>NZ_SMYO01000001.1 GCF_004358205.1 Bacillus salipaludis
ATTCAGTATCATCATCATCAACCAGTCGTTTCACCGAGATGACGTCTCTGTCAGATAATGAAAAGAAGAGTGTCGACTAGATCAACACTCCATGCGACTGCCCGTCGCACAAAAAGACCCCTTTTTAGAGGTCAATTGTTTTTTAACTCTTCTAATGGCAGACTGAGATTCTTTAATGTATAAAGTCTCGCTGTAAAAATGAATAACTCATGATAATTATTTTTTACATATTCATCAATAATGCTGATTCCTTTATTAAATCCATCAACAAGATAGAGCGTATATTTTTCATCCCAAGAAAACTGATTGATTCTGATCAACTCATCTGCAATGATTTGAAACTTAAAATCCTCAATCAGCAGTTTAATTTGATAGATTTTATCTTTCTCCACACGGCTTCTATCTTTGTTTTCATAATTTTTTTGAACGAATTTTATAAAATCATTGATATTTTCCGCTAACATTAACGCTTTTTGCATCTCGAAGTTCATCTCTCCATCTCCTTAATATCTAAAAATCTAATCCTTAATTAAGAAGATTGTATGTATTGAAATGATCATTTAATACTGACAAGCCAATTACCCAACGGTCTCTAAACCATTATTGAAATGGTATTTGCTTACTTCTACTAATCGATTAAATAATTCCTGCATCTCCGGATGTTTTTCTGACATCGATTCAGGATGCCATTGAACGGCGACCAAATATGGATAATCCTTTCCTTCGACCGCCTCAATAATTCCGTCATCAGCTAGCGCTGTAATGACAAGGCCTTTTCCTAATTCCTCTATCGCTTGATGATGAAGAGAATTTACTAGTGTATCTTGATGTCCCCAAATCCCATTAATCAAGCTATTTTTCTCCAGTTTTATATGGTGGAATGGCAGAGGTCGGGGAATGGTCTGCTCATGAAGATGGACTTCTTTTTCTATTAAAGAAGGAATATCTTGTATAAGTGTTCCGCCACAGGCAACATTGATTAGTTGTATTCCCCTGCAAATCCCAAATATTGGCTTTTTTGTTTTTGAAAAATAGTCAAATAACTTTATCTCGAATTCGTCCCTCTCGCTTCGAAAAAAACCTATTTTTACATGTGGAGGCTTCCTATAAGATTGTGGATCAACATCTTCACCGCCGCTAAAAATGATCCCGTCGCAAAGCGTAACATATTGTTTAATGGCCTCTTCATCTTTAACAACAGGAAGAAGTATCGGGATACCGCCGGCTCGTTCCACAGCTCGGTGGTAATCGTGATGAATATACACACCTTCCATGTTGTCATTATACTTAACATAAGATGTTGTAATGCCAATGATTGGTTTTTTCATTTTTTTCACTCTTTCTCTTCTTTATTTCGAATAAGGAAGGGGGAAGCTACAAATACATCCTTAAAGGACCTTATCTAGAAATGAACGAAGCCGCTCACTTTTTGCTCCTCCAAATATCTCTTTAGGTGGTCCATCTTCAACAATCACACCTTGATCTAAAAATAAAATTCGATCAGCAACTTCTCTTGCGAATCCCATTTCATGTGTGACAATAATCATCGTCATACCCTCATTAGCCAGGGTACGCATAACCTGTAATACTTCTCCAACTGTTTCCGGATCTAGAGCGCTAGTTGGTTCATCAAACAACATCACCTTCGGATTCATTGAAAGGGCTCGTGCAATAGCCACCCGCTGCTGCTGTCCGCCTGATAAACTTTTCGGATATTCACTTGCTTTTTCAGTCAAATCTACTTTCTTTAGATAATTCATGGCAATCTTTTCTGCTTCAGCTTTGGTCATTTTTTTAATTTTAATGGGTGCCAGCGTAATATTCTCTAAAACCGTTTTATGAGGAAATAAATTAAACTGCTGAAAAACCATCCCCATTTTCTGCCTCGTAACCGTAATGTCATGCCCTTTTTCTGTTACGCAGGTTCCTTCAAAATAAACCTCTCCACTTGATGGAACTTCGAGCTGATTGATACAACGCAGAAGCGTTGATTTTCCCGAACCAGACGCACCGATTAAACAAACAACTTGTCCTTTAGGAATAAATAAATCAATACCTTTTAAGACATCATTGGAGCTGAAGGTTTTATGTATCTTTTTCATTTCCAGCATTAATTCGACACCTTCCTTTCCACAAGCTCAGTTAACCAGTTAATCGAGGTGTATAATACCCAGTACATTAATCCAATCGTAAAAAGATAGGCGAATATCTCATAGTTTTGCGCATAGCCAATTTGGGCACTGTACGTCAGTTCAACTACTCCGATAACGGCTAAAAGAGAGGTATCTTTTAAACTTATACTAAACTGGTTCATAAAGGCTGGAGTCATTCGTTTTACTGCTTGCGGTAAAATAACATAAAAAAATGTTTGCCGTTTTGTGAACCCAAGAGCGCTGCTCGCTTCCTCTTGTCCTTTATCAATTGATGCAATACCAGCACGAAATACTTCGGCAAGGTAGGCGCCTGCATTGATGGAAATCGTCATCGCTCCAACAACCATCGGAGATAGGCCCCCGGGGACAATCATGGGCATGATGGCAAAATAGACGAAAATAATTTGAACATATAAGGGTGTACCACGAATGATACTTACATACACTCGGGTGATGCTTTGTAAGATTCGATTGGAACTTATCCGAAACATCCCAAAGATTAAACCGATGATTGTCGCAAAAAGTAATGAAATACAGACAATTTCAAGAGTCTTTCCCGCTCCTACTAAAAGGTTAGGGAAGTCCTGCCATACCATTTCAATTCCTCTCATCGTAACCCCTCTTTCTTCTATGTTTGAAAAAAGGCGCATTCATCTCATGCGCCTTTTTGTTCATCTCATATCTATGTTGTATTTCCTGCAGAATGAAAACACTTATTCGCCAAAGTACTTCTTATGCAATGCATCGTATTCGCCATCGTCTTTTATTTCTTTTAACCCTTTATTGAAATCCTCTAAAACCTTTTCCTCATCCTTTGCGATAGCGATCCCATATTGTTCCCCGGTTAAGCGCTCCCCAACTCTTTTTAGGCCTTTCGCTGTACCGGATTTCATTTTGTCGGTTACAAATGGATAGTCGTTAACTAACGCATCGGATTGTCCATTTTGAACATCTAAGTAGAGAGTCGGCTCATCCTCTAAAATTTTCACCCTTGCCCCATATTGCTTCGCTAATTCTTTTGCCTTTTCCAATCCGGAAGTTCCATTTTTAGCAACAATGCTTTTTCCCTTTAAGTCAGCGGGACCGTTTATATTACTTCCCTCTTTTACTACGAGCACCAGACCACTATCAAAATAAGGATCGGTGAAATTGGTTACCGCCTTGCGCTCTTCTTTAATCGTAATGGCTGCAGCAGCCCCATCCACCTGATTCGTCTTTAAGGATGGAATGATTCCATCGAATTTCATATCCTTCCACTGGATCTTATATCTTTCTTTTTTTGCAATCGCTTCTACCACCTCGATGTCAAAGCCCGCAAATTTTCCATTCTCTTTGTGTGCAAAAGCCCCGCCGTCCGCACTTGTCGCAAATACTAGTGTTCTTTCTTTTGAATCACCATTTGAATTGTTCGTCGTGGTTGAAGCTTTCCCACACCCTGCAAGTGCCAGTGTTATGGCACCACAAACAGCAATCGATTTCAGCACTTTTTTCATTGAATCCCCTCCCAAATTTAGTTACCTTTTACTTTGTTATTCTTTTAATCTATCTAAAAGGAGTGTAATCTCCGAATCTATATTCTATTTATTGTAAAAGGTTGTCCAAGTTTTTTTATATCGTCTACTAGTTTCGTTGATATGATTTATATTCAAATTTAAAACTTTTAGACCTGAATTTAAGGATAAGGATTCTTCTCTTTTTTATGACATTAAAAAAGTTAGCATGAAGATTCTTCATACTAACTTCCTAATTATTACAAACTATCCAATTTAACTTTCCTTTACTGTTCAGCAAGTCCTTTGAACAATTCCACTCCTGTTTCAATGAGATCGTCTCGAAAGTTATATTCATAGCTATGCAGATTCGGATAGTTTTCTCCGTTTCCAATATAACAGTAAGAACCTTTTGTTAATTTTGTATAATGGCCAAAATCTTCAGAACCACGGAACGCTTCAGTTAGCTCTTTCATTGGAATCCCTTTTTCTTTGCAGACCTGACGAATTTTGTCAGAGCTTTCTTTGTAGTTTGACGTTTCTGGGAATTCATCCTGATATTCGAAGCGAACCTTCAGACCATACTTCCCTGCTTCGGCCTTCGCAATATCTTCCAAATTCTTTTGTAGTCTATCCAATTCTTCTTCATAGAGTGCACGAATCGTCATTCGAAGCGAACCCTTGCTGGCATTAACACCAAAGGCTTTTGCACCAATATCTACCTGAACAACAGTACAGAGAACAATTCCTTTATTGATTTCGGGGTCAACAAATCCAGGGATCGCATCAATTATCTTCGCAATAGCGAAGGACGGATTGATTCCCTTTTCCGGTTCGCTGGCATGAGATGGAACACCCTCCATTTGGATCGTCATACCTTTAGATGCACAGTGTGCGGTCCCATCAATAACGAAAACGGTATTATGTTTAAAGCCGCTCATATTATGCCAAGCAAAAATCTCATCAATGTTATTTTCCTTTATGAAAACAGCACACTCGGCAGCACCGTCTCCTGTTTCTTCTGCATGCTGAAATAGGAAAAAGATATTGTTGTCGGAACCTAACTGATCAATTTCAAGGGCAAAACCCGCCAAAGTTGCAGAGTGTCCGTCATGACCACATTTATGTGAAACCCCTGGAAACTTAGAACCATATGGAAGTTCAATTGTTTCCTCGATTGGAAGTGCATCAAAATCCGCACGGAATGCTACATTTCTTTTACCCACGTTAGAATGATAGATGGCATAAAACCAACGGCCTCTATCTACAATTTCAAGCTTCGTGTTTTCTTTGAGAAAATCAATTAAATGCTGCTTTGTCCATACTTCATGGTTTGATAATTCCGGATGAGCATGAAGTTCATGACGAAGTTGAATTGCCAAGTCTAGATTTTTCTTTTCCATATTCCATTCTCCCCTTAGATTTATGATGATCTTTTGCAATTTATCTTAAAACGCTTTCACTTTTGCAAAAGTCTAGCAATCCATGGTCGTACCTTAACTTAGATTTTACATTATTCAAGTACAAACTAAGGATTACTAAAAAAGGCTAAAAAATAATCACAAATATTCAGTCTCTTTTATCGAAATATTTAATTACCTGTATATATTATATTATATACTTTATATTTAACAGTCAATAAAAAAACGACTTTGTCGCTGTTGGACAAAATCGTTTTCCTTAACATTAGTTTATATTCTAGAGCTGCAGGTTCTCCACCTTATGAATATTCCAATGTACGTCTTTCATGAAACTGGCTAATTCAACAGAATCCTTGCTTTTAAAAAGTTCCATCATCGTTCTATGCTCATTATTTATTTGCGATAATCTTTCCTTCAGTTGATCCTTTGGACCAATTTCACCTAAATTTATTAAAAACTTCTTTTCTAATTGCAGCAAAAGATCTACTAGGCTCTTGTTCGGGCAGATTTTTAAATAGACACCATGAAAAGCTTGCTGCATCTTATCATACATCCGGTAATTCTCTGTATTAATGGCAAGATCAATACTTTGGATATAAAATTCCATCTCTTTTATGTCCTTCTCCGTTAAAAGCGGAACCGCCAGTGAAGCAGCCAGACCATCCAATGCACCGATGATGAAATATGTTTCTTCCGCCTCTTGTTTTGTAAGGCTTTTTATGACGAACCCTTTTCTTGGAACATTGTCAAGCAACCCCTCTGATGAAAGCTGTATGAGGGCCTCTCTTACCGGTGTCCTGCTGACTTTCAGCATTTCGCAAATATGATTTTCATTTACCTTTTTACCGGGAAGCAATTTTCCACTGTTAATTTGCTCAACGATATAGTTATACACATGGTCTTTTAGCGATAAATATTCCATTTTTAGAGTCTCCAATTATATTGTATATAATTGGATTTTATATTATTATAGGATTTTTCTCAAATAATTTCTTAAAAACTTTTTAAAAATAGGCAATCACGACATTAAGTATGTCATGTTACTCTAACCCATAGTATCCACAAACAACATACCCTACTGATTTTGCAGCTACAATGAGTGAATCCTCATCAATATCAAATTTTGGATGATGGTTGAAAAAAGGTTTTTCCATACCTTTTGGGGTACAGCCAATATAAAAATAACAACCTGGGATTTTTTCCAAATAATAAGCAAAGTCATCAGATGGTGACATCATTGGATATTCTTCTACTTCCTTTATATCCGGGTCATTCGCATTTTCCAGGTTTTCTTTTACCGCTGCTGTTACCTCAGGATCATTATAAAGTGGCGGATAATCGGAAGTGTAGGTTAACTCACACTGGACACCAAATTCCACTTCAATACCGCTAACAATACGGCGAACCTCTTTTTCAATAATTCCCTTTGTTTCCACCTTCATGTAACGGATATCCCCCTCAAGTTCCACACGGTCTTTAATGACATTGAATGTACCCTTTCCATCAAAAGAACCAATGGTTATAACGCCAGCGTCAAAGGGATTTAACCGTCGGCTTATAATTGTTTGTACGGCTGTTACAAAATAAGACCCTGCAACAATCGCATCGTTTGCCCTATGCGGGGAAGAGCCGTGCCCGCCGACTCCTTGAATCCCAAGTTTAAAATAAGATCTCCCGGCAAACGAAAAACCGCTGTGATAGCCGACATGACCCGCTGGAGCTATGGGAAGTAAATGAATCCCAAAAATATTGTCTACATCATCAAGCTCCCCAGAGTCTACGATACTCTTTGCTCCACCAGGAGGTACTTCCTCTGCATGCTGATGGATGATTTTAATTGTACCAGGTATTTGATCCTTTAATTGAATCAGGCACTCCGCAAGAATCATTAAATAGGCCGTATGCCCATCATGACCACAAGCATGCATAACCCCTTCATTCTTTGATTTAAAGGGAAGCTCTGTTTCTTCCATAATTGGAAGGGCATCAAAATCGGCACGAAGCGCAATCGTTTTTCCAGGCTTTCCACCTTCAATTGTCACGATGATCCCATATCCATTTCCTACATTTCTTTGTACCTCAACATCCTTACCATTGTAATAATCAGCAATATATTGAGCCGTTTTTTCTTCTTTAAAAGATAACTCTGGGTTTTCATGCAAATAACGACGAATCTGAATCATTTCGTCTTTACGAACTTCTAACATTTCGATTAGTTGTTTTCTCATTTTAAAACCTCCCAAAATCGATACCCTATCTATGCATGACTTGCGACTTGTTTATTCAGTGACTGGTGCGGAAGAAATCATTAAAACCTTTGCCCACCGCCACCTACTTATTAGTTACATCTAGTGTGCCCGCAATTGCATTTAATAAGAAGTTAGAAATCGTTGTAAAGATAGAGTAGTTGTTGCCTGATTCACTAACTCCTGCTTAGAAATTATTTGCATTTAGTAAACTGTAAACCAGTTCTTTTAGAATTTTCACCTGAATTATATACCTAGATCAATAAAATACTTCAAATTGTTAACCCAGCAACAAAAAATACCACCTTGTAAACCAAGGTGGTATTTTTCGTAATTTATAAAAGGTTTAAGAAATTAAATCCTTTATTCCCCTACTATTTTAGCATCCTTTAACTGATCATCTGTTAATTTGATTCCTTCCTGCTCAGCCGCTTTTTTATTAATCATCAGCTGAAGGTTTTCTGGGAAACCAACAGGAATTTCGCTTGGTTTCTTACCCTTTAGAATTTCCACAGCCATTTTCCCCGTAGTGTAACCAAGGTCATGGTAGTCAAAACCATACGATGCAAAGGTTCCTCTTTTGACGGAATCCCCTTCACCTACAAAGGTTGGGATCTTTTTCGCATTCGCTACCTTGATAACGGATTCAAGAGCAGATACGACAGTGTTGTCCTTAGGAATATAAAGTACATCTGCACGCCCCACCAAGGATTCAGCTGCCTGCTTTACTTCGGAACTAGTAGAAATCGTCACTTCAACAGATTTAAGCCCTGCTGCCTTAATAGCTTCATTAGCGTTTTTCACATTAACAACTGAGTTAGGTTCACCATTGTTATAGATGATACCCACCTTCTTGGCATCTGGAACAAACTTTTTAATGGCATCAATCGTATTTTTGATCGCTTCTGGATGTGTATCAGAGGTTCCTGTTACGTTACCACCCGGCTTATCAAGACTTTGAACCAGTTGAGCCCCAACTGGATCGGTAATGGCGGTAAACAAGACTGGAATATTTTTCGTAGACTTGACCACAGCCTGTGCGCTAGGAGTGGCAATCGCCAAAATAAGATCATCCTTGTCATCCACCAATTTTTGAGCGATCGACATATTGGTATTCATGTCTCCCTGGGCATTTTGGTAATCTAGCTTCAAGTTCTTTCCTTCTTCATAGCCTGCATCCTTTAGTGCTTTGATAAAACCTTCTCGTGCAGCATCAAGAGATGGATGTTCGACAAGCTGTGTAATGCCTATTTTCACAACCTTCTCTTTTTTCTCCCCAGCGGTTTCTTTGCTTCCTGCTCCGCATGCGGAAAGCAATAATAGCAATCCACAAACGATGATAGCAAAACTTTTCTTCATCTTCTTCCTCCCCAATTTCTTTGACTACATATGTACTTTCTTTTAGAAAAATTGATAAAGTAGTCTTCTATTTTTCTATTGCCAGAAATTTATAATATTCAGATTTTAACACTATTATTTCAATAGGACAATATAATTTTAAGAATTTTTTGTCAAATCATACATCATTTTAGATTTGTACCGGGATAGACCAAGAAACGAGGAAAATTGAAAAGCCCCTTTATGGAAGGGGCTAGATTAAAATATATTTGATTATTAGGCAGAGTCGCCGCCTCTCAGTGACTTATTGTACACCAGGATATTTATAACTAATTAGCAGCAAAACTAAATAGCTTCTCTAACTCCCGAACAATTATTTGATTGTCCGCCTCAATAACCTCTAGATATTGTGGTTTATTAAACAATTGACTGATTTGTTCCGGGAAAGTCTGCTTAATACCACAACGTTCGATTGACTCATTAAATTTAGCTGGATGAGCTGTTGCAAGAGTGACACAAACCTCATTTGGTTCATTGCATACTTCGAATGCAGCAACCCCGCAAGCTGTATGTGGATCTAATAAATAGTTCGTTTCATCATTGTACTTCTTAATCGTTTCTAAGCATTCTTCTCCCACTACTCCATGTGCGGCAAAATCCTTTTTAACTTGAAGAAGCAGCTCCTCAGTTACGGCAATTTTTCCTTCTGCCTTGAATTGATTCATTAACTCCGTTACTTTTCCTGGATTTTCACCAACTAAGTAGTACAGATAACGTTCGAAATTACTGGCAACTTGGATATCCATAGAAGGGCTAAAAGTGCTTTGGAACTCACCTGGCTTGTACACTCCCTCATGGATAAACCCTTCTAAAATATTATTCTCATTCGTTGCAACAATAAGCTTTCCAACAGGAAGACCCATTTTCTTTGCAAGATACCCGGCAAATATATCTCCAAAGTTCCCTGTTGGGACACTGAAGTTAACACTTTTTGCGTTTGTCTCTTTTGCCACTTGGAAATATGCATAAAAATAATAAACGGTTTGTGCTAAAATTCGGACAAAGTTAATCGAATTAATGGCACGGAGATGATATTTATTTTTAAATTCAACATCGGCAAACAATTCCTTAATGATTCTTTGGCCATCATCGAACGTACCTTTTATCGCAAGATTCAAAACACTTTCGTCATGAACGGTCGTCATTTGCAGTTCTTGTACCTTACTTACTTTTCCATGTGGATGCAAAATACAAATGCGAATACCTTCTTTTCCTCTTACGCCCTCAATGGCTGATGCACCAGTATCCCCTGAGGTGGCACCAAGAATATGAATGGTTTCACCTGTTTTCTTGGAAACATAGGAATATAGATTTCCTAAGAATTGCAGCGCAATATCTTTGAAAGCAAAGGTTGGACCGTGGAACAATTCCAACACATACATGTGATCCTTCACTTTTTGGACAGGTGTTACCTCTGGATGGCGAAAAGTTGCATAGCTTTTCTCGATTAATTCCTTTAGCTCGTTATCCGGAATTTCCCCCTCTACATAATAAGAGAAGATTTCATAAGCTAATTCCTGATACGTAAGCTTAGACATTTCCTGCAGTTTTTCAGCAGGAATTTGCGGGATTTTTTCCGGGACTAAAAGTCCTCCGTCATTTGCGAGCCCCATTAAAACTGTATCAATAAAACCAATTTTACTTACATTTCCACGTGTACTTACAAAGTTCATAGGTGATCCTCCAAGCTAATATTATGTATTACTATCGTTACTCAAAACTGGTCGTAAGTCAATATTAAATGCCTGAATATTTCGCTTTTATTTCTACCTTTATATTCCATAAAACTTTAGAAGAAAATGGGGAAACTAGCTGTATCATACTGTAGGAGTTGAAAGAAGATGGCTTTGAAACAACAAAAAATAGATGTGACAGATAGTGTAACCGGGAAAATTAAAAACGGTGAAATGGAGTTATATTTAGAAAATACTTGTATTGGAAAAATCATGCTTTCTGGAAATCTTCAATACGATTTGGATCATCATTTTGAAGCGGACCAGCAAAAAATTTACCAGCACGTTACCATAACAGATGGCCCAGATGCCAAATATACGGATTGTGATGATGGTGGCTGGTGTTAACAAGCTCTTACATTTAAAAAGCCTAGATTTTAAACCTCCAAAACCTAGGCTTCTTTATATTTGAAGAATTTAGTTGGCTGCTAAAGTGAAAAATTCTTCATACAAATAATTAATCTCAGATAGGAGTAAAATTTTATTTAGAAATGGGGTAGTAAATTTAATAGCAGTGCCATAACTAATCCTACCAGTCCTATGATTGATTGAATAACGGTAATCGTTTTAAAGGTTTCTCCCATTGACATTCCAAAAGATTCTTTTACTAACCAGAAGCCTGCATGATTAGCGTAGTTAAAGAATAAGGAACCCGCTCCAATGGCTACTACTAATAATTCCTTATTAATACTAGGATCTGACCCAACTAGCGGTGCCAACAGTCCTGTAGCTCCAACAATTCCCACGGTAGCAGACCCAGTTGTGACAGATAATAACGCAGCGATCAGCCAGCCAATTGCAATGGCAGAGAGTTTCATCCCCGAAGATAGATGGATAATTGCATCACCTACATGGGAATTAACAAGTACCTTTGCAAAGGCACCGCCCCCTGCGATAATTAACAAGATGCTTGCAATAGGCTTAAGACTCGCACCAAATGAATCGCGAAGTCTTTTTGTATCTACTCCGCGTCCATATCCCAATAAAATGATCCCTACGATTAAACCAATAAGCAAAGCAATAACGGGCTCTCCTATAAATTCAGTGATTTTATTAAACATGACCGAATTCTTAAACACCGTTTCAGCTAATGTACGACTTAACATGATAACCATTGGCAGCAAAATAACTACAAATGCGGTTACAGTTGAGACCGGACGGTGTTCTACTGTTGCAGCCAAAAATTTTGAGGCGTCATTTGATACTGAAGTTTTCTCTGATCCTACGGAAGCTGCGGTATATTGTTCAAGTAAAAGTTGATCGGGACGAACGGTCATCCGTGGAGCAATAAATTTACCATATACAGGTCCCGCCAAAATCGCTGAAGGAATTGCACAAATAAGACCATAAATCATCGTAACCCCTAGATTTGATTTAAACCCTTCAATCGCGACAAGAGGACCTGGATGCGGCGGTACCATACCATGCATGGTTGCGAGAGCTGCTATCGCAGGTACGCCTATATAAATGAATGCTGAACCTTTTAAATTCCCTTGCTTTTCCACTTGGGCTGCGACCGAGAAGACAAGTGGTAAAATCATGATCAATCCTACCTCGAAGAACATGGGGATTCCAATAATAAACGCTGCCGCACCTATTAACCATGGTAAGGTTCGCTTGGTGGATCGTTTTAAAATAACCGACGCGATTTGATCAGTTGCACCGGAATCACCCAATAGTTTTCCAATCATGGCACCAATTGCGACCTGCAGTCCGACCCCTCCCAGTGTATGACCAGCACCGTCTTCAATGGAAGTGACAATGGTTTCAGCATCAAGACCTGATGCAAACCCTACACCAATTGAAACCACCAATAATGCTAACATAGGGTGGAACCGTAATTTTGAAACAATAAGGAAAACTAACAGCAAAATACCACATACTGCAACAATGAGCAATGAAATATCATGACCTGTCATAAACTGCACCCCTTTTAATATCGTAAAATAGTAAATTTGAACCTTTGAGCAAGAGAGCGCTCTCAAATCTCCCTAAAATAAAGCTAGATAACGCTTTCAAACCGTCGTTTGAAGAAGCTATTAAGATAACTTTATAGTTTAGGCAGAAAAATTAAAATATTATCTAAATTAGTTGAATTAAAATAATAAACCAAAAATTTACATTTATTGTAAATATAAAAGAAAACAAAAAAAGATTGGCTTTCACCAATCCTCAGGTCATCATTTCTTTTTCCATTTGTATTTACGTTCTGGCCGGCCCACCGAACCATACTGGATATCTACTTCCATTTCATCAATAGATGAAAGATATTCTAAATATTTTCGTGCAGTGGAATCTGTGATTCCAAGAAGGACAGCTAACTCCTCTGCACTTACACTCCCTTTTTCAAAATGAAGCTTGTCACGGACTCTCATCAATGTAAATCGATCGATGCCTTTGGGAAGTTGTTTTTCTTCCCTTAGTTTAGGAGTAGCAGGGTCTGCTAAGGAGAAAAAGGAATCGATTTCCTTCTGAACCATCGTTTTTTTAATCTGAAGCTGCTCCATCGTTAGCTTATATCTAGTCAATTCATTCGTGAACTTCTTAATATCAATTGGTTTAATTAAATAACTAAAAACACCCCCGCGAATCGCCTCTGTAACGGTTTCTGCGTCATTTGCAGCGGTGATGGGAATTATATCTATTCCCCTAATTTTCATTCTAATTACTCGAAGTAAGTCGATGCCATTCATATCCGGCAGATAGATGTCTAACAAAATTAATTGGGGTCTAAATGTATGAAGATAGCCAAGCGCATCCTCCCCTGAATTTGCAATAGCAGAAACCTCAAATCCCTCAATTTTTTCAGTGAATTTTTTATAAATATTTGCCGCAATTGGATCATCTTCAATAATCAAGACCTGAATAGGGTTTCCTGCCATGAACATTCTCCTTTATCTTTTCGGAATCACAAGTGTAAATTTAGAACCTCCCAAAAGGCTGTTCGTGATAAATACTTGACCATTTAATTGCTCAAGGGAATTCTTAACGATGCTTAGACCAATGCCGCGATTTTTCCCTTCTTTGCTTGTATATCCTTCTGTAAAAATAGTATTTTGCTTTTCGTTTGGAATACCGGATCCATTATCTTGAATATCAAAAACAAGATCCCTGCCAATATCGGTGAAAGAGACTATTACTGTTGCCCCCACTTCGTGTTTTTCCTTTGCGGCTTCCATCGCATTATCAATAATATTACCGAGAATGGATACAAGCAGCTTCGTATCCATTGATTCAGGTAGCTCAGAAAGAAGACTTTCTTGATCAATATTTAAGTCTACCTTTAACTCTTTTGATCGATTTATTTTACCTAGCAAACAGGCTACGAGGAAGGGGTCCTTAACAGCTGTCATTAAAAATACGATTGTATCTTGGCGATCCTCCACTTCACTCGATATGAGATCCCTGGCCTTATCGTATTCTTCAATACTTAATAATCCATATATCGTATTTAATTTGTTAAGAAATTCGTGATTGAGGGCTCTAATGTTTTCGGAGTAAGATTTAATTTTTGAAACTTCATCAAACAATTGCTCAATTTCAATTTCTGTACGGATTGTTAGGACAACGCCTGCAATTTCGCTCATTTGTGATACGATTGAAAAATCGATAACAAACACTTGATCACCCAACAGGATCTTTTGATTGGATCTTCCTGTTTTGGTTTCAATAACTTCTTGAATCATTTCTCTTAAACGAGAGGTTTGGATAATCGAATCATGCAGCGGAAAATTCCCCGAAAGCAATTCCCGTGCTCTTTTATTCAC
Source organism: Bacillus salipaludis (assembly GCF_004358205.1). The sequence goes on from NZ_SMYO01000001.1 coordinate 14,209, forward strand.
AGAAAGTACATGAAAATCACTATCTACCGCTATGATTCCATCCCGAATCGATTCTAGTATTGCTTCCTTTTCTTTAAAAACATAAGAAATTTCCTCAGGTTCGAGACCAAACATTTTCTGTTTTATTCTCCTTGCAATAAAAAAAGAAGCTGCTACTCCCATTACGAGTAGCAATAGAGCGAGTACAATAATTTCTTCTCTATAGGTAAGAATTCTTTTTTTTACATCTACCATTAAGAAACCGACAGAGGAAACACCAATTATCTTTCCCTTTTCATCCAGAATAGGGGTTTTAGCTTTGATCGCAGGACCCGAGATTCCTTCACCAAAATATACAATGGAAATGTGCTGCTTAAAAACAGGCTGATTGCTTGTAGCCATTGATTTACCGATATATTTTGGATTCGGGTGGGAATAACGGATTCCCTGTTTGTTTCCGATCACGATATAACTCGCGCCTGTTTGCTTTCTCATCCTCTCCGTAATCGGTTGAATTTCCTTTGACGGGTTTTCGCTTTTAAAAGCCCGAATAATCCTATCATCTTGTGCTGCTAATTTTGCTACAGACATTGCCTCGTGACCAAGATATTGTGTTGAAAGATCATTAATTATTTTCGTAAAAAAAATAGCTGCTACTATCGTAGTAGTGCAGATAACAATCGATATGTGCAATACCATCTGAGTAAATAATTTCAATTTCCTGTTGGGTAATTTCATATACAGATCTCCATGGTTTGAAAGCGTATTATATTTCTAGTATATCAAATAGGATCTAACGAAAAAGCCATAAGTTTTTTATTTATTGACTAATATGAAAAAGGAGCCGCCCAATTATTTTAGCAGCTCCATAAATTACATTTAAAGATTTCACTTTATAGGTCAGATTTCATTAATTTTCTTGTATTTCTCTACGGTTTTTCTTAAATAATTTTGATAGGACTTCATATACAATTGGTACAACCACTAAGGTTAATAAGGTCGAACTTGTTAAACCTCCAATTACTGTAATCGCAAGTCCTTTTGAAATCAAACCTCCGCCGCCTTCTCCAAGCGCTAATGGGATTAACGCACCAACTGTAGCAATAGCGGTCATCAGGATTGGACGTAAACGCGTTGCTCCTGCTTCTAAAACAGCAGTACGCATACTCAATCCATCACGTTCCATATGGATAATCCGGTCTACCAAAACGATCGCATTCGTGACCACAATCCCGATTAACATCAGCAGCCCCATCATAACGGATACAGAAATGGTTTCACCTGCGATGAATAAACCCACAAATGAACCGATGACGGCAAATGGTAACGAGAACAGGATGGCAAATGGTGCGACACCTTCACGGAAGGTTACCACAAGGATGAAATATACGATGGCAATTGCAGCAGCCATGGCTGCACCAAGTTTCGTAAATGTATCAGACATATCTGCCTGGACACCAGCCACACTAACCGTAACCCCTTTTGGTAAATCAAGTTTATCCACTTTTTTACCGACTTCAGAGGTTACCTTAGAAATATCCTTGCCTTTCACTTTTCCAGAAACAGTTGCGTAGTATTCACCTTTACTGCGTGAAAGCGTATTTAAGGTTGTTCCTTTTTTGACTTTGACAAGCTCGGAAAGAGGAACGTTTTTACCGATTGCTGTTGGGATTTGTTTATCTAACAGATCCTTAATCGAGTTAGGCTGCTTCTTTTGTTCTTGCTGAACAATTACATCTAATGCGTTACCGTCTTTTTCTACCGTAGTTAATACATTCTCTGTTTTTTGCGGACTTAGCATTCCAACGAGCTGACCGGTGGTTAAACCGTATTTTATCAATTCATCTTGCGCCACACGGAATGTATATTCAACAAAAGGGTCCTCCGCACTTGAAGTAACATCTTTCAAGCCGTTATTCTTTTTCAAAACATTTTCTACCTTATCAACAGACTTATAAAGTTTATTTAAATCTTCACTATAGAGGGTATAGCTGACCTCATCATTAGAACCAGACATCGAAGAGAAGTTCTGACTCTTCCATTTTCCTGATTGATTCATACCCGCTACATACTTTTCAATTTTCTCTTTCACTTTCGGGAAATTCTTCGTATCCGGATCAAAGATGAGGTACATTAAACCTCCGCCGCCTGCTCCGCCAAACATTGCGGTTGACGTGTCTCCAGCTTCTGTAACTGATACTTGAACGATATCAATATCATCACGTTTTTCCATTTTTTGTTCAACAGCTTTGACGTTTGCTAAGGTATCTTTACGAAGTTCGCCCGCTTTTGGAGTATACGTTAAGTACATCACTTTATCCTCTTGGCTACCCATAAAACTAAAGCCGATTAACGGGGTTAAGGCCAAACTCCCTGCTAATAAAAGGATCGCTAGGATAGAAGCAATCACTTTATGGTTAAGCGACTTGTTAAGAAAACCTTTGTACCATTTTGCTAATTTACCAACTTCTTTATGTTGTTTTTCTGTCTTTTCACCATATAATTTTTTCTTAAATAAGAAGTGAGAGAAAGCAGGAACGATGGTAATGGCCACAAGTAAGGAAGCCCCAAGCGAAAACGCCATCGTTAATGCAAACGGTGCAAATAGCTCCCCGACCATGCCACCAACGAAAATCAGCGGTGCGAATACTGCAACCGTTACTAAGGTTGATGACAGGATTGGTTTGAACATTTCAATTGTTGCCTCACGAATCAGAGCCCGTCCATTTAATGGCTCTTCTTTTAAATGTAATCGTCGATAAATATTTTCAACTACAACGATGGAATCATCAATTACACGGCCGATTGCAACGGTAATCGCTCCAAGTGTCATAATATTCAACGTAATATCCATCCAATGAAGAATCAATAGCGCCATAAAGATGGAAACAGGAATCGAGGCGATTGAAATAATCGTTGATTTAAAATCACGCAAGAAGAGGAGGATGATTAATACAGCAATCAACCCACCAAATACTGCTTTTTCAATCATTGTTGTAATGGACTCTTGGATAGGTTTTCCTTGGTCAAGGGTCACATCAATCGCAAGTCCTTCTACTTTTGCTTTTTCATCTTTTATTACCTTTTTCACCTTGTTCACAACATCAACAGTGTTAGCTTGTTGACCTTTGACAATTTGGATCGCAATTGCCTCTTTGCCATTTGTACGTGAAATGGACTGCACTTTACCCACTACATGAATTGAAGCAATGTCACTCAGTTTCACAAATGGCGAACGATTGGTCGCAGAAGGTGTAACTGGAATTAACATATTCTTTAATTCTTTAACTGACATGAACTTGCCGTCGATTGCAACCGCTTGTTCACCTGCTTTAAACTCATAAAGTCCTAATGAAACTGCCATATTACTTGCCTGGATCATTTGTTTGACTTTATCTTCTGTTAAACCGAATTGAGTCATTTTTGCTTTATTATACGTTAAATCTACTTCATCGATGTGCTGACCTGTGATTGTTGCATCCGCAACTCCCTCGATTTTCTTGATTTTGGGAAGTAAACTTTCCTCTACAGTTGAGGTCAATCCAACAATATCCTCTTTGGAACTACTGACACTTAGGGCAACAACCGGCATCATGTTCATACTTATCGCTGATGTTGTCGGCTCTTTTGCCCCATCTGGCAATTTCACATTCTCTAATGCAGATTTTAGTTCCCGTTTTGCTTCGTCCATATCAATACCATATTCGTATTCCACCTGAATACTAGCCATGTTAGAATAGGAATTGGAATAAACGGACTTTACGTGATCAAGACCTTCTACCGCCTTTTCGATTGGCATTGATATATCTTCCATTACATTCTTGGGAGTCGCTCCCGGGTAAACATCCGTTACCATTAGGTAAGGAATCGATATATTCGGAATAGTCTCCATGTTCATTCGTGTGCCGGAATATATACCGGAAACCGTAATGATGATCGTGAGCAGCCAGACTGCCAATTTATTTTGAAGAACAAAATTAACTAACCCTTTCACTTTTACACCTACCCATAATTGACTTAATAAACTCAATTCCTTATAATAATGACCAATCGGTCAATTGTCAAACGAAAGGTAATAGGAGTGCGATTTAATGGTTAAAAGACAACTAATTATGGAAAAGGCTTTAGAACTCTTTGCCAAGCAAGGATTTGAAGCCACTTCTGTTCAACAAATAACTGATTATTGCGGCATATCCAAGGGGGCATTTTACCTTTCATTCAAGTCAAAGGACGAATTAATTATCGCATTAATTGATCAATTTATGATGCAAATTATTTCTGATATTGACTACTTAGTCATAAATTCGAATGTTGAAAAGCTTTTATATGATTTTTATTATGCAATCTACTATAATTTTCAGAAGCATTCGGATTTTGCAAAGGTTATTATGAAAGAGCAGTCACAAACCCTTAATAAAGAACTCATTTTGAAAATGAAGTACTATGATAAATTAATTGAGAAAAGTATCCTAAGGATGATTGAACGGTTATATGGGGATGAAGTGGAAGAAATACAATATGATTTAATGTTTTCCATTAAGGGATTTATGAATACTTACTCACAATTATTTGTATTTTACAATGTTCCACTTGATTTGCAATTACTTTCGGTATCATTAGCGGAAAAGACAAACTTATTGGCTCAACATATGACCATTCCATTTGTTTCTAGGGAACTTCTTCATTTGCTGGAGCCTCTTAATGAGGAAATCACGGGGGAACAAATTCTTGATAATCTTGAACAAATAATAGGGGAAATGGATGAATCGATTGAAAAAGAATCGTTAATGCTGTTAAAACAGCATCTGCAAGAACCGGTATACAGTATAGCTATTGTTAAAGGGTTAGTGGAAAATATTCGAAGTCATCCACATTGTAAATGGATTTCTTATTTGCTTCGAGGGTATTATGGGTTTTAAAAACTAAGGGTCAATTTCCTCTTCCGATCACTGATAACCTCTTTTGCTAACTCGAGATTCCCTTCCTAGCAAAAGAGGTTTAATAGATTATTCTATTCATTCGAAAAATAAGTTACGTTAATTAAATTCCTTAATCCCTGTTACTATTTCTAAAATGATCATAGTCAGTTTTAATATAATGAAAGGCTGCGGCATTTCCCCCATGGTCTGGATGGGTTATTTTTAATAGTTTTTTATAGCTTGTTACAATCTCTTTTTCGGTTGCTGTTTTGGAAAGACCTAATTTTTGGCGAAAATGATGCGTTTTAGGTTGTGAAGTACTTGGTTTACTCTCAGGGATTCTTTTTGTTCTATAAGAAGGATCTTGTTTTAATTTTAAAATTTCATTGCGTAAATCCCTGTTTTCTCTTAGTAAATTCATGCTTTCGTTCTGTATTTCACTTTTTTCACTCTCGAGGATAGCAACTTCTCTATTTAATTTATCTCTTTGCTGTTTTAAGGTATATATGGAAGTTTTGTGGAGTTGCTCCATTCCTTTAATATGTTCATTTTGAGCATTAATCTTTTCTTTTAATTGCTGGATAATCTTCAATTGATCTTGAGGATTATTTAAAAATGGATTGGTCTCAGCCCTACTGGGATCAGTAACTGTGTTCTTCTTCCTATTCCTCACGTTTTTAATTTTCCCTTCACTCAGCCAGCGTCCGACAATTTGTGCACTGTCACTTTCAGCTACTCCAGCATCCTTTAACATGAATAATGCTTGTTCCATATTATCAATTATGTATTCATTATTTCGGTTTCCTTTTCCTTCGAAATAAATCTTTCTTTCGCGCAGCCATCGTCTAATCGTAACAATACTCGTTTCTTCTTTGACGCCTGCATCCATTAAGAGGGCATAAGCTTGATCTGTATTCAAAATATTCTCCTCCCTTTTGTAAAAATCACCACTCAAGAGACCAATCTATTTATTTCTTAATACTATATAAGGAAACGAAAAAAGTGAATGGATAAAAATTACTAAACATGACCTCCTTCTACACTATTTTTGTAAAGGTTGTATTAAAGGACAATGTTGATTTGAAAAACGTTGATTGGAGCGGAAATCAACAACCAAGTTTAACAGAGTTTTTATAAAAACTGTAAAATAAAATACAAATAGCCTATTTTGTTTGTTGACATAACTTATTGAACAATATATGTACTTTTTGGCAAAAATCACAAAAACAAACAAAGGTGGATTATAATTTAAACAAACACCTTCACTTGTCAAGGAGATGGAGAAAATGAACACACTATTTATTCAATTAACATGGTGGGAAATTGCTTTATTGGGAATTTACTCATTTTACACAGTGATCAGGGCGTTTTGGATTTTTGACAGCGGCTTACGGCAGGCAACCATCGGAAAAAGCAGAGATATCAAGTTATATCACATCTTATGGTCTGTCATCGATATCCCTGCCATTATTTTAGGTACATTATTTCCTTTATTTAAAAGGCTATTTTCCATTACAATTGTCCATTTAAAACATTAAAAGAGAAGTTGCTTGGAAAAATTATATACTGTAAATTCAAGAGAAAGTTCCTATAATCCTTTGGAGTTCTTTTTCAAAATCCGCAGGTTCATTGGCATAATTATAGATTCCTAGAAATTTCTCGATGGCAGATGGATGGGTACTAATGATTTTATTGATAGCATCTTGTTGTTCTGTGATAATTTCATTCTTAGAAAGCTCACAGCCCATATAAAAACGAACAATAAATTCTTTTTCCATTGATTTTTGATACTTTTCAGCTAATGGTTCCCATTCATTTGTTTGCCAATTATTATTTTTAATTAAGATATCTGCTAAGATTTGAGCCCCACGGATTGCATCATGGATTCCTTGAGCCATTGCCGGATCCTTAAAACAAATGGCATCTCCAACCAATGCCCAACCAGCACCCATTCCCTGGTACCAATAATTATCATAGCCAATCAATCCTTTAATTGGTTCTGTCAATTTTGAATCCTTTAGACGATAACTTAATGTTGTGTTTAGAAAATAATTATCGATAAATTGACGAAAACTACTTTCTGAATCTTCTTTAAAGTTATCAACCAAGGTCTTATTTTCTACAGGAAAATTAGCAACCACTACATATAAATCATCGTTTGTAGGAAAAAAAATCGCCATTTTATCCTTTTTCTTATATACCTCAAATTTAGGAACAGAATCATGATGAATCCCTGAGAAATATCCGAAATAAATGGCAATTTTGGAAGGACTGCTGATTTTCAGTTGACTCTTTACTAGTTTTCGAATCTTAGAGTTTCTTCCGTCCGCACCAACCACCAAACGAGCTCGGTACTCTTGTACCTTTTTAGACCTATCTTCCCCTTTTACACCTGCTACTGTATTTTCATCATAGATTACATCTGTAACTCGAAACCCTTCGATTACTTTAATATTTTTATAGGATTTTGCTTGGTTAAGCAAGATATGATCCAGATGGGTTCTTCGAATACAATAAGCAGTATCCTCGTCATCAACCACAGGTATTGGACCTTCAATCACGGTGTCCTCGAACTGAAATTTAATTCTCCGGACAGGTGTGACATTTGTTTCTAATAGTTGCTCCAATACCCCCATCTCCCTAAGAATCACTGTCGTGTTATTAAAGAATGTATTGGTTGACAAGGTATCACTTGGAAAGGTTGTACGATCCACAAGCAGTACCTGAAAACCTGCTTCAGCAAGCTGGATAGCCAAAGCTGCTCCTGCACACCTCGCTCCTGTGATGATCACGTCATAATTCTTATTCATTGTATCCCTCCATTTGTCTATTTAAAATAACTTCTTGAATGGTTTAGCTGTTCCTTTTTTGAAACAGGTGATAGCAAAAAATGTATTACCCAATCAAATTATTCATCCTTCAACAAAGGAAAGGACTATCTAAATAGATAGCCCCATAAATATAAATCTAGTGTTATCCTAACCTGAAAACTATCCCGTGGCCGCCCTTCGGATACTCCCATTTAATATTCTGATGCGGACAGCCAATCCGACAGCTGCCACATTCATGACAGCCTTCATACCCAACATGCATGCGGATATCTTCCCATTTATATACCTCAGCCGGGCAAAAAATGGTACAGATTTTATCGGGGCATTTCGTTAAACAAATATCATTATCTTTTACATGGAGATGTGATTTGGTATCGGCATTAAAGCGAACAAGATATTGCTTTTCTTCGATAGACTGAAATTTTTTCTGTTCACTCATTATTTCATCACCTTCCAGGCTTTATAAACATCGCGGGCAAGTTTCATCTTCTCTTTCGCAGATCCTATACCTCTTATGACTTTCTTTTGTTTCTCCCATTTGGACGATCCATCAACGGTAAACATTTGACTTGCAGCTTTATTGATCATTGGAATATACTCTTCAAAATATTGCGGGAATTTATTAAAATGATGGGTTGAATCTTTATATTTTTTCATATCTTGGCCGACAAATCCTGCAAATAATTTTTCTTTATAGTGGCTGAGCATACTTTCAGAAAAATTTTCCGATTGCATTGCTAAAAGAACCGTTTCCGCAGCCAGTCTGCCAGAAGTCATCGCCAAATTCGAACCTTCCCGATGAATTGCATTGACCAACTGGGAAGCATCCCCGATGACGATGACGCCGTTCCCGACAATTTTCCCCATCGAATTAAATCCGCCTTCTGGAATCAGGTGAGCTAAATACTCTGCTGGCTCACTGCCTTGAATATACGGGCGGATCATCGGATGGTTTTTTACATATTCAAGTAAGTCATATGGTTTTATTTTATGTTTAATCATCCCTGATAGAAGTGTCCCGACACCAATGCTTAATGTATCTTTATTGGTATACAAAAACCCTGTGCCGAGAATTCCTTTTGTGGCATCTCCAAATAATTCAATCGTGCAACCCTGATTTTCTTCAAGGTTGAAACGGTCTTCAATGATTTTCTTATCAAGCTTCAAAATTTCCATCGTGGCCAAGGCCGTTTCTTCTGGTTTTAGCTCTTTGTGAAACCCAAGCTTTTGGGCCAAAAGTGAGTTCACCCCGTCTGCTAAAACGACGACATCTGCATAAATATCTCCGTCTGGACGATCTGTTCGGACACCTATTACCTTTCCATTTTCAACAATACATTCTAATACGACGGTTTCGCATACTAAAATTGCACCTTGTTCGACCGCCTTCTCGGCAAACCACTGATCAAAATTTGCTCGTAATACGGTAAAGTTATTGTAGGGTTCCTTGGCCCACTCCAAACCTTTATAACTAAAGGTGACAGCAGACTCCTTATCCATCATCATAAATCGCTGCTCAACGATCGGACGTTCTATCGGAGCCTCCTTATAGAACTCCGGGATAATATCCTCCATCATTTTTCGATAGAGGACACCCCCCATGACATTTTTGGAACCTGGGTACTCTCCTCTTTCAATAAGCAAAACGTTTGCGCCGCCTTTTGCTAAATCATGGGCACAGGAGATCCCTGCAGGCCCTGCCCCGACGACTATACAATCAAACTTCTCCGGCATAGCTCTCTACCTCCTCTCTTGATAATGCTTTCTTAAACTGTTCTATTAATACTGGTACAATCTGAAAGGCATCACCGACAATTCCATAGTGACAAGATTGGAAAATAGGCGCTTCCGGATCTTTATTTATGGCAATGATCAAACCGGAGTTTTTCATCCCAACGACATGTTGAATCGCTCCAGAGATTCCTATTGCAAAATAAATCTTTGGCGTGACCGTTACCCCGGTCTGCCCAACTTGGTGAGGATGAGCGATCCACCCCGCTTCCACTACATCCCGGCTGGCACCGACAGCTCCGCCAAGCGTATCGGCTAAATGGTGAACTAACTGAAACCCTTCTGCACTCCCCAACCCTTTTCCTCCGGCAACGATAATATCTGCCTCGTCGATTCGGACCTTTTTTGTGGTTTCCTTCACAATTTCTAATACTTTTGTCCGAATATCTTCTTCTTGTAAGGAAATGGTTTCTTCAATAATCTTGCCAGATCTGCCTGATTGCGGAGTCAGCGCCTTCATGACCTTGGCACGGACCGTTGCCATTTGCGGGCGATATTTTTTACAAAGAATCGTCGCCATAATATTTCCCCCAAAGGCTGGGCGGCTGGCTAAAAGTAAACCGGTTTCCTCTTCCACATCCAGCTCGGTCGTATCTGCTGTTAATCCGGTTGGCAAGTCGGTAGCGACCGCACTGGCTAGGTCTTTTCCGGTTGAGGTTGCACCGTAAAGGATAATTTCAGGTTTATATTTATTGGAACAATCTAGAAGCGCCTTCATAAAAGATTCTGTTCGGTAATGTTTAAAAATCGGCTGATCGTAGACATAGGCAGAATCCGCTCCATATTCAAAAATCGTTTTAGTTAAAGATTTAATATTTTCCCCGATTAAAACGCCCGCCAGCTCACATCCACGTTTATCGGCCAATTTCCTCCCTGCCCCTAATAGCTCAAGAGAAACTGGAGCAATTTCCCCGTCTTTTTCTTCGATAAATACCCAAACACCTGAATAATCTTTAAAATCCATCCATTATCCCTCCTTGACCGTAAACAATTCTTTCTTTTCAAGAATGACGGAAAGCAATTGGTCCACTTGTTCTAATGGATTGCCTTCAATCATCGTTCCCCCTGCTGGCGGCGGCGGTGCCCATACTTTCGAAACAATGGTGGGAGATCCTTTCAACCCAAGCTGTTTAATATCCACACCCTCCAAGTCATCAACAGACCAGATAATCGGCTCGTATTTCGCTGCTTTTAACATGTTCGGAAAAGAAGAATAGGGAACTTCATTGATGGTTTTTTCAACAGAAAATAAACAAGGTAAAGTGGATTTTATAACTTCAAAACCGTCCTCCAATTTGCGATGGACAATAGCATACCCCTCGTCTTTATTAATTTCCACTACTTTGTTCACCGACGTAAGCGGCGGAATATCGAGCCTCCTCGCAATTCCAGGGCCGACTTGACCGGTATCTCCGTCAATGGTCATTTTCCCACAGATGACGAGATCCACAGGATTGGTTTTTGAGATTTTTTCTAAGGCTTTCGTAAGAGCATAACTGGTTGCTAACGTATCCGCTCCGGCAAATCTTCGGTCCGTGATCAAATACCCTTCATCAGCCCCTATTTCAATACATTTTTTAATCGCCTTCACCGCTGGCGGCGGACCCATCGTTAGGACAGATACCGTTCCACCATACCGCTCTTTTAGTCGGACGGCCTCTTCGACCGCATGGGAGTCGTAAGGATTTAAGATGGCAGGTGCCGTCCTGCGGTCCATGGTGTTGGTTTTTGGATTCATTTTAATAATTTTCGTGTCAGGTACTTGCTTAATACAGGCCACTATATGTAGCATAGAGTTCCTCCTTATCAATAGAAAAGTGCAAGGCATTAAAAGATGGTTGAGTAACTGCCTTTATGCTTTTCGGCATTTTAGATTACAATACTTAGTTGGAATTGGGTGAACGGTGTGGAACCATCTATAAAAAAACTAGAAAACTTGTACCGATTAGACACAATAGATGGCTATTCATTTTAACTATATTAAGGGAGTTGTACTAACATTCGAGTTTTAAGATAAATTCTTTTTATTTTGATGTGTTAAATTTATCTGGTGATTTCCGCTTCAGGCACAAGCGGTTCGCGGGCGTTCCGGGGAGCCTCCTCGTCGCTTACGCTCCTGCGGGGTCTCCCCTGCCCCGTACTCCCGCAGGAGTCTTCGTGCCTTCCGCTCCAATCAACTGGGTTAAAGTTCAACGATGTCCATTTTCCATGTAATTAATCTTACATATTTAAATCAAAAAAAATCCCTCTAAAATAAGAGGGATTCTGCATTAAACAAGGACTTCCTGTTTTACTGACTTTACTATTTCTAATGATTTGATATGGTAACCATCCACTTCAAGGACTTTAAATTCGTGATGACCATGACAAATAATTTCGCCTGCAGTCACGTCCATCTTTTGGGATAAAATCCATCCGCCAATGGTATCAATATCCTCATCGTCTATATCTAAACCAAATAAATCATTTATTTCTTCAATAAGGACTTTACCATCTACAATCGTTTTATGTTCATTAATTTTATTAATTTCCGGTACTTCGTCTGCATCAAATTCATCCCGTATCTCACCAACAATCTCTTCGAGAATATCCTCAACTGTCACTAAACCAGCGGTACCACCATATTCGTCTAAAAGAATTGCCATATGAACACGTTCTTTTTGCATTTTAACTAATAAATCGTGGATTGGAATTGATTCAATTACTTGGATGACCGGACGAACATAATGTTCAACAGTAGTTCCTAAACCCTTTCCTTTAATAAATTCAGTCATGACTTCTTTAATGTTCAACATTCCGACGATGTTATCCTTTTCTCCATCAATGACTGGGTATCTCGTATAATTTTCCTCTGTAACAATTTTAAGACACTCTTCTAATGATTGTGATTTATCAAACGCCACAATTTCAGTACGGGGAACCATTATTTCTTTTGCAATACGATCATCAAATTCAAAAATATTGTTCACATATTTATATTCAGACTGATTAATTTCCCCGCTTTTATAGCTTTCTGAAATAATGATTTGGAGCTCTTCCTCAGAGTGAGCAGCTTCGTGTTCGGAAGCAGGTTTCAATCCAAAGATACCTGTAATCAAACGGGCTGAGCCATTTAATGCTTTTATAAAGGGATACATAATTTTATAAAAAAGCATCATTGGTCTCGCAAAAAGTAATGTAACCGTTTCTGCTTTTTGTATCGCAAATGTTTTAGGGGCAAGTTCCCCTACTACGACGTGAATAAATGTGACTACAGCAAATGCGATAACAATCGATGCAATACTTGAAACGGATTCTGGCAAATTAAGGTTTACTAATAAAGGATGTAGAATATGATCCACTGTAGGTTCACCTAACCAACCTAATCCTAATGCGGTAACGGTAATCCCCAACTGACATGCGGATAAATATTCATCAAGATTCGAAACAATTCTTTTGGCCGCAATTGCATTCTTGTTTCCTTCGCCAACAAGCTGATCAATTCGTGTACTGCGGACTTTCACAATGGCAAATTCATAGGATACGAAAAATGCCGTAAATGCAATTAAAATTGCAATGATCATTAAATTAATAATTATCAATAATCTCCTAACTTACTAGTAAGTTAGGAATACACCTCCTAGTATTCTAAAACGTTTAATCAAATAATAATAACAATGTTTGAGCCAGTATAACCCCCTGTGAAGAAAGCTTATTTACAAGCATTTCTTTTTCAGTTTGGTTTAATTTTTGAAGAATAGGCTCAATCACCTTTATTTCCTCTTTAAGATGTCCCATAAGGATAGCAATTTGTTCACAATGTTTTTCTACTTTCACTTTATCAATCCCATTATCGGAATTTAGCATTTTAATAGAAGATTTAATTTCCTCAAGTGGCATATTAAGAGTTTTATAATGTTCAACCATTTCCAAAATTTTAATACAATCTTCTCCATACAATCGGTAATTCGAATCCGTTCTCACAGGGTTCAGTAAGCCTATTTGGGTGTAATAATCAATGGTTCTTTTAGAAATACCCATTATACGTGCTAATTCACCAATTCGATACAACTTCCCAACTTACTCACCCCTTTTTTGTTATGTTAACTATATCACAATCAAAACCATACAGTCAACGTGATAGTTTAATAAAATCACAGTTAACAAAAATGTGTTTAGAAATCATTTATAGAACTAAAAGAAAAGCATTAAACCAAAAAAACCTCCTTAACTAATTGAATTTCCACTTTAGTAAGGAGGCTAAACAATATTTTTAATATTAAAAAACGACTCAATGTAAAAAGTATATCTTTATTACCTTTTTGAAGATACAACCCCTGTTTTCTCAACAACCATTGGCCAGCTTAATTTTAATCTTCGGCAAATGGTTGTACTTAAAACCAGGCCTTTTTTCTTCAACAAATCATAATCCCTTTGGTTCGTTGAACCGATCCGAAGCAATTCCTCTTTTAAATCTCTAAGGGTTTCTTCATTTGATTTCAAGAAAACCACCCCCTAAAAAAAAGTATTTATTTTGTTGTATATTTTACCGCTTCAATAACCTGGGAGGTAGTTTGCATAGTTAAAACTTCTTCTGCAAGCTTTTCCATGTCCGATTTTTTCAAGTTACATATGAGTGAACGGGCTTTTAAAATAGAAGTGGCACTCATTGAAAATTCGTCAAGGCCAAGGCCAAGAAGTATTGGAATTGCCGTTTCATCTCCTGCCATTTCTCCACACATTCCAGCCCATTTACCTTCAGCATGTGCTGCATCAATCACCATTTTTACTAATCGTAAAATCGATGGACTATACGGTTGATAAAGATAGGCAACCCTTTGGTTCATCCGATCTGCTGCCATTGTATATTGAATTAAATCATTCGTTCCTATACTGAAGAAATCCACTTCTTTTGCGAATTGATCTGCTAAGATGGCAGTTGAAGGAATTTCAACCATAATACCAAGTTCAATCTTTTGGGCTATTTGTAATCCTTCAGAAACAAGCTTTTGCTTTTCTTCTTCCAAGATAGCTTTAGCAGAACGGAATTCATCGAGTGTTGCAATCATCGGGAACATGATCTTTAAGTTTCCATAAATGCTTGCTCGCAGCAGGGCTCGAAGCTGAGTGCGAAAAATATCTTGTTCTTCCAGGCATAGACGAATGGCACGGAATCCTAAAAATGGATTCATTTCTTTGGGTAAGTCTAAATATGGAAGTTCTTTATCCCCCCCGATATCAAGTGTCCGAACGACTACTGGCTTTCCATTCATTCCTTCTAATACAGCCTTATACGCTTCGAACTGTTCTTCTTCTGTTGGAAGTTGATCTCTGCCCATATATAGGAATTCAGTCCGATAAAGTCCTACACCTTCCCCACCATTTGTCATAACCCCTGTTAAGTCATTCGGTGTACCAATGTTAGCCGCTAATTCAACGTGGTGGCCATCGGCAGAAACTGTTTTTTCGTTGACAAGTTTTGCCCATTCCGCTTTTTGAATTTCATATTTTTCAGCCATTTTACGAAATTGCTCAACCACTTCAGTTGTTGGGTTAATGTGAACCTCCCCCTTTAAGCCATCCACAACCACTAGATCGCCATGGTTGATTTCCTCTGTAGCTGTTTTTGTACCAACAACAGCAGGGATTTCCATTGAACGGGCCATAATCGCTGAATGCGATGTACGACCCCCGATGTTCGTCGTAAAACCTTTTACAAATTGTCGATTTAATTGTGCTGTATCAGATGGCGTTAAATCTTCTGCCACCATGATAACTTCTTCACAAATCATTCCTGGATTCATCATTTGAACACCTAGTAAATGCGAGAGAACACGTTTTGTCACGTCACGAATATCTGCAGCACGTTCTCTCATATATTCATTATCCATTTGTTCAAACATCATAATGAACATATCTGCCGTTTCGCTTAGGGCAGACTCTGCATTTACTTTCTCAGTATAAATCTTATCTATAATCGGACCCGTTAATTCAGGATCATTCAAAACAAGAAGATGCGCTTCAAAAATGGCTGCTTTATCTGCACCAAGGTCCACTTTGGCTCTGTCGCGAATGGCTTCAAGCTCTGAATTTGCTTTCTTTACTGCGGCATTGAAACGTTCTACTTCTGCATCAGTATGATCAATCGTTTTCTTTTCAAAAGATAAATCTTGGTCAACGTGACGATAGGCCTTGGCAATGGCAATCCCATTTGAGGCAGCAATTCCATGTAAGAAGCTCATTATTCAGCCAAACCTTTCTTTGTTAAGATTTCTTCGAGGCTTCTTAATGCCTCTTCCTCATCACTGCCTTCTGCAGAAATGCTGATTTCTGCCCCTTGACCTATGCCTAAAGACATTACACCCATAATCGATTTTAAGTTTACACTTTTTCCTTTATATTCCATATTAATTCCAGAATCAAATTTACTTGCAGTTTGAACTAATAGTGTCGCCGGTCTTGCATGAATTCCTGATTCTTCTATTATTTTAAATTGTTTTTCTACCATCGTTAAATCTAACTCCTTTAATAAATATGTAAGGTATATGAAAAATTGGCTACTCTGTAAGGTTTAAAACGGTTACTTTCTCCCGTGTCATCGATTCGATACTCTTACGAATTCCTTGAACTCCTATTCCCGATCCTTTTATACCGATAAACGGAAAATGATCTGGGCCGCGCTCGGTACGACCATTAATTTGGACGGATCCGGCTTCCATTTTATTCGCAATCGCAAACGCTTTGTTCACATCTTTTGTAAAAATACTTGCCTGGAGGCCATATTCAGATTCATTTGCAAGTTTAATTGCCTCTTCATCAGATGAAACGCGAATGATTGGTAGTACAGGTCCAAACGGTTCCTCCCATGCCACACGCATTTCGCCTTTAACATAATCAAGTAGAGTTGGATGAATCAAATTACGTTCCCTTTTGTTTCCAATTACAACCTCAGCCCCATGACCAAGTGCATCAGCAATCAAAATTTGAATAAAATCGGCGGATTTCATATCAATTAAAGGAACAATGGTACAGCCATCTTCCGGAGAACCCACAGTCAATCTTTCCACTTCTTCTTTTAATAATCCCACAAGCTCATCGGCTACGTTTTCATTTACAAGCACACGTTTAATTGCTGTACAGCGTTGACCGGAATAAGAGAACGCGCCGCTGATGATTTGTTTAGCTGCTTCTTTCAAATCGGCATCTTCACAGACGATGCCGGGATCTTTTCCACCAAGCTCAAGGACAAGAGGAACCATGGCTGATTTTTTGGCTAATCTAACGCCTGTCTGGGTCCCGCCCGTAAATGAAATCATATTAATTCCCTTATGTTCGACTAAATAATCACCTATCACAGAACCTTTGCCTGTAACAAGGTTGACAAGACCTTTTGGTAACCCTGTTTCGTCAAGGGCTTCAATCATTTTTGTACCGCTGATAGCACCTTGTGTCGCTGGTTTAAAAATAACAGCGTTTCCTGCCATTAAGGCCGGTGCTATTTTTGCTGCAGCTAGGTTTACCGGGTAGTTAAAGGGAGAAATCGCTAATACTACCCCTAATGGCACGCGATCAACAATGGCAATTTTATTTTTAGAGCCACCTGGAAAACTTTCGCCCCTCATGCTTTCGCCATGCATATGCAGGGCTTCTTCAATGGTGTAACGGATAAATTCCGCTGTGCGGGTAACTTCACTTTTGGCATCTTTAAAGCTTTTGCCTACTTCTTTCATAATCATTTCAGCGATTTCTTCTTGCCTGCTTACTAATTCATCTGCCCATTTATATAAGTAGCTTGCACGTTGTTGAAGAGAGAACTCTGCCCATAATTTTTGCGCTTCATAGGCCGAATAAATCGCTTCATCCACCTCTTCTTTTGTGATTGCTTGCACTTTTCCAATTACTTCCGAAAGGTAAGGTGACATGATGTTAATGGTTTCGCCTGAAAGGCTTTCTTTCCATTCTCCGTTACTATAAAACTTGTAAGATGATAAGTTTAATACGTTTGTCCCCAAAAAAAATTCCTCCTTGAAAATAAATTGTAAATGAACTTAGAACTAGATGAATATTTCAAAGGGACAAATTAAGTCCCATAAGGACATAAAATGTCCCGGATGAATTAAAAAAATTTAATCCTGTTCCTGATACTTTTATTATTCTAGCAAGACTTCATTTTTTTCACAAGAATTTTTTCTATATTTCTAAATATTTTCTATTTTCATTTACCTAACTACATGAGTTAATTTCATAATTGTTATTTGAATTTGTGAAAGAAATCTTTTTAAAATAACGAAAAAGTAGCAGAACATCTCTCTGCTACTTCATTTTTTAAAAATCCATATCTATTACTTCTTCAATAGTCCCTGTAACCTGATCACTTTCGACCAATTGGCCTTCTTTCAAATCGTTCTCTACTTTAGCCTGTTCCAAAGTGGGCCTTGTGGTATTTGGGTTAGCAGGATCGACAGAACGAAAACTAAGTTCATTTTTAAGTAAGTGAATCTCACTTAATAACTCGCTGCGAAGAGATTTTAACAGCGTTTGGAATTGATCCTTATCTAATTTTTGCTCACCTAGTTTCGTTACAAAATCCCGTAATTCGTTTGTTTGAACGGACCCCACCCCGATATGATCAACATCGAGACGGGAGGCAAATTCTTGTTTAAGTGAGTTGATCCTCCCTAAAAACTCTTCACGAAGAGTATCTATTGTCTCTGCTTTTTCAATTTTCTTCATATCCTGCTCAACAAGCTTTGTTATATAATCCTCCAATTCATTTGCCTGTGATTTTTGCTCAAGAAATGAATATACCTTTGGAGAAATTTTCGATGTTTTTAAAGTCAACTCTGCAGGTTCGTTTTTACTTCCTGATTCTATATTCATTAATCTGAACACATCCGTTTGGAGATTAGCAGCCGTTAAAAAAAAGTTTGATAGAGCGTAAAATGGTGCAAACATCTGTGCACCCAGTGACGAATCCATATTGTACAATCCGAATCCAGTCTTATCACCATGAAGATGCTCTTTGTTGCTCATACGTTCTTCTCCCCTTCTTAGGCGAAAACTACGTTGGTTTCATGCCTGCTTAAAATTTCTAAACCATATAAATTTAGTTTTCTTGAATCAGGTAGGAATAGATGATTTTGTTCTCTTATTTCGACCCCATACCTTTTATCAATTGATTCTTCGATGAATTGTTTAAGGATTCCAGCTATTCCACCTATATAAACATATTTATAGACCTTATCTTTAGGGGATGGAAAGGTGTTTTCAATTTTCGTTAATAATATTTGCGTGTACTCCCTCAATGACTCATGGATTTGTTCTGTAAGATCCACTTTTTTCCCGCTATTTCCATCGCGTTGCTCCATTTTTGTTTTCTCTATTGTTTTTATAATGAATTCTTCTAGCGAGCGAACATCCTCAAAGTACTCTAGTAACTTTTCATTTCTCAGTTTTTCGATGTGTTTTAAGTATGAAATATCAGCGAAACAGTTCAAAGAATCCCTGCTTTTAGGAGATTGAAGACCTGCTTGGAGCAAGGCAAGATCAACGGTCCCTCCTCCTAGATCCACAATTAGAGTTTCATAGTTTTTAAATGAATTTGCTTCCTCACGATCCTGTAAATCAAAATCTTTTTTAATGGCCCAACGAGCAACTTCGCTTTCAATCCGGCATTTGCTTGTTTCAACGTGAATGGTTACAACTCTTTCTAACCCTGGAGTTAGAATCGCTACCTGATGCTCCCCTTTAAATCGGCTTGCCATTTTATTTTGCATATCACTGAACTTGTTCGTTTTCTTAAGTAACCAAATTGGAAGCATGGTTGAAAAATAATTAATGTTTACTCTAGTATCTTCTTTGTCTTTTCCTTTTAATACATTGTAATAGGCAACTGACGCAAGGAAAATTACGTAAGGAATCTCAGATTCTGTTTTATCATGAAGCTTGTTGATGTGAATATTTCCTAACACCTGTTTTTCCGCTGAATCGCCTACCAGATAATATTTCTCTACACCATCTATCGTGGTTGAAATGAGCATATTTTGAAGAAGGGATTGGGGATCATTAAAAGTAGTCGGGTAGTGACCGTCTGCCTTTTCCTTCGTTATTTCTACTACATTAGTAGGAATCTCAAAGTAATAACCATCCACAAGGGTTTGAAAGATCGAATTACCAAAATCGACATTCTGACGTTTTATATCCATTATTTCTCCTCTTTTCATGCTTTTTCCTGATAATAAGTATATATTCTTCTTTCCTTTTTGTCTAAATATGTTAACAATTTTTTAGATTATGATAATTTAGTATTCCACGTTATTCTGTCATTTAAACTTAGTAAACTCAGTTTCTAATTTTCTAGCCTTGCATGTATAAAAAAAAGACTGCAGGTGCGGAAACACCATACAGTCTAATGCAATTACCTGTGCCATTTTGCAAGCTAATCTATTTTTAAACCCATTGAATTGAGCCAAACTCACCATGCGGATGGTTTTGTAATTTAAATTTCCTATATTCATATTCTAATTTCGATAGTGGCAGCTTATAAAGCTGTTGATCTTCTTTGTTATATACATTTAAAAAAATTAGTTTATTGATAAGTTTATTTCGCTTTTTATCATCGTTTTTTCTCATCATAAACACTCCTTCAGTTTTACATAAAACTCTTCTTGAGTACAACAACTTTAAATTCGGTCTGATTAATTCTTTTATTAGATTAATTGTATTATAAACTCATAATTCCTATCTGTAAAGTATGAATTAAAAAATAATGAAGGAACCCACATAATAACAGTGCCTGGCACCACCCGAAAAATCTTGTTCCACATAAAAGTTCTACATACCAATGAGGGAATTTATCTTTAAATGAAAAAACACACTGGTAAAAACTCCCGTGCGGTTAAGCAGGTATTATGCCTTTTCAGTCCCAGCCTAAATTGGTACTAATAGAACAGTTCTGCTCATATTTTTATAAAAAAAACAATTGAAGGAGTGGGAAGTTAGGTGATAAAAGTTAAGGTTCGTTTACGGCCCGTTGTTAGTAAGATTAATTTACCCACTGTTTTGAGATCAACTATACTTCCCAGTGACTCGATTGAGAAATTATTTATTGCAACCCAAGTAGGTGAGATCTTTTACATAGACAATGGAGTTATACGGACTTTTTTAGATATTCGCCCGCGAATCATAAAACTAGGAGGTTCTGGTGGTGGTTATGATGAACGGGGATTGCTGGGGCTGGCGTTTCATCCCCAATTTTATAATAACCGTTTATTTTATCTTCATTATTCAGTAGCAGGAACACAAGGTCCAGGTGCTCTTTCTGAACATTTTAGTCCTGACCCGTGTGATCCCAAAACATTAAACCAAAAATGGATAAATCGAGAAACTCAATATGATCATATTGATACAGTGGAAGAATGGATTTTACAATCGAATGGCCAGCCTCAAAAACGACGAACATTGCTTAACTTAAGAAGACCCTTTATGAATCATAATGGTGTCAATAGCTTAAATTTTTCACCTGAAACAGGAAAACTTGTTTTAACAACCGGAGATGGCGGTTCAGGCTATGATCCGTTTAATGTAAGCCAAGATAATTTGGAAATAGCCGGAAAAATTATTGAAATTGACGTAGTTAAGAATACTTTTATCGAGAATCCGCCTGTAGTCACACGTTTTAATGAACTTCCCGTTCCTATTCAGGAAACACTTACGGTTATTGCCAAAGGGGTTCGCAATATAACAGGCATTTCATTTCAAAGGTTTTATTACCAATATATCAAAAATGTGGGAAATGTCGGACAGGATTTGGTAGAATCCATTTTTTCATTCGTTCATTATAAACCAATACCAGTTACTCAGCTTGTTCAAGCTTCTTTAAGAAACACCGAATCTGACCAAGAAGGATTTATTAACTTTGGCTGGCGAGGGTGGGAAGGTGCTTTTCCTACTTCAATTATAAGGGGCTGCTCAGCAAATCCGGCTTTGGATGAGAAAACTATTGCTTATTTTGATGAAGCAGTTAACACTTCAGCGAGGCGTCTTCCGCCTTTAACTAATTATTATCATAAAGATCAAAGGCCCGATAAGTTTGGAGGAACTTCGCTTACAGGAGTGCAAACCTATATGGGGAATGGAATCCCCACGTTAACGGGAAGCGTTGTATTTACCGATCTTGCGAGACATGATGAATCTCGACCTCCGGTTAGAGGAGTTTTAGCCTATACCAGGGTAAGAACAGATGGTAAACTAAATGATTTCAGTGTTATTGAAACCGATTATAATTTTGGGCCTCAATCCGCTTATTACGTTAGTTTGGGAACGAATCTGGATCAAACCAGACTATATTTAGGGGTATATGGCTCTATGAAAGTGACTGATTTTAACCAGGGGACAGTTTTTGAAATTGTTCAGTAATTTATCAATTTGACTTATGAACTCGTGCCTAGTCACTATCGAAATGTTTGTTCAACATATTAAAAGGAAAAAACCGCTCGAGTAAAAATTCATCATGCGAGTTAACATTTACTATTAGTTTCAAAATTGCCAGGGCTGCGTGGGAATCAAACCCACCAGACCCGGCACGCAAATCTCATGCGGTTTTGAAGACCGAGGGTGCTATATAAGAATTATTATAAACAGAATTATCCCCACCAAATCCACTTCAAACAGGTATGTTAAAGAGATTATCACTAGTATTTTCTATTTTATTCACTTATACCCTTGTCAAATCCAGTAGTTTTAGTATACGTGATAAAGTGTAAAATCTAAACCTTACTTTTAAAATGCTAGAAACCTTTATATTATTAATAACACCATTTTTATAACGATTTGATATAAAATTAAGGGTAAACTTCTCTTTAGCCTTTAAACTACAGCCTTAATCATACCCTGACAAAATCAGGTTAAAAAAATTAGATCATTACTAATGTGGAATGATCATTATAGTAAACAACCTCTGAAAGAATTTTGCACCCTTTGCAATTCTTTAAAGCTTCTCTTGCTTCCTTCTCCGAGTTAAACTCATACATACTTATATTATTTTCATTTGAATAAACAGTTAAAATCCACATTTACATCCCTCCAATTTTTATAAAACTTAATTCTTGTACATTTGTTAGTTATTTTAAATTTTATTATTATTTCTTTCCGAAACTTAAACTAGAACAGGTTTTGAAACATCCGTTAACATTAAGATCACATTCTTTACACTTCCTGGGTGTTGTTCTGGATGAATCCGGTACTGCTTTATGGGATCTCAATGTTGGAAGCTCCTTTCTTAAGATAAATCTCTAATAGAACCATATAATAGTTTTTCTATTTAAAAAATATCAATTATTTTATGAGTTAATAGAAAATTTTTATGATTGGATTCTTAAAAAATGGTTTACCCCTACATGGCATAACCTCACTAATTACTAACCATTGAGTGATGAAGCACTTGATGTAATGACCAAAAAAGAAAAGAAGCTTCACTTCTATTTAGGCCTGTAAATAAGGAAAGAACATTAAATATTAGAAAACTATCAAGCATTTTGGCGTACTCTTTGCCTAAAACCTAAAAGATAGAGGCAAGTCATATGATATGCCTAACTTTCCATTAACCTAACATTATAGTCAACCACTTGCCTGTCGAGGCTGACTTTGCTGAAAGGATAAACAATATGTGTATAAGGATGTGATGAAGGGCCAACAATGGCTAATTTGCTGGTTGTGGATGTTCCACCGTCCAAACCATCAATTTGACTGTGTTGTCGCGATTTCCAAATATCCTTAAGAAACTCCAGCTCTTAATGAATACCAGAAATATTGATTGCTTATTTAACCACCATAAAAACTTTTTATAATAGAATGAAAAAATCGCAAAGGGTCAATCTTGTTTTACGTTGCTAATAATATCAGCATAATGTTCAAAAAAACATTTGTTGATTTGTTGGTTGAATATTGAAATTTTGTTTTTATAGATAAGGAGGTTAAATGTTTCAATGAATGAAAAGGATTGGGTCATTCTCCAAACCATCTTTGAAGAGAGAAATATTTAATTTTTTATTATTTGGCAATCCGTTAAAAATTAGATCATAATAAAAGGGCTTTCGGTTATTTTAATTCACCTAAAGCCCTTTTATTTATAAATTCTACTTTACATATAGGATTACCTATTCCTGGCATTGCTTTGTTTTTTTGAAATATTTTGCTTGTATTATACTGTAATCAATGTTTGCCTACAACTGCTGTACCTGTCTTAACAGGCTGTTATCCAGCTTTCACTTCTTCTTGAACAGGATGATGTGCAATGCGCTCTTCTTGTGCATAACGGATAAGTGCTAAATAACGATATACAAAGTGTGCAAATTTAGTATACGGAGCTGTGAAAAATAGAGCTGCAACACTTCCTAAATGCATTGCCAACAAAATTCCCATTGCGGCCGTTTCACGAGCCAGCAACAAGATCATCCCTGTCACTGCCACAACTAGTAATGAAACGATAAATGAAGTTCCTGACTTTGCCGCTTTTTCCTCGCCGACTTCAGGATCGCTTTTTGCTTTAAGCACCAACAGTCCAATCGTTCCAATAATAATTCCAAGGCCACCTAGGGTTCCCAGAATGACTACTGGATGGTACACAGGATATGGCGCAGGAATGTGTAATATATGAGCATAAAAAGCCCCTAATGTTGTTGAAGCAAGGTCAAGCATAAAACCATAAGATACAAAATGGTGAAACTTGCGGCGGATTGTAGAAGGCTCCTCTGTTGGATAATTGCAGCCTGCACCTTCTCCTCCTAAATAACGAAGGCTTAGCGCATACTTTGTACCAGTCACAATATCTTTTCCAAGGATTTTTTCAGACTTAGCCGACTTAATGTCCTTCCAGAATCTGCTCATTCCGTTCAACCAGCCGCCAACCATCCAAACTCCTAAGGCCAAGAAAACAATAATCATGTCAGCTTCTGAAATAGACTTATAAAATGCTCCTGTTCCTACATGCGCTTCTAAAAGCCCAGAAGTCCCGTTGGTTCCCAAAATTAAAGTGAACATTAATATGATTCCAAAGAAAAATGTAATCCAAAAGCCGCTGCGTTTTTCTCCGAGTACCTTGGCAAATATTCTCGGGCTTGCATACTTTCGATAGGTTTCTTCACGCAATTGCGCAAATAGTTTTGGCGGATTAATGCCAAATTCATGTGGTGTTGTAAATGGACATGCATGGTAGCAGTCTCGGCAATCATGGCACAAATTGGCCAAATAAGTCATATCATTATCTGTAAAATCCCGGCGCCACTCAATCGATTGCCATACGGCACAGTATCCCTCACAGTAGCGACAAGAGTTACATAATCTCATTTGTCGTTTTCCATCATCTAGTAGCTCTTTTGATTCCATTTGCTGCTTCCTCCCCTGCAATTCTTCCTAATACTGCGCCCATCGTGAGTCCAAAACCAGCCAAATACCCACGGCGCAGTACATTACCTGCTGCCATTTCTCCTGCCGCAAACATATTGTCACAAAGGCTTCCATTCTTCCACTTGATCCTCGCCTGCTCGTTTACTGCAACTGAAAGGTATGTAAATGTAATTCCAGTCTTCAGTGGATAAGCATAAAACGGAGGCTTATCGATCTGAACCGCCCAATGGCTTTTCACCGGAGTTAATCCTTCTGTTTTACAGTCGTCTAATTCACCTGGATTAAAAGTTCCCGGACGAATGGACTTGTTAAAGTCTTTAACCGTCTTAGCAACTGCTATAGGGTTTAGGCCCAGTTTTTGCGCCAATTCCTCGATTGTTCCTGCAGATACTGGTTCGAATACCGAAGGCATGAATTTTCCAAGTGTCTTACTGTCAATGATCGAGTAAGCAACTTGATCTGGCTGCCGGGCAATCAGTCCTCCCCAAATGGCATAGCGTTTTGGCCAGAAGTCTTCTCCTTCGTCGTAGAAGCGCTCACCATTCTTATTTACTACAATCCCAAATGGAACACTGTCAAGCCGGGTAACAATTCCTCCGTCAAACTTTGGCGCCCTGCCATCAACCGCGACGGCGTGAAACGCATCGGGTTCTCCTATCTTGGCTGCACCTTTATTTAGCAGCATCTCTAGAACATTCCCCTGATTATATGGGGTACCACGGATAATGAAATTCTCAGCAGCGTCTCCCCAGTAACGTTTGTGCCATTCTATATTGGCTTCAAAACCGCCAGAAGCAAATATGATCGCTTTTGCTTTGATCGTCTCGATCCCATTTTTCCTGCGAACTTTAGCAGCTTTGAACTTAGTGCCACTCATTTCTATATCTTCAAGCATTGAATCGTACCAGACTTCTACCCCTTTTGCTTTAGCCGTTTGATAGTAGGAATTGATGACAGCCCTACCGCCGCCAAGCTGGAAGATATTCGTTCTTCCTAAATGAAGGGTCCCAGATAGTGCCGGCTGCCATTGAATCCCCTGTTTGCTAAGCCAGTCCGGAAGTTCCTCGGATTTACGCACCACTAATCTTGCAATAGGTTCATTTATTTCCCCCCCAGCAACACGCCGTAAATCCTCCAGGAATTCTTCCTCATGATACATCCCAGTCATATACTTATTCTCACGTGTATTCATCACCCTATAATCCCGGGTGAGCCTGCTATTTCCGCCGCGATAAAATTTAGGAGCCCTTTCAATTATCAACACCTTTACCCCATGATCGCGAGCTGAAAGTGCAGCAGCAAGAGCAGCATTCCCGCCACCGACTACTAAAACATCTGTCTCCATTTTTAAATCTCCTTTCATGATTTATCATCTTTAATATAACTTTAATATAATATTAGGAATAAAAAAAATATTAAAAATTTATACAAGTACATAGAATTAATTTATGATAGATTATTAGTGATATAAAAAAGGTTAAGACTAGTATCTAAAAAAAAAAGCTAAAACTAGTTTAGCTTCTCTCCGTAAGATCATTTAAATCCAAAATAATCCTATCAAAATAGTGTTAAACCATTGCTGCATGCTTCCCACCTGTAAAAATAGAAGCAGGTACATATGCATAACCTTCCATTAGCCTTCTTGCTGTGCGGCCATTTCCAGACCGATCTACTGCCATTGATCTCCAATTTTCTCCACCTCTGCAGCTTCATATAAGGTTCCTGAAGGATGTCCAACCCGGATTCCATTAAGCCCCCCGGAAACAATTTGATTCGGAATGGTTCCCGTAATTTTTAATGCCGCCGCAAGACCCATTGCTCCGCTTACTGCATGGGCACGATGAAGGGATCACATCGTAATATAACGTGAAAGAACATCAATATCTTCATTTTTGACATGTTGTTGATCAACCGTTTGATAGTCCTTTGGATTTGAGACCATTACTCTTTTTGGCAATGCGTGAGTGTAAGGGGAAACCTGTTCACCTTCTTTGATAAGGCCAATCTTGATTCCGGCTTTGACACGAATTTTTTCTAGTATATCAAGTAAATTAGTATTTGCGTTTACTTCGTTGGGAAGCTTTGTTCCAGTTTGACCAACATCTTCTGCGCGCACAAATATGAGCGTATTGACACAATCAACAATGCTAACTTCATATTCCCTTCCATCCTCCAGCTTGATGATATCTGAAGGGTTACTGGATGGGAGTGTTTTTCCTGTAAATGTTCCACCTGCATCTAAAAAGTTAAGCATGATTTGAGCTGCTTTTCCGGAACACCAGTGATCGAAAATTCACCCTCATATTGATTTGTCCATTTTTCACCGGTATTTCCACAAATATCATCTTATCTGTATTTGTGTTATATATGTTCACAGCAGTGATTGGTTCAGTTAATGGGACATATCCTTCTTCCACAGCATACAATCCAACTGCAGTAACAAAATTTCCGCAAGTAACATTATAGTCAACCACTTGCCGATCCAGGCTAACTTGACCAAAAGTGTAATCAATGTGTGCATCAGGATGTGTGGAAGGACCAACGATTGCTAATTTGCTGGTTGTTGAGGTTCCCCCTCCTAAACCATCAATTTGGCTGTTGTCAGGACTGCCATAAATCCATAAGATGACTCCATCCCTTAAAGCAGGATCTGCAGGAAGGTCTGATCTTCTTAAGATAAGCCCTTTGCTGGTTCCTCCTCTCATAATAACATTTGGAATTTTATGTAATTGCCCATAATCAAACATATTGTATTGCCCCCAGTATCCCCAATATTCTGATAACTATATATTTAGCGTCGGTGATTGAAAACGACACCCCGCAGGGTGCCGTTTTTTAGATTAAAGATTAGATGATGCTTGATATTTATTGTTCGATTGAGTCCCGTTGATTTCTTCAAGACTTCTCTTAGAAGTACGTGGACCAAAGAATATTGCTACAGCTGTTAAAGCCCAAACAACTGAGATAAGACCAAACACATTTAAGTATCCAAATCCTGTGTATACAAAACTAATAATAAATGGCCCGATAACATTGGAAGCACGGCCAATTCCATATGTCAATCCTTGACCAAAAGAACGCACTTCTGTTCCGTAAAGTTCTGATGTATAAGTATATAGATTTGATGAGAAGGTTCTTTCGATATAGTTAATAAGGAAACCAAAGATAACGATCAAAACAGGATTCAATGTGGCCCCGAATAAGAAGACAGCAATGGCAATGAAGAAGCAGGAAGCAATAATATTTGTTTTTCTCTCAAAGCGGTCCGAAATCATTGCACCTGTTAATGAACCTAATGGAGCACCTAAGGTAATTAATGTGCTATAAAGTAGGGTATGCGAGATATCAATTCCTTGTTTTACCAATAAAGTTGGAACCCATGATCCAAATCCATAGAAAGCGATTGTTTGAAGAATCCAAACTACAATTAGAATGGTTGTACGTTTAAGGTAAATTCCCTTGAAGACATCAGACATTTTACCTGTAGTTACTGGAGCAATTGCAATCTCAGGATCTGGCTTAGCTAAAGGACCTTTTTCACTTGCAACGATTTTTTCAATTTGTTCAATGGTTGCTTTCGCTTTATTTACTTGTCCCTTCATTTCATACCAACGTGGTATTTCAAACAATTTTACGATTCCGAATAAAGCGAAGATTCCCAACGCTCCCCATACAAATACAAGTCTCCATCCAAAATCCGCCATAGGAATTACCCAACTAGCAACATAACCCGTAATTGGGATACCCGTAATACCAATTGCTACTGCCAATCCTTGATACTTCCCACGAACAGCTTTTGGGAAGAATTCAATGATGTAAGTATTTGCATTCACCAATAAAGCTGAAGTAGCCATCCCTGTTACAAATCTGGCAATTGAAAGTGACCATACATCCCAAGAAAGGGCATTCAACGCCGAAAATACAGATAATAGTACTAGTGATATAATAATAGATTTCTTTCTTCCTGCTTTATCGCCAAGCCAGCCGCCTAAGGAAGCCCCCAAAAACATTCCGAAGAAGGCACTGGAGTTAATGGTGGCTATAAGATGCATTGGCAAATTCCACTGTTTCACTAATGCAGGTGCAGCGTATGAAAACGTATTCAAATCTGCAAATTCAAAAAAATAAGCAACTGCTAAAGCAAAAATAACTTTCTTATGAATCGAAGAAATAGGTAAACGATCCATACGATTTGCAATGTTAAGCCCCGTAGTTCTACTTATGACAATTCCCTCCCATTTTTCATCTTCTATCCAAGTCTCTTCTTTGTTACTTTTTCTCAACTTAATAAGCTTATTAAAGGTGGTATTTAAAAATTATCATAATTTATTGAATAAAAAAAATACTGATTGTTTATAAACTACCATAAAATTTTTTTATCTTAGAAAAGTGATATTCTCATACGTTTAAATTACAGCCTAATAATAGCAAAATAACAAAAAGTGATATATGCGAGTGATAAATATCACAAACAAATAGCTAATACATATTATCACACCAATAAAAACCGGAAATAGTTTCATTAAAAAATAGACGCACCTTAATGGAAGGTAGGTCTATTATAGGTATTCTTCTCTATTTTTTTGCACGAGAACTAAATAAATTGTTATTTTTATATTTCAATTTTTATAATAATAGTATAATAGGAATCATAAAAATAATTTGTTTATTTGCTATTATTAGATAAGTATTGCTTATGGATAGGGGGATTCCTGAAACGATGAATGAGAAGGATTGGACCATTCTTCAGACGATCTATGAAGAGCGTAATATTACTAAAGCAGCTGAAAAACTTTACATTTCCCAACCGGCTTTGACCTATCGGTTACAGCAATTGGAAAAAGAATTTGGAACGATGATTGTTGCTCGAGGAAAAAGAGGAGTAGAATTCACCTCCGAAGGTGAATATATTGCCCAATATGCCGTAAATATGATCTTACAGCTTCGAAATACAAAAGAATACGTCCAAAACATGGGCCATGAAATTAAAGGAGTACTAAGAATGGGAGTTTCAAGTACTATCGCAAGGTTTGAACTCCCTTTCATTTTAAAAGAATTTGCGTCACTGTATCCAAATGTTGAAATTCATTTAAAAACTGGCTGGAGCACTGAGATTAACCATATGCTTCATAAAGAAGAAGTTCATCTCGGTTTTGTAAGAGGTAATTATGTCTGGCCCGAAGGAAAATATTTGTTTCGTGAGGAACCTATTGTCATCGTCTCCAAAGATCCGATCAAAAATATTAAGGACTTACCTAAACTTCCTAGGGTTAATTACGAAACTGACCAATCCTTAAAGACAACAATCGATAATTGGTGGCAGGAAACCTTTGAGACCCCTCCTACCATTAACATGGAAGTAGACCGCATTGATACATGTAAACAAATGGTTCTAATGGGTCTGGGCTACGCAATTCTGCCTTCTATGTGCTTATTAAAAGATGAAGATGTTCATAAAATAAAAATCACTAAAAAGAATAACAAACTAATAACAAGAAAATCCTGGCTGCTTTACCGTGAAAGGTCGCTTTCCCTATCGCCAGTTAAAGCATTTGTCGACTTTTTAAAGGAATATCCAAATGCATAAAAAATAAGAAGGGCAAATCTGAAGTTTGCTCTTCTTATTTTCACAAAAGAGAATCTGAATTCATTCAGATTCTCTTTTGTATTCTTTGTGGTTATTTTGCAAAGTATAAAAATTTAGGGGTAAGATGAACTTGGTAGAAGAAAGATCAAAAAGCACAAGGACTAAAGTGCTTATGCATATAATTATGAACCTACAATAGCTTTTTAAATCTTTAAAAGAAGAAACCTATTATATTTAAATGAACAGTTAAACAAAAAAACTACTGAAAATTGCATATTTTTTGGCGGGACTGCGTGGGAATCGAACCCACCAGACCACACACGGTGGTCTCATGCGGTTTTGAAGACCGAGGAGGACACCAGTACCCCTTTCAGCCCCATAAATGTGGACGAATATTATTATACTAATAAAACCAACCTGCTTACAATACCTTTCACCAAATCGTAAAGTTTTACCGGTTTACTTGTCTTCTTTCCTGCAAACAGACTATAATAAGATGAAAAAATGTTTTTTTGTAGGTGAAGAAAATGCTTCATGGTTGGTTTTTATGGTTTATTTTATTTTGGGTTGTGTTCCTGATTACTTCGTTTGGAATTGGCGGATTCTTTATGTTCCGTAAGTTTTTGAAAAAGATGCCGAAAGAAGACGGTAAGTCCGTAATGGACTGGGAAGAATTCTATGTGAACGAATCCCGTCACCTGTGGAGCGACGAAGAGAAACTCCTTCTTGAAGATTTGGTAAGTCCAGTTCCCGAATTATTCCGTGATGTAGCGAGGCATAAAATTGCCGGTAAAATTGGAGAAATTGCGTTAAAAGAGAATGCTCCAAAAATTACCGAGGAATTAGTAATTCGCGGTTATATCCAGGCTACTCCGAAAAGGGATCATAAATTTTTACGTAAAAAACTTTTTGAAAATAGAATTGATGTGGCTCCCTATGAGCATTTGTTCTAAACCGTCCAGAAATGTTGACGGTTTTTATTTTTGTCTCTCTTTTTTTAACCCTTTTTAGGCCACCCCTTAAATAAAAAACACCGATCCCCAAAAGGACCAGTGCTCACCGTACTACTTTTTAGTCAAATGAAGCTCCCTATAAAGCTTCTTATAGTCCACATACATGGCAATTCGCCATGGCAAAAGCATACTAAATGCAAGCAGGAAGAACATTCCGCTTAATTGGAACGGATCAATAGTTGAGCTTAGTACTGATTTTAAAGCAATCCTAATAACCAACAGACCCACTAAGATAAAAATAAAAGCCTTTGAACGTTTTAAATAAATATCGTTATCTCGAATTTCAAACTTCGAGGTTTTAATTAGAAAAATGGAAAATAGAGCCCCTACAACGACTGCCTCAACGATTTCCCATCCATTCAGCCTAAACTTGGGAACCACGTACATTAACGCTCCTGTCGCCATGAAAAAGGGAGGTAAGATAATTTTTCTTGCATTTGTCGGTTTTTTTGCCGCTTTAAGACGGACGAACATGACCATAATGGCCATAAATGCAGCACCGATTGAAGAGATAACAACCGTGTTCATAGGATATTCATTCCTTATCTACATATTTTTCTTACTCATTATATATCAAAAATTTATGTTAGAAAAAGATATTTGCAACTTATTAATCAGATTTTAATCCCATTTTAAAAAAATCAAAGCAATACATCCACAAACTGGAAAATGAAAAACCATTTCGGGAAAACCCCTGAAATGGTTATCTATTTTAAAGCCCGATTGAGTGCTTCCATCACGCGGCAATCGTCGAATGGTTTAACAATAAAATCTTTTGCCCCTGCCTCAATGGCCTCCATAATAATTTTTTGCTGACCCATTGCTGAGCACATAATCACCTTTGCCTCAGGAAAATCCCGGCGAATAACTTTAATCGCTTCTAGTCCGCTCATTTTCGGCATGGTTATATCCATTGTTACCATATCGGGTTTCAATTCTTTGAAAAGCTGGATAGCTTCCATTCCGTTTTCTGCTTCCCCGACAACAACGTGGTCTGTTTTATTTAAAATCGCCTTTAAGGTATTTCTCATTAAACTTTTATCATCCACTATCAATATTCTTGCCAATTCACTTCCCCCACTATGGATGCAAAACGAGCATCCTCGAATAAAAATTATCCATTTATGAGTCTATTATATTTGAAAACAAAGAATATTCACAGGATTTTCAAGTTATTTCAAATTAAAAACCACTAAAGCCGCCAAATAAGCTTTGAAAAACAGTAATAATTTTTGTCATCCAGTCGAAGAAGAGAATAATCCCCATGACAATCATGATATAGCCTCCGATTTTTACAATCTTCTGACTATATTTCTTGATCCATTTCATGCGTCCGACAAAGAAGGAGAGAATAAAAAATGGAATCGCAAATCCAAGAGAATACGCAGTCATATATAAGACACCAGAACCCGGGTTTGATGTTGCTAAAAGGATAACAGAAGAAAGAATGGGTCCGGTACATGGTGTCCAGCCAGCCGCAAAGGCCATTCCAATTAATATGGATCCAATATAACCGGATGGACGATTTTTAAATTCGAATTTACGGTCTTTCATCAAGAATTCTGGGCTTAAGATCCCCACAATCATCAAACCAAAGAAAATAATAAATATTCCGCCCAGCTGGCGAATAAGATCTTTATATTCTCGGAAAAAACTGCCTACAAAGGAGGTTCCGAATCCAATGGCAATAAAGATGCACGAAAAACCTATGAGGAAAAATAATGTATGTAGCAAACTCCGCCTTTGAAGCATAGCATTTTCACTTTTCAGTTCCCCTACTGACATTCCAGTAATATACGATAAAAATGCCGGATACAAAGGCAGACAGCAAGGTGAGATAAAGCTAAGAAATCCCGCACCTAATGCTAGAAAAATATTTACATCAGACATATAAACACTCCCAATATAGTCGATACCTATTTCATTCTAACAAAAGTTTTGCCTAAAAGATAATGATTACCATGAATATTTTGTGACTATCGCTCATTTCCTTCCCCTATTAGAAAATACTCTCAAAACTCCAATAATATCCCTTGCCCTAATGGATATTTTTTTACAAATCCCTTTGAATTTATTCCCACAATAGGTTATACTAGTAAAACAAATTAATAGTTTTAGATAATTCATTCTTCGAACATACAATTTAGGAGTTTTCCGGAAAGGACATCGGCCGTGATCAAACAAGAACTAATCGCATTAATCGAAAAAAAGCGAGCTGAATTAATTCAAGTCGCGATCACCAACGGCTTGAGTTCCTCCGTTGCTATACGCTACAGCCAGGAGCTTGATCATTTACTAAATGAATATAATCGAACTTATATAAAAAAAACTCACCAATTAGTGAGTCAATAAGAGAGCCTGGCAAGCAAACTGCCGGGCTCTTTCTTATTCATTTATCGCATTTTCATAGCGTTCCATCGCACCATTCTGTAATAAGAACATTTTATGATAAAGTCCTTCCTGGGAGAGTAGTTCTTGATGGGTTCCACGCTCGACAATTTCCCCTTGATGGAGGACTAGGATAAGGTCCGCATCCTGGATTGTTGATAAGCGATGGGCAATGGCAATCGTTGTCCTCCCTTTGCGCATTTTTGCCAGGGCAGTTTGAATCGCCTCTTCTGTTTCCGTATCAATATTAGCGGTTGCTTCATCCAATACAAGTATTTTCGGGTTCGCTGCAATCGTTCGCGCGAACGCAATCAATTGTCTTTGACCACTGGAAAAAGTAGAACCCCTCTCCACCACTTTATGATCATATCCATCTTCCAGCTTTTCAATAAAACCATGAGCTTGAACAAACTTGGCCGCTTCCACTACTTGTTCGTTCGTTAATTCCGTATTATGCAAACGGATATTATCCTTGAGCGTCCCATAAAACAAAAACGGATCCTGCAAAACAAGCCCCAGCTTTTCCCTTAATACTTCTTTCGAAAACTCACGAATTGATACGCCATCTATTAGAATATCACCACGCTCATATTCATAAAAACGCATCAATAAATTAATAATCGAGCTTTTCCCGCTTCCAGTATGTCCGACAAGGGCAACCGTTTCTCCCGGGTTTGCCGTAAACGATATATTCTTTAGCACATCCCGCTCCCCATCATAGGAAAAGCTTAAATGCTTAAATTCAATTCTTCCAGCTTCAATGTTCAGTGACTCTTCTTCTTGCTGGGCAGGTGCCAGCTCTTCTTCATCCAGCAATTTAAATACACGGCCCCCGGCAACAATTGCCTGCTGGTACAAGGACAGGCGCATCATCATTTGATTCACCGGCTCAAAAAAACGGTCCAAGTAACTGATAAACGCATATAGGACACCAATCTCAACTGTATGTTGGAAGGAAGTAATACCAAAATAACTTAATACAATGATTAATCCAAAGACATAAATCAGATCAATAGCCGGTCTTAATAAAAGCCCATCCACCTTGATGTTTTTCATTCCAGCTAGATAATGCTGTTCGTTGATATCCGCAAACTCTTTCCGGAGTCTTTTTTCCTGACGAAACATTTGGATAATTGACATTCCTGATAATGATTCGCTTAACTTTGCATTCAATTGGCTTAAACGTTCGCGCATATCGGTATAAAAGCGGGAGCTGTATTTTCGGTAGAGGTTCATGACCAGCAACACAATTGGGATGATGACCACACAAAGAACAGCAAGCTTTACATTTAAGATAAACATCGCGATAAAAATTCCAATTAACAAAAATCCACTTTGAATAAACGTGGCCAAGACCGTCACAAACATGTCTTTTATCGCTTCGGTATCATTGGTCACCCTTGAAACGATACTCCCTGCCGGTGTTTGATCAAAATAACGTAACCCCAAGGCCTGAACCTTAGAAAACACATCAATCCGCAATTGTTGGATGATTTTTAAGGCAATTTCTTGGAACTTAACTAATTGAAAAAACATCAAGATGGCTTTGATGATTTGGATTCCCATATACACTGAACCTAATATCAGTAAGGGCTTAAATGTTAATTTCCCAGGTGTTAAATAATCATCGATAAATATTTTTACGAGAATCGGACCGACGATATCTCCTATCGTGGTGAGCAAAAGGAATAGGAACCCCCAACTCAGTGCTTTTTTATGTGGTTTTGTATAAGAGAGCAGCCGAAACAAGACTTTTTTATCTGTTGTTTTGTTCATAAAAGCTGCTTTTTCCATCTTAGTGCCCCCCATGCTCTACCAACTCCTCAAGCTGCTGGTGTAAATACATTTCTTTATACCACCCATTAGAATCCATCAACTCATCATGCGTCCCTCTTTCGATGATTTTCCCCTCATCTAAAACAAGAATCAGATTAGCATGTTGAATTGCGCTTAACCGATGCGAAGTAATGATGGTCGTTTTCCCTGCTCGGTTCTCTCGTAAGGCGGACAGTATTGCTTCCTCGGTTTTTGCATCAACAGCAGACAAGGAATCATCCAGCACCAACACTTCTGGATTCATCAGGAGCGCTCTAGCAATCGATATCCGTTGTTTTTGCCCACCGGAAAGCGATACGCCACGTTCCCCTACAACGGTTTGATATCCATCCGTAAATTGAAGAATATCCTCGTGAATTTTCGCTAGTGCAGCAGCCGCCTGAATATCACTAAGAGGAGCATCAGGATGGGTAAAGGCAATATTTTCAGCCACAGTTGCTGAAAATAGAAAATGATCTTGGGGAACATACCCGATCGCCTCGCGAAGTTTTTCCAGTTTGTATGCTTGAATGCTTTTTCCACCAAACAAAATTTCCACGCGGTCATTTTCGAATTCACGGACGAGCAGTTTCAATAGCGTCGTTTTTCCAGCACCTGTTTTACCAACGATTCCGAGCGTTTCCCCTTGATTTAATACAAAGGAGATATCCTTTAACTTAGCTTCCGTCTCATCTGGATAAGTAAACTCCGAAATTTCATATTGTATATCTCCTGTTGGGACTAAATCTAATGCTTCTTTAGAATCGCGGATTTCTATCGGTTCACCAAGAAGTGTTGATACACGGTCATAAGAAGCGCGTCCACGTTCAACAATATTAAACAACCAACCAAACGCGAGCATTGGCCAAATTAAGAGTCCCAAATAGGTGGTAAATGAAATCAGTTCCCCAATGGTCAGCTCCCCATTGATCACATATTTTGCACCGAAGACAATCGAGAGGAAAAAGGAAATCCCAACAATAACCGATATCGTCGGATCATAAAGCGAATCTATTTTCGCAACAACGATATTTTTTTGAACCACATCCTCTGATTGTTTTCGAAAATCCTCGATATCTTCTTTTTCCTGACCAAAGGTTTTAATAACCTTTATCCCGGTAATGCTTTCCTGTGTTTTATCATTTAAGGATGAAAACGCCTCCTGTGCTTTGTGAAAAGTTCGGTGCAGCATTGTGCCGAACCAGCTGGTCAACATCGCCATAAACGGCATCGGAATAAGGCAAATTAACGTAAGCTTCCAGCTGATTGAAAACGCCATTGCCAAGATAACGAACCCACCAGTAGACAGTGAATCAACGAGGGTAAGAACACCGGCACCTGCTGTTTGCTGAATGGCCTGCAGGTCATTGGTCGCATGGGCCATCAGGTCACCAATACGGCGCTTTTGATAAAATGACGGAGACATATTGGTGAAATGCTGATACAACTGGTTTCGTAGAATTTTAGAGAGTTTCACCGATGAACCAAATATCATCATTCTCCAATAATATCGCAATCCATACATCATCAGAGCAACCACAACAAGAATACCCACCCACTCTACCAAGATACCGGTTGTCATTGTTCCTTCCTTTATATGATCTGCAATTATCCCGATTACTTTCGGAGGAACCAGTTGAAGCAGCGCGACGAATAATAATAAAAGCGTTCCTGTTATGTACGATTTTTTCTCTTGCTTAAAAAACCAGCCCAAATCCAAAAAGACCTTCATGTACACTCCCCCGAAATCTCTATCTATAGGATTTTTATTTTAACAAATTTTCGAAAAATAATAAAGATTTCGAAATTCAATTGAAAAGCATGAAAAAAAGCACCCATTTACACGAGTGCTTGTCTTTTATTTTGATTGCTGCTTATTCATAGCATTCATCATTTGGTTGATCTTCTTTTGTGAAGGTTTCATACCCATTTGCATCATCATCATTTTAAGCATTTGTTCATTAATTGGCGGATTTTTCTTTAAATAGCTCATCATATACTTACGAGCAATGAAAAATCCTAGTGCTACACCAGCAGCTAAGGCCAGTATACCAACTAGAACGTACATCATTAAATTTCCTCCTTCATGTTGTCTACCATACACAGTGTACTAAAATTATTAGGAATATACAATATCCGTTTTTAATTATACATATTTTCTTTCTTTAATCGGCTTTAACCAGCCAAAACGCTCGTGTTCTAAGTCGATTGCTAAAAACGAAGATTCACATTTCCTAAGAACTTCAAAAAACACTGTTTCTGCTTCATAGCTGCCAGTTGCTTCTACTGATATGAAATCCTGGAAGACGGCTAATTTTGCTGTACTTAGTCTTCCATTCAATTCAATAGAATATGTGCCATGGTCCGCCTTAAATCCCTTTATTTTACCAAGTTGTTTCTGCAAAAGTTTATGAATTTTTAATACCTCAACCGTTTTGGTTATATAAGTAATTTGTTTTCCTGTAATATATTTTAGCTCGCCGAATGCTCTTTCATGTTCACGAAAAAGCTGAAAAAACATGCTCTCTCTTCCGAAGTAATGGGCGGCAAATTCATCTTCTATTAAATATAGCCGATAGTTTCTCACCACAATCTCTCCTTCGCCAAAAGCCCTTTTTTCTATTATAAAAAAACAAAATCAAAACTTTTGTCTTTCGGCGGCAAAAACTTTCACTATTTTTGTCGATTTTCATATATGTAATAAAAAGCCTACAAATTCACCTTAATACGGTGGAAAATTTCTAAGATTTAAAAACGATATCAATATAAAAAGAGAACAGCCATTATAAGCTGTCCTCTCAATGAAAAGGTAATATTTTTATAATAATGCTTTTAAACGAGCCACCACGTTATTTACTGTAAAGCCGTATTCTTCCATAATTTTTTCACCAGGAGCAGAGGCGCCAAATTTATCAATGGCTAGTACATCTCCTTCGTCTCCTACATATTTATGCCAGCCTAAGGAAGAACCCACTTCAATTCCAAGACGTTTTTTCACATTCTTAGGAAGAATAGAATCTTTGTATTCTTTTGATTGAGCTTCAAAGCGATCCCAAGAAGGCATGCTGACTACAGAAACCTGTATACCTTCTCCTGCTAATGCTTTTTGAGCTTCCACAGCTAGTCCTACTTCAGAACCAGTTGCTAGCAACAATGCGTCTGGAGTTTCTTTTTCAGAAGCAGAAATAACGTAAGCACCTTTTGAAACACCTTCATACGCATTTACATCAGTACCTTTGATCGTAGGTAGATCTTGGCGAGTCAGTACAAGAGCCGTTGGCTTGTTTGTTGACTCAACAGCAAGTTTCCATGCTGCCGCTGTTTCATTCCCATCTGCCGGGCGAATGAGGGAAAGATTCGGCATTGCTCGCAAAGCGGCAATTTGTTCGATTGGCTCATGTGTTGGACCATCTTCCCCAACTGCAATACTGTCATGGGTAAACACATACGTAACTGGTAATCCCATTAACGCAGCTAGACGAATGGATGGACGTAAGTAGTCAGAGAAAACAAAGAATGTTCCGCCGAATACCTTAACACCGCCATGAAGCGCAATTCCGTTCATTGCTGCTCCCATTGCAAATTCACGAACGCCAAACCAGATATTACGGCCTTCATAGGAATCAGGCATGAAGTCATTAGAGCCTTTGATTAAAGTTTTATTTGATCCAGCAAGGTCTGCAGAGCCGCCAATTAAGATTGGTAAATTTTTCGCAATGCCATTAAGCACTTCACTTGAAGATGCACGGCTAGCAAGGCTTTTTCCCTCTTGGTAAACTGGAATATCTTTGTCCCAGCCCTCTGGAAGTTCATGATTTAATGCTTTTTCAAGCTGTGAACCAAGTTCAGGGTATTCCTTTTTGTACTGTTCAAAAAGGTCATTCCATTCTTTTTCTTTCTTTTCTCCATTTTCAACAATAAGCTTCTGGAAGTTTTCATATACTTCTTGTGGTACATGGAAGTCTTCTTCAAAGGTCCACTTATAAGCTTCTTTTGTCAATTTTAATTCAGCCGCACCTAATGGAGCACCGTGAACACCGGAAGTTCCTGCGCGGTTTGGTGAACCATAGCCAATGACTGTCTTCACTTCAATCATTGTTGGACGGTCTAAATCACTTCTCGCTTCTTCAAGGGCTTTTGAAATTTCTTCAAGGTTGTTGCCATCTTCTACACGAATATACTGCCATCCATAGGCTTGAAAACGTTCTTTAACACTCTCAGAGAACGATTTATCTAGGTCTCCATCAAGAGAAATATCATTTGAATCATATAAAACAACTAAACGTCCTAATTTTAAATGACCTGCAAGTGATGCGGCTTCAGCAGACACACCCTCCATTAAATCACCATCACCACAGATACTGTATGTATAATGATTCACAAGTTCATATTTATCCTTATTGTAAACACTTGCTACATGGCGCTCTGCCATTGCCATTCCGACCGCCATGGCAATACCTTGGCCAAGTGGTCCTGTTGTTGCTTCTACCCCTTCAGTGTGACCATATTCCGGGTGACCAGGTGTTTTACTGCCCCATTGACGAAATTGCTTTAAATCATCCATTGTTACATTGTAACCGGACAAATGAAGCATGCTGTATAACAACGCGGAACCATGTCCGGCGGATAATACAAAACGATCACGGTTAAACCATTGAGGATTCTTTGGATTATGGTTCATAAAGCGAGTCCATAATGTATAAGTCATTGGTGCAGCACCCATTGGCATTCCAGGGTGGCCTGAATTAGCTTTTTCAATCGCATCAATAGAAAGTGTGCGAATGGAGGTTACCGATAATGCATCAATCATATCAAACATAAATTACATCCTTTCCTGAATAATAGGATTATAAGTACACCAATAATATTATAGTCCCGTTCCGATTTATTCAACTAATTGCATCAAAATTAGTTTTTGTAAGCCTTATCATTTTATATTTTCCCACAGAAAGCGCTTTAATATGTAAAAGAGGAATACAAAAATGTATTCCTGCCCTCTTTTAATGTAAGTTATTCTTTTTTCTAGCCTTGATTTTATCAGGTGTTACATCATTACCTAGTGGATCGATAATTTTGGTGTTCGTTAATGTATTTAACATACTAGAACGGAAAACAGCTAAATATTCACTTCTTAATTTTGATTGTTCTTTTGCTTCTAGTTCCGTTAATCCAGTTGATTTTGATTTTCTTGCTAATTCATTAATTCTCGCTAATTTTTCCTTTGAAAGCAAATTAAACCCACCTTTCGAAGCAAGTTATCATAAATACTAAATCCATGACAACTGATTTTACTAGAAAAAGCTCCGTCTGACAAGGTAATTGTTTAATCTTCTTCTTTTTGAATATATTCTTGATATCGTCTATGTACGGTTGCTTTTGAAATATTATAACCAAATCCCCTTAAGGTAGCGGCAATTTCAGCAAAGGTCAATTTGTTTTTTCTTAGCCTGACAATTTCTTCAATAGGTGCATCAATTTTTTCCCTGCCTGAGTTTTCTCCGAGATTCT
This sequence comes from Bacillus salipaludis, assembly GCF_004358205.1. The sequence continues at coordinate 55,424 of NZ_SMYO01000001.1, forward strand.
TAAGATTTTTCTCAGGTTTGTATCCTTGCTGGACTGCCCTTTTCATACCACGTTTTATTTTGATGTTATGGAGCTTGCGCTGGTATTCCTCTACCATCCCAACAATTTGTAACACCATTGAATCTGATTCAGAAAGCTGCAGTTCTCCGTTGTGTGATATACTAAAAAGCTTTATATCTTCTTTTAAAACACAATGCAACAGAGCAATCTTTGCATTACCTCTGCCCAGTCTCGTTTCATCCTGAATTAATACGGCCTGGATCGGTTCATCTTTAATTTTTTGAAGCAGTTGAAGGATCCCATCTCTTTCCAGTTCATAACCACTTGCTTGTTCCTTAATGATGGCTACAACATCAAAATGATACTGTTTAGCGAGCTGGATGAGTTCTTCCTCCTGCCTTTTAAGTGAGGTTTCCTGTGTCTCTTTCGTTGTACTGACTCGGCAATAAATAATTGCTTTCATACTTATTCTCTCTTTCTATTCTTCAGCTGCACTTGCTAACTCTGTAGTAGAAAAGGTTTTCTTGTTAACGGGAATAACAATCTCTTCACCTGGATAAATGTGTTCATCTTCTATTTTATTATGGAGTTTAACCCAATTTACAAATTCCTTATTGGTAAGAGAATGCTCATTTGAGTATTCCTTAGAAATTTTCCAAAGGGAATCACCTTCCGAAACAGTAATTTTTTTATAGTGGTCATTTGCAGTTGAACTAAAATCAATCGAAAGTATAAAAGCTAGCAGGCAGCTTAATCCAATTAGAATAATAGAAAATGAATATTTGGTCCATATTTTTTTCATTACAAACACCTCTCAACAGAATATATGTTCGTTTTAATTGATTTTATTATAAAACGAACGTTTGTTTGTTGTCAATGATATTCGAACTTATGTTTGTATAAAATTGGCGAACATGCTATAATTAAGGTAACAATTACTAGTAGCGAGGTGGAAATTACCATGGCTAAAATTTCTAAACGGCAGCAGGATATTCTTGATTTCATTAAAGGCGAGGTAAAGAAAAAAGGGTATCCACCCTCTGTTCGGGAAATCGGTGAGGCAGTCGGTCTTGCTTCCAGCTCTACCGTTCACGGTCATTTAGCTAGATTAGAAAGTAAAGGGCTTATTAGAAGAGACCCTACTAAACCAAGAGCAATCGAAATTTTAGAAGTAGATGAAACAGCTCAAATCCCAAGAAATAACGTTGTCAATGTTCCTGTTGTCGGTAAGGTAACCGCCGGGCTTCCGATTACAGCGATAGAAAATGTTGAAGAATATTTTCCACTTCCCGAAAGACTTGCCCCATCTGATGAACATGTATTTATGTTGGAAATTATGGGTGAAAGTATGATTGAAGCAGGAATCCTTGATGGGGATTATGTCATTGTTAAACAGCAGCCAACCGCAAATAATGGTGATATTGTTGTCGCTATGACTGAGGAAGATGAGGCAACCTGTAAACGATTTTTTAAAGAAAAGGATTATATTCGCCTTCAGCCGGAAAATTCCGCAATGGAACCAATCATTTTAAGGAATGTCTCAATTTTGGGAAAAGTGATTGGTGTTTATCGACATATACATTAATAATAAGAAGTCAGTACAAAATAATGTGCTGACTCTTTTTTTTGGAGATTTCACTATTTTTATTTTACAAATATTGAAAATTCAGTATTTTTTACCCATTCTTTATAGAATACAATTTTAATATAATGGAATTACACCAAGATTTACCTTAGGTCAAAAATTTAGGCTTAAGGAGGTTGAGAAACTGTGTTAAAAGACATTATTTTCTCTTTCGTAATTGGTGGTATAGTTGGAATTATTGGACATGTTCGAAAGCACGGAAAAATCATCATGCCGCGTAAGACCAAAAAGTTTATATACCTTGGATTTTTAGAAGAAATGCTTCTTGGCGCCTTTGCTTCACTGCTCCTTGTTTTGTATATTTCCCCTAATTCTTATGTTGAAAAAATGACCATCTCGATTACCGCAGGGATCAGTGGTGATTTAGTTCTGACCGGTTATAAGCAATTCAAGCAAAATGGTTCAGAATAAATGGAGCCCCCTAAATCCAAAAAGCTTACTTGCATAATAATAAAACTCCTAAGCAGCAATGTGCTTAGGAGTTTTTTGTATTAATACATAGACATGTATTGTTCTCTTTCCCATGGGTGAACTACTGTACGGAACATATCCCACTCAATTTCTTTCGCTTCAACAAAATGTTCGAAAATATGTTCACCTAGAGCAGCAACCATAGTTTCATTGTTTTTTAACTGATCTAATGCTTGTGCTAATGTTGCAGGAAGATCGATAATGCCCTCTTCGATTCTTTCTTCCTTGCTCATTACATAGATATTGCGATCGACTGCAGCAGGAGGTGTAATATTATTTTTAATTCCATCTAATCCTGCTTTTAATAGAACCGCTAGTGCAAGATATGGGTTTGCTGCTGGGTCAACGCTTCGCACTTCTACACGTGTGCTCATTCCACGTGAAGCTGGAATACGAATTAATGGTGAACGGTTTTGTGCAGACCAAGCAACATAACAAGGTGCTTCGTAACCTGGTACTAAACGCTTATATGAGTTAACTGTTGGGTTTGTAACTGCTGTAAAGCTTGGAGCATGCTTCAAGATTCCAGCGATAAATTGACGAGCTGTATCACTCAATTCAAGGTCACCTGTTGGCTCATAAAATGCATTTTTACCATCTTTAAATAAAGAGAGATTACAGTGCATTCCGGAACCGTTCACTCCGAATAATGGTTTCGGCATAAATGTTGCGTGTAAACCATGTTTGCGTGCGATGGTTTTTACAACAAGCTTAAATGTTTGAATTTGGTCACAAGCTGTAACGGCATCCGCATATTTAAAGTCAATTTCGTGTTGCCCAGGAGCTACTTCATGATGAGATGCTTCAATTTCAAAGCCCATTTCTTCAAGCTCAAGGACGATATCACGACGGCAGTTTTCCCCTAAATCGGTTGGCGCTAAGTCAAAGTAGCCGCCTTGGTCATTAAGTTCTAATGTTGGTTCACCTTTTTGATCTAACTTAAATAAGAAGAATTCCGGCTCAGGCCCTAAGTTAAAGTTTGTGAAGCCAAGTTCTTTCATCTCTGCTAGAACACGTTTCAGGTTATTACGAGGGTCACCGGCAAATGGTTTGTCATCCGGAGTATAGATATCACAAATTAAGCGGGCAACTTTACCTTTTTCCGCAGTCCAAGGGAAAACAACCCAAGTATCAAGGTCAGGATGAAGGCGCATATCGGATTCTTCAATTCGTACAAATCCTTCAATAGAAGAACCATCAAACATCATTTTGTTATCTAATGCTTTTTCTAATTGGCTGATTGGAATTTCGACATTTTTAATCGTTCCAAGGATATCTGTGAATTGTAAACGAATAAATTTAACATTTTCTTCTTGTGCCAAACGTTGAATATCTGCTTTAGTATACTTAGCCATTTTATTACCCCCTACTAATAATTAAATGATTAATGGAAAAAGCGTGACATATCTCCCTGTCTTAAAGTTGGACGACTCAATTTGTTGCTATGCAACAATTCATTGCGAAGTAGTTTTCTAAGCTGTTCATCCGTTAACTCGCGTTTGGATTTTTCAGACTGCTGTTGAATAATATTGGTTTGTTGCTCCTTCACAAGAAATAGCTGTTTGATCCCAGCCATATTGACCCCTTGATCAATTAAATCCTTGATCTCTAAAAGCCGGTCAATGTCATTTAAACTAAATAAACGCCTGTTTCCATCCGTTCTTGCTGGAGAAATTAATTCGTGCTCTTCGTAGTATCGGATTTGTCTTGCAGTTAATTCCGTTAGCTGCATGACTGTTCCGATGGGAAACAGTGGCATGGAACGGCGAATTTCTTTTCCGCTCACCTATCCTCGCCTCCCTTTTTCGTAATTCATATTGTTATTATATTTGGTGTTAGAAAATATGTCAATTATATGTTAGATTTTCTTACATGGTTTTTTTCATTGAAAATTTTCAGATTAAAATGACGGTTATTACTATGTAACGGTATTATTTTAAAATAAACATTAGAGCCCATTATCTATAATTTTTTATGTTCATATGTACTTTGAGCTTTTTTTAGTTTCCGAGCAACGAATTTTTTAATCTTTACGGGCACTATGAGGCACTGATTGTTCCCGCTCTATCCATTTTTTCACCTTCAAGGGCACTATGACACCTTGTCTGTTCCCGCTCTACCCATTTTTTCACCTTCACGGGCACTATGACACCTTGTCTGTGTCCCGCTCAACCTATTTTTTTACCTTCACGGCACCTAGAACACCTCTAAGTTCCCACGCAACCCGCTTTCTCACCTTCACGGGCACCTAGAACACCTCTAAGTTCCCATGCAACCCGCTTTCTCCCTTCACGGGTACTTAGTCCGATTATATAATCCCGAAAAAGGGCCGCCACATGTAGCAACCCCCATAGTTTTAGCTAATTTAGTTGAATTAATCCTTTTTCCAGCAAACGATCCACTGCCAGGCAAACAGCTATTTTAACATGTGAATAGGTGAGACCGCCTTGAACATAAGCCACATACGGTGGCCGAATTGGACCATCTGCCGTCAGCTCAATACTAGCCCCCTGAACAAAGGTTCCGGCCGCCATAATCACATCGTCCTCATATCCAGGCATATAAGCAGGATACGGAGTGACATGTGAATTAATCGGCGAAGCAAATTGAATGGCCTGGCAGAAAGCCACCATTTTACCGCGGTCATCAAATTGCACCGCTTGAATCAGGTCTGTCCGCTCCGAATCCCATTTAGGTGATGAATTCATCCCCAATTTTTCAAGCATAGCCGCGGTAAATACAGCACCCTTCACAGCCTCCCCTACCACATGTGGAGCAAGGAAAAACCCTTGATACATTTCCTGAAGACTGTAAAGAGAAGCACCTGCTTCCGCTCCAATACCAGGTGAAGTCATTCGGTAAGAACAAGCCTCAACCCACTGTTTTTTCCCAACAATATAGCCACCCGTCTTGGCAATTCCACCGCCAGGGTTTTTGATCAGCGAACCGGCCATTAGATCCGCACCAACATGACATGGCTCCAATTCTTCAACAAATTCACCATAGCAATTGTCCACAAACACGACAACATCGCTTTTGATTTCTTTTACAAATGCAATCATTTCTTTGATTTCCGCAATCGTAAACGATGGTCTTGTTGCATAGCCCTTTGAACGTTGGATACCAATCATCTTGGTATTCGGCTTGATTTTAGCTGCAACCGAATCCCAATCAATTGAACCCGTGCTACTTAAAGATACACTATCATAGCTAATCCCAAATTCTTTTAGCGACCCGACCCCGTTTCCGCGAATCCCAACAATTTCTTCAAGCGTATCATATGGTTTTCCGGTCATATATAAAAGCTCATCACCTGGCCTGAGTACTCCAAATAATGCGATGGAAATCGCGTGAGTACCGGAAATAATTTGCGGGCGGACTAGACCTGCCTCTCCCCCGAACACATCAGCATAGACTAATTCCAATGTATCTCGGCCAATGTCGTCATAACCGTAACCTGTTGACGGGATGAAATGCGAATCACTTACCTTATGTTTTTGATAACTCTGCAACACCCGAAACTGATTTACCTCAGCTCTTTCTTCAATCCATTTATGTACTTTAGCAACTTGTTTCTCCACTTCCTTGACAATTGGCTGAAGCTTTTCCCCATTTTTCAACTGTTGAAACATTTTGTATCTCCTATTCTACACTTTAAATTTCTCTAATTGTCCTGTAATCTGATGGTCCATAAGTGAATATCCCCGGCATTGGTAAAGCTGACTTTCCTCATTAAAACTGAGATCACGCAATACGGTTTCATTTTTTAATAAGGACAACAGTTTTCCTTCAGTAGATGGAACTTCTACTTGATACGGAACCATCACTTCAATAACGACACTTTCCATTTTTCTTTTTAGCTCATTCCGATCCTCTTTGTCAAATGCACTAATAAAAACAGATGGGGTATTAGCTGTCGGAACAAAATCCGGGTGCTTCTGATCTCTTTTATTATAGACGGTTAATTGCTGGATATCTTTAACTTCTAAGTCCTCAAGCAGTTTATTAACTGTTTTTTCATGATGAAAATAATCCGGATTGGACATATCGACAACATGAAGCAGCAGATCTGCTTCCTTCACCTCTTCCAATGTGGAGCGAAAGGCAGCAATCAAGGTGGTCGGAAGATCCTGTATAAAACCAACTGTATCGGTAATCAAGGCGAGGAACCCGCTTGGTAAAATTAACTTCCGAGTCATCGGATCAAGGGTTGCAAACAACTGATTTTCCTCATAGGACTCTGCCTCGGATAGACGATTAAACAAAGTTGATTTTCCAGCATTCGTGTAGCCGACAATGGCAACTTGAAAGGTTTTATTTTTCTTTCGTCTCTCTCTGTATCGGTCTCGGTGCTGAACGATCACAGCGAGCTGTCCTTTAATATCATCAATCCTGCGGCGGATATGACGCCGATCCGACTCCAGCTTTGTTTCCCCTGGTCCTCTTGTTCCAATTCCGGCACCAAGACGGGATAAAGCGGTACCCTGTCCGGCTAGGCGCGGCAAAAGATATTGGAGCTGTGCGAGCTCTACCTGTAATTTTCCTTCTTTAGAACGTGCCCTTTGCGCAAAGATATCAAGAATCAGTTGGGTTCGATCAATAATCCGGGCACTGATTTCCCTTGCTAAATTTCTCTTTTGGCTTGGGGAAAGTTCATCATTAAAAATGACTAGATCGGCATCATGCTCTTCCGTTAATGCCTTTAATTCTTCGACTTTCCCTTTGCCTAAGTATGTAGCAGGATGGATGCGTTCACGTTTTTGAACAACCGAAATCAGGACTTCACCTTGTGCTGTCTCTGTTAAGGAAGCTAATTCATCCATCGAATATTGAAAACGTAAATCGTCCATCTCTTGTGTTTGACATCCAACAAGAATTGCTTTTTCAACGGTTTCCTTTGTCTCCGCATATTCCATCAGCATTCTTCCTTTCGAAAAGTTCTTCCCCCATCATATCAAATCAGTCCAAAATTCTCTAATTTCCACCAAAAATCAGTTGATTTATTACCTTTAAATGTTAAAATCATATTTGCTTATATGAATATATTATTTTTATATAACGTTTTAGAAAAAAGAAATTTTGGGGAGATATGAGAAGAAATGACTTGGGAAGTGCTGAGTATGATAGGTACAATTGCTTTTGCTGTTAGTGGAGCAATTGTGGCAATGGAAGAAGAATATGATATTTTGGGAGTTTTTATTTTAGGAATTGTTACAGCCTTTGGCGGTGGTGCGATTCGAAACCTGTTAATTGGTGTCCCTGTATCGGCCCTATGGGAGCAGGGATTACTTTTTCAAATAGCCATTATTGCCATTTTAGCGGTATTTTTGTTTCCTGCAAATTTACTAAAGCAATGGCAAAAATGGGGAAATTTATTTGACGCGATTGGACTTTCGGCTTTCGCCATTCAAGGAGCCATCTATGCTTCTAACATGCACCATCCCATGAGTGCGATTATTGTCGCTGCTGTTTTAACAGGAATTGGCGGTGGAATTATTCGTGATTTATTGGCAGGAAGAAAACCGGTTGTGCTACGGGCTGAGATATATGCCGTTTGGGCGATTCTAGCTGGAATCATCATTGGCTTAAAGATTACATCTAGTCCATGGGAGTTGTATACCTTATTTGCAATCGTGACTGTTTTACGAGTCTGTTCTTATACCTTTGATTGGAAACTGCCGATTCGAAGAATTGAACATTATTAATCCTTTCCCATAGATTTGAGGAAGGTTTTTTATATTTAAAATTTCTCATCTTTCTATTTATATGGAGATAATTTCGATTATATAATTTAAAGGTTCATAAGAAAAGACGGGGATTGAATCTCCGTCTTTCTTTCTAATCTTCCTCAAAAATCAAATCATTGCTTCGCAACGTCATTAATTCATGCCGATCATATGAATTTAACATGAGCAGCCTCATCGCTTGTGCTCGAATTGATTTTTCAATAATGTTTCGCACATAACGGCCATTTGAAAAACTAGTCGGGCTCAACACCGCTTTAACCCAAATTAAATGATCTTTTACCTTTTTTTCCGCTTCATGACTGAAAGTATATTCTCTTTCAGCCAGCATCCGTTTAGAAATTTCCAACAACTGCTCAATGTTATAATCAGGAAAATCAATTACAAGAGGAAACCGCGAATGGAGACCGGGGTTTAAGGTTAAAAAATAATCCATCTCCCGAGAATAACCGGCAAGGATTAAAATAAACTCATGCTGCTTATCCTCCATATGCTTAACAAGCGTATCAATCGCTTCTTTGCCAAAATCCTTTTCTCCGCCGCGCCCTAGGGAATAGGCTTCATCAATAAATAAAATACCGCCCTGCGCTTTTTTCACAAGGTCGCGTGTTTTTTGTGCAGTATGACCGATATATTCCCCGACAAGGTCAGCCCGTTCCGCCTCAATTAAGTGCCCCTTTGATAAAACATTCATTTTTTGAAAAAGTTTACCAATCAATCTGGCCACGGTCGTTTTTCCGGTTCCGGGATTTCCTTTAAACATCATATGAAGGGCTTGTTTTTTTGCCTTTAAACCCATTTCTTCCCGCTTTTTGTTGACATAAATCCAGGCATAGATTTCTTTTATCATTTTTTTCATTTCATCCATGCCAACCAAAGCACCAAGCTCTTCCTCTATTTCAATTAAAGCCGAATGCTCGGGGGGGATTTCCTTTGGAACAACTTGAAAGTCAGGCATTTTTTTTGGAATGTTTTTTTTCTTTTGTGTGTTGAGGACAACTCTTATTTGACCGTTACTTTTCTCTCTGAATTGTTGATCCAAAGCTTTCACCTCTCAATCTGAAAAACAGTCTGCTCTCAAAATAATCATTATTCCCTCAATCTATGTGTATTCAGTTTTTATACATTTTATTTTGAAAAATAAAAAAGAGCCCAGAGATTTGGGCTCAAATTTATATTTGGATTTTATTCAGCATTCAAATCAAGTTGAACATTTCTTTGCGGAGCAAAGGTTGAAATAGCATGCTTATAAACTAATTGCTGCTTTCCTTCCGACTCAAACAGGACGGTAAAATTATCAAAGCCTTTGATTTGACCCCTTAATTGGAAACCGTTCAATAGGAATACGGTTACATGGGTGTTATCCTTCCGGCATTGGTTTAAAAATTGATCCTGAATATTAATGGTTGTTTTCATTAGTATATCCTCCTCTTTTATCTCTACTAATATGTATTCGATTTTACTTGTAGCTTTCCTTCAACATAATGTGAAATTTCCGTTAATTTTTTCGGGAAATTCTGCACTTCTGTTACATCAAACCATTGTACACTCATCTTGTTTCGAAACCAAGTTAACTGCCTTTTTGCATAGCGGCGTGAATTTTGTTTGAGGTTTTCAACAGCCTGTTCGAGGCTGATTTTTCCATCAAGGAAATCATAAATTTCCTTATAGCCAATGGCTTGGATTGACTGGCAATCCCTTAGTTCTTGGTCATGGAGCTGTTTAACTTCTGTTAAAAGCCCTTCCTCCATCATTAAATCGACACGCATATTAATTCGCTTATAAAGTATCTCTCGGTCCATTGATAATCCAATAAGCGCTGTCTCATATAGAAGGTCCGGCTGTTGTTCGCTTTGCACATCACTCATCTTTTTTCCAGTGCAGTGATAAATTTCGAGTGCCCGAATAACCCGCCTAACATTGTTTGGATGAATTTGCCCAGCACTCTCCGGATCAATCTGGGTTAATTCCTGGTGAAGTACCTCAACACCTTCATTCTTCGCTCTTTCTTCCAGCTGCAGGCGGAACTCCTCATCGGCAGCTGCATCGGAAAATTGGTAATCATAAATGACAGACTGTATGTAAAGTCCGGTACCCCCGACAATGATGGGAAGCTTACCTTTTTCTGCAATCTCACTGATTTTGGCACGAACGAGTTGTTGAAATTCCGCAACAGAAAAGCTTTCATCCGGCTCGCGAATGTCAATAAGGTGGTGCGGAATCCCTTCCATTTCTTCGAGCTTTATTTTTGCAGTACCAATATCCATTCCACGGTAAATCTGCATGGAGTCACCCGAGATAATTTCCCCCTCAAACCTTTTCGCCATTTCAATGCTAAGCTTCGTTTTCCCAACTGCTGTCGGCCCAATAATGACTAATAACTTTTGTTTTGAATCCAATCTTTTCACACTGCCCTTATTCCATTTTGAGTGAAAGATTACTCCTTCACGTTCCTATCGTAACACATATTTAAAAAGCAGTTGAACATCAAATAAGTATAATCAAAAAATAACCTTTCTATGCATTATTTCAAAGTGAATTTTTTATGACAAATATATTTCCAATAAAGCAGGCTTGTTCATTAACATTACAAATGGGTAACGTTTCATTTACAATCGACAAATTACCCCCAAATTCGTGGTAGGGTATTCGTAGGTTATTCTGTAAGAATACTAGAGAAAAAGGTGAAAAAAACATGTTATCTACATCAGAAATTGGTATTGATTTAGGAACTGCTAATATATTGGTATATACAAAAAACAAGGGAATTGCCTTAAATGAACCCTCCGTGGTGGCAATTGATACCACTACGAAGCAAGTAGTGGCAGTAGGTACCGAGGCAAAACAAATGATTGGGAAAACCCCGGAAAAAATTGTCGCAATCCGCCCGTTAAAGGATGGGGTCATTGCAGACTATGATGTAACCACCGATATGCTAAAAGCAGTTATGAAGAAAGCTGCTAAAATAGGCGGTTTTTCCATCCGTAAACCAAATGTCGTGGTTTGTATCCCGTCTGGATCGACCAGTGTTGAGCGAAGAGCGATTCATGATGCTGTTCGGAACGCAGGTGCAAAAAAAATAAGCTTAATCGAAGAACCAGTGGCTGCAGCGATTGGTGCAGGTTTGCCGGTCGATGAACCGGTAGCAAATGTTGTCGTAGACATTGGCGGTGGAAATACCGAGGTTGCCATTATCTCCTTTGGCGGCGTCGTGGCTTGTCACTCCATTAAAGTGGGCGGTGACCGTCTTGACGAAGAAATTATTCAACACGTACGTAAAGTATATAATGTGCTAATTGGGGAAAGAACAGCTGAAAATATTAAAATGGAAATTGGCTATGCCCTGATTGATCATGAAGAAAAATTCATGGATGTCCGTGGACGAGATTTAGTGACTGGATTGCCAAAAACGGTGAAACTATCATCCTATGAAATTCGTAATGCTATGAAAGAGTCATTATTACAAATTTTAGAAGCAATTCGGGCAACGCTTGAGGACTGCCCTGCAGAGCTGAGCGGTGATATCGTTGACCGAGGCGTGATTTTAACAGGTGGCGGCGCCTTAATGAATGGAATGGAAGAATGGTTGAGTAAGGAGATATTTGTTCCGGTTTCCCTTGCGTCAAATCCACTTGAATCAGTTGCAATTGGTACTGGAAAATCACTGAAATATATTAAAATGCTGCAAACTGCGGCGAAATAAATAATTTTAGAGGGTCGAAATCTGTGATGGTTTCGACCCTTTTAATTTGCACCTCATTTTTTTGACCCGTTTGGATGATTTATTTGCCGGATTATCTGGATATTTGCCACTTTTAAATTTTTACTTGAAACACTCAATTAATGATTAAACAACAAATTCCTAAAAAACTACATCCAATATAAAGACAACAATCATAATTAACTGAATAAATGCTTTTGCAAAAGTTCCGCTTAAAAAAGCAATTAATGTAGCAAACGCCACTTTTATCGAACCCTGGAACGTTTTCTTTTGCACTAATTCGGCAATCAAGACCAAAACAAAAGGAACTAAAATAACACCAAAAGGAGGAATGATAAAGCTGCCGACAATTAATCCGATTGTAGCTGCCCGCATCCCCCACTTGGATCCCCCCGCTTTGTCCACAAAGTGAAGATTCGCCAAATAATCCGCTAAAAATAATAAAATAGTAAGGATCACAAGCATGGTCCACGAAACCCAGGAAAGTTCATTTGAATTAATACCGAATTGATACAGCAGGACACCACCCCATATCAGCAAAACGGACGGAATAATCGGATAAACAAGCCCAACAAAACTGAAGATAAAACAAACAATTATTATGGTCCAAAATATAATAGCTAGGATACGATCACCTCTTTTCCTGCATTATACTATATTCAAAACCACCTTCAAAAAAATTAGAGCCTGGCGCTGCCAAGCCCTATCTAATCATTATTTACTTCTTCAATGGAATTTTAATACCCTCTCCAACTTCAAGCACACAGTTTTGGCGGTCCTTAACCGGAGCAAAAAACATAATGTATTCGTCATCTGCTCCCTGTACCTCACCTTTACTAAAAATGGGATCCACCCTTTTACCAGCTGATCTTAAAAACACACCAGATTTTTTCTTATCAACGATATAACCGTATTTTTTATTAAATTTCCTTGCATGTAGGAATTGATTTTCCAATTTACTCATCACGTGGTATTTTTCACCATTTTCAGTGATAAGTTTAGTATCAGAACCCGTAATGACCACTCTTGTTTCCATCGCTGAAAACTCAACTTGCTTAATCCTGTAATTTTGGTTTTCAAACGTGAAATCTTTATCTACATTTACTGTTTCCCTTGTTGAAATTGCGGATTCGCCTAGTTTAAACTCAAGCGGCCATATGGTTTTTACTTCACCTGTTTTTTGATCATCATATATGGTTAAATTTTCAATTTCCAAACGAATATTTTGCCCTTCATATTCTTTTATTGAATCAAATGATTCGGCTTCGACCACTTTATTTTCCTTTGCATCATAATACCTACTGCCCCATCCAACAGAATGTAATCGTTTTTTTGGTGTATTACCAACCATCAATTTGATTGAGCTTTTCCCCTCAAAAATGTCGACATAATAATGCTTTAAATTTGTTTTTTTACTTTGATAGGTTAATAAGAGTTTTGTCTCCTTATCATCTGTTAAAACACTCTCAAAGCGCACGGTTATATCATGTTTCTTATCATAATAAGTTTGATTTACCGTTTGGCCGTGTCCTTCGTTAATCGCCATTTTTAAACCTGAATCATCAATATGTTTACTTGAAAATATTTTATCCAATGCCTCTTGAATAGCTGCCAATGCGGGGGTAAAAGTTAAAGTTGATACGGTAATTAGGCAAATGGCAGCAGCAATAGTTATTCTTTTATATAGACCTCTTTTTTTGTTTTTGGCCGTGACATTATTTTGCATTATAATATCTCCTTGATATCCTAGGTTGTCTGTCCTATGTACCTTATTCTGTACTTCATTCCAAATATCCGGTACCTGCTTTTCTATTGCATTGTCCAAGTGCTTCAGAATTTTTTCCTTCTTCAACACCATTCCTCCCTGCTCTATTCCTTTTCGAAGTTTTTTCATGGCCACGTTATATTTCCAAAGAACTGTTCCTAACGGCATTTCTGTGATTTTGGCAATTTCTCTATGCTTCATTCCCGAGATATCCTTCAAGATGACGATTTGCCTCTCCTCTTGATTAAGCAATTCTAAGTATTTGGATAAAACCATTTTGTCTATAGGATCCTCCGAAATAGATTGCAGCCTTTCGAAATAATCACCATCAAATCCCGTAATTTCCCGTTTTTTCTTTCGATAAAGATCTAATGCTGTATTCCTGGATACTGTTAACAACCATGCTTTCACATTTGAAATCCTTTGATGTTTCATATGCTGAAAAAGTTTGATATACACTTCCTGCAGCACATCTTCAGCCATTCAAAGTCTCTAAGTATCGATAAGGCCATTGCAAAAACATGTTTTTTATGTGCATTGAATAATTGCTTAAATTCTGCTAAGTTATCAATGGGCATTTCCGATTGTTTTATATTCGTGTGAACCATTTTAGGCCTCCTTTCATAGAGTAGACGGTTCCATGCCACTTTTTATTGGAAAAAAATTATATTTTTAATTTAACAAATTATTGAATAAGTGAGGCATTGTAAATGAAGATTGAATTACCAAAACTTTCAGATGAATTACCTACTAGGAATTTCCAAGATATTTTTTATGAAGAAGACCCTGAATTGGAAATGTGTAAAATTGTTGATTCCGTTTTTGAAAACGAAACGGTTAGCAGAGCACGTCTATCTAATATGGTGATTAAGAATAGTAGGTTTAACCACACCGATTTTCAAAATATCGATATAACGGATGTTGTCTTCGAGAACTGCGATTTATCGAACGCCAATTTGAGCAAGTCGTCTATTCACAGAGTCGTCTTTAAAAATAGTAAATTATTAGGTGTCGATTTTACGGACTCTCGTTTTGGAAATGTTCAATTTGAAAATTCCGTCTTAAACTTAACAACATTCGGAGATTCCAAGCTGGAAAAAGTAAGCTTCCAGGACTCTTCATTAAAAACCACAGATTTTTTTAACTGTAAACTTAAAAATATCGAGTTTCAATTATCTAATATTGACGAGGCAAACTTTGATCAAACATCCCTAAAGGGAATCGACATCAGCACCTCTAATTTTAATACACTGACTGTAGCAATGGATGATTTAAAAGGGTGTAAAGTTTCATCTTATCAGGCGATTCAATTTGCTGCATTAATGGGGTTGATTATTAAGGATTAGCTACGGTGATGAAATGCTAATTGTATGTGGGCGTTTTATAGTGTAGTTCAAGAATTCGAGATTAGGGAAATTCCTTTTGGTCATGGATTAACATATTAATATTGCTTATGGTTTCAAGCGGAAGAAGACGTTCAGAACTAGAATTGTTCAAACGTCTTCTTTTTTAATTAATAAGATCATTTTAGAAGCCTCATTATTTTGATTAATAATCCATAATATTTATCTTCGGAAATTGCGTCTTGGTGTTTTTGAGGGTAATGATTTAAATGGATCCAGGCATTCTCCGCTTTTCTTTCCAATTCCTTTTTTTGGGTTTCAAGAAATATTTGGTATTCATAAGGCGGCACTGTTCTTTCCCTCCTTTGCCATTTGCTCTTTTATAAATAAAACGACCAGACGGTTTATTTTAATTCTATGAATCTGTCTTGAAAATGTTCCAACAATGTAGGAAATTTCTAATGATCTTCATGAAGCACAACGTTCATGGATGATCCTGATGGAAATGGACTTCATGGGGACGATGAACACCAAATCCCGTTAATGAGCATGTGAAAATGGGCTTCATATGGGCGATGAACACCAAATCTCGTTGATGAGCCTGGGAAAGTGGGCTTCATATGGGCGATGAACACCAAATACCGTTAATGAGCCTAGGAAAGTGGGCTTCATATGGGCGATGAACACCAAATACCGTTAATGAGCCTAGGAAAGCGGGCTTCATATGGGCGATGAACACCAAATACCGTTGATGAGCCTGGGAAAGTGGGCTTCATATGGGCGATGAACACCAAATACCGTTAATGAGCCTAGGAAAGTGGGCTTCATATGGGCGATGAACACCAAATACCGTTAATGAGCCTAGGAAAGCGGGCTTCATATGGGCGATGAACACCAAATACCGTTAATGAGCCTGGGAAAGTGGGCTTCATATGGGCGATGAACACCAAATACCGTTAATGAGCCTAGGAAAGTGGGCTTCATATGGGCGATGAACACTAAATTGAAATGTCGACCCTGTTCATACGATTGCCTCCTTCAGGTAATAACACCCGCTTGTAAGTGCCTATTTTTAAAAAAACGACCAGACGGTTTATTTATAGGGTAAAAAAATAAACTTAACCTTTAAAAAACCGACTGTTAGGTTTATTTTAATTTGAACTTCCAAATTTTTCAACATTCCTTTAGCTGTACACAAAAAAATTTAAGAAGTAGTCATTATTCTTTGTAAATACATTTCCTTCACTTCGTTTATTGTCTGTTGATATGGATAATCTTTGTATACAATCGTTTGAGAAACTACTCCATCTATAACGGACCAAAATAAATCTGCAAATACTTCAGGCTGAACATTTTGCTTAATCTCACCAGCCATCTGCCCCTCTGAAATAATCTCGGCAATTTCCCTAACAAAATATTTATGGCGGCGCTCGTTTAGAACTTCCATTAACTCCGGATTCCTTGATGCATGAAGCTTAAACTCAATATGAATCGCGAAATGCGCTTTATTTTCTTCCAAAAAAGGATCCATTTCAAGGTAAGCATCAAACCAGAAATTTAATTTTTCAATCGCTGATTTTTTTTTCGATAATTCCAGTTTCTTATTCTCATATACTTGAACAGTTTGATTACTCATCAATTCCAAATAAATTTCAACTTTGCTTTTAAAATAATTATAAATGGCTCCCTTACTGATTCCTGAATGTTCAACAATATCATTAATGGTTGCCTCTTGAAATCCTTTTTTGGCAAAACACACGAAGGCACTATTCAAGATTTCTTTCTTTCTGTTCTCTTTGTGGGCATCAGATACAATTGGTGGCATTTCCGTCCCCCTTAAAAATAATTCAATATTTCAAATTCATTTAAACATATTTCCCCACCTATGCCAACATACTTATTAGTTCGACGAAAAAATTTTCGAATCCGTATAATAGTAATATTCAAACTCCAGTGTCCTTGCCATTCTTGATTTGTTTTAACAAATCAACTATTCTTTCGTTTGTCCTATTAGCTGCCGCAACTGTTTTTCTATCGATAAAATGGATACTATTACAAAAAAAATTAGCGATACTATTCCTAATCCAAAAATGAATCCCAAATTATACACTCCTTTTTTTATAAGATTTCCTTTCTTTTATGCAAAATTATGGTTAACAAAAATTCAATTGTTTTTCAAGAAGAAAAGCCACCACAAGGCAGCTTTGTCTGTTACAGTACTTCTTTAACATTAGCAGAGCGAATAAACCCAAGATATCTTGTTCCCTGAAACGTTAACTCGCCTTGATCTCCTTCAACAAGCATACCGAAGTCATCATCTTTTACCTCAAGTTCCATTCGGTCTCCACTTTCAACTTCAAATGTTACAAAATAATCACTATGGGCCCTAGTTTCTCCACCCCCACGTACTGCAGTTCTTTTTGCAACTACTCGTGCATTTACGTTTAATTTTGGAGAATGATTATTTTTATTCCACTGTGTTATTCCTTTTACAATAGTAAACAAAATTGTAGAAATAACGATGATAAATATCACTCCTATAAAAATAGGCGCAAACTGAAACATAAAATCCCCCGCAAACATATAAACCTCCAAAATACTTTTTTCTATATTTTAACATCAGAGGAATTAAAAGTGTCATTTATTTTTTCTAAATTTTGGAATGAAAAAGCGATACCTCACATGAAGTATCGCTGATTGTTTAATTTACTGCAAATAGTGAGTAAAATATACAACGCATACAAAAAGCCAGGCAAACTGCCTGACTTATTGCATTATACTTACTCAATATTTTTCCTATAATTTACTTTTAAAAGACTTTTAAAATCTAATTCGCCAATCAGCACACTGATTAATAATAGCATTGCACCCAGGTAACCTTTGTTTGAAAGAGTTTCCCCAGTAAAAATGAATGCAAATCCTGAAGAAAAAACAGGTTCTAAAGTAAAAATAAGGCCAGCATGAGTGGGGGTAGTATATTGTTGTGCAATGATTTGAACAATAAAAGGTATACCTGTACAAAAAATACTTAAGACAAGAGTGGAAAACCATGCTTCCGGATTGTCCGGCAATTTAGGCGTTTCCATAATTAAGGAGAAAATGGTACTAAAAACTCCAACAAAACCAAGCTGCAAGACTCCTATAGAAATAGGATTAACATTTCCTGCTATCTTTCCCGTAACAATAATATGAACTGCATAAAATAAAGCACAAAGGATACATAATAAATCACCGTTTGCTATTTTGAATTGATTATTCAATGTTAAAAGCCCTATACCACATAGCGATAAAGCGATCGCCCATACAACTTTTTTTTCAGGCTTTTGTTTTAAAAATAGGGTTATTATAACCGGAATAAAAATGACGGTTAAACTCATTAAAAAACCGGCATTCGAAACGGATGTATACTTTGTACCGAAAGTAGCAAAAACATAAACAAAAAACAAAATACCTGCTAAAATAAAGGCATATTTTACTGTTTGAAAATTAATTTTTAATAAGTGTTTATAGAATACAAGCCCTGATACAAGAAATGCAATCATAAAGCGCAAGGCGATTAAATTATATTCTTCCATATGATAGAGCGCAATCTTCGTAAGTAAAATAGACGCCCCCCAAAAAAATGTAATCATAAGAAGCATTAAATCCGCTCTTAGTTGTGTTTTCATGTTTTTTCCCTCGACAATCCTTAAAATTATGCTCGAATCAAATCCAAACATAATTATATTCAATATTCGTTTCCCCATAACCTGCTAAGTATAAATTTTTTTAATATTGGCTCTGTTAAACCTGGTTGTTTATTTACGCTCCAGGCACAAGCGGTTCGTGGGAGCCTCCTCGTCGCTTCGCTCCTGCGAGGTCTCTCCTGTCCCGTACTCCCACAGGAGTCTTCGTGCCTTCCGCTCCAATCAACGCTGTTCAAAATCAACATTGTCCTTTAACACAGCCTTAATATTAAAGAGCCAGGCGAATCGCCTGGCTCTTCTTACATCACCCGTTTAAACATCTTCTCCATATCATATGAGGAATAATGCACAATGATCGGTCTTCCATGCGGACACGTAAACGGGTCCGATGCTTTCCTCAAATCATCAAGCAATGCCTGAATTTCATCATTGCGCAAATGCCGGTTGGCTTTAATGGATGCCTTACAGCTCATCATGATTGCCGCTTCCTCGCGCAATTTTTTTATATCCACCTTTTTCATCGAAAGCAGCTGCTCAATCATCTCTTCAATGATTTCCTTCTCCTCACCCTTTGGCAGCCATTGCGGGTGAGAACGGACAATAAAACTATTTAATCCAAACTCTTCAAGAAAAACACCGACATTTTCAAGTTCATGGATGTTTTCATTGATCTTTAAAAAGTCATCTGTGGAATATTCAAAGGTTAACGGAACCAGCATTTCCTGCAATTCAGAAGCAACCTGTCCAACCTTTTCACGGAAGTATTCATACTTTAACCGCTCCTGGGCGGCATGCTGATCGATTATATATAAGCCATTTTCATTTTGGGCAAAAATATACGTTCCGTGCATTTGCCCAATCGGGTACATTCGCGGAACCCGGCTTTCATTTTGCTCTTCAACCTCAGGCGGTTCGCAGAACGTATCTTCTTCCATCTCCTGCTCGACAGGTTCTTCATGAAATTCTTTAAACGATTCTGGAAAATCCCAGGTTTCCGGTTCTTTTTGAATCGGATGATTAAAAAATGATGGTTCCAGCCGAGGTCGGGTTTCTTGAATTACCGGAGCCGGAATAGGCTGCGGCTCCATTACCTTCGCTGCTGGTATTTCCCTTGTTCCCTCATCCAGAACCAATGAAGTCTGCTCCGACTTCGGCAGTTCTTTTTTTGCAACCGTATAAGCAGTAGGAATTAGAATCTTCGATTTAAACATCTCTTTGATGATCGATGTCACCAGCTCATTTAACTCCGCTTCCTTACTAATCCTAACCTCCATTTTCGAAGGGTGCACGTTCACATCAACCAGCAGTGGATCCATCTCAATGTTTAGAAGGACAATCGGAAAGCGCCCAATCGGCAGCAATGTATGATAGCCTTCTTGAATGGCCTTCGCCAATGGATAGTTTTTAATAAAACGTCCATTGATCATCGTTGAGATATAGTTTCGTGATGCCCGCGTTACTTCCGGCATGGAAGCAAAACCGCTAATTTTATAATCAAGTGACGTTCCTGTTATTGGCACCAACTGTTTAGCAATCCCTAGACCATATATGGACGCCAAAACTTGACGAACATCACCGTTTCCGTTCGTTTGCAGCAATTTCCGTTCATTATGAATTAAGCGAAAGGCCACCTCTGGATGCGAAAGCGCCAAACGATTGACCACATCCGTAATATTCCCAAGCTCAGTGTGGATGGTTTTCATATATTTCAAGCGAGCAGGCGTGTTGAAAAATAAATCCGTAATCGTGATATCAGTACCGCGGCGGCTTGATGCTTTTTCAAACACTTCGACCTTTCCGCCTTCAATTAAGACTCGATTTCCGGCACCTTCTCCTGTTGAAGTTTTCATCTCTAACCTTGCAACGGATGCGATACTTGGCAGGGCTTCGCCGCGGAACCCTAGTGTCCGGATTCGGAAGAGGTCACTTTCATTCTTAATTTTACTTGTGGCATGGCGCTGAAATGCGATTAACACATCGTCTTCTTCAATCCCGTAGCCATTATCCGTAATACGGATTTTCGCAAGACCCGCTTCTTCAACCTCAATTTCAATTACCGTACTTCCGGCATCAATCGCATTTTCCACTAACTCTTTTACAACAGATGCAGGTCGTTCAACAACTTCTCCCGCGGCAATTTTATTGGACAGGATATCATCCAATTGAATAATCTTGCCCATTTACGTCACCCCCTATTTCAACTTTTTATGGAGCTCGTACAACAAATTAATCGCCTGAAGTGGTGTTACATCCAATAAATCTATTTCTTTAATTTTATCTAACACACGTTTTTCTTTTGAAGATAGGTCTGTTTTCTTCTTCTCAGCAGGTTCGTCGAAAAAGGATAACTGGGCCGGCTGTTCCACCACTGTATCAGGTTTTGCCGGAGCAGCCTGAATTACATGAGCCTCCGATTTCCTTGGAATTGCCTGAATATCCGGCTGCTCTAACGCCGTCAATATCTCATTTGCCCGATCAATCAATTCCGGCGGCAGTTCCGCCAACTGGGCTACATGAATCCCGTAACTCTTATCCGCAGGTCCTTCTTTAATTTTATGAAGGAAAACTACCTTGCCATTATGCTCAATCGCACTAACATGAATATTTTTCAATTTGGATAGTTCTTCTTCTAAAACGGTTAGTTCATGATAATGCGTTGAAAAAAGTGTTTTCGCCCCAATTCGGGTATGAATATATTCAATGATCGCTTGTGCCAACGCCATTCCATCATATGTGGAAGTTCCGCGGCCGATTTCATCAAACAGAATCAAGCTGTTTTGTGTTGCATTGACAATCGCATTTCTGGCTTCAAGCATTTCTACCATGAATGTACTCTGCCCAGAAATTAAATCATCTGCCGCCCCGATCCGGGTAAACACTTGATCAAAAATCGGCAGGACAGCTTCCTCTGCCGGTACATAACAGCCAATCTGCGCAAGAATTGCCGTTAACGCAATTTGACGCATGTACGTACTTTTACCGGACATGTTTGGTCCTGTGATGAGAAGAACTTCGCGATCACCATCCATAAAGCAGTCATTCGGAACATATTCTTGTGAGTTGAGAACTTTTTCGACAACCGGGTGACGGCCATCCTTAATCACAACACGACGTTCATCTGAAAATTTCGGCTTCACATAACGGCGCTCCTCGCTTACCTGTGCAAAGCACTGTAGGACATCGAGCTCGCTGACTGCTTTAGCCAAAGCCTGCAGCCTTGGGATTTGCTCTTTTACAATTTCACGAATTTCGGTAAATAGCTCATATTCGAGCTCCCCACATTTTTCTTCCGCTTGTAAAATTAACGCTTCTTTTTCCTTTAATTCCGGTGTAATAAATCGTTCAGCATTTGTTAACGTTTGTTTCCGTTCGTACTGCCCTTCTTGTAACAGATGCAGATTCGCACGGGTTACTTCTATATAATAGCCAAAAACGCGATTATAACCGACCTTCAAGGATTTAATGCCCGTCTTTTCACGCTCTTCCCGTTCCAATTGGGCAATCCACGTTTTCCCGTTGCGGCTCGCATCCCGGTATTGATCCAATTGTTCATGATAACCATCGCGGATGATGTTTCCTTCTTTTAACGAAAGCGGCGGATTTTCGACAATCGCCTGCTCTAACAAATCGGTTACTTCTTCACAAGGATCAAGAGATTCCGCAATTTGAATCATTTCTTGGTTTTGCATGTTTTGTAAGATTTGTTTTAAAAATGGGACTTGGAGCAGGGAACGTTTTAATTGGACTAAGTCCCTAGCATTTACATTCCCGAACGCAACGCGGCCTGCTAAACGTTCTAGGTCGTAAACTTCTTTCATTTTTTCACGAAGCTCTTGGCGCTCAAAATAGTGATTAATCAGGACATCAACAAGGGTATGTCGATGCACAATTTCCTCTTTATTAATCAAAGGCCTGTCAATCCAGTGCTTGAGCATGCGGCCCCCCATTGCGGTCATCGTTTCATCCAAAAGCCATAATAAGGATCCTTTTTTCCCTTTTGAACGGATGGTTTCTGTTAACTCAAGATTTCGCTTTGAATAATAATCAATTTTCATATATTGATGGATTTGATAAGTTGTCACGGGTTGAAGATGGTCGAGGCTGCGCTTTTGCGAGCGGTACAAATAGTTAAAAAGCCTTGCTGCAGTTTGTTTCAATTTATCTTGGTTTAAGTCCTCCAGCAGCCCAGCAAAATTCATTTCTATTGAACTATTATCCTCAAAAGAAATCGCCAAAACATCTCGTTCACGCATTTTCTTTTGAAGATCCCCAGCAAAATCGCTCCTCACTACTACTTCTTTGGCACTTAATACTGCGATTTCATTGAGTACTTCTTCAAAGTTGTTTGAAAGTAATGTTACTTTGCTTTCACCTGTTGAAATATCGTTGTAGGCAAAACCATAGGTTTGATCATCAAAAGCGGTAATCGAAGCAATATAGTTGTTCTCTTTATCTGATAACCCTTTTCCCTCCATCACGGTCCCAGGGGTGATCAGCTGCACGACTTCACGGCGGACAACCCCTTTGGCCTGTTTCGGGTCTTCGGTTTGTTCACAAATGGCTACTTTATAGCCCTTACCGATTAATTGTTCAATATAGTTGGCCGCAGAATGGTACGGAACGCCGCACATCGGAATCCGGTCTTCCGTCCCGCCTTCCCGGCTCGTTAACGTAATCTCTAATTCTTGCGATGCTTTAATAGCATCATCAAAGAACATTTCATAAAAATCGCCTAAGCGAAAAAATAAAAAGGCATCCTGATAATCTGCCTTTACTGCTAAATATTGTTGTATCATCGGCGTATATCCAGCTGCCATAATGACCTCCACGTTTTCATCATTTCGAGTATCTTCGACAAACTATTATATCATATTGGAATGGTGTGGGGCACATGTGGAAATTACCAAGTTAGTTTTTGGGGGTATTCATAGCGAGCGGGGCGGTATCGCAGATAAACCTTTTATAAAAGGCTGCGGTAAAGAATTTTATAAATAAAACATTGACCTTTTAACCTAGTCTAGCCATTCGATCCACCTGCATATAATTTTATATAGAAAAATACAGAGAATTGGGGTGGGTGTATGCCGAAATGGTTTGGAGGCAGTAATAATGGATATGTCTTTGAAATGTATACAGTCAGCCATTTGGCAATCCTCACTATCCTGATTCTTGGTGCAGCTTGGATTTACTTTTTCCGAAACAAAATAAAGTGGAGAACGGCAGAAATTGGAACAGCGTTAGCCCTATTAGCCTTTGAAATCATTTATCATATCTGGATGCTTATAAATGGTAGCTGGGAACTCAGCTCCGCTCTGCCTCTTGAGCTTTGCAACATCAGTCTAATCTTAACCGTTTTACTCCTGCTTACTCGCAAAAAAATAATCTATGAAATTTTACTCTTCACAGCATTGCTCGGTGCAACTCAGGCACTCATTACACCGGTATTACATTTCGATTTTCCGCATTTTCGCTTTTTTCATTTTTTCTACACGCACTTAATGATTATTTGGGTGCCATTGTATTTCACCTGGGTGCACGAATACAGGCCCACCATCTGGTCTGTAGTCAAACTCTTTGTGTTTCTAAATGTGCTATTGCCATTCGTCATATTGACCAATAAACTGGTAGGCGGTAATTATATGTTTTTAAGTTATAAACCTACTACCGCCAGTTTATTGGATATCCTCGGCCCCTACCCTTGGTATATCTTATCGATGGAAGGTCTGCTCATTACTTTTAGCTTGATTGTTTGGCTAATTTTTAGAGAAAGAGGTCTGAAAACTTCACATGTCGTCAGGCAACATGTAAATAAAAGAACTTTTTATTGACCTTTTTTATCCAATTCATTATACTTAAAGACGTTCCAAAAAATATGTCCCGATAGCTCAGCACGAATGAATTTGCTTCCATGAATATGCTTCAGCGTACTGACCGAACTGCTTCTTGATTAATCATTCTGAGGGCAGGACGGGATATGAGTAAAATTTGGGTGTGCAAACAAAATAATTAAGTTCCACTTTGTCCCGATAGCTCAGCAGGATAGAGCAACAGTTTCCTAAACTGTAGGTCGGAGGTTCGAATCCTCTTCGGGACGTACAAAACCTTGAGAAATCAAGGTTTTTTTTTGTAAATACAAAAACGCTGCAAAACATACAGCAGAATTTACCTTACTTTGTTAACTTAATTCTAAATGCTTTCGCAACGAAAGCTTTATTCTGCGAGAATCCTCGATAAATACGATGTGAAATTTCGGATATTAAAATGTTTTAATATTTAGGTGGGTATTCAGTTAATCATTAACTTCAACATTAGCTAATTTTTAAAGCGACCATATTTTAATTGAATAATTATCGTATAAAAAATCATTAGGCAAATTCACCTGTAAATTTTTCAGCAGATTTTTACAAAGTAAACTACTTTTCAGCGGATAAAACACAAAACGGCGCTTGTATACGAGCTGCGATTGTGTTTTCTTTATCCCTTTAACACTCGACAAATATTTTCTGCAGCAAAAGCTAAGTTTTCTTGGCCTGATTTGAGAGCTTCCTCGAGTGGGGTAACCTCTTTTAAGATACCGATAATGGCGTTAAATCCATTATTGTATAAAACCTCAACACCATTGCCAATTCTACCGGCAAAAGCTATTACAGGAACGGAGTGTTTCTTTGCAACTCCAGCCACTCCGTACGGTGTTTTACCGAACAAGGTCTGACCATCAATGCTGCCTTCTCCTGTAAAAACGTAATTCGCCCCTATGATTTTCTCCTCAAGTCCCGTATACTCGATGACAAGTTCAATCCCTTTTTTTAGTCGGGCATTTAAAAACGCCAATAATCCCGCGCCAAGTCCGCCAGCCGCTCCTGCACCTTCAATGTATGCAATATCGAGCTGCAATTGAGTCTTTATGACTTGGGCAAAATAAGCCAAATTTTGGTCAAGGAGTTTCACCATTTCCGAATTTGCCCCTTTTTGTGGCCCAAAAATGGCTGACGCACCATTATCACCAATTAAGGGGTTGGTTACATCACAAGCGACATCAATCTTTGCCGTTTTAAGCCGTTCATCCAATCCACTTATGTCAATCGAATGTAATTGGTCCAATGCGCCCCCGCCAAATGGAAGCTCTTTTCCACCTTGATCCTTAAAAGAAACTCCAAGTGCCTGAAGCATTCCCATTCCGCCATCATTGGTAGCACTTCCGCCAATTCCTATTAAAAAACGGCTCACACCCTTATCGAGTGCATGCTTAATTAATTGACCCGTCCCATAAGTAGTCGTTAATAGTGGATTTCGTTCTTCGAGTTTAATAAGTCCTAATCCACTTGCACTTGCCATTTCAATAACTGCGGTTTGTCCTCCATCTAAAAGGCCATATTCTGCTGTAACAGTTTTTCCTAATGGCCCGATTACTTCTGCTTTGATGACCTCGCCGTTTGACAAACTCACAAGGGATTCCACAGTACCTTCCCCGCCATCTGCCATCGGAACAATGACACATTCTGCATTAGGAAAAACCTTTTTGATTCCTTTTTCCATTGCAAGGGCAGCATTCTTCGCAGTCATACTTTCCTTAAATGAATCTGGCGCTAGCACAAATTTCATCACAATCTGTCCTTTTCCTAAATTTCTTGTTCAAACAATGGAATGTGACGTTTTAGTCACCCCATTTTTTATCGTACAAGACACGGAAGCTTATTATCAAATTTCCAGCCTGAAATTAACTATTGCATTTCGGCCGCATCGTCACAGAAACCTAATCCCATGTTTTTATAAAGTTCATTTGCCTTTAAAATTTAATCGAATCGACTTCAATTCCTAAACCTGGCTTACTAGGATTCGTGAGATGTAAAATGAGACATTCCTCATAATTGAGATGCCCTCTAAAAAAAACATCCTTCACTAATACAGTGAAGGATGTTTTTCTTCCTCTCTAATCGATTAAGGAGATAATAGTGATGCCAATTAAGGCTAAAATAGAGAGATGGAGGCCATTTAGCCGTAGACCTGTTTGTACTCCTGAAACACCGGCAAAACGGCTGACCATTACATTAAGACCTGAGAATGGGCTAAGTCCCGTTGAAATCGACCAGGTCAATAATAGCAATAACGCCAAAGCCATGTGACCAGTTCCGCCGGATTTAATTGCATTGCTAATGCCACCACCACTAATTGAAGCCAAGATATTGCTTAAAGGAAGCAAAGAAAAAGAAATAATGAAATCGATACAGTAGAGAGCGTACTAGACACAAAAAAATAACAGCCTTTAGTAAGGGCTAGGCTGTTTTAATTAAGTGCCATACTGCATAAACTATTGTTACTCCGTTCCAATTATATAAATTTTCCGTTAGTCCAATAAGAAGGGACCGCCGAAGCACGAAGCAGTCCCCCATTTAAACTACTAAAATATACTATGTAACACGAAATAAAGTAAGATTCCACCTAAAAAGAACCATGGTGTAATTTTAAAGGTTCCACGATTAATTAATGGCAATAATAATGTTCCACAAAGATATAGGAAAATTCCGGCTGTTATGGATAAGCCTATGGCCACAATTTGTTCTTGATAATCTTTAAGCCCAGATACTAAAATTGCAGATCCTGCTCCTAACCAAGTGAAAATTCCTTGAACGATAAGATAAATTGTCGTTTTTCTGCGGCCATTTAAAAAAGCAAGCATAACGGAAGTATAAGAAAGTCCCTCTGGAATTTTATGAATTACCAGTGCGATTGAAACAAAGACACCTAATTCAAAAGATGCAGAATAACTGATCCCGATAGATAACCCCTCAAAAAAATTGTGAAGCAGCATTCCAATAGATAATCCCCTTATGGTTGCATTATCACTGTTTTCTAACCCATTTTTCCCGTTTGTTGTTGTTGGCAGAAAGATAAAATACATAATAAGGAAACCAATTAGGACAAACAAAGTACTATGTTCTAGGCCTTCTTGTCCTTCAGGAATTAAATCCAAAAGAGCAATGGATATCAATAAACCAGCGCTAAGTGCGACCAAGGACAATAAGGTTTTTTCCGACCAATTTTTCCTAAATAAAACGAGAAAACCTCCAAAAATGTAGGCAAGGGATGAGATTACTACAACAAGCAATACCGTTGGAGTCAGTTTAATCCTCTCCTTTATCGTTCATTCCTCAATATTTATTCATAAAATTGTGAAATGATTACAATATTGAGATGATACACCCATTGAAACACAGAAAAATGAGGTGTCTTATCCAGACCACCTCATTTTCTGTGTGTTATTAATAGAAACTGCTTGCTCCAACAATAATTAAAAGAATGAACAATACAACAATTAAAACAAATGGACTAAATCCTCCATATCCACCGAATCCGCCATAGCCATAACCACCACAACCGCACCATCCGCACATAGTAAACGCACCTCCTTAAGGTTGTTTACAATATTAATATGCATCTTTATCCTTTAAAGGAAATGGTAATATAACATGTCAGTTAAAATGGATGTTTGTCCTGCCCTATATTTCTACAAAGCAAAAGGGGACACACAGCTGTCTACTTTACAATCTATGTTTGAAGAAGGTGCAGTGAATTTTCAATGTCGTTATAGTAAATAACCTCAGATAGAACCTTATAACCCTGTACGTTGCCAAAAGCTTCTCTTGCTTCTTTTTCGTTATTAAATTCAAACATGGTAATTTCTTCTTTTAAATAGACAGTAATGACCCACATAAGTTTTCCACTCCTTCAAGATTGTTTTCACCTCTTTTAATTGCAAATAAAGTATAATCAAAATATTCTGAAGTGAGAACGTTTCCCAAATTAAGTTTTTTTCATAAATAAAATATATTTTGTTCATTTAGTTCATGTGTGGAATTTAATATCCATAAAAAAATAGCCCTGCTTTAATAGGAGGGCTAGAACCTTTATGGCAACATAAAATGTGCCTTCTTTCACTTTTTCTTGGATCGTGTGAAAGATGATTGATTTCAATAGTTGTTGAACCTTGATTACTAATTTTGAAGATTTAAGTTTCTTGATTTTCGTTTATTCGTCAGGTTTCGCCTTTCAAAATAATAAGTTGGTATGATGATGGCCGCCCAAATCGCAAAATAATTTAGAACATCACGAAACGGGTTGCTGCTGCCACCATGTCCATCTTTTCCATGAAATTTTCCTTCACGAAAATCTCCACTAGGCTGTCCCTGTACTGTATTTGTTGTTATCCCTGTATTCCCATTGTTAGATGCCTGCTCACTTTGTTGTATTTGTTTAGGTGCAAAATCAGCAATATTTGAAGAAGCTGTTGCGGAAAACAATTGAATTCCGCCTGCTAAAAGGGCGATGGATAGGACTACTGTTGCAATTACCCCTTTTCTAAGTTTTCCATCTTTTGATTTAAACGCCTTTTTACAAATACTCATTACCCATTGCCAATGGACCCCAACATGAAGGCCCACTAATGCAAGCGTTACGTCTGCTGAGAAACTGTGGATTCCTCGAATCGAGTGTCCACTTTGTACCGCAAGATTTGGAAAAACTACCCTTGAAATAAATATACCTGTAATAATGACGGTAGCCATAGAAATTAAAAGCAGGATATTTAACAAATAACTAAATTTTGTTTTTTTAGGAAGTTTAGAATCGAAAATCTTTTTAGTTGTATTAATCACCCAGCGATAGTTCAATCCGATATGTGTAAGAATCGCTACTCCGATTACCAAACCTGCCACTTCATGAAAAGGTAAACCATTTAATACCCTTGGATCCATTAACAACACAAAAGTGATTGCCATTAATAAATCCAGAACAATTCTTGTATAATTCTTTTTCAAGTTAATTCCCCCAAATTTAAATTTTGTCTCTATCTGTTTTCCATCTTAATGGGAGAACCTTAATATAAGCTTAAGTTCTTTCATCCGCGTTATTCCATTTTAACTTCAACAAAAAAGCGCCTAATCCATTTAGATTTAAGCACTCTTTTTGTTGAAAAATTAAAGTTTCTCTCCATTTGTAGAGATAACATCCCTATACCAGAAGAAGGATTTTTTCTTTTTGCGTTCTAATGTACCGCTGCCATCGTCATGTTTGTCTACATAAATATACCCATACCGTTTCGAGAACTCGCCTGTCGACATACTTACCATATCAATACAGCCCCAGCTTGTATAGCCCATTAATTCAACCCCATCTTCTATAGCTTCACCCATTGCTTGAATATGTTCACGAAGATAGTTAATTCGATAGTCGTCGTTTATTGTGCCGTCTTCTTCTACCTTGTCATAGGCGCCTAACCCATTTTCGACAACAAACAGCGGCTTCTGGTAGCGGTCGTATAATTTGTTTAATGTAATGCGTAATCCGACTGGGTCGATCTCCCAGCCCCAGTCACTTGTTTTTAAGAATGGATTTCTAATGCCGCCAATAATATTCCCTTCCGAACTATCCTCATCCGTCTTCGCTTTCTTCTCTGTACGGGACATGTAATAACTAAAGCCGATATAATCAACCGTCCCTTCTTTCATTAATTCCAAGTCACCTTCTTGAATTTCTAATTCAATATGATGTTCTTTAAAGTAGCGATTAATAAACGCCGGATACTCCCCCCGTACTTG
Organism: Bacillus salipaludis; assembly: GCF_004358205.1. Next base: position 85,393 of record NZ_SMYO01000001.1, read on the forward strand.
CACATCCGTACAATAATAATTAAAAAGCTGTTCTTCCTGAAGGGCATACATCACATTTTCTGGATTGCTATCAAAGGAATAAACAGGTGCAAAAAGAATCATACAGCCAATTTTGGAATTCGGAATAATCTCATGACACATTTTAACCGCAAGAGCGCTGGCAAGAAATTGATGATGGTAGGCCTGGAAGGTAGGCTGGTATCTATCCTGTTCTTTTTGAATGGAAAAACCAAGACCTTGTATCGGCATCACCAAACTGCTATTGATCTCATTAAAAGTCATCCAGTACTTTACTTTATTTTTGTATCGGTTAAAAATGGTTTTTACATATCTTTCAAAGAACGTCACCACTTTCCGGCTTCTCCAACCGCCATATTCTTTTACCAAATGCAGAGGCATTTCATAGTGGGAAATGGTTACAACTGGTTCAATACCGTGTTTATTCAATTCATCAAACACACAGTCGTAAAATGCCAGCCCTTCCTCATTTGCCTCTACCTCATCGCCGTTTGGAAAAATTCGCGTCCAGGCAATCGACATCCTGAAGGCTTTGAACCCCATTTCGGCAAACAAGGCAATATCTTCTTTATATCGATGGTAGAAGTCAATTGCTTCATGATTTGGATAGTAATATTGATCAGGGTGGATCTCAAAATCAAAACCTGGGTTTAGTAAAATTTTATACCGCTCTTTTCCACCTGGAAGGACATCGGCAATATTTAGTCCTTTGTTCCCTTCATTAAAACCGCCTTCTATTTGATTGGCCGCAGTAGCCCCTCCCCATAGGAACCCTTCGGGAAAATCATATTTTTTCATTCTAAGTACCTCCAAAATTTATTCCATCATTAATATTTGTTTTTTAAGTGAATTTATTAATTCTCTTCCTTTTAAAATAAAAACAAAGACTACAATAAAATGATAACTACGTTTAGTAGGCTAGTAAATAAATGCAGATTATCTAGTTTTTAATAACAAAAGAAGTAACTTGTTACATTAATGTAACACAGTGTTTTCCATTGAATATGTATGTTAAAATGCGATTATCCATTTTTTAATAAAGGAGAATACTTAATCCATGTTTTCAAATGAGATTATCGCTTCATTTAATGAACTAGAGACTTCTTTATACAACTATATTAGTCAAAATAGTGAGAAAGTGGCTTATATGCGAATTCGTGAACTGGCAGATGAAACCCATGTATCGACAGCAACAATTTTACGTTTTTGCAGGAAACTTAATTGTGAGGGATTTTCCGAATTTAAAGTAAAGCTTAAAATGCTGTCAAAAGAGCAAAAAAAAACGATAGTAAAGAGTTCTCAACAATCGGTAGTTGATTTTTTTGAGCGAACATTAAAGGGCGATTTAGAAGAAAAAATTAGCGAGGCTGCAAGGCTTGTTTCCGAGGCAGATAATGTTATTTTTATTGGAATTGGGAGCTCTGGTATTCTTGCTGAATATGGTGCAAGATATTTCTCAAGCTTAGGGAAATTTTCTTTGTATATTAAGGATCCACACTTTCCGATTCACTCCAAGCTCATGTTTAACAGTGTCACCATTGCTTTATCTGTATCTGGAGAAAATAATTTTACCGTCGCGCATCTTAACCAGCTTAAACAGGAAGGCAGTAAAATTATTAGTATTACAAACAATAAATTCTCAACGATTGCAAAAATCTCTGATATCAACATTGCTTATTATGTAACAGAGGAAGTTTTTGAAGAATCGAATATTACAACACAGGTACCTGTTATTTATATTTTAGAATCAATGGCTCGGGAAATTTATAAACTGAATCATTAGGTTAAATTCCTTTATTATAAAAAGGTTCAGAATCCGATTTCTGAACCTTTTACCTTTCCTTCAACCTTATTAAGGTTTCGAAGGGTTTTATATAAAGATACGCTGCAAACTGAGCATAGTATGGCCAATCCTGCGATAAACACATAACCAGCCTGAAGGCCAATTAGTTCACCTCCTGCACTCCTCTGCCCCCATACCCGATTGAAAAAATCAATGATAAAACCGACAAGCAAATTTCCCATTATACTGGAAATTCCTAAGAGAGTTACCGTAAAAGTGATCGCTGTCCCTACTCCTTTAGAGTATTGTTTGGCAAGCAACGCCATAACGGTCGGATAAATTGGAGCAATCCCAATACCTGCAATGGCAAAAAGAATGGCCCCTTTTTCTCCGCTGAAAATGGCAGCAAGGCTGGATACACCAGAAAAAGCAGAAAAAAACATAATGGAAAGGGTATATCCAATTTTATCCGTGATGGGTCCGGCAAACAGCCTTGAAAGGGTAAAGAACAGAAAAAAGGACGAAAGCATTCCCGATGCTCTATTTAATGACCAATCATAAGCATTTTCCAAATAATAAACAAGCCAGCTTCCGATTGATATTTCAGACACCACTCCAAACGAAAGGATGGCCACAATCTTCCAAGCAATCGGATCCCGAATCAGATTTCGAAACGATGTGGATTCACCATCTTTTTGATGTTCCTCTGGAAACCTTCCAAAAAATGAAGGAATGATGGGCAAAATGGATAGTGAAAGAACCATTAAATACATACCTCGCCAGTCAAGTTCCCCATTCAAAACATTCCATCCCATCATGGAAGCACCCAAAATAGGAGCCCCGATTGAACTGAGGCCATAAAAAAAATGGGCAAGGTTCATCATTGTCCCCGTGTTCTTAGTAAATATGCGGGCAGCCATGATTCCAAGCCCAATCTCGAGTATGCCGTTTCCCAGATATAACATAAAATAAGATAGCGTTAATGATGTATACCCCTTAGACAAGAACATGAAAATATCCTACAATGTCATCGAGGCAAATGCAAGGATTCCTATCCATTTAATTCCGATCTTATTGGACAGGTTTGAAGTAAATGAGCACGCCAGCAGATACCCAAAAGAATTTAAGGCAAGCAAGAAACCAAGCTGAGATTCATGCAGTTTGAATTCGGATTGCATGACCGGCAGAGCAGGGCCTTTTACATTTTCCGATAAACCAAAGATAAAAAAGCCGCCAAACACCACAAATAATAACAGGATCGAATTCATTCTTTGATTCTCCAAATATCTTAACCTCCAGACAATGTCACAACATTGAGACATTATAAACTGAATTTCTCATATTAACATTAATGATTAGCCAAGGCATGTGTAAAATTGTATGCAATGAATTACGCATTTTTTCTTAATTGCTGAAGACAGTATAAAAATTGTTTTTAACGTTTAAGTAATGTTTTTCAAAAAAGGTGAATAGGATAAGGTAAGTACTCCAATATTCGAATCTTCTTTTGGAAGGGGTCGATATTTGATGTGGCAGCTATGGCTTACAGGTTTAATTGGTATATGGGTATTTTTCTCTCCGTGGGTATACAACTTTACTGATAACACCGGCGCCTTATGGAACAGCATCATTTTTGGAGTTATCCTTCTAATTTTAGCGATTTGGGCAGGAAGTAAGGCGAAAAATAATAATCCTTGATTGTACAGCAAGATTAAATAGCTTCATATTGGAGTACGATTCCCCTCCTTTTTGGAGGGTTTTTATGTGTTAGGATTCCCATTCCATAAGCGAAAATAGCCACTAAAAGAAATAAGGCTGGACACTAGCATGGGCTTTACATAACTGATATTACTTTGTTAAACACTTCACAAAAATGTTGACAGAATACTAGAACAGGTGTAACGTAAATATTAGTTAAATATTTTAGAATATTCTTATCAAGAGAGGTGGAGGGACTGGCCCTTTGAAACCTCGGCAGCAGACTTTTTGTACTGTGCCAATTCCAGTAGCGTTTTGCTAGAAGATAAGAAGAGAATCGATTACGTTTATGCCCCCCTCTTCTTATTTATGAAGAGGGGTTTTTAATTTTTATTGAAAGAAGGAAATTAATTATGACCAAAACACTAGTCAAGGCTCCATTTAAAGCAGACCATGTCGGTAGTTTTCTAAGACCGGAACAGATTAAAGCAGCAAGAAAAGCATATGCAAACGGGGAAATCGATCATGCAGCCCTTAAGGTGATAGAGGATAAAGAAATTGAAAAACTGGTACAGAAACAAATTGAGGCAGGCCTTAAATCCATCACGGATGGTGAGTTTAGACGTGCATGGTGGCATTTAGACTTTTTAGCTGGTTTAGAAGGTGTTGAGGAATTCGAAGCGGAGTATGTAAGTAACTTCAAAGGTGCCAAAACAAAAAATAAAGCAATTAAGGTAGTTGGTAAAATCGACTTTAATGGTCATTATATGTTAGAGCACTTCAAATTCCTAAAGCATGCCGTTGATCAATACGGTGATGGAACTCAAGTTGCTAAGTTCTCCATTCCAAGCCCCAATATGTTATTCACAAGAATTCAGGGCGATGAGTATTACAATGGCGACACAGAGCAGTTCTACCATGATACAGTAACAGCTTACCAAAAGGCCATTCAAGCTTTCTATGATGCGGGCTGCCGTTACTTACAATTAGACGATACTTCCTGGATTGATTTTGTTTCCGAAGAACGGATTAAGGCTGTTGTTGAAAAACTTGGCATGGATGTACAAGACATTATCGATACTAGAGTACGCTGCTTAAATGATGCCATTGCTAAGAAGCCTAATGATTTATTAATTACGATGCATATTTGTCGTGGTAACTTCCGATCTACTTTCATAACGAGCGGAGGATACGATCAAATCTCTGATGCAATTTTTGCAAATTTAAATGTAGATGGCTTATTCTTGGAATATGATGATAATCGTTCAGGTGATTTTGAACCACTTAAAAGCTTTAAACGTGATGACAAAACCGTTGTATTAGGATTAATTACCTCTAAATTCCCTGAATTAGAAGATCCCGAAACGATTAAAGCAAGAATTAATGAAGCAAGTCAATCGATTCCATTAGAAAACTTGGCATTAAGCCCTCAGTGCGGATTTGCCAGCACAGAAGAAGGAAATGTTTTAACAGAAGAGGAACAATGGAAAAAGATAAAGCATATCGTAAAAATTGCTGAAAGCGTATGGGGCGGCATTTAAATACATCGAAAAACCCTTCTTCCCTTAGGTTGGAAGAAGGGTTTTTACTTGGATACCTAATCGATTTCACAATCCTAATTATTTTGTAACGGTCGCCATTTCCACTTCTGGTGACGTAACCTTATCATAGAAATCAACGAACTTATCACGATCCTCAGTATTACGGTATGCCATTGCAACACGTGGATGTTCATTCAATACACCGGAAATCATGTAAGGAATGATATAGCCCCACTCCCATTTTTGACGCATTTCCAGCATATGTTTTTCAATAATACCAAGAACAGGCTTAAGCTCATAGCTTGTTTTTTGAATGTAGCTAACAAGAAGCTCTGTGTGACAGTTACCGGCTGCACGACCCATACCATATACAGAGGAATCCAAGAAAGTAACTCCACTTCGCATTGCAGCGATTGTATTGGCAAACGCTAACTGCATATTGTTATGTGTATGAATTCCAAGTTCTTTGTTAGGCACCAAATCTTTAAACTTTTTCACGAGATGTTCAATATCAGCAGGATCTAAGCTTCCAAAGGAGTCAACGATATACACAACATCTACAGGACTGTTTCGTACCAATTCAAAAGCTTCAATTAGTTGCTTTTCAGGTACACTTGATAACGCCATAATGTTAAGGGTAGTCTCATACCCCAAATCATGAAACATTTTAACAAGTTCCAAGCCCTTGTCCACTTCTCGGATATAGCAAGCGACTCGGATCATATCTAAAACACTCTGTTCGCGTGGCAGGATGTCATTAGGGTCTACACGACCAATATCTACTAAAGCAGATAACTTCGTAAACTTTTTCTCAGGAATGATTTCTTTTAGGAAGTTATCGTCAAGAAATCTCCATGGATTGGGTTCCGTTGCTTTAAGAAGCTTTGGTGAGTTTTTGTAACCAATCTCCATATATTCAACGCCAGCTTCACTTAGTCCATTATACAGGTCTTGAACAAATTCGACGCTGAAATCCCAATTATTAACCAAACCACCATCCCGAATCGTACAATCTAAAATTTTACTACGTTGTCCCATGATGTAACTCCCCCTATTTTCCCACATACTAAAATTATTTTACCTTTAATACGTTTATTTATTAAAATTCTTATTGTGTTTATATCATTTTTCGATAAAATGTGTCAATCCATTTTCCTGAAAATTCAAGATTTTTCTTTTTATTCACTGAAACTTACAGTATAAATTACCTAATTCTTTCTACTATAACTATAATTCGTTAGTTAGGGAATCCTTTTAAAATAAAATTCTTTCAGAAATTCATAAAAAGCCGCAACTGTGTTTAATTCTAATATTTCTTTTGGAATTGTTGTGAGATTGGGATTAAAAAAGAATTCTTCCCATCGTACCAAAGTTTAACTTACTTGAAAGAAGCTTAAGTTGATATAATTGTTTTACATACATTTTTAAAAATACGTTACATGCCATTTGGGGGAACTGAAATGTGTCCTTTTTATAATTATCAAGGAAACTCAGAACAAGGGAACACTCTATTTAAAATCAAAGTGAAGGAAATGATGGAAGAAAAAGAAATTGAGGTCTCTTCAGGAATTATCGAAGAAATCATCACACGCTCTATCCTTGACAATAGGGAAATTGTTTTTCTATGTATTGGCTCAGATCGATATGTCGGAGACTCACTGGGACCACTAGTGGGTACGATGCTTAGAGAAAGCGATGTTCCATATCATATATACGGAACCTTGAAAGAACCCGTACATGCCTTTAACTTAAAGGATATTTTGAAAGACATCCATAAGCAACATAAAAAGCCGTTAATTATCAGTATTGATGCTTGTTTGGGAGAAAAAAACCAAGTCGGTTTTATTTATTTTAACAAAGGACCACTCGCCCCTGGGAGTGCCCTTGAAAAAATTCTTCCGAAAGTGGGGGATTACCATTTCAAAAGTATGATTAACTATATTGATCCATTACCAGCATCACAGTTTCTCAATGACACCCGTTTATTTACTATTTTTAATTTTGCAAGAACCATTGTAAAAATTATTTGTCATACAATAAAATAAACACCATTATTTAAAAAAACCAGAGCTCCTTTACAAATTTCTAAAGTAGCTCTGGTTTTTTCATTATTAAAAAATACTAAATGCACCAGTTAGTATAGCAACGATAATGATAACGAAAGAGCAGAATACAGACCATTTAAATGCAGACTTCTGGAACTCTCCCAGGTCGGTATTAATCATTCCTACTAATAGCAGTGTAGAGGCTACTAAAGGGCTTAAAAAGTGTACAGGCTGGCCCAATACAGAAGCTCTGGCGATTTCTAATGGGTCTACCCCATATGTGGACCCCGCTTCCGCCAAGATTGGTAACACTCCAAAATAATAAGCATCATTTGACAAAACGAAAGTAAAAGGCATACTTGTCAGAGCTACTACTGCTGGAAAGAATGACCCTAAAGAATCGGGAATAATCGAAACGAGTGAATGAGCGATTGCGTCCACCATCTTTGTTCCAGAAAAAATACCCGTGAAGATTCCCGCTGCAAAAACGAGTGTAACAACCGTCAACGCATTTCCTGCATGTGCCATTATCCGCTCTTTTTGTTGCTCCAAATTTGGATAGTTGATCAGGCAAGCTAATACAAACCCAATAAGAAATAGTACCGGAGCCGGTAATATTCCCATTACCAAAACAACCATTACCGCAATTGTTAACAGCAGATTGAACCATATTAGTTTGGGACGCTTGATATTTCCTGGCATCTCAATCGCAATAGCGGCTTCAGGAATAGCTGAAAGGTTTCTGGAAGGTGGCTCTATAGTAATTACACCAATTTTTTTTCGTTCCTTTTTGCCTAGAAAATAGGCTGTAACAAGGATACTTCCAATTCCAGCAAACAAGGTAGGTAAGAGCGGGAGAAAAAATTCATTTGCGTCAAGGCCCAAAGAGGCAATGGCCCTTGTAGCAGGCCCTCCCCATGGAGTCATACCACTCATTATACTGACAGAAAGCATTGATATAGTCCCAAGTACTAGTGGACTCATGCCCAATCGCAAATATAAGGGCAGCATTGCTGAAATCGTAATCATGTGTGTAGTTGTACCGTCTCCGTCAAGAGCAACTAGCAAGGCAATGATTGCAGTTCCAATGGCGATTTTTACCGGATCCCCTTTTACGAATCTTAACATTTGCTTAATAAGCGGGTCGAACAATCCTGCATCAATTAAAATACCGAAAAAAAGAATTGCAAACAATAATAGTGCCGCTGAAGGGGCAACAACCTTTAAACCCTCCATCATCATATCTCCCAGCTTTAAGCCAAAGCCGCCAATTAATGCGAAGACAATTGGAACCACTACAAGGGCTATAACCGGAGATAATCTCTTTGACATAATCAAGTAAGTAAATACGACAACCATTGAAACTCCTAAAAAAGTAATAATATAAATCCCCTCCATCAAAGAAATCGCTTACAAACCCAGAGAAAAAAAGATAATGGTTATTTCCAACCCTATTAATTCTCTGAAAACTATATTTTTAGAATATTTCATCAATCAAAATAAGTAAAATATATATTTTTTTAATATTTTCTAAAAAAAAACTTATAATCCCGTTCGTTTATTTTATTGCAAGCGATTTATAGAGTGAAGACAAGAAAAAAGTATAACTTTTCCTTACACTTTTTTCATAAATTAGGATTTTGGTTTAAAAAATTTATAAAAGTTTTTACAGTTGTTAGCTGCAATTCGTCTTTATTGTACATTAACCACGTACTTCTTAAAACAGGTGTACCATTCTTGTAAGACAATCCATAAGTAAATAAATTATCAGAGGGTTGCAAACAAATTTCAGGCAATATTGCAATTCCTAAATCATTTTTAACCATTTCTTTGCAGGTTTCTTGTCGATCCGTTTCCATTGTTACGAGTGGCGGTTCTGTAAATCGGTCGTGCCACCAGCCATTAATAAGATTTTTTAGGGAACTGTCTGTTTGATAATGAATAAAGGGAAGTTCCGGCAATTTTTTCATGTCGACCTCACGTTTGGAAATAAGACAAAGTCTTTCTTCGTGGAGCATCGTTTTAGCTCCATACCAATCGTAATTTCCGCGCAGTATTCCCAATTGGACACTTGAAGCATTAAGTAAGTTCATAATACTGGTACTCCAACCCGTATTAACACTAAATTGAACATTAGGATATTCGGTAGAGAACTGCTTTAATAGTTTAGGAAGCTTATATTGTGCAAAGTTACTCGATACTCCTAATCGCAAAGTTCCTCTTACTTCCTCCTTCATATTAAGGATGTAATCTTTCGTTTGTTGAAGTTTTTTTATCATTTCTTCTGCATAATCAGCTAAATAAACACCCTCTGAAGTAAATTCAATCCCTCCTTTTATTTTATAAAACAATTCCGTTCCAAGCTCTTTTTCTAAATTCTTCAATCTGTAGGTTAAAGCTGGCTGTGAAATATATAGCCGCTCCGATGCTCTGCTAATATTTTTTTCTTCGAACAAAACTTTGATCGCAACCCAATCTTTCTCGTCCATTGGAATCCTCCATTCATAGAGTTATAAATTTTTTTTTGTATTTTCCTACAAAATTATCTATTTTACTTATGATCTAGCTTATCATATTATGTTTTCAAAAGAACAACAGTTTTTCAAAAAATCAAAAAGGTGGTTTTGTAACATGAGAGTCCCAGTTGTCATTATGCGTGGTGGAACCAGTAAGGGAGTATTTCTCAATTATGAGCACATGCCGGAAAATCGTGCTATTTGGGAGGACTTTCTTCTTGATATCATGGGCAGTCCCGATCAAAGGCAAATTGACGGGCTTGGCGGTGCAAATTCCTTAACTAGTAAAGCTGCTATTATTAAAAAATCTACTATTCAAGGTGTAGACATTGAGTATACCTTTGCACAGGTAAGCCTTGATAATCAATTCGTAGATTTTAGTGGTAATTGCGGCAATATTTCTTCTGCAGTTGGGCCCTATGCAATTGAACAAGGTCTTGTACATCCAATTGAACCAGTTACAAAAATCAAAATATTAAATACAAACACAAACAAGTTAATTATATCTGAAGTTGAAGTAAAAAATGGGAAAGTTCAAACAGAAGGAAGTTGTTCAATCCCTGGTGTCCCGGGAACAGGTTCCCCTATTTACCTTTCCTTCACCCGTTCGGAAGGGGCTGTAACCGGAAGGCTTTTTCCGACCGGAAAACCATTGGACTGGATTGAAACAAAAAATGGAACCATACCCATTTCGATTATTGACGTTGCCAATCCACTTGTTTTCGTCAGAGCACAGGATGTGGGGCTTATTGGAAATGAATCGCCTAACGAGTACACTCCTGAAAAATTAATGGATTTAGAAGAAATTAGATCTGCAGCAGCTGAAATGTGCCACTTTTCTAAAAAAGAGGACGCAACTAAAAAATCTCCTGCCGTACCGAAAATGACTATCATTGCCCCTCCAATGGAGTATATTGATTCAACAGGTACGATGAGAAAAGCGTCGGATATGGATCTGACAATCAGAATGATGTCCATGCAAAAGCCGCATCAAGCGCTTGCGATTACAGGCGCGATTTGTACAACTGCGGCTGCTTTCCTGAGGGATACTATTTTATCAGATATTGTAATACCTAACCATGAAATTGTTAGATTGGCACACCCTGCCGGAATTATGGAAACAAAGGTAGATTTGCTTGCCGGCCATATCAATGCAATAAAGGTAGTTCGTACAGCCAGAACCATCCTTGAGGGTTTTGTTTTTACAAAGGAAAATTATCAAATTTTAGAACTAGCTGCTCAAGCAAATTAACTTTCTACTATTGTCGAAGTCATAAAAATTAAGAAGAAACGGGGACATTTTATATGTGGGTAATCACCTTGCATACGGAGGAAAGTATTAAAATATTTGAATTTTCTACTGAAAGAGAAGCTAGAGATGCAATGCTAGAAATGGGCGGAAATTTGATCTTAACCGAAGTAATTTATTTTAATGACCCGTGCTTCGTTTAGATAGTTTCTATTATAAATGTTGTGTAACGACAATAAACTACTGCTCAAGAAATGGAAGTGTCTAAGGAAATAAATAAAAGCGATGTTATTTTTAAGTTATAATACATCGCTTTTTTTATTTCACAATAAAACGACTCCTTTATTGTTTAAATTTGGTCCCTTTATTTTCTTAAATTTCTATTAAAATCTACTAAATTATTTCTTAATTTCTTCTTACATTCTTCTTAGCCTGTTCATTATTTATTCATATTCATTCATTAATATAGTTTTTAACATCTAATAGATTACAAATTTTAGGAGTGGAAGAATGAAGAAATGGATTCTTACGGGCATCATGATCAGTGCACTGGGATTGTCTGCTTGCAGCAATAGTACCGTCATGAAATCCGATTCAGGAAATATCTCACAAGATGAATTATATCAAGCATTGAAAACAAAGTATGGTACACAGACACTTCAAGAGCTTGCGGTTGAAAAAGTTTTGTCTAAAGAATATACCGTTACTAAATCTGCAATTGATGCGGAGGTTAAAAAAGTAAAAGAACAACTGGGTGATCAATTTCTAACCACTTTACAGCAATACGGCTACAAAGATGAGGCCGACTATAGGAACGTAGTGAAGCTAAATCTTTTAGAGGAGAAAGCGGTATATAAAACCCTTAAAGTTACCGATCAAGAATTAAAGGATGCATACGCTAGTTACAAGCCAGAAATTCGTGCCCGTCATATTTTGGTCAACGATAAGAAAACTGCAGATGAAGTGGAAGCTAAACTCAAAAAAGGCGAAAAATTTGAAGATTTGGCGAAAAAGTATTCACAAGATCCAGCAAGTTCATCAAATGGCGGTGATCTTGGGTGGTTTGGAACTGGTGAAATGGACGCGGATTTTGAAAAAGCAGCCTATGCTTTAAAACTAAAAGAAGTCAGTGACCCGGTCAAAACTCAATATGGATACCATATTATTCAATTGACAGATAAAAAGGCGAAAAAATCATTCGCACAAATGAAAAATACCCTTACAGATCAAGTGAAAGAAACAAAGGTCACGCAGGAAAAGATTGCAACTGTTTTAAAAGCTGAATTTAAAAAGGCGCATGTTAACATTTCGGATAAAGATTTGAAAAAAGCCACAGATTTCTCAGCCTTGACCAGTCAATAAAAGCAATCTCTTACTCTATAAAAATAGGAACTCTTATTCAAAATAAGAGTTCCTTCAATAAACTAAAATTGCCTTGCACCTAGATACCGAGGCTTCCAATAAGAATTATCCATATCGGAAATTTCGACTCCCTGAGATGATCCGGAATGAATGAACTTTCCATTCCCTACATAAATCCCCATATGCGAAGGACCTGATTTATACGTTTCATAATAAACAAAATCACCAACCGATAAAGAAGATACCGGCTTCATCATGCTCCAATAACCAGCAACCGTCTGACGAGAGATAGGCTTTTGTTTTTTTATTACATAGTAAATAAAACCGCTGCAATCAAAGCCGCTTGTTGTCGTTCCTCCCCATTTGTAAGGGGTTCCAATCACTGCTTTAGCATCGCGTATCAACTGATCTGAATTTAATTCTTCCGCGGTAGAACTTGTGGTTTCATTCGTTTTAATCGATTGAGTGGTCATTTTACCGCTGACTTTAAGTTTTTGACCTAGTCGGATAAAATCTGTTTTCAGTCCATTTAATGACTTCAATTGGTTTACAGTTGTATGATATTTTTTAGCGATTCCTGACAGTGTATCGCCTTTTTTTACTGTATATATGTATGAAGTCGGAGTGGTGCTCACTTTGGCAACACTTTTTCCATTTACGGGGATATTAATATTCTGCCCGACAATGATTCGATCATTTTTTAATTTGTTCGCAGATTTTATTTTAGCAACTGAAATATGGTATTGCTTGGAATACTTTGATAAGGTATCTCCTTTTTTAACCTTAATATTCATGGCCATTGCTGAAGTGCTATATAAAGAAGTCCCAAATACTGTAGCTGCTACCAATGTTAAAAGTTTCTTTTTCATTTTCTCCCCCACGCTATCTATATAATCACTTTTCCAGTTTACTTACTATTTGGAGAGATTGCTAGATTATGTCGAAAATTGTTAGCTAAATGAAATAATTTTGTAATATATTGTGGTTTAAATGAAAGTTTAGGAGAATATTTAAAATTTCATAAAAAAACCAGAGAGTAACTTTACTCTCCGGCAGACACTACGATCTCATATCCGTGTTGTTTAAGATCGCTTTCATATACTTCAGGCGTTACTATGTAATAGGTTTCGCCATCGTTATTCGAAATAACAATTTCGCTTGGACTTTTATCAACTTGGGCCTCAATTAAATTTTCATACGGAGCACCAAGTAATTCTGTTACGTTACCAGCCATGATTACACCCCCTATTTCGAGTGATTGTAACAGAATTTTATGAAAAATGAAAGGAGAAACCTTCAAAAAGCAAAGAAGAGAACCTCTCCTTTGCAAGGAAGACTCTCTTCTGATTAGCGGAGATTAAACTCCCTTATATGCCAAACGATAAATCTCAGCCAATTCCGTAACTAGCGGAAGCTTCGGATTTGCGGTCGTACATTGGTCTTCAAAGGCACGCTCTGCTAAAAATTCCACCTTGCTCTCAAATTCAACTTGATCAAGATGATTGACTTCTAAGCTCATTGGAACATCAAGCTCTTTAGCTAGTTTAATAATGGCCAGCACGAGGCTTTCAACACCCTCTTCTGTTGTCCGAGTAGGAAGTCCAAGGGTTCTGGCGATTTCTGCGTATCGTTTGTCCGCTATGAAATGATTGTATTTAGGGAATGCCGTAAACTTCGTCGGCTTTGTTGCATTATAACGAATGACATGTGGCAAGAGAACCGCATTGGCACGGCCATGGGCAATATGAAATTCAGCTCCCAACTTATGTGCAAGACTATGGTTGATTCCAAGGAAGGCATTGGCAAATGCCATACCGGCAATTGTGGATGCATTATGAATCTTTTCACGTGCTTCTTCATCATTTCCATTTTTATAGGCCCTTGGTAAATATTCGAATACTAATTGAATGGCTTTCATGGCTAAGCCATCAGTAAAATCATTTGCCATACAGGAAACATACGCTTCAATTGCATGGGTTAATACATCGAGTCCAGTGTCAGCCGTAATATATTTTGGTACCGTCATCACGAATTGTGGGTCAATGATGGCGACATCAGGTGTCAATTCATAATCGGCCAGCGGGTATTTAATATTTGCCTCTTTATCGGTAATAACTGAGAAAGAGGTCACTTCAGAGCCAGTTCCAGATGTGGTTGGAATCGCCACGAATTGGGCTCTTTCCCCTAACTTCGGATATTTTACAATCCGCTTACGGATATCTAAGAATTTTTGTTTTAGGCCAAAAAATTCAGAATCCGGATACTCATAGAAGAGCCACATTCCTTTCGCAGCATCCATGGCAGAACCACCTCCAAGGGCAATGATGACATCTGGCTGGAATTTTGCCATCATTTCCGCCCCCTTCAGCACGGTTTCGATGGAAGGGTCCGGCTCCACTTCTGAAAAGATTTCACAGTGTACATAATCAGGACGTTTTCTTAAATAATAGAGTACGCGGTCCACATAGCCAAGATTCACCATACCAGCGTCTGTGACAATAAACGCCTTCGAGATTTTTGGCATTTTTGCTAAGTATTGAGTTGAATTTTTTTCAAAATAAATTTTGGATGGAACCTTAAACCACTGCATATTCACGTTCCTTTTCGCAACCTTTTTAATGTTAATCATATGGATGGCACCAACATTGGTAGAAACAGAGTTTCCTCCATACGTACCACATCCCAATGTTAGTGAAGGCATATAGGCATTATAAATATCACCAATTGCCCCTTGTGAAGAAGGTGCATTAACAATAATCCGGCCGGCTTTCATTCGCATGCCAAATTCTCTAATAGCTGTTTGGTCATTGGTGTGAATCACAGCAGAGTGGCCTAAACCGCCAAATTCGAGCATTTCTTCTGCTCTTTTAAGCCCCTCTTCGAGACCGTTCACCTTGTAGCAGGCTAAAACCGGGCTTAATTTTTCTCTTGAAAGGGGATATGCCGGCCCTACACCTGTTAATTCGGCAATCAGAATTTTGGTGCCTTCGGGAACCGTTACCCCGGCCATTTCAGCTATTTTAAATGCAGGCATTCCAACGATATCCGCGTTTACGGCGCAGGAATGTTCATTTATGACTAGTTTTTCCACCTTCTCTTTTTCATCTTCATTAAGGAAGTAGCAATTGTTGGCAATCATTTCTCTTTTCACGTTATTATAAATCTCTTTATCTATAATAACGGCCTGCTCAGATGCACAAATCATACCGTTATCAAAGGTTTTCGATAAAATCAAATCATTTACTGCTTGGTTTAGATTGGCTGATTTTTCTATATAGCATGGAACATTCCCCGGCCCAACTCCTAATGCCGGTTTACCAGAACTATAAGCAGATTTGACCATGCCGGCTCCACCTGTAGCAAGGATGAGCGAAATATTCTGGTGATTCATCAAGGTTTGGGTAGCTTCAAGGGATGGTGTTTCAATCCATTGAATACAATATTCCGGAGCACCGGCTTTAATTGCGGCATCTCTTAGTATTCTTGCTGCCTCACTGCTGCATTTTTGTGCAGATGGATGGAAGGCAAAAATAATCGGGTTTCTTGTTTTAATTGAAATTAATGCCTTAAACATTGTGGTAGATGTTGGATTGGTAACCGGTGTAACTCCTGCAACTACCCCCACAGGCTCGGCAATTTCAATGATGCCTTCATGATCGTTTTCATTAATTATTCCGACCGTTTTATCGTATTTAATATTATGATAGACATATTCGGTCGCAAACATATTCTTGATAATTTTGTCTTCATACACGCCTCGTTTTGTTTCCTCAACGGCAAGTTTTGCAAGTGGCATATGCTGGTCAAGTCCCGCCAACGCCATTTGTTTGACGATTTCATCAATTGTATCTTGATTAAAGCTGCGGAATTCTGCCAATGCATTTAAACCATTCTCGACTAATTTATCAATTGTTTCTGCGACTGTTTGGGTTTGCTTGACTTTTTCATCGATTACCATATTTATTCCCTCCAATAGGTCATGATTGTGAATTATTTCACATGTTAATCCAAAATTTTTTCACTCACAATCAGGATTACGCGGTATTTTTTCAAAATAAATGTCTGTTGTGACCTTTGAGCTTCTTTTTACGATGATTACATAATTGACGGTCCAAATATAGGAAGGAATCTGCTCATTTTTTTTTAACATCATCGCCTCAAATTCGTCCTCAACTACTGCTTCAAACGTATCTAATGTATAGGTCTCAGAATCAGTTGAAAAAGTCTCCCATTCACACAGCATCATGTTGATCACTCCTTATTACCTTTTGTGATTTTATCTTAGCATGTATTCTGAAGAAAATATTGTGAAATATTGAACAAAGTATGAAACTTGAAGAAAAAATTTCCTATTGAGAAAATCCTACAAGTACGGGGATTAGTTACGGTTTTAGAATGGAAATGTGAAAGTGCATTCAATATTAATATTATTTTAATATCATATCAATTGCTGTTTTTAGTGTTTTAATCGGATCTATTGATTGATTCATTTGCAGTAGTTCGGGCTTAGCGTTTATAAACGACAGCCAGTGATGAGTTGTATAAGGCTGCAAAAGCGGCGACCCTAGATAGTGCTGGGTTACCGCGGGAACTCTTTTTTATTGTTTTCGGGCATCTAGAGCCTCTCTTGGCTACCGCGGGAACTCTTTTTTATTGTTTGCAGGCATCTAGAGCCTCTCTTGGTTACCGTGAGAACTCTTTTTTATTGTTTGAAGGCATCTAGAGCCTCTCTTGGTTACCGTGAGAACTCTTTTTTATTGTTTGAAGGCATCTAGAGCCTCTCTTGGTTACCGTGAGAACTCTTTTTTATTGTTTGAAGGCATCTAGAGCCTCTCTTGGTTACCGTGAGAACTCTTTTTTATTGTTTGAAGGCATCTAGAGCCTCTCTTGGTTACCGTGAGAACTCTTTTTTATTGTTTGAAGGCATCTAGAGCCTCTCTTGGTTACCGTGAGAACTCTTTTTTATTGTTTGCAGGCATCTAGAGCCTCTCTTGGTTACCGTGTGAACTCTTTTTTATTGTTTGTGGGCATCTAGAGCCTCTCTTGGTTACCGTTAGTACTCTTTTCTTTCAATTGCAGGCATTTAGAACCTTTTTCGATGACCGCAAACTCTTCTTTTTCGACCACACGGGCACTGTCACCCCGATAGTGCCCATGTTGAAATCTCCTAATCTATTTCTGCCGCCTGCAATTTTGATAATAATGGCCGGTTGTTTTCCCAAAAAACCTTAACTGGCAATCCAAAAAATTCGGTAAGCTGTTCTCCGGAGATCATTTCACATGTTCCTCCTGCCGCAAAAACCTCTCCCTGTTTAAGTAACAAGGTTTTATAGAAAACAGGTAATATTTCTTCCACATGGTGGGTGACATAAATCATTGTCGGTGCATCTGGATTTTTCGAAATCAATTCAATCGATTCCAACAATTGTTCACGCGCGATAAAATCTAGTCCGTTCGTTGGCTCATCCAATATTAGCAGTGAAGGTTCGGCCATTAATGCCCTGGCAATCAGGACCCGTTGTTTTTCCCCTTGGGACAAGGTTTCATAGTTTCGATTCGCATACTCAATGCAGCCAAGATTTTCAAGTAAATTAGTCGCTTTTTCACGAATCTCATCTGTAGGAATTTCATACAAACCTATGGAAGCAAAAGCCCCACTTAAAACAACCTCAAATGCATTATCGCCAGGGTGAAATTTTTCCTGTAATGACGACGAAACAAAACCAATTTGTTTCCGGAGCTTTTCTCCTAAATACGTCTTTCCAAATTCAAGACCGAGCACTGTGACTTTTCCGCTAGTCGGGAAGTAAAAAGCATTTATCAGTTGAAGAATGGCTGTTTTCCCAGCACCATTTAAACCAAATAATATCCAGTGATCCCCCTTTTCAATTTGCCAATATATATTTTGTAAAATCCAAGAACCATCTCGTTTTAATGAAACATTTTCTAGATATAAAACCATGACAGATACTCCCTTCTATATAAAAACCTACCTCTATATTATCAAAAAATGCGAAAATTTAAAAAACACTATAATTTGTGCAGAAAAAAAATTCACATGGAGTAACCATACCATGTGAATCTTCAAGATTATTATTTTTCAAAAGTGAATACCACTGTAACTTTTTTGCTTTCGTTTATAAACCATGATTGATAACATAATGCTTACTTCATAAATAATAATAAGCGGTATTGCTACTGAAAGATGAGAGATGAGCTCTGGCGGAGAAATCATAGAAGCAATAATGACCAAGATTAAATATGCATATTTCCTCATTTTAGCTATTCGAAAAGGATTGACAATTCCCATCGTTGTTAAAAACATCAGGACAAGAGGCAATTCAAAGGCAACACCGAACGGTAAAGTCATATTGATTAAAAAGCTAAAGTATTTTTCTGCTGTAAAAGAGGTAGTCATTAAACCATTACCCAAACCGATGAGAAACCTCATGACGTTTGGGAAAATGAAAAAGTATCCAAAAGCCAAACCTCCGATAAATAGTAAAAATAAGGATGGAATATAGGCTAAAGCAACCTTTCTTTCTAAAGGTTTTAATGCCGGTATAACAAATATCCAAATCTGCCATGCTGCAACAGGAATCGATCCTGCAATGGCAACAACCGATGCAAGATGAAAATAAATCATAATGATGTCACTTGGCCCTAAAACCATAAGTTTATAACCTAAATTCCCCATAAAAAAAACATAAATCTCTTTGGAATAAACGAGTCCAATCACTAGAAAAATCAGAAAGGCCACAACTGTGATTATTAGTCTTTTACGTAATTCATCCAAATGCTCTACTAGGTTAATTTCTTTATCTCCCAAAATTATTCGCCTTCCTATACTAAACTTAAAATAAAATATGCCATTAAGAAAATTGTTCAATTTAAACTTTTAATAATTTGGATCTGTTTTCATTTTTTCATTGATAGTAAATTCGATACAAGCTGTACGGCGACGGCATCATCTAAATAACCAATCGGAAAGATGTAATCCGGAATAACGTCAACTGGCATGATGAAATATAAAAGGGCACTTCCTATAACGGCCAAATGATGTGAAGAAGCCTTCTTCGTACAAAATTGTTCAAACATTACTTTTAAATGACTAATAAATGGACCTATTCCCCCTAATTTTTGGAGCTTCTTCTCAAAGTTATTTAGGATGGTTTCTTCCCCTTCTTCCGTTTGCGCGAACTGCTCGTATTTCACTAATTGTTTTTCTACACTTTCAATTGTAAATTTTTTATTATACAAATTAGAAGATTCTAGGATTTTTTCAATATTATCCACCGTTGCATTAAGATCATCTGAATAGCTTTTTTCTGTCTTTTGATCAATTGGGTACCCTGCAGCACGAAATAAAGCTGCAAACGGAACTCCAAGAGAGACTGCAAATTTATTTAAATGTTCAGGTGTAGCTTTTCGTTTACCATTAATAATACGTGAAATGGTGGCAGTGTCGATTTCCGTAAGCTCGCTCAATTTCCTCATGGATAAGGACTGTTGTTTTAATAAATCTTTTAACACCAACCCAATATTGCTATTTTTTTGATCTTCTGACATTTCCTACTCCCCCATATTCATATACCCCTTCACAGTATTCCCCAGTTCCAAATGGCCTTAAATCTATTCACTAATATATCTACACGTTGACAATTCGTCAATATTGTCATTAATATTTGTCAATTCAGTTATTTTAAAAGAAAGCGGTTATCGCAATAATGAGAATAATGATTCCGCTAATAATGGTACCAAATTGCCCCAATGTATAGGGGCCAATCCGAACTGCGGATAATTTAAAACCTAACTTAACACCTGCCCAAACACTAATTAGACTGCCAATTGCAGCTGTTAGAGAAATAGCATGGGGCGAAAATCCAAGTAAGCCTGCACCTAAGCCATTCGTAAGTGCGTTAGATGATAAAGCAACACCAAGAAGCATGGCTTCCCCCCAGCCAATTTCTCCCGATTGGTCCACATCGGCTAATTCTGGATTTTTGATAACCGTTTTTATACTAGTGGATTGACCGTCATATCCATCATGTTCCTTTATTGCCACATTCTTTCGGGGAGCTGCTAACAAAATAATTCTAATTCCAATAATTGAGAGCAATAATCCTCCAATTACCACTGGAAAGATGCCAGGCAGAATACGCGAAACCCAAATTCCAAAAGTAATACCAGCAAGGCTCATAAGATAGCAAATAATGGCCATTAAAATGTTTGCCCCAATGCCAATTCGGATCTTTCGAACACCGTAAGAAATACCAATACCTAAATTATCTATGCTTGATGATGCTGCAAATGCCAAGATGATTAGCCAAGACAATGTAAATCACTCCTAATTTTTTTACATTGTATTACGTTCATTGACTAAATTTGTATGTCCGCTTAAAATTTGTTGACAAAAAAACAACAGCTATATTAAATCCAAGGAATCAATGTCTGGAATACGAAAAAACTAAAAGATGGACAAAAATCTTTGCAATTGAAAATAATGAATCAATCCTTAAAAAAGAACAAAATTAGGCCACAGTTCCAAGAACTGTGGCCTAATTTTGTTAGCTCTGAAATTCTTTGACATCAATCTTACATTCTTCCAAAGGAATAACTTTCGTTTTCTTAATAAATTTAAAGCCAATCCAAAACGCAAGAAACACAGGGATGCCCAGGTAGGCTGCAATAACCCCCATCCAATCAATATGTCCTGAAGTGAACCCCTGATAGTCTTGAGCAATCAGAATCACCAAGCAAACCACGAAAGCAAAAATCGGTCCAAAAGGATACCATTTTGCGCGATATGGAAGATCTTTTATCGAATGCCCTTGTGCCACATAGGCTTTACGGAAACGGTAATGACTAGCCGCAATTCCAAGCCAGAAAATAAATGTCGTCACCCCGACGGAGTTCATTAACCAAAGATAGATGGTTCCATCCCCTACAAAGGATGCTAAAAAAGCTAACATTCCGACAAATGTTGTAGCAACAAGAGCTGCAACAGGGACACCACGTTTGTTTACTTTAGCAAAAATTCGTGGTGCTTGTCCTTCCTGAGCCATTGCATACATGATCCGGCTCGTCACATAAAGACAGCCATTTCCGGCTGATAAAACTGATGTTAGAATTACGGCATTCATCACTGAAGCGGCCAAAGCTAGCCCCGCTCTTTTGAACACGATAGTAAAAGGGCTGGCCATAACAGTTGAGTTTTGAAGACTTTCATTCGTATAAGGTACAAGAAACGAGATAATGAGAAGCGCTAAAATGTAAAACAGAAGAATTCGCCAAAAAACACTCCGTATGGCTCGTGGGATATTTTTGACCGGATCCTCACTCTCTCCTGCAGCAACACCTATGCATTCAGTCCCTGAAAAGGAGAATCCAGCAACAAGAAAGATTCCTAATGTTCCGATAAAACCGCCAACAAACGGTGCATCACCTACAGTAAAGTTTTGAAATCCAGCAGGTTGATGGCCATTCATGATTCCAAAAATCATTAAGGTTCCAACCACGATAAAGATGATGATTGTTGCTACTTTAATAAAAGAAAACCAGTATTCTCCTTCACCAAAACCCTTAACAGATAAGACATTTAAAAAGAAGAGGAAGGCTAAAAATAATCCGCTCCACAACAGTGATGGACTATCAGGGAACCAATATTTCATTAACAGGACAGAGGCCGAAAGTTCAGCGGCAAGGGTCATTGCCCATGACAACCAGTAGTTCCAACCAAATGCAAATCCAAGTGCTGGGTCAATAAAACGTGTGGCATAAGTACTAATCGAACCGCTTGTCGGCATAAAGGTTGCCAGTTCCCCAAGCCCAGTCATGACAAAATACACCATAATTCCAATAATTCCATAGGCTACTAAAACCCCACCCGGTCCCGCTGTTTGAATGGCTGGCCCGCTTCCAAGAAAAACACCCGTTCCGATTGTTCCGCCTAAGGCAATCATTGACACATGACGTGGTTTTAATTTTTTTTGAAGTTTACCAGATGACTGAGATTCGATTTCAGAAGAATATTGCAGCTGTTGATTTTCCAAAAGAATACCCCCTAATATGAATAGAACATATATTGATAGATTATAAGCAAGGACTAATGAGGGAGACGGTTTAAAACTGCTGATTTACAAAAATGATGGCAGGGACATGATCCGGCCCCTACCATCCTTTTAAGGAACTAAGCCTTTACTTCTTCTTTCTCTAAATCTTTTGGTCCAAATGTTGCTGTTGGTGACCACCATAATGGCACTTTAATACTTTCTTCTGTAAGTTTTCCATTTCCGTTGGCAACATCACGGGCAATTTCATAACCTGCTTGGGCATGGCGGATAACCCCAATCCCTGAGTCAACAGTCATTGCTACTTCCAGTCTCATATCGGATTCTTCTGTACCATCTGCAATCATCGTTACGCCGGTATGAACTGCTTCACCCATGGAATAGTTTGCTTGAAGCGCAATTAAGTCACACATTCCAACCGCATTCAATAGACCATTCAATACTGGCCAGTCAGAGATTAAATCGCCGCCGTCCTTCATGTTTTCAGATTCAAATGTTGGGTTCACGATTGAACCGGAGTCAAGGTTGTCACGGGAGAAGGCAACTGGTCCGGCAAGTTCTCCTTTTCGAATCATATCATTTACCTTTAAAGCAAATTTCTTACGCTGTCCGAAGCCCATATAACAAATACGTGCCGGAAGTGCCTCGATTGGAATATGCTTCATAGCCAGTTTAATCCAGCGGGTTACTAGCAGGTCATCGCTAAACTCTTCAAGAATCATTTCATCGATTTTGCGTAAGTCTTCTGCGTCACCAGATAGACAAATCCAGCGGAAAGGTCCACGACCTTCACAGAATAATGGACGAATGTATTCTGCTACGAAGCCTGGTAGACGTTTTGCTTCTTTTTCATCCATACCGGCATCGATACACTCTTTTCGGATGCTTGTACCGTATTCAAAGGATTTCACCCCTAAATCTAGGAATTTAATCAATGCTTTCAATTCACGAGTCATTGTCGCGCGGGCTTTTTCAAGGTAAAGCTCGCGATTCGTATCGCGGAGATGATCTGCCTCTTCCACTGTATAGCCAGATGGTAAATAAGAAATTGGGTCATGAGCTGGTGTCATGGATGTTGTTATATCCGGCAAGAACCCTTTTTCCAATACTGCCTCAAATACATCAGCTGCATTTCCGACAACACCAATTCCCAGTGGCTTTCCAGCAGACGCATATTCTTTTGCTAATACTATGGCTTCATCCAATGAATCTACTAAAACATCAATGAATTGTTTTTCAATCCGGCGGTTAATAATTTCAACGTTAGAGTCGCAAAGGATGGCTACACCGCCGTGCATCGTCATTGCTCTCGTTTGGTTACCGCCCATACCGCCTGCACCTGCTGTTAGTAGGATTTTTCCAACAAGTGAATCGTTATAGTGTAGACGTGCAATCGCAGAAAGTGTTTCAAAAGTTCCTTGGATAACGCCTTGTGTACCGATATATTCCCAAGGTGCAGCCGTATAGTTTGCATACATTGTTAAGTTTTTATCTTGAAGATCATAGAATGTTGGCCAGTCCGCCTTCATAATATTTGTCGTTGCCATCACAACGGTTGGTGCATATTTATGGGTTTTGAATACGGCAACCGGCATACCAGATTGAACAACTAATGTTTCATCATCTTCAAGTTCTTTTAGGGATTTAACAATCGCGTGGTAGGATTCCCAGTTACGAGCTGCTTTACCGATACCGCCGTAGATTACTAACTCTTCAGGTTTCTCAGCATTCTCCATATTGTTTTCAAGCATTCTTAGGATTGATTCCTGTCTCCAGCCCTTACAACGAAGTTCTGGTCCTCTTTGTGCTTTGACTGAATATAAGATTTCTGGTTTTGTCATTACTAATTCCTCCTAATATGTAATTTGGTATACTCGTCTTTATATACTGCAAGTACCGTGCCAAGTTGGTTGAATTGGGGGAATTTTGTGTTTTTCCTTTAAAAAGGGCTGAAATCTTAGGAATCTATGTAAAAATCTATTCTCCATTCTGATTAAAAAATCTTGTATTCTATTCTTAACCGCAGGTGTTTTTTGCACAGCGAAACACTTCATTATTCGACAAATAGTTCGAATTGCGTAAACGGTTCCAATCAAATGCTGCAGATAAAATTTGCATGCAAATCTTTCCTAGTATGCTCTAATTGTTGGATTTGGTCCTCTCATTGTCGGATAGCATGTTCCCATTTATCGTTTTGAATGCCCCAATTGTCGGATAAACCGTTCCAATCGCCATAGAGCATTCTAGTCTAGAAAAAATAAATAGCGGGGTGGCCACAATTGACCACCCCACTTACACAACCTTACCTATAAATTTGGTTATTGCTTCAATGCATTTACATCTGGGTCTGACTTAAACCACTGTTGATAAATCTTTGCATATTCACCGTTTTCAAGCACTTTCGTAATCGCCTTGTCAAAGTCAGCTTTTAGCCCGCTGCCTTTTGGAAACATTAACCCATAAAATTCTTTTTCAAATGCTGTATCGTCTTTTATTACGACTAAGTTCTCATTCGGATTATTTTTAACGTATTCTTCGACAACTGTATTATCTGCGACAACGGCATCTGCCCCGCCGCTCTTCAATTCCATAATCGCTAGATTGTTACTTTTAAATTTCTTAAGATCGTGATTATTTTTTCCTATTAATGCTTCTACCGCTTCTTGACCGGTAGTTCCATTTTGAACGGCTACTTTTTTACCCTTTAAATCCGCAGCACTTTTAATTGGGCTGTCTTTTGGTACGAGAATTTCATTTGTAGATAAAAAGTATGGTGTTGAGAAATCATAGGTTTGTTTTCGTTCATCATTAATCGTAATGGCGGAAATACCAAAATCTGCAGTTTTTCCTTTTACTTCAACGAATAGTGGATCCCAGCCGGTATTTACCACATTAATGTCATATCCCGCTTCCTTCGCTACCATTTTGATAAAATCAAGGTCGAAGCCTTTGATTTGTCCTTTATCGAGAAATTCAAATGGAGCATATTCGGCATTGGTTACAACCTTTAGCGTTTTCTTTTCAGATTCCTTTACTTTCTCCCCGCTGTTGCTTGTCTGGCTTGTCCCACAGGCAGATAGAATAACCATTAAAACTAAAACCATAGATAAAGACTTTAATGCTTTCATAATTGACCCCCTAAGATTATTAAATTTATTTAACTGAAAATTCAGACTTTTTATAAACTAATTATTCCTGGATAGCCTTAAAAATGCGGTGAAAACTTGAAGTAAATCTCGGAGTAAATTGTGATTGATCATGGGGAATTTTTTCAATGGAGTTTTTAGAAAGGAGGCCCATCCTTAATCTCTATTTCATGGACGGCCTCCAGAATATTATTTAACTAATGAATTGTCTTTTAAGATAAATTGTGCAAGCTCTTCCATTTGATCCGAAATGGCACGGTCGCCTTCAAGCGGCGGGCAGATTTCACGGATTTTTTCTAAATAGGCTCTTGTTGCCGGGGCTAATTCTTTTTCTGCATTTTCTAAGTGAATCGCTTGTGAAGCACAAATCATTTCAATCGCGATGACTCTAGCGGAATTATGAATGATTTCTCGTGCTTGACGTGAAGCAATGGTTCCCATACTCACATGGTCCTCTTGGTTGGCCGATGTAGGAATCGAGTCAACGCTTGCAGGATGGGCAAGGACTTTATTTTCAGAAACAAGGGATGCTGCGGCATATTGTGCAACCATCAAACCGCATTCTAATCCTGGATCTGTTGCTAAGAATGGAGATAATCCGCTTAATTGCGGGTTAACAAGACGTTCTGTTCTACGCTCAGAAATATTCGCCCATTCTGCTGCAGCTACTTTTAGAAAGTCCATTGATAGTGCGATTGGCTGTCCATGGAAATGGCCTCCTGAAAGAATTTCACCGCTTTCAAGTACAATCGGATTATCTGTTGTAGCGTTCATTTCAACACTTAGGCGTTCATTGACATAATTAAATGCCTGCCAGGATGCACCGTGAACCTGTGGAATACAGCGAATCGAATAAGAATCCTGAATACGGATCTCTCCCTGGCGTGTTACCCGTTTACTGCCTTCAAGCCAGTTCCTCATCCGTGATGCCACAAATTCAAGTTCTGGGTGAGGTCTCACCGCTAAAAGCTCATTGTCAAAGGCAGAAATAATACCATTTAATGCTTCCATTGTTAGGCATGCTGCCATATCTGCGGCTAAACCAACACGTTCTGCTTCGTTTAGTGCAATTGTACCAACTGCTGACATTGCTTGTGTTCCATTGATAAGAGCCAACCCTTCCTTCGCTTCTAAAGAAACTGGTTTTAGACCAGCACGTTTTAAGGCTTCTCCGCCTGGCAGGATTTCGCCTTTGTATTCGGCTTTCCCTTCACCCACTAAACAAATAGCAATATGGGATAGGGGTGCGAGATCACCGCTTGCCCCAACGGAACCCTTACATGGCACAACCGGATGTACATCGTTATTAATCATATCAAGAAGCAGTTGCAGTGTTTCTTCTCTAATACCTGAGAAACCTTTTGATAATGAGTTAGCTCTTAACGTCATCATCGCTCTTACAACTGGAATTGGGAGTGGTTCACCAACTCCAACAGCATCAGCTCGCAATAAATTTAACTGTAATTTTGCATTATCTTCAGGATTAATTTCGATATCACTTAATTTTCCAAAACCAGTATTGACACCGTAAACTACTTTTCCGTCATTAATGGCCTTTTCGACTCGTTTTCGGCTTTCTCTTACCCGTTGCCAGTTTGCTTCTGGGATTGCAACTTTCGCTTCACCTTTAGCAACACTTTCCACTTTATAGCGGTCTAAAGAAAAACCGTCTAAGTCTACTAATTTTAACTCTACTAATTCTTTGCTGCTCATCGGTCCCATCTCCTATAATGTTCCGCCAAAATATTTCGACTTTATCCAATATTATAAATCAATTTCTCGACAAAATCCTCACTATACTACCATTCTCTAAAAATGTTAATCTGGGATGTTTTGCATTCCTTTAGGAATTTTTATGGTTCACATACCATTGTTCAATTAATGCTGCTGTTAATTTACCCGTATTAATAAGGTTTTCGATGCTGATACATTCCCTGAAAGAGTGAATATTTTGGAATCCTAATCCAAGTGTGATCGTGGTAAGCCCATTTTCATTTAACACATTTGTATCGGCCCCGCCCAAGGTTTCCGTTAAATACGGCTTAACGTTAATATTTTGCGCAGCCTCTAAGGTGTTTTTCACTAAAATATGGTCTTCCGGAATATCAAAGCCAAGATATTTTTTCTCGATGCGGACATCTACCTTTCCACCTTTTTTCTCGGCAGCCTGCTTCATGACTTCTTCCATATGTTTAAGTTGGGTATCTAATTTTTCTTTAGAAAAACTTCGTACTTCACCGGCAACCGTTACACTTCCCGGGATAATCGATGTCAGTTCCCCTCCTTTAATAATTCCAATATTTGCTAGCGTTTCTTCATCGATTGCACCGAGCTTCATGTTCGTTAATCCTTCGGCTGCAAGAATGAAAGCACTATTTCCTTCCTCAGCATTCAAGGCAATATGTGCTGCATTCCCTTTAACTTCCATCCAAATCCGGCTGCTATATGGCCCTTTTAAAATCGTTTGGCCAACATCACCGCTGCTGTCAAAAATATAGCCTAATTTACTTTTCGCCTTGCTATAGTCCATATAAGTTGCCCCAACAAGACCCGGTTGTTCATTTACAGTTAGAATGAATTCAATGGCGCCATGTGGCACACCGCTATCAATGATGGCGCGAATGGCTTCTAAATAAGCGGCTAACGCAGCTCTGTCGTCTGCGCCCAAAATTGTCGTACCATCAGAATAAATCACACCATCCTTAATGACTGGTTTCAAACCTTCAGTTGGTAAAACGGTATCCATATGAGTCGAGAAAAATAGAGGCGGAATCGACGAATCTGTACCTTCACGATACGCAATCAGGTTACCGACTTCACCATTAAAGTTTTTATGTGCTTCATCAAATTCCAGGGTAAAACCAAGCTCTGGAAGCACCTTTTTCAAATATTCCGCCACAAGGCTTTCTTTTCCGCTTGGAGCGTTAATTTTGGCAAGTTCTAAAAATAATTCTTGCAATCGTTCTGCATTTACATGTTCAGCAGCTTTCGATACTTGTGTTTTCATAAAAGTCCCTCCTAACGGCAAACGACAACCTTACCGTTTTTGATTACTGTTTCCACAATGTTTGTTCCAAGTTCATATGCAACATGTTTATAAGTTGGGACATCCCAAATTTGCAAATCGGCTATTTTTCCTTCCTGAATCGTACCCCTGTCATTAAGATCAAGCGCTTTTGCCCCACCATATGTTGCGGCTTTAATGGCTTCCTCTACGGAGAATTGATAGAGTCTGCATGCAAGGTTAATGACAAATTGCATGGATTGCGTATAACTAGCCGGGCAAAGATCCGTTGCCAGTGCCACCTGCATGCCTAAATCCAGCATTTTTCGTGCATCAAATGGTCTTTTATGGCTTACCGCAAAATCAAGGGATGGCATTAACACTCCTGTAACGTTTGCTTCCGCAAGCTTTTCCATCACTGCAACTGGTGTATAATTCAAATGGTCGACTGAAACCATTTTCATCTCAGCAGCCAAATCCGTACCGCCAATATAGGAATAAGCATCCGCATGAATTTTGGGCTTCATCCCATATTTCAGTCCAGCTTTTAGGATTTTCTCTGATTCCTCTGCTGTAAAATAACCGTCATCACACCAGACATCACAAAATTCAGCGAGACCACGTTCTCCTACCCGCGGAATCATTTCATTAATGATTACATCCAGGTATTCTTCCTTTGTTAAATCTTCAGGGAATCCGTGAGCACCTAAAAAAGTGTTTAACACATCAAGCGGTGTTTCTTCGTGCAGCCTTCTACTAACTTCTAAAATTTTGATTTCACTCTCAGTTGTCAAACCATAGCCACTTTTGCTTTCCACTGTTGTGATTCCATAATTGAGCATCGTCATCAGCCGTTTTTTTGATTGTTCAAACAATTCTTCTGAAGGTCTGTTCCTTGTTAATTCAACGGTCCGATTCGGCCCCATTGAAATTCCTAGTTCTTCTAATCTCTCAGGAGTGTATCCTGCCACCTTAGCTGCATATTCCTCTACCCTTGTACCGTAAAATACTAAATGGGTGTGAGAATCAATAAATCCTGGAGCAACGACTTTCCCCTTTGCGTCAATTACATCAGATCCTTCTAGTTCAAAGCTTTCTTTGATTTCCGCTTCCGTTCCGACACCGGCAATTTTCCCATCCTTGACGGCAACCCAGGCATTTTCCAAGACACCGATTTCACTCATGCCTTCTCCTGCACAGGTAATGACTTCAGCAGCATTTGAAATCCATAAATCTACTTTTATCTTCACTTTTGTATCAGACATTTTAAAACCCCCCCCAACATTTTCTGTCATTTCGTGGTTAGTAATTGCTATGTAGACTCTTAAAATAACAAAAGAATAGTAGAGACCTGCAAGATGACGATCTCTACTATCTAGTTTTATTTCATTTATTAAGCCTTTACATCTTCTTTTTCTAAATCTTTCGGACCAAATGTTGCTTTTGGTGACCACCATAATGGTACTTTAATGCTTTCATCTGTAAGCTTTCCTTTACCGTTGGCAACATCACGGGCAGTTTCATAGCCTGCCTGTGCGTGGCGGATAACCCCGATTCCGGAGTCAACTGTCATGGCTACTTCAAGTCTCATATCAGATTCTGCAGTTCCGTCTGCGATCATCGTTACACCGGTATGAACGGCTTCACCCATAGAGTAGTTCGCTTGAAGGGCAATCAAATCACACATACCCACTGCGTTTAATAGACCGTTCAATACTGGCCAGTCGGAGATTAAATCGCCGCCGTCTTTCATGTTTTCAGATTCAAATGTAGGGTTAACGATCGAACCAGAGTCAAGGTTGTCACGGGAGAAGGCAACTGGTCCTGCAAGTTCACCATTTCGAATCATGTCATTTACTTTTAAAGCGAATTTCTTACGTTGACCAAAGCCCATGTAACAAATACGTGCTGGTAACGCTTCGATTGGAATATGTTTCATTGCCAGTTTAATCCAGCGGGTTACCAATAAATCGTCGCTGAACTCTTCAAGAATCATTTCATCGATTTTACGTAAATCTTCTGCTTCACCGGATAAACATACCCAACGGAATGGTCCACGGCCTTCACAGAATAATGGGCGAATGTATTCTGCAACAAAGCCTGGAAGACGTTTTGCTTCTTTTTCATCCATACCGGCATCGATACACTCTTTACGGATACTTGTACCGTATTCAAAGGACTTAACGCCTAGGTCTAAAAATTTAATAAGAGCTTCTAACTCACGTACCATGGTTGTGCGGGCTTCTTCTAAATAAAGCTCCCGGTTTGTATCACGTAGTTCCTCTGCTTCTGCAACTGTGTATCCAGATGGCAAATACGAAATCGGGTCATGCGCAGGTGTCATGGATGTAGAAATGTCTGGTAACCATCCTGATTGAAGTACCTGCTCAAAAATATCTGCAGCATTACCGACAACACCAATTCCTAGTGGCTTTCCAGCAGCCGCGTATTCCTTAGCCATTACAATTGCTTCATCCAATGAATCTACTAAAACATCAATAAATTTCTTTTCAATCCGGCGATTAATGATTTCTACGTTAGAGTCACAAAGGATGGCCACACCACCGTGCATCGTCATTGCCCTTGTTTGGTTACCGCCCATACCACCTGCACCTGCTGTTAGTAGGATTTTTCCAACAAGTGAATCGTTATAGTGTAGACGTGCAATCGCAGAAAGTGTTTCAAAAGTTCCTTGGATAACGCCTTGCGTTCCGATATATTCCCATGGTGCAGCCGTATAGTTTGCATACATCGTTAAGTTTTTGTCTTGAAGATCGTAGAATGTTGGCCAATCGGCTTTCATAATATTTGTTGTTGCCATTACAACGGTCGGAGCATATTTATGAGTTTTAAAGATTGCAACCGGCATTCCAGATTGCACAACCAATGTTTCATCGTCTTCAAGTTCTTTTAATGATTTGACGATAGCATGGTAGGATTCCCAGTTACGAGCCGCTTTACCGATACCGCCATAAATGACTAATTCCTCCGGTTTTTCAGCATTTTCCATATTATTTTCAAGCATTCTTAGGATTGATTCCTGTCTCCAGCCCTTACAACGGAGCTCAGGTCCTCTTTGCGCTTTAACGGAATATAAGATTTCTGGTTTCGACATAAATAATTCCTCCTAGATTAAATGTTGTTCTTGCTTTTATATATTGCAAGTACCGTGCCAAGTTGGTTGAATTAGGTTAATATTTTGTGAATTTTATTTAAAAACGCTCTATTACACTAAAAATTCAGTTTAGCTTTTGCGATACATTGGTTAGAAAAATGTATTTCATTCATATAAACCGCAGATGTTTTTTGCACATTATCGGCTAGGATAATATAAAACATGTATAGTCCTTGTAAACGGTTCTATTCTCTGGTCTGCAGATGAAATTTGCATGCAGATTTAACTTTGCTTGCCTTATGGATTTTTCATGTATTCAAGTAGTTCTGTCAAAGTTTTCACAGAAACTCCTGCTTCTTGATTACCCTAGATATGCTTTTTTAACTACATCTTTTTCACGTAGATTTTTGGCCGTATCCTGTAAATGAATTTCTCCATTCTCCAAGATATATCCACGGTCCGCTACCGATAGGGCCATTGATGCATTCTGTTCAATTAAAAGAATCGTTAATCCTTCTTGCTTAATTTTATTTACCGTTGAAAAAATACTTTTTACGACAATAGGCGCCAAGCCCATCGAAGGTTCATCTAATATAAGCAGCTTTGGCTTAGCCATTAGTGCGCGGCCGATGGCCAACATTTGCTGTTCCCCGCCGCTCAATGTACCAGCCATTTGCTGGCGCCTCTCTTCCAAACGGGGAAATAATTCATAAATCTTCTCAATTTCCTGATGCAATTCTTTTTTTGATACCTTTCTCGCATACGCTCCCATAATTAGGTTATTAACCACCGATAACTTTGGAAAAATCCGCCTGCCCTCCGGTACCATAATAATTCCTTCTTTTACGACTTTGTGTGGAGCCATCCCATTAATCTCTTTCCCCTCATATTGAATCGAACCTTTTGAAGAAATGACACCGGAAAGCGCATTAACGGTGGTTGTTTTCCCAGCTCCATTTGCCCCAATTAGGGCCACTGCCTCTCCTTTTTGTACCTCCAGGGAAAGATTTCTTACAGCGTGGATGCTTCCGTAGGACACATTGAGATTATGAATTTGCAGCATATTCGTTCTCCCTTTCCACATCTTCTTTACCGATATATGCCTCGATTACCTCAGGATTTGTTATAATCACTTCCGGTACGTCATCGGCAATTTTTTCACCGTGATCAAAAACGGCAATTTGATCACAAAGACCCATGACCCAGCCAACATTATGTTCAATCAAGATAACCGTTGTACCATTTTCTCTAATTTTAAAAATAAGCTTGCCAATTTCGTCTGTTTCTTCATCGTTCATTCCTGCTGTCGGCTCATCGAGAAGGAGCAGTTTTGGCTTCGAAACCAATGCACGTGCTATTTCGACCCTCCGCTGATTTCCATAAGAAAGACTGTTAGCGAGCTCATTTTCAAATCCTTTTAAACCAACAAGCTCTAAAATTTTTCGGCTATCTTCCCTAACGATCTCTTCTTCATTTTTTGCAGAACGTAAGCCCAAAATGGCAGACCAGAGTCCTGAATGCGTCTTTCCAAACATCCCGACCATAACATTTTCGAGGACAGTTTCCTCTTTTAACAAACGGATATTCTGAAAAGTGCGGGAAATTCCTAATTTCGCAATTCGAAATGGCTTTAATCCTTGAACCGGTTGATTTTCAAAAAGAATTTTCCCTTCATTTGGTTTATAGATCCCTGTTAACATGTTAAAAAATGTTGTTTTCCCTGCACCATTCGGACCGATTAGTCCAAAAATTTCTCCTTGCTTTACCTGAAGACTTACATCGCTTACTGCAACTAAACCACCGAATCGTTTAGTGATTCCTTCTATCTTAAGCAACATGTTCACCGCCCTTTGCTGATTTCCTTTTACGAAGAGATTTGACTAATACCTTTTTCGCACCTTGTTTACCAAAAATTCCATTTGGACGGTAACGCATCATTACAACCATCAGCAAGCCATAGAGCATCATTTTATACATATCGAGATATTTCATATCGATAAAAGTGAATTGGAATAGGCGGAACAACTCAGGTAATAAATAAAGTACACTTACACCAAATAATGTGCCACGAATACTGCCTAGGCCACCGATTACCACCATGCTCAAGATTGTCGCGGAAATCGAAAAACCGAAAGAGTCCGAGCTAATGTAAGTAACTTTATGAGCAAAGAAAGCACCTGCCGCACCGGCATATGCGCCGCCGATTGCAAACACCAATACCTTGTAATAGGTGGTGTTGATTCCCATTGATTGGGCGACAACATCATCTTCACGAATAACCATCCAGGCTCGCCCGATTCGGGACTGAGTCATTTTCCTGACTACATAGATCCCTATCAGCATGACAATCAAAAGAAGTACCAAATAACTCACATTCTCAAGCTTCATCCCAAACAGAGAGAGAGTAGGTATCATATCAATCCCGAAAGCCCCACCGGTAATGCTGGCATTTTTAAAAAAGGACTGGATAATTAAACCCATTCCCAGTGTGGTGATTGCAAGAAAATCTTCACGGACCCTGAGAGATGGTAATCCTAAAATTGCGCTAATAATAAAAGTAATTACAATGGCAAAGAGAATCGCTAGCCACGGATTTAAATCAGCTTTCGTAGACAGGATTGCTGAGGAATAGGCACCAATTCCAAAAAAGGCAGCGTGTCCAAGTGATACTTGACCTGCGTAACCGGTAATCAAATTCAGTCCTAAACCAAGTACGATATAGATAATTAAGAAAACAATAATGTCAACATAATAAGGATTAAATATTGCATCCATCACCCTCACCTACACTTTCTCGACTTTTTTCCCAAACAATCCGGACGGTTTAATTAATAGGATAAAAATTAAAATAACAAAGGCTATCGCATCTTTATCAATCACCATTCCAGACAAATATCCATCGCTCATCGTTTCTACCAGGCCAAGGATTAATCCACCGATAATCGTGCCGCCGATGGATCCTAATCCTCCAAGTACCACAACACAAAATGCTTTTAGACCAGGAATCGAGCCCATGCTTGGAAATAAAGAATTGTAATTTAAAGCAACTAATACACCGGCAGCTGCTGCAAGAGCAGACCCAAGCATAAACGTCACCGAAACAACACGATTGGAATTTACCCCCATTAAAGATGCTGCGCGCATATCCTGTGCTACTGCTTGAATTGCTAAGCCCATTTTCGTAAATTTTAAGAAGGCGAATAGAAGTCCGAGTCCAATGACACCGGCTAGGATTATATAAAATTTATAATTCGTAAGCGAGACTGATTGACTGAGATGATAGATGGTATTGGTTGTCCCTGTTTCTGGAAACGGCTGTGTATCGGAAGAAAAAATAACTTGAAATAAATTCTCGAGAAAGATCGCTACACCTACACCGCTAATTAATGTTGTAATTGGGTGCCCACCTCTAAGTGGACGATAAGCGAAGCGTTCAATTGCCATCCCGAGGATTGCGGAAACGACCATCGCAAAAATTAAAGCGACCAAAAACGGTAAATGAAGATACATAATTCCAATCATGGCAGCAAAGGCGCCGACCATATAAATAACGCCATGTGCAAAATGCAATAGTTTCAGTACTCCATACACCATCGTCAAGCCAACAGAGACAAGGATATAGACAAAACCTATTGCAAACCCGTTTACAAGCTGTTGTGCTAACATTTTTACCTCATTCCTTTCGATTTTTCTTATATCAAAAGCAAAGAGGAGACCCAAGGCCTCCTCATCCCGCTCAAGTCCAAATGAACCTTAGTAATTCAAAGATTTTACGTATTGGAATTTTCCATCCTTCACTGTCATAAAGATGACCGGTTTTACTACTTCATGTTGGGCATCAAAAGAAATTTTCCCTGAAGTTCCTTCAAAATCTTTTGTTTCGTTAATTGCTTTAGCTAATTTTTCTCGATCTGTTCCAGCCTTTTTCATGGCTTCTAATATAACTTCCGTTGCATCAAAGCTTTGGGATGAGAGCATATCTGGTTCACTATCTTTATATTTGTCATGCCATGCCTTAACAAAGTTTTGAACTGCCTCCCTTGTATCTGTTGCAAAGAACGAGGTAGTAAAGGTTGCACCTTGTGTATTTTCCTTACCCAATTCCAGGAATTTAGGTGAATCAAAACCATCTACTCCTAAAAACTGTGCATTAATCCCTAATTCCTTCGATTGTGTAACGATTCCTGCTGCCTCATTATAGTAGCCAACAACATATAAAGCATCTGGTTTCGACTCTTTCACAGCAGTTAAAACAGAGCTAAAATCTTTATCCCCCATTTTAAATGGTTTCTCAATCACGATATTAGCTCCAAGTTTTTTGGCTTCGGTTTTAAAGGCATTATAGATGGAGATTCCATAATCAATATCTACATACATAACGGCAATGTTTTTCTTTTTCAGATCATTAACCGCATAATCAGCCATTGCCTTTCCTTGAACATCTGCCGTGTAAATGACACGATTTACATAATGGCCGCCTTTTGTGATATCTGGATGAACTGCATAGGCCACAACCATCGGAACCTTAGCAGATTGAATCTTTGGTGTAACCGTTTTCATCGGACCGCTGTAACCACCGCCAACGATTCCCGAAACCTTATCACTATTTATCAGCTTCTGTACGGCTTTTAATGCTTCCTCCGGTTTTCCTTGATCATCTTCCGCAACAAGCTCGACCTTTTTACCATCCACACCGCCATCTTTGTTAAATTGTTCAATGGCAAGTTGTGCGGCATTCCGGCTAAGTGTACCATCTGTTGATGTCGGACCTGTCAAAGGACCTACCCAGCCGATTTTAATTGCATCCTTACTTGATGTGGTACCCGACGATTGATTGCTTGCACAGCCTGTTACCAACAATGAGATCACTAACAAACCGGAAAGAATAAAACTGCGTTTTTTCACTGCACACCACTCACTTTCTTTTAAAAATAAAATCTAGTAAAATTCCTCATTCTATTTATTGCAAGAAATATGCCATAGTCCTGCCATCTTCTTTACTTTTTCAGAAAAGTGTGAAATTATAGAGGTTGAAATTTTTTTTAATAACCTTTACTTTTAAAAAATAGTTTAAAAAAACGCAGATATTTTTTGCAATAACCTAATAAAGCACTAAAGTAATTAAGTTTCCATTCTTGTAAAATCAAACTTTCTATTATGCAGATGTTTTTTGCATGCAGACTGTTTTAACTTTTCCTTATAAATAATATATTCTGAAATGGGTGTGTATAAAGGAGGGCTTTTTAATGAATCCAGCATCAATCAGTTCACTGATTAGAAGTTTTGTAGATGGAGTTATTGTTTTAGACGATCATAATGAAATTTTATTTTATGATGTGAAAGATGACCTTCAATTGAATCTCACGGTTGGGATGGATATCTTTCTTTTTCTGCCATGTAACCAGGAACCTTTAGAAGAGAATCAAATCTTTCAAGTGACCATAAACGAAAAGAAGCTGGCAATAGAGGTTAAAAAATTCTCAAGTAACGCGGAATATTTGATTTTATGTATAAAAGATACAACTAATCTTTTAACCAATCAGGAAGCTAGGGTATACTGCCTTGAAAAAATTATAGAATCTCTGAACGAAGGCGTAATGATGAGTGATAGGGATGGGAAGATTGTGCTCTATAACAATGCGCAGGAAAAGTTAGAAGGTTTGGACAGCAGAGAAATTCTTGGAAAACATCTTTGGGAGGCCTATAATTATAACCCGCAGTATTCAGAGCATAAACATACTTTTAAAACTGGTAAACCTATATTCTCCCGGTATCGAGCACACTCCACGGTTAATGGAGTACCTAAATATGTAAATTATAGTACGTACCCAATCCAACAAGACGGGGAAACGGTCGCTGTATTTTCGATTAGTACAAATGAATCCCATCTTAAAAATCAGCTCCATCAAACGATTGAAATGAGAAGGCAAATTGTCAATTCCGACGCCAATGATCGGCCCAATAAAAATGGAACAACTTTTGCCTTTAATGATATTAAGGGCAAGAGTATGGCGCTGAAAAACTTAATTCAGGAAGCGGAGAACATTGCAGTCCATAATACCGATGTGTTAATCGTTGGGGAAACAGGAACTGGTAAAGAACTATTTGCACAAAGTTTGCATAATCACAGTCCAAGAGCGGAAAGTCCCTTTGTTGCGATAAACTGTGCTGCTATCCCGGAAACGCTATTAGAAAGTACATTATTTGGAACCGTCAAGGGAGCCTTTACAGGAGCATCAAACCAAATTGGACTTTTTGAATATGCCAAAAACGGCACACTTTTTCTAGATGAAATTAACTCGATGCCCATGACCCTACAATCTAAATTAATTCGTGTTCTTCAGGAGCGATTAGTTCGCAGGGTTGGGTCCAATGAGGTAACACCTGTAGAATGCACGGTAATTAGTGCCTCCAACGAAGATCCGGAAAAATTAATCGACGACGGCAGGATGCGTCTTGATTTGTTTTACAGGCTTGCACACACAAGTCTCTTTATTACTCCACTGCGCGAGCGAACAGAAGATATTCACTTTTTCATTCAGTTTTTCATTGAAAAATATAAGAGGAAATTTAATAAAGAGGTACCTCATCTCTCAAATGCATTGCATTCGATGTTGCTTCAATATCATTGGCCCGGTAACACAAGGGAATTGGAGCATTTAATCGAAAATTTAATCATACGAGCCAATGAAAATGATGAGGAGATTGGAACCGACCACCTTCCAGCCTATATGAAGAAAAAAATATTAACAGCACCTTCGATAAAAGTAGAAAAGCAAAAAGAGTTAAAAAAGAATCCTTTTAAATCGATTTTTTCGAACTCACAGGAACACTACATCCAAAAGACACTGGACGAAGTGGATTGGAATATCTCTAAAGCAGCCAAAACACTTGGAATCACGAGACAAAGCTTACAATATCATATTAAAAAACATGGGCTCGTAAAGCCTAACGGTAATTAAAAAATAAGTGCCAAGCATATGTGAAAACTTCACATGGTGCCTGGCATTTTTTTAGATTATTTATTTTTAGCTACTACTTGAAATAATTCTTCCCTATCTATCATGCTCCCGCTAAATTCGTGCGTTAATTCCCCATTAGGGTTAAAAATAAACGTTTTATTGTCATGCATGACAACATTACCATGTTTTTTAAAATGCTCACCGAGGGTATTGGCTACTTTATTGATTTCACTCATTTTTCCAGTCAACATTTTAAAATAGGTCATGTCAAAGTTCATTTCTTTTGCATGTTCTTTCATCGCTTGTGGAGTGTCATTTTCTGGGTCAACAGAGACGGATACGAGCAGAATTTTGTCTGTATCTATCCCCCTTGTTTTAAGGTCTTCTTGTAAATGGTGAAAATTCGCCAATAATACTGGGCAAGCAGTAGGATCTGCACATTTGACATACGTAAAGGTCAATACCACAGTTTTCCCTAAAAAGTCCTTTTTTGTGATTTGGTTTCCGTTTTGGTCTTTTAGATTAAAATCTGGCAGGGAGACCTGTTTTGTTACCCTATGGACATTTTCCTTTGTAGCAGCCTCGACTGAAAATTCCTTTTCCTCTTCAACAGATTTTCCGTTTCTCTCCACTTTTATGGTGGCAATCCAATCCCCATTCATGGCTAAATTACTTAGGCCAATATACTTCCCGTCCTCGGCTTCCTCAACCGTTACAGGGATTGTTCCATGGTCCATGGTTTTCATATTTAATTCTGCCGTAACATGAGCTCCCTTGACCGGACTTCCCTTTTGATCTGTAATTTTAATTTGCATCGGAAAGATCTTTCCCTCCGTAAAGGTATTAGGTGTTGAAAGCTTAACTTGAAAGTCTTTTGTTCCCCCGCAACCTGCGATGATGATTACCAACAGACTTATCATATAGAACATTACTATTTTCATGAGACCAGACCTTTCAAAAACTATTTTCCCTTTTTATTCTACATTGATTTTTAACCTCAAGATTTTATTAATCATGACAAAATTACGAACTTGGACTTTGGTTATAGGCTGAGAAAGTGGAAAGTATTATTACAAAAGGGGAAAATAAATAGACTAAAGCGGGGAGTATTTTGATAAAACTAGAAAATAACTTCATCAACCTGGAAAATATCCGTTATTATAACTTCCAAAAAAAGAAGACCGGAAAATTCCAGCCTCCACAATTCAACTCAACAACTTTTCAACTTCCTGATAGATTTGATCCGCCTTAGCTAATCCAACTCTCTCAATTTCAAAAAGTTCATTTTCAATCTTATTTTTCAGCTCCTGATCCTTCATGATTTTCGTATTAATCAATACATTGAGCTTTGCCCCTTGAAGTGCCGCCTTACAAAATGCAACCCCCACACCGACATCACTAATAGCAATCCTAGTACCTTTTTTTGCATATTCTTCATGTAATAAGATTGCTTCTAAGCAGTTTTTTGCAATCTCAAGCGGTATCCTTGATGCTTCAATAAGAGCTTCCTGCAAAACGGACTCCTTATAGTTCTTTTCCTCTTCTGTTGCTGTAGGTAAGCCATAGGCCTGTGACAACGGGTAAAATACTTCGGCATCCTTCTGAACTAAAGCTTTCAGTTGACCAATTATCACTTCTGATTTATTCAAAAGTTCGATGATATCCTCTTCAACATCCTTATATTTCTTTTTCCCAATGGTAAGGTTTCCGACCATACTCCCCAATGCCATTCCAAGTGCTCCTACATATGCTGAAGCACCGCCTCCACCCGGCACGGGTGATTTTGATGAAAGCTCCTCGATAAAATCATTGCAGCTTTTTTCTAACAAAGGAATTCCCCCTATATGTAAAAATCTCCAAAAGAAGGCAGAATAAAAGAGTCTGCTTCTACGTTTAATTTATTTAAATACCAGTTAATCTTTCACATGCCTGCACCACATGATCCAACAAAATTGTCGTCGTGATAATTCCGACTCCCCCTGTTGCCGGCGTAATCGCTTTGACTTTTTCCAAAACGGAATCAAAATCGACATCCCCGCAAATTTTTCCAGTGCCATCATCGTTAACACCTACATCGACAACAATCGAATTTTCACTAAAATATTCTCCGGTCATAAACTTAGCTTTACCAATGGCCGCAACGACAATATCTGCCTTAGATGTGAGAGACGGCATCTCTTTTGTCCTCGAATGACAGATTGACACTGTAGCATTTTCTTCTAAGAAAAGCATGGCAAGCGGCTTACCGACAACAAGACTTCTGCCTGCTACAACAACATTTGCTCCATTTAGAGGAATATCATAATATTTCAATATTTCCATCACTGCTTTTGATGTGCATGGTGCGAACCCAGTGGAATTGCCTTCAAAGACCTTTTCAAGGTTTACTGGGGACATGCCATCAATATCTTTGATAGGGTCAATTAAATTACGAATGATATTCAAATCCAGGTGATCCGGAAGAGGTCTGAAAATCATGATTCCATGAATAGAAGGATTGTTATTGGCCTCCACGAAAACCTTTTTAAGTTGATCCATTGATATCGAAGAAGGAAGTTGTTTAACTGTTCCCTTAATTCCTAGAAGTTCACAATTCTTTAAAATACTTTTTTCATAGAAAATATCATCCTCACGTTCTCCAAGTCGAATCAATAAAAGCGTGGGAAAAATATGGTTCTTTCTTAATTCACCAACACGTGATTTAATATGTTCCCTTAAAAACTGAACGACTGGCTTTCCATTAAGTCTTATACCCATTAAAACTCCTCCATTTAAGAAAGACCAATAATCTCTCCATCTTCTGTAATATCCATTCCATTCGCCGCCGGAGTCTTTGGGAGACCTGGCATTGTCATAATGTCGCCGGTCAGTGCCACAATAAATCCGGCACCTGCAGAAACCTTCACCTCTCTGACTGTTAAAGTAAATCCGGTTGGCGCACCTAATAGTCCCGGGTTGTCAGAGAATGAATACTGTGTTTTTGCCATACAAATTGGCATCTTATCTAGACCAAGAGCTGCGATTTCATCAATCTGTTTTTTAGCAGCAGAAGTGAATTCCACTCTTCCGGCACGGTAGATTTCTGTTGCAACCGTAGTGATTTTTTCCTCGATGGTTCCATCAACATCATAAAGGGGGGCATAATGTGCTTCTTTAGTTTCACAAATTTCTACTACTTTATGGGCTAATTCAATTCCGCCTTCGCCGCCCTTTGTAAAGACTTCAGCTAGAACAACTTCTACACCCTTTGTGGCACATTTTTCTCGTAACAGCTCAATCTCTGCATCTGTATCTGTTGGGAATTTATTGATCGCAACAACTGCAGGAACACCAAATTTCTCAACATTTTCAAGATGTCTTTCGAGATTCGCAATTCCTGCTTCAAGTCCAGGAAGGTTTTCAAAGCCAAGTTCATTCTTAGGAACACCGCCGTTCATCTTAAGCGCACGAATGGTCGCAACAATCACGGCAGCATCCGGTTTTAGACCGGCAAATCTACACTTAATATCAAAAAATTTCTCCGCACCAAGATCGGCTCCAAATCCGGCTTCGGTTACGACATATTCCGCTAGTTTTAAAGCAATGGTTGTCGCCATAACCGAGTTACATCCATGGGCTATATTTGCGAAAGGTCCCCCATGGATGAACGCAGGAGTATTTTCAAGGGTTTGCACTAGGTTGGGCATAATAGCATCTTTCAATAATAACGCCATTGCTCCGGTTGCTTGTAATTCTCCCGCAGTAATAGCCTTTCCATCAGTGGCATAGGCTACGACCATTTTGGAAAGTCGTTCTTTCAGGTCTGATAAACTGGTTGATAAACATAGTATAGCCATTATTTCTGATGCTACCGTAATATCAAAGCCGCTTTGTCTAACAAAGCCGTCTGCTTTACCGCCAAGACCGATAATGATATTTCTGAGAGCCCGGTCATTCATGTCGAGAACCCTTTTCCAAACTATTCTCTTTGGATCGATGTTAAGCGCGTTTCCTTGATGTATATGGTTATCTAACAGTGCTGCCAGTAAATTATGTGCAGAAGTAATCGCATGGAAATCTCCGGTAAAGTGCAGATTAATGTCATCCATTGGCACGACTTGGGCATAGCCCCCGCCTGCTGCACCGCCTTTTATGCCGAAGCATGGTCCGAGCGATGGTTCTCTTAATGCGGTGATTGTTTTCTTCCCAATCTTATTTAATGCCATTGAAAGTCCAACAT
Source organism: Bacillus salipaludis (assembly GCF_004358205.1). The sequence goes on from NZ_SMYO01000001.1 coordinate 128,121, forward strand.
TTATCGTCGTTTTTCCCTCTCCGGCTGGGGTTGGATTAATGGCTGTAACAAGTATAAGCTTGCCATTTGGTTTGTTCTCTAGTCTCTTTAAGACTTCTAATGAAACCTTCGCTTTATATCTTCCGTATGGTTCTAATTCGTGTTCATGAATTCCAAGGTAATCTGCAATCTCATGAATCTTCTTCATTTGTGCTTCCTGAGCAATCTGAACATCTGTCTTCAAAACAATCTCTCCCTTGAAGTTAGTAACATGAATGAATCTGAAACTCTTTGAATCCGGTTACATTCAAATTTTAACATTGGTGAATACTTTATACATTGTAAAATAACCCACAAAAAATGAACACTTTTTGAATTTATAAAAAATAAATAATTGTTATCCAATAGCAAATCTCTTTCTCTTATCCATGGAAATGGTTTTCATTCCCTTGATGAAAACCAAATCTCTTCCTCTTATCTATGAAAATGGTCTTCATCCCCTTGATGAATAACCAAATCTCTTCCTCACATCTATGAAAATGGTCTTCATTCCATCGATGAAGACCAAATCTCTTCCTCTCATCCATGAAAATGGTCTTCATTCCTTCGATGAAAACCAAATCTCTTCCTCTTATCCTTGAAAATGGTCTTCATTCCCTCGATGAAAACCAAATCTCTTCCTCACATCTATGAAAATGGTCTTCATTCCCTCGATGAAAACCAAATCTCTTCCTCACATCTATGAAAATGGTCTTCATTCCCTTGATGATAACCAAATCTCTTCCTCTTATCCATGAAAATGGTCTTCATTCCTTCGATGAAAACCAAATCTCTTCCTCACATCTATGAAAATGGTCTTCATTCCTTCGATGAAAACCAAATCTCTTCCTCACATCTATGAAAATGGTCTTCATCCCCTCGATGAAAACCAAATCTCTTCCTGCTATCCATGGAAATGGTCTTCATTCCCTTGATGAAAACCAAATCTCTTCCTCACATCTATGAAAATGGTCTTCATTCCTTCGATGAAAACCAAATCTCTTCCTCTTATCCTTGAAAATGGTCTTCATTCCCTCGATGAAAACCAAATCTCTTCCTCACATCTATGAAAATGGTCTTCATTCCCTCAATGAAGACTAAATCTCTTTCATAGCTCAAAAAAATTGTCCTTCATCATTCGATGAAGACCAAATCTCTTCCTCTTATCCATGGAAATGGTCTTCAGTCCCTTGATGATAACCAAATCTCTTCCTCACATCTATGAAAATGGTCTTCATTCCCTTGATGAAGACTAAATCTCTTTCATAGCTCAAAAAAATTGTCCTTCATCATTCGATGATAACCAAATCTCTTCCTCACATCCATGAAAATGGTCTTCATCCCCTCGATGATAACCAAATCTCTTCCTCACATCTATGAAAATGGTCTTCAGTCCCTTGATGAAAACCAAATCTCTTCCTCACATCTATGAAAATGGTCTTCATCCCCTCGATGAAAACCAAATCTCTTCCTCTTATCCATGAAAATGGTCTTCATTCCCTTGATGATAATCAAATCTCTTCCTCACATCTATGAAAATGGTCTTCATTCCTTCGATGAAGACCAAATCTCTTCCTGCTATCCATGGAAATGGTCTTCATTCCCTTGATGATAACCAAATCTCTTCCTCTTATCCATGAAAATGGTCTTTATTCCCTTGATGATAACCAAATCTCTTCCTCACATCTATGAAAATGGTCTTCATTCCCTCAATGAAGACTAAATCTCTTTCATAGCTCAAAAAAATTGTCCTTCATCATTCGATGAAGACCATATCTCTTCCTCACATCTATGAAAATGGTCTTCATCCCCTCAATGAAGACTAAATCTCTTTAATAGCTCAAAAAAATTGTCCTTCATCATTCGATGAAGGACAGTCTTCAACCCCAAAAAAGCCTTTTACACCCATTTCTTCTGGAATGCGGCAATATTTTCATACTCTTCCTGCAAAATCCGTGATAGACGGATATAAATTGGCGTTAAATCTTCATAAATCGATACATTCTCGCTATTTGGTGTATGATGGTAGGTCGCGCCGACCATTTCCGAAACTGCATTTAATGAATCAATTTCGCCCATACTGTAAAGCCCCAAAATTGCTGCCCCTAAACAAGAGCTTTCAAAGCTCTCCGGAATCGATACATCCTGGTTAAAGATATCAGCCATCATCTGCCGCCATAGCTCAGATCTGGCGAACCCCCCGGTAGCCTGAATCTTTTTCGGCTCTCCCATTAATTCCGACAACGCCAAAAGAACGGTATAAAGGTTAAAAATGACTCCTTCAAGCACGGCGCGGATTAAATGTTCTTTTTTATGATGCATACCAAGGCCAAAAAATGATCCTCTGGCATTTGAGTTCCACAATGGTGCTCTTTCCCCAGCTAAATAGGGATGAAATAATAATCCATCAGCACCAGGCGTTACCCGGTCGGCAATTTCTGTCAACACCTCATAGGGGTCTTTTCCCAAACGTTTCGCTGTCGCAACCTCCGCATCACCCAGCTGATCGCGAGCCCAGCGGAAAATCATTCCGCCATTATTGACAGGGCCGCCAATGACCCAATGATTTTCTGTTAAGGCATAGCAAAAAATTCTTCCCTTAGGGTCAGTCATCGGCCGATCCGTTACAGCCCGAATAGCTCCACTTGTGCCAATTGTCACCGCAACGACTCCTGGCTCAATGGCATCGACTCCTAGATTCGATAACGGTCCATCCCCGGCGCCAACAACGAATGGTGTCGTCGGAAGCAGGTTCATCTCTTTGGCGTATCCCGCGTTCATCCCATTTAATTGATAGGTAGTCGGGACAGGCTCCGAAAGTTTATCCGCTGTTACCCCTGCAACATTAAGCGCTTCCGCGTCCCATGTTAATGTATAGATATTAAACAAGCCTGTTCCAGACGCAATGGAGTAATCGATAACATATTTTCCAAACAGCTTATATAAAATATATTCTTTAATAGAAATAAATTTTGAACTCTTGGTAAAAAGCTCAGTATAGTCATTACGCAGCCAAACTAACTTCGCTAATGGGGTCATTGGATGAAGCGGTGTTCCCGTACGAAGATAAATTTCGTGTCCATTCATTTCTGTTTTAATTTTTTCGACCCAGTCAGAGCTTCGATTATCAGCCCAAGTTATACATTCTGTTAATGGCTTTCCTTCCTGGTCAACTGCAATTAAACTATGCATGGCAGAACTAAAGGAAACACAGAGAATATTCGCCGGGTCAATATGACTTTTCTGCATGATATTTTTGACTGTATTGATAACGGCCTGAAATATTTCTTCCGGATCCTGTACAGCCGTTTCAGGTGTTGGAGAAAATAAGGGATATTCAATTCCATGATTTGCGATAACTGTTCCATCTACGGCATAAAGAACAGATTTTGCACTTGTTGTTCCGATATCTACTCCGATTACATATTTTGAATTCATTCTATTTTCCTCCTAGAAAATCTTTGTTGCAAAAAAGAATATATTTTTCACTAATCTATATTTTTTTTACATCTTATGAAATTTTTTTTCATACAATTTAATTATACGAAAAAAATTTCACCTAGCAAACGGTTTCATGAAAAAATTTTTTTCATTCATCAATTATGCTATACTCAGATTAGGACCATATTGAAAGGAAAGTTTCATGTATGACACTAAATTGTTTAGGTTCCATCCGATCCAACTATGCCAAATTTAGCGAAAAAGAAAAAAAAATTGCTGATTATATATTAGAAAAACCTGAAACAATTATTCACCGTACCATCAACGAAGTAGCGGATGATTTAAATATAGCGGATGCCACTGTGTTTCGATTTTCCAAACGGATTGGTTTCAAAGGTTTTCAAGCAATGAAAATTGCTCTTGCCTCAGAAATTATGACTCCGATACGGACCATTCATGAAGAAGTGTCATTTAAGGATAACGAAAAAACTCTGACGGAAAAAATTTTCAAATCAAATATAAGAACATTACAAAATACATTACAAATCGTTGATCATAATAAAATTAAAATGGCAATCGATTTCATCCTTCAGGCTAAACGGGTTGAGGTTTTTGGTACAAACGGTTCTGCCATTATTGCAATGGACGCCTTCTCCAAGCTCGGTCGGGCTGGTATTAGAGCTTCCTCCTATATGGAAACCCATTATCAACTGATGTCTGCTTCCCATTTAACCGAAGAGGACACAGCCATTATCATTTCTCATTCAGGGTCAAACAAAGAGACTATGAATATTTTAAAAATCATTCATGAAACCGGTGCCAAAACGATTGGAATAACGGGATTTCCTAAATCCCCAATTAGTTTAAACGTTGATGTAGCACTTTATACCAATACCGAGGAAATCGAGTACCTATCAGTGGGATTTGAATCACAAATTGCTCAAATAAGTATGATCGATGCCTTATGTTTAAATATTGCCAATCTAAATAAGATAAACCAAGAGACGAAATAAATTTTCATCTATAAAAAAAACCTCCTTCACCTGTATTCGATGAAGGAGGTTTTTTCATTAAATAAACATATTTACAATTAAAGCTACACCAAAAGCTACGAATGACAAAATCGTTTCTAATACTGTCCAGGTTTTAAAGGTTTCCTTAACAGACAAGCCTAGATATTCTTTCACCATCCAGAAGCCTGCATCATTTACATGTGAGAACATTAGTGAACCTGCACCTGTAACAATTACGAGAAGCTCCATATTGACACCTGACATATGTTGAACGATAGGTGCCACAATTCCTGCTGCCGTTGTTAAAGCAACAGTTGCTGAACCAGTTGCAATACGAATTAGTCCTGCAATCATAAATGCTAACACAAGTGGTGATAGGTGGATATTCTGTGACATATCACCGATTGTAGCACCTACGCCGCTATCAATAAGGATTTGTTTAAATCCGCCCCCAGCACCAATAATAGCAATGATAGAACCAACTGGAAGGAAGCATTCCTCCGTAAATTTCTTAATCCCATTTTTATCAATGCCTTGACGAATTCCAAGGAAGTAGAAAGCGGCAAAACAAGCGATTAAGAGTGCAATAAGCGGACTACCGATAAAGATGAAAAATTTCGTAATTCCGCTTGGAATCCCTATATATGGAGCGACAGCTGAGAAAATCATTAAGATTACAGGTAGTAATATAATAAAGAATGATAATCCTGTGCTAGGTAATTTCTGTGCTGCCATATTGATTTTAATTAATTCAGGCTCATTCTCTGGAATGACCCGCTTGTGAACCCATTTAGCAAATATTGGACCTGCAATGACTACAGATGGGATTGCAATAAGCAGGGAATATAGCAGTACCTTTCCCATGTTCGCATTATAAATCGAAATAGCGGCAATTGCACCTGGATGCGGTGGCACTAAACCATGCACGATAGATAATCCTGCGATGGCTGGAAGGGCAATCAATAAAATATTTTGTTTTGATGTTTTATGGATTGAAATAACCAATGGAAGTACAATTAAGATTCCAACTTCAAAGAATACAGGGATCCCGATAATAAAACCGGCTAACATCATGGCCCATGGAAGTTTTTTTACGCCAAATTTATTAACGAAGAAATTCGCAACCTGAACGCCTGCTCCTGATTCAGCCATCATTTTACCTAAAATTGTACCTAATGCTAAAATACCGACTAAATGACCTAAAGCACCGCCAACTCCTGTTTCAATTCCGCTAACAATTTTATCCATCGATAAACCTGAAAAAATGGCTAGAAATAGAGTTGCGACTGTTAAACTTATAAATGCATGCCATTTAAACACTGAAACTCCGATTATAACAATAATAATAGCTAATAAGGTAAGCAATAAGCTTGTCATACGTTGAATTCACCTTCCCTTTTTTTGTAAGCCCTTTCGAACGTCTATAAAATTTTTTCTCTCATTTTGTTGAAAAACTTTATATCATTATTTGGCCAATAATTGATGAAAGCACTTTCAAGGCATACTCTGATTATATGAAAGAAATTTTCTTTTATCAATAGTTTTTAAGAAAAAATTTTTTTCGTATTTTTCCCATAAAAAAATCTACCCTAAAAGGTAGATTCTCTCTTAATAAATACTAGCTCTTATAATAGAAGTATTAATGTCCTTATCCCTTTGTAAGGTGATATTCCTTACTTCTGAGTTGATAATCATTGTGTCACCCTTTTCTAACAAGAATGCTTCATCTTCACTTGCGTCAACATGAACCGTTCCATCGACACAATAGAAAATCTCAGTTTGTCCATTTAATACCAACCTAACATCAGGATTCACTTTTCCAAGATGGATCGCAGAAAGATCCCCCTCAAATCCATTTGCCAACATTAAATTAAAGTCTGTTACCTTCCCTTTACTCCGTGTTGTCCACTCTCCATCAAAACGGTCCAGGTCAAACGGCCTTAAATACACTGAACGTTGTCCTTCATGCTCAAGGTACATTTCACCTTCAAGAATCATAATGACTCTATTGATTCCTGGTAGGTGCGTAAAAAGGGATTCTTCAACTTCTACTTCAGCAGTACTAATCCGCCAATTAAAATTACGCAAAGAATAGTCCGCATTTTCCGGGTAAATAGCCAATTGGGTTGTTTTTCCACCCGACCATAAGCTTGTTTTTTGTTGATTTTTTTTGATTATTTTTATTGAATGCATTATACAATCACTCCAGTAAATGTTGTTATATAGTAGATAAAAAACAACTGTATTTTCTATGTTTAATTTACCGTTTATTTCGGGAAACATAAAGAAAATTATTTGTTTCTCTTTTAAGCTTGGCATGATTTTATGGGCATGAAATTAATCAAATTCCTCTATTACCTAACCATGGTAAGGGGTAGAATTTTTCTGCCCTTTATTCTTTTTTACATCTTAATCGCTTCATTTATTGCTTATTCTCTTGAACCCAAAACCTTTGAGTCCTATCTTACTAGTGTTTATTGGGTTCTTACTACGTTAGCAACAGTTGGTTTCGGTGACTATGCTCCTGTCACCAATGTTGGAAAAACCTTTACCATTTTTCTTTATATTACCGGAGTTGGCCTTTTAAGTTTATTCTTTGGGAAAATCTTTGCCTCATTTAGGTTATTTGAAAAGCATAAAGCTGGAGGGAAAATGAAATATACAGGTAAAAATCATTTTATTTTAATTGGATGGAGTGAAAAAACAAAATTAGCCATTCAAGAAATTTTTAAAACTGATAAAAAAGTTGATATTGTCGTAATTGATCATGTCGAAACTGCACCAATAATGGAAGAACGCTTGTTTTATGTTCGCGGGGATGCTACAAATGAGGAAACCCTAAAGCAAGCAAACTTGTCAAAGGCAAAAGGGGTTATTATTTTTGCTGATCGATCATCACAAGAAACCTTTCCTAAAAAAGATCCCCTGTTAGTCGATGGGAAAACGTTATTAATTGCCACTGCCATCACAACAATGGAGGAAAAATTAAATAAATCAATCCATGTAACGGCAGAAGTCATTAATCAAAACCATTTACCATTATTCAAGCAAGTCAATGTTGATGAATTTATCCCGACGGAAGAAATGATTTCACATGCTGCAGTTAGATCACTCTTTTCTCACGGTGTAACACATATGTATTCAGAATTATTGAGCACTGAGGCAGGGGAATCTGTCTTCGAAATTACAAAACAAGCTCATTGGAAAACCTACCGAGACGCATTTTTGGATCTTCTTAACAAAGGAGCCACTCTTATTGCCGATGGCGGTGATCTTCACATCAATCAAAAATTAGACGAGCCAATTCCCGCAGATGCACAACTATTCATTATTTATAACAAACAAAGCTTTACCAATTTATGCGAAAAAATGCCAGATACCTTCTAAAAGGTCTCTGGCACTATAGGGAATCATTTTGTCATCCAAGATTGAAAATGATAATACCAAAACATGCAGCAAACAACAAGATATTAAGACCAATACCAATCAATAATCCCTGACCTAATTGTTTTTTTCCTTTCGAAAAGCTGACAACGGTCAAAATAATAAGGGCAATCGGGGCAGCAAAGATATAAAAAATGGTAATCATTGGAACGGCAAACATGATCAGAAGACCTAATAAATAAATCCCAACTGATATTCCAATCCCTCTCCAAAGGTCTTTTAAAGATCCATTTCCGCCTTTCCCATCCTGATTTTGGTCCAAACCACTCAGCTCCTTTAAAATTAACTATTTAACGGTTGTTTTCCCCTCAAGCTCTTCCCTGATTTTCAGTAACTCAAGTTCCTTGTCGTCACGGTAAAATAAATTATAGGTATCAAACGGAATAATTCTTCCATCTGGATGAGCAATGTGTACACACGATTTTTTAACAGAACGGACATCAAAATTGTAGGCATCTAAAAATTGCATGATAATGACGCGAAAAACATTATCATAGCCGATTTCTCCCGGCATCGCCACCTTTGGCAGGCAGCATAATAAATCCTTTAACGATAAGGCAGAGGAATCGGGCGAATGATTTAACGAGAATAATTTGAAAATCATATTTTTGATTGTTTCGTCTTGTTCAAAAACAATGGTATTGCGTTCCCCTTCTAACAGAATCTTTGGATCCACTAACCCAGTTAAAGGAGTAACCTCTCCATTGAGTTTGAGAGCATAACCCATTGCAAGGCAATCAGGATGACATGGGACAGGGATGATATCCTTTGAGCCAAATACATTGGATTGGTCGATGATCATTTGGCGGACTTCACTTAATGTTAAACGGTTGACTGCTGGATCGTATTCTTCTAATCTGCCTGCCGCCTGAATCGGCTGGAAAGTCACACCGCGAACACATTTTTGCTGCAGGCCGTATTGTATGATTTTTCCTACTTCGTGATCATTTAGCCCTTTTTTCAAAGTAACTACTAGTGTCGTAGAAATATTGTATTCATTTAGGTTTTCGATTGCCTTTTGTCTGATATCTCTTAAATCTACGCCTCTTAATTCTTCAAGTGCATCTTTTTCAAAACTATCAAATTGGAGATAAATCTCAAATCCTGGTGAATAGGTGGCGAGCTTCTTCACAAATTCTTTATCATTAGCAATCCGGAGGCCGTTTGTATTGACCATTATATGCCGGATTGGTCTTGATTTTGCGAGATCAAGAATTTCAAAAAACTGCGGATGAATCGTTGGTTCCCCACCGCTTATTTGCACAATATCCGGTTCCCGTTCGTTTTTAATAATTTGATCTAACATAAACTCAATTTTTTCTAAACTACGGAAGGTTCCCTTTTGCGGGGAGGATTCTGCATAGCAAATCGGGCATTTTAAATTGCAGCGCTCGGTAATTTCAAGTAGTGTTAAGCAGCTGTGCTGTTCATGGTCGGGACATAGACCGCAGTCATAGGGGCATCCATATTTAATTGGTGTGTTCCAGCGATATGGCATTTCCGAAGGCTTAATAAACTCACGGCACCATTTGTAATACTCAACATCTGTTGAAATTAAGACCTTTTCCCTGCCGTGTTGCAGACAATTCTTCACGAGGTAAACCTTTTCATTTTCAATAATGACCTTAGCTTCGACTTTTCGCAAACAGGTGGAACAAATACTATTGGTCAATTCATAAAACAAATACGGACGATTAGGCATAAAGTGCTCTCCTCTTTTCGGTTTGTTTTTTGTTTACCAGCCATATGTAATACGTAATTCCAAGCAAACAAGCAATTTGGATATTATTAAAAACCCAATAAGGATGCGGTGTTGGTTTGATAAAATCAATTAAAAGGCGAAACGTTAAATAATTAAGCATGAAGAGTTGAAACAAAAGCCCCTCCCAACCGAATTTTTTTCTTTTCATTTGAAACAGACAGAATACAAGAATTCCTAGGAAAAAAATTTCATACAGCTGTGTTGGATGCCTTTTTACACCATCGCCAAAGTCCACACCTGTAAACCATGTTGTTGCAACCCCGTAGGTATGATCATCTAACCCAGTTAAAAAACAGCCAATCCGCCCAATCATCATACCCACTGCTAGAGGAAGAACAAAATCATCTCCAGTGGAACGTGTCCATCCGATACATTTCTTCGCAATTTCCACCCCAATTAATCCGCCCAATAAACCACCGACAATGGTTTTCCCTTCCATTAAATATAGGATACTATTCCAATGTTCCAGCGTCTTTTTGGGGTCCTCAAACCAATAAAGCAGTTTTGAACCCAAAGCTGCACCTAATGTAGCACCGACAACAACCCACAATGCTTTGTCTATTGGAATCCTTTCCTTATTTCTTGTATATAAATAAACGCGAAAGCCGATGAAATAAGCAAGTGATTCGAATAAAAAATGGGGGTGTATTCCAAAGATATAGAACGGAAACTGCATTTCATCCTTCCTCCCTTCTCCCCTCTATAGTATCAGAATATTGGAAAATAATTCTTCCCTTTTACTATTTTTTAACTATATTCATAGAATAAGAGAAGAGTGATTTTACTCAACTCCTTCGCTTCTTTAATTTCCGATAAACCCGGTATCCTTTTCTAACCCCATCAATGATAAAAAAAGGAATCCTTGGATGATGTTTTAATAAAAATGGTTGATAAATTTTATAATAGGCTTTTTTCAGATCATCCCATTTACTACAATATCCCACTTTATAGAAATCCGAGACATCTACGATATAGCCTCTTCCCTCATACATCACGACATTTTTCCCGTGAACATCATAGGGGTTTAAACCAACTGATCTGGCATAGTCTAAGCCACGATCAATATCCTTTATTACCGTTTCCGGTATCGGAATTCCCTTTATGATTGCATTAAACAACGTAATTCCCTCAAGCTTTTTTAGTACTAAATAATTCTCCCCATAAGCTATTAAATTCGAAAAAGTTTCATGATTACCTAATCGCTTATAGACTTCAATTTCTTTTTTCAGTTCCTCAGGACTTCTTCCGTAAACCTTGACAACACGACCTGGATCAGAACCATGTGAAAAAACACCGGCATAATTTCCATTTCCAATTGTTATCCATGACTTCGACTGATTTCGAACAAAAATGGGGTCAAATGGATTGGGAGAGATTAATTGTATATTAGGCAATAATTCATTTTCTATTAGTTTGATATAATGATCCGTGCTCATTTTCCCCACTCACTTCCTTTTTTCCTTCCTTTTTTATATGCAACGTAATACACTGAGTATACAGTAAAAATAATTGAAAAACTGATTTGAAATGAAAAAGAATGGAGGGATAAGATGGCATTTCCCATTTTAGGAACAAAAAGACTTAGGCTAATTGAAATTGGCCACCAGCATGTGAACAGCCTATATGAAATTTTATCATTAGACGAAGTAATGAAATACTATGGGACTGACCGTTTTACTTTCCCTGCTGAAGCTTCAAGATTAATAGATATGTTTCAAAGAAATTTTATTGAAAAACGAGGGATTCGCTGGGGGATTGTCTTAAAAGGGAATCAAAAGTTTATTGGTACTATAGGACTCAATGGATTACAGCTAAAAAATAAACGAGCCGAGATTGGATACGAAATACACCCTCATTATTGGAGAAATGGATATACATCTGAGGCAATTAATGAGGTTTTACAATTTAGTTTTGAAAAATTAGATTTATATCGGATTGGAGCGGTTGTATATCCCGAAAATGTGGCATCAGTTAACCTTCTTAAAAAGATAGGTTTCATAAAGGAAGGATTACTTCGCGGCTACATCAAACAAAATAATCAATCCCATGACACGTATGTCCTTTCGTTATTAAAGCCTGAATGGGAAAAAGAAAGGCGCTTGATCTAGACAATTTAAAAAGCCAGGAGCAATCACTGGCTTTTTCTATTCATCAAAAAATTCTTGAAATTCTTTTGTGTTTTCTCCATGATAATAAGGATTTTCTTCCTTTACATTTTTTGAATCAAGATTGGTTTTAATCACTAACATGGGCTCGGATGGTCTTTCCGCAATGATCCGGTCATTTAATTTGTCAAAATCAGGCAGCTTTTTATTTCCAGGCTGTTTTGGATTCATACACAACCCACCTCCTAGAGATAGGGTGCTTATTTTCCCTTCAAATCATTCAATCCTTTTAAATGCCCACAGAATTCATCAAGACAATTCGCCAGCCATCGGGATCTTCAATCGTAACACCGCCTCTTCCCCAATAAGGGTTTTCAGGGGTGACTTCACCGTACCCCATCGCCGACAGTCTATGTATCATTCGCTCCAACTCAAACTGATTAGGAAGGTAAAAAACTAGTAAATGTTCTTTTGTCGGGATTGGCAATTCCACCTTTTCCTCTGACTGAGTAAATTCTAAATGGTAACTGTTATTAGGCAGACCGAACATCACTCCATCATACCCTTCATGGCCGCGAAACTCGCCAATCTGTTCCAAACCAATGCCATTTCGATAAAATTCAATTATTTTATCGATTTGATTCGTTGGACGTGCCATCCGGAATTGTACTGCTGGAACACTTTCATTCCATTCCTTTCTCACAATGATGGTATACGGAAGATCAGGATGATTGAACCTCTCCGACTGTAACCCGGACACAATAGCGGTAATAGGATGAATCGTTGCACTTCGGTCTGTTGGATACCAATTTCTTCCCTCCCTTACAATCACAAAAACCCCCTGTTTATCTCCATAAAAAGCAAAGGTTTCACTTTCCTCTTTTGATTGTCGGATACTTTCGAAAACAAAAGATTTTGCATATCCTTTACGGAAGGAACGGGCAAACCAATCTCTCCAACATCATACCATGAGGATTTCGGCCGATTTTCTCCCCAGTGAAAAGGTCTTTCAAGCATTTCGAGAATATTACCGTCCGGATCATGAAAATACGCTTGTTTTCCTTGCCAAAACATGCTGTAATGCCCGTCTTCATCCGGTAATAAAAGCTTTCTTTCAGCAAGTTTCACATACATTTTGTCATAGTATTCCGAGTTTGTCCGGAAGCAAACATGATAATATGGTGAATGATTGTCCAGTTCAAATATTAGTTTGGTTGTCCCCGCCCTTACTGCAAAATAAGTTTCTGCATCACTTATGAGTTCCATTTCTAAATCCTCTGTATAAAATTTCTTCATTTCATCCAGTTTAAAGCATTTTAACTGTAACTGATAGATTTTCATTCTCCTCACTCCCTTACCTTTATTATAAACAGGACGAATGCAGAATTTGTTAATCAAAAGTCTGAAAACATCCCCTGCAAAGAAAAAAGAAAAAACTAGGAAGTAAAAACTTCCTAGTATCTTTATTCTTCCTCTGAGCCGACTAAGAAATCTGGGTTTAGTTCTTCGAATTCTTCGTCGTCAACATCCATTCCCCATTCTTCATCGTCACAGGAGCATCCTTCAGGGTTAATGACTACACAAACCTTTGTTTCGCCAATTACCTCGACAAGGAATTCCCTTTCAACATGGACGATGATGCGATTACCATTAGGGGAAATGACGGCTTCACAACAATTCGGCTGTTGCAGCACCCGTGCAACAATTTCATTGTCATCAAGGCAGTCATGGTCACGATACTTTAACTTTATGACATCACAATATTGAACACGTTCGGTCACTACTTCTGTTTTAGTATTATCATTATATGAATACCAAACGTTGATATCATAGGAGCCGTGTATCTCTACTGTCTTGCCGACTTTTTTCGCGTTATATTTATGGTTGATAATCCAACAGCCAAGAATACTTGTTGGATTATGCGCCGGGCTAATCGTATGATTGGACTGGGTGAATTTACGTCCTTTCGCGACTACGGCTTTCGTAATTATCTCTCTGTATTCTCCCATTTCGCGCGAACCCTCCTCATTCAGTTTCATTTCATCCTATGCTAATATTTAGACTAGTGTGCGATATATTTTGAAGAACACTGGTTAAAAGTTTAGTCATAATTCATTTTATGCGGGATATTTATGTATGTTCCGAAGTAATCAGGATTTTGAGGTCTCTTCCTATTTTTATGAAGGGCGTGCTGGACTTAGAAGGTATTTAATCATAGGCTCTGTTAAACTTGGTTGTTGATTTCCGCTCAAATCAATGCTGTTCAAAATCAACATTGTCCTTTAACATAACCTAATCATAAGAAAAACCAGGCTTTATAAAAGCCTGGCTTACAATTTTTAATGTTCGTGATCACAATCATCGTGGCCTTCGCAAGCACCGCCGCCATGTTTCAAGCTGGCACCCGTTTCACCCATCAATACATCTCCGCCGGTTGAAGTAATGATTTCATCGGTAACCGTATTAGAAATCGTTGAAGCTATGATCTGTAGTAATTCATTCACTTCAAGCTGTGATTGTTTAAAATCTTGGACAACAGGAATTTCATCCAATTCTTGTTCAATGGATGCAATTTTGTCTTCCACTTTCTTCAAAGCTTCCGGTTTTCCATAATGCTGCAGGTTTACCGCTTGCTTTTGTAACCCTTTAATATCAGAAATTAATACTTTAACTTTAGGGTTTTCATGAATCTGTGCTTCTGCCCGCTTGAAAAAATCAACTTCCTCTGTTTCCGCAATCATACGCGCTAGCTCTGTTGCACGAGCGACGATATCGTCTTTTGTATACTTCGTCACTTTACTTCACCTCTGCCGGTTCGAATTTCTCCACCATTTCTCCGTTTAATGACCATGTTTTTGCATCTGTAATTTTTACTTTTACAATCTTGCCAATTGCAGTTTTGGGAGCAAAAAAGTTAACAAGCTTGTTTTTAGATGTATATCCTGCAAGAACATCTGGATTGTTCTTACTTTCACCTTCGACAAGGACTTCCACGACTTGGCCTACATATTTTTTCATTGCTTCAGCAGAAAGCTCGTTCACAAGATTATTCAAACGCTGCAAACGCTCTTTTTTGACTTCCATCGGAACATTATCCTGCATTTTGGCAGCAGGAGTACCTTCCCGTGGAGAATAAATAAATGTATAAGCAATTTCAAACCCAACTTCACGGTAGAGTGATAAGGTTTCTTCAAACTGTTCATCCGTTTCATTTGGATATCCAACGATGATATCAGTCGATAATGCAACATTTGGAATCGCAGCTTTTATTTTACGAACAAGCTCTAAATATTGTTCTCTCGTATATTTCCTAGCCATGATTTTTAGTACTTCCGTTGAGCCGGATTGAACAGGTAAATGGATATGATCCATTAAATTGCCACCCTTGGCAAGCACTTCAATCAAATGGTCATCAAAATCACGTGGATGGCTTGTGGTAAAACGTATTCTTGGTATATCAATTTTACTTAGCTCATCCATTAAGTCACCTAGACCGTAGTTGATATCCTCAAAGTCTTTGCCGTAGGCATTCACGTTTTGACCAAGAAGTGTAATTTCTTGGTATCCTTGTGCAGCTAAATGACGAACCTCCTGAATAATTTCATCCGGTCTACGGCTGCGCTCTTTTCCACGTGTGTAAGGCACAATACAGTACGTACAGAATTTATCACAACCGTACATGATGTTTACCCATGCCTTAATATTTCCGCGGCGGACTTTTGGAAGATTTTCAATTACGTCGCCTTCCTTAGACCAAACTTCAATCACCATTTCTTTTGACATATAGGCTTCATGCAGAATGTTTGGCAGGCGGTGAATATTGTGGGTTCCAAAAATCATATCAACCTGTTGATAGGTTTTTAAAATCTTATTGACGACAGACTCTTCTTGGGACATACAGCCGCAAACACCTAAAAGCAGGTCGGGTTTTTCCATTTTTAATGCCTTTAAGTGACCCAATTCACCAAAAACCTTGTTCTCTGCATTCTCACGGATGGCACAAGTATTTAAAAGAATAACATTGGCATCTTCCGTGTTATCTGTCGGCTCATAGCCTAAAGCTAAAAAGATTCCTGCCATTACCTCTGTATCATGTTCATTCATTTGGCATCCATAGGTGCGAATATAGAATTTACGCCCTTCACCCATGCCGCGAAATTCTTCCGGAATGGAAAAATCGTTATGATACTTAACTTCTTCTTTTCCGCGCTTTTTCGCTTCCTTTAACGAAGGAGCCGTTATCACTTGTTCAAAATACTTACTGTAATCCTTGGCGGATTTTTTGTCCGAAGAATTAGCAGACTTTACTTGTTTACTATCTAAACGTTGTTGTTCATTCATCAGGAAAAATCTCCTTTCTTGATTTTAATCATAAGATGCTTCCTCTATGAAAATTAAATTTGCCAGTCCTTACCATTTATTTGTAGTTTGGAAAGGGTGCACAATAATCTGCACATTATTATAGTATAAAGGTTTATAGGAATGAAAACAATAGAAAATCCCTATCTACACACCAACGATAAAATGGTTGGGCAATCAAAATATACCTTTGTAGAATTCACCGCTCAATGGCTAATTGTAGCTTATTTTCCAAAAAAAATATGTGACAATCCTCACGTAATACATAAAGTGTAGACTAAGCAGCTAGAGATTAAACCTTCGAAAGGAGGAATTTGGAATTTCATAGAGTTGATAAAAAAAACCCGTGGTTCGTACCCACGGGTTTTTACAAATTCTATTACATAAACTCTGCTGCTAGTTTATCAAAATGCGCTTGATCAAGGTTAAGATCAGCATTTACTAAAGGCTCCTCAGAGTATCCTTTAATTAATTCTTGATAAGAAGCACGCTCAGTGTTTTGGTAAATAAGACCAGTCACAAGGCCATTATGCTTCATTAATGTTTGCATAGCCATTTCACGGTTTGATGGATCATAACCTTCAATGTCGCTTAACTTTGTTAAGTTTTCTTTAAACCAGTCATATGTGTTCACTTTATTGTAAGTAACACAAGGACTGAAAACGTTAATTAAAGAGAAACCTTTATGTTTAATTCCAGCTTCAATTAAAGCTGTTAAATCTTTTAAATCGGTTGAGAAGCTTTGTGCTACAAAAGTACCACCTACTGTTAATGCCATTTCCATTGGAGAAATTGCTTGTTCAATAGACCCACCTGGAGTTGACTTTGTTTTAAAGCCTTCAGCAGAACGTGGTGATGTTTGACCTTTTGTTAAACCATAAATTTGGTTATCCATAACGATATACGTTACGTCTAAATTACGGCGAATCGCATGGATTGTATGTGCCATACCGATAGCATAACCGTCACCGTCACCGCCGGATGCGATTACAGTTAAATCACGGTTTGCCATTTTAACACCTTGAGCAATTGGAAGTGAACGTCCATGAATACCATGGAAGCCGTAAGCATTAATATAACCAGAGATACGACCAGAACATCCAATCCCAGAAATAACCGCAAGATTTTCAGGTTCTAAACCAACATTTGCAGCTGCACGTTGCATTGCAGCTTGTACAGAGAAGTCGCCACAGCCAGGGCACCAGTTCGGTTTTACATCATTTCTAAAGTCTTTAAAAGTGGCCACTTAGAACAACTCCTTACATTTTGAATAAACTTCATGTGGTAAAAATGGATTTCCATCATATTTAACAAACTTCGTAATTTTTTCAGCATGACCAACATTCATTTTCATAATATTAGCAAGCTGACCTGTTGCATTATTTTCAACAACAAGTACTTTTTTCGCAGAACGAATAAGCGGAAGAATTTCGTCTGATGGGAACGGATGGATTAAACGAACCTGTGCATGATTAACTTTCATTCCGTCCTTATCCAATCGGCCCATTGCCTCTTCAATAGCCCCACGAGTTGAGTTGAAACCTACAACTAGGAGATCAGCATCTTCATGTGGTGCATTTTTATAAACAGGTGTATCAAAACGAATATTTTCAACCTTACGGAAACGTTTGTCCATTTGAGCAATACGATTTGCTGCTGATTCAGATGGTTTACCAGTCTCAGCGTGTTCAACACCTGTTACGTGGTGAATACCATTTTTCATTCCTGGAATTGAACGCGGTGATACACCATCTTCTGTTACTTCATAACGCTTGAAATAACCTTTGTTTTCAATTTCAGGAAGTTCTTCAGTTACAAGTTTACCGCGTCTAATTTCAACTTTAGAAGCATCAAGTGGTTCCACTGTTTGCTTACCTAATGATAATTGAAGATCAGATAAAACAATTACTGGGCACTGATATTCTTCAGCAAGGTTGAACGCTTCTGCTGTATCATAGAAAGCCTCTTCAACCGTACTTGGAGCCATAACAATCTTTGGAATTTCTCCGTGCGTACCATAAATCATGGCCATTAAGTCTGATTGTTCTTGCTTTGTTGGTAATCCTGTTGAAGGACCTCCACGCTGTGTATCAACAATTACAATTGGAGTTTCAGTGATACCTGCAAGGCCAATTGCTTCCATCTTCAATGATAACCCAGGGCCAGAAGATGCAGTTAGGGCACGAACGCCGCCATAGTTTGCACCAATTGTCATTGTACATGCAGCAATTTCATCTTCAGTTTGAATAACTGTTCCGCCAAGAGCAGGTAATTTTTTAATTAAATATTCCATGATATCTGAAGCAGGAGTAATTGGATATGCTGCCATAAAACGACATCCACCTGCAATAGCACCTAGAGCAATGGCATCATTACCAATCATGTACATCCGTTTTTTACCATCAGCTTTTGCAAGTTCCATTGTTGGAACGTTAGCATCCATTTTTTCTTTCATATACTCAAAGCCGGCTTTGATTGCATCCATGTTCTTCGCAACTACTTGCTCGCCTTTTTTACCAAAAATTTCACGAACTACTTCTTCAAAAACATGAATGTCTAAATCTAATACCGCAGATGTAGCACCAATTGCTACCATGTTTTTCATTAAAGAAGTACCTAATTCTGTAGCCATTTCAGTAAATGGAACCGCATACAACGAGCTTTCCGTATCTTCCGGTTTCTTTGGATTAAACTTTGCATCTGCAAGAATTACGCCGCTGCTAGGAAGTTCTTTGTAGTTAACGTCAATCGTTTCTTGGTCAAACGCAACAAGAATATCAAGATCATCAGAAATTGAACGAACATCTGTAGTGCTTACTCTAATCTTGTTGTTTGTATGACCGCCTTTAATACGTGAAGAAAAGTGACGATAACCATACAAGTAATACCCCAGGCGATTCAATGCAATTGCAAAGATTTCCCCAGTACTTTCAATACCTTCCCCTTGTTGTCCTCCAACTTTCCACGAAAGTTGATTGATCATGACTTACACCCCTTTGGATATGTAAAAAATAAGTAAACTAATCATCTAATACTATAGCACATTTCCAAGTAAACCACTAGACTTTTACACTTTAAAGCCAAAAAGTGTTTTATATTTAGATACGTACTAAACGCTTACAATAATAGACCTATGAACTAAAAATTGCAACCCTTTAAATAAAAATATTGACTAAAATATGAATATTTTTTTATTATTAAAAAACTGCCTGTTTTGGTAATGTTTTATCGAATTAAATTGTTAATTAAAAAACGTAGAATCATGCTGTCCTACTACAGTTTTTTTATTGTCCATATCCTATATCCTACTATTGTTTTATATATACCAATATAATAATTTCACTGGTAAATTTACATAAAAATACCTGCTCAGCTTTAAACCGGCAGGTAAAGGATTGATTATTGTAGCCCTTTATTTAATACTTTCTACTTTGTTTACCTCGGCTCAACAATGAGCTTTATAGCTGTGCGTTCTTCCCCGTCTATTAAAATATCGGTAAACGCAGGGATGCAAATCAGATCAACTCCGCTAGGTGCTACAAATCCTCGAGCGATCGCTACTGCCTTAACGGCTTGATTTAATGCACCCGCACCAATTGCCTGTATCTCCGCTGCCCCTCTTTCACGAAGAACTCCGGCAAGCGCACCAGCTACAGAATTAGGATTAGACTTTGCTGAAACTTTTAATATTTCCATTCCTAGCTCCTCCTTGTTTAATCCCGATCCCGCATGAGCAGTTCATGAACCAATCAGGTATATATAATACTCCACTGCTACTATATTCGGGCGGCAAAAAACATATTCCGGCTTGGACAAAAAAAGTTCAATTAAAATGCGAAAAAACCCTGCATATAGAAGGGTTTAAGAATACCATGGATGGTCATCATTTATTAAGATTCGCTCGATCTTTTTACATTTGCCGGTTTTCCGATCCAATTCAATCATTACTGCACTTAGCTGTGTTCGGCCTGTTTTTGGCACTTCAAAGCGAACTGGGAGACTCATTAGAAACCTCTTGAGAACCGCATCCCTTTCTACACCGAGAATCCCATCATAAGGACCCGTCATTCCAACATCGGTTAGATATCCTGTCCCTTCAGGCAAGATACGATTATCCGCTGTCTGAACATGTGTATGAGTCCCAACAACAGCTGAGACTCGGCCGTCAAGATACCAGCCCATCGCTTGCTTTTCACTCGTTACCTCAGCATGAAAATCAACAAAAATAAATGGGGTCCGAGCACGTGCAATTTCCACCAATTCATCTGCTTTTCTAAAAGGACAGTCTAATGGAGCCATAAAGGTACGCCCTTGTAAATTTATCACAGCAATTTCAACATCGTTCAATTTAAAAAATCCAAGCCCTTTGCCAGGAGTCCCTTCCGGAAAATTTGCAGGCCGGACCATATTTTTGGCACTATCGATAAATTCGAAGATTTCTTTATTATCCCAAGCGTGGTTCCCAAGTGTGATTGCCTGCGCCCCGAAACTTAAAAATTCACGGTAAATCTTTTCCGTGATTCCTTTTCCTGAAGCTGCATTCTCTCCGTTGATGATTGTAAAATTAGGGCGGAATTTCTCTTTTAATTTAGGTAAATATTCTTTGACCATATCTCGGCCTGGTGACCCTACAACATCACCGATAAATAATATATTCATTTTTTTACCCTTTCTCTCTAAAATTATCTTCTATCTTAAATTGTAACACAATATTAATCCCTTTAATCTTAGGCAAAAAATAAAGCGGTGCGAATGCACCGCTTTATTTTGCGTATTCTACAGCCCGTGTTTCACGGATAACTGTCACTTTAATATGTCCTGGGTAATCAAGTTCTTCTTCAATGCGCTTACGAATATCACGTGCTAAGCGATGTGCAGCCAAATCATCGATTGCATCTGGTCTAACAATGATTCGAACTTCACGACCAGCTTGTATCGCAAATGACTTTTCAACGCCTTCATATGACTCGGAAATTTCTTCGAGCTTTTCTAGTCGGCGGATATAGTTTTCAAGAGTCTCACTGCGTGCCCCTGGTCTAGCTGCAGATAATGCATCGGCTGCAGCCACAAGTACAGCGATAATGGATGTTGGTTCTGTATCCCCATGGTGAGAAGCAATACTGTTTATGACAACAGGGTGTTCTTTATACTTCGTAGCAAGTTCAACCC
The DNA here is from genome assembly GCF_004358205.1 of Bacillus salipaludis. The sequence goes on from NZ_SMYO01000001.1 coordinate 149,432, forward strand.
CGATTTCAACATGGCTTCCTTCCACCTCATGGTCAATCGCTTTTCCGATATCGTGAAGTAATCCTGCTCGGCGTGCTAATGTTTCATCTTCTCCAAGTTCAGCTGCAAGCAGCCCTGAAAGCTGTGCAACCTCCATCGAGTGTTTAAGAACATTTTGCCCGTAGCTTGTGCGGAATTTCAAACGGCCAAGAATTTTGATAAGATCCGGATGTAGCCCGTGAACACCGACTTCAAATGTCGTTTGTTCTCCAACCTCACGAATATACTCATCAACTTCCCGACGAGATTTTTCTACCATTTCCTCAATACGTGCAGGATGGATCCGACCATCTTGAACTAGTTTTTCCAGTGCAAGTCGTGCAGTTTCACGACGAATTGGGTCAAACCCTGATAAAATGACAGCTTCTGGCGTATCATCGATAATTAAATCAATCCCTGTCAATGTTTCAAGAGTACGGATATTACGTCCCTCACGGCCGATAATACGACCCTTCATTTCATCATTCGGCAGGTTGACTACAGAGACAGTTGTTTCCGCAACATGGTCAGCAGCGCAACGCTGGATTGCCAGCGATAAAATTTCTTTTGCTTTCTTGTCGGCGTCTTCTTTCGCTCGATTTTCACTTTCCTTGATCATTATGGCTGTATCATGAGAAAGTTCCTGCTCAACACGATCTAATATAATCGCTTTTGCTTCTTCGCGCGTCAAGCTCGAAATTCGTTCGAGTTCACTTTGTTGTGTTCTAACCAACTCGTCCACTTTGCTTTCCATCTCTTCAATATGCTGTTGTCTTTGGTTTAGAGAATCATCCTTCTTTTCTAAAAGAGTTTCACGCTTATTTAACGATTCATCTTTTCGATCTAAATTCTCTTCTCTTTGCAGTAAACGGTTTTCTTGTTTTTGCAGTTCATTTCTTCGTTCACGAACCTCACGTTCAGCTTCAGTACGAAGCTTGTGAATTTCATCCTTCGCCTCGAGCAATGCCTCTTTTTTCAATGCATCAGCATCACGCTTTGCATCATCAAGGATTTGCTCTGCAGCACTCTTTGCTCCTGCAATTTTTGTTTCGGCAGAGGATTTACGAATAAAATAGCCAACAACGGCACCGACGATAAGGCCAAGCAAAATGGAGATGAGTGTAATTGGTTCCATCGTTACACCTCCTCTTGCTATGAACTTTTGTTACATTTTTAAGTGTCGGCATGTACATTGTTTAGACTCAACATACAGCAAGCACCATGGCTTTTCAATGTAATATTTCCAAAAATGTAAAATATACATGTTAATTGTAAATGTGCGCAAATTTATTGTCAAGGGTAGATACAGACAGACGTTAGAAATATTTTGAAATTGTTCAATGATTTACAAACTTTGGAGGAATTTTGTTTTGAATAAATATACATTTTTATGTATTGAAATTCATTCTTTTGAAAAAGAGCAAAGCCGATGTCCGGATTTGCTCTTTTTTATTAGTCAATTAGTTCAATTTGATCTGGTTCGTCTGTCTCGGTAACAGTCTTATCTCCATCTAATCCGTAGTGATCACGAATTTTCTGTTGAATGTCCAGACGAATTTCAGGGTTTTCTTTTAAGAATAGTTTCGCGTTTTCACGTCCTTGGCCAAGTCTTTCGTCATTATAAGAATACCAAGAACCACTCTTTTGAACGATATCTAATTCTGAGCCAAGATCGATGATCTCACCCTCTTTAGAAATCCCTTCACCATACATAATATCCACTTCTGCTGTACGGAATGGAGGTGCAACTTTATTTTTGACGACTTTAATTTTTGTTTTATTACCGACCATGTCATTTCCTTGTTTTAAGGTTTCTGCACGGCGGACTTCAAGACGGATCGTTGAATAGAACTTAAGCGCACGACCGCCTGGTGTTGTCTCGGGGTTTCCGAACATAACTCCAACTTTTTCACGAATTTGGTTAATAAATACTGCGATTGTTTTTGATTTATTGATAGCACCTGATAGTTTACGAAGGGCTTGAGACATTAAACGTGCTTGTAAACCTACGTGAGCGTCTCCCATTTCGCCCTCAATCTCCGCTTTTGGAACTAAGGCTGCTACTGAGTCGATAACAATAATATCGACTGCACCGCTTCGAACAAGTGCTTCAGCAATTTCAAGGGCTTGTTCACCTGTGTCTGGCTGTGATAATAATAACTCATCAATGTTTACACCAAGCTTTTGTGCATAAGTTGGATCGAGTGCATGCTCGGCGTCGATAAACGCTGCTTGGCCGCCTTTTGCTTGTACTTCTGCAATTGCATGTAATGCTACTGTGGTTTTACCCGAGCTTTCCGGTCCGTATATTTCGATAATACGTCCTCTTGGATATCCCCCAACACCAAGAGCTGTATCAAGTGCTAATGATCCACTTGGTACTGTTGAAATCTTTGTTTCTGTCTGCTCACCCATTTTCATGATTGAGCCTTTGCCAAATTGCTTCTCTATTTGCTTTAGAGCCATTTCTAAAGCCGCTTTACGATCACTCACTAAATCGTTCCTCCTCATATATATAAATATAATGATTAAAGCCACAAACTATTAAATTAAAACCTATTAATAATATAACCTCTTTTCATCTTTTTGTCGAGAAAAAAGACGAACATTCATTCGACTAAATTGCGTGGAATCTATATGTAAAAACAGGTAAATCCGTCGGATAAATGGAACTTTTATATGAATTTGTCCAAGGCAAATAAAGGAATTCCAATTATTATCTGATAATTACATTTTAATTTTTTGGCGATTGATTGTACTTACCACATATTCCATATTATTCTCCAGTTAGAGTATAAAATTTTCCAGTTTACACTATTTAGTTTCCACTTGAGCCATCTTTTTTTCCAATACCCTTAAAAGACCCGAAAATTAGACTATTAATCCAAGGTACTATCAAAATAGAGTCAAATTTTTGATGAAAATTAGGTATTTCAAGTCCTTATTTTCCACTTGAAGTATTTTATTTTCCGATTTTCACAAAATACTTTCCACTTTCCCCGTTTTATTTTCCACGTCCACCTCTTTATTCCCCACCACTCATCCCCCCAATCAAAACCACCATCAAAACAAAAAAGAATCACAGAACGCCTCTAAGCATTCTGTGATTCTTTTAAATGTTTAAGCAAATAATAATAACCAAATTTCACCGCACGGGTCCGGTTCGCTTCCCTTGAACCAGCAAGGATTACTTTTTCCACAACACCCGGCCGTCCCTGAATAGAAAGTCCAATATAAACCGTACCAACCGGCTTTCCTTCCTGTTCATCCGGTCCGGCAACACCTGTAAAACTGATGCCAATATCCGCACCTACAAGACTTGAAACATTTTCAGCTAATTCCAGCGCACACTGCTCACTTACAACTCCGTACATATCAATAGTTTCCTGCTTCACTTTTAACACCTGGTGTTTCACTTCATTTGTATAGCAAACCACGCCGCCTTTTAAAATCGAACTTGCACCGGGGACGGAGGTTAACTCCTTCTGAAACATTCCGCCTGTCAGGCTTTCGGCAGCCCCAATCGTTACATTCTTCGCTTTTAAAACTTTGCTTAACTCTTCAACTAGCGATGTATTGTTATAGCCATATAAAAATTGTCCGACTCGGGCACTAATCTTTTGCTCAACCTCATCGAGCATTTTAATAGCCGTATCATGGTCCTGATGCTTCGCCGTCAGTCTTAAGGTTACCTCACCATCTCCAGCTAATGGCGCAATCGTAGGATTACTCTGTGAATCAATGAGATCGATAATTTCAGTTTCCAATGCGGCTTCGCCAATCCCGAAAAAGCGCAGCACTCTGGATACAATTTTATCATTGCTCTTTACTTGCAATGACAATGCCGTAAGACCGTATTCAATGAACATCGGTTCCATTTCCTTCGGCGGTCCAGGCAAAAGCATATAAACATGCCGTTTACTCTCAACCACCATTCCCGGTGCCATCCCATGATCATTGGCCAAAACGTAAGAGCCTTCTAATACAAGTGCTTGTTTCCGATTATTTTCCGTCATCTGACGATTTGTCTTTTTGAAATATGCCTCAATTGACTCCAAGGCATTTTCGTCAAAAACTAATTCCTTACCGATATGCTTTGCAATCGTTTCTTTCGTCAAATCATCCTTCGTTGGCCCCAGACCGCCTGTAAAAATAATCAAATCAGATCGGTCTTCGGCAATCTCGATAGCTGATTTTAAACGATCAGGGTTATCTCCAACTACGGTATGATAATAGACATTAATGCCTGCACCTGCTAAATGCTGGGAGATAAACCGTGCATTTGTATTGACAATTTGCCCAAGAAGTAACTCTGAGCCAACCGCAATAATTTCTGCGTTCACAATCCATCACTTCCTATTATTTAGAATTCTTTAGCACATGGCTGTTCTTCGCAAAATAATCCCAGCCCGACCAGATGGTAAAAATCAATGCTACCCATAAAGCAATATCAGCAAATGGGAATGAGACCATTTCAAATAAAATATTATGTAAAAGAAGTGCAGAAATCGCGATGATTTGCGTCCAGGTTTTAATTTTCCCAAGCATATTGGCTGCAACAACCTCGCCTTCACCGGCAAGCAGCAGGCGTAGTCCGGTAACCGCAAACTCCCTGCTAATAATAACAATGACAATCCATGACGCAGCGTACCCCAGCTCAACTAGCACAATCAAAGCTGCGGAAACAAGTAATTTATCAGCAAGGGGATCTAGGAATTTCCCCATATTTGTCACAAGATTATATTTACGGGCGTAATAACCATCTACCCAGTCAGTAGTAGAGGCAATAATAAAGATGAGAGCCCCGACAAAATGGGTAACAGGCAGGTCTACTCCAAGCAAATGTAAATTTCCCCATTTAAAGGGGACTAGCATAATGATTAAGAATATAGGAATTAATAATATTCTCGATACCGTTATCCTATTTGGTATATTCATAAAAATTTCCTCCTAATTAAAAAACAAGAACACAATTGAAATAAACTGAAACTATTTCAATTTAATAATAAACTGAAAAATAGTCATCATTTCGATGACTATTTGTTCTTCGGAACATATTGAATCGTAATGTTCTGACGAACCATTTCAGTCGGTGCCACTTCATACTCTAACTTTTGATCATTCACATAGATTTCAGTATCCAATGTCCTTCCTACAACAATCACAGCTTGATTTTCTTTGGATAAATCTACTGTTTTACTTTTTGTACCATCTGTTGTAAGCATCCCCTGGAAAAAAGAATAGCCCTTGCCATTTTTTATATTCACCCATGTTTGACCCTTTGAAACCAATTTCACTTTAAACTTATCTGTATTGCTTAATTTAAATGTGGTATTTGGGCCGCTGCTCTGAACCACTTTTAAATCCTGCTTAGAAACAGTTTCTGCAGAGGTATCCACACTGTTCTTTTTTTCATTTGCGCTGTTTTTAACTTTTGTAGCTTTTGAACTTTTTGTTTCTGTCGCTTTTGCTTCTTCAAGATTTTGAGATTTTTCAATTTTCGCCTGGTCATTTACCTTATTAACGGATTCATTCGAATCACTGCTCGCATGACTTAATAGAAAATAATAGACTAACCCTGCAACCCCAATAACAAAAACACCAATTAGTATTTTCGGGAGCACATCAAAAAATTTCGAATTCCCTTCTGAAATCGCTTTGCGGCTTTTCACCCTCGATAATTGATCCGTTATTTCTTCATTATGAGTGATAGGGATATCACTTTTATAGGTTTCAAAAATTTCATCGGGATTTAGTTGAAGCGCCTCTGCGTATTGCTTTATAAAGGCACGAACATAAAAATTCCCGGGCATACTAGTATAATTTCCTTCTTCAATACCAATTAAGTAACGCTTTTGGATTTTTGTAATGGCCTGTACATCATCCAAACTCAAGTTTTTGGCTAATCGGGCTTCTTTTAGTCGATTACCTAATTCAGTCAACTTTTAACACCTTCCAATTTTCAAAAATCAAAATCTCCAAAATCAGAGCCGGAGAGTATGTTACTCTGTTCTACTACCTCATATGTAATCTCTTCGTCCGCGTGATTTCTTAGTTCGATAATATAATCAAAATCATCTAGCGTGTACTCTGAATTTTGAACAAAAACGTCTGGATGTTCAATCACTTTCACGGCAGGCATGCGCATTATTTCACGAACAAGCTGCCAGTGGCGTTCACTTGCGCGTTTTGTTGAGACAATCCCATCCAAAATATATAAATTATTTTCATTGTACTCATCTTGAATTAGCTGATTTCGGATTGTTTGTTTTAAAAGAGTGGAAGAAACGAACAACCATCTTTTATTCGCACAAACACTTGCCGCAACAAGAGATTCTGTTTTGCCCACACGAGGCATCCCGCGAATTCCAATTAACTTATGGCCCTCCTGCTTAAACAATTCTGCCATAAAATCAACTAATAATCCAAGTTCATCCCTTACAAAGCGGAATGTTTTTTTATCATCCGCGTCTCTCTGGATATAACGTCCATGTCTGACGGCAAGACGATCACGCAGCTTTGGTTCTCTCAACTTAATTAATTTTATTGTATCCATTGTATTAAGAATTGACTCTAAACGTTTAATTTGATCATCATCTTTTGCTTTAATTAAAAGGCCGCGTCTGCCTTCATCCACACCATTAATTGTTACAATATTAATAGCAAGCATACCTAATAGTGATGAAATGTCGCCCAACAAACCGGGACGGTTTTTTTGAATCTCATATTCTAAATACCATTCTTTTTTCTCCACAATAAAAACCCCCTAAGTATAGGCGTGATTGATTCGACAAATTTTCACATTCCGATATCTAAACCTTATAATAAATGATTTTGAGTGAAGATGAAAGAAAAAACAAGGAGAATGACCTTAAATCTGGAGAAAATATAAACAAAGAAAAAAAGAGAGGACCTGCCTCTCTCTTAACGAGTACCATTATTTGAAATAAGTTTAACCATTATATTGGCAATAGCTTGTTGTTCTTGTTTGTCTGCAACAGACCATAAATCTGAAAGAACTCTTTGCTGCTCATTTTTTGGCTCTACCTGGCTTGCTAAATAATCTCCAATTTGAAATGCAAGGTTGGTGACAGCTCCCTCACTCATTCCCTCATTTTGCGCATGATGCAGACGATCAGCTAAAAAGTCTTCCCACTGTTTCCAGTTATCTAAAACAGACATATTAATACCCTCCTTTAGAATAGTACAAGGATATTTTGTGACTTTCCGAAGAGATTTATTCATCCTAGAAATTAATTTTTAAGTGTACCAGCCGCCGTTTATGGCAAGAATTTGTCCTGTTATATACGACGATTCTTCGGATAATAAAAAGGCGGTGCCTTTTGCGATTTCTTCCGGTAATCCAAGCCTTCCCATTGGGATTTCTTCATGGATTGATTCCAATTCTTCCTTAGTAAAACCCGTCATCATCGGCGTTGCTACGGCGCCCGGAGCAATCGCATTTACACGAATGCCACTCCGTGCTACTTCCTTACTTAAGGCTTTTACAAAGGCAATTTGTGCGCCCTTCGCAGTGGAATAGGCAACTTCACAGGCAGCTCCAGTTTGTCCCCAAATGGAAGTGATGACCACAATACTCCCTGACCCTTTACGATATAATTTCGGCAATAATTCTTTGGTCATCATTAAAGGATTAAGAACATGTATGTTCATAAGTGCTGCCGCCTCTTCCTGTGACAAATCCACTAGCAGTCCATAAAGACTGTTGCCGCCGCAATGAATCATGGCATCAAGTGAAAAAATTTGTGAACAAATGTGTTTGTATCCATTTGAGTCGGCCAGATCCGCGTGAATAGGCATATACTCCCCGCCATACAATTGCAACTTTTCCATTAAATCCGTTATCATTTTTTCATTTCGATTGTAATGTAAATATAAATGGTAGCCTTTTGCAGCTAATGTTAAAGCAATCGCTTGTCCGATTCCTCCACTTGCCCCCGTGATGAGTGCATATTTTTTCAAAAGCCTCACTCTTTCTATTTATAAAATAAAAAAGCGCCGTTTTACGACGCTTTCCTAAACTAATTTTTCTTCGGAATAACCTGACAAACCGAAAATCGCTCTTCAGAAACAATTTCAGATGCCAATTGCTGTACATCCTTTAAGGTTATCTTTTCAAGCGTAGGAACAACATCAAATAAATTCATATCATTAAATGCATACCGGGTAAATTGATTGGCAATATATTCAGGAGAGTTGACTGCACGTAAAAACGATCCTATTTTTTTCTTTTTCGTCCGCTCCAGTTGCTCTTCCGTAAAGATGCTGCCATTCTTTGCATCCAGCAGCATTTTTTCAAGTCTTTCAGCAAGTTGATCTGCATCCCTTGTATCCCCGCCGACCATCGCAAATCCAAACCCCTGCTCTTGGGTATAATCATAAGAAAACGAGTCATCAATCAGCCCCTCTTTATAGAGCTGATCAAAATTTTCCGAGCTCTTACCGAATAGCAAATCAAGCAAGATATTGGTCGTCAATTCATTTTTTAACAGGTCATCGCCTTTTTGATCCACATGAAGAGCTTTGATTCCTACTAAGCACTTAGGCGTTTGCACATTCATTTCAAGCACCTGTTTCTTTTCCGCAGCCTCAGTTGGTTCTTCGTCAAATTTCCGTTTGATTTCCGGCTGGTCTTTAAATGGTTTTTTCGCCTGGTTTGCTCTTACTTGGTCCATAATTGCGTTTGGATCAACCGGTCCGACAATAAACAATAACATATTGCTTGGATGGTAAAAAGTATTGTAGCATTCGTAAAGCCAATCTTTCGTAATATGGGAAATTGACTCAATTGTCCCGGCAATATCAATTTTAACCGGATGGTTTTGATATAAATTTTCAATTAAGCCAAAATAGAGACGCCAGTCGGGATTATCATCGTACATCGTAATTTCCTGTCCAATGATTCCTTTTTCCTTTTCCACTGTTTTTTCCGAAAAATAAGGTTCCTGTACAAAATCGATCAACGTTTCTAGATTTTTTTCTACATCAGATGTGCTGGAAAATAAATAAGCAGTCCTTGTAAACGAAGTAAAGGCATTGGCGGATGCACCTTGACGGCTAAATTGCTGAAAAACATCGCCATCTTCTTTTTCAAATAACTTATGCTCTAAAAAGTGGGCAATCCCATCAGGCACCTTAACATACTCATTTTTCCCAAGCGGAATAAAGCAATTATCAACAGAACCATATTTGGTCGTAAAGGTTGCATAGGTTTTATTAAAGCCCTTTTTCGGTAAAATATAGACTTGGAGTCCATTGTCCATTTGTTCATGAAAAAGTTCTTCTTGGAGCTGGTCAGACTTAAGTATCTCCATTATTGGCCCGCCTCCGTTCCTGTTAAGAAATAAATCGTATCAAGCTGAATTTTTTCTGAAACAGCCACGATTTGTTCCTTTGTTACTTTTTGCATTTCTTCAACCCAGGTACTTAAATGAATATCGGTATCAGCTACCACATTATGATATAAAACTTCAATTAGGCCTCTTGAGGTATCTATAGTCTCAAGCATTTGATTTTGAATCACAGCTTTCGTCTGGGTTAATTCTTCGTCCGTGAAATCACCCGTTTTCATCGCTTCCATTTGTTCATGGATAATTCCAACTGCTTGATCATAATTCTTTAAATCAATGCCCGAAACGACGATCATTAATCCTTTATGACTTTCCAAGCGACTTGCGGCGTAGTAGGCAAGGCTGGCTTTTTCCCTTACATTAATAAATAGTTTAGAATGAGAAAAACCACCGAAAATACCATTGAAGACTTGCAGGGCAAAATAATCGGGGTCCCCGTAGCGAACATTCGTGCGGTAGCCGATATTTAATTTCCCTTGCTTGACATCCTGCTTTTCTTTCACTTCATTCACTTGCTCAATCTTCTTTTGATTAGCTTCGTTCGTTTTTTTCGGTGTTCGCTTTTCAAATTTGAGCAATTCATCAGCTATTTTTTTAACCTCTTCCTCTTTCACATCACCAATTACATATAAATCTAATTCATCTTCAGAAAATGCTTTTTTATAAAATTCATATAAGGTCTCTGGTGTGATTTTATCAACATCGTCTAAGTTCCCGTTTACATCGAGAGCATACAGCTCCCCTTTGCACATTTCTTCAATCAAACGGACATTGGAGTATCTCATTTTATCATCATAAACAGATTGAATTCGCTGCTTTAATGTTCGTTTTTCTTTCTCAATTGTCTCGGAATCGAAAGCTTTGTCGGAAGCATTTGGTTTTGTTAATATTTCTGCCAATAACTCAAAACCCTTTTTCAATAAAGGACTTGGGTCACTTAGAAATTTTTCATTAGCTATTTCGATCGTAAAACTTATAACATGATTTTCACCTTTTTTTGATAAATCCACAAACAAGGTTGCCCCATACAATTCATCTAAATATGAACGAAGTGCTGTAGTAGATGGAAATTTTGCCGAACTGCTTTGTAAAACATGGGGAAGCAGCGCCCTATTTGTTACGTTCTCTTGTGATAATGGTGCTTTCATTTTCCATATAAATGTATTGGTTTTATATTTATCTGTTTCAATGACATGAAGCTTGTATCCTTGCATTTCTGTCATTTTTTCTGCAGCAGCATCCATTTTCATACCTCCTTCAAATTAAAAAAATCCCTTATCTAACCATATGTAAAAATTCATGCAGTTATTTTATCTTTTCCTTAGTTAAACATACGTATACTTTTACTATAATTTGCCACGTTGGTCCACACAAGTTTCAAACGTAGAAAACCCTTGGACTTTTGGTCCAAGGGTTTAAGAAATTTTAACGACTGCCTTTAATATAATGCACCCCATCTGCTTTTGGTGCTTCTGCCCGGCCGATAAAACCAGCTAGAGCTAAAATCGTTAATACATATGGAGCAATTAATAGGTATACATCCGGAATATTTTTTAAAAAAGGTAAACTTGAGCCGATAATACTGATACTTTGGGCAAAACCAAAGAATAGTGCCGCACCCATCGCACCCAGCGGATGCCATTTACCAAAAATCATTGCAGCAAGTGCCATAAAACCTTGACCACTGATCGTGGAATGGCTGAAGTTTGAAGAAATCGATTCAGCATAAACGCCGCCGCCAATTCCGCCCAGAGCACCGGAAATAATAACCCCTAAATAACGCATTTTGGTTACGTTAATCCCCATTGTATCTGCAGCCATTGGGTGTTCACCTACTGAACGAAGACGCAGTCCGAATGGAGTTTTATAAATAATATACCATGCGATAATTGCAACAATTATAGCTACAAATGAAGTCCAGTAGGTATTTTGGAAAAAGATTTTTCCGATAACAGGAATATCCTTTAAAATTGGAACGTCGATTTTACTAAAGCTTTGTTGGATAATGTCCGTTTCACCTTTATTGTAAATTAATTTAACAAGGAATAAGGTAAGCCCTGTTGCAAGCAAGTTGATGGCCACCCCGGAAACCGTATGGTCCGCACGGAATGTGATTGCCGCCACGGCATGGAGAATGGAAAAAATCGCTCCGGCTGCCATTGCTACTAATAACGATATCCAAGGAGTTGCAGCACCGAATGTACCGGCAAATGTTAAGTTGAAGACAACTGCTGCAAAAGCACCTATAACCATTAATCCTTCAAGTCCGATATTAACAACACCGGAACGTTCAGAGAATACACCGCCTAATGCAGTGAAGACAAGTGGAGCTGCCCATAATAAGGTGGAAGGTACTACAATCGTCAAAATCTCCATTAAGCTCACTTACTTCACCCCCTTCTTACTGAATCGGTCAAGAACTATTCTTATGATATAACTTGAAGCAACAAAGAATACAATCAAGGCAATAATGATATCCACTAATTCCTTTGGTACTCCTGCCTCAAGCGGCATGGATAATGCTCCAATTTTTAAAATACCGAATAAAAGGGCTGCGAAAAATACTCCAAGTGCAGTATTACCGCCCAATAATGCAACCGCAATTCCGTTAAAGCCTACTCCTGTAAACCCGCCTTGAACCGCCATATATCCGAAAGTACCAAGACCTTCCATTGCACCGGCTATTCCTGCGAAGCATCCGGAAATCACCATTGAAAGAATTATATTTTTATTTACACTCATCCCTGCATAATGTGCTGCATCTTGATTGAATCCTACGGCACGCAGCTCATAACCACGGGTTGTTTTTTCTAATAGGAACCACATAATAAAGCAGCAGATGATGGCAATAATGATCCCCCAGTGCATGGTTGAATGGGTAGTTAATTCTTGAAGCCATGGAGAACGTAATGACGCTGAGTCACGAACCATTCCGGTTTTAGATGACCCTTGATTTAATTTATTATTAATAATGTAGTTAACAGTATGCAAAGCAACATAGTTCATCATAATGGTAACAATTACTTCATGTACACGGAAACGTGCTTTTAACAGGCCTGGAATAAAGGCCCAAAGTCCACCGGCAACCATTGCTGCGATGATTGCTAACGGTAAATGAATGATTTTGGGTAAATCAAAAGATACCCCTACCCAAACGGCGGCAAGCCAGCCAACAATAAATTGACCTTCAACACCGATATTAAATAACCCAACTCTAAAGGCAAAGGCAACGGCAAGTCCTGCTAAAATATATGGTGTTACCTGCCTGATTACCTCTCCAATATAATAAATATCACCGAAAGCACCATCCCACAATGCTGCATAGGCGGCAACAGGGTCATAACCACTTGCTAACATGATGATGGTCCCAACAATTACCCCTAAAATAACAGCAATAAGGGGTGTTAAAATATTGCGTAAGCGTTTAGACATGTGTTCCTTCCCCCGCTTCTTTTCGATTCGAACCGGCCATCAGCAATCCCAGTTCTTGTTCCGTGGTTTCTTTTGGGTTTACCACTGCAACAATTTTACCCTCATAAATAACGGCAATCCGGTCACTGACATTCATAATTTCATCCAGTTCAAAAGATACAAGTAAAACTGCTTTACCATTATCTCGTTGCTCAATCAAACGTTTGTGAATAAACTCAATTGCCCCGACATCCAAACCGCGTGTAGGTTGTGCAGCAATCAGTAATTCCGGATTTCGGTCTACTTCACGGCCGATAATCGCTTTCTGCTGATTACCACCAGATAATGCACGTGCCAAAGCATATTCACTAGGAGTTCGAACATCGAATTCTGATATTAATTTTCTTGCTTTGTTATATATCTCTTTAAAATTTAATATTCCATTCTTTGAGTATGGTTTTTTATAATAGGTTTGCAGCACCATATTTTCAGCAATTGGATAGTTCAAAACTAGACCATGCTTATGTCTGTCTTGTGGAATATGACCGACCCCGGATTCAGTTACTTTTCTCGGTGAAAGTCCGAAAAGTTCTTTTCCATTTACTTTCACACTTCCGCTATCAGCCTTTCTTAACCCAGTAATGGCCTCGATGAATTCTGATTGGCCATTCCCGTCGACTCCGGCAATTCCAACAATCTCACCCGCACGAACTGTTAAGCTAAGTCCATTTACAACCGTTACACCGCGTGAGTCCTTCACTAGTAAATCCTTGACCTCTAGCACATCTTGTTTCGGATTTGGCGGTTTCTTTTCCGTTTTAAAAACAACCTCACGTCCAACCATTAAATTCGCCAGTTCATTTGGGTTGGTCTCACTGACATTAACTGTACCGATCCCTTTTCCTTTACGAATAACAGTACAGCGGTCAGCAACCTCCATAATTTCTTTCAATTTATGAGTAATGATAATGATGGATTTACCTTCTTTTATCAACGTTTTCATGATTTGAATAAGTTCATGAATTTCCTGAGGCGTTAAAACTGCGGTAGGTTCGTCAAAGATCAAAATTTCCGCCCCGCGGTAGAGTGTTTTTAAAATTTCTACACGCTGCTGCATCCCTACGCTGATATCCGAAATTTTAGCCTGTGGATCAACGGCTAACCCATAACGCTCTGAAATGTCACGAACCTCTTTTTCCGCTTTTTTTAGATCAATCCTTCCGGCGGTTGTGATTTCTTTTCCTAAAATGATATTTTCTGTTACCGTAAATTTATCAACAAGCATAAAATGCTGATGCACCATTCCAATTCCAAGGTCATTGGCAATGTTCGGATTTGATATTTTTACAGGTTTACCATGAACCCGAATCTCCCCTTGCTCTGGTTGATATAAACCAAAAAGGACGTTCATTAATGTAGTTTTCCCGGCTCCATTTTCCCCCAGTAACGCATGGATTTCTCCCTTTTTCAATTGAAGGGTAATGTTATCATTTGCAACAAAGCTGCCAAATTCCTTGCGGATATTAAGCATTTCAATAACATATTCCATCATATCTCACTTCCTTTTAAAAGGTTTTTGAAATTTTATACATAAGTAGTAAGAGGTCAGACCTTAATTTTTATTAAAAAAATGGGAATTCTTCCCTAGGTAAACCCTAACTGAAAAGTAGAATTAAAAATATAATTCTACTCTTCATTTAAGGTTCAAAAAAATAAGCGGGCCGGTAATTAAACCCGCATTTTATAGTAAAATGAATTATTTCTTGACTTTGAGAATTGTCCAGCTCCAGCGCCTAGCCCCTCGAGGTTGCTTCGGTCCCGCCGATGAAGTCAAAGAACGACTTCACCGTCAGGCCCTCCAGCACTTGTCGGGGCTGAACAAGGCGCTTCCGCTTTTCTTATTTATTTAGCTTTAAATGTCTTTAATTCTTTAAGTGTTCCAGGAACTTTTACAGCACCAGATTTAATCTTATCTGTCCAATCTTTTACTGCTTTTTCAATTGCAGCCTTGTTAGATGCCTTGCTGTTAATCGGCGCTAAGCCAACTCCATCCTCATGTAAGCCGTATACAGTTGTTTGGCCTCCAGGGAAGTTGCCTTCTTTCGCTTTTGTAGCAATATCTTTAACTGCAAGGTCAACACGTTTCATTGCAGATGTTAAGACAACATCCGGACCCATAAAGCTTTGGTCTTGGTCTACACCAATTGCCCAGATTTCCTTGCTTGGATCTTTCTTCTTAAGGTCAGAAGCTTCCTTGAATAGACCGTTACCTGTCGCACCAGCAGCATGGAATACTACGTCATCACCAGAAGAATACATTTTAGAAGCAATAGTTTGACCAAGTTCTGCTTTATCAAATGCACCTGAATACTGTACATCAACTTTTGCTTCAGGCTTAGCAGCTTTTACACCTGCTAAGAAGCCAGCCTCAAAACGTTCGATAACAGGGATTTTCATACCACCGATGAAACCGATTTTGTTTGTCTTTGTTTGCAGGGCTGCCGCAACACCAGCAAGGAATGCAGCTTCTTGCTCTTTAAATAGGACGCTGGCAACATTTGGTTCTTTTACTTCATCATCAATGATAGCAAAATTATTTTTAGGTTGTTGTTTAGCAATTTCATCCACAGCATTGTGCATGAGGAAACCAATTCCAAATACTAAATTAAAGCCTTGGCGTGCAAGTGTATTTAAGTTTGTTGAATAGTCAGCATCAGAAGTAGATTGAAGGTAATCGAATCCTTCTTTACCCTTTGTTAATCCATTTTCTTTACCATAATCTTGAAGACCTTGCCAAGCAGATTGGTTAAATGATTTGTCGTCAACACCGCCGACATCTGTAACCATTGCTACAGTAAAGGCTTTTTCTTTCTTGCCGCCATCTTTAGCAGTATCGTTTGTGTTGTCATTGCTTTTTCCACAAGCACCTAGAAGTGTTCCAGCAGCAAGAACGAGTGATAGCGCCATTCCAATTTTACGCTTTTTCAAGATATTGACCCCCTAAAGATTGTTGTTTTGATTAAGTAGAAATCGAAGAAAGCAGAAATGTTTCCGTTTTCATAATCGCCTAAAAAAAATTAAAATCTTTTCCGAAGCACACGAAAACTAAACTTATCTGCTTTAAAATAGTTTACCGAAAAAAGTATAGGTTCATCCGTTTCATCGAAATGCATTTGCTTTAAAACAAGCAAAGCAGTTTCAGGGTCACATTCTAGAATTGGGGAAATTTTCTCATGGTAACCAATTGGTTCAATCTGGGCAACTGCATATGTAATTTTGCGATTCGCCTCTTCTTCTAAAATCTTGAAGATTGACTCTTTCCCGTGAGAAAAAGTTTCGGGCAAAATATTTTCAGGTACC
This sequence comes from Bacillus salipaludis, assembly GCF_004358205.1. The sequence goes on from NZ_SMYO01000001.1 coordinate 165,592, forward strand.
TTGTCAACACAATAGACAACCGGTTCCCCATTTGCAGTTCTGACCCGTTCCATGACAACCATTTCCTCATTTATAGAACATGAGAAACGGCGAATATCCTCCTCGGTAGGTCTTTGGGTAGATGAACTTAGGAATATCGTCCCCGGTTTCATCCCCGCTTGCTTAATCATGTCAGTGACACTATTAAGTTGTTCAATCCCAGAAGTAAACAATGGCTTCGAGTTTACGAAGGTTCCCACTCCGTGGCGCCTTATAATCACATTTTCCTCCTCGAGAATACGAAGCGCCTCTCGAAGAGTAGCCCTGCTTACACCTAGATGTTTTGCAAGATCAAATTCGGAAGGTAATTTTTCTTTTTCTTTATAAACACCTTCTTCAATATCTTGCTTTAACCGATCGATAACTTGTAAATACAAGTGCCGATTATCTGACCTAATAGACATGCAGGTTCCTCCAGCCTTTTCCTAAGACATCAGACATCTGATGTATAATCATTCCTACTAATCGAAAATAATATAACATTTTTTCGGTGATAAATAAATAGAAATTATTCATTTTGTCGAAAAAAGCCACAATTGATGAAATTTGTCGAAATTTCAAGTGTTTTGAACTTGCAAATATGATATAATTCCTCTTCCAAATATATCATATAGGACTTTTGCAATAAGGAGTTTCCCAATATTATATGTTTCTTTAGTGAAATTATAGAAAAAAAGAGCCAGAAGCTGGCTCTTTTTTTCATTTATTTAGGAACTAATCTCCTCATTTGGTTTACTTGTTAACAATACTACGCGCGGCTTACTACCTTCATATGGTCCAACGACACCGCGTGCTTCCATTTCATCAATGAGCCGGGCAGCTCTCGTGTATCCAATTCTAAATCTCCGCTGCAGCATCGAAACAGAGGCCGTTTGCATTTCAATAATTAAATTAACTGCTTCGTCATATAGGTCATCGTCCACTGCACCGGTGGTTTCGGGGAGATCGTCTGGAATCATTTCTTCTTGATATTGTGCTTTTTGTTGTCCAATAACAAAGTTTACTGTATCCTCAACCTCATCGTCGGAGAGAAAGGCTCCCTGAACCCTAATTGGCTTCGATTCCCCCACCGGGAGGAAAAGCATATCCCCTCTGCCCAGAAGTTTTTCCGCACCACCCATATCAAGGATCGTCCTAGAGTCGGTTGAACTTGAAACCGCAAAAGCTATTCTTGATGGAATATTTGCTTTAATAACCCCTGTAATGACATCAACAGATGGACGTTGTGTTGCAATAATTAAGTGAATCCCGGCTGCTCGAGCCATTTGCGCCAATCTTGTAATGGAGTCTTCAACATCTGAGGAGGCCACCATCATTAAATCTGCTAACTCATCAACAATAACCACTATATAAGGTAATAATGGCTGTTTTTCACCCGTTTCCAAATTGTGGCGTTTCATATGATCATTATAACCTTCTATATTCCTAGTTCCAGTATAGGAGAATAATTCATAGCGTCTTTCCATTTCACTAACAACCTTTTTTAATGCCTGAGATGCCTTTTTTGCATCAGTCACGACTGGTGCTAATAAATGGGGGATACCATTATAAACATTTAATTCAACCATTTTTGGATCAATCATCATTAATTTTACTTCATGCGGCTTTGCCCGCATTAAAATACTAGTAATAATTCCATTGATACAAACACTCTTTCCGCTTCCTGTAGCACCGGCAACCAGTAAGTGGGGCATTTTATTTAGTTCTGCAAGAACCGCTTCCCCTGTGATATCCCTGCCTAATCCTATTAACAGCTTGGCTTCAGGCTTATCATTTTGCGTTGCTTCAAGAACCTCTCTTAGTGAAACCATTGCTACTTCTGAATTAGGCACTTCGATGCCAATAGCTGATTTTCCGGGAATAGGTGCCTCTATCCGGATATCCTTTGCAGCTAGCGCTAGTGCTAAGTCGTCACTCAGGCTGACGATTTTACTAACCTTTACCCCGACGTCTGGGTGAACCTCATACTTGGTTACTGCCGGCCCTAAATGAACTTGAGTTACACGAGCTTTAACACCAAAACTTTGAAACGTCCGTTCAAGCTTGGCAGCATTTGCATGGATTAATTCATACTCACCACTTTGGTCTGTTTTCCGCGGCATCCGCAGCAATCTAAGAGGTGGCAGTTCATAAGCTGTATTTTCCACCTCGGTAAACGTAATCGGCGGACTTTGATCATCTTCTTCTACGGTTGGTACCATCGCATTTTCCTGCATTCCCTCTTGTTGTTCACTTACTGATGGTACGTCATCCTGATAGGCCCTGTCAGCAAAACTTGATATGATAGGTTCAGGCATTCTAATCTCTTCCGGCTCAGTCGGATCGACGTTTTCAGGCTGAACTCTAGAACGTCGATTTCCCCGTTGCTCCCGCTGCTGGTTCCTTCTTTCTACTTTCCGCTCTTCCTGTTTTTGTTTCCACTCAGCCATGTCTGCTTTAAACGCAATCCACTGACTTTTTCCAAAGGCAAAAATGGTCATGAGAACTTTTCCAATAAAGTCTCCAAATGATTTCCCCGTTATTAAAATAAAACCAATCAGAACAAAGATAAAAGCAACAATTTTGGTCCCGGTTTCCGCAAATAGAAAATGAAATAATGCAAATAACACGGCTCCAATCATCCCGCCGCCAAGATCGGTTGTACTGGTTTCCCCTTTTACCTCCATCATAAACAATTCCCAGGTGTTATTTATTACACTAGGATTTTTAAATCTACCACCGTTGGATAGTAAATGAAACAACGTAACATGGCTTAAAAGTAGAATCGATGAGATAATAAAATAAGAACCTACTAATTTAAGATTGAAAAAAAAGGGCACGGTTCTTTTCCACATTAAATATACACTCATCACCACTAATCCAATTAAACAGAGCATATACCATTCTCCCATCCAAAAACGGAAGAATAAGACTGAAGATTTCCCCACTGCCCCAAGCTTCGCCATTGAAATAATGGCTAAAGCTAATAACGCTAATGCTGTTAATTCATATTGAACAGTCTTTTTTAATTGACTGTCTCTTTTTTTGGCTTGCCTTCTCTTTTTTTTCGCCATTAAATCACCTGTAATCGTTTATATTAACTCTTCAACTATTCTGAAATAGCATTTTTAGGATAAAAAGGAAGAAAGCAGCCTGCTTGGCTGCTCTTGTCTTCTTGTCCTAATTATACCATAATGCCTGTTAGAATGCGGACAAACCTTCACTGTTCGAAAAAGAAATTTTTGCTCCCGGACAAAATCGATCGTCTAGGAAATGCTGAGGATCACTGCTTAGTACACGGATTACCTGAACATTTTGAGGATCCATCATATCCACTAATAGTGGAACCCCTTGATAGTTAATCAATTGCTGTTTCGAGAAAGCTTCTGTTTCGCTTGGAAAAATAAGTTCTTGCGGCATCATCGTATAAAGAATCATTGAATCAGCCCTTCTTTTTCTTCTTTTTGTAAATCAATCAACTCATTTAACTTTTTCATCGCAGCTCCAATTCCGCCAACTTCATCAATTAGACCATTTTTTACAGCATCGGCACCAATTACGTTTGTCCCAATATCCCGAGTCAGATTGCCCTTTGCAAACATTAGGTCTTTAAATGTATCCTCGGTAATTTTTGAATGCTTTGTAACAAAGTTCACGACCCGCTCTTGCATTTTATCTAAATATTCAAATGTTGCAGGAACACCAATGACTAGCCCTGTTAAGCGAATCGGATGGATGGTCATCGTTGCGGTTTCTACAATAAAGGAATAATCGCAGGAAACGGCAATAGGTACCCCTATAGAATGCCCCCCACCCAAAACAACAGAAACAGTCGGTTTTGAAATCGTTGCAAGCATTTCTGAAATGGCAAGACCTGCTTCCACGTCCCCGCCTACCGTATTCAAAATAATGAGCACTCCTTCAATTTTAGGATTCTGCTCAATGGCAACTAACTGCGGTATGAGATGTTCATACTTCGTTGTTTTATTCTGCGGCGGCAATGCTAAATGACCTTCTATTTGTCCGACAATCGTTAAACAGTGGATTCTCGAGTCAGATGATAATTGAGGAACATTTGTTTGACCAAGCTGTTGAATTTTTTCTATTAAATTGGAAGATGGTTTTTCCTCTTTTTGAGGCTCCCCTCCGTCTGGATTTTCGGATTCATTTCGAAAAATATTATTTAAAATATCCATCCCTAGACTCCCTTCACACATGATGACTTTAGTATTGACGTCTGCTTGAAATTCATGCCTTTTTTTCAAATAATAAAAGGCACTGGAATTTCCAGTGCCTTTAAAATTAAATTTCCATGATGATTGGTAAAATCATCGGTCTTCTTTTTGTTTTTTCAAATAAATAGCGGTTTAGTTCATCGCGGATGTCCTGCTTTAGGCTTGACCATTCGAAGGTTTCCTTTGCAATATTCCTTTCCACGATTTCACGAACCAATTTTGTCGAATCATCCATCAACTTTTCTGATTCACGAACATAAACAAACCCTCGTGAAATAATCTCAGGACCGGCTGCAATTTTTTTATCCTGTCTTGTTAAGGTAACAACCACAATCAATATGCCATCCTGGGATAAAAGTTTTCGATCCCGCAATACAATATTTCCAACATCACCGACACCAATCCCATCAATCAGAACATTCCCTGAAGGCACTTTACCGCTAAAACCAATTTTCCCATCTTTAATTTCAACAATTTCTCCACGCTCAGGGATTAGAATCTGTTCGTTCTTGAGGCCAATTTCCAGTGCCAATTTCCGATGTGCTTGAAGCAAGCGGTATTCTCCATGAACTGGTATGAAATACTTAGGCTTCATCAGGTTAATCATAAATTTTAATTCTTCTTGACTTCCATGGCTGGATACGTGAATAGTCCGTTTACCAGAAATGACATTTGCTCCAGCTCTAAACAGCATATCAACCGTTTTCGCTAAAAACACTTCGCTTCCCCTTAATGGTGAAGCAGCAATTAAAACGGTATCACCCGGTTGAATATTGACGAATTTAGCCGTTTGTTTCGCCATTTTCTGCAAGGCTTCAATCGGCTCACCTTGGTTTCCTGTCATTAAAATGACTACTTCATTGTCTTTATAGTCTTTTAATTCACTAATGGGGATGATTAAATCTTCTTCAACCTCTAAATAACCTAAATCAAGTGCAATATGATAAATTCGTTCGAGGCTTTTCCCAACGACCGCAACCTTTCTGCGGTTTTCTATTGCAGAATCAAAAATATGCTGAATCCTGTTAATATCAGATGCAAAACAAGCAGCAATAATCCTTCCAGGTGCATTATAAAATGCATTGGACATTTCTCTTACAACAATTGCCTCTGAGGTGGTATAGCCTGGCTTTTCAGCTTCTGTACTATCCGATAACAGACATAGTACTCCTTTTTCCCCAATCGCAGCCATTTTTCCAATTTCAGGCTTATAAAGCTTCGTTGCGGCCTGATCAAATTTAAAATCACCCGTATAGACGATAATACCTTCAGAAGTGTGAATACAAACGCCAACAGAATCCGGAATACTGTGATTCGTTTTAAAAAAACTGATATCTACAGAATTCATGTTTAAAATGGTATCGGAATCCACTTCAATAAACGTTGGTGTTCCGTTAAATTCTTGTTCCTTAAGTTTTGCGCTTGCAAGAGCTAATGTTAATTTCATGCCATAAACCGGAACATTTACCTGCCTTAATAAATAAGAGAGTGCACCAATATGATCTTCATGACCATGGGTAAGGAAAATAGCTTTTACTCTGTCTCTATTCTCTGTCAAATAGGTCATATCTGGGATTACGATATCGATACCGAGCATTTCTTCCTCGGGGAACATTAAGCCGGCATCAATGACAAATATATCCTTGTCCACTTCGACAAGGTACATATTTTTTCCGATTTCTCCGATACCACCAAGAGAAATTATCTTAATGGAATTATTTTTTTTGCTTGTGATCAATGTTTGAATCCTCCTACGTTATTTATGCCGACCGAAATCAGTTATGATTATTATACTTGAAACACGAAAATCATTACAACCATATTCTGCGATTTGAGGCAATCTACTCCATTAAACTAAAAAAATCCAACCGAAAATCGATTGGATTTTTTTAATTATTACTTTTTTAAGAGCGCCGTCAATCTGGTGCGTTCCTGTTCGGTTAATGGGACCAATGGAAGCCTTACTGAACCTACATCTAACCCATTAAGCTGTAACGCTGTTTTGACCGGACCAGGACTTGGTGCTGCAAATAGGCCTTGCATGATTGGCAGCAATTGCTGATGGAGATTCGCTGCTTTAGAATTCTCCCCATCAAAATAGGCCTTTATCATTTCTTGCATTTCATTTCCAATTATATGTGACGCAACCGAAATAATACCGGCACCGCCAATCGACAGAACTGGCAATGTTAAGCCATCATCACCACTGTATAATACAAAGTTTTCATCTGTATTAGCAATGATATGGGTCATTGCATTTAAATCACCGCTAGCTTCTTTTACTGCAACTATATTGGGAATTTTGGAAAGTCGAATAATTGTTTCTGGAAGTATATTGACCGAGGATCTCCCTGGAATATTGTAAACCATCACTGGTAGAGATGTTGCTTCAGCTACTGCTTGAAAATGCTGATATAATCCCTCTTGATTTGGTTTATTATAGTATGGTGCCACAACCATTATTGCATCAACGCCAAGTTCTTCTGCTTTTTTGGTGAGTTCAATGGATGCGTACGTATTATTGCTGCCAGTTCCGGCTATGACCGGAACTCTCTTGGCAGCAACTTTGACAACATGAGCAAATAAAGCAAGTTTTTCTTCCTTTGTCAATGTGGGAGATTCACCTGTTGTGCCAGCCACCACAAGTGAATCAGTTCCATTTTCAATCAAATAATTGACTAATTGAGTGGTCTTTGAAAAATCAACATGCCCCTTTTTATCAAAAGGAGTCACCATCGCCGTCGATACTCGACCAAAATGAACCATTTTCTAAGCTCCTTCCATTTGGTTGCCGGGTTAGAATGAGTCTTTTATATAGACTCCTTGCCTCATACAGTTTACACCTTACATTTCATTTCGATATACTTCAATTGCTTCTTCTTCCAATTGAAATGCATCATGCAGTGCATTGACTGATTTGACTAGGTCTTCTTGTTTGACGAGAACCCAAATGGTGGTATGGCTATCAGCTGACTGCAAAATTCGAATTCCATGATCAGACAACGAAGTAACGATTTTGGAAGTCACCCCAGGGACACCGGCAATTCCAGCACCCACAACGGAAACTTTTGCACAGTTGCGTTCAATTGCAGGTTCATGACCCAAATCCTGTAAAGTTTTGATCGCCTTATCCGTCATCTCATCCGTCACCGTATAAACAACACCGTTCGGAGAAATATTGATAAAATCAACACTAATATTTTCATTTGCCATTGCCTTAAAAACCTCGGCTTGCAAGTAGTATTGATCTTTTTTGGCAAAAACTTTAATTTGCGTTACATTGGAAACATGAGCGATTCCGGTTACAATTCGTTCCTTAATATCACTGCCGCGATTTTCTTTATTTAAGGTTGTTACGAGTGTCCCGAGACTTTCAGAATAATTTGAGCGGATTCGAATGGGAATTTTCGATTGCATCGCAATTTCTACCGCTCTTGGATGAATCACCTTTGCCCCCTGATAGGCCATATTACATACTTCGGTATAAGTAACAACTGAAAGCGGCCTTGCATTTTCTGCTATCCGGGGATCAGCGGTCATAACTCCTTCTACATCGGTAAAAATATCAATCCATTCCGCATTCAGGGCAGCACCTAATGCAGCTGCAGAAGTATCACTTCCACCTCTTCCAATCGTTGTGATATCCCCATTTTTTGCTGCTCCCTGAAACCCTGCCACGACAACCACATCAGCATGTTCCAATTCTCTTAAAATCCGGTCACATTTCATTTCTACGATTTTAGCATTTGTATGTTCGCTATTTGTACGAAACCCCGCCTGGGCGCCCGTTAATCCGACAGCTTTGATTCCTGACTCAAGCAACTTGTTTGTAAAAACAACACTCGAAATGACCTCACCGCAGGACATAAGCAAATCTAGTTCGCGTTTACTTATTTTACTGTTATTCCCGCCAATTAAGGAAAGAAGGGTATCCGTTGCATAAGGATCCCCGTTTCTTCCCATTGCTGAAACCACTACGACTACCTTATAACCGTCTTTTAACGCCTTTTCAATATGAACACTAGCATGTTTCCTGCCTTTTTCATCCCTGACAGATGTACCTCCAAATTTTTGCACGATAATTTTCATGTTGACATTCAAAACCTGCCTCTTTATGAAAACTTTATTTGTCTAGCTCCAGCGCCTAGGGGCTCGAGGTCATAAGTCAATCCGTCAAGAAGGTAAAAGGCAACCTTCTCGCCGGCCCGCCTTATGCTTGTCGCCCCTGGGCAAGGCGCTTCCGCTTTTCTATTTTTCTTTCACTAAACCAAGTTTCACTAAACTTTGTGCAATTTGTACAGAGTTCCAGGCAGCGCCTTTTAGTAAGTTATCAGAGACGACCCACATATGGAAACCTTGGTCTTCATCAAGGTCCTTTCTGATTCTTCCAACAAATACATCGTTACTTCCAACACAATTTGCTGGCATTGGATAAACCTGGTCTTCTGGATCGTCTTGTAAAATGACGCCTGGTGCATCCTTTAACAAAGCTTTAATTTCATCAGCACTGACATTCTCTTGGTCAATTTCAAAATAAACTGACTCAGAGTGACCTACTGCAACTGGAAGACGGACACATGTAGCTGATACAGCTAATTCAGGTAAATGCATGATTTTTTTCGTTTCATTGATCATTTTCATTTCTTCGAAAGTAAAACCATTTTCTTGGAACTTATCAATTTGCGGAATGGCATTAAAAGCGATTTGATAGTGGTTTTTATCGCTGCCTACTGGTAAAATTTTTGGTTCCACTGGTTCATTTGCCAAAATAGATTTCGTTTGATCCATTAATTCTTGCACAGCTTTTGCACCTGCACCTGAAACGGCTTGGTAAGTTGAAACAATAACTTTTTTTAGACCGAATTTTTGTCTAATTGGTTCTAAGGCAACGACCATTTGGATAGTTGAACAATTTGGATTGGCAATAATCCCTGTATGTTGGTGTAAATCTGTTTCATTTACTTCCGGCACTACCAATGGTTTATCGGCATCCATTCTAAATGCACTCGTATTATCAACAACAATTGCCCCGCGTTTTACGGCTTCCGGCGCAAGTTCTTTGGAAACACTGCCGCCTGCTGAAAATAATGCAATATCAATACCTTCAAAGCTCTCAGGCTTCGCTTCTTGAACCGTATATTCTTCACCGTTCACGACAATTTTTTGTCCTGCTGAACGGCTTGATGATAATAATAGTAATTTCTTGTAAGGGAAATTTTCCTTTACTAAGGTTTGGATCATCTGCTGTCCAACTGCTCCTGTTGCTCCGACTACTGCGACGTTAAATCCGCTTTGCTGACTCATTACTATAAGACCCCTTTCAATCTCTTATCCAGTTATTTCTTTTGGAAATAATTTAATTAGTAAAAACAATTCGCATGAAGAGAATAACCATCTCCAGCATTTGAATTATTTATATATTCTAACATATTCCTTTAAAAGAAATAACCATTTTCATACGAAAGAGGGAATAATTAAACATCATCTCGAAATCTTTCTACCAGTACGGGTTGAATCTGTTTTCCTTCAATTGCAGCTTCCACCGTTTCCATTAACATTGTCATTCTTGCTACCATTGAATTTGGTTTCTTAACCGGATCATCCTGTCCGTAAGGAATAAAATAAATGTGTTTGGTAGCCATCAGCCTCATTAAATTTACCCCATTTAAACCTAATGCATCATTCGTAGAAATTCCGAGCACAATCGGCTTAAGGTTCCTTAGTGTTGCTTTGGCTGCCATTAAAACAGGACTGTCGTTCATAGCGTTTGCGAATTTACTCATGGAAACCCCTGTTAATGGTGCGATGACCATACAATCAAGAGGCATTTTGGGTCCCAGCGGCTCTGCTTTAACAATGGAGTCGATGGCCTTATTACCGGTAAGGTCTTCAATTCTTTTGACCCAATCTTCGCCATTGCCAAAGCGGGTGTCGGTACTTTTTACGGTATAGGACACTACCGGAACGACTTCGGCACCTGCTTGCACTAGTTTCTCAATTTCAGGGAATACAGCATCATACGTACAATGTGACCCTGTTAATCCAAAGCCAATTCTTTTTCCTTTTAAACTCATTATTCTTTCCCCTTTCTATTTAATAGGTCATCCTGAAGTAATTGTGTCAGAACATCCGCGAGAATTAATCCGGCAGTCTTAGGAGCTACAATCCCTGGTAAACTTGGTGCGAGCAATGCCTTTATTCCCCGTTTTTCCGCATATCTAAAATCAGTTCCACCCGGTTTAGAGGCAATATCAATAATGAGTGTATTGGCAGGCAGCTTAGAAATGACAGCAGCACTTACCACTGGATGCGGAATCGTATTGATTAATATATCGGTATCCGACACTTCTTTTACAAGATTACTTAAATGAAAAGGTGTTACGCCCATTTCTGTAATTCTTGCAAGATGTTCACTTTTTCGTGCACCGACCTTTACCTTCGCCCCAAGGGCATGAAAGGCTCGAGCAGTACTCATACCACATCTTCCTAGGCCCAAAACCATTACATTTGATCCGTGAATCGTATAATCCGTATGCTGGATGGCCATCATAATCGTTCCTTCAACCGTAGGAATCGAATTATAAATAGCTACATCATCCCTTGAAAAAAGTTGGATAAGTCTTCTCTTCGATTTAGTCGTGATTTCATTTAAAAATGCATTACTTATCCCTGAATAGATCGTACAGTGTTCAGGTGTCTTTATAAGCATATCTTCTGTCAAAATAACCTTCTCATTTGAAAAGATTGTTTCAACCTGTCCTTCTAAATTTGTACCGGGCACGGGTAAGATAAGGGCGTCTATAGTAGAAAAATCCACCTCATCTAACTTTTCCTTAACAGCACCAGTAAAGGCATGATCAAGCTGTTCGAAGCCAATGAGCGATAATCTGGCATCTAACTCGGTTAACTTCCGGATAATTTCCAGCTGTCTTGCATCACCACCGATTACGGCTATCTGCATCCCTGTCAGCATGAAAACATTCACCTTCTTTTTAAAAAAATCCAATTCAGAAATCTGTTTCTTCTATTCACTTCAACATCTTATGTAGGAGAACATCAATCTGTGAGTTATTCATGATTAGTTCATAAAAAAAGCCCAAGCAAATATCCATTTGCTTGGGCTTTGAACCTTAGTCTATTCTTTATTCATCTTCATTTTCAGGAATATCGATGATAATCATGTCTGTTCCAATCTTTTTAATATGATTCCAAGGAACTCTAATTTCTTCTCCCTGTTTTCGAAAACCAAACCATTTGAGGGATGGGATGAGAAGAGCTTGAATTTGGCCCGTTCCCTCATTAATTTCAAGATCCGTTTGACCAAGGACTCCAAGTCGCTCCGCTTTTTTCACGTCAACAATTTCTTTTCCACTTAACTCACTCAGTCTCATCAATACGGACTCCCTTCACTTTCTATATTCTATTTTATAAGGGGAAGTCCAAGAATAGAACAAGAAAGCGGAAGCGCCTTGAAGAGCCCCGACAAGTGCTGGAGGCCCTGACGGTGAAGTCGTTCTTTGACTTCATCGTCAGGGCCGAAGCAACCTCGAGGGGCTAGGCGCTGGAGCTGGACTATAAAAAAAAACAGTTCGAGTCCTCGAACTGTTTCTTTTTATTTTAGGCCCTTTGGAAATTCTCCATCAGGACTGATTAAGGAAACGGAAAATTGATCAGTGAAAATGGACCTTGCCATTTCATCTGCGCTTTGCTTGGTTACTTGATCAATTTGTTCAATAATTTCATCCAATGAACGATGACGTTTTAACAATAATTCGTTTTTCCCGTTACGGCTCATTCTGCTATTGGTGCTTTCCAAACTCAGCATCAAGCTTCCTTTTAATTGTTCTTTAGTATTCGTAATCTCTTTTTCGGTAATTCCATCTTGTTTTAACTTATCCAATGTTTCCTGAATGGTTTCAAATAATAAATCGAGCTGCTTAGCCCCTGTCCCCCCATATACTGTGACAATTCCACTATCTTGATAAGCGGAATGATAAGAGAAAACAGAATACGCTAAACCACGCTGCTCACGGACTTCCTGAAACAATCTGCTGCTCATACTGCCGCCAAGGACGTTATTTACGATAATTAAACTATAGATGTCCTCGTGACCAATCTTTAATCCTTCAAAACCTAAACATAAATGGGCCTGCTCTGTTTCCTTTTTTCTAGAAATCTGATTAGAATGAAAAACAGGGGTGTTTTCACGTGATTCATGGTTGCCACCAGTGTACGAGCCAAAGTATTTTTCCACTTCATTAATAAACGCATCTGAAACATTACCGGCAATTGAAATGACAACATTTTCCGGAGTATAGCGCTCATGTATATATTCTTTTAACTTTTCACCCGTAAACGTATTAAGTGTCTCTTCCGTTCCCAGGATTGGATAACCAAGCGAATGATCCTCGTATACGGCACGGCTTAATAAGTCATGAACGATATCATCAGGAGTATCTTCATACATTTTAATTTCCTCTAGGACAACATTTCTTTCTTTATTTAATTCTTCTTCTACGAAAGTTGAATTAAAAAACATGTCAGCTAATACATCTAAAGCAAATTTCGAGTGAGTATCGAGAACTTTGGCGTAATAACAAGTATATTCTTTTGAGGTAAAAGCATTCACTTGACCGCCAATACTGTCAAAGGATTCAGCAATATCTTTTGCAGACCGTGTGGTTGTACCTTTAAAAAACATATGCTCTAAAAAGTGGGAAATCCCATTAATTTCGGGATGCTCATTCCTAGATCCGGTACCAATCCATACACCAATGGCTACAGATCTAACGGTAGGAATTTGTTCTAATACAATTCTTACTCCATTTTGACAAGTGTATCTATTTATCATCGAATTCCTCCTGATTATAACAGCTCAAAACCTCATTACTTATATTTTATGCTACTCTTCCGATGTTATTTCATTATTCTTTCCTCGCTCATTAACTCTGAAACAGTACCAATTGTTAGATTTTTTTTCTCAATTAAAGTAATGAGGCGGTCAAGAGATTTAGCAGTTGACTCGGTAGGGTGCATTAAAATCATCGAGCCGTTATCAACTTTACTTATTACACGATTAATAAGGGCATCTGGAGTTGGCTTTTGCCAGTCGACAGTGTCGACGGTCCACATAACCGTTTTCATTTTTAACTGATTTGCCACCGTCACAGTCTCATTACGATAGCTTCCGCTAGGCGGAGCAAACCATTTGCATACTTTCCCAGTTGCCGCTTCAATGACTTCATTCGCTTTTATCATTTCCACTCTCGTTTGGGAGGCAGTAAGTCTCTTCATATCCGGGTGGGAATAGGAATGGTTCCCCACTTCGTGACCAGCGTCAACAATCATTTTGGCCAGATCCGGATTCTTCTTCACCCAATTGCCCTCCAGAAAAAAGCTTGTGGTAACATGATGTTTTTTTAAGGTTGCAAGCATATCCGATAAAAATTCATTTCCCCATGCTACATTAATAATAAAGCTAACCATTGGCTTATCAGGATGGCCTTTATATATAGGTGAAGGCGGTAAATCCTTTAAGTGCACTTTCGGTGAAGTTTGTGTAAAAACCAATTTCTTCTCATCAAATTGATTTTTACTTTTCATCTTCTTATAGGAGGCTGAAATATCAACCTTTAATCCATTATAACCTGGTATCGCCTTCCAAACTGGGTCAACTTTGGCATTGGAAGGTGGGACCTCATATGTAGGAGCATTTTTAACAATGCTTTCATAAAGAGGATTGGAATGTTGCTTTGAAACCATCATTGCAGAATCCTTCAGGGTATCTACATACGGATTTACAATTGGATTATTTACCGAGACCCATCCAGCCAAACAAATCAGCATAAATATAATCACTTTTTTCATCTTCCCGTTCCCCCTTCCATAAACATTATGAATAAAAGGGACAAGGTAGAACATAAAACAAGCGGACAGTTATTTACACAAAGAAAGTCAGGGGGTTCCCCTGACTTTCTTTTGTCTGGCAGCTTTGACAAGACCGGGGTTTATCCATTATCGCTGCTCTTCAGCCTTTTCTTTCTGTTCCTTTAAAACAGCTTTCCGTGAAAGGTTTACGCGGCCTTGTTTATCAATTTCTGTTACCTTGACAAGTATTTCATCACCAATTTTTACAACATCTTCTACTTTTCCAACCCGCTCTTCTGCAAGTTCAGATATATGGACTAATCCGTCTTTTCCGGCAAAAATTTCAACAAATGCACCAAATTTTTCAATCCGTTTTACTTTACCAAGGTACATTTGTCCGACCTCTACTTCACGTACAATATCTTCAATAATCTTTTTAGCCTTTTGATTCATTTCCTGATCTGCAGATGCAATAAAGATTGTTCCATCTTGCTCAATATCAATTTTAACACCAGTTTCTTCAATAATTTTATTAATTTGCTTGCCACTTGGTCCAATAACATCACGGATTTTATCCGGGTTGATTGTCATCGTTAAAATTTTCGGAGCAAATTTTGATAACTCAGCTCTTGGTTCATTAATTGTTGCAAGCATGGAATCTAAAATTTGCATTCTTCCTTTTTTCGCCTGCTGAAGTGCCTCTTCTAAGATTTCACGGGATAGACCTTCAATCTTGATGTCCATTTGAAGAGCAGTTACTCCCTTAGAGGTTCCAGCTACTTTAAAGTCCATATCGCCAAGATGGTCTTCCATTCCTTGAATATCTGTCAAAACAGTGTAATGTTCTCCGGATTTTACTAGTCCCATTGCAATTCCTGCTACAGGTGCTTTAATCGGTACACCGGCATCCATCATAGCAAGAGTACTTGCACAAATACTTGCCTGTGAAGTAGAACCATTGGATTCCAAAACTTCAGAAACCAATCGAATGGTATATGGGAAATCCTTTTCATTCGGAACAATTGGTTCAAGTGCCCGTTCTCCTAATGCACCATGACCGATTTCGCGACGACCCGGGCCGCGAATAGGACCAGTTTCTCCAACGCTAAAGGAAGGGAAATTATAATGATGCATAAAGCGTTTTTCTTCCTCAATACCTAAACCATCAAGTATTTGAACATCTCCCATTGCACCGAGTGTACAGATACTTAAAGCCTGAGTCTGACCACGTGTAAATAAACCAGATCCATGCGTACGTGCAAGTAGCCCCACCTGAGAAGATAGTGGACGGATTTCATCAATTTTACGGCCATCTGGACGAATCTTTTCCACAGTAATTAAGCGGCGAACTTCACCCTTAACAATTTTGTCAAGGATTTGCTTAACTTGTTTTAAATTCTCATCCGTTGCTTCCTGTTCTTCATATTTAGCTAAAACTTGTTTTTTCACTTCAGTTATCGCAGCTTCACGTGCGTGTTTTTCTTGAACTTGAATGGCATTAATCATATCTGCTTCACAGATTGCTCTGACTTCTGCTTCAAGTTCTTTATTAATTTCGTAAAGCGAAATTTGCATTTTTTCTTTGCCAATTTCTGCAGCAATTTTCTCCTGGAATTCAATTAAGCGTTTGATTTCGTCGTGTCCAAACATAATGGCTTCAAGCATTGTTTCTTCAGGTACTTCATTTGCACCCGCTTCAACCATGTTAATGGCATCCTTTGTACCGGCGACAGTTAAGTGGATGTCGCTCTGTTCTGATTGCTCAACAGTAGGATTAATTACAAATTCTCCATTGACACGGCCAACTACGACTCCCGCAATGGGACCCTCAAATGGAATATCAGATGTACTTAATGCCAATGACGAACCGAACATTGCTGCCATTTCAGTAGAACAGTCTTGATCCACACTCATTACAATACTGATAACTTGTACATCATTACGGAATCCGTCAGCAAATAATGGACGGATTGGACGGTCGATTAAGCGGCTCGCTAGAATCGCTTTCTCACTTGGACGCCCTTCCCTTTTAATAAAGCCCCCTGGAATCTTACCGACTGCGTATAAACGTTCCTCGTAGTTTACAGTTAACGGAAAAAAGTCAAGGTTTTTTGGTTCCTTTGAAGCAGTTGCTGTACTTAAAACTGCTGTATCACCATAACGGACAAGGACAGCACCATTTGCTTGTTTTGCTAATTGTCCAATTTCGACAGTCAGCTTGCGGCCTGCCCACTCCATGGAATAATCATGTTTCTTATGTTCCATATTGTTACCCCTCTCAGGTCAAAAATCATTTCAGAGGATGATTCGAAAAATATTTTCGCTTTAATCATCATTTTTCATATATAAAAAGCCGTAAAAAGCTTATGTTAGAAATTTCAAATATAAGAATAGTATGCACATAATTCCGCGATTTTAAATATGTATAGAGGATTCTTTATTTTTGTACAATTCTAGAGCTTATCGGGACTGGTTAAGACGTTTCCAATTTTCTTTTAAAAAGCTAACAAAAAAGCGGGAAAAATCCCGCTTCTGTTGATTATCGACGAAGACCAAGCTTATTGATTAGCACACGGTAACGTTGAACATCTTTGTTACGTAGGTATGATAAAAGATTACGACGCTTACCAACCATTTTCAACAAACCACGACGTGAGTGGTGATCTTTTTTGTGAGTACGTAAGTGCTCATTCAAATTGTTGATTGATTCAGTAAGGACAGCGATTTGAACCTCTGCAGATCCAGTATCGTTTTCATGAGTTTTATACTCAGCGATAATTTCATTTTTACGCTCTTGAGTGATTGCCATCCTAATTCACCTCCTAAAATATGAATCCCCTGTTACTGAGCAAGCGTCGGTGACTCGACTTGCCAAGCAAAGGTTTTTTAATACGTTAATAAGAATACAATGTTTCAGTCTAAAATGCAAGTGAAACCTTGATTTTAATGTAAGAAAGTGGTTGATTCACTACAATCTTCGGAGACTTTGTCGAATTTTTTAAAATAATTCAGCGCAGTTTGTTTATCTCTTTCAATTTGCGCTACCAATTCTTCAATACCCGAAAACTTTTGTTCTTTGCGAATAAATTGATGCCATTCAACCTTTACCTCTTTACCATAAATCATTTGATTAAATTCGAATAAATGAACCTCAACTGAGGGCTTTTTCGCTTCATTATTGAAAGTAGGTTTTATCCCGAGATTACATACCCCGTTGTACCACTTTCCATCTACCTTCATTCTCACCGAATAAACACCAAGCGGAGGTAATAGATATTCCTCCCCAACATCCACGTTCGCGGTAGGAAATCCAATTGTCCTTCCGCGTTTATCACCATGAATAACGGTTCCCGCAGTTGTATAGTTTCTTCCTAATAAATCGGGAAGCTCAGCTGTTCTCCCTTCTTTTAATAAATTCCTTATCCGGGTCGAGCTCACCTTTTCTTCCTTTTTGGTTAGCTTTGGAATGACTGAAAAGGTGAATTGTTCTCTTGAATGGAAAGGGATGGTTTCCATTGTCCCTTTTCCCATTCTTCCGTATGTGAAGTCAAAACCCGCCACGACATGTTTAACATTTAGGTTTATTACATATTGGTCGATAAATTCTTGCGGAAGAAGGTTGGCAAATTCCGTAGTAAAATGAATAATAAATACATAATCAATACCCATCTTTTCGAAGATGTAAATTTTTTCTGATAATGGTGTAATATAACGGACATGCTGCTCAGATTTCCCCAGCACCACGGATGGATGTGGATCAAAAGTCATGACAGCGCTCTTCAAACCAAGCTCTTTCGCCTGTCTCATTGCTTCTAAAATTACTTGTTGATGGCCAAGGTGAACTCCGTCGAAATATCCGAGAGCCATTGATAATGGCGGTAAATCACTAATGTCTGTAAAATTAGGAAAATTAAGCTTCTTTACTTCCAATTGAAACTCACTCTTTCTATACCGTACCTTGATTAATCGTGATCATTTCTTAACACTTTAACTGGTTTCATAAGTCCGGGCTTGCCTGGATGCTCTGCATAGATAGCGAGTGCCTGTCCTTCCCCAGTTTCAGTGACTATAGGTCCGTTACTATTTTTTAAATGTTCTGGAATCGGTAAAATCGCACCATTCTTTACTTTCTCTGCTACTGTATCATTAATTACGTATTTCGGCAAATGGGAAAGTGCTGATTCTAGAGGCCTTAATATTTCTTTGATCCTTCCTGTTTCCATTAAGTTTCCTATTTCATCAAAGGTTAAACAATCTTCTAACGTATAGGTTGCTGATTGAATTCTTGTTAATTTTGACATATGGGCTGGATAGCCAAGTTTTTCACCTATTGTTACTGCCAGGGTTCGGATATAGGTTCCTTTGCTGCAACTGACTCGAAATCGAAAGGATATCGTGTCTCCCGAGAATACTTCCCTATCATCAAGAAGTTCAATGGATTTGATGAAAACCTTCCGGGTTGGCCGTTCTACTTCAATCCCTTTTCTCGCATATTCATAAAGGCGGACACCATCGACCTTAACCGCTGAAAACATTGGCGGGGTCTGCTCAATTTCACCAGACAGGGATTGTAGGACTTGGAGTATTTCTTCTCTTGGAATAGAACGGTTAACTTTTTTCTCTTCAACTACTTCACCAGATGCATCCTCTGTTGTCGTAGAATACCCAATTGTTACTTCTCCCTCGTACGCTTTGCCGGCATCTGTGATATATTCTGCTACCTTCGTGGCCTTTCCAATACAAATTGGAAGGACTCCGGTTACATCTGGATCAAGTGTACCTGTATGTCCAACTTTTTTTGTCTTTAATATCTTCCTTAATTTAAATACACAATCATGTGACGTCATTCCGGCTGGTTTAAATAATGGTAAAATACCTTCCAACAAATTCACTCCCTATCAAAAAATGGATAGACAAATGTCTATCCATCGATATCTACTCTTCATCATTCTTTTGAAGTGGTTTATCTTCATGGTGTAATTGATGAAGAAGGTTTTCAATTCGATTTCCGTAATCAATGGATTCATCGAATTCAAAGATGATTTCTGGTGTTTTGCGCAGTCGAATACGGTGGCCGATTTCTGTACGAATAAATCCTTTCGCTTTAGCCAGACCCTTTAATGTATTCTCCTTTTGTTCGTCATCGCCTAATACGGATATATATACCTTTGCTTGTTGGAGATCTCCAGTAACCTGGACATCTGTAACCGTCACAAAACCAATCCGTGGATCTTTAATTTTACGTCCGATGATGTCACTCAGTTCTTTCTTCATTTGTTCTCCCACACGATTTGCTCTGTGGCTCATCACATTCACCTCTTAATCTAAAGCCATTCAATCTCGGTGATCGCTCTCTCTATCTCTGGGAACGAATCAATCAATCGTAAGGCATTCTGTAGTTCCTGTTCGGTTGAAACTTTTGCCTGGGTAACCACAACAATGGCAATTTTTGTTCTTTGCCATACATCCTGGAAATCTACCTCTGAAACAGAAACATTAAATTTTTGCCTTAACCGAGTTAGGATTCGTTGCAGAACGGAACGTTTATCCTTTAATGAATGGGCATCGTAGATGATGCATTCACATACGGCCGAGCCGATGATCATTTCCGTTCTACTTCTTCCATTACATAGGCTTCAATGATATCTCCCTCTTTAACATCATTAAAGTTTTTAATGGTAATTCCGCATTCATACCCTTGTGCAACTTCTTTTGCATCATCTTTAAAGCGTTTTAAGGCATCAATTTGCCCTTCAAAGATGACTACGCCGTTTCGAATTAAGCGAATGCCGCTGTCGCGGGTGATTTTTCCATCCGTTACATATGAACCAGCAATCGTTCCCACTTTGGAAACCTTGAAGGTTTGGCGGACCTCAGCTTGACCAATAATCTTTTCTTCAAATTCTGGATCAAGCATTCCCTTCATGGCCGCTTCAATTTCTTCAATTACTTTATAAATAATGCGATGTAGACGTACATCAACATCCTCCGCTTCAGCAGCACGCTTAGCATTTGCATCTGGACGAACATTGAAACCAATCACAATCGCGTTAGAAGCAGCAGCGAGCGTAATATCAGACTCGTTAATCGCTCCAGCACCACTGTGTATGATTTTGATATTAACGCCTTCTACATCGATTTTCATGAGCGAGGCGGCAACAGCTTCAGCTGATCCCTGAACGTCTGCTTTAATAATGACATTCAAGTCCTTCATTTCACCCTGTTTTAATTGTTCAAATAAGTTTTCTAAGCTAACACGGGACTTTTCGCCACGATGTGCGGCAAGTGCCTGTTGTGCACGAGCTTCCCCAACCTGACGTGCCGTTTTTTCGTCGTCAAAAACAACAAAGCGATCTCCAGCTTGTGGAACATCGTTAAGCCCAGTAATTTCAACAGGAGTCGATGGGCCTGCCTCTTTGACACGGCGTCCTTTATCATTTACCATTGCCCGAACACGACCAAAAGTGTTTCCTACAACAATCGGATCCCCGATTTTTAATGAACCGTTTTGAATCAGTAAGGTTGCAACAGATCCGCGGCCTTTATCCAATTGTGCCTCGATAACTGTACCTAAAGCCTTTCGGTTAGGATTCGCTTTATATTCCTCTACTTCACTGACAAGGAGAATCATTTCTAATAAATTATCGATTCCATCCCCTGTTTTTGCAGAAAGTGGTACAAAGATAGTATCCCCACCCCATGCTTCTGAAACCAATCCATGCTCTGTTAATTCCTGCATAACACGATCGGCATTT
This sequence comes from Bacillus salipaludis, assembly GCF_004358205.1. The sequence goes on from NZ_SMYO01000001.1 coordinate 186,467, forward strand.
GCGGCTTCCTTATCCATTTTATTAACAGCTACAATAATTGGAACCTCAGCAGCCTTTGCATGGTTAATGGCCTCAACCGTTTGCGGCATTACACCGTCATCTGCAGCAACAACAAGGATGGTAATATCGGTAATTTTTGCCCCGCGAGCACGCATCGTCGTGAAGGCAGCATGTCCCGGTGTATCTAGGAAGGTGATTTTCTTCCCGTTTTCAACTACTTGATAAGCACCAATATGTTGGGTGATTCCACCCGCTTCTCCTTCGGTTACTTTTGTATTCCGAATAGAGTCAAGTAAAGTTGTTTTCCCATGGTCAACGTGCCCCATAATCGTAACAACCGCTGGTCTTTCTACAAGTTCTTCCGTTGGATCCTCTGTAAAATAGACCTCTAAATCGGTTGTATCGATTTTGATTTCCTCTTCAACCTCAACTCCATATTCACTTGCAATCAATTCAATCGCATCTTTATCTAATACTTGGTTGATTGTCGCCATAACACCAAGTAAAAAGAGCTTCTTGATGATTTCAGAAGGCTCACGGTATATTTTTTTAGCTAGCTCTCCAACAGTCAAAGATTCGCTAAAGGTAATTTTAGCCGGTAGCTCTTTTTCTTTCTTCTTTTGTGGCTGTGCTTGTTGAACAGGTGTATGGTTCTTTTTACGATTGTTATTATTATTGCGATTTTGATTATTATTAAAAGGTTTTTTATTACCTTTTCCTGAATTGAAAACTTTGTTTTCCTTTGATTGGAATTCTTGGTTTTGCTTTTTACCTTCAGCCGTTTTTGGAGGAGAGACAACTTTTACCTTACTAGGAGCAGCGTTTTTTGAGTCATCATCATCAAAAGCCTTTGGACTTGTTTTACTCTGCACCTGTGGCTTCTCTCCCTGCTGTTGTGGTCTTTGATTTGAACGATTCTGCTGTTGCGGTTTTGTTTGTTTCTGTTGTGTATTGCTTGTGTTTTTGTTAAAGGTTACGTCAAGTTTTACTATATCTGCATCTTCAATTGTTGCCATATGGTTAGAAACCTCTATATTCATTTCTTTTAATTTTGTAATTACATCTTTACTTGAAACATTATGTTTCTTTGCATATTCATAAACACGTATTTTACTCATTTTTTCACCCCCGCTAAAATTAATCGAGCAACGTTACCAGTTTTTTAGCAAATCCATCATCCAAAACAGCTACAACTACGCGGGCTTCTTTACCAATTGCATGGCCAAGAAGATGACGATTTTCCACTATTTTCAATGGAACTTCATACGATTTACACTTGTCTGAAATTTTTTTGGTTGTATTTCCAGATGCATCTGCTGATAATAAAATGAGCTTTGCGCCTCCACTCTGAATCTGTTTGACGGTAAGCTCCTCACCCGATGTGATCTTACGTGCTCGATTGGCTAAGCCAAGCAATGACATCCATTGTTGCTGGTTCATTTGGATAGTCTGTTCTCCTTCTCTATCAGCTCTAGTAGTTCTTCATACAATGATTCTTCTATAGAAACCTGTAGGTGGTTAGATAAGATGTTTTTCTTCTTGGCTTGAAGGACAGCTTCCTTGTCCTTTGAAAGATATGCACCCCTGCCTGATTTTTTCCCGGTCAGGTCGATGGAGACATCTCCTTCCTGTGAGCGAACGATGCGAACGAGTTCTTTTTTGGGCTTCATTTCACCAGTTGCCACACATTTACGCATTGGAACTTTTTTACGCGTGTTCACGATCATTCACCTCCACCAATTAATCTAATTCATCTTCGAATTCGAAATGATCGTCTTCGACTTGATCATCAAAAAGTCTGATTGTTTCTTCACGTGGATAAATTCCTATATCACGTGCTTCGGTTTCTGATTTAATATCAATTTTCCATCCCGTTAACTTCGCTGCCAGTCTTGCGTTTTGACCGCGTTTACCAATTGCAAGGGAAAGTTGATAATCTGGGACAACTACTGTTGTTGCTTTATCCGCTTCATTTACCATAACATCCAAAACTTTAGAAGGACTTAAGGAATTAGCAACAAAGACAACAGGATCATCTGACCATTTTACGATATCAATTTTTTCACCTTTTAACTCATTCACAACTGCTTGAACACGTGTTCCTTTTGGTCCGACACAAGAACCCACCGGATCAACCTCAGCATTATCGGAATGAACGGAAATTTTGGAACGATCTCCTGCCTCGCGGGCAACGGATTTAATTTCAACCGTTCCATCGTAGATCTCAGGTACTTCGATTTCAAACAAGCGTTTGAGCAATCCCGGATGTGTACGAGATACAAAGATTTGCGGTCCTTTTGTTGTTTTTTCTACCTTTGTAATAAATACCTTGATACGATCATGTGGTTTATAGCGTTCATTTGGCATTTGTTCGTTAACCGGAAGCAATGCTTCAATTTTGCCAAGGCTTACATAGATAAACTTAGAATCCAGTCTTTGAACGATACCTGTCATGATATCTTCTTCACGATCAATAAATTCAGAATAAATAATACCTCTTTCAGCTTCTCTAACACGCTGTGTCACCACTTGCTTTGCTGTTTGAGCTGCAATTCTCCCAAAATCTTTAGGTGTTACTTCCATTTCAACTACATCTTCTACTTGGTAATTTGGATTAATTCTTCGTGCATCTTCAATTGAAATTTCAAGACGCGGGTCAAATACTTGATCCACTACCTCTTTTCTAGCAAAAACCCTCATTGATCCTGATTGTAAATTCAAATCAATTCTCACATTTTGTGCCTGATTAAAATTACGGCGATATGCTGAGATAAGTGCCGCTTCAATCGCTTCGATTAAAACATCTCTGGAAATTCCTTTTTCTCTTTCCAGTATGGTAAGAGCATCTAATAGTTCGCTGCTCATTTTCTTGTATCCCCCTAACCATTATTTAAATTTCTCAATTATGAAAAAGAAACAGCCAGTCGTGCATTTGCAATCTTTTCATAAGGAATTTCAATGTTTTTTTTGCGAGTTTTTATTTTTACCTCTATGATGACGGTCTGCCCATCAAACGCTTGTAATAGACCCTCAAAGCTTTTTTCACCATCAATAGGTTCATATGTTTTTATGAATACATTTTTTCCAATTGCTTTTTCAAAGTCCTTACTTTTTTTCAAAGGACGTTCAGCACCGGGTGAAGATACTTCAAGGAAATAATTATGGGGAATCGGATCCAATTCATCGAGTTTTTCACTAAGACGTTCACTCACTACTCCGCAGTCTTCAATATCGACTCCGAGATCTTTATCAATATATATGCGGAGAAACCAGCTTTTTCCTTCTTTTACATACTCAATCTCGACTAACTCCAAACCAAGTTCTTCAAGGATTGGTTCTGCTAGCTTTTCTACTACTTCAGTTACTTTGCTCATGCTTAACCTCCTTTTACCGACTTTTTTCACCCATATTATATGTAGTTCACGGAAAGTTTTATCAATTTACCCTATTTACAAACAAGAAAGAGTGGGTTGCCCCACTCCTTGATTCGAGAGTATTTCTTAGTATTTCCAATAAAACTATACCATAGTCACTATATATATGCAAACAAGAAAAGCGGAAGCGCATTCGGAACAAGCACAGCTTGTTCCTGCGATGATTATTCTTTGAAGCTTTCCTTAGTGATCAGCCTCAGGCATAGCATAAGACGAGCCGGCGAGAAGGTTACTCTTTACCTTTTGACGGATCGGCTGTAGACCATAGGGGCTAGGCGCTGGAGGTAGACATCTAGAAAAGCGACAGCTGGTTTTGTTCTGGCAGGGATCCAAGGCAGCCTTGTTTGTCCAAATATTCAAGAATGGTCTTGGATACTTTTCCACGCTGCTGCAGGTCTTCTTTCGATAAAAATTCGCCTTCTTCCCTTGCCTTTACAATACTCCAAGCAACGTTTGTTCCTAGACCAGGGATAGAATTAAACGGTGGAATTAATGAATCTCCCTCTATAATAAACTCTGAGGCGGAAGATTTGTATAAATCAATTTTCTTAAATGAAAATCCTCTTTCCGTCATTTCTAAAGCTAATTCAAGAACAGTCAAAAGGTTTTTCTCTTTATTTGACGCCTCAAGTCCCTTTGCATTGATTTCCTCAATTCTTGCCCGAATAGCTTCTGAACCGCGGGCCATTGCTTCCACATCGAAATCCTCAGCACGGACAGTGAAGTAGGCTGCGTAATAAAGAAGCGGCAGATGTACTTTAAAAAAGGCAATCCTTACGGCCATTAATACATATGCAGCAGCATGGGCTTTCGGGAACATATATTTGATTTTTTTGCAGGAATCAATGTACCATTCCGGAACTTCATTTTTGCGCATTTCTGCTTCCATTTCTTCACTTAAGCCTTTCCCTTTACGAACGGATTCCATAATTTTAAAAGCAAAAGACGGATCAAGTCCTTGGTAAATTAAATAGACCATTATATCATCACGACAGCCGATAACTTCACTAAGCGTACAAGTTCGATTATGAATTAGTTCTTGGGCATTTCCTAACCATACATCTGTCCCGTGGGATAGACCGGAAATTTGAACAAGTTCAGAAAAGGTTGTCGGTTTTGTATCTTCAAGCATTTGCCGAACGAATCTTGTTCCAAATTCCGGGATACCCAATGTTCCGGTTTTACACATGATTTGCTGTTCGGTTACCCCGAGTGATTCGGTTCCACTAAAAATCTTCATCACTTCCGGATCATCAGTCGGAATCGTTTTTGGGTCAATTCCGCTAAGGTCCTGCAGCATCCTGATTACGGTTGGATCGTCGTGTCCGAGTATATCAAGCTTTAGTACATTATCATGTATCGAATGGAAATCAAAATGAGTGGTCCGCCACTCTGAAGTTTTATCATCTGCTGGAAACTGGATCGGTGTAAAATCATATACATCCATATAATCTGGAATAACAATAATCCCACCCGGGTGCTGACCCGTGGTCCGTTTTACTCCTGTACATCCGGAAGCCAGTCTTTCAACCTCTGCTCCCCGAATTTGGAGATTATTATCCTGTTGATATGCCTTAACATAGCCAAAAGCCGTTTTATCGGCAACTGTTCCGATTGTTCCAGCACGATAGACATATTCCTCACCGAAAAGCACCTTTGTATAGTTATGTGCGCGCGGCTGATACTCACCGGAAAAGTTCAAGTCAATATCCGGAACCTTATCCCCTTTAAAGCCAAGGAAGGTTTCAAACGGAATATCATGTCCATCTTTTCGGTATTTCCCTCCGCACTCAGGGCAATCTTTATCAGGTAAATCAAATCCGGAACCAACCGAACCATCATTAAAGAACTCGGAATGTTTACAGGTTGGACAAATATAATGTGGCGGAAGTGGGTTTACCTCGGTAATCTCCGTCATAGTTGCAACAAATGAGGAACCGACCGATCCACGTGAACCAACAAGGTATCCATCATCAAGCGATTTTTTAACGAGTTTATGCGAAATCAAATAAATTACGGCAAACCCATGGCCAATGATACTTTTTAATTCTTTTTCCAAACGGGCTTCCACTATTTCCGGAAGCGAATCACCATAAATTTTACGAGCCATGGCATAACTCATTTCTCTCATTTCGTCATCTGCGCCTTCAATTTTTGGCGTGTATAAATCATCTTTAATTGGTTTAATAACATCAATCATATCGGCAATTTTATTGGTATTCGTTACAACAATTTCCTTAGCCTTTTCCGCACCTAAAAATGAAAACTCATCAAGCATTTCATTCGTCGAGCGGAAATGAACATCTGGAAGCTGGTGACGGTTAAGTGGATTTGCACCACCTTGAGAGTTAATTAATATTTTTCGATAAATTTTATCGTTTTCGTTTAAATAATGAACATTTCCCGTTGCAACAACGGGGATACCCAACTTATCTCCAAGCTTAACAATGTTCCCAATAATTTCTTCAAGCGCCTTCTCATCTCGGATTAATTCCATTTCGATCATTGGCGCATACACAGGTTTTGGCATTACTTCAAGATAATCATAAAACTGAGCAAAGGCTTCTACCTCTTCAGGGGATTTTTGCATCATCCCTTCAAATACTTCCCCTTTATTACAGGCGGAACCAACAAGGATTCCTTCGCGATATTTTTGAAGAACGGAGCGAGGTATACGAGGCACCCTGTAATAGTACTCAATATGTGCAATAGAAACTAATTTAAATAAATTTTTTAAACCTACTTCAGTTTGTGCTAGTAGGGTGCAGTGATATGGACGTGCTCTTTGATAGGCATTTCCTTTCCCCATGTTGTCATTGAACTGATCATGATATTCAATACCCTTTTCAAGTGAATCCTTAAGCATTTTTAGCAATAAATAGCCTGTTGCTTCCGCATCGTAAATAGCACGGTGGTGCTGGGTTAATTCAATATCAAACTTTTTCGCCAGCGTATTTAGGCGGTGATTTTTTAGTTCAGGATATAGAAAACGACCGAGTTCCAGCGTATCGATTACCGGATTTTTCGCTTTTTCTAGACTAATATTTTTGTAGCCGACATTCAGGAAGCCCATATCAAAGGATGCATTATGAGCGACAAGGACAGCATCTCCAACCCAGTCATGGAAATTGCGGATGACTTCCGCTACCTCTGGTGCATTTTCGACCATATCATCCGTAATACCGGTCAAATTAATCGTTGTTGCTGATAAACGATGATGTGGATTTGCAAATGACTCAAAGCGGTCAATAATTTCCCCATCATGTATTTTTACAGCAGCAAGCTCGATGATCGTATCATATACAGCTGAAAGCCCCGTGGTTTCTACGTCAAAAACTACGTAGGTATCTTCAGCCAAAAGCCGATGTGCGTCATTATAAGCAATCGGGACGCCGTCATCAATTAGATTGGCCTCAATTCCATATAAAATTTTAATGTCATTCTTTTTACCTGCACCGAATGCCTCCGGAAAAGATTGAGCAACTGCATGATCGGTAACAGCAATTGCTTTGTGGCCCCATTTTTTCGCCTGAGCAATAAGGGTGCTTACAGGTGTAACGGCATCCATTTGACTCATCGGAGTATGAAGATGGAGTTCTACACGCTTCTCATCTTCTGGAGCAGTGTCTTTCCGGCCTGCTGGTTTTATTTCATTTATATCATTTCCAATCATCACAAGATCACGGACGAATGTGTCATTCTGGATACTTCCTCTAACCTTTACCCACATTCCTTTTTTAACATGTTGAAATAGGGCTGCATCCTCTTTATCTCTCGAGAACATTTTAACCATGATTGAACTTGTATAATCTGTAACTTTAAAGGTTAGCAGGGTACGTCCGCTTCTAAGTTCTCTCGTTTCAGCATCAAAAATGTACCCTTGAACAGTTACTCTTCTTTCCTCATCAACAATATCAATCATCGTGCGGTAATCTTGATCATCCTTAATTGTAAGACCAATTGTAAGCGGACCTTGCGGAATATCACCGTTCGATTGCTCTTTTTCCGCTTCCTTCCTCTGTAGCTCTACGAGTGCTTGAAGCCCGCGTTCCTGGTCTTCTTTTTGTTTAGCTTGTAAAAATTTTTCATATTCATCGTTCTTTTCTAGACTTTGGACATTCGTTTCAATTGTTAGAACTGGAAAGCCAAAGGATTGATAAATCTTGCTGATCACACCTCCATATTTTCGTGAAAGTGCAAGACCCTCGGTTTCATTTCGTACTGAAAGCGATACTTTATTCCCGTTAATCGTCGGGATTTGTTCATTTAATAGCTTTAATAAAGGCGGAGCAATGCCATCAATCTGCTGGATACAATGGTTCCAGTACTCTAATAATAAATCCGGTGAAAAGGTTTGCTCGGTAACATTTATCTCATACGAAATACGGGCAATATTTGAAAATGTTCTTTCCAATTGGGTCGTAAAGCGGATATATACATTGTAGGGAAGGATTTTTTCTAATAGAAATTGAAAATGCCACTTACGGGCTTTTTTTTCGACGATTAGTTTTTCAATTTGTGCATTTGGAAATTGTGCTACCACAGCATCTTCTTGCATTTGCAGCTGCTGGAGCAAGAGTAAGAATCGCTCTTTACTGCCTAAGGCATTTTCGCTCATCATTCTCTCTCCCATCTATCTTTAATCTCTATTGTCTTTTATTCAAAGGCTCTGTTAAACCTGGTTGTTGATTTCCGCTCCAGGCACTTCGCTTTCCGTGGGCGGTTCGGGGAGCCTCCTCGTCGCTTCGCTCCAGCGGGGTCTCCCCTGTCCCGTACTCCCACAGGAGTCTTCGTGCCTTCCGCTCCAATCAACGCTGTTCAAAATCAACATTGTCCTTTAACACAGCCTATTCAAAAAATAATTATATCATATCAACCAAGTTGATTCGTCTTTATTCGACAGGAAACTTCATCTAATTTTAGTCAAAGACTTGTTAACCTTGGTTGTGGATTTCCGCTCCAATCAACGTTGTTCAAAAATCAACATTGTCCTTAACAAGCCTAGCCTAATCAAAAAAGAAAGGTACCCCTTAAAAGGTACCTAGAATACTTTATAAGAAAAATCTTTGGATATCATTCCAAGTTACAACTAGCATTAAAAGCATTAGCAAAGCGAACCCAATAAAGTGAACCATCCCTTCTTTTTGACGGTCGATTGGTTTCCCTCTAAGTGCTTCAACTGCAAAAAACATTAATCTTCCACCGTCAAGTGCCGGTATTGGCAGTAAATTCATTATGCCTAAATTTATACTTAAGATTCCTGCCCATTTCATTAGATAATAAATACCTGATTTCGCAACTGTATCGGTAGCTTGATAAATACCTACTGGACCAGAAAGCATATTAATTGAGAATTGACCTGTAACCAATTTTCCAAGCATCCCGATGATTTGCATTGTCCAGGTATACGTATCTTTAACCCCGGCAGAAATAGCTTGAATAGGTGATTTTTCAACAGGGCTATATACACCGATTAACCCCATTTTCTTTCCATCAACCGTTTTTTCAATTGGCGTTACTTGCACATCCATATCTTTCCCATCTCGGGTAATTGTAAAATCTAATTTTTTATTCGGGCTATTTCGAATGATTTCTACCACATCAGCCCAGCTGGTAACCTCGGCACCATTAATACTTTGGACTACATCTCCCTTGTGAAGCCCTGCAGCTTTTGCAGCCCCATCAGCAGTAATTTCACCTAATTTAGGATCATTAGTAGGAACCCCTTGCAAAAGGGCAATCACAATAAAAATGATAAAAGCGAGAACAAAATTCATCATTGGCCCTGCAAAAATAGCCATCGTTCTTTGCCATAATGTTTTTGCTCCAAATTGGCGATCAAGTGGAGCAATTTGAGATTCGATTCCATTTTCTACAATCATTGCTTTTGGATGAATCACAAAAGTCTTTAGTTGGTCATCCTCATCATCTGGATACCCCTTGATGATAAGGTCTTTTTCAATATCAGCAAATTCAACTTCAATGATCCGGCAATCAGGATACTTTTCTTTATTATTTAAAATAATTTTATTTACTGTTTCATCTTTATCAAACAATAAGCCAATACGGTATCCAGGCTTGATTTCAACCATTTCAGGATCCTCACCTGCCATACGAACAAATCCTCCAATAGGAAGCAAGCGAATGGTATAGGTTGTTTCTCCTTTTTTATGTGAAAAAACCTTTGGGCCGAAGCCAATTGCAAATTCCCGGCAAAGAATACCTGCTCGTTTTGCAAAAATTAAGTGACCCAATTCATGAAAAAAGACAAGTGCGCCAAAGATTACAATAAAGGCTATAACTGTTGTCAATAGTAAAACCACCTTTTATCAGGATAAGGAAGTAACTTTTAACTTCGATAACTGTCTAGCTAAAGCGCCTTTGGCGCTCCGAGCTTTCCTTATAGAAGTGAACGTACATATTGTCTCGTTTCTTTGTCGACCTCTTGGATATCAGTTAAACTTGGGTGTGCCATCGTTTGATGAGCGTTTATTGCTTTTTCAATCAAATCTTCAATTTGCAAGAAACGAATTTTCCCTTCCAAAAACGCTGCAACAGCCACTTCATTCGCAGCGTTCAAAGCAGTTGGCATTGTTCCGCCCTCTTTTCCGGCATGATAGGCGAACCTTAGACAGCGGAAACGATCTTGATCCATTTCCTGAAAATGCAGTTTGCCAATTTGCGCTAAGTCTAATCGTTTTGCTGACGGGAGCTGAGCGCGTTCCGGATAGGTAAGAGCATATTGGATAGGCACCCTCATATCCGGAGTTCCCAACTGGGCGATTATGCTGCTATCATGAAATTCAACCATTGAATGAATAATACTCTCTTTGTGAAGCAAGACATCGATTTTCTCATATGGCATATCAAAAAGCCAGTGTGCCTCAATTACTTCTAATCCTTTATTCATCATTGTGGCCGAGTCGATGGTAATTTTTGCACCCATTGACCAGTTTGGATGATTTAAAGCATCTTTAACCGTAACATTTTCTAATTCCGCACGCGAGCGGTCACGGAAACTTCCGCCAGATGCTGTTAAAATTAATCTTTCTATATTCTTATGCTTTTCTCCTTGTAGCGCTTGAAAAATAGCAGAGTGTTCGCTGTCGACAGGAAGTAGACTAACATTATTTTTTCTCACAGCATCCATGACAAGATGTCCGGCTGTAACAAGTGTTTCCTTATTGGCAATTGCAATGACCTTCCCGGTTTCAATTGCTTGTAATGTCGGGTTTAGTCCAACGCTCCCAAGCACCGCATTTACAAGAATTTCTGCTTTTTCATAAATAGCAACCTCAATTAAACCTTCGTGCCCAAATGTAAATTTTGTATTTGGAAACTCAGTATTTAAGGTTGCGCAGTCTTGATAATCCTGTACTGAAACAAGCTGTGGCCTGAACTCATAGATGAACTTTCTTGCCAAGTCAATATTCTTTCCAACAGACATTGCACCTAGCTGAAAGGTATCAGGATGCTCGCGAATAATATCTAGAGTCTGGGTTCCAATGGATCCTGTGGCACCCAGTAGGCTAATTATTTTCAACTATATTCAACTCCCAAAAAATAAACCACTTATAAATTGGGCCAAAGGTGGAAGAAATGCAACAATGGCCATACGAACAATAGGCTGTCAAATCGGTCAAGAATCCCACCGTGTCCAGGTAAAATTTTCCCAGAATCCTTTACATTAAAATGACGTTTAAACGCCGATTCAACCAAATCACCGATTTGTCCAAAAACAGATAACACTATGGTAATCCCTAATATTTCAAGTAATGATGCATTAAAATCGGAAAATAAAGCAAATAAAACGCCGACAATAAGAGCACATACTACACCGCCAAGGGAACCTTCTATGGTTTTATTTGGACTTATTTCCGGCCATAATTTGTTCTTACCGGCAGCTTTACCGATGAAATATGCACCAGAATCGGTTGCCCACATGATAAACAAGGAATAAAAAATATAAACAAGGCCGGCATCACGAGCTTCCATGAAAAAATAGAACCCCATTCCAACATAAACGGAAGACAGTACGGAAAAAGCTCCATCTTCAAAAGTAAATCGGTTTTTCGTTATAACTGTATAGGCCAACAACAACAACACAAAAGCAATGGCCACTTCTGTTTTTGTATAATAAAAAGTATTCATGATGTGGTCATATTGTTTTGGAAATATAATCACCCAAAGAAACAATGTTGCCAAAAAGCCATGTACGGTAAAAATAGAAAGGTTTTTCATTTTTAAAAGCTCGTACAAGCCAACAGTTGCCAAGAAATACGATAATAGGACGAATGGGAGTCCTCCATAAAACACAATCGGAACAAAAAGTGCGGCGGCCACGACTGCTGTTATGATTCTTTGCTTCATCTATTAGTTTCACACCTTTATGGACTATATTCCTCCAAACCGGCGCTGACGATTTTGAAATGTTTCAATCGCCTCAAGCAGATGCTCCTCACCAAAGTCCGGCCATAAAACCTCAGTAAACCAGAATTCTGTGTAAGCCAATTGCCAAAGCATGAAGTTGCTCAGGCGAATTTCACCACTTGTTCGAATTAATAGATCAGGGTCCGTCATGTTTGCTGTCATCAAATACGAGGAAAAAACCTCTTCATTTAAATCATTTTCATTCATTATATCACTTCTGCAATCACTTACGACTTGTTTGACTGCATCAATGATTTCAGCCCTGCTTCCGTAATTCAGCGCAAAGTTTAAGACTAGTCCATTATTATTTTTTGTTTCTTCAATAGCTTTTTCAATCGCGTGTAATGTATGTACAGGGAGTTTATCTTTGTATCCCATCATTTTCACTTGAACATTTTCTTTAATTAATTCCGGAAGGAACGCACCTAGAAATTCCTCAGGTAATTTCATGATATATTCCACTTCGTTTTTAGGTCGTTTCCAATTTTCAGTTGAAAAGGCATATAAGGTTAAGGTTTTAATTCCAAGCTGATTGGCAAGACGTGTAGTTTTACGAACGACCTTCATCCCTTCATGGTGTCCTGCTATTCGTGGTAATGCCCTTTTTTTTGCCCATCTTCCATTCCCGTCCATAATAATCGCAACATGCTCAGGAATCGGTAATTTTTTTATCTCTTCTATTTTTTCTCGGAGTGTGGAAGAGTTATTTTGATTCTTCCAAAGCCTTATTTTATTAAACATGACAATGCTCCTCCAAATTAAGTTAATCATATACTCCGATAATAGATTTTTCTCTAATCGAACCAATAATAAATCCTATGAATGATCATTTTAGCATGTTTTTATCATACCAAAAAAACATGAAGATATCTTCTAATAACTAACTTATGTAAAATATAAGGAATTAAGAATAATATTCAGAAAACTTATTTTGATAAATCTCAAAAAAGAATCTTAGCTCAAATAGTGAAAAAACCCCCTAAAATAGAGGGTCGCCCTGCCAAGTAAATTTGTTATACTTCCATAATTTCTTTCTCTTTGTCTTTTGTAATTTGATCAATTTTACTGATATTTTCATCTGTCAATTTTTGAATATCATCAGAATAACCACGAAGATCATCTTCAGTAATATCGCCTTTTTTCTCTAACTTTTTCAAGTCTTCATTTGCATCACGACGTACATTTCGAATCGCTACTTTTGCTTCTTCTGATTCTTTTTTTACTAATTTAACAAGTTCTTTACGGCGTTCTTCCGTCAGTTGTGGAATCGCAATCCGGATGAGCATCCCATCATTTGATGGATTCAAACCTAAATCGGATTTTAGAATCGCCTTCTCGATATCACCAAGAATGGATTTGTCATACGGCTGAATAACCAGAAGTCTTGCCTCAGGTGTTGTAATTCCAGCAACCTGGTTTACTGGAGTTGGTGCTCCGTAATAATCAACAGTAATCCGGTCTAATAGGGATGCACTTGCTCTACCGGCACGAATGCTTGCAAGCTCACGTGTAAATGCTTGAATCCCTTTTGACATTTTATCTTTTGCGGTGGAGATGACTTGTTTTGGCATTAGTTTTTCCCCCTAACAATTGTTCCAATTTTTTCACCCATTACAGCGCGTTTAATATTTCCTTGTTCCATAATTGAGAAAACAATAAGCGGAATATCATTATCCATACATAAAGAAGAAGCAGTGGAATCCATTACGGCCAATCCTTCTTTGATTACATCAAGATAAGAAAGCTCCTCATATTTAGTTGCATTTTTATCTAAACGAGGGTCTGCAGAATATACCCCATCCACATTATTTTTTGCCATTAAAATTACTTCTGCATCAATTTCTGCTGCCCTGAGTGCTGCAGTTGTATCCGTTGAGAAATATGGATTTCCAGTACCTGCTGCAAAAATTACTACACGTTTCTTTTCTAGATGTCTTATTGCACGACGTCTTATATAGGGTTCTGCAACCTGACGCATTTCAATTGAAGTTTGCACACGTGATTCAATCCCTAAATGCTCTAAGCTATCTTGAAGTGCTAAGGAATTCATTACCGTCGCCAACATTCCCATATAATCAGCCGTTGCCCGGTCCATTCCCATCTCACTGCCGATTTTCCCGCGCCAAATATTGCCGCCGCCAACAACAACAGCTACTTCAACTCCAAGTTCAGCAATCTCTTTTACTTGAGCAGCAATGGATTTAATCACAGAAGGTTTAATTCCAAAGCTCGACTCTCCCGCAAGTGCTTCCCCGCTTAATTTTAAAACGACGCGTTTGTACTTAGGACTACCCATATAAACCTCCGAATTTTTGATGATGTATTACCATTTAATTTCTTCATGCTTCAAAAATAGGGAACACAATGTGCTCCCTATTTAAATTATTTTTTATTTACTTGGTTCATAACTTCTTCTGCAAAGTTATCTTCACGTTTTTCGATGCCTTCGCCTACTTCATAGCGAATGAATTCACGAACAGTAGCACCTTTTGATTCAACGAATTGGCGTACTTTTTGATCAGGGTTTTTAACGAATGTTTGGTCAAGAACACAAACATCTTCAAAATATTTTCCTAGGCGGCCTTCAACCATTTTTGCAACGATATTTTCCGGCTTACCCTCGTTAAGAGCTTGTTGTGTTAAGATTTCGCGCTCACGCTCAACTTCTTCTTGTGAGACTTGATCACGAGAAACATATTTTGGATTTAACGCAGCGATATGCATGGAAACATCTTTTGCTGCACTTGCATCAGGAGTGCCTTCAAGTACAGATAAAACACCGATACGACCACCCATGTGAAGGTATGCACCGAATGCATCATTATCAGATTTAGATACAATTACAAAGCGGCGAAGGGAAAGCTTTTCACCAATTTTAGCAATTGCAGCATTGATATATTCAGAAACTGTTGCACCATTTTCCATTTTTTGCTCAGAAGCTTCTTCTACTGTTGCTGGTTTATTTTTTAGAAGGTGTTCAGCAAGTTCCTTAACAAGTGTTTGGAAACCTTCGTTTTTTGCAACGAAGTCAGTTTCTGAGTTCACTTCTAGGATAACTGCTTCGTTTCCTTCTGTTAAAACGTAAGTTGTTCCTTCAGCAGCAATACGATCTGCTTTCTTTGCAGCTTTTGCAATTCCTTTTTCACGAAGGTAATCAATTGCTTTTTCCATATCACCATTTGTTTCTGTTAAAGCTTTTTTACAATCCATCATTCCTGCGCCTGTTTTTTCACGAAGTTCCTTAACCATTTGAGCCGTTACTGCCATAATGTATTTCCTCCTTATATACTATGTATTCATATCTTAGCCAATCAAACCTAAGATAAACCTTCTTGCCTTTTAAACTACACCTTTGTTTGTTACCCAAGGGACCAGCCTAGCATTGAATTTTCTTTAAAAAAAGGTGATAAAGGGTCTCCCTCTTATCACCTTTTTGTTCGTTGGCACTATAGAATTAAGCTTCTACTGCTACTTCTTCACCTTGTTTTGCTTCAAGGATTGCATCCGCCATTTTGCCAGTTAATAATTTAACTGCACGGATTGCATCGTCGTTCGCAGGAATAACTACATCGATTTCATCCGGATCACAGTTTGTATCAACAATACCTACGATAGGGATGTTTAATTTCTTAGCTTCTGCAACTGCGATACGCTCTTTACGAGGGTCAATGATGAATAATGCATCTGGAAGCTGTTTCATATCTTTGATTCCGCCTAGGAATTTTTCAAGACGTTCTTGTTCTTTCTTTAATTGAACAACTTCTTTTTTAGGTAAAACATCGAAAGTACCGTCTTCTGACATTCTTTCAATATCTTTTAAGCGGCCAATACGCTTTTGGATTGTTTCGAAGTTTGTTAATGTACCACCTAACCAGCGTTGGTTCACATAGTACTGACCTGAACGAGCTGCTTCTTCTTTAACAGAATCTTGAGCTTGTTTTTTAGTACCAACGAAAAGAACTGTTCCGCCGTTACCAGCAAGTTCTTTTACCCAGTTATAAGCTTCTTCTACCTTCTTAACTGTTTTTTGAAGGTCGATGATATAGATACCGTTACGCTCAGTGAAGATATATTTCTTCATTTTTGGGTTCCAACGGCGAGTTTGGTGTCCAAAATGTACACCAGCTTCAAGCAATTGTTTCATAGAAATGACTGACATGTTTTTTCCTCCTAATGGTTTGTTTTCCTCCGCTTATCTCATCTTTAAACAAAAACTGTTTTGTTTAACAGCACCGTCTGTTTAAATCAACAAGCGTGTGTATTAACACCATGAAATAATATAGCATAAATATAGAACACAAATCAAGAACTAGTTTCAAAAAATTGAATCCCCTATTTTTTGAAATAGGGGATTCTCCTTTTTAGGTTTACTTTTTATTAATTAGATCTTAATTTATCAAGCTCAACTAAGAACTTGTCGTTTAAGACTTTAATGTACGTTCCTTTCATGCCAAGGGAACGAGACTCGATTACGCCTGCACTTTCGAGCTTTCTTAATGCATTGACAATAACAGAGCGGGTAATCCCAACACGATCGGCAATTTTTGATGCAACTAATAAGCCTTCATGACCGTTTAATTCTTCAAAAATATGTTCAATTGCTTCAAGTTCACTATAAGACAGCGAACTAATCGCCATTTGTACAACTGCTTTACTTCTAGCTTCTTCTTCAATTTCCTCTGCTTTTTCCCGAAGGATTTCCATACCTACTACGGTTGCACCGTACTCCGCAAGAATTAAATCATCATCCAGGAATTTTTCCTGTACTCTTGCGAGGATTAATGTTCCTAACCGTTCACCGCCGCCAATAATCGGAACAACAGTCGTTAAGCCTTCAGGGAAAAGTTCTTTGTTTTCAACTGGAAAGGCAGTATATTCACTATTAACATCAAGGTTTGGAGATGTTTCTTGAATATTAAATAAACCTTTCGTATATTCTTCAGGGAATTGACGCTCTTCCAACATTTTTGACATGCGTTCATTTTCAAAATGCTGATTAACTGCAAAACCTAATAATTTACCACGACGGCTAACAACATAAATATTTGACTCAATCACTTCACTTAGTGTTTCAGCCATTTCTTTAAAGTTTACCGGCTTTCCTGCAGCCTTTTGTAATAACGCATTAATTTTTCTAGTTTTTGAAAGTAAATCCATGTAATTCTTCCTCCTAATGATCTGCAACCAATATTAAATTTTATGTGACAATCATCTTTTGAATATTAGGTGTTTTTAATGTTTCCCCATAAGAAAGGGCTGGTAACACCCTCTTTTAAAGAATAAATTGACTTAAGTCCTTATTTTTTGAGATCGCTCCAAGTTTGTCGTCGACATATTGCGGCGTAATCGTAATTTTCTCCATTGTAATATCAGGTGCTTCGAAGGATAAATCCTCCAAAAGTTTTTCTAATATGGTGTGGAGACGTCTTGCTCCAATATTATCCGTATTTTGATTCACGTCAAAAGCAACTTCAGCGATTCTACGAATAGCATCGTCAGAAAATTCAATTTGTATACCTTCAGTTTCCAATAATGCTTGATATTGTTTGATAAGGGCATTATCAGGCTCAATAAGAATCCTGAAGAAATCTTCTACATTTAATTTTGTTAATTCAACCCGAATTGGGAATCGGCCTTGTAATTCCGGAATTAAATCAGAAGGCTTTGCCATATGGAAGGCTCCGGCTGCAATAAACAAGACATGATCCGTTTTAACCGAACCATATTTGGTTACCACCGTTGACCCCTCGACAACAGGTAAAATATCCCTTTGAACCCCTTCACGAGAAACATCTGCTGATGATCCACCCGAATTCTTGCTTGCAATTTTATCGATTTCGTCAATAAAAATGATGCCATTTTGTTCTGCTCTGTAAACCGCTTCTGAGGTTACTTCATCCATATCAATTAACTTTTGGGCTTCTTCACTCGTTAATACTTTTCTAGCTTCTCGGACGGTTAATTTTCTTTTTTTCCGTTTCTTTGGCATAAAACTGCTCAAGGCATCCTGCATATTCATGCCCATTTGTTCAATACCGGAGCCTTGAAGCATATCAAACATGGATGGGGCCTGCTCTTCCACTTCAACAGAAACAATTTCATCCTCTAGTTGACCTAATGCTAGCTTTTCCTTAACAATTTTTCGCTTTTCGTTAATCGAATAATCATCGGTTTGCAATGATTCATGTTCACTTTGAGAGTTTCCACCGCCAAATAACATTTCAAGTGGATTTTTATAACCGGTTGCCTTCTTTGCTGAAGGTACCAGCAGGTCTA
Organism: Bacillus salipaludis; assembly: GCF_004358205.1. Next base: position 204,607 of record NZ_SMYO01000001.1, read on the forward strand.
CAAGTCTGCTGTTTGCATTTTCCTCTGCCCGTTCCTTAACATTAAGCATTCTTTCTTCTTTCACCAACCGAACAGAAGTTTCCACTAAGTCGCGGACCATTGACTCTACATCACGGCCAACATAGCCCACCTCAGTGAATTTGGTTGCCTCAACCTTAACAAAAGGAGCCCCGACTAGCTTAGCAATCCTGCGGGCTATTTCTGTTTTACCAACACCAGTGGGTCCAATCATTAGAATATTTTTCGGAATAATTTCATCCCGTAATTTTTCGGTTAACAAACCTCTTCTATATCGATTCCTAAGTGCAACAGCTACAGCTTTCTTCGCATCCTTCTGCCCAATAATATATTGGTCAAGTCTCTCTACGATTTGGCGCGGGGTTAAATTTGTTGTTTTTCCCATTGATCAGGACTCCCTTCCCATTATAGCTCTTCAACAATAATATTGTGATTCGTATACACACATATTTCAGCAGCTATTTCTAAAGAAGCTTTGGCAATTTCTTTTGCAGATAAATGATCCCCTGCGTATTTCTTTAAAGAGCGGCCTGCAGCTAAGGCATAATTGCCACCGGAACCAATCGCAAGTATACCATCATCAGGCTCTATGACTTCTCCTGTTCCGGAAACAAGAAGCAAACTCTCTCGATTCATAACAATCAGCATCGCTTCAAGCTTTCGCAGCATTTTATCGCTGCGCCATTCCTTAGCAAGTTCCACTGCCGCTCTTTGAAGGTTTCCATTATACTCTTCAAGTTTACCTTCAAATAACTCAAACAATGTAAAAGCATCCGCAACGGATCCAGCAAAACCGGCTAATACTCTACCATTAAAAATCTTTCTGACTTTTCTTGCTGTGTGCTTCATTACAACCGCATTTCCAAATGTGACTTGCCCATCACCTGACATCGAACATTCACCTTTATGGTGAACCGCAAAAATCGTAGTAGCATGAAATTGCTCCATTAATTAAAACCCTCCTCTTTTGGAGTTTTCTATTTTCCGATTAACCCAAGAATGAAAAAAGCATCGTGAACTCCTTGTTCAAACGTGAACAATAAATGTACTAAAATCATGTTGAAAATGTTCAATTCTATATTTTGAGTAATTCTTCTCTATTTGTAAATAATCGAGATAGAATGTTAATAAAACATTCACATTTATCATGCTTCCAGCAAGCAAGGCCTACTAAATCGTAACATACTTCCATAGCCCATGCAAGTAATTTTACAAAACTTTCATAAAGTTCTGAATTGTTTCTAACGCTCTATTTGCATGCTGTAAATTTCTTTCTTGTTTCCCCTTAATTTTGACTGGTAATTCAGGAAAAAGTCCAAAATTTGCATTCATCGGTTGGAAATTTTTCGCATTCGTGGTGGTAATATAGTGTGCCATACTTCCAATTGCAGTTTCATCGGGAAACTCCACCGTTTCTTTTCCTTCAACTAAACGGGATGCGTTAATTCCGGCAATTAATCCGCTAGCTGCTGATTCTACATATCCTTCTACTCCGGTCATTTGCCCTGCAAAAAATAAATCCTCCCGCTCACGGAATTGATAGGTTGCTCTCAAAACCTTAGGGGAATTAATAAATGTATTCCGGTGCATAACGCCATAACGAATAATCTCAGCATTTTCAAGCCCCGGTATAAGGCTGAGCACCTCTTTTTGTGCACCCCATTTTAAATGAGTTTGAAACCCAACAATATTAAATAATGTTCCTGCCGCATCATCCTGCCTTAGCTGAATAACTGCAAAAGGTCTTTTCCCTGTTTTCGGGTCTTCTAAACCAACCGGCTTTAAAGGGCCAAAGAGCATCGTCTTCTTTCCCCTAGCCGCCATTACTTCAATTGGCATACAGCCTTCGAAGAAAATTTCCTTTTCAAATTCTTTTAATGGAACGGTTTCAGCTGAAATTAACGCTTCATAGAATCGGTTAAATTCTTCCTCTGTCATCGGACAATTTAAATATGCTGCTTCTCCCTTATCGTAACGGGATTTTAAATATACCTTATCCATATCAATACTTTCTTTTTCAATAATTGGTGCTGCAGCATCATAGAAATAAAGATATTCTTCCCCTGTTAAATTCTTTAGCTGCGCTGAAAGTTCAGGACTTGTCAGCGGCCCTGTTGCAATAACTGTCGGTCCTTCAGGAATTTTAGTTACTTCCTCATTAATGACCGTGACATTTTCATGATTTTTAACCAAGTTTGTTACTTTTGCCGCAAATTCATGCCGATCAACTGCTAAAGCACCACCGGCAGGAACTGAGCAGGCATCCGCTGCCGCGATAATGACGGAATCTAGCTTTCGCATTTCTTCTTTTAACACACCAACAGCATTCGTTAACGTGTTTGCTCTTAAAGAATTACTGCAGACTAATTCTGCAAATTTATCTGTATGATGAGCAGGAGTTTGCTTAACAGGTCGCATTTCATAAAGGTGAACTTTAATCCCACGTTTTGCAATTTGCCAGGCTGCTTCACTGCCCGCAAGTCCTGCTCCAATAACATTAACTGTCATTTCTTTCATGAATGTCCTCCTAGACCACTTTCTTAATTATGTAACCAAACATCTATAGTATACTTTTCCCTCAATTTAGTCCATCTTGCATTTTACTATACGTTTCAAAAACAAAAAAGTTTTTTGGTTTAAAATATTTTTAAAACGAAGAAAAAAAGAGTAGGCATCCGCCCACTCTTAGCTTTGCTGCTCTTCCTTGTAATCGCAATTCGGACATTGTACTTGAACACCTTTTTTTAATTTCTTCTCAACCAGATACGTTTCGCATTTTGGACAGTTTCTTGGCAGCGGTTTATCCCATGAAATAAAATCACATTCAGGGAAGCGGTCGCATCCATAGAAAAGGCGTTTTTTCTTACTTTTTCTCTCAATGATATTGCCTTCTTTACAATTCGGGCAAGTAACCCCGATTTCTTTCACAATTGGTTTTGTATTACGGCAATCGGGGAAATTGCTGCAGGCCATAAATTTTCCGTAGCGTCCCATTTTAAATACCATCGGGCTTCCACAGTTTTCGCAATCCTCACCTGCAGGCTCATCCTTTATTTCAACTGATTCCATTTCCTTTTCAGCTTTCTCTAAATCAACCTTAAAGTCCTTGTAAAATTCATCGATGATTTCCACCCAGCGGATTTTGCCGTCTTCAATATAATCTAATCCCTTCTCCATCCTGGCTGTAAATTCAACGTCGAGAATATCAGGGAAAAATTCCTGAATCGCTTCATTAATAATTTCCCCCAGTTCAGTCGGAATGAACCGTTTATTATCAAGGGCAACATATCCCCTTTTTTGAATCGTATCCAAGGTTGGTGCATAGGTAGAAGGACGGCCAATTCCCAATTCTTCAAGCGTTTTAACGAGTCTTGCCTCCGTATATCTAGGCGGAGGTTGTGTGAAGTGTTGCTTCGGCTCAATATCCTTTTGAAACACTTCATCTCCTACTTTTAAATCAGGAAGCATATTATCCCTTTCTTCCACTTGATCGTCGCTTCCCTCAACATACACCTTCATAAACCCGGGAAATTTTATCTTTGACCCTGTCGCTCGGAAAATAACATTTCCATTTTGTAAATCCACACTCATTGTGTCCATAACAGCCTGGGCCATTTGGCTTGCTAAAAAGCGTTCCCAAATTAATTTATATAGACGCAATTGGTCCCTAGATAAGAATTCTTTTAAACTGTTAGGATCTCTAAAAGTACTCGTTGGACGAATTGCTTCGTGAGCATCCTGTGCACCTGATTGTTTTTTCTCTTTTCTTTGTTCTTCTTTTAGGTATTGTTCACCATATTCATCTTGAATATATTTAGCCGCCTCTCCTTGGGCAACATCTGAAATGCGGGTTGAGTCGGTTCTCATATATGTAATCAAACCAACGGTACCTTCCTTACCAAGCTCAATTCCTTCATATAGCTGCTGGGCTAACATCATAGTTTTCTTTGCCCGAAAATTAAGCTTCCGAGCCGCCTCCTGCTGGAGGGTCGAAGTGATAAAAGGCGGAGCCGGATTTCTTTTCCGTTCTTTCTTAGTAACAGCCGTTACCGTAAATTGATTGCCTTCCATTTGTTTCAAGACATTTTGAACATCCTCTTCCGAATGTAGTTCAATTTTTTCTTTACCCAAGATTGAATGGAATGCCGCACGAAATTGGCTTTTTCCTTTTACTGCTTCACCTTCAATGGTCCAGTATTCCTCCGGAATGAAAGCTTGAATTTCTTTTTCCCTATCAATAATTAAACGTACGGAAACCGATTGAACCCGGCCTGCGCTTAATCCTTTTTTGATTTTTTTCCATAGTAGCGGGCTGATATTATAACCAACTAAACGATCTAGAATTCTTCTCGCCTGCTGGGCATCAACAAGATCCATATTGATTGGCCGCGGATGCTTAAAGGATTCCTTTATTGCATCCTTTGTAATCTCATTGAAGACAACTCGACAGTCAGAATGAATATCAACGTCCAAGCTATGGGCAAGATGCCAGGCAATGGCTTCCCCTTCACGATCCGGGTCAGCTGCCAGAAAGATTTTTTTTGCCTTTTTAGCAGCTGTCTTTAATTCCTTGAGAACAGGACCTTTTCCCCGAATTGTAATATATTTCGGCTCAAAGCTTTTTTCAACTTCTACACCCATTTGGCTCCTTGGAAGGTCGCGGACATGCCCCATTGATGCTTTAACTTTATATTTATTTCCTAGATACCGTTCAATCGTTTTCGCTTTTGCTGGCGATTCTACGATTACAAGATACTCAGACATTTAGGTAATCCTCCTTAAGAGGGATAGAAGAAATGTGGAAGCGCCTTGAAGCGGGCTTTAGCCTGTTTCTAAGATGCTTACAATTTGACAAGCTTTCCTTTTATTCCAATATTAAAAAATATGGACTGGAAAAATACTTTACAAAAATGACTTATCCCAAAGTTTTCGATTTATCGACAATATTATTCCTTGATATTCAAAATATGCTTAAAAAGAAAATTAAATATCAAAATATCCATTATTATTGAACATATTCCTTGTTCTTGTCAATGAACATGTCATGTGAAGAAACCGTTTTCACATGAAACGGCCTCTTTTTCCAATCGAATCATCTGTTGGAAAATGTATAACAGATTAGAAATAATTTCAAGTTATTTAAGCTTATTTCTCCAAAAAATGCGAAAAAACCTTCTATATTTTTTATTTTTTATTCATTATTTGCATAATTTTTGTAAAATATGATTCATGATTTCAGTTCTTCTAAGATATCCTCTGCACTCGTTACTAGCTTTGCCCCTTGTTGGATTAAATCGTTCGTCCCACTTGAAAAGGGATTAAATATGCTTCCCGGAAGTGAAAACACCTCCCGCCCCTCGTTTACTGCGTAATTTGCCGTAATAAGCGACCCGCTTTTACGTTTAGCTTCTATTATAAGGGTGCCCTTTGAAAGACCGCTGATGATTCGATTCCGTGCCGGAAAATGCCATTTGAGCGGCTTCGTATCCGGTGGATATTCTGAAATAATCAATTGATTTTTCATCATTTCTAATGCCAGGTTCATATTTTCCTTAGGATAGATATGATATATTCCTCCTGCAATCACACCAATTGTCTTTCCACCATTTTTAATAGCAGTATCGTGGGCCAGTGCATCTATTCCTTTGGCAAGACCACTGACAATGAGTACCCCGTCATCGATTAATTTTGGAAATATAAGCCTGATTGCATTTTTTCCGTAAAGTGTAGCCTGTCTAGAGCCTACCACAGCAAGCTTTGGCTCCTTATCCAACAACGATATATCTCCTTTTGCAAATAATGCCCAAGGAGGCTGATAAATTTCCTTTAATACAGCTGGATATTCTTTGTCAAAAATCGAAATAACAATAATTTCATTTGTTTTATATTGGCGGATTTGTTCATGAATGATGTCAGATTGGAAAGTTAGAAAGGAAGTTTGACCTGTATCTTGAAAGGTATTTAAGGGTGGAAATGAAGACTTTTGTTGAAGTAATTGTGTATGCAGGTGATAAAGTGAATGAAGTGCGGGATCTTTTTTTAACATTTGATATACGGCATTCCAGGAAATATTGGGGTAATGGAGCAAGTGGATTAATTTTTCTTTAAAATCGTCCAAAATAGGACCCTCCCTATAGAATTTTTAAAACAGTAGAAATAGCCCCTCAAGATACGAGGGACTATCTGTTGGTCTTTGATGACTTCTTATGCTTTAACTAGTGTCTAGCTCCAGCGACTCGCTCCTCGAGGTCGCTTCCGCTTTTCTAGTTTAATGCGTTTTGCACTTTTCGTATAAACCTTGTTCTTTTAATGCTTCGATTAATGTTTCACCCATTACGGATGGAGTGTCAGCAACTTTGATGCCGCATTCGTTCATGACACGGATTTTTTCATCAGCAGTACCTTTACCGCCTGAAATGATGGCGCCAGCATGGCCCATACGCTTTCCTGGAGGTGCAGTACGGCCGCCGATGAAGCCAACAACTGGTTTTGTCATGTTTGCTTTTACCCATTGAGCAGCTTCTTCTTCTGCTGTACCGCCGATTTCACCAATCATGATCACAGCATAAGTTTCAGGGTCTTCATTAAATGCTTTTAATACATCGATAAAGTTTGTTCCATTTACAGGATCTCCACCAATACCAACTGCTGTTGTTTGACCGATACCTGCTTGTGTTAATTGATGAACCGCTTCGTATGTTAATGTTCCGGAGCGGGAAACAACACCAACATGGCCTTTTGTATGAATGTATCCAGGCATGATTCCAATTTTACACTCATCAGCAGTAATAACACCAGGACAGTTAGGTCCAACCAAGCGGGTTTTCTTGCCTTCCATGTAACGTTTAACTTTTACCATATCCAGTACTGGAATATGTTCAGTAATACAAATTGCAAGATCCAATTCGGCATCAACAGCCTCAATAATGGAATCTGCGGCAAATGGCGCAGGAACGTAAATTACAGAAGCAGTAGCACCAGTAGCTTCCACAGCTTCTTTTACTGTATTAAAAACAGGTACTCCTTCTACCTCTTGTCCACCTTTACCAGGAGAGGTACCCCCAACGATTTTTGTACCATATTCAAGCATTTGTTTTGTGTGGAAGCGGGCAGTTCCACCTGTAATCCCTTGAACAATTACTTTGGTATCTTTATTAATAAAAACGCTCACGTTAATTCCCCTTTCTTAAGATCCTATTTCACTAATGAAACGATTTTTTGTGCTCCATCTGCCATGGATTCAGCAGCAGTAATGTTAAGGCCAGACTCAGCAAGGATTTTCTTACCTAACTCAACATTTGTTCCCTCTAAGCGAACAACTAGCGGAATAGAAAGTCCAACTTGTTTAGCTGCCTCGACAACACCCTCGGCAATAACATCACACTTCATGATTCCACCAAAGATATTAACAAAAATACCTTTTACGTTTGGATCAGAAAGGATAATTTTGAATGCTTCCGTTACCTTTTCAGCAGTTGCACCGCCGCCAACATCAAGGAAGTTAGCCGGATCTCCGCCATAATGCTTAACGATATCCATTGTTGCCATTGCAAGACCAGCACCGTTAACCATACAGCCGATGTTTCCATCAAGAGCAATATAGCTTAAATCATATTTAGAAGCTTCGATTTCTTTTGGATCTTCCTCTTCAAGGTCACGATATTCTAAAACATCTTTCTGGCGGTATAGTGCATTAGAGTCGAAGTTTAATTTAGCATCTAGCGCCATAACTTTTCCGTCACCTGTTACGACTAACGGATTGATTTCAGCAATCGAGCAATCCTTTTCAACAAAAGCATTGTAAAGACCTGTCATAAACTTTACAGCTTGATTGACTAATTCTTTTGGAATATTGATATTGAATGCGATACGGCGTGCTTGGAAAGGCATTAATCCAATTACCGGGTCGATTACTTCTTTAAAAATTTTCTCAGGAGTTTTTTCTGCAACCTCTTCAATTTCTGTTCCGCCTTCTTCAGATGCCATTAAGACAACACGGGAAGTTGCACGGTCTAATACTAAACCAACATAGTATTCTTTTTTAATGTCGCAGCCTTCTTCGATAAGCAAGCGTTTTACTTCCTTGCCTTCTGGGCCAGTTTGGTGTGTAACTAAGGTTTTACCAAGAATTTCGTTTGCATATGTACGAACTTCATCAAGGTTTTTTGCCACTTTAACACCGCCAGCTTTACCCCGTCCGCCAGCATGGATTTGCGCTTTTACCACACATACTTGTGTGCCTAGTTCTTTTGCAGCTTCCACCGCTTCTTCAACTGTGAATGCCACTTTACCATTTGGAACTGCTACCCCATATTTTCTGAGGATTTCTTTCCCCTGATACTCATGGATATTCATTTCCCATCCTCCTATCAAACTCTTCAAAAAATTGACTCCGTTTACATTGTATATAATGTCACATACCTTGTCCACCATAATACATAAAAATTATATTCATCTTAAAAATATAAGTAAGACAAATACTTATTTAGCCATTTTCATCATATAAATCCTTCCAAATATGGCAGACAATTATTTTTTTACCATAATTAAAAAACAGGCCTAAGCCTGTTTAATAGCATATACCCTTTATACCTTTTTATGTATTGCCATCAATATTTTGCAATAGAATCTTTAATTGGCGCAAAACTTTTTCGGTGGTAAGGGGTTATCCCATATTTCTCTATAGCTAAAAGATGCTCTTTTGTCCCATAGCCCATGTTATGTTGAAAACCATATTTCGGATATTCATTCGATAATTCTTTCATCATCTTGTCTCTAGCCACCTTGGCAATGATGGAGGCAGCCGCAATGGTGACACTATTGGCATCCCCTTTGATAATTGAGTCAGCAGGAAAAGGAGTGTCGAGTTTCATCGCATCAATTAGCAAGAAGTCCGGTTTAGGCTCCAAAGAAACAATGGCAGATTTCATTGCTTTTTTTGTTGCCTCATAAATATTTATTTTATCAATCTCATCAGCATGTACCATAGCGATACTTAGAGCAATAGCTTCTTTCCGAATAATAGCGTCATATTCCTCCCGCTTTTTTTCGGTTAGTTTCTTGGAATCATCAATTCCCGGCAAGTAAAAGTCTTCCGGTAAAATTACAGCGGCACACGCAACCGGACCAGCCAGCGGCCCCCTTCCGACTTCATCCACACCAGCAATAAGCTGAAAACCTTCCGCCCTGTATTTTCGTTCATAATGATTCATTTCAAAAAATTTCGCTTGAAGAACTTGCTTCTGTTCCAGTCTTTTTTTCCATCGGCCAATAGCGGTTTGAACTCCCTTACGTTCATCACTTTCAAGCTCAAGAAGGAATGGATTTGAGTCATCTTCGATGGTCATTAAATGCGCTTCAATTTCAGCAATGGATAGTCTTTTCATATCGTTCACCTGTTTTTCCTAAAAAATAGGCTCTGTTAAACTTGGTTGTTGATTTCCGCTCCAAGCACAAGCGGTTCGGGGAGCATCCTCGTCGCTTCGCTCCTGCGGGGTCTCCCCTGTCCCGTACTCCCAACAGGACACTGAATTGCTTTCTTGAATCCGCCCACGCACGAAGAAAATGCGTTAGCATTTTCAAAAAGTCTACGTGCCTTCCGCTCCAATCAACGCCGTACAATATATCACCATTGTCCTTTAACACAGCCAAAAAATAAAGCTCCCCCTAGGGAGAGCCTGATTTAGTTAGATTCCTTCTCAACGAAGAAATCCTTTGGCCGCTCAAACGTCAGAGGGCCAAATTTTTCTGATCTAATCTCACGAATTACGAGCTCAGCTACTTTATCGTAATCAACTAAGCCGCCGCCCATTAAACAGCCTCTTAATTTCCCGATATGGTCAAACAACTCCACCACGTCAGCAGGGACTTCATCAAGCTGATACCGCTCTTTTAAGCGGTCAGGGTAGGCTTTTTCCAGAAACCTAATCGAATAGATTGTCAGCTCCTGTAGGTTTAACAGGGTATCCTTAATCGCTCCTGTAATAGCTAGCTTCATTCCGACCTCTTGGTCTTCGAATTTAGGCCATAATATCCCCGGTGTATCCAGTAATTCCATTTCTTTACCGACTTTAATCCATTGCTGGGATTTTGTTACACCCGGTGTGTTGCCGGTTTTTGCAATATTTTTTTTTGCCAGCCTATTAATTAGAGTAGATTTCCCTGCATTTGGAATTCCGACAATCATCGCCCGAATCGCCCTGGGTTTTACACCCTTTGCTTTTAAGCGTGCAAACTTCTCTTTTAGGATTTCTTGGGCCGCCTGAGCAATTTCCCTCATTCCTACTCCTGCTTGTGAATTAATGGCAATTGCACGGATTCCCTTTTCTGCAAAAAAGGCAATCCATTCCTTTGTTGCCTCTTTATCCGCCATATCTGCTTTATTCAATAAAACAAGTCTTGGTTTATGCTGAATGATTTCGTCGATCATTGGATTCCTGGAAGAGTAAGGGATTCTCGCGTCCACTAATTCAAAAATGATATCAACCAGCTTTAATTTCTCCGTGACCTCTCTGCGAGCCTTGGCCATATGGCCGGGAAACCATTGGATCGTCAAATTAGCCACCACCTCTCAGATTTCTATTTTACTTTAATAATATGTGCATCTTTTAACGGCCAATAAACTATGCTTGTCTTGCCGATTACTTTACTTAGAGGGACTGCACCAATATGTCGGCTGTCCTTACTGAAACGCCGATTATCTCCCATTACAAACAATTCGCCCTTTGGAACGGTCTTTTGACCTACAGCCGTTTCTTCGAGTTTAAATGACTCTGTTAATGGTCCATCTGTAACTTGTTTTTTATATTTATCTAAATACGGTTCTTTATACGCTTTCCCATTCACGTATAGGGTATCATTTTTATATTCAATCCGGTCGCCCGGAAGTCCAATTACGCGTTTTATGTAATCTTTATGCTCAGGAGCATGGAAGACAATGATATCAAACCGATGCGGCTCCCCTACTTTATAGCTAAACTTATTTACAATCATTCTGTCCTGATCCTTCAGTGTTGGCATCATCGACAATCCATCCACTACAATCGGGGCAAATAAAAAATAACGAATAACTGCCGCTAAGATAACAGCTATTAGAAGCGCCTTTGTCCATTCCCATAGTTCATTTTTCTTTTTTGACATTAAATTCCCACCAATCTTTTGCAAAAAAATAAGTTTATAAAGCATATTTTACATAACTTCAAGAGATTTAACACGATGGGACATAATTTTTTAATGAAACTTTAATATTTTAACGCGGAAGTGCCTAATCATAAATCGATAGAAAAAAGAGCTTGCAGAGCAAGCTCTTTTTTTTTCATATTAGCGAATTTCTTTAATTCTTGCTTTTTTACCGCGAAGTTTACGTAAGTAATAAAGTTTAGCACGGCGAACTTTACCGCGGCGAATAACTTCTAGCTTCGCAATTTTTGGTGTGTGTACAGGGAAAGTACGCTCAACGCCTACTCCGTAAGAAACTTTACGAACTGTAAAAGTTTCGCTAATTCCACCACCACGACGCTTAATCACAACACCTTCAAATAACTGAATACGCTCACGAGTACCCTCGATAACTTTTACGTGTACACGTACAGTATCCCCGGGACGGAACGCAGGAAGATCAGAGCGAAGTTGTTCTTTTGTGATTTCTTCGATTAATTTATGCATCGTATTCAACTCCTTCCAACAGATGCTCTTGCATAGCTATTTAGCTATTACTTGCAGCGGAACATCGTTATAAGACCAAACTGTTAAACAACAGCCCAAGTCACAAATAGTATCATAACATAAACAGCAACACTGTGCAATAACTACTTGGATTCTTTTTTTACCTCTTGTAGCCATTTTTCCTGCTCATCGGTCAAATCTATCTTTTCTAATAAATCCGGCCTCCGTAACAGCGTTCGTCTTAAAGCCTCTTTATTTCGCCATTCCTCTATTAATTTATGATTTCCGGACAATAAAACTTCCGGAACCTTTAAACCGCGAAAATCAGCCGGACGTGTATAATGCGGGTGTTCCAAAAGTCCGGTGCTAAACGAGTCTTTCATATGAGACTCTTCATTTCCCAGCACTTCCGGTAATAGGCGGACAACACTATCAATCACAACCATTGCACCGAGTTCCCCGCCCGTTAAAACATAATCTCCGATCGAAATTTCATCTGTGACAATATTTTCGCGTATTCTTTCATCGTACCCCTCATAATGTCCGCAAATAAAAATTAAATGGTCCTCGCGAGCCAATTCTTCCGCTTTTCTCTGGTCATACCGTGACCCCTGAGGGCAGAGTAAAATTACTCTCGTATTTGGGCTGGCAGCTTTTTCTTTTAGGTCCGCCACAGCATCAAAAATTGGCTGCGGTTTAAGTACCATCCCTGCACCTCCGCCATACGGATAGTCATCCACAGTATTATGTTTGTTATCGGCATATTCACGGAAGTTCACAACATTATATTTAACCGCAGATTTTTCAGCAGCCTTGTGTAATATGGATTGTCCCAATACTCCTGTAAACATTTCCGGAAAAAGAGTAAGGATGTCGATTTTCATCATGAAAGTAACCCTTCCATCGGTTCGATTAAAATGACCTTCTCTTTTACATCTACTTTCTTTACTACATCATGGATATAGGGAATTAATGTCTCCTTACCGCCCTTGCCTTTTATTACCCAAACATCGTTAGCACCCGGGGTAAGGATTTCAGTGACTTTGCCAATTTCTTCACCCTTGGTAGTCGCAACCAAGCAGCCGATAATTTCGTGAAAATAAAATTCATCTTCCTCCAATTGACCAAGATAGGATTCCGGAACCTTTAAAATTCCATCCCTAAATTTTTCTACTTCATTAATATTTTCTAAACCTTCAAATGTCAGCAAATCAAAATTTTTATGGGAGCGGTGGCTTTTAACCTTTAATTCAATTGGGTCCTTTGCTTTCGGTAAAAATAAGTAAAGAATATTTCCTGTTTTGTACCGTTCTTCAGGGAAATCGGTTTTTGATATCACTCTTACTTCTCCTCTGATGCCATGTGTATTGACAATCTTCCCGACATTAAACCATTTTTCCATGCCATTGTTCACCTCTATCGTATATCATCAATAATCCCATCTCGGATAATAATCGTAGGTTGTCCGAATTTCTCATCCCATATGTCTCCAACCTTTATTTCGATCAGGGCTTGTACTTCTTTTTCCTTTAGTTCACTGCCGATAGGCAGAATATGTAATTGTTCAATTTGAAAATCTAGAAGCTTCTCTTTTTCGTGACGCATCTGAATTTCTTTTTCAAAATGTTTTTTCAATGCACCCGGTGAAAAATTCTTTGATTTCTCTAAACGTTTTAATTCAAAGAGCAGCTGATCCCGTTCCTTTTGAAGCTGCAGTTTTTGAGCTTTAAATTTTTCAAACAGTTTTTCCTTGCTCTTTTCCGTTAATACCTGCTTAACCACAACAGATTGAATAATTTGCATAGTAGGTCTCCTTTACCCATCTAATAAGTGAGTTAAAAAAGTTAGCAAAAAAGGGAGGATATATATCCCTCCCTTTAATCTAGATGCAAAAAGCTATTCACCAATTTCTAGAAATATTTTCTTCTGTTGTGATGATCCTGCTGCATAGACAACAGTTCTAATGGCCTTTGCAACGCGCCCTTGCTTTCCAATCACCTTACCAATATCCGTCTTGTTGACGGAAAGATGAAACGTGATTCGCTGCTCATCTTCCTTAACATCGACGCGAACGTCTTCCGGAAAATCAACCAAAGGCATAACAATTGTTTCGATCAATTGTTTCATTTGCGAATCCTTACTTGCTTAATTTTGCATTATGGAATTTTTCCATGATGCCTTGGTTAGAGAAAAGGTTACGAACTGTATCAGATGGTTTAGCACCGTCTTGTAACCATTTAAGAGCTAATTCTTCGTTGATTTGAACTTGAGCTGGCTGTGCAACTGGATTGTAAGTTCCAACGACTTCAATGTAACGTCCATCACGAGGAGAACGAGAATCTGCTACTACGATACGATAGAAAGGAGTTTTTTTAGCTCCCATACGTTTTAAACGAATTTTAACTGCCATTTTATATAAGCACCTCCGAATATGTTTCACACAAGAAATAATATTAACAGAAAGAAATTAGCTTGTAAAGGTTTTTCTCTTTACGAGCCTTCTACGCTGAATTATCTTCATTGCAGGCTTGCGACGAGCCTAACAATGCTTCTCCGAATAAGCTTTGGCGCAGGAGCACGGTTCCAAATTTTTTACACAAAAATGGTCTCAAAACTTAAACGGAAATTTAAATCCGCCTTTTTTCTTCCCCTTTTGCTGCATCCCTGACATTTGTTTCATCATTTTTTTCATGTCTTCAAATTGCTTAAGCAAGCGATTAACTTCAGGTACTGTTCTACCGCTTCCTTTGGCAATCCTTCTTTTGCGGCCTGAGTTCATGATTTCCGGATGAAGTTTTTCTTCTTTGGTCATCGAGCGTATAATCGCTTCAACATGAGCAATTTGCTTTTCATCGATTTGAAGATTATTCAGTCCTTTAATCTTATTAGCTCCCGGCATCATTTTTAATAATTCATCAAGCGGTCCGAGATTACGAACCTGACCTAATTGTTCCAAAAAGTCATCAAGAGTGAAGGATGCTGTTCTCATCTTTTGTTCGAGTTCTTTTGCCTTTTCCTCATCGACATTGGCCTGAGCTTTTTCAATAAGCGTCAGTACATCCCCCATGCCTAGAATTCGCGATGCCATCCGTTCTGGATGAAACGGTTCAAGTGCATCCATTTTTTCACCTAAACCGACGAATTTAATCGGGGTTTGGGTAACGGCACGAATTGAAAGGGCAGCACCACCACGGGTGTCCCCATCAAGCTTTGTTAACACTACGCCAGTTAACCCAAGAGTTTCATTAAAGCTTTGGGCAACATTGACAGCATCCTGACCTGTCATTGCATCGACAACAAGAAAGATTTCATCGGGTTTTGTAAGTTCCTTAATGTCCTTTAACTCGTCCATTAAAGTTTCATCAATATGAAGTCGTCCGGCTGTATCAATTAAGACATAGTCATGATGCTCTTCCTTTGCCTTCGCAATGGCTTGCTTCGCAATTTCTACCGGGCTCACTTGGTCACCAAGTGAGAAAACCGGCATGTCCAATTGCTTGCCAAGTGTCTCCAGCTGCTTGATCGCGGCTGGACGATAAATATCGGCGGCAACCAGCAATGGTTTCCGGTTATACTTTTTCCGCAGTAGAAGCGAAAGCTTTCCAGTAGTTGTTGTTTTACCTGCCCCCTGCAAACCAACCATCATAATTACAGTTGGCGGGCGATTCGAAACAGCAATTTTACTTTGCTCGCCACCCATTAATTCTGTCAACTCTTCATTAACAATTTTAATGATTTGCTGTCCAGGAGTTAAGCTTTTTAGGACTTCCTGTCCTACTGCCCGTTCACTGACTTTTTTGACAAATTCTTTTACAACCTTGAAGTTTACGTCTGCTTCTAATAAGGCGAGACGAACTTCTCTCATCATTTCTTTTACATCCGCTTCAGAGACTTTCCCTTTACCGCGGATTTTTTGAATGGTACTTTGCAGTCGGTCGGCTAATCCTTCAAACGCCATACATGCCGCCTCCTAATCCAGTTTCTCAAGCTCGGCGACTGCTTCAAGCATCGCCTGCTTTGAAGGTTGTTCCGCGTTTAGCAATTCTCTTACATGCTTTAATAGATTGCTGCGCTCTTGAAATTTCTGAAACAGCAGCAGCTTTTCCTCATACTCCTCGAGCATTGCTTCCGTCCGTTTAATATTGTCATAAACGGCCTGTCGGCTGACATTATACTCTTCGGCAATTTCTCCTAGTGAGTAATCATCTAAGTAATAGAGAGACATATAGCTTTGCTGCTTTGGAGTTAACAACGAATAGTAAAAATCATAGAGATAATTCATCCGTGTGGTTTTCTCAAGCATGCTCATCCCTCCTGTTGTTAAGTGAAAAGCCTTTACAATGTAGTTTACACAGTGGACCTGTCCCTGTCAAGATAAGGCCTTTCCAACGTTACTTGATTCATATTTTTGCAGATTTCATCATAGCGCTCTGTAAAACTAGTCTGTTGATTTACGCTCCACTAAGGAAAGCTTCCTAGAATAATCATCGCAGTGACAGGCTGCCTTTTGCCTGCCGCGAGGCACTTCGCTTTCCGCGGGCGGTCCGGGGAGCCTCCTCGGCGATGAAAGCGCCTGCGGGGTACTCCCCTGTCCCGTCCTTCCGCTCCAATCAACCGTTTTATTAAACAGAATTTTATAAAAAGGAAAAGCAGTACTTTAAAAATACTGCTTTTCTGAGAAATCATTCTTCTGTCTTTTCTACTTGGTCGGCAAATAATCCGTATACATATTGTTCTGCATTAAATTCTTGCAGGTCATCCATTTTTTCACCCAAGCCAACGAATTTTACTGGGATTTTTAATTCGTTGCGGATAGCAAGGACAATTCCGCCCTTTGCTGTTCCGTCTAATTTTGATAATACGATCCCGCTTACATTCGTTACTTCTTTAAAGGTTTTCGCCTGGATAAGCGCATTTTGACCTGTAGTTGCATCAAGAACAAGGAGAACTTCATGTGGTGCGCCGGGAATTTCCCGTTCGATTACCCGTTTGACCTTCTCGAGTTCCTTCATTAAATTTACTTTATTTTGCAATCGTCCAGCTGTATCACATAATAGAATATCTGCTTTACGGGCTTTGGCTGCTTGAATTGCATCATACATAACCGCTGCCGGGTCAGAACCCTCCGCTTGCTTGATTACTTCAACACCTACTCTCGAGCCCCATACCTCAAGCTGTTCGATTGCACCGGCACGGAAAGTATCCCCGGCGGCCATCAGCACCTTTTTTCCTTCACTTTTGAACTTATGTCCCAACTTTCCAATCGTTGTTGTTTTTCCAACCCCGTTGACACCTACAAATAAAATAACAGTAAGTCCCTCCGGTTGAATATTTAACTCCGAAGATAGCTCTTCACCCGCATTATAAATATCCACCAACTTTTCGGAAATTACACTTTGAACTTCCTTCGGATCCTGAATATTGCGGCGTTTTACTTCCATTTTCAGTTCATCAATTAATTCCATTACTGTTTCAAAGCCCACATCCGCCTGAATGAGGATTTCTTCTAATTCTTCAAAAAAGTCCTCATCAACTTTACGGTATCTGGCAACAAGATCATTTACCTTACCGGAAAAACTATCCCGTGTTTTTGTAAGACCTTCCTTAAACTTTTCCGTAACAGAATCCGTTTGTTTCGTAATTTTCTCTTTTAATTTTTTAAAAAAGCTCATGATTTCACTTCCCTATCTTAAGATTCAACAAGCTCTTTTGTTTCCTCTAACCGAACCGACACAAGCTTTGAAACACCAGATTCCTGCATTGTTACCCCATAAAGAACATCTGCCTCTTCCATCGTCCCTTTTCGATGAGTAATGACAATAAACTGGGTTTCTAAGCTGTATCGTTTTAAATATTGACTAAAACGGTGAACATTTGCCTCATCAAGGGCAGCCTCGACCTCATCAAGAATACAAAATGGCACCGGCCTAACCTTTAAAATTGAGAATAGCAAGGCTATAGCGGTTAACGCCCTTTCTCCTCCGGATAGAAGTCCCAAGTTCTGTAGTTTCTTCCCCGGGGGCTGCGCAACAATTTCTACACCCGTATTTAATAAATTCTCCGGTTCTGTAAGTCTTAAATCGGCGCGGCCGCCTCCAAATAAAGCGCGAAATACCGGTTCAAAATGATTTCGGATTCCTTCAAACGTCTGTTCAAACCGTTTCTTCATTTCCATATCCATTTCTTCAATCACTTGGAAAAGCATTTCTTTTGCTTCTTGGAGATCGTTTTTTTGTTCATTTAAAAATTCATATCTCTCTGAGACCCGTTCATATTCTTCAATCGCGCCAAGATTTACATTGCCAAGCTCTTCGATTGCCAATTTAATCAACTTAACCCTTTTTCGGGCTTCCTCAATTGGAACCATTAACGGGAACTGTTCTTTTGCCCCTTCAAAAGATAATAAATATTCTTCTCTGAGGTGGCTCAGACGGTTTTCAAGTTCTACATCCAAACGATTAATTTTGACTTCTTCATCCTTTAACACTTCGGTCATTCCACGGTGAAGACGCTTAAGTTCCTTTGCTTCGAGCTCAAAATCCTCTAGAACTGTTTGCAGCTCCAAGCGTTCCTTTCTTCTTGATGAAATAAGCCCAATCGTTTCTTGTTTATCCTGTTGCTTCCTGACTACTTGTTCTTCCAATTGTTCCTCTCCAGAAGAGCTATTAGTCATTTCTGATGAAAGCATCTGCAAGTCGTCCGATAAAATCGCTAATTTTTCTTCGCTTTCAGCTAAATCTTCCTTTGTAATCGCAAAACGTTCTTTTGCATTCGTCAACTGTTCATTTTTAGAAGCAAATTCAACCTTTAATTCATTCATTTCATTTGTTAAGGTTTCTTTTGAAGATAAATCATGGGTCTTTTGCTCGGTTAGCTTTGCTATAAGCTCATCAAGGCCAGCAATCTTCTCTTGATAGGTTTCAAGATCATGGGATAATTCCCTTTTTCTCTCTGTTAAACGATCTCGTTCTTCGAAAAATTGACCTTTTTCTAAATCATAGATGCTTAAACGCTCATTTATATTCTTTTCCTCAAGCTCAGCACCATGTAAATCCCCTTTTAGTGATTGCTCGTTTACCCTTAATTCCTCACCAGTTTTGCGAATTTCTTCAAGAAGACCTTCATTTGTTTGAACCTCTTCTTTTAGCGCTTTCACCGTTTTCTCTAATCCAGAGGTTTTTTCCTCCATTACCGTGAGCTTTGTTTTCAAATCTTCTAGCTCACCTTTTCGTGTTAACAGCGAGGAATTTTTTTGCTTAAGGGCACCGCCTGTCATGGAACCGCCAGGGTTTACAATATCACCGTCAATGGTTACGAGGCGGGAGCGATATTGAAGGATTTTTGCCAATTCATTAGCACCCTTTAAGTCTTTTGTGATCACCACATTGCCAAGAAGATTATTCATTACTTCTGCGTATCTTTGGTTGAACTGGACTAGACTTACTGCAGTTCCAATGAAGGAAGGATGATTTTCGATGGAAGACAGTTGGGAAGATGACAATGGCCGTCCTTTTATGACACTAAGCGGTAAAAAGGTCGCGCGCCCAAACGAATTTTGTTTTAAAAATTGAATGGCCATTCGTGCATTTACCTCTGTATCAACAACGATATGCTGCAATGCACCCCCAAGGGCTGTTTCAAGGGCGGTCTCATATTGTTTTGGCACTGTTACTAGTTCTGCAACTGCACCTTCAATTCCGGATAACTTTTTCCCGCGTGCCTTTAAAACCTCTTTAACGCCTTGGAAAAAGCCCGAAAAGTCCTCTTCCATTTCTTCAAGCATTTCTTTTCTTGATTTAGCCTGTTGCAGTATTTGATAAGCTTGATACAAGGTTTTTTCTTGCTTTTGGTAATTGTTTTTAGCCGACTCCAGCTTCTTTTGCTGCTCGCGAAATAATACAACATGATCGCCCAGCTTTTTCTGGATTTCTGCTAATCTATTTTGGATAGATAATTTTTTCTCTGCAGCAATTTGGCGTTCCTCAATAAATCTGCTATTTTCCTCGTCGAGCCGTAAGTTCTTCTTCTCTTGCTGCTCAAGCTGCTGGACAATCATCCTTAGTTCATTTTTAGCTCCTGCCTGATCATTCAGCAATTCAATATATTCACTTTTTAATGATTCAATTTTTTCATCCATGTTTTCTGCGAATAATTGGAGCTTCTCCTGCTTTTCCTTTAACTGAGCTTTAAGTGATTGTGCCTGCTCACTTAAAAATCGAACCGACTCTGCTTGCGTATCGCGATTCTTTTTAAGCAGGTCCACCTTCTCCGCTAGTTCAGAAATATTTTTGATTAATTGGTCTTTATTCTGAGCAGCATTTTTCTTTCGTTCCTTTAAAACTTGCTTCCTGCCCTCCAATTTTTCAAGTTCTTCGCTTGCATAAAGGAGAACATTTTGTAAATCAGAAACCGACTCATCAATGGCTGTTACGTGATCCCTTGTTTCAGTAATTTGAGCCTCTTTCTTTTGCAGCTGGGTCGAGAGCTTTAATTCTTCTTGTTGATGCTCTTCTAGCAGATGAGTTAACTTTTCCCACTTTTGATGGAGTTCTTCAATTTCATAAACTGTTAGTGCTACTTCAATTTTTTCAAGCTCTTCTTTTTGCTCTAAAAAGTCTTTTGCCATCGATGCTTGAATTTTAAGCGGTTCCACCTGGCTTTCAAGCTCGTAGAGAATATCTGTCACACGATTCAAATTCTCTTGTGCTTCCGACAGCTTCCCCTCAGCTTTTTTCTTACGATTTTTATATTTTAATACTCCGGCAGCTTCTTCAAAAATTGTTCTTCGGTCTTCCGGTTTACTATTTAAGATTTCCTCAACCTTTCCTTGACTGATAATGGAAAAGGCTTCCCTTCCTAATCCGGAATCCATAAAAAGATCCACAATATCCTTTAGTCTGCACGGCTGTTTATTAATAAAATAGTCACTATCACCAGAACGGGATACTCTTCTTGTTACACTTACTTCATTATAATCAATTGATAAACCCTGGTCCTGATTATCTAAAGTTAGGGTTACTTCAGCAATATTAAGTGGTTTTCTCGAATCACTCCCGGCAAAAATAATGTCTTCCATTTTTGCCCCTCTTAATGATTTTGCTGATTGTTCTCCCAATACCCAGCGGATTGCATCCGTAATATTACTTTTCCCACTGCCATTTGGCCCAACCACAGCCGTTACGCCAGGGACAAAATCCACTCCGATACGGTCAGCGAATGATTTAAATCCAATGATGTCCAACCGCCTTAAAAACATTTGAAAATCCTCCCTTAAAGCGCGTTAAGATGTATTACATGGTTGTTTTTCCTTTTAAAATTCCAAGCGCCATTTGGGCTGCATGCTGTTCTGCTTCTTTTTTGGATTTACCAGTACCAGTCCCTAATTCTTCACCATTTAATGAGACCCTTGAAACAAATTCTTTGTTATGTGCAGGTCCGATTTCCTGGAGAACTCGATATTCAATCACGCCTGTCCCATCGCGTTGGATAAGTTCCTGAAGCTGGCTTTTAAAATCCATCACATGAGAAAAAGCACCCGCATTAACCTTAGGAAAAACCACCTTTTCAAGAAATTCAATCACTGTACCAATTCCTTTTTCTAAATAAAGCGCCCCAATGAAGGCTTCAAATACATCTGCAAGTAATGCAGGACGCTCTCTGCCTCCTGTCATTTCTTCTCCTTTTCCTAATAAAATATATTTTCCAAAGGAAAGTTCATTTGCGAAAGAAACAAGTGATGGCTCACAGACAATAGCGGCCCGGAGTTTTGTTAGTTCTCCTTCACTCATCATTGGATACTTTTTATAAAGGAATTGTGAAACAGTAAGTTCAAGTACGGCATCTCCTAAAAATTCAAGCCTTTCGTTATCTTCATAAGGCTTCCTGCGATGCTCATTCACATAGGATGAATGGGTAAAAGCTTGTTTTAATAATTTCTCATTATCAAAATGAATTCCAATATTCTGTTGAAAATCTTTGAATTGATTTTCTTTTGCGCGACTGCTTGATTCTTTTTCCTTGCCATTTTTGCGCATGAAAGTCTCCACCTTGCAATTAGTATTCACATACATTCACTAGTAATAGTTTAAAAAAGTTCTGTTAAAAACGCAAAGAAACTTGGCAGTACGGTTGAACTGCCAAGTTGAAGAAAAGCCCCGTTTGTAAACGGAGCTAACTTTTTAGAAATCCAACGATTATTTTTTGCTATTTATGTAATTAACAGCATCACCAACTGTGCCGATTTTTTCAGCATCATCGTCAGAAATTTCCATATCAAACTCATCTTCCAATTCCATTACTAGTTCAACTACGTCAAGGGAATCAGCGCCAAGATCGTCCTTAAAAGAAGCTTCAAGCGTAACTTGAGACTCGTCTACACCTAAACGGTCCACGATAATCTTTGTTACACGTTCTAATACCTCTGCCATGCTTGTTCACCTCCCCTCAAGCTATTATAGAGTATTTGATTAAAATAATAAATGTTTAATTATAAAAAATTACATCACCATGCCGCCGTCGATGTGAAGAGTCTGTCCTGTCATGTAGGAACTGTCATCAGAAGCAAGGAATGCTGTTACTTTTGCGATATCTTTAGGTTCTCCAAAACGGGCTAATGGAATCTGTTTGAGCATTTCCGTTTTGATATCCTCTGTTAATTTGTCAGTCATATCCGTTGTGATAAATCCCGGTGCAATCGCGTTTACCGTAATATTTCGGGCAGCAAGTTCTTTCGCAGTTGTTTTCGTTAAACCAATCACACCCGCTTTTGCCGCAACATAGTTAGC
The DNA here is from genome assembly GCF_004358205.1 of Bacillus salipaludis. The sequence goes on from NZ_SMYO01000001.1 coordinate 227,073, forward strand.
CTGACCTGGATTACCACTGACACCAACAATTGAAGCAATATTAATAATTCTTCCAAAGCGTTGCTTCATCATTTGTCTTGTTACAGCCTTCGTACAAAGAAAAACCCCTTTTAAATTAATACTGATGACATCGTCCCACTCTTCTTCTTTCATTCTCATCAATAAGTTATCCTTTGTAATCCCTGCATTATTAACGAGAATATCCAGTTTTCCGAAGCGGTCAACTGTCTCTTTAACCATTGATGCTACTTCTTCAGAATTGGAAACATCACACTTTACTGTAAAAGCATCTCTTCCCAACGCTTTAATTTCATCCACTACTTCATTAGCTTTTGCCTCACTACCGGCAAAATTCACAGCCACATTTGCTCCCTGCCGTGCTAACTCAAGAGCAATTTCACGACCGATTCCTCTTGATGCCCCTGTTACTAGTACTGCTTTGCCTGCTAAATTCATAATTGCCCCTCCTTTAATGCTTCAATTACATCCTTGCAGCTTGACGCGTCCGATACAGAATACGTTTTAACGGAACGATCTATTTTCTTAATTAATCCTGATAAAACCTTCCCAGGTCCAACTTCGATAAAGGTATCAACACCAAGTTCAATCATCTTCTGAACGGAATCTTCCCATAACACAGGTGAAAAGAGTTGTTCAATTAGCTTTTCTTTGATTTCTTCAGCCTTCTCCATTGGTTCCGCTGAAACATTGGCGATAACAGGAATTTTCGCATCCTGCATATTCAATCCATCTAAAACACCCTTTAATTCAGCAGCGGCTGGTTTCATTAGTGAAGAATGGAAAGGTCCGCTAACTTCAAGTGAAATTACGCGCTTAGCCCCTGCTTCCTTTGCCTTTTCACCTGCAAGCTCTACTCCTTTTCGTGAACCGGAAATAACAATTTGCCCTGGACAATTTAAATTAGCCAAAGAAACCGGATAGCCTGATTCACTCACTTCGTTACATGCAGCTGCAAGCTTTACACGGTCAAGACCTAACACTGCCGCCATTGTGCCTTCTCCATTCGGAACGGCTACTTCCATGAACTCGCCTCTTTTTCTGACGGCATATACACCTTCTTCAAAGGTTAAGGCACCGGAAGCAACTAAAGCCGTGTACTCACCTAGGCTGTGGCCAGCAAGAAAACCTGCTTGAATCCCTGATTTTTCAAACAAGGATAACAATGCAATACTTGTTGTTAACAAGGCTGGCTGCGCATTCACGGTTAGCGTCAGCTCCTCTTGTGGGCCTTCAAAGATAATTTTACTTAAAGAACTATTAAGTGTTTCATCTGCTTTTGTAAAATAGCTCATCATTTCAGAATTCTGTTCAGCAGCTTCTTTTCCCATACCAACTGTTTGGGAACCCTGCCCTGGAAAAACAAATGCAATTTTACCCATTTTCGCACTCCTTCTTACTGTTCAATTTTCGAAACATTTGTTTCTTCAACAGCATTTTTTATTAAACCAACGACATCATTTCCTGCCATTTCTCTTGTTTGGCGAATGGCACTAAAGACGGCCTGTGCATTCGAGGAACCATGTGCTTTAATCACTGGTGCTTTTAAACCAAAAAGTGCAGCTCCGCCATATTCGGAGTAATCCAGCTTGCTTTTCAACGAATACAAATTTGGTTTTAGAACAGCAGCAGCCAGTTTGCTTGTTAAACTGCTCATTAAAGCTGTTTTTAACATTTTCATCATGGAAAGAGCCGTACCTTCAATTGTTTTTAATACCATGTTTCCTGTAAAGCCATCGGTAACGACCACATCGGCTGCCCCTTCAAGCAAATCCCGAGCTTCCACATTGCCAATAAAATTGATATTGGTCTTTTTTAAAAGTTCAAAGGATGCTTTCGTTAATTCATTACCCTTTTTTTCCTCCGTACCAATATTTAACAATCCAACTCGTGGTTTCGAAATTCCTCTTACTTTTTCACTATAAATAGATCCCATGATGGCATATTGGACTAAATGTTCCGGCTTTGCATCCGCATTCGCTCCAACATCTAATAGTAGAAAACCTTCTCCTCCGATGGTTGGTAAGGTGGGGGAGAGCGCCGGGCGGTCAATGCCGTCAATCCTGCCCACTACAAACAGTCCTGCTGCCATCAATGCACCCGTATTACCGGCGGAGATACATGCATCGGCATTGCCTTCTGCTACCTGCTTTGCAGCTAAAACCATTGAGGCATCTTTCTTACGGCGGACTGCCCGTACCGGTTCATCCGTTCCAAGGATTACCTCAGTTGTATGAAGGATTGAAATTCTCTCATGCCCTGTTAAATATTCCTTAATTTTACTTTCGTCCCCAACAAGGGTAATATGTATATCAGAAAATTCTTGAACAGCCTTTATTGCACCAAGGACTATTTCTTTTGGGGCATGGTCGCCACCCATTGCATCAATTGCAAGTTTCATTTTGTCTCATCCCTTAATGATTTTTCGAACGGTACATTTCAAATTCTCCGATAAAAACAAGCTCATTATTTACAAAACTATTGACTTCAACAAAGGTTCTCCCGAGTTCGTCGTCAATTTTTAACACCTTAGCCTTTGCTATTACCCGTTCATTCTGCTTTACAGATCGTTTAAATTGAATATTTGCTTTCGCTGTTAAGGCTAGTTCATCATTGATGACAGCAACGGCCAAAGAATTTGCCTGCGCAAATAAATGATGGCCGCGGGCAATCTTATTTCGTTTAAAAACATGCTCTTCTTTGATATCCAAAATGGATATCGCACTATGATCTAAATCTATATCAATAATTTCACCAATGATTTCATCAAGTGGCAATGAACGGACCTCATTGGAAAATCGCTTTTCAGCTACATTTTTAATTCGTTCCCTAAGTTCCGGTATCGATAACTCTAATCGATCGAGACGGATGGTTTGAACACTGACTTGAAATTTTTCCGCAAGCTCTTCATCCGTCGTAAATGGATTTTCTTTTATGGTAGAGGTTAGCAATTGCTGCCGTTCTTTTTTATTTCTTCTCATGATTTTACACCGTCCGAGCTCTTATGACTAGGTACTAATAGTAGTATAAAAGTAGAAAAAGCAGATTGCAAGAAATACTTTCACACTTGCCATCTGCTTATAAGAAAAGCGAAGGCGCCTTGGTCAGCCCCGACAAGGCTTTAGGGCCTGACGGTGAAGTCGTTCTTTGACTTCATCGGCAGGACCTAAGCAACCTCGAGAGGCTAGGCGCCGAAGCTAGACAATTCTCATCTTTATTATTCATTAAATTCATGAGAATTAGTCTAGCTTTTCTCCTTCTAAAACACCTGACCACTCAAGCTCATTCCGTAAAAATTTATATTCCGGTGATGACCAAAACGCTTTTGATTGAATTAACAATGCTGCATCATTTCTGGCAGTTTCTAGTGCACGATAGTCATGGACCATATCTGCTACTTTAAATTCTGGAATCCCGCTTTGTTTTTTTCCAAAGAAATCCCCTGGTCCACGCAGCTCTAAATCTTTTTCGCTTAGAACAAAGCCATCATTTGTTTCAGTCATAATTTTCATTCTTTCCTGACCAACTTCGGATTTTGGGGCCGCCAGCAAGACACAATAGGATTGATCGCTGCCTCTTCCTACCCGCCCTCTGAGCTGATGTAGCTGTGACAGACCAAACCTTTCAGCATCGTAAATTACCATCATCGTCGCATTTGGAACATTTACGCCCACTTCAACAACGGTTGTAGAAACAAGTATCTGAACGTCATTTGCACTGAAAGCCTTCATAACGCTATCCTTATCATCCGAGCTTAAACGGCCATGCATAAGGCCAACCTTATAACGGTTTTGAAAGTAATGGGTAAGGGTTGTATGAACATCGATAGCATTTTGAACATCGAGCTTGTCCGATTCTTCGATTAATGGACAAATAACATAGGCTTGATGGCCTTTGCCCAGTTCTTTTTCAACAAATCCTAGGACTCGATCTAGCATCTCAGGTTTTGCCCAATACGTTTCAATCTTTTTTCTGCCTGCCGGCATTTCATCAATGATGGATACATCCATCTCACCAAAGACAGTTATCGCCAATGTACGGGGAATCGGAGTTGCAGTCATAAATAATACGTCGGGATTTTCACCTTTTTCCCTTAATATCCTTCGCTGTTCGACCCCAAAACGATGCTGCTCATCCGTAATCACAAAACCAAGATTTTTAAAGGTTACCTCCTCCTGAATGAGCGCATGGGTACCAATTAGAATATCCACCCTTCCTTCAGCTAAGTCCTGTAGAACTTCACGTCTGCGTTTCCCTTTTACGGAACTAGTTAACAGCTCACAGCGAATCGCAAAAGGGTCTAATAAGCTATTAAGGGATTCAGCATGCTGTTCTGCTAATATTTCGGTTGGTACCATTAACGCTCCTTGAAAGCCAGCCGTTACACTTGAATATAAACCAATGGCAGCAACGACTGTTTTTCCTGAACCGACATCCCCTTGTAACAAACGGTTCATGCGGAAGCCTGACTTCAAGTCAGCTAAAATTTCATTCACGACTCGTTTTTGAGCATTGGTTAACGGAAAAGGAAGTGCATCAATAAAAGATTTTAATTTTGGCTGCGAATAATTTTGGGATATTCCCGGTGATTGTTCTCTTTCAAACTTTCTTAAGGCCTGCATTTTAAGTTGGAACAAAAGGAATTCTTCATAAACAAAACGACGTCTTGCCTGCTTGACATCATCTGAGGTATTAGGAAAATGCATGGCCCAAAGTGCATCACGGCGCCCAAGCAGCCGATATTTATTTAAAAGTGATAGCGGTAGATTTTCTTCAATCTTATTTCCATATTGCTGATAGGCAAGACTAATAAACTTCCGCATACCTTTTGTCGTCATTTTTCCTCTTAAAGCGTATACAGGTTCAAAATCATGCCCTTTCGAATTCGGGCCGACCTGCATTTCATTAGCCGTAATCGTTTGCCGGTGTGCATCCCATTTTCCAGTGACGGTAATGGTTTCATTGATTACGAATTTATTTTTTAAATAGGGTTGGTTAAAAAAAACCACCTTGATTAGGTATCGGTCCACAAAAAGCCTAATGGTAATCTTCGATTTCTTTCTCCCATAATAGGCAAGAGAAGGCTCACTATGAACCTTCCCTTCTACCGTAATTTTTTCGTCATGCTGAACCTCCGTTAAGTCACGGAGTCGATAGTCTTGGTAACGATAAGGAAAATACTCCAACAAATCATGAATCGTATAGATTTTCATTTCTGCCAAGGTTTCAGCCGTTTCCCCACCAATTCCTTTTAAAACAGTTACTGATTGGTTTAATTCCGGATTCACTGTTCTTCTAGCGGAATACCGAAAATCTTCGCTTCTAGTTTGCGACCTGTCGGTGTTGCCGCCAAACCTCCCTGAGCAGTTTCTTTTAATGCAGTCGGCATATTTTGACCGATTTTATACATTGCGTCAATGACTTCGTCACAAGGGATTCGGCTGGTAACCCCTGCTAAAGCCATATCGGCCGCGACCATGGCATTCGCAGCACCCATTGCGTTTCTTTTTACACAGGGTACCTCAACTAATCCAGCTACAGGGTCGCAGACAAGACCAAGCATATTTTTCAAGGTAATGGCCATTGCCTGAGCACATTGATCAGGAGTTCCTCCGGCCATTTCTACAATGGCTGCCGCAGCCATCCCTGCTGCTGAACCTACCTCCGCTTGACATCCCCCAGCAGCACCGGAAATAGAAGCGTTATTTGCTACAACAAAACCAAAGGCACCGGCAGTAAATAGAAACGCTACCATTTGTTCACGCGTTGGGTTCAATTTATTTTTCAAAGCGAATAATGTTCCTGGAACCACACCAGCTGATCCGGCAGTAGGCGTTGCACAGATCGTCCCCATTGCAGCGTTTACTTCATTTGTGGCAACTGCTTTGCTTACCGCATCAAGCACTGTTTCCCCTGTTAAGAAATTTCCTTTTTGAATATACGCTTGGAGAAGAACGGCATCCCCTCCTGTTAACCCTGAGTGGGATTTTACTCCTTTAATTCCACGTTCAACCGCTTCCTCCATGACCCGCAAATTACGGTCCATAAAAGCAATAACCTCTTCTCTGGAACGGCCGGTAACAGTGACTTCCTGTTCAATCATAATTTCTGATATTTTTTTATTTTGACTATTTGCAAGCTCTAAAAGTTCGCCAACATTTCGAAACACAAGCCTTCCTCCTCTTTGGTGTATCCATTTCCGCTTTTGTTTATTGTCCAGCTCCAGCACATAGGGGGCTGGAGCTTTTTGTTTAATCTACAATTTTAGTTGCTTTCAATATATTTGGGAGCTGTTCTAATTCGTTAATTAGTTTATCATCAATATTTTGGTCTACTTCAATCGTCATAAGGGCCAATTTCCCAACCTCTTTTCGAGAAACCTCCATATGTCCGATATTGATTTGATATTTGGCAAGTGTATTGGCAACGCTTGCAATCGTTCCAAATTTGTCATTATGAACCACTAAAATAGCTGGATGATTGCCTGATAGCTTTAGTTCGAAACCATTTAACTCGGTTATTTCAATTTTACCCCCGCCAATAGAGATACCAACAAGTTCAAGCTCCCCATTATGATCACCCAGAATGATTCGTGCTGTGTTTGGATGATCGGTTACCGCATCTTCCTCAATAAAACGAAGCTTCATTCCTTTTTCTTTCGCAATATCAATTGCATGAATAATCCGGACATCATCCGTATCAAAATCTAATAATCCACCAACGATGGCAACATCTGTCCCATGACCTTTATAGGTTTTAGCAAAAGAGCCATATAAGGAAATGTTCGCCCATTTCGGCTCTCTTCCAAACAAACTTCTCGCCACCCTGCCGATTCGCGCCGCTCCTGCCGTATGTGAACTTGATGGCCCTATCATAACAGGTCCAATAATGTCAAACACACTTCTATATTTCAAATGAGTTCTCTCCCTTATGTTTAAACTATCTATCGGTCAAAATTATTTTAAGAAAATTTTCAGAGGGACGATTCCATTCTTTGCACATAAAAAGAAGGGGTCTCCCCCTTCTATTGTATCTGTTCCTTATTCAATTGAAAAGATAAAAGAATATAATGGCTGAGCACCGTAGTGAATCTCAATTTCCACGTCTGGATACTGCCCTTTCACATATTCTGCAAGCATTTTCACTTCCGCTTCGGTTACATCTTCACCGTAAAGAATCGTCAGGATTTCTGAATCATCATCGAGCATTTTAACAAGCAGTTCTTCAGCCGCTTTAATTTTCCCTTTGTTTTTTACGATAATTTCCCCTTCGGCAATTCCCATGAAATCATCTTTTTCAATTTCTAAACCATCAATTTGCGTATCACGGACGGCAAATGTAATTTGTCCCGTTTTCACATGCTGCATAGCATCCTGCATTGCCGTATTATTCGTCTCTGCATCTGTGGAAGGATTAAAAGCTAATAATGCTGCTAATCCTTGAGGGACCGTTTTAGACGGAATCACATAGATGTCTTCTTCTGTAATATCTGCAGCCTGCTGTGCAGCCATAATAATATTTTTATTATTTGGTAATATATAGACCTTTTTTGCATTGACTTCCTTAACAGCTTTCACAATATCCTCGGTACTCGGGTTCATTGTCTGGCCGCCCTCAATTACTGCATTTGCTCCGATACTCTTGAATAATTCTGCAATACCGGAACCCATTGAAACTGTAACAATTCCAAATTCTGATTTTTCTTTTTGGATGTTTTGTTTATCAGAAACCAGCGGGGTATGAGTTTCACCGACAATATTGGAATGCTGCTGCCGCATGTTTTCTATTTTCATATTGATAAGGCTTCCATAACGTTGCCCGTAAGTTAAAACTTCTCCCGGCTTCTCAGAGTGGATATGCACTTTAACTAGTTCTTCGTCCGCAATGACGAGTAATGAATCTCCTAATTTGCTAAGATCCGTCCGAAACACTTCTTCTTTAAAGGGGTGTTTCACTGCCTTATCACTTTCAAATTTCACCATGAATTCGGTACAGTAGCCAAATACGATATCTTCTGTATTGATATGACCTTGTATACTCTTATGATGTTCGGCATTAACCATCTCATCCATTGAAGGAAGAGCGGCAGGTGAATCCGGAAGCTTTTCTCCTTTTAGTTCTGCTAAGAATCCTTCATAGACAAATACTAACCCTTGACCACCACTATCAACCACTCCGACTTCCTTCAAAACAGGAAGTAAATCCGGTGTCCGTTTTAAAGAAGCTTTCGCCTCCTTTAAAACCTCCTCCATAATTGTGATTACATCATCAGTTTTTTGAGCGGCCTGAACTCCCTTTTTTGCGGAATCCTTTGCAACTGTTAGAATTGTCCCCTCAACTGGTTTCATAACTGCTTTATAAGCTGTTTCAACCCCGGATTCTAATGCTTGCGCAAAATCCTTGCCCGAAATGTAGGGTTTAGTTTCAACCGCCTTGGCGAAACCACGGAATAATTGAGAAAGAATCACTCCTGAGTTCCCGCGTGCACCCATTAGTAATCCCTTTGAGAGAGCCACGCCTACCTTTCCAATATGTTCCTGAACATTATTTCTAACTTCCTTTGCCCCTGAGGTCATGGATAAGTTCATATTTGTACCGGTATCACCATCAGGCACGGGAAAAACGTTTAACGCATCAACCATTTTTGCATTTGCAGACAGGTGATTTGCTCCTTGTATCACCATTTCTGCAAAACGTTTTCCATCTAAAGCTGTTATTGACACAAACCTTCCTCCTTACAGAGGTTCGTAACACGAACTTATGGGTTCGTCACTCGAACTCCCTGAACGTAAATATTTACCGAGTCAACGGCAAGTCCAACAGTTTTATCGAGGGTGTATTTAACCTTTGATTGCACGTTGTGGGCAACCTCGGAAATTTTCGTTCCATAGCTGACAATTATATACATATCAATATGTACTTCCTCATTATCTTGGCGAACAATAACTCCACGTGTAAAATTCTCTTTTCTTAATATTTCCGTAAGACCGTCTTTAATTTGATTTTTTGAAGCCATACCGACGATTCCATAACAATCGATTGCTGCTCCTCCAGCGATGGTAGCGATTACTTCATTTGAAATATCAATTTGTCCGAACTTTGTTTTTAATTCAATGGACATGAATCGTTCCCCCTTTTGGAAATTGCTCCTTGACTACAGTCATTTTACTATAGTCGCTAGAATAATTAAAGTCATTCCTCATATTATGAGCTTTTAATAACAATGGATGTCAAGGAATTTTTCTTGAAACCTTTCCTAACAAGTATTGCAATCGTACGGGTTGTATGATAAATTATTAAGGTATCTTTAGGCTAGAAAATATGGCACGTCCATTTTTCTATATCCAGATGGAAGCATCTGAATATGTAAATGCTGTATAAAGCTTTTGGTGTTAAGGAGGGAAATCATTATGCCACGTAAATGTGTTGTAACTGGAAAGAAAACCACGACTGGTAACGCACGTTCTCACGCTATGAACGCTAACAAGCGTACATGGGGTGCTAACTTACAAAAAGTACGTATCCTTGTTGACGGAAAGCCTAAGCGTGTTTGGGTTTCTGCAAGAGCGTTAAGATCTGGTAAAGTAGAACGCGTTTAATAATGTTTTGATTGGGCATCCATTTAGGATGCCTTTTCTTTTTTAAAAATTTTCATACTTCCTTAAAACAAAAAGCACCCGTAAACGGGCGCTGAAAATTATAAATATCTCTATTCTTTTTTGTTAAAAGCCCCTATCATGGCTCGGACAAGTCCACCTAAAAATTTCGGCAGTTTAATGGTATAGAATTTCATATTGTCCCTCCTCAACGTCATCCACATCTCTTTTTTTCAAAAGCCCTTACCATATTATTCAATCGAATGAAATCAGTACCATCTTAATCATGACTTCTTATGATTATTAATATGCCTTCAGTAAATGAAAAAGTACCATATTCACTATTAAGTTCATTACTAATACATAGTGTGGACCCGAGGGAAATATGACGATTTTTTAATGGATATTTAAAGCCTTCAAGGGTAAGGTTTTCAACGTTTGGAGTAGCAGGAATAAACGAAATGTATTTTTTATCGGATCTTTTTTCAATTTGAAAGCTTCCCGGCCCCTTTACCCAAACCTCATTGAGTCGATCAATTATGTAAACAGATGTCTGATTTTTCTGTAATAAAGAGTGGAGTAATAATTGGACATTGGCAAATAAATGATCAAGCCTGCCCCCGGTTGCTCCAAATAGTCGGATTTTAACTGGGTTTTGTTTTAAAGCCCAGTCCAACGCCAGTTCCATATCTGTTTCATTTTTTTCCGGTTTAAACCGATTTAGATGATTTACTTTACTTTCGATAAAAACCAGTTCTTCGGGTGTAACCGAATCAAAGTCGCCAAAAGCAATTTCAGGAGTAATGTTTCGTTTTAATAGTTGATAAACTCCACGATCCACTCCTACCCATACCACATCTGATTCTGAAAAAAGGGCTAATTCGGGGAGTTCCTCTTCAGGGCCTCCAGCCAGGATATTGATAATCATACAAACAACCTTCTTTCCGGAAGCAAAAAGCCAGCTTTCGCCGGCTTCTCTCCTTACTAACCTCTAATTCTTGATATTGCTCTTGCATAGTCATCTTCATTATAGACCGCTGACCCTGCAACAAGGACATTTGCTCCTGCTTCAATGCAAAGTTTAGCGGTTTCAGGGTTTACTCCGCCATCAATTTCAATTTCAAGCTCCTGACCCTTATGCTCCGCTAGTTCTTTTACCTTTTTTATTTTAGGCAGAACCTCAGGAATAAATTTTTGCCCCCCAAAACCAGGGTTAACGGACATTAATAATACCATATCAACATCTGCAATAATATGCTGTATCGTCTCCACAGGAGTCGCTGGATTTAAAACAACCCCAGCTTTAACCCCTAAAGATTTGATATGATGGATGGTACGATGGAGATGACGGCAAGCCTCTACATGCACGGTGATAATATCTGCTCCCGCCTTTACAAATGTTTCGATATATTGGTCGGGATTTTCAATCATTAAATGGACATCAAGCGGCAGTTTTGTAACGGGACGAATTGCTTCAACAATTAAAGGACCAATCGTGATATTTGGCACGAAATGTCCGTCCATGACATCAACATGAATATAATCCGCTCCAGCTTTTTCTACCGCCAAAATTTCTTCTCCCAATTTAGAAAAATCCGCTGAAAGGATTGAAGGTGCAATTTTTACCATGGTTAGTACCTCGGCTTTCTCTCTTTAATTTCCTTTAGAAAATCCAAATAATGTTCATAACGATAGGTTGGAATTTCTCCTAAATCTACCCCGGCTTTCACCCCGCACTTTGGCTCACTTACATGAAGGCAGCCGCGAAATTTACAATTTTCACTCGCCTTTGCTATTTCGGGAAAACAAAAAGTCAAATCCTCAGCCTCTATATTGGTAAACTCCAATGAACTGAAACCAGGAGTATCAGCTATCAGCCCATTGCCGATTTTAATTAACTCAACATGCCTTGTTGTGTGCTTTCCCCTGCCAAGATGTGTTGAAATATCATTGGTTTTTAATTCGAGGTCTGGCCGCAGGACATTTAATAAGGATGATTTTCCTACACCCGATTGGCCGGCAAAAACAGATATTTTATTCTCAACATGCGGGTTTAGCCGTTCAATCCCCGTCTCTGTTTCCGATGAAGTAAGGATGACTTCATAGCCGGCCTTTTGATACTGCTCCGCATATTCCGAAATGGTTTGTAATTCTTCCTCTGTTGTAAGGTCCATTTTCGAAATACAAATAAGCGGCTGAATATGATTAAATTCAACCAGGACAAGAAAACGGTCTAATAAAGCTGTGCTAAAGTCTGGTTCAACCGCTGAAAAAACAAGAATAGCCTGATCTACATTTGCAATGGGCGGACGAATTAACTCATTTTTCCTTTGCTTTACCTCAAGGATATATCCTTCTAGATCATTTTCGGCTTGAAAAATGACTTCATCGCCAACCAAAGGGGTAATCTTATTTTTGCGAAAAACCCCTCTTCCGCGGCATTGAATTAGTTCTTCATTGTGAAGAACATAATAAAAACCACTTAATGCTTTGACAATTTTGCCTTCTGGCATAGCAACACTCCTTGCCTGTTCCTTACTTGTTCATATTAATGATTTTATAATCATGATTTATTCAAGTTACTCAGCTTATTGTTCCTCATCATCAGAGTATTTCCTATTTTCATCAATAATTACTTGGTTATCACGAATCACTTTATACCCTGCTTTTTTACCATAAGGAATTTCTAATTCAATCATTTTTTTTGTATCCTGGGTAATGGCAAAACTTTCAGCCGGTTCTGTCATACTATGATTCATATCTTCAATATAGATTCGAATCTCCTGTGGTGTACCCGGTGTTGCAGGTTCATATGGGATGTTCAATTCAATTGGAACATTCTTAGGCGGTTTTTCCTCTTGCCCCTTAGAGATAACGACAGAAATATGATCACCCTTCTGTAATTGTGCCCCTGGATCAGGCGATTGAGAAATAACCATACCTTCCGGGATCTTGTCATCATATCGTTCTTCCGAGGTATCAATGTCAAATCCTGACTCATCCGCATAGTCCTCTGCCGCTTTTTTTGTATATTGCCTCAAGTCTTTTAAAGTAATTCTCTCCGGTCCCTTACTTACCTCAAACTGCAGGACTGTTTCCTCAGGTACAATATTTTCTCCGCTACCGGGATTTTGGTTGATAATGGTCCCGGGGTCACTATCCGAATAAACTTCAGTTTTAAGGATATCTTTAAAGTTTTTACTTTCTAAAAATTGAACGACATCATTATATAGGCGCCCAGTATAATCAGACAGTTCATATTTTTCTTTTCCTGAACTAATATAAATCGTAACTTTTTGATTTTCTTTTACCGTATTTCCAGCCTCCGGGTCTGTTTTTATGACATGCCCTTCCACTACTTTTTCATCGGTTATTTCTATTTTTTCACCTGCTTGAAGACCTTCTAACTTAAGCTTTGAAACTGCATCATTAACATTCATTCCGCTAACATCCGGGATTTTAATATCTTTTGTAGATAATAGGCCTGGTAAAACTAAAAAAGAAAAAAGTCCAAGAAGTGCAAGTATAATAAAAGTAGAAATTAAGATAATCGGCCATTTTTTACGTTTCTTTTTGTCATTTCCAATTTTTACAGGTTCATTCGGTTTAATGGTATTTTTATCGGTATTATGGACTAATGTTTCATCAAGATTTTGATAAGGACGATCATTTGTAATGACCGGTATCGCCTTCGTTGCTTCCTCATCAATGGGGACAACAAATTTTCGCTCATTCATTCTTTCCGGGTTTAAAGCGGTTCTTAGATCCTCCTCCATTTCTTCTACACTGTTATAGCGGTGGAAAGGATCCTTTGCTGTTGCTTTTAAAACAATATTTTCAACACTTTGAGGGATGTTTGCATACCATCTGCGAACCGAAGGAGTTTCCGATTGAAGATGCTTCAAAGCAATTGAAACAGCCGACTCACCCGAAAATGGCAGTCTTCCAGTTAATAATTCAAACATCACAATACCAAGTGAATAAATATCTGATTTCCGGTTCGCCATGCCGCCTCTAGCCTGTTCCGGTGATAAATAATGAACAGAACCTAAAACAGAGTTTGTTTGCGTAATACTGGTAGCACTTAACGCCATCGCAATCCCAAAATCTGTGATTTTTACATTCCCATTTCGATCAATTAAAATATTATGTGGTTTAATATCCCGGTGAATAATATGATTTTGATGGGCATGGGAAATTGCCGAGGTCAATTGTTTCATGATATCAATTGCCTCTTCCATATGAAGTGCTGACCGTCCCTGTATGTATTGCTTTAATGTTTGGCCATCTACATATTCCATGACTATATAATAAATGGAATCTTCTTCACCTACATCGTAAATACTAACGATATTGGGATGGACTAGACTGGTTGCGGATTGGGCTTCTCGATGAAATCGACGAATAAATTCCTCATCATTGGCAAAATCAAGACGCAGGATTTTGACTGCAACATCGCGATCTAAAATCATATCATGCGCTAAATAAACATTTGCCATTCCACCTCCGCCGATCATTTCAAGGATCTTATAGCGGCCGCTTATTCTTTTCCCAATAATCATTTATTTTCACCCTCTTTCATTCTCATCATCGAACGCTACTATGATTAGGGTGATATTATCTTCGCCGCCATTATCATTGGCTATTTTAATAAGTGTTTCTGCTTTTTCCTCTAGAATTTCTTCATTTTGGAGAATTTGAATCATTTCCTGTTCTTTTACTTTATTTGACAGACCATCTGAGCATAAAAGAAGGAAATCACCTTCCTCAAACATGATTGTTTTGAAATCAATTTTTATCTCCTGCTCTGTTCCTAAAGCCCTAAGGATTACGTTCTTTCTTGGGTGATGTTCTGCATCTTCTTTTGAAATCTGCCCAGAGCGGACCAATTCATTTACTAGTGTATGATCCTCTGTCAACTGTTGAAATCCGCTCTCATTTAAAATATACGACCTGCTGTCTCCGACGTGTGCAACGGATGTAAAACGATCTGTCGCAATAATTGCCTCGATGGTCGTTCCCATCCCCTCACACTCCGGATTATTTTTTGAATGCTCAAACAACAGCTTATTCACTTGATTAATATGCGTTTTAAGCCACTCTTCGGCCTGATCCGCTGTTTGTAATCCTTCTGCTTGCTCCCATAAATCCTTTAGGTGCCGAACGGTCATTTCACTGGCTATATCACCAGCCAAGTGGCCGCCCATCCCATCTGCTACAATCGCAAGAAAGTGCCCATCCTTATTTTGAAAAACGCCGCCATTATCTTCATTATTTTGACGAACTCTACCTTGATCGGTTTTAAAAAAAGCTTTCACTTATCTTCACCTCGTCTCCTCTTTCCGCTCCTTTGCACGAAGTTGTCCACATGCTGCATCAATATCATGACCGTGCTCTCGGCGAATTGTAACATTTATTCCACGCTTTTTAAGCGTTTTTTCAAAGGCAAAAATTTGATTTTTTGGAGTACGGACATAATCACGTTCCGGAACATAGTTAACAGGGATAAGATTTACATGGCATTTAATCCCCTTTAACAATGAAGCAAGTTCTTCAGCATGTTCTACAGAATCATTGACACTGCCAAAAAGTCCGTATTCAAAGCTGATCCGTCTTCCCGTCTTATCGATATAATACCGTACCGCTTTCATTAAGTCATCAAGTTTATATGCTTTATTGATTGGCATTAATCTCGATCTTAATTCAGTATTTGGGGCATGCAGGGAAATAGCAAAATTAATCTGCATATCTTCATCAGCAAATTGATAAATTTTCGGAATAATTCCGCTAGTGGAAACGGTAATGTGACGTGCACCAATATTCAAACCTTTATCATGATTAATGATTTTAAGGAAGGAAAGCATGTTATCATAATTATCAAACGGTTCTCCAATCCCCATAATCACAACCGAACTTACTCTTTCATCTGTTTCATCAAGTGCCTGCTGCACATTTACAACCTGCGCAACGATCTCTCCTGCTTCTAAATGTCTTTTTAACCCGCCAAGCGTCGATGCACAAAAGGTACAGCCGATTCGGCATCCTACCTGTGTGGTAACGCAAACCGAGTTCCCGTAGTCATGCCGCATGAGCACTGTTTCGATGGAATAGCCATCATGCAGTTCAAATAAAAATTTAATCGTGCCATCAGATGATGTTTGTTGAATAACGGTTTTTAATGTGGTGACAACAAAATGATGTTCGAGTTTTTCCCTCAGATCTATTGATAAATTACTCATCTCTTCAAACGAGGTAATTCGTTTTTTATATAACCAATCAAAGATTTGCTCTGCTCGAAATGGCTTTTCTCCGTTTTCTGAGAGCCATTCCTTTAATTCATGGAGCTGCAAAGAATAAATAGATGTTTTTTTGTTGTCCAATGTTGTTTGAGTCTTAGTTGTTTTTAGTTGTTCCAACGGTTACCCCTTCTTTCTTAAAACTGAAATATAAAAGCCATCCGATCCGAAATCCTGTGGGAAGATTTGTAAATCAAAACCAGTAATCAAAGGTTGAATGGCTTCGGGCATACGGTCTTTAAAGGTCATATCTCCCGCAAAATCGGGATGATCCTGTAAAAACGTCTCTAATGTCTTCTCATTTTCCTCTTTATCAACAGTACAGGTACTATAGACTAGGATTCCACCTTTTTTCACTAAAGGTGAAACAGCATTTAATAATGTTTGTTGAATCTTGCTTAAATGTAGGATATCCTCTTCTTTTTTCGTATATTTCATATCAGGTTTTCTTCTGATTACACCTAGACCTGAGCATGGTGCATCCAGTAAAATCCGATCAAATGATTCTGCAGGATATTCTTCTCCAACACCCCTTGAATCCATTACTATTGTTTTAATATTACCCAAACGTAAACGCTTAGCATTGTCTTGAATTAATTTAACTTTATGTTCATGCAAATCAATCGAATATATAACACCTGTACTTTGCATTTTTTCAGCAATGTGTGTACTTTTCCCACCTGGGGCTGCACAAGCATCTAAAATTTTCTCATTTTCTTTAGCACCTAAAGCATAAGCAGCAAGCATTGAGCTTTCATCTTGAATCGTAAGCTTACCCGTCTGAAAAGCTTTTGATGAGGCTAAGTTTCCCTTCAATGAGCGAATCGCTTCCGGAATAATCGGACTCTTTTCAATTAGGAATCCTTCCTCATCAAGTTCCTCGATACATTCTCTAACGGTGGTTTTTGTCAGATTAACTCTTGCCGTTTGTAATGGAGCCAAGACGTTCATTTCACACATTTCTCTTGTTTTTTCATAGCCAAATTGGTCCACCCATCTAGAAACAAGCCATGCTGGATGACTTGTCTCGATAGAAAGCCGCTCTATTGGATCATTAATCTCGTCAAGGGCTGAAAGACCTTCGCGTTGGATACTGCGAAGTACACCATTTACCAAACCGGCGATTCCCTTGTGGCCGCGCTTCTTAGCAATTTCAACTGCTTCATGGATTGCTGCCCGATCCGGAATTTTATCAAGGTAAACCATTTGGTATAGCGTCAATCTTAAAAGATGCGGCACCCAGTTTTCTAGTTTCTTGCTATTTTTAATAAAGGGTTTTAAAAAGAAATCCAACGCCATTTTTCTTTGAAGCGTTCCATAGGTTAATTCTGTTAATAGCCCTATATCTATAGAAGGTATTTGATTTTTCTCAATTGTACTATTTAATAATAAGTTGCTGTAAGCTTGATTTTTTTCTATTGCTGCCAGCAAATCCATTGCAGCTTCACGCACATTTTTTCTTTTTGATGTCATATTACTCTCCAAGTCTCACGCCAGTGGAAATTTTTGAACCTGCTCCTCGTAAAAAATCTTTACCCGTCATTTTTGTTTTACCGGAAGGCTGAAGTTCAGTTATTTTAATCGCGGTTTTATTTCCGGTACTAACCACTAAACCATCCGGTTCGATTCCGACGATTAAACCAGGTATCTCACTTTTCGTACCAGATACCTTTTCAGCCTCCCAAATCTTAAGAACTTGGCCATTCATCAATGTAAAAGCAACCGGCCAAGGATTTAAACCGCGAATATGATTATAGATTTCTTCCCCTGTTTTGCCCCAATCAATTTTTTCCTGCTCACGTTTTATGTTGGAGGCAAAGCTCGCTGCAGCATCCTCTTGCGGAATCGGAGTAAGATTGTCTGCTAACAACTTTGGAATTGTTTCTGATAGGAGGTCCGCACCTGCTTTACTTAATTTGTCGTGGAGTGTACCCACATTGTCTTCATCCGTTATTGGGACTTCGACTTGCGTTAAGATATCTCCGGCATCAAGTTTTTCCACCATATACATTATCGTAATTCCCGTTTTCTTTTTTCCTTGAATAATCGCATAGTGAATGGGAGCACCACCGCGAAGTTCCGGAAGCAGGGAAGCATGAACATTAATGCACCCTAGTGATGGAGCTTCTAAAAGTGCTTTTGGTAAAATTTGTCCAAATGCTGCAGTAACAATTAAGTCCGGCTCAAGTGCCAGAATTTTTTCAAGTTCTTCTTTTTCTCGGATTCTTTCAGGCTGATACACTGGAATTTTATGCTTTAATGCCTCTACTTTCACAGGCGGAGGAGTTAACACTTTTTTTCTGCCAACAGGGCGGTCCGGCTGAGTCACCACCCCAATAACTTCATAGCCATCATCGATGATTCGGCGCAATACTGGTACGGAAAAATCAGGCGTACCCATAAAAACAATTTTGGTCATTCCGGTTCTACTCCTTTTAACTCTTCTTCCTCAAGATATCTGATGACCTTTGAAGTGAACAAAACTCCATCAAGATGATCCATTTCATGCTGAATCGCCCGGGCAAGGAATCCTTCTGCTTCAAACGTATACTTTTTCCCTTTTCTATTTAAGGCTTCTATCTTTACATAATTAGCTCTTGTGACATCTCCAAAAAGGCCTGGAAAACTTAAACAGCCTTCAGGTCCTGTTTGTTCCCCGTTGGCCTCTATGAGCCTTGGATTAATCATTTCAATCGTTCCATGTTCATCATCAATATCAACAATGGCTATTCTCACGTCAAGACCTATTTGCGGGGCTGCCAGCCCAACTCCATCATATTGAATCATTGTATCATACATATCATCCAGTAATTTTCCAAGCTTCCGGTCAAACTTTATGACAGGTTTACAAGGCTGCTCTAAAATTTCTGCAGGGTAATTTACAATTTTACGTATTGTCAAATCTGTTCCTCCCTATATTTGGTTGTATATAGGATAAAAAATAAGAATATTATTACTACTTATTTTCACCAAAAGTTTCTATTCATAATCGAAAACGTCATATAATCAAGCAGCCTACATCAAAATAAACGGATTTAAATCAATCGAGACTTGTAATCCATGGGCCATATCTTTTTGATATTGATCAAGAATTGTTTTAAGCGTTCTAGAAAGGTCTTTCTCCCGCTTGTATTTTATCAAACATTGATAGCGATATCTATTATTAATACGGGGA
Source organism: Bacillus salipaludis (assembly GCF_004358205.1). Next base: position 246,158 of record NZ_SMYO01000001.1, read on the forward strand.
ATAGGCGAGGCAGTCGGTCCTAAAACAACCGTTTCATTCGATACCCGTGAGCGGACATAACCTGCAATTTTCTCCGTTACTGAAACGACTGTCATCAACTGCTCATGACTGACGGTAATAAGGGTTAAATAGTAAAATGGCGGGTAATGATGAACTTTTCGAACCATCATTTCTCTATTGTAAAAAAGATCATAATCCTGAGTACCCGCAAGTTCAACACTATAATGCTCTGGGGTATAGGTTTGAATAATTACCTCTCCAGGCAATTTGTGCCTACCTGCCCTCCCGCTAACCTGTGTTAGTAACTGAAAGGTTTTCTCAGAGGAGCGGAAATCGGGAAGATGAAGCATCGTATCAGCTGAAAGGACGCCAACAAGCGTAATGTTGGGAAAATCAAGTCCCTTTGCTATCATTTGCGTCCCTAAAAGAATATCGGCTTTTCCATCCTGAAACTCTTGTAAAAGTTTTTCATGTGCCCCTTTTCGGCCGGTCGTATCTACGTCCATACGAATAATTCTTGCCTCAGGCAGAATTTTTCCGAGTTCTGCCTCCACTTTCTGAGTACCAGTCCCAAAATACCGGATATGTTCACTTAAGCATTCCGGACATTGCTTCGGTACATAGCTTTCATATCCACAATAGTGGCATTTCATTTGTTCACTTGCACGATGGTAGGTTAAGGATATATCGCAATTCGGACAATTAATTACATAACCACAATCCCGACACATCACAAACGATGAATGTCCTCGTTTATTTAAAAATAAAACTGATTGTTGCTTTTTTTCTATACGATCCTTCAACTTATCGAATAAGCTTCGTGAAAACATAGAACGATTTCCTTCCCGCAATTCCTCGCGCATATCAATGATTTCCACTGATGGAAGGGCTTGATTATTCATCCTGCTTGGAAGTGACAAGAGCTTATACACCCTTTTCTGAGCACGGGCAAATGATTCCAAAGAGGGGGTAGCACTTCCGAGTACGACCGGACAATTATAGGTTTCCGCACGTTTAATGGCAACATCACGCGCATGATAACGCGGCATGTCCTCCTGCTTATAACTTGTTTCATGTTCCTCATCGATAATGATAATTCCCAGGTTTTCAAAAGGAGCAAAGATGGCTGATCGTGCTCCGACCACTACACTCACTTCACGGCGTAAAATTTTCCGCCATTCATCGTATTTTTCTCCGGCTGACAATCCGCTGTGCATAACCGCGACAAGATTTCCAAACCTTCCTTTGAAGCGATTCACCATTTGCGGAGTGAGCGCTATTTCAGGCACAAGGACAATCGCTTCTTTTCCCTTTTCAAGGCAATCCTGAATCGATTGCAGATAGATTTCGGTTTTACCACTACCGGTAACACCATAAAGTAAAAAAACCTCATGCTGATCTTCATTGATAGAATTTAAAATCGGCCCAATAGCTTTCTGCTGGTGCTCAGTTAACGGTAAGCTGAAAGTCCGTTCAAATGTTCGATGCTCAAATGGGTCTCGATAAACTTCTGCATCCCTTTCAAAAAGAATTTTCTTTTCAATTAATGCATTGACTGTGCTCTTAGTGGTATGTAAGTCATCCAATAATTGTTTTAGTTCAATTTCACGATAGTTTTCAATAAAATACCTGAGTACTTCTTTTTGCTTTGCGGCCCTTGCCGGTATTTGTGCCATTTCAGCTGTTAATTCAGGTAGAGGAAGCAATGGTCGGATCATTTTAATTTGTTTTTTTTTGAGTTTACCCTTTACCTCATAGATCACCTCAAGATGGCCTTTCGCCGCTTCCCGCTGAAGCTTAGGTACAATCCCGGACTTTAATGCCTCGTCCCAATGAATAGTTCCGTCTTGATGAAAGAATAGCGGAAGAGGCTCCGGTAAATCATTAAGCTTGGTCCTGCTGGCAAGTTTTACTTTTTTCTGATATTTTGCTTTTAAAGCTGCGGGCAGCATCGCTTGATACGCAAAAATCTTAAAACAAAGAGTGTGTTCCGTCAGCCAGTTTCCAAGCTCCAGTAATTCTTTATTTAAAACCGGTTCAAGGTCCATCGGCTCACATATTTCTCTCAACTGTTTAAATTCTGATTGGTTTTTCAGCTCCGTTACAAACCCTTGTATCTTTCTGGGACCAAATGGAACAATTACCCTCATTCCCGGTTGTATAGTATCCTTCCATTGGTCCGGAATTAAATAATCAAAAGGCTTATCAGTTTGTTTTGTCGGGACATCGACAATAACACTAGCAATTTTCATTTTCAGCCAAGTCCTTTAGTATCGAGGAAATTTCTTCAATAATTTTTTCAGCAACGGCTTGTTTAGACATGATTGGCAATTCCTTAACCGTTCCGTCCCGTTTAAACAGCGTGACAATATTCGTTTCTGTTCCAAACCCCGCGCCCTCTGCCTTAACATTATTGGCAACAATTAAATCTGCATTTTTGCTATATAATTTTTTGCGGGCATATTCCTCTACATTATTGGTTTCAGCAGCAAAGCCAATCAGTACCTGCTTATTTTTCCTTTTTCCAAGCTCAGCTAAAATGTCCTTGGTCCTTTCAAGTTCAATTACCGCGTCCCCCGGTTGTTTTTTAACCTTTTGTTCATGGATCATTTTTGGGCGGTAATCGGCAACTGCAGCCGTTTTAACCACAACATCGGCATCGTCAAAAAACCGGAGTGCTGCCTTGTACATTTCCTCCGCGCTTTCTACTTTTACTACCTTTATTCCAGCAGGATCTGGCAAGAAAACCGGTCCGGAAATCAGAACCACCTTTGCTCCATTTTTTCTAGCCTGTTCTGCAAGAGCATAACCCATTTTTCCTGTCGAGTGATTCGAAATAAACCGGACCGGATCAATTTTTTCCCTTGTCGGCCCTGCAGTAATGACTACGTTTTTCCCCTTAAGTAAGGGAGCGTCTTTTTGAAAATACAACTGTAGCAACTCTACTATTTTTTCAGGCTCTTCTAAGCGTCCTTTTCCAATATAACCGCAGGCAAGATAGCCTTCACTTGGTTCAATAAACTGATACCCATACTCCGCTAAAATAGCGAGATTTTTTTTCACAGCCGGATGGTCATACATATGTACGTTCATGGCCGGTGCAATCCATACAGGTGCTTGCGTTGCTAATAATGTAGTTGTCAGCATATTGTCCGCAAGTCCATTTGCAAGCTTTGCGATTGTATTGGCGGTTGCAGGTGCAACGAGAATCAGGTCCGCCCAATCTGCAAGATTGATATGGGCTATAACACTTGGGTCTTTTTCATCAAAAGTATCTATATAGACTTCATTCCGTGATAATGCCTGAAAGGTTAATGGGGTTACAAATTTTGCAGCAGACTCACTCAAAATCACTTTCACCTGTGCGCCTGCCTGTACTAATTTGCTTGTTAAGGCAGCAGCTTTATATACAGCTATTCCCCCTGAAACACATAATACGATTTTTTTATCCTGTAACATAAAGAACCCCCGCTTCTATTCCACACTTTGTCATTTCTTTTATTATGCTAGAAAACCGTTAATTTTTCATCTATTTCCTCTTTTTTTCAACAAAATGCGACATTGTTTTAAAAATAACTTGACCTTTAACACTCCCAAAATAAAAAAGCCTGACACATAAGGAGTCCCTTTGCCGTCAGACCTTCTTTTTATGATTTCCTTAAGGAATAAATCTAAATTATTCCGCTGAAGTTTCAGCTTTTTTGGAAATGCGGTAAGTAAGTTCACCACTATATATTTCCTCAAGCGCTTTTCCCACAAACTTATAGGAAACATATTTAGGTAATTTTTCATTTCTTGCTTGCTGCATAACTCGGGCACGTTTTGCCGCCACAGAAACAAGCGAATATTTTGAGTCAATTTTTTCAAGTAATGAATCAATAGAAGGATATAACATTCTATTCAACCTCCAGCAATTTTTTATAGCGATGCTCTACTCGTTCTCTGCGACAATGTTCTGCCATAATAATGGCCTTAACTCGTTCACAAGCGAGCTCAACCTGATTATTTTCCACAACATAATCGTATAATTCCATCATTTCAATTTCTTCCCGTGCAGACAGCATACGATTATGAATTAAGTCCTCTGTTTCGGTTCCGCGTGTCACAATCCGGTTTTTTAATTCAGATAGACTTGGCGGCATTAAAAAGATAAATAATCCTTCCGGAAATTTTTCACGGACCTGGCGGGCACCTTTTACTTCAATTTCCAAAAAAACATCTTTTCCAGAATCAAGTGTTTCTCTCACATAATCTACAGGTGTACCATAATAATTCCCGACAAACTCGGCATATTCCAATAACTTCCCTTGGTCGATTAATTTTTCGAATTCTTCCCGTGACTTAAAGAAATAATCGACTCCATCTACCTCACCTTCACGAGGCTTGCGAGTTGTCATGGAAATGGAGTATTCAAAGGCATTACCAGGATGTGAAAAAATTTCCCTTCGGACCGTACCTTTCCCTACCCCTGATGGCCCCGAAAGTACGATAAGCAATCCTTTTTCCTGCATATTTCTTACATCCTACCCTTCATCAATAATTTCATCACGGTCGGCTAATCGATGTGCCACCGTTTCTGGCTGGACCGCTGATAAAATAACATGATCGCTATCCATCACAATCACAGCACGTGTACGTCGTCCATATGTTGCATCAATCAAGGAGCCACGATCGCGGGCATCCTGAATTATTCTTTTTATTGGAGCAGATTCCGGACTAACGATCGAAATAATTCGATTGGCCGAAACAATATTTCCATATCCAATATTAATCAATTTAATTAACATGTCTCTCATCCAATCATTAATAATATATTTTGACCGTGGAAATCCTTTTCTAAACAGGTACTACTCGATATTTTGAACCTGTTCCTTTAATTTTTCAAGCAAACTTTTGATTTCCACTACCTTCTTGGCAATGCCCGCATCATTTGCCTTGGATCCGATTGTATTTGCTTCTCTATTCATTTCCTGCACAAGGAAGTCAAGTTTTCTGCCAATAGGTTCCTGTTCATTTAGTGTTTGAATGAATTGACCGATATGGCTTTTTAGACGTGTAATTTCTTCATTAATATCTGCCTTATCGGCAAATACAGCAACTTCTGTTAGAATCCTTGTTTCGTCTATTTGACCCTTTACCAGCTCTTCCATTCGTTTCATTAGCCGCTCTTGATAGTTTTGAAGAACTAATGGAGCAAACTCTTGAAGTGCACCTATATTTTTCTCTAATTGAGTTAGTGCGGAGAGCAAGTCCTTTTTAAGTTCCTCCCCTTCAGCCTGCCTCATTTGTTTTAATAAAATGACAGCTTCCTCTGTTGCAGTGAGGACTAAATTTTCAAGCTCTTCATTCCCTGATTCACTTTCTTCAATATGTATAAGTTCACTATTATTTAGTAAATCCTGAAGGGTTACCTTTCCATCAAGCTCATACTTTTCACGGGCACTATTAATAAATTGGTAATATTCCTCTATTAATTTCCAGTCAACATGGATTTTGCGGGTAACAGCACTTTCCCCTTCGATGGTCACATAAACCTCAACTCTACCGCGGCGGATATGCTGATTTAATTTTTTCTTCATCTTATCTTCAATTTTCAAAAGCTGCCTTGGCATTCGAATATTAAATTCACAAAATCGGTGGTTAACGGTTTTCACCTCAACATTTACTGAAAATGCCCCCGATTCCTTTTTACTTCTTCCAAAGCCTGTCATGCTAATAACCATTCTGTATACACATCCAATCATATGTGATCGGTTAGTCAAAAAAGGTAATAGAGTGTTTCCTCTACTACCTTTTGGATTATATCATACTTTATTTTGTTTTTCTTAATAAAAATGAACCCGCTAGTAAAAAAGTTGGAACGGAGGATAATCCCATGATTAACAGCCAATCCTTTGCTAAAATCGGCAGGGTGTGGAAAACAGGTTGTAATGGCGGATAATATATGACAACCAGTACAAGCACTAAAGAAGAAATTACTGCCCAAACAAGATATTGATTTCCGAAAGGGTTTCTTGAGAGTACCGACTTTTCACTCCTACAATCGAAAACATGAATCAACTGAGCCATTACAAGTGTTGCAAATGCTATTGTCTGGGCATAATCAAGACGACTTGAATCGTTTTGGTAGACGATCATAAATGCAAGTAATGTAACCAATCCAATAAGAAAACCTCTTGAAACCACTTTCCAGCCCAAACCTCTTGAAAAGACACCTTCATTTGGACTTCGCGGCTTTCGCTTCATGACATTTTCTTCAGGTCGGTCAAGACCGAGTGCCATTGCAGGTAGCCCATCTGTTACCAGGTTTACCCAAAGAATTTGAATGGGTACCAAAGGCAACGGCAAGCCTAAAATCATGGCAAATAACATAACCAAGATTTCACCAACATTGGAGGCAAGTAAATAGCGGACGAATTTTCGAATATTTTCATATATATTTCTTCCCTCTTTAATAGCCGCCTTTATGGTTGCAAAGTTATCATCTAACAATACGAGCGCCGATGCTTCCTTGGCTACATCGGTCCCGGTAATTCCCATTGCCACCCCGATATCTGCTGCTTTAATTGCTGGTGCATCGTTTACCCCATCCCCGGTCATCGCCACAACATGTCCTTTATTTTGTAAGGCTTTGACAATTTTTAATTTATGCTCCGGTGAAACCCTAGCAAAAACAGATACATCCTCCACCACATTTTCTAAATCCTCAACAGACATATCAGACAATGCCTTCCCATCAAGAACCTTGCTTTTACCTGTTAGAATTCCTAGCTGCGAGGCAATCGCTTTTGCGGTAATGACATGATCTCCTGTTATCATGACGGTTTTAATACCGGCTTCTTTACATTCTTTTACCGCATCTTTCACTTCAGGTCTTGGCGGGTCAATCATTCCTTGAACTCCAATAAAGGTTAATTTCTTCTCAGCTTCATGCTCGCTTATGATAACTGTATGTGCTGGAACCGGTTTAAAGGCAATTGCAATGGTTCTTAATGCCTTAGCAGCAAGTCCGTTGATGGCATCTTGAACTTTATTCTGTATTTCCTGCCCCAAATATTGTGTTTTCTCTTCCCAGAGAATGGATTCACAATTTCCCAATATAACATCAGGAGCCCCTTTAGTCACAATAAAATGCCTACCTTGCTTATCCTTTACATGCATACTCATCATTTTTCTCGCTGAATCAAATGGAAATTCATTGATAACCGTAAATTCCTTTAATAAGGCAGGGCGGTCAAATCCGGCTTTCATTGCACTAACAAGGAGTGCACCTTCTGTTGGATCACCATCAAGAATAATTTCTTCTTCGTTCATGACTAAATCAGAATGATTACACAGCATTCCAAAAATTAGCATTTGCTGTAGTGCTTTCTCATCCTTTGGATGAACTGTTTTTTCATTCCGATAAAATTTCCCTTGCGGTTGATACCCGACACCGTCCACAGTCCATGTATGCCCGCTGCTCCATAAGTGTGTTACCGTCATTTTGTTTTGCGTCATTGTTCCCGTTTTATCAGAACAAATAACTGAGGCACAGCCAAGGGTTTCCACTGCTTGAATCTTTCTTACAATCGCATTTTTCTTTATCATCTTTTGGACGCCAAGAGATAATGCGACGGTTACTATCGCTGGCAGACCTTCTGGGATTGCCGCGACAGCTAGGGAAACCCCAGCTAAGAACATTTCATACAACTCATGTCCTTGGAATACCCCAATTACTACAACAAGCACGGTCAATACTAATGCTACTGTGATAAGAATTTTCCCTAACTGTTCCAAACGGCGCTGCAGGGGTGTTTCCTGGGACTCAGCGTTTTGCAGTAAATCAGCAATTTGCCCCATTGCGGTTTTCATCCCGGTTGCAATAACAACCCCTAACCCGCTTCCTCTTGTAATCATCGTGCCCATAAAGCCGATATTCTCCATGTCACCAATACCTGGATTTGCTGTTTGTAAGGCATCTATCGATTTGGAAACGGGCACAGATTCACCCGTTAGGGCAGATTCTTCGATTTCTAAGCTTTTCGATTCAATGATACGGACATCCGCGCCAATCCGATCACCGCTTGTAAATTTTAGAATATCGCCAATAACTATTTCCTTAGAAGGAATTTTTAGCCATTGTCCATCCCGTAAGACGGATACTTGGGGTGCGGACAATTCCTTTAATGCCTGCAAAGACTTTTCTGCTTTTCTCTCTTGGAAAAAACCTAAAAACCCATTAATGATTACAATCGCAATGATCGCAATTGCATCAATATATTCGCCTAGTAGACCGGAAATTAATGTTGCTGCCAGCAGCACTAAAACCATAAAATCTTTAAATTGACTAAAAAATAAGAGTAAAGCCGATTGCTTTTCTCCCTCGTCTAATTCATTATGACCGTGCTGGGCTATGCGCTTTTTTATTTCCTCCGTTGATAAACCAGAAGAAAAGTCGGTTTCTAAGACCTTTTCTACTTGTTTAATCTCCATTTCATGGAACTTCATCCGACCATCTCACTTCCCCCTTTAATAGACTTACTCTAAAGAAAGCTTATTCGCGCTCGTCCCAAAAAATGCTATGATAAAATTTAAAATAAGACAGGTTTTAATTGAGTACGATATAATTGACCTATAAAGACAAGTAAAGGATGTTTATCTATGTCATTTGATGGTTTATTTACAAAAGCAATGGTGAACGAACTTTCCCGATCCTTAAAAGGCGGGCGGATTAATAAAGTGCATCAACCATATAAAAACGAAGTGATTTTAACAATCCGGGCCAATGGTGTGAATCAAAAGCTGCTATTATCCGCACATCCGAGCTATGCCAGGGTTCAGCTTACAAATGAAGCTTATGAAAATCCAAGTGAACCGCCAATGTTTTGTATGCTGCTTAGAAAGCATATTGAAGGATATATTTTAGAAGATCTTTATCAAGTAGAAAATGACCGATTGATTATTTTTGAAATTAAAGGTCGGAATGAAATTGGAGACATAAGTTACAAACAATTAATTATTGAGATTATGGGAAGGCACAGCAACATAGTTTTGGTTGATAAAAGCAGAAATCTCATCCTTGATAGTATTAAACACATATCCTTTAGCGTTAACAGCTACAGGGCAATTTTACCAGGGCAGCCGTATGTCTTCCCTCCTGAGCAAAATAAGCAAAATCCCTTTCAAGCAGTGGAAGAAGACGTGTTAATGAAATTGGATTTTAACGACGGTAAGCTGGACCGTCAACTTGTCGAGAAGTTTGCCGGTATTTCTCCAGTATTTGCTAAAGAAGCAATCTTTCAAAGCGGGCTTGCTAACCGCACCACCCTACCAAAAACGTTTATTGGAATGATTAAACAAATTCGAGATAATGAAATTACACCTTCGATTATTTCAGCGGGCGGAAAAGAAGCTTTTTATTTATTTCCACTCCATCATTTAAAAGGAGAATCCCGGAACTATCCAACCCTTAGCGAAATGCTAGATCGGTTTTATTTTGGTAAGGCGGAACGAGACAGAGTCAAGCAGCAGGGCAATGACATTGAACGATTCATTATCAATGAAAAGGAAAAGAATGAGAAAAAAATTGCTAAGTTGAAGGCTACATTACTTGATGCTGAACGTGCGGAGCAATTTCAACGCTATGGAGAGCTGTTAACCGCGAATCTATACGCAGCTAAAAAAGGGATGAAAGAAATCGAGGTCCTGGATTATTATGATGAGACAGGTGGAACAGTGGCGATTCCACTTGATCCAAGGAAGTCACCTTCAGAAAACGCCCAAAAATATTTCTCAAAATATCAAAAGGCAAAAAATTCGGTATCGATTGTCGAGGAACAAATTCAATTAGCTCTCGAGGAAGTCGCTTATTTTGAAAATCTACTGCAGCAGGTCGGAAGCGCATCCCCTAAAGATATCGTTGAGATTCGTGAGGAGCTTGTTGAAGGCGGCTATATTCGCGACCGTCAGAAACGGAATGGAAAAAAGGCGCAAAATGCAAAACCTGTACTTGATTATTTTACAGCATCTGATAATACCGAAATTATTGTCGGGAAAAATAATAAGCAGAATGATTATTTAACCAATAAATTTGCGGCAAGAGATGAGATTTGGCTCCATACGAAGGATATTCCCGGGTCACATGTTGTGATTCGCAGTAAGGAACCAACTGACACAACCATTTTGGAAGCCGCTTCACTTGCTGCCTATTACAGTAAGGCACGGAATTCAAGCTCGGTCCCTGTGGACTTTACCAGGGTTCGATTTGTTAAAAAACCAAGCGGTGCCAAACCAGGATTCGTGATCTATGACAATCAGCAGACGGTCTATGTAACACCGGATGAAGAATTGGTACTTAAATTGAAGAAACAGTAAAAAGACCCCGGGGATTCCGGGGTCTCAGGCTGTCGAAATCATTCGATAGCCTTTTATTTCGTTCGCTCTCTTTAATTGTTCACCGCGTTAAATTCATTTTAATATTATAGGGTTGGGTCTGTACAAAAAGTCGGTTGATTTCCGCTCCAGGCACTTCGCTTTCCGCGGGCGTGCCGGGGAGCCTCCTCAGCGCTTTGGCGCTTCCGGGGTCTCCCCTGCCCCGTACTCCCGCAGGAGTCTTCGTGCCTTCCGCTCCAATAAACAGGTGCATTCACCACTTATTTCAAATCCTTAACTATTTGAAATAAGTGGTGAATTTAATGTTTAAGCCAAAAGAGGTTCCTCAAAGTGAATATGAATTTGTTTCTATTAATAAATTAGTTCCAATGACTACGTTCTAGACTTGATTGCAATATTATTGATTTTTTGTTTCTTCTTAAAAAAGTTCATACTTATTGTAATGTGGCAGCCCAACTAATCTGCTTTTACTTTTAAGATGATGTATATTAGGTATCTTTTTAGGATACGTTCAATATAAACAATATGGTTAGGGGACGTGTTTTATTTACAGTTTCACCCCATTTAAACGCAGGCACAAAATTAACATAAATATGCAAAGAAGTAGAGGTAGAGACTGGCCAATATTTTGAAGATCTAAACAATTGATTTACCCCCCTGTTGATTGGAGCGGAGGGCACTCGACTCCTGCGGGATAGAGAGGTCACTGGAGACCCCACAGGCGCAAGCGCCGAGGAGGCTCCAGGACTTCCCCGCGGAAAGCGAGTGACCGAAGTGGAAATCAACAGGCCCTTTTGTTAGGACAACCAATAAAATTGTTATTTAGATTTGACAAAGTAAAAAATTGCCGAGAAAATACCCTTTCTCGACAACCTAAGACCCCTGTCCCCCGGGGTCTTTTCATTTATTATTCGAACCGCTTACTCCATTCAGCAGGATTCTTGCTCCATGTTAAAAGACTATCTTTATCATTTTCACTAATATAGCCTTTTTCAATTGCTGATTCAACTAATGTAGCAAAATCCGTTAGGGAAACAGCAGCAATTCCTTCTTGCTCAAATGCCTCTTTTCCCTTATCAAGTCCATATGTGAAAATCGAAACAGCACCAAGCACGTCGCAGCCCGCTTCTCTTAATGCCTGAACAGCCGTAATGACACTGCCTCCGGTTGAAATTAAATCCTCAACCACAACAACCTTTTGTCCTTGTTCCGCTTTCCCTTCGATTTGGTTTCCTTTTCCATGACCCTTTGGCTTTGAACGGACATAACACATCGGTAAATCCATCAATTCACTTACCCAGGCAGCATGCGGAATACCGGCAGTTGCCGTGCCGGCGATAATTTCTGCTTCCGGGAATTTCTCAACAATTAGTTGACGCAACCCATTAGCAATCGCTCTTCTTACTTCCGGATAGGATAAAGTCAAACGATTATCACAATAAATCGGGGAACGAAGCCCTGAAGTCCAAGTAAATGGTTCATTCGGTTTTAACGCTACTGCATTAATTCCTAAAAGTTTTTCAGCAATCGAGTGTTTCATATTGTTACTCCCTTCCATGCTTCCATCCATTGTTCATAACTTTTTAATGGGTCTGCTGACCTAGTAATTGAGCGCCCAACGACAATGGAAGTAACCCCCGTATTTCTTGCAAATTCCGGAGTAGCTACGCGCTTTTGATCGCCGATATGATCGGAAACCATTCGAATCCCAGGAGTTACTGTGTAAAAATCAGGGCCGAGTTTTTCCCTGATTGCTCCCGCTTCCCATGCCGAGCAAACGACACCATCTAAACCCGCTTCCTTTGTCAACGACGCATAATGAAGAACGGAATCCATCAAGGATCCAGGAATCAACTGCTCGCGATTCATTTGCTCCTCAGAAGTACTTGTCAATTGTGTCACCGCTATACAGTCAGGACGCTTGCGGCCAGCAGAGGTGCCAGCTTCTAAACCTTCTAATGCGGCCTGCATCATTTCCCTGCCACCAGCAGCATGTACATTCACAAGATCACATTCCAGTTTAGCCAAACCTCGCATTGCACTCTTTACCGTATTTGGAATATCATGAAGCTTTAAATCTAAAAAAATCTGATGCCCAGCTTCCTTTAACAAATGAATAATTGAAGGGCCTTCCTGGTAGTATAGCTCCATGCCCACCTTCACAAAAAGTTCTTTTCCAGCAAATGGTTGTAAAAATTGTTTTACTTCGTTACCATTAGCAAAATCAAGCGCGATGATAAGCGAGTTGTTCATGCTGCTTCCAGCTCCTTCCGCGACATTCACTAATGTGTTCATATCCTAATTTATCTAATAAAACAGGTAATTCCTCAATAATTGCCGGACAAACAAATGGGTCAACGAAATTGGCTGTACCTACGGCTACAGCGCTTGCCCCGGCATAAAAAAATTCAATCACATCTTCTGCAGAGGTAATGCCGCCCATGCCGATAATCGGAATGTTAACTGCTTGACTAACTTCATAGATCATTCTAATTGCAACGGGTTTAACTGCTGGACCGGAGAGGCCGCCTGTCCGATTCGCTAAAACCGGCTTGCCTGTTTTTAAATCGAGTCTCATTCCAACTAGGGTGTTAATCATTGTTAATCCGTCAGCACCGCCATCTTCAACTGCTTTAGCCATCTCCACTATATTAGTAACATTCGGTGAAAGCTTTACATAAACTGGTACTTCGGAAACTTCCTTCACTTTCCGTGTTAACTGTTTTGCCACCTCGGGAATCGTCCCAAAGGCGATTCCACCCGTTTTTACATTTGGACAAGAAATATTGAGTTCAAGGGCATGAACGTTCGGAGCCTTTGAAATTTCCTTGGCAACAGCTATATAATCTTCCTCAAGGGAACCCGCTACATTCGCGATAATCGGAACATCATACTGCGCGAGCCATGGCAGTTCTTCCGAAACGACCTTTTCTAATCCCGGATTTTGCAATCCAATGGCATTTAACATCCCTGAAGTCGTTTCCGCAACCCTTGGTGTCGGATTTCCAAACCTTGGCTCGACTGTCGTTGCTTTTATCATAATTGCTCCAAGAAGACTTAAATCATAAAACTTGCTATATTCTCGGCCAAATCCAAAACAACCTGAGGCAGGCATAACCGGATTTTTCAAGTTTAAACCAGGCAGATTGATATTTAAACGGCTCATATTAAAACCTCCCCGGCACGAAATACAGGTCCATCACTGCATACCTTCTTATATGAAGTGCTTGAACCCTCCACCGTTTTACACACACAGGCAAAGCATGCTCCTACACCGCAGCCCATCCGTTCCTCTAACGATAAAAATAGTTTCTTATCAGAATGGCTCTGTTCAATGGCTCTTAGCATTGGTGTTGGACCGCATGTATAAATTAAATCAAAGTTCAAATCTCTCATTACATCGGTTACAAATCCTTTATAACCATAAGATCCGTCTGCAGTAGCTATATGGGTTGCCCCATTTTCCGCAAACTTTTCTTCATAAAATACAGCAGATTTTGTTTGAAAGCCGAGGACATGAATGACCTTGACCCCTTTTTTCCGCAATTGATTGGATAGCTCGTAGAGCGGAGGCACCCCAATGCCTCCACCAACAAGCAATGCTGTTTCGCCAACTGCAGCTTCTTCAACTGGAAAACCATTTCCCAGTGGTCCTAGAATATCAAGTTCCATACCTGCTTTCATTTCTGCAAGCATCCCAGTTCCATGACCTTCTTTTCGATAGATCATCGTAAACTTTTCATCATCGTAGGATGAAATACTAATCGGTCGACGTAAAAGTGGATCCCAGCTGCTGGTAACGCGAATATGGACAAACTGCCCTGGTGAACGTATATCCTTTACAAAATCAGCTGCGACTGTCAGCTCATAAATATCCTGAGCAATTTCCTCTTGGCTGATGATTTTGCATACCTCTTTACGGATCATGCAAAAACCGCCTCTCTTTTTTTCTCGCTTGTCATCGCTTCTGTAGAGAAGTTCATCGACTCAATTACCTTTAGAATTGCATCAGCAGTATCCAATGAAGTTAAACATGGAACACCATTTTCAACAGCTTCACGGCGGATTCTGAAGCCATCGCGTTCAGGTTGTTTTCCTTTTGTTAATGTATTAATGATGAATTGTGCTTCTCCATGATGAATGACATCTAACAAGGTTTTTCCTTCCGAACCGATTTTACCAACTACTTTAACCGGCAGGCCTGCTGCTTCCAGTACAGATGCGGTTCCGCTTGTTGCCATAAGGCGGTATCCAATAGTGGAGAAACGTCTCGCAAGCTGCAGTGCTTCCTGCTTATCTTTATCAGCAATCGTAAATAATACCGTACCAAACTTTTGAATGTTCATTCCTGATGCAACTAATCCTTTATAAAGAGCTTTTTCTAACGTTACATCCTTACCCATTACCTCACCAGTTGATTTCATTTCAGGCCCTAAGGTAATATCGACATCCTTTAATTTTGCAAACGAGAAGACTGGAACCTTTACAAATACGCCTTCTTTTTCCGAAACAAGCCCAGGTGTATAACCCTGTTCAATGATGGATGTACCTAAAATCGCTTTCGTCGCAATTTTCGCCATTGGCACATTGGTTATTTTACTTAAAAATGGTACTGTACGGCTTGAGCGCGGGTTTACTTCAAGTACAAAAACTTGATTACCTGCTAACACATATTGAATGTTTAGTAAGCCGATTATATTTAATCCCTTAGCCAGTTTTACTGTATATTCAGCGAGAGTCTGTTTACACTCTTCAGAAAGAGTTTGAGGCGGATATACAGCAATTGAGTCTCCTGAATGGACTCCGGCACGTTCAATATGTTCCATGATTCCTGGGATTAATACATTTTCACCGTCACAGATTGCATCTACTTCAATCTCTTTACCGGTCAAATAACGGTCAATTAAGACTGGATGCTCTGGATTAATTTTCACTGCATTTTTCATATAATGTAGAAGTTCTTCTTTACGGTAGACGATTTCCATTGCCCGGCCGCCAAGGACATAAGATGGACGGACAAGAACTGGATACCCAATCTCTTCTGCAATCACAAGTGCTTCCTCTACTGATAATGCTGTTTTACCAAGCGGCATAGGAATGTTTAGTGCGACAAGCGCCTGTTCAAATTTATCCCGGTCTTCAGCACGGTCAAGGTCCGCTAAGCCTGTTCCTAAGATTTTCACCCCATGATCTTCAAGCTTTGAAGCAAGGTTAATGGCAGTTTGTCCGCCGAATTGTACGACAACTCCGATTGGGTTTTCCAAATCAATAATGCTCATTACATCTTCGATTGTAAGTGGTTCAAAGTAAAGCTTATCTGAGATACTGAAATCAGTTGAAACAGTTTCCGGGTTATTGTTAATAATAATTGCTTCATAGCCGGCCTCTTTAATCGCCTTAACAGAATGGACAGTGGCATAATCAAATTCAATCCCCTGACCAATCCGGATTGGACCTGAACCTAATACAACAACGCTTTTTCTGCCCGTTACAACAGATTCGTTCTCCTCTTCGTATGTCCCATAATAATACGGTGTTTCCGATTCGAACTCCGATGCACATGTATCGACCATTTTATAAACTGGGACAAGTCCGGTATCTTTTCGCAATTTGTAAATATCTTTTTCCGTACTGTTCCAAAGCTCTGCAATCTTTTCATCAGTAAATCCTTTTTGTTTTGCCAAAAGGAGCAGATCCTTATCAAAAGGATTTTCAGAGAGTTTAGCTTCAAGCTGAATAATTCCTTCCAACTTCTTAAGGAAAAACAAATCAATTTTACTCCATTGATGAATCGTTTCAATCGTTAAACCTCGTTTTAAACCTTCAGCGATGTAAAAGAGACGCTCATCCCCTGCTTTACGAATCCGCTTTTCAATTAATTCATCATCAATATCTGCTGCACCATTTAGTTCAAAATGATACACTCCAGCTTCTAAAGAACGGATTGCTTTTAACAGAGACTCTTCAAATGTACGCCCGATTGCCATGACCTCGCCCGTTGCTTTCATTTGTGTTCCAAGTGAACGGTTTCCGGATTCAAACTTATCAAACGGCCATCTTGGGATTTTTGTCACGACATAATCAAGTGCCGGTTCAAAGCTTGCGTAGGTTTTTCCTGTTACCGGGTTTAACATTTCATCAAGTGTTAAACCTACAGCAATTTTTGCTGCCAGTTTAGCAATTGGATATCCTGTCGCTTTTGATGCAAGTGCGGAAGAACGACTGACCCTTGGATTTACTTCAATGATATAGTAATGAAAGCTGTATGGATCTAAGGCAAGCTGGACGTTACAACCACCTTCAATTCCAAGCGCACGGATAATCTTTAATGAAACATTACGTAACAGTTGATATTCACGATCACTTAAGGTTTGACTTGGTGCTACTACAATTGAATCGCCCGTATGTACTCCCACCGGGTCGATGTTTTCCATATTACATACCACAATGGCATTATCATTTGCATCACGCATGACTTCATATTCAATCTCTTTATAACCGGCAATACTTTTCTCAAGTAAACATTGATGAACCGGGCTGTTCTTCAAACCGCTTGTAATAATTTCCTCTAATTCTTCAGGATTATGACAAATCCCACCGCCTGTTCCTCCAAGCGTAAAGGCTGGACGAACAATTACAGGGAAACCAATTTTTTCAACAAAGGCCTGTGCCTCAGCCAATTCATGGACAATTTCACTATCAGGAACAGGCTCGTTTAATTCGTTCATTAAATTCCGGAATAATTCACGGTCCTCAGCTCGGTTAATCGCCGATAACTTTGTACCGAGAATTTCTACGCCACACTCTTCCAAAACGCCTGATTTTGATAATTCAACGGCAAGATTAAGACCTGTTTGCCCTCCAAGAGTTGCTAATAGAGCATCAGGGCGTTCCTTGCGAATAATGCGGCTGACAAATTCTACTGTCAGAGGTTCGATGTAGACAGCATCAGCCATCTCTGTATCTGTCATAATCGTAGCAGGATTTGAATTGACAAGGATAACACGGTAGCCTTCCTCTTTAAGAGCGATACAAGCCTGTGCGCCTGCATAATCAAATTCCGCAGCCTGGCCGATTACAATTGGGCCTGATCCGATTACTAAAATGGAGTTAATATCTGTACGTTTAGACATGTGCTGTTACCTCCTGTTTGTTCTCTTCCATAAGCGCAATAAAATGTTCAAATAATCCATTTGCATCTTCCGGTCCTGGTGAGGCTTCAGGATGGTATTGAACGGTAAATGCAGGATATTCCAGATGCTTTAAACCTTCAACTGTCCCATCATTTAACGCAACATGCGTAACTGCTAATTTTGTATTTTTAACAGAATCTGCTTCGACAGTATAGCCATGGTTTTGTGATGTAATCGCGATTTTTCCAGTAGCAAGGTCTTTTACCGGATGATTGGATCCGCGGTGGCCGAACTTCATTTTTACTGTGTCTGCCCCGCAAGCAAGAGCAAATAATTGATGACCCAGGCAAATTCCAAATAGAGGAACCTTCCCTAATACTCCTTTTAGCATATCAATTGCTTCTGGAACATCTTTTGGGTCTCCAGGTCCGTTCGAAAGCATGATTCCATCCGGACGCAGTTGAAGGATTTCTTCAGCAGTTGTATGGTATGGCACGACAACTACATCGCAGTCACGCTTATTTAATTCTCGTAAAATGCCGTGTTTCATTCCAAAATCTACAAGAACCACTCTTTTTCCACGTCCTGGGCTTGGATACGGATTTTTCGTAGAAACCTGTCTTACCTGATCGATTGGAAGTGTTTTGCTGCGTAATGATTCAATTACTTCATTTGCATCTTTTTCAATACTGCAGATAGCTCCTTTTAAGGTTCCGTACTGACGGATAATTCTTGTTAATTTACGTGTATCAATCCCGGCAATACCAGGAATTTTTTTCATTTGGAAATACTCATCAAGAGTAAATTCACTTCTCCAGTTTGAAGGAAAATCACATACTTCTTTTACGATAAATCCTTTTATTGCCGGATTAATTGTTTCAAAATCATCACGGTTAATCCCATAGTTTCCAATTAAAGGGTATGTCAATGTAACGATTTGTCCGCAATAGGACGGGTCGGATAGAATTTCTTGGTATCCGGTCATTCCAGTATTAAATACTACCTCTCCAACCGTTTCGCTATCACTGCCAAAACCTTCACCGATAAAAATCGTTCCATCCTCTAAAACCAACTGTCTCTTCATGCTGTAACACATCCTTTTTCCCAAACTATATTTCCTTCTGCGATTGTCATGATCGGCCAGCCCTTACATGCCCAGCCTCCAAACGGGGTGTTTTTTCCCTTTGATAAAAATTCCTCTGGGTTTATATTTTGTTCTTCTGTTAGGTTCAATAGGACAAGATCTGCCGGTGCCCCAACCTCGATTTTCCCATATGGCAGGCCAAATGCTTCTGCCGGTTTCTTTGTTAAAAACTCAATTAATTGCTCAAGCGTAATGATATTCTTTAATACTAAGTTTGTATAAAGTAGCGGGAAAGCCGTTTCTAAGCCGACAATTCCAAATGGTGCTGCGACCATCCCTTCGCTTTTCTCCTCTGCAGTATGTGGTGCATGGTCTGTTGCAATAAAATCGATTGTTCCGTCTAAAAGACCCTCAATGAGCGCTTCACGGTCGCTGGCATCCCTTAGCGGCGGATTCATCTTATAGTTTGCATCAAGTCCAGGAATATCATCTTGAGAAAGTAATAAATGGTGCGGGGTTACTTCCGCAGTAACCTGAATTCCTGCTCTTTTCGCATCTCTTACTACCCGGACAGATTCCTTGGTACTAATATGGCAGACATGATAATGGCAGTTTGCCGCTTCAGCAAGTAGGACGTCTCTTGCAATTTGAACCGATTCACAAACTGATGGAATTCCATTTAAACCATTATTTTTTGAAAATTCTCCTTCATGGACACTGCCTTTATGAATCAACGTGTTTTCCTCACAGTGCGCAACAATCGCCATATCCACTTCTGCTGCCTTTTTCATCGCTTGCAGCATCATATCAGCAGATTGCACCCCTACACCATCATCTGTAAAGGCAAATGCTCCTGCCTCTTTAAGTGCCGCAAAGTCGGTCAATTCTTGCCCAAGCTGTCTGGTTGTGATTGAAGCATACGGTAAAACGCGGACACTTGCTGTTTCCTTGATCCTTTGTTGCATCCACTCCATTTGTTCTTTGGAATCAGGAACCGGTCTCGTATTCGGCATAGCTGCGATGGTTGTAAATCCGCCCTTAGCAGCAGCTAATGTCCCCGTTGCAATGGTTTCCTTCTTTTCTCCACCAGGCTCACGAAGATGGACATGCAAATCGATAAATCCAGGAGTAACAAGCAATCCTGCTGCATCAATTTTACGATCAACAGCCGCTGTAATATTCTCCTCAATTTTAGTAATCACACCATTTTCTATTAATATATCTGATTGAATTTTTTCTCCATTAGATGCTGTGTAATAAGCGTTTTGAATAAGCAGTTTCATTGTTATTTCCTCCTTCAAGATTTTCTAGAGCTCTTTTTAAAGCAGCCATTCTGACATATACACCGTTTTCCATTTGTTTAAAAATTCTCGAACGCTTGCACTCAACTAGGCTGTCAGCAATTTCAACATTTCGATTGACAGGGGCTGGATGCATGATAATGGCTTCCGGCTTCATTAACTTTTCTCTTTCTATTGTAAGACCATATTGTTTATGGTAATCATGCGCTGTAAAGCTTCCTTTTTGCTGGTGCCTTTCATGCTGCACACGAAGAAGCATGACTACATCCGCTTCCTTAATGGCCTGATCAATGGGCCTAAACTTCGATAAGCTTAAACTTTGGTTATCAAACCATTCTTCCGGCCCTGAAAAAATAACTTCCGCTCCCAGTCTCGTTAATACATCCGCATTTGAGCGTGCCACCCGGCTATGACGGATGTCGCCGATAATAGCGATGTTTAAACCGGAAAAACGGCCAAACTCTTGATAAATTGTCATAAGATCTAAAAGAGATTGTGTAGGATGATGGCCGCAGCCATCCCCGCCATTGATAATCGGGATATTTACCTTGCCCACTAATTCGTCAAAGTACCGGTCTTGCTGGTGCCGAATAACGATTGCATTTACACCAATTGACTCCAAGGTTTTTACTGTATCGTAGAGAGTCTCACCTTTTTGGACACTTGAAGTAAGCACTTCAAATGGGATTACTTCGAGGCCTAACTTTCTTTCAGCCATATCAAAGCTGCTTTTTGTTCTTGTACTAGGCTCAAAAAACAAATTCGCGGTAAAAACCTGTTTTGCCGGCTGCCATTTCATCCCTTCTGAAAACTTCCTCGCATCACTTAAAATTTGGTAAATCTCTTCAACCTTTAATTCATTTGTTGTCAATAAGTGAGTTAACATAAGTTCATCCCGCCTCTCTTTTATCGAAAAAACACCCTGACTTTCTAGTGTCAGGGTGTAAAAACTCTGTACTAAAAACAAGGCTATCAAACATTAACCTATCGTTTTTGTACTACACCCTTATAAGCCTCTCTGGACTTCATTTAAAAGGATTTTGCAATTATGCTGTTTTCTTCTTATTTTCCACTTCATCTTCGTCAAACATATTTTCACTCACCGGAGGTCTTCCAGGAAGAATAAGGTTAAGTAAAACACCGAAAATTGCTGCTAAGGCCATTCCTTGAATTTGGAATGTATCAGATACTTTAATGAATGCCCCGCCAATACCAATGACAAGGATAACAGATGAAATAACTAAGTTTCTTTTATCCCCAAAATCAATTTTACTATCAACTAACATCCTTAATCCTGAAGAAGCAATGATTCCGAATAACAGGATGGAAACACCGCCCATAACAGGTGTCGGAATGGTGCTAATCAATGCTGAGATTTTACCTACAAACCCAAAGATAATGGCAAAAACTGCTGCACCGGCAATGATATAAACGCTGTAGATACGGGTAATCGCAAGGACTCCAATGTTTTCACCGTATGTGGTCTTTGGCGGCCCTCCAATAAGTGATGAAATGAGTGTCGCTGTTCCATCACCAAGAATTGATCGGTGTAAACCAGGATCTTTAATATAATCATGTCCAACTACTTTGCTTAAGACCAGCTGATGGCCAATGTGTTCCGATAAGGTCACTACGGCAACCGGAACCATCAGCAGGACTAAATCCAAAGTGAATTTAACTTTATAGCTGATAAACGGGAAGATAAAATCCGGAACTTCAAACCATTGTGCTTTTAATACTGGACTGAAGTCGACAATCCCTACTATTAATGCATATATATAACCAATAACGATTCCGCCTAATATTGGGATGATACTCAACATGCCTCTTAAGTAGATTGAAAAGATAATGGTTGCTGCAAGTGTCACAAGAGCCACTGAGAAATGAAGCAAACTATATTTTTGTGTCACTGGGTTATTCATCGCCATTCCAACAGCCGTTCCGGAAATGGCCAAACCGATTACAATGATCACTGGACCAACAACAACCGGAGGGAGGAGTTTCATGATCCAACGATAACCGGCCCTGCTAATGATCAGTGCGACAATTCCGTATAAAAGCCCTGCCATGAAAGTGCCAACCATTGCTGCCCCTGGACCGCCTGCTGTTTTTGCTGCAATAATCGGGGCGATAAACGCAAAGGAAGAACCAAGGTAGGCAGGAACTTTAAATTGTGTAATTAATAAAAACGCCAAGGTCCCAAGTCCGCTCGATATTAGCGCAATCGCTGGACTTAATCCAACCAAATACGGAACAAGAATTGTAGAACCGAACATTGCGAATAAATGCTGTAGACTTAAAGTCAGCCATTGTCCTGGCTTTGGAACGTCTTTTACGTCTAAAATTGGTGAGCTTGACATTTTTTCTCCTCCAGTTTTCATAAGGGGTTTTTCTTTATTTATTAGCATGGATTTTTTTTTCATAAAAAAACCTCTTTGCCCGGAATGGTACAAAGAGGATAGAATTACCGAATATTGAGTGTATACCCGGTTTTTCCCCTTTGTCAGCCTCACGGGACTGCTATTAAAAGGGTGCTATTTATTTGTCATAAATACTTACTTGATCAACTTGGTCAATTTCTGCTAATTCAACCACGATTTTTTCCACACTTGATGTCGGAATGTTTTTCCCGACATAATCGGCTCTAATTGGAAGTTCTCGATGTCCACGGTCTACTAATACGGCTAGCTGGATTACAGAAGGGCGGCCCAAGTCCATAATGGCATCTAGCCCTGCTCTTACCGTTCGTCCTGTATATAATACATCATCTACAAGAATAACTTTTTTATCAGTAATTTCCGCAGGAATATCTGAGCCTTTTACAAGTGGTTCTTGATTATCCGTTTTCTTCGTCAAATCATCTCGATACAAGGTAATATCCAGTTCTCCTACAGGAATAGGTTTACCTTCAATCTCTTCAATTTTTTTTGCCAGGCGTTCAGCGATATAAATTCCCCTAGTCCGAATCCCAACAAGAACACATTCTTCAATACCTTTATTTTTTTCAATAATTTGATGAGCAATCCGTGTTAAAGCTCTCGAAATCGCCTGCTCATCAAGAACAATTGCCTTTTGATTATTCATAAAAAAACCTCCCGCTGTGCTTGGCGAGAGGTTGACAATTCTGAAATTAGGCAAAAACCCCCTAAAGACATAAACCGTTACCTTCTCAGCCTCACAGGACTGATTTAAAGGTCATATTCAACTGTTGTTATCTTACAATACTTTTTATTCCCGTGTCAACGATTATTTCGTAATTGATCTAACAGCCTTTCAAAATCGGATGGAATCGGTGCTTCAAATTCCAGATATTCCTGAGTTCGCGGATGAACAAAACCCAGTACCCCTGCATGTAATGCCTGTCCGTCAATTTCAAGTGTTTTCTTCGGTCCATACTTAGGATCTCCCGCAAGTGGATAGCCAATGTATTTCATATGGACACGAATTTGATGGGTTCTCCCTGTCTCTAATTGACATTCTACCAAGGTAAAATGGTTATAACGCTCCAGCACATGAAAATGGGTCACCGCATGTTTGCCATCATCCACCACAGTCATGCTTTGACGGTCCTTTGGATCCCTTCCCAGCGGTGCGTCAATTGTACCAAAATCATGCGGGATAACCCCATGCACAATTGCCTTATATTTACGGGTTACTGATTTTTCAACTAATTGATTTACTAAGCTCTCATGCGCCATATCGTTTTTTGCAACCATTAAAAGACCTGAGGTGTCTTTATCAATTCGATGAACAATTCCAGGACGTAATACCCCATTAATACCAGATAAATCCTTGCAATGTGCCATTAGGCCATTTACAAGCGTTCCCGTTAAATGACCTGGCGCAGGATGAACGACCATTCCTCGCGGCTTATTTACAACTAACACATCGGTATCCTCATAATAAATATCTAAGTCCATTTCCTCTGGAATCACATCGAGTGGTTCTGGATCTGGAATCGTAATCTCGATAAGATCATTTACTGCACATTTATAATTTGTTTTCACCACTTGTCCATTAACGAGGGCATTTCCATCCTTTATCCATTGTTGGACCTGTGTTCTTGACCATTCTTCATCAAGGGCAGAAATTACTTTATCAATGCGGTCGCCCTTTTGTTCCTCAAGAATGGTGTGTTCCATTTTCTCCATATGATTTCTCCTTTGATTCTCTCTCATCACGCAGCATCGAAATCATTAATAAAATTACGCCGATTACTAATGCTGAATCTGCAATATTAAATACTGGAAAATTATAACCAAAAATAAACGTATGAATAAAATCGACAACTTCCTTACGAATCACCCGGTCAATGAAATTCCCAATAGCCCCTCCAAGCATAAAAGAAAGGGAAACTCCAAGCAGCCATTTACCTTTTGCTGCTTTTTGTAAATAGTAAATTAAAGCAATAATGACCACCAAGGTGATGACGTAAAATAGCCACATTTGTCCTTGTAAAATTCCCCATGCAGCTCCTCGATTTCTATGGGAGGTAATATAAAGAAAATTTTCTATAATGGTGATGCTTTCGCCAAAATGCATTTTACTTACAATTAGCCACTTCGTAATTTGATCCAATACAATAACAAAAATCGCAATTAAGTAATAAAACACTAAGAAATACCTCCACATTTAACATTACTTCCTTAGCATTTTAGCATAATGAATAGCGAAACGACAATGTGATGGATTAAAAAGAGGAATTTATCGGTTTTTTATAAAATCTAACCAAATACTCTGAATCTTTTGTTGACTTTAACGTGGGGATTAACTGTAATAAATCGTCCGGCAGTAATTCACCTGAAATTTCACATTGACCATATTGGCCCCTTTTCATTTTTTCCATAGCAGAATCAATATCAGCAAGTTCTTCCTCCAATATAGAGGTAATCCACTCCCGCTTACTCTTGTGTTTTAATGAATGTTCAATTTCTTCTTTTGTTTGACGGAGTTCCAAAAACAGCTTTTCCTGCATTGCATTCATAGTTGTTACCTCCGCTTTCATTATTGTTTCATTATTATCCACCGTCTGACCAAAGCTGACACGGATAAACATTTGACATCAAAAACAACAATTAACGGAGGTGGAAAAATTTAAAAGCCCTGTTAACACAGGGCTTAATCTTTAGGCTAAATGTGTATAATTTTCTTTTACTACTTCTGCACAGCGCGGGCAAAGTGTTTTATGCTCTGAATCCTGGCCGACCTCTGGTGAGACAACCCAGCAGCGCTCACATGTCTCACCTTCCGCTTTGGTGACAACAATCGCTGCATTTTCAAGTTTAAGAGCATTTTCAGGTGCATCCTCCATAGAGCCTGCAACTTCAAAACCAGAGACAATAAATAACTGCTGCAAGCTTTCTTGAATCGAATCTAAAAGAGCTTTTGTTTGCTCATTTACATACAGAGTAACTTTTGCTGTTAACGATTTTCCAATTACTTTTTCATTTCTAGCTTCTTCTAGCGCTTTTAAGACATCATCCCTGAGTTTCATAAATGATGACCATTTTTCCTCTAAATCTTTTGCATTTGCATAATCTACGTATTCAGGAAGATCTGTCAATTGAACACTCTCCTCCTCAACATCAGGAATAAACTTCCAAACCTCATCCGCTGTATGAGAAAGAATCGGTGAAACCAATTTAGTTAAAGCAACCAATGAATCATACAAAACAGTTTGGATGGCACGGCGTTCATGATTATCTTTTGCCTCAATATATAGGACATCTTTTGCAAAATCCAAATAGAATGCGCTCAAGTCAAGTGTACAGAAATTATTTACTGCGTGATAAATACCGGAAAACTCATAATTTTCATATGCATTTCGGACATTTTTAATTAGCTTATTTAATTTGACAAGCATAAATTGATCCACTTCTCGTAAGTTTTCAAAAGCAACCTTATCAGAAGCTGGGTTAAAGTCTGCTAAGTTTCCTAATAAGAAACGGAACGTGTTACGGATTTTTCGATACACTTCGGCAACTTGTTTCAAAATGGCATCTGATACACGGACATCCGCTTGATAATCAACAGAAGCTACCCATAAGCGTAAAATATCAGCACCAAGCTGGTTCATAACCTTCGATGGAAGTACTGTATTTCCTAATGATTTACTCATTTTTCGGCCTTCACCATCAAGTGCGAAACCATGGCTTAGAACTCCTTTATATGGAGCTTTTCCTGTAACGGCAACAGCTGTAGAAAGTGATGAGTTAAACCAGCCGCGATATTGGTCGGAACCCTCAAGATAAAGGTCTGCCGGGCGGACTAAATCTTCTCTTTCTAGTAAGACAGCCTGATGGGAAGATCCTGAGTCAAACCAAACGTCCATGATATCTGTTTCTTTTGTAAATGTGCCATTCGGGCTGCCCGGATGGGTAAATCCTTCAGGAAGCAACTCTTTCGCTTCACGTTCAAACCAAACATTTGAACCAAACTGGCGGAATAAGTCTGATACATGATTAATTGTTTCATCCGTGATGATTTCTTCCCCATTTTCTGCGTAGAATACTGGGATTGGTACACCCCAGACACGCTGGCGGGAAATACACCAATCACCACGGTCACGCACCATATTAAATAGACGAGTTTCTCCCCATGCAGGAACCCATTTGGTTTCCTTAACCGCTTCAAGGAGCTCATTTCGGAAATCTTTAATTGAAGCAAACCATTGGGCAGTAGCTCGGAAAATGACCGGTTTTTTGGTTCTCCAATCATGTGGATAGGAGTGTGTAATAAATGAAAGCTTTAACAGTGCCCCTTCTTTTTCTAACGCTTCTGCAATCGGTTTATTCGCTTGATCGTAAAATAATCCTTCAAAACCAGGTGCTTCATTCGTCATATGCCCTTTATCATCCACTGGACAAAGTACTTCCAAACCATATTTTTGACCAACATAGAAGTCATCTTCCCCATGGCCTGGAGCAGTATGGACACAGCCAGTACCGGCATCTGTTGTGACATGCTCCCCTAACATAACTAATGAATCACGGCCGTACAACGGATGCGAAGCAATGATATTTTCTAGTTCAGAACCTTTTAGTTTTTGTACAACAGCTGTTTCTTCCCAGCCAATTTCCTTTGTTACAGCTTCTAAAAGAGCTTCGGCAACTAAGTATTTATTTCCATTTGCAGTTACAACTACATACGTTAAATCAGGGTGAACAGAGATCCCTAAGTTTGCAGGAATCGTCCAAGGAGTTGTTGTCCAGATGACAATTTGGGTATCGGCATCAAGAACACCCTTTCCATCTTTCACTTTAAAACCAACATAAATGGAGGCTGAACGTTTATCTTGGTATTCAATCTCTGCCTCAGCAAGAGCTGACTCACTGGATGGTGACCAATAAACAGGCTTTAGGCCTTTATAAATATAACCTTTTTTCGCCATTTCCCCGAATACTTTAATTTGCTGTGCTTCATACTCCGGTTTCAGAGTGATATAAGGGTTTTCCCAATCACCGCGAACACCAAGACGTTTGAATTGAGTTCGTTGGTTATCAATTTGTTGTAAGGCATATTCAGTACAAAGCTTTCTGAATTCCGCAACGGTCATTTCTTTCCGCTTTACACCTTTATTGGTTAATGCCTGTTCGATTGGCAGACCATGTGTGTCCCAGCCCGGTACATATGGCGCTTGGAAACCGCTCGATGATTTATAGCGAACGATAAAATCCTTTAAAATTTTATTCAGAGCATGACCCATATGGATATCGCCATTTGCATATGGAGGTCCATCATGAAGGACAAACATTGGACGTCCTTTTGTCCGATCATGTACTTTTGCATAAATATCAATTTCTTCCCATTTTGCCTGGATATCTGGCTCCCTTTGCGGAAGATTGCCCCTCATTGGAAATTCAGTCTTTGGCATTAATAACGTATCTTTATAATCCATTTTTTCTTCCTCCAATAAATATTTCTATTGAACAGATTAGACCATTTTTACAATTGTCTCTGTTAAACATGGTTGTTGATTTCCGCTCCAGGCACTTCGCTTTCCGTGGGCGGTCTGGGGAGCCTCCACATCACTTTGCTCCTGCGGGGTCTCCCCTACCCCGTACTCCCACAGGAGTCTTCGTGCCTTCTGCTCCAATCAACTTTGTTTAAAAATCAATATTGTTCTTTAATATTTCCTTACAATAAAAAAACCCTCTCATCCCAAAATAGGGACGAGAAGGTTTTCCCGCGGTACCACCCTGATAGACAAGTACATATATACCCATCCGCTTAACCATTCGTAACGTGAATCATACGCCAAAGCCTACTAACCTTATATAGATTTTCAGCCTGGGACTCAAGGGTGATCTTCCAACTTTTCAACTTTACCGGGCTTTCACCCTCCCCGGCTCGCTAGAAAAAGCATCCGAAAAATTGTACTGTCCCTTTCATCGTCATTGTCCATACTATTTAATCTGTTAGAAAATTATATGCTATTAACTAAAGATTCGTCAAGTTAATGAATCTTCTTCTTCGTGAACTTTTAGTTCGGTTGCATCAATTTCGTATTCCAATAAATGATCCCAATCATCTGTGTTCAACATATCGAGCTGGGCTTCAATTAGCATCTTAAATCTTGTGCGGAAGACTTTTGACTGCTTTTTCAAATCCTCAATTTCCATTGCAATTTTTCGTGCTTTAGATAGGGATTCGTTTACAATCCGATCAGCATTTTTCTCAGCCTCTTTAATAATCAGCTTAGCTTCCTTTTGCGCACTTCGTTTTACCTCTTCACCCGCTTCTTGAGCAATAACAATTGATTTATTTAATGTTTCTTCAATATTTACAAAATGGCTCAAGCGTTCATTCATTTCATTTAAACGCTCTTCCAATTCTTTTTTCTCGCGTAAAACTAATTCATAATCCTTTATTACTTGATCAAGAAATTCATTTACTTCATCCTCATCGTAGCCTCGAAAACCTTTATTAAATTCTTTATTGTGTATGTCTAACGGCGTTAAGGGCATGATGCCACCTCCATCAATGTATGCGTCTGTATGTATAACATTATTAATTCGACAAGATTTTCGATTTTCCTGCTGAAATATAAATTATTTTTGTTTCCCAACTTGTATTCGCCATTTTTCTTTCTTTGTTTTTCCATCAATTGACAAAATTTTCACTCTGCCGTGTCCGCGGACAGAGATTAAATCGCCTTCTCCACATTCAAAGGAAGGGCTTTCGGTTAGAGTCCAGTTAACCTTAACTAAGCCTTGCTGAATCAGAAGCTGCGATTTTTGCCTGGAAAGATGATGAATTCCAGACACTACCGTATCCAAACGCAAGGATGAAACTGTCATTTCACTTTCTACCCATTCATTGTGTACAGAAATTGCCTGATCAAGTTCTATTTCCTTTAATCGTACGGTGGCCCGCCCAATGGATTGCAGATTCATTTTAATATAATCACTAACTTCCTTTGAAGCAAAAAATTGAACTCTTTCTTCCTCAAACAGAATATCTCCGAATTTCCCCCGCTTCAAGCCCAATGACATTAGTGTTCCTAATACCTTTGGATGTTCAATCGTCAAAAATTTGGAGGGATATACAATTTCAAATAATGCAATTTGGAAATCATCAAGGGTCTCTGAAAAATAATCAGGAATAATTAGCGCTCTTTTTCTTTCAACGCCTAAATTACCGCCAAAGAGGCGGTATTGAATTGAACTATTTTCACCAATCAGGACTTTTAAAATATGCTGTTCCCTTGGATCAAGGAAATCCGTCAGCCTAGTAGAATAAGAGGATTCCACATAATCCTTCCAATGTAATACCTGATCAATAAATTCCAGCTCTTCAGGCCGAAAATGCTGATAAATATTCATAACCGTCTCCTAACTAAAGCGGTAAAACCGAAATTAAACAATCCAACTTTGCAATGCTCTTAGTCCTACCGGAGCATAATAGAGAACGAAAAATGCTGCCAATGGGGATAGATCCATCATGCCGATTGGAGGAATAATCCGTCTAAATGGCTCTAGGAACGGTTCACAAATTCGTGCAAGGAAAGAACCAATTTGCGAGCTGCTCATATTTGGGAACCAAGACATTAAAATATAAATGATTAGAATCCAACGATAAATTCCGATTAACTGAATTAATAGATTAAAAATTAAATCCATTTCCGTTTACCACCTCGTATCCTGAAATTCACTTTCCTTTACCAATGCTTCTGTAATATTACCGGACACTTCTACATTATCAGGTGTACACAAAAAAATCTTTTCGCCAATTTTTTGAATTTCTCCGCTGATGGTATATACTGCACCGCTTAAAAAATCTACAATTTGTCTTCCCTGTTCACTATCAATGCGCTGCAAGTTAACGACAACGGCACGGCGATTTTTTAAATGATCAGCAATCTCAGTCGCCTGAGAATAAGTGCGCGGTTCGACGAGTACAACCTTTGAAGACTTTTGTACACTTTGCAAGCTTACAACATTTTGAGGTTTAGCAGCTGGTTTGGGCTGTCTGACAGGCTGGACTTCTTCTACAATGTCCTCATTTCCATCAAATTCCTCATCTAAAAAGAAAAACGTTTTTAATTTTGACTTTATGCTCATCATCATCCACTCCTAACCATCTTCGCCTACTAGTGCTGTTCCTATTCTTACCATTGTTGCTCCCTCTTCAATTGCAATTGCAAAATCATTAGACATTCCCATCGAAAGCTCTGTACAAGGCGCATAATCTAGTTGAAGTTCCATGATTTGGTCCCGCAACTGTCTTAACCCGCGAAAACTATTGCGAAGCACGTTCTCATCATCGGTAAAAGGTGCCATTGTCATTAAGCCCTCAACCCGAATGTTTTTCAATGGCTGAAGCTGTATAATAAATTCAATTGCTTCTTCAGGTGTTAAGCCATGTTTTGATTCCTCTTCGGAAATATTCACCTGAACGAGACATTTAACTGGTTTCACTGCACGCTTATTGATTTCTTCTGCCAGGGAAAGTCGGTCCAATGAATGGACATATTCAACTTTATCGATGATATTCTTTACTTTTCTTGTTTGCAAAGTTCCAATAAAGTGCCATTTAGGCTTGTCCCCTAACACTTCCCATTTCTTAAGAAGACCTTCATCACGGTTTTCTCCCAGATTTAAGATACCAGCTTCAACTGCTTCCATCGCTCTTTCCGTACTCACATATTTGGTAACGGCAATGACCTTTATTTCGTCGGGCTTTCGATTTACTGTTCGACATGCCTCTAATATTTGCTCATTAATATGTTCAAGCTTTGCTGCTACTTTCATAATCGTTTTAGCTCTCCTTCCAACCAATGAAACTCATCATTCTTCCTGACCGTCCCTTATCACGACGATGGGAAAAAAATTCCCCTTCATCGCAACTGGAGCAAAAACCGGTCACGAGAATATTTTGATTAGGTATACCTGCCTTTATCAAAATTTGCTTGTTAAGCTCACGCAAATCTAATGAATATTGACCATCATTTACTAAATTATATGGCTTTTTTTCGACATCTTCTAGTGCTTTTTCTACAAAATCAATAACACGGTCATCTACAATATAACATTTTTCACAAATAGACGGTCCAATTGCCACAAAAATTTGGTCAGGACTAATTCCTTCCGCTTTAAACTTCATAATCATAGTGGCGGCTATTTCATTGACCGTTCCTTTCCAGCCGGCATGGGCGGCTCCAATCAAATGTTTCTCCGGTGCAATAAAAAAAAGAGGGACGCAATCTGCAAAGCAGAGAGTTAATAAAATGCCCTCTTCAATTGTATAAAAACCATCCGTCCCTTTAAACGAATGTTCATAAGCATCAGAACCTTTTCCTCGGTCCGCCTTTGTGATCTTTTGAATCACAATATCATGTGTTTGTTCAGCACCAACCCATTGTTTCAAAGGGAATTGGAGCAGGTCAGCAACCTTCGCTCTATTGGAGCATACATGAACTGGATTGTCACCGACGTGAAACCCCATGTTTAGCTTTTCAAATTCCCCTAGTGAGTCCCCGCCTTTTTTGGTCGTAATACCGGCAACTAAACCGGGGAATTTCTCCATCCAGCTTTGTATTGTAAAAAATGATTGATTTCCTTTAACAAATGAATCCATGATCTACCTCTTCTTTTTCCTATAGTTTAACATGAATAGTAAGATTGGTCACCGCAAGGATAACTTGGTGACATTTAGGCTTCATCAGAGATTTTTTCTTCAAAGCCTTTATAACGGACCAATATTACATCCTGGCCAATTTTGATAATATTCTTCCATGGAATCACAATATCTTGATCCTTTCCAAAAAGGCCGAGGACCCTGCCGCTTCCGCTTATGACGACGGCTTCAATTCTTCCTGTTGATAAATTAATTTCAATATCCCCGA
Source organism: Bacillus salipaludis (assembly GCF_004358205.1). The sequence goes on from NZ_SMYO01000001.1 coordinate 278,396, forward strand.
TATTCCCTAGCCTTTTCCCATCTGAGACATTGACAACGTCTTTTATTTGAAAATCAGAAATTTTAACCATCCTTATTCACTCCCATTTTTCTATATACTATAGAAAATATATGATAAAAAGATGGAATTTATTTTGAATTACAAAAGAAAAAGCGGAACCGCCTTAGGAACAAGCACAGCTTGTTCCTGTGATGATTATTCTAAGTAGTTTTCCTTAGTGATCAGACCCAACAGCTGCTTGCGGGCCTGACGGTGAAGTCGTTTTTTTGACTTCATCAGCATGCCTACAACACTGAATTTGCATCCTTGAAGGCATACGACGAGGTGAACGGCACTTTTTGAATATGCTTTGCCGAAGGAGCAGGATAGCGACCTAGAGGGGCTATGCACTGGAGCTAGACAATTAAATAAAGCTGCCCATTTTGGACAGCTTAATTTTGGATGTTTTTATTCATTTGTCGGATTGCGGCTTTCTCTAGACGAGAAACTTGGGCTTGAGAAATTCCAATTTCGTCAGCTACCTCCATTTGCGTTTTACCTTGGAAGAACCTTTTTCTTAAGATTAATTTTTCGCGGTCGTTTAACCTGCGCATACCTTCTTTTAAGGCAATCTCTTCTATCCAATGGATATCTTTATTTCGTTCATCGCTTAATTGATCCAATACATAAATCGGGTCGCCGCCATCATTATAAATTGGCTCGAAGAGAGAAACTGGGTCTTGAATCGCATCAAGTGCAAAGACGATTTCTTCATGGGGAACCTCTAAAACCTTCGCTATTTCTTCGGCAGTTGGTTCCCTGGACGTCTCACTCATTAGCCTTTCTCTAACTTGCAGGGCCTTATAAGCAATATCTCTCAGAGATCTGGAAACACGAATCGGATTATTGTCACGTAAATACCGACGAATCTCTCCAATAATCATTGGTACGGCATAGGTGGAAAACTTTACATTTTGACTTAAATCAAAGTTATCAATTGATTTCATTAGTCCAATACAGCCCACCTGAAACAGGTCATCAACAAACTCTCCACGATTGTTAAATCGTTGAATAACACTTAACACGAGTCGTAAATTTCCGTTGACGAGCTTTTCACGGGCAGTTAGGTCGCCCTCTTGCATTTGCTTGAAGAGTAATCTCATTTCTTCGTTTTTTAATACTGGAAGCTTTGATGTGTCCACACCGCAAATTTCAACCTTATTTCGAGTCAATCCTTTTTCCCTCCTCACAGGAGCTGCTGTACAAAAAACAGTATCTCCTTGGGCAGGAAAAATATGCACTTTTACTTGGCAGCTGATTGACCCTAATAGATCGAAAATCGTGCTTACATCCCGAAATTATTAGCTTTTTTGCTTAGAAAAATTTTCTTTTTTTCCAAAACTAAACCATTTTATTGAACTCTTTTCTTAATCTCTTGATTATTCTTTTTTCAAGTCTCGAAATATAGGATTGGGAAATCCCCAACATATCTGCAACATCTTTTTGCGTTTTTTCTTCTCCATTTGTAAGACCAAAGCGAAGTTCCATAATTTGCTTTTCGCGATCTGTTAATTGATGGAGGGCTTTTGTTAAAAGCTTACGATCCACATTTGCTTCCAAATCCTTTGTGATGATATCATCATCTGTTCCAAGTACATCTGAAAGCAATAATTCATTTCCATCCCAATCAATGTTTAATGGTTCATCAAAGGAAACCTCTGATCTAATCTTATTATTTCTTCTTAAGTACATCAGAATTTCATTCTCAATACATCTCGAGGCATATGTAGCAAGCTTAATTTTCTTTTCCGGGTTAAACGTATTGACTGCTTTAATTAAACCGATGGTACCAATACTGATTAAATCTTCAATATTAATTCCTGTATTTTCAAACTTTCTGGCAATATAAACTACAAGTCTGAGATTTCGTTCAATCAAAATGGATCGTGCTGCTTTATCCCCGCCAGGTAATTTTTTTAAAAGCAGTTCTTCTTCATCTTTACTTAATGGAGGGGGCAATGCCTCGCTTCCGCCAATATAATAAACTTCGTCCGTTTTAAATCCCAATTTGATTAGTAGTTTATACCAGTAATAGGAAAAGCGTATTCTCCATTTTTTCATGCAAGTTCCTCCTTCTAAAAATATGTTTTTCTGAGTATAGTAATATTAACTTACCTTTTCTGTATTCCCGGGCTGTCTAGGTCCAGTAAGCATTTTTGGATGGACGATGCATTGGAAAGCATCATCGGGAGAAAGCTCTTGCATAGTAAACGACACAAGACCCTTTTCACAAAGGAAGCAATCACCGTTTTTCTCAATTAATATAGAGTCAGGTTTTACCGCCATAATCAGTTGATGCTCTTGTCCAACCACACGAAAAGGAATTATTCGAAGCTTGTTTTGCCATTCTGAAGGTAATTCTTCCTCTCCCATTAATAAAGTCTCAGAATTCGCTGCCATCCGCTTGATTGGTTCTGACATAACTTCCATTTGGTTTTTAATCGAGATAAACATAACGGGAAGCCTTGTTAAAGGATCATACACTTGATTTCCACTATCCACCAATCCTTTGAATGCATAGGTCTCAGAATTGATCGTAAGGTTAACACTAACAATTTGATCAAACTGAATCTTCGTCATTTCCATCCCTTCCACATTCTTCTTTGAAAAATGCCAAGCAATCGGAAACCCGATAAAAACAAACAGCCAGCTGATCGGATCTCCAAACCCCTTTAGTCCAGCAAGCAGGATGGACTCTGTTTGTAGAAAATAATGCGCCCCAATCAGTGCACCACCAATCAAAAACGTAGAAACATATAATGTCATTAATGCCTTTATAAAATAGACCAGTCGCTTATATCCAAACGTGGCAAGAATCATCAATACCGAAAAGAGAAGTTTTGTAATCGGATGGTTTGAAAAGGCATGTATGGGTGTGAACGATAATAAAATAATCAAGGAACCGATAAATCCACCAGATAACAACCTCCATAATCGAATCTTTCTCTTTAAAAAAATCGCTGTTAAATATAGGAGCAGAGTATCAAATAAAAGGTTTAGAGCCCAGATTACATCTAAATATACAATCAAATAGCTTCCCCCTTCATTGATTCCCCCAAAAGAAAACTAAACCTCTTTATATTTCTATTATTCTGTTTTTTATCTTGTTTAGGAAAAAGTATAACGCACATAGAGCGCTGAAGTGTGTCACTTTCTGTAAACAAAAAAGCAGAAATTTTCACTATATGTCAGAGATTTTGTCGTATTTTTCCAGTCATATAAAAAGAAAAGGCACGGTCCCTATGCAGGACCGTGCCTTTTCTTTTAAAAAAATCTATCTTCTACGATTCCGATTTCTTAAGAAAGTTGGAATATCTAAAGTTTCTTCTTGAGAATTATTTGTATTGCGTACCGGTTCTTGTGGTACTTCTTCACGCTTTGGTTCTCTTTTAACGTTTCCAATTGGCGGTTTAGCCTGCCCAAATGAAGGGCGAGCCACTTTCGGCTGAATGACTTCCTCATTAAATCCGGTAGCAATGACGGTTACGATAATCTCATCTTTTAGATTATCATTGATAACAGATCCGAAAATCATGTTTACTTCTTGGTCAGATGCTGTTGCAACAATATCGGCTGCCTCTTGCACTTCGTACAAGCTCAAGTTTGAACCGCCGGTAATGTTCATCAATACACCTTGCGCCCCATCAATGGATGTTTCAAGTAATGGAGAACTAATTGCTTTCTTTGCAGCTTCAGCTGCACGATTCTCACCAGCTGCAATACCGATCCCCATTAATGCAGAGCCTTTATTCGACATAATCGTTTTTACGTCCGCAAAGTCCAGGTTAATCAATCCTGGAACCGCTATTAAGTCAGAAATACCCTGAACACCTTGACGAAGTACATTATCAGCCTCACGGAATGCTTCAAGCATAGGTGTGCTTTTATCAACAATTTCTAAAAGCCGGTCGTTTGGAATGACAATTAGGGTATCTACCGCTTCCTTCATCGAAGCAATTCCCCCGGATGCCTGTGTAGAACGTTTTTTCCCTTCAAAGGTAAATGGACGTGTAACGACACCCACTGTTAATGCCCCAAGCTCACGAGCAATTTGTGCAATGACAGGCGCCGCTCCGGTACCTGTTCCGCCGCCCATGCCTGCGGTTACAAATACCATATCCGCCCCGCGTAAAGCTTCTTCTAATTGTTCTTTACTTTCTTCAGCAGCTTTTTTTCCTACTTCAGGATTAGCCCCAGCCCCAAGACCTCTGGTCAATTTACCGCCAATCTGCATTTTTACTTCTGCCTTTGAAAGATTTAAGGCCTGTGCATCTGTATTTACAGCAATAAATTCAACGCCTTGTACCCCATGTTCAATCATTCGGTTGACTGCGTTATTTCCGCCTCCGCCAACACCGATTACTTTTATTGTCGCAAGAGAATCTAAATTGGTATCGAACTCTAACATGACAAATCCTCCTAATTCGTCGATTTTCCTTTTCGTATGCTTATTCGAAAAAGTAACCAAGGATTTTTTTAACTTTTGATGACATCTTTTCTTCTGGTTGCTTTTCTACCTTTGCTTTTGGCTGTTGTTGTTGTTGTTTTGGGACTTTCTTTTCGATCGGTTCCGAAACTGGCGATGGTGCAGCAACAGGACCCCCTGGTAATCTAGCATTCTTGTAAGCATATTTGATTAGACCAACCGCTGTTGTATATTGAGGCTCTCTTACTCCAATATAATCAGGTATAGCTATGCGAACTCTATTTTGCAATATCACCTGGGCAAGCTCCAGCACTCCTTGCATATTTGCGATTCCGCCGGTCAACACATACCCTCCAGGCAAATCATTAAAGCCTTTTCGTTTCATTTCATGTAAAATCAAGTCAAAAATTTCTTCTAATCTCGCTTCAATTATGTCAGAAATTTCTAGTTGGTTGAATTGTTGATGCTGATCACTTCCGATTATCGGAACACTGAATACTTCATCCTCTGAAGCTTCATCATAGAAAGCATGTCCATGTTTAATCTTGATTTTTTCGGCATCCTCCGTAGAGGTGCATAAAACCTTTGAAAGATCATTTGTAATATGCTCTCCACCAACCGGCAAGACACTGGTTGATTTTAAATAACCCTGTTCAAAAACTGCCAGGGTGGTAGAACCGCCGCCAAGATCAATTAAGGCCACCCCAAGATTTTTTTCATCCTTTGATAAGGCAAATGAACCCGCAGCAAGCGGCTGAAGGGTTATGTCAAGAATCTCCAAACCTGCCTTTTCAACACATCTGAGTGTATTATGCAAAATGGTTTTAGACCCTGTTATGATGGTCCCTTCCATTTCTAAACGAACACCAATCATACCGCGCGGATCATTGATTTCATCAAGTCCATCAACGATAAATTGTTTGGAGACTACCCCGATGATTTCTCTTTCAGGAGGAATGGAAACGACTTGGGCCGCGTCAATTACCCTTAGGACATCATCATTGGTAATTTCCCGATTCGGACTGGAAACGGCTACAACGCCATGGCATGGCTGCAACATGACATGATTCCCCGTTATTCCGACAATGACTTGTCTAATTTCCATTCCAATCATTCTTTCTGCCTGCTCTATCGCTCTCTTTATTGAATGAACGGTTTCGTCTATATCTACAATTGATCCTTTACGTAAACCTTCCGATTTTACATTACCAACACCAATTATATTTAATGAGTCATTGACCATTTCACCAATGATAACTTTTACACTGGATGTACCGATGTCAAGACTAACATATATTTCATTGCTGTTCATTCTTTGGCACCTCCTTTAGCATTCCTTCAGTCGAACAACAATTTTATTTTGTTCAAAAAAAGTTTCCTATACATATCTTATAAAATTATTCGTCACAACTAAATGATTCCCTTTAAAATTCATCAATTTTTTTCTAATTTTTCTTTGCTAGATGACCATTTTGCTATTAAAATTCGTCGAATGACAGCAATATTTTGAAACAACCTGACTCCAAATGCAAACACTGCTGCTAAATACAAGTCTACACCAAGATGGACACCTAGAAAAGCTAAACTTGCTGCAAGGATGATATTAAAGAAAAAGCCGGAAACAAATACTTTTTCATCGTAAATATTTTGCAGATTTGCTCGAATTCCCCCAAACAATGTGTCCAGTGCAGCGAGCACAGCAATCGATAAATAATTTGCATATTCTTCGGGAATTCGAATATCAGTAAACAACCCGAGAACCGACCCAATGATTAATCCAAGTATGGGCAGCCACATTACTTATTGCCTCCTCCTTCATTTCCTTTAACCGGCTCCATATAACGAATTCGAATTGGATTTTCATAGGAGGGAACCGTCACTTTTGTTTTAGGTGAAGATACAGTCAATCGCAAATTTTCAATGTAAAACTCCTCAATAGACTTTGAAACCTTCATTCGATTATACAATTTTTCTGCAGTATCGATACTGTCTGCGACCACTTTTACCTCTATTGGCAAGCTTTTAATGGTATGTCCATCAATTTTCGTTTGGGCATTAATATCACGAATAACGGTAGTATTAATCACTCTTTGTCCATCAATTGAGACATATTTTGCCTCATACATATTTAATTCATTTAGTAATCTTTGCAAAAGATCCGGAGAAACTTCTTGGGTTACAGATGCCCCTAATTCAATTTCCTCAAGCGCGGGTTCGATTTTCAAGGTAATTCCGGGGCCTGTTACCTTTGTTAACCCGGCTTCAACCTTTAACTCATTTAATGTATCTTTCAGTGCCTGCTCCTTACCCTTCTTTCGTTTCGACTCATATGCGGTCAATTTTTCCTCATTTGAACGAATTTCACTTAAAAGAGTCGACTGCAATTCCTTTTCCTTTAACAAGGCCTCACGAATCTCCCATATATCTCGTGTATCACGATCAACCGGTTTTTTTATCGTTTGAAATTGAATCGCAATCATAAAACCGATTATGGCAGTAATCAAGGTAAAGCTTAAGTTTTTCTTCGGTTTGTCCACCTTTTTCACCTAACCTTTTAATATATTAAATTGTGGACATTGTTTTCATCTACTAATTCCCTAAAATAGGATTTAGAGTTATTTCATTCTCTTGTTCAAGGCTAAAAACAATATTATCATTCACAAGCTGATCCTTTACCCCTCCGGTAAGATTTAATGCAGCAGTTAGAACATCGGGGTCTCCTATTGCCGTTATCATAAAAGGTGCCGGATGCTGCACACCATCAACAGTAATGACAGGACCATTGCAATTAATGTAGGAATGACTTGTCAGCCTTTGGCCATTGATGGCAATTGCCGCTGCACCTGAGATATATAATTCATTTATAACTTTAAACACATGGAATTCATGAACTAAATAATTATTAACATTGACCACTTTAGGGTTATAGGCACCATCCGCCAGAGTCACTTTGACCCCTCTGCCCTTTACCTTTACCTTTCCTAAAAACATCCGGTATTTCTCCGCATCTTCTGCAAGGTTGTAAAAGACCTGCGCTTCCTTCGAAAGGTCTTTTTCATTTTCAAAAACCATATTTTGCTTTTTTGCTAATTCCTTTTCAAGTTTTCTGTTTGATTCCTTTTGTGCATTCAACTGGTTCCTTAAATCAAGGGTTTTCTCCCATTGTTGGTCTGAAAGCCTCTTCGTATCACTCATGTGTTCTCTTTGAGTTAAATGATAGGAAAAGGCAATTAGATACCCAAGCACCAAACACACAAGGGACAAGATTACGTGATTACCCTTGACCTTTATCCTACCCACCTTTTTGTTCCTCCGTCTTTGTATCATATGCCTTGAAATAAGAGCCTACTTCTAAGTCAATCACCCCTTTTTTATTTGGGTCTAATTGGCTCACGATTGAAGGATAATGAACCATTTTTTCTGAAAAGCTTCTTAAGGTTGCACTCACTTCGAAACCATCATTCATAAATAAGGAGATATGATATTTGTCTGTTTTTTTCGGAGTATAGTGAATCTCAGATATGGAATTTACAATTTCAGCGGGAAGATTTTTTAGTTCATCAACCATTTCATTTAAGACAGTGCCTTCCTCGAAATCAAAAAGAATGGGAGAATTACTCGGAATTTCTTTAAACGATTTCTCCGTAAGTATTTTCCCATTTTCCATAACTGGATAATAGGAGCCTTCTTTTTTCAGGTAGGCAATTCGTTTATGCTCTTGGATGGTAATCATAATAGTGTTGGGCCATTGAATCTTAACTTTTACCTTGTTAACTTCTGAAAGTTCCTTTAATTTTTGAGAAATCTCCTTGCTCTTAACCTTCCAAATATTCGTATTTTTCGTGACCCCAGTTTTTTTGATAATTTCCTGACTGGAATATAAATCATTTCCTATCACAGTAATACGTTTAACATGGCTTAATGGTGATTGCATATAGGCGATAGCTGCAATGAATGTAAAAAAAAGAAGAAGCAGGAGAATAAGCCTTCTGTTTGCTTTTCGCCGTCTTTGCTCTTTTAACTTAGGTATTCTGTCCTCTAAAGCAACAATTTTACCTTTATCCATTCCTTTCCCCCCGTCAAAAGAACAACATTAAGCTTGTCCCCAAAAATAGCTTAAAAAATTTCCAATTTGCTTTTAAAGTGAAAACAACGGCACGAATAATCATGCCGTCATTCATTTTCTTCCGTTTTTTTATTTATGATTAGTAATTATATCACAATATTTGTCATTCGGACGAAAAATTAACGTTAGAAAAAAGCAATAAATTTTGGTATTTAACATATCACTTTTTCTATTTTCTGCCAATGATTTCTACTTCTGTTTCCATTTTAACTTCATATAAGCTATAAATCGTGTCCTTTACATATTGTATTAAAGCAAGGACATCACCAGCTGTTGCATTTCCAGCATTGACAATAAAATTGCCATGCATTTCTGAGATTTTGGCCCCGCCTATGCTATGCCCCTTTAATCCAGCCACTTCGATTAACTTTCCGGCATAGTTTGGAAGAGGATTCCGAAAAATACTTCCCGCGCAAGGAAAATTCCATGGCTGTGTTTCTTTTCGGTAATCCTTATTTTTTTGCATCTGTGAAACAATGCTTGTTTTTTCTCCCGATTCAAGTTGGAAAACAGCCTCGACCACAATTCCCGGACGTTTCTTTTGTAGTACAGATGTTCGATAGGTAAATTCCATTTCTTCGTTTGAGAGCCATTCCATTGTTCCATTTTCGAAAAGAATGAGGGCTTTCGATAATATTTTACTAATGTCCGATCCATGTGCTCCTGCATTCATATAAACTGCCCCGCCGACAGAACCTGGAATTCCACTCGCAAATTCAAGGCCTGTTAAACCCATTTTACTAATTTTTGTAGCTAAGCTTACAAGTGAATAGCCGCCGCCGACTCTAATTTCAGAATCCTTAACAGTAAGTTGATCTAAGCCGGTACCTAGTTTAATTACCACACCTTCAATTCCCTTATCAGAAACTAAAAGATTGGAACCACGACCGATTGCCCTCCATGGGAATTGATGCTTACGGACTAATTCCATTACTTTTATTAAATTTTCAGTTGAAGAGGGTTCAATAAATAAATCGGCTGGACCGCCTATTTTGATGGTGGTATGGTTTGCTAGCAGTTCGTTTTGTTTTACTTTTCCAATGTCTAATTCCTTCAATTGTTTAATTATTTCGTTCACTTAATCACCCTGACTTTCTAAACCTTTTTTATACAATTTATGCTTAAAGTGAATTTGGGCTACCTTAGTTTTTCGTTTGTTAGTTTTTTTATTAGTTGTATAAACTCATTTACGCTCCAGGCTCTCGCTTTCCGTGGGCGTTCCGGGGAGCCTCCTCGGCCGTTGAAGCGCCTGTGGGGTCTCCCCAGTTCCGTACTCCGCCGCATGGGTCTCGTGCCTTCCGCTTAAATTAATAAACTATGGTATCTAGCTCAAACTTTTTATTAAATCATAAAGTCTGTTGGCGGAATCTGGAACGCCGATTTTCTTCGCTTTGGCCTTCATGTCTTTCAGTTTTTCCTTGTTTAATAAAATTTGGTCAATGCTTCCAACGAGACTCTTGCTATTCAAATCTTTTTCTAGCAATATTTTTGCTGCACCATTTTCGCTCAATGATCTTGCATTCTTTTCCTGATGATTATTGGTAACATATGGACTTGGGACAAGAATGCTTGGAATCCCAAGTGAAGTAAGCTCTGCTAACGTGGTAGCACCTGCCCTTGATACTACTAAATCAATTCCTGAGAGTACTTCGGGCATATTATGAATAAACGGCTTAATGATGACATTACTTGGATTACCGATTAACTCCACTTCTTTTTTTACATCCTCAAAATGCACATCACCGGTTATATACAAAACCTGATATGATTTACTGCCAAATTCAGATAATGCTTTTACAACCGCATCATTAATCGGTTTAGCACCACGGCTTCCGCCAAAAATAAGTACGGAAGGAGCGGTTGCACTTAAGCCGGCTGATAATCTTCCTTTCACCCCATCTTGGCCAATCACTTCTGATGCCCGGGGGTTGCCAGTAAAAACAACCTTATCTATAGGAAAATATTCTTTCGCTTCATGAAAGCAAATGGCAATTTTATTCACATAACGGCTTAGAAACTTATTGGTCAAACCTGGAACGCTGTTTTGTTCATGAATAATGGATGGAATCCCAAGTTTTGCGGCTGCATATACGACGGGACCACAAACATAGCCTCCCGTTCCAATCACAACGTCCGGTTTAAACTCTTTCAAGATTTTTTTGCTATCTCGTGTTCCTTTGAAGAATCGAAAAATTGTTTTAATATTTTCAAAGGAGATTTTTCTCCGAAACCCGGTAATATGAATTGGTTTAAAAGGAATTTTTTCTCTTGGGACAAGCTTGCTCTCTAAACCATTTTTCGTTCCTATGTATAAAAATTCCGCATCTTTTGTCTGTTTTTGAATTTCTCTTATAAGGGCAAGTGCAGGATAAATATGTCCTCCCGTTCCGCCTCCGCTGACAACTATCTTCATAAATACACCTCATTAATAATTGCTGCCTACGTAATTACCTTCCTCATTCTACTATAAAAATCTATAAAATAAAGTAATTGATAAAAGAATGTTATGTAAATGTAAAGAAAACTCGCCGATTGGCGAGCCGTCAGTTGAAGATAGGGGCTTAGTTGCCTTATAGTGAAAAATACCCTGTTATTAAAACAGGGCATCTAATTAATATCTTGAATAACGGCTAATATTTAATAGAACACCAATAGCCATTAACATTAAGGTCAGCGATGACCCTCCATAGCTTAGGAATGGCAGTGTAATACCCGTAACCGGCATCAGTCCTGTGACTACACCGATATTGATCATAACTTGAATCGCAACCATTGCAATAATTCCAACAGCTAGGAAGCTTCCGTACAAGTCCGGAGCACCCAGTGCGATTCGAATCCCCCTCCAGAGGAGCAATGCAAACAGCAATAGGATAAATGAACCGCCGATAAATCCGAGCTCTTCAGAAAGAATCGCAAAGATAAAGTCTGTTTGCGGTTCCGGCAGGTAGAAAAACTTTTGCCGGCTTTGACCAAGACCCAATCCAAACAAACCACCCGGACCAATCGCAAGCAGCGATTGGATGATTTGAAAACCGCTTCCAAGTGGGTCAGACCAAGGATCAAGGAAAGAGGTAATCCGCTTAATACGATAAGGGGCCGAAGCAATCAACCCAACGAATCCTGCAACCCCCAGCAGTCCTAAAAAAGTAAAGTGACTAATTCGGGCACCAGCAACAAAAATCATCACCACACAAGTTCCTATCATTACTGTCCCCGTCCCAAGATCGGGCTGGAGCATTATCATGGCAAAAGCAATAAATGCAAGTCCAAGTGAAGGGATAAGCCCTTTTTTGAAGGAAGTAATAAATTTCTGCCGTTCAGATAAGTACTTCGCTAAAAAGGAAATCATTGCCAGCTTCATGAATTCAGATGGCTGAATTGAAAATGCGCCTACGCCAATCCAGCTTCTTGAACCATTTCGAACATTACCAATCCCAGGGATCAAAACAAGGACCAATAAAACAAAACAAACAATTACGATCGTTTTTGCCCATGTCCTCCAAGTCCAATAATTGATGTTCATAATGAAAAACATTGCAGCGATTCCTACCCCTGCAAATAGGGTTTGTCTTTTTGCAAAGAAGAAGGAATCATGAAATTTATATTCTGCCCATACAGCGCTGGCACTGTAAACCATTATCAGCCCAATGGCAAGAAGCGTGAAGGTTACAATCATCAAAATAAAATCAGGGGTTGTTCTCTTTGTCGGCACCACTAAACACCTCAACTACCAGTTTTAGGGCTTATAGCGAACCTCGGTGGAGAACACTATGATTGTCTAGCGCTAGCGGCCGATAGGCGCCTTGCGCTTCCCTTTGGACAAGCCCTTACTTAAGCTTATGCACGGCTTCGATAAAAATGTCTCCCCTTACTTCAAAAGTTTTATATTGATCCCAGCTGGCGCATGCAGGAGATAACAAAATAACGTCACCTGATTGGGAATACTGATAAGCCACAGGCACGGCTTCTCCAACATTATCGACACGCTTCATCATTTTTATTCCAGCCTCTTTCGCTACACGTTCAAGCTTCGGAGCAGTTTGACCAAACGTTATTAACGCTTTAACATTCCTTAAATAGGGAATCAGTTCATCAAATTCATTTCCTCTGTCCAAACCACCTGCTAATAAAATAACAGGAGTTTTGAAAGCAGCTAATGCATTTACTGTAGCTAAAATATTGGTAGCTTTTGAATCGTTATAAAATTTACGTCCGTTTATTTCACTAACATATTGCAGACGATGTTTTACTCCTGTAAATGTTTTGAGTACTTCTTGAATGGCGAGATTGTCCACCCCGGTAAGTTTGGCTGCGACAAGCGCAGATAAAATATTTTCAAGATTATGTACACCAGGCAGGGCAATATCTTTCACTTCCATCACTTTTTCACCGTTAAAACAAATCCATTCACCACAAAGATAAGCCCCTTCAGATAATTCACTTTTCGTGGAAAATGGAATAATTTTAGCCCCGGAATGACGGGCAATTTCCATCGTATCTTCTTGATCATAATTAACGATTAAATAATCATTTTCGGTTTGATTTTTTGTTATATTTGCTTTTGCCTTTATATATTCTTTCCTTGAGCCATGATAATCCAAATGAGCATCATAAATATTTGTGATAATTGCAATTTTAGGAGTGAATGCCTCAATCCCCATTAACTGAAAGGAAGATAACTCGATGACAATCGTATTTTCTTTCGTCGCCTCTTCTGCCACGCCTGAAGCCACTGTTCCAATATTACCGGCAATCAGCGGCTGCTTTTGTCCCTCCTTCAGCATTTCATAAACTAGAGTTGTGGTCGTCGTTTTTCCATTTGTACCGGTAATCCCAATAAACGGCGCTTCGGAAATTTGGTAAGCCAATTCAACCTCCGTAATGACAGGGATCCCTTTTTCAAGAGCCCCTTCAATGATTGGATTGTTATAAGGAATTCCTGGGTTTTTAACAATTAGTTCAAACCCATCATCAAGAAGCTCTACAGGATGGTCACCGCAAATAACTTTGATCCCTTCTTCCAACAATCCACGTGCTTCAGGGTTTTCCGATAATGGCTTTCGATCATTTACCGTTACAAATGCCCCAAGCTTATGTAAAAGTGCAGCAGCGGTCACCCCGCTTTTTGCAAGTCCAAGAACAAGAATCTTTTTATGACGATACGTCTCAATCTGTTTCAATTACAACCACACCTCGATATAGATTCCAAGAATCGCTAATATTAGTCCTACACTCCAAAAAGTAACAACAACTCGCCATTCAGACCAGCCGGCTAATTCATAATGGTGATGCAACGGGCTCATCCGGAAAATCCGCTTCCCTGTTGTTTTAAAAGAAATGACTTGCAGAATAACTGATAAGGTCTCAATGACGAATACGCCGCCAATAATGATGAGCAGAATTTCAAGCTTCGTTAAAATGGCAATAGCGGCAATCGCCCCGCCTAATGCAAGCGAACCAGTATCTCCCATAAAAACCTTAGCAGGATGCGCATTAAAAACTAAAAATCCTAACACTGCTCCAACAATTGCAACGGAAAAAATCGCTACCTCTACCTGCGATTGATTCCAGGCCAGTACAGCATATGCACCAAAAGCAATGGCCGCTGTACCCGATACTAACCCATCAAGTCCATCTGTTAAATTGACTGCATTGGAAAAACCTACAAGCCAAAAAATAATGAAAAAGACATAGAACCAACCTAAATCAAAGGAATAATCTCCAAAAGGTAAAGTAATCTCCGTCGGAAAATCATTTTGTTTATAAACAAAATAAAAAATGACTGAAATAATGATTTGTCCCAAAAGTTTTTGTCTGGACGTTAACCCTAGATTTCGCTTTAATACCACCTTGATAAAATCATCAAGGAAACCGAGTAACCCAAAGCCGAATGTCACTAGTAAAAGCAAATAGGTTTTTACGGTTGGCGCAGAAAACTTTCCGGTCATCACTAGAGTGGTAATAATAATTGAGAATAAGATCATAATCCCGCCCATTGTCGGTGTACCTGTTTTCTTTTGATGGGATTTCGGGCCTTCTTCACGAATGCTTTGTCCAAATTTTAACCTTCTTAAGAAAGGGATAAAAATGGGAGATAACAATACAGAAATTAGAAATGCCATAATGATAGTAAATAAAATAACTTGCTCCAGCATTTTATCCCCTCCTTCCTTCATCAGCTACATTTAACTTATCTGATAATTCATTCAACATCACAGCAATATCATATGTTTGTTTATTTTTGTTAAGAAGTTTTTTCTTTAAAAAATCAAATTTTGTTATATTCATTGTTTTTTCTGTTTCTCCATCTAATTTATCTATATAGTGTTGTAGGATCATCCGCAAAGCTTCCTCCGGATCTTCCACAAGAAAAACCGGAAAGTGGTTCGGAGTATAGCGCGGCAGCTGTTTTTCTTTATCCCAAATGGCAGCGATTGCCCCATTGGCAAGTGCCTCTTTTAGTTCACCTGATTCTTCACTGAGTGGTACAAAAATCCCTTTCGGCTGAATTGCCGCTGATTGGTCCGTTACCGTATAAAAAGTTAGAGTGGGATCATGGGCGCCCCGAACTTCATGAATGAAATTGGCAACATCATTATAAACTAAATACATCTCCTATCTCCCCTTGAGTGCATCTTGAGCTACAAGCCGGTCATCAAAATCATATACCTTGCTACCAATAATTTGATAGGTTTCATGACCTTTACCGGCAATAAGAATTACATCACCTTCAGATGCACGTTCAACTGCTGCTTCAATTGCCATTTTTCTGTCGGGTATAACTTCAAAGCTTAAACCTTGTACTCCTGAAACCATATCATTAAGTATGGCCATTGGATCCTCACTTCTTGGATTATCTGATGTAAATATCGGGTCTGTCGCAAATTTGCAGGCAATTTGAGCCATCAGAGGTCTTTTCGTACGGTCCCGGTCACCCCCACAGCCAACAACGACAAATATTTTTTTCTGGGCGAATTGCCGGACTGTCTTCAAAACATTTTCCAAGCTGTCCGGTGTATGCGCATAATCAACGATGATTGTAAAGTTTTGACCTTTATCAACTAGTTCAAATCTTCCCGCCACTCCTTTAATACTTTGAATTGACTGGATAATTTGCGTTATGGGCACGGCTGAAACGATTGAAGCTGAAACGCTTGCTAACACATTATACACATTGAATTTCCCTAAGAGCTGCATTTTAACCGGATATCTTTCCTTGTTAATGATTAATTCGAAGCTTGTGCCAAAGGACTTCATTTGAATATTTTCCGCCCGGATATCCGCATGGTTGTTAATCCCGTATGTAATGACATGCGCAGCCGTAGATTTTTCAAATAATACCGAAGCAGGCTCATCTGCATTCAAAATGGCAAATTTCGGTTTGCTTTTTTCAAAGGTATTTCCGAGCTGGGAAAATAGCAAGCATTTTGCCCGATGGTAATCTTCCATGGTTTTATGGTAATCAAGATGATCCTGGGATAAATTCGTAAAAACCGCAACATCATAATCACAGCCGTGGACCCTTCCCATATCTAAAGCATGGGAAGAAACCTCCATTACCGCTAGTTCAACATCGGCCTTGACCATTTGCTGAAAATTTTTTTGCAATGTCAGACTATCAGGGGTCGTATTTTTGGTTTCAATTGTCCTATCACCAATTTTTGTATACATCGTTCCAATCAAGCCAGTTTTCTTCCCCGCATCTGCAAAAATCTTTTCAATTAAATGACTAGTGGTGGTTTTCCCGTTCGTTCCGGTAATGCCAATTAAATGCATTTTTTTCGATGGCTGCCCGTAATAGGCATCGGCAAGGACCGCCATGGCACGATGAGTATCCTTTACTAAAATAACCGGTACATCAAGCGGAAGTATTTTTTCGGCAAGAACAGCGGCTGCACCATTCATAACAGCGGCTTTTGCATAATCATGACCATCCACTGTGTAGCCTTTAATACAAATAAATAAACTTCCCTTTTGCACCTTACGGCTATCGTTTTCAATCGATGAAATTTCCGGATTGGCGCCCGAATAAGGGACTAATGAATGCAAATATTCAAGTAGATTTTGTAGCTTCATGTTCTCTCAAATCCTCTCATGACCAGGAAGTACATGGCTGCCTAATTTGAAGAAGGTTAAAATATTCTACTTCGAGTATTCCAGCTCCAGTGCCCAGCCCTTAAGGTTGCTTTTAGGACTAACCAGGCGCATCAGCTTTTCTTATTTTACATGAAAATAAAACCAAATTCCATTCTACCATTAATTGCAGCGGAAAAATAGGCGGCAGAATACATATTCCAGCCGCCTACCCCATTACTTTTAATTCTATTCACCATTGCCAAAATAAAGTCTAATTTTCGAACCCTCTTTTAATTTTGTTCCCGGTGCAGGGGATTGCCTTACCACTGTATCACCTTCACCACTTGCATCAATTTTCAAATTGATCATTTGTTCGCCAATTTCACTTTTTGTCAATCCAACCAGGTCAGGCAGTTCAATTACCGGGACATCATCCCAAGCCTTTTTCTTTTCAATTTGGTTTTTACGTGGCTCAACCCCCATGGCTCGCAAACTATCCTTCATGATATTTCCAACTATTGGCGCTGTAACCTGACCCCCGAATTGAACAACACCCTTCGGATTATCGACAGCCACATAAACAACTAGCTGCGGGTCATCCGCTGGCGCAAACCCTATAAAGGAAACAATATGATTATTTTCTAGATAACGTCCATTTTGTGCTTTTTGGGCCGTCCCTGTCTTACCGCCAATTCGATAAGAGTCAACAAATGCTTTACCACCAGTCCCTTGAGCAACAACACTTTCAAGTGCATTGCGAACCTTTTTAGACGTTGCCTCAGAAATCACTCTTCGTTTTGCTACGGGTGAATTTCTCATAACTACTTCATTTGTTAAAGGATCATCAATCTCTTTCGCAATATACGGTTTATACAAAATTCCTCCGTTAATAGCCGCCGCAACCGCTGTAACCTGTTGAATGGGGGTAACTGATACCCCTTGGCCAAATGCCGTAGTCGCTAATTCAACCGGACCGACCCGATTTAAATTAAATAAAATCCCTGTACCTTCTCCTTGTAAATCAATTCCTGTCTTTTGGCCAAATCCGAAATCCTTTATATATTTAAACAATGTATCTTTACCTAAACGCTCTCCTAATTCTACAAATCCAGGGTTACATGAATTTTGTACAACCTGTAAAAATGTTTCACTGCCATGCCCTCCGCGCTTCCAGCATCTCAGCCTCGCCCCCGCAACGGTAACATATCCAGGATCATGAAATTGATCCTTCTCTAAATTCACCTTTCCCTCTTCTAGTGCAGCAGCAAGGGTAATAATCTTAAAGGTAGAACCAGGCTCATAGGTTGACCATACTGGAAGATTCCGGTTGTAAACCTCCTGCGAAACATTTCTAAAATTAGAAGGATTAAATGTAGGGCGGCTGGACATTGCTAATATTTCTCCATTATTAGGGTTCATAGCAATGGCTATAATTCCATCTGGATTATACTTAGCCTCGGCAATATCTAACTCCCTTTCCACAATGGTTTGGATCTTTGTATCTATGGTTAATTTTAAATTAAGACCATTTTTAGGCGGTTCATAATCATCCGCCATATCGTTCATCCGCTGTCCTTTTGCGTTTGCATAAAACTTTACGGAACCCCGGTCCCCGCTAAGTTCCTTATCATAATACTTCTCAAGACCCATCAGGCCCTGGTTATCCACTCCGGCAAAACCAAGAACATGAGAAAGATAGCTTCCATATGGGTAATGGCGTTTAGAATCCTCACCAATATAGATTCCATCAAGACCTAATGCCCTTATTTCTTTGGCCTTTTCATGGGATATTTTCCTTCCCTCTTTGATTCTGACAATCGATTGTCCCTGGGTAATTTCTTTATATGCCTTTTCCTTAGTTATATTTAGCACGGAGGCAAGTTTTTCAGCCGTTTCCGCTGGGTTTTTAATTTGTCTTGGAACAACCCAAACCGTTGGAGCACTGACATTTGTTGCAAGCGGGACCCCATTTCGGTCGACAATCTCTCCTCGCTCAGGCTCAAAGGGTATATTTCGGCTCCACGAATCTTTGGCTTTTCCTGTAAGCATATCACCAAGAACAAACTGTACATACCCAAGCCGGACATCGATAATTAAAAAGACAAGTATTCCAACGAAAAGTGCAATCATTAACCGTTTACGGACAGTTACATTTGAAACACGCATACTTTGAACGAGCCTCCTTTGTGTGGTCGTTCCATTTATATGCTTGTACAAAAAAAATTAGACCGTTAAGAAATAAGAAAACTCACCCTTTGATGAAAGGGCGAGTTTTCCTTAATCGCTAATATTTTGATCAGGTTTTTTTTCTTGACTGGCATCCTCTGTGTTTATTGACTGCTGCTCGGGAGTTTGCAATTGTACAATCAAATTATCTCCCTTTTTTAACGTAGCTCCAGGACTAATATTCTGCTTCACTACATACCCGCTGCCTGCAACGTTAAACTTCAAATTCGCTATTTTTGCAAGCTGCATAACATCACGGAGTGACCAGCCTGTCATATCAGGAGCAAACATCTTACCTTTCGTACCTAATAAAACCTTTTCTCCTTCGAGAATGGTTGTTCCAGCTTTAGGAAGCTGGGTGGTTACTTCCGGTCCTTTTCCAAGCACAATCGGACTAAATCCTTGATTATTTAAATTTTTTACAGTTTCTGTTATTGCATCACCAGTGAAATTTCCAAGCTTAATCGAACTAGGCTTTTGAAGTTTCGATGGACGGATATTTAAGTATTGCAAACTATTTTTCATTACCGGTTTAAAAATCTCTGAAACAGGGCGTGAGCCAAATTCATAGTTGTCTACTTGCGGCTGTTGCACTGCAACATAAACAATTAATTTCGGATCATTTTTTGGCGCCATTCCAAGAAAGGAGAAAATATAATTCTGTGAACCAGTTAAATATCCCCCGCCATTTGGGTTTGGGATATTCGCTGTCCCGGTTTTACCAGCGACGCTATATCCATCAATTTTGTAGCGACCGCCTGTCCCATTTTTTGAAGTAACAACTGTTTCAAGATAATTACGAACAGTTTTTGCGGTTTCAGCAGTTATTGGTGTGGATACCACTTCAGGTTTGTTTTCTTTAATCGTTTTTCCGGTATCGTGATTGACAATTTTCTCTACTACATGAGGTTTCATCATTTTACCATCATTGGCAATCGATGTTGCTGCCTGAATTTGCTCAATTGGTGTTATCGCTGTACCTTGTCCAAAGGCTGTTGTTACTTTTTCGATTGGGTAATTATACTGAATTTTTCCTGATGCTTCATTGGGAAGATCGATTCCGGTCGGCCGGTCAAATCCGAATTTACTTAAATACTCTCGGAATTTCTCAAAGCCTAATTTTTCATGAGCTATTTTTGCGAAGGCAACATTCGATGAACGCTGCAAACCTTCTAAAAAGGAGATGGTTCCCCAGCCAGAATAATTATGATCATGTATCGCCGGTGACCTTGGAGAAACCTGATAGGATCCTGATTTATACAATTCATTCGGGTTGAAAACCCCTTCATTCACCGCTGCGGCAAGCGTGAAAATCTTCATGGTCGAACCAGGTTCATATGAGGTTTCAATGGCTTCATTATGCCAGCTGTCCGTAATGCCTTCTTTCGTTTTCGGGTCAAAAGACGGACGCTGCCCCATCGCTAAAATATCACCTGTTTTCGGATCTGCTACAATCGCAATAATTTTTTTCGGATTATATTCCTTTGCAACCTTATTCATGGCATCTTCTAAAAATGTTTGGATTTTCTGATCTATTGTTAAATAAACATCATCCCCATCCTTTGCAGGGGTGATGTTTTCCTTTTTATCCGGAAGTATATAGCCCCATAAGTCACTTTCGTAATTTATTTTTCCATTTGAGCCTGTTAGGTAATTATTTAGAGATTTCTCAATTCCCATCTGTCCTACTATTTTATTATCTTTTTTTTCATCAGGGTCAGCATATCCTACTAAATGAGAGGCAAATATCCCGTTTGGATAGAAACGCTTCATTTGTGGGATAAAGGTAATACCCGGAAGCTTTAAAGCCTCAATTTTCCTTTTCGTTTCAATCGAGATATCTTTTCCGGCAGAGCCAAATTGAACTTCAAACAATTTTTGGGTTAATCTACTATAAATCTCAGACTCATCCATATCAATATATTTGGCCAATTCTTCTGCAGTTTTATGCGGATCCTTAACATGCATGGGATGTTTCGGGTCCGTCGTCATCTTTTTACTTAAAATGGCAAGAAGTGTATAAGAAGCGGTGTCTTCTGCGACGACTTCTCCGTTTCGATCATAAATAATCCCTCTGGAGGCTTCAAGTGTTCCGACCCTTGTATATTTTTTCTGTGCCTTCGCTGCAAGCGGCTGACCGGCAGCTTCCCCGGATATTTCGATTGAAAAATATCGGAAAAGCAATATAAAAAAGAGCAGGCCGAATATTCCAAATAAACAGGCTGCTCCAACATTCATATAGGGCTGTTTCTTAATCATTTTTGCACAACCTTGACGTTATTTTCGTTTAAAACGAGTCCCATTTCCTTTGCTTTTTCATAAATACGTTCATACGTACTTAGTTCGCTAACTTGTACTTTTAAGTCATTGTTTACTTTCTTTTGCTTCTCAATTGATGTTTCAGTTTCTTGAATCGATTTGTTCACCTGCCATATTTGCGACTGGTTCGAAATCATGTGAACAGCACCAAAACAAACCATACCGGCAAACGCAATCCCGAGTACTTTTTCCCCGGGTGTAAGCCAGGACTTCTTAGCTTTTACTTTTTGTATTAGTTTTTCTTGAACGGTTTCAGTCACTTGTTGCTGCTCTTGATATTTCCTGGCAAGATTACTCAAATTTTTTCCCCTCCAGCAATTTTTTATATTTTTTCTGCAATACGAAGCTTCGCAGATCGGGCACGATTGTTTTGTTCGAGTTCTTCTTCAGATGGAAGAATGGGTTTTCGAGAGATTAATTTTAACGTTGGTTTGTATTGTTCTGGAATAATCGGTAAACCATGGGGTAAATCAGGGGCAACGCTAGCTTTTTTAAATGCCGCCTTACAAATTCGGTCCTCTAATGAGTGGAAGGTAATCACACTGATTCTTCCTCCCGGATTTAAAATATCCATTGCTTGGTTTAATGATTGTTCAAAAACGGATAATTCGTCGTTTACTGCAATTCTTATCGCCTGAAAAACCCTCTTGGCAGGATGTCCGCCTTTTCTTCGGGCGGGTGCAGGGATTGCGTCCTTTATTAATTCAACCAATTCCGCTGTTGTCTCAATTGGTCTGGATTCTCGGGCTGCTTCAATTTTCCTTGCAATTTGCTTAGAAAATTTCTCTTCACCATAGCGAAAAAAGATTCGGACTAAATCTTCATATTCCCAGTGATTAACGACATCATAGGCAGAAGTGTGTGCTTCACGATCCATTCTCATATCTAATGGAGCATCATGATGATAGCTGAATCCTCTTTCCGGTGTGTCTAACTGTGGGGATGATACTCCCAAATCATAAAGAACACCATCAACTTTCTTAATTCCTAAGGCTTGGAGCTCATCTTTTAAATATAAAAAATTGCTTTTAATAATCGTTAATTTTTCAAGATTAGACGATAACTTTTCTTTGGCATTGGCAATCGCCACTTCATCCTGATCAAAGGCAAATAATCTTCCCTCTGCCCCTAATTTCGAAAGAATGAGCTCACTATGGCCCGCTCCGCCTAATGTACAGTCAACGTAAATACCATCCGGTTTGATATTTAAGCCTTCTACCGCTTCGTTTAATAACACAGTTGTATGTTCAAACATTTTCCAATTCTCCTTATCGAATCAAACGATATATAATAAGTTATGTTTATATAACTTTTCCATTATATATCAAAGCCAATCATATTTTCTGCAATCTCAGCAAAAGAATCCTCAGATTGCACAAAATAGTCTTCCCAAATCTGCTTGCTCCAGATCTCAATTCGATTGGAAACACCTAAGACAACACATTCTTTTTCTAATTTTGCATATTGAAGTAATGGGGCAGGAATATTAATCCTTCCTTGCTTGTCCAACTCGCTTTCAGTTGCACCTGAGAAGAAAAATCGAGTAAAAGCACGGGCATCTTTCTTAGTTAGTGGTAAGCCTTTAAGTTTTTCTTCTATCACTTTCCACTCTGTTAATGGGTAACCAAACAAACATTGATCCAAACCTCTCGTGATAATGAACATTTCACCAAGATCATCACGGAATTTGGAGGGCACGATGATACGGCCTTTATTATCGATGCTGTGATGGTATTCACCCATGAACATACCCGCTACCCCCACTTTCTATATAAAATGTACCACATTCCCCCACTTTCCTCCACTTATTTTTACTATTCGTTCTAAAGATTTAAAATCCCTTTAAAACTTGTAATTTTTCTCAAAAAAAAGAAACTTCACAAAACGGGAAGTTTCTACATTTTAATTATTTTATGCCGTCCATCAAACTCAAAACTTAATTGCATTACATCACTAATGAGATTAAGCCCATATTGATTTAAATAATAAAACACATTCCATGTTCTCTCCTGCGGGAACCCGTCAGGTCTTAATGAAAGATCCACACGTCCATATTTTCTTAGGATGACATCGTGTTTTAATTTTACCGAATCATCTAGTTTCTTTTGCATAAATTCAATTTCTTCTACAAGTTTTTTCTCATTTTTCTTTAATAATGGCAAAAGTCCTTTATCAAGCTGGGCAGTCTTTGCCTCAATCAGACGGTATTGCGAAGCCAATTGTTCCTTTGTTGCTAAGAAGAGTTCTTCAGCTTCTTTATCTTTGATTGAGTCAAGAAACAATTCTTTGTCGGTTGTTGTCCCCTTGGTTAAAACAGTAGACAAAGTTAAATTTAGCTCATTCATGTCCGTTTCAACAGAGCGGTCAAGCAGAGTAATATTCAGCCTTGGCACAATCGGGGGCATTTTCATATTAAACAATTCAAAAACATGCTTAAGTTCTGCCCAATAAGAGATTTCCCCCGGGCCAGCAATGAACGCAATGGTTGGGAAAAGTAATTCCTGCATTAAAGGTCTTGTTACCACATTATTGCTCAATCTGCCGGGATCTTTTGCTGCAATCTCCACTAATTCTTCTTTTGTAAAGGAGATGACTCCACTTTTCCCCACAAACCGGTCTATTTCTAGATTGTATTCCAGGAGAATTCGTTCGTTCATTCTTTCATCGCAATAGAAAAGATTCGCAGCCTGATCGTGTGCTTCAATCGTTATCGGGTAACCCTTTTGACTAATCAGATCCTGCTGTTTTAGCAAAGAATAAGTAATCGAGTTATGATGAATAATTTGTTCTGTCAAAAATTCTTTTTGAATCTGGCGAAAAAATCGGTCACCTGAATCAACAATTAACAAGCCGTAATCTTTAAACATTTCCATGACAATGTTTGCAAAAAAGTCTACAAACGTATCCGATTTGCTTATTTGCTCTTCTGCAAATTCAATAAGACGATTGGTATGATTGGTTTCACCAAAGTTTTCAATCACATTTCGTACCCATGCAAGACATACATCTTTATCCAAGTGAATATCAGAAACCATTTTCTTTTGAAAAACTTTCTCTGGATAAATCCATTTATCCATTCGGTTTTCTACCGGAACAAAAACGTGATTTACTTCCTGAAAATCATGATCCTCACCGGCAATCCAAAAAACAGGAATAACAGGTACACCAAGCTGTCTCTCTTTTTGCTCAGCTAATTTAATGATGGAAATAACTTTATGTATCGAATAAAGTGGTCCCGTTAGTATTCCTGCCTGCTGCCCGCCAATGACAACTACACTTTTAGGATTTAACAGTTTTTCAAGTGAATTTTCCACTGCCTTTGAAGAGGGATATTTCTTCATGAACTCTCTAATGTGTGCAGTTAATTCTGCGCGGGGGAAGCTTCGATTTTTCAACTCTGTTAATCGATCCTGGTCGTCGGATATTTGATTATAACGATAGTGGAAAAATGATTGTATATCAGCTGCCTGCTCCAAATAATTAGAAGCAAATCGGTTTACAGCCGGTAAAGAGAGATTTAAAATCTCCATTTATGTACATCCTTTCTAATCAACCATATTCATTCCTTAAGAGTATAGCATTAACCACTCTTTTTCAAAAAAAACTTTGCTTGTGAAAATTCTTGAAAACAAAATTATTTATGAAAAAAAGGTAAAGGTCAGGGCCCGATGAATTGACCCATAAAATGTAAGAGCCGTGTAAAAAAGGAAAAAGACGATAAAATTGCACCTCCAAAATCCCTTCAACACTTTACCGAATAAAATTTCACCTTTTATTTTCCAATGAACCACCGCAAAAGTCATTGCAATTAGAATCACCACTATTATTATTAACCAGAATAGCGATTTTCCCCAAATGGTTACGATTAAAAAATGAACAGCAATAATAAATAAGAAGGTTGTAAAATCTAATGCCTTATGGACAGATTTACGTTTATTCTTTGTGATCATCCTAAATATAATATATGCCGCTACAAATCCTAATGGCGGTAAAACGAAAAGGACTGATAAAACAGTTGAAATAAACGTAATCATATCAAACCACCTTTTCCAAGCTCTTTCCCCTTTAAAAGGAGATAAAAACTTTCAATTAAAGGAACCTTTTTGAACTCCTCATTTGCCTTTTCCGATAAGAAGCCTAAAATTGCTTCCACTTCAGTTTTTCGATTTGCTTCAATATCCTTTAGCATAGAAGAACGATTTTCGGCTGTTTTATGACAAATATCGATTATTTTCTTCAAATGAAAATCAGGGTTTTCTATATTTAATAGAATTGAGATTTCGTTAAATAAATGAACAACATTTTTAAAATAATATTCATTTTTAATTAATTCACCATTTTTCACCCCAAGGATAGCTGTTAATGGATTTATAACCGAATTGACAATTAATTTATTCACCAGCATCTTGTAAAAATCATCGTTCATCAAGATTGGAAATTCACTAGGTCCGGCTTCGATTAATGCTGTTAACACATAAGTATCGCCGCGAAAGACAGCAACATTGGTTACGCCTTCTCCATTATGACTGACGGTAAAAGCATTTTCCCTGTATGCACCATGTTCAACTGATCCGACAAAAATCTGTGTTCCCGTTAGTGTTTCTAAATGCTTTAAATGACCCATTCCATTTTGTAAAAATAACAGGTTTTTTGGAGTTATTGATAGTCTATTTATATTTTTAATAATCTCTTCTAGATGGTAGGATTTTACCGTAATGATGATAAGATCTTCCGTTCCTTCCCATTTACTTAATGGTAAAGCACGGACCAAGGCTTGAGCCCTATTAGTGTTCTTTTTTAAAATAATTCCGTTTTTTTCAATTTCCATTGCTTGTTCTTCTGTTCGTGTATAAAGTGTAACCTTAAAAACACGACTCAAATAAGATGCAAATAATAGGCCAAGTGACCCGGCACCAATAATTCCAATTTCCAAGCATATCCCTCATTTTTTCACTTTTCTATTATTTTATCAGAAGGTTTTTCACTTGGTAAGAAAAATCCCTTTTCATCAAAAGTGAAAAGGGACTTTGTACTGTCTAGCTCCAGCGCCTAGGGGCTTCCGCATTTCTATTTAGACTGGATACACCGGATGTTTCCGAACGCTGAATGTTAATTCTTTTGTCTCATAATAATCAAAACGCTGAACTAATACATCCCGCAATTCCTCCGGGGCAACAATTTCATCCACAATTAACTCCGAGGCAAGCTTATAGATATCAATACTTTCTTTATATTCTTTGTGCTTTTCCTGAACAAAAGCGATTTTCTCTTTTGGATCGGCAATTTCGTTTATTTTATTTGAATAAACTGCATTTACAGCTGCTTCCGGACCCATTACAGCAATTTGTGCCGTTGGTAAAGCAATACAGCAATCTGGCTCAAATGCAGGACCAGCCATTGCATAAAGTCCGGCACCATATGCTTTTCTCACAATGACAGAAATTTTAGGAACAGTTGCCGAGCTCATTGCGGCAATTAATTTAGCCCCATGGCGGATAATTCCGGCTCGCTCTACTTTTGTTCCAATCATGAAGCCTGGGACATCAGCAAGGAACAATAAGGGAATATGGAAGGCATCACATAGTTGAATGAATTTTGCTGCTTTATCAGCAGAATCAACAAACAGGACGCCCCCTTTTACCTTTGGCTGATTGGCGATAATTCCAACTGCCCTGCCGTCGATTCGCGCCAGACCCGTGATAAGCTCCGCTGCAAACAGCTTTTTAATCTCATAAAAACTTCCCTCATCTACTAAGCGGTCAATACATTGGTACATATCAAACGGGGCATTTTGATTTTCCGGAATAATCTCTTCTAGTTCACGGCCTTCCTTTGGCACAATTCCAGCAATTAACTGTGTTCTTTCTTTAAAGTTTGCCGGAAAATACCCGATATATTTTTTTGCTGATTCTATCGCTTCCTCCTCACTATAGGCAAGAACATCGCCACAGCCGCTTACCGAACAATGCATCCGGGCTCCACCCATTTCTTCGAGGGTTACCTTCTCACCGATCACCTTTTCCGCCATGCGCGGCGAACCAAGATACATGGAAGCATTTTGATCCACCATAATAACGATATCGCAAAATGCCGGAATATAGGCCCCTCCTGCCGCTGAGGGCCCAAAAAGAATACAAACCTGCGGAATCATACCGGAGAGCTTTACTTGATTATGAAAAATCCTTCCGGCGCCGCGGCGATTTGGAAACATCTCTAACTGGTCGGTGATTCTCGCACCAGCAGAGTCAACTAAATAAAGTAATGGAACCTTTAATTTTTCAGCGGTTTCTTGAATACGAATGATTTTTTCAACCGTGCGGGCTCCCCAAGATCCAGCTTTAATCGTTGAATCATTTGCCATAACACAAACAGTTTGGCCGTTTATCTTTCCAATCGCACAAACCACCCCATCGGCCGGTAGATCACCCGCTTGGAAATTAGCAAATTTCCCGTCTTCTTCATATATTCCTTCATCGAACAATAACACAAGCCTCTCACGTACAAACAACTTGTTTTGTTCTTTTAGCTTCTCGTGATATTTTTTAAGCCCGCCAGCCTCAATTTTTTTACGATTTTCGGTCAATCGTTTATTCAGCGTATTAGGTGTTTCCATTGTTCTCCCCCCTTATCAACTGCTATTCAATTACTATTAAAACATCCCCTTCATTAACAAAATCTCCAATGCTCACTTTACATTCTCTAACAATTCCTTCTGTGGGACTTTCAATCGGGATTTCCATTTTCATTGATTCGAGCATTAAAACCTCCTGCCCCAATTTCACATTTTCACCGTTTGAAACAAAAATATTTAAAATGGTACCAGCCATAGAAGCAGTAATTTCTCTCATACTCATTCTCTCCTTAGTTTTTTAATTGTTTTGTTAAGAAATTTGTTGTATAGATACCCTTTTTAAAATCTTCATTCGCCAGTATTTTTAAGAAAAGCGGCGCGTTTGTTTTAATTCCATCAATTTTTAGGCTTTTAAAGAATCGTTCTGCAATTATTAATGCTTGATCGCGAGTATCACCATGAAAAATACATTTCGCTATCATTGGGTCATAAAAAGGAGTAATAGTACCTCCGCTTACATAACCGGCATCTACCCGGACACCTTGCCCACTTTCCCACTCAAAAATTGCAATTTTACCCGGTGATGGCAAAAAACGTACAGGGTCTTCCGCATAAAGACGGAATTCAATGGCATGCCCCTCTAACGTGATTTCAGATTGAACTTTCGGAAGCTTTTCTCCCTCTGCAATCAAAATTTGCCACCTAACAAGGTCTAGTCCAGTGATTTCTTCTGTAACAGGATGTTCTACCTGAATTCTCGTATTCATTTCTAAAAAGTAGAAATTTTCTTGTTCATCTACTATGAATTCAATTGTCCCGGCATTAGTGTAGTCAACAGCTTTTGCTGCTTTAACAGCTGTATCATACATTTTTTCACGAACTCCATTGGAAAGGAATGGTGACGGGGATTCCTCTACCACCTTTTGGTGTCTTCTTTGAATCGAACAATCCCTTTCATATAAATGAACGATATTTCCATGTATGTCACCAAAAACTTGTATTTCAATGTGTCTTGCGTTTGCAATATATTTTTCGATAAAAACCTCATCTGAGCCAAAATAAGCCATTGCTCTCGACTTTGTCGATGCATAGGCTTTACCGAGCGCTTGCTCATTTTCACATAACACCATTCCGATTCCCCCGCCTCCACCACTTGCTTTCAGCATTATGGGGTATCCAATTGTTGCTGCTAAGGAGCAGGCATCTTCAAGTGTCTTTAATCCATGAGCGCTTCCCGGAACCACGGGAACACCAGCGTGTTCCATTGTTTGCCGAGAAACAATTTTATCCCCCATTAGCTCAAGGGTTTTCGGTTCTGGACCAATAAAAATGATTCCTTCCTCAATTGTTCTCAAGGCAAATCCGCTGTTTTCGGATAAAAATCCATATCCAGGATGAATGGCATCCACCTTTTCCTCTTTGGCAATAGCTAAAATTTTTTCAACTTGCAGATAGGATTTAGTAACTGGAGGCTCACCAACATACACTGCCTTAGATGCGGCTTTAACATAGGGCATTTCCTTATCGGCATCTGAATAAATAGCAACTGTTTCAATCCCCATCTCATGGCAGGTTTTAATAATCCGAAGCGCAATCTCTCCCCTGTTGGCTATTAAAATTTTTTGCACATGATTACCCCTTTCTAAACCCCTTTAGTCCCTCCATAATTATATGTTTCTACAACCTTCACGAAATTTCCTGCAAACTTTGAAAACGCTTCCTGAAGTTTTAATGGAGGAAATTTATATAATTTTGTTATATAATAAACGTAGTAGTTCGATTTGAATAATTCAAAAATTATCTCATATCCATGTTATTCAGTATCACTTGAAGATATACGGATGATGTATCCAATCACTTTCTTTTTAGGGGGTTCCTTTATGGGGTCAAAAGTTGAAAAATTAAAAATCAATTTTAAAACACTTGAAGAATTTAAAAAGTTTAAGCAATATGGAATTCAAGAGCTATCTATGCTAGAAGATTTAGAAGCCAATATGGTGGAAGATCATAGTGATTCACCATTTTATGGTATTTATTTTGGAGACAAACTAGTAGCAAGAATGAGTTTATACCAAATTGACGCGAAATTTGACCGCTATTTCTATCCACCACAAAATTATTTAGAGCTTTGGAAGCTAGAAGTACTGCCTGACTATCAAGGTAAAGGCTACGGCAAACAGCTTGTAGAATTTGCAAAAAGCTTTGGTCTGCCTATTAAAACTAATCCTAGAGTTCATTCAAGTGAATTTTGGAATAAGATGGATTTTGATGCTGTTGAGTATGATATGGAACGTGACCGCGGTGAAAATCCTCTTGTATGGTATCCTGCAGGTGTAGAAGCACAGCATTAAAATAAAAAAGCGGACATAAAGTCCGCTTTTTTATTTTTCCACTCTTTCAAGATTCCCGTTTTTATCCATTTGGAATTTTACCTTTTGCTGACGGTCTTCCTCCTGAAGAACAACCATTTTTCTTGCTCTTTCCATGATTTCAATCAATGATCGATAATCTTCCTCAATCGCTTTTAAGTTTTTACTCAATTTTTCATTTTCGGCTGCCAGATAGAAGATTTTCTTTTCTAATTCTTTTATTGTTTCAACTGACTTTTCTCGGTCCTCTTCAATGGTGGAGCTAACCTCAGCTTTCCTATGAAGTCCCTCTAAAAAATGGATAACGGTTTGAAAACTAACAGATTCACCACTGGATATGGATGAGGCGGCTTCCACCATAACCTCGGTAACATTTTTTTCTTCTTCCACTTGAGGTAATTGTTTTTTCATTTCCTTTCTTTGTTTTTTGGCAAGTTCAATTCCTGACTTGTATTGTTTCCTAACGAAAGAATTCCAGCGAAAACCACAGGCTGCTGAAGTTCTTGACAGCTGTTTTCCTACTTCCTCAAAAGCCTGTAGCTGCGTTCCTCCCTCACGGATATGTCTTAAAACAACTTCGGCAAGCAATAAATCTTCATCTTGTGACCATGCATCTTGGCGAGTTGGCGACATTCAGATCCCTCCTAGTGTTTTTATTCATACATATGCATCTACTAGAAAAGATAGACTGAAACAACACCTGTTTTCGGTTTAATTGTTTGTTTTTTTATTCATAAACATTTTGACATATTGATGGTGGGATTCATTCTCCCAAAGGCGGGCACAATTTCGGACTTCCTTCTCTATTCTCTCTTGCAGTTTCGTTTCCTCCCACCTTCCAATCCATATCTGTTTATAGGATTGCAGTACACCTTTGTCCTTAAATAAGAGATTTTCCAAGAATGTTTCACATTCTTTTATAGGGTCAGTCTCATAAAGGGCGTCAATCAAACCTATCTCATTTAATCTTTCTATCTTATGAACCTCAGCATCCATTAACAGCTTCATGTAAAGGGGATTTGGCAGCTTTTCTGCCAAAATCGTTCCCCCTCCCCAGCCAGTTGTAATTGATTGCTTTCCTTGAATAAAACCAGCTTTTATTCCCTTCCGTGCTAGACGAAAGTCGCAGGCAATGGCAATCTCACATCCGCCACCAACTGCATGTCCGTTCATAAGGGCAATAGTAGGAATGGGTAATGTTAACAGCGAGTAAAGAATTTTAGACATTTTTGAGAGCATTGAATAGGCTTCTTCTTCGGTTTCAAGCAAGTGAAAGACAGATAGGTCTCCTCCAGAACAAAAGGCATTTTCTCCTTCTCCCGTAATAACCAAAGCCAAAACATCAGGGTCAGCTGCATGATGAATCGCTTTCGAAAGCCCTTCCATAACATCATAATCTACTGCATTTCTTTTATTGCCTCTTGTGATGGTAAACAATAAATAACCCTTTTCTGATTTTTCAATGGTATAAGCCATAATCCTTTCTCCCTTCAATATGAAATATGTATGGATTGCTTCTTTTAAAATTACTCATTGATTATCGCACTAATCACTTAGTTTGGAAATTAACATCCCCTTTAAACGACAAAAGCACAAGGGCTTTATGCTCCTTGTGCTTTTTATCTCAATGAAATTAGTCGTTCACAACGTCTTTTCCTTTGTATGTTCCGCAAGCTTTACACACGCGGTGAGCAAGTTTCATTTCACCACAGTTTGGGCAACTTACCATACCAGGTACGTTTAATTTAAAATGAGTACGACGCTTTCTCTTTGCAGTTTTAGAAGTTCTTCTAAAAGGTACAGCCATTCTTCCCACCTCCTTAAAGAGTTTAAAGAAAGTCATGAAGACGAATTACTTAAAGTCTTCACGTTGCTCCATGTTTTGCCGATTATGATTCGGAAGAATTGTCATTGTCAAAAAACTTAGCAAGTCCAGCTAGTCTTGGATCAATTTTTTTCGATTGATCCTCTTCATGAATCACTTCCCAATCCTTACCGGATTGTGGCGCAGCATCTTCATGTGTGACATCTTCGCAAAAAACCTGCATCGGAATCTCAAGTAAAAGAATTTCTCTAATGACTGGCATTAAATCAATACAATCCCCTTTTACTTGATGCACTTCCTCTTCCATTTCGTAATTCGAAGTTTGTAAGAGGAAAGTTTCAGATGTTTCGACATAAATTGGAAGCTTCACATCCACTAAAGTACGAGAACAAGGAAGTATTAAATAACCTTCGATTTTTAAATGAAAGGTCACTTTCGTTGAATCAATATCTCCTCTGCCGGTAATATACATTGGAGATACCTCTCGGATGGAAGGATCATCTTGTTTAATCTCATCAACCCGAATCGTTTCATCAATCGGAAAATCCTTGTTTCGATATTTTTGTAATTGGCTTAATGTCCATTTCAATTGAATCACCCCAAGGCAACAAAGGTAATTATAGCCTTCGATTAAATTTTTGTCAATGTTTTTTCTTTACACCTAGGAAGGTGATTTTTGAAGCAATAAAGTTCATAAAAACAAATCATTTATTAGTGTAACCATTTACCATTATTACAAACATCATATCAAATTGGCGAATTTAAAGTCTGAGAGAATTCTTGGTATAATGATTTTACCAAATTAATTAAAGGAGTATACAAATGAAAGCTGTTGGCGTAATTGTCGAATATAATCCCTTTCATAATGGACATGCTTTTCACGTCCAAGCAGCAAGAGAAACCTCGAATGCCGATATTGTGATTGCAGTAATGAGTGGAAATTTTCTGCAAAGAGGAGAGCCTGCACTAGTTTCCAAATGGTACCGAACGAAAATGGCTTTATCGGGGGGAGTAGACCTCGTATTTGAGCTTCCATATCAATTTGCTACCCAAAATGCAGAGTTTTTTGCTGATGGGGCTATTTCTATATTAGATGCGGTGCATTGTGAATCTTTTTGTTTTGGAAGTGAAAGCGGTGACATTTCCTCCTTTTTAAAAACCATTGACTTTTTGGAAGAGCATCAAGAAATCTTTGATGAGAATGTAAGAAGACATATTAAATCGGGTGTTAGCTATCCAAAAGCATTATCACTTTCGTTTCAGGATTTTACTGATACAGAAGGTTTATTAAACCTAACAAAGCCTAATAACATCCTGGGATTTCAGTATATAAAGTCGATAAAAAAAGTAAATAGTAAAATAAAACCGCTAACCATTGCCCGAAAGAATGCCAATTACCATGATGAGCATTTTGCTTCTGAAACGATTGCGAGTGCAACAAGTATACGTAAAGCCCTTTTTTCAACTGATGATAGAACATTTACCATCGACCAGTATGTCCCTGAACCGACGACTGAATTATTAAAGGAGTATTACAATCATTATAGGGGATTTCATCAATGGGAAAATTATTGGAGCTATCTACAATTTCGACTGATTCAGTGTACCCCGGAAGAGCTTAGGAATATTTATGAGGTTGAAGAAGGAATTGAAAATCGGCTGAAAGCTGCTGCCTTAACCGCTGGCAGTTTTCAGGAATTCATGGAAAAAATAAAAACTAAGCGTTATACCTGGACAAGACTGCAACGAATTTGCGTACATATTTTAACGAATGCAGTAAAAGAAGAAATGAGCAAACCTGAAGGTGCAAACTATTTAAGATTATTAGGGATGACCCAAAAAGGAAAAACATACTTAAACAAAGTGAAATCCGAGCTTAAGCTCCCGCTCGTTTCAAAACTATCTTCCTATAAACAAAAAGAAATTATGCTTGATATCAAAGCAGCACAAATCTATTCATTTGGCATCCCTTTGGACCTAAGAAATGAATTCATCCAGCAAGAATATAAACAAACTCCAATCATAGTAAAGTAAAAAGACGGTGCAATGCACCGTCAGGCTGTCGAAAACCTTCGATAGCTTTTTATTTTATATATTTACTTTTATAATTTACCGCGTTAATTTATTGTAATAATATTAATGTATACGCTTCAAATAGGGCTGTTGATTTGCGCTCTAGGCGCTTCGCTTTCCGCGGGCGTGCCGGGGAGCCTCCTCGTCGCTGCGCTCCTGCGGGGTCTCCCCAGCCCCGTACTCCCGCAGGAGTCTTCGCGCCTTCCGCTCCAATCAACAGGGCGTAACAATAGAGCCATCCTCATAATATAAAAATTATAAATAATAAGTGCTGAATTTAATGTTTAAACCTGAATTAGTTCCTGATGATCTTCTTCGCTTTTAATTGACAAATATATTGATTTCTCCTTTCTTCTTGAAAAAGTTCGTCCATTTTATAGTGAGGATAATGGCCGTGATTTGTACGTTTGTCCTAATAGTCCAGAATTAAAATACAAAACAACAAATCGGGAAGGATATAGAGAATATAAATAGGATTCAAAGAGGTGTGAACATTGTCCACTTCTCTCTCAATGTACCCGTTCAAATAATAAGGTAAAGGTAGTAACACGTCACGTTTGGGGAGAAGATAAGGAAAAAGTAAGATTGAATCGACTATCTAAATCGGGAAAAATGCTTTATAAATTTAGAAAAGAAAAAATCGAGCAAAGCTTCTCAGACTCAAAAGAGCTGCACGGGCTTCGCTACTGCCGTTTACGGGGGGTGAAAAAGGCAAGTGAACAGGCTCTCCTTACGGCAGCCTGCCAAAATATAAAAAAGATTGCAACACATTTGGCAATGTTAGAAAAGTGTGTTGCAATACATTAGGTTGATTCTCCCCCTGTTGATTGGAGCGGAGGGCACTCGACTCCTGCGGGATAAAGAGGTCACTGGAGACCCCGCAGGCGCCAAGGCGGCGAGGAGGCTCCAGGACCTCCCCGCGGAAAGCGAGTGTTCGGAGCGGAAATCAACAGGACAGTTAGCAGGAACAAACGATTTAGGTAAAATAAGAAATTTAAATTCAGATAATAAAAAATTGCCGAGAAAAATACCCTTTCTCGACAATCTGACGGTGCTATGCACCGTCTTTTACTTTTTAGGCAATTTTTCTAAATAGGTAACGGCATCATCAAATGTATCTACCGGTACAATTTTCATTTTTGTTTTGATATCTTTGGCAGTTTTCACAGCTGCCCGGTAGTTGGAATCTTTTGCACCTTTTTCATTAGGAGCAAAGAAAATTTCCGCTCCTGCTTTATCTGCTGCTACAATTTTTTGTTCAATTCCCCCAATTGGACCAACCGTCCCATCCACATCAATGGTACCGGTTCCTGCTATTTGATAGCCTTTCGTCAAGTCTTCTTTTGTTAATTGATTATAAATTTCGAGTGAAAACATCAATCCAGCTGAAGGGCCGCCAATTTCATCCGTTTTTACTTCAACAGGTGGATTTACCTTTACTTCCTTGTCATCAACTAAATAAATTCCGATTCCCACTCGATTAGGCTGCTTTTTTAACGGCTGGACATAGAGTTTGGCTGTTTTTGTTTTTTTATCTCTCATAAACGTTAAGGTAACTTGGGCACCCTTATTTTTTTCACCAACATAGGCAATGAATTTTTCTGAGGAAGGGAACTGATGGCCATCAACCTTAAAAATTCGATCACCTGCTTGAAGCTTGCCATCCGCCGGCATTCCCGGAACGACATCCACCACATAAATACCTTTATATTTATAATTTACCGGAAGGCCAGCTTTTCGGTACGCAACATCAATCGCATTTAATTTGGATTGGGCCATGAGATAGAGCTGTTTTGCATTATACTCCTCATCTGTCTCGGTTTTATCTAAAACCTGTTCTACTGGATAGAGTTCTTCATATTTTTTTATTTTTGCTTCTAAATAGGAGTAGATTGTTGCTCTTCCCATTCTTACTGTTGTCAACATAAAGTTGCCTTTTTCCTTGTATCCATCTTCTACCTTTATTATAGGATGAAGTTCTTTAGCCATCCCCGGTTTTGTTACATAAAAGGGGAGTGTATAAAACAAACCGCCAATTAACACAATCGCTATAATTAATATAGCACTGAAATATATTTTCTTACGCATTCCACTTTTTACCCCTTCCACTGCTCAATAGCCTGTTTAATTTGAGGAATATGTTTTTTAATTTCTTCTTCTCCTGCCTTAATAATCTCTTCAATGTTGGTGAATGCGCGTGAACTAAACATTTCAACCGGAGGACGGATCATAATGTCCGCGGCAATCTCCCTTGTATTGATAATCTCAGTCTGCATGATATCAATACTTTGCATAATCACATCATAAATCGAGGTGATTTCAGCGTTTCGTTTCACCATCGAGACATCCACGGCAATGACGATATCTGCACCCATATCTTTTGCAACCGATACAGGTACACGGTCGGAAACACCCCCATCTACTAAAATCCTCCCTTTGTACTTTTCCGGAACAAAAATTCCCGGAATGGAGATACTAGCCCGAACGGCTTCTGCAACAGGACCATTTTGAAACACTACTTTTTCTCCAGTTAAAAGGTCAGTTGCGACAATTCCAATTGGAAGGGATAAATCTTCTATATTTTTTCCGTGCGTAAATACCCTGACAAATTCCTTCACTTTCTTTCCTGCAATAAACCCCATTTTTGGAACAGTAAAGTCTAAAAAATACTTTCGTTTAAAAGCTGTTGAAAGTTTGTATAATCGATTCATTTCTATACCGGCACCGTAAAAGCTCCCCACAAGGGCACCCATACTGCTTCCTGCAATCAGGTGAAATGGGATCCCCTCTTCCACCATTACCTTGATCACACCTAAATGCGCAAACCCGCGTGCTCCGCCAGATCCAAGTGCTAACCCTATTTTAGGCTGTACCATTAAAGTTACCACCTCACTCACCCGCAAAAGTGAAATCTCGTTCAATCTTATGGTCTAATTTCTCGAACTATGAGTATATTTGATTTATATGAGGACGAGTAGTAAAAGGACATTTGCGTGAATATTTCTTATTTTATCATTGATACGGGGGAAATGCATAGTTACTGTTACCCCAAGGAAGGAGGTCCCCTTCGTGTTTCGTTCAAAAGTTAAAACGATTGTCTTATCCATATTCATTACCATACTAGCTGCTTCACTTATCAGCTTTCCGAAGGAATCCTTGGAAGCTTCAGTCCGTGGTCTCAAGATGTGGTGGGAAATTGTCTTCCCTTCCTTGCTGCCCTTTTTTATCGTTTCCGAAGTGCTAATCGGCTTTGGAGTCGTTAAATTTATTGGAGTCCTATTGGAACCCCTTATGCGGCCTGTTTTTCGCGTACCCGGTGTGGGAGGTTTTGTATGGGCGATGGGAATGGCCTCCGGGTTTCCTGCAGGAGCCAAATTTACTGCCCGCCTGCGCCAGGAAGGTCAGTTGACTCAAATTGAAGCAGAACGTCTTGTTTCATTCACGAACTCTTCGAATCCATTATTTATTTTTGGTGCAGTTGCTGTTGGTTTTTTCAATAATGCCAAATTGGGCATCATACTGGCCTTGGCCCATTATCTAGGGAATATCTGTGTTGGTATCATAATGCGTTTTTACGGTAAAGACAAGGGACGCCATCAGGATGAACCAAAGCGTAAATTCATCATCCGATCAGCTTTTTCCACCCTGCATCGTACAAGGTTAAAGGATAATCGCCCCATCGGAAAAATGCTTGGCGATGCCGTTAACTCTTCCATTCAAACCTTGTTAATGATTGGTGGATTTATTATCCTATTTTCAGTCATAAACACACTGCTGTATCATTTACATATTACCGCGATTTTAGCTAAAGCTGTTGAAATGCTTCTTTCCGTGTTTTCCTTTACGGAAAACTTAAGCATTCCTCTTATTTCTGGAATATTTGAACTTACACTAGGAAGCAAGCTGACAAGCCAAGTACAGGATGCACCTCTTTTGCAACAGACCATGATGGTAAGTTTTATCCTGGCATTTAGCGGCTTCAGTGTTCAGGCACAGGTTGCAAGTATTCTAGCCCAGGCAAATATTCGCTTTCAGCCATTTTTCATAGCGCGGATTATCCATGGTATACTCGCAAGTATTTTTGCCTATCTCTTATGGAAGCCAGTTTACCTCCGTTTTTACCAAACCGACCATCCAACCAGTGCCGTACCTGTTGGATTTTTTGAAAAAGGTTCTTGGGTGCATAGCTTTTACGAACGAATGATCGAGGCTGGACCGATAATTACGATATTTTCACTTGCACTTTATACGGTCATCTTATTTTTTAGATTACAAAGAAACCGGACATAATTACTTATGCCCGGCTTTTTTTATTCATGTTTGTAAAATTTTGCATGCAACGCTTTTTCAACATATGGAGGCACCAGTTCTGATATTTTTCCATTGTACTTGGCTACCTCTTTTACAATACTAGAACTTAAAAAGGAATATTGGTTGTTCGTCATAATAAAGAATGTTTCAATTTCTTCATTTAGAACCCTGTTCATTGAAGTAATTTGCATCTCATATTCAAAATCGGAAACAGCCCGCAAGCCGCGAATGATGGCATTCGCCTTAACGCTTTTCGCATATTCAACAAGTAAACCTGCAAATTCATCGACAATTACATTAGGTATATGTTTTGTTACCTCCTTAATCAAGTGAATGCGTTCTTCCGCTGTAAAAAGAGGATTTTTAGAAGAATTATTTAACACTACAACATATATCTGGTCGAAAACTTTGGCCCCTCGCTTAATAATATCTAAATGGCCATATGTAACTGGATCAAAACTCCCTGGACAAACGGCTATGCTAGCCAAAATGACTCCCCCTTATCACTACTCACAGATTGACGAATAAATCGTAACCGTAATAATCCCATATTTTTCATGTTTTATTTGTGTTAAGGCCCCTACCGATAGCGGAAGCTCTACATCGTGGCTGTGTTCACAAACAACAATCCCGTCTTCATTCAAAAGGTTCTCTTCTACAATTGTTTGCATTAAGTTAATAAGCTGCTGCTTTTTATACGGTGGATCCAAAAAAATATAATCGAAACGGATTTCTCTTTTTATAAGTGCCTTTAATGCACGCTCAGCATCATTTCGATATACCTCGATCTTTTCATCAAAGCTGCACGATTTAATATTTTCGCGAATCACTTGAATGGCTTTGGCGTCACGATCAATAAAAATCACTTTATCCAAGCCTCGGCTTAGAGCTTCGATTCCCAAACCGCCGCTCCCTGCAAATAAATCGAGTCCGATTCCACCGTTAAAATAAGGCCCAATCATATTAAATAAGGCTTCTTTCACCTTATCTGTTGTTGGCCTTGTTGTATTTCCCGGTACTGCTTTAAGGGGTCTACCTTTACAAATACCTGAAACCACTCTCAGAACTATCACCACATTTATTTAAAAAATCATTTTTCTTCCCCTATCCTACCATAATTGAATAAACTAGCCAAATATCAAATCATTTCAACATCATAATAGAAAAAAATAAAAAAGCGTGTATAAGCTTTTTCGTTGTGGGGATAATGTTATTAACAACATCAATTCGAGGATGTTGTTGCCAACCGCGGAGAAGACTTACGTTTCCCCATAAGTTCTTCCTCCGGTTTCTCCTCTCCCTTTGCCTTCTATCCTTGGTTAAGGATATAGAAGGACCCTGCAGATTTATTTCTGCGGGGTTTTTTATTTTTACACAAAATGATAAAGTATTGTTGAGTCTAAA
Organism: Bacillus salipaludis; assembly: GCF_004358205.1. The sequence continues at coordinate 318,161 of NZ_SMYO01000001.1, forward strand.
AAAAAGGGGAGTCAGACTATTGATCCAGCGTTTTATTGAATTAGGTGAGGGTTTTTCTGATATATATGAGTTAATAGAGCTTGCCAAAGCAAATCAGCATCGTCTGCTGCACATGATGGCATTACATACAACCATCGACGATAAGCAGGTAACCTCCTTAGTCGTTGTTTTGAAGCCAACAGATCCTGGAAAATTTCAAGCCTTATATATCTGCCGAGAAGGAATTCCAAATCCAAATTATTTGGCGAATCAACGTTATGGTTTGTTTGCCCAAACAGCAGAAATCCTTAACAAAACAATTCATGAACTCTCTGTAAAACCATCCACGATATTCCATGAAAAAGAACTTTATTATCAGTATTTAATCGGGATTTTACGATTAAATCATTATTTATTACCTTTACATTAAAAAAGTGGGGGCAGCTGCCCTCACCTTTTTAAATTCCCATTTTATAGTCGTATTCCTTTGCCTTGTCCGGCGCCGAATTTTCAAATTCCTTGTTCAAAAAAGGTTTATAGGAGGGTTCGACCTTCTTTACAAAGGAAAAAGAGCTTAATTTTTCCATAATTCCCTCTAAATCCTCTTGATTACAATACAAAACCACATATTTTAGTTTTTTTGAAACATAATGGACATTCCCAAATCGCCGTAACATTTTGGCTTGTTTTAATGAGTACAGCCAAATAACTAAACCTTGTCTTTGAACAAACATACTTTTTTCCCCTTCAACAAACCTTCATTTTAATTAGTCTAGCATATCAAATCAGTATTTTTCAATTCAAACTTTTCTGTAATTAGAAAAGCGGAAGCACCTTGGTCAGCCCCGACAAGTGCTGGAGGTCCTGGCGGTGAAGTCGTTCTTTGACTTCATCGACAGGACCGAAGCAACCTCGAGGGGCTAGGCGCTGGAGCTAGACAATTCTCAAAGTCGAATTTTTTTTTTTATCTCTATAAAAAAATCGGCTTCCTTAGCCGATTCTAATCCCATTAACCACAGCTGCCGCTGCTGCAGCCACCACTGCAGCTATGTCCTGTATCAAAAAATGGATTCCCTGTAGGCACTTTAATATGCTCTGAGACAGATCCACCGATTAAGACACTGATATCGTCCAAAAGTGCCTGCAAATCATTTTCTGCCAGTTTGAAATCTGCTACAAGCGGATCCAAATCCATTTCCCGCTTATATTCACGGACTTCTGTCATGATTTTTTTATAATCAGGGTGATATTTACCAAAGCGCTGCACTTCTTCATATAGGTCTTTTACGCGGATAAACCGTTTAATTTTCCTTTGTGATTCCCGATTATGCCGCAATTTATATAAGGAAATTTGATATTGTTCAACAACATCAGATTCTAAAATCATTTTAGCCAATTCTTCTGCATTTTCTACTAATTCAACTCGCTCAGATGTAGCAAGCATGTCGCCCACCTCCACTCATATTTTAACACGAACGATAGGAGAAAGCGAAATTTTCCTTTTTACTTAGGTATATTTACCATGAATTCTTTCGTTAATCCATATGGCCGATTATTTAAATCAATCACTTCAAGCCTTACTTTATGATTTCCAGGTGTTAGTCCTTTAACGATAAACGCCGCTGTAGAAACCTCTTGAAATTTCCTATCATCGACCCACACAACCATCTTCCCAAGTTTTTCTTTTGAACTGTCAGATTCTCGAAAACTAATCCCGGATAAAATACACTCCACCATCACATTCGTCCCTCTTGTTTTGTATTGAACAAATAAGGAAGGCTTTTCCTCTGAATTTTGGTTTAATTCAGAGTTAGAATCAAATTTATATGTACTAGCTTGTACAAATGGTATTATTTTTGACTTTGATTCCGGCTTGGGCAGATCGTTTTGACATCCTGTCATAATGGAAAGTACAAAAATGGAAAGGGTCAGCATCCAAAAATTCCTTTTCAATCCCATCACTCCTTTCCTGTATTGTTCGCTTCCTTTTTGTTTTTTAATCTAAATAAAACAAGCAAAAGACCACATAATTTTTTTATGTGGTCTTGATTACCCTTGATTTTTCATCGATTGAAACATATTCAACATCATTGAAGCCATTTGTACACTGTTAGAGAATTTTTCCACTTGATGTGGGATTGTTTTCTTATAATAGTGCAATGACGCGATTTCTAATGATTGTATATCATAAGGGTTTCTGCTAAGTTTTCGGTACCAGAGCGGCTGCTCCCGAATAAATTGCTTGAACTCTTTTTGTCCACCTAAATACTCTAGGACATCTTTACGCATATTTTAAAATCCTTTCTTTTAATCTTTTCGAAATGTAAAAGGATTTATTGGCCCTTCTGGCGGTTTTCCGGGCGGTTTTGCCCCGTTACTCCCTTGAAATTGTGATAAAACACCTTGAATCGCTCCAATTGCTTGACTTAAATTGTTAATATGGTTTTGAATTTGATTTGGATCCATTTTGTTAACCATTCCCATTATATTCGATATTAAGTCCCCCTTTTTTTCTGTATTTGTTTCCTGTTCCTCTGGTTTTTCAGACAAGTCATTATTTTCATTTCCAATTTTTTCCCATCGCGCATCCTCTTCTCCCAGCAGATACCAATCCTCGTACAATTCCTGCCAGGTGGTTTTACCCTTCCGTACCTCTTGGATCATCTTAGGATTATTCTTTACAAATTCCTTAAACTTCGCCACAGATGGATGTAGTTTTTTTTGAGCCATTTTTTTCACCTCTGCCGACATCATGCCTATATTACGATATGTCAGAAAATAAAATGTGTGAAAGACTTAATGATGCTTAAATTATTTATAAGTGGTAAGATGTTCTTGAAATGAAATGAAAGAGGTAAAAAGATGAAGGACAAATTATTCACATTATTAGAAGCATGTTTAGAAAATGGTACTGAAAATGATATAACTGCCATTGCCCAATTTTTAGAGGTTTTGCAAAGAAAAATTAACGTAGGTAAACGATCTTTTATCGATCAGTTTTTTCATATGGATAGTAAGCTTGACGAAAACTGCTGTGAAATAACGATTCCATTAAACCCGATTCTAAACAATTCGTTTGATATTGTCCATGGTGGAGTAACAGCAACGCTCCTTGACACGGCAATGGGAACACTTGCAAATTACCTTCTTCCAGAAGGATATGGTGCTGTTACCAATCAGTTGAATATCCATTACATTGCCCCTGGAATTGGGGCAAGTCTCCGCTGTAACGCCGAGATTATCCACCAAGGCAACAAAACATTGGTCGTCACCGGTGAAGTCCATCGGGATGATGGTAAAAAAATTGCCTATGCAACCGGAACATTTTTTGTCATAAAGAAATAATATTTAGGGGGTCAAACATATGGTCACCGCCATTGTAATCCCTGTTATCCTTCTTTACTTTTATTTGATTACAAAAAAAGAAATGAAGGTACAAGATACTAAATGGCTTTCGCTAGAAAATATCCCTCAAGAGGCCGTTGCAGTTGGAGAAATTAAGAGTATTTATGAGGAAAAACAGCGCTATTATTATCATCGCTACATTTTTGTCCAGGAAATAAAGCTACAAACAAAATCGCAGCAAGTCACTGTAAAAAAAATTACTCCTCTTACCAAAACAACAAAGATTGAAACCTTTAAAGTGGGTGAATTTCTAAAAGTATACGGTTGTTGGGAAAGCAGCCAATTAGTCTTTAGTCATTTTGAAAGAATAAAAAAAAACAGCGGCCTTCAATAGACCGCTGTTTTTATTGTTTCCACTTTTGAATAAAGTTCTGTGTATAATACTTTTGGAATACTCCTACACCAAGATGGGAAAAATCTTTATTTAACATGGAATCACGATGTCCTTTGCTGTTTAGCCAGCCTTCAACTGATGCTGGTCCATCAATATAATTAGCAGCAATATTCTCCCCCGCAGCTTGATAAACAACCTTAGCTGACTTTAACCGATCGGAAAGGGTGCCAAATTTCTTTGATGTATGGGAAAAATCATTATTTTTAGCCATATCCTTACTATGGCCATATGCAGCCTTCGCGGTTTTTTCATCCCACAATAGCGGCTTTAAATCATGTCTTACTCTTAAAACATTTGTAATGTCAAAAATTTGCTTTTCTTCTCCTACTTCAATCTCTCTCCACATTTCAATACTTGGTTCATCGGCCTCTATTAATTTCCCACTATAAACAAGCTCATAAGGACGCTGTTTAATGAGGGTATCAGCATCAAGGAACCGAACACTTGAAAGATTTCCTGTAAATTTATCAATATAGAGTTGTACATACACATTTCCTAATCGGACGACAGGCCGTATATTTAAATCTGTATCATTCAATTCAAACCGATAAGAGTTCCCATCCTGATCAATTTCAATATTGGCATCAATATATTGAGTATTAAAGATTTCCTCCACTGGCTGGCCAATTTCAAACGGTGCAACATCTAAATTCTTACCAATTGCATAGACTGTTACGATTCGGTTATTTTCAACCCCAACTTGCACATAGCGGGAATAATCTAAGTTATAAATGTACCATTGATAACCATAGGCTGATTCGTCAATTCGCTGCGGCTTTCCAAGTTCTTTTTCCAAAGCCGATAGTTTTTTCCCAATTAGTAGGGATAGCCCTTCTTTTGGCCTTTCCCGAGAGATTTTACTTTGCTTTATATCTGGATTTTTCGGCAATGTCGGACTCATTTCTGAAGTGTGATGGTCTTTTATTAAGACCTCATCACTGCTATCGTCTTTTACACTTATATAAAAACCAATGGATAAGAAAAGAGCCAAGACAACAAGAATTCTTATAAGTGTTCGCAGAGGCCAACACCCTCTCTAATACTTTTCTATGTAATATAGATAAATTAATTATATCATCTATATCTTTTTAAGTGATATGTATACATCATCTTAACAGAATAGTAACATTAAGAACAAGAAAACAGGTACCAACGGCACCTGTTTTCTTGTTCTTTAATGCTGAATTCCATTATAATTTGATTCGGAAATCTCCGTAAGGGCTTGTTTTGCCTGATCGTCTGTTAAATCCCTGATTGCGAAGTCCCCAAGTGATACTATTCCTACTAGCTTATCGCCTTCTACAACAGGAAGGCGACGAATTTGATGTTCCGCCATTAATTTAGCTGCTTCCCTGCTGGAAGCATCAGGTGAAACCGTAATTAAATCGTTACTCATTATATCTTCCACTTTCGATGAAGCAGGATGTTTTTCTGCAACACATCGTAAAACGATATCACGGTCAGTAATCATTCCGACAAGCTTATCATTATCCACGATGGGAATGGCCCCAACATTTAAATCCTTCATTTTAACTGCCACTTCAAATACATTATCAAGTAAAGAACAGCTTTCAACCTTGTCGGTCATAATTTCACGAATTTTTTCCATAACAAATACCCCCTATAATAATAAAATTCTTAACAATAATATAGAATTCCCCCAAGAGATTAAATTATTCTGTAAATGAATTCATTGCAAGTTGATACAAATTCAACTATTATTAAATTGAATTAAATCTGCTATAATACCGAATAATGTAACATAGGGGTAATGGCACGTTTTTAGGAGGGAATTCAAAAGTGAAATTCGAAAATACTGGAATTGAAAAATTTAAAGCTGATTTAAACCGCTTGGATGAGGTCATGGATGAACATGGCTTAGTACGTGAAGGCCAATGGGATTATGAACGTGTTACATATGATCGTAAATTTGAATTAAAAGAGGGCATTTTCTACTTGCGTGTGTTTGGTTATGCCACCCAGGGGGACGTGGGCTCGCACAAAGCTACTATTCAATTGATGACACCATTACTAGGGAAATACTACTATCCACACGGAGTAGAATATGGTGAAGGTGAAAACTTCCCAAGCGGCCTTGTAAACCAATGTAAAAAAACTTTAGAAGAAATTAAAGGTAAAATTGAAAAGTTTGCTGAATAAAAAAAGACGCATGATTTGCTCATGCGTCTTTTCTTTAAAATCCGAGAATTGCTTTGATTAAAGAGGTAGTTTCTCCACCCTTGTAAAATACATATAATAATAGGTAGACCGCTACACCGGTGATGGCCGTAAAAAACCAGACAATACATGTGATAGGTCCAAGTTTGCGGTGAACTTTAAGTTTATTTTTATAGCCAGTTATTATGGAAATAAGGCCTAATACTGCTCCCGTAGTGGCAAGCGTAATATGAAAGATTAAAAACACTGTATAGAAAATCTTAATATTATCAGGACCGCCAAAGGATGTATTTCCGATAAACACTGTTCTTGACTCATAAATAATAAAGAAAATAAGAGCAAATATGGCCGCAAGTGTCATTGTTTTTTTATGGGCATCAATTCGTTTTTGTTTTATTTGCCGCCAGCCAATTGCCATTGTAATGGCACTTAGAATGATAAAGGACGTACTAATCGTAGGTAAAATAGGTAAGGACATTTAAGCTTCCTCGCTTTTTAATTATTCTAATGCAATTTTAAAGTACTTCACATTCTTTTTCAAACATAAAGCTAAATTGGTTTAATTCGGAAAAAAATCTCCCATTGGGACAGGGAGATTTTATTCAACAAGGGTTGGCTTTAAAGTTTTATTTAGTTCTGCCTCAGATTCAGCTTGATCTTTGCGGTACCATTCAAAAAATACATGCCCTAATACAAAAGCAAAAATGATTTCCTGAAGAACCTTCATAATAACTCCACCTAACTGTTGGTCATCCACTAATGACATGGAACTAAATAGTTGTGGTCCACTAAGATTTAAACCCTCGAAGGTCGAAGATCCGACACATAAACTCATTACCCTCCCCCATACATTTGGGTCAGAATAAGTCGCGTAAAATGAATGATCTGCAAAGATAATTAATGCACATGAGGGTGTCAATAATATTCCGTTTATAAAAAGGTACCCTACTTTTTTTAATCCGGTTATACCTTTTAGTTCCGGAAGCGGGCATATTAATGACCACCACAAACAAACCGCGGAAGAAAATAACAATATCGAATAACCAGCATGGAAAAATCCATTTTGCATTACATTATCAAAAATAACTGGAATATGATACAAAGAAAATAATCCATTAAAAAGTAAAAGTGCCAAAATTGGCTTTGTTACTAGATTAAAAATAGGTTTTACTATTTTAAGACTTAACACTTTTCTCCAAAGCCATGGCGGGATCCCTAATACAAACAATGGTGCAACAAGAAACACTAACAAAATCATTGTGGTGGCATGGATATAAAACATCAAATGACCCATTAAATCAAGTGGCGAACCTTTAATGGTATATAAAAGGCTAATACATAATACAAAGTACACTGCTTGCTTTCTAGTTAATGGCTCGCTGTCATTAAACTTGCTCCTGAATTTAATCGTAATTAAAAAATAACCAACCAATAATGCAATTAAAATTGATAAAAAGTACGGGCTCCATAGTGCTTTGAATCCAAAAATATCTAATGTAAGCACCGAAAATCACCTCAATATATTTTTAAAAAGCCATCCATTAGTATACCCTTTTGTTCACCTTAAAGCCAAGAATGACAATATTTATATCATTATATCATGATAAAAAGAAAATCGGCCTTTCAGCCGATTTTCTTTTTATTTTGCTTACCACCAAATGATGGTAGTAAATGTTAATATTGTGATTGCTCCTACTAGTACCCCTGAATACAAGAATAATGATGGAGCTTCATGCCCTTTATGGCTCATGTGCATGAAATAATAGAGCTGAAAAATGACTTGAACCACAGCCAAAAGAATAATAAATGGTACTGTGAACCATGCAGTAAACCCTTTGACTGCAACTGCTGCAAAAGCAATCAAAGTCAAGAAAATCATTAAAGCGAAAGAAATAACTTGATATCTCATTTCTTCAGCGCTTTTTTTCCGACGATATTCAATGTCAACTCTTGGGTTACCTGAATTTACCTGTGGATTTGCCATCAGTTTATCCCACCATTCCCATTAAATATACTACTGTAAAGATAAATACCCAAACAACGTCGATAAAATGCCAATATAAACTAAACACATAAAATTTAGGCGCGTTGTAAAGGTCTAAACCTCTCTTTCCATTTCGGAACATTAGTGTTAAACACCATAATAAACCAAATGCAACGTGACCACCATGGAAACCAACTAATGTATAGAAAGCAGAACCAAATGCACTGCTTGTAAAGGTATGCCCCTCATGAACATAGTTGTTAAACTCGTAAACCTCTAGTCCAAGGAATCCGGCACCTAATAAAGCAGTCAATCCAAGCCATACCATCATTTTCTTAAAGGCAAAGTTTTTCATATGATACATTGCATATACACTTGTTAGCGAACTTGTTAAAAGAAGCATTGTAGCAACAAATGTCAGCGGAAGTTCAAACAAATCTTTTGCCAAATGCTGACTTGAATCCGGAACCTTATCTTTTAATGCAAGATAGGTTGCGAAGAGAGAAGCGAAGAGTACAGTCTCCCCGCCTAAGAAAAACCAAAATCCTAAGAACTTATTTTTTGACTCAAGGGTGGATTTTTCAGGCTCAGCAGGCCAGTTTTCATATGTGAATTTTTCTTCAGCGTGCATTATGCCTTAGCCCCCTTTTCTTCTTCAAGTAATTCTTCTTTATGGATATGGAAACCATGGTCATCAATTACTGAACGTAAGAACATGGACCCAAAAGTAATAAGTAAACCAATAATCATAACCGGTAATGCCCATGCTTTATCATTTACATGGTACATAGCACCGAATGCGGCAATGAAAAGACCAAGAGCCGTTGTAAATGGAAGGAATGATGAATTCGGCATGTGAATATCACCAAGCGGCTCAGCCGGAGTCATTTCCTTTTTACCTTCCATTTTTTCTAACCAGTATGCATCTAATCCACGAACTAGCGGAAGCTGCTTAAAGTTGTAGAATGGAGGTGGTGATGGAATCGACCATTCCAGGGTTCTACCATCTCCCCAAGGATCGTTACCAACTTTAACATTTTTTACAGATGTGACAATAATGTTTATTAGCATTACGATAACTGCTGCACCCATAAAGGCAGCACCGATTGAACTAATCATGTTAGCCGTGTCAAATCCTTGACCTGGAAGGTATGTGAAAACACGACGCGGCATTCCCCAAAGTCCCAAAAAGTGTTGGATAAAGAATGTCATATGGAACCCAATAAAGAATAACCAGAAAGTTATTTTACCCATTGCTTCATTTAACATTGTACCAAACATTTTTGGCCAATAGAGGTGAGTTCCGGCAAAAACGGCAAATACTACACCACCGACAATTACATAGTGGAAATGGGCAACTACGAAATACGTATCATGATACTGGTAGTCTGCAGCAGCGGATGCGAGCATAACCCCTGTTACACCACCAGCAAGAAACGATGGAATAAACGCAAAGGCCCAATGCATAGGTGTAGTAAATTTAACACTACCACCCCAAATTGTTAACAACCAGTTGAAAATTTTAATACCAGTTGGTACACCAATTGCCATTGTTGCAACAGCGAAAATAGCGTTCGCTACTGGTCCTAATCCTGTTGTAAACATGTGGTGAGCCCATACCATGAATCCTAAGAAACCGATTAAAACGGTTGCAAATACCATGGAGGAGTAACCAAATAAGCGTTTTCTTGAGAAAATCGGGAATATTTCAGAGAAAATACCAAAAGCAGGTAAAATCAAAATATAAACCTCTGGATGTCCAAAAATCCAGAAAAGGTGTTCCCAAATAACGGTGTTACCGCCCATAGAAACTTCAAAGAAATTCGCTCCGAACAAGCGATCAAACATCATTAACACTAAACCCACTGTTAATGGAGGAAATGCAAATAAAATCAATGCAGATGTTACAAATGTTGTCCAAGTAAACAATGGCATCCTCATATACGTCATTCCTGGTGCACGCATATTGATGATGGTTACGAGGAAGTTAATACCACCAATTAAGGTTCCAAGACCAGAAATCTGTAACCCTAAAATATAGAAATCAACACCATGTCCTTTAGATGCAACAGCTAGTGATGCATAAGATGTCCAGCCTGCATCTGGTGCCCCGCCTAAAAACCATGAAAGGTTTAGGAAAACACCGCCGAAAAAGAATAACCAAAATCCTAAAGCATTTACATATGGGAACGCTACATCGCGTGCCCCGATCTGTAAAGGCATTACCGCATTCATAAAACCAAAAATTAGCGGCATCGCTGCAAGGAAAATCATCGTTGTTCCGTGCATCGTAATAATTTCATTAAATTGTCCAGCACTAACAAAATCATTATTTGGCACTGCAAGCTGGATACGGATAAAGACCGCTTCAATTCCACCTACTAAGAAGAAAAATCCGCCTGCAATCATATAGAGGATCGCGATTTTTTTATGGTCAACTGTAGTTAAAAAATCCCATAAAGTTGCGCCGAATCCCTTTTTTTGAGCATAGGTACTCACAATTTTACCTCCCTTTCAACCAATTCCCCTACTACTGTTGTACTTTCAAGCCCATTAAATACTCAGATAAAGCATTTAATTGATCTTCAGACATTTCTGGGTATTTACCAGTCATTTTATTTCCTGGTTTATATGTTTCAGGATTTCGAATCCAATTTTTTATTTCTGTTTTATTATGATCCAAAATACCAGCAACACGAGATCGATCACCAAAGTTTGTTAAGTTTGGTGCAAGTCTTGCTGCTTCAGGTTTATTGTTTTGTGGAGTTACAGCATGACAGGCTACACAACTTTTATTGAAGATTTCCTGTCCTTGCTGTGCTACAGCGGAATCCGCTTTTTGTGGTTCTTTTACATTTTGCATTGCTTTCACCCAGCTATCAAATTGATCGCGGGACATTGTCTTAACTTTAAAGTCCATCAATGCATGGGATGGTCCGCATAACTCAGCACACTTACCATAGAATAAGTTTCCTGCCTCATCAGCTTTTTTACTGTCGAACTCTAACCAGAATTTATTAATGTTATCTGTGTTAGTATCCATTTTCCCACCTACTGCTGGAATCCAGAAAGCGTGTTTTACATCCATAGACTTTAAGCTAAAATAAACTTTTTCATTTGTAGGAACAACTAACTCTTGGCTAGTTACAATTTTTTGACCTGGATATTCAAAATCCCACCAATATAAATGGGAACGCACATTAATAACAAGTGCTTTAGTGTTTTTCTGATCCATTTTTGACACATCTGCAAGCTTGAACGTTGCAGCAACCGTTGGAACAGCCAGAATTAGAAGTAATAGAATCGGAATAACTGTCCAAATAATTTCTAATTTATGACTCCCCTCAACCTGCTTAGGAATTTTATCGTCCTTTCTTCTAAAACGGAAGAAAACTAAGACGAAAATGATCATGACAACTAGGATAACTCCCACCATGATATAAGTACTTAACTTCATTAAACCATATTGCATATCTGCAACTTCACCAGCGGGCTGTAACGTTGATAGGAACGGTTCACCACATCCGGAGAGAATTAGCGCTAAGATCGCAAACAACGAAATTAAACGCCATTTCGCAAGCCTTTTCATAGCTCAATCAAACCCCTCTTTCGTAAAAAATTTCTTTAATATAAATGTTAGATCAAAGAAGTATGTAGAATGATTCATCCTTTTATGTAAGAATACCCTGCGGCGGGGCTTCATTTTAAAGCCCACCGTGTGCATCCTATTACCAATGGCAGAATAACTTCCATTAGCGTAGAAGAATATCACCGCAAAACTAAATCAATGTAACAATAACCATCGCTACAAATATAATAGTTAAATATTGCAATGAGTACACAAACATTAGTTTTGCCCACTTAATATCATCTTTGATCCTATATCCATAAATCCCTAATGCAAGCCAGCCGAGATTTAACACGGTTGCAAGAATTAGAAATGGGATTCCTAAACTTTTCAAGAAAAATGGGATAGGCAATAAAACTGCTACCCATAGAACAATATGTCTTTTTGTGGTTTTAAATCCTTTAACCACTGGAAGCATTGGAATTCCTGCTGCTTTATACTCCTTCACCCTTCTCATTGCCAATGCATAAAAATGGGGAGGCTGCCACGCAAACATGAGAACAAATAATGCCCAAGCCATTTTATCAAGATTTCCATCAACGGCAGCCCAGCCAATTAACGGCGGGACAGCACCTGAGATACTTCCAATGATGGTATTTGAAACCAACTGTCGTTTTGACCATAATGTATAGAGGAAAACATAACTAAAAACTCCAAGCAGTCCTATTACTGTTGCAGTTAAAGTAGTAAATAATAAAGACAGTGTTCCCATACCTATTAGGATAATTCCAAATGTCAATACCTTTGCAGGAGCCAATTTCCCTGTAACGGTCGGTCTAGCTTTTGTTCGATCCATTAAGTGATCAATATCTCGGTCAAACCAGTTATTAATAACGCATGACCCAGCGATAATAAGGGCTGATCCAGCTAAAGTAAAGAATACGATATCTAAGTTATGTAAAAAACTTTGTCCGGTAAAATGAAGTGCAAGCCATAGGCCAGTAAACGCTGTAATGAGATTGGAATTGACAATCCCAATTTTTATAAGGGCTAAAAAGTCCTTCCATGCCGACGTTTTTTCGATACCAGTTTGCAGGCTTGATGCGTCGTTTTCTATAGCTGTATCACCAAAAGCCTTTGTATTGGACATTTTTTCTCCTCCTAATCCTTTATTACAATATTTGCAATATCCGTTGTTACGATACCTAATTTATTTTATCTTTTCTAGTTAATCATCTGGAAAAGATACTGTCTGAATTTATAATTTCCTAAGTTAAGAATATGTTTTAAAAAAGAAGTGTTTTAAAAAACACTTTCACTGTATATTAAATCACACTTCGAGTGTTTTTTGTGAATTTTTTTTGAATAATTTTTTACTAAATTGTGTCCGTGATTTTCAGAATACTCAAAAATCCGTTATTTCCTTGATAATAGGGAAATAATTCCTAAATATAGCTATCATTTATAGTTTTAACAAACTGTTAGGTAAGTTTCAATAGTTTCCACTATAATAATAGTGAAAATTTAAAATTATCCAAACCTTATTAGAATTTAAAAATCATCAAAAAAAATATCGAAATTCTGTTCTTTTTCCATTCTTTTCGTTATGATGAATAAGGGCTTTTTTTGTACCATTTTATTTATTATACTTACAATAATATCCATTGACAAATTTTTGAACTAAGTTTGGAAGGTGAATTTTTTGCAACGTTCTTTAAAGTGGTTGGCTGTCGCCACTACGATTGGGATGATTTTAGTTTTACTTGGCGGAGCACTTGTAACAAAAACGGGTTCCGGAATGGGCTGTGGAAGATCATGGCCGCTATGCGAGGATAAATTTGTCCCATCTGACATAACTCCAGAATTAATTATCGAGCTTGCCCATCGGCTAGTTTCCGGTGCTGAAGGTATGATGGTCCTTATTTTATCCATTTGGACTTGGAAGGTCATTGGTCATATTCGGGAAACAAAGTTTCTATCGTTTCTCTCCTTCTTTTTCCTTCTTCTGCAGGGATTAATTGGGGCAGCTGCTGTCATGTGGGGCCAATCTAGCTTTGTTCTGGCATTGCACTTTGGAATTTCCCTTGTATCCTTTGCAGCCGTTTTTTTACTTACCCTGCTTATTTTTGAAATAGATAAGAAATTTGATGCAGACAAGCTTTTTATCGACAAGAGGATGGGGTTTCACATTGTTGGTGTTTCCATCTACAGTTATCTTGTCATCTATACCGGCGCGCTTGTCCGCCATACAAAATCAAGCCTTGTCTGCCGTGATTGGCCTTTATGTCTTAACGACGCTCCATCCTTACCAACCAACATCTATGAATGGGTACAAATGGGTCATCGTACTGCCGCAGCTTTGATATTTATCTGGATTGCCTATGTTACATACTTGGCCATACGCGATTATAAAGATCAAAAGGTTCTTTATTGGGGCTGGATTATTTCATTTTGCCTTGTATGCTTGCAAGTGATTGCCGGCGCCTTGATTATTTTCAGCAGACTAAATCTCTATATTGCTCTATTGCACGCCTTTTTCATCACTTGTTTATTTGGGGTGTTAAGTTATTTATTACTCTTATATTCAAGGTCCAGAAAAACTAATAAATAAAAAAGCTGCCATGTTTGGCAGCTTTTTTATTGTTGAATATAGAATACTTTCCCGTCTTGGGTACGTTTTTTGTTCGCTTTTTGATCTGATTTATTCTTTGCGTTTTCGTATTTAACAAACATCGAGACATTGACAAGAATTCCGACTGATATCGCAAGCATAAGCAGTGAGGAACCACCGTAGCTTACAAATGGAAGTGGTACACCCGTAAGGGGCATTACTCCGGAAACCCCGGCAAGGTTTATGAAAGTTTGAATTCCAATCATACTGGAAATCCCTATTGCAAGGAGACTCCCAAAAGGGTCCTTACATTTTAAACCAATATAAATTCCTCTTAAAACAATATAGGCCAGAGTTAGAATTACAAAGCCAACTCCCCAAACCCCTAACTCTTCGGCAATGACAGCCATGATAAAATCTGTGTGTGATTCTGGCAGGTAGCCTAGTTTCTGAATACTTCTTCCCAATCCTAATCCGTTAACCCCGCCAGAACCAATTGCAATATAAGAATTAGCCAAATGATATCCGGATGTTTGTTCTTCTTTAAAAGGATCACTTCGAACGGAAAAACGATCAACCCGTTTTTGTGAAAAAATTTCCCCTCTTGCAAAAACAATAAAAATTAAACCAATGACTACCCCAATCAACAGTAATTTAGACATACTTTTTAAATTCATACCTGATGAGATAATAATGGTTCCAGCAATGAGAACAATAATAAGTGCCGTCCCATAGTCAGGTTGTTTTGCAATTAAAACAACGACAATCATTAAATATACTAAAGGGGGCAGCACTCCCTTGTTAAATTGATTGATATAATTCTGTTTTTTTGCATAAACGGCAGATAAATAAATAATCATTGCCAACTTAACAAACTCTGAAGGTTGAATTTTTATAGGGCCAATTTGATACCAACTTTGGGCATTTCCTGCAACCGTTCCAAAAGCAAATAAGCCTAATAACGCAATAATCGATAAAAATACCATTGGTGCTAAAAAGTATTTTGTAAATTTCATTATTTTGTATGGGATTATAGCTGTAAAAATAAAAATCACTAATGATCCTAGTAAAAATATTTTTTGTTTTTGGTAAAAGTAATCGCTGGGTAGCCGATACCGTTGAACAGCAGATGCCATGCTGGCACTATAAACCATTACTAATCCAAATGCTGACAATAGGATAATGGCGAGGATTAAGGTATAGTCGTAGGACTTTAATATTTTTTTTACCATTCATTTATTCCTCATCTTCAGATTTAATTTAACAATACTATTATAATAGAAAATTGGACATATTTCTTGAGGAAAAGTTACTGACCTCTAATAATTTTTAAAGTGAAAAAAGGGAGTAAAAATAATAAAGAACTCAAACAAATGGAAATCTTTACTGTTTGAGTTCTTTGGTCATTTATTTTCTTTTGAATGCATCATGGAGTGCGGATAGTTCACGTTCCAATTGATCTAAAAGTGCTTTTCCGTCCTTAATATCAATTAAACCTAGTCGGGCTGCAAAATCTATCTCTCTTGATAATCCAAACATTTGTGTATCCAATACCTCTTCATAAAGAGGGCATTGAGGCATCGTAAGATTGTCCATTTGCACCTTAATAAGCTTTAATATTTTTTCAGCGTCAGCCTGCAATAAGGCATATGCTTTTTCCTGATGATTCACGATCATTTCAGACGCCAACATTCATCCCCCCATTTCAGAGCGATATCCCACTTATCTTTAAATTTTAACGTTTAGAGCATAAAAATGCAAGAATAATGACATATAGGTGTAGGCTGAAATTCATTTTATCTCCCGAATATGACATTCGTCTAAAAAAAAGTTATACTTAATTCGTGTCATGAACGGGGGTAAAAAATTTGGATAAAATTATTTTAATTTCAGGTAATAGTAAATATACGATTACACTTGATCCAAGTGTATGGATTTTTGACGATCGCCGTATTGATTTAACTACCTATTTTTCTCAAGAAAAGGAAGATAAGGATCCACTCGAAGAATATACGAAAGCTGTTTCAAAACATTGGGACCGCGAAATCATGGAAGGAGCAGTTTATCCGCCGACCTTAAAGACTGAAAAGAAATATGAAAAAATAAAGATGTTAACAGGTACTTTTGGTATTCCACTAAGACCTTTTTTACAAAATGCCGAGCCTAACCCAGATGCAAAGATGGTGGTTGTGGAAACCTCAGAAGGGGAAATTGAATTTCCCCTTGAAGAGGCATTCGAGTTTATCCTCAAATTTTCTGAAGACGGCAAGCCATTAACTTCTGATGGACCAGTACATCTTTATTATGGTGATGGCTCAAATCAACACAATCCAATTAAAAATGTTAAACAATTTAATATTAAATAAAATAAGACGGGTGCTGTTTATTAAGCGCCCGTTTGTTTTTTATAAAAGGTCTGCGGCAAGTCTTGCCAGCCCCGATCTTTCTCCTTTTAAAAGCTTTACATGACCTGAAATATCCTGATCCTTAAACTTTTCAACCACATACGTAAGCCCATTATTATATGCATCCAAATAAGGATGATCAATTTGCTCCGGATCGCCCATTAATACGATTTTACTGCCCTCTCCAACCCGGGTTAATATCGTCTTCACTTCATGCTTCGTTAAATTTTGTGCTTCATCAATAATGATGAATTGTTTTGGTAAACTTCTTCCCCGGATATAGGTTAAGGCTTCCACCTCAATCGAACCCATTCCGGCTAAAATCGCATCCAATTCTCCCGGTTTTTTTGTATTGAAAAGAAATTCCAAATTATCAAATATAGGCTGCATCCACGGTCTAAGCTTCTCTTGCTTTTCACCAGGAAGAAATCCTAAGTCCTTTCCTACCGGTACGATCGGTCTGGCAACAAGGAGTTTTTTATATTCCCTAAAGTCCTCCGTTTGCATTAGACCAGCTGCAAGTGCAAGCAAAGTTTTCCCAGTCCCAGCCTTACCGATTAGTGTTACCAAGGTGATATCCTTACGAAGCAGTAGTTCAATAGCCATCGTCTGCTGTACATTTCGCGGATGAATTCCCCATACATGCTCTTGATTTAAGACCAGTTTTTTTACCTTCTTGCTCGTTTTATCTACCATCCCAATCGCAGACGCCGAACCTCCCAGCGCATCTTTCATGATGAGGAATTGGCTCGGATAAAAAGGATGATTGGCAATTTCCGAAAGATACAGTTCCCCTTTTTCGTAAAATCTTCCAAGTAATTCAATCGGCAGAAAAACTTCGATAAACCCTGTGTAAATATGTTCAAATTCAACTACTCTGTCGTTTAGAAAATCCTCTGCATCAAGGCCGATCGCATCCGCTTTAACCCGAACTAGCGCATCCTTGCTGACGATAATGACTGGCTTTCCATTTTCTTTTGTTTGTTCTTCCATATATAAATTCTTTGCAACCGCAAGAATTCGGTTATCATTTGTTTTTTCAATAAAAATATCCTGAAGTTCATGAAAGGAGCGATGGTTTAATTCAATTCTGATCGTTCCCCCATTTTCCAGCGGGATTTTTTCATGGAGTTTTCCTGCCGCTCGGAGGCCATCAATTAACCTTGAAACCTGCCTAGCATTTCTACCAATTTCATCCATATACCTTTTCTTTGAGTCCACTTCTTCCAAAACTACTGCAGGAATGACCACTTCATTATCTTCAAATGAAAAAATGGAATACGGGTCTTGTAATAAGACATTTGTATCTAATACGTATATTTTACTCAAAGAGACGCCTCCCGCTTTTCTAGTTGTTTTGGCTTGTTTGTGATTTTCAACAAGCCGTGTTACCTGTACTACTTTGGTAAAATATATGTTTATTCGAATAAAGATAGAAGGATTAATGCACAATAATTGTTAGCAAAATCAATTGAACTGTTCGATCAATGTTTCCCGGAGGTGAATATAGATGTTGAAAATTGCGGCAGCAATTATTATATTATTTTGCATTGCCGGATGTGCAAACAATGAGGCCAATAAAAAACAAGAAAATAAATCATCATTAGTGAATGTTAAAAACAGCTATATTGAAAATGTCGATCGAAAAACGGGGCAAGAGATTTCTAAACGCTTAGTTGAATTGGCAACTAGTGTCCCAAATGTTAATGATGCCACTGCCGTTGTCATTGGGCGTTATGCAATCGTAGGGATTGATGTGAATTCAAAATTAGAACGTTCACAGGTAGGAACCATAAAGTATTCCGTCGCGGAAAGTTTAAAAAAGGACCCTTATGGGGCAAAATCCATTGTCGTGGCAGATGCTGATACAACAGAACGATTAAGGGAAATTTCCTCGGATATTAATAAGGGAAGACCGATTCAAGGAATCATGGAAGAACTTGCTGATGTCGCAGGAAGATTAATGCCAGAGGTACCTGGTGACATCATTACACCAAATCCAAAGAATGCTACGGATAAGCCGGATAAGAGTCTATCACCAAACGAAGAAAAGAATTTGAATAAGAAACAAGAAGAACAGTCTAATTATTATAAATGAAAAAAGCTTAGTGAAAACTAAGCTTTTTTCATGGCATCCATTACTTGTTTGTCCAATCTGGCAGCTGCATCCTTGTCATATGTTTTATCATACTTGACCTCAGATACAATTTTTGAACCATAAAACATTACGTCTCTGACTTCGTTTATAGATACTTCAATTAACGCCAATTTCAAGGGAACATCCTGTAGTCTTTCCTCTTTAATGTAAGCTGTGCCTTGGATGGAATATGTAGATTCATTGGCAATCAAATTAATGACGACTTGATTATTTTCACCGATATTCTGAATGATTCTTGAGCGATTATCTACTGCAAAATAAAGGGTACCCTCATCCTTTGCTAAAATCCAGGAAATTGCACTGACATTAGGTCCGCCTGTTTCGTAATCTATTGTTGCCAATGTTACGAACCTCTCTTTTTGCAGCTCATCGTAGAGGGGCTTAATTAATTTAGGTTCCACTAGGTTAGCCATGGTTACACCTCCTTTAAAAACAGTTATTCTAATATTACTACTATCTATTTTATTCATCAACTTTCTAACGCTGGTTTTTCTCTAAGCTTAATATGATATACTATAATAATAAATAGCGGTCATAGAGGTAATTGGGGGGTTAAAATGAGAGTAAAATGCGTAATATGCGATAAGATAGAAAAAATTGAGGATGAAACGCTAGTAGCAAAACGGCTGCGTAATCGTCCAATCCATACATATATGTGCCAGGATTGCAGTATCAGGATATCTGAAAGAACAAAAGCCAGGATTGATACTGGAAAATTTCGTTTTTACCGCGAACGACCAGAAAAGGACGATTGGTGAACCAATACAAGGATTAAAGTGATTTTGTGGTAATGCATTATTGATTTGACCAGAAAATTGTGCTCTTGCAGATAATGCAAGGGCATTGCTTTTGCCTTTTTTCTTATCAATTCGTTCTTAAGGGTAATCCAGAGCCGGTCCTTTTACCCTTTTCACAAAAAACTACTCTCTCTGGCAATGCAGGCTCATTCCTTTTACCCTTTTCATGATAAAAACACTTTCTCGGGTAATGCGGGCTTCTTCCTTTTACCCTTTTCATGATAAAAACACTTTCTCGGGCATTGCAGGCTCATTCCTTTTACCCTTTTCATGATAAAACACTTTCTCGGGCATTGCAGAGCCGCTCCTTTTACCCTTTTCACGAAAAAATTGCTCTCTCGGGCAATCCAGAGCCGTTCCTTTTACCCTTTTCATAATAAAAACACTTTCTCGGGCAATCCAGGCCCGCTCCTTTTACCCTTTTCACGAAAAAATTGCTCTCTCGGGCAATCCAGAGCCGTTCCTTTTACCCTTTTACAATTAAACCACTTGTCAGAGGTAATCCACCTAAGATACTCTTATATAATTTACTCAAAATATCTTAGATGCCTCTCCCCTATTGAAATAAAGTTTGCCTTCAACACCCTCCGAACCATCTTTTTTGGAAACACTCCATTACACCATTCATAAACGGCACTAGTGGTAACCTTTCTATCCGGAAACAAGAGCTTTATTTCTCCAATATTCCTTAACATAGTAAATTCAACTTTTTCTTCATGACCACATTGACTACATACACATTTGTTACCCTTAATATTAATAGAAAATGAATAGCACAAGGCACAAGTTAAACCTTTTTTAACCCGTTCATAAGTATAGGGTGGTAACCGAGTATAGGGTGAAATATTTCGATGCACCGAGATTAATTGTTCTGCAACCTTCAGATGGCGACCATTTAGTTTTGATGAAAGTTGATTTAATTTTTTCATAAAGGAATTAAGCTGAGTAGGAAAAATAATGGGCATGTTTACGCGGGCTTCATATAATGTAAACTCGAGGTTTACAAAGACAACATATCCTTCAACAGGGAACTGTTTACCAATATTTTGGAGCAACTGACGGAGTAGGAATTTACTACTTTTCAACTGATCAAGTGGGTTTTTTATCTCATTATTGGATATAGTAAAAAACCCATCCTTTTTGGAATCGTAATAGTGGTTTCCTTCATAATTCTTAACTTCCATTGTAAAAATGGTTTCTTGTGAAATGATAAGAGTATCAATTTGAAACACCTGATTATTCACCTTCAGACTTAAGTCATTTATTATATAGAGATCGCTTTCAAGTTTTACAGTTAATTTGTCAAATATCACCTCCCCTTGATAACCTTTTTCAAGATTTAAATAGCGTCTTTTGTCTTGTAGGAATAATTCCATCCGGGTGTTTAATATTCTCATGACCAATAACTCAATTGATTCGGTACGTTGCTTTAATAGTTGCATAACCTACTTCCTCTCTATATAAAATGAGATATCAAATACATCTTATAAGAAAAATTCATGAGTAAGTAATTGTCTTTATGTACATTTTGTTAATGAATATTTTCAAATAAAAAAGAAGGTGTCAAAGGGACACCTTCTTTTTTTATTCTTCTTCCTCCGCAGGGAAGTTGCAATATTTATCTGGTTCGTCATTAATTTGGTTTAAGATTACCTCTATAACCTCACGGGGGAAACGTTGTTTCTTACTTTCACCCTCTTGAAGAAAAGATACATAATACATGACATCATCTGTTGTAATCTCGATATTTGCAAGATGATAATCAGATACAAGAATCTCTTCAAAGAGTTCAACCGTTTCCTTAGCAGCCGTATCATCAGGACGGGCATCACTTACAACCTTAATCGTAAGCCAATTATATAATGCATCCTGCAAGGACTTCATTTTCATCTCCGTTTCCCCCAATTACTTTGCTTCAGCTTGGTGTTTTTTCGATTGATGCAAGCGAATTTTATAAATAATCAAGATTAATGCCGCTATGACAAGTCCCTCCGCAACAGGCAAAAAGATTCCTAAAAAAGTGAGAAGGGTACAGCCGACACACAGAAAAATATAAATAACAATGGATTTACCCAATGGGAGCTTTTTGGCGAAGCCAAGCTTATAGACCACAATCGATAAGGCTACAATTGTTAAGTATAAAAGCCACATCCCAACTTTAGGCTGTTCTGTTACTTTATAAAGTGCGGCAAAAAATGAAAGACGTTCTGCAACATTCACACACAAAACCTCCTTTAAAACTATTTTTATCAGTGGTTTCGCTGGATGCTAAAGGGTCCCTCATTTTGTGCCACTGATGGTTACTAAAAAGCTTATCTTAACTCATTTCAGCATATTTTTTCTTTTTAGCCATACGTTCACGTTCATTTTTATCAAGAATTTTCTTACGAAGACGGATGGATTCTGGAGTAACCTCACAATATTCGTCTTCATTTAAATATTCAAGTGATTCCTCAAGGGTCATAATTTTTGGTTTTTTAATGACCGAGGTTTGGTCTTTATTTGCTGAACGAACATTTGTTGCTTGTTTTACTTTTGTAATATTAACAGTAATATCATTTTCACGCGTGTGTTCCCCAACAATCATACCCTCATAAATCTCAGTACCTGGTTCAACAAAAATCGTTCCACGATCTTCTACTTGCATGATACCATATGTCGAAGCTTTACCTGATTCCATTGAAACAAGTACTCCTTGACGGCGTCCTCCAACTTGCCCTTGGAGCATTGGCTGATAGCTATCAAAAGTATGGTTGATAATTCCATATCCACGTGTCATGGTTAAAAATTCAGTGGTATATCCAATCAATCCACGAGCCGGAACATTAAAGATTAAACGAACTTGCCCTGTTCCATTGTTAATCATGTCAATCATTTCACCTTTACGAGCACCAATGGATTCCATTACAGAACCAGTATGCTCTTCAGGAACATCGATTTGTACCCGTTCAACAGGCTCGCAGCGCACACCATCAATTTCCTTAACAATTACTTCTGGTTTAGATACCTGAAGTTCGTAGCCTTCACGACGCATGTTTTCAATTAAAATCGATAAATGAAGCTCGCCACGACCTGAAACAATCCAAGCATCTGGAGAATCAGTATTATCAACTCGTAAGCTTACATCTGTTTGTAATTGGGCACGAAGTCTTTCTTCAATCTTTCTCGCCGTTAAATATTTTCCTTCGCGTCCTGCAAAAGGACTGTTATTCACTACGAAGGTCATTTGTAGTGTAGGTTCATCAATCCGTAAAACAGGTAATGCTTCCTGGTGCTCAGTCGGACAAACTGTTTCCCCTACGTTAATATCTTCCATTCCGGATACAGCGATTAAATCGCCAGCTTTTGCTTCTTGGATTTCTTGACGTTTCAAACCAAAGAATCCAAAAATCTTGGTAACACGGAATTGTTTAACAGATCCGTCTAATTTCATTAGGGCAACCTGTTGACCTACATGCATGGTCCCACGAAATACCCGTCCAATTCCAATTCTTCCTACATAATCATTGTAATCAAGAAGTGCTACCTGGAATTGCAGCGGTTCATCGCTGTTATCAACTGGCGCAGGAATGTTTTCAACAATGGAATCGTACAAACATTGCATGTTTTCATCCTGTTGATGTGGATTGGTACTTGCTGTCCCATTAATGGCCGAAGCGTATATAACAGGGAACTCAAGCTGGTCTTCGGTTGCATCAAGTTCAATAAACAAATCGATAACTTCGTCAATAACTTCTTCTGGACGGGCAAAATCACGGTCGATTTTATTTACAACAACAATTGGCGTAAGATTTTGCTCTAATGCTTTCTTTAGAACAAATCGCGTTTGCGGCATTGTACCTTCATAAGCATCAACTACAAGTAAAACCCCATCAACCATTTTCATGATACGTTCTACTTCTCCGCCAAAGTCAGCGTGTCCCGGGGTGTCAAGAATATTGATGCGGGTGTCCTTATATTGAATTGCAGTGTTCTTAGCAAGAATGGTAATTCCACGTTCTCTTTCAAGATCATTTGAATCCATTGCACGCTCTTCAACATGTTCATTGGAACGGAAGGTTCCGGATTGTTTTAACAGCTGGTCAACTAGGGTTGTTTTCCCGTGGTCAACGTGGGCAATTATGGCAATATTGCGAATATCTTCTCTTATTTTCAAAAAATTCACTCCTACCTCTATTCATAAAAATAAAGCTTATTATAGTTTTTCAAATACAACTAAAACATTATACCATAATTAAGGTGGAAACCTATAAAGAATTTATGTACAATAATAAAGATAAAGGAAATTAGTCTTGAAAATAACAGTGAGGGATAATTATGAAACAAATTAAATGGACTTTACTTTTATACGCAATCCTTGCTGCGGCGTTGATTGCTGGTATTGGAGTTGCGATTGCTGAACAAAGTATCATTGGTACACTTGCCTGTATTATTGCCGTGATTTTAGTTATGGGTATGGGATTTAAAACAAAAAAAAGAATGCGTGAGAACGGTCAATTATAAAAAAGTGAGCCTGATTTCTCAGGCTCATTTTTACCATTTTCCTTCTTTTAAATAATCTTTTAAAATTGTTTGGTGAAGTCCAGGCTTTGCTACAAGAAGTGAATCCTTATTTAGGAACTCAAGCTTTTCTCCCCTTAAATTTGTTACGATTCCCCCTAATTCTTCTACAATTACGGCCCCTCCTGCAAAATCCCATGGGGAAAGTCGCATCGAAATATAAGCATCCACTCGTCCTGTCGCTACATAGATCATTTCAAGTGCTGCCGTCCCATATGACCTAGTACCCCTTGCATCCCTAACAAGTGGAATGAGTAAATTATGATCAATACGATGGTTTTTCATTACCCAAGTAGCATTTAAGGCAATAATCGATTCTTGGATATTTGTCTCACTTAAAGCCGGGAGAACCTTATCATTCAAATAGGCGCCCTTACCTTTAAAGGCATGATATAATTCGTCATGGACTACATCATAGATAATCCCAATTCTCCCTATTCCATTTTCATAAATTCCTAACGAAATGGCAAAATTCCGCTGCTGATGTATAAAATTCATTGTTCCATCAATCGGGTCAATCATCCAGGCAATTCCTTCTAAATCCTTTAACTCGTCTCCAAATCCTTCCTCGCCTAAAATTTTGTGGTCTGGAAAGCTTTCTCTTATTTTCCCAATAAAAAATTGTTCAATTTCTTTATCCATATTTGTGACAAGGTCATTCGCATTTGATTTTGTTTGAATATTCAATGTCTGATCAAAGGATGATCTAATTCTTTCCCCGGCTTCTTTCACCCAAGTAAGTGCAAGCTTATAAATATTTTCCCAATTCATTTCGTCCCTCCAATGTTTACTAATTTTCGCGCGTTGTAGCTAATGTATGTAGTATGAACACCCAAAAAAGATTGATGTACTTATAGCTTAATCAAATTGCTTTAACACATCAACTCTGTTGTTCCATTTTTATACATTCGTGAATAGATTAACAAATGGAAGCAATAATAAACGAACTCCCATTTTGTCACTGGAGTTCGTTTTAGATAAGTTCGACTACTTTTCTATTTTGTATCATTCCTGTAGAGTTTCTCCTTAGAAGAAATACCTGTTTTAATTAAAGAGCTTTTAAACGTAAAAGTTCCTGACGGATTTTTTCCAATTTCTGCTTACATTCTTTTATTTTCTTTTCATTTTTTTCCTCAATTGCTTCAAATAAAGTAGCCAACTCATAGTCCATTTCCAATCTCAAATAGGCAGTTCTTTCTTTTTCTCCGGCTTTTTTAAGCGTTGAATTCATTAGTTGTTTCATGGTTTTCCTCCCTTTCACGATTGTTATTTACTAATTTTTCAGACTATTTTTTACTGTTATACTATGAACCAACACGTAAGGATGTAACAAATTTGTGCGTTAACCTAGATAAGCAATAGATTTCTTCAAAAACCGCCAATATGCTACAATAGTGGACAAAGGTTATTGCAGGGGGTTGCAAAATGGAGTTTAAAAGTTTTACAAAAGAGGATTTTGATGTGTTCTTAATAGATGGTTTAGAAGCAAGAATGGAGGCGCTTAAGGAAACCATTCGTCCAAAGCTAGAGTTCTTGGGACAATATTTTTCTCCCCAATTAGCTGCCCTTACAGGGGATGAAATGTATGTTCATGTAGCAAAACACGCCAGACGAACGATCAATCCGCCAAAGGACACATGGGTGGCCTTAGCAAATAATGCACGCGGCTATAAGATGCTACCTCATTTCCAAATCGGTTTATGGAATACCCATTTATTTATTTGGTTTGCGGTCATATATGAGTCACCACAAAAAGAGGTCATTGGTGAAAGGTTCACAAAAAAATTAAATAAATTATATAAAGAAACACCTAAAGATTTTGTTTGGTCTGTTGATCACACAAAACCAGAGACAGTTAAACATCAAGAACTGTCTAAAGAGGAATTACAATCATTTTTCCAGCGGCTCCAAACGGTTAAAAAAGCTGAAATTCTTTCCGGCTTCGTAATGGATCGCGAAAAAGTTATTCAATTAAAACCTGAAGAGTTGCTTGAAGAAATCGAGACAGTATTTAAACAAGTTGCTCCATTATACAAGATCGCCGTAAATCACAAATAAGAAAAGCTCCAGAACACTTGTTCAGGAGCTTTTCTTATTATGTCATAGAAATTTTAACACCTGTATCTGCTTCTTTGGCCTTTTTAATGGTCTTGTAGGAAGAATACCCGCTTGTTTCTTCAAATTCACCACATATTTTCTTTTCCTCTGCCTTGCCTGGTACAATTTCTTTGAAGCGACGATAGGCATTCATGATTTCATCACGGGAAATTCCCTTTTCATACGCCCTTTCAACCGCTTCAAAAAATTTTATTACATACACGATTTCTTCTGTTGACCAATGATAATCAATTGGATATTGGTACTCCATTCTATTCACCTGCTTAATATATCTCTGCTTTAACTTATTTTCCCCATTTTTTGCGAATTTGTTCTGCATCGGAAATCATTCGTGAAAATAATTCCTCAACGGTGGGTACGTCTTTTATTAATCCCATAACCTGACCTGCCCATGCAAATCCCTCGTCCTCTACTCCATCATAAATATAGCGAATATTCGCTGAACCGCTAATAAAGTGTTTTAGCTGTTCATAGCCCCCATCCTCTTTTTCGATTTCAAGTATTTTTTCAGTCCATGTATTTGCAATGGCTCTTCCCGGACTACCGAGGGAACGCTTGATCACAACAGTATCTGCCTCATTTCCCTCCACTAATCTTTGCTTATATCGTTCATTCGCATGAACACATTCCTTTGTAGCTATAAATCTTGTTCCCATTTCAATCCCTTCAGCCCCTAAACTAAGTGCAGCCATTAATCCTCTTCCATCACCAATTCCTCCGGAAGCAATGACAGGAATTGAAACAGCATCGACAACTTGTGGAATTAAGACCATTGTACCGATATCATCTCTCCCAAGATGTCCTCCTCCTTCTTGACCAACAACCATAACCGCGTCCGCACCAAGTTCCTCTGCTTTAACAGCCTGTCTTCTTGCTGCAACAAGGACTAAGGTTTTAATTGAAGTTCCTTTTAGCTGTTCAAAAATAGGAGCTGGATTCCCGCCTGTCATTGAAATAACTGGCACGTCTTCCTCAATAGCTGCCTGTAAGAAATCCGCAAAGGATCTTCCATGCTGCCCAATAGCAAAGTTAACACCAAATGGTTTGTCTGTCATCTGTTTAACTTTCCTAATTTCTTCTCTTAATTTTTCCGGATGTCCAAGTGACATAGCCGTAATTTGCCCGAGACCTCCGGCATTTGAAACTGCAGCAGCAAGTTCTGAATAAGCAAGGTATGCTAGTCCTCCTTGGACAATTGGATATTGAATATTGAGTAAATCAGTGACTCGAGTTTGCCAATTCATTCGTACCCCTCCAATAACTCATTGTTGTTTATTTCTCGTTTAAAGGGTAATTTTCCTGTTTTTTAGGGAAACTAACTTTTAAGAAACGTTTCTCTATGCAAGGGGAACGAATAGTGCTATAATTCATATGTTTTATGTATTTTTATTCAAATGAAAATATAAGTATTTGAAATAAAGAGGTGTGGTACTAAATTGTCGCAAAATCAAACACCGCTTTTCAGCGGTTTATTAGCACATGCAAAAAGGAATCCTGTTCAATTCCATATCCCGGGCCATAAAAAAGGTGCTGGTATGGATCCGGACTTTCGAAATTTCATTGGTGAAAATGCTCTTTCGATTGATTTAATTAATATCGGACCACTCGATGATCTGCACGCACCAAAGGGCATGATTAAACAGGCTCAAGACCTTGCTGCCGAAGCATTTGGTGCCGATCGGACCTTCTTCTCGGTCCAAGGAACAAGCGGAGCGATTATGGCTATGGTAATGGCTGTTTGCGGTCCGGAAGACAAAATCATTGTTCCTAGAAACGTTCATAAATCGGTTATGTCAGCCATTGTATTTTCTGGTGCTATCCCTGTATTTATTCATCCCGAAATCGACGAGGAATTAGGGATCTCTCATGGAATTACAACGGATGCAGTGGAACGAGCATTAAAGCAGCACCCGGATGCAAAGGGAGTTCTAGTCATCAATCCAACCTATTTCGGCATTTCAGCGGACTTGAAAAAAATAGTTGAAGTTGCTCATTCTTATAACGTACCCGTTCTGGTCGATGAGGCACATGGTGTGCATATCCATTTTCACGATGAACTTCCCCTCTCTGCTATGCAGGCTGGAGCTGATATGGCTGCAACAAGTGTCCATAAACTTGGAGGTTCAATGACCCAAAGCTCCATCTTAAATGTCAAGGAAGGACTTGTATCTGCTAAACATGTTCAATCGATACTCAGTATGATGACAACGACTTCCACATCTTATTTATTACTTGCGTCTCTAGATGTTGCTCGTAAACAGTTGGTTACCAAAGGGAAGGACCTCATAGAAAAATCAATTCAATTGGCACAATCCATTCGTAAAAGAATTAATGAGATTGAGCACATTCATTGTATTGGAGAGGAAATTTTAGGTTCGAAAGCTACGTTCGATTACGACCCGACAAAGCTAATTATTTCGGTTAAAGATTTAGGGTTAACAGGGTATGAAGTAGAAAAATGGCTAAGAGAAAAGCATAATATAGAGGTAGAATTATCTGATCTATATAACATTCTTTGTATTATTACGTTCGGTGATACTGATAATGAGGCTGACATTTTAGTAAATGCCTTGAAAGATCTATCTGAGGAATTTAAGGATCGTGCAGAAAAAATCGAACCAGTTCAAGTATTACTTCCAGATATCCCTTTACTTGCTTTAACACCTAGAGATGCTTTTTATTCAGAAACGGAAGTAATTCCTTTTGAACAATCTGAAGGCCGTATTATTGCAGAGTTTGTGATGGTTTATCCGCCAGGAATTCCGATTTTTATCCCAGGTGAGATTATTACAAAGGAAAACCTGCTCTATACCCAGAAAAACATCGAAGCAGGACTTCCTGTTCAGGGGCCTGAAGATGATGAATTAAAAACAATTAGAGTTATAAAGGAATACAAGGCAATTAAATAAAAAAATAGGATTCCACTTTGGAATCCTATTTTATTTTATACATAAATTATTTTTCTTCTTTTGAATGGTGTTCGTTACAGCAAGTGCATTTTGAAGAATATAAAACTGTAACTTTTTCGTCTTCAAAATGATCAATAGTAGAATTGCAAGCTTGGCATACGATTGTACCCATCTTTTCTATCCCCTTTATATGAAATGTAAGCGGTTAAAACATCCTTGAGATAATAATAATATATCACATTTAATTTTTCAAGCCTAAATTGTATGTCACATTTAATTTTTATGTAAACAAAAAGGGTCCATACTGGACCCTTTTTGTCCCATTATTCATACTGAGTATAAGAATGAACGGAAGGAATGGTTACGCTGAAAAATTCAGCTAGATCGGCTGCTTGTTGTCGGTCGGTAATTCGGAAAACGGATTGCAAGTGGTCAATATCTTCGATGTCTTTAGGGTCGAGGAGGGTAGAACGGCCGGTCTGCATGCAGACTAC
This sequence comes from Bacillus salipaludis, assembly GCF_004358205.1. The sequence goes on from NZ_SMYO01000001.1 coordinate 347,721, forward strand.
CAGAGGTTTTCCAAAAAACATATTCGTAAAAACGATTCCAAAGTCATAGCGGGTATGTTCAGTCGTAAAACCGACAAACCTCACCTTTACATTTTCCTGCTCATCATATAACTTTTCAAATAATTCCATTGGACTCCTCCATTCTTTAAATATTTAGAATATTATTGTAATTTATTTTCACTAAAATTACAAGAAACTTATTTTTGTAACGGTTGTCATTGGATTTTATTCAATGCTAAAATAGAAAGGGATATAATTGGAGTGTTAGGGGGGAATGATGTTGGCGAAAAATGCATACATCAAGCTAGTGCCTGCATCTGCAAAACAACAAGTTACAATTGATGAAGTAAAAGAACTTTTTTATTATTATAAAGATATTACCTCAAAAACAGGGAATCAAGTTGATTGGCAATTTGGAAACGCTGCCTTTCCTTATGAAGTAAAGGAAAAGGAAGAAGGAAAAGGAAAATGGTTTTATTTACATTCCGACCATGAAAAGTATTTTGCTATTTTAATTGGTGTTGACACAGAAGCAATTCGCGATGAGAACGGCGAAGAAAGAGAGCAGCATTACATTCAAGTAACCCTGCCAGAGCAATCCACATATGGGGATAAAGGGAAAGCCAATGAATTTTGTAAATTTCTTGCAAAAAAAATGCAAGGAGAACTGCATCTTTTCAATGAAAGAGTCATGTATTATTATCCAAGAAAATAATTAAAAAACTCCTAAAAGGGAGTTCCTGGCTGTCGAATCTTTCGATAGCCTTTATTTTATTCACCCTCTTTAGTAATTAACCGCGTTAATTACTTATAATTATAATACATATAGGTTGGTCTGTGTAAAAAGTCTGTTGATTTCCGCTCCAGGCACTTCGCTTACCGCGGGCGTGCCGGGGAGCCTCCTCAGCGCTTTGGCGCTTCCGGGGTCTCCCCTGCCCCATACTCCCGCAGGAGTCTTCGTGCCTTCCGCTCCAATCAACACGTGCATTTAATAAAATTTCAACTCATTAACTATTTTAAAAAAATGGTGAATTCAATATTTAAATCAAAAGTGTTTAACCAAAGAAAATCTGATTTTGTTTCAATTAATGAATTAGTTCAAGATATCACCTTCTAAGCTTGATTTACAAATATATTAATTTTTCCTTTCTTCTTGAAAAAGTTCGTCCTTATTATAGTTAAGATATTGGCCTCCCAACTAATTTGCTTATTTTTTAAAGCTAATTTTATTGAGATCTTCGAGAAAGTAGAGGTAGAGACTGGCGAATATTTGAGGAAATAAATAATTTATTTGCCCCCCTGATGATTGGAGCGGAAATCATCAGGCCCTTTGCAGGTACTATCAATAAATTGATATTTTGATATGCAAAAAAATGTCGAGAAAAATAATCTTTTCTCGACAATCTAAAACTCCCTAAAAAGGGAGTTTTTTAGTGGGTATAGAGCTCTAGTGTGTAATGTATTGAGGTGTAGATCACAAGGCTTAAAGCGGTGAGAAATAATGTTTTTCTTGAGGATTTCGTTATACCGTTACCAATCAAATAGGCCAAATAAAAAAAGACAAAAAACATAATGACTTTATATACTAATTGATCATGCTTTGATAACCACTCAATCAAAGTATAACCGCTCCAAATAATAAATTGCAGCAGCATCACAACATAAACCCTCAAAATTATCACCACACAAACTTCATCTAAAACCATGAATATTATAGTATATGTAAAAAAAATATAGTTATTTTCGAGAAAAGCTCTTTCTTAAAAAAAATGGTTCTTTCCTCTTGGAAAGAACCATTCAGTGTTATTTAATAATATGGATTGGGCTTCCTAAAGCTACTTCGGCCGCTTCCATTGTTATTTCCCCAAGGGTTGGATGTGCATGAATAGTCATTGCAAGGTCTTCTGCTGTCATACCAGCTTCAATAGCAAGACCAAGTTCTGCAATCATATCTGATGCACTAGCACCGGCAATTTGAGCTCCAATTACAAGACCATCTTCTTTACGAGTGATTAATTTTAAGAATCCATCTGCACTGTCAAGTGAAAGCGCACGACCATTTGCCGCAAATGGGAACTTCGCTGCAATCACTTCAATTCCTTCTTTTTTCGCTTGATCTTCAGTATAACCAACTGATGCAAGCTCAGGCTCTGAGAAGACAACAGCAGGAATACCTAGGTAATCAATTTCAGAAGAATGACCAGCAATCGCTTCAGCAGCAATTTTTGCTTCATATGATGCTTTATGTGCTAATTGAGGGCCTGCAACCACATCACCAATCGCGTAAATATTACTAATATTGGTACGGCATTGCTGATCAATTTCAATTAATCCGCGCTCGCTTAATTTAACACCGACTTGCTCTAAGCCCATCTCATCTGTATTTGGACGACGTCCAACCATTACAAAACAGTAATCAGCTTCAATTTTCTTCTCTTCACCTTTTGTTTCAAACGTTACAACAACGCCATTTTCGGTTTCTTCTACACCCTTAGCAAATGCTTTTGTATAGAATTCTGCACCTTTTTTCTTCATATTACGCTTAACAAGGGCTGCCATTTGCTTATCAAAAACACCCATACCTAAAATTTCATCGGCACCTTCTAAAATCGTTACCTGGCTGCCAAAGTTAGCGTAAGCACCGCCAAGTTCAATACCGATTACCCCGCCGCCAATAACAACGATTTTTTCAGGAATTTCATTTAAATTAAGTGCGCCTGTAGAGTTCAAAACACGTTTTGAGTACTTAAATGCAGGTAGCTCAATAGGGCGAGAACCAGTTGCAATAATTGCATTTTTAAAGGTATATGTTTGGGCTGAAGTTTCATCCATCACACGAAGTGTATTGGCATCGACAAAATACGCTTCACCACGAGCGATGTTTACTTTATTTCCCTTTAATAACCCTTCAACGCCGCCTGTTAATTTATTTACAATACTGCCTTTAAACTCTTGAACTTTTGAAAAGTCAACCTTTACATTTTCTGCTGTAATTCCAAATTGATCGGAATGCATAGCTGTTTCATAGCGGTGACCTGCAGCGATTAACGCTTTAGATGGAATACAGCCGACATTTAAACATACTCCACCCACATATTCCTTTTCTACAATCGTTACTTTTTGTCCAAGCTGTGCAGCACGAATAGCAGCAACGTATCCACCAGGGCCTGCACCGATGACTATAGTATCTGTTTCAATTGGGAAATCTCCTACTACCATTTTTTTACGCCTCCATTAGCAATAGTTCAGGATCGTTCAATAATCGCTTAATATGATTCATTGCGTTTTGTGCTGTAGCACCATCAATCATACGGTGGTCAAAGCTTAATGAAAGAGCTAGTACTGGTGCAGCAACAATTTCACCATCTCTTACGATTGGTTTCTCCGCAATTCGACCTACCCCTAAAATCGCTACTTCAGGGTGATTAATAACAGGAGTAAACCATTGACCGCCAGCTGAACCAATATTAGAAATCGTGCAAGATGCACCTTTCATTTCATTTGGAGCTAACTTTCCATCCCGTGCTTTTGTTGCCAATTCGTTGATTTCATTTGAAATGTTAAACACGGATTTACGGTCTGCATCCTTAACAACTGGTACTAATAAACCTTTTTCTGTATCAGCTGCAATACCGATATTATAGTAATGTTTATGAATAATCTCACTTGTTGCATCATCTAAAGAAGTATTTAATGCTGGGAACTCTCTCAAAGCACTTGTTAATGCTTTTACGATATAAGGTAGGAAAGTTAACTTGATACCTTTCGCTGCAGCTACTTCCTTGAATTTTTTACGGTGAGCAACAAGTTTCGTTACATCAATTTCATCCATTAAGGTAACATGTGGAGCAGTATGCTTAGAATTAACCATTGCCTTCGCAATTGCTTTACGGATACCGCTCATTTTTTCACGTGTTTCAGGATATTCACCTTGTGGAATTGGTGCTGCTTTTGGAACTTCAACATTTACTTCCTCGGATACAGCAGCAGTTTCAACTGGTACTGCTGGTGCACCACCGCTTAAGAATGCGTCAATATCAGCCTTCATGATCCGGCCATTTTTACCAGAACCAGCAACATGAGCAATTTCAATACCTTTTTCACGTGCATATTTGCGTACAGATGGCATTGCAATGATTCGGCGATTTGGATCTACATCAGCTTGAGGTTGTGTTACAGCAGCTGCTGTAACTGCTGCCTGTGCTGCTGGTGCTGCTTCTTGCTTTGTTTCAGGTGCTGGTGCTGCTGGTGCTGCTTCTTGTTTTGGTTCATCATCACCGTGATCGCCTTTAAATTGCAAGTCTTCATATCCTGGTGCATCAAATGTAACAAGAACCTGTCCAACTGTTGCAACAGTGCCTTCACCAATTAAAACATCAATTACAGTACCTTCTACTGGAGAAGGAATTTCAACTACTGCTTTATCATTTTGCACTTCGCAAAGTACATCATCTTCTTGAACCTTGTCCCCTGGTTTTATGAACCATTTGACAATTTCACCTTCGTGAATACCTTCACCAATGTCAGGCATTTTAAATTGAAATGACACTGTAATTCATCCTCCTATACTTCCTCTATTTTCGCAGGTGTATTCAAACATTATGCGGGAAATAGAGCAGACTTTTTTTCGATTATATTAGAACGTCAATACCTTTTTAGCCGTTTCAATCACATCTTTATAGTTAGGAAGCCATACAGATTCTGCTTGGGAGAAAGGATAAACAGTATCAGCCGCTGTTACACGTAATACTGGTGCTTCCAAGCTTAAAATCGCACGGTCATTAATTTCAGCTACTACTGTCGCTGCAACACCCGCTTGTTTTTGTGCTTCTTGAACAACAATTGCTCGGCCCGTTTTTTCAACAGATGCAATGATTGTTTCAATATCAAGCGGACTAATTGTACGTAAATCGACAACCTCGACTGAATGGCCTTCTTTTTCTAATTCTTCAGCAGCTTTTAATGATTCGTGAACCATTGCACCGTAAGTAAAGATAGAAAGGTCTGTTCCCTCACGTTTCACATCGGCTTTTCCTAGTGGAATCGTGTATTCCTCTTCAGGTACTTCTTGACGGAATGCACGGTATAATTTTAAATGCTCTAAGAATACAACTGGATCATTATCACGAATAGCTGAGATTAACAATCCCTTTGCATCATATGGTGTTGATGGAACGACAACTTTTAATCCAGGGGTCTGTGCCATTAATCCTTCTAAACTGTCTGAGTGAAGCTCAGGAGTGTGAACGCCGCCGCCAAATGGTGAACGAACTGTAATTGGCATATTATAGCGTCCTCCAGAACGGTAGCGCATACGAGACATTTGACCTGCGATAGAATCCATTACCTCAAAAACGAATCCAAAGAATTGAATTTCCGGAATTGGACGGTATCCTGTTAATGCAAGACCGATAGATAAACCACCAATCCCTGATTCTGCTAATGGTGTATCAAAAACACGCTCTTCGCCAAATTCTTTATGGAGCCCTTCAGTGGCACGGAAAACCCCGCCATTCACGCCAACATCTTCTCCAAATATTAATGTTTTTGGATCATTACGCAATTCAATACGCAATGCATCAGTAATCGCTTGAATCATTGTCATTTGAGCCATGACTTACTTCGACTCCTTTGCTTTATAAATTTCATATTGTTCTTTTAAGTTAGAAGGCATTTCTTCAAACATAATCGACATTAAATCAGTCACTTTTTGCTTCGGAGCCGCATCTGCTTTTTTGATTGCTTCTTTAATGTCTTCTTTTGCTTGTTCAATTACTTCGTTTTCTTTTTCTTCGCTCCATAAACCTTTGTTTTCTAAGAACTTACGGAATCTAACAAGTGGGTCTTTCTTTTCCCATTCGTTATCAAGTTCAGCCGTACGGTAACGAGTTGGATCGTCTCCCGCCATTGTGTGTGGGCCATAACGATACGTAAGTGTTTCAATTAAGGTTGGTCCTTCGCCATTGATCGCCCGCTCACGTGCATCGTGAACTGCCGCATAAACAGCTAATGGGTCCATACCATCAACCTGGATTCCAGGAATTCCTGCAGCAACAGCTTTTTGAGCAACGGTTTTCGCTGCTGATTGTTTTTCTACAGGTGTCGAAATTGCAAAACGGTTATTTTGAACGATGAAAATTGCCGGCGCTTTTAATGCCCCTGCAAAGTTAATTCCTTCGTAGAAATCCCCTTGTGATGCTCCGCCATCACCTGTGTACGTGATAGCAACAGCTTTATTGCCATTCTTTTTCAGTCCAAGCGCTACACCTGCAGTTTGAACGTATTGCGCACCAATAATGATTTGTGGTGATAAAACGTTTACACCTTCAGGAATTTGATTTCCTTGGAAGTGTCCGCGTGAGAACAAGAATGCTTGATAAAGTGGTAACCCGTGCCAAATGATTTGTGGTACATCGCGATATCCAGGTAAAATAAAATCCTCTTTTTCCAAAGCAAATTGGGATGCTAATTGTGATGCTTCCTGTCCGGCAGTTGGAGCATAGAATCCAAGTCTTCCTTGACGGTTTAAAGAAATTGAACGTTGGTCAAGAATACGTGTGTATACCATTCTGCGCATTAATTCTTGAAGTTGAGCATCTGTTAAATCCGGCATTGCCGCTTCGTTAACGACTTCGCCTTCTTCATTTAATATTTGAAATGTTTGAAACTGTTCTTCGACGATTTCGAGCGACTTTTTCGCATCGAGCTGGGCGTTCTTAAGTTTAGAAGCCATTTAGGTCACCTCATCCTTTCTTTTCAAAAAAACATAAGTATAAATTAATCATTCCACCTTTGTAGGTTACCCAAAAACCCTAAAAGACAAAAAATATTGAATGGAAATTTATCTCTCCATCCCATCATATTCTGTATCAGTATTTTTGTTTATTTTATTGATACAATTATTATCTACATATCCGAGTTTACATCAACTTTTTAAACGCGTCAAATACTAAATCTCATAATTTTTCATCATTTCTACATTAACAATAGGAGACATCTTAAACACAGCTGTATTATTTAAAACAAACAATCTGTTATATAAAATCAAACAAATTTCTGTTCTGTTATAACAAAGAAAAACCGGCTCTTTCAGCCGGTTTATTAGAAAATTAAATATTATTCATTTATTTTCAACCCTGACATTTTATAAAATGCAAGCTTTTGATCATTGTATTCCTTTGTAAGTTCATTAAACTTTTTATTTGCCGCATAGACTTTTTGATAGGATTCATTCACCTTATTCACTTTTGCCTCTAAGTCCTCAAAGGATAAATTTTTATTTTTTAACAATCCATACAATTGTTTATCAAGTTTTAAGGCATTAAGATATTCCTTATTCAGTTCATCGTGGGCGGAATATCTATTGATCATAATCTGATAAAGATGTTCCAAAGCTTTTTTTAGTTTAGGATTCTTTAAATCATTTGTATATTGCTTAATTTTTTGGAATGTCTCTTTGGACTCCAAGATACTTTTGGTTTCTTCGTTCATATATTGCTCTCTCTTGTCAGCCATTGCTAAAGCCGCATCAGCCAACTTTACAACTTTATCATGCTGTTTCATTCCAAGGTCAAGAATTTTTTCATATGTAGCTTTTTCTTTTTTTTCTAATGCTACGAGCGGTTCCTGCTGATTTTCAAATCCCTTTTCTTTCTCCACAACCTTTTCTAAAATATCATAGATTTTTTCAACGGGTGTTTTTTGATTGAAACAACCGGATAAAATCACCACAGTAGTAATAATAGAAAGCCATAAACGTCTTTTGATCACAAAAGGCAAGTGTATCCCCCTTATCTAAGAACCATCTAGATACATCACAAAGTGGTTAACTTTTTTAATTTTGTTTGATAGACTAATCTTATTCATTATTATAACAGAAAACAGGAGTGAGACAGCACATGATTACAATGGAAGATATCATACGCGATGGTCATCCAACTCTCAGAAAAATAGCAGCGGAAGTTCCCCTCCCCGCCTCTGATGAAGACAAACGGATCTTACAAGAGCTTTTAGAATATGTTAAAAACAGTCAAAACCCTGAGATTGCTGAAAAATACAAATTAAGACCGGGTATCGGTTTAGCAGCTCCGCAAATCAATGTTTCAAAACGAATGATTGCTGTTCATATACAGGACGAAAAAGCCGCATATAGTTACGCACTTTTCAATCCAAAAATTGTTAGTCACTCAGTTGAAAAATCGTATCTGCAATCAGGTGAAGGCTGCCTCTCAGTCGATGAAGCTATACCAGGCTTTGTACCAAGGCACGCAAGAGTAACGATAAAAGGCATCAACGAGAATGGAGAAGAGGTAAAACTTCGTCTAAAAGGGCTTCCGGCCATCTGTTTCCAACATGAAATTGATCATCTAAATGGGATTATGTTTTATGATTATATTAATAAAGAAGACCCTTTCAAACCGATTGAAGGGGCAATCGTCATTGAAAGATAAAAAAACTGCCGTTCCTTAAGGAGCCGGCAGTTTTTTTTAAGACTTTCATAAACTTAGTTGTTGATTTACGCTCCAGAAGCAAGCGGTTCGTGGGCGGTCTGTGGAGCCTCCTCGTCGCTTTGCTCCTGCGGGGTCTCCCCTACCCCATACTCCCACAGGAGTCTTCGCACCTTACACTCCAATCAACTTTGTTAAAAATCAACACAGCCTTTTATTATATTAACTGTAATTCCTTTAAACCATTCCAAATTCCATTTTCAGCGACATCTGTTGTAATATAATCTGCATGTTCTTTCGCCTCTGGGACCCCATTACCCATCGCAACACTGGTACCGACTGCCTTTAACATTTCCAAATCATTTAAACCGTCTCCAAAAGCATAGACATCCTTTAATTCAAATCCCAGACGCTCAATCATTTTTTTGATGCCTTCCGCTTTGGAACCCCCTTTAGGTAAAACATCGACAGAATAATCATGCCATCTAATAAAGTTAAACTTTGGATAGTGATTAAAATACACTAATTCCTCTTTATCTTCACAGAAAAGCAAGGATTGATAAATCTTCCTATTTTTATAAAAAGTAGCATCCTGCTCAGGATGGGAAAAATTCAATGTACCCAGACTAATGTCGATAAAGGGATGTTGTTTAACGGTTGCCTTCATCGTTTGTTCATTCATTACTATTAAAGGGTGTCCATTCTGCTCCGTTTCAATCAATAGTTTTTCAAGCTCAGTTTGATTAAGGGGGTTCTCATAGATTACCTCCCCCTCAAAGACAACCAATTGACCGTTATAGCTAACATATGAATCGATGCCAAGTTCCTTGCGTATACTTTCAAACATAAACGGGGCCCTACCGGTCGCAATTGCGACATAAACACCACTATCCTTTAAAAGCTGGATAGCCTTTTTTGTGCTCGTAGGCAGTTTTTTTTCATGATCCAATAATGTACCGTCTATGTCGAAAAAAACAATCTTCTTCATAATAAACTCCTTCAAAAGCTGCGTATAATATTTTTCTATAAAAACACTAACCCTTCCTAAAAAAATTGTCAATTCGTTAACAATTAATTGAATTCCATGATTATCCATGAAAGAATTAGCAAAATCACCATATAATAATAGCAAAAAACTTTTATCTGAAAAAAATCTTCATTAATCTGTCATGGCTTGCTTTACATTGGACAAGGATCGTTTAAAATAAAGTTAAGGAGATGATCCACTATGTTAAAGAAGCTAAGAAAGAAGCTCTTAAAACAGTGGAAAGATTTACTACGAAAAAAATCGATTGCCTGAAATTTTGAGCCCTTCATACTTGCGAAGGGCTCCTTCCTTATTGTAAATTGATAAGCAGTGATGCTTTTACATACTTTTCACTAAACGTCCATGTCTTGGTTTATTTGTCAAATATAATAAAACACATGAAAAAGATGTAAAAATTTTATATAATAGAAATAGGTATGATCGATTAAGGAGCGATATTGTCATGATATATAAAGTATATTATCAAGAAAGCATTAAACAGGTACCAGTGAGAGAGAACACAAAAACCCTTTATATGGAGGGAGAATCAGAAAGAGATGTTCGGAAAAAGCTTGCAGACCGCGGCTATAACATTGAATTTGTACAAGCAGTTTCAGGTGCGTTTTTAGAGTATGAACAACAAAATGAAGATTACAAAGTATTGGAGATTTGATAATTTATGAAATTTGTAAAAAATGATCAAACTGCTGTTTTTGCCCTGGGAGGACTGGGTGAAATCGGTAAGAACACATATGCTGTTCAATTTCAGGATGAAATCATCCTAATTGATGCTGGTATAAAATTCCCAGAAGACGAGCTTTTAGGAATTGATTATGTAATTCCTGATTACACTTACCTAGTAAAAAACGAAGAAAAAATAAAAGGGCTGTTTGTTACACACGGACATGAGGACCATATTGGTGGAATTCCTTATTTGCTTAGGGAAATCAATATTCCTATTTACGGTGGTAAACTTGCTCTTGGGTTAATCAAAAATAAACTAGAAGAACATGGTCTTCTAAGAAATGCTAAACTGATTGAAATCAAAGAAGATGATGTGATTAAGTTCCGTAAAACATCTGTTACTTTTTTCCGCACCACACATAGTATACCTGATTCCTATGGAATCGTCGTAAAAACCCCTCCAGGTCAAATTGTCCACACAGGTGATTTTAAATTTGATTTCACCCCTGTCGGTGAACCAGCTAATTTAACCAAAATGGCCGAAATTGGAAAAGAGGGAGTTTTATGTTTACTCTCTGATAGTACAAACAGTGAAATTCCTGAATTTACGATGTCGGAACGCCGTGTTGGCGAGAGCATACATGATATTTTCCGAAAAGTTGATGGCCGAATCATTTTTGCAACCTTTGCTTCAAACATCCACCGCCTACAGCAAGTAGTAGAAGCAGCAGTAACAAATGGACGAAAAATCGCTGTATTTGGAAGAAGTATGGAAGCTGCCATCAATATCGGTCTTGAATTGGGATATATACTTGCTCCAAAAGAAACGTTTATTGAATCCAATCAGATTAACCGACTTCCTGCAGATAAGGTAACCATTCTTTGCACAGGAAGCCAGGGAGAACCAATGGCAGCACTTTCAAGAATTGCGAATGGTACACATCGACAAATTCAAATTATACCGGGAGATACAGTAGTCTTTTCTTCCTCGCCAATCCCTGGTAATACAATAAGCGTCAGCCGAACAATCAACCTTCTCTTTAGAGCAGGAGCCGATGTTATCCATGGAAAATTAAGTAATATTCATACTTCAGGGCATGGCGGACAGGAAGAACAAAAGTTGATGCTCCGTCTTATAAAGCCGAAGTTTTTTATGCCAATTCACGGAGAATACCGGATGCAGAGAATGCATGCCAAACTTGCCGTTGACTGTGGGGTACAGGAAGAAAACTGTTTTATCATGGATAATGGTGAGGTTTTGGCTCTTTCAGAAAATACGGCACAAGTAGCAGGTAAAATTCCTTCCGGTTCAGTTTATATTGACGGAAGCGGTATTGGTGATATTGGAAATATCGTACTAAGAGACCGAAGAATTCTTTCAGAGGAAGGCTTAGTGGTTGTCGTAGTCAGCATCAATATGAAGGATTTCAAAATTGCCTCTGGTCCTGATTTAATTTCAAGAGGATTTGTCTATATGAGAGAATCCGGTGATTTAATTAATGATGCTCAAAACTTAATTACTAAACATATCAATAAGGTAATGGAAAGAAAAACGACTCAATGGTCAGAAATAAAAAATGAAATAACAGACACACTCGCACCATTCCTTTATGAAAAAACAAAACGGAGACCAATGATTTTACCAATCATTATGGAAGTTTAAAAACGGAAACGGTTAGGCGTTTCCGTTCAGGCTATCGAAACATTCGATAGCCTTTTAATTTATTCTCCTTCTTTAACAATTCACCGCACTACTCTGATACAACATTATTATATATTCTTTTCAACAGGTCCGTTGATTTCCATTCCAGGCGCTTCGCTTTCCGTGGGCGTGCTGGGGAGCCTCCTCGTCGCTTCGCTCCTGCGGGGTCTCCCCTATCCCGTACTCCCACAGGAGTCTTCGCGCCTTCCACTCCAATCAACTTTGTAGTGTTCAATAAAGACATTCCTTTAAACTAAGATGATCATTGTCTAAAGTTAGTTTTTAGGTCTAAAATTCAATGATTCAGTTCCTCACCCTTCGACGATTAGTGGAATCATCGACACATTTTTAAAGAAATCGATATTTTTAGGAAATTTTCGGAAATTGTTCTCCTAGCAATGAATTACAAAATAGTTGGGATGGTTCTATTTACGGACTATACTCTTATCCTTCAAGCGCGTGGGATAGTAATGGGGAATTTCCACACTTCTTCGTATTAAATTTGTATTCGCTTTACCCTTACCGGGGTGTTGTTCTATATGTTAATTCTTGATTAGGACAAATGTATTAATCTCGTTCTTTATCTTATATAAATTTCCATTTAGAGAATAGGTCGGTAGTAGGATGAAACTTTTTGTAAACTTATGTTTATTGGAGTTTTCCTTTAAATAGTAAAAGTCGTAACAAGGCATATATGGGAAAAGCGCATAGAAAAGGTTAGGTTAAATCTCATAACTAAAACGGGTAAAATTCTTTTTAATTTCAGAAAGGAAAAAGTTGAGCGAAGCTTCACAGACTCAAAAAATTGCTTTGGCTACGCTACTTCCAGTTACGGTGATTGTAGAATGTAAGTGAGCAGGCTCTCCTACTGCTGCCTGCCAAAATATAAAAAAATTGTCACTCTTAGACAGGCTAGAAAAAGTGTTTGGTAATTCATCAGGTTGATTCTCCCCGTTGATTGGAGCGAAGCACCCGGAGCGGAAATCAACAAGCCCGTTAGCAGGTGCGAATATCAAATGAAAAAATGGTACATTCTGACATAATAAAAAATTGCCGAGAAAAATATCCTTTCTCGACAATCTGAACGGAAATACTTAGGGCATTTCCGTTTTTTAAGGTGCCTATTTTATGCCATGGCCTTTTTCCCAAATCGGTCTATGTCTACATCGCTTCCAATTACAACTAATACATCATTCACACGAAGTGTTTCTTTAGCCTGCGGGGAAACAATCAGCTCTTCGCCTCTTTTTATTGCAACGATATTAAGGCCATATTTTTTGCGAATATCTAAATCCATAATCGTATGCTCAGCGATCTTTCCATTGGCAACAATTTCAACAATACTATGATCATCAGATAATTCAAGATAATCAAGGACATTATTAGATGCTAAATTGTTAGCAATCCGACGTCCCATATCCCTTTCAGGGTGGACAACCTGGTCCGCACCAATTTTCCTGAGGACCTTCTCATGGTAATCATTTTGGGCCTTAACAGTTATATTGGGGACACCTAACTCTTTTAAGATAAGTGTCGTTAATATACTTGATTGGATATCGTCACCAATGGCAACAATTACATGATCAAAATTGCGGATTCCTAAACTTTTCAAAACTGCTTCGTCCGTTGTATCTCCTACAGCGGCATGAGAAGCAATCATCGAATATTCATTCACTCTTTCTTCATTTTTATCAATGGCCAACACTTCAATTCCTTCCTCTGTAAGTGTCCGGCAAATACTCCCGCCAAACCGGCCAAGTCCTATGACTGCAAAGCTTTTTTTCACAGAATTCTCCTCCAGAATCAGGTTCTCTATCTTTGTACATTTTAGCATATACAACGTTGCACGGTAATAAGTCGTTTATCCTTTATCCTCTTGGACTATGATTTCTTCTTTTCTTGATGTAAAGATAAAGAAGCAAACCGATCACTGAAATAATAATTAGAATTGGAAGATTGCCAATGACAAAAACAACTAGCCAGGATACGACAGCTATAAGTGTATTGATACTTTTCATAAACTGTTTTTTTGTTTTCTCCAAGGTGTTAAGATTGTCCTTATCAATATTAGGAACAATCACCTTATATTCATGCAACATGATATTTACCGTTGAAAAGGCGGTTTGATTTTCTAAAAACTTTAATTTCCCTTCAATCGTTTCAATCTCTTCCTGAACAGATGCTAAATCTGCAGAAATTTTTAATAAGTCCTCGGTTTTGTTTGCTTTTTTCATAAAAGAGAGTAAGCGTTCCTCCACAACTTTTTTTGAGTTTAATCTGGATTCTAAATCCACATATTCTTCAGTTACATCCTGACCCGTAATATTTCGCTGAATCACTTCAACAGCCTGCCCCTCGGCATCATGTAAAAAACTCTGAAAATACTTTTGAGGGATTCGAATTCGAATGCTTCCACTCACCTGCTCTTTCCCCTCTTTTATTACGTTAGATTCCGCGATATAGCCGCCGTATTTTTCTACTTTTTCTTCGATTCTTCGTACGGTCTGTTCAAACTTTTTCACACGAAGCTCTAAGTCTGCAGTATAAATGACCTTTTTTTCGGGAATTTGGATTTCAATTGATTGATTCATTTCTTTTTTAAAGTTCTCAGCTGATAGTAATGACGCTTTTGCTTGACTTCCATTTTGGGCAGAATCGGCGGTCTTGCTAGTAGCAAAATCCATTTTGGCACTCTCACTTTTACTATCCGACCTGCATGCTGAAAGAAGAAGAAATACAAAAACAATTGGGATCCATTTAATGAATCTATTCATTCGCACGACACCCCTTTTTATTTAAACCGACGAGTAAAAATAAAAATGGTTACAAAAAAAGGTAAAAACACCTATTTATGGATAATTTACATAACTTCAGCCCGGTTAAACTGCGCCCTTACCAAATGATAATACTCTCCTTGAAGCTCCATTAGTTCTTCATGATTGCCTTTTTCACTTATTTGACCATGATCTAATACAATGATTTGTTCAGCATCTCGAATAGTCGAAAGACGATGGGCAATGATAATGGCGGTTCGGTCTTTTAATAAAGTATTTAAAGCTTTTTGGATAAGTACTTCTGTCTCTGTATCAATACTTGCTGTCGCCTCATCTAAAATTAAAATTCTTGGGTCTGCTAAAAGTGCTCTGGCAAACGAGAGAAGCTGCCTTTCACCGACGGATAAAATATTCCCACGTTCTTCTACTTCATGATGAAAACCATTTGGAAGCCTTTCAATAAAGTGATACGCTCCAACAGCTTTTGCTGCATATAAGACTTCCTCGTCCGTTGCATCAGGTCTCCCGAAGCGAATATTTTCCATAATCGTCCCTGAAAAAATAAAAGTATCCTGCAAGACCACACTAATTTGCCGTCTAAGACTCTTCAGTGAGATATCCTTTATATTGTGATGGTCAATATAAATTTCCCCTGATGTTGCGTCGTAAAAGCGTGAGATAAGATTGGCTATCGTTGTCTTTCCTGAACCGGTGTGCCCCACAAGTGCTGTTGTTTGTCCCGCCTTTATTTCAAGGCTCACTCCTTTTAATGCATGCCGACTCTCACTATAAGAGAATACAACATTTTCAAATTGAATATGTCCATTTATATCCCTCATTTCCTGCGGGTCGTCTTTTTCTGAAACAATCGGCTTTTCATCTAGAAACTCGAATATCCGTTCAGAAGAGGCCATACCAACTAATAACTGATTATACACCTGTCCTAACCTTGAAATTGGTTCCCAAAACATTCCAAGATAAAAGGCAAACGAAACAAATTCACCAATTTTCATTGAATCATTTAAAATAAGATAGCTCCCTAACCAAATTAAAACCGCAGAACCAAGGGCATTGGTTATTTCAACAAGCGGCCTAAACATCGCATTTTTTTGGGAGGCTACTTTCCAGCTTTCGAAATTCTCCTGATTTACGCCCTGAAAAAAAGCCATATTCTCCTTTTCCTGGGTAAAGGATTGGGTAACGCGAATTCCCTGGATGCTTTCATTTAAATGAGAATTAAGCTTCGCCTGTTTTAATCTTACGACCTGCCAAGATTTGCGAATTTTTCGGCGCAGGCTGGTGGATATAAAGAACATAATCGGTAAAATGAGCATTACAGCAAGGGCAAGTGACGGACTAAGTGAAAATAATACAATCAAAACACCTATTAACAATAATGAATCCATTAATGAATTAATAACTCCGTTGGTAAATAAATCCTGCAATGAATTGATATCATTCATAATCCGAACAAGAATCGAACCAGCAGAACGCTGGTCAAAAAACTGATGCGAAAGATTTTGTACATGTGAAAAAAGATGCTTTCGAATATCGTAGATGACCCCCTGCCCCAGTTCATTCATCCAGCGAATTCGAAAAATATTTGCAATGTACGATATGAAATAGAGGCTGGCAATGATGATAACTAGGATGGTCAATAAATGGATGTCTTTATTGATGATGGCTTTATCTAGCGTATAGACTCCAATTAAAATCGGAATGGTTAAGCGAATGGCTGTGGTGATGATGACCATTATTGCTGAGAGAGGTAATAAATTTTTCTTATATGGCTTAAGATAACTAAACAGCCTTGCCATTTGAATCCAGTTAAAGGGTTTTTCAATCACTTGATCTGAGGAATAATGAAACCGTTTTAATATACTTGGATGCGCTCTTTTTTCAATCAAAAACATTCCCTCCTTTAACCTGTTTTAGATGATGCCTTTTCCTGCCAATCCTTATATTGGATTTCAAATACCCGTTGATATGGACCATTATTATTGAACAATTTCTCGTGTTTTCCCCGTTCCACAATCCGGCCATTATTTAATACTAAAATTTCATCTGCATGCTTTAAGGAGGAAATCCGGTGAGCAATGATGAAGGTAGTCCGGCCTTTCATGACTTCTTTTAATGCCTTTTGGATATTTAATTCCGTTTCCATATCGACTGCACTTGTAGCATCGTCTAAAATTAAAATACTTGGGTCCACACAAATAGCTCTGGCAATCGCAATTCTTTGCTTTTGGCCTCCTGAAAGGCCCATTCCCCGTTCTCCAAGTATCGTTTCATAACCATTCGGAAGTTCCATAATAAAATCATGCGCCTGGGCCCGTTTAGCTGCATTAATAATTTGATCCATGTCTGCCTCAGGTCTTCCGTAGGAGATATTTTCTTTTATGGTAGTCGAAAATAAAAAGGATTCCTGCAATACAAACCCTATATTGCTTCTTAAGGTCCTTAGAGAAAAATCGCTTACCGGTTTACCATCAATCAAAACCTCTCCTTCACTTGGTTCATAAAATCTCGTCATAAGCTGCGTAATGCTTGTTTTACCTGAACCGGTAGGGCCAATGAGTCCAATTACTTTTCCAGGCTCAATCTTAAAGGAAATACCAAATAATGCTTCCTTTAAGCCCTCATCATAGCGTAAGGAGACGTTTTTAAACTCTACTCGACCGTTTAACCTGCCCGAATCAATTGCCTCATCTTGATCAGTTATTTCGTTATTCACTTCTAGGACTTCTAAAAGCCGTTCCCCTGAAGCCTTTGCTTGTGAAAACAAATTAATTACAAATCCAAGATTAACAATCGGCCAAATAATATACCAAACCAAACTATAAAAAGCGACAAGTTCCCCCGGTTTTAATGAACCCTTCATGACAAGAGTACCGCCGTATCCTAATAAAAGAACAACACTGATATTTCCCATTAGCTCCATTAATGGAAAATACTTTGCCCATATGGTGGAGGTGAAGATATTTTGCTGCTTATAATCACCATTTGAAGCGTTAAATTTTTCAATTTCAAATCCCTCTCTTGATAGAGATTTAACAGTATTGATACCACTGATGCTTTCCTGAACTTTTGTATTTAATCGTCCAAATGATTGTCGAATCCCCTTAAAGGCAGGGTGCACCGCACGATCAAATTTATAAACGATGATAGCTAAAAAGGGAAGTGAGATGAGTGTAATGATGGTCAGACTGATGGAATAGTAAAGCATCACGGCTACACTAAGCGCGATTAACAAGAGGAATCTAAGTAATTCTGAAAAGCCAAAGGAAAGAAAAAAGCGAAATCCTTCGACATCTGCCGTTAATCGGGACATTAAATCTCCCGTTTTGGCATTATCATAGTATCTAAACGGTAAAAACTGCAGCTTTTCATATAAGGAATTTCGCAGTTTATATACGGAGGTAATTCCAAATAAATCACCTGTGTATTGATTGATAAAGGTGGCTCCCCCTTTTATGCCCATTAGAAAAATAAAACCAATGGCCAGGTATGGAACCAAATAATACTTCTCTTTTAACACCACCTCATCAATTGTTTGCTGTAAAATCATTGGATATACAACAGTTATTGCTGTAACGACTAACAAAAAACTCATGGAAATAAAAAAATACTTTTTGTAAGGCCAATAGTAAGATTTTAATTTTTTAAACGTTTCCACATTCAATCCCCTTTCCTTACAATTTTCAATTTTTTGAATAAAGGCGCAATATTTAATATATCGGGTTTCGAAGTATTTTTCTAGTCCTTTGCTTACATTTTTAAGAAATTTTTTCCATAAAAAAAACTGCTCGTTTTAATACGAACAGTTCTGATTACTATATTATTCTATTCAGTTTTTTCTAATTCATCCAAAACACGATTTACCCGTTTTTCAAGCATTTTCATGCCACTTCCGCCTGCTTGAAAATGACGAAGCTTACCTTCACGGTCAAAAACATAGTAAGCAGGCACATATTGATTTTCAAACGCTTCCGTAAGTTTGTGTTCACTGTCAACAAAGATCGGCTGGGTAATTCCATGTTCTGCAGCCACTTGCTTGATTTCTTCAATGTTTAAATCATTTTCAGAACGAGGCATATGAACAGCGACCACATTTAATTTTTCTTTGAAGTCATCACGGAATTGATTGACCTGTGGCATTGCTTCTTTACAAAGGTGGCAGCTAATCGACCAAAAATGAATTAGTGTAGGCCTTTCTCCAACTAACTCTTCTTTCGTCACCTGACCGTTCACCCATTCGGTTGCACCTGTTAATTCCGGCATTGGCTCACGTAATTTCATTTCAATCCCCCCTATTTTAAAAATAGACCTAACACTTTAAAGGTTAGGTCTATCGTGTTTGATTTAAAAATTGTCTAGCTCCAGCGCCCCTGAACAAGGCGCTTCCGCTTTTCTATTTTAAACATTTAGTGTAGCTTGTCCTGGCTTCCAGTTTGCAGGGCAAAGTCCGCCAGTTTGAAGTGCTTGAAGAACACGAAGTGTTTCATCAACGTCACGGCCGATATTGTTATGGTTTACTACAGAATATTTTAATTCGCCTTCTGGGTCAATGATGAATAAACCGCGAAGTGCAACACCTTCTTCTTCAATTAACACACCATATTCACGAGCAACAACATGGTTAGTGTCTGCTGCTAATGGATAATTTAAATCGCCAAGACCATTTTCTTTACGATCTGTTTTAATCCAAGCAAGGTGAGTATGAATGGTGTCTGTAGAAGCACCGACTACAACAGCATCAAGGTCATCGAATTCTTCGTAACGATCAGACATTGCAGTGATTTCAGTTGGGCAAACGAATGTAAAGTCCATTGGGTAGAAGAACAATACTGTCCATTTATCATTTTTCATGTTCTCTTCAAGGCTAACTTTTCCAAATTCTTTGTTTGGTAATACTGCATCCATTTCAAAGCGTGGAGCTTGTTTACCTACCATACGTTCTGGCATATCGAATCCCTCCAAATATTAATTAAATGAGATAACTTTATAGCAATTCTCATTTGCTATCCCTTTGACACTTTTCATTATAGGATAATTCTTATTTTGAGTCAATATTAAATTATAATTAATTTAAATAAATACTAATTTTAATTATAACCTAGATTTCCCCTCCATCAGTTTTACCGTTTTAGATGAAGATTAAACTTTTTCTATGTAACAAAATTCACCATTATTTGCTATAATTTTATCATGATTTCCAAAAAGTATAAAACAAAACGCATTGTGATTTACGCTTTATTCCCTTGATAAGTAATATAGTTTGTCATTACCTTTATAGCAACATCAATAGCATCTTCGTTAGGATTTAACCTTGAATGGTGCAAGCCAAATGGCGAGTCCACTCCAAGCCAAAACATAAATCCTGGGATTTCCTTAAGCATATAGCCAAAGTCCTCACCCGTCATGGCTTCTTTGCACTCAATTACCTTTACTTCATTTTGCCGACTCATATATTCGAAAAAATCACCTGTCAATTTTTCATGATTATAGACCTGATGATACATCGCTCCAAAATCAATCTTGGCCTCGCATTCGTAGCCTGTTTCAATCCCTTTAACCAGAGACTCTACTCGATGTTTTACCTTTTTCATTGATTCAGGTGATAATGTTCGAATAGTCCCTTCTAAACGAGCTGTTTCGGCAATGATATTTTGCACAGTTCCCCCAGTAATTTTACCAATTGTAATTACAGCACTATCCAGCGGATCGACATTTCTAGAAACGATGGTCTGTAGTTGATTGACTAACGAACAGGCAGCAATAACCATATCATTGGTTTGATGAGGATAGGCCGCATGGCCGCCTTTACCTTTTAAATCAATAAATAGTTCAGACGTATTAGCAAAGAGTAGTCCTTCTTTTAAAGCAATCGTTCCTACAGGGTATTCTGGGGCGATATGTAAGGCAAAAATCATATCCGGTTTCCATTCCTGCATGATTTCTGACTGCAGCATCGGTTCCGCCCCCCCAGGGCCCTCCTCTGCCGGTTGAAAAATAAATAATAAATCATCTTGGATAGGATTTTCCACAAAATAGGTAAGAGTTCCAACCGCAATACTCATGTGAAAATCATGACCGCACGCATGCATTTGCGCATCATGAGTTGATTTATAAGTCAGCCCTGTTTCTTCTGAAATCGGCAGCCCATCGATATCTGTTCGATACCCAATGGTTTTGTTTGGATTAAGACCATGTACCTTTACAAAGATCCCCGTTTTCCACTTTTTAATCGTCAGCCTATTCTGAGGTAAACCTTGTAAATAAGATAATAAATAAGCCTGGGTCTTATATTCTTGGAACCCTAATTCCGGAATTTGATGTAAATCACGACGAATTTTCACATATGAATTCATTCAGGTTACTCCCTTGGTTAGAAAAAAAGCGTGGATTATCCACGCTTTCCTCCTATTGATTATAATTGACGAAGCGCATCCATTATTTCTGTCTTCGATTTAGTCTTTTCATCAATATCTTTTATTTTTTTTGCAGGAATTCCAGCAACAACTGTATTTGGTGGAACATCATCCGTTACAACTGCACCTGCTGCAACAACGGACCCTTTTCCAACTGTTACACCTTCGAGTACAACTGCATTTGCTCCAATTACAACATCGTCTTCGATCACAACAGGTTTTGCAGATGGTGGTTCGATTACTCCTGCTAAAACAGCACCGGCACCAATATGACATCTTTTCCCAACCGTTGCTCTGCCGCCCATTACTACATTCATGTCAATCATTGTATTTTCACCAATAACTGCACCAATGTTAATGACAGCCCCCATCATAATAACCGCATTATCACCAATTTCAACCTGATCGCGAATCGTGACACCTGGTTCAATTCGGGCATTTACATTTTTCATATCAAGTAATGGCAATGCTGAATTACGGCGGTCATTCTCAATTACATAATCTTCAACCTTTGCTTGATTGGCTTCTAATGCAGCATTAACATCTGCCCAATCACCAAAAACAACCCCTGTATTTCCATTCACAAATACCTTTGAATTGCTTCCAAAATCAATTCCATCAAGGTCACCCTTTAAATAAACCTTTACAGGTGTAGATTTTTTACTATTTTGGATAAACGAAATAATTTCATGTGCATCCATCTTTTTCATAATTTATTCTCCTCCCTATGGCTTGTACTAAAAATTACTTTAACAAACGAAAGCGATGAAAACAATAAAAAAAATGGGATTATTGTTTTTTTTCAGAAATATATTCTTTGATTAATTCAACAAACGCATTTACCTGTTTCAATTGAAAAGCTGATTCATAACCTAAAAGCCATGTATCCCTTTTAAGCGGCAGCTGATTTTCATTGAGAAGCGGGATTTTAAATATATTTTTTTCTGCGCTTTTTAAGGTAATCGACGGCAGGATGGAGTAGCCGATTCCATTAAACGTCATTTGTTTACAGGTCTCAATTTGATCGACAACAATGGTCCTTTTTGGTGAGGTCTTAAAATTTCTCATCCACCAATCTTGAATTTCTTGATAATAGTTAGAGTCACTTTTAAATTGAATAAACGGACGATCAGTGTCCAAAACCTGCTCTGGCTTTGTAATAACTCTGTCTACTAGATATAGCGGATCACTAAAGAGGTGGATCTTAGCCCCTTTCCAATCAGGAGTTCCGCGAATAATCCCGATATGAACCTGGTCATCATGCAAGCATTTTAAAATTTCACTGCTCCAGCCAGTTACAAGCGAAATTTTTGCCTGGGGATAGGTATCAATATATTGCTTTAATACTTGAGGAAGCCAATTTTGCCCAACTATTGAAGCAACTGCTATTTTTAATGTTCCGGACACACCGCCCTGGAGTGAATGAATCGACTCCCTTACCTTTTCTTCCTTTTTCAAGACCTCATTTACAAATTGGATAACTTGCTCCCCTGATGGGGTCAGCGCCAGTCCTTTTTGAGAACGAATAAACAATTTCGTCTCCCAATCTTTTTCGATGGTTTGCAGGCGCTGTGATAATGCCGGCTGGGAGACAAACAGGCGCTCAGAAGCCTTACGCATATTCATTTCTTGAGCCAAAACAGATAATAATTGAAATTCAGACAGTGAAGACAACGTTTAAACCACCTTATACTTTTTTTCAAAAAACCTTTTAATGGAAAAAAGCTCTGTTTTTAAACAGAGCTATTCCCTTTTTTCGGAATAAAGAAAACCAAAATCAAACTTATTAGCGCAAAAATTAGAACTACATAGTAGACAGTATGCAGGGATAGAGTTAAACCATTTTGAAGCACTTCTCTTACCGTTTCAGTTAACTGTGCACGCTCTTTTGCATTTAAAAGAATATTAGCCGAATTAATAGTTAGTTTCTTCCCGGCTTCTGCAGCATTTTCATTTAAATAACTGCTTAACCGATTATTAAGAATTCCGCCTAATAAAGCAGCCCCTATCGTGTTCCCCAAATTTCTCATAAACATATTAGCTGCTGTTGCGATCCCGCGTTGCTGCCATTCGACAGTACTTTGAATGGAAACGATGAAGGCAGTCGAAGTTAACCCCATTCCAATTCCTACAATAAATGAGCCTGCAGCGGCCCAGATAGGACCGACAGAAGTGGACATTGTGACAAAAAAGATACTGCCAAGCACTAATGCTACTCCACCAATAATCGAGGTGGTTCGATACCCTAGAGAAATTAGCATTTTTCCAGACATTGTGGATGCAATTGGCCAGCCAATTGACATTGTCGTCAAGGTAAATCCTGCAATAATGGCTGTTTGTTCCATTACCCCCTGAACAAATGTAGGTAAAAAGCTTGAAATCCCGATTAACATTATTCCAGTTGTCAACGAGGTAATATTTGCAATAAAAATGGACCGTTCTTTCCAAATATTAAATGGCATGACAGGCTCTTTTGCCCTTCCCTCCTGAAAAACAAACGCTGCCAATGTAAGCCCGCACAATGTAAAAAGCGATAAAGCCTGCCAAGAGTTCCAGGCCCAATGACTGCCCCCTTCAACTAGAACTAACATAAGCGAAGAAATGGCAACCGTTAGTAGAATAGCTCCGAGATAGTCAATTTCGTGTTTTTTCTTTTCCACATTTTCATGTAAAAACAGCCATAATCCAGCAAGAGAAAGAATTCCTAATGGGATATTGATCCAAAAAACATAATGCCAGCTGACATATTGAACAAGCAGACCGCCAACAGCCGGCCCTGTAATGGCAGAAATCCCCCAAACGCTTGAAAGATAGCCTTGGATTTTTGCCCGCTCTTCAGCCGTATAAATATCCCCTACAATGGTTGTGGCAATCGGCATAACAGCGCCAGCTCCAAACCCTTGTATGAGGCGAAAAATAATCAGCATTTTCATTGATGAGGCAAAACCGCAAAGTGTCGATCCTATTAAAAAAATGATAACACCAAAAAACATGATGGGTTTTCGTCCAAATAAATCTGATAACTTTCCATAAATGAGAACCGTTACAGAATTCATTAACAAATACGCTGAAAACACCCAACTGTATAATTGGAAGCCACCTAAATCAGCAACAATGGCAGGCATCGCTGTTGAAACAATAGTTGCTTCAATTGCCCCCATAAACATAGCGAGCATAACAGCAGCTAAAACCAGGTGCTTTTTGGTTCGCTTTTTTTGAGATCCTCCAATACTCTTTTCTGCTGCGGTATCCCCCATTATAACACCTCTTTTTAAACTCAATAATATAGCTCCCTATCAAGGGAGCTCTGATCAATTATTTAATAAATCTTTTAACTAAATTGTTTAATTGATTTAATACTGTACTTCTTGGCAAAATTCCTTCAAAAAAACCATCCTCAGATTCAACACAAATGAAAGGTTGATTTACGAGCAGCTCAAGGCATTTTATAATCGATTCGGAAATCTTTACCCGTGAAATATCCGATTTCATGACCTCTTCTACCCGTTTATTCTCCAACTTTTCAAATTCAATCCGTTCCAATCCTAAAATGGAATCCATGATAATCGGCGTACTAATTAACCCGTGGAGCTTATAATGTGGGTCTAAAACAGGAATAGCAGTATATCCACTTTTGGTTAAAACTAATAAAGCATGCTCAAGATTGTTCCCAATCTGAACATGTGCGACCCGCTCGGAAGGGATCATAAAATCTTTTATACTTAATTCTAAAAATTCCCCACTGTGAAGACTTATCATGAGCCGAACCCCTCAAATTTTTTGTTTGATTCCTCTTTATTTTACCATAGTTCCTTTGATACTGTACGGTTTTTACATGTTCAAAACCGAAAAAGAAAGGAACCCGAAGGTCCCTTATTGAATCAAATCAAAAATTTCAATTGTAATCATATCAATATTATCAAATTGATACCGTTTTGGTTTTTCCTTCTCATTGTATACTTCTAATTCAAATGTTTCTGTCTTAGGATGAAACGTTACCTGACACTTGCGCTCGCCATTTACCTCGAAATAACGTTGTGCAGGTTCTCCACCCCCCGATTGTTCCTGAAGGTTTTTTAATCGAGTTAATATACCTTGAAGCTGTGACATTTGCCTATCTCCTTTCAAACACAAACAAACTTCCTACATTTATGTTTCTCTTTTGACATGTTTCTATCCAAACGGATTATGGTTTAATTTTAACTACCAAGTTTTTATATGCCAATATTAAAAGAATAAAATAAGGAACGGCATTTGTCCAAGCAAAATTGGAGGAAAGGAAAAATTTTTTTATTAAAGGGTGCATTAAGTCACATTATAAAAGCTGCTCATGCTCAAATAAATATTGATAAGATATGTCGATAAACAAATATTCTTCGCCATTCATGGGAAAAGAAAAAGTTCGAATCGTTTCACCTGTTTCAATATCACTGTATAAATCTGACAAGATTCCTTTTCGCTCATTACGCATTTTGATAATATTTTCTAAAAAATAAGGACGCCAGCTCCAGTTTTTATTAAGATACTGTGCTTGAGTTATCCAGTCATTTTTTTCTTTAAAGATATTAACCGATTTTTGAAAGCCATCTTCATCACATACATACATTCTGAAGGCGATTTGATCCAATTCTTTTATCAAAGCTTGAAATAAATCCTCATAACTTGTCTTCCTGTTTTTTATAACAATTTCCTGAACTTTAATTTGAAAAAACTCGGCGGTCGTATATACCGCTTCTAATTTTCTTTTTTCATATGAAATAAAGTCGTGGAATTTCTCTTTTAATCGTTCTTTTAACATATCCCCTTGAATAAATTCTGCCTCTGGCGGATGGAGATAATATCCTTGATAGTATCTTCCCCCATTTTTCCAGGCAAATTGGAGCTGATAACTCATTTCAATATTTTCAAACAATAATGTTGCCCCGATTTTCCGGGCCAATAATGACAGAGTAAATAATACGTCATTAAAATTCGTTCCAGTTGACGTTGATTTTAAAGCTTCTAGATTGACCTTCAAAATATCAGGTTCTATTTCTCCAATTCGCTGAAAATAATTTTTTGCACTATCAATCCTGGCAATCGCAATTTGGATCCCATACGTACGATAGTATTGCAGTAAGTGATCTAATTGATCGAAATCCCCTGTATAATTTTGTTCCGATATTTCAAGAACAATTCTGCTCAATCGAATTCCTCTTTTTTCAAATTCTAAAAGCTCTTGTAAAAATGGTTCGCCATGTCCATACATTAATAAATCAGCATTTCGATTTAAAAAAATCTTGACATGATCATCCAAATTAAGTGCTTTTTCTAATGCCTTACTTACCACAATTTGGTCTACTTCAAATTTATATTCATCCGGAATCTGATCATCCTGAAAAAAGGGTCCTAAGCTAATGATGTTCCCTTCTGACTTATATCTTCCCAATACTTCATATGCGACCACACTATGTTCTTCCGCACTAAAAATTGGTTGAAAAAAAGGAATGACATTTTCAAGATCCGCTAGGATATCCAATGCATCCATTTACTTGCCCTCCAAAAAAGATTTTTCTCATTATACCATACCAATATATACAATACGCAGAAAAGCCTTCTCACGTTCGTTTCCAACAGGATACCATCATATAAGAAGAGATACAATCACACCCTAAATTCAAGTCCATTTAAAGGGGGAGAAGTATTGAAGAAGCTTTTTGCTTTGGCCACCATTCTTCCATTGCTTGGATGCAGTAATTTAGATGATGATACCCTTTCAAATAGAACAAAAAAAACGGCCCCAGCCGCTGTTATTGAAAGAAACAATCAGGTAAAAATGCAAAATATTAACTCAACCGGCGTATTAAATGAAATGATACCAATACAAGCAAAACAATCGAAGCCTGCAAATGTAAACCCTAAAAAAGCTTCACAACTGCTTAATGTACCTCTAATTAGGCAAAACCCTGAATTAAGGTATGGATGTGAAGTCACCAGCCTTACAATGGTTCTCCAATATGCAGGTGTCAAAACGGATAAAATGGAGCTCTACCGCCTGATTAAAAAGGATTCCGACCCGCTCGTAAAAACGAATGGTGATATTCGGAGGTGGGGAAATCCCGCAGAAGGATTTGTTGGTGATATGACAGGAAAGACCCCGGGCTATGCAGTTTTTGATCGTCCAATGGTTCAATTAATTAATCAAAAGCTACCCGGTCGGGCAATTAATTTAACAAATCAGCCTTTTGAACGGGTATTACAGCATGTTTCAGATGGATATCCTGTCGTTGTTTGGACAACTGGAGATTATAGGCTTCCAGACCGCTGGGAGTCATGGTATCATGGGCAACAATACATTAAAACGCCTTTAGACCTCCATGCGGTGGTACTCGTTGGATACGATAGGAATTTCGTCTATTTAAATGACCCATTATCAGGTAGAAAACAAGTAAGAGTTGGTAAAGATCGATTTATTTCCTCCTGGAAAGCATTGAATTGCCGGGCAGTTAGTTATAAATAAATGCAATGAATTGTGAGATGCCAAATTTTTGGTATCTCTTTTTTATGAATAATTGTCCAAGTTTTGAATATTAACGTATTAAGCAGCCGTAAAAGATCTTTTTGTTAAAAACACTTGCTTTCTTTGCCAATTTTAAAGAAAATACGAAATGACGTTTATTTTTAAGGCTGTGTTAAAGTACAATGTTTTAACCATGTTGATTGGAGCGGAAGACACGAAGACCCCTGTGGGAGTACGGGGCAGGGGAGAGACTGCGCAGGAGCATAAACGGCGAGGAGGCTCCCCGGACCGCCCGCGAACCGCTTGTGCCTGGAGCGGAAATCAACTGACTAGTTTAACACAGCCATTTTAAAAAAATAAAAAGTGAGGTGGAATGGAAGAAAAGATGCAAACAAAAATGACAAGAAGATTCCTTTTAAAGCGTTCATTCGGTGCATTCCTCACAATCTTCGGCCTTAGTTCAGGAGGATATTTTTATGCCAACCGGATTGAACCTTCCCTGCTAGACGCTAATAACCTGGAAATCAAACATCCCTTAATCCCAAAAAGCTTTGACGGAAAAAGGATTATTCAATTTAGTGACACCCACTTGGGCTTTCAATATAATCTCCATCAGCTAAAAAAACTAATGACAAAAATTAATAACCTCAATCCTGATCTCATTCTTTTTACAGGAGATTTAATGGATGAACCGAATCGATATAATAAGATGAATCAAATTATTCCACTCTTGAAGCAGTTAAATGCTCCACTTGGAAAGTTCTGTATTTTTGGCAACCATGATCATGGGGGTTATGGCACTGACATTTATCGGAATATTATGGAGGCAGGAAATTTTACAGTCTTATTGAATGAATCTAAATCCATTAAACTAGAAGATGGTACGAGCATCTATTTAATTGGAGTAGATGATGCGATGTTAGGAAAACCCAATATCGCCTTAGCTTCAAGTCATATACCCAACAATAGGTTTAAAATTTTATTATCACATGCTCCCGACCTTGCGGATACCGCATCACAGTACCCAATACAATGGCAGATCAGCGGACATAGTCATGGAGGTCAAGTGAAAATTCCGTTTTTAGGGGCACTTGTTACCCCGCCTTTTGCCCAAATTTACACTGAGGGACTGTATTCAATTGGGAATCTTACTTTATATGTTAATAGAGGAATTGGAACAACACGTCTCCCTTTTCGTTTTATGGCCAAGCCAGAACTAACCATTTTCACACTAAGATATGAAAAAGCTATATAAAAAAGTCCTTATCTATTTTTAATGGAGATAAGGATTTTTATTTATTGAAAACTTTTTTATTTTTTCTTAACTAGATATCTTTCCTCAATTTCTAATGCGGGCAGTGGTTTTGAATAATAATACCCTTGTATTTTATGACATTTCGCTTCTGCTAAAAATTCTACCTGATTTTGATTCTCTACACCTTCAGCTATGACCTCTAATTCTAAACTTTTTCCAAGGTGAATAACCGTGGTTGTAATAGCCATATCCTTTTCGTTTTTAGGGATTTCCTTAATGAAGGATTGGTCAATTTTTAAAACATCCATTGGGAATTGTTTTAAATAGTTTAATGATGATTCACTTACTTTGTCCGCACTAAATTTTGAAGATAGTAGGTTGATTGACTGCTCCATTTTATCATCCTTTAGACATAAAAAGTTCGCATATTTTTACAATAATGTTTTTACATTTGTGTATTTCTATTTTACAATCTAAATAAGTGAAAATATCGAATTTATTCATTATTCCGGTAAAATTTTCTATTATTTTAGCTTTATGCTGTGAAAGTTAAACCTATATTAAATATTATTGGAAATTTTGGCTGGGATTATTTCTTTTTTATTGATATCAATTGTCCTACCCCTTATTTTTCAATTAAAAAATGTGTATAATAAAGATGCTTTTGAACTACAGAAAGGAGTACTTATTTTGAACCCGGACCAGAAACGCCCTCTTACCAAACTTAATTTTACCATCGAAAACCTCTCTCAGGCTGTATTTATTGTAAATCGCCATGCAAAAACAGCTATTAATCCCAAATTTTTATACAAATTAAAACATGAAGCATTAAAAAAATTAATTGTTGAAGGTAAAGCTAAAAAAGTAGGACTTCATTTTTCAGAACATCCAAAAAACAGCCAGCAGCAATCTGATGTTTTAGTTGAGTGCGGAAGGTACACATTCCATATTCCTCCGACAAAATCAGATTTTGCCGAGCTCCCCCATTTAGGGAAGCTAGATGAAAGAGTAAGAAATCCAAAAGCAAATCTTTCACTTAATATTGCAAAAGCATTATTACAATCCTATACAGGAATAAAGGAAATCCAGCATTCTCCCTCCAATCCGGGTAACCGCCGCTCCTATCAAAAACCTGTCTTTAAGAAACTGGGAGAAAGATATACGAATTAAGGCCGGAGAAGTCCGGCTTTTCATATGCTTAAGCACCCCTAGATGGTAGAATATTGATACATATCCATCTATATTCAAACTGGACTAAAGACATATAGGTACAAATGGGAAGGATGAACGAGCTATGGAGCATTTAATCAATCAAAGAGTTAAAGATATTGAAATTTCCGGAATTAGAAAATTTTTTAATATGGTTTCTCATATTGAAGATTTAATTTCCCTTACGATTGGACAACCAGATTTCCCTACCCCGGAACATGTAAAACAAGCTGGAATACAGGCCATTGAAGAAAACTATACATCTTACACCCATAACGCGGGTATGCTTGAATTAAGAAAAGCAGCCTGCACCTTTATGGAAAAGAAATATGGCCTTCATTATCAGCCAGATACGGAAGTAATTGTCACAATGGGGGCCAGTGAAGCAATTGACATAGCGTTCCGAACGATATTAACAGAAGGAACGGAGGTAATTTTGCCAGGTCCCATTTATCCTGGATATGAACCGATTATTCGAATGATGGGGGCAACACCTATACATGTGGATGTGACAGAAAATAATTTCCGCTTTACGTTAGAGATGATTAAACCTCACATTACTGAAAAAACACGATGCATTGTTTTGCCTTATCCATCCAACCCTACAGGGGTGAGCCTCTCTGAAGACGAATTACGGGAAATTGCTGACTTCTGTAAGAATCAGGATTTCTTTATCCTTGCAGATGAGATATACAGCGAACTAACCTATGAACAGCCCCATAGGTCCATTGCCTCATACCTAAAAGAAAAAACAATTGTGATAAATGGTTTATCCAAATCACATTCGATGACAGGTTGGAGAATTGGCCTCTTATTTGCACCAGAGACACTGACCAAACATATTCTAAAGGTTCATCAATATAATGTGTCCTGTGCGAATTCTATTGCCCAAAAAGCAGCGATTGAGGCCCTTACAGCGGGTATGAATGATGCCCTTCCTATGAAAATGGAATATGAGAAAAGAAGAGAGTATGTATTTGATCGGTTAAATGCTATGGGACTTAGCGTTGTGAAACCGGATGGAGCCTTTTATTTTTTCGTACGAATACCGAAGACCGTAGGGTTAAACAGTTTTGATTTTGCCCTTAATCTTGTGAAGGAAGAAAAAGTAGCTGTCGTACCGGGGAGTGCTTTTTCAGAATATGGAGAAGGCTATTTCCGTTTGTCTTTCGCCTGTTCAATGGAAACATTAGAAAAAGGTTTAAATGGGGTAGAAAACTATTTAAAAAAGCTGAATTAAAAAGGACACCCTCACTGCAATAGAGTGAGGGTGTTCCTTTTATTGGCCTTTATATTCCCCGTTATTCTTTGGTGCTTTTTCTTTCTTTGCTTTATCTTTATGGATTTTATTTGTTGCAGCTGAACCCATTTCATGAGCAAATTCTTCATTCAGCTGTGATGAATCAAATCCTTTTTTATTTTTTTGCTGGGGATCATTTTTTTTTGTCCGTTTAGCCATTTTTGCAATTCCTCCTATAAATAATTCTCTTTTAGTTTCTATTTAGAGAAGGAATTTATTCGATACCTTTAGTTCTTCCAGTATTTATACAATGCTTGAGTTCCGCTGTTTTCTTCACCTTTTTCAGCTAATTGTTCATAAAGGGATTTAGCCAATGACAGACCCGGGGCGTCCATTCCCATTTGTTCTGCTTCATCAAGGGCAATTTTCATATCCTTAATGAAATGCTTTATGTAAAACCCTGGCTCAAAATTTCCATTCAGCATTCTTGGGGCAAGATTACTTAGAGACCAACTCCCAGCAGCCCCAGTTGAAATGCTTTTTAGTACAGTGTCAGGGTTCAATCCTGCTTTTTCTGCATAGATGATCGCTTCACATACCCCAATCATATTGGAAGCAATCGCAATTTGGTTACATGCTTTTGTATGCTGCCCTGCCCCTGCCTCTCCTTGGTAGACAATGTTCGTTCCAAGGTGCTCGAGTATCGGACGAACCGCATCAAAAGCTTCCCGCTCACCGCCAGCCATAATCGAGAGCTTTGCTTCTTTTGCTCCGACATCCCCGCCTGAAACAGGAGCATCAATGGCCTGGATTCCCTTCTTCTTAGCAGCCTCATATATTTCTTTGGCAAGCGAAGGAGCAGAAGTCGTCATATCGATTAGATAACTTCCTGCTTTAGCGTGGGCAATTAGTCCATCCTCACCAAAATAAACTTCCTCCACGTCCTTCGGATAACCGACAATCGTAAAAATAACTTGGGCTTTCTCAGCCGCATCTTGGGGATTTCCAGCCCATGTCGCACCTTTTTCCAAAAGGTCTGTAGCTTTTTCCTTTGTTCTCGAATAAACAACTACAGGGAATCCCGCATTTAATAAATGGCTTGCCATACTTTTTCCCATCACGCCTATTCCAATAAATCCGATTACCGTATTTTCTGGAGTTAACAAATTTATCTTCCTCTCCTCATTTTACCTCTATTTTAGCACTAAATTTCTTTGAAAGTATTGAAAAAGACCAGGTCATTTTTCTTGACCCGGTCCCCGCGCTAAAATCTCCAAATTTATGCACATATTTATTGTATCCACCCTGACGAAAAGTTAATCTTCACTTTAGAGCTCCGAAGAAAAATTAGTTAGGTAAGCACGCCCAAAAACCTCTTGATTGTTGAATACTTCTATTGATACAGCATTCTTATTTTCAATCATATTTTCTAATTCATGGATATGTAAGTCTTTTTTTAAGGGAATAGGGTCCATAAAAATATATTTTTCACTTCGCCCCACATCTAAAAATTCTCCATTAATGACCTGTTCTTCACCATATACAATTTCTCTTTGACCAATAGCTGCTGCTAGTTTATCATCATGGATGGCCACTTTAACCTTATATAATTGGCGGTCATTTAATATTTGGTCATTTATGCGAAAACGAAACTGAAGCTCATTATTTTTTGTTAATAAGGCATCCGCAAATCGGTTGACAATTAGTTCATCAGAAAATTGCAGCCCGCATCCAGTTAAAAAAGATGTACTGAGGATTCCAATTGATAATAATAACAGCATCCGCAATTTTTTCAGCATCCTAACACTCCCTTTATTACTACCATAACCATCAATTATTGGAAGTAAACGTTAGAAATGGCTAATAAAAGGAGCGGGAAGTTAAATCGCTTTAATCATGCCCCCATCAACAAGGAACGAACTTCCTGTCATATAGGTATTTGCATCCGATAAAAGGAACGCAGCGACATTGGCAAATTCTTCAGGTTTCCCATATCTTTTTAGAGGAATTGCCGCTTTTGATTTCTCTTCAATAACTTCTCGGTCAACACCTTGCTTATCTGCATTGACTTGGTCTAAATGTTTTACTCGATCTGTTGCAATCCTTCCAGGGGCAATTGTATTAATTAAAATATTGTATGGTGCTAATTCAGAAGCGAGTGTTTTTGAAAGCCCGACAATTCCAGTTCGAAATGTGTTTGATAAAATTAATCCAGGAATCGGTTCTTTTATAGAAGAAGAAGCGATATTAAGGATTTTTCCTCCTTGTTTTTTTATGTAAGGCAAGCTTTCGCGGATTAGCCTTACATAGGATAATAGATTTAATTCAAATGCATTCTGCCATTCATTATCGGATAGATCTTCAAAAGCAGCTGCAGGCGGACCGCCGGCATTATTTACAAGCAGATGGATTTCACCAAAGATTTCAATTGTCACTTGAACAAGCTGCTTAATTTCCTGAGGATTTGTTACATCGGTTCTATGGTAGCTGACTTTTCCAAGATCAATTGCTTCAAGCAAAGCTGCTTTTTGTTTCAGTTTCTCCTCATCCCGGCCTGAAATCATGACATTTGCGCCTTCCCTTACGAGTCTTTCCGCAATCGCAAAACCGAGCCCCTGGCTGGAGGCAGCGATAATCGCTGTTTTACCCTTTAGATTTAATTCCATCCTTATTTCCTCCCTTTGTTTTTCTTCTTTAATCTTACAAGAAAAAAAGGAAACAGAGTTAATCTGTCTCCCAAAATTTATTACTGCTTTAAAACGTATGCGCAAGATCCTTCGCACGAGCAATGGCATTTTCTTTGATTTCCTGTGCTTTATCAGGCATTGCATTATGCCCCTCAACGAAGAGTCCTTCTAAGGCTGGAACACCGAAGAAACTCATCATAATACTAATATACCGGTGGCCCATTTCCATTTGGGCTGCAGGTCCTTCTGAATAGAACCCACCGCGTGCTTGGATATGCAGTGCTTTTTTATCAGTCAAAAGTCCAATCGGACCTTTTTCCGTGTATTTAAATGTTTTTCCTGCAACTGCGACAGAATCAAGGTATGCCTTCATTACTGGAGGAAATGAAAAGTTCCATAACGGAGTAACGAAAACATATTTATCTGCGGCAATAAATTGTTCGTTTAATTCATTCAGCCGGCTAACCTTGGCCTTTTCTTCTGCAGATAGCTGATCAAACTCTTGTCCAGAGCGAAGCTTACCCCATCCGCTAAAAACGTCTGCATCTATATGGGGGATATTCTCTTTATATAAATCTAAATGAACCACTTCATCTCCCGGATTTACTTCTTTATACGTATCGATAAACGCTTTCCCTACGGCCATACTGTAGGATTGTGTTTCATTATGTGGGTGTGCAGTTATATATAATACTTTTGCCATTCTTCCATCACCTTTCTGTTCGTGTATGTTGACATTTTAGTTTAAATCAAAAATATAGAAATTAACCAAACTTTTTCACAAACTTTTAATTAATATATTTTCAATTCGAGGTAATTTTAAATAAAAAAAATGGTTCGGTCAACATTTC
Source organism: Bacillus salipaludis (assembly GCF_004358205.1). Next base: position 382,527 of record NZ_SMYO01000001.1, read on the forward strand.
TGCTTTAAAGTAACCCATATAAAAAGGATTTGTCATTTAGACAAATCCTCAAAAACAGCCTCTTATTCATTTGTATCAACTGAGTATGGGTTACGACCAATACTTACTCTCATTTCATCGGTCATTTGGAATGGTTCATTAACCACTGACTCAGTTAGTGAAGAGTCTAGTTGTAAACTACCATCATAATGTAACGGTTTCTGTTCCATAATTCCTTTCACCCCCTGCATGCTCCTGCACATTGTACGATTGACCTATCAACTTTTAGGATTAATAAGTCTTTCTTACTATATTATAATTCCATACTAGTCTAAAAATCCCTTCTTTTTTCACAAAAAAAACCGACTGATTTCTCAGCCGGTTTTAAGGTATATTATTTTGTTGCTGCTGTTACAGCCTCGATTACTTGGTCAGTTGTTTGCATATTTAATACCTTTTGCGCAAGACTTTCCATATCGGATTTTTTGAGGTTCCGAATTAATGAACGGGCTTTTAAAATGGATGTTGCACTCATTGAAAATTCATCAAGACCAAGTCCTAGAAGAACTGGAATTGCTGTTTCATCTCCTGCCATTTCACCACACATGCCTGTCCATTTTCCTTCTGCATGTGAAGCATCAATAACCATTTTGACCAATCTTAAAATAGATGGGCTATATGGCTGATAAAGATAGGATACACGCTGATTCATACGGTCAGCTGCCATTGTATATTGAATGAGGTCATTTGTCCCAATACTGAAGAAATCAACTTCTTTGGCAAATTGGTCAGCTAAAACCGCAGTTGAAGGAATTTCAACCATGATTCCAAGCTCAATCTTTTCACTAACGGTTTGCCCTTCGCTTTGAAGCTTCGCTTTTTCTTCTTCCAGGATTGCCTTTGCTTGGCGAAACTCATCAAGGGTTGCAATCATTGGGAACATAATTTTTAAATTACCATAACTGCTTGCCCGCAGCAGTGCACGCAATTGGGTTCGGAAAATTTCCTGCTCTTCCAGGCATAAACGAATCGCACGGAAACCTAAGAATGGGTTCAATTCTTTTGGTAATTCCAAATATGGTAATTCTTTATCGCCACCAATGTCTAAAGTCCTAACGACCACTGGCTTGCCATTCATTCCTTCTAAGACGGCTTTATAGGATTCGAACTGTTCTTCCTCGGTGGGAAGCTGATCTCTGCCCATGTAAAGGAATTCGGTTCGATATAGACCAATTCCTTCACCACCATTATCCATAACTCCTTTTAAATCATTCGGAGTTCCGATATTGGCGGCTAATTCAACATGGTGACCATCTGCAGAAACAGTTTTTTCATTAACTAATTTTGCCCATTCAGCTTTTTGTGCCTCAAATTCGTTATGGATTTTACGGTATTGTTCCACTAGCTCAGGTGTCGGATTAATATGTACTTCACCTTTAAGTCCATCCACAATGACCATATCACCATTATTAATTTCAACTGTAGCTGCTTTGGTTCCAACTACTGCAGGAATTTCCAATGATCTTGCCATAATCGCTGAGTGGGAGGTACGGCCGCCAATATTTGTGGTAAAGCCCTTTACAAATTTACGATTTAATTGAGCGGTATCGGAGGGAGTTAAATCCTCGGCCACGATAATAACTTCTTCGGCAATCATGCTTGGGTTTACCAATTGAACACCAAGTAAATGGCAAAGAACACGTTTCGTCACATCACGAATATCTGCAGCCCGCTCCTTCATATACTCGTTATCCATTTGTTCGAACATTGTTATAAACATATCTGCCGTTTCTTTTAAGGCAAACTCAGCATTGATTTTTTCAGATTGAATTTTATCTTCAATCGGTCCTGTCAATTCAGGGTCACTTAGAACAAGAAGATGTGCTTCAAAAATGGCTGCCTTATCTTCCCCAAGTTCTACCTTTGCCCGGTCGCGAATGACTTCAAGCTCAGACGTAGATTTTTCCATTGCCATTCGAAATCTTTTTACCTCTGAATTCGTGTCATCAATGGTTTTCTTTTCAAAGGATAAATCAGGTTCTACAAGACGGTAAGCTTTTGCAATTGCGATACCGTTTGATGCAGCAATACCATGTAAAAAACTCATTATTCAGCCAAACCTTCTTTTTTCAGTGTTTCTTCAATGCTTGATAAAGCTTCTTCAGAATCGTTTCCTTCAGCAGAAATCACGATGTCTGCTCCTTGACCAATTCCTAAAGACATTACACCCATAATCGATTTTAAATTAACCTTTTTCCCTTTATATTCTAAATTGATTTCAGAATTGAATTTACTAGCTGCTTGTACTAACAAGGTTGCCGGTCTTGCGTGAATACCTGTTTCAGCTGTTACTTTAAATTGTTTTTCTGCCATGTAAATCAAACTCCTTTAATGTCAATTAATATAATAAATTTAAATTTATTACCTGCCTAATAAATCTAAACAATTTGTTCATTTTAGTCAACTAAACCGTTAATTGATTAATAAATAAAGCAATACAATCAATATTATTTTTTCCCTAAAATGACACAATTATGTTTTAAATAAAAGGCATAGATTGTGAAAAATAATACAAAGGATAGAATATCATTTTCTTACTCACTTGAACAGTAGTAAAGCTCACAAAAATAAAGAAAGGCCGCAAAAAATTTACGGCCTATCATCTATTAATTTCCGCCTACTGCCTTAGGAAATTCATTATTCTGTTCATCAATTGGTATTACTGCATGTATTAGGGCTTCTTCCAATTCATTGGTATATTTTTGCTTTTCTTGCTCGTTCCATCCAAATTGATCAGCCATATAAGCTAAAACCTGGTTCTTCCATTTTTGTACAAGTTGAATATTGAACAATATCGCACCTGTTCGGCGATTAAAGAAATCAATTGGAGTTGCTGCCATCTCATAGTGAATCGAATAAATTAACATAGCAAATAATGTGAGTGGCAATTCATATCGAGCTGCATCATTTTTATTCGTATTAAGAAGTTCAAAAACGTCTTCAATATTTGAGCCATAGATTTTTGCTAATTGTTCTGCCTCTTCATTCGTTAAACCCACTTCGAGACCAACTTTTACCTTTCTACTAACATAGTCTAAAAAATGGATAGAACCACCAACATCGCCGCCGGAAATTGGCATATCCTTCGTCATACAAGCCGGGTAGTTCGTCCCCTCTTCATCATTAAATTTCGCTGCAAGTAAATCCACAATCGTTTCCGCCATTTTCCGATATCCCGTTAATTTTCCTCCAGCAATTGTAATAAGACCTGTTTTGGATTCCCAAATTTCATCCTTACGAGAAATTTCCGATGCCTTTTTTCCTTCTTCATATATAAGTGGTCTAACTCCTGCCCAGTTGGACTCAATATCCTTCTCGGTTATTTTCACATCAGGAAACATATAATTAATCGCCTTAATGATATAGCTGCGGTCAGCTGATGTCATATAAGGATGAGCTTTATCCTGATCATAAAAGGTATCCGTTGTACCCACATAAGCCTTTCCATCTCGAGGGATTGCAAATACCATTCGACCATCTGGCGTATCGAAATAAATGGCTTGCTTTAAAGGGAAACGAGACTGATCAATTACGAGATGGACACCTTTTGTCAACTGAAGAACCTTTCCCTTTTTCGAATGGTCCATTTCCCGTATTTGATCTACCCATGGACCCGCTGCATTGACAATTTTTTTGGCACGGACCTGATATTTTTCACCTGTAAACAGGTCTTGGACCATTACACCGACAACGATTCCATTTTCATAGATAAGATTTGTAACTTTTGTATAATTGCAAGCAGTTGCACCCTTTTCTATCGCCGCTTTCATTACCTCAATCGTTAGTCTTGCATCATCAGTACGATATTCTACGTAATACCCCCCGCCTTTTAGACCCTCTTTTTTAACGAGCGGCTCTTTTGCAAGGGTTTGCTGTGCAGATAACATCATTCTTCGTTCTGATTTTTTTACTCCTGCTAAGAAATCATAAACACGTAAACCAATAGAAGTAGAGAATGGTCCAAATGTTCCGCCTTTATGCATTGGCAGGAGCATCCACTCTGGAGTAGTGACATGCGGGCCGTTTTCATAGACAATCGCACGTTCTTTCCCTACTTCTGCGACCATTTTCACTTCAAATTGTTTTAAATATCTTAATCCTCCATGCACTAATTTTGTAGACCGGCTTGATGTACCTGCCGCAAAATCTTGCATTTCGACCAGTGCGGTAATCATTCCTCTTGAAGACGCATCAAGGGCGATACCGGCTCCGGTAATTCCACCACCAATAACTAAAACATCAAACTTCTTTTCCTTCAATTTCGATACAATTTCTTTACGATTTAAATTCGAAAATTTCATTATTTTTTCCTCCCGATTAAGAAGCCTTATTATTATATGCTTAGATATTTTTAAGGGGAAATAAAAAGAGACCACAAAAGACATTACCAACTGGTAATGTTTTTGTGGTCTCTCCAAATTCTCCTGCCAATATATTAACTTGTGTATTATTATACCATATATTTACGAAACAGAATAGTTTATTTAAATGCCATTGCCGCATTTACGGCTTTTTTCCAGCCAGCGTACAGAAGTTTACGGTCCTCTTCGTTCATTTTCGGATCAAACTTCCGGCTGATTGCCCATTGCTTCGAGATTTCTTCCTGACTCTTCCAGAACCCAACTGCAAGTCCCGCTAAATAAGCGGCTCCAAGGGATGTTGTTTCATTTACCACAGGTCTTTCAACAGGAACATTTAAAAGGTCACTTTGGAAATCCATTAGGAGATTATTTTTAACCGCACCACCGTCAACACGCAGTGTTTTCAATTGAATGCCTGAATCGGCTTCCATCGCCGATAACACATCCTTTGTTTGATAAGCAAGCGACTCAAGTGTGGCACGAATAAATTGTTCCTTTGTTGTTCCACGTGTTAATCCAAAGACAGCACCTCGGACATCACTATCCCAATAAGGTGTTCCAAGCCCGACAAATGCTGGTACAATATAAACCCCATCTGTAGATTCAACCTTTGCTGCATATGTTTCGCTATCTTTAGCATCCTTAATCATTCTTAAACCATCGCGAAGCCATTGAATTGCTGAACCCGCTACAAAAATACTTCCTTCTAGAGCGTACTCTACTTTTCCATTTAATCCCCATGCGATCGTTGTCAATAATCCATGTTCAGACTTTACTGCTTTTTCTCCAGTATTCATGAGCATAAAGCAGCCCGTACCATACGTATTTTTTGCCATACCCTTTTCAAAACATGCCTGGCCAAATAATGCCGCCTGCTGGTCGCCAGCAACTCCGGCAATTGGCACTTCCTTGCCAAAGAAATGATAATCTACTGTATTAGCATAGATTTCTGAGGATGGCCGAACATCAGGAAGCATCGATTTAGGAATACCTAAAATTCCAAGTAATTCCTCATCCCATTTTAAGTCATGGATATTAAACATTAGAGTACGGGATGCATTGGAGTAATCGGTTACATGCGCCTTTCCCCCTGAAAGCTTCCAAATCAACCATGTATCAATTGTACCAAATAGAAGCTTACCTTGGAGAGCCCTTACACGTGCCCCAGGAACATGATCAAGAATCCACTTTACTTTAGTCCCTGAGAAGTAGGCATCAATTAACAAACCTGTTTTTTCACGAAATAGCTGACCGTAACCTTTCTCTTTTAATTCCTCACAAATTTCACTCGTTTGTCTGGATTGCCAAACAATTGCATGATAAACGGGTTCTCCGGTTTCTTTATCCCAAACTACAGCCGTTTCGCGCTGATTGGTAATTCCAATTCCAGCAACTTGTTCTGGCTTAACTCCTGTTTCAGATAAAACTTCAGCAATGACAGACAAGATAGAACCCCATATTTCGTTGGCATTATGTTCAACCCAACCCGGCTTTGGAAAATATTGCGTAAATTCCCTTTGAGCACTATGAACAATTTCCCCGTTTTGATTAAACAAAATTGCTCGTGAACTGGTTGTTCCCTGATCTAATGATAGAATATACTTTTCCATGGTTACGCCCTCCAATTTTGATTTTATATCAAGCTGCTTTTCTTCTTAAATTCTTGTTCATATTCTGTTTTTTTCCTGCAAAAAATGCAAGGAATAGTACGATTAGATTAAGTCCTATAACTCCCCATAGGGCTCCGGTAACTTTCCCTAAAAATATAGCTTTATAGATTACGGCTCCAAGGCTGCCGCCTAACAGCGGCCCTACAACCGGAATCCATGAATAGCCCCAGTTAGAGCTCCCTTTACCCGGAATCGGCAGTAGGAAGTGGGCAATCCGCGGCCCAAGGTCACGAGCAGGATTAATTGCATATCCAGTGGTTCCACCCAATGACATTCCAATCACGACAATCAATAGTCCAACCGCCAGTGGATTTAATCCTTCTGTAAACTTGTTAGCTCCAATAAATAATAAACCAAGTACAAGAACAAATGTACCAAAAATTTCACTAAATAGATTTGAAAATGTATGCGAGATTGCCGGGCTTGTCGCAAAAACGCCTAGCTTTGTTCCTGGGTCATCTGTTACTTTCCAGTGAGGCAGATAATGTAAATAAACTAGGGCTGCACCGAGAATAGCTCCAATCATTTGGGCAAGAATATACCCAGGCACATCGGACCACGGGAAGTCTCCATTTAGTGCAAGCGCAATGGTAACGGCCGGATTCAGATGTGCTCCACTCACCGATCCTACTGCAAAAACTCCCATTGTTACTGCCAGTCCCCACGCTATGGTAATTACAATCCATCCGGCATTATTAGAATAGGATTTTTTTAACGAAGATCCCGCTCCAATTCCAGCACCGAGGACAATCAAAATCATGGTTCCTACTAATTCTCCAATAAATGGTGTCAATTTTCATCTCTCCTTTTTCATTATATGTTGTTCATTCTGACAGAAAACAAAAAAGGAGATTCACACATAAAAAACCACAAACCATGGTCTTTCGCGTGAATCTCCTTATCTCCGTCACAATTCTATTAACTTGATTAAAGTATATAAACCAATGAAAGCGTTGTCAATCCTTTTTTTATTCCAAACTATTGAAACTTTATTTTTGGACTGCAAATGTATCCCAAAGCTCCCGTTTTGAAGTCGTAATGGCTGTAGCACCTGCATTCAGTGCATTTTGCACCTCTTCTGGTGTCCGAATAAGTCCGCCTGCAAAAATGGGGATCCCAATGCGTTCCTTTACTTCAGTAATCATCCAAGGGATAGCCCCAGGTAAAACCTCAATAAAGTCAGGACGTGTCTTTTCAATCAATGAATAGCTCTTTTCCAATGCATGAGTGTCAAGAAGGAAAATTCTCTGAACCGCAATAACTCCCTTCTGCTTAGCCTTCAGTATCACACTAGATTTCGTTGAAATTAAACCAAAAGGCTTATATTCCTGGCATATATATTCCGTCGCATATTCATCATTTTTTATCCCATGTATGAGGTCAACATGGTAAATCATTTTTTTTCCATGTTGTTTTGCAAGTGCACTTATATTTTTTAACTGAGCGATATGCATGTCTAAAAAAACCCCGATTTCAAAGGAGCTCTTTAAAAAACGCTCAAACTCTTTCATATTCGTTGATGCTGGTAATATGCTTTGGTTAATCATCATTGCCCTCCTTCCATTTTTAATCTTTTCCTAATAGTATATGAACCCAATTTAACTTCTTGGCTCTTGCAAATATTGATAAAGTACATCTCCACCCCTCTGAGCAATCCCTCGGAAATGTTTAAAATCCTCTCTTTTAACAAGAATTTGCCGGAATTCCAAAAAATCATCCTGCTTTACATAATACTCAGAAAGCGTTCCGGCCTTTAACTGTTCCAGTATTTCGTTTACAGCATCTCCATTCACAATATGCACCACCTTTCCAAAAGTAGTTTATCGTAAATCTTTATTAAAGAGTATTTTTTGTCGAAATTTCCGAGGAAATACCCTTCAATTCTAAGAATTTTTTTAAACAATAAATCTACTATTATAGTTAATTAATTTTTTTATCAAAATTAACGTAATTGTCAAATAAAATCCTTTACGAAATTGGAAAAGTAGTGCAAACTGTTAATTAAATGGGATAGATGAGATTGTATGGCAAAGGGGAGAGACTGAATGAAAATAGCAGAAATAGGAAATATCATTGAATTCCGTGGTGGGTTACAGGGAATAGTGGAAAAGGTAAATGAAAATTCTGTAATAGTCGATCTAACATACATGGACAATTACCGTGATTTAGAATTGGACCAGCGTACGGTTGTAAATCATAAAAACTATAAGATTGTAAAAGAAAGCGCTTATTAAATTGTTTTGAGCCATTAAAAAGGCAGCCATCGGCTGCCTTTTTCCTCTGTATAATTACTTAAACAAGACCCATTTAACTTAATTTTATGGCTGTTTTCCTATTTCGTTTGAAATCTGTTTAAGGGATTTCACTTTGCCATGCGGATTTTGATCTTGTTTTCGAACAGTCCATTCCCTTTCATGCTGCCTCTGTGATTTGCTCATACCATTCACTCCTTTCACCTACTATCTTTTTCAAAAACCCTTTTCCTTATCATAGGAAAAAGAATGAAAATTGAGCAAATCATTTCCATTCAAAGAATTGAGTCCTTATTTACTTGATTCTATTGGGTAACTGCTTCATCCATAACAAGATGAAGAATATCAGGCTTATGTATCCGAACAACGGATAGAGGTATGACAGTAATTTCCCATAATTTATAAGACTAATTACATAGGAAATGGCAAAAATCCCTGAAATAGAGGTGATGGTCGAGACCGATACATATTGCTTAAGCTGCCGATCTAAACCAAATACGTTTCCGATTACCGAAGTAAAAATTTCCCCATAAATGACCATCACAAAAATCCAATAAAAAAATGGAGCAATTTGTTTCATAATTATGGCCATAGGAATTTCATAATTCTCAAGATTTGGAAGCATGATTAAAGTAAAATGACTTGAGAGTAGTATAAGGGTCAAAGCAGCTCCTCCTAGTATTCCTCCCCACTTAATTGTCCAATCATCCTTTACTTCTGTGGCAATCGGTACTAAAACTGCCTGTGCCAAGGCTAAATTTAGCGCAGTATAGGAAAAGGGAGCCACCACGCTTTTCCAGCCATCATCAACATGTGGAATAAATAAAAATTGATCCATGAAATGAGGCAATTTTACAGAAAAGCCCATTAACAATAAACTAAAACAAATCATTAAGGGTACCACAAAAGAATTTACTGCAAAAAGCCCTTTTGTACCAGTCATCATGACAATAAAAGAAAGAAATATGGTTAATAGGACTCCGAAGTTTTTCGAAAGGCCCAATTGCTCTTCAAATACTGCCCCTGCCCCAGCGAGCATCACGGCACTTACACCAAGAAGCATCACAAGCATAATGATATTAATGGCTTTACCTGCCCACTTCCCAAATAAATATTCATTAAACTCCTGATAGGATTTTGCATTTATATGAGCCGCTATTCTCATTAATTTGGAACCTAAAACAACAAGGAGGTAGCCGCTCATTAAAATACTTATTAAGCCAAAGAAGCCAAAGCGTGAAAAAAATTCAACGATCTCTCTTCCTGTGGCAAAACCAGCTCCTACGACCGTCCCAACGTAGACTGCTGCAATTTGAAAAGCTGCTGACCAATTTTTCTTCACATCATCTCCCCCTCTATTTAACTATATGAAGAGATGGACAAACAAAGACGAGCTAACTTTAATATTTAAGAAATAATTACCATAAACAAACCCCTTGAAAGTCAAAAAAGGTCAGAGTATACTACAGATATAAGGTCAAAGTTAGTCAAAGTCAAACACCTTATAATGTATTTATAGGAGGTTTTTAATATGCTATGTCAAATGTGTAAAGAAAACCATGCAACTGTACAATTTAACATCGTCATAAATGGACAGCGAAAAGAAATGAAACTTTGTCATGAATGCTATTCAAAAGGAAAAAATACAATCGGGGCAGGAATCGGGCCAACGATGAATGCTTTTTCAGGATTTCCATTTGAAGATCTTTTTTTCTCAAAGAATTCAATTGAAAATAGACAAATGAATGGTCAGCAAAACATGCAAAATGAAAAACGTCCTTCTAATGGCGGCGGTTTTATCGACCAATTTGGACGTAATTTAACACAAATGGCAAAAGCAGGCCTTATTGACCCAGTCATCGGCCGTGATGAAGAAATTAAGCGTGTAATTGAAATTTTAAATAGACGTAATAAAAATAATCCTGTCTTAATTGGTGAACCTGGTGTCGGTAAAACAGCGATCGCTGAGGGCCTTGCTCTAAATATTGCCGAAGGACAAGTACCGGATAAATTAAAAAATAAAGAAGTTTATTTGCTTGACGTTGCTTCATTAGTTGCAAACACAGGAATTCGTGGCCAATTTGAAGAGAGAATTAAGCAATTGATTTCAGAGTTACAAGAACGTAAGAATATTATCTTATTTATTGACGAAATCCATTTACTTGTTGGAGCTGGTTCAGCTGAAGGTTCTATGGATGCGGGAAATATCTTAAAACCTTCACTTGCACGTGGTGAATTACAGGTTGTTGGCGCAACCACTTTAAAAGAATACCGTCAAATTGAAAAAGACTCTGCTCTTGAGCGCCGCTTCCAGCCAGTTCATGTTCAAGAACCATCACCAGAAGCAACCACCCAGATTTTAAAAGGTATTCAAAAGAAATATGAAGACTATCATGAAGTTACCTATTCAGATGAGGCAATTCATGCATGCGTGCAATTATCACACCGATATATCCAAGACCGTTTCTTACCTGACAAGGCAATTGACTTGCTTGATGAAGCGGGTTCTAAATTGAATCTTAATTCGGATTATAAGAGTACAGAGCAACTTGAAAACCGCTTAAAGGAAATTCAAACTGAAAAAGAGGCTGCATTAAAAAAAGAAAATTATGAGGCAGCAGCAACGCTTCGAGACGAGGAAACCAAGCTGGAAAAAGCGTTAAGCCAAGCTTATAATAGCGAAAGACCAACTGTTGAAGCTGCACATATCCAAGAAATCATTGAGAAAAAAACAGGTATCCCTGTAGGCAAACTTCAAGAAGATGAGCAGCTTAAAATGAAGCATCTGGAAGAAAATCTAGAATCTAAAGTAATTGGACAGAAAAAAGCGGTGGAAAAGGTTGCGAAAGCAATTAGAAGAAGCCGTGCTGGCTTAAAATCAAAACAGCGCCCAATTGGTTCCTTCCTTTTTGTAGGACCTACCGGGGTCGGTAAAACTGAATTAACAAAAACACTTGCTGAAGAATTATTTGGTTCAAAGGATTCAATGATTCGTCTGGATATGAGTGAATATATGGAAAAACACAGTGTTTCAAAATTAATCGGTTCACCTCCAGGATATGTGGGTCATGATGAGGCAGGTCAATTAACTGAAAAAGTACGTCGAAACCCTTACAGCATTATTTTATTGGATGAGATTGAAAAAGCACATCCTGATGTACAGCATATGTTTCTGCAAATTCTTGAAGATGGTCGTCTCACTGACAGCCAGGGAAGAACGGTAAGTTTCAAAGATACCGTCATTATCATGACAAGTAACGCCGGTATTGGCTATAAGCCCATTCATGTTGGTTTTGGAACAAGTGAGGCGATTGAAGAAGCATCCATCTTGGATTCTTTAGGAAGCTTCTTTAAACCGGAATTTTTAAACCGTTTTGACAGTATTATTGAGTTTAACACACTTGAGAAGGAAGATATTCTCAAAATTGTTGATTTAATGCTTACTGAATTAAAAGAAACATTAACCGAACAAAATATTGAATTATCAATAACACCTGAAGTAAAAGAAAAACTTGCTGAACTAGGGTTTCACCCTGCCTTCGGTGCCCGCCCATTACGTCGGGTTATTCAAGAACAGCTTGAAGATAAAATGGCTGACTTTATTCTAGATCAACCCGATGCAAAAAAGGTTGAAGCCATCATTCATGAAGGTAAAATCAAAGTATCGGCGGAAACAGCAACAGTTCTATAATTTAGGCTCTTGTTAAACTTGGTTGTTGATTTCCGCTCCAGGAATAAGCGGTTCGGGGAGCCTCCTCGTCGCTTCGCTCCAATCAACGATGTTCAAAATCAACATTGTCCTTTAACACAGCCATAATTTAAAAAGAAAAGCGAAGCCTATAAATAAATCAGGCTTCGCTTTTCTTTTTACAAATTTTTATCATCAACAGAATTCAACCATTTTTCGATTTCACCAATCACCGATTCGACGCAGCCATCTTGAAATGGTGAGATTAAATTTGCGGCTTCCACAAGCTTGGTAAAGGACATGCTTCCGCCAAGCTTACAAAGGTTCACATAATCTCTCCAAGCCTCTTCTTGATTCTCTCTAGAGCCTTTCCAGAACTGGAAGGCACAAATTTGTGCAAGTGTATAATCAATATAATAAAAAGGTGAGTTATATATATGCCCTTGACGCTGCCAAAAGCCGCCATTTTCTAAATACTGATTTCCATCATAATCCTTATGCGGCAGGTATTTCTTTTCAATCTCTCGCCATTGGTGCTTCCGTTCTTTTGGAGATGCTTCTGGATTTTCATATACCCAATGCTGGAATTCATCAACAGATACACCATAAGGTAAGAATAAGAGAGCATCACTTAAATGGGCAAATTGATATTTCTCGGTATCTTCTTTAAAGAACAAGTCCATCCACGGCCATGTGAAAAATTCCATACTCATTGAATGAATTTCAGCTGCTTCATAGGTTGGCCAGTAATATTCAGGAATTTCAAAATGACGGCTCGAATAAACTTGGAAGGCATGACCGGCTTCATGTGTCAAAACATCAATATCACCGGAGGTGCCGTTAAAGTTTGAAAAAATAAACGGTGCTTTAAAATTTTCAATAAAAGTACAATAACCACCGCCTGCTTTCCCTTTTTTCGCTACAAGGTCCATCAAATTATTTTCCCGCATGAATTTGAAAAAGGCACCAGTTTCGACTGAAAGATCCTCATACATCTTTTGACCATTGTCTATAATCCATTCCGGGCTCCCTTTTGGTATGGCATTTCCTGTCCTAAAGACAAATCCCTCATCATAATATTTTAAATGGTCAAGGCCAATTCGCTCTGCCTGCCTTGTTTTTAGTTTTGTTGAAATCGGGACAATGAAATCCTTTACTTGGGCACGGAATTTTGCAACCATTTCGGCATTATAATCTGTTCTCATCATCCGATAATAACCAAGCTCAACGAAATTTTTATAACCTAGTTTTTGGGCAATTTCTGTTCTCACTTTAACAAGATCATCATAAATGCGGTCCAGTTCAGCCTCATTCTCGGCAAAGAAATTAAATTTTGCCACGCTAGCCCGTTTTCTCATCTCACGATCGGTTGCCTGTGTAAACGGCTCTAATTGAGCAAGTGTTCTCTCCTCACCTTCAAAGTCAATCTTGGCTGAAGCAAGAAGTTTTGTATATTCGGTGGAAAGGCGATTTTCTTTTTGCAATAAAGGAACAATTTCCGGTTTAAAGGTTTTCAGTTGTCCCTCAGCAAGTGCAAAAAGCTGTTTCCCCCATTTTCTCTCTAATTCAATGCGAAACTTAGAGTCGACAAGTGCTTGGTAATATTGATTCACCAATCCCTCAATTTCAGGCTGGATTTCATCCATGTAATCCTGTTCTTCCTTATAAAATTCATCGTTTGTATCAACCGAGTGACGAATATAACAAAGGTTGAACATCGTTCCAAGATCATTTCTTAGTTTATTGATATCATCCATGGCTGCTGATTGCTCATCAATTGATGATGCACTTTTAAAACGGTCAATCGCTAATTGAAAGTTTTTTTTCATTTCATCTAAGTTTGGCCGTTGATATGTATAGCTTTCAAAGCTCATTTTAACAACCCCTTTATCTTTATATTAACCTTCTTGTTGTTTTCGACACTACTCATTAATATTCCTGTTAAAAAAAAATACGACCAATTGGCCGCATTAAAATTTCCCTGCAGGTAAGCCGAGTTTTTTCAATAATTCAATGGCTTCCGACTTTTCATCCACAGTTAGACTTGACATTAATTTGTGAATACTTTCAGCGTGTTCAGGGAAAATCCCTTCAATAAAGTTTTTTCCATCATCGGTAATTTGGGCATAGGTAACCCTTCTATCTTTTGGACAAGCAATTCGTTTTAATAATCCTTTTTGTTCTAGTTTATCAACTACATAGGTGATACTTCCGCTGGCAAGAAGAATTTTACCGCCAATTTGCTGCATTGGCTGATCACCTTTGTGATATAAAAGCTCAAGGACTGCAAATTCCGTCGGATTAAGACCACTTGCTTGAATTCCTTTATTTACATGCTCATTAATTGCCTTATACGCTCTTGAAAGAACAATAAACAGCTTTAAAGATTGAGAAATAGCTTCATTTTCCATATAAATTTCATCCTCTTTATTTTTTAAAAACTGTAAATTCCAATTTTAAAATTATCTTGATTTCAAAATTATTATAAAAAACTTTTTAAAATATGTCAATTTAACCGGTGAAGCGAACCACATGATACGTGCCCATTCAAAAATAAGCTGCCTATTTTTTTTATTGCAGGAATATTTTCTCAAAAACTAAATCTGATGATATAATGATTTGGTCAACTTATCGATGTTTGAGGTACTAACATGAAAAATTTCAAGAGCAACTTTTATTTATATCTAATTATAGTAGTTCTTCCTGTTATTATTATAGGCTCATATTATTTTTCTAACATTCTAAAAGAACACAATCAAGAAAGAAAAGAACAGGCACGCTGGGTCGCATCCATTTACCAAAAAAGCTGGGATCAGTTTATTGGCGAGACAACCACAAGTTTAGAAATTCTATCTCTTTCTGTTAAAGGGAATTTGTCTTCTCCCGAAAAAGTGGAGCCCTTACTGAAAGAAATTCACGATAAGGATCTACGGTATGGAGGCTTGTATCTTCTTGATAAAAATGGGAAAGTGCTCACAGGTTCAGAATTACGAAACTACACAGTGGAGTTTTCCCGGCAAAAATATATTCAAGATGTGATTAAGACAAAGGATACGATTATCTCCGATCATCAAGAAATAACCCAAAATAATCAGCGAATATTAGGATTAGCCACACCTGTTTTAGACGAAAACCATCACGTAATGGCTATACTTGTTGCCCACTTACGGATTGATTATATGCAAAACCTCATGAAGGTTCTTACACCAAAATCCAAACTGGTTGTAGTAAACGGTAATAACAAACCAATCGTAAAACTAAATGTCAAGGATTCAACGATAAATGATGGAAATAATTGGATTCACTTGCCAATGGACCGTTTGCCTTGGAATATCAAGGTGAAAATTGCAAATCGAAATATAAAAGAGATTGCTGGAGAATTTAGTGAAGCACTTTTTATCATCCTAGTTATCACACATGTGCTATTTTTACTTATTGAATACATTCTATTAAAAAAGCACACGGTTAAAGAACGGAAACAAAATGAAGTACAAAAATTAGAACTAGTAGGGACTTTAGCTGCAAGTACTGCCCACGAAATCCGTAATCCGCTAACGGGTGTGAAGGGACTTATGCAGCTTTTGAGTGAAAAATATACTGCGCCAGAAGACCAATATTATTTTGAAGTGATTGATTCAGAGTTAAACCGTATTAATGAGATTGTCAGCGAGTTTCTAATTCTAGGGAAACCGACTGCACAGTTAACTAATAATGTTAATATTGTTGAAACATTGCAAGAGCTGAAACCGTTGATTATTTCGGAGGGAAATTTATGCAATGTAGATTGTAGTTGGGGCATTCCTTCGAACCCGATAATGGTTCAATGTGTTAAAGACCAAATTAAACAGGTTGTGTTAAATATTGCAAAAAATTCGTTTGAATCTATGGAAGGTTCGGGAAAATTAGAAATAATTCTCCAAAAAGATTCACAGTTTTGCAAACTGGAAATCATTGATAATGGTAAAGGAATGAGTAAGGAGGAATTGGATAAAATCTTTCGGCCCTTTTATACATCAAAAGAAACGGGAACTGGACTTGGTTTGGTTGTCTGTAAGAGGATTATTCAATCCTTTGGCGGAAAAATAAAGATTTTGAGTGCTGCAGGAAAAGGTACAAAAGTAGAATTAACCTTACCGCTTGCAAAAAACACATAATGAAAACAATAGAATACGTATTCTTGCACAAAATGTCCTTCATCGCCTAATGAAGGACATTTCTTTCGTTTATTAGATGCGTTTTAGGATTCATCCACCTTTTGAAGACCATTTCTACCGCTCCTTGGATGCGTTTTGGGCTTCATCCACCTTATCAAGACCATTTCCGCCGCTCCTTGGATGCGTTTTGGGCTTCATCCACCTTTTGAAGACCATTTCCACCGCTCCTTAGATGTGTTTTGGGCTTCATCCACCTTTTGAAGACCATTTCCGCCGCTCCTTAGATATGTTTTGGGCTTCATCCACCTTATCTAGACCATTTCCGCCGCTCCTTGGATGCGTTTTGGGCTTCACCCACCTTTTGAAGACCATTTCCACCGCTCCTTAGATGTGTTTTGGGCTTCATCCACCTTTTGAAGACCATTTCCACCGCTCCTTAGATGTGTTTTGGGCTTCATCCACCTTATCTAGACCTATTCCACCGCTCCTTGGATGCGTTTTGGGCTTCATCCACCTTATCTAGACCATTTCCACTGCTCCTTGGATGCGATTTGGGCTTCATCCACTTTATCTAGACCTTTTCCACCGCTCCTTGGATGCGTTTTGGGCTTCATCCACCTTATCTAGACCTTTTCCACCGCTCCTTGGATGCGTTTTGGGCTTCATCTACCTTTTGAAGACCATTTCCACCGCTTCTTGGATGCGTTTTGGGCTTCATCCACCTTTTGAAGACCATTTCCACCGCTCCTTAGATGTGTTTTGGGCTTCATCCACCTTTTGAAGACCATTTCCACCGCTCCTTGGATGCGTTTTGGGCTTCATCCATCTTCTGAAGCAATAATAAATTATTTCGAAACTAGAAATTTTTCATTCTACTTTTAATGAAAATTTTGTAAGATTAGAATAGAAAAAATTTGTTCAAATTGAAAAAGGAGACTACAATGAACCAACAAGCAATTCTTAACGCTAAAGCCCCAAAAGCGAATGAGTCAACGATGTTTAAAATTCTTTTTATTATCGGGCTTTGCCATTTATTAAATGACGCAATTCAATCCGTAGTGCCCGCGATGTTTCCAATTTTGGAAAAATCAATGGGATTATCTTTTACCCAACTAGGAATCATTGCCTTTTCTTTAAACATGGTTTCATCCGTCATGCAGCCTGTTGTCGGTATTTTTACGGATAAAAAACCAATGCCTTTCGCGTTACCCATTGGACTTACTCTAACATTATTCGGAGTACTTGGCTTGGGGATGGCTCCAAACTTCGGTCTTATTGTGTTATCCGTTATTTTTATCGGCCTCGGTTCGGCTGTATTTCATCCGGAAGGCTCAAGGGTTGCTCATATGGCAGCTGGTAGCCGCCGAGGGCTTGCTCAATCGATTTACCAGGTTGGTGGCAATACCGGTCAGGCATTAGCCCCGCTGATTACCGCTCTTATCTTAGTACCGCTCGGCCAAATAGGTGCTTCCTGGTTTACAATCGTTGCAGCACTTGCCGTCATTTTACTTATTTATATTGCAAGTTGGTATAATCAAAGATTAAAAGTTTCTACAGCGCGGTTGAAGAAACAAACAGCAATCGCTGGTGCAAAAACAGGAATATCCAAGGATATTAAAAAGGCACTCGTGCTAATTTTACTTTTAATCTTTGCAAGATCCTGGTACATTTCGGGTATGACCAACTTTTATGCTTTTTTTGCCATAAAGCAATATGCTATGACAATTAAAGAATCCCAGCTTTATTTATTTGCATTTTTAGTAGCAGGTGCATTTGGAACTTTTTTTGGAGGGCCGCTCGCCGACAAGTTTGGTAAGAAGACAGTCATTGCTTTATCCATGCTCACAACAGTGCCTTTCTCGATTCTGATTCCGTTTGTGCCATCAGGCGTGGCCTTTATCTTCCTTTTATGTACTGGTTTCGTCTTGATGACGAGCTTTTCAGTCACGGTTGTTTATGCACAGGAGCTTGTTCCAGGAAAAATTGGACTCATGTCGGGTTTAACGGTGGGACTTGCGTTTGGAATGGGTGCCATTGGCTCGGTAGGACTTGGGTACATTGCAGACCTAATAGGTATACAAATGATGGTAACTGGAATTGGTGTATTACCGTTACTTGGACTAACAGCACTACTTTTACCATCTGACAAAAAGCTGCGTGAGTGGCATCAAGGATAATTTTAAAAAGGATGGGGGAACCCATCCTTTATTTAATCTCTTGAATTTTTCTATACAGCTCTTCTTTTTCTTCATCTGTTAGTATTCTTTCTGCCATTGGGAACAACACATTTTCTTCTTTAGCGAAATGCTCGGTTAAGATGAAATAGGCATTTTTGATTAAATCGGCTAAGTTTTTCTTTTCAGTAGAGGAAAGCAGGTCATTTTCAGCTTTTTCAAGGAATGCAGCTATTTTCGATTTTGCCTGATCATGTTCATATTCCATCACAGCGATGGGGCCGGAAGTAGTTCCAATATATGCGCCCATCATCGGAAAAAGGACTCCTTCTTCCCGTTCAGAATGAGGATCAAGCTCGGCCTTGAATTCCTTCACCTTTGTAATTAATACGGTAAAATTTTGTTCAATATCTTTTTCATCTTCAATTTGCTTTGTTAATTTAAATAATTCATCTAATTGGTCTAATAATGGTGGATGCTCTCCCTTTAACTGTTTTAATCCTTTGCTTAATTCAGCTTGAGGCATACCGCCAAAACCACTCATACAGCCACTCATTAAAGTCACCTCTTCAAATTTAACTTCTTATAGTATAAAAGGAACATGGAAGAATTGTTGTGATATAGGTCACATTAATCCTTGTATTGAATAGGCATATCCTTTATTTTGACAATTGGGTGAAGGCGCATACAATTTTCAAAAAATTTTAACATTTTTACTCAAAAAAACATAAAAACCATCATATAATAAAGGTAGTCAAACAAAAGGGAGGCTGATTATCCTGCAAACTCCAAATTATCGTGATTTTTACCAAAAGGCATTAATCCCAATTGGATTAAATGACATGATGGTCTTAAAGGAGTCTGGAATTCAACAAATCGATTTGAAAGCGACGCATTGGTTAGTCGGGATCCAAGGTGAAACCATTCAGCAGCCAACAGGATATTATCACTGGAAGGTAAGTATTTATCCATCAAATTATGAGGGTTCCTTTAATTGGAATCATCCTTTTTATTCTTCCGATCTTATGCAGTCCATGGACTGTGCAATCGATTTGGCCAAAACATTTATTGTTTCTTGTGAAAACGACGAGCTTTCCCCATCCACCATTAAAGAGAAAATCAGCTAAACCTCATAAAGTTAATCCTTCTGCTTTCCCCTCTTTTTTGCACTCCATTGTGAAAAAATATACATATAGTGGTAAATTTGATTTCTTTTCTGCTTTCCAAAAGGATAATAAAAGATTTTTTTTGAAAAAATGCAACCAGATTCAATAAAAAAGGCTGTTTTCGCAAGGATTGTTGTTTTTCGAACAGATTTAATCTGTAAACTTTTCACCCTAAGGCATCCATTCGGACACATTGCCCTTTGCTTGGTTTCAAAAAAGTTGTCCAAATGACCCCCTGATTCAGACACGATTACCTTGAATCCATCATAGCCTGTCCGAAAAGGCCCCTATATGGATCAGATTTTATCAAGAGCAACAAAGTTTAAGAAAAGAGCCATAAAAAAAGGTGCTATTGCTCTCGCAAACAGCACCTTTTAATTTAAGCTAACCTAAACACAATCCCGTGTCCGCCTTTTGGATATTCCCATTTAATGTTTTCGTGTGGGCAGCCAATCCGGCTGCTTCCACATTCATGGCAGCCTTCAAAGCCTACCTGCATCCGTGTTCCTTCCAATTTATAAACCTCTGCCGGGCAAAATACTGTGCAAAGTTTTTCCGGACATTGGTCATGCAAACATCATGATCAAGCATGGTTAAGTGTGATTTCGTGTCGCACTTAAATCTTAGAAGATATTGTTTTTCCTCAAGAGTTGTCGTTGACATTATTTCACCGCCTTCCAAACACGAAGGGGGAATTTCTTTCAAAGGTCATGAAATATTAACGGTTTTGCGATAGAAGCAGCCTTTGGGAAGCTCAATATTTAATTTCAACAGATAATGAGCTATTTGAACAACTGATTCAAAATTATAAGAAACAAGGTAAAATTAGTTATAAATAATATATAGTATTGATTCAAAATACGACCTTACTGAAGAAGAAAAAAAGAGCGACCTTTTATCCGCTCGATTTGGCAAATATGTTCTTTAAGAAAAAAATATTTTAGATAAATTGAACTAGCATTCCTTAGTGTATTTTCCTCTTTTTTACATAAATAAAATTGGTATAATAAATTTACCCCTAGAAATTATAGATGAATTAGGACTCCTTCGAAGGGAGTTCTTTTCATGTTGGCTCTTTTAAACAATTAGTGTTGGTATTTCTGTAAATAAAGAACCAATTTGAGATCTTTTCGGAGGTTCGTTATTCATTTAAAAAATGAAGAAGATCTGCTTGATGGATTCCTTGAAAATAAGAATAAATAGAAATTAGCAATTGAGCATATATTCATAAGGGGTGATAAATGTGAATTTTAAAACTCGATTAGGAATAAAAATTATTTTTTGAAAATCACCGAAATGGTCAATACTTCAGTTTTGCAAATCGGTAGTTCTGGTCCTATTAAACGGTCCTCTGCTTTGCCTGAATGGTATCAAATACATCCACCAGTAGCACCAGGTGCACAAATATTAGCACCAGCTGTCCCTTTACAGGCACCTGTACGAGAAAAAGGTAGTATGAATAAATAGTAAAAAGCACCGGAAAAGCTATCAACGGGACACATTAGGTAAAGTATGTTTTGTCTTAGAAATTGAATTAAGCGATTTACTAATACTTATAGATGAAGAGGATAAACAAAAAGACGATGCTCACTAAATAGCATCGTCCCTATTTTTTATATCCTATTAATCTTCAGCTTCAAAACGGAATCCTACAATTTGTCTACAATCTACAACAATGACTCCAGGTTCTGCCTCACTATCACAGAAGAATGCACAACAATTCTTTTTATCAAAGCTAACAAATCTGGTATCCTCGATTACTGTATGTTCACATTTGCTCACAAAATGCTCACGGTTTTAAGCTAACCTAAACACAATCCCGTGTCCGCCTTTTGGATATTCCCATTTAATGTTTTCCTGTGGGCAGCCAATCCGGCAGCTTCCACATTCATGGCATCCTTCAAAGCCTACCTGCATCCGTGTTCCTTCCCATTTATAAACCTCGGCCGGGCAAAATACTGTGCAAAGTTTATCCGGACATTTGGTCATGCAAACATCATGATCAAGCACGGTTAAGTGTGATTTCGTGTCGCACTTAAATCTTAGAAGATATTGTTTTTCCTCAAGAGTTGTCGTTGACATTATTTCACCGCCTTCCAAACACGATAAATATCAGTAAGCACTTTGAAAGTTCCTCTTCCGTCTGTAAAACTCTTCATAATTTGTTTTTGTTTATCACGTTTAGGTGTACCATCAACAGTAAAGAATTTACCCATTGCTTTGGTTAGCATTGGAGCGTATTCTTTAAAATATTGTGGATATGACTCAAATGTATGAGGTGCATCTTTATATTTATCCAAGTCCTTCATGATAAAACTATTGTTAAGAGCTTCGCGGTATTGGTTTAAGCTGGATTCGCTAAAATCTCCGCGTTTTTTCGCTTGAACAATTGTCTGTGCTGCTAGTTCCCCAGAGTACATAGCCAAGTTGGATCCTTCACCGTGCATAGCGTTAACAAGCGATGCTG
Source organism: Bacillus salipaludis (assembly GCF_004358205.1). The sequence continues at coordinate 404,498 of NZ_SMYO01000001.1, forward strand.
CATCACCAACGACAACAACACCATTTCCAACTACCTTTTGTACTGACCTGTATCCCCCTTCAGGGATTAGGTGGGCAAGATACTCTGCAGATTCCCCACCTTCAATCAAAGGTTTAATCGTTGGATGATTTTTTAATTGATCTAATAAATCATATGGCTTTAATTTATCTTTGATCATAGCGGCAAGTGTTGTACCGACCCCAATATTTATGCTATCTTGATTCGTATAAAGGAATGCTGCACCAAAATTTCCTTTTGTCGATTCACCAAAAATTTCAATTGCTACACCTTGGTTTTCCGCAATGTTAAACCGTTCGTTAATTTTTTCTTTTGGCATATTAATAACTTCCATGGCACATAAAGCAACATGTTCCGGTGGGTGTTCTTTCCGGAAGCCTAGCTGTTTAGCTAAAAGGGAGTTTACTCCATCGGCTAATACCACTACGTCGGCACATAGTTCTCCGTCGGGACGGTCTGTACGAACCCCAACAACCTTACCGTTTTCTACAATACATTCTGTGACCACGGTTTCATTAACTAGCAACGCCCCTGCTTCCACTGCTTTATTCGCAAACCATTGGTCGAATTTGGCTCTTTGAACGGTAAAACTATTGTAGGGTTCTGCACCCCATTCCATACCTTTATACCCTACTTGAATGGCTGATTCTTCACCTAACACCCAATACCTATGATCAACAACTGGACGCTCAAGTGGGGCTTCCTTCCAAAATTCAGGAACAAGATCCCTTAATTGTTTGCTGAATAAGACGCCGCCCATAACATTCTTGCTGCCAGGATATTCTCCTCTTTCAAGAAGCAATACATTCAAACCGTTTCTTGCGCAAACCAGTGCACAAGCTGAGCCTGCTGGACCTGCTCCAACGATGATTACATCAAATTTCTCAGACATAGCTTATTGCACCGCCCTTCTGAACCTGTTTAAATTGCTCAATTAATTTTGGCAATATTTCCATAGCATCTCCCACTATTCCATAGGTTGCTACGTCGAAAATAGGTGCTTTCGGATCCTTATTGATGGCGATTATGGTATCTGAGTTTTTCATCCCAACCACGTGCTGGATGGCACCTGACACTGCCACTGCAAAGAAAATTTTCGGTGTAACCGTTTCACCCGTCTGACCAATTTGAAGATAATGCGGAAGCCAGCCAGCTTCAACAACATCCCTCGTTCCACCGACACTCGCACCAATTGTTTCAGCAAATTCATGAATGAGTTGAAAGTTTTTTTCGTCCCCCATCCCTTTTCCGCCGCATACAATGACGTGGGCATCCGCTAAATTCGCCTTCTTTGTGACATCATTCACAATTTGTAGTACTTTCGTACGCATATCTTCTTCTTTGAGAGTGATTTGTTCTTCAATAACCTTCCCTATTCTGCCTGCAACCGGCTCCACTGCTTTCATAACTTTAGGACGAACTGTTGCCATTTGCGGCCGATGTTTCTTACAAAGAATTGTAGCCATAATATTACCGCCGAAAGCAGGACGGCATGCTTCTAATAGCCGGTTATCTAAATCGATATCAAGCATTGTCGTATCTGCGGTTAAACCGGTATTTAAATCGGTCGCTACTGCACTAGCTAAATCTTTTCCATTCGGTGTCGCACCATAAAGAATGATTTCAGGCTTATACTTTTCGGCAAGCATGTCTACACCCTTCATATAAGACTCCGTGCGATAATCTTTTAATATAGGATGATCAATGATATATATTTCATCTGCTCCATATTCAATAACTTTGTTTGCCAATGATTTAATGCCTTGTCCAAGTAAAAATCCTCCCAGCGGAACTTGCAGCTTATCAGCTAATTTTCTGCCGGCACCTAACAACTCTAAAGAAACCCCTTCGATTTTCCCATCATTTTGTTCGATAAAGACCCAAACTCCACGATATTCCTCAAGATTCATTTAAATCCCTCCCTGCGTTAAAAAGATAAAGGTTTATTTTGATGACTGGATGGCGAACAGATCTTTTTTATCCATTAAGACTCCCATGAGCTGTTTCACTTGCTCATTCGCAGAGCCTTCAAGTTGTTTCACTCCACCTTCCGGCCTTGGGGGGGTAAACATTTTTCCTACAACCGTAGGGGAACCCTTTAGACCAAGCTGTGTGCGCTCCACATTTTCCAGATCACTAACTGTCCAAACAATTGATTCGTATCGTGCTGCTTTCAACATGTTTGGCATAGGTGCATATTCAATCTCGTTAATTTCCTTTTCAACTGTAAGCAGACATGGCAATTCTGCCTGAATTAATTCATATCCGCTGGATAGCTTTCTTCTTAATAAAACGGTCTTTTCGTTTAAATTCACTTCCGATACTTCGATTACATTTGTAACTGGAGGGATATCCATCCTTCTTGCTATCCCGGGACCAACCTGCCCGGTATCTCCATCAATAGCATGCTTTCCGCAAATAACCATATCAACAGGAAAATCCTTGCTGATTCTTTCCAGCGCTTTAGATAAAGCATAACTCGTTGCTAGCGTATCCGCCCCTGCAAATGCACGGTCTGAGATTAGATAGCCTCTATCTGCACCAATTTCAATACTTTTTTTAATGACCTCTGTTGCTTGAGGTGGCCCCATGGATAACACAGAAATCGTACCGCCTGTTTTCTCTTTAATCTTTACAGCTTCCTGTACAGCATGTGCATCGTAAGGGTTTAGGATGGCTGGTGCACTGCGGCGGTCGAGTGTGTTGGTTTTGGGATTAATTTTAATAATTTTTGTATCAGGTACTTGTTTGACACAGACGACAATGTGCATGTAGGACTTTCCCTCCTCCATAAAATCTGGTAATTGAAAGCTATTGCTTTCAGATAGAAAATGCTTTTATTGCGATATAGGAATCGCAACATAGGCATAGTACTAAACTAAGTTAATTTTCTGTTTTTTCCTTACTTGTTAATTTTAGTCTAAATTCAAAAGCGAGTGTATGAACCTTTCTTGAACTTTTGAATAGACTTCAATACATGTGAGCTTTTCTGGATGTTGGTTAATACGGAACTGAGTGGGAATGAAAGGGAATGTAAAAATCTAGAAGCATATGTAGAAAATCCTGATGTAAGTTTATTAATATCTTTAATATAACTATATGAAATATTAAGATATAAACAATGATAAAAATCACATTGTTATCTAAAATTATTAATATTCCATTTCTTATCATTAGGCTGCGTTAAAGGACAATGTTGATTTTTGAACAGCGTTGATTGGAGCGGAAGGCACGAAGGCTCCTCGAAAATGCTAACGCATTTTCTTCGTGCGTGGCGGATTCAAGGAAGCAATTCAGTGTCCTGTGGGAGTACGGGACAGGCGAGACCCCGCAGGAGCGAAGCGGCGAGGAGGCTCTCCGAACAGCCCACGAACCGTTGGTGCCTGGAGCGGAAATCAACAACTATGCTTAACAGAGCCTATCTTTAAGAAAGGGAAAGGATTGGAGTGTAAATGGCTGGTGTATTGATTGGAAGTATTCTTTCTGCGTTATCAACAGGAGCGGGTGCATTAATTATTCTTTTTATCCATCATTCCGTTACACACCGCTTTAAAGATATCCTATTAGCCTTTAGTGCAGGGATTATGATGACTGCCTCTACAATAGGACTTATTCCTGAAGCATTAAAAATCGGGGGGTTTCTTTCACTTTTTATTGGAGTGCTTCTCGGAGTTTTTACATTAACGATTTTAGAAAAGAAAATACCGCATATTGAACTTGACCATAATCAATACGGGATTCAGTTTGACGAAAAGGCTTTTTTGATCATTTCCGCAATCACCCTTCATAATATCCCGGAGGGGCTTTCAGTAGGTGTGAGTTATGCCTCTAATACGGGAGAGACGGGGAATCTAATTGCACTGGCAATTGGATTTCAAAATGCGCCGGAAGGCCTTCTAGTTGCGTTATTTCTAATCAATCAAAAGATGGGTAAATTTAAGGCCTTCATCCTTGCGACGTTAACGGGTGCGATTGAAATTGTTACTTCATTAATGGGATTTTATTTGACAGCATTTGTTCAAGGGCTTGTACCATATGGACTTTCATTTGCGGCAGGAGCTATGTTGTTTATTATCTATAAGGAGTTAATTCCGGAAAGTCATGGGGACGGTAATGAAAGAACATCAACCTATGCCTTTATTACAGGCTTGCTTGCAATGGTATTGATTATCGAAACTTTTTAAGAATCGCAGCAGCATCCACACTCCAATCTTTTCTTTTTAAAAACCCACAATCACCTTCGGCCATACTAATATTGATTGTTTAAAAGAAAGCTTTACCTCCTCTTGTTTTTTAGTAGATTGACCTGCAACTTTCTGATACTCGTAGATTAATTCATCAAGCTCTTGACTATATTTGATGGTCTCTTCACTTGTAAAGCCTTTTTTATTTGCACATTCCATCATAAGTTCTCTTTTTACTTTTATTTCTGCTAACATTTCTGAACAACTACTTCCATGCTTGTACAATTTCATCCTTCTCCTTACTCTTACACTCTAATCCACTAAATTAGGCTACTTGATGAATTATACAAGAATTTGTCAAAAAGTAAACCGTATCGCAAAAGTAGACAAAACATTATAATTATTCCGTTCTTTCGACACAGTTTTCTAGATTTGCAGATTTTAAGAATTATAAATAAAAGCGGCCGGCAGATCTGCCGGCCGTATCTTCGTTATTATCTCTTATTGATTTACCTCTTCTTTTTCATAAATTGGTACCCAGCCCTCTGTCGTTACGAAAATACGGACAGCAACGACTTTACGGTCTGCTTCAAGTGTAAAGTAGTGTCTTATATTCTCCGGAACAGAAATTAAATCTCCTGGATTTAAATGAACTTCAAAGAACTCGCCATCTTTTCCTTGGATAACGAATACACCATGTCCGCTTACGATAAAACGAACCTCGTCATCTGTATGATGATGCTCTTGTTTAAAGTTCTTCAAAAGAACATCCAGGTTTGGTGTTGTATCAGATAAAGAGATTACATCCTGTGCTTTATAGCCTCTTCTTGCCGAAATATCTGCAATTTCAGTTGCAAAAACAGCTAAGATTTCCTCTTTTTCCTCATCACTTAAGTTATATTTTTCAACTAAAGCTTGAGGTAATTTTGAAATATCCCATTGCTCATAAATAACTTCCTGACTTGATAGGAAGCCTGCAACCTCCTGCTGATCATGAATTTGTTCTTCTTTACTTTGGAATGTAATATAAGCCATTTTCATTCTCTCCTTATAAATAATTTAATTTATACCACTTTAAATAACTGATTTTGTTTATACTCTAATAGTCGTAACTGATAACGAAACAGAAATTCTGATGCCTCAAGTATCTTCTTGGCTTCAAAGGCGGTTTTTCCCCAAACTGTTATCCCATGATTTCGAATTAGAACAGCACCGGAATCTCCTGAAACATGCTCTGAAAATTCACGAGCAAGTGTAGGAATATCGGCATAGTTATGAATAATCGGAATTTTTAAGACAGCATCTTCTTCCCACATATCAAATGCCTTAATAAGCTCCTGGCCTTTAAACGTGACCTCACCTTGGTCGCCATACACTTCAGAAATGACATTATTATCAATCGTATGAACATGGAGACTGCATCCGGCACCTGTTTTTTGATAAATTTCCACATGAAGCAAAGTTTCCGCAGACGGCTTTAAATGAGTTTGATCGACAGCACGGCCGAATTCATTGACTAGAAGAAAATCCTCATCCGTACGTTTCCGCTTATCCTTGCCGCTTGCTGTAACCAAAAATTGCAGTGGATGATCACTAACTTTGATCGCAAGGTTCCCACTTGTCCCCATAAACCAATCTCTCTCTGCCAGTTCGTCTTTAACATCCGCCAATTCAGACCATCTTTTCTTTAGCATTTTATCTCATCCACCCCAATTCTTTTTTTATTTCTTCGATACAATCAAAGAACGTATTGAACCCCTGGTGATTAATTCCCCATTCAACACATTTTTCTTGAAGCAAATCCCTTGCGAGCACAAAGTCCGCCTGTTTTGCTGCTTCTAAATCGGTAACAGAGTCACCGATGACAATTTTGAAAGGATCTTCTTCTATGTTTAATTGTCGAATAATGCTCGGCTTACAACAGCCGCATTGATTGCTGCATAGTTTATCACATTCATGCGGCCATAAAATTTCGATTGTTTCACCGGAAAAATTTGACCCATTGCAATAAACTCCATCAAAGGGACCGAACTCCTCTAGAATCGGATGAAGAAAAAAGTCGATTCCACCACTAATTATGTAGAATGGAATTTTTTCACTGCGGGCAAATTCAACAAATTCTTTGAAACCCGGTCGAATTTTAGCATTTTCAATTGCAAATGCAGTAATTTCATCTTTCCAATCACTTGGCAATAACGAAAATAATTTTCCTACCCCTTCACTGATTGATATTTGCTGGGATAAAATTTGATCCTTGATAGCTTCCCATCCTGGAGGTGCAAATCTTTTCATAATGGCAATAATGTTGTCACTCTCGGTAACCGTCCCGTCAAAATCACAATAAATTACAGGTTTCGTCATTAAACCGTAACCTCCGCATTTCCCCATAATTCAAGAGCCTTTTTAAGCTCCGGATAAACTTTAGCACCTTCCACCAAGGAATCACCTTTTAATTTGGTATCAATTGCCTGCCTGAAAGCTGTGCCGCCCCCTTTTGCTCCATCCGGATGTCCATGAACGCCGCCGCCTGCATTGATAATGGAATTTACACCAAAATCACGAATTAACAGTGGAACCAATCCTGGATGGATTCCAGCAGAAGGGACAGGAAATGCTGTCTTAAAAGTATCTTCTTTTGTAAGCTCATCTGCTATCGATAAAGCTAGAGGTTTATCTAAAGCAACCGTTCCGTATGGTGACGGGAATAATGACAAATCTGCACCCGCATAGCGTAACAGCTTTCCAAGTAATAAAGAATGGGATAGTCCATATTGCGATGATGATGTTAACGCACCACTTACCGCAGGATGTGCCATCAATGGTAATCCAATGCCATCATCCTCCCTTAATTCCTGTAGGACATCAAGGCCATAAGAAAACACATTAAATAATAAAAGGTCAGCTCCAAGCTCTGCAGCCCTTCTAGCTTTATCCTTAAGCTGTGATGTTCTGCCCGTTAAATTTACTGCATACAAGGTTCTATGCCCTGTCTCTTCGTAAACCGCTTGTAGAACTTTTTTACCCTCTGTAATTCTTTTTTCAAATGGTGTAAGTTCATTTTCAAAAAGAATTTCATCATCCTTTACCAGGTCTACTCCGCCAAGTGCTTGCTGTTTCAATTGTTCCGCTAAAAAAGCCAGATCTTTTCCCAGTACCCCTTTGAAGATGCTCATTAACAAGGGACGCCCTTGGACACCTACCTTTTCACGAATGCCTTCAATTCCAAATCTAGGTCCCGGAAACTGCATTTTTATTTCTTGGCCAAACACTAAATCAAGGAGTTTAATTTTCCCATCGAGGGACAACTTTCCAAAAACAGTCGTTAGAATTGCCGGTAAATCATTTGAAAAATTAACGGTTGGGTAGGCAATCCGGATAACTGACGGTTTTTCTGAATGCCAGTCTTCAACGGACACCACCCTGCCCTTATGTTTGCGCAATTGATCTTTTTCAAGTTCAGGCAGATTTGTCCAGGAACCTACCGTTAATCCTAGTGCGATTTCTTCCGCTTTTTTTTTCGGGTTTTTTTCCTCATGAAGTAGGTATGTAGCAATGATTTCAGTCATAGATGTTCAACTACCTTTCGTTAAATAAAAAACCTCTTCGAAAAGAAGAGGTTAGCATTCAAAACTAACATCTTCTCATCTTTCAGCTTTTTGCTGCAAGATTTAGCACCGTGCTTACCATTTTGGGTAAGTCGGTTGCCGGGCTTCATAGGGCTGGTCCCTCCGCCTGCTCTTGATAAGAAAACATTCGTTATATTCACTTTTAAACGTTGCTTAACTTTATAAAGGATTATCCCAAGAAAAAAAAAATCTGTCAACTATTTTTTGAAAATTTCCAAGGAACTTATTCTTCTGACAGCTTCTTTAAGCCTCTCCTCGTCTGTTAATAACCCAACACGAACATACCCTTCACCAAAGCTGCCAAAGCCAATCCCGGGTGCAACCATAATATGGGCTTGGTCAAGTAGAAGATTAGCAAATTCCTCAGAGGTAAATCCAGTGGGAACCTTTAACCAGGCAAAAAAGGATCCTTTCGGTGCAGTTACCTCCCAGCCAATTGTTCGAAGTCCATCAATTAAAATATTCCGTCTTCGCTCATACAGCTGGTTTTGCTCCCATACACAATCCTGTGGTCCCGTTAATGCTTCCGCAGCTGCTTCCTGTACGGCGCCAAACAGACTAACATATAAGTGATCCTGCAAAAGCTCAATTGAAGAAATGATTCTTTCATTTCCTACAGCAAACCCAACACGCCAGCCAGCCATATTATAAGTTTTAGACAATGTATAGATTTCGATTCCAACCTCTTTTGCTCCCTCTACCTGTAAAAAGCTTAGAGGTTTTTCCCCGTCAAAGCCAATTGCACCATAAGCAAAATCATGGACAACACAAAAATTATGTTCATTTGCTAGCTTAACGGTTTCAGTGAAAAACTCCTCTGTTGCGGTCGCTCCCGTAGGATTATTCGGATAGTTAAGAAACATTAATTTTGCATTTTTTAAAGCTTCTGGTGTTAATTCCTCATAATCAGGTAAAAAATGATTTTTTTCCCTTAAAGGCATTGTAACCATCTTTGCCTGTGCTAGGGCTACCCCGGACCAATAATCCGGATATCCGGGATCGGGGACTAGAATGGTATCGCCGGGATTTAACAGGCATAGCGGCAATTCAACCAGACCTGCTTTTCCGCCAAATAAAATCGCGATTTCTTTGTCGGGGTTAACTGAAACACCATATTCCCTTTGATAAAATTCTGCTGCCGCCTGCTTCAAATATGGATAACCTTGAAAAGGTGAATATTTATGATTTATCGGTTTCTCGGCGGCTTCTTTTAGCTTCTCAACAATATGTTTTGGGGTTGGTTGATCAGGGTTACCCTGGCCTAAGTTAATAACATCGTGACCTGCTTTAATGTACTGCCCCACTTTTTTTACTAATGACGCAAAAAATTGTTTCGGTAGATTTTCTAATAGATTTGATGGTGGAAAAGTGTTCAAATGTTCTCACCTGCTTAAAAAGTAAATTATTATTGAAATTCTAGTCAGTAATGATATTACTTTTATAACGGCTTGTAAAGTAAAAATTCGGCAGATTCCAATTTTCGAAGTTAGAAAACCTGAATATTATAAATAATTTTTAAAAACATTGACACTATTATTATTTGACTGTTATTATTTCAACATATTGAAAAAAATGAAAATTAGATTTTCTCTTATCACGAGCTGGCTGAGGGATTTGGCCCTTTGAAGCCCAGCAACCGACCGTAATTCCATTGTAAAATGGGGCGCAGCTGCGCCGGGAATTCTCCCACAAGGCACGGTGCTAATTCCAACAGAAAGATTACTTTCTGAGAGATAAGAGGTGCGAAGAACAAAAAACAATTGTCCTTTAGCCTCTTTCAGATGAGAAAGAGGCTTTTTTCTTTTGAAAAAGCCTCTAATAAACAGGAGGAATAAATCATGAGTATTTTAAATCTAGAAACATACCAGCCATTAACAGAAACCACCGCAGTCCAGCTAGCATTAGAACTAAATATATTTGATGCTGATTCTCAAATAACCTGTAAGGAGATTGGGGATGGGAACTTAAACTTAGTTTTTCATCTCGTAGAGCAAAAAAGCAGTAAAAGTATTATTATTAAGCAAGCGCTACCTTATGCGAAAGTTGTTGGAGAAAGCTGGCCGTTGACCGTTAAAAGAGCAAAAATAGAAGCCGATGCTTTAAAAATATTTGGTCATCTAGCACCAGCCTACGTTCCGGAAGTTTATTATACCAATGATTTATTAGCCGTAACTGTGATGGAGGACCTTTCCCATCTTTCCATTGCAAGAACAGGATTTATCAATGGGGAAACCTATCCTTTAATTTCACAGCATCTTGGTGAATATCTAGCGAAAACATTATTTTATACCTCCGATTATGGGTTAGGACCTGCGGTAAAAAAGGAGCAGGTACAAAAATTTATTAATCCGGAACTATGCAATATAACAGAAGACCTTATTTTTACGGATCCTTATTATGAGGCTGAAACGAATGAATTTGAAGAGGGTTTGCGAGCGGATGTTGAATCCCTTTGGAATGACGAAGATTTAATCTTTCATGTTTCCGTGTTGAAAAAAAGTTTTTTAACAGAAGCAGAAGTTCTTCTTCATGGTGACTTGCACACGGGAAGTATGTTCGCAAATAACTCCGTGACAAAAGTGATTGATCCGGAATTTGCTTATTATGGTCCTGCTGGTTTTGATATAGGGCAGGTATTTGCAAATCTACTGTTCCAAGTCATTGTTAACAATGATAACCGCAATATCTTTATTAACCATGTCGAAACGGTCTGGAATGTTTTTCATAAAGAATTCAGCCGCCTTTGGGAAGTAGAAAATAAAGAGAAATTAGTAAATACCCAATTATTTTTGAACCACGTTGTCTCAAAATACTTTGAGGATGCCCTTGGATTTGCAGGCTGTGAATTGATTAGAAGAACAATTGGCCTTGCCCATGTAGCTGATTTGGACCGTATTGAAGATGAAAACGTCAGATTAACCGCAAAAAGAAAATCATTGGAATTAGGGACATTACTCATAAAACAGCGGAAGGAAATAAATGGGTTGACTGAATTCATCACTGCTATAAAAGAAACGATAAAATAGAAAAAGCAATCCGCCTGGATTGCTTTTCATTTTGAATTTGCTAAAAGTGGAAGGATAATGGTAAAAGTGGTTCCCTTCCCTATTTCACTTTCAATTTGAACGGTTCCCTGATGTTCTTCAATAATCCGGTAACTTACCATTAAACCTAGGCCGGTTCCCCGTTCCTTAGTCGTATAAAAAGGTTCACCTAGTTTTTTTATTTTTTCTTCCGGAATCCCCATCCCTTCATCGCAGATCGAAATCCGAATTTGGTTATTTTCTGTTTGGTTGATTTTAATTAAGATATTACCGCCATCCGGCATTACTTCTATCGCATTTTTGATAATATTAATAAAAACCTTTTTTAATTGATTCGGTTCACAAAAAATAAGCGGAAGCTTGTTCTCAAAGCTTGTAATAAATTGTACATTATGCAAGACTGCTTGAGCGTTCAGAAGGTCAACCGTTTCCTTCATTATTTGTTTAATATCTTTTTCCTGAAACCGTTTTGCCTGCGGCTTTGCTAAAATTAAAAACTCATTAATAATTGAATCGATACGCTGTAATTCTGACGTTATAACTTGGTAATACATTTCATGTTCTAATTTAATACTGCCTTCAAGTAATTGAATAAACCCCTTTAAGGCCGTCATTGGATTACGAATTTCATGTGCAATCCCAGCAGCAAGCTCTCCAATTACGTTTAACGTATCGGATTTCCGAAGCTGCTCCTGTATTTCTATCTTTTCGGTAATATCTTTAATAACCGTAAGATTTAAGCCCTCAACAATCTCGTGTTTTGATGAATAGTCAAAATATCTTTTTTGGCCTTCTTCTGATTCAATGATAATCGTCGAAGAATGCTTCCCCTTATCCATTGCCTGTTCAACATGTTTGATGATTTCTGGTTTGATCTTAGTTTCACTGAATAATCCAAAAAGATTCTTACCAATTAAAAGGTCTTTAGAAAGACCAAATATGTCTTCTGCACTGCTATTAAGATCGACAATCTGAAATTGATCATTCCATAAAAGGAGCCCATCAATCGAATCCTCAAAAATCATTCTAAACTTCCGTTCACTTTTTTTTAGTTTCCTTAATTCTTCAAGAAATGGATACTTGGGGGTATTTCTAATCCCAACGTGGGTATTCCTATTTTCTTCTATATGTATGTTACCCGCTTCATCTAAAGGTAAAGCGTTATTTTTCTGAACCTGCTTTTCCACGTATCGCACCCCACGACTTCCAATAATGTAGCTCCACTCATCATATTATAAGTTTATATATTCTACATTATAGAACAAAAATCCTTTATAGTACTCCTTTTCTACTAAAAAAAGGCAGAACGCTAAGCGCTTTGCCTTTTTTCACTTATAACATAGGGTTTTCATGCTTGGCTCTTAACCGCTGCCATCTTTTTTCTACTTCAGCTTCAAATTCTTCTAAAATTGGTTTGTTTTCATCTTTTAAAAGGTGCTTTGTCTTGCCCATATATTTAAGCCAATCAGCAAGTGGAATCCGTCTGTTTTTCTCTTCCGGATTATAGGTGATATTGGTAACTCCCTGTTCCACCTCATAAAGTGGGAAGAAACAGGAGTTTACAGCTGCTTCTACAATGGTTGTACCGTACCGGTCATCCGATTTCCAATTTAATGGACAGGTAATCAAGATTTTCCCATAAACAGTCCCAACATTTTGTGCATACCACTGAGCCTTTGCTCCCTTTTTAATCAAATCTTGCGGGAATGCCTCAGAGCCTGTAAATACATATGGAATATTCGTAGCTGCCATGATTTGAGCAGTATCCTTATGATGGAAGGCTTTCCCGTGCTGTGCCTTTCCTACCCCCGATGTGCTTGTCATATGGCCAAGAGGAGTGGAATAAGACATTTGCGAACCCGTATTCATGTAGCCTTCATTATCATATTCAAGCATAATCAGTTTATGGCCGCGAAGGGCTGTACCAATTGCAGAGCCCATTCCAATATCCATTCCGCCGTCACCAGTTATCATAACAAATGTGGCATCATCCGATACTTGAATTTCCCCCCGGCGCTTCAATTCCATAAAGGCTTCAACTGTTCCTGAAAGTGTAGCTGCCCCGTTTTGGAATAAATTGTGCATCATTGTTTGCTTATGGGAACTATGCGGATAAGCAGTAGTCGTAACATAGGCACAGCCAGTTTGGAAAAGCGTGACAATATCGCCTTCAATTCCTTTAAAAAACAGTTCAAGACCTGCGAAAATTCCACAGCCTGGGCAGGCTCCATGGCCGGAGGCAATTCTTTTCGGTTTACCTGTTAAGGCTCGGAGCGGCGGGATTTTCACCTTTAATTTATTTGTTTCTTCATCCATTTTTACTTCAATTAATCCAGATTTATAAACATCCCCATGCTGCGGGGAAATAACTGGCTTAAGAATCTTTTCCGGGTTCCCAGGAAAATGCCCATAGTAATCAAATGGCTTCTCAGCATAACCCTTTTCCATTGCATCCATCGTTAAGTTGAAAAATTCCTGTGCATCACCAGCATAAAAGTCTTTCCCGCCAAGTCCGAACACGCGGCTTAAGACAATCGTTTGATTGGCTTTGTCGTCTTGAAGAGCAGACTTCACTTCATGTGTTAAATTTGGTCCATGCGCACCATATGAATCGGCACGTTCACCAACTAATAAGGCTTTCACATTTTTTAGTGCTTCCCGAATTTCCTTTGCAGGGAATGGGCGAATGATATTGGGGCTGATTACACCGGCTTTAATTCCTTTTGCCCGTAACCCGTCAACAACATCCTTTGCCGATTCGGCAGCAGAGTTTAATAGGAATAAGGCAACCTCAGCATCTTCCATTTTATATAAATCAAGAACTGGATATTCTCTTCCGGATAATTTTGCATATTCAGCTGCAACCTCTTTAAAAACTTCACCAGCATTGTATAACGCTTCTGATTGCTGGAAATGGTTATTCATCAAATCCTGCCCATTCATGTGGGCTCCAATAGTAACCGGTTTCTGCGGGTCCCTAATAAAATTATAATCAGTTGGACACTCCCCTACAAATTGTTGAACTTTACTTCGGTCTTTGAAATATTCAACTCTTCGTTTTTGATGGGAAGTAAAAAAGCCATCGTAGGCAACAATAACCGGCAAGCGTACTTTAGAATGTTCTGCAATTTTAAGTGCAATAATATTCATATCGTAAACTGCCTGGGGTGTTTTGGCTGTTAAAATGACCCAGCCAATATTCAAGCCATAGTATAGATCGGAATGATCTCCTCTAATATCAAGCGGCCCGCTGACGGCACGAGTCACAAGGTTCATAACCATTGGAAAACGTGTACCAGCTTGTACCGGCAGCTGTTCAATCATATAAAGGAATCCATTTGCACTTGTCGCATTGAATACCCTGGCACCTGTTGCTGCGGCACCATAACAAATTCCCGCGGAACCATGCTCTCCATCTGCAGGAATTAATTTGATATCATGCTCTCCGCGCGTTTTCATTTGATCTAAGAATTGGGCTACTTCTGTTGATGGTGTAATTGGGAAATACCCCATGATATGATAGTTGATTTGAGCAGCAGCCATCGCTGCCATTTCATTCCCAGATTCAAAGGTTGATAATTGTTCAGCAACCTGATTTGCCAATAATTTATCTTCTAAAATTGCCATTAGTATCTACCCCCTGCTACATAAGGAAAGTTTTGCTTAACGCGGTTAGCATCTGCATAGCCAATCATCTCACGAAGATCGCCCAGCGCAGCTGTAGGACATGCTTCTACACATTTTAGACAGCCTTTGCAATATTGATAGTCAATTCCTTTCAGGAACATTTGCTTTCGGCCCCGTTTATCTTCTCCTTCTTCCCATACAAAGCAATAATCTGGACAAACATTATCACAGGCTGCACAGTCTATGCATTTATCCCGGTTAAATTCCGGCAGAAATCCTTGTCTTGAGCCACTCAAATCTTTTAAAATACTATTACCTTGTGCTATAATGGAGCCGCCAATTTCTTGGGTCATAAATCCCAACAGTGACTGTGGACGAGTAAATGCTTTACCTTCCGCCCCATTCGGCACTTGATAAGTTTTAAATTGAACTTCTTCAAAACCGCGATTAAAGGTACGAATATTTGGTTCTACAAGATGTGGATATTTTTTTTCAAACGTTTTACGAATCACATCTCGCATCGACTCCGGGTCCAAGAAATCACAAATTCGATACAGCGCTCCAAGCATTGCTGTATTTACCTTTGTTTTTTCTTCCACAGCAATCGTTAAAGCATCAACGATGGCAAGTGTTCCATATTCAAGTTTTAAATCTCTTTTTACTTCATCAAAATCTCTTGCTGTGTTTACTAATACGATCCCATCAGCATTTAAGCCGCTGACAACATTAATCGTTTTGTATAGTGCTTCATGGAACACACCTACTATATGTGGCTGTTCGATTGGACTGTGATCCCTAATTTGAACTTCAGGCTCACAAAAGCGGATAAAGCTTTTCACTGGAGAACCTTTTTTCTCCGAACCATAGGACGAAAAATTAGAGCCATTTAAGCCAAGCCCTAATACACCTGCCTCAGCTAGCATTTTTCCAGCTAAGTTCGCACCTAATCCCCCAATAGATTCCAAACGGATTTCAAAAAATCCCAAATCATTTTTCTTCGGTAATACCGACATAGTATCCCCTCCCGATAGACAAAAAGCATCGATGTGCTTATTCTAAAAAAGTAAAATAGATTAACTTCCCCAAGAGTATTGTAAGGCAATTGTTTCTAATAAGTCTGTGACAAATGTTATACATACAGGAAGTTCCTTATAACACTTTGTAATTTTTATTAAAAAACCCTAATACAAATGACTTTGAAGCGTTTCCATAATTATATAACAGGGTTAAAACTGTGGTATAACAGAGAGCAGTTCAACCTGTTCCCTACAACTTCATTTGTTTAACATCTACTCTATTAGCCAAGAATGGGTTATAATTAAATGTTATTTATTATAAATAAGGAGAAATAGAATGAAAGTCATTTGTACTACTTTAAACGCTAAGTATATTCATACGAACCTGGCTATTCGTTATTTAAAGGCTTATGCTTTGCCTGAATTTAATATAAAAATTAAAGAATATACGATAAAAGACCCGGTCATGAATATTGTCACCGACCTCTATCAGCAAAAGCCGGACGTTATAGGATTCAGCTGTTATATTTGGAATATAGAAGAAACAATTAAAGTCGTAAACATGCTTAAAAAAATCGATCCTTCCATTATCATTGTTTTTGGGGGTCCTGAAGTTTCCTATGATACATCGGAATGGATGGAAAAAGTTCCTCAGGTCGATTTTATTGTGATGGGCGAAGGGGAACAAACCTTTAAACAGCTTCTTTCAGAAATTGAAACAAACAAAGACTATCGAAATGTCCCTGGCATTGCATACCGGAATGAGGGTCAAGCTGTGATTACGCCGCAACTGAATAAGCTTGATTTAAAAGAGCTCCCCTCACCCTACCGCTTTGAAGAAGATATCCCGCATCTGGGCAAACGTGTCTCCTATATTGAGACAAGCCGTGGTTGTCCGTTTAGCTGCCAATTTTGCTTATCCTCTATCGAAGTCGGGGTTCGCTATTTTGAAAGAGAAAAAATTAAAGAGGATATTCGTTATTTAATGGCAAACGGTGCCAAAACGATTAAGTTTGTCGATCGTACCTTCAATATCAGTAGAAGTTATGCAATGGACATGTTTCGCTTTTTGATCGATGAACACCTGCCAGGGACGGTATTCCAGTTTGAAATCACTGCAGATATTATGCGCCCTGAAGTCATTGATTTTCTCAATCAAGAGGCACCCAAAGGGTTATTCCGCTTTGAAATTGGTGTTCAATCCACCAATGACTTTACAAACGAACTGGTAATGCGAAAACAAAATTTTACAAAGTTAACTCGAACGGTAACGATGGTTAAAGATGGCGGTAAAATTGATCAGCATCTTGATTTAATTGCCGGCCTGCCGGAAGAAGACTACAATTCCTTCAGAAAAACGTTTAATGATGTTTTTGAATTACGGCCGGAGGAATTACAACTTGGATTTTTAAAAATGCTCAGAGGAACCGGAGTACGGCTTCGTGCTAATGACCATGGGTATATCTATATGGACCATTCGCCATATGAAATTTTGGGGAATAACGTACTTTCCTTTGATGACATTGTCAAAATAAAACAAGTGGAAGATGTATTAGAAAAATATTGGAACGACCATCGAATGGACCTGACAGTAGAATATTTAGTTACAAACGTCTTTTCTTCACCATTTGATTTCTTCCAACAATTCGGAACCTTCTGGGATGAACAAGGATGGTCAAGAATCGGCCATCAATTGGAGGACTTATTCCGTAGACTGCATTCCTTCTTAGAACATATCTCTATAAAGGACTTGGAAATCGTAATCGGACTGATGAAATACGACTATCTGATCCATCATAAATATAAACCAAGGAAGCCTTGGTGGGAACAGAGTTTCACAAAAGAAGAGCGCGTAAAAATTTATAAACAAATCTCGGAGGTTCCTTCCTTATTAGGACAGTCTTTTATAGATTTAGGGCTTGATGAAAAAGATTTATTTAAGCATACCATGCTTGAGAATCTTTCCTTTGACCTTAAGGAATATCTTGAATCAGGAAGAATTATTGCCCATCCAACCCGTTTGGTTGCTTACTTTAACCCGACAAACGAAGAAACGGTGATTTTCTCATTCAAGGAAAAATAGTCAGGCGCTTTAACCCGCCTCGGATTGTCGAGGAAGATTATATTTCTCGGCAATTTTCCATTCTTTCTAAAACTTAAATACTTAAATACCGATTTTTATTTAAAGACTTTCCATGCTAAGGGGCCTGTTGATTGGAGCGGAAGGCACGGAGACTCCTCGAAAATGCTAACGCATTTTCTTCGTGCGTGGGCGGATTCAAGAAAGCAATTCATTGTCCTGCGGGAGTACGGGGCAGAGAGACCCCGCAGGAGCAAAGCGACGAGGAGGCCCCCCGGAACGTCCGCGGAAAGCGAAGTGTCTGGAGCGGAAATCAACGGACCTGTAGAACTGCCAATATATTAATCAAATACCTTATAGAATTGTAAGTAAGTAAACGAATAAAGGCTATCGAATTTTTTCGACAGCCGGAGCCGGCTTAAAGCCGGCTTTTTATTGTTTTTTACACTCTGTTTTCTTCTTATTTTTATTTGGTATTTGAAGTGTTTCAAACAGCTTTGTCCCGTTTACATCTCCAAATTCAATGCTGAATTCTTCTTTCGGAATTTGTGCCTTGCTGCCTGGCTTCATTACCCTCTTCCCTTTCTTCCTAATTTGGAATTTCGATTGGCACCCTTTAAATGATCATCTTCTCCATGAGAAAATTCTGCTGAAAATTCACTTTCCTGAACATTTTTATGTGGGGTTTTAGAATACTTTTCAACTGCATTAACTTCTGCTTTCCTTTTTGCCATCGTATAATCCTCCCAAAAAAATAATCTTACACAAGTAGTTTTTATCAAACAATAATAATCATTCATTTCCTTTTTTTTCTTAATATAAATTTTCTTTGCTGTAGGAAAATATAAGAAAAAGGAGTGAATGATTCATGACGAAGCAAAATCGCGAAAAATCTCTAAAACCATTGGATATAGATGAAACCTTGCCACATCAAATCAGTGCTCCGAGTTTTGAGGGTACTGGTATAAAAATGGAAACACCATTTGTTAACAAGCATGGGGTAGTGATTGGTGACAGTATGTATGCATCTGAAAATTCTCCTTTAGAAAATTGGACCGATGAAACAGATCCTGAAATTATGGCTGGAGATGAGTGGGTTCATCCAACAAACGATATCGGCTGGAATACAACCGAAAATAAGGAATTACTTGAGAGTAAACGGAAACCAAAAGCTTACCCTTTTATGCACCCTTCGAAGGATGTTGGAAAGGGAACAGACTAAATTATTTTTTCTAAGATATCCATATCCGAAAAACATTACCACACATTAAAATAAAGCAATGAAAAATACTATGCATACAGAGATTTTTTCTCTGTAACGATTTTAAGGAGTTGACGATTATGGCTAATAGCAGTAACAAATTATTAGTTCCAGGCATTGAACAGTACCTGGATCAAGTTAAATATGAAATAGCGCAAGAGTTTGGCGTACACTTAGGATCAGATACAGTCTCACGGGCAAATGGTTCTGTTGGGGGCGAAATAACAAAGCGACTGGTCAAGCAGGCTCAGGCACAATTATCAGGAAATTCCTCACAAGAATAATTTCATAATTGGCTGAAAAAAAGTCCGGCAGGATAGCCGGACTTTTTACTAATTTTTATGCTTGTAACGATACGATTCTTGGCTATTTTTAGTCTTGCTTGATTGAGGGTGCTTCTCTTTTCCCTTTGCTTTTTGATTTGAATTTCCCTTGTGACTGGATTTATTCTTATTACTTAATTGTTTATTGTGGTTGGAAATGTTTTCTTTATTGTTTTGGTTCTTCTGATTGGAAATGTTTTCTTTATTGTTTTGGTTCTTGTGACTTGAATTTTTCTTTTGATTTGAATTATTTTTATGGCCAGGTTTTGAATCCTTTGAACTGTGGTCCTTTTTTTCTTGTTTTTTCGATTTCTTTTCCGATTTATTTTTCATCTTACCTTGTGGACGGTTCGATGGAGGTTGATTCATTTGTTTTCCTTTTTTAACAGTGACATTATTAGATTTATTTTTGTCCCCATCAAGTTTCTTCTGCTGTCCCGGCGGTAATGCGGGTTGTGCCGTAGGTGCAGGAACTGCGTTTTGGCTCTTAGACTTTCCATTAATCCATTTTGTTTCCGTTTGATCAGCACCTTGAAGCGATTGGATTTTATTTTCTTTGTATTTCCCGGTCGTAAGCCCTAATTGACGAGCTTCTTTCCGTTCTTTTTCAGAACCACTTAGGACAGTGGCCTCTAAATTCTGTTTATTTACTGATTCTTTAATTTCCTCAATGTTTTCTTTTAGCTCATCTTCAACCGGTTTTTCTGCCTGTTCCGTCCGAACGGTAGAAATAATGACCTGTTTACGATCAATCAAATAGCCTTCTTTTTTCATCTCGCTAAGAAGGTTTTGAGTGAGGTCAGATACGTCCTTTTTCTGCCAGTTAGGAATATGCGCAATGATTTCCTTTCCTGCTTCATTAAAGCCTGTTAATTCGACCACCTGCATCTTTTTATTTACACCAAGCTCAATACTTGGATTTACATCAATCGACATATAGGCATACGCTTTGTTATCCTGATAAGCAGGAATAAAGGAAGCAAGAATTAAAAGGAGAACCATTAACCCTACCCATACAGGTTTCAATTTGAAAAGATTTTTTACAGAACGTCTGGATTGGGATGCAGGTAAATCATTATTTTCAATGGGAAAAAAGTGAATTTCTTCACCGATTTCATAGGGCTGATTCCTTTTTCTTGCGCGTAAAAATTCACCCTCCGGGGTTAATAGCAATAGAAATGCATCATCAATTTCCATTACAATTCCTTTTTTCATGTCTCAAGCACCCCCTTTATATAATCCTTTAGAAAAACATAATCACCTGATAAAATAAGTGCGATTGCAATAATATACTTACGATTTCGTTCAATTGTTTTCCTGCTGACATCTACCATTTTTTCTAATTGTTTAATGGGAAGACGTTTTTTTTCAAGTAATATTTCTTTAAGCTCCGGATGATCAACAATCATTTTAGCGATAAGAATTGCATTTTTTCGTGCATCTGCATGCTTTGGAGAATTTTCCACTAAATCACTGAAGTTTAAATCAAAGGTTTTCAGCAGTTGTTGAAATTGAATAATCTCATCTTTTCTAAGCTGCTCATCCGCCTTTTTATGATAATTTTCAAGAGATAATTCGTTTACAATTACCGTACCGGGAGACTCCTCTTCGATGGATGAGGTTTGGAAATCAAGACTTATATGTTGATTTTTTGTTTGTTTACGAATATAGTCAATAACTCTTCTTTTGATTAAAACTTCAGAAAAACTTAATAGGGAACTTCCCCGCTCGGATGAATATTTTTCAATCGCTTCATTAAAGGCTAAAAGACCAATGCTGAATTCATCATCCGTTTCATATATATATCTTTTGCATACAGAAGAAACTGTTTTTGCAATAAATGGTTTGTATGATTCAATCAGTTCATTAAGTAGGATACGGTCCCCTTGCTGAATTAATTTTACCGATTCCTCTAGAGTTTTTTTCTTCTTTTTGGTCATGAACAACAAACTGAGCATTAGACTCACCTCTCTATTCACCCAATTATACCATACGGATGATGTTATAGATTTTAGGGGGGTCATTACCAATAGATAACAGTTTGTTACAACTGTTAATCATCAAGTTTATTGTCCAAAATGAGACCGTTTTCTTGTAAATTTTTTCCTTTCTTTTAGATTTTTTGATATCGCTTTTTCATTACAAAAGTACGGTTATGTTAAAGAGGTTTGTGGGGGTTTATAAATAATTTTTATACAGGAAAAAACCCCCATAAGATAAAATGGGGGTTGCGGTTTTTATTAAACAATTATTCATGTTGGTCCATTGGGTTATATAGTTTGACCGATGGGTTTTTCTCTTGGAACCATCTTAGCGCGAATTCGTTCTCGAATAAAAACACATTATGATCATAACGATCTTTTACAAGCAAACTTCGAGAGCTGGATAAATTTTCGTCCACTTCATCACCTTCGACCCATCTGGCAATCTTTGATCCCATACGCTCCATTAGGACCTCAGCATTGTATTCATTTTTCATACGATGTTCAAAGACTTCAAATTGCAGTTGTCCAACAGCACCTAACAAGTATTCTTCCATCCTAAACGTTTTGTAGAGCTGAATTGCCCCTTCTTGAACAAGCTGTTGAATCCCTTTATAAAAGGACTTTTGCTTCATGACGTTTTTTGCAGATACCTTCACATAGAGCTCAGGTGTAAATTGCGGCAGTCTTTCATATTGGAAATCATCTTTTCCAGTCGTCAATGTGTCTCCGATTTGATAGGTACCTGTGTCATATAAGCCAATAATATCACCGCTTACAGCCTCATCCACTGTATTTCTTTCTTCCGCCATAAACGAGGTCGATTGGGAAAGCTTTAATTGTTTCCCAAGGCGAGGGATATTTACAGTCATCCCGCGTTCGAATTTACCTGAACAAATTCGAACAAAGGCAATCCGGTCACGGTGGGCAGGATTCATGTTCGCTTGAATTTTAAATACAAAACCTGAAAAATTCTCACCAAGCGGATCAATTTCCCCAATAGATGAATTTCGTGCTTTGGGCGCCGGAGCAAATTGCAGGTAAGATTCCAAGAAAGTTTGTACACCAAAGTTCGTTAAAGCACTGCCAAAGAAAACAGGTGTTAACGTACCTTCAGCTACCTTTTCTGCGGAAAACTCATTTCCCGCTTCGTTAAGGAGCAGGATTTCCTCAAGTGTCTGATCATAAAGACCGGAATTCTTAATCGGGTGATCCCCGTCAATCTCGCCTTCTTTATTTAAAGGGAGAAATCGATCTTCGTCACTCACACGGAATTGCTCAACGCGATTGTGGTAACGGTCATAGATCCCTAGGAATTCTTTCCCCATTCCGATTGGCCAATTCATTGGATAGGATTCAATTCCTAGTACCTCTTCCAATTCTGCGAGAAGCTCAAGCGGCGGTTTTCCTTGGCGATCAAGCTTATTCATAAACGTGAAAATTGGAATTCCCCGCATCCGGCAAACTTTAAATAATTTAAGTGTTTGTTCCTCAATCCCTTTTGCGGAGTCTATAATCATAACGGCGCTATCAACGGCCATTAAAGTACGATACGTATCCTCACTAAAATCCTGGTGCCCAGGAGTGTCCAATATATTGACACGAAATCCATCATAATCAAATTGCATCACACTGGATGTAACAGAAATTCCCCGCTGCTTTTCAATTTCCATCCAGTCACTTGTCGCAAATTTCCCTGTCTTTTTTGCTTTTACCGTTCCCGCATCCCGAATGGCGCCACCGAATAACAACAATTTTTCAGTCAATGTTGTTTTACCGGCATCTGGGTGGGAAATAATAGCAAAGGTACGGCGCGATAATACTTCTTCTTTAAATTTGTTTCCCATCTTGACTTCCTCTCTTTTTTTGACAATTAGTTTTTGTCCATAACTTCAATCTTATATGTCTTGTGAATACTTTGCAATCTTCAATTAATCGACATCAATTATTTCTTTTTTATCCCAGGAAATAAGAATATAATGAAGAAAGCCATTTATTAATTATAATATAAAAATTTAGGAGGAAATAATGAATATTACATCGTTTGATCAACCTACCTTAAATTTAATACATAAAGCATTTGAGATTGTACTTAAGGAGAATCATATCCCTTATAAAAAAATCGGGATTGTCGAAGATGGCGATCAGTTATTATTTTTGTATGAAGGAAAGACAGAAAAAGTTCATGTTTTTAAATGGAGCAAAGCGCAAAGCCACGGAGTGAGTATCGGTGTCCTTGCTCAAAGTGTATTGTCACCCATTATTCCAACGCTTCGGACCCTTTAATTCTCATTCGATATAGCTGCCTTTCTGATTGCGGAAAGGCTCTTTTTTCCTGACATCTATGTTTTTTCCTCTGATTCCCACGTCCTTTTTTCTGAAATCCCTTTTATAATAGAGTAGTACTCTTGTTAAAGGAGCTGATCTTAATTGAATGAAAAAACGAAAAGAATAGTTTCAAAGTTTATTCCGCTCTTTGTAGCGTTTATAGTTGTGGTAACGGGTATTATTTGGGTGGTTCAAAATTCGAAAGCTGAGGTAGCAATTCCATTCTCATCTGTGGAGAAAACGATCCAAAATCAGCAGGGTAAGACAGTCACTTTAACTGAACGGCCTGATGGCAGTATTCACATTAAAGCAGGAAACGCTCAATATATTTCCCATGTTCCCCCTAACAGCCAAATGGTAGACAAGCTAGTTGAAAAATATAATGTTAATTATTCCTATTCGGATAGCAGCCCATACGGAAAATGGGTACTTGGCGGTGTCATTATTCTTCTTGCCGGAGCAGCATTCGCCCTGCAAAAGAGTAAGGGCGGTTTCGGGATAGGCAACTCCATGAAAAATAGTGTTGCGAAAGCACGTACTCTACCTTCCACTACACTAGATGATGTTGGAGGTATTGGAGAGGAAATGAAGGAAGAAATTTTACAAACCCTCTCAACCTTAAAGGAGCCGGAAAGAGCACTAAAATTAGGGATTAAACCGCCTAAAGGAGTTCTGTTATACGGACCTCCAGGTACTGGTAAAACATTATTAGCCCAAGCCATGGCACACGAGCTAAATGCGTCATTTTTTTCCGCTAGCGGATCAGCCTTTAATGAACTATTTGTCGGTGTCGGGGCCAGCAGGGTTCGTTCTTTATTCCAAGCAGCAAGAAAGCAAAGTCCAGCTGTAATCTTTATTGATGAGGTGGATGCTCTTGCTGGAAAAAGAAAAGCACATGGCGGGGAAGAGGCTGAAAAAACATTAACAGAGCTTCTTGTACAGCTTGATGGCGGTCATGACAATGACGGGATCCTATTTATCGCAGCAACCAATCGTAAAGATATGCTCGATGATGCATTCTTGCGTCCCGGAAGGATTGACTTCTCATTCCATGTTCCTCTTCCAGACACAAAGGGAAGAAAGGAAATTATCGCTATTCATACAAAGGGAAAGGCAATCGCTAAAGATGTTCTTGCCTCATTGGATGACTTAGCCGAGAGCACATCTGGTTTTTCTGGTGCCGAGCTTCAATATTTATTTGAAACAGCAAGCCGACGTGCTGTTCGAAACAGCAAAGATATGATTTATAAGGAAGACCTTGATTATGCACTAGACCGTACAATTTTAGGAAGCACATCACGTACCTTACAGGATTCTGAAACCAAGCGCCGTGTAGCCATTCATGAAGCAGGACATGCGCTAGTTGCTTCTGTTACAAAACCGGGTTCTGTTAGAAAAGCCACCATCATTCCTCGTGGTGATGCACTTGGCTATGTTGCTCCAATTCCAAAAGAACTTCATTTATCAACCACTAGTGATTTACTTGAGCGGATTGCAATGATTTTAGCCGGCGGTGTGGCTGAAAGATTGATGCTGGGTGAACATAGTATTGGTGTTAGCGGTGATGTCCAGCAGGCAAAACAAATTATTGAACAAATGGTTGATACAGGAATGCTCCAAAATGGATTTACTCTTACATTTAATAAACAAGATAAAGAAGCAAAGATGCAGGAACTTTTTGACAAAGGATTAGAAAAAGCCCAAACCCTAATTCAAAACCATCATCAACAGTATCAGCAATTAGTGCATGCTTTATTAAAAAAGGAGACACTTGAAGGCGACGAAGTGGATGAAATTGTGTTAGGAAATTTAGTTTCGGCTTAAATTAAAAACACGAGGTGTGTAAACGCACCTCGTGTTTTTTTATTACTCATTCGTGGTAAACTAACCATGTATTCCTTAAAAGGAAGTGATTATATTGTTCGGTAATAAAGAAAAAATCGAAAAAGAATTCACTAAATATAAAGACAAAGCATTGGAATTCATCAATCAGAAACAAGAAACAAATGAATTAATGAAACAAGCAACAACCAAAGTGAAAGAAAAGAAAAATTCATTAGGGGACGCTTTCGGTAAGATCGAACTCTTGATTGAACTAATTAAAGCCTATTCCAAAGGCGATTATAGAAATATTTCCAAGAGTACAATGGCGACTGTTATAGGCGCTATTCTCTATTTTGTTTCCCCAATCGATATGATTCCCGATTTTATTGTTGGATTAGGAATTGTCGATGATGCAGCAGTAATCGGATACGCTATCAAAAAAATATCAGGGGAATTAGATGAATTTGAAAAATGGAAAGAAGAGAAAAGCCGAAGCAACCTTGAGGGGCTAGACGTTGGCGCTGGACAAAGCAAAAGCCCTCTTGATTGATCAAGAGGGTTCTATATAGCAAACCGATGATGACCTATTTTTTTAATTGTCTTCTTAGATCGAAGCCATTTGCTGTCAGTTTTATCCGGATTATAAAAATATAAGGCATCGGTTATTTGTCCGTTTTTGGCCAGAGCCTCATTCACTGCTTTTTTTGCATCTTCAACAGCAGGCTTATTGATCATCCCATTGGCAACAGGTTGAAACTGCCTTTTTTGATAAATCACCTGGTGAATAGAATCAGGAAATTGGTCATTTTTCACTCGATTTAACACAACAGCAGCAACTGCCACTTTCCCTTTATAAGGCTCACCTTTTGCTTCTGCTGTCACTAATCTTGCAAGTAAATCCTTTTCTTTTTGAGAAATCTGCTTTGGAATAATAATTTTTTCACCTGGGGTAAGTCTATTATTTTTAATTCCATTAACTTTTATAATTTTTGATTTGGAAACACCATATTTAAGTGCGACTTGAACTGGTGTTTCATCATGAACTTTATAAATTTTTACAGTTTCAAGAGTTTGTGCATCAACACGCCCCAATAGTCCAGGTTGAACAAGCATGAAAAGAAAAAGGAATGCCGTCATAAAAACACTCACAATAAGTTTCATATTCAGTTCCCCCTTTATCTAGTGTTTTGCTCTGATATAACCTTAACATGGATTCCATGCTCACCCAACCTTTAATCATTTCCATGGTAAATATGGATAGTTTGTCCATTTATAAAATGAAAGAAAGCAGCGATTGTATAAATCGCTGCGCTTATTAAATACACGTTTCATATCAAATTTTAATAGAAGCAAGCCGCCCCTACAATAATTAATAGGATGAACAAGACAACGATTAACGCGAAACCGCCGCCCCAGCCACAACCTACTCCACCATATCCGAAACCACCGCAGCATCCGCCGCCAAAACCACCATATCCACCATATCCAAACATTTTCATTACCTCCTGATTTTTATATTACCCATGAAGCTCCGATAATGATTAACAAAATAAATAATACTACTAGAAGGGCAAAGCCGCCGCCTGCAAAGCCTGCACCAGTCATTTTCATTACCTCCTTATTTAAATTCTATATATCCTATTCAGGCACCTAGAAATGTGCACTAGACACTTATCCCTATTACCCAATTTTGAAAAAAAAGAATAAGCCCATCTTTTCAGGCAGATGGGCGTGTTATTTAGAGTTATTTAGAAGACTTTTGGTCCGAATACCCGACCTTCTTAATTGTACCTTTACATGGACATTAATAATGGCATCGGGAAACAGCTCATCCCAATGATCTTGAACCTTTTTGAAATTCCGATAATCCTGACGGTACATTTCTTCACCAAAACCAAAAATATCTGTTTTGTATTCCTCTTGAACCTTTTGAATAGTTTGCATCATGTTTTTTTCAATCATTTTCTCGGTGAACTTTTCATATTGCTCATAAGTTTTGATTTCTGTCATATCTTTTGCACATTGAGTACCGTCCAAATATGCTTCTGACCTGACATTTATATTAATAACAGGTAACCCTCTTATCATTCTTGCCTTCGCTCTAGTTTTTGAATTGTAAATCCTTACTGCAAAGTATTTATTTTTTTGACAAGGGACGGACAAAACGGTACGAATTATTTTATCCTCAACCCATAAATAATTCCGTGTATCGTTAAGTGGTAAAAAATCAAGAAGATTGCCGTTCTTAAAAATGGCGAGTGAATCAAGGACCACCATTGCTTTTGGAGCTACTTCTTTCATATTTTCTACACTGCTGCCCTCTTCTGAATTTCCCTGTATGGTTACCGCTGCCATTACCGGATGTCTACCAGGCGAAGTAAAGGCTTGGACGACATCATTTAACCTTATATCTGGGTCACCTCCCCAGTTCTGTACCATGGAATCGATCTGAACGTGCAGCTTTAAGGATGACGATTTTTGAATGGGATAAGTAACCTTTAATACATCAGCAGCACTCACATTATGAGCAATGATAATATTGAAATCATCCCGTACTTCACGATTTCTTTCCAAAAAATCAATAAATTCCATTAACCCCTCTTTTGCAACCTCTTCTCCGATAATCAAAGTCTGCATATGTGAATAGATCACATTTTTTGAAGCACCCACATTCATTTTTTGCGAGAGCTCAGAAATGGTATTACCGTGAAGAGTAAAAACAATCGAGGGGGTCAAACCTGTCCCGGTTTTTGGATTCAATTCTTCGGCAGAGATTCCTTCACTAGTTAAAGAATATTTCCCTTCATCACTTTTATCGATCGCCATACCAGTTACCACCGAAATTTCTGATAACTCCCGTTGATCCCAACAGCCTGTTAATAGAAAATTACAAATAATAATCCAGCAAAATAATTTATTCCTCAAGCATTATTCCCACCTTCCGATTGCGGAGGGCTTGGCGAGGCTTCTGAAAAAACCTTAGTTTCCAATTCCGTTCTTAAATATTTAGGCCTTTTTTTCATAGCCCAATAAGGAATTCTAAAAAAAACATCCTTCTGATCCTCAACAATTATTGGAGCAATAGGTGACAAATAGGGAACGCCAAAAGAACGAAGAGAACTTAAATGAGCAACCATTGCGACTAAGACGATCAGAACGCCATATAATCCTAAAATATAAGCAAAAAATACAAGCATAAACCTTAATAGTCTTGAAGCAGACGCAAAACTGTATACCGGAGAGACAAAATTGGCAATAGCCGTGATCGCGACAACAATAATCATTATATTGGAGATGATGCCTGCCTCAGCAGCCGCCTGACCGATGACGAGAGCCCCAACAATCGAAACCATCTGCCCAACCGTCCGTGGCATCCTCACTCCTGCTTCGCGTAAAATTTCAAACGTAACCTCCATAATTAAAACCTCAACCACAGCTGGGAAAGGTACACCCTGGCGCTGGGCAATGACACTTAGCAGCAAGGTGGTCGGCAGTAATTCATGATGAAAGGTTAGTATTCCAACATATAGGGAAGGGGTTAACAGCGCAATCATAAATGCCAGATAACGAATCCCCCTTAAAAATGTCCCTAATAAAAATGGCTGATAATAATCCTCTGAAATTTCAAAAAAGTCCACTAAAACAGCCGGTACAAGTAAACAAAAAGGGGTTCCATCAATTAAGATGACAATTTTTCCATCGATTAAATTAGCAGCAACCGTGTCAGGACGTTCCGTGTTTAGGGCTAGAGGAAATAAGGTAAAAGTTTTATCAGCAATTAATTCTTCTATATTCCCCGATTCAAAGATGGCACTGACTTTTATTTTTTTTAACCGGTTTCGCACTTCTTGCAGTATGGCTTCATTCGCAATGCCTTTTATATATCCTATATATACTGTGGTTTGCGTATCTTCCCCTATAATAAAAGACTCAAAATATAAATTTTTATTACGAATCCTTCTTCTAATTAAACTGACATTGGTTGAAAGTGACTCAATAAACCCATCCTTTGGTCCCCTTATCACCGTTTGTGTACTAGGTTCGGTAACCGACCTTTTTTCATCACTAGTCATACCAATAGAAATGGCTCTCTCGATTGTCTCAATAACGATTACAATGGATCCATTTAATACAGCCCGGCAAATTTCTTCCCTTGTCCCTAAAAGCTGATAATCTGTCCCTCCAAAAACCTTTTTACATAGTGAAGTAAGTTCCTCAATCGAATTTAAGGAGCCCCCCTCATTAAAATGGGATGAAAATAAATTTGGAGTCGTTTCCTTCAAGGTCTTCGTATCCACCATGCTTTCCAGATAAATTAGCAATGCTCCCTTATGGTCAATCTCTGCCATAACACTCCGAAAATCAGCAGACTTTCCAAAAGAAAATTCCAATTCACTTTTTAACTCTTGGAACGAAAAGTGTGTAATTGTACCATTATTCTCACTATTCTGTGGTTGAAGTTCCTTCCAATAATCATCCATTTTCATTTTTTTCTTGCGCAAACTACGAATCGGTTTTATCGGAGACATAAGGAAAACACCTCAATTTAACTAGACCTTTTTTTCTTTTGCTTCCAAAGTAAAATAATGAAAAGAATCACTGGAATACAAAATTGGAAAGGAAAATGTAAGTAATAAGGAACTATTTTCAAACCTTCTTGGATATGATCAGCAAAATCAATGGATACAAGCACCGAAAATAAAGCTATAAGTGTAGAAATCGGGAGTACAAAATAACGATAGGGTAGCTGAAAAATATATTCTAACCCCTTTAAACCACCAAATAGAAAAATGGTCCCTTTCACAAAGATTCCCAACATCATAATGAAAACAACAATCGCATCGATTCTTTCAATAAAATTTCCTACCGAAATATTCCTTCCTGTACTTAAAAGCGGGAAGTTGGAGCGGAGCATTGAATCGACTCCAAGCGTGATAATCATTAAAAAAGAGGCAATCATAAGTAAAAAGGAGGCAATTCCCACCCCAATAAATGAAAATCTCAGACTGTACTTCTTGTTTGTAACACTCGAAAAGATGACAGTGAAGGATATCAGTTCACCAAATGGGAAAAAAATCAAATCCTTAAAAAGAGTTTTAAAAATAGGTGTAATCCCTTCTCCAAGGATTGGTTGAATTTGCTCAATATTTGCATTGCCGCTTGCAAATAAAAAAATAGCTAATAATAGATAAAAAATAAATAAATATGGAGTAAAAACTTCAGAGGTTCGTGCAAGCACTTCGATACCAAGATAGATTACATACCCCATTAGGAGAGAAAATGTCATCGAAAAAACTTCAATCGGAGTGTTAGGCATAATTGCAGAAGCCATTAATTCTCCAAAATCCCTTACCACTCTACTTGAAATATATATAAAATAAATAATATAAAGGAAGGTTAAAATAATGGCCGGTTTTCTCCCGATGCAAAACTCCATAATTTGAAACAAATTCTTACCTTCAAGCTGATTTGTTAAAGTATAAAAAAACCAAATAACCCCAACTCCTAAAAAAGTGGATAACCCTACCGCAAGCCATGCATCATTTTTGGCATCACCGCCAATTCCAACAACAATCGCACTTCCCAATAAGAAGTTAATAAGAAGTGTCAGGAGTTGACCTAAAGATATATTTTCTTTTTCCATTACGAAACTTGATTCCCTTCCGTATTTTTACCTTTTCTTTTCGATAAATAAATCCGTATATCGATGACAACACTCGAAATAAGGCCCACTATCGCTCCAGTTATGACAATATATCTGCCAGCAGCAATTTCTGAAAAAAGTAAATGATGTATAGCTGAAATAAAGGTGTATCCAAATAGCTGCGTATCAAATAGGGCAAGAAGTCCAGTTAGAAATAGTGCGATTAGGAAGAATGAGAAAGTTACCATGGACCAAACAACCCCTAACATTGTTACCTTATCTTGCCAGAATAAAGTTATTTTTATCCAAAA
Organism: Bacillus salipaludis; assembly: GCF_004358205.1. The sequence continues at coordinate 435,766 of NZ_SMYO01000001.1, forward strand.
AAGAAGCCAAATTCCAATTTCCAGGAAATTCGACTTTCTGAATGTAAATCCTTTTTTATTTAATAATCCCCATTCGAATGGCTTTTCAGCTACTTCTGTCCTATTTCCCCTTTTGGGGGGCGGCCTGACACTATTAATGGGAGTCTTGTCCTATATTATGCCCAAGCTCTCCTCGCTTCTTGGAATCTTGGCGATTTTCTCGTCAGTTTTATCCATTATGGGAGCACTTGGAGGTATTTTAGTCGGAACCATTCTTGGAATTATTGGTGGAGCCATTTGTATCGCTTGGAAGCCGGAATTTACCAAAGCTGAAACGATCCATCCCACCAATCAAGATGAAGGTGCAGAAAAAGAAGTAGCCTTTGGAAAAGAAAGCTTACCAGATTAAAGAAAAATTTTTGAAGCATTCAAAGAAATGGTGATGGTTTTGACGAGCAAACATAAAACATACAGATTTGTCCTTATAGTTTTTTAACTCTCAGTGGAATTTTTATATTAATAAAGGAAAGTTTTGCAAGCAGTTCAAACACGGTACTAGCAAAATTCCCAAAAACAAAAAGAGAAGCGGGGCTTCCCGCTTCTCTTTTTGTTTTTATTCAATAATTCGAACAACGCGGCCGTTAAATCTTGATTTCCAATAACTATTTGACATGGACGCAATTGCCACACCTGTCGAGCTTTGGGAACCGATGAATTTTCCGCCGCCAACATAAATTCCAACGTGTCCATCTGTCTTATATGTGTTAAAGAATACAAGGTCTCCCGGCTTCATTTGGCTTGAAGGAACCTGTCTGCCTGCATACTTTAAGGAATCCGTACTTGAACCAATATTATATCCAGCTTGTGCAAAGGCCCAATGAACAAAGCCTGAACAATCAAATCTTCCATGGGCAACATCGTATGCTGAACGTCCGCCGCCGAAGACATACACGGAATTTCCAATATATTTATTTCCAGCAGTAATGACATCTTGAACACTTCCGCTTGAACCGGAGTGAGTCGCTACTGGAGTATTATCATTTGAATCGGACTGATTGGATGAAGAAGAAGAGTTACTAGAATTATTGTCAGAATTTGAACTGTTGCTATTATTATCTGAACTATTTTTGTCATCAGATACAGGTGCAGATGCAGGTGCAGGTGCAACATCATTTGCATGAATCATTTCATATTCTTTTAAGGCAAGTTGCTTTTCTTTTCCTTTTAGTTTCGCAATACGATCCAATTGTTCTTGTTCTTTTTGTTTCAGTTTTTCCTTTAATGTATCATTTTCCTTTTTTTGATCCAAAATCTGCTCATGCATACCTTCAAGTTCTGTTTTCATTTCCTTTAGCTCTGTCAGCTTTTTTTGAACGGCAGCTTGTTTTACTTCAACTTCCTTTTTATCATCTTCATACTGTTTTATAAAATTCTGATCTGCTTGAACAAATGTAGAAACAGCACCAATTCGATCAATAAAATCACTAAAGCTGGAGGCACCTAACAAGACATCTAGATAACTAACTGTTCCGCCACTTTCTTGGTATGATACGGCACGCTTTTTTAAGATTTCATTGCGTGTATCAATTCTTTTCTTTATAACAGCAACTTCTTGCTCTATTTTCTGAACCTGGGATTTCGAATCCTTAATGTTATTTTCTGTTTTCGCCATCATGGAATTATTATCTTTAATCGCCTGATCGACTCGGTTTGATTGATCTATTAATCTAGCAAGATCACTTTGCACCTTAGTAACTTCAGCATTTGCTTTTGAAATACCTGCTTGAACTCCCGAACGTTGACCTTTAATACTTTGTAAATCGTTATTTGGTGCAGCTTTTACAGCTGGAATGGAATAGGCACTTCCAAATCCAAGCATTACAAGCGTACTAAGTACGGTTAGTTTCTTTTTCAATTGATTCCCTGCTTTCCCATTGCCAAATTTTCCATTGAATTTCGACAAAATCCAAGCCAAGCATTTGACAAATTTCTATGTATTCTCGTCTATTAACCATAAATTCTATCATTATGTATATGGTCATTTTCATACAAATGACCCAATAATTACTTTTTTTGTTGCAATTAGTAGTATATCATCTAAATTTGTCAAAAAAGTTATGATAATATTACATTTATATTTCAAAGGCTATTTTTCCCCGAAATTTAACAATTTGTTCAAAAAAAAGAAGACCCAATCAGTTTGATTGCATCTTCAAAAAACTTTTAGCCCGGAAGTATTCTTAGTTTATTTTCTTCATTCACTCTAATATCCCATTGATGGAAATGCAGCTGAAATTGATGATTTATTTTGTTTCGATTTCTGCGCATCCACTTGATGGCATGCTTATTTGCATCTTTTTCCACCCATGAAAATGAATAAGATGAACCTAGTAATGGGGGGCCTGATAGTGCCTGTAAAAACTTATGTTTATTTGTAGTGAATTGATGATGATGGCGCATTTCATGAAATAAGCAAAAAACGCCGTGCAGCTTTTTTAATAATGGATCATGGTAGGGCAGGTTGAATAAATAGATAAAAATTTTGCATTGTTGATAATTATAGCTCGAAAAAATAGAAGTTTTGACAAGATGCTTTAGTAAATAATAGCGAGAAGATAGATTTCCCGATAGTGTGGCAATTTCCTGCCAGCCTTCAAATATGTAAATATCGGGTATTCGGCTTTGTGAAATAGGCAATAAATCCAATAAAAAATCAATCTCGTTTTCTGATAAAATACTTGAATGACTATAAGTCGCCAACCTATTCACCCGATTTCTATTTTTATTAATAGTATATATAATTTTCAGAATCATTAAAATAGAAAAAACAAACTCTCGTAATCAAGAGTTTGTTTTTTTTTATCAACCAGTATTTCGTAGTCCTGCAGAAATTCCGCTGATGGTTAGTAATACCTCCGTTAACAATTCGTCATTAGGCTCGTTCTGGCTGCGTAATTCTTTTATTAACTCAACCTGTAAAAAGTTCAACGGATCAACGTATGGGTTACGTCTATAGACTGATTCCTTAATATTTGGCGTATGATCAAGCAATTCTTGATCACCAGTTATTTTTAATAGAATGGCTTTTGTTTTTTCAAATTCCTCAAGAATAGTGGTAAAAATTCTCTCAGCAATGGTTTGATCCTCAACGAGTGACAAATATTCCTTGGCGGTTGTAAGATCTGCCTTCATCAAAGCCATATGCAAGTTATCAATTGTCGATTGGAAGAAAGGCCATTTTTGATACATTTCCTGTAACAAAGTCAAATTCTTCCCATTCTTTGAGGCAAAATTGTCTAAACCAGTCCCCGCAGCAAACCAAGCAGGCAACAGCTGACGGCTTTGCGTCCATGCGAATACCCATGGAATCGCCCGTAAATCTTCAAATCTCCCCTGTTTTTTCCGGCTCATTGGTCTTGAACCGATATTTAAATCCCCAAGTTCCCGGAGTGGTGTGGCTTGGTTAAAATAAGTAAGAAAATCAGGATCATTAAACACGAGCGATTGATATTTTCCTAAAGATTCACTTGATATTTCATCAAGCGCTTTTTCCCATTCAGAATTTCGTAATTTCCCTTGATCAGCGTCTTTTGATACATGTGTAGCAACCTTAAGCAGTGTGGATGTTGCTTGTTCAAGGCTTCGATAGGCAATGTCCTCAAGTAAATATCTCGAAGACAATACTTCACCTTGTTCAGTAATTTTCACGCCATCACCGATTGTTTCAGCTGGCTGTGATAAAATACTCTTGTTTAATGGACCGCCCCCACGTCCAAGAGAACCACCGCGGCCATGGAAAAATTTCAGTCCAATCTCATAACGTTTGGCCATCTCATGAATTTCAATTTGGGCCTTATAAAGTTTCCAGTTGGCAGTTAAAGTTCCACCATCTTTGCTTCCATCTGAATAACCTAACATAATTTCTTGCCGGTCACCTAAAAACTGTAAATGATTACGATATAACGGCATTTTGAAAAGTGTTTCCATAATCGTTGGTCCTGCAGATAAATCATCAATGGTTTCAAGAAGCGGGGCCACATTCAAATGGCTTTCCAAAGTACCATCTGCATGGAGACGGTAAATTCCAGCCTCTTTTGCCAAAACTAGTACCTCTAACAGGTCACTTGGAGATTTTGTCATACTTACAAGATAAACAGAAATGGAACGTTTTCCAAATACTTCATGACCCTTTTTAATCATTTGAAATACTTTAATCATTTCCTGTGTTTCTTCTGAATAATCTTCATTTAGCAAAAGAAGCGGACGAGGGTCGATTAAAATATTCTGCAAAATAGTAAGCTTCTCTTCTTCGGAAAGCTCGGCATAGTTTTCTGTGATTCTTACTTTCCTTAAGATTTCAGTAATCGCAGCTTCATGCTCACCGCTATGATTTCGGATATCGAGAGTTGCAAGGTGAAAGCCAAACAACTGGACTTGGCGAATTAACTTTCGAATGGACCGCAATTCATGGGCAGCAGGGTGATGGCTTTTTAAGCTGCTTTGAATGACGTATAAATCCTTTAACAGCTCTTCAGCCGATTGATAACCAACCTCAGATTTCCCTACCTGTCTCACCCGTTCAATCATAACCGCAAATACTCGGCGATAAACCTCCGTTTTAACTGGCCACTTTTTATCTTCCGTTAAATACTTATCTTCTTGCGCCTCCAGCAGTTGCAGGAGTTCTTCACTTACGTCTACCCTTGTAGTGGAATGGCTGTACCGCTTCATTAAATCGGTCAGGACCCCTTTATATTTCTTTAACACCACTCTTCTTTGGCGAATTAAAGTCTCCCAAGTCACATCATGAGTAACATTTGGGTTTCCATCACGATCCCCGCCAATCCATGAACCAAAACGGAGAAAATTTGGAACGTCCCATTTTTCTTCAGGGTAATTTCTTTCAAGGCTGTCTTTTACCTCATAATGGATTTCAGGAAGAACCTCAAAAAGGGTTTGATCAAAATAATAGAGGCCATTGCGGACTTCATCCATTACGGACGGCTTGTTATGCCGTAATTCATCGGTCTGCCAAAGTATGGTTATCTCATTAAATAAACCCTCTTCGAGCTTCTTTTTCTCTCTTTTTGTCAGCATTGGATTATCAAGCTTCTCCAAAATTGCAGCAATCCGCTGTTGGATTTCAAGAATCGACCGCTTTGTTGCTTCTGTTGGATGGGCAGTAATCACAAGCTCAAGTGACAACGTTTTTAGAACTTCCTGAATGACTTCTTTCGATATATGGTTTTCTTTTAATGAGAGGATCGCACTTTCAATTGATGCAGGTTGAACGTTTTCTGACTCCAATTGATACTGCCTGCGTCTGCGAATCCGATGGTTTTGTTCCGCTGCATTGATTAAATGAAAATACATGGAAAAAGCTCGGACCACTTGCATACGCATTGGATTACTTAAGGTGGAGATTTCCTTTTTTAAAGCGGTATAGATTTCTTCTTCATACTGATTTCGGAGGGATTTACACATGTTTCTAATTTTTTCAACTTTTTCGAATAGCTCTACCCCACCATGACTGATAAGGATTTCACCAAGCATTTGGCCAAGTAATTTGACATCTCTACGCAATGGAAGACTGCTGTCATTTACTTTTAATTCCGTTGTCATGTTCTCACCTTCCCTTAATCGAAAAATTCTAATAAATTTTTAAATAATAATATAACATAATTTTCGGAAATTGTAGAATAAAAATCCTTCCTTTTTATAAAATTTTACCCTATTAAATTAAAAAAGCGTTTTCATTATTCATGATCCTTCTGAACCAACACATTACTGGTTTTATCCTGTTAATTGTTAAAACGAAAAAAACCTGCTGAAAGCCAGGCTTTTTTCGTTTTTAAAATAATTTACTAAAAAATTGACTAATACTCTCCGTAATCCTTCCCCAAAAGGATATAGATTGATGATTTCCTTTTCCCTGCCATGCACTTGTTTGTACTGTCGTTAGGTTATTATTTGAATTGGTAACTTGGGTACTAGCTTCACTACTTACAGTTGAATCTGCGGTATCATTATTCGTTGAAGAGGATGTACTTTTTTCAACTTTTTTCTTAAAAATCAAAACATACGTTTTTCGGTCTTCCCCATTGCTTACAACTACAGAAATAATCGTTTTTTTACCATCCAGCTTAATATTTTGACTGCTTCCACCTTCAATTTTGACGGTGGAATCGCTGTATTTCGCTGTCGGCTTGATGGTAAGGGATTTCACATCACTCGCAACTGATAAATGGTAGGTATATTCGTCTGTAATAAAATCCTTATTCCAAGTACCTGTCGATACTGTTAGAGAGGATAAGGTTGCTTTATTTATTTTTTGAACGGTGGCTTGAGTCTGACTTGTTGAGCGATTGTTCTGAGTACTCACAGGGGTAACGCTCTTAGTTGGAATGGTTTTCTGTATTTGATTCATCCCTCTATTTGATCCACTTGCTTTTGAATTATTTGCAGCTTTTACCGTTCGGGCTGGTGAAACAGGAGGTTTGCTTGCTTGTTTACGCTCCCTTGTTACATGTAAAGTATAGGTTTTCATTTCACCATTTTCAGCCGTAACCAAAATAGTTATAATTGATTTTCCTTCTGGCAGCGATACGGTATCCCTCTCACCCTTAAACAGTTTATTATTGATCTGAATGCTGGAAGTTTTCTTCATAGATTCTGGAGTAACCGTAAGGGTTTTCACCTCATTATCTACCTTGATACTGTAATCCACTATGGATGAATCAAATTTAGGCGATAACTCTCCCTTTGATAGTTTAATATTTTTCAGCAGATTATTATTATTTTGTTTTCTGTTAACGGTAAGTTTATACGTATTGACAGAATGACTTCCATCCCTAACAGCTATTTCAAATGTGTTCTCTCTCGTATGAATTGTGTATAATCCATCATGGAAAGGCTGACCATTTACTGTTAAACTTGCTTCAGGATTTTCACTTTTAATAGCCAAGTTAATTTCCGGAATATTATTTTCTACGGTTGCCGAGTACTCCTTGAGACTAGGAGAAAAGGTTTGATCAAGTGGAACGCCGACAATTTCTAATCCTGATAAAGTATTTGGATTTTGCTCCAGAGAATTCGTCGGAACTGCTGTTTGATCCATGGTGGCAGCGTAGGTTGAAGGGATGTATGAGAACGAACCCATACTGACCAGGGATGCAGCAAGAATGATTTTCGCTCCTTTACCTTTTTGCATCGAAACTCCTCCTATATCAATAAAAATCAAAGTTTTCTAATTTGGACTAACTGTATCATTCGATGCTTAAGATTTTCTTAACTTTATTTTTTAAATATGAAAAACCCCGGACTTAATGATCCGGGGTTTTTCATATTCTCATACTCGCCTTAATTCTTCCAATTTTGTGGAGATCGCTAGAGCCATCTCCTCTGCCTGCTTTGGAATGGAATTTTTTAAAACTGAATTGACCATTGGTGCTGTAGCGCCGCTTGCACTAACATCCAAGAATCCTGTCATTTTGGTTTTGTTTGCGCTGAGAGCTTCCGCCTTAAAGTAGCCCCCGCCACTATATTTTTCTTTTATTCCTTTTAAGGTAAAGGACACTTTTGTCGGCTCATTCCACTCCGTTATTTCAACTAATAATTTAACTTTTTTTTTCATAATCCCGATGTCACTTTTAAATTCCCATGTAGAACTGCGGTTATCTAATTTTTCATGGTGAATATAGCCAGGGACAAGTGGCGCCCAATGATCCATATCCTTCACGAACCCCCAAACCACTTCGATGGGCAAATCTAAAACTACTTGGTGCATTCCGCTTGGCATTATTTTCCCTCTTTCCCTTTCCAAATAAAAAACCTTCAATTACCTAAATTGAAGGCCTTTTACATAGATATATGATTAAGTAAGTGAGAATAGAAGAAATACCTCTAGATAGCTTATGAAAATCATTACTTCACACTATACGAGTGTTCCTTTAAGAATACATGAATCCGTTCTGCCGCTTCCGTTAAACGTTCCGGAGGATGCACCATCGCAATCCGTACATAGCCTTCACCCAATTGCCCAAAGGCATCACCTGGAATAACAGCTACCCCTGCCTGGTCAATCAATTCAAAGGAGAATTGGCGAGAGGTCCACCCCTCCGGAATCCTCGCCCAAACAAACATGGTCGCAGGAGATTTCGGTACACTCCAGCCGCTTTTTTCAAGACCAGCAATTAACGCATCGCGGCGAATTTCGTACTCCTTCAGCTGATTACTTAGTGATGTAAAGTCCGAAGTTAGTGCCTTGACGGCTGCTTGTTGAATGGGATAAAAAATGCCATAGTCAATATGCGATTTTAATGCACCGAGAATTTTCAGCGCCTCTTCATTTCCGACAACATAGCCAATCCGACAGCCAGCCATATTAAAGGTTTTCGAAAGAGAATTAAATTCAATGCCAACTTCCTTTGCTCCCGGAACCGACATAAAACTAATTTGCGGATGACCATCAAAAATTAATTCTGAATAAGCAAAATCATGAACAATCAAAATATTATGCTGCTTGGCAAACCGTATTACTTTTTCAAAAAAGTCCTGATCAGCTAGGGCCGTCACCGGGTTACCGGGATAGCTCAGAATCATCATCCGCGTCTTTTCTAAAACCTCTAACGGTATTTCATCAAGCTGTGGCAGAAAGTGGTTTTCCGCAAGCAACGCCATCGGATAAACCACACCCCCCGCAATCGTTACACTTGCTTCGTAAATCGGATAACCCGGGTCCGGGACTAATACATAATCACCAGGATTGCAAATAGCAGTAGCCAAATGCGCTAGCCCATCCTGGGACCCCATAAGCTGCAGTACCTCTGTTTCTGGGTTAAGGTTGACTCCATAGCGATGCCGATAAAAATAACTTACCGCTTCATGAAATTCAGCAATTCCCTTTAAGGTATAACCGTATTTGCTTTTATCCTTGGCAAAGTCAATTAACGTTTCAACCACAAATTCAGGGGGCGGTAAATCAGGACTCCCAACGCTTAAATCAATTACATCTTTTCCATTCCTTATGGCCTGCTGCTTACGGTCAGCAACCTCTTGAAAGATGCTTGTCGTCATTTTCTGAAGCTTTTCTGCTGCAACCAGTTTCATTACCAATCACCTCATGCTATTAGTTTTTCAGGATAATATTTTATCTGATTGAAAATTTTCACTCTCTTAATTATAAAACAATTCAAAACTATTTTAACAAACATTTATTAACGGATATTAGCGGATTTCAAAAAAATGAATTGCTAATACTATCGCTATATTTTAAAATCGTAAGATAGGTTTCAAAATTCTGATAAGTCCAGTTTGAGTTTTGGGGGTTAAAGTGGTGGTTATCCTTTTTCGATATTTTTTATTTTTCGCGGGGTTAGTCTGTTTTGGACTAGGAAATGCGATTGCAGTTAAGGTGAAGCATGTTGGGTTACATCCATGGGAAGTTTTGAATGTTGCTTTATACAATCATTTTGGTCTTTCGATTGGCACATGGTCAGTCATTTGCGGACTGCTCCTTGTTATTGTATCTTTTGTAGCTGACAGAAGGTATATCAATATCGGAACCTTCTTAAATGCTTTGATTATTGGTCCGGTCATGGATTTTTTCCTCTGGCTAGATATCCTTCCACGTGCAACCCATACATGGGTGGACTACCTGATTCTTCTATCCGGCGTCGTCATTACCGGGATTGGCGGGGGAATGTATGTTGCAGCAGGGATTGGAGCAGGCCCGCGCGATGGTTTTATGTTATCCATCTCCGACAAAACAAGATTTTCCGTTAGTCAGGCACGGATGATTGTTGAAAGTCTTGTCTTAATTATGGGCTTAGTATTAGGTGGACCCGTCTTTATTGCAACATTTTTATACACCTTTATTCAAAGTCCAATTTTCCAGCGTTCCTTAAAAGGCTTTAAAATTTTAGTCCAAGCAGTAAAAAAGACAAATCAGAAGACAACTCCTGATAGTGTGGTTATGTAAAAAGACCGGGTAGTGAAACCCCGGTCTTTTGTGTAGTATTTACCCTCTTTTACGTAATGAAAGTACAAGTGCCACAGCAGATATCGCGATGGCTGCGATTGGAAGTGCGTTGTTTGATTTAGACTTTTCTGTTGTTGTTTCTGCAGGCTTCTTATCTTCATGGGCAGCAGGCTGAGAATCGTGATGATCTGTAGAAGTTGCAGTAACAATATCCGTTATGGAATGTGGAGAATCTGAATTTTCATCCCCCGTCCACTCTACGACACTTCCGTCTTTATAATATTGGAAAGCATCCCATGCTGCTTTTGTAGCTTTATCTGGGTTCTTAGCAACAAAGACAAATTGTTGGAATTGTCCAGCTTGAATTCCTTCCCCTGTTGCTTCAAATGTAAAGGTTCTTACCTTACCACTTGAATCCTTATCGGCTGAATATTTCCAGCCCGCTACCGGTTGATAAGACATAATTTCGATTCCCGCTGGTGCTTTTACCGTTACTTTGGTGGTTGCAACATTTTTCTCAACTGGAACCTTAAGTGTATAGGTTTCCCATGCACCAGTTGTTGAAGTATTCGGAGTAACCGTTACATGTGCACTTGCAATACTGGAAAACAAAAATAAACTAATCACCGCTGGAATAAAAATTCTCGACATCTTCCCTACTATTTTTTTCATTTGAATTCTCCTCATTCATTATTATTGACTTCCTACTATACATTGGAAATCTTTATCAAGTGTGTCAAGCGACTTTGTTAGCACATGTACATGCACTCTCCAGCTGCCGGCCATATTAAGGCTCATGCCCTTGAGGCTGTATATTCCTTCGGCTTTTTTCTTTAAGGTAACCGTATTAACCCCCATATTCATATCTAAAGAAGTAAACGTAAGGGTAACTTGCTCAATCCCGTTCAAACGCTGTCCTTTTTTATCTTTTACCGTAACCTCAAATAAATTTTCGCCTATCACATTCGGGGTAACTCTTAATTGCACCTTATTTCCATGATTTGCTGTTTTCGTTTCTAAAAAAGGACCAGGAGCGGACATCGCTGTCGGCAAATTGGTAAGCAAAACAGAGAGGATTAAAATCATTGCTCCAATCAACAATTCACTCCAAATCGTACCGGTAAGTCCCTTTGCCTTCCTCCTTCTCCCTTTTAAAAAGTTAATAGCGGCTAAAAGTAACATGAAAAGAAGTAAAATTACCTTGCCAACTAACACCTTCCCATAATCTGTATGGGTGAGGGAGTATATATTTGGAATATAGGAAAGGCTGCTGAATACTCCTGTAAACGCTAAAAGTACTACCAGAATGAGGCCCCATTTATAAAATCTTCCGATGATATTTAAATAGACATCCTTGGTTTTAGAACTTTTGACCAATGGCAGTAGTACAATCATTGCAACTAAGCTTCCAATCCAGACTGATGCAGCCAGTAAATGCCCGAAATCAATCAAAACCGAAAGAAATTTGTTGGTTGTAGAGGCAGCGTGACTTGTTAATGATTTCGTTAGCAATAAACAGATTCCCAAAACAAGACATATCCAATTAAGGACATTATTTTTGGATATATTCCTGCTTAATAAAAAAGTAGGAATCGCTAGGATAATAAGCATGACCACCTGTACAAGCCACATATCTCCAAACTGGGTATTTAAAATCATATCTTGCAAGGTTGAAAAATTAAATACATCTATCCAGCTGCTGCTTGTTAAAATCGTTGCCTGAAGCGGCAAATTCAATAGGATACTAAGCAATAAGAATATATACGAAAACTTTACTGTCTTGATTAATGGCTTTTCAACAGATTCTTTTGAAATGACTACTAAGACAAAAAAGAGTACACCAACATAACAGGCATTACTGATGTATTGCAGCCACCGTATCACGATTAAATCTACGGTGGGAGAGTACCCTTTTGATGTTGGATGAATAACAGCATTCCCTGTGCTGTTCTCTCCAATTTGAAACGGAATCACACCTTGGACAGGGTGTCCGTCATTGGATACAACCTTCCATTCGATTCGGTACGTTCCATTTTGTAGATTTTTTTCTAAATCACTTTCCAGAATCGATGGCTTTTTCGGATCAATCCGGCCATCTTTTTTATCCACCCGTTTCCCGTCTGAATCAAATACCTGAATGGAGTTAAACTCCGGTTGGATCGTTTCATCAAATTGAATCATGACCTGAGATGGTGATTTTTCTAAAATTTCATTTTCTACTGGTGTTGATTTTTTAATATAAGCATGTGCAGAAGAAATAGTTGGAAATAAACAAATGAAAATAATAAGCGTAAGCAAAAATAGACTGCTTTTCTTTTTTACATTCATAGCTCCACCTCCCTTCCTTGTAGTTCAGCATCTACTTATGACAGGTGCAGTCGTGTTCGCCATTCATTCTCTTCTGAATTTCCTCAACTGCTTCTTGGAACCTTCGAATGTTTCCGCCAAATCCCTTTTGAAATTGCTCTGCATGTTTTAGTGACTCAAAGGTTAATACCTGCGGCTGACAGCAACTTAAGTTAAAATCAGCGTCCATAAGGTAATAGGCCATCCTTGCACTCACAGTTGAATGGCTCAGGAAATCACGGCAGATTATTTGCGAGACATCCTTTTCAATATCTTTATAACGAAGCAGTCCGCAATGTGGGCAGCATAATTGTTCTACCCGTAAATCATTCAGAATGATTTGGACAGGGTGACGATTATTCGATTCTTTTAAACAATATGTACAAGCGTTCAAGAAATCATTCGTGATCGGTGTTAAAGATATCCCGCCTGAGGTTTTGATAATTTTCTTTTCTTCAAGTAGCGGTTTAATATCTCGATAAACCGTCATTTCCGATACATTGAGGCGTTTACTGATTTCTGAAATTGATAAGGCTCCCTCTTGGTTCAACCATGTAACAATTTGCTTTCTCCGTTCAACGGGTAACATTTTATCCACCCCCTAAAAACCTTTCCAATACACATCATAATTGACCTTGGTACCATAAACAATATAACTATATGAACAATTTGTGAATAAATGTTGAACAATCACATTTTTCAACACATTAAAAACATTTATTTACATAAATGCAAAAAGAAGGCCTAGTCATGGCCTCCTTTTCCCGTTAAAATGCTTTAGCATTTTTCATATGCCAATAATATTCACTAAACACATCTGCAAACGCATCGATTGCATTATGGAGTTCTGTCATATTGTTATCGACGCCCCCAACTTCTAGTAGTATTGCCCGTGGGGAAAGATCTTGATTGTAAACCCCATTTCCTTCACTTTTATCTTTTGAAACGACCCCTCGGCTTAATCCTGGATATTTCTTTTCTAATGCCTTATGAAGGTTTTTAGCCAAAATAGTATTTTTTTCATAATTGGAGTTATTCTGCCCGACGATAAAAACTAACCTTGCATAGCTCTTCCCATTAATGGTCGTAGTTGTTTTTTGCCTTCCTAATGAATCACGGTGAATATCTATCATAAATTTCAAATCATGATTTCCAGCCATCGCCTCTTGCACAACGCCCCTTGAAAATTGGTAAGCCGAGTAATAATCCAACCCTCTTTTGTGAAGCTCTTGCGTAGCATTAATTGTGCTATTGTCACTGCCAATCCCCCTTGCAGCTAAATCCTTAACCAAATAATCCCCTACTCCCACAACATTAACGCGATTGTTGGAACTAACAGCTTCATCCGGGTTTGTAACACCCTTTAATAGTGGCAGATAGGATTCCCAGCTATGTGTATGATAGATAAACACTACTTGTTTCCCATTTGTGGTTTGACTTGGCGGTGGTGTGTTGTTATTTTCGTTTGAGTCATTTTCATTTAATTCGTTTTGGGCAATATCTCTTTCTTTTAATAAAACATCCATCGGTGGTGCGGATTCGATTGGTAGTGTGGTTAAATCGGTTCCTTGACCGGCAAGTTCAATTTTTGTATTAAATTCAGCGAAACCGGGCAATTCTCTTTCAAAGAAGGTTCGAATATCGCTAATTTTTATATTGGTTGCGATTTGAAAGCCAACCTTTGTTAATGGAATATCTTTAATATCTTTACTATTTTGGATATAATATTTGTTTTCACTACCAAAAAAGTAAAGATATAGTTTATTTAAATCAGATGTTTCCAATACTTCTCCTACCGAATCCGAGGACATTTTTAACGAAAGGATTGTCGTCATTCCGGCAATTAGAATAAAAATGAAAATAACCGATAAAACTGCACCATTGATCCGGATAAACAAACTAAAAGGCTTATTTTTTTTCATTGGTTTGTACCTCCCTCTATCAAAATCCTATGCAGCCAAAATGATAGATAGAAGTTGTATTTAAAAAATGCTAGGCAAAAAAATAGAGAGCACAAAGAACCCCTTTTCTTATTGAAAAGGGGTTCAGATTTTTAAATTAAAATTATGGTTAGTGAGCTACGAAATTTTCTTTAATTCCTCTGTCAGCTTTAGGAATTTTTCTTTATTTCTTTCCTGTAAGGAGTGATCGATTTCCTCCCGAATTTTTGCTTTGCGAAATTCGAGCAAGGCATTGTTTAACACCATTTCAGCAATTTTTGAATCCATCTCTTCATTTGATTGTTGTGGTGAATTAAGTAATTTCTTTTCCATCGGAAATCAACTCCTTTAGTTTTTTTTTATTATACTAATAATTTTCTAAAAATTCAAACACTTTATTTTAAAAATTTTTGGTAATTTTTTTTTAGCGGGTAATTAGATTGTATTTGGGAAAATTATAGCCATCCATTTTTTAATAAGAGTTGGAGGCGGATTAAATGGAACAGGCTGTGTTAACCGGGCACCAGCAGGTAAATAACATCAATATTTATTATGAATTCTATCCAAAATCAACAACGGACAAAACGGTTATTTTATTGCATGGCTTTCTTTCATCCACTTTTACCTTTCGCCATTTAATACCTTTATTAAAGCAGGATTATCAAGTTTTATCCATTGACCTCCCCCCTTTTGGGAAAAGTGATAAGTCCAGTCGTTATGTATACTCTTATAAAAATCTTGCTCAAACGGTGATAAAACTTACCGAGCTTTTTGGGATAAAAAAAATGACATTATTAGGCCACTCCATGGGTGGTCAGATTGTACTTAACATCCTGCATATGATGCCGGAGCTAGCTGACAAAGCCATCCTGCTTTGCAGTTCGTCTTATTTGAAACGGTTTGGGTTACCGCTGATTCTCACCAGTTACATTCCCTATTTCCACCTCTTTGTGAAATATTGGCTGGCCCGAACCGGCGTGAAGAAAAACCTTCAGGATTCTCTTTTTAATCATTCATTAATTAATGAGGAAATGATAAATGGCTATCTGCAGCCATTTTTACAGGATAAAATCTTTGTCGCTCTTACCAAAATGATTCGCCACCGTGAGGGAGATCTGCCAGTTGAGGTTCTTCACAAAATCAAAACACCTTGTTTATTAATTTGGGGCGAACACGACCGCTCTATGCCGCTTCATGTGGGAGAACGATTAAAAAAGGATTTAACTAATTCAGAGCTGATTGTTTTAAAAGAAACTGGGCATGCTGTCCCCGAGGAACGTCCAGAAGAAGTATATCAACATATCAAGAGATTTTTGGCTGCTGTCTAACTTGGAAGGACTTATGGAGCACGATGAAGGACATTTTGAACCTTCCCCTTCCGATTTTTGTCCTTCATTGGCTTTATGAAGGACATTTTGCACGGTTCCCTACTCAATTTTGTCCTTCATCAGCTTCATGAAGGACATTTTGCACAGTTCCAACTGATTTTTGTCCTTCATTTGCTTTATGAAGGACATTTTCCACGGGCCCCTTCCGATTTTTGTCCTTCATCGGCTTCATGAAGGACATTTTGCACGGTTCCCTTCCGATTTTTGTCCTTCATCGGCTTCATGAAGGACATTTTACACGGTTCCCTACTCAATTTTGTCCTTCATCAGCTTCATGAAGGATATTTTGCATGGTTCCAACTGATTTTTGTCCTTCATCGGCTTCATGAAGGACATTTTGCACGGGTCCCTGCTCAATTTTGTCCTTCAGCAGCTTCATGAAGGACATTTTGCACAGTTCCAACTGATTTTTGTCCTTCATCGGCTTTATGAAGGACATTTTACACGGGCCCCTTCCGATTTTTGTCCTTCATCAGCTTCATGAAGGACATTTTACACGGTTCCCTACTCAATTTTGTCCTTCATCGGCTTTATGAAGGACATTTTCCACCCTCCCCTTCCGATTTTGTCCTTCATCGGCTTTATGAAGGACATTTTGCACGGGCCCCTTCCGATTTTTGTCCTTCATCGGCTTCATGATGGACATTTTCCACGGTTCCCTACTCAATTTTGTCCTTCATCAGCTTCATGAAGGACATTTTCCACGGGTCCCTACTCAATTTTGTCCTTCATCAGCTTCATGAAGGGCATTTTGCACGGTTCCCTACTCAATTTTGTCCTTCATCAGCTTCATGAAGGACATTTTCCACCCTCCCCTTCCTATTTTTGTCCTTCATTAATTAAAAAAGCCTATATCTCAAAAAAGATACAGGCATTAATTTATTTAAACCATCCTTTTTCCTTGGACTGGGTAATAGCTTCTATCCGATTTTTTACTTCCAGTTTATCGAGGATAATCGAAATATAATTTCGGACTGTTCCGGTTTTAATGCTAAGCTCCTCGGCAATTTCCTTTGTATTTTTACCATCAGCCACCAGCTCAAGTACCTCTTTTTCACGATCGGTGAGGGGATTCTCCTCGCCATAAACATCATCCATCAGCTCTGGTGCATAGATTCTTTTTCCAGCCATTACACTTCGGATAGAACCCGCTAGCTCGTCACTCGGACTATCCTTCAACAAATAGCCGCTCACCCCTGCTTTTAATGCACGGTGAAAATAACCAGAGCGCGCAAAGGTAGTTAAAATGATGACCTTACAGCCACAGCCCTTAAGCTCTTCAGCTGCCTCAAGCCCGCTTTTTCCAGGCATTTCAATATCCATAATACAAACATCCGGCTTTAGCTTTTTAACAAGGGAAACAGCTTCTGCACCATTAGATGCCTTCCCAACTACACTCATATCATCTTCTAAGTCAAGAAGGGATCCAAAGGCCCCTAATAGCATTTTCTGATCTTCCGCAATGACAATTGAAATCATTTTCCATCCCCCACCCTATCTCTCGGCGTAACATCATTCGGAACTCTTATCATTAAGGTTGTGCCCTTTTCTGTTAAAAGGTCCAGACTTCCATTAATAAATTCGAGACGTTCCTTCATTCCAAGCAATCCGTGACCTTCGTATTGAAATTTTTCAACACGGTTAAAAACTCCGTCATCACTAATTTTCATTACAATTCCATTCCATGTTTGCTCAATGGTCAGGGTACAGGAAGCAGCTCCGCTGTGCTTAACCACATTATTTACAGCCTCTTTCAGGCACATACTTAATATATTCTCTGTTAATAGGGAAACATTCGTTAATGTCGGTTCTTCATCACACTTGAACTGAATTTGCGCAGCTTTCAGAATCTGTTTTACTCTTTGTATTTCATCCTTCAACCGAATTCCGCGCATCGATGATACCATTTTTCGCACTTCACTTAATGCAGTTCGTGCTGTTTGTTGAACGTCCTTTAATTCATTTCGCGCTTGTTCGGGGTCCTTCGTAATTAATTTTCGCGCTAAATCACTCTTTAGTCCAATAAGAGAAAGTTTTTGTCCCAGTGTATCATGAAGGTCTCGGGCAATCCGCTGCCGCTCTTCCATTTTAACCAATTCCGAAATTCTCTTATTGGCATCCTCTAGCTTTTCCTCAAGCTGCCCTCGTTCTTTCCGATTATAAATACTAAACGGAAGAAGAATCACGCTGATCCAGATAATAATGACAAAAGGCAACTGTTGTAAAAACAACTTTTCATGAACAACTATGTTGTAATTAATAGAGGCCGATGTACTAAACAGATGAATAAAATAAAGAATCAGAAAGGGAACCCGGTCTTTTATATTTCCAATAAAATAAGCCAGAAAAAATGCAAAGTAAACATAGCTAAAAAGACTGCTCGAGGTAATCGAAATACCAATCAGAATTAATGTCCAAAGATAGACCGGCCACCCTCTCGAAATAAAAGCAATACGATAAAAAATAAAAAATAAAATGGTAAGCAAAATTCCTACAACAATTTTAATTACTGATTGAGATTGGAAAATAAAGTAAAACGGTAGAATACATAGAACCGTCCAAATATAAGGAGCGATCCCATTACTCTTCTGGAAGGTCATATACTTTTTTATCATTAGCAAAACCTCATTACTCGACGGAATAAAAATGAAGGACAAGAACACCTTGGCCCTTATCCTGCATCCATTTTTATATTTGTTTAACACTTTTCATTTTAACTGAAGATCGTAAATCTTTAAAGCCCACAAACTTTTTCGCCGTCTCATCCCATAAATGAAATTTCAGTGATGCTAGACTTGTCGAAAGTGTAATGGTTGGAACATTTTTAAGAGGCTCCGTATGGTTGTGTACAGCTTCAAGCTTGTAATTCGGCACCCTTGGACTTAAATGATGGACATGGTGGTAGCCAATATTCCCTGTCACCCATTGTAACAGTTTCGGAAGCTTATAAAAGGAACTGCCTTCAACAGCTGCTTTTACATATTCCCAATCCTGATCTTCTTCAAAATAAGAATCCTCAAACGTATGCTGTACGTAAAATAACCAAATCCCCGCTGCTCCGGAAATCATGAATATCGGTCCTTGAACTAAAAGAAAATTAACCCAGCCGATTCCCCAGCAAAGGAATGCGGCTAATACAACAATCAAGATGTTGGTTAGATACGTATTCATTCTTTCCTTCATTCTTGCATCTTTTCGGTTAAAGCGATTTTTAAGAAGAAAAACATATATTGGCCCCAAGCCGAACATCACGATTGGATTTCGATAAAAACGATAGGCTGCACGTGTCCAAAACGTCGCTGCCTGATATTCATCGACCGTTAGCATCCAAATATCGCCTGTGCCCCGCTTATCCAAATTACTGCTTGTAGCATGGTGAACAGAATGCTCGTGCTGCCATTGACTATATGGATGAACGGTTAACACACCCGTTATAGTGCCAAGAATTTTATTGGCCTTACGGCTTTTAAAAAATGAATGGTGGCAGCAATCATGAAAAATGATGAAAACCCTTACTAAAAATCCCGCAGCGATAACCGCAAATAATAATGTAAGCAAATACGAAACCGATAGGCTTTTATAAGCAATGAACCATAATAGAAAAAACGGAATAAGTGTATTGACCAATTGCCAGACACTGTCTTTTGTATTTGCTTTTTCAAACGGGGCAACCTGCTTGCGCAAATTTCGTTGGTTTTGTTCAATCATGTTTTTGATTCCCTTCTACATCATGTTATCACTCATATTAAAGAAGAAAATCTGCCTTTTGTAGTCATACCTGTCATGTCACATACATGATAAATATCATGTTTCGTCAATAAATGCGAGAAATCCTTTTTAAATAAAGGCTCTGTTAAACTTGGTTGTTGATTTCCGCTCCAGGCACTTCGCTTTCCGTGGGCGGTCTGGGGAGCCTCCTCGTCGCTTTGCTCCTGTGGGGTCTCCCCTACCCCGTACTCCCACAGGAGTCTTCGTGCCTTCCGCTCCAATCAACTTTCTTTAAAAATCAACATTGTTCTTTAACATAGCCTAAATCAAAAAAGTCCAAACCTCTTTACTAAAGAAGAGATTTGGACTTCCTAAATGTTAATTCTGAGAATTACACCATTGAAGCAGGGTTAACGCAATAACTTCTGCCGCTTTAAAAACTTTTTCCATTTCGATATATTCATTTGGATAATGAGCCATTTCCGTTACACCTGGGCCAAAAACAACTGTTGGGATTTTTCCGATTTCTGTGAGTAATCCCCCATCCGTTCCCCATGGTGCCGCTTCAATGACCGGTTCCTCACCGACTGATTCACGGTACTGATGAACAAGGGAATTCATCAATTCATGTTCGATATCAATTGAACCAGGAAGCCACTGTGCACCAAACCATTCTAAAACAACAGGCTGTTCTGCAAACCATGGATCAATTTCCGCAAGTTGCTGCAAACATTGACTCATTTCCCGCTTAGCGTCTTCCATTTTCTCATTTGGAGCTACTCCCATTCTGCCCTCTATTTTAACTAAATCTGGAACAGAAGATGGCCAAGTTCCACCAGATACAACACCAATGTTGATCGGAATTGGGATTGGCGTTTTTTCATAAAGAGGATCATCAATTTGTTCGTTTCGCCTGATTTCTAAACCTCTAATTTGATTAACCACCAGCATGGTTTTTTCAAGAGCGCTTACCCCTTCATAGCGCGTGCCACCATGAGCAGAGCGCCCTTTCACTAAGATTCGAAACCACATCGACCCTTGCTGTTTCGGAAAAATTCGCATATTGGTAGGCTCTGTTATCAGGGCAGCATCTGCTTTATAACCTTTAAGAAGGGTAGACAATGTACCTGCCCCGCCGCTCTCTTCTTCCACAACACTTTGGAAAATTACATCACCTTTAAGCTTAATATCGAGCTTTTGAATGGCCTCAATTGCGAGGAGAAATGAAACTAAACCACCTTTCATATCCGTGACCCCGCGTCCGTACATTTTTCCATCTTTCACAACACCACTATAAGGATCATCAGACCATTGTTCATGATCCCCCTCAGGAACAACATCAATATGACCATTCAAAATCATCGAACGGCCTCCGCCGGTTCCAGCTAATACTCCGACAACATTTGGGCTCCCAGTAAATTGTTCTCTTGGCGAACAAAAATATTCATTCGCTTTTAGTTCATTTCCATCCGGCTCCCATACATCTACCTTTAAACCCATTTCGTTTAATTTTTTAGCAATTATGGATTGAGCACCAGCCTCATTGCCTGCAATACTTGGAGCCTGAACTAGGCGCTGCAAAAGAAGAGTCCCCTCTTCAAAATGATCCTTTAGCCAAGCTTGAATATCATTTACAATCGTTTGCATCATTTTTCACCTCATTCTCTTTATCTTCAAAACTATAAGCAAAGGTTTTCATAGATAACAGACAGCCCCATGCCTCCGGCCATACACAGTGTTACCATGCCGTACTTTGTATTGGTTCGTAACATTTCGTTCATTAAAGTTACCGTTAATTTCGCACCTGTTGCCCCAACTGGATGACCAAGTGCAATCGCCCCACCGTTAACATTTACTTTTTCAGGGTCTAAATCTAATTCTTTTATTACAGCCAATGCCTGTGCAGCAAACGCCTCGTTCAGTTCAATGCGTCCAATTTGATCCAATGTTAATCCTGCTTTTTGCAAAGCTTTTTTCGTAGCTGGGACAGGGCCAATTCCCATAACATTTGCTTCTACCCCAGCACTTGCAAATGCTCTAACCTTTAATAACGGTTTTATCCCTCTTGCTTCCGCCTTCTCTTTTGACATCATCAATACTGCCGCAGCACCATCATTCATCGGACAAGCATTACCTGCCGTAATCAAACCATCCTTTTTGAAAGCAGGCGGAAGTTTTGTTAACTTCCCTACTTGTATATCCATTCGTACGGACTCATCTGTTTGAAAAAAATAATTCCCTTTTCGATCTTTAACTTCAAGTGGAATAATTTCCTCCTCAAAATAGTGGTTTTCAATCGCTCGTGCCGCCTTTTTATGGCTTTCTAAAGCAAATTGATCCTGTTCTTCACGAGAAATACCGTATATTTCTGCTAATCGCTCTGCGGTCATGCCCATATGTTCTTTTTCCAGCGAACAAATAAGGCCGTCTGTTAATAAGGCATCTTCCATCTCAAGATTCCCGAACTTACTTCCCCAGCGATTTTTTACTAGATATGGAACCTGACTCATACTTTCTACACCGCCGGCAATGATGACCTCTTCCTGACCAGTTTGAATCGTTAGTGCTGCATTCGTAATCGCTTTTAAACCTGAACCACATGCCTTGATGACAACACTGCCTGGTACACTGGCGGGGAATCCTGCTAATTGCGAAGAAATCCTTGCCGAATTTAAGCCGCCGCCATGAACATAACCATGGCCAAAAATCACTTCATTCACGTCTTCTTTTTCTATAGTGGTTTTATCCATTAACCCTTCCAGCACTTGTCGTCCCATTTCAGTGGCGGGTACATTTTTAAGAGATTTCCCAAATGCTCCTACCGCCGTACGAACACCCGCTACAATGACAGCCTCATTCATTTCCTTCACTCCTTAATTCGGTAACCCAACCATTACTGTTAAAGGCGCATCGGTATACTTAATAACATCCTCCACGGTATATGGTTCCATTACCTCTTTTAACAGCAAGCCCTGTTCAGTAACTTCAATTACGGCCATTTCCGTAATAATCAAATCCACACAACTTTTAGCAGTAAGTGGTAATGTACATTCCTTTAAAATTTTTGATTCGCCATTTTTATTCGTGTGATTCATCAGGACAATCACTTTCTTTGATTTTTGAGCGAGGTCCATTGCTCCTCCCATTCCTGGAACACGTTTTCCTGGAACAATCCAATTGGCCAAATCTCCTTTTTCACTTACTTCGAGCGCGCCAAGGATCGTGATATCAAGATAGCCGCGGCGAATCATTCCAAAGGCTATGGCACTATCAAAATAGGAAGCTCCTTTCATTAACGTTACAGGGTAACCGCCGGCATTGCAGAGGTTCGGATCTGCCTCCCCCTTTACCGGGGTAGGGCCAGTCCCTAATATCCCGTTTTCCGCATGGAACTGAACAAAAATATCAGAAGGAATATAATCAGCAACCAATGTAGGAATTCCGATTCCAAGGTTCACAATCATACCATCCTCAATTTCCTGCGCAGCACGTCTAGCAATCCGTTGCCTTACTTCTACTCCCAAACCCATTTCCATGTCACTCCCTTACTCGGTATTACCATATTTACAAAGATTCCCGGTGTAACAATTGCCTCTGGATCCAGTTCTCCAATTGGAACAATTTCCTCTACCTCGGCGATCGTAAAATTCCCGGCCATCGCCACAAGTGGATTAAAATTACGGGCACTTTTATCAAAGACAAGATTTCCGAGCGGGTCTGCTTTTAAAGCATGAACAATGGCAACTTCGGAGGTAAGTGCTTTTTCAATCATATATTCCTTACCATCCACCGAAACGACATCTTTTCCTTCCTCAGCGATTGTTCCAAAACCAACATCCGTTAAAATGCCGCCTAATCCCATACCGCCTGCACGAATCCGTTCAATCAAAGTTCCTTGTGGGGAAAACTCTACCTCCAATTCACCAGCGGTCATCAATTGTCCTGCGATTGGATTAGAACCGATATGGGAAGTAATGATTTTCTTCACTCTTCCGGCACTGACTAATCTTCCAATTCCGATATCAGGAAAACCTGTATCATTTCCGATTAAGTGTAAGTCCTTACAGCCTTTTTCTAAAATTCCATCTACTAATGATGGGGGCGTACCAATTCCGCCGAATCCGCCGTACATTAAAGTACATCCATCTGTAATATGTGAGAGAGCCTCTTCTAATGAAGCTACTTTGCCTTTTTTAGACAGGGACTGCATCGGTCTTCCCTCCTGTTTGTGTAAGCTCATACTGTACCTCAGAAATTGCCTCTTCCAAAATGCCCACTAAACGGTTAATTTCTGCTTTTGTGATAATAAGTGGCGGAGAAATGATAATTGAATCACCTTCCCCATTGATTGCACCCGCAGCTGGATAGACGATTAAACCTTTTTTAAATGCACGTTCAATGATTCTGCCTGTTATATTCAATTGAGAAGGGAAGGATGTTTTTTGGGCACGGTCTGAAACAAATTCCATCCCTAACAAGAGTCCTTTTCCTCTTACATCACCAATTATTTCATAGGTGTTATATAAGTCTTTTAATTTCTCAAAAAGATACTGTCCTTGTTCTTCTGCTTTTTGAACTAATTGATGTTTCTCAACATATTCCAAAACCTTTAATGAAACGGCCGCTGATTGTGGATTGGCACTATAGGTATGTCCGCCCAAAACTGACTTGGAGCCATTTACGATTGGGGCCATAACACGGTCACTGACAATAGTGGCAGCAATAGGAGTGTACCCTGCACTCATACCTTTTCCTAAAGTAATCAAATCAGGAATAGCATCCCAATGTTCCATTGCAAACATCTTTCCAGTACGGCCAATACCGGTCATGACTTCATCAGCAATAAATAAAACGTCATAACGATCACAAATTTCTCTGATCCGTTCGTAATATCCCGGTGGAGGTGTGATCGCACCTCCTGAGGCACCCACAATTGGCTCCGCAATAAAGGCTGCAACCGTATCTGCACCAAATCGTTGAATCGCCGTCTCAAGCTCGTCTGCACAGGCAATCCCCCACTCTTCTTCCGTCATACCCTCTGGACGACGATACGAATATGGAGCCGAAATCGTCGGATAATCTGCTAATAGTGAATTAAATCCACGCCTTCTTAATACATGCCCTGACATGGATAAGGCTCCGATTGTAATACCGTGGTAACCAATCCATCTAGAGATAATCCGTTTCTTTTGCGGTAGCCCTTTTTCATTCCAATGCTGAATGGCAATTTTCATGGCGGTTTCCGTCGCTTCCGAGCCACTATTAACAAAGAAGGACCAATTCAAATCTCCAGGCGCTAAATCACTCAATTTTTTTGCTAACTTTTCCGCAGGTTCACTAGTAAATTGCCCCCGATAAGAAAAAGAAATTTTTTGGGCCTGTTCAACCATTGCATCCATAACCTCTTGTACACCATGTCCAATGCTTGCGGTTACTGCCCCTGAAGCACCATCAATATATTCATTGCCGTCAATATCATAGATATAAATTCCTTTTCCATGTGAAGCAACAGGATATTTAGCACCTAATACCGGTTTAATTAAATAATCACGTTCCATGTCCTCTGACCCCTCTCACTAGAGCAAATTCACTATTATAAATAAATTGGAATAATATTTTTTCTACTATAATTAAAATAGTAAATTCTTTTTTAAAGATTCACAATTCTACAAAAAGATGAAATAATAGAGTTGGATTTATACACGATGTATAATAGCTAGAAATAATAAGAAGAGGGACTGGTTTCTTTGGCAATTCGCATCCATGAAGCGTTGCAACTTCCGATTATGCAGCAAACAAAATTGATTGCCGGTAAAAACGGGTTACAAAATTGGGTGAAATGGGTAACCATTGTGGAAGTCATTGAGGATATTAATCGGCTTCAAGAAGGGGAATTCCTGATTACGACAGGGTTCGGACTTGGAGAAGATGAAGAAAAACAATCGGAGTTTAAGAGGCTTTTAGCCCTTGGAAAATTATCTGGTGTAGCTTTATATACGGGTTTATATCTAAAAGAAATTCCGCAATCCTTTATTTCAATTGCAGATCAACATGCTCTGCCTTTAATTGAAATCCCTGCAAATATTAATTTTTCAATGATTACGAAAGAACTCCTTGAACAAATTGTCAATAAACAGAGGGAAATTTTTGTGGCGAGTGATTTTCTCCAGGAACTTTTGACCCAACCCATCGTTAATCCAACGGATGTGATGGAGCGCGGAAAGAAATTGGGGATTGACTTTACCAAGCCACAAACGATTTTTTCGGTCCATTTTGCTGGCTTAATCAATGAAGGAGTAAAGGAGCAATTAATTGAAGCAATTCAATCCATTTTGAAAAACAAGAAAATCCCCTGTCTTATACGGACAAAATCAGATAGTATGATAGTTTTACTTGAGGTAAGCGATAGGTGGAATATCAGTGAAATAGCGAAAGAATTTCTTAAAAGTATGGAACCTAGTTGTGAGGGGGTACCCATTTCGATTGGAATTGGAAAAACGGCTGCTAACCTCAATATACTGGCGGAAAGTGCCAGGCAAGCAGAACAAGCCTCCTATCTATCGCAAATTCTATTTAAACCGCAGCCAATCGTTCATTATGATGATTTTAGTTTGTATCAGCTGCTGCTTGAAATGAAAAATTCCGGAGTGAGTTTAGAAGAGTTTTACCACCAATATCTAGGCAACTTATTGGATACACGTGGTGTGGATTTAATCACTACACTTGAAGCCTATTTGTATTTTAATCAAAATATCAAAAACACGGCAGAAGATTTGTATATTCACCGTCATACCCTAAAATATAGATTGGGGCAGATTGAAAAAAAGACCGGGGCTAATTTGAGTTCATTCGAGGATTGTACAAAATTATATTTGGCGATTTTGGCTTATAAATTAGTAAATTATAAGTTGGTCAGATCTTGATTTTCCTTCATGGCTATAATAAGAAAAAAGGCGGATTCCTGCGGAAAACGCCTTTTTCTTTAATTTTTAATGACTCTGGTAAAATTCGGGCTTTCGGTGTTTTACACTTGGAAGTTTTTCGCGAACCCGGCGAATCCGATCTAGGTCTATATCTGAAAAAATTAATGTTTCTTCTTCGCCGCCGCTTGCTGTGATGACCCCCATTGGATCTACCATCACACTGCGCCCTGTAAAAATATCGCCAACAAGGTTTGCGCCGCAGACAAACATAGTATTTTCAATTGCTCTTGCACGAATAAGCGTCTGCCAATGATCCTCTTTCATTGGCCCTGCCACCCATCCTGCCGGGACAAACAGAATATCCGCATCCTGAAGGGCAAACTGTCTTGCGATTTCAGGGAATCGTAATTCATAGCAAACCATCAAGCCAATTTTTCCAAACTCTGTTTCTACTATTTTATAATGATTATCCCCTGGGATTACGGTATCTGACTCATGATAACTAAAGGCATCGTATAAATGTGTTTTTCTGTATGAATGGATGAGTTCCCCAGAACGATTGATCATTACGGTAGTGTTATATGCACGTTTTGGATCATCCGACTTGGATTCATACGTTCCACAAACAACATAGATTTCGTTTGCCTTTGCAGCTTCTTTAAGCCCAGAGACAAAAGGACCATCCAATGGTTCTGCTGCTTCAACCGGCAAAACGCCAGACTTAGGGGTGGCAAGTGCCATATAGAATTCGGGTAATAAACACAAGTCCGCACCCAAACCTTTTGCTTTTGCGATATATTGAACTGCTTTTTCTAAATTAGCAGTTTTATCAACACTGGTGGATAATTGGGCAATAGCTACTCTCATCAAAGTACCTCCTAAAAAAATAACGATACCTCTATTTTAGCCATGTTCCACCCCTTTTTCAAACAATTGATAATAGTTTAAATTTTACCTTATAAATCATGAAACTTATGAAAAATACAATCAAGTTCAATAATTCCCCACAAAAAAACACTCACAGATGCTGATTACACAACCATTCGCAAGTGCTTTATCGATTTTAAAATAAACTTTATTAGTATTCTTGGAATTGTACTGTCAATTACAAGACAAGCCGATGTTATTCCAACGAAATTTTCACAACATCATCTAAATATTTTGTTGTATTATATCCATCAATCTCCATCCGTTTTGGAATCATTTTTTTTCCAGTGTTGTTACTTTGTAACTTCATCCTTTGAACGGTAACGAAATAACGGGGCTGCTCAATTTCTTCATACGAGAAAGGAGTTACATTCATATCGTATACTACCCCATTTTTATCAATGAGTACTCCCTCAGATTCCATCTCAATTGAATCAGGATGATTGTCATTTTCACCGATAATATCGAATTGCAGCGACTCATACGCCCGATTTTTAACTTTATGATTGCTTATGACCATGTTGGTAGAAGCTCCAACTTCCAACTTGTCAATAGAGATGGTACTGCCTGCATATTCAAAAGATTGAGGATATTTTTTAGCAGCATCCAGCTCGATGGTTTTTCTGTCTTCAATCGTTAAATTTATAGATTGTAATTGAACGTTTACTTCTTTTGGTTCTTCTCCAAAAAGGGGGCCAAAGTTGGTTTGAAAAGTAGTCATATTCATGTCTTGAATTGGATTTAAAAATGAGCCGCCATACAAATCAGGTTTTAATTTCTTATTATTCACTTCTAGATGGTCAAAATTAAGAGCATCTATCCGCTTCTTCAGCTGGTCATTTTTAATACTGTATTGCAAAATCGTTGCTGTTGGAGCAATGGTCAGTTTATCAAATCGAACCGGGATTCCCTCGACTTCCTTTTCTATATCCAATGCATATTGCACGGAACGCTGTTTTGTTACAGGGATCTCGAAGTTCCACTCCCCTGTTTTATATTCCATATTATCGGAAACCCTTAACCTATTTCGATCAGAGGAATCACGAATCAATTTAATAAGCTTTGTGATCTTCAGTTTGATTGTCCCCTTTTCCTTGGAGAGTGGCAGCAAACTAATCTTTCCTTGATACACGGTCTTTTCTTTATTATTTACATCTGTTGTAAGGTCAGGAGCATCGTACCTTGGATTTGCTGTACGGCTCATGATTTCATACTGGTTCTCCACAGAAACCCCTTCATCATAATTCATCAGATATTGGTTGTCTTCATCCGTATCTTCTATTTCATAAAAAACAAGCGTCTGAAAATCATCAGCAATAACACTCTTGATTTTAATTTTCACCCCATTACTTTCTGCTTCCAGGTTCAACCTTTCACTCATGTCCTGTTGCAAATAGGCACGCAACTCATGATCTTCTTCTGTCCATGTATAGTAAAGATTGGTAAAAGCCCCTGTAAAAACTTCTACACTCACTAATAAAGCGAAAATACTAGCAAAAACCATTCCCATTCTTTTATGTTTCTTATTTTTTAGTTGTCTGTGCTTATCCTTATCTGCCAGCATCGCTTGGACATTCTCCATGAAATCAAATGGCACATGGTAATCCTCCACCTTTTCAGTAAGATTTAACATGGTTAACATGACATCCTGGAATGTTGCCAAATCCTCCTGACAGTCTTGACAATGATAAATATGTATCTCTAGCTCAATCTTTTTCGACCGCTCTAGTGTTCTTCCTAAGTAATCGATGTATTCCTTATGATACTCTTTACAGCCACCAATGTGTGATCCGTACCCCATTTCTTTTCTAAGTGACTGAATTCCGGAAAACAAAAGCTCCTTCAACTTTTCTACTGAAACTTGGAGAAGATTTGCCGCTTCCTCCTGAGAGATTCCTTTTACATAGGTAAGGACCATCGCTTCTTTCTCGTCCTCTTTCAATTGATCAAGTGCTTTAAATAAATCTGGACGCAATTCACTTCCCTCTGAAACTTGTAAACTTCTATCATAAGAAAGCTCCCGGCAGGTATGTATGAAAATGGATGTCACCCATGTTTCAAATGATGATTCATTTTTAAATCGTAGTAGCTCCCTGTGGACTTTTAAAATGGACCGAAAAAAAACCTCTTCCACTTGCTTTTGATTCCTAAGATAGGACCAACCAAGTAAATAGAACGATTGTTTATGCTGTTCGAACCAATCAAGGATGGATTCCACGCCTTTTTCTCTTTTCGGAGTGATTGAAATGGAATCGATTTTTGCTGGGATCATAAATGTGCTCCCCTCTTTAACATTCTCTTTATACCTAATAATACAAGCGGAGGAAGTTATTTACAATATCGGCAGCTTCGACACGGACTTCTCAGCTTTTTAACCTCGGATAGATTGAAATAATCTCGGATATGCAATCCAAAGTAAAAAATACTGCCAAAGGGGTTTGACCCTTCGGCAGCATTAAAACTTAACTATGTTAAAGAACAAAGTTGATTAGAGCGGAAATCAACAATTATAAAATATTTATTTTGGCAAGCGTATTTTAATTAACTCAGCGAAATATTCCGCACCAATTTTTAATATCTTATCATTATAGTCATATCGTGAGTTATGAAGTGGAACATTGCCAATTAAATCAGAATCATCACCATTTCCTATAAATACAAAGCAACCAGGAATCTTCTGTAAAAACGCACCAAAGTCTTCAGAAGCCATCCACTGTTGACAATTTCCATCTACTTTATTTTCACCAACCACATTTTGGGCTGCTATTACCGCTATATCAACACACTCTGCCCAGTTAACTGTTGGTGCGAATTCATGGGTATATTCAAATTGACATTCTGCTCCATTTATTTTGCAAATTCCCTCACTAATCGTTCGCATTCTATCTTCCAGCAACTTTGATACCTCTGGGGTATAACTTCTAGTATCCCCTTTAATCACTACATTCGTAGGTATCGCATTACGAATCCCATCTGTTATAAATTCAGTACATGAAATTACAGCAGGAACATTCGGGTCCATATTACGAGAGATAATGGTTTGTAAAGCAATAATAATTTCAGACGCAATAACGATCGGGTCTTTCCCCATATGAGGGTTTGAAGCATGTGAGCCTTGTCCCTTAATACGGATGACAAAGTTATCTTCACTGGCCATTATTCCGCCCACACGAGTTGCAATGGAACCCGCAGGCATGCCTGGCATATTGTGCATTCCATAAATCTCATCTACCGGAAAACGATCAAAAAGTCCGTCTTGCATCATGGCAAAAGCGCCTTTACCAGTTTCCTCTGCAGGTTGAAAAATAAATCTAACTGTTCCATTAAAATTTTTCCGCTCTGTTAATAACTTAGCTGCGCCCAATACGGTGGCCATATGACCATCATGACCACAGGCGTGCATTTTACCAGGATTCTGGGAGGTGTATGGATGTTCCCCCACCTCAGTTAGGTTAATAGCATCTATATCTGATCGAATACCTATAATACCTTTCCCATCGCCTATTGTAAGATTGGCAACGATTCCAGTAGCACCAATATTTCTGTGAACTTCTAATCCCATATCTGTTAGTACTGTAGCAAGAAATTCAGAAGTATTTTTTTCTTCGAAAGCACTTTCGGGATGCGCATGAAGATAGTGCCGCCATTCCGTAAGCTGCTTTTCAAAATTTTCATCGGCCATATTCATATCACCCTCTCAGAGACTATTATTTTAAAATTGACTATGCATATGGATATGCCCCATC
This sequence comes from Bacillus salipaludis, assembly GCF_004358205.1. The sequence continues at coordinate 466,702 of NZ_SMYO01000001.1, forward strand.
CCATACTACTTTTCTATAATGCTCCGGATCCGTGTCACCTTCTGTGCTGATAATAAGAATCTTCGAATCTTGATTCAGTTTCAACATTTCTTTCATAACATTGAGCATTTTGTTTTCAGCCAATAGACTAACTAATCCCAAACCAACTGCACCAGATTCACCTGAAACAATTTGAGGGTCACTGCCCAATGGGTTTGCAAGAATTCGCATACCTCGCGCGGCCACATAGTCTGGACAAGAAACAAAGGCCTCAGCATAATCTTTTAAAACCCCCCAAGAAGTTGTACTTGGTTTCCCACAGGCTAAGCCTGCCATAATCGTATTCAAAGCGCCCGTTACTGAATGGGGTTTTCCATCACCAATATTCATAGATTTGTATATACAGGCCGCTTTATCCGGTTCGACAATAACTGTCATAGGACGTTGATCTCCGAATTTCCCAGCTAGATATCCGAGCATACTACCTGCAAAGGAGCCAACTCCGGCTTGTAAAAACACATGCGTTGGTATTTCAACACCAGCTTCGCCAATCTGCTCCACAGCTTCATCCAAGATTGTTCCATAACCCTGCATAATCCAAGTTGGAATCTCTTCATATCCATCCCAAGCCGTATCCTGTACCAAGACCCAGCCATTTTCCTCAGCCTTCTGGCTTGCCAGTCTAACTGTATCATCATAGTTAAGATCCGTAATAGAAGCTTCTGCTCCTTCTTTTCTTATATTATTTAATCTTATTTCTGAAGACCCTTTTGGCATCAATACTACCGATTTTTGTCCAAGCTGACTTGCTGCCCAAGCGATTCCTCTTCCGTGATTTCCATCAGTTGCTGTTACAAAAGTAATGTCTTCAATTTTTTCTTTTACTTCTTTACTTCTTAGTTTTTCAAAAGAAAGCTCAGAGATATCGACATTTAATTTTTTTGCTAAATATTTTCCTACAGCAAATGAACCACCTAATACTTTAAAAGCATTAAGTCCAAATCGATAAGATTCATCTTTGACCCAAATATTTCCAAATCCTAATTGTTTAGACAATTTATCTAAGCTGTGAAGTGGAGTTACTTTATACTCTGGAAAGCTTTTATGAAAATTTCTTACCTTTTCAATTACTTCACTATTAATAAATTCTACAGTTGCTTTCTCCATATCTGCTTTTCTTGCATTTTCATTTACAATATATTTAATTTCTGTTAAATTCCCCATTTTTATCTCCTTAAAAAAGGTTTTATTGTAGGTATCCTAATTAAATTTGAATGACACCTTAAATCTTTAAGCCATGCTTTTTTGTTTGTCTTTATAGATTTTTTACTGATTGCCTGCAAGTTCGCAAACGACATCAAGCAATACATTTGCTCCAGCTATCAAGTCGGGATCTTTTGTATACTCCTTAGGATTATGACTAATACCGTCAATACTTGGGACGAAAATCATAGCTGTAGGGCAAACGCGAGCCATCATTTGAGCATCATGTCCCGCACCAGATGTCATTCGTCTTGATTGGAGTCCTCGCTCTCCTGCAACTTGCTCTATTAGTTTTACGATTGTTTGGTCAAAAGTGACTGGAGGGAAACGTACTAATTGTTCCGATGTAATGGTTACTTCTTCGGTTACCGCCAATTCTTCGAGGTAGTTTGCAAGTGCCTGCTCTTCCTCTTTCAATCTCTTCTCGTTTGGATTTCGCAAATCAACAGTGAACGTTGCCAATGATGGAATGACATTAACAGCATTTGGCTTAAAACTAATCGTTCCAACTGTTGCAACAGTTTGCCCATTAGAAGCTATCGCACGATCACGTAAATAGGTAATTACCCGAGCCGCTGCAAGTCCTGCATCACACCGCATATCAGTTGGTGTAGTACCAGCGTGATTGGCAACACCTTCAATTGTAATACGCTGCCAAGAAATACCTTGAAGATTCTCAACAGCACCAATTGGAATACCCACTTTTTCTAGAATGGGGCCTTGTTCGACATGAAGCTCAATGTAAGCGTGTGGCTTCAAATAGCCCGGCTCCTTTGAACCGGAATATCCAATACGTTCAAGCTCCACCCCTAATAAAGTGCCATCCGTACCAACCGATTTAAGAGCATCCTCAACTGATAGCCCGCCAGCATACACAAGAGATCCCATCATGTCAGGCTGATAGCGCACTCCCTCCTCATTGGTAAATGCTGCGACTGCAATTGGACGATTGGGAACAAAACCTGTCTCCTGCAAAGTGGTTATTACTTCAAGCCCTGAAAGAACACCATAGCATCCGTCGTACATACCGGCATTAATAACTGTGTCGATGTGCGAGCCAAGCAATATTGGTGCTTCATTTCTATTTTCAGTACTATACAAAATACCAAAGATATTACCGATTCTGTCGATTTCAACTTCCAATCCTATTTCCTTCATCCAAGTGACTACGAGATCACGCCCCGCTTTCTCTGCATCAGAAGCAGCTAATCTCGTCCTTTTGTTGTCATTGTCTAGACCAGTTAGGCCAAGTTCTTGAATACGGTTAAGTAAGCGTTCAGAGTTGATTGATAGGTTTAAATTAATAACTGTCATGCTCATTTCCCCTTTTCAACATGTAAAATAGCTTGGAAACAAACAAATTAATAAATTTGTTTAAACATAAAGTAAATAGGCTGATCATTGGTGAGTCACATTATTAAAATGTAATTATAATGTTATAATAATTGAGTATTTGTACCATTAATACTAATATTGAATAGAAAAATATAAATATATTGAGGTGTTGGCTATGCAAATGAAAAACTTCATGATTGATGGAAGTTTAAAAGAACTAACCAAACACCATACAGTCGTTATGCCAATTGCATGTTATAAAACCACCATTAATCAAAATATACATGGCTATATTCCACTTCATTGGCATGACGAAATTCAATTTGTGTTGATCGTAAAAGGGGAAGCGGTTTTTCAAGTAAATGAAGATTGTAAAGTGGTTCGAGAAGGAGATGGACTTTTTATTAATAGTGGATGCCTGCACATGGCACAGGATAAAGAGCTGTCGGATTGTATCTATATTTGCTTAAATGTTTCTCCTTATTTTGTATTATCACAAGAACTCTATACCACATATGTAAAACCTTATGTTCAAGCGACCAATTTACCCTACTTATATGTAAATGCAAATGAGCTTTGGGGGAAAAGCATTTTAGATGCCATTTTAGAAATTTATCACTGTATTGAACAAAAGCAACAATACTATGAAATCGATATTACGATGAAACTATCATTAATTTGGAAAAACTTAATCGATAATGGTTTTAAGCTGGAATATGTTCAGACTGAAATAGTAAAGAGTCAAAGAATGAAGCAAATGTTAAGTTGGATCCATGAGCATTATGCAGAAAAAATTTTATTAGAGGATATTGCCAGGGCTGGTCAGCTGAGCCGTTCTGAATGCTGTCGTTATTTCAGGAGGTTTTTAAAATGTACACCATTAAATTATGTTATAGATTATCGTATTCAAAAGAGCTTATATCTACTGCAGCAAGGTGATTCTAATATTACTGAAGTTGCTTATCAAGTTGGTTTTAATAGTACAAGCTATTTTATTGATAAATTCAAAGATTCCATGAACATGACTCCATTAGCCTACAAAAAAGAAAATGCATAATAACGAGCTAGATTCGACTAACAAAATGTTCATGAATACTACGGATCCAAAATAGGGAAAACCTTTGAATCTTTAAAGAAGACTCGTGGAATTGAATCAATATGTATGACCGGGAGATTTTCAGGTATTGATGGAACACCGAGAACAAGGTAATCAAAAAGACAGTTTCAAATCCACAAGATGTTAGGATTTGAAACTGTCTTTTACTTTCTCTACAACCAATGTAACTCACGCAAACAAAATTAACATTAGTTTGTACTTAACGTTTTTGTTGCAGCCTTTTCCAAACTCGCTTTAAATTCTAAATCGGATGCTTGTTTTACCTTTTTAATAAATAAGGATAGAAGTAATCCGATGACGCCAATCCCAATAATAACAAGGTATGCATCATTAATGCCCTGTATGGTGGCTTCTTTAATAACCTGTGCTTGATTCAAGCCTTTAGATGCTGCTGAAGGAATCATATCCTGCAGATGTGTTTTTGTCCGGTCAGACATAACAGTAACGAGAAGCGAAGTCCCGACAGCTCCTGCCACTTGTCGAACGGTATTACTTATAGCCGTTCCATGAGCATTTAATTGCTGGGGCAGTTGGTTCAAACCAGCGGTCTGTAAAGGCATCATCATCAAGGCCATTCCAATTCGGCGCCCCGTTGACATAAGAACCAAATACAGATAACTTGTCGTGTCCGTCAAGTTGGTAAAGCCCATTGTCGTGGCAATGGTAATAATCATTCCTATAACAGTTAGCCATTTTGCACCAAAGCGATCGAACAGCTTACCTGTAACCGGCATAAGGAATCCCATGATTAGCGCTCCTGGAAGTAGAAGCAGACCGGACTCAATTGCTGTATAACCGCGGACGTTCTGTAGGTAAAGTGGAAGTAGCATCATATCTGCATACATAACCATAGTAACCGCAATATTAATAATCGTTGTTAAGGAAAACATATTGTACTTGAACGCACGTAAGTCAAGCAGTGGATTCTGCGATTTCAACTGTTTCCATGAAAAGAGTCCAAGGGCTATGATACCAACAGCTATTGTACTAAGTACCTCAATGTCTGACCATCCAAGGCTCCCAGCTCGGCTGAAACCATATAGCAAGGCACCAAAACCAATGGTGGAGAGTACGACACTTAGGATATCAAGTTTTGTTTTGATTGGCTCAGATAAATTTCGGAGATAAATAAATCCGAGACCAATAACGATGACAGCAAATGGAATCATCCCGTAAAACATGGTTTCCCATTTGTAGTGTTCAATAATATAGCCAGCAATAGTCGGTCCGATGGCTGGTGCAAATATGATGGCAAGCCCGACCATGCCCATGGCTGCTCCTCTTTTTCCAGGAGGAAAAATGGTAAGAATGACGTTCGTAAGCAACGGCATAATGATTCCTGCTCCAGCCGCCTGTATCATGCGTCCGGTCAATAGTAAAGGAAAGCCAGTTGCTAATGCTGAAACAATGGTTCCTGCTAAAAATACGAACATGGAAGCTTGAAAGAGTTGACGTGTGGAAAACCGCTGCATTAAGTAGGCCGTTATGGGAATCAAGACACCATTTATGAGCATGTAACCCGTAGTTAACCACTGGGCAGTTGCTGCTGTTATTTTGAATTCAACCATTAACTCTGGAGTAGCCACGCTCATGAGTGTTTGGTTTAAGGTTGCAAGGAAAGCCCCTAATATCATAATAAACATTATAGGTCCTTTTTTTAACGAATTTGTGACGATTTTTGGATGACTATTCAATATTCCCCTATCCCTTCTGAAATCATCATAGACTTTTTTTACAATGTGTTTAATAATTAACATTGTATAAATTACTTTATAATGAGATGGTTGATCTGACAACAGACAATTTCTTACGATGTGTAATTTAGTTATCATTTATTTCATTTTTGTTGTGTAAGTCATAAATAATAGACAGAACTTAAATTATTGTAAATTTCCATTCAGTAGGAAAGGTGATTAGAGATGGCAGACCAAGAAAATCCACGAATAGATCCTCGTATCCTTCGCACACGTCAATTAATTAAGGAAGCATTAATAGATTTACTACAAGAGGTCGATATCAATAAAATAACGGTTAATCGGATTGCTGAACGCGCAACCATTAACCGTGTGACGTTTTACCTTCATTATAAAGATATTCCGGACATGCTGGAGAAAATGGCACAGGAAATGGCTGAGGATATTGAATCGATAATGGGGTGTACAACATATGACCAAAATTCTGATAAAAACATCGATTTTGTCAAGCTAGAAACCCTGCTTGAGTATATTGCAGAGAATGACAAATTTTACAAGGTAGTTCTTAATTCCAGACGATCCCCCATCTTTACAGAGCGCTTGTTAACTATTCTCACGAAAGCAATAACTGAGAAAACGGCTAACAACAAATTGGAGACTAGTAATAACATTCCAAGGGATATTGCTATCTGGTACGGTTCATCAGCTTTAATAGGTACGATTGTAGCTTGGCTGCGTAACGATATGCCTTATACACCGCAATTTCTGGCTAAGCAGTTGTCTAGACTTTTTCGACTGGGTAAGGAGTAAACTATAGGTAAATGCCTTATATTTATTTAAAAGCATGGCTATGTCTTTTCGTAAACATAGCCATGCTTTTTTTATTTCATTCTTAAAACCGCTTTAGTTTTAGCTCTGATCTAAGCTAGACAATACGCCTTTCTTCGTATATATTCCCCGTTAAAAAACAATCATATCCACAAAAACAGTAATTCAAGCACATCTTCTTGTTCCGCAAAGAAAACTCGGCTTGGTTTGATCCAACCCCCTTTTCTCTGACCGTCTCTCTCCATAAATTTTGTGCAACTCTCCTTCGGTATATTAAAAAAATTATTTGATGGGAATATTATTAAACAGGACTTTTAAAAAAGGGGTTAGAGAATGAGAAAAGAAATATTTATGGTGACGATGGGAACACTAACAGCAATAGGTCTTGCAGGTTGTGGAGATTCACCAAACAGAAGTATGAACGAGATACAAACACAAAAAATCAGTTATTCCCAACGCTCCTTAACTGCGCCCTTTTCAGACTTGCTTTATGGATTTTCTGCCATTGAGAAGTATGTCGCAAAAGGAGATTATGATAACGCCACAACTCTTTCACGAAACCTTTACGATGAATTTCACGACGCTATTTTGCCTCCATTAACAGTGAAAAAAGGCAAAACCTATGCAGACAATGTGGACAGAAAATTTGATGAGCTAACGGAGGCCATTTCCAACAAGAATCAATCCAAAATTCCAAATCTCATTAAGGAAAATCGGAAAAACCTCAAAACAATTGCTCCCATTTTGGGTGTTTCCGTCATTTCAACACAATAATCTTAATTTGTAATGGAGGCAATTATATGCGAAGATTAACCCTTAAATTGACAATCGTAGAAGTAGCCATCGGAATTCTGTTTTTGCTTTATGAATTTCTCACTGGACACCCATGGACAGTCGATGGAGTTCCATGGACAATGGATGAAAATTTCCACTTTAACATCGCACTTGGCTTTTTTGTTGGTGCGGGATTCACTTTTATTATGGGTGCCATTTTTGGCTCGACCCAAAGCAGAGATCGTTCTTACAAACCTAAAAATAATACCTGAAGGACACCTCTCCTTTACTTACCGATAACAGCCATTGGAAGCTGGTTTCTTTAACTATCGCAGAGTAGAAAGGTGGTAAAAATGGATCCGTATTATTATTATACCGTTACCTATGTCGGATTATTTGCTGCAGCATTAGGCATCTCCTCCTTTATGTTTTATCGGTTGATGAATGAATAATACACATTCCTATAAAAGCACAAGGTGCTTGGCTTCTTGCGCTAGCCAGTTCTCGAAGTCGAAAACTTTCATAAACCACAAAAAATGACTATCCCGTAAGATAGTCATTTTTTTCATGCAGGTTATTCTTTCATAGATTTCGTAAACATAACGGTAATGAAAATAAGTGTCAGAGCAAACAAACCACAAATGATATAAAGCCCGTAACTATCCATCTTTTCACTCCTATCTTCCATGCTTTGTATCCCATTTCTGCATCGCACAGCGTATTCCTTTCCTTCACCACGCGCTAAAGCTCTTTCCTGTCATTATTGAACAACATAATTAAATGACATCACCCACATAGATCCAATTACAATGGTCAAAACGAAAATTATCCCTAAAACGAGTGCGGCTGCATTGTATCTTGGTGCTTCACCATCACGAATATGCATGAAGAAGAAAAGCTGGATGACAAATTGTAAAACAGCTGCAATCAAAATACTGACCATAAGCGCTGTTTTCCCCATCAAATGGTTTAATACGAGAAAAAGTGGGATGATCGTCAAAATAATTGATAAAAGAAAACCGATAACGTACGCTTTCATTGATCCGGTATGTTCAGCGTGTTCATGAGCGGACAATTACATCACCCCCATTAAATAAACAACGGTAAAGATGAAAATCCAAACAGCATCCAAAAAATGCCAATATAAACTAATGATTGAAATTTTCCGCGTCGTAACAGGTGTAATCCCTCTTTTTGCAATCTGAATCAGCAGCCCAATCATCCATAGAATCCCAAACGAGACGTGCACTCCATGGGTTCCTACAAGAGAGAAGAAGGATGTAAGGAACGCACTTTTGGTAAGGCTAGCTCCTCCTGCGACCATACTTACAAATTCATTGATCTCAAGGGCTACGAACGTTGCCCCTAAGACTGCGGTTACAATCAGCCAGCCAATTAAAGCCTTTTTCTTACCTTTATGCATGGCTAAGACCGCAATACCGCTAGTAAAGGAACTGACTAACAAGATGAAAGTTTCAGCAATAAAGCCGGGAATATCAAAATCCTTTGCTGTAAAACCGCCATTTGTATGGGAATGTAAAACAGCGTAAGCAGCGAAAAATGTAGCGAATAAGAGACAGTCGGTTACAAGAAAAATCCAAAATCCTAAAACCTTTAATTCCTCCTGGTCTGCATGGCCATGGTCGGTACCATGGCCTGACATATGAGCAGTCACGCTCTGTGACATATAACTACCTCCCAAAAGTTTCTCCAGTTGGAACATCGACGGAATGGTTGTGACTCCTTAACGCTTTTTCCGTTTGTTCAATCTCTTCCACTGGAATGTAATAATCCGTATCATATTGGAATGAACGGGCATATAAAGTTGCTGCGACACCGATTAATCCGATGATTCCCATCCACATCCATTCGAACGTAAAGCCAAATCCGGCAATAAAGAAGAAGCACGACATGATAAAAGGAATACCGGAATTTTTCGGCATATGAATGGGTTCATATTTCGGTTTTTCTTCTTTGTATCCTTCCTGCCGCATTTCTTCTTTTTTGTACCACCAGGCATCTACTCCCCTTACTTCAGGGATGATGGCAAAGTTATAAGCAGGAGCCGGTGACGGAATCGACCATTCCAATGTCCGACCGTCCCAGGCATCTCCGGTTACATCACGTTTACCATATTTAACGCTGTATAGAATTTGCCAAACTTGAATGACGAAGGCAATCCCCATCAGGAATGCGCCAATCGAAGAGATGAAGTTGAGGGGAGCCCAGCCCATATCCCAACCGGCAGATTGGTTATACGTATAAATCCTGCGCGTCATCCCCATAAAGCCAAGAGCATATTGCGGCATGAAGCATACATAGAAACCTATTTGCCACAACCAGAAACCCCATTTTCCTAGCGTTTCATTTAATTCAAATCCAAATATTTTTGGGAACCAATAGTACATGCCTGCCAGGTAACCGAACACAACCCCACCGATTAACACTTGGTGGAAGTGGGCAATCAAAAAGTAACTATTGTGATATTGATAGTCTGCAGGTGCTGCCGCCAGCATGACCCCCGTCGCACCGCCGACAAGAAAACAGGGTACAAACGCAAACATCCAAAGCATCGGCTGAGAAAATTGGACTCGGCCGCGGTACATAGTAAATAGCCAGTTGAATATTTTTACCCCCGTTGGAATCGCGATAATCATCGTACATATAGCAAAGACGATGTTCACGTCTACTCCGGCTCCCATCGTAAAGAAGTGATGAACCCATGTATAGTAAGAAACAATAGCGATTGCAATCATGGAATAAACCATGGAACTGTAGCCAAAGGTACGTTTTTTAGAGAATGTGGCAACAATTTCGGAGTATACCCCGAAAGCAGGCAGGACAACGATATACACCTCAGGATGACCCCACATCCAAATCAAGTTGACATACATCATCGGGTTACCGCCGGCCGTCATCGTAAAGAAATGCCCGCCAAGTAAACGGTCAATCGTTAACATGGCTAATGTGACAGTAAGAATCGGGAATACACCTAAAACGGCAATTGAGGAAGCTAACACGGACCATGTAAATAAAGGCATATCCCTTAGCCGCATTGTGGGAGCCCGCATTTTTAAAATGGTGACGACAAAGTTAATTCCTGTGGCCAGACTTCCGATACCGGAAATTTGAATTCCCCATATCCAGAAGTTTTGCCCGGGACCCGGACTAAACATGGTTTCCGATAAAGGCGGATACGATAACCAGCCTGAACTTGCTGAACCGCCAATCACAAACGAGATATTAAAGAGCATGGCGCCAATAAAGAACAGCCAAAAGCTGACAGCATTTAAAAAGGGATAAGCGACGTCGCGGGCACCAATTTGCAATGGAACGACGATATTAAATAAAGCAAACATAAATGGCATGGCCATAAATAAAATCATGATTGTCCCATGTGTTGTGAATATTTCATTATAGTGGTCAGAGGCTAAAAATTTACTATCCGGCACAGCCAGCTGAATCCGCATTAAAATGGCATCCACGCCGCCGCGGAAGAGCATTAGCAGCGCAGATAAAAGATACATAATCCCGATTTTTTTATGGTCAACCGTTGTGATCCATTCCCTCCAAAGCCAGCCCCATTTTTTAAAATAGGTAAGCGAGAAGATAATCGCTACGATAGCCAAAATGATGGAGACATCCGCACCGTAAATCATCGGATCGCCGGTCACAAAAAAATGCGATGTATTCATGGAAATCTTTCCTCCTGTTTACTATTTCTTTGGCATGATCGTGTCTTCACCGTAATTGTGAATATGATGATGAAGGGTTCCGCCATTTTTGTTCACGATGTTTTCGTATAATTTGTTCGGATAGGAAGAATAACTTAATTCTTTCACATTGCCTGGTTGGGACAATTCCTGATACCCAGCGTTTGTAAGAACAGGAGAATTTTTTTTCAAACCGGCTGCCCATGTATTAAAATCCGCTTGACTTACAGCTTTGACCCTAAACTGCATATGAGCAAATCCTGTTCCGGTAAAATTGGCCCCGGTTCCGAAATATTCCCCTATTTTGTTTGCCTGAAGCCACAATCCCATTGACATGCCAGGCATCGTATATTCTTGTCCTCCAAGCTGCGGTACCCAGAATGAATTCATTGGCGCATCGGAGGTTAAAACAAATTGAACCGGAACCCCAGCAGGAATGACCGCATAATTGACAGTCGCAACCTTTTTATCAGGGTAGGTGAACAGCCATTTCCAATCCAATGATGTGACTTGGACAACAATCGGTTTCACATCTGTAACAGGGGGTTTCGATACTTTAATGGCTGTTTTAGCTGTGTAAATCCCAAGAATAGCCACAATCACAACAGGAATTCCCCACCATACGATTTCCAAGACTTTACTGTCAGCCCATTCAGGTTGATAAGGTGCAGTGTTTCCAGGCCTATCTTTATAACGAATAATGATGTAAACAAAGATTACCATGACTGGAATAATTACAATTGCACATAAAATGACAGAGATTACAATCAAGTCTAACTCTGTTTGGCCGACGGGTCCTTTTGGGTCAAGAACAATGAATTTACTTTTGTCACAACCAGCCAGAAGCAATGTGCCCAACAAACCCAAGATCGAATATTGACTCCATGTTCTCACTTTCATTTCCCCTTCGATTTTGTTGTGGTATTTAACTTAAACACTTTGTGAATAGTTAATAGAGTACCCAACTCTGATTGCATAATTCCAAAACATGGTTTCGGGTTAAAATAGTGACAAAATGTCCACCCTTCCCCACATCATTCGAATGGATAAAAGGAATCAACACCATTTCCATAAGAAAAAGCCCTATCCGATTATTGTCAGATAGGGCTTTTTCTTTTATGACACTTCAAATAGTGAAAGTTATAACTTAAGTTGATCCATGTCTTCTGGATGATCATTATGTTCAAGGGTCTTTTTTAAACGTTTTATTCGTTTTTGAGATTGTATAAAACTAATGAAGCAAAGAATCGACATAGGGGCACAGTACCAAACAAAGACAAATCCTCCATTGTAATAAAAAGGAATATAGGCAATGGATACCCCAAATAATACAATCGATAACATTAAATAAATACCAATGCAGCGATGATAAAAGGTATAGTGAGTAAAGGTTGTGATTCCATTTTTCATGAATTCATGTAAATTTTTATCGGTTTGATAAAACAGAAATAAAGAGATAAGCAGTAAAAATGCATAGATAGGAAGGGAATAAAGATAAAGGGAAACGCCTAATATACAGAAGTAGAAACTCAAAAAGAAGACAACCCCTGAAAAAAATAAGGGCATTAGAAATTTATATACGTTTTCATCAAATGGTTTCACACCATTCCCCCTCGAATTCTTAATTAAACCATTTTCTGCAGCACGAACTAAAAAACGAAATGTAAGTCCCCCTTTTTATGTCGATCTTTATTGATAATCCATATGCGGAAAAAATCCTTTTCATTCCCCAATTGTACAAGCAGTTGGTTAGCTCATTCACTCACATTTTTCATTTGGGACAAATCAATAGTTTTTTTAAAAATGCATCCTTCATCCTCTACGGCATCTGAAGCAACTAACCTCCAATTACTTTAAGAACAAATTTTCACAAGCTCGAATTTATATTCGATTAAGTTGCTAAATTTTACTGATAGCTCAATTTAAACCAAATATTTTGTAATTTGATAAATTTATTGTTGTCTATCAATATACCACGTGCCAAAAGAAGGAAACCTAATTTTGAAAAAATTGCCTATTCCATGCTTATTTTGCATGCTTTTCTTTAGAAGCAGAGACTTTTCTTTGCAGAAACGGCTCCATTCTACACATTCATTAATGTTTAGCTAGATGGGCATGTGGTGGTACCCCAATGAAAGAAAAAACAAGCATCTAAAAAAAGTGCTTGTTTTAAGGAAAATATTTAATTGCTGTACTGATACTTTTTTCAGTTATACCTTCTACGTTGCATTTTATATCATTGGATATTTCCAAAGTTTGAATTTTCCTTTTATAAAATTCATGCCATAATAACTTACTGGTGCTGATTGCAAACCAATCATGATGGCTGAAGGAACGGTTACAACCTCCTCAGCAGGATTAATACCTACGAAACCAGCGATTAAACCTGTAGCTGCTCCGACTAATGTTCGCCGTTTACGGAACGTTCCATTCTATTAAAAGCCAACATAAGCCGCCAGCAGCTGATGTCACCTGAGTATTCGCAAAAGCAAGAGCTTGTTACGTCATTCTCACATAAAACACTGCCTGCATACCACCCAAGCCATAGTGCTGCAGCACCGATTAGAATAAAACAACATTATGCGGACTGTGTTTTTTCTTCAAATGTTCATACCTAGATCCTATAATTAGGGCTGACGTAAGAGCACTTACCCCAGAAATAGAATCCATCTCCAAACCTTTTACGGGTTATTTCCAATGCTTGAATAGGACTTTTATTAGGTAAATAACCATAAGAGTCCTTAATTTTGACTTTTATTTTATCTTTGCACTAGAACATGTCCAATCATGATTTTCTATAAAATGTACGAATGCCTTAACGACATTCCATTCTAAGGATTCCTTATGATAATACATCCACGTTCTTCGCAATATAGGCTTTCCTTCTTGATCCGTTAATTGGACTTTGGATAAGTCTTCTATCCCGCTAAGTACCCTGCTGGAAAGGATACCATATCCTAAACCATTTATAACCATTTCCCTACACGTATCAACTTGGTCGACTTCTATACTGATAAAAGGCGCTTGCGCATAATTTTCAGCCCACCAATGATCAATTACTGATTTTAATAAGTAATCCCCTCTATATTCAATTCTAGGGAGACGGGGAAGATCCATAATTTCAAACTCATCCTTTGAAGCAACGCAAATGGTTTCTTCAAATAATTGATGTTTCGATAATCCCCTCCATCCATAGTCTCCCCGAACAAAACTGATATGAACATCCTTACTGTGTATAAGTTGGGTTACGTCTCTGCTCCATCCCGTAATCACCTTGAACTCCACATGGGGATATTGCCTTTTAAATAGTTTCAAAATATGAGGAAGTTCATAATTCGCGAAAAAATTGGATACCCCCAATCTCAACGTACCTACCACTTTATTACTTTCGCTATTACTCATATTTTGAGCATTTTCTTTTATTTTTTGATAATGAGCAAGGGCCTCCTCAGCACTTTGGACAAGATATTCTCCTTGTGGGGTAAAATGCACTCCACGCCTTTCACGGGTTACGATTTTAACACCAAGTTCTTCCTCCATATGCTTTAACCGACTAGTTAAAGCTGGTTGAGTAATAAATAATAATCGAGCTGTTTTTGTAAGATTTTTTTGATTATAAAGTTCCTTCAGTATTTCCCAATCACGGTAATCCATTGTCCCACCTAATAATCTGATATAAATATTTTTTATAAACTAATATAATTTTTTGAAATTTTATTTAAATTCATTATTGCATTATCCTAATCCTTAATCAATTGTTAATTACTTCTTTAAATCTCATAAATCATAAAAAACTCAATCATGGGGGTATTTTTAATGGGAGAACAGAAAATTCAGCCAAATCCATGGAAGAAATTTAATGGTCCAAACCTTGGCTATGTGATAGGACAATATGAACTATATATTAACGGGTTAGATACCGTTGATTCAGAATTAAAAGAGCTGTTTATTAAATATGGATCACCGTCTCTTGAAACAAGTCAAATGAAAGAGAACGTCGAACATGAATCTGTTGTTCCTAGTAAATCAGCGAGTATAGAGAAAGTTATGAAAGTTGTAAAACTACTAGAAGACATTCGTTCACATGGACATCTAGTAGCAAACATCAACCCATTAGAGGTGAATGAACAAAATCATAATTTATTTAATCCAGAAAAATATGGGCTAAGTGACCATGATTTGAAAGAGATTCCTGCTAAGCTTGTTTGGGAAGAGGCACCTGAAGGCGTTCAAACCGCATGGGATGCTATAACCCAACTAAAAAATATTTATACATCTTCACTAGCCTACGAATTTAACCATGTTGATCATATGGACGAAAAAGCATGGTTAACTCAGATAGTAGAAACAGGTCCCTTGCATCGCTCCTTATCTAAAAAAGAACAAACAAACCTGTTAAAAAGTTTGACAGAGGTCGAAGGATTTGAACAATTTTTACATAAAACCTTTGTCGGTCAAAAGAGGTTTTCTATTGAAGGTGTAGACATGCTTGTACCTATGTTGAATGAAGTGGTGTACGAAGGTGTAGGCGATGAAGCCCGCAATGTCTTGATTGGAATGGCGCATCGCGGTCGCTTAAGTGTCCTGACTCATGTGTTAAACAAACCATACAACAAGATTTTCTCAGAGTTCCAGCACTCGTCTGCCAAACAACAGGGACCGTCGGAAGATTTAGTCGACATTAGTGAGGGTTGGACAGGAGATGTGAAATACCATTTAGGCCGTAATCGATTTGTGGAGGGTTCCGGTAATGTTCGCACACGTATCACCTTAGCAAATAATCCAAGTCATCTTGAATTTGTCGACCCGGTTGTAGAAGGGTTTACAAGAGCAGCACAAGAAGAACGACAAAAAGCAGGATATCCTAAGCGGGATGTTAAGAAAGCGCTCGCGATACTAGTACATGGTGATGCTGCCTTTCCGGGCCAGGGCATTGTAGCAGAAACCCTGAATTTAGGTGGATTAAAAGGATATCGAACCGGAGGAACCATTCATATCATTGCGAACAACATGGTCGGATTTACGACAGATAGTCATGATTCTCGTTTTACGAGATACGCGAGTGACTTGGCAAAAGGCTTTGAAATCCCGATTGTGCATGTAAATGCTGATGATCCGGAAGCTTGTCTGGCAGCTGTTCGTCTTGCATATAAATACCGTGCTCGATTCCAAAAGGATTTTTTGATTGATTTAGTCGGATACCGACGTTTTGGCCACAATGAAATGGACGATCCAGCGGTCACCCAGCCGCAGGTGTACAAAAAAATCGCGAGCCATCCAACGGTAAGAGCATTGTATTCCGAACAGTTGCGAATTAAAGGCATTCTCGATCAAAAAGAGGTCGAAGAAATCAATCACACCGTGCAAGAAATGCTTCAAGCCGAGTATGACAAAGCGTCAAAGAGGAAGCAAGATGAGCCATCTGCTGATGTAGAGGTTCCGGGAGTTATCGCTAAAGGAATTCCACTATTAGAGACAGGTGTGTTGCTTGATACCCTTCGTGAATTAAATACGGAATTGCTGAAATGGCCGGAAGGTTTTCAAGTTTATCCAAAATTGAAGCGGATACTGGAGCGCCGTGAAACAGCACTTAATGAAAACGGGAAAGTAGATTGGGCGGTTGCAGAAGCGCTGGCATTCGCGACAATGTTAACGGAAGGCACACCCATCCGTCTAACGGGACAAGATTCTGAACGTGGAACGTACGCTCATCGTCACATTGTTTTGCATGACATTGAAACAAACAGAACTTATTCACCCTTGCAACATCTGACACAAGCACGAGCTTCGTTTGCAGTTCATAATAGCCCGCTGTCAGAAGCGGCTGTCGTAGGTTTTGAATATGGCTATAACGTATTCGCCCCTGAAACACTTGTAATATGGGAAGCACAATACGGTGACTTTGCTAACACAGCACAGCCTCTCTTTGATCAATTTGTTTCATCAGCAAGAGCAAAATGGGGGCAAAAATCAGGGCTTATCCTTTTGTTGCCTCACGGTTATGAAGGCCAAGGGCCCGAGCACTCTAGTGCCCGTCTTGAACGCTTTTTACAGTTAGCAGCAGAAAACAACTGGACGGTAGCAAACTTGACAAGTGCTAGCCAATACTTTCATATTTTGCGCCGTCAGGCATCCATCTTAGGAACAGAGTTTGTTCGACCATTAGTCATTATGACTCCAAAAAGTCTGCTTCGTCACCCGCTGGTCGCTTCTCCTGGTACTGATTTAAGCAAAGGCAGTTTCCAAACGGTTGTGGAACAGTCTCAACTCGGAAAAAGGACAGAAAAAGTAAAGCGATTAGTGTTAACTACAGGAAAGATGGCTATCGATCTAGCTGTAGAAATTGACTCACGTAAAGAAAATCGAAACTTGGACGAGTTACACATCGTTCGCATCGAACAATTGTATCCATTTCCGAAGGAAAAAGTAGAAGAAATCATAAAGCGTTATCCGAACTTGCAGGAAATCATTTGGGTACAGGAAGAACCAAAGAATATGGGAGCTTGGCATTATATTGCCCCTACCCTTTTTGACCTTACTTCCGGCAGACTGAAATTCGGTTACATTGGACGGCCGGAACGTTCAAGTACTGCAGTCGGTGATTCAATCGTTCATAGGAAGGAACAAGATCTCATTATCCAACAAGCTTTGAACTATCAGAGTCTAGTAGATACAAAGAAACAAGAAAAAGAGTTAATTAGAAGCTAACAATCATTATCAGCTAGATACCAAAGTTAAAATACTAATTTAATAAGAGACTTAACCTAAAACATAGGAGGATATGAAACATGATTGAAATTAAAGTACCAGAGTTGGCAGAATCCATTTCAGAAGGAACTATTTCACAATGGCTTATTAATCTTGGTGATAAAGTCAACAAAGGAGACAGTTTAGTAGAGCTGGAAACAGACAAAGTTAATATAGAATTAAACGCTGAAAACTCCGGTATAGTTACAAAAGTATTAAAGGAACCTGGCGATACGGTAGAAGTAGGCGATGTAATTGCTATTATCGAAGAGTATATAGCGGAGGGAGCCATTCCACCAGTTCTAACAGCTGCTCCTGAAAAACCGGTAGAAGAAACTTTAAATCAACAAAACGCCCAGCCAGAGAAAGATCTACCGAAAGCCACAAGGCCGATTGCTTCACCGGCTGCAAGAAAATTGGCAAGAGAACTTGGAATCGATTTAAACCAAGTAAGCAGTAATGACCCGCTAGGAAGAATTAGGCCAGATGATGTAAAAGCCTATTCGCATACACCTAAGGTAAAGGAAGAGCCAAAATTGGAAAAAGCAAGTCCAAAACCCACTGTACAAAAAATTGATGAAGAGTTTGATAAACCAGTAGAACGAGTAAAAATGTCCCGCCGGCGTCAAACCATCGCTAAACGCCTTGTAGAAGTCCAACATACTGCAGCGATGTTGACAACATTTAACGAAGTTGACATGTCCGCTATTATGGATTTACGCAATAAGCGGAAAGATGCCTTTTTCAATAAACATGGTGTTCGCCTTGGATTTATGTCGTTCTTTACAAAAGCCGTGGTCTCAGCTTTAAAGCAATTCCCACTTTTAAATGCCGAAATTCAAGGCGATGAATTAATTATCAAGAAGTTTTACGATATCGGAATTGCAGTTGCAGCGCCAGAAGGTTTGGTCGTTCCAGTTGTACGCAATGCGAGCCAGAAAAATTTTGCCGAAATCGAACAAGAAATTGGTAATCTTGGTACAAAAGCTCGTGAAAACGCCCTTACTTTAAATGATTTACAAGGTGGAACATTTACGATTACTAACGGTGGGGTTTTTGGCTCTTTAATGTCCACACCGATTTTGAATAGCCCACAAGTAGGAATTCTCGGCATGCATAAGATCCAAACAAGGCCAGTAGCAATTGATAGTGAACGAATTGAAAACCGTCCAATGATGTATGTTGCCCTATCTTACGATCATCGAATTGTGGATGGGAAAGAAGCTGTAGGCTTCCTGGCTATGGTAAAAGAGTTGTTGGAAGATCCAGAATCCTTATTATTAGAAAGCTGAACTTTAATCAAGGATTTTTAGAAGCTTCTCAGTAGGGATTCTCCTCCTGGGGAGCTAAAAAATTCCTCAAAGAAATGCACTCTTATCCCTATTAACGATTTAATAGTGATGGTAATAACTCTTTAATGATAAAAAAATAAAACGCCAATAGTTTGATATATTTCGGGGGATTTGTCAATGGAAGCTAAATATTGTAAAGAATCAAGAGTAATACGAACAAGTCGTGTATTCCCTAACGATGTAAATAATCACAATACATTATTTGGTGGCCGGTTAATGAGTGATTTAGACCAAATTGCCTCCATTTCCGCGGCGCGCCACAGTCGAAGAGAATGTGTAACGGCTTCAACGGATTCAGTCGATTTTTTACATCCAGTTCGAACAACAGATTCCGTCTGTTTTGAATCTTATGTGACATGGACAGGCACCTCATCAATGGAAGTATTTGTGAAAATTATAGCGGAAGACTTAAAAAGCGGTAAGCGTAAAATCGCAGCAACTGCCCTCTTAACATTTGTCGCGCTTGATGAGCATAAACGCCCAGCGCGTGTTCCGGAAGTCATTCCTGAAACAGAAGAAGAAATAAAATTACATGAAACCGCCCCCGAGCGGGCAAGAGTACGTAAAGAGAGAAAGCAGAAAAGTAAAGAATTAGCAGCGTTTTTAACAATGCATCAGCACTAGTACTGACACATCATATGATCGATATGATTAAGTTTTTAGAAATCTATCATGTTCTGACAATTTTGATGGCAATAAAAAAGTGTAGGCCTTCTTCTTATTTCTATAACCAAAAAACTTAAACAAAAGGAGAAACATTGTATGTCAACTTTACGTGAAGAAGCATTAAAGATGCACAGAGAAAAACGAGGAAAGCTTGGTGTTTACTCTAAAGTCACAGTAAGTGATGCAAACGATTTAAGTCTTGCTTATTCACCAGGTGTTGCAGAGCCCTGCTTAGACATACATGAAGACGAAAGCAAAGTATTTGATTACACAATGAAGGGGAATCTCGTTGCAGTTGTTTCGAACGGAACAGCCGTTTTGGGTCTTGGAAATATTGGCCCGAAAGCCGCGATGCCGGTTATGGAAGGAAAAGCATTGTTATTCAAATCGTTTGCCGATGTAGATGCATTTCCAATTTGCCTTGATACGATGGACACCGATAAAATTGTTGAGGTCGTTAAACTATTAGAACCAACTTTTGGCGGAGTAAACTTGGAAGACATCGCAGCACCGCAATGCTTTGAGATCGAGGAACTATTACGAAAAACGTGCGATATTCCCATTTTTCATGATGACCAGCATGGAACAGCCATTGTAACCGCTGCAGGATTAATCAATGCTCTTAAACTCGTTGGCAAAGACATTGAAGATATACGTGTTGTAATAAACGGTGCCGGTGCGGCAGGTGTAGCTATTGTTAAGCTCTTGCTTCATATGGGGGTAAAGGATGTCATCTTATGTGATACAAAAGGGACTATATATGAAGGACGTACTTTCGGAATGAATCTATTCAAAGAAGAAATGGCCCGCATCACTAATAAAGAACGAAAACAAGGGACACTAGCGGATGCTCTTCTGGGAGCGGATGTATTTATTGGCGTATCAGCTGCTGGTTCTGTGACGAAAGAAATGGTTCGTTCCATGAACCATGATCCAATTATTTTTGCCATGGCCAATCCAGTACCAGAAATCATGCCCGAGGATGCAAAAGAAGCCGGAGCACTAGTAGTTGGTACGGGGCGCTCTGATTTCCCAAATCAAGTCAATAACGTTTTGGCATTTCCCGGGATTTTCCGTGGTGCATTAGATGTTCAGGCAAGAGAAATCAATGAAGAAATGAAGTTGGCAGCCGTGTATGCAATTGCTGGATTAATTTCAGATGATGAAATTTATGCTGATTATGTAATTCCAGATCCATTTGACCGCCGGGTAGCTGCCCATGTAGCAGCAGCTGTTGCTAATGCTGCAATGGAAACGGGTGTTTCACAAAAAAATGTAAATGTTGAAGAGGTAAAAAAGCGTCTATTAACACTAGTAGAAGAAAAACAACCTGCTTTTTTATAAATCTATAAACCAAAGCTTACCTTATTCGCTGTGTTGATGAATACTAAGGTAAGCTTTATTTGTTTTTTCATGGTAACAACAGCAAAGATGAATCAATGTAATTATTTAGTTAATTTATTTTTGTTTTCAAAAATATACTGTAATTCATATAAGAAAAAGGCTTTGAAAAAGAAATAAAGGAAAAATTGGAAGTTATTTATACGGGCTAAGTGAGCAATTTTTATTTTTTCTAATAATGTTATATAAATAGTAGCGAAGTTACATTGGTTTTTTTTATTAACTGTCCACCAATTATTGTTAATTAACTTATCGGTGTTCTACTTCATACAATATTCAAAAAATGGAGTTGATCTACATGGCAAAATGGATAGATGTATCAACATCAAAACACCAACTAAAACTTTTTGATCGTCACAGGCTTTTAAAAACTTACCCAATTGCTGTTGGAAAAATATTGTCACCAACACCTACAGGAACATACACGATTATCAACAAGGATCCTAATCCTGGCGGACCATTTGGAGTACTTTGGATGGGATTATCAAGACCTCATTACGGTATACATGGAACAAATAATCCATCTTCTATAGGTAAGAATGTCTCGCATGGATGTATTAGAATGTTTAATCATGATGTTCTAGAATTATCATCTTTAGTTCCAATTGGTACGAGGGTTTTTATTCATAAATGACTCTAAAATTTTTACCCTTTTTACTTTCTAGTTTAGGTCAAGTGCAATAAAAAAGAGAGGATTTCACCTTTTGTTAATCTACCCGTTACTAGAATAAGAAAATGCGTTTCCACCTATTGAAGAAACGCATCCGTTTGTTTATGTATAAAATTTAACAAACTTATTTTCAAATAAGATGTCGAAACAGATTATTTTGATTTAAACACCCGTTGTTAAAGAATTTATCCTATCTAACTTGACCAATAACTCATTATAATTAGATAAAGTTTCTTTATCTTCTACTCTATTACCAGATTTAAAAAATAAAATATCTCCTTTTCCATCGTTAATTTGATTCCTTACTTCTAGAATTCTTTTTAAGTTCTTTGCCGTTCCAATACTTCCAGAAATAATGTCCACTTCTTCAGGAAATATTTTCTTAATACTACTTTCAAAATATGGGAAATGTGTACATCCAAGAACAACCGTGCCGTATTGCTTTAAATCAAACGACGATAGTTTTTCTTTTAAATATGGTACAACTATCTCTTCTCTAAACTCAAAATTCTCAGCGAATTGGACAAGACCAGGAAGAGGAAGACTTTCAACAATATCGTGATGATCTATACTTCTCACAAGGTTATAAAACTTTTCCTCTCTGAGAGTCAAATTAGTTGCCAACACTAATACTTTTTTTCGTTTTCCCTCACAGCTTTGAACAGCAGGTTTTACCGCTGGTTCAATACCCAAAATAGGGAAATCATACTTCTGGCGAAGATCATCTACTGCAATACTGGTTGCAGTATTACAAGCAATGACTAATGCTTTAATTCCTTGATTAGCCATAAAATCAACTGCATTAAAAATATATTTCCTTACCTCTTCTTTTGGTTTTTCACCATATGGAACGTGTAAAGTATCTGCATAAAATATGTAATCCTCATTCGGTAAAATCCTCAATGCTTGATGAAATACAGTCATTCCACCTATGCCTGAATCAAAAAAACCAATTCTCATTACTTTCACTCTTCTTTTCAATTAATTTTATAAGTCCATCTAATTTTTTAACATATCAATAAATTTTAATAAAGACGGTTGCAAGTACGTTTTTTTTCGATAAATAAACATTGTTTTCATTTTTCCATAAAGATTCGGTAATGAATGTTGTTTAAGCGTTCCTTCTTGTAAATGTTTTGCAATGACACTGCAGGGGAGCAAACTTATACCTAGACCAGCAGATACACAGCCTAATATTCCATCCACAGTGCCAAATTCCATTATCTTATTGGGTATCATCTTCTCTTGGTGTAACCATTGTTCAAACTTTTCCCTATAAGCACATCCCATATGAAAAACAAGAACCGTCCTTGTTCGAATATCTTTGATTAAAGATATTGGTGGATGAGCTGTATCCGTGATGAGAACTAGTTCCTCTTCGAATACCTCTTCCTGAATGAGATCTGGGTGATTGATAGGTCCAGCCACAAATGCTCCATCAAGTTCATACTGAAGAACAGCTTGAATATTTTGTTCAGTAGAACCTGTTTTTAAAGTTAAATCTACCTCTGGAAAGTCTTTATGATACTTTGAAAATAGGACTGGTAAGCGAACCGCTGCGGTTGTTTCCATTGAACCAATAATTAAAGGGCCGCTTGGCGTTTGATCATCCATCATCACATTTTTAGTTTCCTCGATAAGATTGAATATCTTTTCCGCATATGTTAACAACAGGCTTCCTTTGGTTGTAAATGCAGATCCACGATTATGTCTATAGAAAAGGGTTGTTTGAAGATCTGATCTTTCTTTTAAGGTTGCTGTATTATATCGAAATTTTGACCTCTGCATTCATACCAGGCAGGACCTTACTTGAAGGATTTTCAATAGAAATTTTCACAGGAACTTTTTGTGTTACTTTTGTATAAGTGCCGCTTGAGTTCTGAGACGGAAGTACAGAAAAAACGGAATTTGTCGCATAACCAATTTCTTCGATTTTCCCATTAAATAATGATTCCGAATCACCGTCAACAGTAATATCAACGCTGTCGCCAACTTCAATATCGTTTAAATCATTTTCTTCAATATTGGCGGTAATATATAAACTATTCATATCTGCTGTTTGAGCTAAAACCTGACCAGCTTGTACCATTTGGTTCGTCTTAGCTTCATTTTTGATGATAGTTCCTGTTGCCAAGCTCTCTACTGGAAGTGCTTGTTGACCATTTGAAATTTTGCCCAATTTTTCTTGATCAGAGACAATCTTACCCTCTTTACCATTCCAATTTGTCAACAAGCCAGAATTGGTTGCTACAACTTGTGAAATATCTGCTGATACAACAGCATCCTCTGTTTTTACATAATTCTGTTTTTCATAGTAGAAGTATACACCTGATGCAATTAATGCCAAAACGACAACCATACCTATAATATTTATCAGTAATAAACGACCTTTACTCATGTTTCAAATCTCTCCTTACAATTTATATACTTAAAATCTATTTAAGCCGATGTCTCCATTCCATCTTTTTCTTTTGGAGCTGGTATACGCATTCTCTTTTGTTTCTTAACCAATGACCGTCCTTTTCCAGTCCAAGTTTTTCCGATTGAGCCAACAAGCATGACGATACTTAGTACAAGTAATATCGTAAACAAATCATGATAGGCCCCTAATACAGCAGTCATTTTAGAATTTACGACTAGTTCAAACGCTGCTGTACTTTTTGCCTCTGATAAAGATAAGTGTTCTCCCGTGAAGGAGTGAATTAGTTTTGTCATTTCCCATCTATACTCAGAACTATTTGGGTCTATCTGCCCTCTAATATCTTCATAATTTTGCGCATTTTGTCTGGTTAAAAACCATCCGATTATTGGTGATATAACAGCACCGATAAAATTTCGGATTGAGTGCAAGGTTGTAGACCTCATCGATGCCTTATGAATATCACCGGCTAATGCTGTTCCAAGAGCACCTGAAACGAGAGTCATACTGATCCCGCCTCCAAGACACGCAACTTGAAAATACAATGATGGTAAAGTCGTTTCTGAATTAATCACCATCCACTTGAGGCTCACATATAAAACGGCAATGGACCCGATAATTCCTAGTATGCCGGCACCTAATTTATCATAAAATAGGGTTTTAAATATGGCGGTAAACAAGATTCCCACAAAGAACCAAAAATAAAAATGGCTTAGATATAAAAAGGGAAGGTTCATATTATTTCGCAAAAATCCGTTAATCCCTGCAATCGCAACGATCAGAGAGATATGAGATGCAACAGCCATAATGGTTCCAGAAATAGGTTTGGAAGCCTTTAATGTGCTAAATGGAACCAATGGTGTCTCTGCTTTTACGTCCACATAGATAAATAAAATTAACAATATGAGCCCTGCAAGAAAAAATGGCCAAACATATAAAGAGGTAAATCCTTTTTCTAAAAGGTTACATAGTGGAAATGCTAATGCAATCATTAAAAGACTAAACAAAAACACTCCTGTTTTATCGACATGACTATGATCATGTCCATGCTCTTCATGTTTAGGTAAACCGAAAAAACCAATAATTAAACAGCATAGTGATGCGATTATATTTAGAAAAAACAACCAACGCCATGCATCCGTTCGTAATGAGATGGAGCCGAATAGAGCTCCAATTGCACTTGATCCAAATAATCCTGTAATAACCATAAACAAAAAGGTATTTCGGATCGCATTAGGGAAAGACCTTAGGCTAGCAGGCAGAATGGTTAAGAAAAGAATACCTGCACTTAGGCCTTGAATGATTCTTCCTACAATCAGAATGACTAAACCAGGAGAGATCGTAGAAATGATGGATCCACATAAAAAAATAAAAATAAACAGTAAGTAATTTCGTCGTAATCCAAATTTCCTTGAAAGTACTGGACCAAATGGCACACCTAACGCAAATGCCAAATTCGATAATGTAGATGGATATAGTAAGTGATTGGAACTTAGTTTCAGTCCATTTTGGATAATACCTTGGTTTAGAATGTAAGACAAATTAGAAAAATACTGTGAACCAATCGCCAGTATCGTTAAGATGGATATTATCAAATATTGAGGGACAGCAACCTTTTCAATATCGGAAGCTGCCGGATTCATCTGCTGACTCATCCAATTTCCTCCCTTCATTTTTTAAAAATTGTTTATTAACATTTTTACTATCACTATATTGTATAATACAAGTTGTATTATACAATATATTTCAAAAAAAAAACAATGTAAAAATTTTATATAATAATAGCTATTAAAACAAAAAAGACCGTGACGCCTTGTCACAATCCCTTATTTTTCTATATTCCCCATTTTTTAAATGAAATTATCCTTTTCTATTTTTAAAATCTTTATTTAATCGAATTAAATTATCTTCAAGTTGTTTTAATTCCACTCTAGACCAGTTTTGGAGTACTTCTGAATAAAAGTTATAACGAGATTCTTGAACAATATTGAGGATTTCTTGTCCTTTATTCGTAAGTTCTATAAGACTTATCCTTCCATTGTCGGGAGCTGGAAAACGCTTAATATATTGTTTGGATTCTAAAGTACCAACCTGTCTACTCGCTGTAGATATGTTTAACATTAGTTTTTCGGCAATTACATTAATTGCCAAGGGTCCATTTTCATTAACTTCACTTAAGATAAGATACTCTGATCGATCCAAGTCACCTAGTTTAGGACTATATGCTGTTGTAAGCCGAACTAACAAGGCTATTTCATATTCAATAGATTGCAGTGAGTCCTGATTCAAAAAGTCCTTCCCCCTTATAAAGTAAAACTGTTGTACTTATTGTAGTCAAATTAATTTTATAATAACAAATATACTATAGTAAATCTTTTAGAAAAGTGTAATGTCATCCGCTCTTGGCTCCACCACATGCAGCTTCAAGGTAACCTGAGCCAGAGGTCGTAAAGATCGCTGGCCAAAGGGGAATCAACAAAACTAAATCGGTCTAAAAACTTTGCATCATACCCAAAATTAAGGGGGCTACTGGCTCCGGATCCTTCTTCTGGTGGAACTGAAATTTTTGCAAACTGTACAGAGCTAAGGAAGAAATATCCTAATAGGGTACCATCCACTCACCCAGCTTATCAAACAAAAATGGACATAGATCATGATAACTATACATGTTAAAGATAATTAAATAAAATAGCCCCTTTCGATTGAGAAGGGCTAATTTACTTTCTCCTTCAAGATTATTTCGGAGAAATGAACTAATTTAACATTATGATTATTGTCTCCTTCTTTGACGATTTCACAATAACCAGAAGAATATTGATGTAATATGATGTATTCTTTGCCCTTGTAAATAACATATAACTTTTCCATCGTGTCCCCTTTCCATTTGTTTTCCATTATTGTAAGGGGATTTACTTTTTTTGTCTGTGTCATGCTGGTGACAATTTGGGAATGGAAAAAAGCCCCTCTCGAAGAAGAGTTTTTTTATGTACAATTAATTAGCTTTAAATACCCAGTACTATTTTTTGGTATTATTTAGATTATGTAATTCAAATAGATAAAAGGGGAGAAATAACATGAAAGCAGTATTAGGATTCTTAAAAAAGAGATGGAGGTATGTATTAACCGCTATCATTGCTTTGTGGATTGGCGGTGCTGGAGGCCCTTCTAGTGAGGAATATGCAAATGCGAAAGATTACGCGAAAGACCTGAACAAAACCATCCAAGAAAAAAAACACCTCAAACTTCCAGCATATAACAAATCTCACTTAAATTGGTTTAACTATAGCATCATTTATAATTTTCTCTCAATAACTTATCGATCCTCAGCATTAAATTATCAAGTTAATTTTACCTAGAAAAATCTAATCCATTTTCCTCTTTTTAACATTGGATAATATTGGTATGATTTAAACACCCCTAATTTTCTAGATAAATTGCTACATGACAAGGACTCCTTATGGAGTTCTTGTCATTTTAACAAGAAAAATCCCGCATTTATGAAAACCGTTTAAAACCACAAATAATCAAATATATAATACCACTGATAGCCTATTAAACCCATAGCCAAACATTTTTTGCATTTAAAATTTTCCTCTTGTCTTTTTTGAATACAACTCATATTTAATTACTTCCAATATACTTAAATGAATAAATATGTGTTTTCGTAAGATCGATAACTTCTTGGATAAATTCCTCTTGAGTTTCTTTGAAGCCATTATGAATCCAATTCTGAAGGAGTCCGTAAAAGCCATAGGCTGTATACCGTTTAAAATAATCCATATTGACTTGTATATTGTTTATTGTTTGGAAATTAAATTGTTCTTTATAGATTTTTAAGATCGTTTGAGGGAACCGGGTGTGTAATCCAGGTAGCGTGTCATCATAGTTAATCAGTTCAAAAAAATTCCGGTTGATATAGATATAAGAAACAATATTAAAAGATGGTGCATTTAGGTTTTCCGTAAAAACTTTATGACCAGGTACATATGGTTTTCCTACTGATGCTTCTAGCCCTTGAAACATGGAAATGAGTAGATATTCAGCCAATTCAATCTTATCTTGATAATGGATATAAAACGTACTGCGATTATAAGCGGCATAGTCGACAATGTTTTTTACAGTAACGGAGTGATACCCCTTCTCTTTTATGAGTTCAATTAATGCTTGCTTTAAATGTTCTCTTGTCCGATATTGTCGTTGAGATGTGGTATTTTGTTCACTATTCATGAAAAAAACTCCCTCAAAATTAGACAGATTTTATATAAGTGTCTAACTAGTAGACACTTAATGATATCTTAATGATTGTTAAATGTGAACAGAAGAGTAAAATTAAATTGTGAACAAATTAGTACAGATTTTCATTAGGCAGCTTCTGTTAACTGTTAATAATGAGTTGTAATAAAAATGTTATGGGAGGTCTTTGATTATGACTAATTTAAATGGTAAGGTTGCAATTGTAACTGGTGGTGCTTCTGGTATTGGATTAGCTACTGTTAAAGCTTTTCTAGAAAAAGGGGCTAAAGTGGTAATTGGCGATTACAATAGTGAAGCTGGAAAAGTAGTAGAGAAAGAGTTAAAAGAGAAATATGACGATGTATTATTTGTCTCAGTTAATGTTGCCGATGAGAAATCAGTTGAAAATCTTGTATCTGAAACGGTAAAACAGTTTGGACAATTAGATGTAATCTTTAATAACGCAGGTATTGGAATCCAAAAACCAACTCATGAATTAACTGATGAAGATTACAAGAGGGTCATTTCCGTCAACCAAGATGGCGTATTTTATGGTATAAAGTATGCACTTCGTGAGATGCTTAAAACTGGCGGTGGTTCTATTATTAACACATCATCCATTTTGGGAAGTGTTGGAGAACCAACTTCTATTCCATATGCAGCAAGTAAAGGTGCTGTCAATTTAATTACTAAATCAGTAGCTTTAGAATATGCGGATCGTAATATACGTGTAAATGCAGTTGCTCCTGGATTTATTGAATCAGGTTTAGTTAACAAAGAAGCTCTTGGTGAATTTTACGATGGCTTAGTTGATAAGCATCCAATTGGCCGATTAGGAAAACCAGAGGAAATTGCACATGCAGTAGTTTTCTTAGCTGAAAATGACTTTGTAACTGGTACAACAATCTTAGTAGACGGTGGTTACACAGCTAAATAAAAAATAATTTAACATGCAGAAGTTTAACTTCATCAATGAAGCCGTTATTCCTATTAACGGTGGTTAAGCTTAAAATTTTTTATTAATCTAAGGCCTAATTTATGGTTCTGCAAACTATAAATTGGGCTTTTTTCCTAATCACCTAAAAGTTGTAAATCTACTTTTTAAAAATTGAATAATTGATATTTCAGAAAAAAAACCCTGAATAAATAAAAGAGGCCGAATCCGGCCTCTTTCTTTGTATCAATTAGCAATCTTTTTGGACCACACACCCAAATGGTGGTTATGGTCTTGCACTTTTGATGGCTGTCCACCCACTATATACTTTGGATTTACCAACAATTCTATATGCTCGTAGTTTATAATAGTAGGTATTTCCCCTTTCTAGTCCTGTATTCGTATAGTTTAAAGAAGTGGTGCTTTTTAGCAAACGATATGATCCTTTACTGGAGGTAGCTCTGTAAACTTCATATCCGCTTGCTCCTGATACAGAATTCCATGTTACCTTGATACTCTTCGAACTTAACCTAGTTGCCTTAAAATTAGGTGGAACAGAGGGTATTGGTTTTGTATTAACGATTGATGAAAAATTACTATAAACTTTCGTTTGTCCAACTGTTCGGTAAGCTCTAATTTTATAATAGTAGGCTTTATTTGTGGTGAGTCTGCCATTCGTATAACTAGGGGATGGTGTTGTCCCTACTAGTGAATAAGTACCCGTACTTGATGTAGATCGATACACTTCATACCCGTTCGCCCCACTAACTGTGGCCCAGCTAGTTTTAATACTAGAGTAAGAAGAAGAATTTGCTTTTACGGACAGTGGTGCAGCAGGGACTGGTTTTGTACTAACGATGGATGAAAAGTTACTATAAACTTTCGTTTGTCCAACTGTTCGGTAAGCTCTAATTTTATAATAGTAGGCTTTATTTGTGGTGAGCCCGCCATTCGTAAAACTAGTGGATGATGTTGTCCCTACTAGTGAATAAGTACCCGTGCTTGATGTCGACCGATACACTTCATACCCGTTCGCCCCACTAACTGCGGCCCAGTTAGTTTTAATACTAGAGTAAGAAGAAGAATTTGCTTTCACCGACAATGGTGCAGCAGGGACTGGTTTTGTACTAACGATGGATGAAAAGTTACTATAAACTTTCGTTTGTCCAACT
Organism: Bacillus salipaludis; assembly: GCF_004358205.1. The sequence goes on from NZ_SMYO01000001.1 coordinate 496,999, forward strand.
GTTCGGTAAGCTCTAATTTTATAATAGTAGGCTTTATTTGTGGTGAGCCCGCCATTCGTATAACTAGGGGATGGTGTTATCCCTACTAGTGAATAAGTACCCGTACTTGATGTAGATCGATACACTTCATACCCGTTCGCCCCACTAACTGTGGCCCAGCTAGTTTTAATACTAGAGTAAGAAGAAGAACTTGCTTTTACGGACAGTGGTGCAGCAGGGACTGGTTTTGCTGATCCCATCGAACTAAAACCACTGTATGCTGTTATTGTACCCGTTTTATACGCACGGACTTTATAGTAATACGTAGTGCCAGTGTTTAGAGATGAATCTGTAAACGTATTTTTCGTAGTGGTTGATACTTTCGTGTATGGTCCTGAACTAGATAAAGCTCTCCAAATCTCATACCCCGATATATCACTTGGTCCCTTCCAGCTCGCTTTAAGACTGTTGTATGAGTTGGATGAAACCGATAAACCCGTTGGTGCGGAGGGCTCAACGACTACAATGGCTTTTTCACTAACATTACCAGCTGCATCTATTGCAACAATCACTAACTCCGTACCAGCTTTTTGTGATGGAATAGTAACTTTATATTGGCCATCTTCCTCTGCTATTCCAGAGCCGCTTACTGAACTATTTACCTTCACTTCTACTTTGGCTCCAGCCTCTGCTTGTCCAGTAACAGAAGTATCTTTATCGGTTACTTTATTTACCTTTGGTTTTTCAGGGGAGGTGACATCTTTTACCACAATCTTCGCATCTTCACTTACATTTCCTGCAATGTCAGTTGCTGTTATGACCAATTCCGTTCCTGCTACTTGAACCGGAATGCCCACTGTAAATTTTCCATCTGTACCGGCTTTCGCAGAACCAATGATGTTTCCATTAACTTTTACTTCTACTGTTGATCCCGCTTCCGCCATACCAGTCACAGAAGTATCTTTATCTGTTACATCGTTTACTGTAGCAGGTCCAGGTGGGATCGCGTATTGTTTGGATAAGAGAGTGCCTGGATAGTAAAAGGATAAAATGTCCTTATACAGGATACCGGCAGCAGCACGGCGATTAGCACCAAATTGACTTAAACCAACACCATGTCCGTTCCCGGAGCCTGAAAACACAAAAGCATCGTTGGTTTCGTTGATGGAAAACAAATTACTCTTCAAGTCTCTTGAACCGGGCTTCGCAGGGTCGTTTGTGCCGATGATGGTACGCATATCGTCTGCAAGCTGGTTATTAATACTTGCGGTTTGAAGTTCAAGCTCCCCATTTGAATTGAAAACGTCTTTTATAAAAAATTCGAGTGAAAGATCACTTTTTGTAAATCGACCGCTTTCGGTAGGTGAATAAAAGTAAACCTTAGGGATAGAAACAATTTTGATTTGTTTACCACTAAATCCTGATAGATTATTCATCATCCACTTTTTAATGTTGTTCGCGTACAAAGCATCTTTTTCATTTTTAGAATCCCACCAGCTGTCTGGATTTTTGAGGTCCAATGAAGTGACATCCATTTGCTGTTTATGCAAGGTAGCATCCCAGGTATTGGCCGTATCGTACTCGTCGGCTTGAACCTTAAAATATGGAAGGGATTTTGGATACCAGACATTAAATAGTTTTTCCGTTTTTCCTCCGTTAGAGGCAGAGAAAACAGCATCAATGATATTCCCATCGTAGGTTAGGATTTCACCTTCTGTCGCGTCAACTGCCTCAGATGATCTAGGATGTAAGCTTGTCACGCCCCCATATACTTGAAAAGTGGTAGTATCATTGATCACCTGATTCAAACGAAAATACGCATAGGTTCGCGCTGATACTGCCTGTGCCTTTAAGGCCTCCATCTGCCAAAGCGCAGGCATTTCATCCGGGACCACACTCTTTACATAATCTTCAAGATTAATGGTGTTAATCGGTCTTACATATTGATTTTTTTCCACTGTAAAAAGAAAACTCCCGGCATATTCACGATTGTTGATCACTGCATGGTCAATACTATTAACCGGAGTAATCGATAATTCGCTCCCGGTGGCTAATCTCGTGGTTCCATCATATAAGGCAAGCGTTTCACTCTCTACCTTCACCGTATAACTTCGATCGCTGGTTAATAGATTCGTGGAATCCCCATTTAAATAGTAGTTTCCCACTATTTTTAATGAAATACTTGACTGATTACCTAAATATTTCACTAGCTTTACTTGAACGTGTGGCTCTGTAGCAATCGTTGCCGCATCTTTATAACTAGGAACAATGCCAAGAAAGACAACGGTTACAATTAAAAAGATTAATAATTTTCTCATATAAAAACCCTTTCTAATAGTTTCTTAGATTAATAATATATCTTTTGCTAGCATATATCCTCAATTTTCCTAAAAAACCTAATTTTTCAGACTTAGATATATCATTACAAAATAGACGACTCGGATTCATACTTTTGCTTTTCCTTTTAATCTTTTAAGTGCGTGACCTAGTAACAAAGAAATCCCCTCCATATTGCGTGAAGGGGATTTCTTTTTTTAAGAGTTTTTCATTTTAACTGTTACTGACTTAGCGTTTAAAAATTTGGTCAAAATCTGGATTTACCGCGGATAATGGATTCATTGGATGCACTTCCTCAGCAGCTAAACCAATGACAGAAAGACAGTACACATCCACTACATCTAGTACTAATCTAGATTAGAGAATTCTTGTCTACAAGAGGATCAGAAATTTTTGCAAATTGGCAAAACTAATAAAAAATATCCAAACGAAGTCCCCTCTACTTAGCCAGATTATCAAGCTAAAATGAATAGAGACCATGATAATTAAGCTTGTGGAAGATATTAAAAAAATCGGAGTTAGCTTTTGATTCATCAACTCCATAATGCCAGCCGGTTAATCTTACCGCATCTTACTTTCAATCAAAGGTAATTCATCTAGAAACATGTATACCCTTCTACTGGATTATCTACACCGATTTTCCCATCGTGCCGGAGAATGATTTCACGGACAATGGATAATCCTAGACCAATCCCGCCCATTCGATTCTTGGGGACAGGTATTCGAGTAAATGAGTTATCTAACTTACGTATTAAAGATATCGATTTCACTTCTAAAGAGATAAGTGTAGTACGTAAAGGTAATAAAAAAGATACGGTTTCTGTAACTCCCTCAAGCTTAGAGGATCTATAAAAGTATCTGTCTATTAGAAATGAAAGATATAAAGCCGGGAACTGTGAAAACGAATATGTTTAACTAAAGCTGTACAAAAAAGAACCGAAACCCCTTACGAATCGTGCTATAGGAAATCTTGTTTATAAATACACAAAGTCGTTTGACAAAAGGATGTCACCTCATAACTGCGACATACATACGCGACGAACCTTGCTAAACAAACCAATGGCAATATTCCATTTAGTATGTCTCAACTTGGACATACTTCGTCGGACATTTCTTTGCTTAACATAAATAAAACGAGGGAAAAAGCGAGATTAGCTGCTGAACTCCTAGATAAACGAACGGAAAATAAATAAAATTTTTTATTGGGAAACAATTTCTTTATCTTCAAAGTTAACAATAAAAAAGGTCTTTTTTTATAATCAAATAAAGATTTTGACAAAAATCAATCTAATATTACAAGGGTTTATTTAGTTTGTATTTGTTTTAAGTGAATTTAAAGATGTTAAAGATTTCTAACAATTAAGTTTAGGCATCACTTGTTCCTACATACCACATGTATCGAGTACTGGTGACTACTTCAATTAAGCAAAAATGGGTTAGAAAAACGGTAGTGAATAATAAGAATCCTTGTTTTCCTTCACCTGCTTGTATTCATTGGAAATTCAATAAACACAAGCATTGTTGTACGCCCTCGTCAGGACTCGAACCCGAATTTCAAGAACCGGAATCTTGCGTGCTATCCGGTTGTAGTCTGTAGGATGTAGTTTTTATGACTGTAGGACAGATTTCTGTACCGTAGTACTCCTCGGCTCTAATCTGAGGTGGAATTAGAAATCGTATGAAACGTAAATTTATTGGTGAAAGAGGTATTATATCCTCATCTGAAGTCTCACAGAATAGACATGTCCTATATTCCCTTGATGAAGCGTTCGAAATTTTCCATTCGTGCAAAGAAAGAAAAAGGATTAAGACTAGGAACAATCAATGGTTATCAAGAAGTAATGAGGTATTTCCGTCAATTGCTTTCAGGAGATGTTATGGACGTTATCGAAACTACAGCGGATAAAATACGAAGTTATATCAAGTATCTTCGAACCGAACGTATACCATACTCAGAGGATGAACATCGAAAACGCAGCAACAAAGAATTATCTGTTCACATGATTAACATTCGTATTCGGGCGTTAAGTACGTTTCGCTTTTTGTTCACCGAGAAGATGATAACACTTGGTGGAGGGCTTACTTTTGAAGAAGCATTGTCAAAAGAAATAATGATATTCTTTACTGAATGGAATGTCTACATGACAAAGGATCGTTCACTTTCAAACACCCCTTTTTAAATACATTTAGGGCAAATTCCTTGTAATTCAAAAAAGTGATGAGTTACATTAAATTGTAAATTAATTCTGGCGAATTCTTCTACTTGAATTAATTTTGGGTAATAAAAGTCAGCAAGATTTCCGCAAAATTTACATCTAACATGGTAATGAAAGGAAGTAGCCCATTCAAAGCGACTAGCAAATTCCCCAAAGGACAATTCATTTATTAGATTATATTTCTTAAAACATTTTAAGTTACTATATATCGTGGCTGGCGTTAAACTAGGCAAAAATTCCTTTAAATCTTTACAGATTTCATCTACGGTGGGATGAGAATTAGAAGTGGCCATATACTCTAATATGGCTAATCTCTGTGGGGTTAGCTTTAATCCATTATTTTTTAATACCTCAGAACCTTGTTGAACACGTGGATGATTCATCATCTACAACATCTCCATTGCATTTTTTTATTCACCATGTTGGTAAATTCGAGAATATTATAAGTTTTATAGAAGGGCCCGATAGAATCGAGAATAACAATCAAAATCATTACCCTTATAAAACACGAATGCTGTCATCCAAATTAGACAACAGCACTAATATGTGTTTTAGGATCTCTTTTTTGTGTATGGATCAAAACAGGTAATTTAATTTCCATGTTGATTTTACACCGAAATAGAGACCGACTAAAATTGTCGGTCACCTTGGGAATAACAGGGATAATATTTACTAACTTTTATTGGGCTTTGTTGCATTAATACCCGTCGTAGCCGTTAATTAAGGTCGAAACGATCTGCATTCATTACCTTTACCCAGGCGGCTATAAAGTCATGCACAAACTTCTCTTTGTTATCTTCTTGAGCATAAACTTCTGCAATGGCACGTAGAACGGAGTTTGAACCGAACACTAGGTCAACTCTAGTTGCTGTACGCACTACTTCACCTGTCTTGCGGTCACGTCCTTCATATATACCACCTTCTACAGGCTTCCACTCAACTCCCATGTCAAGCAGGTTAACAAAGAAGTCGTTTGTAAGTGTACCCACATTATCAGTGAAAACGCCGTGTTTTGTACCACCGTAGTTTGTACCTAGAACACGCATACCGCCAACAAGTACAGTCATTTCTGGTGCAGTAAGGTTAAGTAGTTGTGCCTTGTCTACTAGAATCTCTTCTGCACTTACACTATACTGCTTCTTCTGATAGTTGCGGAAACCATCCGCGATAGGCTCTAAGACTGCAAAACTTTCAATATCAGTTTGCTCTTGTGTTGCATCGCCGCGTCCAGAAGCAAAAGGAACCGTTACGTCAAAACCTGCATCTTGAGCAGCTTTCTCTACTGCAGCACTACCGCCTAGTACAATCAAGTCGGCCAAGCTGACTTTTTTATCTAGATGACTTTGAATGTCCTCTAGTACACTAAGCACTTTTGTAAGTTGTTCCGGTTGATTCACTTCCCAATCCTTTTGTGGAGCAAGACGGATGCGAGAACCATTTGCGCCGCCACGATTATCTGAGCCACGGAAGGTACTTGCTGAAGCCCAAGCCGTTGTGACTAACTCGGTAATTGTAAGACCTGAATCCAGGATCATCGTTTTAATCTTTTCTACTTCATTATACGTTAATTCATAATCAACGGATGGTACAGGATCTTGCCAGATAAGCTCTTCTTCTGGAACTTCCGGGCCAAGATATCTTGAAGCTGGACCCATGTCACGGTGTGTTAGTTTGAACCATGCACGGGCAAATGCATCTGCAAATTCTTCCGGATTCTCATGGAAACGACGAGAAATCTTTTCGTATATTGGATCAAAACGTAAAGCCATATCGGCAGTGGTCATCATCGTCGGAACTCGTTTTGATGAATCTTCTGCATCCGGTGCAAGATCCTTCTCATCAGGATTTACTGCAAGCCACTGAAATGCACCTGCAGGACTCTTTGTAAGCCACCATTCATATCCAAACAATAGATCAAAGTACCCATTATCCCACTGTGTCGGATTAGCAGTCCAAGCACCTTCAATACCACTCGTGATGGTGTCATGACCTTTACCTGATCCATGTGTGCTTAACCAACCTAAACCTTGTGCTTCAATAGGAGCAGCTTCTGGTTCTGGACCAACATGAGCAGCATCTCCTGCACCATGTGCCTTACCAAAAGTATGACCGCCAGCAACTAGTGCAACTGTTTCTTCATCGTTCATTGCCATACGCGCAAAGGTCTCACGTATGTCACGAGCACTTGCAAGCGGATCTGGTTTACCGTTTGGTCCTTCAGGGTTTACATAAATTAGACCCATCTGAACAGCAGCAAGTGGGTTCTCAAGCTCACGATCACCTGTGTAACGGTTATCACCTAGCATTTCTGTTTCAGAACCCCAGTAGATATCTTCTTCTGGATGCCAAATGTCGGCACGTCCGCCTCCAAAACCAAATGTCTTGCCGCCCATTGATTCGATCGCAACATTCCCAGTTAGAATCATTAAGTCAGCCCAAGAGATCTTGTTGCCATACTTCTGCTTAATCGGCCATAGCAGTCGACGGGCTTTATCAAGGTTACCGTTGTCAGCCCAGCTGTTCAGTGGAGCAAAACGCTGATTGCCAGTTCCAGCACCACCACGGCCGTCACCTGTTCGATATGTACCTGCTGAGTGCCAAGCCATACGGATAAAGAATGGACCATAATGTCCATAGTCAGCCGGCCACCAATCTTGGCTGTTTGTCATAAGCACTTTAAGATCCTGCTTAAGAGCATCATAATCTAATTTTTTAAATTCCTCTGCATAATTAAATTCTTCTCCCATAGGGTTAGATTTTCTGTCATGCTGATGCAGAATTTTCAAATTCAACTGGTTTGGCCACCAGTCTCTATTTGGCATATTACTAGATTTGTTAGAAGTTGCACCGCCATGATGAAACGGGCACTTTCCAATGTTAGTAGTGTCTTTCGTGTCCATATTTTTTTCCCCTTTAGTCATTTTTTTCACCCCGTAATATTTTTGATAGCGATTAAAATATGCTATATAACTATTAAAAATTAAAATCATTTAAAAATCAATATTAATATATAATAAATTTAATTTATTTTCATTTCAGATAATTCAGTTAACTATTTAAATTATAAATAATACTTATGATAGTTTAAAGTAGCAATATTCATAGTTTATTTAATATATGCCTACCTTTTTCAATTAAGCTTTGTTGTTGGTGTCTTAATTTTTCATACGTAGCGGACAATTCCAGAAATAAAGGCTTATCCATTGATGTAAGAGCATCATTAATCTTTTCCTCTAGGAGCGTAATTTGCCGGGTGACCATTGCTTCATCCAAGACCATTTGTATATACATATCAAGATTTGAATTCACATCTTGAGTTTTCTTTGATGAATTAAGCGATTTCATAATCTCACTATATGAAGTGCTTTTATACGGTTTTTTCTTTTCCATTGCAAATCACCCCTAATACCTTTTTATATGATCATCTTTTTCTTATATATATCATCCTTATTCCACATTTATTCAAGAGTGGACAGGAATATTCCCAAAGGTAGTAGAAGGATGTAATACATTAATTAGGTGGTTTGGCTTTGAATTAAATTTTCTCGCATTATATTGTTCGTCTACTTCTTCCTCTAAAGAAAAAAGTTGAATAATAAGGTCTGAAATTTCTTTTTGGTTTGAATTAGTAGCAACCATCTGTTTCATTCCAATTAATGGTGAATGCATCATTTGGGTAACGATGCTTTTTGAATATTTACGAATAATTTTTCGTTCCCTTTCAGTTAAACCTGGTAACTTATTTTCAATTTGACTGATAGCCTCTTCATAGATTCCTAATGATTTTGAACGAAGGGCAGCCATAATAGGTGTAATGACCAATGTGCTTAACCACGTCTTAAAGGTCAGCAATTCCTGATCTATCATATCGTTGATTTTTTCACGTTCTTGAGCTCTTTTTTCTAGATTGGTTTCAACAATACTTTCCAAATCGTCGATATCGTATAAGAAAACATGATCCAGGTTATTAATTTTCGGATCAATATTTCTTGGAACAGAAATATCAATCATGAATAAAGGGCGTTGTGTTCTTTTTAGGTTAATAGTTTCCATATCTTTTGCAGTGATGATAGGTTCTTTCATATCAATCGAACTTATAATAATATCAGCTTCGATTAGTACATCGTGAATTCGGTCCATTGTTTTGGTGCCAGCACCAAATTTCTCTGCCAATTTCTTAGCTCGTTCATATGTTCGATTCACAACAATTATTTTACCTGCTCCATTTGCGTGAAGATGTTTTACCGTTAATTCTGCCATCTCACCTGCACCTAAAATAACAGCAGTCTTGGAATGTAAAGAACCAATAATTTTTTTTCCTAACTCTATTGCAGCATAACTAACAGAAACAGCATTTCTGCCGATATCCGTTTCGGAATGAACATGTTTAGCAAATGTAATGGCTTGGTTAAATAATTTATTAAATATAGTACCTGTTGCTTGATGACTGTGGCTTCTAGTATAAGCTTCTTTAACTTGTCCTAAAATTTGAGTTTCTCCTAGAACCATAGAATCAAGACCACAGATAACGCGGAATAAATGCTTTACAGCTTCATCATTTTCTTTTAAATATAAATTATTTGTAATCTGTAATTTGTTTGCCTCAAAAGAATCGGTAAGAAATTGGATGATTTTATGCTTAACCATATGTGTTTCATCTACAACTGCATAAATTTCAGTTCGATTACAGGTTGACAAAATTACACACTCTTTAAGACCCTCAGTTCGATACAGAGATTCAATAAAATTGGAATAAGACTCTTTTTGTATTTTAAATTTCTCCCTAATTTTTACAGGTGCTGTGCTATGATTCATGCCTAAAACCATTATTTCCACATGTACCACTCCATTTTTAAACCATTCCGGAAAAAGATAAGATCATAAATATTGGAAGGAAGTGCGGTAAACTTAGAATCATATTTACCGCACTCATAAATTTTATAACTTTTTGGTAAATTCAGTTAATTTTCAATAGATAACTATTAAAATTATAAATTTTACTCCAAGTGTTTCTTCGTAATTTAATTGAGAAGTATTGTTACTAAAGTCTATTTTGCAGCTTTGACCGCTGTTAAAGCCGCTTCATAATTTGGATGATTCGTTACTTCAGAAAGGTATTCCACATAGGTCACAATATTTTGGGAATCTACAACAAAGACAGCCCTGCTGTCCAAACGATGCTCCTTCATGTAGGTCCCATATGCACTGCCAAATGACATACTTTGATGATCAGATAACGTTTGGACATTTTGTATTCCTTGTGCACCGCACCATCTGCTCTGGGCAAACGGGAGATCCGCACTTATTGTTAATACGACGACGTTTTCACCAAGATTTGCCGCTTCTTCATTAAAGCGTCTAGTCTGCTGGTCGCATACAGCGGTATCAAGGGATGGGACGACACTAATCAGTCGTACCATATGATTTGAATCTGAAAGAGTTACCTTTGACCTGTCGTTCGCCAAAACCTCAAAGTCTGGTGCCTTATCACCGACTTTAATTTCTGGTCCAATAAGTGTAACGGGATTACCTGCTAATGTGGCTCTTCGAGTGCGTTCTGTTATCATAAACTTTGTCCTCCATTTCAAACCGTAAAGAAGATTTATTAATCAACTGCCGCGATAGGTACTATATCCGCCTGGTGCAACTAACAGCGGGACATGATAATGACTGTCCGGGTCAGCAACACCGAACCTTAATGGGACTTTATCAAGGAAGGGCAGCTCGGGTACATCGACACCTTGAGATCGAAAATAATCAGCCACATAAAATAGTAATTCATACTCCCCGGTTGTTAGTTGATTATCGTTTAATAAGGGGGAATCCACCCTGCCATCACTATTCGTATTTACTGACTTGATAAAAGTACGCTCCGGTTCAAGTTTCCAGAGATCAATCTTTAATCCTTTTACTGGCATACCCTTTGCCAAATCTAAAACATGGGTGGTTAATCTGCCGCTCATGCCTCTACCTTTTCCGGAGAAACTTCTAATCCTTCATTCTCAAGGTCTTGACGGTCTACAACAAAACCTTGGAAACCGTACGGAGGCCTTGGCTCTGTAAATACAGCACCATTAGAATCTGGAACTTCAACAATCGTTTCCCATGTACGGTTATTAGATAAAAACTGTACTTCTGCAAGCTGCGGGAAGCGTTGAAGAATACGTAAACCTACACGGTATATTAAATCTTGGATGGATTTTGTTTCTGCCTCATGGAAAACAGAAGCAGTAATATCACGAACTTGTTCAGCTGGAACATAAACAGCCGGATTGTCTGAAACTGCATCCTCGTTATTGTTGTAACGATAATGGATATCTAAATAGATATAAAGCGGACGATCCTTTGCTTCCGGCAAGGTAGTATATTCATCATGAATAAAACCGTAGAATGAACTGCCGGATACTTTAATCAAGTGAAGATTCCTAATACCGCTTTCTTGCTTTACAATTTTATTTCCTTTCTCAGTCCGTTGTACCTTTACAGTAGTCGTTATTAATTCATTTCTTGAATGTCTGTAAACCAGCGGACTTGCCTCCAATTGATCTTGTCCGGCAACATTTACAGTTTCAAAGGGAACTTCATCGGCAGTAATTTCAACAGCAGTAAGGTGTGCATAAGTATTAAGGAAGCGATTACAAACAAATGCTAAAAATCCCTCAAAAGTCGGTCCATGGTACTGTGCTGCTTGGCGCAAAATAAAGTTTTTCATAGAATCAGTAGCAACAACACGGCTGTTGTCCGCTTTCGTAAATGATTCCTCAAAATCCCCTTCAAGAGCAATCTTAGCATTCATTCCAAAAATAACGTTATTGCGGCCAGTAAAGCCTGACTCAGGAATTGATTTAATACCTTCAAGCGGGGTTTGATAGGTCCGGAAAACAAATACATCACCTTTACCATAATACATAACTCTTTCCTTTGAACTCATAAAAACTCCTCCTTCTATTTTTAAATCATTTAAAATCTAAATCAACGGTAGCCCGTTCATTTACAAAAGAATGGAAGAAAGCTCTGGCATTTTGTTATTACCTCTAAGCTAGGCGTTAAGAAAATCCTCTAAGCGAAACAAAGCTATTTTATAGATTTGTTCCAGAGCTTCTTTAAGTTCAGCCTCAGGTCCATTTTGCAGCCGTTTTTTCAACATCTGCTTTATGGATTCTTTGTTTTGGCCTTTTACTGCCATGATGAAAGGAAATTCGAATTTATCTGTATATGTCTTATTGAGTAAAAGAAATTCCTCATGTTCTTCTCTTGAAAGCTGATGAAGGCCTGCACCCGCTTGTTCTTTAACTGATGCATCTGCCATTTGAACTCGCCCTGCCAAATCAGGGTGTGCCCTCAAGAGAGCAAGTTTTTCATTTAGATCAGCCTCCTGAACCACATGAACCATCGTCCTATGCAGTTCAGATATAGAATGAAACGGTTGATTTACCCAAGCCTTTTCCGCTACCCACGGTGAATGTTCAAAAACCCACCCAAGAGCTTCGGTAAAAGCAGCTTGATCAAGTTCATTCATTTTTGCCAGCTTCCTGCTCATATTTTTCATTCCTTTCTATTTAGAGACCCCCTCTCTCCTAATAAACTACTCATTTAATAGTTATTAAGGATTAATTTAATTTTAATAGGATTTATTATTATGGTCATTAGCCGAACCTGACAAATCTGACTACTTTCCATTGTGCTCTGAGCACACTATAAGGTAAACTATTGATAATTAGAAACTTCTTATAAAAGGAAGTGGAACCATGAAGTTGACTTTAGCAGAAGCATTAAGCAGCCCTCCATTAAACACTTGTAAGATCGCTGCAGGTTTTAATGGAATTTCCAACTATATAACATCAGTTAATAGTTTCGACGCCCCTGACGTTATTCATTGGCTTAAAGAAGGAGATTTGGTCTTAACTACGGGGTATGTTTTCAAAAATGAAGAAGCTTCATTAATTAAATTGGTTCAGGATCTAGCAAGACGGAAGTGTGCAGGACTGGGAATCAAAACCAACCATTTACAACGCTCACTGCCTTCTGAGATGATTTCTATTGCGGATGAATATTCTTTTCCCATCTTTCAAATTCCAGATGAACAATCGATAGCTGATTTAGTTCTTGCAGTACTAAGGAGAATATTAGCAGTTCAGTCCGAAGAGACGATGGAAGAGGAAAAAGAAATTGAAATCTATTCGTTACTGCGATATATTCCAAAAGATGTTCTAGAAAATTATTATACTCACTTACTGTCTCCATTAATTGAATATGATCAGTTGAATCATTCGGATTTCATCAAAACACTATCGGTATACCTGAATAGCTGTCTAAAACCGACAGAAACGGCTCATACACTGGGTATTCACCGCAACACCGTACACCAGCGTTTGCCAAAAATTAAAGAACTTCTTGGTATGGATTTTAACAATGGAGAGAATAATTTCAAATTACAGTTGGCCTTATGGAGTTACCAATATTCCGGACAAAAATAAAAAGGGCCGGGAATCATTCCGGCCCTAAAAATCTTTAAATCATTGACTTTATTTCAACTTCATTTGAACAAGGCAGCAAGTCGAGCATCCTTGCAATTCGCAACCCTAATTGGAGGCGAAATGCCGTCTTGCTTTCATTTAGATCATTACCCAATAATTCCTCAATTCGTAAAATCCTAAATTTCACCGTGTTTCGATGTACAAAAAGAACATTCGCAGTTTCTGCCAGCTTGCCGCCGCTTTCCAGGAATGCCTCTAAGGTCTGCAGCAGATTCGAGTTATTTTCTTGGTCATATGTAGTTAGCACTTCCAGTGTACTTTTAACATAGTTTTTTAACACGTCATCTGATAACTGCTGAAATAAACCTTCAGGTGCATAATCAGCGTATTCATAAATGGCCAAATTCCTGTAGTCTGAATTTGTTTTTCCAAAATGAACAGCTTCCTTAGCTTCCTTATAGCTTTTATGTATTCTCGAGAGTTGTATACATGGTGAACCTATTCCGATTTGAATCACTTGTTTGGGAAATTTCTTTTGAATTTGATTTCCCAGAAGTCTTGCAGTTTTTCTTGCAATAGCGGCAAGTTCTAGCGGTTTTTTTAGATTAAGAGGATTTAAAATCACTGCAAAATCTTTATTGTTAGGAATCATTAGCAACTTTGCATTTACTTTGTTTCCAATCTCGTTTGCCATTTGAGCAAAGGTGGTTTGACTAATAACCGATTTATCTCCATTATAGGGATTAACTGATATCATCATCGCAATATAATTGGAGTTAGGCATGAACTTATATTGATGGGAGATTAATTCTAGATCTCCATGCTCGAGTGGATGGCCCATTATTAGTGAGACTAAAGAATTTTTCTTATTAGACAAATCTTCATAATTCACAATCTCTTTCGTTACCGAAAGAAGCAGATCAGATAAAACAATATCAGACGATAATTCTATTAAAGGCAGACCTAAGCGATCTGCCTCCTGTAACATAACTGCTGGAATTTCAGAAAAAAACCTTTTTACTTTAATAGCCAAACCGGCACAATGTTTCCCGGCGAGGTCATTGAGCAATTTAATCTGAGTATCCTTGTGATCTTTAAATACATACCCGGTAGTTAGCAGCAAATCCCCTCGTTTTAACCATGATGTATCGGGAGCATCCATAATGCTCACAGAACGGATGCTGTTATTTCCCCCTCGATCCCCTGCTACAATACGGCTGCTACCAATTACCTGCAGCTTTAAAAAATCAGATACCAGAAATGACATTGTTCACGCCTCCATTTTATAAAAACCTGTTCTATTCAGCATCCAATATGGCTTCTGCTTCTACTTTCTCGAATCCATGAAAATGCCCTTCTTGCAAACTACCATTTAACAATGCGTTTAATATAACAAGAACTAATGCACCAACTACAACGCCATCCCCAATTAATAAATGAAGAGTTTGTGGAAGATGAGTAAAGGCAGTGGGGACACCTTTTATTGCTAATGCGATACCAACGCCAATAGCAATTGTAATTTGATTAGATGGCAAAGACATATCCGCTTTCCCAATAATTTTTAATGCAGCTGCAATTAGCATGCCAAACATCGGGATCATGGCCCCACCAAGAACAGGAGCAGGAATCATAGTGGTGAGAGCTCCTACTTTTGGGACTAGACCTAAAAATACAAGGATAATCCCGGAAGCAACCAAAACACTTAAATTTGTTACTTTCGTAAGCATAACTAACCCGACATTCTGTGAAAAAGTCGAATGGTTGAAGGAATTTAGGATACTACTAATAAATGCGCCAATTCCTTCTGCACGCAGCCCTTTTTTAATGTCGGCTTCGCCAATTTTCTTTTCTGAAAATTCACCAAGTGCCATAAATACGCCAATACTTTCAATCGCAATAATAAAGGAGATAATAACCATTGTAATAATGGCAGAAAGGTGGAATGTAGGTGTTCCAAAATAAAATGGCGTGACAATGTTAAACCATTTTGCTGTACTTACTGTTGAAAAATTCACCATTCCAAAGAAACTAGCTGCCACTGTACCAATGATCATCGAAATTAAGACAGAAATTGACTTTAAAAATCCCTTAAAAAATGTGTTGAAAATTAAAAAGCAGAGTAAGGTAAATGCAGCGATGAGCAGATTCTTTGGATCCCCAAAATTTTCAGCTCCTTGACCGCCAGCAGCATTAGCCATCGCAACAGGCATTAAGGTAATACCAATTATCAGAATCACAGAACCCGAAACAATAGGAGGGAAAAACTTTGCCAACTTACCAATAAACGGGGCACAAAGGGCAATTACTATTCCTGAAACCATAACTGCCCCGAATACACCTGTTATCGAATATGCCTTGCCAATTGCTATGGCAGGATCAAGAACGATAAAGGATACGGCCATTAAAGCGGGTAATCGAATACCGGCGATACTCCCAAAACCAATTACTTGGATTAAAGTCGCAATACCGCATGACAATAAATCAAACGAAATAAGATAAACAAGCTGTTGTTGTGTCAATCCAAGTGAATGGGCTACAATTAATGGGACTGCTATAGCACCGCCATACATAACACAAACATGCTGAAATCCTAACGCAATTGTTTTACCGAAGCTTAATTTTCCCATCCATGTTCCTCCTTGATATAAGAAAATATTGGAGTTGCATTTTTCACAAAGCCGGGGCAACTATTCATTAAACAACAAACTACTTACGGAATATAAATAATATTCAGAATTATTTTGGCAACAAAATCAAAACTATGAATCACATTTGAGATTGATTTAAGAATTCACCTTTGACATTAATTCTTTATCTTTATATACAACAGCTTCATAGATAGACATATTTACTCCCTTTTAATCAAAAATTTACATTATTTTTGAGATGCCCGTGGAAACGCTGTCAAAAAAAGATTTAATTTATCATTCTGCGTAGCTTGCCAAAATTCCTCCCTTTTTTATAATTCACAATCGTTTTTTATTAAGAATAAATCTAAGAACAATGCATTAAACTCTTGCCCAGGCTTGGACAAAAGCCGTTTGGATTGTGCACCTTCCACATCCGAATTTTCATTTCCACCGGTTTTACTTCAAAGACAACAACATTTTGTGAGCCCTCACTGATATAACCAATTTCTAATAATACCTGTAAATGCTCTGTTAATTCTAATACATTCACTTCACTTCCCGGATAACCAAACCCAGGATGCTGAAAACCCTATGCAGGATTCAATTCGTACCGTCATGCCTGCTTCCGTCATCCATTTACTAACTAATTCCTTGCCTTCACGAAACTCCTTTGTAAAAGACAATCAAGTTACACCGATTGAAGGCACAGAGATTGCCGTTAATTTATTCATTCTATTTGAAATCCTCTGACCAACAATTTGTCTTTTAATGTAGGACAATTTACTTCCCCCTTCCCAAAATGTAATGATACGCTATTTGTTGCCTATTAAGGAACATTGTTCCAAAATATATTTATAATATTAGCACCAAAAATCCCTAATTTCAAGATTTTTCTGATTATTATTTAATAATTATTACAAAAAGTTAAAGTGTTTTTTCGTACACTTCAGAAAGTTTCCTTTCAACTTTCCTTGAATAACTTTGTAAAGTTTAGGTTTTTAATTTTTATAAACTCATGAAATTAACTTTACAGAGATTACTAATTATGAATCAAATTTACCGTAAATTGAACAAAAGTCCGCTAGTACTTTCAGTCAGTTGACACAATAATGAAAAGGATTCACCTTCTTTTCCTTAGTTCAAAGTCGTAATCTAATACAGAATAGGATATATGAGTGACGAAAAGTAAAAGTCAGGCTATGGATTGCGTTAAACCTAACAACGATCGTATTCGGGTAAACAGTTTCAAAAGAAGCACCTAAATAGAGCTAAAAATTACGGAACAAGAAAGCAAGGGATACTGGCTCAGGTCTATCAATCTATTAGCTGTTATAAAGTGAAAACCAAAATCCATTTACCCTTCTCTTTCGAATTTCATGTTTGTTTGGAAATTACAGGCGGTATGTAGATGCTAAAAAAGATATTGGCTCTTCTATTACCTTATTTAATTATGTAAGAGATTTTTGTAATTTCTTTAATTGGCTTATAACGGAAGGAATTATGATGTGTGATCGAATTAAGGATATTCCCCCAGAGGTCTATCCTCACTCACATTAGATGAAGTAAGGAGTTATTTTCAAATTTTTAGCGAGGAAAAAATTTAAAGCAGCAAACGATGAAACAAAATAAATTAATCCTAAGGGTAGGTAAATATCGAATAGACCGAAATTTTTTGCCGGAGGGTGCAGCTGAAATATCCGTACCGGATACAGCAGAATTTACTTTTAAACAGATAAAAGCACGCGCTAATATAAAATAGCGTGTAGGTATCGCCTACTAATAATATTCTTATACTATTTAATATTGGAAACCCGTTTGTTCAAAAGGAAAAAGGGATGCATCAATAATCAATAAAACAGCGACAGGCTAGAACTTTATTTTCTCATCCTAGGCTACCACTGTTTTTATTGTTCGGGTTTGTCAAAATAAGCATGGTCGTTTTTTTGTCCATCAACCGTTTAGGTCAAAAACTGGGGGGATTGGGGAGCGTGCATCCGCCAAAAGGAAACAACCTGTTCCGTATCTGCCACCATTCCAAAATAGGTATCTACGGTTTTTAAGGTCATATCGTGTTCTTCCTGCGAAAAAGCAGCGCAGGCATCTTTCATGAGCACAATTCGATAATCCAGCATAAACCCGTCTCTGGCAGTTGATTCCACACAAAGATTCGTGCTGACGCCTGTTAAAATCAAGGTTTCGATTTTAAGAGTTCGCAATATGGACTCCAGCCTAGTATGAACGAATCCACTGTAACGATGCTTCTTCACAATGATGTCATTCGGCTGCGGTGCAACTTCGTAAAATTCCGCTCCCCAACTCCCCGTCTGGCAAATCGGGTTGACACCATCCGGAAAGCGGGAAAGCCAAACCTCAGAATCAGTCGCCTTCTCATGATTCGTCTGCAAAAAAATGATTGGAACAGAGTGCTCTCTTGCCCCATCTAATAAGCTGCGCAAGCTCGGCAGTATTTTTTTGACCGCGCTGACGTCGCTTCCGCTTTTGGCAATTGCTCCATCAGGATGGCAGTAATCGTTTTGCATATCCACAACGATGACGGTCGTGTTTTTCCGTTCCAAGTTCTCATTTAATTTTTCCAACCTTTTCACCCCCTTTACCATGCTTATTATTCCTATTCGATGCTATCAATATTACAACATGCAAATTAGGTCTATTACCTCGGTTATGGTGCGAATCCATTCCCTCCCCAAAAAAATCTAATCTGTCAATAAGCAGGTAAACCAGAAAACATTTGAATCGATAAAAAAGCTTTGTGAAGAAATGTACTTAAACTAATTCTGCCCGTTAATCTAAGTGAAAACATTCACAATCTTTACTCTGATAATTCAACATAAATATCCAATTTTATTGATAACGTTCTTCAACATTCTGGACCGTTTGTTGAAATAGAAGCCTTTTGCTCTGGATAAGCAAAGATTTTTTTGACGAGTTTCTTCTATTTTATCCCGTCAATCGGATCTTTGCTAATAAACCGCATGGTTGAAGGATTGTAATAACGGGTATTCCAATAATACATCCCAATCGCGTTATCCCAACGATATCCAGCGTAGTGGTATGGGTTTCGATCTGCCAATGTTCCCGTACTGATTGTGATGTTTCCCCAAGCATCATACGTATATTGTACTAACACCTTACCGTTTCCATCTGATAAATAAGCGACATCTCCATGTCCATTCAAATGATAATAAACGTAAAACCTTGTTCACTCGTCCACATGATGGTGGAAACTAAATTATTTCCTTTTTGATCATACGTATAATTTTCTAACAGCGTTCCATTGCTATCTGTTTCTTAGGAAAGCTTTTGGCTTGTCCCAATGGCCCAGGCCCTGCGTAGCTGTCACCAGGGGCAAAGTAGCATTCAAAACCTTGTAACCACAACGATTTAACGATGTTCCGAATTTGAATTAGGAATCGGAACTTGCCCATTTTGAAGGTTAAAAATCACTCAATTATGTGCAAATTAGCATTACAAGCAAAGGGTTTTGTTCCGATATCGGATTACCATTTATTTACATTCGTTTGTCCCTGGTATCACGGACGCTGGTATTACTCCTATATGGCGATTTTTGGACTTATCTCGGACTTACCCCTATTCGGCCTAACCGAGAAGGATTTTTAAAAAACAAGGCCCCATTGCAATAGGGCCTTGTTTTTTAAGGGCTTTCTCGGATCAGCTCTTGTTCCTCTGATTGTAAACGCGGCAACTTAAACATAGTTTGGAAATTGAGACATAGATTCAATACGATTGCAATGATACTTGCTGAGAATAGGCCATTGCTTAGCAACATCTGAAGCATGGCTGGCATATGAGCAAATACATCAGGCTGGAAGTTTGAACCTACGCCAACAGACATGCTCGTACCGATGATAAGTGTTGCATGAGTCTTATGGAAATCAACTTTTGAAAGAATTGAAATCCCAGCTGCTGTTACCATACCAAAAATTGCAAGCATCGCACCGCCGCGGACACATGCCGGAATGATGGTAATAGCAGCTGCAAATTTTGGTAAAAAGCTTAGGATGACAAGAGAGCATCCAGTTGTGATTGATACATAACGGCTTTTCACACCGCTTAGGGCCATAACGCCAATGTTTTCATTTAAGAATGCATGAGGTACAGAGTTAAACAAACCCGATAATACTTGAGTGATTGCTTGCCCTCTTAATCCGCTTACAATTGTCTTTTCAGATGATTCAGTTTCACAAGCCTCATCTAATACTGAGAAGGAACCGAAACATTGAATAAGGTTAATAATACAGAAAATGGTCATCGTAATAATAGCGCTTACCTTGAAGACTGGCACTCCAAAGTGGAATGGGGTGATGACTTGGACCCAATTTGCTGATGATACCGGGCTTGTATTAATCATTCCCATAAATCCAGCAATTACTGTTCCGATCGCAACTCCGAGCAGCATGGACAATGTTTTAATAATTCCTTTTCCATACTTATGAAGCAAAACAATGGTGAGTAAAACAATTAATCCAATAATGATGTTTATAGGAGAACCGTAACCAGGAGTTCCTTCACCACCTGCAAAATCTTTAAAGGCGGTCGGTGCAAGAGTAATTCCCATAATGGTAATGAAAGTTCCTGTAACAACCTTTGGAAATAATAATAGAATTTTATCAAAGAAAAATGAGAGAAGGACAATAATAATTCCAGACGCTATAATTGAGCCAAAAAGAGTAGGAAGTCCATATTGTTTGCCAATGATGATCATTGGGCCAAGCGTGATAAACGATGAACCCATTACAAATGGTAGTCTAGAACCAATTCCTTTACCGATTCCAAAAACCTGAATAAGGATGGCTAATCCACTTGAAAGTAAAATAGCGGAAACCAAATAGGCAATGGTTTTTGCGTCGAGCCCAATTGAACTACCGACAATAACTGGAACCATAAAGGATCCTACCATTGTAAGGAGATGCTGAAGTCCGAGGGGCAATAACTTTACCAGCGGGAGTTTTTCGTTGAAGACAGCGTTTACATCAATAGATGATTTCGTTTTCATTATTTTCCTCCTTAAATATTAGAAAAGATAGATTTTTCTTGGCAAAAAAACAGAGTAGCAGATAGTAAATTTGATCTAAATGTTTCTCATTGTGTAAATATCTAAGGGAGTAAATAGGCATTAATTGCATCATCGCAGTTGTTGTTTATTACGAAACGCTGTTTCCTATTTATTTTAAAAAAAACCGTTTTCTACTTTGCCTAGTATTTAAATCTGTGAGGTAGATAAATACGATGATGTGAACATTATATGGGAATTTTAAATAATTTTCAACATTATTAACTTTTATAATTTTTTGATAATTATTTTAAAAAACGCTGTAGAATTTTAACGGGTTTACTTTAGAAGTGCAAACAATCAAATAACAACATAAAACACTCTGGTTTTCACATATGAATTCACAGTGTGTTTTAATTTGTTATTTCAAGGCTTAATTCTCAGGTTTATTGTGACCTTTTTTAATCTTATGAAGTATTCTATTGGGATTTTATTTTCAAGGTTATACCTAGCAGAAGTTCTCATTGAGGGCTAATTTTTTGCTTTGAACTCCTAAGGAGCACAGATTATCTTACTCCACTAGTCGAGTAGAAGGGAGCCTTTCTACCTTGCGGTAGATTGTACTCCTCCCCCCTCACAGAACCGTGCTTGCGCTATTAACGCACACGGCTCCTCCTAGTCATCATTTACAAAATATAGCTAATTTCTTTTCTTAAGTCGTATATATTAACCTTAACTCTTGCGTATGGTAATGGATATTTATTAAGAAAGAGTGTGAATTTATCCCAAGTAAATGATTTCCTTTGACTTCTTCTATTGAGCCATTTAAACAGTAGGTATCCGATTTTGTCTCTGAATTTGTTTACACTTTGGGTATTATCTGTGATGCAATAGTAGTTGTAATAACCTACTAGTGAGCGTTTAAATCTATCCATAATCATATGAATGTCTTTATTTCTGTTAATTTTCAACCATTCTTTAATTTCTTTTAGTTTAGCTTGGACTTTCTTCCTGCTTGTTCTCCGTTTTACTCGAAATTTCCCTTGTTTACTCCTACCGCAATAGTGTGTAAATCCAAGGAAATCAAAAGTTGCAGGTTTACTTCTTCCCTGTTGATTTGCATTTTGCTCCGCAAACCGCCCGAAGGGTATGATTTTGGTTTTATCCTCAGCTATTTCTAGATTAAATTTCTTTAATCTCAACTTTAAAGAATGGAAGAATTGCTCGGCTTCACATTTATATTGAAAACAACAAACAAAATCGTCTGCATATCTCACTATGTAGGCTTGTCCCATGCACTGTTTCCTAACCCTTTTCTCAAACCATAGGTCAAGGACATAATGGAGGTATACATTGGCTAATATCGGAGATATTACTCCACCTTGCGGTGTGCCTTTGTCTGTTTTATATTTCTTACCTTCTTCCATGTATCCACCTTTAAGGAATCTACCAATGATTCTTAGTAGGTTAGGGTCAGCGATTCGCAGTTTTAAGAAATCCATCATCCATGTGTGGTCAACGTTGTCAAAGAATCCTTTAATATCTACATCTACTACATAATTTACTGTTCTCTTTTCAATATAGTGGTTAAGTATTTTCAAAGCATCGTGGCAGTTACGATTTGGACGGAATCCAAATGAACAGTCTAGAAAATCATTTTCATAGATGGTATTTAGTATTTTCGTTATGCCTCTTTGAACAATCTTATCTTCATGTTCCGGAATCCCCAATGGTCTTTTCTTGTTTGAATTGAGCTTTGGAATATACATTCTCCTTACTGGAACAGGACGATAACTTTTGCTTTTAAGCCTATTTACTAAATTCTCTATGTTTTCTTTTAGATTTTCACTGTATTGCTCTTTAGTTGTACCATTAACCCCAGTTGCCTTTTTGGTAGGTAGCTCCTGGTGACATTGAGCTAATGATTGCTCATTTAATAAATGTACAAGAGATGTAAATTTCATTTTAGAATCAAACTTTGCTAATTCTGCTATCCTTAGTAGTTTTGTTTCCATTTATTATCCTTACCTCTGTGTGTAGTAAATGTGTCCCTATTAAGGCTGATAACTGGTAGCTAGCCTTCCCTCCATCGGCATTACCCGACTTCATTGGTATTATGCTGCTATCCGACTCCCTACATCGGCATTTGGTTTCCTTACTTGTTATCGCTTGTAGACCATACTCTTCTAAAAAAAAGAAAAGACCGGTAGGGTCTCCCGAGTTGCCGTATCATATCAATGTGTAACGTGCCAAGGTCTCAGACTCCAGAGAGGTTTTATCCTTCTTGCCTTTAACGAAAGATAAAATGTAGCTTTCTGCTGTGCTTAGGGCATCAGCCCTCTCGATTTACTAACATTATGGAGCTCAATCCCTTCAACCATTTGGCTTTCGGCCCACTACCTAGCTGTCTACGCTTAAAAACTAAAGTTACCTTTAGTCCTCCAAGACTCGCTGCGAGCGAATGGCTAGTTCTTACTCGACGGGAATCCCACCCGCTATATGATACGACCTAGGCTCGGCCGCACAAGCACCCGTTAGTTGAAGTGCAACAGTTCACAAGTCTTATTTTTGTTGAAAACACTGTGCAAAATGTTCATAACTAACTAGATTCAAAAAATATTAGACACTTTTTTTTCGCCTGATATTTGGGTCACAGTCTACTTATCAATTTAACTATTTTCTCAAGGTTTTTAAAGCACCACTCCAGGCTAAAACTTGATCAAGCATTAAATTGACATTTTTAAGATGTATTGCGGCTGGTTTAAAGGTCTTAAAGTTTTCAAAATCAGTAAATAAAGATAAAGTTGGGTGAACTTTCACATCCGCTATAAGTAATTCTGCACAGATTCCACGTAAATGTTCAGCTGCACGAGCTCCACCAGTTCCCCCGTAGCTTACGATACCTGCCGCCTTGTTATTCCAAGCTTCACGAGCATAATCAAGTGCATTTTTTAGTGCTCCTGTAATACTGTGATTGTATTCTTGAACAATGAATACGAATCCATCCAAGCTGAAAAGCTTTTTATTCCAAGCAGCAATTCCAGGTTCAGTCCCATCGGTTGTTCCTAAAAACGGTAATTGGAAATCAGAAATATCCACGATTTCATAATTTGCATCTCCACGTTGGTCAGCAATTCCTTTTAGCCATTCTCCTACTTGAGGACTAACTCGACCTTGACGAGTGCTTCCTAAGATAATTCCGATATTTAATTTTTCATTTGTCATTATTTCTTCCTCCTTAATAGATGTCCATTTAATTTGTATGAAAAGGTTTATATACACATTCCACCTAAGGTTAAATATTCAATAACTAAATACGGGAAGGCTTAAGGTCGGTATTTTATTTCCTTCAACTTGTAACGGATTTATTAGTTGTTGAGAAAAACTGTTACAGGTTCAATGTAAGCATTTTAAAAATCAACTGCTTATGAATCTTATTACTAAAGTTTATTGCAATATTTGTTCAGTTTTTATACACCCCCCATATACTAAGGTAACAATATCGAAAGGAAATAAAAGGAAAAATGCTCCTTCAGATTGCACTTCATTGTAATTAATTTACAAAAGAAAGGGGTTTCCAAAATGGACAAAAATTCACCTAAATATGTTGCCTTGACCTTTGATGATGGACCTTCACCTTATACATTTTATATTTTGGATATTCTAAAACGAAATCACATTCTTGCCACATTCTTTGTCGTCGGTTCTGAAGCGAAAAAATTCCCAAACATAATAAACCGCATTCACTCGGAAGGACATGTAATTGGAAATCATACTTGGAGTCATCCTGATATATCGACTCTTTCTGAAAGTCAATTACGGAGTGAAATTCATTCAACAAATGATCAGATAAAAAAGTTAATAGGAATTTCCCCAAATCTGTTTCGTGCTCCCTATGGCGCAATTGATAATGATACCGAGGCTATTATAAAAAAATGGGGAATGACTTCTGTATTATGGAATGTAGATAGTCAGGATTGGTGTGAGGACTCACCTTTTGCCGTACAGTTGCATGTCATTGCTGGATTACAAAAAAATAGTCTTATTGTGATGCATGATGGTGATCTATACGGTTGTGGTCCTCGGGATCATACTGTGGCATCTTTGAATAAACTCATTCAATATCTTCAGAAAAATGATTATCAGTTCATAACAGTTCCTGAGTTTCATAAAATAGCATTTAAAATTTAAAAAAGATTACCACTGGTGTCTTAAGGCGTTTACAAAAACAGGTACGAAAGAACTTCATCGGATATTTCTCTACAAACTAACAGTCTCTTTCCAATATCGGTTTCTTTCGTACTCCCTATCATTAAAAAACAGACCCTAAAAATAGAGCCTGTTAAATGTTTCTAAATTAAGCTTTACGCACGTTAGTTGCTTGTGCTCCACGTTGTCCTTGCTCAACGTCGAAAGTAACTGCTTGACCTGGTATCATTGCTTAAGACTTTTAAAATATCTACGATTGCCGCTGAATTTTCCTTCTGCATTATAAACCCTCCTTATTAAATTATTTGGAATCCCCAAACTAACAAAATGAGTGATTCTATGTGGAATAGTATCATTGAATTAAATAAAACACCGACATCTAAAATTTAGTCGGTGTTTTAAATTAATTATTTGGTTTTTTCCTTTAATTCTTTCAAGGCATCAGTTAATTGATCATTCAAAGTGCCCAACGCCTCTTTATCAAGAGTTTTTGCTTCTGAACCAGCAATCGTCGGATCTAGATATTTTTCTACTTTTGCATAAAGGTCTTTATTATCCTTTTTCACATCGTCTTCAAACGAAGACCACTGATCTTCTAATTTTGGTCCAACTTCTTTTACTTTTGCTTGGTCCCCACTATCGATTGCTTTTGATAACTGTCCTGTTGTATCCAACATTTTATTTACACCATCAGAAACTTTATTATCAGTTGAACTACAACCAGCTAATACTAGTGCACTCCCTAGACCAACTGCTAAAACCATTGATGTTAATTTTTTCATGATAGTTTCCTACTTTCATTGTGATTATTGTTCACAGCATTATGTTTTTGATTTTTAAATTTTTTTGATAAAAGTATAATTACTGCACCTAGTACTAGAATTACTTGTGGTATTGTACTTTCCCAAGATGGGTATAGTGCAAAAAAGTCAATACTTGGGATGCTTTGAGAATTCGTTGTTGGGATTAAGCCAGATAATTGTAGGCTGTGAATCCCCATACCTGTAAACTTAATACACAGGTAAAATACAATTAGACTTGATACCATAAAGAATGGACGAAGTGGCAATTTTAATCCGACAAATATCATTAGATAAGCTAAGATTCCCAAAATTGCAGCTCCAATAAGAAAACCCAACAGTAATGCCTGAAGTTTTATCTGGCTCGCCATTCCGATATAAAACAATACTGTTTCTGTTCCTTCTCGGAATACCGCAAGAAAGGCAAGAACCCCTAAAGAAACAAGTTTACCTGTGGTTAATGCTGTTTGGCTTTTTTCACGAATATACCGATTCCAATCAGCGATGTTAGATTGACTATGAAGCCAATAACTCATATACAATAGCATGACTGCTGCAAAAACCCCTGTCCAACCAGCGATTAGAGCGTTATTGTTACCAAACGCTCCAGAAGAAATGACGAATTTAACAATGACTGCAAGAATCACACTAACGCCAAGACCCGATAAAACCCCAGTCCAAATCCAGCCTTTTCCCTTTCCCTCACCTGATTTTTTTACAAAAGACATAAGGGCTATAACAACAAGCAATGCTTCTAAACCTTCACGAATTAGAATCATTGATGCATCCCAATAAGTGTACTCTGATTTATCAGCTAAAGGGGTTAAGTATTTTATCATGTTATCGACGGTTTTATTTGCATCTTTAAAATTTGATGGATTTGCAGAAAGCATGGCTTGAATCGTAACCAAATCCCTTTCGGAATCACTATAAACTGAGGCAGATTGTGCAACAACTACTCCTTCTACGCTCAACCAGCTGCTACTTGCCTTTTTTATATCATCTAGTGCTTCAGTTTGATTTTGTTCGTTAATTTCCTTTTTTGTCTCTTGGAGAAGCACGATAAAATCATCTAAAGAAATATCCTCTTTCTTAAAGCCTGCCTCTTTTGGGTAACCCCCACTTGCAAACTTTTCATTTACAGCTTTTAAACCTTTTAAAGCTTGTAAAACTTGATCCTGTTTTTTTAGGGTTAACGCATAAACAACCTGCCCCATATTTGATTCGTTGTCTCGGTAGGCAGTCGCGGAATCAGCTTTAATCCCTTCTTCAATTTCTCTCCAGGTTTTATTAAATTGATCATACGCCTTTTGTGCTTCTGAAAGATTCCCTTTAGAAGCATAGTCGATGGCTTTATCAATTGAAACTTCAGCTTTCTTTATATCCTCACTGGAATTTCCAGCCGCTGATACAGAAGTATGTACCCCAAATCCTAATATTAATAGAAGGATAGATAATTTAAGTAATAGATTTTTGCCCATAGAGGATCCCCCTTGTGAAGTCACAATTGATAACGAATTTCAATTTCATCTAAAACTATTGTATTTTCATTGATATTGATTGTCAATTGGAGTTTTATTATTTCCCTCGGGTTTATCAGTCTAAAAAAATAAATAATATGGCTGATAACTAATGCGGTTTCTAACAAGCAGAGAACAATATCCTTAAAAATCATAATCCCCAAAAAATTACGGTTACTTCCTGTTTTAGGCTGCGGAACAACTCCTGCATTTAATTATGTAAATTCAATTTTCACCGCTTGTTAAATCGAAGCTCCCTAGGTATTCGCTAGCACTATTCGTTTCATAATGTGATTCTCCAATCACCAAATTAAGGGAAATCCCACCCAAAAATTGATGGACACAAGGATAAACACACAAAGATGGATATTCTTCATACATATAAAATAAGGCTGAAAATTAGATTTGTGTGGATTATGAGAGGGGAATAATGAAATGTCCGCATGAAATACTTTTGATTATATTGTAATCGGTGCTGGAACAGCGGGAGGTGTGATTGCCAATGAGTTATCAGATGATAAAACCACATCTGTACTTGTTCTTGAACCAGGGACAAATATGACAGAAGAAATGAGCAGTCCTAATGGAGGAACTGCACTTACTTTATCCTCAGATAATAGATTCTCATTTAATATCCTTTCAAAATTAGAACAAACTATCGGTCGTCAACTCCTATTATCAGGTGGAAGACTTATTGGAGGGAGTTCTGAGCACAATGCAATGCTTGCTGTAAGAGGAAGCAGGAACCTTTATGATGAATGGGCTAGCCTAGCAGGAAACCAATGGAGTTACAATAATGTCCGCGAATTATTTATTGAAAATGAAACCTATACGGGTAACACACAAACCCCAGATGAGAGGGGATTCGATGGTCCCATCTTTATAAGACAACAGATCACGCCTAAGGATGGGCTTACCACTATTTTAGCCAAAGCAACATCAGATGTCTTAAAAATTCCGATAGTAGAAGACTATAATACTGGTATAAGAGACTGTACTTTTATTAAATCACAATTTACTCAAGAAGAATTGGAGCCAAGAAAATTTGTACGTTCTTCAACTGCAACTGGATATTTAAACGAATTTATTGTGACACAATGTGACGAATTCGCCCCTGATGAGTTTGGAGTTGGTCAAAGGAAACTTGCAGTAATCGCAAAATCTACCGTAAATAAAATTTTATTTGAACAAGATGGGGAAATACAAAGAGCTGTGGGAGTTGAATTCGTCAGAAACGGCAAATCCCAGAGAGCTTTTGCATCAAAAGGCATTATCGTTTCTGCGGGAAATTTTTCCTCGGTCATTTTGAACCGCTCTGGAATTGGTAAAACGTCCGACTTAGATAGAGCAGGTATAACCACATTAGTTGAAAGTCCCAATGTAGGGTACAATTTTCAAACACATTATGCAGTGGGTATAGGAATAGAAGTGGAAACAACACGCCTTTTAATGGTAATGTCATCTGATCCCGATCAACCAATCCCATTAGGTGCCTTTAAAAGAGATGATAATACAGGACAGAGAGCAGGACGTCGTCTTCAACTATTGGGAAACATATTCCCAAGATTTGTTCCCGTTCAGGATGTCTTGATAAACAACTGGGATTTTAACGAAAATAAACCAAGTAATATCATGAGTATTGGAATTGTAAATCTAAATCCAAGAAGCAAAGGGACCATTTTGGCAGCACATAGCGATCCTGAAGCATATCCATCTGTTGACTTTAATCCATTGGCAAACCAAGAGGATTTAGACTTCATGGTGGACCACTATATTGAAACTTTTAATATCATTAAAAGGGCGCGTAAATTAGACCCAGAAGGGATTTATAAGGTTGTATATCCTTCGGAAGATATTTTCAATTTAAAAGACACAAAAGAAAAGCGAGCTCAACTTGCTAATTTTGCCAAGGCATCCTATAACGTACTCAATCATTACGGTGGACAATGTAGGATGGGAAGAAGCATTGAAGAAGGAGTTGTGGATGGATTTCTGAATGTATTTGGTACTGAAAATCTGAAAGTCGCCGATCTCTCCATTTCGCCAATAATGCCTGATGGAAACACAGCTTTAGCTGCACAGATGATTGGTTTAAATGCTGTTAAATTTATTCGGGACCAAAAATAAGTAAGTGGACTTATCTGTTTTTAAACATCACGTTTCAACCCATTAAAACCTTGATAATAAACCATCAAAAGACCCTTAACGCATTTTTGGTTAAGGGCTTGTTTATTATCTAAAAAAATTATTGTTTCTTTTGAGCTTCTTTATTTACAGTATCTACCAAATCTTGATACAACTACCTTTTAAAAAAGGTAGCAAAAAAGCAGTCAAGGAAGGGATGCATATCTTTATTTTTATATATTCATCTTTTGAATGATAATGATAAATATTTTTTATGTAGGACGTACTTCATTATTAAATACTAAAAGCACCCCTAACAGCAATTCTCCAGGACCATAGTGAAAGGACTTGACAGGATTAGATAAAAGATATGGGATAGTCAATCAACATCATGGAAAGATTTCAATTCAAGTAAAA
The DNA here is from genome assembly GCF_004358205.1 of Bacillus salipaludis. The sequence goes on from NZ_SMYO01000001.1 coordinate 526,740, forward strand.
TTCGCAAAGGGACTACCTTTCTTCTCCACCTTCATTGCAAGAAAAGCGCAAAAATCCATAAAATGTATTAGGTAAAGAGACATAACCAAACGACTATTTCGGTTTGTCATAGGCTGGGATAAAAAAATAGCTGCCCATAATAATGTGGCAACTATTTTACTTAATTAATTGAATTTTTGATTAAAAAGTAAACCTACGACCTGTCAATAAACTGAAAAGCGCAACAATTAGAGCGATTCGAATAGCTAATCTTACTCTTCTACCTCTAATTCTAGTTATCAAAATTAAACTGTCGCTGCCAACATATTCAAGTGTTCCTGTATATGTTCCATTGGTAGTGATTACTTCTACCTCTTCACCTACAAGCTCTGAGGCAAAGCGCTTAAATTCCTGGCTACTCATCTTATACTTCATCTCCTTTCCAATTTATTAAATGAATTTTTTAATAATTTGGATTGGATATTTGTAGGACAAGCAACAAATTTTATTTCCTTCTTTCTTTTAAAGTGTTTTTGTTAACTTGGGTTACACATTGGTATTTTTTATTGTTTCGTGGAGATATTTTCTAAACTAATTGCTTTTTTTCTCGCCTTTAAACGCTTATAAAGTGGATAGCCCACCATATAATACCCTGAGAATGAAAGCAGGATTAAGGATAAACCAGTCATTGTTAGGATACTGTATCTATACCAATCACCAAATAAGGTACCATCATGTAAAGTTATAATGAAAGTTGAGTAATCTGGATTTGTAGATAAAACTTTTCCCGTACTTGCATCGATTTGAACATCTTGACTGTTATTGAATCGAACCTGATAAATATTTAAACCAGGTCTATATTCTATTCTAAAGATATCTTCAACCGATTTCACACCTGGGAGCCCTTGAGACGTAGCAATGGAAACAACTTTATCCATAGTTATCGCTTGACTTGGACTAGCCTCCTTTCCCGTTTTTAATTCATCAGCCACTCCTAGTGGGATCATGTAAACCAGCAAGAGTCCTGTGACTGCTATGAACATAAAAAAAATAGATAAAATTAAGCCAGCCCATTTATGTACTTTTCGGCTAAATTGGTACAGTCTTAAAGCTTTTGACACTTATCCACCACACACCTTGTCTTATTTTTAGTAAACATCAAGGATAATGCCCAATCCTTTTTTGATTCTGTAAAAACTCCTTCCATCTAAAAAAATTTCCACGACCACAAACACTTTCTTATAAATCGCTTCTTTTAACATGCTCCCCGTATAAGCTATTAAGTTTTAAAAATATTTTTTGAATATTCTTAACAATATAGCAACTTAATGTGATTTTACGTGGATAAATTAGGTTTGTCAATTGTTTTTTACCAAATTTTACTATATTAGTAAAATAGTATATTAATATGGTAATATGCTAAAATAAGAAAGCGTACCTGATTTTTCAGATACGCACGAGTTATTTTAAGAATAGAATGTTACTTTTTCTATCTTTTTTATAGATTCCACTTAAAATCCATTCCAATCCCCTCTCCTACATCATCAGCGTCATAAACTCGTATACCATTAAGTATTCTCGTCCCTCATTGGTGAAAAGGACATACCTTAGGATCATCTATAATTACAAAACGTTATCCCTTTTACAAATATTCAGAATATGTTGTAAAATTAAAGTAAATAATATTATATAAGAAATATCTAAGTTCTGGGACATACCACTATTTCATAACATGTGACATTAGAATAAAGGAGGGAAGTATTAATTTGTTGCAAAACATCGGACAACGAATTCGAACCATTAGGACACAGAAAGGGATTACATTAAATGAATTTGCAAAACGATTAGATGTTTCTGCGGGTTATCTTAGTAATTTAGAAACGGGCAAAACGGAAACAATTCCCCTATCGTTACTCGAAACATTACAAAAAGAATTAATGCTATTGCCTGTTGAATCAGATGATGAGGTTTTGAGCGAAACCTCACTCCGACTCAACAGAGCAACAAAAGAACTTGCGTTATTAGAAAACCAAAATCCAGAAGCAGCTGAGTATCTGGTTTCTTCCCTTGAGCACGGGATCAATTGGTTTCTAACGAATAAAAATAAGAACTAGTACTAATATGGTATGTCTTAATAAAAATATTATTCACGTAAATGAACAACTATTTATAAAAATGAATAACGAACTGTAATTTGGATAAGATAGGACTACTCCTATCTTATTTTTAATGAAAATTTTCGAAAGGATAATCACATATGAACAATATTACTTTAGCAAATATCATGGATCAAATAGGTGAGACAAACCTCTTAGAATTAAAACGTAAACTTCAATTTTACAAATCTCAAGGTTACTTATTCTATCCTGGAACCATTTTTAACAAAGCTTGGGACGAACCTATTGAACTTTATTATGTTGTAACAAAAGGAACGATTAATGATTGTAAGGCTTTTCCTGTACCAATTAGTTTTTATAATCGAAGAATTAAAAAACGCGAGAAAAAATCTCTACTTCCTTATATTCGTAGCTATTATCAGAGTGACAATGTAGTTGAGGATGTTTTGCCTTTATTAGAGGTCTATTATGGAAAGCATTATATTTGGTTTTACCTTCCATAACGAAAGGTTGCTGTAATCATGCATTGGAAACCAATAGATATCCCTTATGAGAGCCATCCTAAAAGAGGATATTTTTATTACTGTTCACGTATGTTCGATTTAGATCCCCGTCTTATTCATTATCTATGGCTTAATGGATATAAAAAAGAAGAACAAATGATCAACTTCTTGGTACCAAGTATAGATAAAATGTACTCCCCCTTTTTGTTAAACGATATGAATTTGGCTGTACAACGGATTATAAAAGCATTGTATCAAAAGGAACATATTTTTATTTTCGGTGACTATGACACTGATGGCATCACAAGCACGACGCTTCTATATAAAATTCTTGTTCATTTAAATGGAAAAGTATCTTTTCGCCTTCCATTAAGGAAAGAAGGATATGGATTAACAGCAAACGCAGTTTTTGAATTACCAACTGATGTAAGTTTACTTATTACTGTGGACAATGGTTCAAGTGCTCATGAAGCAATGAAAGTTGCAAAACAACGGGGAGTTGAAGTAATTGTAACCGATCATCACGAAGTTTTGGGACCACATCCATCCTGTTATGCTTTCATAAACCCAAGATGGGTAGATAATACTTACCCTTTTCCTTCTTTATCAGGAGCAGGTGTAGCTTTAAAGGTTTCACAAGCTTTGTATGAACGAATTGGGCGAAGAACAGATGCAGTTATGAGTGAGGCAATTGAATTAGCTACTCTTGGAACGATTGCGGATTTAATGCCCATGGTGGATGAGAACAGAATTATTTGCTCGCTTGGATTAAGAAAGCTTGAGAATCATCCTATCCCTTTGATTAAGCATCTTAAAGATTTATTGCACATCTCAAAAGTCGATAGTTCAACAGTTGGATTTACATTCGGACCTATTTTTAATGCTTGTGGAAGAATTTCGGATCCAAATATTGCCGTGAAATTGTTGTTAATGAAAAATTTAACAAAGGAAATGGTGAATAAAGTAATTTATCTAAATGAGAAAAGAAAAGAAATGACACAACTTTCCTTTAAAATCGCATTGGATACAATCGAGGAAAACCAATTACATAAGGATCAGGTCATTGTTGTCAATGGTTCATTTCATCATGGAATTATTGGCATATTAGCTGGGAAGATTGCAGAAACATTTCGCAAACCTACCATTGTCATCTCAAAAGATGGAGTGGGCTCTGCAAGAAGTGTGAATGGAACTGATTTTTCCATCGTTTCTGCCATTAAAGAATGTGGTGATCACTTATTAAAATTTGGTGGGCATCAAGCCGCCGCTGGATTTTCCATTACTCCTGATTCAAATAAAATAGGTGAATTTCGGAAAGTTATACAAGAAATCGCGAAGAAACAAGAAATTAGAGATCCACTTATTACCTATTGCTTTGAATTATCTATTAATGACGTAACAGACACCTTCTTAAATGATTTGTATTCATTAGAACCATTTGGAATTAATTTTCCGAAACCAATTTTTTTTACATCCTTAAATGATATTACGCATTATGAAACTTTTGGAAGAAAGCAGAATCACTTAAAACTATTCCATAGTAAAAAAGAAATAATTGGATTCGACATAGCTAATAATTTCGCTCAATGGAAAAAGAGTAGTAAATTGGAAGTTCTATATACTTCCCATTGTATGAAAAGAAAAAATATTTTGCTGAAAAATTTAAGAATTAAAGAATAAATTATTAACAAAGTTATAGTCCTTATAAAAAGGAAATCTTGCAAGTCCACATTTTTGATGAAGCTATTATTATCTTTATTTCGCTAATGGTTTATGTATAGTGGTACTAGCTAAGGAAGGAGAAAGTGTATGAGACTTCCAAGGAAAGTAAACTTCGCAGCCTTGTACCTAAGGAAAAGCCGTCAAGATTTAAAGCTAGAGAAATTAACCAATGAAGATACCCTACAAGCACAACGGATACTCATGCGAAACTTTTTAAAGGATGCTCCCTTTCCATACCATACATTTGAAGAAATTGTTACTGGCTCCAGCCTTGAAAAAAGACATGAAATGAAAAGGATCATAGAGGGGATTAAACAAGAAAAATATGATGCCATTGTGGTAAAAGACATTTCCCGTTTAAGCCGTGGCAGCCAAAAGGATGCTGGTATTTTATATGAACTTTTGACCCAAAATGAGATTCTTATCATTACGCCTGACCGCGTTATCAATTGCACAGATGAAAATGACCTTCGAATGTTACGGATGGAACTCTTTTTATTCCATGAAGAATGGCAAATCATCCGTGGAAGGATGTTATCTGGAAGAAAGGCTGCAGCTGAAAGAGGTTTTTTTATAGGTGGGCCTATTCCCTATGGATTTCAATTGGATGCCAAAACTAAAACACTTATTCCAAAAGAAGGCGAAAAAGAGATCGTTGAACAAATTTTCAAATGGTATACAGAAGATGGTTTTGGTTATCAGCGAATAGCTGATTTGCTAAATCAACAGCAAATTCCTTCTCCTGGAGGAAAACAATGGCTGAAAACAACCGTCAAAAGACTTTTAACTAATGAAAAGTATGCAGGATTTTCGATCTTCGGCAAAACTAAATTAAAGGGAAATAAAGTAAAGCTGCAACCTAAAGAGCAGTGGACGGTTGCTGAAATGGATGACCATTTGATTGATGAGGAACTATTCAAAAGCGCTCAGGAACGGATCCAATCCATTAAAGTAAAACATGACCCCTATCTCTATAAAAGAATTCATCCTTTAAGCAAATTGGTAAAGTGTTCTGTCTGTGGAAAGAATATGACTAAAAAACATACGAAAAGTTATTATACCAATGTCAAGGGTGAAAAAAAATCCTACGCCCTTTATATGCTCTCCTGTTGCCAAGGAAATATTTCTTATGAACGTGTTCTGAAACGAATAATCGATATTTTAGAAAACTTTGAAGAATTAGATGAAAAACTTCTTTTGGAAAAAATCCAGGAAAATGTTTCTGTTCCGAAACAGGAAGATCATTCATTATTAGCAGTTGAAGAACTCCAAAAGCGATTAGAAAAACTAAAAAAACTTCGTCTTCGCCTTTATGATGACTATGCGGAGAGAGGCATTATCGACCAAGATATATACCAGAGCAAAAACAATCAATATGTCCAGCAAATGGAGGATATCCAAGTCAAGATAGTCGGGATACAAAAACAATCTGAGGCAAAAGATATCCCTTTTTCGATTAATGTTGCCGAATTCCAAAGTAAAATCGGAAGTGTGTTGGAAACGCTTGAATCATTAGAACCTCCATTCCAGAATGAACTCTTACATTTTATTTTCGATTGTGTGGAATTAACCATTACCCATAGAACAAAAGGTACAAGGTCGGATTTTGAATTGAACGTTGTATTAAACCTCCCCTTTTTCCAATAAAAATTTCCATAGTTAAAAGTTGCAAAAGCTCATCTGTTTGCAATCGCAATTGGCAAAGGTGCAGCAACGCTTACTGCTCTTGGGCAAATTGCGGCCATTTGGGTAGGGGGCGGAACCCTTGTCCCGTGGGCGCTAATCCCTGCTGCTGCCATTTGTAATGTTGACCCGTTTGAACTGGCAAGACGAAACCTTATCCCTGTGTTAGTAGGTTTAGTTGTCACAACAATAGTAGCAATGTTTTTAATTTAAGAATGAAAGAGGCCCGGCTGAACCGGCCTCTTTTTCAATTATGCTACATTTGTGAATTAATTTCATATTTTCAATCCCTTTTCGCTCAAGCTTTTCAGAGCATAAAAATATTTGATAGATTTATTGCTACAAGTTACAATCGTTTGAGCAAAAAACCTTGCCATTACATGGCAAGGTTAAATTAATTTTATTATTATGGTACAAGAACTACATAGGGTACAACCACCACACGTAAGCCATAACGGATTGACAAACTCCCCCGTTTCTTTTTATCAACTTGTAAATTTAATAAAAGCACGACTGCATATGAAAGCTGAAAGATAGGATGACTTGACTCAAAATAAGGAGTTGACATGTTAGGTATAATAGTCTCTTCTCACCTATAAAAAACAGCAATTCCCTAATAGAATTCGCCTTTTTGTCTAGTAATTAAATCGTTCTTAATGTTGGTGTTCATGTTGATGTCCAGTAGTAGAGCAAACCGCAGATTCATCATGAGGGTGCTCCTCGTTTTCCATTTGGATTGTAGCGTGAGAATGATTAAGGTAAGGAAAAAAGCAAGTTTCATTTTTCCAATCGGTGCATGAGTATAGAATACATCTCCGTGGTCATGATCATGACCGTGATGATGACTATGTGAAATGTAAAACTCTCCTTTTAAAAAAACACTAATCGTGACAAGCATGATCAATCGCTTGTTGTAAGAGGTTAATAATGTGCTGGTCGTCATTTGAATAGAAAACCGTTGTCCCTTCTCTTCTAAACTTTACAAGCCGTAAATTTTTCAAAAAACTCAATTGATGGGAAACAGTAGATTGGTGAAGTTCTAAAACCTCAGCAATTTCATTTACTGAACATTCCTTTTGAGACAGCAAATAAAGAATTTTAATTCTTGTGTTATCCGATAGTGCTTTGAACGTCTGAGAAACAATAAAAAGTGTTTCTTCATTTAAGCAGCTAATCTTCTTTTTCCCCTCTTCTTCCGGATTCATTTACAACCCTTCCTTATTTTTAATGTAATATGCCAACCTCAATATATGTCCATATGTACATATTGTCAAATCCAAAAATGGTTGTAAAACGAAAACAGTCCAACTATATAAAAATTTGGACTGTTTTCGTTTCTATCTATTGTTGTTCATGCGTCCATGTAACTGATTCCCCTGTGGAAGGACAACGTGGAAATTTTTCACCTTGTTTAAGGGCTACATGTTCTCCGTCTGCATCTATATAATGTCCTGATTCCATAACCGTTTCTCCAGTTCTATGAGTATGACTTGCATGAGTCCAGGTTGTAGAGCCTCCCGTGGATGGGCATTCTGGAAATGTATTCCCCTGATGAAGTTCTTTTTTTTCACCAGTAGAACAAATGTAAGTTCCTGTTTCAGATACTGTCTCTCCCGTATGATGATGGTCTGTGAAGTGAGTCAAAAAAATTCCTCCTTGTAATTTTCCTACCCTCCTAGTTTTTCACAGTACCATTCGTTTATTCTAATCACTACTCGCTTCCACTGGTTCAAGTATAATTAGTGGTGAGAAGGAAGAAAACGCAAGAAAAAATGCATACCTACCATTCCTATGACAACAAATAGAACTACTTTCCCTTTGGGGAGATTTTTCGATTTTTTCCAAAGCAATTCATAGAACGCGACATACCCAATTGTTCCGATGGATATCCCCATTATGACTGTATTCCACTTTATTGAATCCATTCTCATATTTAAACCCATAAAAATATTGATTCCGATCATAATGGAAAGAGCGATACAAAAAATGATGAATAATTTATTTTTATCTTTAGTAAAGGGAATTGATGCCATAATTATCATACCTTCTGGGATATTGTGGAGGATAAAAGCAAGCAATAAACCATAATTTATCGCTTGTCCTGCGTGTAAGCTCATGCCAAAAGTCATTCCCGTCGGTATACTATGGATGAGTAAAGCAAGGAATAACAAATACATCGTATCTTCATGGAACTTATGAAGAAATCGATTTTTATGCAAGAGAACTTCCATTAAAATCATAATAAAAATACCTATTGAAATTCCTGTTAAAATACCTATTATATTAAAACGGCTAAATGCCTCTGGAAGTAATTCAAATGTAAATAATCCTAATAAGAATCCTCCACAAAGAATCTGTAAAGACATAGTATTTCTTTTAAAGAAAAGGAACATGAATTGGATTGAACTTCCACCAAGATACAGCGCAGCAAAAATAAGCAATGCTACATATGAACTTACCTTTATTTCTTCAATCATTCAGTTCCCCCTCTTTAAAACCTTTACATTTCAACATATGCTAATAGCTGTATGCTTAGACGAGGGCATTGATTTCAAAGCTTGCTAAAATAAAAAAGATTCGGTGAAAACCGAATCTTTAAAGAAGGGGTTGGTTGAAAAGTTTGCAAATTGTCCTAGTTGCATGATTTATTTTACCCATTAATTATTAATAACCTATGAACAAAGTTTTACAATATAATTAACCTTCCATAAAACTTAGTTTAAAATCAGCCCTTTTCTATGCTTTACTGCTTATTAAAATGGTTCATACTAAGAAATTCTGCCCTTCGTACTTTTTTCATTCCTAACAACCATAAGAAAATCATAAATGGAATCATCGTCATTACCCATGAATCTTCATTTAATAATAAATAATTAAATACTCCATGCAATACGGAAGGAACCATTAACGATATAAAGATCCAGAATAGTTTCTTTCCTTTTGTAAATTTTGCTTTACTCATGTAAAACCCCATCATAACCCCAAATAATGCATGGCTAGGTACAGGTAACAAAGCTCGGTTAAGAGCGATTTCTACCCCATTTGTCATTAAATATACAATATTCTCAGCAGTTGCAAACCCCAAAGCGACGGATGTCCCATAAACAATCCCATCAAAAGGTTCATCAAATTCTGCGTTCCGATAGGCAATAAAATAAAGAACCAACCATTTTAAAACTTCCTCAAGTATTCCAGAAGAAAACAAAACGGTATCAGTTTTGGCTGTGATAAGGTTTTCTGTTTCTATTACATATTCAAAAAATGAAATTGGAAAGATTAGTAAGGCACCGTATAAAAAGGTACGGATTACCAATGACAATGGCTCAGGTTCATACTTGTCCCTTAAATAAAAATAACTTAATAATGCTAAGCCTGGAGCAATCCCAGCTAGTATTATGGCTAACATATCTAACTCCTTCCATTACATATTATCAATATCTCATACTAATTATATATTAGTTTCTTTCTGATTCTAAAACTTACATAATGAACTTTCCTGAAGCGGTATGTTTAATTAGTCCCAATTCACCCCTTAGGACCGCTATAAAACCTCCATTAGCTTGCAAAAAACAGCAATATCCTAATGGAAATCGCTGCTCTGCATAAGAAGTCATATCGTACCCTCAGGTTGTAAGGAACAGTTATAGGTGCCATTTTCAATTTGGATAGTCGCATGTTCAATGCCAAATTGGTCATGCAATTCCTTTGTTAATTTTTGAAGCAGTTCATCGTTATCATCAATTTCAGACCGAATTAAATGAACCGTTAAGGCAGCTTCTGTCGTGCTCATTCCCCAAACATGCAGGTCATGAACTTCTAAAATTGTAGGTAATCCACTTAGATATTCTTTAATCTTATGAATATCTATTCCTTCTGGTACCGCATCCAATGATAAGTTAATAGACTCTTTTAACAAACCCCATGTGCCAAAGAAAATGACGATGGAAATTACAAGGCTTACGAGAGGGTCAATCCATTGCCATCCCTTCCAAAGGATAACAACCCCTGCAACGACTACCCCAAGTGAAACTAAGGCATCAGCAGCCATATGCAAGAAAGCTCCACGGATATTTAGATCGTTTTTTCTTCCAGCCATAAAAAGTAATGCTGTTAAGCCATTAATCACGATTCCTACGATTGCTACGATAATCACTGTTTTTCCTGCAACTGGTGCTGGTGAAGAAAAACGTTGTATGGCTTCCCATGCAATAGCACCGATGGCTACCAGTAAGAAAACTGCATTGAATAAAGCGGCTAGTATGGAACTTCTTTTAAATCCATATGTCCGCTTTTTAGTAGGAGCTTTTTTCCCTAGCCAAACGGCGATCCAGGCAATTATTAACCCCAGGACATCACTTATGTTGTGCCCTGCATCAGCTAGTAATGCTAATGAATCCCCTATGATACCGTAGATAATTTCAACAATAATAAATATCGTGTTCAAGATAATTCCAAAACCAAATGCAAATCCATAATTTGCAGGGGCATGCGAATGCCCGTGACCGTGGTGATGTCCATGATCGTGCCCATGACTGTGATGATGTCCCATCTCTATCTCTCCTCATTTAAATTTATTATGACAAGCATGTTCGTTCTATATTTTAAGTTGCTGTATCATTCAATACCCTTTCTGATTGTTTTATAAATATGATAAATTCAATATATGCACATATGAGCATATTGTCAATAAAGTAACATAAAAAAAGACTGAAAGAATCAGTCTTTACTTCAACTTTGTTTCCACATGTCCAACATCTTTCCTCGACATGAAAATGGTCAGTATGCCTGATAAGAGTACCCCTCCAGCCGTAATCAGCATACGCGTTTGAAATGGAACTTCGGAATGATATTTTCCTAGTACCCATGTCGCCAATACTGATACAATTATCATAGTGATGATCACATAAATAGCTCGTTTCACCTTGCCACATCCTAAATTGTTTATTTCTTTCGTCCATCTAACTTCTAAAATTTAAATGGACAGTGATAGCATCAGGCCCATATAGATAGCAATGATAAAAATCACTCCAAATGTTACTGCTATAATAGGTCTCCTCTGTTTGAAGCTGAACAAAATCAGTAACAAAAATAGTATCGAAAGAACGATTAATAATACCGATTGAAATGATGGTGAAAATTGCATTTGTAAGGTTGAAAGGATATTTTTCCCTAAAAGCCATTCCACCCACTTGGATGCACCTTCCGACTTGACGGTAAATTCATCACAGCAGTAATATAAAAAACAATGAAGATGATCATGCTCTCCCCTCTAATCTAAGGGCGTGGATTAAAGGAAGGTAATTTTATAGATTTTCTTGAAAGAACGCCATTAATAAAGGCAAATATGAGAACAGGAATAATGCTAATGTGCTTTAAAAGGAGCATTTGTCCATACTGATTGCTTTGTTTCAGCCTTTGCTCTGCTTTAACTTCCTTTTGCACTTTAGAGGGAATTTCGCCTTTTATTGGATGACCGTGTGCACCCGCAATACTCCATTGGATCGTATAAGATCCATTTTCAAGTGGTGCTGATAATGTGCCAATCATTTGATTATCTTTTGGCGTGACACTAACGAAAAAAATTTTTTGCCCGTCTTTAATTAAATCCATTGTACTTAAAGATTCTATCTTTCCTTCATATGTAAGGACAATTGTTTTTAGGTCCTCTTTCACCACTTGATTCGCAGCAGGAGTAGGGGAAGTTAACTCAGTATGTGCACTGGCGATGGTAGGAATCATCACCAATAGAGTGATTAATAAGAATAATAATTTTTTCAATTCCCTTTTCCTTTCTTAACCCCAATGATTTTTCTATACATTCCATTCATCATAACATTTTTATCCTGTATTAATTTGTATTGATTTTCAAAAATTTTGTGAACCTCATAGAAGTCTAATCCTATATCCGTCCCAAGTAATTTAACCACTGGACGTAAGAGAATTTGTTTCAGAGTTATTTTTTTGGTCTTAGGGGCAAATTTATCAAATATTAGGAACGTACCGTTCTTCTTTAATACCCTTATAATTTCGTTCAATGATTCTTCTGGATGGGGTACTACACTAAGAATTAAACTGGCGACAACAAAATTGAAGGAGTCATCAGGAAAATCCATCTTCTGTGCGTCCATTTCAAGGAAAGTAACGGAAGAGTCAGGAAACTTTTCTTTTGCCACTTTTAACATATCAGCAGAATAATCAATCGCTGTTATATCGTAACCTTTGCCCCAGAAGAATGGAATATCGGCACCTGTACCGACCCCTACAAAAAGAACTTTACTGCCCTTTTCAAGAGAAATATCTTTAAATATTTCTTTTCTAGCCTTCAGGAACAACCCTGAATTAAAAAAGCGATCATAAATCGGCGACCAACATTTATAAATAAATCGATTCCAACCATTATTCACATTTATCTCCTCCCACAAAAAAATGCTTCCCATTTACATAATGGGAAGCCACTGCTATTTGTCTTTCACTCGGAGAAGTCTTAACCCATTTAACGTGACTATAAGCGTTGCACCCATATCGGCAAAAATCGCGATCCAAAGGGTTAACCAACCAGGAATCACTAACAATAGGGCCAAAATTTTAATCCCTAAAGAGAAAGTAATATTTTGTTTGATAATAAATAAGGCTTTCCTGCTTAGTTTTAACGTAAATGGAAGTTTACTTAAATCATCCGCCATTAAAGCAATATCAGCCGTCTCTAATGCCGTATCCGTTCCAGCTCCACCCATGGCAATACCAACAGTGGATGCAGCCAAAGCGGGTGCATCATTCACACCATCCCCAACCATTGCCACTCGGTCGTATTGATTTCGCAGTTCTTTAATATAGGTTAATTTATCTTGAGGTAACAAATCTGCCTTTATATCAGATACTCCTACTTGTTTCCCAATCGCATCTGCTGTTCCTCTGTTATCACCCGTTAACATAATGGTTTTTTGAATCTCTAATGAGTGAAGTTTCTGAATTACGGTCTTACTATTTCCTCTGACTTCATCAGCCACTGCAAAAAGTCCCAATATTTCATTTGGAGTTCCTGCCACCATGACTGTTTTTCCCTGATTTTGCATCCCAGAAATCATTTCTTTGTGGTGAGATGGAATTCCATTTGTTAAAATTTCCTCGAATAAATTCGGGCTGCCCACATAATACATTTTTTCCTTGATTCTTCCTTTGATCCCTTTGCCTGTAATGGAGGTGAATTCCTCAACAGAAGGATTCTGATAAGGGAGTTTTTCTTCTTCCGCCTTTTTCATGATGGCTGAAGCAAGCGGATGTTGCGAACCATTTTCAAGGGCTGCAATAATGGTAAGCAATTCCTTAGCATCTATATTCGGCAATGAAATGTAGTCCGTTACAACAGGAGTTCCGTATGTTAAGGTTCCAGTCTTATCAAAGGCAATGGCTTTTATTGCACCCATTTCTTCTAAATGAATTCCACCTTTAATAAGGACACCATTTCGAGCAGCATTTCCGATGGCAGTAACAATCGATACTGGAGTAGAAATAACAAGTGCACATGGACATCCAACGACTAGCACTGCCAACCCCTGATAAATCCACTTACTCCAATCTGCATCAAATAACAATGGTGGTAATACAGCAACCAACAATGAAATCAACATGATAACTGGTGTGTAATACTTGGCAAAACGATCTACAAATGCTTGAGATGGAGCCCTTTCTGCTTGTGCTTCCTCAACCAAATGTATGATCTTTGCAATGGTAGTATCGTCCACATGCTTCGTGACCTTGACTTCTAGTAGTCCATCCACATTTAACGTTCCAGCATATATTTCTCCATCGATCTTTTTAGAAACATAGGCGGATTCCCCCGTAATCGCAGCTTGATTTACAGAAGATTCCCCTTTAACTACGATTCCATCCATGGCTATTTTCTGTCCTGGCTTGACGATCATAATATCGCCAATTCGAATATCTTCCACTTCTACGGCAAACTCTTGATTACCTCTTCTGATTAAGGCTTCTTTTGGAGCAATATCCATTAACGAACGAATCGATTCTCTTGCTTTATCCATAGAGTAAGTCTCTAAAACCTCACTGATGGCAAACAAAATGACTACTGTTGCCCCCTCGCCCCATTCACCAATGATTGAAGCACCGATAACAGCGATAGTCATTAGCGTTCTCATATCAAATTCTAAACGGAATAAGTTTTTGAATCCCGTGATAAATAGACGATAACCACCCACTAAAATTGCAGCGGCATACGCTAGTATCGATGAGATGCTCTCTTCACCATTGATTTGCCCTGAAAACCATCCAATGAACAGAAAAACAAATGAAGTAATAACCATTGAATGTCTTTTCAAGAAAGGTTCTTTTTTCTCTTCAAATCTTTGTTTTTCAGGAATGACCTTTATATTCTCAAAAGCCCCTGCTTTTTCTAATTCCTCTATAGTTGTTTCACCATAAACCGTAAGTTTTGATGCTCCAAAATTAACACTCGCATTCACAACACCATCCAGGTGTTGTACGTTCTTTTCGAACTTTGTCGCACAGCCTGCTCAGGTGAATCCCTGCACTCGGTAAACAGCTTTTTCTTGTGTTTTTTCTAAAGCGTCACTCATGTGTTTTTCACCTCCTTTTGATGCTCAAAAGCGATTTGAATCAATTGTTTGACATGATCATCATCTAAGGAATAAAAAACTAATTTTCCCTCTTTACGATATTTCGCTAACCCTAAATTACGAAGCAGTCGTAAATGGTGAGATGCAGTAGCCGTCGTGCTGCCAACGATGTTGGCAACATCGCATACACATAATTCGTCTTCTACACTTAAGGCATAGGCGATTTTAATCCTGGTGTCATCGGATAATGCTTTAAATATTTGTGATACTGCCGATGTATTTTGGTTGGAAACTGATTCCTTAACTCGTTTCACCTTATCTTCATCGACACAGGTTACCTCACATATATCTTCGTGTTTCATCATTTCACCACCTATATTCAAATATCTGTTTGATTATTAGTATATGCAATTAATTCCAGTTGGTCAAACGATTATTTGAATATTATTTGAAAATATGGAAAATTTTCACACGTAGCCCGTGCTCCCTTTCCCCACCATACATTTGAAAAAATTGTAACAGGGTAGAGCCTTGAGAAAAGACATGAAATGAAAAGGATCATAGAAGGGATTAAACATGAAAAATATGATGCCATTGTCGTAATGGCAAATCACCCGTGGAAGGATGGTATCTGGAAGAAAATCGGCTACTTAAAAAGGCCGGCTGAACCGGCCTCTTTTTCAATTATTCTACATATTTATGAAAGAGTGGTAAAATAGTATAAAAATAGTTACTATTTTAAAAATTAAAAATCTTGGAGGGGTTTCATGCTTAATAAGCTTTTTGCTAAATTGGAAGGTTACTATGATGATATGGTTTCAGTTCGCCGTTATTTGCATCAGCATCCAGAATTATCTTTTAAAGAGTATCAAACAGCAAAATTCATTCAAGATTTTTATGAAAAACTGGGAATTGAGGTAAAAGGAAAGATCGGCAGCAATGGAGTGGTCGCCAAGGTTTATGGAAAAAATCCAGGAAAGACCGTTGCATTAAGGGCAGATTTTGATGCCTTGCCAATCCAGGATGAAAAGGATGTTCCATATAAATCAACCGTTCCCGGAGTTATGCATGCATGCGGACATGATGGTCATACAGCAACACTGTTATTTCTCGCAAAAGCTTTAAATGAACTTCGGGATGAATTAGCCGGTAATTATGTATTCATTCATCAGTATGCAGAAGAATACGCACCGGGCGGGGCTATTTCGATGATTGAAGATGGCTGCTTAGAGGGTGTAGATGTTATTTTTGGCACACATTTATGGGCTAGTGAGCCTACTGGTAAAATTCAATATCGAACAGGCCCAATCATGGCTGCAGCCGATCGGTTTGAAATTGATATCCAAGGTCAGGGCGGGCATGGTGCCCAGCCGCACAAAACAAAAGATGCAATTGTTACCGCATCCCAGCTCGTCATAAATCTCCAGCAAATTGTCAGCAGAAAAGTAAATCCGGTAGATTCTGCTGTTGTGACGGTAGGTTCTTTTACTGCCCAAAACGCCTTTAATGTCATAGCGGATAAAGTAAAGCTTGTCGGTACGGTGAGGACATTTAACGAAGATGTTCGATCGTTTATTGAAAAAGAAATGGATCGAATCATTCATGGAACGTGTTACCTGGCTGATAGCAGTTACGAATTCTTATACGAAAGAGGCTATCCGGCTGTTGTGAATCATGCAAAGGAAACAGATTTTCTTATTACCTGTGCTGAAGAGGTTCCGGAGGTCCAAATGATTGAGAAAACGGAACCGCAAATGGGTGGTGAAGATTTTGCCTATTATTTGGAAAGGGTACCGGGTACGTTCTTTTTCACCGGGGCAAAACCGGAAGGAGTCGAAAAACCGGCTCCGCACCATCATCCTAAATTTGATATTGATGAAAAAGCAATGCTCATTGCTGCTAAAACACTAGGTACAGCGGCTATTCGAATTCATAACCAAGAGTAATAGTTAACCCCTGAACCTTTTTTATAGTTCAGGGGCTTTTTTTAATACCCGCAACCTATAGGCATTCATTGCTGTTTCACCTAAATGCTTGAGGAGATTGTTATTGGCATAGGCACCGACAAAAGCACCGATTCCCGGTACGAGCTGCAGCATTTTGGCAAAATCGATGTAATCACGATACTCCTGCTGAAACTTGCGCCAATCCATTTCGATAAGAACCTGCTTTCGCTCCTCCCAATTTTCGATATTCTTAAGGGTTTCCCTTCGGACCTCATCACTTGAAAATGCCAGTTGAAAAACATGAAGAATAAACAGCCTTTCTTCATACTCATTTGTGTTAAAGCCATAAATTGAAGCTGCCTCAAAAAGAAATTTCATTTTGATTGTAAGCAGCAATGGAAAGTCAGCAAGTCCTAGTAGGATTCCGCCCGCACCAGTTCCCGCTCCCTCAATAAGTGCTGTTTTTTGAAAGGCTGCTGTTTTCTTGCCCATTAATTCATCCCGTTCTTTTAGGGAAAGACCGTTTGCTTGAAGTTTATTCGTAGTCATTTGTGAACCAAATAATGTGGTTTTCACCATTGCTTTGATGCTCTCAGTGACGACCTGATGAACTTTTTCAGGGATCAATCCGTTAATTTTCCCCTGCGCTTTTTTCGAAAATCTACTGACCATACCCGAGCGTTTCGTGATTTTAAATTTCCAATCCGCTACCTCATCATAAACCTTTAATTCGTAATCATTCATGAAAACACAACCTTTAATGAGCCTTTAAAGTATTTTACGAAATTCTCATTAAAAAGGTTTCATTTCTTGGGTTGACGGTAGACACGATCCTTAAATTTTCCTGTAAAGAGCAATTTCGAGTTAGTAAGGATTTTATTTGCAATTTTAATGGATTTATTTTCCATTTTTACTGAAATACTTTTCAATGAGTCTTTTTTACTTTCCACGTTGCCAGATACTTTCCACTACATCCCATCACCTATCAAGCCTTTACCCGCTTCCTACTATAAAGGTAAACAAACAAGTATGAAAACACTAGTCCTGCTGCGAGTTCAAGCATTGCGATTACAATTTCCCCTTTTAGTAAAATAAATAAAGCAAACAGGAAGGCCTGTAGCACCAGAATAACCATCAATAACGACTGAAAAGCATTTGTCTTGTCTTGCGCTGCAACCGGATAAAGATCCACCCAGAGTTTGTTTTGATGATGATTCCAAAGCGGCAGCAGCTGAAAACCGGTTAAATATAGGAATAAAACGGCCAAGCCAATTTGCCCAAAACCAAACGAAATAAAATACAAGGCGAGAGCTCCAATGACTGTTAAGCGAATAAACAGACCTAAGTAATCTGAGGAACGCAAAAACGTCCGTGAAAATAGAAATAAATAAGTATTTTTTTGAATAAAACTGATTCTCTTCAAGAAAAGATCGAGCCATCTCCTTCTTTTTACCGTATCCTTTAACTTCGGAACATCTGTGAACAGATTTGCAAGCCGGTAAAAAGCAGCCATTCTTTTCTCTTCCTGTTCAATCAGCAAGTCCCATTTCAACCCGAGCTTTCTTGTCCGAGCCCGAAACGACCAATAGTAGAATCCCATCACCAACACCATAACTAATAGGATCACGAAATTAGCTTGTTTAAATAGCAGGAAGGTAAAAACAGCATTGATAAAATAGCGCACAACCATGTCCCAACGGTAAATCGAGGGCTGAACAAAATAGTGAATTTTCCAGCTTACCACTAAGTTCCATGCTTTAATAATCAATAGCACTGCATAAAACAGTAAAAAAGAATGAAAACCATTAGTACTTACATGGGCATACATGGGCATCAGAACAGCTTGAACCATTAGGAGAATATATCCTTGGAAAACAAGGCTGACAATCCCCGACCGCAAAAAATAATCCCGAAGACGCGTTTCAAGAGGCAGCAGGAAAACCCGGTCTGCTTCCAGCAAAAAATTATAAACAGGACTATAGGTTAAAAAAAGCCCAATTATTACAGCGATAATCAGCTCGGCGGGGAAACCGGCCGACAGCTTCTCAATCCATTTCTGATAATAAAAAGCGGCCCCCCCTGTTAAAAATACCAAGACAATTACAAGATGACCATTAAAAATATAGCGCAGATAACTTCCTAAATCCTTAAGCCGGTGTCCAAAACGCTGATTCCAAAGACTTTTTTCATCAAACATATTTTTCTTCCTTTGTTAATTGAATATACAAATCATCTAAAGACGCATCCGGCATGGAAAATTCCTTACGTAAATCAGCCAAGGTCCCCTTTGCCCTGATTTTCCCCTCATGGAGGATGACAAACCGGTCGCAATATTTCTCAGCGGTGGCAAGGATATGGGTCGACATGAGAATTCCTGCCCCGTTTTCTTTCATTTTTTTCATCATATCTAGTAGTGATTGGATACCAAGCGGATCCAATCCCACAAATGGTTCATCGACAATATAAAGTGCGGGCTGAACTAAAAAGGCACACATAATCATAACCTTCTGCTTCATTCCTTTTGAAAAATGGGCTGGAAACCAATTTAGACGTTTTTCCATTCGGTATTCAGAAAGCAATGGTGCCACCCTCGACTTATACTCTTTTTCATTAAGACCATAAGCCATAGCGGTTAACCGCAAATGTTCATCCAATGTAAGTTCTTCATATAATATGGGGGTTTCCGGAACAAAGGTAAACAATTTTCGATATGCTTCTTTATTTTCCGTAAAAATTTGACCCTTAATTTTTATTTCACCGCTTCTCGGTTCCATTAATCCAATAATATGTTTAATCGTGGTACTTTTTCCGGCACCGTTTAAGCCAATAAGTCCAACGATTTCTTTTTCCTTTACTTCAAATGAAACATCTTTTAGAACGGGGTTTTTTGTATATCCCCCGACAAGGTGTTCAATCGTTAATAAAGACATGTACAACGCCCTTCCATTGAATGATATTTCCTTTCATTTTAACAAATTGACCACGATAAAAATAGAAATTCAATTTTTTTATCTTTTTTTGTATAGAAGCCATCAAACTGGTTATCATAATATTCGAAGGGGAAATAACTTACTTCGATGAAGAAATTCATCAAAACTTGAAATGAGGTGTCTGTTAAAGACAATTTCCTTTCAAACAAGTCAGCTTCTATTCGTTTCAAATAAGGGGATGGTTGTTTTGTACAATGTGCATGTAACCATTTTGAGTTCATAACACCAAGGTTTATTCACAAATAAACTAACAAATGAGGTGTTTACCGCAGATCGCTTCCTGTTTTTATAAGTTGGGAAAACATATAAAAACAACATAGGGGATGGTCAGCTTGAACAATGATGATTCTTTATAAAAACACTCTAAGGTCAAATGAGGTGTTTATCAAAGAACACTCCTAAATGAACGTTCCAATTGAAGCAATTCCCCTTCGAGAGGGCGGAATCCTATACGGATTCTGCTCTTTTCTTTTGTATTGCTCCCCCACCATGGTAAAATAAGACAAACATATTGGAAAGGTTGTGCGAAAAATGAGCGATTGTATTTTTTGCAAAATTGTTAATGGTGAAATCCCGTCCGCGAAAGTATTTGAGAACGAACATGTACTGGCT
The DNA here is from genome assembly GCF_004358205.1 of Bacillus salipaludis. The sequence continues at coordinate 546,886 of NZ_SMYO01000001.1, forward strand.
TTTTTAGATATTAGCCAAGTCACAAAGGGACATACTCTCATAATACCGAAAATACATAAAGAAAATTTATTCGAGTTAACACCTGAAATTGCACGAAACCTCTTTGAAGTTGTCCCGGAAATTGCTAGGGCCTTAAAGCAGGAATTTGAACCTGTTGGGTTAAATACGGTGAATAATAATGGCGAACAAGCAGGACAAACAGTATTCCACTATCATATGCATTTAATTCCGCGCTATGGCAAAGGTGATGGTTTTGGTGCGGTATGGAAAAATAACCAGAGTGATTACACACCTGCGATCCTGCAGGAAATGGCGTCTGGAATCAAAAATCACCTTTGATTTTTTAATTCTCTGAAAATTATTTCTTTATCATTTTAATGATAATGTGGTATAATGATTTCAAGTTTTTCGCTGCAGGCAATGAGTGCACTGCAGGAGAAACCAATAGCAGAGATTAGAAGAGGAGAGTTGAGAAATGAATACAAAGAATCTGGTTGCTTTAGCTTTACTAGTAGGGATAGGGGCTGTTTTACACGCGGTGATTCCGCCAATATTTTTAGGCATGAAGCCGGACATGATGTTATTAATGATGTTTTTAGGAATTATTCTATTTCCTGAGTTTAAGAATGTATTTCTTTTAGCCATTGTTACTGGAATTATTTCTGCATTAACGACTGGTTTCCCAGGAGGTCAAATTCCAAATATTATTGACAAACTTGTCACTGCTTCTGTGTTCTTTGGCTTATTTACAGCTTTAAAGCAATTCCGGAATTCCGTTATTAGTGCTGCTGTTTTAACAGCCCTTGGTACATTAGTATCTGGAACTGTCTTTTTATCGTCTGCTTTAGTAATTGTTGGATTGCCTGGGCCTTTTGTTGGACTTTTTGCTGCAGTTGTTTTACCTGCAACTGTTGTAAATACTGTTGCTATGGTGATTTTATTCCCAATTGCTCAATCAGTTGTAAAAAGAACAAAATTGGCATCACCGTCTGTTATTCAAAAATAATTTTTTGATTGCGATTTAGAAAAGAACCCAAAGGGTTCTTTTCTTTATATAATATTTATGGTTCTCGCTATAATCTGTCAATTGTATTGTGCTTTCTATCTACATAGTAATCAACTTACTGGAAAAACTTTTTAAGAAATAGAATATTCAAAAGGTTGGAATTAATCCACAAAACACGTAAAATAGGGATAAGAATTATTTCGTACCCTTTTTTTAAAAAAAATTATCAAAAAATTAGAAACATTGTTGTAATTTCTAAAGATTTTGTAAATTTATATCTTTATTAATTTTTATTTTATTGGCATAATGATAATAGAGAAATATAAAAGTAGGTGAAATTGGGGATGTCAGAGAAACAATATTCTATGAAAGAAGCGATGCTTTTTAGCCAGCGGATTGCTCAATTAAGTAAAGCTTTGTGGAAGTCAATTGAGAAGGATTGGCAACAGTGGATAAAACCTTTTGATTTAAATATTAATGAACATCATATTCTTTGGATTGCCTATCATCTAAACGGTGCCTCCATTTCCGATGTGGCAAAATTCGGAGTTATGCATGTCTCCACAGCGTTTAATTTTTCAAAGAAGTTAGAAGAAAGAGGATTACTCAAATTCTCGAAAAAGGAAAACGACAAACGGAATACCTATATCCAGCTAACGGTCGAAGGGGAAAAGATCTTGCTTCAATTGATGGAGACATATGAACCGAACAGCAATGCCGTATATACAGGTGCCCTACCGCTACGCGATTTGTATGGGAAATTTCCCGATATTATTGAAATGATGGCAATTGTTCGAAATATTTACGGGGATGATTTCATGGAAATTTTCGAACGTTCTTTCCATAATATTGAAAGTGAATTTACGGAGCAAGACGGCAAACTAAGAAAAGCAAAATCAGAACAAGAACTAGTCTAATCAGCGTATATGTATTTATTCAATTCCTTCATAAGCGGTAAATAAAGTCCCTGGGAAGAGCAAGCCCGAATTACATCTTTACTATCTAATTTTTCAGGTAATAAATATAAAAACTCGGTAAAAAGCGGTTGAAAATAAATAAATCCTTCCGCTTTTTGTTCTTCCATTTTTATGCTCAATTCGTCACAAATTTGCATGAATTCCCTTACTTCTTGCTCTGAAAGGCCTTTTTCAATGATCATCCTGTAAAAATCCTGTTTAGGATTGTTGATTAATGTTAGAAGAAGTCTTTGATGATATTCAAGCAACTGAATTTTATTTAGTAATTCGTGATTCTCCACTGGATTTACCTCATTCCAAATCAATACTTTTAAGTTCATTATTTACCTTTTCTACCAGAAGGTAAACAATTTTTTATTTTATGGCTTTACAGCATTTTAGCTTAATTATGTTTCAAATATCAAAGGCTTTTTTTCTTTCACTCTTTTAGACTATCTTTTTCTAACTTTTTTTGATATTGTAATAAGAGTATACTGATGAACAACAAGGAGGGAATCGTTGATGATCTCCATTTTTATTGTCTTTGCTATCTTTATCCTGTTTTATGTAAATAAAATGACTAATTCCCTTTGTATTCAAAAGGAAATTCCAGAAGATCGGCAGCATAAGGTATTCCGGACCATAAATGTCCTCATTACCATTTTACTTGTATCGTCATACGTGGAGATTTTGTATACATAGTACTCTTTTATCTCCAGCATGACGAGTAAGTAAATTCGTCATAAACAGTAAAGCGATGAGACATCTCATCGCTTTTAATTTTGGCTTTTAATAAACCCAAGCCGCTCCAATGATAATTAATAAGATGAAAAGGACAACGATTAACGCAAATCCTCCACCGTATCCACCAGCTGCACCTGTCATATGTTTCCCTCCTTCATGCCGATTACGATATCCTATTCAGGCTATGCTCATTTCGACTAGGCTCGATGAAAATTTCTGATAAAAGCCCAACTTCCATGGCTTAAATTTTTGCTGTTATTCCCTTTTATGTTATAGTATAGGTTGTGGTCAAGTTATGTGTGCCACAAGAATTTACTGTTTAGGAGAGGTTCATCGTGAAAAAATGGTTATTAGCCCTTACGTTAGCCGGCGGGGTTATTGCATTAAGTGCATGTAATCAATCGGGGTCATCTGATACCGTAGCAAAAAGCAAGGTCGGAGACGTAACAAAAGAAGAGCTTTATCAAGCCATGAAAGACAAGATTGGGAATCAAGCTCTGCAGCAGTTAGTTTATGAAAAAGTTCTTGCAAAGAAATACAACGTTACAAACAAAGAATTGGACGCCAAAGTTGCACAATTAAAAGAACAGCTTGGGTCTAATTTTGAGGCTGCACTTGCACAATATGGATATAAAAGTGAAGCTGACTTAAAGAAAACCATGAAGGTTGGCATGATGCAGGAAAAGGCGGCCATGAAAGATGTCAAAGTCACTGACAAAGAATTAAAAGATGCCTACGCTAAATATCAGCCTGAAATTAAGGCACGTCATATCCTTGTGAACGATGAAAAAACCGCAAAAGAGGTTAAGAAAAAATTAGATGCCGGCGAAAAATTCGAAGACCTGGCTAAGAAATACTCACAAGACCCAGGTTCCGCTCAAAACGGCGGCGATTTAGGCTGGTTTGGCACCGGAAAAATGGATCCTGCCTTTGAAAAAGCAGCATATGCCCTAAAGATTAATGAAATTAGTGACCCGGTTAAATCACAGTTTGGCTATCATATTATCCAAGTTACAGACAAGAAAAAGAAAAAATCATTTGATCAAATGAAGAAAGAACTTGAATATCAAGTAAAATCCTCAAAATTAACAAATGATGACATTAATAAAGCAATGCAGAATGAATTAAAAGCTGCAGATGTAACTGTTAGTGATAAAGACCTTAAAGACGCTCTTAAACCGGAAACAACAACTGCTGCACCACAGCAATAATATTAAATGATACAAAAGAAGAGTGACCACTTTTGTGAGTCACTCTTTCTTTTTCTTATACTCCTGCCGCTTTTTCTCCTTCACGCCGTTCCTTTTCTTTTTCCAGGCGCTCTAGATAGATTTCCCCTTCCTTTTCAATACTCTCCATTTCCAGCTGGTGTTCCTCCCTGCCGGTCTTAATAGCCATTAAAGCACTGATTACGATTCCTGCTACCACTGCAAATACCCAAATAGGAATAGACATATTTAATACTCCCTCCACGATTGGTTGTCCATGTTTTTAATACAATGTATTCGGATTTCCAGAATTTATTCTTATCCAAATAAAAAAGATAACCCAATTGGGCTATCTTTTATTTATGAAACACTGGCTTATAAAAAGAGCGGTTATCCAAGGCAAAAATTCGCTCTGTAAATTCCCCCGGCTTTACTCTTTCAAGCGCACGGTCAAGCATGTTCATTTTTGCGTCCAAATTATCTATATAATGAAGAATCTCTGCTTCTTTAATGAGCGGAGGTTTCGGGCTGCCCCATTCAGCTTTTCCATGATGACTAAGAACAAGATGCTGAAGGATTAATACTTCCTCCCCGGAAATTCCTAATTCTTCGGCAGCTTTGCCAATTTCATTCACCATGATGGTAATATGGCCAAGGAGATTTCCTTCAATCGTATACTTCGTTGAGATTGGTCCAGAAAGTTCTAAAACTTTCCCCATATCGTGTAAAATAACCCCTGCATAAAGAAGGTCCCGATCAAGACTAGGATACAAGGAGGATATAGCCTTGGCCAAATCGAGCATACTGACAACATGGTAGGCCAGACCGGAAACAAACTCGTGATGATTTTTTGTTGCCGCCGGATAGACTAAAAAAGCGTCTTGGTGCTTTTTAATTAAATGTCTGGTGATTCTTTGGATATTAGGATTTTTCATATCAAAAATATATTGAGTCAGTTTGCTAGACATTTCATCTTGACTTAGTGGTGCAGCCTCAAGAAAGTCATCAAGCTTAACATGATCATTTGGTCCTGATTTGCGAATTTGTCTAATTTTCAACTGACTTTTACCACGATAATTTTGAAGTTCCCCAAGTATTTTTACGATATTTTGAGGTGCATAGTTTTTCTCATCTTCTTCACCAGCATCCCAAAGTTTAGCCTCAATTTCCCCGCTTTGGTCTTGCAAAATAAGCGTCAAAAAAGGCTTGCCATTACTAGCCGTCCCTTTCGTGGCGCTTTTAATCAGTAAAAACAATTCAACCTGGTCACCGACATTATAATATAGAATTCCTTTACCCATTGTATTCCAACGCCCCTTCCTATGAAACCTAGTATAACATATTGGTCTATCACCCTATGAAGGAATTTCTACAATCCCTTTATTTAGCAAGAGAATATTTTCATGTGAGAAATTCGAAAGCAAATGGGTATGGCAGGTAAAAAATAAAATTTGATTTTGTTTTAAACTCTTTAATAGTTCGATGATTTTTTGTGTTCTTCTTGCATCAAAATTTACAAAGCTATCATCAATGATGATCGGAAAACGATATTTTTCATAAAGTGTGGTGGCCAAGGCAAGCCTTATCGAAACATAGACTTGTTCGGTAGTCGCTTGGCTAAGTTCATTTGCCTCAAAAATCGTGTAGTCCTGCCTTTCAATTAAAAAGCCAGTCCCCGACTTTTGAAGATGAATTCGATGGTATCTCCCCTCTGTTAAAAAAAACAAATACTCCTCCGCTTTAGACAGCATTCTTGGCAGGTATGTATTTTTATACTTTTCAACCGTCTTAGCCAGAATATCTTGAGCAAGGCAATAAACAGACCATTCCTTTGCCAATTCTTCCAGTTCATATTTTTTCTGTTTAAATTGATGAAGAAGCTCAGAATAAATACCACCCTCTTCGAGGACCTGAATCTCATATTTTATAGAGGCATCTTCCTCTTGCAGTGCTGTCAGTCTTTCTTTTAAACGGATGGCTTCTTTTTGCTGTTCCACTACCATTTCTTCAATATTATGAAGGTGTAAAAAGCTCTCACGCTCGGGTTCAGTAATTATTGAAAACTGAAGCTGCTTTTGAATATCCTTTAATCTTTCTTTAAACTTCGCTTGTTTTTCAGCTTTTACCCCCAGTTCGTAGTATTGCTGTTCATTGCTGGCGTCAGCTTCATCAAAAAGCTTTGTAATTTCTTCTTTTAAGTGCAACTGTTCCCGTTTCTTTTGTGTTAATTCATTCTCTAAATCCAGGAGTTTTGCTAGTCTCTCTTGACTCATTATCTTTTTCTCATTTTCAACCTTTAATTTCTCTCTGAGTGCATAGCCTTTTTTATGCAGATCCATATGAACTTCCGATAAATAACGATTTGCAAATAATTCAAGACTATTCTCTATGGATAATTGTTTTGCCTTGATTTGTGAAACACGCTCTTGCAGATGGCTCTTTTCTCTCCATAGCGTTTTATATTGTTCAATAAGCCCGAAAGCCTCGCGTAAATGCGCCATGGCGATATATTCAGGAATCTTCAGTTGGCTGGCAAGGGTAAAAAGATTTTCCTTATATTTTGCCGATTCAATTTCCCAGGCTTCAAATTTGGAGATTACCTTATCATATTGGTCATTCTGCTGCTCAAGTCGCATTTGCAACCCTTGTAACTGTTCCTTCCGCCGATTATCCAGAAGTAATTGCTCCTGAAGTTTCATAAAGTTTGCATATTCTGCTGAACCTAGCTTTTGGATTACTTGTTTCTCTTTTTCCTTCAAAGAATCTAAAGTTGGATTGGAATCTTGTCCTTTTGGTCGATTGAAGCTTTTTACCATTAAAACTCCTGTTAATAAGGCGGCAAAAATACCGAAAAATATTAATCCGGATTGCTTCGTAAAAATTCCGTAGAATACTAGTCCAAGTAAAATGAATTCAAACAGAAGAAATTGAAGCTTCTTTTGCTTCTGGAGTCTTTTCCATTCATTTTGTTCACGTTCATTGGCAAGACGATAAAATTCAATTTTGTCTTTAATTGAATTTAGTTCATTTTCTAAACTTTTTTTGTCCTCCCCATTTAGTTTTTCCTCAAGCAGGACTCTTTCTTTATGGGGAAGAACCTGGCTTTCCGCTGATTCTACCTCTATCTCAAGCTTTTCAAGAGCAGCTTTTTCTTCCTGAAACCGCTCTTCCAATTCCAGTTTCATTTCATTAAGCTTTTTGCCACGGCTCGCTACTACTTCCACTTCATTCTTTACGTAGATATTTGTATTAAAGGAAAGAATTTCCTCTCCCTTTACCGGCAAATGAAGGCGGTCAAGTGTTTCAGAAAGTCTACCTTGATAATCTTGAAGCTTTGAAAGATACTGCTGTTTCTCCAGTTCTAACTGGTCAAATAGAGGGATTTGATCCAATATTGTCATTAACGTGGATTCGTGTTCAAGGAATAAATCGTCTGGCCGAATAGCTGCCAATTCCTTTTTCAAGCCTTCAATTCTCTCAAGCAGGCTTTTGATTTGAGCATTATACGGGTAAAGCAACTGATTTAATCTCTCAAACCTCTCGATCCCTTGGGCAGGGAATTGAATTTCTCCTAGATCAGCGAGCTCATTTTTCGTCCATAATTCTTCTTTGACAAGTGAATGTATTTTCTTCCACTCATTCAATTTTTCATTGCTTTCTTGCATTTCTGACAGCTGGTGGTGAATTCCTGCCATTTCCTCTTGAATGGATTCCTGTTTTTTAATGAAAGAATCATATTCATCATTTTTAGCTAAAGCCTTTTTCAACTCTCCATTTAGTGCATGAAGCTCTTGTAATTTTTCATTTAGCAATGGCTTTTTCCCGCTTGGCTTAAAGCGTGTTTCCAGTTCTTTTTGCAGGACTGCTTCCGCTTCTGATAGGCGTTCTGTTCCTAATGTACCAGCGGAAAATAAAAACTTTCCAATCTCTTCGCCTTTCATTTGATGAATGTTCTGTAACCCATTTAGGTTAAATGAAAAAATCGCTTGAAATAAACCTTTGTCAAAATTTCCTAATAATTCCTTAAGAAGCTCTTCTTCACCTAATCTGCCGTCTTCCAATGATACCTTTACATCTCCAGTGGATTTCCCTTTGACCCGTTCAATGACAGCAAAACCAAAATCATCATGAAAGATTCTAATTTTTCCGCCATATTTGTTATTATGTTTGGGCTCATAGCGCAGTTCAGAAGATTGCTTAGTGGGAAAACCAAATAAAATTCCATGAACAAAGGCCATGATGGTGGATTTACCCGCTTCATTTTCCCCAAAGAATACTTGAAAATCAGCTAAGTCTTTGATTTGCATATTCTCCAATTGACCATACCCATATATATGAATCTCAATAATTTTCAAATCAACTCACTCCTTTCTCTATGCTTGATAAAGTAAGCTAATTAAAAGCTTTTCTGCTTGTTCAACTATTTCTTTCTGGTTGAGATTCGTCAAATTCTCGAGATATTTTCTCCCTAAACGATGGTCATACAAGGGTGCTAATGTTTCCTCAATGTCTGTATGGTCATCTAAGGTTTTAAACATTTCCTCATAAAAATTCGCTTCGGCCATTAAATGCTCCCGGTCCACTTGAACATTTTCAGCAATGCCCAGTTCTACGATCCATACAAACTCCTTCTCCTCTCTTTCGTCCTCAAGAAGGAGTTCTAGAAGTTCGTTGTTTACACTCTTTTTTTCCTTTGCATTTTCTAAATGGACATTTTCTAAATATAACGTTAAAAGAGTTCCTATTTTTTCTTTTCTTAGACTATTTATAGTCATTTGGCATAAGTGTAAAATTTGATGAAAGTTCTCTGCTGAAGAAGCATCGACGGTTGCTTCCTGCCAAACAATATCGGATGTCTCTACGAATTCAAGATTAGCATCTGTATCCTTTAAGGTTACATGGTAAAAGCCTTTGGGCCCCTTTTCTTTTTTATTTCGCCCCTGCAGATTCCCGGGATAAATAATTGGCGGATTTTCAGATAAGACCGCCCGTTTATGGATATGCCCCAACGCCCAGTAATCAAAGTTTTTCTCAAATAGATCCTTAATGAAAAAGGGTGCATAGTTACCATGCTCCTCACGGCCGCTTTCATTTCCATGAAGAATACCGATATGAAAATCAGCCCCGTCAATTTTTTGATAATCATCAATTTTCTTTTCAAATACATGGCGTTCGGGGTAACTAAAGCCGTAAAGATGACTCCGGGTTCCGCTCTTGGTTTCGAGCGGCTTCATTTCAACCTCATGGCTAAATATATGTACATTTTCAGGCATGTCTAGATGTACCCAAGTTCCGTTTAAATGATCGTGATTGCCGTGGACTACAAAAACAGGAATATCATGTTCAGCAAGCTTTAGCATTTCTGTTCGAAAACGGGATTGCGCTCGCAGGCTGCGGTCTTCTCCATCAAATAAATCTCCGGCAAAAATGACAAAATCGACTTTACGAAGAATTGCTTCGGCAGTTAGTCTTTTTAGAGCTGTGAACGTACTTTCCTTAACTCTAGTTAAAATGTCAGCGGGCAAATATTTCAAGCCGACCATCGGACTATCTAAGTGAAGATCAGCAGCATGAATAAAGGATAGTTGTTTCATAAAATTTTCCTTTCACGGTCTTTTCTTTATTTTAACATCTCCAAAAACCGAATGCACGTTCTGTGTTAAATTTTTTAAAAAAGAGTACCCTCCAATAATAAATGGCTGATACTCTTTTTTGGGATTATTTATTTTTTGTTAATTGCAGTGCTTTTTTAATATCTTTATAGGAATTGGATTTCCCATACATTAAAACGCCGCCTTTATAAACACGTGCACCGAAGATTGCTAATATAATGATGGTTGCAATAAGGAGGCCGATTCCAATCAACGACTCCCATGCCGGAATATTTAGCATCCCAACCCGTAAAAACATGATCATTGGGGTGAAGAACGGAATATAAGAAGTAGCCGTAATAAAGGTTGAATCCGGCTTCCCGAGCCCAAACATGGAAATCATAAAACCTCCAACCACCAATAGGGTCATCGGCGTAATCATCTGCTGCACATCCTCAATCCGGCTGACCAGTGACCCTAAAAAAGCCGCAAGTGTAGCATAAAGAAAATAGCCAAGAATGAAGAAAATAACCGCATAGGTAATCGTTCCAACCGGGATGTCTCCAAAACCATAAACACCGAAAAATCCTTCCTTCAAGGATTCCATATTTTGTTTTAATGAGACATAACCGACAGATAGAAAAATAGCGAGCTGAGTTAAGCTTAAAAGACCAATCCCGATAATTTTTGCAAACATCTGCTTGATTGGCGAAACACTTGAGATTAAAATTTCCATTACCCTTGAAGATTTTTCGATGGCCACTTCCATGGCAATCATATTCGCATACATAATGACCGAGAAATAAATAATGAAAAGCAAAACATATACTAGTCCTCTTGCCTGATTTAGTTCCTCTTCTGTTTTCGCATTTTTCTCCAACGCCACCTTATTAAACGATACAGGTTCATACAGCTTTTGCAGCTGAGCAGGTGTTAACTGAATCTTCGCAGCCGCGAGCATGGTTTTAACCTGCTGAAGGCTTGTTTGCAGATCGGTAAAAAGGGCGGAGTCCGCAATACTCATTGCCTTAAAGGAGGCTTCCGGCAATTTTTCATCATTATAACGCAGCTGAATAATTGCGCTGTAATCGCCTTTTTCAACCTTTTTTTCTGCTTTTTCTAAACTGCCTTTATAAAGGGTAAGTGTAATGTCTTTATTAATTGTGCTGAGTTGCTTCTTTAAAGGATTATAAAGCTGACCAGTTTCATCTAATACAGCAACCTTTTCTTTTCCATCATTTTTATCAAATGTATGAATGATATTTTGAATGTTTGTTAAGGCGAGAACTATTACTACCGTTAACAATGTGGTGAAAAAAAAGGATTTTGTTTTTAATTTATTTACATAGGTATGGAATAAAATAATCCAAAAACTATTCATAGGAATCCCCTACCTTCTCTATAAAAATATCATTTAAGGAAGGCTCCTCAAGTTCAAATTTACGAATGAATCCTTTTCCGACAATTTCCTTCAAAATCTGTTCCGCTATCATTTCACCTTCAATCTGCAGATGAATTCCTTGGGCAGTCGCTTTTGCCTTTAACACCCCGAAATGATTTTTTAAAAAATCTAGTGAAAAATCGGCATGAATGACCAGATTCTTTTTGCCAAAAGTGCGTTTAATCTCCTTCAATTCTCCATGAACAACCGGACTTCCCTTGTGCAAAATACATAAATGTTCACACATTTCCTCAACGTGCTCCATCCGATGACTGGAAAACACAATGGTTGCACCGTTTTCCTTTAAGGAGACAACCGCCTCCTTTAAAAGTTCTACATTTACAGGATCAAGACCGCTAAAGGGCTCATCGAGAATTAATAGCTTTGGTTTATGTATAACAGCAGCGATAAATTGAATTTTTTGCTGATTACCTTTTGAAAGCTCCTCAATTTTTTTATTTTCATATTCCGGTATTTTAAAACGTTCTAGCCAAGCATGTAATGCCTTTACGGCTTCTGCCTTTTGCATTCCTCTAAGACGTGCTAAATAAACAATTTGCTCCCGAACCTTTAGTTTTGGGTATAAGCCTCTTTCTTCTGGAAGATAGCCGACTAAGTGGCTTGTTGAATAATCAATCAGTTTACCATCCCAGGTTATTTTCCCGCCAGTTGGCTCAAGCAATCCTAATATCATTCGGAAAGTGGTTGTTTTGCCGGCACCATTGGCCCCTAAAAAGCCAAACATCTCTTTTTCGGGTATCAATAGCGACAGTTCATTTACAGCAGTAAATTGCCCAAACCGCTTTGACACATTCTCAAGTTGAAGTACCAATTTTCCATCACTCCTTTATTATTATTACGAGAAAACGGTTGAAAAGTTTCCTTTTTTATTTTGCTAAATTTCAAGAATTATGCAAAAATAATAGTAGCAATCTATTAAATAGGGGGATTTCAGGATGAAAACGTATAAACTAACTGCATTTGAACCAAATGGAGAAAAGATTTTAGATGAAGCCTTCCAGGCTGACCATGATGATGCAGCAAAAGAATTAGGTACGAAACTATTATCAGAAAAAAACTTACTGGAAAAAACCCATCGTGTCATTTCTCCAAGTGGTAAACTCTTACTATTTCATTCTTAAATCATATCAAAAAAAGAAGCTCAAGGGCTTCTTTTTTACATTATTTTCCGATAAAGTTTGGTTGTCTTTTTTCGATAAATGCTTGAATACCTTCTTGGTGGTCGTGTGTTTGCCGCATTTTTATTTGCCCGTATTTTTCCAATTCTAAAATTTTAAGCAACTGCGGGCGGTTTTTTTCTGCTAAAATCTTTTTCGTTTTAATCATCGCCTGTACAGGGCGGCTTAACCAATCCGAAATTCTCGCTTCCAATGCATTGTCGATATTACCTTCTGCCACCTCTTGAATTAAACCGAGTGCTAAGGCCTCGTCTGGTTTCATAATTTTACCATCCCAAATAATCTGCTTAGCCTTTACTTCTCCTACTCTTTTCTCTAAAAAGAAGTGAGCTCCACCATCAGGGATTAAGCCAATTCCGATGAAATTCATCGCTAATTTGCTAGACTGATCAGCAATAATATAGTCTGTGGCTAATGCCAAACTAAATCCTAAGCCTGCTGCTGCTCCGGAGACAGCACTAATGGTTAGTTTTGGCATACTGTACAAGGTTACAATCAGTTCGCTAATTGAATCCATGAAAGAGAAAAATTCATTCTCATAGATATTCGACTGCATCATTTTAATATCTCCGCCTGCCGAGAAAGCTCTACCTTTCCCAGTTAACACGACAATATCGATGTCATCAGAATCACTGATTTCTTTTAATTTAAAGACTAATCCCTTAATTAAATCGATATCCATTGCATTTAATGTTTCCGGTCGATTTAACTCGACAGTTGCTACACGGCCATTGACAATTACATTTACCTTTTCAGTTAAAAATTGATTCGACAACCTAAAAGCGCCCCCCCATTAATTTTCTCCTTCTATTATAAATGGAAATGGTAGGAATAAAAATAAATTTTCGCAATATAAGCAATTTTTCCGGAGATAGAAAAATCCCCCTACTTGCTTAAGCAGGGGAACCTTTCTCAGAGAATAGCTCATTTAAGATTTTAATCTTATCTTCTGTATAGGCTTCAAAACTGTCATTATAGGTCTTCGGATCTTTTGGATTAGCAAAGTGAGTGATTTTCCCTGTAACAGGATCCACAAATTTACTAGCAGCACCGCAGCCAAGCCCGATAATCGTCTGCTGCTCCTCCATGATCATAATGTTGTAGATGCTTTCCTGATTAGGGAATGAATATCCTACGTTTTCGAGATTGCCGAGAATATTCTTCTGACGGTATAAATAATACGGGACATAGCCATGATCCTCTGTCCAAACTTGCGCAAGCTCCATCATTTTCTCGACTTCAGCACGTTCGGCAACCTTGTATTTTTCCCGATTCTGAGTCATTTCAGAAGCACGTTTAAAAGACAGAGTATGAACCGTTAAAGATTCCGGCATCAATTTTTCTGTTTCAGCGAGTGAATGGGTAAATTCCGGCAGACCCTCCCCAGGTAGGCCGATAATCAAATCCATGTTAATATTATTCATTCCCATTTCACGCGCTAAATGAAATTTATCGATTGTTTCTGTGACAGTGTGGTGCCGGCCAATTGCTTTTAAGGTTTCCTGAGTGTATGACTGAGGATTAATGCTAATTCTGTCAATCTTCCACTTTTTCAATACCTCTAACTTCTCCGACGTTATCGTATCAGGGCGTCCCGCTTCGACCGTGATCTCACGAATTTTTTCAACATCAGGGAATGAATCATACATTTCTTCATAAAGCATGTCCATTTCTTCTGCTGTTATACTCGTCGGCGTCCCTCCACCATAATATACGGTCGTAATTCGAATTCCTTTATCCTTTAGCCATTGGCCGATTTTTTTCATTTCATAATGAAGCCCACCCAGGAAGGAATCTACTGACCCCTGGCGGCCATTGATGGCATAGGCCGGGAAGGTACAGTAAGCACATTTTGTCGGACAAAACGGTATCCCAATATAAATACTGACTTCCTTTTGCAGAGTATATAAATCTGGTACGACTGACAGCTGCCTATCAACAATCTGTTGCATTAAGTTTATCTTTTCATCGGTAATCAGATAATCATCCTTTAACTGCTGATGGGCAAGCTCCTTTGGAATCCCCTCTTGAACTTTACGATGGAGCAGCTTTGTTGGCCTGACACCGGTCAAAATTCCCCATTTTTGAATCATTCCGGTAAAATCCTGCAGCACTGTTAAATATACATGGGCAACAGCATTCTTTATTTGTTTAAAGGTTTCTTTATCTGAAACACCCAGTAGCAGTTCTTTTTCGTATTCTGCCGTCACCTTTTTTCCGGAAAGGCTGATTAATTCAGCCGAGACTGTCACAAATTCGTTTATTTGCATCGAAAACTTTATGCTTATATCTGCTTTTTCATCATATTGTTTTAGAATCAATGATTCTTCAAAAAACAAATTGGCAATCAACTGGAGCGGCCGATCAAATCTTGTATCCTCTAACCCAATAATAGATATTTTCAAAAACAATCACCTCAAATTAAACTTCCTTAAGTGTACAAAATCACTAATTCAAGGTCAATATAATGGAAATCATTGCAAACAGAAGATACCAAAGTTATAACCTTGGTACCTTCAAAAATTATTTTTTGATAATATTCATTTTCCTTAAAAATTCAATTGGCTGCTGCTTTCTGAAATGCTCTTTGACCATGTAGGCTACCCCATTCTCATTTTGAGAACGTGTTACCCAGTCCGCAGCTCTTTTCACTTCGTATCTTGCATTCCACATTGCTACTCCGAGACCCACTTCTTCAATGAGTGGAATATCATCCATTCCTTCGCCGATCACAACCATTTCCTTTTTACTAATCCCTAGTTGTTGACCAAGATAAGTCAATCCACTTAATTTCGAAACTCCTGCAGGAACGATATCTAAACGAAGGGAATCCAGTTCAATCATATCAATTTCTGTGTACATTTTCTCCAGTGCTATTTTTGCATCCTTCAAGTCACTTTCGGTTTCAAAATAAACTTCAATTTTTGGCGGTGTTACTGGTTGATCATGCAAATATTCGCTTAATGACGGCACAAATTGCTGAGAATAGAAAACAGGATCACCAGAAGTAAAAACAGTTTTTGCTAATAAATTATTGTGCAGCTTTAATTTATTGGCTAATGAAAATTGTTCATGGACAAGCCGAATCTGACATGGGACCGTTTCTAGCAAACGTACAGTGTCATAGGTAATTTCTTCGGTGATTCTTTTCACGTAAATAGGCTTTTCTAGTACACTAGATATATAGGCACCTTGATGGGTAATTAATGGTGTTTTTATTTTTAAAGCCCTGGCAACTTTACGTGCCGAGGGAAAGCTTCTTGAGGTCACAAGTGTTACATAGATCCCTTTTTGCCCGACATATTCAATGGCTTCCTTTGTTGATTTTTGAATCTTCCCATTTGATTGAAGAAGTGTGCCATCAATATTTAACGCAAGCAAGCGATAAATCATTATGTTGCCCCCTGTTCTTTGGTGAAATTACCCTTATATCACATTTATGTTTTTTTACCAATTTATAGAACAAGGGGGGAAGTGAACATTTGTTTTTTTCAATAAAGCTCTGCTCGTTAAACTTTGTTGTTGATTTCCGCTCCAGGATGCTCGCTTTCCGCGGGGCGGGCGGTGAGCCTCCTCGGCGCTTAAGCGCCTGTGGGGTCTCACCTGTCCCGCTGCTCCCGCAGGAGTCTCGCACCTTCCGCTCCAATCAACGTTTTTCAAAATCAATATTGTCCATTAACACAGCCTTTTTAATAAAAAAAGCGTTCAGTTTTAATCACTGAATGCTTTTTTTAAACATTTTACATTTTGCCGTAGAGTTCTTCTAACGGTTTCATAATTAATTGGTTTAATTCCCCGATAATCATACTCATTCTTTGTTCAGCCTGCATGAGACGGGCGATTTTTTCATTTTGTTGTACATGAGCGACGGTTGCTTGGGCCTGTTGTACCTCAGCTTCAGAAATATTTTGTCCCATCATTTGCTTTTGCTGAAGATTCATTTGAATCTCCCGAAATTGATTAAACATTTGTTTCGCTGCCGGGTCAGCATTTACTTCATTATACATTTGTTTTAATTGTACAAATTCATCACTTTGACGAATGGATGTTTCTAATGCATAAGCTGCATCATATAAATTAACTGCCACTTCTTTCCACTCCTTTACCATTCAACAATTACATTCAACTATACCAAATTATGACGGGTAAAGCGAGAATGTCACTAACTCCCATGTCCTTTCTTAGTAAAATCACAATTTGGATTGTATTTACATAGGATACTATGTCAGCTAATGCCTATTTACCTCGTGAAGTTTTACTTTAACCGATTCTTCAGTAAATGAGGAGTGATCATGTCCCTAATCCTAACCAAAATCACCATTACCCCCAGGAAACCCGCCTGCGAGGACGACAATCATATCTATTTGTCGAATCAATTATTTAAAAAATTACATTTACAAAGAGAGCGGGAATTAATTTTATCATTAGGGAAACAAACCATTAAGACAAAAATTCAAATGACCGAAATGGCGGCAAATGAAATCTCTCTTTCGGAAGTTTTCATACAAGATTTTTGCCTACCTGTAAAACATTATAACTTCCAAGCAAAATTTGATGTAGAGACTCACACTTTGTTCCTTGGACCAATTATTGGGCTTTTAACCGATTTTAATTTTATAAACCAGGAAGAACCTAATTTTCGTTCAATCCATACATTTTGTGAGGAGCTTCATCATGGTATTTCTGAAGCGGGCGGATTTTTTTATGTTTTTTCCGATGAGGAATTCTCGAATAAAGGATATTACCTAGAAGAAGGAAAATGGGTTCCAACCAAGCTTCCCTTACCGGATGTGGTCTACAATCGAATTCACTCACGCAAGCGAGAAAAATCAAGCCAATTTGGACGTTTTCGTGAAAAAATTGACCAATTAAAGATCCCCATCTTTAACGACCGATTTCTTTCCAAATGGGATGTACATGAGCAATTAATCCAGGAAAATTCCCTACACTCCTATATACCGGAGACAAAAATCTTCACGAAGGAAAATCTTGAAGAATTCACACAAAAATATGATATGGTCTTTATCAAGCCCATCCATGGGAGTCAAGGAAAAAATATTTTCAGATTAACACACGGTGAAAACGGATATAGTTTGAAAACTTCTATAAAGGCAGTGTCAAATAAAATTTTAGCCAATGACTCCATCGAAAATATTTATAAACAAATAAAAATGATTCAAGGTAATAGAATTTATATTATCCAGCAAGGAATTCATCTTATGATGAGAGAATCCTGTCCCATGGACTTTAGAGCCTTATGCCATAAAAATATTGAGAATAATTGGTCTGTTACGTCCCTTGTAGCACGAATTTCTCATGAAGAAGAGTTCGTATCCAATATTGCCAAAGGCGGAAGAATTATGAAGCCACTTCAGGCCTTAAGTACCGGAAGTGAAAAGGAAAAGGCCGCTAAGATTATTTTGCAAATGAAAAAACTTTCGATTGATACAGCCACAACCATCTGCCAGTATTCCCCTGGAATTACAGGTGAACTAGGAATCGATATAGGAGTGGACAATGACGGGAAGCTTTGGCTTATTGAAGTGAATTCCAAGCCGTCGAAAAACTTTGAGGATGGGAACAGGAAAATTCGCCCGTCTGCAAAAGCAATTATCCGTTTTTGCACTAAACTTACCTTTGAGCCCCCGCTTAAAAAGGAGGAATAATCTTTGATTGCATTAGGTATTATGACATTAAATATAGATAGTGAGACTTCCTATCTTGATGGAATTGCAGCAAAAGCACACTCTTGCGGTATAGAATGTTTCCGCTTTATCCCTTCCCAAATCCATCCCCATAGCCTTCAAGTAAAAGGAAAAAAATTCGATTCAGAGATAAACCGTTGGGTAGAATGTGAATTTCCAATCCCAACCATATTATATGATCGCTGCTTTTACGGGGAGGATGAGCATTCGAAGCAATGTTTGCCCATTGTATCCTGGTTAAAGAGCAGGGATGATATTACCTTTTTAGGATATGGTCTGCCTAATAAATTAGACCTTTACGAAGCATTACGCAGTTCAATTTTATCCGCTTATTTACCGAAATCATACCCAGTGAATGAAATTACAGGATTGTTAAAAGAACTGGATAAAACAAAGAAAATCATTTTAAAGCCAATTAATGGCTCACAAGGCTATGGCATTTATTATTTAAAAAAGAATGACAAAACCTTCCATGTCAAAACAGAAAAAAACAAAAAAATCATTTCCCACATTTTTCCAAATGAGGCCAAATTAATGGCCTGGTTAAAGACCCTATTGAAGCAGCACAAATACCTATATCAACCATATTTAGAGCTATATAATGACGATTTTCAGCCCTTTGATATCCGCATTTTTATCCAAAAAGACGAAAATGGCGTATGGGTTGAACGAGGGAAAGGAGTTCGAGTCGGAACAACCGGTGGAATCCTATCAAACTTAAGTGCTGGCGGTTCAGCCCAAGACTTTCCTACATGGCTCTCCACCTTACCAGCACACAATAAAGACTTTATTTGCAGTGAGTTGGAATATATTATTACACATCTTCCCCCATTACTTGAAAAAGAGTTTTTACCTTTATTTGAAATTGGTGTCGATATTGGACTTGCGAAAAACGGTTCACTATGGATTCTGGATATGAATTCAAAACCCGGAAGAAAGGTCCTCTTACAGACCCGGAAAGACTTAAAAGAAACTCTTGACCTTGCGCCGCTTCTCTATGGAAAATACCTTTCTCAGTCTGATTTACAAGAAAGGAAGAACTTATATGAGAAAACACTATCGAATTGAGATTGCTCCAAACAACCAACAGATTGTTTTCTGTCCCTCCTCCATCTTGAAGGGAGAAGCAATTAATAAAATCGCATTCGGTTCCAAATCAACCGAGGTTCATTTTTTCCCGCATCCTGATAAGAGTGATCGGATTGTTCTTAGTAAGGCTATCCAGGAAGCTTTGTCTTTACCTGACCTGGCTGTTCCAATGCATGTCTTTTTAGATAAGCAAACTCTCCATATCGGTCCACTGATTGGGATTTTCACCGCTGGCTTCACGCCTTTTCCTGCACAGCCGATGGGAGAGAGAACACAGCTATTTACCAAGCTTCTATCGGTTAAAAATTCAGGGGCCTTGCCTTTTGTGTTTGGTGAACAACATATAGATTGGGAGCAGGGACTCATTAACGGGTTTTTTTACCACAAAAATACATGGCAGACCTTTGATGTTCCATTCCCTAATGTCATTTATGACCGTCTTCCCAATCGCAAAAGCGAAAGGAACCCTAAATTAATTAAAGTGAAAGAAAAGCTTCAAAAGGATTATCTAATTCCCTGGTATAATCCGGGTTTTTTCAATAAACTTGATGTGTATGAAAGACTCCAGCAGGATGGTTTAGCAGCAAACTTTTTACCCGAAACCATCCCGTTTACATCCTTTTCCTTAATTGAAACGATGCTGGCCAAATATGGGCATGTTTATATCAAACCGAAAAATGGTAGTCTTGGATTGGGTGTCCATCAAATTATTTACGATAAACATACGGGCGAGTATTTTTGCCGCTATCAGGATGAGGACTTCGTAAATCGACTACGGAAATTCTCAAGTCTTGAAAAATTATTTCCTAATGTTTTTGCCACTCAACGTTTAGATAAAATGCTTGTACAACAGGGAATTCATTTGCTTCGTCACGAGAAACGGCCGGTTGATTTTCGAGTCCACACTAATAAGGATGAGGAAGGAAAATGGCAGGTAACAGCAATTGCTGCAAAAATTGCTGGCCTCGGCAGTGTAACAACCCATAAGAGGAGCGGTGGGGATATTAAAACACTCGAGGAAATTTTCCTTGGGGAAGAAAATGCACTCTATACCGAAAAACTCTCCCATGCAGCCCTATTGTTAAGTGAAGCCCTCGAACATAATATCGAAGGTATTATTGGAGAAATTGGCTTCGATTTAGGAATTGACCGGAATGGGGACGTTTGGCTTTTTGAAGCCAATTCGAAACCAGGAAGATCAATCTTCAATCATCCCGATTTAGAGGAATTTGACTTATTAACCCGGAAACTTACCCTTGCATTCGCCATCTTTATTACCGAACAATCCATTTTACATCCTGAGGAATTATTCAAATGAAAATTTACTTTGACCCAGTTGCGACACAGTGGTATCAAAGTGAGATGGAAGGGACCTTAACTCTTGGCGGAGAGAAGCAGCCGATTTGCTTCAAGCAAGCCGTTCCGGATTATTTGAGCTTTGAATTGGGGATAAAAAATAATCATCTTGGGCCGCTCATTGGAATCATGACAGCTCAAAAAAGAAATGGGGCAATTACCGGTAATGGGCCCCTCTTTATAGAACTCCAAAAAAAGCTTATTTCACACGGTGGAATAAGCTTTATCTTTACATCCGAAGGAGTTCACGATGATTCTATTGAAGGATTTACATTCCTTCCTGCACAAGAGAATTGGATTAAAATTACTGTCCCCTTTCCTGACCTTGTCTATAATCGAATACCTTTTCGAAACTATGAACAGGCTGAGCAGAGTCAACATGTTTTCCAAATCTTGAAGGAAAAGAATATCCCATTCTTCAACCCATGTTTTATCGACAAAGCTGAACTTCATTTCCTCTTTAAAAATCATCCGATTCTCCAAAATTTTTTGCCTGAAACGATTTTGGCATTTCCAAAAAAAGACCTGTTTTTATTTCTCCAAAAACATGGAAATATTTATTTAAAACCTGCTCAATCAGCCAAAGGAAAAGGAATTTACCGATTAAAACTAATTGAAAATAATGAAATCTTTCTTCAGGGCCTTAAAAGAAATGAAAACTTCCCCACTTTTCAAGCCTTTTGGGAGCACTGGGAGCAGGAACTAACCTCAAAGCATTATTTGGCACAAGAAGAGATTGACTCCGCCGAATTTGAAGGGAATCGCTTTGATTTTCGAATTCTCGTCCATGCAGTGCAAAATGATTATCAAATTACAGGGATTGGAATTCGCCAATCGTATCATCAAGATCTCACTACCCATGTTCCGCTAGGAGGCAGACTTCTCCCTTATCAGCTCCTTCAAACGAATGAACACGATGAATTTATTCAGACAATCGTCAAGCATGCTGGAAAGGTTCTATCGGATGAGCTTGGGTTTTTTGGCGAATTTTCCATTGATGCGTGCGTCAGCGATTCCGGGAATTATTAT
The DNA here is from genome assembly GCF_004358205.1 of Bacillus salipaludis. The sequence goes on from NZ_SMYO01000001.1 coordinate 568,210, forward strand.
CTTTATGAAATTAATTCAAAACCAATGAGTTTTGACGAAACAGAAATAGAAACTAGGAAAATTGAAAAGCTTTGCAGCTTATTTTACCAAATCACTAATTTTTAACTTTTTTAATATTTCCATAAATTCAGTATTTCCTTCCTCCCATGAACAAGGTAAGCTAAAAGGGACAACTTACCTGAGGGGATGATTACCTTGCTCATGCATTTTCAGTTTAAGCCGCTCTTTAAAAACCAAAATATTCCCGGCTGGAGTTTTTCCTTTTACTATAAGAAACAAAGATATACGGGCATCTATAATCAAACAGGAAAAATCGAATGGACTCTTGTACCCCCATTACAAGAAGAGGTTGAATGGTTAACTAGTCAGGTTCACGAGCTTATGCTTTACCATGTTTATGATCACTAATCTTTTCTTTTACGTATGAAAATGAGACCTTTCCACAAACTAATTAGGAGAAAATGGGAAAGGGAGCGATAATCTTGAAAAAGGAAAAAGATAATTCAACTCAGCAAGATTTGGAATACGAAGGCCGTGACCAGGTTTTCCTTGATATCGACCGAATGATGAATGAGGGAATGTCCGGCGGATCTGTTCATGCTCGTTATGATTCCACCAATATTGAAGAAGCCCGTGACCTAAAAGAAGAAGAGCCCCCATATGAGGTTGAATAATCTTGGCTGAGCCGTTTTTCGGTTCAGCCTTTTTTCAGCTTTAAACTGTTATAATAAAAAAGGAACTGACAAAAATTTGATATGGGGAAAATGAACAATGTTAAATAAATTATTAGCTTTGTATGATGGAGCAGTTTTATTTCCTAAAAAACCTGATCGTCCATCAGAATCATTTCATGTCTTCTATAACCAGCATGAAAATGAATGGATTGGTATTCCAAAAGGATGCATAACGGATCAAGAATTCATGCTGCTAAAAACTCTTTATGAATGGATTGAATTCCCTATTATCCCGTCAAGTGATCTTTCAAAACGATGGTATGAATTTTTATTTACAAATGGACAACCTCCTTCTTGTGATCATGATATCCAAATTAGATTCATCCATTTCTACTTTAAAGGAAATGACTTGGACCAAACCGAGATTGAATCTGCATTAAAGGGATTTTTTTCGGAAGATGTAATCATCATTTGGGAAAATGGTAATAGTGGCATTTTGGTAGAAGAAAAGAACCAAATGTCCCTCCCGGAGAAAGATTTATTTACGATGTCCGAAACCCTTGAAAGTGACTTTTACGCAAAATCATTCTTTTATATTGGGAAATTCACCCCATTTACGAAAGGGCTTTCTTCGCAATTTTTGCGAGAAAAAGAATACTTTACATTCGGGCAAAATCATCTGACAGAAAGCAGCTTTTTTACCTTTCAACGTGTTTTTCCAGCCTTTCTAACCGTTCAGCTGCCAGATACACTCCGGGAGATGATTCATCAAGAATTGTCAGGAGTGTTTAATGAAGATCCTGATATGTATTTTACGATTAAAACCTTTCTAGAAAATAACTTAAATGCCAGCCTGACTGCAAAAAAATTATATATTCATCGAAACACGCTTCAATATCGAATCGATAAATTTATCGAAAAAACAGGGATTCAATTAAAGGATTTTTTCGGTGCCTTTACTGTCTTTCTAGCCTGTTTACTCTTCGAACATCGATCAAAGTAACATACTGCCCAAAAAAGCGTTTTCATTTTTTGTGCAACCTGTCTATATCGAATTTTCCCCTTTCTTTGTAAACTGAGAATAGAATAAATTGATTAGGGGAGGCAGTTAAATGGCTGAGTTAAAATTAGACCATATTTATAAAATTTATGATAATAAGGTTACTGCAGTTGAAGACTTTAACCTTCATATTGATGATAAAGAGTTTATCGTTTTTGTAGGTCCTTCCGGCTGTGGGAAATCAACAACGCTTCGTATGATTGCCGGTTTAGAAGAAATTTCAAAGGGAGATTTTTTCATTGATGGCAAGCGAGTGAATGATGTCGCTCCTAAAGATCGTGATATTGCCATGGTATTCCAAAACTATGCATTATATCCGCATATGACCGTTTATGATAATATGGCGTTTGGTTTGAAACTTCGTAAGTTTCCAAAGGATGAAATTGACCGCCGTGTAAAAGAAGCAGCCAAAATCCTTGGTTTGGAGCCTTATTTAACTCGTAAACCAAAAGCACTCTCCGGTGGTCAGCGTCAACGTGTTGCATTAGGTCGTGCAATTGTTCGTGATGCAAAGGTATTCTTAATGGACGAGCCATTATCAAACCTTGATGCTAAGCTTCGTGTCCAAATGCGTGCAGAGATTGCAAAGCTTCACCGTCGACTTAACACCACAACGATTTACGTAACCCATGACCAAACCGAGGCAATGACAATGGCGACTCGCCTTGTGGTCATGAAAGACGGTATTATCCAACAAGTTGGTTCACCAAAAGAAGTTTATGAAAAACCAGAAAATGTTTTTGTTGGCGGTTTTATCGGTTCTCCAGCCATGAACTTCTTAAGTGGGAAGCTTGAAGATGGAAAATTTGTCATTGGCAAAAACTCCATCGCCGTTCCGGAAGGTAAAATGAAATACCTTCGTGAGCAAGGCTATGTCGGAAAATCCATCATTCTAGGGGTCCGCCCTGAAGATATTCATGATGAGCCAGTATTCATTGAAGCTTCAATCGGTACAAAAATTTCTGCAAAAGTGGATGTGGCTGAATTAACTGGTGCGGAATTAATGGTTTATTCATCCATTGGCGAACAGGATTTTGTTGCCAGACTAGATTCACGCGCTGATGTTAAACCAGGAGATACCATTGAACTTGCATTTGATTTAAATAAAGCACATTTCTTTGATGTCGACAACGAATTCCGTATTCGACCAAACAATGAAAAATAGGTTCTTCTTTGGAATAAGCCCGTTTTATACGGGCTTATTCTTTTATAAATACAACTGTATCGGCTAAACAGGATGGGCATCGATATAGATGAGGGCACTTATTCCCTGAATATGAATCCGGATATCCATCTTCCATTTTCATTAAATCAATCTCCATATAAGGACTGTAGTCATCATAAAAATCCATCAGTCTTCCACTTTCTAACATAGGATCTCCGCAATTCGTGCATAGTAAGTATACTTCCCGTAATCCATTACATACCGGGCACACTGACATAGCTCTCACCCTTTAGGTTATAAGATGAAATTAGTTTGCTCGTTTTGGAAAACAAAAATAGTGGAATAAACTACCAATCACTCATTCGCATAAGCTTCTCATTTTTAAACATAATAGAGAATACAAAGCAACACAAAAACACAAACACACAGAAACACAGAAACATTTCAACGATGGGTTAGGCCAAGGCGGCAATGGTTCAACCATTATGGTTCAATTCCATACTGACCCCAAATTTATTAAGAGGAGTGTTATTCAACTATGGCAAGTAACAACAACTCTAATCAACTTTTAGTACCAGGCGTTCAACAGGCACTTGATCAAATGAAGTATGAAATTGCATCAGAGTTTGGCGTAAATCTTGGAGCAGATACTACTTCTCGTGCAAATGGATCTGTTGGAGGAGAAATCACAAAGCGTCTTGTTGCAATGGCTGAATCTCAACTTGGCGGCGGCGCATTCAACCGTTAATCAAAGGGTAATTTGGTAAATAAAAAAAATAAATAATATGGCTAAGCCCCCTCTTTCGAAGAGGGGGCTTTCATTTTAGACCATTTTTTCAGGTTTAATCCATTCATCAAATTGATCTGGAGAAACATAACCTGTTTTTTCAGCAGCTTCTTTGAGCGTGGTGTTTTCTTTAAATGCCAGTTTGGCTATTTCTGCAGCTTTTTCATAACCGATATGCGGATTTAATGCTGTGACCAGCATTAACGAATTTTCTACATGCTGCCTGATTATATCCACATTTGCCTCTATTCCTTTTGCACAGTTTTCGTTAAAGGAGCGCATTCCGTCAGAAAGTAATGTAATCGACTGAATTAAATCAAAGATAATCATTGGTTTGAACACATTTAATTCAAAGTTCCCCTGACTTGCAGCAAAGCCGATAGCAGCATCATTTCCAAAAATCTGGCAAACAACCATTGTTAAGGCCTCACTTTGAGTAGGATTTACCTTCCCTGGCATAATCGAACTTCCCGGCTCATTAGCAGGAATACTGATTTCACCGATACCGCTTCTTGGACCGCTGGCAAGCCATCTTATATCATTGGCTATTTTCAATAAATCGGCAGCAAGTGCTTTTAATGAGCCGTGAACAAAAACAATTTCATCATGACTGGTTAAAGCCTGAAATTTATTTTGTGAGGAGCGAAAGGGATGCCCCGTCAGCTCTGAAAGTTTTTCAGCCATTTTAGCTCCAAACTCGGGATGTGCGTTGATACCGGTTCCTACTGCTGTACCGCCAATCGCCAAGTCAAGTAAATATTGGCAGGCATCCGTGATCATTTTCTCATTTTTTTCAAGCATCGCTCTCCAGCCGCTTATTTCCTGGCCTAATGTTAGTGGAGTTGCATCCTGAAGATGAGTTCTCCCAATTTTAACTAATCCCTTAAAGGAAATCTCTTTTTCCTCTAGTGTGTTTTTTAGTTCTTGAAGCGAAGGAATTAAGTGCTCAATTAATTTCTTATAAGCGGCAATATGCATGGCGGTTGGGAAGGTATCATTCGAACTTTGTGACATGTTTACATCATCATTAGGATGTATTTTCTCTGCTTTCCCCTCCCCTTTTAGCCTTTCATTTGCACGATTCGCAATCACTTCATTTACATTCATATTCGTTTGAGTCCCGCTTCCTGTCTGCCAGACTGCCAGAGGAAAATGCTCATCATATTTCCCGTTAAGAATGTCATCACATACACTCTTGATGGCCTCCATTTTTGTTTCATTCAACTTTCCAAGTTGCCCATTTACCATTGAGGCTGCTTTTTTTATGTAGGTTAAAGCATAAACCATTTCTAATGGAATTTTTTCTCTTCCAATTTTAAAATTTTCCTTACTGCGCTGTGTTTGTGCCCCCCAGAACTTATCCGCAGGCACATGAACCTCTCCTAGTGTATCCTTTTCAATTCTGAAATTCTCCAAAAAACCCACCTCACTTGTTTTTTCCTCTACATATATATTCCCATTCTTATCCATTTTATTTATAAAAATGGTGGAGGGGGCTTGTGTTAAATTAAAAAACTGCAGACAATCTGTCTGCAGGCTTATACTTTCACGATGGTATATATAATATAATAAGATAGGATTAAAAAACTTCCGATTGTCAGCACTACAGAATACTCAGACATACACATGTCCCTCCTTATAAATATACTTAAACAATTTTAAGTTATCATAGGAAGCAGCGTAATCCTGTGATAAATATCAACAACTTTAAGGTTAGGAAGTGAACTTTTTGTGAACATTTGCCTTTTGGGAGCAACAGGGAGAGTGGGTTCGATTATTTTAGCTAACGCCCTTTCCGACCAACATGATGTACAAGCACTTGTAAGATATCCAGATAAACTATCCTTAAATAAGGATTCCCGGTTATCGATGATTAAGGGGAATGCTTTAGAAGAAAGTAAAATTGCTCAGGTGATCCAAGGTGCGGATGTAGTAGTTAGTGCCTTGAATACGGATGGCATGTCTACACTTTCTGATTCCATGCCACTGATTATAAAAAATATGAAGAGCGAAGGGATTAAACGAATCGTCACGATTGGTAGTGCCGGAATTCTACAAGCCCGTTCAGCACCTCAGCTTTATCGTTTTCAATCAACGGAATCAAAACGAAAAACGACCCGTGATGCTGAGGAACATTTACGTGCTTATTTAATTTTGAAAGAATCAGGCCTTGATTGGACGATTGTCTGTCCGACGTATTTACCGCTTGGTGAAAGAATCGGGCAATACCGCTATGAAAAAGATGTTCTTCCGAAAAATCCTTCGTCGATTTCTGTTTATGATACGGGTGATTTTGCCTATCAGCAATTGTTTCGTGAGGATTTTGTTGGTTTTCGGGTGGGGTTGACTTATTAGTTTTTATAAAAAACCTCTGTTAAACTTAGTTGTTGATTTCCGCTCCAGGATGCTCGCTTTCCGCGGGGCGGGCGGTGAGCCTCCTCGGCACTTGAGCGCCTGTAGGGTCTCACCTGTCCCGCTGCTCCCGCTGGAGTCTCGCACCTTCCGCTCCAATCAACGTTTTTAAAAATCAACATTGTCCTTTTACACAGCCTATAAGAAAGTAGGGACACCTCTCTCGAGGCTTCCCCCTTATCAAACCGTACGTGCCCTATTAAGGCATACGGCTTACCAAATGTTACAATGTTTATCAAGAGGATGCATTCCAGGCATTTTGCATCTTTTGTAAGCGATGAGGGGTAAAATATTCCTCACCTTTT
>NZ_SMYO01000010.1 GCF_004358205.1 Bacillus salipaludis
CTCCTATCGATTCGCTCGACTTGCATGTATTAGGCACGCCGCCAGCGTTCGTCCTGAGCCAGGATCAAACTCTCCAAGAAAGTTGATTTAGCTCGAATGTTACGTTGGCTTCATTTCAAAAGAAATGAATATTATTGTTTGTTGACGTTTTTGTTTGTTTAGTTTTCAAAGATCAATATTTCTCAAGCATCGCTCAGAAGCGACTTTATTAATATATCACAGCGTGTTACTTAATGTCAACACTTTTTTTAAAACCGTCACCCACGAAAAGTTTTAAGCAATCATTTCGCAGCGACGGTTATTAATATACCAAGGATCTAGAAAAAGGTCAATATGTTTTTTGTTTTTTTACGATCATTTTTTATTAACACGATAACATCTGTGAAAAATCCCTGCCCCTTTTGTCTCCACATTCACCACTTCTACTAAATGTTTATCAATCAAATATTCAAGGAGCACAGCCATATCAACAGAATAAGGGATTAATTCTTTTTCATTCATGATTTCATTAAATGACCAAAATTCCTTCTCACTAAGAATATCTAATAAATGAGTAGAACCAATCTTTGTTCTGGAATGAATCATAAACTCACTGGCAAGGAAGAGTAATTCTAATCTCTTTTCAAGCGTTTCTTCACTATTGACAAGTTCTTCATATAGTTTAAAGATTTCCGGCTCAATTTGCTTTACCTGGTGCCAAACCGTTAATTCCGGATGAAGTCCATTTTCAATAATGGCTAATCTTGCTAAATGGTGCAAAGAGTGAACAACATAGTTATAAGCATCTAAATATAGATGATTTTCAAATAACGCTTTTCCATCCACATACCGCCGAATTAATTTGGCGAATTCCATCCCCATTTTAATTTTTCTTCCGTAAAACGGAAATTCCCGCAACTCTTTTTTTAGATTTACAACATATTCATTACGATCAAATAAAATTCTAGCATCATCGATCCATTCAAATATCTTCCGATTCGAACCAAGTAGGATCCATTCCTTTAATAAATCCTCAACTATTATATGCATGGCCGCTTTTTTGTCTTGATAAGTATAATGCTTTATAAGTAACGGCTTTTCTGCCTTTTTTACAATAATCAAAAGAATATCGTCAAACGAGTCGGTTGTATGGCTTGATTTTTGTTTTTTCTCCACCATCAAAACTCCAAGAGTATTGGCTTGGCTTGCTCTTTCTTGATAAATCGGCCGAAGGATATCTTCCATTCTTAATTCCTCCATTTTTTTCAGGTAGCATAATATTTTCGACAATAACACGAAAACTCCTTCTTAAAATTGAGACAAATTTCGACATTTCTTTCCCGTAGTAATTTTTCTATTTTCATAAATATGGTATAGTTTCATTAGGAGGGGTAATATGGCTAAATATTCAAGTAAAATAAATAAAATAAGAACCTTTGCTCTAGCTCTAATCTTTATTGGATTCATTGTTATGTACGGAGGAATTTATTTTCGAACTTCACCACTTATTATGACCATCTTTATGCTTTTTGGTCTTCTTTTTATTATAGCAAGCACGGTTGTATATTTTTGGATTGGAATGTTATCAACGAAAACCATTCAAGTAAAATGTCCCAGCTGTGGCAAACCTACAAAAATGCTAGGCCGGGTGGATATGTGCATGTATTGCCGTGAACCTCTTACCCTCGACCAAAACCTCGAAGGAAAAGAATTCGACGAATCCTATAATAGAAAATCAAGAACATAAACTAAAGGTGTCCACATAAAAAGGACACCTTTTTTCATATCCCTGTGTTAAATAACAATGTTGAATTTTAAAACCAAGGTGATTGGAGCGGAAATCAACGGACAAGTTAAGAGAACCATACACAAAAAGGGGTGCCCTTAAAAGTTATACTTTCGGGACATCTTTTTCCATAAAAAAGAACCAATTCCATCGAATTAGTTCTTTGCTTTTATTAATGAACTTCTTTATCGGAACACTCCGGGCAGATTCCATAAATTTCCATACGGTGGTTATCTACTTTAAAGCCTGTTACATGTGAAGCTAAATGTTCCACTTCATCTAGGCCAGGATAGTGAAAATCGACAATTTTTCCACAACTTTCACAAATAACATGGTAATGCTGTGTGGTTATAAAATCAAAACGACTAGAGGCATCACCATATGTTAATTCGTTGACAAGACCAACCTCACGAAATACTCGTAAATTATTGTAAACCGTCGCCACGCTCATGTTAGGGAATTTCCCTTCTAAAGCTTTATAAATATCGTCTGCAGTAGGATGTGACATCGAGTTTATTAAATATTCAAGTATCGCATGACGTTGCGGAGTGATTCTTACCCCAGTTTCCTTCAAGGTATCCAACGCTTCTTTTAGCTGATTCATCGCCATGCACCTCTTTTCTTAAAAAATATTATTAGATTATAATTGTTATAATTAGTTTACTAATTTTTTTATACTTTTGTCAATATTGTTACCTCACAAATAGGTCCACATTTGATCAAGAATGCAAGGTTTGCTCTTTTTGTCCGAGCTGATGGTTCACATACCTCGCTGTTACAAACAACAGATCCGAAAGACGATTCAAGTAGGCCAAAACAATCGGATTCACATCTTCCCCTAGCGTTACAGCACATCTTTCAGCACGTCTTGCCGTGGTTCTGGCCACATGAAAGGCAGCTCCTGCGGGATGTCCCCCTGGTAAAATAAAATTGGTTAATGGTGGGAGAATTTCATTCCATTCGTCGATTTGTTTTTCCATCTCTTCGATATCAGCAGTTGAAAGGGACCATTTTACTTCCCTTCCTTTTGGTGTAGCTAATTCTGCACCGACATGAAAAAGATTTGTTTGTATTTTATGATACGCTTTTTCAATTATTTCTTTCCCTTGAAAAATTTCCTTGTTTAAATAGCTTATTGCAAGCCCAATCATCGAATTGGTTTCATCACAGGTTCCGTAAGCTTCGACGCGCAGATCGTTTTTAGCCACCCTTTGACCGTAAATTAACGAGGTAGTTCCCTTGTCCCCTGTTTTTGTATAAATTTTCATTCCTTGTACCCCCTTTTACTCCTGTTTTATATGTATGATGTAATATCAAAAAAAAACAATTCGTCATGAATACTTTTATAAACATATTATAAAGCTTGAAATCATGATTGAATAGAACGGCATAAAAAAAGGGGCCACTATGGACCCGAAATTTTTATCTGAGGAGGTATGCCCTAATAAAATGATATTCAAACCTTGTATTATTGCATTGGACAAATGCCTTTACTGATGAAAATAGGCTTGAAATTGAAATAAAATTATTTAAGATTTTCGCGTATGTAGCTTAATGCTGCGTCAACATGGCCTTTTACTTGCACCTTTCGCCATTCCTTCACCAATTTTCCTTGTTTATCAATGATGAAAGTTGAACGCTCAATCCCCATATACTCTTTTCCAAAGTTCTTCTTTAGCTTCCATACATCAAAGCTTTCGGCGACTGCATGTTCTGTATCCGCAAGAAGTAAAAATGGCAGTCCGTATTTCTCAATAAATTTTTGATGCTTATCAATCGGATCTGGACTGATTCCTAATATTACAGCATCTACATCTGTAAAGTCTTGAATTCGATCACGAAAATCGCAAGCTTCTGTCGTACATCCCGGGGTCATATCTTTTGGATAAAAATAAACAACGACATTTGTTCCGCGGAAATCCGATAACTTTACTTTTTCACCATTACTGGCCTCCAACTCAAAATCCGGCGCAGTTACACCCAATTCTACAGTCATTAAAAACACCCCAATTCATTCGTTTATATTGATAGACTATCCAATTATAGGAAACAATGCAAACGATAATCACTTCTCCCGATTAAGCATCGCTCTTGCCACAAATGCCGCAGGAAGGGTATAGCCGATTAACGCTTCCGTTACCGCAATAATTCTCCCAATCCCCAAAGGTATAATGTCCCCGTTTCCAACTGAGAACAGCATCATCGCACTAAAGTAAAAACTGGATTCAAATATATTATTCCCGTGTTCATGATTGATTTCTTTAAGTAGTGGTATACCCTTTAGCTCGAAAAGCACATAAATCAAACCATAACCGATGATGACTGTTAAATAAATGCACCCCAGGTATAAAAAATTTTCTACAGAAACAAATTTCCCTTTTACTGTATTTGGAACAAAGAGAGTTTTTAAACTCATAAAAATACAAAACACCACAATCGGAAGCAAGAAATAGATCATGTTAAACCACCTCTATAAGAAACATCCGTTACACTATCTCTATGCAGGCTTGGCCCATAAAATATCAAAAACCAGACATTTTGCCTGGTTTTCTCCAAATGTATTTAATTCCCTGCTCCCCGATATTTTTTTACTCCTTGATTCCAAAGCAGGATGGAAAGGGCAAAAAAGATTATACCGATTACTGGAGTTAAAAAGGCATAAACGAACCATTCCTTTTTTCCAAGAAAATACGCCGCCGGATACACTCCCACAAAGGCAAACGGAAGCACCCATGTTAACACAAAACGAATAATTTTATTGTAAATATCAACAGGATAACGGCCATAATTACTAATGTTGTACATCATCGGCATAAGTGAAGTTCTTGCATCTGCCCAAAAACTGATGCAGGCGATCATGATAAAGACTCCACCATAAACTAGGGCACCGCCAACGACAAAAATCAGGAACAAGAAGGGATCATACCATTTCACATCAAGACCGAGTTTAGCCCCCGAGTAAAACATAACAGCAAGACCGGTAATAGCACCTAATAACGATTCGAGTTCGATCCGCTCAAGGATAATTTGAAAAAGACTGTGAATAGGTCTTGTTAAAATCCGGTCTAGCTCCCCTTTCACAATATAGCGTTCGTTAAAATCCCAGATATTAAAGAAGGCTGAAAAAACAGCATACGGAACAAGGAAAAAGCCATAAATAAAAATAATTTCATCTCGATTCCAGCCGTTTAGTAAACTTGTATGACCAAATACCACTAATATAAAGATTAGATTGATCGCTTGAGATAATAAATCCGAGAAAAATTCTACAAATAAATCACCACGATATTGAAATCTTGTCTTTAAATATTGAGAAATATATTGAAAAAACATGGATGTGTAAAACACTTGCTTACCCCCCTTGTATGATTAGCTGTTTTTTTGCCACAGACCACAGGAACTGAATAGGAATAATTAAGATTACTACCCAGAGGATCTGTTGAAAGATGGCCTCCATTGCCTGTGAATGGGAAAAACCGCCAGTAAAAATCATACTTGGAATATAGCTAATCCCCTGAAAAGGAAGATATTTCATGACTCCCTGCGCCCATCCAGGGAAAAAGCTGATGGGAAGGAGGAGACCGGAAAATAAATCAATAACCACTCGTTTAGCCCGAATCAATCCAGCATTATTATATAAGAAGAAGGTTGTAATTCCAGTTAGTAAATTCAGTTGTGTATTAATGAAAAAACTTAATATCGTAGATAACGCAAATAACCCCCAAATCCCCGGGTCCCAAGTGAATTTAATTGGAAAAATAAACGAAACAATGATTAATCCTGGAATCGAGAAAAAGAAAAGCCGAAAAATCCCTTCGCCCAATCCCTGCATCGTTTTCATGCCAAGATAACTGTAGGGACGAATTAATTCAATGGCCACTTTTCCTTCCATAATTTCTAGCGCCATTTCCCGATCCAGATTATTAAAGTAAAAGGCACGGGCCATCCATGAAACGGCAACATAGGTAGTCATTTGAACAACGGAAAGGCCTTCAATATGCTCCTTCGACCCATATATAGCAGACCATAAAAAATAATAGGCACCAATATTAATACTGTAAATCACAATCCCCGTATAATAATTAGTCCGGTAGGCAAGCATCATTAAAAAACGGATGCGGATCATTTCAAGATATTTATCCAAGATTAATTGCCCCCTTCTACTTCCACCATACCTTTTTCATAAATATTACGGATAATTTCCTCAGTAGAGATTTCATTAATTTTAATGTCCTTAATTTTAAATGCACTGACCACTCTAGCGATCAGCAGGGAAATCAATTCTTCCGTATCCTCAATATTGGCAATATAAATGGCTTCCTTTTCATCTAACTCCCATTTAACAGGAAGTCCCCCAGTTATATCTTTAAGTTTCGCAATCTCAATCTTTTCAAGAAATTGAAATTGCAATTCCTTACGTTCCCCCCATTTTTCTTTAAGGTTTCTAAGAGCACCGTCATAAATGATTTTCCCCTCATCGAGCATAATCACCCGTTCACACAGCGCTTCAATATCTGACAAGTCGTGTGTCGTTAAAAGGATGGTTGTATTATATTTCTCATTTATTTCCTTTAAAAATTCCCGGATTTTTAATTTAACCAGCACATCCAGCCCAATCGTCGGTTCATCTAAAAACAATAACGGCGGATTGTGGATGAGTGCTGCAGCGAGTTCACATCTCATTCTTTGGCCAAGCGATAATTTCCGTACTGGTTTATCTAAAAGCGGTTCAATATCCAATGTTTTAATCACGTGTCCCATGTGGTTGTCGTAATCTTCGTCCGATACTTTGTAGACCTTTTTCAAAAGACGAAAGGATTCCTGAACAGCAATATCCCACCAAAGCTGTGAGCGCTGGCCAAAAACAACACCAATCGTTTGAACAAATTTCTCCCGCTCCTTATGCGGGTTCATTCCATTGACAGTGATTTGACCGGACGTTGGCGTTAAAATCCCTGTCAGCATTTTAATTGTCGTCGATTTCCCTGCTCCATTTTCGCCAATATATCCAACCATTTCTCCCTGTTTTACGGTGAAGTGGATATCATTGACTGCAGGAACCACTTTATAATTACGGGTAAAAAGATCTCGGAAGGCACCTTTTAACCCCGTTCGACTTGAATACGCTTTAAACTCTTTTCGTAATTTATTAACTTCTATTGCATTTTCCATCGATCTTCCTCCTGAAACTTTCCCTAATGTGTTAGTTTAGCCAAATCACAACAGTAAAACAACCGTTCTGCTTGATTTTAGGATTGATTTTATAAGGGAAACTGGCTTGATCCCCAAACCCCTTATGGTTTGTGGTTTCAGTCGCTTCGACCCCCAATTGGCTACCCCTTGGTTTTATTGCCCGTTCCAGCTGGTTCACCTATTAAAGGGAAAAGGAACTCTGGTTCATTGCCCGTTCCGGCTGGTTTCACCCGAAAGAGGGAAAAGGAACTTTGGTTCATTGCCCTTCCGTGCTGGTTTCACCCGAAAAAGGGAAAAGGAACTCTGGTTCATTGCCCGTTCCGGCTGGTTTCACCCGAAAAAGGGAAAAGGAACTTTGGTTCATTGCCCTTCAGTGCTGGTTTCACCCGAAAAAGGGAAAAGAAACCTTCTTTCGGTTGCACAGCCCCCCATTGGCAACCGAACCCCCAATGCTGTTTCATTTTAATCACAAATCCGCCAATGCAATGATCAAAAAAATAGCAGGAAAACACTAAAATAAGTGCTAAAATAAGAAAGAATCGAATTTCAGGAGGAAATATTATGCAATTTACTAATTCAGAACGAATACATAGTGAAGCGCTTGAGCACATTGTTGGCGGTGTAAACAGCCCGTCCCGTTCCTACAAAGCTGTAGGTGGTGGTGCCCCAGTGGTTATGGAACGCGGTCAAGGCGCTTATTTTTGGGATGTCGATGGCAACCAGTATATCGATTATTTGGCAGCATACGGCCCCATTATCACAGGACATGCACACCCACATATTACGGAAGCAATCAAACGTGCAGCTGAAACAGGCGTACTTTACGGTACTCCTACACTCCATGAGGTAAAGCTTGCAAGAATGCTAAAGGAAGCCATACCATCAATGGATAAAGTCCGCTTTGTCAATTCTGGAACCGAAGCGGTTATGACAACCATTCGCGTAGCGCGTGCCTACACAGGAAGAGATAAAATTATTAAATTTGCCGGTTGTTACCACGGCCACTCTGACTTGGTCCTTGTTGCAGCAGGATCCGGACCTTCCACTCTAGGAACACCTGATTCAGCCGGAGTGCCAAAAAGTATCGCTCAAGAAGTCATAACTGTTCCATTTAATGAGATTGAGCCACTTAAAGAAGCATTAGAAAAATGGGGCGACCAAATTGCGGCAGTACTAGTAGAACCGATTGTCGGTAACTTCGGGATTGTTGAACCAAAACCGGGCTTCCTACAGCAGGTTAATGAGTTAACGCATGCAGCAGGTGCTCTTGTCATCTATGATGAAGTCATCACGGCGTTTCGTTTCATGTATGGCGGTGCACAAGACCTTTTAGGAATCCAGCCTGATTTGACTGCACTTGGAAAAATTATCGGCGGGGGTCTGCCAATTGGAGCCTATGGCGGACGTAAAGAAATTATGGAGAAAGTGGCACCGCTTGGCCCTGCCTATCAAGCTGGAACAATGGCAGGAAATCCCGCTTCAATGCTATCTGGAATCGCATGCCTTGAAGTGTTGAAACAAGATGGAGTATATGATTATTTAGACAGATTAGGAGCGAAACTTGAAGAGGGAATTTTAGCGGCAGCAAAGGAACACGGAGTTTCAATCACGATCAATCGATTAAAAGGGGCTTTAACCGTTTATTTTACAACAGAAAAAGTTGAAAACTACGAGCAGGCGGAAAATACCGACGGCGAAACATTTGCCAAGTTTTTCAAGCTAATGCTTAACCAAGGAATTAATCTAGCACCTTCTAAATATGAAGCATGGTTCTTAACCATTTCTCATACAGCAGAAGATGTTGAAGCAACGTTACACGCGGTTCACAATGCATTTTCCTCACTTCGAAATGAATAATTATACATTTTTTATGCACCAAAAGGGAGTATTTCCCACTCCCTTTTTCTTAAAAACCCCATGAAAACGTTTACAACAATATATTACCATCTCAATCTGATATGATTTTAATCTAATATTGATATGCAATTTTCTGTATATTTATTTGATTTCTGAAAATTCATATGATACTATAAGATTATTAATTTTCCCATTATACTTTACGCCTCAGATCAGTGGCTTACCACAAATATCATTCTCAATCTAGAAATTTCTTAGGAGGTGAATCGGCTTTAGAGGACACCCTTTTAAAGCCCGACCACAAATGACACAAAAATATAATCCTTCCATTTTTAAAGATTTCCATAAACATGAACACGATTCATGTGGTATTGTTGCCTGCCTTGAAAAAAGCAAGATCCCAACAAGAAAGAATATCTTCGATTGTATCAATGCTCTTGTAACGATGAATCACCGGGCCGGCTTTATTAACGGTGAAGGGGATGGCGTTGGTATTCATATGGATATCCCTGTTGCCCTTTGGAAAGAAAAATTACAAAACGCAGGAATTGATCCTGTGCTCGCTGAAAAAGAGGAGTTTGCTGTCGGGCATGTTTTTATCAGTCAAAAAGCAAACTGGAATTCTACTAAAAATGAATTGCTTCAAAAACTTGCAAAATATGAATTAGAAATGATTTTTGAAACAACAGAAGTTACAGACCCTTCTGCACTTGGACCCATTGCCATCCAGGAAAACCCTGTTTTCTGGCAATTTGCATGTCTTTCTAAAAAAAGCGGCCAAGAATTAACAAAGGTCCTCTTTGAGGCATTGGTTGATTTTGAAATCAACGATCAAATCCATGTTGCATCACTTAGTCAGAGCCATGTAGTTTACAAAGTAATGGGGGCAGGTGATATTCTCCCGCGTTATTATCAGGACCTTTCTAACCCGCTTGCCGCTTCAACTATCACTTTAGGGCACAATCGTTATTCAACAAATACCCTTTCCAGCTTCTTCAGAGTCCAGCCATTTAGTGTACTTGGACATAATGGTGAAATCAATACAATTGCTAAGCTTCGGGATGAAGCAAGAATGATTGGGATTCCACTTGTAAAGGATGGCAGTGACTCACAGGATTTAAGCCGGACAATGGAAACCTTAATCTCAAGGGATGGATATTCTTTATTTGAAGCCATGGATCTTCTATTTCCGCCAATTATTAATGAAATCAAAGCCTATCCTGAAAAACTGCAGGATTTATATACCTACCTTCGCGAAGCTTGGGGGCATTACGCACAAGGTCCTGCCGGAATCATCTCAAGATATGGCGATGAAGCTGTATTTAGTGTGGATGCACTTGGTCTCAGACCGCTATGGATGCTTGAAACGGAAACCTCCTATCTGTTTTCCTCAGAACCAGGGATTATTCCTTCAAGCGAATATGTAAATGATCCAAAACCGCTTGCACCTGGTGAAAAGGTTGGCTTTAAATGGCATGGAGATCAATTGGATGTATATGAGCAAAATCGTTTCCAAAATGAAGTCTATAATCGAATCTCTAAGCGGTTAACAATTGCTAGTTCACGGAATCGATTACAAGCACCTAGCTTAAATAAAACAGTAACCATGAATTATCCGGATAAAATCCATAATGGACAATATAAGGCTTTCGGATGGGAACGTGACCATATCCAATTAATCGAACAAATGGCGGAAAAAGGGGTCGAGCCAATCCGTTCATTAGGTCATGATGCACCACTAGCAGCTTTAAACCCAGAACGAAAAAATATCGCTGATTACTTTAAAGAAAGTGTAGCGGTTGTTACAAACCCTGCGATTGACCGGGATCGTGAAACAGAACATTTTTCGACACGTGTGGTAATTGGCAAACGTCCTTCTCTTTTCGTAAAAGAGGAAACGAATACCGTTCTAGAACTAATCACTCCTGTCTTAGTAGAAGGAAAAGCAGGTTTTAATTGTTCTGGAGAAATCGGACAGCCAAGCTTTGACCAAGTGATTCAATATTTTAATGAACAAAAACTAGCTTCGTTTATCTCAACGACCTTCCGTAAAGATGAAGAAATCAACTTGGCACTTGAAAGAATTGCCTCTGAAGCGGTTCAGGCTGTTCAATCGGGAAAAACATTACTTGTTCTCGATGATGCCAAAGCACATCAAGACGATTTTTATTGGATTGATCCACATTTAGTAACTTCAGCAATCGATCAGGCATTGGTAAAAGCTGAACTAAGAAGAGACTGCTCTTTAGTTTTACGTTCTGCTGCTATCCGTTCCTTGCACGATATTATCACTGTTTTAGGGTTAGGCGCTGATTTAATTAGTCCTTACTACATGTTTATGACTGTTCTCGATGAATCGACTAAGCCATTGACCAATTTGTACAGTGCATTAACAAAAGGACTGGAAAAAGTAATTTCAACCATTGGAATTCATGAGTTGCGTGGTTATGGAAGACTGTTTTCAAGTATCGGTCTTCACGAAGATATCGCAAAAGTTTTAAATATTGTAAACTTCTTTGGTTCAAAGGAACTCGAATTTGGCTACGAGGCTATGAAACTGGATGCATTTTCTAGGGCTGAAGATTACCAGAATGAAAAGGAAAGAGTCGGAAAGACCTTCCACCTCTTCCCGCGGATTTGGAAAGCAATCGGTGAAGTAGCCGCAACCGGTGATTATAATCTGTACCGGGATAAAATCTCAGAGCAGGAGTTGGAAAATCCAACGACCATTCGTCACTTGGCTAGCTTAAAAGTATCCAATCATCCAATTTCACCTGATGAAGTAGATATTCGTGTAGGTGATCATGATTTACCGTTTTTAATTTCATCCATGTCATTCGGGTCGCAGAATGAAATTGCCTTTAGAGCATATGCAGAAGGCGCTGACCGTTTAAATATGGTGAGCTTAAATGGTGAAGGCGGCGAAATTAAAGATATGCTTGGTAAATATCCAAAAACGCGGGGACAGCAAATCGCCTCCGGTCGTTTTGGAGTAAATGCCGAGCTGTTAAACTCTTCGAACCTGTTAGAAATTAAAATTGGTCAGGGTGCAAAACCTGGTGAAGGCGGACATTTACCTGGCTCAAAGGTAACAGCAAAGGTTGCTGCTGCACGTAATGCAACATTAGGCTCTGATTTGATTTCGCCATCAAACAACCATGATATTTATTCGATTGAAGATTTAGCGCAAATGATTCTAGAATTAAAAACAGCAAACGATCAGGCAAAAATTGCTGTTAAAGTTCCTGTTGTTCCAAATATCGGTACGATTGCAGTTGGAATTGCGAAAGCAGGCGCAGATATTATTACATTAAGTGGTTTTGACGGTGGTACAGGTGCCGCAAGAATTCATGCTTTACAACATGTTGGCTTGCCAGTAGAAATTGGTGTAAAAGCAGCACATAACGCCCTATTAGAAAGCGGCCTCCGCCATAAAGTTGAAATTTGGGCAGATGGCGGTATGAAGAGTGCAATGGATGTAATCAAAATCATGCTTTTAGGGGCAAACCGTGTTGGCTTTGGAACATTAGCCATGCTGTCAATCGGCTGTACAACATGCCGCGGATGCCACTTAGATACTTGTCATGTTGGGATTGCAACTCAAATTGAATCAGAGGTTCAAGCGAAGGAACATGGACTACGACGTTTTGTTCCACGCCAATTGGATTTAGCTGTACAAGGAATTATGAATCTTTTCACTGCTTTCGGGCAGGAATTAAAGGTGCTTGCAGCTTCCCTTGGAATTCGTGACCTGCAGGAAGCAGTCGGCCGCTCGGATTTATTAGTCCAAACAAGCGGACACCAAAACTTAGACCTTTCTTATTTGCTAAAAACTCTTGAAATCAGCCAATTTACGAAGGCCGAGGTATCAAAAACAATTGCTGAAGCACATATGCAGGTAGCCGTTGGTGCAGAATATCTTGATGCAAGCATTGATCAATTGCATAGTTCCCGTGAGTTTGAAAGTGTTACATCAGAGCAAAGGGTACTGGGAAGCCGTGTATCTTGCCACCGTGTTAGAGGCAGACTTGATGGTTCATACAAACAGTTAAAGCCTGTACAGTTGAAATATCGGGAAGGTTCCATTCCAGGAAATGGATTAGGGGCATATAACAGTGAAGGCATCGTAATAACCGTTAATGGCGGCGGTCAAGATGGTGTTGGTAAGACATCCTTCGGAGGTAATATTCAAATCCTGAAAGCGAAAGGTAAGAATGGCCGTTATTACAATGGCTCAGTTGGAAAAGGCTTTGGATACGGTGCCCAAAAAGGACTTTTAATTGCACAGGGGAATGCTGATGCCCGTGCTGGAATTCGTCTGTCAGGGGCTGATTTAATCATCGGCGGTTCAGTTAAAAAACAAATCCCTGAGCAGGAAAATGGAAACATCGGCGCCAATGCAAACATTAAGGGATTTGCATTTGAATATATGACAAACGGCCGTGGTCTTGTTCTAGGAGACCCAGGTCCATGGATTTGCGCAGGTATGACCGGCGGTGTCGTGTATACACGCCTTCAACCTGAAATGGGATTAACAAAAGAGGCGATTCAAAGAAGAATTGCCAAAGGGGCTAAGGTTTCTGTTAACCCATTAAACGAAAATGGAAAAAATGATGTGAATGAACTTTTAGGTCAATACATCAGCTTACTCGAGAATGATGGCCAGGTTGAAGAAGCAAAACAGCTTCAATCCCTTCTCGCTAATCTCGAAGGCCATTTCGTACAAATTGTTCCGGTTAAAGAGCAAGCAGATCCATCCGTTTCAACAGAATGATACAAAAAACGTCCGCATCATACAGCGGACGTTTTTTTTGTAGAAAAATATAACATAAAATTCATATTAATTCTCTTGATTATATGTTTTAATCCATGTATAGTCATTTATTGTTTCACATTGAACAAACTAGTATTAGACAATTTTTTGAAAGGAATTCATTTTTTTATGAAGTTAGGCGCCCGCATTTTAAAAACGGGAATAGCAATCATTTTGTCCCTTTATCTTGGTCAGCTGCTGCATTCGCCATCACCGGTATTTGCCGGCATCTCTGCCATCTTTGCGATTCAGCCAACCATTTATCGTTCGTATTTAACTATTATTGAACAAATTCAAGGAAATATCATCGGGGCATTACTCGCGGTATTTTTCGTTCTCACATTAGGAAATCATTTTACTGTCATTGGATTAGCAGCCATTATTGCCATAAGTATCAATCTTAAGCTGAAACTAGAAAATACCATCGGTCTTTCCCTCGTCACATTGGTTTCGATTATGGAAACCACTGGCGGGAATTTCATACCGTTTGCGGCCATCCGGTTCTCTACCATCATGATCGGGGTATTTTCAGCTTTTATTGTCAATTTAGTGTTTATGCCGCCAAAGTATGAAAGTAAGCTTTATTTTAAAATATCGAGCACCACCGAGGAATTAATCCGGTGGATTCGCCTAAGTACCCGGCATGATTTTGAACATCATCTTCTGAAAGAAGAGATTGAAAAGCTCAAAGATAGTCTCATTAAAATGGAACAGTTTTATGGGATGTACAAGGAAGAACATAATTATTTTAAGAAAAAAAACTTGGAAAAATCACGCAAGCTGGTGGTTTACCGGCAAATGATTTTTACGGCAAAAAAAGGTGTCGATACCTTAAGAAAACTTCATCGCTTTGAAAATGAAATTCTCCTGCTGCCGGAACATTTTCAACAGGCGATTCAAGAGCAGCTGGATAACCTCATTTACCACCATGAACAACTCATGCTTCGATTTATTGGGAAAGTGCCGGAACCTGCAACCGAATCAGGCGGAAATGATTTTCTAAATAAAAAAGAGCTTTACGATCTTTTTATCACTCACCAAAAGGAGTACACAGATCCAGATAATCCGCATCTTTACCATATCATGCAAATCACTGCCTTTATTATTGACTACGGAGAACAACTTGAGCATCTTGACACATTAATCTCGAGCTTCTATTCCTATCATGATAACGAGGTTCCCATTGAAGAAAAAAGCCATGAATAAAAAACCGAAGCAGATTTATGCTTCGGTTTTTTCCTTTTGATCCAGCTGTTGTACCTGGAATAATTTATAATAATTCCCTTGTTTCGCCATTAATTCTTCATGGCTTCCTATTTCGACAATTTCACCATGTTCGATGAGAACAATCCGATTGGCATGGGTAATCGTTGATAATCGGTGAGCAACAATAAAGGTAGTCCTGTCCTTTGCAAGCTCCTCAAGGGATTCTTGAATAAGATGTTCACTTTCCAAATCAAGGGCTGATGTTGCTTCATCCAAAATTAAGATAGGCGGATTCTTTAAGAATACGCGGGCAATCGCAATTCGTTGTTTCTGGCCGCCAGAAAGCTTTACACCCCTTTCCCCTACCCGAGTGTTATACCCCTCTGTAAGATTTAATATAAATTCATGAGCATTTGCCGCTTTTGCCGCTTGAATGACCTCTTCATCTGAAGCATCTGGTTTTCCTAACAATATATTTTCTTTCACCGATTCACTAAAAAGAATATTATCCTGAAAAACCACTCCAATTTTGTCTCGTAAGGATTGAACTTTAAAGTGACGGATATCAACCCCATCTAGAATGATTCTTCCTTCTGTTACATCATAAAACCTAGGGATTAAGCTTACGAAGGTTGATTTTCCACCGCCGCTCATCCCAACTAAGGCAATGGTCTCCCCCTTTTTAACATCTAAGGAAATATTCTTTAATACTTTCTCTTCTGCTGCTCCATACGAAAAATTAACTTTTTCGAATGAAAGGTCTCCATTAACGGTTGTACAGTCAATGGCATTCGGTGCATCGACAATATCATATTTTTCATCCATAAATTCAAACACACGGTCCATCGATGCGAATGATTGAGTAATGGTTGTTGAAGAGTTAACCAATCTTCTTAATGGATTATAAAGCTTATCGATATAAGCGAAAAAGGCCACCATTGTCCCTAAAGAAAGATCATGATGGATGACCAAATAGGCAGAATAACCAATGACAATTAAGGGGGCAATATCCGTAATCGTATTAACTGCAGAGAACGCCTTTGCATTCCAGCTTGTGTGCTGTAGTGCTTTTTCTAAAAAGTTCTTGTTCTGCTTATCAAATTGAGTCTGCTCGTAGTCCTCAATCGCAAAGCTCTTAATAACAGGCATCCCTTGGACCCGTTCATGTAAATAGCTTTGGACCTCAGCAAGAGCCTGTGAACGAATTCTGGTAAATTTACGCAGATTTCCAAAAAAGTATCTTACAGAAATAGCGTAAAGCGGGAATAGCAGGATGGATACAATCGTCAGCTTCACATTCATCGAAAACATAATAATAATGGCAATGACAATGGTTGCAATATCCAACCATAGATTCATCAAACCGGAAATAACGAAGGTTTTCGTTTGCTCGACATCATTTATCACACGAGATATAATTTCACCGGCTCTTGTGTTTGCATAATATCTAAAGCTCAATTTTTGAATATGGGTATATAGCTGATCGCGGATATCATAGAGAATTTTACTTGAAGTCCATTGTGCAAAGTATTGTCGATAATATTCAATTGGCGGCCTAAGAATGACGAAAATTACAATCATTGCTCCCAGCATGGTCATTAACTTATGAATTTTCGCCTCATCGGCTAATGAGTGATTGTTAATAATATCATCGACCACGTATTTAATCAGCATTGGGATGATTAACGGGATTCCGAATTTTATAACCCCGATCATAATGGTTCCAAGGATTTGCACCCTGTATGGCTTAACAAACTGTAGGTACCTGCGTATACTATTCAAAGAATTCTCCCCTGTTCTACATATGCTTTTCCATCCAAATAAAAACCTGTTGATGATTGTTTCAACAGGTCTAAAAAGCATTTTTTATCTAGCGTCGATATGTTAAATAACGTTCGTACCAAATATCAATGAAGTCTGGCGCAAAAGGACCTTTTCGCTGACGAATCCAGCGAATGAGCTTATCTACGTTTTTCTTCAGAATTTGGTCGATTACTTCAGGGTATTTCATCTCTCGGCGATGGCGCTCATATTCATCTTCATCTAATAAATTGAATGTCATATCAGGATACACCTTTATATCCAAATCATAATCAATATATTTCAGCGCTTCCCCGTCAAAAATAAACGGAGAACTTAAGTTACAATAATAATAAATCCCGTCTTCCCGAATCATTCCAATCACATTGAACCAGCATTGGGAGTGAAAGTAACAAATAGCCGGTTCCCTAGTAATCCATGTTCTTCCATCTGATTCTGTTACAATCGTCCGATCATTTCCGCCAATCACTAAATTTTGCGATCCTTTTAAAACGGTTGTTTCTTCCCAGACCCGATGGATGTGCCCATTGTGTTTATAGCTATGTATTTGTACTGGTTCTCCTTCGATGGGTACGCCCATATTCTCCCCTACCTTCATTCCTGAACGCTTTGTAACCTATTCGAAAAAATTTTTAAATACCGGTAAATGGCAACAAAGTACAATTCCTCTTTTATATTATTATAACGGTTGAACAAGGATTTTAAAACAAAAGAGCCATTGAATTCAATGACTCTTAAGGAAAAATTTACGTATTTTCTTATATTTATCCTTTTTTCTCTACCTTGAAGGGGTTAAGTTTGTTACTTGATAGGACTGGATGACTTCTTCTGTTTGTTTTTCAAATATTAATTGAATCTCTTTTAATTCCTTTTTCATTTGTTGAATATCAGTCTGAATACTCTCAAGCTCCGTTTCATTTTGCAGATTTTGCAATTCTGCTTCAATCTCAAGACAGCGTTCCAGCTCGGCTTGAAGGTATAATAATTTTTCCATTGTGATCATTTGTTCGGAAACTAATCGGTTAAATTGATCCATTTCCCTCACCGCCTTATATTTTGTACTTTATAAATATTCTTGAACAAATCCATTTATCCTTTGACTATTTATGTAAACTTTATGGAACATTTGTCGAATTTGAGAAGATGTTTCTAAAAGGGACTTATTTGATCTATTTTACGATTACCTGATGAAGACCATATCCCACAACTTCTCCCTTCGTTTTGGCCTTCATCTACGTGATGAGGACCATATCTCCCGACTTCCGCTTCGTTTTGGCCTTCCTGTACATGATGAAGACCATACCTTCAAGCTTCCCACTTCGTTTTGGCCTTCATGTACGTGATGAAGACCATATCCCCCGGCTTCTCGCTTCGTTTTGGTCTTCATGTACATGATGAAGACCATTTCTCTCAGCTTTTCGCTTCGTTTTGTCCCTCATGTACGTGATGAAGACCATATCTCGCGGCTTTTTGCTTCGTTTTGGCTTTCATGTACGTGATGAAAACCAAATCTCGCGGCTTCTTGCTTAGTTTTGTCCTTCATGTGCGAGATGAAGACCATATCTTCCAGCTTCCCGCTTCGTTTTGTCCTTCATGTATGTGATGAAGACCATATCTTCCAGCTTCTCGCTTAGTTTTGTCCTTCATGTATTTGATGAAGACCATTTCTCTCAGCTTTTCGCTTAGTTTTGTCCCTCATGTACTTGATGAAAACCAAATCTCGCGGCTTCTTGCTTCGTTTTGGCTTTCATGTACGTGATGAAGACCATTTCTCTCAGCTTTTCGCTTAGTTTTGTCCCGCATGTACGTGATGAAAACCAAATCTCGCGGCTTCTTGCTTCGTTTTGGCTTTCATGTACGTGATGAAAACCAAATCTCGCTGCTTCTTGCTTAGTTTTATCCTTCATGTGCGAGATGAAGACCATATCTTGCAGCTTCCCGCTTCGTTTTGTCCTTCATGTATGTGATGAAGACCATATCTTCAAGCTTCTCGCTTCGTTTTTGCCTTCATGTACGTGATGAAGACCATTTCTCCTGGCTTCCGCTTAGTTTTGTCCTTCATGTACGTAATGAAGACCCTATCTCCCGGCTTCCGCTTAGTTTTGGTCTTCATGTACATGATGAAGACCATATCTTCCAGCTTCCCGCTTCGTTTTGGTCTTCCTGTACATGATGAAGACCATATCCCCCAGCTTCCTGTGATAAATACAAAAAGAAGAAGGCACTCTTCCGATTGAGAGCGCCTTCCATCTGTGTTAACTTATATTAGCTTTGACCAAATTGGCCAGAACCCTGGTTTTTACGAGCTTCTGCAGCTTGGTTTTGCTTTCTAACCTCTGCAGCATTTGTTTCGCTACCGAATTCTGTACCAAATGCTCCAGCTGCACCTGCTGCACCTGCTGCACCTGCACCAGCATTAGCACGAGCTGATTGAGCATTTTGTTGTCTTACTTCTTGAGCATTTGTTTCACTCGCAAATTCAGTTCCAAATGATCCTGCAGCACCTGCACCTGCTTGAGATTGTGCATTTTGTTGTCTTACTTCCTGGATGTTAGTTCCAGCAGATGTTCTGTTAGCTTGTTGGTTGAATTTTGCCAACTTTAATCACCTCCACGAGATTAATATACCCCCGAGGTGCGTGGACTATCCAAATTATTTTTTAAAAATAACTTTTTCTTAAACCAATAAGGAAATACCGCCATCCACAATAATGGTTTGTCCTCTAATCATGCTTGATGCATCTGATAATAAGAACATAACCGTATTCACCATATCATCAATTTCGACCATTCTTCCCGCAGGTGTTTTGTCTTTTGCTTCCTGAAGGAGTTCTTCGCGATTTGGAAAATGCTTCAGTGCCTCGGTATCAACCGCTCCACCGGAAACAGCATTCACGACAATATTTTTCGAAGAAAGCTCGACCGCTAAATATCTTGTTAAAGCTTCAAGTGCAGCTTTAGATACACCGACTACCGTATAATTTTTTAGATAGCGAATGGAACCTAGTGAGCTTATGCTGACAATTTTTCCGCCACCGTTCTTCTCCATCAACTTTGCTGCTTCTTGCGCGCAAAATAATAATGCCTTACTATTAATGTTCAACGTCCAGTCCCAATGAGATTCTTCAAGCTCCATTAACGGACGCTGTACACCTGATGCAGCATTGTTAACAAAAATATCTAACCGTCCAAACTCTTGATCAATTTGAGCAAACATATCTTTTACTTTATTTACATCCCCAACATTGGCTTTAATGACCAGTACTTTTCTACCAAGTGCTTCGATTTGTTCGGCGGTCTCTAGGGCACCACTCTTACTTCTGGCATAATTGATGACAATATCATATCCTTCTTTGGCTAATCTGAGAGCCGTTGCTTTTCCAATTCCCCTGCTGCTACCTGTAATTAATGCTACTTTTTGTGACATATGTATTTGTCCCCTTCACTCTAATTTGATTACTGTCTAGCTCCAGACCCAGTGACTAGTGTACTTCACTCGCCTTCCCACGATAGGTTAACATCGAATCGACTTGAGCTCCCTGTTTCCTTTATCTCAGTCGACTCGCTCCAGTCCTGTCGTGTGTTAAACGGGCCCTTCCGCTTTTCTATTTATTTTATCTTTTCCATGAATAGAAGACAATTGATAACAAAACACTAAGTTGAATAACATGATTGAAAGGAAGAGGTAAATGTATAATGGGCGGGATATGACAGAACTTTCAATGATGTCGATTAAAGAGTGGGATGATCAAGAATTATCCTTTTTTCATCATTCATTGCAGCAAATGGTCCCATACTTAAATAGTGAAGGACAAACGATTCATCGGGAAATTATCGAAGAAATCATGGATCGCGGGGGACTAAAAAAAGAATGAACACCGTAATTGTACGGCGTTCATTCTTTTTTATATTCTTGATAAAGCTTCAAGATTTTTTGGGTAAAAACTGGAAGGGCGTAATCATCTGTATGATCTAGTGAAACAAATTTCCACTCTTGACTTTCAGTAAAATCCGTTGAAATCATTCCAGTATAGACTTTTATCTTCCAAATTAAGTGGGAGAAAACATGCTCCACTTGACCAATCATCTTATCCAAATGAAGATTGAGACTTAAATCCTGTTCAAAAAGGCGGGTGATTTGATCACGGTTATTTTGAATCGGATGGTTGATTTCCAAATTCGGAAATTCCCATAAATTAGCGAGAAGTCCGGACTCAGGTCGTTTATGAATAAGCAAATCTCCTTTTTCATTAGCGAGAACAACTGCAGCAAGCTGTACTTCACGCTGTTTATTTTTCTGAGATTTGATTGGAAGTTCCGTCTGTACTCCCTCATGGAATGCATGGCAATGTTCACGTACAGGGCAAAGCAAACAAGACGGGGAGGTTGGAGTACAAATCAATGCACCTAATTCCATTAATGCCTGATTAAATTCTGATGGTTCTTCATGGGAAATGAGTTCTCTTACAGCTTGCTCAAAAACCTTTCGGGAAGAGGGCTTGGCGATATCCTCCCAAATGGAGAGAATTCTTGATAAAACTCTCATCACATTCCCATCCACTGCAGGCTCGGGTACTCCATATGCAATGCTTAAAATCGCTCCAGCCGTATAAGGTCCAACCCCTTTAAGAGTGGATATTTCCTTTGGTGTATTAGGAACAACCCCATCATATTTTACTTTTACTTCCTTAACTGCGGAATGTAAATTTCTTACCCTTGAATAATACCCAAGACCTTCCCATGCCTTCAGAACCTTATCTTCATTTGCCTCGGCTAAGGTCTCGATCGTTGGAAACCACTCAATAAAACGGTTGAAATAAGGTATAACCGTATCCACTCTTGTTTGCTGTAGCATGATTTCAGATACCCATACTTTGTATGGATCCTGATCCTTTCTCCAAGGCAGGTCACGCTGCTCATTTTTAAACCAAGTGATTAAATCATCTTGAAATTCTTTTATATTTACTTTCGTTAAATTATTCAGAACATTTTTCATTACATTTGGGCCTCCAACTTGTTAAACACTACAAAATGAGGGAATATAATAGTATGCATTGTATTACGATAATCCATATTAGTCTTTTTGACAAGAATTGATTAGATTAAAGGAGGAACTTCCTTTTGGATACAGGAACTCACGTTGTCATGGGGATTGCACTTGGAGGTCTGGCAACACTTGACCCCGTTGTAGCAAGCAGCCATGCAGCAACAACCAGCGTTTTAATTGCCACAATTGCAGGGTCACAAATACCTGATATTGATACTGTTTTAAAACTTAGAAATAATGCGATTTATATTCGCAATCATCGGGGGGTTACCCATTCCATCCCGGCAGTGATTCTTTGGCCGCTTGTACTTTTAGCTGTGATTTTCCCATTTTTCCCAGCCGTCAATTTACTGCATTTATGGGCATGGACATTTTTTGCAGTATTTCTCCATGTATTTGTTGATATCTTTAATGCTTACGGCACCCAGGCCCTTAGACCATTTTCGAATAAATGGGTGGCGTTAGGTGTCATTAATACATTCGATCCTTATATTTTTGCGATTCATGTTGTGGGGATTTTTATTTGGATATTTGGAGCAAATCCAGGATACACCTTTTTGATTATGTATTTTGTTATTATTGGTTATTATCTACTAAGGTTCCGTGTCCGACATAAGGTTTTATTGGAGGTCCGTAGAATTGTTCCGGATGCAACGGAAATTATCATTGCACCAACAATGAAATTCCACCAATGGCGGATTGCCGCGATGAATGAGAAACAATTCTTTGTCGGAAAAGCCGTAAAGGATAAAGTGGAGATATTAGATTTATTTAATCGGATCCCAGTACCTGAAACCCCCGTCATTAAGGCAGCTAAAAAAGACAAAAACCTTTCTGCATTTTTATCCTTCTCACCTGTTTATCGCTGGGAAGTGGATGAATATGATGATTTTTATGAAGTCAGGTTTATTGATCTCAGGTATCGAAGCAATGGCCATTACCCTTTCGTTGCAGTTGTCCAATTAGATTGTGACCTAAACCGAATCAGCTCCTATACTGGATGGGTCTTCAGCGAAAAGAAACTGCGGAAAAAATTAAGTATTATACCAAGCTGATAAATAAAAAAGCGATGACATTTTATTTTGTCATCGCTTTTTATTTATAAAATCCTTATATTTCGGATTCGTTGCGATAAAGTCATGAAGTCGATTTCCATAATTTTCAATCCATTGTTTTACAATCCGCTCCGTCATTTCGCTGCCAAGATAGTCTCTGCCTGCTTTTGCTGAGGTCGTTTCAAAATCATCCCATAATAATTCAATCCATGTTTGGGCCTCGTCATAGGTGAGTTGGTTATTTTTAGCCAGCAAATAATCGATTAATCGCTCATGATACTCGTTCATACATTCACTCCTTTGCCATTTTCTTATAACATAACTGAATCTAATTAAGCAAATAATATTGTTACGTGGTTAGCATTGATCTTTTGGATGCTTTGCTTTTCACGATTTCTCATTCCTTTAGATGGAGGTATAGCATGAGAAACAAAGCA
The DNA here is from genome assembly GCF_004358205.1 of Bacillus salipaludis. Next base: position 23,194 of record NZ_SMYO01000010.1, read on the forward strand.
AAAAATTTCCCAAACCAAAATAACAATAAGTTAGAGGGAGAGCCAAGAGCAAAAGCAGAGTATGCTTCAAAAAGAGCAGATGGAACCACTAATACGCATCCACAGGAACGGATGCGGGCTTCTGGTCAGCGTGCCAATGATAATGATACACCTGATTCTTTAACCTAGGGAGGCGTTACTATGGGTAAACAGAAATTTTTTCAAAATAAGCCATTTTCAACACCATGGGCGAGTGCAAAACACCAACATTCTCAGATAAATGGCGAAAGCAAACTTACCCAAGACCTCATTATTTTAAAGCACCAAACCAGAAAGCAGTCCTAGAAAACAACCAAACCAGAGAGCTGCTCTCTGGTTTGTGTTTTATTTTACCCGCCTTAACATGGAAATTGGCACAGCTTCTTCTTTTCCATCACCTTTCAAACGGTATCCCCAGGCAAAAACTCCATTTAGATAATCGATCTTAAAATATTGCCCCGGATCCCCTTCAAGTTCATAAATTTCACCCGGCTCAAAGGAATCGGGACTTATTAAATAGGCACGAGCCATCAATACTTTCCTTTCAAGGACAGCAAACTCATTTACCCTTCCTAATTGCTCCGCTTTCCGTGCTTTCTCCTGAAGAGTCGCAATTTCTTGGCGTAATTCATGTTCGCTCAATTCACTATATCGTTTCTCCTGGTGCATGTAATCCACTCCCAAAGTTTCGTTATCCACCACATTTAAGTATAATTATTTTTGTAGAATTAATAAAGGAGTTTAGCAAATGAAAACAATCATGGTTACCGGTGCTGGTTCAGGGTTAGGGAAAGAAATGGCCTTATTATTTTCTGAGCAAAATTATCATCTGATATTAACGGGGCGGAACGAAGAAAAATTAAGGAGCACGAAAACGGAAATTGAAGCAACTGGCGGGAGTGCAGATTATCTCCAATTAGATATTCGTAACCATAAAGAGGTACAAGAAAAAATCGCTGATATTAGCCAGTCTTATGAAATTTATGGATTGGTCAACAACGCAGGAGTAGGACATTTTGGGCCTTTCCCGGAGATGACACAGCAGGAAATTGCGGAGATGCTGGACACGAATGTTCTTGGAACCATCCTGATGACAAAATCAGTTTTACCCTACTTGATTCATCGAGGTGAAGGAAAAATTATCAATATTATTTCAACAGCCGGGCTTCGCGGTAAGGTTAATGAAGCCATTTATGCAGCTAGTAAATTTGCGATACGCGGCTTTACTGAAAGTCTTCAAAAAGAATTTGAGGGAAGCAAGATCCAATTTACCGCCGTTTACATGGGTGGTATGAATACTCCATTTTGGAATGAGGGCAATCATGTGAAAGACCCTTCCCGTTTCCGTTCCCCAAGAGAAGTAGCTGAAATAATTGTCCAACAAATCAATCAAGATTCCATTATCATTGAAAGCAAAAAATCATGACATTTTGTCATGATTCTTCTTTTTCGGCTAAGAATTTTTCAATTAAATCCATCGAAAAACCTTTTCGATATAGGGCTTGTTTCATCTTTTGTTTATACTCAAAACCGCTAAAATGACAGTATTTCCGATAAACCTTTTCTCCTTGAAACCTGATTGCATCCATTTCTGCATCATTATCCTTGTCCAGTTCACTTTCATTTACAGCAATTTGAATAATCCCAAATGGATACCCTTTTCGAAGCAGTAATCCTTCAAGCTTTTGCTTTACAATCCGCTCAGAGTCCTTTGTATTCTTTTCAAAAAATTTCCTAGCAAGTATCGAAGCTTTTTCAACCTGCAGTTCATAAGGAAAATCCTGTAGGGCTTGTCTTGCAAAGTCCTCTTTTATTCCCCTGTCTTTTAATTCCAACCAAATTAAATCTGGTCCCTTGTCGGTTGTATTTACTTGGGTTCTGACAAATGCGTGAGCATATTCCCAGTCATCAATATATTTTTGGGAGGTTAATTTATAAAGAACCTCGTTAATAATGGGCTCATCAATTTCTTTTTTCGTTAAATAATCCATTATTTCTTTTTCGGACCGCATTCTTTTGGATAAATATTGGATAGCATGATGATAAGCTTTACGAATATCGTCCTGATACTGAATTTCTAGAAAGGAAAAGTCATCGAGCTCCATACCCTTTTTTAGCTGAAATTTTATTAAGACATCACTATCAACACTAAATGCAAATTCCTCGCCTTTTCCATAATCCATAAAAACATTATAGCGATCCTGATTTTTCTGCTGCGTGGTGATTTTCGTAATGATTGCCATTTTTCCTCACCTCAATACTACTTTACCATGTTTTTCATGAAATATCGCAAAGAATTGAAAATACACAGTATCATTCCTCCCCTATAAGGTAAAAATGGAAATAAGTACATATTGTGCTTAATTAAAATCCACTACGCTTAATGACATTTAGCAAAAATATGTTGAAAGGAATGAGCAAATATGGCGGAAAAAAAGAAAAAGGATAAGGATCGGGGAAAATATTCCTTAACCAGTATGCAGGAAGTAAGCTATCAAAGGGAATTTAAAATGGCAGATCGGGCTGGAGGATTTTCAGACAGAAAAACCAGACTGTAATTAAAACTTTGAAGCATTTCCCATTCATGGCCCTTTGTTTTTTGCTAACACTAAGAAAGGAACCAAGGAGGTTCCTGAAAGTTATCAATGAAAGGGGTTTTCGTAATGGGTCGTTCACGTGGGCATGGGTCTCGTGGTAAAAATAAAGCATCACTTCCACAGGTGCCAAAAAATCTTAAATCAGATGGAATCGATGAAGAGTATTCTGCTGAATTAGCCGATCAGGCAGATTTAGAGGCACAAGCACGAGCAAATGCAGCAAATCAGCGTGTAAATACCAAAAGAAATAGCTAACCTCTTTTAAAAAAGTTTGAATTTGAAAAAGAAGCAGGTGCCCTGCTTCTTTTTCGTTCTATTTTGTGGATAATGTGGATAATGTGGATTCAGCGTAAAAACCTCTTAAAATACAAGCTATAAAGCTTTTCACATTTTGTTAACAAATTTTGTGGGTAACCCTGTGGATAATGTGCATAAGTTTGTGGAATGCTTATAATATAGGACCTTTGATGTGGATAGTACAGTTAATAAATGAATTTTCATTCATTTATTACAATTTAAAATAAACATTAATTGGAATTCGAGACAATTGGGTAAAAATCTTCGGTATGGGCTACGATATCCCCCCACCCCATAAAATCCTCATCCGACACCTTCCAGGTATGTTTTTCTGTATCGTGACGGACTACTGCAAAATGAAAACAATCAGTAGAATAAATTTCAAAGCCGGCTTTTTTACATTGATCGATAAAAAAGTAATCCTCCGCACGATTTACTTTTTCAAATTGAACCTTTTCACTAACTGCTTTTCGAAACATTAACGTTGCTCCGGCAACCGTGTCTGAGAATGAATTTTCTTCACCAGGGACTAAGACCAAGGCCTTTTTATTCTTAAAATAAATATAATATGAACCTTTGCCGGCAATCGAAACCTTTTCGTTTTTAAAGGCCTGCATGGAACTGGTAATATACTCTGGGCCATAATAATCGTCATCATCGAATTTAGCAATAATATCATGAGTTGCCTTTAAAACCCCAAAATTTAAGCAATCTCCCAATGTTGCTTTTTCATGAAGTTGAAAAACACGTACATTTGGGTAATTCTTTGCTTTTTCCATCCATTTGTCTATACTCATTGAATCCTTATTAAGGACAATGATTAACTCTTTATCCTTCCATGTTTGCTGTTGATAATTTTTAAATACATTATTGATAAATTCATCTCTTATGGTACAAGTAATAATGGAAACCATTTTTCTCCTCCTTTCCTTCCGAATGCTTTTAGGAAGCAATAACTTTTTCAATGAAATTAGCCAGGTTTTTATATTTGCCTAGGTTACTTAGTTTCCGGAGATCAGATTTAAGGCCGTTTATTTGGTCTATTCCAAAACCGGCAGCTCCTAAAATATTAAAATGGCGAATATCCACTTTCAGTAAGATCGCAATCGTTTCAAGGACCAAGATGAATCTGTTTTGAAATTTTTTGGTTTTATCGCCGTATTTTTCAACCAAATTCTTATATTCTTGCAGAATATCATTCATGGTTGTTAAACCCGTTATCCTCGATAGTTCTAAACCAAGAATAAGGATGTCCACTTCATGATGCTTCTTAATAAATAAATGATAATTCTCGATGGCCTCTTTCCACTTGCTTTTTGCGACTGGATGTTCTTGGTGATAGGATATAACATTCTCGGCATTAAGATACTTCGCCCCTGCCTTATATAAGCGGTATCCTAATTCCCAGTCTTCATAACCGTATTTCACAAATTCCTCATCAAAAACCCCTGCTTTATTTAAAAGCTCTCTTCTCAAAGAAACATTCCCTGTCAGGAAGGCCATCCATGGAAATTCAAACCCTTCTAAATCCGTTCCATATTTGCTGGTAAGGTTGCGAAACCACGAGTTCGCATCCTTAATTAAAGCACCATAGGCCTGATTTGTAATATCACTTTTATTAATGAGAGGATAAGGCTTTTCAGTTGTTTTTTCATAATTATCGAATTTACTTTTAAGGTTTTCATTCCCTTTTACCATCTCAGCGATTTGGCCAAGTTTATCACGATCATATTTTGGAAAAATACAAGTAATTATATTCCTAGAATACATAACCCCAGACATAATAAGATTACTTTTTGCTTGGTGATACTTAACGTGATTGGTAACAAAATTAGGGTCAACAAGCATTTCAGCGTCTAAAAATATCAGGATGTTTCCACTCGATGCTTGAATTCCTAAGTTGCGCACCTTTGCCCTTCCAAGATTTTCATTGTTTCGAATATATTTGAATTGATATGGCGCTTGATAGTTTTTAAGGGAGTCTTCGGTTTGATCTGTAGAGGCATCATCAATGAAAATAACTTCCATTTTTTCCGAATTGAATGTCTGGTTTTCAAGAGAATATAGGGTGAATAGGTTTAGTGGATACTTATTGTAGGAAGGGATAATAATACTTACCTCTATTTTTTTATTCTGATTATTCGTCAAACCTCTATAATTATCAGTCTTTGTTTCATTATTCGCTGATACTGGTTCTCTCTTAATTTCTCTAGTGATTTTTTTAGGCCAAATGGCATATAGACCGTTCTCTCGCCCCTTCATTCTAACATTCATATTTACTTTCAGCTGATTTTCGCTTCTGCAATGATTCCAAATTCTAACTTCTTTAATATCCCCTATAAAGAACACTCCAGGCGGATAAACAATGGAACCTGATGGAGAGACATACTTTTTAGGACTCTTTTCCCCTTCTTTTACGAAAGTACCATTTATGAAAAGAAAGGGTCTTTTCTCCTTATAAACAACTGCCACATGTACCCACTCATTAATGGAGGTCTCATAAACTAAAGTGGCGTAAATATTGTTTTGTGTATATTCATAGACAGATACTCCATTCATGCCAATGGAGACGAAGATTCCGGAGCTATTTTGGTCCTCTCCTCTAGCAGGCCCAATAATATAATTTTTTCCATTGCTGTTTACTGGAACTTCCCTGGACTGTTTATCGATTTGATGTATGTTTCCAGGCTTAACCATAAATTCATAGGTAAACGAATTTTTTATATTTCTGATCAATCGGTCAGTGATGTTTCCTGACATGTTGCACCCCTTTTCCTTCTTTATGCTAAACCACGTCCGATTTAGTATAGCTTTTACACAATATGTACAAGGGTATAAATTGGACTAGACTATCTCCCATTTATCTGTTGGTTTTTATTTTTTCATAAAAAAAATAAGACAGCAGCCTCAAAATAAGGCCTGCTGTCTAAGGAAATTTTTTATATTGTAACGGTTAGGTATTCTTTTTTATTTTGAAGGATTTGCGTTCCATCCAGGATTGGGTAATAACTTAATGATGGAAACTCTTTAGCTTTCTGTAAGATCTCCTCATCAGTGGTCTCCACAATAAAAGTTTGATCTGACACTTGATCTACAGGGTGGATGGATGGGCTTAATTCCGTTTTACTCACCCCGCTTATTAGCCAGAAATTATTTACTGAACCGGCAGCAAGGGGTAAAACTTCTATTACAGGATTAGTCTGAAGCTTATTTTGCTGATTACTTTGGCTTACATAAACTAGGTCCTCGATAACTGCACTTGCGGTCGGAAACATTCCCGCGCCAGGACCTTGCAGAGTTATCCTGCCCACGATGTCTGAGAATACATTTACCGCATTTTCTACCCCTTCCACATGATAGAATGGATGGGACTTACTGACAAGCACTGGCCTTACACTTCCAATAAGTTTATCCCCTTCTTTTTGAATACTCACAACATGCTTGAACCGAAAACCAAGCTGGTCTGCCGTTTCAATTAAGTCACTTGTAATAGAAGTGATTCCAACTCGTTCCACAGCCTTCCAATTCGGTGCATTTCCAAAGGCCACTCTGCTTAAAACCATTAATTTATAAAAAGCATCAAAGCCTTCCACATCATTGGTTGGGTCTGCTTCCGCAAATCCCTTTTCCTGAGCCAATTTTAAGGCATCAGCAAATGACTGCTTTTTCTCACGCATTTCAGTCAAAATGAAATTAGATGTCCCGTTAACAATTCCTTGAATTTGCTGAACACGATTGACCTTTAACAATTGTCTTAAGGTTTGAATGATTGGAACTCCACCCGCAACAGTCGCTTCAAAGCCAATCGATACTTGGTGTTCTTCAGCAAGATCCAATAGCTCTTTTCCATGGTGTGCAAACATTTCTTTGTTCGCAGTAATAATATGGCAGCCTCTTTCAATTGCTTGTTTTAAATAGTTAAAGGCTGGGTCTTTGCCCACAATCGCATCAACCACAATATCAAGTTGTGAAAGATTGATAATTTCATTGAAATCCGTTGTGATAAGAACATCCTTTGCGATTTTTCTTTCTTTTTGATTATTTTTAATTAGAACGGCCGCAACCTCCACTTTCTTTCCCAATAGTGCTTCCAGTTCACTTTCATGTGTTTGAATGGTTCGATAAACTCCTTCGCCTACTGTTCCGAACCCTAAAATGGCTACCTTTACTGTCATGATTGATCCCCCCGCTATTAAAAAATGGAAAAAAGAAAACCCTCTTCATAAGAAGAGGGTCGTCATCCTCCTCTTATCTTTCAGGTTAAACATAACCTGCAGGAATTAGCACCTTTTCAAGGATTACCTTGAAGGTTGCCGGGCTTCATCGGGCCTAGTCCCTCCGCCGCTCTGGATAAGAGTATTTATAAAATTGTTAGTTGAATTTCCATGTTATGAATGAAATTGTAGTTGATTCCTGCAAAGCTGTCAATCTTTTTTGAAAATTCCTTTTACAGGGGTAATAAAGAAATTATGTCCCGTTCCTTCACTTGATTAATCATTTCAAGCCATTCTTTAGGTTTATTTGAAAGAATTGAGTAATAGGTAGTCAGAAACTCTACTACTAAAGCTGCCTGTAAATGTTCCAATTCATCATCCATTGGCATAAAGCATAAATCCAATCCTTTTACCGCTTCGCCATTATTCTCCCATGAAGGGTGGACATAGGAAAGGTCAAGACGTTTGTAGCCCAAATGAGACAATACCTCCCTGCGAACATAAGGATCCATCACTTTTACTCCGCCAAACTCGTGATTTTGAACACGATACGGGTCATAGATTTCAGCAAACATACCAAATAGTTCGTTTCCATTGTCTAGTGCTAGTTTTTTTAAGTCTTTTAATCTATTTTGAGCTAAGAATCGGCCAAGTCCAAGCCCAGGCTTACCGATAATCGTAAAATCTGTCATAGCAATATTCCATTCGGGATAATATCGATATTCAGTTGCTCCTACAACCTCATCCTCCTGTAACGCAACAAACACCCGAATACTTGGATCCTCTAATGGTTCTCTCCATAACTCATACTCTAATACTTCTTCTTGGGGGAAAATTTCTCCCATTAATTGATGCAACTTTTTAAAATTCGGATCCTTAATACTCGTAATGCGTTTATAATCCATTTTCATTCATTCCCCCTTTATTTGAATGGGTTTTTCCATTCCATTAAAACAGCATAATTACAGGATTCTTCATCCTCAAGATAGTTTTCTGCAAGTCCGATTGGAACTCTGCCACAATGCAGCAGGAAAGTGATTACAGGGTCCTTAACATCTCCCTTTATGATTGCCTGCAAATACTCTTCCGGCGTCATTTTATTTGCGAGTTTACGATAGCCCGGCATTCTCCCGCCGCCAAGCAACCGATCAAGGCCTTTTTGAATCACAATATGATACATGGACTGCATCATTAATTTACCAATTCCCAGCTTACGATATTTGGGGCGGACACCAATGTCGACAATGTACAACGTGTTTCCATTCGGTTGGTGATTGCGGATATAGCCGTGGTCAGTAATCTCCTCCCACTTATGGCTTGGATGGTTGGGATCAAAATCGACGCACACCCCCGTCAGGGATCCTGCTAATTCACCATTCACTTCAACGCATAATGCTCCGTCTTGAAAAAGGGTTACATGATTTATTAATTGTTCCTCGTTCCACCATAATTCTGAAGGAAATGGCGGTGGGAAACATTCTTTTTGAATGTCAATGAGCTGGGAAAAATCATTCTTTGTGTAATTGCGGACTATCACCGGAACAGGCAGATTTTTATCAAAAACATAAAATTCACTCCGATACAATAGGATCCCCCCTATTTTTCCCAATCCGTATATAAATCCGTTCTTCGGTCACGCCAAGTTGTGACTGAGCCACGGTCTCTCACTTCATAAAGGAGCTCAAGGTCCAGGTCAGCCGTGACGATCATGTCATGATTGATTTCGCCTTCTGCTAAGATTCCTTGGGGTGGAAAAGGTATATCATTTGGTGTAATAATGGCTGCCTGGCCAAAATTTGCGCGCATAAAATCGACCGTCGGAAGGGAGCCGACCGTTCCTGTTAAAACAACATAGACTTGATTTTCAATCGCACGAGCATGGCTTGTGTAACGAACGCGGTGAAATCCATGACGGTCATCGGTACAGGATGGACAGAAAATAACATCCGCACCCTTTGCTTTTGCCATCCGTACGATTTCTGGAAATTCAATATCGTAGCAGGTAAGGATTGCAATCTTCCCTTTTTCCGTTTCAAAAATTTGAAAGGATTCCCCTGCTTCCATATTCCATTCGTTTACTTCAGTCGGTGTAATATGGAGCTTCGCCTGTTCGCCAATTCTTCCATCCGGATAAAATAAATGAGCGGTATTAAAAAGCTTGCCGTCCCTTTCCAAAACTTGGGTTCCGGCGATGATATGCATGTTGGTTTGTTTTGCGAAGTTGGAAAATAGTTCACGGTATTGGTCTGTAAAGCTTGGAAGTTCGTCAATTTTCTTTCCCTTTCCGATGGATAGGAGCTGAGTGGTAAAGAATTCGGGAAAAAGGACGAATTCGGCACCAAATTCTTCAGCAGTTTTTATATAATGCTCACATTGTTGGGCGAATTCTTCAAAGGATTGTATGGTATGCAGATGGTACTGGACCGCTGAAACTCTTAATTTCATTTTTCTCCCCCTGTTACTGATTTAAAATGACACTTATGAGAATTATCTATCATTTTGGTATTTTCTTCAATGGGAATGATTATAAAAAAGGGGGAGGATTTCTAAATCTCTTTGGGCTAATTTTAGCGGCTTTTTATGAAGTCCTTATTAACATCATATTGGAATATTTTAATATAACTTATAAACTTCCTAAAACACTACATTTAAGTGCATTAACTCAATCTCCAAAACCAAAATCCTTGCCCTTTTATATCTTACCTCGCCCATGCAGAAATGGTCGTTATATTCTCCGGTTTTGTCCTGCAGCAGCCACCAATCAATCGGGCACCGCATTCATACCAGTGAAGGGTACTGTCGCCGTAAGTTTCATCAGATGATGCCCCATTCCAAGTTTTAGTGACTGCATCGTACTGCTCGCCTAAATTTGGATATACGATGATAGGTTTAACTGTATGACTGTGCACTTTATTTATCAGCGAAGAAATGTACTGGGGCTGCGTGCAGTTTATGCCGACGGCAGCCACTTGATCATATTTATCCAGCCATTCTGCACACTCAGCAACCAGGGTTCCATCACTAATATGAAGCCCGTCTTTTGCACTGAAGCTAATCCATGCATAGGTTTTGGGAAACTCTTCTAGTAACCTAACGATTGCTCTGGCCTCCATCAGACATGGAATAGTTTCGCAGGCCAGGATATCGGAACCGGCATCGATCAAGGCTTTCATACGGGGCCTATGGAAATTCATAAGTTCTTCTTCGGTCAACGTATAATCTCCTCGATATTCAGATCCATCAGCAAGAAATGCGCCATATGGCCCTACAGAACCGGCTACTAAAGGCTTCGGCCGGTTTGAGCGGTTCTCGGGTATTCCCCAGAATTCATCGCGTGCTTTTAAGGCTATCTGCACGGATTTCTGGATGAGAATGAGCGCTTCAGCCTCGCTTAAACCGCGCCGGGAGAATCCTTCGACAGTTGCCTGGTAACTTGCAGTGATAGCACAGTCAGCTCCCGCTTTAAAATAATCCGTATGTACCTGTTTGATAAGCTCAGGATTTTCGATAAGTATGGTTGCCGACCAAAGACTGTCGTTCAAATTACAGCCATGACGGTCAAGTTCAGTTGCCATTGCACCATCTAATATAACTAACGGGAATTTCTCTAATATGTTTTCAATAGGATTCATTATAGTACCTCCGATACAGTTAATTTTCTGTGATTCCGTAGAAATGATGAAAAGACGAGAACTTTTTATTTCTTATATAATCAGTGTTCATTGAGTTCATCAATATAGACCTAAGTTAGAAAAATGTCTTAGCCGTACTTAAGTTAAACAGATTTTAGGTAGCGTCGAGGCGATGAATTTGGTTAAAAAGGACAGATCCTCCTGCGAAAGAGGTCTGTCCAAGGGCAGGTGAAATTCATTCAGCAATGGATTGGATTAATAGAATAACAGTCTGACAACCGCAAGATATTTGTAGTATTTTTAATTGAATTTTTTCACAACACTATTAATAGTATTTTCCAGTTTAATAGATCTTTTAAACCAAGCCCTCTCTACTTAATATTATCTATATACTGATTGTGTTGATCATAAGAATCTAATAGATTCTTTTTTCCGCGATGTTTAATATAGTAGAAAAAATAGCATAAGCCAATGAAGGGTACTCCACTATATAGAGCAATTCGTTGGCTTTGATCGAAAGCAAGGCCTACACAAGAAGCAAAACATAAAACAAAAGCAGTAATGGGCACAAAGGGATACAGAGGTGTACGAAATTTCAAATGTGTGATATCCCCTCCCTCTTTAATAAAACGCTTTCGAAACATATACTGCGATAACACAATTCCCATCCATACAGTAACCACGGCAAATCCTGAAATAGCTACAAGCACTAAATAAACTGTATCTGGTGCAACTACACTAGAGAATAACGACAAACAGGCTACTGCCATACTTAAAATTAACGCATTAAGCGGCACTCCTTTTGATGTTACCTTTCCTAAGAGGGGGCTTATTGTTTTTCCGTTGGAAAGAGACCATAACATACGAGTAGATGCATAGAGACCGGAATTTGCTACGGATAATAAAGCTGTAAGAATAACGAAGTTCATGATGTCAGCTGCATAAGGAATTCCTATATTATCAAAGACCATAACGAACGGACTTTCAATAACTCCTGCTTCTTTCCAAGAGATTAATCCAGATAATACAAATATAGCTCCGATAAAGAAAAAAACGGTTCTCCAAATTACATTTCTGACGGAACGGGGAATGTCTTTTTCCGGATTTTCGCTCTCTCCAGCGGCAATTCCAATAAGCTCTGTTCCTGAAAAGGCAAAGTTTACGGAAATCATAGCCATTAAAACTGGAAGCATCCCATTAGGAAAAAGACCTCCTTCACCAGTAAAATGTGAGAGCATCGGGGCAGATGCATGGCCTTTCATTGGTATGAAACCAAACATCGCAGCTCCCCCCAATACGATAAATAAAATAATGGTAATTACTTTAATTCCGGCAAACCAAAATTCTGCTTCGGCAAAAAATTTTACTGAAAAGGCATTTAGTAGAAAAAGGGCAATCGCAAAGATGGCACTCCATATCCAAACGGAGGTATCAGGGAACCATCTCTTCATTAATAGACCGGAGGCGGTAAATTCCGATCCTACTGTTACAACCCAGGTAAGCCAGTACATTACACCAATAGTAAATCCGGTAGCAGGACCGACATACTTTGTAGCATAGGTTTGAAATGAACCGGTTACCGGCATGGCTACAGTTAATTCACCAAGACAAAGCATAACAAGATACATAATGAGTGCCCCAACCAAATAAGCGAGAATCGTCCCTCCTGGTCCAGCTTGATTAATGGTATAGCCCGTGCTTAGAAAAAGGCCTGTGCCAATTACCCCTCCTAGCGAAATCATAAACAAATGTCTGCTTTTCATTGTACGTTTTAACTGATTTTGATCAGAATTTTTTACCTGTAGCATCCAGTTTCCTCCTTTGGTATAGGTAACCGCGTGTTCAAAACCTATTAGGTCAATTCCTATTAAACTAGCATTTACCACTCCATTGCTTTATTATCTTTTAACGGCAACCTTAAAACAAACAACTTTTGGTTCTGTCATTTCTTGAAGTGCAAATTTAATTCCTTCACGACCTATACCAGATCCTTTTACACCCCCAAAAGGCATCGCATCTATTCGATAATCGGAGCTGTCATTTACAATAACCCCGCCTACATCCAGCTTACGTACAGCCCCCAAAGCATAATCTAAATTTTGAGTGAAAATACCTGCTTGTAAGCCGAAAGCCACGTTGTTAGATTGAAAAATAGCTGTATCAAGATCAGGAACACTATAAAGGGTAACAACTGGTCCGAACACTTCTTCCGTTGCCAGCTTGCAATCAGTTGGTACATTCTCTAGAACAGTTGGATAATAAAAAGATCCCTTTCGTTTGCCGCCACAAAGCAATTTTGCTCCACTTTCAACGGCTTCATTAACCCAACTCTCCACCCGCTTTGCTTCCTTTTCTGATATCATTGGCCCCATATCGGTTTCCTCTGAAAATTTATTACCCACTCGATATTTTAGAGTACGAGCAAGGAACCTTCCGACAAAGTTTTGATAAATCCCTTCTTGAACATAGACTCTTTGCACTCCGAGGCAATTTTGACCTGCAGCCCAAAAGGCTCCGGAAACAGTTGATTCAACGGCTTCTTCTAAATCAGCGTCTTCCAGAACGATAACCGGTGAGTTCGATCCTAACTCCATACTGAACTTTTTCATGCCCGCCTTTTGCATAATCTCTTGGCCAGTGGAAAGTCCCCCTGTAAAAGATATCATTCTTATCGCTGGATGGGTAATCAGGCTTTCTCCCATATCACTTGGATAGCCAGTAATGACGGATAAAACTTTAGGAGGCAAACCTGCTTTTTCAAATGCTTCTGCCAATAATAGAGCACTTAATGGTGTAGCTGGTGCTGGTTTAACGATGATCGCATTTCCAGCAGCAATAGCTGGCCCCACTTTATGTGCAACAAGGTTTAATGGATCGTTAAAAGGCGTGATCGCCAAAATGATTCCAATAGGAAAACGATAATAATATCCCATGCGATCTTCACTTCCCGGCATTTGGTCAAATAAAATCGTTTCTCCATTTATTCTCCTTGCCTCTTCAGCACTAATACGAAGAGTCTCAATACAGCGCAATACTTCTTTCCTTGCCTCTTTAATTGTTTTACTTCCCTCACATGCAATGGTGGCTGCGAACTTTTCTTTATGCTCATAAATCCAGTCAGCAGCACGATTTAAAATGGTGATTTTTTCGTGCGTCGACATGTCAGCAGCAATTTTTGCTCCCTTTTTTGCCTCCCCTATAGTATGAAGTACATCTTCCTCATTAGCGGCAGGGACAGTTGCGATTAATCGATTATCTTGGGGGTCGAAGACTTTAATGCTTTTGGATCGGGATACCCACTTTCCAGCCAGAAACATCTTATTTTCTTTTGTCTGTGTCTCTATATATGTCATTGTGTAACCACCTCATATAACTAATTTTTCATTTTGTAAATTAATAGTGTAAAAGATTACAATTGACCGCGGCTAATATTAATTAAATCAATAAGAATCGAGAATCCGGTTTCCTTTCGGCCGGCTCCGGCACCAATAAGCGTGATTGGACCGGCTAAATCGCAATCATATGTAATGGCATTTTGTGCACCTGAGACTCCAGCTAAAGGATCTGTAATCGGTATCGCTTCGGGACCCACCTTTGCGATGACTTTATCACCATCTTTTATACATTTAGCAATAAGTTTCCACTTTTTACCCTCAGATTTTGCCCATTGGATATCTTGTAGTGTAAGATGACTAATTCCTTCACATTCTACTTCTTTTCGTTTCATCGGAACGTTCATGACAATATTAGCTAGAATAGTAGCTTTATATTGGGCATCATACCCCTCGACATCACTTGTAGGATCTGCCTCTGCATAGCCAAGAGTTTGTGCCTCAGCCAATGCTGCCTCATAACTCAAGCCTTCTTCCATTTTGGTTAAAATATAATTGGTCGTTCCATTTAAAATCCCACGTATTTCTGTAATATTATTTCCTGCCAATGCCACGAGGGGCATTCTCAATGCAGGTGTTCCGCTCATAACGGTTCCTTCAAAGCCCCATCGAACATGATTCTTTCTGGCTAACCCAATCAGCTCTTGGTAAGCTAAAGAAACTGGACCTTTATTGCTCATTACTACATTCTTTCTACTTTCAAATGCTGCCTTACAATGATTGATGGCAGGTTGGCCTGTTTTTACATCTGTAAAAGTAATTTCTACAACGGTGTCAGCATTACTTTCACGAATGGTCTGAAAACTATCCCATCCTCTTACCAAACCAGGGCTTTCCGGATAGCAATCAAGTTTCCCAGTTTCCTTTACAGCTTGCAATGCTTTAGCAATATCTAAGCCTTCTGGATGATAAAGAGATCCCTTAACAAAATCGGAAATCGCAACAATTTTGGCATCAAAGCCAAGTCCGCTGCGTAACAATTCACCTTTTTCTTCTAAAATTTCTGCAAATCCTTGACCAACTACACCAAAACCAAGCAACGCAATTTTATGTGTCATACTCAATACCTCTTCCATTGTTATATTTTCACTTGCTGCTATTAACAGGCAATTGCGATTCTAAAAGGGAAAAAGCTTGTTCTAAATCCGAAATAAGATCTTCTGTATCTTCAATCCCTACGGAGATACGAACCAAACCTTCTGGAATACCAAGAGCTTTCCGTTCTTCAAGAGTACATTCAACATGGCTAGTGGTTCTTGCCGGTCCGTATATTGTTTCGACAGCTCCAAGATTTCCAGCTTTGTTTGCATACTGTAATTTTGGCAATAAAATTTTTATCGCCTCCATTTCATCTTTCAATACAAAACTTAAAATTCCGCCAAATCCCTTCATCTGTTTCTTTGCAATATGGTGATGTGGGTGTGTTTCTAATCCAGGATAATAAACTGCTTCCACAAGCTTTTGCTTTTGCAAATACTTTGCAATCTCCATTGCACTCTTTTCTTGTTGTCTGACACGAAGTTTTAACGTTTTCATCCCTCTTAAAATCAGATAAGCTGACCATGGATCCATGGTTGCTCCATTAATTTCGCGATAGTGATATACTCTTTTCATCAGTTCTTTGGAGCCGCACACCACACCCCCTAACGCATCGGCATGCCCGCTTAAAAATTTAGTGGCACTATGGATGACGATATCAACTTCTAATTGAATTGGATTTTGATTAATAGGAGTAGCAAAAGTATTGTCTATTATCACCAATGCCCCCATCGATTTTGCAGCTCTCACCATTCTTTCAATATCCGTAATTTTCATGGTAGGGTTGGTAGGAGATTCCAAATATAAAACCTTACATCCTTTGGCCACTTCTGCTTCAATTTCTTCATGATTTCCAGTGTTACATAACGTTACATCTACATCGATATTCGGCAAGAATTCAGTAAAGATTTTATTGGTCCCTCCATATGTATCTTTCACGGATATTACCCGGTCGCCTGGTCTTAAAAAGGTATATAAAGTACTGCTAATAGCAGCCATTCCCGATGAGAAAGCAATCGCTTCCTCTGCCCCCTCAAGAATTCGTACCTTTTCTTCAAAAGCTTGTACAGTTGGATTTGTCATTCGATTGTAAATATGTCCAGGTTTATTTCCGATAGCAACTTCTTGCCACTCATCCACGTCATCGTAATTGTAGGCTACACTAAGCACCACCGGTACTTGGGTTGCATTGTAAGCAAGAGATTCCTTTTCTCCTGCCCATACAGCTTTTGTACCGTCTTGTATATCTTTAAAGTTTCTTTTGCTCATGTTTCTACCACCTCTCATTTTTTATAAAACTAAAAATATGTACTTTTGAATCCCAACTAAATTTCGTTTAAAAAAGTACCCCCTTTATGCTAAATTTTGTACTTCTTTTTTTAATGCAGTGCGTTCTTTGGACACCTTCTAATTAAGACACTTTAAATTATACAATATATTGCGTAATGTATAATACGCTGAATTATCTGAAAATTGTCCATGTAAAAATTATATAATGGACCTTTTGTATTTTCAATGTTAAATTTTAAAAAAATATTTTAAAATTTAACTGTCTTGTTTTAATAATTAAGATATATTTGTATTAACCGGTCTTAAAAAACCACCGCTTCGTTTCTTCTGCTATTCTTTTAACTTTCCTCAAATAGGAATCTACTTTAAAACATAATAGACTTGAAGATAATAGATTTAAAAGAATAATGAGTTACTTTGGGGACGATATTGAAGGATTTGGATGCTCATGCTAATATAAAAAACAAGAATTTCCACTTTTTTTACTTAGGGGGAATAACTATCAAAAAGAGGTACCGATCACTAAAAGACCATGTATATGATTATATCGCCGCAGAAATTCAGAATGGAACATTACTTCCCAAACAAAAAATAAATGAAATAGCACTAAGCGAGAAATTAGAAGTAAGCAGAACCCCTGTGAGGGAAGCCTTAATCCAACTAGCTTCTGAAAATTTACTAGAGTTCTTTCCCCGAAGAGGATTTATCGTTAAGGAAATTGACACAAAGAAAAAGCTAGATGTTTTTAGTGTTGTTGGTGTACTAGATGCCTTTGCAGCAACTTTAGCTCTGGAGAATTTGACCGAAGATGATATGGAACTAATGGAAGAGTTGGTTAGGAAAATCGACCTTTCCATTTCTCAGAAAAATTATTCAGATTATCAAAAATACCAAAACCAATTCCATAAAGTATACATTGAGAAGTGTTGCAACCCTACATTAATTGAGCTTCTTGATTCTTTACAGAATAGTTTTGTCAGGCAGATTTATTTAAGTAAAGATGAAGAGAAACTCTTTACAGCATTAGAACAAATGAATGAACAGCATAGACAAATTATTGATTACTTTAAGAATAAAGACAAAGAAAACTTGGAGCACCTGATTAAGAATGAACATTGGAAAATAACTCATATCGATATGATATAAAATATGGGGCCGGTTAAATGATTTACTAGAAAAGTAATTTAAGTCAAATGATTTTCCTGGGTAAATTTCGATTCCCGTAAAGACATCGAAATGGCGCTCTTATCAGCGCCCCCAGCCTTCTTCCACAATATGAAACACCTGCTTTATGCTCCATTTCAAAAAAATCCCCCCAAGAAAAAACAGCGATTAGCATATGCCATCGCTGATCTAAATTACTAATTAACCTGTAACATTTGAATAAATCCTTTTCCACATTTCAGTAATAAATACATAACAAAGACCGGCAGCCCCTGGCTGCCGGCTTGCTATCACTATTCTGTTCTCAAATCGATTATTTCTGCAGTTTTCCTTCAGCAAGCTTAATTTGTCCTAGAACTTGCTCAGGTGCAGTACCGCCAAAGCTGTTACGAACCGCCACCACATGCTCAGGTGCTAAGACTGTATAAATATCATCTTCAAATAACGGGCTGAATTCTTGATATTCTTCCATCGTTAAATCAAGCAAAAACTTTCCTTGTTGAATGGCATATAATACAGTCTTCCCAATCACCTCATGCGCCTCACGGAACGGCAAACCTTTACGCACTAAATAATCGGCAATATCGGTAGCATTGGAAAAATCGTTATTAATGGCCTTGCGCATGACATCCTTATTGACGGTCATCGTTTCAATCATAGGAGCTAATAATTTTAGTGAACCTTCAAGGGTTTCAACCGTATCAAACATACCCTCTTTGTCTTCTTGAAGATCCTTATTGTAAGCAAGCGGCAAGCCTTTTAAAACGGTTAACAGCCCAATTAAATTCCCATACGTACGTCCGGTTTTTCCTCTTAGTAACTCTGGTACATCCGGGTTTTTCTTTTGCGGCATGATGCTTGAGCCTGTACAGAATGAATCGTCGAGTTCAACAAATTGAAACTCTTGGCTTGACCAAATCACAAGCTCTTCAGAAAAACGCGAGATATGTGTCATAATAATAGAACCGATTGATAAAAACTCCAGGATAAAATCGCGGTCGCTGACAGCATCCATACTGTTTGGATAGATGGTTTCGAACCCTAATAGATCCGCCACTTTTTCTCGGTCAATCGGGAAGGTTGTTCCAGCCAAAGCTCCTGAACCAAGAGGCAGCCAATTGATTCTTTTTAAACTATCAATCAATCTTTCTTTGTCGCGCTCAAACATCCAAAAATAAGCCATTAAATGATGCGCAAACGATACAGGCTGAGCACGCTGCAGATGTGTGTATCCAGGAATTAATGTTTCTACATGCACTTTCGCCTGCTCAACTAAGGCTTGTTGAACATTTTCAACTAACGTAATCAATTCAGTTGTTTTTGTTCGTAAATAAAGATGCATATCTGTAGCTACTTGGTCATTACGGCTCCGCCCTGTGTGCAGCTTTCCGCCAACAGGTCCGATTTTTTCAATTAATAGTTTCTCGATATTCATATGAATATCTTCATCTTCTACTAAAAATTCAACTTCCCCATTTTCAACCATTTGTTTAATGGAAAGAAGCCCCTGTTTAATTGTTTCCGCATCTTCTACCGGAATAATGCCGCACTCCCCGAGCATTTGCACATGTGCCATACTCCCTGCAATATCCTCTAATGCTAATTTTTGATCAAATGGAATAGAGGCTGTGAATTCCTCAACGAGCTTATTTGTTTCCTTTGTAAAACGGCCGCCCCAAAGCTTAGACATTGCTGCTCCCCCTTAAATATGAACAAGATTGCCCCCGAAATATTTCGAGGGCTTCAAATGATTATTTGAAAAAACGTATTTCAGCAGACTAAAAAATTATTTTACTACTGTGTCCTTTTGGTTAACCTCAGAGTACACCTTTGTTGGAAGACCCCAAAGTTTGATAAAACCAACCGCTGCATTATGATCAAATGCATCGCCTTTTGCATAAGTTGCCAATTCTTCATTGTAAAGGCTGTGCACAGACTTACGGCCGACAACCATATGATTGCCTTTATGAAGCTTAACGCGGATAGTACCAGAAACTACTTTTTGCGTTTCATCAATAAATGCATCAAGAGCACCTTTAAGTGGTGAATACCAAAGACCTTCATAAACAATTTTTGCCATGTGCTGGTCAACCTGTGTTTTAAATTGGGTTACTTCACGAGGCAAGGTTAAAAATTCTAATTCTTTATGTGCATTAATTAAAATTAATGCTGCCGGATTTTCATAGACTTCTCTTGATTTAATTCCTACTAATCTATTTTCAATATGATCGATACGACCAATACCATGCTTGCCGCCAAGTAGATTCAAAGCTTCAATCAATTGAACCAATGGAAGTTTTTCACCGTTTAGAGCTACAGGAACACCTTGTTCAAACTCAATTTCAATATATTCCGCTTCATCTGGCGCTAATTCAATTGGATTGGTCCAGTCATAAGCTGCTTCCGGAGCTTCCGCCCAAGGATCTTCTAAAACTCCCGCTTCACAAGCACGTCCCCAAATGTTTGCATCAATCGAGAAAGGATTATCTAAATCTACTGGAATTGGAATACCATTTTTCTCGGCATACTCAATTTCTTCATCACGGGTCATACCCCATTCACGTACTGGAGCTACAACCTTTAAGCTTGGATTTAATGCTTGAATCGAAACCTCGAAACGGACCTGGTCATTCCCTTTACCGGTACAACCGTGTGCAACAGCTGCTGCCCCTTCTTGTTCAGCAACTTCGACCAATAATTTAGAAATGAGTGGTCTAGAAATCGCAGAAGAAAGTGGATATTTTCCTTCATATAAACAATTCGCCTTTAAAGCTGGTAAAATATATTCTTTTGCTAGCAATTCTTTGGCATCAATCATAATCGCTTTAATAGCGCCGACATTTAACGCTTTGTTTTTGATTGCCTCAAGATCTTTTCCTTCCCCTACATCAAGACCTAAAGCAATAACATCATACCCATATTTTTCTTGAATCCATTTAACTGATACTGATGTATCTAAACCGCCTGAATAGGCTAATACGATTTTTTCCTTTGCCATGACTAATCTCCTCGCACTATCTTTGTATTTAAATTCATTTGATAGTATTATTATACATCAATATTCAAAAAAATAAAGACTATTTTTGCAAGAATTCTTTTAAAATCGCTTTTTGTGCATGAAGACGATTTTCTGCTTCATCAAAAACAACTGAATGAGGACCGTCAATAAGATCAGCTGTAACTTCCTCCCCGCGGTGTGCCGGCAGACAGTGTAAAAAGATGAAATCACTTTTTGCATGTTTACAAAGATCTCCGTTTACCTGAAAGCCTTCGAATGCCTTTAGACGTTTTTCTGTTTCAGCTTCTTGCCCCATACTGGTCCAGACATCTGTTACCACAACATCAGCATTTTGAATGGCTTCAACCGGATTATGAGTAATCGTGATTTGTGCCCCTGTTTCCTTGGCAATTTGCTTTGCATTCTCAACAATCGTTTGATTTGGCATATATCCTTCAGGGCTAGCAATACTGATATCGATTCCTACCTTAAGCGCCCCTTCAAGCAAGGAATGGGCCATATTATTATACCCATCACCAATATAGCACATCTTTAAACCGGCTAACTTGCCTTTGTGTTCAAGAATCGTAAGAAGATCTGCCATCACCTGGGTTGGATGCTGTAAGTCCGTTAAGCCATTGATGACTGGAATTTCAGCATGATGGGCAAATTCCTCAATCGATTCATGGGTAAAGGTACGAATCATTAATGCATCCACATAACGGGAAAGCACTTTCGCAGTGTCTGAAATGCTTTCCCCTCTTCCCAACTGACTATCCTTCGAGCTCAAGAAAATTGCCTGTCCACCTAGCTGCATCATCCCTACTTCAAAGGAAACTCTTGTACGTGTAGAGGACTTGTCAAAAATCATTCCTAATACCTGTCCGCTTAAGTATGGATGTGGCTTTCCTTGTTTTTGCATAGCTTTTAGTTCCACGGCGACATCTAGTAAATACAGAATTTCATCTGTAGTAAAATCCGAGAGTTGCAAAAAGTTTTTCCCTTTAAAGTTAAACTGTTTTGAATCATTTTTTTGCATTGTCTCAATCATCGATTACACCTCTATCCCAATTTTATAATATTCGCTTACAGTAAGAACTTCAAAATCTGATCGTAATTGATCATCAAGCCCCATCATCGCTTCTACCGTATCTAAATGTGTAAATACTTTTACATTGTAGCGGGTTGCTTGTTCACGGATATAAAAACCAAATTTCAGTTTGTTCCGTCCCTGATTTGGAATATTAATAACCGCACTTACTTTTTGATGGCGGAAAAGTTCATTTACATCTTTTTCATCTTTTATGATATTTGCAACGGCAACACCATTTTTTTCGAGAAATAATGCTGTTCCTTCCGTTGCAGCAATTTTATATTGATTGTTCACCATTCCCTGTATGATTGGCAGGCTGGCGGACTTTTCCCGGTCTGAAATTGAACAGAAAATATATTTTTCCTCATCTTGCGATTTGAAAGGGACAGCCTTTGCCAATGCCTCTTTGAAACTGGCACCTAGACCTAGAATCTCACCCGTCGATTTCATTTCCGGTCCAAGAACATGGTCAACACCTTTTAATTTAGTAGAAGAAAACACCGGTGCTTTGACTGAATAATAATTTGGTTCCGGCAGCAGCCCCGATATGGCACTGATTTCAGTAAGAGAAACACCAAGCTGGACCTTGACCGCCCATTCAATCATCGATACTCCTGTTACTTTGCTGATAATCGGCACCGTTCTTGATGAACGTGGGTTTACTTCAAGCACAAAAACTTGATTTTCATAGATGACAAATTGGATATTCATCATCCCAATAATTTCAGCAGACATTGCAATTCGGTTTGCATAGTCAATGAGCGTTTCCTTCACCGAATGAGACATCGTAATCGGTGGGAAAATCGAGATACTATCCCCAGAGTGAACCCCGGCTTTTTCAATATGTTCAAATATTCCCGGAACGACAATATTTACGCCATCGCTGATGACATCAATCTCACATTCTAATCCTGGCAAATATCGGTCAACTAATAATGGCCACATACTCTCCTGCGAATTTTCCTGTAATTGTTCGATATAACTTTGAAGTTCCTCTTCTGAAAAAATCGTAAACATCGATTGCCCGCCGATGACATAAGATGGACGAACCAAAACAGGATAGCCTAATTTTTCTGCGGCTTCCACCAGCTCATCTGCATGGGAGACCGTTTTACCTTCGATATGAGGTATTTTCAGGTCTTCAAGAAGCTGATAAAATTCTTTACGATCCTCCAAGCGATCGACATTTTCAACTGGCGTTCCAAGAATCTTTATTCCTTCTTCTTGTAAAGTATGTGCCAAGTTAATCGCTGTTTGCCCGCCGAATTGGATGAGAACTCCTTCGATATTCTCCTTTTCAATGACATGGAGAACATCCTCTGCAGCCAACGGTTCAAAGTAAAGACGATCCGCAACAGAATAATCTGTACTGACAGTCTCAGGATTATTATTAATCACAACCGCTTCATAGCCCATTTTCTTTATTGCTTTTGCAGCATGAACCGAACAGTAATCAAACTCAATTCCCTGGCCAATTCGAATCGGACCGGACCCAATAACAAGAATCTTTCTATTATTAGACACCTCAACCTCGTCATAGCCCATCCAAGTAGAATAATAGTATGGTGTAACGGCATCGAATTCCGCCGAACAGGTATCAACCATCTTATAGCCTGGTTTCCAGTTAAGAACCTTCCATTTAAGTCTGATCTGTTTTTCCGGAATATCATAAATTTGCGAAAGCAGTTTGTCAGAAATATTTTTCCGTTTCGCATCCTTTAACAGTGAGGCCGGAACCTCATCCCAGGTATAGGAAGCTAAATCCTTTTCTAAATCAACAATCAAGCAAATTTTATATAAAAACCACGGATCAATCTGGGTAAGTTCCTGAATTTTATTAAAAGAAATATCCCTTTTAAACGCCTCTGCAATGACAAATAGACGCTGATCATTGGCTGTCTTCAGTTTTTCAAACAGAGCAGCCTCTCCTAGGTGCTGATAAGTCTTTGTGCAAAGCCCAAAAATATTCATTTCCATCGAGCGAATTGCTTTATTTAAAGCCCCTTCAAACGTGCGGTCAATCGCCATTACTTCCCCAGTTGCCTTCATTTGCGTGCCTAATGTACGATCTGCCTCGGGAAATTTATCAAATGGAAAACGCGGCAGTTTGACAACGATATAATCAATTGCTGGTTCGAAGGAAGCAAAGGTATTTCCTGTTATCGGATTGATAATCTCATCTAAATGGTAGCCAATTGAGCATTTTGCTGCCATCCGGGCAATCGGATAACCGGTTGCTTTCGAGGCTAATGCAGATGAACGGCTGACCCTCGGATTTACTTCGATAATATAATATTGATTGGATTCAGGATGAAGAGCGAACTGAATATTACAGCCGCCGATAATCCCCAATTCACGAATGACTTTGACCGAAGAATCACGGAGCATCTGGTATTGTACATCTGTCAAGGTTTGCGATGGAGCGACTACAATTGAATCACCCGTATGAACGCCAACAGGGTCCATATTTTCCATATTGCAGACAATGATACAGGTATCATTTGCATCACGCATAACCTCGTACTCAATTTCTTTCCAACCTTTGATGCTTCTCTCTACCAACACTTGATGGATTGGACTAGCTGCTAGCCCTTTTTTAAGAACACTTTCGAGTTCATCATCATTATGGGCAAAACCACCGCCATCCCCTCCAAGGGTATAGGCAGGTCGAATAATAACTGGATAGCCGATTTCTTTGACAAATTGTACTCCCTCTTCAAAGCTATGAATTATGGCTGATTCAGGAATCGGCTCATCGATTTCAATCATTAAATTACGGAATTTTTCACGATCCTCACCGTTTTTAATCGATTCGACAGGAGTCCCTAACAACGCCACACCATATTTTTGTAAAATGCCCTGTTCATATAGCTCAACAGTCAGGTTTAAACCTGTTTGCCCGCCAAGTGTTCCGATAATACCATCCGGCTTTTCTTTCATAATAATTTTTTCAATGGCTGTAACATTGAGTGGTTCAATATAAACCTTGTCAGCAACCGTTTCATCCGTCATGATTGTAGCCGGATTATTATTGATTAAAACAACCTCGATTCCCTCTTCTTTAAGGGCTATACATGCTTGTGTTCCCGCATAATCAAATTCTGCGGCCTGACCGATCACAATTGGTCCAGAGCCAATGACGAGAACTTTCTTTAGATTTTTATTTAACGGCATAACGTGTCTCTCCCAAGGAAGTAATTTCTTTTACAAACTCTGTAAGGATATGTGCTGTATCGCTTGGTCCAGGATGTGCCTCCGGATGAAATTGAACCGTTTGAATAGGGTACTGATGGTGCTTTAGCCCTTCGATAGACTTGTCATTGACATTGCGATAGGTTACAGCAAATACATCTGTGTCAATACTATTGTCAACCACTACATAGCCGTGGTTTTGTGCAGTGATTTTCACCTTTCCAGTCATTAATTCTTTCACTGGATGATTGCCTCCGCGGTGTCCATATGCAAGTTTTTCCGTTTTTGCACCGAAGGCAAGCGCTATTAGCTGGTGCCCAAGACAAATCCCTAATGTCGGGAAGTGCTGGCAAATTTTCTTGATTTCCGGGAACCACTTTTTCAATTCCATTGGATCTCCAGGTCCATTACTAAAAAGAACTCCATCTGGATTTAAGGCTTTTATTTTTTCAAAAGGAGTGTTATAAGGTACGATGGTCACCGAGCAATTCTCCGCTAACAATGCTGTTAAAATCGACTTTTTAAATCCAAAGTCCATTAACACTACATGTGGTCCATTGTTTTTAAAATATTGAATTTTTTTCGTTGATACTTTTTCCACCCAGAGGGAAGAATTCAGTGTTGAAGCAATCCCTTCCACCTTTTTAGTACTTAAAAAACCTTTTACTGTTCCGCGGCTGCGGATGGTTTTGACTAAGAGTCTTGTATCTACCCCTGCAATCCCGGGAACACCTGCCTCCATCAGCTTTTCTGAGAATTTACTGATAGACTGATAGTGACTTGGCGTTTCACACAAATCCCCAATGATTACCCCGGAAAGGGCCGGATGGACACTTTCATCATCCTTTGCGTTAATTCCATAATTCCCGATGATTGGGTAGCAAAAGGTAATGATCTGTCCTGCATAGGATGGATCGGTGATGATTTCTTGATAACCGGTCATACTTGTATTAAAAACGACTTCTCCAAGAGAGTCCTTATTTGCACCAATTAAAATTCCTTCAAAAACTTCTCCAGTTTCCAAAGTAAGATATCCTTGCTCCACTTTCCTCACTCGCCTTTCTATATACTTTGGAATGTCTTTTCTAACTTGTTGATAAATTCATTGATTTCTTCTACTGTTGCCGTTAATGGTGGCAGTACCCTAACCACATTTGGCCCCGCTGTAAGAATAAGAAGCTTGTTGCCGATTGCTTTTTGTACGATTTCCGCCGCATTCACTTCGACGACAATCCCCTTCAGCAAGCCTTTTCCACGAATACCTTTTATAAACGAATACTTATCTTTTAAAGTTTGGAACTCAACATCCAAGTAAGTTGAGATTTCTTCAACATGTTTTAATAATTGGCTTTCTACAATATGGGTGATGGTTGCAACACCTGCAGCAGTGGCCAAAGGATTTCCACCAAAGGTGCTGCCGTGGCTGCCCGGATCAAACCCTTTTGCCGCCTTTTCTTTAGCGATAATTGCCCCGATTGGAAAACCGGAGCCAAGACCTTTGGCAACACTTATTACGTCCGGTTCAATGGAGTATTGCTCATAAGCAAACAATGTACCGGTCCGTCCGATGCCCGTTTGGATTTCGTCAACCATCAATAAAATATCGTTCGCTTCACAAATTAATGCGAGTTTCTTTACCCATTCCTTGTTTGCTGGAATGACTCCTCCTTCACCTTGAACAAGTTCAAGTAAAACGGCAGCAGGTTTGATTTCCGCCAGCTGTTCAATTGCTTCGTTATCATTAAAAGGTAAATAGCGGAAGCCTTGAACCAAAGGCAAGAATCCCTGTTGAATTTTCTCTTGGCCCGTAGCTGAGAGGGTCGCCAAGGTTCTGCCGTGAAAGGATTGCTCGAAAGTGACAATTTCATAAGAGTCCGTCCCTTTTACCTTTTGTGCATATCGACGTGCCAATTTAATGGCTGCCTCATTTGCTTCCGCGCCGCTGTTGCAAAAGAAAACTTGATTCCCACAGCTGTTTTCTGTTAAAAGGGCAGCAAGTTCCTGTTGATTCGGTATATTATAGAGATTGGAGCAATGCCATAAATTTTGGACTTGTTCCTCAAGTTTTTCTTTAACTGAATCCGGTACATGACCTAAATTACATGTAGCAATACCAGAAGTGAAATCTAAAAATTGAATTCCTTTGTCGTCCCACACATAGCTTCCTTTTCCTTTTACTAATGTAACTGGGAAACGATTGTATGTAGCCATTAGTGGCGATTCAAGGGAAACGGAAGTGTTATTTGCCATTACACAATCTCCTCTTCTAGAACGATTTTCGTACCAATCTTTTTACCGTTTACATAGTCTATTAGACTATTTTTCTCAAAGCCGTTGATAATGGCAACCTCTGGTATATTGTGAACAAGTCCGTCAATTGCGGCGGTAACCTTTGGAATCATTCCTCCATAGATGGTTTTATTTTGAATCAATTCCTCAACTGCCGCCTTCGATACTTGATCAAGCTTCTTCTTTTCACCATTTGCTTCAATTAAAATTCCTGGAATATCACTGATAAAGCAAAGGTTTGCTTCTAACACTTTCGCAACGGCGCTTGCAGCAATATCCCCATTTATGTTGTAACGCTGCCCATTTTCATCAATTCCAATTGGTGATATGACGGGAATATATCCCTGATCAATGATGCCTTCCACTACACTTTTGTTCACTTCGACAACTTCGCCGACAAAACCAATTACTTCGGAATTCCCCACCGGTTTCGCCTTTAAAAGAGAGCCATCTACCCCGCTGACACCATAAGCATTACCGCTCGCTTCAATAATATTTCTAACCACTTGTTTATTAACTGACCCGCTTAGTACCATTTCCACGATATCCAGAACCTGAAGGCTCGTTACGCGCAGGCCGTTCACAAAGGTGGTTTCAACATTTAAGTTTTTAAGTAATCCTGTAATTAAAGGGCCTCCACCGTGGACAATAATAGGAGTCCACTCGCCCGATTCGTGGATTTTTACGATATCCTCATAAAATGATCTCGGCAGATTTTCTAACACACTGCCGCCACACTTGATAACTAGGTATTTCACTTTTGTGCCCCTCCTCTATGTGCGATAGGATCCATTGATTTTGACATAATCATAGGTTAAATCGCATCCCCAGGCTGTAGCACTGTGATTTCCTAGATTTAATTCAACAAAAATTTTGATGGTTTCCTGCTCTAAATAGTTTTTAACTTCCGCTTCATCGAATGGACAAGGCAAGCCATTTTCAAACACTTGGTAAGGCCCAATCGCTACCTTGATGGCATTAGGCTGAATTTGCACACCACTATAACCAATCGCCGTAACAATTCTGCCCCAGTTTGCGTCCGTTCCAAAGATAGCCGTTTTAACCAGACTGGAAGAAATAATAGATTTCCCGACTATGCTTGCATCCTTCTGATTTTGTGCTCCTTCAACGGTTACCTCGATTAATTTTGTTGCTCCTTCACCATCACGGGCAATCTTTTTAGCCAGCTCCTCGGAAACGATTTTTAAACCCGTTACAAATCCATCCCAATCAGGATGATCTTTAGTTAGTAGATTGTTTTCTGCAAGTCCGTTGGCCATAACCAACACCATATCATTTGTACTTGTATCCCCATCAACGGTAATCATATTAAAGGTTTGATTTGTCACCTCTTTAAGGGCAAAAAGAAGATCCTCATGGGCTATATTTGCATCAGTTGTAATAAAACCAAGCATGGTTGCCATGTTTGGATGTATCATTCCCGAGCCCTTTGCAGCTCCGCCAATACTGACTGTTTTCCCGTCAATTTGAGTTTGGACCGCAATATGCTTCACAGCCGTATCTGTTGTTAAAATCGCTTGTATAAAGTTTTCTTCAGCCTCATTTTCTGCCTGTAAAATTTGGCCGATTCCCGGATTGATTTTTTCCATTGGAAGCAATTCTCCGATTACGCCCGTTGCAGTTACAGCAACAAGGTGTTCAGGTATTCCCAATTCATTGGCAAAAGCCTTTTGCATTGTGGAGGCATCTTTTAGTCCCTGTTCCCCTGTGCAAGCATTGGCATTACCAGAATTCACAAGCACAGCCTGAATTTTATGTTCTTTCGCAATGCTTTCTTGTGTAACGACTAACGGCGCTGCCTGAAAGATGTTTGTTGTATATACCCCGGCCGCTGTAGCGGGAACTTCCGAAACGATATAGCCTAAGTCCAGTTTTCCCTTTTTAATCCCGCAATTCATCCCGCCTGCGTTAAATCCCTTTGGTAAGGTAACGCCTTTTTCTTTTAAGACAACCACTTTATGATTAGAAATTGCTTGCATCAAGTTTTCCCTCCTGTGCTTCCCAAAAATAATGTTCTATGGATACATTGGAATATCGCTAAGCCCAGTCTGTTCATCCCAACCGTTCATAATGTTTGCATTTTGAATTGCTTGCCCTGCAGCCCCTTTTACTAGGTTATCAATCACCGAAATAATGGTTAGACGGGCGGTCCGTGGATCAACATGCAACCCGATGTCACAATAATTACTGCCAAGGACCTCTTTAGTTGAAGGAAGGTTACCTATTGGTCTTACCCTTACAAACGGCTTATTTTTATAAAATTCATCATATAATTCATGCACTTCTTCAGTTGAAATATTATCCTTTAAGTTTATATAAGTCGTACACATGATTCCTCTTGTCATGGGCACTAAGTGAGTTGTAAAGGAGATTGTGATCGGTGTTTGCGCTTCATCACTAAGAGTTTGCTCAATTTCCGGTATATGTTGATGGGCTCCAAGTTTATAGGCCCTTATGTTTTCATTTATTTCTCCGTAGTGTGAGGTTAATGAAAGCCCTCTTCCTGCTCCAGATACCCCCGATTTTGCATCAATGATAATAGACTTATAATCTGCTAAACTTGTTTTCAAAATTGGTAAAAGCCCAAGTGTAGCTGCCGTTGGGTAGCACCCCGGATTGGAAAGCAGATTAGCATTCTTTATATTTTCTGTGTAAATTTCACTAAGTCCATAGACAGCCTGATTTAAATAATTTTCATCTGCGGGTGAATGTTTATACCACGATTCGTATTCAACAGTAGACCTTAGTCGGAAGTCACCGGATAAGTCTACGCATTTGATTCCGGCTTTTAAAAGCTGCGGAACCATGTCCTTACTTACACCTGAAGGAGTTGCAAGAAAAACCATTTCATTATTTTTGCTTAATTCACTTGGGTCAAATGTTTCGAGCGATAAATCTACTATATTCAACAAGTGCGGATATGCTTCACTAAATTGGGTACCTGCTTGCGAGTTAGATACAACGGTACCAATTTCTAAATATGGATGTTTATTAATTAATCTGATTAATTCAATTGCCCCGTATCCCGTTCCACCGATAATCGCAACCTTCAATCTTTTCATCTCCCGAATTCGTCTTCTTAATGAATTATTATACTTACAGATTAATAATTATTCAATATCAAAAGTACTAAATTATCAGTTTTAATTGAAATTTTAATAAAAATATACTGAAAACGCTTTCATTTTTCCTTGTTAGATTATACATTTTTTATACAAATAAAAAAGCAGAACGCCCACAGTTTGCAGGATTCTGCTTTCTCTTTTCTAATTAGAGTGGTTTTTGTTTCTTCTATAAGAGTACATTTTCCATTGATAATGGATGAAGCATCCAATACAAAATCCTAATATTGCAACGAAAGCTGCTATTGCAACAAGAATAGTAAATACATAACCGACTGTATTCCATCCTGTAATAAAGCCTATGAAGCTTAATCCTAAACATATAACGGCAATTTTTTGGTTAAATTGCTGTTGATCCCAATCTTCAGGAATGTAAGCCTTTGGCTCTTTACGCAAAAATCTCTTTGCAATCTGCATAATGGGATTAAACCCAAAAAACAGTCCAAGGAGACCAGATATAAATGGTATCAGTAAAAACCATTCTTGGCCCGAAAATAATGTTAAAACAGAACATATAACAATGACCGATTGATTTGTCCTGACAAGCGGTCGTGGTATAGAGCGGATAGATTTTGACAATTTAATCTAACCTTTCTTATTGGATTTATCGGTTTAATATTACTAATATTTTATCCATTTTATCTCGTTTTGTACACACAATAAACTTTCCACTTTTTAGAGAGGCGAATAAAAAAATCGTTAAAGCTTGGAGCTTTAACGATTTTTTCATTTTTACCTTTAATCTTCATTTCTATTTAAATAATCATTCACTTGGAGGAACTCAGGGGATGTATGGGTTGCCATGATACCATGGTAACTTATATCCAGACCAAGATCTTCTTCATCATTTGAGGCTCGAATTGGTACCCATTTATTGATGAGCTTTAAACCTGCCCATGTAAGCAGGAATCCCCATCCGCATAATATGATTAATCCTAACAACTGAATCAATAATAAATGCCAGCCCCCTCCTTCTAAAAGGCCCCCTTTTGTTGCGAAAAGACCGACAGCAATTGTTCCCCATACACCAGAAACAGCATGCACTGGAAATGCGCCAACTGGGTCATCGATCCGCTTTGCTTCCAACCAATTCGCCGCACCCATCATCAACAAACCAGAAATTGCCCCTATTAAGATGGATGACTGGTCGCTTACAAAGGCACAGCCAGCTGTTATTCCCACAAGCCCGGCGAGGGAGGCATTAATGACAGACGGGGCATCCGAGCGACCGTATCGGAATAAAGTATAGATTAATGCGGTTGCTCCGCCTGCAGCAGCTGATAACATGGTTACAATCGCGATGTGACCTATTCTCACATCAGTAGCTGTCAGTGTACTTCCAGCATTAAATCCAAACCAGCCGAACCATAATAAAAATGCTCCTACTGAAGCAAGAGGCAGGTTGCTAGGCAAAGCAATGGACGAGGAGTTTTTTGACGTAAATTTACCTTTCCTTGGTCCGATTAAAATGGCTGCGGCTAATGCCGAGAATCCTCCCAACGCATGTATAACGGCTGAGCCTGCAAAATCTTCCATCCCCAATTTCCCTAACCAGCCGCCTCCCCACACCCAATGCCCGGCAATGGGGTAGATGAACATCGTCATCAATAGGACATATAAAAGATAGGCACGGAAATTAATTCTCTCCGCTACAGCACCAGAAACAATGGAAATTACTGCGATAACAAAAGCACCTTGAAAAAGCCAAAAGGTATCCGTCGAAATAGATAATTTTAAATGGGTAAAATTCCCTTTTAACATGAATCCATCCGTACCAATTACACCCAAAAGGTCTGAACCATACATAAGTGCAAAGCCGACTAAGTAATAACAAAGTGTACCAATCGTAATATCGGCAAATACCTTCATAATAATATTCACACTGTTTTTCGAGCGAACAAAGCCTGCTTCAAGCAGAGCAAATCCGCCTTCCATTAATAAAATCATGGCTGCAGTCAGAACAACCCAGATCGTATCAAGACCTGTATGAATGGCATGTATTGTCATTACGATTGTCCCCCTATTCCTTTATAGCTTTTAAGTTCCTCTATAACACTATGAGAAAGAACAATAGCTTGTTTCTCCTCGTTTTGCACCATAACTATAATTCTCTCTAAATCATTAATTTTTCTCTTAATATCTTCTATGTTCATTAATCGCTGTTTCACATTAACAAGGTACTCAACTGCTTGATGATGGCTGGGGGGACGTCCTGTGAAAAACTTTTTTATAGCTGGTAATGATTGATACCAAGCCTCATGTGTTCTTCTTTTTTCTTCGTACTTTATAATTTTGTTTTTAATTTGAACTATTTCTTTTTCCTTATAAATCTTTATTTCTTGCAAGATATGAACTAATTCTTTGGGATCAAATTGAAATTCTAAAGTGCGATATAATTCATCAATGACGTCCATGTTATATCTCCTCACATGAAATGTTACTTTTTTCTGATTATATTGAGTATTTCAATTTTAGTCAATATTTAGTTCTCCCCTTTTTATTCCCATAAAAAAAAGAACCCCTATATATATGAGGTTCCTTGCATTAATATTTTAAAACGCAATCGATACATATTTTACTTCGAGATATTCATCAATCCCGTAATGTCCGCCTTCGCGTCCTAGACCACTTTCTTTAAATCCTCCGAACGGTGCCTGTGCAACCGTTGGAAGTGCATCATTTAGCCCGACGATTCCATACTCAAGCTTTTCACTAATCCGAATCGCTCTGCTTAGGCTTTCCGTATAAACATAGGCAGCCAATCCGTATATTGAATTATTCGCTCTCTCAAGTACTTCCTCTTCTGTTTTAAACGTTGCCACCGGTGCCAGCGGTCCAAACGTTTCCTCTTTCATACAAAGCATTTCATCCCCAGCATTTGTGATAATTGTCGGCTCAAAAAAGTAACCCTCTGCAATATTAGCTCTGCTGCCGCCTTGAAGCAGTTTCCCGCCCTTACTAAGAGCATCATCAATTTGTTCCTTTACTTTATCAATTGCATGTGAATCAATCATTGGACCAATGTCTGTTCCTTGATCTAATCCATCTCCAATCTTTAATTTTGCAACGGCTTCACGGAATTTTTCATTAAATTCGGCTTCAATTGATTCATGAACATAGATACGATTCGTACAAATACAAGTTTGACCGGCATTCCTGAACTTCGAGCCAACAACCCCTTCAACCGCCTTATCAATATTTGCATCATCCATCACGATAAACGGCGCATGACCGCCTAATTCTAAAGAAATTTTCTTAACGGTATCTGCCGCACCCTTCATTAGCATCTTACCAACCTCTGTCGAACCGGTAAATGTTAGTTTACGAACGCGCTCATCTTGCAGCCAAGCATCACCAATTGCCCGGGAATCTCCAGTCACGACATTTAACACGCCTTTTGGAATTCCAGCCAAATGTCCAAGCTCAACCATCTTTAAGGCCGTTAACGGAGTTTGAGTGGCCGGCTTAATAACAGCCGTACAACCGGCTGCCAGTGCAGGTGCTACCTTTCTAGTAATCATCGAGGCAGGGAAATTCCATGGTGTAATCGCTGCAACTACACCTACCGGTTGTTTCTGAATAAGAATTCGTTTATTCGGATGGGAGGATGGAATCGTTTCGCCATAAATCCGTTTTCCTTCTTCTGCATACCAGGAAACATAGCTGTTCGCATTAATAATCTCACCCAACGCCTCTTTCAAGGGCTTCCCTTGCTCTTCTGTCATAATCCGTGCGAGTTCTTCTTTATTTTCATCTATCAATTGAAACCATTTCATTAATAATTGACTGCGTTCCTCAGCCGTTTTAACAGACCATTCCTTAAAAGCGGCAAATGCTGCATCTACCGCCTTTTTCGCTTCAACCATTCCCCCTTTTGGAACTTCTGCGATCACCTGATTATTCGCGGGGTTAATTACCTTAATCATTTCCTTACTTTCACTTTCAACACTTTCCCCGTTGATCTGCATTAAATGTGTGCTCATAAGAATTCTCCTTTTCTATTATTTCTCATAAAAATTATACGTTTATACTAAACTAACGCTGCCAGAAGAAACGAGCGCTGCCTCAATGGAATTCTCTAAAATGGTTAACCCTTCCGCCAATTGCTCATCGGTAATGACCAGCGGCATAAGCAGACGAAGGACATTGCTATATATACCCGCGCTTAAGATTAACAATCCTCGTTTGTTCGCTTCCTTAATAATCTGATTGGTCAAATCTTTTGCCGGCTCTTTTGTTTTCCGATCCTTTACAATCTCAATGGCACACATGGCCCCAAGTCCTCTTATATCACCAATGCAATCAAATTTGTCATAGAATACCTTAAACTTATCCATGACGATTTTTCCGATTTCTTCCCCGCGCTGATTTAACCCTTCTTCTTCAATAATATCCAAGACAGCTAAGGCCGCTTTACATCCCAATGGGCTGCCGCTATAGGTTCCGCCAAGTTCCCCTGGATCTGCTGCGTCCATAATTTCTTTACGTCCAATCACACCGCTGATTGGTACGCCCGCTCCCATGGATTTTGATACCGTAAGCAGGTCTGGAACCACATCGAAATGCTCAATAGCAAAGTAACGGCCGGTACGGGCAAATCCAGTTTGAATCTCATCTGCGATAAAAAGAATTCCATTTTCTTTACACAATTGAGAGACTCCCTGTACGAAGCGTTTTCCAGGAACAATAAATCCACCTTCACCTTGGACCGGCTCCATCACAACGGCTGCAATTGATTCCGGTGCCACATCACTTACAAAGAAATTACGAAATTCCTCAAGCACAAAATCTTCATACTGCTCTTCTGTTAACCCATCAGGGCGTCTGTACATATACGGAAACGGCGCTCTATAAACCTCAGGAGCAAACGGTCCAAATTCAAATTTATAAGGCTTAACCTTACTTGTCATGGTCATCGTCATTAAGGTCCGGCCGTGATATCCCCTTGAAAAAGAAATAATCCCTTGTCTTTTAGTATACTTTCGTGCAATTTTCACGGCATTTTCAACCGCTTCTGCACCGCTATTTTGTAAAAGTACTTTCTTCTCATGTTGCCCTGGTGCGAGACTAGCAAGTTTTTCAGCAAGCTCAATATAGGATTCGAACATCATTACATTAAAACCTGTATGGATAAATTGATCCACTTGTTCATGTAATGCTTGTTTCACTTTCGGATGACTGTGTCCTACGTTTTGTACTCCGATTGCTCCAACAAAATCAATAAAGGTATTCCCATCCACATCTTTGATCAGCGCCCCATCGGCTGATTCAGCAAAAGCCGGAACCCCATAGCTCACGCCTTTTGGTACGATATTTTCACGTCTTTCAACTAAACTTTTTGATTTTTCCCCTGGTAAATTTGTATTCATTTTTGCAAAACTCATTATGCTCATCCTTTCGTTCATAAAATAATTAATCATTTACTATTTTTTCAGAATTAAATCCAATATCCGACTGGTTTTTGACCTTCTCCTTTTTTCGAAAAAAAAGAAAGTAAGAACCAATTACGAGGATCGTAAGAAGTGAAGTAAGATAGAATTGTTCACGCATTGAATCGATAAAAGCTTGGGCAACAAATATAATAAATAGGGCGATAATCGTAGCATAGGTTAAGTGAGGAAATAACCACATTTTCACTTTAAGTTTCTTAGGATCATTTTTTTCTGCTCTTAATCTCAAGCGTATATGGGAGAAGGCTATAAAAATATACATCACGATGGTTACACCACCAGAAGCATTAGCCAAAAATACAAACAATCCATTCGGCGAGACAAATTTAAACGTTGTGAATATATAGGTAAAGATAACGCTTACAGCTAAGGCCCAAAGCGGAATCCCCCTTTTGCTGACTCGTGATAGGAATTTTGGCGCCGTTCCCTTTTTTGATAGAGAGTATAGCATCCGCGAACTTGTATAAAGTCCGGAATTCAAAACAGAAAGAAGCGAAATGAAAATAATTCCATTCATGACTTGAGCAGCAGCGGGAAGACCGGCCATATCGAAAACACTGGCATAAGGTGATTGCAACAAATCCTTGGCATTTTGCGGAATAATCATAACTAAAATAGCTACGGAACCGACAAAGAAAAGCAGAAGCCGCCAAACTACAGCATTGATCGCCTTAATAATATTCTTTTCCGGATTTTCGGACTCTCCCGCTGCAATCGCTGCTACCTCACTCCCTGATAGTGAGAAGGTAATAAAGATGACACTTAGTAGTACAGGCATCCATCCATGCGGGAAGAAGCCTGAACCTGACATCAGGCTGGTAATCCCTGTCGCTTTAACTCCTGGAAACCAACCAAAAATGATTACTGTACCTACACATAGAAAAATAATAATGGCAGAAACCTTAATAAAAGCTAACCAGTATTCAAACTCCCCATAGGCTTTAACCGAGAAGACATTCGTAGCAGTCATTAAAATAGGAAAGACTAAACTTGCCACCCACGCAGGTATGGAAGGAATCCAATTGTGAACAAACGTTCCCAATAAGGTTGCTTCAATCGCTACAATAATCACCCAATTGAACCAGTATAACCAGCCAATCGTATACCCGGCCCACGGACCAAAGGCCTGCTGCGCGTAAGTAGCAAACGAACCACTATCAGGGTTTACAACTGCCATCTCTCCCAGCATCCGCATGACTAGAACAATCATTAATCCTGCAATGATATAAGAAATCAATGCACCCGGTCCTGCCGACATAATCATCGTTCCACTTCCTATAAATAGGCCGGCACCGATAACACCGCCAATCGAAATCATGGTTACATGCCTTGTCTTCAGATCATGTTTCAGTTCATGATTTTGAATCCCCACTAAACATCCCCCCCCAATTTTATCGATATACATCTATATTTAATGCAATTACCGTGCCAACAGTAATTTCCCTTAATTTAGACAAAAAAGTCGAACTTTTTTAAAAAATCGATTCATTTTCGAATTAAAAGTAGATTATTTTGATTCACTTATTGATTATTAATTCGATTCTGAATTATATTTATAGTAGATTACAAGGTAGAAAAGGAGCGCCCATGTCGATAGCAGAAATTATTTTAGAGACCATTGTAAAAACTTCCAATAACAATATCACCATCACGGATGAAAAAGGGGTTATTTTGTATACCAATAGTGAGCATTGGACGGTTTATGAAGACGGACCAAAAGAATACATTGGGAAATCTATTTTTGAACTTCAGGAACTAGGGATCTTAACGCCCTCGATTACAGCAAAAGTACTCACAGAACAAAAACCCATTCAAATTATGCAAAACACAAAAAAAGGAAAAGTCATCATGTCGACCGCTTATCCCATTTACAATGATAAGGGGGAAATCATCCGCGTTATTAGTTACGCTCTTGACCGAACGGAAATTAGCAGCCTTCAGGCTCAATACGAACAATTAGAAAGAAAGTTAAAAGAGTATCAAATCGAGATGGAGGAATTAAAGGGCAGAGAGGATATCCTCTATCGAAGTAAGGAAATGCAGCAAATCGCGAAAACCATCCAGAGGGTAGCCCCTACCGATGCTACAGTGTTGATGTTAGGAGAGTCTGGAGTTGGAAAAAGCATGCTAGCCCGAAAACTGCATTCTTATAGCAACCGGCATAAGAAGCCTTTTATCGAAGTAAATTGCACAACCATCCCAGCAAGTTTATTTGAATCGGAAATGTTCGGTTATGAATCCGGTTCCTTTACAGGCGCACAAAAAAATGGGAAACCAGGATTGATTGAACAAGCCCATGAAGGGACGCTATTTTTAGATGAAATCGGTGAACTACCCTTGTCTATCCAAGCAAAATTATTAAAGGTTTTACAAGAAAAAAAGTTTATCCGAGTGGGCGGAACGAAAGAGCGGCATGTTGATTTTAGGTTAGTAACAGCTACAAATAAAAATTTAGAAGAAATGGTGCAAAAAGGGGAATTCCGTCTTGATTTATATTATAGATTAAATGTAATTCCTCTTCCCATACCTCCCCTACGCAATCGAAAGGAAGATATTTCTCTATTAATTAACCATTATATCGAGTTAATGAACAAGAAATATAAAACGGCGAAAAAATTACACCCTTCCTTATTTGAAAAACTACTTAATTATAAATGGCCTGGGAATGTTCGGGAATTAGAGAACTTACTTGAAAGACTTGTTTTAACTACCGAAGAACCCATTATTCGTCAGCATTCACTCCCCACTTCCATTTTGGGTGATGGATCCACACACGAGGAGGATGTCTCCCTAATTGAAAATCTGATAACAGAAGAAACGGATCTTAAAACTGTATTAGATCTGGTGGAAAAATGGATGCTGGAAAAAGCTCAAAAGCATTGTAAATCCACTTATGAAATAGCTAAATATCTTGGTATCAGCCAGCCATCGGTTATTCGTAAACTAAAAAAACACAAAGAAGACTTAGATAATTTCTAATAAACCTAGTTATGAAAAACACCTCATTCGTTCTAAATGAGGTGTTTCGTTTATCCGATATATTTGATCATGGCTACTTCATCACAGCAATTAAACTTAGGGCAGTTCATACAATCCACCCAAACCTTTTCAGGCAAAGTCTCCTTTGCCACAATTTCAAAGCCGCACTTTTTGAAAAACTCAGTTTCATAGGTGAAGGACATTACACGGCTAATTCCAAGTTCAGGTGCATCCTCTACAAGGCGATTTACCAGTTTACGGCCAATCCCCTTCCCGGCATGCTCCGGAGATACAACTAAAGAACGAATCTCTGCAAGATCCTGACCTAAAACATGTAAACCAGCTACACCTAGTATTTTATTATTCTCTTTCATAACATATAAACATTGTAAGTGCTGATAAAGTGATAAGTACGTACGCGGCAATACAATTTCTTTTTCCGCATAAATTTGAATTAATTTATAAATATCTTTTACATCACTGGTAACTGCATGATAAATATCCATCTGATTGCTCCTTTTGCAATAATATTATAAATATACAACTATATGTATTTTTACTCAATAAAAATATTTTAAAAATACAATATATTATTGTGTTCTATTTTTCAACAAATGTTTCTTTAAAGGCTATGTTAAACTTGGTTGTTGATTTCCGCTCCAGGCACTTCGCTTTCCGTGGGCGGTTCGGGGAGCCTCCTCGTCGCTTCGCTCCTGCGGGGTCTCCCCTGTCCCGTACTCCCACAGGAGTCTTCGTGCCTTCCGCTCCAATCAACGTCGTTCGAAATCAACATTGTCCTTTAACACAGCTAAATAAAAAAGACAAATTCAATTCCTGAACAAAGGTCCAGGAAAATGAATTTGTCTGTATATTTACCCAAAGGGGTTGGGTACAAAATAATGATTTTTATTGATTAAATCGTCCGCGCTGACGAAGTAATTCCCGATTTAAGTTTGGATTCTTTTCAAACGCTGCACGGCCATGAAGCCAGAAAATATTATTAACAACAACAAGATCTCCAACTGGAAGTTCCAACTCCGTTACACTCTCGTCATTTTCCATTGAGGCAGACAAGTCACGAAGATATTTTGCTTGTTCAATTGTTTCAGGGTACACAAATTGATCGATAAAACACATACCAGGTTTGTTATTATAATTGAAAAAAGTTAGGCGCTCAATCTCTTGGTCGACATTTTTACTTCTTGGTGCTTTATAGGTAAATTTGTAGTTTGCTAACGGATGGCTAGTATAATAGTCGAGCTCCTTCCAGTCATCAAGATGTAATAATCGTGATTCCCCGCCAACTGCATTTTCTTCCACCATCTTCATCATTAATAACCAATCGGTAGGTTCATCCACAAACGTACCATCCGTATGGAGGGTAAATAAACGATACGCTTGGCGCAAATACGAATCACTGCTATCTGTATCCTTTACGCTAAACCGTGCATAATATTTTCCTGACATAGAATCATGGTTAGGACTTCCTAATAAATGAGAGATGGCTGTTGCAAAAATAACATATTCGTCTGTATTTTCGGTGACACCTTCTAAACCAAGGGTAAAGCCACCTGATTCCCTGTCATGAACAATGCCGCGAAGGATTTCACCAAACTCTTCTCCTACCTGGTCTAATAAATAGGAAGCTACAAGAATACGAGCATATGGTGTGTATTCCAAGTGCTGAACAGAATAATTTTCCTGGGCTACACGATTAAGGAATTTAACAATGCTATCTTTTGACAGCTGAATGTGGTATAAACGGTTCGTCTGTGGATGAACCTTTACTTCATAGTTTTCCGTAACCCTTTCAAATTTCGCAAATGTTTTTTGTGCAATACTCATCTTTCATTCCTCCGATTTTTAATGAATTTAATATTTTAAAAACAGGAAATATAAAAAAGCCAGTTGCAAAAGGATTCCTAAACAATAAGGAATTTACTTTTTTGCAACTGGCTTGGGTTCACTTGGTCGTTCTACGGAAATAGAATCGTAGCGAATAGGCAGTCTGTTATTATTTTTCCTGTTTTCGATTATTTATAATTGTTCCCGAATTTGAAATGGTAGTTTTCAAAAGGAAAGCATACTATAAATATAAGTTACTTATAGTATAAACCTTAAAAACTTACTTGTCAAACTCTTTTTAATATTTAAACGATTATAGCGGATTTTATTATTTTTGTTTCTGCAGGAATCCGCCTTACGATCTCTTTCCCAATCTCAATCGAAGCTGTTGCTGCCGGCGATGGAGCATTACATACATGGATAGAGCGTTTTCCCATAATAATATTGAAGTCGTCTACCATATTCCCATCATACTTTAAGGCCTGGGCACGCACACCCGCCGGAGCCGGAATCAGATCATCTTCCTGAATTTCAGGTATTAATTCTTGAAGACTTTTGGTAAATTGCTTTTTACTAAAGGAACGGACATATTCTTCTAATCCTTCTTTCATAAATTTACCAGCAAGTTTCCAAAACCCTCCGTAACTTAAAACTTCGGCAAGGTCTTTCGCGTTAAAATCCGTTTTTTTATACCCTTCCCGTTTAAAGCTTAATACAGCATTAGGACCTGCATCGACTTCACCGGATATCATCCTGGTAAAATGAACACCCAAGAATGGGAATTTAGGATTAGGAACAGGATAAATAAGGTGTTTTACAAGGTAGCGTTTTTCCGGTTTTAATTTAAAGTATTCACCACGGAACGGGACAATTTTCATGTCTGTTTTATAGCCTGCAGCTTCAGCAACACGGTCACTGTGCAGTCCGGCACAATTGATAACCATATTTGCTTTAATTGTGCCTCGTGAGGTTTCAATCGTCACTTGATCTGATTCCTCGTGGATTTTTTCTACTTTTGTATTTAATTGAATCTCACCGCCGTTTGCTTTAATGATCTCAGCAAATTTCTCACTGACTTGG
Source organism: Bacillus salipaludis (assembly GCF_004358205.1). The sequence continues at coordinate 64,905 of NZ_SMYO01000010.1, forward strand.
CGATAATTTACGATCCCTGCCATCGGTACTCGTATAGCACCAACTCCATTTACATGGGGTTCAATTTCTTTTAATTCATCGGATCCAATGCGCTGTATATTCAAACCGTTTTCTAGTCCCCGTTTATGTAGATTCTCTAGAAGATGAATTTCTTCCTGTTTGGTAGCAACAATGACTTTTCCACAAATATCATGTTCAATCCCATGCGTTTCACAGAATTCCCTCATCGATTGGCTTCCTTGGCGCGCAAAGCGAGCCTTAAAGCTGCCTGGCTTATAATAAATACCAGAATGGATTACCCCGCTATTATGCCCGGTTTGATGTTGTGCAACAGCGGACTCCTTTTCAATTACAACCACTCTTGCATCAGGAAAACGTTGATAAATGGCCATACCTGTTGATAGACCAACAATTCCCCCTCCAATAATCGCAAAATCAAACATTGCTAATCCCCCTTTTTAGTTATTCAGCTCTTCCATATACTGAATTAAATTATTCTTAGTTCGTAAAATATGAAATTCCACGGCTGCACGGAGTTCTGCAGCATCCCCCCGTAAAACAGCTTCATAAATCATCCGATGCTCCCGCTGTGTTTCACAGTAATAATCAACTAGTAGATTCGGTGCAATTGGTGAGATTCCAAGAGTTTCCACCATTTTTTGAACCCTCGGCCATGGACAATCCTTCCGCAATGTTTCGTGAAAAGCAGCATTCAACTGAATATATTGATCATTGGTAGCATCTGATATTTCCAGTTCTTCCATTTGGATAAGGATATCTTTTAATCTTTTTTTATCATCTTCTGTTAAAAAAGGAAGTGATTTTTCAACAGCCAATCCTTCTAATAATGCACGTGTATGGTAGATTTCTTCAATGTTGTCTTTTGTAATCGGAGTAACTACGGCTCCCTTATGGGGAATCATTTCTACTAAGCCTTCCATCTGAAGCTGTGTTAGCGCTTCACGAATCGGCATTCGGCTAACTTCTAGTCGTTCTGCCCACTCTTCTTGGATTAGACGGTCGCCTTTTTTCAATGTTCCATTCAAAATCGCTTTTCGGAGGCTCTTCGTTACAAATTTTACGATTGTTGACTTATCTTCACTTGTTTTACCCAAAATTTTATCCACTCCTCTTTAGATTGGATACAATATAATCAATATATCAGCAAAAATGGCAATTTTCAATATATTTTTTATAATATTGGATACAATTATTTTTATTTGTATCCAATTTAGTTTTTTTAAGACCAAAGCATCTTTTCTTTTAAAGTTACTTTTGAAGGAGACAATTACCATTTTTAGTAAACATCTGTTTAGAATTTGAACGCATTTTGTTTACCCACCGGTTTTTCTTCATTATCTTCCACTTTAGAGTATTTACATTCCGGTTCTCTCCTTTTACCCACCGCTTTTAGTAAAATACCTTCCGCTTATCATTTAATCTATTGAAAACTAAGTTATCTTTCTTATTTAAATACCTTTTCGAATAGAAAATCACCATTTTTAGTAAAATAACATTGGGATTTTGAAACCTCATTTCGTTTACCCACCAGTTTTGTCTCTTTACCTACCACTTTGGAGCATTTACAAACCGGTTCTCCTCTTTTACTCACCGCTTTTGGTAAAATACCTTCTGCTTCTCCCTTATTGAGTGGAAATCTTAGATTTAGCCAAATAAAAAAAGAGACTCTCATCGAGTCTCTTTTTTTATTGCTTCATCTTCGGATCCAGGACATCCCTCAGTCCATCACCCATTAGGTTGAATCCCAGTACAGTCAGCATGATGGCGATACCAGGGAAAAACAATGTCCACGGTGCCTGTACAAGATATTGCTTGGAATCCGAAAGCATTTTCCCCCATTCTGGCGTTGGTGCTTGAGCACCCAGACCAAGGAAACCTAATGCTGCCGCTTCGATAATCGCTGTTGCAATTGCAAGTGTTGCCTGTACAATTACTGGCGAGATACTGTTTGGCAGAATATGCTTTAACAAAATTCTCGTATCCTTCATTCCTACAGCCCGTGCCGCCATAATATATTCTTCCTGTTTAACACTAAGAACCTTTGAACGTACAAGTCGGCCGAAGTTTGGGATATTAATAACTGCAATCGCAATTAACGCATTTTGCAATGAAGGTCCCAAAATTGCCACAACCGCAATCGCTAATAGAATACTAGGGAAAGCCAGCATAATATCAAAAATACGAGAAATAATCGTATCTACCCAGCGGCCGTAATATCCAGCGACAATTCCTAAAAGTGTCCCAATAACTACGGATCCTAACACAGAGAAAAATCCTACCCATAAAGAGATTCTTGCTCCATAGACAATCCGTGAGAAAATATCGCGTCCAAAATCATCCGTTCCAAACCAATGTTTTCCGGATGGAGCCTGCAGCCTTTCAGCCAGCACCTGCTCTTTATAGCTATAAGGTGCGATTAAAGGCGCTACTATCGCTAAAACAATGAAAAATAGAACAATCGCCAAACCAATAACAGCTAATTTATTTTTGTAAAACGCTTGTACTGCTTCCTTCCACGGAGGTGTAAGCTTTTCTTCTTCAACGGCTGCCGAATTGATCTCGACTGTATTCTTTGCAAGTTCAGCCACTTAAAATCCCTCCTACTTCGTGTACTTTATTCGTGGATCAACAAATACATACAACAGATCGACAATTAAGTTAATTAAAACAAAGATTGCAGCGATGATCAGGATTCCTGACTGTATTACCGGATAATCCCGATAGGCAATGGCATCGTATAAGTAACGTCCAATTCCAGGCCAGCCGAAAATGGTTTCGGTTAGGATTGCTCCGCCTAACAAAAGTCCCATTTGTAAACCGATTACAGTTAAAACAGGGATAACGGCATTTTTCAATGAATGCTTGTACACTACCCAAAACATTCTAAGCCCTTTTGCCCGCGCTGTTCGAATATAATCAGACCGCATAACCTCAAGCATAGTAGCCCGTGTCATCCTTGCGATGATGGCCATTGGAATGGTTGCCAGGGCGAAACTTGGTAAAACCAAATGCTTTAAAACGGTAGCAAATTGGTCAAACCTACCTTGCAGTAAGGTGTCGACCAGATATAAATTTGTAATTGCCGAAACCGGGTCTCTGACATCTTCGCGTCCAGTGGTTGGAAACCAGCCTAAGTGGATAGAAAACGCCCATTGCTCCATTAAACCAAGCCAGAAGATCGGAAGGGATACTCCTACAAGGGCAAGGACCATTGCTACATAATCAAACCATGATTTTGAAAACCATGCACTGATAATCCCTGCATTCACCCCAACAACAACAGCGATAATCATTGCCACAACGGCAAGTTCAATCGTTGCTGCTAGGTAGGGCCAAATTTCTTCATTAATTGGACCCCTTGTCCGTAATGAAGTTCCCAAGTCACCATGAAGGAGTGCTTTAATATAGTCAAAATATTGTATGTACCAAGGATTATTCAAGCCTAATTGTTCGGTAAGCGTAGCGATCGCTTCTTTTGTTGCTCTTTGGCCGAGGATTACCTGTGCAGGGTTTCCGGGAATAGCGTGGATAATGGCAAAAACGACTAGAGTCATTCCAAATAATACTGGGATTAATGAAAAGACACGGCGGACCGTATATGTAAACACTTTCTCACCCTCTTTTTTCAATGATGGTTTATGAGTCCGATGCTGTAGTTAACAAAAGGGGAGGCCACGCTCCCCTTCCGCAACAAAATTACTTGAAGTATACGTTTGTAAATGGCTCAGATCCTGTTGGATGTGGAAGATATCCAGCAACATCCTTTGCAGCTGCCATTAATGGCGTTGAGTGAACAAGTGGGATCCACGGTGCATCTTCGTGAATGATTTCTTGAGCTTGTTTGTAAAGCTCATTACGTTTTGCTTGATCACTTTCTTGTTGAGCCTTGATTAGAATGTCATGTAATTTGTCATTGCTGTACTGTGAATAGTTATTACTTCCAATGCTGTCTTTATCTAATAATGTGTAAATAAAGTTATCAGCATCTCCGTTGTCACCAGTCCAGCCAAGCATATAGGCGTCAAATTCACCTTTGTTTGCCTTGTCCAGGTAAGTAGCCCAGTCAACTGATTTAATTTCAGCTTTTACACCAATTTTACTAAAGCTTTCTTGAATAACCTCAGCTACTTTTTGTGCTTCAGGCATGTAAGGACGAGCTACAGGCATTGCCCAAAGATCCATTTTAAATCCATTTGGATATCCTGCTTCTGCCAATAGTTTTTTCGCTTTTTCTAAATCATATGGATATTCTTGAATCGCATCATCATAGCCTTCAATGGAAGGAGGCATTGGATTTTTCGCCGCAACTGCTTTACCGCCGTAGAAGGAATCAATAATCGCCTTCTTATCAACTGCCATGTTTAATGCTTGACGGACAAGCTTGTTATCAAATGGTTTACGTGTCACAGTTAAACCGATGTAACCTACATTCATAGAAGGGCGCTCGATTACCTGCAAATTCGCATTGGATTTTACTTGCTCTTCATCAGAGTTGTTCAATCCATCCATGATATCAATTTCACCATTTGCTAAAGCATTAAGACGCGCAGTATTTTCAGGAATAACACGGATAATCACTTTGTTTAACTTAGGTAAACCTTTTTGCCAGTAGTCAGGGTTCTTTTCAAGAACAATACGGTCATTTTGCTTCCACTCAACAAACTTAAATGGACCTGTACCAACTGGATGTTCTCTGAATTTATCACCATATTTTTTAACAGCTGCCGGGCTGGCAATTCCAAATGGCGACATCGCTAAGTTCTTTAAGAATGGAGCCTGTGGTCTTTTTAAAACGAATTGAACGGTATTTGCATCAACTGCTTTTACCTCTTTAATCACATGGCCTTTGTCCTTCTTAAAGCCGCCGAACATTGTATAGTAAGGGAATTTATCAGCATCCCCATTCATCCAGCGGTCAAAGTTAAACACAACAGCATCTGCATTGAAGTCTGTACCGTCATGGAATTTAACTCCTTGACGAAGATGGAATGTGTAGGTTAACCCATCTTTCGACACTTCCCACTTCTCAGCTAATCCTGGTTGTACAACTGTATCCTGTGGACCATAATCTAGAAGAGTTTCAAAAATGTTTTCAGTTACACGATACGTTTCCCCTTCAGTTGTCGTAATTGGATCCAATGAAGTGGAATCACCGCCGCGCGCAAAGACAAGCGTATCTTTCTTCGACCCGCCGCTCGCTGCAGTGTCTTTTTTGCCATCAGTATTATTGCTTGTTTTACTGCTGCAGCCAACAAGGAACATGCTGATGGCCAAAATCGAAATCAGTAACAATTTCATTGTTTTCTTCATGCGTTCTTTTACCCCCGGTTTCTCTTTAAAAATTTTTATCATAAACGCCTCATGCTTTACTCGTTAAACAAGTGGCATGCTACGTAATGACCATTCACATTTCGTTCTTCTGGTCTAGCTGTTTTGCAAATGTCCATACATTCCGAACATCTTGTGTGAAAAGCACAACCTGAAGGAGGATTGGCCGGACTTGGCAGCTCCCCCTCAATTAAAATGGTTTCCCGTTTAATATCAGGATCCGGAATGGGTACGGCTGAAAGAAGTGCTTTTGTGTAAGGATGCAATGGATTTTCGTATAGTTCTTCACTATCTGCTAATTCTATTAATCTACCCAAATACATTACGCCTACCCGGTCACTAATATGCCGGACAACCCCTAAGTCATGGGCGATAAATATGTATGTAAGGCCAAATTCCTGTTGGATATCTTTCATCAGGTTCAATACCTGAGCCTGGATCGATACATCGAGAGCGGATACAGGTTCATCAGCGATAATCAGCTTCGGTTTCGTCATCAATGCTTTTGCAATCCCAATCCGCTGACGCTGGCCGCCGCTGAATTGATGTGGATAGCGCTTTGCGTGATAGCTGCTTAACCCGACTACTTCAAGCATTTCTTTTACCCGCTTCTGTCTTTCTTCTTTTGTTCCAATGCCGTGAACAATCAACGGCTCCTCAAGAATCTGTTCAACAGAGTGGCGGGGATTCAAAGATGCATAGGGATCCTGGAACACCATTTGGATGTCCCTACGCGTTCTTCGCAAATCAGATTTCGACATGCTGGTAATCTCTTTATCTTCAAAAATAATTTTCCCATCACTAGCCTCAATCAGACGCATCAACAGCCTTCCGGTTGTGGATTTGCCACAGCCGCTTTCGCCGACGATTCCTAGCGTTTCTCCCTTTCTAACATAAAAAGAAACATCATCAACTGCCTTAACTTCTCCTACTTTTCTGCCGAGAAGGCCGCCCGTTATTGGGAAGTATTTTTTTAAACCGTTAACTTCAAGAAGTAACTCCGACATGTTTGTCACTCCTCTCCCCTGATGAATGTAATAAACATCTCACAACATGCCCATCTTTTTCCATTTTGTACAATTTCGGTGATTCTTCAAAACATTGTGAAAACGCTTCCGAACATCTCGCCGCAAATTGGCATCCCTTATTTATCGTTCCGGGTGCTGGAACATTTCCTGGGATGCTGTACAATCTTTCTTTTTTTCCTCTTAGATCTGGTACGGATTTTAGTAATCCCTTTGTATACGGATGCTGCGGATTTTTAAGGATGGTTCGTACATCGCCTTGTTCGACGATTTGGCCGGAATACATTACAATGACTCGTTCACAAATTTCGGCTACTACTCCTAAATCGTGGGTAATAAGAATGATGGATGTGTCTGTTTTTTTATTTAAATTCTTCATTAATGCAAGGATTTGTGCCTGAATGGTTACATCCAGAGCAGTTGTCGGTTCGTCGGCAATCAGCATTCTTGGGTTACAGGCCATGGCCATCGCAATCATCACACGCTGCCTCATCCCACCGGAGAGCTGGTGTGGATACTCTTTAAGAATTCCCTCAGCCCGTGGAATACCAACTAGCTTTAATAATTCAATGCATCTCAGATTTGCTTCTTTTTTGGAAAGATCAGTATGTAATTGAATGGCTTCAATCAGTTGATTCCCAATCGTAAATAACGGATTTAGTGATGTCATCGGTTCCTGGAAGATCATTGAAATTTGATTCCCGCGGATTTTTCGCCACTCTTTTTCCGATAAGGATGTTAGATCCTTTCCTTCAAAGGAAATTTCTTCGGCTTCAATTTTTCCCGGAGGAATTGGAATTAAGCCCATGGTGGTTAAGGAGGTTACGCTTTTTCCACTGCCTGACTCCCCAACAATTCCAAGAATTTCTCCCTCTTTTAACTCGAAGCTGATTCCATCTACCGCAGGTACGTATTTCTTTCCTGATAGAAAGGAAACTTTTAGGTCTTTAATTTTTAGAATAGGGTCTTTGCTCACGTTTACACCTACCTGTAAGTAAATTATTTTATGTCTTTCTGAGCTTTGAAGATATTATAATATAATGATTATTGTGGGAATTATGACATAATTTATTATATCGACAATTTCTGAATATAGCAATAATTTTAAAAATATAATTATTTTTATTTGAATAAAATAAAAAAGACCTGCTCCAACGCGTTTTCACTTTAAAGCGCTGGAGACAGATCTAATTGTTTTTTTCTATTATTTTCTAGTGGATTAATCTTTAATCTAATTCTGATATAACGTTTAAAAATGGAGTTTTTTCTTTTAACCTACTGATTATAAATTATTGTGTAAAAGTGATAATACTTTTCTTAATTCATTCACATCAATTTGACCTGGAGCAGAAGATTTCTTTGCGGCTCCAAAAGTCAGTGCTGAACCGAACAGTTCTCCTGCTAAACGGCTGATTACGCCTTTTCCAGCCATTGACATAGTGATAAAAGGGCGATCAGCATGCTGTTCATTCATAGTGTTGGTTGCATCTAATAGAGTTAATACATCTGCAGGACTTTTTGGCATTACGGCGATTTTCGGTAAATCACCACCTAATTTCTGAGCTTTTTGCAATCTTGCTATGATTTCTTCTTTTGGCGGCGTTTTTTCAAAATCATGATTTGATAGAATGACCAACACATTATGTGCTTGGGCAAATTCAATTAAGCTTTTAACCGTTGATTCCTCATTAAATAACTCAACATCAATCATATCAACTAAACCTGTTTCAGCAATTCTTTTGTTTAATTCTAGATAATCAGTCAGGCTGATTTCCTTTTCTCCGCCTTCTTTGGCACTTCGAAAGGTAAAAATTAGCGGTTTATTCTTAAGAAGTATTCGGATTTCACTAAGTGCTTCCTTCACTTTTTCAATCTGCTCAACATGATTAAAAAAATCAACACGCCATTCCACGAGATCAGCATCAATTGTGTCTATATATCTGGCTTCTTCCATTAATTCCGCTAATGTGGTTCCCACTAATGGCACACAAATCTTTGGAGCGCCTTCTCCAAGTGTAATCCCCCGAACCGTTATCGTTTTTTTCATTACAACCCATTCCCTTTTTCGACTAACTTTAATAAGTCGATGATTTCATCGGCAGCTTCTTCCGGCCCCTTATAATCCGTTTGAATTTTAACATGGTGCTGTACATAAACTTCCTGCCGTTTATAAAATAGTTCTTCCATTTCCTCCAAAGACTTTCCTTGCAATACAGGACGGCTATCGATAATAAGGCTAATGCGGCCCTTCCAGCACTCCCAGGATATATCTAGGAATATAACCGTACAAGTGGATAAACAGATTTTACGGATTTCCTCTTGCAGGAATGCCCCACCTCCAACCGAAATAATCTGTCTGCCCAGATTACATTTTTCCGTGATAAGACTTTTTTCTTTTGAACGAAAGGTACTCTCTCCATATTGCTTGAATATTTGCGATACAGGTAGATTGAATTCATTCTCGATTTCTTCATCTATATCAATAAATTCCCGATTCAATTTTTCAGCTAGGATTTTTCCAACCGTGGTTTTTCCAGCACCCATAAAACCGATTAAAACAATGCTTTTTTCTTCTTTTTGCAAAATTTTTCACTCCCGAAAGCCTAAAATAGCAACTTGTATAAAGTATAAGCCTTGGATGATAGTAAAAACAATTGATAATTCTGAAAAAGTTCCCACAACTGTTTTCTAATTTAAATCTTCCTCGCGTAAATGAAACTTCTATAAAGAGCGAAACTGAGCAAAAAGGTTAGAAGTGAAAGGATTACGGCGATACTTGAGAATGCAAGCACATAGGCATTGTATTCTGAGATTCTGCTAATAATTGTAAACGTATCCATCTGTAAAATTCCTGCAGCAAAATTAACTAAAACTAATACAAAGAAGATCATTAGAAGTCCTTTTGTTGAATTTTGGATATCTGCCCTACTTAAGCCAATATGCCCGGAAATACAGACAGCAAGAACTAGGAAAATCCAAAACAATGGATTGATTAAATTTTCAGGAGTAAAAATACTTTTGATGATTGCAATAACGGAAGCTCCTACTGCTTTTAAAACATTTACGTCTATGGTTTCAAAAGAAACATGCAAATGTATTTCAGATCTTACGGCGTCAAAGGATTGCGGCAGCAAAAGGTACATTCCCAAAAGCAAGGAACCAATACCGCTAAAGATTGGCCCTAAACCAATAAAAAAGTTCCCTATCTGTTGATAGGTACTATCGCGATTGTAATAGTGCTCTACATATCCTAGGACACCATCCGGGCTATTAAACTGCAGGAATTTCACTCTAGACACTTTGTGCCCCCATATAAAGCACATGATTAGATGACCGAGTTCATGAATCGGTGTACCAATCCAGGCTGTCCAAAGCACACCTCTTACTCCAAAAGTCCGAATCAAAAATTTGTTCGAGTATTTCTCAAGTATCCCAAGGATCAAACCGACAACAATTATAGCTCCTACAAGATATAACAGTTCTATAAAACTAATGAATAAGGTATATATTAAAGAAGACAGAATATTCATCCTTCTCTGGGTCCTCTCAATCAATTTATTTTCCTATCCTCAGCTAAACTTAACCAAATATTTACATTGCTTTGATTATTAATTTGCATTTTCTGGTTAAAATGAAACTATAAAGATAGATTTCTAAGGAGGGATAGGGGCTTGCACCAATTTCTGAATGTTCTTTTCCTAACGTATGTCGCCTCATGTTTTTTTAAAATCTTTTATTATTCCTTTGTTAATGTTAAAAAATAACCCATTTCTTCTCATTCTTCAACTTTTTTCACTCCAGTATGATCAGAAATCATTCAAATAATTTTTCTGTAATGGTTTGTCCTCCTTATTGCATACCCTTTTATAAAGGGGGATTGCCATGTTTCGTTCATTTACAACCTTTAAACTTATTCGTTATGCTGTCGCCTACGTATTTATTACTTCCGGTTTTATGAAATTACTGAATACAGACTTAGCCAATCATTTTATCGGATTAGGCTTGCCTTATCCGTATATTCTACTGAACACTGTTATTCTCCTTGAGATTGTCTGCGGGATCCTAATCATGCTCAACAAGAGCGTTCGAAATGCAGTGATTCCGTTAATCGCTATCATGATCGCTGCTATCATTCTAACCAAAGTACCAACTATCCACACAAGTATTTTACAGTTTGCCTTCAATGCACGCTTGGATATTGTCATGCTAATCCTGCTTATTGTTCTATATAATCGGAATCCAAATTGAAAAATCCCCCTTTGCCAAGGGGGATTTTTTTGACATAAACCTACAAATTTCGAGTGGTGACAGGCACCAATGACTTTTCAAGAATCGGCCCATAAGTATCGGTTCGTCGATCTCGTAAAAACTGTAATAGGTTTCTGGCAAATTCGATTTCTTTTAAATTGATGCTTTGAACTAGTATTCCTTCTTGTTCATCCAAGGAAAGGATGATTTCTCCCATCGGGTTGCTGATGAAGCTGCCCCCGTAAAAGTTCATGTCTTTTTCTTGGCCAACCCGGTTGACTGCAGCAACAAAGACACCATTATGAATTCCATGTGCGGAAATCGCCTTCGTCCATGCAGTCCTTGTCGAAAGCTCCGGATGATCCGGCTCGGATCCGATTGCAGATGGATAGAAAAGGATATCCGCACCCTTCAATGTCAAAATCCTAGCAACTTCAGGAAACCACTCGTCCCAACAAATACCGATCCCGATTTTTCCAAATTTCGTATCATATACCGGGTAACCAGTATCTCCCGGTGTAAAATAATACTTTTCATGATATTGCGGACCATCCGGAATATGATTTTTTCGGGTTGTTCCTAAATGATTGCCTGCTTCATCAAAAACTGCTGCACTATTAAAATAAACTCCTTTTGCCGCCCATTCATAGAATGGGACAATTAACACGACTCCAAGTTCTCTGGCAAGCTCCTGCATTTCCACAATCGCTTCATGATCATGGGGGATAGCTAACTGATAATGATCCACCGAAACTGTCTGGGCAAAATATTGCGCATGATAGAGTTCCTGCAAACAGACAATGTTTGCACCTTGGGCTGCTGCTTCCCTCACCTTTGCTTTTGCCTTTTCGATATTGATTTCGACTCTCTCATCACACGTCATTTGCACCAATCCAATTTTCACAGTACTCATAAAGAAACCTCCTCAACTATTTCATGGACAACCTTTCCGTCAACCATGGTAAAAACTACTTTTGTATTTTTGATTTCCTCATACGGAACCTCAAATAGATTCCGGTCAAGGACAATAATATCTGCTAATTTACCAGCTTCTATCGTCCCAAGTTCATGTTCACGGAATGAGCCATATGCTGGTACAGACGTATAGGAAAGGAGTGCATCCTTTAGAGAAATTCTCTCCTTCCCATCCCACACTACTCCATCATCATCCAATCTAGTAACCGCGCGATAGATTCCTGGAAACGGATCCAATTTAACGACAGGATAATCCGTGCCAAAAATAACCTTTGTACCCTGATCCAGCATCGTCTTTAATAAATAATTATGTTTCATTCTTTCCGGCCCAATTAATTCCTCATAAACATCTCTTGCTGTCACATTAATATGCTCTGGCTGTACGGAGGCAATCACACCTAATTGATGAAAACGTTCAATATCATTCGGATCAATCATTTCCACATGCTCAATCGCATGGCGGGAATCTCTTTCCCCATTTTCCTTTTGTGCTGCTTCAAATGAATCCAAAGCCAATTGAACAGCGCCATCCCCAATACAATGGAACCGCACCCGGAACCCTTCCTTATCCGCCTCAACTGTCCACCTTTTAATTGTTTCCTCCGGAAAAACCGTGCTCCCTTTGGTTTCCGGATTATTGGTATAAGGTTCTAGCAAATAAGCAGTATAGCTGGTGGTTACGCCATCAGCAAACTGCTTAAAACCGCAGAATTGAACCATATTACTTTTATATTTTTCTCGTAAACTTTTAGCGAGCTCCAGATCACCGTTTAACGGAGCAACGAAATGAACCCGTGTCGTCAGTTTTCCTTCTATTTCATAGCCGGCGTAGAGTTCTGCTTCTTCTGTACTCATTTCCGGAATCCGCAATAAGTCATGTACCGAAGTCACCCCGCATTTTACGGCCTCCGATAAAAAGTTATTTAGCAGCTTCTCTTTTACTTCGAGACTAATCGGCAGTACCTTCGTAACAAGTCCAACAGCATGTTCTAGTAATAATCCAGTCGGCTCACCGTTTTCATCTTTAACGATTTCCCCATATGGCGGATTTTCCGTATATCGATCGATACCCGCTAATTCCAGTGCCTTTGAATTCACCCAGGCACTATGGAATTCTGCTTGATACAGAAGGACTGGGCGATCTGGAATAACCTCGTCCAAATAGAATCGATGTGGTTCCCCTTCGTCCCATTCATTCTGCTCCCAGCTGCAGCCAATAACAAAGGGATCATCATTTTTTGAATCGGCATATTCTTTAACCATCTGCGCCGCTTCCTTTGCCGATCTGGCTAAATGAAGTCTGACACTATCATTCAATAAACCTCCCATTAGGAGATGAATATGAAAGTCATGAAAACCAGGCATAATTAATTGATCTTCAAAATCGTAAATCTTCGTCTGATGATCAATATAATCAGAAACATCCTCTGATTCTATGACTTTAACAATTTTATTTTCTTTTATGAGGATGGACGCTGGTACCGGTACATCTGAGGTACCTGTGAAAACTGCGTTCCCACGAATCACAATGTCTGCTTTAAGTTCCAATTTCTATCTCTCCCTATATAGTTAAATCATTGCTAGAATCTTCAGTAAAATCAAGTTGTGGCGGCTGAACACGGAATAATTTTGTTTTATATGCCAGATAGGCAATCCCTACAGCAGTCCAAATTCCTCCTAAAGTCATTGATTTACTATCCAAATCACTCCATAGTTTTATCGAAATGACGGCTCCAATTAGTGGAACAATCAAATACAATACAATTCCTTTTAACGACCTTTGCTTCCCTTTTATAAAATAATGAGCAATTACACTTAAATTTACAAAGGTAAAAGCGATTAAGGCCCCAAAATTGATAAAGGAAGTAATTGTGACAAGGTCAGTAAACAACGCCGCTAAGGCAAAAATACTCACTAAGACAATATTGTTAACAGGTGTTTTAAATTTTGGATGGATATAAGCAAAAAACTTTTTCGGAATAACGGAATCTCTGCCCATTGCGAATAAAATTCTTGATACACTCGCATGGGAAGCCATTGCAGAGGTAAATGCACAAACGACCATTGCAGCGATAAAAAGTGCATTAAAAAAGGTTCCGCCAATCAATTTTGCTACTTCAATCGCAGCCGTATCAAGATTTTTGTATGAAGTAAAATCTGGGTGAATTAAATGTGAAAGATATGAAATGAAGATAAAACAAGCTCCGGCAAAAAGTGTTACAAACATGATGGCCTTCGGGATCGTTTTTTCCGGTTTAATCGTTTCTTCGGCAAACGTCGTTAAGGCATCGAACCCTAAAAACGATAAACAGAGAATCGATGCCCCTGAAAATACGGCAATCAATGAAGTATGTTCAGTCGCAAATGGTGTTACTGAGAACAACGTTCCTTGCCCTGTTCCACCTAAAAGAGCCTTTACACTTAGGATAACGAAAAAAATCAGTACGAGGTATTGGAATCCGAGAAGAAGCATGTTCATGGTCACCGTTACCTTCGTACCAATCACATTGAAGACGGTTACAAGAACAATCATACTAATTATCCAGACACTAAAGGGAATGGACGGAAAATAATCTGTCAAGTAAAGAGCTATGATGAGAAAGTTAATCATCGGGATAAATAAATAATCCATTAGAATAACCCAGCCAACCATGAAGCCTAGGTGTGAGCTGATCGATTTTTGTGTGTAGGAATAAGCAGAACCTGCAATCGGAAAAACCTTTCCCATTCTTCCATAGCTGTAAGCGGTAAACAGCATGGCAATAAGGGCAACTATGTAAGCAGAGGGTGTTGCACCTTTCGAAATGGACTCAACAATTCCGAAGGTGGAAAAGACGGTCAATGGAGCCATGTAAGCAAGGCCTAACAATACAAGATGAAAGAAAGTTAACGACCGTTGTAATTGAACGGGTTTTTGCATCTATCATTCCTCCTTTTTAAAAATAGGCTCTGTTAAACCTAGTTGTTGATTTCCGCTCCAGGCACCAATCAACGTTGTTCAAAATCAACAATGTCCTTTAACACAGCCTAAAAATAAAAATGCAATTTTTGTGCCAATCCCAAGAAAGTAATAGGTGACTGACTTTTCAGAAAACATTTTATATTTCGAGCCCCTTAGTTATGCATAATTAAATAATATATGTAAAAATGCATAATTGCTTTTTTACTAGAAAAATCCTTGAACGATTTTAGATAGAATCCGTCATTATTTCGGACACCCATTGTAAAATAAGTGTAAACGATTGGAGAGTCAGAAATGAAGATTTTTTTGAAATACACAGAGATATTCCTAGAGAAGGTCCTGGAAATAATGAGTCTACTAGAAAAGCCTATCAATTAATTGAACAGTATGTTTCTCAACCCGTAATTTTAGATATTGGCTGTGGTCCTGGTATGCAAACGATTGAGCTTGCCGGTATAACGGACGGCAGTATTTTAGCTGCTGATTTAAATGAAGATTTTTTGAAGGTCCTTTCTGTGCGTGCTGAACAACAAGGATTTTCAAAAAAAAATTGACCCTCAAAAAGCTGATATGTGCAATCTTCCATTCGAAGAGGAAAAATTCGATGTAATTTGGTCGGAAGGAGCCATTTACATTATTGGTTTTGAAAAGGGATTAAAGGAATGGAAACGGTTTGTTAAACAGGATGGGATTGTGGCCGTTACGGAATTTACCTGGTTGAAAGACAATGCCCCAAAGGAAGCAAGAGATTTTTGGGACGAAGCCTATCCTGGAGCGGGTACCATTGACTCGAATGTACAATTGGCTAAGTCGCTGGGATATCGACTCATTGATTCCTTTGTTTTACCTGAGTCCGCTTGGTGGGAAGATTACTATACTCCTTTGGAAGAACGGCTCTCATTGCTTCGTGAAAAATACAAAGACCATGAGGATGCTCTAAAAGTAATTAACCATATCCAACAGGAAATCGATTTATATCAAAACTATCATGAGTATTATGGATACGTTTTTTATTTATTTCAAAAGGTAGATTAAAGCAAAGAAATTCCCCTCAAAATATGGGGAATTTCTTTTTCTATGCAGTACCGCATAAGTATAGCTATTTTGATTTCAGAATTTCCACAGTGATTGGAGTCAATTTCTTCGCGCTGATGAGGCTTAAAAAAAGAAACAGGTTCTCAAGTCCTGTTCCTCATTCGATTTCATCTTTAGCCAAAAATCTTACCATTTCAATGTGATCTCCATAATTTGAAAATCCATTACCGATTAGATCTTTAGGAGACAGCACCTTGTTATTAGAATCATAGGGAACCCAGCCAAAATTCAGCTGATCATTTTTAGATGTACCCTGGTCAATAAATGAATTCAATACTACCACCCATTCCCTTGGGATTTTCAACACCCCATATGGTTTGGTCTGGAATGAGATGTTCTTCTCCATTTGAATCCTAGGTAAATAATGTTCTTTCCCGTCTGTTATAAAAAATCCCCTGTCTCTCAACATATAAAACTTACCATCACTCAATTTACTATCCGGATCCATATTCCAAGTAAAATAGTACGTTGACGGGTCTTCGAGGTTAATTTTCCATAATTGTGGTTCACCTGTTGTATTGATCGATTCAAGTTCCCATTTACGCTGATTCCACGCCCATGAACTTGCACCGTATTTGTCTCCTTTTGATATATACGGCACAAATACATGTTTTTTATCAAGGGTGATTGTATCTTGAATCTTGCTTGCCGCAGCTTCGGGGAAAAGCTTATTAATCTCGCTAATTAATTGTTTTTTTGCAGGGAATGGGCTTAGAATTTGAAAGTAATACCCATAAACCATGACAGCTGCGAAGACTAATAAGACTAGACTTCCAGCTACCCATAAACTTTTTTTCAACAACTTAATTCCCCCTTTCTAACAACGAATTTTGGGAGCGAAAATAAAGCTGTTCATTCGGTGTAACAATTAGTAATCCTTTACCTTCATTTTTAACATAAACTATTACTTTCAAGCCGCTGCCAAACTTAGGTGAGGAGCCAATAAGCTGGTAAGGAAATCTTTCATATTTTTTCTTTGTATCCATGTTGGAATAAAACCATTCTTCACTATAGAGAGGTTCTTGTGTCATAGTATCAAGCTGCTTTTGTAAGTTCTCCTTATTTAGAGAATCATCTTTTGCTGGGGAATAAATTTTAACCAGCGAAGCCTGATTAATATTGGAAATATAGGTTGATACCTCTTTTTGAGGATATAACATTTGCTGAACAGGGATGGCAACAAAAGATGTAAGTAAAAATATAAAATTCGCCCAAAACCCCAGCCAAGCAAAATGACGATAAATCGTCCAGGAATCCCCCCTTCCTTTTAATATCCAGTATAAAATCCACACCCCAAGCGGCAAAATTGGAAACTTAATCTGCGTCCCAGACATATTCCAATTAATCGTAAACGAAAAAATACCGATAACGATGGCAACAATCGCTTTCCATTTCGTTGGCTTAACAGTCCGTTTTTTATACATTTGCAAGGCAATGGTGACAATGATAGCCCATGACACTGCTCCCATTAATAAACCGACCATAGAAAAGGAAAAATCAAATTTTATTATGTTGAAGCACCTCCCCATATAACAAAAAGGAATATTTTAACAACTAGTAAAAACTACAATAACACATATATCATCTAGCAATCTATAAAAAATAAGTGTCCCAAAATTCCTTTCGGGACACCCTTATCATCTTATTTCCTCAATTTATCGATTTCATCAGCCACAAATTGCACTTGAGTTCCAACCACTACATGAATGTTTTGCGGCCCAACAACTATCACACCCGGAACACCCGTTGCCTTAATCTTGTTTTGATCCACAGCACTCATATCTTTTACTTCAACTCTTAATCGGGTTACACAATTTTCAACAGAAGATACATTTGCATCTCCACCCAAGCCTTCATAAATTTTGGCTGCAAGCTCTGCAAATTTCCCTCCGCTTATAACGGACCCAACGGCTTCTTCATCTAAATCCTCTTCTCTTCCAGGTGTCATCAAATTAAATTTCACGATGATAAAGCGGAATAAGAAATAGTAAATGACGGCAAAAACTAACCCCTGGACAAGGAGCATATACGGTTGATTGGCGATTGGAATTTTCAAGCTTAAAACAAAGTCAATCAATCCAGCGCTGAAGCCAAATCCGGCGGTCCAATGGAATAAAGCTGCTACGGCTAAAGATATACCCGTTAATACAGCATGAACCAAATAAAGGACCGGTGCGACAAACATAAAAGCAAATTCAACTGGTTCTGTCACTCCTGTAAAAAAGGAAGCAAATCCTGCTGCCATCATTAAAGAGGCAACTTGTTTCTTATGCTTCGTTTTTGCCGTATGATACATGGCGAGCCCTGCAGCAGGCAAACCAAACATCATTACAGGGAAGAAGCCTGCTTGATACATACCGGTAACACCTTTAACCCCTTTACTCGCCCAGAAGTTCCCAATATCGTTAATTCCGGCAATATCAAACCAAAAGACCATATTTAAGGCGTGATGTAATCCTAGTGGAATTAATAATCGGTTGAAGAATCCATATAGACCAGCACCAAGAGCACCTAATTTACTAATCGCTTCACCGAAGGAAACCAGACCGGTAAAAATTACTGGCCAGACAAAATAAAGTACGAGGGAAATGAGCAACATGGCAAGTGAGGTCATGATCGGCACGAGCCGTTTACCACTAAAAAAGGCTAGTGCATCCGGTAATTTTACATGGCTAAAACGATTATACGTACGGGCAGCGACAAGACCTGAGAGAATCCCAACAAAGGCATTTTCGATTTTTCCAAAAGCAGGGTCGACTTTAGCTGCGTCAATACCTTGTAACATCGCAACAGAACTGCTTGAAAGCAAGGTGGTCACGACCAGGTAAGCTACCAAGCCGCTTAGTGCCGCCGAACCATCCCTCTCCTTTGCCATGCCCAATGCAACTCCAACGGCAAAAAGAATCGGGATATGATCGATGATTGAGCCTCCTGCTTTAATTAAGAAAGCCGCTACTGGACTGCCAGCCCCCCATCCGGTTGGGTCAATCCAATAGCCAATCCCCATGAGGATGGCTGCGGCCGGCAATACAGCAACAGGTAACATTAAGGAACGACCAATTCTCTGCAGATATTTCTTCATGTTAATTCCTCCTGTTAAAAGATTCTAGAAAGCTAACAACCAATTAACATCAAAAAATAGTTTAACAATGAGAAAATATAATGCCCTTTAAATAGTAAATTACCTTAGGTCCCGCTCGCCATGGACCACCCCCTCCATCATAATTTTTTATTATTTTATTACTCCGCAACCGTTAAAATACATATTTAGCCAAATTCATAGGGTGAAAGGAAAAAGTACTTAATAGATTTCTTTTTTAGAGGCTGTGTTATACTTGGTTGTTGATTTCCGCTCCAGGATGCTCTCTTTCCGCGGGGCGGGCGGTGAGCATCCTCGGCGCTTTAGCGACTGTGGGGTCTCACCTGTCCCGCTGCTCCCGCAGGACATTGAATGACATCCTTGAATCCACCCACGCACGAAGAAAATGCGTTAGCATTTTCGAGGAGTCTCGCATCTTCCGCTCCAATCAACTTTGTTTAAAAATCAACATTGTCTTTTACAAAGCCTAGAAAAAAGAAAAAGGATAGCTAAACACATCAGCTATCCTCTTCAATATTAAAACATTTGAATGATTTTCCTTGCCGAATCCACCCCATTTTCGATACAGTCAGGGATTCCCACACCATAATAAGAACAACCGGCAAGGATGATTCCAGGGTAATCAGCCGCCATTTTGCTTTCAAGTGCTTCAACACTTTTTGGATGGGTAATTAAATAATTCGGCATTTGATCGGTCCATTTGGTGATTTCATTGGCAACTGGCTTTGCTTGAATTCCAAGGCTTTTGCGAATGTCGCCAAGCGCAACCTCTAGTAATTCTTCTTCATCCATTTCCTCTAAAGAAGCAAATGAAGGATGACTGCTTTTATAAAAGAGTCTGACCAACAGGTTTCCGGATTTTGAAGTGTGGTCCCATTTCCGGCTTGTCCACGTACAGGCATTGCAGGATAATTCATCCGTATTTGCAGTGATAAATCCCGTTCCATCCGCTGGAAGTACACTGTCGGGTACATCAAAGCCAAGATACGCACTAATTAACGAACTATTTTTCAATCCTGAAAACCTGCTTTGAAGATCCTGGTCATCGATTAACGATTCAGCAGCCGTATTTGGAATACTTAGCAAGATGTAATCCGCTTCGATAATTTCCTCATTGTTCAGAAACAACTGATAACGGCTGCCCTCTTTTTCAATTTTATTGACTTTTGTATTTTTTAAAATTTCAGCTTCATCCAGCTTTTGCTCATACGCGTCAATCAGTGAACCTATACCATTTTGAAAAGAAAGAAACTTCCTTTCTCCGCCTTTAAATTTTTGTTTATTAGCTTCAAGTCCTTTTATGATGCTTCCGTATTTTTCCTTATAATCAATCAAATATGGAAGAGTAGATTTGATCGTTAAGTCACTGAGTTTTCCGGAATAGACGCCGGAGAGGACTGGGGCAATTTGTTTTTCAACCAATTCTGTTCCTAAGAAATGCTCAAGAAAGGATCCGATGGAGTCATTTTTTGTAAATGTTTCATTTTTTGTATAAAAATCCTTTAGTGCTGCCACTTTTCCATCTGCAGAAACGAGCGTGCTCTTCGCCAGCGATTCAATGCTTGCCGGAATTCCAAACACTGCATCCTCTGGAATTGGATTCAATTCTCCATCACTGTAAATAAAGGAAATACCTGTCGCATTATAAACCACTTCTTTTTCCATCTCAAGTTCTTCGATCACCGTTATGTTCTCCATTTTACGGGCGACAATGGAATCCGCTCCTGCTTCCATTACAAATCCATCTTGTTTGACGGTTCGGATTTTCCCTCCAAGCTGATTGGAAGCTTCTATCAGAATCAGCCTGACATCTGCCCCATTCGCCTTCTTCCATTTATGTAATTCATATATGGCCGATAACCCCGTAATACCGCCACCGATTACTACGACTGTTTTCACTTCTGCCACCTCTTATATAGTTCTATATTTAGTCCATTACAGTTTATCATATCAAGGGAGGTAGCCGTTACCTCAATAAGAATGGATAGATTTTAACTCTCTCCCTATAAAGTTAGCAGGAACAGGACTAAGTTTTAATTCTTTTGCCCAAATGGAAAGTTGACCAATGTGATGGATCTCGTGAGAAATGATATGATGTAGGATTTCATCAAATGTATATGTATGTTCATCCCAAGGAACACTAACAAGTTTCTGTTTTAATTTGGCAAAATCTATTTTTAAAAATTCAACTATTTCTTTTCGATACGAATCTGATAGTAATTTAACTTTATCAAGTGTATTATAATCAACAAACCGAACTGCCACATCTTCTTTACCTTGACTGCCACGAAGCCAACTATATTCCACATCAATAATATGAAAAAGAGTATATAAAATACTCCCTACTCCACCACTGCGTTCCTTTAACAATTCTTCTATCGGCAGTTGCTTACACCAATCAAACCATTCATCTCTTATTTGCCAGTTATACTCAAAAAACTTGATCAATGCAGTCACTCCCTTATTTAGTTATGTATTCAGGCAAAAAATGAGCTTTGGAATGTCCAAAGCCCTTTTTTGTTGATATTCAAAGCGTGAAATGAGCGTAAATTTACTTGTGATTAGCTCTCGTATTTAAGGTGAATTGTTATGTTGCACCCAAAACTTAGAGCATACCTTATGATTTCTTTGCAATCAATTCAATTTCAACCTCTGCATCAAGCGGCAGGGCAGCAACGGCGACTGTCGTTCTTGCCGGAAACGGTTGGCTGAACTGTGTTCCGTATACTTCGTTCATTGCCTTAAAATTTTTCATATCAGTTAAATAAACATTCACCTTAATCACATCATCCGGCGTTAAGTCTGCAGCCTCGAGAACCTTGAATAAATTCAAAAAGCATTGTCTTGTTTGCTCCCCAATACCACCTTTGACCAATTCGCCTGTTGCGGAGTCAATTGGCGTTTGACCCGAAAGATAGATCAAGTCACCTGACTCAACAGCATGTGAATAAGGACCGATTGCTGCCGCACCCTCAGCATTATACGCTTTTCTTGCCATTTTAAGCTCCTCCAATCTTTAAGCCTTACTGTTATGAATCTTTTGAATCTGAATTTCGATTCTTTCACTTAGGAAGGTTGAACCAAGGATCAGGATTCCGCCAACCATTTGCATGAGGCCGATGCCTTCCCCTAAGAAAATCGCTGCAAATATTACTGCTGAAATCGGATCAATATAGCTTAATACGGCAATCCTTTGGCCCTTTAATTCTTTAATGGACGTAAAGTAAAGGAAATAAGCAATCCCCGTATGGATAATCCCAATGATGATAATAAATACAATCGAATTTGAAGTAATACCAGAAAAATTCAAATGATCCTTTAGGAAAACATATGGAAAAAGGACTATAGATGCAACGAGTAACTGAACGAATGTAGTTTCAAAGCCAGACAAGTTTTTAATAAACTTATTGATTAATACCACACTCGCATATAAGGCTGCTGCTGATAGACCGTAAAGAATTCCAGTCACATGGTGGTAATTCTCCCCGCTATCAGCTCCCCCAATATTTACTACAAGGAACAAGCCAATCATGGCCGTGATGATGCAGCCCACCTTAGCAGGAGTCAGTCTTTCCTTTAATACAAAAGGAGATAAAGCCATGACAAAAACTGGTGCAAAATAATAGCTTAAGGTTGCATTAGAGACGGTTGTATAGCGATAAGATTGAAACAAAAGGATCCAATTAAAGCCGATGGCCGCTCCGGAAAAAATCAAAAGCATAAGATTCTTTTTAACCGCTTGAATGGAGGGCTTCTGTTTAGCAATCACTAAGAAAAAAATAAGAAATATACTACCAATGATTCCTCGCAAGAGTGCAATTTCACTTGAGGATAGATTAATATTTTTCACAAAAATGCCAAGACTCCCCCAAATGAGCATAGCGGTAATTATTTTTAATTGACCTTTCACATGAAACTCCTTTCTGCCAAACGATTGAAGTATTAATTAAAGATTATTCTAATATTTGGAAGGTTTCAAGAATTAATTTTTCTAAGCCGATAGATCAGAAATCGCTCATTCGGATTGTGTTCGAAAAGCCCCGGTAGTACGATTTCCTCCTGGAGTTCAAATGGGGTATGGTTTTCGAGATAGTAAATATAGTTTTCCGATGGATAATATAGAACTAAATCGATTTCACGCAGTGATTTTTCTGCTGAAAGTAAGACATTATTTACGATTTTGATGAAAATTTGAATCGTAAAGGGATTAAAGAAATAAAAGCAATTGTCTAATGGGTTAATCTGGTATTCTTCAGCAAAACAGCAATGGAACTGAATTTTTTCGGTCCGCAGTTTTGCTTTTTGCAAATAACGCTCTCGATTCGCAATGGCCTCCTGAAATAATCCCTCGTTCATTTCAACGCCGATTACCGTTGAATGGAATAAATGATGGGTGAAAAAAAGAAGCCTCCCTTTTCCACAACCAAAGTCTACAACCCGATCACTGCTTTTTAATTTATATTGGCCAAAAAATGTTTCTAGTGCTTGATAAGGAGTTGGCTCGTATCGATGATAATGAAATGATTTCGTGGGAGTCATTTGAACCGCACCGGTCTTAATGTTCAGTTGTTTGTCATATAAATGTTCTTTCATGGTTTTACTCCTAATGGTTTATTAAGAATATGTATTAATTACAGGCATGGAAAAGCTATGAATCCATTCATTAAAGACATTTTATCAAGTTTCTTCACGAGTTTAGTCCTTAAAATCTTTTTTTAGGACATTTCTACTTGGCTCTTTACGTGTTTTGTCCTTAAAATCCTTTTTTGGGGCATTTCTTTATGGCTCTTCACGCGTATTGTCCTAAATCTTATTCAACAAAGTTTGCCCTATACCTAAATTAGACGACTGTTAGTGTCTCGGCCCCCAAAGCATAACAGATACCCCAATTATACATATTACCGCACCAATC
Source organism: Bacillus salipaludis (assembly GCF_004358205.1). The sequence goes on from NZ_SMYO01000010.1 coordinate 88,571, forward strand.
CAATCATAGGTATCCGGGGTTTTCTTATCCATACCCCATCCCCACAATACAGATAGAATAATGAAAACACCGCCATAGGCAGCATACACTCTCCCAAATGAAGGAAACTTCTGAAGCGTCGGGATGATACCATAAAGAATTAAAACAATCCCGCCAATAATCCCATACCAAAAAGGCTTGCCATCGCGCAGCCAAAGCCAGATCAGATAACCTCCCCCGATTTCTGCAATCCCTGCTAAAATGAATAAGGTAATCGTATAAATATCAAATCACTCCTAAAAATCTTGTGCTAGAATAATAAAGAATATTTTCATGTGAACGGTGGAGATCGTAATTTTAAAAGATAAAATCAAAAGCCTCCCAACATCTCCAGGAGTCTATCTCATGAAAGATTCCCACGGCAATATTATATATGTTGGAAAGGCAAAAAACCTGAAACGCCGTGTTCAATCTTATTTCCAAAACTCAAAAGCCCATTCACAAAAAATTGTAAAACTAAAAAATAACATAAAGGATCTTGACTATATCCTTACCGACACTGAATTCGAAGCTTTTATGCTCGAATGTCATTTAATCAAGGAAATAAAGCCATTTTTTAATCGAAAAATGAAAAACCCGCGATCCTATACCTATATTGTGATTAAAACGGATAAGAAAGTTCCGAGTATAGATGTTACGCATAATCTAATCTTCAATCACAAACACCTATATTTCGGGCCATACATCAACAAGTACACTGTTGAAAAAGCAATCTCAAACTTAAAAGAATTTAAGAAAATCTTGTGTACGAATCTAACCAAAAGGAACGAACCTTGCCTGAACTATTCATTAGGTTTATGTAATGGCATTTGTCTCGGGCATCCCACAGCCCTTGAACAATACAATAACAGCATAAATGACATCATTGCTTTATTAAATGGCACTGACCTAAGCATTCTGGGAGAAATGAATGAAAAAATGGCCCAGGCATCCGAAAATTTCGACTTTGAAACGGCCTCGAAATATCGGGATTTTATAGATTCCATCAATTTTATTTTAAATAAAGAAAAAGTAATCGAATTTACGGAAGCAAATAAAAATATTGCTGTAATCGAATATTTACAGGATCGCACATTAAAGCTTTTTCTTATTAAAGGAAACAGAGTTCTTTACAGTGACAAATATATCGTTGCGAGCATAATTGAACTTTGTCCACTCATTAAAAAAGACATTTTGACTTATTTTCAAAAGGGAGATTCAGATGAATCCCACAAAATCAGTAAAGATGAAATCGATGAAGCCCAAATTATCTACAGTTATATAAAAAGCAGCACCAGCAAACATCTGATAATTCCTGGTCATTGGCTTAATTCAAAAAACGATGCTTTAGATTGTGAAATAAAAAAATTATTAATAGGGGATGAGAGCTAAAACCTATTTAAAAGCTCTCTAACCCCATCTACTATATCAAAAGGCATGACTCCATAATGGGATAAAGTTTTAGCTTTTTCTTCTCCAGCTTTTGCATGTAAATAACTTGCCGCAATCATTGCCGCTAGCGGCGTAGCACCTTGAGCGAGAAATGAAACAATTAACCCAGTGAGCACATCCCCACTGCCGCCCTTCCCAAGAGCGTCATGACCGTACGGATTGATATAAATCTCGCCATCTGGACTAGCAATCACCGTGCGATGCCCCTTCAATAACAAGAAAACATTAAAATCTTTTGCAAAACTTTTAGCCGTCCCTATCCGATTTGCTTCCACTTCTTTTACCGAAGAATTTAATAAACTCGCCATTTCACCCGGATGCGGAGTAAAAATAACATTTCCATTATATTCACGAACGAATTCTAACTCGTTCCGAAGTAGGTAAAGTGCATCCGCATCAACTACAATCGGTTGACCTGTTAACCCGCCAATTATATTCTTTACCCATTCTTCACCTCTGGAAAATCTACTAATTCCCGGACCAATTGTAATACTATCAAACTGCCCCATACGAGGCTTAATCTCTTCAACGGAGCTGCCTGCGAAATGACCATCTTCAGCAGATAATGGCAACATTAACGATTCCGGACACTGTGCGGACACCATGGAGTAAATGCATTCTGGAATGGCTAATGTCACCAATCCTGCCCCTGAATAGAGGGCAGCCTTGGCGGAAAAAATGGGCGCGCCCACATAATGACAAGATCCACCTAGAACAAGTGCATGCCCAAATGTTCCTTTATGACCATTTTTCGGACGCACCGGCACTGCAGCTTCAGCCAGTGATTCTGTAATTAGCCTTGGCATATCAAGTCCCAATTCCTCACAAGCCGAAGGAGGCACGGAAATATCTACTGCCTTCCACGCACCAACATACATGGGACCGTCTTGCAGGAAAAATCCCTTTTTCGGAAAAACAAAGGTTATTGTTTTTGCAGCGTTCACTGCTGCTCCTTCTACTTTTCCAGTATCACTGCTCACCCCCGAAGGGATATCGACTGCAATAACCCATTTCTTATCGGACAATTCATTTACCATCGAAATAACCTGATTGAAAGGCTCTCGAACAGGTCCGTTCACTCCCGTTCCCAAAATCGCATCAACGATAATGTCAGCTTGAACTAACTTCATCCGAAGGGCCTCTTGCGTATTTTCATGTAAATAGAAAATTGGAAGCCTCCGATTCATGTATACATCAAAGTGGACTTTTGCATCACCTTTTATTTTCTCAGGCTTTACTAACAAACAGAGCAGCGGCTTCAGGCCTGCATCAACCAGTTTTCTGGCAATCACAAAACCGTCTCCTCCATTATTTCCTCCCCCAGCAAGCACAATAATTCTAGGATTTTCATATGGGGTGCATGCGAGAATTTCTTCTACTACTCTCCCTCCAGCATTTTCCATTAAAATTATACCAGGCACCCCGATTTTTTCCATTGTATATTGATCCATTTGCTGCATTTCCTTTTGCCCTGCAATGAACATTTAAATCACGTCCTTATACTTCCATTTTTATGATTATAAGAAATTTTTTTTACGATTCATGGTCTCTTTTTTACAGTAGATTTACATCTCTTTAACTATGCCTTAGTATTTTCAATTTAGAATATAGAGTATAGATAAAGTCATAAGCGTTCAAATGACATAACAGTATTAAGTTTATACCCATTCTCACCAAACTTTCCATAGGGAGGAATAATATGCAAAATTTACTTAATGGTATGTTCGAATTATTTCTGGTGATTTGCTTTGGTAAGATTTTTTACTACTCCTTTTTTGCTCCCCGAAAAAAGCGGATCTAATGCAAATAATATTTAGCGTGACTCTTTTTTTTTTGCCCCAAAAATAAAAAACCCTCCTATATGTAAGAGAGTTCATCCATTAAGTTAAATTAATCATTCGGAATCATTAAATTTTGCTTCATTAAAATTTCATCTAAAAACGTCATTAATTCTGATCGCAGTTCATTCGTTTGAAGAGCCATCTCAATCGTTGTTTGAATGAACCCTAGTTTATCTCCTACATCAAATCTCTTTCCTTCAAATTCATAAGCAAAGACCCTTTGTATTTTGTTGAGCTGCTGAATAGCATCAGTTAATTGAATCTCACCTCCAGCGCCTTCTTCTTGCTTATCTAGGAACATAAAAATTTCAGGAGTCAAAATATATCTACCCATTATGGCTAAATTAGAAGGAGCTGATCCTAAGGAAGGCTTCTCCACGAAATTCCTCACTTGATACAATAGACCATCTTGTTCTGATGGGTCAATAATCCCGTATCTAGAAGTTTCGCTTTCTAAAACGGTTTGAACACCAATTACAGAGGTCTGAATTCTATTGTAAACATTGATCATTTGTTTCAAGCAGGGAGTTTCCGCTTGTACAATGTCATCCCCCAGCAAAACAGCAAATGGTTCATCTCCGATAAATTTACGTGCACACCAGATGGCATGACCGAGTCCTTTTGGTTCCTTCTGCCGAATATAATGTAAATCAACTTTTGATGATTCCTTTACCTTTTCAAGAAGATCAAATTTCCCTTTTGTAACCAAGTTTTCTTCTAACTCAAAAGAGTTGTCAAAATGATCTTCAATTGCCCGTTTTCCTTTTCCCGTTACAATAATTATATCTTCAATTCCAGACTCCATTGCTTCCTCAACGATATATTGGATAGTTGGCTTGTCCACTATAGGAAGCATTTCCTTGGGCATAGCTTTTGTAGCCGGTAAAAATCTTGTACCCAATCCTGCCGCAGGAATAATTGCTTTACGAATTTGCTTCACTACTCTCACTCCTTTTCCAAAATAAACCTAAACACAAGAAAGCATGTTTTCGAATACATCGCTCCAGTTTTTCGCTTTCGCTACCTGCTTGCGAATAAGCATATTGTTATCTTGATTCTTATAACTTGCTAATTTTTCACATTCATAGATAAATTCACTTGGTTGATTGTTTTCTATATAGCTATAAACCGATTCTTGAACATACTTTTTGGTAGAAGGTAAATTAATCCCTACAACCGGTTTACCTGCTGCCAGAAATTCAAATAATTTCAATGGGAATACGGCCTGATTGTATTGGGAGGGTTTATATGGCATGATCCCAATGTCGATTAAATTCATATATTTCGGAACATCAGCAGGAGAAACACTGCCGGTCCATAATACGTTCTGTTCCGTTAGTAACTTTTTAAAATCAGAATCTTGATTTGTTCCATCTGGACCTACGAACAAAAATAGCCACTCCCGCTTTTTTCTTGCCACTTGCTGGATTAGCTCAAAATCAAGCTTCGGTTTAATTCCCCCGATAAATCCCAAAACAGTGCCATTAAAGTTTTCCGGAAGAACATGTTCAACTTGAGTATGTTCGCTTGCAAATAGCTCGAATTCAACCCCATTTTCAAATGTAAAGACTTTTTGAGTCGAACCTGTTTTTTCTATCATTTGATCACGTAAATATTCAGAAGTGCAAAAGATGGTATCGGCCCTCTGAATAATCCGATTTTCTGCTTTTGCAATAATGTTCTGTCTAAGAGTAGATACGACTGAACTTTTCCCGTTCATGGGTGAAGCCCATAAATCACTGCAATCATATATGACCTTGTCCCATGGAAACAGATCTGAAAGTAATGGGAAACCGGGAAAGGTGTACCAAAGATTGATCATATACTGTCCTTTGAATTTTTTTAAATAGGAAAGGAAAGGGAGCAACTTTGATTTATAGAATCCATCCATATAGCGTCCAAACCGAAACATCTTATTTGGCAGCAAATCTTGTACCGACCATTGTCCGATTCCGTTTGACAGTGTTTTTGCAGAAACTTCCTTACGATTTGGGCTTGGACAAACCCAAATCACTTCTTTCGTATCCGGTTGTTGTTGCAAAAATTCTGCAAGTCGATGTCTTCGATAACGGAGCCCATCATTTTCCCATTCCCCTGTTGCTACCACAATATGAATTTTTTCCATTTATCCAAAACCTCTTTTATATTCTTTTAACTACTGCATGATAAGCATAATGAGAGAAACACCAAAATGCTTTAAGAAAATTCAACTTCTCAATCTTGCGATACACAAACCAATTCATCTTGGCAGCTTTCCATTTGTTTTTTGAAATCGAGGGATTTCCAATTCGATACTCAGCTAAATTTTCATTTAATCCATAGGCTTTAAATCCCTTTTTTAAAATCGCAAGCCACATTGCCAAATCCTGCCTTGTTCGAATATTGGGCATTTGAATTCGGCCTACTTTACGGCGATCAATCATGACCGTTAGACATCCGATAATTGTATTCTTTAACATATCCTCATAGGTAATTTTTTCTGGTGCTGATACGTATTTATTCAAACGAACACCATCATTATTAATAAATTCGTACCCAGTGAAAGTGAAAGCATAGTCATTTTTCTGCATAAAGGTTAGCTGGCGCTCTAATTTATCTGGTTTCCAACAATCATCACTATCTAAAAAAGCAACATATCTTGCTTGTGCATGCTGTAAGGCAAGATTTCTGGCGATCGCAGCACCACTATTTTCTTTTGAAAAAATAACTCGTATTCTTTCATCCTCTTCAGCATAACGGTTTAATATATCCGGTGTTTCGTCAGTTGAGCAATCATCGACAATAATCATTTCCCAATTTTGATAAGTCTGCATTAAAACAGAATCGATTGTTTTATCGATAAATTTGCTGGCATTATACGACGGGGTAATAATGGAAATAGTTGGCTGTTTTTGAATCATAAGGTTATCCTCCTTTTATCCCGCATTAACGGGCAGTAAGACCCCCACTTCAAGGGTTAGCGGAAACAGGAAGCATAAGTGGGGGTCAACTGCCCGTAAAAGCCCGATTGGTTCAACTAACAATCAGTGGGGGATGAAAAAAACCCCCACTGATTGAAGTTTCACTTTATTCTGACTGTCCCCGAACCAGTTCAGGAATCAAAACCCAAGCACAAGCGAGTGTAATTCCAATTAAAATCCCTGCTACCGCCCGTTCCTTTGAGTTGAGGGCCTTATTGTCCGTCATTACCTCACTTGGATCTGAAGATTCTAGTAATAGCGCCGGTTTAATTTCAAAAAGTGTCGTTTTCAGTTCATTAAGAAAGCGTTGTTGGTCAACTATTGTATCTTCGCTGACCTTCTCCTGGCTTAATGATTGAATGGAATCCTGAATGATTTTCTTTTTCTCTTGAAAACGTAATTGATCCATCTTTAAAAATGCCTTTGAAATATCGTTTATTACTTCAGTTGCATTCTCTTTTGGAGAATCTGTATAAGAAAGTTTAATGATTTTATCCGTTACAGCCGTTACTTGTAATTTGCTTAAAATCTCAGCCCGTTCCTCTTTCGATAGATCTGATAAATTATCTCGATAGAAAGGAGGGTTAGTTAATAAAATCATTACATTTTTGGAATTATTTAAATCATCATAATCATAACTCCCTAAAGAAAGCGTCGCTTCGGCAGTATACGTGGTTGCTTCTTTCCCAACAGGAAGTAACCATCCCACCAATCCGAGAACAATTGGAATTGCTATTAAAATTAAAAGATATTTTTTACTTCTTTGTGCCAGTCTATTAACGATTAATTCCATTCCGAAGCTTACTCCTTCGCTTATTTTCACTCTTAATTTTTCTACTTTTGTTGTTATATACATTTACCGTAGCAATGACAAACCCCAGGAAAACCCAATGGAAATATAGATTGCTTACGGAGCTCGGACTTATACTGGAAATAAGGAAGGCAATTTGCCCAATCATGCATGCTTCAATGATTCCTTTTTCCTTCTCATCCCTCGTTTTTTTGAAGGCTTTATAAAGGCAACAAAATAGATAAACATACGTAAAGAGATAACCTAAAAATATAATAATCCCAAAATTACCTAAAATTTCCATTAACCAATTATGCACTTCAACAACATGGTTGGTATCGTAAATGGCTTCATTTTTCAAGTAGTATGGAATATTGCCCGCCCCTACACCAAATCCAAATGTATCCAATATAAAGTGGAAGGCATTTTTCAATAAATTCAGCCTTACTACATTCGATGAATGCCCATCATCCGCTGCAATGATATTTGACACCTTGTTGAAAAAAAACACGGAACAAAGAACCATTGCAATCAAACCGATGTTCAATGTCACCTTCTTTAAATAGGAAGGCAGGTGGATAAATAAATAGAAAATCAAACCTACGAAGACCCCTAGCAAACTAGCTCGTGATTCAGTTAAATAAATGATATAAACACATAACAATCCAAGTAGTATTGTTGAAGTTTTAATCCACACATTCCGACTATTTTTTGCTGCCGCTGCATAAAAAGAAAACGAGATAGTAAGAAACGTTGCAAAGTCGTTTTGATTAAAAAACACCGCAGTTGGATAAGACAACTTATATTCCGGCCCTCCATACAACGTTGAGCTTGGGAGCTGAATATGAGTAAAATGATTGATTAAGCCAATACACAATAGAATCAGTGTCATGAATAGCCATATTCCATAAAAAACGAGCAATCTAGATATTTTTGTGAACGTAAGCACTGCCAAAAAGACAAATAAGATACCCGTCCCCAGCAGGAATAAATACTTAATCCCATCAACGTATGATTTCGCCCATAAAAGCGAAACGGTTCCGTAAACAAGCCAAAACATCAAAAAGTGCAGAACCTCTTTTACTTTTATTTGCTTCCAATATTGTGAGAGGTTCTTTTCTTTTACAATGGAAACAATGAAGAGAGTCGCCGCAGAGATCAATATCAATCGATATAAAAACAAACTAAAAAAACCAAAATGAATACTTAATACAGACTGATTGAGAAAGGTGGTCGCTACTAATAAAAACATCACACCACAAAACAGCCGGTTCGTTTCTACATAAGGTCTTACCATTAGGAAAGCTGGCGTACCAACTCCTCGTGCAACACTGTTATTACCTTCCATAAAACCTTTTTCTCCCTTTTATCTCGATCTTGTCACAAAATAAAATCTTTTCATTTGAAAAACTCCTAAAGTGACTTTGACGCGGCAGTTTTCTGTCGAACTTCCGGCCTCCCAACTGAAAGATAGGTGAAACCAAGATCTTTCATCGTTTCCAAATCAAAGACATTTCTTCCGTCTACAATAAGCGGCTGTTTCATTAATTCCTTTACTTTGATTAAATCCAAGTCTTTGACATCCTGCCAATCGGTTAAAATCACGCAGGCATCGCTATTTTGAATCGATTCATATATGTTCTCAGAATAGGCACACTGGTATCCCAGCTGCTTTTTCGTTTCCTTAATGGCAATCGGATCGAAAGCTTGGAGATTTGCCCCATGAACAGCTAAATATGGAATAATGTCTATTGCCGGTGAAGATCTGATATCGTCTGTATTTGGTTTAAAGGCCAATCCTAAAATACTAATCGTCTTCCCTTTTAAGGTTCCTAAAGCCTTCTCGAGTTTTTTCACTAATTGGACCCGCTGTCCCTCATTCGTTTCAATTACAGACTTAATTAAATTAAATTCATATCCACACTCTTTCGCGATATGTAGAAGAGCTGATGTATCTTTTGGGAAACAAGATCCGCCAAAGCCTACTCCTGCCTGTAAAAATTTATTGCCGATTCGGCTGTCTAACCCAATACCTTCCGAAACCTTGGTGACATCAGCCCCGACACGTTCACAAATATTAGCAATATCATTAATAAATGAGATCTTTGTAGCTAAAAATGCATTTGCCGCATATTTTATTAATTCCGCTGTTTCCAAAGAAGCTTTTACGATATTGGATGTAAAGGGCTGGTGCAGCTCTGCAATAATTTGAAACGCTTTTTCACTGGTTGCGCCAATTACCGCACGTTCCATATTCATGGAATCCTTAATGGCATCACCTTCACGTAAAAATTCAGGATTCGCTACAATATCAAAAGGAATCTGTTCAAAGGAATGTTCTTGGATGACAGATTTTATCAGTTTCCCCGTACCAACAGGCACTGTACTTTTCGTAACAATTACCTTATAACCATTTAAATTTTCACCAATGGTTTTGGCCACCTGTTTAATATAGGTAAGATCTGCTTTACCCGACGATGTCATGGGAGTTCCTACCGCAATGTAGATGACCTCGGCTTCTTGAATGGCTTGGGTAATTTGATAGGTAAAATGAAGAGTGCCCCTTTTTACATTTTTATCGACAAGTTCTTTTAATCCAGGCTCATAAATCGGCATAACGCCTTGCAGGAGATCATTAATTTTCATTTGATTAATATCACAGCAAGTAACCTGGTTGCCGGCTTCCGCAAAGCATGTGCCCGATACAAGACCTACATAACCTGTTCCAACCACCGTAACTTTCTTCAATTTTCATCATCCTTCCATTTAATTTAATAGGTTTCTATAATTCTCTTTCAGTTGTATTGCGTTCTTATGGGAATAATAATTTTGTTGTACCTGCTCATAGAGATCCAGCAGAATTTTCGGTGAATATAAACTTCGGTTTAATACATCCTGAATTCTCTGTACTAGACTTGATACAGACTTCGGCTCGATTAATAGATCACGATGTTCACCAAATAATTCCGGGACACCGCCCACCGCTGTACAAATAACAGGGATTTTTAAAGCAATGGCTTCAAGTACTACAGTCGGCATTCCTTCCGTATAGGAAGGAAGGGCAAATAAATCACTAGCAAACAAGTAATCTCTCACACTTTCATTTGCAACCTGCCCCGTTATGAAAAGCCTGCTATTGAATTCCGGATTCCGGCTTAATTTATCTTTAGCGGGGCCGTCCCCTACGAAGACAATGGCGACTTCATTTGATAGAAACTTAAGCGTCTGGGCAAGTTCAAATACACCTTTTGCTTCCGTTAGCCTGCCAACAAATGTAATAATCTTTTTATCCTCAGGGAGCCCAAGCAGCCGTCTCATTTGCTGCTTGGTTTGTTCCGGCTGCTGAAATTGGGAAAGATCAATCCCAATTGGGAGTACAGCACTTTCCCTGCCTGCCAGCTCCTTCGTTTTCCTTTGTAAATTTTCGGCAACCGTTAAAACCGAATCTGCCATATTGACTGATTGAAGAAATGCCTTTTTTGCACTAGAGCTGTAATGCGGATATACGTTTACATCACTACCGTGTAACGTTAAAATCCATGGCAGACCTTTTTCAGAGGCAACAATTCTTGCTGCCCCGCCAGATGGCATCGCAAAATGAGCATGAATTAAATCCGGAGCAAGCCCATAATCTTCTATGGTCTTCAGAACTGCTGCCGCAATCCGCCTGTCTGGCTGCGCCCATCTAAGCTGTCCGGGCAGTGCTAAATAATTTGGCCGATAAACCTTCACTCCATTTCGCTCATAGACCGCAGGGATTTGTTTATTGGCCTTATCGGCTTTACGAAAATTCCGAATAAATGTCAGACTGCGTGGTACCGGGCTAATGACCGTAACCTCTACTCCCAAACGGTGTAACGCCTGCACCTGCGTTTCATGAAAGACGCCGCTCCCTGGCTGACAACCACTTGGATACACACTTGTAATCCATAATGCTTTCATTCTTATCGCCCTCTAGCTAGTTTATTTACAATCCTCAAGAAGTAATTTGGATACACTTTTAACAAAAGCAGCAAGTATACTCCAGCACTAAATCCTACTGAAATCGTTAACGGCAAAATGGCAGTTGTTTGAAAAAACAAAGCGCTAAATACTTTCGTAACATACGCAATGGCTGTTATTAGAATCGAGAATAAAAGTGGAACCATAATGGTTTTCAGATAATGCTTCCATTGCAGCTGGATTAACCATGTTAATAACCACCTTCCAATTAGAAAGTTCACGATGCTTACCATTACATAAGTCCAAGCAACGACCTTCAAGCTGTTCGATGCAACGGCAAAATTTAACGATAAGCCATAAAGAACTAGCACACCAAGGTCCCAATAAAACGCAATATTGGCTTTGCCTTTTGCAAGAATAATAGAGCCATTCGGGTTCATCAAAACCCGAAGAATGCCGACGATCGACATGATTTGCAAAATCGGAACAGCATCCATCCATTTTTCACCAAATATGGCAGGAATAAAAACATTTGAAACTGCCGTTAGCCCCATTAAAAGCGGAAAAGTAACAAGACTTAAAAGCTTTGTCATGTGTAAGAAACCATCATTTAAAGCAGTATGACTTTGTTGATTTTTTGAAAAAACGGGAAAGGCCACCCTTGTAATAATGGGATTGATTTTCAATACCGGAATCGTAACGATTTGATAAACAAGGTTATAAACCCCCAATGCTTCTGCCCCCATAAACCTACCGATTAAAATCACATCGATATTTGATCCAATTCGGTTCACGATTCTTGAAAACAGCTGAAAGGCTCCAAATGAGAGAAAGCTTCTGCATTCTGAAAGATCAAATACCAATGAAGGTCGCCATACCCGTTGGTAACAGATAAAGTAAAGAATCCCTTTAAGCCCATAAAGCACTACTTGAGATATGACAAAGGCTTTTATGGGAGAAATCATAAAAATGAGGATGACAAGCGTAAAAAAAGAGATTATCGTTGCCGCTGCCTCAATTGCACCAAGCATGTTAAACCGTAATTCTTTTTGCATTAAATATTGGCTTTGCTGTCCAATGGGAGCGATCAGAAACATCATCGCAAGAATCTTAATAAGATCCGTTAGATCCTTGCGATGAAAGTAGTTAGCCAAAAACGGGCTTGTAAAGAAAAGCACTAAACAAACTCCAAGCCCCATCATCAGATTTAGCCAAAATAAAGTTGATAATGTCCTTTTATGGACCTCTTCCTTTTGGATGACGGCAGAACCAAGCCCCAAATCCAATACAATTTGTGCAAATACCACAATGGTAGTCAGCATGCCAACCAGGCCAAATTGGGATATACTCATAATTTTTCCAAGGATAGCAAACTGAAAGATTTGAATCCCTGTAATAAGTAGAGTAGAAATTCCTGTCCACTTTATCCCTTTATGCAGTTCTCTTCTAATTGCGGACATTTGTCTCCCCTGCCTCCATTACCGTGCACCTTCACCTGTAAAAACCACTCTAAAAGTTTTCAAGATAATTTTTATTTCAAGTGAAAACGAAAGATTTTGTATGTATTTCAAATCATATTGAAGCTTTTCTCTTGGGGAAATGTCATATCCCCCGCTAATTTGGGCTAGTCCTGTCAGCCCCGGTTTCACAAGCAGCCTATTGGAGAATCCTTTAATTTCCCGCTCAAATTGTTCGGTGAAACATGGCCTTTCGGGTCTTGGACCTATAATCGACATATCCCCTTTTAAGACAGAAATAAATTGCGGAAGTTCGTCAATCCTAGTTTTTCGAATAAACGCTCCGACTTTTGTAACACGCGGATCGTTTACCTCAGCCCACTTAGCCCCCTCTTTTTCAGCATCTATGGTCATCGATCGCAACTTGATCATGTTGAATATTTTTCCGTTTTTCCCCATTCTTTCTTGGACATAAAACGGGGAACCAGTTGTTTCTAGAACAATAAGGATGGCAAAAACAACAACAATCGGTAATGCGAAAATGATCCCTATTACAGCAAAGAAAACGTCTAAAGCTCTTTTTAAATAAAGATATTGCTCCGCTTCCTTCGATAAAAGCAGTTTAGGGGTTTGGGTCATAGTGTAATCATGGAAAAGATTTAAGCTTCTTTGTGTATTCACAATTAAACCCACCTTCAAAGATTATTTAATTCATTAAGCGGCCCGTTATGAAAGATTATAAGGAGGGAATTTAGAGGACTCGTTGAGCTGGGATTAAGAGTTAGTGAACAATTGTGAATCTTCGTTAAAATTGTTAATTTTTTGTAAAGAGAGTTACAAAAAATAGGTAAAACAACCCATGTAAAACTAAAACAATCTGGCTTACTTAAAAGCCAGATTGTTTAGAAGATGTTTTCTACTTATTTTCAGGCGTATTTGGATAAACTTTGCTCCTGGATGACAAGAAAATAATGCCCTAATAAATGTTCAAAAATCGTATCCCAGTTTTGGGATAATGCAAAATTTCTTCCCTCCCAACCCATTTGAATTCGCAAACTATCATGACTTAATAAATCCACAATTCTGTTGGTAAACTCCTTTACATTTCCCGGTGTGCATAAGAATCCTGTAACACCCGGATTAATAATATTTTTCACTCCACCTGCATTTGCTCCAATCACAGGTGTTCCGCTGGCTAATGCTTCAAGTACGACATTTCCAAACGTCTCTGTCGGAGAAGGAAATACAAACAGATCCGAAACCGAATAGATCTCTGCTAAATTTTCTCCTGTTAAGAACCCTGTAAATTTCATATTTGATGGAGCTTTTTCTTGAAGTTCTTCCTTTAACGGACCGTCACCAATTACCATCCACTCAATATTTTCGTTTATTTCAGCCGGTATAGATTTAGAAATAGCCAGCAGCTTATCGACGTCTTTTTCAGGCGCTAACCTGCCAACAAAAGTTAGGAGATATTTCTTTGAAAGTCTATATTTCTCACGAACAGTCTTTTTATGATAAAAAGGCTGAAAAACTTTACAATCTACCCCCCTTGGCCATATTTCTAGATTTGTAAAACCTTGTTGTTTAAGTTGGGAAAATGTTTCTTTTGAGGGAACGAACACTTTGGCACATGTGTGATGAAACCAATTCATGTATTTCCAGAGGAATTTAGAAAGAAATTGAAGGTCATAATAGTTTAAATATTGATTGAAATCCGTATGATAGGAACCAACAAGGGGTATGTTTAACTTTTTTGCAAAATAAACCCCAGAAAGGCCAAGACTAAATGGGGTTGTGACATGGATTAAATCCGGAGAAAACTTTAGTAATTCCGCTTTGATGTGAAGAAGATTTGGCAAAGCTAAACGGCATTCAGGATATAAGAAAAAGGATAGGCTTTTAAATCGATGAATATGGCTTGCAGCATAGTCCTCATTGTCAGATTCAGGCGCAAAGATTTTAAAGGTGATGTTTTTGGCTTCTAAATATTCGGTGAACCTTTTTAAGGTTCGAGCCACCCCATTAATGTCCGGATAAAAGGTATCTGTGAAAATGGCTATTTTCATATAATCCCTCCTCATCATACTTTCAAAAATAGAGTATATAGTAACTAAGAATACCAGTTAAACTTCCAAGGATGCCACCTACAAATACGTCTGAAGGATAGTGTAGACCCAAGTAAATTCTAGATACTCCTACACAAATCGCTAACGGAATAAAGACAAAAGCTAATGGAGGAACAAAAATTATAAATGGGGTGACAACCGCAAATATTGCAGTTGTATGACCCGAAGGAAAAGAATGGTCTTGTAATGGGTTATCAGGAAACTTTGTTTTTTCGATCATTAAATAGGGTCTTTTTCGTGGGAACATCTGCTTCACAATTTGAACAGGTATGTGACTAGCTGATAATGCAACTGCACTTGAAATAGCAATCAGTCTTGTCTCTCTAGGTGATAAAATCAGAAGGAGGAAAGTAGAAATGATGGTAAATTTCGCTCCTCCAAGGTGTGTAATGGCACGAAAAAAAAGATTTAATAGCTTCTTATCAAAATGACGATTTACCTTTTGAAATATTCTACATTCAAATCCATAAAACACATGAAACATTCTGCTCATAGTCCATTCCCCTTTTAACCGTTATCATTCTATCTCTACTCTACTGTTTAAGATTAAATTGCATATTTCATCATTTCTGCACCTAGGATGTCTGTGATGATGGTTGGGATTTTTAATGGCTCATAAATTTGTTTTATTATCGATGCAGACTCAAGGCTATCAGCCCCAATTACAATTCGTTCACCATAGAAGAAATCGTTAATGGCCGACCCCTTCCGAAGAAAATCTGGATTCGATACCACATCACAACGAAGATTAGGAGGTTTGCTTCTGTCGATGATTTTATTAATTAAATCATTCGTCCCTATAGGGACGGTGCTGATTATACATAAAACCACATTATTTTCAATAAAATGGGCAATCGTATTTGAAACTACATGTATGTTTCTTAAATCAATAGAATCGTCTTGTTTATTTTTTGTTCCGACTGAAATAAAAATGACTTCAGCATTTGAATAGGCTTGATAAGGGCTCATAGTAAAATGTAGATTTCCGTTATTCAGATTTTTTTCTAAAAGAGGAGCAAGCCCAGGCTCATTAATTGGAGTACGACCGGTTTGAAGCAAATCAATTTTCTTTTTTTGTATGTCTATGCATGTCACCTGATGGCCTAATTCTGCTAATCCAGCGCTAGTTACTAATCCAACTAATCCTGCACCTGCAACGGTAATCTTCATCCAATCCCTCCAAACATTATTTATCTTTATTGTATTTGATTTTTCGGGAATTTTTCTAAACCTGGTGTAAAAGGATTGTAAATAAAATGTAAATAATACAGACGAAAAAAATCCCTGAATTTTTTTCAGGGATTAAGCCATTCCTATACTTTACTATTTATTGATTCAAGAAATTAATTGCTCATCTTTTCTATACGATACAGAAGAACCTTTTCGCAGTTGATATAACCAGCGAAAGCAAATTGGAATCATAAATAAACTGATAAAAGTGGAACTAATCATTCCTCCGACAACGACAATTCCAAGCGTTTGCGAGATCACTGAATCTGATCTCGAGGAAAATGCAAGTGGAAGCAGGGTTAAAACCGTTGTGAGTGCTGTTGTTAGGATTGGTCGTACACGAGACAGTGTTCCTTGTAAAATTGATTCATCTAATTTTATCCCACTTGCTAAATTCCTTTCAATTTTATCTACAAGGACAATTCCGTTTGTAACAACAATTCCTGTAAGCATCAAGAGTCCCACTAATGCAGCCAGATTCCATTCCAATCTAAACATAAACATACCAATCACTGAACCGATAAACGCGAATGGAATACAAAGTAATACCGATAGCGGCGCTTTCCATCCTCGGAAAACAGCACTAATGATGATCATTACAAGTAATATGGAGAAGAATAAAGCAAGTGCCATTTCATACATCATTTCATAAACCTGCTGCGGTGCACCTGCGAAAGAATAGTGAATCCCCTCAGGCAACGAAATCCTCTTAAGCGCGTTCTTAACCTCCTTCGTTACCTTTCCAATATCACTGGAAATGATGTTGGCCGTAACAACTGCATAAGGTTTTCCATCCTTCTCTTCGATCACGGATGAACCTGAAGGTATAAGGATTGCAAGCTGATCTAATGTTACTTCTTGTCCGTCCCTAGACTGAAATCTCTCCCCGCCCATCAAAGAAAAAATATCTTTCCCGGTGCTTTTTTGCACATCGGAATGAATCACAATTGGAAATGCAGCTTGGTTAATTGAGATTACTCCTTTTGTTCCTTCCGCGGTATATTGCTGGATTCGAGTTAATACATCGGTCAGTTTAATACCATATTTTTCAATTGCCTTACGATTCAGTGTAACCTCATACTGAGTGATCTGATTATCTGCATCGGCAACACCTTGTACAGACAGCCCCGGTACAAGCTTAAGCTGGTTTCGTATCGTTTGCGCCATTGTTTCCAATGTTTGACTATCCGACCCTGTAAGATTAATTTTTAATTGCGAATCATCGCCGGCAATACTTTGATTTGAAACTGTGTAAATAGCCTTACTAGATAGGGAGTTTAATTGTTTCTGCAGATTCTGCATAAAGGAATTAGCATCAATATCCTGCTTAACTGTTATCGATAAATTTGCAATATTTGGCTTCTGAATCCATCCTCCTCCTGCATCAAAAACATCATCGGACTGAGGTGTAAATGATGAGCCTAATCCAGAAGAGAATGAAGCGACTTTAGGGTTTGCTGCCAATAAAGCTTCCAATCTTTTTACTTCTGCATTAACCTCTGTTAATGTAGTATTTTGCGGCATTTCCACTTGAATTCCCAGTTGACCTGTACGATTAGTCGTTGGTAAAAAATTGACTGGGAGAAAAGCTGCTCCCAGAGATGTGAGCAAAAATAAAGCCAGCGTAATCAGCGCCACTTTCCCCTTTTGTTTGAACATCCATGTAAAAATTTTATGTCCAAATGGTTCTAGATTATCTTTTACGGCAACAGGTTCTCCCCTCCAAAAAAGATGATAAAGAGCCGGAACCACCATGATGGAAACAAACAAGGAAATCACTAATGCAATGACAACCGACCAAGCAAAACCGGAAAATGCCGCACTCACCATGCCGCCAATTAGGGCGATTGGGAGATAAACTGCAGTGGTTGTAGCCGTAGACGAGACAATCGCAGGAATCATTTCGGAAACAGCGCTCGTTAACAAATGAAGGCTATGTTTCTCTTTTGTCTCAAATACTTTTCGGTTCATGTTATCAAGAACGACAATCGAGTCATCGACCACTCTACCCATCGCAACAATAAGTCCTGATACGGTAAGCAGATTAAGACTGATCCCCATTGTTTTTAATAAGCCGGTTGTTGCCAATAAACAGATGGGTAATGAAATAGCGATTAATAGTGTTGAACGTACTTTACGGAAAAATAGATATACGCATATTACCGAGAATAAGCAGCCTAACACCCCTTCTTTTATGAGTCCTTTTAACGATGAATTGATCTGTTCTCCTTGATCAAATTGAATAGCAAGTTGTACATCCTTATTTTTCAATGCCGGAATATCCTTTATTCTGCTTTTAATGCGATTGGATACATCTGTAATATTGGATGAAGGTGTTTTCAAAATGTCTAAAAGGACACTAGGTTTCCCGTCCGTTCTTGAAATCGTCTGCAAATTGACAATCGAATTTGAGATGTCAGCTACAGAAGATAGAGGGACCGTTTTGCCTTCATTTGAATGAATTGGAAGTTGCATCAAGTCTTGCCTCGTCAACCCCCAACCTGAAACTTGGATGGGAATAGAAGTTTGTAGGTTTGACACCTGGCCCTCCAGTTCAGTTGTATAATTTTCTTCAAGTGATTGTTTTATGTCAGCAATAGATATACCTGATTTCTTTAAATCGTCCGTACGAAGATGAACCTCATAGCCTGCCATTCCACCACCGGAAACAAGAACATCTTTAACACCGGGAACAGTTTTTAAGCGATTGACAATATCTTCTTGAATGGATGTTCGGAGTGTATTTTCCGTAATATTGTCAGAAGAACTCATTAGACTTACTCTCATGATTGGAAGAGAGTGGGTACTTAGTCTGGTCACTAACGGTTTTTCAATGCCTGCCGGAAGCGAGGTCCCTTCTAAAGCTCTCGATACCTGTTCCTCAGCATTTTTCATATCAAAATTCATAGGAAAGTTGAGACTGACCAGTGATCCGCCATTAAAAGAATTTGTCTCAATATCTTGCAGGCCGTCCACTACCCGTACCGCCTGTTGGATTGGCTCCGTAATCTTTGCTCTTACTTGCTGTGCTTGGTAATTCTCTGCACGCACTGTGACCATCAAGGTTGGATTATTAATTTCGGGAAGATAATCCCGTTGAATATGTATGGCGGACATCCCACCCCAAACGAGGATTAAGACGATTAAGGTTACAATCAGAACGGCACGTTTTATTGTTTCATCTATAATTCGGCTCATTTTACTTTTCTCCGTGCAAGGCTGCCGGAAAAGTCCCCCCTTTTTTTGACTAAAACTACCAGATTTTTAAAATACAAATTATAACAATAGCTACCCGATTGGGCAGCTATTGTTATATTCGTTTAAATATCACGCCACATTAGTCATTATCAGCAGGTGATGGTGCAAAGCTTTCAGGCTGTTCTGCCACTTCATCCGGTGTGTGAACCTTTTTCTCACCAGGATATGGTTTATCAAATCCTTCTGTCGCGTACCAAACGGAATGGTTCAACATGTTTGCATTCACATCATCCGGTGATGCATGACGTCCAGTTAATTTCTTCTTGTTCTTATTGGACCATTCTGTCCATTTTTTCGAAAGTTCCTTTGCCTCCGGTGTAACCTTATCTGTATTAGCAAGTGCTGCTGTATTAGAATTTGGCGAACCATTTAAGGTATCAAGCGGAATTTGATTTGCTTCGAAATTGTACGGTGTAAAGTCAGGCTTATTGGTAAAAATCTCACTCATCGGTTCTGCAGCCGCATCATTTTGGTTCATGGCAGGAAGCCCGAGAATCTGCTCAATGCTGCGGACCATATTGATGACTGTCCAGTAATGGCTGTCCGTAATGCCTCTTTTTACCCAAGGGCTGATTACATACGCCGGTTCTCGATGGCCATCCACGTGATCTAAACCGTTTTGCGCATCATCCTCAGTAATAAAAATGACGGAATCTTTCCAGTACTTGCTATGGGAGATAAGGTCTACAATTTTACCAACAGCTAAATCATTGTCCGCTACCATGGCTTGCGGTGTGGGGGATCCTGTTGCGTTACCTGAAGTATGGTCATTGGTAATCCATAATGTATTCAATGCCGGTAAATCATCATTTTTAACATGCTTTTCAAACTGCTGCTTAAAAATTTCAAAACGATACTGATCTGGGATGTTCATATCAAAGGTTGGAAAGGTTTTATGCGTAATTGGTCCAAGCGACGGTATATCATAGGTTGCTTGATAGTTTCCAATTGGGACATGCAAGTCGCCTTCTTTTTGGCCAGAAAGCTTTAAGGCATCGTTATACCAATCTGTCCATGTTCCGAATGGTTCTGATCCAACAAAACTGATTGTATCTTCCCCAAAGTTTTCTACGGAAACGCCATGTTTAATCGCTTGGTCCCATAGATGTCCTGTAGGGGCATATGCCATCGGGTCTCCGGCACCGCCTGGGTAGCTTCGGATATTGGCTGTATCGGTCTCTTTATCTTCATAATCGGTATTGGTTCCTTGCATGACCCATTGATGGCCACTGGCGGACTGGATGCCTGAAACATACACATTATCTAAAAGCGGGAAGGTTTCGGCTAATTTATGAAAGTTTGGAGTCACAGCTCTAGGGAATTGTGTTAATGCCGGTTCCCCATTTCCTTTTCCTAAATCCCCGAGGACTTGGTCATAGGTACGGTTTTCTTTTATAATATAGAATACGTGTTTAATAGTAGAAGGCTCGCCCACCCGCTCAGGCATGGCAACTGGTTTCTTGTTATGTCTTGGCTTTGCATTCAGGTCTTTCAAGCCAAACCAATTGTTATTTGCATATACCTGCTTGGTTCCTTTAATGAGGGCCTCTTTTGTTGGGAAAGGAATTAACGAAAGAGAACCAATTTGTGCATAAGAAGAGTGACCTGATACTTTGATTCCTTGAATCGTTAAATCACGCGCTGGACCGCGGGAACCGATTCCGTCTGCATTCGCAACTACTAGATTTTTATTTTCCTGATCAACTGCTAAATCTACCGGGAACCATGCAGTAGGTAATAACCCTTGTAGTTCCGGAGTTTTATCTGGTCCCTGCCAGTCATATACGGCAACCGCATTATCCCGGCCAAGGCTGACCATTAACTTGTTATCGATTACCTTGACTGCATTCGGTGCTGCTCCTTTTGCTGCATCCGGGTATGGTTTAATATCAATAGTTTGGACAACTTTTTTTGATTTCGTATCAATAACAGAAACGGTGTCACTATTCGTATTGGTTACAAATATGTACTGACCCGACTGGGTCATCCGCTCTGGCTGGACGCCGACTTCAATATTTTTTTCTACCGTATTGGTGGCAAGGTCAATGACAGAAACAGTTCCTGTAGTAGTAGCACCTGTTTTCGGGTCAACAACCACTTGTGTTCCGGAGGAATCCACTGTCGTGTCGCTATTCTTTGCAATTCTACCACCCTGGTTGGTAACGTATGCCGTATTTCCATCTACTAAAACACTGGTTGGGGCATTTTCTACCGGAATTTTAGCAGTTAATGTTCCAGTTTGTGGATCTAAAACTCCAAGGCTGTTGTCCCGGTTGAGAGCTACTAGTAACTGGCCTTGCGGTCCCACTGCCAGATCAAGTGGGTTGATATTTCCACCTACAGCCGGCTTTGGAAGATTATAAGTTTTTTTAATTGAAGGATTACCATTTTCATCAATGGACATAACGACAACTTTACCTGTACCACTCTTAGAACCGGTTGCATAAAGCTGGCTTCCGTCTTTGGAATAAGCTAGTCCCCACATAGTAGTAAGGCCGATGGAAAAATCTGTTACGGCCATTTTTCCCGTTGCCAAATCTACAACATTGATACCTTTTCCGCCGTAATTATTTCGACCAACGATTGTTACAGCCGTCTTCCCATTTGGATGAATCGCAACAGAAATTGGGTTCCCGCCAAATTCAATTTGTTTTCCCGCAGGTGTGATCAATTGGTTTACAGGGGTCTGAACAGAACCATCTGCTTGTTCCCCTACAAAATTGCTTCCAAATGCCCCATCCTGTGCAGCATAGACACCTGCAGAACTAAGAAGGAAAGCTCCTAAGGTCAATCCAGCCAGAAGTCTTTTCTTTTTTCTAAACTTCTTTAACATTATCACCACTCCTATCTTTTAATACAAAAATAGATTACTCCTAATTTGTTAATCTCTTATGTAGTTCAAGTAAATTACAAATAAAGAAATTTCATCCTTTTAAACTATTACGATCGGACTAGTTTAGGTCGCTTAAACGAATAAAAAAGAGTAAAAAAGAACCCGATGTCAAAGATCGAGTTCCTGAATGATTGATTTAAAAACTATTTTTTTAAAAAGATGCTTTTTACATCACGATTTTTATTTTGTAAATCTTCTAGTGAAGGAAGACCCGAAATATAACCGACTCCACCCGTACGATTAATTCCGATTTGTTCTTCCATTGCCTTTTCTAAATCGCCTTTATCTACAGCTGTAATCTTCTTGCCATCAATTTCATCACCTGGATGTTGGAAATTGGACATGATATAGGAGAATCCGTTCCGGTTATCCGCTGCAAACAAACCTGTCGATTCAGCCCCGGCAGGAACCGATAGAATTCTCGATAATTCTTTTGTATCAACATTATAGGCCCATACAAAGTTATTCGTATGCATGCCGCTATCTTCTCCGATAAATAAGGTTCTTAATGCTTCGGAATAGCTTAAATTATCCGTATTGGCCACTGAATTTACATCTGCTGTATTCCCGTAAGCATCCGCTGACGGCATATCTTTACCAACGATTAAACCATTCATCGACGCGGCTACATACTTACTTTTAATTTTTTGTCCTTGACTGTCTTTTTGACCGCCTGCCAGATTTAATTGATAAGTTACACCCGATTTAATTTTTGGCAGTTGAATATCATCCGTTGGATCAGCAGCATTGGCCAGCATTCCATTGCTTTGGTCGGAGATTGCGATGTAAACTTTTTTATCCTTTTCGTTTAGTGTGACACCTTCCATTTTGTTAAATTCAGATGTCGCACCAAGCAGTGCTGCATATCGGCGTGATTCTAAAAACGCAGCCGCTTTTTCCATTCCAGGCTTTAACTTTAGGTACTCAGTTTTGCCATAGGAGTATTGTTTAATCGCTTTGAAACCTTCTTTCGGTTCGGCAGATGTTTCGAAAATATCGCTGAATTTAATGCCGCTATCGATAATAGCTTTTACTTCCTTGTCAGATGCATGACCTAACTTGATCCATTCCAAGTTTCCCGAACCGCCGTTTTCATTACCAGTTTGATGGAACTTTGCTGCATAAAGCGTTCCAGCAGAAAGATCTTTTGCTTTATCGGCTACATACATAAACATCGTCGTATAAGAACCATCGTCACCAAAGAACGCTGTCCGTTGATCCGGCATCATTTTCATTAATTCGTGAGAGAAACGGCCGATACTATAATGTTTTTCAACGGATGCATCCCCTTGTTTGTCGACTTTAATTTCGGGTACAAATCCATAGAAGTAAGGATTTGCTTTTGATTTGTCACCAAAATAAAGTTTTGCAAAGCTTTCCGTTTGAGTTCTTGCTGATGAATTTGCATCCATTTCAAAATTTCGAGCATCAGGTTCATATTCTTCTGAACCTAAATGGGTATTCCAAGGAGACAGTGAACCGTTACATGGGATCCAAAGTCCATTTACACTTGAAAAATCAATTTTCTTAACCTCTTTTGGTGTTAATTCCCCTGTTTTCTTACTTTGTTCAAGTGTTGATAAGGACATCGATGCAGGAACCACACCATATGCTGATTTACCTGCAGCATCAATGGTTTGATATTCATAATGGGTCACCATATAAAGTTGTCCATTAATTGGTTTCAATAAACTATTGGAGTCGGGAGCATCTGATACATAGTATGTAGGTTTTCCTTCTACACTGGTATCGATGATTGGATTACCGTTTACATCAATTGGTGTTCCTGCCGGAATTAGCTGCCCTTTATTTATTGCCACTTTATCTTCAGATTTAAAAAGCTTTTTATATGATAGTGGGAATTGCTTCACTTCACCATTGCTATACTTTACTTCAAGCGATGCGTTTGTATAGGTTTGAACCATCTGATCAATTGTCTTCGGTGCATCCATCCCATTAAAACGGACAGAGTCAATCGTCACATGCCCATTGCCTGCTGCGGCTGCAGGTGTTAAAGCTGGAATTGTTAGTGCGAATGCCAGTGCCAATGCTGCCCCTTTTTTATTAAAGCGTTTTTTCTTCATTTTTACTCCCCCTCGTAAAACGATTATTTATATATTCATTTAATAAAATGAATGTAAAGGTAGCATTTTCCCTTTGTAAAGATTTTGCTAACTAATTTTTAAGAGGGTGTAAATTTAAGAACTGAGGCGGTATTATATGGTTTATTGGCGACAATATAACTCCGTTTCCTTTTGGAATTGTCTTCTACCCGGGAAAATTCTCTTTAAATTAGGCTGTTGATTTTAAAAAACGTTGATTGGAGCGGAAGGTGCGAGACTCCTGCGGGAGCAGCGGGACAGATGAGCCTCCTGGAGCGGAAATCAACAACCAAGTTTAACAGAGCTTTATATTAAAAAAGCTGCGAGATTCCATAGTCCCGCAGCATTTATCTATTTCTCGTTTTGTTCATTCAGTTCATCCATCAACTGTTTTGTTCTTTTCGCATTTCCTTCTGCAAAATTTTCGAGGCGTTCTTTCAATTCTTCATCATCATGGACCCGCTCTGCTGCTATCAGATATGTACGCATTAGATCCTCTTCAACCTCAATCGAATGCTCAAGAACTTCTTCAAGTTTTTCCTTTTCTTCGCCCTTATCTCTATTAAATAAATTGGCACACATAGGGAAAACCTCCTTTACAGTTAGAGTTCTCCCTAAGATACCAGGATATTCATCTATAGTTATGGTATTTATCCATAGGGTAATGTCTTAAATAATGATTGCCAAACTGAGTTCACTAGTCTTTTAGTAAATAGCCCGAAGTTTATTTTCGATGGAAAGACCCTCTTTCTTATTCCCAAACACTACTAGATTTTTAAACTCGGCGTAAACTGTCTCCCCTTTTTCAAATGGTCCGATTTCCCGGTATTTATCCGTATTCATTTCTACTTCAAAAGAATCCTCCGAAAAAACTCGCCTTAATTCAATCCGGACAATGGAACCGACGGTATGAATATGCCTAACTTCAGATGGAACGCTGCCTGACTTCGCCACCTTGCTAAGAACAATTTCATGGGGCCTAATGTACCCTATTGCCTCCTCCGTTACCTCCATTTGATTACTGATATTTAATAAGACTTCTCCTCTAAATTCATTCACTCTGCCCAAAAAGCTATAAACAAATGCATTTACAGGATGATAATAGACATCTTCTGGTGAGCCTATTTGTTCAATTCTCCCGTTATTCATAACAACGACCGTGTCAGCCATTTCAAGGGCTTCTTCCTGATCATGCGTGACAAAAATGGTGGTAATGTTGAGTTTTTGATGGATTTCCCTTAACCAATGCCGAAGCTCGAGTCGAACTTTTGCATCTAATGCCCCAAACGGTTCATCCAGCAGAAGAACTTCCGGCTCGACAGCAAGAGATCTTGCTAACGCTATCCTTTGCTTTTGCCCTCCTGAAAGCTGGGATGGATACCGGTCAGCAAACTCCTCAAGCTTAACAAGTTTTAATAGTTCAAAGACCTTTTCCTTTATTTTTGTTTTGGACAAACGTAATTTTCTAGCTCTTACTTTTAGACCAAAGGCTACATTTTCAAAGATGTTCATATGTTCAAACAGGGCATAGTTTTGAAAAACAAACCCCACCTGACGTTCCTTTACGGTTTTATTAGTATAATCAACACCATGAAACAGAACATTTCCTGCATCGATATTCTCTAACCCGGCAATTAACCGAAGAAGAGTGGTTTTTCCTGAACCTGATGGCCCTAATAATGCGACAAAATCTCCAGTTTGCACTTCTAAATTTACATTATTAACTGCTGAAAAAGTACCAAATGATTTAGAAACAGCCTTTATGCTAATCCCCATTTTTTCATCTCCCAATTATACAAAAACATATACTTACCTTTTGGTCTTCCACTCCACGATGCTCTTTAGGACAAGAGTTAACAAGGCAAGAAGTGCCAGTATAGATGCAACCGCAAAAGCAGCAGAAAAGTTATACTCGTTATACAAAATTTCAACCTGGAGTGGGATCGTATTTGTTTCTCCTCTAATATGACCCGAAACGACGGAAACAGCTCCGAACTCCCCCATGGCCCGTGCATTACAAAGAATCACTCCGTAAAGCAATCCCCATTTTATATTTGGCAGGGTGACACGAAAAAACATCTGCCAACCGCTTGCTCCAAGCGTAATAGCTGCCTGCTCTTCTGATATTCCTTGTTCTTGCATGATTGGAATCAATTCCCGAACAACAAATGGGAACGTAACAAAGACAGTAGCGAGAACGATTCCAGGTGTACCAAAGATAATCTTGATATTGTTAGCTTCAAGAAAAGGACCTAATAAGCCTCTAGAACCAAACAACAAGACAAAAACTAAGCCTGCAATCACAGGGGAAACGGCAAAGGGGATATCAATCAGCGTAATGAGGATATTTTTTCCCTTGAAATTGAATTTTGCAATCCCCCAAGCTGCAATCACACCGAAAACGGTATTAACCGGAACAGCAATTACGGCTATGAGCAACGTTAACTTAATCGCGGCCAGTGCATCCGGCTCTATAAGGGATAAAAAGTATAACTGAATCCCTTTTTTCAATCCTTCAGAGAACACGGTCAGCAATGGCAGCAGGATAAATAAACCTAAAAAAACAAGGGCAATTCCGATTAGGAACCATTTTCGTAACTTGGCTGCCCAATCAGCCTGTATTCTTTTTTCATGAACTACTAATTCTTTAACCACCATTTATCATCATCACCTTTAGGTCAGTCGATGTTTTTTTGTTGTTTTCCACTGCCAAAAATTAATTAAGAATAATAGAATAAACGAAAAGACAAGCATGACACTGGCAATGGCCGCTGCGCCTGCATAATTAAATTGCTCCAGTTTCGTAATAATCAACAAGGGAACAATTTCCGTTTTCATCGGCATGTTACCGGAAATGAAGACAACTGATCCATATTCCCCTAATGCCCTTGCAAAGGCAAGGGCAAAACCCGTAAGGATGGCAGGGAAGATAGCAGGAAAGATTATTTTGAAAAAAAGCTGTATAGGATTAGCACCAAGTGATGCAGCTGCCTCCTCATATTGATAATCCAAATCCAGCAATATCGGCTGGACAGATCGGACAACAAATGGCAATCCGATAAAAGTCAGTGCAATCATAATTCCAAGCGGGGTATAGGCAACCTTCATCCCAATCGCAGCAAAATAATGTCCAATCCATCCATTTGGTGCGTAAATAGTCGTAAGAGCAATTCCCGCCACTGCAGTGGGTAAGGCAAATGGCAGGTCAACCGCTGCATCTATAATCCGATGACCAATAAATTCATATCGTACTAGAACCCAGGCAATCAAGGTTCCAAAAACAGCATTTATCAAGGCCGCGATAAAGGATGTATAGATGGTCAGTTTATAGGAAGCTACTACTCTCGCATCTGTTACAGTGTCCCAAAATTCCTTTATACTAAGTGTTGACGCCTTTAAAAAAAGAACCGCGAGTGGAATCAGGATGATTAAGCTTAAATAAATCAACGTATATCCCATAGAAAGACCAAACCCCGGCAATACCTGTTTCTGTTTGAATTTCTTAGCCATGAACATGATCTCCTTTATGGTTTATAGATTTGATCAAAAACCCCGCCATCATCAAAATAGGTTTTTTGTGCCTTTTTCCAACCGCCAAAAAGATCATCAATAGTAAATAGGTTGATTTTCGGAAATTGGGCAGCATACTTTTCAGCAACTTTTTGTGACCGTGGTCGGTAATAATTTTTTGCGGCAATTTCCTGGCCTTCATCTGAATAGAGATAGTCTAAATAAGCCTGTGCCACTTTTTCAGTCCCGTGTTTTTTCGCTACTTTATCTACAACAGAGACAGGTGGTTCTGCTAAAATACTTACGGATGGATTAACGATTTCAAATTTATCCTTCCCTAGTTGATTAATAGCAAGATAGGCCTCATTTTCCCATGCAATCAACACATCACCGATTCCTTTTTCCACAAAGGTAGTGGTTGAACCTCTTGCACCTGAATCCAATACAGGTACGTTTTTATATAGTTTTGCAACAAATTCCTTTGCCTTTTCAGGATTACCGTTGTTTTGCTTTAAGGCATATCCCCATGCAGCCAGGAAATTCCACCTTGCCCCTCCAGAGGTTTTCGGATTAGGCGTAATAACCGAAACGCCTTTTTTCACCAAGTCATTCCAATCCTTTATCCCTTTTGGATTGCCTTTGCGGACAAGAAACACGATGGTGGAGGTATAAGGCGAACTATTGGAGTCTAATCGTTTTTGCCAGTCCGCTGAAATTTTTCCGCTATCCGCAATTGCATCGATATCATATGCTAGCGCTAATGTTACAACGTCTGCCTCAAGGCCATCGATAACAGAACGCGACTGCGCTCCAGAACCGCCATGAGACTGTTTAATGGTTACTTTTTGTCCAGTTTGTTTCTTCCATTGAGCAGCAAAGCTTTTATTGTATTGTTCATAAAGCTCTCGTGTCGGGTCATAGGATACATTTAATAGTTCAATGTCCTTTTTGGCACCTTTTCCATGGTTCTCTTTGGTTGCCGTTTGGTTGGAGCACCCGACAGTCCCTATAAGAAGAAGGAATGTTAATAAAGCAATCCATGTTTTTTTCATGTTCATTTTCTCTCCTTTTAGGCTAAAAAAGCCAATATGTTTTATTACGGGCTTTCTTAAAATAAAAAAGCCCCATTAGTTACGTACATTATCACGTAAAACTAAAGGGCCTTCGGGCGTCCGATCGGCATCATATAATTAATTACCTACTTGTTTACCTGTTATAATCTGTGTGCTTTTTTTGCTTTGCAGCTGAAATCGATATTTTTCTAATCGATCAATTTGGGTGATTTGCGAATCATGGACCGTTATTTGAATAGACCCAAACTCCAATCCTTCTAATAAGCTAACTATTTTTTCCATCACTTCCTGATTAAAACGCCCTTTTACCATCAAAATATCATTCCTCTCTTTTTAATTTGGTCAATCATTGCAGTTCCCCTTTGAAGGTTAAAAAAAAGGGCACTTATCCGATGATGAGATAAGTGTCCTTCAGTTCGTCTGATCGGTCACAGTCTTTGTTTGATTCCAATTCCGATTAATCTTATATGATTACTTTTACATATCTTAATATGGATTTTTTGAAAAATCAATATCCTTTTTAAAATTTTTTCTAAACAAATAATTTTACTTGTTCAACTATTATAACCACATTTTAAACAACCCTTCTGCTATCCCTAAATTATACATGTAATAGATACCGAACACTGTACTGATTACTCCAGTAATTTGTGTAAGAGTTTTATTCAATCTTAATCGTTTGGCACTAAAAATAAACGGAATTCCAAGAATCGTTGTAAAGAAAAGCATACCAAACACAGTCCCAAAGCCAAAGATAACGATATAAACAGCTGCTTCCAAAACACTCTTAACGGTACTCATCGTTAAAAGCACCATTGCACCACTTCCGGCAAGACCATGAACGAGACCAATTACCATGGATTTTATATAGGATAGATTCCTTTGTTGGTTCCCATGTTTATTACGAGTATCACTATCATGTTCATGTTGATGAACGTGTATCTTTTTTAATGAAGTGATAGTCGATATACCAAGATAAACAAGCATTATACCTACCAAGAATTCAAATGACATAGCCCATTTTTCTGGTATTCGGCCTTTCAAAATCAGTAATATAATTCCAACTATTAATAATGTTGCAGTATGACCGATTCCCCAAAACACTCCAGCCAGAGAAGAACGGAATAACTTTTTACTTTGACTAGCAATAGTAGATACAGCTATGACATGATCCGGTTCAATTGCATGTTTAATTCCTAACACAAATCCTAATGCTAGAATGGATAAAAAGCTTACATCCATTTCGATACCTCCTAAAAATCATAAATAAACCATAAAACAAGGCATTACTAAGAGCAATGCCTTGTTTCCCTATTATTTCCTATTAAAATTGTAAGTTTATAAGCTGTTCCCGCTAAAGCAGATATAAAATTAGCATATATTACATCGGAAAGAAATAGCCTTCTTCATCAAACTTCATTTCATGTGGATTCTCTAATACCTCGATGTTTCCTTTGTCTTTCAACTCATTAAAAATTACTTCAGATACAAATAACTCCCCAATATGAAGAGTATTTGGGATCCTTACAATTCTTGCCTCTTCCCAAGCAATTCCCCAGTTAGCCCTTAGTGCAGCTTTTAGTGCTTCCTGGTCATTATCAAGGACAATTGGAATGCTTGCCCGTGCTAAAAATGTACTTGTTACAACATTTTCGTTCATTACTTTTAAATCGATACTTTCAAATAAACGCTTTGTTGTTAAATCAGCTAAGCCAATTCCCAGCGCATTGCCGTGGCTGACCTCACTTAAATTGGAGGCAATGACATATTTGATAGTTGGTTTTTTCGGCTCTTCTACGCCCAATACACGGATACGGCCGATGATGTTTGTATCCATACCAGTTCCGCTGTAGTTTTTGCCGATTTCATCGACGACCAAAATATCCATATCATCGACTGGAAGGCACGGCATTAAAGCAAATGCTTTTTTCAATAATTCTCTTTCGCGGTCTTCAATTTGATCTGGTTCGATGGCTTCAATGATGGCGGTTTCCTCATGAGCGTTTTCCACAATGGCAATACCAAATAAGGTGTTGGAATTCTTAATCGCCACTTTCCCTACTTCAGGCATCATTTCGCTGATTCCCTTAATGCCGTAAGTATGTAAAGCTAAGGCTTGTTTGTGCTTACCCATACCAATGGAAGCCATTTTTAAGACGCCGCTTTCAATTTTATTTTTAAAATCTGTATGCGGCTTCACACGGCCCATTACGATGATGCCATCTGCATTATAAGCAATCTTATCAACATAAACAGGGATCCCCTCCGACGTGATGCCAACTTCAACGACGTCCATGGAGGAACGAATTTCGCAGCCAGTATATTCTTCCGTTACACCCAAACTTTCCACCATTTCTTTTTGCCCTTCGGCTGTAGCGCCGCCGTGGCTTCCCATTGCCGGAATGATAAATGGAGTTGCGCCTCTCTTCTTAATTTCAACGGCAACACTTTTCACGATTAAAGGGATATTGTTAATCCCTCGGCTACCAACGGTTATGGCAATCTCCATGCCAGGCTTGATTTTTTCATCGGCATTGACAAGTTGAAATTGCTCTGAAATCGTTCCAGGGATATCCGTTAAACTTTCCACTTGAAATTTTTGTCTTATTTTTGCTATTTTCGGAAAAGACATCGTACTACTCCCCTTTCAAAAAATAAAAACTCTTACATACAAATGCAGCAAGAGATCATTTTAATAGAGACCTCTTGCTTGAAAACAAACATTCATTTTATTTTTCCAATTTCTCAGGAGCCAATTCAATCGCCATACGGATTGCTTCTTTTAACGATTGCTCATCCGCAATATTTTTTCCAGCAATATCAAAAGCAGTTCCGTGGTCTACGCTTGTACGGATTGTTGGTAGACCGACTGTGATATTTACTCCTGCTTCAAGACCTAATACCTTAATTGGTCCATGGCCCTGGTCATGATATTGTGCGACAACAATATCAAAATCGCCGCGTCTGGCTCTGAAGAATAATGTATCAGCCGGAAGCGGTCCTTGTACATTAATGCCTTCAGCTTGTGCTTTTTCGACGGCCGGAATAATCTTTTCTTCCTCTTCGCCATGTCCAAATAAGCCATTTTCGCCGGCATGAGGATTGATTCCGCAAACGGCAATGCGCGGAGATTGAATTCCTGCTTTTTTCAATGTTTCATGAGCAAGTTTGATAACAGTATATTGACGGTCAACATTAATTTTATTAATCGCGTCAAGAAGTCCAATATGGGTTGTAACATGAATGACGCGCAGTCCGGGCGCTGACAGCATCATCGCGAATTCTTTTGTATTGGTCAATTCCGCCAAGATTTCAGTGTGACCAGGGTACATATGGCCGGCTTTGTGAAGCGCTTCTTTATTTAAAGGAGCAGTACAAATGCCGTGAATTCTTTGTTCATTCGCAAAAGAAATAGACTTTTCTAAGTATCGAAATGCCGCATTTCCAGCATCAGCAGAAACTTGACCCCATGGTAAATCTTCTGATACCAAATCTAAATCGATAATATCGATTGTACCGTATTCGAACTTGGCATCTTCAGGATTTGAAATGGTGTTTAATTGAAGGCCAATATTTGTAACCCCTAAAGCTCTTTTTAAAATTTTTAGATCGCCAACTACAAATGGACGGCAATTTTCGTAGATGTTTTTGTCATTTAATGACTTAACGATAATTTCCGGTCCGACACCTGAGGGGTCTCCCATTGTTATTGCAATAATTGGTTTATTTGCTGCCATCTTTGTTTCCTCCTGTTATCACATCTTATTTCACCAAGCATATATCGAATGACAAATCAAAGGTTCCATATGACATATGTTTGGGATGTTCCTAGTTAATACTATTTCTTCAGCCAATATAATGTTTAGCTGCATACATAAGAAGTATCAGTATGGCGCCAATCGCAGTTTTTAACATGAGCATTTACATCCGTAATGGTCTGTAAAGCTTTGGCAAGGGCCTGGTCCGTTCCAAAGGCACCCGCTTTTGTCACAATCGGCATACCGTCATAGGTCCCTCCGAATAATTTCCCATAAGGAATACCGGCTTCCACCTCACCAATGACGCGAATTCCTTCACCGTTCAATACCTTACAGGCGGCTCCTGCGATATCTCCGCCTGTTAAAACCGCCCCGCAAATAGGCCTACTTTCAATCAATTCGCCAGCGATAACGCCCATCGATTCAGCAATGGTGTAACCTACATCAAAGTTCGATAATCGAAGTTTCTTCTGCAGGTCCTTCACCCGATTGATGGCCTCGCGCTCGCGATTGGTCGTGATCACTAAATCGCTTTTTCCAAGCAATGCTTGGCCAGCTTTCACAATCCGTTCAATTTCACACTTTCTCCTGTCCTTATAAAAGAATTCTTCCGGAGAAATGACAATTTCCTCGACTTGAAATTTGTCTCTTAGGACTTGAATTTGCCGGTCAATAACAGGATTCACACTGCCCGCTACGACAAGCACTGGAAGCCGTTGACCCGACTGTTGATGATGCAATGGGCTTTCACGCTGGCCAGTGTTAAACAGATGATAAGCAATTCCGGCTGAACCTACCCAAAGGAAATTCTCTTCTAAAAATTCCGCAGCCTCTACTATCATTTTTAGTTCTTCATCAGTCGTAGCATCAACGATGATAATTTTTGAAATGTCTCCTGAGGATAGCTCATTTATTTTTTCTGATAAATGGCTTTTTCCTTTTCGCACATCCGAAATGGAAATTAATGCGACTTCCCGATTACTTTGCTCTTGCAGCAACTTGGGCAGGTAGCTTTCTGTTACCGGGCAGACAGGATCCTGTGCAATGGGTGTTTCCTCTAAAAGGACACCATTCACATAATGATTTCCATTTATGGTCACTCGATTGCTATTTGGAAAAGCCGGAACCACAAACGAGGTTTTTAACTTAAATGCATCCATGACGGCATCAATTTCCGGACCAATATTCCCCCGCATAGTAGAATCAATCTTCTTGAAGACTTTTGAAACAGACAATTTATTCAATTGTGCGGCTAAATTAAAAACCGCTTCATAAGCCTTCTCAGACGTTAAGGCACGGCTATCAGAATTTAAGACAATCACATCTGCACCTAAATGTGCCGGCTGTAATTGCGTCTCGGAAAATAGCACTGCCGTGTTTAATCCTTGTTTAGCAAATTGGACGCCCGTATCATTGGCACCTGTTAAATCGTCTGCTATAACCGCTAGTTTCACCTGCATCCCGCCCCCCTTTTATGCTATTTCTAGTTTGTCTTGTATCGAGTTCTATTATTTTCATCCGATTTAAATCGCCTATTCTTATTGGTATGATAAATTCTGCAACACACCAATTTTTTATCTTAAAACGCTTTCAGTAATATTAATATTAAAACAAAATGTTGCATTTGGCAATACATATAGAAAAAATACTACAAGAAGTTTTTTGTGTTTCTTTTTGCATCATTTAAGTGCATAAAAAAACGCAAGCTGTTATTTTAGCTTGCGCCACAGTGTGGAACGGTTAATACCTAGACGTTTGGCTGCTTTTGATTGGTTTAGCCCTTCCTCTTCCAAAACTTTGGTAATGACTTGTTTTTCGATTTCTTCTAATGTGCCGGATAAATCGATAGGAGTTAATGCTTCATCCTTTTTCTCAGGCTGCTCACATTTTGCTAAAACCGCCGCCACATCTTCTTTTTCAATATAATAAGAACTTGTTTGTTTAAACAATTGTTCGATTACTTGCTTTAGCTGCTCCACATTGCCCGGCCAATCATAACAGGCAAGCTCGTCCAAAGCATCATTGCGAATTCCGACGATAGCATTCCCATATTTCGGATGAAGATCAGATATAAAAACATGAACTAAATCCTCTATATCCTCCCGGCGCTCCCGAAGTGGCGGGATGTAAATTTTTTGTTGACCCAGTGTATAGTACAGGTCACGATCAAACGTGCCAGTTTTGACCTTTTCTTCCATATTGTTCCCGGATGACACTAGCCACTTTACTTTTGTATGATGGCCATTCTTGACGAAGTGGTATAGCTCTTTTTGCATATCCTCGCTCAATTGGTCAATGTTTTTTAAATAAATGACTCCATGAGCATATTTTTCAAAAAAGTCATTCATGAAGTCCTTCAGCTGCTCTGACCTTAAAATATCACCATGGAGCACAATAAATGGGGCGTACGCGTTATTCCTTTTCACATAAATCGTGTGGGCTGCTAATTGCTTTCCATTACCCTTTTCGCCTGAAATCCACACAGTTTCATCGTTTGCACAGTATTGATCAATTTGTTTTAACACCTTCTGAATCGGCTCGCTTTTTCCGGAAAAAAGGACATACGTAGCAGACGTATGGAATTCGATGGCATTTTTCGTTTTTCTCTCCCCATCCTGCACGGCAGCTTGGTTCGGAATATTTTTTTCGAAAAATAAAGCAATCGCACCATTTTGCGGACAAGCAGTGATATTCCAAAATGACTGATTAATGTGAATGGCTCTTGTTTGCTTTTCCTTCATTAACGCCGTTTCTTGAATCAGCTTTTTTATATCGTTGGAATTTTCAACAATCATCCAATGAAATTCGCGATTGAAACGTTCATTCCCGTAAACGAGTTTCTCCTCTCTGTTAAAAACACCGATTGGTTGTTCGTTACCATCGAGAATGGATTGAAATAATGAAACGTCCTGCTGCAGCTGCGAGAAGATGCGATGGGATCTTTTCGCTTCTTCCAATGCTTCCATAATCGCTTCCTTGCCGGAAGTGATCAGCACGCCCGTCAGTCCCAACTGCTTGGCAGCTTGTACCGTGACCACGTCACCGATAATCACTTCATAGCCATCCTTCTTTAAATTCGTTAAAATTTCTTTAACCTCAGTATCTTTTGAAATCGTTAGTGTTTTAATATCCAAATCAAGAATCTTACAGATTGTTGCAGCACCTTGGGTAATATTCGAAAATCCAACAATCGCTGATTTTCGAGAAAACCCTTTTACAAGAGTGATGATACGTAAAACATCATAGCCGGTCACCTGAATGTCAATCACGGGTATCGATACGGCCTCCTGAATCAAGGACGCTGTACCACCGCGGCTGATGATGACATGGTAGCCATTATTTTCGGCTTCCTTTGCAACAGCGACACCTTCATACAGGTTCCCTAATTCAATATCAAGTTGGAAATCTTTCACTTCCTGCTGTATCTCTTTCATCATTTCGTATAGCCCCTCATACGGGACAATAACCAACGCTTTAATCATATCCCCTCACCTACTAAATATCCTCTATTTTTTTATTTTCCATCAAGGACTCACCTTTAATAAAGCTTGGTGTTAGCACTTTATTCATGCTGCCGCTCACATAGCCTTGAAGATCAAGTGTGACATATTTATAGCCGAAACGCTGCAAATTTTCTTGGATTTCTTGATGGTTTGCTAAAATTAACTGCATATCTTGAGGTTCCACTTCAATCCTGGCAATCTCTTCATGAGTCCGGACGCGCACTTGTCGAATCCCTAGTAATTTCAGATAAGCCTCGGACTTTTCTACCTTAGTTAATTTTTCCTTGGTAATTCTTTCACCATAGGCAATACGGGATGATAGGCAGGCAAAGGATGGTTTTTCCCAAGTAGGCAGGTTTAATTGCTTTGAAAGCTCACGAATCTCTTCTTTAAAAAGATTCGCCTCCTGAAGCGGCCCGCGCACGCCATGCTCTCTCGCTGCGCGGACGCCAGGACGATGTTCACTCATGTCATCGGCAATTAAACCATAGACCACGTTTTGAAATCCCTTCTGGTGCATAATCGGTACGATTTCTTCGAACAACCCATTTTTACAAAAATAGCAGCGGTTTCGGTCATTTTCTGCGTAGCCAGGGATATCAAGTTCGGAGGTTTCAATCACTTTATGTGTGGCGCCAATCAGTTTGGCAAGCTTTTTCGCTTCTTCTAGTTCACTTGAAGGGTATGTTTCCGAATCAGCCGTCACTGCCAAAACGTTTTCAACACCTAAAACATCAACTGCTACTTTTAATAAAAACGTACTGTCGACACCGCCAGAAAAAGCAACGACCACATTGCCCATCTCATTTAAGATATCTTTCAAACGCTCGTATTTCTCGTTCATGCAGATTTCCACCTATCTATATTTTTCATATATATTTTATTGATCCAAAACAAGCTGTTTAAAAAACGTTTTTATTCTTTGCATTTTGCAACACATTTTAATTATAAGCAAATTTCTTCTAAAGTAAAAGAAATTACTAAAGCGATTTCAAGAATATATTTTTAATAAAAAAAGGGCCATTTCATAGAATCTCTATAAAACGGCCCCCTTCTGTTTTTTATAAGAACATATCTAATATTAAAGTAAATACTAATCCGCATACACCAACGATTGTGGAAAGAACTGTATAGGTTCCGAATGCTTCCTTCAAACTCATACCTAGCGATTCCTTAACCATCCAGAATCCTGCGTCGTTAACGTGTGATGCGATGGCACTGCCTGCACCTGTTGCAAGTGCAACTAGCTCTAAGTTAACATCAGGCATAGTAGCAAGCAATGGAAGCACTAAACCAGGAGTTGTTAAGGTTGCAACAGTTCCGGATCCCAGACAGACACGCAGTAAAGCTGCCACAATCCAAGCAAACAGAACCGGTGACATATGAGAACCTTCGAATAATTTAGCAACATAATCACCAACGCCGCCATCAACAATAACCTGCTTTAAGGCACCGCCGCCGCCGATAATTAATAGCAGCATTCCCAATGCATTTACTGCTGAACCACAGGAATCCATCAACGTCTTCATTGGAGTTCTTCTGCGCAATCCCATTGTGTAAATGGCGAATAAAAC
Source organism: Bacillus salipaludis (assembly GCF_004358205.1). Next base: position 126,061 of record NZ_SMYO01000010.1, read on the forward strand.
AGAAAGAATCATAGCCGTGTCAGAGTTTGTGATAAAGCGAATAATTGTGATGAACGTATTTTCTTTAAATCCTACCATATCGACAACGGCACCAATAGCCATTAAGATAACTGGGAATAAAGCTGTAAATACGCTGATTCCAAATCCAGGTGTTTCTTCTAATTTAAAAGATTTTGCAACACCAAAAGAGGCACTGCCCTCTCTAGTGAATGCTGTTGGGACAATTTTTTGAGCAATCTTTGGATACCAAATGCCAGCAATGATAACAGTTGGAATTGCAACAATGATTCCATAAAGTAACATTAATCCAACATTTGCATGATACTCTGCTGCAACTGCGATAGGGCCTGGATGCGGTGGCAAGAACGCATGTGCCACAAGAGCAGCGGTAACCATCGGAAGACCTAATTTTACAATAGAAACTTTTAATTCCTTTGCGATAGAGAAGATAATTGGAATTAATAATACAATCGTAACTTCAAGGAATAAAGCGATACCACAAATGAACGAAGCAATTAATACAGCCCATTGGATTCGTTTTTCCCCAAATCGGTTGATTAGCGTGGTCGCAATACGATTTGCACCACCGGAATCAGCGATTAATCGGCCAAGCATTGCCCCAAGACCAAATATGATTCCAATATGACCAAGTGTTCCGCCTAAACCGGTTTCAATTGATTTAACAACATCCTTCATTGGAATTCCCAATAATAAGGCAACGATAAATGAAACAATAATCAAGGATACAAATGTGTTCAATTTAAAGCGCATAATTAAAATAAGTAATAATAGTACCCCTATTGCAATTATTACTAAAGGCATAATTGATTCCCCCCAACTTCCTTGTTTAATTTTTAATATAAAAATGCTGATAATTGCTATTACACATGACGTATGGATGGTCTTTACATATAATGTTTCTTACTTAACCAATTTCATTTTCTTAGCAGAAGAACAAAATTGCAACACAATCTACCCAAAAGGATATCGATTCTAAAAAACTTGTTGTTTATCGCATCACATGTGAACGTTTTCATTTTATAATCTATGAATAATCTTGTCAATAGGACAGGGAGGATTATTTTTTGTCTCTTTTTTCAACATATATCTTAATTCACTGTTAGATTGCCATTTAATATGGCAATAAAAGAGTCAAAGATGTCTTGTTTGCAAGGACACTAGAGAGTTTCGTTTCTATTCTCTCCAAAAAAGTTCCAAGGCAATACGGCTTTTTTCACTCAAAAAAAAATGCGGATAAAAGGCGTAAGCCTTTATCCGCATTAATCTTGATCTATTGTTTTCCATATATGTTCATACACATGTTTCAACGGGATGGTATGAAGCTTTGCCAATTCTTTGCATTCCTCATACTCTGGAGCTCTTTGCACAAGCTTGCCTTCGTAATATCCCTCCTTCACGGTGACAGGTCCCCACACTGTTTCTACACATTTAAACTGTCTTTCTAGCCTGTGGACCGTTAAGGGATAATAGCGTATACCCAATGTTGTTGTTTCTTTAAATAAAATCTCTTTCATTTTATCTAGTTTATGACGAGATGACAGGAGCTGAAGCAAAACTCCCGGTCGATTTTTTTTCATATAAATAGGTGTATAAAATACATCATTGGCCCCAGCTTCAAAAAGTAAATCCATGACATAACCGAGCCATTCACCTGGTATATCATCAAGATTTACTTCTATTTTAATCATTTCATCATCAATATGTTCGTTGTTATGAGGATGAGAAACCATTTTTACTCCTCCTATGGTCTATTCCCCAATGATAACACGAAGTACATTGGGATGGTCTTTAAAGGTTTTTGTTCCAGCACCATATCCAATTGATTCTACTTTCATAGAGGGAATCGGGCAATATTCTTCTGCCAGCACAGCAGCTATGGCTGCACCTGTTGGGGTTGTAAGTTCAAATCGTACATTGCTTTGTTCAATCGGTACACCCTTTAGTACTTCGAGTGTCGCTGGAGCAGGAACTGGATAAATCCCGTGATCAATATGTATTTTCCCTGCGCCGACAGGAACGGGTGAAGATTTTATTATCTTTATGCCCAACTGATGAATTAAAATGGCAGCTCCGACAATATCAATGATCGAATCTACTGCACCAACTTCATGAAAATGAACTTTTTCTAATGGCAAACCATGAATATGCCCTTCCGCTTCACCTATTTTCCGAAAGATTTTTAAGGAAGTCTCTTTCACTTCAGTTGCCAAGTCTGATGATTCAATCATTTTTACAATATCATTGTATGAACGGTGGTGGTGATGATGGTCATGTTCATGATGGTGATCATGCTCGTGATGGTGATGTACATGATCGTGGTCATGCTTATGTTCATGATGATGTTCATGATGGTGGTCATGCTCATGATGGTGATGTTCATGATCGTGGTCAGGTTGTGTTAACACTACATTAAACTTAGTACTGGTGATCCCGTTCTTCAAGATTTTCTTCCAAGTCAATTGATATTCATCTTCAAAATGAAGCTTTTTAAATTCTTCCACTAAAATAGCCGGATCTGCCCCTGCATCTAAAAGAGCTCCAATAAACATATCACCGCTGATCCCTGAAAAACAATCGATATATAGAGTTTTCATCCCTTTTTTGCTCCTTTTTTTGCTATGTTATCAATTAGTACAGCGTTGTAGGCAGCACCAAACCCATTGTCGATATTCACAACGCTAATACCAGAAGCGCATGAATTCAACATGGTCAGCAACGCGGACAAACCATTAAAATTGGCACCATAACCAACGCTTGTTGGAACTGCAATGAGCGGATGTGTTACGAGACCCCCAACGACACTTGGAAGAGCGCCTTCCATTCCTGCTACCACAATTGAAACAGTCGCCTGTTGAATTTGTTCAATATTATCAAATAAGCGATGAATCCCAGCGACCCCAACATCATAAAAACGACGAACTTCACTTCCTAATGCTTCAGCTGTAATTGCAGCCTCTTCTGCTACTCTTAGATCTGATGTACCAGCACAAACAATTGCAATATATCCTTGATAAGATTCCTTTCCATTTATGTTTTTTTTCCAGTAGAGAATCTGTGCGGTTTCATTATAAATAAATTCAGGATGTTCACGAAGGATATAATCAGCTTTTTCTTTTGAAATTCGTGTAACTAATATATTTTGATCTTTTGATCTGATTGCTTTTATAATGGAATGGATTTGTTCTTTCGTTTTCCCTTCCCCATAAATCACCTCTGGGAACCCTTGACGATTCTTCCGGTGGTGGTCGACTTTTGCAAATCCTAAATCCTCATATGTGGCTAACTTTTCTTTCGCCTCTGAAACACTTAATTTACCCGTCTGAACTTGCTGCAATATCTCTTCCAACATTTTTTTCACTCACCTTAAACGATCTTGTTCAATTCAAACCATATCAACTATTATTTTCTTTGGCCGTTCAAAAATACTATTTTTCAGCCCCTCCAATTATAGAATAATCTTTGCGTAAATGCATAGTTGACTTTATTATTAAATAAATATTAAAACCGTTTCTATTATGTATAACGTACCCGTAAGTATTTAAATATGTTTTTCTTAATGTGATTTTATGGTAATCCCTGTCGGTTATACAAGCCGATTTGGAATTTTGTTTACACTTAATTGAGCAGTAAATTTATAGAACAAAGCTTGTTCCAGTATTGTCACTGGAACAGGTTTTGTTTATTATTGTAGAATACTTTTTAACTCCCCAATAGATTCAATTGAAACAACCATTTCATCACCGGATTTTAACCAGTTTTGTTTTTCCTCTGGATATCCCAGGATGACACCATCAGGGGTCCCTGTAAAAATAAGATCTCCAGGCTTTAAAGTCATATGCTGCGAAATATAACTCACCAAAGTTGCGCAGTTAAAAATCATATCCTTTGTATTCGCTTTTTGGCGAACTTCTCCATTCACTCGGCATTCAATCGTTAAATGGTTGGGATTGATTTCATCACTTGTCACAACATATGGGCCAATAGGAGCGAACCCGTCCGGAGTTTTTCCAAGAAGCCATTGTCCAGTTTTGAATTGCCAATCTCTCGCAGAAACATCATTACCAGCTGTATAACCAAAGACATAGGACAATGCTTCTTCCTCTGAAACATTTTTGACTGTTTTGCCGACTACAAGAACAAGCTCCGCCTCATAATCCATTTTTCCAACACCTTCTGGAATAATAACAGGCTCTTGGTGGGCCGCTAAAGTATTATTAAATTTACTGAATAAAATCGGTGAAGTTGGAATATCCATATTAGACTCTTTGGCATGATTAATATAGTTTAAGCCGACACAAATAATTTTTTCCGGATTCGTCACAACTGGTGCGTAGGTTACAGCATCGTCCGAAATAAATAATTCATCATTTCTGTGTGATATAGACCGTTCTACTAAACTTGTAAGTTTAGCCAGCCCTTCCTCAGAATGAGAGATTACCTCTTTTAAGGTAACTGGAACGGACTGCTCGAAGGCTTGGGCTGCTTCTTTAATATCTAAAATCCCAAAATCTGTTTTCACCCCTAAACAAATCTCATCGTTTTTCTTAAATTGAAGCAGTTTCATCGTGCCACATCTCCTCTTAGTTTTATGACTTTTCAAATAATATATTGGTACATACTTTACTCAAAATCAACTTATAAAAAAATTTGCCCCCTCAGAAACTCACTTCTAAGGGGACAAGACTCAATTAACTTGCACCAATATGCTGCTCGATTTCATTTAAAATACTCTCAAGAGAAGTTACAACACCCTTTTCATCCTTGTAACTAATATGTCTAGGCTTAAAATGTACGGGTGAGTCAATACCGGCTGCGGCTGCAACCCGAAATAAACCCTTACGTAGTGTGACAAGATAGTTCACAACACGGTATTTCTTTTCATCGATTACAAGTGCCTTTTGCAGGTCGGGATCAGTTGTTGTAACCCCAACTGGACAGGTATTGGAATTACATTTTAAGGTCTGAATACATCCAACCGTTATCATAAAACCACGGGCAATATTCACCAAATCTGCTCCCATGGCAAGCGCAATCGCAATGCGGTCAGGGGTAAACAGTTTCCCTGATGCGATGATTTTCACCCGGTCGCGTACCCCATATTTATGAAGCGTGGAGACCAAAATTGGAAGAGCTGACTTTAGTGGTAATCCAACGCTATCAATCAGTTCCTGGTAGGATGCTCCTGTGCCACCTTCACCGCCATCTACCGTAATAAAGTCCGGGCCTTTTCCGGTTTCTTTCATATATCTTGCTAATTGTTCTACACTGTCATTCCCACCGACAACAATCTTCATTCCGACTGGTTTTCCTGTTGTATCGCGGATTTTTTCAATAAACTCACACATTGAAGGAACATCACTGAACTGATGGAAACGGTTCGGGCTATCTACCGATTTATACGGTTCAACCTTCCGAATTTCGGCAATTTCAGGGGTGACTTTTTCTCCGTCAATATGACCGCCCCGCGTTTTCGCTCCTTGGGCAAGTTTAAGTTCAAATGCTTTTACCTGCGGAATCTCACTCTTGCGTTTCAACTCATTCCAATCCACGCCCCCATCTTTATCACGTACTCCAAAAAGACCAGGGCCAATCTGCATAATAATATCTACTCCGCCCTCTAAATGGTATGGGGATAAGCCGCCTTCACCTGTATTCATCCAGGTCCCTTTTGCTAAGGCCAGGCCTTTAGAAAGGGCGGTAACTGCATTTTTTCCAAGAGCACCATAGCTCATCGCAGACATACCGATTAACCCCTTTAATACAAAAGGGTGCTTACAATTAGGACCTACCACTACGGCATCATCATCGTGCAATAAATAGGCAAGTGCCTCTTCATCCTCCCATTTTTCCTTTCTTTGTGAAAAAAGCGGATCTCGCAGTAATAGATACCTTTTTGTGTTCACCTTTGTTTCCCGATCCATTTTCTCTTCTTCCGCCAATTTTGGAAACATATCATTACGGACAAAAAGCCCTTCTTCCTCAAAATCACGTTTCGACCCAAAGGCAACAACATCCCGTTTGTACTTGGCACTTTTTACGATATGTTCATATTCATCCCTCGAAAAGGGCTTTCCCTCTGTATCGCTGTTGAACCAATATTGGCGAAACTCCGGACCGACTTTTTCTAAAAAATAACGCATCCTTCCTAATACCGGATAATTCCTTAAAATGGAATGCATCTTTTGATTTCGATCCAACCTTAACAAATAGACAAGTAAAATCAAAAGTCCAATAATAATAACAACAAAAACGATAAATCCAATAATCGTGAAGACATCCGCGATATTCATCCAAATCCTCCTTGACATGAGTTGAATTCTTTATAATTTGCTCTGTATTGGAAAAATTTATGCTTTCCTTTATTTATGTATTTAACCTTTAAGGACTGATTTTTATTCAATGCATGTGAAAACTTCGAAAGAAATTGTCTATGCGATATTTGCTGGTGAGGGGAGGGTACGGTAGGAGCTTTCTGATGGATGTTTTTCTTTATGATGAATAAGTTGCATTCCAAAAATATATTTTATCATCTGGTCCTATGCGGGAGCGTCGGATTCTCATAATAAAAGGGCTGATGGCGTTGTTATTACTTCACCATCAGCCCTTTTTATTAAGCAATATTTTGCTTTTTATTTGAATCCTCTAACGGAACACGTTTACCCATTTTAAAAAGATAAAAGCTGCCCGCAACAATGGCAAGGAATACCAGACCTACAATTAACGAAACACGAGTATCAGTATTGATCCACATTCCCACAAGGACGAATAGTAAAAATACAATCGTCAAATAATTGCTGATTGGAGAAAATGGCATCTTGAAAGAATGGCTGGACATTTCAGCAGCTTTTTCTTTTCTAAATTTAAGCTCACTAATGATTATGACAACCCAAGGCACCATTCCTGGGAGAACACTGGCACTATAAACATAAAGGAAGAGACCTTTTGGAGCAATATAGTTCAAAATTACCCCAATAAATAAGCCGATCAGTGTTGCGTAAATGCAGTTTGCCGGAACCCCACTTTTTGAGATTTTAGCAAAACTTTTTGGTGCTTGGCCGTTTATGGCTAAAGTATAAAGCATTCGACCTGCACTATAAATTCCACTATTTGAACCGGATAAAGCTGCTGTGATGACAACAAAGTTAATAATACCCGCAGCAGCTGTAATTCCTACCTTAGCAAAGGTCGAAACAAACGGGCTGCCAATTGTCCCTAATTGATTCCAAGGATACACAGTAACAATGATAAAAATTGCACCAATATAGAAAATTAAAATTCGCCAAATGATATTATTAATTGCCTTTTTTAAGGTTTTAGTCGGATTTTTTGCTTCCCCTGCCGTGATACCGATGAGTTCCACTCCCTGATAGGCAGCTACTACAAGAGATAATGCAAAGAAGAATCCTTTAAAGCCGCCTGTGAAAAAGCCGCCATGTTTCCAAATATTCGATAACCCGATGGCATGTCCATGGTTCCCTAATCCAAAAAATATTAAACCAAGACCTGCAATAATCATGAGGACAATCGTTACTACTTTAATAAGAGAAAACCAAAATTCAAATTCTCCATAAAACTTAACTGAAACTAGATTCGCAAGTCCTAAGATGACCATCGCAATGATTCCTGGCAGCCATTGAGGAAGATTCGGAAACCAATAATTCATATACATTCCTATCGCAGTAATTTCTGCCATTCCAACAAGAACCCATTGAAACCAATAACTCCATGCTGTCATATAACCAGCTAATGGATGAATATATTTATGGGCAAAAGTTGCAAAGGATCCGGTGGTTGGCTCTGAATAGAGCATTTCACCCATTGCGCGCATAATGAAAAAAATAAAGATTCCGGCAATCGCATAAGCCAGCATGACAGATGGACCTGTCCATTTAATCGTACTCGCTGATCCCATAAATAAGCCGACGCCGATGGTGCCGCCTAATGCAATCATTTCAATATGACGTGCCTCTAGTCCCCTTTTCAACTCTTTATTTGCCACACAATTCCCCTCCTGATGAATAAATTTAATTATTTAATTTTTATTAATTTCTGAAATTTAATGATATAAAAATAATATTTTTACCTTAATAAACGCTTTCAAAATTATCCAAAACACTAATCAAACATAGATAATTATTAAATTACCTACTTTTAAGATATTATATCAAAAGCAAAAAATAAAGACTTGAAATTTTTAAAGATAATAATTCCCCATCTTTATATAATTTCCGAGAATTCAAAATTTTCATTTTATAGATTTGCAAAATAGAGTAAAATAGTGGTACTAGCTAGAAAGAGATAACTTCAAGCCTATTTTGGGAAAGCATTCTTTCATGGAGGTGAAAGTCAATAATTAAAAATTGGAAAGTAAAAATGGCGGTTAAAAATTTAAAAAGGGAAGGGAAAATAAAATGAACGCAAAAAAAATGGTTCAAATTGTAGTCGGTTCCAATGTCCTTTTATTATTCGTCCTTGTTTGTCTTCCAATTTTTCTTGTTGACCCAGATTCTAATGTCATCCAGGCTTTTCTAAACTCTATTCAGGGAGAGTAGAAGTTCCTTACTACAAGATCTCAAGAATGAAAAACGGCTGATTCCCGTTTTTGGGAATCAGCCATCATGTTAAGATAGATCCAAACACTGAAGCCGCCAATAACTCAACCAATTAATCGACATCATTTATCTATCCTTTTTAACTTACATTTATGCTACTTTGGTATATTAGCTCGTGATGTACCAAAATAGTTACGAACTACTATCATTATCAGTACAATGACGGGCATTCCAACTAAAAGAGGGAACCCAATTAAGTAAGGCATTTTATTATAAAAAAATCCTTGATAAGTAACTTTATTGTTCGCCCATACCAAAGAGTAAATAAAGATGAGGGAAACTACGGGAAAAATCAAGGGCTGATATCGTTTAAATTTAAAAATATCTGTTAACCCAATCACTACTGCGTAAACATAGAGAATGATTTTAATGAAAAATCCGACAGCAAATGTCCCAACCACGATGGAGTCCATCCTCTGGATAATATGACCAACATTAATCTTTTCAACTGCACTAAGCAACGGGATTTCAACAGCTTGTGCTCCAATACCTATTACACTAATGATCAGGAGAAAGGTCCAAGAAAGACCTAAACCACTTAAAAAAATAGACAATAAACCAGATCTTTTCACCAAATCAGGCTTATTTAAATAAGGGAAAAACATAAGGAAGAGGAAAATTTCCCCAAATGGGAAAAAAATCATTAATGTGACTGAGTGCTTTAGAACTGGCAGCCAGCCGAATTCTAAAATGGGCTGCAAGTTCTTAAGTTTTATAATACTGGAAGCCACCACAGTAAAATTACCAGTTAAGCCAAAAACAACCATTGCAGCAAATAATATCTCCGCCGTTCTCCCTATAACTTCAATTCCTAAATAGCAGGCATAAGAAACCAGGACGAGACTGATGAAAACAATAACAGGAACCGGGGTATCCGGTAATATATAAGTTCCCATTGTATCCCCTAAATGCCGCGCATTAACTGAGGCTACAAAGAAAAAATAGCTAATATAAACCAAACTTAAAGGAATCCCAATATATTTACTAAATACTTTTACTAAAATTCCTGTAAAAGGAAGAGTAGGATACTGTTTAAATATCTGTAGGTATACCAAGAAAAATAGAATGAGTGCTCCGAACATGCCAATAAAGATTGATATCCAAGCATCTTGTTTCGCTTGCATCCCCATTCTTGTAACAATTCCCGTTCCTAATTGAAATAAAAACATGAGAGAAAACAATTGCTTTGAATCAATCTTCGCATTTTCCATATGGTTAAATCCTTCCCTACTCGTGCAACCAATTTACATTTATTATTTTCAACTATTCCCTGGTAAATTAAACCTCTTCATTCCTTCATATTTTTATAAATATGGAATCCAAATTATCCTTTTATAAATAGAATATGCCTCATTCAAGTGGAAATAATAACCTTAAATATAGCAGAAATATGAGGGAAAAAACTTTGAATTATTTAAAAATGAAAGGCAAAAAGTCGTTTAAGGACAAGTGGAAAGATTTACAGAAAAAAGCAACAGAACAAAAAATTCAACCTAAACAACCTGAAGAAAAACCTTTAGAGCCTGGTTTATTGGATAACATCCGAAGAATTAAAGAATTGTTTGGAAACAGTGACGATATTATTATGAGGGAAATCAGAATTGGTAAGGAAGGAAAGATTCGTGCTTGCATCGTTTTTACAGACGGTTTGATTGATAGTCAATCCATTCAAAATTTCATTATGGAATCGTTAATGATTGATTTGCGAACAACAGATAGACAATCAGAACCCTTCACTGAAGAAAACCTTTTAACCTATTTAAAAGAAATGGTTTTAACAGTCGGAGACATTCAAGATATAGATGATTTTACGAATCTGCTGGATTCGCTTTTAAATGGTAAAGTCATTCTTTTATTTAATGGATATACCCAAGGGTTCGCAATTGAAATGAAAGGGGGAAAAGAACGGTCAGTTGAGGAACCTACGACAGAAACGACAATCAGAGGACCCCGGGAAGGATTTACAGAAAATATACGGGTTAACACTTCATTATTACGACGGAAAATTAGAGACCACAATCTATGGATTGAATCCAGAAAAATTGGAAAAGTATCAAAAACAAACCTATCCATCATGTATATAAAAGGAATTGTAAATGAAAAAATTGTCGAGGAAGTCCGCAGACGGCTTGATCGAATTAAGATCGATAGTATTTTAGAGACCGGCTATATTGAAGAATTAATTCAGGATGCGAAATGGTCACCTTTTCCTACCATGTACCATTCAGAACGACCTGATGCCATCGCCGCCGATCTGTTAGAGGGTCGTATTGCCATTCTAGTTGATGGCACACCTTTTGTGATGACAGTTCCTGTCATGTTCGCACAGTTTTTACAGTCACCTGAGGATTATTATAACCGGGCGGATATTACTACACTTCTTAGGATCCTTCGTTATGTCGGTTTTTTTATCGCATTATTAGCACCTTCCTTTTATATTGCTATTACCACCTTTCATCAAGAAATGCTGCCAACGCAATTACTCATTACTCTTGCTGCCCAGCGGGAAGGTGTCCCCTTTCCAGCCTTTATTGAAGCACTCGCAATGGAGGTCAGCTTTGAAATATTACGTGAAGCAGGGCTAAGAATGCCGAAAGCGATCGGCCAAGCAGTATCCATCGTCGGAACACTTGTCATTGGTTCGGCAGCTGTTGAAGCAGGATTTGTGTCTGCTGCCATGGTAATTGTTGTCGCCATTACGGCCATATCCAGCTTTATTGTTAGTAATTATGAATTAGCTATTGCAATCAGAATGTTACGCTTCCCTTTCATGGGACTCGCTGCATCATTTGGTTTATTTGGAATCATAGTAGGATTGATTGCCTTGGTTCTTCATATGTGCAGTTTACGTTCTTTTGGAATACCTTATATGGCACCGTTCGGTCCCTTCATTAAAGACGATCAAAAGGATGCCATTTTCCGCTTCCCAAGATGGGCAATGTCAAAACGGCCTAAATTAATAAGTCAAACCAATATAAGACGTGAAGATACCCCTGCACCTAAACCTGACTCAAATTAAGTAGATGGTCATAAAATGATAAAGCTGCCTTTTCTCCGAAAAGGCAGCTTTATCATTTTTTATCCAGATTTATTAACTTCCTTATTGCATTTATTGTTAATAAGAGTAAAGGAAGAACCAATCCGTACGTTGAGGCATATAGCGGCCAAATATAATTGCCAAATGCGGCGTAGCGGGTAACATTAGGATATAAAAACAAGGACATCACAACCAAAATCATCCCTAAGGGTAACGTAAATGGCCGATAATCTTTGATGTTCAATATTTGAACAAAACCTATAATAGATGCGTAGAAATAAATCGTCATCTTAAAAAAAATCGTTATTAACCACATAATCGCTAATATGGCTTCAATCCTTTGCAAAAAATCCCCTACATTTATCCTCCTAGCTAAAGAATAACTGGGGAACATTTGTCTCGAACTATTTTCAGGACCTAAAACTAAAATCGTTAATGTTGTAAGGATAATTAAACAGACTCCTGCTATGAATAGTGCAATATAAAAGTTTTTTTCAGCTTTCTTTTGTTGATTCACTGAAATAGGGAAAATCATCAATAATACAATCAAAGGTAAAGAGAAAATACTTATAAAAAGAAATACAGCACGGATCATCGGTTTTATTCCTGTTTTCAATATAGGTTGAATGTTTTTAAACTCCCATAAATCAGGCGTTAATATTAATGAAACCACTAATAATACGAATAAAAACATAAATAAAGGAAAGAACAATTCTGCAGAACGAGCCAACGTTTCAAGGCCTAGTCGAATGCCCATGATTAAGATGCATGCGAATAAAATATGGATTGACACGTGTGGCGTCTCTGGGATAATCTGAGTCGTTAAGAAAGTTCCAGCATAATACAATAAATCTGCGGCGTTGATAAATGAAAAGATAACAAACATAAGAGAAATGGCCTTACCTAACCATTTGCCGAGAAGTTTTTCAATGATTTCAACTAGAGTCATCGTCGGGAACATTCTCCCAATAGCGATATATAAAGCCACCGTCAAAAAACCAATCGCTGTACCGATTATAGCAGCAATCCAAGCATCTTGTTTGACCTCTTGTGCAAGACTACCAGGCATCACAAAGATGGTAGTGCCTATAGAAAATAAAATTACTAATATTCTAAATTGCCGTACACTAATTTTAAGATTGGTCACCATATTCTTTACTATACCTATTTCAGAAATCCGTATATAAAATCACTAAATGGTTTAAAAATATACGTAATTCCAATAAGTGGATTCGGAATGTGTAAATCTAAACTTTGTGCTATACCTAATCCAACAGCAATCAGCATTAAAATAGAAAATACCCATAATTCTTTCGTTAACTTGTTTTTTCTCAAGTTAGGAAGTTCAAAAGCAATCATCATAATCGCTGCCACTATTGTTCCTGCAACACCTAGCATTCGGAGGACTCCTTCTATTTAAATTCCATCACTGGATCTTCCCAATATTCTTATTAAAATATCCAATTCTTTACTGAACCATTCTTTACTATTCGAATACTTAACAAATTGTTCTAATCTATTTTAGACGGTTTGTCGAAGCACAAAAATTATTACTATTTTCAATTGCTTAAACAGCCATTTTTTGGGGAGTATATAACTAGCCTTAAAAGCCTAAAGGAGTATGGGCATGAACCGAAACTTCTTTTTTATCATCCTATCCATCTGCTCTCTTCTTGTCCTTACTTCATGTTGGAACCGAAAAGAATTAAATGAACTAGCCATTGTGTTTGGAATGGGGATTGATATAGAAGATGGTAAATTTATCGTGACTGCACAAGTCGTTAATCCTGGAGAAATTGCTGAATCACAAGGCAAAAGTGGAAACTCACCCGTAGTTGTTTATCAAGAAAAGGGGAATACATTGTTCGAGGCAATTAGGAGAATAACTACAGTTTCACCAAGAAAACTATATTTTTCCCATCTTCGGCTTCTCGTGTTTGGAGAGGAATTGGCAAAAAAAGGGATCGGGAAAACATTAGACTTTTTATCAAGGGATCCAGAGATGCGAACAGATTTTTATATTGCAGTAGCTAAAAATAATAAAGCAGGCGATATCTTAAAAATCGTAACTACCATGGAAAAAATACCAGTCCAACAATTATTTGAATCGCTTCTTACATCGGAAAAAGAATGGGCACCAACCCTGCCAATCACGCTGGATCAATTGATTTACGATATATTAAGTGAAGGCATGAATGCTAAGTTAACTGGAATTATGCTTAAAGGAAATGTTCAAACAGGAGAAAAATTAGAGAATACACAACAATCTAAACCAGCTGCATTTTTGCAATATGATGCGATTGGTGTATTCCGCAAGGATAAATTAATTGGCTGGTTAAATGATAACGAAAGCAAAGGCCTTAACTATGCTTTAGGGAATGTTAAAGATACTGTTGTAACCATACCCTGTCCCCAAAAAGGGAAGGCAGACATTGAATTAATTCGTACAAAAGCTGATTTAAAAACAAAGACTTTAGACCACAAGCCATATGGAATGATAAAGATAAAGGCAGAAGGTTATGTTGGGAATGTACAGTGTAAGACACTGGATTTAACCAAACCAGAGACAATCAGTCATTTAGAAATAAATACAGAGAAAAGAATTCAACAAAACATTCAAAAGGCTTTAAATGCTTCACAAAAGAAATATAAAATAGATCCATTTGGTTTTGGTGAAGCCGCCCGTCGTTCCAACCCGGATTACTGGCATTTAATCAAAAATGATTGGATACAAATCTTTGAAACCATGCCTGTCGAGATAGAAGTAACGGTAAAATTACATGACATAGGAATGATTAAAAACTCTCCTCTAAATAAAATTAAGGACAAACCTGCTACTTTATATGAATGATTTGCTTATGAATCTTTGATTGAGATTGGAGGATTTATATGGAACGAAAAATCCTTATGACCATTTTTTTCTGCTCTTTTATCCTCCTTACTGGTTGTTGGAACCGCAGAGAATTAAATGAACTTTCCATTTTATTAGGATTGGGAATTGATAAAGATAATGAGCAATATATTATAACGGCTCAAGTAGTGAATCCAAGTGAAATTGCATCTAAACAAGGCGGCAGCGGAAAAGCTCCAGTGGTCGTTTATCAAGGCAAGGGAGAAACATTATTTGAAGCAGTAAGAAAAGTGACAACTGTTGCCCCGAGAAAGCTTTATTTTGCCCACTTACGAATTCTTGTCTTCGGAGAAGAATTAGCAAAAGAAGGGATTGGCGAAATGATAGACTTTCTTTTAAGAAATTCAGAAATACGAAATGATTTTTATATTACCGTATCCAAGAATTCTAAGGCAGCAGATGTTTTAAAAATATTAACCCCATTAGAAAAAATTCCAGCGAATAGTTTATTTGCTTCTCTCCAGACATCAGCGAACTCATGGGCTCCAACCGAGGGGATTACATTAGATAAGCTAACCTCTAACATGGTAAGCGAAGGGATTAACCCTGTATTAACTGGTATACAAATAAAAGGAAACGTACATGAAGGTGAAATGAATACTAATTTAGATCAGACAAAACCAAAAAGCATTCTACAATATAAAGGAATGGCGGTATTTAAACATGATAAACTGATTGGATGGATGAATGAAAGAGAAGGTAGAGCCGTCCATTTCGCCTTAGGAAAAGTGAAGAGCAGCGTTGGATATATAAAATGCCCACAAGGTGGAAAAGTAGTAATTGAGGTGGTTCACACAAAATCCAAACTAAAGACAGAGATGATTAAGGGAGAGCCACATGGGTTTGTACAGGCTAAAATACAAGGAAATGTTGCCGAAGTTGAATGTCAGGGCTTAGATTTAACCAATCCAAAATCAATTTCCTATATAGAAAAAGAATCAGAAAAAGAGCTTACTAAAATCATTGAAAAGGCAATACACCATCTTCAAAAAGACTATCAATCGGATATTTTCGGATTCGGTGAAGCGCTCAATCGTTCTTCACCGAATGATTGGGCAAAATATAAAAAGGATTGGGACCAAACGTTTTCACAGATGCCTGTAACCGTCAAAGTTGATATGACGATCCGGCAAACTGGTACAATCAATAATTCTCCTCTTAATAAAATGGAAAATAAATAGGTCTTAAAGGGTTCTACCCCGATGGAAAAGTGAGGAACAAGTATGCTTGAGAAGGGTAAAATTTCACCTCATCAATTTACAATAATGGTTGCATCATTTATCGTCGGCGGCAGTATTTTGTATGTCCCATCCGGGCTTATACATAGTGCGAAACAAGATGCATGGCTAGCAAATATTCTTGCGGTCGGTTTGGGACTATTACTGGTATTACTATTCAATACACTAGGAAGTCGTTTTCCAACGATGAACCTTGCTGAGTATAGCGAAAAAATATTTGGAAAACCGCTTGGAAAAATCATTTCTCTTCTCTATTTTACTTATTTTTTTCTTAGTACTGCCAATTTTGTTCGACAGATCGGTGATTTCGTTATCATACAGATCCTGCCGGATACCCCTATTCTTGCGATTCATTTTCTTTTTATCATCATTATTATAATGGGCGTCCGTTATGGACTTGAACCTTTTTCACGCGCTTTTGAAATTTTCTTTCCATTTATTTTGTTACTTTTTATTATCTTCATCATTTCAATTTTCCCGATGTTTCAATTCCAGCAATTACAGCCAATATTAGGAAATGGAATGAAGCCTGTAATAGGAACAGCAATTAAATCCCTTGGAACACCTTATTTGCAATTAGTGTTGTTTTTAATGGTCTTCCCTGCTGTAAACCAAACAACAATCGCAAAAAAGTCCTTTATGCTTGGAACAGTAATAGGTGGAAGTGTGTTGTCACTGGTTACAATGGTTAGTATTTTGTGCCTTGGAACTTATTTTTCTGAAAGTCAGCAATTTGTAAGTTATGTCCTAGCACTAAAAATCAATATTGGCGGCATTTGGCAGCGTATTGAAGCAGTTATGGCATTCATATGGTTCACGACAACTTATATTAAAATCACACTTTATTTTTATGCATCGGTTTTATGTATGGGTCAAATTTTAAAACTTAAAGAATTTAAATGTTTAACTTTTCCACTAGGGTTCATCACGCTTATTCTCTCCCTTATTGTCAATAAGAATATTGTTGAGTCAGATCAGCAAGCTGAATGGTGGACAGCATTTTCCCTCCCTTTTGGTCTTTTTATTCCGCTATTATTGCTGGTCGTGGGAATGGTTAGAAAAAAGCGCTAGTTCCACTTATTCGTTTACCACATTTGCTTACATCGATATACTCAAAAGGCATCCGCAAATTTACCGCGGATGCCTTTCTTTAAATTTAGAAATAATTACGCTTATACTCTAACTGTCCAGCCAAATGGGTCAGGTTCAGTTCCATTTTGAATTCCGGTTAAGGAATCATATAGTTTTTGAGATAATGTACCGATTTCACCATTATTAACAATCATTTTTTCGTTTTTCCATAGTAGTTCCCCAATTGGTGAAATAACAGCTGCTGTTCCTGTCCCGAAAGCTTCCTCTAGAGTACCTTCATGACATGCCTGCTGAATTTCCTCGATTGAAATTTTCCGTTCAACCACCGGTACATTCCAATATTTTAAAAGCTCAATAATTGATTTTCTAGTGATTCCTTCTAAAATGCTGCCATTTAATTCAGGGGTAACAACCTCTCCATTGATTTTAAAGAAGATATTCATACTTCCGACTTCTTCAATGTAGCGCTGTTCTTTCCCGTCCAGCCAAAGCACCTGGGAGTATCCATTCTGATAAGCAATTTCTCCAGCCTTTAAACTGCTTGCATAGTTACCAGCTGTTTTCGCATTCCCTGTTCCACCTTTTACTGCACGAACATACTCACTTTCAACCGCAATTTTAACCGGGTTAATTCCTTCTTTATAATAAGCACCTACTGGTGAAAGAATAATCATAAATCGGTAATTTTTGGAAGGTGAAACCCCAAGATGTGGTTCTATTGCAATCATAAATGGACGAACATAAAGGGATGTGCCTTCAACCCCAGGAATCCACTCCCGGTCAATGCTGATCAATTGCTTTAATGCGCTTAATGCCAATTCCTCATCAATTGACGGCATGCATAATCGGTCATTTGAACGATTTAACCTTTTCATATTTTCATCAGGTCTGAATAACAAAACCTGCTCATCTTTTGTTAAATAGGCTTTTAGTCCTTCAAAAACTGTTTGACCATAATGAAAAACCATTGCCGCAGGATCGAGAGTGATTGGTTGATAAGGAATAATTTGCGGATCATGCCAGCCCGTTCCCTCTGTGTAGTCCCAGACAAACATATGGTCCGTAAAGACCGTTCCAAACACAAGGTTGTCAAAGTCTGGTTTTTGTTTTCTTGTTGAACTAAGTGTAACTTCAATTTGTAATTCTTTCATCTTCCTATCTCCTATCCAGGTTCCTATCCTACCATTAATCTTTTATCATGAATTATATTTACATAATAATGATAATCTTATGACTATTTTACAACATTTAATTCATTTCGTGTTAAAAAATAAATCAAACTAAAATTAATAGTTTTTGGAAAAAGAAAAAAGAGCAGACACACTCCATAAATACGTGAGAAATTAAATTCTTCTCCCTATTTTACTCATATTTCGAACGATCAATCACAGCGGTGTAGATTAAATAGATGACTAAGCAAATGGCCGTTGTCAAAAATCCCCAGCCAAGAGTTAACTGATCAATAATCAAATAGTTATTACATACTTGCACGGGTGTTTCAATATATAACAAACCCATGCCAAAATATTTAACAGTAAAAATGATAATAACAGTGTTTTTTCCCATCACACTAAGTTTTTTCCAACTATCACGAAGCGAGATTCCTCCAATGAATGGCAAACTGATAAATTTAAATATTTCAGCGCTCTGGATTGTTAAGGTTTCATCCATGGTTTTCGGGATCGTCCAATAAACAGCAACGATTAAAAATAACATAATTCCCGGAATACCATTGCCATTCCACTTTTCAAAAAAACGAGGGAATTTTATTTGAAATAATCGTGCCATTAAAAATCCTGAAAAGACCAAAAGCGGCATTTGCATATGCATATGGACAATCATAATCGACTCTAAAAAATGAGCAACAGGGGGAATCATTAAGGTTATATATAAAAGCAAACCATAAATAAACTGTTTCATTGATTACTCCCCCGTTTTATTTTCAAGTATGTTTTCAAGTGTTCTTGCTGCTTCATTAATTTTTTTAAAATCCATTACATTGACTAAACTGCCCTTCGGATCCACTAAGTAAAATGCAGTATTATGAGTAAAATTCCCCTTTCCATCAGGAATGACAATCACTCCAAACTCTTTTAACAAGGCATCCAGCTCCGCCTTGTTTGGAATTCTCGCCATCCTCCATGTTTCCCCATCACTATGAAAGGCGTTCTTATATCTGTCCAAGGCAGCAGGGTCATCCCTTGTTGGATCAAAACTGATACTTAAGAAAACAATGTCCCGACCGATATATTTCTTCGGCAGCTTTTGATAAACCTGAGACATGTTCATTTCTAATTGCGGACAAACACTCGTACATGATGTATATAAAAATGTAATAAATACATATTTTCCTTCAAATTCAGAAATTGAATATTTCCTTCCATTGCTATCCTCTAAGGTAACATTGGGGAATTTCGGTTTATTTTCGATTAGTTTATTTATTCTTGCTGTTTCGGCAGTAAATGCATGAAACCCATCTGTACCTGCGTAGAACAAAACAAAACCAAATATGATAACAATAGAAACTGCTACTTTACTATGCCAATGCTTGATCACGGAGATCACTTCCCAAACCTTTTGTTTTTACCTTTGTGCTTTTTCCGATAGAGTAGAAAGAGATAGCCCAACCCTCGAGCTATCTCTTTTTCAACCTGCTTTTTACCAAGTTCTAAATGGTGGTGAACCCGGAGGTGCGTTTACAATAAATTCAGTTAACGGGATGACATAGGCCATCGCAACAACAATTAGCATGATGACAATCCATAGTCCCCAACGCTCTGTTATATAAGGGGTTTTAGTTGCGTTTTCTTCCTCTTCGGCAATTGGAAATTCAGTTTCACCTTTTGGCGCCAAGAACATCATATTAAATACGGCAACTACTTGGAGAATAACACCAATCATTAACAATGTTCCGCCAATTGCCAAGAAAAGCAGATACGGGCTCCAGCTTAATGCTGTTGCATTGTCACCATAGGTCGTAAAAGAAGTTCTCCGTGGAGAACCGAGTAAACCTACCCAGTGCATGGCTCCTGACATACAAACCATTCCAATGGTCCAAACCCAAGTTTGGATCAAGCCTAATCGATTGATTTGCGGAGTTAGAACACGTTTTGAGATATATGGAACTAACCAATAACTAATGCCAAAGAAAGTCATGACAACAGACATTCCGAGAGTTAAGTGGAAGTGTCCTACGATCCACATTGTATTATGAACTACTTGGTCTAACTGGTTTGTGCTTTGGGCAATTCCCCCAGCACCAGCTGGAATAAAGGCAACCATCGCGATAAATGGAGCAAGGAAGCGAACATCTTTCCAAGGCATCATTTTATACCAGCCAACTAGTCCTTTTCCGCCTTTCTTTCTTGCAGTACGTTCAAATACCGCAAACAATGCGAATGCAGTCATTAAAGATGGGAATCCAATTGCTAAACTCATAAATACGTGCATGAATTTAATGGATTCTTTAATACCAGGGTCAACAATTTGATGGTGGAATCCACCGGTAATATTCATGATGACTAATGCAATTATAACAACACGGGTTAATACGTCACTCCAGCGTTTACCGCCGATAATTTTCGGAACACAGACATACCATGCAGAAGTTGCAGTTAAATACCAGATGTTCACCAATGTGTGTCCAAATGCCCAGAAGAGTGTACGAGCCACCATAACGTTAATCGTCTTAACCCATCCGAATGACCAAGGGATAATCATGACGATTACTTCGATCGCTACTGGCAGGGTACCAAAGAATAAAAGAACGAAAACTCCCGTTGCAAAGTATGAAAGAATGGGAACATGCTGTCCTTTGTGATTCTTTCTCCAATTAGCCACTTGGATAAAGGCTCCAAATGCGCACGTCCAAACGCCTACAACAATTAATGCTAATCCAATATAAAACATTGGTGCAGCCGCCATTGGAGGATAGAAGGTGTACATGACAGATGCATCGCCCATGATGATCGGAATAACAGCTAAAACAAATCCAATAATTTTCAATCCAAAGCCAATCCAGGCCATCATTCTTACTTTCGGCAGAAGCCCGCCTAAGTTATGTGATAGTGCTGCATAGAAATAGCCAATGGTAAAGAATGCTGTTAAAACAACTACTAATAATAATCCATGTGCGGTTAAAACTTGATAATAGTTCACCCATGATGGCAATTCCAGTAGTCCTGCACGATTCAGTCCTTGTACAAGTCCTAAAATACCACCGAGAAGTATTGCAGCAAACGCGACAAATATATATGATTTTGACAGCCTTGCATCCTCAAGGCTAATCCCCATTACTTTGTTAATTTTTCCATTTACTGTTTTTGAATATCCAGTTTGCGGTATCCCTGTTTCCACTTTACTTCCCTCCTTTATTTCACCTTAATCGTTGTACTCATCATTTGGTGGCCGGCTCCACAATACTCATTACATAAAACTAAATAGGTACCCGGTTTTTCAAATTTTTGTGAGATTTTTTGAATATGTCCCGGTACAATCATTGTGTTTAAGTTTGTTTCTGCCACTTCGAATCCGTGAACCACATCTTTTGAGGTTAGGGTAAAATGTACAGTAGATCCAGCAGGTACTTCGATATTTCCAGAATTAAAGCTAAAAGCTTGTAACGTCATTACGACTTCGTATTCTTTTTCGCCTATTTGCTTAATACCCGGTTTATCGAATGGCGCTGTTTGATCTACTTTTTGAGGGTCAATCGTTTCCATATTACTTGGTGGTCCCATTTCCAAGGCAAATGCTTGATATCCGGTAATTAACATAAAAATCATTATCATTCCGAAGCTTAAGGTAAGCCATATTTTTTCATCAAGATGCATCTTCATTTTTTTCACCCCTTATACTCTGGACATATAGAGCCCATATAATAGTAAATAAGTTGCAAGAATGACCACTCCAACGACACCAACGGAAATCCATGTTCCTTTTAGTGGTGCCTCCTGCTCTTTTTTCTGGTTAACTTTTTTAACTCCCACCTAAAATCAACCCCTTTTTGTTTTCTTACATACATCTTAGTTTGGAATTCATTTTACAGATATGAGTTGAATCACACATTGATTGTAATTCTCAGCTAGCTTGGAAAAATGAGGGGATTTTTTAATTTTCGAGGATATTTATTCTCTTTAACCGGGGTAGACCAAAGCCGCGTTATTACACGTTTTTAAGACTTTTTAAGGTGATAATATTATTAAAAGAAAAGTAAATTGGTTCTCGTTTGCAAAATTGACAAATTGATGAACAATAATTTTGAAGATCGTTGGAGGACTTTTTTAACACGTTTTTTGTCCTGATCACAGGGGGCGGCTCTTGATTCCCATGTTAGTGAAATTTAAGAGGTCTCGGGCATCTAGAAAGACTCTTGATTCCCATGTCTGTGAAATTCAAGCTTCCACGGGCACCGAGGACGGCTCTTGATTCCCATGTTAGTGAAATTTAAGAGGTCACGGGCATCAAGAAAAACTCTTGATTCCCATGTCTGTGAAATTTAAGCATCCACGGGCACCGAGGACTGCTCTTGATTCCCGTATAAGTGAATATTCCTATCCGCAGGGCAATTAAACCACTAACTTTCCATCTCACAACAAAAAGGCCCTATCAATATAAATTGATAAGACCTTTTCTTTACTTAAATATCGGCAATGTCACAATAATCATTAAGAGATACATGATCGTTATATAATTGACTGAATAAAGAAATACGAAATGAGCCCATTTATGGTCATTTTTAGTGAAAAACCCGGAAATACTCACACCAAGCCACCCTAAATTAAGCAGTGTGGCAATCACAATAAAGGATACGCCAAGCGACCCTAAATAAAATGGCAATGGCAACAAACAGGCACTATAAACAAAAATTTGCCGCTTCGTCATTTCAAATCCACGAACCACAGGAAGCATCGCAACGCCTGCTGCTTTATATTCATTATATTTCTTCATTGCAATTGCAAAGGTATGCGGCATTTGAAAAATAAATAAAATCAGAAATAAAATAATCGGTACGATATGATAACTAGTTTCAATCGTTGTCCAGCCGATTACTGGAGAAACGGCACCTGAAATAGCACCAATTACAGTATTAAGCGTATATTTCCGTTTTGACCACATCGTATACAAGATAACATAAGTAAACCAACCGATAAATGCCCAAATAGCTGCTTCAATGGAGGTAAAAAGTAAAAGAGCTAAACCAAGTACGGTTAAAATGATTCCCATTGCCAGTACCGCTTTCAGTGAAAAATGCCCCGTTACGGTTGGACGATTTTTCGTTCTGTCCATTACAGAATCAATATCAACATCATACCAGTTATTGATAATAAGCGCTCCGGCCATTACCAATGTGCTGCCAATCATGGTTAGTAAAAATAACCCCCAATGATTGGTTAATGATTCATTGGTAAAATAAAGTGCCAGCCAAAACCCAGTAAAAACAGGAAGTACATTTGCGATTAACACCGGTGCCTTTATAATCAACCTTAAATCCGCAAACAAAGTAGAAGTATTTCGTTCTTTCGCTAAAATAGTGTTCATTTAAAACCGTCCTCTAGTAAGTGTTGGAAGAAATTAACATTAAAATCGAAGCTAAAATAAATAGTCACTCCTCCATAGTAACATATTTTAATTCAAGGCTCTCTATATTCTGTTTCTAACATCCCCACCATTTTCCAATGTTGTGACTTTGGATATGATAAAATGATCAAGAGATTATTAGTAAAGGAAGATGAATATGGGTATCCATTATGAAGTTATTTCTGAAGATAATATTAGTTGCATTAAACATTTATGCAATGAATTAATGACTTTTCAAAAATCTAAATCTTATATTCATACTGAGCTGTTTGATAGTATGAATTTTGAAACAAGGATGGTCCCATCAGTTAAAAATGCAAAAGCAAACTATATTGTGGCAGCTAAAGATGATGAGAAAATTGTAGGATATGTATACTGCAATATTTCACGAAAGGAAACATATTCGAATGATTTTGCTACCTTTTTTGACCTTGATTCTATAAAAGATGAGGATGTAGGCTGTCTCTCACAGTTTTATATAAAAGAAGACTACCGGAATATGGGCATTGGTTCCGTTTTATTCAAAAAATCGATGGATTGGTTGCATTCCTTTCCTTCCATCACTGATTTGTTTATCTTCGTATCAAATGGAAACGACAATGCCTTAAAATTCTACCAGAATAAAGGCTTCAAAATCAGTCATCAAATTCTTGATGGGTTTATTACAGTATTGAAAAATACTTAGGATATGATAGTAACAAAGGCATGGTTACACCATGCCTTTGTTAAAACATACTCAACCGATAATTTTTTGATAAAAGTTCTAATAGTCTGATCCCTGCAATGCTGTTTCCTTTTTCATCCAATGCAGGACCAAAAATTCCGATTCCAAATTTTCCTGGAACAGCTCCCATGATCCCACCGGAAACACCACTTTTTGCGGGAATCCCAATTTTTATAGCGAATTCACCTGAAGCATTATACATTCCGCACGTTACCATAAAGGTTTTACAAATACGGGCAACATCATCTGGCATAATCCTTTTCCCTGTAAGTGGATCGACACCATCCATCGCAAAAATCATTCCAATCCTTGCTAAATCCAAACAGTTCATTTCAACGGCACACTGCTTTGTGTATAAATCGAGTAATGTCTCGACATCCTCTTGAATGATTTTATGCTGCTTTAAGAAATAACATAATGCACGATTTAAATTAGCTGTTTCAAATTCGGAACGGGCTACTCTCTCACAATAGCCAATAGTATCGTCCCCGATCAATTCGCGGATAAATGTTAATAGCCGATGAAACCTCTCCTCTACAGTATCCCCTTTAATCATATGTGTCACGACAAGGGCCCCAGCGTTGATCATTGGGTTTAACGGTTTGGCTGGGGCCATCGTCTCCAATTTTGCAATTGAATTGAACGGGTCTCCGGTTGGTTCCATCCCCACCCGCTCAAACACATAAGGAGAGCCTCTTTCCATTAGAACAAGTGCTAGGCTAATAACCTTCGAGATACTTTGCAATGTAAACTTTTTATCTATATCTCCAGCTGAGATACATCTTCCGTCAGGATAGTTAATCGCAATGGACAAATCGTTAGGGTTCGCTTTTCCTAGCTCAGGTATATAGTCTGCAACCTTACCGTAATTTGTACATACTTTTGCTTCTTTTACCAATAGCTTTAATTCGTCACTTGATTGACATGGCATATCCATCACCCATAGTAGTATGAGCAAATGATATGGCGATTATGAAAAACAGAATAAAAATGGGCAGCATGCGAACGGAAAAACTCTCCACCAGTTAAAACGATGGGGGTCAGACCCCTTAACAGAGACCCCATTATGCAATCTGCTTCTTCCTTATCAAAGATCTTGCGAGGAAGATGGATAGAGAAAGAGTTAGGGCCGACACCATAATTCCGATATATGGAGCAAGTACAGGGAACCCGAAAATGTTCACCGAAACAAAATTCATATACATATCTTCTACCTTCATAATGTTGGTAAGGGTGAACATCAATACCTTGTTAAGCCATATCGAGTCAACATCCATTATACTTTGTGTAAGAAGTGGTACACCGAAAAGGAATCCAGAGACGAAAAAGGAAATAACCGTTGATTTTGATAGAGTCGATACAAGCACCATCACTCCTGCAAAAGCAAGGGCCGCAAGTAAATGGATGCCAATTTGAATCAGGTGATATTCCATAAACGTCAAGCTGCAAGGAGATGTAAAGTATTTATTCGAATACTGAATTGGAAGGCCCCAACCTTTTGTTCCATAAATAAGGGTTCTCATTATAAGATTAAAACCCTCCCAGCTGAAAACTACCACCGCAGCAAAAATAAATGCGGCCAAAAACTTTGCCCTCATTGTCTTCACTCGGCCATTTTTTGTGCTGAGGATATAATTTTCAACTCCTGAAGAATGCTCATTCGAGTAAATTCCGGATAAACCAATTAACAAGAACACCCCTGATATAATCAGCCCAAAAACATTCACAAAATCGATTGCTTCCCTCGGGGCAGCCGAATAAGAAATTCTGTCTAATTTCACTTCATTGTACATCTTTTTCTGAAGTTCAAGTTTGTTAGCTAAGGAGGTATTTCCTTTTTCACGAGCCTCTTTGATTAATTTATTAAGATCCTGATTCCATTCCTTAATCCTTGTTTTAATATTTTGGCTATACACGATATTTTCTACAACCGCAGATTCCGCAGATTTTCGTTGATCAGGAGCAGGCTGTTTCGAAAAAAATTCTGTTAGTTCACGGTTTACCTTTTCCGCCTTTTCTAGCTTTTCGGTTGTAATCGGACCCTCCCACTTCTTATAGACCTCCTGTGTCATTTTCGGATTCTCTACATCCATGGCTATCATCGTAAACCAGCTAAACAAAATAATCCCAATAATATAGAGACTTTTTTGTTTAAAAATCTTCATTAGCTCCCATTTAAGCAAACTCATGCCCCCACCCCCTCATCAAAATAATAGAGATATAGATCTTCTAGATTAACAGGGACATTGACAGCGACATCGGCCGGTTTCTCCTCAGAAATAATTCTTAATTCAATTCCTTCTGGTTTCCTTGCGATATTCCCCACTTTAAAGGATTCCTGGAAGGATGGTATTTCTGCCTCCTCTGCAGGAACACTCCAGACGATATTCTGAATCTGACCTAATAGATTTCGAGGCGTTTCTTTTTTAATCAGCTGTCCGTTTTTCATAATCAGAATTTCCTTTGCAATGTACTCAATGTCGGACACAATATGGGTCGATAAAAGAACAATCCGATCATTAGCGATTTTTGCTAGAAGATTGCGGAAACGAATTCTTTCCTTCGGATCAAGCCCGGCCGTCGGTTCATCCACAATCAATATTTTCGGGTCATTTAGCAGCGCCTGGGCAATACCGACACGCTGCTTCATCCCACCAGACAATTTCCCCATCTTCACTTTTCTTTTATCATGCAGATTTACAATCTCAAGTAACTCCGCTACTCTTTGCTGCGCCTCATTTTTTTCAATTCCCTTTAGGCTGGCAATATAATAGAGAAACTTTTCAACGGTAAAATTCCTGTAATAACCAATATGCTGCGGGAGATATCCAAGAACATCACGATAGCGGTCACCCATTTTTGTGATATCTTCCCCGTTAAATGTAATCGTTCCTGATGTCGGTCTCGATACGGTCGCGAGCATCCTCATCAAGGTTGTTTTACCTGACCCGTTGGCTCCTAGAAATCCGTAAACTCCATTTGTCAGTTCTGCACTGACACCATCTACCGCTCGTTTATCCCCAAATACTTTGGATAGGTTATTTATTTTAAGTTTCATAGATTTCCCCTCTCATTTCCATTCTTTTTATTTTCATGATCTGGAATGCCCAAAGGAATACTCCAACTAGAAGAATTCCGATCATTTCCCGGATATTCATATTTAAAAGAATTTCCCTTACCGCTTCAACTTGCATCATTCCATAACAAACAGCAAACCAAACAGCAAGCAAAATTCCACTTGCCACATTCCCTTTTGTTTTCATGGCAAAAAGAAAGGCAAGACCTGATACTGCAACAAAAGGAACCGTCCAAGACATAAGCAGTCTTGTATAAATAATATCCGGGTTCACAATGGAGGAAATGAACGATATGGTTAGATTAATCAGTAAGTTAAATCCCCCAACCACAAGAAGCCGTGAAACAAAGATTTGCTGAGTATTGTATTTTAAGGTCATTTCAAGCTCGATTAACCCTTCATCTTTACTTTTCAGAATTTCGAATATCCCTACAATAAACGGCAAAGGAGCTAGAGTAAATACTGTTATATATGGATTGGCCCTCAACTGGATAAGGCTGATAACGCCAAGCAGGACAAACATTCCATTAAGCCCCCAAAATAGCAAGCCGAAATTCAACATTTCACGTGTACAGTTAACAATCAGTGATCTTGCTCGTTTTTGAAAAACAAATGCCCTGGTTTCAATCGGCTTAACATTAGACATGATATATTCAATCGATGCCTCCATTTCCTCCTCATTGGGGAAGTCGACTTTATAAGAATCGAGAAATTCCTTGATTTCCTTATCCATTTCGATGTTGTTCATCTAGGTCACCCCGTTTCAAGTAATGTTCGAGTTTCTTAAGACCCTGCTTTAGTCGAGATTTCACGGTTGGAACGCTCGTATTCGTCACTGCGGCAATCTCCGAAATCTTCATTTCATTGTAGTATTTAAGCAGGATCGCCTCTCTTTGGAAATCAGGAAGCGTCTCAAGTGCCCGCTTCATCTCTTTTCTCTTTTCATTTTTTTCAAATATAGAGGAAACACTTTTCACAGTTCTCGTATCATCATTTTCATACAACTCATAGGTATTTTGGCTTTCCTTATGAGCCTTGCTCTTTAAAAAGTCCTTTGCATGATTACTCGCTACCGTTAAAAGCCAGCTTTTAAAATCGGAGGATGGCTGAAATTTTGTTATATTGTTTAAGAGTTTAATAAATGTCTCTTGCGTCAGATCTTTTGCCAGCTCCTTATCCCCCATCATTCGGTAAAGAAAACTATAGACCAGCTTATAATGTCGCCTCACCAATATTTCCTGGCTAGACCTGCTGCCCTTCTTCACTTCAGCAATCAGTTCTAAATCGGTCATCTCTACACCTCCGATAAGGTAACGAAATTGAGTTAAAAAAAGATTTAAGAAATCGAAACCTTTTTCACATTTCTATTAAATACCAAAATTTGGCGATGGGTCAAAACATAATAACTCTCACTTTTAAAGATTAAGATTTCGGCATTCAAAAGGTTCTCGTTTTATAGAAATTAAGAATAATTTAGGGTTTTTTTAGTATAAAATGAGAGTCTTTTTATCGGTATATGTAAGGAAGGTAGTTAATTATCCAAGGGGAGGTTCCACCATGAAGCAAAAATGAATTAAACTAATACTTTTTCTTACTGCTCTAGGGCTGGTTGCTCATTTTATATTTAAGGATTCCACTCCTTCTAATAAAAAAGTCACTCATCAAGCGGTTCCTTTACCGACTGAACTCCAACCGGTAGTTAAGGAACAAAGCAACAATTTAATCCAACAGGCAGCAAAAAAAGGAATTGTGGTCGTGATTACAGATGGCTTTCGCAGTGTTGCGGAGCAAAACCGTCTTTATGAACAGGGACTGGCCACTGAGGGGAATATTGTCACGAATGCAAAAGGAGGAGAATCCTATCATAATTATGGGTTAGCAATTGATTTTGCACTTAAGAACTCTTCAGGAAATTTCATTTGGGATCGGCAATACGATGGCAATAAAAATGGAAAGGCTGATTGGAACGAGGTAGTCAATATGGCAAAGTCATTAGGCTTTGAATGGGGTGGAGATTGGGCTCAATTTAAAGATTATCCTCATCTGCAGATGGACTTTGGACTGACAATTGCCGATTTGCAGAATGGGGAAAGACCCGATGAATCATCCGTAGTAGCGGATAACCGCTGACATTCCATGCCATCTCTCATCATCGAATCTATTTTTCGTATCTCCATGGGATTAGCCGCATGAAGGGAGCCTCCACCATTTTCGCGATGGGAGGCCCCCTTTTATTGAAATGCTTATAAACAATGCATCATTCCTTCGGCTTCATCCCATTTTACGGTAAAGCCTTGTCCCTTTGAACAAAAGATTGAGGAAGAAGTATAGTCTGGATCAGCATTTTTATCATATCCGATGTGTTCGATTACCTCCTCTGCATTATGACAGAGGTGATAACCAGCAAAGGTTAGACTCATTCGCCCTTTCCCTTGGGTAAAAGAGGCTAGTTCCATGCTGTAGTTCATAAAGGTCGCAACAGGAACGATTCCAGTTAAGATGGCTTTATCGCCATCAGTCATTGGGGAGTCAATCCGGCCATGGGCAGCCTGCACATCTGATAAGACACGTCCCATTTGATTACTCGTAACGATAATTTTAAAGTGGTAAAAAGGTTCGAGCAGGATGTTATTTGCCTTTTCCAATCCCTGCCTCAAGGCACGAAATACTGCCTCCCGAAAATCTCCGCCATGAGTATGCTTATTATGTGCTCTTCCCGTTAAAAGCGTTACTTTTAAATCAGTAATCGGTGAACCGGTTAAGAGACCGTGATGTTCCCGTTCAACTAGGTGCTGTCCTACCAGGTTTTGCAGGCCAATGGATAAATCGTCGGTATGGCAGCTGCTTTCATAAAGAATTCCGCTGTTTCGTTTTCCAGGTTCGATTTTTAAATGCACTTCTGCATAATGCTTTAATGGTTCAAAATGACCGTACCCAATTACTTCGTTATCAATTGTTTCCTTATAAAGAATCTCTGGCTGTTCAAATGCGATCTTTAAATGAAATCTTTCGAATATGATTTGCTCAAGTACTTCTAATTGAATGGCGCCCATGACATGAAGATGAATTTCCTGCAGGCGCTCCTCCCAAATTACATAGAGCGAAGGGTCCTCACTATCCAGCATAAGAAAATATTTTAATGCTTCCTTTGGATTCACTCCGGGGTCAAATACGACCTTAGATTTTAGTGTTGGGACCATATCATATACGGCTTTTTCCTCTAGGGCGCCTACCCCGTCACCAACAGAAGCATTTGTGATTCCGGTAACAGCAAAAAGCTCGCCTGCAGAAACTTGGTCGATTTGCCGGTATTGACTGCCATTATACATACGGATTTGCGTTACCTTCTCCATCCCACCATTTCCACATGCAATCCCATCGCGTACCTTTAACGTACCGCTTAATGCTTTTATAAAAGTGACTCTTGTGCCGGTTTCATCATAACGGATTTTATAAACGCGGCCTGCAAAAGGTGCATTGCTATCAAAGTCTGTAACCGTTAATAAATCAAACTTTTCCAGGAAGTTTTTCACTCCGATATCCTGCAGTGCTGAACCGCTTGCACAAGGATAAATTTCCGCGGCTTGAATCATGGATTGCATTTTTTCCAGCCATAATTCTGGTTCATACCCATTTTCCATATAATACTCAAATACTTCTTCGTCCCTCTCGGCGATAAATTCCATCAATTCTTCTGACATTGTTCTATCTGATAAGGATGCTGATATATCACAAAGATCCTTGGTGAAATTACTGCGAATCTCCTCAAGTACCTCTTCAACATTTGCACCGGTACGATCAATTTTATTGATAAAAAAGAAGGTGGGCACATGGTGTTTTTTTAGTAGATTCCAAACCGTTTCTGTATGACCTTCAATGCCTTCAACCGCACTAATCAGGATAATTGCAAAATCCATCACTTGGATGGCCCTCTCCATTTCTGGGGAAAAATCTACGTGCCCTGGTGTATCAATTAGATAATAGGTTGAATTTCCGTATTCAAACATACCTTGGTCAGCAAAAACGGTAATGCCGCGCTGCTTTTCAATCTCATGACTATCAAGAAAGGCGTCTTGGTGGTCCACCCGCCCAAGTTTTTTAATACTTTTTGTATGAAAAAGCAGCTGCTCAGAAAAAGTGGTTTTTCCTGCATCCACATGTGCTAAAATTCCAATTGTTTTATTCATATTCCGAGGTGCTCCTATTCTATCACTACAGTTATCTTCCTCACTATTATATCAGTATTATCAGGGTTTCACTTGTAATGTAAAGTATAAAAGAAGTCCTTTTGGTACAGTTTCTTTATCTTATGGTTCATTCAGGTATTATTAAAAATGGTGACCAGGTTTCTGTCCTTTCCCACCATTTCCTCTTTTATTTACAGTGCTTCGTTGGACGTATTTTTGGTTTTTCCTAAATACATTGACAAAGAGGCTAATATTTGGAAGGAAAACTCCTACCTCCTATTAGCCTCGATTTTGTATATTGCCAAGCTACAAATTTTTAGAACATAATTTTGTTGCAATCCCTACAAAATAATCGACCCCGTATAGTAATGCGGACTCATCGATTTTAAATTTTGGATGATGAAGCGGATAGGCTTCACCAAAATCTTCATGATGAACACCAATAAATTGCATTGAGGAAGGAACTTTTTGGGCTATGGCTGAAAAATCTTCACCGCCAAATAAAGGCTCCTTCGCATGGATTACATTTTCTGTTCCAAAAATATCTACTGCTACTTCTCTTGTAATCTCAACTGCCTTTTTATCATTTACCACACTTTCATAGCCATCATGCCAAACAATTTCATATTGAGCGCCGTGTGCTTCGGTAATTCCTTTTACAATTTGGTTGACATAGTTTTTAGCCTTTATACGGATCTCAGGGTCGATTGCACGTATGGTACCACCAAGCTCTGCCGTCTCTGGGATAATATTGAGTGCACTCCCTCCATGGAATTCCGTAATAGAAATAACCGGTGAATGTAAAGCTGGTAGTTTCCTTGATACAATATGTTGAATGTTGGAGGCAATTTCTACCCCCACCGCAATCGGGTCCACTGTTAATTCAGGTGTGGATGCATGTCCCCCATAACCGATGACCTTGATCTCGAAGTCATCATTAGACGCACAAAGCACACCTTCCCTCATACAGATCGAACCGGATTGTTCATATGGTGTGACATGAAGGGCAAAAGCATAATCAACACCATCCACAGCGCCTTTTTCAACAAGCTCGATTGCTCCGCCTGGAGGCATTTCCTCAGCATGTTGGAAAATAAATCTGATTTCGCCGGCTATTTCATCTCTCTTTTCGGAAAGAATTTTCGCTGCACCTAACAGCATAGCGGTATGTGCATCATGCCCACAGGCATGCATGACTCCAGGATTCTTTGATTGAAATTCAATATCCGCTTCCTCTTGAATTGGAAGTGCATCCATATCTGCACGAAAAGCAATAGTCGGCTGTTTTTCCCTCAATTGTTTTCCGCCTTTTAACACTCCCAAAACACTTGTTTTTGTTGGTCTTGTTACTTCTAATCCTGTAAAAGATTTTAATAGATTATAAACATATTCAGATGTTTGAACTTCCTTAAAAGAAAGTTCTGGATTTTCATGTAAATTCCTTCTCCATGTAATCACTTCATCTTTTATAGTAATTTGTTTGGCTATCAATTTATCTCTCTCCTTTAACTTTTCACCTAAACTGTGAAGCATGATTAAGAATTAACATCCACATTTTCAAGTTGATTTTCTGAAACATTTTTTACTCTTGTTATAGCGCTAACTCCTATCGTAACAATCAGGTTAACTCCCAGCGCTACGATTCCACTGTCAATGTCCTTAATGACTTGTGGCCAGTGAGGAAATAATGTCGCAATAGTAGAATTTGTAATGGTCATTAAAGCCACTGTTACGGCACCTGCGATGATTCCCGCAAATGCTCCTTGCAATGAAACAGGGTTCTTCTTCCATAAACTGAAAAATAAAGCTGGAAACAACTGAGCTACAAATCCATAGGCCATGATTAATAACATGAAAATCATTTCCCCGCCTCTAAATGTAAAATAAACAGACAATAGGGCAAGGATTGGTACAGACGTGCGGGCAATACGGGCAATCTGTTGATCCGATGTATCCGGTTTCAAAACTTTAACTACATTTTTCGCTACTAGTGTGGATGCAGTCATTAACAGCATTGAACTTGGTACAAGCGCCGTTAATAATCCGGCACCTCCAATGATTCCGATAAACCATGGGTCAAATGATTTTTTAGCTATTTCAAATAGGGCTAAATCTGGATCTTTTAATCCGGGAACTACTAGAACTGCAGCAAAGCCAATAAATAAAACTAAAATTAGGACAATCTGGTAAAGTGGCGTTAATGCTGAATTACGTCGCAAAATATGTGCATTTTTTGCCGTTAAACTAGCTGCAAACAAATGCGGCCACATCGATGCACCAAGGGCAAAAAGGATGCACGTTGAAATATACCAAGACAAACCGTAACCAGAATTAGGAAGAGTTAAAAAGTTAGGTTTAGCAGCATTAATTTTTTCAAACATGGGCGTAAATCCACCATAATAATGGTAGGGTAAGTAAATAGACATAACTAAAATGACAACTAACATCAAGATATCCTTTACAACCGCTGTCCACGCAGAACCATGTATCCCTGAAATCGTTACATAAATTGAAACGGAAACCGCTCCAATCCATATGGCAACCGCCGGTGAAATCGCCCCGTAAGAAGCCTCTGAAACAATAATCCCTAACCCTTTAAATTGCAAAACAAGGTATGGAATAAGAGAAATAATTCCTACAACAGCCGTAAGAACACCTAATTTTGTGCTATTATACTTGCTGACAAAGAAATCAGATTGGGTCAAAATATTGTTTTTCTTTGCATATTTCCAAATTGGAGGAAAGAACCAATACATGACAATGTAGCAAAGCGAACTAAATACATAGATCATTGGGCCGCCAAGACCATATGCCCCGCCACTTCCCCCAAGGAAGGTATAGGTAGTAAAGTTTTCACCGGCCATTAACAGGAACACAAAAATCGTTCCAAAGGCTCGGCCACCTACTGCCCACTGATTTAGATTCATTTCTTTTCCCTTTTTTGCCCGAATTCCTATATAAATGGAAAAAGCGAGAAAAACTAAAATAATAAGTAGAGAAACATTCATGATTCCTCACCATCCTCTTCAATAGGGTAAAGTAAATTACTAATCCCCATACCTATGGCAGATAAAACAAGCCATAGAGTTGCCCAGAACATGACAAAGGGCATCCCTAAGACATAGGGCTCTACCTTATTAATAACGGTCAGCGAGCCAATAAATGGGATAATCGATAACAAAATACAGATTTTCTTCATAGTTAACCCCCTCAAATTTTTTTAAAAGCATCATTTTAAATTATTTTAACTTTTCTGTATAATTAGTTTAATAAATAGGGTTAACACAATTGCAAGCGCTATTTTTAATGAATTTATGATAAAAAAGTGGAGTAACTCCATTTTTTGTTTTAACGGAATCGAGCAGGAGGAATCTCTATGAAGATTGGACAGTTCGCTAAAGACTTTAATGTTTCAATTGATACAGTAAGACATTATATTGACAAAGGACTATTGATTCCCGAAAAAATAAACACACAATATCAGATGAACACCATCTGTCTTGAAGATATGGCATTGATTAATGAACTTAAGTTGTATCGATTTTCGTTAAAAGAAATTCATAAAATCTTATCTCTTAAACGATTAACAAACAATGGGAATAATGAAGATATGAGCTACTTTAGAAACTTGCTCGTTGAAAAAAAGAAACAGCTAATTGAAGAGAAGGATCAAATATTGAGGGCAATTCATTCTCTTGATGCAAAAATTAATACGGAGACAAATGAGAATATCGAACAAGATAATAAGAAAAAGGGTGTTCCATTACTTTTTGTTCCAGTCCTTTCTTGTCCCTATTGCCAAAGTGGATTAAGTTTGCAAAATGCCTCCATACTTGTGAATCAAATCTTTGAAGGGAATCTGTATTGCAGCTGTGGCTATCAAACGGAAATCAAAGATGGCATTCTGTTCACAAACAACCTCCAGTCGTCCCCTTTTAAATATTCCATTTATGAGATTGATGTCGAGAAATGGAATCCTAGTTTTGTAAGTTTAATTGAAAAAAGTAAATTATGGATGTACAACGAATTAACCCAACATCAAATGGAAAATAAAATGGTGCTAGAAACAAATATTGAAATTTTGATGATGTTGCCAAAATATCTTTCTTCCCTTTCTAAAAATACATCCTATATTTTTACGTGTTACTCTCTTGAAACGATTAAAACATTAAAGCAAAGCATTGAAAAACTTCATCCAGATTTATCGGTATTATACATTGTCAATAGTGATTTACATCTACCACTAGCACATCATTCGATCGATTTTTTCATCGATAGTTTGTCTCTTACTCAGTATTCCTTGATTTATAAGGAATCACCGATTCAAATTTTAACCAAGTATCTAAAAGATAATTCTTACATAATAGGGAATGCTGTTTTTTATGAAGCGAATTCAAAATCATTGAAAAGAATTCAAACAATCTATCCGACGCCAAACCCGAAGGCATTACAACTAAACTTGTTGGAAGAAGAATTGCATGAACATCATCTCACTAACCTTATTAAGGAAATAGTAGGCTTTACGAAAAACCCTGGCAGCTATTTCTCCTATCATGATGAAAATGAAAAAATGAACTTATTGGCGTACAAAGCAGCATATTCGACTGCAAAATAAAAAAAAATCCTCACCAATTAGGTGAGGATTTTTTTAGCTTAATTCCAAAATTAAACTTGTTCTATAAAATGGTTTTACAATTTAGTCATTCTCCAACTTTAATATTGTCAGCGTTTTATTTCTATTAAATGATATTTGGCGAATAAATGGAATCACCCAGCGATCAAGACCGAGTTTTCCGGCGTTAAATCCCGCAAAGAGGATGATAACTCCTAGTAAAATATCCATTGGATTAGAAGAAATGGTTCCAGCAATCAGATAAGAGAAGTTCATTAAAAGACCGAAGAACATAGCAGCAGTTGTTAAGCAGCCCAAGATTAATCCTAAACCAACTAAAAACTCTCCTGCAGGAATAACCTTATTAAAGACATCAACATTAGTCAACGCTACATGTTTTAAGAAGTCAACATACCATCCAAAGACAACCGCCCCGTCCGGTCCTTTAACCGGGTTGGCAATCGCTCCTTTTAAGAATCCTGAAGCATCGAAACCACCACTTAATAATTTTTGCCAACCTGCAGTAATCCATACAGAACCAATATATATACGAAGAACTGTTAAGAAACCCGATGCTATTTTGTTTTGTCTTAACCAATCTACTACCATTTGCAACACTCCCTAGGAAATTAGTTTAAAGTACCTCCTTAACTTAACAGATTTATTTTGGCAAAAGGGGGGTTTGTTCATGATTTAATATTCTCTTAAAGACAACTTAAATAATTTATAATTTTTAAATATTTGTTACACAAATGTAGTGGAAACTCCATTTTATAGGTAAAAGAAATATGATGATATTAAAAAAGCCTCACCAATTAGTGAGGATCTTTACCTTATTATCTGTATTGAATTGCTAATCCCTTTAAGAAATTTCTAGCAAATTTATCCCCACACACTTTGTAATTTTTATGTCCTTCTTTTCGTAATAGTGCGCTTAATTCTCCTTTTGTAATCGTAACACCTGCATCTTCTAATATTTCAATCATATCCTCACTTGTTAACGATAGTGCAATTTTTAACTTCTTTAGCAATACATTATTAACACTTCCATGATCTTTAATAGTCATGGCTGGTCTGTCCGGCTGTCCAGGTTTTGGGTCTTGTTTTCCTCTTTTAAAGATTATAAGTCCATTTAAAAATGATTCGAACATGATATTATTGCATTTGATAGTATTTTCATCTTCCTCTATATCTCCATCATTGTAATCGTCCTTTGATTTTGTTAGGACCTTTAGCACTTCTTCCTTTGTTAATTCAATGCCGCCAAGTTTAAATATCTCTACCATATCTGTATTTTTAATATCTAGAGCATATCTTAATCGAATTAAGATATCATTATTTGTCATACTCATTATGAAACCTCCTCATACAATCCTTACTATTATATCTCCAGCTCTCGCCATTATAAAGGGATCACTAGAATAATTTAGTTTGCCTGGTAGCAGAAAGCATTAACAGCAAAACAAATTATAAACAACAAAAAAACAAGGTGACATTCGATTTTGCACCTTGTTTTAAATGTTTTATAAGCTAAAACTTTGTTTGTCATTTAACTTGTACCATTAGTAACAATGGTTACGAAAGAGCTCTTAGATAACAGCATGTAAAGAGTTGGGCTTTTTGATGAATAAAGACAGTACAGCATTCAGCACTGCTAATACTAAACTGATTGTAAACACCAGTGAAGACCCTGCTGCTGCTGCTTGTGTTGATTCATTCGCAATGTCCACTAAGTAACTATTCTCTTTAGCTGAGAAAATCGATACCATTACGGCAATACCAACTGCTCCGGCTACTTGTTGGATGGTTTGAGTTAAAGCAATTCCGTCTGGATAATACTGTCTCGGTAGAGAATTTAGCGTGTTTGTTTGGACATTCGCAAGTACCGCCCCTATACCTAACATCATAACAATATGTGTTATCACAACCATCCATAAAGCCTTGTCTAAATCGAATTGTGTATAGAAAACATAACCAATCGCAACTAAAATGGTTCCAGGTGTAATGATTGCTTTCGGACCATATTTGTCAAATAAACGGCCAATGGTTGGAGCTGAAATACAGTTAAGCAAGCTGCCTGGCAGAAGAATAAGACCAGTTGTAAATGCAGCAATTAATAACGCCATTTGCATATACATTGGTAGAATGACCAGCATGGACAACATATTAAAGAATGTTATAAAACTCATAACGATACCAAGCACGAATTGTGGGTAATGAAATGCTTTTAGGTTCAGCATAGGAGTTTCCATTTTCGTTTGACGAATCGCAAATAGAATGAGTGACGCAAATCCAATAACGATGCATCCAATAACCGTTGAACTTATCCAACCGAGGTCACCAGATACACTTACTCCGTAAACAATCCCACCGAAACCAATCGTCGAAAGAATAACAGATATTGCATCAATCGAAACCTTACGGATTTCATTTACATTCGGTAAATACACGAGCCCGAAAATAAGCGAGAACAATAAGAATGGGACGGTAACCCAGAAAATCCAATGCCATGATAATGTATCCAATATTAGTCCTGCTAAGGTTGGACCCAGCGCCGGGCCTGCTAACATCACTAAGCCCATGACCCCCATGGCCGCACCTCTTTTATTTGGAGGGGAGATCGTAAAAATAACATTTTGTGTTAAAGGTAAAGTAATCGCTAATCCTGCTGCTTGTATGATACGCCCCAACAATAAAAAACTAAATACGGATGCCGCTGCCGCTAAAATCGTACCGATAATGAATAGAGTTACAGCTGTAATAAACATTTGACGTGTTGTAAACTTTTGCATCAGTATACCCGTGACCGGTACTAAAATTCCTAATGTAAGAAAATAAGCTGTTGCCAGCCATTGAATCGTCGTTGCATTGACATGGAATATTTGACTTAAATCTCCTAAGGCAATATTTAATGCCGTTTCACTAAAAAGACCAACAAATCCTGCAACTAAAAGAGCAGCCATGATCGGGCCTGTTTTAATTTCTTGTTTCGGGATTAGAACTTTGTGAATTTGATGTTTCTCTATCGATTCTGTTTTGATTTGTGTATTCACTTATTAAACTCCTTCAATAAAAATTTCTGCTGAAAAGATTTTTTGTGATTTCGATTATCAGCGGGTATCCATTTCCGTAGTACACCCCCACATACTAACGGACCTGTTAACTATATCAAAAATTTTTCAAAATGGTCAATTAGGTTGACAATATTTTTTTATTCAGTTATTATCAACTTAGTTAACAATGTATATAGGGAGTGAGCAAATGTTTAATATTGGAGATTTAATCATTTATTCCGGACATGGCATTTGCCGAGTTGATAATATTTGTGAAAAAACAGTTTCGGGTATTACAAGAACGTATTATGTGTTACATCCTATGGAGAATAATCATCAATTAATCATAAGTACTCCTGTTAATGATGATAAAGTGGTTATGCTTGAAATTATCCATCAGTAAAAATGTCCTTCCAAAGCAGGTGGAAGGACAAAAATAGAAGCAAGCCCAGTAAAAGTGTCCTTCCAAAGCAGGTGGAAGGACAAAAATAGAAGCAAGTCCAGTAAAAATGCCCTTCTAAAGCAGGTGGAAGGACAAAAATAGAAGCAAGTCCAAAAAAAATGTCCTTCCAAGACAGCTGGAAGGACAAAAATAGAAGCAAGCCAGTAAAAATGTCCTTCCAAAGCAGGTGGAAGGACAAAAATAGAAGCAAGCCCCAAAAAAATGTCCTTCCAAGACAGCTGGAAGGACAAAAATAGAAGCAAGCCAGTAAAAGTGTCCTTCCAAAGTAGCTGGAAGGACAAAAATTGAAAAAGGCCAAGAGGAAGCCAATGAAATCCTTGAATCTTTCAAATATCCAGGTATAAAATGGGCTGACAATCCTAGCACACGTTTAAATTTATATTCCGATACTGTGAATACAGGTGATAGAAAAGAGATTGCTAAAGTTGTAAATACACTCATGGGGAAAAAAATCGAAGCTGAACTTCATGGAAAAAAACTTTATGAACAAGATCGTAAACTTTTGAACAATACACAAAATATACTATTTAAAGAATTAGCAATTTCATTGAATACCACTTTTGAGGAAATAAATGAAATGGTCATAAGGTTGATTAAAGAACATAAGCAGGAAAAAATTTTCACCATCTAAAAAACCTCCTCTTCGTCAATCATCTTGACAAAGAGGAGGTTTTTCTTATTTCAACACCCTTTGTTATTCGATGCCCCAATCTAACTTTAATAAATCTTTAAGAATCTTTACTTGCTCAACACCTAATTTTTCTGCAATTTTATTCTCAAGTTGGGCTTTTAGAAACTCATTTTTTTCGTAGCAATCTTCCCCTAAAGGCGTTAACTGGATACACTTGTCTTTCTTGTTATTTTCGACATTATTGATTTCGACTAATCCTTTTGCAGACAGATTTTTGATAAACTTATGGATCGCCTGGCGCGAAATTTCTACATTTTTTGTAACATAGGAAATGGTAGGCCGCTTTTTATAAATCCTGG
Organism: Bacillus salipaludis; assembly: GCF_004358205.1. The sequence continues at coordinate 166,656 of NZ_SMYO01000010.1, forward strand.
CCATGATATACCATTCCGAATTTGAAATATAAATCTCACTTTTATTGTTCCATGCTTTCTCTGCGATTTTCCGAACCAAACTATGACGCTCGCTGATTAAATCTATAAGATCCAAATTTTGTAATTCAGAGTTTGAAATCAATTGATTCACTCCAATCATCATCTTCGCCACCAACTATACAAAATCCGCTATTCGAAGTCAATCTAGTTGACTAAATAGGTATGATGCAGATACGGCCCTACAACCTCGAGGTGCTGGACGCTTGCGCAGGAAATATAAAAAAAGTAAGCAGTCTTTATACTGCTTACAGATAGTTTTTGATGAGATGTTCTTTAAATCGGTTAAATTCATGCTGATAAACAGGTCTGCCGACAGTACCATAAATCACTTTTACATCCAGAATGCCGATTTCTTTTAAAAAATTTAAATATTTCCGTACGGATACGCGAGAAATCCCAATAAGGTTTACAATATCCTCAGTTGAAAATGGTGCATCCTTTAGCTCCTCAATCGCTTCCCAAATTTGTTTCAAAGTATCTTTTGTTATCCCTTTTGGAAGTTCCTCAATCAGCGTTCTATCCTCGCGGTGCAAAAGCTGTGTATCAAGCACCTCCTGGTTGGCCACAGGCTGTGTTTGAATAACCGTTACTTGATCTTTATAAGATGACAATGCCATGTTAAACCGTTCAAATTCAAAAGGCTTAATTAAATAATCAACAACACCATATCTTAGCGCCTTTTTGATCCGCTCCATATCCGATGCAGCCGATATGATTATAACATCTGTCTCTTTATCCTTTTCACGAAGATAGGTTAACAGTTCCAGACCTTGTTTGCCCGGCATAAAAATATCCAATAGAATCAGATCGATCTCTTGTTTTTCCAATAAAGGTATTGCCTCATTCACTGATGGTGCCATTGCGGTTAATCTAAATCCCTCCACTTGCTCAAGGTATCGTTTATTTAATTCCGCTACCATAGGGTCATCTTCAACAATCATCACGGTGATCATTCTGCTGCTCCCCCCTTACTTTATACGGTATATATACGGTAAAGACGGTTCCCTTTCCACGTTTAGATGAGAGAATTAATTCGCCTTCCAGCTTGTTAATTGCTTGTGTGACAAGATACAGTCCTAGCCCCCGATTTTCCCCATTGGTGGAAAAGCCCTTTTGAAAAATTTGGTTTTGTAACTCTTCACCCATCCCTTTTCCCGTATCTTTTACTTCAATGGTTAAAATATCATCTCCATAATCAAAGTCTACGGCTATTTTTTTGGTTGGACAATCATTTACAGCTTGGATCGCATTATCGACTAAATTTCCTACAATGGTAATCAGTCCATGGCTAACATTAGCATTCGCCGGCAGCGGAAGCGGGAGATCACAGGAAACTGATAATTCCACGCCTGACTCTCTAGCGTAACTCAACTTTCCAATGATAAATCCGGCTAGCACAGGATCCTTTACCTTATTTGTCACAAAGCTGAATTCACTTTTACGGTGACCTACCATTTCATTAATGTAGTCAACGACTTTTTCATAATACCCCATATGGACCATTCCCATAATTACATGGAGCTTATTCATGAACTCATGTGCCTGGGCCCGAAGTGCATCAGCGTATATCCGCACTCCTGTCAATTGTTCAGCAAGCAGTTGCATTTCTGTCTTATCACGAAAGGTCGCAATTGCTCCTACTTCTTTATTGCCAACAATAACGGGGACCCGATTGATTAATAGGGTAATGCCATTTAAATTTTGTTCTTCATCCAACTCGGTTTTACCTTTTTTTAATAGATCGCTTAAGCGGTGGGAGGACATATACTCCTCTATACTTTTACCAATTGGATTTCCTTGAAGGCCTGCTTTTTCAAACAACTTTAAAGCCGCCCGATTTACGAGAGTTACCTTCGACTCCTGATCAACAGCGACAATACCCTCGTGTACGGATTGCAGCATAGCACTACGTTCTTCCAATAACTTAGATATCGCAAACGGCTCAAGTCCTAGTAGGATTTTTTTAATATACCTAGCTAGAATAACCGCCCCTAATATACCAATTAAGATGCCTATCACCGTCCCGATGTAGACCCCTGTTCGGCTCTTATGAACGGCCTTTTGAACATTATTCAAGGAAATCCCAACAGCTACCGCACCAACCTGTCTCCCAGCTGCGTCTTTTATTGGCGTAAAATAGCGTAAGGACGGTTTGAGGGAACCTTTTGAAATAGAAGTATACTCTTTTCCTTTCAGAACAGGCCCCTGATCCCCGCCTTTAAAGGGTTTCCCTACCATTTTAGATTCAGGATGAGACTTACGAATCCCATTCATATCCATCACTACAATAAAGTAGACTTTTGTTACCTTTCTCATTTCATTTGCAAACTTTTGGATTTCCTTTTCATCCCGTTTTCCACTCATTGCCTCAATAACAAGTGGACTATGTGCAACCATCCGTGCTATATTTCCCGCTTTTTCTGCCTGACTCTCCTTCGTCCCTGAGGCCACCCTCGAACTAATAAGCATGTCCGTTATTAAAAGCGAAAGTGCAACCACCACACATACGAAAACAATAATGACCGACTGTAAGCTCCATCTTCCTTTTTTCATATTCCCCTCCATCGCATCTGGCAGGCTTCCCCAACATTTCATACTAATTCTAGTATGTCGGTAAATCTCTTAGAAAACACAAAAAGGCCGCGAAGCTTCCTGTTAGGAGTTACTTCGCAGTCTTTTAGGTCGTCTTTACTTTATTAGCAGAATGGCCCCTGCCACAATGGGTGTAAGAACCATCGCACTTTTTAATACCGGTTGTGGAGCTAGTCCCGTAAACTTTGCCCCGGCATATGAACCAATCATCGTTCCTGCTACCACTTCCAGTAACAATCCGAAGTCGAGTAACCCCTCGAAGTAGTAACCAACTCCTCCTGCCAATGCAATTGGTAAAATCACAAGCATGGTTGTACCTACAGATTGTTTAAGCGTGAGACCCATGATGACCAAAAGCCCAATTTGGATGAAGGGTGCAGCACCAATCCCAAATGTACCAGATAACAAGCCAGTAATAATTCCTACAAAGGCGGCTTTCCTAATATGAAGATGATCTGGGACAGTCTTTTTGATATTACCCGTTATTTTTTGAACCATAAACAAACGTACCAAAAGAATAACGGCGGATAGAAACAACATCCCAGCTGTTAACCAATGCATGGAATGTACTGGAATTAAGCTGGCCAGCTTTGAACCAAAATAGGAAGCCACTGCCCCAAAACATCCAACTATAAGTCCTGTTTTTACGGAAATATTCCCTTGACGGAAATGACTATAGGCTCCTGACAATGTTGTAAATACCATTGCTGCAAGCGATGTACCTAAAGCGGTATGAATCGGAACTCCAAACAAAACCGTTAGGATCGCAATGATAAAGCCGGATCCTCCTGCCCCGACAAATCCTAGTAAACCCCCTAAACCAAACATCGTAAGCGCAATCGCCAACTCTTTCCCCTCCGCGTGTTACAACCTTATGATCCTGGTGTCAATCAATCCAAGATAGACCATTTTTCTATTATACTAAAACATTTTACAATCATAATTTTAAAAACTATCCCACAGCAGAGGTGAGATAGTCCACTAAAAAAACTATACAAGCACTGGTTCTTTTTCGTTAACCTGCTCTAATAAACGATGCTTGATTTCTTCCGGATTGATATTTCTTTGAGCAACCCCGCTTTCCATTGCAGCAGATGCAACGGCTGCGGCTACGTGCGCTGCAACCCTCGGATCAAATGGATCCGGAATCACATAATCTGCATGAAGTTCTATATCAGAAATTAAATCGGCGATCGCATAAATTGCCGCAAGTTTCATTTCTTCATTAATTTCTTTTGCCCTAACATCTAATGCTCCACGGAAAATTCCTGGGAAAGCAAGCACATTATTGACTTGATTCGGAAAATCGGAACGGCCTGTTCCTACTACAAGTGCTCCTGCTTCCTTTGCTTCATGCGGCATAATTTCCGGTACCGGATTGGCCATCGCAAAAATAATTGGATTACGCTTCATCGAATGAACCATTTCCTTCGTTACTGCCCCTGCTGCCGATACACCAATAAATACGTCAGCACCCACAAGGGCATCTGCTAATGTTCCTTGTTTTATCTCACGATTAGTTATTTGCGCCATTTCTTCCTTGAATGGATTCATTCCCAATGTCCGGCCTTCATAGATAATCCCTTTTGTATCACATAAAATGACATCCTTCACTCCCATATGTAATAAGAGTTTCACGATCGCTACACCGGCTGCACCGGCACCATTGACAACTACTTGGATGTCTCCAATTTTTTTATCTGCCAGCTTTAATGAATTAATTAAACCTGCTACTGTTACAATCGCAGTCCCATGTTGATCGTCATGAAAAACAGGAATATCACAAACTTTACGCAGGCGGTCCTCAATTTCAAAGCATTGCGGTGCGGCAATATCCTCCAGGTTGATTCCCCCAAAGGTTGGTTCAAGCAGTTTAACCGTCTCCACTAATTTTTCGGTATCCGTTGTTGCTAGACAAATAGGAAATGCGTCCACATCCGCAAAGGATTTGAATAGCACGGCCTTTCCTTCCATTACCGGCATTGCCGCTTTTGGTCCGATTTTTCCAAGCCCGAGAACCGCTGTTCCATTTGAAACTACCGCAACAAGATTCCCCTTTGAGGTATAATCATAGACCTTAGTTTCATCTGCATGAATGTCCAAGCAAGGCTCGGCCACACCAGGAGAATAGGCTAAACTTAAATCGTTTGCATTCTGTACGGAAACTTTTGAATAAATCCCAAGCTTCCCTTGATTTTCCTTATGCATTTTTAATGCTGCATCTCTTAAAGTTGACATTTGATGTTCCCCCATAAAAGTTTATTGTAGCGATGTTTTAACAATGTTTATAATCCCACCGAGGTAAACGTTTCCAATTTAAGTGACCCCTTGTTTTTCTACCTATATCTTAGTCTCCTCAGACACATTTTGATAGATTTTGTAATTAAAAAAAGCAAATGATTCAGAATATGGTTTTCCAACACCGTTTTCTGTTCTTTTTTACACTTTACATATTAGCACCAAAAGAAAATGCGATTCTTAGTTATGAAAGAATCGCACTTAATGTCAAATAAATGTTGCCCAAATCAGTTCTAAAATCTCTTCAGGTAAATACCCCCGCACTTCCCTTTGAAATAAATAGGAATCACTTTTTATAGCGGCAAGTAACATATCTGCTCTAAAAACATTATTCGGTTTACCTTCTTTTGTTGCAGCCATCTCATCAAATAGACCAACAAAATATTGATGCAACTCATGATATAACGGGCCTGGTGTTCCCGACTTCGATTGTTTGGCAGACTCGAATACTTCTACACCTTTAAGCAATTGTGACTTGCTTTCCCTAAAACGAATAAATATGCTAAGAATTCCTCTTAATCGTTTACTTGGCGGCTCTTTCTGGTTTTCCTCCAAATACGCTTCCATATCCTCAAAGCATAAAACAACATTATCTTTAATTAAATCTAAACATATTTCTCCTTTATTTCTGTAACGGCGATAGAGCGTCCCCGGTCCGATTTGAGCTTCTGAGGCAATTTGATTCATACTAACTTGTTCAACACCAAATTGTTCAAATAGACTAGAAGCCGTATCTAAAATGCGCTGCCGATTCTCGGCAGCATCTCGTCGTTCTATCCGTTTGTAGATGATATTCCCGTCCTTCATTATTTTCACTCCCCTTCATTTTAAGATAAGTAAATTGACAAACGGAGATTTCTCCGTTTACTATAAATGATAGAGTTCTCCGCTTAATACTAACGTAAGGAAAAGGGGTTTTCAACACATGCAAAATCATACTGAAAAAGCTGCATTATTAGTCATGGATATGCAAAACGGCATTGTATCACGTTTTGCGGAAAACAAGGAAGTACTACTTCCCATTCAGAAGGCATTAGCAAGTGCACGCAAACACAATATTCCGGTTATTTTTGTACGAGTTGGATTTAGCGAAGGCTATCCTGAAGTTAGCCCACGAAATAAGGCGTTTACTAGTATTGCCAATCAGGGAGGCATGACCACCTCGGACAAAGCAACGCAAATTCATGAATTGTTTAAGCCCCAGGAAAATGAACCCGTTGTAACCAAGTACCGATTTAGTGCGTTCACCGGCAGCACGCTCGAATTGATCCTCCGCTCACGTCAAATCGATTCGCTTATTCTTAGCGGAATTTCTACAAGCGGCGTCGTTCTATCAACATTGCGTGAAGCTGCAGATAAAGACTTTTCATTAACCGTACTAAGTGATGCATGCATTGATGGCGATCCTGAAGTTCACCGCGTACTTACCGAGAAGGTTTTCCCTCGTCAGGCAGATGTTCTGACTGTCGATTCCTGGATTAATACATTGAGTTAAAATCATGAGGGTCTATTCCGATAAAGCGGAACAGACCCTATCTTTTATTATTTTAATCGCTCTCTAAAATCTTATAACCTAATAGAAATACAGAAGGAAGGAATAGATTTGTCTAAGTCTATAAATCAAAACTTTTTTAATCAAAAACTGATTGCACCGATGATTTTAGGGTCGATTCTAAATCCTATCAACTCTTCTATTATTTCAGTTGCCTTAATTCCGATTGGACATGCGTTTGGTGCACCACCTTCGCAGACAGCCTGGCTTATTTCTGCTCTATATCTCGCTACAGCAATTGGGCAGCCAGTCGTCGGAAAACTAATTGACCTTTACGGTCCAAGACTCCTCTTTTTAATCGCAACTTCTTTAGTAGGCATCTCTAGCCTAATCGCAACCTTTGCCCCTGATTTTTGGTGGTTAGTAGTCGCAAGAGTCCTTCTTGGTTTTGGGACCTGTGCAGGGTATCCCGCTTCTATGTATCTGATCCGTAGTGAAGGAGAACGAACAGGTGTCGAAAGTCCAACAAGTATTCTTACATTATTAGCGATTTCCAACCAAACCATTGCCGTTATAGGACCAACTTTAGGAGGGTTACTGATTGAAGTTGGAGGCTGGCAAAGCACCTTTATTGTCAACATTCCTTTGTCACTCGCTTGTATTTTTTTAGGCTACCTCCACTTCCCAAGGCTTCCAGCCAATTCTGTTAGAGAGAAGAAAATAGCCTCCTTTGATTTTACTGGTATGTTCTTTTTTGGAGCCACTCTAATTTCTGCTCTGCTTTTTTTAATGAGCCCAAGTTTTCATAGGATTTATTTGTTCATAATTGCAATCATTATGGGTGTTATTTTTGCGATTCTTGAGTTTAAAATTAAGAATCCTTTTATCGATGTTCGTCTATTAAGCGACAATTCATCGTTGTTATTGACCTATACTCGTAGTTTGCTTTCAGCGATTGTATCTTACAGCATCCTTTATGGATATACTCAATGGTTAGAAAAAGGCAGAGGTTTATCCCCTTCTCATACCGGCTTGTTGCTATTACCTATGTTTTTAATAGCGATTATCGTTTCTAGATTGACAGGAAAAAGTCCTGCAATCCGTTTGAAGTTGATTGTTGGCAGTATTGTTCAATTTATTGCAATGATACTGCTTCTTTTTACAAATCATAATAGTCATCTTATTTTTCTTGCAGCTATTGTTCTGCTTTTTGGGATCCCCCAAGGCTTACTTAATTTAGCCAACCAAAATGCTGTCTATTTTCAAGCTTATCCAGAACAAATCGGTGCGTCAGCCGGTCTGTTAAGAACATTTATGTATATGGGGGCTATGATTGCTTCTGCCGCAAACGGTTTATTTTTAAAATCAGATGCAATGACAACAGGGATTCATCATATTGCGCTATTTACCGGCGGTACTAGCTTCATACTTATATTAATCACTCTATTAGATCGTTCCCTAAACAGAGTCGGCAATAAAAATCGATTAAAAAAGGTATAAGGTTAATAATCTTCAAATAGATAGAAACATTTTTGACACTTAAAGAAAGAGCGCTAGAGTACAGATGAACAAACATTTTACTAAGTATAGACACCTTCATAGATTTGAGTATTAAAAAAATAGGGGCACGAGCATCTTATTCAGATTCTCGAACCCTTATTAGGAAAACTATTAATCACTTGCTATGTAACTCATTCCATTTCTTAACCAATCGCTTTGGTGCCGCACGTAAATAGGCTTCCTGCAATAAATCGGTCAATTCAACCCAAACATCTCCATGAGGATTTTGGATCGATACCCATCCGTGATGACCAATATAAGGAGTTTTGAAAAAATACTCCTTCTGCAGCAATAAGCCCTGAGTTTCCCGGTCTGATTTGAACGACAAGCTGAATCCGTTATCGCTTTCGCCTGTTATTACGAAGGATTTTCCATTGATTTTAAACGTAATGTGTCCAAAGCCGTCGATATGTTCTACCGCTTCAGGGAGTGCAAGACAGATTTTCCGCACACATTCAAGCATGCTTGCCGTTTCCTGTGTTTTCATACTTTCATTCACCTATCTTGAAATCTATTTCGCATTCGCATCTGGCTGATGAATTCCAATGATATTCCCTTCGGTATCGATATAGTATCCCTGCCACGCCATTCCAGGCAGGGCATATTTAGGCATTGCGACCTTGCCGCCATTCTCTAAGATTTTGGTTTCCGTTATATCATAGTCTCCCACTCCCATTGTACAAACAAAACCATTCACCGCCTGATTGGCTTCCGGTTTGACCCCTTGGCGCTGCATCAAAGCACCATTAATCCCCATATCATTTTCATCACCCGTAACAGCTCCAAAGTAAGGCATGCCAGCATACTCACTCCAATCTTGAAAGGACCATCCGAATACCTCTCCATAAAACTTCTTTGCCCGTTCCATGTCATCCACATGAATTTCGAAATGAATTAATCTTCCCATATAGACCTCCTATTTTTTAAAAAAATATTCGCTTTAAATCAATTCGTTTATTCGCTTTCAATTTCCTCTCTATTATCGTGAAGAATATGGAAAAATATTCATCGCTCATCATTCACTTTTGAATTTTTAGTTAATATTTTTTAACCATTTTTAAGGAAATAAATTGATTTAACTTAAATATAGTAATATAATCATTACTAATTTAAGGGGGTTTATTTTTGATTGAAGAAATAGCTAAAGAATACATTGCTCTGATACCGAATCTCTTTGGTAGTTTTAGTGAATTAAACAAGGATTCTGTGGAATTATCCCATTTACAGAATCACGTTATAGAATATATGTACATGCAGAATAAAGCTCTAAATCTTAAAGAAATCAGCATTGGTCTAAATATTGCTAAGCAGCAACTAACGAATATCGTGAAGGATTTAGAAGCTGGCGGATATTTAATTAAAATGCCTGACATCAAGGATAAACGGGCAGTCTTAGTTTCTCTCACACCAAAAGGAAAAGAAATTGAAGATAAGAAATGGACGAAGATTTATCAAACATTTAGTAAAAGTATTACTAAGTTAAATAAGGAAGAACAGTTGGATTTACAATTTTCTCTTCACAAGGTGAATGTAATGTTAAAAAAAATGAAGGATTAATGTTTTTCGAATAGAAAATAACAGGAGAGAGAAAGATGTTTTTAAACGGAACCCATAAAATAAATTTAACAGAAGAAAAAGAAACTCTTCTGATTACCTTATATGCAAAGGCATTAGACAGTCATTCAAAACATCCCATTCTTCATGATAATAAGGCAGAAGAAATCCTGCAGAAAATTGACTATGACTTTGAAAAAATCAATCATTTTGGCAACGAAATCATGGTCCTTCGAGCTAAACAATTGGATACATGGCTGCAGGAGTTCCTAAAAAAGAAGCCCGAAGCAACGGTACTTAACCTCGGTTGTGGTCTGGATACAAGAATATCAAGAATAAATCCACCATCGACGGCAAGTTGGTTTGATGTAGATTTCCCTGAAGTTATCGAATTACGAAAGCTCTTTTTTTCAAATCAAGAGGGTTACGAAATGATCTCTTCTTCGGTTACCGAACTGACCTGGTTGGATCAAATCCCAAGAAACAAGCCAGTAATGATCATTGCTGAAGGCATGTTGGAATACCTGACAAAGGATGAAGTAAAAAAACTTCTTAATCGGTTAACTCGCTATTTCCCACATGGACAGATTGCTTTTGACGTAATGAATTCATTTGCAATAAATTCAGGTAAAGAACGTCTAAAAGAAACGACCGGAGCTGTACACAAGTGGATAGTTAATGATATTCAGGATGTTGATCGCTTAAACTCCAAATTGAAAAGAATATCTGCCTTTTCTGTTTTTAAATCAAAGTACGTTCATAAACTTCCTTTAAAAGTTCGCTTGATTTATGCAGCAATGACGGTCTTTCCTAGTTTAAGAAATATGATGCGTTTGCTTTTGTATAGGTTTTAAACGTCTTAATAAAGATACACTCACTTTCAAATTGAGGAGATATTTTAAAATGACCACTTCAGAAAAACATTTAAGAACCTGCAACAAAGGACATAAATACTATAAAAGCAGCGACTGCCCAACCTGTCCAACTTGTGAGAAAGAACGCAAACCTAGCAGCGGATTTCTTTCCCTCCTATCGGCTCCTGCAAGACGGGCATTAGAAATCAACGGAATAACTTCTTTAAACGAACTATCAAAATTAAGTGAGAAAGAGATTTTGGAATTTCACGGTATGGGTCCAGCTTCTTTACCTAAACTTAGGTCCGCTTTAATAGAAAATGGGTTATCATTCAGGAACTGATCTCAAGAATTGAAAGGAAAAGGGTTCGAGAATTTTACAATTTCTCGAACCCTTCTTATCTAAATTAACGCATACTAGCCATTTTACTGAATTTTTTTATCTAATGTATCTCAATCATAAGAAGCCATTGTTTGTAATTCTTCACTTGCTTGTGGAGTTACATAAATGGTCCGGCTTGGAAAAGCAATTTCTACTCCCTCTTCCTCTAAGATCCCCATGATTTCTAAATTGATTTCATGTTTAATCTTAACGTGTTCTGCCCAAACGGTTGAATTGGTGAAAAAATAGACAAGAACATCGAGACTGCTCTCATTATAATGGTCAAATGCAACCATCACCGTTTCCGGATGAATTTCTTCATGATTGTTCAACATAAATTCAATTCGATGAACCACTCTTTGAATTTGTTCCTTGGTGGTTCTATAATTGAGTCCCAAGTCAAAAGAAATTCGTCTTTTTCCCATGCGGCTCCAATTGGTAATCGCTTCATTTGCAAGTGTTGCATTAGGAACAGTAACAAGTGCTTGACTAAACGTGCGAATTTTAGTACTTCTGAAATTGATATCTTCTACGATTCCCTCTACGCTCGGTGTTAAGATCCAATCCCCAATCGAAAAAGGCTTTTCTGTTACAATAACGATTCCGCCGATTAGATTACCGACCGCCTCTTTTGCAGCTAAAGCAAACGCCAGTCCCCCTAACCCAAGACCTGCGACCAAGCCATTTACGTCATAATCAAATTCCTGACCAATGATACTTAAACTAATAGCAATCATGATGACACGGATAGCTCTTGAAATAAACGGAATAAGAATTAAATCAATCTTATTATTAATTTTTTCATTAACACTAATTAAGATTCCCGAGGTTGGAGAGGACAAATTAAACAATCCCCATGTGATTAATACGATGACCATTGAACGTAAAAATTTTAAAAAGAATGTATTGTGTTGATCGATATATGGGAAATAATCCATTGCGAGGTACAAACCGAAAATAATAAAGAACCATCCTAAAGGACGTTCAAAACTTAAACAGATTTGGGTAATAAAATCTGTTGGTGTTTTTTTAGCTAGTTTTAAAATCAATTGAAACACATACTTGGTAAATAGGTTTCTAAATAAAATAAATAAAAGTAAAATCCCTATCGAAATTCCAACATTTTCTAACTTGTCGTAGTCAATATCCGACATTGAAAAAGCCATTACAAATGAATCAAAAGACATTTCTAAAATACCTTCTCCCTTTTTGCGATCTAATTTTTTAAACCATTACATCGAAATATCATAACTTTTTTAACAGGATATTTGAATACAACAAAAGTCACAGATTATAGGAAAATATCTGTGCTAAAAAATGGAAAGCTGTAAAAAGGGAAATACCGTGCAACTGTTACCAAGTAACATGTTAAAAACTGAAAGGAAGACTGATAAAGTTCTGCACAAAAAGGAATCCTGCATAGATGGTCTGACCAACTAGAGTCAATCCTAAAACAACCGACGGAACAAATTTTGTTTGAACAAGAGCCCCTTTCCTAGCAGGGTACTCCTCGACATCAACACTTGTTTACACACTTGAATGGTCCACATTATATCCCTCTCTCTTTGCCGGATAAGAAAGAGAAGCACCCAGCCTATAAGGTGCTCCTCGTCTTTGAATTATAATGCGGCCACTTTATCTTTTTCACTCTTTAACTTTTCAAGTTCTTTACTGAGTTCTTCCTCACTCACATAGTTAGAGTATGCTGCCTCAAACTGAGCTAATGGAGCTGTAAACTGGTTGCCTGCCTGGACCTCTGCTTCCATTAATAAAATCTTTTCCTCTGCACGTGCTACACCTCTGGCAATATCATCGGTATGGAAAGAAACCGTTACATTTTGAATTTGTTTCATCGATTGAGCGACATTCGCACGAGAAGCTAACAAAATTTTCTTTTGCTGCATTTGGTTATACGTTTCTTTCAGCTGGTCTAATTTTTCTACAAGGATTTGAGTTCGTCCCTTAATGGACTCTAATTGATCTACATATAGTTGTAATTGGTTTTCCTTGCTGAGCTTTTCTTGTACCGCTAGTTTTGCCATTGCCTCTTCACCTTGTTCAAGTGCCAGTTTCGCCTGGCGAGTACGCTTGTCTACTAATGATTTCGTATCAGCAATCAGTGCTTCCTGTTTTTTCTCTACAAAAATTTGTCGAGCTAAGGCGTTTTGACCTTTTACAATTTCCTTTTCCATTTCTCTCGAATATTCATTTAACATCGCAATTGGATCTTCCATTCCATCTAATAGTCCATTTATTTCTGCCATTGTAATTGTCTTTAATCGTTTAAAAATACCCATTTTTATTCATTCTCCTTTTTAATTAATAGATTTTTTTCCCATTGATCTAGAATGTTAGCATTTTGGTTTGTTACTGGAATTTGTGAACCTGTAAGTGAGGTATCAATAAATTGTTGCATGGAAGAGGCTTTTGACCTTTTTTTAAACCATCTTACTAATAGAACTAAAACAGCTAGTCCACTAATAAGGAAAAGCCAAGGGACCCCGCCTCCATGGTGAGCACCATGCATCATTGGGTGGCCGTCAAAACCGCCGCCGTGCCCCATTTCACCATGACCACGTCCTCCTTGCGGGACTCTAGCATACGCGCTCCTACCTCCTATATGAAAGTGAAGTACGTTTACTACTAGTACTGAAGAGGCAATGATGACTCCCCAGAAAATACCCTTTTTTACTTTTGTATTCATTTCTTTATCCTCCTTTCGTTACCTGATGAAATGAATATTAATAGAGAATGGTGAAAACTTGGTGAAAAGAAAAAGATTAGAAGTATTTTTTAGAGAAATATAAAAAAATGCTAAGACCACGGTATATAAGATCAAACGCAAAAAAAGACCCAGAAATCGGAAATTTTTTTCGCGAAGTCTGGATCAGATTCATTTATTTTAAATTATCTCTTAGCTGAGAAATTTTTATATTAGTTATCATATTGACTTATAAATTCAAAAATCTTATTAACAGCCTGCTGATATCCACCCGATTTTTGTAAGGATTCCTTCATTTTTGCCGCAGCATTATGGAAGGATGACTGGTTCAACACATGGTCAGCAGATTCACGCAGCTGATTTGCCGTCAGACATTTCATTTGTAATTGAATACCTGCGCCTACCCTTTCTACTTGCCCGGCAATGATCGGCTGATCCGCACTTTGCGGGATTACAATGAGGGGAACCCCATAATAGAGCCCCTCATGTGCACTGTTCATTCCACCATGTGTGATAAATAATTTAGCGTATTTTAGCACTTCAGTTTGTGGGACATAATTTTTCACAATGAAGTTTTTAGGAATCTCCCCCAAATCGGATATTTGAACTTTTTCACCAATAGCCATAACAACGTTATGGTCCGTGTTGCCAAAAGCCTTAATACAAAGCTTATAGAAATCAATTGCTTGGTTAAATACAGTACCCAGTGAAATGTAAATTGGACTTTTTCCCTTGATTTCAGTAAGGTCGAAGTTTTCTTGCGTTAATCGTGAAGAAATGGATGTACCTACAAATTTATAAGTTTGGTCAAATTCATCCCCGAAAGGTTGAAACTCCCTCGTAGTATAAACAATTGTAAGTGGTGCAGGGTTACAAAATACTTCGTAAGGAGAGTGGATCTCCACACCATATTTATCCTTCACCCTTCCTGTCAGTCTTTGATATTCAGCAAATGTTTCTGCAGGAATGTTTTTAGAAATCTGTTCGAACATGTTATCGAACGATCGTTTCGTCTCCGCGAAAGAAGAACAAGAACAGATTGCAGGAAGATGAAGGATTTGGGCAATTAATCGGCCGCAGCCAAACATCGAATCGTGGATGATATAATCAAAATGCTCACCCTCGATTTGCTCCAGAACACTGGGTATCATAATCTCTACCGTATGTAAAAGACCATTGATTCTTTCGAGTAAATTATTTCTTCCGCCTGAGATAAAGGCTTTTATAAATTTTTGAGCGTCGATGGTTCTTACCATTGCCCCTGTCTTCTCAATACGCGCCCGAAAATCTTCGATTGTAAAGTACACTACCTCTTCTTCACGCGATATAAGTTCTTGCACAACACCAATTGTTGGATTGACATGTCCTTCTGATCCAGCATTAATAAATAAAACACGTGCCATTATAACCACTCCTAGATAGATTTTGAAAACGATACCAGATAGATAATCAGAAAAAACCCCGACGGTTATCGGAGTTTTGCAACACTATATGAATGTCAGTGACTGAAAGTCGCTTCTTCTAATCCTAATGTTCATGTATGGGGCCTAATTCGTTTTTAACATATTCTCTATTTTCTTTAACTCATTTTCGATATAAGATTTACTATGGTCAAACCCAATAATGGCTAAAACCTTTCCGTCATGGTCTATTATAGGAGAAAAGCTTGTTTTCCATTCTCCGTAAATATCTTCATATAAAGGGGTGACTCCTGCTATCCCATTCATTGCCTCAAATGCTACTTCCATCATCTCAGGCGGACCATCGTATAAAACTCCGGGTGGAATCACGAAATCCTCATCGGCCACAATCGTCAGCAATTTGTTATGATCAACAGCTTTAAAAATGTAGACCCATTCAATGATTCCTTCTTGTTCTCGTATTTGGGTTAATTTTTTCTGCACCTTTTGAAAAGTTGGATTCGAGGATGAAGCATTATGATTTACTAATTCAGAGATATCTTCTGGATGAATGGCAGCAGATGTAACAATAGCCATTGATCGTAATTGTTTATTTAGATGTTGTTCCAGGATTTTTCTTTTATTTGAAGGAGAGAGAGTTTCCTCTTGAATTTTCTCACGTATTTTTTTATATTTTCTACTCATTGTTGGTTGACTAATATCGAGTACCTTCGCTGCAAGCTTAACCGATTTATATTTATCCATGGCCATTTTAATCAACTGTTCTTCAATCATATCCACTGCTTCTTCTAGAGGCATAATGTGATTAATAATAGGCGGTTCCTTTATAGTATCCTTTTTCCAAGGAATACAATGATAAACTAAGCTTGCATTCACGTTCAATTCTCTACTAGTCACAACGATTCGTTCAATTGTATTCTCTAATTGCCGAACATTTCCCGGCCAATCGTAAATACACAATAAATCAATAGCATCTGGTAAAATATTGATGTTTCTATTATATAACGTATTATACTTTGCTGCGAAATGATAGATTAAGTAAGGAATCTCTTCTATTCTTTCCCTTAATGAAGGGATTTCAATTGGGACTACATTTAAACGATAATATAAATCTTCTCTAAATCGTCCCTCTCTGACCATTTTTTCTAATGATTGATTTGTTGCAGCGATAATCTGGACATCAATATGAATCGACTTTGAGCTTCCTAAAGGGGTAACTTCTTTTTCCTGTAAAATTCGGAGTAATTTGACTTGCAAATTCATTGGCATTTCTGCAATTTCATCGAGAAAAATAATCCCTTCATTTGCTAATTCAAATTTACCGGGAGCACCATTTTTGTTTGCGCCACTAAATGCTCCACCGACATAACCGAATAATTCACTTTCTAATAAATTTTCCGGAATTGCCCCACAGTTAACGGCAATAAAAGGTTTTGAGCTCCTATTTCCTAATTGATGAATGGTTTTAGCAATCATCTCTTTTCCAACACCGGATTCCCCTAATAAAAGGACAGATGTTGGAACTTTTGAAACCATTTCTATTGTGTTAAGTACATCTCTCATTTTTGGACTATGGACGACGATTGAAGGAGTGTGTTTTGTAACCTCGCCATCGGAAATTTCTGTTGAATCATCTAATTGATCAGAAATACCTTTTAATCCCCATATAATTAATTCTTCACTATCACTATTTGATGTGTACACGGTTATTAGCATATGACTGCCATTCCAAGCCTTTAATTGAAGAGAATGTACCTCTCTATTTAATAATTGTAAAATGGGATCCCCAAAGAAAGAAATTTCCTCTAGTTCAGTAAACATTCTTCCTTTAAGTGAGATAGAGTTTGTTGACCAAAAATTTTTCAGTTCTCCACTTCGAAATAAAATCATTCCCTTTAAGTTGGTTACAATAATTTCATCGTAAATAGATAGAATACTTGATTGATAAGCTTGAAGTAGTTGTTCATTCGATAAAATCATGGACACACCCATATAACACTTCCTTATATAAAGTTAAAATGATTTGATTTATTTAAAAATTATTCCATATTCAAATAAAAATTTCAAATATGAATTTTTTGAATATAACAATTTCCCTTTACCAGCTTTGTAAACTTTGAGAGTCAGTAAGGATTTTAATTTTGAATAAAAATTTTATAAATGAAATATTCGGAATATAAAATAAATTAAAAATATAAGAAAAGGGCATAAAATCAACGTTTATATACTTGGCACACTTATTGCAATATCATTTAGTAAATATCAAAGGAGGAGTTTATATGTACGAATCTACTAATCTTGATCTGTTTCCATACCCTTTTCATACCATTAAGGAAGGGACCAACTATCGGTATTCAAATGATTTAAGAAAACTTGAAAAGGATCGAATGAATTGCGTTAAAATTACACCAGAATATGAAAAACAAATCAAAAGAAAAAGAGAACTACTTATTGAACAACCTGAAGTAAGGTTCCAATCCTATCCACATACAATGGAAATGCAATGGGAAGTAGCAGAAATGCTCATGAATATGGCGGTTGATGCCTACCCTGAGCACTTCCAGCTAGAAAAGAACGGCAATCATTGGACTTTTCATAATTTAATCTTAAATGAAACGGAATCTTTCATTTTTGGTGATGCTTCTAGCATCGAGCTTGAACCGCTTGATTTAATTGGCCGTCATTTCACTACTGATTTTGTATTAATGGTGGTGAGAGATGACAATCTTTATTTAGAAGTTGCCCAGGAATCCTATGCAGCCTTATTCTCCCCGCACTGGAATAAAGGGATGTCATTTGACGAAATTCACGGACCTGTACCATTTGTGTCGCGCACAGGGGTACCGCTAGCTGAAAGAGTTCGTAATTTCTTAATCCGTAATGTTTTACCAGGTGAGCCTTGGACGAGAATCAACTGGAATCTAATGGCAAATCGTTGGGATGTTAACTATGAAACATTTGATACATGGGGACCAACACGCTTTTTAGTTAATTCAGAAAACGCTGGTGAACTAGTAAGACTTCGTGTAGAAGAACAATTTTTCTATCGTATGCCAAGAAGTAATGCTGTTTTATTCGTCTTAAATACTCAATTTCTGGCAATGAAAGATTTGCCATTAAGACCAGAATGGCTAAAGCAGACCTACTCGATTTTATCCGATATTCCAAAGCCTATGGCTGATTATAAAGGATTTACACCATTTATTGAACCAACAGTAGAATATTTGAAAAACTTAGTTGAAAAAGTAAGTTTGCAAACTAACTAGGGTCGCAAAGATGGAGGTATGTAAAAGTGGTATACAACAGTCCGGTATTATACGATCAATCAAAAACCATTGTAGAAAAATTCACTGTAAGACAGGATAGAAGAAAATTACTTATTATTTCTGCAGAACCAAAAGAAGCAGAAAACATCCAATCATTTATTAATGAAATAAATGGGCAAAAAGATTATGAGCGAATTGAATTGAATGATGAACTCCAATTAAAGAATATCAAAGAAGTATTTGATAGGCAAAAAATGGGGACACAACTTTATATTTCAGCTAAATGGGATAATGCCGTTACAATTTTCACAGCGGCAATAGAGGCTGGTTTTTCAGAAGATGAAATTCAACTGCTAATTTCAGGTAAGAGGAGACGTTATGTTTATTGCATAAAATGTTTTCATTTACAAGAAGTTGAGGCAAAAGAAACGGACACCATCTGTCATCATTGCCAAATCAGCTTAGAAATTGGCCCCTTTTACTCGAAAGAGCGAAAAGGATATATTGGATATCCTTACAATCCTGCTTTCGTCCTATCAAAGTAAATATTAAATGAAAAAATTATTACAATGGGAGAGAGGTTTATGAGAGCATTTGGAAATATTGAGGTATACGTAGGAAACATAGTTCAGGAAACAAATTTTGTAAAGCGCTTCCACTTGTACCCGGTTGATCAAGAATCACTTCCCTCGTTTACGGGTGGATCACATATTGCAACATATGTAAAAAATGGCGATGAATTAATTGAAAGAAATTACTCACTAGTCAGTCATCCAACTGACCGTACTCAATATGCCATTGCAATTCGTAAAGATGACCATTCAAGAGGAGGATCTGTTTATTGGCATGATCAGATCAAATTGGGGGACCGTTTAGAAATCAGTTGGCCTAAAAACCACTTCCCTCTTGCCTTCCAAGCAGCTAAACATCACGTGTTCTATGCAGCGGGAATTGGAATTACTCCATTCATGACCATGATGGAAGATTTAACAACGGAAGGTAAATCATTTGAATTACATTATGCTGCAAGAACGAAAGAAGAATGTGCGTTTTATGATGATTTGAATGCAAAATATCCTGGAAAATGCCACTTCTATTTCTCAAGAACGGAAAATCCTAAAAAATTGACGCCAGTAACAATGGCTGATAATCGGATTGGCTCACATGTGTATTTCTGTGGACCCGTTTCAATGGTAAAAGAATTTAGGGAAGCAGCAGAATCTTATGGTTACCCAAGCCATTCCATTCATTTTGAATTATTTGCTTCGGCAGACGAAGGTCCAAAAAATCCTTTTGTTGTAAAATTTCCCAACAGCAAAAGAACAGTGGATGTTTCCGAAGAAGAAACGTTATTAGATGCGCTAATAAAAGCCGGGGTACAAGCACCTTATTCTTGTAAAGTAGGTGGATGCGGAAGCTGCGAAGTAGAGGTAGTTGAAGGAGATGTTGATCACCGAGACCACTTTTATAGTGATGAAGAAAGAAAGTCGAAGAAAGTGATTTTAACTTGTTGCTCAAGAGCAAAAGAATCTGAAAAAGAGCTCATTTTAAACCTGTAATAGCACCTTTATTTTGTAACTACGCTTTAAGCGTGCATTATATCAACTTACTATAAATAGGAGGCAATTCATATGACAACAGCCACTCAAGTATTAGAATTAAAAATGTTTATTAATGGTGAATGGAGACTTTCTACTAATCAAGATTCCAATAAGGTAATTAATCCAGCAAATGGTGAATTAATTGCTATAGCTCCTAGAGCAACAATTGAAGAAACACAAGAAGCGATTAAAGCCGCAAAAGAAACCTTCGAAAGTGGTGTTTGGTCTAAGATAAGTGCACAAGAACGGGCGGATTACCTACTGAAAATTGCAGACAAAATTGATGAAAAACACGATGAATTAGTAGAACTTGAGGTAAAAGATAACGGAAAAATTAAAGCTGAGGCTGATATTGATATATCTGATGCCGCATCATGTTTCCGCTATTATGCAGGTCTAATTAGAACCCCAGATGGAGCAACTTATCATGTTGCGGATCCTGTGCAAGCAATGGTCGTACGTGAACCAGTTGGAGTTACAGGATTAATTGTTCCTTGGAATTTCCCATTCCTGATGAGTGTGTGGAAATTTGCTCCTGCATTAGCAGCCGGTAACACCATTGTCTATAAGCCAGCTGAAGTCACTCCAATCACAGCAACAAAATTAGTTGAAATTATTGATGAAGTTGGAGTTCCAAAAGGTGTTGTGAATTTGGTATTAGGAAAAGGATCTGTCATTGGTGACGTCATCGCAGCAAGTCATGATGTTGATATGGTTTCGTTTACAGGAAGTACTGAGGTAGGAAGAAGTATCATGCGAAGTGCTGCAGGCAATTTGAAAAAAATCTCTCTTGAACTAGGTGGAAAATCACCAAATATTATTTTTGCTGATGCTGATTTTGAAGCTGCCGTTGATAATGCATTAGTGGGTATTTTCTATGGATCTGGCCAAGTATGTTCTGCCGGAAGCCGAATTATTGTGGAAGAAAGCATTTATGACCAGTTCGTTAAAGAGTTTGTAAGACGTGCCAAAAATATCAAAGTAGGACCAGGACTAGAAGAAGGTTCCGAAATGGGTGCAATTGTAAGTTCAGCTCAGCTTAATACCATTCTAGAATATATTGAGATCGGTAAAAATGAAGGTGCAACATTAGCTTGCGGTGGAAATCGCCTAACGGAAAATGGTTTAGATAAAGGATTCTTTGTTGAACCAACTGTATTTATTGATGTGACGCCAGAAATGCGTATCGTAAAAGAAGAAATCTTCGGGCCTGTTGCCGTTATTCAAAAGTTCAAGGATGAAGAAGAAGCCATTAAACTAGCAAATGACACAATCTATGGTCTTGCCGGCGGTGTATTCACCTCTGATGGTGCAAAAGCAATGCGTGTAATTAAAGAAGTCCGTGCTGGGATTACTTGGATTAACACTTATGGCCCGACCTATAACGAAGCTCCATGGCACGGGTATAAACAAAGTGGTATTGGTTCGAGCCTTGGAACATTTGGATTAGATGAATTCCAAGAATTGAAGCAAATTAACATTAATCTTGCTGTAGGACCAACAGGCTGGTTTTCAGACAATAAATAAATAATATTATAATGAGGGTGATTTAAAAGTCACTATGTTCTAAATCGCCCTCTCCTTTTGCTAAAAATCCCTCGATCCTATGAAGTTATGAATAAATTATGCACTAATAACTATAAAAATAATTATCAATCCATCACCCTTCTACATTCACAGCACTAGACTCTTCTAATAATAGAATGGTTGATGAATCTTGATAGACCATCTATGTTAAATAAACAATTCACCTTTTTCGGCCCATAAATATCAATATTTAACACATGACTTTACTGTAATTTTGTGGTATAAAACTCCTAACGCTCATCTTAAATTTATTTTAAATTTGAATACAAAATATCAAAATTGAAATTTAGTTTTGAGTATAAGAATCTTTTTAAATTGAATTTACTGAATATTTTCAATAGTCTTATACTGGCACAGTAATTGCATATAAGAATGTATCTACTATTTTAAGGAGGCTCAAATATGCAAGAAAATCTAAATAAAAATGCGTCAGAACACCATGATAGTGATGCTGCACAACTGGCATCCCTTGGTTATGAATCTGAATTTCGCCGCGACATGAGTCCATGGGCAAACTTTTCACTTGGATTCACTTACCTTTCTCCCGTAGTAGGTGTATATTCACTATTTGCCTACGCACTAGCACAAGGTGGCCCACCAATGATTTGGAGTTTTCTCATTGTTGGCCTAGGGCAATTACTAGTTGCACTTGTCTTCAGTGAGATTGTTGCGCAATACCCTGTTGCTGGGGGAGTTTATCCTTGGGCACGAAGATTATGGGGGCGCAAGTGGGCATGGATAACGGGCTGGGTTTACTTAATGGCTTTGCTTGTGACAATTGCCAGTGTTGCATACGGAGCTGGACCTTATCTATCACAAGTGATGGGTTTTAATCCTTCGGTGAATTCCACGATTCTATGTGCATTAG
The DNA here is from genome assembly GCF_004358205.1 of Bacillus salipaludis. The sequence continues at coordinate 188,913 of NZ_SMYO01000010.1, forward strand.
TTCTTCTTGCACTTTCGACGATCATTAATTTTCTTGGAACAAGGGTTCTCGCAGCTGCAGCAGTTATTGGTTTTGCAGCAGAACTAATTGGTGCGCTTGTAGTTGGATTTTGGTTACTTTTCACACAAAGGGTTCACGGCCTTGATGTGCTTTTTGATTCTTTCGGAGCTCAAGGTAGTCATAGCTATATGTATGCATTTGCAGCTGCTGGATTAATTGGAATTTTTCAATATTATGGGTTCGAAGCTTGTGGTGACGTTGCAGAAGAAGTACCAAATCCGGGTGTTCTGATCCCAAAGGCAATGCGTCGGACGATTTACATTGGCGGTGCTGCAGCAACTTTTGTTTGCCTTGCTTTAGTACTTTCAGTTGCTGATATCCCGGCAGTTATCGCTGGTAAGGATGTAACCCCTGTTGATACTTTACTAAACGCTGCATTTGGTGCTGTTGGCGCCAAGATTGTACTGGGTGTTGTGTTGATTTCTTTCCTTTCATGTGTAATGAGTCTACAGGCAGCAGCAAGCAGGCTTGCCTATTCGTATGGACGAGATGACATGATTATCGGAAGTCGTTTGTTAAAGAAGTTTTCGGCTGCTCGTCACATTCCACCATATTCTCTGCTTCTTGCAGCTTTTGTCCCAGCCCTTATTGTTCTTGGTTCAAAAGTGTCTACAGATGCACTTACAAAGGTAATCAGTTTTGCTGCATTTGGCATTTATCTTGGATTCCAACTGGTTGTCTTTGCTGCACTTCGTGCTAGATTAAAAGGATGGAAGCCAAGTGGTAAGTATCAGTTGGGCAAATGGGGATTACCTGTAAATATCGGTGCGCTTGTTTATGGAATCATTGCAATGGTCAACATGTGTTGGCCAAGAACGCCGGATGCACCTTGGTATGATAACTATATCGTGCTCCTTTCAGGAGTTATAGTTGTGGGTATTGGTTTACTGTATATGATGATTCATCGCAGTTACGGACATAGCGATGTGCCGTATGATATTGCGATACCAAAAAAAGATAAGCTGGATAACGTGTCTATTGGCCTTGACGTGCCGGCGGATTCGGCAAATCAGTAAATTATTAGAAAAAATAAAACCAAGGGACTGTCCCTTGGTTTTACTTTTTCTAGGGTCAGTCCCCCTGGCAAAGAATCAAATTTTATATTCACTCTTTATAAACTTCTCCAATGCCGGCAGTGAGCGTTCCACTTTTTCTGTGTCGATGCAATAGGCCATTCGGAAATAGCCCGGACACCCGAAACTATCGCCCGGAACCAGAATCAAATCATATTTTAATGCCTTCTGACAGAATACTTTAGCATCTTCCTCAAGCGCCTTTGGGAAAATATAGAATGTCCCGCCCGGTTTCACACAGGTAATTCCCAATTCTACTAATTTGTTATAAATCAAGTTCATATTTGTTTCATAAACAGACATATCACTCGTTAAATCCACAACTTCGGAAACAGCAAGTTGAATAATGGAAGGCGGGCAGTTATGTCCTATGCCCCTTGAAATCTGTCCGCACATACTGACAATTAGGTCAGAATCTATGCAGGCAGGATTTACCGCAATATAGCCAATCCGTTCCCCCGGCAGTGAAAGGGATTTAGAATAGGAGTAACAGGATAGTGTGTTGTCATAATAGTTTGACACATAAGGAGCTTCTACCCCTTCAAATACAATCTCCCTGTATGGTTCATCAGAGATAATAAAAATTTCATGTCCGTATTCTTGTTCCTTTTTGCGAAGAAGATCTGATAGTTTTTGAATGGTTGCCGTTGAATAGATCACTCCCGATGGATTGTTTGGAGAGTTAATCAAAACGGCAGATACTTTCTCCGTCAACATTTCTTCGAACAAAGAAAAGTTTACCTGAAAATCTTCTGAATTGGGAGGAACTACTTTCAGTACCGCATCTGTTATATCTATATATGGATGGTATTCTGGGAAAAATGGAGCAAATGTCAGAACTTCGTCCCCAGGTTGTGTTACGCAGCGTACTGCATGGGCAATTGCTCCCGCAGCACCACTTGTCATAAAAATATGATTCTCAGTGTAATTCATATGAAACCGGCGATTCAATGATTGGGCTATTTTTTTTCTGACAGAAGGAATTCCTAAACTAGGACTATAGCCGTGAAGTTCTGCAGGACTTTTACTGGTCAACAAATCCATCATCGTCTTCGTAAATTCTTTCGGAACGGGGACAGATGGATTTCCCAAACTGTAATCAAATACATTCTCATAACCTATTTCTTCACCGCGGGCTGCGGCAAATTCAGCTAGTTCTCTAATAATAGATTTACCTTTTAACATATTCTTGTATTGTTCTGAAATCATTCTTCTCCTCCTAGTTTGTTAAGCCTTTTTCATATAGTTATTTTAATCCATAAATTGACTTTACGACCAGAAAATCAATATTTCAAGAGATTCTCCAAAATACTTTTGCAAAAGCCCTAATTAGAGAAAAAGAGACCCGCCCAGGAAGCAATCTGCTTTTGAGTTGGTCTCTATGTGCCAATAGAATCCCCGTGGCATCGGTGGCTTCTTATTGAATTTTTTCCAAGTGACGGACAATTTGTCCATAATGCCCCAAAAAATGCTTAACAATTAAGTGGTCGACTAAAAATGATAACGGTTTTCCGTCAAAGTTTGGATTATAACTTGGAGCTGTTTTCACTAGATCCTCTTCTTTAACTTTTACAAGTGCTTCTTCTACTTTAGGGACTAAGTTTTGTAATGCATTTATGGCATCATCTTTATTTATACGGGATACAATCTCTTCATTTACTGCAGCTAAACGACGCACATGTTCATGATTACGTCCCCATTTTGCTCCTGGAACTACCAACAGTGCTTCCAAATCTGCAACCCAAAAATCTACAGCTTCTAAAATATGAGAAACAATTTGCATTGCTGACCATTCATTTTCAGAAGGTTTCACATAAAGTGTCTCCTCTTCCGTATTTTTCAATATTGCTACAATATCCTCAATACCCTTTTTAAACAATTCCAATTTTTCATTTAGTACCGCTGTTGTCATAGATATGTCCTCCTTCAATTAGGTAAAAAATGTTCAGAATATACGGTTGCAAAGAAAATGCGCTAGAGTTAGCTCTAACGCGTTTTTCTTTGCGAAAAGTTGTAAATTAGCTATCTACACGCTGATAATTCTTATTGAAATAGCCATATAGGAAATCAACATTGTGGTAATCCGTTGGTTTGTGCTGCTCGAAAAGACGGTCACGAAGCAGGATGGTAAGCGGATCCACTGCGTGAATCGTTTCGCCCCATTTCCGAGCCGATCTTTGAACCATTGAAGCACGTGGAATTCGAACTTCCTGGTATGTTTTAAAGGCTTCTTCGTAAGAATTATGTCTTTTTAGTTCTTCTCCCAGTACGAACGCATCTTCAAGTGCTTGAACGCCGCCTTGAGCTAAATATTGAAGCATAGCATGACCAGAATCACCTAATAATGTAATTTTGCCTTTTGTCCAATTTACGATAGGTTCACGGTCAAACATTTGCCAGCGGAATTGGCGGTTAATGTAATTTAATGCATTTTGCACTTTTGGATGACTATTTTCAAAACGACGTGCCATTTCTTCTGGTGTTCCCCAGTCTTCCACTGTAGCATCATATGATTTAAATACTACTACCTGATTATAAAGCTCACCACGGCGAACTGGGTATTGTACCATGTGAAGGTTTGGTCCAATCCACATGATTACATCATCTAAGTCTAAGTTTGTGCCATGAGCTATTTCTTCAATTGGAATGGCCCCACGGTAAGCTACATACGCTGAGTTTACTGGTTCATCATCAATAAACAGTTTGCGAAGCTTTGATTTTATCCCATCTGCACCAATAACTGCCTCTGCGCTAAACGTTTCACCATTTTGGTTGACAACAGTTACGGTATCACCATTTTGTTCGGCAGTTTGAATACATTGGTTTGTAAAAAATTGAATATTACCGCGTTTTTGGCATGCTTCGTAAAGGACTCTGTGCAAGTCAGAGCGATGCAATACGATATAGGGTTGGCCGTATTCTTTTTGGAAAGCTTCCCCTAAGTCTAGAGTTGCTAATTCTTTTGCAGTATACACATCTTTTAGTACAAGACGTTTTGGGAACACCGCATATTTCACAATTTCCTCCTTTACACCCAGCCGGTCTAAAACTTCTAACGCGTTTGGTGCCAACTGAATCCCTGCACCTATTTCCCCAAATTCAGGTGCCTGCTCAAAAACTGCGATTGATTTTCCAGTTTCCTGGATTGATAGAGCTGCTGCTAAACCGCCGATTCCTCCACCGACGATAATGATGTCGCTTACATTAGCCATTGAAAATTACCCCCAATCAAGTTGTTACTTTCTATAAATAGAGAACAGTGTTCCTGATAAGTAAACTTTAAATCATTTTTCACTATTTCGTCAATACAAAAGTTGAAAAATTTAGAAACTTCTAATCCTTACTTCTATATTAAAGTCCAATCAAACTAGTTATTTTTCTGAAAGCATATTTTTCTGAAAACAAATAATATTGACAATCCTTAAAAGTTGAATTATATTTTTTATAAATAGTGAACAAAGTTTACAATTGGTGGAAACGAGGAGGATAATAATGAAACTTATAAATTTTACAGCCGCAGGGCATACACGTGCAGGGGCAATCGTTGATAATAAAGTGATCGACTTAAACTATGCTTATCAAGCACAGTTAAAAGCAGAAGGAAAATACCGATACGAAGCGATCGCAAAAGCATATGTACCAAATAATACAGATGAGTTATACCAAGGTGGTAAGGAATCACTGAAACTAGCAGAAAGTGCCGTTGATTTCATTTTAGCTAATCCTGAAAGCTTTGATAAAAAAGTGGTTTACAATCTCGATGATGTTAAAGTAGAAGCACCTGTGCAGCGTCCAGGCAAAATTATTTGCGTTGGTCACAACTACCGAGAGCACATTTTAGAAATGGGCAGGGAAATCCCTTCGAACCCAGTTATCTTTGCGAAATTTGCTAATACCATCTTAGGACCAGAGGACGCTATCCCCCACTATCCAATTTCTGACCAGCTTGACTATGAAGCAGAGTTTACTTTTGTTGTAGGAAAACAAGCTCGCAATGTTTCCGAAGAGGATGCATTAGACTATGTAGCAGGTTATACCATTACAAATGACGTAACCTATCGTGATATTCAACGTCGCACTCTTCAATGGCTGCAAGGAAAAACAGTAGAAGGCAGTGCACCAATGGGACCATATTTAGTAACTGCCGATGAAATACCTAATCCATCCGGCTTAGATGTTGTCTTAAAAGTAAATGGTGAAGTACGTCAAAAAACGAATACTGCCAATCTAGTATTCACCGTTCAAAAATTAGTAGCTTTCTTATCAAATTTAATGACGTTAGAGCCAGGCGATGTTGTATTAACAGGAACTCCTGGGGGCGTTGGAGTTGCGATGAATCCTCCGCAATTCTTAAAAGATGGGGATGTAGTTCGGATCGAAATCGATCAAATTGGCGCTCTTGAAAATAAGGTAAAGGCAACAGAAGTGGTAGCCACTGTTTAATTAGAAGATACAAAAGGGTTGAGTAGCATACACGCTACTCCCCTTTTCCCTATATATTTGAATAGTAGAGGAGAATGTGAAATGGCTGAAGTAAATCAAGAAGTTCAGGAATTTATGAAAAGTTCAATTGTAACCGATTACACAAAAGATATTCAACAATACAACTTAGGACCTCTTTGGGAAGCAATTCCAGCAATTATGCACAAAACGCCAAAGCCTCAAGCACAAGCTTATCTTTGGAGCGATGAATTAATCAAAAAGAAAATGGCTGAAGCAACTCAAATCTTCACACCAGAACGCGGCGGTGAACGTCGTGCGATATATTTCCAAAATCCTGGTTTAACATATCGTGAACCTTGGGGATGGGGATCTACAACTCAAACGATTTATGCTGCGGTACAAATGTTATTGCCTGGTGAAAAAGCTCCATCTCACCGTCACTCACAAAGTGCATTACGCTTCATTTCTGAAGGATCGGGTGCATACACGATCGTACAGGGTGAGCGTATTTTCATGGAGGAAGGCGACTTTTTAATTACGCCAAAGAACTTATGGCATGGGCATGCACATTTGGGTACAGAGCCTATGTATTGGATGGATGCCTTAGATATTCCGACTATTTATTCAATCGGCGGTACATTCTTTGAACCTTATGAAGATGGCCTGCAACAACCAGATATTCCAGATAATTTTACAGAGAGACGTTATCGCGGCGGCATGGTACGTCCTGTTGGTGATGATAAGTTCACGGTTGCACCACTTGCTAATTATAAATGGGATCGCACTGTAGAAGGAATTAAAGGCCTGATGGAATTCGATCCAAATCCACACCATGGATATGCAGTTGAATACATTAACCCCTCTACAGGTAAATCTGCTAACCCGACACTTGGCACTAGAATGCAGCATTTGCCAAAAGGTTTCCAAACAAAGGCATTACGTCATACACACTCAACTGTATACCAAGTACACAAGGGTGAAGGTTTCACAGTAATTGACGGCATTCGCTTCGATTGGAAAAAAGGCGATTACTTCGTTGTTCCTAACTGGGCTTGGTATGAACACTCTGCATCAGAAGACTCTTACCTATTCTCAGTTAACGATTTACCGATTATGAACCGCTTCGACTTAGAACAAGAGCAATCATTTGAGGAAAATAACGGCCACCAAAAAATTACTGGTGAATTTAAAGCAGACTTCCGTTAATAGATTAGGCATGGTTAAATAAGGGTAGAACTAAGATTCTTTCAATTCAAAGTAAGAATAAGAGACCATCTCAGGTCGCCGTAATGATGGCTTTTGAGATGGTCTTTTTTATCAGCTATTATAGTTTCTTATCAAAATCATTTTAAAACCTATTTGGTTGTTTGACCAAATGCTTGGTCCACATACTGACAAGTACAAACACAAGAAGTGATACAACGATAGGGATTGTTACACTATTCATACCAAATAAATTAATATGGAAGTGATAAATATAAACATACGAAACAAGTCCGACAATCATCGAAGTAATCGCTCCGTATTTATTGGCACCTTTCCAATAAAGACCTAACACCACGACCCATAAAAATGCCGATTCTAGCCCGCCAAATGCAAATAAGTTTAGCCAAATTAATAGATTTGGCGGATTTAATGCAAATAACACAACGGCAATTCCGACAACTGTTGTCACAATAAAGCTCATACGTTTAATATCAGCATCTTTTGCACTTGGTTTAATAAAATTTAAATATACATCTTTTACAAGCGTCGAGCTTACTAAAATTAATAAGGCGTTTACCGTTGACATAATGGCTGCCATTGGTGCAGCTAATACAATTCCAGCAAGAACAGGCGGTAAAATATCGAGCGTTAATGTTGGCATCACTTTATCGCCAATTTCAATCCCTGGAATCACCGCACGTCCGAATACTCCAATTAAATGCATCCCAAACATAATGGTCCCAATCCCAATGGTTCCAATAATGATTGCCCGATGCATTCCTTTTGAATCTTTATAGCTCATAGCACGAACGGCAATTTGCGGCAAGCCAATTACACCGATTCCAATTAAAATCCAGAAGGTTGATACATAAAGCGGTGAAAGGCTTGAATCTGCACCATATGGCGAAACAAGATTTGGATTTTCTGCAACAAGATTTGCCATAATGGCAGAAACCCCGCCTCCTTTAATGGTAACCGCTACAAGGAGAATGACTGTGCCTATAATCATAACGGAACCCTGCAGTGCATCTGTTAATGCAACAGCCGCAAAGCCGCCAATAATTACATATACAAGTACCGCTACGGCAAAGATGAGCAAGGCACCCCGGTAAGGTAACCCAGTTAAGGACTCGATTAATCGTGCTCCACCAACCCATTGCGCTGTCATCGATGCGAATAAAAAAACAAAAATAGCAATTGCAGAAAGCAGCACAATCGCATTGGATTGATAACGAGCTTTTAGGAAGTCAATTAACGTAATTACCTCATATTTACGTGCAATAATCGCAAACTTTTTCCCTAGAATCATCAAGACAAAATACCCTGCAGGTAATTGAGCCATTGCAAGCAGCACCCATCCTAGACCTGTTTGATACGCTACACCAGGACCACCAATAAAGCTTGACGCACTTCCATATGTCGCCATCATGGTCATTGCGAGCAGGAAGCCACCCATTTCACGTCCACCAAGGAAATAATCCGATAGGAACGAGTCTGATTGTCGGACACGCGCATTTGCCCAAAAGCCAATTAAGAAAATAATGACAAGGAATAATGCAAGTGGAATGATTACTTGCCAGTGCATTCTTCATCTTCCTCCTCAAGTGAAACTTCGGAAAAGAAGAATTTCATGACGATGGCGATTAACACTATCATAAAGATTGTACCAGCAATACAGCTATAAAAGAACCATGCCGGAAAACCGAGGATGTATGTATATGTCGTCGGGTCCTGCCTTCCAAGACCGTACGCAAATCCATACCAAATAGCAAAGTTAATTATCACAAGAATGACACCTATCTTTGCTTCTCGGTGTGCAATTCTAAAACGTTTATCTTCCATAAGTTCACACCTTTCCTTACTTTATTTTAAGTTTAATTTACTGAAAGACAAGTATTATATACAATAAACTGCCAACACTAGCATTTTCATCAATGAAACTTGCGATGCCCAACCTATATGTTCCAGTCGGGCAAATAGTATTGCAGACTTTATATAAAAAAGGGGAACCTCAAAAGTTATTTTACTTTGAGGCTCCCCTTTTTATATTACCCTGTTATTTTTGCTTATAGCACCTTACTTAAGAAAGCCTTCGTTCTTTCATGCTGTGGGTCACCGAATAACTGATTCGGTTCATTTTCTTCTACGATATACCCTCCATCCATGAAGATAACACGATCTCCAACTTCACGGGCAAATCCCATTTCATGTGTAACAACTACCATCGTCATTCCTTCTTTAGCAAGCTGCTTCATAACCTCTAAAACATCCCCGACCATTTCCGGGTCAAGTGCAGAAGTCGGTTCGTCAAAGAGCATGATTTTTGGATTCATTGCCAATGCTCTCGCGATGGCAACCCGCTGTTTTTGTCCACCAGATAGCTCACCTGGATAGCTGTTTGCTTTTTCTTTAAGCCCAACCTTTACAAGTAATTCAAGGGCTGTTTTTTCAGCTTGCGCTTTATCAATAGAAAGAATTTTAATAGGTCCTAAAGTGATATTTTCTAAAACGGTTTTATGAGGAAAAAGATTAAATTGTTGGAATACCATTCCAACCTCTTGTCTTACTTTATTGATATTAATTTTGGGGTCCGTGATATTATGTCCGTTTATGACTACCTCACCACCTGAGATCTCTTCTAGGCGATTTAGGCAGCGAAGGAATGTACTCTTACCTGATCCAGAAGGACCAATTACACATATTACTTCTTTTTCCTGTATTTCTGCATTAATATCTTTTAATACCTCTAGATTCCCGAAGGATTTTCTTAAGTTTTTCACTGTAATAATGCTCATCTAACCTGAATCCTCCTTTCAACAAAATTAGCAAGAAGGGTTAACAAATAAATGATGATAAAGTAAATTACACCTACAGCCAGCCAAATCTTAAATGCTTCAAAAGTTGCTGAAGCCTGAATTTGACCCTGCTGTGTTAAATCTGCAATACCGATAACGGATAATAGGGAAGTGTCTTTTAAACTAATAATGGATTGGTTCGTAATGGTAGGCAGCATTCTTCTGAAAGCCTGAGGCAGGACTACGTAGCGCATGGTTTGCGCTCCAGTAAAACCAATCGATCTAGCTGCTTCAGTTTGTCCCTTATCGATCGATTGAATTCCTGCTCTGATAATTTCTGCAAAATATGCCCCTGCGTTAATGGCAACGGTGATGATACCGGCCGTTGTACTGTTCAAGGAAATCAAATGTAGGGAATTCACTCCAAAATAAATAAAAAATAGCTGTACGATGAATGGTGTTCCTCGAATTGCATCAACATACACCTTAGCAATCCAATTCAAGATTTTAATAGGTGCTAGCCTGAACAAGGCCATCACTAGACCAATTAAAAAACCTAGAATAATGGCAATAACAAATATATAAATTGTGACTTGAAGTCCTTTTAATAATATCGGTAAAGATGCAGTAATTACGTCCACTGTTTCATCCCCTTTCAAGAAGAAAGCGCGCTTTTATGCGCGCCTTTTAACTATATTATTCACCAAGATAAGATTTCACAATTTTATCATATGTTCCATCTTTTTTGAGTTCAGCAAGACCTTTATTAATTTTTTCAATTAAATCCTTGTTTTGGCCTTTCAAAACAGCAATTCCATATTGGTCGCCATTTAATCGGTCACCCACAATTTTCAAACCAAGATCCTTTTGAGCAATAGCGTAAGAGATAACTGGGTAGTCTTCAATAAGTGCATCTGCATTTCCATTAGAAACTTCCTGGAACATTGCAGGGCTGTCGTTAAATTGAACAACTTTAATTCCTAGTTTCGATGTATTATCTTGTGCATATTTCGCACCTGTTGTACCTTTTTTAACAGCAACAGTTTTTCCTTTAAGGTCATTAACTGACTTAATAGTTGAATTATCTTTTTTAACAACAACAGTTAAGCCCGCATCAAAATACGGAGTTGAGAAGTCTACTACCTTTTTTCTTTCATCTGTAATGCTCATGCCAGCAATAGCTACATCAAGCTGGTTAGCTTGCATCGCTGGAATAATTCCGCCAAAATCCATTGGATTAAGTTCAATCTTAAAGCCCTGATTTTTCGCAATTGCATTGATCAAATCAATATCGATACCCTTATAATCATTTCCATCTTTATATTCAAATGGAGGGTAAGTGGTATCCACGCCTATTTTATATACCTTTTCACTATCCGCTTTCTCTCCTGTTGTTTCCTTACTTCCGCAAGCTGCGATAAAGATAGTAAGAATTAAAAATAAACTAAATAAACCAAATTTCTTCACTCAAAGCACCCCTATTTTTTAGATTATTTTTAATAGAATAAATATTACTTTATTAATATATCACAAGTATTAAACTTTATTAAAGTATTAATTTTTGGCATTTAAATTCAGCCTATTTAATAAATATAAAAACTCCTCCATACTGATAAGTTTGCAATGCAAATATGTAATTCTATCAATGTAATATGAATATTAGCAAATAGAAAATTCGGAAAAATCTATTATATTTTTATTTTCCGACATTTTAATTAAATTATTTAAATATAACAAACCTCTTAAAAAAGGACAGTTATACTATAGCAAAGAATTTTCGTTCGGAGTAATTGTTATCCCGCCTTAACAAAAAAATCCCCCAAACTAATTAGAATGAGGGCAAATGAGGGAATAACGACCAAAATCATTTTCATTGATAAATCAAGGCAAAATGTCCCCCCATTTCATTTTTTATTTATTATCTTTTATGATGAAGAAACGCTGATCAGGTATACACCGCGTTGCCTAATTAAGTTTAACGAGTTCTTACTTAGTTATCTTCAACTGTGTACGCGTTGAAAACATCGGATAAATCGTACTGTGAATCAAACTCCATAACATTTCCAGAGCAAAATATGCCATCGCCAAACTCGATAATGTAAAGATCCCGCGCAAAAGCTTCTCTCCAATAAATTTCCGGGACCAAGCGACCAACAAAGATATTCCAACACACCATGCAAAAGCACCAGCAGCAAAACCAACAAACAAAATCACCAGCTTATCCATTAACGGCATGCCTGTAATACGAGCTGCAAATCCTCCGCCAATCCCGCCCCAAAACGCAATTCCAAATGGATTGGCAATTGAAAACACAATCCCCGTCAAAAAATCCCGTTGTTCTTTCGTTCCTGATTGATTCAAATCAATGGGTTTACGAGCGTCCAAAAAGGACATCCATGCCATTCGGAGTAAAAAGGCGGCACCAGCAATCCCCAAAATGATTTGTACTGCCAAAAAGTGAAAAACTAATGCCACACCTGTTAGCCCGACAACAGCCCAGAGCAAATCACCTAGTAAAGCTCCAATCTCCACGGAGAACGCTGGCATAAATCCCCTTTTTAATCCCCTTCGTAACGCTTCTGTGTTAACCGCTCCAGGGGCTGCACTGTATACAAATCCAAGAACACAAGCCGTTATAATTAAACTAATCATTCAAACAACCCTTTCCATTGCTCACGCATCCACTCGGCAACTTGAATTTCCGCTTGTTCATCTGATTTTTCAAGTTCCGTAACAAATCTTTTGTAATCAAGAATGTACACAATAATCATCCTTTCAACTTTTAAATTAATTTTAATAAAATAAGCTTCCGATAAAAAAATAATATTATACAAACTGACATAAAAAAAGGTACAATAACTAACAAATATACATGTCAGAGGGAATGCAAATGAATAATACCATTTTTACTTTTAAAGATAATTCCCCAAAATACAAACAAATCTACGAGAAATTTAAATCATTTATTGAACAAGGAGACATTTTGGCGAATGAGCAAATGCCCTCCATCCGGGGGCTTGCTGATTCCTTACATGTAAGCCGTAATACAACATTAATGGCATATGAACAACTTGTTGCTGAAGGGTATATTCGTGGAGAGGGCCGAAAAGGGTATTTGGTAAATGAGTTAGAACCCCTAATATCTCAGGACGCATTAATCTCTCATAATAAAAAGCAAACAGAGTCCAAGAAACCTCCGATAGTGAATTTCAGGGCAGATGCCGTTGATCAAACACATTTCCCACTGAAAATTTGGAGAAGAATTGCCAATCAAGTATTAACATCACAGGATAGTTTTCGATATGGAGAACCATTTGGGGAAATAACCTTGCGCGAACAAATCTCCACGTATTTATTCCAATCACGCGGAGTGAAAACAAATGCAAAAGCAATTATTATCGGAAGTAGTACCCAACAAATGCTTGTATACCTTGGACATATATTGAAGGATGAATTCCAGAGTATTATAGTTGAAGACCCTGGTTACGATGGTGCAAGGGAAGCTTTTCAATTCCATCATTTTATGTTTGAAACTTTGCCAGTTTATGAAACAGGAACTGATCTTTCACAATTAGAACAAACGAGGTCACAGTTAATCTATGTAACCCCCTCCCATCAAAGTCCAATAGGAGTCAGCATGTCCATTCAGCAAAGACAAATGCTTATACATTGGGCTAACAAGATGCATGGATATATTATTGAAGATGATTATGATAGTGAATTTCGCTATACGCAACAACCATTTCCAGCACTTGCTTCCATGGATTCAAAAAAAGTCATTTACCTAGGGAATTTCTCAAAATCCTTTCTTCCAGGAATCCGTCTAAGTTATATGGTGCTACCAGAGGAACTTTTAAACCGTTATAAAAATCAATTTCTTCATTTCGAGAGTACCACTTCACTTCTTAGCCAGCTTACAATGGCTAAATTTATGGAGGAGGGAGAATGGAATCGCCATATTAAACGAATGCGTCTTGTTTATAAGCGAAAAATGCAGTACTTAGTTTCAGAATTAAAGGAACATTTCAAACAAAATATATCCATTATTGGGGAGCAGTCTGGATTGTACGTATTAGTTAAGGTACATCTAAATCGTTCAGAAGAATGGTTAATCGAGCGCGCTTCCATTTATGGGGTTAAAGTGTTTCCTACCTCCATCTATTTCATAAAAAATCATTCCAATGAACCAATTATTAAACTTGGGTTCAGTAATCTTACCAATGATGAAATACAACTAGGAGTGAAGCTTTTAAAAGAAGCTTGGCTATAAAAACACCCCTCCGTCGTAAGTCGAGTCTAACGATTGAGGGGCGTTCCAGTTATTTAATTAAATCGATCAACGCACAGCACTCAACATGCGTGGACTATAATTGGCAATACAAATAGATGTTGGTGGGTTTACCATCTCTTTCACTAGAATGGACTATCTTAGCTATAGTTTTTCTGTAACAGCAAATAAATTTTCATAGGGATAAAAACTATTTATTTTGAAGCATCTGTTAATGTTACGACTTCCTCTCTTTCCTGTAATTCAGAATAGTTTTAGTACCGACAAAGCCAATCAAAAAGTTGGATAAAAGGCAGCATGTAAAACAGTTACTAATTTTGATTATCCATTAGTTTCTTAACTTCTTCCATGCAAGGCATGCTTAATATCGCACCTTTCCTTGTTGTAACAATTGCTCCAACTGCATTTCCAAATATAATAATTTCTTCCATATCATTCATATTTAAATCAGCAATAGATTTATTTTTTTCTAAATATTTATATAAAACACCACTAAAGAAGCCATCACCCGCACCTGTTGTATCAACTGGATTCACTTTGAAGGATTTAAATTTCCCTACGTTCTCCCCTTTTCGATAAAAACAGCCTTCTGCTCCTAAAGTGACAAATATAAGTTCTGTGTTATACTGTTCAACGAGTTGTCTTGTTCCTTTTTCTAAATCTGCCTTTCCAGTAATGAATTCCAACTCTTCCTCCGAAAGCTTTACGATGTTTGCATATTTAAATCCCTCTTTAATCATTTTCTTTGCATGCTCTAGATTCTTCCAAAGCAAAGCCCTTAAATTAGGATCATAGGAAACAACTTTCCCTTGTTCTTTTGCTACTTGGACTGTCTTTAGAGTGGTAGTGGCGGCTGGTTCATTAGTTAGAGAAAGAGATCCAAAATGAAAAATTTTGGTTTGAGCTATAATATTTTCATTAATGTCATCCTCTGTTAACTTGGTATCCGCGCCGGGATTTCGATAAAAGCTGAATGAGCGGTCACCATTTTCATTTAAATGAACAAATGCCAGCGTAGTATTTGCATTTTGGGTAAAGGATAATCCTTTGCAGCATATGTTTGTATCTAATAAAACTTGCTTTAAATAATGTCCAAATTGATCATCTCCTACCTTACCAATGAAACAAGTCTTCTTGCCTAATTTGGTTAAGCCCGATAACACATTGGCCGGGGCACCACCAGGATTTCTTTCAAAGACAACTTTACCAGGCTGAGAAGAGTTATAAGGAGTTAAATCAATTAATAACTCTCCAAGAGCTACTACATCATACATTTGAACCTCTCCTAAATTCTAGAATTTATTAAGCCAGAAGACTACTCTTCTGGCTTTTTATTTGGAAGTAACTATTTAAGTTCTGCTTCGTAATCTATCAAGAAGCACGGCAATAACAATAACGATCCCTTTTACAACTTGTTGCCAGTAATATTCCACGTTAAGCAAAGTCATTCCATTCGTTAACACAGCCACAATCAAAACCCCAATGATTGTTTCTTGTATACGGCCACGTCCTCCTACAAAACTAGTACCACCTAGTACAACAGCTGCTATCGCATCTAGCTCAAATCCTATTCCTACCATGGGCTGACCTGAGAACAATCGTCCTGCCATCACAACGCCACTAACACCGGCCAATAAGCCACTGATGGAATATACATTAATCAGGGTGCGATTAACTTTAATCCCTGTAAGATGGGCAGCTTCTTCATTACCGCCAATAGCATAAACATGTCGCCCGAACATCGTATACTTTAAAACGATTAACATAATAATATAAACAATCGCCATCACATAGATAGGAGTAGGAATCCCCAGAATGTCACCTGCTCCAATAAACTTGAACTGCTTTGATGCCAAAACTACAGGATATCCTCCGGTTATAACATAAGCCAACCCCCTCAGGTAGGTCATACTTCCAAGCGTCACGATAAAGGAAGGCAACTTAGGTACAGCTGTTAAAAATCCATTAATAGCCCCAGCAACATATCCTACAGCAACTCCTGCTAACATAGCGATAACTGGAGGAGTTCCGGCATTTGATAGTAATACAGATATAACACCGCTCAATGCAAGGGTTGAGCCTACCGATAAATCAATTCCTCCTGTTAATATAACTACAGTCATCCCAGCTGCCAGAATGGCAGTGATTGAACTCTGCTTTAGTACGTTTAAGATATTACTTGAGTCCGTGAAATTCGGGGCAACAACAATCATAACTATGATTAATAAGGCAAGAATTATAACCATGCCCAGCTGATTAAAAATCTGTTTTGACCGTTTCTTGAATGAAACTACGGATGGACTTGACATTTGTAAGTTTGTATTCATTGTTTAACCTCTCCTGTAGCATAGTACATAATTTTTTCTTGTGTAGCTTCATCACGAGATAATTCAGCTCTGAGTTTCCCCTCGTGAATCACTAAAATCCGATCACTAACTCCTAATATTTCTGGTAATTCAGAAGAAATCATCAATACAGCAAGCCCTTGTTTTGCCAATTTACTTATGATTTTATGAATCTCGGTCTTTGCACCTATGTCTACACCACGGGTTGGTTCGTCAAGCAGCAGTATTTTAGGACCAATAGATAACCATTTAGCAATAACAACCTTTTGTTGATTTCCTCCGCTAAGGCCCATAACATTTTGTTCCTTTGATGCCGTTCGTATTCCAAGTTCTTTAATATATCGATCCGCATCACGATTCATTTGCTTATACTGCAATAGTTTAAATTTACGATAGGTTGGCAATTGTGCCATCAGTATATTTTCTTTTACAGATAAATTTGGTAATAACCCATATTCCTTCCTGCTCTCAGGAACATGAGCAATGCCAAGTTTTATTGCGTCAATAGGACTTTTTATATGAACCTGCTGGCCATTCAAAATTATTTGGCCCTCAGACAGTTCGGATAGTCCAAAGATTGTTCTTACCAACTCAGTCCGTCCCGCACCGACAAGGCCTGCTAAGCCCACAATTTCACCAGGGTAAATTTTCAGCGATATCCCCTTTACAAACTTCTTATCAGAAACATTTTTTAACTCAAGGGCAGGTTTTTGTCCAGACCTAACAACACTTTCGGTTCTTTCTCTTACAAATAGTTCATTTAACTCTCTTCCTACCATAAGTTTTACTAGATTCTCGGGATTTGTATCCGAAATTGGTCCACTTGTCACCCATTGACCGTCTCTAAGCACTGTAAAGCGATTTGAAATTTTAAAAATCTCATCCATTCGATGAGAGATATAAACAATAGCTACGCCTTTTCTTCTTAATTCTTCAATGATGCCAAAAAGCTTTTCTATTTCTTTATCTGTCAGAGATGCCGTCGGTTCATCCATAATTAAAATCTCAGAATTAAGTGATAAAGCACGAGCAATTTCTACCATTTGTTGTTGGGCCACACTTAAGGTGGAAACATCCGCCCGAGGATCTAAGGAAGATCCTATGGATTTTAAAACTTGGGCTGCATTTTCATAAATATCATTCCATTTTATTAAGCCCAGCCTATTTTTCTTAAATGTTGTCCCCATCATAATATTCTCACCAATGGACAAATTTGGTGAAAGGCTTATTTCTTGGTGAATAACACTGATCCCTTTATTTCTTGCTTCCATTGGATTATTCCAATGTACTTCTTGACTTTTATACTCAATCGTTCCTCCATCAGGCTGATACACTCCAGCCATGATCTTCATTAAAGTAGATTTTCCTGCACCATTCTCCCCCATCAAGGCATGAACTTCCCCTTTATAGAGTTCGATATTAACGTTTTCCAACACCTTGACACCGGAAAATCTCTTCGAAACCGCCTTCATCCTAAGGATGGGTAACTGACTCTCTGGTAGATGACGATTTATGTGTTCTTGTAACTGAAATACTGCCATTAGTGTCACTCCCTTAGTCTCTTTTTAAGCCCTATTTTACTTGGATAAAAATATAGTGCACTTGAAAGAGCACCATATTTTACTTTCACTAGAGGGAAAATTAATTACCAGCCACTATAAGAAGCAATATTATCTTTAGTGATAAATTTAGTTGGAATAAGAACTTTTGAGTCAACTTTCTTTCCATCAATGATTTTTAATGCTAAGGCAACGCCATCAAGAACCATTTGATTCGGGAATTGTGCTGAAGTACCAGCAATGCTTCCGCCTTTTTTCATAGCATTAATTGCAGAAGGCGCACCGTCGACACTTACGACAAAGAAATCATTTTGTCTACTAGCTTGTTGTTGAGCAATTTGTACTCCAACAGCCTCTTCATCATTTATTGTAAATACTGCATCGATTTTCTTGTTTGCTGTTAGTATACCTTCCATTACGGTAAGACCCTTTTCACGATTACCCTCACCATTTTGTTTAGCAACAACCTTGATATCTGGATATTTTTTAATTACTTCGTTAAAGCCTTTAATTCGGTCTGTCACTGCAGAAACAGGAGGTCCGTCAATAATAACAATATTACCTTTTCCATTAAGTTTCTTTACAAGGTACTCGGCGGCTAATTTACCTGCTTGGACGTTATCAGACATAACTACTGTGTTAATGCCGCCTTCTGCAAATCCATCAAGAGCAACAACAGGAATACCGGCTGCTTTTGCCTCACTAATTGCACCGGCAATACCAGCAGAATCAAATGGGCATAATAATATTAAATCAACTTTTTTTGTGATAAAGTCTTCTATTTGTGCAGTTTGTTTAGCAAGATCTTGATCCGCACTTACAGTCGTTACATCAGCATTATACTTAGAAGCAACTTCTTGAGCCCCTTTAGACATCGCTACAAAGTATGGATTACTTAAATTTGGAACTGTTAACCCAATCTTTAGCTTTTTTTCAGTATTAGACTTGTCATTTGCTTTACCTGTATTAGAAGCGCTTTCATTATTGCTGCATGCACCTAAAAAGCATAAAGTTAAAATTAATAATACTATGTTAAAAATTTTAAAGTTTTTCATGGTTTGTAATTCCTCCTAAATATAGTTTTGTTAAAGTAATAGACACTTCTAGCAAAACACAATCCTTTTAAAAAAATCTGTAATACAGTAATATAAAAATGAGTGCTAAAATTAGTATTAATTTTAGATATACTCATGCAGGGTTATGATTTTGGGCTTTTTTCCATTTGGTCGTGGTTGCCCTGAATCGTAACCTTTTTTTGTGATTCTTCATTTTTCTCCCTCAAAGAACAAGTTATTAAAACGATTATAATCTCTTCTATTATTTTCACAACTCTGTAAGCATCACCTCCTAAAAATGATGTGGATACTTTTTAAAACGTTTTCATTTAAACGCCTTCGCTTTTTGCTTTTATCTGATATTAGATCCTTACCTATCGAGGAAAAGTCAGACTACGCGAACAGAAATTCCTGATTCCTCAATGCGGTTAAGTAAGGTCTTTTGTGCAGCACTATCGGTTATTAAATAATTTATCTCATGAATATCCGCAAACTTCGCAAAGCTTACTTGTCCTATTTTGGTATGATCAGTAATGAGAATAACCTTTTCCGCACAATCAATCATCTTCTTTTTCGTTGATGCCTCAATTAAATTTGGGGTGGTTAAGCCATTTTCTACATCAACGCCATTCGTAGCAATAAACGATTTGTCTACACAAATTTGATTAAAGCTCATTTCAGCCAAAGGACCTACCAACGCTAATGTTTCTGAACGCAGAGAACCACCACATAATAAGACTTCAATTCCAGATACATCCTTTAATTCGTTGGCACATAATATTGAATTGGTAACTACCTGTAAGCTCGAAAAGTTTCTTAGTTCTTGAGCAAGATAATAAGTTGTCGTACCAGAATCGAGCAAGATACTTTCTCCGTTCTTAATAAGCTTAGCCGCTTCCTTCGCAATAGCCCTTTTCTCTTTTTGAAACTGCACTTCTTTATCAATGTAAGTCGGTTCGAAGGTCACACTTTTAAAAAAGACTGCCCCACCATGCGTTCTTTTTAACAATTGTGCTTCCTCTAGTTCCTTTAAGTCCCTACGAATTGTTGATTCAGACAAGTGGAAGTGTTGACTTAATTCTTGTACATCCACTCTAGCATTCTTGTTTAGTAACTCTAATATGGCCGACTTTCTTTCTATACCGTACACAGAATCGTTTCCCTCCAATTCATTTGAAATGGGACACTTGACCGTTTTTTGCTCATTTTTGAGTGAATTTGATTTTTTATGCTCGCTTTTGATTATATGTGTTATTTTACCAACTTACAATATGAATTTCATAATAATTGTGAAAATTTTAAAATTAATAAAATAAAAAAACTATTGTTTTTCGAAGATTAGAATACGTTAGACTATACTTATTATTTATTAGGGGAACACTTTGACTAAGTAAAACTTAGAAGTAAACACAAGTAAGTGCTTCGAATGTTATTGATTTGAGAGAAATAAAAGTAGTAGTTTTGAAAAGGAAAAATTGAAGTATAAATTCAAAAATAAAACTAAATGGGAAAAAGGAGTTTCTCCATTTAGGGAGTAACTCCTTTTTTGTGGTCCCAAAATTGAATAGAAGCAGCTTACTTGGTTCCTGCTTCTTCTTTTAAAATCATAGCCAAGACGCATTCGACATGCGCCGTATGCGGAAACATATCTACCGGCTGAATATATTTAACTTCGTATTTAGCACTTAATGTGTTAATATCCTTCGCCAATGTCGACGGATTACAGGAAACATAAATCAGCTTTTCCGGTTTCACGTGCAAAATCATTTGCAGCAATTGGTTATCAAGGCCAGTCCTTGGCGGATCCACAACCATAACTTCCGGCTTCCACCCTTTTTTGACCCACTTCGGCAACACTTCTTCTGCTTTACCAGGTACATACTTTGTATTCGTGAATCCGTGGCGTTTGGCATTTTTCTTTGCATCCTCAATCGATTCCGGAATCACATCCATCCCGCGAATTTCCTTAGCTTGATCCGCCAGCCATAACCCAATTGTACCCACGCCGCAATAGGCATCGACTACTTTTTCCGTACCCGTAAGTCCCGCAGCCTTCTTCACTTCATTATAAAGCTTAACAGTTTGTGTTGGATTCAATTGAAAAAATGTTCTCGCTGATAATTCGAACTGCAGGTCCCCCAATGTTTCTTGGATGACTTCACTGCCGGCTAACGAAACCGTCTCTTCACCAAAAATGAGGGAGGTTTTCTGGCCGTTAATGTTTTGCACAATCGACTTCACATTCGGGAGCTTTTTTTGGATTTCCGATATGATAAGCTCCTGTTTAGGAAGTTCCTTTTGTGAAGTGATTAATACAATTTGGATTTCCCCTGACTGCACACCAACACGCGTGACAATCGTTCGGACGATTCCTTTACGAGATTTTTCATTATAAATTGGAATCTTTAAATCCTCTAAAATTCGTTTCACCTGCGCTGTGGCTTCATTTGTTTGTGAATGCTGGACAGCACATTGGTCAATATCAATTAACTGGTGAGAGTTTAAGCCATATAATCCGGCAAGGACCTTTCCATCTCTCTGCCCCACTTGGAAACTGCTTTTGTTCCGGTATCCCCACGGATCTTCCATGCCGATTGTTTCACGGATGTCCAATTTGTTTACGTCCAGTTTTGTATGGCGTTCAAGCGATTGAATGACAATATCGCGTTTTTCTTTAAGTTGTTGGTCATATCCTAAATGCTGAAGCTGGCAGCCGCCGCATTGATCATATACTGGGCAGAGTGGTTGAACACGATGCGGTGATTTAATGCGGATTTTTTTAATTTTTGCTTCGGCAAATTTCGGATTAATTTTTGTGGCCTCAACAACTACCTCTTCTCCTGGCAGCGCCCCCGGTACAAAAACTACCTGTTTTTTAAAATAACCGACACCTTCTCCATTGATGCCCAGCCGTTTAATGGTTAGCGGGAAGGTTTGACTTACTTGTATTTTAATGTTTTGATCTGTTTTCATGTTTTTTCACGATTCCATCCATTTTTATTTTCATCGTATTATAGCATGTTTCCAGATTAATTGTCGGAGATTCCTTTGCCGCCTATGGGTAAAATTTCCGTTGCCTCAATACCAGCAATAAGTGTTTTGGCCCGCTCAATCATTGCTTTTGACCCTTCTAATAATAGTGATCTTTTGTGGGCTTCCGCATTTGTCCAAACCTCTGTAACCCATATTACTTCCGGCTCACTTTTTGATTTATTGACGATATAGATTTCACACTCATCAAGACTTTTCATAGCTTCTGCTGCGTTTAACAATATTTGTAACAATTCAGTACTTTTCCCCTGGATTGCAGCAAACTTAACATACATACCATATTTATCCATAATTTCCTCCCTCAAAAATATCTGATATAAGTATGGTCAAACATCGTTATATTGAATACAAGTTCTTCATGAAAAAACCGAACTCCTGTTGGAATTCGGTATTTGGTCTTATTTTTTATAGTCATCAAGACTTTTGAATTTATACCCTTTGTTTTTTAAATCCTTAATCACTTTTTCTAATGCATCCGCATTATCTTTTGAAACGGTGTGTAAAAGCATGACACAGCCCGGATGAATTTGTTTCATGATATTATCGTACGCATATTGCGCACCTTTTTGCTGATTAACATTCCAATCCACATAAGCGAGTGACCAGAATACATGGGTATATCCCGCTTCTTTGGCAACTTTCATCGTTCTCTCACTAAAGACACCTCTAGGCGGACGTAAATATTTCATTTCTTTTTGACCAGTTAATTCCTTTGTTTTGATCTTAACGGTATCCAGTTCCTCTTTGATTTTCGCATCATTGATGGTTGTCATATCGGGATGATGCCAGGAATGATTGCCGACAATATGACCTTCTTCCACCATTCTTTTGACGAGATCAGGCTGGGAGGTTAGGTAATGACCAGTGACAAAAAATGTTGCTGGTACCTTTTCTTTTTTCAGGACATCGAGAATTTTCGATGTGTAGCCATTTTCATAGCCGTTATCAAAGGTTAGGTATAAGGTCTTTTTTTGAGGATCCCCTTTATAAAAGGCCCCGTACTTGGCAAGAAGTTGATCGTACAGTGCCCCAGCCTCCGGCGGCTGTTCATTCACAGCTTTTTTGAAGCCCCAATGAATCGGTTGATTCGAAACAGCTCCATATGTAACACTTGGAACGAGCATCAACAGCATCCCAAGCATCGGCAAGATCTTTTTCATCCATGTTCCCCCTATTTTGTTTTTTTTAGTGTTTGTTTTAAAAGGGAAAACATAATTGGAACTTATAGGAAGGATTTTGGTTGGTGATAGATACGGCCTTTGTTGGTACCGGAATGCGGGAAATTCAAATGAGAAAATAAGTAAGCTGCGGCTCTTGGGGATGGCAGTTGAAGAAACCAGCATAATTCAGCATTGGTTATTAACGGTTTTATCAGGAGGAAAAAGTCATAAATAGCCGGAAGATGAGCATCTTTAGAAATAGAGTCACAGGAAGGACATTCCCAATTTCTCCCCTTATAATGCAAGGGAATATAAAGACATTTAGGACATTGTACACCAGTTATAATTTCACTTATATCAATATTGTACATTAAAAGTATGTCACTTTTAAGAGGAGTATTTTTCACTAAAATTTGTCTCTTAATTTTTCCCATTGCCTTCAAGTCAAGACATTCTTTTTTGAAATACTTATCTAGCTCTCCTATTTTCATTAAAAGATTTTCGGCCTTACACACTTTCTTTTCTGCTTCAATATATCCAGCGCTTATATGTAAACTGGCTTTTGGATTTGTGAAACATACAAGATGATCCAGGGGGACTAAGGGTAATTGATTCTTCTCAAACCAGTAATTTAGCAAAATTTTATGACGGGAAACTTGAGAAAGAGGATTTGAATATACCTTTTTATTTTCATTCACCTCTTGAGTCAGTTGATGCCTTTCTAAAACAAGCGAACCAGAATAGTTTTTACTATCAATAATTAAGCCGAATTTTTCAGAAAGGAGGAAAGCATCAATTTGGAAGTAGGAATCTCCATGTGGGAGGCGAATATCGTGGAAAATATGGTACCTTTTTGGTGGAAGCAAGCTTAAAAAATAGTGTAAATTCTTTTCTCCTCGATACCCTGACCTCAAATTGATAAGTTTTTCTTCAACATAGACTCTACTGGGATGATTTTTAACAATTCTTCGTTCAAGAGCCTCATGCTGCTCTAATAATATTGGTTTTATTAGATCTTTTTCAAACAAAATTATCACTCCTTTGTCTTTTGAGTATTATTTTATCGAAATTTGACGTAATTTTTGTTTAAGAATTAGACGATTTTTTGAAGATTTTATTTTATCAACACATTTTTCACAGATATCAACACAGTTTTGAGATATATCAACACAAAATCGCCGGATATCAACACACTTTTAAAAGATATCGACACATTTCCATGATATATCAACACATTTTGGCCGGATATCAACAAATCACACCAAAAAAGGGACAAGCGCAAGCGCCCGTCCCCCAAACTACACAATTATTTAAAAACCGGTTCCTTAAACTGAGCCAATTTTTCCAATGAAGACTTATCCACATCAGCATGCAAGCTGTTTCCGTGAGAGTCCATTGTTACAACAGCAGTGAACCCTTCAACACGTAAATGCCACATCGCTTCTGGAATACCAAATTCCATAAGGTCAACGCCTTCAACAGACTTAATACAATCAGCATAATACTGAGCCGCGCCACCGATTGCATTTAAGTACACGCCGCCATGTTCTTCTAATGCTGCCAAAGTTTTTGGACCCATACCGCCTTTACCGATAACAGCACGAATACCGAACTTCTTCATGATATCGCCTTGGTAAGGCTCCTCACGAATACTTGTTGTTGGGCCAGCAGCCTTCACATGCCACTCACCTGCTTCGTCTTTTTGCATAACAGGACCGCAGTGATAAATGACTTGTCCATTTAAATCAACTGGTGCATCGTGATCCATTAAATGTTTGTGAATCGCATCACGGCCTGTGTACATCATTCCCGTAATTTGAACCACGTCACCAACCTTCAAATCGCGAATTTGATCTTCAGTGATTGGTGCTGTTAACGTAATTACGTCTTCAGATTTAGCGGCAGCCGTTTCCTTTTCCGCCTCAGCCTGAGCAAAATCAATGAATTCTCCATCTTGATACATCCACTCATTGATTTCCCCTGTTTCAGGATTTACCGCAACACCCATGCGGCGGAATGCCCAACAGTTATAAGCAACAGAAACATAGAAGCTGGCAGGAATACGGTTCATCACTCCGATTTTACAACCTAGAAGAGTTGCCTCGCCGCCGAAGCCCATTGTACCAATACCAAGTTTATTTGCATTTTCCATTACATACTCTTCTAATTTACGAAGATCTTCGTTCGGATTTACATCTTCAACTGAACGGAATAACTGTTCTTTAGCTAAATCATAGCCAGAAGAACGGTCGCCGCCGATACCAACGCCAATGAAGCCGGCGCTGCAGCCTTGTCCTTGTGCTTGGTAAACAGAATGCATGATGCATTTGCGGATACCGTCAAGGTCACGACCGGCACGGCCTAGGCCTTCAAGTTCGCATGGAAGGCTATATTGAATATTTTTATTTTCACAGCCGCCGCCCTTTAAGATCAAGCGCACATCAATATAATCCTTTTCCCATTGGTCAAACTTGATGACTGGTAATCCTGCACCAAGATTGTCACCACTGTTTTTACCCGTTAAGGAATCAACAGAGTTTGGACGTAATTTTGCTTCTTTTGTTGCTAAAACAATCGCATTGCGAATCGCTTCTTTTAATTCTAGTTGGTTCACCCCAACTGGAGTTTTAATTTTAAAGGTAGGAAGACCTGTATCTTGGCAAATTGGTGAAACTTGATCATCTGCCATTTTAATGTTGTTTGTAATCGTTGCAAGGCTCATTGCCGCACTTGTGCCGGCATTTTCCTGTTCCTTGGCAGCTTTAACTGCACGGCGAACGTCTTTTGGAAGTTTCGTAGAAGTTTCTACAACCAGCTTGTACATGCTTTCTTGAAATTTTTCAATATTCAATTCGAGTACCCCTTTCCCTTTGTCCCACTGATTTATCTTTTTTAATTTTATAACTATTCGACGCACTCCATTATACTCCTATACGCCTAAGAATTAAAGAATAAGCTTGAAATCGGTTACTTGGTATTATGAGGTAAATCGCTTAAAAACCATATAAAAATGAGTCTGCTATTAAACAGACTCATTCGTTTCACGATTATTGAATTCTCGGCATTTTGATTCCATATCATCAAGCATGGAAAGTAAGCGGTCAATATCCTCAAGGTCCGTATCTTCCGGATCAATTGCATCTAATACATCAAGGAACATATTTAATCGTTGTTTTAAAAAGGTCACTTGCAGATTTTTATCTTGTACAGGATTACCCATATATTTTTCTCTCCTTTAATGAACGTTTATATCCCGCATTAACGGGCAGTAAGCCCCCTTTTAAAGACTTAAGTACCCTTTAAAAAATAAGTGGGGCAACTGCCCGTAAAAGCCCGATTGGTTCAACTAACAATCAGTGGGGGATGGAAAACTCCCCCACTGATTGAAGTTTCACCTTATCCTACCGAAAAAAATACAGTTTGGCAATTTTTTATAAAAAAGACCCCTACCGAACCAATCTGTAGGAGTCTCCTGTGCTAAATCAACGTGGGTGTTCAGGTGCTATGAACCCAAAAGATACAAAATCTTGAACCGGAATCCACGCGCCAATGCCCTGAGAGGTAACATTTTTAACAACAATAAACTTTTTATTTCCTTTTAACATGAGATAGACTTCCCCATACGTAACTTTCCCTTTTTCACTTACCCCTGGTGCATAAGCAAATAAATAGCCTAAGCGGTTAGCTGGAATGTTATAAACATGATCATTTTTCGTTCCACCGCCAATAACCGTTTCAAACGCAAGTGGCAGGCGGGTTTTCTCCATCGCCGTGAGCAGCATCATTTTCTTAACCATTTCTGCATCCGGGATTTTAGAGGTCAAACCGCCACGGACGATTTTTTGCGATTCTTGGACATAGTGAATCTTGTAGGGTGCCTTGCCGCCACGATTATCAAAAAAGTTGGTATTGATTTTTTGATACTCCCAATTCGGCGAGGTTTCCGTTGATTCATAGTTCAGCGGCCATTGCCCTAAATAAACGATGGCACGATAGCCAATCGCAAATGGAGTACTATTAATGCTGGACTCATTAAGCATGCGAATCAAATCAGGATTTTGAATCTTGACCTTCGAAGAGTCAATTAATTTCTTTGTCAAATCACTTGGCTGTAAAAGCGGCAAATCCTGTGTCGAATTCGGATAAGTATTTTCCTTTGAGATATTTCGAACAGAGGATGGGACAGTATATTTAACTGCCTCTCTTTTTACCGTAGCTTTTTCAGCAAAAGCAGTTGGCAAAATTGTCATGATTAATAGCATTGACATAAGGACAGGGGCAAATTTTTTCACTAAAAAAACTCCTTTCAACATATCGCATTACACCGTCTGCTCATAGTTTTTTCGGAGTTCCTAAATATTATCCATTTCAAAAAATAATTTCTGGTCAAGCCTCTGAATTCCTGTTAATTTTTGACCGTTTATAAAGAAATGATACAAAAATGTAATAATCAGAACATTTACAAAATTCTATCATTCATTTATAATAAACTTAACCTTTTAATAAAGGAGGGCAGCAATCAATCTGCTAACCAATTATCATTTAAGGAGGTTGGGATCCCCGACTTATATGAATTTTCAACACTCGTGTTTTTTTCAGGTTCGTTCTTAACTAACATGAAGGTTGGTGATTGATGGTCCCATTTAAAAGCGAGATTGATTTTAGCCTAATTTAAAAATGTCACTATAGCACATGAAGTGTGAATTACCCGTACATGAGAATTAAGTAAAAAGAAGACTCTAAGTCATTTGACTTAGAGTCTTTCCTGGCTGGTAAGAAAGTATAAGTGCAACTATGCCTCATGAACCGCCTTTAAGGCTCGCCAATCGGCGAGTTTTCTTTATTAAAGAAGGAAAAATCCAATCCCCAATATCACATAGGCGGCGATTAAGGTCAATCCCTCGAACCAGTTGGATTCCCCATCATTGGAGATCACAACCATTAGCAAAACGGATGAGACCATTGCGATGAGTTCCTGCCAGCTAAATAAGAGCGGCATCGAGGTTTCAAAGAACAGCGAGATAATAACCAGAACAGGAAGAACAAACATCGCAACCTGTAGTGTCGAGCCGATTGCGATTTCTACTGCAATATCCATTTTATTTTTGAAAGCCATTAAAACTGCCGAAGCATGCTCTGCCGCATTTCCGACAATCGCAACGATGATAATTCCAATGAACATCTCTGTCCAGCCAAAGGATTCCGCCACAACCTCAAAGGTATGAACAAGATGTTCAGAGATATAGGCAACCGCAACAGTGGCAATGGCTAAAACGGCAATCGCTTTTCCTTTTCCCCATTCCGGAGCCTCTTCATCATGAACGACATTTTCTGTGTCATGTTGATAAACCCCCCGATGCGTAACGAGCTTGAAAAATAGTGCAGCTAAATAAAGAATAATCAGGATAATCGAAATTCCAACGCTTAATGTTAGTTTTTTGTCTTCATTCATGTTCATTGAAAAAACTTCTGGAATGACAAAAGCAATCATCACTGCGAACATCAAGAGTCCGGAATTATGTCGGGCATCGTAAATATTAAATTCCTGACGTTTGTATTTAAGACCGCCGACAAAAAAGGATAATCCGGCAACCAGGAGCAGATTCCCTAGTACGGAACCCGTTAGCGAGGCAAGAACAATCCCAACAAGGCCGGCCTTTAAAGAAAAGATTGAAATAATTAACTCAACTGCATTACCAAAGGTTGCATTTAAGAGGCCGCCAATTCGTGGCCCGGCCACAATCGCTAAACTTTCAGTGGCTCTGCCCATATAGCTTGCCAGTGCAATAATCGTTAAACAATAAATAATAAATAAAAGGATACTAGACCAATGTAATAGTGTGCCAATAATTGAAAGAGGCACTCCAATAAATGTCAAGAGCATAAATATTTTATTTGTCACGGCGTTCCCTCCAAATTAAATTTTCCCACAATTTCCACTATTCCCCTGTTAAAAACCCCATCAATGAGAATACACTATTTTGCATCTTATTAAAAGTTTGGATTAATTTTTTGCTTGCAAATACTGGATTTTCTCGTTACCATCATTTAGATACGATTATTTCAGATTAGTAAGTAAGAGGTTAATTTTATGCAAAAAAATCATTTTCATTTTTCGATTTTAGTTAGTATTGTTGCCATCTCCGGGTTTTCTCAAGGAATGCTGCTGCCGCTAATTGCAGTCATCTTTGAAAAAAGTGGTGTTTCTTCCTCATTAAACGGACTAAATGCCACAGCACTTTATATTGGAATTCTCCTCGTCTCTCCTTTTATGGAGATGCCATTACGAAAGTATGGTTACAAACCGGTGATTTTAATAGGAGGAGGAATAGTCGTTGCCGCACTCGCCCTTTTTCCCGTTTGGCAATCCTTTTGGTTTTGGTTTGTTTTGCGTTTACTAATTGGAATCGGCGACCATTCGCTCCATTTTGCCACCCAAACCTGGATTACTTCTTCCTCGCCACTTCATAAACGTGGAAGAAACGTTGCCTTGTACGGATTATTTTTCGGAATTGGCTTTGCAGCTGGTCCGCTGATGACCCCATTGGTTAACATAAATAAGTCTCTTCCGTTCATCGTTTCGTCTGTCCTTTGCTTGATTGGCTGGTTCTTTTTATTGGCTCTAAAGAATGAATACCCAGAACCGGATGCAGGAATCAATTCATTGTTAAGAACGATTAAACGGTTCAGCCAAGCATTGAAATATGGCTGGGTTGCCTTTTTACCCCCCTTTTCATATGGTTTCTTAGAATCATCCTTAAACGGCAGTTTTCCCGTATATGCCTTGCGGACGGACATCAATGTAGCCAGTGTCTCCATTGTGTTATCGGGATTTGCCATCGGCAGTATCTTGACCCAACTTCCTTTAGGCATGATAAGTGACCGCTATGGACGAAGAAATGTGTTAATCACCGTTCTATTTTTGGGATTTTTAAGTTTTACTGTCGCAAGCTTCCTAGAGCATTCCTTAATTGGCCTATTTATTTGTTTTCTTTTTTCCGGAATGGCCGTCGGTTCCACGTTCTCTCTCGGGATTAGCTTTATGACAGACCTGGTTCCAAAAAACCTTTTAGCAACAGGAAATTTGTTATGCGGAATCTTTTTCAGCCTGGGAAGCTTAAGCGGCCCAATTATTGGCGGCCTGTTTATCCAATTTTTCCAAAACGTTAATTTCTTCTATATTATTAGTACGATGCTCCTTGTTCTATCCCTGATTATTTATCTTTTTGGAAAAAGAACCGTTCCGATGCTGGAAGGCCAAAAAAATTAAGGAACGAATCTTCCTATATTCACGGAGCAAATTCATATCGGACGCATAGAATATGTGGTAAAATAAAGTAAATTTAGGATATCCTTAAAAATAAGTGTTCGCTGTCATCATTTGATGACAGCTTTCGTGTTTTTTAAGGGTGCTGAGTTTGATTATTCTTCTCAATAAGAAAAGAAGAAAAGCCTCGAGCGAAAATTAACAACCAAGTTTAACATAGCCAAAAATATTAATCCGGATTATGGAGGGGGAAAAGATGAGTTCAGAAGCGAAATCACTTACACAAGAAATACAAAAGGTTTCTTTCATTGAAAAAATTAAGCCTCACGCAGAGCTAATTGCCGCTGCGGTAAGCGGGCTTTTAATTGTTGCAGGGTGGCTGTTTGATAAATACGATAACGAAGTAGATTCCATCATCGCTTATTTGCTTGCTTTTGTGATTGGAGGCTTTGCCAAGGCGAAAGAAGGGATCGAGGAAACCTATGAAAATAAAGAACTGAATGTCGAAATGCTGATGATTTTTGCCGCAATTGGTTCAGCGATTATTGGCTACTGGACAGAAGGAGCCGTGTTAATTTTTATTTTTGCAGTCAGTGGTGCTTTAGAAACCTATACGATGAATAAGAGTCATAAAGAAATTTCTTCGTTAATGGAGCTTCAGCCTGAAGAAGCCCTCCTCATTAAGAACGGGGTCGAAAAAAGAATTCCAACCTCTGAGCTGCAGGTAGGGGATCAAATTCTTGTAAAACCCGGCGAGCGGATCCCTTCAGACGGGATGATCGTAAAAGGAAAAACCAATATCGATGAAGCAGCCATCACCGGGGAATCGATGCCTGTTTCGAAAGGGGATCAGGAGGAAGTCTTTGCCGGAACAGTTAATCTAACAGGTTCCATTACGGTTCAAGTAACCAAAGCAAGCAGTGACACCCTTTTTCAAAAAATCATTCAGCTTGTTCAATCGGCCCAAAGCGAAAAATCTCCTTCCCAGCTTTTTATTGAACGCTTCGAAGGAACTTATGTAAAGGCTGTTCTGGCTGTAGTAATCCTGATGTTTTTCATTCCGCACTTTCTACTGGACTGGAGCTGGCATGAATCCTTTTACAGAGCAATGATTTTGTTAGTGGTTGCCTCCCCATGTGCATTGGTGGCATCCATCATGCCTGCCACCTTATCCGCCATATCCAATGGAGCGAAGCATGGAATCTTGGTAAAGGGCGGTGTTCATCTCGAGAATTTGAGCTCTTTAGAAGCCATTGCCTTTGATAAAACCGGAACTCTCACAAAAGGAAGACCCGAGGTAACCGAGGTTATAGTAAATGATGGCTTGGATCGGGAGGATCTTTTATGGAAAGCGGCTTCGATTGAGAACCATTCGAACCATCCGCTTGCACAAGCCATTGTCAAATATGCAAAACAACAGCTGAATAGGGAACTTCTTCATCCTGATTCTCTTGAAGACCTACCTGGCTGGGGTGTAAAAGCAAGTATTGGCCTTGAACATTGGAAAATTGGGAAAGCCGATTTTGTTGGAAAAGAAATGGCAGATGCATTTGCAAATGGAAAAGCAAAAGAATTGGCCAGCCTTGGAAATACCCTTGTTTTCGTTGAAATCAATGGTGCTCTTTCCGCCATGATTGCCTTGAAGGATGTAGTCAGGGAAGAAACTAAAATAGCCATTGATCAATTAAAACAAAAAGGAATTTATACTGTCATGCTTACAGGGGACAGTCAAACAACAGCGAGCGCCATTGCTGCTGAAAGTCATGTTGATCAATTTTTTGCTGAATGCTTACCAGAAGAAAAAGTAGAGCAGTTGAAAGAATTAAAGAACAAGTTTAAAACTGTGGCAATGGTGGGTGACGGGATTAATGATGCCCCTGCCCTAGCCATTGCAAATGTTGGAATTGCCATGGGTGAGGGTACAGATGTTGCGCTAGAAACAGCAGATATTGTCTTAATGAAAAATGATTTACCAAGGATTGCGGAAGCTGTTCGCCTCTCGCAAAGAATGAATAAAATTATCAAGCAAAATGTTATTTTTTCTATATCTGTCATCATGCTTTTAATTGCTTCGAACTTTTTCCAGCTGCTTGATTTGCCATTCGGAGTAATTGGCCATGAAGGAAGCACAATTTTGGTCATTCTAAATAGCTTAAGGCTTCTAAAGTCATAAGGAAGACCGGGATGATATCCCGGCCTTTTTTTATTTGTCCAGTAAGCACCAAGATGCTTCCGCTTTTTAGTGATATCCGTTTGAACCGTTTGCAGACCCAGAAGTTTTTTGTTTTGGATGATTCTTTTTCCCTTTTTGTTTTGTTCCGCCATCTTTTTTCGTCGCTTTAGTCATGGTGTAAGCCTCCCTTAAGATTGTAGGTAACCCCCAATTATAGTTTGAGCAAATCCCACGTTTTCATAAAGGAAAAATGAGGAGCACTTAACAGTTTTTCTTACTTCTTTCACTATAAAACGCGTTAATTTCCCCACCTAAAACGATGATGAAGGCCGATAAATACAGCCATATCATTAACACAATGATCGCTCCAATACTTCCGTAGGTCAGTGAAAAATTACTAAAATTCTCAACATAAAAGCGTAATCCCATAGAAGTAACAATCCAGCCGACTGTGGCAAAGGCCGCACCCGGAAATGCGCTTCTGCACCGCAATTTCACATTCGGAGCAATCCAATATAAACCTGTAAAAATCAAGAACAAAATAATCGCACTCACAAGATAGCTTAGAGTGTCCCAAATCTTACCAAACTCGTCCGAAAATCCTACCTGTGAAAATAAAAATACGCCAATTTCTCTCCCAAAAACCGGTAAAATAATGGCAAGGAGAAAAACAAAAATCATTCCCAGAGTTAAGAGAATCGCCACTCCTCTTGCAACAATAAAGGAACGGTTTTCTTTCGCATTGTAGGCTTTATTAAAAGCCCTGACTACTGCATTAATTCCGTTTGAAGCTGACCAGATGGTACCGATTATACCAAACGATAGCAGCCCGCCATTACGGTGATTCATGATATATTTCACATTTTTCTCAATTAAATCCATTGCTTCTACCGGAGCAAAACCTTTGATCACTCCAAGAACATCTTGATGTGGGATAGGGATATATGGAAGTAATGTAAAAAGAACAATGAGGAGAGGAAACAAGGAAAGGAGAAAAAAATAGGCGAGCTGGGCACTTAAACCATTCAAATCATCTTCTTCAATCCTGTGCCATAGTAATCGAATTAAAGATGAACGAACATTTCCTCCCTTTTCCACGCTTATCCCTCCTTCATGATTTTAATCTTCTTTAATAACGACATCCATAACGTCTGAGTCTTCATGATCGATAAAGGCATCTTTTGTTTCTTTTACCATATCGGTTACCTTCGGGGTGAGTTCGCGAAGTTCCTCCACTTTCTCAGTGATATAGGAAATATCCTCGCTCATTTCCTCTACCGTTTCTTTTATTCTGATTGCTGTTTCTTTTATTTGTCCTGCAACCTCCTGCGGATGCTTTACTATATAGAGTCCTTTGCTGGAAACCTTTAAAACATTTTCCTTCATTACTTCCCTAGTATCTTTATCTAAAAGGCTGATTACACCACCCGCTAATGCTCCATATAGCATTCCTTTCCAAAATTGATTCCTCTTTGTCACTTTAAACTCTCCTTCTTTGCTACAATTTATCATCTTTACTCCCATTTTGCGATAAGCCCATTCCCTATGCAAGTTTAAATGGTAATAATTAATATTCTTTCATAAACATTCCCCTTTTGTAAAAGAACAAAACACTATTTTTATTGACATCTACCCATTATAATGAAAAGATGAGGATAAAAATTCAAAAGAGGGGGTCCGGGATGAATTTAGCAGAAAGATCGACTGAAAATGTTGAATATATGATTGAACAAATTAAAGAAAAATTAAAGGTCCTAAACTTGGGCGCCATAAAACCATCTCATTTCGATGAAGAAATGTACGAAGATCTAAAAGAAATTTATGAACTGGTCATGAAGAAAAATTCCT
This sequence comes from Bacillus salipaludis, assembly GCF_004358205.1. The sequence goes on from NZ_SMYO01000010.1 coordinate 223,236, forward strand.
TCAGTCCAAATGAAATGCAGGCGCTCGTAGAGGAATTAGGAAACCTTCGAAAAAAATAAAAAAGCAGACCCTGTGGGTTTGCTTTTTATTTTTGTTCTGTCAAGATGATTGGGCCATCCTTTGTAATCGCAATGGTATGTTCATATTGGGCAGAATAAGTTCCATCAACGGTTCTTGCCGTCCAGCCGTTCAAATCCATTTTTGTATGGTACATACCGATATTTACCATTGGTTCAATCGTGAACACCATTCCTTCTTTAATGCGAGGTCCTTTTCCCGGAAGGCCGTAATGTGGAACATCCGGTTTCTCGTGAATGACAGTTCCAATTCCATGTCCAATGAAATCCCGTACAACCGATAGACCTTCACTTTCAACATATTTTTGAATTGCGTGTCCGATATCTCCAATTCGATTCCCTGGAACCGATTGTTCAATTCCTTTATAAAGTGCCTCTTTTGTTACTTTTAATAAGTGGTCGGTTTCAGGAGAGACATTGCCCACAGCATAGGACCATGCTGAATCGGCCAATGCTCCATTATAGTTGACCACCATATCGATCGTGACAATATCTCCATCTTTCAAGGGTTCTTTTCTTGGGAATCCATGACAGATTTCATCATTAATACTTGCACATGTGGCAAATTCATACCCTTTATAACCCTTTTGCTCCGGTGAAGCGTTATTTTTCCGTAAAAAATCATCAACGAATTCTTCAATTTCCCAGGTCGTAATACCTGGTTTAATTAATTTGGCAATTTCTTTATGGCATGAAGCAAGAATTTCTCCCGCTTTCTTCATTGCTTCAATTTCTCTTTGTGATTTTAAGACAATCATTGTTTTCCCTGCCTTTTTATATTTTTCAGTATTCACTCTAAAAACATCTTATCTCTATCCAAGCTTTTTTTCAAAGAAGTGATTTAAGAATTTATTAATTCTTTGTTAACTTCGAGCGTATATTGTAAAAAATACGCCGTTCGTAATATGGAACTTTTTTCTCCCTTTTGGTAATATTATAATATAGATTATCTTTATTAGGTGTGTGAGATGCCATGATTGGAGAACGAGTAAAAAAACTGCGGTTAGAAAAGAAAATGTCCCTTTCCGAACTTGCTGAACAGGCAGGAGTCGCAAAGTCTTATTTGAGTTCCCTAGAAAGAAACTTACAAACAAATCCTTCTATTCAATTTCTCGAAAAAATTTCAGCAGTCTTAAATGTCCCTGTTGATTATTTAATCCATGAACGAATTGATCAAGAGGAATTGGACAGCGAGTGGATGAAGATTGTAAAAGAAGCAATGAATTCTGGAGTTTCCAAACAACAATTCCGTGATTTTCTTGAATTTAACAAGTGGCGGGCTGACCAAAATAAGTAGTATTACTTTTTAAAAAAAGAAAGCATTCCCAAAAGGATTATTCATCTTTTTAGGAATGCCTTTTTTGTATGTACCTTAACATTGCTTAACCAACTGCTCCTTCATATCATTTTGATTTAGAAATGTTCGAACTGTTTCCTTGTCAATTCCAAGTTTTTTTGCTTCGAGTATTAGAGCAATCCATTCTTCATCCATAACTTCAACGATACATTCTGTGTTTCTCAACTAAATTCACCCCTAAAATACTTATCGTATTCCAGGTAGCCCGGCCATCATAGCAAGATTCACTTACCTTAGATCCTCGGCTTTGCGTCCCTCTTTTTCAAAAGGTTTGCCTTTTTCTGATTGTATTGTTCATAGAATAAATAATTATTTATTACTTAGGACTAAATACTTAACCCTTAACGATACGTTTATTATAAATAGTTCTTTTTTAGTAGGGTGTTAGATTTTGTCAGTTTAATCCTATTTTCAAATTACTTTTTATCACAAATTATTCCTTTTTTTGACAAAAGACTGCCAATACATAAAGAAACATATCATTTATATACAAAAAATCCATATTTTCGAATAAAAAAGAGGGAATTTTTGTCGAATTCCCTCCCTTTTCCTTATCTTTGAAATGCAAAAGTAGATTTAAATCCTTTTTGCCCTGGTCCCCTGCAGAAATATCGTTGAAATGAATCCGTTAAGTTTTGATTGTTTAGTTCTGGATTTACAGTTTCTTTCGACCGAATGGTTAAATAGGAACAAGAAAGACCTATTTTGCAAGAGTCCTCTGTATTTAACCCCTTTAAATCCGCATATATTATTCCAGCAATAAGCGAATCACCTGCACCTGTTACGTCCGTAACCGGCACCTCAGGGGCAACCAATGCTCCGGCTTCCCCGTCTTTGGTAAAATAAATTAATCCCTTATCGCCTCTACTGATAACGACCTTTTTAACGCCCTTGTTTAGAATCTCTACAGCCGCCTTAAAAAAGTCCCCCTCAGTCTTTATTTTAATATTGGACAATGCTTCTGCCTCTTTTTCATTTGCAACGAGCCATGTAATTCCTTCAAGCGAACGTGGTAATTTTTCAGACTTTGCTACTGAAACCGTAGCAATGCAAATAGGAATATTTTCACTCCTGCAATGTTGAATAACGAGCTCAATGATTACTGCAGGTAGATTTGTATCAAGTAATACGATGGCTGGCCGGTCTTGTGGCCATTTTTTTCCAATAAAATCCTCTTCCACATGATCATAAATAGCCATATCAGCCAACGCGATTGCCATTTCGCCTTCTTCATCTAGGACAGCTGTATAGGTACCCGTTGACTTTCCAGGCAGTGCCTCCAAAAGGCTTACATCGACATATTCTCCTGTTGTTTTACGAAGCCATTTTCCTTCAGAGTCATCTCCTATATAGCCAAGTAAGGAACTATTAAGACCGAGACGCCCAAGGTTTTCAGCAATATTTCTTGCTACTCCGCCACAGGACATCGTACTCTTTGCAGGATTCGATGTTTTAAAGGTAAGGTGATTTATCGTTTGTATTTTGCGATCTATATTGGCTCCGCCAATACAAAGAACATTCATGGTTTCAAACACTCCTCTGGACAGGTAACTAAGAATCAGGATTCGACAAAAATCCTCTCCACTATAACTAGTACGATACAAACCTAATAAAATCCTTTGGATAAAATTGTATTTCGTTGCATTTTGTGCAAACGTTTTCCTTGAAAAGTTGATAAACCAAGGCCTCATTAGCTCTTATATTTTTTTAGGCTGTGTTAAAGGACAATGTTGATTTTGAACAACGTTGATTGGTTCAGAAGGCATGAAGACTCCTCGAAAATGCTAACGCATTTTCTTCGTGCGTGGGCGGATTCAAGGAAGCAATTCAGTGTCCTGTGGGAGCACGGGACAGGGGAGACACCGCAGGAGCGAAGCGACGATGAGGCTCCCCGAACCGCCCACGAACCGCTTGTGCCTGGAGCGGAAATCAACAACCAGGTTTAACAGAGCCTTTTTTTAATTTCTTAGACCAAAAAATTTGTCTGAATTGTGACATTTAGCATATAATGTAAATAATATATAAATATTCTAAATATTATAAAAATATGGGAGGTATAGGAAAATATGACTATTCTTCATATATTGAATTACTCTATTCCCATTGGTTTTATTGTGTTCTTTGGTTTTCTCCTTGACCATATGTGCAAACCTGGTAATCCAGAACAAAAAGCTGGCGATGAATGAAGTCTAGTCAATAGATTTCACCAAAGCCAGCTTTTTACGAGATAAAAAAGGTAACGATTGAAAGTACCACAGACGTAATCAGCATTGCAATTAGCGGGCGGGCTGCTTTTGTTCGGAGATCCCGCAGGCTAACATTTAAACCGAGACCGACCATGGCAGAAGTCAAAATAAAAGTAGTAGCCGTTGCGACCCCGTCTAACGCTGTTTTTGAAACTGGAATCGACTTACCGAAGACATAGCTTCCAAGCAAACTCATTAAAATAAAACCAATTAAAAACCATGGAAATTCAATTTTTGTATCTCCTGGATTCGAAGTATTTTTCCGTTTCATCCAATACATAAGTATAAAAGATAATGGAACTAGCAGCAGTACCCTGCCTAATTTCGCCAGTAGGGCAATCGCTAAGCCATCAGGACCAGCAGGAGCTCCTGCCAAAGCGACATGGGCAATTTCATGTAGGCTGGTACCGCTCCAAATTCCATATTCAATCGCCGATAATGGAAGAAAAGGTCTTAGGATGGTATAAACGATGGAAAATATCGTTCCAACTAATGCAATAATCCCTACTCCTATCGCGGTATCTTCATCCTTTGCTTTGATAATAGGTGAAACGGCTGCAATGGCTGCTGCCCCGCATACTCCAGTACCAACTCCCAAGAGAAGAGAGAGAGTTGATTCTGCTTTCAATAATTTTCCGAGCCAAACGGTTAATACTATAGCAAAAGCAATAACACCCACATCGCGTGCAAGTAGTCCAAGCCCTTGATGCAGTACAATATCAATATTTAGTTTTAAGCCGTACAAAATGATGGCAAAGCGCAAAAAACGTTTCGCGGAAAATTGAATACCGGCGCGCAGTTTTTCTGGATATCCGAAAAATTGCCGGTAGAATACCGCAATAACGATTGCACAAGCCAGCGGGCCAACATGATCAAAACCAGGGACTTTTGATAAAGCATAGCCAAGCGCTGCAACAACAATCGTAAAGGCGATTCCACCTAACCATAAACCGCCGGAAGGCTTAGGTTCCAGATTTTTTTGCTGAAGATCGGCCTGTTCAGTGACAGATAATGCTTTAGCATTTAGGTTCCCCATATTTATCACCTCATTTAATTTCTAATTTTAGAATACTCCTGGTTCATGTATAAGGAAAATAAAGATATATAATAGGTATGATAAGTAAATTTATATACATAAGGAACCGAAGCGGGGGTAATCGGATGGATCAACATTTAGAGGTGTTTATAAAGGTTGTGGAAAAGGAGAATTTTTCGAAAGCTGCAGAAGATCTGCATATGACACAGCCTGCGGTCAGTCAATATATCAGGACTTTAGAAGAATCGGTCGGCGCTAGACTGCTTGAAAGGAGTAATAAATATGTGCGCCTCAATAAGGCAGGGGAAATTGTTTATCATCATGCAAAAGAAATTTTGGCACTTCACACAAAAATGCAATCATTAGTCGATGATCTGACCAATAAGGCAAGCGGGCAGATTTCAATTGGTGCGAGCTATACATTTGGTGAATATATTCTGCCGCATATTATATCGAGAATGCAGTGGCAATATCCCTTGATTCGTCCATCAATCAAGATTCAAAATACAAAGGAAGTGATCGAGCTCGTAAGAATGCATCAATTGGATATAGGAATAATCGAGGGTATTTTGAAGGATGATCATTTAAGTTCAGAAGTCATTTCGGAAGATAAAATGGTGGTTGTTGCTTCGCCCACTCATCATCTTTTATCGAAACTTGGTGAAAAACGAATTTCTGATTTGGTGGATGAAACATGGATTTTAAGAGAGGAAGGTTCCGGTACAAGGGAAGCTGCGGAAAACTTTTTTCGCTTACATAACTTTACGCCAAAAAAAATTATGGAATTTGGAAGTACTCAGGTGATAAAAGAGTCCGTTGAGGCAGGTCTGGGGATCAGCCTATTGTCACGCTGGGCTATTGAGAAAGAGGTTGTTCATAGCTACATCCGGATCATTCATATTGAGGGTCTGCCTTTCAAACGGAATTTTTCGATGATTACTCAGTCCGCCTATCAAACAAAAGCCTTAAAGACATTTATTGAAATTGTGAGGGAGTATTTGTCGGATTTTAGTTAGTTTCGTCTAAATAGGAGGTTGGAAGGACACTTTCTAGGGTTTCTTCTTGATTTTGTCTTTCTAACTGCTCTAGAAAGACACTTTCTCGCGTTTCTTCCGTGATTTTGTCTTTCTAGCTGCTCTGGAAAGACACTTTCTCGCGTTTCTTCCGTGATTTTGTCTTTCTAGCTGCTCTGGAAAGACACTTTCTCGCGTTTCTTCCGTAATTTTGTCTTTCTAACTGCTCTAGAAAGACACTTTCTCGCGTTTCTTCCGTGATTTTGTCTTTCTAGCTGCTCTGGAAGGACACTTTCTCGCGTTTCTTCCGTGATTTTGTCTTTCTAACTGCTCTAGAAAGACACTTTCTCGCGTTTCTTCCGTGATTTTGTCTTTCTAGTTGCTCTGGAAAGACACTTTCTACAGTTTCTTCCGTGATTATGTCTTTCTAGCTGCTCTAGAAAGACACTTTCTACAGTTTCTTCCGTGATTATGTCTTTCTAGCTGCTCAGGAAGGACACTTTTACCCATACTTTTTAGTAATTTGTCCTTCCAGCGCCTCTGAAAGGGGTTATTTCAACTTATTGTGCACCTTATGTTCATAGTTTTTGAAAAAAGAGGAATTCGTTTTAACGCCTCGTTTGGACATCATTTGATTGAATCGTAAAAGTTTTTCATTTAGCTTTTTTCTAAGACCTTCCCGCTCCCTCGGGTCATCACATTTTTTCATTAAATCCTCAATTGTCGTCAGTTCCCTGCGCAAATGGCTTTCTTCCTCGGTATACCCAGCATTTTTTAACAGTTTATAAGCCATGCGCAATTCCTCAGGAACTCCTGCGAGGTCATCGAGCGGAAGCGGCTTGCCCATCCCAGGGAGATTTTCAAACTCTCCATCCTCATATGCTTTTTTTATCCGTTCTTCTGAGACAATATGAAATAGATCCATGTTATAGCCTCCTTTTACCATACCTACTATGTAAAGTATATCAACTATCCATTTATATGCCTATCAGCCAAAATGTAATTTTTTATCTTCATTGGGGGAATGCTACAAGCGTAAACGAAAGGAGTGTTGAGTTTGGCACGCGGAGAACATTTTAATCATAAAAAGAAAAACCACCCAGGTGATTTTCCAAAAAACAGCCTGACCGCAAAACATACTAGAGAAGTCATTGAAGATGAAGAACTAATCGTCACCCAGGAGGCATTCAAAAATAGAGTCGAAGAGGAAGAATAAAAAGCGTGAGGGACACCTCACGCTTTTTCATATTACAATACTACTGATTGTGTTAATTCAGCAAAATCCATTGTTTTGAGGCCTTCTGCTGCTCTTTCAATATCCTTCGAGAAAATACGGTCCTTTGTAATAGAAGGAACAATTTCTCTTCCCTTTTCGTAAAGTCTTCTTGTTTGTGTAGCCATTTTATCCACACCACGGTATTCTACAGCCTGCATGGCACAAATCAATTCAATCGCAAGAACTCTTCTTGCATTTTGAATAATTTGATGAGCG
>NZ_SMYO01000100.1 GCF_004358205.1 Bacillus salipaludis
AGGGCACCCCAGTTGTTCATTTTTTTCCAGAATAAACTTAAAAGAATGATTGGACCGAAAGAAGCTCCAAATCCTGCCCAGGCATAAGCAACAAGGCTTAAAATTGTGCTATTTTGCTTGAAGGCAAGAGCGGAAGCAACAACAGCGACAATTAGCACTGCCATTCTTCCTAAGAATACAAGTTCTTTATCCTTAGCGCCTTTACGGACAACAACCTTATATAAGTCCTCAATTAGCGCACTAGAGGTAACGATTAATTGTGAAGAAATCGTACTCATAACAGCGGCAAGAATTGCGGCTAAAGCAAATCCTGCAAATAATGGATGGAAGAAGATCTGGCTCAATGAAATAAATACAGCTTCTGGATTATCCAGTTTATGTGCAGCATTATGATAGAAATAAGCTTTACCAATTAAACCAGTGAAGATTGTCCCAATTAATGTGATAATCATCCAGCTCATCCCAATACGGCGGGCGCTTTTTGTTTCTTTAACCGTACTAATTGCCATAAAGCGCACAATAATATGCGGCTGGCCAAAGTATCCGAGGCCCCAAGCCATTGCAGAAATGATTCCAACGAATGTTGTACCTTTGAACCAATCGAGTAATGTTGGGTCAATATGGCGGATGGTTTCAAACGTTTCCGCCGGTCCTCCTGTTTTAAAAATGCCAAGAAGTGGAACGAATAACAAGGCAAGAAGCATCATTAATCCTTGAATAAAGTCGGTATAACTTACGGCAAGGAAACCGCCGAATAAAGTGTAGGCAACAACAACGCCGCCAACGATATAAAGACCCGTATGGTAGCTAGTCCCAAAAGAGCTTTGGAAAAAGACAGCACCGGAAACCATCCCAGATGATACATAAAAAGTAAAGAAAATAAGAATAACAATACCAGAAACAATCCGGAGTAATTTTGTGTTGTCTTTAAAACGGTTTTCTAAGAAGCTTGGAATGGTGATGGAATCATTTGCGACTTGTGTGTATGAGCGCAGGCGTGGTGCAACGAGTTTCCAGTTTAGGTAAGCACCAATGGTTAGCCCGATAGCAATCCATGCGCTTGCAAGACCGGTAACATAGATACCGCCAGGCAGACCCATTAGTAACCAGCCGCTCATATCTGCAGCGCCGGCACTTAAAGCGGTTAC
>NZ_SMYO01000011.1 GCF_004358205.1 Bacillus salipaludis
CACCCGTCCGCCGCTAACCAACAGGAGCAAGCTCCTATTGATTCGCTCGACTTGCATGTATTAGGCACGCCGCCAGCGTTCGTCCTGAGCCAGGATCAAACTCTCCAAGAAAGTTGATATAGCTCATTTGTTACGTTGGCTCATGTTCTCTATATAAAAGAAGAAACATGATTATTATTGTTTGTTGACGTTTTTGTTTGTTTAGTTTTCAAAGAGCAAGTTGACTCATTTTTTAATCAATCGCTCAGAAGCGACTTTATTATTATACTAACATATCATTTAATATGTCAATATCTTTTTTTTGAATGTGTCATCTAAAAACTGTTTGTTTTTCAGCGACTTTTATACTTTAACATCATTATCGCATTTAAGCAAGATAATTTTTCATATTAAAATATCCTGTCACATTAAATAATATTCTTCCATTAATCTATTTGTTTGTTTTACAAGATCTTTTACCCTCTGTCTTAAAAGATGAACTTATTTTAGATTGTTTCTTTTACCTTTTCCTCTAAACCAAACCTCATCCGGGCAATGCAACCCTCTTCCTTTTACCTTTTCCTCCAATCCAAGCCCCATTCGGGCAATGCAACCCTCTTCCTTTTACCTTTTCCTCCAATCCAAGCCCCATTCGGGCAATGCAACCCTCTTCCTTTTACCTTTTCCTCCAATCCAAGCCCCATTCGGGCAATAACAACCCTCTTCCTTTTACCTTTTCCTCCAATCCAAGCCCCATTCGGGCAATGCAACCCTCTTCCTTTTACCTTTTCCTGCAAACAAAACCTCATCCGGGCAATGCAACCCTCAAACAAATGAACCCAATCACAGCAAAAAAATACACGGGCCAAAGAACCCGTGTATTTCTTTCGAATATTATTTCATTTCATACATTTGATTAGGTACCTTTTCTCGCGTAAGATGTTTATGCACCTTTCTCCCCGTGGTAATCCCGCTCTCAATCGCCCCATCAATAAAGCCAGCCCAGCCATTTGCATAAGTGGTACCGGCCAAAAACACATTATTTTCCGGCGTATTCCATTCCTTATGATAGGTGGTCAACTGGTTCGGCTTTAACATCGGCCAGGTTTCCCTGGAAAACTCATCATTTACCCAATCATGACCGGTACTTTCTAGCACCTCAATATCCGGAATCCAATGCCTTAATGCTGACTCCACCCCAGCCCTGTCAGTTGGGCTAAGCATTGCCGCGCTTGGTCCAAACCCTACCACAATCGTATCTTCACCCGAATACCGATCCACGTGAACCGAATTTAACGGATAACTGCCTGGGGCGAGAGCATCAAATGGGTCGTACTTCCCTTTTACGAGCGCCCATACTTTAACCCCTTTCGCAGTTTGCCCTTCCTTAGATGAAGCTTGTTTTTCGCAAGAAAGTGCCGGTACAAATTCAATATCCTGAAGTGTTGAAAGCGGGACGGTGACAATGATTGCTTTTCCCGTAAAAGAAGAACCATCAAATGTCGTAACTTCAACAGAACCTTCATCATGCTCGATTTTTTTTACAACGGTTGATAGCTTGATTTCAGCGTCAGCATCTTCTGCAATAGACTCCACCAAAGCCTTTGTCCCCTTTTTCAACCGGTAACTCGATACCATAGCACTATGGGTTTCCCAATTTCCGCGTGAAAAAATCCACCAACGGAAAATTTGAGTTACTGCTCCTTCTTCAGGTGCACCGCAGTAGTCAGAGGCCACCCAACCGTGTAAAATATCATATTCCTCTTGCGTTAGGCCAAAATCCTTCATAAATTGGGCTGCAGTAACCCCATCAAGCTTTCTAAAATCAGGTGAATGTAAAGGTTCAAATGGCAGAGGCATATATTTCATGCTCTCGCTCATTAACCTTTCAACCGTGTTCTTGAGCTTATTTTTAAATTCAGATACTGGAGCAGAATGCATCTTCCCCTCAGCAATCCAATAGACCTTTTCCGTTTTTGGACCAGTAGCTAGTTCCAGGCCATAGCGGGTAATTTCTGTCCAAACATGCGGCTGATGCCAATGGACGTAAGTTCCTCCCATTTCAAGCTCCGAACCTAGACGGGTGTCCACCCATGTCCTGCCGCCAAGACGATCGCGAGCCTCTAAAATCAGGACACGATGTCCTAATTGCCGTAACTCCCTTGCAGCGGTAACCCCCGAAAATCCACCGCCGATAATGATCACATCATAATCTTTTTCATTTACCATTCATCTTTCCTCCCATTCCAATCGTTAAATCTCTTCCGTCTCAATCGCAATCGCTTTGGTTTCCTGATGAATTGGCAGCGTGATATTTCTTCGTTTGAACCAAAGGTAATAATATAAGTAGCAGGCAGCAATAAACCCAAATCCCCAATATAACGATGCACGTTGTGTTGGATCAAAGGCCATAAAGCCGAAAATGAACAAACACATAATAATACAGAGAATCGGGATAAAGGGATAGAATCGAACCTTATATTTCAAATCTTCCACTTTACCGCCATTTTTAATGTATTGTCTTCGAAATCCCATTTGGGCAACCGCTATCGCTAACCACGTCAGCGTTCCACCGATTCCACTGACAGCCAATAGAACAACAAATAATGTATCAGCAGCCACAACACTAGTAAGAAGTGATAGTAACGCAAAAATTAAGGTTACTAATAAGGCGTTAAAAGGAATTCCGCGTTTGTTAATTTTGCCAAGTGCTTTCGGGGCCATCCCATTTTCCGCTAAAGAAAACATCACACGCGTACAAGCAAACAGGCCGGTATTTCCAACGGAAAGAATCGCGGTTAAAATTACAAAATTCATAATGTCTGCTGCATAGGGAATCCCTACCATATCAAAAACAGTAACGAACGGACTTTCTAGTACACCGGCCTTTTTCCATGGAACAAGAGCTGATAAAACAAACATCGCTAATACATAGAAAATTAAGATACGGAAAACGATATTGCGGATCGCCCGTGGAATATTTTTTTCCGGCTCTTCCGTTTCCCCTGCTGCCACTCCCATAATTTCCGAGCCCTGAAAGGCATAAATTACACTCATCATGGAAACGAAAACACCAACCATACCGGCAGGGAACAAGCCATCACCTAGAAAATGTGTAAAATATGGGGTGGATTCATGTTTCAGACTTATTCCTCCGAACATAGCTCCTAACCCAACAAGAATGAACATAATTACAGCTAAAACCTTAATGCCCGCAAACCAATACTCTGTTTCGGCGAAGGTTCTTGTCGTAAGAGAGTTAATAGAAAAGAGAAGGACAATAAAGATTGCACACCAAATCCAAACCGGAACATCTGGAAACCATCGCTTCATTAGCACACCGGCCGCTGTAAATTCAAGCCCTACATACATGGCCCAGCTCAGCCAATAGACCCAGCCGACCACAAACCCGGTAGCAGGTCCAATAAATTTTGTCGCATGGGCTTGAAAAGACCCGGATACTGGCATAACAACGGATAATTCCCCTAAACAAACCATGACTAAATACATGAGAAGGCCGCCGACTAAATAGGCTAGGATCGCTCCTAATGGACCAGCCTCACCGATTGCGTACCCAGACCCTAGAAACAGGCCCGTTCCAATAATCCCTCCTAAAGACATCATAAACAAATGCCTGCTCTTCATTGCCCGTTTCAATTCTACTTTGTTATTTTCCATTATCTCACCTATCTTCCACAATTGGTTTATATTAAGGAAGCGCTTACACACAGGTGATGATTAAGAGATATTTCTATCTCTTAAAAGGTCTTGGATGGATCTGCAGTTTGCAGCGGCAAAACTGTTTCTAAATCCCTTTGCAGCAGTAAATGGAATTGATGAACTAAATTTTCAGTAAGAGAAAATCTTCCTTGGGTATAGGCCCCGGTCTCGATCCCTTTCTGCACCACTTCACAAATATCTAAATCCTCTTTTCTCACCAATTGATCCATCGCCATTAGTTCTTCTTCTTCCTCCGTAATTTCATCGGTCATGAAAAAAGTAGTATAAACATACTTAGTAGTTTTATGATCGATTGGGATCGATTGGTGGATTGATAGATTTGCAGGACCAGGATCGAAAGAGAACCAAGTATTTGGATAGAGCCAATAATATCTGCCCCCTTGACCAAGTCCAAAGTCACTATTTTTACCTTTTAACGGGGTGCCTTGGTAAGAATAGTATTCTAGCATCTCCATCTCGTATAATTTCATATCAAGCTTAGAAACTAAAGTTTTATGAACAATCGAGCAGTGGTCGCATTCAAGGTAATTATCAATCCCAATTTTCCAGTTCGATTTACAAATCGTTTCTTTTACGCGAATTTTCTTGAGTTTGCTCAGATCATATTTTTCTACATGTTTAAACAGATCCGGAAATTGAGATACCATGGAAGGAGCATCGGGGTCTAAATTGACAAAAATAAAAGATTGGATGATTTCTAGTTGGATTGTTTTTAAACAAAAATCCTGGTAGTCAAAATGTTCACAACCGCCCATATTTGGCGCTCTTAACAGAGAGCCGTCTGTCCGAAATGTCCATGCATGATAGGGGCAGGTAAAGACTTGTTTATTCCCCTCCCCTTCTGCTAACTTTGCCGCACGATGTGTGCAGACATTATAGAAGGCATGAATTTCACCATCCTGTCCGCAGCTTACAATAATCGGGCGGTCTGCCACTTCAGTGGTAAAATAATCACCTGGCTTAGTTACTTGACTAATATGACCAACGTATTGCCAGGTTTTACAAAAGATTTCTCTTTTCTCTACTTCAAGAACTTCAGGCTTGGTGTAGAGCCATGAGGGCAATGTATGGGCTTCACTAAGATTTTCACTTACTCTTACTTCTTTATTGTTCATGCACATAACCTCCTTTTACCTTTTTCAACATAGGGTAATTGTAAATTAAAAATATTCTGAATCATATGTACAGTTTAACTAAAAAAACAGAAATAGAGAAATCACTTTTTGTCTTTTTTCACTAAAATTAACTAAAAAATACGGAAAATTATGTGCTTCCTGTGCAATCTTTCCAAAGAATCCGGCTGCTTTTTCTTCATTTTCATGGAAAATACACAGTTGATTTTCTTAAACCAGATGGGAACTTCAAAAATTTCACTTAATAAAAAATTGCAGTCCTACGATTGTAGAACTGCAGTTTTTTCTATTTTTATATTACCTTCATAAGGAATCTTTTTGTTCTTTCTTCCTTTGGATGGTTGAAAACTTCTTCTGAAGATCCTTGCTCGACAATGACTCCCCCATCCATAAAAATGACACGATCAGCAACCTCTCTGGCAAATTGCATTTCATGTGTTACGACAACCATTGTCATCCCCTCTTGCGCTAAATCCTTCATGACCTGTAGTACCTCTCTAACTAGTTCTGGATCCAATGCAGAAGTAGGTTCGTCGAAAAGAATCACCATCGGTTTCATGGAGAGTGCCCTCGCTATTGCCACGCGTTGTTGTTGCCCACCTGATAGCTGAGAAGGATAATGGTTACACCGTTCTCCTAAACCTACTTTTTCAAGAAGGGTCTGAGCGAATTTTCTTGCTTCCTCACGCTGAACGCCTTGTACGACAATTGGTCCTTCCATCACATTTTCAATGGCTGTTTTATGTGGGAAAAGATTAAATTGTTGAAAAACAAATCCTGTGCTTTGCCGTAACGACCTGATTTCATTTTTCCGTTTTCGAGTAAGCTTTTCACCTGCTGGTAACATATGCTTGCCAATTTTAATAATCCCTTCGGTAGGTTCTTCTAAAAATGTAAGGCACCGCAATAGTGTTGACTTTCCCGATCCACTTGGTCCCATTAGAACAACCACTTCACTTTTATTTATCGAAAGATCAATTCCATGAAGAACTTCAAGATCGCCAAACTTCTTTTTAAGGTTTTGTAACTGGATGATACTCATTACTCCTCTCCTTCCTGCAAAGCTTTTTATTTCAATTGCCAAGTGTTATATGCTGAGATGAACGTTTTTCAAGTTTGTCTAATAAGTTTGAGAAAAAGGCTATAATGATCCAATACAGCACGGCTGCCAATAAATAAATGGTTAATGGTTCAAAGGTTTTCGCGATGAGTAATGATGACATCTGCAATAATTCTGTAACGGTAATAACGGAGATCAAGGATGTATCTTTAATTAAAATGATAAAGGTGTTTGACATAGTTGGAATCGCAATTCGAAGGCTTTGAGGCAAGATAATTCTTTTTAGGGCCTGACCATACGTCATACCCAATGAAACCGATGCTTCCATTTGACCCTTATCGATAGATAATATGGAAGCACGAAAAGATTCCGACAAGTACGCTCCTGCATTTAAACTCAACGCAAGGATTCCGGAGGGGATCGGTTCCATTTCGATACCAATTTGCGGCAGACCATAATAAATGACGAATACCTGTACAAGTAATGGAGTTCCACGGAAAATGGAAACATAAAAGGCAGCCAATTTGGCCAAAGGTTTTAGGTTAGATATCCTTGCCAATGCTGTGAAAAATCCAAGGACGAGAGCGATTAGAATGGAAACGACAGCTAAAAAAATCGTCATTAATGTCGCATGTAATAATGCTGGCAGGGATTCTATTATTATTGAAAGATCCATGAATTTTCCTCCAGTCTAACAAACATCGATCTATGAAACTGCAAAATTATGGATGATTATCGATTCGATACTAGAACCTCTTTTCGAAACGAAATGTCAATTCCTAAAGCTTTTAATTCTTCCATAAATGGGGTAAAGCGATCCCCGATGATCACATTTTCAACGGGAACAATTCCTACTTCATTTATTTTTTTAGCAGCAATCCAATTGGCAAGTAACATTGCCGGGAGTGCGGTCGTTTTAGCCATAGAAGTTATATTACGTTCATGATCATAAAAATCGACCATTTCCCATGTATATTTCACTTGCTGTCCAGCTTTTAGACCGCTAACCTCTACTCTTAATACCGTAATATCCTCTTTTGACTCTCCCTTCATATTCGGAACCAATATTTTCTCTGTAAAGGCACGTGGACTTGAATAATTCCCATTCACTTCAATTGGCTCCTCATCAAAAAAGCCTAATTCTTTTAAAGTATCCATTTTCCCCCAGTGTCCTTCATATCGAACGGTTTTTTCATATAATTTTTTCACTTTATCTTTTAGTGTATAGGCCGTACTATGCGCATCCGTAATGACGGCTTCACAAGCCCCAACAGGTTCTGGGAAAGTCATTTTTTCTAATCCTGAAAGAGGAGGAAATTCTTTAAGCTTCCCGTTTTCAGCTGCCTTTGCCGGTCTTGTATAGAGTCCAAGCACACTCTCAAGTCGGAAAACCACCTGGTACCATAATGGAGGTTTTGGGAATCTAGGAATTCCACCGCAAACCATCACAGCTTCATCAGCCTCATCAAGCATTTCGATTCCTTGTGCTGCCAAAAAGTTTGTAATACCCGGTGCAACCCCACACCCTGGCATAATAATGACACCTGCTCCTTTGGCTTGTTCATCCAATTCTAACTTTTCCTCAATTTTAGAACCGACTAAGTCTACGAGATGACATTTTGCTGAAATTGCCGCCTTAATAGCTGGTAAACTTAATGAATGTGGTAGACATGCAACAGCAACATCTGCATTTAGTAACACGCTTTTGATTTCTTCAATCGTTCCTAAAGAAGTACATTTCCCAATCACTTTCGAGTTATTGGCAATTTCTAAACATTTATTCACACTATCTTGATTTGCATCGACTGCCGTTACCGATTCAATATTTGAAAACTTCACCAGTTCACTCACTACTGTTGTTCCAATCATTCCTGTTCCTAAAACGACTGCCCGCATCCTTTCTACCTCCTATTAATCTTTTAATTCATCACATATTAATTTCCAAAACCCAATCATTTATTTTTCTAATGGCTCTGTACCAAACCACTTTTTGTAGATTTGGTTGTATGTTCCATCCTTCTTCATATCAGCTAGGGTAGTATTCACTTTCTCAACAAAATCTCCATTTTCTTTTTTTACTGCCATCCCAATTTCATCTTTATTTAGAATATCGCTTGTGATTTTAATTGGTAAATTCTTTTCTTTAATGTTGTAACTCATTAATAATTGGTCATTGATAATGACGTCCAATCTTTTGTTCGCTAAATCCGCAATATAGTCATTTACGGATTTATATAACTTTACATTCGCTCCATCCACACTTTTTGCGACTTCCTCAAACGTTGTTCCCCCACCTACTCCAACGTTTTTCCCTTTAATATCTTCTAGCTTTGTAATATTATTGGTATCCTTTCTAGTGACTAAGACTGAACCCGTAACCACATAAGGATTGGTGAAATCAACACTCTTTTTACGTTCCTCGGTTACAGACATTTGGCCGATAATAATATCGAATTTATCCGATTTTAACCCGCCAAGAAGACTATCCCACTTTGTAGCGACGAACTCTGTCTTTACACCTAGACGTTTAGCGATTTCGTTCGAGATGTCTACATCGAAACCATCATATTTTTGATCATCATTTAAAAAATTGAACGGTGGATAGGTTCCTTCAAATCCTACTTTTAATACCTTTGATTTTTCTACCCGGTCCAAAACACTAGTTTTACCATTCCCACTCGCTTCCTTCCCGCTACAGGCTGATAGAACACCGATGATCAATAATCCAATAATCGTAAATAACAAACCTTTTTTCATTCAAACTCCCCCTCGGTATTTTACCTAATTAATAAAGCGCTTTCACAAAAAAAGAATTGCTCCTCCTCTTTCAATAAAAAATGTCGTTCCAAATTGTCGTCCCAAATTGTAGTACAATTAATTAAAGTGTATACTCTACTTATATAGTTGTCAATATTTTTTGAATATTTTAAATATTTCTATATTGCTATAAAATAATTGGTTTGATAAAATAAAACAGAGTAGGTGAAAAGTCATATGAAAGAAATAACCGTTGAGAAACATGTATATGACCAAATAAGAGCTGCAATATTAGGTCGTCAGTTGGCGCCAGGTAAGCAATTAGTGGAGCATAATATTTCGAATACTTTAGGCGTAAGTCGCACCCCTATCCGGAATGCGATTAAAAAGTTATCACTCGAAGGATTAGTAGATTTGATTCCAAATCGCGGCGCATTTGTAACCAGTCCTTCTAAAGAAGAGGTTATTCAGGCATATGAATTACGTGCAAAATTGGAATTTTTAGCAGTACAGAAATCAATGTTGGTTATGAATGAAAATGATTATCTTAGTATTCAGAAGATCATAGAGGATGAAAAAAAGAGTCTAAAGAATCGTCATTCAGAGGAGTTTGTAAACGCCAATAAAGCTTTTCATATCGCTATCACCCAAAAATGCAATAATAAATTTTTAAATGAATTTATTGAGAGACTAATCAACCAAACAAATATTTATCTTATGCTTTTTGATGAATTTTTTTCAAACCCAGGACAAGAACCTTATAGTCCAGATGAACATCGCTATATATTAGAATTAATCCAAAATAAAGATGAAGCCAATTTAAAAATGGCCCTAGAAAATCATTTTAAGCACTCTATAACAAGTATTGATATCCGTTATAACGGATATAAAGACCTAGATGAAATTTTTTAAATATACTATTCCCATCCGCTGCCAATTATGGTTGCGGATTTTTTTAAAGAATAAAATTTTATATTTTCCAAATAAAATGTACATTCAATGCAAAAATGGTAAAATTATAGAGAAATTTTGTTTTGTCATTAATGTGTTATCAAAAATTCACCTCTTTTTGTTGGCTGATTGAAAGGAGTTTAAGATATGAAAATCCTCGAACACATAGCCCAGGATATTGTTGAAAAAACGAGTGAAATATTACAATATCCGATCAGTATCACGGACAAAGAAGGAATCATTATTGGTTCAACAGATAAAAACCGAATTGGGCTCTTCCATCAGCCTTCCCTGGAGGTCATTAGAAAAAATAGGGTGGTCAATTGTAAAAATGAAATCGAAAAGAGAATTCTTCCAGGCGTCTCGACCCCATTGAAATTTAACAATAAAGTGATTGGCGTTCTGGGGATTGTCGGGGATCCAAAAGAAGTTAAAAAATATGTCCAGCTTGTTAAAAATCAAGTAGAAATGATGTGTCAAGAAGCCTTTCGAAAGGAAATGGTGGATTTAAAGGAAAAAATGGTCGAAATGTTTGTCCACCAACTCATTCATTATCGGGAATCTATGAATGAGATCAATGAACAAATTCTTCAATCGGCTAAATTACTTGAATTTGACTTACATACTAACCGGGTTTGTCTGTTAATCGATCTCGATAATTTTTCCGAAAAGATTTCCGCGAAGAAAGGAACAGACGATTTTTATGAAAGCTTTCCAATGCAATATTTCCAAAAAGAGCTTTTAAGCTTTTTCCAATTAATTTTTCAAGAAAATAATGATGATATGATTTCCTTTCTAAGTCTGGAGCGTTTAATCGTCATAAAGGCACTTCCCTATCCACGCTCGTTTTCGGCTTTAGTGGAAGGTTTGCCAAATAAACTGGAAAAAATCAATACGTTTCTTGCGAAAAAATATGGTGTGACGGCTGGTATTTCAGCCGGAAATATCAGCAGTACTCTGAGTGGTATTGCCGAATCCTACCATAATGCTGTAAAAGCCATGTCGATCGGAAAGCAATTCAACCGGGATTCGGGAATTCATATTTATAATGAGCAGGAAATGCTCTGGAGGCTTCTACCGAAAGAACTGACATCGGAATATAAGGAAAAGCTTGTACAATTCATTGCCCCTTTGATCAAACAGGATAATTACGAGATTTTATCCTCTACCTTTATCGGTTTTTGCCAATATAATATGAATTTAAGTGAGGCATCTAGGAACCTATTTATCCACCGAAACACGATTATCTATCGGCTTGAAAAAATTAGTGAAATTACCTCTCTCAATACGAGCAGCTTTGAGCATTGTATGCTCCTTTATACAGCAATTCAATGCTATGAGGAATCTAGAATGGAACCTGTACACTAACAGGTTCTTTTTACTTTTTTTACTGTGTTAAACTGGGTGTTGGTCTAGACTCTAGGCGCTTCACTCTCCGTTGCAAAAAACTATGGTGAAATTACAAAAAACTCGGATGATTATCTTGTGCTTTTTGTCCGTAAATCCACTTTAGGTATACTTTCTGCTCCTTTTTCTGCCTTTACGGTCATCTTCATCCGCTTTCGGTTACCTCTTGGCTTCTTTTTCTGCTCTAACGGTCACCCAGAATCGTGGGTTGGATATTATTTAGGCTAATAAAGAATCCCCACCGATTAGCCCGTGACAAATTGACCTTTTTTATGCGAAAATCCGACTCTTTTATTTCTGGACCCATATAATGTTCCCCAATCGACCGATTTAGTTTTTTTATCATCAAAATTCAATCCTCTCCTTATAAAAAAACATAGCTCCAGAAGGAAAAATCTCACCTTCAAAAGCTATGTCATTACTCTTTTAATAAATCGCATCCTCAATAATTAATTGATTTTCAGCAAATCGTTCTACCCTTAGTGGAGATAAATCCAAGGTTTCATATTTACCCATGCGAATCAATTCGGAAAGACATTTTCCAACAGCGGGTGCCTGCTGCATCCCATGTCCGCTAAAGCCGAAAGCAACAAAATACCCCTGCATCGATGGATATTTCCCTAAAATAGCATTATGGTCTTCGGTGTTAAAATCATAAAGCCCGGACCAACCTCTTTCGATTTTTGCATTCTCAAAATTTTTAATTCGATTGGCCAGCACCGGCCATATGTTTTCAACAAATGCCGATCTTCTCCATTTAAAATCAATTCCAGGTTCAATTTCCTCGGCATACCCGGAAATAAACTTCTCACCTTCATGTCGGAAATATACTCCTGTTGGGTCCATGGTTAACGGAAGATAGTTTTGCAGTGGTGTTTCAATATCAAACTGAAAAATTTGTCTTGGAAGGGGTACAACCGGGAGAGGCAGACCAGCTTTTTCACTCAAAAGAGACGCCCAGGCACCGGCACAATTGACGACAACCGGTGAAAGAAATTCACGTCCATCCGCGAGCCTAACCCCTTTTATGTGATCCTGGTCGGTTATAAGACTATCTACAGCGTCATAAATATACTCCGCTCCTAATCTTTTAGCATTTCGAATATACCCCTGCATGACAGAGTAAGGGTCCAAATACCCACTCTCTGAACAAAAGAGGCCCCCGGCTAAATCTTCTGTATTTAGTTCTGGAATAATCTTCATCAGGTCATTTGTATCGAGCAACTGCGAATTGATCCCGTTTTCATTTTGCAGTTTTAAATGCCTTTCGAATTTTGGCATCATTTCATCTGTTGCTAAAAATAAATAGCCTCTCTGTTTAAAGTCGATTTCCATTTCTTCTCCGTCGATGGCCATCGATTTTGAAAAATCTTTATAGATTTGAAGACTATATTTACTAAGCTGCATATTCACCACCGTCGTATAAAGCTGTCTAAAACCACCCGCACTCCTTGGAGTAGAAGCATATTCGTATAAACCATCTTTCTCAAAAAGGACTACCCTGCCATGAAAACCATCCTGTAATAAATGATACGCGATACTTGAACCAATGACTCCACCACCAATAATGATAATATCTGCTCGATTTGACATGGAAACTCCTGCCCTTCTTTTATATTATTTAACAGCTGGGATAGAAATCGCGTCGGGATCGAAAAAGCACTCGCCAATGGAAGTTTCACCCTATATTACTACTGTACTCATTTCGTAACTCTTAATCTATGTGCATTTTTTACGGTAAATTGAATAGTTAGAATTGTTTTAATAGTCAATTTTAACAAGGAATTTTCACTCCATAGCTAGAATGTATTAATCTAGGATTTTATTCATTTAAAGGAGTGGTAAAATGGCTTTCTTAGAGGATATATCCCAAACGATTGTGGAGAATACCTCCAGAATCATTGGATATCCAATCAGTATTACCGATGATAAGGGATATATTATTGGGTCAAATGACGAAAACCGTTTAGGCAGTTTTCATCAGGCATCAATCGATGTTTTAAAAAGGAAGGAAACGATTTGTTACGAGTATGATGAAGTAAAGGAACTTAATAATGTTCTACCAGGTGTAGCTGCCCCCATCATTATTAATCAAGAAACCGTCGGTGTGTTAGGGATTGTTGGAAATCCGGCAGAAGTGAAAAAATATGCTCAGCTTGTGAAGAGTCATGTGGAATTGCTGTGCCATGAATACTTAAAAAAGGAAATTCGCATTCTCGAATCTAAATCATTGGATCATTTAGTTCATAATCTCCTAAGTTCAGATACGATCGAAGACATGAGCCAAATCATCCGCTTTGGAAAAATGCTTGGTTACAATCTGGATAAAGAGTTCAAACGCGTCTGCCTCATTATCGAAATGGATATGCTGTCAGAGCAATTTACTGGAACACACCCGAAAATCCCCAATACGTTTTCATGGCAATTTTTACAGGATAATATGATGGATATACTGCGGCACTATTTAATAGATAATAAAGAGGATATCCTTTCCTTATTGACATTAGATCAATTTATTTTAATAAAAGCAATCGATGCAGCCGAGTCCTCTGAATGTTTTAACAAACAATTAGAACACAAAATTAGCCGGATGAGTGAATATATTCAATCGAAATATCAATTTAATGCAAGAATTTCGATTGGAAGCATGAAAAAAGGGATTAACGGAATTAAAGAATCCTATGAAGAATCACTTAAAACGTTAATTGCCGGTAAAAAAACAACTATTTTTCCTGAGGTTTACTATTATAATGATTTGAATATTATTCTTGAACTAATTGGAACAGATTTACCTCCTTACATAGCGGAACGACTTTCCGATAAACTGACCTGTTTTTATCAACATGTTAATTTTCCTACCCTATCTAGTACCTTTATTACCTACTGCAAATGTAATATGAATATTAGTGAAACTGCCCGGAGCCTATTTCTCCACCGAAATTCCTTAGTTTATCGTCTAGAAAAAATTAGTGAATTGACCTCTTTAGATATTACGAACTTCGAACATTGTCTACTGTTATATTTTGCAATAAAAAACTCCAAACTAGAAAACACACCAGCCCATTCATTCATACTTTAAAATGTTAAAGGAACCACATATATCATCTACCTAAATAAACAGGGGATATCCCAAGAATCATCATGGGATACCCCCTGTTTGTGCAAATGAAAAGTGATGTGTCTATTGCCAATCTTCTTTCCTGTTTATCCACCAAGGTAAATTTTCTCGATCACTTTGTCTTGGATTAAATTTTCAGTTTCATCTTCTCGAACAATTTCCCCCAATTCCATCACATATGCTCGTTTTGTTAATCGTAGTGCAGCTCGGGCATTCTGTTCTACAAGGAGAATCGTCGTTCCGGTTTCATTGATTTTTTTAATGGTATCAAAAATTGTCCTCACAATAATGGGTGCAAGGCCCATCGACGGTTCATCCAACAGCAGCAGCTTTGGCTTCCCCATCATCGCCCTTCCCATTGCAAGCATTTGTTGTTCCCCTCCCGAGAGGGTTCCGGATAACTGTTTTCTCCGATCAAATAACCTCGGAAATAACTCATACACCTCTTTTAGCCCATCATGTAAATGGTCTCTTGCACAATAGCTTCCAAGCTGAAGGTTTTCCTCAACTGTCATAGTGGAAAAAACGCGTCTTCCCTCCGGTACATGGATCAAGCCCTTTTTTACAATCTCATGGGCATTTCTTTTATGAATGGGCTCACCATTATAATGGATGCTCCCGCATTTAGGCCGGATCAGTCCTGAAATGGTCCGAAGCGTCGTAGATTTACCTGCACCGTTGACACCAAGCAAGGCGACAATTTCCCCTTGGTTAACCTGAAGCGATATATTTTTGAGTGCAGGAACTTTTCCATAGGAAACTGAAACATTTTGGATTTCAAGTACCGTTGACATTTCTATCCCTCTTCACCTAAGTATGATTCAATTACACGTGGATCCTTTTGAATATCTTCTGGAAGACCCTCAACAAGCATTTCCCCATAATGAAGGACAATAATCCAATCTGATACTTCCATGATGAGCTGCATATCATGTTCGATGATGACCACAGTTGTACCGCTGTCCCGGATTGAATAGATTAGTTCCTTTAGTTCATTTTTTTCACTATGGTTCATTCCAGCTGCAGGTTCATCCAAAAGAAGGATTGCCGGATTGGTCGCCAGCGCCCTTGCGATTTCCAATTTTCGCTGCTCCCCATATGAAAGATCAGACGCCCGAATCGTTTCTTTATCCTCTAAACCAACAAATGAAAGAAGACGTTTCACCTCTTCTCGAACCCACTCCTCCTCTTTTTTACTTTTACGCGGATTAAAAAGAGTGGAGAGAACATTACTTTTTGTTCGAATATGAAGTCCTGACATGACATTCTCTTCTACCGTCAAGGTCTTAAATAATCGGATTGACTGGAAGGTTCGGGCGATTCCTTTTTGAACAATTTTGTCTGGAGAAAACCCTTTAAAAGGCTGTCCCTTAAATAAAACTGTACCTGAGCTTAGGTTTACAAACCCTGTCAAGCAATTGAACACCGTGCTTTTACCTGCCCCATTTGGTCCAATTAAAGATACTATTTTTCCTTCCTGCACTTCAAAATTCAGATTGGAAACAGCATGTAAGCCGCCAAATTTTACTCCTAGTCCTTGAGCCGAAAGTAATACACTCAAACGAAATCTTTCCCTTCCTGTGTATTGACTAAATCAAGCAAGCCTTCCTCTTCTTCTTTTCCTTTTTTCTTCGGTTTATTATATTTAACCCCCATCAGTCCCTGTGGACGGAAGATCATGAGGACTAGAAGTGCAGCCGCGTATATGACCAATCGCCATTCGTCAAAGGAGCGAAGAAACTCTGGAAGGGCTATGAGGATAAAGGCACCAAGCAGAACACCCGTATTTCTTCCCCGGCCTCCTAATATCACGACCATCAAAATATTGACAGACTGCATAAACGTAAAGCTTTCTGGATTAATCACAGACATCTTTACAGCGTAAAATGAACCGGCAACTCCTCCACAAATGGCCCCAAGCAAATAAGCAAGCAGTTTATAGCGTACAAGATTCACTCCAATCGCCTGTGCTGCCGACTCATCCTCCCTGATAAACATCCACGCCCTGCCAACTCTTGATTTGCCCAACTTGCTTGCTACGATCAAAATAAGGATGAGCAACACAAAACCTAGGTAATAAAGATCCGTTTTTGTAGCAAATTGAAAGGCTCCGATGGAAGGCTTAGGAATGGCATAAATTCCGTTTGGTCCACCGGTCCAACTCAAATTGGTTGCTGTAATCCGGATAATTTCACCGAAACCTAAAGTTACGATCGCGAGATAATCACTGCGAAGCCGTAATGTTGGGGCTCCAATAATCAAACCTAAAATCCCCGAAACAATCCCCGCTGCAATCAACGAAATCCAGAACGATACATGGAAATTTACCATTAATAATGCTGTTACATAAGCCCCTGAAGCATAGAATGCGGAATATCCCAGATCAAGTAGACCACAGTATCCAACGACAATATTTAGTCCAATTCCGAGCATTCCGTAGATGAATATTCCTGTCATGACATCCATAATGTATGGATCTGGATAAACGATTGGAATGAGCACTGAGCAGACTACCATAATTAGAAAGATAGGAGAAATGGACTTTGTTAAAGTAGAGAGTTTTTTTCCCATTACCTTACATCACCTACAACTTTTCTGCTTGTGGCTCTCCGAGAAGGCCAGTCGGCTTAAATACCAATACCAAAATTAAGATTACAAAAGCAAATACATCTTTCCAGGCAGGAGAAAAATATCCTGCACCAAGTGTTTCCAGTATTCCGAGCAAGAAGCCTCCGAGGACAGCTCCAGGGATATTCCCAATCCCGCCAAGAACTGCAGCAGTAAAGGCTTTAATTCCCATTAAGAATCCCATCATAAAATTTATTTGACCATAATAGCCGCCCATCATCACTCCAGCTGCACTCGCCAAGGCAGAACCAATAAAAAAAGTGATGGCAACAATGAAGCGAACGTTTATACCCATTAACTGGGATGCATCTTGATCGAGTGAAACGGCACGCATCGCTCTTCCTAAAAAGGTTTTCTTGATAAAAAGCTGCAAAATGATCATAAAAATAATACTGATTAGAAGCATGCCAACCTGTGTGTAAGAGATCTTTACAGAGCTATTGAAAATGGCCCCCCCAGCCGAGAGGTGGGGGTAAACCTTAAAACTTGGGCCGTAAAAAACCATAACTAGATTTTGAAGCAATAATGAAACCGCAAGGGCTGATATCATGATCGAGAGGCGAGGTGCATTTAATAGTGGTACATAGGCAATGCGATTGATTAATACACCGACTAATCCTGTGACGAACATCGAAACAATCATCGCAAGTATAAAACTTCCAACCCCGGAAGATGTTAACGAGCCAAACAGTCCGAGAATGCTTAGGCCCAGAAAGGATCCAACCATGTAAACATCGCCGTGGGCGAAGTTAATCAGCCGGATAATACCAAAAACCATCGTGTATCCCAAGGCAAGTAATGCATAAAAGTTGCCAATCGTAAGACCGTTGATTAATTGCTGTAAAAACTCTTCCAATTTAGGAACCTCCTAATCTATTAATTTTGTGTGGCTACAAACTTCCCATCTTGTACCTGGGTCGTAATATAGCTAATGCCTTTTCGGTCCCCTTTATCATCAAAATTAATCGTTCCTGTAACGCCTTGAAAATCTTTTAAGCCGTGAATGGTATCGATAATTTTCTTTCGGTCTTGAGATTTTGCTTCCTTAATCGCTTCAGCAATAATGTTAACGCCATCGTACGTATACGAAGAGAAAGGTCCTGCATCCTCGCTATAAGCTTCTTTGTACTTTGTTACAAAGTCACCTGCACCCGCATTATTCAGGAATTCTGTGGTAGGTGCCGTACTAACAATTACACCTTCGGATGCTGGGCCGGCAATTTTCATGAGAGTGGTGTCATTATTGCCATCTCCAGCCGCAAATAAAACGTTTAACCCAAGCTCTTTCGCTTGTTTGATGAGCAGTCCGCCTTCTGCATAAAAGCCCGTCCAATAGATGGCATCAGGTTTTAATGGCTTAAGCTTACTAATAATCACAGAGAAATCCTTCTCTCCTGGTGTAACGGCTTCAAAGAATGCAACCTTGCCGCCAAGTTTTTCCACACCGGTTTTTGCTTCTGTCGCTAATCCCTTAGTATAAGTAGTGTTATCATGTAAAATGGCTATATTTTTCTTGTGCTTTACATTGACTAGATAATCTGCCATGAACTTGCCCTGCTGGTCATCACGGCCAATCATTCTAAATACGTTGGTAAATCCTTGTTCGGTTAATTGAGGGTTACTTGAGGATGGTGTGATAAAAGGAATTCCATTTTCGTTGTAAACAGTTTCTGCTGGTAAAGCTGCACTAGAACAGTAATGCCCAACCACTGCATCAACGTTGGAAGTGACAAGTTTATTTGCCGCTTGGGTCGCAACCTGCGCATCACAGGCATCATCGATGGGTACAATTTTAATTTTTTTACCGATCACTCCGCCTTTTTCATTGAGCTCGGAAGCTGCCAGTTTTGCGGCATTTACGATGTCGCTGCCCATTTTAGCACTTTGTCCTGACAATGGTGCCGGCACACCGATCTTAATCACGTTCGATTTTTCATTACTTCCTCCAGCTACTTCACTTGATTTTCCGCAGCCAACAAGTGATAATCCAAGAAGTAAGGTTCCAGCAGTGATCACTAATTTTTTTGGAATTTTCAATGTAACCCCTCCATTATTTCAAATCTTTTATCATACCTTTTTAAAAACGATTAAAAGATTTCATTTTGATTTAAGGAAGCGCTTACAGACCTTTTCACTCGCCCTCCCTACACATCTCTCTCCGGTCCTCCTTTATAAATTATCTATTGTAAGATTAGGATTATTGTAAATTAAAAATATTCTGAATCATATGTATACTTTTCACGAAAAAATGTTTAAATAAAAATTAAATTTTCGTCCTTTTTTACTAGAAGGAATTTTCATGTAAGAATAATACTTAAAAATCAAAAATAGCCTGCTTAGCGCAGGCTATTTTTGATTTTTACTATTTTATAATATAGAGAGTTTAACCTAAACGTGCTCTCAGCTTTTTACAGATATAATCCCCTACCTGCTCCGTTGTCGCCTTACCACCCATATCCGGTGTCAGTACCTCTTTTTCCTGCAGTACATCTTCCATTGCATCAATAATCGCGGCAGCTGCCTCTCGCTGCCCTAAATGATCTAGCATCATGCTCGTACACCAAATCGAGGCAAGCGGATTGGCAATTCCTTTCCCGGCGATATCCGGTGCCGAGCCGTGAACAGGCTCAAACATCGACGGATATTTCTTCTCCGGATTAATATTCGCCGACGGCGCAATTCCAAGGCCGCCGACAATCGCCGCCCCTAAATCCGTTAAAATATCCCCAAATAAATTGGACGCGACCACGACATCCATCGTCTCCGGTTTGCTGACAAAAAAGGCCGCAAGTGCATCAATATGAACGGTATTATGCGTTATATCAGGATATTCCTTTCCAATCTTCTCCACATATTCATCCCAAAAAGGCATGGTATGATTAATCCCATTCGATTTCGTGGCAGCTGTTACATGCTTTCTCTTACCCTGTTTACGGGCCAGATCAAAGGCATACCGTAAAACCCGTTCCACCCCTTTACGGGTAAAAACACTGTTTTGTATCGCCATATCCAAATCGGTGCCCTCATACATCCGGCCGCCCATATTGGAGTATTCCCCTTCATTATTTTCGCGGACAACAAGGAAGTTCAAATCCTCTGCCGTTTTACCGGCAAGCGGCGATTGAATTCCTTTTAGCAATTTAACAGGACGCAGGTTGATGTATTGTTCAAACTGGCGTCTAATTGGCAGAAGCAATCCCCAAAGCGAAACATGGTCCGGTACACCCGGATAACCGACCGCCCCCAAGAAGATGGAATCAAAATCCTTCAAAATCTCTAATCCGTTATCCGGCATCATTTTGCCATTTTTCGCAAAGTACTCGCAACTCCAGTCAAATTCAGTGAAGGATAATGACAACCCGCCATGGAGTTTACACACCGTTTCTAATACCTTTCTTCCCTCGCGGACAACATCCACGCCAATTCCATCACCGGGAAGCAGGGCGATTGAATAATGATCCATATTTTTTCTCCTATTCTCCAGTTTTTATCTGTAAAACTTCTGGATTGCCAATAAACCGTGGCCTTTTACCATTTAAAATATTAATGACATTTTCCGCAACCGTTGTGGCCATTACATAATTACATTCCACCGTTGTCCCGCCAACATGGGGAGTTAACACAACATTCGGTAAGGATAATAGCGGCAAATCCTTAGAAGGGGGCTCTGGATCAAATACATCAAGACCCGCACCTGCGATCATGCTTTCATTTAACGCTCGATATAAATCATCTTGATTGACCACTGCCCCGCGTGAGGTATTTACCAAGAACGCTGATGGTTTCATTAATGAAAAATATTTTTGATCAATCGAATACCTTGTTTGCTCATTTAATGGAATATGTAAGGAAATAAAATCCGACTGGCTAAATACCTCCTCCATATCTGTACAAATATTTACCCCAATTTCATGTGCATATTTATGTTTTTCCGGAATAAATTCCCTCACCCAGGACGTTACTTCCATTTCAAATCCAAGCTTCAGCCGCTTGGCCACCTCTTGGGCGATGTTCCCGAATCCAATCAATCCTACTTTCTTTCCTTTTAACTCAAAGGATGGAATTGAATTTCGCGCATCATAGTTCCCTTTTTTCATATTTTCATGGAAGGGGACGACTGACTTTGCTAATGCCATGATCAGCATAACAGCATGTTCTGCAGTTGATACTTTATTGACTGAGGGAGCATGAACAACAGGGATTCCCTTCTCCGTCGCATAGGAAACATCAATATTGTCAAGACCTACTCCCGCACCGGATATGACTTTCAAATGGGGATTGGCATCCATCACTTCCTTTGTGATTTTAGCTGGTGCCCTTAGAACAATCGCCTCCACATCCTTCACAAGACTGCAGAGATGGGCAATCTCATAGTCATTTGTTTGGATGACTTCCGCCCCCTCACGTAAAACCTTTTCTCCGTTTGAATGGTACATAGGGAGGATCTGTAATACACGTGGCTTACTCATACATTTTCCCTCCAAGTTGGTTATACTCTTAAATTCTCTACTATGGTCGCGATTCCCTGCCCGCCGCCGATACAAGCCGTAATTAATCCATAACGACCGCCGCGGCGCTCTAATTCATTCATGATTTTAACCGTAAGAATGGCACCGGTTCCTCCAATGGGATGACCGAGGGCAATCGCTCCACCGTTGACATTTATTTTTTTCCGATCCATGTTTAATTCTTTCACACAGGCAAGTGCCTGCGCAGCAAATGCTTCGTTTAATTCAATTAAATCGATATCGTCCAATGTTAAACCGGCAAGCTTCAAAGCTTTAAGGGTTGCAGGGACAGGACCAATTCCCATAATTTCAGGTGCTACCCCAACGGAAGCCTGAGAAATTACCCTTAGACGTGGAGAAAGTCCGCGCTCTGCCGCTTCTTCTTTTGACATCATCACAAGTGCGGCGGCACCATCATTTCTTCCGCTCGCATTTCCTGCGGTAACTGTTCCCCCATCTTTGAAGACAGGCTTTAAGGATGCAAGCTTTTCAAGGCTTGTGAGACGTGGATGCTCATCCACTTGAAAGAGAATTTTCTCCCTTTTCACCTTTACTTCGTAAGGCACAATTTCATCCGTAAACCTTCCGGACTGAATCGCTTCGGCAGCTTTCTGCTGACTTTCGAATGCAAATTCATCCTGCTCCCCGCGGCTAATTTGATATTTTTCCGCGAGATTTTCTGCGGTTAATCCCATGGTTAGATTACCATAAACTTCAATTGGCTGCGCTCTTGGCTGACTTTCGGTATTTGGATCTACAATCTCGGCATTGCCTGCTCCGTAGCCATATCTTGCCTTTCTTAAATAATAGGGTGCCGTACTCATACTTTCCGCACCGCCCGCCAATACCACATCAGACAAGCCGCACATAATTTGCTGTGCTGCGTTATTAATAGCCTGAAGCCCAGAACCGCATTGGCGATGAACCGTATAACCCGGCACTTCAATTGGCAGACCAGCCCTCAAAGCAGCTAACCTTGCAAGATTTGGTACATCTGAGCTTTGCTTGGCATGCCCCCAAACTACTTCATTTACATCCTCACCATTGATCCTGCTTCTTGTTAATGCTTCTCTCATTACTTTTTCGGATAAAAAGTCTGCTTCAACATCCTTCAGTGTTCCGCCCATTCTTCCAATTGCGGTTCGAACACCATCGATAATCACTACATTCCTCATTTTCTCACCCCACCCTCTTATCTAAACTCTCGTTTTAATTCAGCTGCAATAATGTTTTTCTGGATTTGACTCGTTCCTTCGTAGATCTTCGTAATCCGTGCATCACGATAGAATCGTTCAATTGGATAATCCTTCATATACCCAATTCCAGCATGGATCTGGACGGCTAAATCTGCCACACGATTGTATGCTTCTGAACCGTAAAGTTTGGCCATTGCGGCCTCTTTTACCACTCTCATCCCTTGATCGGTCATCCAGGCAACACGGTAGGTAATCGAACGAAGCAATTCGATTTCCATCGCCATATCTGCCAACATATGCTGAACCGCTTGTTGTTCAAAAATCGGTTTATCAAACTGGACCCGCTGCATCGCATAATCGGTGCTTAATTCCAGCAATTTTTCACAGGATCCAAGGTTTCGCGCTGCTAAGCCAGCCCGTCCATTGGCAAGGATTTTCAAGGCATTCACATAGCCTTTTCCTTCTTCACCAAGCACATTTTCAGCCGGTACTTCAAGATCTTCGAAGAAAAGCTCAGCAGAATGGGAGCCGCGCAACCCCATTTTTTTCTCAACATTCCCGACAATGAAGCCTGGAAAATCCTTTTCAACGATAAAGGAAGTGATTCCTTTCGCTCCTTTACTCGGATCGGTTACGGCCATTACGGTAAAAACATTCCCGCAGACGGCGTTGGTAATATAATGTTTCGAGCCATTTAAAATATATTTATCTCCCTTTTTCTCCGCCTTTGTTTTTAAATTGGCGGCGTTTGAACCGGCGCTCGGCTCTGTGAGGGCGAAGGCACCAATCCATTCTCCGCTCGCCATCTTTGGAAGATATTTTTGCTTTTGTTCCTCAGTACCCAGTTCCACGATTCCGACAGAACCGATTCCGGTATGGGCCCCGATCAGAGTTGTATAGCCATTATGGGTCTTGCCCAATTCTTCATAGATTGCGCATTTCCCCACCATATCAAGGCCGAGTCCGCCGTATTCTTCCGGTATGCTTAGCCCGAATAAGCCCATTTCCTTCGAGGCTTCGACAATATGACTAGGAATTTCATCCTTTTCTTCTATTTCCATTGCAACCTTTTCTACTTCTTCCTGTACAAAATCATGGACGGCCTTTTGTAATAACTGAATATCCTCCGACAAAGTAAAATCCATTTTCTTATCCCCCTACTATTTTCCTTTAAATTGTGGTTGTCTTTTATCAAGAAAGGCTTGTGTTCCTTCCTGTTTATCCTCTGAACCCATTAAAACCGTCTGAGCAAGTTTTTCTAAATAAAGAGCGGTTTCCATTTCAACATCCGCACCGCGGTTTACTACTGCTTTTGCTAGCCTTAACGCTAACGGACCTTTTTGACTTATTTTTCGTGCATATTCCCTTACTCTGTCCATTAGGTCCTCTGCTGGAACGGCCTTGCTGACAATTCCCAACCTTTCTGCCTCATCGGCAGTAATGATGTCTCCTGTTAAGACGAGGTCCATCGTCTTCCCTTTTCCTATTAATCTTGTAAGTCTTTGCGTCCCGCCTGCTCCCGGGATAATCCCTAAGCCTACTTCCGGCAGACCGACCTTAGCATTATAGGAGGCAATCCGAATATCACAGGCAAGGGCCAGCTCTAACCCGCCGCCTAGAGCAAACCCATTGATGGCCGCTATTGTCGGCTTTTCATAGTCTTCGATTTTGCGATAGGTCGCAGTCATATTGGGCTGGAGCGCCTCTAGCATTGTCCTTTTATTTAACTGGCTGATATCTGCCCCGGCAGCAAACGATTTTTCACCGGCACCGGTAAAAATCACCACCCGAATTTCTTCGTTGCTCCTTAATTCATCTAGTGCCGTTTCAATTTCCTGTAAGGTTTCTACATTTAATGCATTTCTTTGTTCTGGACGATTGATGATAATAAACCCGATATTCTGATCTTCTTTTACTAAAATATTGGCGTAGTCCATTTTCGTTTAACACCTCTCATTCAATTAAAATGGCATTGTTTTAAGATTTTCAGATACGGTAAACTCAGCATCTGTTAATCTCTTTATTTCTTCTACTGAAGAGCCCTCTGCCACTTCGTCTAATCGTAACCTGCCGTTGTCGATTCGAAATACTGCTTTTTCCGTCACAATCATTTCAGCTTGCCGAATGCCGCTAGTAGGATAGCTGAGCTGTTTTACAATTTTCGGTATATTGTCTTTTGTCACTTGAGTGATCGCAATAATAATTTTATTGGCACTTGCCACTAAGTCCATTGCCCCGCCCACACCAAGAATATCCTGACCAGGAACCGCCCAATTGGCAATTTCCCCGGTTTCACTGACCTGAAGGGCACCCATCACAGCTACATCGACATGGCCACCGCGAATCATCACAAAAGAATCGGCACTTGAAAAAATCGAGGAGCCCACTCCGGTTGTAATCGGATGTTTACTAGCGCTAATCAAATCCATATCGATTTCCTCTTTAGGCGGGGTTGGTCCCATCCCTAACAGCCCGTTTTCTGACTGAAGATAGACGCGGGCATCCGGCTTTAAATAGTTTTGAATTAACGTAGGAATTCCCACACCAAGGTTCACAACAGTACCGTCT
Organism: Bacillus salipaludis; assembly: GCF_004358205.1. The sequence goes on from NZ_SMYO01000011.1 coordinate 25,047, forward strand.
TCAAGCTCGGAAGCAATTCGTTTGGCAATTCGAATCCGGTCAGTATCTTGTTTTTTATCCGTGACGTTCAACATATTCACCTCCGATTTTTTCGTAGCGGTCATTTAAGACAAGGATGTCTACATAGGAATGCGGGGTCACGATTTGTTCCGGTTCGAGTGTGCCTGCTTCGACAATTTCATCCACTTCCGCAATCACTAGTTTTGCCGCCGTTGCCATCATCGGGTTGAAATTTCGGGCAGTTTTCGAATAAACGAGATTGCCCATGGTGTCAGCCTTTGCAGCTTTTATCAGAGCCACGTCTGCTTTTATTCCTCTGATAAAAATATAGCGCTCACCGTCAAATTCTCTTTCCTCTTTTCCTTCTGCTAGCTTTGTCCCGACAGCTGTTTTCGTATAGAATCCAGCAATGCCGGCACCGCCAGCCCGGATCGCCTCAGCTAATGTTCCCTGCGGAATCAATTCGATTTCCAGCTCGCCGCTTTTCCAGGCTTTAACCGCGTCACGATTGGAAGTAAAATATGATCCTACTGCTTTTTTAATATGTTTCGAGATGAGCAGTTTTCCAAGCCCTTTGCCCGCTTCACCTAAGTTATTGCTAATAATCGTCAATTCCCTGGCATGGTCTGATTCTGCAATCGTATCAATTAAGGTAAACGGTGTGCCGCAAAGTCCGAACCCGCCCACTAATAGTTCCTCCCCATATTCAATCCATTTGATTGCATCTGCAGCTGACCTTAATTTTTCACAGCTTAACGTTCTTTTCATTTTATAGAACCCCCAAGTCAACTTTCATAGGTGTAAAATCCCTGGCCGGATTTGCGTCCTAAACGGCCTGCTTTTACATACTTAATTAAGAGCGGGCATGGCCGGTATTTTTCACCTAGTGTTTTATATAGATATTCCATATTTCGTAATCTAGTATCTAAACCTACTAAATCTGCAAGCGCTAACGGTCCCATTGGATGGTTTAAGCCCAGCTTCATCGACTTATCGATGTCTTCCGCGGAAGCGACACCTTCCATTAATAGATTCATAGCTTCATTGCCGATTAAACAATTCATGCGGCTTGTGACAAAACCAGGGAATTCATTAACTTCCACTGTTTCTTTTCCAAGTTTCTTGCCAATTTCTTTTGCCTTTGTCATCGTTTCATCTGAGGTTTCGAGTCCTCGAACAATTTCAATTAGCTTCATTTTATGGACAGGATTAAAGAAGTGCATCGCAATACATTTTTCCGGTCTTGAGGTCTGAGCAGCTATCTCTGTAGGACTCATTGTTGAAGTATTCGTGGCGAGGATCGTATGCTCCGGACAAATTTTGTCTAACTTTTTGAAAATATCCACTTTCAGTTCCATTAATTCAAATACAGCTTCGATGACAACATCTGTGTCACCGGCAGCCTTTTCCAAACTAGTTGTATATTCAATTCGTTTTAGGGCAACTGATGCCTGTTCTCTTGTTAAGAACCCTTTATCCGCACTTTTGGTCATTTCGGTTTCTAAATAGAGTTTTGCTCTATCTAAATTCTCTTGGTTCACGTCGTTCAATGACACCTGAAAGCCGCCAATCGCGGCAACATACGCGATGCCCCTGCCCATCGTACCGGAACCAACAACGGTTAACTTTTCCATTATTTTAAGTCTCCTTTTCTACTGATTATAAATGGATTCTCGTAGAGGTCATTTTTACATTTAAATAGTCTTCAATTCCTTCAGTGCCGCCTTCTCTGCCTAAACCGCTTTCTTTCACTCCGCCGAATGGCGCCTGTACGGCGAATGGTGCCGCATCATTAATCCCTACCATTCCATATTCCAGTTTTTCGGAAACGCGGTATACCCGTGACAGATCATTTGTATAAAAATAAGACGCCAATCCATATTCAATATTGTTCGCTCGTTCGATTACTTCTTTTTCAGAGGTGAATCGAATTAACGGAGCAATAGGTCCAAATGTTTCTTCATGTAATATTTTCATATCTTCTGTACTGTTGACTAATAAGGTCGGGCAATAGAAGTGGCCATTGTCATAATTTCTGCCGGTAAGTCTTTTCCCCCCGTATAGAACGCCTGCCCCCTTCGCTCTCGCATCTTCCACCTGATCATTCATCTTGGCAATCGCCTGCTCGTTAATTAGTGGACCAATATTGTTTGCTTCATCAAGCCCATCTCCCACCTTTAATTGGGAAACTCTTTCTTTCAGTTTCGAAGCAAATTCATCATAGATGGTATCATGAATGTAAATTCGATTTGCACACACACACTGCTGACCTGTTGAGGCAAATTTACTCTGAATAACACCATCTGCAGCAAGGTCAAGGTCGGCATCCTCAAATACTATGAATGGTGCGTGACCGCCTAATTCCATCGAAACCCTTTTTACGGTATCTGCTGATTGGCGAATGAGTTTTTTCCCGATTTCGGTTGAGCCAGTAAAGGAGATTTTTCGAACATCTTTACTTTCCATCAAGGTTCCCACAATCGTATCCGAATTTCCCATGACTAGATTGACCACCCCTGCAGGGATCCCTACTTCATCAAAAATTTTAAATAATGCGGTTGAAGATAAGGGTGCTTCTTTTGAAGGCTTTAGTATAATCGTACATCCCGCCGCTAATGCAGGAGCCAATTTTCTCGCTGCCATCGATAATGGGAAATTCCAAGGAGTAACGGCTGCTACCACACCGACGGGTTGTTTCGTGACCGAGACCCTTTTATTATTTACTGATGCAGGGATAACCCTTCCGTATACTCTACGTGCTTCTTCCGCAAACCATTGAAAAAATGAAATGGTGCTCTGGACTTCATAACGGGCATTATGGATCGATTTTCCCATTTCTTTTGTAATTAATTGTGCCAGGGATTCGCTTTGTTCCTTTAACTTTTCCACTGTTTTATGTAAAAAAGCTGCACGGCTTTCTGCGGGAAGTTGGGACCAGTTTTCAAATGCTGCTTTTGCAGCTTTGATTGCCTCTTTCGTTTCCTGGACGCCTACCGTATAAACCTGGTCGACCCATTCGCCCGTGGCCGGATTGTACACCTCTATTGTTCCATTTGTTTGAATCCATTCTCCGTTAATGTACAATGTTTCCACTCCTTCCATTTGATTGAATATAAAGAATTTTTTAATAACTATATTATGTTATTTATCATATACCAAATCATATATGATTTCAATTAAAAATATTCAGAATTATATTTTTATTTTTAGGTTTTCTTAAAAGAAAATTTAGTAAAAACTCTATGAATCATACAAACAAGCCGTTTAAATCGTGAAATTTGATTGATATCATATATAAAATCATATATAATTTAATTATGAAAAAGGATAATAAACAGGAAATTGCGTATAAAGTCATTCGGTCTCGTATATTAGAAGGTTTTTATGTTCAAGGTCAGCGTTTGGTCATTGATACATTAGGAAAGGAGTTATCTTTAAGCCCGATTCCTATTCGTGAGGCAATTCGACGATTAGAGGCAGAGGGACTAGTAAATGTAAAAGCATATAGCGGCGCTGTAGTTTCCTTTATTGATGAAAATGAATACTTTGAAGTTCTTTCAACATTATCTGTACTTGAAGGATATGCTGTCTCGATAGGTAGTAATTTTGTTTCAAACGATCAGATTAAGAAATTACAAGAAATCAATATCCAAATAAAAGAAGCTTTAGAGAATTTTAATTTTAATGAGTATATTAAATTGAATAAGGAATTCCATCTGCAATCAATTAATAATTGTCCAAATAAATCCTTATACTCTTTAATTGAACAAACGTGGGAGAAACTCGATACAATTAGACGATTAAAACCTATGTACTTTCCTACTCGAGCTATAGAAGCGATTAGTGAACACAATACCATTATTTCGCTTTTAAAAACGAAAAAATCGTCTCAAGAAATTGAACTTTTCGTTAGGCAGCACCATGTTGCTGCAATTAAAGATTTTACGAAACAACCCAATAACAGTTTTTAAAAAAATAAAGGCCAATACTAAAGGCCTTTTGTTTTGCCACTATTTTTCTAAAAACTAAACTTTCAGAAATAAAAGCAGGGTTCCCTGCTTTTATTTCATTTTTACAACTCATCTATATCAGAATGATCGATAATTGGTAATTCAGGATCTTTGCCCTGCGTAATCATTTTCAGTTCACTTTCTAAAGAATTTAAGTGCTCCATCATTATTTTCTCTGCCAAGTCCAAATTCTGCTCTTTTATTGCTTTAAAAATCACATGGTGTTGGGTATATATTGCATTATCCATTCCGTTATATTGGCCTAATTTTTCTCGAGTGATAGCCAAAGATTCTCTAAATAAATCAGAGGTTGCATCCATCATAATAGAAAGAACTTTATTTTGACTGCACTTTACTAAGTAGGAATGGAATTCATGATCTGTTATAACACTTCGCTCAAAGTCTTTTTCGAGCATAGCCTGTTTCATTTCTACTAAAATTTCTGAGAGAACAGCCAAGTCCATACTGGTTCTCCGAGTAGCCGCTAATTTAATTGCTTGAATTTCAATTATTTTCCTTACTTCCAATAAATCAGAAATCGTGACGCTATCTAAAGCCATTGTATATGAAAGGGTGTGATAGACCCCTTTTAATTCCGGTTCTTTAATATATGTCCCGCCAGCTCTAACCTCAACAATCCCTAGCATTTCCAATGCTTTTAATGCTTCTCTAATTACCGTTCGGCTAACTTTCAACTGTGCAGATAATTCACGTTCAGATAATAAACGATCACCCGGTGATAAACCACCTTCAAGAATTAAGTGACGAATTTCCTCCATTATTTTCACGTATGACTTCACTGATTGCTCTTTGTTTAATTTTATTTTAACTCCCTCCTTTTGTTCTTGGCTCTGTTAAACTTAGTTGTTGATTTCCGCTCCAATCAACGCTGTTCATAAATCAAAATTGTCCTTTAACACAGCCTTGTTCTTAAATAAAAGTATATTTATAAAGTTTTAGAGCTAAACCTTGGTCTAACCATGGTGTTCCTATTTCAATATTATATTGAATCTCAATGATTTTTTCAAAGCACTTTTATACTATTTTAAATTTCCATACTTATTTTGACATAATTTTTTGTCAAAATTGTCCCTTAGGATTAAATAGTTTAAACCTTCCTTTGTGAACTCCCGTTGTTAAATAGACTCCTAAAAGTACAAATAGTCCTCCATAAATTTGAGCACTTGTTATTTTCCCTCCAATGGTTATCGCCATCAATGCCGTCATTAAAGGAATTAAATTTAATGATATCCCTGACTTGCTGAGTCCAATTTTCCGAACGGATAAATTCCACAGGATGTACGAGGATACACAAGGAAACAAAGCCATATAAATAATCCCAATAATAGCCATCGATCCAATTTTAGTCATTTCCAATCCTTCGAATAATGTAAAAGGAAACATAATAAGGACCGAAAAAAACGATGATACTGCAGTAGCTGTAATAGGAGGCGTCTTCAACCTTTTACTTATTAATGAATAAAATGACCAGAGAATAACTGCTACTAACATTAAAAGGTCACCTTGGTTATATCTAGTTAAAAAAAGCTCAAACAAATTTCCTTTTGTTAGTATGATTAAAACGCCCAAAAAAGAGATGATCAGCCCAGAAACTTGAATAAAGGAAAGTTTTTCACGAAGAAAAATGTAAGAAAATAATACAATTACTCCGGGCTGTAAAGAACTGACCAGAGCAGCGTTTGTTGCTGATGTAAACTCAAGTGACTTTAGCAAGAGGAAGTTATATCCTGTAATACCGAGAAAACCCATTAGAAAAAGAGAAATCCATTCATTTTTAATCATTTCCCACTTGGGATTCTCAGTAAAATAGGCAATTGGTAATAGTAAAAACAATGAAAAAAACCAACGTGCAAATGTTGCCCAAAGAGGTGATATGTCGGGAACAACAAAAGTTCCAAAAATAAAATTACCTGCCCAAAAAACATTGGCCCAGAATAAGTAAAACCATACTTTCATATTCATCCCATGATCCCTCGCAGCAGTTTTAATGATATTTACATTTCCTCACCCAATTTGGAAAAAGAGGACCTCTTGAACTTATTTAGTTCAATAAGTTCAATTGGCCCCTTCGTTTTAATAAATTGTTACACTCCCTTGACTATCCAAATCTCTGGCCTCTTCTTCCTGACTAGCTGTTTCTAGACTAAGATTCTTAGTTTCAGGAGCCATAAAAATGGCTACTAGTAGGCCGATTAAATTTAACCCTGCAGTGATTAGCATGGTCGTTCCGACCCCGTAGTTCGCTAAAGCGATTGGTAATCCGAATGTTCCTACTGTCGCACCAATCCTTGAAACTGTAGTTGAAAAACCGACTGCCGTTCCCCTAATATCTGTAGGGAATAATTCATTTGGGTAAGCCCATTCAAGAATAGCAGGGGCACCCGCAAAAAATGCATACATAAAGAACATACTGATAATAATCCAACTGCTTGCTCCAGGAGCAAGCCCCAATACCAGCAATGCAATCGTTGTAAATAAAAATCCATAGATTAATAATGCTCTTCGTCCAATTCGATCAATAAAGAAGGTTGCAACAGTACATCCGATTAAGAAAAGTAATGAGATTAAAGCTGAACCGATATGGGATAAATTTCCATTATCTAACTTGAAAGTTTCTAACAGTGTTGGTGCAAAAGTATATATCGCAAACATCGGTATTAATTGGAAATTCCAGAATAACATCACAAATAATGTACGTTTTCGATAGGCAGGAGAAAACAATTTTAAAAGACTTGGTTTTTGAACCGAACTAGTTGGGATATCTGCCAAAGTTACAGATTCCCCATAAATTGATTTCATAATTTTCAATGCCTCTTCATTTTTTCCCTTACTTAAAAGCCATCTTGGTGATTCAGGTGTTTTTGAACGCAAGAAAATTACAATGAGTGAAGGGATGGCGCTGGACGCTAACATCCATTTCCACGCATCTGGGCCGGAGTCTAATAAGAAATAACCTACAAAGTAAGCAATCGTAGCACCTAAATACCAGGATACTATAAGAAATCCAAGCAGTTTTCCACGATATTTCCTTGGTGAAAATTCAGTTAACAATGAGGTTGCAATTGGATAATCAGCACCGATTGCAATGCCCAGAAGGAGTCTTAAAACAAATAATTGTTCCACGTTTGTTGCAAAAATTTGCAATATGGAAAGGATTAGAAAAGCATATAAATCCAATCGATACATGCTTTCCCGGCCAACCCTATCCGTTAAATATCCGAATAGCAGTCCACCAATAAAGACCCCTATTAAGGCAGAAGAACCTAACAATCCGTTCCATAAACTGTTGATTTCAAATGATTTATTTAATGAAAGTAATGCCATTCCAACTATACTAAGAATATAGCCATCGAGGAACGGACCTCCTGAAGAAAATATTGTTAATTTAATGTGGAATTTTGTTAGTGGTGAATCATCTACAATACTACTTGCTTTATTTACCATTCATTTTCCTCCTATGATTCAATTTATTTTTCATGGTGTGGAAAACCGATTAAGTAATGAGAGATTCATTTATCCATATTATAGATTATTTTATTGAAATAGCAGGATTAAGAGTATTAAAAGAAGAGCATCTTCTATCGTGCATGTTCAACAATGTATGAATATACCTTCATGCCTCTTAATTCTAATTCTTTTAAGAATGGCGCTGTTTCGATACATTTTTCAGGCGGATATACTCCTTTTTGTTTTACTTCTCCCTTCGCAAGCATTTGAGCCACTATCGAAGGAGGTATAGATGTTTTTAATGCTCCCGCTGGAATATTCCATTTCTTTTCGGATCCAACATATACTTCCACCACAACTTTCTCTTTTCGTCCATTCTTTTCTCCAGTTACATCCACTCTAGTTACGCTATACTGATCCCTATCCACATTGGGTTGAACGAGTTTACTAGTGACCGATAATAATGCTTGACGCGGAGATAGCCGCACTCCACCCATTTCGATTGGTTCCGTACTAGCAAAACCCAGTCTGACCAAAAACTCTATTTTTTCATGGAATTCCTTAGGAAGCGCAATACTGAAGGTGGTATTTTTGCATCCGAGTTCTTTAAAAGAATGATAAAGCGTAACTGGTTCAGGATGAATGGTATAAACAGGGTGTGCTAATCCAATAGGTTCCTTAAACTCGATAGGTCTTGAAATTAACGGTTCAATCGTTGTAATTTCTCCTTCTCTAACTACCACTGGATTTAAGGAATATTCATCGATTATTGTATCCAACATGTAGGGTGTAACTAATGGTGAAGAATATTGTGTAAAATCTCTCATAGCAATGATGATATCGATATCTGACACGGTATCAAGTTGCTCTACCCCTGCTAAAGCCATCATATTAGAAATCCCGGGTGCACTTCCCACACCAAGAACAGCTGTAATTCCTTTGGCTGCAAAATCTTCTGTCAATTCTAATTGTTCTTCGGTTTCTTTTGGCCATGCTCCTAGGTCTACATAATTAACGCCTGCTTTTAATGCTGCTCTCGTAACATTAGGGCATAGAAAAGCAGGACCACTATTAATTACAACATCAAAATCTTTTATAATTTCTGCAGTCTCATCCTCATTCAGGACATTAATCTGAGCGGCAGTTAAACGATGATCCCCAATTAAGTTTACTCTTTCCTCAGCCTTTTCATATAGGATATCGGCCACCATTACCTCGGTTACTTCTTCATTTTCTAATAAGTCATAAATGGTACCCAATGCCTGAATTCCTGCTCCGCCTACAACGATAATTTTCAATTCATTACCCTCTTTCTTCTTATTTTAATTCACTACATTTAGATAATTCTTACTAAAAAATTGAACAAGGTTGTTTATTGCAATGGAGAAAATTTCTCGTGATGCTTCCGGGGTATTAAATGCAATATGCGGACTTAAAACAACATTTGACAGAGATAGAAGTGGATTATCCTTCTTTATTGGTTCTTCATCATATACATCAATACCCGCACCAGCGATTCCTCCCTCCTTAAGCAATTCAACTAACGAAGATGTATCTACTATTTCTGCTCTTGATGTATTTAGAAAAAACGAACCTTGTTTCATAAGAGAAAGTTCTTTTTTTCCCAACAAATTTCTTGTCTGATTGGTGAAAGGAATATGTAGCGATACAATATCCGCAGTTTTTAATAACTCTTCTAAACTAGTAAAGGTTAAATCTAATTTGTGTCCTCTTTCGCGATTTGGATTAAAGGTCCAGCAAAGGATCTTCATGCCCAGTGCTTTACATAATTCAGCCATTCTATGCCCAATTCCACCTAACCCTATTAATCCGATGGTTTTTCCTCTCAACTCGAAACTGCTATAGTTTTGATCCCAAATCCCTCTTGAGACATTCAAATGATTTTGATGAATATTTTTTGCTAATGAAAACAATAAAGAAATCGTATGTTCAGCCACTGCGTTATCAGCATATCCAGGAGTATTGGTTACTGTAATTCCAAGTGATGCAGTGTAGTTCAGGTCTACAAAATTTGAAGCTCCAATCCCTGTAAATGAAATAATTTTCAATTTGGGACAGTTCATGATCACTTCATTTGGAATGGACCAGCCTAAAAGAATACCATCTGCATCCTTTACCCTGTTTATAAATTCATCTTGGGTTTTCGGTCTGCCTTCATATATTTGAATGTCCGCAATTTGCTTTAGCGGTCTCAAGAGATCATCTGTCAAAATATCTAAAAACTGCGGATCCGCATCAGGATAAACGATTAACAACTTTTTTCACCACTCTTCGGATTCTTAGTTAATTACAAATGAGGCTGCAATGAAAGTCTGTAATACTAATAGATTTAGATTCTCTTTTAAGATAAAGGACAATCTGATTATCCTCATTTCGCACATCATAAGTTATAAGAGAGACTTTATTAGGAGAAAAAAGTGACTTTCCTGTTTTCAAGTCAAATTCCCAACCATGTAAAGGGCATTTTATTAACTGATCATCAAGGCCATATTTGTATTCTTTTGGATTTGAAGGAATCATAGTTCCTGTTACTGGACCATATATCATCGAAATTCCTTGGTGGGGACATTCATTTCTAAATGCATAAAGATTATTATCCACATTGATAATAGCGATTTCTAACTTGTCTATTTTTACTAACTTTCGATCCCCAGGTTTTAGTTGTTCAGCAGGAAATAAAACTACACGATTTCTGCTTTGTGTTTTTTCGTTTGTTTCCAAATAACTATCACCCCTTATGAAAAATTAAAATCTAAATGTTTGTAAAGCGTTTTCAAAATAAATTTTTCGTTTTAATTCATCTGGAAAACGAAGAAAAATTCTATTGAGATTATCCCCATCCCAATGAGGGTAATCACTGCAAAAAAGTAACATTTCTTCTGCATTTACCATCTGAATCATTTCGAGTAAATGGTTTGGTTTATATGGCTCTTCAATAGGTTGAGTACCTAAACGAATATTTCTCCTTATATACTCACTTGGTGGCATTTTTAACCATGGTACTTCCTGTCTTAGCCCCTTCCAATTTTTATCTAAACGCCACATTAAGTGAGGTAACCAAGCAAAACCATATTCAATAAAAGCAAATTTTAATTTTGGAAACTTCTCAAAAACCCCTTCAAATACTAGACTTGGAATCTGGCGCATAGCAATAATCGGTAATGTTGAGTGCCATTCAATATAAGTAGATGCAGGACCAATGGCTTGACTAGCTGAATATTCAGAAGTATTTTCTGCATCGGGATGTACTAAAATTGGCAAACCATATTCTTCCGCAATTTCATAAATTGGCCAGAAATGACGCTTTCCAAATGGGATGTTCACAACACGTAGATTAATCCCTACAATACCAGGCTTTTTACCAATTCTTTCAATTTCTTTAACACTGAGCTGCGGGTCTAATGGGATGACTTCCATTGTCATTTTATATCTTGGGTCACTTTTTACCCAAGAATCATACAGCCAGTCATTAGCTGCGCGAGTATATTCAGCAGCGAGCGTAACATTATGATGCGCCCCCATCGTTCCGTGACCAATATTAAGAATTCCGAATGTTGTGTTATATCGATCGAATAAATCTCTTGCCAAGAATTTTGGATCTGTTCCGGGAACCCCACCGCTCGGTGTAAATGCATCAATCCGGAGTACATGACCAGGATTACTATACCTTCCCTTAGGAAATTCGAATCCTCCATTATTCTGGTCCTTCAATAGATCGTTTCTAAATCTTCCAATATTTAATTGTTTATGATAGGCTTCATCCAAATATGGGACTAATTCATCTAAAGAAGTCAAAAATGGATGAACATCACAATCAATTAAACTTACATCACTGTTTTTAAAGTCTTCATTTCTTTTTTTCCCCGTTACAATAGTTTCCATTAATAATCACCTCTTTTTCCCTATTGAAGTTTTCCATAGTTATAATGATGTCTTTTAATCATTCGGAACTTGGTCTGACCATGGAATACCTTGATTATATTATAAAGCGCAATACTAGTCAAAATATTTTTAATATTTATAATACTTTTTTAAGACAGCATTAAATTCTGTGCGAAACTTTATTCAAAACAAAAAAGCCACCCATGGATGGCTAATTTTTTACTAATTTATAGGATCATCAACACTCGAAATCTAACATTATAAAAACAGTAAAAACAAAAGGAGTATTTATCGCATACTCCTTTTGTTTCACCCAATTGGGGGCGATTCTGATTTTAAAAAATTAATTGTTATCAATCTGCGCACGCTGTAATTTGCCACTGTAATCCACATAGATCGATTTCCATTCTGTGTACACATCCAACGAAGCTACACCAGAATCCCTGTGGCCATTCCCTGTTCCTTTTGTTCCCCCAAACGGTAGATGAATCTCCGCTCCAGATGTACCGGCATTCACATAAACAAGCCCTGTATCCAAATCACGCATGGCTTGGAATATCCGATTCACATCTGCGGAATAGATCGCACTAGAAAGCCCAAACTCAACGCTGTTATTGACTTCAATCGCTTCTTCTAAACTAGTAACAGCAATAATCGAAACAACCGGTCCAAAAATCTCTTCCTTCGCGATTCTCATCTCTGGAGTTACATCCGTGAAAATCGTTGGGGCATAAAAATTTCCTTTATCTAATCCGTTCTCAGAGACAATTCTTCCACCAGTTAGAAGCTTCGCTCCTTCTTCCTGCCCGATTTTCACATATTCATCAATCCGTTCTAAGGAAGAACGATTGATCACCGGGCCAACCTTAACACTTTCATCAAGCCCATCGCCCATTTTCAATCCTTCGATACTAGCAAGCAGCTTTCTTTCAAGCTCCTCTTTCACATCCTTGTGCACAATGACCCGGCTTGTTGCCGTACATCTTTGACCAGCTGTTCCAAATGCTCCCCATAAAATGCCTTCAACCGCTAAATCAAGATCTGCATCTTCTAAAACCGTGATCGCATTTTTACCGCCCATTTCTAAAGAAGTTCTTTTTAACAACGCACCGGCGCGGCCGTTAATTTCCTTTCCTACTTCATTTGAACCTGTAAAGGAAATTAAATCGATATCAGGATGATCGACCATCGCATTCCCCACGACACTTCCCGAACCATTGACTAGATTTAACAATCCCTTTGGCAGGCCGGCATCTTCATAAATCTTGACGAATTCTTCCGCTACCATCGGCGTTTCGGTTGCGGGCTTCCAGACCACTGCATTCCCGGTCACAAGAGCAGGAAGGGATTTCCAAGAAGCAATCGCAATTGGGAAATTCCATGGCGTAATCAGCCCGGCAATTCCGATCGGAACACGTACGCTCATCGCAAATTTATTGCGAAGTTCAGATGGAACAGTATCGCCAAAAAGTCTCCGTCCTTCTCCCGCCACATAAAAGGCCATATCAATCGCTTCCTGAACTTCCCCTCGTCCTTCCTCAATCACCTTTCCCATTTCACTTGTGAGAATTTGCGCCAATTTTTCTTTTCTTTCTTTTAATAGATAACCAACTTTATATAAAATATCGGCCCGTTCTGGAGCAGGTACTAATCGCCATTCCTTCTGCGCATTTTTTGCTGCTTGGACTGCACGATCCACATCTTCCTGCGTTGATTGTGTTACCTCAGCCAATACTTGACCATTTGCCGGATTTAGAACGGGAGTAAATTTCCCAGTTGAAGATGGACACCATTCACCATTTATATAGTTTAAGATTTTTTTCATCATATACCCTCCAGTTTAGCTAATCATTATTTTTAAATTTTGTTTAATTCTTTCAATCGCTTCGTGTAATCTTTCACTTGGAACGGATAAGGATACGCGGAAATAGCCTTCGCCTGAAGGGCCAAATGCATTTCCAGGGGTTAGAATTACACCCGTTTGTTGCAGAACACTTTTTACAAATTCAGAAGAAGTATATCCCTTTGGAACGGGAGCCCAGATGAAGAAGCTTCCCTTTGGCGGCTCCACCTTGACCCCGATGGATTTAAGCCCCTCCACCATTGACAGCATTCGCTGTTTATAGATTTGATTATGTTTGGCAACACAGCCTTGGTTACTGTTTAAGGCAAAGGCTGCGGCCTTTTGAATCGGCGTAAACTGACCTGTGTCTGTATTGCTTTTTAGGATGGAAAGTGCCTTAATGATTTCTTTATTTCCAACCACATATCCAATTCGAAATCCTGTCATATTATAGGTTTTAGAAAGGGATCCAAATTCGACCGCAACCTCTTTTGCTCCCGCAGCCTGAAGAATACTTGGTGCCTTATATTCATCAAAGGTGACCATATTGTAGGCTGAGTCATGGGCAATCGGGATTTGATGTTTTTGCGCAAATTCAATCGCTTGATTGAAAAATGAAAGATCCACTGTAGCTGCCGTCGGATTCCCGGGATAATTCAACAGCATCAGCCGGGCTTGTTTCACTATTTCTCTTGGAATAGCTGTAAAGTCAGGCTCAAAGTTGTTCTCAATCTTAAGCGGCATATTAAAATACTGTCCATTTGCAAGCATAGTTGCCATCCTATAAACAGGGTAGCTTGGATCTGGAATTAATACGTAATCTCCCGGATCGATTAATGTCGGAATTAAGTGGGCAATCCCTTCTTTTGACCCAATCAATGCCAGCACTTCCGTTTCCGGATCAAGCTTTACCCCATATTGCCGTAAATAGAAATCTGCAACCGCATTTCTAAATTCAGCGCACCCTGTAAAGCTCGGATATTTTAATTGATAGGGATCTTGAAGCTCCTCCACCAATTTATCGACGATATGCTTTGGAGTGGGGAGGTCAGGATCGCCAATCCCTAAATCAATGATATCCACACCTGACTCTATCATCGCAGCTTTTTTCTTATTGATTTCCGCGAATAAATAGGGTGGAATCTGACCTATTCTTTTCGATATGAAACTCACAACCTCACCTCTCATTTCGTGTGGACCTTCTATATTTTCAGAACATTCAATTTCCATATTCTTAATTTATCGGTTTTCACCTCATATAACTATGGTTGTTTTATACAAAAATAACTGCTTTTTTAGCTTGGATTCCGTATGATTTTTACAATCAGCATCTTCCGGTAGGATGCATATAACCAAACCACTTTTTATAAACATAGGTTAAGATGGATTTTTTTGGGGAAAAATATATGGGTAAAACTTCAGAAAAGGAGATGGTTTTATTGTTCCAGCAAAAGAAGGATGAACAAATTGGAAATGTTAATAGTGAAGAGCAGAATCTTGAAAATTCAGCTGCTGACGAAAGATTACCTGAATTTGATGAATTTGGTACGGCATTAAATGATATATAATATCGGTTAAAAACCACAAAAAACCCTTTGCAAAAAAGAGAGTGATCTTTTTCGTGCAAAGGGTTTTTTCATTATTTTTTCCTAGCCTTTAAAACGATTGCTTCGCCTTTAAATGAAACAACCTGATTATTCTCGATCCTAACCTCAAATTTATCTTTAATCTTGTCCGTGGACTTGAGAATGTATTGCGTCAATTCTTGTTTATCCTCTTGGGATAATTTCATCCGATCACACCATGGATCAAAACGGAACGTTTTATCAAACCGATGCCATTCAACGACATCCAGCCCATTTAATTCGAGCATCTTTAGCCATTCTGTCTTTTTCCAAGCGCGAAAATGACTGTAGTCCCGCTTTTTTTCGATGAAATTATAAAACTGGTCATATTCATCCTCTTCCGGGACCACATTGTCATCCAATAAAAACTGCCCTTCATGCTTTAAGACACGATACACTTCTTTTACAAATTGATCGACGTTTGGAAAGTGGTGCGGAGCAATCCGGCATGTGACCATATCAAAGGATTCATCAGAAAACGGCAGATTTTCCGCATCACCATGAACAAAATCAACGTTTTGGTGACCATTTCCCTTGATAAATTTTTCAGCGGCCTGTAACATTTCAGCGGTAAGATCAGCGGCGGTCACTTGTTTGACCAATGGCGCAAAAGCATTGGCCATATGCCCGCCTCCCGTTGCCACATCAAGAAGAGCTTCAGCTCCGCTTACCTCCGCCATCTGCAACAATATTTGCAGATCTTTCCCTTGCTTATGAATCTCGCTAGATACATAGGAGTCTGCACTTTTTCCAAACTGCTGTTGAACGTCTTTTTTAATATCCATGTTCATTTCCCCTAACCGTAATGGAGTAATATTAACTATAAACCACATCTACGGTAAAAAAAATGACGGTTTTTTTATGAATTTTGATAAGAAAAAGTTATCATCTTCTACTTTATTTCTAGTAAAATTGGACAATGATCACTACCCAAAACGGTTGAATGAATGTTCGCATCGACTAAACGATCACGCAACTGCTCAGAAACTATAAAGTAATCAATCCGCCATCCAATATTCCGCTCGCGGACCTTCATCATGTAAGACCACCATGTGTAGGCCCCTTCCTGTTCAGGGTAAAAATGCCGGAAACTGTCAATGAATCCTGACTCCAGCAACCCGGTCATTTTCCCGCGTTCTTCCTCGGTAAAACCAGAATTTCCCAGATTTGATTTTGGATTGCGCAAATCAATTTCCTTATGGGCAACGTTTAAATCCCCACATAACACAACCGGCTTGATCGCATCTAATTTTTGAAGATGCTCTAAAATTCGTTCCTCCCACTCCAAACGAAACGGAAGTCTAGCTAAATCCCGCTGTGAGTTCGGTGTATATACATTCACCAGGAAAAAATCATCGAATTCCAGCGTGAGAATACGGCCTTCTGACTCAGAATCCTCATCTAACAGTCCATATTTTACCGAAATCGGATCCATTTTTGTAAAAACAGCTGTGCCGGAATAGCCTTTCTTTTCGGCATAGTTCCAATATTGCTTATATCCCTCTAAATCTAGCTCAATTTGCCCCTCTTGCAGCTTCGTTTCTTGAATACAAAAAATATCTGCGTCGACTTCTTTAAAATAATCTAAGAAGCCCTTTTTTACACAAGCCCTAAGGCCGTTTACATTCCATGAAACTAATTTCATTTTTCTGTTTCCTTCTCCCTTGTTGCCTTTTTCTTTTTATTTTGATGGAAACTTTGGATTGTGACAATGGAAAAAATTAAAAAGCTGGAAATTTTATATGATGAGTTCGTTTGAATTACTTAAAGTGATTAGGAGATAAAAGGAACTAATATACCAGACTACTAATCTTTATTCTTTCTGGACAAGTATAAATATTCAAAGATTGATTGCGGATAAATCCTACCGTTGTGATCCCAAGCTCTTCTGCCAGCTGTAGAGCTAATTCTGTTGGGGCCGATTTTGAAAGGACTATCTCACATCCTATTTTTGATACTTTTAATAATATTTCTGAAGAGATGCGTCCACTAAAGACAATAATTTTTTCTCCAATTGAGATGTTATTTTTTAAGCAATATCCGTATATTTTATCCAAAGCATTATGCCGACCTATATCCATCCGACTTAAGATTATACCCTCTCCATCGCAAAGAGCTGCGTTATGAACTCCTCCTGTATCTTGAAAAGTTGTCGCAGAATTTTGCAAATCTTCCATTAAGCGATAGCATTGATCTGTAGAAAGGGTCACTCGAATATCATTCATTTTTTTAGCATTTAATGCATCGTTTACAAAGACAAAGCCTTGTCTGCTCATTCCACAGCATGACGTTATATAGCGTTTGCTGTGGAAATTTTGATAATAAGGATTCAGTTTATCTGTTTCTACATATACATAACCATCATTTTCTCGAACCCAAATCTCTTTTACATCTTTAAAACTTTTTATTATCCCTTCAGATGCTAAATACCCTATTACCATATCTTCAATATACTCTGGTGTACAAACCATTGTCACAAGCTCTTGTCCATTTATTTTTACTGTAACAGGAGACTCTGTCACAATACTATCTTCAGTTATTTGCGTATACCCATTTGTACATTTTAGAATTTCTCGTTTTTTCACTATTGGTTTCATCAAAGGATCTCATTCCTTGTCCATAATAGATTCATCAAAAACAAAAACCGTCATTGCAGTATCAATTTCTATATTGATATCAGTAAAGATACTCACAATTTTTGCATTCATCATTTCCTCTATTCTTTTCACCAGTTCAGGATCTTTATAGATATTCTTCACTAATTCGGTTCGAGCCTCATGAACCATCAACTCTCCCTCTTTTGAACTTATCATAAACTTTTCAACATTTGTTAAATTACCTTTCATCTCACAAATTACCCAAGGACCTGTAATACGAGTAGTAATTTCTCTCGGCCCATTCCCAATATATTCCTTTCGTATTTCACGAATCAACATACTAAATTTATGTTCCAAATTCTTTGTCATTATATCCTCCACAGATCATCAAGTTTATTTCCATCAAGGTTTTCGTTAACAATTTACGATACGTCATTAACACAGTATTATTATTGTTTTTCAATCCGATTGCAAGGTAGTTCAAGTCTCCAATTATTATGAATCGAGTACATTCGAATAAAAACAACGAAAACAACTACGGTCGTCAATTCTATAGGGCTGCTCCACCCAGACCAAATACAAACAGCACACAAAAATGTAAGGATTGCATGGATTTCTTCCTTTAATGCAAGGGGAGGTCTCCCCGCTAATAAATCTCGAACCATTCCGCCGCCAACACCAGTAAACATTGAAGCGATGACAATAATGCCAAGATCATGTTGCAGGCTTTTTGCTAACTGTCCCCCTTGTATCGCAAAGGAAGCTAGACCAATAGAGTCAAAGAAATATCCCCATCGTTTCCAATGATTAACCCATTTCCTATTAACGATTACGATGGTAGTTAACGTTATTAGTACAATCAATAAGGATTGACGATCCCAAATGGAAGAAATAGGGACATCGAGAACTATGTTCCTGATTACTGCTCCACCAAAAGACGTTGTTAGACCAAGAACAAAGATTCCAATAAAAGAATATTTGGCCTGCAAAGCAACAAATGCCCCACTAGCTGCATAAGCTATAATTCCGATTATGTGTAAAACCGACCAAGTCAATTGACACTTTCCCCCTTATATATTTGAAAACTAAGTCCTTTTTCTTGTAATCAGTGAACCCAAGCAATAAATGAATCTTAAAATTACTTGTTCTCTTTTGAATGCTCCTTTAATCCTTCTCCAATTCCTTGTAGTAAATATAATGAAAATGCCAAAGCATGGTTAATATCATTGTCTCTCATGAGTTTTACTAATTTAAAAACACCGATTTTTTTATTTATTCGAAGTTCCTTCTCTGCTTTTTCAATTCCTCTTGTCATCCCGCTCATTATCTTCTTTGTCATTTCGGGATTGAGTTCTGTCAGGGCTCCCGCTGCAGCCATCCCATTGTTAATCGCATTGGTAACAGGAGGACGCAACAATTGTCCTACCGCAATTTTTGCAACTTTTTCTTTCGCCTCAATAAGACTATTTAGAGCTTCAAGAACACCACTTTCGTGAAGCTCTTGAAGAAGCTTAATTGTTTCTTTAATTCCATCCGCGTTTTCTGCTAAATCCTGTATAACACTTTCAAGTCTATCAACCTGTTTTTCCTCTTCTGAAAAAATAGGTTCTTTTATCTTGGTAATTGGTTTCGCCATCACTTTTTCCCCCTTGAAATATCGTTCAAGTCTGCAATCGGCTCATAATCATTACGTGCCCATTTTCGTTCCACCTGTACACCGAGTTGTGGAGTTCTCTCTGCATACCGAGGATTATACGACGGAAGCGGTGTACGACCTTTTACATTTATTAATTCCATTTTTACTTTTGTCTGCTTATAGGCTGGTGTTTGTGTCCGAACATCTCCCACGCTTCCAGTTAATAGATTGATAGCATTTTCATGACTGACAGAATGCATGGGGACATAGAGTTCTTTTCCGTGTACCCGATCTGTTACGATCGTCCGAAGCTTAATCGCACCATAAGGTGACACAAGCCGTACTAGCGAGCCGTCTTTTACACCGCGTTCCCGGGAAAGTTCCGGAGAAACTTCTACGAATACTTCAGGTAACTTATACTGAATCCCTTTCGATTTATTCGTCATATTCCCTTCATGAAAATGTTCTAAAAGTCGTCCATTATTCAAGGTTAGGTCGAATTCATTTGAAAATTCAATAGGAGGAACATATTCCTCAAGGGAAAAACAAGCTTTTCCATCTGGAAAGTTAAAACGTTCCGTAAAGAGAAGCGGCTCATCCGTACCATCTTTTTGCACTGGCCAATGTAAACTGTTCCATCCCTCAAGCCGTTCATACGATACACCTGCAAAAATCGGTGACAAGCTAGAAATCTCATCCATAATTTCGCTTGGGTGTTCGTAGTTCCAATTAACACCCATGTATTTCGCGATTTGTTGAATGATCCACCAATCCGGTTTAGAATCACCTAATGGATCAAGTGCACGATACAGCCGTTGAATGCGTCGCTCTGTATTGGTGAAGGTTCCATCTTTCTCAAGTGACGGAGCAGCCGGTAAAACAACATCTGCAAATTGTGCTGTTTTCGTTAGGAAAACATCCTGTACAACAAAGAATTCAAGTTTGCTAAGGGTATCATGCACATGGTTTGAGTTTGAATCGACCCATGCCATATCTTCTCCCATTAGATACATGGCTTTTAATTCGCCTTGCTCCACTGCTTCTAACATTTCAATATTTGTTAACCCTGGCTTATCGGAAATTTCGACTCCATATGCTTTCTCAAACTTTGCTCGGGCCATATCGTCTGATAAACGTTGATTCCCTGGAAGCCATTGTGGAAGGGTCCCCATGTCACAGGAACCTTGTACATTGTTATGACCGCGAAGAGGATATGCCCCCGCACCATGACGGCCAAAGTTTCCCGTTACGAGCAAAAGATTAGCGATAGCTGCTGATGTATGGGAACCAGCAACATTTTGAGTGACACCCATTCCCCATAAAATAGAAGTTCCATCTGCCTCATGAATCATTCTGGCTGTTTCAATAAGCTGTTCTTTTGAAAGACCCGTTAATTCCTCTGCATATTCAAGTGTGTATTTTTCAAGGAGTTTAAGGTACTCATTGTATTGATTTACACGTTTTTCAATAAATCTTTCATTATGCCAACCTTGATCGATTATATATTTGGCAACAGCCGTAATCCAAACATAATCTGTTCCCTGTTTTGGATGTAAAAACAGATCAGAACGCTCAGCCATTTCATGTTTTCGAAGATCGGAAACAATCAATTTTTGGCCGTATAATTTCTTTGCGCGCTTAACCCGAGTCGCTAGCACTGGGTGTCCTTCAGTTGGGTTCGCGCCAATAATGATGACAAGACCGCTGCTTGCAATATCTTTAATGGTCCCGGAGTCCCCTCCGTATCCAACCGTGGTAAGCAATCCATCTGATGCAGGTGACTGACAGTATCGCGAACAGTTGTCAATGTTGTTTGATTCAAATACTTGACGGGCTAATTTTTGCATAAGATAGGCGTCCTCGTTTGTTGTTTTGGAAGAACTTACAAATCCTAATGCACGCCCGCCATAGGTTTGTTTAATCGTACCCATTTTGTCCGCTATCAATGTCAAGGCTTCATCCCAAGTTGCTGGAACAAACTCATCCCCTTTTCGAATTAAAGGGGTAGTAAGCCGCTCTTCACTATTGACAAAATCCCATCCGAACTTTCCTTTCACACAGGTAGAAACGCTATTTACAGGACCATTTTCAGTTGGTTCAATTTTTAAAATTTCGCGGCCCTTTGTCCAGACTTCAAACGAACAGCCTACTCCACAAAACGTGCAAACGGTTTTGGTTTTCTTCGTACGGGTCTCCCGCATCGATGCTTCTACTTCGGATAAAGCAAAAATGGTCTTATAGTCCGGTTCAACTTCTTTAATAAGATCAACCATTGGGTTTAACAAATCTTTCGGAATGGCTGTCATAAATCCAGCTTCGCCCAGCATCGATTTTTCCATTAGTGCATTACATGGACATACTGTTGCACATTGTCCGCAGGATACACAGGATGATTCATTGATGGACTTGCCATTATCCCACAAGACACGTGGCATTTTTCGTTCCCAATCAATCGTTAAAGTTTCATTAACTTGCAGATCTTGGCACACTTCTACACAACGGCCGCAAAGAATACATTGATTGGGATCGTATCGGTAAAAAGGATGTGACATATCTACTTCATATCCTTTTTCTCGGAATGGACGAGTTTGATGTTCAATTTCTAAAAATTCCGCTGTATTATGAACACGACAATTCCCGTTATTATTGTCGCAAACCGTACAATAAAGTAAGTGATTCTCCAAAATACGATCCATTGCTTCTGTTTGTGCAGTTTTGGCCATTTCTGAGGAAGTCATAATATTCATTCCTTCCTCCATTATCGTAGAACAGGCCCGCATAATTTTTCCATCGATCTCACACATACACGTATCACAGGTTTGGATTGGCCCTAATACCTCTGAATAACAGATATGCGGGTGCTCTATTCCTTGTTGCAACAGATAGTCGAGAATACGAAGCCCCTTTTCTACCTCACGTTCCTTGCCATTTATCTTCACTCTCACTATTTCAGACAATGTAAACTCTCCCTTTTCCAAAATAAAAAGCCCGCCATAAAATAGTGTGTGTATGACTTTACACAAACTATTTTATGGCGGGCTAATATCTAAGCAGTTTATCCTACTAGTTATCCGTCTCACCAATAAAAATATAAAAACAACATAGAAGTAAGCAATTTGACATTACTTAACATCCATGAACTTTAATACTGTAATTATAGTACATTTAATATTTAATCTCAATAACAAATTGAATGCTAATAGTATTAAACCCTACGAGTTGATCCAACTTGACCACTAAAAACAGCAAAGGCACTATTTCTATAGCCTGCTTATTTATTTGAAAGAGAATATCCTGTTTCAATTTTTGGTTTGACACTGGATATCATGTTGTTAACTGAACTAAACAGAGCTTTTACAGAGGAGGTCATAATATCTGCGTCAATCCCACAGCCCCAATAAACAGCACCATCCAATGCGGTAAACCCTACATAAGATACAGCATTTGATCCCGAGCCGATTTCTAAAGCATGCTGCTTATAAAGTAAATCTTTATATTGAATACCTAATGTCGTTTGGAGAACATTGCTAATTGCGTCCAGTCTTCCATTCCCCACACCTAATGCTTCATGAACCTCGTTATCGATTTTGATGGATAAATTGGTTTCATAATTTTCATTTTGAGTAAATCGGTAATTGATAAACTCAACAGGAGTATTAATATTCACATATTCATTGATGAAAATGTCATAGATTTCATTTGGCATAAGCTCCTTGTGCAAACGGTCCGATACATTTTTAACATGATATCCGAAGCTTTCACGCATTTCCGCAGGCAGATCAAGCCTATAATTTTGCTTAAGCACATAACCAATGCCCCCTTTACCGGATTGGCTGTTAATACGGATGATATCTCCCTCATACTGTCTTCCAATATCCTTTGGATCAATCAATAGGTAAGGTACTGTCCAATACTGACGTTCCTCTTCCTCACGCCAGTTCATCCCTTTTGCAATCGCATCCTGATGGGATCCTGAAAATGCAGTAAAGACAAGTTCACCGCCATATGGATGTCTTTCAGGAACCCTCATTCTTGTTAATTCTTCATACTTGCCAAGGATGGTAGGGATATTTTCAAAATTAAGCTTTGGATTTACTCCGTGCGAAAACATATTTAAGGCAAGCGTTACGATGTCGACGTTTCCTGTTCTCTCGCCATTTCCAAACAGTGTTCCTTCTACTCTCTGCGCTCCGGCAAGCATTCCCAGCTCTGCATCTGCAACCCCTGTTCCCCTGTCATTGTGTGGATGGAGTGACAGGATCACATTGTCTCGGTAGTTCAGATGATCACTCATATACTCAATTTGACTTGCGTAAACGTGAGGCATTGACATTGATACTGTAGCCGGAAGGTTGATAATCACCTTGTTCTCGGCAGTAGGCTGCCATATATCAAGTACCTGGTTGCATATATCAAGTGCGAACTCCATCTCTGTACCCGTGAAGCTTTCCGGTGAATATTGAAACTGGAAATTCCCCTCGGTTTCAGCAGAATATTTCTTAAGTAGTTTTGCTCCAGTTACAGCAATGTCGATAATTTCTTCTTCCGTTTTTTGAAAAACTTGCTCACGCTGTGCCAATGATGTCGAATTGTAAAGGTGTACGACAGCTTTTTTTGCTCCTTGAAGCGATTCAAACGTTTTTCTTATAATATGTTCTCTGGACTGTGTTAACACTTGAATCGTTACATCGTCCGGAATCAGATCCTTTTCAATCAAGGTACGTAAAAAAGTATATTCTGTATCCGATGCAGCAGGAAAACCGACTTCTATTTCCTTGAAACCTACATCCAAAAGCAATTGAAAATATTCCAGCTTTTCCTCCAAACTCATTGGTACGATTAAAGCCTGATTTCCATCTCTTAAGTCCACACTGCACCATGTAGGAGCTTCCTCTATGTACTCCTTGTCTGTCCATTTCAAGCTTTTCACTGGGGGCATAAAATATCCTCTAGAATACTTTTGAACGTTTTTCATTCTGACGACCACCTTTATATTTTTTTATCGTTCGTTTAGTTAAAATAAAAAAGCCTATCATCTCATAAGAGACGACAGGCTTTGCCTACGTGGTACCACTCTTTTTGATTCGCATACAAACAAACGAACCCACTTCATGACTTGATTACGGCTGTCAACCGGTAAAGCCTACCTATCAGCTTTACCACTCCTGGGCGAGTTGGGGAATTTATTGACTGTCTCTCACCAACCGACAGCTCTCTAAGCAATAAATATTCCTTAATACTCCCATTCAATGTGTTTCCATTTATTTAACTTTTTAATTTTTCTAATTTTATAACAGAATTACCTAACAATCAAGCTGTATTTTTAATTTTTTCAATATTTAAAAAGCATTTAAGAAAAATGAAATTAAATTTTCGAAATTAAAAACGCCGACTCTTAAATAGCTCGACGTTTAAATCCTATATTAATAAAGGGGAAATGTTTTCTTCTTCATTTTTTTAGCAAAGAGCTCTGACACAGGTACGATTTTAATTTGTCGCTTATTAAATTCATCTAGTGATTCAAAAATACCGATCGAACAAACTTTTCCCGTAATCCCGACATGTCCAATTGCAATCCCTTGTCCCTTGATTTCTGTCACCTTTGCAAGTCGAATCATTTGTTTTCTCACATATGAGGACGATGAAATATCATCAAGAAACACATCTCTTTTTAAAAGCGGTACACCTAATTCTTCAGCGACTTTTGGAAATTTACTCTGTGGACTTGTCCCACTATCAATAATGTAGAGACCTTTTTCCTTGGCAACTTCTACTATCGCCCGGACAATTGGCTCGTTCTCCACCGCAAGTGAACCCATATGATTGTTCAGTCCTACAGCATATGGGACGGTACTAATCGCCTCCTCAACACGAGCTTTTACTTCTTTTGGAGAAAGATCTACGGTAATCGGTTTTGGACCGAGCCATGATCTTTTTCCTCTTTTCGGTTCCATCGGTAAATGGACGATAACCTCAAAACCATTTTTATGAGCCCATTCGGCATGTTCCTTTGATTTTTCTGTAAAAGGCATAACGGCAGCTGTAATTGGTATATCTCCTTCTAAAAAGTCACGCACACCCCCGGTTCCACCGCCGAAATCATCAATAATAATGGCCGCTTTTAATTTGTAAGGTACATTTTTTGCTGCAAAAACAGGAGAACCGATAAAAAATACCAGTAAGGAAATGAAAATAAAAGCAAATTTCTTCATATAGCCCCCCAAAATTAGGATTTGAAGATAATTTGCCCGGATTTTGAATAATTTATCTGCGTAAAAATGAAATTTATCTGTGATGCATATTGATTTATCTGCGGTTAAGGCTTTTTTATCTGCGTAAAGCCCGACTTTATCTGCGAAGCTGAATTCCCCCCAAAAACACAAAAAAGGCCGTCCAAAAAGAAAACTTTCCGGACAGCCTTTTTCAAATCCTATTCTTCGTCAAATACTTCGACTTTCTCCATTACATCGCCATTTCTCATTGCTTTTGCATGTTCAAGTCCTGAAGTCACTTGTCCGAAAACGGTGTGAACACCATTTAGGTGAGGCTGTGATTCGTGAACAATAAAGAATTGGCTGCCGCCAGTGTCTCTGCCCGCATGTGCCATTGAGAACGCACCTGGAACGTGTTTATGCGGATTTCCTTCAGTTTCACATTTGATGGTGTAACCAGGACCGCCAGTCCCTGTACCGCTCGGGCACCCGCCTTGACTTACAAAGCCAGGGATGACACGGTGGAATGTTAATCCATTGTAGAAGCCTTCTTTTGCTAATTTTTCAAAGTTAGCAACTGTACCAGGTGCTTCGTTTGGATAAAGTTCAAATTCGATTTTGTTTCCATTTTGCATTGATATGTATCCCTTTTTTGTCATTCCATTCATCTCCTAATACTGATTTTTTCATACCTAACCCAAGAAGTTATTATATCAACTATTTTCCTTCATTTCAAACAACTGTAACTAAGGAGTTTAGGAATAGAGTATGACTTCGTTCCTCATAATAAAATTGTTAGAGCCATTAAGAGAAAGAGCAAAAGGATATGAATAAGAGGCAGTTGATCTTATGGGTCTTTTAAACAAATTATTCGGAAATTCCACAAAGGAGGAAGAAGTAATGGCAAATGAAAAACTAAAAATAGGAATTATTTTAGGTAGTACACGCCAAGGCAGAGTGAGTCCGCAAGTTGGAGAATGGGTTAAAGGAATTGCTGATAAACGTGGGGATGCAGATTATGAGATTGTGGATATTGCCCAATTCAATCTGCCATTTGTTTTTACAACTGCAGGAGATGAACCTGGATTAAAAACTTGGTCAGAAAAGCTGGCTTCTTTAGACGGTTTTGTATTTATCGTTGCGGAATATAATCACAGTATTACAGGTGCATTAAAAAATGCATTAGATTCTGCTCGTGATGAATGGAATAATAAAGCAGCAGGTATTGTCAGCTATGGCTCTACTGGCGGTGCTCGTGCGGCTGAACATTTACGTGGAATCTGTGGTGAGCTACTAATAGCTGATGTTCGAGTACATCCAACATTATCATTATTTACGGATTTCGAGAACGGATCCAATTTTAAACCTCAAGATTTACATCTTAATAATGTAAATGCTATGCTTGATCAACTTATCGCATGGAGCGGTGCATTAAAAACTTTAAGATAAAGCGTTCGCAAAAAAGGAGGGGTATAAAAAACCCCCCTTATTTTTTTATGGGTAAAGAATTATAGTTGTTTTCATTTTTCTTATCAATTGTTTGCCATAAGAAACTTTTTTTCATGCTCATTACTAAGTTAGAAAAGGGACAAAAGGTTTCTCTAGACCCACTAGATATTTTTATTTAATAATAGAAAGGAGAAATAGTGGAGGATAGAAAAATGAATGAGCAAGGATATATAGATCTTAAAAGAGGAGAACGAGGAGCAATTATAAGTATTATTGCCTATATTTGTTTGTCCTCATTAAAATTATTCATTGGTTATGCAGCCAATTCCGAAGCCTTAAAAGCAGATGGTTTAAATAATGCCACAGATATAATTGCATCGATTGCGGTTTTGATTGGACTAAAATTATCACAGCGACCTGCTGATGACGACCATCCTTATGGTCACTGGAAGGCAGAAACAGTTGCCTCAATGGTTGCTTCGTTTATTATGATTGGTGTCGGAATACAAGTTACATATGAAGCGATTTCTAGTACTTTTAGCGGAGAAAACGGATCTCCAGACTTAGTTTCGGCATGGACTGGACTCTTTTGTGCTTTCGTCATGTATCTTGTATATCGGTATAATAAAAAACTAGCATCGGAAATTAATAGTCAATCGGTAATGGCCGCAGCGAAGGATAATCTCTCAGATGCATGGGTTAGCGTAGGAACATTCATCGGAATTATGGGTGCCCAGTTTGGCCTTCCTTGGTTAGACCCTATTACTGCTATAATTGTTGGACTCATAATTTGTAAGACTGGTTGGGAGATTTTTAGAGATACATCGCATCATTTAACTGATGGTTTTGATGTAAAACAAATAGAATCATATAAAGATACGATTATTAAGTGTTATGGTGTAAAAGGTGTTCAAGACATTAAGGCTAGGAATTACGGAAATAACGTGGTTGTGGACATCGTAATCCTAGTAAATTCTGATTTAGATATTCGTGGAGCTCATGATATTGCAACCAAAGTTGAAAATGAATTGATAAAGGAACATCATGTCTTTGATGTCCATGTCCACGTAGAACCTAATTAAATTAACACTTTTTAAACAAGAAAAGAAAGTTTGAAACCATCTTTATTTTTTCCAAATTTGTGGTAAGCTAGAGGTACCCTTCCGAACATTCGCTTGTTGCGGGACACTTAACCACTGTACGGACGGAAGGGGCAGGTGCCGCTTACGCGGGTACCTGAAAAGCCAAGACATTAGTCTTGGCTTTTGTTTTTATTCTCCATCCAATGAAAAAAGCTATAAATCACCGTTAAAAAAATTAAATAGCCTCCTGCCGTATAAAGGTGTTTCCATTCACTGGAATGAGCGAACATCCCTATCATCTCTAATAACTTTTCCATGATTGGCATGAAAAGACTTAAAAATAGGACAATTCCCGCCTTCCCCCAACCATTTACCTTTTTCATCAAATAAAGATAAATAAAAATAAAGACAGGAAGCACCACAAGGGTGAACACAATATTAATCGAAAAAATTTCAGGATAGGGCCGAATTGGAAAACGATACATTTGTTTTTCAACAAAATAAAGGTCTAAATACGTTCCAAGAAGTGAGCCAAGCAGCATTGCCGGAATATACGTCTTAATCCAAAATAGATATCGCTTTTTTCGCAAGGGCGGCAAGCTCGAGCCGTTCAAGTGTTTTACAGTATTCATTCTTAATCTCCCCATCATAAGATTCATTGTCCTCTTTTAAATAATCCACAACTCGCCAGTCGAGAAACCAATCACCTTTTTCCGCTTCAGGATGAGATCGATTTTTCCAAGCGGATTCCAAATTGGGACTAAATATTTTTCTTTCACCAGGCCGCAGACGGCAGGATTTTAAACGCAGCTGGTAAGCCAGGCCCGGAACTCCTTCATTGACATGATTGAAAACATCCGGCCAGTAATCCTTTCTTGAACCTGTATGCGGATGACTTTTTGCCCATTCTACCACACCCTCAAAAATCTCCCGGTCCTGATATAAAACAGCATATAATCGTTTACCTAATAGAATTCGCTCATTGACCGAGCCAAATTGATGAAGGGTCTGGCCAACCATCTTTTTATTTCCATACGGAAAAAGAATTTGGTTAAAGGAAAGCAAATCCTGCAGTTTAAACTCCAGTTTATTGAACACCTCCTTCTTATATTGAGGATTTTGCACGACTCTCTTTTCTAAATAGCTTTGCTCATTGACAATAAGGGCCATCGTAAGGATGTAGGTGTCATGATTTTGCCAAAAATGATTCCAAATGGTTTCCATGAAGGTCGAAATATTTAGGTATGGAAATAAGTAAAATAACGGTTTATGGACAGTAAGGCTTTCGCGATAAAGTAAAAATTGTGGATAGGCATCCTGGAAAATCAGCCAATTACCCCGCTCCAGAAAGGAAAAAAATGAATTCCTTTCTTTTTTCGATAACAATCTCGTCAAAAATTCTCCTTTTAAATCGGTCATATTAAAACCGCCGTTCCTTGAAACCATATGACCTAAAAATGCCCAATGTATTTCGGGATGGTATTGATAAAATTCAAAATACGCTCGCGTCCTTGTGACATTATTTAGATTATGTTCTTGGGTTTTCAGCCTTATTTGTTTTAACAGTAAGCGATCCTGTTTCGGTAACAGCTCTTCATGAACAGAAGCCTTCCCCATCAGTTTGCTTTTCTTCTTCAGTTCTTCGGCAATACTTTCAAGCGGAGATTTTTCACGATTTCGCAGAAAAAATATGACGCAGCACCTCCCCTACGAATTCTCCTTACCTAAAGGGAATATGTATAGATAAGAATCCATTAATGGGAGAGGAATGAGATTATAGAATGATCACTGCAAGTAAGGGCATCGACTGGATTGTAGGAAAGCTGAAGAATGATCAATCTCCCGACGGCTCATGGAACTATCCCTTTGAAACAGGAATTTCAACAGATGCATATATGATTATTTTATTAAGGACATTGGAATTACATGATGAAGAATTAATCCAAGGGTTAGCTGAGCGATTATTATCCAGGCAGGAAAAGAATGGGGCTTGGAAAATATTTTACGATGAGGGCGAAGGAAATCTGACAGCCACCATTGAGGCCTATTACGCTCTACTTTATTCAGGGTATTATCAAAAGAACGACCGACGTTTGAGGGCAGCCAAAATATTTATTTTGGCGAATGGCGGCTTAGAAGAAGCAAGCATGTATACAAAGGTGATGCTGGCCATAACCGGACAATATAACTGGCCGAAATTTTCTCCGATGCCGGTTGAAATCATTCTTTTGCCGCTTAGTTTCCCCGTTAACTTTTACTCTTTTTCCGTTTTCGGCAGGGCAAATCTTACTCCCATTATGATTTTGGCAGATAAAAAGTTCACCCTCACCACAGCAAAAAGTCCAAATTTATCGGAATTGCAGATAGACCGAAACACACCTGACCCATGGATTCGAACAAGCGAAATGCGGTCGCTGTTTTCCTTCCTTGAAGATGGTGTGAAAAATTTACTCGGATTACCTGGTGACCTCCACAGATTAGCCATCGAACGGGCCAAAAAATATATGCTCGACCGAATAGAGACGGATGGTACGTTTTACAGCTATTATAGCTGCACATTTTTAATGATTTTCGCACTCCTCTCACTGGGGTACAAAAAGACAGACCCGATTATTATCAATGCGGTAAATGGAATTAAGTCTATGAAATGTGAGATCAAAGGCCTGCCCCATATGCAGTACACGACGGCAAATGTTTGGAATACCTCATTAATTGGTTATGCGCTGCAGGGGGCAGGTATTGTACCGGAAGATCCAATGATCGTGAGGGCAAACCAATATTTATTAGAAAGGCAGCATCATAAGTTCGGTGATTGGGTGATTCATAATCCGAACAGTCTGCCGGGGGGCTGGGGGTTTTCCCATGTGAACCATATACTCCCGGATGTTGATGATACCACCGCCTCACTGCGCTCGATTTCAAGAATCGCTTCCACTCATCTTAACACTTGGGATCGAGGGATTAATTGGATTTTTTCGATGCAAAATGATGATGGCGGCTGGGCAGCCTTTGAAAAAAACGTCAATTCGAAGATTGTTGAGTTTTTACCCGTTGAAAAAGGGAAGTATATGTTATTGGACCCTACTTGTGCAGATCTTACGGGCCGGACCCTTGAATTCTTCGGGAATTTTACGAATCTATCACGCAACCATGAGGATGTGAAAAAAGCTGTCAAATGGCTTATAAAAAACCAGGAAAAGAACGGATCTTGGTATGGAAGATGGGGAATTTGCTACCTTTACGGGACATGGGCAGCGATCACAGGACTTTTATCGGTCGGAGTCCCTGCCGCTGAACCGGCTGTCGTAAAGGCGGTAAATTGGCTGAAGAGCACTCAAAATGATGATGGTGGCTGGGGCGAATCTTGTCACAGTGATAATCAGGAAACCTATGTCCCGCTCCGCGCAAGTACGTTGACGCATACCGCCTGGGCACTTGATGCCTTGATCGCAGCAACGGATCAGCCAACAAAAGAGATTGATAGGGGAATTTCGTATTTGCTCGCTTCGCTCGAAAAAGAGGATTGGACAATAGACTATCCAAAGGGCCAAGGTATGGCGGGCGCCTTTTACATCCACTATCACAGCTACCGCTATGTTTTCCCGTTAATCGCCCTTACGCATTATCAAAAGAAATTTGGATATTAAAATAGCAAAAACATCGAAGGCACGCCCCTCGATGTTTTTATTCTTCAATTAATTTGGTTAGTTGCTTGTATATCTCAACAATCTCCTCCATCCTCATTCGGACAAGTCCACTTGAGGATGGTGCGATAAAATCAATCGTCCCCGGAACAACCGATTCCGTTTGTACCCCCCATGGCGCCGTTTTTCGGCCACTATATTCCTGGTACACGCCTTTCCCGACAAAACAAACCACTTTCGGTTTAAACCGTTGAATCTTTTCTTTTAAAATTTCTCTACCCTCGCGATATTCTTCCTTGGTAATTTCATCCGCCGCCTTAGTTGGCCTGGCCACAATATTAGTGAACCCATAACCCCTTTCTACTAAATCCCCATCCTCTGAGGCTTCATATTTTCTTGGTGTCAGCCCCGCTTCAAAAAGAATTTTCCAAAAGCGGTTGTTTGGATTTGCATAATGATGCCCTACTTCACCTGAACGAATACTTGGATTAAATCCCACAAATAAAATCGTTAAATTTTCCTTTAAATGATCATCAATTGGTTTCATTATCCTGCCTGCACCTTAAATATTTATTTTAGTTCCCTCTAATAGTTTATCAAAATAAATGTGCTTCCAAAAATAGTTTCCAAAGATTAAGAAATAAAAAATTGCACACCGCGAAAAGAAGTAATCATGCTTGCAAGCAATCCAACAATCGAGACAATCAACAGCGAATAAAAAAGTTTTGCATCCTGGAGCAAAAACAAGGCAGCAAAAATGATCATTGTGTCCATTGCAAAAATAATCACACCGACATTGACCTTTGACCATTTTGCCAAAAGCAATGCTAGTAAATCCATTCCTCCAGGGCTAACATGATTTCTTAACATCACCCCGACCCCAATCCCAATGATGACTGCACCGATAATCACACTGCTCATAATCGGTAAATGGATGACGCCGTTTAATGGAATCAGCAATTCAATCATCAGTCCGGAGATGATGGCTCCAATAATCCCATTAATAAAATAAAGCGGATTGGATTTAAAGGCAAACATATAGACAGGAAAATTAAGGAGAATGAAAATTAATCCGGCTTTAAATCCCCATAGATAATTTATAATCAGGCTTATTCCTATAAACCCGCCATTGATTAAATGAAATGGAATAATAAATCCATTTAGACCGATACCAATTAATGTACTCCCAAAGCCAATAACCATCATTTTTTTTACCATGCAATCCATCCTTGTCCTATACTCTTTTTACTACATATATGTCCAAGAGAAAAACTTATTCGACCAGATGGAATTTAATGATATTCTAATTCATACTTAGGTGTGTTTTCCGCTCCAATCAACTTTGTTTTGAAAAATCAACATTGTTCTTTAACACAGTCTTTAAATAAAATAGAGCCGTCAGCATAACGGCTCTATGAGTGTTAAAAAGTATTATATACATTCGCGCATGTGTCGGATGTTGGTTCATAAAAGCAATGCAGCTTGTATCGAGAAACAAACGGCTGATCATACCATGTACTTGGGCAATCACCATCCGGTCTAAAATACCATAGGCTGAATTTTGCCGGCCAAAATCTTTGCCCGTCGATTACCTTTTGCGCTAAACGTCTTTCAGATGATCTTGGTGATTGATAAAAATATCCATGTGTAACTGCTTCAAATGCATGTGGTTGAAACACCATTTGCGGAATGGTGCGAAGTCCTTTAAAATCAGAACAGTTTGCACGTATTCGGTTAATTCCCACATTCCCGATGAGAAGCATCCCAAGATCCCCTTCTCCCTCACCTTCAGCCCGAAGCAACCTGGCTAACAGGTCGATATCGGATTTTCTTGCCCTCACTACAGCCATCACGCCACCTCCATGTTGTTCACCTATAGCATATTCTTAGGAGGGAAGTGATGACCAATAATTTTTTGGCTGTTTTCATGAACTTTGTTGCTCTCTTACTGATTTTACTCACATTAAAACTATTGTACAAAGCTGAAGATTTCCAAGGCGATCAAGTCCGAATGAATCCCTCATTTAGACTGAGATGTTGATTTCAAAGACGATTGAGTCTTAATCAACAGGCCCTTTTATCTATTCTAAAAACAATATTCTTTGTAAAAACAGCCTTTTATAAAGTGTAACCAAGGCATCTAAGGCTATTTTTATTCCATCATCCACTGCCTCTTTAACCTTGTCCGTATGCGGATTGTATGTATTTCGTAAATCGGCATCGGCATAACCGTCAATGGCCACAATCGCTCCAGCCTTCATTCCTCTTAAAGACGAAATGATATATAAAGCGGAAATTTCCATTTCAACTGCAAGAACACCGGCCTTCTGATAAAGGGCATGAGGAAATTCCAAAACTCCTTGATAAAATACATCTAAGGTCAAGGTGATTCCAGAATGAACATCAAGTTCATTCCTTTTCGCTGCATCAACTAACGCCTCCACAATCTTAGCGTCCGCAACAGCAGGGAAACCTTGCGGGACTAACTGGCTTGTCAGCCCGTCACAACGGACAGCGGCCTTACTAATCACAAGACTGCCCGGTGTTACATCAGCTTGATAGGAGCCGGCTGTTCCGACCCGGATGATTTGCTGTACTCCCCCAAGGGCCAATTCTTCAAAACAATCGGCTGCACCAGGAGAACCTACCCCATGACTAACCACGCCTACCTCGACACCGTTCCATTTTCCTTTGAAACTATGATACTCCCTGCTTTCTGCTAAAAGCGTGGCATTTTCAAGTAGAGAGGCAATTTTTTTTGCCCGAAAAGGGTCACCGCAGACTAGAACTCGTTTTGGCAGCTCCTCTAGATTGATTTTTAAATTTGGCAGCTTATTAGTCATAATCTTTGTGCTCCCATTCATCCTCTGGAATTGGCAGATCTTCTCCTGAAAATCTTTCCTCTTTAAAGGGATCGCCATTTAAATGAAAACCGTTTTGTTCCCAAAAGCCCGGTTGGTTTTCCTTCATAAATTGGAATCCCCGCACCCATTTGACGCTTTTCCAGAAATATAAATGCGGCAGCACAAGGCGAAGCGGCCAGCCATGCTTAGCAGAAAGCGGCTTTCCCTCAAAAGTATGTGCTAAAAGACAGTCATCCCGTAATAAATCTTCAAGTGGTACATTGGCAGTATAATCCTGATCGCCATGGACCATCACATATTTTCCAGTTGGATTTACTCCAGCAGCTTCTAGAAAATCTTTAAAAAGAACGCCTTGAAACGTATTATCAAACCTAGACCATCTTGTTACACAATGTATATCACAGGTAACAGAGGATTGTGGCAGGGCTAGAATATCTGCATACTTTAAAACCTTTTCCTCTTCAAGTTCACCAAATAATTTGAGTGTCCAAGTGTCTAAATCATAAGTTGGGATTTCTCCCTCATGAAGAATTGGGAACCGTTCCGTGAGAACTTGCCCTTGTGGTAGCCGGGAAGATAATTCAGGATTATCATTAACCGGTACTTTCATTTTTTTAATTTTTTCTGCTTTATTCATTCTATTTTCTCCTCCTTAACGAGAGCTTTGCTGGCCTGATTGATTTTGATCGACGCCCTTATCCTTTAAGAAGAACATGGCGAGAAGTGTTAAGACAAACGGGATCATCATTGTAAATTGAGTCGGAACCGATAAACCTTGTAATCTTGTACTTAATGCATCCATTAATCCAAATAAAAGACTTGAAGCTAAAACTCCAATAGGATGTGACTGTCCCAGCATCATTGCCACCAATGCAATAAATCCCCTGCCGGAACTCATACCTTCTGAGAACATCGTTACCTGCCCCAAAGAAAGCTGTGCACCTGCAAGCCCACAAAGCGCACCGCATAAGGCAATGGCTAAGTATTGCCAGGTCTGTACTTTTATACCGACTGTTTTGGAAGCTGCTGCATTGAATCCAACAGCAAGCATACGAAAACCTGCAACGGTTTTGTAAAAAAAGATATAGAATAAAATGGCTAGAATAATGGCCAAATAAACAAATGGGGAGTGCCCAGAAAAAACATCACCTAAAAAAGGAATTTTATCGATCACTGGGATCTTCCAGTGTGGTAAGCCCTCCATATCTTTGTTGTAATACGCACCTTTCACATGAAAGATCGTTCGTAAAAAGAAAGTCGTCAGGCCTAATCCTAAAAAGTTAATCGCGACCCCAACCACAATTTCATTGGCCTTCATTTTAATCGTCATAAAGCCAAATAAAAGTGAAAGCAGCACACTGCTCGCTGCGGCCATGAGGACAGCTAAAATTAGGTTATGAGTATAGTAATTTCCAACAACCGCTGTGAAGGCACCTGTTATGATCAGCCCTTCTAAGCCCACATTAAAAATTCCGACCCGGGTGCAAAGCATTCCGCCAAGTGCAGCTAACAGAATCGGAGCCACCATGCGGATGGTTGAACTTAACAACGAAACATCAAACAGCTGCTCCATCTGCCTTCCTCCTTTTCTTGATGACTTTAAAGCCTTTAAAAGCAAACTTAGCTGATATAAATAGAATAATGACGGCCTGAATCACGCTAGAAATCTCAAGCGGTACATCTGTATTTCGTTCTACTCCCATCGCTCCTGTCTGCAATGCAGCAAGTAAAATCGATGTAAAGATGGTCCCAATCGGAT
Source organism: Bacillus salipaludis (assembly GCF_004358205.1). The sequence goes on from NZ_SMYO01000011.1 coordinate 61,139, forward strand.
TCGAATTGGCCAATAAGGCAGCCATTAAGCCTGTCCAGGCATAGCTTGGAGCAGTTAAGGCACCGTCAATAAAACGGTAATGTGTCCCCATAATTTCAAACGTACCGGCAAGTCCTGATAAAGCCCCGCTGATAAACATCGAGAGTAGCGTAATTTTTTGCTTATGAATCCCCCCATAGGACCCAAAAAAAGGATTTTTTCCCAGCATGGAAATTTGATACCCTGTCGAAGTAAATCGGAAACAAATATATAACACGAGGGCAAATAGGATAGCGAAGACAAATCCAAGGTGCAAGGGCATACCCGCAAATAATTTTGGCAGCCAGAGATGTGCATCAAGCATTTTGGTCTGGGCTAATGCAGCCGATCCGGTCCGGTCTTGAAACGGTTTTGAAACTAGATAACTAGCAAAATAAGTAGCAATATAGTTTAAGAGCAAGGTAGAAATAACCAATTGAACCTTAAACTTTAACTCCATCCAGCCGGCTAATAGTGACCATACTCCTCCCGCCATAATTCCTGCCAAAAGGGCACCGATCATTTTCACAACGAATGGTCCGGGTAAATACAACGCCGTTAAGGCTGCAGCAATTCCGCCAAAAACCAGCTGCCCTTCCGCACCAAGATTAAAGACCCCAGCTCGAAATGCAAACCCGACACCTAGGGCAATGAGTAAAATTGGAGTCGCTCTCGCTAAAGTGGAAGTAACGAAATAGAAGTTCCCAAAGGCGCCATTCCACATTTCGGTATAGGTTTGGATAATCGATCCATGGACGATTTGAATGGCCGCCATACCAACAATCAGGCCAAGAACGATGGCTAGAATCGGCTGTATTAGGGCATTAAGCTGTTGTCTCAATCGATTCATTTAAAGTTCCTCCTGCCATCAAAATACTTAATTTTTCTTCGGTTGCCTCTTTCCCGGATAACTCCCCAACCACTCTGCCTTCATACATAACAAGGATTCGGTCCGATAAAGTCATAATTTCCGTTAACTCAGAAGAGACGAGAAGAATCGCTCCACCCTCGTTTCGTTTTTCCATAAGGGCATCATGAATGACCTCCATTGCACCGATATCAACCCCTCTTGTCGGTTCAGCAGCGATGAGAAATGGTGTCTCGTGTCCGAGCTCTCTGGCAACGATCAGTTTTTGTAAATTTCCGCCAGATAAATTCCCGGCGTTGTTGTTTAAGTCACCAGCCTTTATTGAATATTTGCCAATCCATTTTTTGACGATTTGTTGAAAATCTCTTTTTAATAACCAATTCTTTTTCGAAAAAACAGGGTTACGATGGTATCCCATAAAGGCATTTTCTTCGACACTTGCCTCTTTTGCCGCCCCCCATAAATAGCGGTCTTCCGGGATATGGGCTAAACCCGCTTCTCTTCTATACTTAACGGACGAAAGAGTAATCTCTGTTCCCCCTAATTCAATCCTGCCTTGCTCCACCTCGATCAGTCCCGATATCGCCTGAAGCAATTCGGATTGGCCATTGCCGGAAACACCGGCAATCCCGACAATCTCACCCTCAGAAACAGAAAAGGTAATACCATCGAGTAAAGGTTTTTCGGATTTCCCTTGGACCGTTATTCCCTGAACCTTAAGGAACTCATTTCCAACTGTTTGTTTACGATCCTTTAATTGAACGAGGTCCCGGCCAACCATCCTTTTCGCTAATTCATCTGCATTCGTATCCGCGATTTGAAAAGTTCCAGTTACCTTACCTCCTCTTAATACCGTTACCCGATCTGCCACTTCCATTACTTCATGCAGCTTGTGGGTAATAAGGATGATGCTCTTCCCCTTTTCTGCTAAAAACCGAATCGTCTTCAGCAATTCTTTTACCTCTAAAGGGGCTAACACCGCTGTCGGTTCGTCCAAAATGATGATGTCGGCCCCTTGGTAAAGGACTTTGACAATTTCGATGCGCTGCTGTTCCCCGACAGAACACTCCGACACCTTAACGGTTGGTCTAACAGGAATTCCAAAATTGTTTGAAATTTCCGAAACCAATTCAGCCGCTTTCTTACGATTAAAAAATCCTGCCTTCTTAGGCTCGCGGCCAATGACAATATTTTCTGTCACCGTTAAATTTGGAATTAACATAAAATGCTGATGAACCATACCGATGCCATGACTTAGAGCATCTAATGGACTCTTAAAGTCAACCTTCTTGCCATCCAGCAAAATAGTGCCGGCACTCGGCTGTTCTAATCCATATAACATGCGCATAAGTGTAGTTTTTCCTGCCCCGTTTTCCCCCACGATGGCATGGACTTCCCCGGGATTTAAGGTAAACGATACATCAGAGTTTGCCTCAAAATTCCCGTAACGCTTTGTCATGTTTTTCATTTCCAATCGAGGCATCCTTTTTTCCCCCTTTAAACCTGTTTTTCATGGTGAAAGGGAAGCTATCTTCTAAAAATCTTTAGATAGCTTCCCTACTATGATTAAGCGATTATTTTAACGGGTCTGTTACCGTTACTTTACCGGAAATGATGTCATCTTTAATGGCTTTTACCTTATCGATATTCGCTTGTCCAACAAATGGATTAAGCGGACTCTTGCTTTCTTTTGTTACATACGTTAGTCCGACTCCATCTTCCTTCAAGCCATAGGAAACCACTCCTGCTTTGTATGAGCCTTTTGCGAAATCTTTAATGGTTTCGTAGGCAGCCGCATCCGTTCCCTTTAATTGAGAAAGAACAACATGCTTTGGATCCACTTCGGTTCGGTCAACATCTTGTCCGGAAGTAAAGAATCCTTTTTCTTTTGCTGCTTCAAATACTCCTAAATCACCAACGGCTGAAGCACCTGCAACAAAATCTGCACCCTTAGAGGCTTGAAGCAGGGCAAGTTCTTTTGCCTTTGCTGGGTCTGTAAAGCTGCCAACATAGTTTACAAGAAATTGTGCTTTTGGATTCGTTGCTTTCAATCCTTCTTGGAAGCCGCCTGTCCATTTCTTCATTAACGGTGCATCGATGGCTACAACCATCCCGACTTTATTCGTTTTAGTCGCAAGACCTGCAGCTGCTCCTAAAAGATAAGCTGCTTCTTGTTCACGGAAAGTTACACTGCGGACGTTTGGTAAATCAACGGTTGTATCAATGATGGCAAATTGTTTATTTGGATTTTCAGTTGCCACTTTCTTTAAAGCATCTTCTGACTCAAAGGAAGAAGTAATGATCAAATCGTAATTCTCCGCTACAGCTGTACGAAGATTTTGTTCAATTGCTGCTTGGTCAGTTGACTCAATAGTTTTTACATCAACGTTAAATTCTTTTCCAGCCTTTTTAGCGCCTTCATCCATTTGTTGGAAGAAAGGGTTAACCCCAATTTTTTCCGGTAAAATTAACGCAACACGCTTCTTTTCTGAACCTTTCTCCTTGCTTTTTGAAGAAGAAGAATTTGCCCCTGAGCAGCCTGCTAACAAAAAGGCAAAAATCGTAACTATTAATGCTAGTTTCTTCATGATGATCCCCCTTATTTATTTTTATAATATAATTCCATCCTTTTTTAGGAAAAAGTTAACCATGATGATGGAGAGCAAAAAAAGTGCCCTTCCCATAAAGGAAGAGCACTTTTTCACCTCGACTCTCCCTTATCTTTCAGAGTATATACTCTGCAGGATTTAGCACCTTCTGTTTGAATCAAACAGCGGTTGCCGGGTTTCATAGGGCCTGTCCCTCCACCACTCGCGATAAGGAATTATTTATTTTTTTAAAAAAACTTATTTTTACTATATCTATAGTGTTTATGCCTGAATTATTTTAAAGTTTACAACTTTAAACCGAAAAAGTAAATATACTTTTTCAAAAATTTTAAACCTTTTAAATTATTACTTATAAACTATCTTATATATGATTTTCTTGAACCATATCGCCTGCGAAAAACAAATTTCCTTAAATCAACATCTTTTAAATTCCCGTCATAGCATAAAAACAATAAGGATTGAAATTCCTTATAATGCTGCATGACAAAAAGAGCGAACTCTTTGCGTTCGCTCTTCATTTTCAATTTTACCTCTTCCTTTGAAAGAATGTCATTCAGCTGATCCTGATAATAAGCCTTCGTGTCTTCCCATTTCTTCTTGCGATTCACCAAAATATCTTGCCCATATTCCGGTAATTTTCCGATGACAATGTCGATATACCCTTCAGACCACATCAGCATTTTATCCTTCTCTGGAAGATCCAGAACCATTTTTAACAGCTCGGTATCCTCTACATTCTTTCCGCTCGCATATTTTCCGACCCGATTCATCTCATCACCTCTGACGTGATTCTTTAGGTCTTATTTTGCATCAAAACATGAAAGCTTATTTAGATAGCTTTACATCGATCGTTTTGAGCTTGCCATTGCGGTATACCCCAAACTTTACGGTATCTCCTACATTCACTTTCGTATATAAATATTTACGTAATTCGGAAGAGGACCCAATTTTCGTGCCATTCATGGAAACAATAACATCCTTCACTTCGAGCCCAGAACTTGAAGCAGCTGAATGGGGATCCACTTGCGTAATCATCACGCCCTTTTGGACACTGCTAGGCAGGTTTTGCCAATAAATTTGAGGAATTTGATCTAAATCTTCGAGACCAATGCCGATATATGGACGTTCAATTTTTCCATTTTTTATCAATTGATTGACAATTGGAATCGCGTCATTACTCGGGATCGCAAAGCCCAAACCTTCGACGCCGTTCTCTGAAATCTTTAGGCTGTTAATGCCAATTACCTGTCCTTGTGAATTGATTAACGCACCACCGCTATTCCCCGGATTAATGGCAGCATCGGTTTGAATGACATTTGTGTCCCAGCTTCCTGCCGAGGTATCAACTGCAATGCTGCGGTTGGTTGCACTGATAATTCCCTGTGTTACTGTTCTAGAAAGGTCAAGTCCCAGCGGATTACCGATTGCATACACTTGATCACCAGGTCGAAGTGTGGATGAATCCCCAAAGCTTGCGGTTGCATTCACATATTTTGCATCAATTTTTAAGACAGCCAAGTCCGTTAAAGCATCGGTACCAACGACCTCTGCCTTTGTTTTTTCACCATTATATAAAGAGATTTCAAGTTTTGAAGCCCCTTCGACTACGTGGTTATTGGTTACGATATAGGCATCATTATTATTTTTTTGAAAAATCACCCCAGATCCAGAGCCTGTTTCAACACTTTGAGAGGAGGGGCTGGAATTACCAAAGAAATCACTATTTTGCTGTTTTTGATAGTTTTCAATTCCGACTATAGCTTTTGAGACCTTTTCAACTGTATCGGCAATGGATGCACCCGAACTTTTTGCCACCGTTGGCTGTGCCGTCACTGCTTTTACTTCCGTTGCAGCAGATTGGTTATCTGCTTTCTCAAAATAATTTTTCATATAGTCTGTATGCGGTAGAATCGTTAAGGTCAATACCGACCCGATTACACCTGCAGCTAAGGTTGAGGCGAAACCTTTTAAATTTCTTTTATTGTTGGGTTTCGGTTCTTCTTTGGAACGGGTTGCTTCTCCACCATGAGAGGCTGTAGTATATTCTCTGTAATTTGTTTCTTGTGTATGATGAGCCTCATAGGCAGATCGGCCAAAATCATGTGTGTTGGTTTCTTGGTCAACATTTGGTTTTTCTGCGTCCGATTCGTTTTGCGAGCTTGCCGGCATGGTAAGGTCAATGGATTGGGTTTCGTTTTGTTCGTTTTCTGGGTTTAAATCATCTTTATAATTCATAAGCTTTCGATCTCCTTTTGCTTATTATTGAATCATGTATTTATTCTTACTTTATCCAACAAATATGACGAAATTATTAACAAACTTTAAATGGTTTTGTAATAATACAAGAAAAAATATGAAAACTCGACTATTTTCTCCATATGAAAAAGCTGCAGCTTTTACACCGCAGCATTCTTTTCATTTTTAAAACGAATGATGAATTTTGTTCCTTTGTCTTTTTCACTAAAAACATCAATTTCCCCGTTATGAAGAACAATCAATTGTTTTACAATCGAAAGCCCTAAGCCAAATTCTCCGTATGGGTTACTGGTTCTTGAGATATCCGCTTTATAAAAGCGATGCCAAATATTCTCAACTTCTTTCGGGTCAATACCCACTCCAGTATCTTCAATTTCAATAATCGTATCGTTTTGTTCCGACCTGCCTCTCAGCCAAATCGTTCCATTTGTTGTGAATTGGATACTATTTTTAGTGATGTTAATCAAAATTTGAATGAGGCGGTCATAATCCGCATTCACATGTACATCAGGGTCTGCTTCCACAATAATTTGATTACTTTTCTCTTCTGCTTGCAGATATAATTGCTCTTGAATAATTTCAAGCACTTCCTGCAGCTGTATATCTTCACGGAACAACTGGATTTGATTCGAGCGGATTTTATCATAATCCAGGTTTTCATTGACGAGGCGGATCAATCGTTTCGCTTCCTGACTGACAAGATTGATTCCTTTTTCCTTATCTCCCTCAGGAATCATATTGTTTTTCAGTCCTTCAATCACCCCGCTGATGGTCGTTAAGGGGGTTCGTAATTCATGCGAAACATCGGACATAAACTGCCTTCTCCGATTTTCCAAGCTTTCAATTTCTTCCATAGAACGGTTGATTTTATTGACCATACGGTTAAAGTCGCTGGCTAATTCACCGATTTCATCAAAGTTGGAAGCAGGCACATTGACGTGGTAATTCCCCGCTGATACTTGCGATGTTGCTTCTTGGAGCCGTTTAATTCGATTTACATGTAATCTAGATAATAGCCAGCTAAGTAAAAATGAAACTCCCAGTGCAATGAGAATGGTATAGAGTAAAAATTGATTAACTTTTTCAATCATCGCACTTGTTCCGCTAATTGGTGAAGCTATAAGAATACCACCGTAAAATCGCCCATTATTTATATACGGTTTCACGACAAAGGTTACGCCTTCTGAACCAAAGGTTTTATAATCGGCATTGACCACAAGGGTATGGCCTTTGGCGATCTCCCTTAATTGTTCGGGTTCTAAATTGGTAATGGTCGGCCCGCGTTTACCCACCGAGTAGAGATTAAAACCTTGATCGAACATACTAAAGGTCATTTTCCTTTTGGATAAGACAGTGCTGTATTGATTGATAATTCGGCCAGTATCCTCTGGATTGTGGTCAATATCGGATATAATGGCCTTGCCATATGAAACCAGCTCATCCGCCTTATTTTCATAGACCAAACTTTCAATATAATGGGCAAACAATAGACTTAAAACTAAAAAAGCAACAATTATTATGCTAATATGGCTAAAAAATTGTTGATAGGCATACCTAAATTTCATCCGTTTTAATCGACTCATCGAATTTATATCCAACTCCCCATACAGTGTGGAAGAAAGGTTTTCCTGTCATTTCAACTTTTTTCCGCAGCCTTTTAATATGAACATCAACGGTCCGTTCATCACCGTAAAACTGGTAGCCCCAGACTCTTTCCAACAGCTGTTCTCTTGAGAAAACTTGCTTTGGATGCTCGATCATATAATATAACAAATCAAATTCTTTTGGCGTTAAATTGGTGATGTTCTCCCCGTCGACAATTACCTCTCGGGTATTTTTGCTGATTTTAAAATGCTCGGTCTCAAGAAATTCCTCTTGGGGATCTGTTACTTGGTTTTGAAATCTCCGTGTTACCGCTTTGATTCTTGCCATTAATGTGAGAGGACTAAACGGCTTTGTTACGTAATCGTCGGCACCCATTTCCAGGCCAAGTACCTGGTCTGACTCGCTGTCTTTTGCGGTTAGCATAATAATGGGCACCGAATGTTTATCTTCTCTAATTTTCCGGCAAATGGTGACTCCGTCCATTCCCGGTAGCATCCAATCGACAATGAGTGCGTCCCAGGTTTCGCTTTTAAAACGGTTATAGCCTTCTAGGCCGTTATTGATAAATTCTCCTTGTATTCCTTCTTTTGCAAAAAACATTTCAATCATTGTGCATACACTTTTATTATCTTCAATCACGAGTATTTTCAATATGATTCATCTCCTACATAAAAAACTACCTATTTCAAGTGTATACCAATTTTAGAGCTTATCAACCAAATGGAGGATTTCTTACATACTCTTTAAAACTTTGTTCATAGTTTATTAATAATTGGGATTGGTGAGGAAGTTTTGTGTGAGGTATTTGGTTTTTCAGAGAATTTTACTATTGGGAGTTGTGATTTTGTCGTTTATCGGGGCTATTGGTGATAGTTTGATGGCTTGATGCTGCTATTTTTGCCGCCTGTTAATGTAAAAAAATTACAAATTCTAAAATTCCCATTTTTATAGTGCCCGGCCAACTCTTTTTTACAACTGCACAGGCACCATGAACCCTTGTCAGTGCCCGCGCAACTCGTTTTTTCATCTGTACGGGTACTATTAGACCCTGTCAGTACCCGCTACAATCGATTTTCCACCTGCACGGGCACCAACCAACTAACTTACTCCCCCATAAATTCACGGCTCCAAAATCAACTTACCGCTAGTCTTTCGAGACTGGAGCAAACGATGAACAGAAGCAGCTTCCCGCAATGGGTAAACGCCCCCAATTGTAAGCTTAAGCTTGCCGTCCCCAAGATAAGTAAGTAACTCCATCAAACTCGGCTGCAGTAACTCCGGTTTTCTCATTATTTGCGGCAAGAAAAACCCAATGACCGATTGATTTCGTGCCATCAAGCTAGACGGATAAAAACGGTTCTGCTCACCGCTCGCCACCCCATAAATCACTAATCTGCCAAAAGTAGCAAGACATTTCAGCGTTTTATTAAACACCTCTCCGCCCGCCATTTCAAGCGCAACATCAACACCCCTGCCACCGGTCGCTTCTAGAACCTGCAGCCCCCAATCTTCCTCGGTATAATTGACTAAAACATCTGCCCCCATCTCCGCTGCAAGCGACAACTTTTCAGCACTGCTTGCCGTCGCAATCACCTTCCCAGCACCAAACAATTTCGCCAGCTGAACGGCAATCGTCCCAACACCGCCCGCAGCCGCATGAATTAGAACACTTTCGCCCTTCTCCAACCGCCCCATTGTTTTTAAGATATGATAAGCACTCAGGCCTTGGAGTGGCAAAGCAGCTGCAGTCCGGAAATCTAATTGTTCAGGAAGGGGAATCAAGGATTGTTCATCCACAACTGCAAATTCCGCATATCCGCCCGATTCAATCAAGGTCACAACCCGATCGCCAGGCGACACATTTTTAACTTGATCACCCACCTTGCTAACTACACCGGCAATTTCTGCCCCCGGAACAAATGGCAGCGGAGTTGGTACCACATACTGACCTTCCCTTCGTGCGGTGTCCGCATAATTAACGCCAATAGCTTTAATTTCAATTAACACATTACGGCCAGTTGGTACAGGCTTTTCTTTTTCCACCAATTGAAGAACTTCTGGACCGCCATATTCACTAAATTGTATTACTTTCATCTTATCTCCTACTTTCCTCGAATTCCTGCGGCATGCTGAATAAGGCTTTTCACAAATTGATTAAAATGAGCGAAACGTGAATCAGTTGTCTGCCCCATTTGATAGCGGTAATAGATTTGCTGGCAAATCACCGCAAGCTTAAAGTAAGCAAAAGTTAAATAGAAATGAATAGTAGATACATCCCGCCCACTCTTTTTCGCATATAAATCAATAAATTCATTTCTTGCTAAAAATCCATCCAAAACTGTTACCGGCGGCTTTCCAAATGCGTTTTTCAATAAATCTGGATCATCCGCTTGAATCCAATAACTCATCGCCGCCCCTAAATCAACGAGCGGGTCGCCGACTGTTGTCATCTCCCAATCAAATAAACCTACCATTTCAGTTAACTTTTCATTAAACATCGCGTTATTCAATTTATAATCGTAATGAATGATGGCTGCCTCGTGTTTTTTAGGAGTATGATCCACCAGCCATTTCATTAATCTATTCACTTCAGCTACCTCATCTGTCTTAGAACGTTCATATCTTCCTATCCAGCCATGGACCTGTCTTTCCATAAACCCCGCTGGTTTGCTTATTTCGGCAAGACCTGTCTGTTGATAATCAATCGAGTGCAGTTTAACAAGCTTTTCAACCATCACTTCAGAAATCTGACGGCAAAGCTCCTTCGTTACCCCAACACCCTCTGGAAAAGAACTATCAAGAACGATCCCTTTTTTCCTTTCCATAATAAAAAACGGACTGCCCACAATCTCTAGCCTATTGGAAAATAATATCGGTTTCGGTGCCACAGGAAAAATCGGATGAAGTTCAGAAAGGATTTTACACTCTCTTTTCATATCATGGGCTTTGGGGGCAACCGGACCTAAAGGAGGACGTCTAAGCACCGCTTCCCAATCCCCGATCCTTAATTGATAGGTTAAATTCGAGTGACCGGCCGAAAATTGCAAAACTTCAAGTGGATGATTCGGCAAATTTTCAATATTAGCCCGTAAAAACTGTTCAAGAATAGGAAGATTTAAGCACTCACCTTTTCGAACCGGAATAGTATCATGACTTATTTGATGTGGCATCGTATCCCTCCACTTTCGTTCACCAAATTCATATTTCATACTAACTAGTCAGTATGAAAACGATCGTAGAAAGGTGTAAAATACCCTCTACATCGATTTATTTTACTTGAATTCCTTTTAGAATCATTTCCACAAAAATTTCAGCAACCTCGCTGTCAGAGGATTTACCGCTTGGATTAAACCACTGATAGCTCCAATTCGTAATCCCAAGAATCCCAAACGTAATGATAGAAGCATTTAAATCGGGACGGAATTCGCCGAGCTTCATCCCTTCAATGATCAAGCCTTCAATATTTAAACGGAATTGATCTCTTTTTGGGACAACAATGGCAAGGCGTTCTTCACTTAGATTCTTCATTTCTCTGAAAAAGATTTTTGCTGCCTGTCCCTGGGTTTTAATATTCGTAATCAGCATACGGACAATCTCAAATAATTTTTCCTTACAGCTTTTGCTGTTTTCGTTTAAAATCCGTTCCTGGTGCTGCAGCAATTCATTGATATAGCCAAGATGGATATCTAAAAGTAATTCTTCTTTACTGGAAAAATAATAATAAAACGTTCCTTTTGTGACACCAATTGACTCAACTAAATCCTGTATGGACGTTTCGCTGAAGCCCTTTTTTTCAAATAAACGGATGCTTTGTTCTGTAATTTTTTCTTTCACACCTATGTCCCCGCAATCTGTAATAAATCTAAAGAAAATTATACCATATCTCTGGATCGCTCCCTTATACGCATTTTCGTTTTTTACATTGCTGCTGTTCCGCCATCAACTACTAATATATTACCCGTAACATAGTTTGAGGCATTTGAGGCAAGAAACAGTGCGGCGCCTTTTAAATCGTCATCTGTACCAAATCGGTGTAAAGGGGTTCCCGCCAAGATCGCTTCTTTTCCATGTTCAATTAATCCCTTTGACATTTTCGTTGGGAAGAACCCAGGGGCAATTGCATTCACATGAATATTGTATTTCCCCCACTTCACGGCGAGATCCTTTGTAAATGTTATAACGGCCCCCTTGCTCGTGTTATAGCCAATCGCATCCATTAATCTTGGGTCGGTTCCGCCAAATCCGGCAACGGAAGCAATATTGATAATTTTTCCTGACCGCTGTTCAATCATCTCTTTTCCCACTGCCTGACTCATCAAAAAGGTTCCGGTTACATTGACATCAATGACCTTTTTCCAAGCTTCAAGCGGCATTTCTGCTGCAGGTGCGCCCCATGTTGCCCCACTGTTATTAACAAGGATATCAATCGAACCAAAAGCCTTTTTGGTTTCTGCAATAACATGGGCCACATCCTCCGGATTGGCAATATCACATTTAAGTGCAAGCGTTTTTACCCCTAGTTTTTCCAACTGCCCAGCCACTTCTTGGCACGCCTCCACCATTCGTGAGCATAGAACAACATTTGCCCCCGCTTCTGCAAAACCTTGGGCAATTTGGGCACCAAGGCCGCGGCCTCCTCCTGTAACAATCGCTGTTTTACCCGTTAAATCAAAAAGTTTTAATACTTCCATTTTACGATTCTCCTTTATTGATATTTTTTTAATTCAAGCTTGGCAACCTGTGCTCTGTGGACTTCATCTGGTCCATCTGCAAGACGTAAGGTCCGGGAATTTGCCCATAAAGCGGCAAGCGGGAAGTCACCCGAAACACCTGCGGCTCCAAATGCTTGAATAGCACGATCAATTACCCGAAGGGCCATGGAAGGCGCAACCACTTTGATCATTGCAATTTCTGTTTTCGCCACTTTATTCCCGACTGTGTCCATCATATAGGCAGCCTTTAGCGTTAGCAGTCTCGCTTGTTCAATCTCCATACGCGAATCGGCAATCCATTCACAAATCACCCCTTGGCTTGATAATGGTCTCCCAAAGGCCACCCTACTTTGGACGCGCTTACATAATTCTTTAAGCGCTCGCTCCGCCGCCCCAATCAACCGCATACAGTGATGGATGCGCCCTGGGCCGAGACGCCCCTGAGCAATCGCAAATCCCTTTCCTTCTCCCAAAATAATGTTGCCTGCCGGAACACGGACATTTTCGTAAGTGATTTCACCGTGTCCGTGCGGGGCATGATCATAGCCGAATACCGGCAGCATCCGTTCAATTGTCACCCCAGGAGTATCGAGTGGTACAAGAATCATAGATTGCTGCTCATGACGATTGGCATTCGGATCCGTTTTCCCCATGACAATCGCAATTTTACAACGCGGATCTCCAGCACCTGAAGACCACCATTTCCGTCCATTGATAACATATTCATCGCCATCCCGTTCGATTCTAGCCTCAATATTGGTCGCATCCGATGAAGCTACATCCGGTTCCGTCATCGAAAAACAGGAGCGGATTTCGCCTGTTAATAACGGCTTTAACCACTGTTCTTTTTGTTGTTCGGAGCCATACCGGACAAGAACTTCCATATTTCCCGAATCAGGTGCATTGCAATTAAACACCTCAGGACCTATCAAGGAACGCCCCATTATTTCACATAGTGGTGCATATTCTTGATTTGTCAGGCCTGCCCCGTATTCACTCTCCGGTAAAAATAGATTCCAAAGACCAACCGTTTTTGCTTTTTCCTTCAATTCCTCCATGATGGGCGGCACTGCACTCCAGCGGCTCTCCTGTTGATTTAATTGTTGTTCATATACATGCTCGTTTGGGTAAATAAATGCTTCCATGAAATCATTTAATTTCTGTTGTAAATCTCTCACTCTTTGAGAATATGAAAAGTCCACTTTTCCACCTCTTTCTACATACTAACCAGTTGGTATGTTATAGGTATAATTATACTCTCTGGATTTTAATATTCAAACAATTTTGTAAATATTCTAAAATCTTTTATTCATTTGTTTCTGTTTTTTCATCACTTCATAGTACTTTTCGATAATATCTGTTAAAACATCACCCTTATATACCCGGCCTACTTTCAAGTTTTCCTGATAATATTCGACAATTTCATCCAGCTTTACAGCAATTTCCTTCGATACTCTTACATTTAATTGGACACGTCCATTTTCCGTCATGTTTTCCACTCCTATATATAGGATAGCTTTCTGCTAGCATAAGCTATCCTTCTGTTATAACTACTGCTACTATACTATTTTTCTACATATTTTTCATTGATTTTTTAAAAAAAGTGAGAGACTATTTATCCCCCACTGTTTTTACCATTATATAATAATCGGCTCATCAGAGTAATTGAACGTACATTGTTTTTCCAGCCATTTCTCCAGTACTACTAATAGTTCAGGATGAATGGGCAAATTGCCATCCGAGATGATATCCTTCTTTACTGAAAGAATATTCGATGTTTTCTCTTGAAACTTACAGGAATGCCCCATATTTTCGACAATGTAGTATTCTGATTCACCCTGTACGTATTTGGAAAGATCCTCTAAATCCTTTGGGTTTGCTTGGATATCTCTTGCCCCTGTAATCGCAAGAATCGGACTTGTTACTTTCGCTAAGTCCTCTCTTATATTGTGTTGAAAATGTTCCCGCATCCACTTTGCGTTTATTTTCGAAAAGCCGACTTTCATTACCTCTTTATTCGAACTAAGAACTTTATCTGTAAACTTTTTAGCTTGTTTTTCAATTTTATTTTGAACTCCAAGCATTCTCAGTAAAAATCCTTGAAAGCCTTTTAACTTCATCACGTCTTGGCTCGCAATATCCCGTTGATATTTTAATGCCTCGCTCAGGTTTGCAACTGCCCCGGAAAGCAAAATGGCCCCTGCTAATTCTTCTCTTGCAGCTACTAACGTCCCGATCATACTTCCTTCGCTGTGACCTAACACCATTACTTGATCAGGGTTGACCTCAGGTAGATTTTTCAAAAATTGAACTCCGGCTCTGGCATCATCCACTAAATCCCAAAGTCCTGTTTTATAATAATCCCCTTCGCTTTCTGCAACTCCCCGCTTATCGTAGCGCAAGCTAATGAATCCTAAAGAAGTTAAGAATTCAGCTAACTGGCGATAAAGTTTTAAATCCAGCTTTTCATTTACTTTTCCATTGCGGTCCAATTTCCCTGTACCGCCTAAGATCAGTATTGCCGGCCCCTTTTCTACACGCACATTTGGTAAACTTAGTGTCCCTTTAAGCGCAACCTTACTTTGAATCGTTACGTCCTTCTCCCTAAATTCCATTTTGGAATTCCCCCTATTATTTTATTTATTCTTTTTATCCGGAATAATAATGGTGCCAACGGTTCTCCGTCTTCTTTCTTTTGAAGGTTTATTATTGATTACTTTTGAAAAAGCCTTAACTAAGTCCTGAGCAAACTCGGAAAATTCTTCATCACTTAAATAAATGGAAGCCTGGCGGAAGGTTACTCCATCTGCAGCAAAATCTTTTTTTTCCTGCTGTAAATACTGTTCAAACTCCGCCATTAAATTAGCCATAAATTTAATAAACAACCCCATTTGCTCATCCTTGGGTAATGTATTGATTTCTTCAGGGCCGATTAAAGATTTATTCGGATTTTGAATGGAATAAACTTTTTCGATGGTTCCTCGATTCGGAATCTCCTCAATCACATGAATAATTTCGGCTTCAGCTAATTTTTTTATGTTCCGATATAAAGATGCCTGCGGGATATCTGGAAGCAATTCCTTCAATTGCTGGGCAGTGAGTTGTTGGTTTATTAAGCACTGTATAATTCTCATACGAACTGGATGCAATATCACATCAACGGTTGATTCCTTCATTCTAAAACATGCTCCTATTTTTTATTATCATTCTCAATAATGATAATATTATACTTTTTGATAATTGTAAAGGCAAAGATGGAAAAATAGTTAATTTTTTTCCAAATTGATTACATGAAATCATTTTTTCGAACCATCCTAAAGTGAGGAGGGTTGATCATGTTATCTTGGTTATTAGGATTAATGGTTTATACTGGGCAAATGCTCCCGCAGGATACTTTATCAATTACAAAGGATGGCCGGACCATTTCTGTCGTTAAACGGGCAGAATTCTCCTTTCAATATCCCGGGTTACCAATTATTGCTGAAAAAAAATACAATTCCTTTCTAGATCAGTTGGACCAACAGCTCACTGTTCCATCAAAGGACGCCATGCTTGATCAGAATGGGAATATTGTAGCGGAGCAGGTTGGATACCAAGTTTACCGCAAAGCCTTTACTGAACAATTTTATGCTTTCTATTTTGGAAATAACTCGGTTAATCTCGAAATTCCCATGCTACCTGTATATCCAAGAGTAGATAGTGAATTGTTAGCCGATATAAAAAGTAAAAGAATTGGCCGATATGTAACCTCCTTTAATTCAGGGAATAAAACGAGAACCAATAATATTAAATTAGCGGCAAAGGCTATTAATAATTATGTTATTTTTCCGGGTGAGAAGTTTTCCTTTAACCAAGTCGTTGGAAAGAGAACAGCGGAAAAAGGTTATTTACGGGCTCCCGTTATTGTAAGGGGGGAATACGCTGAAGATATTGGTGGTGGAATTTGTCAGGTATCGTCCACCCTTTTTAATGCCGTTGATAATGCAGGACTGCAGATTGTCCAGCGGTTTTCACACACCAGAGAGGTTCCTTACATCCCAAAAGGCCGCGATGCAACCGTCAGCTGGTTTGGACCTGATTTCGAATTTAAAAATAAATACAATCAGCCGGTTTTAATTCGTGCTAAAACATTAGGGAATTTATTAATCATTAAGCTTTATTCCTCTGAAGTCATAAATTATCAGCCAAAAGAAGTACCAAATCCACCTTATTGAAAAAGTCCGCTCCTGTGAGCGGACTTTTTTCGACTATTGTCTTTTATTTCTTAAAGCGCTTTCTAATAACTCCTCAGAAAACTCTGTTAATGCTGCGTTATCCATCATACCTATATTGGTTTTCGGAGTGAAGGTTTTCACCATATTTTGCATATTATTTTGCATATTATTTTGCATATTTTGTAAAGGAAGTGCTGAAATTTTTCGTTTTCCTCGGGTAACTCCATAAACAGCAGCACTTAAACCAAGACCAAATAGGGAAGCCCACATAGCCCCTCGACTTTTTCGTTTTCGTTTAAACATATTGAAAAACGGTTCCATGTTAACGTTCCTCATATCAAAGCACTCCTTCGAATTATAATAAAAAGGTTTTACCCTTTCAGTAGCTTAATTTGTGCACTTTAATCTGAGCTTATGTTTGGGAATGTACTCATTGATTGTTATTTGCTGGGAGACTGCGTCCATACCGTTGATAAAGCTTATCTTTAGACATCAATAAATAATTCAGTTTATTTTTTTGAAAATTTCTGAAGGATGATTTTGTAAGCAGAAAAATAGGAAATTGGCCGACTTTTTTGGCACGCCGGTAAAGGCGGTTATTTGGTCTAAAAGTTTCAAACCCTAAGGGTACAACACCTTTATTAATCGTCGTGATTCCAATGATCCCCTTAATTTGCGTTTCTCTTGGATGCGTGTTTACATAACGGGCAAGTGAGGGCATCGACCTCAAAACGGTCTTATAAATCTGTCTTGCCCGATTTAGGTCATTTTTCATTTTTATATATTCATTTAGGAGCCGGACATTGTGTAAATGAATCTTAATCAAAAGATCGTTACGGCAAATTAACGTACCGTCAGATAAAATGATGTTTTTCCCTTTATATTTGGTAATCCTCACTCTAAAAATTGATTTTTTCTTATTCTCTTCCTGGATATAATGTAATCGTGAACATAAATAAAATAATGGATCAATTAATTTCCACATCCATAAAATCGCTAGGCGTATCCTCATGGCCAGCTCTCCTTCTGCCAGTGTTCCTTTTTAGGATGTTTAAGAATTACCTTTTTAGTTATGGTAATGTCAGGATATGTTTTTGGAGATAAAATGATAAAAGCTGGGGACAATGCCCCAGCTTTTACGAAATATGATGGAAAGTTATTTCTGGACGACTGCCAATCCGGATATTCACTCCCGTTTGGCCTAAACCTTCACTAATATAAAATGGCTTCCCTTCATGGTAATGTAAACCTTTCACAATGTTCATCCGAATCAGCTTTCCCATTTTTAGCAAATGATAAGGTTTTGGCCAATGGATTTGTCCGCCATGAAAATGACCAGATAAAAGATAATCATACGGATAGTTTTTCATTTTCAGCACCACATTAGGGTCGTGCGTTAAAACCAAATTGTAGCCATCCTGCAGGTTCCGGTAGGATTCTTCTAAATTACTTCGATGTGAATGATGGTCATCAATCCCAATGATGTTGACCACTTCCCCATCAACTTTAAAAGAAACATGCTGATTTTGAAGTGTTATACATCCATTTTCTTCTAATGTCTGTTTAAGAAGCTCAAAATTTTCTTTTTTTAAAAAATAATCATGATTGCCATATACAGCATACATTCCAAATCTGGGATTCAAACGTGATAATGCTGAAAGATATGGAACCAATTTTGGTATACTTCTTTTACGATCTAAAAAATCACCCGTAAGCGCAATTAAATCAATTTTTTGATTTGAGACGGTTTGAAACAATTCTTCTGGGGAAATAGATATATTTTCAAGATGTAGATCGGATAGATGAAGGATATTAAGTGGCTTATCCGTTAATTTTGAATGTGAAACCGTAATATTATTTAAAACAACATCCTTTGTATTTTTATGTGCTTTATAAAAAAAATAAATGCTGAAAACGCAAAAAATAATACCAAGTAAATAAATCAAATAATCCCCTCCCACTTCTAAGTATAGAATCATTGGGGGATTCCTTATAGTGGGAGTTAATGGGATTTGTATTTGGTTTACATAATAATATTATTGTCCATTTTTAAAAAATTAAATCTTTGAAAAAGAACCCATCCATGTCCTTTTACATAGTATGCAAAAAAAGAGATTTGGGTGGTGTGTCTGATGGGAGCCTTAACCTATTTTGATTTTTTAGCCAAGTTTGGCGTTGGCGGTGCTCATCCCGGTGGTATCATTTTAACAAAAGAATTACTTGCAAATGAAAAAATCACGAATCAATCACATATACTAGATGCTGGATGTGGAACAGGGCAAACGGCAGCATTTTTAGCCCAGCAATACCAAGCAAACGTTACAGGGGTCGAAATCAATCCGATTATGATTGAAAAAGCGAAAAATCGATTTGAAACCATGAAATTGCCGGTTCAACTTATTCAAGGATCCGTTGAAGAAATTCCTTCTGCGGCCAATTCTTTTGATTTCGTCTTATCTGAGTCGGTTTTGGCTTTTGTTAATAAACCAAAAACATTAAAAGAATTCTATCGGGTATTAAAAAAAGGCGGTCGCTTTATCGCAAATGAAATGACGATTAACCAAAAGCTTTCGATGCAAGAGGAGCAAGAAATAAAACAATTTTATGCACTGGATTCTTTATTGTTGGAGGAAGATTGGAAAGAGCTATTAGAAAAAACGGGATATAAAAATATAGAAGTAAAAAAACAAAAACAGTCCTTAGCAGAAGGAAACCATGCACCAGAATTCAATTTTTCAGCTAATTTCGAACCAGAATTATTTGCAATTTTTAACATGCATGCGAATATGGTTTTAAAATATCAGGATATCCTTAGCTATCGGATTATTACCTGTACAAAATAATGATTGAAAAAGAGCTTTTCCGTCAATCGGGAAGCTTTTTTTGTAATCTAATTGGACAAGAATGGTTAACCGCCCTTTCAACTTGTACTCTCTTTACATAATTTATAGCAAGTCCCTTGCGGAAGGAGGATTCTTGCATGAATTATGAAAGAGCACGCCATCTTGAAGGTCAAATGATTCGGTTTAAAAACGAAAAAGGAGACTGGGTGATCGGGAAAGTTGTTCAGGTTAAAGAAGACGGTTTTGAAGTGGCTGAATTAAATTCAAAACAACCGCATGAAGGCTATGGGTTTGGATTTTTTCCTGGGCCATTTTTCGGAAGACCATTCTTTGTACCGTTTGGAGTTGGATTCTTCCCATTTTTCTTTTAATTCCATTTAGAGCAATGCCTTCGTGCTTGCTCTTTTTTTCTTTTAAACGTATATAAATATTTTTCCGTCAAAAAATAAGAACGGGAAAGGTTTGGTGAAAGAAAAATGGATAAAACATTAGGATATCTCCGTGAAATATTATCAAATTACAATGACGAGCATCATTCAGAGGGCCGCCGCCTATTTCGCAAGGTGTCAGAGGGGAAATTTACCTCCGAGGGGGACTTTGTTCGCCATTTAAGTCAAAAAGAAATTGAATTTTTAAATGACATCCTGCCAAAAGAAATTATGTATGCGAAAGAAGAACTTGATGCAAAAAGGGCACATGAATTAAATGAAGTATATGAGTTATTGTTTTAATCTTACATAAAAAGATGGCGGTGTGATTCTGCCATTTTTTTATTGAGTAAATTTCCTGTATTTTCTGATAATATTTCCTAGGTAAGCGCATTTTTTGACAAAATACCTTCATTCTTCTCTTTAAATTCATCAGCAAACGACAAAAATCTCCGCAGAAACTCTGCATTTCTGACATTGAAAATAATATTTTCGAAGTTAGAATAGTTGATTTCCGCTCCATGCACTTCGCTTTCCGCGAGGGTGCCGGGGAGCCTCCTCGTGCTTTGCTCCTGCTGGGTCTCCCCTGCCCCATACTCCCACAGGACATTGAATTACTTCCTCGAATCCGCACACGCACGAAGGAAATGCGATAGCATTTCCGAGGAATCTTCGTGCCTTCCGCTTCAATCAACTTAGTTAGGAAATTAACATAACCCACAAAAAAATAGAAGCTTTTCGCAAGCTTCTAATGGATGTCTTTTTTCTTAAATCTTCCTCCACGCACTTCAGCGATGTCCGCGACGGCTAAAAAGGCATGATCATCATTTTCGGAGACAATTTCCTTTAATTTTGCTTCTTCAAGACGATTGATGACACAAAAGATTACTTTTTTATCATCTCCGGAGTAAGCCCCCTCACCCTTCATATAGGTCACACCACGGCCAAGCCGGCTCATGATGGCATCCCCTATTTGTTTGGCGTTGTCACTTATAATCCAAACCGATTTAGATTCATCCAGACCGGTCACTGTGATATCAATCGTTTTGTAAGCAACAAAATAGGCAATTAACGAATACATGGCCCGATCCCATGAAAAGACGAAACCGGCACTGCCTAAAATAAACAGATTAAAAAACATGATGATTTCCCCAACCGAAAAAGGGAGCTTATTGTTAAAAAGAATCGCAAGGATTTCAGTTCCGTCTAAAGAACCACCATAACGAATGACAATACCGACTCCAATTCCGAGAATAATCCCTCCAAACACAGATGCAAGCAAAATATCTTGCGTAAAAGCAGGGACTGGATGAAGTAATGTTGTAGCAATGGAAAGAATGATAATTCCATAAAGAGTGGATAAAGCGAAGGTTTTTCCAATTTGTTTATATCCGATGTAGAAAAACGGCATGTTTAGTATAAAGAGGAAGATACCTATTTTCCATCCAGTAAGATAGGAAAGCATAATGGAAATACCAGTAATACCTCCGTCAATTACATTGTTGGGAACAAGAAAAATTTCGAGCCCAACTCCCATTAATGTCGCCCCTAGCGTGATTAATAAGATTCTTTGAAATATCTTTCTTTTTGTTAGTCTCCGGTGCTGCATTCTATCCAAAAGCGCTTCCTGTTGTTCGGTAATAGAGATATTTTGAATTTCTGCCATTAACCTGCCCCTTTCATTTGATGTTCTAATTTAAGTATATCGAACTATGACTGATATTAATATTCATTTGCTCCAAATTGGAACAAAAAAACTGCCTGGTATATCAGGCAGAACGGTTGGAAATCAACTTGGATCTACTTCATCATATGAAAGGGTCGTGACACTTGTATACTCTCCTCTTTCAACCTCTTCTTCCGTTGCACTTTGCTCCAACTCTTCCTGGTCATCCATTCCGGGTGCAACAGTCGGATCTTTTTTCTTATCCATTCGGTTATACATAAACAAATCCACTCCTTCCAATCTAATTTTTTCCTACAATATCCGTGATTATTCCAATTTTGAGCGGTAAAGATTTTTAACGTGTGGTTAATCTGGATTGTCATTGAAAAAATAAGCCTGTTTAACTAGTTGTTGATTTCCACTCCAGGCACTTCGCTTCAATCAAGGTTGTTCAAAATGATCATTGTTCTTGAATAAGACCAAAATATAAAAATAAAAAACTGCCGTTTGATCCGGCAGCTTTTAGGTTTATAACATCTTAGGAGACCCAACCATGACATCCGCCAATTTGTTCATTCATTCCCCTTCCTATTTACCAGAAGGTTTGAACCATTAGCCGATGTGTGTTTGTTCCGTTGAAGGAATTAATTCTCATGTAAATGGAATTCAAATTCCTAAAAAGAAACAATTTTTGGTGTGTTACCGATTTATTAGACTCATTTTCCTTCCATTTGGTATGGTCTCATGGCAATGAACAACTTGATTGGAAGAAGGTTAAGATAATTAAATTCGCATCCTTTTCCAATTTACTTTTTTCATCGCTCCTCCTATCCAAATATTTGTACAGATTTACCTTACTACTCGTTCACAAACGGAACGAACACGTATGGTTGAGTCTCCTAAGATGTTAATTTGTTTTATTAACCTCTACACCTATAGTATAGCACTGAAAAAAAAGAATTCACCCTTTACCTGTGACAAAGATGTGAAATATTTGGGAAAAGCTCTAAAAATAAAGTGGCTGCCAGAGAAGTCTCTAAAAATAAATCTTCTAAGCCTTGTTCAGTGTTTTCCGTAATTCAATTTACTAAAAATGAACATTTTTTTGTGAACTTTTTAATACCCATGTTAAGCCGAATGTTCATATTATGCACTCTATTGATTGGAGCGGAAGGCGCGAAGACTCCTCAAAAATGCTAACGCATTTTCTTCGTGCGTGGGCGGATTCGAGGAAGCAATTCAGTGTCCTGCGGGAGTACGGGGCTAGGGAGACCCCGCAGGAGCAAAGCGACGAGGAGGCTTCCCGGCACGCCCGCGGAAAGCGAAGCGCCTGGAGCTGAAATCAACAGACCTATTTAAACAGCCGAAAAATTAAAAATAATAGGGGCTACCAAAGGTCAGTTACCTGACTTTTGGACAGCCCCATTTTTTCAGCTTAAAATTATTGTTCTTTTATACGTGCGCGTTTAATAAAGAAAGCGAGAACCAATGCAACCGCTGCAATAACCGTTGCAACAACGAATGAATCATTGATTCCATCAATGGTTGCCTGTTTCATGGTTTGCCCATAAATCATATACAAACTCAGTTGGTTACCAGCCCCTGCAGGTACATGTGCAAGCGCCGCAATACCTTGACCTATTTGTGATACTTTTCCTGCGATAAATGGGTTAGCACTTGTAATCAGGTTTGAATAGTCTCCCAAATGGGCCTCTTGTCTAGTCGACATAACTGTAACAAGAAACGCTGTTCCAATACTTCCGGCAACTTGTCGAGCTGTATTAGAGGCAGCAGTACCATGGGCACCAAGATGACGAGGTAATTGGTTTAACCCTTCTGTCATAACCGTCATCATTAAAAAGGACATTCCAAACATCCTCATTACATATAGGAATAAAATATGAGAATAACTTGTCGTCATACTTAGGCTAGAAAATTGCCAAGTTGTAATAACTGTTATCGTTAACCCGACAACGGCTAACCATCTAGCCCCAATTTTATCAAATAATGCACCAGATATGGGTGACATAATTCCCATCACAATTGCTCCTGGCAGTAACAGAAGGCCCGATTCTAGCGCAGTAAATCCACGAATATTTTGCAGATAGATTGGGAGCAAGATCATTGCACCAAACATCGCCATATTAATAATCATACTGATAATCGTTGTTAATGCAAAAATATCATACTTAAAAACGCGCAGTTCTAACATAGGATGATCGGTTGTAAGCTCGCGAATAATAAAGGCAATTAAAGTTATGATCCCAATGACAAGCGAGATCACTACCGTTCCACTCGACCACCCTTTACTTCCGGCTTCACTAAATCCATAAAGGAGGAAACCAAATCCCAATGTGGAGAATAATACACCTGGGAAATCAAACTTTGGATTGGTGATTTTCGTTACATCCCTCATCCAAATAAAGCTTAAGATTAAATCAATAATACCAATTGGGATAACAATATCAAACAATAATCTCCAAGAATAATGTTCAATCAGCCACCCTGATAAAGTTGGACCAATGGCAGGGGCAAACAGCATAACAATTCCCATCATCCCCATCGCCATTCCCCGTTTTTCTGGTGGGAAAATAGCAAAGAAAACAGTCATCAACAGAGGCATAATGATACCTGCACCGGATGCTTGCACAATCCTGCCGATCATAAGAAAGCTAAAATTTGTTGAAAACGAACATATAAACGACCCGATTGTAAAAAGCATAATCGCGGTAATAAATAATTTTCTTGTACCAAACTTCTCAATTAAATAGGCAGTGATTGGGATACAAATTCCGTTCACAAGCATATAGCCAGTTGATAACCATTGAACAGTTGTTGCTGAAACATTTAAATCCGACATGATATGTGGAATGGCAACATTGAGCAAGGTCTGGTTCAAAATTGCGACGAAGGCCCCCAACATCAAAGCTGTAAGAATCTTTCCTTTTCCAACTTCTCTTTTCGCCTCTTTCACTCTTGATAATGTTGGTGACTCCTCTTCCTCAATCGGTTCTACATTTGCTTCAACATATTCCAATGCTGGCTCTGTTATCGCAGATACCTTCAATAAATCTTCTACTTCTTCTTCCATGTTCCTTTTGGGATTCTCATCCTGAACACCAGGAGTTGAATTCTTTACAGAACGATTCTTGGGTTTTCTGCCTTTTTTCATAAACATAAAATTAAACAGTAATAGCACCAATATGCTTAAAATGACATAAACCGTGATATATATTGACATCGAATCACCTACTTATGAATTCTCACGGTCACGTTCATACCAGGGACAATCTGAAGTCCTTTGTTATCATCAATTGAAATTTTAACAGGAATTACTTGTGTTACTTTTGTATAGTTACCTGTACTGTTGGAACTTGGCAGAAGAGAAAAAGTACCTGATGTTGCAAGACCAATTTTCTCCACTGTTCCTTTTAATGTTGAATTAGGAAAAGCATCTACATAAATATCAACATCTTGTCCTTCAGCTATTGCATCAATTGAAGTTTCCTCAATATTAGCAGTTACCCATAACTTATCAAGATCATATACCTGAGCAAGCGGGGTACCAGCAGCTACAAAGGAATTTTTCACAGCATTTGTTTGTACAATTGTGCCACTAGTCGGAAGAGTTATATTAATGGAAGTTGGTGCAGCAGCTGCCCCCGCCCCCGTTCCAGCAGCTAGAATGGTTCCGATTTTTTGATTCTTGGAAAAATGATCGCCTACATTTCCGTTCCAATCTGTTAATTTCCCATTAGCTGGTGCAGCAACTGTCACCTGCTGCCCTGCAATTTGAGCATTGTCAGTAGATAAATAATTTACTGTTTTGTTGTAGTAGGAATAGGCTGCAAAACCCCCTCCGACTAAAATAAGTAATATCAAAATGTTTACTAAAATCAGCCGTTTAGTGTTCATATAAATTAATCCTCCTCAATTGAAAGCTTCGATAGAATAAGCCTGTGTAAACTTAATAAATGTTCAATCTCTTCTTTTGGTAAATCCATAACATCATTTAATTTTTTTCTTAGGATAGATTCAGAAGAATAAACCTGATCTAACAGCTCTTTTCCAGCTTGGGTTAAATGAATCAAAACCGCTCTGCGATTTTCAGGCGGAACAATCCGCTCGACCAAACCACTTTGAACTAATCGATCAATTACCCCACTGACTGTGCTGTTCGTTAACCTTAATTTATCGGCTAGGTCGCCCAAGCCAATCTTAGGGTTTGAAGAAATTCTATAAAGGGCCTTCAGTTGAACAACCGTAATTCCCATTCGGTCTGCCTCAGTCTTAATAAGCCGATAAATGGCCTTGTTTATTTCCGAAAATGACTCAACAATTACATTGTTTAATTCGTACATTTCTTCCTCCTTTGCCTCGATAGTCTAAGGTCTCTAAATCGAATATTTCGCATACGAATTGATTTATTACAAGATAGAATTATATATAGATACCCTTTAGTATGTCAACAACAAAATATTTCACTCTTACGTTCAGTAAATACTGATTTCAACATAATAACTCCCTCTTTTTCCCAATGAAAATGAAGGCGTCTTTTTCTTTAGGTTTAAATAGACTAGGGAACATTATTTACAGACCTTCATTGAGTCTAAAATGAAAGGAATGGATAGAATGCAGGAATCCATTAAAAAACATGCCAAACAGTTTTCTTCCATTAATGATTTAGATCCACTTATCCAGCAAATTGGGGAAGCAAAATATGTACTCTTAGGGGAGTCATCACATGGTACTTCCGAATTTTATACACTTCGTGCTGAATTAACAAAAAAATTAATTACGGAAAAAGGATTTTCGATAATCTCAGTTGAAGGAGATTGGCCAGCTTGTCAAAATATCAATCGCTATATAAAAGGATACGGCCAACCAAAACAGAATGTTAAGGAAGTATTAGAGGCATTTGAACGATGGCCAACCTGGATGTGGGCAAATCATGAAATGATCGGCCTTATCGAATGGTTAAAAGATTATAATCAACAAAGTAATCAAAATATTGGTTTTTACGGTATCGATGTCTACAGTTTATGGGAAAGCTTGGATGAAATTATCCATTACCTTGAAAAAACACAATCACCAGAACTTGAAACAGCTAGAAAAGCTTTTTCCTGTTTCGAAACGTATAATCGTAATCATGAATCTTATGCTGTTTCAGCTGGTTATTTATCAGAAAATTGCACCAATGAATCACTCCAATTATTATCATCCATTCAAAAAAATAAATGGAAATACCAGGATGACTTCGAGGGAAGCCTGAACATGGAAGTGAACGCACTTGTTACGGCCCATGCGGAAGAATATTATCGCATTATGGTGCGAAGTGATTCAGAGTCTTGGAATATTCGAGATCGTCACATGGCTGAAGCGATTGAAGCCATTATCAACTATTATGGGGACGATGCAAAGATCATTATCTGGGAGCATAACACACATGTTGGCGATGCTCGGGCAACCGACATGAAGGAAGAAGGGATGATCAATGTTGGACAATTGCTTCGAGAGAGGCATCCTAAAAAGGATGTTTACATCGTGGGCTTCGGTACCTATAGCGGCACTGTCATTGCTTCTAGAGAGTGGGGCTTGAATTTTCAAATTACGGAGGTGCCTCCTGCTCAATATGGAAGTTGGGAGTATCTTATGCATTTAAATGGAGAATTTAATCAGTTTCTTTTGTTTACAGATGAACATCGCTATGAATTCGACAATACCATTGGTCATCGGGCAATCGGTGTTGTCTATCAGCCGGAATATGAGCATTTTGGAAATTATGTTCCTTCTCAAATGGGTGAGCGTTATGATGCGTTCCTATTTATAGACCAAACCACTGCTCTAAATCCCCTTGTTTTGGAAAAAATCATTTTTTAAACCTTAAAGGTCCCCCTTCTACGGAAGAGCGACCTTTTTGTTTCTGTTATTTTGACCCTGGGGCGGGGTGATCGACGCCTTTTACATGATGGCTATGGCCATTGTCTTCTGTAGTATGAAAATCATAATAATGAACATGCATACCATTGCCGACAGGAATAGCTGGACCTGAATAGGCCTTGTAATAATGGGTATGTCCATCCTCAAATAGTACATACCCTTCCGTGTAATGAATATGACTTCCATCCTGAGTTTGAATTGGGGGCGATGTTACATCTAGGCACTGATGGACATGGTTTAAACTTAAACCTGTATAATCAACAGAACCATGATTATGATGGGGAACAAAACCTTTTACAAAATCATCTTTTCCTATTTCATCTCTCACACTCTTCCCTCCATGTTTGAAAATTCATCCTGCTTAACTATATGCGCGAAATTTTTAAAAAAGAAAACAAAAATGTACATAGGCTAATGTGTAAGTTCACATACTACTTTTGTAATTGAATTCAATGAAAAAGAGGGATCACTAAATGACAGTTGGAACACAAGTAAAGCAAGCCTTAGCTAGTTTAAAAAGTGCCCAAGCAAGTTTTGAAACCTTTGCATTAGCCACTGATAACCAAAACGCAAAACAGCTTTATCAACAAGCTGCCCAGCAAACTCAATCAGTGTTAGATAGCTTAGAACCACGCCTTCAAGAAATTCAGGCCGAAGAGCCACAATACAATCAATAATAAGCAAATAGGTTGGCGTTTCTGCCAACCCCTTTTTCATTTCTGTAGTGAATCTCATTACATAGTAAGTCCTTCAAGAAAGGAAGATGCATTGTGACCGTTGCTTCTAATGTAAAGACAACACTTGCAACGATTAAAGATATTGAGGCACAGTTATCGGCTCTGGCTCTCAACTCACTTGATGAGGAAGCGAAAAGAGTTTTTCATGAGACTGCCCTTACATTTGAACATGTAAAAAAGGACATTCAGACAAGAGTATATGAACTTGAACGTCAAGAACCGCAATACAAAGGATAATGGATTGAGGTGAGAAAAGATGCCTGGATGGGTTTTAATTATTGCTCGATCACTAATCTTCTTATTATTAGTATTTCTAACCACTAAACTTCTTGGAAAAAAACAAATCTCCGAACTTAACTTCTTTGAGTATGTTGCAGGCATTACTATAGGCAGTATTGCTGGTGAAGTAGTGACTGGGCTTGAAAGTAATGCATATCATGGGGCGTTGGCCATCATCGTGTTTGGCCTGATTACTTTCATGGCTGACTTCCTTTCATTAAAAAGCAAAAAGTTCCGTGATGTTATGGATGGTAGAGGAGCTGTAGTAATTAAGGATGGAAAAGTTTTGGAAGAAAATTTAAAGAAGGAAAAATACACGATTGATGAATTATCCGCCCTGCTTAGGCAGAAGGACATTTTTAGAATCGCTGATGTTGAGTTTGCTGTTCTTGAACCTAAAGGGAATTTGAGTGCAATGTTGAAAAAAGAGAATCGACCTCTCACTCCCAAAGATTTGCAAATGAAAACCGCAAATGAAAAAGAGCCCCAAACTGTTATTATGGACGGTAAAATTTTAGATGAAGCACTTCGTTCATCAGGAAAAAGCCGTGGCTGGCTTACTACAGAATTAGAAAAACTCGGGGTTACACTTGATAATGTTTTTATCGGACAGGTGGATTCATACGGGGAATTAACCATCGATATTTATGATGACAAATTACAAGTAGCTTCCCCACAGCAGCGCCCGCTATTAATGGCGATGCTGAAAAAAACCCATGCAGACTTGGAGTTATTTTCATTAGCCACTAACTGTGAGGAATCAAAGGACATGTATATGAAAAATGCAGCCATTGTCCAAAATTCAATCGATCAGTTAGCTCCTTATTTGAATGGTTAAAAAGGAAGATCCTTATTCAATCAGATAAGGATCTTTTCGTCTTTACGCACTTAGTACAGCAGATGTGAATCATTATTTAGACTCTTCATAGTTATCCCGGTCGATACTAGAAAATGGTTACCACTTTATTTCGATAAAAAGCCGATGGCATAATGAAAAGGCTTGTTCCTTAAACTAAGAACAAGCCTTTTGTGTACTAATTTGGACTGGGTCGATGAAACAGTCCCATTACTTCGATTGTTTCGGTAATATTAACAAATGCTGAAGTATCCACCTCAGAGATGAGATTTTTAACATCATTTAATTCATACCTGGAAATAACCGTGACTAAAATATTCCTTTTGTTATTGGAGTAACCGCCTACTCCATCCATTATCGTTAAACCTCTGTACAAATTAGACAGCAGATGTTTTCGCATTTCTTCGCCTTTTTCAGTAATAATCATAATGGTGAGCTTGGCATGGTCCGTGTAAATGGCATCGACCACTTTACCGGTAACAAAAATGGAGACCAATGTATTGAGAGCAGAATCCCAATTAAATAAAAATCCACTGATGATTATGACTACACCGTTCATCCCAGATAGAAGGGCACCAATTGGAAAATCCATTTTTCTAGCTAGAATCATGCTAATGATATCAAAACCGCCTGTAGATCCAGAGCTGCGAAATACCATTCCGACCCCAAGTCCCGTAATAGCTCCCCCAAATATAGAAGAAAGTATTTTATCTTGCGCGATGGCATGAACAGGAATGATATAAAGACCAATCGAAATAATGATTACGGATAGGATGGAATTAATAATTAACCTTCTACCGAGCATTTTATATCCAATAATTAATAACGGAAGATTCAAAAGAAAGTTCGCAAATCCCGTATTTAACGGGGTAATCATCCCTAGAATCATGGAAATTCCGCTCATTCCTCCACTTAAGACTTGATGAGGAATTAAGAAAAGATTAAATCCAAAAGCAACAATGAGAGAACCGAAAACTATTCCAAGATATTGCAAGAAAGTGCCCCTCCTACTATCTATTCTTTTCAAATATCATACCGATTCTCGGACCCCAAGTAAATTTAATAGTTTTTTACAATAATATACAATTATCTGATAAATATAAATTTTCTTTTATTAATCTTTTCGGATATTTTACCAATATTATTTAAAAAAACCTGATAAAATTGAATTTATATGTAAGTTATGTACTATTTATTCAGTGTTTTATTTTTCCCTTATTTTGATAAAAATTATTCTTCAAGAAAAACAATTGACAATTCTTTAATATTATTTATACTTTATTAATATATTAACTTTAATATTTAAATCCTCATCAAGCCGATGAGGTAGAGGTCGCGGTTTTTATTAGTAATGCGGACGAGATGTGAGAGACATCGTTAACTCCGTTTGAAAGGAAAAGCCGCCGAAGCGTATTTTTTTCTCTTAAAAAAGTATGCTGGGGCTGTCTCCGAATAGGAACAGAACTGTCATGATTAGCCCTACCAGCCAATCGTGTTGAGCTATCTTTCGGAAGGTATGATGCGGGGTATTGATATGCCACCTGAATCTACTTCGGTGGCATTTTTTATTCCAAACTCCTTCCTATTAGAAAAGCTGTAGCACCTTTTTTTAGGTGCCGTAACTAGACAGCAAAGAAAAGGAGTATAGATAATATGCAAACTGCACGTGTATCAAAAGAAAATTCAAGTGCTGATGTTCTAATCTCGAACAAAGAAAAATCAGGATTAAAGCGCAGCTTAAAAGCCCGTCACCTTACAATGATCTCCCTCGGGGGGACAATCGGGACAGGTTTATTCCTTGCAAGCGGCGGGGCAATCGCTACTGCCGGACCTGGTGGCGCGATTCTTTCCTATCTAATCATTGGGATTATGGTTTACTTTTTAATGACAAGCTTAGCCGAAATGGGCTCCTATATGCCGGTTGCTGGAAGCTTTAGTACGTATGCAAGCAAATTTGTTGACCCTTCCTTAGGATTCGCTCTTGGGTGGAATTATTGGTATAACTGGGCCATCACCATTGCTGCAGAATTAGCAGCTGTTACAATGATCATGAAATTTTGGTTTCCGCACACCCCATCTATTTTGTGGAGTGCCATCTTTTTAGCAATTATGTTTCTACTAAACTTTATTTCGGTTAAAGGCTTTGGTGAAGCGGAATATTGGTTCTCCTTAATTAAAGTTGTCACAGTTATCATCTTTATTATTACTGGAACATTAATGATATTTGGTATTATGGGCGGACATGTTATCGGTTTCAAGAATTTCACTGTTGGGGATGCCCCTTTCCATGGTGGTTTCATGACCATGCTTGGAATCTTTATGGCAGCCGGATTTTCCTTCCAAGGAACAGAGCTTCTTGGTGTGGCAGCCGGTGAAACAGACAATCCAGAAAAAGCAATTCCTCGTGCTGTTCGTCAAGTTTTCTGGCGCATTCTATTATTCTATGTTTTAGCTATTTTAGTAATTGGTTTATTGATTCCATACACGAACAGTAACTTAGCAAACAGCGATGTAACAGTCAGTCCGTTTACACTTGTATTCCAAAAAGCAGGGATCGCCTTTGCTGCATCTGTCATGAATGCTGTTATTTTAACTGCGGTATTATCAGCAGGAAATTCAGGGATGTATGCCTCAACTCGTATGCTTTGGGAATTAGCTCGTCAAGGTAAAGCACCAAAATTTCTTGGCAAATTAAATAAAAATGGTGTACCTGTTAATGCGTTAATTGTTACTACTTTAGTTGGCACTCTTGCATTTCTTGCTTCCCTCTTCGGAGATGGAACTGTATATATTTGGTTATTGAATGCTTCAGGTATGTCAGGTTTCATCGCTTGGTTGGGAATTGCGATATGCCATTACCGTTTCCGCAGAGCCTATGTTGCACAAGGCAGAGACTTAAGCAAACTTCCATATAAATCTAAGCTTTTCCCATTTGGTCCAATCTTTGCCTTTGTTGTGTGCGGATTCGTCGTTTTAGGTCAAAACTACTCCGCATTTACCGGAGACCATATTGATTGGAATGGTGTATTAGTCTCCTATATCGGATTGCCATTGTTTATCATCTTATGGTTAGGATATAAATTTACAAAAAAGACGAAATTAATTCCTTTAGATAAATGTGATTTAAATAACTAATTAGAATAGCACGCTAAGGCGTGCTATTTTTTTTCAAATTGATTTTTTAAAACAGCTAATACTCTTTTCATCAGCGTAACGTCTTTTCTTCCCTACAAAATAAAAAACAGACCCAAAGATGATGAGACTGTTTTTAACTATATTATTTATCTTCTGATGTCCAAACATACAGATCTTCAATTTGGCAATTCAATTCTTTGGAAATAGTCATGGCATTGTTCAAATTCATTACTCTCTTGGATAAGTAATCATTGAGTTGACTTTTAGGAATATTCGTATTCCTTTCCAAGCTGTCTAAATCCATACTGTTTTTTGATAATAATTCTTTGAGGTTACTCTTTTTCGCCTTATAATTCGTCAAAATGACACCTCACTTTTTATTTAGTATAACATACTATTTCAAAATTGGAAGGTAATAGATAGATGAGTAATATTTTTCCAAAAAATAATAAAGTTCCTCTCCTATAACAAGGAGTATTTTTTCATACTATAGTATAATGGAGGTAGAATATTAAATGGGGTGTTAATTTGGGAAGTTCAAACAACCGCTATAATAGTGGAGAGATTGTATATATTAAAGGAACGGAAGAGATGGTTACGATTTTGAAATGGCAATATGTAAAAAACATGAAAAGATATTCTTATGTTGTTAAAGAGCACCCGTCCACATTTTTCTTCGAAGAGGAGTTACACCGTCCGTAATTCCTCGCTACTTCAGTCAAAAAAAGAAGACCATTCCGGCCTTCTTTTTATTTTGTTTTTAATTAAAAATCTGCGTTTCCTGTTGTTCTTGGGAATGGTATAACATCTCTAATATTCGACATGCCTGTTAAGTACATGATTAAGCGTTCGAAACCTAGACCATATCCGGAGTGCTTTGTACCGCCGTACTTTCTTAGCTCCAAATACCACCAATAATCTTCCTCGCTCATTCCAAGTTCTTTGATTTTTGAGGCAAGAATCTCTTCGCGCTCCTCACGCTGACTGCCTCCGATTAGTTCACCGATACCAGGCACAAGTAAATCGGTCGCAGCAACTGTCTTGTCGTCTTCGTTTAATCTCATATAGAAAGCTTTGATTTCTTTCGGATAATCCGTAACAAATACTGGCTTCTGGTAGACTTTTTCACATAGGTAGCGTTCATGCTCGGTTTGTAAGTCTAGTCCCCACTCAACAGGGTAAGCAAACTGCTCTCCGGATTTTTGTAAAAGTTCAATTGCCTCCGTATAGGTTACACGGCCAAAATCTGCCTTATGGGCGCTATTAAGGCGATCTAACAAGCCTTTTTCAATAAAGCTGTTAAAAAAGTTCATTTCTTCAGGTGCCTGTTCAAGAACATAACCAATCACATATTTGACCATGTCCTCAGCAAGATCCATAATATCTGGAAGCTCTGCAAAAGCAACCTCTGGCTCAATCATCCAAAATTCAGCTGCATGCCTTGCCGTATTGGAGTTCTCTGCCCTAAATGTCGGACCAAAGGTATATACATTTCGGAATGCCAACGCAAAGGCTTCACCGGATAACTGACCGCTCACCGTAAGATTTGTTTCTTTTCCAAAGAAATCCATCGTGTTATCAACTTTTCCTTCTTCATTTTTCGGAAGGTTGTCCATATCCAAGTTGGTCACTCTGAACATTTCACCAGCACCTTCCGTATCACTGCCAGTGATGATTGGCGAATGAACATACACGAAGCCTTTTTCTTGGAAAAATTGATGAATCGCATAAGATGCTAGAGAGCGTATACGGAACACTGCTGAAAATGTATTTGTTCTTGGCCGTAAATGAGCAATCGTTCTTAAATACTCAAATGAGTGCTTTTTCTTTTGTAATGGGTAATCTACATTCGAAGTACCTTCAATGGAAATTTCAGTTGCTTTAATTTCAAAAGGCTGCTTCGCTTGAGGCGTATGAATAAAATCACCGACAACCTTAATCGATGAGCTGATTGGGAGCTTAGCGATTTCTTTAAAATTATCCAATTGTTCGTCAAAAACAATTTGAACCCCTTTAAAAAAGCTTCCATCATTTATTTCAATAAAGCCAAAGGTTTTGGAATCACGAATGGTACGAATCCAACCCGATAATTGAACTTTTTGATCAATATAATTTTCTGTATTTCTGTACAAATCCTTAATTAAGGAATTTTTCATTACAATAGACCTCCTAAAGCATTTAAATATGTAAAAAAACCTCTCACCCCAAGCGGGATGAAAGGTAAATCCACGACAAAAAGTTTTTCTTTTATCCCTTCAATATTATATAAAAAAACTGCTCTAAAAAACAACCTTCTACCATTTTTGCGATTTTTCTGGAAATTTGCAGGAGTTTTTTAGATGATAGTCGAATTAGTATAGAATCAATCGATTCTTGATATGAGGAGTGGTTCTTGTGGATAAAGTTACATGTATTGCTTTCCTTCTTTATGAATCTTCAAACAGTCAAGACATCAAAGAAAAAGCCATCCAATTACTGAATGGCGATGTATCACTGCGGGAATTAAAAAAAAATGCTCAGGTGCAACATTATCTTGTCATTGTAGAATCTTTATTAAAGAAGAATAAAATAGACAAAATCCAGGTACAGCGTTTTGCTGAGGAATTTATGGTTCTCGAGGTATAGCATCGTCTAGTTTTGTTCTAACTGCTTTTCATAGCATGAAATCTCAATTTCTTTTTTCCATAGTGCTTTTTTAAAATATTTAAATCCTAATGATTCCCAAAAAGAATGTGCCTTGTGATTATCTTTTATCACACCAATTCGGATACATTTTAATCCTCGATCTAACATTTCATTTTCGTATATTTCATACGCCTGAACACCAAAGCCATATCCCTGATAATCTCTGTGAATGATTAATAGTCCTAACCAAGGAGTCTGATCTTTTGGATTTTCCAGCAAGTAATCAATAATCCCGATATAGGTGTCAT
This sequence comes from Bacillus salipaludis, assembly GCF_004358205.1. Next base: position 96,238 of record NZ_SMYO01000011.1, read on the forward strand.
CTAATTTAATAAACACACTAGTTGATTGTGAATTTAGAAATTCTTTTTCCATATCGTCAATCGTTCTAGTGACATTGCCGTTTTCAAGTTGATTATACTCTGGATTTGAGTTGATAATCTCTAGCGCAATATAAAGTGTATCTTGGGTAATTTCTTCAAAATACATGGACATAATCCTGCCTCCGAACCTATATACTTTAACAAACATTATAACAAATCTGTCAAAAACATTTCGAAATCTAAGGTCATAAAATTTAATTATTGGCATAAAATGAATCGTTTTGATTTTGATAGCATAAAGAAAGGTGATTTTAATGATGCAAGTAAACGTCACGGTATCTTACCAAGGAAAAAACTATTTAACGAATGTGATTACAAACCGAAATACGTCAGATGAAGAAATTTTTCGATTAGCATATGAACAAGTGCAAAAACAATACGAAAGAAAAAATTTATAATAAAGAAAAAGCTGTATGATCAACTGATCATACAGCTTTTTTGTTAGTCAAAAATATAGGCAGTTTGCGGTACATTTTCCATTAACGGACTAACCCCATCCGATGTCAGCAGATGCAGTTCATGCATCGCCCTGGTACAAACCGTATAAAATAGTTTTCGTTCCTGTTCATCTTTATACTGTGAGCTATCATAGAGAATGACAGCGTCAAATTCAATTCCTTTTGCCAAATAGGAAGGGATAACGAGAATCCCTTTCTCATACGATATCGTCCCTTTTTCAATTAAATGAAGAGGGATTCTACCCTTTAATATCTCATACGCTGCCTTACTTTCCTTTTCTGTTCTGCAAATTACCGCAATCGTCCGATGCCCTGCACCTTGCATTTCCGTAATTTTATTTAGGATCACTTCATCCATCTGATCTTTTTCAACTTTCTTGACCGCCGGTTTCTTCCCTGTCCGGTTAAAGGGTTCAATTTGCTCCCCCCCTTCAATCAAAGCACGAGTAAACTCAACAATCTCCTTTGTCGAACGATAGGTTTTTGTCAAAACAATCCTTTCAACCTTATCACTGCTGATTTCAAGGTCGGTCAAAACCGTATCAGAACCGGTTGCACCGGAGAAAATTGCTTGATTAAAATCACCTAATAAGGTCATTTTACTAAATGGAAATAACATCTGAAGGAAAGCAAATTGAAATGGTGAATAGTCCTGTGCTTCATCTATAAAAATATGCCGAATCGAAGTATTGGAAGTACGCCCCTCAATAAGATCCTGCAAATAAACAAATGGGGTGGCATCTTCATATGCAATCTCCAGCTTTTTTAATTTTTGAAGAGTTTGTGCACAAATTTGAGGCCAACCTTCAGGAAAAGCCCCCTCAATATGATCTTCAAAAAGCTGCTCGTATATAGCCGGCATATCCACAAACTTCAATCTTTTGACTTTCGAAAAAATTGGTTTAAACTTTTCTTTTACAACCATTTCCGCAAGCAGCTTTTGCTCACTATCAAAATCATCAAAGCTATTATGCGTGAACCGGTTCTTTTCTTGCAATTTTTTATATACATCTAAGTAATCTTCTTTTTCTAGAAATTGCGTTTCTTCCTCGACCCAGCTCTTTGAGCGCTCCTTTCTCACCCTCCTCTTTAATTCTCTTAATAACCATTCCTTAACCAACTGCATTCGGTTCGGAATCGAGTAAGATACATCTAAAGAATAAAAGTAATCATGAATCGTTTCTTTTGAAAAAAGCACCTCTCCTCTGAAGGTTAGATCCCTAAAAATTAAACCTTGTTTAGACAAGTTCAAAGCATATAAATCCATAACATCTTTAAAAGCTAAACTAGCCTTGTAGCGAATACCTTCAACCCGTGTTAGATATTCCTGCCCTTCTTGCCCATTTAACAAATATTCCATTTGAGAAAAAGGGTCTTCGACCTCAAATTCTTTTCCAAGCCGGTGGTTCAGGTACTCCTGAAAGGTAACCTGCTGCATATTTTCTTCCCCTAATTCGGGGAGGACAGTGGCTACATAGCTATTAAATAAAGGATTCGGGGAAAACAGCATAATATTTTCCGACTTCAATGTTCCGCGGTAACGGTAAAGCAAATAAGCAACTCTTTGTAAGGCTGCTGATGTTTTTCCACTCCCAGCCACTCCCTGAACAATCAGTAGATTGCTTCGCTCATCGCGGATAATCTGATTTTGTTCCCTTTGAATGGTCGCGACGATACTTTTCATTTGTGTGCTGGCGTTATTCCCAAGCACTTCTTGAAGCATTTCATCACCAATGGTAACCCCGGTATCAAACATTCCTTTAATTTCGGAAGACCGAATGATAAATTGACGCTTTAAATTCATTTCCCCTTCAATAGTTCCTTCAAGTGTTTCATATTTAGCCGGACCCGGAGGATAGTCATAATAAAGACTTGATATAGGGGCACGCCAATCATAAATTAAAAAGTTCTCATCTTGCTCATCCATGAGTGAGGCAATTCCAAGATATACTTGATCAGCGGACTTTTCCCCGTTCTCCCAAAAATCAATTCGACCAAAGTAGGGCGAATATTTTAATCTTGCTAAAGTGTTTAGCTGCTTATCAATCTGTTTATGTGTCCGCTCCCGTTCTGAAAGTAATTCAGCCTGCTGCTTAATACTTGCGGCAGTCTCAATAACGTCATCCGGTTCATCCATATTGACCGTTACATCTTCCCAGAAAGTTTTTCGTAACTCGAGAACATCAGAGCTGACATTACCGGCACCTTGCTTGAATTTTTTTGTCTTTTTGTCAATTTCCTTTACAACGAAATCAACACGATCCTGTTCTGTTCGCCAGTCTAAGTTTTGTAAATCGCTCATCGAACCACTCTCCAGAAAAAATTTGGCCTATTTTTTTGACAAACATCAAAAAATGTGATAATGTTATTATAGGATATTTATATATAGCTTTTAAAATTACCAATTAGACCAATATTAATTTTAACATGCCTATTTTTAACATTCAACCAATATTTCAAACTCAAAACGCCAATTTGGCGTTTTTTTTTATGTCCATTGTTAGTATTTGTTTTCTGCCCTCATTCATTCCTTCTCCCCTGTTATTCCTTTCAATAAATAAATCGAAAAAAATTTACGAAAATTGATTGACAATATACTTGGATTCAACATATAATTTACCTTGAATTAAGTTATTTTAATTTCAAGATAAATGATTTCAAAACAAAACTGGAGGAGAAATAAAATGACAAAAACAAAATGGGCTCTTGATACTGCACATAGCAGTGTAGATTTTTCTGTTCGCCATATGATGATTGCAAACGTAAAAGGTACTTTCAATAATTTCAGTGCAACGATTGACGCTGATCCAGCTGATTTAACAACAGCAGCAATTGAATTCTCAATTGAAACTGCCAGTGTAGATACTCGCAATAAAGATCGTGATGGTCACTTAGTTTCTGCAGATTTCTTTGACGCAGAAAATCATCCTAACATGACTTTCCGTGCTACCAAAATTGAAAAAACAGATGAAGGTGAATACAACCTTACTGGTGATTTAACATTACGTGGCGTAACTAAACCAGAAACTTTCGCTGTTACGTTTGAAGGTCAAGGAAAAGATCCATGGGGAAATGAAAAAGTTGGTTTCAGCGCACAAGGTACTATTAACCGTTCTGACTACGGTTTAGTTTGGAATGCAGCACTAGAAACTGGCGGCGTGCTTGTAGGCGATAAAGTAAAAATCAACTTACAAATCCAAGCTGCAAAAGCTTAATAATATAGCAAATTGTGGCAGATTCTTTGAGCATCTGCCCTTTTTTCAATAAAAAAGCTCTCCAATTTACATAGAGAGCCTTCAAATAAACCTTAGTCATTCAATTTTTCAAGTTCAGCTTTCAAGAATTTTGCGAGTTCCAGCATGCCAAATTTCCCGGCCTTGGCTTCAGCATCTGAATTATAGTTCGTATTCGTATTGATATCATAGGTGAAAATTTCACCTTCCACATTGCGGATAAATTCGATACCAGCAATCTGAATCCCATTATCTGCTAACACCCGCTGATATTTTTCAATGATTGGATCTGAAAAACCATCAATAATTTGGAACTTTGGTTTATTCTCTACCTCTTCCCCCACAGGGCAGAACAGGTCACCTATTTGGCATGCGTCTGCGGGACATAATTGGAACCCTTCCGATGTGTCTACCTTAACCGCATATACAAATTCCCCGCCAATGAACTCACAGCGAGTAATATAGCTTTCAGGAGCCTGAATATATTCCTGGATTAATGTAATTCCATCAATCGATTCATCAAACGCTGGACCTTCAACATAGGAACGAAGGGCCTCAGAGGATTGAAATAGCTGAACCCCAAGTCCTTTTCCAGCCCGATTATGCTTTGTAATAAAGGGTGTACCTTCAAATTCGCGGGCCGCTTCGATCATTTGTTCTTTTCCAACAGCCGCAATCGTTCTTGGTGTACGAACTTCATGTTTATTCAACTCTAAGTATTGTAAAACCTTACTTACCTCCAGCTGGAGAGCCCGTGTGCCATTAAATACTTTACGGCCATGTGATTCAAGCCATGCAAGAACTTGGGCAGTCAATTCGGGCGCAAAGCGATGTCCTCTTGTGTGAGAGGATGCACTCATTCTGTTATAGAAAACCCCTTCTGGCGGTTCCTTCGCTAAATCAAGTCTCCCGTTATCTAAATGCCATTCTTCGTATGGGACCTCCAGTTCGTCTAAACGCTTTGTTAAATGAACAGTCCACTCGCTATTTTCATGTATAATATATACCTTTTTCAAAAGAAGATCTCCTCTCATTCTGATTTTACTAGTCTATCCGTTTTGAATATACCACTATAAAAACTTCCCTATTTCTATAATAGTATAGTTTTTGCGTTTTTTTCAAAATTAATTTATCACAAATATTATTATTAACCTTGTATTTCTCATACACTTTAAAGCAAAAAAGCGTTTTTTGAAATTATTCTTGAAAATTAATAGTTTATCCAAAACACTAAAAATTACCTATTATTATTTTAATTCCATTTTACTGCATTTTCGGAACTATTTTGAAATTTTAAGAAATTAGTCTCATTGTCTTGTCATAATTTTCGGAATATTATGGAATTGTATCGAAAGAAAACAGTTTAGGGGGAATTTGGTTGAAAAAGTTTTTAAAAAGCGGTCTATCAACAGCCGTAATTGCCGGAACCTTATTTGCAGGTTTTCCTGGCAACTACATTAGCTCAACTGGGGGAGACATACTACATAAAAATCCTACTGTCTCACACTCATACGGTTCACTAGACTTATCTGTAGTAAATGAGGACAAGTTACTAGATTCATTAATTAAACGCGGAGTGATTTCTAAGAGTGCATCTTCTGCGGAAAAGCAAAAGGCTTTGCAAAACTATATAGAATTAAAAGGTAAACAAGACAAGGTAACGCAAGCTGACCCGCTTGCCGCTAAGGTCAAGGCAGCGGATGCTGAAAAACAACGGAAATTTAAAGAATTCAATAACGGTCTTTTAAAAGGAAAAGGGAACAAATATGGGCAGTTAAAGGGAAATCCGGATCCAGTTAAGGAAGGTGCTTCACCTGGAGTACAGAAAAAAGGGAAACTATTAACCTTGATGGTAGAGTATTCAGATTTTGAACATAACAACCTTAAGCCTGAAGAAACAGATAACTACTATTCAGACTATACTCCTGAACATTACGAAAAAATGATTTTTGGAAATAAAGGCGAGTTTAAAGGTCCACATGGTGAAGACCAAGTCTCTCAAAAGCAATTTTATGAAGAACAATCAGGTGGGACTTATACTATTGAAGGTAAAGCCTATGGATGGTTAAAAGTGCCTGGCACTGCCGCATACTATGGTGCTGATAAAGCAGGAGGTGGTCATGATAACGTAACACCTGGCGGTTCGAAGCAATTAGTTAAAGATACTCTTGACGCTGCAAAAGCTGCAGGCGTACCATTGCAAGACTATGATTTAGAAGACCCGCATGATTTAGATGGTGACGGCAACTTCTGGGAGCCAGATGGATTAGTTGACCACTTACAAATTATTCATTCCGGAATGGGACAAGAAGCTGGCGGCGGTACATTGGGTGATAATGCGATTTGGTCCCACCGTTCAGCAGTTTTCTATGATCCAGATGGATTAGGTAAAGGGTTACCAGGATTCTATGACTATACAGTAATGCCTGAAGACGGTGCTACAGGAGTGTTTGCTCATGAATATGGTCATGACCTCGGTCTTCCCGATGAATACGATACTCAATATACTGGTACAGGCGAAGCAATCGGCTACTGGTCCATTATGGCAAGTGGCTCATGGGCGGGTAAAATTCCTGGCGCAGAACCAACAGGATTCTCTCCATTTGCAAAACAATACTTCCAATCAACTCTTGGTGGAAAATGGACTGCACCAACACTTGTAAATTGGGATGAAGTTTCTACAAAAGGAACTCAATTCTTGCTTGACCAGGCCAATTCCCCACTTGGGAAAAATAATCAAGCAATCCGTATTAATTTACCTACAAAAATTACATCTATTAACAAACCAACCGGAACCTATGAGTACTGGGGCGGACAAGCAGATGAATCTGATACAAACATGGTTACCGATGTTGATTTAACTGGTAAAAACTCAGCAACATTAACGTTTGATGCTTGGTATGACATCGAGCCACAATGGGATTTTGCCTTTGTTCAAGTTTCTACTGATAACGGTGCAACTTGGAAATCGTTAGGGAATGCCAATACCCGTTCCGACGTGGTTCCTGAAGGTTATCCAACTATCTTAAATTCAATGCCTGGATTTACTGGAAAATCGAAAGGATGGCAACCTCAGTCATTCGACTTATCTGAGTATAAAGGTCAAAAAATTAAACTTCGTCTTCGCTATGCAACTGACTGGGGAAGCTCGTATACTGGTTTCTTCGCAGATAACATCAAAGTTGTTGCAGATGGGCAAACTTTAGTGGATGACGGGGCTGAAAATACGACTTCAGCATTTAAATTAAATGGTTTTACAAAAGAAGATGGAAACAAGTATAGCGATCATTACTATTTATTAGAATGGCGTAACCATAAAGGTGTTGACGAAGGTCTTGCCCATATTGCACGTGGTAAATCATTAATGAGCTATGATGGTGGTTTAGTAGTTTGGTATGTTGATAATAGCTTTACCGATAACTGGACAGGCACACATCCAGGAGATGGATTCTTAGGTGTTGTAGATGCCCACTTAGGTAACAACCTAGAATGGCTCCTAAGCACTGGAAAAACTGCCGAAGCAAGCACTCGCTACCATATTGCCGATGCTGCCTTTAGTTTAGATCCAACATCTGGTCTAAATATTGACTATCCAGGGGTACAAACATTGAATGCACCAAGTCAACCAGCTGTATCATTATTTAATGACAGCAACTCATTCAATAACACATTTATGCCGGATGCCGGTCGAAATATCGGTAATTATGGCCTAAAAGTTCGAGTGAACGGCGAATCCAAAGACAAATCCGTCGGCTCAATCGTAATCTATAAATAACTGTAAGAAAAAGGTCGATTCATGCTGAATCGACCTTTTTTCATAAGAAATTATTGGTGAATAACGACCCTGGTTCCATTCGGTACTGTATCGGAAAGTTGTAGTACATCTCTGTTGTACATTCTTACACATCCGTGGGAAACGGCCTTTCCAATCGAACTTGGATTATTTGTCCCATGGATTCCATAACCTAGTTTGGAAAGTGAAAGCCACATGACTCCAAAAGGTCCCCCGGGGTTCATTTGCCGGTTGACAATCACGAACTCACCCGTTGGAGTATTGGCCAGCATTTTCCCAACGGCAATTGGAAAAATTTTCACTAATTTTCCATTGTGGTATAACGCAAGTCTTCTTTTACCAACAGATACATCGATGGAATAAGGAATCGTATTTGGGTCAGGCAGTCCTGGAATTTGTACTTTTTGACCTACCTGTAAATGTCCAATTCCAGGGTTTGCTGCGTAGAGATGGTGCAAATTCACCCGATAATCAGCAGAAATCGACGCAAGTGTTTCCCCGCGTTTTACTGTATGAATCATGACTTCCCACCTTTTTATTTCCTAAAACTTATATGTGAATTTTGAGAATTGTCCAGGACCAGCGCCTAGCCCCTCGAGGTTGCTTCGGACCTGCCAATGAAATCAAAGAACGACTTCACCAACAGGTCCGAAGCACTTGTCGGGGCTGAACAAGGCGCTTCCGCTTTTCTTATTAGCATATGCCCGGACAAGTTTACCGTTGCCAACATCATAGGCAGAAGCTATTATGAACTGCGTCCTTCAATCGTATAATAAGCCTATAGGAGGTTTAAAAAAATGGATATACGTCAGCTAAAATATTTTTTAGAAATTGCCAAACACAAAAGTATTACAAAGGCAGCGGAATCTCTCCATGTTTCACAGCCCGCTCTTAGCAAAATGATGAAAGGCCTTGAAGATGAGCTCGGCATTCCACTCATCATTCGCTCAAATAAAACAAGTGATATCACAGATGCAGGCTTAATTGTCATGGAGTATGCTCAGAAAATGCTGCTATTAATGGATGAAATGTCTACAACCCTCAATGATATGACCAATCTATCAAGAGGACAAATTCACATCGGCATCCCCCCTATCATTGGCAGTCTCTTTTTTCCAAAAGTCTTGGCGAAATTTCACAAGACCTACCCGAATGTACATATCAATATAACTGAATATGGGGGAGCAAGGGTCGTAAAAAGTATTGAAGAGGGAGAGTTTGAATTAGGAGTGGCTGTCCTTCCTGTTTGAGAAAAAGATTTTGATGTCTATCCAATCGTCGAGGAGGAATTGAAATTATTAGTTCATCAAGATCATCCCTTAGCAGACCATGAAACGGTTAACCTCCATGAATTAAAAGATGAAGAATTTATTTTTTATAGTGAGGAATTCGCTTTACACCAATTCGTCTGGGATGAATGTATTAATCAAGGCTTCAAACCGAATATATTATGCAAAAGCTCGCAATGGGATTTTATGTCGGAAATGGTAGCGGCCAATTTAGGCGTAACGGCACTTCCGGATTCTATTTGTCACCGTGTCCTTAATCCTGAAATTAAAATTATTAAACTCCGTCCAGTTATTCCCTGGAAGCTGGCCGTTATTACGAAAAAAGGACGGTATATATCAAACGCTTCTCGAACCTTTATTAATTTTATTCTCAGTGCAAAGCAATTTTTCCATTATAACTAAAAGTAATGTATCTGATTCCAAATTTGTATTTTACGAATAACCAACTTCATCGTAACATTACCTAGTAATGACAAATGATGCTTTTTTCAAGGAAGGTTGTTAGGATGAAACTACTAAAAATTTGTTTACAAATCGCATTTATCGATTTATTTTTTATACTTGGCATGGCAATCAAGTCGTTTATCCACGGGCCCATTCCGGCATCCATGATTGGTTTACTCCTATTGTTTTTCGCTCTAAAGTTAAAAATTGTTAAACTTGCTTGGATTGAACAGGGCGGAAAATGGCTGCTCGCTGAATTGTTGCTCTTTTTTGTTCCTTCTGCCGTGGGGATAGTAAATTATAAAGAAATCTTGGGGTTTGAAGGGATCGAAACAATTGCTTTAATCATTTTTAGCACGATTATCGTCATGGGAACTACCGCGTTTGTATCTGAAAAAATCTATAACCATAAAAGAAGTGATGCAATATGAAAATTATTTTTTTCACATTGATTACGTATCTATTTTACCGCTTTTCTAAAAAGGCTTACGTGAAATGGTCTTTTCCGTTATTTCATCCATTATTGATTGCACCGCTTGCATTAATTGGTCTCATTAAAATGATCCATGTTTCAGCGGATATTTATCTAGAGTCGACCAACATTTTAAGTTACATGCTTGAACCGGCAACCGTTGCCTTTGCCATTCCAATCTATAAGCATTTTCATTTGATTAAAAAATATATTGGAAACATCTTAATCAGTATTACAACAGGATGCTTCATTGCTATTTTATCTTCTTTAGGACTTTCTAAGCTTATCCATTTAAATCCAGATTTTGTTGTAAGTATCCTGCCAAGATCCATTACCACACCGATTGCCATAGAAGTTTCGAAGGAAATTGGCGGACTTCCAACTTTAACAACGGTATTTGTCATATTAACTGGCGTTGTTGGTGGAGTTGTCGGTCCGATGGTGATGAAAGGCTTATCGATAAAAACACCGATTGCCAAAGGTCTTGCACTTGGAATGGCTGCACATGGTGCTGGAACGAATAAAGCGATGGAATATGGTGAACAAGAAGGAACCTTTTCAACTCTTGCGATGATTTTTGCTGCTTGGATTACCCTAATTTTTGGCTTTTCTCTCATTCCTGTATTAATGAACTTTATCCATTTACATTAAAAAACTGCCTTTCGATTTATCAGAAAGGCAGTTTTTTCTATTTGAATCAATCACTCAAACGGAACAGTGGTGCCATGTCTTCACGAATATGGTGGATATAAAAATAGTCATTACTAGCTGGATCGTAAACATAATCCTTTTTCCAAACCTCGATATTTGCAATAATTTCTTTAATTGCATGAATAAACAACCAAATTTCCTCATTTGTCATAATCGGATGCAGGGAAAAACGAACCCAGCCAGGTTTTGTAGATAGATCGCCATGGTTAATTTTATCTGTTATTTGCTTTGAGGCAGGTTGATCAATCTGATATAAATAATGGCCATATGTTCCGGCACATGAGCAACCACCCCTGACCTGAAAGCCAAAACGATCATTCAACAAACGAACGATTAAATTATAATGGATATTTTCAATGTAAAAAGAAATAATTCCCAAACGGTTTTTTACGTGACCGTCTAATATGTGGAAGGTTGGAATCTTTTCAAGCTGTGGTAAAAGGATTCCAAGCAGCTCTTTTTCTCTTTTCAATATATTTTCAACGCCCATTTGCTCTTTTAATTTCAAGCAAAGGGCTGTGCGAATCGCTTGCAAAATCCCTGGGGTTCCTCCATCCTCTCTGAGTTCAATATCTGGATAATAATGATGCTCCCCCCAAGGATTGGTCCAAAGTACAGTTCCTCCCCCCGGATGGTCTGGTACCAGATTTGAATAAAGCCTTGAATCAAAAACTAATACCCCGCTTGTTCCCGGCCCACCTAAAAACTTATGTGGCGAGAAAACGATTGCATCTAACCTTTCTAAAGGATCTTCCGGATGCATATCGATTTTGACATATGGTGCAGATGCGGCAAAATCGACAAAACATAACCCTCCATGTTGATGCATGATTTTTGCTAATTGACGATAGGGGGTTTCGATTCCTGTAACATTCGAACAAGCCGTAAAAGACCCTATTTTCAATGGACGTTCACGATATTTGTGGAGAAGCTCCTCCAATTGCTGAATATCAATCTCTCCCGTTGAGCTAGGTTTTAAAATGACGACCTCCCCGATGGTCTCAAGCCATGTTGTCTGATTTGAATGATGCTCCATATGGGTGATAAAAATAACGGGGCGCTCTTTTTCAGGAATTTGCAAATACCCTCTTAACCGTTCGGGCACTCGCAACCCTAAGATTCTCTGAAATTTATTGATTACTGAGGTCATCCCAAAGCCATCCAGAATAAGCGAATCCCGTTCATCCGCATTGACATGTTCTTTTATAATCTTTTTGGATTGTTTATAGATAGCGGTCATCATTAAACTTGTTGTATTGGACTCTGTATGTGTATTTGCCATAAATGGGCCAAATACCTCTGATATTTTCCGTTCAATTGGGCGGTAAAGACGCCCGCTTGCCGTCCAGTCCGTATAAATAATTTGCTTTTTTCCATAGGGTGTTTGATATTCATGATTGATTCCGATCACTTGTGAACGAAATCTTTGAAAATATTCCTCCAGGTTCTCTGGCAGTTTATACGTTTTACTGCCGATCATGGCGGTGATCATCTGCTTCACCTCTCCTCTATCCTGTTAATCAATATATGCAAGGTGAAGGAATGCGGATTCAAGTTCTAAAGCATCATAAAAAGCAGCCTTATACCATAAAAGCTGCTTCCATCGGGATATCTTCTTACTTATGAAACATTCAATTTAGCTGATTCTTTCCGAGTCACTTCGTCAATTTTTTGGATAAACATTTGAAAAACCTTTCGTTTCTCTTCAAGGTCTCGTATGTACACTTTTAGTTGGTTATAACTTTCCTCAAAAGGTTTGTGGTACATTTGCCGAATACTTTCTATGATCTCCTCATTTACCGTTGATTGAATCACTTGTTTCGTAATGTTGTATTTATATGAATATACCTTTAACTCTTGAGCTACCTCTTCATATTCTTTGTCGATTTCACCAAGGAAATTGGATATATCCTCTTTCCAGTCTTCCAATGATTTTTGTAAATAGGATTTTACTAGTGTCTCTTCCATAAAACCACCGCCTTATAGTCTTATCTATTAGTATAGCGGTGTTTGTTTACATAATAATTTCTGTCCGTTTACAATATAATTATTTTTAAATCAACAAAGACTTAACAAATTGTTAACATTTTTTTCATCTGTTTTTAATCGTTTCAGTTTATCATGTTTATCGTAGGTCAAAGTTGTCCGGGCTTAAAATACTCTGGTTAGGAGTTCACATGTTGGAGTGAGTTTTTGGCTATGACGCTAAGCTCGAACAACGGCCACACAAATTCTACATATTTTTCTTATTGACTGAAATCTCTTTCATTGATAAGATTTGTTTAATTCAATAAAGCAGGCAATGATGGTTGTGGGTCACACTATAACCGGAGCAGCTTCTGGAGAGACCGCACATTTGCGGCGCCGAAGGATTCACAATCTCAGGCAAAAGGACAGAAGAGAACGTTGTACATAAAACTACACACTCTTCTTTTACCGTGAGATTGGATCTATCCAATCTTTTTTTTATTTTATTCATAGAGGTGGAAGAAATGGAGCGAAGACGAGCAGTTGTAAGTGTAATTGGAAAGGATCAGGTAGGAATTATTTCAAAGGTAACAACCATTCTTGCAAATAACAACATGAACATTCTTGATATCAGCCAAACGATTCTACAGGATTTTTTCACCATGATGATGATGATCGATGTTACCGGAAAAGTAAATTTAAATAGATTAAGGGACGAATTGACCCTGGCCGGTGAAGATATGGGATTAAAAATTAACATTCAGCTTGAGGAAATTTTTCAAGCAATGCACCGCGTGTAAAAGGGAGAGATCGTTATTATGACAATTGCAATGGATGAAATCCTACAGACGATTCGCATGGTTCAAATGGAAAATCTTGATATTCGTACGGTAACAATGGGCATCAGCCTCCGGGATTGTGCCGATTCCGATTTTGAAAAAATGAATCAGCGAGTCTATGAAAAAATCACAAAATACGCTAAAAACTTAAGAGAAATGGCTGAGGAAACCGAAAAGGAATTTGGAATTCCAATCATAAATAAAAGAATTTCCATTACACCGATTGCCGAAATTCTCGGCAATGCAACGGTGGAACAAACTGTGGAGCTAGCGAAAACGCTTGACAAAGCGGCCAAACAATTGGGAATTGATTTTATCGGCGGCTTTTCTGCCCTTGTCCATAAAGGAACATCAAAGGGTGACGAAACATTGTTAAAGGCCCTTCCGGAAGCACTGAGTGTAACGGAGCGTGTTTGCTCTTCAGTTTCGGTTGCAACCACCCGTACAGGGATTAATATGGATGCCGTTAGAGAAATGGGTTTTATTATTAAAGAGGCGGCCGAAAGAACAAAGGATCAAAACGGGATTGCCTGTGCTAAGTTAGTGGTCTTTTGTAATCCTGTAGAGGACAACCCTTTTATGGCAGGTGCCTTTCACGGTGCTGGCGAAGGGGAAGCTGTTATCAATGTTGGCGTAAGTGGTCCAGGTGTAGTTTTAAGTGCGTTGAAGCGTTATCCAGATGCAGATCTTGGTGAGATTTCGGAAATCATCAAGAAAACAGCTTTTAAAATTACTCGTGCCGGGGAATTGATTGGCAGAGTTGTTGCTAGTCGGATTGGAATTCCTTTTGGGATAATGGATTTGTCATTGGCGCCAACCAATGCTTTAAATGATAGTGTTGCAGAAATTCTTGAAGAAATTGGACTTGAGCGAGTAGGAACCCACGGTACTATAGCTGCTCTGGCGCTTATGAATGATGCCGTGAAAAAAGGCGGTGCCATGGCGAGCTCTTATGTGGGTGGATTAAGCGGCGCATTTATCCCCGTTAGCGAAGATAACGGTATGATTCGAGGTATTATCGATGGCGCGCTAAATTTATCGAAGCTTGAAGCGATGACTTGCGTATGTTCTGTTGGTCTTGACATGATTGCTATAACAGGGGATGCGGCTCCTTCAACTCTTTCGGCAATGATTGCGGATGAAGCTGCCATCGGGATGATCAATAAGAAAACAACCGCCGTCCGGGTAATTCCGGTTCCGGGAAAAAAGGAAGGCGAAATGGTAGAGTTTGGCGGCCTGCTTGGCAGAGCACCTGTCATCGGGGTGAACCCATTCAGCTCTCAAAAGCTAATTAATCGTGGCGGAAGAATCCCAGCCCCTCTGCAGGCACTGATTAACTAAAGCAAAAAAGGGATGAGGGTCCGACAGTTGTAGGAGATATTCTCCCATTGTCGTTTGGCCCTCTTCTATTGTCGGATACTCTTCCCATTGTCGTTTGACCCTCTTCTATTGTCGCATAACTCTTTCCTATTGTCGTTTGACCCTCTTCTATTGTCGGATATCTCTCCGTATTGTCGCATGGACCTCTTCTATTGTCGGATAACCCTATCCCATGTCGGATACCTCTCCTAGCTAAAAATCTAACTAAACGATGGCTTCCTCAAAGAGCAATTTGTGCTTTCGGCTTGAAGCTCAGGAGCAAATTCCGCTAATTTTTTCACGAAATAACAGGTCTCCGGAAAATGATGCTCCAAAAAACGCAGTGTTGTTTTATTTAAGATCCGGTCACCTCGATATTTTTCCACCACCGACCTAATATACCCATTCATTTCAATAACAGTTTTTCCTACCTCCAATGCCAATTCTCTCTGCCTAGGAAACCCTTGCTCTGTAAATCTTAAAAAACCTTTTACATGATGGTTTTGTAAAATAAACATTTGAAATCGTTGTGCATATAGGTCTGTTTGCCGATCAACCGCTAACTCTATTGGATCTGTGATACTTCTTAATAAAATAATATGGCCAAGCTGATCCTCTAGCCATAAATCCAATAATTGGTCTAGACGCAGCGAAACCGACTCCTGTCCATTTACATAAAAGGATAGCAACCGCAAATACTCTTGATTTTCATTCAACGTGCCATTCAGGTAAGTAGGAGATAAATTAAGATTAATCTTGTTTTTTATCCGCAAATTTTGCAGATGGCCTTCAAAACGGTAATACTCATAAGCAACGGAGTAGGCTTGTTTAGCAAACGAAATTAACTCACTAGAGCGATAATCTAATGCAGGATCCATTTTTCCAAGATTAGTTTCTAAATTAGCAAATGATTGAATAAACCTTTTTGCAATCGAAATTTCCTGTTCATGTTCAACGGATAAATGATCACGTACAAAAATCGCATGATCATAAAGAATTTCAGTCCAAAATAAATGTTCTTCCCACACACTGATTGTAGCAGCCATAAACACAATCCCTCCCTATCTAAAGCATATTCCACGTTTGTCCCATTAAAAACCACAAAAAAACGATTACGATTTTCGTAACCGCCTTAATCCATATTTACAATTTTTGCGAAATCGTCTAATGATGTGGAATATTTGATATAGGTCCTTGGCAGAAGATAATGTTCGTTTTCAATTCCTTGTTTGATATAGGGACCTGGTGTTGTCGTCAATCCAAAAAGGTAATACTTTTTTGTCTCTGTCACAACCCTAGGATTAAAATTCCCGTAAGGATAGGAAATCGCGATTACTTCTTTATCAATTATTTTTTCTAATGCCCTTTTCGACTCTCTTAATTCTGGAACAAGATTTTCTGTTTTGGTCAAGTCAAGATGGGTAGCAGTGTGAGACTGGATTGAAATCAATCCGGATTTAGAGAGCGATTTTAAATCATCTTCTAACAAACGGTTCGCGCGTCCAATAAAATCTGTGATGATAAAAAAGGTTCCTGCCGGTTTAAACTGATTTGTTTGAAGTTTTTGAAAAACCTTAAAGGCATTCAAATTATTTTTATAGCCATCATCAAATGTGAGGAAAATCGGCTTCTTAACAAGATCAATCTTCTGCCATTGCTCAAACGTTAATAAGGTATATCCATGATCCCGTAAGTAAGTGATTTGCTTTTCAAAATTCTCCGGGGTCACATACAACTCCTTTTGGCCATGCCCTGTAAATTCCGCAATGGAATGATAGACCAGGATAGGCACCTTCTTTTGTGCAAATACTTGTGACGGAGGACCGACAAGCAGAAATCCAAGGATAAGAACTAATAATTTAAACATAGAATTCCTCTCTTTTGATGATTATTTACTTTTATTATCCCTAAGAGAAATCATTCTATGAACTTGCATCATACTGGATTTATCGAGGTTAACTTTTTGATCCCCTTAGATTTCCTATTTCTCCTCCATTCCATTATTCCAAGGTTAATCATGATGGATAAATATACAGCAATCGGGAAGGAAATAGAATGATTGAGAAAGATTGATAGCAGTATTAGAACGATTCTGAATGTGACAAAGACCCAGGTGATGGCATAGCTTCTCAACATCCACAATTTATGCTCCTGGACTTTTCGCTGAACTGCACGCATGCCCCCGAAAGATGTAGTCCATAACCAACAAACATCCAGGACAAGGAAAGCAATGGTGGACCCTCTCCCTCCTGTTGCAAAAAGGGAAAGATATGGTACGACAAGGATATTAAGAAAAATGGATCCTGCATATAGGTAACCCAATCTCTTATGGAGCTTTATGTTCTTCCCGCTTTTCATTGTTAATTGAAGTGGACCCAAAGCCAACGAAATGATTCCCAGCACAATATGCGGGTAAAAAAACCATTTCCATGTGGACAATGAAAAATCATGATTCTTCAATTTTGCTTTTACGATGGGTGCCTGCTCTACCCCATTGTTTAAAAACATAAAGAAGATATATAAAGTGAATAAAAAAATGATGGAATAAAGGAGCCCTGTTTGCAGAATTCCCTTTTTTGTATTTTTCATTCTTCCAATATCCTTAACTATTTATATGGTTCTCTACTGTTTTTTCAAAACATTTATAAGGGGCTTTGCGAAAAGGAAAGTAGATCTCTCCTCGTTCTACATACCCTGCTTTTTCATACAACCTGACGGCACTCGGATTCCCGCTAAACACATCAAGGCGAATACTCGTATAACCATTTTTGTCTCCAAATTCTTCAGCAAATAAAAGAAGCAAATTACCAACCCCCTTCCCTTGATAGCATGGGTGAACTGCTAACCTGTGAACAATCAATGGATTTCCAAATAGATCCTCCCATTTAACCTGTTCATACCGTTTGCTTCCATTCACATCAAGAGTTATTGCGGCGACTAATTGATCTTCCTCAAAGATTCCATAGAGATTTCCTTTTTTAATATCACCCTTTATAACAAATCGGTTTGGATAAAAACGATCCCATTGGAAAATCCTCTTTTTCTTTAAATGATCAGTAATCTTTGTGTAAAATTGTTTCACATTTTTATAATCTTTTAAGCTGATGGATACAATCTCCATTCTTATCACCACTATTAGATACCGACCGTCGGTATGAAATGTTGATTAAGAATCCCCCTTAGGAAGACTCTTTAAGACAATGTCTTCATAATGAGTTGAAAAATATCACTCAAATCAACTTTATCCTCTTCTGAAGACGTTAATATTTGCGTGACCCGTAACCCATAGGAAAAAGTCATTAACAAAATTGACATTTTCGCTGCATCAATATTTGTAGGAATCACACCATTTTCTTGACCCATTTTGATCCATTGGGTTCCCGTCTCTTTGCTGTAATTAAAAAGATCATTAAGAATTTTTTTTACCTTTTCATTCTCCTGACTTAGTAGATAAATAAAGATGAGATTGCCAATATCCTTCGTATTTTGACGTGAGTGGAAAAATTGACCAACTACACCAAATCGGCTGCCATCATCTGCTTCTTCAATCGAGCGTGTAATTGTCTTGTGAAACTTTTCATTCATTTCGGTTATTTTCGATTTCAAGATCAGTCCAAATAATTCGTCTTTGCTATCTACATAATGATAAATGGCACCTTTAGAAAGTCCGGATTTTTCAATGATATCCTTTAAGGTAGTATTTCTACAGCCCTTTTCTAAAATGATTTCTTCTGTTGTGGATAAGATATGCTGAAAGCTCGGATTATCGTAGATTGTTGGATTTGACATAATTACTACCTTCCCTGCTTGTTTAATTATGAATGATTAAGTCTAAACGTTTTTTGGCATACCTGCGATAAATGATCGTAAACAGAATAGCCACACCAATAAAACAGTAAAAAATGATTTGTGAAACGGCTAAAAAAGAAGAAATTGAGAGCTCATATACAAGAACAATTTTTACCGCCGCTTCCCCCAGCAATGCAATGCCCCAAATCGCCGTCATTACCCTTAGAACAAATCGGAAATAGGGAATTTCCCAGTTTTTTGTAAACTGCCCCTTCTTTTCCCCTTGGTTACTTGCACTAAATCGAATTGCGAAATGATAAATCAGTGGTTTTGCAAAAAACAATGACCCAAGAAATATAAGCCCTAATAGACCGGTGACCATTGACTCCCGCAATAAAATTAACCGCTCATTCCCGCCTAAAACGAATGCCGCTAAGCTTAGCAGAAATCCTGTCAACATAAATATGCCAAAGGCATCAGCCTTTCGAAACTTTACAACACGATAAAGATTATCCCCTAATGGAATCAACGTAGCTAAAAGTAATGAAACAAAGCTTGAAAAATGACCTAAAAGTAGATTGTAAACCAATACCGGAATAGCCCCATTTATGACGATACTGAAAGCAATACTTAAAATCAATTTCTTTTTGGATGAAATCTTCATAACCTTTTCCTCCATTTTCCAATTTATAAAAATATCATACAAACCGACGGTCGGTTTGTCAATAAGTTTATTCCCAATCTAAACCCAATTTTTTTATGAATGGTCTCCTTATGTGACTTCTTTAATTCGAAAGTGGTAGACTAAAATTATATTCACAAAAAAGGAGTACCAATCATGCCGGAATACAAAGTATTATTTCTTGATGTTGATGGAACCATCCTAAGGCCGGATGACACTATTGAAGCCTCAACCAAAGAGGCAATTTCCACTGTCCAAGAAAAGGGAATCGAAGTTTTTTTAGCAACCGGGAGACCACTACATGAGCTTGATAAAATTGCTGAGGAATTAAATATTCATTCTTTTATAGGCTACAACGGTGCCTATGCCGTCTACAATCAGGAAGATCTTTTTAAAGAGTATATGAATGAGGAAAATGTGAAACAGTTTCTGCAAATAGCAGCAGATAATCAACATGAAGCCGTCCTTTATACAAACGATAGTAATGCCTTTACCCATCTGGAATCTCCTATTGCAGCACAGTTTATTGAAAAATTCCACATACACAAAAATAGCAGCTACACTACATCATTGGGTAATCAGATTTTAGGAATAACGCTGATGAATTTAAAGGAAGGTGATGTTGAGCATTATAAAAATAACGATGGGATTCATTTATCACAGGTGCATCTTGAAGGCTTAAAGCACTGTTATGATGTCATCAGGGACAAAGTGAACAAGGGAATCGGGATCCAAATGGTTTTAAAACATCTTGGGATTGACAAGGAGAGCTCGATTGCTTTTGGTGACGGAATGAATGATAAGGAAATGCTAATGAGTGTGGGCGAAGGTTTTGCGATGGGAAATGGCCACCCGGATCTCTTTCAATACGCGAAACATAAAACGACTGAGGTAACAAACTCCGGGATTTATAATGGCTTGAAAAAACTTGGTTTAGTAGGTTAATAAAAGAAGCAGTGGAATTAAATTTTCCACTGCTCTTTTAACTTCATATTATATTTTTGTTAAAAGGATTCCCAGCACTGCCGAGAACACACCAATAATTTGATATAATTTTAATTTTTCCTTATAAATCCAGCAACCCGCCAAAACGACGATTAAACAATTTAAACTAACAATTGGGAAAACAATGCTGGCAGCTCCAAACTGTAAGGCAAAGAAATAAGCAGCATAACCAAAAACACTAATGATTCCCACCATTGCCCCTACACCCGCCTCATTCCGCCGCCATTTTTCTTTTTGCAGAAGGCTGCAAACGGCCAAATAAACACTGCCGCCGCCATACATCGAAATAAGGATATTTACAGAATTAATGTGTAAATAGGTGGAAGTTTTCATCAAAATCCCCAAAATACCAAAAGACAAAATGGCAAGTGCAACCCTTAGAATCCACGGCAGATAACTTGTATTTCGTTTTGAAGACGGTGAATACTGAATCACCATCGCTGACCCTAACATAAATACAATACCCAGCCATTGTAATAAGCTTATTTTCTCGTGAAAAATAAGTCCAGCACTTAAAATTGGAAAGAGTGCATTCGTGCCGATTAGTGGTGAAGTGAGACTTGCTGGTCCCTTTTCAAAGGCTTTAGACATTTGGATATTACCGTTTGCATTTAAAATACCAATTAAAGAACCTAGTAAAATGGTGAATAGGTTAAAGTGAAGGATTCCATTCATCGCTCCATATCCAAATGATACGATAAAGGCAACAAAATAAAAGAAAAATTGGATATGAAGTTTTGATAGTCCATTTCCGGTACTCCACTTAAAAATCGTGTTATTCGTTCCAAAGCTAATCATGGTTATAAATGCAGCTGCGATCCACATGATGAACCTTCTTTCTGTCTATCAAATTCTCTTAAAATTTTATTCCTTTTTTCGAAATTTCTCAATCCCTTTTTTGTCAATTTTCGATATTTACGCTCTTTTTGCAGAAAGCTGTAGGTATTTTGAGATTTCCGTCTTGTTTTGATAGCTTTTGTCACCTAGCAGGAAAAGCAGGTACTTCTTGGTGAATTATAAGATTAAGAGAAACATTCGTAGATAATAGGGGAAGGAATGAATTTTTTATGAAAGCATACACAATCAAAGAAGCCGCTAAGGAAATTAATATATCTCATGGAATTATTCGGAAGTGGGTAAAAGAGTTTGATGGACTCTTAGACATTCCAAGAACAAAGCAAGGAGCAAGAATTTATACCGAGTCAGAAATAGAGCTCTTTCAAGAGATTAAGCAGAGGTTTGCAAATAAAGAAAGCAAAGAATCTGTACGTGAATGGCTACTAATTAGACATGAACCAGTCGTTGAAACAATATCTGAACCAGAGGAAGTAACCGTTCCAATGGATTCTAATCCATTGGACAATGACCTCGATCCGGTGCCAAACCCGGATGAAAGTGAAAGCCCCGAAACTCAAGAAATCTCCTTAGAGCTTGTTTCCAGCCCTGAGCAGGAGTCTGCTATTGCAACCCATGAACTTTTAAACAATGCTAATTTGTTTTTTGAAGCAATGGATACGTACAAGCAAACCTTTTTAAGTGAAGTAAAAAGCGAGATCCGCAGTGTGGTCCGCAAGGAAGTTCTTGATGAAGTAAAAAAAGAGATTCAAAAAGGTAGTTGCATAACTGTAAAATCCCTCTCTGATGCGGTTTATAAGTCATCGGAAAACACCAAGGAAGAAATTAAAGAGCTATCTGCTGCAATTGAAAAAAACGGTGAACAGACAACGGATTCCCTTAAATATCTTTCGAATAGCATTGCAAACGTATCAATTGAAACCGCTGAAGAGATTTACTCCCTTTCCAAGCAAGTTGCCGAAACATCAGAAGGCCTTTCTCACTATATGGATGTCACCAATGAGGAAATTACAAATTTAACTGAAGCGATTACAAAGGAACGAGAGATTCACCTGGAAGAACGTGAACATTTGTCACGAGAAATTATAAAAAGAGAGGCTGCCTTTCAAAACATGTTAACCAGTTTTCGTGATGTTGCCGCCACTAAAGAGAAGAAATGGTGGAAATTCTGGTCTTAGGATTATTGATCACTTATTGCCAAGGGTCTAAATAATTTTAGGAGGGTGATATTGATGAATACAAGTGAGGTTTCAAAATTATTAGGAGTATCTTCAAGTACCATCCAACGCTGGGTAAAACAACTCGAACTTCCAATGGAAAGAAATGAACGGGGACATTATTTTTTTAAAGATGAGGATATTGCCTTACTAAAAAAAATCCAGGAACAAATCCAAAATGGAGCACTCTTACAAGATATTGCTCCCGTCCAAGAGAAAAAGCCACGAAGGGGGATTGTTAAGGCAGTAGAAAACGATCATGCAATAGAAAAACTGTTTGCAAAGGTAAGTGAGTTGGAAATCAGCCTGAATGAAAAAGCGGATTCCGTTGCCTCCTATCAACTCCTGCAGCACCGTAGAGAAATTGAGGAACTTCAGTCCCAAGTAAAGGCATTAAATCTCCAGCTCGAAACACTGCAAAAGCAAGTTACCGAGCTATCCACCCCTGTTCAGACAGAAATCGTTCATTTTCAAAAGAAAAAACCTAAAAAGAAGAACATTGTCAGCATGTTATTCGGATTGTTTTAATAGGCTGTGTTAAAGGACAATGTTGATTTTAACCAACGTTGATTGGAGCGGAAGGCACGAAGACTCCTCGAAAATGCTAACGCATTTTCTTCGTGCGTGGGCGGATTCAAGGAGCAATTCAGTGTCCTGTGGGATTACGGGACAGGGGAGACCCCGCAGGAGCGAAGCGACGAGGAGGCTCCCCGAACCGCCCACGAACCGCTTGTGCCTGGAGCGGAAATCAACAACCAGGTTTAACAGAGCCTTGTAATAAAAAGAGGGTCGAATGTAGGAAAACACATTCGACCCTTTTTATTATAGATTATCTGGTCAAACCCTTCTGCCTATGACCAGATAAAATATCTAATTCAACCAAAGGACTTGTATACTTCTTTATAAGATAACTTCCGAGACCTATACAAATGATAAATGAAAAAATAATCAGTAAAACATAATTATTCGATACCAAATCTAAACGATCGTTCGGTAAAAACGATTGAATCGATTTTAAAATAAACCCATGAAATAAATAGACATAAAGGGTTCTCTCCCCTATTTTTGTTACTTTAAACTTATTTGAAGGAATTAATGCCAAAAAGCCAAATACCACAACAAGTGTAAGGACATATTGACCGGCACGAAGTAATCCATCGATAAACTGCTCTTTCCCCATATGTGCATAAGAGGTATCACCTAATAGCCATGGGACCGCATCCTTCGGAAAGCCAATCGCAAACAATACGATTATTGCAAGAATGACCACCACTCCAAGAGGACGTGAAATTTTTGAGCGAATAAGTCCTCTAAGCATTTCCTTATCCAACAAATACCCTAATAGGAAATAAGGAAAAAACACAAAGGTTCTCGAAAGGCTTAAAAAACTGCCGACGGAATCAATATAACCAATGGCGATTCCCAATATGACGGAAACCAAAAATCCATACCATCTGTATTTTGCAAATAAATAAAGCATTATATTCCAACAAAACATACTGAGTAAAAACCATAACGACCAATGGGGATGAAGAAAATCAATTTCAAATGATTTTTCCTGACCGCTTACAAAGTAAAAGATGGAATAGATAATTTGAAAAATAAAATAGGGTAATAATACTTTCTTTACTGTTTTTAATAAGTAGCCTTTTTTTCGGTAGCCCTTGGCAAAATACCCCGAAATCAAAATAAATGCCGGCATATGAAACAGAAATATGACTGTATATAACGTGAATAAGAATCCATCATCCTCTTTTAACGGACTGATCACATGACCAAAAACAACAAGAAAAATTAATACAAATTTCGCATTATCAAAAAACATACTCCTTTTTGAAGCTGAAGCCATTTTATCACCTCAAATATTATTTCAAAAAAGGTATTTAAAATTATTCAAGATTTTAAAAGTGGAGATCTAAAACCATTATACCCTTTTTATATTACAGGGATATGTAACTAAGTTTTCTTTCTGTTTCATCCTTTTTACAATTTTACAATAATAATCAAAAATACCCACGATTAATTTACCATATAAATCTTAATCCAAGCTTAATATTAGCAGAAATTTTTTGCGCAAGCTTTGGATAAGCTTATCTGCTGATTTGCGCTCCAGGTGCAATAAAAAAGGGGCAAGTTCAAAAAATTGAACCTGTCCCTTTTACTTGTTCATCTATTCATTTATTCTAAATTGCTGTGTTGTTTAAACGCTATTTGATGGTTTACCTGATTTAGTTCACCGTAAAAAAGACAAATCGTATCAAAAAGAATATGAGCACATTGATCAAATAAGGAACCTAGCGGCTGAATGGTTTCCCGTTCATTTTCACGACGGTATTTTGTTGCAGCCGGAACATGAAGAATTTGGTCTGCAACAGCGGCTAATGGTGAACCGGTATTCGTTGTCATCGCAATAATCGTAGCTCCGATTGATTTCGCTTTATCGGATGTCCATGTAACACTTTTGGTTGTGCCCGAACCCGAAACAGCTACCAAAACATCCCCTTCCTTAATGGAAGGTGTAATTGTTTCCCCTACAACGTAAACATTCGCACCGAGATGCATTAATCTCATTGCAAAAGACTTTGCCATTAAACCTGAACGGCCTTCTCCGACAACGAAAATTCTGGTTGCCTTTATAAGATGATCTGCTAAGTCATGAAGAGGCTGTTCCTCTATTTGTCCGAGCACTGCTTCTATCTCTTTTAAAATAGTAAAGACCTTATTCATCGACGTGTTCACCCTCCAATTTTACAATTAAATCTTTGAATTTTTCTGCCGCTTCTTTTGGATTACCAGCCTTTGTGATCGCCGACCCGATAATGACCACATCAGGATTCAACCTTGCTTTGAGGGACTTTAATGTATCCGTTGTAATCCCTCCTGCCACCGCGGTTTTAAGAAAATGTTTTTTAAACATCTCGGTTTGACGTATTCCACTTTGGGATTTACCATTTTCTTCTTGTTCATCCTTGCTGACATGGTCACAAAAAATCGCATCTTTATATTTCATTAAATAGCTTTTCTGCTCTTCAGATGTATTTAATAAATCAATCATAACTTGCTTGTTATGCTGACTGGCAACCTCAAGACATGTATCAATGGTTACCAATGGTGAGACTCCCATAACTGTAGCCACATCAGCTCCTGCCTTAAAACACATTTCAAATTCATAACGTGCATTATCAATTGTCTTGATATCAGCAATAATTTTTTTATTAGGAAAGGCATTCTTTAGTTCTTTTATACTTGTCATTCCAAATTCTTTAATTAAGGATGTTCCCACTTCAATCCAGTCGATGGAATGCTCTACTAGTTTTGTTAATTGAATGGCTTCTTGAATTTCTAATCGATCAAGCGCTAATTGTATTTTCATCAAGCGAGCTCCTCTTATTTAATAAATCGGTTTACTAAATCGGTTTATTAAAATTATAAACTACTTTTCTTTAATATACAATCCCATTCATAAAATGGATATTAATAATAAAACAGCAATGGTACTGAACCGTTTGCTGTTTTTACTTAAATTTTTTCATTGAATCATTATTTTACTTTGAAAAACAATCTCTTCTGGTTTTATTTCGGTTTTGTTAATTTTCGCAAATAATAATTCTGCCGCCTTTTTCCCCATTTCAAATGCAGGTTGTGTAATAACTGTAATAGGCGGTTCAACCAAGTGGGCAAATGGAATATTATCGAACACAATCAAATCGATATCTTTCCCTAACGCTCGGTTTGTTTCTTTAAGGAATTCTAAAACTTCTAAAAATACCCGGTCATTTCCAGAAAATAATGCGGTTGGCGGTTCACTTAGGGAAAATAATTTTTCCAAATTCGCTTTCAAATCTGAAATATTGGCTTCAATTATATAATCAGAATTAATAGTAATACCCTCATCCTTCATCGCTTTTTTATAGCCTTCTAGCCTGTCTTTACGTGTACTAATCGTCAGTGGCTGAACAGCAAAAGCAATTTTCCGGTGTCCCCTTTTTAAAAAATAGACAATCGCATTATACGTAGACTGCATATTATCTGTCACAATCGAGAGGGCCTTTAGGTTCTCTACCTTCCGATCCATGAATACAACTGGATAGTCTTCCACAATCATATTTTTGTATAAATCATGATTTTGACCGGTAGGAAAAATAATCAGTCCATCTACCTGCTTTGCCCGCAACATTTCAATATAGTTCTTTTCCTTTTGCGGATCATCATCCGCATTACAAACAATCGCGTGAATTCCATGTTCATGAAAGTAATCCTCTATTGCACGGCTAACCTCCGTAGAAAATCGATGCATAATATTGGCCACAATAATCCCCACCATTGAGGTTCGTTTTTGCTTTAAGCTTCTTGCAATATAATTTGGCTGGTAGCCTAAGTTTTTTATCGCTTCTTCAATTTTTAATTTTGTTTTTTCCCCCATATATTCAAATCGATTATTCAAAAATTGTGAAACTGTGCTTTTCGATACGCCCGCTTCTTTTGCTACGTCGGCCATGGTGACTTTTTCCATTCTATCTTCCTCTTTCATCCTATTTCAATGACTTCATTGTAGCCCTAAATCGGTTTATTATCCAGTTTAGAAACAAAAAGAGGATGACGATTCTGTTTTAATACAACACATCCATAAGAAAAATTCTTATTTGGACATGTGCTCTTAAACCCGAATCTAAGTCATCCTCTAATTAATAATCTATTAAATACGTGAAGAATTCGCCGCTTCTATAATTTTTTTAGCGTTCAACTGAACTTCAGCCAGATACTCGGCAGTTAATTCCCGGTTCGGATTGATTAATGTGCTGCCAATCCCAACTGCAACTGCACCTGCCTTGAAGAATTCTTTTACATTTTCCAAATGAATTCCCCCGGTTGGCATAAGGGGAATGTGCGGCAATGGACCAGCGATATTTTTTAAATAATCCGGTCCCAAACACCCTGCCGGGAACAATTTTACTAGATCAGCACCATTTTCAAATGCAGTTTGAATTTCGGTTGGCGTAAATGCACCAGGTACACTGATGATCCCATACCTTTTTGTCATTTTAATTGTTTCCTTGTTCACTATCGGAGAAAAAATAAATTTTGATCCGGCTTGGATTGCTGCTCTAGCTGTCTCAGGATCAAGAACCGTTCCGGCACCTACTAATACCTCGTCACCAAATTCATTCCCCACTTTTTCAATAATGGATAAAGCATTGGGTGTTTCCATCGTGATTTCCACGGCAGTTAC
Source organism: Bacillus salipaludis (assembly GCF_004358205.1). The sequence continues at coordinate 123,642 of NZ_SMYO01000011.1, forward strand.
GCCGCCGTTTTTTAATGCTTCTGCAATTGGTACGATAGTTTGCAATGTGGCACCACGAATGACTGCAACAACCGCGCGATTTTTTATTTCCTCTACGCCCATTTTTAAGGACTCCCTTTTTCTTTTCATTTATTTCATTTTTTTCTATAATGAATCATGTATGTGTTTCTATTGGTCAACAGCTAAAGAACTGATTGTTCTTTTTAGCTGTTGAATTTTTTATGCACTAACATCCATATCCGTTGCTTTATTAGGCTTTTTTGCCGCATTAACTGCCCAAATTGTTAATATTGCGGAAAGGAATAATGAACCTGCCATAAAGATATATGATGCTCCAAAACCTCCAGTAGCTCCGTTCAGGTAACCAACCACATAAGATCCAACAAACGAGCCTAATGCGCCCATGCTATTTATCAGTGCCATCGCACCCCCGGCAACATTGCGTGGCAGAATTTCGGGAATAATCGCGAAAAACGGTCCATATGGAGCATACATGGCACCTCCGGCAATCACTAATAAAATAAAGGAGAGCCAGAAATGATGGGTTCCGATTGCATATGAGATGTAGAAGGCTACTGCTCCAATCAATAGAAATGGCCAAACAAATGCTTTGCGATTTAATGTTTTATCTGAGAAATAAGAGGCTGCTAACATTAATACAACCGCTAAAATGTATGGTACAGACGACAACCAACCCGTTTTTACAATATTCATATTTGGCGCTGCTTTAATAATCGATGGCAGCCACATAACGAATCCATAAACCCCAATACTCCATAACGCATATTGTAAGCTTAATAAAATAACATGCTTTGATTTAAATGCTTCACGATAATTTTTAACCGGCTTTAATCCTTCTTGTTCTTTTCGTAATTGCTCTTCCAAATCTAATTTTTCTTGTTGTGACAACCATTTTGCATCCTTCGGTTTATCATTTACTAGTTTCCACCAAATAAATGCCCAGATGACTGCCGGCAGACCCTCAATAATAAACATCCATCTCCAGCCAAAAGATTGTAATAAATATCCTGATACGATAGACATCCATAAAACAGTTGCGGGGTTTCCTAAGATGAGGAAGGTATTGGCACGTGAGCGTTCCGCTTTCGTAAACCAGTGGCTTAAGAATACAAGCATCGCTGGCATAACAGCACTTTCAACCACTCCAAGGGCGAACCGAATGACAAACAATAATTTAATATTGGTAATAAGACCTGTTGCAGAAGCCAATACTCCCCATGAAATAAGCGACCAGAAAATGAGTTTTTTCGCACTTTTATTCTCAGCGTAATGCGCTCCAGGTATTTGGAAAAAGAAGTAGCCTAAAAAGAAAAGTGAGCCCAATAATGATGACGTTCCCGGGGTTATATGAAGATCCTTCGCTAATCCAGCAGCTGCGCCAAATCCATAGTTGGCACGGTCAAGGTAGGCAAGACTATACGTAATAAAAGCAATTGGAATTAAGAAAAACCATCTTTGCTTTGCAATTGTCTGTTTCATATTATTTCACTCCTTGAAAATGATTTGCCATATAATCATTTAATTGACTGCTTGTCGGGTACCCTGTATGATCCCCCGGCGATTGAACAGCTAAAGCACCTATCGCATTTCCTCTTAATACTGTCTCATGGACCGGAAGACCTTGTAATAAGCCACTCATGACTCCTACTGCAAAACCATCTCCGGCTCCCACCGTATCAATTACCTTTTGTACTTTGTACCCTGGAACCATTCCTTCTTCGATTTGCGTCTTATAGAACGCCCCTTCTTCACCAAGTTTAATAATGACGAGCTCAACGCCTTTATCAAGATAAAATGATGCGATATCATAAGGTTCTTGGTAACCCGTTAAAATTTCACCCTCTTTTATCCCAGGAAAAACATGATTCACTTGAAAGGCAATCTCATTGGTTGCCTGAATCATTTCTTCCTTTGAAGTCCATAAATTTGGGCGTAAATTTGGATCAAAGGATATGCTTCGGCCATTCCTTTTCATCAGAGCCAGCGCATGATTGGCAAATGCCCTTGTATGACTTGATAGAGCCAATGGGATACCTGTCATATGCATGTGCCGAGCTGATAAGAAATATTCTTCATTAAAATCATCGATACTTAGGTTGCTGGCAGCAGAGCCTTTACGAAAATATTGAACTTCAGGATCTCCAATAGTAACCTTTGATTTTAATTGAAAACCAGTCGGATAATTGGTATCCACTAAAACTTGATTAATATCAACCTTTTCCTCTTTAAGTCTGTTCACGATGAACTTTCCGAAGGCATCATTTCCCACTTTACTTACCCACCCAGATTGAAATCCAAGACGAGTGAGCCCAATGGCCACATTCGTTTCAGCCCCAGCCAGTTCGAGTGAATATTGACTAATTTCATGTAAAGGGCCTGGTTGGTTAGCAATAAACATGGCCATAGCCTCTCCAAAAGTAATGACATCTAGCTGTTGCATAATTCTTTCTTCCTTTCATTTGTAAAGTTTTTCACCAACTCTACAAATTCCTTTGTCTTTTCTTTTGGTTGAATCGGGAATTCAAGCGCTTTCACAAGATTGTTTGGAAATTGATTCATTACTTTCTTCCAGCAAAGTTTTCCCTCTGTTTCAAGCGGCACCGGGATGAATTCTCCATTTATATTTTCAACCTGTTTTAAATGAATGTACAGAACAAATGGGGCAAGTTCACGTAAAGCAGATTCAACCTCTTCATTCGAATAGATCCAGTTTCCAACATCAAACGTCATTTTAATCGGGACATGGAATTGGCGAGCGCTTTCAAAAAATAATTTTAATCGGTTTACATTTCCGCCATATAAGGTTTGGTCATTCTCAACTAAGAACTGAATATCAAGAAATGGTATCAGGAATCGTTTTAATTCTTGAATATTGGATTTGAATTTTTCAAAATGACCTAATGATACTTTGATCCAGTTTGCACCTAGGGCCTGGCCTTCTTCCATCACCATCATTAATTCCTCTGTATTCAAGGAGTGATCCGGCTTCCATAATTCAATCGGAGCTGAGTATACAGTGAAAAGTTGATATTTTTCGATTTCATTTTTAATGTATTCTAATTGAAAGTCATGGCCGGGGAATAGTTCTCTGCGAATTTCTACCCCAAATGCCCCGGATTTCGCGATCAATTCAATAAATGCAGCTTGGCCTTTCTTTAAAACTTCTATACTATCAAATGCATTTAAAGGAACGATTATATTTTCCATCTGAACACACTCCTTTCCTTTTAAATAAATCGATTTACTAAATCGGTTTAGTAAATCGATTTATTTAAAGTATAAACGTAATGTAAGCGCTTTTCAATATTAATTTTAAAAAAATCATAAAAAAATAACTCGGACCAATTTTCAGATCCGAGTTATTTTTTTCTTATTTATCCAATTTATCGATTAATTTTTTTACTAAAGGTTGATAGTTTTCTTTGACCTTATCTATTCTGATTGAAAAAGCTTCAGCCAATTGTTGGATACATTCCTGATCATAACGAAGCCAAGATCCGTATGTCCGTTTAATATACCGTTCTGCTTCCTCATATGTTTCAAATAAGGAAGCATATCTCTTACCATTATGTATGACCGCATAGGCATTATCATTTACCAGACGGATAAAGGAAATTTCTCCTTTTACACTTTTATAACTTGTACCAGTTTTTGCTTCTTTTAAATTAAATTCATTCTTGTCCGGATCCGGTTTTAGCGTTGGCAAACTAAATACCTTTATCACAAATTTTTCAAATGCATCGGCTGACATTTCTGAGCCGGAAGCTTTCGGATGGCCGCCGCCTCCAAACCGTTTTGCATATTCAGCGACATTCACTTCGTCATGTATGGTTCGATACCCAACTTTCTTGCCACTTACATTTAGAAGTAGAATCATATCTAAATGAGGATAGAGTTTATTTAACGCGTTCCCAAGCTCAGATAAATACTGTTCTGCATGAATGATTCCAATGCAATAATCATCAATAAAGGCTTGCACGGTCTGTCTGCTTTTCGAATGAATATAGCGGTTAATTTTCGCTTCTTCCATATCCAGCAGCATATTTTCAGTTTCCGTTAAATAGAAATTCTGCGGATTTTCAGAAAAACGCTTAAGCATCGCTTCTTCAAATTGTTCACGATTTAAAATATAGAACAAATCATTCAGGCGTTTGGCATCAATATTATTATTTTCGTCCCATTCCCATGTATCATATTGGCGGACTAATTCGATAAATTCCTCAAGTGCCTGATTCCTCTGTATTAAACCCTGTTCCTTTAAATAATCATAAAATAAGGAAGTTGCGCAGGTTTTCTTTCCTGTATCATATTCCGGGTGAACAAATGCCCACTTATATTCATTGAAATGAAGGGCTGTAACATGATGGTCAATCATTCTGATATGCTTCCCTTGTTGATAACGGGCTGCTAGCTTTTTCTCATTCGTTTCATTGACGGCTAAATCAGTAATATAGATTTGTGAACTATGATTTTCGGGATTTTCGATATATGTTTCTACCTGTTGGTTCAAGGTCCGATATGAGCAATATGAAACATCAGCGTTTTCACCAAATGCAAGTTTAGCAATGATTCCGCAGCCAAGTCCGTCCAAATCAATATCGGTAAATAATTTTACCATCTTCCTTACCACCATTCTTTATTTTTTCCATAAGAGTTAGTTTGTTGTTGGAACAATTATCTTATACGATTGTCAAAAAAGTGGAGCCAACTGCAAAGTAGCAATTGGCTTTTCTAGTCTATGGCAGTTCCTTTAGTTTATTTTGCATTGGCGTCCGTGGTTTTGGCTCACTGATTTCTTCAGGGTAACCAACTCCAAATACCCCAATCACGTCATATCCTTCCGGTACCCCCAGAATCTCCCGTTTGTTTGCTGCCGCTGCAATAGAGGACCAAAATGTCCCGACCCCTTCTTCCCATGCAGCTAAATTAAAATTTTGAACAAAACATGCCGTTGCAAGAGCATTTTCCTCTGTTTCAAGAGCTGTTGCCCCATGTTTTGATAAAACAGCCATTAAAACAGGAGCATTTCCAAAATTGGTTTTATGGTTCAGTTTTGCTCGAGTTTCTTGCCCAATAAAATATACTTCCCAAGGCTCCGTCATTCGATGATTGGGGGCCATGGCCGCCGCCTCCAGCCAGGTCATCAGTTTCTCGGAATGAACCGGATCAGTTTTAAATTTTTTTATCGTACGGCGTGACTTAATCGTTTCCAAAATACTCAATGGATTTCTTCCTCCCATTCAAAATACAGTTAACGAATACACGTTATACTATCATATGTAGGATGTATTTTCCAGATTCTTTTCTTTTATAGTAGCGGTTATAAAAAACACACACCTGTACACAATAATGGTCGAGGTTAAAGAAGAGGGGTGAAAAACATGACAAATCGTAATGATAACCGTGAACGTAAAAACAAGTATCCTAATAACCAAAAACAAGACAGTGAATTTGCGAAGGAAACAAGTATTCGCAGTGAAATCACTAAAAAAGATATGCAAAATAAATAGTATAAAGAAAAGAAACTCGTTCCTAAGGAGAGTTTCTTTCTTTATGAACCAATTCAATTACTCTTTTAATCTTTCATTTAATCCTCATTACCTTGTGTAAATGTAAGAATGCAAAAGAGAATGAAACTAATGAGGAGCACGGCCCCACCGCCAATATAAAGGCCTGTCTCAACAGTTGCTGGCAGAAATGCCGGTTTAAAATTGTACAAGGCCATTCCAACAGTTAATCCAACTACACCAATAATGGCACTATAAACATGCAGCCCTGCTAAAATACGACTTTTCGGTTGAAATAGTCGATAATAAACTGCCCATGCAAACATTGTCAACCAACCAACCACTAAAATATGAGCGTGGATCGGGCGAAACGCATAATCACCCGAACCAGCCATGTGACCACCAATCGCAGCACCAGCTAAGGCAAAAACAGAGGACACCCTTAACAACAAATTACTGTACTTTTTCATATTTAACCTACCTTTCTTACTCCACCAACTGTCCGTCCTTCATTGACAGCCCATGCGCCAAACCGCTAATAATAAAACCAACGAGAATACAAAAAACAAAATAAACTAATTAAAAAATATCAATTTGATAAAATGTCATCTCTTTAAACGGTAAGAACATAAAAAAATCACCTTCCAATTTTCATTTCGTAAATAGAATACGTTACGAATATGAACGGAAGATGAACGATAGTTTACATTTTCGGAAGTGTCACTTTAACGGATGTTCCTTTGCCTACTTGGCTAACTGCCTCCACTTTTCCATGATGCAACTGAACAATCGATTGGACGATCGACAGCCCAAGGCCAGTTCCATCAACGGATCGTGTCCTAGAAGTATCCGCGCGATAAAACCGGTCAAATATTCTTTTCAATTGCTCTTGTTCCAAACCAATTCCACTATCTTTAACTGTCACTTTAACGGATGAACCTGAATCAATTAGGTCAATTTCAATATTTCCATTTTCATTATTATACTTAATCGCATTTGTCAGCAGGTTTTCCCAAACAGAATATAGCAAAGAGGAGTCCCCATTAATCCACGTTTCAGGGAGTGAATAACTCATCATAATCCCTTTATCACCAATACTCCACTGATATTGATGAAGCACACCTTTTAATTGTTCAGCAAGATTAAAGCGGCTGATCTTCATTAAGTCCTTCTTGCTTTCAATCGAGGCAAGAAGAAGTAACTGCTTTGTAATCGTCGATAACCGCTCTACTTCCGATTGAACAACTTGGATATATTGAGTTTTTTCCTTCTCCTCAAGATTTTGATCATCAATTAAGTTTAAATATCCCTTTATATTGGTTAGCGGGGATTGTATATCATGAGAAATATTTGAAATCAATTCTCTTCTTAATTGTTCCACTTTCGCTAATTTCTGTGACATATTCGTAAAGCTGACTGCCAAATCCCCTAATTCGTCACTCCGGTCAATGTCCAATTTTACCGAAAAATTCCCTTCTGAAATTTCCTTTGTTGCTGCGTTTAGCTTTCTAATCGGTTTCACCAAATAATTTGTACTGACTAGGACCAAAATAACACTTAGCAAAATCGAGAGCAGCAAGAGCCAGCCAAATAAAATATGCATTTCATTAAACATTAACTTAATATCAGGGCGAATAAAAATAGCATATGATTTTTTCTGGTATGTAAACGGAACACCGATTGAGTTCTCTAATTCATTCGCAAAAAAACCAGTCACAAAGGTTTGTTTCGGAAATTGACGAATCCCATGGTACACCTCACCATTAAGCACCTTTTCCTTCACTGCATCAGGGAGATTTTTTTTTCGAAAGGCTGACCCAAAAGACTGTTGATGACCCGTTGAATCGACCAAAAGGATTTGGTAACCGATTCCGCCAATATGAGTGAAATAATCCTTTAAACTGATCTTTTTTTGCTTACTGGCAAAATCAGCAATTTTTTGAGCAAAACCGGTGATTTTCTCATCATTCTGTTTTTTCAATGTCACCTGATAATAATGATTGGAAACAATAAACGAAAGAACCCCGCTTAAAATCATGATTAAAATCGTCGTAATCGCGAACTTACTATAAAGAGATTTCATTTATTGAACCTCCAGCGAATAGCCTACCCCTCTGATTGTCTTGATGGAAAAATCTTTTTCAATCGTATTGAATCGTTCTCTGAGGCGCTTAATATGTACATCGACGGTTCGTTCATCCCCTTCAAAATCCAGTCCCCAAATCTTTTCAATTAAATGGCTGCGGCTAAAAACTTGGTTTTGGTGTTCAGCTAGAAAGGAAAGCAATTCAAATTCTTTTAATGGCAGCATATACGTTTTCTGATTAATTTTTACCTCGTAGCCTTTTTTATTTATATAGAGGGAGCCGAGACTTATATTGGCTTCACTTGTTTTACCATATCTTCTTAACAGTGCGTTTACACGGAAAATTAATTCGCGGGGTTCAAATGGTTTAACTAAATAATCATCTGTTCCCGACTCAAAGCCTTTTTCTTTATCTTCAATTTGGCTTTTGGCTGTTAATAAAATAACCGGTATGTCATAATGCTTCCTTATTTCTCTTGTTAAACTATATCCATCCATAACGGGCATCATAATATCAACAATGGCCAAATCACATAGGTCTGTTTCCAGAACCTTTAATGCTTCTCCACCGTTCTTTGCGGTAACAACCTTAAATCCTTCCTTTGTTAACAGCCCCTTAATCAGATTAAGGATATTCACATCATCATCTGCTGCTATAATCGTTTTCATCTACTACTCCTTCTACTAACTTACATTATTTATTCCATTTCAATTGTAATCAATCCATAAGAATTAGGAAAGATTAAGCCTTTAAACTCAGGGATTTCAGCACCGAATTCGACAAAGTAACAACTTATGTGTTATAATTAGGTTGTTGCATTAAGGCGTGCTAAATAACAATGTTGATTTTTAAAACATAGTTAAACGAAGCGGAAATCAACAACCAACACAAAAAGGAGGACAAAACATGATCGAATTTAAAAATATAGTTAAAAAGTATCGGACAAAAACGATTATCAATTCATTTTCGTTAGATATCGAAGCGGGACAATTAGTCGTATTTATCGGTCCCAGTGGATGTGGAAAAACAACACTACTGAAAATGATTAATAAATTAATTCAACCAACATCAGGAAAAATCTATGTAAATGGGAAAGATATCTCGACCATGAATACGATTGAACTTCGCCGAAACATTGGCTATGTTATCCAAAATACGGGTTTATTCCCACATATGTCGATTAAGGAAAATTTGGAGCTCATTCCGAAGCTTAAAGGAGAAGATCCCGAGGCAATTGCCAAAAAAACGGAGGAATTATTGGAGACGGTTGGATTAAATCCAAAGGAATATCTGCACCGCTATCCAAATGAACTGAGCGGCGGGCAGCAGCAAAGGGTTGGCGTAGCTCGTGCTTTCTCCACTAACTCCGATATCATCTTAATGGACGAACCATTCAGTGCCTTAGACCCCGTGACTAGAAGCTCTCTGCAGGATGAACTATTCCAAATGCAAAAGGAATTTAACAAGACGATTATCTTTGTAACGCATGATATGGATGAAGCTATTAAAATAGCTGACAAGATTTGTATTTTAAAAGATGGTGATATTCTTCAATATGATTCACCGGAAAATATCTTAAAAAATCCGGCTAACCATTTTGTTGAAGACTTCATTGGAAAAAGAAGAGTATGGAATAATCCTGAATTACTATTGGCCGAGGATATTATGATCGCTCATCCTGTTAAAATTACCGGGAAACGTAATGTTCTTCAGGCAATTGAAATTATGAAGGATCATAAGGTAGACAGCTTAATGGTAACGAATAAGAATAATATTCTCATCGGTTTAGTGACATTGAAAGGAATTCAATTGCTGAACCGTAATGATGCAATTGAGGATGTTATGGAGCAAAATGTTCTATCTGTATCACAAGATGCAAATTTGATTTCTGTTCTTACAACGATGAATGAACACAAGATTGGCTATGTACCTGTTGTAAATTACATGAATCAATTAACAGGTCTTATTACAAGGAGCAGTATTTTATCAGCATTAAGCAGTCAACTAATTGACTTGGAGGTGGCCTTTTAATGAAGGATTTCTGGAACTATCTACAATCAAACTCAGACCAAATTTTTGGTTTAATAGGGGAACATTTATATTTAAGTGTCATTTCAGTTGTGATTGCCATTATTGTCGGCATCCCGCTCGGAATCTTGATTTCCAGAGAGCCGAAATTATCAAAGCCGATTATTGGAACAACAAATGTCATTCAAGCGGTTCCAAGCTTGGCCTTACTCGGGTTTTTAATCCCGTTTATCGGGATTGGCAGCACCCCTGCCATTGTAATGGTTGTTCTTTATTCTTTACTTCCTATTGTTAAAAATACCTACACTGGGTTAACGAATATTAATGCAGACATTCTGGAAGCCGCCAAAGGTATCGGTTTAACCAAGAGCCAAACAATGAGAAAGGTTCAGTTGCCGTTAGCTTTCCCGATGATTATGGCGGGAATCAGAATTTCAGCGGTTACCGCTGTCGGATTAATGACGATCGCAGCCTTTGTCGGGGCCGGCGGACTAGGTTATCTAGTCTTTTCAGGTGTGCAAACTGTTGACAACAACATGATCTTAGCAGGTGCGATTCCTGCATGTATCCTGGCACTGTTAATTGACTTTATTGTTGGAAAACTTGAGTCTTCCATCTCTTATACTAGTAAAATCAAATCCTCTAAAATGAAGAAGAAACCAGCAAAAAAATGGTTCATTGCAACAAGCGCCATTGTGGTTCTTGCTGCAGGAGGATTTGGTGTTTACGCAAAAGCAACAGGCGACTCCAAAGATAAAATTGTCATTGGTTCTAAAAATTTTAGTGAACAATTAATTTTAAGTAATATGCTTGCTGATGTCATTGAAGATAAAACAGATTTGCAAGTCGAACGAAAATTAAACCTCGGTGGTTCACAAGTGGCTTTTAGTGCCCTTAAGAATGGTAATATTGATGCCTATGTCGAATACACTGGCACTGGTTTAGTGAATATTCTAAACCAACCGCCTGAAAGTAATCCTGATAAAGTTTATAAATATGTCCAAAAAGAATTTAAGAATAAATATGGCATTGATATGCTAAAACCGCTTGGTTTCAACAATACGTACGCACTGGCAGTACGTCAAGATACGGCGAAGCAATATGGATTAAACACTATTTCGGACTTGGCAAAAGTGAGTGATGGTTTAACCTTCGGACCAACCATTGAATTTCCGAATCGGGAGGATGGGTTAATTGGTCTTACAAAAACATATGGAATAAAATTTAAAGATGTGAAGGCTGTTGATGGCGGCCTGCGCTATACTGCTTTAGATCATCATAAGAGTGATGCCATTGATGCATTTTCTACTGATGGATTACTTGAAGCCTTCCATTTAAAAGTATTAAAGGACGATAAAAACTTTTTCCCTCCATACTATGCCGTACCAATCGTAAAAGAGGAAACATTAAAAAAACATCCGGAACTGAAAAAGGCATTAAATGCTCTCTCGGGTAAAATAACAGATGAGAAAATGCGTGAATTAAATTATAAAGTAGACAGCTTGAAGCAGTCTCCGGCAAAAGTTGCAAAAGAGTTTTTACAAAAAGAAGGAATTATAAAATAATTCTAAAGACCGGTCTATACTATAGACCGGTCTCCTTTTTATTCCTCTAAAAAATGCTGAACTCTTTCGTACGTTTTTTCATCTCCTATGACAAGGAGAATATCGCCTTCGTGGATTAAAGCATAAGGGCCGGGTGATATAATCATCTCCCCTTTCCTTTTCATTCCAATCACTGTCCCTCCAGTGTTTTGCCAAAACTTCATATCTGAAATCGTCTTGCCAATATGGATGCAGCCAGGAAAAATTTCAATCTCAAGTGGTGCTAATGGATTCGTATGGCGCAGTTTGTCTGAATAGTCCATAATTTTCGTTAACGTTTCATACAACTGTTCGTCCAATTTTTCTCGTTCCACAATCAAATGGTTCATTTGCTTTTTCAGGTCTTTTACACTGGCAAGATTCGAAAATCGATGAATATACTTGAAGGCATTTTCCCTAGAGGAAATTACAATTCCACTGCCTTTGGTAGAATGAACAATTTCCACATCTTCTAAAATTTTTATTGCTCTGCGGACGGTTTCAGGTGAAACCTTGTATTCACTAGCCAATGTGGATCTGCCATGAATTTTTTCTCCTACCTTAAATTTACCATCATAGATTCGATTGGCTAAATCAATGGCGATTCGTTCATATGTAGGTATTTGTGTCCTTTCCATAAAAAACCTCCGACACCACTAGTATTAAAAAAGTCTTATCTTATTTTTTTGTATCTAATACCCTTCCACTATACTCTTTTAGACGATAGCTTGCGAGTGAAAAGTTAAAGACTTTATTCAGAGAATTTTGGGCATAATTGTAAAAGGAAATGGAATGAGGTGAGGACATGAAACGTAAAATAATTCTTTGTTTAAGTATCGCCTTTATGATTTTTATGACCACCCTATTTGTCTTTTACCTCATTAAAGATGACACCTCTAATTGGCAGGTAGCTCTCGGCGGTATCATTGTCAGTGCCTTACCATTATTACTATTGCGCTTAAAAAATAATCCTTTTAACATTCCGCAAATTTTAGGTTATTTCTTATTTCTGTTTTGTTCTACTTACTTAGGTTCCATTGCTCTTTTTTATCTTCATCATAAATGGTGGGATTCAACACTTCATTTTTACAAGGGAGCATACGTTGGTGTGATCGCCATTACACTTTTTAAGATACTGGTGCCTTCTCAAAATCGAGAGGATGTATCGCGGTGGGTTCTCTTCCTATTTGTGCTTTCACTTGGTGCTTCAGCTAGTGTATTTTGGGAAATCTATGAATTTTTAGGGGATCTAACATTTACACACACGATGCAACGAGGCGGCAACACCGATACCATGTATGATTTATTGTGTGGTTTAGCCGGCGGACTCCTGATTGCACTATACTCCTTAGTCCGCAAACAACAGGTTTAATTGGAGGAAATAAACAATGAATCGGAAACTTGTCATTCTCATTAGTGCAGCCTATGTACTATTTATGGCCATTTTGGCTTTTTATTATCATTCAACCGGTGCATCATTTAAATCTACTGTAGCAATTGGCGGAATTGTCTGCGGTGCGATTCCGCTTCTGTTGGCTCTTTTTACAAAACTTCAATTCAATTTGCCGATCGTTTTTTCTTACTTGATTTTCTTGATTGGTTCACAATATTTAGGTTCGATTCGCGGCTGGTATGGCCTTGGCTGGTGGGACACCTTTATGCATTTTATCAGCGGCGGTATCCTGGCATTTGCAGCGATTGCTTTATATGAGCGACTTATTCATCGAAATGCAGGAAATGCGATTTCCCCTTGGTTTGTATTTTTGTATACCCTATCTTTTGCTGCCCTCGGCGGAGTCCTATGGGAAGTTTATGAATTCAGCTGTGATCAATTTTTGGGCATGACCCTGCAAGGCGGCGGAAATACAGACACGATGACCGATTTGATTGCCGATACTGCAGGAGGGCTTGTCATCGCGATTTGGGCAGGGGTTCGAACAAAAATTAAATTAAAGAATCAATGAGACTTATCATGAGCTGTGTTTAAATTTTATACAAATTAAACACAGCTCTTTCTACCCCACTGATCCTTTTGTTGCTTCAAATAGATTTATACCAAAACAGGTTGTTTTTCTTCTACTAGTAATAATAGACGATTTCTTATGTCTTCTACATTTACATTTTTTTGTGAAACACCCGTTTCCATTGCAGCATTCGCAACAGCTGCTGCTACATGGGCAGCCACTCGGCGGTCAAATGGGTCTGGTATCACATAGTCGGCATGGAGATCTTCCGCTGAAATCAATCCAGCAATAGCATAAACTGCTGCAAGCTTCATTTCTTCATTGATTTCTTTTGCATGTACATCTAAAGCCCCCCGGAAGATGCCCGGAAATGCTAGTACATTATTAACCTGATTAGGGAAATCAGATCGGCCAGTCCCTACTACGAGTGCTCCAGCTTCTTTTGCCTCCTCCGGCATAATTTCCGGTATTGGATTGGCCATCGCAAAAATGATCGGATATGGATTCATGGAACGAACCATCTCTTTTGTGACAGCACCTGCAGCTGATACGCCGACAAACACATCTGCTCCCACCAACGCATCCGCTAATAACCCTTGTTGCTGTTCTTTATTGGTAATACAGGCTATTTCCTCTTTAAATGGATTCATTCCTACAGGGCGGCCATTATAAATGATTCCATTTGTATCACATAAGATGACATCCTTTACTCCCATATGTAGTAAGAGTTTCACAATCGCCACACCTGCTGCACCTGCACCGTTTATCACAACACGAATATCATTAATACTCTTCTCAGCGAGTTTTAGAGCGTTAATTAATCCAGCAGCAGTAACGATTGCAGTGCCATGTTGATCATCATGAAAAATTGGAATATTGCAGGCTTCTTGTAAGCGGCTCTCAATTTCAAAACATTGAGGTGCAGCAATGTCTTCTAAGTTAATCCCGCCAAATGTAGGCTCAAGTAATTTGACAACCTCGACAATTTTATCCGAATCAAATGTATCTAAACAAAGGGGAAATGCATCTACATCAGCAAATGATTTAAATAACAATGCTTTTCCTTCCATCACGGGCATTGCAGCTTTGGGGCCAATATTCCCAAGACCGAGTACAGCTGTTCCATCTGAAACAACGGCAACAAGATTCCCCTTCATTGTGTAGTCGTATACTTTGCTTTCATCCTCATGAATGACTAAACAAGGTTCTGCAACGCCTGGTGAATATGCTAAACTTAAATCGTTTGCATTGCGTACTGCGACTTTTGAATGAACGCCAAGCTTTCCTCGATTTTCTTTATGCATTTTTAATGCTTCTTCACGTAAAGTTGACATAAATTGACTCTTCTCCTCCTTGTTTTACATATAAAACAATGTTACATATATCTATAATAATATATTTAATTTTATTAATAGTCAATAATATTCAGATAATTTGTTTTTATATTAAAAATTAGTTTTATATACAAAACTATTTATGTTGTACAAAAATAATTATTTGCTTATCATCGTTTTATTTTTAACGGGGAAATACGGGAGATGTTATATTATTTTCTCTCAAAATTAAGAAGGCCTAACCGAATAACGGTTAAGCCTTTTTAATTGATTAAATTCAATAACGTTGTCGTCGTAATCTCGTCTTGTGATGTATGTACCTTTTAAACCATCACGGCTGCAAAGAATTCATCATAAAGTGCCTGAACGGCTCTTTTTTCTTCGACTTCTTTTACCCCAAACATCATGCTCACTTCAGATGAACCCTGATTAATCATTTCGATATTAACCTTTGCCTTTGCTAAAGCTTTGGAAGCCCTGGCCATTGTTCCCACATTCCTGCGCATGCCTTCTCCCACGACCATAATCAAAGCCAGGCTGTGTTCGAATTTAACTAAATCAGCATTAAGGTCTGTTTCAATACGTCTTTTAATTTCTTCCTCCATTCCCGGAGCAAGCTGATTCTCTCTTAGGATCACTGAGATATCATCAATACCGGAAGGAGTGTGTTCATAGGATAGACCAAACTCCTCTAGAATACCAAGAAGCTTACGGCCAAACCCAACCTCTCGATTCATTAAATACTTGCTTACATAAATACTGCAAAAGCCTTCATCACTAGCAATTCCGATAACAGGACCGTTTGTATTATCGCGTTCATAAACAATTCTTGTACCAGGTGCAGAAGGATTATTTGTATTTTTAATATTCACCGGAATTCCTGCTCGGAAGGCCGGAACAAGTGCTTCATCATGAAGAACAGAAAATCCTGCGTAGGAAAGCTCGCGCATTTCACGATATGTCAATTCTTTGATCTCCTTTGGGCGGCTCACTAATGATGGATTAACGGAATAAACTGCATCCACATCGGTAAAGTTTTCATAAAGATCGGCCTTTAAGGCATTGGCAAGGATTGAACCCGTAATATCTGATCCGCTTCGTGAAAAGGTAAATACATCCCCTTCCTTGCTATAGCCAAAAAATCCTGGGAATACTAAAATTCCTCGTCGATCATGTAGTGAGGCTAATTTTGTATATGATTCCGGTAGAGTTTGGGCATTTCCTGGCTCATCACTGACAAGAAGTCCTGCATCTTTAGGATCAACATAAGAGGCATCAACACCTTGCGATTGAAAATAGGCAGCAACTAATTTTGCGTTGTTATCCTCTCCACTAGCCTTCATTAAATCCATAAACCGTTCAGGGTTACTCTTATCCGAGGAAACTCTTCTTTTAAGGTCATTCTCAATTTCCTGAATGATATCTGAAGAAATGGCTAATTCTTCAGCAATTAACGCATATCTTGCCACTACAGCATCTAATTTTTCCTTTGGATCTTGATTCTGTAAGGAAAGTTCAGCACACTCAATCAATAAATCCGTTACCTTCTCATCTTCAGAAAATCTTTTTCCTGGTGCCGAAACGACTACTACCTTCCGTTCAGGGTCTGAAACAACAATCTGGAAAACCTTCTCTAATTGTTTTCCTGATGCTAAAGACGATCCTCCAAATTTAACGACCTTCATTTCTTACAACTCCTAATCTTTTAAAAATATAATCTTAATTTTATTCTAATTCTGAAAATAATCAATAGTTTTTTTCCTTCTATCGAGGACATTTGTTTATTTGCAGTGGACATTAATACAATTAGACCAAAAAAGCAGTAAAATTTCAACTATTAAAGCCCACTGTCTTTCCTATAAATAAAATTTAACGAATGAGTTCAATAAAATGAAAAAGAATCTTGGCAGTTAACCCCCATATAACCTTTTCTTCATAAATATAGAAATATTCGTCCAATCCTCTTGTCCGCCATTTATAATTTTCTCCCCCTGGAATTAACTCCAACGGAAAGTTTTTTTCCGGTTCAACTTTAAAATTCAAATTGTACACTTCAGGCTTATGATTTAAGAAAAAGGACATGGGTACCGAAAAAACATCCCCCACTTCAGCTGGATTAGGTTGTATCGATTCAGGACAATCAATAAATCCAGCGAAGGGATAAATAATCATACCAAACTGTGAAACCATATAATCCAAAGGAAATACTCTCGAGATATTTTCTCTTTTTATTCCTAATTCCTCAAGTGTTTCCCGTATTGCCGCTCCTTTCTCATCAGAATCGTCAGAATCAATTCTTCCACCTGGGAAACAAATTTCTCCCGGCTGTCTCCTAAGCTCCATAGACCTGACTTCAAACAGGATATGGATTCCATCCTCTTTTTGAATAAGAGGTAAAAGTACTGCATACTTGGAAAATTTTTCACTTCCCAGTATCGTCGGCGTATGTGTTTTTAATTTATGATGAATAAATTCCAAATCCATAAATTTCACCTCTTTTGTTTCACTCAACTTGATAAACTGCCATCAAGTATTCCCCGTCATAAAGGAATTGTTATTTTAATTTTAGACAAGATTCATGGTAGAAATTACTCTTTTAAAACAAATTTATTATTATACTCATACATTTGTCTTGATTGCCAATAACAGCCCGGTTGACCAATCCATTTCTGTTATCACCAAATCCGGTCTTTTTCGGAGTGTATCAACAAGTTTGGGAGCTTTGATTCTATATTCTTCCGGCACTCTCTCATCTGGCAGCAAATCATGAATCACATAAAACCCTCCCACATTTAAATGATCTAGCGTTTTATCAAGTAGTTCGAATTTTCCTGGCCAGGTATCGGCAAAAATAAAATCAAATTGCTCAGACATTTTTTGAATAAAAGCCGCCCCATCTTCGCACCGGAATGATACTCTGCTGTCTTGCCCGAGGTACCTCTTAGCAATAGATTGCACACTCGCATCTATGTCAACCGTCGTAAGCCTGCTTTCACCATCCATTCCCTCAATAATCCATGAAGCCGATGCCCCTGCGCCTGTTCCCAGCTCTAAGAAATTTCCTCTTGATTTTGAGGAAGCCAATCCTTTTAGCAAAAACCCTGTTTTTCTGTCACATGATTGCTCAAAGCCAATCACCTGAGAGTCTTGTAATATTTTCGCGTAAGCAAGTGGCGCTTGCAAAACTTTGTTTTCCTCCATGACAATTCCCCCTATTTATAATGGCTGATGATTTCCGCTCCAGGTGCTTCGCTTTCCGCGGGCGGTCCGGGGAGCCTCCTCGGCTCCGTACTCCCGCAAGAGTCTCGCACCTTCCACTACAATCAAAATGTTTAAAATCAGCAATGACCTTTTATATAGAATATGAAAAAATAAAAAGGCCTCTTATGATAAGAGGCCTTTGGATAAACGATACCGACCTCTTATCTCCCAGAGTATGTCTACTCTGTTGGAATTAGCACCTTCCTGAAATAATCAGGGGTTGCTGAGGTTTCGCAGGGCCAGTCCCTCCACCTCTCTGGATAAGAATAAATTTTATGGAATTTATTTCATTTGCCAATAAGTATCGCACAGTTTTTACAAAAAGACAATACTTTTACTCGATAATAATCTCCACCCATTTAATAAAATTATTGCTTTTTCTCTGCCCAAGAGTACATATAATCAAGATCTTCAACGGCAGCTGCGGCTTTAACAACCTTCAATGGATGAAACGTATCAATCATAACAGCTAATTCCAATGTTTCTTTTTTGCCAATGCTTGCTTCTGTTTTCCCAGGATGAGGCCCATGCGGGATGCCGCTTGGGTGAAGCGTGATTGAGCCCTCTTGAATCCCCTTTCGGCTCATAAAATTACCTTCCACATAATAGAGGAGCTCATCACTGTTCACATTGCTATGGTAATATGGCGCCGGTATTGATTGCGGATGATAATCATATAATCTTGGCACAAAGGAACATACCACAAAATTACTTCCTTCGAAGGTTTGGTGAACAGGCGGTGGCTGATGGATCCTTCCCGTAATCGGTTCGAAATCCTCAATATTAAACGCCCAGGGATAGAGATACCCATCCCATCCAACCACATCGAACGGGTGATGGCCAAGGATATGTGAATGGATATTTCCTCTCGCTTTCGTTAACACCTCAAACTCGCCCTTTTGATTAAACGTCTGTAACGATTCCGGACCACGGATATCCCGCTCGCAAAACGGACTATGTTCCAAAAGCTGCCCGTATTCATTGCGATAACGCCTTGGTGTTGTAATTTGGCTGAAGGATTCTACAAACAGCATTTTAGTCGTTTCATTTTCATTTGGAATCACACGATAAATTGTTCCAATTGGAATCACTAAATAATCCCCCGGCCTGTATGGAATCGTTCCAAACATCGTCTCAAGCCTTCCGGAACCATAGTGAATAAAGAGCATCTCATCGCCATCGCCGTTTCGGTAAAAGCTAGGCATTCCTTCCGTCACATTTGCAGTTCCAATCAGCAAATCCTGATTACCTAAAAAGTACTGTCTTCCTATTAGTGCATTTCCGTGCTTAGATACGTTGCTGGTAAAAAAATGACGGTGCCGTAAACTTGGCTGGTCTTCATATTCCGGCAAAAAACTCATAACTAATTCGGATTTCACTACTTCGGTAGGCATGTATTCATGATATAAGATCGACTGAGTTCCCGAAAACCCGCGTGTCCCCATCACCTGCTCACGGTAAAGGCTACCATCTTCCTTCTTATGGATTGTATGACGTTTATGGGGAATCTTGCCCATCTTACGATAAAACATCCGGCCACCCCTTTTCTATCCTTCTATAATGGTATTCTTTAAAACCCCTAATTTTTCAATCTCAAGCTCTACACAATCTCCGGGCTCTAACCAGCGGTGGATCTTAGGGCCAAGCTCAAGAATACACCCTGTCCCAACAGTCCCAGACCCTATGATTTCCCCGGGATATAGTGTCACTTCTTTGGAGGCCTGTTCAATCATTTCGGCAAAAGAGTAGTAAATGTCTTTCATATTCCCTTCCGATAGAAGAACACCATTTACACGCGCCCTCATGGCAAGATTAAAGCCTTTCCCCGCCTTAAATGGTTCTACTTCATCCTTCGTTACAATCCACGGTCCTATAGAAGTAGCAAAATCCTTCCCCTTCGCAGGTCCAAGTCCTACCATCATTTCTTTTCGCTGAAGATCTCTTGCACTCCAATCATTTAATATACAATAGCCGAATATATACTTGTCTGCTTCCGCGGCAGGAATATTTCTGCCCTCTTTACCGATGACACAAGCAACTTCCAGCTCATAATCCAGCCAATCTGATTCTGCCGGCTTCACAATTTCCTCATCCGGTCCCTTGATGGCTAAATGATTGGAAAAATAAAATACAGGAATCTCATACCATTCCGGAATCATTTCAAGTCCTCTGTTGTCTCTTGCCGTTTTTACATGCTGCTCAAATGCATAAAAATCTCGGAAACTCTTCGGTACGGGTAATGGAGCTTTTAAGCGAATATCTGATAATCGATGTACTGCGGAATCTTCAACTGAAATCGAAATAAGCTCAGCAGCCTTTTTCATGTATTTTTCATGGGAATTGATAAAGTCTAGTAAGTTAGCAGGTAGGTCATCGCCTGTTGCTTCAATCAAATCAACAACATACTCTTCGTTTAACAAGAGGCCTATCCGATACGTTTTATCACTTTTTTCAAAAGTTACAAATTTCATTTTCCAGCCTCCGTTTTTCTTACCATATCAAAAGTCCGCACTAACGGATCCGTAAAGGTGTTTCCCGCCATCCTGCCCAGCGGCTTTAGTTTTTCAGAATCTATCCTGCCATTGTTATAAAGGTCGTCGGCCACATGTACATGGACCACTTTGCCAATAACAAGGCTTCCGGCCCCTGGCTGATCGCCAAAATCCAATACTTGGTACAACTCACATTCCAAATGGACAAGCGACTCCCTTATCCGAGGGACCTTGATTTTTTTACTAGGTTCTTTCGTTAAACCGGTCTCATTTATTTCATCAACTTCAGGGGAGAATTCAATCGCACAGTCATTCATTTGTGATGCTATTCCCTCACTGACGATATTAATAACAAACTGTCGCGTATTTTCAATGTTAACAAGTGTATCCTTTTTCGCACCGTCCTTCCCTCTCCGCATCGGAGAGAAACAGACCAGCATTGGACTGGCACAGATAGCAGTAAAAAAACTAAACGGCGCCGCATTCGCCGTCCCATCCTCCGCCAAGGTTGATACAAATGCAATCGGCCTTGGCAAAATAGATCCAACTAATAGTTTATAGGCTTCTTTCCATTCAAGTGTCTCCGGGGTGATTTCCACTGTATCCACCACTCTTCCTTACCAACATTAACTTTGAAAAAAGGGAGAAAGTCTTTCCTCCCTTTTTACCGACCATATGGTGATTCCTTTAAAAATATTACACTCTTTATCTAGTCATTATAAGTTTCCTCGTCTAGCCTGCTCACGTTCAATCGACTCAAATAAAGCTTTGAAATTTCCTTCCCCAAAACCTCTTGCACCTTTACGCTGGATAATTTCCACAAACAAAGTGGGGCGGTCTACAATCGGTTTCGTAAAGATTTGCAGTAAATATCCTTCATCATCCCGATCGACTAAAATATTCAGCTCACGGAGCTTTTCTATTTCTTCATCAATTTCTCCAATCCGACCTCCTAATGCTTCATAATAGGATCCCGGGGTTTTTAAAAACTCAACACCATTCTTTTTCAATGTTGTTACAGTCGATACAATATCTTCTGTTAAGATCGCCAGATGCTGTACACCAGGGCCATTATAAAATTCAAGATATTCTTGAATTTGTGATTTCCGTTTTCCTTCTGCCGGTTCATTTATCGGGAATTTAATCCTGCCGCCATTGTGCATGACCTTTGACATGAGAGCAGAATATTCCGTTGTAATATCTTTATCCGTAAAATGCTTCATTTCCTTAAAGCCCATGACTTTCGAATAGTATTCCACCCATTCCTCCATCCGTTCCACATTGCCGACAACATGGTCGAACCCAATTAATCCGGCATCTTCGATTGGCAAATCATTTGAATAGGGTTCAAAGCCTGGCATGAATACGCCTTGATAATTTTTCCGTTCTATTAACGTATGGATGGTATCCCCATATGTACCAAGAACGGCCTTTTTTAACACTCCCTTTTCATCCTTCATTTCAAAAGGTGCAATAATGGCTATCGCCCCTCTTTCAACTGCTGCATTGTAAGCCTTTTCAACATCATCTACTAGTAACGCCACATCCTTGACACCATCACCGTGTTTCTTTACAAATTGGGAAATCCTGCTATCTTCAGTATAGGAGCCTGTGATGATCAAACGAATATTTCGCTGCGTAAGGACGTAAGATACGGACTCCCGATTTCCCGTTTCTAAACCGGAATAAGCCACTGGCTTAAACCCAAATGCCGTACAAAAATAATGACAGGCTTGCTTAGCATTGCCTGTGTAAATTTCAATATAGTCAACATCACATACCGGAAAGAAGTCATCCGCCAGCTGTTCAGCTCTCACTCTTTGTTCTTTCATACGAAAACCTCCAAATGGAAAATTTAAACTTTTCATGATTTTATTTTATCGAAAGGTTTTTCGTCCTCTCAAGAATAGAGTGTAAAGCAATAACGCTTTTAGGCAGTAAAGAAAACAACACACCTATAGTGATAAATCCTTAATAAATCAAAAAAGGAACAGCCTCATGCCGGCTGTTCCCCTTCCTACTTAAAAAATATTTTTTTATCGACAAAATCTCGCTTAAATTTCATTATGCCAGAATGGCTCTATCACTTGCCATCTGTTCGCCGCGAATGCGTTTAAATTCTAATAATAAGCCCTCGATTGTTAAATTCTTCTTATTTTCCTCATCTACTTCAAGGATGATTTGGCCCTTATCCATCATGATTAATCGGTTACCAAGGTCGATCGCCTGCTGCATATTATGTGTAACCATTAAGGTAGTGAGCTTGTATCGATCGACAATTTCCTTTGTTAGATTCGTAATCAGTTCAGCTCTTGACGGGTCGAGAGCCGCTGTATGTTCATCGAGAAGAAGAATCGATGGTTCAGTGAATGTAGCCATCAATAAGGATAGCGCCTGACGCTCCCCACCGGATAGTAAACCAACCTTTGCACTTAGGCGGTTTTCCAAACCTAAATGTAATGTTTCAAGCACCTCACGAAAATATTCTCGGCGCTTTTTTGTAACTCCACTTTTAAGTGTTCTTGTTTTATTCCGTGAATAGGCCATAGCAAGATTTTCTTCAATGGTCATACTTGGAGCTGTTCCTGCCATTGGGTCCTGAAAAACCCGGCCAATCATCTTTGAACGTTTATATTCCGTCATGGCTGTAACATTTTTATCGGCAATATGAATATCGCCAATATCCGGAGTAATCACACCAGATATGATATTCATTAAGGTTGATTTACCGGCCCCATTACTTCCGATAATCGTGACAAAGTCGCCCTTTTTTAGATTTAAATTGATTTGGTCAATTGCAATTTTTTCATCAGGTGTCCCTTCGTTAAATATCTTATGAATCTGATTTAATTGCAGCATGACTTTCACCCCTTTGATCACTTGAAGCCTTTATGATGTTCATTCTTTCTGCTTTTTTGCGTGCTTTTCGCTTTTTCTCTTTTGTGCCGTCAATAATTTTGGGAGCGATTAAAGCAATCAAGACAATTACGGCTGTAATCAATTTCATATCTCCCGGATCCAAAAACTCAATTCGTAATGCGAGCGTAACCACAATACGATATACGATGGATCCACCAATCACAGCAAGGGTTGTTCTGGCAATGGATTTGGTTCCAAACAGTGCTTCACCAATGATAACGGATGCAAGTCCGATGACAATCATCCCAATCCCCATTCCAACATCTGCAAAACCGCCCTGCTGTGCAATTAATGCCCCGGAAAAAGCCACTAATGCGTTAGAAAGCCCCAAGCCAAGAACAACAAGAAGGTTCGTATTGGCTGAAAGACTGCGAATCATTCGCTTATTATTTCCTGTCGCCCTGATCGCAAGACCAATTTCTGTTTGTAAAAACCAATCTGTAAACCCTTTAATAATAAAGGTAATGATAATCATGGAAATCAGAATTCCCCATGTAGAAGGAAGGCTGTCTCCTAAACCGACAAGTGATAATAAATTGTTGAAAAAGGAATCGATTCCTGTTTTTTCAAACAGACTGCTTATTTTTGTGAATGATGTGTCGGAATTTAATAATGGTATGTTTGATCTGCCCATGATTCGCAAGTTAATGGAATAAAGAGCAATCATCATTAAAATTCCCGAAAGTAAATTATTTATCTTTCCAACAGTATGAATCAATCCGGTCAAACATCCTGCAATAAAACCCGCGAATAAGGCCATGATTGTAGCAAAAAACGGATTGGCTCCACCTGCAATCATTACCGCCGAAATCGCTGCCCCTGTAACAAAACTCCCATCCACCGTTAAATCTGGGAAATCCAGAATTCGAAAGGAAAGATAGACGCCCAGTGCCATAATCGCATAGATGATACCTGCTTCGAATGATCCAAATATGGCTGTAAACATTGAGTTCATCCTTTCTTTGTCTAAGTCCTAAAGGAATAGGTATAAAACCTATATGTAAAAAATTTTGGGAGAAGACCTAATAAGGCCTCCTCCAAACGTACTATTTTAAAGGCTCTATTAAACTAGTCGTTGATTTCCGCTCTAATCAACGATGTTCAAAATCAACTTGTTCCTTTAACACAGCCAATTTAAGGGTAAAAATTATTTTCCTTCGTAAAATTCTCCTAGCTTACTCCATTCATCTTTTACAGTTAAGCCCTGAGCTTCTGCTGCTTTTTTATTGATTACAAGTTTCAAAGATTTAGGTAGTTCAACTGGAATTTCTGAAGGCTTTTTCTTACCTGTTAAAATGTCAGCAGCCATTTCACCTGATTGATAGCCAATGTCATAGTAGTTAAATCCGCTTGCCGCAACAGCTCCGCGCTTCATTGAATCAAGTTCACCAACGAACAACGGAATTTTCTTGCTGTTTGCAACTGAAATAACCGACTCAAGTGCGGATACAACAGTATTATCTGTTGGAACATAGATTGCATCGACACGTCCTACCAATGATTCAGCAGCCTGTTTAACTTCTGCAGAGGTAGAAACAGAAACTTCCACTAACTTAGCTCCTTTTGCCTCAACCAATTCTTTTACTGCTTTTACCTGGACTTCTGAGTTTTGCTCACCAGAATTATAGATAACACCGATCTTCTTTGCTTTCACTTCATCTGTAATAAAGCTGATAGTTTTTTTCGTTGCATCCGGGTGGTTATCCGTCGTACCGGTAATGTTTGGTCCTGGTTGATCGAAGGATTTTACCAATTTAGCCCCGACTGGATCGGTAACAGATGTAAAAACAATCGGAATATCCTTTGTTGCATTTAATGCTGCAGTTGCACTTGGAGTTGCATTAGCAAAAATCAAATCTACCTTGTTGCCGACAAAATTCTGAGCAATTGTCTGGGTATTATTCATATCCGCCTGCGCATTTTGGTCATCGTACTTAACCTTTAGACCTCTATCAGCAAGCGCCTTTTTAAAACCTTCAGTTGCTGCATCTAATGATGGGTGTACGGCAAATTGGGTAATACCAATTGTATATTCCTTTTGACCCTCTTCTTTTTTCCCGCTTCCAGCTGTATCCTTGCTGCCGCAGCCTGCAAGCATCAGCATTCCCGCTAACACAAAGGATAGCGATCGAACTGACTTCTTCATAAGTAAAAATCCCCCTTAAATTTCTCTAAAACCAATATTCAAAAAATTCTTATATTAAAAATTATTCTAGTATTTCTTTGAGTTAAAATCAATAGAAAATTGAAAAATATTTTTCTGCTTTAAAGCGGCAATTTCCACCAAAATTACTTTGAACTGAAAAATATTTTAGAAAACCGTCATTATTCTCTTTTTTAAAAACAAAAAACCTTCTTTTAATAAAGAAGGTTTTTGCAGAAATGTATATTAATGGATAAATTTCAAAACAAAAGATTCTACCATTCTCTTGTTTTTTCTAGTAATTGATCAATTTCTATTGGCTTTATCTTATAACTGTTCTTTTCAGATGTTAGATCTGATGTAGATTCTAGTAATTTGTCAATATCTATCAAAATGATTCCCATTATCTAACCTCCAAGTTTTGATTTAATTAGGAAATTTTTTATCTTGCTAAACGGTTCGAAACTTCTTGGATTGCTATGGGGGTGTTTTTTCTAAAATAATTGTTTTTCTTTTTCCCGGCATCTAAATAGTACTAAAGGATTAGCCCTTATAATAATGCACTAGTAAGGTATGATTTATTTCACTTTTATTTCACAATTTGCACATTAAAATGATAATGGGAATTCAAGTAAGTAGTTGGGGGACTCCTTGCTTGATGAAAAAATAATGGGAGGGGTTATTATGTATCAATCGATTGCATGGTACGCTACACTCTTTTTCGTTTTCCTCATTGCACTGGCATTTTCCTTCGTGTACGGGGAATCGAGAAAACTCAAAGATTATGGGCCAATCCAAGAGAAAGGCTACAAAATTCGCAAATTTTATTTTCTAGGTTTAATCACCATTTTAGGATTTGCATCTGCCCTATCGCTAAGCAGACTGCCTTATCATGCTCAACATGCGCAGGCAAAAGAAATGGGGAAAGTAGTTAATGTTACGGGAATGCAGTTTTCATGGGAATTAAGTGACGATCATTTTACGGTTGGGGAGCCGGTAATGTTTCATGTCACAAGTAATGATGTTACACATGGGTTCGGGTTGTATGATGAAAATCTACATCTTATTGGCCAAACACAGGCAATGCCAGGATACACAAATATACTCCAGGTTACCTTTAAAAAATCTGGAACCTATAAAATCCTTTGCTTGGAATATTGCAGCACAGGTCATCATTTAATGATGAAGGACATCGTTGTGGAGCCTAAAGGAGGAAGCAGTAATGGCGACTAATGCACGGAATGCCATCAAAAAGGGTGTTTCAATTTACCTCATGGTTACCTCAGTTGTTCTGGTTCTTATGATGATTTTCGGTGTAATAATGCTGTTAAATCAAGGGAATGTTATTAAAATTTCCGCCCAAACCTTTTATAAGGTGATGACGATTCATGGAACTGGAATGATTGGGATTGCGTCTTTAGGTGGTAGCGCTATCCTTTGGTACTTCCTATCAAAGTATATCCATTTAAATCCAAAGATTCTGTTTGCTAATTTGATTTTATCGCTTATCGGAGTAGTCATGATTCTTGTAGCGATTTTTGGATTTAATTTTTCTGATGGATGGACTTTTCTTTATCCGTTGCCATCTTTTTCATCTAAACTGAACGGTTTAACAGGTGCACTATTATTCTTGTTTGGCCTATTATTACTAGGCGTTGGTTATCTAGTAATGTATTTTTATTTAGCAGCAAGACTAATTAAAGAATACGGAGGTCTAGGTAAATCACTTGGGTGGGATTATATTTTCCGAGGTAAAAAGGGCTATGGTCCACCAGCTGCAGTCGTTGCTACAACCATGGTGATTATCGCTAACTCTGTCGGAATTCTAGCAGGTGCAACTGCCTTAGTAGAATCGATTGTAAACATTCTTAATCCGAATTTTGCATTCGAACCAATGCTGGCGAAACACTTAACCTATGCTTTTGGACATATTTTTGCTAACTGTACGATTTATATGGCGGTTATTGCTGTTTACGAAGTTCTTTCTGAGTATACAGGGCGCCCTTGGAAATCAAATAAAGTATTTTTAATCGCTTGGAACTTTTCGACCTTGTTTACTTTAATGATTTATACCCACCATCTATTAATGGATTTTGCTGTACCAGAATGGATGTTAATTATCGGGCAAATTTTCTCTTATGCAAACGGTCTTCCAGTTATGGTTATAACCGCATATGGTGCCTTAATGATTGTTTTCCGCTCAGATATGAAATGGGATTTTGCTTCAAGTATGTTTTTCCTTTCTATGTTTGGATGGGTTGCAGGGGCCGTTCCAGCGATTATTGACGCAACAATCGTGGTTAACCATGTAATGCATAATACAAAATGGGTTCCCGGCCACTTCCATACTTATATGGGAATGGGAGTAATTGCAATGATTTTCGGATTCATGTACTATTTCAATAAAATGGAAGGAACCCAGAAACAAAAAGGTATTGATAAGTACGCAATTTTCACTTATTTCGTTTTCTTTTCCGGTTTAACCGGCTCATTCCTCTATGCTGGAAAAATTAGTGCGCCAAGAAGATGGGCTGAACATCTGCCGCAATGGACCGGCTCTGACCAAGTCGGTGCACTGTGCGGTGTCTTTATCATTATTGCAGCAATTATTTTTACAACTAGATTTTTCATTGGCTTAAGAGATGTTGGTAAAAATACACCAACAAAGTCATTTAAAAGAGTTTCATAGCATACGAAAAATCCAGTCAGTGAGACATGACTGGATTTTTTTAATAGGCTCTCTTAAACTTGATCGTTGATTTCAGCTCCAGGCACAAGCGGTTCGGGGGCGGTTCGGGGAGCCTCCTCGTCGCTTCGCTCCTGCGGGGTCTCCCCTGTCCCGTACTCCCACAGGACACTGAATTGCTTCCTTGAATCCGCCCACGCACGAAGAAAATGCGTTAGCATTTTCGAGGAGTCTTCGTGCCTTCCGCTCCAATCAACTCTGTTCAAAATCAACATTGTCCTTTAACACAGCCTTTTTATAAAATTAATAGACTAGTAATCTTTTATTCATAATTTATTCATTTTTGTTTTGTAAGATATTTTTTGTAGGACAATCACTTCCCCCCTTGACATCCGGCTAAAATTTAGCCGGATTTTTTTTTGCTGTATTAGAGCAGATTAACCGCTATAAACACTATCACATGTCCCAGCTTGTGGTTCATAAAAACAATGTTCTTTATATTGACCAGAATGAGGTTGACCGTACCATGTTGGAGGACATGACTGATATGCTCCCCTTAATTTATTGGTTAACTGCCTTTGAATTCATTTCAATTTCCTTGGATTTAAAGGACCATTTCATCATCGGTGGAGTTACTACTGTTGTTACAATTACAACAACAATGATTGTAGCAAATAAATCCTTAGTAATTAAATTGGATGCGAGGCCCATTGATGCAACGATTAATGCAACTTCACCACGCGAAACCATTGCTGAACCAATTCCCATTGAGCTATTCCAACCAAATCCTGAAAGTTTTGCCCCTACACCTGCACCAACAAATTTCGTTAAAATGGCTAAGAAGCTAAGCAAAATAATAAGACCTAAATTCTCAAGAATACCAGTAAACTCAGCCGAAATGCCAATGTAGGCAAAGAATACTGGAACAAAAATCGAATAGCTTAGTGTTTCAACTTTTTCAAAAACTTCCTGTTTAAATTTTGTTAAGCCGATAGCGATACCAGCGATGTATGCTCCAATAATATTAGCAACACCAGTATATTCAGCAGCAAATGCATATACAAAACAAATAATTAATGCCGATGAAATAACAGCCTCGCTTACAGGTAATTTTGTAAATTTATTCATTGCCCATGGAACAACTTTCCAAGCAAATAAGATAGATACCACAAAAAACAATACTTTCTTTATTACCAATGTTGTTAAAGATACTTCCCCACCGCCAGCAAAGGACATTAATATTGCCAAAATTAACATTACAACCACATCATCCAAGACGGCGGCGCCCAATATTACACTTCCTTCAGCTGTCTTTAATTGATTCATTTCTTTAAGAGTTTGAACGGAGATACTTACACTCGTAGCAGAAAGCATAACACCCAAAAACCAAGATTGCATGTTCGATAAATCCATCATGATTCCTGTAAAGTACCCCAAAAATAATGGAACAATAATTCCGCCGAAACCTACATATGCAGATGATTTTCCAGATCGTTTAAATTCATCAAGATCAGTTTCTAGGCCAGCAATGAACATCAGTAAAATAACACCAATTGTACTAAATGTTGATAAAGTATCTGATGCACTGATTAATCCAAAAACAGATGGCCCTAATAAGACCCCTACAATAATTTCTCCCAACACGGAAGGTTGACCTAATTTGGCACTCAAACCTCCTGCAAGTTTTGCAGCAATGATAATAAGCGCTAATTGAAGAATAAACATATAATTCCACCTTTCAATAATTTATAAATTTCTTACATGCAAGAGTAAATAAAAAAAGTCCGTCACCAAAGGACATAGTTATCCCTTGGTGACAGACTCCTCCTAGTGTCTAACTTATTTGTTTATATACTGTATCCTGCTTGATCTCTATCCCCCTTTTCAAAATACAAAAAGAGCCTATTTTTCCAAAAACAGGCTCTTAATAAGATATAGAAAAAGCCCATCAACCAAAGGGCAAAATACCCCCTTGGTGACAGGCTCCTCCATACGTACAATATATAATTATTATTATATTAACAGATATTATGGTGTTTTTCAATACCGATTTCTAATCCCATTTCCTTATTTTGGTGATTATTTTTTCCTTTAGCACCATTAAAAAGGTTGTTTCACCCTTTTGGATTTTTTGCTTGTTCCATTCATTGGTGCTGGCAACGGTAATGAGGATAAGCCCTGCAATCAGCAGATATCCCCACCAAGGCATATTTCCCCAATAGGGTCTTGTTTGTAAAAAGACATTTAAAAGCAACACGCTAGAGCCAATAAAGAAGTACGACTTAATTTGCAGGAACATTCCTGCTAACAACGAAAGCAGGGATAATGACCCTAAAATAATCGCATCGTAAATGGTTGAACTAGCCAGCCCATCTTGGATTAAAAGAATTGCAACCGCACATAGGACGGCCCATTCAAGCGGTTTTGTCAGGCTTGTATAATGATCTTTTAATTTGACGCGTATCAATATCACCACGACCACCAGCGGCAATACCATTGCTTCACGGTCCCATAATGCCGGAATATCTAAATCCGTGACAACCGAGTAGTAAGGCTGCAATAAATAAAGGCTCCCTAACATCACAACCAAAACGGAATAATTTTCTGGAACCCTTTTACGCTGCATCCAAATGGAAGCAGAGATAAGCAATCCCGGAAGCGCATCTGTCCAGACAGATTGATCATTAAAATAATACATAAACGAAAAAAATAAAGGTGCAATAACAGTGTAACCATCTAGCTTTATTTCCTGTGGTTTTTTTCCAAGCTCAATTAATTGTCTATATATCAATTGACCAACCAAAACCAATAAAATCCCTATTCCTCCAGAAAGGAGCATCTTTTCAACCAGAACCAAATTGTCCGAAAAGGAAACTTCAACGGTTGCAATAAAAGCAATAAATAGTGGAAATATAACAAATTGATTCCATTTGATCTTGTGTAAAAAAAACAAGACACCAATTGTATAGACGCTAGTAGTTAAATATGGACCCCAACCGAACGGATAAGCATTCAGGGTACAGCAAAGCCCAAATAAAGAGAAAGGTACGAGATAATATATAGTTCGTTTTTTGTATGCAGGGTTAGCGGCAAGCCAAAATAAACCGAGCACGATACTTGTAATTGGAAATTCGTAGTACCGTTTCAGCGAATCAAATAGATGGTCCATACCAAGGGAAGTCACACAAAAAACACTGGAAAAACAGCCATAGAGAAAAAGCTTGATCTTCCACTCATCCCCTGCCTGCCTGGCGCTAATGGCATAGGCAATAATAGCAATGACAAAGCTTACCCAAGCGGTATCGTGATCAAACAACCACGTATACCCGAGTACTGCCGGTAAGAGGATATGGCCAATCCATGCAAAGGCAGATGATAGATTCTGATCTTTATTACGCCAAAGATAACAAATGACAAGCAATATAACAGCACTCATAGTCGCAATCAATGTATTCATCATTTGATTAATTTCAATTTTCATGGACAGGGCATGGACACAAGTTAAATAGGCCAATAATGTTGCCATTCCAATTAAAAACGGTATCCATTTTGTCCCGATTCTTTTGTACAAATACGAATACATCCATACCCCAATCAGGAGGACAAGCGGTTGTACCCATAGTTCGTTAACCGAACCTACATAAGATTGACCAATGGCCAATGTATATAAAATTTGGGATACGAATAAGGAGGTATGTTCCAACCTCTTTTCTTTTACCTGTTTCCAGCCGAAACTTGACAGTAAGACAAGAATCGCCCCAATGGCAAAATTAACTGTGTCCCCATAATCATTTTCATATAAAGCTGAATGAGCATTTATTTCACTGCCAAAGGCTATAATTGAAAGCCCAAAAGTACTTGGTAAAATCCATTCTGCTGCTTTTTTATAATGCAACCTTTTCTCCGATTTTAACAGTAAATAGGCACAGGAGACGAGCAATAAAAGCATAACCCCTAACTCCCACCATTTTTGGAATACGAATGCCGCCAGAATAGCGAATCCCATAACAACTGCGCCGACGTCTCTTGAGCTAATTCTTACAATTTCCAAGTATGCTCCTAAATGTAAAATTCCAAATAGAATAAACAAAAGGAAACCTGTAAAAAACAGTGTCAATGAAAAATGGAAATCAATTACTAGGCTTATGAAGGAGAGTACTTCCATGATTGCGACCGTCAAGAAGAACGAGCTAAAATACGGGAATATTGCTCTGGGAGTGTGATGGGATAAATACGTAAAATTAGCTGCAATAATGATATACGCAATCAATAGTACTAGTGATGGCTCACCAGAACGCAGCAGAATCCCTTCAAAACTGATATAAATAAAGGCTAAACCCGAAACGACTGCACTCGTAACCTGGAAAACCTTATCAAGGGAAAATTCTTCTTTTATAGCTTTAGGAACAAACATAAATCCAAAGGCTGCTAAAGCATAAAGGATTGGCCCAACAGATTCAAGCATAGAATGTTCGATTACCTGATAAAAACCATATACAATCATGGCACTGAAGATAAAATGATATTCCTTCCTGCCACTGACATACATCATCGATAAGTAGATGACCGCTGTCAGCAAAAGATTGAAACCATATACGATTTGATTATCATAGATAAACAGCATTAAGAGTGTACATATGACCAGATTAGCTTGGATATAAGGAACAAACTCACTAGTAAATAACCTTAGGCCTTTTCTTTTCTTTACCAAATGATAAATAAAAATTAGAATAGCATTGAAGCCCATCAAGCCTAAATAAAATAAATCAATTTCAAGCTTCAGGCTTGCTAGTAAAAATGCAAACCCAGAAGTCAGCGAAATATAGGTAAACCAAACAAACAATCTTGAATCAAGTTTTTTTGCAAAGTACACATAGTCAATGATGGGGATGAAACTTCCCAGCGCTCCGAGAATATAACGTCCATCACCTGTTATGGATAAATAAGGCCCTAAAAGACCGAACCAACCCAGGGATAGAATGAAAATGGGCAAAAATAAACTTCCCAGAATGATGAAGGCAAAAGCGGTTTTGTTTATATGCAAAATCTTTTCGGATAATCCTGCAATCCCGAAAAATAACAATGCCACAATCCCGATTGATCCACTTTTCATCAGGCTGGACATGGATTCCCAATTGCTTGTCGCAACAAATAATCCACCGATTAACAAAAAGATCACGCCAATATTAAGCAACCATGTTATATTACTTTCTCTGATTTCCTTTTGTGATAATGCCTTTTTTATTTTTTGAGGCTTTTTAGGAACAGATTTTTGAACGGATATTTTCTTCTCTGATTCTTTTAATTGTTCTTCAGCTTCTTTATTGATTAAATCAAGGTGAAATGTATGATGAGCTTTGGCAACCGCTTCAACAATTGCTTCAGATACGTACCCCTTTTCTTTTAATATATATAATTCCTGCCTGAAAATTTTTCTTCTCTCTTCCCTTATATTTGTCTCCATTCTATCTCCCCTCAAATCATTTTCTTTATATTTCTACCACATTTTCCCTCTATAGTGTAATTTTACACTATAGTTTATTTTTTTCAACAATTTCATAAAATTTTCCTTTTTATAGAATCGGAAGTTCGTTCAAACAAAAGGACTAGCAGTGAAATACATTAAAGTAAGTGAATATAGGGGGTGTAAAATTAATGGGCTACGGTGGAAATAACAGTTTCGCGTTAATTGTAGTGGTGTTCATTCTTTTAATCATTGTAGGTGCTGCTTTCATTGGTGGAGGTTACTACTAAACCTCTGTATCAAACCTCTTTATAGAACAAAACAAGCTGTGCAGGTTAGCACAGCTTGTTTTTTGTTTCATTTGCCTTTAGTTCTTGAGTGATCCACTCATCCAAACGAGTGATACTTTGTTTAGCCCGTTCATACTCAATTTTTCGGTAGTGATGCATTCCACCGGTTTCCTCGTCTTTTTCATCGGCCCATTTGACAATTTGCTGTAAAGGGGTACGGACAATATCGTTCGACGGCAAAAAGGAATCTGTATGAAAAAGAATTGCAAGAGCTATCGTTTTGGCCTTTATTGGATTCTCTCCTAAGCGGATTAACAGTTTGTGAGCACGTTCAGCCCCTTTAATGGGATGGATATCATTTTGCTTGTACAATTCATAATCCCACTTCCCGTTTTTATACCATGTATAATGCCCCATGTCATGAAGGAGACCAGCCTTTGCGGCAATATCCACATCGACTTTATGCTCTTTCGCTAACTTAAACGCATGATAGGCAACGGCAATGGCATGGGCGAGGCCTGAGCGGTTTAAATATTTTTGGGCAATGTGATGTTCAAATATATTTAATAATGTTACATCTCTCATATGGTTTTCCCCCATCCATTGTAGATTTTTTTATCATACATTATATGACAAACTTGTCTTTAATGCTATTTTTTCATGCAAAAAAGGGAATTCAAATTGATGAATTCCCTTTTTCAGAATTTATCGTTTAGATTTCCGATACCCAGCTTGCTCTGCATCTTGTTCTGAGCAAAACCAGACAATATTGTCCTTTACTGTATCATAATAGGCTCCATCAGGAACATGATAAATATGAGAGTTGGCATTTCCTTTTATTTTCCCTTTACAATTCAGGTTTGTTTCTTTGTCATCACTTGGATTATTTTTATAATAATTGCTGCCTGAACTTGTTGATTTTGAATCTGTAGATTTTGTAGATGGTTGACCTAAAGATCCTTTCACCACTTCTTCATGATACCCATCTTCTTCAGCATAATTTTCAATTGACCAAATGCCAATTCCCTTTTTCTGTGCCTTTTTTTGAATCGCATAGAATTGATCGACATATTTTGTATTTGGAGCATAAATATAGGCAACCCGCGCCAAACCCTTTTCTAAGAGCATTTCATTAAACATTTTTCCATCGACATAAATATAGGCGAGTAGACGGCCATATTTATCACGCCCATCCCCAATACCTGTTTCGATTTGTACCTTCTTTCCAACAGGGAGGATTTTTTTGGTATAAGCGGATGCTTCCGGTCCAAACGGCTGAACACCTAAACGAGGATGGTGTGTTTCAGGGGTATCCACACAAAGCATCCTCACCTTTTCCTCTCGGCCATTTAATTTAATAACAACCGTATCCCCATCGACATTTTTAACAATAGTTGCTGGGAGCAACTTTTTATCGGTTTGCAGGCTGCTATCAATTGATTGATTTTCACTATCATAATCACTTGCAACTGAAGCATGCTGTTGTGGGTGATTTGAATTTGTGTTTGTGTTT
Organism: Bacillus salipaludis; assembly: GCF_004358205.1. Next base: position 158,934 of record NZ_SMYO01000011.1, read on the forward strand.
GTATTGTCGCTCGTTGAACAGCCTGATATCATCATTGTAAAAAGGAAAACAAGGGATAACATGCCAAATCTTTTTCTCATTTTTACTCTCTCCTTTACTTCAAAAAAAGAGAGAAGAACCAAATGTTCTTCTCCCATTACCTGTTAAGGCGCTTCGGTTCCTGTTGCTTTGGTGGTTCCTTTTGGCCCTAAATATTCATAATCATCCGGATTTATCGGTGTATATCCTTCAGGTTTATAGAATCTTAACAGGTCCTTATAAACCACTTCATCAGACATTTGAAGTTCTGTTTTTACTTTTTCATCAATGTCCTTACATGAGCTGTTATCTGGCAGTAATTCCTCTGTATTGGTTGAATAACACTTATCACTCACTTGGATTACTTTAGGAGAAACATAATCCCCATTTCTGAATAATGCCCAGTTGCGGTGGTCCTTTGATAATAAGTCAGAACCAAACTCCATGTAATCCTTCGTATCCACACCTAGTAAATGAAGAAGTGTTGGGCGTACGTCGACTTCACCACCGTATTGATGCTGAACTCCGCCTTTTACACCAGGTACATGAATATATAATGGAACCTCTTGCAGCTTTGCGTTCAATGCAGGTGTAATCTTATCAACACCAAGAACCTTTGCCATTGCCTCATTATGGTTTTCAGAAATACCATAGTGATCCCCATAAAGGACAATAACAGTTTTATCATAAAGTCCATCTTTCTTTAAGTCATTAAAGAATTGTTCCAATGCTTGGTCCATATAATGGGCAGATTGGAAATATTGGTTTACCACTGTATCACCGTAATCTCCAGCAGGGAAATCGGTATCCTGAGGATCCATTTCAAACGGGAAGTGGTTGGATAACGAAATAAACTTTGTATAAAAAGGCTGTTTTAAGCTTTCAAGCATTGGCATGGATTCCTTAAAGAACGGTTTATCCTTCATCCCATAGTTTTTGATATTTTCATCTGACATATCATAATATTCTGCATCGAAGAATTGATCATAGCCTAATGCTTTATACATAACATTTCGATTCCAGAAAGTCTTGTAGTTACCATGGAACACAGCTGAATTATAACCAAGACCCTTTAAAATGGCCGGGCTTGCTTGATAGGTATTTTGTGCCTTATTCACGAAAACCGCACCCTGTGACATTGGATATAATGAGTTTTCCATTAAGAATTCAGCATCCGAAGTTTTACCCTGCCCAGTTTGATGGTAGAAATTATCAAAATAGAATGTCTTGCCATCATGTGCTAATGAATTTAAGAATGGTGTAACCTCTTGGCCATTTGGCATTTTATAATCAATCATAAAGTTCTGGAATGATTCAAGCGAGACGTAAATCACATTCATTCCTTTTGCCTTGCCAAAATACTTTGGATTTGGTTTTGCATAGTTCGCTTTCCGATAGTTTTCAACATCGGTAATATCACTGCTGTCAGCAAGTGCACGCTGACTAGATGATTTAATATTTTGAATCATGTCATAAATTGTAAAGTTATATGCCCCAAGATATTTAACTAAATAGTTTCTGTCAAAAGAACGTGATAATAATTGCGGGCGATCCTTTTCTGCCAAACCAAGATTAAAAAGGAACACAGTGATTGAAAATAAAAGAACAATCTTGAATGATTTCCTTGTTTGAACCGTAACCTTTTTAAATACTGTTAAGGCAAGAATAATTAGAATAATGAAATCCGAAAAATAAAAAATATCTAATGGTGACATTAAAGAAACCGCGCTATCACCCAGCTGTCCTGCATTCGTCTTTGTTTGCATAATAACAGGAATGGTGATGAAATCATTAAAAAATCGGTAATATGCAATATTTGCATACAACAGGAACGACAATAAGAAATTTATGATAATCATCACAAGCTTCACATGCTTTTTAAAAAGCAAAGCGATACCGAAAAATAGTAATGCGGAGCTTAATGGATTAATGAACAATAAAAATTTCTGCAGGTTATTATCAATTCCTAATTTAAATTCAATTTGGTAGGCTGCATATGTTTTAATCCAAAACAATACCACAGCAATTGCAAAAAAAGTAATATGGTTATTATTTTTTAGTGTTTTGGGAAGATTAATCTTTTCCATCTAAATTCTCCTCTCACTTACCAATAAAAAACTTCGGTAAACGAACCTCAATTACTATAACACATTTTCTTTAAAAATAAAAACATAAATAATCCCAGTTTACGCGTCCTTTAGGACATAATTTTTCGTCAATTTTCTTACTTTTTCGTTAAACTTTTATTACTAATATTCGGGTTCATTTCTTTCATTAGTCATGAATTTCACTTTTTTATTCTTATGCCAATGACTAGTGGGACATGACTATTTTTCCGACCTCAATTATATAAGACGAACAAAAACCTTTTTAGTTTCACTGTGGATTTAATTTTTTAGCGATAAGTATATTTTTAGCTATCTTAATCGTGAATGTAGTTAGATGCAATAAGTATTTGGTCTTATCTTTAAAATAATGATCTATGGCTTGAATAGTGGAATGCGGTTATGAAAAGGATAAATTTAAAAAGAAAGAAGGAGGAGATAAAAGATATGCCGAGAATAAGACCGGAGTTTACAAAAAGTCCTTATTTTGTAGATGAGCCTGGGAATTGGCACCTAAAACCTGGCGCACCAGTGGAGCTGCAAGAAGAATTTGAACAGTATATGGCATCGCTAAGAGATACAGATGAGGATGGGGCATTTAACGGCATTCATATATCCTATCCCTATAATCGAGGTAGGGATCAATACTGATCCTTCCTCTTTTTCCAATTTAAACGAATTTCTTCTATTATATAATAAAAAACGTTTACATTAATCATTGAATAAAAGGACATATACTAACCAAAAATAAAATGAAAAACTGTTTTAGGAGTGAAGGAAATGAATGTAAATCGTGTAAAACAAATTTTATCTTCATCAGCTGATATTGAAGTAAAATACAATGGTGCATCCGTTTGGATTGACCAATTAAACGAAGATGGAAGAACAGCAACTGTTCATTTAAGAGGGCCATTGGAGGAACGTTCTACTGTTGAAATCCATGAGTTAATCGAGGAGTAATCTCTTAACCACCTATTTTCCAATGGGTGGTTTTTTAATAAGGGCTCTGTTAAGTTGATTTCTACTCCAGGCACAAGTGGTTCGTGGGCAGTTCGGAGAGCCTCCTCGTCGCTTCGTTTCTGTGGGGTCTCCACTGTCCTGTACTCCCCACAGGACACTGAATTGCTTCCTTGAATCCGCCCACGCACACATTTTCGAGGAGTCTTCGTGCTTTCTGCTCCAATCAAGGCAGTTCAAAGATCAACATTGTTCTTTTACACTGAGTAAAATAAATAAGACAGGAATTTTCCTGTCTTATACCATGTCTTCGTTTTCTCTTTCTATTTCACTTGGCTGGGGTTGTTCATTTTGAACGATGCTTCCGAGTACTTCTCTGTCCATTTTTCCGGCATCTTTTCCGGCCTCCGGTGCTATATGAGACATTGGCAATTGTTCTAATTCTTTACCTCTTGGCAACTTTCTTCACTCCTTTTTCTTAGAGTGTGCATTTCCAATAGGTTTTACTCCGCAGTGTTCGCTATTGCATGTTTGGCAAGAAGCTGAATCGTCATATCATCCATAGGGGGATTGTGAAGGCCGGCTCTCACATCACGATAATAACGCTGCAATGGGTTTTTTAATGAGAGGCTTTTAGCCCCGACAATTCTCATCGCGATATCGACAATCTCAATGGCAGAATTCGTAACGGTCATTTTGACCGCACCTAAAACCGGCCCCATTTGATTCCGCTCTTGAACACCTGAGGAATCCCATTCTTTAGCCACCGAATTTAAAAAGTACTCAGCCTCCATGATCCGCCATTCTACTTCACCAATTTTTTGCTTGACGTTCGGTAAATCTATAATCGCTCCCTGTATACTACTTGGAGAATACTCCTTGGCAAATTGAATACAATAGTTTTTTGCAGCTTTGGCAATCCCCAAATAACAAGCCGGAATATGGAGCAGCCAGCCGCTTGGTTTTTTCCCTTCTAATCCAAGCTGTTCAACAAAGAATTCGTCAGGCACTTTCACATTTTTAAGTATTAAATCATGGCTTCCTGTACCGCGTAACGCAATACTATCCCAGGTTTCTTCAATGGAAACCCCTTCTGTAGGTCGGGGAATAAGAAAATTTCCAACCCTATCTGTTTCCTTGATTGCTGCACTGACAATAAAATAATCAAGCACAGGAGACATAGTAGTAAACGTCTTTCTGCCATTAATTATCCAATAATCGCCTTGTTTTTCCGCAATTGTTTCCGGCCTGCCCCCTCGCGTTGGACTTCCGGTACTTGGTTCTGTCGCAGCACTGTTAATTAATGCCCCTTTTTTAACTTCCTCACAAAGCATTTTAAAGACCGATTCTTTCCAATTATCTTTTTCTCCGAGATTCATCATGATTCCCATATGCCAGCCAATCGAAAGTGCCGTGGCCCCGTCACCTTCTGCCATCTTTTCCTGCAGGCGTAGTAATTCATATAAAGAAATTTCTTTACCACCATTCTTTTTAGGAACAGTTAAGGCAGTATATCCTGTATTTTTAAGATCATCCATATTTGCATACGGAAAACTTCCCTCGATATCCACTTGATGTGCACGTAATGAAAATTGCTTGGCTAAGATACTCATCATTTCGAGACGTTCTTCAACTGAATTTTTTTCTAAAAAACTCATCTAATCCTCTCCAATTCATAAAAACCATCCAAACATTTAAGGATGGTTTTACTATCTATCTGTTTATTCTATATTCGAAAATTGCTCCAAATCACTATTTTCCCCAATTACGACAAGAACATCACCCCTCGCAATTTTCTTATCAGGAGATGGGGTAATATTGATTTCATGCCCATGGCGAATCGCTATCACTGTTAGGTTAAACTTCGCCCTGAGGTCGAGTTCCCTTAATGTTTTTTCCGTCATTTTTTCAGGAATTTTCACTTCCTCCACACTATAATCCTTTGAAATTTCAATGAAGTTAAGAACATTGGGAGAAAGAAGCTGATGCGCCACCCTGATTCCCATATCTCTTTCCGGATATACCACCCAATCGGCTCCAACTTTTTTAAGAACTTGACCATGTAATTTATTAAGTGCCTTGGCAATTACTTTTTTAACCCCAAGTTCTTTTAATAACAGGACACTAAGGATGCTTGCTTGAATGTCATTTCCAATTGCCACGATGACGGTGTCAATATTACGGATGCCGATGGATTTCAACGCCTCGGCATCCGTCGAATCTGCAATTAATGCATGTGTCGTATATGGATGGGCATCATCCACCCGCTCCTCATTTACATCCACGCCAAGAACTTCTTTACCTGATTCGAATAATTTCGTTGCAATACTAAGGCCAAATCTTCCTAATCCAATCACTGCATATTGTTCTGTCATGGAATTCAACCTCCTGCTCTTATATTTAACCAATCATAATTTTCCCTTTAGGGTATCGGAACGCATCCGGATTTCTTCTCATTGTCACTGCAAAAGCAATCGTTAATGGCCCAACTCTGCCGGCAAACATCGTAAAAATTATCAATCCCTTACCTACATGAGACAGCTCTGGGGTTAATCCCATTGAAAGTCCTACAGTGGCAAAGGCTGATGTTGCTTCAAATAGGATCATTAAAAAGTCTTTGCCGGTTTCGGTAATGGTCAAAAGCATCGTAATCACTACAACTAGAAATAATCCGCTAAATGCAACTGTTATCGCTTTATAGATCGTTTCATAAACAATCCGCTGGCGGTAAAAAATAACATCTTCCTTCCCGCGGATTTGGGACCAAACCGCACCGATAAGAGTGGTAAAGGTAGTGGTTTTAATACCGCCCCCTGTGGAACCCGGTGAGGCACCAATAAACATTAAGATAATAATTAAAAATAATGAAGGGTGAGTCATATCACCAATACTGATGGTATTAGCCCCCGCTGTTCTCGCTGTAACCGATTGAAACAACGCACCAAGAAATTTCCCTAAAAAGGATAATGGTTTTAATGTTTTTGGATTTGCATACTCAAATGAAAAAACACCAATTGTTCCAACCACTAATAAAAATAAACTTGTCATTAGGACTACTTTTGTATGTAACGATAACCGTTTAGAAACCCGAAATTCGTAAATCTCATTCATAACAATAAAGCCAATCCCGCCTAATGTAATTAAAGAGCATATGGTAAGTACAACAATCGGATCATCTACATAACTTGTCAGACTATGAAACTCCCCCATTAAATCAAAGCCGGCATTATTAAAATTGGAAATCGAATGAAAAATACCAAAATAAATGGCTTTTCCAAGCGGCATATCCAAAGAAAAACGCAGTGTAAGTAAAATCGCCCCTGCCAATTCGATTACCGCCGTAAAAATTAAAATTCGTCTTGCTAGCCTTACTATCCCTTCCATTGAAAGGTTGTTCAGCGACTCTTGAAGTAAGATTCTTTCTTTTAATGAAATTCTTTTTCCAATCAGAAAGGCAAAGAGCGTAGCAAATGTCATGAACCCTAACCCACCGATTTGAATCATGGATAAAATGACCAGCTGGCCGAAAATTGTAAAGGTGGTTCCGGTATCTACAACAACTAGTCCAGTTACACAAGTGGCAGAAGTTGCGGTAAATAAGGCATTAAGAAAAGATAACCCTTGTCCATTTGTTGTTGAGATTGGCATTGTTAATAGCAAAGCACCAATTAATATAATTAGTGCAAATCCCAAAACCAGTACCTTTGGAGGGTCAAGATAAAATTTTTTTCGCTGCATAATTTTCTCCTTACCTAATATGGAATTCTATAATAAATATCTGACATAAATATAAATCATTGATATAAAAATGGATAATAACATAAGAGGAAAGCCTACCTTTAAATATTTCAAAAACGTTATATGATATCCTTCCTTCGATGCGATTCCGGCTACCACCAAATTGGCACTGGCGCCAATAAGGGTTCCATTTCCACCTAAACATGCTCCAAGAGAAAGACTCCACCATAATGGATCCAAATTGGTTATACCCAATTTCCCCATTTCTTTTATCATCGGAATCATGGTCGCAACAAACGGAATATTATCAACAAATGCCGAGATAATCGCACTCATCCAAAGAATTAAAATCGTGGTTGCTTTTGGTTCTCCCCCTGTAAGTGCAATTGCTTTTTTAGCAACTGCAGCAACAAGACCTGTCTCAACCAAACCGCCAACGATGACAAATAAACCAATGAAAAAGAAAAGAGTTGTCCATTCTACTTTTTCCAATACTGTAACTAAATATTTGTCACCAGTCAGTAGCAGCAAGATAAAGGCCCCGATTAAGGCAATTGTAGCCGTCTCAATATGTATAAGTTGATGAGCAAAAAAGCCGCCCAATGTCAGGACAATGACAAATATACATTTTGCTAGTAAATCATAATCCTTCAATTCCTGTTTCGCATTTTTACCTAATAGATGACTCTTTAGTTCCTTTGTTGATTTTAGTTGTTTCTTATATATTAGCGTAAATATAAAAATGGTAACAACTAAGATAATGATGTTAATCAAAGCTAGATTATTGATAAATGTCATAAAATCTAATGATTTTACCGCACTTCCAATCATCAGATTTGGAGGATCCCCAATCATGGTCGCAGTTCCACCGATATTGGATGCGAATATTTCTGACATTAAAAATGGAATGGGGTGTACCTTTAGCTGATGAGTAATACTTAAGGTAACCGGTACAACGAGAAGAACCGTTGTAACATTATCAAGAAAAGCAGAAGCCACAGCAGTAAAAAAACTCAATACAATTAAAATTCGAACCGGTTCCCCCTTTACCTTCTGGGCGGCCCATACAGCAATAAATTCAAAAACACCTGTTTGTGAAGTAATTCCAACAATAATCATCATACCAACCAAGAGACCAATTGTATTAAAATCAATATGATGAACGGCCGACTTCTGATCTAGTATCCCAAAAGCAACCATCAAAAGACCGCCCAGCATAGCAATCGTTGTCCGATGAATTTTTTCCGAAATAATTGTTGCATATGTAAATAAAAAAATAATCAAGGCAATCCACTCTTGTGATCCCATACTCCTACTCCCCTTATATATAATAGATACAGAAAAAAATATACTACTATCATTTATATATGTAAATATTTAATATCTTTTAAAAACTCTGATTTCAGGAATTTCAATAAAAAATAATTAAAAACTTCGTAAGAGCTAAAAATAGTAATAATAATGAAATTTTTGTGTCAAACCTCACTGTTTATTCGCCAAATATCAATTATAATAACAAAAGGAAAATTTCCCCACTAAAAGAATAATAAATTTCTAATGAGGGGAATCTATTCATTTTATAATGAGTCATTATTAAGGGGGATTTGAATGAATCAAGGACCAAAACAACTTTTTGTTCAAACCGGAAGCCTTGTTGCCGGTTTTATGGTTTGGGTACTTATTTCTTCGCTTATGCCATTTATTAAAGCAGATATTAATCTATCTACAACCCAAATTGCTTGGGCCACTGCTGTTCCGGTCATCCTTGGATCACTACTGAGGGTACCAATTGGTTTTTGGACGAATCGATTTGGAGCAAGAGTCTTATTTACCATTTGTTTTCTTGTTCTGCTGATCCCTATTGTGGTCCTTAGCTTCGCCCATTCATTTGCCATGCTCATAGTGGGAGGGTTTTTACTAGGGATTGGGGGCGCGCTATTTTCAATCGGTGTAACTTCATTACCGAAGTATTATGAGAAAAAAAAGCATGGATTTATTAATGGGATCTATGGTGCAGGAAATATCGGGACAGCTATCACCTCTTTTTCCGCTCCTGTCCTTGCAACAGCGTACGGATGGAGAAGCACGATTAAAGTCTTTCTAATTGTTGTCTTGGTTTTTGCTGTCATTAATTTCTTATTAGGTGACCGAAAGGAGCGAAAAGTGAACAACTCCTTTTCAGTGGTCATTAAAGAGGTTTATCGGAGCCCAAAACTTTGGCTGCTAAGTTTGTTTTATTTCATCACTTTCGGTTCATTTGTTGCTTTTACGATTTATTTGCCATCCTTTTTAGTCAATCACTTTGAATTAGAGAAGGTAGATGCGGGTCTCCGGACAGCAGGTTTTATTGCTATTGCCACTCTTTTTAGACCTGTGGGCGGCTGGCTTAGTGATAAACTGAATCCATTGTTAATCTTAATGTTTGTTTTCTTTTGGCTTACCTTTGCAGGTTTTCTCTTGTCATTTACCCCATCCTTGCCGATTTATTCCTTTGGCTGCCTCTTAGTGGCTTTTTGTGCAGGTATTGGCAATGGTGCCATTTTTAAGCTTGTTCCCCTGTTCTTTTCAAAGCAAGCAGGTGTTGTGAATGGTATTGTATCCGCAATGGGCGGACTCGGCGGATTTTTCCCGCCATTAATTTTAACTATCCTATTTAATTGGACCGGGCATTACGCTATCGGCTTTATGTCCTTGTCTGAAGTTTCATTATCAAGCTTCGTTTTAGTTGTCTGGCTTTACTATCAGGATAAACTTGATATTTCGAATAAAATTGTCAATCATGCAGTCGATGGCATCGTGGTAACTGATCCGAATGGAATTATTCAAAAAATAAATCCGGCATTTACCAAAATCACTGGTTACCGTCAAGAAGAGGTGGTTGGAAAGACACCAAGCGTTCTCCAGTCAGGAGAACACAATAATGATTTTTATAAAAGTATGTGGAATCAGTTGAGAGAAGAAGGGTATTGGGAAGGTCATATTTGGAATAAACGTAAAAATCAAGAGCTCTATCAGGAATGGTTAACCATTACAGCCATTAAGGATGAATCAGGCCAAACAAAAAACTTTGTTGGGATGTTTAGTGAAGAACGCGAAGAAGAAAAAAAGAAATAAAGATGGATCAACAGCTTTCCAATCGGAAGGCTGTTTTTTTTGCTCACTTTTTATTTAATAATAATGCTTTTTTGACAACTTTTTGACTTTGAACCCGTGTTCACAGTTCCTTCACCATTTTTGTGACGTACGTCACAAATTTCATGTTACCATCTGTTTTATAGTTTCAATATAAACAACAAACATCAAAAAATATAAATTTAAAATTTAGGAGGAGACAATAATGGCACGAATTAATTATTGGAATCCAGAGGACGAAAAATTTTGGAAAACAGAAGGAAGGAAACACGCCCAAAGAAATCTATGGATCTCAGTACCATCTCTAATGCTAGCTTTCATCGTTTGGCAAATCTGGTCAGTGGTTGCCGTGAGACTTAACGATATTGGCTTCCATTATACAGAAGAACAACTATTTACACTTGCTGCTATCCCAGGACTTGTCGGAGCAACACTTCGATTTGTTTACACCTTTGCGGTTGGAATATTCGGGGGCAAGAACTGGACAGTCATTTCAACTGCCATCTTAGCAATCCCTGCCATCGGAATTGGTTTTGCTGTACAAAATCCTGACACACCATTTTCAATAATGCTTTTGTTGGCTGCTCTTTGTGGTCTTGGCGGCGGTAATTTTTCTTCATCTTCAGCGAATATCAGCTTTTTCTTTCCGAAAAAAGAAAAAGGTACAGCACTTGGTATTAATGGCGGTTTAGGAAATATGGGCGTTTCCGTTGTACAATTTGTAACACCATTGATTATTACTTCCAGCACCTTCGCATTTGTTGGAGGCAAACAAGTATTATCTACTGGTCAACATGTTTGGTTACAAAATGCTGCATTTATCTGGGTAATCCCTATTGTGATTGTTACATTACTTGCATTATTTAAAATGGATAACGTACCAAATGCAAAACAATCTGTTGCAGATCAATTCGTGATTGTGAAACGTAAACATACTTGGATTATGACCATCCTATATATTGCAACATTTGGTTCCTTTATTGGGTATTCAGCGGCATTTCCGCTTCTATTAAAATCTCAATTTCCTGAGCACCTCTCTCTTGCTTTCCTTGGTGCTTTAGTGGCAGCAGCAGCTAGACCTGTTGGCGGCTGGTTGGCTGATAAGTTTGGCGGTGCGAAGGTAACAGCGTATGTATTTGTTGTCATGGCAATTGGTGCTCTAGGTGTTATTTATTTCTTAAATGACAAGCAATTTGCCGGTTTCTTGCTAGCGTTCTTGGTTCTTTTCTTAGCATCTGGAATTGGTTCTGGATCAACGTTCCAAATGATTCCGAATATCTTCGTTCCAAAAGAAGCAGCACCAGTTATCGGTTTTTCAGCAGCATTTGCAGCCTATGGTTCATTCTTTATTCCAAAGCTTTTCGGTTGGTCTATTAATACTACTGGCTCTTATGTAACAGCATTCTACTTCTTTATTGGTTTCTATGTAATTAGTTTTGGTCTTAACTGGTTCTTCTATCAAAGAAAATCTACATCAGCTAAAACATTGGCAAAACAAGTCGGTTAATCCGGCTTGTTTTTTCATCTCTGTTAAACATGTTTGGTGATTTCTGCTCTATCAACTTAGTTAATAAAATGCCATTGACTTAATAAAGGTTTTTACTCTTAATTCACTATTTTGTGAAAACCTTATATTAAAAGATTGTCGATGCTATAGGGCCAGTTGATTTCCGCTCCAGGTGCTTCGCTTTCCGCGGGCGTGCCGGGGAGCCTCCTCGTCGCTTCGCTCCTGCGGGGTCTCCCCAGCCCCGTACTCCCGCAGGAGTCTTCGCACTTTCCGCTCCAATCAACAGGGAGAAAATCAGCATAAAGAATTGCCACACACCTTTTCCAATCAGGCTGTATTCAGGTGGTCAAGGAACAATTTGTCAATCAAGGGAAGAAGGTGTTCATCGGAGCTAATTCATCAATAGAAACAAATTAATATTCACTGTGGATATACCCTTTGGCTTATAGTGTTTTTGCCAAGTTATAATATCAAAAAGTTGATGGTAAAGGATGTCCGGAATTTGCCAGATATTTGACCAAACTAATATATTGTTTAAAGCATTTGTTTAAGTATTTGCAGTATACATTTTTCCAATGTTGTTGTTATAACAAGCTTTCAGTTTAGCATAAGAAGGATTTTTGGATTTTTTTACTAAATATTTTATTGTAGACATTTTGCGTTGTAAGAAGGAAATTAATGAATAAGGAGTAAGAAATGAATTTTCGTATAATTGATATTGAGAAAGACAAGGATTTTCTTATTAAGTTTAGAAAGGACACTTATATCCAAAGTTTTGGTACAGAAGAAGGTTTTGATGAAATAGCCTATTTAAACCGAATGGAAGAAAGGATTAATAAATGCCCTAGTGGTCAGTTAATTGTTGAAGAAGACAATTCTTCAATTGGACAAATAGGACTTGGTATCGATATTTATTGTGGAACACAAATTGGATATATAAATCTAATCTACTTATTATCTGAATATCGAGGAAAAGGACTTGGAAAAGATTTAATATCGTATGCAGAAAACTTTTTCAGGGATATGAATGTTTCTGAGTATCATTTAAGGGTATCTCCAACAAACGAAAGAGCAATACAGTTATATACCAATTTGGGAATGGTCAAATTGATGGAAGAGAATGAAGAACACCTAGTATTGAGGATGAGGAAAATTTTGAGTTGTGACACTTAAACATTAAATTCTCCAATTATTTTTTTATTTATATAGAGTTGTAGGTCTTTATTGAATACACCTGTTGATTGGAGCGGAGGGCGCGAAGACTCCTGCGGGAGTACGGGGCTGGGGAGACCCCGCAGGAGCGAAGCGACGAGGAGGCTCCCCGGCACGCCCGCGGAAAGCGAAGCGCCTGGAGCGGAAATCAACAGACCTATTGAACATCCTATACATTAATCTTTTAAAAATAAATTAACACGGTGAATTGATAAAGAAAGTGAATGGAATAAAAAGGCTATCGAAAGTTTTTTTCGATAGCCTAACTGCCTTTGCCGGCAGTTTAATTCATGATTGTAACATTTACATGTTTTCTTCCCCAATTGATCGCTTTGGTTTTAGATGGGATAAACACATCGATATGATGGCCTTTAATGGCTCCGCCAGTATCCCCGGCAACAGCATACCCATACCCTTCCACGTAAACCTTTGAACCTAATGGAATTACATTCGGGTCAACCGAAATAACCTTTGCTTTCGGATTTGATTTAAGATTAATCCCAGTCGCAGTAATTCCGGAACAACCTTTACACTGTGCAGTGTAGGCAGTTGCTTTCACGGCAATTACTTTTGATTTTTTCACTGCCCTTTTTATCTTAACATGTTTCTTTTTTGTAACATGTTTTTTCTTTTTTCCATGTTTAGAAGCTTTTTTATTTGAATCAACAGTTAGTATATCTCCAGGATGGATTACACTAGAAGACAGATGATTTTTCTTTTTAATCTTATGTACAGTTGTCTTATGTACTTTTGCAATATCCCAAAGGGTATCTCCCTTTTTTACTGTAATCTCAGCGGCATCGACATTAGCACCTATAGTACCTGAGAGTGCAGCTACTGCGAATAATGCTATTAATTTTTTAAACATTTTTTACCCCCCATGTTCTTTCGTTCGCTAACTAGTACCATGATAACATGGAATTTCCTTATAAAAAGAACAGGGAGATGTTAATTGCTTTACACAAAATCCAATTATATTACAATAACATTTCAATGGTCAGAAAAATTATTCTTCTTCGAAATATATATATTTCATAAAAAAAACGGAGGTCAAAACCTCCGTTTTCACTATAAAATTAGCTTATTTTGGAAATCGCAACTGCACAGGCCTTATATTCAGCAGTTCCGGAAATAGGATCAAATTCATTTAAGGTTAAAATATTGGTAGGAGTTTCGCTCCAGTGAAAACTCATGAACACTAGACCAGGTACCACTTGAACAGTTATTTTCGCCTTAACGTTTAATTCTCCTCTACGGGAACGTACCTGAACAACCTCGCCCTCTGCGATTCCTAATAAGATTGCATCTTCCGGATGAATATCAACAGTTTCTTCTGTCTGTTTTATCTTTACTCCAGCTGCATAATGACGTGTTTGTGAGTGCGTATTATAGGATTCATATCGGCGTCCGGTTGTGAGCAAAAAAGGATATTCCTCATTCGGACGCTCTAATGGCTGTGTGTAGTCAACAGGGACAAATGGTGCTTTTTTACTTAGTTGCTTTTCTTGGTGAAATCGCTCATGCATGACAAAAGTGCCCGGATGGTCTTCCGTTGGACATGGATAATGGAGACTGTACTCTTTTTCCAGACGTTCATAGGAAATACCACCATACATCTCCCATGCAAGCCTTCTCACTTCATCCCAGATTTCCTCACTGCTGTTATACTTCATCGTGTAGCCCATTATTGTTGAAAGTTCGCAAAGAATTTCCCAATCTTCTTTTACATTCGGATGGGACTCAACTGCTTTCCGTACCCTTTGAATACGTCGATCTGTATTTGTATACGTTCCATCCACTTCACCCCAAGAACGGGCCGGCAACACGACATCCGCCATTTGGGCTGTCTTCGTTAAAAAGATGTCTTGAACAACTAATAAGTCGAGCTTTTCTAATAATGTTTTAGTATGATTCATATGAACATCAGCTAAAAGTGGATTTTCTCCTATCACATAAAGAGCCTTTAAGGCACCCGTTTCAATCCTATCAAAGGTTCTGGTTTGTGTATCACCTGCGATTGGGTTCAACACCACATTCCATTCTTTTTCATACCGACCCCGATATTCCTCGTTTGTAAGACTCATTGCCCCTGCCAATTGATTTGGCAAACTGCCCATATCTCCCGCTCCCTGAACATTATTTTGCCCCCTAAGCGGCATAATTCCGGTACCTTCCCTGCCAATATTGCCGGTTAATAATGCTAGATTCGCAATATCAAAAACATTATTTACCCCGCAATGGTGTTCCGTAATCCCAAGAGTATAGGCAATCATGGAGCCGCTTGAGGCATTTTGAGGCATTAAAAATTGCTGGGGTGAACAATGTAAGGGAGGTTATATCGTAATGTTAATCAGCGAACTTTTAGAGGAATATTTGTTGGAAATCGATGCAAGAGGACAAAGTAAAACAACAATCAAAACGACCAAAGACTCAATTGACACTTTCATAAAGTTTACTGGGGACATCTCTATATTCAAGGTGAATAAGATAATAATTAATAAGTACATCATCGACCAAAGAACGAGATGCAAAAACAATACAATTAACAACCGAATCATATATTTGAGGGGATTGTACAAATATGCAGTTGAGCAAGAACTAATAGAAAAGAGTCCCTTTAAGAATGTGGAGTTTTTAAAGAAACCAAAGGTGATGATTAAGACATATTCACCAGATGACATTCAAAAGATATTGGGATCATTGAAAGGACGAGATTTCCTGACAGTTCGAAACAGGACTTTGATAACTTTATTAGTTGAAACAGGAATCCGAAATAGTGAACTTTGCGGAATCAAATTAGAGGACGTTTACGAGGGTTCTATTAGGATTTTAGGCAAAGGCAATAAGATAAGATTCGTTCCTATCTCTAAACCTCTTCGACTCCAATTGTTAAGGTATATGAGGGTCAGAAACAAGTATACACTGAATCATCCATCTGACTATTTGTTTGTCAATAGATTGAGACAACCGATGACAAGACCTACTTTATTGAAAGCGATTAAAGACATCGGTAAAAAATTAGGGGTCGATGTTGCAACAACGATTCATAATTTTAGAAGATACTTTGCCCAGCAACTATTGAATGATGTTGACATATACATTATTAGTCGCTTACTGGGACATTCCCACTTAGCGACAACCGAGTTATACATTAGAAGTATTGAAGATACCACAATAGTCGAAAAGGGTGCCACCTACTCACCATTAAGTAAAAAGAAATAGTCCAAGTACAGTCCTTGGTCTTTTTTTATCGAAATATTTCGAACTGTATTCCAGTGTTTCGGATATTCTATAATTTCCGTTACTGAGGGTCAACCCTTTGTGGTTTTTTATGCAATCAATTGAATATTTAACTATTCCTTTGAGAACCAAGATTGAATAAACAATGAATACAACATCAAGAAGAACAAGGGATCATAAAAATTGCACACATCAGGAGAGGTTCCTTTTCCTGTTTCCGTTTCGACACCTGACAAGAACGTCAAAAGCCTTTAGAGACAAGGGGGTCACCAAAGTAACCTGTGTTACCTCGTTCAAACTTCGATTTTCTTATATTGAAGTTAGTTCTTTTAAGTAATGTTATATTATTTTAATTAATTTAAAAAATAGTAACCAATATATTATCAAGCTTACTCTCCCAAGGGATTGAGCCATTTACCGACGGTTACCTCGAGGGTAACGGACACCCCTTCAACCCTTGATAATACTGGATTTTGGTGTAACCTCCTGATACCTCTTGAACTGGTAACAAACAAAAAAGGACTCCCATTTATTGAGAGTCCTTGTTCACATATCCTGTAAACTTTTCAATAATAGACTTGAGTTCAACAAATCTTTGATAACCTTGATGCCATTTTCCCCACTCAAGATTCAGCATACAGTTATTTGTTCTGTCACCGTTAATATGGAAAATAAGATTCTTTGTCTCATCCTCATTTGGTAAAAATGCCTCAGCTACAAGACGGTGAACGGGGAATACTTTTGACCACCCATTATTACTCAAAGTCACATATAAAAAACCATCTCTCTTAGACTGTTTTAAAACTTTCCATCTTCCTCCTGAGAACCAGCTTCTCACGTTTCCGAAATTAGAGACTTGATATACTCCGTTATAACCTCGAATATCTTTCCACTCTTCATTAACCTTCCAAAATTCTTTCATCTCATTTCCAGTGTTCAATGTTTCCATTTCCTATCCCTCCAGAGTATTTTTTTTGCTGGGGTGCTTTTGATGTTATCTCAACCCCTCTGACTCATCTCAGCTCAACTATTCTCATCTTTATATGTCTTACGTTTGTTATATCGTTCAAGCCTTTATTTTTGCACAAAGGGTTTAAGGAAAAATCAAACCTTATCCATTAACATAAAACAAATCATTTGTCAATAGCCTCATTTTGGACGAATTTAGAACGATGCGGACTCCTCTAATCTTAATATACCCTAAAACCCTAAAAACGCTCCTGAGCCAAATATGAGCCTCTGAGCAACTCAGGTCAGAGTCGGCAACAGAGGAGAACGATAAAAGTAACCTTGAAATCGAAATCGTAACGATTCGGAAACCGTCAGAAAGTCAATGGCGGCAAGGGATAAAGATATATTAGTTACTTATTACTTTTTTAAATTTAAAAAATATATAAGTATATATACATATAAGCAAATTCTCAATATCGAAAATAAGCAAAAATAAAAAGGTAACTCAGGTTACATCGGTAACTCCCTTACTCTTCCAACGCTTTGACCCTCCTCTGATTGGTGTCATTTTTGACAACCAGGTAAGTGACCCAAATTTTCTCTTGACTTTTTCAACTTTTTTTGTATTTCTTTGTGCAAAAATGAGGTTTCATACGATATATAAACATAAGAAGTTTATTTACAAATAAGATTCTCAAGGATGTGAACCAAATGGAAAAGCAATCTAAACTCGTCAATTTCAAAATGAACGAGAATGACTTAAAAGTATTTACTGACTACGCTGATAAGAATGATTTAAACAAATCGGCTTTCATTAGAAGAGCCATCAAAAACATGATGGAACAAGATAACAAGAAATAACATGAGACTCTTAAGAGCCTCACCTTGGATTGCTGACAAGGGTCGTGACTTACCCCCTGACACTCCTCTCTCTTAATCGTCAGCAATCCAAAGGGAGGCTTTCGGTTCTCCTTTTTATCATGGGAGTATGGTGTCTCCCACCAATGTAACAAACGATTTTCTGAGGTTCACGATTTGCAGAGTCGTGACAACATTTGAACACCGATTGCGGAAACAGTCGGGTGCATCAAGACCTCTAGTACTTGATAGTTGTTCGATGTCAAATTTCTGCTTTTATGCTCCGTCACGAGTCGGCTCATCCTTAACCCGACAAAATGACACGAGTTTCACTTTGCTTTGCCGGATGCCTTCATCATCTAAGCTAAAGCGTTTTTCAAACCCGTTTTTCCGAGGGGATATATCGGAATCCTCCAATTTTGAGTTGGATGACACCTCAGACACAATCAACCTTGATTGTCAGAGGTGCATCCTCTTTTTTTATTCGGGATCATTGAGGGACAAACCCTTGAGACTCCCACCAATACATAGGACTCGTCGGGTGTTCTATTCAAAGCCTTTATGTGGAGGCTTTTTTCTATGTCTAAAAACATAGAGCAAAAGGTCGGAATGACTAACACAAAGAAAGGATGAATTAGATGTCAAAAGCATTAATCGAGGAACGGAACGCATTATTAGACCTCATGGACAACCTTGTAGAAAAAATCAAGGTTGATAAGCGTGGTTTCAATGTTTCCGAGAAACATGAGATAGACATGGCAAAGGCTCGTATCGGTGAAATCGATATGACCCTAGATTTAGAAAAAGAACGACGAGGAGGAATGGAAAATATGCAAGTTATCAAAAATGTTGATGTAGAAAACGAAAAAGAACAACGTGCCTTGGACGAGAAAGCATTCTTGACATGGGTCAAGGAGAACCGTGCAACTGGAGGTATTACCGCTGGTTCCAATGGTGGTGTTATTCCTGTTTCTATTGCAAGTCAAATCATTGACCAGGTTAAAAACATGAGCGGAATCTTACAACGTGCGACCGTGTGGAACGTGCAATCTGATTTAAACATCCCAGTGTATGACTTCACACAACACGTTGTATCGTACTTCACTGAGGGTTCCTCCATCGCAGACTCAAACGCAACTTTCACAACTGTTGCATTGAAAAACGTCATCATTGGAACTCTGACAAAGGTTTCAAACTCCTTTATTAATCGTTCTGATATCAACGTTGTCCCGTTCTTAATCAACGAACTTGCAAAAGCAATCTCTTGGTTCTTAGAGGGTGAACTAATCGCTGGTGTCGGTGGTGCTGGTAAGTTAAACGGACTTGCACAAATCACGGCTGGACAAACCACAACTGGAGCAACCACAATGACGATTACTCCTGACGAGTTAATCAGTTTACAATTGAAAGTTCCTCAAGTGTACCAAGAGAACGCTTGCTGGCTAATGAGTCCGTCAACCTTTGCTTATATCCGTTCTCTTAAAGCAACAACTGGTCAATCATTATTCACTGATGGCGGTCTTTCTAATAAGTACGATTACCTATTACTTGGTAAGCCAGTTCTTTTAAGCGACCGTGTTCCTAATATGGCTGTCAACGCGCTCGAAATCTTCTATGGTGATTTCTCAGGCTTACATGTTAAGATGACAAACAACATGGAAATCAAGGTTTTACTAGAACGATATGCTGAAATGTATCAAACTGGTATCTCTGCATTTATCGAAATGGACTCGGCTCTTGCTGAACCAGCTAAAATTGTTTGTTATAAAGGAAAGTAATCAAATAGAGAGACTCCGAGGAGCCTCTTTTTTAATTCAACTAAAGGAGGTTTAAACAATGCCAGTAAATCAAAATAACTACCCTCACGCAATGGCAGACGACCCAGTCACGGGGAAACCGATGGAAAAAGCGGGTTATCATAAGTTCGGAAGTTTTGACAGGATAAAGTCAGGCTCACTATATGGGTCAATCAGTATCGGCACAAGTGCGACACCTGTCCGAGTTGGAGGAAGTGATTTAGCGACTAGGCATACTCTTTTGATTGTTAACGATGACCCTACAAATTCTATCTACATCGGGTTCGATGCCTCGGTCACGGTTGCCAATGGGATTCCTATTCGACCTAATGAGGAAAGACAGTTGTTGTTAGACCCTGTCAGCGGGTTGACCATTTACGGAATTGCATCGGTTTCAACATCCGTTGTCGTCGCGGAAATGAAATAGAATCACCCTGACCCTTGAGTTAATCAGGGGTCTTTTTTATCATGGGCCAAAAGTCCACCAGTAAGAACCATCTTAACCCCTCGTGAGCCTTGGTCAGCTGGAGGGGTTATTTCTATTATGGGCATCATGCCCACCAACACTTAAAAACTGATTGAGGCTCAAGGAGAAAACCTTTCCTATGGAAAGAGACGAAACCCTTAAGCCTTTTGCTTATTTATTCATATTACCTTTTTCTGGTACAGGTGCTTGTAAAGGAACAGCAGGTGCTAAAAGTTCAGTAGTTTTTTCTCGTACAGGTGCTGCTAAAGGAACAGCAGCAGATATAATTCCAGGCGCCACTGGAGGATGTATTTGATACCATTCAGGCAGAACAGCGGAACGTTTAATAGGACCAGAACTACCGATTTGCAAAACTGCAGTATTGACCATTTCGGTGATTTTCAAAAAATTTATTTTAATACCTACTCGAGTTTTAAAATCCACATTAATCACCCCTTATGATTATATGCTCAATTCCTAATATTTTATGTGTAACTAAGAACATTGGGACGGTGACCATACACCACTCTGGAGACACTTGAAGCTGTTTGGTGCTAGTTGTTGGTCAATAAGGGGAAGAACATCCCCCCGCACCTCCCAAATGATTTTGGATCCCCTAGCGTAGACCACGCCTCCACAACGGCTATCAATGTTTTCCCGGAATGAATTTTTATTTCGATTACTGAACTTTACAGGTGATATCATTTTAGCTTTTTTGACTTATCTTCTCCTTAACTTATAAATTTTGGTAAACTGATATAAAGGCATCATTTTTAGAGAGGAGAAATAGTAAGAAAGTTAGATAAAAAGGGGGAATATGTGTGTATTATAGAATCGGGAGCATTGAGGAGAAAAAAAGTGGAGAACACGAAGTTAATATAACTAGAGATTTTACACGAGAAGAATATGACATCTTTGTTGAGAATGGGAAATATCTTGGATTGCACCTTAAAAACAAGCATTTATATAACCTACTTGTGAGAAACGGAGAAGAATTGGAAAGCTATTTGAAAGGAATTAAAGGTGAAGGAAAAGAGGATTTAAAAAATGGAGACTATGTTATCTTTGAATCAAACAGATTATTTATGAATTATTTATCAATGCTTAGAACTTACGATGACCATATTTCTTCCGCCCTATCTCAGACATTTAACCCAGAGGTTAAAGACCAGTTTAAATCCTTCTTATCGGAATTGTATGATGAATTTTTTACATATCGTTTTATTGTAAGACTAAGGAATTTAGCACAGCACTTTGACATTCCAATATCTTCTTTGACAACAAATCTTCATGGAAACTTTGTAATTATGAAAAAAGACCACTTATTGAAATATGATGGTTGGAGTACTGTAAAGAAAGAAATAAAAGAAATGGAAGAAGAAATAGGAATCCAAGGTTTAGCGTATTCCATGAATGGAATTATGCACAATGCTTATTCCTTTGTAATGCTTTTGTATGTTGAAAATATTGTTAATGCCTGTAAATGGATTTCATCTTTGCAAAAGGAGTTCTCTGGGAAACCGACAATAATTGCTACTGCAAATTCACGTGACGATTTTAAATCTGGAGATATAGGTTTCATTCAAATGAACAGTAAATCATTTATAGATGCAATACATGATTTGAATGAACTTCCAAATGTAAACATTAAAATTAATTAATTTATCCCTAATTCAAGGACAGGTGCAATAGTTACAGAAAACTAAAGCCCATTTTTTTAAATTTTTAAAGTGAGTGGCTAAACTGTCACCCACATTTCATAATTATTCTAATAAAACACTTCCTAAATAAGATATGCTGAGTTCGTATCATAATTTAGGAGGTGCTTTAATTTGTACAAGATGCAATTTATCAAAACTGACACCCAAGAGATTTTACGAGAAGTTGATTATGAAAAACCCGACATAATCAATAGCATAATTGAACAGTTTGAAGAAGAACGTGTTACAGATGCCTTTCTTATGGATAGTCGAAAGAGACTTTTTAAGGCTGATTATGTTACATATTCAGTTGTGGGATCTAATGTCTATAGGTTTTTCTTTAAAGTAAAGTTGCATGATGTGCAACCGATGTTAGCTAGAAGAAACTAATGTGTAAAGGGTCGCTGATGCGACTCTTTTCCGAATGAAATAATGGGACATTTGTCTTAAATAATTGGTAAATTGAGGAACGGCAATTTATAATCAAATTAGATACATACATACAACGGGGGTGGAGTTAATGGATACGATTCAAGAAACCATTAAATTAGCTGGTTGGGGTAGAAAAAAAGCCATGGAAAAACAAATAGCACTGTTTGAGAATGGTTTGCAAAAAGGAGAAAAATTACTGGGTGTAGGAGCATCTTATCCAAAGCCGACTCAGCAAATCTATGTTACTGATAAAAGGATAATAGTCCATAAAATTGAAGGTATCCTTGAAAATAAAAAAACTGAAATTCCTATACCATCTATTAGTTCCATAAATGCTAACACTAAAGGGTTAGGAGCAAATATTGATATTGTGGCTTCAAACAATAAGGCATCTATAGAACATTTGCACTTACATATAGCACAAGAATTAAAGAAAATAATTGATTCTTTATTAATTCCACCTTCGGAACAATTCGCCCCTATAGAACATACTCCTGTCGATGTTACGGAACAAATAAAGAAATTGGCTGAACTTAGAGATACTGGTATTTTAACAGATGAGGAGTTCAGTGCTAAAAAGAAGCAATTACTTGGTATTTAATAAGAAACTAGTGTATAAAGGGTTGCTGATGCGACTCTTTTTTATTCAACTAACTGGGCAGGTTAATTTAAGTGTAATTATTCACAATCTGTTTTTCTAAATGTCCTTTTCCTCCACACAAAAAGACTCCCATCACATGAAAAGGAGAATGATTTCATTATGTAATCATCCCCTCAAATAGTTTGAAAATGCTTATAGTGATATTACTCCTCAATTACTAGCTAAACGTTTTTCAAATTCAGCCTTAAACAGCAGAATAGCATCAATATTTACAGCAAAATCGTGGTCACTGATATTAAAATTAGTTATAAACCCGTCAGACTTCTCACGAACCATAATTGTCGGAAGGTTATTGTCTCCAATAGTTTCCAGAGTTACACCACTTCCATAAATATACCAGTTAGTTTCAGTAGGCTTATTTACTGCATTTTTAGATAAATCATTTTTTATTATTTCGCATAAATTATCCATAAAATCTTCATTAAGATTAATGATTTTTCCATGCTCACCATCAACTGTTATATCAGCATCTCCATACCAAATATTCCTGCTTGCTCGCCTTCCTTCATTTGAAGTGTATGTTTCATCATACAAAATTTTCATTTTCATTACCCTCCGTAAAACAAAATTACTTTACACTATTTTACAACAATTAGAAATTTTAAGCAAAATTGCTATTAGTCTCACTAACTTGTAAGAGTCAGCAAGCTTCTTCTTTGTATAGACAGCGAACATTGTGAATAAATGCACTTAAACTAACGGGTGCTTTAGTTCTAAAATGTCATTCTGATTGTTTTCCTTAAAGCCTATTTGACCTCCTCTAATACCCAGCACTTCTCAACCTAGCAAGGATGCTCTCCTTTGTTGCGGTTGTTTTTGGTGCTGGTGCAACATAGTCCTCGTTCATATACTCAGGGATCATCTCGGTTCTGATAGGTTTTTTGCCCCACTTTTGACCGCCATTTTGAGCCTTCTCTTGACTCCTCTGAACGCCCTTTTCCCTTTTAGACGCCAATGACATTAGAATCCTTTTCAGCGACCTCTTGAGCGATTTTTTGAACCTTTTCAGCGGTCTTTTTGATAGTTTCTTTAGTCTTTGATGTAATTGCTTGAATCATATCAGAGACTTTGCTCATTAACTCGACAATCGTTGGGATTATGTAAAAGTTGTTTCGGATTCCTTCCACTTTGACCACAATCAATAGACCCTTCTCCACCAACTGAGCAACGATTTTATTCGCTCTCGTGCGGTCTACTCCTAATTTTTCAGCAATCTTACTTTGAGAAGGAAAAGAAACACCTTGGCAAAGTTCAGATAATCCAGCTATGTACAAAAAAGCGTTGTATTCTTGTGTTCCGAAGTCAAAATATTCGTTGATGGTTTCTATCATGGACTTGAAATCATAATCGGTTCTAGTAGATAAGGCTTGAGCAGTTGCTAACATCATCTTGTTACTTGTCATCGTGTTTCCCTCCTTTCGTCCTTGAAACTGAGACGGCTCTCAGACTCCGTCTTGCTCATAACCAAGTTTCAATCTTAACTATCAATTACTACTCTCCTAATATAACATTAGTACACACTAGGTGTCCACACCTAGTTTACACTTTTTACACATATTTTCATATAATG
The DNA here is from genome assembly GCF_004358205.1 of Bacillus salipaludis. Next base: position 183,277 of record NZ_SMYO01000011.1, read on the forward strand.
TCCACACAGTGTATAATGGTAGTAGAAATACAGTTACAAAGGAGTGATTAAAAAATGGCAATTAGTGGAGACAAAAAGAGAATAGTCGTCACAATTGAAAAGGACTTGGAGCCAAAACTAAGAGCATTAGCAGAAAAAGATAATAGGAACCTTTCTAATTACATTGCTACCCTATTGGAGAGACATATTGAGGAAAATAAAAAAGACATCCAGTAAAAACGGGATGTCTTTTCTTTAACCTAGAGAACTTGAACCGCTGGGATTAATTATTTTTAAGGTATTTAAAGCATTTAAAGAATATAAAGAGATTAGTGTGGTGTTGGTAGTGTCGGGGTAGGTGTTATAGATAGTGCCATTGGTAATGACAGAAACATATGTTCTTTTTTAAATCTAAAAAATAGACCCTCTGACAGGTTCTATAAACACTTTACAGTTAACAATATGATAATGTATGATGAAGGTATAATACCCATTAAAACCGCGTTCTATCAAGCCTTGAACACCGGATAATCAAGCATTTTACACGCAATATCAAAAACATTATTTACCCCGCAATGGTGTTCCGTAATCCCAAGAGTATAAGCAATCATGGAACCGCTTGAGGCAGCATATTCTCTTGCTGTTGCAACAATATCCGCAGGATTTAACCCGGAAATTTCAGCCGCATATTCAGGTGTATAAGGTTCTACGAGCCTTTCAAGCTCAGCAAAATCAATCGTAAATTGCTGTATAAACTCTAGGTCATATAAACCTTCTTTAATAATTACCCGAATAAGCGCATTAATAAGCGCGATATCCGAACCGACATTAATTTGTAAATGACGATGGGCAACTTTCACCATATCAATTTTTCTTGGGTCAATGACGATAATTTTCAAACCTGCTTTGGCTGCCTTTTTTATTCGATTTGCGATAATTGGATGGGCCTCAGTTGTGTTTGACCCCATTAACAGCAATACTTCCGCTTTATCAATATCTTCAAGTGTATTAGTTGGGAAACCGCTTCCAAAAACAGTTGCCAGACCGGCAACGCTAGGGGCGTGTCACGTTCGGTTACATCCGTCGATATTATTACTGTCAATCACAGTCCTCATAAATTTTTGCGTGATAAAATTGGATTCGTTCGTGGTCCGCGCACAGGCAAACATAGAAATCGCATTTGGTCCCCACTCGTCTTTAATTTCTCCCAATTTCCTTGCAATAAATTCATAAGCTTCATCCCATGTTGTTTCAACCAGTTTTCCGGCTATGCGAATAAGGGGAGAGGTTAGTCTATTTTTTGCGTGAACATATTCATAGGCAAATGCTCCTTTTACACAGGTTTGTCCATTGTTGACAGGAGCCTCCTTATCACCGCGGATCTTCTTGATTTTATTATCCTGGACCTCGAGCACTAAGCCGCAGCCGGTTCCACAATAACCACAAATGGTCTTTACCAAAGATGTTTCACCCATTATCTTCCCTCCTTTAATTAAACTAGAATCCCTACTACCATCATAATAATCTATTCTTTTCATCATGTAAGTTTCTTTTTTGACTCAAATTTGTCTATTTTTCGAAAACTAGAAAAGCAAAAGCACCTAGCTCAGACCCCACAAGCGCTGGAGCTAGACAAATAAAAAACGGGAGAATTGATCTCCCGTTTTTTGTCAGGCTGTTTTAGCCGGCAATAATATATTAAAGGTGGTACCTTTATTTGGTTCGCTTTCAACAAACACTTTTCCGTTATGGCTTTCAATGATTTTAAAGCTGACCATTAATCCTAACCCGTTTCCATTTTTCTTTGTGGTGAAAAACGGTTCTCCCAAGTTCTTTAATTTCTCTTTTGGGATCCCAACACCCGTGTCTTGAATCGAAATTTGTACGTTATTCTCATGAATAAGCGTTTTAACGTTCAGTTCACCGCCATTCGGCATCGCTTCGATTCCATTTTTAATAAAGTTTAAAAAGACTTGCTTTAGACGGTTTTCATCGCATTCAATCTGAATAATTTCTTGATTACACTCAAAATACAGGCGGACATTTTTCTTTCTTGCCTCAAATTCCAGTAAAGATACCACATTTTTAATGACTGGAACAACATTCTTTTCCTCTAATTCAACCGCTTTTGGTTTTGCTAACACCATAAAATCCTCAACAATCGTGTTAACCCGTTCTATTTCATCAAGAATGATGTTCAAGAACTCCAACCGTTCAGGGTCCTTTTCATCTAATTGAAGAAATTCAGCATAACCTCGCATCGAGGTTAACGGATTCCGTATTTCATGAGCTACCCCTGCCGCCAATTGACCGACGGCCGCAAGCTTATCCTGACGATGAAGGACTTCTTCCGAACGTTTACGTTCGGTAATATCATTGCGAATCGCTAAATACTGATAAGGTTTACCCTGGTCATTCAAGAAGGGAATTATGGTTGTATCGACCCAATAATAGGTGCCATCCTTGGCCTTATTTCTAATTTCCCCTTTCCAAACATTCCCCTCGCCAATTGTTTTCCATAAACTTTTGAAATATCTCTTGGAATGGAAACCAGAATTTAATATATTATGATCTTTTCCAATGATCTCCTCACGGCTATACTTTGAAATCTCACAAAACTTATCATTCACGCTGGTAATCTTACCTTGCGCATCGGTAAAAGCAACAATAGATGACTGGTCAAGGGCAAATTTAATATCCGTGTTTTCCTTAACCATTTGTTTTAAATGTTCTTCCGCTTTCTTCCTATTTGAAATATCGGTTCGAATCGCAACATATTGATAGGGTTTGCCGTTCTCATTGAGGAATGGAACAATCGTTGTATCTACCCAGTAATTACTGCCATCTTTTGCCCGGTTACAGATTTCACCCTTCCAAACATTTCCCTGTCCAATCGTTTTCCATAACTCTTTAAAAAATTCTTTTGAGTGGTAGCCAGAATTTAATATCCGATGATCCTGACCGATTAATTCCTTTCGCTGATACTTTGAAATCTCACAGAATTTATCATTAACAGTCGTAATTCGACCCTTCTCATCTGTTATGGCAACAATAGAGGATTGGTCCAGAGCGAATGTAATGTCACGAACTTCCTTAAGCGAATCCAGCAAATCCTGCTCGGCCTGCTTTCGCTTTGAAATATCAGAACGAATCGCAATATATTGGACCGGTTTTCCTTTTTTATTTAAAAAGGGAACAATCGTCGTGTCGACCCAATAAAAAGAGCCATCTTTGGCCATGTTGCGAATTTCTCCTCTCCAGATTTTTCCGGAGGTAATTGTATTCCATAATTCTGCAAAAAATTCTTTTGAATGGTACCCCGAATTTAATATTCGATGGTTTTCACCAAGAATTTCTTCTTTTTTGTATTTTGAAATTTCCTCAAATTTATCATTTACATACATAATCGTTCCACGTTTATCGGTAATGGCAACAATGGTTGATGATTCAAGAGCCGCTTTTATATCATTTAAATTCGTATCCGAAGCAACCAGTTGTTTACTAATTAAGGTACTGGAGGCAATGAGTCCACCAATAATTAAAATGGATACAAATAAGACTAAATAAATAATAAAGGTATCCTCGCCGCTTGAAGGCTTAAGGATTTCAGATGTTGAAAGAATTGTTGTTGCTCTTTTAATTAGAAAATGCCCTTCAGCAATCGCTCCTGCCATAATTACCGCACTAACCGGTTTCAGCCATACTTGATTAGCGTGTGTATAACTCTTTGATGAATATAAAATCCATAATGAAAACATGAAGGTACAAAAAATTAAAATACCAGCTAAAATACATAGCGGAATATTATATTTCAGGGTCACATTCATTGCATAAAGACTTATGATGTGAGTAGCATAAACTGCAACTGTTAAAAGTAATGCACCAATCATTAGCTGGAATAATCGAATTTTTTTACCAAAGAACGGGACAAAAGCCATCCCAGTAAAAGCAATCCCGATAAAAATGGATAAAATGGTAAATGGAATTTGATAACTTGCAAACCGGCTGCTATCCGCCGCAATAAGCCCCATAAAATTCATTACCCAAATTCCAACACCTAATGTTACCGATCCTCCTAAGAATAAAAGGCGTTTATTAGGTTCAGCTGATTTTATTAAGGTAAACATATCTAATGCTGTATAGGAAGCCATTATCGTTAATCCTATGGCAATCAAAATAAAAAAAGGATGAATCGCTCCAAGAACTATATTCATTAACGTGCATCCCTCCAATCTCCATCATTACTATTATGATTGTAATGTAAAGTATTTTATTAGGGAAGTACCAAATAGTAAAAGAAAGCTAATTTTCTACTATCATTTCCTAAAAGTTGTTATTCATCAGAAATAAAAAAACACTCAGGAATCGGGACAATTGAACTATTTTAAAAAAAGTTAAAATTTTTCGAAAAAAGGCCTACACATTTTTAATTTTTTCGTTTATACTGTACTACAACAGATGAATTATTAATAAACTGTATTAAACAAAGGAGGAATTTTAAATGTTAATGAATCCAGTTGAGTTTTTCCGTAACCTACCTAAGAAGGAATGTCCAGAGTGTGGTCAGCATATGGAGGAGCAAGCTGAATCCTACATGATGGAATGTGATCGCTGCCTGTCAAAAAAAGAGGAGTATTAATTTTTTGTCCCTACTGTACTACAACAAAAAAAATATTAATAAGCTGTATATAACAATGGAGGAGATTTAAATGTTAATGAGTCCGGTTGAATTTTTCCGTAATTTGCCTAAGAAGGAATGTCCAGAGTGTGGTCAGCACATGGAGGAACAAGCAGAATCCTACATGATGGAATGCGAACGTTGTTTATCTAAAAAAGAAGAGTAAACCAACTCTCCAGGAAACTGGAGAGTTTTTAATTTGCAATTACTTCCGCCGCAGAAAAAGAATAAACCCATCCCCTGTTGCAAATCATGTAACAAAGGAGTTGAATGACGTGGCAAAGGCAAAAAAAGAAGATTATCTTTCAAATGCACCGAAGCAAGAACAGGTAACAATCGAGAACGGATCCATTTTTCCAAATTTAAAAAATGTTGCCGGTGATTCCGTTGACCGTCACATGGAACTCACCGAAGCCAATATTGTAATAACCGGAGATGAAATTAAACAGCAGAATGAAAACCTGTAAAAAGAATAAAAGACTGTCATAGTACAGTGACAGTCTTTTCAAAATATCTTATATTTTTGGAAGCTCTCTAATTTCAGACATCATTTCATTTCCACACATTGGGCAAAGTAAATCATCTGTAACAAAATCCTTTCGCATCCATCCGATGCAGGAGTCATCTATACATGAGTAAATTTCAGTATCCACAAGGATATTTTCAATTTCTTCTTCTTTAGCTCTTTTACCATAAAAAATGGGAACCGCCTCCTTTTCACTATTGTTAGTATGCACAAAAATCAATTATTTCATTTCTAAAAATGGAATTATCTTTTTTCTATTGAAAGGAGAATACAAATGAGCATAAATTCAAAAAAATTCACGAAGGTTGGGACCGATATTGAAGAAGTTAAAAGATTAAACAGCCGGTCGGGTCTTAGTTATAATGAAGTAAAAAAATTGCTGGCAGAACAATATCGAAAAAATAACAGAGGCTGATTCTTCAGCCTCTTTACGGAAAATAGATCTCAATTTTTTTATTCTCGATATTTAATGAATAATAATTTTTAAACACTGCTTCTGTTTTTAATTCTATTCCGTCAGGTAATTCAATCACGTTAACTGTTTTTCCCTCTTTCCTAAAAGCAAGTATTGAACCATTCATGATAATATCTTCAAACCAAAAACCGTCCCGTTTTACTAATTCTTCGTCTACATAGGTATTCACAACAACCTGCCGATGATGAAATTTTGTCATTTCAGGCATATCAAAGACTCCCTTGGTTCATTTATATCATTCATTTTCCTCCTGTATTCAATATTTGACAAGGAGAAAAGGAATCGATTCCCTATTCAGTATGGTCAATGATAATCCCTTCATGATGCCTTTTAGACAAGATTTTACTTTTCTTCCTGGTTTCCTTTGACTGAAAAATAATATCAAAATCATAATCATCCGGGTAAAGCTCAGCTGCCGAAATATAAAGCTTTAATCTTTTATGGTTTACGGAAATCTTCTCTCCTTTTATTTGAACAAGATAGTTCCCTTGCTGATCTGGACCGGTATAGACGATTCCATACTCATTGGAAGGAGAAATTTTGACATTGTCGCCCTGATGATAAATTGGGACCTTATCATACTCCTTAAAAGTTTCCTTCCGCTTTTGATACTTGTTGACAATGATTTGTTTTTCTATTTCTTTACGTTTCCAGGCATCGATTTCGGCCATTTCATAATGTTTTTCTTCCTTATAGGTAATCACATGTGCCCTTTCAATGATGTTTGGATGGATTCCCAGCTTAAGTGCAATCGCAAATGCCTGGCTTTCTCCCCCTCTGCCAATATGAAGGCGATACGTAGGCGAGAGCGTCTCCAAATCAAACTCCATCGATCCGTTCATAAATCCAGTATGGGCTTCGGCAAATTCCTTTATCTCGCTATAGTGAGTGGTTGCAAATAATGTAGCCCCCTTATCATAGAGTGTTTCTAAAATGGAGGTTGCAAGCCCCATCCCTTCACCAGGGTCCGTCCCCGATCCCAATTCATCTAATAAGACCAATGTTCGATCATTGGTATCCTTTAAAATTTCAATGATATTCACGATTCTAGAACTAAAAGTGCTTAAATTCTCTGTAATGCTTTGGCCGTCCCCAATATCAACAAGAATACGATGAAAAATACTAAGATTACTTCCCGGGGCTGCAGGAATATGAAGGCCGCTTTGTACCATTAGCGTCAATAACCCAACGGTTTTTATCGTTACCGTCTTTCCTCCTGTATTCGGACCGGTGATCACTAATGCATTCGCTGTATTACCTAGTTCCAGTGTTAACGGTACTGCCTTTTCTCCAAGCAATGGATGTCTTGCTTGAATTAATTGGATTTCATGTGATTCATTGATCCCTGCCTTCACACCATTCAGGGTACGGCTATATTTTGCTTTCGCAAATAAAAAATCATAATGAACCATAATTTCCATTGCTGAACAAATTAGCTGTTGATTTTCCTCGACTAAACCAGTTAGATAAACAAGCACCTTTTGTACCTCTACCTCTTCATCTGCTATTAGCCATGTTAATTGATCCTGATAAAGCGAAATTTCCTCCGGCTCTATGAAAAGGGTCGAACCTGATGCAGAGGTATCCAGGACATTACCTTTGATTTTGTTCCGATATTCTTTTTTTATCGGAATGACATATCTCCCATTTCGTTGACTGACAACATTTTCTTGAAGATAGGTTTTATATTTATTGGAACGAATCAACTGCATGGTTTTCTCTTTTAAGCGTTCCTCATGAATAATGACTTGTTTCCTGATTTTTAATAATTCTTTGCTTGCATAATCATCAACCCTGCCATTCCTGATACAGCGGATAATTTCATTCGCAAGCTGAGGCAGATCATTCATTGCCTCGACATAAAAGGAAACTCTAGGAGCGAGGTATTCCTTATCTTTCATAAATCTCCGCATTTTCCTGCAGCAGTCCAAAAACTCATAAAGCTTTGCCAGTTGATCCGGACGGAGTGCTACTCCCTTATTCAATTGCAGGATTAACTGTTTCATACCGTCCATCCCATGTACAGGTACACTTGAGCTTTTTTTTAAAATTTCTACTGCTTCTGACACCTCATCCAGCCATGCTTCAATTTGTTTTAAATGGGTAGACGGTATGAGAGTTAGAATTTTTTCTTTTCCTTCGTTTGTTAAGGCAAATTGAGCAATCTGCTCTTTAATTTGTTGAAATTCTAATGTTTTAAAAGTATGTTGATTCAATTTGGTTTTTCCTCCCTAAAAATAAAAATAGCCGCAATGAACAATGTCATTGCGGCCAACGTGAAAAAATGAGTCTTTCCCCTTCATTTTTTCATGCATAAATTTCCCCAAAATAAAAACTGTCTACACAAGTGTACACAGCATCATCGAAAAGGAATGTATGCTTATGTTCGCTCATTGTTCTTAACTTCATCCCATAGCAAATAAACCCTCTTTCACCCTTTTAAAAAATGAATGAGGCTAACGGAATGATTGTATCCAATTCATGGATTAGTTAAGAACGACACCTAACATAAAAACATACTCCTTACTTTTTACAATTTATCAAATATAGAATATTCAATTTGGAACCAATTGTCAATAATAGAAGAGAAAATCAGATTAGAAATTATTAAAGTAAAACAGGAATAAGATATGGCAAGATACAGGAAGTCAAAATTGCAGCAATTCCCATCGCTGCTCCAGCTACTGCCCCTTGGATTTCCCCCTCCTTGACCGCTTCAGCAGTTCCAATTCCGTGAGCAATCGTGCCAAGTGAAAGGCCGCGGGCAAACGGATGATCAATTTTAAACAAGTTTAATAATTTTGGACCAAACATCGCACCAATTATTCCGGTAATAATCACAAAGGCAACAATTAACGGCAGGTTCACTTTTAATATTTTACCAATCTCTGTTGCCACCGGTACAGTTACAGATTTGATACTTAATGCAAGAAGAGTGGTTCTAGAAAAGAGAAAGGCTTTCGCCATAAACAAGGCAGAGCCAATTGTTATAACAGTCCCTGCAATCAACCCAATCAATGCAGCACCAAAATATTTAGATAAAAGATGCCAATTTTTATATATCGGTACCGCAAGAGCCACTGTAGCGGGGCCAAGCAAAAAGGTCATGATATTCTTTGCGGGAGTATAATCATCATAAGATATATGCAGTCCCAGTAAAATGGCAATAATCAAAATTGTACTTAAAAACACAGGGCTGGTTAATGGTGTGGGATATTTTACCGCTAAAAAAATTGTCAGTCTATAGATTAACAGCGTTAAAAGGATACTAAATAACGTGATCATGATAATCTACTACCTTTTCTTTTTTCTTTATGACAGCCTGAGTTGTTTTTCCAGCCGTTACCAATCCAATGAATGCACTAATAACAAGAATAAACAGAAAAAGCAGCCCTTTATTAAGTAAAGTTGGACCCAGAGTCATTAAACCAACTGAAATTGGAATGAAAAAGAATCCTAAATGCTTCAAAAGCCAGCTGGCAACAAGTTCAATTTGGTCAATTTTTATGATTTTAAGCCAGAGTAGAACTAAAAGAATCATCAAACCCATTACATTCCCAGGGATTTTTAAATGTGTAAAATGGACGGTCCAATTTCCGATTTGATAGATTAAAACTAAGATCAACAATTGGCAGAATATTTTCCAACCCTTTTTCATCCACCGAACCCCCACTCCGTTTTTATTTAGTATAAGGTATAAACTTATGAACAACTATCTTTTGTTCACAAATTATCCATATGATTTTTTTTAAAACTTCTTTATCTTATTGATAGGAGGGATTACAAAATGAAAAAGATCTACCTAATATGTACTCTTGCTGTATTCGTTGGTATAGCAGCTGGAATTGCTTTTTTTCTGATTCGGGATGCAAACACAAAAATACCGTCAAATATTACCTTAATTAACCAAAATGGAGAATCATACAAATTTGGAGCGGATGATTCAAAGCTAAAGCTTGTAGAATTTATTTATACTCATTGTCCTGATATTTGTCCGACAACAACGCAAAAAATGAATGTTTTAAAACAAGAATTGGAGAAAAGCGGTGTTTTTGGCAAGAATATCGAATTTCTTACGATCACCATCGATCCTTACCGCGATACTCCCAAGGTATTAAAAGGATACATGAAAGGATTCGGCATTAGCAGTAATCAAAGTTGGCTGTTTTTAACAGGGGATAGACAGAACATTAAGAGAGATCAGAAGAGTATTAGAGAAATCGCCACCTCTCTACAATTTCAATACAAGGATCCAGGTAACGGACAATTTATCCATACGACGAATACTTATTTAGTAGACCAAAATAATAAGTTTATTGCCAAATTCCCAATGGGAGAAAAATTCGACAAAAAAGAAGTGTATGAAAAAATCATGAATAAAATTAATTAGTTTTACCATTCACTAAAAAAAGCGGTTAGTCCATTGGATTAACCGCTTTTTTTAACCTATTTAATTCACCGATGAAGGATATCTTTTAATTTGCTGCAAGGATAAAAGGTAATTGGACTTTGGTTTTGTAAGACTTACTTTAATACCAGCTTTTTTTAATTTATTAACGAATTCTGTAAGCTGCTTTTTTGCCATGCTTCTCACCTTCTTTAACATCATACGTACATTCTACAACAAAAATATGAATAAAGTGTTAAAACCCGAAAAAAAATTTAGAAATATTTTCATGTTAGAATAAACCGTTCACACGAATTATTTGGACTGCCATTACTAATAGTTTCGTTCTATGAGTTATTAATGGTATAATAAATAGATATTTTGTTTTGGAGGATTTTAACTATGATTACCGTTAGCAATGTAAGCTTAAGATATGGAGACCGCAAACTGTTTGAAGATGTTAATATTAAATTTACACCCGGAAATTGTTATGGTTTGATTGGGGCAAATGGCGCCGGAAAATCTACATTTTTAAAAATACTTTCTGGTGAAATTGAAGCACAAACCGGAAACGTTTCACTTGGACCAAATGAGCGGATGGCAGTATTAAAACAAAACCACTTTGAGTATGAAGAATATGAAGTTTTAAAAACTGTTATCATGGGACATGCAAGATTGTACCAAGTGATGCAGGAAAAGGATGCCATCTACATGAAAGAAAATTTCACTGATGAGGATGGAATGAAGGCTGCAGAGCTTGAAGGTGAATTTGCAGAGTTAAACGGCTGGGAAGCTGAACCGGAAGCCGCTATTCTCCTAAAAGGTCTTGGGATTGAAGAAGACCTGCATTATAAAACAATGGCTGAATTGACAGGATCTGAGAAGGTAAAAGTCCTTCTTGCTCAAGCATTGTTCGGACGCCCTGATGTCCTTCTTTTGGACGAGCCTACCAACCACTTAGATATAAAAGCGATTCAATGGCTTGAAGATTTCTTAATTAACTTTGAGAATACCGTTATTGTCGTTTCCCATGACCGTCATTTTCTCAACAAGGTTTGTACCCATATCGCTGACCTAGATTTCAGTAAGATCCAAATCTATGTCGGGAACTATGATTTCTGGTATGAATCCAGCCAATTAGCATCAAGGATGGCTTCTGATGCCAACAAGAAGAAGGAGGAAAAAATTAAGGAGCTGCAAAGCTTCATTGCCCGCTTTAGCGCAAATGCTTCCAAATCCAAGCAGGCTACCTCCCGTAAAAAACTATTAGACAAAATTACCTTAGATGATATCAAACCATCGTCACGCCGTTACCCATTTGTCGGTTTTACACCGGAACGTGAAATCGGAAATGATCTATTAAGGGTAGAAGGTTTGACAAAAACCATTGATGGTGTGAAGGTTCTTGATAATATTAGCTTCTTTATGAATAAAGGAGACAAAATTGCACTTGTTGGAACAAACGAGCTTGCAAAGACCACTTTGTTTAAGATTTTAATGGGTGAAATGGAACCTGACAGCGGTTCATTTAAATGGGGAATTACAACAAGTCAGGCTTATTTTCCAAAAGATAACTCCGAGTTCTTTGAGAACAGTGAATTAAATCTTGTGGAATGGCTCCGCCAGTTTTCACCTAAAGATGAAAGCGAAAGCTTTTTACGAGGCTTCTTAGGAAGAATGCTATTTTCCGGTGAGGAAGTATTGAAAAAGGCTAGTGTGCTTTCAGGTGGCGAAAAAGTTCGTTGTATGCTTTCAAAAATGATGTTAAATGGCGCAAACGTATTGCTGCTGGATGAACCAACCAACCACCTTGATTTGGAATCCATTACAGCATTAAATAATGGATTAATTAACTTTAAGGGATCTCTCTTGTTTTCTTCCCATGACCATCAGTTCATTCAAACGATTGCCAATCGAATTTTTGAACTGACACCAAAAGGATTAGTTGATAAACAAATGACCTATGATGAGTATCTTGAAAATGCTGATATTCAAAAACAAGTAGCGGAAATGTATCAATAAGAAAAAAGCGGGCACATTTTTGTGCCCGCTTTTTTCAGTGAAGCTTGAGTCGTGCTTAGGGGCTTTTTTTCCTGCGACGAGACGATGGCTCAGACCTCGTTCCTGTTTCGGTATTTGTCGTCCCCTGTCCTTCTACCTGAGAAGAATTCAGCCCTATTGTCGAAGCATCTTTTTTACGCTTTCCCATATCAACACCTCCCATTATAGTTTTGGAAAAATATCGGTACTTATACGGAATAATTCAGGAAAACTTAGGCAAGATAATCTACAGGAGGAGGTGTTTTGTATGGCAAAGATTGGAGTAGAACAATCTCTTACAAATATTCAACAGGCACTAAGGGAAAAAGGTTATGATGTTGTTGAACTGAAGCAGGAATCAGACGCGCAGAATTGTGATTGCTGTGTGGTTACTGGAATGGACTCTAACGTTATGGGAATGCAGGATACCTATACAAAGGGATCGGTCATTGATGCCAATGGAATGTCCGCTGACGAAGTATGCCAACAGGTGGAAAGCAGACTGCAATGATTTTCTCAGGAAGACTAAAGGTTGAAAACTTTAGTCTTTTTTCATATCTTCTTCTTTTTTGGCGTTAATGTTGACTTTCGGACCAAAACCATTTGTTTGATTATATATTTTCTCCTTACGGGCAGGCTCTTCTTCTACTTTTTCTTCATCCTCATTTAGATTTGGGGTATATTCACTTCCATATGTTGCACCAATATTCAATTTCCCCTTCAATTCTTTAATTCCTAACTGGCCAAAATTATTATTAAGCTCATATTTATCTAAAATGATTTTTTCAATGTTAATTTTTTCAATAATAATAGGTGGTTCCTTATGATGTATGATTTTCTCTTGCGTGACTTTTTCTTGCTCCTGGATTGCCAATAAAGATTTTTTCAATTCTTTTATATCTAATTCTAGGGAAGTCAATCTTCTTTTTAAGTCCTTTTCATCATCATTTTTATTGAAAATGAAGAATAAATCTTTTAGTGACATGTGCGCGGACGCTCCCTTATTTTATCCTTACTTATATATATATGGGAGATAAAGAGAAACATGTCCAAATAAAGAAAAGGAGACTGTATTCTAGTCAATCGGGATTATTTCTCCTTTTTCCATTTTCCGTTGATAGCTGACAAATAAAATTCCGTTCCAAAACTTTGCATTTATTTCGCTGGGGCTAATTTGATCCGGAATTTTAATCTGTCTCTGAAACTCACCATAGAACCTTTCAGAATAAGCTATTTTCAAATTAGGATGAATGGGCAGTGCGGTCCCTTTAATTGTTAAAATATCTCCGTTAAGGCCTAATTCAATATTTTCTTTCCTTACTCCTGGGAGCTCGATTAAAACCATTACCTCCTCCTCCCCTTCCAAAATATCAATGGATGGAAAGGTACGCGAGTTTTTATCCTCTCGCATATTTTTTTCACCATTTCCGTAAATAGGGGATTTAAAGGAAGGATCATTCATAAATTGTTTTGCAAAATCCTGTTCAAATATATTTTTCCAGAAATCGCCACCTTGCATATTTTGTGCGACCTCCAGCCATTGTTTTAATTTATCCATATCCATCTATTTACACATCTCCTTCATCTCTTGCCCCGTTCATTCGGGATAAACCTCAAGAACAATGCATATATTTAACCACAAGCATAAGGAGGAGATAACATGCCGGCTCCGGTTCCGTATATTAATATAAATATATTTATGATTAAAATTAATTCCTTTGAAAATGCATCTGCTGTAAATATTGGTCAAAATCTTTTGGCTGAATGGCATAATTCAGACAAAAAAAATCAAGGATATGGGCAAAACTTTGGTGATAAAAGCGACTTTTTTGGGAATAGAAGTTTCGTAGATGATCGTGATCAAATTGACTCACCAAGTTCTTTTGAAACAATAGGCAATCCGTTTCCGTGCAGGGAGGAATAAACGAAAAATGAAATTGTGGTATTTTTCTTTGAGGATTCTCTCCAATTAGATATAATGATTACAGTACATCTGCTCCTCTTCTATGAGTATTTAAAAAGAAGGACAACGAGAACTGTATTCGAAAAATTAAGGCTTTAATGTATTGGATTGATGATTTTGTTTCCAAATGAATTTTGGTCCCCGATTACCTTATCGTTAAAAATAGCATCGATTTCCGTCGTGATTGTTTTTTTATTCGGGATTATTTTCGCAAGATTATTCTCATTGCGGGCATTTAAAGGGAAAGCTTTTATTGAAACCATTCTAATGCTTCCTATTGTCCTCCCGCCAACTGTAATTGGCTTTTTACTGATCTTCTTTTTCGGAAGAAATAGTCCAGTTGGTGCCTTGATTGAAGAAATTTTCCATCAATCAATCATGTTCACTACATGGGCAGCTATAATCGCATCTACGATTGTTGCATTTCCACTTATGTTTCAAACGGTCAAATTAGGTTTTCAATCGGTAGATAAAGATATTGAAGAAGCAGCAAGAGTAGACGGAGCAAATGAAATGAAAGTTTTTTTATTTGTCACGCTCCCCTTATCGGCTAAATCCATGGTCACAGGTTTAATTTTAAGCTTTGCCAGAGCATTAGGTGAATTTGGAGCAACCCTAATGTTTGCCGGAAATATACCAGGTAAAACGCAAACAGCCCCTACTGCAATTTATGTCGCAATGGATTCAGGGAATATGTCACTTGCGTGGATGTTAGTTTTGTCCATGGTTGTGATCTCTTTTTTAATGCTTTTCGTAACCAATTACTCCGTAAAGCAAAAGCCATGAACAGTTTTCGCTGTCCATGGCTTTTTATCTTCTTTTTTTAGAAATCAATAACGTTATTTGTGCCATTGTAAAAGCCAGTGAAGATTTTCTTCGATAGGCAAGGTATTTTGGCTCCCAAATATTTGTATATTTCTCTTTAAATCCTCGAAGCCCTTGGAAGTCATAGATAAAGTGCCCATGAAAGAAAATTTGGGCCGCAACTTTTTCGCTTAGAGATGCGAATCTTGACATACCGACATTTGCGAGTGGGGCCATCCCCATATTAAAACGATCATATCCCTGTTCTTTCGCCCAATCAATTAAAGAAAGGATAAGAAAATCAATCAATCCCGCCTGTAAATTCGGTTTCAACCTCATCAAATCTATGGAAACCGTTTTTTGGTTATCGTATACCTGCATAATCGTAATAAAACCAAGAATTTGATTACTTTGATTTTTCACAAGGGCGATTGGTCCTTTATTTAAATACTCTCGGTCAAAAAACCCAACAGAAAATCCCTTTTCGGCTCTACCCTGGAGCCAGTCGTTTGAAATTCCATTTAATTCGTTTAATAACTCTTCCGAATAAGGAGGTTTTACCATTTCAAACTGATAGTCTTCCCGGATAAATTTGTTTCGTAAGATTCGTAAATCCTTCATATTATTTTCTGAAAGTGAAAAGGTTTTAAGATTGACGTATGCCTCCTCACCTAATTTAAAAAAGGCATACCCACTGCCATAGAGCAATGGCAAAATTTCATCACTGACCTGATAAAAAACTGGGGTGAAACCATGCAGATCTGAAATTTCCTGAAATTCCTCGATTGCATTTGATAGCTCTCTTTTTTCCCCAATAGGATCTCCTAGAATCACAAGCTTATCTGCATATTGCTGAAAGGTTATCAGGACATTCCTTTTACTGTTCCAAAAAATATACTTATCATGTAGAAAAATTAAATGGGACAATACCTTTGCCTTATATTCCGTTAAGTGAGACTTGATTTCTTGTTCTTGACCTTTTGATTTCTCAAATTTCCAATTTTTCGGCTTACTGCTTAAATAACCAAATACAAGGATAAAAAAGGCAATAATCAACCCGATCAAGGCACTATTGAATAAGTCATGGTAATCTACAATTACAAATGGTAGAAATCTTCTAGGCATCTCTAATTTGGCTGAAGGTAAATTTAAATAACCAATTAAAATGTACATGGATGTAATAATTAAGATCAGAGTGACATCAAATAAGGTTTTCCCCCATGTAAGAACATAACTTTCACGGTAAAATTGCCCCTTCGCCATTCTTAAAAGAAGGGCTACAATAATTAAAAAAATCGCTTCCTCATAATCAATTCCTTTAAAAATAGAGAATAACGCAGCAAGAATTAGGACAAACATAGTTAATTCATATGTTCTCTTTACGCTATACTCAATGCCCCTTGATAACCCCAATAAAAGGAAACCCGCGGCAACCGAGAGCTGATGGGATACATTTATAATCGGAAATGACAGAATCTCCTGTGCAACCCTGAGACGCGACATGATGCCCGGTACACTTGCTGATAAAAGCAGAATCAATCCTGATAAAAATACCATCAAGGTTAATACAATATGGCTGAACCCTTGCACAATAATTTTTGGTAAATTACTCCAGGTTCTGTTCCATTTTTCCCAATACATTTTGACAAACAGAACGATACTCACCAAAAACGGTAAAATATAATACCCAAACCGATAAAATAAAAGAAGAACAATCACTTTTTCCTGCGGTATATGTAAATCCTGCATTCCCCAAATAAATACTAAATCAAATGAGCCCAGGCCTCCGGGAATCATACTAATAATCCCTGCACAGGCAGCAATGATGTATACAGGAAAAAGCTGCTCAAAAGAAATCGAAATCCCAAAAAGATGGCTTAATATCCAGATGGCCATAAAAACGGCAAACCATTCGACCACGGAAACAATAATTAGTTTTATTGCCGAGTTAATGGTAATTAAGGAAGGACTATCCTTTTTGTTTTTTATAATATGTATAAATAGAAATACCGGTAAGTATAATCCGACACCAAGAACTGCAAAAAACAGCCATTTCACATCCTTGAACAATGGAAAGTGATGATAGAATAGGGTAACAAACCACGATAGGGCTGAAATTCCCGTTAAATAAAAAAGGGAAACAGTTGCGATTCCCCCTAACAGCTTTCGCTTATCCTGTTCAAGACTATGAAAAAAATAGGTTCTTAGCATCGCACCGATAATACCGCCAAATCCGATTAAATTGGAAAAAGAATTAGCGATGAAGGATTGCTCAAAAAGCTCTTTTTTAGGGACCTTTAGTCCAAGAATTCGAACTAACAGTACATCGTAAAGCAGCATTGGAAGCACGGCCGCAAACGTTATCGCCAGGATTAGAATTAGCATGCTGATATGTAATTTATGCAGTTCATCCTCTAGTAATTGTCCGTTCACATTTCCTGTAAATTTCTTTATTTCAACAATGGCAAAAATCAATAAAAAAAGTGGAAAGATAAATTTTGCTGATTTTAATAATTTTTCTTTTTTGATCCCCAACAAGATAACCACCTATTTTTTTCTCTACTAATTTTAATATAAACTTTTCCATAGGAAAAAGAAATCAATTTATTTTTGATTGACCTTGCATACTTCTATTCTAGACAGTTTATTGAAACCCCAACCGTTTAGAATTTCTTGCGGTAAAAGTTTGAAAAAAGAGACAAGTTTTCTAGCTCTATCCCATAAACATGAATTAGGACAAATCTGTGGGGGGGTTTAGAAATGAGATTTTTCGTGTTTAAGAAAGAAACATTGTTATTCTTCTTAGCTGTTGGGTTTGTACTCGTAACAGTCTCTGCTTGGTTTATATTAAGGGCTGGAGATACAGCTGTGTTTAACCAGCAATCAAATGAAAAAATTCGTGAGATTCATATGGTAACGGTGGAATATAAAACACAAACAAAGGATGGTAAGGAATTAGAGGCATACCGCTGGGATCCTGGTACAATTGTTTTGGAAAAGGGTGAAAAGGCCGAGTTATATATAAATGGAATAAACGGGGAAGAACATCCTTTTTTTATTGAGGGCACCAGTATTAAAGGTACTGTAAAAAAAGGAGAAGAGACAGTGGTTCCACTTCAATTTGATAAAGAAGGCACCTACCGATTAGTTTGTGAAGTCCATTCAGATAAGGCACATAATGGACCAATGATTGCAGATATTGTTGTGGATTAAAAAGCAGGAGATTATTCTCCTGCTTTTATTATTATGCTTTGTAAAAGAACAATATTTATTTTTAAACAGCGTTGATTGGAGCGGAAATCAACAACCAAGTTTAACACAGCCTATTATTATGAATATCCTTCTATATAACAGCCCCAAAATTCCCTTGTGATTATTCTAATACAGTAAGTTTTACCTTGAAAAACAAAAACAGTGAATTCCTCTTACAAAACCTTTATTCACAATATCTTAACAATTACACCTTTTATTTGTGATGTTTTTCACAAATTAACCGTTATACTGAATGTAAGATATAAATATCAAATCTGTTATATGTTTCTTAAAAAATTAGAGGTGAAAAATCATGGAACAATGGCAAGGTTTTAACAAAGGTATTTGGACGAGAGAAGTAAATGTTCGCGATTTTATTTTAAAAAATTTCGCTCCATACGAGGGAGATGATTCATTTATAACCGGTGCTACTGAAGCAACCAATAAACTTTGGGCACAAGTTATGGCTCTTACCAAACAAGAACGTGAAAACGGCGGCGTCTTGGAAATGGATACCGAAACAGTTTCAACCATTACCTCTCATGGTCCTGGCTATCTTGATGAAGAACTCGAAAAAGTAGTTGGGGTTCAAACGGATAAACCATTCAATCGTTCCTTACAGCCATTTGGCGGGATTCGGATGGCAAAACAAGCCTGCGAATCATACGGTTATCAATTAAATCCCGAAATTGAAAGAATTTTTACTGATTATCGTAAAACCCATAATCAAGGTGTTTTTGATGCTTATACACCTGAAATGCTGCATGCACGAAAAGCAGGAATTATTACCGGACTTCCAGACGCATACGGACGCGGGCGTATTATTGGGGATTATCGCCGTGTCGCTTTATATGGTGTCGATTTCTTGATCAAAGAAAAACAAAAGGATTATAACAACACAAGCGCTGTGATGATAGAAGAGAATATTCGTTTACGTGAAGAATTATCAGAGCAATATCGTGCCTTAAAGGAATTAAAAGAATTGGCAGCAAGCTACGGATTTGACATAAGCCAACCTGCTAAAAATACGGCCGAGGCGTTTCAATGGCTGTATTTCGGCTATTTAGCCGCTATTAAAGAGCAGAACGGTGCTGCAATGAGTCTTGGCCGTGTCTCAACCTTCCTCGATATTTATATTGAAAGAGATTTAGAGAATGGAATTTTAACAGAAACAGAGGCACAGGAACTAGTAGACCATTTTATTATGAAGCTGCGCCTAGTAAAATTTTCTCGCACACCAGATTATAATGAATTATTCAGCGGCGACCCTACATGGGTAACGGAATCAATTGGTGGCATGGCATTGGATGGGCGTCCTTTGGTCACAAAAAGCTCCTTCCGATTCCTAAATACATTAGATAATTTAGGCCCTGCACCGGAACCGAATTTAACTGTTTTATGGTCCGCCCAGCTTCCGGAAAACTTTAAAAACTATTGTGCGAAGATGTCAATTAAAACGAGCTCCATTCAATATGAAAACGACGATATCATGCGTCCAGAATATGGCGATGACTATGGTATTGCCTGCTGTGTATCTGCAATGGAAATTGGCAAGCAAATGCAGTTTTTCGGGGCACGCGCTAACCTTGCCAAGGCCCTTCTCTATGCTATAAATGGGGGTATTGATGAAAAATTAAAAATTCAGGTTGGCCCTCAGTATCAGCCAATTAAAGCGGATGTATTAGATTATGAGGAAGTCATGCAAAAGTTTGATCAAATGATGGAATGGCTGGCAGGTTTATACATTAATACCTTAAATATCATTCATTACATGCATGATAAATACAGCTATGAAAGAATTGAAATGGCCCTGCATGATACAAAGATTCTTCGGACAATGGCAACTGGCATTGCCGGTTTAAGTGTCGTAGCAGACTCTCTAAGTGCCATTAAATACGGCGAGGTAAAAGTAATCCGCGATGAAAATGGTATTGCCATAGATTTTGAAACTAATGGAGACTTCCCAAAATACGGGAACAACGATGATCGGGTTGACAGCATTGCGATAAAAATTGTTGAAAGCTTTATGAAAAAGCTTCGAAAGCACCACACTTACCGTGAATCTGTTCATACCTTGTCGATTTTAACGATTACCTCAAACGTTGTTTATGGTAAGAAAACAGGGAATACACCGGATGGACGCCGGACAGGTGAACCATTTGCACCAGGCGCAAACCCAATGCATGGACGTGATACAAAAGGAACCCTAGCTTCCCTTTCTTCTGTCGCAAAACTGCCTTACAGCTATGCAATGGATGGAATTTCAAACACCTTTTCCATTGTTCCAAAGGCATTAGGAAAAGAGGAAGATGTAAGAGTTCGCAACCTTGTATCCATCCTGGATGGTTATATAATCAAATCCGGACATCATTTAAATGTTAACGTATTTAATCGGGAAACACTCATTGATGCGATGGAACATCCGGAACAATATCCACAGCTAACTATTCGAGTCTCCGGATATGCGGTTAACTTTATTAAATTAACAAAAGAGCAGCAGCTCGACGTCATTAACCGTACTTTCCATGAGTCACTTTAATTAAACATTGGAGCTCCCCTTAGGTGGGGCTCCTTCCTTAAAATGAAAGGGGAAAATAACCATGAACGGAAATATCCATTCAATCGAAACTTTAGGGACAGTAGATGGCCCAGGAATTCGTTATGTAATCTTTACTCAAGGCTGTCTGCTGCGCTGCCAGTTTTGTCATAATGCCGATACATGGGAAATTGGCACTGGAAAACAAATTACAGTTTCTGAGGTGATGGATGACCTCATGAGTTACCTCCCTTTCATTCAAGCATCTGGCGGTGGGATTACCGTTAGCGGTGGGGAACCATTGCTGCAAATTCCTTTTCTTACAGAATTATTTAAGGAATGTCGGCGGATGGGAATCCATACCACAATAGACTCATCTGGGGGTTGCTTCTCACATTCTACCCATTTTATAGTGCAACTCGAGGAGTTATTACAATTTACGGACCTAATTTTACTTGATTTAAAACATATTAATCGAAAGAAACATATTCAATTAACTGGGATGGCGAATGACCATATTCTTGAATTTGCAAAGTTTTTATCTGAACGTAAGATACCAATTTGGGTACGGCATGTCCTCGTTCCCACAGTTACAGATGACCCAGAGGACCTTGAGCAGCTAGGAGAATTCATCGGTACCCTTGAAAATGTTAAAAAAGTCGAGATTCTTCCTTATCATAAGCTTGGGGTATATAAATGGGAGGCATTGGGGCATGAGTATCCACTTAAAAGGGTTGAACCTCCTAGCGAGGAAAAAATAAAAATTGCCTATGAAATGCTTACGGCACATTGGGAAGAAAAATAAAATGTAGCCTATTTTGGAAGAACACTTTGTGTGGATTCCCGCTGGTTTTGTCCTTCTGCGACCTCTGGTAGGTCACCTTTCTTGAGTTTCCCCTGATTCTGTCCTTCCACCACATCTGGTAGGACACTTTTTTTGGTTTCCGCTGATTCTGTCCATCCAACACATCTGGAAGGACACCTTTTTTGGGTTTCCGCTGATATTGTCTTTCCAACACCTCTGGAAGGACACCTTTCTTGAGTTTTCGTTGATTCTGTCCTTCCAACCCTCTGTAAGGACACTTTTTTTGGTTCTCCCCTGATTCTGTCCTTCATCAAAACGGATTCGGTGTTTTTTCTTACTATATTGTGAACTCCCTTCTATCTGCATTTATTTTTGATAAATTAATAGTATAGTACAAACAGTCTTTAAAGGGGTGAGTAATTATGTATGACATTTTTAGTTCCATCAGCAGAGTTTTAAGCAGTCCGTTTCAAGTTTTATTTTATGAAACAAAACAAATTCCGGTGCTTGCTGCTTTTTTACTGGGGTTAATTGGTGCCCTTGCTCCTTGTCAGCTTACCAGCAATATTAGCGCCATTACTTTTTACGGAAATAAAAGCCTGCAAACAAAGAAAACATGGGTGGAGGCACTCTTTTTTATATTTGGTAAAATTGTAGTATTTTCTACTTTAGGACTTGCCGTTTGGCTGATTGGTCAAGAATTCCAAACAGCGATTACCAGCTTCTTTGCCATTTTCCGTAAATTAATTGGACCCTTTATTATCCTCTTAGGTTTATTTTTAATTGGAATGATCCAATTAAACTGGATTAACCGGCTCTTTTCATATATCCCCAATCAAAAGAGCGGAGGGATTTTCGGATCTTTCATAATGGGAGTCACTTTTTCTATTGCTTTTTGCCCAACCATGTTCGTTTTGTTTTTCCTGACCCTGATGCCAATTGTGCTAAGTTCTAGTTACGGTGCAGTTCTCCCAAGTATTTTCGCTATCGGTACATCCCTTCCACTCCTTATCTTTATGTTTATGATTTCATTTCTTGGAATGGATGGGGCAATTATGAAAAAAAGCCGACAATTTGGTTTACTGGTACAGAAAACGGCCGGAGCCTTTCTACTCCTTCTCGGGATATTGGATACCATTACATATTGGATTTAAAAAAATGCGGAATCTGTCCGCATTTTTTAATGATTTTTTTCATCTAACTTTACTAAAAGGTCCATTACTTCGACCTCCTCCAAGTTTGCAATATCATTTGAAATGACTTCATCTTTATGAAGATGGCTTATGGCCTCATGTTCAGCATATAATGCCTGTCTCGATAATAAATCCCTCTGTTTTTCCTTTAATTCAGAATGAATTTTATATAATTCTTGAAGCTCCGTTTCAACACGGGATTTTTTTTCTTGATATTCGGTCACCATTTCAGCTGAAACCGGTTCGGTTATGAATAACTTCCTTTTTACCCTGGTTATTTCTTCAATAGCTGAATCAAAGCGATGAATTTTTGCAATCAAATGTTCATACTCCAATGACCCCCGCTCTTTAGGCGTAACGCCTAAGACTGTAATCAATGGTTTGACCGTCAGTCCCTGAACCACTAAGGAGAAAAGGACAACGAAAAACGTTAACACGAGCAATTCATCTCTACCATTGAAACTGTAGGGAAGACTTAAAACAAGGGCAATGGAAAGAGAGCCCTTTAGTCCTCCCCAATTAATTATATGCTTCCAAGCCCATGGGAAATCTTTATTAAAGATAAGACTTAAATAGACCGCAACACTTCTTGCGATTAAAACAATCAGAATCGCACCAATAATTGTCCCCCATTTATTGCTTAAACCGATTTTTGTAATTTCGAGACCTACCATTAAAAACACGACTGAATTGGCTAATAAGGCGGCAACATCCCAAAAGTTTCCTATATTTAATCTTGTTGTCGGAGACATGCCAATCCTGGCGCCAAAATTACCTAAAATAATAGCTGCTACTACAACGGCAATCACACCTGAACCATGCACACTTTCAGCTAATAAATAGGAACCGTAAAATAAAATGATACTAAAGATGATTTCAAGCGGATAATCATCATAAAACTTTGTTAAAATGGAGAATCCGTATCCCAGCGCTCCTCCCA
Organism: Bacillus salipaludis; assembly: GCF_004358205.1. The sequence goes on from NZ_SMYO01000011.1 coordinate 206,855, forward strand.
CAATGAGCCCAAGAACAATGACCTTCACAAATATCCAGATTCCCATTCCTAAACCTTCCCAGCCCATATCCAGGTAAGTTAATAAATAAAACGCTGAAATTTGATAAAGAACAACTGCCATACCATCATTAAATAAGCTTTCCCCTTCCACAATGATGGCTAATTTTTTATTGACCCCGACACTTTTAAAAATCGATAAAACGCTTACTGGGTCAGTAGCACTCATTAATGCGGCAAAAACAAAAGCAGCTTGTATCGACAAATTCAGTTGAAAGTAGGATGAAAACCCAACAACCAAATAAGATATTAACGTTGCCCCAAAGGCAAGAGCCAGAATTGGAAGCTTATTATTTTTTAACTGAGGAAAAGGAAGTTTTAGCGAAGCTTCCCCTAAAAGTGCCGGCAAAAACAGGGTTACGATGACAAAATGAAAAACTTCCCCCTGTGTAATAAAGTTTTTTAATGAAACTAAAGCAGAAAAATCGGTAAGGCCAATCAATGCACCGACCAAAACTAATGCAATTGGATAGGGTTGTTTTAATTTCTTGGCAATGGCTGTAACGAAGGCAGCAAGCAAAATGAGTACGAAGCCAATGACAAAAATAGAATGCACATCTAATTCCTTCAAAAATAAAACTCCTTTTGTGCAAATGGATACCAACAACTTTACTTTTCTCATTTTTAATAAAAATAAACCGAAAACAGTTGAGTGAAGGTGTTTCTCACAATCTATTATTCCTTCCACAATTCAGTATTTGATTATTTGCTAAAACTCCTTTATACTCTTATCATTGGCTTAAAAGCGAGGTGAAAATTTTTGTTCCAAATTCTAATCGATCATTCCGATATCAATACACTTACAGCCCTCTATGTCAGCCTCTATTTAGGGATTTCATTGAAATTTCTGCTGGCTTGGAGTGTAAAATATTCCTTTATGGATTCCTTGTCTAATCCTTCGGACACAAAAATTATTCACCCTATTTATTTTTATAAAGAAAAAAGCCGTTTAAATGGGAATTTTATTTTAATTAGAATTGTCAAATATATTCGTAGAAAAAAATGTTCACAGGATGATCCTGAAGATCCTGTTTCCTCTCTTTACTTATATACAATCTAACCACACTTTTTAGGAGGAAATATGAAAACAAAACGATCTTCACTATTATTGATTGCACTATTATCAATCACAACATTATTACTCTCAGCCTGTTCAAGTCAGGCTCAAAGTGGAAAGAGTACAGGCTTCTTCCATACTTACTTTGTACAGCCATTCGCGGTGGTCATTCATTCTGTCGCTGATTTTTTCAATGGTAATTATGGATTAGCCATTATTCTTGTTACCCTGATCATCCGGCTCATACTAATGCCATTAATGTTAAGACAATATAAAAATCAAATGGTCATGAAGGAAAAAATGGACGTGCTTAAGCCTGAAATGGATGCTATCCAAAAAAAAATGAAGGCTGAAAAGGACCCGAAAAAGAAGCAAGAGCTTCAAGCAGAAATGATGGGTCTTTACCAAAAACATGGGGTCAATCCATTAAATATGGGCTGCTTACCAATCGTTATTCAAATGCCAATTTTAACAGGATTTTATTATGCAATACGTGGATCACAAGAAATTGCTCATCATAAGTTTTTATGGTTTAGCCTTGGACATCCTGATATTGCGATTACGATTATTGCCGGTTTAATTTACTATTTTCAGTTTAAGGTTTCCCAATCCAACATGCCTACTCAACAGCAACAGCAAATGAAATATATGGGATTACTTTCTCCGTTAATGATTGTAATGTTTTCGTTTCAAGCACCAGCTGCGCTACCGCTTTATTGGGTAGTCGGGGGAACTTTCTTAATCATTCAAACCATGATCAGCCGAAAATTGTATCAAAATCATAAAAAAGAAGAAGTAGCCGTTAAGCAAAAATAAAAGTAAATAAAAAGGAAGCATCTTTTACAGGTGCTTCCTTTTTATATTTCCTTTCCAATTAAAATACCCAAAAAAACAAGGATGATTCCGGCAAGATAACTGATGACTAAATATCGTAAAAAAAATTTATTTTTTTTACTTTTTATAAGTCCCGTGAGTTCCAGCTTAAATGTTGAGAAAGTTGTAAATGCACCCATAAAACCAACACCAAGCAAACTATACACATGACCTTTAATGGGAATTCCAACAATAAGTCCCAACAAAAAAGCACCGATTAAATTGACTGTTAAGGTCCCAATTGGGAATCCAGATTGGCTATGTTTTTGAAACGATTTGCTTATGATAAAGCGGCCAATGGCCCCAAAAAATCCGCCAAGTGAGACAAATAGTACTTCAGTCATTTTTCTTTCCTCGTTTCATCCCCAAAATTCTGCCCCATTTTTACAAATAAAAGACCGCCAAATAAACTAAGCAAAACATAGATCAATCCTTTAAAATAGGCCTCTGCTTCTATTAGGCGAACTGTTTCCAAGCAAAAAGTTGAAAAAGTAGTATAAGAACCAACCACTCCTGTTGAAAAAGCAGTAATTAAATAGGGGTGAAGCTTTTTGGATTGGCCAAACCTGCTTGTAAACCACCCTAGCAGAAAAGCTCCAGTTAAATTAATCAAAAGGGTGCCAATTGGAAAACGTTCCCCCCAAATATTAACTGCTAGAAGGGATAAACCATATCGCAATAAACTTCCAATGAATCCACCCATTCCAACAAATAAATAGACCAAGTTTAAACACCTCAATAACTGAATAAAAAATCCATTTCATTTTAACATATCCATGTTTTTCTTTCGTCATAACCGCTTGAATATTTTTATTTATAAATGGAATGCTATCCTTGAAACAACTTAGAAAAAGGAGTGTTTGGACAGCATGAAAAAGACTGCTTTGTTAATTGGTTCCCTTGTCTTTAGTCTTTATTTAACAGGGTGTGGTAAAAATAATGTCAACGACGATGTGGCAAATCGAAATCGAAATGTAAACGAACCAACCAGGGTAAACTATAATCCTCACGGTGGACCAGCGGTAACTGGTGTTGATAATTCTGATACAAGACTTAATCGAAATAACGTTACAGATGTTCGTAATGACAACGATAATCGTAATCGAATGAGCGTCGCTGACGATGCTGCAAACCGGGTTTCGGACCTTTCCGAAGTCGATTCAGCAACTGTAATTGCTTCTGATAATAATGCATATGTAGCTGTTAAATTGGCTGGAAATGATAAATTAACGAATAATCTTGAAGATAAAATCTCTGACAAGGTGAAGTCAGTAGATCGTGATATCGACAATGTATATATATCCGCCAATCCAGATTTTTTTGGTCAAATGAATCAATGGGCTGGCGATATTCGTGATGGCAGACCGGTAACCGGCTTCTTTAAAGAATTTTCCGATGCAGTTCGACGCGTCTTCCCAGACTTAAAGGATTAAATAACTTCTGTTACAAAAATGCCTGGCGATTGCCAGGCATTTCTAATTTTCAATCTGACTTCAGGCTGTGCCTATGTCTTAATTTCTTTATACTTCTTGGAAATATTCTTTGTAAAATCCGCCAACCTTACCAGTATTGTCAACGATGTAATAAAATTCTTCTGTTTCATTTTTTACATCATACTCTTTACCGGCAGTTAAAGCACGATTAACAATATATTTTTTGGCATCCGTATGTACACATTTTACCTTTTTTAATGTTTCACGGTCACGCCATGTTAAATGGATCATTGCGGCCACCCTTTCCATTGTTGTCCATCTTCTAGTATAATCAATCACGGCGGGCATGCGCAACCATCTTAGTATTTTATTCGCCGTAATAATTACTTAAGACTATCACCAAAAACGATAATTGGTTCCCTCGCTATTGGTGAGTCTATTTCGACCTGAAAAGGTCTGTCCCCTTTTAATTTGTGAATGTTCGTCAAAATTTCACTATTCTTTTTATCATGGAAAACTAGGTCGGTTCTACCCACTTTTATTATATTTTTAGATTCTATTGGCACGCCCAACAATTGAGCCCAGTCAGCAACAACTTGCGCAACATTTGAAACAACAAAGGAAATTGATTTAACTGATTGATTTTCCTGCCTGGACGGTAGCATTCCTGATCGTTTTAGATCTTCCAATCTTTCTTGGTCACTCTGATTCCATTGAATGAAAAATGGATAGGGAAGCGGTCCGTCTTGCTGGATAAACAACATCTTCCATGAAATCTCTACTCCATCATCCCGCAGTCTTTTTCCTTCAAAAATTTCCGTTGGATGATATCCTTTCGTTTTTAAATCTTCCTTTAACCTGACAATATGACTCGTTCGGAAACAAATCTGGCCAAAACCTTCAAATTGTTTGCTGTCATTTAAGAGCTGCGATATTAACGGAATCTCTGATTGGTTTGCCACCTCTGGATTTTCAACTGCTAAATATTCAATATACGATAATCCGAAATACAGTAAGCTATTATAGGTACCCCAGTTAATATGACTACCCCCACGAATGGCTTTTAGCCCATATTTCTCCCACTCGAGTACAGCTTCGTCAGGGTTACGATTTATAAAATGGACAATATGATCCAATTGTAACAACTCAATCATCACCTTCCTATTACTTGTCTTTATTTTAACGTGAATCGTATCGCGGTTCTATTGAAATGCTTTTCATTAATTTGTTAGAAATTTTTATGATTAAGGGGTTTTCATTTTAAATGAAAACCATTACAATAATAAAAACTGAATATTCAATCCATTTTTCCGAGGGGGCATTTAAGGTGAAAATTATGAGTAACGAGCAGTTGGTTGTGTCATATCGGGATGCATTAAAGTCTGGTAAGGAAAAGGAATGGATCAAAATTTTGAAGGATGAAATTCAACGTCGTGGATTGAGACCGTTTAAGAAAAGCTGATTTCCTATTTAAAATTGTAACAAACCGCCGAGAACTCTCGGCGGTTTTCTAATTTAAAGTATTAACCTTCCAAAAGAAGTGATTCCGGATCTTCAATCATTTCCTTCACTTTGGCTAGGAAGCTTACAGCCTCTTTTCCATCGACAATTCGATGATCATAAGATAGCGCAATATACATCATCGGGCGGTTCTCCATTTTGTCTTTATCAATGGCAACCGGACGAAGCTTGATACTATGCATTCCCAAAATTCCTACTTGCGGGCCGTTTAAAATCGGAGTGGACATTAAGGAACCAAATACCCCGCCATTTGTAATCGTAAAGGTACCGCCCTGCAGGTCACTCAACGCTAATTTATTGTCTCTTGCCTTTTTCGCTAATTCAGCAATGTTGCCTTCGATGTCAGCAAAGGATTTACGATCAGCATCACGAACAACAGGAACAATAAGGCCATCTTCAGTGGAAACAGCGACACCAATATCATAAAACTGTTTAATTAACAGTTCTTCTCCTTGAATTTCCGCATTAAGAAGCGGGAATTGTTTCAAAGCTCCAACTACAGCTTTTGTAAAGAAAGACATAAACCCAAGTCGAACATCGTGTTGCTCAAAGAACCGATCTTTTCTTCGCTTTCTCAAGTCCATGACGGCAGTCATATCAATTTCGTTAAAGGTTGTAAGCATAGCAGTTGATTGACTAACTTCCAACAAGCGCTTAGCAATTGTTTGTCTGCGTCTTGACATTTTTTCACGTAAAACTGGTTTTGTCGGATCTTGTGCAACTGCCGGTGCAGCAGGCGCGGCTTTAGCAGCCGGTTTTGCTGCATTTGGCTGATAGGATGATACATCCTGTTTGCGAACCCGCCCAAGGGGGTCAGCAGTTGGAACACTCTGTAAATCAATCCCCTTTTCCCTTGCCAGCTTTCTTGCTGCCGGGGAAGCAATCGGACGTTGTCCGTTCCCTTCTGTATTTTCTGAAACAGGTGCAGGGTTCGCATTAACAGATTGTGAAGATTCCATAACCGGTTGTTGAGCCTTCGGTTGTGCCGCAGCTTCCGGTTTCGCTTCTGAAGGTGCAGTTGTTTCGGCACCTGTAGCGTTTTCATTTACGATTGCAATGGCTTCACCAACGTTAACCGTATCTCCCTCTTCATATTTTTGTTCCGTTAAAACTCCTGCATAGTCAGAGATAATCTCCACGTTTACCTTATCTGTTTCGAGTTCTACTAGGTATTCGCCCTTCTCTACAAATTCACCAACATTTTTAAGCCATTTAGCAATTGTACCCTCACTAATGGATTCTGCTAATTCGGGAACTTTTATTTCAGCCATTGTTTAACCCTCCATCTTCTGCCCTCGTTAATGCTGCATTTATAATTTTAGATTGATAAAGCTTATGAACATTTGGATCTCCCTCTGCGGGGCTAGATCGTCTTCTGCGACCAATATATTGAACACGAACACCATTTGTGGCGATTTCATTTAATCGCGGTTCTACAAAATACCAGGCACCCATATTTTTCGGTTCCTCTTGTATCCAGAAAATCTCTTTTACATTTTTATATTGGTTAAAAATATTTTTTAAAATTTCTGTTGGGAACGGGTAAATTTCCTCTAAACGTAAAATTTGCAACCATTCATTATCTGGGTAATTTTTTAATTGCTCAGCTAAATCAATCGCAATTTTACCGGTACAAAGTACAATTCGCTCTACTTTATCCTCTTGACCATCTCGGTTAAATTGTTCCATTACCGGTCTGAATTCGCCTGTACTTAATTCGCTCGCCGGTGAAGAAACCAGCGGATTCCTCAATAAACTTTTTGGTGACATGATGACAAGCGGTCGAATCTCATCTTTTAAAAGCAGTGCTGCTTGTCTTCGTAATAAGTGAAAATATTGTGCTGCACTTGTAAGGTTGGCAACCGTCCAGTTCTTTTCAGCAGCTAATTGTAAAAATCTTTCTACTCTACCACTGGAATGTTCAGGTCCCTGTCCCTCATATCCATGAGGCAATAATAAAACTAGGCCTGATTTCTGTCCCCATTTTGCTCTTCCCGCAGCGATAAATTGGTCGAACATTACCTGGGCTGCATTCGCAAAATCACCATATTGTGCTTCCCAAATCACCAGAGTTTCCGGTGCGAAAATATTATAGCCATATTCGAAACCAACCACTGCCGCTTCTGTCAACGGGCTATTATGAATAGCAAATGATGCTTTTGAATCAGAAATTTGATGAAGAGGAGAAAATGTCTTTCCAGTAACAGAATCATGCAATACTAAATTCCGGTGCGCAAAAGTACCGCGTTCGGAATCCTGACCGGTCATGCGGATAGGAGTACCCTCTTTTAAGATGGTTGCAAAAGCCAATGTTTCTGCCAACGCCCAATCAACCTTGCCATTCTCCTCAAATGCATCCACGCGTCGGTTGAGAATCTTTTCTAGTTTATTAAATACTTTGAAATCAGATGGCCATTGAAGCAGTTCGTGATTGATTTGTTTTAGCTGATCCTGTGGAACACTTGTTGCGATTGTTGGCTCCTCTTCAAGGAATACCGGAATCTCCGGTTCCGCTGTCTCATGTTCACCTTTATATTTTGAAACTTTTTCATAGGCAGCTTGCAGTTTCCCCTGAATTTCTGCCTCCATCTGTTTAAACTCTTCATCCTTAAGAATTCCCGCCGCTATAAGTTTATCGGCGTATAAATCCTTAATAACCGGATGTTTGTGAATTAATGTATACATTTGCGGACTAGTTGTCATCGGCTCATCCATTTCGTTATGTCCAAATCGTCTATATCCAACTAAGTCAATTAGGAAGTCTTTTTGAAATACTGAGCGATATTCAGCCGCTAAAGCAGCAGCTTCAAGAACCGCTTCCGGATCGTCACCGTTTACGTGTAAAATTGGAATTTCAAATCCTTTTGCCAAGTCACTTGCATATCGAGTAGACCTGGAATCACGAGATTCGGTTGTAAATCCGATCGTGTTGTTAGAAATAATGTGAATAGTACCACCGGTCCGATATCCATTTAATCGGCTAAGATTTAATGTTTCCGCTACAATGCCTTCTCCAGGAAATGCCGCATCCCCGTGGATTAAGATCGCAAGCGAAGCCTTCAAGTTTTCAACCGGATAGCCTGGTTCTTTTCTATTATCCTGTGCTGCTCTTGTATATCCTTCAACAACAGCTCCAACATATTCAAGATGGCTTGGGTTATTGGCGAGTGTCACTTTTGCCTTTTTTGAATTTTCACCTGTAATTTGGCGATTTAAACCAAGATGATATTTCACATCTCCTGTCCAGCCAAAGTTGATTCCAATTGACCCTTCTGAAGGAACAAGTTCCTTATTAGGGGCATGCTGAAACTCAGCAAAAATCATCTCATACGGTTTTCCAAGGACATGTGCAAGAACATTCAGCCTGCCACGGTGGGCCATTCCGATATTAATTGTTTCTGCACCGTCAACCACTGCTTCTGAAATGATTTCATCAATTAATGGAACCATTGTATCCAAGCCTTCAATTGAAAATCTTTTTTGACCCACGAAGGTTTTATGAAGGAATTTTTCAAAAGCATCCACTTCAATTAACCGGTTAGTGATTTTTAACTTTTTCTCGTTTGTTAAATTGCTGTGGAGATTTCCTTTTTCGATTTTATCACGAAGCCAATTTTTTTCCTCGACATTATGTACGTGGTCATACTCATAAGCAATCGACTTTGTGTAGATTTCCTTTAGCCAAAGGTAGGCATCATATGCCGTTTTAATTGCTGCCGGTGAATTGGTTAACATAATGTTAGCTGACATTGCTTTTAAATCTTCCACACTAAGCCCGTAATAAGCGGGATCAATTAATTCGACTTCCTCCCTTTTATTTCCTAAAGGATAAATACTAGCAGCAAGATGACCATATCCACGGATATTTTCCGCAAGCTTAACGGCTGCTAATATTTTTTCTGTTTGAACCGACCTTGTTTCAGGAACAACCTGAACATTATCCTGCAAAAGTGAAAAATCAGCTTCATTCATTTGCTCAAATAGCAATCTCATTTCCGGATCAATGGATTCGGGATTTTGTTGATAATTTTCAAATTGCTCAATAACATATCCAAGATTGGGGCCAAAAAAACTCTCCAAATAAGCTTTTTTGTCTACATTTGGTCTGTTCATTCTATATTCCCCTCCAATCAAAACCTTATTTTCATAGTCTTTATTACTATTACCCATTCACAAAAAAAAACAGCGTCAAATAAAAAATCATTTTAATATTTTTCCCCATGCAAATAGTAGTAACTTGACTACTATAGCATTATAAACCTCTCTCGTCAGCTATTCAAAAGAAAAGGATCGAAAAATCGGCCCCAAAAAAAATTTTTTTTCAAACTGCAGCAGGAAGAAGAATGTTTACCTTCGTCCCAATTCCTTCTTTACTTTCAATCGCAATTGTTCCATTATTTTTTTCAATCAACTGCTTTGCAATCGATAACCCCAATCCAGTCCCTCCATTTTCTCGGCTTCGGGCCTTATCAATTCGGTAGAAACGATTAAACACCTCTGACACATGTTCGGAAGGTATCCCGATTCCGTGGTCAATAACGGATAATAAGACTTTTTTATCGACCCGATGGCAGGAAATCTGAATGGTTCGATTATCCTTCGAATACTTAATGGAATTATCTAGTAATATGATTAACACTTGCTGCAAATGTTGTTCTGACAAAAGGACTTGCGGCAGTCCAGGTTCGAGTTCCATTATAAATTGGAAATCCGGATGTACGACCTCAAGATTTTTGACTACTCTTTGTATAACAACAGGGATATTTGCCTTTTCACCACTTAAACTTCGCTGGTTTCCTGCTCTCGTTAATTCAAGTAAATCCACAACAAGCTTTTTTAATCGAGCCAGCTCCTGAAGAGATGCCTGTAAGGATTCATCCAGAATAGCGGGGTCTTTTTTCCCCCAGCGATTTAATAAAGATAAATGCCCCTCTAAAATAGAAACAGGAGTCCTTAGTTCATGAGATGCATCCTCAACAAATTGTTTTTGTTGCAGGAAGGATGTTTCAATTTCATCCATCATTTCATTAAAAACATTTGTAAGTTCTGTTAATTCATCATTTTGTTTATATACTTCCATTCGTCCCTGAAACCCATTTTCTTTAATTCTTTTCATCGCACCTGTTAAATCACGGACAGGAGTCAGGAGCTGTCTAGCTAGGAAAAATCCACTGATGGCACTAAATAAAATGGCTGCCATCCCAAAAATGGTCATTACCCAGAAAAAATGGTCCATCATTTTTTGATAGTTGTTTAATTGACGGACAATTTCAATGGTTCCTTCAAAATTTGAACCTTTTATCGGAGACCTCGCAACAATGGCTTCTTTTCCCTCAGCCGAAATTTTTTCAATCAAGGAAGATTTTATTGGAGTCGGCTCCAAAACGGTGAAATTACCATTCTTATCAGAAACGACTACTTCTCCTTTTTGGTCATAGACCCGGATTAGTTGGTCCTTATCATTCATTTTTCGTAAAAAATCTCTACTATTTTTTATATCTTCGCGTGTTAATGAGTCTGCTTTTTCCTTGAAATATGTTTTTAAATCAGTGATTGTCCGATTTACAGCAATTTCTTCCCGGTTCATCATCCATTTTGAAACCGTATGATATTCCAAAAAACTAAATAAAAAGAAAGTAAAAAAAATAGCTGTAGAACCGCTTAGGACGAGCTTGTTTTGCCATGAAGGCTTGTTTAAATAAAATTTAAGTTTTTTGATCATCTCATAACATATCCCGTACCGCGAACTGTTTGGATATAGCTTCCCTCATGATCATCATCAATTTTTGTACGTAAATATCGGACATAGACATCAACAACATTTGTCTCGACACCGGTATTATAGCCCCAAACCTTATTTAAAAGAACTTCCCTTGTCAAGACGATATTGATATTGCTCATAAAAATCACCAGCAAATCATATTCCCGTTTCGTCAAATTAATAACCTTATCACCTTTCCTGACAACACAGGATTCAATTTCAACAGTGAGATCTTTAAAGGTTAAAATAGTTAAGCCAGCGGAAGTTAAGGCTTCCGTTCTTCTGAGCACAGACCTGAGACGCGCCAGCAGTTCTTCAATTGCAAAAGGTTTGATTAAATAATCATCTGCACCGCTGTCCAACCCGGAAACACGATCAAGGACACTGTCCCTCGCTGTAATCATAATAATCGGCAGGGTTTTATTTGTTTGCCTGATTCTGCGGCATACTTCCACTCCATTTAATTCAGGCAGCATTAAATCCAGCAGGATGGCATCCCAATTTTCAGACAAAGCGGCCTGCAAACCGCTCCGTCCGTCAGAACAAACCATGGTTTCATAACCCTCATACTTTAATTCAAGCTCGATAAACCTTGATAAATTTTTTTCATCTTCAATGATTAAAATTCTTGGCATCTATTCCACGCTCGCATATAAATTTGACATATACTTTTATTTTAACTGATGTTTATCTTGAAGAAAATTCATGACTGCATGCACAATCTCAATTGATTGGAAAGACATGAGGGAAAGTGCACTTAAAGAAAAGAATCCTACAATTAATAGTCGTACCCACATGTTACACCCCTCCTTTTTAATCGAATTAACGAATGAATGATCAATGGCAGGAATGGTCAATAGTCAATACGCTTATAAATGGAACATCTATTCCTATCATACCTTTAGAAATTTAAAGCATAATGAAAGGAAAATGAGAATTTGCTAATAAAATAATCATTCCCTCTATAAATAACAGAAAAACACATGCCTTTATAGCATGTGCAATAGTGGGAACTCTCATTTTGGTTAAGCGGCTACTTAGCAGCATAACTAACCGCCAAAGCAAGAATGATATAAATTGTACCGATCAAATTGTTATGTCCCCGATTCTTATCCATACAAGTTCATCATAAAGCAGCAAATAGAAGGTTTGATGAAAAAAACATTAAGATTAGATTAGAAAAGAGGCTCCATCGCTTTCTTTCCTTTGAAGGTGAGAGTATCAAGATGAGTGATGATCCGATCCGCTGCTTCGTCCGGATTTTCAGCGGGAATATCGATAAAATCGCCTTCATATTCATAACGCTTATGGTCATACCTTGGATCATAATAATGTTCCAATAAAGCTTGAATTAATTTGGGATAATCATGGTTTTTTAAAGCATCAATAAGTCCATTTTTAGTATCTGCATTCGTCACACGACGCAGTACTTTATCAAGACCTTCTTGAATCTTTTCATCGTACCATGGTTCATCCTTATACGGAGTAACATATTCGTCGATCAAGAGATTTATCCTCTGTTCGATTGGAGAATGAATATAAAAATTGATACCTTGACGTTTTTTCTCCATTAATTCTTCGGGTTGTACCGCTTTTCCAATTCGTTTGCTTTCGGCCTCAATTAAGAAATACGAAGACCCTTTTATTTCCTTTAGCCCTTTATAAAGCAACGAATCGAATGTTTTTTGATTATGCCCATCACTAAGTCCAATCGTTCCAAAAATGGAACCGCGATGCCCCGCCATTTCTTCAAGGTCAAGGACAGGATAACCTTTCCTGTTTAAATTTTTTAGAATGACGGTTTTACCGACTCCGGTTAATCCATGTAAAACAACTGCTTTTTCAGGAAACATCGTTGGGATTTGACTGAGAATAAATTGGCGAAATGCTTTATAGCCACCGACTAATCGCCAAGAGTAAATTCCTGAAAACTCCAAAAAAGTGACAACAGCATTGCTGCGCATTCCACCCCGCCAGCAGTTAATGATTAATTCATCACCGTTCGAAGCTAAATCTTTTATTTTGTGAAGCATTTCAGGAATCTTTGGAGAAACGAATTCCATTGCTCTCCATTTTGCGACTGCCTGTCCTTCTTGCTTATAAACAGTACCGATAACAGCCCGCTCTTCATCAGTAAATAACGGGACATTAATCGCTCCTGGAATAGCACCATCCTTAAATTCAATTGGTGAGCGGACATCAATGATGACAGGATTTTTTAATTTAGAAAAGTCTTCAGCATGAATTTCCTTCATTTATTTCCACTCCTTTATTTTAAATTCTATTTGAAAAACACACGGTAAAAAAAACAAACTTCCAGGTCTGGAAGTTTTCGGGCGCATAGCCTTGCTGTTAAATAATTCGGATACCTACTTATTATATATAATTCATATAACACAATCAAGATAACGGTAATTACTGTTATTTTCTCACAAGAAAAGTCTACTCCGTAGAGCAGACTTTTTGACTAGATTTTAGATTCAAGTTTTAATACGGACATAAGCGTTTCTAATTCTGCCAAGTTGTTTTGATTTAACAAATCAACAATTTTACTACCGACAATCACTCCATCGCAGTATGGAGTAATTTCTTTTATTTGCGTTTCATTTGATATTCCAAATCCAGCTAGAACAGGGATTGGACTGTTTTCCTTGATCGTGTGTAAGAACTGATTCAAATCTTGATTGTACTCATTTCTTGTTCCGGTTATTCCCTTTACCGTTACGGCATATAGGAAGCCATTGCCCTTTGATGAAATGGCCTTTATACGGTCAATTGGAGTGGTTAACGTAACAAGCCGAATCAGCTCAATTTTAGCGTCCTCTAAATAGGGCGTAATGATTTCTTCTTCCTCTACAGGTAAATCAGGAATAATACATCCGTCCACCCCCGCCACTTTTACATCCTCTACAAACTTAGCTATTCCGTATGCGTAGATTGGATTTAAGTAGGTCATCATAACAATAGGGACTGAAATCTGTGCTCTTGCTTTAGCAATCTCTGCAATGATCCCCTTTAATGTCGTACCATTTGCTAGCGCTCTAATCCCCGCCTGCTGTATCGTGGGACCATCTGCAACAGGATCGGAAAAAGGAACTCCTACTTCAATTGCCGTAGCACCCAATTTTTCTAGGGTAATAAGGCGGTCACAAAGGACCTCCAGGCCGCCGTCCCCTGCCATTATATAAGGAACAAACGCTTTCCTTTTCTGCTTGTTTAATTCATTAAATGTTTGTGTAATTCGATTCATTTTTCCCTTCCCCCTTTTAACCTTACTCTGACAGCATCAACATCCTTATCCCCACGCCCTGACAAGCAAACAACCAGATGTTCTGATTCTTTCATTTCAGCAGCAAGTTTAACTGAAAATGCAACTGCATGAGAGCTTTCTAATGCAGGGATAATTCCCTCTAGTTTTGATAAAAGCTGGAATGCATCAAGGGCCTCTTGGTCGGTAATCGAGTTGTAAATTGCACGGCCGCTTTCATGTAAATAGCTATGTTCCGGCCCAATTCCAGGATAGTCAAGACCTGCAGAAATCGAGTGAGCTTCGATAATTTGTCCGTCATCATCCTGTAATAGATACATAAGTGCACCATGTAATACGCCGGGACTTCCGCTTGTTAATGAAGCAGCATGAAAACCGGTTTCAATCCCCTGACCTGCGGCTTCAACTCCATACAATTTAACTTCTTCATTTCCAATAAATGGATAAAACATTCCCATGGCATTGCTTCCACCTCCAATACAGGCAACCACTGCCTCCGGAAGTTTACCTTCTTTTTCAAAAAATTGCTGTTTCGTTTCCTTTCCAATCACGCTTTGAAAATCACGAACAATCATCGGGAACGGGTGCGGACCTGATACAGAGCCTAACAGATAGTGAGTATCGTCAACATTCGCCACCCAGTAGCGAAGCGCCTCATTTACCGCATCCTTTAAGGTTGAACTTCCAGTCGTCACACTGACTACCTTTGCACCCAGTAATTCCATACGATATACATTTAGTGCCTGGCGTTTGATATCCTCCGCTCCCATAAAAATAATACAATCAAGATTTAGCAGTGCACATACCGTTGCCGTCGCTACTCCATGCTGGCCGGCACCTGTTTCCGCAACAATTTTTCGTTTGCCCATTCGAACTGCTAAAAGAGCCTGGCCAATCGCATTGTTAATTTTGTGGGCTCCTGTATGATTTAAATCTTCTCTTTTTAGATAGATTTTTGCACCGCCAGCATATTTCGTTAGACTTTCAGCAAAATAGAGCGGTGTCTCCCTGCCGACATAATCCTTTAAAAGCTGATTAATCTCTTCCTGAAAAGATGGATCCCCTTTTGCAATTTTATAGGCTTCTTCTAGTTCCGTAACAGCCTTCATTAGTGTTTCCGGGACAAATCTTCCGCCAAAAATGCCGAAGTGTCCTTTTTCGTTTGGTAATGTATAACTTGTCATACTATTGTCCTCCTCGTAAGGCTTCCCTTTGCCTTTTCAATAAATAGTTTAATTTTTTGAAGATCTTTCTTTCCGTCTGTTTCGACTCCGCTTGAAACATCAACCATATCAGGCTGGATGGTTTGGATTGCTTCCTCCACATTCTCCTGATGCAATCCACCGGCTAAAATAATTTTCTTTTCCTTAAGAATATCAAGATTAATGTTTTTCCAATTAAAAGCTATTCCATTTCCCCCCCGGTACTTTCCTTTTGGTCCATCAAGCAGGAGGTATTCACACGGATAATTTTTAATCTCCTCGAGGGTTTCGTCCGTTTCAATACTTGCGGCCTTTATTACCGGTAATGTCAATCTTTCACTTAACGATGCTGCTTCATCACCGTGTAATTGGATATGTGTTAATCCAGTGAAGTTAGCAATCTTCTCTATTCCTTCCAAGGTTTCATTGACAAACACTCCGACCTTCATAACTTCAGAAGGCAGTTTTTCAATGATGTCCTTTGCCTTCTCAAGTTCTACTTTTCGTTTACTCTCTGCAAAAACGAAGCCAATTGCATCTGCACCATAGGCTACAGCAGCTAGTGCAGTGTCAGCGTCACGAATTCCGCATATTTTCACCTTCATTGCTCCACACCTCGTGCAAGAGGAAGACGAAAATTAACCAATGATTGATTTACATCTGTGCTGACCATTAATGCTTCCCCGACTAGAATACCGTTCGCACCTGCTTTTCTAACTCTAACAACATCTTCGATTGAATGGATGCCGCTTTCACTGATAAGGAACGCTCCACTTTCTTTAACGAGTGCTGCCAAGTTTTCTGTTACTTCAAGAGACACATTAAAAGTCTTTAAATCCCTATTATTAACTCCAATAAGTTTTACACCTAATTTTAGGGCGGTTTGCAACTCCTCCAGGTTATGGACTTCTACTAAGATTTCTAATCCGAGGCTTGTTGCATATTGATGAAGTTGCATTAGTTTGTTCTCATCCAGTGCAGCAACAATTAATAAAATGATGTCAGCCCCATTTGCGGCAGCATGATCAATTTGAACTGGATCAATCATGAAATCCTTACAAAGGATCGGCAGTTCTACTGCTTCCCTTACTGATTTCAAGTCCGAAAAGGCACCTTGAAAGAAAGTTTGATCGGTTAAAACCGAGATGGCAGAGGCGCCGGAACGTTCGTATTGCCTCGCCTGTTCTGCTGGAGTAAGTGCTTGGTTGATGATGCCTTTTGACGGTGAAGCACGTTTAAATTCTGCTATAATTGAAATTTCCTCCGCCTTCTCTAGCTTACGAATGAAAGATTTTCTATCCTCTAAAAAGGGAGGAAGGTTTGGTCTCGACTCTTGAAGAATCGGAAGCTCCTGTTTTTTTTGTTCAATAATCCGGTCTAATATCGTTCCCATTTAGATTGCCTCCCTCTGCCCTGTTGCAGTTTTCTCAATTAATTGTTGAAGTTTCTCGTAAGCGGCGCCTGAATCTATTACCTCTCTAGCTTGATTGATGCCGTCCTGAATGGAGACAGCCTTTCCAGTTGTATAGATTCCAAGGCCAGCGTTCAATAATACTGTATCCCGGTAAGCCCCTTTTTCCCCTTTTAGTACTCGCACTAAGATTTCGGCATTTTCCCTCGAGTCTCCGCCCTTTATCTCGCTGTTATCATAATGTGGAAGCCCAACTTCCTCTGGTGAAAAAGTAAATTTTGTGATCTTGCCATTTTCTAAAATACTTAAATGATTTTCGCCCTGTAAGGATGCTTCGTCCATATACCCGGCACCATTTAAGACAATTGCCCGCTTCCGGCCCAGTTTGTGCAGCACTTCCGCAAACACCGGCAGCAAGTCGCGTCGGTAAACCCCTAATAATTGAAAATCTAAATCAATCGGATTGGTTAGTGGTCCAATAAAGTTAAACACCGTTGGAATTCTTAACTGCTTACGAACCAGCCCAATTTTTTTAAGTTTTGGATGGACATTTGGGGCAAACAAAAAAGCAATGCCCACCTCATCTATCACTTCTTCGATTCGTTCTGGTGCTAAATCTAAATTGATTCCGAGCTTCTCCAGAACATCCGCACTTCCTGTTTTGCTAGAAATACTTCTATTTCCATGCTTGGCAACCGGTATTCCCGCTCCGGCAATTACAAAAGCAGAGGTGGTACTAACATTAAAACTTGATGATCCGTCGCCTCCTGTCCCACAATTATCCAGAACATTCGGAAACTTCTTTTTAAAGCTTAGGGTATTTTCCTTCAATGCCCTTACAATACCGGTGATTTCTTCCACTGTTTCTCCTTTTGACTTTAACCCCATTAAAAAGGCGGCAATCTCACTTTCTGATACTTCCTCACAGAGGATATTGTCAATTGCTTCTTTCATTTCGTTTTCAGTGAACGATTTTTTTTCAGCTAATTGGAGTAAATAATTTTTCATTACGATTCATCCTTTCTATGTCATTTAAGAAATTTTTAAGGATTCCTTTTCCAGTTGGTGTCCCAATTGATTCAGGGTGGAACTGAAGCCCATACACCGGATAGTGCCTGTGCTTAATCGCCATTATCTCTTGGTCATCCATCGAAATTGCAACCGATTCAAATTCTTCTGGAAGACTATTTTTTTCAATCACTAACGAGTGATAGCGCATCACCTCTAATGGGGATGATAAGTATTCAAATAGCCCACAGCTGCTATGTGTGATAAAAGACGTTTTCCCATGCTTAATTGAATCAGCCCGTGTAATATTTGCCCCAAAAGCATAACCAATCGCCTGATGTCCAAGGCAAATACCTAAAATAGGAACCTTTTGATAAAACTCCTTAATTACTTCGATGCAAATCCCGGCATCCTCCGGTCTGCCAGGCCCGGGTGAAAGAATAATGGCTTTAGGATTTAACTCCTTCAGCTGCTCTATTGTAAGTTGATTATTACGAATGACAGTTGCTTTTTCCCCCAATTCACCAAGATATTGGTAAAGGTTAAATGTAAAAGAATCAAAATTATCGATTAGTACAATCATTTTTCACCCTCCAAAAATGATTTCAATTTATTTACAGTCTCCTCGTATTCGGACTCAGGATTAGAGTCGTGAACGATGCCTGCGCCGGCCTGAATATAGGCATTTCCCTCTTTCAAAATCATCGTCCTAATTGCTAAGGCAAAATCCATATTACCGTTTGCGGAAAGATATCCGATCGCTCCGGAATAAAGACCGCGCTTCGATTCTTCTAAGGAATTTATGATTTCCATTGCTCTAATTTTGGGTGCCCCTGAAACTGTTCCAGCCGGCAGGCATGCTGCCAATGCATCAAGAGCTTCGTTTTGGGAAGTTAATTGTCCACTGATTTCTGAAACCAAATGGATGACATGGCGAAATTTTTCAACAGCCATATATTTATCAACTGTAACAGTTCCAAATTCGCAAACCCTGCCAAGATCATTTCTTCCAAGATCGACAAGCATTTTATGTTCAGCTAATTCTTTTTCATCTGCCAACAGTTCTTTTTCAATTAATTGATCATCTTCAGGACTTGTTCCTCTTCTTTTTGTCCCGGCAATCGGATTTGCGATCACCTGTTTTCCTCTAACCTTAATCAAACTTTCCGGCGAAGAACCAATGACCGTGTATGGTTCAAAATCAATATAAAACATATAAGGAGTCGGATTATTCGCACGATGTTTACGGTATACGGATAATGGCGTTCCCTGAAATGCTGACTTCATCCGCCTTGAAAGGACAACCTGAAAAATATCTCCGGCAAGGATATGTTCCTTTGCCTTTTTCACATTATTGATAAAAGTCTCCTTCGTTGTCTCTGACTCATAACCGTTAAACTGGCAGGGTTCCTCTTCAAGAAAATAATCAGGTTGTTTTAACTCTTCAACTCTTTCCATAATTCTTTTTTCAATTTGAACCGGATCAGATTCCTCTAAAATCGGCAAGCCGCAAACCGTTACTTTTTCCTGAAGGTGATCAAAGACAATTAATTCTTCGTAAAACATCAAATGGACATCAGGCATATTTAAGCTATTTTCTAAGCTTGGGCCAATATCTTCATACTGCCGGACGATATCATAGCCAACATACCCGACAGCCCCCCCGATAAATGGAAAAGGAGTATCATTCATTTCCATTTTTGGGAGCAGTCTTTTTAAAATCTCTAAGGGATTTCCTTGAAGGATTGTTTCTTCGCCATTGCGTTTTATTAATTGAGCTTGATTACCTGTTGCAATTAATTCCAGTGCAGGATCCGCTCCAATAAAGGAATAACGTCCGGAGTCATTATATTTATGGGAACTCTCTAATAAAAATTTCTTTCTGCCGCTTATTTTTTTTAATATAGAGATCGGTGTCAGGGTGTCTCCTTTTAGTTCCTGAACCAAAAAGTTACTTTTTGTTTTCATTCCATTGCGCTCCTTTCAAAATAAAAAAAAATCGCCCTCTATGGATGCATTTTAAAATTTCATGCATCCATAGAGGGCGATTCTTAAACCGCGGTGCCACCTCCGTTTGAAACAGGTTCACAACCTGTCTCCTCTTTCAGATACAGGACATATTCGTCCGATATCCTATCCTTATAACGGTGGAACTCCGTGCAGTCCTACTGATCTAAGAAAGCATTTTCGCTTCCAGCGTTCAAACTGCATCTCGCAAGTCCATTCCACAAATTTCCTCTTACCGGGCTCTCACCCTCCCCGGCTCTCTGGAAAGAATCAAAAATGTGTACTCCTCTTGCTTAACGATTTTCAATATTAATTTTTTCAAAACAAAAAGGGCCCCCCATCCAAAAAGGACGAGAGACCCGTGGTGCCACCTTCATTAGCTAAAAAATTAGCTCACTTTACCGATATCGAAGCAGGTTGAAAACTGCTTGAATATCTGTCTCATGTAACGATGAGATTTCCGCCAAAGCCTACTACGCCATTTTGGGGTTCGGTTTGGGGCTCAGAAGTCCATTCACCATTACGTATTCACTGATTCGCACCATCCATCAGCTCTCTAAAGAATCCGTAAAAGTTACTACTCTTCATCAATGCCGTATCAATCTTTATTAATTGTTTTTAATGATAATCACTTTCCAACCGTTTGTCAACCATCAATTTTGGAATTTTCGAAATTGAATCGCTGGTCTAATTCCATTTAAAGGATTTTGGGTCCCTAATTATTTTGGGTCAAATAAGCCAATATTAACAGTAGCACATTATGAAGGCGGGATAGAAGGGTAATGGAACATATCGAGCAAATTTGCCCAAGTCCACGGGCAGTGAAAAAAAAATCATCATCATCCGGGAAAAAAAAGTCCGGTGAAATATCGAAGCAAAAGTGGGCCATTGTTTCTCTTTCCTCCATTCCATTGGTGATGACATTAGGGAATTCCATGTTAATACCTGTTTTGCCTGCAATGGAAAAAAAATTAAATATTTCTTCGTTTCAAACGAGTATGGTTATAACGGTTTACTCAATCGTTGCCATTTTTTTAATACCTGTCGCAGGTTACTTGTCCGATCACATCGGCAGAAAAAAAGTCATTATTCCCAGCCTCATCATTGCTGGTATTGGCGGAATAATTTCAGGATGGGCCGCTTGGAAATTTGACAATGCGTATTGGCTCATCTTACTTGGGCGCTCCCTGCAAGGGGTTGGTGCTGCAGGTGCAGCACCTATTGTCATGCCACTAGTAGGAGACATGTTTAAAAATGACGATGACGTCAGCAGCTGCCTCGGGCTGATTGAAACATCCAATACCTTTGGGAAGGTGTTAAGCCCGATTTTGGGAGCTTTTTTAGCCGGTTTCATCTGGTTTTTACCATTTTTCTCTTTTCCGGTATTTTGCGGGATTTCCGTGATTCTAATGATATTTTTAGTTAAGTGTCCTAAATCAACTCAAAAACCAATTCCGTTTAAACAATTTTTCCAAAATGTAAAGAAAACCTTTACCCAGGAAGGAAAGTGGTTATATGCCATTTTCTTTATTGGCGGAATCTTAATGCTTATTCTATTTGGAATTCTGTTTTATCTTTCGGAAATTTTCGAAAAAGAATATGGGATTCACGACTTGAAAAAAGGGTTCTTTTTAGCATTACCACTTGGCGCCCTTTGCTTATCATCTTTTATTTCAGGAAAAATCATTAAAGAAAATAAAGTTTTAATGAAATGGTTAACGTTTGGCGGAATTGTGGCTGCAGCTTTGTCCATTGCCGCTCTTTGGTTCTCGATAAAGTTATGGTTCATGATTACTATGTTTTTAATTAGCGGAGTAGGAATTGGAGCCGGGCTTCCTTGTTTGGATGCTTTAATTACCGAAGGAATTGAGAAAAAAGAACGTGGAACAATTACTTCGATTTATAATTCGATGAGATTTATTGGGGTGGCTGTCGGTCCTCCACTGATCGCCTTGCTCATGAAGCAGTCCAATCATTGGATTTTTATTTTGCTAAGCGGGCTAAGCATCATTGCTGCAATTGTTGCTTTAATGGCGATTAAGCCGGAGGCGGAGGGGCAGAAATAACCTTGAAGGCCAGCGGTTATATTTTCATATGAGTTTTGTCTGAAGGCCATATCTTTTTGAGTCTTGGGTAGTTTTGGCCTTCATAGACTTGATGAAGGCCATATCTTTTTGTTCATGTATAGTTTTGGCCTTCATGGACTTGATGAAGGCCATATCTTTTTGTTCATGTATAGTTTTGGCCTTCATGGACTTGATGAAGGCCATATCTTTTTGTTCATGTATAGTTTTGGCCTTCAT
>NZ_SMYO01000012.1 GCF_004358205.1 Bacillus salipaludis
GTAACATAGATACCGCCAGGCAGACCCATTAGTAACCAGCCGCTCATATCTGCAGCGCCGGCACTTAAAGCGGTTACAGCAGGCCCCAAAGAACGGCCGCCAAGCATGTAATCTGTGAGGTTGCTTGTTTTGCGATATGCATACCATCCAATTAACAACATCCCGGCCAGGTAAATCCCGATCGAAACTAGTTGTAAAGTTTGATGAGACATTCATTTTCCCCCTTTATTATATTGGAAATAATTAAAAATAATATTTCCTCTATAGAAAATATTCTATCAACTTTGTATAAATATGACTAGTCCCTAATAATTATTTTTTTGAAATAGTATTATATAATTGTAAAATAATGTTATCTTTAGTCGTGAGCACATGCGTTGCACCTAATAATCTAATCAATTATCCTTGAAGAAAATGGAAGGGGCGTTAACAAAATGAACTTAAATGAATGGTTTCATAAGGGACTCACCACGGATGAATACATTAGTTCAATGACCAGGAATAAAGAGGAAATGCTTTCTATTTTTGAGGGCTATCGGGTTAGTGAAGAGGACCAAACAAAGCTAGAGCCTTTAAAAGTAAAGGGCCTTCGTGCAATTGTTATTACGGAGGACTGGTGTGGGGACGCATTATTGAATAATCCAATCTTGCTGAGAATTTCGGAGGCGGCTAACATGGAGGTTCGTTTTGTACTTCGTGACCAGAACCTTGAGCTGATGGATCAATACTTAACCAATGGGACCTCCCGTGCGATTCCAATTTTTATTTTTATTGACCAAGAGGGAAATGAAATAGGTGTTTGGGGACCAAGAGCACCTGAAATTCAGGCACTTGTGGAAAAGGGCCGTACAGAATTGCCGGATAAAGAAGCGCCTGATTTTCAAGAAAAACAAATGGCTTTATATAAACGCTTGGCGAAATCCTACCAAACAGACACAGGCGTTTGGCAGACCGTAGCCAATAGCATATTAGCAACTCTTTTAAAATAAGGCTGTGTTAAAGGACATTATTGATTTTTTAACTCTGTTGAATGGAGTGGAAGGCACGCCCGCGAACGGCTTGTCCCTGGAACAGAAATCAACAGACAAGTTTAACACAGCCTAAAATAGAATGAGAAGTCTCCGGCTGAAAAGGCAGCCGGAGACTTCTCATTTTTTTATTGGTGGTATTCGATCGCTTTTTATGTTTTTATCATTAATATTTGGCTCGATTCCAAGGATGAAATTACGGATGTTTGAACGATGAAGGTAAATTAAAAAAATTGAGAATACGAGAAAGATGAGTTCAGACTCCAATTTGGGAGATAAAAAAGCATAGGTGAGCATACTAAGGCCGACTGAGATGGAGCCAAAGAATACGTATTTGGTTAAAAAGATAACGGAAAAGAAGGTAAAATATGCAATGATAAATAAAGGGAGATTGGCAACTAATAAGGCCCCTGCAGTAGTAGCAATCGCTTTCCCGCCTCTAAACCCGGCAAAAATCGGGTAGCAATGTCCCAAAACGGCAGCAAACCCGAAGAAAAGCGGCTCGTGGTCAAGATGGAGGTACAACGGCAGATAGGAGGCAGCCGCCCCCTTCCCAGCATCAATAAGCAGTACGAAAATCGCTGATTTTTTCCCCAAAACCCTTAAGGTATTGGTTGCGCCAGGATTTTTGCTTCCGTGCTCACGAATATCAACACCAAAGATTAGTTTGCCTACAATTAAGGCGGTCGGAATACTTCCTATTAAGTAGGAAGCAAGTAGGAGCAACCAAAACATTTTCATCCATCCCTTGTCAAAGTATTTATAGCACTCTAGCAATCTAAAATGGTATTATTTTCATGGAAAGCTTATTATTCAGCAATCAAGAAGGAGCCCATTTCGAAACCATTTGATTTTGGTCAAGTTGCTAATAGCTATGCTGGCTCAAGAGAGGATATTCCCGTAAACTTAAATGAATAGATTACGGAATGGTAAAGGGCTTACTTGAGCCTTCTTTTTAGTGTTAAGAGCGCTTTTTTTGCAAAATAATAAAAAAACGTTATGATAATAGACGGACGTTTCAGGTTAGAATAGTCATTATGGCTATCGATAAGATTGTAAGGCAGAATATTAATTGGTAGAATATAGAAGGTGGAACGAGACATACAAAAAAGCCAATTGTTGATTTCAAAAAATAGGATGATGATGGAATGAAGAGAGCTAGATTAATTTATAATCCTACATCGGGGCGTGAGATTTTAAAACGTAATCTCCCGGAAATCCTTGCAAAATTAGAGACGGCCGGCTATGAGGCATCTTGTCATGCAACTACCGGTGCAGGGGATGCGACCGAAGCAGCACGGATTGCCGTGAAGCGTCGGTATGATGTAGTTATTGCAGCAGGCGGTGACGGAACGATTCATGAAGTAGTCAACGGTCTTGCAGAACAGGAATTTCGGCCAAAATTAGGGATTATTCCTGCTGGTACGACCAATGATTTTGCCCGCGCTCTGCATATTCCCCGTGATATTAGTGCAGCTGTTGATATTATTACAAAAGGGGATTTAATTCCTGTAGATATTGGCCGCATCAATGATAAGTATTTCATTAATATTGCAGGTGGCGGGAGAATTACGGAACTTACATACGAAGTGCCAAGCAAGTTAAAAACGATGCTTGGTCAACTGGCTTATTATTTAAAAGGGATGGAGATGCTTCCATCCATCAAGGCCTCTGAGGTTAGAATCGAATACGATGGAAAGCTTTTTGAAGGGGAGGCTATGCTGTTTCTAGTAGGGCTGACTAATTCAATTGGAGGGTTTGAGAAGCTTGCCCCTGACTCATCGATTAATGATGGCCTTTTTTCATTATTAATTTTGAAAAAAATTAACCTTGCCGAGTTTGTCAGGGTTGCCACTTTAGCGATTCGTGGTGAACACGTTAATGACTCAAATGTCATCTACACACAGGCCAATCGGATCAAGGTATATTCAAACGAAAAGGTTCAATTGAATTTAGACGGAGAATTCGGTGGTTTGCTCCCGGCAGAATTTGAAAATCTGTATCGCCATTTGGAAGTGTTTGTTCCACTAGATGATATTCGCCCGCTTGACCGCCCGACAGATTGGGTGCCGGGGAAAAGATATAGCTAAAAAATCCGTTCCTTTGAGAGCGGATTTTTTAGTGAGATAAGTAGAATTTTGTGTATAATGGATGAAAGACAGTAGTCAAGACGGGAATGTGAAGGAGTGAACGAAATATGTCAAAAAGAGCATTAATCAATATCGATTATACCAATGATTTTGTAGCGGATAACGGTGCGTTGACCTGCGGTGAGCCAGGCCAAGCGATTGAAGAAAAAATCATCGCTTTAACAAAGGAATTTATTGCAAACGATGATTATGTTGTTTTTGCCATTGATGTTCACGACAAAGGGGATGAATACCATCCCGAAACAAAATTGTTTCCACCGCATAATTTACGGGGAACCGATGGCCGGCATTTATTTGGCGGGCTTCAGGCAGTTTATGAAGAGAATAGGCTTCATGATCATGTTACTTTTATGGATAAGACAAGATATTCTGCTTTTGCCGGTACTGATTTAGAGATTAAGCTCCGTGAACGGGGAATTACAGAGGTGCATCTTGTCGGAGTTTGTACCGATATTTGTGTCCTGCACACAGCAATTGATGCCTATAATAAAGGTTTTAAAATTGTGGTCTATAAAGAAGCAGTGGCTTCTTTTAATCAAAAGGGACATGAATGGGCTCTAGGACATTTTGTACAATCGCTTGGCGCTATGGTTAAATAGTCATTAAAATGATAGAATGATTAAAATGGTGAAAATGCTCTTGCAGCAATTCGGAGGTCTATGATGAAACACATTTATCATGATGATAGCTTAACATTACATACGGATCTGTACCAGATTAATATGACTGAGACTTATTGGAAAGACGGAATACATAATAAACGTGCAGTCTTCGAATTATTTTTCCGAAAACTTCCATTTGGGAATGGCTATGCTGTTTTTGCAGGATTGGAAAAAGTGATTCAATATATTCAAGGCTTCCGTTTTAGTGAAGAGGATTTAGCGTATTTAAAAAATGAAGTTGGTTATGAGGATGATTTTTTAAGTTATCTTAAGGAGTTAAGATTCACAGGAACGATTCGCGGGATGAAAGAAGGAGAGCTTGTCTTTGGTAATGAGGCGATCCTTCGAGTAGATGCTCCATTAGGGGAAGCACAATTAATTGAAACGGCCTTGCTTAACATTGTGAATTACCAAACATTGATTGCGACAAAAGCATCAAGGATTAAACAAGTAGTTGGCGATGAAGTGGCGATGGAATTTGGGACACGACGGGCACAGGAAATGGATGCAGCCATTTGGGGAACAAGAGCGGCTTATTTAGCAGGATTTGAGGCAACAAGTAACGTCCGGGCGGGAAAATTGTTTGGAATCCCAGTGTCGGGTACCCATGCCCATTCGATGGTACAAGCTTATAAGGATGAATACACTGCTTTTCACAAATATGCCGAAGCCCACAAGGATTGCGTTTTTTTGGTTGATACTTATGATACGCTTAGGCTGGGTGTGCCAAATGCGATTAAAGTGGCGAAGGAATTAGGCGATAAAATTAATTTCATTGGAATCCGCCTTGATAGCGGTGACTTGGCCTACTTGTCAAAAGAAGCGCGTAAAATGCTCGATGAGGCAGGCTTTGAAAAAGCAAAGATCTTTGCATCGAGCGATTTGGATGAGTATACAATCATAAACTTAAAAGCCCAGGGTGCAAAAATTGAAAGCTGGGGAATCGGTACGAAACTGATTACAGCATACGATCAGGCGGCGCTAGGTGCTGTGTATAAAATTGTGGCAATTGAAAATGAGCAGGGGGAAATGGAGGATACAATTAAAATTTCCTCTAATCCGGATAAAGTGACGACACCGGGCATGAAGAAAATTTACCGAATTATTAATAATCAGAACAATCATGCTGAAGGGGATTATATTGCGATGGAGGATGAAAAGCTGCCGGAAAGGCGGTTGAAGATGTTCCATCCTACCCATACGTATATTAATAAGGTCGTCACGAACTACACGGCAAAAGAGCTTCATGAAGATATCTTTGTAAAGGGTGATCTTGTGTACGAAATTCCATGTCTGGAAGAGTCACGGGAGTATCTGAAACAAAACCTTAACGCTCTTTGGCCTGAGTACAAGCGGACCATGAACCCAACAGATTACCCAGTCGACCTAAGCCAAAAATGCTGGGATAACAAGATGAAAAATATTGAAGAAGTAAAAGAGAAGGTTGCAGAAATGCAGGAATAAGTTCTATTAGGCGCCCCTTTAGTAAGGGGCGCTTTTTGATGAAAAAACAGGAACTGGGGTGTAGTTCCTGTTTTTCCTTGCAGAGGTGGAATTTTAATTCCGTTAAGGGGAAGACCTTTGCTATATCCAAAAAGTATTATTGAATACTTGAGGACCCAACTAATGATTCGGGCTCATGACCCAGTATAAGCTGACTAATTTTAGAGTAGCCAATCGATTTAAAATCGGTAAACATTTGCTTTAATACCTCGATATCAGCATCCGTTACTAATTTCTGTAACTCTCTTTTATAGAGTCTAAGCACAGAGCCATAGACGAACTTAGGTGTATGTTCTCCCGGATCTTCTCCCATAATTAAGCATCCCATATAGTGGTATTTAAATTGAAATGCCCGGGTAAGGTTAATCATATCCTGGAATTTTTCAAAAAGACCTGGATATTCCTTTTTTAATGTTGCAAGTACTTCTTTTGCTTCAGTTAATTCATCAAGGCTTGATAAAGTAATCATTATTTCTCCTCCTCTTCTGTGTCCCAAGGCTTTTTAAGTGATATATAAGCAGCTAATTCTTTTGATTTTTGTCTTCTGATTTTCCGGATTTCAGCACGTTCTTTCGCGGTCTTATAAAGGAATATTTCCTCCTCTGTTTCAGGTATAACACCAGGAACTTCTACCGGGCGTTTATTTTCTCCAAAGGCAACAAAGGTTAGAAAAGCGGTTGCTGCGATTCGGCGTTCACCGGTCATGATGTCTTCGGCAATGACTTTGCAGAAGACCTCCATTGATGTTTTTCCTGTATAGGTAACAAACGATTCGACACAGACTGAATCTGTTTGGTGGATTGGACATAGGAAATCGATGGAGTCGGTTGAAGCTGTTACACATTCTTTTTCCCGGGAATGTCTTCGTGCAGATAGGGTTGCGGCATCATCGAGCTTTTTCATTAAAACTCCGCCGAATAGTGTATTATAGTTATTTAAATCGCAAGATAATACTTGTGCAGTATTAATGATGCGGCTCTCTTTTACTTTTTTTGCGTTCATCTAGGTTGCATCCTTTCAAGTTGGAATATAGTCTGTTGAGGGTTAGCACTATTTCCAAGTGGCTAAAGGGTTTTTCTTGCATTTACAAGTGTACGCCCGGTTGCAATGTAAGTAAAATGGTTATATTTTATCAGTAGTATAGCTTTTATCTATGTAAATGCTTTCAGTTATGCAAAAACGGTTATGGTTTGTTATTAAAAGAAATAGAAGATTGTCGTGTTCAGCGTTCGATGCTCGAACAGATAAAAAAAGAGCGTCCGTGGTCACCGAGAGAAGGTGTAGATGCCCGAGTAGATAAGAAAAGAGCGTCTGTGGTCACCGATAAAGGTTGTAGATGCCCGAGAAGATAAAAAAAGAGCGTTCGCGGTCATCGAGAGAGGGGGTAGATGCCCGAGCAGATAAAAAAAGAGCGTTCGCGGTCACCGATAGAGGGTGTAGATGCCCGAGCAGATAAAAAAAGAGCGTTCGCGGTCACCGATAGAGGGAGTAGATGCCCGAGCAGATAAAAAAAAGAGCGTTCGCGGTCACCGATAGAGGGTGTAGATGCCCGAGCAGATAAAAAAAGAGCGTTCGCGGTCACCAATAAAGGCCGAAGATGCCCGAGCAGATAAAAAAAGAGCGTTCGCGGTCATCGATAAAGGCTGTAGATGCCCGAGCGCATAAAAAAAGAGCGTCCGCGGTCACCGATAAAGGCAGTAGATGCCCGAGAAGATAAAAAAGAGCGTCCGCGGTCACCGATAAAGGCCGAAGATGCCCGAGTAGATAAGAAAAGAGCGTCCACGGTCACCAATAAAGGCCGAAGATGCCCGAGCAGATAAAAAAAGAGCGTCCGCGGTCACCGATAAAGGCCGAAGATGCCCGAGCAGATAAAAAAAGAGCGTCCGCGGTCATCGAAAGAGACCTTAACCTAAATATCGCACCTATTTGTGATAATGCTTTATAAGTTCTTTTTTCGTAAACTCCAGCCACTCTTTCGCCGCATAAGAAAGGTATTGATTCTTCCCCCAAATCATCGCTAAATGCCAGCCGATGGAGGGGTTAACCACTCTAATTGCCCTAACGTTTTGATTTAAGTTATGGCATACACTTTCCGGTAATAGGGAAACCCCAAGCTTATTGGCAACCATCTCTTCAATAAAAGAACGCTGTGAACTTTCAGAGATAATATGCGGGTTAAAGCCCACACTATTACAAGAAAGAATAATCCGGTCGTTTAAGGCAAAATCCTTATTAAATAAAATAAACGCCTCATTTTGTAGTTCAACCAGTTCAACCTCCGAGCGATCAGAAAACGGGTGAGAGGGGTGAAGGATAAGATTCAAATCCTCCTCCATAAAAGAAAAATGCTCAAAAAGTTCATTTTTCGTCGGAAGCACAATGATACCGACATCAAGAAGATTGTTCGCCACATCTTCTTCGATCTTCTTTGAGCCATCCTCCACTAATTGAAAGGTAATACCAGGATATTTTTCATGAAAGCTTCCAACAATTTTGAGGAAAATAGCCGCGTCAAAAATCGGCGGCAAACCAATCCGGATATGCCCTTTTTTAAGTCCTAATAAATTGTCTAGTTCTGTTTCTAAATTATTAAAAGCTTTATCAATTAATTTTGCCTGCTCAAGGATCACCCGGCCGGCATCCGTTAACGTTAATTGCTTGCGGGAACGGTCAAAAAGCTCCACTCCTAGCTCAGTTTCAAGGTTTTTTATCATCTTACTGATCGTTGGCTGTGTAATAAACAAATGTTCAGCCGCACGGGAAAAACTATTAAAATTCGTTACTTCAATAAAATATTGTAAATGTTTAATATCCACACTTGTACACCTGCTTATGTTAAAGGTTTAGGCTTATTTTACTTCTAATCGGTTCATTCTACCACGTGTGCTTCGTATTCCAATCCTAAATATGATACAATCTTGCTAGTCAAATCGAAGAAAAGGAAGAATTAGATGAGCAAAACATTACCAGTGAGTAAAAATGAATATATAGATGTGGTTTTTGAAGATTTAACCCATGATGGAGCAGGTGTAGCTAAAGTGGATGGATTTCCGCTTTTCATTCCTAATGGACTGCCTGGTGAAAAGGCAAAAGTGAAGGTAATTAAGGTGAACAAGGGCTACGGTTTTGGAAGATTAATCGAGCTTTATGAAAAAAGCCCCTACCGGGTTGAAGTCGACAGCAGTGAGGCCAATAAGTACGGTGGCTGTCAGCTTGAACACATTAGTTATGAAGGGCAGTTGAAGTATAAGGAAAATCTGGTACGCCAGGTACTTACCCGAATCGGAAAGCTCGAGGACGTGAAGGTTCACCCAATTTTAGGCATGGAACATCCTTGGTATTACCGTAACAAAGCACAGGTTCCAGTCGGAGAAAAGGACGGCAAGCTGATTTCTGGCTTTTTTAAACCAAGGAGCCATGAAATTGTCGATACGAATGAAAGCCTCATCCAGCTTCCGGAAATCGATGAGGCTGTTCAGGTGGTAAAAGAAATCTGCGGTGAGCTTCATATTCCTGCCTATCAGGAGGAAACGCATAAAGGGGTTCTTCGCCATATTATGGCCCGTTATGGTAAGCAAACAGGAGAATTAATGGTCGTGATCATAACAAGGACATCAGATATTCCCCAAAAAAACAAGCTGATCGAAGAAATTTCAAAGCGGCTGCCGAGGATTAAATCGATTGTCCATAACGTGAATTCGAAGCGGACAAACGTCATTCTTGGTGAGAAAACAACCGTTTTATGGGGAAATGAAGTTATTTACGATTATATTGGCGATGTAAAGTTTGCAATTTCAGCCCTTTCTTTTTATCAAGTGAATCCTGTTCAAACAAAAGTGCTTTATAATAAGGCACTCGAATATGCTGGCTTGACTGGTGATGAAAATGTCATTGATGCGTATTGCGGCATCGGAACAATTTCTTTATTTTTAGCACAAAAGGCGAAGAAGGTCTTCGGTGTGGAAGTGGTTCCGGAAGCGATTGAAGACGCGCGGCGTAATGCAGCTTTAAACGGTTTCACCAATGCGGAGTTTGCCGTTGGGGAAGCGGAAGTTGTAATCCCTAAGTGGTATAAGGAAGGCAATACAGCGGATGTATTAGTTGTCGATCCGCCGCGTAAAGGCTGTGATGAAGCTCTGCTGCAAACGATTATTGAAATGAAGCCGAAAAAGGTTGTCTATGTATCCTGCAACCCCGCAACGTTGGCAAGGGATTTACGGATCCTTGAAGATGGGGGCTATAAAACCTTAGAAGTCCAGCCGGTGGATATGTTTCCACAGACGACACATGTGGAGTGTGTGTCGCAACTTATGTTAAAAGTGTAACCCCAAAACTTTACGTTTTTGATTGTGCTCGTTTTGTGTGAAAATAAACATTTCCGTTTCCTGGGCCCGATTCAGTTCTAACCCTTGATCAGGCTTTTCATTAACTGGAAGGGCAAATAAAAGATATAAGAAGGCAGTCTCATTTAGGGGGCAGTCTTCTTTTTAAAATTGTTTAATCCTCTTACATCGAATAATTTTATCCTTTCATGTGTCCGCCACTCAGTCGTTAATGCTTTTAACAAGGTTCGTTGCTTTGCATACAAGTTCATACCTTCTTCCTCCATAATTAAAAATTCCTCCTCCTTTTGAATTCATTACTTTATTTTTGAATGTATTGTTCAATTTTGCCCATATATGCAATAAGGTGATAGATTTTTACAATTGGAAATAAGCCAAAAATTAAGAAGCTCCACGAAAATTTTATTTGAATAGCAATGAAGAAGCCAGTTTAAAATAACATCATGATTTGACTTTTAATATGAATTAGGGTGAACTGATTGGTTGAAAATGCGGAAAAATGGGCAGGGTTTAGAAAAAAATCCCAAAGGAGACTAAGAAAAGATGATATTACCATTGTGGATACAGATGCTACAAAAAAAGCAGTGGTAGCAACTGCTCTTGGAAACGCGATGGAGTGGTTTGATTTTGGAATTTACTCCTACTTAGCTGTAATAATAGGAAAAGTGTTCTTTTCGGGCGTGACCGGGCCGCTCCAATTAGTATATTCATTTGGTACTTTTGCTGTGGCATTCCTCGTTCGTCCTCTTGGGCGGGATGTTTTTTGGCATGTTGGGTGATAAGTTAGGACGAAAAAAAATATTAACCATCACTTTAGTGTTAATGTCTCTAGCTACTTTAAGTATGGGGTTGATACCAAGCTATGCGAAAATTGGAAATCTGGCGCCTATATTGTTGCTTTTAGCCAGATTAGTTCAGGGATTTTCTACAGGCGGCGAATATTCAGGTGCCATGACATTCATCGTGTAATCTTCACCCGATAAAAAAAGAGGCTTTTTGTCAAGCGGGTTAGAAGTAGGAACATTAGTAGGATATATTGCTGGATCCGGCATCGTAACGATTCTCAGTTTTTGGCTTGGAGACGATAAAATGCAGGATTGGGGATGGCGGATTCCTTTCTTTATAGCTGCTCCGATCGGCCTAATTGGTCTTTATTTGAGAAACCATTTGGAAGAGACTCCTATCTTTGAAGCAATGAAAGAAGAAAAGCCTAAGGAAAATGAAAAAGGGTTAATCAAAAAAGTTTTTGTTTATCATTGGCCACAACTGTTAAAAGGGATGGTTTTAGTTTTATTTTTTAATGTTGTGGATTATATGTTGTTATCGTATATGCCAGCTTATTTAAATGTTGTCCTCGGTTATGAAGAAACCAAAGGTCTTTTGTTGATTCTAATTGTGATGTTTATCATGATTCCCATTGTTTTACTCATGGGTTATTTCAGTGATCGAATAGGGAATAAACGCATTATTTTAGGAGGCTTGATTGGGGTAATTCTTTTATCCATCCCTTCTTTCAAGATGATTGAAAGCGGGAATAATTTGACGGTTTTTTTAGGGCTGATGATATTAGCTATTCTTTTAGCTACCTTCGAAGCAACCATGCCGTCTATGCTACCTTCTTTGTTTTTTACACAAGTAAGATATGTTGCGCTGGCCATTACATTTAATATTTCTGTTTCTCTATTTGGCGGAACAACTCCATTGGTGATGGCGTGGCTTATAAAAGTGACAGATAACAAGATGGTTCCAGCTTATTATATTATGGCTGCATGTTTAATTGGTCTTGTCGCCATGTTTTTTGTAAAGGAAACCACGGGGAAAGCGCTGCGGGGATCAGCACCAGCAGTAGAGGAAAAACATGAAATTGCGGAAATTCTGGAGGATCCTCATGAGGCCCTTTGGTGGAAAGAGGAGGGAAGAAATATTGTTGAAAAAATGGCTGAATCGGAAAATGAAAAATAGCTATACTCTAAATAGAAAAATTAATCCAATATTACATGTGCGAACTAAGAAATCTAAAGTATATTTTTATTAAAAATTTTGGATGGTTTATAAAAAGGGGTACCCAAGTGAAATTTTATTCATTGGGTACCCCCTTACTCTTTTATTTAAAACACTTTCGTAGTCCAATCCTCACAATTCCAAATATCGGTCGCAATTTCACGATAGAAATCAGGTTCGTGGGATACCATCAAAATACTTCCGCGATATGCCTTTAAAGCACGCTTCAATTCTTCTTTTGCGTCCACATCCAAGTGATTGGTAGGTTCGTCTAAAATTAATAAATTTGTTTCTGTGTTTAATATTTTACACAATCGAACTTTAGCTTTTTCGCCACCAGAAAGGACTTCGATTTTACTTTCAATATGTTTCGTCGTTAATCCACATTTTGCAAGAGCAGCACGGACTTCAGCCTGATTCATACTTGGGAACTCGCTCCAAATCTCTTCAATACAAGTGTTGTAGTTGGACTGTTTAACTTCCTGCTCGAAGTAACCGATGTATTGATACTCACCACGTTCCACTTTACCCTCCAGCGGATCAATCAACCCAAGAATACTTTTTAAAAGAGTAGACTTACCAATACCGTTTGCACCCACGAATGCAATTTTTTGTCCGCGTTCCATTTTTAAATTCAGAGGGCGGGAAAGTGGTTCATTGTAACCAATAACGAGATCTTCAGCCGTAAAAATATAACGACTAGCTGCACGAGCTTCTTTGAAGTTAAACTCTGGTTTTGGCTTCTCTTTCCCTAATTCAATAATATCCATCTTGTCAAGCTTCTTTTGACGAGACATCGCCATGTTACGAGTCGCAACACTTGCCTTGTTTCGGGCCACGAAATCTTTCAAATCAGCAATTTCTTGTTGTTGACGCTTGTAAGCAGACTCTAGCTGCTGCTTCTTCATTTCATATATTTTTAAGAAGTTATCATAGTCACCAACATACCGATTCAACTCTTGGTTTTCCATATGATAGATCAAGTTAACAACATTGTTCAAAAATGGAATATCATGTGAAATCAAGATAAACGCATTCTCATATTCCTGTAAATAGCGCTTCAACCATTCGATATGCTGTTCATCCAAATAGTTCGTAGGCTCGTCTAGTAATAGGATTTCGGGCTTTTCTAGCAAAAGCTTAGCTAGCAAAACTTTCGTACGTTGACCACCGCTAAGATCATCTACATCTCGATCGAGTCCAACATCATCTAATCCTAGACCACGAGCAACTTCCTCAACTTTTGAATTAATTCGATAGAAATCATTACTATCTAAAGTTTCTTGTAGCTCTCCAACTTCTGCAAGTAATGCATCGATATCAGCGCCTTCATCACCCATTTTTGCATAAAGTTCATTGATCTCTGATTCAGTATCAAAAAGATATTGAAAAGCAGTACTCAAAGCGTCACGCATCGTAGAGCCTTTTTGAAGCACAGCATGCTGATCTAAATAACCAACACGAACTTTTCGTGACCACTCAACTTTCCCCTCGTCGGGTTGCAGCTTCCCAGTAACAATATTCATGAAGGTAGACTTACCCTCACCATTTGCCCCAACTAGTCCAACGTGCTCACCTTTTAAAAGTCGAAAAGACACATTATTGAAAATCGCACGATCACCGAAACCGTGACTTAAATTTTGTACGTTTAATACGCTCATTTTTTTAACCCCTTATCTAATGTCACATGTGGATATCTTACTAGATTTTGGCTGTTTTTTCTATCTTGAAGTTATTTTTTGTGAAAAATGTAATTTGATTTTTGAGCTAAATTGAAGTCTGTCCCAGCTTAATAAAAAGAGATTATTGAGTTATATTTACTTGGGTGTATAACAATTCTGTAAGAGTCTATTATACAACCTAACCTGAAGGTAAGATATGAGTTATTCCCACTTGGGAATAAGTGTAGAAAAATGGAAAATGTTAGACATCTTTCTGTCAATATCCTTTGGACTATTCAACAAACAAGGTTAGATTGTTTAGTATCGACTAATTAGATATTAAGGTAAACTATCGCCATACAATGGCCGAATACAAGAAAGGTAGCTTTTTAAATGGCTACTGACGGCAGATTCTTCTGGATTAAAAGTGTCTTAATGGACACTACTAAAAATGCCAACCATTAGAGTGGGAATTTTTTAGGTTTATTTATGAATGTTTAATTGTTCATATTGATAAAACAAATCTTTGAGTGCAGCTGTTAGAGCATTTGTCGCTCGGCCTCTATAGTGATTTTGCAAAATACGAATGGGTTCATCAATACCATCCTTCAGACTTAATCCCTTTAGAAGTTCATCTACATAATTTCTACCATGTTCCGTTGCTAACGTACATGATGCCTCAATAATAACCCCATATTTATTGTCAATTTCCGCTGTTATCGTCAATGTATCAAAAACACTTTTTGCAGCCATTCCTTGTGGTAAACGTGCATGTCCGGCTAGAAAGTAAGTATGGATGGAAGCCATTGGAAACATCTCCTTAAATGATTGTTAGTATAATACTAATTTATTTTATGACCAGCCATAATCAACCTTCCTAAATTTGATTGAGATACAGCCTAATCGTTGCTAAAAACAAAGCAATTTACTCATTTAATATAGTTGCAAGAATAATGCCGTTCATATGATATCTCCAAAACCTTGATATTTATGGAACAGGATAAGAAAAAATGATATGAATATTTCATTTTTGAAATTTTTAGTGAAAACAAAATAGTTTTTTTAGGGATTTCAGAATGAAAGCGCTGTATAAAACCTATTGGTGAATGAAAAATAACTTTCTTTATAGGTTTGTTTCAATATAGAAATTACATATTTCAGTTTTGAAAAATAAATACCCCCTTTTTTAAAACAACTTTATTATTATCAAGGCATTGGTCAATTTTCAATATTGGCACGTTATTTGCATTATTATTGGACAAGTGAACTTTTATTAACTTAAATTCGCTTACAACTAGAAAAGTGGTGGGAGAGGATAACTTTATAAATTCAGAATATTCCCAATAATGCAAGTTTAGTAAGCAGTCATTATAACTAAATTATTCTATTATGGAGGGTGAAACATGAGTAAATACCAGTTGGCCGTAGATGTAGGGGGAACCTTTACCGATGTGTTTATATTTAATGAAGAAACAAGGGAAATTTCAGTAACGAAAGTATCTTCAACACCGCATAATCCAGCTGAGGGGATCTTGACAGGAATTACCCAATCCAATGTTTCAACTGAAGATATTCATTTCTTTTCACATGGTACAACCGTTGGGCTTAATGCGTTGATAACGAGAAATTTACCTAAAACTGCCCTAATTACAACCCAAGGTTTTAGGGATGTTCCGGAAATTCGCCGGGGAACAAAATTGGAACTATGGGACAATTATATTGATGTGGCTCCTCCTTATATTAAAAGACGTGATCGCTTTGAAGTAGAAGAAAGAGTAGATTTTGAAGGAAAGGTTATCACCCCATTAGATGAAGAAAAAGCTAAGGATCTGGCTCGTATATTGAAAAGGCGTGAAGTGGAATCGGTTGCGATATGTTTTATCAATGCTTATAACAATGGCGCGAATGAGCTGAAAATGAAAGAAAATCTGGAAAAGGAACTTCCAGGAGTTTATGTCTGTACATCCAATGAGACTCTACCGGAGATTTTTGAACACGAAAGAATGAGCACGACCATCGTAAATGCCGTCCTCGGGCCGCTTTT
This sequence comes from Bacillus salipaludis, assembly GCF_004358205.1. The sequence goes on from NZ_SMYO01000012.1 coordinate 15,393, forward strand.
GAATGATTATATTCAAAATCTTACGACAGAAATGAGAGATAAGGGATATAAAGGTGACGTTCTTTTACTTCACTCCGGTGGAGGAGTCATGACATCTGAAACGGTTTCTAAGTATGCCGCGAGATTAGCGAGTTCCGGGATTGCTGCAGGTGCTATTGCAGGTTCATACATAGCAAAATTATGCGGGTACAATAATGCAATCGGTTTAGATATGGGGGGGACAAGCACAGATATCTCCTTGATGTATAACGGTGACCTAAGGGTTACCAAGGATTGGTATATTGAGTATGGCTATCCAATCGGATTTCCAAGCATCGAAATATTAACCATCGGAGCAGGTGGGGGAAGTTTGGCCTGGGTTGACGATGGGGGAGCTTTACGAAACGGTCCTCAAAGCGCCGGAGCCGCGCCGGGTCCTGCTTGTTATATGAAGGGCGGCCATAAACCAACGAATACAGATGCGAACGTATTGCTTGGCAGATTGAATACCAAGCTGCTAAGCGGGAAAATGACCTTAAATAAAGAAGCTTCCCGAGAAGTAATCCAAGAACAAATTGGAGAATACTTTGGTTTGACTACTGAGGAAGCAGCAAATTCTATCATTAAGGTGGCCAATGCCAATATGTGTGATGCTCTACGTCTTATCTCTGTTCGCCGCGGCTATGATCCCCGCGATTTTGCATTGGTCGTGTTTGGGGGAGCAGGCGCACTTCATGGAGCCCATTTAGCAAAGGAAATGGAAATCCCAACCGTCATTGTTCCGCCATTCCCGGGGATCACTTCGGCGATGGGATGTTTATTGGTAGATGTACGTCATGATCTTTCTAAAACGTATCTAGCTGTAGCAGCGGATGTAACGGGTAACGAATTAGAAAGTGAATTTGCCAAGTTGGAAGAAGAAGCGGTGAAACTGCTGGAAGCAGATGGGATAGAGCCGGAAAATATGAACCTTATCCGCCATTTAGAAATGAGGTATATGGGACAATGGCGTTCCTTAGAGGTACCTGTAGGTCGTCCTATTCGTTCCCTGGAGGAAGCGTTGGAACGATTCCACCAAGAACATCAAAGGGAATTTTCTTTTTCCGATCGTGAACAAGTGGTTGAAATTCACGGTATTCGAGTGGCAGCTGTCGGTATTTCACCAAAACCTGCGCTTCCTAAGTTCGAACCCATTGGAACATTAGATGACGCTTTAGCAGAATATAGAGATGTATATTTTGAGGAAGGTGGCGGGTACGTCAAAACACCAATCTACAACCGTGATAAAATTCCTGCCTTAGCTGAATTTTCCGGCCCGGCAATTGTAGAACAGATGGATTCCACTACCGTAATACCGCCAGAATTCATTGTAAAAGTAGATGAATATAAAAATATCATTATGACCCATGTCAAGAAGGAGGCATAGTATGAACCAGATATATGAAGGGACAACAAAGGGATATAAGAGTAAGTTAGATCCGGTAACATTTGAGGTTCTAAAGAATGCATTTGTAAACTTGGTAGACCAAATTTCTGAGCAGATTTTAAGAACTTGTTATTCTTTTGTTATCTATAATCGTGACTTTAGTTCAGCGCTATGCGATGCAAAAGGGAACACAGTTATGCAGGGAACACAGGATATCTCGGTACACGTCGGAACTTTACATTTAAAAGCCAAAGCGATTCTTGAAGATTTTGGTGATGACATTCATCCTGGAGATGTCTTTCTGATTAATGACCCCTATCGCGGTGGAACACATTTTTGCGATGTCGGAATCATCCGTCCTGTTTTCCATGAGGGAGAACTCATTGCACTTATGCAGTCCACTGGTCACTGGGCAGATGTAGGCGGATCTGTCCCTGGTTCCTTTGATGTTCAAGCTCAAGAACATTATGGTGAGGGTACTCGAATTCCTCCGATCAGAATCTGGAGAAAGGGTGTCTATTTGGCAGATGTGGCCAATCTTTTAGTGGCCAACATGCGCCTTCCGGAGGAACGGTTGGGTGACTTGCGTGCCCAAGCGGAAGCTACTAGAGTTGGAGAAAGGCAATTGTTACAGTTGATTGGAAAGTATGGTAAAGAAACGGTTCTTACAGCGTTTGAAGAAGTACAGGATTATGTGGAAAGGTTAGCCAAGTCAAAAGTCGCTGAACTTCCTAATGGTACTTGGGAAACGGCCGATTTTATCGACATGGATCCTCAATTAGGTGACGGCTTGATTCCAATCAAGGTAAAAATGGAAATTAAGGATGACAAGATTCTTTACGATTTGAGTGGATCCCATCACTACATTGGGTGCTTCCTGAATGCCGGGTTCGGTGCTTCCTTTTCAGCTGTTGTGGCAGGAACCAAAACGTTCTTCCCTGAGATTCCTCTCAATTCAGGGTTTTATCGAGTTCTAGATGTGCATCTCCCTGAGAATTCAGTGGTAAATGCCCCATGGCCAGCTGCGGTTTCCGGTTTTTGCTCGGGAGCATATGAGAAAATTATGAATGCCATTTTTGAGCTTTGGTCACATGTTATGCCTGAAAGGGCATTAGCCTGTTCCTTCAATCTAGAATATTTATTAATTGGCGGATGGGATAAGCGAGAAAACTATGATAATTATTTTATGTGGTATGATTGGATGGCAGGTGGACATGGGGGAAGAAATGAAAAAGATGGGGCGAATGCTCTTTCTCCAGTATTTGGAGTTGGTTTAAGCATACAGCCATGCGAAGGACAAGAGCGGCTTTCTCCTGTCGTTACTACACACCATAGCATCATTACGGATTCCGGCGGACCTGGTAAGTATCGTGGTGGTTGTGGGGTTGAAAAGGGGGGGATTCTCTCCCAAATCGATCGGACCGTCATGTCATATTGTTGTGACCGTTCAAGATCCATCACATGGGGAATCTTTGGAGGGCTGCCGTCTTATCCGCAAGGGGTTTGGTTGAACCCTGGAAAAGAAAGTGAGCAGTTTTTAGGGACCATTTTCTCGAATGTGAAAGTCGGGCAAGGTGATGAATTTGTTCGCCCTTCTGCTGGTGGCGGTGGATTAGGGGATCCGTTAGAAAGAGAGCCAAAACAGGTCTTGGAAGATATTATTGATGGCTATGTTTCTATCGAACGAGCTAAAAAAGATTATGGTGTAATTATTTCAGAAATGGATAAAGAAATTGATCTTTATGAGATCGATGAAAAAGCTACTGCACGCGAAAGGGGATATATAAGGTTCAATCGGAAAGCTTGGTTGACAATGGATATTTCGGAAGTGCAAAGATTATACAATGCGGGTGAAATTGATCGGCTTGATTTAATCCGGCGTTATGGTGTGGTGCTTGATGATCACACAGGTGAAATCCTTCCTAAATCTACGAAGCAGTATCGGGAAATGTTGTATAAAAGAACGTTGCAATACTGGGAAGAATAATTAGGTTGTATCAGAAAACCCTTGATCCTGCTACAGGACCAAGGGTTTTAGTTTTAATAATTTACACGCGCTGTCCACTGAATATAATATATATTTCAATTTTGAAATTTATTATAATAATTAAAAGATTTTATAAAGTCTAACAACATTCATTTTCAAATATGAAATTTAATAGTAAAATAGAATAAAATACGTTCAAATTGTTACGGAATTATTTCTTTAATAAAGTTCTGGAGGTGAAAAGATGATCCTTTGGAAAGATCTTTTGAAACCGATTTCAACAACCATCAACCATCAGTCTTCTTTACATGAAGCTATGGAGTTGATTTGTAACGAAGGAGATGAAGTGGTTTTTGTAAAGGATAATGGGACGATAGTTGGATACTTCAATCATCAGGAATTAATTAAACAAATAGTTGAAAATGGAGACCTTCAAAAAAGGGTTGAATATCAAACGGATGTGTTATTAGTACCATTTCAAAATTCGGTTGAGTTCTTTCATAATGTATCGGTTGTTCTCGGGATAGATGAGCATGGCAAAGTGGTGGGATATTGTTCGTTAGAGGATGCAAGGAACAAATTAACACAACTTAAATTGCAACAAAAAAGCCAAATCTTTAATAGTGCCCGGATTGGAGTCATTACAACGGATCATAAATTAGGTATCACCTCTGTTAATGAGATGGCGGAAAATATACTGGGATTATCTAGTCGTTTCTTAATGAACAGGAATTATAAAACATTACTTGCGATAGATAAGCTAGAAGATGTCTTGAATGGAAAACAGTTCGTAAATGTAAACAACTCCATTAATTTTAAGCAGATAATCGGAAACTTCTCTCCACTTTTTAATGACGGAAAGATTGAAGGAATCATTCATATTTTTCATCTCCGCGAACAATTAGAAGAAGCGATAAACGAACTAGAGTGGGTCAGAAGTTTAAATGAAGATTTAAAAGCCATTTACTCTTCCGCGGACGAAGAAATTCTTGTCATTGATTCTAAAGGAGAAATTATCCGTGCAGCAGGTACCTTTCTCAAAGATTTTTGGATGTTGCAATCTTCCAATCAATTGATTGGGAAAAAGGTAAATGAACTTCAACAGAGAGGTTTTTTTAAACAAAATATACTGGAAGAGACTCGGAAAAAAGGCAAAGGGATTTTTGTTCATGAAAACGCGAGAGGAAGAAAGATCTGGTCCGTTGCTACACCCATTTTTTACGAAGATAAATTAGAAAAGGTAGTCATTATTTCAAGGGATATCACGGAAATTAACCAGCTTCGGGAAGAGTTGGAGATAGAAAAACAAAAATCCAATTTAATTAAACAAGAACTAGATGAAATGATCAAACGTAAGGACCATGAAAAAAAACTAATCTATCGTTCTAAAGTGATGGAAAATTTAGTTGAGCAAATTAAACAAATCGCCTCAGTGGATTCTACAGTTTTGCTTTATGGAGAATCCGGGGTAGGGAAAGAAGTGTTTGCTCAAACAATTCATTCTTATAGTCAGAGAAGTGAGTATCCTTTAATAAGAGTAAATTGCGGAGCCATACCTGAAAATCTGATCGAAAGTGAATTTTTCGGCTACGAAAAAGGGGCTTTCACCGGGGCGGATAAAAATGGTAAACCCGGAATGTTTGAATTGGCCAATCAGGGTACCATTTTCTTAGATGAAATTACTGAACTCCCCTTGAACTTGCAGGTTAAACTTCTTAGAGTGTTACAAGAAAGAGAAGTTATGCGAATTGGTGGCGTTAAAAGTAAGAAAGTGGATGTAAGGGTAATCGCGGCAACGAATAGGGACATAAAGAAATTGATCGAAGAAAACAAATTTAGAGAAGATCTTTACTATCGTTTGAATGTAATCCCGGTAACGATTCCACCACTAAGAGAAAGAAATCATGATATCAGCTGTTTATCTGTGAATTTCCTAGAACAGTTTAATGCTACTTACAAATGGGAAAAGGCCTTAACGAGAAAGGCATTGGATGTTCTTGAATGTTATGATTGGCCGGGTAATGTAAGAGAATTACAAAATGTGATTGAGCGATTAGTCGTAACCACGAGAGAAAACTCTATTACCGGAGAAGATGTGATGGCAGTTCTTTATGGAGAGTCAAAAGAAACAAAGTTTAAAGCTATTATTCATTCCATTGTTCCCTTAAAAGAAGCAGTCGAAGAAGTAGAGGCGCAGTTAATTAGAAGTGCGATGGATAAATATGGTACAGCAGCTAAAGCCGCTCAAGTACTCGGAATAAGTCCGGCGACCATTAGCCGAAGGATCAATAAGCTGTTTAACGAAGGAGAAAGGAGTAACCTCGATGTTTACGTTACCTGAAACCAAATTTGATTTTCTAGGGGACGAATATATTTATGCGGAAATTTCCAGAGAGATGAGTCTTGAGAATAATTTTAAAGCTCTGGCAATCACTGATGAATTGCGAAGGAGAAACATACCGGGGATTATTGATATCTGTCCTGCGAACACTTCCTATCTCGTTCGATATGATCCCGAGATGATAACTTCAACTGATTTGCATGATTATCTGATGGATATAGACATGAACAAAAGCCATCTATCTGAAATGAATCTTTTGACGAAGATCGTTGAAATTCCAACCTGGTACGATGATCCCCTTACTCGAGAATACTCCTTTAAATATAAAAATAGACATCAGCATCCGGACTTGACAGACTTTGAGTTTGCCATGAGAGTTAATGGTTTTAAGGAAAGGAATGCCTTTATAGAGGCCCATTCATCCATACCCTATTTTATTACTATGACGGGTTATATTCCGGGAATAGCCTGGTGCTTCCCATTAGGTTTGTCCAAGGAAGAAATCATCCAAGTTCCAAAATACTCCAGTCCCCGTACAGAGACTCCAAATCGTGCGGTAGGTATCGGCGGGGCATTTACCGCAGTCTATCCAGTTGATTCCCCAGGTAGTTACCAATTGATTGGCATGTCAGCCGTTCCTGTCTTTGATACTGGGTTTCGTTTAGAAGACTTGCAGAATGTCGTGCTTGCTCGTCCAGGGGATATTTGGAAATACCGTCCTATTGATGAAATTGAATATAGGAAAATTCGCTCCGAAGTAGAAAGCGGAACATTCACTTATCATATCAAAGAAGTAGTGTTTTCCCCTGAGGAGTACCTTACAAAAGGAAAAATGTATATTCGTGAACTGATGGAGGATTTTTAAATGCTTAAAGTAATTGAACCCGGCTTATCAACCACTGTTCAAGATTTAGGAAGGGATGGTTATTATCATCTGGGGATGCCGCCTTCAGGAGCTGCTGATCAATATTCTTATCAGATAGGGAATATACTTTTGGGCAATCCAGTTAACTATGCAGCGCTTGAAATAACATTGCTGGGGCCGAAACTGGAATTTTACAAAAAAACGATGATTGTCATTACTGGCGCTCCAGTTTCCTCCTATCTCAATGAACGACTGATTCCGATGTGGCAGGCGGTGGAGGTTAAACCAGGTGACGTTATGTCATTTAAATTTAACCAATTAGGTGTTTTCAGCTATTTATGTGTATCAGGGGGAATTCAAGTCCCCGAAGTGATGGGAAGTAAATCCACCTATCAAACGACCGGTTTAGGAGGATTCAAGGGGAGGAATTTAAAAGCTGGAGATGAAATTGACATTGGTGAACCTCTGCCGGGTGTTTTTAAAAATGTAGGAAAAGCCATTCCTTCTGAGTTTATTCCGATCAACGAGCAAGAAATCCAAGTAAGAGTAGTCTTAGGGTTTGCTAGTTACCTGCTAACCGATGAGGGAGTTCGGACCTTGCTTAATAATGAATGGACCGTCTCCACTGAATCAAGTAGGATAGCCTATCGATGCCAAGGGCCTTCAATAAATATAAAAAATGACGAAACTCCGTTTGGCGCTGGCAGCGGGTTTTCAAATGTTGTGGATACGACTTATCCATTAGGAGGCATTGTACTACCTAATAGTGAAGAAATAATTTTGTTTCTAAAAGATGCGACGACAGGAGGAGGCTTTATGACGATAGGAACGGTGATTAGCCCCGATCTTGATTTAATCGCACAGCTTAGACCAGCTGCCAAGATCCGGTTTACTGCAGTTACAGTAAACCAAGCGGTGCAAGTAAGAAGAGAGAGAAATAAGAAAATCGGCCTTCTTGAAGAAATACTCAAATGAATGTAGAGAGATTTTACTTATATTAGTAATTACTATTGACAGCGTGTTTATAATATTATAGTATAAAATTACCAAAATTCACTCCCAGAAGGATTACCTCTTTCAAGAGCAGTGAATATATTCTTTGAACTCAATAAGTAAACAAACTGATGAATCTTCTGAACTCCGAGAGATCGGATACATAAAGTAGATCAAAGCCAGTTGTATTATCCGGAATTATTCCGATTAATACAGCTGGCTTTTTTTGCTATATGAGTCAAAGAATCACTAGAAAAACCTGGAGAGGTGGAATTGTATATGAACATGATCAGAGATTTAGTAGACAAGTGTATCAGTTGCCATCAAGAATTAGCCCCCTGTGAAAGGAATCGCAGCGAATGTCTGGATTGCCGGGATAAAACGATTGAGGCGTACGGGGATGATTCTGAGGAGTAACAAGTGAAATGAATAGGGAAAAAGAAAAGGGCTCGGTTTAGGACTGGGCCGTTTTCTTTTATTAGTACAAATATTAATACAAAACACACAACAAATTCATTTGAAGTTGTGCTAACATGGCAATACTAGATTTAGAGAAATGGAGAGGATATCCAATGAAAATAAATCAATTAATTGCCAACAATATTAACCGTTTAGATGCGGTCTTGCCGGAAGATCAATCGTTAGGAATCGCTGGTTTGTCTGGATCTGGTAAAACCACATTTTGTCAAACCATTGGTGAAGAATCCAAGAAGCGTCTCGTTTCCTTATTACCAAAGGCTGAATACCAGTATTTATTTCCAAATATTATGGAAACAAATTTCAGTGCCATCAAAATGGAAGAGATGCCTTTAGTACTTTTTCTTGGAAGATCATCGATTTCCTCCAATCCGCGTTCAACAATTGGCACCCATACCGGCGTCTTTACAGAGATTCGCGTTAGGCTTGCTGAAATATATCATCTTTCCCCAGAAGTTTTTTCCTTTAATAATGAATTAGGCTGGTGTCCGGCTTGTAAAGGACGGGGAACTACCAAAAATGTCGAATGTCCAAAGTGTAAAGGCCGGCGCTATAATCTAGAAGTTGAGCAGAAACAACTCGAATTATTTGAAAAACCACATAGTATTTCAGATATCAATGAATTAAGCATTGAATCCATCCTTTCACTTGCAGAGGTTTTACATATTAGTGAGGCGAAACAACTTATTCTTAAAAATATTATCAATATGAATATTGGGTACTTAACATTAAATCGGATCATGGGCACATTGTCAGGAGGGGAATTAACAAGGCTTTACTTGGCGGAATTCATGGCAGCAAGTAGCAATACGGTAATTATTATTGATGAAATCTCCGTTGGAATGGATCATGAAACACTATTGAAGATATTAGAACAGATTACACAATTAGGCTATAGGAATCAAATTTGGCTGATTGATCATTCTGACACGGTACTCGATGCAACGGAAGAGCAATTATTCTTTGGACCTGGCAGTGGGAAATATGGTGGGAAAATCGTGGAAGAATCGCCACGTCCAAAACCTATCAATTGGGAACGAAATCCGTCCATGCCACCTGAATTCTATCAATTTCAAGATCTTTATTGTCGTAATATTCAAATCAGAGAAATTCAGATTCCTAAAAATAGACTGGTCACCTTTACGGGTGAGTCTGGAAGTGGTAAATCCACTCTCGTCAATGAGTGTATTGCCAAGGATTTTCTAAAGCGATACCCAAAAGATAAACTGGTCATGGTAGGGCAGGACCGAAACCAATCAATTACCAGCCGGTCAACCGTTGCGACGTTTCTTGATATCAAAAGGAGACTAACTAAATACAGTGAAGATATTGAGGATATTTTTCAGCGTTCAATTGAAGATATTATTGATGAACTTCCAAATGAAGACATTACTCACAAGCGCTTGAGTTTATTGATCAAACTTGGGCTTGGTTATTTGACGTTGGAAAGAAAAACACAGTCTTTATCGACAGGTGAATTTCAATGTGTCCATTTAGTTTCTGAGCTGTTTTCGAACTCAAGAAACCCGCATACGCTGTTTATTTTTGACGAGCCTTCAAAGGGTTTGTCACAAAATATTTTAAACCAATTTATTGATAGTGTACGGGTCATTCTACAAGATGAATCGGTTTCTATCGTGATGATTGAACATAACGCCTATATGCTGGAAAGCTCTGATTTTATTATTGATTTTGGTAAAAGACAGCTTGCACCTGTCGAGCATCTTGATGTTGTTGGTCATGATGATTTTTTTCGTCAAAATAACAGTGCAGAAAATGTGGCGCCATTGCACATTTCCTCAACACTTAAGCCTCAAAATGGTATTTACTACTTACAAGAAAATCATATTGCCTATTTTAAAAATGCCGAAAACGTCTATAAGGGCGGTATCTTAAAAAGCTTATCATCCATGGCCCGTCTGATTTATGGTGAATATGAATCTGACACTATAGCACCCGTCATCGCCATTGATCTTGAAAGACATTTGTATAGTCAATATAGTTTTCTTTATGAAATTGGCGGCATCATCAACCATATTGTTGCGGCGCATCCAACCAATAAAGATACAAGAAGTTTCGATTTTTATCATCAAGAAAATCATTGTCCATATTGTTCTGGCCGCAGGATGATTGAAAAATTTGATATAGATGTTGTTATTCAGGACAAAACCGTTCCATTCTGGGATGGCCTCCTACATCCAGACGTGATGAAGGTATTAAAACATTATAAATATCCAAAATTACAATTCCTCTTTGAAGAGATTAAGAATGAGCTCGGTCAAGATATTAGTAAAAGTTATAATGAAATGACGGAAGCAGAGAAGCATACCTTTCTATACGGTTATTGGGAAAAGACATTCTATGATAAAGAAGGAAAGACACGGCGGACATGGGAGGGCTTTAATAAAATCATTGGGATGTATATGGTTATTTCGAAATCAATCATTAAAGAGCAAATGAAAGCATCCAGAGAGATGATTAACTGCCCAGTCTGCCAAGGAACAGTGCTGAATCACCATAAAAAGCTAATCTATAGTGATACTGATATTCGAGTGATGATTGATCAGCCTATTGATCAGGTCATAAAAACAATAGGGAAGTTACCGGAATTGGAAAAACTAAAAGCGATTGTCGGCGGAGATATGCCACTTACGGAAGATGTCTCCTTACTTCCAAGGGAAACTCAAGTACGCTTGAAAATGTTCGAACTGGAACGAGCAAGCTTTGTTGGGTATGAAATAGTGTTACAAAATGTATTACCATTTTGGGACAGTATTAAAGGCAGTATCGAAGAAATAAGCAGCAAAAATCGGATCACCGTCTGTGATTTTGCCAATATTACCGAAACGAGAGAAACCATTATTGATAAGTATTTCACCAATGGTAAATACAAAAAACTAACCTATGTCTATGAAGCGTTTGGTTACAAAAAAATTGTTACCCAAATTAATAAGATTAAAGCAAGTCAGCCATGCCCGTTCTGCAAAGGGAAGAAAGTAATTTCAGAAGATAATCTTCATGATGGCGTGTTTAAATTATCGGTTCCATGTGTTAGTTGTTATGCAAGTGGCATTAATGATGAGGGTCGTAAGGAAATCGTCGATGGTATAGATGTACAAACTTGGTTAACTGGAAAAGTAAGAGATGTAGTTGCTGGAAGCTCAAATCTTGAAGCTGCCCGAGATATTCCAATTTTCAATCGTATTCGTGAATTGAATAAACGAGATATGATGGCGGTCTATCAATGCCTTGAGGAAAATAATTAAAACAAGCCATATTTTAAAACAAAGCTAGATGCCATGATGTGATAGAAAGCTCATTTTTTATGGATGGAGGGTATATTGTAGAGGAAAATGAACCGATTCAGTTATTCGGTAACCCACAGCATGAGTGAAAAAAGGCTCTCGTGAGCAAGGTGCTATAAATTAAAAAGGGAAGTTTGGGCAGACTTCCCTTTTTATCTATACCTCGATTGCTTAACCAGCCCGCTTCAATTCTACAGCTTCCGCCCGATGATTTCTTTTAAGAGCAAGCATCACAATAAAGGATACACAGTAAAGAACCGCCAAATAAGTCATCGCGACAGTCATATCATAGTTTTGCAAAATGTAGCCAACCAGGATTGGCGACAGTCCTCCAAGTGCACGTCCAAAGTTAAAAATGGCGTTTGTGGCGGTACTGCGGATTTGAACTGGATAGTAACTGCTAATAAGTGCGCCATAGCCGGCAAACATTCCGTTTGAAAAGAACCCAACGATTGCCCCGCCAATGAGTACAGCTGCACTACCTGCTGCTTGCGAGTATAAAAACACCGCAGAGGCCGAAGCAAGTAAGAAAATCCCGTAAGAACGTTTCATTCCAAGGCGGTCGATGAATTGACCAAAGGTCAGCATTCCAATCAACATCCCAACTGCCGTGCTGATCGTCCATAAAGCCGAACTTGAAACGGACAATCCTTGTGATTTTTGCAGCATAGATGGCAGCCAAATCATCAAGCCGTTATAGCCGGCAATTTGTACTGTTGCCATAATCGCTAATGAAATGGTGGTCATGGATGTTCTCGGTGTAGCAAATAATTGAGGAAGTTTGCTTTTTTCGAGTCTTTTATCTGCCTTTTGGCGTTTTTGAGCTGCCAGCCATTCCGGTGATTCCTTTAAGTTTTTACGTACCATAATGGCAAATATAACCGGAATAATTCCGACAAAAAACAATGCTCTCCAGCCGAATGCAGGAAGGATGATCGCACTTAGTACGGCTGCGATAATAACCCCAAATTGAGCACCAATACTTACATAAGATGAGGCCCTGCCTTGTTTTTCCTTTGGCCATGCCTCTGCTACTAGCGTCATCCCAATTCCGTATTCCCCACCTGCACCGAGCCCGGCGATAAATCTGAAAATGTAAACTTGTTCTATATTAGTTGCCATTCCGGTTAAAGCTGTACCGATGGCAAAGAAGAGAATACTATACGTAAACGTCCGAACCCGGCCAAACTTATCTGCAAGAATTCCAAAAATCACTCCGCCTGCAAGCATTCCTAGATTCGTAATCGAAGAAATAAGTCCTCCTGTAGCTAAATCAATGTGAAAATTGGCAATAATCATCGACATGGCGAAGGAGATAAACATAATGTCCATGCCTTCTAGTGTTAAGCCCGTTACAGACGCAACAACTGTTTTTTTCTGATAGTTCATTTTTGATACCCTCCAGTTTTTTACAAATGTTTGAAGGGAATGGATACTTAATTCAGTAAATGAATCTTCCATTCTCTTTTCAAGCCTCACAGGACTACGTTAAAAAGAGTACTGCGTAATACTAAAAATGCCCTTTCATCACAGAGGACAAAAGGGCATGGATAGACTAAGCCTATTTCATTATTACGCGCCCTTTTCAGCCTCTCTGGACTGATTTTTAAAGGAATTATTATATTACTATATATACTAGCATGCTTATAAACTTCGTTCAATGAAAATTTAAATATGGTAATTTGAAAAAACTTACAATAAAATTTTGTCACGGGTGATGATAAAATCAAACTAATATGAATACAAAGTTCTACAACCTTCGACACATTTGAAGTGGGATAGGGGAGACCCTGCAGGAACGAAGCGACGAGGAGGCTTCCCGAACCGCTTGTGCCTGGAGCGGAAATCAACAACTAAGTTTAACATAGCCATTAAATAAAATATGGAAGCAGACACCGCTTGTATATCGGTGTCTGTTTTTTTAGAACTTAGGAACCAAGTGGTCTTCTAGGGGGGACTAGGATTGAGCGGATAGGGTCGGATGTATAAATGGTATACTATTATAGTAGAATTTTAAGTGCATGTCACAATGTGCCAACCTTAGGAGGTAGAACGGGCGTTGTGAAATTTTGTAGGAGGAGGGGCCGGATTATGGAAAGCATTACTGTCGTTTCTCTTCTAGATGTAATCAGTGAATTGTTTTCTGATGAAATTTCCATTGCGGTATCCAATACAAAGGAATATATCTATTATCGGCCAAGTAAGAGGGTGGATTTAAAGATTAGACCTGGTGATTCGATAAAAGAAGGGACAATTGCGTTTAAAGCGCTTCACATGAAGCAAAAAATTTCCGAATTTATTGATCGTGATGTTTTTGGCATTCCTTATCATGGGATGGCTGTGCCCTTTTTTCATGCTGGAAAGCTAGAAGGTTGCGTAACAGCTATATTTCCAACGTTAACGAGCGGGAAATTAGTTGTAACGATTAAAACAGAGGATGGCTGGATTCCGATTCCTTTTTCACAGGTGATTTACTTTGAAGCCAAGGATAAAAAGACGTATGTTTTTGGCAAGGAGCATAGCGGGACGCATAAATACTCCCTTCAGGAATTTGAATTTCTGCTGCCAAAGGATTATTTTATCCGCTGTCATCGCTCGTTTATTGTGAATGTGAATCATATTAAAGCGATTTATCCTGATACCCATTCTACTTTTGTTCTTTCGATGGATAATGGTGATCAAGTTCCTGTAAGTCAATCCTATTCCAGTTATTTTCGCCGCTTGCTTGGATTTTAAAAATTCTGTTTTATCCATTGGAATTGCTGTTTTATCTGAATTTTTCGTAACTAATCCTTAAAATCCCCAAATGATCAACCTTATCTGTAAAATCTTAGGTAAGGGGGTTGGATGGGATATGGATAAACGGCTTGAGCGGATTCGTGATTCAAAGCTCTGGGATCGGGTGGTAACACCTGAGGAAGCAGCATCATGGATTCAAGATGGGATGACATTAGGGTTAAGTGGATTTACACGTGCCGGCGATGTGAAAGCGGTTCCTTTTGCGTTAGTGAAACGGGCGGAAAAGGAATCCTTTAAGGTGAATGTGTATACCGGGGCTTCTTTAGGTTCCGATGTGGATAAGCTTTTTGCCGAAGCGGGGATTTTAGGAAAACGTCTTCCGTTTCAAGCGGATCCTACCATGAGGAGCAAAATTAACAATGGTGAGATTTTGTTTGTCGATCAGCATTTATCACACACCGCTGAATTGGTTCGTGCAAATGTAATGGACCCGATTGATGTGGCAATTTTGGAAGCGTTCTCAATAACGGAAGATGGAATGGTGGTTCCAACGACTTCGATTGGGAACTCCTTATCGTTCGCGGCAAATGCCAAGTCCATTATTATTGAAATCAATTTGGCTCATCGGGTGAACCTAGAAGGCCTGCATGATTTATATGAGCTTGGAAAACAGGGAGAACGGGACCCGATTCCTTTAACGAAAGTGGATGACCGGATTGGGACAATTGGAATTCCGGTGGATCTTGAAAAGGTTAAGGGGATTGTATTTACCAATCAGCTGGACTCTCCGTCTACGATTGTTCCACCTGATGAGGAAACGGTTGTCATGGCCCAGCATTTAATGGAATTTTTGCGTAAAGAGATTGCTGCCGGCAGGCTGACGGAACGTCTTGCCCCGCTGCAATCTGGAATTGGTTCGATTGCTAATGCGGTTCTTCATGGAATGGTCGATTCAGAGTTTCATGATTTAGAGGTTTATTCAGAGGTATTACAGGACGCCGTATTTGATTTAATGGACGCAGGAAAGGTTCAGTTTGCATCCTGCTGTTCGATTACGCTTTCGGATGCAAAAATGAAAGAGGTCTCTGCAAACTTTGATCGGTATCGGGATCAGTTGATTATGCGGCCGCAGGAGATTTCCAATCATCCGGAAATCATCCGCCGTCTTGGCTTGATTTCGATTAACACTGCATTAGAATTAGATATTTACGGGAATGTTAATTCTACCCATGTGTTAGGAACGAAAATGATGAACGGTATCGGCGGATCCGGTGATTTTGCCCGGAATGCCCGCTTAGCTATTTTCGTTACAAAATCGATTGCCAAAGGCGGGAAAATTTCAAGTATTGTTCCGTTTGTTTCACACGTTGATCATACAGAGCATGATGTTGATGTGATTGTGACGGAACAAGGATATGCAGATTTGCGCGGATTGGCTCCACGGCAGCGGGTGGAACTGATCATCGAGCGCTGTGCACATCCGATGTATCGCGAGCAGCTTCGAGAATATTATCGTGAGGCTCTTGTTCGGGGAGGTCAGACCCCTCACGTATTAGAAAAAGCACTTTCATGGCACACCAACTTTGCAGCGAACGGGACAATGCTGCAGCAGCAGAAGGTTGCCGAAACGGTTTAATTATGTTGATAAGGGATGTCAACTGTTGTCCAACTGGGATGGGGACCCTAGTGCGGAAGATTTGAACTTAATTAAATTGTAGCACCTGGATATCTGTATCCAGGTGTTTTTTTGACTAAATGTGAAGGCCATAATAGTTAAGAAATGGTGGTTTTAAAGTTGTAAAGGAAATGGAAAAAGTAGTAAAAGAAGCCATATAATATTGGGGACTGAGTCTCAAGTTGTTATTGTTGTAATGTATCTTGGTGTCAGCCCCCAATTTTTTTGTAGGCAACATGCAAATCCACTATGGAAGAAGGGGATTATTTTGTATCACCGGCTTTGGCTGATTGTTAATACTGCATTAGTCGTTATTTTGACAGTATATATTTGGATAATAAGCCCTCATGATAGTTCCAGTGTGGTTTTAGCTCAATTATTGGCACAGATTGCTGTGATTTTTTTCATCGTGAATGTGAATATGTATTTCATTTTTCTTGTGATTCGGAATACTTCGCAACGAAATGTGAAGATTCGCCTGGCGAAGTTTTCAAGAGCTTTAATGAAGTGGCATATAAAAATAGGAGTCTCCGCCACCATTCTTATTTTGGCCCATGCGTTGATTAATTTAAGTAAGGTGGGGCCGCTGGTAGGTTATACTCATGTAAAGTTTGTAAGCGGTTATCTTGCAATCCTAATGCTTTCGGTTACATTATTTGCCGGCTATTTGCGTTATAAGAAGTCCTCCGGATTTCGGCGTAAATTCCACCTTACCTCAGCTATGATCCTCTTGGCAGCCTTTCTAATCCATATTTTTGTCCTCCTTAATTAAAGGAGATCATACCCGTGTCCACGTGGTGTGGACAAATCAACCGCTTTGTCCACGAGCGGTGCCTGTCACCTTATTCGGTTTTGTCGCTATATTCAAAAAAGTTCTTTTATTTGCCGTAAAATTCAGTAAAATGGATGGAGAGAATATTTGTAGCGGTGGGAGAGATTTCTATGTCGATTAGTATCCCGATTTTTGGTAATGGAAATGAATCGGTCTTATATAATCCTGATGAATTAATTGATCTGTTTCTCAATTGTACAGCAGACGGATTTGCGATCGTCGATATGGAAAATCGATTCATTCGCATAAACCCTGTGTATACACAGATTTTCGGTTTTACAGAGGAAGATGTTATTGGAAAGAGGTTTGATGAAATTCCACATTCCGATATAGTGAAGGAAATTATTAAAGAGGTCAAACAAGGCAAATCGTTTACCAATATGATTATTCAACGGTTTCATAAAGATGGCACAGCCCTTGACATATCGGTTACCTATTCACCTTTTCGAAATTCGAATGGTGATATGATCGCCATTATTGCGACTTATCGTGATATCACCCATACGGTTTTAATGGAAAAAGAGTTAAAACGAACACGTGAATTGTATAAATTAATTACGGAAAATACAACCGATATGATAAAAGTTTATTCAAAGGATTATGATATTCTCTATGCTTCCCCATCTCATGAACAAAGAATTGGATACACCCCCGAGCAATTAGTAGGCAAAAGTATATTTGATTTGGTTTTTCCTGAGGAAATGGAAGATTTCAAAAAGATGTTTCAAAAAATAGAGGAAACAGGGGAATCTCAAGTTTTTCAAGTGAAAATGAAGACAAGTACGAACGAAATTTTTCATTCTGAATCCAATATTAGTCCAATTTTTAATGAAAAAAAAGAAGTTGAATCATATGTCACGGTAGGAAGGGATATAACCGAGAGAGTGAACAATGATGCTGCGTTTCGGAATTTGGATAGGCTCTCCATCATTGGACAATTAGCGGCAGGTGTTGCCCATGAAATCCGAAATCCGTTAACATCTTTAAAGGGGTTCTCCAAACTTTTAAAAAGTACGACAAATAAGGAAAAGAATGACCAATACTTATCAATTATTACGAACGAATTGGACCGGATTGATATGATTGTGAATGAGTTTATGTCTTTAGCAAAACCACAAGCAATCCATTTTGAACGGGAACAGTTAACTTTGATCTTGGACAGCACCATTAATGTCCTGCATCCACAGGCACTCTTGCATGGAGTAGAAATCAAAATAAATTATCCAACTGATCATGTTGAGATTAATTGCAGTATGCATCAGCTTAAACAAGTATTTGTTAACTTTTTGAAAAATGCAATAGAAGCCATGCCAAAAGGCGGGACTGTACATATTAATGTAGAAAAAGTGGACCACAATCGGGTCGTGATTAGCTTTACGGACGAAGGTGTGGGGATTGAACAGGAACGCTTGAATTACCTAGGAACCCCCTTTTACACCACAAAAGATAAAGGAATTGGGCTCGGATTAACCGTTAGCAATAAAATCATCCAAGAACATTGTGGAACAATGAAAATACAAAGCCAAATCGGTGTCGGCACAACCGTCACCGTAGAATTGGACTGTTTATAAATTTAAAAGTGACAGCATAAAAAAAGTGACAGGCACCGTCCGTGGACAAATCGGTCGTTTTGTCCATGTGGGGTGGACAATGTTGTTTTTAGCCTGTTTGCCTGACTCTCAGGGCGCTTGGTTAGCGTGCTGGGTGTCAGGCTTTTATTTTGTGTAGCGGTTTGCATAGCTTGAAGCGACAAAAGCATCCGGTTTGATTTTTGGCTCGACCCCCATTGACTCCATTCTGGTTACCATTTCTTTTACAAATGCGCTGGTTTTATTCCGTTTTCCTGCCCCAATATCAATATGTCCTTCCATAACAAAGGTTGCCCCCTGATAAAGGTGCGGAAGAATAATATTGATGAGCTCATTTTTTCGCCCCTCTGTAAACATGGAGACGATTTCCTCTGTCAGGGATAATTCAAGGGAAATCCGTTCATGCAGGTGAAGCATTTTTCGTGGAACAACGTATTTCCGAATACAAGCCCATACCCCGTTCCCTTCATTTTGAATGACAATACCCGTGATAAAAACAGTATACGATCGATGAACCTGTGAGTCTGTTCCGACCATTAATCTGTAGTTTCCCAAAGGGTCAGATTTCATGAAAGAAACAATTTGGCTAAATACATGCTCAAATGTCATATTTTGTTCTTGAAGGTTTTGAAATAAATAATCTTGATTTTTACTCATCTGGAAGCACCACATCTTCCTTTTTCAGCAGAATAAACCGCTTTTATTTCTATCTTATGGAAAAAGTTTTTATGACGTGCAACTGAGAATGATCTTGAAAAAGATTGAAATTTTTATGGGGGAACAATAACATATCGGAAGAAAATTAGGTTGTTTTTGGGAAAAATTAACTAAAAAATCATATAATTGTTAAAATGGGATTAGAAAGAAGTGGTACCTTAAAGATATTTTTATACAGAGAGGGGCGAGATTAGTGACCAAGCGGAAAGTAAAACAGAATGAGTTTGAATTTTTAAAGAGGGAACTTCAGTTTTTAGAGGATTCAGAGACCATCCCCAGGGGGAAAGCCAAAGAAATTCAAGAGTTATATAAAGTGGAGGAAAAGCTATCTTTTACAAAAACTCTCTTATATGTTGGATCCATTTTAATTGGGGTAGGGATTCTTAGTTTTATCGCCAGCAATTGGAGTGAAATTGGAAAGACAATTAAGTTTCTGTTTATTCTCTGTTTGTACCTTGGATGCAACTTTGCTGGATTCAAGCTGGAAAAAAGCTTACCAAAAACATCTAGAAGCTTTTATTATCTGGGTGTGATGGTTTTCGGAGCGGGAATATTCTTGATTGGACAAATGTTCCATTTTGGCGGCAGTTTTCAGGGGGCTTTTTTATGGTGGTCCATTGGTATTCTGCCTTTAGCCTGGGTGCTGCGGGACAAATGGATTCTCCTTGTTTCTGCTCTGTTTACCCTTATTTATATGCTGGATGAACCGTTCCTTCAAGGAGACCGTATCCCAATTTGGACGATTCTGTTGATAGCGATGATTTATTTCCTGAATGAAAAAATTGGTTTTTCGCGAGCAGTGGGGTTTGTGAACGGGCTGCAGCAACTTGTTTTTATCAGCACGGTTATTACCTTCTTTATCGGAGGAGACGATGAGTTCTTATATGTCTATGGGGTAATCTATTTAGCTCTTGGCATCGCGCTTATTCTTAGAAGATCAAAAATTAGAGATGTCTATGTTTTATTGGGACACCTTATTCATGGGGTAGCGGCTCTGATGCTATCCTTCGAGGATGTCTGGCCTTCTTCGATTGGTTGGGTGTATATTCCGTTCTCAATTCTTTACCTGATTTTTGTACTATTTTTAGTGAATCGGGGAAGTTTGTTTAGCATTGTGATTCTTTGCGGATTGATTTTCCGGTTTTATATCGACCTATCATTTGACTTTCTGCCAAAATCGCTTGTGTTTATCATAGGCGGACTTCTCCTGCTTGGATTTGGTTTTTATTTTGAAAAACAGAGGAAAAAAGGGGGGAGAGTTCATGAATAAGCAGACGAGGGGAAAGCAGTTGATATTGGCTTGCTTGGTACCGGTAGTCATCCTCCTTGGTATGTGCTTTACCCCTTTATATACTTTGATGACCGGGAAAGAAGTCATTCTTCAAACCATTCCAGTTGACCCAACGGATTTGTTTCGGGGCGATTATGTGACCCTTCGGTATGAAGCGGAGGAGGTCCCGAAGGAGTTGGTGGAAGAGGGAGTACTAAATGAGCTAAAAGAGGGGCGAGGTGAGATCAAGGTGTACGTGACACTGGTAAAAAAGAATGGAATTGACACCCCGGCCAAGGTCTCTCTTGTAAAACCGAAATCTGGCGCTGTATATCTAAAAGGAACCTTGGACTATGTAGGGGATAATCGGGACCAAAAAGAAGTTGCCTTCATTCAATACAGCTTGGATAAATATTTTGTTGAGGATAACACAGGAATGGATTGGGAAGCGGCCTCAGTAAAAGGAGAAATCCTAGCCACAGCCAAAGTCAAAAACGGCTACGCCATCCTAACCGGAATCAAAAAAAAGTGACAGGCACCGTTCGTGGACAAATGGCTATTTTTGTCCGTGTGGGGTGGACCCGGGTGCCCATATCTTTTAGATAGACTCCCAAAATTATAGTTAAGCATGATATATCTCACATACTTTTGATTTCCGATGATTTAAAATATTAAAAAATTGGAAATCGGGCGAAGATATGCTTTTACAAAAAGAGGTTACAGAAAAAATTGAATTATTTGAGTCTTTAAGCCTTTTAGAAGTGGATTGTGTTTTTGGATGTGATGACCGTGGCCTGCTTCCAGGCGTTGACCAATCAAATATTCGTTACGTTCAATTAAATCATGAACAGGCCGCGGTTCATGCAGCAGATGGCTTTGCCCGTGCGACGGGGAAACCCGGTGTCGTCCTCCTATCAAGCGCTGCCGGAGTAACTAACGCAATTACAGGAATTGCAACGGCTTATAGCGATTCAGTACCCCTTGTCATAGTCACGGGTCCGCTCGTAACCAAGCCGCAAATTGAGGAAGCATTTCAAGAGTTGGATGTTTTGGGAATCACGCTGCCGATTACAAAGTATTCTTTTAAACTAACTGATTGGGGCTGTTTATCCGAGGCACTGCAAAATGCCTTAACCATAGCAGCAGAGGGCAGACCCGGCCCTGTATTAATTGAATATGCGGCGGGACCTTCAACGAATAATCAGGATGGACTTCTAAGTTATCCGCGCCCTCGGGGTCAAGTAAAAAAGGGACAGATCGAAAAATCGATTGAATCGGCAGTAGAATTGATTGAAGCTGCAAGAAAACCGGTTCTATTTATTGGCGGTGGAGTGATTTCTTCCGGGGCAGCCGAATTTTTAAGGGAAATTGTTCGGCAGGCTCGAATACCGGTGGTCAGCTCCCTTATGGGAATTGGTGCGATGAAGGCTGCAAATCCGCTGTACTTGGGAATGCTGGGGATGCATGGAACATTTGCTGCGAATAAAGCTGTTCACCAATGTGATTTACTAATTAGTATCGGGGTCCGTTTTAGTGACCGGGTCACAGGGAAAATCAGCGGGTTTTCACCAAAATCAAAGAAAATCCATGTCGATGTGGATCCGGCTCAAATCAACAAGATCATTGCGGTAGACCTGCCGATTGTCAGTGATGCAAAAGAGTTTTTTTGCGAGCTTAAAGGGCGTTTAGATTATCAGCAGATTTTAAGAAATGTTAAAATTTGGACAAATGAAGTAATTGGGTGGAAGCGGACAGTGCCGCGATTTGACAAGTCTCATAGTCATCTTAGCCCGCAGACGGTGATAAAAAAGCTGGATGAATATTCAGCTCAGGATACAATCGTTGTTACGGATGTGGGACAGCACCAAATTTGGACAGCACATCATTATGCTTTCTCAACCCCTAGAACACTGATTACATCCGGTGGTTTGGGAACAATGGGGTATGGGCTGCCTGCGGCAATTGGTGCAGCATCGGCATGTCCGGGAAATTCAGTCCTCTGTGTATCTGGTGACGGCAGCTTTCAAATGAACCTGCAGGAATTAATCATAGCAGTAAAATATCAACTTCCGATCAAGATTGCGATCCTCAATAATGGATATCTCGGAATGGTTCGTCAGTGGCAGGAGCTCTTTTACCATGGACGCTATTCTTCTGTAAAAATTGGCTCACCAAGTTTTGCGAAACTGGCAGAGGCTTATGGCGTCCCCGGATATAAGGCTCGTACCGAGAATGAAGCTGAACGGGTGATAGCAGAGGCATTTAAGCACAGCGGACCAGCTTTAATAGAATTCGATGTAGTAGAAGAGGAAAATGTATACCCAATGGTGCCGCCCAACCATAACAACCACCAAATTATCCTAGAGTGACCACTATGGTGACAGGCACCGTTCGTGGACAAAAGGCCAAATTTGTCCGTGTGGGGTGGACGGTCTATTGGGTAGAGGTGCGAAACAAAAAGGCAGAAGCTTAGAAATCGGCTTCTGCCTTAAAATTTGTATCCTAATTTGGAGGAAATGCGGATTCCATATTCGACTACTTTTTCCTTTAAAAAGGTTTGTCTTTCTTCTGATAAATTAAAGGAAACGTACCCGATGCTAATGGCACCCATCAGTTCATTTAATTGATTAAAAACCGGTGCCGCAACAGAGGAAGTTCCTGGTGTTTTCTCTCCGTGGCTCTCTCCAAATCCCTTTGCACGAACCTCATTTAAAACTCCAATAAAAGCCTCCTTCTCCTCCTTCGGAACCAGAGCATCTACGATTTTTGCTGCCTCTGATTTTGGCATGTTTGCTAGCATCGCTTTATTAGCAGCACCGACATTCAGAGGAATTCGGATCCCTAATTGATCATAGATACGAATCGGGTTTTGCTGGCAGTCAATCCTCTCGACAATCAACGATTCCAGTCCAATTGGTTTACTAAAATACACACTCTCTTCAACCTCTAGCATTAATTTTTCCATTTCCGGACGGATCTGACCAACAAAGTCAAAAGTATCATACATTTGCAAACCATACTCTAACCACTTAGTCCCTAACGAATAGAGCTTTAAATCGGGGTCCTGTTGAATCAAACCATGTTTTTTCATGGATTGTAAGATTCGATGCATTGTACTTACAGGTAACTCACATTCCTTCGATAAATCGGTAATAGAAAACCACTTTTTTGTTTCACTTCCGGCAAGGACAGCCGCAACCTGCATGGCGCGGTCAATTGTCTGCATATGCTCAACTCCTATTCCTTTCTATTATCTACTATAGCGGGAAAAAATTAAAAACAAAATTATTCAGTAAATTCATAAAATATTGACATACGATTTCATCTATCATACTATTTCATTAATAGATTTTTCCTTTATGGGGAAATGTATTCCAATATGCGGAAAAGTAGGAGGGGTAAATTTGTCGTACAGTCAATCCATGCATAAAAAACTAGGTCATGTCATTGTGAAGCATCCAAAAGATGCGTTTCTTAACCAGGAACATTTAAGTAAGGAATGGAAAAAGTTCAACTACCTTGAGGAGCCTGATTTTACAAAAGCTCAACATGAATATGAAAAGTTCCTTTCTATTTTGAAACAGCATGTAGAACAGATTGATTTTTTACCAGCTTCAGAGAGTGTCGGTTTAGACTCGCTCTATGCCCATGATCCTGTTAAGTTCACCAAAAATGGAGCAATGATTTTAAAATCAGGAAAAAAACTGCGCCAGCCTGAAGCCGAGGTATATAAGCAATTTTTACAGGAAAAAGGAATTCCGATTATTGGGGAACTTACTGGCGATGCTGTTTGTGATGGCGGAGACATTGTCTGGCTTAATGACCGGACACTGCTTGTTGGCCGTGGTTATCGCACTAATGATGAGGCGATCCGGCAGTTAAAAGAAATCACGAAGGATTTAGTGGATGAATTTATTGTCGTGCAGCTTCCGCATGACCAAGGCGAGGATGAATGTCTCCATCTTATGTCGTTTATTAGCCTGGTTGATGAGGATTTAGCTGTTGTTTATTCAAGATTAATGCCTGTATTTCTACGGCAAATGCTGATTGAGCGCGGCATTCAATTAATAGAGGTTCCAGATGATGAATATCTTCGACTCGGGTGTAATGTTCTTGCTCTGGCACCGCGTGTTTGTATGATTGCCTCTGAAAACCCTTCCACGAAGCAACAGTTACTTGATGCCGGGGCAATGGTTTATGAGTACGAAGGAAATGAAATTTCTTACTTGGGAACTGGCGGTCCGACATGTCTTACATGTCCTGTTGTCCGTTCATAATACATTAAACGAAGGGTGTGGGAAGTGATGGAACAAGGGGCTCAGCAAAATCAGCAAAATCAGTTGAATCGTTCCATGAAGCGCCGGCATTTATTTATGCTGTCGCTTGGGGGTGTCATTGGAACAGGATTATTTTTAAATGCAGGGTATACGATTCATCAAGCAGGAGTGGGCGGCTCGTTAATTGGCTATTTATTTGGCGGAATTATTCTTTATTTAGTTATGGTTTGTCTTGGTGAACTAGCTGTCTATATGCCTGTTACCGGTTCCTTCCAAACCTATGCAACTAAATTTATTAATCCTTCGGCAGGATTTTCACTGGGGTGGATGTACTTTATTGGATCGGCAACAACGGCCGGGGTGGAATTTACCGCTGCCGGAATTCTGATGAAACGATGGTTTCCTGATATATCGGTTTGGATTTGGTGTGCGATTTTTATCGCCTTGTTATTTTTACTGAATGCCTTAACGACAAAAGGCTTTGCCGAGGCTGAATATTGGTTTGCTGGGATTAAGGTAATTGCGGTTATTTTCTTTATAATTATTGGGCTGGGAGCTATTTTTGGTATCATTCCTTTATCCGACCGTCCGGCACCGTACGCGAAAAATTTTGCTCCATCAGGATTGTTCCCGACCGGATTTGTCATTCTCTTTACGACAATGATGAATGTTATTTTTTCATACCAAGGCTCGGAATTGATTGGGATTGCGGCAGGAGAAAGTGAAGAGCCCGAGAAAAACATCCCTCGTGCCATTCGAAACGTTCTTTTTAGAATTATTGTTTTTTATCTTGCTTCGATTGTGATTTTATCAGCGATTTTCCCAACGAAAGAATTAGGATTGTTAGAGAGCCCGTTTGTAACCTTAATGGATTTGGCGGGGATCCCGTTCGCCCCTGATATTATGAACTTTATTATTTTGACCGCCATTTTATCTGTAGGGAACTCATGTATTTATGCTTCGACTCGTTTGCTGTGGGCGATGGCAGGGGAGGGAATGGCACCGAAGTACTTTGGAAAACTTTCAAAACGTAAAGTTCCATTTACTGCTCTTGTATTTACGATGATTTTTTCCCTTTTATCCTTGTTAACAAGCGTGATTGCTGCGGATACTGTGTTTGTGTTATTAATGTCGATTGCCGGTATCTCTGTGACCATATCCTGGATTGGAATTGCTCTCTCCCAATTGATGTTCCGTCGTAAATATTTACAGGATGGCGGAAAATTGGAGGATTTGCTCTACAAGGTTCCGTTCTATCCGTTGATTCCAATTATTTGTATCGTATTTTGCATATCGATCTTAATCTTCCTGGCCTTTGATCCAACCCAGTTAGTAGGACTACTAGTTGGAATCGGCTTCTTGCTCATCTGCTACTTTGGATACTACTTTAAAGATAAAAAAACATCAAAGGCTGATACCAAAATTAGCGGTTGATAGAACATTGTGACAATCAAAGTGCCACAATCAAAGTGCCACTATTAAAGTGACAGGCACCGTTCGTGGACAGATTAGCGATTTTGTTCGTGTGGAATGGACAGTTTCTGTGGTTGAATATATTTTGAATAACCAAGGATGCTCTCGTTAAAAGGGCATCCTTGGTTTGTCTTTTCACCAATTTCACATTTAAAAAGGATACAATAGATTCCTTTAATAACAACCTCACTTCTTTTGCATAGATTGATTGTAATATAGCTACCATGCAAAAGGGGATTATGGATATTTATGACTGCTCTGATTATCATTTTGGTTGTATTTGTTATGGGGCTGCTCAGTTTATTCTTATGGCTTCGGAGTATCGCAAAAAGACCTCAGCACTCGATTATCCGACTGCATCCGTATTTGGGCTGGGCGCGTTACCTTTTAGAACAGATGGGGCCTAAATTAAGACAGTATTGGTATGAAAATGATAATGACGGCCGACCTTTTTCAAGATATGACTTCTTAGGTATTGTGTTTTCGGCAAAATATCGGAATGATCTTTTAAGCTTCGGCTCTAAAAGGAACTTTGATCAGCCGGGTTTCTATATAGCAAATAATTTGTTTCCTTTATTAACAGAGGAACTTCGTGTGGACAATCAGGAAAAGATTCATGCGATGAAATATAAAATTGAACATGAGGGCCTGTTCACTCGAAGGGAACAGCTTGAAAAAGATCAAGCCTCCCGCTGGCTATTCCCCAACGAGGACGCGATTATTGTTGGACCGGAACGGAAAGTACCTTGGAGGCTGCTCGGACCGTTCGGTGCTTCAGCGACATCTTACGGTTCAGTTGGTGAAAACTATATTTTATCAACGGGTCGCGGCAGCCAAATGGCAGGTGGTTCGTGGATTAATACAGGAGAAGGAGGAGTGGCTCCGGAGCATTTAGATAGCGGGGCGGATGTTGTCGCCCAGATTGGACCGGGGTTATTTGGATTTCGCGACCAGAATGGGGACTTTTCGCTCGCTGAATTTAAGTTGAAGGCAGAGGAGCCCAATATTAAAGCGTTTGAATTGAAATTTGGCCAAGGCGCAAAAATCCGCGGGGGGCATCTTGAAGGGGCAAAGGTTACTCCTAAAGTAGCCAGTATCCGAAAGGTTCCGGTGGGTCAGACCATAAATTCCCCAAACCGCTTCCCATTTTTACGAAATGCTGTAGAAATGCTTACCTTTGTCAAACTCCTGCAAAAGGAGGGCGGGAAGCCGGTTGGAATCAAGATTGTCGTTGGGGCGCCGGCCATGCTTGATGAATTATTTTTAACCATGAAAAAGCTCCATATCTATCCTGATTTCATTACGATTGATGGCGGCGAAGGCGGTACGGGCGCTACTTATAAATCAATGGCAGATACGATGGGGCTGCCGCTGTACCCGGCATTGATTACATTCGTCGATAAGGCAAATGAATATGGTGTCCGCAATCAATTTAAGATATTTGCTTCTGGAAAGCTGATTTCGGCGGATAAAATTGCGATTGCCCTTGCTATTGGAGCGGATGCCGTAAATTCTGCCCGGGGATTCATGATTGCGGGTGGCTGTATCATGGCGATGCAGTGTCATACGGGAAAATGCCCGGCAGGTATTACCACCACTGACCCCAAATACCAAGAAGCCCTTGTCCCGGAGGAAAAGAAATGGCGTGTTATGAACTACATTATAAATGTCCGGCAGGGCTTGTACGCCTTAGCAGCAGCCTGTGGAATTGATACCCCTCGTAAATTCACCCGCGACCATATCGTATTTAAAGATGGTGATGGAAAAATAAAAAGGCTCTCAGACCTGCTTCCTAATCATTAAAGTGACAGGCACCGTTCGTGGACAAATCCTCAATTTTGTCCGTGTGGGGGAGACATCAGTTGATTTGCGTGACTGTCCCCATTTTTTGCCGAATTTAATGAAAAAAGTTATCTGCCTATCAATCTTTGTACCCGTCCATCATTTAATAAAGAAACAAGATTTATTGAATAGGATGGATGGAAATGGCGAAGAGGAATCGGGGGAAAACGATCAGCTATCTGCCTTCGAGGGGGCGCGGGACTTGCCCGTTGTGCGGCAGAACAAGAATTAAATTATTGTATCCGTATAAAACAGTGGAAAATGTAACAATCAAAGTCTGTAAGATGTGCCGTCATAAATAATCATATTTTTCTAGATTGAGAATATAATAGCCCCTGACCTCCTCCGAAGCGAAGGGGTTATTTTTTTGAAAAAAGGGTTTCCGGCTCAAAAAATTGAATTATTACATTGGGTATTTGTACAAAATGTTGGAGGGGAATATGGCAAATTTAGATACTTTATATTTAATTGATCAAAAAGAGGGGTTTAGTTCTGAGTTTAGTAAATTAGTATCAATGATGAACTATACAAGAACAATCACCATTGAGGAAGTCAAAGCGCTAACAGTTGAGGAGCTCGACTTTCATTATGATGAGGAAGCAAATTCGATTGGTATGCTGTTAGACCATATGGCTGAGGTGGAAAAGGCCTATCAAATTTTAACTTTCGAAAATCGCGACTTAACGGATGAAGAGGTCGATCGTTTGAACCCTGGGTTAGATTTAGGCGCTCCAGCAAGAGAAGTGATTAAGGGCCAACCAATCGAGCATTATTTGGAAAAATTAGCGCAGATTCGGAATGAAACTATCACCATGTTTAAAAAGCTCCCGGATGAATGGCTGTTTGAACAAACTCCGTTTTGGTGGGACCGCCCTGCGAACAACTATTTTAAATGGTTCCATGTTTTTGAAGATGAACTAAGCCATCGAGGGCAGATTCGGATTATTAAAAAAATGATTAAGAAGCATAAGGGGCCTTTGTAAAATTTGGAATACTGTTCGCATAAAAAAAGATGTCCTCAAAGGCGAGTGCATCTTTTTTATGGAGAGATTTAATGCCTGTTAACAAGCTGCTTAATCTCCTTTATTTGCTCAATATGCCGTAGTTCATGGAGATAAATCAGTTCTACCCATTGAGTTAAGGGCAGTTCTCCAAAGACAGGGTGAGCTGCGGATCTTTCCGCTAAAATGCTTTGATCTTCAAGGCTATCCAAAACCTTTAGAAGCTTATTTCTAGCATCGTTTAACATTTCCAGCATCTGTTGAACTTCAAATGGCTCTCCGCTGGGCTGCACGATTTCAGGAGCAATATATTTTGTAGAGCGGTCAGTCGCATGTTGGATGGGCTTTGACTCGGCCTTGTTAATTTCTGGCTTGGTTACTAGATGGTGAATAAGCTTAGCTGTTCGTCTCTCCAATAAAACTAGATGATGGCATACCTCAGCAACACTCCATTTTTCTTTGACATGCTTATGATTAAATTCCTCATAGGTAAGAGATTTAATTTCATCAACTAAGCCATTCCTTGTTACTGCTAAGTTTTCACTTACAGAGCTCATAGCCTTTCCCCTTTCAAAATAGCTTCCCAATTATATATTCGGTGTATCAAAATTATATCCTTCAAAGTAATAACAAAGTGACAGGCACCGCCCGTGGACAAATCCCTAATTTTGTCCGTGTGAGGTGGACATTCAGGGTTTACTAGAAATATAGAACATTGTTTTCAATCAGGGGAATATGATGAATTAGGACGTGTTTTAAGGGGGAACGGGTTATGCCAATTGAGTGGAATGAACAAGATGGAATCTTTCATTTATATAATAGCAAGGTCAGCTATCTAATCCAGATTGTTCATGGGAAGTATCCTGCCCATTTGTATTGGGGGAAGCGGGTCGAAACAAAGCAGGCTGCAGCCATTCTTTCATTTAAGGGAAGGGCATTTTCGCCTTCAACAGAACCGGCCTATCCGCAATTTTCACTAGATACACTGCCACAGGAGTATCCGGCGTTTGGGAACGGGGACTTCCGCTCACCAAGCTATCAACTCCAAACCGCCGATGGTTCCACAATTACAGAATTCATCTACGACTCCCATGAAATTTTTCAAGGAAAACGCCCTTTAACCGGATTGCCTGCTTCCTATGTGGAGGATGGATCTGAAGCCGAAACCCTCGTGATTACATTGGTAGATTCCAAGCTTGGGATTGGTCTCCATCTTCAATATTCTATCTATCAGGACTTCGAAGTCATCACAAGATCCACCTCCGTTGAGCACCTCGGGTCCCAACAAGTAAAAATCTTGAAGTGTATGAGTATGTCGGTAGATTTCCATCAAGCCAATTGGGACTGGCTGCATCTCCACGGCACCTGGGGCAGGGAGCGTCATATTGAGCGAAAGCCGCTGCACCATGGAAGCCAAATGATTTCATCGGCAAGAGGGGCAAGCAGCCACCAGCAGAACCCGTTTATCGCCTTGCTTTCCAAAAATGCAGACGAGGAAAATGGTGATGTTTATGGGGTTAGCCTCGTTTACAGTGGGAATTTTCAGGCTTCCATCGAAGTGGACCCGTTTCAAACCGCACGGCTTGCCATGGGCATCAATTCCTTTGATTTTACATGGCTGTTAAAACCGGGAGAAATTTTTCAAGCCCCAGAGGCGCTACTGGTTTATTCAAATGAAGGTCTCGGCGGGATGTCCCGAATCTTTCATAAATTTTTAAGAAAAAGAGTTTGCCGTGGTGCTTCTCGTGATCAAACGAGGCCAATCTTAATTAATAATTGGGAGGCTACTTATTTCAATTTTAATGAAAAAAAATTAAAGGCCATCGCTGATGCAGGAAAAGAATTAGGAATTGAGCTGTTTGTTCTGGATGATGGCTGGTTTGGGCATCGGGACAATGCAAAGAGTTCATTGGGGGATTGGGTGGTTGATAAGAGGAAACTGCCTAATGGACTAGAGGGCTTAGAAGAATATCTCCGAAAAAAGGGGATGAAGTTTGGATTATGGGTGGAGCCGGAAATGGTTTCACCGGATAGTAACCTATACAGGGAGCATCCGGATTGGTGCCTGCATGTGCCTGACAGGAAACGGACACCGTCGAGAAATCAATTAGTGCTGGATTTAAGCAGGGAAGACGTGTGCAATTATTTAATCAATACCTTAACTGCAGTTTTTCGAAGTGCCCAAATTGCTTATGTTAAATGGGATATGAATCGTAATATGACGGAGGTGGGTTCCGCAGCACTGCCGCCTGAAAGGCAAAGGGAAACCGCTCACCGTTATATGCTGGGACTGTATCGGATCTTAGAGAGGCTGACTGAACGTTTTCCTGATATCTTATTTGAAAGTTGTTCTGGAGGCGGCGGCCGGTATGACCCGGGCATGCTTTATTACATGCCGCAAACCTGGACAAGTGATGATACTGATGCTGCCGAGCGGTTAAAAATTCAATACGGAACGAGCCTGCTCTATCCCGCTATCACTATGGGCTCCCATGTTTCAGATGTGCCAAACCATCAAGTGGGCAGGACAACACCTCTCCTAATGAGATGCCATGTAGCGATGGCGGGGAATCTTGGCTTTGAATTAAATATCGATAAGCTGAGCAGGGAGGATAAGAAGTTGGTCGCCGACCAAATCAAACAGTATCATAAAATCAAGGAGTTGGTTTGTTTTGGAAATCTCTACCGGCTGATGAGTCCCTTTGCTGGTACAGATACAGCCTGGATGTATATTTCAGAGGATAAAATAAAAGCAGTCTTGTTTTATTTTAAAACCATGGCATCTCCAAATCCTCCCTTCCAGCGTGTGAAATTACGGGGGTTGGAGGCTAAAAAAAGTTATAAACTCAACAATGAGAATCGAGAGTATTTTGGCAGCGAACTCATGCAGATCGGGCTCAACCTGCCGCTGATAAAAAATGACTTTTCATCTTATTTATTCTATATCGAAGCAACACCGTGACTCCAATTCCCCCAAACAGCCCTCAAAATTTAACTAAACGTTTGATTAGTTCCAAAAAGGCCATATGTCGCAAGGCTTCCGCTGGATTTAATCAAACGTTTGATTAGTTTTTTAATTCCCCTTGTGTCCACTCCACACGCACAAATTTCGCGTTTTGTCCACGAACGGTGCCTGTCACCTTATGTGTCACTTTTTATTTCGTTGTTGATTTTGTGAAAATTCCGTATAATGAGTTTAGTTTTTCACTTACTGGGACTGGGGTTGTTTTATGAGCAGATTAACCAAAACCGCTTATATTTTAGGCATCTTTTGTTTTTTGATCAGCTGCTCTTTTGCGATTTTTTATGGATATAAAATCTTTACCCATGACGTACCAAAAACGAAGAAAACAATCGAAGAGGCGCGGTATCATTTTGTGCTTGTTCCTGAGGAGCTTGACAACGAATATTGGAGGCTTGTCGAAAAGGGAGCAAAAGCTGCGGCTAAGCATTATGGAGTGGTACTTGAGTACGTCGGGCCGAAACAGGCGAATATTGATGAGCATTTAAAAACAATTGAAATGTCCGCAGCCGCTAAGGTCGATGGAGTCATCACACAGGGATTGAGCAACAAGCAGTTTACCCCGCTGATTAATCGGGTTGTCTCCTCCTATGGAATCCCGGTCATTACGATTGATACAGATGCAGCCAATAGCCATCGCATTGCTTATATTGGTACGGACAATTATCATGCAGGTTACCTCGCGGGAAAAGCGCTAATTGCCGATACAAAGGGAAAGGCCAATGTAGCCATCATTACCGGGAGTTTTTACGCGAATCATATGATTCAGCGGGTAAAAGGGTTTAAGGATGCAGTAAAAAAAGCAAAAGGCATTCATATTGTTGCGATCGAAGAATCACAAATCAGCCGGATTCGGGCAGCGGAGAAGGCCTATCAAATCCTGCAGGAACACCCTGAAGTCAATGCCTTTTACGGGACAAGTGCCCTAGATGGAATCAGTATTGCTAAAGTGGTTGAATTGAAAAAGAGAGAGCATGACATCTATATAATTGGCTTTGATGTCCTGCCGGAAACCATTGCAAATCTTCAAAAAGGAACCATAAATGCAACCGTAGTCCAGCAGCCTTATGAAATGGGATATGGTTCGGTCAAAATGATGGTTGAACTAATGGAGAAGAAACATATCCCGTCAATTGTCCATACAGAAACACAGGTAATCAGAAAAAAGGATTTGTCCGACTTACATCAGAACAGAATGGAGGCGGGCAAAAAAAATGCTATTCCGAATTAGATCCAAACTGTTGCTTTATTTTATTGTGCTTGTCGTTTTGTTAACCTCCATCGGTTTTTATTTTTATAATAGCAGTGAAAAACTGGTGGTAGAATACGATAACAGCTTTGAACAGTTCCTTTTGTTAAATGATATCTCAAAACGGACTAACCAAATTACCGAGAGCCTGCATGCGTATATTTTGGATAAAGAAGAACGTTATTTAGAGGACTATACAGCAAAAAAGACAAAACTGCTCAAAGATCAAAAGAGATTATATCAAGATATTAACACCAATGATATTACCCTTGTAAACTATAAAAATATGATCGACAGCTTTTTGGAAGAATGCGATTCCTCGATTCATTTTTTTCAAAAAGATGATATAAATCGCTATTCAAATCATTATAATGAAGCGTTGAAAATTGCATCGTTCCTGCAAGAAAGTACACTATCATTGTTAAATAATAAGCTGACAGACTATCAGAAATTTTATGGTGAAATCGAATTGCAAAACCATTACTACAAATTAATGGCGATTTCACTTTTTGCTGCCACTTTTTTTCTTAGTACCTTACTTGCTTTGTGGATTTCAGGTGGAATTACGAAACCAATCCGCCAGCTTTCGAAGGCCGCAAAAGAAATTTCGAAAGGAAATTTTTCCGGAGAGGATATTAAGGTTTCTACAAATGATGAATTAAAATTATTAACAGAAACGTTTAACCAAATGCGGACGAATATCAGGCAGCTGGTTATTGAAATCAAACAAAAGTCCGAATTGGACAAGCTCTTAAAGGAACTGGAATTAAAGAGCCTGCAAAATCAAATCAATCCACATTTTCTTTTTAACACCTTGAACACCGTTTCTAAAATGGCTTACCTAGAGGACGCAGAAGAGACTTCAAGATTAATTGAAGCGGTTGCGGCCTTGCTCCGTTATAATCTTGGTGATTTAAATAAGGCATCCACGCTTCGAGATGAGGTTAGAGTGGTGAAAGAGTATTTTTATATCCAGCAAACAAGATTTGGGGAACGAATTCAGTTTAAGACAGATATTCAAGAGGATTGTTTAGATATTGAAATGCCAAGTTTAATTCTTCAGCCTTTAGTTGAAAACGCCTTCATCCATGGAGTGGAGGAATACGAGGAAAATGCAGTGATCAGCTTAAATATATATCGGCTAGTGGACCGGATTTTCGTGGAAGTGAAGGATAACGGGGGAGGCATGGATGCGGCAACCAAGAAAAAACTTCAAGACTATGTTCAAGGGATTGAAAAAGAAGAGAACTTTGAGCTGGAAAAATCGACGGGCCATTCGACGGGCATTGGCGTGAAAAATGTAATTAAACGGCTTCAGTTATTTTATCAGCGAAACAAGATCGTTGAAATTGAATCTGAACTAGAGAAAGGGACAACGTTTAGACTAGTCCTGCCTGATGAAGGGGAAGGTGGAGGAGAACGTGCTTAAAATTCTACTTGTCGATGATGAAGCCCTTGAGAGGAAGGCAATCGGAAAAATGATTCAAAAAAGCGTGGAAGATGTTGAAGTAATTGGTGAAGCCCCGAATGGGAGGAAAGCGGTAGAACTGGCCGTCGAACTTAATCCCGACATTATTTTTATGGATATCAAAATGCCGGGAATGGATGGGGTGCAAGCTGTCAAGGAAATCAAAAAGCTCAACGCGGCCATTAAATTCATTATGGTTTCGGCCTTTAATACGTTTGAATATGCCAAAGAAGTTATGCAGCAGGGAGTTAAGGAGTATATTCTTAAACCCAGCAGAAAACAGGATATTTTAGACTCCCTCGCGCGGGTTTCCTCTGAAATTCAGGAAGAGCGCAAACAGCAGGAAGAACAGCAAAGTCTCCGGGAAAGCCTAAACCGTGCGGTAACCCTCGCACAAAAAGAATGGGTCTCTTCCCTTATTATTAACCAAGTTCAGGACATCACCTTTGAAGAATGGGGACAATTATTAGGGGTGGAGATTACCACGGGCTATATCATGCTTTTCTCTCTAAAGCCCAAGGACCAAAGGGAGTTTACCGCTACGGAGAAACAAATTTGGTACACCTGGTTGAAGGAGGCCCTGCATTCGGTCGTAAAAAAGCAGGAAATCATGATTGGCCCATTAATAGAATTACAAGTGCCTGTATTGTTTCTTTGGAAAAAATCGAACGAGAAATTGCTGTTTAAATCGCTGTCACAGTATGTAATTGAAAGTTTATTGACCCATTTTCAAAAAGAGTCCTTTCAAGCAGAATTACGGATTGGCGTTGGCCACCCTTACCATCATGCCTATGAACTCAATAAATCCTATCATGAGGCTGTGATGGCATTAAACCACCTCATGAAAAATCCAAACCAAAAGTATTTAATCGGGGTAAAACAAGCTGAACAAGAAGAAAATTCAACCATTGCTTCAGAAATCCTTGAGATGGAGAAAAAATTATTAGAAGCGGTTCGTCAAGGCGATGTGAATAAGGTACTATTTCTCTTTGATTCCTTTATTACCAAACACCAGTCGAACTCAAAGATAGAGGCTGCTGTTGTAAAAAAATCATTTGATGAGCTCTTCATATTGATTTCCCGTATGCTGCATGGTCTAGGTGTGAATTTAGAACGAACTCCTGTGGTTCATCAGTCAGAGGAGGTTGCTGAGATGCTTGAAGCCGGAAAAGCACACCTTATATCCATTGTCCAATCCGTGCAGCAATGGCGGACCAATCATGCGAAAGGAATGCTGCAAAAAGCAAAGGATTATATTGAAAAGAATTTTGCCGATACAATTACATTAGAATCTGTTGCAGAGTATGTCGAGCTAAGTCCGTTTTATTTTAGCAAATTGTTTAAGGACCGGTTTGGGATGACGTTTATCGATTATTTAACAGAAATTAGGATTAAAGAGGCAAAGGCCTTAATGGAGAATCCGGGGAAAAGCTTGAAGGAGATTTGTTATTCCGTTGGCTATAAGGATCCCAATTATTTTAGCCGTGTGTTTAAAAAGCTGACAGGCTCATCACCATCAGAATTCCGCAAGGCGGTAATAAAAGAATAATAGCTTATAAGACCAAATCGGATT
Source organism: Bacillus salipaludis (assembly GCF_004358205.1). Next base: position 51,493 of record NZ_SMYO01000012.1, read on the forward strand.
TGGTCTTATTTTTTTGCTATGTTAAAGATCAATGTTGATCTTTAAAACAAAGTTGATTGGAGCGGAAATCAACAGCTAAGTGTAACAGAGTATTTTTTTGGAGAAATTCTCAAAAAACAAAATAGTCTAGATAATCACAGATTAGTGCTATTGTTTTGAACTATTTGAAAAACATGCTCCATGCTACCATGAATGTAAGGGTTTACATCAGGCGTTGAAACCGGTTCCAATAACTTTATTAAAAAGGAGATTGATTCGATGTTTAATAAGAAAAAAGGCCTCATCCTCTCATTAGCGGTTGCTTCTAGTATTCTTTTAGCTACGGGCTGCAGCAGCTCAACCTCTGGAGATTCTGCAAGCGGCAAGGGCAGCGACCTTCCGGCTGTTGGCGCTACGATTTATAAGTTTGACGATAACTTCATGTCCTATGTACGCCGTTCAATGGAAGACTCGGCAAAAGGCAATGTGAAATTAATGTTGAATGACTCTCAAAATGACCAATCCAAACAAATTGAACAAGTGGATACGCTGATTGCAAAAGGAGCAAAATCACTGGCTATTAATCTAGTCGATCCAAAAGCGGCTCAAACGATTATCGATAAAGCGAAACCGAAAAACATCCCTGTTATCTTCTTTAACAAAGAGCCGGATGCTGCTGTATTGAAAGGCTATGACAAAGCTTACTATGTTGGTACAACTTCATCTGAATCTGGTGTCCTTCAAGGTGAATTAATTGCTAAGGCTTGGGAAGCAAACAAAGATAAATGGGACAAAAACCATGATGGCAAACTCCAATACGTTTTATTAGAAGGTGAGCCAGGGCACCCGGACGCAGAGGCACGTACAAAATATGCGGTGGATACGATCAAAGAAAAAGGCATTCAGGTAGAACAGTTAGCATTAGATACCGCAATGTGGGATGCTACAAAAGCGACAGAGAAAATGGATGCTTGGTTAGCAAAATACAGCGACAAAATTGAATTTGTTATTGCTAACAACGACGGCATGGCCTTAGGTGCGATTGCTTCTCTCGAAAAAGCAGGATATTTCACTGGCGGCAAATTCATGCCGGTTGTAGGGGTTGACGCCATTCCGGAAGCACTTGAAATGATTGAAAAAGGCAAAATGGTTGGAACCATCTTGAATGATGCGAAAAACCAAGGGAAGGCTACGATTGACTTAGCTGCAAATGCTGCAAAAGGCAAGGATGTTTTAGACGGAACTCAGTGGAAGCTGGACGATGCAAAGGCAGTTCGTGTACCTTACGTGCAAATCACTAAGGATAACATCCAAGAAGGTAAAGACGCTTATAAATAAAAAAAGCGGAAGCGCCTTGACCAGGGGCGCTGCAGCTAGACAATAAAAAAGCAGAAGCGATTTTGTTTAGTTTCATAGAGGCAGCGCCTTAGTCCAGCACCTTGAGCTGATCACAAGGGGCATGGCGCTCCTCGAACGAAGGAAAAGATCATGCTTTTCCTTCGTTCGGGGTTAGGCTTCCATCGTTAGTGAAGCTGGACACTTTTTCACCCTAATATATTCCTGATCGAAGTTTCACTTTACGCGAGGAGGTTCGCTCATGTCAGAATCAAGTACTACTAATCTACTTGAAATGCTTAATATAACAAAAAAATTCCCAGGGGTTATGGCGCTGCAAAATGTTTCCCTAAAAGTAAAAGCGGGATCCGTTCATGCCTTGATGGGCGAAAATGGTGCTGGAAAGTCGACGTTGATGAAATGCCTATTTGGGATTTATTCCATGGACGAAGGCAAGATTGTTTTTGACGGAAAAGAAGTAGCGTTTGCGAATTCCAAGCAAGCCCTCGAAAACGGAGTTTCCATGGTCCACCAAGAGCTCAATCAAGTCCGTCAGCAAAATATCATGGACAATATCTGGCTCGGCCGCTATCCGAAAAAAGGTATTTTCATTGATGAGAAAAAAATGTATGACGATACTGTCGCTATTTTTAAAAGTCTTGATATTAATCTTGATCCGCGCAGCAAGGTAAGTACCTTATCTGTTTCGGAAATGCAAATGGTGGAAATTGCAAAAGCGGTCTCCTATCATTCTAAGATCATTGTAATGGATGAACCAACATCATCCCTGACAGAGAATGAAGTAAATCATTTGTTTAAAATCATTAAGAAACTGCAAAGTGAAAATGTAGCGATCATTTATATTTCACACAAAATGGAAGAGATTTTAAAAATTTCTGATGAAGTAACGATCATGCGAGATGGACAGTACATCGCAACAAAGAGTGCGCAGGACTTAACCACCGACGAAATAATTAAGCTGATGGTTGGACGAGATCTTTCACAGCGCTTCCCTACAAAAATCAATCAGCCAGGGGAAGTCATCCTAAAGGTGTCCGATTTAACAGCGGAAGCAGAAGGTTCTTTTTCGAATGTGGATTTTGAACTTCGTAAAGGCGAAATCTTAGGAATTGCCGGTTTAGTGGGTTCGAAACGAACAGAAGTGGTGGAATCGTTATTTGGAATGAGATCACTAAAATCCGGGACGATTGAAGTGAATGGCAAAGTGGTCCAAAATCCGACCCCGCAGCATGCCATCAAAAATGGTTTTGCCCTTGTTACCGAAGAAAGAAGGACAACGGGAATCTATCCAGAGCTGAGTATCAGTTTTAACTCTATCATTTCGAATCTGAAGCAATATAAGACAAATGGATTGTTCTTATCTGATAAAAGGGTTTTTGATGATACCAAATGGGTGATTGACTCGATGAAAGTAAAGACACCTTCGCAAAAGACCTCCATTGGTAGTTTATCTGGCGGAAATCAGCAGAAGGTTATCATTGGCCGCTGGTTGTTAACCAAACCCAATATTCTATTATTGGATGAACCAACACGGGGGATTGACGTAGGGGCGAAGTTCGAAATCTATCAATTAATCAACCAATTAGCCGCTGAAGGAAAAGGAATCATAATGATTTCATCTGAAATGCCTGAGCTTTTAGGGACTACTGATCGCATTTTAGTCATGAGTAATGGAAGAGCAGCTGGAATCGTGGAAACGGCCACAACGTCGCAAGAAGAAATCATGCGATTAGCAGCTTTGTATTAGGAGGAGATGCAAATGAATAATCAAGTTTCACAAAAAACTACTGTCTCTAAATGGCTCTTTAATAATGTAATCTATGTGTTTTTAATTCTATTAGTCGTGGGAATTGTCATTGCTTCTCCAGACTTTTTATCCGTTACGAACTTAATCAATATTTTAAGTCAATCATCTTCTCGGATCATTATTGCCCTTGGGATGGCTGGGATTTTGATTACTGCGGGTACAGACTTGTCGGCTGGACGGATGGTCGGACTTGCGGCAGTTGTGTCTGCATCTCTTTTACAGGCATCTGACTATGCTTATAAAATGTATCCTCATCTTCATGAATTGCCGCTTTTTGTACCAATTTTAATTGCAATGGCCATCACGGGACTTATTGGAGTGCTAAATGGTGTGATTGTTTCTAAATTCCATGTTCCTCCGTTCATTGCCACATTAGGGATGATGATTGGAGTTTACGGAATCACTTCCATCTATTTCGACCGCCCTCCGTACGGGGCGCAGCCAATCGGTGGATTAAGTCAAAAATTTACGACTTTCGCTCAGCGGGGAATTCCTATTGGACAATACGAGATTCCTTATCTAGTGCTTTATGCGATTATTGTTACGGCTATCATTTGGGTAGTTTGGAATAAAACGACACTTGGTAAAAACATGTACGCAATCGGTGGGAATCCAGAAGCTGCAAAGGTATCTGGGGTAAACGTTGCGAGAAATATTATTATTATCTATATGATAGCAGGTATTTTGTACGGTTTCTCTGGAACGCTTGAAGCGGGCCGTGTCGGCAGTGCCACCAACAATACTGGTAATATGTATGAGCTGGATGCAATCGCAGCCTGCGTTGTCGGCGGGGTATCTTTATCTGGCGGTATCGGAACTGTACCTGGCGTGATCACCGGGGTACTGATTTTCCAAATCATCAACTATGGCCTAGCCTTCCTTGGCGTAAGCCCATACATCCAATTCATCGTCAAAGGCGCCATCATCATCGTCGCAGTAGCCTTTGACATGCGCAAACACGCAAAGAAAAAATAAGGCGATGCCTAAGACGGTGCCTGACACCGTTCGTGGACTTTTACCTTGATTTGTCCACGTGTGACGGACGCTTCTGAATCGAATACTAAATTGATCACAAAGTCTGGTTCTTGGTTGAGAGCTGGGCTTTTTTTATTTTTTTTCGAATCCCCCTTTTCTTTTGGTAGTAGATGGAATATAATACAACTGTATTACGAATAATAGTACACTTAGTACAGATGGGGGGTCTTTATGTTTGAGCTTGATATTCGAAGCCGTAAGCCCATTTATGAACAGCTTGTCGACAAAATGAAGGAATTGATTATGAATGAGGTGGTCAAAGCGGATGAGCAGCTGCCTTCGGTCCGGGCGCTTGCCACTGAACTATCCATCAATCCCAATACCATCCAGAAGGCTTATAGGGAACTTGAGACCCAAGGATTTATCTACTCCATAAAAGGCAAAGGCAGCTTTGTCAGTCCGAACAACCAGGTGAAGGACAATGAGAAAATCACTGAGGTTAAAAAGGAGCTAGAGAAGCTAATTATAGAGGCACTATACCTGGGAATCCAAGCTAGAGAAATCATCGAATTAATCGAAGATTTAGACGCTTCAAAAGGGGGAGGCGAAAGCAATGATTGAAATGAACAATGTCAGCAAAACATTTGATTGCTTTAAAGCTGTAGACCAAGTAAATCTTTCCATCCAAAAAGGATCGATTTACGGATTAATCGGTTCTAATGGGGCAGGGAAAACAACCTTAATCAAGCTGCTTGCTGGTATTTACCGCCAAGAGTCAGGCGAAATCACGGTGGAGGGTCAACCAGTATTTGAAAACATCAGCCTGAAACAGAAGGTTTTTTACATACCAGATCAGCCGTATTTTTTATCCCATTATACAACCAAGCAAATGGCCCGTTTTTATAAAAACATCTATCCAACCTGGAGTGAGGAGCGTTTTCATAAACTGGCTGAGCTGTTTGAAGTCAACCTATCGAAAAAAATCCACACGTTTTCAAAAGGCTGGCAAAGACAAATTGCTTTCATCCTTGCTCTTTCTTCAAATCCTGAAATTCTTATTCTAGATGAACCAATGGATGGACTGGATCCAGTTGTGAGGAAAAAAGTGAAGAATCTGCTCATCAATGATGTGGCGGAACGGGAAATGACGATTCTTATTTCATCTCATAATCTCCGTGAGATTGAGGATATTTGCGATCATATTGGCATCATCCATAAGGGAAAGCTCATCATACAAAAAGAACTGGATGATTTAAAAGCCAATGTTCAAAAAGTTCAGGTTGCGTATAAGGATGGACTTCCAAAACATTTGCTGAAAAATTTGGACCTACTCCATCAAGAAAAACGGGGCAGTATCTACTTGTTCATTATTAGAGGCGACGAGGATCAAATTGCAAAACAAATCCGCCAGACGAATCCGGTCATTTTTGACTTGCTGCCGCTCACTCTCGAAGAAATCTTTATTTACGAAATGGGGGATATCGGCTATGCCATCAAAAATGTCATTGTTTAATAGAGAACTAATCATGCAGATTGGCAGGGGTACGGGCTGGATTTCCATCGTTTATTTTTTTGGACTGTTGTTTGCGCTGCCACTGCAGCTGATCATGAGGTATTCTTCGGAAGAAAATAGAGCCTTTTACACGAAGCCTGAAAACCTTTTTCAATTTTATTATGATATTCAAATTACCTTAATGATTACAGTTCCTGTTTTGCTGGCGGTGTTTTTATTCCGTTTTTTACATGTAAAACAGGCTTCAGACCTGATGCATAGTATTCCGCTTAAAAGGGATAAAATTTTCCATCACTATGCGCTCACGGGAATCATCCTTTTGGTTTTACCGGTTGCGATTACAACGATTTTGCTATTAATCATTCGGATCAACCTTGATATTACGGCGATTTATAGCAAAACCGATATTTTTATTTGGGCAGGAACCACGATTTTATTTGACCTGCTGTTTTTTATAGCTGGTGTGTTTATTGCAATGATGACTGGATTATCGGTAGTTCAGGCTGTGTTAACCTATATTTTTGTCCTGTTTCCAGTGGGAATAACAATATTGGTTTGCTCTAATTTAAAAATATTATTATATGGTTTTCCAAGCGATTATCTTTTGAATAGGGACTTGGAAAAGATGTCACCGATTACGACGGCGATCACCCTTAATAATGCCGATTTAAAATGGGAGTATGTTGTTATTTATTTGCTTTTATCGGTGGTCCTTTATGGCCTTTCATTGTTTTTTTATAAAAAAAGAAAATTGGAAACAGTTACCGAAGCAATTGCGATTGTCCGTTTACGTTCAGTTTTTAAATATGGTGTGACGATTTGCGTCATGTTCCTTGGCGGAGTGTATTTCAGTGAAGTACAAAATGCTAACACCGGCTGGATTATCTTTGGATATGTGATTGGAGCAGTAATCGGCTATTTTATTGCGGAAATGGTTCTGCAAAAAACATGGCGCGTTTTCAGCCTTAGACGATTAAAGGGTTTGGTTGTATTTTCAGCCATATCGGCAGTGCTAATCCTAGGTGTTAAGACACTAGGAGTTTATGAAAAACGGGTACCGAACCAAACGGAAATCCAAAACGTTTTAATTACGGATAACCCATATCTTTTCATGAGTCAATATTCATCAACTGAAAAATTTCGGGTACCTGAACCATTGAAAGAAGAAGCAAATATTGAGTCGGTGCGAAAGCTCCATAAGCAAATTATTGCGAATGAGAAGCTAAATAAGGGGCATATTTCTGAACAGACCCAGGATTTATTTTTACGATATAAATTGAAAAACGGAAGATATGTAACTCGAGAATACAGGGTGGATAAGCGTCTTTACGCGGATCTATTCAAAACAATTAACGATTCGAAAGAATATAAACTTGCGACGAACGAGATTTTTAAAATCAATGTGAATCAAATCAGATCGATTCGTATTAGTACGAATGGGCCGGTTGGCAAAGAAGCCGCTTTTGCTGATCCAATTGAAATAAAAGAGGCTATTTCGATCTTAAAGTCCGATATTTTAGCAGAATCCTATGAGGACAATCTTTATTACCAGGATCGGGGTTCTGGGATTGAAGTGGATATGGGAAAAAACAGAAATATCTATTTCACTTTGAGACCGTCCTTTGTTAATTTTACAGAGTGGTTAACGAAAAAGAAACAGCTGGAAAGGGTGACAATTACGAACAAGGATATTTCAAAAATCCTGGTCGTAAAGAAGGATTACTCTCATGCATTCGAAACAGAGGAACCAATTGAAAAGCTGGAAAAGGATAATAATTCACTAAAAAGTACAAATAAGCAAGAAATTGAACTTGCGCTGCAAAGAGCGGGGAGTCATCCTCAAAAAGATTATACTGTTGTTTTTTACTATAAGAAGGGTAACTATAAAGAGGTTTTATTTTTCGATGAAGCACATGCGCCGGATTTTGTAAAAGAACATTTCAAATAATGGTGTTTTTTCTTATAAAGGAGGTGGAGTCATGGGCTCCATTGATTTTAATCAAATATTTAGAGAATATTCACAGCGCCTACACTATATTGCTTATTCCTACGCCAAGGATCGATTTCTCGCGGAGGATATCGTTCAGGAAGCCTTATTGAAAGCCTATAAGAAACTGGATACAGTAGAAGATTCAAATAAATTGGGTGCCTGGTTGTCCGCCATTACAGCCAGGACCGCGATTGATTTTTTACGAATGGAAAAAAGAAAAAACTGGATGCTCGTAGACCCTGCGATCATAGAACCGATCATCGGACTGGAACGGTCCGGGGAAAATCTCGAAGAAGAGGTTGGAGTCCGTCTTTTTAAGGAAGAGGTAAACGAGACGATGGGGTGTCTATCAAAGGAATTTCAGGAGGTGCTGATCCTGAAAATCCATTATGGTTTAAAAGAAAATGAGATTGCCAGTCTGTTAAATCTTAAAATAGCAACTGTTAAGACCCGTCTGTATCGGGCTCGAAAACAGCTGAAGCATGTATACACTGAAAAAGTATCAGCTTGATCTGTGGAAACCTGATCCTGCCACTCTTATTAGGAGGGCAGGATCGTTTTTTTAATGAGAAAAATATTTTTTTAGAAGATTACGAGTTTCCTCGAGTAATACCGCTTTTTCATCCGGGTGAACCCCCTCTATTAACCGGGCAGCCATGACTGGAATTGTCCATTTTTCTAGTTCTTCCATGTTCAGCGATTGCTGTTTCCCGTATTCCTCAAGATAATAGGTACAAAATCTGTTTCGAACTCGCTTGAGTGAAGCTCTTACAAAAGCTGGCATGTTTTTTGGCAAATAGGCATGTTTTAAAATGATATAAGTTCGCGCAATATCTCCTATAGGGTTGCCGCAGGTTGCAGTCATCCAATCAATTACTTTAACTTGATTCTCGGAGACGAGTAAATTGTCGGGATGAAAGTCGCCATGGCAGACTTGATTACCTTCAGGCAGTTCTTGCAAAAAATCACAAATAGTGTGCTTTTCTTCAGTGGTTAATAAATCGGTGTATTGAATATTTCCGGTGAGGTGAGCCATTTGTTTCGGAAGGGCTGCGCCATCTTTTTCATGAATTTGCTGGTGTAATTGTGAAAAAAGTTTTGCCTTGTCCCGTATTGCAAAGGGATTCCTTGTAAGCTGTTTTGTCAGACTATTGCCATTAACTTTTTCATAGATAATTGCCTTCGTACCATCTATTTCTGTTTTCCCTTTTACAAGAGGGGAAGGCAGCTTTAAACCTTGAATCAGCAGATTAGATTGATATTCTTCATCTACTAGACTTTCTGGAATCCGCTGATCAAAAAGTTTGATGACCTCATTTTCTCCCCATTCATACACTTCCGCTGTGTTTCCACGCCCAATCAATTTTCCTAGTGTCATGGATTATCACCTATTTTTTTAGATAAATATTACCAATATATAGAAGTGAAAACAATTAAACTTGAAAAAATAATTCTATTACTATATATTGATTTTAGTGAGAAATAAAACATCTACATATTGTGTTAGCCTTGAATTAGGATGCCATACGGCTTAAAAGGGAATCTGGTGAGAATCCAGAGCTGCCCCCGCAACTGTAAATGCAGACGAAATGAGCGATGACCACTGTATAAGTTTCTTGTGAAAATAGGTGCTTATACGGGAAGGGCTCAAAGTAGGGAGAAGCATGAGTCAGGAGACCTGTCCTAATTTGAGATGTTTCACTTCCTCGGGGATTGGGAGCTGGAACGGTGGCAAATTAGGTCAAGGAAGAAAGTCGTGCCTTGAATCCTCATTTCTGTTGTCGTTTCATCTGCTCGAATCCGCCCCGAGCGGATTTTTTTATTTTAGGAGGAGTTTTTAAATGATCACGAAAGAATACGTTTCCGAGGTAATCCAGCAGGCGGCGGAGCAATATAGTCTTGATACTGCAGAACTGGTTCAAAAAATACAAGATGCAACAGAAAAAGAACAAACTCAGCAAGCTCTTATGTACGCACTCAACCGGATTGCGATGGATCAGCCCAATTGGACGTTTGTCGCTGCACGATTATATTTACAGGAATTATATATGGAGGCTGCACGCAACCGTGGTTATTCACAGGTGGAGCATTATGGTGATTTTTATCAGTTGATTATGTCTTTAACGGATAAAGGAATCTATTCTAGTGAATTATTGGATTCCTATGGGCGGGAAGAAATCGAGAAGCTGGGTAAAGAAATCAAGCCTGAACGTGATCACCTGTTTAACTACATAGGATTATTTTTATTGGCAGATCGTTATCTGGCCAAGGATCATGAGCGAAATTTATACGAGCTTCCACAGGAGAGATTCATGGTAATTGCGATGACCTTGATGCAAAAAGAGCAGCCTCACCGCCGAATGGCCTTGGTTAGAGAGGCCTACTGGGCCATGAGCAATCTTTATATGACCGTGGCTACACCGACCTTATCTAACGCGGGGAAAAGCTTCGGTCAGTTGTCGTCCTGTTTTATTGATACTGTCGATGACTCGCTGGATGGGATTTATTTAAACAATTGGGACAGTGCCAGATTAAGTAAGGATGGCGGTGGAATCGGCATTTACTTTGGTAAGGTGCGCGCCCTTGGCTCCGATATTAAAGGATTTAAAGGCAATTCTTCAGGTGTTGTCCCGTGGATCCGGCTGATCAATGATACAGCGGTCAGCGTTGATCAGTTAGGTCAAAGGCAGGGGGCTATTGCGGTTTATCTGGATATTTTTCATAAGGATATGATGAATGGATTCCTGGATTTAAAAACAAACAATGGTGATGAACGGCGCAAAGCCCATGATATTTTTACAGGAGTCTCGATTCCGGATTTATTTATGAAAAAGCTTGAAGAAGCAGACGAGAATGGTAGAAGTATTGGACAGTGGTGCACGTTCTGTCCACATCAAGTGAAGCAGATAATGGGCTGGAAGGACGAGTTTGGCCAGCCTCTTGGCTTGGAGGATTTTTACGATGAGGAGGACAAGCTTTATTTTACCGAAAAATATGAGGAAGCTGTCCGGAATCCGCTTCTTCCGCGTAAAACTTATCGGGCAATGGAAATTATGGCCCGGATTATGGTCTCGCAGCTGGAAACCGGGACTCCCTATATGTTCTATCGAGATGAGGTGAACAGGCAAAATCCAAATAAACACTTATTAGGGGCGGGGCGGACTTCTATTTATTGCAGTAACTTGTGTACGGAAATTGCGCAAAACATGTCTGCTTCCACCGTTGTTAAAGAGCATGTTGATGAGGATGGAAATATTGTTATTGTCCGCAGACCTGGGGATTTCGTTGTTTGTAATCTATCGTCTATTAATTTGGCAAAGGCGGTTCCGGCAGGTGTATTAGAGCGGCTGATCCCAATTCAGGTGCGGATGTTGGATAATGTGATTGATTTAAATACGATTGCGGTCGGACAGGCACAGGTAACGAACCAAAAATATCGTGGCATTGGGCTCGGGACCTTTGGGTGGCATCATTTGCTTGCCTTGAAAAAAATTCATTGGGAATCGGAGGATGCGGTCGGGGCAGCTGATGAGCTGTACGAGGAAATAGCTTATTATACGATTCGTTCTTCGGTTGAGCTTGCTCGAGAAAAAGGGGCCTACAACAAGTTTGAGGGTTCGGAATGGCAGACTGGGGTATATTTTGAACGTAAAAAGTATCGCTCGGACCGCTGGCTTTCATTGAAGCAGGAGGTTTCGAGGTTCGGGGTTCGCAATGGCTGGTTAATGGCGGTTGCTCCGAATTCTTCGACGGCTAAAATTGGCGGATCCACGGATGGAATTGATCCAATTTATTCTGTAGAGTACGCGGAGGAAAAGAAAAACTTTAAGTTCAAGGTAACGGCTCCAGATTTGGATCATGTGACGTATGAGTATTTCCGCCGGGCCCGCCATGATTTAGATCAGGTCTGGAGTATTAAGCAAAACGCTGCCCGCCAACGCCACGTTGACCAAGCGATCAGTTTTAATCTGTATGTTCGTCATGATATTAAGGCACGGGAGTTACTAAATCTTCATCTGGAGGCATGGAAGCAGGGGCTGAAAACTACTTACTATATCCGGAGTACGTCTCAGGCGGAGATTGAGGAGTGTGAAGCGTGTCATAGCTAGGGGAAATACACTTTTGCATGGAGTAAGGACAGACTAAGAAAGCCGCCGAATCGACATGTATAAAAAAGATTTTAAAAGACAGAATTGGCATGAAATCCAAGTGAAATGTCCTTCAAAAGCCGAATGAAGGACAAAATTAGCGTAGGGCCGAATGGAAATGTCCTTCAAAAGCCGAATGAAGGACAAAATTAGCGGAGAGCCGAATGGAAATGTCCTTCAAAAGCCGAATGAAGGACAAAACTAGCGGAGAGCCGAATGGAAATGTTCTTCAAAAGCCAAATGAAGGACAAAATTAGCGGAGAGCCGAATGGAAATGTCCTTCAAAAGCCAAATGAAGGACAAAATTAGCGGAGAGCCGAATGGAAATGTCCTTCAAAAGCCAAATGAAGGACAAAATTAGCGGAGAGCCGAATGGAAATGTCCTTCAAAAGCCAAATGAAGGACAAAATTAGCGGAGAGCCGAATGGAAATGTCCTTCAAAAGCCAAATGAAGGACAAAATTAGCGGAGAGCCGAATGGAAATGTCCTTCAAAAGCCAAATGAAGGACAAAATTAGCGGAGAGCCGAATGGAAATGTCCTTCAAAAGCCGAATGAAGGACAAAATTAGCGGAGAGCTGAATGGAAATGTCCTTCAAAAACTAAATGTCCTTCAAACAACTCTTGAATTACAAAACTAACTAAATGACCCAATATAATTATTGAAGGAGGCCATCAAAATGAACATCCATCTACCATTAAAAAAAATAAAACTACTAAACCCGGAATATCCAAATAAATCAACCGGAGTCATCAACGGGAAATCCTCCGGTCTACTGAACTGGAATGACATTGCATACCCGCAAATGTATGACCTCTATCAAACCTTGCTTTCAAACTTCTGGAAAGCTCAGGAGATTAATATGCAGGATGACCTGAAGCAATGGGAATTCCTTTCACCGGTGGAACAGGATGTTTTTCTAAGGATTAACACCCAACTAGCCTCCTTAGACAGCCTGCAAACACCGACGATGAGCCAGGTCATGGACTATGTATCGGACTCAAGCTTTAAGGCAATTTTTGCCGTGATTTCACAGCAGGAGGCAGTACATACTGAATCCTATTCCTATATTTTGAGCTCACTAGTACCGTTAAGTGAACAAAACAATCGGTTTGACCAAGCAAAAAATGATCCGATTGTCCGGAAAAGAAATCAATTAATTTTAGAATCATATGAGAACTTCCGACAAAACCCTACACCATTAAACGTATTTAAACTAGCGGTAAATTCTATTAATCTAGAAGGAATCTATTTTTATGCCGGGTTTGCCTTTTTCTATCATCTTGCCCGCCAGCAAAAAATGCTCAAAACGAGCACGATGATCAGCTATATCCAGCGGGATGAAATGCAGCATGCTTATTTTATCGCGCAGTTTATTCGTATTCTTTTAAGTGAGAATCCGGAGCTGAATACAGAGGAAAATGTGGAGTATATCTACCAAACGATAGACCGGGCAGTGGAGCTTGAAAAAGAATGGGCCGGATTTATCTTAGAGGATATCGAAGGAATTGATTTGAAGGAATTCAGTGGCTATGTTGAATATTTGGCGAACAAACGCCTGCGGCAGCTGGGATTACAAAATCTTTACCCAGATCGTGAAAACCCAATGCCGTGGATTCATGTATTTAGCGATGAAATGATCAATGATACGAAGTCGGATTTCTTTGAGCAAAAATCCAGAACTTATTCCAAGGTGACACAATCGAATGGGTTTGATGAACTGTAGGAGGAGACGGGAATGAAGTTAGCCATCGTTTATACCTCGATTACAGGGAATACGAAAGAACTCGCAACTATTTTAGGAGGATTAATCAAGGGCTATGACATAGATACACAGTTGTTTACGATTGAGGAGTTTCCTTTATGGCAAATAAGTCAATTTGATGGAGTGGTGGTCGGAACCTATACATGGGGAAACGGGGAAATACCCGAAGAGATACTGCCTTTGTTTAGGGCATTTGAGACACAGGAGACGGATACAATCGTAACCGGGGTTTTCGGCACAGGAGATCAATTCTACCCCCACTATTGCGGGGCTGTCGATAAGTTCCGGGACATGCTTTATGTCCAGAGCGAATTAGCGGTTACCTTGAAGGTGGAATTAACACCACAGCTGCAGGACCTAAAACGGTGCCGAAAGTTTGCCGAACTACTGCTGCGGCGGTTGCGACAAAACTGTCCATCTGGAATGGATAAAATAAGCTAAATGTCCACGAGCGGTGCCTGTCACCTATGTAAATGGTGACAGGCATTACGTTTTATTTTGAAAATAAAGACTGTGTATTATTCGAAGAGGGAAGAACTATATTATAATTCCTACTTGACCAATAGGAATAATTGTAATAAAATCCCCGTATACATAAAAAAATGGAAAAAGGGGGAATTATTTTGAATACTATTCTAGTAATAGTCAATTTAGTCGTTTTATTATTGCTTATTTCAGGTTTGTTCTTAATGCAAAAAAAGCATGTATCTTTTTCCAAACGTGTTTTCACTGCATTAGGTTTAGGTCTTATATTTGGTTTAGCTATTCATCAAATCTATGGAACAACATCGGATGTTACGATTAACACCATCGATTGGTTTAGTATTGTTGGAAGTGGATATGTAAAACTTTTACAAATGGTGGTCATGCCACTTGTTTTCATTTCCATTGTTGGTGCATTTACGAAACTAAAGATTACGAAAAATATTGGGAAAATCAGTTTCCTGGTTATTGGTTTGCTTCTTGGAACAACTGCTATTGCTGCAGCCATCGGTATTGGATCCGCACTTGGATTTGGGCTTGATGGTATTCATTTGAGCCAAGGTGACGCGGAGGCTGCTCGTAATGCAGAATTAAAGGAAACCGTTGTTACCGTGAAAGATGCGACAATCCCACAACAGATATTGCAGCTATTTCCGAGTAATCCATTTCAAGATTTAACGGGTGCACGTCCTACATCTACAATAGCTGTAGTTATTTTTGCAGCCTTTATCGGGATTGCTTATTTAGGAGTAAGAAAGAAGAATGAAGAGCAAGGGGAATTTTTCGCTAAAATTATAGATACCTTATACGCCATCATCATGCGAGTTGTAACACTTATTCTCAGATTAACGCCTTATGGGATTTTGGCAATTATTACAAAAGTATCTGCAACAAGCGATTACGAAGCCATTGCAAAATTAGGCAAGTTTGTTATTGCTTCTTACGCAGCTCTTATTCTTATGTTCATTGTCCATTTATTATTATTGTCACTTGCTAAACTCAGCCCGGTCCAATATGTTAAAAAAGGCTTACCAACCTTAACGTTTGCCTTTACTTCCCGTACTAGCGCAGGAACATTACCTTTAACAACAAAAACACTTACAAAGGATTTTGGGGTTTCCGAAGGGATTTCGAACTTTGCTGCTTCATTTGGACTTTCTATCGGCCAAAACGGGTGCGCAGGTATTTATCCGGCAATGTTGGCTGTAATGGTGGCTCCATCTGCAGGCATTAATCCTACAAGTCCATCATTTATTCTCACTCTAATCCTGGTTGTCGCCCTAAGTTCATTTGGTGTGGCTGGTGTGGGTGGCGGTGCTACTTTCGCAGCGCTGATTGTATTATCAGTATTAAATCTTCCAATTGCGATCGTTGGACTTTTAATCTCTGTTGAACCATTAATTGACATGGGGCGTACTGCGCTGAATGTCAGTGGTGCGATGACAGCTGGTGTCTTAACAAGTAAGGTCACTGGGGAGTTCGAAAAAGAAGTTTACCAAAATTCAAAAGTAATAGAAGCATAAATGACCATGACAGGCACCATGTGAATTTTTACATGGTGCCTGTCACTGTTCGTGGACAAGTTGAGCTTTTTGTCCTCTCTAGGAGGACAGTTGAAAATTATAGAAATAAATAACTAATTGATCGAATTGAAGGGTGTCTGTTTCATGCTGAGCATGATGACAGACGCTCTTTTTTTATTTGTTGAAGTATTTTCCAAAAATGTATTGTTATTATTTGGGAATTATAATATACTACATTACAACACTAATGTACTGTGTTAGGGGAGGAGGAGAAGGGTGATTCCTCATTTGGATGGATCGAAGCCAATTTATGTTCAGATTTCAGAGTGGCTGGAGACAGAAATATTAAATGGAAATTTTGAAAAGGACCAAAAAATTTACTCCCAGTACCAGCTTGCGGAGATGTTTACTATTAATCCGGCGACAGCAGCAAAGGGTCTCAATATTTTGGCTGATGAAGAAATTCTCTATAAAAAACGTGGTCTGGGGATGTTTGTTGCAGAAGCTGCAAAGGACACAATCCTAAAAAAACGGAAAAACCAAACGCTTAAGCGCCTGGTTTTGGAAATCGTTATGGAAGCCGCAAGACTTAATGTTAGCAAGAATGAATTACTTGAAATGATCAGAAAGGAAGAAATAGGGGAGGAAGAGGAATGAATGTAATTGAATGCGATCGATTGATGAAGGTCTATGGGGAAGAAAATGCGTTAAACGCGATAACGTTTCAAATTGCTGAAAATAAAATTACTGGACTGATTGGCAGAAATGGTGCCGGGAAAACGACCTTGCTAAAAATCATTGCCGGTCATTTAAAAGAGACATCCGGTGAAATAAAGGTTTTTTCTGAAAATCCCTTTAACAATCTTAAGGTTTCGGCAAACCTAATCTTTATCCATGAGCAAATGACTCTTCCTTCAGCATTAGGTTTGATGGAGATTTTAGAAACAGCTGCTGGCTTTTATGAAAACTGGGATGAGGAGCTTGCTCATCGTCTTTTTGACTATTTCTCCTTTCACCCGCTGCAGCAATTTGATGGTCTTTCAAAAGGGATGAAAAGTACGTTTAAGATGATTTTAGGATTGGCGGCAAAATGCCCGATTACCATTTTTGATGAGCCAACATCTGGAATGGATGCAGCTGTCCGTAAAGATTTTTATCGCGCCTTATTAAAGGATTACATTGCCCATCCCCGGACGATTATCATTTCAAGTCATCACTTGAACGAAATAGAGGATTTAATCGAGGATATTCTGCTGATAAAAGACGGAAAAGAACTGCTTCATCTCCCGTCAGCTGATTTGAAGGAATGGGCAGTGGGGCTGCAGGGGAGTGCTGCTATTGTAACGAAATGGGTAGAAGATAGGGGAATCCTTTATTCCCAGGCGATCGGAGGGAATTATTTATATGTTGTGGTGAAAAATAGCTTTTCTCCAGCGGAGTTAAAAGAAGTTCGTGCAGCTGGAATTGAGATTTCGCCAGTGGACTCTAGTGACCTATGTGTCTATTTAACTGGTAAAACGAAAGGTGGAATTGATGGTGTCTTTATCAAATCCTAGTCTGGGTCATGTGGTCAAAAAACAATTTTGTTATAAACTCAAAGCCTATCAACAGGTTTTTACTACACTCGTCATTATTCAGGTGATTGCGATATTCTTTTCCTTTAATGGTGTTGGATCGATGGGTTCGGGTAGTCAAAGCATCAATATTGATATCCGATATTATTCAGCTGACATAGTCGTCGGTTTTACGTTTTTATGGGCGTTTGTTACCGCGATTAACCTAACGACAAAAGCGTATCGTTATGATGATTTCGCATTTATTACAAATAGAGTCAGCAGTAATTTATCGAATATACTGTTTCTGCTGGCGGCAAGTGTCATTGGCGGGGGCACATCAGTGCTTTCCACTTCTTTACTAAAGGTCATTATGGTGTATTTTAGAGGGGAGCAATTGGTGGCTTCTTCGAGCAAAATGTTTGTCCCTTCAGAATTTCTACTTGGTATTATGACCACTAGTTTTTATATTTTTCTATTTTGTGCATTAGGTTATTTTGTCGGGATGCTTGTTCAGATCAATAAAATATTTATCATTGTGCTGCCCGCTATTTTCTTAGGAATTGGGATTGGTAAGGAAAAACTGCTAATCAATCTATTTGCTATTTTCTTTACAGAGTCATCGCTTTTACTATTTATTGTTAAAATTGTCGTCGCTGTTGTATTGCTATTTTACGGGTCAGTGGTTTTATCCAATCGAATGGAGGTCAGGTCATGATGGTTGCAAACCTGATGCCGATTATCATCATTATAATTATCGGAATGATCATTGCCTTCTTTGTAGTAAAAATGATGAATGGAAGCGGTAAGCGAAAAGGCAGATATAATTTTAGAAAAAGAGTTTATTGGATTTTGGGAGGCTATATTACGGTTTTATTGGTCTGTTTTATTATAGATATTGCACATCCAGTTAACGGCATGATGACAGACCGAAAAATAGTTAAAGAAAAAGATCTTGCTCAAGAAAACTCGGAATTATATGTAGCAGCTTTAGAAGGGAAAATTGCTGAAACTGGAAACCCATTTGTCGTAAAAAAATGGGACTTTGATTATCAAGGGAAAAAGCTGAAAATCAGGACTGAAAACGGGGAGTTCTTTAATGCAAGAGTTGTAGTAGAAGGGAAGAAGGAAAATGACGGGAAAATCGATGCCATCTACTATCATACAAGGTCAAGTGTGGATCAGCGGGAAATTACTGAGAAGAAGCGTCCAATTAGAATACAATTATCAAAGGATACACTCATGCTGGGGCAACCAGAAAGAGTCGAATTAAAATTCTCACAGTTTGAAAATGTCTTTACCATTAACCAATTTACCGGTACAGGCTGGTTCCAACATGAATCCAACTTCTACGAAGGCCAAGGCATCCTCTATCTCCAAATTCCAAAAAAACTTGACCTCAACGCACAATCCGAACTAGACCTTCAGTACGTAAACAACTAAAAGCGGTGACAGGCACCGTTCGTGGACATTTCGTGATTTTGTCCTCCTGTGGTGGACACTCGTTGCTGAAGTGGAAAAATTTAATTTTAAAAATTATTCTGAAAAAACATTGACAGGGCTGTCCATAAGTTATATTCTGAAAACATTAAAAATTGCATCAGAGAGATAAAATCAGAAAAGGGAGATTACTAGTATGAAAAAGAAAATGGCAAAACTTTTTATGGCATCGAGCTTAGTGGCTGGAATTCTAGCTGGATGCTCAGGAGCAAATAGCAGTTCAGGTTCAGGCTCCGACAATAGCAAATCTATTAAAGTTGGGGTAAACTTGGAGCTCTCTGGCGGGGTTGCATCTTACGGTGAATCGCTGCTTGACGGGATTAATATTGCAGTCGATGAAATCAATAAAAAAGGTGGAGTTGACGGCAAAAAGATTGAGATGGTAAAAGTCGATAATAAATCAGATGCAGCCGAAGCAACCAACGGTGCGGTTAAGTTATCCAGCCAAGACCATGTAACAGCTATTATTGGAGCAGCAACCAGCGGTGACACCCTTGCACAGGCGCAAATCGCAAATGATACGAAGACGGTTTTATTAACACCATCGGGTACAGCCCCGAACGTAACAGTTGATGACAAAGGAAAGTTAAATGAATTTGTTTTCCGTACATCATTTATCGATCCATTCCAAGGAACAGTTGCAGCAAACTTTGCAGCACAAAAATTAAAGGTTAAAAACGCAGCCATTTTCGCAGACAGCTCTAGTGATTACGCTAAAGGTCTTTCTGCATCCTTCAAAAAGACTTTTGAAGCAGATGGCGGCAAGGTTATAGCAGAAGATGCTTATGTTGCTAAAGATACTGATTTCCGCTCTCAATTAACTCGTATTAAGGCTAAAAAGCCTGAATTCATCTTTATCCCTGGATACTATGAAGAGGTAGGTTTAATCATTAAGCAGGCTCGTGAATTAGGAATCACTGTACCGTTTATGGGTGCTGACGGCTGGGATTCTCCAAAGTTAATTGAAATCGCAGGAAAAGATGCATTGAATAACACTTATATTACAAACCATTATTCATCTGAAGACCCAGATAAAAAGATCCAAGACTTTGTTACACTCTTTAAAGATAAGAACAAGGGCGAATCACCAAATGCCTTCAACGCACTTGGCTATGATACCGTTTATATGTTAGCCGATGCAATCAAGCGTGCCGGCAGCACAGACTCAACCAAAATCAAAGACGAATTGGCAAAAACGAAGGATCTATCACTTGTAACCGGAATTGTATCCATTGATAAAAATCATAACCCAATTAAATCAGCAACAATCCTAGAATATAAAGATGGTAAACAAGTCTTCAATACAAAAATTAATCCTTAATAATGAAGAAAAAAAGTGAGGGGCAGCTGCCTCTCACTTTTTTGTTAAATAGAACTTTACAAACTATAAAACAATTTAAGGGAAAGATTTTATGTTTTGTCTAATGACAACGAGCTGGAATAGTATATAATTTTATATACAAGTCTGAATATTTACATAAATGGATAACTATAACTGTTTGGAACAAGGATTACCGACACTTTTAAAAACTGTATACGCTTACATTGATTTCACGGATGTACCAATTGTTATGAAACTGGTCTGAAAATCTATAAGTAAAAAGGAGTGGTTAATCATGCAACGTCAAAAGTTATTGGTTAATGGAGAAAGACTTCACCAGGAGCTAGAACGGTTCGCGGATTTTGGCCGAACAGAAAGCAATGGGGTCACCCGCCTCGCCCTTTCGGAGCAGGATCGTCTAGTAAGAAACTATTTCAAGTCCACCTGTGAAGAACTCGGCTTAACAGTTAAGATTGATGATATGGGTTGTATGTACGCCACACTTGCAGGAACGGAAGAAAAACCTCCAATTGTCATCGGCTCACATCTGGATACGGTAAAAAAGGGCGGCCGCTTTGACGGAGTACTTGGGGTTGTTGCCGGATTAGAGGTGGTCCGAACCCTCGTGGAAAATGGCGTAAAGCCAAAAATTCCGATTACGATTGTGAACTGGACAAATGAAGAGGGAGCAAGATTTGAACCTTCAATGATGGCTTCCGGTGTCATTGCCGGCAAATTTGACAAGGTCACCATGTTACAAAAGAAAGACGCAGACGGCATTACCTTTGGAGATGCCCTAGAGAAAATCGGGTACGTTGGCGAAGAGGCAAACCGCTTGAAAGAAGCAACTGCTCTTTTAGAATTGCATATCGAGCAAGGACCAATCCTTGAAAAAGAAGCACTCGCCATTGGCGTTGTCGAATGCGTTGTCGGAATGGCCTGCTTCGAAATTGAAGTAACCGGTGAATCCGATCATGCTGGAACCACCCCAATGAATATGAGAAAAGATGCCTTATTTGCGACAAATAATCTAATCAATGAAATCCGCAGCCGCTTAGGCTCACTTGATGAAGACTTAGTATTTACAATCGGGCGGGTAAATGTTTATCCAAGTATCCATACCGTTATTCCAAATAAGGTCGTCTTTTCATTGGAAGCTCGTCACAAGGATACGGAAATTGTCAGTACCTTTAAGGACTTTGTACAAAGCCTGCCACATCTAGGCTTAGACGAAGGCTGCGATGTAAAAGTAACAAAGCTGTGGGAGCGTGACACGGTTTGGTTTAATGAAGAAGTAGTCAATCACTTAGAGCAATCTGCCCAGTCACTGGGCTATTCCAATAAGCGCATGGTCAGCGGTGCTGGACATGATGCTCAATTCATTGCAAGCCTTGTTCCAACAGCCATGCTGTTCGTTCCAAGCAAAAACGGAAAAAGCCATTGCGAGGAAGAACTGACCACATGGGAAGAATGCGAAAAAGGTGTAAACGTCCTACTAGATACGACGCTCGCACTATTATCGAAATAAGAAATAAGGGAAATGCAGGCAAAAATTATGCCTGCATTTTTTTGTGCTAAAATGAGGTAATAGGACTACTCGGGAATTGCAGAATATTTGAAAACTTTTTAAGGAAGGGGGAATTAATATGACAACTCCAGAACTTTGCAGAACACTTATCGTAGATGATGAACTATTGATTAGACAAGGAATTAAACATTATATCGATTGGGAAAAGGAAGGTTTTTTAATTGTTGGGGAAGCCGCCAATGGTCAGGAAGCATTTGAATTAATTGAGACAGCGAATCCGGATATTATCATCACGGATATTGTAATGCCGATTATGGACGGGGAAGAATTAACGAGACTGGTAAAGGATAAATACCCCAATATTGAAATCATTATTCTTAGTAGTTTTGGAGAGTTTGATTACGTAAGGTCAACCTTTCAAAGCGGAGTCGTGGATTATATATTAAAACCGAAACTTGATTCTAACAGCCTGTTAAAGGCATTAAATACGGCCCGGGAAAGAATTCCCTCGCTTCAAGATGTGGGAAATCAGGTAGAAGCCAATCTTTCTATCGGCCAAATCATACAAAAATTGATTTCAGGATACGAGGCCGATTTTGATTCGGTGACCATCTCCAAAGCTTTTCCATATCGTCACTTCTGTTTATTAGGTGTTGACGTGAAGAATCATCCATCAAAAGGAACGGTTGAATTTACGGAAAGAATTAAAGAAAATATCGAAAATGCTCTCAAAACAAACTTAAAAGAGGCAGCATGCCACTTCTTTCCCTTTGACCAGGCAATCCAGGTATTTCTCATTAATTTTAATACTGAAGGAACGGACAAGGTCATAGAACTGGCTAGACAACTGGCAAAGTCCGATTCTAACATTGGTTTCGCCTTAACAGAAGCATTCGACCATTTTTCTCAACTTGGTACACAATGCAAAGAGGGTCTAATAAAGCTATTAAATTATCGATTCTATTTGCCGGATGTTCCACTTTTAATGGAGAAAAGTCTACCGAAACTACCTCCTAAAAGTGACAATTTTAATCTGGATTGGTTTACAAGTGAGTTTAAGCGCAGGCAGTTTGATTCAGCATTAAGTTATTTAGTCGATCATGTTCAATCAGTATCTAGCTGCTATACGATGGATGTCTTTGAATATAAAGCTTTCTTTGGAAACATCATTTTTAACATCACTGTCCTCCTTAACAATATGGAATATGGTGTAAAGGAATTAGAGAACGCAAGATATTCCTACTTTCGGGCGATTGATGAAGCTCAAACGGCAGGTGAAACCGTTCAACTGCTGGATCGTTTTATTGAGGAAGTTAAGAAATGCATCAATTCTGCCCAAAATCAGCCTGAGAATCTCAATATGAAAAAGCTAATGGAATACATGAGGGAGCATTATGCACAACCACTAACCTTAAAGGAAGTAGCAAAGCATTTTCATTTTAATCCTTCTTATCTTTCAAGCTATTTTTCTGCACATAATAATGAAGGATTTATTGAATATTTGAATAGGATTCGGATTGAGGAAGCTGTAAAACTGTTGATAAAGGGTGAAGCAAACATTTCCGAGATTAGTGCGATGGTTGGCTATTCCGATCATAGTTATTTTTGTAAAGTATTTAAAAAAATAAAGGGATTGTCTCCCAGCCAATTTAAGCGAAAACAAAACTTCAGATAAGAGATGGTAGCAATGAGACTCGTTCCTGAACGCCTTAAACATAATGGTTTATTTATTAATATGTTCCTGATCACAATGGTCATTATCATCATTGTTTCCACCACCATTGCGTGGACAACCATTCAAATGGCCGAGCAATTCTTTTTTCAAAGATTTAGTATCATGAATGCTAAAGTAATGAACCAGGTAAAAGATCGTTTTGAAACATTTAATTACTCGATCGTTACATCCGCAAACAATATTCTTGAGAGTGGGACAATCCGCTCCGTACTAACCGAAAAACAAACTACTGTCCAACAAATGACCTCTTTTTATACTGTGGGGCAGCAGTTAAAACACATCCAATCCAATTTGGACCCATATGAAATAGAAATAATCCTTTTAGGTAGGAATGGAGTAAGCTTCCGAACAGATCGGAATGTTTGGACGATTTCGGATCAAGAATTGAAAAACAGTACTCTTGTCAGGAATACTATTGGGCAGCCAAAAAAGTTGATGTACCAATACGATCAGCGGCCCAATACAGCTTCTGAAACAGGGGATCAGCGGTTTATCGTTGCTTCTAAGGCCTTAATGGATCGGATTTCCGGAATCGTCTATGGATCAATGTATTTTGCCATTCGAGAAAATGAATTTCGTCAATTCTATAGCAACTATACAAGCCCAGGTAATCATGTGTTTCTAGTGGACAAGTCAGGCGGTATTGTCTCGAGTGATCGAACGAAGCTTATCGGAGAAAAATCAAAAGAGCTTTTAGGTTATGCGGATAAGTTGAAAAATCAATCACACCAATATATCGTCGGCAAATTTATGGGGAAGGATCAAATCATTTTAATGGACTATCTCCCTCAATTTGATATGTATTTGTTTAATATTATCGACAAGCAAACTGCATTCGGCGATTTAATTGACAAAAAGGCGATTGCACTTGTTGCAATGGCGATAGTCTTGCTGGCGCTCATGATTGTTTTCCTTGCCTCAAGAAGGTTAACGAACTCGTTAACAAGCCTGGTCAAGCAAATTGGAAGTGCCCCAAAACACGATTTCGATAAGTATGTTTCCGTATCAGGTACGTATGAAACAAGGCAAATTGGCATTGCCTTTAATTCTATGCTTGATGAATTGCATGAGTATGTCGAGCAATTGATATTGTCGCAAAAGGAAAAACGAAATGCAGAACTGGCGGCCCTGCAGCAGCAAATAAACCCTCATTTTTTATACAATACACTGACTTCCATTAAATTCATGGTAAATCAGGGTGAGAAGCAAGAGACAGAAGCGACCATTCATGCCTTGATTTCCTTACTGCAAAATACAATCGGTAATGTGAGTGAAACCATCTCGGTTAAGCAGGAAATTGATAATCTGAAAAACTATGTATTAATTAATCAAAAACGCTATGGTGACCGGATCAAGGTCAACTATTTTCTAGCGCCAGATTGTATGGACTTTCAAATTCCGAAACTGATTTTACAGCCGTTTATGGAGAACTCATTTTTCCATGGGTTTAACCGGAAAGCGGAAGGTTACATTAATGTATTGGTATGGAGAGATAGTGAAAACTTGATTTGTGAAGTAGTCGATAATGGGGATGGTATGGAAGTTGGGGTCGATAATTCGATTCCGAAAACAAAGCGCAAACAACAGCTTTTCTCAGGCATTGGTGTACGGAATGTCCATGAGCGGATTCAGCTGATTTATGGGGAGGATTTTGGTGTAACGATTTCTAGTGAGATCGGAAACGGGACAAAGGTTCGAATTCTCTTGCCCATTCATTCAATCTAAAAAAAGTCTTACTATCTAAAAAAAGTACAAATTTAGGGAATGTAACCGTATTCATTTTACAAAAATATTACAAATAAAGAAAAATATCGTCCTAACGTCTACAGTTGGGCAGATGCTAACATTAGGTATGTAAGGAGATAACGCTTACATACCTTTTTAAAATTGGGGGGAAATATCGATGAAGAAAGTACTTGCACTGTTATTAGTAAGCATACTGTTATTGTCTGCCTGCTCTTCTGGAACAAAAGAGAAAACTTCCGGCAGCGCGAAAGACACAAAAGAAATAACCGTATTGGCTTGGGATCCTAATTTTAACATCAAAGCAATGAATCTAGCAAAAGAAGCTTACAAGTCCGTTGATCCAAAGCTCAATATTAAAGTCGTTGAAAACGCTCAAGCGGATATCGTTCAAAAGCTCAACACTTCATTAAGCTCTGGTACAACAAAAGGGCTGCCAAACATTGTATTAATTGAGGATTATCGTGCGCAGAGTTTCCTTAAAGCATATCCAGACGCATTCTATGATTTAAGCAAAACATTTAATGCTGATGATTTTGCTCAATATAAACTAGCTCCAACCAGCTTGGACGGCAAGCACTACGGACTTCCGTTCGACACTGGTGTTACAGGACTATATGTAAGAACAGATTATTTGAAAAAAGCAGGCTACACAATCGATGATTTAAAAGGTATCGATTGGAACAAATATATTGAAATTGGTAAAAAAGTAAAAGCTGCAACTGGTAAAGAAATGTTAACGCAGGATCCAAAAGACCTTGGACTTATCCGTATGATGATCCAATCTGCCGGTTCATGGTATTTAAAGAACGATGGAACAACACCTGACCTAGCGGACAACGCTGCATTGAAAGATGCCTTTAAAACTTATAAATCGATTTTAGATGCTGGTCTTGTTAAACCGGTTTCTGACTGGAGCCAATTTGTTGCCGGCTTTAACAGCGGGGCAGTTGCTACTGTTCCAACTGGTAACTGGATTACCGCATCCATCAAAGCAGAGGCGTCACAATCTGGCAAGTGGGCAGTTGCTCCGCTTCCAAAGCTTCCTGGTGTAGAAACTTCTGTTAATGCCTCTAACCTAGGCGGCAGCTCATGGTACGTTCTAAATGTGCCAGGAAAAGAAAAGGCAGCAGAATTCTTAGCAAAAACCTTTGGTTCTAATGTTGATTTTTATCAAACATTAGTTAAAGAAATTGGGGCAATTGGAACTTACAAGCCGGCTGCTGAGGGTGAGGCTTATAAAGCAAGTGATGAATTCTTCGGAGGTCAAAAAGTCATTACTGATTTTGCAAATTGGACTACTCAAATTCCTCAAGTAAACTACGGCTTACACACTTACGCTATTGAGGACATTCTTGCTGTTGCCATGCAGGATTATTTAAAAGGTAAAGACCTTGATAAAGTGCTCACAGATGCTCAAAAGCAAGCGGAAGAGCAAATTAAATAAATTAATTTAGGCTGTGTTAAAGAACAATGCCGATTTTGGAACAACGTTGATTGGAGCGGAAGGCACGAAGACTCCTGTGGGAGTACGGGGCAGGGGAGACCCCGCAGGAGCGAAGCGACGAGGAGGCTCCCCGGACCGCCCACGAACCGCTTGTGCCTGGAGTGGAAATCAACAACTAACTTTAACAGAGCCATATTTTAAAAAAACAATGAGAACTTTAGCCTCAGGAATTCGCTAGCTTCTCCTACTCGGTTTAATGGAGCAAACTGATGGGCAGGCGGGATTTCCGGGGCTTTTTCTTTAAAGGTAAAGGAGTTGATTGATCGTGATACCCGCAAAAGCCGACAAAAGCCTTCCATTAGTAAAATCCAATCGTAACCTTCGGGTGAAAAATACCTTGATTGGCTGGTCCTTTATTGCTATTGCAACCGTAATGATTGGTTTATTTTATTTCTACCCGATGATTCAATCCCTCATCCTGTCCTTTAAGTCAGGTACTGGAGTCAGTTTGAAATTTGTAGGTTTTGAAAATTACGTTCGTTTATTCAAGGACCCAGTGTTCCTCACCACCGTAAAAAATACCGTGATTTACTTGATCATTCAAGTGCCAATTATGATTATTCTCGCTTTATTTCTATCGGTTTTGCTGAATAATAAAAAACTTAAGCTAAAGGGTTTCTTTCGGACCGCAATCTTTTTACCGTGTGTAACTTCCCTTGTTGCTTATTCCGTTATTTTTAAATATTTATTTGGTCAAGATGGCATCATTAACTTCATGCTCATGAAGATTGCGCTTATTTCAGAACCCATCCAATGGCTGACAGACCCTTTTTGGGCGAAAATTACGATTATCATTGCGATTACTTGGCGCTGGACAGGGTATAACATGATTTTCTTTTTATCCGGTTTGCAGAACATCGATGAATCCATATATGAAGCGGCCAAAATTGATGGGGCCTCGTCCATTCAGCAATTTTTCAAAATAACGATTCCCATGATGAAGCCAATTATCTTATTTACAACAATCACATCAACAATTGGTACACTGCAATTGTTTGACGAAGTTATGAATATTACCAAAGGCGGACCAGGAAATGCGACGATGACCATTTCTGAGTACATCTATAATGTCTCATTCAAATATACACCTGATTTCGGTTATGCAGCGACGGTCTCTTACGCCATTGTGATTTTAATTATCTTTTTCTCTATTATTCAGTTCAAAGTAGCAGGTGATAAAAATGACTAATCTTAAACGTGTATTCAGCTATGCAGTCCTTATCATCGCTTCAATTATTTCGGTTTTTCCATTTTTATGGATGATTGTCAGCTCAACGAATAGGTCCGTTGATGTAACAAAGGGCAGATTGCTGCCTGGCAGTCATTTTATGCAAAATCTTCATAATTTGTTGGATACAGCAGACCTTGGCACAGCGTTAATGAATTCAGCGAAGATTTCCATTACTACGACCGTATTAGCGATGCTCATCGCCTCCTTGGCCGGCTATGGTTTTGAAATTTATAAAAGCAAAGCAAAGGATGTCGTGTTTAATATCTTATTGCTTTCAATGATGATTCCGTTTGCGGCTTTAATGGTACCGTTATTCCGAATGTTCGGAACGATTTCACAAACAGTCCCAGTACTTGGAATCGATACACTTACAGCTGTCGTATTGCCGACTGTCACAACGGCCTTTCTAATTTTCTTTTTTAGACAAAGCACAAAGATGTTTCCAAAAGAAATTTTGGAAGCCGGCCGGATTGATGGTTTAACGGAACTGGGGTTATTCTTTAGAATTTATATTCCAACGATGAAGACCTCTTATTCCGCGGCAGCCATCATTACCTTTATGGCTAGCTGGAATAGTTACTTATGGCCGCTCGTAATTTTACAATCACCTGAAAATCAGACAATTCCATTACTGATCTCCAATCTCGGCTCTAGTTACGCACCCGATTATGGAATTATTATGACAGCGATTGTCATTGCAACCTTGCCGGCGGCGCTTATTTTCTTCCTCATGCAAAAGCATTTTGTTGCAGGGATGATGGGTTCAGTGAAATAAATGATTAGATAGGAAGGAAAATCACAATGACAACAATTCCAACAATTAATTGGCTTACGGACATAAATGTGTTTGCAGTTAATCGTCTTCCTGCACACTCTGACCACAAGTATTATGAGACGCTGGAAGAGGCAAAAAGTACTGTGCCGATGGCGATGAGACATGTTTTGAACGGCGATTGGAAATTTAATTATGCAGTTAATCCAGCGTCGAGACCTGAGCCTTTTTTTAAAAAAGACTTTGATTGTTCAGGCTGGGGGAATATTACGGTCCCAGGACATATCCAGCTTCAGGGCTATGGGAAACCTCAGTATGTTAATACAATGTATCCTTGGGATGGGCATAATGAGATCCGGCCGCCCGAAATACCGATGGACCATAATCCGGTTGGCAGCTATGTGAAGATATTTTATCTGCCGGACAAAATGAAAAATAAACCTGTATTTATTAGCTTCCAGGGAGTGGAATCTGCCTTTTATGTGTGGTTAAACGGTGAGTTTGTCGGTTACAGTGAAGACTCTTTTACTCCAGCGGAATTTGAACTTACTCCTTTTTTAATAGAAGGAGAGAATAAGCTGTCGGTTGAGGTGTATCAGCGCAGTACAGGAAGCTGGCTCGAGGATCAGGATTTCTGGCGGTTTTCGGGAATCTTCAGGGATGTCTATCTTTACACGGTGCCGGAGATTCATGTTCAGGATCTTTTTGTCCGTACAGAGCTGGACAAATCTTTTTTAAAAGGAGAACTTACCGCGGACCTGAAATTTTTATCGGGACCTCCTGCGAAAATTGTAGCTGAGTTGTATGATGCAATGGATAGATTAGTAGTCTCAGTGAATGGTTCTCTTGCGGGAGATAAAGGATCCATTTCGCTTTCTGTCGATGCACCGAAGCTGTGGAGTGCGGAGGATCCTTATTTATACAAACTATATGTTCAAGTTATTAACGAGAAGGACCAATTGGTAGAGGTTATCCCGCAAAAAGTGGGCTTCCGCAGATTTGAGCTCGTGGATAAAATCATGCACCTTAATGGTGAACGCATTGTGTTTAAGGGTGTGAACCGCCATGAATTCAATTGCCGCCGCGGCCGGGCAGTAACAAAAGAAGATATGCTCTGGGATATTAAAACGCTGAAGCAAAACAACATTAATGCGGTACGGACCTCCCATTATCCAAATCAGAGTGATTGGTATGAGCTTTGTGACGAATACGGGATTTATGTGATTGATGAAATGAATTTAGAAACGCATGGGTCGTGGCAAAAGATGGGGGCCGTTGAGCCATCTTGGAATATTCCGGGTAATAGACATGAGTGGCAGGAAATTGTCATGGACCGGGCGATATCGATGGTAGAACGAGATAAAAACCATCCTTCCATTTTGATTTGGTCTTGTGGAAATGAATCATACGCAGGGGAGGTGATTCTCAATGTCTCCCGCTATTTCAAATCTGTTGACCCAAGCCGGTTGGTCCATTATGAGGGAGTATTCCATAATCGCGATTATAATGAGACAAGTGATATGGAAAGCAGGATGTATGCGAAGCCTGCGGATATTGAAAAATATTTATCGGAAAATCCAGAGAAGCCTTACATTAGCTGCGAATATATCCATGCGATGGGAAATTCGCTTGGCGGAATGCATAAATACACGGAGCTGGAACGGAAATACCCGATGTATCAAGGCGGTTTTATCTGGGATTATATTGACCAATCAATTATGAAAAAGGACCGATATGGCAAGGAGTTTTTAGCTTACGGCGGTGATTTTGATGATCGTTCAACAGACTACGGGTTCTGTACGAACGGAATCGTCTATGCAAATCGGGAGCTGTCGCCAAAAATGCAGGAAGTAAAGTTTTTGTATCAAAACGTGAAGCTCACACCTGACAAAAATGGCGTGACGATTACGAATGAAAATCTTTTCATTGATACATCAGATTATGATTTGGAATATGTCCTTCATCTTGAAGGGAAGGAACTCTACCGTAAAAAGCTTGATTTTGTTGTTGCTCCTTTGAGTGATGGACGGGTGGAATTTGACTGGCCTGAAGAATTAGAAAGCTCCCCGGGTGAGTATTGTGTCCATGTCTTCTTCAGGTTGAAGGAAAAACAGCTTTGGGCAGATGCCGGTTATGAGATTGCCTTCGGACAATATGTGTTTAAGGGGGAAAGTTTAATTGAGACTCCTCCACCTGAAGGGGAAATCAGGGTTGTCCATGGCGATGTGAATATTGGTGTGCATGGCAGGGATTTCTCGGCAATCTTCTCGAAACAGGCTGGCAGCCTGATCTCACTTAATTATGCCGAAAAAGAAATGATTGCCTATCCTCCTGCGCCATTATTCTGGAGGGCAACTACGGATAACGATAGAGGTTTTTCACAAGATTACCATTCTGGGGTTTGGTATATGGCAAGCTTGGCCCGAAAATGCGTTGGTTTTGAAGTGGAGGAGATGGAAGGCTTTGTTACGATTTCCTTTACTTATAAATTTTCGATTAGCGATGCGGCAGATGTAAAGGTAGCCTACAGGGTGTATCCAGAAGGCAGCATTCGCGTGAAATCAAGTTATCACGGAGTAGAAAATCTCCCGCAGATGCCGACTTTCGCCCTTGCTTTTAAAGTGCCGGTGGAATATGACCAATTAGAATGGTATGCGATGGGGCCTGAGGAAAATTACGCTGATCGCAATAATGGAGCAAGGCTCGGTCTTTTTAAGAATACGGTTGCCGATAATCTTTCTGGTTATGTAATGCCGCAGGAATCGGGGAATCGGACCGGAGTTCGACGGGTAAATCTTACAAATCAGGACGGACGGGGAATTCGGATCTCCTCTGTCAGCGAACCGCTAGAGTGCAATTTTTCACCCTATACGGCGTTCGAACTCGAAAATGCGAAGCATCATTATGAACTGCCAAATATCTATTATACCGTCGTAACGATTGCAGGTAAGCAGATGGGAGTTGGCGGGGATGACAGCTGGGGGGCGCCGGTGCATGATGAGTACTTAATCCGAGCCGATCAGGATATGGAATTTGAGTTTAGGATTCAGAGAATCTAAATAATAAAATTACTAAGTTTGTATCTTACAAAAGACATAGAAAAAATACAAGAAAGGAATGGTAATTTTATCTCTCTTCATTTTAGGGGGTGATGACACTGATCTAATTTATAAGCAACTGTTCATAAACTTTTGTTTATGGAATGCGGCTAAGGATAATGATCTTTACCATCCTAGTAGAATTTACTTCAATTTCCTTAACTGAAAAAGGTAGAAAAAGAAGTTAAATTAATTGAAAAGGAGAAATTACCATTTATGTTATCAAAGGGGATAGGGAAAAAATTATTTTTTCATTGTTTGATTGTCTTACTGATTTTTAGTGTCATTTCACCAGCGATGCCCAAAACAGCCTCTGCTGAAGGAACAGAGAGTGACACAGTTGATGAAACCATTCAATTGGATCCAAGTTATCAAAATCAACCTTTTCAAGGATGGGGAACCGCTCTTGTCTGGTTTGCCAATATTACAGGCGGATGGCCGGATGAGGTTAAAAATAAGTTGGCTGATGATCTCTTTGGTGAAAAAGGGTTGAATTTTACTATTGCCCGCTACAATATTGGCGGCGGTGATTCACCTGAAACCGTGCCATATATGCGAAAAGGCGGAGCAGTACCTGGGTATTGGAATCGGCCAGCTGAATTCGGACCGCCAGGAGGAAATACAGAAAATTGGACTGAACCGCAAAATTGGTGGAACCCTGGAAACCCAGACCATTGGAATTGGAATGCTGATGCTAATCAGCGCTGGTGGCTGAAGGCAGCGAAAGAACGAGGCGCAGATACATTTGAGGCTTTTTCCAACTCGGCACCTTATTTCATGACTCAAAGCGGTTATGTTTCAGGGAACTGGGATGCAAATAAAGATAATTTAAAACCAGACCAATATGACAACTTCGCCACTTATTTAACCACGGTTGTAGACCATTTACAAAGGGACTTAGGGATTGCGTTTAAAACCCTTTCACCTGTTAATGAACCGAATACAAACTATTGGGGAGCGAAGGGAAGACAGGAAGGTTCCCACTGGTCACCGGCATCCCAAGCAAAGATTATCAATGCTGTAAAAAAACAATTGGATGCGAAAAGCCTTAAAACAGTAGTATCCGCAATGGATGAAACGAACCCGCAAAAGTTCCGGGAGGATTGGGATCAGTATGATGCTGGAACAAGAGCAGATATTGGGCAATTAAATACCCATACCTACTCCCCGACAAACCAAATTGGCGCGAGAGATATTGCAAAAGGTGCCGGGAAAAATCTTTGGATGTCCGAAGTCGACCTCAGTCCTGGCGGAATCGGTCAAGATTTTGAAGATATTCGAACAGGTCTCGGATTATCAGAGAGAGTCACAAACGATATTAAAACATTAGAACCAGGCGCATGGGTGCTCTGGCAGGCAGTTGAAGACGAAGTCAATATGAACCCGCAGCATGAAAATGGAAACTGGGGATTGATCCAGGTTGACTTTGATCCGCAGGATTTTAGCAAGGTAAAGATTTATAAAAATAAGAAATACTACGCAATGGGAAATTACAGTAAATTTATTCGCCCTGGAGATCAAGTGATTAATGCAAATAATAACAATGCACTTGCTGCAATCAATAAAAAAGAAGACTCAGTTGTCATTGTATACACAAATAATTCAACAGAAGAAAAATCACTTAATTTTGATTTATCCGGATTTGGTACGGTAAAAGAGGATGCTGCAGCCATTCCGTACATCACCTCAGCAACTGATAATATTGCTCAAGGAGCAAGTATTAAGATTTCTGATAAAAAACTTGCAGCCACTGTTAAACCGCAATCGATTACGACTTTTGTTGTCTCAGGTGTTTCAGGGGTGAATCCGAATAACAGCTTTTTAAACTCTGATGAAGATTACAACTTGATCAATAAAAACAGTGGTAAAGCGATGGACATCGCCCAAAATCAGCAATCCATTGTACAAAAAACAAAAGTACACGAAAAAGAAAGCCAAAGTTGGAAAATTCAAAAGGTGACAAGAGGATTCAGCTCCAAAGAGGTTTATAAAGTAGTCAACACAGAAACTGGTAAGGTTCTTGGGGTCGAAAATGGCTCAGCAGTTTTGAAAGATTTTAATGAAAATGACTCCAGTCAAAAATGGATGCTTTCAACTTATGGAAACGGCGAATATACTTTGATTAATATTCAGAATGGAAGATTGCTGGAAGTAGGCGGGCAATCGAAAAATGAAGATGCCGCTGTAGATGTTTGGACAGCTAACGCAGGCAGCAATCAGGTTTGGAAGGTTGTAAAAGCCGGTATCACGAAGATTGACCCGGTAGAAGTAACTGTACTTAAGAAAAAAACAGCCCCCGTTTTACCTGAAAAGGTAACAGGAATCTATGAGGATGGGGATCAAGTTTTAAGAAATGTTGTTTGGGATAAAATTGATCCTTCACAATATGATCACGAGAATATCTTTACGGTTCAAGGGACCGTGGAAGGAACAAAATTAAAAGCAACAGCTACGGTAACAGTTTCTAAGATTGATCGTATTGAACCGATTAAAATGAAAACAACACCAGGTCAGGCCCCTGTTCTTCCGAATGAAGTGACAGCGAAGCTGCAAATTGGAACCTATGCAAAGGTGGCAGTAAAGTGGGATGAGATAGACTCCCAGCAATATGCCGAACTTGGAAAATTTACAGTAAGAGGGAAGATTCCGGACAGTCCGGTTAAAGCATTTGCTAATGTGCAAGTGGTGGAACCGGGGGTACAAAATCTATTAAGGCAGGGAACGAACACTCCTCCAAAGTTGAGTGCTTCTTTTACAGGACAATATGACAGTCTGGCAAATATAACAGATGGAGTCATTTCTAGTGCACGTTGGACGAACTGGGATCCGAATACCTGGCGGCCGGAAGATTGGGTTGCGGTTGAATTTGATAAAGAGAGGGCCATTTCACAAGTAGATTTCTATTTTTATGATGATGGCGGCGGTACAAGACCAGCAGAATCTTTGAAGCTGCAATATTGGGATGGAAGTGATTGGAAAGACATTGACGGCACACAAACTGATGTTTCAGCAAAAAGTGTTGTAAATCTTCAGTTTGAACCAATTTCGACTACAAAGATAAGAGCTATGATGAAGGCCATGCCGAACACCTGTATCGCTATTTCTGAATTGATGGTATGGGGAATGGGGGAAAATACAATTCCAAGTATCGGAAAGGATACATCACTGGGAGGTATTCTAATTAATGGCAAGCCTCTTAAGGATTTTCAATCTGATCAAACTGACTATCGTTTTGAACTAAATGGTATGACGAAAAAAGAATTGGAAGTTGAGGCTGTAACCAATGATTTATTTGCAACAGCACAAGTGGAAATGCCGGAATCTCTACCTGGAAAAGCAACCATTATTGTTACATCTGAAGATAAAAAACACACTGAAGAGTACAGCATTGAGTTTGTAAATCAAAAGGGTAAATAATAGATTATTTTTAACTTAGCTTAAGGGGGTTTGATAGAAAACCCCCTTATCTCATACATAAACCAAGCAGGAAAAGGTGAAGGGTATGTTAATCTATGTGAATCAAGAAACCAAACAATTTCATTTAACAAATGGCCAGGTGAGCTATATTTTTCACGTAATGAAAAATGGCCAGCTAGGGCACCTTTATTATGGTAAGGCACTAAGGCATCGATCGGATTTTTCACATTTGCAAACCTATGATGTTCCAACTGCTGCAAGCTGTCATCCCTATGCGGATGACCCTGCCTTTAGCTTGGAAACATTGAGACAGGAGTACCCGGCCTACGGTAATTCCGATTTCCGTGAACCCGCTATTAGTATCAGTAGACACGACGAACATCATATTTCAAACTTTCAATATCAAACTTTTAAAATACTAGACGGAAAGCCAAGGCTTGAGGGGCTGCCGGCAACATATGTTGAAGACGCGCAAGTTGCCAGTACGCTTCAACTCCTCTTAAAGGATGACCACCTTCAAGCGGAGTTGACGTTAAATTATACAATATTCCGCGACCTTCCTGTTATTGCGAGAAGTGCTCAGGTAATGAATGCTGGCTCGCAGAAATTAGTCATTGACCGGGTGATGGGAGCCTCGATTGATCTTCCCGAAAAAGATTTTATGTTTGTCCACTTATCAGGGACTTGGTCGCGGGAACGTCATGTTAAGGAACGAAAGCTTGAAGCGGGAATTCAGTCCATTTCAAGTCTGCGCGGTGCCAGCTCCCATCACCATAATCCATTTTTAGCCTTAAAAAGGCCGCATGCAACAGAGAATTCCGGTGAAGTTTATGGCTTTAATTTTGTCTACAGCAGTAATTTTATCATGCAGGCAGAGGTGGACCATTATGATGTGACGCGGGTGATGGCAGGGATTCATCCATTTGGTTTTAAGTGGGGGCTTATGCCGCAAGATTCTTTCCAAACCCCGGAGGTTGTAATGGTGTATTCTGCCCAAGGTTTAAATGGGATGAGTCAAGCTTTTCATTCGCTTTATCGGGAGCATCTGATTCGTGCCAGGTGGAGGAAGGAAGATCGCCCAATTTTGATAAATAATTGGGAAGCAACCTATTTTGACTTTAATGAGGAAAAGCTCGTAAACATCGCAAAATCAGCGAAAGAATTAGGAATTGAATTGTTTGTCCTTGATGATGGCTGGTTTGGAAAAAGAAATGACGATACAACCTCGCTTGGTGATTGGGATGTGGATCTAAACAAACTTCCGAATGGTCTGGAAAGCTTGGCGGAGAAAATTTCTGGGCTGGGAATGAAATTCGGGCTTTGGTTTGAACCGGAAATGATCAGTCCCGACAGCGATTTATATCGAGAGCACCCTGACTGGGCTGTAGGGATGCCGCATTTACCGCAAACGCTTGGCCGTAACCAGCTTGTACTTGATTTTTCAAGGTCAGAAATTGTTGAATATCTTTATGAAAAAATGTCCAATATCATCAGGGGGACAAACCTTTCTTATATTAAGTGGGATATGAATCGGAATATTACGGAGGCGTTTTCGCAAAGACTTGCTGCAAACCAGCAAGGTGAATTCTTCCATCGTTATATATTAGGTGTTTATCGATTATACGAGCGGTTGACTGCGGAGTTTCCTGAGGTGCTGTTTGAATCCTGTGCTGGAGGCGGAGGGCGATTTGATCCTGGGATGATGTATTATGCGCCGCAAGCTTGGACGAGTGATGATACGGATGCGGTTGAAAGGCTGAAAATCCAATACGGAACATCGTTCGCCTATCCAATTTATAGTATGGGCTCACATGTGTCGGCTGTCCCGAATCACCAAACGTTACGGTTAACCCCTTTATCTACCAGGGCAAACACAGCATACTTTGGAACTTTTGGGTATGAACTAAATCCATTGTTATTAACGGAGGAAGAGCGGGAGGCGATTAAAGAGCAGGTTGCTTTTTATAAACAGCATCGCAGGTTGGTACGCGACGGCCATTTTTATCGTCTGTTATGTCCCTTTGAAGGGAATGAAACGGCTTGGATGATTGTCAGCTCGGACAAATCTGAGGCGTTAGTTGGCTGGTATAAGGTTTTAGCAACACCGACCTCCTTGAAACAGCAAACAGTAAAACTAATGGGGTTAGACCCATCGAAATCCTATAGTGTATTTGGACGTGATCAGATTTTTTATGGAGATGAACTCATGCAGGTGGGACTTCCACTTTCAACGGAATTTAATGGTGTTAATAGGGATTCCGCAGAACGTGGCGGCGACTATCAATCCCAGGTTTTTTATTTAAAGGCTATGCTAAAGGACAATGTTGATTTTGAAAAACGTTGATTGGAGCGGAAATCAACAACCAAGTTTAACAGAGCTAATTTAAAAAGTAAGTGATTGGCGACAATTTTAATGTAGTAATGAGGCAAAATGAGAACGGATTAACCCCCGTTCTTTTTTAATAAATTTTAGTAAAAATTTTAGTAAAATTATTGCACGACTTTTACTAAAAGCAGTAAAATAAAATTAATGAAAGATTCCTAGATAACGGAGGACACTGAAATGAACGTCACTACCTTAAAAACAACCTTCCAAGATTTGTTTCAAAGCGAGCCTGAAAAAGCATTCTTCGCACCAGGCAGAATCAATTTAATCGGCGAGCACACCGATTATAACGGCGGCCATGTGTTTCCCTGTGCCATTACCTATGGAACCTATGCGGTTGCCAAAAAGCGGGACGATCAGCTAGTCCGCTTGTACTCAGCAAACTTTCTTGAAAAAGGTATTATTGAATTTGACTTAAACCATCTAGAGTATGCAAAAGAAGATAACTGGGCCAATTACCCAAAAGGGATGATTCACTATATCATCCAAGCGGGGTACCCAATTTCAACTGGCCTCGATTGCGTCATCCAAGGAAATATCCCAAATGGCGCCGGACTTTCCTCCTCTGCTTCCATTGAATTGTTAACAGGCGTCCTTTTGAATGGACTATATGATTTAGAGATTCCACGCCTTGAGTTAATCAAATTAGGAAAACAGGTTGAAAATCAATTCATCGGTGTTAACAGCGGAATCATGGACCAATTTGCAATCGGAATGGGCCAAAAAGATGCAGGGATTTTACTAGATTGCCAGACATTAAGCTATGAATATGCCCCAATCAAACTTGAAAACCACAAAATCTTAATCATGAACACGAACAAACGCCGTGAATTAGCGGATTCGAAATACAATGAGCGCAGAGGTGAATGTGAAGAGGCTCTCTCGCAGCTGCAGCAAAAACTGCCAATCGAAGCGCTTGGACAGCTTTCAGAAGAAGAGTTTGATGCCAATCAATCCCTCATCACAAACGAAACCGTTCGCAAACGGGCGAAACATGCTGTCTATGAAAATATGAGAACCTTGAAGGCGCTGCAAGAATTAAAGGCTGGAAACCTGGAGGCCTTCGGGAAATTAATGAACCAATCCCATCTATCCTTACGGGACGACTACGAGGTTACCGGAATCGAGCTTGATCGCTTAGTAGAAGCAGCTTGGAAACAGCCTGGAGTCCTTGGGGCCCGGATGACGGGAGCCGGCTTTGGCGGCTGTGCGATTGCAATTGTCGAAAACGAAAAAGTCGACAACTTTGTTGCCAATGTCGGTGCAGCCTATCGCGAAAAAATTGGCTATGATGCCGATTTCTATGTAGCAAGTATTGGTGATGGAGCGAAAGAAGTAGAAATGGAGGCGGTAAGATGAGTATTCTCGTTTTAGGCGGAGCTGGCTATATTGGTTCACACGCTGTATATCAATTAGTCGATCAAAATTTCCGTGTGGTTGTTATCGATAATTTGCAAACAGGGCACCGGGAGGCAGTCCATCCAAAAGCAAACTTTTACGAAGGAGATATACGTGACCGCGTGTTTATGCGATCAGTTTTTGAAAGAGAAACCATTGATGGAATCCTCCATTTTGCGGCAAACTCCCTTGTAGGCGAGTCGATGACAGAGCCATTAAAATACTTTGATAACAATGTGTACGGGACCCAAATCGTGCTGGAGATGATGAAGGAATTCGGAGTAAAACACATCGTCTTTTCTTCAACAGCAGCGGTATATGGTGAACAAATGGTCATGCCGATTACAGAAGCCGCGGATAAGAATCCAACCAATACCTACGGTGAAACTAAATTGACCATGGAAAAAATGATGTCCTGGTGTGAAAAAGCCTTTGACCTCAAGTATGTATCACTGCGCTATTTTAATGTAGCCGGAGCCAGAGGAGACGGACAAATTGGTGAGGACCATAATCCGGAAACACATCTAATCCCTGTTGTTTTGGAAGCGGCACTCGGAAAAAGACCTGCCGTTACCGTATTTGGTGAGGATTATGACACAGAAGATGGAACCTGTGTCCGCGATTATATTCATGTCGAGGACTTAATTGCAGCCCACTTGTTGGCCCTAAAGTATTTGCAAAATGGCGGCGGGAGCAATGTGTTCAATCTTGGCAGCAACCAAGGATTTTCAGTAAAAGAAATTATTGAGACTGCAAAGCAGGTTACTGGCATCGAATTTTCTGTTGTCATGGGCGAACGACGTTCCGGGGATCCGAGCACGCTTATCGCTTCCTCAGAAAAAGCAAAGCATGTGCTGGGTTGGAACCCATCTAGAACATCCATCCGTGAAATTATCCGTGATGCGTGGAACTGGCATCAGCATCACCCGAACGGCTACCAAAAATAGAGGTGAAAAAAATGATTGATCGTGTTATCCAGCAATTACTAAACCATGCGCTTGCTGTCCAATTAATACAGAAGGAAGATGAGATTTATGCCCGTAATCAAATCTTGTCTCTGCTGCAATTAACGGATTTTATGGAATCCGGCCCATTAACAGAATCAGGTCCCTCAATCCCCGATTTGCTTGATCAGATTGTCGATTATGCTTGCGCGCAAGGGATTATTGAGGACCTTTTTGATGAAAAAGAAATTTTTTCAAGTAAGGTGATGAATGGTTTGATGGCAAGACCGTCAACGGTGAATCAGATATTCTATGAAAAATATATACAAAGTCCTCACAAAGCAACCGACTATTTTTATGACTTAAGTAAAAACAGTAACTATATCCAAACGAAGCGGATCTCCAAAAATATTGAGTATAAAGCGGCTACCGAATATGGTGAATTAGATATTACTATTAATCTATCAAAGCCCGAAAAAGACCCGAAAAGTATTGCGCTAGAGCGGGAAGCGAAAAAGAATGAGTACCCGAAATGTCTGCTCTGTATTGAGAATGAGGGCTATGCAGGACGAATTGGCCACCCGGCCCGCTCCAATCACCGGATGATTCGCGTGAACCTTATGGAGCAAAACTGGTATTTACAATACTCGCCCTATGTGTACTACAATGAGCATTGCATTGTCTTGTCTGAGAACCATACCGATATGAAAATAACTCCGCAAACCTTTTTGCGTATCTTAACATTTGTGGACCTATTTCCTCATTATTTTCTTGGTTCGAATGCGGATCTTCCGATTGTTGGCGGCTCGATTTTATCCCATGATCATTACCAGGGCGGCAACTATGAATTTGCGATGGCCAAGGCAGAAGCTGATTGGGTTTTTACACTAGATAGATTTCCAGAGGTTCAAGGCTCTGTGGTGAAATGGCCGATGTCGGTTATCCGCCTCCGTTCGGAGCAAAAAGCAGACCTTGTGGATGCCGCTGCGCATATCTTAACGAAATGGAAAAACTATAGTGATGGTTCGCTCGGAATTCTGGCGGCTTCAGACGGAACACCGCACAATACGATTACCCCGATTGCTCGTAAAAAGGGGAACTTTTTCGAATTGGATTTAGTCCTTCGAAACAACCGGACAAGTAAGGAGCATCCACTGGGAATATTCCATCCACATCAAGATGTTCATCATATTAAAAAGGAAAACATAGGCCTGATTGAAGTGATGGGACTTGCTGTTTTACCTGCACGATTAAAGGAGGAGCTGGAAGAGGTGGAAAAATTCATCCAGAGCCAAGCAGCTGTAGTTGCGGACTATCATTTGGAGTGGGCTGAGCAGTTAAAATCACGTTTTGCAGGCGAAATGAATGCGGGATTATTCGTAAAAGAAGAAGTCGGCAAGAAGTTCCTACGG
Source organism: Bacillus salipaludis (assembly GCF_004358205.1). The sequence goes on from NZ_SMYO01000012.1 coordinate 92,576, forward strand.
GTTCTCGAGGATGCCGGTGTATTCAAACGAAATGAAGAGGGAACGGCCGGGTTTAAACGTTTTATTGCGTCATTATAAACGAAGGAGCAACAATCCATGAAAATAATAGATCAAGTATTCGGAGATAATCATGGCCAGCAGGTAATCGAATATACACTGGTCAATGATTCTGGTATGTCTATCTCGTGTTTGAATTACGGTTGTGTGATTACGAAAATTATGGTCCCAGACCGGAACGGAACGATCGAAAATGTTGTGCTCGGATTCGACAACTTTAATGATTACTTAGAGTGGTCTCCGTATTTTGGCGCCGTTGTCGGCCGGGTGGCAGGCCGAATTAAAGATGCCCGTTTTAAGTTGGATGGAAAAGAATATCTTCTTGCGAAAAATGAGGGAGCTAACCATCTTCACGGCGGTCAAAAAGGCCTTAACTCCGTAATTTGGCAGGCTGAAAAACTGGAAAAAGACCAGGCAATCGGTATAAAGTTTTTTTATCACTCTCCGGATGGTGAAGAGGGCTATCCAGGTAATTTAGAGACAGCAGTTACGTATCTATTAACCAATAATAATGAATTACAAATAACGTTCGAAGCGAGAACTGACCAAAAAACGCTGGTCAATTTAACGAATCATTCTTATTTTAATTTGAGCGGTCATATAAAACGGGATATTACTGAACACATCCTGCAGCTGGACAGCCATCGCTTTTTAGAATTGGGGCCAGATTTAATTCCAACTGGTAAAATGATCGAGACTGCCGGGACTCCGTTTGATTTTAGCCAAGGAAGAAGGTTGCGGGATGGGATGAATTCAACGTACGATCAGAATGTTTTGGTTGGAAATGGCTACGACCACCCGCTGATTTTTTCAAAAAAAGGTGAGAATTGCGTTTGGCTCAAAGATGAAGGAAGTGGACGTGCGCTTGAGGTAACAACAGATCAACCATGTGTTGTCCTCTATACTGGCAATTTTTTAGAGGGGCCCTATTCCATTTCAGGTGTTTCGGCTCGGGATTATTTAGGCGTGTGTCTGGAAACACAGGGTTTTCCAGATGCGATTCATCATCCATCGTTTCCATCTATCATTTTGAATCCAGAAGAAGTATACTTTGGGAAAACAACGTACCGTTTCTTTGTTAATCAGTAAGGAGTTTTAACTATGGCTACAATTAAGGATATTGCCCAATTGGCTGGAGTTTCAATCGCGACCGTTTCCCGTGTCTTGAATTATGACACTACTCTATCTGTCAGCGATGATACGAAAAAAAGAATTTTTGAAGCAGCAGAAGAACTCTCCTATAAAAAACTGCCGGCTCGGAAGCAGGAAACCGGAAAAATTGCCCTTCTCCAGTGGTATACGGAAAAAGAAGAGCTGGAAGATTTGTATTATATGTCGATTCGATTAGGTGTTGAAAATCGCTGCCGCCATCATGGGCTTCAAATGGCGTCATACTTCCAAGACAATATCGAGGATTTGAAGCTGGACGATTTGCGCGGGCTGATTGCAATTGGTAAGTTCAGCAGCAAACAGGTAAAAGAATTAAGTTCGATTACGAAAAATATTGTTTTTGTCGATTACTCCCCAGATGAGGAGCAATTTGATTCGATTGTGATTGATTTTGAAAAGGCAACAAAAAAGGTACTCAACCATCTGATTAAAAAGGGTCATGAGAGGATTGGGTATATTGGTGGCAGGGAAGTATTTAGGGACAAAACTTCGACGATTGAAGACCTGCGGGAATCAACCTTTAAGCGTTACTTAGCTGAAAAAGGTCTTCTTAATGAAGCCTATATGTATAATGGCAGCTTTTCAGTTCAGGATGGTCATTCGTTGATGAAAAGGGCAATTGACGAACATAAGGAACAATTGCCGACGGCGTTTTTTGCAGCTAATGATTCGATAGCCGTTGGTGCACTACGAGCGCTGCTGGAGGAAGGAATTTCTGTACCGGACCGGGTGAACATTATCGGAGTAAATGATATCAGCCTTGCAAAATATGTTTTTCCAACCTTGAGTACGGTGAAGGTTTATACCGAACTTATGGGGGAAACAGCCGTGGATACGCTGTTAGAAAGAATCGAAGGCAGAAAAATTGCGAAAAAAATCATGATTGCCACTAAGCTGATTCTACGAAATAGCAGCTTTTAAAACGCATGGAACGTTAAAACAGTTCCATGTGTTTTTTTGATTTTTTAATCCAATTTTAATTTTATTAAGGGAATGTTAAGGATTTCTCTTAATAATAGGCTTATCAAATAAATCAACCATGGGCATTCAGGGCGCAAGCTTACCGTGGAAAAAGGAGTTAGAAAATGAAGAAATGGATTGCCGTGATCATAAGTGTGTTAGTCATTGGATTTGTCGGTTATCAGTATTATGAATCGAAATCAACTACTCAAGATGTTTCAACACAGGGGAGAACGGCGGTTGTACAAAAAGGAAAATTACAGGTAAAGGTCAGCGGTTCCGGTACAGTACAACCGGTTGCCAGTGAAGATATTAAATCAACAATCGATAGTGATGAAATCGATGAAGTGTTAGTAGCTGCTGGTGACAAGGTAAGCAAGGGCGATAAATTGGTTACTTTTACAGATGATAGTGCCCCGATTACAGCTCCTGCGGATGGTACGGTCACAATGGTTTCCGTTGCTGCTGGGGAACGCGTGACAAACGGCCAGGCTGTTGCCCATCTGACAAACTATAAAAATTTAAAAACAGTCGTCCAAATTGATGAACTGGATATTCCCAAAATTAAAAAGGATCAAAAGGTTAACATTACGGTCAGCTCTTACCCGGATAAAACCTACTCTGGCATGGTAACAGCAGTTGCTAATGAGGGAACATCCTCAAACGGTTCTTCAACCTTTGATGTGACGATTAAAATTAGCAATCCTGAAAACTTAAAGGTTGGGATGAGAACGGAAGCAAGCATATTAACCGCTAGCAAGGAAAATGCCTTGTACGTTCCAATAGATGCCGTACACTCGGCAAATAATCAAAAGTATGTAATGGCTATTTCCACAGATACAGCTGCCGAGCAATCAAGCGGCACCCAGCAGTTGACGGTAAAAACAGGTCTGGCAAATGACGATTATATTGAAATAACCCAAGGAGTTACGGAAGGCCAATCCATTCAATTGCCGCAGTTAGCGAACACTTCCTCTACTAATACAGGAAATATGATGAAAGGTATGGGAGGAATGGACGCCATGGGCGGCGGTATGCCTCCAAGCAGCGGTGGACAGGGACAAGGAGGAAGGAGTGGCAATTAGTGGGCTAGCATTGAAATTAAATCCAATTCAGGCATTACGATATGAATAACAGATTTTTGAAAAAGGAACCAATTTATAGGCAGCGGACCAGATTTGTCAGGAGTAAAGGGAATCTATAGAAATTATTTTTCCCTAGCGCTAAAGAATTGGACTTAAGCAAAATTTAAGGTTTTATCATCATTATAAAATAATCAATTAAGAGGAGATGGATCAATGAAAAAAACACGAAAAGCCCACTTATGGATTGGGTTAATTGCTTCGATATTAATCTTAATGGAGTCGATAACAGGATTATTAATGAATGAACCATGGCTGGTTGGACAGTCCACACAAATGGAAGGAAAGGGCGGCTTTCAGCCGCAACAGATGAATCAAGGGACATCGGCATCTGGTTCGAGTCAAACAGCCGGGCAGGCTAACGCTCAAAACCAGGGGAAAATTTCTCAAAATGGACAAGGTCAGACAAGCGGTCAAACGTCCAATGGCCAACTACAAGGGCAGATGGGAAGTACCGCCAACGGGCAATTTCCGGGACGAGAGGGTATGACGGGTGGACCGGGAGGAGAACGTGGAACCTCCGGTTCCCTCATGGGTATCATTAAAGGGCTTCACGAAGGCAGAATCGGAACAACAAATATCAAGTGGCTGATTGACCTGACGGCATTGGCGATGATTTTCCTAACCGGATCTGGAATCTTCTTATCGATGAAAGTCTTACGGGCTGATAAAATTAGAAGAAATCGGAAAAATAGTGAGAAGGCTGTCGTGTAAAAATAGAAAGAACTCCTTGAATTAATTTCAAGGAGTTCTTAATCTTATTCTTCTTTTTCGCTGATAGGTATAAATAATAATGGTGACCAGAATGAAAAGGATGATTAAAATAATGCTGTATCTCGAAAAATAGCCTGAGACAGCTGTCCAATTTTCTCCCAATATCCTTCCTAATGTAATAAAGCTAAAACACCAAATCACTGCACCCGAATAGGCAAATAAGGCAAACTTTTTATAAGTATAGCTATTAATCCCGGCAAGATAGGCAGTAATATGGCGGATTCCGGGAATAAAAAAGCCAATAAACAAGAGGAAGGGTCCCATTTTCATAAATAATTTTTTCGTCCGATTCACTCGTTCTTCTGTAATATGAAGCTTCGGCCCATATCTATTTAAGAAAGGCACCCCTAATTTTACTCCTAGAAGATAGCTTAATGTGATCCCGCCGCAAGCTCCGGCTGCGGCACAAAGAAGGGAAGGGATGTAGCTAAGGTTTCCTTGAAAAACGTTATATCCCACATAGGTAAGAAGAACCTCATCAGGAATCGGAAGTCCAATAATTCCGCCAATTAAGGCGATAATAATCCCCATGTATCCGAAATGAGCAATTAAGTAACTTAGTTGATGCATGTTTTTTACACTTCCAGTTAGATTTATAATGCCTACCTATGTATTTTTCCTAAATTGAATTGGGATATACATTTGCCTTCATTTGTTGTGGGGGGGGAGGAAATGGCGGGAATCTTCGCTCCCTATAGACAATATACTAGAAGTGAATAAAAACACGGTAATCGTTTTATTCCTTATAAAGTTTTATGGAATTAGGGGGGATAACGATCGATAACCTATTTATGAAAGCGGCTATTGATATTGCTCTTAACAATGTGCTGACAAGCAGCGGGGGTCCGTTCGGTGCCGTTATTGTTAAAAACGGAAAGGTTATTAGCATGGGTCGGAATCAAGTGGTGGCGGAAAAAGACCCGACGGCCTTTGTCCGTGTGGGGTGGACAGTTCTTCAGTTTTAAAAGGAAATATAGGAGAAATTTATCTTCTGTAATTCCTTTTTTTGTTGGGAAAAAATTTTTTCGAAGTGTAAACGCCTACATGAGTGGAAATTTCTATATTCGAAATAAATATGGAGTATAATATGAGGAAGAAAAAAACGATCAGGAGAAGAGAATATTGAATAAACAAAACAGCAAATATCGTTGGGTTGTTTTTGCCTCGGTATTGTTTACGTATTTTTTAATTGTCAGCCAAAGAACGGCACCGGGATTAATTACGGACCAGTTAATGAAGGATTTCAAATTAACTGCAGCTACCATGGGCTTAATGACAAGTATTCAATTTTTAGCGTATGCAGGACTGCAAATACCGATTGGGATATTGTCAGACCGGTTTGGCCCGAACTTTTTTCTAATTATTGGTACCTTGCTGAATGCCATTGGAACCGTAGTGTATAGTCTTGCTCCCAATGGGGCAATCCTTGTTCTTTCCCGATTATTAGTGGGGATGGGAGATGCGACTATTTGGGTGAACTTGGTATTAATATTAAGCCAATGGTTCAAAGTTAAAGAATTTGTGGGACTGCTGGGGCTGGCCGGCGTAGCGGGCAGTATGGGCTTTTTGCTGGCGACCGTTCCATTCTCAACATGGATCTCCTTATTTGGCTGGCGTCCGCCCTTTTTGGTTATTGGTATTATTTTATGTCTTTGTGCACTGCTGCTTTATTTCGTGTTGGTTAAAAAACCAAAACAGATTTTTACGAACGAGGCACCTAAGGTTAAAATGGTGAAGAAACAGGATAATCCATTGGTGTTGCTGCGCCGGATTTTCTCGGCAAGGCAGGCATGGGCGACTTTCTTTTGCCATTTTGGCGCTGTTGGTACGTATGTGGGATTTATCGGATCATGGGCAGTACCATACGGGATGCATGTTTACGGATTGACGCGGTCGCATGCCAGCCAGTTCATTATGATCGGTTTGATTGGGGCAATTATCGGCGCACCGCTAACCACCTGGATTTCCAATCGGGTTGATTCCATTAAACGCCCTTATATGGTGGTTCATGTGATTATCTTTATAAGCTGGGCTGCATTTCTTTTGTTTAATGGTAAGCCTCCGTTCTATATGCTGATGATCCTATATTTTATGATTGGTTATGGGAACGGGGCAAGTGCGTTAACCTTTGCGGTCGTTCGGAAATCCTTCCCGATGAAAGAGGTTGGTGTCGTATCGGGATTTGCCAATACAGGTGGATTTTTAAGTGCCGTCCTTTTGCCAACGATTTTTGGAAAGGTTTTGGATCATTTTCATACTTCAGCAGCAAGTGTTGGCTACCAATACGGTTTTATCATTCCCGTCATGTTTACTCTGTTAGGCTTGCTTGGGGGAATCTTAATTAAAGAACAACGCCAGGAGGCAAAGCGGCCGAGTGAAGTAAGAGTATAAGTTTTTTTGAAAAAAGAGGAAGCAAAATTGCTTCCTCTTTTAATGAAGTCCTTTAAATCCGTATTTTTCCAAAACATTTATGGATGTTTGACCTTTAAGATAATCGTAAAATAACTGCGCCTCTTTTGGGTGGGAACTATTCTTAATCACCCCTACAGGATAAATAATCGGTCCATGACTATCTTCCTTAGCCGTAGCGGCAATTTTAACCTTTGGAGAAATTAATGCATCCGTTTTATAAACAATCCCTGCATCCACATTGTTCGTTTCCGCATATGTAAGTACTTGGCGGACATCCTTCGCATAGACCACTTTTCCTTCAACGGCTTTCCATTCATGGATATGTTCTAAAGTCTCCTTGGCATACTGACCTGCCGGTACGGACTCCGGTGTTCCAATCGAAATCTTATCCGCTTTAACAAGGTCTTCAAATGTGTTGATATCTTTTTTAGAATCCTTTGGAACAACTAACACCAGTTCATTTCCAACAAGATCTGTTCCTTTTGATTTTTCAATTAGTCCGTCTTGTACTAATTTATCAAATTTATCCTCAGCGGCTGAGAAGAAAAGATCGACAGGTGCCCCTTGTGAAATTTGTTGTTTAAGGGTACCGGAAGCGCCAAAATTATAGTTTATAATGACATTTGGATGTTCTTTTTCAAAAGCTGTTTTAATGTCATTTAAAGCATTTTGTAAACTGGCAGCGGCTGAAACGGTTAATTCCACTGTTTTTTGCTTCTCCGGCTTTTTCGCCTGTTCATTCGTTGAACAGCCAGCTATCGCCAGGATTAACAGTACCATTGTTAAAAATAAAAGATATTGTTTCTTCATAATCCATCTCCCTTTATAATTGGATATAATTAGTTATAACTAATTATAATTAGTTATAACGAAAAAGAATATATCAAAAATCACTTTTTGCATTTTTTTATTAGAAATATATTTTTTATAATCAGTAAGTTAAAATATAAGGATGGAGGAGATGCAAATGTCAAAGGATCTTTCCTATACGATTGAAGAAGTATCACAGTTATTAAAAGTATCGAAATTAACCCTTTACGACCTTGTTAAAAAAGGCGAGCTGCCAGCTTTCCGTGTGGGCCGGCAGATGAGAATTGATGCAGTAGACCTTGACCATTATATAAACAATCAAAAAACGATTCATAGGAACAATTTCCAGGCACCTGTGGTGGACCTTAACAGAAATGAATCAAGGGAGTCCAATCATATTATTATTAGCGGGCAGGACATCGTTTTGGATATTCTCAGTAAGTATATTGAGAATAAATCAACCTATAAGCCGCTCCGTTCCTATACTGGCAGTTTAAACAGTCTTATCTCCATGTATAATGGCGAATGTGATATTGTTAGTTTGCATCTATTTGACGGGGATACAGGGGAATATAATACTCCATACATAAAGAAAATTTTGGCCGGACGGACTTATATTTTACTCAACCTTCTCTCAAGGAAAGCGGGTTTTTATGTTAAAAAAGGCAACCCTCTTAATATCGCTTCTTGGACCGATTTAAACCAGAAACATATAAAGCTTGTAAATCGAGAAAAAGGATCGGGAGCGAGGATTCTTCTTGATGAACAACTTCGACTCTACCAAATTTCGCCGAGGGACATTAATGGCTATGAACACGAAGAGTCTAATCATTTAAGTGTGGCATCCGTCATTTCTTCAGGGGCAGCTGATGTGGGAGTGGGAATTGAAAAAGCTGCCAAAATAGTGGGGATTGATTTTATCCCAATAATAACCGAGCGTTACGACCTGGTTATTCTAAAAAACTCGGAAACGGAACAACTGATCACGACGCTAAAGAACATTTTGTCTTCCCGGCAATTTCAGTCAGAAATTAACGCTTTGGGAGATTATGATACCTCTCAGACAGGAAAAATTATTTATGAAACAAATTAAAAAGAAGGCACTGATTTTTAAATCATGGCCTTCTTTTTTTAGGTTGTTTTCGTAAACTTTGTTATTTTTACTCACATAATCACTATTGTACAAAGCTGTTGATTTCAAAGCCAATTGAGTTCGAATCACGAGACCTTTCAATCTATTTTTTAAACCTTTTACTTCAACGGATCATTTAATATGTTTTCCTCTAAGACTGCAAATTTATCCCCATATACCATAGTAATATGTTTTTCTCCCCATGCACAAAGAGAATCTAAAATGTCTTTTAAACTCCATCCATATTCACTAAGCTCGTACTCTACTTTCGGAGGGACTTGGTTATGGACAATCCGCTTTACAACCCCATCTTCTTCCAATTCTCGTAATTGTTGTGTCAGCATTTTTTGCGTAATGTTTGGCATGAGGCGTTTCAATTCACTTGTTCTTTTTTTCCCATGTGTAAGATGGCAAAGGATCACACATTTCCATTTTCCGCCGATTACTTCCAGCGTAGCTTCAACTGAAATATTATATTTCTTCTGCATTTTTCTCCCCTTCTCAATAGGTACCCAAAAGTACCTATATAACTTTTTGGTTCCTATATCACTTTAAAGTGCGTACTTTTCTTTATGTTCACTATAACCCATAATAACATTTGCCGGCTGATTAAAACCACACATTTTATATATAGTTTGCCAGAAATAACTATTTCAATAAGGAGGAGAAAAAATGGGTTTAGATAAAAAAAGAAGTACATTGGCGCTGCTCGCTTTAGCTGTCAGTGCTTTTGCGATTGGCACAACTGAGTTTATCAGTGTCGGATTATTACCGTTGATCGCTAAGGACTTAAAAATATCGGTTACAACTGCTGGTTTAACGGTTTCGTTATATGCATTAGGGGTTACTTTTGGAGCACCGATTCTAACCTCGCTAACATCGAGAATATCGAGAAAAACATTATTACTATGGATTATGGTTATTTTTATCATCGGCAATAGTATTGCTGCCAGTGCAACAATGGTGTGGGTGTTGCTGTTGGCCCGTGTTGTATCTGCATTATCACATGGGGTTTTTATGTCGATCGGCTCTACCATAGCAGCGAATTTAGTGCCGGAAAATCGTCGGGCGAGTGCGATTTCGATTATGTTTACAGGGCTAACCGTCGCTACGGTCACGGGTGTTCCGTTCGGAACCTTTATTGGTCAGCAATTTGGCTGGAGATTTGCCTTTATAACCATTGTGGCAGTTGGCGTGATAGCGTTTATTGCAAACAGTCTATTAATACCTGCTGAATTACCAAAAGGAATCAAAACCAGATTCCGAGATCAGGTGAAGCTTATTACCAATGGAAGGTTATTACTTTTATTCATCATTACCGCTTTAGGATATGGCGGGACGTTTGTAGTTTTTACCTATCTTTCGCCATTACTTCAAGAAATTACGGGGTTTAAACAAGGGTCTGTAGCGGTGATTTTACTCGTCTATGGACTTGCGATTGCCATTGGAAATGTGATTGGCGGAAAAGCAGCCAACCGAAAGCCAATTTCAGCCTTATTCTATATGTTTATTCTACAAGCTATTGTACTGTTTGTTTTAACCTTTACGGCACCATTTAAAGCGGCCGGCTTAATAACGATTATTTTTATGGGGGTATTGGCATTCATGAACGTTCCTGGATTACAGGTATATGTTGTGATGCTGGCCGAACGTTATGTCCCAAGCGCAGTGGATGTCGCTTCCGCAATAAATATCGCCGCATTTAACGCAGGCATTGCGATTGGATCTTATCTTGGTGGTGTGATCACCGATTCAATTGGACTCATTCATACAGCATGGGTTGGTGCACTGATGGTTTTTGGTGCCGTTATTTTAACAGGCTGGAGCCGTGCTTTGGAACGGAAAGATGAAAAAATCGTTTTACAAAAAATTTCTTAAAAATAAGGAGAATATTTATGAAAAACTTACAAGATACAACCATATTAAATAATGGAGTAAAAATGCCTTGGTTTGGCATTGGTGTGTTTAAAGTAGAGGAAGGTCCTGAGCTTGTCAATGCTGTTAAAACAGCCATAAAACATGGTTATCGCTGTGTTGATACAGCGGCCATTTACGGAAATGAAGAAGGAGTCGGACAGGGAATCCATGAAGGAATAGAAGTGGCCGAAATTTCAAGAGAAGAATTATTTGTAACCTCAAAGGTTTGGAATTCTGACCTAGGCTATGAATCCACTCTAGCAGCCTATGAAACAAGCCTGCAGAAACTAGGTTTAGAGTACTTGGATTTATATCTTATTCACTGGCCTGTTGATGGGAAATATAAAGAGGCCTGGAGAGCATTAGAAACCCTTTATAAAGAGGGACGGGTAAAAGCAATTGGGGTGAGTAATTTCCAAATCCACCATCTTGAGGATTTAATGAATGATGCGGAAATTAAACCAGTGATTAATCAGGTAGAGTATCATCCCCGACTAACCCAAAAAGCACTTCAGGAATTTTGCCGGGAACATGATATACAGCTCGAGGCCTGGTCTCCACTGATGCAAGGACAATTACTTGATAACCCTGTTCTCAAAGACATAGCTTCAAAGTATCATAAATCGGCTGCTCAAATCATTTTGCGCTGGGACCTGCAAAACGGGGTTGTGACGATTCCAAAATCTACTAAAGAGCATCGTATCATCGAAAACGCCTCGGTCTTTGATTTTACGCTGACCAAAGATGAGATGGATCGGATTGATCAGTTGAATCAGAATCATCGCGTTGGCCCAGACCCAGATCATATTGACTTTTAACAAAAACCATCGAGATATCAGGGGTTAAGACCTGATGTCTCTTTTTTTGTTCCCCGTGTTTGTCGAAAAACAGAGGAAATTTACCGAAAATTAAACTCTTTTACTTTTGGTAACATATGGTATGATATTGCTAGTTTCATAGAAAAGAGGGGTATCCATGAAGTCGGTTTGGCGAAAATTAAGTGCCATCGGAATTGGCGCAACACTGATGACATCCACGCTATTGACCACCACCGTCGAGGTATCGGCAGCAAGCAAGTTTGGAACATCCAAAGCATTGATTCAACAGAAAACAAAGTCACTTAAGGAAAAGCTCGAGGAAAACAAGACTCCATTATTTAGCGAAGATACGCTCATCATCAAGTATAAGCAGCCGCTTTTACTCGGTGAAGTAAAAGGAGCAAACAAAAATTATATTATCGTTCAAAATGTGGAAAAGCTGGGATACATGGTGGTCAAGCTTCTAAAAAAAGACTCCCTTCAAAAAGTAACCCAGGCCTTTCAAAAGAACAGTAAGGTTCTTTCTGTGGAAAGAAGTGTTCTATATAAACCATTTTCCGTTCCATCAGATCCAAAAACAAAGGATGAATACTATCTATCCATGTTAAAGATCCCCGAAGCCCAAAAACTGAAAGGGAAAAATAAAATAACTGTTGCTGTCATTGATACAGGGATTGATGGAAATCATCCGGAACTAAAGGGAAAAGTGCTTCCAGCCGTAAATGAAATCAATCCAATGAATCATGGAGCCCCTGACCAGCATGGTACCCATGTGACCGGTATTATTGCTGCAGCAAAAGGAAATGGCATTGGCGGTTATGGAATCAACCCAAATGTGAAAATCCTGCCCATTGATGTGTTTGACCGTGATGGTTTTATAACGGACTATACGATTGCCCAAGCAGTGCTATACGCAGCGAACCACGGTGCAAAGGTAATTAATATGAGTCTTGGTTCGCCCATTCCGTCCTCCATTTTAGGAGATGCGGTTAAAACTGCGATTCAAAAAGGAGTAACCGTTGTCGCTGCTTCAGGAAATGATGGGACTTCCGTTCCGAATTATCCTGCAAGCTACGAAGGAGTCATTGGAGTTGGTTCGATCAATAAATCGAAGCACTTAAGTTATTTCTCGTCCTACGGTCCTTCGATGGACATCGTGGCACCAGGGGAGGATATTTACGCCCCGTTTTATGATTATGAGAAAAAATCAACCTTTCAAACTCTGAGCGGAACCTCCATGGCGTCACCGATGGTGGCGGGGGCAGCCTCCTTGCTTTTATCCAAGTACCCTAAATTAAAACCGGCACAGGTTGAATATATTCTTGAGCATACGACCAATGATTTGGGAGCGAAAGGGTACGATGTGAAATATGGAAAGGGCCTTGTTAATCCTGCTGCAGCCTTAAAGTATGATATTAAAAAGCTTCCTTCTTTTGTAAATACTGTCTGGACGAAAAAAGAAATTTTGCAAAATGCAACTGCACTTTCAGTGAAAAAGACAAAGTCAGTAACAGGATCTTTAACGAAACCACGGCAGCAAAAGTGGTATCAGTTCCCTGTTCAAAAAGGTGAGTATATCCAAACTGTGCTTGCGGGGGCAAAACAATATGATTATAAAATGACCCTTCGCGTTTATGGAGAAGACCAAAGCCTTTCGATTGACGTAAACAAAGTACAAGCGGGAAAAACGGAAGGGAAACTAATCCAGGTTCCTTTTTCCGGAATGATGGCAATTGGTGTGAATGATATCAATGGACATTATGATGATTCCTCTGCAAAGCAGTCGACCTATCATCTTTCCATTAAACGCTCTGCTGTGATGCCGGCTGATGAGTCGACGGCGGATGCTCCAATCGCGGTAACATCACTGCCGTATACATCCCCACAGCAAACGTTAATGGGGGAAAATGGGGATGATGATTACTTTTTTCTTAAGACGAAAAATGAGAATGCTGCGAAAGTAGTGCTCTCGGGAATTGCGGGGATTGATACGAATATTCAAGTCTATAGTCTGTCTGTGGTGGATGAAGAAACGGAAAAAAATGATGAAAACGCCACGGAGGATAATGTCCCGCTTGATCAGCTCCCGCCAATTGCAGCGGCAGATAGTAAAGGAATGGGGGAAGGGGAAACGTTGACATTCCCTGCTCAGCCTAATACAGAATATTTAGTCAAGGTTTCGAGTAAACCAATGCTGGATTTTGCAGATGAAAAAGGGATGGTTCTTGTCGACAAGTCGAGTGAGGAAGCACAGGCATCGCTAGAACCCTACACCGTTAAAATTCAAGGCAAGGTGATACCGCCGGATGAAGATAACAGCGGTAATACGAATCCGGATGGATCTCTTTCTGATTATTATCAATCGATTTTGGATGGCGCTGTTTCATCTCCTGTCGGTAAAACACTTGTTGGCTATTTGCAAACGCCGGATGATGAGGATTGGTATGGGATTAAGCCAACTAAAACGGGAATTTATCAATTTAGTCTGCCTAAGGGATTAGAAGTAAAGCCGTATATTGAAATTGTACATGTGCTGAATGGCAAGGATGAAAATGGCAAGGATGTTGTTGATTTTGATTTAGTTGGAACCAATATGAATGATGCGAACTGGGTATCAGGAGAATTAAGCGATACCATTTTTGCCGGATTAAAAAAGAATGAAACTTATTTGATTCATTTAATGGGGAATCCAATGACAGGGGGAGGTATTTCCCTTAATCCGTATCAATTATCATCAAAGTTATTGATTTCGAATACTGGAGATAAATATGAGGACAATGATACAGTTCCAAAAAATTTGCCGTCCTCAACCGTCCATGGAAATTTTGCAACGCCAAATGATGTGGACATGTTTTATTTAAAAGGGAAGAAATCAAGTACTTACAGTCTGTTATTTGAGGGCGGAAAGCCTAGTGCGGCCTTGCTGAAAAAATATCCAAAAGAGCTATTCTCACAAATTTACGGAGCGGCGATTGTTTACAAGGATGTCAATAAGAACCGGAAAATCGATGGAGCAGATGCCGAAATGGCCAGCGTGATGGCAAAAGGGCTGTTCGAGGGTGCATCAAATAATTACGGCTCCTTTAAAGTGGAAAAGGGAAGTAACTATATTGTCGTCATTATTGGGCTCACGGCGAGTTCTTCTCAAATATCTTTAGTACCGTATAATTTATCAATTGCACCTGTTCCGACAAAAGATGAAGACGCAAAATCGAAAGTGAAGAAAAATGTGCCTTCTAAACCGCTTGCTTTGAAAAAGAAAGGCTCCCATACGCTGATGGCTACTGGCAATTTAAACAGCGGAGTAGGGTATGGCGATGAAGATTGGTATGTGTTGAATGTAAAAGACAAATGGAACGGATATATTTCGGTATCGGGCGGACCTGAGATTGATACGGTCATCTCCCTTTACCATAAAGGTAAAAGAGTCTCCCTTGCTGATTATTATGCTCAAGGGCAATCTGAAGTCATGCGCGTCCATCTCAAAAAAGGAAAATACTATATCAAAGTCAAGGATATTAATGGCAACGCAACAATCAAGCCATATACAATCAAAGTGACAAAATAACAAAAGTAAGGCGGTTAGCTGAGTGCACAATACATGTGCCCAACTAGCCGCTTTTTTTATTTCATACGGTGCCTGTCACCGTTCGTGGACAAAAACATGATTTTGTGCGTCTGAGGTGGACAAAGTTGTAAAAGGGATAAATGTTATTGGTTTATGGGGCATATTAAAGATAAATAGTTCTTGCACAAAATTCTAAAAATAGTTACTATATTGGTAGTAACCAAAACAAACGTTTGTAAGCGTCTACAAGAGGCTGCCGTTTGATATCATCTGGGGGTAATGTATGAAATATGTCATTTCAATTATTGGTCTTCTTTTTGTATTCGGTTTAGCACTATTGGCTAGCAAAGATCGGAAAAGGGTAAGAGTAAAACCGATTATCATCATGGTGGTCATTCAAATTCTTTTGTCCTGGATCCTCTTGAATACCGAAATTGGTTTAATCATTATTCGGGCGATCTCTACTGTTTTCAGTAAATTACTGGAATACGCAAATGAAGGGGTAAGCTTCGTGTTTGGCGGACTGGCGAATAAAGGAGAGGCACCTTTCTTTTTAAATGTGCTGTTGCCCATTGTGTTTATTTCTGTCTTAATCGGGATTTTCCAGTATCTAAAAATTCTCCCCCTTATCATGAAAGGAATTGGACTGGTTCTTAGTAAGGTCAATGGGATGGGGAAATTGGAATCGTATAATGCAGTGGCATCGATGATGGTCGGACAGTCGGAAGTGTTTATTACGGTTAAAAAACAGCTCGGACAGCTGCCGGAGCATCGCTTGTATACTCTTTGTGCCTCCGCGATGTCCACCGTGTCAATGTCGATTGTCGGAGCCTATATGAATATGCTTCAGCCGAAATTTGTTGTTACAGCCCTTGTCCTTAACCTTTTTGGCGGCTTTATCGTTACATCCATTATTAACCCTTATAGGGTGGAACCGAATGAAGATATTTTGGAGATCCATGAAGAAGCGAAACAGTCCTTCTTTGAAATGCTTGGTGAGTATATCCTGGATGGATTTAAGGTGGCCATAATCGTAGGTGCAATGCTAATTGGCTTTGTTGCCTTAATGGCTGCGATTAATAATTTATTTCAATTATTGTTTTCGATTTCCTTCCAGCAAATTTTAGGATATATTTTTGCGCCGGTGGCCTTTATTATGGGAATTACCCCATCTGAAACTGTTCGTGCGGGTGGAATCATGGCGACCAAACTAGTAACAAATGAATTTGTGGCGATGATGGATTTATCGAAAGCGGTAAAAAGTTTTGACCCGCGGACGGTTGGAATTCTCTCGGTATTTTTAGTATCCTTTGCGAATTTTGCCTCAATTGGTATTATTGCAGGTGCGGTTAAAGGGTTAAATGAAAAACAAGGAAATGTCGTCGCCCGCTTCGGTTTAAAACTTCTTTACGGAGCGACACTTGTCAGCGTTCTTTCTGGTGTGATTGTGAGTATTGTCTTATAAAAATCAAACCTAGTGATTTCACTAGGTTTTTTTTATTGAAAAAATCTCTTGCCATAAGGTTTACTAGGGGTTACTATAATGGTAGTAACCAAATGGATAACATTCGAAATATTAACTAATCGAAGGGAGGAGTCACCTCGTGAATTTTAGCATTTATCTTTTAGCGATTGTTTCGTTTGTGGTTGGAATGGCGGAGCTAATTGTTGGCGGGATTCTTGACATCGTCTCAGACGGCCTTGGAATTTCAATTAGTACAGCCGGAGAACTAATCACGGTATACTCGCTTGTTTTTGCGATCGCCTCACCGGTCCTTTTAACAGTAACCGCAAAAATTGAAAGAAAACGGCTGCTGCTTTGGACACTGCTAATATTCTTAATCGGGAATATGATCGCCTTCATCAGCCCTAATTTTATTGTTCTATTTCTTTCAAGAATTATCTCTGCTGCAAGTGGATCTCTATTAGTGGTTCTTTCCGTAACCATTGCTTCAAGTATTGTAAAAGAAGAGTATCGGGCGCGGGCAATTGGGGTCATCTTTATGGGAATCAGCGGATCTCTCGTATTAGGAGTGCCGATTGGACTGGTGATTGGGAATCATTTCGGCTGGCGCTCACCATTTCTGTTTATCGCTGTGCTGACACTGATTTCGATGGCTGGGGTTTATGCCCTTTTAAATAAAATCGAGCCTAGACCTATGATTTCACTAAAACAGCAATTACAAACTTTAAAAAATTCAAAGACATTATCAGCACAATTAACATCTGTTTTATTTCTAACGGGTCATTTAACTCTCTATGCGTACCTGACCCCGTTTTTAAAATCAACCTTACATTTAGATGCAACATGGGTCAGTATTTTTTACTTTATTTTTGGGATCTCGGCAGTGTTTGGCGGTGGCTTTGGCGGCTGGCTGGCCGACAAATGGGGTTCAAAGAAAAGCATTTTAACCATCGTAACCGTATTTGCTGTAACTCTGTTTGTCCTGCCGAATGTTACATCTTCAATTACGATTTTTGTCATCGTGATGATGATTTGGAGTGCGTTAAGCTGGGCCATTACACCGGCACAGCAAAATTATTTAATTGAAACAGCGCCAGAAACATCCGATATCCAGCAGAGCTTGAATAATTCAGCCTTGCATATTGGGATTGCACTAGGCTCCGTAATCGGCGGAATGGTGATTAATCAATATTCAGTTCAAGCGAATGCATCAGTGGGCGGGGTCTTTATCATCTTTGCTTTACTATGTGCCATTTTTTCTATCACAAGAAAACCAACCGAAAATAGACAAGAGGAGGTGAGCATGATGATGGAGTAGGAATATCCACTTCAGCATCATGGCCGAATGAGTGTTCATATCAATGCAAAACAAGGGGAAATTGCAGAAAATATTTTATTACCTGGAGATCCTTTGCGTGCCAAGTATATCGCGGAGACCTTTTTGGAAGATGTGACTTGTTACAATGAAGTGCGCGGTATGCTTGGTTTTACCGGTACGTATAAAGGAAAAAAAGTATCTGTTCAAGGAACAGGGATGGGAATTCCGTCGATATCCATCTATGTGAATGAGTTAATCCGAGAATATGGAGTGAAAAACTTAATTCGTGTAGGTTCCTGCGGGGCAATCCAGAAGGATATAAAGGTCCGGGATGTGGTTCTGGCGATGACATCTTCAACTGATTCGAATACCAACCGCATGGCTTTTCCAGGAATTGATTATGCACCGTGTGCCAACTTTAATCTACTGCATAATGCTTATCAAGCAGGCAGGCAAAAGGGGATGGAACTAAAGGTTGGCAATGTATTGTCAGCGGATGTATTCTACCGGGACAGCATGGATATTGTGAAAAAACTGGCTGATTATGGTGTGCTCGCAGTGGAAATGGAAACCACCGCATTATATACGCTGGCAGCAAAATATGGCGTGAACGCCCTATCGATTTTAACCGTCAGTGATCATATTTTTACCGGGGAAGAAACGACAGCCGAAGAACGCCAAACGACATTTAATGAAATGGTCGTTATTGCGCTGGATGCATTATAAAATAAAGGCAGCGGGTCACAAACCCCGCTGCCATTTTAATATCGAAGCCTCATTAAAAGGTTTTTTATTTCCTCATCCTGCATTAATGTATCTTCAAATCTTTTCGTAATTTTTGCTAAGGCTAAATCATGGTAGAAAAAGTCAGCAAAAAATTTTACAAAGGGTGGTGATTTTGTGATCATTGCCTGCCATGCACCGTTTTCCACACCGGCGAACAAAATTTCCTCTTCATCCGTTATGATTAAGCGGCTATTTTCTAACATTTGATGCTCTTCATTCGGAGACAAAATCGTGAGCGAGGATAACGCGGCCTCCACACTCCCGACAACAAGTGCCTCTACTTTCACACCCGCTTGTTCTTTTTCGAGTAAAACAGGCAGAAAGTCTTGGAAGTCTTCTTCCCAAAGGGAAATTTGTATTGTTTTCTTTGCCTCTTGTAGCAGCTGTTTACATTTTAATTGAATCGAGGAATCGACCTTGAGACTCCACACCCGGTCATCGGTTATTTGTTTTTTTGATGAATTTTGTTTCAAACGATCGATATTGGCTTGGAATTGCTTTGTCAGCATTTCTATGACTAGATTCAACGGCAGCGCCGTATAGAGCTTTTTCTTCTCTGAAACAGAATCCAGCACCAGCCCTTTTTCAATCATCCGCGTCAACACTTCATATACCTTTGCTTTTGGAACCCCGGAGTATTTTACAATTTGAGTGGCATCCAGCGGTTCATCATTGGAGGAAAGGATCTCATAAACCTTACTTTCATACTGTGAAAAACCAAACTTTTGCAGCATCATTCTGACCTCATTTTTAGAAAAGTTCATCTATATTGTCTTAATCATATTAGAATACAGAATTTTTGTAAAATCAAACCGCAGCAGTTGTAATCATTACTCTATTATAGTAATCGCTTCTTTTTGGGGAGTATTTTCTCTTCATAATAAGGATCTGCAGATTCTACTATAAATCGGAAGATATCTTCTGCAGCATTTGAATTGATAAATTCCTGCTGGCATTTCTTCATTATCTTTAGTTTTTCACCGTTATTTTCAAGCAATGTGTTTATGGTATTTTTAATATCATGCGGATTTTTACATACCACTCCTAAATTTAATTTTTCAACAAAAGCAGGATTATCTTCCTCTTGACCTGGTAAGGCACCTGTAATGATAAGAGGAGTTGCAGTAGCAATCGCCTCAAACATTACATTAGGACTGCCTCTAGTAAAAATGATATCAGAAGCTAACATTAGGTCCTGAATGTTTTTGATAAAACCGTAAATCTCCACTTTCTCTCCATATTGACTTTTAAGCAATTTTTCTAGCTTAATTCTTTGTTTTTCATTTCTTCCAGCTACAATTTTTACTGAGCAATCAAAATGATTAAGCAAGGTTTGAGCGATCTTTTTCATATTTCCAACGCCTTCACCTCCGCTCATAATTAGGCATGTGAAGGGTTGTTCTTTCTTATAATGAACTTTTTCTATTTTATTTTTTTTGAAAAATTTAGAACGGACTGGAAATCCTAAAACTTTTATTTTCTTATCTGGAATACCATATTCTAAACACCTGTGACGAGCTTCAAACGTGGGGCTGATAATATAATCTGCCCGCAGATCAGCCCATAGAGGATAAATATTTACAAGATCTGCAATAAGCGTAATAAAAGGTATTTTGAGATGCTGTTTTTCTAAGATGTTTAAGATAGAACCATTAAAATTAGGATGAACAGATAAAATCATATCAGGTTTTACTTCATCCAATAATTTTTGAAGGTTATCTCTGATAAGAACTTCTAAAAAATCGTTAAGGTACGAAGGATTAATAGCTGATAATTTCCATAAATACTTCCATAAATTCTCTGAATTTCTTGTAAGGGGTCCATACATTTTGCCGATATTCAGTAGAAATGGTCCACCGAGCGAAAAGCCATCTACAACATGAATTTTAACGTTAGGATGAAATTCAGTTTTTTCACATAAAGACTCTGTTATGCTTTTATGACCTTGACCGGTATAATCGGAAGAAATAATAAGTACAGTTTTCCCCATGTTATCAGCCTCTCATAATGACCTAGTAAAACCATAACAAAATAAGAATAATTTCATAGTTGAATAATGTAAAAACCATGTTAAGTTTTAACAAACCTAGTCAAGGAATTTACTAATTTGAATCGAAGCGTTTTAAATCTCTAAGCACCTTTTTGTATTGTTTTAAGGAATGTAATTTCCCTATAAAACTATTTTTGTTTTTGAGGTCAGATGAAATGAACATAATTGCAAGTGCAGGGAAAAATTTATTTGTGCGAAATCTTACATCCTTCCAATAAACATAAAATCCCTTTTTTCTTTTCTTAACAAAAGGATAGGCAAAGTGTGTACTTGATAAAAAGTCTAAAACGGAAGGGTCATTTCTACTCTCTTCAACTAATTCTGGAAGGTCAATTTTTTTAGAGAGAGTGTGGTCAATAAAAAGATCATTCTTTAAGTAAACTCCAAATAATAAATCTTCCTTTGTCTCAATGATAACGTCCCATTTAAACATAGTCATTCTTGGAATTAATTTTAAACGAACTGCATTTTTAAAATGATTTTGTAAGTGTCTTTTTATTAAAAGGGAGGAAAGTGCTCGAATAACAAGGTATATGAGGATGAGAATATAAATGATTAGAAAAGTTTTCCCTGCCATATAGAAGGGGAGTAAGCTGATTCCTAGAACATGAAGGAATAAAATATAAGGATCGACCAACGGGATGGAATCAAAGGCAATCCATTTACGAGAAAAAGGCAGTAAAACCTGCGTACCGTGCACATTAAATAAATCCAAAAAGACATGTACCAATACGGCTATAAGTGTCCAAAAATACAGGTGGAGAAATGAAGTGTTTGAAAAAAAAAGGTAGATGACGCTTGAGACAACAATACTCCATATTGGAATAGCAGGGAGTGAATGAGAAAAGCCTCGATGATTTCGGAGATAGCTGCCTTTTCCCTTTAAGCGACAAATAAAGTCAAAATCAGGTGCATTTGAACCAATGATGGTCCCTGCAATGACAGCATTGGATAGGATGGGTTGATTTGCGATTGCCGGGTCGACTTGAGCTAGAGCACCTAATCCTATACCGATGATTACGTGAGAAAATGTGTCCATTTGACCACTCTCCAAATAATAAAGTTACTTTTATTATATTGAAGAAATTGTGATTTCAAGATTAATCAACTATTAAAAGTATGTAAAGAGTTTGTAAGAGCCACTAATAAAAGGGGAGCATTATCCCCTTTTATTAATGGCTCTTTGGTTTGTTTAAAGCGGGTAGATTTCAGAGTTTAGTGAAATTAAAGAATAACAAATACCGTAAATAGAATAGCCAATGCAATTCGATAATAAGCAAACACGGTTAGACCAATTTTTTGAATTAATTTAAGGAACACGACAGCAACAACCATCGCAACAACAAAAGCCGTAATAAAACCGATGGCAAACATGGGGATGTCGCTTGTATGAAGAAAATCCAAACTCTTAATTAAGTCCAAGCCGGTCGCACCTACCATAATGGGGAGAGCGACTAAAAAGGAAAATTCGGCAGCCGTTCGATGATTTGCTCCAACTAAAAGTCCTCCTGAAATAGTGGATCCCGCTCGAGAAAAACCAGGGATCACAGCTAAGCATTGAAAAAGTCCAATGGCTAATGCTTGTTTGTACGTCAATTCATCAACTGTATTAGAGGTGAATTTTCCATGTCTTTTTTCTGCGAATAACATTAAAATAGCACCAGCAATAAGGCTATAAACTACAACCTTCGGTGAAAAGAGCTGAGTTTTTATAAAATCATGCAGTACCAAACCGGCAATTGCCGCAGGTATAACTCCTAATATGATGTGGATAGCATCTAATTTCTTAGCTGGTTTTCCAATCGTACTGAAATTTAATAGAGATAAATATCTTTTCCAATACAGTACTAAGATCGCAAGCATTGAGCCAAGTTGAATCACAACCTCAAAGGTATTGGCCTTTTGACCTTTAAATCCTAATAAGTTCCCTACTAAAATTAAATGCCCGGTGGAGGATACAGGCAAATATTCTGTTAAACCTTCTACGATTCCTAAAATAAAAGCGATGAGATTCTCATGCATTTTTCTTAATCCCTTCATTGGTCAATTTGTATAAGGAAGTATAGTCTCATCTCTATTGTTATTTCAACCCTAATTACAAGAAAATTACATAATCTTAATATTCCATTTAGTTTGGGTCTTTTTTACTCAAAAATCGATTAATGGAAGAAATACGTTAGTTTTTAGAAATAGAGGGAATTATATAATCAATTACCAATCATGAAAACCAGGAAGTGAAAGTATGTCAGAGACAGATATATCGAAATATGAAAAGAAAATTATAATCCGTAATATACGTGTGGATGATATTGATGCCATTATCGCCTTGGGGAAGGTTTGTTTCCCTAACATGGAGCCGTGGACAAGGGAGCAATTATTAAGCCATATTCGAATTTTCCCCGATGGTCAGTTTTGTGTGGAATATGAGGACAAGATTGTTGGTTCTTGTTCCAGTCTAATCGTTAATTTTGATGAATATGATGACCAGCACACATGGGATGTCATCACGGACAACGGGTATATTACCAATCATGACCCGGATGGATTTAATTTATATGGGATCGAAGTGATGGTCGACCCCGAATATCGCAGGATGAAATTAGGAGCCCGCCTTTATGAGGCACGCAAGGACCTTGCTGTTCGGTTAAATCTAAAAAGTATTATTATCGGCGGAAGAATTCCAAATTACCACAAATATAAGGAAGAAATGACAGCCCGTGAATATGTTGCGGCCGTTGAGAAGCATAGTATCTACGACCCGGTATTGTCCTTCCAGCTCCTTCAAGGATTTACAATTAAACGGATTAACACAAGGTATCTGCCAGATGATAAAGCGTCGGATTCCATGGCAACCCTGATGGAATGGAATAATGTTGATTATCGTCCAAAGTCCAAACGAATCTATCGAACAGCGTTTCCCATTCGAATTTGTGCCGTGCAGTATATGATGAAGAAAATTGATTCGTTTCAGGATTTTAGCCGGCAGGTCGAATACTATGTAGATGTTGCGGCGGATTTTGGATCTGATTTTGCTGTCTTTCCAGAGATTTTTACGACTCAGTTGATGTCCTTTCTCGAAGAAAAACGCCCCGATCAAGCAGTTCGGAAACTTGCTACCTATACAAATCAGTATATTGAACTGTTTACACAACTTGCTGTGAGATACAATATCAACATTATTGGCGGATCACATTTTGTTGAGGAGAATGGTGATTTATACAATATTGGTTTTCTATTCCGCCGCGATGGTACAATTGAGAGACAGTCCAAACTTCATGCAGCACCGGATGAACGTAAATGGTGGGGAATATCAGAAGGAAAGGATATCAATGTGTTTGACACTGATTGCGGTAAAATTGCTATCCAGATTTCTTATGATGTGGAATTTCCGGAGCTTGCAAGGATTGCCGTGGATAAAGGAGCAAACATCATTTTTGTGCCTTTTTGTACGGAGGATCGCCAGGCCTACCTCCGCATTCGCTGCTGTGCTCAGGCACGTGCCATTGAGAATCAGGTATATACCTGTATTGCTGGAACGGTCGGCAATTTAACACATGTAGAAAATATGGATATTCAATATGCGCAATCCGGGATTTACTCGCCTTCCGATTTTGAGTTTGCCAGAGACGGGATTGTCGGGGAATGTGACGCAAATATTGATACAGTCGTAGTCGGTGACGTTGACCTTGAGAAACTGAGGCGCTCTCGAAATTCCGGGTCCCTTAGGCAATTGCGGGATCGAAGACATGATTTATATCGAGTGGAATGGAAAAATCTAAGCTAAATAAGCTGCTCCCAGTGTTGGGGGCAGCTATATTTTATAAACTTGATGTCGAAAAAACTACACCGAAGGGGATTTGGCCCTTTTCCGACTGATGCATGCGCTTACTCTTTTCGTATAACCGTGGTATCATATGAATAGTAAAAAAGTTATTGCAACATTATGATTTTAATAGCGGGGAAGGAAGAAATTCAGTTGAATTATAATAAAGACTTTGCCGTAATCAATGCCTCAACAAATGTAAGGGAAGCCTTGGATACGATAATTCAAGCTAGTATCCGGTTATTAGTTATAGAATCAGAAGGAAAGCCTGTCGGAGTCTGTGACAGCTTTCACCTATTAATGCAAAAAGACCAGCCTGAACAAAAAGTAGTTTTTCATACGGATTTTATCCTAACAACCAGCAAGGATATCTTTTCTCTTGCCAATGATAATTTCTCATATGCCCTTATTGAGGATGATACTGGGGAGATAATCGGTTGGATGGATCAGAAGTCAGTGGAAATTGATCATCTAAAACAAGCATATTCGAAAGACCTAGGAGCCATAACGACCGATTTGGAAGCAATTGTTGATTCGATATATGATGAAGTTTTAGTTGTTGACAGTCTTGGAAAAATCATTCGGGTTTCCAATCGAAGCACCCATCAATTATGGGGAGTAGACCCTGAAACGGTTATTGGTCAAAATATTTTAGAACTTGAAGAAAAGGGCTGGTTTAAGCCTTCTGTTACAAGAAAAGTATTGGAGGAAAAGAAGAAAATTTCGATTGTCCAGCATAACCGCTTGGGCAGGAAAATACTAGCCGTCGGGAACCCGGTTTTTAATCAAAAAAATGAATTAGAACGAATTGTGATTGCTTCCCGTGATATTACAGCCGTTAAAAAATTAGAGGAAGAACTTGAAGAGGCGAAAACATTAAAAGAAAAATATCGCAAAGAGGTAGATATCTTAAAGAAAGTTCAGCATGGAAATGAGAAGAAGATTATCTATCAATCTGAACAAATTAAAAATTTAATGTTTGAGGTCGAACGGGTGGCCCGAGTTGAATCAACGGTTACCTTATATGGAGAATCAGGGGTAGGGAAAGAGCTGTTTGCTCAAGCCATCCATCAGCTGAGCCCAAGAGCGGAAAATCCATTTATTCGCATTAATTGCGGGTCCATCCCTGAAAATTTATTGGAGAGCGAGCTATTTGGCTATGAAAAAGGTGCCTTTACCGGCGCCCTAAGCAACGGAAAAAAGGGCTTGTTCGAATTAGCCAATGAAGGAACTCTTTTTTTAGATGAGATTGGCGAGTTACCGCTTAATTTACAGGTAAAGCTTTTAAGGGCGATACAAGAACGCGAGATTATGAAAATTGGCGGCAGCAAAGCAATCCCGATTAATATTCGAATTATTACGGCAACCAATAAAAATTTGGAGGAAATGGTTTCGCAGGGAACCTTCCGCGAGGATTTATTTTATCGAATTCATGTTATTCCGTTATTTATTCCACCATTAAGGGAAAGAATCGCAGATATTGAACCTATTGTTTACCATTTCCTTGAATATTATAATGAAAGATTTTCGTCGAAGAAATATTTTTCAGAGGATGCAATGGAAGTGTTAAAAACATATAAGTGGCCAGGGAATATCCGGCAGCTGCAAAATGTAACAGAACGGGCCATGGTGGTTACGGCGGAGCAAATGATTACTGCCAATGACCTTGTGAAAATATTGGACAATCGTCAGAAAAACCAACATCCTGTAGAAGTGCATACCATTATCCCCCTTCAGCATGCAGTCCAGGATAC
This sequence comes from Bacillus salipaludis, assembly GCF_004358205.1. The sequence continues at coordinate 118,532 of NZ_SMYO01000012.1, forward strand.
GGAAAGACAGCTGCTTCAATTAGCTTTATTGAAATATAAGACGCTAACAAAAGTGGCAGAAGTGTTAGAGGTGAGTCAACCGACTATCAGCAGACTTTATAATAAACTGAAGAACAGTCTTCAGGTTCGTTAAAAAATAGTACAATTGTTTTTCTAATATAGCTGAACGAGCAGTTCATTCATTTTTGAATAATATTCATTCAAAAATGAATGAACTGTCGTTTTATATCTATAAACATAGTTGATATGTCGATATTTAAAGGATTGGCACGAAATATGCATATTAGAATAATAGGGATAGTTTAAAAGTATAAGGGTAGAGGGAAAGTTGTACTGCCATAATAAGTGAGGGAGGAATCAAAGCCACGGCTATAACTTTCTGACTATTCCGATAAGGGTGACTAGTCAAATAGATAGCGTTTACAAAAAAATGAACGTTATCTTATAAGTTTTACGACAACTTAAGGGGGAACATATATGGAAAAACAAGAGGTATCGTTTGAACGATCACTTACATTAACACATCTAGTTTTATTTGGACTTGCTTATTTAGCTCCGATGATTGTGTTTGGAATCTATGGGACGGTTGCAGAAGTAACCCATGGACTTGAGGCAAGCGCTTATTTGGTTGCCTTAATTGCAATGTTTTTTACTGCCTTCAGCTATACGCATATGGTTAAAGCTTATCCTGTTGCCGGATCTGCCTATACCTATACACGTAAATCTCTTAATTCACACCTCGGATTTATGGTCGGCTGGGCTACCCTGCTCGATTATGTCTTTATACCAATGGCCATCTGGCTGATTGGAAGTGCTTATTTGAATGCGGCATTTCCTTCTGTACCATCATGGTTATGGATCCTCTTATTTATATTTGTTACAACCGCAATCAATATTCTTGGAATCAAATTAAGTACCAAGGTTAACTTTCTTATGATGGTGTTTCAATTTTTAGTTATTGCACTATTTATTATTTTAAGTATTAAAAGCGTATTAGGCGGTGGCGGCGCCGGTACACTTCTTTCCGTAAGCCCGTTCGTGAATACTCATGTTTCGTTTTCATTTGTCCTGGCTGGAGCATCAATTGCCTGCTACTCATTCTTAGGTTTTGATGCCATTTCAACCTTTACCGAAGAAACAAGAAATCCTGAAAAAACTATCCCAAGAGCCATCATTTTGACAACTGTTATCGGTGGATTGATTTTTGTTGTTTCTACCTATTTCACTCATTTAGCTCACCCGGATTTTACGCATTTCAAAGCGGTAGATTCTGCAGGGTTTGAAATTGCCAAGCAAATAGGCGGGAACTTATTTAGCGCCATTTTCTTAGCAGGGATTATTATCGCCCAGTTTGCTTCAGGAATTTCCGCTCAAGCAAGTGCATCAAGATTGCTGTATGCAATGGGCCGCGATTCCGTACTTCCGAAAAAAATCTTTGGCTATCTCCATCCAAAGTTTAAAACACCTGTACTGAATATTCTTGTTGTCGCTGTGATTGGGTTACTGTCATTAAAGCTAAGTGTGTCAACATCCACTTCATTTATAAACTTTGGTGCGTTTATTGCCTTTATTTTAGTAAACGTTTCCGTTATTGCTCACTTTTATATAAAAGGCGGTAAACGGACAGGAAAAGAAAAGATTTTCTATTTATTATTTCCTGCCATAGGATGCTGCTTCGATATTTGGCTGTTTGTAAATCTTGATAAAAATGCACTAATTTTAGGCGGTACTTGGGCAGTAATCGGATTTGTCTATCTACTTGTTCTTACAAAAATGTTTAAAAAGCAGCCGCCGGAAATGCATTTTGAGGAAATGGATGAGGCTGTATAAGGATGAAAATAAGGGAAGGGCATGGATGAAGCCCCTCTTTTATCGCTAATGGGAGGCATATAAGTGGAAGCAAACTATAGAATTGCACTCGCACAGCTGGCTGTGGCGGATGGAAATAAAGAAGAAAATTTGATGAAAATGGAATCTGCCATTAAGAGTGCGTGGAAGGAATCGGCAGATCTCTTGATTTTACCGGAATTAAACCTGACCGGCTTAGTCTCGAAGGACCAATTGACAGGAATAGCGGAGCCGCGCGAAGGGGAGAGCTTTAACCGGATTCAACGTATGCTGGCAGATTACCCTGTATCTGTACTGTATTCTTTTCCAGAGTATGTCTCTGAAGAGGAAATCTATATAACCTCCTGCTTGGTAGGCAAGGACGGCGAGGCATTGGCTTATTATCGTAAAACACATCTCTTTACTGAAGAAAATGAACTATTCAGCAAGGGGAACGAGCTTATAGCCTTTAGCCAAGACGGCCTTTCATTGGGGTTTCTCACCTGCTATGATATTGAATTTCCTGAGCCGGCAAGGGCACTTGCATTACAAGGGGTAAATTTCTTAATCGTGAATTCGGCCAATATGGCACCATACGAATATATCCATCGCTTATTTATTCAGTCGAGAGCACTCGAAAATCAAATCTTTGTGGTTTACTGTAATCGAATCGGGGCAAATTCAAAATATGAGTATCATGGGCAAAGTGCAGTCATTGGGCCGGATGGAAAAATCATTATGGAAATTGCTGACGATGTTGAAACGGTGCAAATCATTGATCTTTCTTTCGAGAACTTTAAAAAACCTAGCGCTGTTTTTGACTATTTATCTGACAGGAGAAGAGAACTCTATTAATCCATTTAATTATGAATAGCGAATATTCATTTTTGAATAATATTTCTCTGTGATTGATTGTAAACAGGGAATTTAGCACTTGGCACACTTCTTGCATTATAGATTAGTAGTTGAATAAATTGATAAAGGGGATAATAACATGAGCACAACAACAAAAACAATTGAACTGAAAACATCCATTCCAGGGCCAAAAGCTGAAGCCCTTTTAGAAAGAAGAGCAAATAATGTACCGGTAGGAGTATCGAATAATGTGCCATCCTTTGCAGCAAAAGGTAATGGAGCAATCTTAGAAGATGTGGACGGAAATGTTTATATTGATTTAGCTGGAGCGATTGGTACACAAAATACAGGTCATTGCCCGCCAAAAGTGGTTGAAGCATTAACAGAGCAAATTCAAAAGTATCTTCACCCAGGCTTTAACGTGATGATGTACGAACCATATATTGAACTTGCTGAAAAGTTAAACGAAATTACACCTGGTTCCCATGCGAAAAAGACCTTTTTCCTAAACAGCGGTGCAGAAGCAGTTGAAAATGCAGTGAAAATTGCTCGTAAATATACAGGAAGAAAGGCTATTCTCTCTTTTGACCGTGCCTTCCATGGTAGAACACTGCTGGCAATGTCATTAACAAGTAAAGTGAAACCTTACAAATTTGGTTTTGGTCCATTTGCACCGGATACGTATAAAGTACGCTACCCTTATTATTATCGTGCACCATTCGGTGTAAGCCAGGAAGAGCTTGATGCAAATCTATTACATCAACTTGAGGACTTTTTCAAATCTGAAGTTCCTGCAGAAGAAATTGCAGCGATTATTATGGAACCCGTTCAAGGTGAAGGCGGATTTATTGTTCCGTCCAAGACATTTGTACAAGGCGTGAAACGGATTTGTGAACAAAATGGTATTCTATTTATTGCAGATGAAATCCAAACCGGTTTTGGACGTACAGGGAAAATGTTCGCGATTGAACACTTTGATGTTGTTCCAGACCTGATGACTATGTCAAAATCAATCGCTGCGGGGCTGCCACTCAGTGCTGTAACAGGCCGTGCGGAAATTATGGATGCAGCAGCACCAGGAGAAATTGGCGGTACGTATGGCGGAAGTCCGCTTGGTTGTGTGGCTGGCTTAAAGGTGATTGAAACAATTGAAGAAGATCAGTTACTTGACCGTGCAAATGTGATTGGAGAAAAAATCATCTCCCGTTTCAACAGCTTAAAAGAAACATATGATGTAATCGGCGATGTCCGTGGTTTAGGGGCAATGTGTGCGGTTGAGCTTGTAAAAGATCCGCAAACGAAGGAGCCTGACAAAGATTTAACGAATAAACTTGTTGCAGAATGCCAAAAGCAAGGGGTAATTGTGCTAAGTGCAGGTTTATACGGCAATGTACTTCGCTTCCTTTCTCCGCTTGTGATTACAGATGAGCAATTAGATGAGGCGCTTGATACAATTGAATCCATTTTTAAAAAATTGGTTTAAAGAATAGGAGTGTTCTAGATGAAAAAGCATCTTTTAATAGATGGACAATGGAAGGAAACGAAAGAGTACCGTCCGTTATACAGCCCTTACAATAATGAACTCCTGGCTGAAATTGCCTATGCTGATGCTCAGGATGTAGATGATGCGATTGCAGCTGCTGAGAAAGCAAGACCTGTTATGGCAAAAATGCCGGCACATCAACGTGCATCGATTTTAGAAAAATTAGTCGAGCTTTTAACGAAAAATGAAGAAGAATGTACCCGTTTGCTCGCACTTGAAGCAGCAAAGCCTTGGACGACAGCAAAGGCTGAGGTAGCGCGGACAATCATGACCTATAAATTTGCAGCAGAAGAAGCAAGACGTATTCATGGGGAAACGATTCCGTTGGATGCAGCCCCAGGGGGAGAAGGCCGGATTACGTTTACGTTAAGGGAGCCAGTCGGCGTAGTAGCAGCGATTACTCCATTTAACTTTCCAATGAATTTAGTGGCTCATAAAGTCGGTCCAGCGATTGCAGCAGGGAATACAGTCGTATTGAAGCCGGCATCACAAACACCGTTAACTTCCATTTTCTTAGCGGAACTGCTTCAGGAAGCGGGCTTACCTGATGGCGCAATCAATGTGGTAACAGGAAGCGGAAGTGTTGTCGGTGACCGCTTAATCCAGGATGACCGTGTAAAAGTAATTACCTTTACAGGCAGCCCTGCGGTAGGAATTGGTCTCCGCAATAAAGCAGGATTAAAGAAGGTAACCCTTGAACTTGGCTCCAACTCAGCGCTAATCGTTGATAAAGGTGTCGATATTGATTCGATTATCCCAAGAACCGTTACTGGTGCCTTCTCCTTTGCCGGACAGGTTTGTATTTCATTGCAAAGGGTTTATGTCCATGAGGACCTTTATGGGGAGTTTACCGAAAAATTCATTGCCCAAACGAAGACGTTGAAACTCGGCAGTCCGCTGGATCCGGAAACAGATGTTTCTGCAGTTATTAGTCCGAAAGATGCAGAAAGAGCGGTTTCGTGGATTGAGGAAGCAAGACAGTCTGGCGCCGTTGTAGCTGCAGGAGGCGGACGTGATGGCAATATCGTTGAGCCAACCGTTCTATTAAATGTTGATCCGAAACAAAAGGTTTCTTGCCAAGAGGTATTTGCACCAATTGTCTTGATTAACAAAGTTGCTTCCGTTGAAGAAGCTATTGCCTATGTGAATGATTCAAGATACGGACTTCAAGCGGGAATCTACACAAATGACATCTTTAAAGCACTTCATGCAGCCGAAGAACTAGAAGTAGGCGGCGTCATGATCAACGACATCCCAACCTTCCGCGTCGACCACATGCCATACGGCGGCGTAAAAGAAAGCGGAATCGGACGCGAAGGTCTAAAGTACGCAATTGAAGAAATGACAGAAATGAAATTAATCAGCATTAAAAAATAGAGTGTGAATTAGACAAAATTCGGGTGGTGCCACCACCCGAATTTTTCATTTTTGTTGGTTCAGTTGTTTAATCCCGTCTTGCTGGATAAGGAGATCAGATATTTCAATCTCTTGATGTACTTCTTTGAGGTCTTTTTCGCAGGCACTAAGGTTAATCTTTTTATTTGTTTTTACTTAATAGCATGAACTGGAATTGACCTGCCCTTCATTTGGAGCTATGTATAGATAATCATCGTTCATAAAACTGCCAACCCGTTGAACGGCTTGCCCTTTTTCCTTGTTAAGTAAATTTCCCCCAAGCATATACAGGGGATTCTTGTTAATCCCAAGAAGATGCAAAAGGGTCGGGGCAAAATCAATTTGGGAACCAGTTTTTGCTACCACACTTCCTATTTGTTGAGGAATGTGGATAAGAAGTGGGATTACCCTCCGTAAATTTATATTGTACCACCGGATTAAAGTCCGGACTTTTTGACTTTTAAAAACTTCATCATATCCCCATTTTCCGTCATTAAAGCATTGTCGTGATCCCCATAGAAAACAATAACTGAAGTCTCCCATAGACCTTCCTTTTTCAGTTGGTCAACAAAAGTACCAACAGCCTCGTCAACAAAGTGAACGCCGTTAAGGTAATTCTGAAACATTTTCTCATTGTAACCCGCTGTATTTAATTTTTTATACTTTTCGGGTATTACATATGGATGATGATTCGTTAAGGCAATCATCGTCGCTTGAAAAGGTTTCTTTAACTCCTTCATTTTTTCAAGACTTTGTAAAAAGAAATCCTTATCATTGACCGCCCAACCAACTACTTCACCAGTAAAATCCTTTTCGGTATAGAAATGATTGAAACCAAAATGATTATAAACGGTATTTCGATTCCAAAATCCTCCCTTATAGGGATGAAACGCAGCGGTATCATAACCGTTTGACCTTAAGATTCCCGGTAAGGCATCATACGTATTTAACGGGATGTTTCATGTAAACAGAACCTGTCAATAACGGGTGAAGGGAGGTGTTCATAAGAAATTCAGCATCTGAGGTTCTTCCTTGCGAGGAAACATCATAAATGTTTGGGAACCAAAACATCTCATTTTTTAATTTATTAAGATGAGGGGTAATCTCTTGCCCGTTAATGCTCCTATCAATCGCAAAGGATTGCATCGACTCTAATTGAACAATGATAACATTTTTTCCTTTTGCGATTCCTTTTAAGGGAGTCGAGAAAGAGCGACTCTCCGATTTTGTCTTCAGCAAATCATGAATATTCTTTTCTTCGTCTTTTGAAAATTTCTTTTTACTCAAGATGGATTCAGCATATACTTTTAGATCGTAACCGTGGTAGCCTAACAGACCCAGCACTCCATAAACCCGCTCATTTGAAAACTGCTTTTCAAACAAATAGCCCCCGCCGTTAGTAAGCCATTTGTTAATAGGATAACAGGTAAATTATATACCTAACGAAAAAAGCGAAATTCCAACGATAAGACTAGTTTTGGAAGGGAATTTTTCCTTTTTTCTATAGATGAGTGGGACTAGAACTAAAAACGGAATTAGAAGAATGCTATCAGCGAATAAAAGTAATTCTTCCTTCGAGAATAACTCCCCGATACTTTCCGTTAAACTGGTAACCTGCCCGATTGATTTAAAAGTGTTACGGAAGTGAGGTCATCGAAATAGCGAAAATAGATTAAATCACAAAAAACGATAAAACTGAGAAGGGTAGAAGTGAACCATAGGGTATACAACCGTGCTTTTGGTTGTAAAAAAAGGATCCAAGAAAATACTAATAACACACATCCAGCACTGACCATTAATATCCCTGGCTTAAATCATTAAAAGTCCCCTTACCTTTTAAAAATCAATATACTCCCTGCCAATAAATCCTAGGATCATTCATTGGATAAAACCATTTTCCGTTAATTTCCGAGAACCGCTGCATCTTATAAATAAAAAACAACACTACAAAAAGGAAAAGGATATAAGTTGAAAATTCGATTAATTTATTTTTCATTTTTCTCACCATAAATAATGTTTGCTAAATTTTTGATAAAAAACCACTATCGATAATAAAATAATAAAGAAGATGTCTATGTGCTTGTTTACCTAAACAATCTAGCTTGAGCTGATAGTTTAACTCTGTTAGCAGGCAGTATAAGAGGAATAATTATTTTTCCGATTTTAAATCTAAAAAAATATATTGACGAATGTGTTTTAATGTTATATTCTAATTAAGTCGCTTCGGAAGTGAGTGAAACAAAAATTATTCAAAAATAACTTTTTGTTGACTTGCCTCAAACGAAATGATATAATAAATCTTGTCGCTTAAACAAGCGGTAAGGAAAATTTGTTCTTTGAAAACTAAACAAACAAAAACGTCAACAAACAATAATAATCATGTTTCTTCTATTATATAGAGAACATGAGCCAACGTAACAAATGAGCTATATCAACTTTCTTGGAGAGTTTGATCCTGGCTCAGGACGAACGCTGGCGGCGTGCCTAATACATGCAAGTCGAGCGAATCAATAGGAG
>NZ_SMYO01000013.1 GCF_004358205.1 Bacillus salipaludis
AGTCTTACAGGCAGGTTGCCCACGTGTTACTCACCCGTCCGCCGCTAATCAACAGGAGCAAGCTCCTATTGATTCGCTCGACTTGCATGTATTAGGCACGCCGCCAGCGTTCGTCCTGAGCCAGGATCAAACTCTCCAAGAAAGTTGATTTAGCTCATTTGTTACGTTGGCTCATGTCCTCTATATAATAGAAGAAACACGATTATTATTGTTTGTTGACGTTTTTGTTTGTTTAGTTTTCAAAGAACAATAGCACTTATAAAAAGTGACAGGAATAATATTTTATCAAACTTCTTAAATTCTATCAATCATCAATTATTTCCAATTTCGATTGATTTTTGCACTCTTTTCAAGAGCAACTTTTATATTTTATCACGTTGTATCTACTAAAACAAGAGGAAGTTTTTTCTGATCTTGTTTGCTTATCCACTCTTTCTGGGAGCGACTTTAATAATATAACACCGTGGGTGTAAACTTGCAACAGAATTTTTTGAGAAGAACATTAAAGAAGGTACCAGATTTAATTCAGAAAATGTCAGATGTAGCATTTAAATAAAGTTGATTTGATTTAAAATACCCCACTTACCTGTATTTTTTTAAAATAATAAGAATCCATTTTGATTGGTCAAAATGGATTTATTTAAAGAAAAAAACAGTAATCTCCGGCAATGAAATATATATTCAAGTTTTAAAGCATAGTTGAAGACCAATGTGTAACCTTGTAAATTTCATTGTTTCAACTGAGGTTCATATTCTTAAGAGTAACTCCATTATTGTTAAAGCTCCCTCAAAGACATTAGTGGCTGCACCTAGACGGTATAAAACAAGGCATTCTTATCACTAGAATGCCTCTTATCATATCCATATGAATAATTATTGATCTACTGCAAACTTTGCTTTTGCTTCAATACGTCTTCGATGAAGAATTGGTTCAGTATAGCCATTTGGCTGGTCATAACCTTCGAAAATCAGGTCGCAAGCAGCCTGGAAAGCCACAGAGTCGTCAAAATTGGGAGCAATTGATCGATAATAAGAATCTCCTAGATTTTGCTGGTCTACTACTTTTGCCATGCGCTGCAATGTATCAAGGACCTGCTCTTTTGTACAAATACCATGGTGAAGCCAGTTAGTCAAATGCTGACTAGAAATTCTTAATGTTGCACGATCTTCCATTAATCCCACATTATTGATATCCAATACTTTTGAACAGCCAACTCCTTGGTCAACCCAGCGGACAACATAGCCAAGAAGAGTTTGGCAATTATTATTTAGTTCTTCCTGAATTTCCTCAGTAGTCCAGTTAAGGTTTTTAACAACTGGAATTTCTAAAATATCTTCAAGTAAGTCTGCTGACTGATTTAGTTTTTCATTCTGCACTGCTTTTACATCTACTTCATGGTAGTGTAAAGCATGCAATGTTGCAGCTGTTGGAGATGGTACCCAAGCGGTATTTGCTCCGGTTTTTAATTGACCAATCTTTTGCTTAAGCATATCAGACATTAAATCTGGCATTGCCCACATTCCTTTTCCAATCTGGGCACGGTCGATTAAGCCGCATGAGAGTCCTGCAATTACATTTGATTGTTCATACCCCTGCAGCCATTTGGATGATTTCATATCATTCTTCCGAATCATTGGGCCAGCTTCCATAGAGGTATGAATTTCATCTCCTGTTCGGTCGAGGAACCCGGTATTTATAAATACTACCCGGTCTTTAACTTGTTTAATACATGCTTTCAAATTCAATGTCGTTCTTCGTTCTTCATCCATTACACCTATTTTAAGAGTGTTTCGTTCAAGTCCAAGTAAATCTTCAACCCTGCTAAAAAGCTGATTAGCAAAAGCGACCTCTTCTGACCCATGCATTTTCGGCTTTACAATATAGATAGATCCCTTTTCCGTGTTTTGGTATTGGCCATTTCCAAGCAGCGTATGTTTCGCGACAAGGCTCGTGATGACAGCATCCATTATCCCTTCTTGTATCTCATCCCCGTTTTGATCGAGGATTGCACTATTTGTCATCAAATGTCCTACATTACGGACAAATAGTAGGGAACGGCCTTTTAACGTAATTTCTTTTCCCTTGGCCGATACGTACCTACGATCCGGGTTGAGCATCCGTGTCATGACTTTATCGCCTTTTTTGAAAGTTGATGATAAGTTTCCTTTCATAAGGCCCAACCAGTTTCGATAGACTAACACCTTGTCCTCGGCATCTACCGCAGCGACAGAGTCCTCGCAATCGATAATCGTTGTAACAGCTGCTTCTAAGAGGACATCTTTAATACCAGCATTATCCGTTTTGCCGATCGGATGATTTCGGTCGATTTGAATTTCAAAATGAAGTCCGTTATTTTTCAGCAAGATAGCAGAAGGGTTTTCCTGATCACCCTGGTAGCCGACAAATTTTGCTTCATTCTTTAGACCAGTCTTGATACCATTGCTTAAAGAAACGGTAAGTTTTCCATCTGCCAACCCGTAGCGAACTACTTCCTTGTGAGAGAAATCTTTTAAGGGCGCCGCTTGGTCTAGAAAATTTCTAGCAAATTCGATTACTTTTTTGCCGCGGACAGGGTTATAACCGCCTTGATGTTGGGCTCCATCCTCCTCACTGATTGCATCTGTACCGTATAAAGCATCATAAAGGCTACCCCAACGAGCATTGGCTGCATTAATCGCATAACGCGCATTATTTACCGGTACAACTAATTGCGGGCCTGCCTGTAGAGTGATTTCATCATCCACTCCAGCTGTAACAATCTCAAAATCTTCTACTTCCGGTTCGAGATAACCAATTTCCCCCAAAAACGACTTATATGTATCGAGGTCAAAGTTTCCTTTGTTTTCGCGATACCATGTATTTAGTTTGCTTTGAATAACTTCACGTGTCATTAATAACTTCTTGTTAAGAGGTGTTAAGTCATGGATTAACCCTTCAAAACCAGACCAAAACTGATTTGTATCCAATCCACTACCTGGAAGGGCTTCTGAATTAATAAATTCATAGAGTTCTTGAGCTACTTGAAGTTTTCCTTTTTTAATATAATTTACCATGATACGATTCCCCCCAAATTAATTGAAATACAATTTGTGTTTTCACTTCGTCGTTTGTTATTACGCCACAACGTTTCATTATTTGTTTAAAATAGCATAGCATGATAATCTATTTTATTTCAATATTTTTCAAAATATTTATTTCAAAATTGTAAATTTTAAAATAAATATTTTATTACTTCATTTATTATTGATTTTTATGTAAATCTCAGACAAAGTGTAACCAAACTTTATTGAATGAAATTGGGGATAAATATTACATCTGCTTAATTTGTTCATTACTTACGGCACTAATCTTTCTTGTCTAATTAACGTAGATTTTGGGCCGTTCAGTTCCAAAAAACACATCTTGAAATGGTAAAAATATATTCTTCCTTCTGTCTAGTTCATACTAAGATAAAAGAATCCTAGTTTTTAAAAACAATAATCCTTCACGGAAATAAATGAGAGGCGGTTTTGAGGTTAAATAGAAAACGACTTATTAAACAGGAGTGTATTTCACTACTTTTTGAGTATTTGAAGAGCTTGAACGAGGAACTAACCGGGGAGAGTAAACCAAAAGGGGTAACAATTAATTAACTTCAACGTTACTAACGTGAAATATTACTGGAACAACTACAGTTATATCATCCATCAAAATCTAATAATAAAATTAGCACAGATTAATTAAAATAAATTATCCTTGGACATACTAACGCCAATCTGTGTTTATATTGTTGTGTCCGTATGTCCAAGTTTTCAAAAAAAATACTGTATGTCTGCTCATAACTTTGCGTGTAGTTTGTTTTCCTAGACAACTATATCAGTGAATAGGCTTTCTTTATAAAAAAATTGGCTGTTTTTCTTCTACTAATAAAAGATTCTTTTTGATTTCTTCTACATTAACATGTTTTTGTGAAACACCAGTTTCCATCGCTGCGCTGGCAACAGCTGCTGCTACATGTGCTGCAACTCTTCGGTCGAATGGATCTGGAATAACATAATCCACATTCAGCTCCTTATCTGAGATCAATCCCGCAATGGCATAAACAGCTGCCATCTTCATTTCTTCATTGATTTCTCTTGCGTAAACATCTAATGCACCACGGAAAATTCCTGGGAACGCCAATACGTTGTTGACCTGATTCGGAAAATCAGAACGGCCTGTTCCAATAACTAGCACTCCGGCTTCTTTTGCATCTTCCGGCATGATTTCCGGAACCGGATTGGCCATAGCAAAAATAATCGGATGATGGTTCATGGTACGAATCATTTCTTTCGTTACAGCACCAGCGGCTGACACACCAATAAATACATCAGCTCCCTCAAGTGCATCTGCCAGTGTCCCTTGCCTTTGTCCTTTATTGGTGATTCGAGCCATTTCCTCTTTGAACGGATTCATCCCGAAAGGACGTCCTTCATAAAGGATCCCTTTTGTGTCACATAAAATAACATCATTTACCCCTATATGAAGTAAGAGCTTCACAATCGCTACACCGGCTGCTCCAGCGCCGTTGGTCACGACACGAATATCCTCGATTTTTTTGTCAGCCAATTTAAGAGCGTTGATTAACCCTGCAGCCGTTACGATGGCCGTCCCATGCTGGTCATCATGGAAAATAGGAATATCACACACCTTTCGTAAGCGATCTTCAATTTCAAAGCATTGCGGTGCCGCGATATCTTCTAAATTAACTCCACCAAAAGTCGGTTCCAATAATTTGACGACCTCCACGATTTTATCCGGATCCGTTGTATCCAGGCAAATCGGGAATGCATCTACGCCTGCAAATGATTTGAATAATAATGCTTTTCCTTCCATAACAGGCATAGCAGCTTTCGGGCCTATATTACCAAGACCAAGTACGGCAGTTCCGTCCGAGATAACAGCAACGAGATTCCCTTTCATGGTGTAATCATAGACTTTGCTTTCATCCTCATGAATGTCCAGGCAAGGCTCCGCTACACCTGGAGAGTAGGCAAGACTTAAATCATTTGCATCTTGCACAGGAATTTTTGAATGAACCCCCAGTTTTCCTTGATACTTTTTGTGTATCTTTAATGCTTCTTCACGTAACGTTGACATACAATCCCTCTTTCCATTTCTTAATGGTTGCACTATTTGTTGTTGCTACTATCTCCAATTCTCCTGGGGCAGAAAATGAACCTCATAGATGTCCGCTTCCTGCATGGTTTACAATGTGCCGCGAATTTCTTTTGATAAACCTAATTAAATTCCCCCTCTATCTGGTGCTAACACCACCTTTCCTTTCTTTTCGTTGCTTATTAAGGAACTGTGTTTCTATAATTTCTTAAAAAAAAGCAACGATTTACAGATTACTTTTTACAATGAAGAAATTCTGAAACTCATTTTATAGATCCAAAACCATACATTTTCACTTCGATACCTCCATTAAGTTGCCTATTGTGAAACAAAGTTCCATAATTGTTTTGTTTACGGAAATCTTACCATTCTATCTAATCACTTTCAATATATTTTTAGAAAATTTATTCAATTCATAATTCTAATCTTCCTCAAATCGTTCCACTCACTTCATAAATATCACTTCTAACTGATTCATCGGTTTGTTCCCATCTGAATATATTTGTTAATTTACCGAGCTTTTCAATTTCAACTGTTACTGCATCGCCATCTTTTAACCAAACCCTTTTGTCCTTAGAATATCCCAAAATTACCCCTTCCGGCGTTCCGGTTAAAATGATGTCACCTGGTTGAAGTGTTAAATGCTTGGAAACATAACTTACTAGTTCTTCACAACTAAAAATCATATCTGAAGTATTTGAATCTTGTCGTAATTCTCCATTAAGGGATAAGGTAATCTTTAAGTTATTGGGATTTTCGACTTCCTCTTTGCTAACCAAATTGGGACCAATTGGACAAAATCCATCACTTGTTTTCCCTAGCATCCACTGTGAAGATTTATTTTGTAAATCACGGGCGGATACATCATTCGCAGCGCAATAACCATAAACGATAGAAAGTGCATTTTCCACCTTTACATTTTTTGCCTTTTGGCCGATAACAATAGCTAATTCTGCTTCATAATCAACTTGTGAAGATGTAATTGGAATGAAAATATCTTTTCCATGTGCATTTATCGCGTTATTAAATTTACTAAATAAAATTGGAGCTAAAGGGAAAGGCATATTACACTCAATTGCATGCTTTTTGTAATTTAATCCGATGCAGATTATTTTCTGGGGCTTAGGTACACATGGTCCGTAGTTAAGTGAATCTTCCTTATAAAATAAGTCATCCTCCATTAGTGAATGCTCGATCAGCCTTTGAAGTCCCAGTTTTGCACTTTCTCCTAGAGTAACTAATTCAAATACTGTTTTAGGTATATTATTTATATAGGGAAACTTGGCATATGCAGCTTCAATATCTAATACTCCCCTATTTGTTTTAACTCCTAAAACTAGCCGATTATTTTTATAAAAAGTAACAGTAATCATCTTCGAATCCTCCTAAATAAATTAACGAAAATTGACTCGAGATAGCCGTTATGTATACAGGTTAAAAAATACATACATGTATGTTATAATAAATGGTATCTGCACATTGAAAATTGCATACGTAAAGGGTTGGGACAGCAAACCTTCTGTCCCGTAAAATGTATGGAGTCGGTAAAGATTACGTAATCAACCATGCAGATACCTGTATTTTTATATGTCAAGAATAAAAATGTCGTGAGCAGTACAACCCCCCACAGGTTGAATGCTCTGTTTTTGACTTAGTTATTTACTGTTACCTTTGAAAATACTTTTCCCCATTCTTTAAGTATATTAGGATCTATATCTACCATTTTTAAACATTCCCACATTAGTACATTAATAGTGTCATACATTGGTAATTTATATGTTTTTTCATAGTATTCTACTTTATTTACTGCAGGAAAGTTCGTACATACTACACTTATTGCATCTGCAGGCAAAACAGATACCGATTTAATTTGCTCTTCAATTCTTTCTTGTGATACGAGAGCGAAAGAACGATTGTGTGTTTGAGCAAGTCCTGAAATATTAATCGTATCAACATTACAATGCTTTTTATATTGTTCTGCAATTAGTTTATTAATTTCAGGAATGTATGGAGTTACAAGGTGAACCGATTTAATATTGTGCTCTTTAAACGCTCTTACTTGAGACAACATGGAAGTAGTTGCTGGAATACCTGTTCTTTTGGTAATAGCTTCACAAAGTTCACGGTCTGCTTCAAAACCAAGCCATCCACCAGAGGTCCCGTTCCATGCAATCACATCTACTTCAGCATGTGCTAACAATTCTGCAGCCTGGAGCATTGGCTCAAAATTAAATTGACTTAAAGCGTCTTGTTCAAGTGAAATTTTAGTAACCTCAAAGCGTCCATAGTGGCAAGTTACTTCTGGAACATTATAAAGCATTCTGGAACAAATTGGCTCTAAGGTTGTGTTAGAAGAAGGAGTAAGCATTCCAATTTTTTTAGGTTCTTTCATGATAATTCCTCCTATTAAATTTAATGTTTTATTTTACACTGCTACTTGAACTGCCAATTTTTTTATTGTAATTTATTAAACTTGAAACCGTCGCCAAAAGAAGACCAGCGAAGACAAACACCATTAATGCCAAGAAATAAGATCCTGTTGTCGATACAATAAGACCAATATAAATTGGAGTTATAACACCTGCAATATTCCCAGCGAAGTTCATACATCCACCCACTGTACCAATATGTTCACGTTGTGAAATTGCAGCAGGAACACTCCAATACAAGCCGCCCCAACGAAGGAAGAATAACGCAAATGACAGTGTTGTTATCGCCATAGTTACAGAAGTTGACTTACTTAACAAAAAGATGGATAGTGCAGTCATGATTCCGGCTATGGATAACATCGTTCTCATCACCGTGTTATAATTACCGCCTTTTTCGCGCCACTTGTCTGTAATCCACCCACCAATGAGTTCACCGATAAATCCTGAACCGAAAATAATTAGAATAGAGCCGCCAATCGACTTAATGTCCAGATTTTGTGTTGCAGCAAGATATGATGGACCCCATGTCATTAATCCATAGAATACAGTGTTAAATGAAAACCATCCAAGACACATACACCAGAAATTACGAGCTGTCAGATAATCCTTTGCACCGATTTTAATTCCAGTAGCATTACGCTTATGCTCTTCGTACTCCTCTTCGAGAGCTTTACGAATATATTCACGTTCTGCCTCGTTGACTTTTGAATTTCCTTCTGGTCCGCCTTTAATAACTCTCCATACCAAAAATGCGACAACAATGGTAAGGATACCAGCCCCAATTAAAGCGCCGCGCCAGCCGCCAAACCATGCCATAAATCCAACAATAATAGGTCCACCAATTGCTGTACCTAATGGTGCACCGCTATCAATGATCGTGGCTCCGCGGCCCCTTTCCTTTGAACTAAGCCAAATCGACTGTAATTTCGAACATCCCGGCATAACAGGTGCCTCTGTTATTCCAAGCAAAACTCGAAGAAACAAAAGTGTTTTTGCACCTGATATAAAACCTGTTAATGCTTGGACAATCCCCCATCCAAGTGCAGCACCATACACTACTTTTTCTGGGCGGTATTTGTCGGCAATCCAACCTGATGGAATTTGCATTAAGGCATATCCCCAAAAGAAAGAACTAAGAATAAGTCCTACGATAGCAGGATCTAAATTTAAATCCTTTTGGATTGCAGGCATTGCAATAGACAATACTGCTCGGTCAACATAGTTAATTGTCACGAGCATAAGCAGCATAAAAAATACTCGCCAACGGATATTAGTTGGTTTTGCCGCTAAATCAATAAGCGATTCTTGCACATTTAGATTTACGTTACCTCTTGCCATAAAAATCCCCCTTTTTAAGATAAAGATGTTCGGTGTGTTTTACTCCAAAAATTAGATAATGTTTAGGAATCACCCCCTTCAATAACTGGGAAACACACCTGGGGACTTTACAAGATGTTTTCATTTAGCAACTAACGTTTAATTGAACAATGTAAACACCCTTACAATGGTATCGCTTACAAAATTATCTGCAGTTCCTGTTACTTTGGTAGATCAAATCAGATTTCTCCATATCAAGCAGCATTTTATTGTCGTCTGTCGACACTTTATTTATCCCCCCTCTATATTTATCATTATGTAAACAACATAGAAAAACAGGTCCTATTCCGTTTTGCCAGGTTTTAGCTGGTTATTAAAAATTTCCTTTAAATGTTGCAAATCAGTTTCTAGATGTTTTTTCATTTGTAACGAAGCATTTTCTTCATTTCTTCGTTTAATTTGATCAAGAATTTCTTGATGTTCGTTAAAAACAATCCACTCTCTATTTTCACCCTGAAAATTTAATACTCGATAATATTGACTTAGTGATTTTAGCTCCCTAAGTTGTTTCTGTAACCTTCTATTTTGACTATATTTTGTAATCAGATCATGAAAACGGCCATTTTCCTCAATTAGCACGTCCCTATTTTGTTCACCTTCAGGATTAAGGTTCTGTTTTACATTTAGAACGGTATTTTCAATATCTTTTATTTCCTGGTTTGTAGCGTACCTTGTTGTCAATCTCGTCGCTAATGATTCAAGTGCAATACGGCATTCATATATATCGAAAATATCCTTTAATGTTGGTTTATAAACTGTTATTCTTGATTTTTCATCAATAACCAATAATCCTTCTTTTTCCAATGCTCGGACCGCTTCCCTTACCGGACTGCGGCTAATATTTAATTCTTTTGCTATTCTAGATTCAAAAATGCTATCACCAGGCTTTATAACTCCTTTAACAATTTTTTCTTTAATCGAATTATAGACCTGATCATAATATCTCACTGGTTTTTCTATAGAGAAAGAATTCATAGTGTTCTCCTATCTTGTCGTTTATAGACACTTTGATCCGGTTTTAATAGTAATAAAAATAACACAACTATCTTCATTATTTGTTGCTTATTACAAAACATAGTTTCCTATTCGTTTTCTATACTAAAAATAACATCTTTAATAGACATTTTCAATATTTATTTTAAATTTTCTCATAATTACTATTTTTTAAATCAATATTCCGTCAAAAATTAATAAGATACATCTTAACGATAAAAAAGACATAACACATTCATTAAGTCTTCATAATTATTCTCCCAAATTATATTTCAGTTACTTTTATATCCCAGACACTCAGAGACATTCTTCCCGGCATCCATAAGATTTTCCTTTAACCAATCAATTTTCTCTTATTCTTCCTCAAGGAAATGGTGATATACTTTCCACACCAGTAACATCACTAAGATAATTAAAGATCGGAAACCGCTATACTAGTGATTTCCGGTTCATTTTTCTTCTCTTTCAATTCCGAATCCTTGTTTTTTGGATACTTTTGAGGTCAGAAATTAATTCGACCTTTTTTAGGAATTATTAATTCATCATCTGGAATTAAACGTCCAGGGAAATATCGAAATTTATATTAATTATTTTGTCCCTGCAAAAGATCATATAATGTGAGAGCAACAATTTTTGTTGCTTTTATTAGATCATCTACTTTTACGTGTTCGTCTGCACGGTGTCCATTTGCCTCCAATAATGTTCTAGGACCAGCACCAAATAAAACGACAGGAATATCAGCTTCATAAAAGTGACGAGCATCAGTATATAAAGGAGATCCAACTATAGGAAGCTCTTCTCCACCCATAATTTTTGACCAATTTGCTGCGAAAGATTGTACCAAAGGAGAATGAACTGGAACAGGGCCCATGCTGTGTGCCAATATAATTCGATTAACTTCTGCTTCCACCCCTGGATAATTTTAAAGTGCTTCTACAATGACATTACGAATTTCTGCTTCTGCAAACTTTGGATTTTCTTCAGGAATTAATCTTCTATCAATTCGAATGGTGGCTGTATCTGGAACAACGTTCGTATTAATACCACCTGAAATCAATCCAACTACTAGATTAGGAGAACCAACATTAGGAATATTAGATTTTATCTCCGAGAAGCCTTTTCTGTATTCGTATAATGCACTTAAAACACCTGTCATTGCCTCCAAGGCATCATGTCCATATTGCGGCTCCGCAGCATGGGCAGACTTTCCTTTCAATTTTACTTCTAAATGAAGGCAACCATTATGAGCATTGGCAAGGGAATATGTAAATCCAGGACAAATCGCCATATCAGGGTTTATAAGCCCTTTCTCGAGCAGCCATTTTGGTCCGATGTCTCCACCCGTTTCTTCATCAAATGTGAAAGCCAATGAAATTTTTCCGTTTAATGTTTCTTTCAATTGTCTTAATGCTAATGTAGCGAATGTAAAAGAGGCGATATCAGATTTTGATACAGCTGCACCGCCATAAAGTTTTCCATCAACAATATTGCCTCCATAAGGATTTTGTGTCCATCCAAGCCCAGGAGGTACAACATCTCCATGCGAATTCAAAGTAATTTCTGGACCTTGGGTATTTCCAAAGGTTTGAAACCCAATAACATTGGAAACCTTAATCCTTCCAACTGCTTTAACTCTTTCTTCTTCTACTTCATTCAATGAAACATTTTCAAATTCATATTCTCCAAGTCGCTTAAAAATATGTTCAGCAATTTTTTGACAGTTACCTGGAGGGTTATCAGACGGAATCGATACAAGCTCTTTTAAAAAACCACTTAAATTTTCTTGTTGGTCCTCAATAAAATTAATAATTTGTTGTTTTTCTGTACTTAATGTTTCGGTTGTCAGCTTATACTCTCTTTAATCTTGTTTTTTGCTAGTTAACTGAATAAAAGATTCCAATAAAACCATCGTACCTATTTTTGTATCTCGTAAATAAATGGATTCCTTTAGATTATGGCTAATTCCACCCCTTACAACGGACAAAAATCAGAAATCCTTCCTAACTCATCAATTCTTTGATATATTCTCTGAACGTTGAGTTTTCCATTGAGGTCCAACAACATCTTCCTTAGCCTAACCCCATCCAATAACAAAGAGAGAACCAAATGGGTAACTCCTTGTTATTGGACGGTTTTGATCATTTCAATGAAAATTTAAATTTCTACCAAACTACTTTTTGCAGAAATATACTTTCCTATTGGTTTACCAACTATTCCTTCTTCAAGATCAAATACTAGCTGCCCTCTAACAAAAGTTTTCGTTACACGACTATTTATTGTCCGGCCAATATAAGGGCTGTGCTGATGACGATAATATAAGTCTTCCTTTTGTACTGTATAGTACTGATTCGGGTCGATGAAGATGATGTCTGCATCTTTACCTAATTCGATACTACCTTTTTGAGGTAAATTGAATCTCTCTGAAGGGGTGGTTGCAATCATCTTGGCAAAACGATTAATAGATAACCCGCGTTTTTTAACCGCTTCATCAAACATTAAATCAACATTATTTTGGCAGCCGCTGATTCCCCCCCAGATATCAAAAATACTGTTTGTATCGCTTTGCTTCATTTCAGGCGTGCATGGGGAGTGATCAGAAGTCAGCATATCAATTTTCCCTTCCAAAAGAGCTTCCCATAATTGATCCTGTTCAGCTTTTTCACGTAATGGAGGAGCACACTTTGCAACAGGACCAATTTTTTCAAAAGCTTCTAAATCAATTGTAAAATAATGTGGACATGACTCTAATGTGACATCTTGGCCCTCTTCACGTGCCTTTTGAATTTCCTCCACCGCTCGTTTACTGCTGATATGAACAAAATGCAATTTACATCCTGTTTCTTTTGCTAAAAATAAAGCTCGCCTTACGGCATCAACTTCTGCGATAACCGGTCTGGATTCCACATAATCCCTAATAGCTACCTTTCCCTGCTTTATTTTATTAAGTGCGTAATTATCAGTAAATTCGGCATTTTCAGCATGTATGGATAAGACATGCCCTAATTCTGCCAATTTCTTCATTCCATGATAAAGAGTGTAGTCATCGGCGTTTTTGAAATCGCCAATCTCATCAGTACCGCATGTTGCCATAAAACATTTATAAGCGACTACACCTTCATCTGAGAGATCTTTTAAATCATCGATGTTTCCTGGTACTAGTCCCCCATATAGTGCATAATCGACATAGGCTTTATTTTCCGCAGATTTTAATTTTTTTCTTAATGCCTCTTTATCTGTGGTAGCTGGAAGAGCATTTAAAGGCATATCGACAAAAGCGGTCGTTCCACCCGCAGCCAAAGCCTTTGTCCCTGTTTCAAAGCCTTCCCATTCCGATCTTCCAGGTTCACAAATATGAACATGAGTATCGATCATCCCTGGCATAACATACTGATTGGAAGCATCAACAACTTCTTTTGAAGGATCGGTTATATTTTTAGATATTTCAGCAATTTTTCCATTTTTAATCCCAATATCTACTTGTTCCACAAAATTCTTTAACACAACATTTCCATTTTTTATGAGCAAATCATACTTCATACCTTTTGATCCTCCAGTTTTATGAATATTCAGAAAAATATTCATTTATTTATCTTTAAAATAAAGTTTTAATTGAGTCAACTATTTTTTTCGAATATTGTGCCTCTTTTGAACTTTGAATCCTTAAATGCGTACTTCGTAAGGAGATAATAAGCAATACCTGAAGTGATAAGACCAATAATCCATGCAAGCTTTACAACTAAAAAGGCTCCTGTTGCACCAATACACATTGCAAGTACTGCGGCAGGATTAAGACCTGAAAATGTTCCGTTTTCCTGGTACAATTCTTCTATATTGATTTTTTGCTTTCTAAGAATATAGTATTCTACTAATAAAATGGAAACGATCGGTCCTAAAAATGCTGAATAAGTGAGAATGAATAAATTAAGACCTTCTGCATTAGAATCTTGAACAAGCAGCCAAGGGAATGAGCCTAAAGCAAGAAGTCCAGTAATTGTAACAGAAACTTTAAATTTAGCTTTTGTAAGTAATGTAATTACATAGGTCGGTGGAATAATATTGGCAACCATATTTACAGCAATCGTACCCAGTACAATAAATACGGAAACAAAAAATGTAATATAAGAATTATCTACTACGATGGCAAATGCCTTTACAGGATTAGTGATGCCAGTAACTGAAGCAAGCATTGCTCCGATGGCAAGTGTAACGCTATACACAACTAAAATTGGCGAAAAGTACAATAATCCTCGTTTTGAGTCACTAATACCAGCTTTGAGTTCTCGTGAGTAATCTGCAGCACTTAAAAAAATTGCTGCATAATTTCCCATAAACACCATGATGAACCCAAAGAACGGTAATCCCCACGTACCCTTTGTACGAACCCATTTTTCTGCAATGACAGTGCTATGGTCTTTTAGTAGAATAACAAATACATAAAGAAGTGCTCCGATAATTACTACCGATACTAATGTTTCCACCCATTTAATGGCATGAAAACCGTACATCGAAAGTACAATTTGTATTAATTGAATTACAACAAAGCAAATGGCAACATTATCAAAGGTTCCACTTGTAGCAATCTTCGCAATTTCATTTAAAGCAGTACCTCCGATCCAACTTTGAAAACCGTACCAAATGATGGCGGGGATTCCCCGCAAAAGGGATGATATGATGGCACCTTTCTCCCCGAAGGACATTCTCAGATGGACAACATATGGAATTCCCGTTTTGTATCCTAGCCTGTCATTTAAAGCAAAAATTGTAGAAGTTATAGCAATCGATATGAAAGCAGCGACAAATGTCTGAAAGATGTTTAGCGTTGCGACACCAGCTATGAACAAACTCGCTCCAAGCGTCATATTGCCTAAATTAACGCCGTCACCCATCCACATAAAAACATAGTTTTGCGGACTTACCGTCCTATCCTTTGCACTTTTTGGCCTTAATGATTCATCGATATTAGCAGCAAATTGGATCTGTGGCTCTTCATAAACATCTTCTTTTTTTAAATTTGTTGACATTATATACCCAACTCCCTTAATTCATTGTAATACGGTATTTTAAAATACAATGCTCTCCAAGTTAGGTCTTAGATGTTTACCAATAGACATTAATTCAATCTTAAAAAATTTTACTACTAATAATTTTTTCTGGTGAAATATATTGTTGTTTATCAGGCAACTACGTTTCTACTATGGTGTAAAAAAATAAACAAACTCTAATTACTTTCTTATTTTGTTCTATCACCACCTATATACTTTTTTATGTAAAATCCTCTCCAACTAAAGTACATGCTCTTATTAAATAGGAGAAGAATGAACATCTACCATTTACTATATCCGTATTTTCATATGCATACTCCACGATGGGTAAGCGTTTTCAATTATTCGAAAAATTTTATATTTTTAGGAAAGAAGTTCCAAAAGAGAAGTGGAGATCTGAAGGTTTTCATTAAAGTGAAGATTCGATTCTATTTCTTTCAAATGATCGACAGTCAATTTCTCAGCTAAATCTTCATCTCTTTCTTTTATTGCATGGAAGATTTCAAGATGGTGAGAACATGTACCATTCCTCTCATCTCCCCTTCCATAAATGGAAACAATAACATACGTTAACGAAATTAAATCTTCAAGATACTGATAAAAATAAGAATTACCAGCCATTTCAGCTATTTTCAAATGGAAATCTCCAGACATTTGCAATGCTTCAATGTAGTTTCCTTGTCCAATTTCTCTTAATTCTTCATGAACCATATTTTCAAGTTCTTGAATCTGTTCCTGGTTGTATAATCTACATGATTTTCGAACTGCCTCTGCCTCAAGAATTCTTCTCATTTCAAATACTTCTTTTGATTCTTCTATTGAGGAACAAGTAACGAACGCACCTTTATTCTCAATAATTTTTACCAACCTCTCATAGGACAATCTACGAAGCACATTACGGACTGGAGTTCGGCTAACTCCAAAAGAATCAGCTATTTCCTTTTCAACTAATTGCATATTTGGAAAGAGTTTTCGATGGAGAATAGCTTGCTTAATCTTTTTATAAATCTCTAATTCCTTGGAATTCATTTCACATTTTCCTTTCTTCTAAAATTCAATATGATAAGCATCCTCAAAG
Source organism: Bacillus salipaludis (assembly GCF_004358205.1). The sequence goes on from NZ_SMYO01000013.1 coordinate 16,057, forward strand.
AATTCCAGATTGAGAAATAAAAAAGTTCCAATAAAATGGTATTTATTGTATCTCTTTTAGAATACTAGATTGTATACAATTTCTATAAATAGAATACTCTAAATTGTTTTTATTTGCAAGCGTTTTCTGAAAACTCAAAAATTATATTATGATAATTTAATGCCTTTCATCTTTTTTTATTCAAAGGTAGATTTCTCATATATACTAGGGAATCTACCTTTTTTTGATTTAAACAATTATAGCAAAAAAGACATTTAAGTATAGTTTATAAAAAAGAACGTAGATTTATTTAGACTGTATCATTGTCAATAAGATTGAACTTAAGGATTCCCTCCCTAAAAAATATTAATAAATTAGCAAGTACGATCAAGAATGGCCGCTAGAGCTGGAGGTAAACCCTTATTAGGCTTTATTGGTGGTTTAGCGAAACTGCCCGCTACTGCTCTTCCGGGATTAAGAGCTATTAGTGACTCACAATGACGTACAGCACTAGACACACCATCAACTACTGGCACAGATAATTGACCTTCAAGGGTGCGAGCTAACCCTGCAAGAGGAGCTCCAGCCAGAATAATAACGTCAGCGCCATCCTTCTCAACCGCCTCTTTTGCAAGCTCTTTTAACCGCTTGGAATGATCTTCCTGTACAGAACCAATATCACGCAAAGGATCATCTAATGATCTGATGCTAGCTAGACGTGTTGTTAAATGGCCACTATGAACAGTCTCTAAATACCATGCCTTGATACGTGATGAAATTGCAATAATCGAAAAGCGTTTTCCCAGGAGACATGCCGAGGCCAGAGCGGCTTCTGTCATTCCTACTACAGGAACGTCAAGCATTTCTTTGATACCCAAAAGTCCGGGATCTCCAAAAGCATCAATAATTACCCCATCATATTCACCGTGGCGTTCAGCCGCAATGCATGCCGCTGCGTATCCGCCAATTAGGGCTTCCATTCTCGTTTCAATATAAGCAACCCCAAAAGAAGCTGTAGCAAACGTTAATTCTGTTCCTGGGGATGCAACACGTCGAGACTCATTTGCTATAAGTTCTGTAACACTCTCTGAAATATTCGGATTAATAACTAAGATTCGCACAAGTTTGATCTCCTTTTTCTTTTGTAAAAAAATATGAGAATAATTTACTTCAATCTGAAAGTTCTTGTTTAAATCATAACTTTAAGATTAAGCTCTAACCTTCTTTACGCAGTTAATCATTGCAGCTGCAATAGTTAAAAATACCTTGTGAAGGAAAAAAATCATTAGACCTACAGTAAAAGAGCCGGTGAATTTAGCGATAAGCCCAATGTAAAATGGTTAATAACACCAGCAATATTTCTATAGGAGTTGATAAAACCACAGCAACACCTACATATTAAACGTTATACCATTGCTGTTACCATGTCATTCATTTTAACAAAAAGGTCAAACACCCCCAGCCTATTGTTCATGTGCCGGGTTTATATGATTTCTTAATTAAATTCAATTCTAAATCAACTTATAATTTAAATGACTCTTTCGGAACCGCCATGCTCTATAATTCTGGTGTTACAATTGGGGGCTGTCTATGGTGAGTAGCTTGTTCATATGAATAAGCTATTTCAAATAGAATAGGTTCACTCCAGGGACGTCCTAGAAATTCAATTCCAACTGGAACCCCAATAGGAGCTGATATTTCAGGACTTGAAAACCCTGCTGGAACCGTTATAGCTGGAAAACCTGATATGGCTCCTATAATCCCATTTCTCCCCGTCTGCGGCTCCCCAACTTTCGCAACAAGCTGTTTTTGATGGGGATATACAATAGCATGAAGATTGTTGTCTGCCATAGATTTGATTACGATATTCTTTAGCTCCAAACCATAAAGCAAGCGTTTCTTATACTCTGTTTCTTCCAATGGATTTTCTAATGCCTGTGTATCCAATAAGAAGTTTTCAATTCTATTGTCATAAGTTTTCGAATCGATAAGTTCCTTTAATGATTTTATTGAAGCATTAGTGGCATGACCTTCCAAATAAGAATTAAATAGAGTTTTAAATTCAAAAACAGTAACATCTTTTTCTAGAACACGATTGGTATCAAGTTCTGGAATATCCAAATAAACAATCTCAGCACCGTTATTTTTTAAATCCTCAATTGCCTTTTCCATAATATTATTTACTTCCTGATGCTCTGAATCACTACCAAATAAAGTCTTTAGGACACCTAACCTTTTCCCTTTTAACCCATCTTTTTGTAGAAATTCAGTATAGGTTTTGGGTATATGACTAACATTCCAGGCTGTAGTTGAATCATAGGGATTATACCCGGCCAATACGTCCAACAATACAGCAGCATCCTGTACTGTTCTGGTTATCGGGCCAACTGTTTCCTGAGTAATTGTTGCAGGCATAATTCCCTCACGGCTTAAAAGTCCCTTTGTAGGTCTAAACCCCACAAGACTATTTGCGGAACCAGGAGAACGAATAGAATTTACGCCATCAGTTCCCATTCCAGCAGCTGCAAAATTACTCGCAATGGAAGCCCCTGTCCCGCCGCTTGAACTTCCTGGAGTCCTTGTTAAATCGTATGGATTTAGCGTCTGCCCTCCTAATGAACTATAGTTCTGAGGTAACATTGCTAGTTCACCAAGATTTGATTTCGCAATTATTATTGCTCCTGCTTCTCGTAGTTTATTTACCACAAATGCATCCTTTGTTGGAATGAAATCTTTAAGTATCGTGGCTCCACCTGTTGTTGGCTTATCAACTGTATCAAAGTTATCCTTTAATATAATGGGTATACCATGTAGGGGTCCCCGTAAATTTCCTTCAATTCTTTCTTTATCAAGACGTGCGGCTTCCGTGAGTCCACTTTCGTTAATGCTAATTATGCTTTTTAAATTTGGTCCAGATTTATCATAAGCATTAATACGATCTAGATAAATTTGTACTAACTCAACGGATGTAATTTCTCCCGTCGTCAAAGCTTCCTGTAATTCTTCAATTGTCTTTTCCAATACCTTAAATGTCTTTTGAATGGTACTCATGTTTTCCTCCCTAAGAGCAAAAAAAGCTTTTCCTTTCTAGTAAAATATAAAATTAAGTAAGTAATAAAACGTATACAATTTTTTAGTCTTAATCCCCAGAATGCAGAGACTTATCTTATTCCGTAGCTATATTTGGCATGTGGTCTTGTTTCAAAAGATACAAATCGCATTTTAGTCCCCTTTTAAAAACAATATTTTTCCGCAAATTATTATTGAGTCATACTTCCTGTGTAGGTATGTATCTCCAGACAATATAGTTTATGTGTATTTCCCTTTCTAACTCCCCTTTCTTATCAAAGATTTACTAATAGTAGTAACCTTATTTTCTGGAGAACACCCCCTAAATAAATCGTTAGCCGCTTTCAGAAAAAATTCAATATATGAGCACTCAAACTCCACTCCTTAATGTCGTCTGTCGACAGTTTATTTAGTGTTATTAACACTTTTAGTCATACTTATCGACCTGTTGTTGCTTATTACAAAACAACGTTTCTAAAACTTATAAATAAAGAATACCATCACGTTTTTGTAAATTCAATATTAATTTTTAAAATTTTCTTAAAATTTTTTATATCCAATTATAACTCGTATATATCAAACTTCGGTGAGTGATATCGACAAATAAGCCTTAATGTAATTGCTTGGAAGACCTGAATCGATTACGATTTCTAGGCTCTTATTTTTTATAAATCTGGGTTGCATGTAATAAAAGCCATGTTTAAGAAATATGACTCTCAATCCTTCATCAATTGTAAAAAACATGTCTATTATTGACTCGAAATACTTCTTCAGATCGTAACCTTCCCTTCCCACTTTTCTGTCTCTTTACAACGGAAGGTAACTCGTTCACATCATTATTAAAAGCTTCAATAACTACCTCCCAATTCATCCATAAATAAAAAGAAATTCAAAATTTATGAATCTCTTTTTGTACTACTACTCTTTTTAATTAATTTTCATAGCTATGCCGGCCGCTCCTCACTCGAAACGGTATATTATTCTCCCTCACCCATCTCACTGCATTTAAGACATCTTGAACATTCTGACAAAATACAATAACCCTTGGGAATATTGGGATGCTTAAATTATTATTAATTCTTGCCTGTCTATATTCAGGATCATCAGGTGTCACGATTCGTCCAGATAGCTCCGTCTTTTTCAATACATAACCCCTTTCACAATAGTTTTGAGATATGTAATATACTATGGGGAATTTTTAAAAAAGACATAGGCTGCTATATGGGGAAATATAAGGAGTTAATAATAATGTTCATAGTGTTTATTAATTTAATCAAACTGATTTTCGTGATCTACAAATAGGGAGTACTCTCTTATATTAGATGTGTTCAATGGCACTGAAGAGGAATATGTTTTAGCAGTTTTGCCTATAGGGCCATGATAAGCTGTCCCTCGCAATTTTTAAATGACTGAGCTTCCTCTATTTATTCTTGCCTTTTTTCCCAAGTATAAATTTCATGGTAACTCAAGACAGAGTATAACCAACACCTTCTAAGTGCTTTGCTCCATAATCTTGATATTGGTGAGTATCTGATACCAAGTGGTCGCCATAATAACCTACTGTTTCCTGCGGGTTATATAAAAATCTCATATATGCTGAAAAAAGTATCCGAACTGATTTTGAGGACAAGCATATGATAAATTACATCTTATTTTTAAAGGAGGGATAAATATGAATCTTAATACTTCACTCATCGCATGGAACCCAACTACGGGCACGCTTACCTACAGCGTTGAAGGACTTATGCAAACATCAATCGTCGTTTCGATGACAAAACCGCATCGTGCGCAGCTAAATCGGTTCCTTCCTAACGATCAAATGCTTCCAATCATAACGCGTTGGAACGCACTGATTGAGATGACCGAGGGTCCGGTTACTTTTGGTCCAACGAACCCACCAGATAACATCCCAAACACCTTCAGCGGGATAATAGGTGACCTTGCGACTGCCGGAGTATATATGCAAATTCATCTAAAACCCCAGTACAATATCGTAACCTCTCTCTGCCCTATTCCTATTATTCCATCTAATCCGTATAATTCATAAATAATTCTAACGAAGAATGCACTTGTGTATTAAGGCCGTCATCCTTTATTTAAAAACTGCCTGTTTTGATACCTACGGATCTTACTGAACGTAATAAGTTAAGACATAGTCCACAGTAAATATCACTACAAATTCCACAATGGTCACCCTTCTTATAATCCAGCATTAGATGGAGACAAGGGTGGATACATAATGATTTACTTATTACTACTGTTTTTAGTGGTGATTTTTCCCACAAGGGCAATAATTATAAATTATAAGTTTTGAACTTTACTGCCTTATTTAAAAGGCCTATGCTGCGGTCTAAATCTTCTCTCACTTGCTTCTTATACCGTCTAGCTTCATCCATATTGGCAATTTCATATACCTTAAGCTCTTTACGCTAGACCCCTCTTTTACTTCTTCACAAACTTTTAACTAGGCATTTCCAATTCCCGGTACCCTTTTTGATTCTCATGGTATCCAGGGATCATATAACACATATGATGGAACATTTCGATCATAATGGAATGTTTCTCACTTAAGGATTCAAATGGAGATGAAAATTAAATAAAAAAGTGCTAAGAGAGTTTTTATTTTCCTCCTCAGCACTTACTTACTATTAAGTTATAAAGCGATGGGTGCTATTTGAGCTCTTCTAGTAATTCCTCACTTTCTTTTTTGATTCTCAAGATACTTATCGAAAATGAGAAATTCAAAAGCTCTTTTGTAACACCGTTTTTCAATACTCATTTTTTATCCCAATCATACTCCTTCTTTATGCACTGTTCACATTTATTCAGGTACAATTCATGCTGTTCGATAATATCATAGCCGCAATCAGAACAAATTTTTGAAGGTAGATTTTTATAAAACCCTAGGTAATCAGTGTCTTTCCGTTCAATTGTAATATTTGCGCACATAAAAATCCTCCTCTTAATCTAGTTAATTAATCTTGAATGAAAATTCAGTCTAACCCATTGGTATATAAGCATAAATTTCATTAATACCGTCTTTATTGATAATTAGAAGGCACTAATTACGTTCGCTATTGAACAACGCTGTTTCTATTTTATTCTAATAAAAAAGACCTGTATTACCAAGTTATTTTTTTTGTCGTTATAAATATAACAACCATTCTAATAACCACCAATATTACCTCCCTATGCTTGCTGCACTTAAGGACAAAGCTAATATAGGTAATTAAGCTTATAAAGAATTTAAGGAAATCGTTTAGGGGCCAGTTATTGTATCCACCTTTCTTTTTTTATTTCATAAATATCACGCCTTTCTATTATCTGTTGCTTATTAAGAGATACAGTTTCTTTTAAATCTTTTGTTGAAATGAATTTTATCACATGCAAGAAATTGATTCAAGAATATTCGGAATATTTTTTACCGAAATTAAGGGGTGCCATATCATAATTAATTTTCCCTTCCAGCTAAATCGCTGGTAAATCATTTGTCGAAAAAGATTAAGCCGGGTTATCCAGAAGGCAATCGGAACGATCATGCACATCCGTCATATCATTTAATAGATTAAATCCAGCATAAAAATGACCCCAAATTTTAAAGTGACGACAAATAAAGAAAAGTTTTCAATCCAATTTTCTTTATTTGTCGTAATGCCTATCCGGCTAATTTCGTTGTTAACTTATTCCAATCTACCATTTTCTCTAAAATGATCGATATGATTACACCCATAATGAGACCATTTGTAATTAATGGCTGCAATAGAACTGGAAAACTGCCGAATAGGGCCGGAGGGATATTCATTAGACTGACTCCAATTAGTACCGGACCTGCTAAACGGAATATCGTTTCCGAGTTAAAGAATATACCCTTTAAGCTGTTTAAAGCTGTCCCAAACAATTGAAGATAAGCAACAAATAAAACCGCATTACCTATTGTTAGTGGCATGGTACCTAAAAATTCAGCTAAAGGCGGGATAATTCCAAGCAGGATAAACACAAAACCGCTAATCATAAACGGCTTTCTCCTATATAATTTTGTACTTTGTAAGAATCCGATTGTGGATGTAAAGGGTGTAAAAGGAACTAAGCCAAAAATGGCAGTGATAACCCCAAAAATCCCCGTTAAAAAAATTGAGCTTTTGTATTGTTTTTTTTCTACCTTTACCTTATATACATCTGCAGCAGCTTGAATGGAGGCAAAAGAATTCGTCAAAGTCAGAAGGGATGCAAAAAAAGAGACGAAAACAATCCCTAGCTCTAAGTTCGGAGCCCCAAGAGGGAATATGGTGAATTCCATACTAGAAGAGCCTTCTACCGGATGAACTGACGGGAAAATAAGTCGATACACTAACCATCCTGCAACCATTCCTATCAGAATTGAAAAATTGCCAAAAACTCTTCCGCCTTTAATCTTTAATAGAGCTACAAAAATAACAACCCCAATTGAAACAAAACTGACAGGAAGATCAATTGTCCCATTTTCAGTTATTTTGAACATTCCTTTGAAGAAAATAAAGATGAGCTGAAAGGTTAACAAAAAAATATATACGCTTATTACCATCGGATTAATGATTTTTTGTATAATCGAAATAAAATTGAACGCAGCAATTAGAACAGTTACAGCTCCTGCGAGCAGAAAACCTGTTGTAATTCCTCCCCCAACTGTTGCATAGTCTATACCAAGTGCGGAAGCCGAAATCCCCATATTTAGCATTAAGCCCCACATTAATCCAGAGTGACTATCCAATAATGGATAACGATGGCCAACCCAGGCCTGCAAGATACTAGAAATGCCTGTAAAGATAAAAGAGCATCTTATTGTCATTTCAATCGTTTCGGGAGGAAGCTGAAACGCAGCTCCAATAGAAATTGGAACAACTACCGTATTAGCAAACATAAAAAAAAGCCACTGTACAGGAGACAAGAATGCTACAACAGCTCCTTGCTTTATCATGAATCGACACCTCTTCCAAAAACAATGATTACTTTATGAATCCTATTGATTGAAATAAATTGGATTTATTTATATAAAATGAAGAGAAGCGACTGTCTTCATTACAATCGCTCCTCTTCAATCACTTATTATATGAATGTTTAAAGCATCAATCGACTTTTTAAAGACGGATATTTACATTATTTAGTTTAACAAATTTATAGTTTATAAATTCATTATTACTATTAATATCTCGTAATATCCATTGGCAATGAACCAGCAGCAAAGCCTACAAACATGAATCGCTCTGTCCCTGTATTTCTCATTCCATGAATTTGATTTGGTTTAGCTAATAATACCATGCCTTTTTTAATCGGAATTTCATTCTCTAAGTCTGGGAAATAAATTCCTTCTCCCTCCATGCACACCCAAATATCATCAACATTCGAATGGGAATGTAAATATAATTCCTGGCCAGGCTCAAGACACCAAACGGCTCCAACTGTTTTATCTGTTTCATAGAAATAGTTTTTTTGCGCTTCATCTGGATCAAATTTTGCGATCTTATCAATTTCGAAAACTCTTTCTGCTTTTATCGCTTCGATTTTTGTCAAAGTCGCTTCCCCTTCCACTTCCCAACACCTCATTTTTCTTATTTTTTTAGCTATTTTTGCATACTTTGTTGTTATTTTTTATATGATCATTACAATGAAGAATATACTTCCTTTCTATTCTTCATTTAAGCTATCATTCTGCTTACCTTTTACAATGCAGCGTCACGATTGCAATCTTTAGAATAAACGTATGTTAAATTTTCTCTGCCTACAGCATAAGCTGCCTGATGTACATATGGTCCCATAAAAATGTAATCTCCTTTTTTCACTGGAATCCATTGATTGTCTAGATTATACATACCTTCTCCTGAAAGTAAGTAGGCACCATGCTCTTGTACATGTGTTTCGATAAACGGATGGCATGCAGCAGGGTCAAAAGAAAGAATGTGAAAATTCATATCAAAATCTAGGTCTGTAGGTAAAAGATCTTTAATATTAACATTATGCATATCATCATAATTTCTATATTCAATCTTGTTCGCATGGTCTGAATAAACCCATGGTTTCCGTCCTTCAAGCGGACGATATTTTTGTTTGTAAAGAAATAGTTTTGATTCTCCGCCAAATTGGTTTTCTACATACATTTTTGTTCCTGGAGGACAGTATAAATATCCGCTTTCTTCAAGAATAAATTCTTGCTCACCTGCAGCAGCTTTAATTTTGCCTTCAAGAACATAGACGAACGTCTCGATATTTTCTTGCCCGCCGAATCCCTCACTATTTTTACCATCTTGTTTCATGGTTACAACGTAATCAACAAAGCTTGCTCCAAGTTTTGGTGAACCTAAAATCGAAATAATGCAATTTTCAAATCCTGGAATCACATTGTTAACCAAGCCTTCAGGTGCGATTAATGCATATTTACCGTGCTCAATGATTGATCTGCTTGATAATAAGTCTTTAGGATAACCCATCTTATTTAAACTCCCCTTATGTTTTATTCTTTGAATTATTCGTTTCTAATTAAATGTTAATCGTTTTCACTTTATTCGTCATTATCACTAATGAATAAAAACACTTTTTATTTTTGTATACTTTGGATAAATTAAGACTTTTACTTCTACAATTTTCTTAGTCCTTCAAACCGATTTGTATCTCCCACTTTTCTTTAGACATCTAAAAAAGCTAATAATAGGACATGAGACAGTGATCTAGTCCTGTTATTAGCTTTTTGTTTCCTAACATATGGTATTAATAGGAGTTGATTTCGGTTTTTTCCCCAATTGTAATATTGCCATTTTCAAAGACAACCTTTCCATTTACGATCGTTGTTGTCACTTTTCCTTTAAAGGTTTTGCCAACATATGGGGATTGCTGATGGCGGTAGAACAAATCTTCCTGTTTCAGCTCGAAGCTTTCGTTTAGATTTACTATTGCCAGATCGGCATCACTATCAACGGCAATGATTCCTTTTTGCGGATAAAGTCCGAACAGCTTAGCAGGATTCGCAGCCGTTAACTCAACAACCTTTTCTAAAGGCAGATTACGATTAAAATACCCTTCAGTCAACATAATATTCAGGGTAGATTGAGCACCTGAAATACCGCCCCAAGCCTTAAAAAAGTCTCCATTTGTTACTTTTTTCATGCTTGGCGGTGCAGGAGAATGGTCAGAAGCTATGACATCAATTTCACCATTTGCTACAGCCAGCCATAGCTGTTCTACTTCTTGATTATCTCGCAGTGGTGGGCAACATTTTGCCACCCCGCCTTTTTCCTCTAAGTCTTTCAAAGTCAATGATAAATAATGAGGACATGTTTCCACAGTAATATCTACACCTCTCTGCTTAGCCTCATTAATGACTTCGACGACTTTTCGGCTGCTCGCATGAACGATATGCAGTTTACAACCTGTCGCTTCAGCATACGAAATAATCCGTCTTACCGCTTCAATTTCGGAAATAATCGGTCTTGATTCAACAAAGTCTTTGGCAGATGTTTTATTTTGCCTTTGTTTTTCTTCAGCGAGTTGATCACAAATAACCGTACTTTCGGCATGTACTGCTAATAAAGAACCAATTGAAGCGATTTCACTCATTCCTTTAAAAATCGCCCGATCATCTACATGATTGAAATCGGCAATTCCACTCGGCGACATAAAAGCCTTAAAACCAATTACCCCATTTTCATATAGTTCCTTAATATTCTCAATATTTTCTGGTACAAGTCCACCCCAAAAGCGGCAATTGACAACCGACTTTTCTTCGGACAAGACTCTTTTTAATTCCAAATTCTCTTTATTAATTGTTGGAGGTGTACTATTTAATGGCATATCAAAATAGGTTGTTACCCCACCTGCCGCTAAACTTCTACTACCTGTTCGTACGCCTTCCCATTCAGTCCTGCCTGGCTCATTAAAGTGGACATGGGTATCAATTAATCCAGGTACGATGTGCTGTCCACTTGCATCAATCTCCCTCTCTGCAGTTGCTGCTAAACTTTTTCCGACAGACACTTCTTTAATTTTCCCGTCTTTAATGGCAATATCCCCTTGAACAATCGTGTCTATTACAATATTTCCATTTCGAATAATTAAATCATATGTACCCATAATTTCCCTCCTCAATGGTAAAAACCACAAGATAATAAATGACTTTTATATTAAGCTGCCTTTTTGCAAATTTTTTTGAAAACAGTTTCATTCCAAATCAATTCTTTGTACAATTAATTTTAAATGATTTAATTTTCAAAATCATTATTCACTTTAAACAATTTAGTTAGAGATATTTGTTTAAACAAAACATTAAAAAATGTCTATTCTCGTTCAATCATTAAAAATATACTTGGCAAAAGAAGGAGAAAAGAGGGATTAGAATGAAAATTGTCGAAGATTTATTCATCGTAGATGTATTACAAGAAGCAAAAATTCTTGCTGGACATGCCGGACTCAAAAGGAAAGTTGATTCAATTGAGATATCAGAAACTCCTGACGTCATCCATTTTTTGGCCGAGAATTCCTTATTATTGACGACAGGCTACGCCTTTAAAGATGCCCCGCACCAGTTAGGTGATCTCATTTCGCAAATAAATAAGCGTCCCTGTGCTGGAATTGCGATTAAACTTAAACGATTCATTGATGTCATTCCACAAGAGGTAATCGATTTAGCTGACTCATTACAATTTCCAATCATTCAAATTCCGGAATCATTAACATTAGGTACGGTAGCCCATCAATTAATAAGCTTTATTTGGGATAACCAAATTGAAGAATTATTTTACGCGATTCATGTACACAAGAAATTTACCAATATGATGATGAAAGGCTATAGTTTGCATTCTTTAATCGAAAACCTTGGTTCTTTATTAAAATGTCCTGTTCTACTTCTAGACCCTATCGGTGATGTAACATCATTTTCCCACCATTTTCAAACGGGAAATATGAAAATCGTCATGGAAAATGTGGAGGATCATTTTAAACGTAATCTTGATAACTACCGAGAAAAAAATGACCTTACAATCGGTATCACTCGTCAACATCATCCAGTAATTTCGTTAAAAATGTTTAAAGTAAAAACGATGAACCCATATCCATATTTATTAATTATTTTAAATCCGGAGAAGCTGCCATATCCTTCTTCACAATTAACCATCGAGCAAGCATCAACTGTCATATCATTCACCTTGCTTAAAAATGAGGCGATTAGAGAGAACAGCCGTATGTTAGAAAATCACTTTTTTGCTTCGCTTGTTGATGGGAACGTATCGACTAAACAAGAAATTATTCACATGGGAAAACAGTATGGCTTATTAGACAATCAGAAATACGTTTGCATTGTATGTAAGATAGATGATAATAAACAAAGCACAGATATCATGAATAGATTATACGATTATTTATATAAATTTTTTAAACAATCATTTTTAAAAATCGATAATAAAAATATCGTTTTCATGAAGGATTCATATTTTGTGATTTTAATGCAGTTTCCTTCAAATATTGATGAGCCAAATAAAAGCTCAATTGAAGAAAGACTTATAGAATTTCAGAATGAGGCCTATACAAATTTGAAAATTTCACTCTCGTTTGGAATCGGTAACTTTTTTAATGATCTTACCAATATTCCTGTAACGTATGAAGAAGCGGTGAAGGCATGGAAACAAGGAGAAGAATTGTTTCAATACAAATTTATAAATTTTTATGAAACGAAGCAATTAAAGGAACTGATTCGATTAATTCCTGAGAAGGATCTGCGGAAATTTTACGAAAATACGTTGCGCTCTCTGGCGTATCCGAAAAATAAGGATGAAGAAGACTTAGTTAATACTTTATTTGTCTATTTAGATAATAATTGTGAAATTGCGATTACCTCTAGAAAATTGTATGTACACAGAAATACAGTAAAATATCGAATTGCCAAATGTGAAGAAATTTTAAATTATTCCATCCATGATTCTCAAGAATCGCTGCAATTACGAATCGCGTTACTTTTACGATCAAATTTTACTTAAATGAGAGGGAGTTAATCAGACCTTTCAATGAAATTAAAAGGCTGTTTTAGCAAACTTAATTGCTATTTACTTAGTAATGAGGGGTAGGAGATTTTTCTTTTAAAAAAACAATCTCTTATAGAAAAGAACCAAATCAAAAAACTAAGGCTCGCTGCCTATCGAATGGCAAAAGCCTTAGTTTTTCTCATTCTATCATCGATATAAGTGAATAGTTTCTGCTTGTTGTTTTTCTATTATTCTTAAAGAAAAAACTTGTGATCCTATATAGCCGGATCACAAGTTTTTTAGTAAGTCTTTTTAATTAATCATCTATATTATTAGACTGTTTTCCAGCTATTTTCATAACTGTAGATAGAAGCACTTTAGCTCCGGCACCCATATCTTCATCTGTCACGAATTCATCAGGGTGATGACTAAGACCATCTTTACAACGAACGAAAATCATCGCAACATCCGTCACATCGGCCATCGCCATTGCATCATGACCAGCACCACTCACTAGCTTAATAACGCTTCCCCCCTGTTCACTAATTGATTGTTCAATTAAGGTCATGATTTCTTCGCTACAGTATACCGGGTCAGCTTCCATTACTTTTTCAAATGTAATTTGCAATCCTCTAGTCTCAGCTATTCTTTCACTTGCTATTAAAATAGCATCAATCGCTTTTTGTTTACGTTCGACATTTAAATCCCGAATATCGAGCGTTCCTGTAACGAAACCTGGTATGACATTACTCGCACCAGGACTAACTGTAAGTTTACCAACTGTTGCAACTAATGGTACGTTTTCGAGTGCAATTTTCTCGATAAAAGAAATAAGTTCACTTGCACCTAAAAGGGCATCTTGTCTAATAGCAACAGGAACTGTCCCTGCATGACCCGGTTTTCCAATAATGTCAAAAGAAAATCTTGTCGCACCGGCAATCCCAGTAACGACTCCAACTGCCTCATTTACCTTCTCAAGAACAGGTCCCTGTTCGATATGAAGTTCTAAATAAGCGAGAAGTTCCTCAGGAGTACGACTAGCGTGTTTATATGCATCTGGGTCAGAAATTCCAATTGCTTTTAAAGCTTCAGCAATAGTGATTCCATTTTCATCTGTTCTTTCCAAATCTTCTGGAGTAAAAGTTCCAGCGATTGCTTTACTTCCAAGGAAAGTTGAATGAAATCTTACTCCTTCCTCATCACAGAAACCAACTACCTCAATTGGATTGTCTAAAACAATTTTATTATCGTAAAGGTATTGAACAACTTCTATTCCCGAAATAACACCTAAAATCCCATCATACTTACCTGCTTCAATGACACTATCTAAATGGGAACCAATCATTAAAACGGGTGCTGTTGGATTTTTTCCTTCATAACGGCCGATCATATTATTAAGACCATCTTTTCTTACAGACATCCCTGCTGCTTTCATCCACTCTTCAACAAGTCTTTCGGCTTTCGTACTTTCGATGGTGAATGGTAATCTTGTGACACCGACAGTAGTAGATGAACAACGAGCAAGTTCTTCAATTCTAGTACTGATTCTTTTCGCGTCAATGTCCTGCTGCAGTTTAACCAAACAATAACTCCCCTTCCTATATAATCAATATAAGATCATAGTATTGTTTATTACAAAACGTAATTTTTAATAGAATCATAACATCCTAGGCAGATGATAGACAATAAGTCATTTTGTATCATAAGCGAGTTAAACGATTGATTCATTTGTTTAGTTATTGGTGTATTTTTCATGATATTACTGAGCGACAAGTACAAATACTTGTCGCTCAGTAAAGCAATTGCAATTTATATAGAAAGACTTACGAGGCGGCCTTTTGTTGAATGCACTAATGACCATGCATCAATAAGCGTACGTTTTGACTGGGCAATAACAATATCTGATGACTCTGTACCAACTGGTTTTACCTCAAAGGCAACAACATTCTTATTCCCTTTGCCGATATAGCCAATTTCTAATAGAGCTCGTAAGTACTCTGCTAATTCTGGAACATCTACTTCACTTCCTGGATAGCCGAAACGGGGATGCTGATCACCATAGGCAGGATTAGAAGTATCTTTAATGTAGCAATTTCCGATATGTGCATGATTAATATAGTCACGAGCAACCGTTAATGCATCAATTGACGTTTCCCGCTGCATTGGTAAATGACTTAAATCAAGCATTAATCCAAAAGTAGGATCTACTTTACGAACCTCTTTTGCCACTTCAACAGCAAGTTTATTAGAACCGATTAAACATTTTTTATCTGTCTCATCATCAAATGTTTCAAGTGAAAGAATAAGATCACCTTTAGATCTTGCATATTGACATAATTCTTTAATCGATTCTGATAATAATTGTAACGCAGTATCTTGATCAGCATCTGGTTTTGCACCGCTTAAGAAACCAAATTTAGAAGCATTTAATTCGTATGCCTGGTCAATTCCACCCTTCACTAATTCGATCGCTCTTCTTCGCTCAGCCTCATCAAAAGAGTTAAGATTTCCTTTGTTTCTTAAAAGAATTGGTTGTGCACCAAATCCGACAGTCATTCGGCCAGATTCTAAAATTTGCGCAACCTCTTTACGATCTTCAAGGTTGTTAATAGATGTAATCTCAATTCCAGAGAAAAAATCATCTTGAACAATTTTCTTAACTGTTTCAACAGTTGGACCTTCTCCACCCATTGTTTCAGGATAAGCCATAAAATGGACAATTCCGACTTTCATTGAATTATGAAGATTTGCTGACATGTTTTCGCCGATTTTTCGGCTTCCCTCCTTTAATATTGAAACTTTTTCGTTAACTTGATTCCATTTACATAACCGTTATTTTGACAAGATTATCTCTGAAGCAATCGGAAAATCACCAATTGCTTCATTAGGTTCTCAGAGATTTACAAAGTAATAACTATTTGGAATAGTTGATTTTATCGGAATATTTAAATCCGTTAAGTGCCCCGTTATTAGAGAACTCACATGCTTTTTCAGGATCACCATCTACTAGTACTTCGATTATATATGGTTTACCTGAGTCAACTGCACGTTGTAATGCTGGTTTGATATCGTCATAATGAGTAACGAGCTCACCACGAACACCCATGCCTGCTGCAGTTTTAACGAAGTCAATTCCCCGTTCACTATGTTCACCATCAGTTAATTCGTTCTTGTATTCTAAGTCAGTCGAAATACGACGGTTATCATAGAACCAGTTTTGTTGTTGACGAATTAATCCAAGTAATGAGTTGTTCATACAGAAAATGATGACTGGGATATCATGCTTTGCAGCTGTCGCGATATCTTGTAATGACATTCCTAAGCTTCCGTCACCAAGGATGTTAACACTTTGTCTTTCAGGAAAAGCAAGTTTTGCTGCCATTGCTGCACCAAGCCCCCAGCCCATTGTACCTGCACCACCAGTTAATAGGTATGTTCTTGGTTCATACGTTTCAAATAATTGGCAAGACCAGATTTGGCTGATACCGCAGTCATGTGATACGAATGCATCGCGATCTAAGAATTCACGAAGTTCGCGTAATGCACGCTCTTGTCTGATCGGAAGTGTTTTGTAATCCGTTTTACGAGCCCATTTTTTACGCTCTTCCGTTAAGTCAATTTTAGTATCTGCTTCGGCAGTTGCAGCTACAGTAGCCCCAAGGTCTTTATACGCTTCTGTAAGTTTAACCATGAATGTTTTAACATCAGAAACGATACCTAAAGTAGTTGGTACAACTTTACCAATTTCTTTGTTATCAAGGTTTACGTGGATAATTTTCTTACCGTTTTGTGTAAATACGCCAACATTACCAGTAGAACGGTCAGCAAAACGTCCAGCAAGGTTAATTACTAAGTCAGCTTCAACAATTGTTTTGTTACCGAATGGAGTATCAAGCATTGTACCCATACGTCCAGCGAATAATGGGTGATCGTTAGGGAATGTATCCATACCCATACCAGTAGTTACAACAGGGATTTGAAGTTCTTCAGCTAATGCTTTTAGTTCAGCAGTAGCGTTTGCAAGGTTAACCCCGCCACCAGAAAGCAATACTGGTCTTTTAGCATCTTTTAATAATTCAAAAGTTTTCTGGATATCCGCATCAGTAGCTTGTGGTAAGTTATCTACTGGAGTAGATGCAATCAGTTCATCGATATCAACTTCGATTTCAACTTTTTGTTGGTCAACTGGTAAGTCAAGTAGAACTGGACCTTTTCTACCAGTTGTAGCTGTTATCCATGCTTCATGGATAAATTGAGCAGCTATCGAACCGTCTGTTAAACGATATGCAGCTTTCGTTACAGGTTTAGCCATTTCAACTATAGGAGCTTCTTGGAATTGCATTGTTCCAATTAAACTATTTTTTTGTTGGCCAGTAATAGCAATCATTGGAATTGAATCCATCCATGCACTGTAAAGGCCTGTTAAGAAGTTCGTTCCTCCTGGACCTGAAGTTGCAGCACAAACACCAACCTCACCAGTTGCTCTTGAATAACCGTCAGCCATGAAAGCACCCGTTTGCTCGTGACGAACAACATATGACTCGATTTTCGTTAATTCTTTTACTGCATCATAAAATGGTAGGATTGCAGCTCCTGGTACACCATAAAGATGTTTTACTCCTCTTTTTTCTAAATACAATGCAATTAACTCAGCTGCTGTCATTTTTTGTTTAGCCATTTAAAACTCTCCCTTTTGATCGTTTTTAATATTTTCAAAGATTTGAGCAATCGATTCTTTTTCCCCTACATTACCCGGAAATACGATATAAGGTGTATCTTTAAACTTAGCTTCACTTCCAGTTAACCATACTGGAACACCCGCGATTGCTTGCCCTAAAATTTTTGCATGTTTGATTTCCAAGCCCTTAGTTGCCACATCACTAGAGGTTATACCGCCTTTAGCTATGATAAATTTCGGCTTAACTTTTAGTGAACGAACCACTTCGACCAAAGCACGTGAAACGGTTTGACTAATTTTTAAATTTTCTTCTTTATCTTTTGCAATAATTACATCTCTACTTGTATAAACAAGCGTATCTCGATTAGAAGAAATATTATAATCTACTAATTGACATACTCGTGTTAGCTCTTCAGCTCTTGTTTCTTCATCTATTATTTTCACAACATTAAGTTGGATTTGTTCAATCGGGTATTTCTTCATTAGTTCGTTAATTTGTTCCGTTGTTTTTTTCGTGTGAGAACCTACAACGATAAATCCACCATTGTTACGGCTTTCATCTTTTGAAACAATCTCATCTGCTGACAAATATGGACGATCTTTTATTCCAGTAATCGATTTTACAAAAGATGCCGCAGTTCTAAATAAGAATTGTTTACCAGAATCAATTGCTTTTAGGACTGCTAATGATAGAATGTCTAAATCATAATAAGATTTAGCATTCACTATAATAGGAGTATTATTGTTGGCAGAGAGTAAAATCTCGTAAATTTTATCAATACCACCGATATGAATATCTTCGAGTGAAATGATCAATGCGGACTCTGAAGATACTCTTCCATTTGTCTTCTCCTCAATCCATTTTGGCAAATTAGCTGTTTGGAAGCCGAATACCGAATCTTTCGCAAATTCCGTTTCACATACAGGGACAAGCTGGCCATCTACAGCTAAATAATGAGTATTATCTAATGTATAACGATACCCTTCAAAGAAGGCAGGTATAATTAAGTGTCCTGAAGTCTCACCATTACCCACTTTAAAAAGTTCATCTTGTAGTACATCAATTTCCAGTGGATAATGTCCTCTTAATGTTGAGTCACTTCTACTAATAATTGAGAAGTTAATACCCATTTCTTTCGTTACTTCAACAATGTTTTGAACAATCTCTCTATTGATGTTTTCAGCTTTTTCGGCATTGTAACTTCTTGTATTTGTTAAAATGTAAAGTACACTTCTCTGATCAGATAAACCTTTTTTAATCCAATCTTTGCTCCAGTTTGTAATGACAAAAATATCATGGACAGTTTGGACACCAGTTGGATCATCATCTAGAACAATAAACTTATGTTTTGTTTGTTTTAAATGATCTTTTATTTTTGCACGGAGACTATCATCTGATTTAGAGAAGAGAGGATTTTCTAATGTATCCGTTAAATTTGGATATTGGGTCACGTTTGACAAAACCCATCCCCCTTTCATGATCTAAATAGGTTACCAGCTATTTACTTTTTCACCTAATAATTCATTTGCTGTTGAAACAATCCGGTGTGCTCTTAATTCAAAGAGGTCGAGGAGTTCATCCATTTTCCCAGAAACTCCGAAACGGTCATTTGTACCGATTCTTCTTAATTTAGCAGGTTGGTTTTCTGATAGTACTTCAGCAACTGCACTACCTAAACCTCCGATAATTGAATGCTCTTCAACTGAGATAACATTTTTTGTTTTCGCAGCTGATGCTACAATTGCTTCTCTATCAATAGGTTTAATTGTATGAATGTGCAAAAGTTCAGCGCTTACACCTTGTTTTTCTAACTCCTCTACTGCTTTTAGTGATTCATCAAGCATAATACCAGTACTGATGATTGTAATATCAGATCCTTCACGGTATTTAATTGCTTTACCGATTTCAAAAGGTTCTTCTTTCTTTGTAACGATCGGTACTGGTAATTTTCCAACACGCAGATAAATAGGTCCTTCATGGTAATAAGCTGCTTCTACTGCTTTTTCCATTTCAACAGCATCTGCTGGAACAATTACTGTCATACGTGGAAGAGAGCGCATTAAAGATATATCTTCAAGCGGCAAATGTGTTGCTCCTTCTTGAGCAGCTGATGTACCAGCGTTATGACCGACAATTTTCACATTGTTATTTGAGTAACATACCGAAATTCTCATCTGATCAAATGCGCGTCCAGTAAGGAAGTTTGCATAAGCATTTGCAAATGGTACTTTACCTGCTATCGCCATGCCAGCCGCAGTTCCAACTAAATCACATTCAGAAATACCGATGTTAAAAAAGCGTTCTGGAAATCTATTTTTAAAAAGATTTGTCATATTTGATTTTGCGCAGTCCGCATCAAGAACTACTAAATTATCATGTCTTTCGCCAAGTCTAATTAGTGCATCAGCAAAACCTTTACGTGGTGCTTCTAGATTTGCCATCTTAAGCCAACTCCTTTAAAGCGATTTCTAACTGCTCATCATTCGGTGCCATTCCATGCCACTCATGTGTATCTTCCATAAATGAAACTCCCTTGCCCTTAACGGTATGAGCTAGAATTGCAGTAGGTTTACCCTTTGTGCGTTTAGCTTCTTTAAACGCATCATTTACTGCATTGATATCATGGCCATCGATTTCAACAACGTGCCAACCGAAAGCTCTAAATTTATCTCCAAGATTTTTAACACCTTTCACATTTTCAACGAAATCATCAAGTTGGATTTTATTCCAGTCGATTATTGCACAAACGTTATCAAGATTGTAATGTGCACTTGTCATCGCCGCTTCCCATATTTGACCTTCTTGTAACTCTCCATCACCGATCATGCAATATGATCTTCTATTGCTACCATCTAGTTTTGCAATTAATCCAATACCATTAGCAGCTGATAATCCTTGACCAAGTGATCCTGATGATATGTCTACACCTGGGATATGCTCTCCACATGGATGTCCATGTAATCTACCGTCTACATCCCTGAATGTCATTAACTCTTCAATAGGGAAGAATCCTTTTTCAGCTAAAACCGAGTAAAACACAGGTGTACAATGTCCTTTTGATAGGAAGAAACAATCACGGTCTTGCCATTCTGGATTGTTGGTATCTACATTCATGTGTTCAAAAAAAAGTACTGACAAAAGTTCAGTAGCAGATAAAGAACCACCGGGATGCCCACTTCCGGCATGATTTGTCATTTTAACTATGTGCCGACGAATTCTTTTGGTTAAATCATTATAAAGTTCGCTTTTCTCTTTAGAAAAAACCATTATTACTCCTCCTTCATCTCATAATAAGCAACATCGTTTCATTTTATAATTAAAAAAATAAGACATTCGTTGTTGCTTATCAACTAACCATGTTTCATATTTTGATAATATCACCGTTTTTTGAATATTTCAAGTGTTTGTAATTAAATTTTTTTATAAAAATTCGTCGGTGAACAGACAATCAATAATTTTTTGCATAAAAAAAGAACTGGTCTTATAACCAATTCTTACTTCATACCAATCAATTGTCTGTGTAACCAAGCCGCTTGGAAATCTTTATACCTATATCCATTATAATTGGTTTAATTTCAGCTAATCTTTCTTCAGTCATTCGGAAGCTTGGTCCTGAAATACTAATAGCAGCGGTAATTTTCTTCCGATTATCAAAAATTGGTGCTGCAATACAGGAGACTCCAGGTTCATTTTCTTCAACTTCTTTACCAATGCCTTCGTTCCTTATTTTTCCCAATTCCTTAAAAAAAGAGTCTTTATCTGTAATCGTTTTTTCAGTATGTTTTGGTAAACCATACTTGTCAATTATATCTACAATCTCATTAAGCGGCAGATGTGCTAAGATGACCTTCCCAACTGCCGTACAATGCATCGGGGCCCTTCTTCCTACTTGAGAATGCGTTCTAAGGGTTTCACTTCCTTCAAGTTTTTCAATATAAATTACCTCTCCTTGATCATATACCGTCAAGTGGATTACTTCATTAAATTGTGATTCTAACTCTTCCAAAAAAGGTTTAGCTTGAGTTCTCAGGTCAATAGATTCAAGTAGCATCGAACTTAATTCTAAATATTTATAGCCTAATCTATATTTTTTAGTTTCAGGATTTTGTTCGATGAATCCATGATCTGCAAGAGTACTTAATAATCTGAATATAGAGCTTTTATTTAAATCTAGATTGGCGGCCAGCTCAGTAACACCCATCCCTTCTTTACGCTTGCTTACTAATGAAATAATTGTTAATGCCCTATCTACTGACTTAACCATTTATATTAAACCCCCGATTCAGGCCTAAATTACTGATCCCGTTTACTTACCACAAGAGTAATACGACCTTATTTATATAAAATGACACCACTGTAATTTTTATTTTCTTCCATTTTATCAGAAAAGACGTTGCGTATAAAGCAATAATACCTTACTCAATTATCTTTAATTAGAAATTTTACCATAAGGTCGTAACTATTCAAATATTTTAAAATTACTTTTTGAATCAAGGGTTTGATTTAAAATTAATTATCATAGGCATAAAACCATTCAAAATTTATATTTTCCGATAAATTAAAAAGAAGGTATGACCCCATAAAGAACACCTTTCATGCCCTTTTAAGTCAACCTTCATTAAGTAGTGGACGATAAAAAGACATCCACTCTAAGTTAAAGTTAAAGAAGCTATGCGATGAGCTTAATATCACGGACGCCAGTATGGAGCAAAATGGAAAGTAGATCTATTTTATGGTTAAAAAATAGCCCCCACTCATCACACCCAGGGGACTACAAAAAAATTAAATTGAAATGTCCCGGAAATATGGGGAGTTACAGTTTAAAGTAGGTTACTATTTTCATGTAATGTGACTTCTTAAACATAGTATGAAGCACTACCGTTACTAATTAAAAAGTTTTCAATTTTATCTTCTACTACGTTTTGAACAACCTTTTGAACTAAATTTAATGTTACTGTAGGTAGTTCAGACCACTCCTTTTCAGTAACATAATTTTCTCTATTTAGAGCTTTTATCATCGCATGTTCTAAATCTGTTGCAATATTCACTTTACTAATTCCACCGCTAGGAATTTGAATTGCATTCTTAATTATTTCTGATGGAATGCCCGAACCGCCATGTAACACTAATGGTACAGATGTTAACGCACGAATTTCAATTAAACGCTCAATATCAATTTTTGGATCTTTAACAAGATAGACCCCATGTGAAGTCCCTACAGAAACCGCTAATGCATCAACTCCTGTCTCTTCAACAAACTGTTTTGCTTCTTCAGGTTCTGTAAATAGCTCTTCATCAACGTCTGTTTCAATAAAGTCAGTTGTCCCAATTTTGCCTAATTCAGCTTCAACTGTTACGCCTTTTGAATGTGCATACTCAACAACCCTTTTTGTTATCTCGATATTTTTCTTAAATGGTTGCTCTGATGCATCAATCATAACGGATGTAAAACCAACTTCGATAGCTTCCGAAATTACATTGAAGTCCTTCGTATGATCTAAATGTAATACAGCAGGGATTTTAATATTCTCCTCTTGAATAACACGATAAAACTCTCTACTAAATTCCTCTAAATTAATTCCATATCGTTCTTGCTCCCTCTCAGAAGTCTGAACAATAACTGCAGAATTCATTTCTTTGGCCGCTCTAAGAATAGGAGCTATCATTTTTGTAGCTCTAGGAGTAAATGAACCGACAGCAAATTGATTTTGCTTAGCCAATGCAAGGACTTTAGTTAACGAACAAACATTATTTGCTTTTAAATTTGTTTCCATTCATTTCTTACCACCTTTCTGTTTGAAATACACAAGTTTTAGATTTTAACTCTTTTTTAAACGGTGTAACTTATTTCTTTCACACCAAATTTGTTACTTAATAAACAACGGTGTTTCATTTTATTTTAACCATTTATCAAAAATATTGCAAAAATTTTTACTCTTTCCACCCAGAAAAAAATAAATGCCTCCGCAAAAGGTTTAATTTGGAAGGAAGTTATTGGAGCATTGATTGACACGGTTTCATCAAAAGATTAAATTCTCTATTACTCGCACCAACCTGTAATTTACGCTTTTTTACTTTTTCGTTAATAGAATAATTGAAATAGTTAAGCCGTTTAAAAATGCTACCCGGTTACTATTAGAACCATATGGTTTGCATTAAATTTTTCCGTTTTTCTTATTTAGCGTTTATTGTAGGATCTAAATTTACTGATTCTTCTTTTGGCTTACTGCTAATAATCAACGCGGTAAGCATCAAAATGGAATGAGGTTCTTTAAAACTTTATTAAAGTACCATATATCTAACGATGTACTGGCATCTACCGAAAATAACTTATCAAAAATCAATGAGTTATGTAAAAGTGATTCTCATAAGTGGGCTGAAACAACAGCAAAAAACTTATAGTAGCAGCCGTACGGAATCCTTTTCAGGGAACCTTATATCGTCATAGTCATATTTTAACCTTAGAAATGTACAGTAAAATGCTTATAGAACACCAAAAGCACCTATCTAACGTTTGAGGAATAGATAGATGCTTTAGCAAAAGAAATAAAAGAATATAAGACTTTTTTTTGGTTTTAACTGACACTGCCTATGGGCAGACTAAGCATAATCTCTCTTGTATACCTTCCAAGATTTCTTCTGTCACTTCCCTAATCTTGATATCCCCACCTAGAAAAAGTAGCCAATTTGTTATTACAGTCAATTCTTCTGAATCATTTACATTAATAAAAGTCTTTAAAATTGTTGTGTTTTAGTGAGGATTAGCATAAGAAATGAAAACTTTTAAAGTCTTGTATTTTTTGAACTGGGCAATCACTTTCGGACTAAGTTCAATGAATATATTATGCGCTTTTCCAATTTCAAATATCTTATCTTTTCTAAAGAAAGAACTCACATGTTATTAGCTCTATCACTTTTATTTATATCCCTCCCCCCTAGTTATCTCCTAAAAATCTAAAGTTGTATTTTTTAGATTTTACTTTCCTTCGAGATGGCACAGTAATCTGATTGCAATTTATGAAACTTAATTTATATGTTTATTTTCTTTTTTTTCAGAAAACTAAGTGTTATAATTACCCTACAAACTTATTTACTATATTAAGTTGTGGGTTTTCAATAAATAACACGGAAAGGGGGATTGTTAATGGATTTTTGTATTTCTTGCGGAGAGGAATTATCTATTATGGAGAGGAATCGAGCGGAATGCTGGGAGTGCAGAGACACAACAAACTCAGAAGCGGAGTGATCATGACATTTAATATTTTTATGATAGTTTTATAAAAAAACTGGTGTCCCTAATCCTTTTATCCGCCCTTGGCCTCGGACCTAAACGATTTTTCAAAACAAAAAGCAAAAAGGTTAAGTTTATAGCTCCACCCCGGAAATAGATGAATTCTTATATTTTACCAATTCAATTCTTAAAGTCTCCAATATAATAAATACTTTCTGAATATACCTTCCACAAAGTTTTAAATAAATGATTTTATTTCGTAGAATACTTCCTGATAGTTTAACAAAATGTCGGCCTCGTAGTGGATATTTCCCTTTAAGCTTCATTTCTGCAAAATTCACTTTTCCATTGAAAAATAGCCTTTGCTCTTTATGAGTAAAGGCTATTTTTCACGAGTTTCTTCTATAAATGTTGTTCTCCTAATTAGTCTTATAACTTCGATTGCATTCGAATAGAATACGTTGTTTAGAAACTTCATGATTATGAGTGAAATAATGACGACGTTGTAACGATTTAATCCCATTTCTCACTCCTCATTATGTTCTGAATCAAAATACTGTTTCATCTTCATGAGGTCTTCAGGTGTGTCAACATCCACTCCCCACATTGGATTGTCAAATGAAACAATCTTCATTACGTGCTTATATTTTTTTATAATGCTTTGACCGCCACTATCCCCCTCAATTGTATGGAATTCGTTAAATAATTCCGCATCCATTAATACCGGATGGCCTAATTTGCCTTGATATTCTGGGCGGACAATCCGAATTCCTTCTTTTCTATTTGCTTCATATTTTTCCATTAAAGATTGTATGACGGTACTAGAAACAAGAGGCTGATCCGCAAGGAAAATCATAACGGCATCCACATGTTCTTTGATAGATTGGATTCCCAGCTTTAAAGATGTGGACATCCCCGCAGCATAATTCTGGTTAAAAATTATCTTTATTTCTGGATAGTCCACAGTATGTTGATTGATTTCTTCTATATATTTACCGGCAACCAAGATGATCGGCTCCAAAGAGCTTTCAACGACTGGTCCAAGGACGTAACGAAAAAGAGGTTTGCCTTGTATGGATAGTAATAGTTTAGGTTCTCCCATTCGTTTAGACATACCTGCAGCGAGTATGATTGCACCAATTTTATGCATGAATTTTCACTTTACCATGCAAAGGCCTAGGATTTCTCCCGTTTCTAACTGTCATTAGTTCCGATACAATACTTAAAGACACTTCTTCCATCGTTTCAGCTCCTATATCCAAACCAAGTGGTGAGCGAATTGGTCCGCTGGAAAAATTTTGTCCAATATTGATCAGCATTTCTTCTGTACGAGAGATTGGACCAAGAACACCAATGTATCGCGGGTCACTTTTTAAAGCAAGTTGTAGGGTTTTTTCATCCAAAGCCTGGTTATGATTCATAATCACCCACCATGAATCAGTGACATCATTAGGGTCGATTTCCTCAGGGCTCTTTTTCAAATGCGAAGCTAAAGGAAATAAACGAGAATTATTGAAATCTTCACGTGAATCCAAGACTGTGACAGAAAAGCCAACTTTAGCTGCCAAATCTGCAACGGGTACTGCATCCTTTCCTGCTCCTGCTACAATCAAGTGTTCACTATGTTTAACGGCATCAATTAGATATCTACTTCCGTCACAAGCTACTATTTCTGCACGAGTTTGCGTATCCATCACAGTTTTTGCTTTTTCAATAACTTCAAGAGGCACACTCTCGTGATTTCCAATGAAATGGCCGTCTTTATCAACTAACAACCTGTTTCCCGTAGGGATTTCCAATACAAGTGTAAAGTGTTGTCCTTTCTGTACGACTTGGTCGGTTTTAACCCAGAATTCATCATTTCGATCAACGGGCAGGATCAGCATTTCAAGATTACCTTTACATCCTATTCCTAAACCCCAAATTTCATTTTCGCTTAAGTCGTATTTGTGTGTTAAAGGAGAATTCATTTCCATAGCTTTTTCTGCCCAGCCGTATAAATCGCTTTCCAAACACCCACCGCTTATTGTTCCGAACATTTGTCCGTCCGATGCCATCATCATTTTTGTTCCTGGAAGTCTGTATGCAGAACCCTTTACGCCAATTTGAATGACTATGGCTGCTTTTTGGTTACGATTCCATGCTAATCTGATATTTCTTAATACATCTTTCATTTCTTGTAACCTTGACACACATTACTCCTCCCACCTGCTAAAAAATGATAATCCCTAATATTATGAAGATAGAGGGAGACAAAAAATCAGATTTCCTTTTTGTCTCTCTCCTCTTTTCGCTTATCTTTTAAAATCCTTTTCTAACTAAGAAAACACTTAAGAAAAGTGAAAGGGCAATGAAACATAAAATAGCGATAAAACCACCATTATATGAACCACTCATTTGACTGAATATACCAACAATCATCGGCCCCAATGCTGCGATTAAATACGATAAACATCCGAATATACCACTGATACTTCCCATTACTTCTGGCGACGCTACACGGTGAAGCATTGTCATCGTCAAAGCTGCTGGCATAAACAAAAGACCTATTAGTAAAATACTCAGGATGGCCGCAACTGTACTGTTTGTCGTAAAAAGGGATAAAAGCATAAATACAATGATAAGTGCGCCTGCTCCACCAACAAAAACAGCCCTCTTCATGAACCGATCGGAGAAATACCCAGTAACCATTTGTACAACAATAGCTAAAGCGAACCCCCCAGCATTGATGACCGCTGAATTTACAAAGTCTATTCCTTTTTCTTCTGTCAAGTAACTAGGTAAAAAGGTTGAAATTCCATAATATCCAATAGAAAAACAAGAATAAACAATCGTTAAAATCCAAAACAAAGGACTTATAAGTACAGTTTTGATGCTTCCTTTATTACCAGTAATAGTTACCTCCACTTTTTGATTGCTTTGAATATAGTTAAACTCTGTTTGATTAACTGCATAATGCTTAGCTGGATTATCTCTTGCCATAATCCAAAATAAAATTAAACATACGATTGAAATCGCTGCAAGTATAAAGTAACTTTCCCTCCAACCATATGCAGACGCTATGATCGCAATGAGAGGAAGTCCGAGGACTGGGCCAAATGCATTCCCACTATACCAGGTGGTTTGCGCTTTAGCTTGTTCATTATACGGGAACCAGTTTGAAGTTAATTTGAGAGCCATTGGATAAAGGACGCCTTCACCTATTCCTAATAAAGCCCTAGACCATAAAATCATACTAATAGAATCAGCTATTCCCCCCAAAACCATGGCAAATGCCCAGAGGCTGATTCCAATAAGTCCACTGCGTTGCGCACCAATCTTGTCAATAATGAAACCCCAGGCTAATTGACCAAATGCATAGGTTACTAAAAATATACTGCTAAGTGTCCCTTTTACAAGATTTCCATCAATGCCTAAGTCTTGCAAAAAAGGCTTATTGGCAAGCAGAATATTGATGTTTGCTTTATCCATCATGGAAACGGTAAAAAGCAAGAGTAATGGAAAAGCGATATAAAACCAGCGAATTTTTGTCATTTTTTTAGTCGGCATGATTGTTTGAGCATTAAAGTTATTCAATATATTTTCCCCTATCATCATGAATTGTTTTATAATCAGTACTTACAGTATCTAGATATAAATCTTTTTAAACCTTCTGCTTTCATGATTGTCTACTATTCTGTTTTCGCATAGGGTATATTCTAATGACAATGAATACTTAATTTTTTTACACAACACATCTCAACCTATTTCAACTTTATCCTGTTTACGTTCTGCTTCCTTAATCCATTGACGAAGGTTACTAGGGCTAATAGGCAGTTGATTAATTGCAATGTCTAAAGGATAAAGTGCATCTACAACAGCATTCGCAATAGCAGCAGGCGGCGAAATGGCTCCACCTTCTCCAACTCCCTTAATACCTAGCGGATTTCTGGTTGATAGGAATTCTTGATGGCCTTTTTCTACATTCGGGATCTCCATCGATGTTGGCAATAAATAATCCATATAAGAACCAGTCAAGAGTTGGCCTTTTTCATCGTATATGACTTCCTCATATAAAGCTGCACCAATTCCCTGAGCAATCCCCCCTTGAACTTGTCCGTCTACAATCATTGGGTTGATGACCTTTCCTGCATCATGAACCACGCTATAACCTTTCAAGTCAACAAAACCCGTTTTCTTATCCACTTCTACCATGGCAATATGGACAGACGATGCAAACGTAACAGTTGGCGGAACAAAGTAATGTGTGACTTGTAGGCCAGGTTCCATTCCATCAGGCACCTTGCATCTGGACCCTGGACGTGCTGCATTCGCAACTTCCTTATAGGTCACATATTTTTTAGGTGCAGATTCAACAAAAACTTTGCCATCCACCATTTGTAAATCCGAAGGATCCACTTCCAGCATGACAGCTGCGACAGCTAATACTTTTTCGCGTAATTTCGCTGATGCTGCTTGAATCGCTGATCCTGCATTTACCGCACTTCTACTCGCATACGTTCCAGCTCCATAAGCCAGATTTGTCGTATCTCCGACCCTAATAGTAATGTTGTCTGGGCTTAGCATTAACTCATCTGCACATATTTGGGAGAATACGGTTTCATGCCCTTGCCCTTGCGGGGATGCCCCAAGATGGGCTACTACTTGACCAGTACTGTCAATAGTTACATAAGCACTTTCAAATGGACCTGCCCCTGTTCCTTCCACATAAGAAGAAATACCTATTCCAACAAGCTTACCTTGTTTCTTCCATTCTTTTTGTTGTACACGGAAGCCTTCGTAATCGACCATTTTTAAGCCTTGTTCTAGTGCAGCAGGATAGTCGCCGCTATCATAAATTAACTGAGCACCATCTTTTATCAATATCCCTTGGTCGTAAGGCATTTCTTCCGCTTGAATCATGTTTTTTCTCATAACTTCAACTGGGTCTTTTTTTAGTTTTCTAGCTACCATATCGATAATTCGATCCATAACGAAAACTACCTCTGGTCTTCCCGCCCCCCTAAATGGAACATTTGGTGTTTTGTTCGTTAGGACAATCTGGCAACCAATATCGTAGTTTGGTATTTTATAAGCACCTCGCAAATGATAGGCACTGTTGTAAGCACATGTTAAACCAAAATAATTCATAGCACCGCAATCTATAATGAACTGATCTTTTATTCCAACAATTGTCCCATCCTGTTTATAAGCCACTTCTACATCATGGATTTGATCCCTTGAATGACGGGCACTTGTTAAATGTTCTAATCGATCTTCGATCCATTTGACTGGTCTCTTCAACAATTTAGATAAATATGGAATGATAATTTCTTCAGGATGAACTCCACCTTTAGGACCAAAACCTCCCCCAACATCTGGGGCTGTTACTCGAATGCTTTGTTCAACTAGACCTAAACATTTAGCCATATAGGTTCTTACTTCAAAAGGAAGTTGTGTGGATGAGTAAACATGTAATTGATTGGTACGAACATCATAAGTTGAAACGACCCCTCTCGTCTCTAACGGGTTAGAAGAAACCCTTGGGGTTTTAATCCTTGCCTTTAGGATATGCTCTGCATCTTTAAGAGCCTGATCTGCATCTCCTGTCGTCACCCGGAATTCCGCTTGAATATTTCCGTCAAGATGATCTTGAATCAACGGCGCGTCTTTTTCCAATGACTTAAATGGATCGACAACGATTGGTATTGTTTCATATTCGACTTTTATTAAATCCGCTGCATCTTCAGCAATATACCGATTTTCTGCGACAATGACTGCAATTGGCTGCCCTACATACATTACCTTTTTTTTAGCTAGGACGTCTTCATAACAAAAACGAATTGTCGGATTAATTTCCTTCTCTACATTAGGAGGCAGAGCACTATGTGATTCAAATTGGACAAGAGGCTTGATCTTCCCGTCTATTTCAAGTCCAGTAATGATGGCGTAGACACCATCTAAAGCCTTCGCTTCAGTGATATCAATCTCTTTAATGATGGCATGGGCATGAGTGCTGCGAACAAAGACTGCTTCCGCCATATTTGCCATTTTGATATCAGCTACGAACTGTCCTGTACCTGTCACTAGTCGATAGTCTTCTTTTCGCCTAATACTTTGACCAACGTATTTTGTCATCCGTCTTCCCTCCCTAATTTGATACAGTTTGAGCAGCCTGCTTCACAGCTTTTATAATATTGGAATATCCAGTGCAGCGACATAGATTCCCAGAAATACATTCTCTTATTTCCTCTTCACTGGGATTTGGGTTTTCTTCTAAATAACTAGAAACGGTCATCAAGAAACCTGGTGTACAAAATCCACATTGTAATGCATGATTGTCTGAAAATGCTTGCTGTAAGTAATTAAGTTCACCATTTTCTTGCATAAGTGATTCCACTGTCTTGACATCACAGCCATCTGCTTGAACAGCAAGCACTAAACATGAGCGAACGGGGGCCTCATCTAAATGAATTGTACAAGCCCCGCAAACTCCATGTTCACAGCCGACATGCGTTCCAGTAAGTAACAAGTTCTCCCTAATAAAATCTGACAGCAGCAGTCTAGGATCTACCTCTCTATCGATATGATGACCGTTAACTTTTAGGTTTATTTTAACCTTTTCTATCATAATCCTCCGCCTCCCTGTGCACGTTCGGTTGCTTGCTTTAATGCACGAATAACTATAGTTCCAGAAAGTTCTCTTCGATATTCGGCAGTCCCATGAAGATCAGATTCCGGTTCAACAATTTCCATTGTTAGATTACCCGCCTCTTCATATATTTCCTCGGACGCCTCTTTGCCGATTAGAAGTTTCTCCACATCCTCTAATGGTGTAGGAACAGAATTTACACCGCCAATGGCTAAATTGACACTTAAAAAACGACTATCCGCATCTAAATCAACGACTGCAGCCACTTCGACAAGTCCAAAATCCCCATGTCTTCTCGCTACTTCAACAAATGCAGAACCGCTTGATGGTTTTGTAATGGGGAAACGAACCTCCTTAACCAATTGATCTGGCTGTAGCGAAGTAAGCATATAAGTAAGAAAAAATTCTTCAGGACAAAAGACTTCTTCACCATTTGCATCGGCAATAACAATTTCTCCCCTTAAAGCCGTTATCACACATGGTAATTCAGCCGATGGATCACCATGGGCGATACTTCCACCAACAGTTCCCCGATTACGAATTTGTGCGTGGCCTACCCACCGGATTGCTTCCGACAATAATGGACACTTTTCTTTAACCAATTCAGATTTTTCTATTTCGCAATGTTTGGTCAAAGCTCCAATAACGAGGAATTCTCCATCTTCTCGGATATAGCCTAACCCCTCAGCTCTTCCTAAATCGATTAAGTATTTTGGTGTTGAAAGCCTCATATTCAATAGAGGAATCAAACTTTGGCCACCAGATATGATTTTCGCATCTTCCCCGTATTCGGATAAATATTGTACGGCTTCTTCTATGCTCGAAGGTCGAAGGTAATTAAACTTTGCTGGTTTCATAGGAATCCCTCCATTCGGAATAAAATACTAAATCACTTTGAATTTCTATACATTAAATGTTTTGATGAACATTTAGCTGTTTTTCTATATCTTTAAAGAATTTACCGGCCATGAATTTGGCAATACCTCCGATGACCCTGCTTCCAACCCCAGCAATCATTCCTCCTATATCTGCATTGCATTCCCAAATTAATTGACAGCCTTTTCCTTCAGGTATAATTTTACAATCCATTTTCGCGGAAACAAATCCTGGCTTCCCACTACCTTCAGCAGTCAAGATATAATGAGATGGTACATGGACGTCTTCTAATTTAACCTTACCCGTGTAGTCCCCTTTTACAGCTGCTACACCAAGCTTAAGCTCAACGTCATATTTACCATCTCCAACCAAGTTTAAGTTTTGACATCCTGGGATGGCATTCTTCAGCAATTCTGGATCATGCATCGCTTCCCAAACGACTTCTGAACAATAATTAAATTTCGCTTTCCCTGATAATTCCATTGATATCTTGCCTCCATTTTTTAGTAAGTATTACTTTATATAGCTTGATTCCCTGTTAGAAAGGATTATCAAGTTGGTGCCCCTGAAAATATATTTCTCAAAGATTTTTTATGAGTAAATTCTTAGTTGTTCTTTACCTACAGCAGGGATGTATCCGCTTTCTTTTACTTTAATTTTCTAACTCCCCTATTGGCGCTATATTGTTGTTTGCCAAAACATATCATCCGGAAATATTGGTAAAAACAAATCTCTATTACCACTTTGCATCCAATTCTATGAACACTTTGATTCCAGGTCGCTTATATATAGAACCTTTCATATCCAGGATTTCCCTTTGAATACGTATCAGTGTCATGCAGTGCTCTTTCAACTGATGTTTGAAAAGTGGCTTCTCCCGCTTTACTCATCAAAGTCACATTAGATTCAATTTAAAGTGATTGAAAATTTAGTCATTTTAAATCTTTTATATGATTGTACACTTGATTTTTTATAAAGTTAAATACATAATTTTCTATATATCGATAGATTCTAAGCTATAAAGGAAGGCGATAAATATGGATCTACTCCAGTTAAGATATTTTCAAACTCTTGCCCGTATGGAGCATATGACGAAAGCTGCAGAACAACTGCATATCGCTCAGCCATCACTGAGCAAAACAATCTCCAGGTTGGAAAAGTCTTTAGGCGTCCCCTTATTTGATCGTCAAGGGAAGCAAATCAGGCTGAACCCATTCGGAAAAGCATTCCTTTGCCGAGTTAATCGTGTTTTTACTGAGTTGGAAGAAGCAAACCGTGAATTACTTGACATGGCAGGCCTTGAAAATGGGGTTGTTCATTTGGGCACGACCACCACACGCTTGTTACCGGATCTTATCAGTGCGTTTCTGTCACAATACCCTCATGTCAATATTAGGCTATTACAATTCCCAACAAAGGAGATACAACATCACCTTGTAAATGGAGAAATTAATTTTTGTATCTCCTCACCGCCCCTCCATCAACCTGGCATTTGCTGTAATCCCTTGTTAACGGAAGACATTTACCTGGCTGTTCCTACCAAACATCCACTCGCAAATCGTGACCAAATTAATCTCTGTGAAGTTGCCAGCGATAAGTTCATCAGTCTTACAGCAGACTACGCTCTCCGTGATTTAACTATCGAATTTTGTAATCGAGCCGGTTTCATCCCCAATATCGCGTTTGAATGTAACGACGCTGAAGTTATCTTCGACATGGTGAAATTAGGATTGGGAACCGCTTTTATTCCTGCCCATTGGTGGAAAGAAAACAATAGCAACTTACCTGTAAAATTGAAGATCAGAGAACCTGTCTGCGAGAGAGTGATTGGGTTGAATTGGGTGGAAACACGATACTTATCGACTGCTGCACAAACATTTCGCACGTTTGCAACTGATTATTTTGACTCGTGATGAACTGCACCTTCGATTCTGTTGTAAAAAATCTAAACAATTTGCAATTATTCCATAAATCTTGGACATCCTCCCCAGTTACTAGAAATAATAAATAAACAGAAGATTTACTAAAGAGATCCATTAATGGAGAAACGAAAAAAGCCCAATTTCTCAATTTACTGAGAAATTGGGCTTTTAAATTTGAATTTCCTTTCAGTTTCGCTGAGTCCATCCACCTAAAAAGGGGATCTTGTCACCATCAAAGACGGCCTCTATATCTCCAAAATGAAAATATTTTTCCTGATTGGGGTCATCATTTAAAACGGCCCAAAAATTCAACTAGGCGTTTAATGCAAACCGCATCCACTTGTCTTTTTTGTCACGAAGTGTTCAAATCTTTTTGGCTTGTTTGTGAACAGATCCATAAAGCACTCCAAATTTATAATAAATGAATTTACAATAACGATGTAAACACGTTGATTATATCGCTAATTGCTTATGATACTTATTCAATCATTCACTGGAGGAAATTAAAATGAGTATGTTTTGTTTTCAATGTCAAGAAACCTCAAAAGGAACAGGTTGTACAGTTGTTGGAGTATGCGGAAAAAAAGATGATTTAGCAAATATGCAAGATTTATTGATTTACACGATTAAAGGACTAGCGATTGTGAATACAATGGCCCGTGAAATCGGGATTAA
The DNA here is from genome assembly GCF_004358205.1 of Bacillus salipaludis. Next base: position 51,099 of record NZ_SMYO01000013.1, read on the forward strand.
TCAAAAGAAAACTGATCAGTTTATCATAAATGGCCTCTTTATGACGATTACAAATGCAAATTGGGATAAAAATGAATTTTTTAATACAGTAAGAGAAGGACTAAAGCTCCGGGAAGAAATTAAAGCGGCAATCAGAAATGCAGGGTACACATTAGACAATAATAGCGACTTTGTCACTTGGTATCGTGAAACCAATTATGAGCTTGAAATGAAATCTGCTTCTCAAGAAGTTAGTATTTTAGCTACAAGAGATGAAGATATTCGTTCATTAAGAGAGTTAGTGACTTACGGTTTGAAAGGAATGGCAGCATATTTAGAGCATGCAGCAAATCTAAGCTATGAAAATGAAGAGCTAAATGCGTTTATGCAAAAAGCACTAGCAAAGATTACAGATGATTCCGTAAGTATGGAACAATTGATCGAACTTTCAATGGAATGTGGAAAGTACGGTGTTCATGCCATGGAGCTATTAGATACAGCAAATACATCAACGTATGGTCATCCTGAGATGACAAAAGTAAACATTGGTGTACGTCAAAATCCGGGAATTTTAGTTAGCGGTCATGACCTAAAAGATATGGAAGAACTTTTAAAACAAACGGAAGGCACGGGAGTAGATGTGTATACACATAGTGAAATGCTTCCAGCGCACTATTACCCAGCATTCAAAAAATATGACCATTTTGTCGGTAACTACGGAAATGCATGGTGGGAACAAACTCGTGAATTCGAGAGCTTTAACGGTCCAATTTTAATGACAACAAACTGTATTGTACCACCAAGGGAATCTTATAAAGGAAGAATGTATACAACTGGTGCAACTGCTGTCCAGGATGTAACCTATATTCCTAAAAATGAAGATGGTACTAAAGATTTCTCCGTTATAATTGAGCATGCAAAGAAATGCCAACCACCAGTAGAAATTGAAAAAGGTGAAATTGTTGGAGGATTTGCGCATAATCAAGTAGCACAAGTAGCTGATCAAGTTGTAGAAGCTGTGAAAAAGGGTGATATTAAACGATTCTTTGTAATGGCTGGCTGTGATGGCCGCCATAAGAGCAGAACTTATTATAAAGAGTTTGCCGAAGAACTTCCGAAAGATACGATCATTTTAACTGCCGGTTGTGCTAAATATCGATACAATAAGCTAGATTTAGGTGATATCAACGGAATTCCAAGGGTGCTTGATGCCGGTCAATGTAACGATTCCTACTCACTAGTCATGACTGCATTGAAGCTGAAAGATGCATTCGGATTAGAAAGTGTAAATGAATTACCGTTATCTTACAATATCGCATGGTATGAGCAAAAAGCGGTTATCGTTTTCTTAGCTTTACTTTACTTAGGTGTGAAAAATATTCACGTTGGACCAACATTACCAGCTTTCTTATCACCAAACGTAACGAACTTCTTAATTGAGAATTTTGGTGTAGGCGGCATTTCAAATACCAAAGAAGACATAGAAATGTTCATGAACAGTGGAATTGAAATTCAAGAAAGTGCATTAGTTTAATTATAGACTCGGGTCCCGGATGGGATGAAGGATAAAGGGAGAGCCTCAGTGGCTTTCCCTGGATTAAGAATATAGTTCATATAATAAAAAACACTCACTTTTAGTGAGTGCCCATTAATAATAATAAATTCGAGTAAAATCTAGAATTAGTCTTTTCTCTTCTTTTAAAAACAACAAGGATGATGATTTTTCATTCCTTAAGGCCTAATTTATAATTACTTATCCAATTAATATTTTTTCTTCAGCATATTTTAGTTTTCCTTCTTTCTTATTTAACATAAGAGCGAAAGCCATTGTTAACGGTCCAAGTCTTCCAATAAACATCATTAAGGTAATCAAAAGTCTACCAAGCGGCGAAAGGTTTCCTGTTAATCCTTCTGATAAACCAACTGTACCAAAAGCGGAAATCGTTTCGAAAAGGATTTTATTCATATCTGCTTTTTCCGTAAAAGTTAATAAAAAGAAAATGGTAAAAATAAAAATCATAGCAGTTACTGCAATGGACAATGATTTATTCACTAATTGCCAAGGAATTCTCCTTTTAAATATATTTACATTATCTTGATTTGTAAGAACGGTCCAAAAAGCAAGAAGGATAATAGCAAAGGTTGTTACTTTGATTCCTCCGCCTGTGGAACCAGACGATGCCCCAATGAACATTAAAACCATTGTAAACACCTGAGATGATAAAGTCATTTCTCCATAATCAATGGTATTAAAACCTGCTGTGCGAGGCACTACCCCTTGAAAATAAGATGCCCATAATTTATCCCCTAAGCTAAGCTTTCCAATAGTTGCAGGATTGTGAAACTCAGATGCAAAAATGATCATTGTACCTAATATGATAAGAATAAAGGTCATTAGTAAAGCTACTTTAGAATGCAGGGATAATTTTCGAAATGATTTCTTTTGCCAAGTATCCATTATTACAGTAAAACCAATACCGCCAATCATAAATAAAAAAGTAATGACTAAATTTATAGTTGGGTCCCCCACCCATTTACTCAAACTATCAGGTTCGAGGCCAAAACCAGCATTATTAAATGCAGAAATGGAATGAAAGATACCATAATAAATGGCCTTGCCCAATGGCATTTCAAAAGACCAGCGAATGGCTAAAATAACAGCACCAATTGTTTCAACAATCAATGTTATTTTAATAATTCGCAAAACAAGCTTCACAACCCCTGATAGCGTTAATACATTTAATGAATCCTGTAATAGCAACCTCTCTTTTAGTCCTATTTTCTTTCCTAAGATGATAAACATAAATATACCAATTGTCATGAATCCCCATCCGCCGAACTGGATTAAGAAAAGAAGAACGATTTGACCAAATAATGTAAATGTTGTTCCCGTATCCACAACTGCTAATCCTGTTACACACACAGCAGATGTTGCCTCAAACAAAGCGTCAATAAAGTTAAGACCGCTTCCTTCTTCCACAGTGGAAAATGGAAGCATTAATAGCAGAGTCCCTACTAAAATAAGACTGCCAAACCCTATAACAAGAATTTGGGCTGGATGTAATTTAATTAGATTACCTTTTCGTTTAAAGGAACCCACCTTTTATCCCCCTTTATTAAATTTTTCCACTAACCTTTTCAAAATTGCTTTATGCGTTTTGATATTAATTTAATTAACTGATATGGGAGAATTTCTGTAAGTCTTCATTTTCTCCAATTACAATCAAGATGTCATCCGATTTTAGCGGGGTTTCCGGATTTGGCAAGATATCAATTTTATTTTTATTTTTTATACCGATGACGGTTATATTATAATTTGCCCTCATATTGATTTCGCGGAGGTTTTGTCCATTCATACTTGCAGGTACTTTAATTTCTTCAATACTATAGTCATCTGCCAGTTCAATGAAATTTAAAACGTTTGGAGATGACATTAACTGATGTGCAAGCCTTTCTCCCATGTCTTTCTCAGGATAAATTACACGATCCGCTCCTACTTTATCCAAAACTTGTCCATGACTTTTATTTATAGCCTTTGCCACAACATGCTTAACTCCTAATTCTTTAAGTAGGAGAACGGATAAAATACTTGCTTGAAGATCATCGCCAATCGCTACAATGACAGTATCAAAATTTCGTATCCCTACATTTTTTAGGGTCGATACATCGGTCGTATCCCCTATAACTGCATGTGTAACGGAGTCCTGATTATCCTCAATGTTTTCTTCCTTTTTATCAATAGCTAGTACTTCATTTCCTTCTTTAAATAAGGCGGCAGCAACACTTGAGCCAAACCTACCCATTCCAATGACTGCATATTGTTTTTGCATCTTAAAACCTCCTGCTGTATCTCCTAAAACTAATTAATGTAATCCAATAAAAAATACCACTCAATAAGTTGGTTCCAGTTTGTATATGTACATTCTGAATTTTATTACTTGATTTATCTTTAAAATCTGCTGTCATTCACAAATTAGCCAAGGAAAATTATAGATGTCTCATGTAATATTTTCTTAATCAATTATTCAAAAAAAAAGCCACCCACAGGTGGATTTAATATGCCACATCCATTTCTTTAAAACCATTTTCATTATTGATCATAATTGGAAGGCATTGTGTAATACTTTTAGAGTTGGCTAAAACAATCCTTATTATTAAAGTATAAAGAAGAGATCCCCTATCTTTTCGAATACTCTCAGGGATATAAAATGTAAAAGGAATGGTTTCTGATTTATCAGGTAAACTAGAATAAGAAAATAAAACCGTATGGCTATTGATAGTTTCTTCTTCATGAGAATTTGGATCTTTTTTAATTAAATCAATATCATACCTTTTCACTTTATTTTTAATAAGACCACCCTTAAGCTCAATGGAACCGTTTATATTAGTACCAACCCCATAAACTTTTTTGTCAAGCTGGATAGTTGCTTTTGGTACAACTAGATTCATTTTCATCATATAGCCATTCAACATCCGTATCATCACCCGTTTTGTATTTATTCACAAAAAAATAGACCAATACTTACTTTTTCCCAAGATGGAACAAAACCATATTCCCGGCATAAATCTGAATTAACAGACAGCAAAAAAAATGTTCTTCCATTACATAGGCAAAAAGTAACATTGGTCTACTTAACACATAGCCAGCAACTTTGCTCTCTTAGTGTTCCGTCTCCCATGTATCTTTCTCAAAAATAGGCACAAAAAAACACCTATTTTAACTTCAAGCTGCTCCTATGCTTCAATTTGTCCAATGAAACAAAAAAGCCCCCTGAATAGGCGGTCACAGACCTCCTTCGCTTTAGCCGACGAAGTTAGCTGACGGGTAGGATGGCGAAAGAGAATATTCTCATCCTTTCTACAGTATTAGAATTAACCCCCAAAAATTGGTTCCTCCGTTCCCAAATGTCGAAATTAGGCCGAACTATTTAATTAGATGTTCAATATGAGGTCATTTTAGCTCCATTTGAAAAAGCTGTAAAGAGGTATATTTTATTAAATAACCTATCATTTGCTCATTTTTCTAATAAAATTCAACATTTTCTTTAAATTACTCATGATTTTGGTATTCGTTCAAATTTAATTAAATGTATTCATAGATGAACTGCATAAGGAACAACCTATAATCATGAAAAACAAAAAGAGAACGGAGAGATCACATGGAAGCAAGTGTAATGCATTTTGTTCAACGTGAACTATACATGATCACCATGGTTTTTCTTTTTGGATTAATCGCTATTAAACTTTCCGAAAGAATTAAAATTCCCGACGTAGCCCTGTTTATGATTGTAGGGATTTTAATTGGACCATCCGTTTTCAATTTGATTACAGTTCCCAATGACTCTGTTTCCTACCAATTTATCATTGTATTGGGATCGATATTAATTCTGTTTGAAGGAGGCATTGCAATACACTTTTCAGTACTTAAAAAAGTTTGGGTTACGATTTCTCTTCTATCTATATTAGGAGTGATCATTACGGCTGCCGTTGTGGCTGTTACCGCTTTCTATTTATTAGATATACCCATTCTTTACGCCCTGCTTCTAGCTTCAGTTATTGCATCCACAGATCCGGCCACTTTGATGCCGGTATTTAAACAAATAGCCATTCAAGAGAAGGTAAGACGAACAGTTGAAAGTGAGTCCGCTTTTAACGATGCAACAGGATCTATTTTAACGTTTACCTTACTTGGGGTTATAATAGGACATACAGAATTATCCATTTCTTCAATCATATGGAGTTTTTTTCGAGAAGCTGGTGGTGGAATATTAGTTGGAGCAGTGATTGGTTTTATCGGTATTCTGTTAACCTCAGAACAACGCTTTGGCTTTTTAAAAAAATACAGCATTGTGGTTAGCTTGCTTGTATCCATAAGCTCTTATTTAGCAGCAGGATTTATTCAAGCCAGCGGCTTTATGGCTACATTCACTGCGGGTCTTATCTCAGGAAACCCACAACTTTTTAGGTTACATATTGCAGAAGAAACCAACTCAACGGTTTTTGCCTTTTCCAGTCCCCTAACCTTAATTATGAGAACCCTTATTTTTATGCTGTTAGGAACCCAGGTAGATTTTCGGATCTTAGGCCAGTATTGGATACAAGGAATTTTGGTTGTGCTTGTCTTTATGTTTATTGCTAGACCACTTGCGGTCCTTCTTTGTACTTTACCAGACCGGAAGGCAAAATGGAAAATGAATGAAATTTTGTTTATGTTCTGGGTTCGGGAAACAGGAGTTATTCCTGCCGCTCTGTCAGGGATGATTGTTGCTGCAAAAGTTGATTACGCTAACCAAATTGCTTCTATAACGTTTATTGCCATCTTAGTCACCATACTGATCCAAGCAAGTACAACTGGTTATGTAGCCAAAAAGTTGAGGATTACTATAGAACCTGTAGAAGGCACTTGAAATAATTATATATAAACAGGGTAAAAAGGACAGGTGAGGTTTCACCTGCTTTTTTTAGAATAAAAATAGAACCCCTATAGCAACAAATGGTTATATTTTTGTTTTTGTTGGTCTGCATCCACCAACACATCCATATGTCTTACTATGGCTTTGTACGGACATGGATTGGACAGTGCAGATGAAGCAGCAGCAAACACTTTTGATCAATTTTTTCAGCCAAATATTAAGAATAAAGTATAACAGCCCGCAATTAAAGCGGGTTTATTTTTTGCCACCAATCTGCCACCAACTAATCTGTATTACTATATCTTAATAACCTGTAACAACGAAAAAACCTTGATAATTCAACATTATCAAGGTTCTGTTATGATGACCTGTACAGGGATCGAACCTGTGACCTCAACCCTGTCAAGGTTGCGCTCTCCCAGCTGAGCTAACAGATCATAATAGTTAAGTACAATATTAATTATAATTATGTAGCAAAAAAAGTCAATATCTTTTTGTATTTTTTGAATACAAATTGGAAATAATTCATAAGAACGTATGTTCTAAAATATATTGAATAAAGAACGAATGTTCGGATATAATAATACTATATTAAAAAGAAAGGTGTGAATTTACATGGAAGGTCTTCTATATCGTTCAATCGAAGAACATCTGCCGTTAGAAATGATTTATCTTTCAGAAAATCAACAACTATCCCAGAGAAAATTAATTGTGAAGGAAATCAATGATGAATACATTCTGGCCTATTGCCTGCTTCGCAAACAGGTTCGGACTTTTCGCCGGGAAAATATTTTATCCATTATGCCAGATGCTCGCTCTAAGCATCGATATCTCCATTAGTCTTAATCTTGAGGATGGCCCCAAACTTTTCGTACCACCCCTCTCACATAATCTCACTTTTCATCCCACTATTTCTGCTCAGCCATCCCCTCTTTCCAATAAACAATTCAACTATCTTTATGTTAGAATGCATTTGTACAGTTTAAAATTGGAGGTATCATCAATGAATTATCCAAAAGGCACAATTAAAGAACTTACCTTTCAAAGTTTAGAACTTGGAGAAGAAATGCAGCTTCTTGTCTATTTACCGGCAAATTTCTCACCCCTTTATAAATATTCCCTTTTAATTGCACAAGATGGAAAGGACTATTTTCAACTGGGGAGAATTGGACGGTTGGCAGACGAATTACTTTTTGAGCGTAAAATTGAAAATTTAATCATGATTGGGATACCCTATAAAAATGTAGAGGACCGCCGCAGAAAATACCATCCAGAGGGTGACCAAAACAAACAATACATACGTTTCCTTGCTCATGAATTAGTTCCTTTTATCGAAAACGAATTCCCGACATATCAAATCGGAACCACAAGGGCCTTGATTGGCGACTCACTTGGTGCAACCGTCTCATTTTTGACAGCGCTTCAATACCCTCATACCTTTGGGAAAGTATTATTGCAATCACCATTAGTTAACGAACAGGTCCTTGAAAGGGTCCGCAGCTGTTCTGAACCGCAGCTTTTGGAGGTCTATCATGTGGTTGGAAACCAGGAAACAGAGGTACCCACTACCGATGGAAAAGTGAGTAATTTCATTGAGCCAAATCGAGAACTTTCAAAAGTGATGAAAGACAAGCCATTTTCATATTTTTATGAGGAATTTGATGGAAACCACACTTGGAAATACTGGCAACCTGATTTAAGACGTGCTCTTACAATGATGTTTTAGCTTATTACACATAGTGAGGCAAAGTAATTTTATATTTTTTGAAAATTTGCTATAATTATTTATGAATAATATTTTCATTTTGGAATCCTATTTTTATATAGGAAAAATTGACTAACGGAGGTATACATATGAAATTTGGTGTTGTTATTTTTCCATCTAAAACTCTTCAAGATTTAGTAAATTCCTATCGTAAACGTTATGACCCGCATTATTCTTTAATTACTCCACATATAACATTAAAAAATGCTTTTGAAGCTACTGAGGATGATGCTAAACAAGTTGCCGATAAATTGCGAAAAATTGCCGGTAACCACTATCCATTCTCGATCAAAACAACCAAAGTAAGTTCTTTTCAGCCTGTAAACAATGTCATCTATTTAAAGGTTGAGCCAACTGTTGAATTAAACGATTTGCATGTTGAAATTAATCATGAACTAAATCAAGAAGCCCCTGAATATAAATTTGTTCCACATATTACGCTTGGTCAAAAACTTTCAAATGATGAGCACTCAGATATTTACGGTTCATTGCGTATGAAGAAATTTGATCATGAGGAAAAGATTGACCGGTTCCATCTTCTTTATCAATTAGAAAATGGTTCTTGGACTGTATATGAAACATTTCGTCTTGGAAGGGATCAATAAAAAGTGACTGTAAAGATTGTTGAGAATGAAAAAGAATTAGAAGATGCTTTTTCTGTAAGAAGAACTGTATTCATCGACGAGCAAAATGTCCCTGAGGCGGAAGAGATTGATCAGCACGAGGAAGAAGCAACTCATTTTGTGCTGTATCATGAAGGCTCGCCAATTGGGGCCGGCCGTTTTCGCCTAGTGGATGGGTTTGGAAAAGTTGAACGTATTTGCATAATGAAACAGGCTAGAGGTACTGGTGCAGGAAAAACGATTATGAATGGGATCGAAGACTATGCACGGAAAATGGGGATTCAAAAATTAAAGCTGAATTCTCAGACATACGCAATTCCTTTTTATGGTGGATTGGGCTATGAAGTTGTTTCCGAAGAATTCATGGATGCGGGAATCCCCCATAAAACGATGGTGAAAAAGATTTAATTTAAAATAACCGGGTGTAAAATCTTTTAGATTTTATACTCGGTTTTTTATTTTGTTTGGAGGTGCTTTTCTATTTTTCTACCTATTATTTATCAGCTTTGCCCATTCACTCGACTATTTTTTGTAATTTATCCGTTTCATATTGCCCGTTCCACTCTTTTTGCTTCTTCACGGGCACTATGTACCCCGCTTAGTTCCCGCTACCTCTCTTTTTTCCTGCATACGGTAAAGGTAACCCCAATCCTTTTACCGTCCCACCTCTTTTTCATATACACTGGCAAACCATACACCACTTTTCTATTTTTCAAGCCTTTTTGTTACTTCAGGGTTTTGTTATGATTAAACATGTTGCTTTATTTTTAAGAGACAGAGGAAAAACTATGAAAACTGTGCTATACCAAAACCAAACGATTATACTCGATCAATTAGATCGGGATGAATATCAAAAAATATATTTAGCGGGGAAAAATGGTGAGTTAGTTTGTCCCGTTTGCCGTGAGAGTGTTCGCTTAATTCTTGGCATTCAGGAATCACCTCATTTTTCGCATACTCATTCAACCATTCCGGATTGCCCGGAACCAGTCGTTCAGGAAAGGAACGAAGAAACCAACCAAAGCCATAAAGAAGTGGATGGCTTCCGTCTTCCAAAAGGCAGAACAATCCTGGAGACACCTAAATCCGTCCAAGTCTTCAAAACAGCAAAAGTCCTTGAAGCACAGACTCCCTTTCAGAAAAATGCAGTAAACTCGATAGAATACCAATCTCCTTACTTACAACAGTTAGCAAAATCGGATGTCGTTCTTGATGAGGCACAGGCAGCAGCGGTCTCAGAAACAGACGGGGCATTATTGGTTCTTGCCGGCGCCGGGAGTGGTAAAACAAGGGTGTTAACAGCGAGAACAGCCTTTATGTTAGAGGTCAAAAAGATTGACCCGCGAAACATTATGCTGGTTACCTTCACTTCCAAAGCTGCAAGTGAAATGAAAAGCCGCTTACTTTCCTATCCGCAAATGAAAAGAGAAGCCATAAATAAACTCGTTACCGGCACCTTCCACAGCATTTTTTATCGAATTCTTATGTTCCATTCCAGGGATAAATGGACTTCAGACCGCCTTTTAAAGAAAGATTGGCAGCGGGATAGAATTCTCAAGGATGCCGGGAAAGAGATAGAATTGTCGGAAAAAGAGTTTGCCTATGATATAGCCCTTCAGCAAATCGGCTTCTGGAAAAACTCACTTCTTTTTCCAAACGATATTAGACCTACATCGGAATGGGAAGAAAAGGCGCTTTTCCTTTATAAAAAATATGAGGAATATAAGGAAAGGGAACAATTATTTGATTTTGATGATATGCTCATTGGCTGTTATCAGCTGTTAAGCTCCACACCTGAATTACTTGAACAATATCAAAATCGATTTCAATATTTCCTTATTGATGAATTTCAAGATATCAACAAGGTGCAATACGAACTGATTAAATTGCTAGCGGGAAAACATAAAAATGTCTGCGCTGTCGGAGATGACGATCAGGCGATCTATTCTTTTCGAGGCAGTGATCCTAGTTATTTACTTGAATTTGAAAAAGATTTCCCTTATGCAAAAGTAATTACCCTTGAAGAAAATTATCGCTCTTCACATGAAATTGTTACAGCAGCTAATCAAATGATTGCCGCTAATAAAATAAGAAGACTGAAGAAAATGAAAGCCCAATACTCGACTGGAGTAGCTCCCACTTTATTTTTCCCTAACGATGAAGAGGAAGAGGCAACGATGATTGTGACAGATGTACAGGAAAAAATCACACAGGGTGCGAAGCCTTCCGATTTTGCAATACTTTACCGGACGAACGCAGGTGCACGTGCCGTGTTTGAACGGTTAGCCAGTTCAAATCTTCCCTTTCGGATTGAGCAGGATGTAGAGGCTTTTTACGACCGAAGGATTGTAAAAAGCCTCCTCTCCTTCTTAAGATTAAGCTTGAATGAAGATGACCAATCTGCTTTGTCTGATATATTGCCCTTTTTGTTCTTAAAACAATCAGTTTTAAGAGACTTAAAAGCAATGAGTATCCTCCAGGATTGTAGTTATTTAGAGGCCCTATCCTATTATAAAACGGCGCATGCCTTTCAGGAAAAAAAATTAAAAAAAGCAGTCCCCACCATCCGGACATTAAAGCAAATGGCCCCGCTTACAGCCATTGAAATGATTGAAAAGGATATTGGATTTCTGGATTTCCTAAAGAAGCGGGGAAATGAATCAAATATGTTGGAGAAAGGTTCGGATGATATTAAGGACCTGAAAGTAGCAGCGAAAAATTTTAGTACAATTGAAGCCTTATTGGCTCATGCAGAACATATGTCTGCGATGAATAAGGAAATCAAAAATTTAAGTAAGCATTTTACTGAGGCCATTACTTTAAGTACGATTCATCGAGCAAAGGGACTCGAGTATCAAACCGTTTATGTTCTTGGTGCTGTGGATGGAAGCCTGCCGCATGATTTTGCCTTAGAGAGCTACCGGAACGGTGACTATTCAGCATTAGAAGAAGAAAGAAGATTATTTTACGTTGCGATGACACGTGCAAAGGAACAGCTTTACATCTCTGTTCCAAGTAACCGTAGAGGCAAAAAAGCAAATCGCTCACGTTTTTTGGCACCATTAATCAAAAGAAGACAAAGGCCCACTTCCTTATAGGAAAGTGGCCTTTGTCTTTATTTTTTATTATTCATCATATTTGCAATGGTATTAAAATCAAGCGATTTTCCATCGTTTATAATCGATTTAACAATTTGATCTTCTAATTCCTGAGGTACTGGTTTATTGGCAATTTGAGACACTCTTTTAATTACATTCCGGACTGTTTTTTCATCCCTAAAATTTGCATTTTGCAAAGAATTCGCTAATTCAAAGATATCTTTCATGTTCACGCCAGTTTTCTTTTCTATGTTTTTAAAGAACCCATTATCCATGTTATATTCTCACTCCTTCATAACAACTACTTTATAGTATGAAAGAAGGTCAAAAAGGTTCATAAAACAAAGAAAAGGCTGGCCATCCTTATAGCCAGCCCTCTTCCTTAATGCAAATCAGAAAATCTTAGACAATGAAGCTTGTTCCTACAATGATCAATAGGATAAATAATACAACGATTAAAACGAAAGTTGAACCTCCGTAGAAACCGCCGCCATAGCCGTAGCCGCCGTATCCGTATCCGAAGCACATAGACCTAGTCACCTCACTTTAGTAATCTCACTTATAACATATGAGAATACTGTAAAAAGTGTATAGGCAGCGTCCTTTTTTCGAATACTGGCAGTAAAAAATGGAGTATTGTCCTGCTCCTACGCTTCTACCCTTTTGGTCTAAATATGAGCGCTCCAATAAATCCAAAAATAATGGCAGCGGAAATTCCGGAGCTGGTTACTTCAAACATCCCTGTTAAAACCCCTACAATTCCATGTGCTTCTGCCTCTTGAAGCGCCCCGTGTACCAAAGAGTTACCGAAGCTCGTGATTGGAATGGTTGCCCCTGCTCCAGCAAAATCAATTAATGGCTCATAAAGGCCGAACCCATCCAATACAGAACCTATGCAGACCAGTAAACTTAAAGTATGACCCGGTGTTAGTTTGGCCACATCGAATAATAATTGTCCAATCACACAAATAATTCCACCAACTACGAACGCCCAAAAAAACATGGCAAGCATTTTATCACCCCTTTTCCCCATTCATTTCAATAGCAACGGCATGCGCAATGCAGGGAATAGATTCATTTTGTTGGAAACTTAACGGTGATAACAAAGCACCTGTGGCTACGACTAAAATTCGTTTGTAAACACCTTTTTTCATTTGGTTTAGTAAATGTCCATATAAAACAGTTGCTGAACAGCCTGCACCGCTTGCCCCGGATTGAACAGGCTGATCTTTTTTGTATATAAGTAAGCCGCAGTCCTGGAATTGTTTTCGCTCCAGCTTTAAGCCGCTTTTATTGATTAATTCAAAAGCCGTATCATGGCCGACTCTCCCTAAATCACCGGTGATGATAAGATCATAAAAGGATGGATCCAATTGTAAATCCCGAAAATGGGCCATAATCGTATCCGCAGCGGCAGGGGCCATCGCTCCCCCCATATTAAACGGATCTGTTAACCCCATGTCAATTACCTTGCCAATTGTTGCGGAGATCGTCACAGGCTGATTCTTCGATGAATCATTGGCTGCCATCAATGCTACACCTGCCCCTGTAACCGTCCATTGTGCTGTTGGCGGCTTTTGCCCGCCATACTCCGTTGGGTAGCGGAACTGCTTTTCAACAGCTGAATTGTGACTCGAAGCCCCTGTGAGAATATATTTCGCTCCTTGATTATTAATTACAAAAGAAGCAAGTGCTAATCCTTCCATGGATGTGGAACAGGCTCCAAAGAGACCGAAATAAGGGATTTGCATCGACCTTGCTGCAAAGCTTGTCGGTGTTATTTGATTAATCAGGTCACCCGCAAATAAAAATTGAACCTCCTCCTTATGAACATTTGCTTTTTGCAGAGCCATCTTGATTGATTCCTCCAGCAAAACCCGATGTGCTTTTTCGTATGTTTCCTGTCCCATCCACAAGTCTTCATGTAATAGATCAAAATCATTCGCTAAATTCCCATTCGCCTCAAATGGGCCACCTGATACACCCGTGGCCATAATCATTGGCCGGTTTGCAAATACCCAAGATTGATGCCCTTTTAACAATTACAAAACCCCCCACATTACCAGTAACGTTTTAATGAGCGCGACAACAAAAGCCGAAAAGACACCAAACAAAATAACAGACCCAGCCAGTTTAAACATATTTCCGCCGACTCCTAAAACAAACCCTTCCGTTCGATGCTCAATTGATGCAGAAATCACCGCATTGCCGAATCCTGTTACCGGTACCGCGCTTCCTGCTCCAGCAAATTGACCTAGACGGTCGTAGACTCCAAAACCAGTTAAAAGCATCGAAAAGAATACCATTGTTGCGACAGTTGGGTTTCCAGCTGTCTGCTCTGTAAAATTGAAAAAATATATGTAAAAGTAACTAACAGCCTGACCAATTACACATATCAAGCCGCCGACGAAAAAAGCCTTCAAGCAATTTTTTAAAACTGGCCGTTTAAACTCATGCTTTTGCTGCAGTTGTTGATAGTTTTGTTGCTGTGGAGTTAAATTTTTTTGTTTGCTTGCCATTCCAATGTCTCCCTTCTATGTCATATCTTTTGTCATTTTAATGATTTCACGCAGCCTTTTTTCAGCATCTTTTTCTGAAAATTTCTTGCTTTCTATTCGCTCATTTAATCGAACCGCTTCAAGGAAAATTTTATAATCACTCGAAACGGTGATATCCTCTTTTGGAAATCTCTTTTCTAAGAATTCGGTAAGGTTTTTTTCGATTTTTTTCATTTTGAAGCGGTGCATATGCTTAACCTTATAAACAACAAGTGTTTCTTTTGTTCCTTTGATGACTGCCGCATCATAGATTTCTGGAAAAGAACTGACTGCCTTTTCAATTTTTTGAACACGTGTTGTTTTTTTATCTCGATCGGTCATAATCGGATTGGGATTGGTTGTTTTTATCAGAGCCAATTGGCTATCCTTTCCCTTTTGGTTCCCGTTGCAGGATACTAAAAGACATACACATGAAAGTAGGATAAGTCGTTGAAAGTAAATCATTTTTTAGTTCCTTCCCTTGTCCATTAGTAAGAATCTTGTTATCCTATAGTTTTTTCGACCTGAACCAAAATTATGACAGATAAGATTATTTTAAAGATAAAAAAACACTGCCGGTGTTCCCGAGCAGTGTTTTCTGTTATTTCTGTGTCTTTTTCCCGCATCCACAGCCACTTTTTTTAATCCGCTTTGATTCTTTAAAGGTTTGGCTTGAGCCTTGATTGTTTTTATTTTGCTTATTCACTGTTCTCTCCACCCCATTGCAGTAACATTATGTTTTAGAATATGTGATGAAATGAAATCTTGTCTCTATAAATAACCATTTTTCCTTTACTTTTGAAGCCAATTTTGAACGATGGTTTCCAAAATGGACGACAGTCCTGCAATCGCTAAAATCAAAACCACGGGCTCATACAGAGCAGAATTAACATAATGTAACAGGACCAATGCGATGGATGACCAAATTCCTGTACACCAATAACAGCTTAGAAGCTCCCCAAAGAATCTTTTGATGGGGGTCTCTTTCGGCACATAATATACTTCCATTTCCCCCTGGTCATTCTCTTCGACCACCTCCGTAAAAAAAGGATTGCGGAGAAATTCTGTAATTTTATCAAATACCAATAATCTTGTCAGCCGAAAGGCCGCTAGCCCCAAAATAGTGAATTGTAAAAGACTAATATCCATAAACAAATTTGTCCTTCCTTTCCTTGATATAGTGAACTAGCCTAATTTTCTTAAAAAAGGCAATTGTCCGTAACCCAAAAGGCCCCTGTGAAATATGTTAGTAATGTAAGATATATATCACGGATTTAAGGAGGAAAAATAAATGGGTTGTGGAAATAATCATAACGATTTTCACGGTGACAGCTGTGTGTGCGAAGTAGTTCGTGCGATTAAAGATATACAAGATAATGCTGTTGAAAATGAGTGTGCGGAGTGTTCAAGTTGTTTTACTGAACCACTTGGCTCATTAGTTTCACCTACAAGAAGAGAACCAGTAGATACACGTGTGTTTGTTTTAAGTGATGCAAAAGGTAATCCATTCCATGCATTCTTTAACGGTGAAAATAATGCGTGTGTGTCAATCTTCTTCAGGGTGGAAGATGTATTTGACAACTGCTGTGCAACACTTCGTGTTCTAATCCCTGGACGCAGAGAAAGCGGAAACTTTGTTCCGGTGAACCTTGTTAATAATGGTAATGTTGACCTTTCAAGAGTTTGCCAAGTGGACCGTTTCCGTGCAAGCAATGACTGCGTAACAGTTGATTTAAAATGCTTCTGTGCAGTACAATGTATCGCTGATGTTAACTTAGGAATTTGTAACTAATAAAAGTAGCCAGTCGATAACGGCTGGCTTTTTTTATTGTTTAATTTTTTATTCCAATCATGATGACATCTTTTAAGTCAGCCACTGGAATCGTTTTAGTTGTTTGATCATGGAATTGAATGGTAATTTCCTGCCCCCGATAATCCTGTAAATACCCCTGATAATTTTTATCTACTGTATAAAATACACACGGTACAGGAGGAAGAGCCTTTGGAAAATCCACTAAATACCTTAAACGTTCCTTCATGTTCATTTCCTTAAAGCTTTTAACCTTTTTAAAGGAATATCTTTGCTTGTCACTTTTCTCCTTTTTGTCAGCAGCCTTTTTTTCTGACATTGTTACCTCAATTGGTACAATCTCCTTGTTCGATTCCTCCTTTAAAGAATTCCTTTTGGATTCGCCTTTTTGTTTGTTTTCTTCTATAGGAAGCGTTTTTTCTTGTTTAGTTGAATACACTTCCTGCATTTTGATAGAAGGAGTTTTTGAAAAAGGCTGGTAAATATAAAGTAATGGACCTTGGTTTTTCTTTTCTGTCATAAACCTTGAGCACCTCCAATACAAAGTCCTTCACTTTATATGTATGCTCGATGCCCATACTCGTTCACTTCTAATCTAAAATTCAAAATAAAAAAACCCGCAAAAATGCGGGTTTATTCATTAAAGAATGTGGTAACCAGAGTCAACGTGGATGTTTTCACCAGTAATTCCACGAGAAAGATCACTAAATAAAAATACGGCTGTGTCGCCAACCTCTTCTGGAGTTGTCGTTCTGCGCAATGGAGCCTTTTCTTCAATTTCCTTAAGGATTGAATTAAATTCACCAATTGCTTTTGCAGATAAGGTTCTGATCGGCCCTGCAGAAATGGAGTTTACGCGAATCCCATCCTTACCTAGGTCAGAAGCTAAATAACGGACACTTGCATCAAGAGAGGCTTTTGCAACACCCATAACATTATAGTTTTGAATCGCACGTTCACCGCCAAGATAGGTTAAGGTCACAACACTTCCACCTTCTGTCATTAAACCGCGTGCTTCTTTGGCAACAGCAGTTAAGGAGAAAGAACTGATATTTTGAGCAAGCAAGAATCCATCTCTGGATGTATTTACAAATTCACCTTTTAATTCTTCTGTTTTGGCAAAAGCAATACAATGAGCGATTCCATGAATGGTTCCCACTTCTTCTTTAATCGTTGCAAAGCACTTTGCAATATCTTCATCACTTGTTACGTCACATGGTAATACAAGTGTACCTTCTGCTTCTAGAGAATCCGCTAATTCACGGACGCTGCTTTCGATTCTTTCCCCTACATAGGTGAAAATTAATCTTGCACCTGCATTGTGAAGAGAGCGGGCAATCCCCCAAGCAATACTGCGTTTATTGGCAACACCCATGACTACAAATGTTTTTCCGTTTAGTGAAAACATGTATTTATTCCTCCTATATTTAACACAAGTTATTAGCACTTGGTACTAATTTTACACTATATTCGAAAGTATGTACATATCTAGTTGATTTTTAGCAATGCTCACAAAATTCAAGCTCCCTTTTCAATTGGTCAACGTATTCCTTGGATCCAGTCACAATTAAACGGTCGTTTACCTGCAGCTCTGTGTCACCATGAGGCACAATCGACTCATTCCCTCTGAAAATCCTGACAAAAATGATATCGCCTGTAAACGGAAATCTCCTTAACGACATCCCATCAAATTGCTCGTTTACCATGGCAATTTCATACAGTGCCATCTCTTGATTGGTCAAAATGTTAATCACTCGCGGTGATTCAATTAAAGAGCGAAGCAGGGCATTAGTTGATTTAAACACCGAAAATATTTCAATATTATGTTCCTTCAAGTGTTCTTCAAGATCAGGACTTTCAATTCTGGCAATTACC
This sequence comes from Bacillus salipaludis, assembly GCF_004358205.1. The sequence goes on from NZ_SMYO01000013.1 coordinate 69,199, forward strand.
CTTGGAACTCCTTTTTCCTTCACAGCAACTGACAACGTGGCATTTATTTCTTCATCACCCGTGGAAATAACTACCACTTCTGATTGATATATCTTCGTTTGGCCAATCGTTTCGAGCGAAAAGTCCGGAATTTCAACAATATCAAATAGAGAATTCGCAATCTGCTTTTCCGATTTCTCAATTTTTGTATGGTACAGAACTGGATCATAAAGACCTGATTTTAATTCCCTTGAAACTGGCAATGTAATTTGGTTGGCTCCCAGGAAAGATACACTGACCTTTCGATTTGCAACCACTTCTTTTGGAAAAAGCTTTTTGAAAACCATTGGAGTAAAAATTGACGTAATAACTGCCACCAGAATTAGTGTTCCACTCATTTGTTCCGTTATAACCTTCATTCTCTCCCCAATTGTAGCTGCTGCAATAACTAGGGATAGGGTGGAGGTTAAGAGAAATCCTGAGGCCAAAACTGTCTTTGTATCGTACCAAATCTTTAATAGATAAACAGGAATAAGCTTTGATAGCAGCAGTCCAATCAATAAAAGCGGTATTAACAGCAATAGCTTTTTTTCACTAAAAAGGGACCAAATATCAAGTTTTACCCCTACCTCAACGAAAAATATCGGGATTAAAAAACCATACCCAAAGGAATCAAGCTTATGAACTAGCTCTTGATTCGGAGCCAATAGTGAAACAAGAACGCCTGCAAGGAATGCTCCTAATATATTTTCCGCTCCAACCGTTTCAGATAACCCCACTAAGACGATAATAAGCGTAAACACAGCCCTTGTGCCTATTTGGGAAGTCCCCGTTTCCAGCGCTTTGACAAAAGAACGGCTTTTAAATCGCTTTCCTACAAAATAAAGTCCAACACCTGCGGCAAATAAAATTAATAGCAGCCATGTGTTCCCATGTCCTTTATCATAAAGTGAGACAAAGACTGCCAGAAGAATCATCGTAACCAAATCAGCAATAACTGCGATAAGCAGAATGATTTGGCCAATTACCGTTTTCATCATGTTACCTTCCTTTAGGGTCGGCACAACTACACCTAATGAAATCGTTGAAATAATTAGAGTCATCAAGAATCCATTATGAATAAAGTCCAGCATGACAAAAACAAATGATAAGACTAAAGAAAAAATGAAAATCCCGATGAAAATAACTGTTGAGACAGCAAAAGAATTCGGCTCTCTTTTTCCATTCGGAAGAATTTCTCTTTTCTTTCCTTTTGAAAATACAGTAAAATCAATTTCCAAACCGCTTAAAAACATCAGAAAGATAAATCCCAAGGTGGATAAAGTCGAAAGCCACATATCTTGATGAACGACATTGAAGCCGCTTTTCCCGATGATTAACCCCATAATAATTTCGGCAACCACTACTGGGATAAAATTCAATTTAAGCCGATGCAGAATAATTGGTGTCAAAAATGCCATTGTGACAACAATTAATAAAGAAAGAACCGACGCATGCTGTGCCAAATTAATTCCTCCTCTCAAAAATAAAAAAAGTAAAATAACGAAAAATAGAAAGGTAAAGGGGGCTTCATACCATGAAAATAGATATTATTGGTGATATTCATGGCTGCTTTAAGGAATTCGAAGACCTGACGACTAAACTTGGCTATAATTGGGAAAGCGGGATTCCGCTTCATCCCCAAAAACGAGTTCTTGGTTTTGTTGGTGACTTAACCGATCGAGGCCCAGAGTCCTTAAAAGTGATTGACATTGTATGGAACTTAGTCATTGAGCAGCAAAAGGCTTATTACACTCCTGGAAACCATTGTAATAAATTGTACCGTTTCTTTGTTGGAAATCGTGTTCAAATCGCCCATGGTTTAGAAACAACAGTAGCAGAATATGAAGTATTAGACAAACGTGCTCAAAAATCAATTCGAAAAAAATTTATGGACCTTTATGAAAATGCACCGCTTTATTTAGTTTTAGACGAAAAAAAACTTATTATTGCCCATGCTGGAATTAAGAAAGAAATGATAGGAAAATCCGGATCAAAGGTTAAGACATTTGTTCTTTACGGAGATATTACCGGTGAAAAGCACCCGGATGGATCACCAGTTAGACGAGATTGGGCAAAAGCTTATCAGGGCGAAGCCTGCATTGTCTATGGCCACACACCTGTAAAGGACGCAAGAATCATTAACCATACATATAATATTGATACCGGTGCTGTTTTTGGTGGTAAACTGACTGCTCTGAGGTATCCGGAAATGGAAATCATTTCTGTGGATTCTACTATGCCATATGTAGAAGAAAAGTTTAAGCAATTTGATTGAAAATGAGTAATTATAACTAAAAACGAAACAGGCTGACACTGAGTATGTGAATTAGCGGTCAGCCTGTAAAAGTTCTTGCATATCATCTGGAAGTTTAGCTGTAAACGTCATTTCCTTCTTTAAAAGAGGGTGAATAAATGTTACTTTTTTACAATGCAATGCCTGCCGTTTAAGCAACGTCGTTTCTCCCCCGTATAAATCATCTCCGAGTAAGGGATGCCCAATCGAAGACATATGTACCCTAATTTGATGCGTTCTCCCCGTTTCGAGCTGCAACTCTGCATGGGTAAAAGCTTTATGTCTTTTCAATACTTTATAATGGGTACAAGCATATTGGCCATCTGAACGGACTTCTCTTTCAATAATACTATCCTCTTTCCTGCCAATTGGTTTTTCAATCGTCCCTTCATCATCCTCCAATGTCCCGCCCGCAAATGCTTCATACGTTCTTCTTACTTTGCCTACTAGCTGATCCTTACTAAAAAGATGATGAACATGGCGGTATTTAGCAATTAAGACAATTCCCGATGTATCCCGGTCCAGCCGAGTAACAATGTGTGAGGTTGCTTCTAATCCAATCCGCTGGTAATACCCCACTAAGGCATTAGCAAGGCTTCCTTTTGGGTGCTCTCTCGAAGGAATTGTGCTCATACCTGCAGGTTTTACTACGACAAGGAGGTATTCATCTTCAAACACAATATCAAGGGGTAAATCTTCCCCGAGTACACCTTCACCGGGTTTTTCTTTAGGAAATATTAATGAAAGTACATCATCTTTTTGTAACTTGTATCGCACATTTACTTCTACTTGATTAACAAGAATCCTTCCGCCCTTAAATTTAATATCTGTTAAGGCAGTCCGGGAAATTTCCTCATCCTTTAAAAAATCTTTAACCTGCCTGTCTGCATCTCTTTTATCAATTACCCAATTAAGTTCAAATTGTGAAGACATTTTCTTTCCTCCAGCAGATTAATCCGAAATAAAGGAATCGTGTACTCTCTTCCAAAACGGAAACGGCCGAAAGCGGGCAAAACGGATTTTTTCATCCGGCACTCTAAACTGAATCGATTTAACATCTTTGTGAAGCAGGGTAAGATGATCAATCGTTACCTGAAAATCTGAATGGTTTACAGGCTTTAGCATACAGGTATGATGGGCAGGCAGAATTAGTGGGGAGCCAACTGTCCGGAAAACTTTGTTATTAATGGAAGCCATCTCAGCAACCTGAATGGCTGAAATCGATGGGTGGATAATTGCCCCACCTAGTGCTTTGTTATAGGCCGTACTTCCAGAAGGTGTGGACACACATAGACCATCCCCGCGGAATCGTTCAAAATGCGCACCACGAATCTCAACATCCATGACAAGCGTACCCTCAACGCCCTTTACCGTTGATTCGTTTAACGCAAGGTATCTGGATTCCTGTCCTGCATGCTTATAACGAATGATGACCTCTAAAAGAGGATATTCAACCACCTGATAAGGAGTTTTAGCAATCGCAATTACAAGCTTTTCAATTTCATCCGGAATCCAATCTGCATAAAACCCAAGGTGACCGGTATGAATTCCGACAAAAGCAGTTTTATCTAATCGGCTGCTATACCGGTGAAAAGCATACAGCAATGTACCATCACCGCCAATGGATACAACAATATCCGGTTGGTCTTCATCATATACAAGATCAAAATCAAGTAAATAGGTTCTCATTTTGTGCATCAGAATGTTTGATTTTTGATCTCCTTTTGAAGTAATCGCAAATTTCATTCAACCCGCTCCTTACCGGTTTTTAATTCTTTTCTTCCTGCTTTAATTCTTTTTTTCTTGTAAAAAACGCTTGTGCTTCCTGTATTTCGCCTCGGATTAATGACATTTCCTCATCAAGGCGAAAAGCAGCCTCCGCGGCTCTTTTCAGCCGCATATGAATATCAGCAGGAAACATTCCTTTATATTTATAGTTCAATGAATGTTCAATCGTCGCCCAAAAATTCATTGCTAATGTCCTAATTTGGATTTCCGCCAGGATTTTTTTTTCCCCATGGATGGTTTGCACGGGGTAACGGATGACCACATGATAGGACCGGTAGCCGCTTGTTTTTTTATGAGAGATATAATCTCTTTCCTCAACAATTTCAAGATCATTTCGATTTCTTAATAAATTCACAACAGTATGTATATCATCGACAAACTGACACATCATGCGCAAACCGGCTATATCCTGCATCTCTTCCTCTAATTGATCAAGGGCAATTCCCTTTTGGGATGCTTTATCTAAAATACTGGCAATCGGTTTTACTCTACCTGTTACAAATTCAATGGGCGAGTGGTTGGAGTCAAGTTCAAACTGCCCGCGCATTCCTTTTAATTTAATCTTGAGTTCTTCCACTGCTTGTTTATATGGAGCTAAAAATTTATCCCAGTGGTTCATGATCTCACCCCAAACAACTTTTAAAAATTCTCCTCAACCTTCGAAACCATTTGATCCCCATAGTTTCCGTTTCCTCTAATATTACTGATGATATAATCAAGCTCTTCTGTAAACTGGGATAATTCTACCTGTTCATTGTTAAAGGAAAGCCATACAGATAGTTTGTTCTTTACTGCTGTTTTTAAAAGCTCCCATGTCTCTTCAGGGAATGCAATATAAGAGTAGTCCTCTTGATCTTCCATTAAATAAATAAAGGAAATCTGATCGGAGTCAACAAGAATTTGTTCTGCGGGCCGTAAATAAGTGATGGCTTCACCTACGGTAAACGTGATCTGATTCTCGGTAATCTTTCCATTCATTGCTGTTAATTTTTTTTTCATGATCTAACCTCCATTTTCACATCCCTATTTTAGCATAGTCGAACCATTTCTCCCAGAAATTGCAGTCGTGTTATGATTAGAAAAGAAACTTACGTGGAAGGAATGTAGAGGATGTTTCAAAACATTGAAATAGAATTTAAAAATATGCTGACCAAGGAAGAATATGAACTTCTTTTAATAAAATTCACCACCGTTGAAAGCAAATTGATTACACAGGAAAATCATTATTTTGATACTAAAGATTTTGCCTTGAAGAATGAACAGTCCGCTTTACGAATTCGCCAAAAGGGCCAGCAATTTGAAATGACATTAAAACAACCGGCAAATATCGGCTTGCTAGAAACAACACAAAATCTTACGGAAGCGGAGGCAACCCTTGCTATCCAGGAAGGAAAGCTTCCATCAGGGGCAATCAAAGAGATTATTTCAAAAATGGATATCGTGTTTTCGAAACTTAGTTATTTTGGGTCGCTTAAAACAAATAGAGCAGAAATGAACTATAAAAGTGGCATTCTCGTTCTCGATCACAGTCTTTATTTAAACAAAGAAGACTATGAATTAGAATACGAAGTGGAAAACGAACAACTTGGACAAAAGATTTTCGAGGAATTATTGAATCAATACAACATCCCCCACCGAAAAACCGAAAACAAAATCCAGCGCTTTTACAATCAGAAAAACTTATTAAAAAATAGCGCATTTTAAAGAACAATGTTGATTTTTTAAACAAGGTGATTGGAGCGGAAGGCACGAAGACTCCTCGAAAATGCTAACGCATTTTCTTCGTGCGTGGGCGGATTCAGGAAGCAATTCAGTGTCCTGTGGGAGTACGGGTTAGGGGAGACCCCGCAGGAGCAAAGCGACGAGGAGGCTCCCCAGACCGCCCACGAACCGCTTGTGCCTGGAGCGGTAACAAAGCCAATATTAAAAGGATATTTTTTCATCCTTTTTTTTCAATTAAAAGAAGGTTTCATTGTAAACATTACTAAGGAAGTTAAGGATTAATTTAAGCTTTTGAGCGATTTATTTGAGATATGAAAAAGCCATTGCTAAAATAAACTCATACAAACATTCTAAAGGAGTTGTCAACATGATTGAGAGTAAGCCTACACCATATGAGGCCATCGGCGAAAAAAACCTACACCGTCTTGTGGACACTTTTTATGGGCTGGTTGCACAACATCCTGACCTTGCACCAATCTTCCCTAATTCTTTTACTGAAATTGCTCGAAAACAAAAGCAGTTTCTTACACAATATTTAGGTGGACCACCATTATATACAGATGAACACGGACATCCTATGATGCGCGCTCGCCATTTACCCTTTCCAGTAACCCCGACGCGGGCGGAAGCATGGTTGTCCTGTATGAGACAGGCGATGAATAAAGTTGGTTTGGAAGGACCATTACGTGATGAATTTTACGCTAGGCTTCATCTTACTGCACAACATATGATAAACACACCAGATACGCAGGAAACTGGTGAATTACAGTGAGCAGAATTGGACATACAAGTTCAAAAAAGCAATGTGGAAAAAGTGAAAAAAAGCCTGTTGAAATTTACATGTTTATTGACCCTTTATGTCCCTCTTGCTGGGCGCTTGAACCGATACTTAAAAAGCTTCATATTGAATATGGCCGCTATTTTTCCATTAAACATGTCCTAAGCGGCAGGCTGGCCAATTTAAATTTAAGTAAAAAAAAGAATTATGAAAATATCGTGGAGCTATGGGAAAAGACAGCAAGCAGATCGGGAATGTCCTGCGATTCAAGTCTTTGGTATGAAAACCCGGTTGACTCCCCGCATATAGTCTCTATTGCCATTAAAGCAGCCGAGCTCCAAGGAAGACGAGCAGGAATCCGTTTCCTCCGTAAACTGCAGGAAGTTTTATTTTTGGATAAAAAAAATATTTCTGATTTAGAAGTATTAAATGATTGTGCCGGGGATGTAGGATTAGATATTGAGGAGTTTAGTACGGACCTCCATTCCGAGAGTGCGGCCAAAGCATTTCAATGCGATTTAAAAATAACCTCTGAAATGGATGTTCATGAAATTCCAACGCTTGTTTTCTTTAATGAAAATGTTGAAGACGAAGGGATTAAAATAACCGGAACCTATCCATATGAGATTTATGTACAAATCTTGGAGGAAATGCTCTCAGAACGGCCCGTTCAATCACCGCCGCCGCATCTTGAGACGTTTCTAAAGTTTTTTCGATTTGTCGCTTCAAAGGAAATTGCAGTCGTCTACAATATGACGATTTCCCAGGTGGAAAAAGAAATGAAAAAATTACTTTTAAAACAGGTAGTTGAACAAATACCAGCTAAATACGGGACATTTTGGCGATATATTGAAGAATAAAAGGGTGAAGGAATCCACCCTTTTTTTGTGGATATCTTCTTAACGAAAAGCTCTTTTCGTAAACTTTGTTGCTCTTGGTCTAAAAAATGTTCCATTTAGAGAATTTCCGGACAGCTTTAGCGAAGACATGGGGCAATCAAGTCCAAACTGGAAGCCGTAGGGAGAAACGTTTAACATTAATTTTGTTCGAAAAACACAATCAATCCGAAAACAACCTAACGAAAAGACCTTGCAGCTCCGGTTCTGCAAGGTCTTTTACTAATACGAACAAAAGGGGATGGGAGAAATCTTTCACGGTCAAACAAAGGGGTTTATGTTTGTTGTGATCAACTTCACGAGTTAACTATATCATGGTGTTGTACCTTAAACAATGACTTTGTGCTTTATTTCACAATATTGTCAAAAAGTCATATTTTTTCGAATTGGACAATAGACTAATAGTGAGATAAAGCAAAAGTAGGTGGAATTTCCGTTGAAGAAGCTCCCTATTTTCTTCCTGATTCTTTTTTTTATCCTTGCCTTTTTTCTTCATTTGCTTGCACTGCTTAAAATTTTCCCATTATGGATCAGCATCCCCCTGTTGTTCCTATCCATTTTCACCATTTTATTCTTCGTAAATGAAAGGAAACGATTTCGCGGGTTTTAAAAAGGGATGACGCATTTTTAAGCGCCATCCCTTTTCTCATGATAACAGCTGTTCAAGCTCGTTTAGCTTTTCTTCAAATACCTTGCAGGCATCTTTAATTGGCTGGGAGCTGGTCATGTCTACTCCTGCCTTTTTAAGGACTTCAATTGGGTAATCAGAGCTTCCTGCACTAAGGAACCCTATATAGCGCTTCACGGCAGGCTCCCCTTCTTCTAGAATTTGCTTACTTAATGCGGTTGCCGCACTAAATCCAGTGGCATATTGATAAACATAATAATTGTAATAGAAATGAGGGATTCTTGACCATTCTAAGCCTATTTCTTCATCAATGACAATATCCTCTTCTCCAAAATACTTTTTGTTTAGCTCATAGTATTCTTTTGTCAATAATTCAGCCGTTAACGCCTCGTTATTTTGAAGTTTTTGATGGATAAGGTGTTCAAATTCTGCAAACATGGTTTGCCGGAACACAGTTCCTCTAAATCCTTCTAAGTAATGGTTTAATAAGTAAATCCGTTTCTGTTCATCATCAATGGTCTTTAATAAATAATCGTTTAACAATGCTTCATTACAGGTCGATGCCACTTCGGCAACAAATATTGAATAGTTCCCATAAGGATAGGCCTGTGATTTACGTGTATAGTAACTATGCACGGAATGTCCTAACTCATGCGCAAGTGTGAACAGATTGTTCACATTATCCTGCCAGTTCAAGAGGATATAGGGATTGGTGCCATAGGAGCCAGAAGAGTACGCGCCGCTTCGTTTCCCTTTATTTTCGTGAACATCTACCCAGCGGTTTTCAAAGCCTTCTTTTAAAACTTTAGCATATTCTTCCCCTAATGGTGCTAATCCTTTTAGAACAATATCCTTTGCTTCCTCATATTTAATCTCCATTTTTACATCTTTTACAAGAGGTGTATATAAATCGTACATATGCAGTTCATTAAGTCCTAGAACCTTCTTGCGCAGCTTTATATATCGCTGTAATAAATGCAAGTTTTCGTTTACTGCTTTAACCAAATTATCATACACACTTTCGGGGATATTATTGGCTGCTAATGCTGCCTGCCTTGCTGATTCATACTTTCTAATTCTTGCATTAAAATTATCCTTCTTCACATTACCACTAAGAGTGCTTGCGAATGTATTACGGAAATTACCATAGGTTTCATACACCGCTTTAAAAGCATCCCGGCGGACGCGTTGGTCAGTGCTCTCTAAGAATCGTATGTAGCGGCCATGGGTAATTTCTACCTCTTCCCCATTTTCATCTTTAATGGATGAAAACGCCAAATCAGCATTGTTTAGCATCCCAAATGTATTGCTCGAAGCATCCATCACCTCGCCCGCTTCGGCTAACAATGCCTCTTGTTCAGCTGAAAGAACATGCGGCCTTTGCAGATTAATTTCCTCAATTGCATGCTCGTAAAGCTTTAACTCAGGCTTCTCCGTTAAAAAACCTTTAAGTTTACTTTCATCAATCAATAATAGTTCTGGAACAATAAAAGCAAGTGAACTACCCGCTTGAGCGTAAAGGTTTTTCATCCGATCATCTAAGCCTTGATAAAATGAATTCGTTGTATCTTGATCATATCTCATATGGGAATAGGCATAGAGCTTTCCGAGTCTTTCAAGAAGTTGATCCTGATACTGAAGGGCTTTAAATAGAGTTTCCGCACTCTCTCCAAGCTTTCCTTCAAATTGTTTTGCCCCAGGGACTTGGCTTTTTACCTCCTGGAATTCCTTTTCCCATGCCTCATCATTTGCAAATATATCTTCTAATTTCCAGGTTTCTTCAACAGGGATTTCACTTCTAGCCGGCAGCGTTTTAACTGCAGTTTCATTTGCCATCTTTCATCCTCCATTCTAATTTCCAAATTACCAAAAGAACCCACTATAATATTTCTCCTTTTCCTTCCAAATTCCTTCATTCTCTATTATTATGCCCTTCATTAATATTTCATTTATCGTTTTGAAATCATTCGCTGATATTTTTGAAAAAATACCTTCTTTCGATCTTCCCTTTCACGATTTGATTGTGGAAAGGGGATATTCCTGTTTAGTTGAAAAGCAGCTTTTCCCTTTTGAGTCATAATCCCAAATTTTTCTAGCATGAAAAGATATTCCATCACTGCACTAAAAGGATGAATGTGCTTGATTAACGGGAGGTCACGGATGATAATTTCCTTTCTCCCTATTCTCTTATAAAAACTCCTTTCTACTTCTTGAACCGTAAATATGTCCATTGGATGTTTTTGAGTCAAGATATCAAGATACACATAGGTTTGCCAAATGATTGGTGAAGTTTGAATCAATAATGAAGAGTGAACTGGGAGACCAATTTCAGGAGGTAATAGAAAAAGATTAAGATTATGCTGATATATCTCATGAAGGAAGGAGTTTTGCCTCGAATTTGGGTGAAGCGCCCAATTCATATTGGCTTTCTCTAATTCAAAATTCCAATTTGAAAGATTAATTTGACCCAGACATTCCGGATTCAAAAGACAATTAATTTCTACATTACTAATGGGATAAAAGCGGTTTTGTATAAAGGCATTTTTTATGGAATAAGAGACAATTGAATCAAGTAGGTGAAAGTGCTTTTTTTCGGGGCAATAGGAGGGCAAGTAATAACTACCTTCTACTGTCTGTTGTATAAATAAATAGTGGAAATTTGAAAGTGAGAGAATACTTTTCTTCTTTTGATGGATTTGTTCGTTCCCCAAAATCCAGAGTGGAACATATCCTGCATCAACATAGCTTCTTGTTCTTTTCAAAAAGATTTCTTCAGAGATTGGGGAGCATTGAAACTCTAAAGCATATTTTTGATTTTCGTAAGTAAACTTTATATCGGGCCGCTGCTGGATTTTCTTATCATAATATTCAAGGACCGCAGGGATTTTTTGACGTAACAGCCAATGATAGAGCTGAAGTTTTCCTTCCATATGATAAACCGACTCATTTTCATAGGAGTTCCTGCATTCTCCCCCCTTTATATGAGAGAAATGATACATTCTCTGATCGCCCAGCTTTAGTAAAACTCTTTCACCACAAACTGGACAGAAGAATTCTTCCCTCCTTCTAAAGTATAATAGCGTTTCTTTTTTGTAGTTATAGCCCAGACATATTTTTTGACCATTTTTTGTGCTTGCTGTTAGCATGCCATTCACCTCCACCTATAATAATTCGATTGATTATTTAAAAGTCCTTTTTTTGCAGAAAAAAGCAATCAGCCAATTGCCGATTGCTTTGTTATAGTAATGGGGACATCAGCCTTGCTGTTGATTCCAATAACCGCAGGCCCAAATGTCTTTTTTGGAACGTTTTAAGTTCAAGCTGCTTGGCAAATTTTAAATCATTTTCATATTCATCCACCAGCTTTTGTGCACTTTTCGTTCGAAACAAAAAGGCATTAACTTCAAAATTCAAATGAAAACTCCGCATATCCATATTGGCTGTTCCAATCGAAGCGAGTTCTTCATCTACAATGATAATTTTGCTGTGCATGAAACCACGTTCATATTCATACACCTTCACCCCTGCTTCCAAGAGTTCTGGAAAATAGGAACGTGAAGCATGAAAAACGATTCGTTTATCCGGGCGGTTCGGCACCAAGAGCCGAACATCAATCCCGCTTAAAGCAGCCACCTTGATAGCCGAAAAAATGTCTTCATCAGGAATAAAATAAGGGGATGCAATCCAAACCGATTTTTCAGCTGAAGCAATCATTGAAAAAAAGATATTTTTAATCACACTCCATTCATTATCAGGTCCTCCTGCAATTAGTTGAACCCCACCGTGGCTCTTATTATCAAGTTGCGGGGATAAATATTCGGCAGTTAAAAAACTATGGTTGGTCATATAATACCAATCCTGTAAAAAAATTAACTGAAGGGTCCTTACGGCTTCTCCCTTTACCATTAAATGAGTATCACGCCAAAATCCGATACTTTTCACTCTTCCTAAATATTCATCGCCAATATTTAAGCCGCCTACAAACCCAATAGTACCGTCTATTACAATAATCTTTCGATGGTTACGAAAGTTGAATTTATTATTTAAAAATGGAAGTTTTACCGGACCAAAAGAAACTGTTTCAATTCCTGCATTTCTCAAATCTGCAATATACTTCTTAGACAATTGCCAGGAGCCGACCGCATCAAAAAGGAAACGAACCTTGACCCCCTGCATGGCTTTTTCTACTAATATCTCTTTAATTTCTTGTCCAATAGCATCATTACGAACAATATAATATTCAAGATGGATATGATGTTTAGCTCTTTTTAGTTCTTCTAAAATATGTTGGAATGTTTCTTCACCATTGGTTAAAATTTTGGTCGAGGTATCAAAAGATATGGGACTGTTCCCAAGCTTTTGCGCCAAACTGAATAATTTCCCTTGATGTTCTCTCATTAAACTTAACTTTTCCCTGCTTCGTGGATCATTTTCACCTTCCACATTCAAAAAGGCTTGTTTATCTAGAAAATACTTTTTACGGAACATTTTCTCCTTTCGATAATTCCGCCCGAAAAGAAGATAAAAAATAAATCCAACAAGCGGAAACCCGCCTAAAACAACCAGCCAGGTAATCGTTTGCGTGGGGTGACGATTCTCAAGGAAAATCACAAATCCAATGAAAATAACGGACAAGGAAATAAATAGGCTAAATACCCCGAAAAGACCACCCTTAATATGATCTTTAAAGATCAACATAAGTACGGATATGATTATAACAAATAGAACGACCCTAACAGTGTTTTTCAGTGTCCTCACCTGCACTTTAAAGTAAATTAATACTAAAAAATACCGATTTCAATAGTGAAATCGGCTCTAATTTTAGTGAAAATGCTTTCTAATTTCAGAAAACACATTTTCAGAAATTATTTCTTTTCCGTATTCCTGAACACGATGTATGGTCACTTGTGTTTCAGTACCGTATTCCAAAAGAATACTTAAGATATCATCTATTTCATCTTCCTCAAATACATCCTCTAGAAATTCGGTGTAGAGATAATATCTTCCTTCAAAATGATAAAGAGTCGTTTTTAATTCATCGAGACCCTCGCGTTTCGATAACATAATAACATCCTCAAAATCCTTAAAGGCAAGCATAAATTCAAGGGGATCTTCATCAAGCAAATAGTCTTCCTCGACCTCATGCTTTGGATTGAAATGTTGATCAAGAATATCTTCAATATTCTCATCAACCGGTATATCCTTTACCTTATCACCCGGAATTGGCAGTTCAAATTTTTGGCCATCTTTAGAAAGCTGGGCTTTGGTAACAAGAATTTCTAAGCCTTTTTCCAATGCCTGAACTTGGATCCAAAGTGGACCTTCCACAACAAACTCTTCTTCCTGATGAACCTCATCCATCATTTCCCAGAAAAGTTCTTCACTGCGCTCACGATTGTACCAAATTTCCTCCCGGTCAAAACCTCTGTCTTCTATATCACCATATGAAATGTAGAACTTTACAGTATTCTCATTTATTCTTTCAATCTCCATTTTTACCTCTCCCTTCCGTTTTCCATATTGAAGGGACTAAATACCCCCAAGCAGACAGTGCCAAAAGCATTTACCCAATTTAGAAAGGACTATTATTAGTGAGATTTGTTAAAAAAAGGACATAAATCCTTGTACTTTTATTTTATGACAAAAGCAGCAATAAGGGAAATAAAATTAATCAAATAATCAAAAACCATCAATACGCCTATTTTCCAGCATTAGTTGGCACTTAAAATATACAAACGGAAGATTCACTTATTATTAGATATTCATTTTATTGTACCAAAATGCCTTTAAAATCACAAATGAAACGGAAAAGCGGAAGCGCCTTCGGAACAAGCACAGCTTGTTCCTGCGATGATTATTCAAAGGAGCTTTCCTTAGTGGTCAGCCCCGACAAGTGCTGGAGGTCCTGACGGTGAAGTCGTTCTTTGACTTCATTGTCAGGACCAAAGCAACCACGAGGGGCTAGGCGCTGGAGCTGGACAATTCTCGAATTCAAAGAAATATTATTTGCAACAAAGAAAAAGACCTTCTGCTTTCAGAAGGTCTTGACTTTTAATTTACCATTCGCTGTGCTTCACGCAATTGGAATGTTCTCACTCTTCTTGGTAAGAACCGGCGAATTTCATCTTCATTATAACCGACTTGTAAACGCTTCTCATCAATAATGATTGGACGGCGTAATAGTCCTGGATTTTCCTTAATTAATTCGAATAAATTCTGAAGGGGCATGGTATCTAAATTTACATCCAATTTTTGAAATGTCTTGGAGCGAGTGGAAATAATTTCATCTGTCCCATCTTCAGTCATACGAAGTATTTCTTTAATCTCTTCAATAGATAAGGGCTCTGAGAAAATATTTCTTTCCTTGTAAGGAATCTCATGTTCTTCCAGCCATGATTTTGCTTTCCTGCATGATGTGCAACTTGGTGAAGTGTATAGTGTTACCATTCGTCTTCACACTCCTCTTTATTTAACTGTCTGTTTATAAGAAAAACGAAAATCTGTTTAATAACTTATACCCTAATTAAAATAATTATAAACAAGTAATTTATATCACCAATTATACACCACTGATTCTGAAAAAGGTATCCTTTTTTCAAAAATTCTCATAGGGCCAAAACTTAAAGAATTTTTTTAAACTACAATATATTAGACGAATATTCACGTAAAAAGTTTCATGGTTTATCCATTTTTTTCGTTAAAATTTTGTAATACTTTGAGATTTACTGTAAAATTATTCGTTTACTTTTTGCAGTTTTTGTAGGTTTAAAAAAATATTATTTCCCTCTCTTACTGCTTGTTATTCTAGCAGATTATTCTTAAGTATTTCTTAACCTTTTATTAAATTTATATTCTCAATTAAATGAGGAAGAATGAAAACGCATACATCAAGCTGTGAAATAGTCACAAAAATTCCCCCAATTCTTAAGGAAATAATGAAGAATGTCTTTTAATTCCCCCTAAGTTCTTTTAAAATATAAATAGGGGATATTCAAAAGCATTCATCATGCTGACATTTGAAATAAAAATGGAGGGTTAACGATGATTGGTGGTTACATAGCAGATTTAACCATTGTAGCCGTTCTTGTTGTGGGCATTACAGCATTAATGGGTGTCATAACAAATGGTGTTGGTGAAAGAGTTTTCGGAGGAAAGAAACGAACTGAATTTACCGACCGTGTTTCAAAATATCAAACAAACTGGAAACAAGTTGGCGGAAATAAATAACCAATAAAAAACGATCTCAAATGAGATCGTTTTTTATTGGTTATTTTGAAGCTTTAAATTGAGCAAACTCTTTTTCTGAGCAAAGGACAAAATGTCCTGGAGTTACTTCACGGAATTCAATCTTATCATTTTCATTATAATGATGGCTTGCCGGATCATAGGATTTCCGTTTTCTCATCCGCTCACTAATTGGGTCTGGTGCAGGAATTGCTGATAACAATGATTGAGTATAAGGATGAAGTGGGTTTTTATACAATTCATCAGCTGGAGCAAGCTCAACCATTTTACCAAAATACATAACTCCAATTCGATCACTGATGTATTTTACCATGGAAAGATCATGCGCGATGAAAAGGTAAGTTAAGCCCTTTTCATGTTGCAGTTTCTTCATTAGATTTACAACCTGTGCTTGAATGGATACATCCAGGGCAGAAATTGGTTCGTCGGCAATAATGAATTCCGGCTCGACCGCTAGTGCACGAGCTATTCCAATCCGTTGACGCTGACCACCGCTAAATTCATGAGGATATCTATTTGCATGTTCTCTATTTAACCCAACTGTTTCTAATAGCTGATACACACGTTCCATACGCTCTTGTTTTGATTTAGCAAGACCATGGATGTCAATTCCTTCGGCAATAATATCGGCAACTTTTAATCTTGGATTTAATGATGCATGTGGGTCTTGGAAAATCATTTGCATTTTACGGTTAAAAGCTTTTAATTCACTTTTCGACTTTTTCCCATGGACATTTTCACCATCATACAATACTTCCCCGCCGGTAGCATTATATAATCGGATAATGGTCCGGCCGGTTGTAGATTTTCCACAGCCAGACTCCCCAACTAACCCTAATACTTCCCCTTTATAAATATCAAAGGAAACATTATCGACTGCACGAACTTCATTTACTTTTCCAACATTAAAATATTGTTTTAAGTTTTTAATCTCAAGTAATTTTTCATTTTGAGCCATTTACTTTCCCTCCTTCATTTCAGGGAATTGACGCTGACGTCTTTTTACAGCTTCCGGTGGTTCAACTTTAGGAGCATCTGGATGTAATAGCCAAGTTGCTGCATAATGAGTGTCAGACACCTTAAAGAATGGCGGCTCTTGCTCTAAATCGATTTTCATCGCATAAGGATTACGCGGTGCAAATGCATCCCCTTTTGGCGGCTCTAATAAATCAGGTGGTGTTCCCGGTATAGAATACAATTCTTCATCATCCGTATCCATATCCGGCATTGAACTGATTAATCCCCATGTATAAGGATGTTTGGGATTATAGAAAATCTCATCTGCTGTACCAATTTCGACAATCTTCCCACCATACATTACCGCAACACGGTCCGCTACATTTGCAACTACACCGAGGTCATGTGTAATAAAAATGATCGAAGTATCAATTTTCTTTTGCAAATCCTTCATCAATTCTAATATTTGTGCTTGAATGGTCACATCCAAGGCAGTTGTAGGTTCATCTGCAATTAAAACTTTTGGATTACATGCTAAGGCAATCGCAATTACGACCCTTTGTCTCATCCCACCGGAAAATTGGTGAGGATATTGATTGATACGGATTTCCGGCTTAGGAATCCCAACTAGCTTTAGTAAATCAATGGCTCTCGCTCTTGCATCATGTTTGCTCATATTTTGATGCTTAATCAGAGGTTCCATAATTTGATTGCCAATTTTCATTGTCGGATTTAATGAAGTCATTGGGTCTTGAAAGATCATGGAAATATCATGACCCCGGATTTTTTGCATCTCTTTATCTTTAAGTTTGGTTAAGTCCTTACCACCAAAAAGGATCTCACCTTTTTTAATTTCTGAATTATGTTCAGGAAGGAGACGCATAATTGATTTTGTTGTAACAGATTTTCCGGAACCCGATTCCCCAACAATTGCCAGCGTTTCTCCCTTATATAAATCAAAGCTCACACCTCGTATTGCTTGAACTTCCCCTGCAAAGGTGTGGAAGGATATATTTAAATCTTTTACCTCTAAAACTTTCTCCACTACCATTCACCTGCCTTCTAATCACGCATTTTTGGATCTAGAGCATCTCTAAGACCGTCTGCAATTAAGTTAAATGCTATCATAATAAGGGAGATCATAATAGCTGGAATTATCATCTGATATGGAAACGCTATCATTCCCCTAAATCCATCATTGATCAATGTACCTAATGAAGCGTGAGGGTCCTGCAAACCTAATCCGATGAAGCTTAAAAATGCTTCAAAGAAAATCGCATTCGGAATCGAAAACATTGTATTTATGATGATGACACCAAACATATTTGGAATCATATGTTTAAAGACAATAGTTGAATCTGATGCCCCTAATGTTTTAGCTGCCAATACGTACTCCATATTTTTATATTTAAGAACCTGCGCACGTACAACACGCGACATACTTACCCAACCGGTGATACTTAAGGCTAAGATAATCGGGATAATCCCTGCTTTTAAAACGAGAATCATCAGGACAACGACGATAAGGTTTGGAATTCCCATAATGATTTCGACAATACGTTGCATAATACTATCCGTTTTTCCACCGATGTAACCCGAAATCGCCCCATAGGTAACCCCGATTAGCATATCAATTAAAGCTGCAAAAAAAGCAATTAATAAAGAAATTTGAGTGCCCTTCCAAACCCTAGCAAACAAATCTCGTCCTAATCCATCCGTACCAAACCAATAATATTCTTTAACATTTCTTGTTTCATAAGGATGTAATTCTACGCCCTGTCTATTTTTCAATGTACCATCAAATGGAAGCCAGTGAATATTTTCTAAACCTTGAATCCTTGGTGGTAAATTAGCATGTTTAGTATTTTGGAAATCATACGCATACGGTGTGATTAATGGCCCAACAAATGCCATGATAATTAATAATACAGTCACAATTAAACTAATCACTGCACCTTTATTTTTTCGGACCCTTAACCATGAATCCTGCCAAAAAGTCAAACTTGGCTTTGCAATTTTCTCGCTTTTAGATACATCCACATGGGCGGGCTCAAATAACTCTTGTGAAATTTTTTCATGATTGGTAATCATTTAGATCGCCCCCCTGAAATTCGAATCCTTGGGTCAATAATTCCATACAGAATATCCACCACTAAAATAATCACTACGAATGCGGCAGCAAAAAGAATAGTTGTTCCCATAATAACCGGATAATCATTTACGGTAATGGCCTTAACAAATTGTTCTCCTAGACCTGGGATAGCAAAAATCTCCTCAATGACAAGTGAACCTGTCATTAAGCTAACTGCCAAAGGTCCTAAAACAGTGATAACAGGGATTAAAGCATTTCTTAATGCGTGCTTTACGCTAATTTGAAAATAGCTTGCTCCCTTCGCCTTCGCTAAAGTAATGTAATCCGATCCTAATACATCAATTAGCTCTGTACGCATGAAACGGGCAGCAATCGAAATTGGAAACATTGCCAAGGCAATGGTTGGCAGAATGGTATACTCTGCTCCCCGCCAAAACATTACTGGAAACCATTCTAATTTTACCGCAACATAATACTGAAGTAGTCCGGCAAATATAAAGCTTGGTATCGATTTCCCCGCAACTGCAATAAAGGTCGCACTATAGTCCACCCAAGTATTTTGTTTTAACGCGGCAATAACTCCCAATAAAATCCCAAAAATAGAGCCAAATACCATTGCCTCTAAACCTAATGTTGCTGAAGGTCCGATACGAATTGCTAGAAGTTTGGTAACAGGGGTATTATTGAATTGAAAGGAGATTCCTAAATCACCTTGGACCATGTTCTTTAAGTAATTAGCATATTGAACAGGTACTGGGTCAGTTAAGTGGTATTTCTCTTGCATAATTGCTAATTGTTCGTGTGTGAGTTTTCCAGCATTACTAAACGGAGTACCAGGAACTAACTTCATTAAGAAGAATGTAACTGAGACAACGATAAACAATGTAAGAATCATGTATATTACACGTTGTAAAATGTACTTCGCCATGCCTCCACCTCCTATTTGATTGAAGATTCATCATTTTTCGACAATTCTTATACAGGTAAAAAGAGAGTATACCTTAATATACTCTCTTTTATATACGTTTACTTACCAATTACTACTTAACAATTTTAATCCATTGATAGCTATAATCAGGACCAAATCCATGGTGTGCTAAACCTTTAACTTTATCAGCAACTAACAAGTTAGCAGAACGTTGGTATAGAGGTGCTAGAGCAGCATCATCTTCTAACACAATTTTTTCAGCTTCTTGTAATGCTTTCCAACGCTCATCAGGTTTAGTAGCTAAAGTAGTTGCTGCATCTTTGACTAACTGATCAACTTTTGGATTTTTATAGCTCATATGCTGTTGGCCGCTAGTTGATGGCCATAAATCCATGTAAGTCATTGGGTCAGCATAGTCAGGACCCCAACCACTGAAAAGAATATCATATTGTTGTTTATCTTCTCTATCAAGTTTTGTAGCAAATGGAATGTTGTGAAGTTCAACTTTAATTCCTGGTAAAGTTTTCTCTAATTGGTCTTTGATAAATGCATCAGTATCCTTTGCAGCTGCAGTATCTTGACCAACATAATTGAATGTTACTTCCTTCTTACCGATTTCAGATAAACCTTTTGTCCATAATTCTTTTGCTTTTGCTTTATCTGATTTTAAATATTCGCCAGTATCAGCACGGAAGTCTTTACCATTATTGAACGCGAAATCTTTCGCAACGATAAAGTTAGCAGGAATTGAACCATTTGCTAAAACATCATCAGTTAAAGCTTTTTTGTCAATTGCTAAAGCAATAGCTTTACGGATATTAGCATTTGCTAATGCTGGGTTTTTCTCATTAAACTTCAACCAGAAAATGGATGGTTCAGTGTAACGAAGAAGATTTTTTGAACCTTCATATTGTTGAATGATTGCTGGTTGTGCAAGTTTTGGTGTAATGTCTGCTTCGCCAGCTTCAAAAGCATTGGCCGATGCCTGCCCGTCTTTTTGTACGTTAAAGTTGATTTTCTTTAAAGAAACTGTATTTGCATTCCAATAAGTATCGTTTTTCTCTAGTACCCATTCAGTTGCCTGTGGGCCATCCCATTTAGTCATTTTGAATGGACCATTATAAAGAATGTGGGAAGCATCCTTCGCATAATCTTTACCTTGAGACTTAACATACTTTTCATTTTGTGGATAGAATAATTGGAACGTAATATATGACTCAAAGAAAGGAATTGGCTGCTCTAAGGAAATTTCTAGAGTATAGTCATCCACAGCTTTAATTCCTAAATCAGTTGCAGGTTTTTTCTTAGCTACGATATCGCTAGCATTTTTGATTTTGCCTTCCATGAAATATGGACCATATGGAGAAGCAGTTTTAGGATCAATTGCACGTCTCCATGCAAATACAAAGTCATTAGCAGTTACAGGATCACCGTTTGACCATTTTTGATCCTTTTTCAACTTAATCGTGTAAACGGTTCCATCAGCATTCGCAACAGGTTTACCGTCTGCAACACCCTCGATTACCTTTTGATCTGGGTCTAAACGATATAATCCTTCGTTTGTTGCATTTAACATGGTGAAACTCATAACGTCTTGAGCCATAACACTATCCATTGTTGGAACTTCTGCTGACTCTAAAACATTTAGTACTTGTTCAGGTGCTTTACCATTAGAAGTACCACCATTGTCCTTTTCTTTTCCAGTGTCTTTTCCACCAGAACAAGCTGCTAAGAACATGCTAAGAACTAGTGATAAAACTAAAAGTAGTGAAAGTTTTGATTTCTTCACTAGTAGACCTCCCTTTTCTATTATTCTGAAAAATTACTACATTCCCTATTATACATTTTTTCAACTAATTGTACATTACTTTTTGAAAATTAATTTACATTTTCATAACATTTTAAACATTTGGGTTACTGGAACCTATGTTATCATTTACTCTCGCACTGATTTTTTGTATAATATTTAAAATACTTTTCCTTATAAATCAAGGTTTTGGAGGATTAGAAATGAACTTTCGTTTTAAAAATACTCTGATAATTTCAGTGGGTTTTCAGTTGTTAATTATTTTCCTATCACTCATTTTTTACCGAAAGATTTCTTTGTTAAGTTATATCAATATATCTTTTTACATTTCATTTGCCTTACTTCTGTTTTCTTTATTATTATTTACTGTTAAAACTGGTTTTTTTGACGCTATAGCTAAGTCATTTAACTTTGCTGCAACAAGAGGAAAGGAAAAAAGAAGTCTTGCCGAAATTCCCTCTCTTTCTGAAATGGTGACAATCAATCAAAAGCCTTTTGTTTTCCATGGAATCATTACCGGCTTTCTTATGTTAATCGCCCTTGGCTTCTATTATGTTTAACGGACTTGATTACGATTATTCATTTCATTATAATATGATTATAAATAGTCACTAAAAGCGTTGAACCATTCTTCCCTATATGGATTAGGTGACGAATGGTTTTTTTATTTAAATGCTTATTAGCAGGAGGAAAAAATACCATGAAAACCATTTTTTCTGGCATCCAACCAAGCGGAACTATTACACTTGGCAACTATATTGGAGCAATGAAACAATTTGTAGAACTGCAAAATGAATATAATTGCTTCTTTTGTATCGTTGATCAGCATGCCATAACCGTCCCTCAAGACCCGCAAGTTTTAAGAAAAAATATCAGAAGTCTTGCTGCACTGTACATCGCAGTCGGTATCGATCCAGAAAAAGCAACGCTCTTTATTCAATCAGAAGTTCCTGCGCATGCTCAAGCCGGGTGGTTGATGCAATGTATTTCCTATATTGGTGAATTGGAAAGAATGACACAATTTAAGGATAAGTCTGCTGGAAAAGAAGCCGTATCTGCAAGTTTATTGACCTATCCGCCACTTATGGCTGCTGACATTTTATTGTATAACACAGACCTTGTCCCAGTCGGTGAAGATCAAAAACAACATCTGGAATTAACCCGTGATCTTGCAGAGAGATTTAATAAGAAATACGGGGAGGTTCTTACTATTCCTGATATAAGTCTTCCGAAAGTCGGCGCGAGAATTATGTCACTTCAAGAACCTACCAAAAAAATGAGTAAATCCGATCCGAATAAGAAAGCTTTTATCACCCCTCTCGATGACCTGAAGCAAATTGAGAAAAAAATTAAAAGCGCTGTAACAGATTCTGAGGGCATAGTTAAATTTGATAAAGAAAACAAACCAGGAATATCTAATTTATTGTCTATTTACTCAATTCTAGACGGTAAATCGATTTCTGAAATTGAAGAAATGTATAGTGGCAAAGGGTACGGTGAATTTAAAGGAGATTTAGCTCAGGTAGTAATCAATGTTATTAAACCGATTCAAGAAAGATACAATCAACTCATTGAATCAAAGGAACTTGATGATATCTTAGACCGTGGTGCAGAAAAAGCGAATAAAATTGCCTCGGAAACACTCAATAGAATGGAAAATGCAATGGGCCTTGGAAGAGGTCAGAGAAGGTAGAACCCAAATAATAAGAGCCTGACCCATAAAGGTAGTGACTACCTTTTGGGTCAGGCTTTTAATTTACCTTTGGACCATGCTCCATTTCCCATAACTTTTCAAAAAATGGCTGCCCTTTAATTATATTCTCACAAAATGTTACATGCCTCTTGCCCCATCCGTATTTTGTTTCCTCAAATAATTGCTCCCATACATCCTCAACATTCATTTCCTGGATGGCGGCGTATCGTTCCGGACACCATTCGGTATACCAATAACGAACTTCTGCTTCATTATTTGAAGAGTGTAATTGGTCAAGGGCCATAAATAATAACTGCTTTAATTGGCGTTCCTTTCTTGTTAGGCCACGCATTAATTCTGGCTCAGGCGACAAAATATGATGATCTTTCATTTCGCTAGGCTGATAAAAGTGATAAACATTTGCCTCATTCGTTTCAATCATCTCATATACAAGCTGTTCTTGCCTTGGAATTAACCTGCTTTTTCGGATTGGAATGGTATAGCCAATCGTATCAATTGCTAAAATACCTACCCCATCCGTTACAACAAAACAATAATCAAGCTGAATTCGCTCATGGTTTTTTCGTAAATATGCTTTTTGATAAATATCATCTAGGAGTTGTTGAGGTAATTCTGCTAAATCATTCTCAATATAGTTAAATAAAATCGGTTCAATCTTTAAGAGTGGAACTTGATCCAAAAGTTCGACTCCATCATCCTTGCGCCATTCATGAAAGTGGCATACATTATACCCGTTTTCTTCACCTTCAAACCAATTCACCCAAACATCATGAAGATACAACATTGTACAACCCCTCACTTCAAGAAACTGTTTGTCAATCAGTATGGGCAGACCTTAGTTAAATTATTCCTTTATATATGTTTTGCTCCATAATTAACTTTTATTACTAATATTGATGAATCTTTAAGCAGCAGGTGATGCTTTCATTTCAATACAAAAAAAGAGATAATCACCAAAGTGACTACCTCTTTTTACTTTATTATTCTACTTCAGGGGTTTCGCTTGTAACACCAACTTTAGCCCAAACATATGGGTCAGCTGTATAATTGGCAGTTAATGATGTTACACGATTGTTAACTCCTGAAATTGTAGAACGGAATAGTGTTGGAATAACAGGCATTTCATCATTCATAAATGCTTGCCACTCATCGTAAACTTTTTTACGATAGTCATGGTCAAATGCTTTTACGGAATGACCGTCTGCTAATAATTGATCGTTTTTCTCACTTACAAAGCGAGAGTAGTTAAACGGAACATCTTTACCGTATAAACCATATGGGTCAACGTCTGTCCCTGTTCCCCATGCACCAGCATAAATGTCAACTTTCTTGTTATCTTCTTCAACCATTTTGTAGAAAGAGTTAAATTCTGCCAAGCGGCCATCTACAAGGGAAACATCTAGCCCAACATTTTTCCAGCTTTGCATATAGAATTTTGCAAGTGGTTCAGCTGTGTCACCGCCACTCATCGATAAGAAATTAATGTGGAATTTCTTACCGTTTGGATCTTCACGAAGACCGTCATTATCAGTATCTTTATAGCCTGCTTCATCTAATAGTTGTTTTGCTTTTTCCGGATCATATCCAATGGCATTTGCATCTTTGTTATACCAGCTTGGGAAGGACGGCGGAATTAAGGATGTAGCAGGGAAACGTAAACCGTTATAAATTTTCTCACCCACAGATTTCTGATCGAGAGCATAGGCCATCGCTTGTCGTAAGCGTTTGTCTTGGAATTTAGGGTTATCCATAACGTTTACGCCTTTTTTAGCATCCCAGTGGCCTAATTTAAAGCCAATGTAGTTATAAGCTAGATCGATTTGACCGATAAATTGGAAGTTCTTAGCTCCCTTAGCTGCAGGGTATTGATCTACTGGAAAATCAGCAACATCGACTTCACCTTTTTTAAGTGACTGTAAAATAACTTTTGGATTGACAACTTTTGCAATAATCGTTTTTAATTTTGGTTTTCCGCCAAAATAATCATCGTTACGCTCGAATTCTACTGATTCACCTGGAACCATCTTTTTAATCTTGTATGGACCAAATCCAATTGGAGTTTTATGGATTTTATCTGCCTTTGCAAGGTCTTTTATTGGAATATCCCCAATATAATGCTTAGGCATCGCATATGGCCATAGACCTGTTATTAAAGAAGGATTTGCGTCTTTAAAGGTAATCGATAGGGTTTTATCATCGATAATTTTGATCCCCGAAATATTTTTGGATTTGCCTGCGTGGTATTCTTTCATCCCAACAATACTTTGGATGATCGCATCACCATAACGCACACCTGTGTAATCCTTGTTACCAATTACCAAGAATGAATATTCATAGTCTTGGGATGTTACCGGTTTTCCGTCGGACCAATTAACATTGTCCTTAATTTTTACAGTAATGGTTTTATTGTCATTGGACATTTCATAGGTAGCAGCACCATCATTTGTAAATTCATAGTCTGCATTGGTTGAGAATAGTGGAATGTCGAAGAATTGCAGAACTTCGGCATCTGGTTGTCCAGTATAATATGCATAGTTTAATGTACCTTCGAATGGAGTATCGTACACTAATGCATATGTTAGTGACCCGTCCTTCACCACTGGCTTGTCGCTTTTAATGACTGAAGGGAATGTACTAATATCTTCTTTCGGTTTGTCACTTGATGACGTTGGCTTTTTACTTCCACTGTCTTTGCCTCCAGTCGAATTGGAACATGCTGATAGGAGCATACCCAAGACAACTAGTAAACTAAAAAACTTGAAAAAATGCTTTCTCATCATCCTTCTTTTCCCCCTTTTTTATCCTAATCTTTGCCTTGCATCGGCTGCACGTTTTAACGCTTGACCGATATAATTTATACTCAACATCATGACTAAAATAAGTAATGACGCAGGTAACCAAATCCACCATTTATTTTCAAGAACATCCGGATTGGTTGCATAACTAACAAGAGTTCCCAAACTCGGAGTACTTTCCGGTAATCCAAATCCTAAATACGTTAACCCTGATTCAATTCCAATATTTCCTGCAAGATTTAGAGTTAAATTTACGATAATAATAGAACTTAAATTAGGCAGAACTTCCCGGAAAATAATTTTCCAATCAGGCGTCCCAAGCGTTTTTGAGGCACTTACATAATCAAGCTCCCTTTCAGCAAGGGTTTTTGACCTTATTAACCTAGCTTTACCTGTCCATAAAAACAAACTCATAATTACGATAAAAGTAAAAACATTATATTTTGGCGCTATGGAAACAAAAACAATAACTAGCATTAAGGTTGGAAGGATAAGAAAAAAATCAATAATACGCATGAGGATATTATCGACTTTGCCTCCGAAATAACCTGCGCATAATCCGACACAAAGACCGATACATCCTGTTAATAATGTAATGCACAAGCCAATTGTAAAGGAGTTTTTAGCCCCAATGATTAATTGGCCAAATATATCCCTTCCACCATAATCGGTCCCTAACCAATGCTCTGAAGACGGAGGTGAATAAATAGATAACAAATCTACCGTTACAATTTTTTCTTGGTCTAATAAAAGAGATGCACCATAAACACCTACCACGATCAGGCCTAATAGGATTAGAGAACCAAGTGCTAGTTTATCTTTCACAATTTCCCGCCATAAAATGAAGAAAACTCCATTCTTCGGCCTTTTTATCGCCTTTGGCTGCTTAGGATTTACGATTTCAGCTTTCATATTGGCTCCCTCCCCTTTATTCAATTCTGATTCGTGGATCAACAGCACTTAAAATGATATCTGAAACTAAAGTACCCACTAGGGTGGCTAGACCTGATATCATAACAAGTGCGGTGACGACACTGAAATCTCGCTGCATGATGGAGGTGAGGAACAATTGTCCAATCCCCGGATATCCATAGATAGATTCCAAAAAGACTGAACCGC
This sequence comes from Bacillus salipaludis, assembly GCF_004358205.1. The sequence goes on from NZ_SMYO01000013.1 coordinate 95,982, forward strand.
CTATTAAATAAACAATTTCATAGCCTAGAAAAGCCGCAATGGGAAGAAGTGAATTTCTAAAAATATGACGCGTATAGACTTTTGATTCACTAACCCCTTTTGCTCTCGCCGTTTTAACAAAGTCCTTTATTTTTGTATCAATGATTTCATTACGCAAATATTGAATCGTTACAGTCGTACTTACAATCGCACCTGAAAATGCTGGCAAGATGAGATGGTTAAATTTACTTATATAATAAGCAAATGTCCCATCTTCCGCACGGATATCAACACTTCCGCTTGTAGGGAACCATCCAAGCACAAAACCAAATATATATAATACTAATAACGCAAAAATGAAAAGTGGTGTAGCGAATGTTAAATAGTTGTAACCAACAATCATTTTATCCGCCAAAGAATCTGTCCATCTGCCTCCGATAATTCCAAGAGGAATGGAAATAAGATAACTTAAAACCATTATGGCAAAACCTAACAGGATTGTATTTCCCATTTTACCTGCGAGCAGGTGGGTTACCGATGTTTGATGGATGACTGACAAGCCTAAATCCCCATGAAGCAATCCCTTAATCCATCTTCCATATTGAATATATAAGGGATCGAATAACCCCAATTTCTGTTTTAATTCATGTATTGTCACGGCATCCATTTTAGGATTACTTGCTAATTGTCCCGTTAATGCATCACCGGGCATTGCTTTCGCCAACAAAAATATAAGTATACTTAAAATAATTAATTGAGGGATCATTACCAAGATTCTGCGTAAAATAAATTTCAACATTTATATAAACCCCTCCCTATGGTAGTGCAACTGAATGGGTTTTAGAAATAGATTTAAGAGTATAAACTTTACCCTCAGCATTAAAATATTTATTATAGGAATCTTTATATTCGTTGTTTATCTGTTGTCGAATCTTAATTTGCCTTTCTCTGTTTTCCGGATTTATTTCTGGAATTGCTGAAATTAATCTCTTTGTATAGATATGCTGTGGATTTGTATATATATCTTTACTTGTTCCTTCCTCAACGAATTGACCTCGATACATAATACCAATCCGATCACACATATGTTGAATAATCCCTAAATCATGGCTAATAAATAAATAGGTCAGATTAAACTCCTTCTGAATATCCTGCATAAAATTTAAGACCTGTGCCTGAACTGAAACATCGAGAGCCGAGACAGGCTCATCAGCAATGATTAACTTTGGCTTTAATGTTAAAGCACGGGCAATCCCAATCCGCTGTCTTTGCCCGCCTGAAAACTCATGCGGATATTTGTAGATAGATTCAGGATTTAAACCAACTTTTTCTATGTAAAACTGTACCTTTTGTCTCTCCTCTGTTGGCGAAAGCTTTTCAAAATTTCTCAGCGGTTCGGCAACGATATCCAACACCCGTTTTCTTGGATTTAAGGAGGAATAAGGGTCTTGAAAAATCATTTGAATATCTTGTCGATAATGATGAAAATCACGGCGGCTTATTCTCATTAAATCCTGATTTTCAAAAAGAATTTCCCCTGAAGTGGCCTTTATGAGTCCGATGAGGGTTCTGCCGGTTGTAGTTTTACCGCACCCTGATTCACCCACCAGTCCATAAGTTTCTCCCTGTTTTAGTTCAAAGCTAATATCATCCACAGCCTTTACATGACCAACCACTCTTTTGAAAAAACCGCCACGAATTGGATAATATACTTTAAGATTATTGACCCTAAGAAATGACATAGTTCACGTCTCCCATGTTTTTTTCTGGAAAGTGAAAGTCCTTATAGCAAGTGCATCGCACAAAATGATTTGGTTCAACTTCTCGTAACACCGGATTCTCTTCATGATTATGTACATCAACCCACTCAATCCGGTCTTTAAACCGACATCCGGTTCTTGGTAAATTTTTTAAGGACGGTACAATACCTTGAATAACATGTAATCTTCCCTTGAATGTGGTAGAGGATGGAATGGAATTAAATAATGACCTTGTGTAGGGATGTAAGGGCTTTCTAAATAATGTATTTACGTCTGCGATTTCAACAATTTCTCCTGCATACATAACGGCAACACGATCTGCCATTTCGGCAACGACTCCAAGGTCATGGGTGATGAGAATAATACCAGCTTTCGTCTGCTTTTGCAGCTCTTTTAGTAAATCCATTATTTGGGCTTGTATTGTAACATCTAATGCCGTGGTCGGTTCATCCGCTATTACTAGCTGCGGGTCACATGCAATGGCAATAGCGATTACGACACGCTGCCGCATTCCGCCGGATAATTCATGAGGATATTGTTTGTAGGTTCGCTCTGGATTAGGGATCCCTACCTTTTTCAAGAGCTCAATAACTTTTCTTTGTCTTTCTGGGCCAGATAAATTTGTGTGAAAGGTCATACTTTCTTCTATTTGTTTTCCGCAGGTCATAAGTGGATTAAGAGCTGTCAGAGGATCTTGAAAGATCATTCCAATCTCTTTGCCCCGGATTTTATTTATTTCTGCAGTTTGAAGGGGCAGCAGGTTTTTTCCTTTAAAATTCACATTCCCTTCTTGCTTCGTTCTATCCTTTGGATGTAACCCCATGATGGACAGAGCAAATGCGCTTTTTCCGCATCCCGATTCACCCACGATTGCCAAAACTTCATTTTCATTTACTGTCAATGAGACATTATCTACAGCAGCGAAATAATCGTTTTCAATCCGAAACGAGGTTCGAAGGTTCTGTACCTGTAACAGTGGATGATTGACCAAAATTGAGACCCCCTAAACTATATCATTCTATAAAAATCCCTATCTTGAAATCACCATAATTTCAAGTAATAACATATTCTGTTTAATTTTGTATGTTAATAAAATTTTATTACAGAATTATTTCAATTGCAATACTTTTGGGAAAATTGTTATTTTTCTCTCAAATCTAAATAAAAAAAACCTGATTTATCAGGCTCTTTCTCTTATTCTATTCTATGAATTTGGAGGAAGGGATCGTAAAAGATTGTTTTGTAGAATAGTGATGACTTTCGTAATATTCCTTCACTATTTGGTAACCGGCAGCATATCCCAGCAGTTTAGGAATCCTTCCTCCCCCATATAATAGCTGGTCGTGTGTTCTCTCATTTTTTTTACGATCAAGCTGATCGTTTAAATACTTTTTCCAAAAACCCTTAATTTCTTGTTCCGTATACATGTGACACCAGCTTGCTGTGTAATTTCTCCCACAATTTTTTAATACAGCATATTCAGCAAGTCCTTCAATAATGATAGAATCCAATAGGGTATATTGGTTCATTTTCTTGTTTAGTTTACTGAGCCTGCAGACATGGTGATATTCATGTACAAAAAGCGCTTCTAATTCCTTCGAGTCATCCAAAGGGGATAGAAATAGGAACATTTTATCCGGATAAGAAACACCTGATTTATTTTTCTCCACCCGAAAGAAAAACCCTCCTGATTGGGCAATGGGAAAGAGAAAAATCGGAATGTCCGGACCCGACCACTTTTTTTGATAATGTTGCAAAAGTTTCTCCACTTCGTCCCACATGTTTTCTTTTATCATCATGTCAAAAATATATTTTGAGCTTCTCGATGGCTTATACATTCCAAAGCTGATTAATTGATGGTAGATTTCATTTGCAGTATACCCCTTAAAATAGGGCAGCAGTTTCTCGCAAATCTTCGTTGGGCGGTCAAACTCCTCTTCGAGCCATTGATTTGTTCGTACAATTCCCATTCCCTCACTCCATTTTTCAGGTAACTCCCTAATACATTTTATGAATGGGTAAAGTTAAAGGTTCTAAAGAAATAAGAAAGGGACTGAGCAAATGCCTAGTCCCATAATCGTCATTATTCATACTTTTTGAAAACAATCGTTGCATTGTGGCCACCAAAACCAAGAGAGTTGCTCATTACAGCTATTACTTCTTTTTGACGTGCTTTATTTACAACATAATCCAAATCACATTCCGGATCTGGAGTTTCGTAATTAATTGTTGGCGGAAGAATACTGTCCCTTATCGCCAATACAGAAAAAATTGCCTCCACTCCTCCGGCTGCTCCAAGCAGATGTCCTGTCATCGATTTAGTTGAACTCATTGCCAGTTTATAGGCATGGTCGCCAAACACTTCTTTAACCGCTAATGTTTCAAATTTATCGTTATAATCGGTACTCGTTCCGTGAGCGTTAATGTAATCAATTTCCTCCGGCTTAAGACCACTGTCATTTATCGCCATTTTCATTGCGCGAGCTCCGCCTTCACCGCCAGGAGCTGGAGCAGTAATATGATAAGCGTCCCCTGTTGCACCGTAGCCAATAATTTCAGCATAGATTTTTGCACCGCGGGCCAAGGCATGCTCTAATTCTTCAAGGACAACAATCCCTGCTCCTTCACCAATAACAAAACCGTCGCGATTTTTGTCGAAAGGTCTGCTTGCTGTTTGAGGATCCGGATTTGTAGAGAGTGCAGTATTGGCACAGAAGCCGGCAACAGACATTTTCGTAATTGGCGCCTCTGCACCGCCAGAAATCATAACATCGGCATCGCCGCGCTGGATTACTTTAAAGGCATCTCCAATTGAGTTAGTACCCGTTGCACAGGCGGTGACAGAACAGTTATTAAATCCTCTCGCACCAAGAGTGATTGAAACTTGGCCTGTAGCCATATCTGGAATCAACATCGGCACAAAGAATGGACTTACTCTTCGATAGCCTCTTTTTTGAAAAATTTCGTACTGATCTTCAAACGTTTCCATTCCACCAATTCCTGAACCGATCCAAACACCCACTCGATGGGAATTCTCCTCATTGATGGTCAAATTTGCATCCTTAGCAGCCATTATTGCCGAAGCCACCGCATATTGAGTAAAACGATCCATTTTTCTGGCATCTTTTCTTTCCATAAAGACTTCCGGATTAAAATCATTGATTTGTGCTGCAACTTTTGCCGGATATTCATCTGCATTTACTCTCGTTAATGGACCAACACCTGATTTTCCATCAATAATATTTTTCCATGTGGTTTCAGCATCCAAGCCAAGAGGGGTAACCGCTCCAACCCCTGTAACCACAACCCTACGCTTTTCCATGAATTACAGCTCCTTTTCCAACTATTCTTCCCTACTTATTCTAAGTTGTTCTATTTCATTCTTAGCCCGATTGCTTATAGGTTATCTTCCCCAGCGGATCGCAATGGCTCCCCATGTCAAGCCACCGCCGAACCCTACCATTACAATCACATCATCATCTTTAATTTTTCCGGCTTCTAATTCCTCAACAATGGAAATCGGAATCGATGCTGATGAAGTATTTCCATATTTCTGGACTGTTTTCGACATTTTTTCAACCGGAAGCTCTAATCTCTGTCTAGAAGCCTCCATGATGCGAATATTTGCTTGATGCGGAATTAGAAGATCCACATCATCATTGGTTAATCCAGCCTTATTAAGCACATTTACGCAACTTTCGCCCATTTGGCGTACAGCAAATTTAAATACTTCTCGTCCGTTCATAATGATATATTCATCCTGATAAAGATGTTTTGCACCAGTACCGTCAGCACCTAGTTCAAATGCTAGGATCCCCCGGTTATCTGATACAGGCGCTATAATCGCAGCACCTGCACCATCACCAAATAGAACAGCCGTATTTCGATCATTCCAATCGGTAATCTTCGAAAGTTTTTCTACCCCGACAACTAGAATATTATTATAAACCCCTGTTTCAATAAACTGCGACCCAGTTATGATTCCATACATAAAGCCGGCGCAAGCTGCGCTTACATCCATTGCCGCTGCCTTTTTTGCTCCTAATCGTTCCTGTAGCACGCAGGCAACTGACGGAAACGGATGGTCAGGAGTTACCGTTGCGACTAAAATCAAATCAATGTCCATCGGTGTAATTCCTGCATCTTTAATTGCATTTTGTGCTGCAGCAAAAGCCATATCTGATGTATCTGTATTATCGTCGGCAATTCGGCGCTCTTCAATACCTGTCCGCGTCCGAATCCATTCATCTGAAGTATCCATTACCTTCTCTAGATCAGCATTTGTCACAATTTTTTCAGGCAAATATCTGCCCATTCCAATAATACCGGCTTTCATCACAGCCATCTCCTTTTATAAGGTAAACCCTTTTTAATAATAATTAATATCAAATATTATGACTTGGTACTAATTTTATCAAAGACACCCCAATTTAAGCAACTGGAAATTACACATTCATCATCCGCTATTGTCCATACCCTTTATTTATTTAAACATATTCTAGATTATAAATAATTTTAAAGGGGGTTTTTTCAAATGGATGAAAACCTTCAGGAAGATGTTAGGGACCCTGGGAATATGTTTGATCAATTCATGTTTGGGCCTGAACAAAGGAGACAAGAACAACTTCAACCACCGGAAACAAATTATAGTCAAAACTATATCGATTATGGTGAATTAATCGTCCATCTTGATACCTTAGTAGACTCTGCCAGAAATTTAAAACCACTGTTTCAAAAGATTTATCCTCTTATTGAACAATTCTGGAAAAAGAAATAAGCTGCCTTTTGTTTGGCAGCTAATTTTTATTCGTGTTCCAATTCCTTCTTAGCTTCTTCCCAGCCAAGTTCATAGGCTTCATGCATTACCTTCGTAAATAGGTTCATAAAAGGCTGAATCAGATCCATTGATAATTCTACTCCTGCCTTATCTAATTGGTCTTTTGCTTCTGGTAAGTATTTCATCGCAATTTGCATAAATTGTAAAGATTTATCCTGATTAATCATATGTATCTCCTTCTTGTGGTAATTTTCCTGTTTGTTTATATTTTTCAATTTCCTTGTTCATTTTTTGTCTAAAATTTTTGTTTACGAGCTTACTGTATTTACCTAATGTAATCACATTATCTCTAAAGTCAAATGAGAGATTACCCGATTTTAAATGATTTTCATTGTATTGTTTTGCCACTAATTCATATAATTTATCCACTTGTTGAATGGTGCTGGTTAGTACCGTATTTTCGCCTAAATCCGATTGATCCGATACATACCCAATTACATATAATCCGTGTTCCTTTACATTTTCAATCACTGGAACATTAAACCCATCTCCAGCCGGATAGACAACATCCACTCCCTTTTTCATCATATGATCAACCAACTCGATCGCTTTTTTCTCGTCATCCCAATTGCCGACATATTCAATATCAACATTTGTATTTTTATTTTCAGCCAAAGCCCCCTGATAAAAGCCCTCTACTTCAGGCTGCCATTCATAAGCTGCCAGTATACCTACATTATGCCTTTTTGACATATGTGCAGCAACCATCCCGCCAAAAAAACCCATTGCATGCCCTTTAAAGTTCAAGCTGGTTGTATTCTTGTTTTTTGCATCACCATTAAAGCTGACAAAATGAATCTTGGGATAGTCTTTGGAAATATCATTAAAGTATTCGGCATATTCAGAACCATGTCCAAAAATTAAGTTAACCCCTTTTTGGCTAAATTCTTTAACAGCTCGTTTCACAACAGGTTCTGAATTCATCCCTTCTTTATAATAAACATCCGCATTAAACTTGGATTGAATTCGGAGCATCCCTTTAAAGCCTTTTGTCCCCCATACTTGATCATTGACTGTTTCGGGAACTAACAGTCCAACTTTCTGCAATTTGCCGGTGGACTTTGTTCCACCACAAGCACTAAGTAAAAAAAAGCATAAAAGAATGATCCCGAATCGGTTTAGCATTAAATGCATCTCCTTCTTACAGCGCCAGACCCATAACACGTTTCACAACACCATTTTAACCAATTATATTCTAACCCCTACGAAATAAAATGAAAAGATAAATTTCCTCTGGACCCATTATCTGTAAACAATAATCGTTTACCTTGTTTTACAGTATATTTGAATATAACTGTTGAATATGGTCAATTTGTTTTGAAAAGGAGTCATCGATAGCTGTAACACTTTTGACAGGCACCCTGACAATCTTTCGATTTCCCACAATATTTCCACTGAATTCTGAATCTAATGGTTTTCCGTCGATTTGTAAATATTCTGCACACAATTTCCAATAAGCCTTTTTACCGCTTTCAAAGAAATAACTGCCGGGCTTTTTGCTTTCAATGATTTCCAACATAGCATCAAGAGCATCATCAATAAACAATGCGTCCGTCCTATCTTCCCGCTCACCTTGACCCTGAACTTTTCTATTCAGATTAGTTAAAATTTTTCTTTGAAAGAGAAAGGTTTCAGGCTGCCAAGGACCATAAATAGTAGGTAAATAAAAGAATTGGGTTTCGTCCACCGGTATATTCATTTTCGTAAGAAAGTCATTAAAGATGTTTAACGTATTTGAGAATTTAGAGCTTGCAGCCAATTGGCTCGGCAGAAGTATTACAATTAAATCTTTTCCTTCCCTTTCATTCACATATTGAAGAATGGACTTTGTTACGGATTTATTTTCCAAAAGATTCTCTTTATGAAGCATATAGAGGTCATAAAGAGAAATAATAACATTCGTTTTTGATATAGGCTCGTCATTTCGTACTGTCCAGTCTGATAATGAATACTCATTAAAGTTAGCATTTCTGCCAACTTCCAGTCTTTTCTCGTCAAGATAGGGTTCCTGTTGACTCTTATCCAAAACCACCCCATTCACTTCTACGCCATTATTCAGTAATGCCTTGCAAAAATGAAAGCTTACGAAATCGAATACATTAAAAATAACTGCCTTGTCCATAAAATCTTCCTCCCTAAAATTACCTTATTGAATCCTATGCAGATAATAAGGAATTATTTCATTTAGGGAGGAGGTGAATTAAAGGAATATTTCATATCGTTTGAAAAACTTTATAAACATTTTACCCAGCTGTTGTTTTTTTTCAGGAACAACATAACTGGGGCTAATTTCCGTTTGGCTGACAATTTGCTGAATAAGCTTCGATTGATGATAGGATTTTCCACCAGACATGACATGGATGATTTTTATAGGTATTCCAAAATCAAGTTTAATCACACCATCCGATTGGAGAAGCTCACCTTCAAGAATTTTATGATCCTTTTTATAAGCTGCCTCTAATTCTTTCATCAATTTTTTATAGAAAAATTTATGTTCTTTCTCTTGTTCAAGATGATGCTTTAACGAAAGAATCGGATTTAGGAGAGCCACTGACCTGAGATGATCCTTCATTTTCTCCATTAACTTTATTGCCACAAGAGCCCCCATACCTTCTGCTAAAATATGAATCTTGTCATTCAAAATTTCATTGCGAATCACATATTGATATAATCTTTCGGCTAGTTCCACCGCTTCTTCACTGCCCCAATTTCGGCCATACAGATTTGAGGAAAAAATGGTGTACCCATATTCTTTTAATTGGTTGATAATCGTAAGCTTTCCTTCATTCTGACCCCAGAAGCTTTTGCTTTCATCCACAAAATGCCTTTCATCACCGATTACTAAAATCCCGAAACCTGTAGGCCTTTCAGGGTAATGGATGATATTCCACTCGGTATCCAATTGAAAATTCCGGTTCTCCATCGTTATATCCCCTTTTACATAAACCCTCACCATATTGTATGTTGCTTCACATAAGTTGAAAGGGGGGTTTGCCCAATTAGCAAGGTATTCAGCGTATTTTTTAGCCCATTACGGAAAAAGCGAAAATAGCGTTTATTAATTTAAGATGCTATGGTAATATTAAATGAGATGAAAAATTTTTAGAGGTGAATTTTGTGCGATATTTTTGGGCTTTTTTCTGGGCATTTTTATTAGTTGAGATGTTAACATACGTTGTCAGCTCGATGACTGGAGCTACATTTAATTTTCAACTCGGTGCAATCTTAGGAGTAATTGTAACTATTTTAGTTTATGTTATTTCTGCAGTGATTCCGAACGAACCTGCTCAAAAACATTAAACAGTAGCAAAAGGTCATCCTTTTTTAGGATGACCTTTTCTCTTTACGTTTTATTGAACGGATATGTCTAATTCCCCATCATCACAATCCACAATTACTTTCGAGTGATCGTGTACTTTTCCCGCAATGATCGCTCTAGCCAGCTTTGTCTCAATACTTCTCTGGATATACCGCCTTAACGGTCTTGCTCCAAAAACAGGATCAAACCCATTTTCAGCAATAAACTCTTTTGCCTCATCACTTACAAAAATTTCAATATGTTGATCCTTTAAACGATTTTCTAGTTCATTCATCATTTTCACTACAATTATTTTGATTTCACTTAAAGATAATGGTTTAAAAAGAATGGTTTCATCAATCCGATTCAAAAACTCCGGTCTAAAATGGATTCTTAGTTGATTAAATACTTTTTCTCTAGTAGTTTCAGTAATTTCACTCTCATTTTCACTGCCCTCAAGTAAATACTGTGATCCAAGATTGGATGTCATAATCATGACTGTATTTTTAAAATCTACAGTCCGTCCTTGCGAATCAGTAATTCTCCCGTCATCAAGTGCTTGTAATAAGATATTAAAAACCTCCGGATGTGCTTTTTCAATTTCATCAAGCAAGATGACGGAATAAGGCCTTCTTCGAACGGCTTCCGTCAACTGGCCGCCTTCTTCATACCCTACATAACCAGGAGGTGCGCCAATTAGCCTTGAAACAGAAAACTTCTCCATATATTCCGACATATCAATTCGAATGATTTGCTCCTCACTATCAAATAGAGCCTCAGCTAAGGCCTTAGCTAATTCCGTTTTCCCGACACCGGTTGGACCTAAAAATAGGAAAGAACCAATTGGACGGTTTGGGTCTTTAATCCCTGCTCGAGCCCGAAGTACAGCATCTGAAACCAATTGTACTGCCTCATCTTGACCTATGACTCGCTCATGTAATAGAGATTCAAGCTTTAATAGCTTCTCCCTTTCTCCCTCTACCAGCTTTGATAACGGGATTCCAGTCCACCTCGAAACAATATTTGAAATCTCTTCCCCTGTTACCTCTTCTCTTAAAAGCTTATCACTCTTTTCAGCTGCAGTTTCCAACCCCTTTAGTTCCTTTTCGGCTGATGGAATAAGCCCATGGCGAAGTTCTGCAGCTCTGTTTAAATCATAACGGTCCTCTGCCTGCTGGAGTTCACGGCGAAGTTTTTCAATTTGCTCCCGCTTCTCTTGAAGCTTTTGGATGCTTTGCTTTTCAAGAAGCCATTTTGCTTTCATGGCATCTGCCTGTTCCTTAAGTTCCGCTAGCTCTTTTAAAAGAATTTCCAGTCTTTGTTTACTTGCTTCATCCTGTTCCTTTCTTAAAGCAGCCTCTTCAATTTCTAACTGCATGACCCTGCGTGTAACCTCATCCAGTTCCGTTGGCATCGAGTCGATTTCCGTTCGAATCAGTGCACACGCCTCATCTACCAAATCAATCGCCTTATCAGGTAAAAATCGGTCCGTTATATAGCGATCCGATAAGGTTGCGGCTGCAACAAGTGCATGGTCATGGATTTTTACACCATGATGAACCTCAAAACGTTCTTTTAATCCTCTTAATATCGAGATGGTATCTTCCACATCTGGCTCCTGAACAAGAACCTGTTGAAATCTTCTTTCAAGTGCAGGGTCTTTTTCAATATACTTTCGATGTTCATCAAGTGTAGTCGCACCAATACAATGCAGTTCCCCACGTGCTAGCATTGGTTTTAACATATTCCCGGCATCCATTGCTCCTTCCGTTTTACCTGCGCCGACAATTGTATGAATTTCATCAATAAACAAGAGAATTTGTCCTTCACTTTTTTTTACTTCATTTAAGACTGCCTTTAGTCTTTCCTCAAATTCTCCCCTGAATTTTGCACCGGCAATTAAAGCACTCATATCCAATGAGAAAATCGTTTTATCTTTCAGACCTTCCGGAACATCCTTTCTTACAATTCTTTGTGCCAACCCTTCAACGATGGCCGTTTTTCCTACTCCGGGCTCACCAATTAAAACCGGATTATTTTTCGTTTTTCTTGATAAAATCCGAATAACATTACGTATTTCTGCATCTCTGCCAATTACAGGGTCCATTTTGCCTGTTTTTACTTCCGCTACTAAGTCTCTACCATATTTCTTTAAGGCATCATACCCTGCTTCAGGATTTTGTGAAGTCACTCTTTGGTTCCCCCTTATTTCTTTAATCGCCTGCATAATTTCTTCCGGTGTCTTCCCCATTGTTTTTATTATTTTTTTGAAGTAGCTTTCATTGACAAAAGCAGCTGCGAGCAATACATGTTCTATTGATAAATATTCATCTGAAAACTTGGCAGCAAATTCATCCGCTTCTGCAAAAAGCCTTTGGAGCAATCCCGTAATGAAAAGTTTTCCTTGTTCTGCCCCTCCCCCAGTAACCTGAGGCTTTTTCTCAAGCTCTTCCTGAAATTTCTCTACCACCAGCTGTGATGACAAACCAATTCTTTCCATTATCAAAACTGCCAGACTATCTTCCTGACTCAATAGCGCTATAAATAAATGAGGTTCATCAACCTCTTGATGATGATGTTTTATGGCAATTGTTTGCGCATTGAGTATTCCAGTTTGCAAACGTTCTGTCATTTGGTTTAAGTCCATACTCCCACCTCATTTGACCTTTTTTGACCTTTAAGTATATTATATCCAATTCCTGATAAATTACAAATTTTGCACAAGAGAAAAGCCATCCTCTTTGGATGACTTTTTCACTGTTTATGGTTTCCGCTGATAGGTCCAATGGCGGTTATCATTTGACGTTTCAGGGAATGCATCTCCTGCTTTTAGCTTAATCTTTTTGGGATTTACAACATTATCTCCTGTTTCGCCTACCTCAATATACACCCCATTGTTTGGTGCCTTTTGTCCTGATTTAAAATGGCGATTTTGTCCCATCCAAATCCCTCCTTATCGAGTACAGTATTATTGTTTCCAAATATAACGCAGCCATTAGAGGAATTTCTTTGAAGCACTTACCATTTTCCGACATTATTTCCCAAGTAATATTCGGCATTTTTTTTAGTTTATGACGATTGTATGAACTTATTCTACAGTTATTGCTAAATTTTCTTTGTAATCAATATAATTATAGTATAATCTTGCGATTCGTTTCGCCCCCTTTAAGGTGGTTATGGATATGAAGTCATTAAATGAAATTCCCTTTATGCTAGATGAACTTTCAAAATTGTTCCATCATACTCGTAAAATGGAAAAGGGTTCTTTTCTTTTCCAAGAAGGTTCTGCAGCCAATGAACTATATATGATCCAAAGCGGAATAGTACAATTAACGAAAATAATCCCTGATGGACGTGAACTTACCTTAAGAATGTGTTCGAAAGGAGATTTGGTTGGTGAACTTGATTTATTTACCCCAGCCCCGTCCTACCTTTTAAGTTCCCGCGTAATAGAGAGCGGAGAAGTGGGAGTAATTATGAAAGATGTTCTGGAAGAAAAACTTTCGACAAATCTTCCGCTTTCCTTAGAATTTATGAAATGGATGAGTAAGCAATACCGGAAAACGCAGACTAAATTCCGCGATCTCGTCCTTCACGGAAAAAAAGGTGCATTATATTCCACCCTTATAAGGATTACGAATAGTTATGGAGTAAAAACGAATAACGGAATTTTAATTGAATTACCGTTAACAAATCAAGACCTTGCCAATTTTTGTGGTACATCCCGTGAAGTGGTGAATCGTTTACTTAGCGAACTGCGAAAAAGTGGGATTATTTCGGTGAATAAAGGTTCAATTACTGTCCATGACCTTAATTATATCAAGACAGAAATTGATTGTGAGGATTGTCCAATAGACATATGTAAAATAGACTAAAAAATCGGTCGAGGAGACCGATTTTTTATTTTTAGATGACCAATTGTATGGTCATGACCATAAAAAAGATTGCAGAATTGATGATTTCATAAATACCAATTTGTTTTGGTGACAATGGTCTTCCATAAAAAAGAATTGAGCGAATAAGGCTCGGTATATAGGCAATTGCCAAAATCCCAAAACCGGATATGACCCAAACCGCAGGTATTAGAATATGATAAACCCATGATATCCATTTAAAATGCATATTTCGTTTTTCCCGAATCATTGTTTTTACATAAAATGTACAACCAATAAAAAATAATACACAGGCTAAAAAGAGCAAGATGGAATGAGCCGTTATTATCCCCAGCCCAAGATAACTGGAAGCTAAACCGGCAATCGAAAAAGCAAAAATAGCGCTAAAATCATTCATTAAAGCCCGATCTTTATTCTTTGTTGAAAAAATGGCATTAATGATAAAAAACGGAACCATCAAAAGACCGAAATGAAAGATGGAAGGTCGTTTAAGAAGTGGAAACAGCAAGAATAAAATAGCAGGAATCATGTAAAAAAGGGTCCATTTTGTATAAAAAGAGAGCTTCTTCTTTTTAAATAATAGCAGCATCGGATAGGTCCCTAAATATAATAAAATCCAGCCAATAAAAAAGGGAATGTCCTGCCATAAAAATCCCCCATTTATCACTCCGAGCCAAAATGGAATGATGGCCATCGCCCACGCACCATGCTGTTTTGGTAAAAAAAGCTTCATTTCGTTCACTCCTATTCCCTTGGCTTATCCTAAATATAAGATAGAAAAACCAGAAAATATGTGAAACAAATCACAGTTTTACCGAGAAAATTGTGAAGAAATTTTTACCTTTACCTATGGGAGTCCTGATTCAGACAGGGGTGGTGATTTCAAAGAAGATTGAGCCCGAATCAGCAGCCCTTTAATCTATTCTACAAACAACAAGCCTTGTGAAAACCGCCTTTTTTTGATAAAAGAGAAAAAAAGAAGGCTTATGCCTCTTTTTTAATAGGTTAAAGGTAAATTTTGATTTTTGAACACTGTTGATTGGAGTGGAAGGCGCCAAGACTCCTGTGGGAGTACGGGGCAGGGGAGACCCCGCAGGAGCGAAGCGACGAGGAGGCTCTCCGAACCGCCCACGGAAAGCGAAGCGCCTGGAACGGAAATCAACAATCTAAGTTTACCAGAGCTTTTTTATTAGTATTTCTGCAATTTTGCTTACTGACGTCTTATCGTGAATAGAAAAGCTAATTATATCATTTTGTTGATCTAAAATTGGTTTTATTGCTTCATCCCAATATAGCACCATTTTTACATTTTGTACTATTTCTAATAATGAGAGACCCGCTTTATCCCTTATAATCAAAAGCTTTGGATAATGCTGATATTTATGCCCTTCAATTAATATGACATCTGGCTGTAAATTTCTTAAAAGTTCAATTTGCTTTTCAAGTGGTGTTACTATGTTTTCCACATGTAGTAGCAATCTCCCCTCGCCTTCGACAATGGAAGCAGCTGCTCCAGCATCAATATGCCTTGAAGAATCCTTTCCGGATAATACAGTCGGCTTTCCACCATGGCCATGATGTTTAATCGTAACGGTTTTGCGGTTTCGTAATGTTAAAGCTTCAATAAGCTGTAAAATTAAAGTCGTTTTTCCGCTATTTTGAAAGCCAACGATTTGAAATATAACTGGCGTTACCAAGGCCACTCACTTCCGGTTTGATCTTCTAATAAAAGGATATCGACCACATTTCCCGCCTCAAAACCCCTTGTACCGCCAGGCAGCACCATTAAAGAATTTGCACCAGCAAGACTTGTCACGATATTAGACTTATCTGTCCCGCTAGGCGAAACTGTCAGCTTGCCTTCATTAATTTGCACAATGCTTCGAACAAATCGGGTAAATGGATTTGGTTTTGGAAAATTTGCCAGGAGTTCAGCCTTTTCTTTTCTTAGATGCGGTTGAGTTGAAAACAACATTCTGCGAATAATTGGCCTCGTAAATAATTCAAACCCTACATAACAAGCTGAAGGATTTCCCGAGAGACCAAAAAGAATTTTACCTTGAAATTTAGCAACCGTTGTCACACTCCCAGGCCTCATTGCCACCTTATTAAATAAAACCTCGGCTCCCAACTTTTGATAGATTTCCGGAAGATAATCAAAATCACCAACCGACACTCCACCCGTTGTGATGAGTAAATCAACTTTTTCTAAAGCATTTTTCACTGCATTAAAGCATGTATCAAAATCATCAGGGAGCCTGCCATAATAATGAGCCATTCCTCCGGCTCTTTCAATTTGTGCAACAATCATATGGGAATTGCTGTTGCGGATTTTCCCCGGCTCCAACGGTTCATTTACCTCCAAAAGCTCCGTTCCTGTTGCAAATAACCCAATAACAGGTTTTTTCGCGACCGGAACCTCACTATAGCCAAATGTTGCAAGGATGGCTTGTACACCTGGATTAATATATGTACCTTTTTTTACTAGAGTTTCCCCAGCTTTTGTATCTTCACCTCGAAATGATACATTATCCCCCTTATTAAGCTTGCGCTTAATCGACATAAAGCGTTTACCATTCTTTTCGAAACTATTTGTCAACTCAAGCATAACAACTGTATCAGCCCCATTCGGCATCATTGCACCGGTCATAATCCTGACTGCTTGAAATTCATTCACGGTTTGATCGGATACATGGCCTGCTCCAATATGGTCAATGACTTCAAACTCAACAGAGTGGTCAAGCGAGGCATTCTTTGTATCAATGGAACGCACTGCAAAGCCATCATAGGGTGACCTGTCAAAGTGTGGGACATCATTCGTGGCAATAATATTTTCCGCTAATATACGACCATAACTCACTTCAATAGGTACATATTCAGTCACGCCAGTTAGTTGGTTTTCCATTATTTTTTTTACCGCATCCCCTACTGGTATCGGTTTTCTTCTTTCTAACAAAGCAATCAGCTCCTGCCTTTAATCAGTCAAATTCTTAAGTCATATAGATAATTTTATTATAAGACTATCGAAACGGTATGAACATCGCAACTATCACAGTGACGACATACTCTTATTTTAAACAAAAAATTCATATGAATTGTGTGATTCATGTCACCTGTTTTTTTTTCAATTTCGATTATGCTTATAGTAAGAAATAAAAAATACTTTTCAATTTTAGGAGGAAACAAAAATGTCCATTCCATTTACTTCAGATACATTAGTTAAAGATATTGTAAACGAATTACCTAAAACAAGTGATGTGTTTAAAAAGAACCGGATTGATTTTTGCTGCGGCGGTAATATCCCACTATCTCAAGCTGCTGCACAAAACAACCTAAATATGGACAATTTAATCGAAGAATTAAAAGAGGTCTATGAAAAAAGTGAACCTGCTGATACAGATATAGAAGTATGGACTAATTCTGATTCCAATACGATTATCGACCATGTTATAGCGGGGTATCACCGTGTTACCGAAGATGAGTTAACACAACTTAGCCCATATGTTACAAAGGTATCACGTGTACATGGTGACAACCATCCAGAGCTGTTAAAAGTAAATGAACTATTTTATGAATTTAAAAAAGAAATGATTGAACACATGGCAAAAGAAGAAGAAATTGTTTTCCCATTAATTAGACAGCTTGCAAACAATACAGCACCAAATCGTGAAAAGGCCATTGCAATGATTGTCGAACTTGAAAAAGAACATGACCATGCCGGGGAAATTTTAAGACAAATTCGCGCGGTAACAGCTGATTTTGAACTTCCACTAGATGCCTGCGGAACTTATCGATTAGTTTACAAGCGTTTGGAGGATCTTGAAGGATTAACCTTCATGCACGTACATCTTGAAAATAACATTTTATTCCCTCGCTATATAGATTAATAAAAAAAACAGCCTGCTCAAATTTAAAATGTACCCTTTGTAAAGGACATTTAAAAAAAAGGCTTAGGCAACTTGAAGAAGATGATTTCTGTATTGTACAGGAGTCATCTTTTTTAGGTTCCATTGATATCTAGTTTGGTTATAATAACGGATATATTGGTCAATTTCCCGTTGAAGCTCCTCAATTGTTTTACATGTATTTATATCAACTTCATCTTTAAGATGACCAAAAAATGATTCGATAGGAGCGTTATCCCAACAGTTCCCTCTTCTAGACATGGATTGGCGTAATCCTAGGTTTCGAACAAGTTTTTGAAAATCAGGATGTGTGTAATGAGTACCTTGATCGGAATGGATGAGGGCATCTTTAGCCTGCTTAAAGTTTCTATTCTTCTTCAGCCTGGTCAAAGTGTTGGTAGCCAATTCCATGGTGATACGGCTTAACATATAATGTGCCAAAACTTCACCTGTAGACCCATCCTTAATGACGGACAAATAGGCTCTCTGTCCACCGTGATAGTTCAGGTAAGTGATGTCTGTAAGAAGTACTTTGCCAGGCGTCTCCTGCTTGAATTGACGATTTAGTAAGTTCGGAGCGACTCGATGTTCCTGAGTAGCTTTCATCATTCTCCGGTAAGGATTTGCTTTCCTAATTGGGCAAACGATATTATATTTTTTCATGATTCTACGAATTTTTTTCAAATTGAAGACACACTGA
>NZ_SMYO01000014.1 GCF_004358205.1 Bacillus salipaludis
CTCCTCGGAGATGGACTTTCACCATCTGGGATTCAGTATCATCATCATCAACCAGTCGTTTCACCGAGATGACGTCTCTGTCAGATAATGAAAAGAAGAGTGTCGACTAGATCAACACTCCATGCGACTGCCCGTCGCACAAAAAGGGAACCAACTTGGTTCCCTTTAAATCCTATCCTGCGAGCTCTTCTCCACCCTGCTGGAGCTGGTACATTTGATAGTATTTTCCTTTTAAAGCCATTAAATCATCATGAGAGCCTTGCTCGACAATCTCTCCCCGATCTAAAACAAGAATCTGATCCGCATTTCGAATCGTTGAGAGTCGGTGGGCAATGATAAAAATGGTCCTCCCCTTTTTCAGAACGTCCATCGCTTCTTGAATCAATGCTTCCGTCTCCGTGTCAATACTGGATGTCGCCTCATCTAAGATCAAAATTGCAGGATTAAAGACAAGTGCCCGGGCAAAGGAAATTAACTGACGCTGGCCGCTTGATAACGTACTGCCCTTCTCAATGACGGGTTCATCATAGCCTTTTTCTAAATTCTTAAACACCATTTCAGCGCCTACATCCTTTAAGGCTTTCTCCACTTTTTCCCGCGAAATCCCCGGGTCATCCAAACTTACATTTGAGGCAATCGTTCCCGTAAATAAATACGGATCCTGCAGAACAATCCCCATATGATTTCGAATCGTTTGCCGTGGAATACTTTCAATATCTTTTCCATCTATAGTAATTTTCCCCTTTTGGCAATCGTAAAAACGAAACAGCAAATTCATAATCGAACTCTTTCCTGACCCCGTATGGCCAACGAGCGCTACCGCTTCTCCGTGATTCGCTTCAAAACTAATATTCTTAAGGACGAATTCCCCTTCTTTGTAACCAAAGGAAACGTGATCAAACTTAATGTTTCCTTTGAACCTTGGGATTCGTTCCGTGCTGACATTTTCTCCCGGCTCATCCATGAGCTTGAATACGCGTTCGCCTGCAACCAATGCTTGCTCTAAATTCGCCAATTGGTTCACGATACCTTGAACAGGCTGGAACAGCCGATTCACATAGTCAACAAACGCATATAGCATACCAAGGGAGATGACGGCAGAAGGTGTCAGTGACTGCCCGCCAAAATACCAAATAAAAGCGACAAACACAAGATTTCGTAAAATCCCCACAAGATTATGGGAAGTAAGTGAATTTAAACTTAACAATTTGTTTTGAAATTTAAAATGCTCATGATTTAATTTTTCAAAATCAGCTTGTGTATGGTTTTCCCGGTTAAACGCTTGAATAATATTCATTCCCTGAATCGATTCATTAACCATTGCATTAATATCACTATTTCTTGAGCGAATAACCCGATTATACTTTGAGGCATATTTCCGATACACCAGCATCCAGGCATAAAGAATCGGTAATAATAACAGACAAATCGCAGCAAGCTTTACATTTAAGATAAACAGGGCAATATAGATGCCAGTAATATAAATAGCACTTGTAAAAAAGGTTGCCAATACCGTTACATATAGCTCACGGATGGCTTCTGTATCATTGGTAATTCGGGCCACCACTTTTCCCGCTGGAAGGTTATCAAAATATTGAATGGGTAACCTCTGGATATGACCATACACATCCTCGCGAATTTTTTGGATGATGCGGTTGGCTGACTTTTGCAGGAAAAATTTTTCACCGTATTGAAAGAAGGCCGATACCACCAATAATCCAAAATAAATAAGAATTAATTGAAAAATCCCCGGAATTTCGGGCTGATAAAAGGCAAGTAATTCACGGCCTTTAATAGTTTCTGCCTTGTATTCTGCTTTTTCATTCCCTTTTTTAATGGTTAAGAGTCCATTCTTAAAACTTCTTTTTCCATCAAAATCAATCTTTTGTTCGATAAATACAAATTTTGAACCGATTTGAAGAATACGGACGTGATTCCCTTTTTGTTCACCAGCCGAAAAATATTTTTCCCGTTTATAATATTTTTCGTGATAATTTACCGCCATTTTTCCTTTAGTGGTTTCATACCAATTTGATTCGATTCCCAATATATGCTGATCAATAATAGTCTTTGCAATAAACGGACCTGCCAAATCTGCCGCAACAGAAATCGTCAGCATCAACAGGGCAGCAATAATGATTTTTTTATACGAAAGCGCATATTGGATTAATCTTCTACCTGTAGTCATACTGACACCTCCTCGTCAGCTTTATTTTCAACTTGCTGGCGAATGAATTGTTCCTTATACCAGCCGTTTTGCTGCATAAGTTGTTCGTGTGTCCCTTCTTCTACGATGCTGCCTTCAGCAAGGACAATGATATGATCTGCATGCTGGACAGCTGACATTCGGTGGGTTGTAATAATCGTGGTTTTTTCCTGCCTAACTTTGCGGATATTCTCAATAATTCTTTTCTCCGTTTTGGCATCCACAGCTGATAAGGAATCGTCCAGAATAAGAATTTCCGGTTTTTTAATCAGGGCTCTGGCAATCGAAATTCTTTGCTTCTGCCCTCCTGAAAGAGCAACCCCTTTTTCGCCAACAAGTGTATTTAACCCATCCGGCAGCATTTGCAAATCCTTCCGGAAAGCCGCAAGCTCAATCGCTTCCTCTAAATCCATCTCATTTGCCTCTTTATTTCCGAATAGAATATTCTCTTTTACACTTCTAGAAAATAGAATATGATCCTGTGGAACATACCCAATCCAATTACGAACCTGAGCTAAGCTCAATTCTTCTATAGATGTCCCGGAAATGAATAAATCTCCTGTCCCGAGCGGGTATTGCCTTAGAAGCTGTTTAATAAAGGTCGTTTTGCCACTGCCGGTCTTTCCGACAATTCCAAGGGTTTGACCTTGGAGCAATTGAAGATTGATATTTTGCAGGTTATTAAATTTCGAAGAAGGATAACGAAAGTTTACCTCCTTATATTGAAGTGAGTTTGCTGAAAGAATCTCCTTTGGCTGTAGAGGATTTCCTACCTCTTCACGATAAGAAAGTGTTTCATTTACACGATCAAGTGAAGCATTTCCCCTTTGCATCACATTAATTAACTCACCGATGGCGAACATCGGCCAAATCAGCATTCCAAGATATACATTAAAGGATACAAGGTCCCCCAATGTAATGGCCTGATGGAACACTAAATAGGTGCCATACCCAATTCCTATTAAATAACTGATCCCAACTAAAACCTTGATGGTTGGATCGAATAAGGAATCAATCTTTGCTACTTTAATATTTTTATAAAATACATCTTCGGTTAATTGATGGAATCTTGCTGCATCAGCTTTTTCCTGGACATAGGCACGAATAACCCGGACTCCGGCAACAGATTCGAGGACGCGGTCGTTTAACTCTCCAAAGGCATCCTGTGCTTCCATAAAACGGGTGTGTATCCTTTTTCCATAAATCTGCATCAGGACCGCCATAACTGGTAGAGGAATAATTGCAGCCAAGGTTAATTCCCAGCTGATGAAAAAGCCCATCGTCAGGAGGAGGGTCAGCATCCAGGCACTGGAATCCACCAAAGT
Organism: Bacillus salipaludis; assembly: GCF_004358205.1. The sequence continues at coordinate 3,532 of NZ_SMYO01000014.1, forward strand.
AAGAATCCCGAAACCCGCTGTAATGGAAATGGCCTTTAGGTCATTCGTTGCCCGAGCCATCAGGTCTCCTGTACGATTTTTCTCATAAAATGCCGGAGTCATTTTTAAAAGATGCCTCATAAACTTGGACCGTAGTTTTCTTTCCACCAGGAAGGCACCGCCGAATAATTGATACTGCCAAACATAGGTAATTCCATAGGATGAAACCATAATCACTAATAGAATTCCTAGGTATTGTAAAATTTTATTTTTACTCATTTCACCGAAATGAATATCATCTATCGCCATTCCAATTAATTTGGGTGGAAGGACATCCAATATACCGACGAAAATTAATAGAAAGATTGCTATAGTATACCTTTTCCTGTTTTCTTTAAAAAACCAGCTTAATTTTTTTAACACCGAAAACATCGCTGTATTCCTCCTTTTGGTTGTTTAACTAACCGCCATCTAGCTCATTTTTGTTATTTTCAATTCTCATTCCTAAAAATTTAATCATCACCTATTCCTCCTTGTTTTTTTTAATGAAGGCTCTGTTAATTTTAGTTGTTGATTTCCGCTCCAATCAACGTTGTTCAAAAATCAAAATTCTCCTTTAACACAGCCTAAATGAAAATAAAAAGAGGCATACCGCTGTTGTGCAGTATGCCTCTGATTAAAAAAAGAGACAAAAAAACACACATTACGCATCGGAAAAGAAACGTAACCTGTGTTGTTCGTAAAAAAATTCAATCAAAGGAAAGGATTACTTAGTGACCCTACTTGGACAGGTTACATTAAAATATTCAATTTTTACTGACATTTGATTCAATCCATTCATGTTCATTTTGTAACCCTCCTTTTCCTTTTTTTTCTTCCTCTGTTAGATTATCACCAGTTTATTCCAAAGTCAATTCCCATTTTTTAGAATGTTTCAGCCCAGACAGCAGTTCCATAGGCAATAATTTCAGAGGCACCCTGCATAACAGAACAGGTTTCCAGTCTCATCGCAATGATCGCATTTGCGCCCATTTCTTCTGCTTCTATAATCATTCTTTCAATCGCTTTTTGCCTTGCCTCATTTAACATGTCTGTATACTCTTTGATTTCGCCGCCAACAATTGTTTTTAATCCTGCCATTAAATCCTTGCCAATATGCTTGGACTGTACGGTACTTCCCTTTACTAACCCCAATAATTCCTTTATTTCCCAACCAGGTAATGTATCCGCTGTTACAACCATCATCCTAATCACCCCTATCATACTTCTATTTTTATTCATCTACATAACAGGATATTTTCATCATACATCCAGAAAAATAAAAATAAAAGGTACGGATTGGACCGTACCTTTTATTAATAGCCCCAGCCATTACCATGGCGGTTATTCCATTTCTTTTTCCACTTTTCCCTTTGTTGATTCCATTTTTCTTCCCACTTATTCACCTCATTATTAAACTGATGGAAAAAGTTATTTTCTTCCCGTTTTCTCTCTTCAATATAAGTAGAGATATGCGGAACATGAAAACTTTCTGCAGGTAAATTTTTTAGGGCGTCTTTCATGACTTCACGGAAAACAATCGCCGCACCCGTACCGCTTGTTGTAGTTAAATAGTGACTTTTATCTGTTCTATCATAGCCCACCCAAATGGCCCCCACGAGTTGTGGAGTATAGCCAACAAACCATTGGTCCTTGACCCCCGAGATTCCTTTAAGCGGAACTTGAGTAGAACCTGTTTTACCAGCAACTTCCCTTCCCAGTATTTGTGCACCACGGCCCGAACCTTGTTCCACAACACCAAGAAGCATCGTTGTCATCTGATCTGTTACCGATTTGGTTGTCACCCTTATCTTTTTTTCTTTCCATTGGCCAACAACTTTTCCATCCGCATTGACGATTTTTTTAATCACATGTGTTTTTTCCCGGTATCCATTATTGGCAAAAGTCGTATAGGCTTCCGCCATATTCATTGGGGAAACCCCTCTTTCCAATCCCCCGAGAGCGATGGCAAGACTGTGGTCATTTTTTTCTAGTGGGAGCCCAAACCTTTTAATCGAATCAATTCCCTTATCAATCCCGATCTCATTTAATAACCAAACTGCCGGGACATTTTTAGAGTCTTTAACCGCATCATACATCGGAACCTCACCGGCATATTTGAAATCATAATTATTTGGTTCATAATCACCGAACTTCATTGGCTCATCTTTCAGCATATCCGTAACCTTCCAGCCTTCTTCAAGTGCCGGGGTATAAACCACAATTGGCTTAAGTGAAGAACCGGGCTGTGCCTTTAATTGGAATGCACGGTTATAGCCCCGAAATGTATGTTCCCCTCTTCCCCCAACAAGAGCCCGGACACCGCCCGTCTTCGGATCGACAAGGACACCTCCGCTTTGCAAGAGCGGATCATGACCATTCGGAAATAAAGCATCATTTTGATAGACTTTTTCCATTGCCATTTGCATAGACGGGTCAAGTTCTGTGTATATTCGATATCCTTCTGTTAATAATTCATCCTGTGAGAGGCCATAAAGGTTAATTGCTTCATCTAAAACCCGATCCACATAGTAAGGATATTTTCCTCGGAAAGGATCGCTGCCCTTATCATTCAAAACAGCCTTTTCTGTTTTCGCTTGCAAAAATTGTCGATTTGAAAGATATCCCTGTTTTTTCATTTCATATAAAACAAGATTTCGTCTTTTTATTGCCTTTTCCATATGTTCATAGGGGTTTAATGCGGAAGGGGCTCGAATTAAACCCGCAAGTAAAGCGGACTCGCTGATGGAAAGATCCTTTACATCCTTAGCAAAATATTTAGCCGCCGCCTGTTTAATTCCCCACGCTCCATCTCCAAAATAAATTTTGTTTAAGTACATTTGAAGGATTTCCTGTTTGGAGTATTCTCTCTCAATCTTAAGTGCTAAGAAAACTTCCTCTATTTTTCGCTTTAATGTTTTTTGTGAGGTGAGCAACGTATTTTTTGTTAATTGCTGGGTGATGGTACTGCCGCCTTCTACTAGCCCGCCCGCTTTTAAATCACGGACCAATGCTCTTGAAGTACCGATAAAATCAACGCCATGATGCTGATAGAATCGATGGTCCTCTATGGCCACTACCGCGTTTTTCATCGATTCGGGAATTTGCTTAATCGAAATCCCTTCATTTTTATTTGCCGATATTTTACTTGCTACATGGTTATTTTGATCATAAAAAACAGTTGGTTGAGGAAGTTCATCTTTCAGTGCCGATATATCAACATCCTTTGCATAAAAATGTAAGAATCCAAAAAAGCCCAGGACAATCGTAGAAACCGATAAAACTGTCACCTGACTCATATGCCATCTCTTCCAATTTTTCCAAATATCATGAATTTTCATTATGGGCTCCTTGATATAAAAAATACCAAAATAGGCATCAGTTTCTTTTACCCAGATAGTATGAAAATTACTCATTGAATTTAAAAAAGACGGGGGATCCCGTCTTTAAATTTACTTTAATCATCGTTTTTTGTTAGTTCCTTAAAACGTTTTCTTGAGAGTTTTTCATCAAAACTGCTAAAGATTCGATAATTCTTTGAATCCAATATTCGAAAGTGCTTACTAAGAATATTTTGCTGCAGAATAAATTCATTTTTCTTTGTAACGACCCGCCACCAAATACGGCCGCCTAAAGTTTTCATTTTTCGGTAATCAATTCCTTCTCGCGCTACCGTCTCAAGAACCTCGAGCGGTTCGTTCCCGAATAAAAATTGAACGGTTTCCGTTTCCCTAAATAGTGCGCAGATGGCTACTACTGTTGACCAGTTGGCTAGAACTCTTCCTTTTTCAATTTGTACCAGTGTTTTCTTGGACACACCAATTATTTCAGCCATTTTGTCCTGTGTATAACCCGCTTCCGTACGGATCAAACGGAGTTTTTCAGAAACTAATTTTATAATATCTTCCCTGGTCACTTGAAACCCTTCCTTCGGTGGACTCTAGTGTAATTTTACACAAGATTTCTCACTTTTAAAAGTAAAAAACTGCTATCATTCTTGATAACAGTTTTTAAATAGGATTATTTTGTTTCTGACGGGATTCCGCATCCACTCGTGCAGGATTTACGAAGTTCACACGCAGCACATTTTCCCTTTTTAGACTTGTTAATGAATTTAACTACTGCAAAAGATGCATATCCAAATATTACTGCACCAATGACAATACTCGCAATCATATTTTTCATCCCCTATAAAGTTTATCCAAGTCCGATTAATTTTCCACCTTGATAAACGATTAAAGCTAAGACATAAGCAATCGTTAATGCATAAACCATTGAAAAAACAGTCCATTTCTTTGAACCTGTTTCTTTAAAAATTGTAGCTACAGTTGCTAAACATGGGATATACAACAAGATGAACACCATAAAACTGTAAGCGGAAAGAGGTGTGAAATAATTGGCCAACAGCCCCTGTAAAGTGGCATTCTCAGGAACAAAATAGATAATATTCATCGTTGAGATAATCGCTTCTTTTGCAAGGAATCCTGTGATTAATGAGGCTGCTGCCTGCCATGTTCCAAATCCAATTGGATGTAAAATAGGAGCAATGACATTCCCAATGGCTGCTAAAAAGCTATGGTCCATATCAACTTTTAAACCGCTTGGACCTGCATAGGATAAAAGCCAGATAAATACAGATCCGCCAAAAATAAAGGTCCCTGCTTTCCGAACAAATCCCTTCCCTTTATCCCATGTACTCCTCCATAAGGATTGAAATTGTGGAAGCCGATAAGGCGGAAGCTCAATCACAAATAACGATGTTTCCGATTTTAATATGGTAGTAGAAAACAATTTCGCTAAAATTAATGCCACGACAATTCCAAGTACATAGAGGCTAAGAACAATCAATGCCTTATTCCCAACAAAAAAGCCGCCGACAAATAAAGCATAAACAGGTAAACGAGCCGAGCAGGACATTAACGGTGTCAGCAAAATGGTTAAAAGTCTTTCCCGTGGTGTTTCAATCGTCCTCGCTGCCATGATTCCCGGTACATTGCAGCCAAATCCAATCATCATCGGGATAAACGCTTTACCGTTTAATCCAACAGACTCCATAATCCTGTCCATAACTAGGGCAACACGCGCCATATACCCGGAGTCTTCTAACAAGGATATAAAGAAAAATAAAATAAAAATTTGCGGAACAAACACAAGAACTCCGCCAACACCGGCCACTAACCCTTGCAAAATCAAATCCTGAATAAAAGTGGATGCTTGAATAAGGTTTAATACCTTTTCAATTCCGACCGTAACCGGCCCTGTTATCAAGGCATCCAGCCCATCCGATAAAGGTGTACCGAGCCAATCAAACGTCAACATAAACATGCAGTACATAAGCAGTAAAAAGATTGGCATTCCGAAAAAACGATTGGTGACAATCAGGTCGATTTTTTCTGATAATGGAACATGCGCCTCATTTTTATTAACCGAAGTTAAAATAATTTTATCAATTACTTCTTTTCTTTTAATATAAATATAGTTTGGAAGTGACTTTACATCGTGATCTTTTAGAAGCTGTGATTCCACATTGGTTAAAATCTCCTGTAGTCTCTCAGTACTTACCAGTTGTGATAAATAAGCTTTTACATATTCATTTCCTTCCAACCATTGCAAAGCAAGCCATCGTGGTGAATGTTCTGTTTTACCTGTAATTTCAGCAGTCAGCTCATGTATAGCTTTTTCGATTACATCCCCGTAAAAAACTAGATTTTTTTGCTTCGATTGAAATGCTTCTGTACCAATTTCTTCAATCAGCCGGTCGCAGCCTTTCCCAGTTCTTGCTACAACAGGTACAACAGGTACGCCAAGAATTTCTGAAAGCTTGTGTACATCAATTTGAATTCCGCGATTCCTTGCAACATCAATCATATTTAAACCAATTAATGCAGGTTTTTCATATTCAAGCAGTTGCAGCGTTAAATGTAAATTTCTTTCTAACTGAGAGGCATCTAAAATATTAAGCAAACGATCAACATTTTCATTTAAAAAGAAAGAAGTAACAACCCCTTCATCCTTTGAAAGAGGGTTTAAAGTATAAACACCAGGTAAATCTATTAATCTGCCAATATTATTTTTAAAAACCCCTACCTTTTTTTCAACCGTTACACCGCTCCAGTTCCCTACATACTCATAGGATCCTGTTAGATTATTAAACAATGAGGTTTTCCCGGTATTGGGGTTACCAATAAGAGCGATTTCCATTATAATTTTTCCACCTCAATCTGATTGGCTTCCTTGCGGCGAATCCCAATACACTGTCCGCAGGATTCAATCATTATAGGTCCACCGAACGGCATTACGCATTTGACACAAACTTCAGAGCCTTCTGTAATGCCTAAGTCAAGCAAGCGTCTTTGAACAAGGTGACCAACATGTGATACATCAATAATTTTTCCTCTATCCCCTGCTTTTAACAATCCAAACATGTTATCACCCTTTTATAAATGTTAATTGAGAATGATTATCTTTATATATAAGATTATTTTATCACCAACATTAGCCCATCTGCATTAAAAAAATGTGACAAAAGTTCGAAAAAAAATTTCAGTCTTTATCAAAAAGGAATTTTCCCCTTTATCAGCGAATTAAATGGTATTAAGACCTTAGGGGGAAAATTCAGCATGTTATCTGAAGTAAAGTCAGATTTACTCGCTTTTTTTGTAAAAAATAAAGATTGTTTGATAGAAGAATGGGAAAAATTAATTATTATTTCAAATGGGGACCCCTATAAAATGAAAATTCGTGCGAATGGGGAAGCACTGTTTAATGTAATTATTAATATAAACGAACTGACTGAAGAGGAGCTTATCGAAAAAATTCATAAGCTGGCCATTGAAGTTTCTGAGGAAAGAGTAAATGCAGATGTCAACATTGGAGATTTTGTCTATAATGTAAATCTTGGCCGATCTGTTTTATATAGTTATTTAGGAAAAACAGGCTTGGAATGGCCAGATTTACAGGAATCCATCAATAAGATCAATTTTTGCTTCGATAAGTTTATCTTCTTTGCCGCATCCCATTATTCAGAGGCAAAAAATCAAATTATCGAAGAAAAGACAAGGTTTATTGATTCCACCCACCAAGACCGTTTGACCCTCCTTGGACAAATGACATCCAGCTTTATTCACGAATTTCGAAACCCGCTTACATCCATTCAAGGGTTTATTCAATTATTAAAGGCTGATTTTCCAAATATGCGTTATTTAGATATTATCTCCAGCGAGTTAGATCAGCTTAATTTCCGGATTTCCCAATTCCTGCTTTTATCGAAAAAAGAGATTATCGGGAAAGATAAGGAATATTTCAAGCTAAATAAATTAATTGAGGATGTTTTAAATTTTCTTTATCCAAGTATTCTCGACAGTAAAGTCAAAATTAAAAATGATTTACGAGAGGATTTAACTCTTATTGGATATTCGGATGAAATTAGGCAGGTTTTCATCAATATTATCTTTAATGCGATTGATGTCCTCAATCATCATCGTCATTCTCAGCCAACGATTTCCATTAGTAGTTCAGTAGAAGATCAACATTTTGTTAAAGTGGCCATCTCCAATAACGGACCCATGATACCGGCTGAACTGCAAAAGACCATATTTGAACCTTTCTTTACCACTAAAACGCTTGGAACAGGACTTGGTCTATTTGTTTGTAAAGAAATCATTGAGAAACATAAAGGAAGCCTGGCTTGTTATTCCTCACCTGACATAACGACCTTTTCCATTACCTTGCCTATTAATGTAGAAAATTAAACGAACAAGTTTATTAAATCCCAGTTTGTGCACTGGGATTTTTTTATATCCCAATTTTTCTTCCCTGCATATGATGTACTAAAAAATCAGGAGAAGAAGACATGTTTACATTAAAGGTAGATCATGAAATTGAGCTTCAATTATTTCAGCCTCATCATTCATTAAAGCTGTATCAGTTAGTGGAAGAAAACCGAGAACATTTAAGGGAATGGCTGCCGTGGGTGGACAGCATGACATCTCCCATTCAATTCGAACAGATCATCCCCATCTGGCTCCAGCAATTTGCTGAAAATAATGGCCTATATGCCGGAATTCTCTATAAAGGTGAACTGGTTGGCTCTATTGGTCTACAGCAAATCGATTGGCATAATCGTTTTACAAGCATTGGATATTATTTATCTAAAAACGCAGAAGGATATGGCATCATGACTCGCACAGTCCGTGCAATCTTAAATTATGCTTTTTTTCAATTAGGTTTAAATCGGGTTGAAATCCGCTGCGGCATAAAAAACACAAAAAGCCGCGCGATTCCTGAAAAGCTTGGATTCGTAAAAGAAGGAATTATCAGAGATGGAGAGCAATTATACGGACGTTTCCATGATCTCTTTGTTTATAGTAAGCTTGCCCGTGAATGGGCGGGATAAATTTGAAAAACAGCTGTCTAAATAGGCAGTTGTTCTTTTATTTGCCCTTAAAACCCTTTTTTGAAATAATATAGTTAAGGTTTCTTGACCATTGTCAAGTAGAAAATGTAATTAGAGGATATAATGTATACACAGAGTAAATTGTAAGTGAGGTGGCTGCCTTACCGATGTAAGGTGTTCAATGGTTTGGATAAATGTATTGGTTATAGCAATGCTCATTGCATTCACAGCATTTTTTGTTTCTTCGGAATTTGCCATGATTAATGTTCGGACTACAAGAATCGACCAATTGATATCTGAGGGAAAAAAAGAAGCAGAACTTGCTAAAAAGGTGATTACAAATTTGGATGGTTATTTATCTGCAACCCAAGTTGGAATCACCATCACATCATTAATCTTAGGCTGGCTGGGGGAGCCAACCATTCGAGAAATTTTAGATCCCATTTTTGATCGGATTGAATTGCCTTTTTCCTTTAAACAGGTCATATCTTTTATTATCGCTTTTCTCATCATTACTTTTTTTAATGTAGTTATTGGTGAATTGGCACCAAAAACAATTGCCATTCAAAAATCAGAAGATATTATATTACTTTTTGCTCCCCTTCTCATTTGGTTTTACCGACTGATGTATCCTTTTATTTGGATACTAAATCGTTCCGCACGTTTGGTAAGCGGACTCTTTGGGATAAAACCTGTATCTGAGAATGACATGGTACTTTCGGAAGAGGAACTACGGATGATTCTTTCACAGAGCTATGAAAGCGGTGAAATTAATCAGTCGGAATATCGGTATGTTAATAAAATTTTTGAATTTGACAATCGAATTGCGAAAGAAATCATGGTTCCGCGAACAGAGATTATCGCACTGTCAAAGGATGCAACTATGAAAGAGATCATTGAGACAGTAAGGGAAGAAAAATATACCCGATATCCCGTAATTGACGGAGATAAGGACAATATCTACGGGATTGTGAATATTAAAGAGGTTTTGGTGGATTGCATCCAACAAAAATGCAATGAACAGGAACCCTTAAAAACCTATTTAAAACCCGTTATTCATGTGATTGAAACCATTCCCATCCAAGAATTATTAGTGAAACTGCAAAAATGTCAATCCCACATGGCGATTTTATCGGATGAATATGGAGGAACAGCAGGTATTGTGACGGTTGAAGATATCCTTGAAGAAATTGTTGGAGAGATTCGCGATGAATTCGATATCGATGAACTTCCTTTGGTCCAGAAAAAAGCCGAAGATCATTTTATTTTAGATGGAAAGGTACTTATTAGTGAAGTAAATGATTTATTAGGGACAACGCTTGAAGAAGAGGATGTTGATACCATCGGCGGCTGGTTTTTAACCCAAAAGTTTGATGTACATAAAGGAGATTCCATTGAAAAAGATGGATTCATTTTCAAAATAAATGAAATCGAAGGTCATCATATCCTTTATATTGATGTAACGAAGACAAAAGCGCCTTCTGAATAGGAAGGCGTAATCGCGGCAAAAATTATTTGAATATTTCGATTTAACTATTCATATATTCGACACTTTACCATAAAATGATAATATCAACCCGTTTTGCAACCGAAACGTTTGACTGTATGGTTTAATTTATTTATAATTATTGTTAATTTTAAAAATAATTGAGGTGGTATGATGGGGCTGTCTATCGTATCGGGGAACTAGCAGAAAGAGCGAATGTATCTAAAAGAACAATTGACTATTATACATCGATTGGCCTTTTAAGTGCTCAACGTTCTAAATCCAATTACCGTATATATACCGAAGATTCATTACAGGATTTACAGTTTATCGAGGAATGTAAGAGTTTGCATTATCCATTGGACGAGATTAGAAGAAAGTTAGATATTAAGAAAGAGAAAATCATTGATTCAGAAGTTGAGAAATACGTATTGTCTGTCACACAGCAAATGAAACAACTTCACAATGATTTATTTGACCTTCTTCCGCTCTTGGAAAAATTGGATGACGGACAAAGAGAAAAATTAACCAATAATCTTAGTTTATTAAGAACTACATTATTAAAATCTCTTTTGAAAGTACCAAATTAATTTTTGTATAAAATTGGGAGGTGACTCCTTACTCGTCTAAAAACGAGCTAAGGGAACTTATTTGGACATATTTAACTTGGTTATTATAGCCACTTTAATTGCTTTGACAGCTTTTTTTGTAGCTTCGGAGTTTGCGATAGTTAAAATTCGAAGCACAAGAATCGATCAGTTGATAGAAGAAGGTAATTCAAGGGCAATTTCAGCCAAAAAGGTAATATCAAATCTTGATGAATATTTATCTGCATGCCAATTGGGTATTACCATTACTGCCCTCGGTTTAGGATGGCTTGGGGAATCAACGATTGAAAGAATACTGCGTCCATTATTCCTTGGATTGCATGTTCCTGAAAGCGTCACCCATGTACTGTCAATCGGTATTGCATTTGCAGCAATTACCTTTTTACATGTTGTAATCGGAGAGCTTGCACCGAAAACATTAGCGATCCAAAAAGCTGAAATGATTACGCTGGTTACATCACGACCACTTATCTTATTTTATAAGGTGATGTTTCCTGTCATTTGGGCCTTAAATGGATCAGCTCGAGTTACAGCCCGCCTTTTTGGTTTAAAGCCTGTCTCTGAAACTGAGATTGCCCACACGGAGGAAGAGCTCCGAATTATCTTATCTGAAAGCTACAAAAGTGGTGAAATTAACCAATCTGAGTTTAAGTATGTAAATAAAATTTTTGAATTTGATAATCGGATTGCAAAGGAAATCATGGTTCCGAGGACTGAAATTGTCTCTTTGTCCAAGGATGATACTTTAGAAACGTTTCTACAGGTCTTACGGGAAGAAAAATTCACTAGATATCCAATTATTGATGGGGACAAAGATCATATTATAGGACTTGTGAATATTAAAGAAATGACAACAGATTTGATTGGAAACGAAAAACCTTCCTCACAAACATTGGAACACTTTATTCGCCCGATCATTCGAGTAATCGAGACCATTCCTATTCATGATTTACTTGTAAAAATGCAAAAAGACCGGATGCATATGGCCATTCTAATGGATGAATACGGTGGAACCTCCGGACTTGTGACCGTTGAAGATATCCTTGAAGAAATTGTTGGCGAAATTCGCGACGAAACAGATATGGACGAAGTTCCCATGATCCGTAAAATTAATGAGAATCATTATATCATAGATTCAAAGGTGTTGGTCAGCGAGGTAAATGACTTGCTAGGTGTCGAAATTGTGGATGAAGATGTAGATACCATCGGCGGCTGGATTCTCACTGAAAACTACGACGCAAAAGAAGGCGACATCGTCCTTCATGAATCCTATACCTTTAAAATCCTTGATATGGAAGAACATCATATTAAATACGTTGAAGTAACGAAAAATGCGAGTGAAGGCGAACAGACTGTTCAAAAAATCGCTTTATCCAAATCTGAAGTACTATCTTAGAAAACCTGCCAAACAGACCATAGTTAAATGGTCTGTTTTTTTGTTTATGTGTATTCAACTAGTCCCCCTTTTTGAACTCAAGCATATTCTACTCATAAGGAGGGGATGAAAAATGAAGGATTTAGCAATTTTATTTTTAGTTTCTATTTTAGCTGGATATGCGTTGGTTCATTTACCAGCCGTATCATTCTTAGCTGGCCTTACACCGTTCTTTGATATCGTTGGGGCACTTGCTATGCTGGTATTTGCTCTCGCAATCCTATATTTAGGTGTAAAAGCATTATTTAAAAAAATGTAACCGAATACACCAAACAGAAAGGAAAAAGATCAGATTAACTGCAATCTGATCTTTTTTCTTTATTTTCCTTTTAACATAATAATTTCTTCCTCAGCTTTCGCAATTTTAATCAGATGCGTATCCAGCCGGCGGTTAATGTAATGAATTTCCTCCGTGTTTTCGTGTTTTTTCGCCACTTTTTCTATTACTGTACCTTGTAACTCTTCAATGCGCTGAAGCGAGTCCTTTATATCTGAAAGGTCAATTTGGTTTACCGCTACACGATGTTCAATGCTGTCTACCTTTTCTAATCTTGATAGTCTCTGTTCAATATTTTCTAATGTTGTATTAAATGTATGGATTAATGTTTTAATATCATTCATGTTTTCAGTCAATTTCTCAAGCTTTTGTTCCATTGTCAAAAACCCCTTTTATTAAAGTAACCCCATTTTATCATCATTTTTACTATTAATATGTTACAATAACAGCAACAATCAACACTGTTTAAATTTTCCATACCCTTAGTACATATCCCCCGCATCCACATTGATCAATAAATTTTATTTTCACTTTATTGGTGTACATCTTTTCTAAGAGGGGCTGCAAATAATCAACAGGGTTCCCAAAAGCTTCAGACGTAACAAGATTAACAAAACAGCCCTCCTTTGTATCCTCCACTGCCTGTAATGCATCTTTGAGAATCAAATCAATATCCTGCTCATATTCATCATGCTCAAGGTCCTTCGTCCAATCTTTATCCATATTCAAGACCTCCATTGAAAAAAAATGATATCTTATTTTAATTAAAACAGTTAATTAAAACAGAGTTGTTGCTCTATTTCACATATTTGAACTTTTTAAAACAAAAATTTGAACATTTTTTTAAAAATATCCAGTTAAACAATGTTCGTGCCTAATATCACAGGCAATATTCAAAAAAAATTATAGTCTTTCACTAGAGGTTAAAAAAATAGATCTATAAACTAAGAAAAGGTTGGTGCATAAATATGTTCATAACAATTGATGAAAAAGCTGCCGCTTGGTTTACAAAAGAATTCGAGCTGAACAAACCATTCAGTATTCGGATGTTTCCTCAATATGCCGGCTTTGGTCTGAAACATAAAGGCTATAGCCTTGCCTTTTCAGCTGAAATACCGGCAAATGCAGGATATTCAAAAGAGGTTAATGGAATTACTTTTTTTGTCGAAGGAAATGACGTTTGGTTTTTTGAGGATACTCAGACCCTTTTATCTGTAGATGACCGACTAGAAGAGCTGAAGGTCAGCTACAGCGAACAAGACAAATTGATTTTGAATTAACCTTTCTTAAACAAAGGCTAAGGTAAAGCTCATTTTGTAACTATGTTGATTGGAGCGGAGATCAACAGACCATTTTAAACAGCCTAAATAAAGGTATCCATGAATTTTCACGGATACCTTTTTGTGTAAACTAATTAGTGTTTTCATCAAATTTGTAGCCAACACCCCAAATGGTGTGGATAAACGGCTGTTCCTCTGTGCCAATTTTCTTTCTTAATCGTTTCACATGAACATCCACCGTACGTTCATCCCCATAATATTGGTAGCCCCAGACTTTATCTAATAATTGTTCACGTGAAAAAACCTGGCGGGGATTTTGAATAAAGAAAAATAATAAATCAAATTCTTTCGGTGTTAAACTTGTAACTTTTTCGCTATTTAAGAATGCTTCCCTTGTTTCCTTACTTATCTTGAAATGCTCTGTTTCTAGATACGGACTTTCATGGATGCTAATATCCTGTTTGAACCTTCTGGAGACTGCTTTTATTCTTGCCATTAAGGTAAGCGGACTAAAAGGTTTGGTCACATAATCATCTGCACCCATTTCCAATCCCAACACCTGATCAGATTCAGTATCCTTTGCCGTTAAGAGGATAATCGGGACATTGCTTACCTCTCTAATTTTCTTGCAAAGACTTACCCCATCCATTCCCGGGAGCATCCAATCAAGAATGAGTAAATCCCAATCGCCTGCGCGGAAGCGGTCGTACCCTTCCAGGCCATTATGTACAAATTCCCCTTGATAGCCTTCCTTTATAAAAAACATCTCAATCATACTGCATACACTCTCGTTATCTTCAACCACTAGTATCTTCATACGAGTCACCTGCCTTTAAAAAAATCGCTTATCTCCAATTTACTGAAAAATTCATTTAAAGGCTATAGCAATTTTAAAACTATAATATACTATAGAGGGGTGATAAGATGAAATTTTTAATATTTATTGTTGGAATCCTTATATTTATCGGGATTATTGGACTTATTAGAAGTTTAACCGGCAACAAACACGTGAAAAATCAAACTGTGAAACAAGGCGATGATGATACTACCCAATTCCCATTCATTGATGTAACGCTTGAAGAAATCCGTCATGCTGTGAGAAAGTTTTCTGATCAATTACCAAAAGGTGTGTACCGGACTATACTTGTCCGTGATGACCACAGTATCGACCATAAACATATCGCCCCTATTTTGGGAGGTACTCCTTCAAGAAATGTTTACATGTCAAAGGAAACCTATGATTTATTCGAAGAAAGCGAAAAGCATATCCCACCTGTGATGGATCTCGTTCAAAAGGCTGTTGATCAATATGTAAAAGAACATAAAGAATATCCAATGCTAAAATTTGACTCTGAACGTCGAGTTAATTATTATCAATTACTGGAGCACCACTATCTTAAAGAGATTCCGGACATACAATTCTATATTACGAAACTGGACGGCTTAATTACACATGTAAAACCGGAATCAGGCAGCTCCTCTTAATGGGAAGAGGAGTTTTTTTCGGCCTGTTTCAAGTTTGAAAAATTGCATTTTACAGCTTTCTTGAGATAATAGCTTTAGAAGAATATATAAGGTTAAATATGAAGGAGTTAGAAAATGTTCACACGCAAGAAAAAATCACAGCGGTTAGCAACCATATCACTTCTTATAATGGCAGTTGGTTTTGTGGCGACCATTCCATTTCAATCTTCGATTTGGGGCATGCTGCTCCAAGGCGGCTTCGAAGCGGGATTAGTAGGCGGTCTTGCCGACTGGTTTGCTGTTACCGCCCTTTTTCGGCACCCATTAGGGATTCCAATCCCACATACAGCCTTACTGCCGAAAAATAGGAAAAGAATTATCGCCGCAATTATCTCCATGCTTGAAAATGACTGGCTGACAAAAGAAAGCATTCGTAAAAAAGTTGCAGTCATCCCTTTCATGGAAAAACTAGTAGGCATTGCCGAAAGAGAACTAGAAACAGCTTCAGCTCGAAAGAATATCATTAATGGGATTCACTACTTAATTGAAAAAGTAAAGGTCGAAAAAATAGCCCCACTGGTAGAAAAAGAAGTTAAACTGCTGATTAATCGTTTGGATATGGGAGTCTATCTTCCCGTGATCATCGATGAATTAACAAAACGAAAATATGATGAAAAAGCTCTTGATTATATTTTAAATGAAGTAGATGAATGGGCCGGAAAAGATACCACTAAGGACCGCTTAGGGAGAATGGCAGTTGAGGCAATCGAAAATATTAAAGCCGATGGTTTTATGCAATTTGCATTAAAGTCATTTAGCAATCTAGTTAATGAAGAAAAGTTGGGTAATATCATTCAAAACCTCATTCAAAAAGGTGTAGATAGTTTTCGGGATCCTTATAATCAAAATCGAGTCACGCTCCTAATGTCATTAAACGATAAACTACAAAATATCAAGAGTGATGAAAATTTGATAGTTGAACTAAACAGCTTGAGGGAAAAACTAGTGACGGATTGGGAACCGGAAGAAAAGATTGTTTCTTTTCTTCAACAATTTAAGCAAAAGGCAATCGATTTTATTCAGGACCCAGCATTTTTTAATACGTACCTTTTACCGTTCTTAACTCATTTATTAAATGATTTTAAATCAAATGAAGAAAAAATCGCACAGGCTGAAAACTGGATTAAGAAACAGATTTCCATCTTTGTTGATAAAAATCATTCAAAAATTGGAAAATTGGTCGAAGAAAACCTGGAAAAATTAGATGATACAACGCTGATTAACATGATTGAAACGAATGTAGGAAAAGACCTGCAATGGATTCGCGTGAATGGAGCGGTTTGCGGATTTTTAATTGGTTTAGTTTTAGTCGCCCTGAGATCATTCTTTTAGTTTAAAAAGCTGCCTTTAGAGGCAGCTTTTTATTTTCTCCTACAATCTACCTATAAAAAATAACTTCGTCCATGTGAATTGTCAGTTCTTTTTCAAATTCCCAAGTCATATTTACTACTGTAGTCATTATTTTTAAGTAAAAAGGAGGATGAAGAATGGGAATTAAGTTTATCAAAATCTCTGTTGTGTATTTTGTCATTGGGGTCTTAATTGGTATGTATATGTCCATGACGGAAAAATTCGACTTCACACCTGTTCACGTCCACATTAATTTACTAGGATGGATGTCAATGGCATTAGCGGGCCTTATTTATGTTGCCTTTCCAGCCGCAGCAGAAACGACATTGGCAAAAGTTCACTTTTGGCTTCATAATATCAGCCTGCCAATCATGATGATTGGTCTTGCTTTTTTGGTTTCGGGCACAACAGCAGCGGCTCCTGCAGTAGCAACCGGGGGGACGTTAATGGTTTTAGGGATTATCCTCTTCGCCATCAATATTTTAAAAAATTTAAGAAAGTAATCGTGAACTAATTTTAATTTTTTATGACTATAATAAAGGGCTCCGGTTTCAATTTACCGGCAGCCCTTTTTAAATTTTATTTTTCAACTGTAAATTTTTGATTTGGCATGGTATGCATGTCTCTTGCCGTAACATGAGCAGTAACATAGTATTGGCCCTCGTCCTTGAAGGTTTTTGTTATCGAGTAGATCCCTTTCCCTTCATTCTTCGCCTTCAGCATGTCGTGCTTGTCCTGACCAGACTTCCAAATCTCAAATTTTACTTCATCCGCATCCGATACTTTATCTTTTCCTTGTGTGACGACCGCTTCTATTTTTGCTTTTTCATTTGTAGTTATATTTTCAGGAACAAACTTGATAGCAACCTCTACCACTTGCGGTGGCTCACTACTATTATTGGTATTAGACCCACTTTGATTCGAACAGCCCGCAAGCAGCCCTAACAATACAGCTAATCCAATGATCATTTTTTTCATGATAATCTCCCTTATTAAAACATTTTCCTAACTCCTAAAAGCTTACCATTATTTAGGCATGAAACAAAACGATTTATCTCACTTTAATTGAACCTATCCTATAAGAAAGGATAAACAACCTCAGAGTTCCAAACCTACGCTTACTTTACATTTCCTTCGGCATAGATTTTTCTAAATTTAATTTTAAAAAATCAATATATACTTGAACCTCTTCTGGCAATAACACATCGTTTCGTTTCACCAAGCCCACTTGAATCAGATTGCCTCCTTCCAATGGAATAGAAATAATATTGGAGTTCATGTAATTATTCACGATACAGCCTGTTCCCAAATTGTAGCTATCCGTATTTGATAGGAGATTATTCATTGCCCCTCTATCTTTGAGATAGACTAGTTTCCCGATATTGTCTACATTCAGGGCTTCTTCCGCAAAATGTTGCAACATATCGTCCTGCTGATAGGTCAGAAAAGGATAGCCCCTTAACTGTTCCAATGTAATGCTTTTGAGATGAGCCAGAGGGTGCTCTATTCGTAGAAAGACGTGCTGTTCCAATGAAGCAAGGGGAGTAAATGTTAGTAACTTTGAAGTGAAATAACGCTCAAAAAAATGCTTGTTTAAATCGGTTAGAGATAGGATTCCAAGAATACTCCTGCTTGCATACACATCATCAATCACATCAGTCGTCTTACCCTCTCGAATCGCCAGCTCATAATTCCGCTCGGCAAAATAATCCATTAAATTTGCAACAGCCTCTATAACGAAACCATAATGTTGAGATGAAATAGAAAACTTTGTTACGTTTATTGTTTTCTCCTTGTTAAAATGATGGACAACAGACTCCATTTGTTCTAGAAGATTTTTTTGCGTAAAATAATAACTCTGTGCCCTCTTTTGTGAAGGCAACGCCTTTATTCGTTCTATCGAGAATAGTAATCCCTAACTCATTTTCGAGTTCACGCACCGCTTTGCTGATACTCGGCTGTGTTACGAAAAGTGCAGAAGCAGCTTGACTAATAGAATTATGCTTGGCAATCTTCACTATGTATCGAAGTTGTTGGGGTGACATGTACTCACCATACCTTAACTGATTTTGTTGGATCGTTTGCTATAACTTTATCCTATAGCAAATAGTTAAAAAGTTGAATTTTACGTTTTGCATGGAACAATCTACAATCAGATATAGGAAGAAAAATTTATTTTGAAAGGAAGAAAAAAATGATAAGGGAAGCAACTCAAAAAGATTTGGTCGACATTTTAAATATCTATAATGATGCCATTCTCAATACTACTGCTGTTTACTCATATAAACCCCAAACGCTTGAAAGCAGACAAATTTGGTTTGAACAAAAGATGGATGAAGGTTATCCAATATTAGTATGTGAACAAGATAATAAAGTGGTTGGATTTGCGACATTCGGTCCTTTTAGAGCATGGCCCGCTTATAAATATTCAATTGAACATTCTGTTTATGTTGATAAGGAATACAGAAAAAAGGGCATTGGGACTTCTTTAATGAAAGAATTAATCGCTATTGCCAGGGAAAGAGAGTATATGACTTTAATTGCTGGAATTGATACTGCCAATGAAAAAAGCATTGCCATGCATAAAAACTTTGGCTTTGTTCATTCAGGTACAATAAGAAAGGCGGGTTTTAAATTCAATAGATGGCTCGACTTAGGTTTTTATCAATTAGAACTTATCGGACCTAAAGAACCTGTGGAAGAATAAGAAAATATGCTTTACGATGCTTAAAATTTAGGGCATTACTGAAAACAAAAAAATGAGGAAAGATATGATTATGCTTTCCAGCAAGTAAAATAAGGATAAAAGCTATCTTTTCATTAAGGGAAAGATAGCTTTATATTATGCTGAGTATATCAGGAAAGACTTTTTATCGACCAGGAAGTTTTTTTCATCATAAAAAAAAGACCCCAGAGGGCCTAGAACTATCCTTCCTAATTCAAACTATTTCTGTAAACATAAGGGTCATTCGGTTTTGGAATGGTTTTATAGCTCGTCACTTTTAATACAGGAATTTTCATTTTCATCGGTTGATAAAAAACGGTATCCATGGTTCCTGTTACCTGATACCATTGGTCATTTGGAATGTGTATGTTTTTAGGGAATTGAATCATCATTCCGAAGGCTCCGGAATCTGCCACACAGTGAATGATCCCAAACCGCAGTAAGAAAAGTTGATTCGATTGTAATCCAGGGCCATTATAGGAAAATCCTTTCATTGTGATCGTTTTTCCAGCAAAAGTCCCAGGAAAATTATAAATAACTTCTAATCCGACTAAAAAGTCTTTATCTGTTAAAGCAATATTATTTTTTCCAACATAGGATTTAGACTCCTTGTGGACTAAATCTTGAAAGTCGCCCTGATTCATGAATTTGCTCATATCAGGATTTAAAACTTGGTGGGTCCCGTATCTGTCATTTCCGTCCTCTAATGCAGGGAATGAAAATCCCTTTGCGTCCACTAGCTGGGAGTCAAGAGTAGCAACAGGTAAAACAACGCCTGATATAGCAGGTATTAATACAAAAGTGTATCCCAAGATTTTTTTGAATTTTTTCTTAGTGAACTTTTTCTCCTTGCCCTCTCCGTGTCCATGATGGTGATGGTGGTCATGGTCATGAAGACAATCACAATTATGTTGATGTTCCCTCTCATTTTTCTTACTTGCAAAATACCAACGAATCCCTTCCACAATGGTCAAGAAAAATAAAACGTATATCATACTATATGAAAGGAAAGAATATTTTTGGTTTATATATTTTGAGATGTTTCCCGTTGAGTGCAACATAAAAAAAAGGTTTGTGAAAAGTAGTAAAATCACAATTCGATACATTTATCCCACATCCTTTACAAAAGAAGTGAACCTACAAATACCAATCCCGAAATTAAAGAAATGAGAAGAATAACAAATCTCGGTTTAAAGGAACCAAACATCATGAGCAGGTTCTTAATGTCAACCATGGCTCCAAAGACTAAAAAGGCGACAATGGAACTTTGAGCGAAACTATTTCTGAAAGACGAAGCTACAAAAGCATCTGCTTCTGAACAAATGGATAAAATGAATGCCAAAGCCATCATTATCAATGAAGCAGTAATTTTTGTATTTCCTAAGGTAACAAGAATCTTGGTTGGTATAAAAACTTGCATGGCCGAGGCAATTAATGCTCCCATAACAAGAAATTTTCCTACACTTAAAAATTCATCAATAGTATGTGTCAGAACACTAATTAGTTTTTGTTTGGTATTTTGCTGTGAATGATCATGTGTATGTTCGACATAGTTCAGTTTTAACGGGGTTTCCTTATAGAAAAAAGAAAGAATGATACCGACTAAAATAGAAACGCCAATGGCCAACCCTGCCCTGTACCAGACCATCGTCCAACTATCACCGAATGCGATAAAGGTAGCGAAAAGAACGATCGGATTAATGATCGGGGCGGAAAGCATGAATGAAATAGCAGAATACGGCGCTAACCCCTTCTTTATTAAACGTGCAGTAATGGGAACAATCCCGCATTCACAACCTGGAAATAATGCTCCAATTATACTGGCCGTTATAACAGATAGGAATCTATTTTTAGGCATAATTCGAATAATCGTATTTTCAGAAACAAAAACTTCAATAAGTGCAGAAACAAGCGCCCCAACAATAATAAAAGGAATCGCTTCAATTACAATGCTGATAAAAATTGTATTTAATTGCAATAATCGGTCCATGGAATTCCTCCTGGTGGAAACAACTAATTAAGAACTTTGTTTATTAAAAAACATCCTCTATCATATCAAAAATTAAAGTAAAGTGTTATGTTTTCATTTTCCATAAGTAGTAGATACCTATATTAAAAGATGAATTCCCCCGAGAAATATATCGGCTATTAGAATCATAGGTTGTCTGGTCATTTTACAAAAACTTTAAGAAGCATACCAAATAACAGTTAAAATAACATTAAAAAAAAATTATAAATAGAAACACACTAAGTGATACAATTTTGTAGACTTATGGAAACAACTATACTCTCCTTTAGTAATATCGTCGAATGAAAAAACTTGGAATTACAAAAAAGCACAGCCAATGATGATGGCTGTACTTTTCTTCTATGGCTGGTATGGAACTAACCCTTCTTTTCTTAATTTAGCTTTTTCGGCATCCGATTTACTGAAATCATAATTATAAATCGCCCCTTCCCAGTCCCCATACATTGGGTTAGGGAAAACAATCATCTTTTTACCAAACTCATTACGACGGTTGTCAACTGCCTGTGACCTAGCGGATAATGATAAATCATCGAAACCGCTGAAATCTCCCAAGTTATCTCCAAACAATAGGACGATATTATGTGTTTTCGCGACTTGCTGACGGCGTGTTTCTTTCCCTTTTTCCCCAGGCTGCTTCAATAAGACATGTGCAGCATCTGCCTGTGGCGCTCCAACACTTTTTAAATTTTTAATCGTTGCATCCTTTTGTGCCTCAGTTCTGTTTGATATGTAGTATATTGCTACACCCTTGGAGTTAGCATACTTCAAAAAGTCAATTGCCCCCGGAAGCGGTTTAGCTTGAGCACTATTAATCCACTCATTCCAATTTAATGGATAGGCTTTTCCTGTAACCACATTCCACGCTTGATACGGACTGTTATCCAATATCGTTTCATCAATATCAAGGACCACTGCAGGCTTTAACGCTCTTTTCTTTGGCTTTTTCTTCAGAATTTCAGCTAATCTCATTTTTCCAACATTATAGCCTTGATAATACAAAGCTTTTGCTTCTCCTGCTTTTTGAAACCAAAGAACGGACATTGTATTTTGGTCTTGCAGTGCAGCAGTTGGGTCCGCAACATTTTGTGCTCTAGCATTGGTACTAAATATCGAAATGGTAAGGACTGCCGTTGCCACGAATGCAGTAAATTTTTTCATCGCTATTCCCTCCTTTATATAATCAAAATTAGTATGTGACAAATCTCTGGAAGGATTCATTCCTTTTTGAAGAAGAAAAAATGGAGTCCGATTGCCGGACTCCATTTTCATAATTTATTTAACTTGCTTGATTTTTTGATTTTGACGAAGAAGAATTTCTTTTATGAAAACCTTTAAAATAATAATATCCAGTAAGAGCTAATATAAAGATTGGTCCAACGATTACAGCTATTCTTTGATCAGGGTTAATCGCCATAATCACCACAACAAAAACAAGAAATGCGAGTGAAAGATAGGAAGATAGCGGATATAAGGGCAGTTTATACTTTAACTGCTGAACCTCGTTAGATTTCATGTCTTTACGATGGCGTAGCTGGGATAAAAGAATAACCCCCCAAGTCCAAATTGCTGAGAATGTTGCAATACTTGTAACCATCGTAAAAACTTTTGCTGGTACAACATAGTTTAAAACTACACCAATTAATAATACTGCTGCCGAGGCAATAATTGCAAGACCCGGAACACCAGTCCTTGTAACCTTACCAAATTTCTCTGGAGCCTCACCATGCTTCGCTAGGTCAAACAACATTCTTGCCGTACTAAAGATTCCACTATTACATGAAGAAAGAGCTGCCGTTAGTACAACAAAGTTAATAATTCCAGCTGCACCCTTAATTCCAATTTGTTCGAAAGTTAATACGAACGGGCTGCCCTTTGTTCCGATTTCCTGCCAAGGATAAATGGACATAATAACAAACAGTGCACCTACATAGAAAATCAAGATACGCCAGAAAACAGAATCAATCGCTCTTGCAATCGTCTTTTCCGGGTTCTTAACCTCTCCTGCTGTAACCCCGATCATTTCAATTCCTAAGTAAGCAAACATGACCATTTGTAATGACATTAGGATTCCTTTGAAACCATGTGGGAAAAATCCACCATGATTCCATAAATTGTTTATTCCTGTGGCAATCCCACCATTACCTATTCCAAAGAAAATCATTCCTAATCCAACAACAATCATTAAGCAAATGGTGACAATTTTAATAAGTGCAAACCAAAATTCCAGTTCGCCATAGGCTTTTACCGCAAGGAAATTGACAGTTGCCATGATGACCAGTGCGGCTAATGCCCAAATCCAACCCGGAGTCCCCGGAAACCAATATTTCATATATACTCCGACAGCCGTAATTTCTGCCATACAGGTTACAACCCATAAAAACCAATAATTCCAGCCAGTTATGTAACCTGCGAGCGGTCCCAAGTAATCTCGTGCATACTTACTAAATGATCCTGCTACAGGTTTTTGTATAGCCATTTCCCCTAGAGCACGCATGATAAAAAACATGATTAATCCACTAAAACCATATCCAAGAATAATTCCAGGCCCCGCCATTTTTATAGCTGTTGCTGAACCGAGGAATAATCCTACTCCGATTGCAGCCCCTAGGGACATTAAATTAATATGCCTTTCTTCCAATCCACGATGAAGATCTTTTCCTTGAGGGTTCTTACTCATAAATTCATCTCCTCTTTTTAATCATTTCCAAAAGCATGTAATTCTTTGATAGATTTTAAACAACTTTCACTAGAGGTTATCTTTATTAATATAGTAATAATATTATATAATTTCTATGCTCCAAAAGAAAAAATTCGTTCTCAGTAAATGCATTCGCCTCCTACCCCAAGTGTTAACGCTTACATTTTACAATTATACAAATATTTTTTATTTTTGCAAATACCTAAAATTATTTTAATAATATTACAATTTATTTCTTTTGTGTAAAAACTAGAATTTTCGGTTGTCATTTTGTATATTTAAACAAAATACATCTATTAATTTGTTTCTACCATATAGGGGGAAATCTCTTGAATTCATTATTAAATGATCCTTTTAGGGCTGACTTTGATAGTTTAGATGAGTTTGCCGATCTAATCAGTCAGGTGCTTCAATGCCCAATTACAATTGAAGATTCCAACCATCGATTGCTTGCCTATAGCACCCATGATGAAAGAACGGATCCGGCGAGAATTTCTACGATTATTGGCAGAAGGGTTCCTGAAAAGGTAATTAATCAATTATGGAAAGAAGGAACCATCCCCGCTCTGTTAAAAACCGACCAGCCCATTCGTGTAAAAAGTATGGACGATATTGGACTCAGTGATAGGGTAGCCATTTCGATCTGGAAACAAGAAGAAGTACTAGGCTTTATTTGGGCGATTGAAATTGATAAGACCTTGAACGACAAGGATTTTTTCTTGCTTAAAAAGGCTGCCGATGCTGTAAAAAATAAATTATTGCAATTACAGACAAGAAAAAATAAAAAAGGCGAGCATTTTCAAGAATTCTTTTGGAGATTATTAACGGGTCATTTAACGATTAAAGAAGAAATCATTCATAATTTCCAAACCTTAAAAATTACTCCTTCCCCTTCCTACGCTGTTCTTGTTTTTCAATTTCAGCACAACATTACCCGAAAAGAGGAGCAATCCATTTCTTATCTGCTGAAAACAAGCCAGCGCTTAACCATTATGCTATATACAATTGATTGTAACCAGCTTATACTGCTTGTATCCGCATCAAAAAACGAACGGCCGTTGGAGGAAATAGACCAATTTGCGCAATCATTTGTGTGGAAAATGAATGAACGTTATAACATTCAGAATATTACTCCTGTTTTCAGCAGTATCAATGATGATTATGGCAAGATTGGAAAAACCTATCAGGAAACATTAAAGGTTTTATCGATCAAAGAAAAATTTCCATTTGAAACCAAAAATATCTACCATTATCAACAACTGGGGATTTACCAATTTTTCGATGTCCTTTTAGAGAAGAGAAAAAACGAGGAATATGAAAACCACTCGTTAAAATCCCTTCATAAGTATGACCAAAAGCACAACAGCAATCTTGTGGAAACCCTGGAGGTTTTTCTAAATAACGACACGAATATTGCAGATGCTGCAAAGGAATTAAATGTTCACGCAAATACATTAAATTATCGATTGAAGCGGATTGCCGAAATTGGAGAAGTTAATTTTAAAGATCCCAATCAGAAAATGCTTTTATTTATAGATTTAAAATTAGAAAAATATCACCGTTTGTGAAAATCAACAAAAAGGAGAAAAATATTTCTCCTTTCTTCACAAAGAAAAAATTCATCAAACATTCTATACTAAGACCAGAGCAAAAATAACCTAAGTTTTTAAGGGGGATTTATAGAATGTTTATTGGAGTACCTAAGGAAATTAAAAACAATGAAAACAGGGTTGCGCTTACACCAGCTGGAGTTGTTTCATTTTTAAATGCAGGTCATACTGTATTAGTTGAAAAAGACGCTGGAATTGGAAGCGGTTTCTCCAATGAAGATTATGCAAAAGCCGGTGCTGAAATTATTGATAGCGCTGACCAAGTTTGGGAAAAAGCACAAATGATTATGAAGGTTAAAGAGCCTTTATCAAGTGAATATAAATACTTCCGTCAAGGTTTAATTCTTTTCACCTATTTACACTTAGCTGCTGAGCCGCCATTGGCAAAAGCACTTAAAGATAGCGGCGTCATTGCAATCGCCTATGAAACAGTAGAAGTTAACAGAACTCTTCCACTTCTTACACCAATGAGTGAAGTTGCAGGACGTATGGCTGCACAAATCGGTGCACAATTCTTACAAAAATTCTACGGTGGCCAAGGTATCCTTCTTGCAGGTGTTCCTGGGGTTAACCGCGGCAAGGTTACCATCATTGGCGGAGGAGTTGTTGGAATCAATGCAGCTAAAATGGCTGTTGGTTTAGGGGCGGATGTAACCATCATTGATTTAAGTGCAGACCGCTTACGTCAATTAGATGATATCTTTGGAAACCAAGTAAAAACTTTAATGTCTAATCCATTTAATATTGCTGAAGCAGTAGCCGAAGCAGACCTTCTAATTGGAGCAGTATTAATCCCTGGTGCGAAGGCTCCTAAACTTGTTACTGAGGAAATGGTAAAAGCCATGAAGCCTGGTTCTGTCATCGTTGATGTTGCGATTGACCAAGGTGGTATTGTTGAAACTAGCGACCATGTAACAACACATGACAATCCTACTTTTGTTAAGCACGGTGTGGTTCATTATTCTGTAGCAAACATGCCTGGTGCGGTTCCTAGAACTTCAACTATTGCTTTAACAAATGTTACAGTCCCATATGCCCTTCAAATTGCTAACAAAGGTGTATTCAAAGCTATTGTTGAAAATCATGCCTTAAAGCTTGGCGTAAACGTTGCAAACGGTGAAATTACGTACGAAGCAGTTGCAAAAGATCTTGGGTATGACTTCGTAACAGTAGAAGATGCATTAGAAAAAGAACTAGCATCTATTTAATAAAATGATATCAGGTCCCTACAAGTTTCTTGCTTGTGGGGATTTTTTAATAGTTCCACTTAGAATGAATATGGTTACAACGGAGAACGATAAAAGCAAGATGATTGAGGAGGAGTGATCCGATGCAAAGAATTTTGCTTACTATTATCGTTTTATTTACCCTTTCGCTATTTCCCGTCCCAAACCAAATTTCCGCCAAGGAATCTGCTGTAAATCCACTAGGCTCACAGCAGCCGATTCGCGGGATTTATGTAAAGGCTGAAAATACAGGCGGCCAAAGGTTTCATAAACTACTTTCATTCGTTAACCAAACAGAGTTAAATGCCATGGTCATTGATGTAAAAGATGATTACGGTAATATGACCTTTCTCCCATCAAAAAACTCACCCTATTTTTCTATCAGCAAGCCTTATATTAATAACCCTAAAGAATTAATGGATACATTAAAAACCAACGGAATTTTTCCAATTGCGAGGATTGTTGTCTTTAAAGACAGTGTATTGGCAAAAAAATCACCTAGCCTTACCTATAGAACGTCAAATGGGATTTGGAAAAACGCGCGGGGAGATTCCTTCACCAATCCATTTTTGAAAGAGGTTTGGGACTATAATATTGGGGTTGCTATCCTAGCCGCCAATATGGGGTTTAAAGAAATTCAATTTGACTATGTCCGTTTTCCAGAGAAGTTTGAAACCTTTGAAAAACAGCTAAGCTTCGAACAGGGAACCTTTCCTTCCAAGAATGGACAAAATAGAATTGCGGCGGTATCATGTTTTGTTAAGTATGCTTCAGAAACGTTAAGACCTTATCATGTTAAAGTATCTGTAGATGTTTTCGGTAACGCTACTGTCATTCCGGAAGCACCAGGTATTGGGCAAAATTTCTCTAAAATTGCCGAAAATGTGGATGTTATTTCCGCCATGATCTATCCAAGTCATTGGACAGGGATTTTTGGAATAAAGAAACCTGATTTGCACCCCTATCAGCTTGTCAAAGAATACGCGAAGGTAGAAAAGGGCCGGTTAGAAGAGTTAAGCAACCCTCCTATTTCCAGGCCATGGCTCCAAGATTTTACTGCAGCATGGCTTGGTAGTGGAAATTTTAAAGTATATGGCAAGAAAGAAATTGAAGACCAAATTCGCGGGCTGCACTCCCAAGGAATTCATGAATTCCTGCTCTGGAATGCCAGCAATAAATACACGCCAAACGTTGATTATACACCGTACTAAAAGGAATCCGAATCCGGATAACGTGAAAAACCAAGGCACCGAACACGTGCCTTGGTTTTTGTTTGCTTTAACCATCCACTAGATATATTTCCTGTGAACTCCCTTACCATCGTAGGTGAATAACATTTTTCTGTCTTCGACATTTGTTTCCATATGAACTGGTCTTCCCCAAAGCTGTTGAATATAAGGTAATACTTTTTCGAGGTATTTTACGTCCAGTTCTACCCCCTCATACCAATGCTTCAAATAAAGTTCTCCATTTTTCAAATAATCTCCATCATTTACAGTAATATATGGGAATCCCCCATTTACACGCATGTTTACAAGCTGGTCGCGAATATGCTCCCACTGCTTGTCGACAACTTTGTAGTCCCTGCCTTGTTTTTGGAAAAGATACATATCCTCACGCATCACAAGGTCCTTATTTAAGTAATTGCGCAGGAAGGAAATATCAGATTCTACCTCACGGACCTCAAACATTTTTTCCCTGCCGGAGCCTGGCTGAACGCCTCTACGTTTCATTTCTTCTGTTGGATTATTATAACGTTCTTCAATATCCTCAAAAATCTTGATACCAAGATAGTATGGGTTAATACCTGTTTTTGATGGCTGAACGACGCCGGCATTTAATTTAGCAAATTCAATCGCCTCATCACTGGTTAGGTCCATCTCTCTTAAGATACGCTGATGCCAATAGGATGCCCAGCCTTCGTTCATGATTTTCGTTTCAAGCTGCGGCCAGAAATACAGCATTTCTTCGCGCATCATTGTTAAAATATCCCTCTGCCAATCCTCTAGCTCTCTGCTGTATGTTTCAATAAATAACAATAAATCCTTTTCAGGCTTTGGTGGAAATTTCTTTTTTGTCGGCTTTTTTTCAACCTTTTTATCTTTATCATCCAATGACCAAAGATCATCATACGGAGAAGGGCTACGGTGCTCACCGCTCTCTTCTTCCTCCAAATCATCCATTGACCATGCTAATTTTGGTCTCATCAAAGATGGATCAATATGTTCGTCAATGGCTAATACAGCATCTAAAAATGTCTCTACTTCTTTTTTCCCGTATTGTATTTCGTATTTTCGAATTCTTTCTGCCGTTGCAGCCATACTTTCCACCATGTCCCGCTTGGTATTTTGGAAACGAACATTATTCTTAAAGAAATCACAGTGGGCAAGTACGTGAGCCACAATCAGTTTATTTTGAATTAATGCGTTAGAGTCCAACAAGAAGGCATAACATGGGTTTGAATTGATAACAAGCTCGTATATTTTACTTAATCCCAAGTCATAGTGAAGCTTCATCTTATGAAATTGTTTGCCAAAGCTCCAATGTGAAAACCGGGTTGGCATGCCATATGCACCAAATGTATAAATGATTTCCGCTGGACAAATTTCATAACGCATCGGATAAAAATCTAGGCCAAAGCCGCTTGCGATTTCTGTAATCTCGCTAATGGCATATTCCAGTGCTTTGCGCTCTTCCGCATTCATGAGCCATTCCCCCTTTTCCTCTTACCACAATGTATGAAGAAAAGGCAGGAATGATGAAACAAGATAGAAAAAACATAGACAAAAGACTAGATATTACTTTATTTTTTTTGCTTCTTTTGCAAGCATCAAGCCCACCTTCTTGTTCCGTTTCCATTCCTTTTTAAATACGGATAATGGGGGGTTGGTTTCTCCAACAAGATAGCTGATCTCAATCGTGAGAGCCGGTCGGTGATAAGTAGTAATAAACCAATCCGTAAAACCTCCACCCACTGCATCTTGATCGGGTCTACCTAATTTGTAGCCAGTAAGTTTGGAGATTTTTTTCGCAATTTTTCGGTCACGTTTAAGATGTTTGCCGTTTTTATACTTCCAAAAGATTTCTCTCCCGGCGGTATGATAGGCAACAGCTACTATTGGCTGCCTATGATGAATAAACTTTGTTAAGGCGATTACCTCTTCTGCCTCTAAAGGGGCTTTTCCCTTAAAAGACTTATATGATGGTCCCTTCGGATCATTCTTTATTGCTTCCCATCCTGCAGGATATTGGCGATTCAAATCGATTCCAATACCATTTGCTTTCCATCTGTCAAATTGCTCTAAACCTTCGTTCATTTTCACTAAACTAATTATTTGGCTCCGGGAAAGCTGAGCAAAATGATTTTGTTGAATCATGACACCATCTGGATTCAACATCGGAATAAACCAAATTGAAACTTCGTTTAAAATATCAGTTGACCTTTTTCCCTTTTCATATTCATCAGCATAAGTTTCGAGCATTTTCATCAGCACCATGCTAGTCAGCCATTCCCGTCCATGATGACTGCCAATCAGAACAATATTTTTTTTACCCGACCCAAGTCTGACGGCCCAAATATTCTTTTTATAATAAGTGGTTCCAATGGATTTAATCTCAACTACTGATTTATATTTTTTTTGAATCTTTGAAAGGTCCTGTTTTAAAATTTCGTACGTATAGGGTTTTTTAACTTCAACTAATTTTTCTCCAAAGGCATTGTCAGGCTGAAGTGTAAATAAAATCATGAAGCACAAGAAGTATTTGAACATATCTTCCCCCCTAAAGTAGTGGCTTACCACTAAAATTTTATACAGGTAAAAGTTGAAAAACGCGTCAATTAAGGGTGTCCAACATTTTCTGTGAAAGTTTTCGGCAAAAAATCATAAAATAAACTCAACTCCTAACAAGGAGGAGACAACTAAATGAATAAAGTGGATTATGACCGTGCGTTGTATTATACACACCGGTCCGAGTGGGATAACTTATTAATTTTAATGGTTCGAACAAAAGACCAATTTTTATCAAAGAAAATAGAACAATTCCTGCATGCCTACCATTTCGAACATGATTACTCAGTATTAGAAAAAAAATTGTATGCCTTGCTTCGATACATCGACCATGCAAACGAAGCGGCAGAAACCGACCCAAATGAGATTCCGATGTATAGTCTTTCCTGAAACAGCAAGTGAATACAGTTTTGTGTGAGAAAAATATTTACAACCGGGCTAAAGAATTCCACCACAAAAAACGGCTCCTTTTTAAGGGGGCCGTTTTTCAAATTTATAATATTTGTTCAAAAATTCCATTCCGAATAGAATAAAATACTGCTTGGATCAGATCTTGAAGTCTCAAGCTTAGCACTGTAGACGTAAAAAACCTGAAGAGAACTCTTCAGGCATTTAACAATTATGCTATTGGGTATTGTTGAATTAAAGGATGAAGGACAATTTCATCAATTAGCATATATTTTGGTGCGGACGCCATATAAACAACAGCATTCGCAATATCTTCGACCTTCAGCCAATCTTTTTTCTCTGGCAGGCCTTGGGTTGACTCCGCAAAATAGGTATCCACCATCCCTGGATTGATCGTTCCAACCCGGATTCCATATTCACGTACTTCCTGAGCAACAGAACCGGAAAAGCCTTGGACGGCATATTTCGTGGCAGTGTAGGCTGCTCCATTCGGAATCGTGTATCTTCCAACATCGGAAGAAATGGTAATGATTGTACCTGATTTTTGTTCTTTCATATGCGGCAAAACCGCTTTAATTCCAAGAAATACCCCTTGCACATTTACTTCAAATACTTTTTTCCATTCTTCGACAGTCACTTCTTCGGTTAATTTAAAAAAGCCAACTCCTGCATTATTAACGAGGAGGTCAATGTGACCATATTCATCAATGGTTTTTCTTACAACCTCTTGCATATCACTCTCATTGGAAACGTCTGCCTGAATCGGAAGGACATGAGAAAAACCTTTATTCTTCAGCTCTTCTGCCGTTTGGTTAACCTGCTCAGAACTGCCGACTAATGCTAATTTCACACCTTGTTCAGCCAATTTTAGAGCAATTTCCTTCCCAATTCCCCTGGATGCACCTGTCACAATGGCTATTTGACCTTTTAACATTTTTGAAACTCCCTTTCATATTGTGGCTCTTTCTATGCTGTTATCGTGTTTCAGATACTAAATTTATTTTTTCATCGACAAGCGCCATAAAATCTTTTTCAATTTTTTCAAGCTTGCTTTTACCTTCTTCTAAGCTTCCACTATTTACACCAAAATAGAATTTCACTTTTGGTTCCGTTCCAGATGGTCTTAGGCAAACCCATGAACCATCCTCAAACGTATATTTCAAAACATTGGATTTTGGCAAATCAATTCTTTCCTCGCCATTTTTCGATAAACGAACTCCCGTTAAATAATCCTCTGAAGTCAAAGTTTTTACGGACCCAAGATTTGTTAATGGTTCAGAACGGAAAGAAGCCAAAATTCGCTGAATCATTTCCGCTCCATCTTTTCCTTTCAATGTTAAAGAGCGCAGTCCTTCCAGATAAAAACCATATTTAGCAAATACCTGCATTAGCCCTTCATAAAGGGTCATTCCTTGTTTTTTATAATAAGCACAAACCTCTGTTGCCAAAAGCGCTGCTTGAACAGCATCTTTATCGCGGGCGAAGTCTCCAATTAAATAACCATAGCTTTCTTCATACCCAAATAAGAAGGTATGTTCACTTGTATTTTCATATTCATTGATTTTCTCAGCAATAAATTTGAAGCCTGTTAATACATCAATGGTTTTCAATTGATAGGATTCTGCAATTTTTCTGCCGATTTCAGAGGTTACAATCGTTTTTAAAACGACTCCGTTTTGAGGAAGGGTGCCCTTTTCCTTTTTCTGTGAAAGCAAATAGTCAAGTAGCAATGCACCTGTTTGGTTTCCAGTCAGGACAACATATTCTCCCTCGGGATTTAGAACCGCTATTCCTAATCGGTCCGCATCTGGGTCTGTGGCAATTAAAATATCGGCGTCAATCCGTTTACCGTCCCGAATTGCTAACTCAAATGCTGCATGTTCCTCTGGATTCGGACTTTTTACAGTTGAAAACTCGGAATCTGGCAGCTCCTGTTCCTTAACAACGGTCACATTTTTATACCCAAAAGCAGAAAGTGCGTTCCGTACAGGTTTATTAGCTGTTCCGTGTAAAGGTGTAAAAACGATTCGAATATCCGACTCTTCTGCAAGAGTTGGATTTTCCGAGATGGTTTTCAATTTTT
The DNA here is from genome assembly GCF_004358205.1 of Bacillus salipaludis. Next base: position 36,472 of record NZ_SMYO01000014.1, read on the forward strand.
CTAAATAGGCGTTATCAATTTCGGAACCGATAATCTTAATGAGTCCTGCATCTCGAAGGTTCTCTTCTGAATCCACCTCAATCAATAGCTCGTTTTCGATTTCATTGACCCTAGCAATCACCTGATCAGCACTTTCAGGCGGAAGCTGGCCCCCATCATGCCCGTATACCTTGTACCCGTTATATTCCGGCGGGTTATGACTTGCTGTAACGACAATCCCGGAGAATGCATTTAAATATCTTAATGCAAAGGAAAGTTCCGGAGTGGGTCTTAATTCATCAAAAACATAGGTTTGAATGCCTTTTGTTGCTAATGTTTTCGCGGCTTCCATTGCAAATTCGGGAGATTTATGCCGGGAATCATAGGCAATAACCACTCCGCGTTTTTTTGCTTCAAGACCATTTTCTTCTATGTATGCAGCTAATCCGGCAGAAGCTTTTCTCACTGTATAAAGGTTCATTCTGTTTGTACCAACACCAATTTCCCCTCTCATGCCGCCGGTACCAAATTCTAAATTCTTATAAAAAGCTTCCTCCAGCTGTTTATCATCTTTCTTTAGTTCCAATAATTGATTTTTCAACTCTGAATCTAACCCCTCAAAGTTGATCCATCTTGTTGCATTTTCTTTCCAGTCCATTTTATCTCCTCCTGATTCTTTCTACTCTATATTGTTTCGAAGTTCAAGATTGTTACTCCTTTTAAAATTGCTGGAATTATTCCGACATTTTTCGCAGTGGAAGAAATTTTAACGAATTTTTACCATTACTATTTTAAATTTTCTTCATATCAAGCACAAGGAAATAATGGAATAAAAAATAAAGCACCTGCTTTCAGGTTTTACTTTATCAAATCTAAATTCAGAGAACCATACACAAAAAAAGGGGGTGCCCCTAATTTTACTTTTAGGACACCCTCTTAGATAATTAATTCATTTGCAGCTTTTGTATAGATGCTGAATATACTGTTTTTCATATTTTTCGCTTCCACAAATTGATCATATTCAAATGGGAAGAATAGCCCAAATTCTTGTAAATTTGAAACATTCTTATTAAAAAGTGACGAATATTGATCATCAAGAGTGGGAGACTCGAGGATGGAAATAATCGTTTGCATGCTGGTCATCACTTGAAAAGCATCTTTTAATGTGCTAAAATCTTCGAATTGTTTGCTAGAGGTGTGCAAAACCTTTAGCTGTTCAAAAGAACGAATTTCATCATCCGAAAAATAGAGTGGAAAAACAGTTGAATAAATATACCCCACAAGTCCACAAATTTCTTCCTCTTGACTTGGTGTTGAGGCAAAAACAATTTTCACTTGTAACCCACCTTTGCTATCGCTTTTTTCTAATGTATATTTAATTTATCATAAGGATAACATAATTTCTTGTGTTAAAACTGTGGTAATTAAAACCATGCAAAACCTTTATTTTTAAGGAGAATAAAATGTTAAAAACAAGTAAAAAAGGTAATTGGCTCGAGTTAACGATCCCAGAAATTTGGGATGGAATAACGATTGAAGATCTATTTCAAAAAAAATGGAATTCTCCGAAGAAGCTAACCCATCAATTTCGTATGGAACAAAAAGTATTAGTTAACGGTCAAACGTATCCTTGGAATAAATCCATTACAGCCGGCAGTAAATTACAAATAAAATTATTTGAAGAAGAGGAAATGAACCTACCTCTCCATTATATGGAGGTTACCGTTTTATATGAGGATGATCATGTTCTTGTATTAAATAAGCCGCCATTTATAAATACTCATCCAAATGACCTAACAAAGGATACCAATACACTTGTAAATGCTGCTTCTTTTTATCTGCAAGCAAAGGGGGAAATGAGAAATATTCGGCAAATCCATCGTCTAGATAAAGATACCTCTGGTGCCATCCTTTTTGCAAAGCACCCATTGGCAGGTTCCATTTTGGATCGCATGTTGGGAAATCGTAAGATTAAACGAACCTATATTGCTCTTGTTCACGGCCTGCTTAAGCAAAAAAAGGGAGAAATTAATGAACCAATTGGACGCGACCGCCACCATGCATCAAGAAGGCGGGTATCTTCCACTGGTCAAAAAGCCGTTACACATTTTCAGGTAATGAAAGTGGATGCTAAAAAGCGGCAATCATATGTAAAATGCTGGCTTGACACTGGCAGGACTCACCAAATTCGTGTTCATTTTAGTCATATCGGACATCCACTTGTGGGTGATACGTTATATGGAGGTAAACCGCTTGTTAACCGGCAAGCCCTTCATGCAGCAAAGCTTGAGTTTATTCACCCTTTTACAGAAGAAAAAGTGATCTGCTATGCCCCTTTTTTAGACAAGCCGGAAATTTTTAAAGAAATCGATGTATATTCTCTCTAATAACAAAAAGCCTCCGAAAATTGGAGGCTTTTTGCTTTAACGATCTGTTTTTCGGAAGGCTCTCATCACTAGACTTAGCAGGAAGACTAGAACTACTGCCCCGATGACTGCCGGGATAATGGCGAAGTTTGCAACATTAGGGCCCCAATTCCCCAAAATTAATGACCCAAGCCACGCCCCAACAAATCCCGCAATTATATTACCAATAACGCCACCTGGAATATTTCTCCCCACGATAAGGCCTGCTAACCATCCAATAATACCACCTACGATTAATGACCAAATGAAGCTCACTTGCGAACACTCCTTTTTAGTATTCATTATTTCATTTGATACAAGCATTCAGTTCCATGGACTGAATTGCTTGTATGTATAAAGTACCCAAAATTTATACTTCTAATCATATATATAAAGAAGAACCGGATTAAACATCCGGTTCTTCTTTATAAGGTCGGGGATTCATGATTTAAGGTAAATCAATAAGCATGAATTTCGCATTCTTTACGGCTTTAATTTGTAAACTCTCTGTTTCTGTAATACGGGCAGAATCCCGTCTGTTCAAATGGTGGTCCTGATTAAGGATTACTTCCCCTTCAAGCACAAAGAAAAAAATTCTGCGTCCCGTTTCCTGATGAAAACTAAGGTCCTTTTCTGGCTCTAATTCTGATAAATATATCGTAAGATCTTGATGGATATAGGCTACATCCTCACCATGATGTTTTGAAACAACTGGTAAAAGGGCATTTTTCATTTTAGCAGGATCAAAATCGGTTCTTTCATATGATGGTGTGAGTCCGTATTCCTCAGGCATAAACCATAATTGTAAAAAGTTTACTTCCTCGTCTCCGGAAGGATTTACCTCTGAATGGACAACTCCTGTTCCTGCCGACATTCGTTGAATACCGCCAAATGTAGTGACAGCACTTTTTCCTGTACTATCCTCATGCTTTAATTGTCCTTTTAAAACGATTGAAACTATCTCCATTTCGCGGTGGGGATGAGCTCCAAACCCTCTTAAGGGCTGAACGATATCATCATTTAAAACACGCATCGGCCCAAACTGCATGTTGGAAGGATCATAATACTCAGCAAAAGAAAAACTAAAATTACTTTTAAGCCAGCCATGATCTGCAGTATATCTTTCCTCCGCCTTATAAATATCAAACATGTATAAACACTCCTTACGTATTGATGATTCATGATTACTATATCCATATGAAATCTCAAAACCAATTATCTCTAATTCGAGATAATTATATTCCTTTCCAAATGATTCGTCAACCTAGTCACTTCTCTTCCTTCGCACATAAAAATCATTTATTTGGTAAAAGTATTAGGTATCTATTAAGCCATATATATATCCACTTTCAGAAAATTCTAATGTTAAGTTTTTGTAAAGTTTGTTAAAAATAATTCTTTTTTCGACATTTATCAGATAGAATGTTTTTCGGTAATGACAACTTTTCAACAATTATATGGGGGTAAATAGACTATGGCATTCAAAAAACATGACAAGTTTTCAGTTTTGTTAAACAATATTTCTTCTAATTCAAAAGAAAGTGTAAATTTCTTTACCGAATATAAATTAAAAACCATCAGTGATTTAAAGATTTTTTCTGAAAAAATGAAGGAATATGAATCAAAAGGAGATACATTTGTTCATGAAATCATTAAAGAATTAAATGACGCCTTTATTACTCCAATTGAACGGGAAGATATTCTCCACCTTGCAATGAGTATGGATGATGTACTGGACGGGCTTGAAAGCTGCGCGGCATTATTCGAAATGTACTCCATCACACAAGCTGATGACTTTATGCTTAAATTTGTTGAAGCCATTCAAGGTAGTGTACACGAAATCGATAAAGCTGTTGGCCTTCTTTCTAATAAAAAATTACCTCAAATAAGAGAACATGCCATTAAAATTAAAGATTTCGAATCAAAATGCGATAATATTTTACGTCAATCGATTAAAAATTTATTCGCCATCGAAAAGGATCCAATTCGTATCATTCAATACAAAGAAATTTATGAAACATTTGAAGACATTGCCGATAGCTGTCAGGAAGTTGCCAATACACTTGAAACCATCATAATGAAAAATGCGTAAGGAGCAATCATATGAGCTTAATTTTTATCCTAACGGTATTAATTGTTATTGGTGCCTTGGCATTTGATTTCATAAATGGTTTTCATGATACAGCCAACGCCATTGCAACATCTGTATCTACAAAAGCATTAAAGCCAAGGCATGCAATTCTTTTAGCTGCAGTAATGAATTTTATTGGAGCAATGACATTTACTGGTGTTGCAAAATCCATTTCAAAGGATATTGTTGATCCCTTTACCCTTCACAATGGATCTGTCGTTATTCTTGCAGCAATCCTCTCAGCGATTATTTGGAACCTAGTCACATGGTATTTCGGAATTCCGAGCAGCTCTTCACATGCCATTATTGGTTCAATAGCAGGAGCAGCCATTGCTGCAGAAGGATTTGCAGCGTTAAACTATAGCGGATTTTTAAAGATTCTTGAGGCACTTATTCTTTCACCGATTTTAGCTTTCGTTGTCGGTTATATTGTTTACAGCATTTTTAAAGTAGTATTTAAAAATTTCAATTTAACAAAAACCAATCGGAGCTTCCGATATATTCAAATCGGGACAGCCGCATTGCAATCTTATTCCCATGGAACAAACGATGCACAAAAGTCGATGGGGATAATCACGATGGCACTAATTGCAAATAATATTCTTCCTCATAACGCAGAAGTTCCCCTTTGGGTTCAAGTTTCCTGTGCGATCGCAATGGGTCTTGGAACATCAATTGGCGGCTGGAAAATTATTAAGACGGTTGGCGGTAAAATCATGAAAATCCGTCCGATTAACGGGGTTGCTGCTGACTTAACAGGTGCTGCCATTATCTTTGGTGCAACCTACATCCATTTACCTGTTAGTACAACACATGTTATTTCGTCTGGAATTTTAGGTGTTGGTTCTGCGCACCGGATTAAAGGTGTTAAATGGGATACAGCACAGCGGATGATCATTACATGGGTCATCACCTTGCCTATCTCAGCTTTATTAGCATCCGTTTTGTTTTTCCTTCTTGATCTCATTTTTTAATCATTAAAGACCAGAGTTCACAAGATCTCTGGTCTTTTTTGTTCAATTTTTTATTGACTCCCTTTCTTTTAGATCCTGACCCTGGCAATTAATCTGAAAATTATTTTAAAATAATTAAATCCCTACTTTCGGTATATTAAAAACAATGTGTACAATTCCGTAAATTCCTAATATATCAACTCTTTTTACTGTTATAACTTTCTATTGACCGTTCTCTATTTATTAATTTAGAATAATAACATAATCTTTTTATCATGGACATTAGGAGGTATACAATGGACAATACAGCTTCAATAAAACAGTCCGAGCAGGCTAAAGTTGCAAAAAAGCATCCACCTGGCCTGTACTTACTATTTTTTACAGAAATGTGGGAAAGATTCAGCTATTACGGAATGCGTGCAATCCTTGTATTATACCTTACAACAGAATTCGTAAGCGGTGGGTTAGGATTTAGCGATGCTACTGCAATGAGTATTTATGGATTCTTTACAGGTGCGGTTTATTTTACACCAATGGTTGGCGGTTATTTATCTGATAGATTTTTAGGTAGACGCCTCGCGATCACTTTAGGCGGAATTATTATGGCGGTTGGTAACTTTGCATTATTTGCCGATCAAAGTAAAGCGGCTTTCTATCTTGGATTAGTATTACTTATCGTTGGAAACGGTTTCTTTAAACCAAATATCTCAACCATTGTTGGAGAATTATATGCTCCAGATGACCGTCGTCGTGATGGCGCTTTCACCATCTTCTATATGGGGATTAACGTTGGTGCCTTTTTCTCTCCTTTAGTAGTTGGATATTTATCTGATGACCTTTTCAAGACAACAATCAATGGTGTGGTTCATCACGGATTCAAATATGGCTTCTTAGCTGCTTCCATCGGTATGATTATTGGACAGTTAATTTTTAACCTTTTTGGCAATCGTTATTTAGGTGACATTGGTAAAAAGCCAACGGGTAAAGTTGCATCGAAAACAACAAATGCAACATTAAATAAACAGCCTTTAACAAAGATTGAAAAGAAACGTACAGCCGTTATTTTTATCCTTACTGCGTTTGTCGTTTTCTTCTGGGCAGGGTTTGAACAAGCAGGAAGTTCCTTAACACTTTATACGGATCGCTTCGTTGACCGTGACCTCTTCGGATTTACGGTACCAACAGCTTGGTTCCAATCTTTAAATCCACTATTTATTGTTATCCTTGCACCAATCCTTTCTGCTTTATGGTTAAAGCTTTCTTATACGAAACGTGGTGATATGAGCGGCCCTAAAAAAATGGGATTAGGTATGGTGCTTTTAGGTTTAGGATATATGATTCTTTTATTAGCTGTATTAAAAACAGGAAGCGACGAGCATCATATCGCAATAAAAGCAAACATGATGATCATTGTCTTAACCTACTTAATGCATACACTCGGTGAATTACTTCTTTCTCCAGTTGGTTTATCACTTGTAAGTAAAATTGCTCCACTTAAACTAGCATCCCTATTAATGGGTGTATGGCTTGCCGGTTCCGGGGTTGCAAACATTCTTGCAGGACAATTAGCGGCACTAACACAGTCACTAGGTTACTTTGAAATTTTCAGTGTAATTGGTCTATTGGCCATCGTACTTGGATTAGTTTTATTAGCCCTTTCTGGAAAACTGCAACGGATGACCGAAGAAAGTTCAAAATAAATCTTTAAGAGGAAGAATCGATTGATTCTTCCTCTTTTTTATACATTCACTTCTAATTTAGATTCCTTTTCATATTTTTTAATTAAAGGGACAAGTATGGGGTGAAATAGGATGAAACAAAAAATATTAGCGATGCTTATTGGCAGTTTGCTGTTAAGTTTAGGCGTAAATGGATTTCTAGTTCCCTATCATCTGCTTGATGGCGGAGTAATTGGAATCGGATTAATCATCCATTATTTTTACGGGTGGCCGACAGGTTTAAGTATGATTATTTTAAGCCTGCCGCTTTATATCTTGGCTTGGTTTTTTGAACGGCGTTATTTCTTTTACAGCTTACATGGACTAATTATATCTTCCTTTTGTATTGATTTGTTTTCGTTCATGGACGGGAAAATTAATATAGGAATTTTACCAAGTACTATTATTGGCGGAATTCTCGTTGGAATTGGTATTGGACTCATGCTTCGCTATGAAACAAGTACAGGTGGAACAGATCTTCTCGCCCAGCTTCTAACAAAATTTACTTCTATAAATATAGGAATCATTATTTTCTTAATCGATGGTCTAGTGATTACAAGCGGTATCCAAGTGGTTGGCCTCGAAAAATTCTTTTATTCGCTAGTAACAATAATATTTGTCGGTCTCATGACCACCGTAACTGTTACAAGCAGACCCCAAACGTTTTAACATAAACTTAACAAAACTATCTAGAAAATTATTAAATAAATAGTTTTATTTTCCATTTTATTATGATAATATTCTTATGGTTGTATAGGAAAAAATAACCATAAGAGGAGAGAAAATGAAATATGTCTTGGTTTACAAAATGGTCCTTTCGGAACAAAGCCGCGATGTGGATTATGTCGATTCTAATTCTAATCATGGGTGTTGCAAGTTATTTCACCTTACCAATGGAATTCTTACCCTCTGCAGACAATCCACAAATATCGATTATTGTTATGGGGCAGGGCACTGATTCAAAAACAATGGAGGATCAGGTGACAACCCCAATTGAAGAGTCGATTTCTGGTGTAAAAGGGAAAAAGAATATCTTCTCAACAACAGGTGATGGTTACGCTAAAGTTGATATTAATTATGATTCTAAAACCGACATGAAAGATGCAAAACAAGAAGTGCAGGAGGTATTGTCAAATGTTCATCTACCTGAAAATGTTTCAAAGCCCACTGTTGTTCAATTAAATACCTCCATGATTCCCATCGCAGACGTAGCTGTAACCTTTAAAGAAGGATTGACCCCGGGAAATTTAAAATTTGCCGACAAAAAAATCGTTCCACTTTTTAAAGATATTAAAGGCGTGGCATCCATTCAAACCTATGGGATGGCCAGCTCCTATGTTTCTGTAAAAGTAAACAACTCATTATTATCAGAGAAAAAAGTAACAATTCAATCCGTGATGGGTGTTCTCCAAGGACAAAATAGCGCAATTGCAATTGGTGAAAAAACAATTGAAGGTAAAGCAAGTAATATTAAAGTAATTGGAAACATCGACCATTTATCTTCTTTAGAAAACCTTACCGTTGCGCCAGGTGTTCATTTAAAGGATATAGCTTCTATTAACGTTACAAAACCACAAGATACGATGACCCGAATCAACGGAGCGGACGGATTATTGCTAATTGTAACAAAGGATAGTCAATCAAATGCTGTAGCCATAAGTAAAGACTTAAGAGATGTTACGAAAAAAATAAACAAAAAATATAATCAACTAGAAACATCTGTGATTGTAGCGACCGCGGATATGGTGAAAACATCCGTAACGTCGATGATGAAGGAAGTCCTGCTGGGGGCCCTATTTGCAACGATTGTGATTATGCTCTTCTTAAGAAATATCCGATCTACATTTATAACAATCGTCTCGATTCCATTGTCATTAGCCTTTACATTATTCTTGTTATCCCGCTCCGGTGTTACTTTAAATATTTTAACCTTGGGCGGTGTTGCGGTAGCAGTAGGTCGTTTAGTAGATGATAGTATAGTAGTAATTGAAAATATCTTCAGGAAAATGCAAAACGAAAAATTCACCGTTCAATTAGTAATGGATGCAGCGAAAGAGGTATCTTCAGCTATTACGGCCTCTACCTTAACAACAGTTGCTGTGTTTTTGCCTATCGGATTAGTTAATGGCGGATTACAAGACTTTTTAATGCCATTCGCTCTAACGATTACCTACTCATTGCTTGCTTCATTAATCGTCGCCCTAACCGTTGTACCTTTAATGAGTGCAGGGCTTTTAAAAAATGCAAAGCTTCCTGAACATAAACCGTCAAAAAAATTTATCGGATTGGTCACTTGGTCGCTTAACCATAAATGGATCATCCTCTCACTTTCCTTTTTGTTATTCGTGGGTTCCATTGGAGTCTATTCCGTTATGCCAAAAGGTGCTGTAGACAACTCTTCTGCTGATTTTGTCCAGACTGTACTTAATTATCCAAATGATACACCAATAGGAGAAGTGAAAAATGGAACGTTAAAGCTTGAAAAATTTATTCTTGCCCAGAAGGAAGTTAAAGATGAATTTACAATGTTTGGAAACAATGAGGATGCAGCAAAGTTTGGGGCAATCGACTCTCCTACGAAAGCAAACATTAATATTGTATTAAAGGATAAGGACAATACAGATCAATTAATCAAAAAAATAGAAGCTCAAAAAAATCAATTTCCAAATGCAACGCTTACCGTTGCTGCATCGTCCTTAATGGGTGGCGGAAACCCGCAAATTACAATTGATGTCGTCGGAGACCAGCTAACCAAGCTTGAGTCCGTTTCAACCTTAATTAAAGAAAAAATAAAAGAAATTGACGGAATTGAGAAATTGGCGACCAATGAAGATGCAAAGAAGACCGTTTACTCGCTTGAAGTGAATCCTGAAAAAGGAAATCCGGCTCAAGTGGCCCAGCAGCTGTCTGTAATGCTAAATCGAACACCGCTAGGTTCCATGGATTTAAATGACCAAGAAACCGCAGTATTTCTTAATCCTGTTTTAGATCCGAAATCACCTAAGGATTTGAAAGAAATTCCTATAATGACTACATCCGGTCCCGCCCCCGTTTCGTCGGTAGCAAAATTAATAAAAGAGGAAAAAACAACAAACCAGTTCCATAAAGACGGCGACCCTTATATTCAAGTTACCGCCACTGTTGACCCGAAGAAACTTTCGAAGGTTTCTACTGAAATCGCTAAAATTATTAACGGAGATAAAAAGGATCATAAGGGGATTAAGCTGCCTTCAGGTGTTGAAGTCTTTATCGGGGGAGCAAGCGCACAACAGGCGGATGATTTCACTGATTTATTTATGACAATGGGAGCTTCAATTGGAATCGTCTTTTTAATTATGGTCATTACCTTTAAAACGATTCGAGCTCCGATTTCAATATTATTTTCATTACCACTTGCGGCTGTGGGGGCTGTGCTTGCATTACTCATCAGCAGAATTACGGTTGATATTACCTCCCTGCTCGGTGCCTTGATGTTAATTGGAATTGTAGTCACAAATGCGATTGTACTTCTAGATCGAATCAAACAAAACGAACAAAAGATGATTATTCGCGATGCGATTGTCGAAGCTGCTTCTATTCGAATGAGACCGATTTTGATGACTGCCGTTGCGACAATCTCAGCCATGCTTCCGCTATTGTTTAAAAAGGCGGAAACAGGGAATCTTGTTTCCCAAAGTCTTGCGATCGTCGTGATTGGCGGGCTTGCTGTTGCAACGCTTTTAACTCTTGTGGTCATTCCGGTGATTTACGAATTATTCCACTTTAAAAAAGCAAAAAAACAACGAAATCGTCAAAAACAATCTGGCGAAATTTCCGTTTAGTGAAAGTAAAAAGAAAGGCTGGTACTCCAGCCTTTCTTTTATTTGCGAAGATCGGTTGAAAGATATGTGTTTTTCAAAATATCATACGATTTTTTTAGGCGTTCATAATAGGCAGGCTGGTCCCATTCTTTCCAGGAATATATTTTTGCATTCGCCTGCTGAAGCTGGCCATTCACCATTTCCGGAAATGTTTGTGAAACAGTATCATTTTCCAACATTACAATTGATGTCCTAATCCCATTCAACTTCACACTGCCAGTTAATCCACTTTTCCAAATATCCCCTATCGCCGCTTTAAGACTTGGGTCCTTAATATTCAACAGCTGCCAAGGAGTTCGACCTTCTAAGACCAATTTATCCTTACTGATACTAAGAATTAAAATCTTGACTTAATGGATTGGCATTACCAAACTTTAACACTCCCGTTTCATAATCCTGAAAGGGAATCTTTTTCTTTGTTATGACCCCTTCTACTTTCAATATGCTAAATAGCTCAAGATGTTGAAGCCAGAAGCGTATGCTAGTCATAAGGATAATGGATATTCCATCCAATTCGTCTCACCCTTAACAAAGTTAAAGGTGAGTTTACGATGTGTCCAAAGGCTCTCGAATAATCCCCGGTGCCAGCGCCTTCTTTGCCTTCGAAGAATCGAAATGCTTTCAGGGACCTCCGTCCAGCATACAGGGTCAGGCACATACACAATCTTTTTCTTTAATCCTCTTTCCTTTACCATTCGATGAATACGGACTACTAATTCCATATCCTCACCAACGGTATCGGTTTTATATCCCCCTGCTTCGATCACCCAGTGTTTAGAAAAAACACCAAACGCTCCCGATATAATGAGGAGAAGATTATGTCTGCTCAGGCCAATCCGCCCCATCAAAAAGGCCCGTAAATATTCAATAATTTGCATGACAACTAAAGGTTTTTCTGATAAGCCAATTTTTATAATATGGCCATTTCGGATTTTACATCCGTTAGCAATTCGGACACTTCCGCCTGAAGCAATCACCTCTTCATTTGAATCAATAATCGGCTTCATCACTTTTAAAAATGCATCCGGCTCGAGGGCAGAGTCACCATCGAGCGAGCAAAAATAGGGATAATGAGAAAAATTAGGACCTACATTCAGAGCATCCGCTTTTCCTCCATTCTCTTTGTGAATAAGGAAAAGGTTGGAAATAATGGAGGATTGATAGATGGTTTTTATCCGCTTCGTTTCTACCTGTTTTCGGATTACTTTCTTTATTTCCTTCATATCATAATGCTCAATCATTTTTTGCAGCGTCATATCTGTTGAACCATCATTTACGACAATGATTTCTAACGAAGGATAATTAATACTTAACAAAGAACGAACGCTTTGGACAATTCCCACCTCCTCATTATAGGCGGGAACAATAATCGATACCGGTTTTGAATAGATTTCATCCATATAGTCGTCATAGGCTTGATCTCGGTCAAGTTGATATTCTTTTCTAGCGTATAACAATACTACGGTATTCAAACTCTGATAAAGTCGAAAAGTCTTTTGTTAATAATCCAAGAATATCTTCGAATTGAAAAGATGCTAGAATTCTTAAAATATGTACTGTTTCCTCATAGGAAAGTCCCCTCTTCTTTACCATCTTATAAACATCCTCTAAAAGGGGCTTAATATGGAAATTCTCAATATGATACAATACATTCATCCGACGGCTCCACCTTTTACTTTTGAGCCGTTTTCGATAATAATTTTTTAGATAAAGAGAGGCTAATGCTGATAGGGCTTTTTTCTCCTGTTCCCCTTCTAAAACATTTGCATATCTGCTAAGCATCTCCTCAATCGCTTTTAGCTGATGGTTGTTCTGCGGATTTAATTCCCTTGAATAACCACCATCGGTCAGCAGCTTAAAGATAACGGAATTATATCTTTGTTTATAGGTTTCAATGGTTCTCCTTTTTCTTATATCAAATGCTTTTCGTATAATAAGGTACGTTAATAAAATCACCAATAAACTACTAAAAGTCAGAGTGAGAATTGCCAGGTAAAAAAACTCAGTATGCAGCATTTCAAATCATCCCTATTAACAGCCTGCGTATTCTTTCTTTTAATTCTTGAATACCAAACGGTTTTGTAACATAGTCATCTGCACCAAGTAATAAAGCACGCTGAACATAAGACTCACTTTTTCGTCCCGAAAGCATGAAAACAGAAATATTTGACCCATTAGTCATCTTTTTTACAATCTCTATTGTTTTTAATATCTTTAGTAACAGGGCTCGAATGATTTCATCGTCATCAATAATAGAAACGAACTCTCTATTTTTCATTTTATGATTTGTACATCTCATTTTCTAAAATAATCACTTTTTCAGCAAATGAGGTTTTGCCAATTTCTTTCGTATTCTCAACAAGCCGAAAAATATTGTCGCAACATTTCTTCGCCCCTTTAATCAAAAGAGGTACACCTATAGCGTCAATCTTTATCCCTCTTGAAAAAAACCCACCCATGGACATTACGAATGGAACGGTTGGAGATGTATTAGAGAATATGATCTTTTCCTCAAAAGCAAACTTTGATTGTAGTAATAGGCTTAATTCCTTTAAGGCTGGGACAACTAATTTATTTCTCTTCCTTCCTATTGTATAAACTGAATTCCCGTCTTCATCAATTCCATGAAAAATGATTTTTCCAAAATCGGCATGAGTTAATTTATTAAAATATTGTACATTTAGAATTTCTTCCGTCGTTAATTTCCTCTCAGATTGAGGTAATTGTTTTAAATGATAGGCCGCTGCCAATGAGGTTGTATGTGTTCCGCCGTAATCATTATAGATATAAATCATGGCCATCACCCTTTTTCCTGTTGTGTATGTATATTATGGACATTTTTTCATTTGATTATTTTTAAAAAAAGGCTCTTAAATTGGTGGTTGAATTTCCGCTCCAGGCACAAGCGGTTCGTGGGCGTTCCGGGGAGCCTCCCCGTCACTTCGCTCCTGCGGGGTCTCCCCTGCCCCGTACTCCCACAGGACACTGAATTGCTTCCTTGATTCAGCCCACGCACGAAGAAAATGCGTTAGCATTTTCGAGGAGTCTTCGTGCCTTCCGCTCCAATCAACATTGCTCAATAGTTAACATTGCCCTTTAACATAAAAAAGAGGTACTCCATATTAGCGTGGAGATACCTCTTGGGACCTAAATTTCATTTTTTAATAATTACTTAAAGATAGTTCACCTTTGCTGATTGCAACTCCTGAGCTCGCACCAATCCGGGTAGCTCCTGCTTCTACCATTGCAAGGGCATCTTCACGGCTCCTGACACCACCCGATGCCTTAACACCTATTTCCGGTCCAACGGTTTCACGCATAAGCTGGATATCTTCAACAGTCGCTCCGCCAGTTGAAAAACCCGTTGAGGTTTTTACATAATCAGCACCGGCTTTAACCGCAAGCTCACAAGCCCTTACTTTTTCTTCATTTGTAAGCAGGCAGGTTTCAATAATCACTTTCGTTAATGCGTTTCCTTTTGCTGCTTCCACCACTGCCCTAATATCTCGTTCCACTAATTCGTCATCACGGTCTTTTAGTGCTGCGATGTTAATAACCATATCAACTTCATCCGCGCCATTTTCAATTGCGTTTTTTGTTTCAAATGCTTTGGTTTCCGGTGTTGAGGCACCGAGCGGAAAGCCAATTACCGTGCAAACTTTAACCTCAGGAGTATCTGCAAGCATTTGTGCTGCCGTACGAACCCATGTCGGATTTACACAAACGGATGCAAAAGAATACTCTATTGCCTCTTCCACCAGTTTTATAATATCCGCTTTTTTTGCATCTGCTTTTAATAATGTATGATCAATCATTTTTACAATATTTTGAGTCATTGTTACCTTCCCCCTTATTTAAATAAATGCAAATTAATATTCTTTGTTCACTCTGTAACTATAGCAGATAAATGAACATTTGTAAAAACTAAAATGAACATTATTTTATACAATTACATTTCTTGTCTCTTTTAACAGTTCATTTTTGGGGAAAAGTAAATCAAAGGGGGCAAATGATTATGAATAAGCTTGGCAGTTTCATTTATCGACACCGAAAGCTTGTCCTTTTCACCTGGTTTTTTGCCATTATTGTATTAGGCTTTTTCGCAACGAAATTGCCATCCGTATTAAGTGGCAATGGTTTTGAATATAACGGGGAATACAACAAAACTAGAGAGATTCTTGAAAGAGATTTTGGACAGCCTAAATCCTCGATTATCCTTGTGTTTCAACGCGAGAAATCGATTAGTGACCAAGACTGGAAATCATTTATAAAGGAAACATTCATAAACCTAAAAAACTTTGATGGGGCAAAAGAAATCATCTCCCCCTATGAACAAGAAGGAATGGTAAAAGAAAATTATGCTTACGGGCTGATCACCTTTCAAAAAAAAGCCGAAGCTCTTGGAAAAGAAATTGTCCAATTAAAGCAAAAACTAAAAAATCGAAAGGGTCTAAAGGTAACCATTACGGGTGAACCCGTTATTGTGAAAGATTTGAATACTGCAAGCCAAGAGGACCTTGCTAAGGCAGAAATGATCGGACTTCCCATCACTTTACTTGTCTTGATCCTTGCTTTCGGTGGATTGGTTGCTGCTGCTACACCGCTCATTATAGGTGTTGTGTCCATTTTAATAACGATGGGGACGGTTTTTTTCTTTAGCTACGGAGCAGATTTGACCATTTTCATTTTAAATATTATTCCAATGATTGGACTCGCCTTAAGTATTGATTTTGCATTACTTTTTATCAATCGCTATAAAGAGGAGCTGCAGCGGAATTCCGTACCGGAGGCCGTTAAAATCACTGTTGCAACCGCCGGCCGTTCGATCATTTTTTCAGGACTTTGTGTGTTTATTGGTTTGTCAGGACTTTGGTTCATTCAAATCGATATCTTTCAAAATGTGGCTCTCGGTGGAATGACGGTTGTGTTTATTTCTGTATTTTGTGCGTTAACCTTTCTTCCTGCCCTCCTATCTGTCATTGGGAATGGAATTAATAAATTTAGCCTTATAAAGATTGCGGAAAATCAAACAAGCATTTGGCATCGGTTTGCGAAGTTTGTCATGAATCATCCTATTTTTTTAACCATAGTAGCCCTTGCGATTTTGCTGGTTGGTCTAATTCCAGTAAGACAAATGGTTCTAACCATTCCTGGCACAGATTCCCTGCCGTCAAACTATCCTTCGAGAATGGCGTATGAAGTGTTTCGCGACCATTTTATCCCGAAGAACAAGCGGGAGGAGAAAAAAGTAACGGTAGTCCTTGAATCGAAGAATGATTTTCTAAATAAAGAAAACTTAATCATGGCAGAAAAAGTCGTTAATAAAATACAAAAGGACTCATTAGTCCATACAATCAATTCTCCTTTTTCCATTACGGGAATGAAACATGCTGAACAGTTAGATCAATTTTTGAAATACGGACCAAAACAAAAGGTTATACCAGTAAAGGATTATTATTTAAGCGGAAATAAAATGCGTCTGGAAGTTTTTTTAAACACCGGTGAGCATTCCGCAAAAGCCAGGGAATGGGTTGATTCTTGGTCTAAACGGGATTTAGGAATCAAGGCTTCCTTTGGAGGCACGATAAAATTTGAGCAAGAAATATTTGATGAAATTTTCATAAAGGCTCCCTACGGCTTATTGTTAATTTTTTCATCCACCTTTTTGATTCTAATGGCAGCCTTTCGCTCGATTCTTATCCCTTTAAAGGCTATTTTGATGAATGTTTTAAGCTTGGGATGTACATTCGGCATTGTGGTTTGGATATTCCAACAGGGACATTTCGGATTAAAACCGGTGGATATTGCTTTAATTTTACCTGTATTCGTTTTTACGCTCGTATTTGGTTTATCCATGGATTATGAGGTATTTTTGATTTCAAGGATTCAGGAGTTTTATTTAAAAACAGGCGATAACAGCGTGGCAACCATAGCCGGGTTAACGTATACGAGTAAAATTATTACTTCTGCCGCTGCTATTATGATTGTTGTAACCGGTGCATTTGCCTTTACAGGTGTTATGCCGATCAAACAATTGGGTGTCGGGATTGCAATTGCGATTTTTATTGATGCTACCATAGTGAGAATGGTCCTTGTACCGGCTTTAATGAAGCTGCTTGGTGATTGGAACTGGTGGTTTTTTGGGTATAAAAATAAACAGCTTCGTAAAAATCAAAAAAGGCCAGCCTGAAAATCGGCTGGCTCTGTTTTATTAAATATTTTTCGCGTATTGATCACTTGGAAATTTGCTTAAGACTACATGTAGGCTGACAGTTTCATTCCCATTATTTTCAAAGGACATTTCTTCATCACTGCTTACATGGATAAGATCTGCTTTGGTAACATCCGTTTCCTCACCATCAATGACGAGCGTTCCAGCCCCTGTTATCACATATAAGTAAACCTCCGTTCCCGGATGCTTATGGACTGGAAGTTCCTGTCCAGGTAGAAAGTTTAAAACAAAGGCTGTCGTTTCTCCCTTTTTATAGATCACCCTTTTTGTAAATCTTTCTTCGCTATATTCCATAAAGGCTTCTACTGAATTCTTTTCCACTATAATTACCTCCTTAATGTAACTAATTTCATTTTAATTGAAAACCATTTTCATTTAAGTGACTGAAATCACACCGTTTAATATGTTCAAATAAAAGAAAAGGCTTTGTTAAAGAACAATGTTGATTTTTAAACAAAGTTGATTGGAGCGGAAGGTGCGAGACTCCTCGAAAATGCTATCGCATTTTCTTCGTGCGTGGGCGGATTCAAGGATGTAATTCAATGTCCTGCGGGAGCAGCGGGACAGGTGAGACCCCACAGGCGCTTAAGCGCCGAGGAGGCTCACCGCCCGCCCCGCGGAAAGCGAGCATCCTGAAGCGGAAATCAACAACCTCGTTTAACACAGAAAAAGAAAAAAATAAAAAGGAGTTCAAAGAACCCCTTTTATGACATATATGAAAGAACTACTTTTTGCGGAGGATATTTCGCATCTTGCGATTTACTCTTTAATCTTTCACATGACGGCATTTCGAAGGAAAAATCCACCACCTTTGAAGGGATAACCCCTTCTGTTTTTAATTGATCAAATACCTTCTGCATTGCTTCTTCTGTTGAGAGCTTATCGTCAGAATCATTTACTTGAAAACATTCAACACAGGTCTCAATGATATTTTCATCAATTTTTTCTTGAGCAAATACTAGCTGGGCTCCCGTTATTGCTTCTACTTCGTTGTTTTCTAATTCAATGATGGTTGTTATATTCATTTTCATTACCTCCCGCTTTGGATACCTCCATTATAGTTAAATATAACCGCGTAAAAGGGGAAAATCACATTTTTTCACTTTTTATTCATATGTTTATGACAATTTTCTGTCTAATTATATTTAACCATTAAAAACTCATACAACCTTCTTTTAAACAAATACTAAAAATACTAAACTTTTGGAGGAGATTGTTTTGAGAAGTTCTAAAAGACTTATCCTGCTATTGCTGACTCTCATGCTTATTTGGCAATCCTCCCCTACACCATCCTTTGCTGTAGAGAGCGGGTCCAATACGAGTGAAATGGTTCAGTTACGGATTCTTGAGACGACAGATCTGCATGCCTCTCTAGTGAATTATGATTATTACCAGACGAAAGTGGACAACCGAATCGGGCTTGTTAAAACGGCAACGCTAATCAAACAGGCTAGGAGAGAAGTGAAAAACTCCCTGTTGTTTGACAATGGCGACCATTTAAAGGGCAACCCTCTCGGTGAATATTTGGTACGTGTAAGAGGACTTCATAAGGGAAAAATCCATCCTGTATACCGTGCCTTTAATTATTTGCATTATGATGCAATTACCATCGGAAACCATGAATTTAATTACGGACTCCCCTTTATCAAAGACGCGTTAAAAGGACTGAAAATGCCCTACGTGAATGCAAATGTGTACTCCGTAAAAAAGCAAAAACCTTTTTTTAAACCCTATGTCATTTTAAATAAGGAGGTTCTCGATGAAAAGGGAATACCTCACGCAATTAAAATTGGCGTTATTGGCTTTATGCCAACTCAAATCATGAAATGGGATAAAACAAACCTTGAAGGAAAGGTGTTTGCCCAACCGATTGTGGATACAGCCAAAGCATTTATTCCGAAGATGAAAGCAGAAGGAGCTGACCTCATTATTGCTCTTGCCCACACAGGGATAAGCAATGAACCCTATCATCCTGATACCGAAAATGCTGTTTATTACCTTACGAAAATTCCCGGAATTGATGCCATCCTCGCTGGGCATTCGCACGGTATTTTCCCAGGACCTGCCTATTCTTTTATGCCCAATACAAATTTAGAAACGGGAAAAATCAATATGAAGCCGGTTGTGATGGCAGGCGCATTTGGAAGCAGGCTGGGGATGATCGATCTTAAGTTAAAAAAAATAGCGGGAAAATGGGTGGTTTTACAAAGCAGTTCCACTACAAGAGCGATTGCAGATGAAAATGGAGACTCACTTGTGAAAACGGATAAAACATTATTAAAACGAATTAAAAATGACCATCAAGAAACTGTTGAATTTATTAAAAAACTTGGCCTTTAGCCGGCCAAGTTTTGATAATTGAAAATAATTCTCTTTACAGCCTATTCCCCGCTCTACTATAATAAAAAAGTAAATAAATAAGCTTGTTTTTTGGGGGAGTCTGTCAACACAGGCTCCTTTTTGCTTTTTTTAGGAAATACATACGGAAAGAGGGGAAAAAATGTCAACACAAGCAATCATTGCGATAGGTGTATTTTTAATTACATACGCATTTATCGTTACAGAAAAAATCCATCGAACCATTATTGCTATGGCCGGTGGAATCATGATGGTACTACTTGGAATTGTAAATCAAGAAAAAGCCCTACATCATATTGATTTTAATACACTTGGTTTACTGACAGGGATGATGATTATTGTCGCCATCACATCCGAGACGGGCCTATTTAATTATATTGCCATCTTCGCAGCAAAAAAGGTCAAGGGAGATCCCATCAAACTTCTCGTAGCTTTAGGAATCATTACGGCACTTGGTTCAGCTTTTTTGGATAATGTCACTACGGTGCTGTTAATGGTTCCAGTCACTTTCAGTATTACAAGACAATTAAAGGTAAATCCCATTCCCTATTTAATTACTGAAATTATTGCATCCAATGTAGGCGGAACATCTACACTGATTGGGGACCCTCCGAATATTATGATTGGCAGTGCCGTAAAGGAACTTACCTTTATGGAATTCATCTACAATCTAACGGCTATTTCCTTTTTTATTTTGATTGTCAACGTGGTGATTCTTGCTTTTATATATCGAAAGCAGCTGAAGACTACTCCGGAATTAAAAGCGAATTTAATGGATTTGGATGAAAAACAAGAAATTACCGATAAAAAGCTATTGGTAAAATCTCTTATTGCCCTTGCCTTTACCATTTTAGGCTTCTTTTTGCACCAGTTATTCCATTTGGAATCAGCATCCGTTGCCTTAGCGGGAGCTTTCCTTTTGCTATTATTAACCGGGGAAAGACATTTGGAAAAAGCATTTTTTAAGGTTGAGTGGTTGACTATTTTTTTCTTTATCGGGCTGTTCGTCCTTGTTTCAGGATTAATTGAAACAGGAGTTATTTCCCTTTTAGCCGATTACTCCGTACATCTTACCGGCGGTAATGTGGCTTCATCCTCTATTTTAATTTTATGGGTCAGCGCAATTGCATCGGCTTTTATTGACAATATTCCTTTTGTGGCAACCATGATTCCGATGATTAAAGACATGGGGTCGCTTGGAATTGATAATCTGGAACCACTTTGGTGGAGCCTGTCACTTGGAGCCTGTCTTGGAGGTAACGGAACTCTAATTGGCGCTAGCGCTAACGTGATTGTTGCAGGATTGGCTGCAAAAGAAGGGCATCATATTTCCTTTGGAAAATTTCTATTGATTGCTTTTCCACTAATGATTCTCTCCATTATCATTTGTACCGTTTACATTTATTTACGATATTTAGTATAAGGAGCTAAAAAAGATGAAAATAATTTATTCGTATGATGAAAAGCTTCTGGACTTAAATGAGACAGCAAATGACGATGACATTGAATTTAATATCAACAGCTTAGGTATGGATATAAAACAACAAGTATATAAAATTCGAGAAATTTTTAATGAAAATAAGGTCTTAACAGATATTCTTGTATACGCTCACACAAACCAAAGATATCAAATTATTGTTAGAAAAGATTTTTATAATGACTTTATCATTGAACTTTTTAGACAACAATTAGTTACGGAAGTAAAATGGGCATAAATAAATAAGGCTGCCATTACTGGCAGCCCTTTTTCTTTATTCAGCCCACTTTTTTCGAAAATTGGAGATGTTTTCATATTCTTCTTTAAAGAGTCTAGATAATCGAATATAGATGGGGATAATCTCTTGATACACTCTCACGTTTTCTTCAATTGGTTTATGGTGGTTGGTAGCTCCAACCATTTCAGCGACTACATTTAAGGAATCAATCTCCCCTAAACTGTACAAGCCGAGGATGGCTGCACCAAGACAGGAGCTTTCAAAGCTTTCCGGAATATTTACCTCTTGATTGAAAATATCCGCCATCATTTGCCGCCAAAGTTCAGACCTAGCAAACCCTCCAGTTGCCTGAATACTTCTAGGCTCACCAATCACCCAAATCGGAGCCCGCTCTCCCGTCATATAAGGATGAAAAATCAAACCGTCAGAGTCGGGATTTACATTCTCCGCAATTTATAATTTTTCCAAATAATAAATGTTTAAAAAAATCCACTTTCATGAATTAAACCTACAGATAGGTATACTATAAAAATATAAGGAGGGGTTAAGTTGGAAACACATAAAAAACAAGATAAAACTTTAACCTATGAATCAGATGGGAAAATGGGAAATCGCAAGAAAGAAAGTACCAATAAAAAACGAGATTTTTTTAACACAACACAAAATAGTGAGTGACGAAAAAGCTTCCCAAAAATAATGGGAAGCTTTTTCATTTACATTTTTCAACAAAAATTTAACATTTCGTTAATCCATAGTATAATTGATAAGATGTAAATTTTTACTTTATCATTATATTAGAAACGTTTTATTACAGGAGAACCATAAAATGTTAAAAGATTTTGTTTCAAATGCAGCAATTTTAATTGCTTCCTTTTCTATTATGGGACAATTATTCAAAGATAAACCATTACACCTTTCCTCTCCCCTATCGGTCAAATTTTACTGGGGATTAAGTTTTGGAATCCTTGGAAATATCTTAATGATCTACAGCATCCATATAAATGTAACAACCATTGCTGACTTACGGCATTTGGCAATTGTAACAGCCGGGGCCTTTGGGGGTTTTATCCCTGCAATGGTCGCATCCATTCTAATCGGATTGGGAAGGATTTTATTCTTTGGATTTAATAATACTTCCATCCTGGCATCCTCCGGAGTCATCCTAACAGGGCTAATTTGCGGAGGGATTTCGAAGTTTAGATATAAACCTATCATAAAAGCCTTCCTCATGAATCTTATGGGCTTAATCATAATCTCAATCATTCTCTTTATTACTATTCAAGATCGCGTTGTACTAACAAATATATTGGCGTACCATTACGTTATTTCGTTAATTGGCGGTATTTTTTCCTATCATTTAGTAGTCTTTATCACTAAATCAAATGAGGCCGAGCAACATCTTAAAGAGGCCAATAGCCTATTGAACCAACTTTCCTATATTGATGGCCTTACAGGTATTTCCAATCGAAGATATTTTGATCAAACCCTTGAAAAGGAGTGGGCAAATTTATCTTCCACAAACTCTCCGCTAACCTTGCTAATGTTCGATATAGATTATTTTAAAAAATACAATGATACGTACGGCCATCTAGAAGGAGACCGCTGTCTTCAATCCATAGCCGATGCGATAAAGAACTTAATTTATATGAACACTTCCTACACCTTTTGCCGTTATGGAGGAGAAGAGTTTGCCCTTGTTTTACCCTTCGCAGAGCAGAATGAAGGAATTCAAATGGCAGAAAAAATTCAAAAAGCAATTCAATCGCTTAAAATTCCTCATATTAGCTCAAAAATATCGGATATTGTTACATTAAGTATTGGGACTGCTACAATGTTTCCTAAAACTTCCTTAGACAGGGAGAAAATCATCCAATTGGCCGATCAATCTCTCTACTTATCAAAAACTAATGGAAGAAATAGAATTTCATCTGTTCAATCATAAAAAGCCTGGAAGGCTGGTTCACCAGCCTTTTTTCACGGGGTAAAATCACAAAATTTAGAAAATTTTGCATGAATTTGTTGAATCTTTGGGAAATAACCTGTAAAATTTTCCTATCAGCTATTTTTGGACGGTGAAATGAATGGAAATTACTAAACATCTCTTCCTAAACCTTTCCATTTTAATAATTCTCCTGTTTTTTTACTTGATATGTTTTGATAAATATAAAAAACTACTTACCTTAAAACCTATCTTGATTTTTTTATTCACGGGCTTAATATGGGTTTGTGTTCAACTTTCCTATAATCCAGTACCGTTTTCCCACTATGATCTAAGAATTATCCCTTTAGTGATTGGCGGTTTGTATCTTGGAATGGGTCCAATCCTTGTTTTAGCTTTATTAATCATTAGAAGTTTTTACGGATGGGATATCGGTTTATTGGAAACTTCCATACTCTATGGTCCACTTGCCATTGTATTTTGGCTCATAACTCCCTGGTATTGGAAGCAGAGTTCTTCAAGACGAATCCTTATTGCTGTGTTACTAGGGATGATCCTTGGTATCCTTACGATTGGCGGAATGGAACTATTCCATCCCTATACTAATTGGATTGACGCCTGGTTTGCCTTCTTAGTGATTCCTCCGCTAGGAATAGCTATTGTTTCGTATGCAATTGAATTTGTTAAAAAAAATAACCAAATGCGTCTGCAATTGATTAAAACAGAGAAATTAAAGGCAGTCGAACAAATGGGGGCGGCAATATCTCATGAAATTCGCAATCCCCTGACAGCAGCCAGTGGCTTTGTTCAGTTATTGCAGGATGATTATCTGCCACGCCATAAAAGAAGAGAGTACCTTGCACTCGTGAGGGACGAATTACTTTCTGCTGAACGGGTTATTCAAGATTACCTGACCTTTGCAAAACCTGCCCTAGAGGCGTATGAGGAACTGAATGTAAAAAGTGAACTTAAGCAAATCATAAATATACTGCAGCCTTTAGCCAATCAAAATTCTGTAGAGATTAATACAGACTTTTCGGTCATTGGTTTTATAAAAGGCGACCAGCAGAAATTTCGTCAGTGTTTTATTAATGTCCTCAAAAATGCAATTGAGTCCATGCCAAACGGAGGATACCTTTCCTTAAAAACGGAATATGACCAGGAATATGTGTCTGTTACTGTTAAGGATACAGGTGTCGGGATGACAAAAGAACAGCTTGAAAGGCTTGGCGAACCCTTTTATTCTACAAAAGGTTCAAAGGGGACCGGACTTGGAATGATGGTCGTGTATAGCATTGTTCGGGCCATGGGCGGATGGATTCGGGTAGAAAGTGAAGTAGAAGCCGGAACCGTCTTTCATTTTCATTTTCCTGCCATCAGGCCATATAGAAAAGCAGAAAATCAATAAGAAATGGACAGATGGATTTTACATCCTCTGTCCATTTTTAACGTTTCATTCGGATCATAAATTTATAACGGTCTGCACGATAGGTGGACTTTACAAACTCAACTGGAGTCCCGTCATGTAAGAATGTATTTCGATGGATGAGCATGACAGGTGCACCTGCAGAAATCTTCAAATAAGGTGCCTCAAGCCGATTGGCAATCGATGACTCAATCGTCTGCGTAGCATAATCAATTCGCAGGTTTAACTGGCCCTCAATATACTCGTATAGTGACCGATTGACAATCTCCTCTGTTATTCCCTTAATGAGATTAGCAGAGATATAATTGATTTCTATCGCCATGGGGAGATCATCCGCCAAACGGATCCGTTTAATTTCATATACAGGACCATATTCTTTTATGGCCAATTGATTAGCGATTTGGGCGGTTGCAGGAATCACCTCAAAAGACAGCAGCTGACTTCCCGGGTTTAATCCCCTAGATTTCATATCCTCTGTAAAGCTTGTTAGCCCTTGCAATGCCTGTTCAATTTTTCGGTCCGCTACAAATGTTCCCTTACCTTGCAACCGAAATAAATATCCATTATTTACCAGTTGTGTAAAGGCTTGTCTAACCGTCATCCTGCTTATTTGATATTTTTCAGCATATTCTCTTTCAGGAGGCAGCGCATCTCCCGGCTGTAATTCGCCTTTTTCAATTAAATCCTTTATATGTTCTTCCAGTTGATAATAAATTGGAATGGGGGAATGTTTATCAATCATGCTCCTCTCAACTGCGTCCTTTCTTGGCCATATCAATCGAAAGAATATCTATTCTTTCAACATTGGAATTTTCAAATCTAAAATAGCTGCTTCATCTGCAATAATTGTAACACATGGGTGATTTTTCAGTACAGAAGCAGGGAAATTTTCATTTAATTCCGAGTGCAAAAGTTGGTACATAGCATCCCTTTTGCTTTCCCCAGAAACCAATAGTAGAATTTCTTTACTCTTCATAATCGTTGAAATCCCCATTGTAATGGCCTGTGTCGGAACTTCTTCCGGACGATTAAAAAATCTTGCATTCGCTTCAATCGTCGAAGGCGCCAGGTTCACAATATGTGTTTTTGATTGAAAGGATGTTCCCGGTTCATTAAAACCTATATGCCCATTACTCCCAATTCCAAGAACCTGCAGATCAATACCGCCGTGACCCGCTAGTAAATCCTCATAACGATTACATTCCTCTTCAATATTCCTGCCATTACCTTTTGGAACAAAAGTATTCGCTTTTTTAATATCAATATGGTTAAACAAATTCTCATCCATATAATACCGGTAGCTATTTTTATCTGTTCCAGCAAGGCCGATATATTCATCAAGATTAAAGGTCGTGACGTGCTGATAGGAGGTTCCATTTTTTTGATGATCTTTTATAAGGTTTTGATAGGTCCCAGTTGGTGTACCGCCAGTAGCTAATCCAAGGGTGATGGAAGGATTATCAAGAACCTTTTTCATTATATATTCAGCAGCTGTTTCGCTCATTTGCTGATAATTTTTTACTTCAATAAATTTCATTTAGATTTCCTCCTTTTTAAAGGCCACTTTTCCTCGGCATATCGTCATATAAACTTCCAACTGATCATCTAATATTACGATGTCTGCATCTTTTCCTTCAGCAATACTTCCTTTACGATCATAGATATTTAGTTGCTTAGCCGGGTTTACTGAAGTCATTTCGATGGCGTCTTCAAGTGAACAACCTGTAAATGTAAGAAAATTTTTCACAGCATCCCCGAGTCTTAAAATACTACCCGCCAGTGTCCCATCATCAAGGAATGCTTTACCATCCCGTACATTTACCTGCTGACCGCCAAGATCGTATTGGCCGTTTTTCAAACATTTTGCCCGCATTGAGTCTGTGATTAAAATTAACCCTTCTTTGCGTTTTAGTTTGTAAGCCAGTTCAATCATTTCTGGGCGGACATGGACTCCATCTACAATCATTTCAGCAATTAGTTCATCCCGTAAAAGGGCAGCTCCCGCCACACCCGGCTCGCGGTGGTGCAGCCCGCGCATTTGATTAAAAAGATGAGTGACGTGATTGGCACCTGCATCAATGGCAGTAATTACTTCTTCATAAGCTGCATCGGTATGACCAATCGAAGCAATCACCCCATTTTCCTTAAGATAACGTATCAGTTCTAAACCACCGGGACGTTCAGGTGCTAACGTTACAAGTTTAATATTCCCCTTTGAAAGGTCCTGCCATTTCTTAAATAAAGAAAGATCCGGATCAATAATATGCTCAATCGGCTGCGCACCCGCCCTTTTTTTATTGACAAATGGCCCTTCAAGATGAATCCCCAGGATTTCAGCACTTCCTTCGGTCGATTGTGTTTCTATAAATTTTCCCGCATTGATTAATGCGGTTTCTATTTCCGCTTTTTCCTGTGTCATGGTAGTAGCTAAAAAGCTGGTCGTGCCTTCTTTCGGAAGGGCTGCCGTCATATTTTCCAAAGCTTCAGGTGTAGCGTCCATCACGTCAGCGCCATTCACCCCATGTATATGAACATCAATAAAACCGGGAATGGCTTTATATTGCGATGAAATTTCTATCATTTCGTATTCTTCTACATTTTTAAGCTCATCTGTTAATCCCAATTCCACTATTTTTTGATCTTTAATTTTTATATAACCATTTTGAATAATCTTGTCTTCTGTATAAATTTGAATACCCTTTAGTAAAATATGATTAACTTTTGCAGGCATCTTCATTACCCCTTTCAAGTTACTTTCATATTAGCACTTTTAACTTATAGTTGTCTATACCAATTAAACGCTCTTGATTCATTATAAATAAATGTTAACGTCTTTATTATTAAAGATTTTGGTAATAAATTATCCCCTTTTAATTTTTAAATTGGTATAGACATCTATAATAATCGAGTGGTATGATAACAATGCATTTTAAAAACGCTTTCACAAATAACTTCTAAAGCAAAGGAGAGAAACAGATATGTTAGGATTTTTACAAAGAATCGGAAAAGCATTAATGCTTCCAATTGCGGTGCTTCCAGCTGCCGGATTATTACTCCGATTTGGACAGCCTGATCTATTGAACATCCCTTTTATCGCCAATGCCGGTAATGCTATTTTTGCAAATTTAGCATTGATTTTTGCCATTGGTGTGGCAATGGGTTTCGCTAAAGATAACAATGGTGCTGCCGCATTAGCAGGTGCTATTGGTTATTTAGTATTAACAGAAGGTACAAAAGCAATTGATAAAAATATAAATATGGGGGTTCTCGGCGGGATTTTAGCCGGGATTATTGCAGGGCTTCTTTACAATCGTTTCCGTGATGTAAAACTGCCAGAATGGTTAGGTTTCTTTAGTGGCAGAAGATTTGTTCCAATCATCACCTCAGTCGCGATGGTGGTTTTGGCAGGCATCGCCGGGTTTGTTTGGCCGCCTATCCAAGATGGTATTAATAGTCTTGGGAATTGGATTATTGGTTTAGGTGCAATAGGTTCTGGCCTTTTTGGATTTTTAAACCGGTTACTAATTCCATTAGGACTTCACCATGTATTAAACAGTTTATTCTGGTTCCAATTTGGAGAATTTCAGGGGAAAACAGGGGATATTGCCCGCTTCTTTGCAGGAGATCCAACTGCCGGCGGTTATATGACAGGATTCTTCCCCATCATGATGTTTGGACTTCCTGCAGCAGCCTTTGCGATTATTGCTGCAGCTAAGCCTGAAAAAAGAAAATCAGTATCCGGTATGTTTATCGGGCTTGCGTTGACTTCATTTCTAACAGGAATTACAGAACCAATTGAATTTTCATTTATGTTTATTGCCCCATTACTTTATGGTGTTCACGCAGTTTTAACGGGCCTATCGATGTGGATTACTTCATTATTAGGAATTAAAGATGGGTTTACCTTTTCTGCAGGGGCCATTGATTATGCATTAAACTTCAACATTGCTCAAAAGCCATTATTGTTATTATTGGTTGGTGTAGTGTACGCAATTATCTATTTCATCATTTTTTATGGATTAATTAAGGCTTTTAATATTAAAACCCCTGGCCGTGAGGATGAAGAGGCAGCCGAGCTTAATCAAGATACTCCAAGCACGGTTGGAGGAAACAAATATGAGACCATGGCTTATCATTTTATTAACGATATTGGCGGCAGAGAGAACATCACTTCAATTGACAATTGTACAACCCGTTTACGCTTAAATATTAAAGATATGGAAAAAGTAAAGGATTCTTCTTTAAAAGCGCATGGAGCCAAAGGAATTATGAAATTGAATAAAAACAACCTGCAAGTTGTCGTTGGTACCGAGGTGGAATTTGTTGCGGATGCAATGAAGAGAATGGATATGAATCAAGTACAAGTTGACGATTCTATCACGGATTCTGCTGCTCCAATGACGGATAGCAGGATGGAATTAACGGAAGAAGACTTTGTTATGCCAATTAAAGGAGAAATTATTCCACTTTCCGAAGTGCCAGATCAGGTTTTCTCGCAAAAAATGATGGGAGATGGTTTCGGGATTATTCCAGAAAATGGATCTGTTGTATCTCCTGTTGACGGGGAAATCCTTAATGTGTTCCCTACAAAGCATGCCATCGGTATTCGTTCTAACCAAGGCTACGAAATTCTCATCCATATTGGGTTAGATACGGTAAATTTAAAAGGAGAAGGCTTTACGGTTCTCGTGAATGAGGGAGACAAAGTGACAAAGGGACAAGCGATTCTTAATTTTGATTTAGAATTCATTAAGAAATCAGTTCCATCTACGGTTACACCAGTGATCTTTACAAACTTAACAAAATTAAATGTTAAAAAGCATGGTCAAACCGAGCAAGGAAAGAACGGAATCCTCTCAATAGAATAACGGAAAAACGACAGGTGCCTGACACCTGTCGTTTTTGTTATGCGTATAATTTTGATTCTTCCTGTTGGAAGAAGCTCTTCATGGCATGGAATACATCGGCTTTTTGCTTGAGGATATAATAGCGGAAATGCTCATCCTTGATATTTTTATAAGCAGACATTAAGGTGGAGTGGCGGTTATACTGATTAACCTCGCCGTAACCAAACATATTCGACACCTTCATTAACTCCTCCACCAATTTGACACAGCGTGCGTTATCAGATGTTAGATTATCACCGTCTGAAAAATGGAATGGATAGATGTTATATTTTCTTGGACTATATTTGTCATCAATTAATTCTAATGCCTTCCTATAGGCAGATGAACAGATTGTTCCACCGCTTTCTCCTTTAGAAAAGAAATCTTCCTCCGTAACAACCTTTGCTTCGGTATGGTGAGCAATAAATTCAATTTCCACCGTTTCGTATTTCGTTCTTAAAAAGCGTGTCATCCAGAAGAAAAAGCTTCGTGCCATATACTTTTCCCAAATTCCCATACTTCCGCTTGTGTCCATCATCGCGAGTACCACTGCTTTAGAATCTGGCTTAATGACCTCATTCCAGGTCTTAAATTTTAAATCATCCTTATAAATTGGATGAAATGCAGGTTTCCCACTCATCGCATTGCGTTTGAATGCAGACATCATCGTCCGCTTTTTATCAATATTCCCCATTAGCCCTGTTTTTCGAATATCATTAAATTCAATATTCTCAACCAAATGTTCTTCTTGTTCTTTTCTCTTTAAATTTGGAAGCTCTAACTGTTTGAATAATGCTTCCTCTAATTCCATTAACGAAACTTCAGCCTCAAAATAGTCCTCTCCAGCTTGATCGCCGGCGCCTTGCCCTTTTCCCGGACCCTTTTGCCCGCTAGAACCGTCACGTGCTACTACATCCCCGACTTGGCTGTCACCGTTACCTTGGCCCACGTGTTTGTTTTTGTCGTAATTATAACGAATTTTATATTCGTCCAGTGAACGAATCGGAATTTTTACCACATCTCGACCGTTTGACATAATGATGCTTTCTTCTGTGATAAGATCTGGAAGATTATTTCGAATCGCCTCTTGAACTTTTTCCTGGTGCCGCTGCTGGTCATCGTGGCCTTTACGGTGGAGGGACCAATCTTCTCTAGAAATCACAAATTGATGGTTATCGTCTGACAATTAAAACCCCTCCCTATAAAATTTTGAAAATCCTTTGCACACATTTTTTTCTACCACATACTATAACTCGAGTGTAAAAATCCAATTGAAATATTGATTACTTTATCCTATGCAGAAACAGCGAATAATTTACAAATAATTTTGACAATTGGTGTTTTGCCTATGAAAATGGACAAGAATTTTGATAGAAAAAGACTGGCAAAATTACTTCTGCCAGTCCGTATAGCCGTTAGCGATTTAATAAGCTTCCTACATATCTCAATAGTTCGTTTGCTGATGTCGAATTATAACCATGCTCATCAATCAGCCTTGCAACAACATCATTGATTTTTTTCAATTGCTGTTCATCCGGCGTTTTCGATGATGTGGTTATCTTTACAACATCCTTAAGATCAGCAAACAGCTTCTTCTGGATGGCTTCACGCAGACGGTCATGGGAATTATAATCGAACCGCTTGCCTTTTCTCGCATAGGCCGAAATACGGATTAAGATTTCTTCCCTGAAT
Organism: Bacillus salipaludis; assembly: GCF_004358205.1. The sequence goes on from NZ_SMYO01000014.1 coordinate 67,766, forward strand.
GCTTTTTTCGCATTCTCGGAAATACCAATTTGTTCCTCAATGGAACGCATTAGTTTTTCATCTGGATTAATTTCTTCACCAGTTAATGGGTCGCGAAGCTTTGCTTTATTGCAGTAGGCTTCGACATTATCCAGATAGTTATCCATAAGTGTCTTGGCAGACTCTTCATAGGAGTAGACAAATGCTTTTTGGACTTCATTTTTCGCAATATTATCATACTCTTTCCGAGCTACTGCAATATAGTTCATATAACGTTCACGCAGTTCTGCTGTGATGGACGGATGCTGGTCTAGCCCATCCTTCAACGACCTTAATACGTCTAAGGCATTAATAGAAGGTACCTCTTTACGAATGATTGTAGAGGAAATTCGGTTAATGACATAACGTGGGTCAATACCGCTCATTCCTTCATCCTGGTACTCTTTCTTAAGTTCCTCAATATCTGCTGTATTAAATCCTTCAACACTTTCGCCATCATATAGGCGCATTTTCTTAACTAAATCGATATCACCTTTTTTCGGTTCCTTCAATCGAGTTAGTATGGTAAACATTGCAGCAACCTTTAGTGTATGCGGCGCAATGTGAACATTCGACACATCACTTTCCCGGATCATTTTTTCATAAATTCTTTCTTCCTGTGACACCTTAAGATTGTAAGGGATTGGCATGACGATAATCCTGGAATGAAGGGCTTCATTCTTTTTATTGGAAATAAATGAACGGTATTCCGTTTCATTCGTATGTGCGACAATTAATTCATCCGCACTGATTAACGCAAACCTGCCCGCTTTGAAATTTCCTTCTTGTGTTAACGAAAGCAGATGCCATAAAAACTTTTCATCACATTTTAGCATCTCTTGGAATTCCATCATTCCTCGGTTAGCTTTATTTAGTTCCCCGTCAAAACGGTATGCCCGTGGATCTGATTCGGAACCAAACTCTGCAATGGTTGAAAAGTCAATACTTCCAGTTAAATCGGCAATATCCTGTGACTTTGGATCGGATGGACTAAAGGTTCCGATACCGGTACGTTTATCCTCTGAGAAAAAGATTCTTTCCACTTGAACATCTTCAATTCTTCCGCCATATTCTTGTTCAAGGCGCATCATGTTTAATGGCGACAAATTCCCTTCAATGCGAATCCCATATTCTTCATGAAATTCATCCCGTAAATGATGGGGAATTAAATGCAATGGATCTTCGTGCATCGGGCAGCCTTTAATCGCGAAGACAGACCCTCGATCTGAGCGTGAATAACTCTCTAATCCTCTTTTTAGCATCGTTACCAATGTAGACTTACCGCCGCTGACTGGGCCCATTAACAACAAAATACGCTTTCTGACATCTAGCCTTTTAGCGGCCGGATGAAAGTATTCTTCCACAAGGCGTTCAAGTGCTTCCTCTAATCCAAATAATTGATTACTAAAGAAATTGTACTTCTTCGTCCCTTTTTCTTCTTCAATCCCCGCATCCTTAATCATATTATAAACTCGAGAATGTGCAGACTGTGCAACCCATGGCTTGTTCTTCAACAACTCCAAATAATCGGCAAAAGTTCCTTCCCAACGCAGCTTTTCTTCCTCTTCACGAAACATCTCGATTTTTTTTAAAATATCCATAAGGCCCTCCCCCTGTAGCTTAGTCAGAGACGATTAATATACTCTATGCACGTAGGAACTTGAACATGCGTAACCAAGACATTTAGTCCCTATCTTTTTTGTTACAGCCCTTTTCATTTATTAAAGTTAGGCTATAATAAAACTATATGCTCGACTAATCGAAAAAATTTGCGGGAGGGTTTACATAGTGAATACTTTTATTGTAGTTTTAGTTATGATCACATTCTTAGCTGCCATCTTCACAGCAGGATACAACGACAAGCCAGGCGCAAATAAATAGAAAAGCGGAAGCGCCTTGATCAGCACCGACAAGTGCTGGAGGTCCTGCCGGTGAAGTCGTTCTTTGACTTCATCGGCAGGACCGAAGCAACCTCGAGGGGCTAGGCGCTGGAGCTGGACAATGTAAAAGGCTGCCCAATGCCAGGCAGCCTTTTTTTATTGACCTAAAGCAGGTCCTTTATTAAGTAGGTTAGAGTAGTTTTGCTGCCTTAGTGCTTCATATACCAGAATAGCCGCTGTATTGGATAAATTTAATGAACGGACATTTTGATTCATGGGAATCCTTAACGCGCGGTCCTTATTATTGGCAATGACATCTCTAGGAAGACCTGTCGTTTCCCGGCCAAAAATAAAATAATACTCCTTGTTCAGATCGCTGTAGTCAAAAGAGCTATGCGGGATTTCACCAAATTTGGTTAAATAAAAAAATTCACCGCCTGCATTCTTTTCAAAAAATTCATCTATTGAATCATAATAAATAATGTTCACAAACTCCCAATAATCCAAGCCTGCCCTCTTCAGCATTTTATCTTCTGTTGAAAAGCCTAATGGGCGGATTAAATGTAAACTGGTATTCGTGGCAGCGCATGTACGAGCGATATTTCCGGTGTTAGAAGGAATCTCCGGCTGGTATAGTACAACGTGGTTTGACATCAATTTCACCTCAAAAAAAATCTCTACCTGCAATTATACCACTATGTTGTTTACGGACAAGAAATCAATCCAAAATCGAAAAGAACTTATATTTTATGTTTGGCGTATAGGCTGATGAATCTTCGTAGGCCCAGTACCTCATACGGCTATTGTACGTATTGGCGTTTACCAACGGCATTCCATATGCATCCTTCCCGGTCACCATCGTATTATGATTAAACCGGCCATCCCCTTCAAAATCGTAGCAAATCACGTCCCCCAATAATAATTGATCAGGACTGCTGACCTCTCTTGCCCTTAAACCACTCTTAGAGTTCCCCAAATATAATCTTAGAGAATGGGCCATCGCCCAGCTGTAGCTATAATTATGATTTTGCATCCACCAGCCGCTTCCGCGGTTCGGATACCCTCTCATCGGGGCTCCACCGGCACGAAGACATTGTGATATATAATTGGTACAATTGTTTTCAAATTTTTTATACGCAGGATTATAACTATTCCACCAGCGTTCCGCATATTGCACTGCCTTTAAACGGTCATACCGGAAGCTTGAACGTTCCTCCAATTCTTCGGTTGGAATGGATAATTCCTGATGACCATCGCCAGTTTGAACAGGTGCGATTTCTTGATCAGAGATTACTTCTCCTTTATAAAGCTTAGCGAGCCTCATTTCTGTCTCCTCTTCTAGATAAAGCGCGTCTTTTTGTTTAATAAGATATTGAAAATGAGCCATATAATGGACAGTTTCGTAATTCCCATTTTCAATTTTTTCTATGATATTGCCCGCAGCCTTTACTTTTACAATTTCAGCCGACCGTTTGGACAAAGAAGCTAATTTTCTTTCTGCCTTTGGATATAAACTTTTCTGCTCCCTCGTATTTGAAATAAATTGATGAATTCTTTTATCAAATAATTCTTGAAGGGATTCTTGCATCTCTCTCCACTCCTTTCCATTCATACATATGTGGAAAGGACGAAATTCAATCAAAAAAAGAGCCAATCATCATGATTCGCCCTTTTTTACGTATTCAACATACGTAAACCTTTTTCGATTTCCTGCTGGACCTCTATATCTGTTTCGGTTTTCCTAGCTTTCTCAAGGGCGGTATATGCGCTCTCGCCGCCAATTTTACCAAGGGCCCATGCAGCTGTTCCCTTCATTACTGGACTTTGTTCATTCTGCAAAACCTCAACTAAATCGGGAACTGCTGTTTCATCTTTAAAATGAGCAAGGGCAATCATGGCATTACGTTGGATTGGCTTCTTCCCACGCCAAGACCCTGATAAATGGCCAAATTTATTTTTAAATTCACGATTACTCATCTTTAAAATTGGGGTTAATAATGGTTTTTCAATTTCCGGATTGGTTTCCATTTCTTCATGAAAATGAAAGTCCTTCCCTTTATTTTCCGGACAGGCGGTTTGGCAGGAATCACAGCCATACACCCTATTTCCGATTTTCTCCCTAAATTCATCCGGTATAAGGCCCTTTGTTTGCGTTAAAAATGAAATACATTGCTGAGCATTGATCTGTCCGCCGTGTACCAATGCACCTGTAGGGCAAGCCTCAAGACATTTTGTACATGTTCCGCACTGATCTTCTATTGGAGAGTCGGGTTCAAAAGGAATACTGGTAATCATTTCACCTAGGTAAACATAAGAGCCAAATTCAGGCGTGATTACCGCACAATTCTTTCCGCTCCAACCAATCCCTGCTCTCTCTGCCACAGCTCTGTCTGAAAGTTCTCCAGTGTCAACCATTGATTTAACCCTGGCATCCGGTACCTTTTCAAGGATAAATGCTTCCAGTTTTTTTAGTCGATCACGGAGAATATGGTGATAATCCATTCCCCAAGAAGCTCTTGAAAAAATTCCTCTTCGCTCTCCCTTTTTGCTCACGAGCCTGATTTTCATTTTAGATGGATAAGCTAACGCAATCGCTATGATGGAACGCGGCTCTTCAAGGAGCAGGGAGGGATTAACGCGTTTTTCTATATCCGGTTCCTCAAAACCTGATTGGAAACCTAGCTCCTGCTGGCGTATTAATCTATTTTTCAGTTCAGTAAAGGGGGCAGCAGTAGTAAAACCAATTTTATCAATGCCAATTTCCTTACTGTATGCAATTAGTTCTTCTTTAAATTGGTTAACGTTCATTTTTAAAGCCTTCTTTCAAACGGTTTCCATCAATATGATGCGGTTAATTATTCATTACACACTTTTTTATGATAAACTATTTCCAACAAATTTTGGAGGTTAAAAAGCTTGGAAATTCAATTGTCATCAAGTCTGATTGAAAAGATTCCTAATTTTAAAGTGGGAGTTATTGAATACGAGAATATCACTGTCGGGAATTCACCGCAAATGGTTAAAGGCCGTCTTCAGTTGTTTCAAGAGTCGATCTATTTTGAGCTGGAAAATAAAAATGTGACGGATTTACCTGGAATTCAGGAATGGCGAAGTGTGTTTAAAATGACGGGAAAGGACCCGAACCGCTACCGTCACTCTGCAGAAGCACTATACCGAAGGGTTCAAAAGCAGAATTATCTTTCCCCTGTTCAAAGTGCGATTGATCTCAACAACTTTTTCTCGCTAGAATATCAAGTGCCGATTGGGATTTATGATCAAGAGAAATTAGAGGGACCAGTTACAATCCGAATTGGTGCTGCTGGGGAAGAATATCGCGGTTTAAATGGAAGAATGAACTCATTAGAGAACTTAATTGTATCGGTAGATCAACAAGGACCATTTGGCAGTCCGTTTGTAGACTCAGACCGAACACCTGTAACGGTAGAAACCAAACAGGCGGTGCAAATGATCTATATTCGGCCATCTATGGATGTAGTTAACGCGAAACAGCTAACGGAATCTTTAATGAATATGTTTATTCAAGTCCATGGCGGGGATGCTTCTTATCGCATATTAGGATGCTGATAGAGGCATTCTTTTTTTGGGCAAATAAAAAAACGTAACGCATCGTTTTTCTTTGAAACGATACACTACGTTAGTCACAATATTGGAGCGGGTGATGGGAATCGAACCCACTACATCAGCTTGGAAGGCTGAGGTTTTACCAGTAAACTACACCCGCAAATTATTATAATGTAATATTTATTTTCAACACGCATTTACATGCCTCTTCCTCTAAAAGCATATTCGAAGAAGAATGATGCGTCGAGGCAACTCGAAGCTTATTCTCAGATGCTATGCTCGTGGCTGAGGTTTTACCAGTAAACTACACCCTCAATTATTACTTGAACGCTTTAATTAACTGACTTTTATTATATTACACACTTTTCATTTTTTCGTCAAGGTTTTTTGCGAAATTTGTCGATTTTTTAACTTGATTTTTAGATTGAGTGGATTAGTAGGAGAAAAAGGGCTTTTCGGTGAATGGTAGGGCGGTGCTTTTCCCTTTTTATGATAAATAACACTCTTTGCGGGTACTTTGAATCTTTGACAGTTACCACGGCCATTCTTTTTTCTCGTTTACGGGCAATTAGAACCCTCGTCAGTGACCGCTTCCACTCTTTTTTCTCCTTTACGGGCACTTAGAACACTTGTCAGTGACCGCTTCCACTCTTTTTTCTCCTTTACGGGCACATAGAACCCTCGTCAGTGACCGCTTCCACTCTTTTTTCTCCTTTACGGGCACATAGAACCCTCGTCAGTGACCGCTTCCACTCTTTTTTCTCCTTTACAGGCACTTAGAACCCTTATCAGTGAAGAAACCACTCTTTTTTTCATTTACAACCTATGTTCAACCCTAGATGGTAAAAGTCTATTTGAGTTCGTATTTTTCAAAATTAAAGATGCTCATTCATCCACCCAATAATATCCGCAACCACTTCATCCTTATTAATCTCATTTAATATTTCATGCCTGGCATCTTCATAAAATTTATAAGTGACATCGATAATACCGGCATTTTTAAATGCTTGATAGGTTTTTAACACACCTTTTGTATTTCCTCCAACTGGGTCCATACTTCCGGAAACCAAATAGATCGGCAACTTTTTTTGAATCAACTCAATATTAGCGATTTTATTTATCGTTTCAAGACCGCCAAGCAGATCATTAAAAAAGCCTGATGAGAAAATACCACCACAATTGGGATCTTCAATATACAAATCTACTTCTCTTTCGTCCCTGCTTAACCAATCAAATTCCGTTCGATTCGGTTGAAAGCTCTTATTGTAGTTACCAAATGTAAGATTATTTAATAGTGGACTAGGAGTCCTTCTTCCTATCTTCTTCATTTGCCTGGAAGCGATCATCCTGCCGATTTTCCCCATAATCCCCGGGTCTCCGCCTGTACCTGATAAAATCACACCTACAATCCGATCACCGTGCAATTGAATATAACGACGGGATAAGAATGATCCCATACTGTGACCAAATAGAAAAATCGGAACATCTGGATAGTCCTTTTCAATGATCGTGGTAAGGGTAAACAGATCCTCCACTACTTTTTCAAAGCCCTGTTCATCTGCAAAATAACCTGAACAGTTATTTAAACTCGCCGTTTTTCCATGGCCACGGTGATCATTACCAAAAACGACTATATTTTGAGATACGAGTTCTTCTGCAAAGGAGTGATATCGCTCGATATGCTCTGCCATACCATGGGCAATTTGGACAATTGCGCGCGGATTTTCCTCCCCATCCCATTTGCTAACATGGATCTTAATACCATCATTCGTTTCAAAGGTAAAAGCAGATTGCTTAACCATCCCAATCACTCCTTAGCATCTTGACAATTGAACTTCACTAAAAAGCATTTACTTCATGATGTACCTATAGCGTTCAGCTTGACTTACCTTATCTTCCACAGCATTTTTTATACTTTTTCCCGCTTCCGCAAGGGCATGGATTATTTCTGCCGATTTTCTCGTTTGTTTTACCTTCAGTTTGTTTGGGGCTCGTTAAAAGTTCCGGTTTCAATGAATGTTCCCTTAGCTCAATTGGTGTATAGCCTTTCAAAAACCATTGCTTCGTGTTATTCATCAAATGAACCACTTGATCCATTATCGCTTGGACCGTTTCCAAACTTTCAAATTCAAGGACACTTCCTAAATAATGCATAACCTCATTCGGGCCGTCACCAATTCGAGTCGCATAGACACACTCTTCTACAATACTATCAGCTGCCTCCCTGTCCATTTCAAAATACAGCGTAAGGAACTGGACAAACTCCAGATAGCTTTGATTCTTTTCAACAAACCCGGCTTCCCCCGCTTTGAGAAGTTGTTTTTTAGTAAAAGGAAAAAATGCCACACTTTCTCTCATCCGGTGTTCTTGCTTCACTCTTTTTGGATCATACACTCTTATATTTGAGAAGCCTTCTTCATTAAGACTAATTTCTTTATGATAGGGATTGGCATGATGAATAACGTCAAGAAATTCCCGTAAACGTAACGGTTCTTTCGTGAAGGTTTCCAGCATCTCTGATAGTTGTGCTGTACTTAATGCTCCATAATAGTAACAAAGACCGTATGTAAGTTTGATCCACTCTGTATTTCTATTTATGATAGATGTGAACTTTTTATTATCTTCAAGGGATAAAATTGGAACAATCAGTTCATCCGGCACAGCCAATATCCTTTTTCCTTGAAAGATTCCCGTAAATATCAAACCACGTGCACGAAAATATTCGATTTGATGCGGTTCTAATTCTTGGGCAATCATATGCCCGCCATTATGGGCGATTTTTGTTAATAATCTCAAACGCTCGGCATCAAATGGAAGGCAAACCTTTTCGAGCGTTTTAGGAATCATTTCTTGTAACACTGTAACAAGTTCGGCTTTTTTCAAACTGCTGACGCCTTTTAATTCTAAATTTTTTCTGATGTTATCTAACTCACTCTTTGTCATTTTACCTAGTTGTTCCTGTAAGGTTACAGGAACATTCAAATTGCCCCAATGTTTTTGATCCTGTTTTACCTCTATATCTTTGGACACTTTTTTTAATCCAGACAAAGCCTTGAGAAGGCCTTCTTCTAATTGTTTATCCATCACGTTGTTGCTCATAAAACTCCCTACTTTCTAAATCCTCTCATTTTCGCAGAATGCAAGCCCCGACCTACTATCCGTATTTCTATTATATATATAAATAATATAATGCTTTCAAAGAAATCAATTTTACAAGAAATTTGAAAGGGAGTGAAGCGGTATTGGCTAAAATGGTAATAATGTATGAGAGACCTTAAAGACCCAGAAAAATTTGATTAGTACTATAACAGAAAATGTTTTTTCTATAAACAGGATAATTTACGCTAGTATATTTCAAACTAAGTTATAAAAAGGTGGCATATATGAAATCAGATTATTTTGTGTTGTTTTTTTGTGGATAATATTTCCAATCTCAATATGGAAAGTTATCCCTCGAAATCGACTTCGCGAAGCCATTGCGACTCTTTTGTTATTTCAGATGTTAACGTGGCTGTTCAGTATTTATCTAACCTATTTCGGCTTACTTGAATCACCCGTTCGAATTTTCAAACATGCAACAAAAATAAATTTTACGATGGAATATTTAGCTTATCCTTTTTTTGCTCTTCTGTTCCAGCTAAAATTTCCAAAAAACGCACATTTTATAAGACGTGTGTTACATTATTTTTTGGGGATAAAGAATGTATAAAATCAACGGTTCAATCTTCATTTGTCTCTAACCTTTCAAAGTCAGGATGTGCCATAATCCATATCACATAACGACGACATATCCAAAGCTCAATGATAAAATTAAAAAAGCTTCTTATGAGATTCTCCATACTAATCTTCATAATGTTTGTAAATTTCCCTATCAAAAACATAAAAGTTAGCATAATGCCATGCCTGCACTTTTATTTCTGTAGCATTCATACCAAAGGATAAAGTAAGAGAGGCCAGCGTCATCTTCCTTTTTCAACAGTGTGTTACATGGTTTGCTGGAATTCTCGCTGTGGGATTCCACTTATTAGAGTACCCTGTTCGGGAACTCGCAAAAGTGAATGGCACCAGCTTTTTATATGAGTTCTTTTTATATCCCGTCGTAACCATCTTCTTTTGTCTCTTTTACCCCAAAACCAATTCATTTTGGAAAAAACCCCTATATATAAGTGCATATTCCACAGCACTAACCTTACCTGAAGTCATCATGGAAAAGTATACAAATCTGATTTCATATATTCATTGGCAATGGTATTTTACCTGGACATCCGTTTATGCTACCTTATTTTTAGCATGGATATTTTATAAATGGTATTTTAAGTTAAATAACCACTAAATATTTTGTTCTCCCCTCTTGCCCTTTAGGTGGGCTTCTGGATATTTATGTTAAAATTCAGAGAGATGTTGTTTAAATAGCAGGAAAGGTTAGTTAAATGAAAACCAGGCACATCAATCAAAAATTGATTGTATGCACCTCATTCACTCAGGAGGGGAAACCAAGTGAAGAAGTTAAAATATTGGGGAGCGACGGCGGTTATTGGGTTGTTGATTGGAACAGCATTTTGGTGGGCAACATCCAAGGTGAAAGACCTAAAGGACCCGCTGAACAAATCGGATGCATTTGTGTATAGTGATAACGGCATACTTCATTGGTTTGAACTAACTAGTAGAAGAGGGGAAGTTAAGGGGAAACTTCACCAACAGAGATTCATAGAAAAAGCTGGGAAAGCTCCTATAATGGAAGAGAAACTATTCCCCCTGACTGGGGAAACAACTGAAAAGGGGTATAAATTCAAGTTGAATAATGGCGGGGAAATTATAAGCTATGAAGCTTGGTTTTCTGGTCCACATCTTTCAGTACAAGAGCAAGGAGAAAAAGACATCACACTTTACAATCCCGTAAATCATAAAGAACTCGATGGATATATAAAAGCGCTAAAAGACTATCACGCTGAAGAGAACGAAAATAAAAGAATAAGATACTTTTTTTCCAATCTTCGTAGTGTTTACGGCTATCTTTACACCGCTCAGGACGACTCCTTCCAATTGTTCGTCAAAATAGATGAAGCCTTACTAGAAGGCGAATTGACAGGTTACCTACTCATGATGGATGACAAGGGGAAAGAATCCAGGTATGTATTAAACGGAGTAACAGATGGGCGTTTGGTGAAGTTTTTCACTACAGTAGACGGAAAAACAACCAAATTGGAAGGCAAGTTTCATGAAGGTGCCACTGGATTCGACCTGTCGTTCTGGACGACCGACCAAAAACTATCGTTTCATGCTGTAACTAAGGAAGTATTTAAACATAGTTACAAGGAATTTAAAAATTAGTAGGCATTGAGAAATAATGTTCTTCCTATAAATGTAAGAAGGGGTGTCCCAAAAGTTTGACTTTTGGGACACCTTCATCAAAACACTTAACCCAAAACAACCTTATTCCTTTCTTTTGCAATCTCCGCAGCCACATCGACGATCATATCCTCTTGACCGCCCACTACTTTTCGTTTGCCCAATTCAACTAAAATATCACGGGAATCAACGCTAAATTTAGTAGCTGCGCGTTTTGCATGAAGGGCAAAACTTGAGTACACACCTGCAAACCCGAGAGTTAAGCTATCTCTTGTAATTTCTTGCGGCACTTGCAAAATGGGTGCAACAATATCTTCCGCCAAATCCATCATTTTATATAAGTCTACCCCTGTTTTAATTCCCATTCGTTCACAAACGGCAACAAGTACCTCTGTTTGAGTATTACCGGCACCTGCTCCTAAACAGCGTACACTGCCATCAATCCGAGTCGCACCCTCTTCAATTGCCACAAGTGTGTTGGCCATGGCAAGTGACAAATTATTATGGCCGTGGAAGCCGACATGAATCCCTACCGATTGCTTAAGGGCGCGAATACGTTCACGAACCTGGTCTGGAAGCAAATAGCCTGCTGAATCAACAACATATACGGTGTCAGCTCCATAGTTTTCCATTAATTTTGCCTGCTCAACAAGTTTGTCTACTGGGGCCATGTGGTTCATCATTAAGAAACCGACTGTTTCCATTCCTAATTCTTTTGCATAGGCAATATGCTGCGGTGCCACGTCTGCTTCTGTTACATGTGTAGCAATACGGGCCATTTTTGCACCTAAATGGGCGGCTTCTTTTAATTCATGCAGTGTACCGATACCTGGTAATAGAAGAACAGCAATTTTCGACTTGTCTGCTACTGAAACCGCCGCTTCGATTAATTCCATTTCATTTGTCCGTGAAAGACCATATTGTAAGGAAGATCCAGCTAAACCGTCACCATGAGAGACTTCAATAAAAGGAACATTTGCATCATTTAATGCTTTTGTTACGCTAAGTACTTGATCTACCGTATATTGATGATTAATGGCGTGGCTTCCATCTCGCAGCCCTACTTCTGTAATGAGAATATCTCTTTCAATTGGCATGGTTTTTTTGCCCCTTTCTACAGCTTAAACTGTTTCTTTCGTTAATAATTTTTTCGCGAACGCCTCTGCAATTTTCACACCAGCTGATGTCATGATATCAAGGTTACCAGCATATACAGGCAGGTAGTCACCAGCTCCTTCTACCTCAAGGAAGATGGTTACTTTATTTCCGTCAAAAATTGGTTCGGTGCGCACGCGATAACCCGGGACATACGATTGAACAACTTTCTCCACTTCCCTGATAGAGTTCCGAATCGCTTCTTCATCCATTTTCCCTTCCTCTACAAGCGTGTAAACGGTATCACGCATGAGGATTGGCGGTTCAGCAGGGTTTAAGATAATAATCGCCTTCCCTTTTTTAGCACCGCCAACTACTTCTATCGCACGAGCGGTTGTTTCTGTAAATTCATCAATATTGGCACGAGTTCCCGGCCCCGCACTCTTACTTGCAATCGTCGCAACAATCTCAGCATATTCGACTGGCGCTACTCGGTTGACGGCATGGACCATTGGGATCGTTGCCTGACCACCGCAAGTAATCAGATTGATATTGTCCTTATCTAAATGCTCTTCAATGTTTACGGCTGCGCAGACTAAAGGTCCTATCGCCGCTGGAGTCATATCAATAACCTTTATTCCCGCTTCTTTTAACACCTTTGCATTATATAGATGGGCTTTTGCGGAAGTGGCATCGAATACAATGTCTGCTTTTAATTCCGGGTCTGCCAAAAATCCATCAATTCCTGTATCAACCCCGGCATACCCTAATTCCCTTGCACGGCGTAAACCGTCAGATTGTGGATCAATTCCGATTACAGCAATCAGCTCTAAAAATTTAGAGCGTGCTAATTTGATCATTAAATCTGTTCCGATGTTCCCTGAGCCTAGGATCGCAACTTTTACTTTTTCCATCCTATTTTCTCCTCCTATATCAAAAAGAGTTGAGGTTGATTTCCGCTCCAATCAACCTTTCATAAAAACTATTTATAAACAATAATCTTCTAGAAAACAGCCTTTGAAATAATTAATCCAAACTAATGTAATACCTCAAATTGTTTAAAACCGGTTTTGTCTGGTAAAAAATCTAATGTTTTATGATTAAAATAATGGCACTCACCTTGATCAATGATAAAATGCAGACCATCCAACATCACTTCTGTATCATTAGGCTGAATCGAATCTTCCAGCGTTAATTTTACTTTCATGAAACAACTTTTCCGCATCTGCAGGCGGATCAATGAGTTTTCATCTGAAGAATTCAATCTATTTTGCAGTTCTATTTTTGCTGCATTCGTTACAGTAAACATATAATCACCCTTATAGAAACAACTCCGGAATCATAAAGCAAAGGGACAGTTCTTTCTGCTTCCTTAAAAAGAACAGTCCCCATGCTTCATTCCTTGCAATACATCGAAACACTGCCTAATCCTTCGAAATTGGCAATGACTGAGTCACCCGGTTTAAACGCGATTGCTTCTGACATGGCTCCGCTGAGGATGATATCTCCCTTTTTCAGTCCTCTCCCGCGGGCCCCTAATTCATTTACCGCCCAGGCGATAGCTGTTGCCGGATGCCCTAATACCGCAGCGCTCGAACCTGTTTGCGCCACTTCACCGTTTTTGGACATCACCATGCCGATGTTTCCTAAATCAATCGCCCCAGGCGCGACCCATTTACTTCCGACTACAAATTTAGCCGAAGAACAATTATCTGCAATAACATCAACTAAGGTAAAGCGAAAATCCTTATACCGGCTATCAATCACTTCCAGAGCGGGAGCAACATATTTGGTTGCCGCTAACACGTCTTCCTCAGTGATGTTTTCACCTTGTAAATCTTTATCCAGCAAAAAGGCAATTTCCGGTTCCACCTTTGGATGGATCAAGCCCGAATAGGAAATTCCCTCCCATTCAAAGCCGAGCATATCTTGATGCAGATAACCGTAAATCGCTTCATTCACGCCCATCATGACTTGTTTCGCTTTACTTGTTAATCCTAATTTCAGACCAACTGTTTTGCTTCCGGATTCCGCTAGTTTACGGGCAAGCAAGCCATCCTGCAGTTCATATGCTTCCTTTACTGTCAACTCCGGATATTCGTCCGTCACTTTAATGACTTCCCGTGCATCTCGCTCTGCCGTATATAAATACTCGATAATTTCTTTGTGTTTATCCACTAGTAGAGTCATAATTTATGCCCTCACTTTATTTAGTTTCAACCGCCAGGCTTCCACCTGCGGGTCTGCTTCAACTTGAATTTTAGAATCCAGTAAAACCAATTATTCAAAATGAACAGTCACGGATCCCAGTGCACCAAAGTCGGCCTTAATTGTGTCTCCGGCTTTAACCGGTACAGCGGCAGATAAAGCTCCTGGTAAAATGATTTCATCTTTTTTCAAGGAGATTCCGAATTCATGTAATTTGTTGGCAAGCCAGGCAATCGCATGCGCCGGATGGCCAAGTGCGGCCGCACCTGCGCCTGTTGCCACAAGCTCCTCATTCTTAAATAGAGACATGCCGGCCGCACGCAAATCCACACCATCAAGCTCGGTGAATTTGTCACCCACCACAACTTTTGCGGATGATCCATTATCTGCTACTGTATCGATTAATTTAATCTTCCAATCCTTCACACGGCTGTCAATGATTTCAATCGTCGGGACAACATATTTTGTCGCCATTATCACATCTAAAAAAGTAATATTGGGACCGGTTAAATCCTCCGCTAGCACAAAACCGATCTCTGCTTCAATCTTTGGCGAAATCAATGAATCAACCTTTACGGCTTCCCCATTTTCCACCCGCATATCATCCAGCAAATGACCGTAATCCGGTTCATTTACATTCAGCATTTTTTGCATAGCCGAACTGGTTAATCCTACCTTTTTCCCGATCACCTTTTTCCCTTGCACCAACTTTGCATTTACGGCCTCCAGCTGAATCTGATAGGCATCCTCCACCGTTAAGTCCGGATCACGGTCCGTCAAGGCAGGGACAGCCTCCCTCGTTTCCTCCGCCTTCAATAGCTCACTTGCAAAATCAATCGTTCGTACTGCCACTAGAAAAACCTCCTAAGAAACGATAAACAAAAGGTGAACAAGGCGCCTTTCGCTTATCTCCATTATTTTTTCATTGTGATGGTTTTCGCTTCCGTGTAGAAATCGAAACTGTGACGGCCGCCTTCCCGGCCGATGCCGCTCGCTTTTGCACCGCCAAATGGTGTACGCAAATCACGGACATACCAGCAATTTACCCATAATAATCCTGAGAATACTTGAGATGTCACGCGGTGGGCGCGCTTTAAATCGTTTGTCCAAACCACCCCGGCCAATCCGTAGATGGAATCATTAGCAATTTGGATCGCTTCTTCTTCTGTCTTAAATGGAATGATCACTGGGACAGGACCAAAGATTTCTTCCTGTGCAACGCGCATTTTATTATTCACATCATAAAGTACAGTCGGTTCATAGAAGTTTCCTTCTGTTAGGCCCGCAACTCTCTTACCGCCAGCCGCAAGCTTTGCACCCTCTGATAAACCGATTTGTACATACTCATCAACTGATTCTAAATGCCCCTTAGACACAAGCGCTCCCATATCTGTCGATTCATCCGTTGGATTTCCGACTTTAATTTTCTTAACTGCGGCAACGAACTTCTCTAAGAACTTGTCGTAAACACTTTCTTGAACTAGAATTCGGGAACCGGCTAAACATATTTCCCCCTGGTTGCGGAAAATCGCTTCAATTGAACCGGCAACGGCTTCGTCTAGATCAGCATCTTCAAAAACGATATTGGCCGATTTGCCACCAAGCTCAAGTGAAACAGGGATTAAATTTTCAGCTGCATTTCGCATGACGGTTTTCCCTGTATTCGATTCACCGACAAAAGAAATTCTCCGGACGGATGGATGGGATGCCATCACATTGCCGACCGTGCTCCCCGGACCGGTAATGATATTCAGGACACCTGGCGGTAATCCAGCTTCATTCGCAATTTCACCAAGTAAAACCGCGCTTAATGGTGTATAAGAAGCTGGTTTAATCACTACTGTATTTCCCGCTGCAAGTGCGGCCGACGCTTTCCAGGTCATCTGCATAAACGGCAGGTTCCACGGAATGATTAAGCTGGTGACTCCTGCAGGTGCATACTGAACATATGACATATGACCGCTCATATCAAAATGCTCGTGTACCATGTATTTCGCCATTTCGGCAAAGAAGCGGAAGTTCTGCGCGGCGCGAGGGATATCAAACCCGCGGCTTTCCTTAATCGGCTTACCGACATCCAATGTTTCAATCATGGCCAGCCGGTCGACATTTGCCATGATTAAATCCGCCATTCTGCAGAGGATCCTTGATCTTTCTTCTACAGGCATATTGCTCCAAACTCCACTTGCAAATGTGCGCTGAGCCGTTTCGATGGCAAGCTTGGCATCCTCCTGTCCGCCATTTGCCACGGAAGCATGCTTCTGATTTGTTGCTGGATTTAAAGAATCAAACGTTTCCCCCGAAAGAGCGTCCCGATATTCTCCATTGATAAACAGTTTTGCATCTTGAATGATCGTATTTTCAACAACTAATCCATTTGCCACATCTATTCCTCCTGCTCCTCAATCTCAAGAATCATTTCAATTTCAATTGCTGTATTGTTCGGTAATTGTGCAAATCCTACTGCTGAACGGCCATGCTTCCCTTTTTCTCCGAAAACCTTCATGATTAGATCGGATGCACCGTTCATGACTTTCGGATGGTCGGTAAACTCTTCCGTACTATTGACCATCCCGAGCACTTTGACGAACTGCTTTACCCTGCTTAATTCGCCAATTTCATTTTTCACAACACTTAAAAGGTTCAGCATCGATTGCTGTGCAGCTAAGTATCCTTCTTCCACTGTTAACTCTCTTCCCAGTTTGCCGTGGTATTGATCCACACCTTGACCAGCGGTGAACAGCAGATTCCCCGTTCTGACACAGCCGACATAATCTCCATGTGCAGGACGTAATGGTGGCAATTCTAGCCCTAATTCTGCCAGCTTTTCTTCCGGTGTACTCATGATTTAACCTCTTCCTTTATTTCAATATTTAGAAAGGCGAGGGCATTTCTGCCTAATATATCCTGTTTTTGCCCTTCCGTAAGCTCCACGGTTTGATCAACAACATTTCCAGGAGGAATCTCTCTTAATAAAAATGGATAATCGGATCCCATGACAATTTTTTCATGGCCAAAACGGTCGGCCAAATATTTAATGTTCAACGGATCATAATTCAATGAATCAAAATAAAAGTTCTTCGCATAATGGCTTGGCGGCTTGCTTATCACTCGTAAATGCGGCCATACCTTCCACCCTTGATCCAAGCGAGGTAAGATATAGGGGAAGGATCCTCCGCCATGAGCGAAACAAACTTTGAGACCTGGGAATTTCTCAATCACACCGCCGCAGATTAAACTAGCGGCAGCAAGAGCTGTTTCACTTGGCATGCCGACTGTGTACATGAAATTATGGCGCGGCATCCGCTCTCTGCCTAATGTTTCCCATGGGTGAACAAATAACGGCACTCCCCATTTTTCTGCCATTTCGAAGAACTTCGTAAAGTACGGATCATCCAAGTTTTTCCCATTAACATTTGTCCCAATTTCGATTCCTTTTAAGCCAAGTTCATGAATGCAGCGATCCATTTCGCGAATGGAGGCTTCCACATCCTGCATTGGCACCGTACCTAATCCGACAAAACGGTCCGGATACTTCTTCACGGTTTCCGCAATAAAGTCATTCTGGATTTTCGACATTTCTTCAGCGGCGCCGGGCTCTGCCCAATAAGAGAATGTCACAGGAATTGGTGACAATACCTGAATATCGACCCCTTCTTCATCCATATCCTTGATTCTTTTTTCAGGATCCCATACCTGATCCGTTACTTCGCGGAACACCTTCCCGGCCACCATAATATTTGCACCGCAGGAACATGTTTTCTCGAGCGTCGGCCAGCGTTCGCCTCCAAATTTTTCAACGAAGTTGGGAATGTGTTCAGGAATGATGTGTGTATGAAAATCTACTCTCATTTCCATAACCCTACTTCTTCAGACATGACATGCCCACATTTTTCACAAGTGCGAAGGTCTGGGCTGCTATTGAATTCTTGAATGGCTCCTTTAACCTGCGTTTCAATATCTGTTAATTGAACCGTTTTACGGTGCATTTCATGATCACAGTTATCACAGAACCAAACGAAGTCTTCCAGTTCCCCTTGGTCACGTTTTCGTTCAATGACTAGACCAAAGGTATCCGCAATACGGTGAGGGGAATGCGGAACATTCGCTGGCAGCATGAAAACTTCCCCCTCTTTCACTGTAACGACTTCACGTTTTCCATTGTTAATGACTTCTACAAAGCAATCGCCTTTGATTTGATAAAAGAACTCATCTGAAGGATCAACATGGAAATCGCGGCGTTTGTTCGGTCCGCCAAGAATCATACAAATAAATTCGGAGTCTTCCCAAAGCACCTTATTGTTTACCGGCGGCTTAAGCTGATCCTTATTTTCTTCAATCCAGTTTAATAAGTTAAACGCTTTCAACTTTCTCATAGTAGATTTTGTCATTTTACATTCCCTCCGATTTTTAATCTATTTTGTATAGAAAATTACCAAAGAAATCTATGAGCCTTGGAATTTACTAAGTTTCTAATCCGAGTATAATGAAAAAGCGCTTTCAAGATCATTCACTTTTTTCATATTATGAAATTAGTCAAATTTTTCGAGAAATATTTATTTTGTATTTATAACTCTTTTTTCTCCAATGCCCTAAAACAATCCTTGAAATGCTAAAAAGGCACAACTTAGTCAATGCTAGCTGTGCCTTTTTTACGATTAAACTTTCATTTATCTGATTATTCCCTTATGTCCATCCGAGTAGCGGAACTGCTTGCTCCTGCTTACCCTGTAAAATAAGCTCTCTAATTCTGGTAGAGGAAATCCTTTCTCCATCTGTGCTGCAAATAGGGTTGATTGATTGGACCGGAAAATGTTCTTTTAATAATTGAACATCTCCTGAGCGTTTATGGCCGAATCGAAAATCATCCCCGACGAAAATTTTTGCAGGGTTCAATAACGATAGCTCTTCAAGGAAATCATCTGCTGTCCGCTGAAGATATCTTTCATTAAACTGTGCAACAACGACATGCTCTACTCCTAAACTTTTTATTAGTTGAATCTTTTTCTCCGGGCTAGTCAATATTTTCGCACCTTGAAAATAAGAACGCGGGGGCGGATAAAAGGTATAAACGACACTCGGCAACCCTTCCACTTGGCTGTCTTTTACCATCTCTCGGAGGACAGACTGATGTCCGCGATGTACTCCATCGAAGGCACCTATCGCAATGACGGAACCATTTAATTTTAGCCCTTCAGTCTGATGGATTTTCAAGCAAATTCCTCCTTACCCTTGAATGTTTTAGTGTCATTTACACCTTTTGCATTTTCGCCTTATATTCCTCCGACATCAACAGGGATTCTTCCAATGCCCGTTCAACACGCGGATAGGAAGGATTGTTTCTCTTATGGACATTGTAGAACATTCCCATTTTACGGACTGGGTCACCGGAATAATAACGCTCATATTGCAGCAGTCTTTGACCAAATGCCTCCCCGCATAAATCCCAGGCTAACTTGAATAATCTCACTCTTTTTTCAGAAGTAACACCCTGACGGCCGACATAATATTTCTCCATGTCTAGAGCTAGTTCCGGATTTACAAAGTCTGCACCCGTTGGTGACATTAAGAGGCCGCCTGCACCAATCGTCTGTAATATTTCAATGGCCCTAGGATACAGTTTCGGAAGCAATCCCCTGATCGTTTCGAATGGCACAATGTTTGGTAATGCTTCTCCTTGCTCTGTAATCGTATATTCATACTCAGCAATTCGCGCCAATGCTCTGATGGTCTCGACGCCTTGAATTAGCTCAGATAATTGATTTTGAACATTTAAGAATCCGTCTACACCAATAGCATCAGCTACAGAACATGCCACATCCGTTACAAATGAAAGCTTACATAATCCTCTAACGGCAGACTGATGGGCTGGCTGTAGGTTTGCACCCGTTTTAGGATAGAGTAAATTCCCTGCCTCTACATTTTGGTTAATAAATACCCGTTCCCATGGTACAAGAACATCATGAAATACTAAAATGGCATCCATTTCTTCAAATCGTGACGCCAATGGATGATCCCAAGTCGATCGTTTCCCATCCTGAGTTTCCTCTCGGCAATAGATGCTAAGTCCAGGAGTATCAAGTGGAAGGGCAAATGAGATGGCATATTTATCATCACCTGGCTTAAAGCCGGGATAAGAGTAAACAATTACCTCATCCGTAATAGGTGCAAGTGTTGCTAACATTTTAGCACCGCGTACAATTAATCCATCTTCGGTCTCTTTTACTACACCCAAGTGAGTAAACTCATCATTTTGTTCAAATGAAGCCTTGCTGCGATCATTCTGAGGATTTACGATGGCATGTGTAAGAAACAAATCATGATCTCTTATATATCGGTAATAGTTAACAATGTTATCGCCATATTGTTCACCATACTGCCGGAAAAACCAATCGTTTGTTGCCATCGATGTTACGACAATATTTAAAAAATCTGGTGTTCTCCCCATCAAACCAAAAGTGGCCTCAGCCCACACTTCGAAAAGCTGTCTGCGAGCCTTAAGATCATCACCATTTCTTGGAATGAGGAAACCGTTATTCACCCGTTCGCCAGTCTCCTCACAAATATGTGTAATTTTATCTTGATATTCAGGGTCATGCTGCAGATCGTACAACTTGGCAATCTCCTGGATTGGCTGTTTGAATACTGGATGGTTGACCAAATCTGTGATTCTTTCACCACGAAGCCACACCTCTGGAGTACGAGATTCCAATGCATTAATATATTGTTCTCCTGTTCTAATACCCATTCTTAATTCCCTCCAAATTTTATAAGTTTCAGCTATAAAAATGACGGATTGGCCAACTTCCACCATACAGAGGAAACAGCATATTCGTAACGTTTAAATAAATGGCAACGTTTACATAACTGCCATTTATTAAACTTTCAATCCACCAATCTCTATCACTTGTTTATCACTATACAAAAAAGTTCATTACACTTCGCTTAAGTGATTTAAAATAGTGAAACATTATGAAAATTTAGGGAATTTTTTTACTCGTTAAAACGTTTAAGGAATTTTACCCTTTGATTTATTTCCTATTATCCCTTTTCAACTCAATGTAGCCTAACTCACGGGAAATCGCTTTAGCAGTATGTACAACGCTTTGGATAATGTGTGCGCGATGAAGTCCTTTCATATAGCTTATTGGACCAACTAAGTTAATCGAAGCAATGGTTTCCCCCGAATAGGAGAAAATGGGAGCAGCTATAGCATAGGTGCACGTATCATTTTCATTATCGCTTATTGCATAACCTTGTTCCCGAATCGATTTCAAATCCCTTTCAAGCAATTTGACATCCGTAATCGTGTTCAAACCTTGTCTTGTTAATCCTTTTTCGACTGTCTTTTGAAGGTATGCCTTATTGTAAGCAAGCAATGCTTTTCCTGCACTCGTACAATAGGCAGGATTTCTTGCCCCGAGATAGGTTGGCACTGAATCAATATCTTTTGAAGAAAATCTTAAAACATGGATTACATCTCCCTGATCAAACATGGAGATGTGCGCTGTCCCATTAAATCTTTCTATTAATTCCTTCACTAACGGCATTGCTTTATCATAAAAATCCTGCTGAAACATTACTTGATTATTCCACTCAAAAATCTTCCAGCCTAGTCTATACTTTTTATCTTCATCTCTTATTAAAACTCCCTCCTTGCAAAGGGTTTTAATAAGATGATGTGTAGTACTTATGCTTAATCCCAGCTTTTCTGCAATCTCCGCATTTCCAAGCACTGGATCGTCCTGAGTAAAACAATTTAAAATTTGACATGCCCTGCTAACTGAAGTAATCAAAATGACTCACGCTCCTATTTTTATTTAATCCTTCTTCAAAAAAATAAATAAGAGGAAATCTAACTATCGAAAAATTCAAAATACACGCATAATAGTACTATAAAATAGGTTAACTTCTATTAGCAACTTTTAAATTGTAAAAACCTTCTTTTATTACCTTCGCCATGCCTTTAAAAGTTTGGCTTTGTTAAAGAACAATGTTGATGTTTAAACAAAGTTGATTGGAGCGGAAGGTGCGAGACTCCTGCGGGAGCAGCGGGACAGGTGAGACCCCACAGGCGCTAAAGCGCCGAGGAGGCTCACCGCCCGCCCCGCGGAAAGCGAGCATCCTGGAGCGGAAATCAACAACCACGTTTAACACAGCCAAAAGTTTCATAAAAGAATTTCATACATTTCACAATGTTAAATGCAAAGATAAATCCCTCATAATATTCAGATTATAATAATATAAAGTCAAAATTTATTTTTAAAGGAGAAAGATACATGCAAAAAGAAATGAATCAGGATTTATTCAAACAAATTATGGGCAACTACCCGACCGGTGTAACAATCGTTACCACAACAAAGGAGGATGGGACACCAGTTGGGCTGACAGTAAATTCATTTGCTTCCGTATCGCTCGAGCCGCTAATGGTTCTTTGGTCTATTGATCACAGATCGTCCTTACTTAAGGAGTTTAAAGAAGGTGGGAAATTCACTGTTCATGTATTAGCAGAAGATCAGGTTGAACTTTGTAAAACGTTTGCGACGAAACATGATGACCGTTTCAGTACATGTGATTGGGAGATATCGAGCAACGGATTGCCTATTATTGATGGAGTGCTTGGAGTATTTGAATGTAAAACATTTAAAGACATTGAGGCGGGGGATCATACAGTTTTCATAGGGGAAGTTACTGACCTTCAAATCAATAAAGAGAAAGATCCAATGCTGTATCACCGTAGAAATTTTGGCCCTATTCCGAAAGAGTTTTATCAGCCAAAGCAAACTATGTAGATTGATAAAAAATACGCAAGCGCCTTGGTCAGTACCGACAAACATAAGCCAAGCCGGTGAGAAGGTTGTTCTTTAAACCTCTTGACGGACTGGCTTATGACCTAGAGGTGCTTGGGTGCTTGCGCTAGACCATTCTCAAAGAAAGATTCCTGCTGCTATAGAGAAATCATTCCTCCATTTCTGCTCTGTGTTTAATTGCCTTCAATTTCCTGTCCCAATCATTTGCAAGGTTTGCCATCCATTGAGCCGTCGATTCTATTGGTTGTGTGCAGACTGTATAACGCATCTCACGCCCTACACGATTACAAGTTACTAGTCTAGCCTTCTCAAGAACCCACAAATGTTTGACCACCGCTTGGCGGGATATCGTTACTTGAGTAGCTAAAGCCGTTGCAGAGGCTTCTCCATACGCTGCGAGGATATCGAGCAACTGACGACGGGTGGAATCTGCGAGTGCCGCCAAAACTTGTTCGTCTTGTTCCTTATCCAATTTCATTCCACCGTCTTCTCAGCACGTTGGCGTAAGTAATCTAGCTGCTGCTTCCATCCATCCGAATTTTCTCTAAAAAACTTCATTCGTTCATCATGTGTGGTGGTTAAATTAGCAAAACCACTTTCCACCACACGTAGCATAGTGCCTTCATCTTTAGCAGTCAAAGTAAACTCAACCAATGTGGAATTACCTTCTCTTGGCTCCTCACCAGGAAAGGAGCTTGCCCATCGACATGCTAAATAGTTTGGTGGATCCATTCTCTCAATCTCCACTGGAAAATTGCCGAACCTTGTTTCCGCAACCACACGTTTGCCATCAACATGAACAGAATTCGGACCTGGGGCATCGCCAACCCACCAGGCTGGCTCGCTAAATAACAACCAAACCTTTTCCAGTGGCGCAGCAATGAATATCTCTCGCTCAATTTGATCATTTTCCATCTCATAATTCCTCCTCAATTTAATCTGCAACCACATGGTAGCACATTTTGAATTTCCATGCAACTAATCGGTTGCACTGCTTTCGTTACTGTGCTTGGAAACAAACGGGGATACAACTTTCACTTCTCACAAAATCGTCCGCGAGTTCGTCAGAAGTTAAAGAAATTTATCGCTATTTATTTTCACCTGGAAACAAAATTGCCCATTACGAGTTCCCGTAGCCTGAAATCCTTTTCCGAAATTGACTTTAGGTCTGAAGGAAAAAGGGGCCGTCTCTATCTAGGACCGCCCCCTCATCCAAAATTATAAGTCGTTAATCACAATATAAGTAGCCTTTATCGGACCATGTACGCCGACAACCAGATTCAACTCAATATCGGCTGAATTACTTGGACCGGTAATAAAATTGATGCAGGACGCCACATGTCCGGTCTTTTGATAGATTTCCCGCATTTTTACTGCCGCCTGTGTTGCCCTTGGAACAAGAGTGCTTTTTGGAATCAGCATAATCGATGTAGCCGGTAAAAAACTAACCGTCCTACCCTTGTCCTTGTCGCTAAACAAAACCACTGTTCCAGACTCAGCAAGGGTAATTTCACTAATGGTAATGCCGACATTTGCGTTTTCTGCTTTTTGAACATTCTCCTCGCCTAATTTGTAATCCCATTCAAACACATCAATCTTCTCAGAAGGCCACTTCTCCTTCATTAAGGAATCAAGCCCCCACTTCGAGAACCGTTCGTCTTTCCACGTCACAACCGGGCCTCCGCCGTATTCAGCGACTACATCATTTACAATCCCCGGCAGCTCTATTAAATCAGTAGTAAAAATTTTCGTATGGATTTTCTTACAATGCTCCTTTAAAATCTCCAGCAGTTCATCCTGCGTTGCATCCTTAAATACTTCATATTGCGGCTGGAATTTCCAGTTCGGCTTTTCAATCGGAGCGGAAATTCGCGGCCGGTTCAGCTGACTGGCAATTTGATTTAAGAATTTATCTCGATTATGGATAGTGCCAATCATAGTTTTTTGTCTCCTTTATCGCGATTATTAAACCAATCTCTGAATCTCTCTTTATTCGGGGCAGGGAAATCTCGAATATCCGTCCAAGCTTTAAGCGGTCCCGGTCCTTTGGAGATTTTATCCCCCGAGGTAAATGGAGACATGGCGGCTGGCGCGATTTTTGAACCAAATTTATAGAGTGTTGGAG
The DNA here is from genome assembly GCF_004358205.1 of Bacillus salipaludis. The sequence goes on from NZ_SMYO01000014.1 coordinate 92,833, forward strand.
AAGCAGCCCCAAGACCGAATGCCTTCATTAATAATTTTTCTGAAACAGGTGCTTTGCCTTCTTTTTCAACAATGACTTCACGGTGTTTATGCAGCAGGTTGTGCAGAGGAATTTTCACCGGACATACTTCTGTACAGGCACCGCAAAGGGTAGAAGCATATGGAAGCTCCTTGTATTCATCATAACCACCAAGCAATGGTGTGAGTACGGCACCAATTGGTCCAGGATAAATTGAACCATAAGAGTGACCGCCAATATGACGATACACCGGACAAACATTAATGCAGGCGGCACAGCGGATACATTGTAATACCGACTGAAATTCACCACCAAGAATATTCGATCTGCCATTATCAACAATTACCAAATGGAAATCCTCAGGTCCGTCAACATTCAATTCCTCACGAGGCCCTGTCAATACAGTAATATAACTGGTTAGCTTTTGCCCAACAGCATTTCTTGTTAGCAGGCTGACGAGTACTTCCATTTCCTCAAAGGTTGGCACAATCCGCTCCATCCCCATGACGGTAATTTGCGTTTTCGGCAGCGCCGTTACTAAATCAGCATTTCCTTCGTTTGTAACTAGACTGAAGGAACCTGTTTCAGCAACCGCAAAGTTACAGCCCGTTATCCCAATATCCGCTTCCAAAAATTTCTCGCGGAGGGTGACACGTGCTTGATAGGCAAGTTCTTCAGGTTTTGATGTTTTCGTATACCCTAATTTCTTTTCAAAAACTTCGCGAATTTGTTCTTTATTTTTATGCAAGGCAGGTACAACGATATGGGACGGCGGATCATGATCGTCCAGCTGGAGAATATATTCACCAAGGTCCGTTTCAACGACCTCACAGCCTTCCTCATGCAGCAGAGCATTTAAGCTGATTTCTTCTGTTACCATCGATTTGGATTTGACAACCTTTTTTGCCTTTTTCTTCTGGACAACACTTCTAATATATTCATTTGCTTCTTCCTTAGTTTGTGCAAAAAAGACGTGCCCGCCACGTTTTGCGACATTTTCACTCAGCTGCTCCAGGTAATAATCCAAATACTCCAGAACATGCTGCCGGATTTCTTCACCGTGATTGCGCCAATCTTCCCAGTTGCTCATTTCATCAGTTGTCACTGCCCTGCGCTTCAAACCCATTCCATCCTGTGCACCGGCAACTGCACCGCGCATGAAATCATCGTGTATTCCATGGTCAACACGTTCCTTAAATTGCTCCGTGCCAATTTTCATTGCCATAGGAAATCCCCCCATTTTTTAAAAAAATAAATGCATTAACGGCTGTTTAATACTTCGGCAATATGCAGCACTTTTACCGGTTTCCCCAATCGTTCCATCCTGCCGCCGATATTCATCAAGCAGGCTCCGTCCGCTCCCACCAGGTACTGTGCTCCGGTTTCTTCTACGTGCCGGACCTTCTCATCGACCATCTGCTCCGAAATTTGTGCCATTTTAACTGAAAATGTGCCGCCAAATCCGCAGCATTGTTCTTTACCAGGTAATTCGGTGAACTGTAAGCCTTTAACATTTCTTAACAAAATCATAGGCGGTTCTTTTACGCCTAGTAATCTGGTCATGTGGCAGGAAGTATGATACGTTACATTGCCTACAAATCTTGCACCGACATCTTCTATTTTTAAAACCTCGACGATAAATTGTGTCAGCTCATAGGTTTTGTCTGCTAATGCCTTTGCCTTTTGCTCCCATACAGGGTCGTCTGCAAAAACATGAGGATACTCATGGAACATAAAAGCACATGAACCAGATGGTGAAACTACATATTCGGCGTCACTAAACGTTTCAATCATACGTTTCATGGCTTCTTTTGATTCCTTCACATAACCGCTGTTGTATGCAGGCTGACCACAGCAGACCTGCGATTCCGGGAATTCCACTTCACATCCAAGTCTTTCAAGCAGTTCAACCGTTGCCTTCCCCACATTGCCTTGGAACATATCGACGATACAAGTTGCAAAAAGAGTAACCTTCATTTTTCTCTTCCCCTCAAAAATAAATTCTGTCACTATGTTTATAAAACTAGTTAACCGGTCATCTGATGACTGAATAATTTATATTGTACATCTTACACCAAAAGTATCAAGTTTAGAAAGGGCTTTCAAAAAAAAAGTCCTTTTTTATCTGATTGAAAAATGCAAAAAAGGGCCCCTCAACTATTATAGGAACCCTTTTTTATCAGTATTTTACTCCCTATTAAACTTTGTTGTATGTTGGAAATACTTCCCTAGAATAGCATCGACATTTTCAAGGTGAATCAGCATGTTGGTCCTTGCTGCCTCTTTGTCCTGTGCTTTAATTGCTTCATAAATGGCCAAGTGCTCCCTATGTAACTGCTCAATGGTAGTTTCTTTTGAAAACAACCAAACCCTGCGCGTTTCCCTCATTGTTTCTACCATAAGCTCAGAAACATGGTTCATTAAATTCAGCAATAATCGGTTTTGGGCAGCTTCGGCAAGCGCCATGTGAAATTGTAAATCTGCCGTTTCACCAAGTTCTTCATCACCTTTTGCTTCAAGCATTGCTTCAAGAGCAGCCTCCATCATCATTAAATTCTGATCGGTTCTTCGCTTTGCCGCAGCAGCTGCAGTCCCGCTTTCAATAATTTTCCGCACTTCTACTAATTCTGCAATATCTTCCTGGTTCATTAAGATAGCAGTTGATAATGGAAAAGTAATTTGATCTGGTTCAAATTCCTTTATATAGGTCCCTTCACCCTGCTTCATTTCGACAAGTCCCATTGCCCGTAATGAGGTTAATGCCTCACGTATGGCCGAACGTCCTACCTGAAAATTTTCCGCAAGCTGTTGTACAGAGTCAAGCTTATCCCCGGGTTTAAGCTCCTCAGACCGAATCATTTCATAAATAGCTTCGGTAACCTCTTCATATATTTTTTTAGGTTTGATTTTTTTATAATTCATTCCAGTGCCCCTTTATATAATTCATCAGCTTTGACACGCACTTTAATTATACCTATTTTCATATGATTTGCATCTACTTCAAAATTTTATGGGCGATTTTTATAAAAACCATAGTAAAAAATACTGTTGTAATTTTTAAAAAATATTAATATAATCTTTTCTATCACCATGTTGAACATCTAATCATCTGATGACCACATCATCACTTGTAAGCGATTACTCTATTTGTAAAGTGGGTGGTAATTTTTTCTTTGAAAATGCAACGCTATAACAAAACCAATTAAGGGAGACTATGCCAATGACATTTACCCAAAATTTTACTGCAGTAGGAAACAATCTAGCACTCACCGCGATTGTTGCATTAATACCCATTCTTTATTTCTTCTGGGCCTTAGCTATTAAAAGAATGAAGGGCCACATTGCCGGCCTGACTACACTTATACTTTCTATTATTATTGCTGTTATTGCTTACAAAGTTCCTGCCGAAATGGCCGTCATGTCGGCTACTCAAGGGGCTGTTTACGGCGTTCTGCCGATTGGCTGGATCATTGTTGCCTCCGTATTTTTATACAAGCTAACCGTAAAATCGGGCCAATTTGAAATCATTCGCCATTCTGTCTTATCCATTACTGAGGACCGGCGTTTGCAAGCATTGTTGGTAGCGTTTTCGTTTGGGGCGTTCCTTGAAGGGGCAGCAGGATTCGGTGCACCGGTTGCAATTTCCGCTGCACTATTAGTTGGTTTGGGATTTAATCCGCTATATGCTGCTGGGATTTGTTTAATTGCGAACACAGCACCGGTTGCGTTTGGCGCCATTGGTATTCCAGTTATTGCGATGGAAGGGCCTACCGGTATTGCCGCAAAAGAAATTTCAAAAATGATCGGTCGTCAGCTGCCATTTTTATCAGTGTTTATTCCATTTTATCTTGTATTTATTATGGCTGGTTTTAAGAAAACGATGGAAGTATTGCCGGCAATTCTTGTATCAGGGTTTGCATTTGCCATTACACAATACTTAACATCTAACTTTTTAGGACCAGAACTGCCTGATATCTTATCAGCACTTGTTTCGTTGTTTGCTTTAGCTATTTTCCTAAATTTCTGGAAGCCAAAAACGATTTTCCGTTTTTCGGCAGAACAAGAGCTTGCCGCTGCTGTTACCATTTCTTGTAGAAAAACAAATGAAGTTCACTATACTGGGGGACAAATTTTTAAAGCTTGGTCACCATTTATTTTGTTAACAGCAACCATTTCACTTTGGGGAATTCCGACGATCAAGCTTGCATTAAGCGGGCATTATGAAGGGGCTAATGCTATTCTAAAGGCTATTAATTCAATTGGACATGCTTTAACCTTTATGCCGGAAGTACCATTTGTCCATAACAAAGTGATTAGTAAAGCCGGGGCAGTACCGGCACCCGCCTTTTACAAAATTGAGCTATTGGCAGCCGCTGGTACTGCGATTTTAATTGCTGCAATTATCACGAAGTTTATTATAAAAATGTCATGGAATTCTTGGGTGCAAACATTTGGGGAAACATTAAATGAAGTAAAGTACCCACTGTTAACGATTGCTACAGTTGTTGGTTTCGCCTATGTGATTAACGTTGCCGGAATGAGTACAACTCTTGGATTAGCATTGGCAAAAACAGGACCAATCCTGTTCCCATTCTTCTCACCTTTCCTTGGATGGCTGGGGGTTTTTATAACTGGATCGGACACATCGGCAAACGTGTTATTCGCCAATCTGCAAAAAGTTACCGCCGAATCGATTGGCATGAATCCCATTTTGGCACTTGCAGCTAACTCATCCGGCGGAGTCACAGGTAAAATGATTTCACCACAATCGATTGCCGTTGCCTGTGCAGCCGTAGGACTTGCCGGTAAAGAATCCGAGCTGTTCCGCTTTACAATCAAACATAGTATTTTCCTAGTCATTATTGTCGGAATCATCGTTTGGCTACAAAATTCAGTTCTTAGTTTCATGATTCCTTAAAATATTGAAAAACTCGAGAGGCTCTTTCCTTATTGGAATCAGCCTTTCGAGTTTTTCATAAGAAAAGGGTTCTCATTTTTGCTATAATTTAATTTGAATATTATTAATATTCAAATAGCGTTATTGGAGGGAAAAAGCCCAAAATTTTAAAAATTTACCGCTCTATAAATCTTTAATTATTAAGGAGAATTAGATATGGAAAGTAGAATAAAAAAGATTAACAAAGTTTTAGTTGCAAATCGTGGGGAAATTGCAATCCGAATTTTCCGTGCCTGTACCGAGTTAGACATTCGAACCGTTGCCATTTACTCAAAAGAGGATAGCGGCTCTTTCCACCGGTATAAAGCAGATGAAGCCTATTTAGTTGGGGAAGGAAAAAAACCAATTGATGCTTATCTGGATATTGAAGGAATTATTAAAATTGCAAAGTCCCATGAAGTTGACGCTATCCACCCGGGCTATGGATTTCTATCAGAAAATGCTGAATTCGCAAAACGTTGTGAAGATGAAGGAATTATTTTTATTGGTCCAAAATCAAAACATTTAGAGATGTTCGGGGATAAAGTGAAGGCCCGCCACCAAGCGATTCAGGCTAATATTCCAGTAATTCCTGGAAGTGATGGTCCTATTGAGAGCCTGGAGGAAGCGAAAACTTTTGGGCAAAAATATGGATATCCGCTCATGATCAAGGCATCTCTTGGCGGAGGCGGCCGTGGAATGCGGATTGTACGAAGTGAAGACAGTTTAAAAGAATCATATGATCGCGCCAAATCTGAAGCAAAAGCCGCATTCGGAAACGATGAGGTTTATATTGAAAAATTTGTGGAAAATCCCAAACATATTGAGGTACAGATATTAGGTGACCATAATGGAAACGTTGTTCATTTATTTGAACGTGATTGTTCCGTCCAACGCCGCCACCAAAAGGTTGTGGAAGTAGCTCCAAGCCTTTCATTGCCTGAAGACTTGCGGCAAGCTATATGTGAGGCTGCTGTTCATTTAATGAAAAACGTTTCCTATCTAAATGCTGGAACAGTAGAGTTCCTTGTTACAGATGATGAATTCTTTTTTATTGAAGTAAACCCACGGGTACAGGTTGAACATACGATTACAGAAATGATTACCGGTATTGATATTGTTCAGTCCCAAATAATAATTGCGGCCGGCTATTCTCTTCATAGTCATGAAGTGGGAATTCCTAGTCAAGAAAATATTCAGGTACACGGTTATGCGATTCAATCGCGTGTTACTACCGAAGATCCTTTGAATAACTTTATGCCAGATACAGGAAGAATCATGGCCTACCGTTCAGGCGGAGGGTTTGGGGTACGTTTAGATGCAGGAAATGGATTCCAGGGAGCAGTCATTACCCCCTTTTACGACTCCCTTCTTGTAAAAGTAACAACTTGGGCCCTAACCTTTGATCAAGCTGCGGCAAAAATGGTCAGAAATTTAAAAGAATTCCGGATCCGTGGAATCAGAACCAATATTCCGTTCCTCGAAAAAGTGGTAAAGCATGAGAAATTTCTAAAAGGTGAATATAATACATCGTTTATCGATTCTACACCGGAGTTATTCATTTTCCCGAAATCGAAAGACCGTGGGACAAAAATGCTCACTTATATTGGAAACGTAACGGTGAATGGTTTTCCGGGAGTGACTAAAAAGGATAAGCCTCTTTTTGAAAAACCAACATTACCTAGGATTAATCCATTTGAGCCAATTCTAAACGGAACAAAACAAATACTTGATGAAAAAGGTCCAGAAGGAGTCGTAAATTGGATTAAAGAACAAAAGGAAGTTTTATTAACCGATACAACTTTCCGTGATGCCCATCAATCATTGTTAGCCACTCGTGTTCGAACAAATGACTTGCTGCGAATTGCCGAGCCGACTGCCCGTTTAATTCCTAATTTATTTTCTGTTGAAATGTGGGGTGGTGCGACATTCGATGTCTCCTACCGCTTTTTAAAGGAGAATCCATGGGAACGCTTATTAAAGTTGCGGCAAGCCATGCCGAATATGTTGTTCCAAATGCTTCTTCGTGCATCAAATGCTGTCGGTTATAAAAATTATCCGGATAATGTAATCAAAGAATTTGTTAACAAGTCTGCGGAAGCAGGTATTGACGTTTTCCGAATCTTTGACAGCCTCAATTGGGTAAAAGGAATGGAACTGGCGATTGATGCAGTAAGAGATAGTGGAAAAATTGCAGAGGCAACCATGTGTTATACGGGTGATATTTTGGATCCGTCTAGAAGAAAATATGATTTGGATTACTATAAAAATCTGGCAAAAGAGCTGGAACAATCAGGAGCACATATATTAGGAATTAAGGATATGGCTGGTTTGTTAAAACCACAGGCTGCGTATGACTTGATTTCCGCTTTAAAGGAATCGGTTGAGATACCGATCCATTTACACACCCATGATACAAGCGGCAATGGACTATTTATGTACGCAAAGGCAATTGAAGCAGGAGTAGATATTGTGGATGTTGCGGCAAGCTCTATGGCTGGACTAACATCACAGCCAAGTGCAAATTCTCTCTATTATGCTTTAGAAGGACATTATCGTAAACCGCTTATTGACATAAAGGCATTGGAGCAGATTTCTTATTATTGGGAAGAGGTTCGCAAATATTACGCAGATTTTGAGAGTGGCATGAATGCTCCTCATACCGAAGTATATGTTCACGAAATGCCAGGCGGACAATATAGTAATCTACAGCAACAAGCAAAAGCTGTAGGATTGGGAGACAGATGGGATCAAGTAAAAGAAATGTATTCCCGTGTAAATCAGTTGTTTGGCGATATTATAAAAGTAACCCCATCCTCAAAAGTTGTTGGGGACATGGCCCTTTATATGGTACAAAATAATATAACGGAAGACGATATTTTTGAACGCGGGGAGACACTTGATTTTCCTGACTCAGTTATAGAATTATTTGAAGGCTACCTTGGCCAGCCTTATGGGGGATTTCCTAAAGAGCTTCAACGTATTATTTTAAAAGGAAAAGAACCAATAAATGTTCGCCCCGGAGAACTCTTGGAGCCTGTAAACTTTCAAGAAATTAAAGAGATGTTGTATCGTTCATTAAAACGTCCTGTGACAAGCCACGATGTGATTGCCTATGTCCTATATCCAAAGGTGTTTATGGAATACCATCAAACAGTCGAGAAATATGGAGATATTTCCGTTCTTGATACGCCAACGTTTTTATACGGAATGCGCCTAGGCGAACAAATTGAGGTGGAAATTGAAAAAGGGAAAACCCTTTTTGTCAAACTCATTTCCATTAGCGAACCGAAACCGGACGGGACTCGCGTGCTTTATTTTGAACTAAATGGTCAGACACGTGAAGTTCTTATTAAAGACGAGAATATTAAAACGACTGTTCAAGCAAAATTGAAAGCAGATCCTGGAAATAAAAGCCATATTGGAGCTTCCATGCCAGGTAACGTTCTGAAACTCCTTGTTGAAAAAGGACAAATAGTTTCAAAAGGTGATCATCTCATGATTACAGAGGCCATGAAGATGGAGACAACTGTTCAAGCACCATTCAGTGGTACAATTAAAGAGATTTATATAAATAATAACGATACGATTGAACCCGGTGATTTATTACTTGAATTATCAAATTAAAAAATCTTAAATCTCCTATCCCGTCGATAGGAGATTTTCCCCCTTCTATTCTCCTTCAATACATTATTTGAAGGCAACTACTCTATCATTTCATTCAATCACTTTACAATTCTGAGATTATCAAAAACTGATAGAAATTTGATAGTTGAATAATCAAAGACAAAATAAAAAGTCAACATTGAAAATGTTGACTTAGACTGTCGACAAATCCTAAAATTTCGGTTTGCCTGCATTGAAAATCGTTCCAAAATATGTTTCCCTCTTATATCTTTCAAGCTCTTTTCTTTAAGCGTGCTGCAATTGGGATTACAATGATACCGGCTAATACGACCTGCATAATGTTTCCTGGGACGGATCCGAATGGCTGTACCCAGTTACCGTAAAGAATCACTTCGGCAAAATAGTAGCCCACAACTTTTATAATAAGTGCAACCGCAATGGCCAGTGTGCTTGCAAGGACTCTATTGCCGGTTGACTTTTCAGATATGAGACCAACTACAAAGCCCATTGCACCAACAATGACAAATGTGAACGGTGACCATATTGCCCAACCAGATACAATATCAAAAAGACCCATTCCGAAGGCGCCTGCGATAGCTCCTGTTTTTTTGCCGTAAACCAAGGCTGCTAGAAAAAGAGGCACATTCCCAAGATGGATTAAACCACCGTTACCCATTAATGGCAGCCTTATGTTTATGAACATTGTTGCGACAAAGGTCATTGCGATGAAAAGTGCGTTTATGACGATGGCCTTTGTTTTAGTTGATTCTGTTTGTACGAATGTTGAATTCATATGCTTTCCTCTTTCTTTATTTAATATAAAATAAATTGCACAGGTAAAGATTCTGATAAAAACTGATTTACAAAGCCTTTTTTTATATTAAAGTCTTTTAAAAAAAAACATAGCTGAACTTGTCATATTCCATTTTATCTTCATAAAAACGATGAGCATCTCCCCGTTGTAAGCCGGATGAGAGTGAGACAATCCCAAATCCATTCTCTTTTGCCCATAGATGGACAAAATTTAAAAGTTTTTTTCCATACCCTTTCGACCGCTTTTCTTCATCTGTCACTAAATCGCAGACCCAAATGGACCTGCCATTATATAAGGTGATCATGGGCATAAATCCTGTTACAGCAACAATGTTTTCGTCTTCATATAAGGCCGCTAATTGATACCCCTCTTTTTCCACAGCTTCCTGAACCAATTGAAGAAAACTTGCTTCATTTAAATGCGCCCGCAGCTGTTTCATTATTGGAAATGCTTCTTTAATTTCCTGTGAATTTTTTAATATCCTTATTATTGTTCTTGCCATCTTCCCCCATTCCCTTTAAGGATCTTTTAACAATATTAAATCACAATCTGGTATAATCAAAAGTACCAGTTTTGATAAATTTAATGGTTCCAGAAATAGACTGGAGGATAAAATCATGATTGAAATCACACCCGTTTTGGATAATAGCATGAGTAAACCGCTGTATTTACAGTTGGCCGACTACATTAAAGAAGAAATCTCATCAGGTAGAATAAAACCGAAAGAAAAATTACCGTCAAAAAAGAAGTTTATCTAATTATCTTGGTTTAAGCCTTAACACCGTGCAGTCTGCCTACGATCAGTTATGTGCAGAGGGATATTTAGAAAGTAAACCCCGAAAAGGACTATTTGTTACGCCATTTGAAGATGACCTATTCTCAAGCCAGGATTATCCTCAAAAAATGGAGGTAATCAGTGATCATGTACCACAAGAAATTGCTAAAATTGATTTCAATTCAGGCCAAGTGGATTTAGAAAACTTTCCAAATACCGCATGGCGGAAATTGACGATTCAATCTTTGGATCGGGGAGAGTTGTTCTATAATGGAAATCCTCAAGGAGAACTGTTACTCCGCGAGCAAATTGCAAAGTATTTATTTGCCTCCAGGGGGGTAAAATGTTCTGCCCAGCAAATTATCATTGGAGCTGGGACCCAGTTTCTAATCGGATTATTGTGCATGTTACTAGGAAAAGGCCAAACCTATGGACTGGAGAATCCTGGATTTCATCGAACGAAAACAGTTCTACAAGATTTCGGGGCGAACACGATTTTTATCCCACTTGATGAAGATGGATTGAATATACAGGAACTGAATAGTAGTAATGCTAGTGTTGCTTATGTGACTCCCTCTCATCAATTCCCTTTTGGAATGGTAATGCCGATATCACGAAGGTTGGAATTGTTAAAATGGGCGGAGGAAAAGAATGGTTATATCATTGAAGATGATTATGACGGTGAATATCGCTATAAGGGAAAGCCAATTCCTTCGTTGCAAGGGTTGGACCAAAAAGGACGGGTGATCTATTTAGGGACTTTTTCCAAGTCTTTAATACCTTCAATCCGGATCAGTTATCTCGTTTTACCGCCGAATTTGTTAAAGAAGTATCACGACCGCTATACCATTTATAAGCAAACGTCCTCCCGATTGCATCAGGATACCCTTTATCGCTTTATGAGTGAAGGTTATTGGCAAAGTCATTTAAATAAAATGAGAACCCTTTACCGCAAGAAGCATGTTGTTTTAATGCAGTCGATTAAAAATTTTCTTGGGGACAACGTGCTTGTCATTGGTGAAAATTCTGGGCTTCATATTGTCTTGGAAGTAAAAAACGGGATGGGGGAAGAGCAGCTAATCAGAAAAGCCTTAAAGGTTGGGGTAAAGGTATATCCCTTATCGGCCTATTATTATTCTAAAGGAAGCTTTGGTTCTCGGGTCTTACTCGGTTTTGGCGGTTTATCCGAATCTGAAATTGAAACAGGAATTCAGTTATTAAAAGAGGCATGGGAGCTTTAGGAGATTGGTTTATGATCTTAGATTTGGACTGGATTTAAGCTTTCCTTCTTCTCCTGTCCGAATATGCTTTTATATAAGAAAATTCATAAATAAATCCGGCGCTATTCGAAATGGCGCCGGATTCTTTTTTTACTCCAAATGGAATCCTTTGCTTTCAACAAATTCTCGCATATGAACTCTTCTTTTATTTTCCATAAAATGAGCCATTGATTCAGTCCAGTTGGTTTGTTTGTTATTGGTAGAGCGCTGCTGATAATATGTATTCATGGTTTGATCATACTCGTCAAGCAGACTTTCATATTTCTCCGTGTTATATTGATTTTTGTGGAGAATCGCATCTAATGGCAATCTTGGTTTTACCTCGTTCCTTTCGGCAGGAACCCCTAAGCATAATCCAAATATCGGAAACACTTTGTCAGGAAGACCAACAAGCTTGCTAATAGGATCGGGATTATTCCGAACACCGCCAATATAACAGCCGCCATATCCAAGTGATTCTGCTGCTGTAATGACATTTTGGGCAATCAGGGCAGTATCGATAATTGCAACCATAAAATTTTCTAAATTATCGTGTTCAATGACGATTCCATGCTTCCTGCCGGCCACTTCCAGGCGTTTTAAATCTGCGCAAAATATGAAGAAATCTGAAGCATTACTAATATGGCTATTTTTTGCAAGTTCAGCTATTTTGTCTTTTTTCTCCTTGTCTGTAACATGAATGATGGAATAAGCCTGGACAAAATGGGAGGTAGCCGCACCCTGTCCTGATTTAAGGATTTCCAATAAATGTTCTTTTGGGATTGGTTCCGCTAAATACTTGCGGACAGAGACGTGACTTTGCATCACCTTAATTGTTTCCGATATATTCTTAGAATATTTCATATAAACTCATCCTTTTCTTCTAATTAGTTTTATTATAACCTATTAGAAGAGAATGAATATCCTTCCAGCTCCTACAAGCCTTAAAGAACATTTTCTTGCTAGAATCCCTTCAAAATGTTCTGCATCTCTTTAATCTGATTTGTTCAATATGATTTTCATCAAACGACAAAAAACGGCCTGACAAAATTGTCAAACCGTTGCTGCGACTGTGTTTCTAACACTGTCTGTGATACCGGTGGTCGGGGTCGAACCGACACTCCTTGCGGAACACGATTTTGAGTCGTGCGCGTCTGCCAATTCCGCCACACCGGCGTGTATAAAATTTTAAAGCTAATGCCGAGGACCGGAATCGAACCGGTACGGTAGTCACCTACCGCAGGATTTTAAGTCCTGTGCGTCTGCCAGTTCCGCCACCCCGGCGAAATCTTATTCTTCTAATTCTCCAATCTCAACACAATCTGTAAAGATGGAGGCGGCAACCGGATTCGAACCGGTGGATAAAGGTTTTGCAGACCTTGGCCTTACCACTTGGCTATGCCGCCATAATTATTGGAGCGGAAGACGGGATTCGAACCCGCGACCCCCACCTTGGCAAGGTGGTGTTCTACCACTGAACTACTTCCGCAAATTGGCTGGGCTAGCTGGATTTGAACCAACGCATGTCGCAGTCAAAGTGCGATGCCTTACCGCTTGGCTATAGCCCAATAGTATAATAAATTTACCACTTATTCAATAAAAATTAAATGGGGCGACTGATGGGAATCGAACCCACGAATGTCGGAACCACAATCCGATGCGTTAACCACTTCGCCACAATCGCCATAATGAAAATAATTGGCAGGGGTAGTAGGAATTGAACCCACACCAAAGGTTTTGGAGACCTTCGTTCTACCTTTAAACTATACCCCTAAAATGGTGGAGGGGGACGGATTCGAACCGCCGAACCCGGAGGGAGCGGATTTACAGTCCGCCGCGTTTAGCCACTTCGCTACCCCTCCACATTTGAAAGTTGAGTTGTCAGCTTAAGGTGCCGACGAGAGGAATTGAACCCCCAACCTACTGATTACGATTCAGTTGCTCTACCAATTGAGCTACATCGGCGTATCTTTTAAAAATTAAAGGTGGCTCAGGACGGAATCGAACCGCCGACACAAGGATTTTCAGTCCTTTGCTCTACCGACTGAGCTACTGAGCCACTTAAATGGCGGTCTGGACGGGACTCGAACCCGCGACCTCCTGCGTGACAGGCAGGCATTCTAACCAACTGAACTACCAGACCAAATTGCGGAGGCAGGATTTGAACCTGCGACCTTCGGGTTATGAGCCCGACGAGCTACCAGACTGCTCCACCCCGCGATAACAATATGGTGGAGGATGACGGGATCGAACCGCCGACCCTCTGCTTGTAAGGCAGATGCTCTCCCAGCTGAGCTAATCCTCCATATTAATGACAATTGTTTTCACTACTGTAAAAAACTTTGGTGACCCCTACGGGATTCGAACCCGTGTTACCGCCGTGAAAGGGCGGTGTCTTAACCGCTTGACCAAGGGGCCATTTTAGAAAAATTTTAATGGCGGAGAGCAAGGGATTTGAACCCTTGAGACAGGGTTACCCGCCTACACGATTTCCAATCGTGCTCCTTCGGCCACTCGGACAGCTCTCCATTAAAATGGCTCCGCAGGTAGGACTCGAACCTACGACCGATCGGTTAACAGCCGATAGCTCTACCACTGAGCTACTGCGGAATAATTATATAACAGCCTGGCAACGTCCTACTCTCACAGGGGGACAGCCCCCAACTACCATCGGCGCTGAGAAGCTTAACTTCCGTGTTCGGTATGGGAACGGGTGTGACCTTCTCGCCATTATTGCCAGACTATTTATCAGACACTATTTTATTATAATGTCTTTTTGAGATTTTTCAAGAGGTAAATTTATTTTTTTTCATTCCCTCAAAACTAGATAATACAGAAGAAGTTTCAGTAAAAACGAGTTCACCTTAAGACTATGGTTAAGTCCTCGATCGATTAGTATCAGTCAGCTCCACATGTCACCACGCTTCCACCTCTGACCTATCAACCTGATCATCTTTCAGGGATCTTACTAGCTTGACGCTATGGGAAATCTCATCTTGAGGGGGGCTTCATGCTTAGATGCTTTCAGCACTTATCCCGTCCGCACATAGCTACCCAGCGATGCCTT
>NZ_SMYO01000015.1 GCF_004358205.1 Bacillus salipaludis
TACCCCTCATCGCTTACAAAAGATGCAAAATGCCTGGAATGCATCCTCTTGATAAACATTGTAACATTTGGTAAGCCGTATGCCTTAATAGGGCACGTACGGTTTGATAAGGGGGAAGCCTCGAGAGAGGTTTCCCTACTTTCTCTTTTTCCACTAACGGTGCATGTTACTTGAAGAAGGATTTTAAGTGAAAAGGGGGAATTTATAGTAAAAAAATATAGACCCTACTTGTTGAATTAACAAGTTCGTTTCTGTAATAGGTTTCACTGGGCGGTTAGTGAAAAAATTCAAAAGAAAGTGAGAAATAAAAATGGGGCCAGTGTGCCTGACCCCCAGTGTTTTCGAAAGAAATGGTAAATCTATTTCTTTTTGTGTTTATTTTATCGGTTAAAATAAGGAACTTTTTTCAATGCAGCACTAACCGGAAGGGCAACAATAACTCCTAATACATTTTGAACGACGTCACCAGGGATCGAAGCTACGGGTGCAACCCAATTACCGTAAAGAATAACTTCACCAATGTAATAAACAGCGATCATTACTGGCATTGAAACGATTGCTCCAATTAAATTGAAAGCAAGGCTATTGCCATTACGGCCATTTGACCAAGCTATTTTACCAACGATATATCCCTGCAGAGCACGGGAAACAAAGGTAATAGGTGCCCACAACGCCCAACCGCCGGCTAGATCAAATAATGCCATTCCGATCGCACCAGCAAGAGCCGCCTTTTTAGGACCAAAAAGAATAGCTGCGATAAAAAGCATTGCAGTCCCTAGATGAACTAAACCTCCATTTGCAGCAATTGGCAGTTTAATATTCAAGAAAGTAGATAGGAAAACAAGTGCAATTAACATGGCAGTAAGAATTAAATCAAATGTTTTGTAACCTGGTTTTGAATAAGTTTGTGTAGTTTGCATAGTTCTAACCCTTCTTAACTGAATTTTCTATGATTTTAGCAAATCACTGGCATATATAAAAGTGTCAATTTATTAAAAAACTATATGGTCAGTTAGAAAGGAATTTTCCAAATTCTTTATTTGTGGTAATATGAAAAAAGTTTAAGACGGACAGCTTTATGGGGGTTATTATGAAGAAAGTTGCTGTAATACAGGATTTATCATCTTTTGGAAAATGTTCATTAACAGCCGCGATTCCGGTTCTTTCGGTAATGGGTGTACAGGCATGTCCTTTACCAACGGCCATATTAACGGCGCAAACCGGTTATCACAGTTTTTATTGTGAAGATTTTACATCTAAAATGAAATATTTCATTGAGGAATGGAGCAAGCTTGAGGTTACCTTTGATGGAATCCATACAGGATTCGTTACGGGTGAAGAGCAAATTAAAAATATTTTTCTTTTTTTAGAGAAGTTCCAAACAAAGGAAACCCTTTTACTTGTTGATCCAGTAATGGGGGATTTAGGAGAAGTTTATAAGCTTTTTACCGATGAATTACTGGTACTTATGCGAGAACTTGTAAAGCGTGCTGATGTGATTACACCAAATGTTACGGAGTGCTGTTTATTATCCGGAATATCTTATGAAAAGTTGCATCGCTATTCAAATGAAAGGGACTATATTAAAGCGGTCGATGAGGCAGGGAATATTTTGCAGCAAGAAACTGGCGCTCAGGTTATTATTACTGGAATGAATCCACCGTCAGCAGATACCGATAAGCAGTATATCGGAAATATGTATTTGGACGGAAACAAAACCTTTTATCGTGCGATGGAGTATAACGGTATGAGCTATTCTGGTACAGGTGATTTATTTGCATCGGTGATTATGGGAAGCATGATGCGCGGGGAGAGTTTGGAAAAATCTGTACAGCTTGCAGAGGCATTTCTAACAGCGGCCATTCAGGATTCTTCCAAAGGGCAAGTTCCTAGCGTAGAAGGAGTTAACTTCGAGAAATATTTGAAAATGCTATTATAAAATGTCTATTATCTGTTAGAACCATAGAAACCGGACAAAAAAGCCAACAAACAGAATAAAAAGGCAATGACAGAAGTAAATATTTTAATAAACTTAGATCGATTGCGTGCGACACAAAAATTGTAACAAAACATTCACAAGGATTTTTCATAAAAATGCAGAATTACTCTGTATAATCTGAAAGGTTGTGAATGTATGAAAAGTCCAATGGCAGCCGTTTCTGCGTATGAAGAAGATGGAATTTATTTTAGGGTCTATCAAGTGAGACACCGGATTAAGGTTTATGCTCGAAGGGGCAAAAAAGCCGTAATCGAACACGGCAGCACACCAGTCCAAGCTGCTGTTAAAGCAAAAAGAAGATTAATGTCACTGTGAATATAGACCTATGCCGACTCAATAGAGATTCGGTAATTTTGTTGGAAATCCTGTTTGTAGCGCCTTTACTGGCGCTTTTTATTTTATATGTGCTTCAAAGGGTTATATTGAATAAATTCATAAATCAGAACTTTAATAAATAAGTCATATTCTATAAGTTTTTGAAAAATTGCACTTAAACCAAACGGAGACAAAGAGTTGCTGATCAGGCTGCCATTTATACAGCTTTTCTTATATCACTAAAGGGCGGGATAGTTTTGAAGAAGAGGCTGGGGAACCTTAATGGAAAATGTTTAATAAATGGAGTAGAAAAGAGGTAATGGTATGGGGCAAATAAGGTTAATAATTTCAGCTATATTATCTTTGATAGTATCAATATTGAATTTTACAGACCACAGATATGTATACGGTATATTTGGAGTAATTATATTTGTTTTTGTGGTAATTGAACTGATCAAACAATTAACAAGCAAAAGGATAAGTTCTTAAACAAACGAGTAGCTTTTGTTAAACACAAGGTTGCAGCGGCAGTCTTCTTTTTTATTTAGTTGTTAAAGGACAATGGGTTTAATGAAGGAAATAAAGGAGGTGGTGAAATGAAAATAAGCCACTTTATGAATAAGAATTTCCCCAATTTAGAGCTTAGACCGCCTTTGTTTTATAGTTGGGATATTGGAATTCGTTTTGAACTAGGGGTGGAGTGGAAAAGAGAATATGATTATCCTGACAACCCTTATATAGTGGGGTGTTATAAACGGGCTATTACTTTATTCGAAGCCTTAATTCTCCATCAGAGGAACTTTTTGTCGTCATGGATGTAAATGATTTTAATAAAGGCAAAAATATTAGACATCAGTTAAAAAACTTTTCTCGCTATGTTGAAAAATCATTATTGTTCAGGGTGAAACATCAAGCAATGCCTTATATATTCCCAGAGGATAATGAAGAAGGTACATTTAAAACTCATAGATTTTCTCTATACTGCAAAACATCTGATTTTAAATACATTCCATTGTTAAAAGCAATTTGCAATCGAGACTTAGGGTTAAAGCCAAGTATTTCCCATAGAGTTTACTTCATAAATATCAATAAGAAAACTATCTTTCACGTGTACGATGACAGAGGTTGTGATCTATTAGCGGCATCAGTCGAAACAATTAGAGATATTTATGAAAAATACAATGATTGGATTTTAGATTATGATAGGAATGAAATAGTGAAGGTGTTTAAATAATGGAATATAGTTCCTCTTCTTTTGCAAGCTGGGGGCTTATGTATAAACATGCGTGTTTGCATACGGACATATTTTGATTTTCCAATGTCATAGCAAAAAGAAGAAAGGGGATATTTTCATTTGGAGAAATCCACTCTCGTCTTTACAGACTACTTTTTTCATATATTTTCATAGTTTAAATCTTACACGAATTAGAATGATTTCTGAAAGAAAAATGGCAAAATAGTGAGATGCCTTTCATCACTTCATGGTAAAATTATACTGTATTTATAAATTATAGGGGGCGTATAGTTTGGGGCAGTCCAGCAAGTTTGTTTTGTTTAGGGTTTTTCTTTGCTGGTTTCGGCGTTTTTATTAAACTATCAAGAATGCTAAAAAAATCAAATAAGAAAGTTAGGTAAAAGCATCAAATAGCAGCCAACATAATGTAAAGAAATGTGGTGATTAAATGAATCAGAGAATAAACAAATACAATCAGCCAATTGGTGAGGAGTTGTCCAATTGGCAGAAAAGAAAATTCCCTTCAGATATCTATTATGTCGGAAAGTATACCATTGTCACTAGATTATCTCGTACACATACCAGAGATCTCTATAACGCCTATAAAAATTCTCACCCTAGTAATTGGACCTACTTAACCGACGAACAACCTCACGACTATGAAGCGTTTGAAAAGACATTACTCGAAAAAATAGAAAGCAGCACAAACATCTATTATGCCGTGTTAAATAAAGAGACAAACAAACCGCTTGGGATCTTTAGTTTAATGAGGATAGATCAGGCAAATGGGGTGATCGAAGTAGGAAGTATTAATTTTTCGGATGAATTAAGAAGAACAAGAATGTCTACCGAAGCACACTATTTATTAGCCATGTATGTATTCGAAGAACTCCAATACCGGCGCTATGAATGGAAATGTGATTCCCTTAATGCTCCTTCCATTCATACAGCAAAACGTTTAGGATTTCAGTTTGAAGGCACCTTTAGAAATGCCATTATCTATAAAAACCGCTCACGAAACACCAGCTGGTTTTCAATGCTAATTGAAGAATGGCCTCTACATAAACAAGCATTCACTCAATGGTTGGCAGAGGAGAACTTTGATGACAAAGGAGTTCAGGTTCAAAGATTAGAAGCATTTAAGCAATAAGAACAAAATTGCATGCTTATTTATTAAAGCAAACGAGCGCTTTAAATGAAGAATTTGTGATTGACATTCAATGAGTTTCTTTAATGAAAGTGAGAAGGATCTAACGATGAAGCTTTCTTATAATGGACAACTAATTACAACAAAAAGCGGAGAAAAAGGGCCGCATAAAAGAAGAAATCGATGCAGTCATTTGTTGGCTGACTGGATATGATGAGCATAGTTTGCAAGAGCAAATTATGAAGAATATTGTTTATGAAACTTTTTTAGTCAAGCCCGCAAATAAAACCCAATGCTGCCAAAATTACAGGCGTGATTTGTGGTCATCGAGTTGAGAAATTCAAAGACCCGCTCATGCAGAAAATAAGGAAGCTTGACAAACTAATCGACGAATTATCAAAGTGCAAGCCAATGGAGAAGATTTTGAGAAGTTAAATTCCCGGGTGTACTCATAATAACAATCAATTAATTTGGAGGTAATTAGATGAATATAAAATTTGATCCAAATAACGTCGTTATTAAACTCTGTATGAGTGGGATGGGATTGGAGGATAGTGGAAATATTGAAGATGCAGTCAAGGTGTATCATAAAGCATGGCACGAAGCAACAGACGACTATGAAAGGTTTATTGCAGCTTATCATTTAGCTCGTCAACAAAAGAGTATTACAGACAAATTAAAATGGATGGAAACATCTCTTCAGTGTGCACTAAAAATAAATGATGATAATGTGAAGAGTGCATACTCAACGTTATATTTAAACATTGCCAAATGTTATGAGGAGTTGTGTGATACTGAGAATGCAAAAAGAAATTATGAATTGTCAAATTCATCTAAGGGTGCACCTTCTGATATAGGACCATTTTACCATGGGACAAGGGCAGATTTGAAGGATGGTGATTTACTAACAGCAGGTGGAAATTCAAATTACAAACCTGGGCTTAAAATGAACCACATTTATTTCACTGCTAATGTCAATGGCGCAGGACTTGCTGCAGCTTTAGCAAAAGGAGAAGGAAGAGAACGAGTTTATATAATAGAACCAATAGGTGAATTTGAAAACGACCCAAATGTTACTGACAAAAAATTTCCTGGTAACTTAACACGTTCTTATCGTTCAAAAGAACCTTTAAGAATTATTGGTGAAGTAACAGAATGGGCGAAACTGACAACTTTGGAGCGACGTGAATGGCACGAAAATTTAGCTAAAAACAAGGGCGAAATTATTAACTGAACATAATTCAAGATGTTACAATGCAAATGACTTTTTGAAAATAGAATAAATACCGCCCCAAGATGAAAGAAAATATTATCTAACTGGTTGCTGCGTATCCAGTTTCAATTGCTGAGTTTGCAATGGTATCCTTCACCAGCACCCCATGTGTTGCCACACACACTCAGCACATGTGCGAGAGTGGGAATAAATGAGTATATAATAAAGACGTCAAAACACTTACAAAGGTTGTTAAATCGACTTTTGTGAGTGTTTTTTTATAATCCACTGAAAATCAATCATCGATGTTCCGTATAGGAAGCTTTGGATGATGAATTTCATCCTTAGTAATCTTGAAGACCACCATTACATAAATTCATCCTTCCAAGAAAAAACTATCCATATCATAAACCACAGTTCAATTGATTGGAGGAGGCAAATTGAAGGCTTCGGATTTATTTGTGAAATGTTTAGAAAATGAAGGGGTTAAGTATATATTTGGCATTCCTGGTGAGGAAAATACTGATTTTGTTGATTCCCTTATTGGTTCTGATATTGAATTAATTCTTGTTCATCATGAACAAGCTGCAGCTTTTATGGCTGATGTTTATGGCAGACTTACAGGAAAACCGGGGATTTGTCTGGCAACACTTGGGCCAGGGGCAACCAATTTACTAACGGGGATCGGGGACGCCTATCTTGATCATGCGCCTGTTGTCGCGATTACGGGTCAGGCTGGTCTAGAACGAATCCATAAGGAATCCCATCAATATGTCGATATTATAGGTGTTTTTGAGAAAGTAACAAAATGGAATCAACAAATCCGGGTAGCCCATACCATCCCTGAAATCGTCAGAAAAGCCTTTAAAAAAGCTGTCCTTGAAAAGCCTGGTGCAGTTCATATTGAACTTCCCGAAGATATTGCCATGGAAGAAACGGAGGGCAAACCGCTTCCAGTTACACCAAATCCAGCTTCCAGTCCGACAAAAAGCGAAATCATAAAGGCTGCGATGGCCATTAATCGTGCGAAAAAACCAATCATCTTAGCGGGGAACGGAGTCATTCGCGATAGAGCAACGGATGCGTTAAGGGAATTTGCTGAAGCAAAGAATATACCGGTTGTAAATACCTTTATGGCAAAAGGGGTTTTGCCTTCTAATCATCCCTTAACCCTTTATACGGTGGGGATGCAGGCGAAAGATTATGTGCTTTGTGGATTTGACCAAGCTGATCTGATTATTACTGCCGGCTATGATTTTGTTGAATATTTGCCAAAATATTGGAATGATGAGGCAATGAATCCGATTATCCATATTGATAGTCTTCCTGCAGAAGTAGACGCCTACTATCCTCTGGAAGCAGAATTAGTCGGGAATGTAAAAGAGGGGTTAGAAGCATTAAGTCCCCTAGTTGAAGGAAAAGAATTATGGCCAGGAGTTAAAAAATTAAAAGCTCAACTGGTTGAAAAACTTCATGCATTGGATGAGCTCTCAGGAAGACCTGTAAAACCGCAAAGAATTATTGCCGATTTGAAAAAGGCTGAGAAAGGCGAAGCCATAATCATTTCGGATGTTGGGGCGCATAAATTATGGATTGCCCGGCTCTACCAGCCCGAAAAGCCGAATCATACCATTATCTCGAACGGATGGGCTTCGATGGGGATTGCGGTACCTGGTGCGATTGCGGCCAAACTGGCCTTTCCCGAAAAACCGGTAGTTGCGGTTACTGGTGATGGCGGTTTTCTTATGAATGGTGTCGAATTGGCAACAGCCAAACGCCTTGGACTGGCATTTGTAGTTGTCATTTTCCATGATTCGAAGTTCGGTTTAATTGAGTGGAAACAGCTGAATAAA
Organism: Bacillus salipaludis; assembly: GCF_004358205.1. The sequence continues at coordinate 7,762 of NZ_SMYO01000015.1, forward strand.
TTTAATCGCTCAAGTGATATTACCTTTACGGATCCTGACTTTTTGGAGTTCGCAAAAAGTTTCGGCGTGACAGGAGTGAAAGTAACTCATTCTGACGAATTATTACCTGCTTTAGAAAAAGCGATTGCAAGTCAGGAAATTGTACTCATTGATGTCGATGTTGATTATTCAGAGAATGTAAAGCTGTCGAAAACACTTGGGGATTATATTTGCCGATTATAGAAATGATTCGTTACAAGACTGGAGGAAACTGAAGGATGAAGAAAAAATGGCCATTATGGATCGGTGGGAAGTGGCAGGAAGCAAAAACATATGAACCATTGTATAATCCCCATACCAATGAGGAGTTAGCCGAGATCGGACAAGCCGAACCAGCTGATGCTGAGCTGGCTATAACGAATGGACATGAAGCGTTTCAAAAATTCAAATCTTATCCGGCACATGCCCGGGCAGAAATCCTAGCAGAAGTCGCAGACATCATGGAAGAACGCAGTGAGGAATATGCGAAAATCATTGCTCTTGAGGGGGCTAAATCCATTCGAAATGCCCGCGAGGAGATTAGCCGTACTGTTCAGACTTATCAATTTGCGGCAGAAGCAGCAAAGAATAATTATGGAGATCAAATTCCGATGGATGCGGCGATTGGAGGGGAGAATCGCTTTGGCTTTACGATTCATACCCCTATTGGTGTCGTAACGGCAATTACTCCGTTTAATTTTCCTTTTAATCTAGTTGCCCACAAAGTCGGTCCGGCAATCGCAGCAGGGAATTCGATTGTCTTAAAGCCGGCTGAACAAACACCCTTAAGCTCCTTAGTTCTTGCCGAGATTTTTCAAGAGGCTGGGCTGCCTGATGGAGTACTTAACATTGTTCCTGGTAAAGGGGAAGTGTTAAGTGAAGTTTTAACAAGTCATCCTTTTGTAAAAAAAGTAACCTTTACAGGTAGTGTTGAGGTCGGTCATATTATTCAACAGCAGGCAGGGTTTCGTAAACTTACGCTTGAGCTTGGGTCAAATTCCCCGTTGATCATTGATGAAGGTGTTGACCTAGACAAAGTGGTCGAACGAAGTGTGATGGGGTCTTTTTCCTATAATGGTCAAGTATGTATCTCCATTCAGCGAATTTATGTCCATTCATCATTTTATCAAGAATATTTAGATCGATTTATTCGCAGAACGAAAGAGCTTGTGATCGGTTCACCACTTGATGAAAAAACAAACATAACGGCAGTCATTTCGAAAAAATCTTTGGAACGGTTACAGAGCTGGCTGGATGAAGCAGTTATGGAAGGGGCAAAAATTGAGTGCGGCGGAACGGTGGAGGGGAATGTCATGGCACCAACCGTTTTAACGAATGTGAACCGCGATTCAAAAGTATTTCGTTCTGAGATATTTGGCCCAATCGTTTGTATTTTCCCATTTGAAACATTGGATGAAGCGATCAATGACGCGAATGACTCCCGTTACGGATTGAATTCAGGCATCTTTACACCCAGCGTTGAAAAGGCTTTTTATGCAGCGCAGCGCTTAGAAACAGGCGGGGTCATTATCAATGATATCCCAACCTTCCGGGTTGACAACATGCCTTATGGCGGCTGGAAGGATAGCGGTGTCGGAAGAGAAGGCATCAAATATGCGATGAAAGAAATGATGGAGCAAAAATTTATTAGTTTTAAATTGAGTGATGATTAAGTAGCTAGTACCTGACCCCCAGTGCGTTAATGCTTTAACTTGCTGGGGTTCATTTTTATGGTGAATGGGGTAGCTCACATTGTCTTAGAGCTTTGCTGTTAAACTAATCTTTCTGAATAGTAAAATAGAAATACTTATTGAGGTACCGTGGTCTATCAAATGACAATCGTTCCTCTTGGCTTGTTTTCATGATGTAGAAAAAATTTTGAAAGAAGGTAAGACGGTGGGGACATGTGAATTATGCGGAAGAAGTGAGGTTGAGATTACAGTGCATCATTTACTTCCAAAGGAAATGGGAGGAACCTTTGGTGCAACAGCCAATTTCTGCATTCCTTGTCACAAGCAAGTTCATGCACTTTATACCAATGAGGAAATCGCCTCTCGGTTGTCAACTTTAAAGGATTTGCGTGAAGATCATCAATTAAGCCGCTTCGTCAAATGGATTCGAAAGCAAGCTCCAACCAAGTTAATGAAAATTAAGAAATCAAACCAAAGAAAGAGGAAGGAGCTGGGCTAATTTTTTTAAGCCGTTTTCGCCCTAGGGAATCCGATTCGGACACGATTGCTCATGGCTACATTTAAGCTGTCCGAAAAGCCTTTAAATGGAACACTTTTTATACCAAGAACAACAAAGTATACGAAAAGAAACTTATTAAAAGAAAAAAGCACCTAAAATACGGTGCAAATGTTTGCATTTGAGTTTCTCAATTCTCTAAATTGAGTTCTTGTGGTGGTTCACCATTTAGGTTTAAAATGCGGACGGTTTCAGGTTTTATTTCAAGAAAAACGTAGTTTGGATCTTCAGGGCCCTCAAACCATTGTTCAAATGACTTGTTCCAGTATTGTTGTTTCACTTTTGGCGAATCATTAAGAATGGATGTTCCGGAAATTTCAACATAGGAATCGTTTTGGCCTTGTTTTTCGTATCCTAACAAAACTGATACGGAAGGATTTTTCTCTATTTCTTCAATTTTCTCCGTATCCCTTTTCGTTGGTGTATATAAGGTTAAATTATCATTATAAAATGTCATGTACCGGGAATGGGGCTTATTATTTTCAACAGAAGAAAGGACCCCAGTTCTGTGTTCAGTAATAACTTTTAGCACCTTCTCTTTCATTGATGAATCTCTCATTGAATCTACTCCCTTTAATATATTAACATTAATTTTCCTCTTAATAATTTTAAATAAACTGTAAAATTAACCCATATCAAAATGAAAATATTATAAGGAAAAGGAGCAATACAAGTGGAAGTAACTGACGTAATTAAAACACTAAATCAATTTTTAAAAGGACAATATATGGGTATCTGTATCTTAAGCCCTGTCATACGCTTCTGGTGGTGCTTCCAACCAACCCTTACTAATCATGATATTCATACCATCATCGACAAAGGCGCCAATGTTGATAAGAGTTCTTATATACAACATATCGATATCTCTTCTTGCAGTTACCGCCAGTGAGTTTCCAAATGACCTTATTTTCATTGCAAACATATCCACTTTATGAAACAACATTATTTTATCGGAAAAAGGAGGATAGGTAGATGGTGTAACACAATGGTCTAGGTAAGCTGGTGATTGTATGTGTTCAAGATGAAGTTTTTCCTTATATTGTTTTACCGCTTTATCAGTCATGTCTAAACCTCTTTTAAACAAAGCTCTTATCTTTTCATCTTGAACGATTTGATGAAAGCCAAATAATAATGCCATACTTGTGGTGTTATTCTCAATGTTGTCCCAAAGATGAATAATCTCTAATGCCTGTAATGGTCGGACATTTCCAAAATATCCATTTAAGTAGCTTTGTTTATTGATTTTATCAATTCCGTCTGGTATTGGAATGATAGGAGGGGCTGCAATGAATTTTTTTTCCATTAAAATACTATTGATTTGCCCTAAAAGGACGCTTGTACATTCATTACAATAAATAAAAAACTCCCTTACATCCTCTCTCATTACCAATGGAACTGCTACAGCGTATAGGCTCATACCTGCCTTCGCAGCATATTTTAAATAGTGAACATAAAATTCATCTTCATATAAACGAGGGGCTCCAAGATTGACATCATCTTTAGTAAATCCAATTGGGATGGGGAAATTTTCCTTCTTAAAAAATCCTTCTGACCTTTGTATGAAATCCCTCGATAAAGCTAAACCATTTTCCAAAAGCAGCCTAATATCTTCATCCTCGCAATGATGAAGATAATAACTTAAAATTTGAATGGACATGCTGTTTCCCATATAGGTAGCCCAAAGTTTACCAATTTCAAAAGTTGATAACGGTTGGGTCTCATCTAATATTTTTGGATTTATATTTAGCGGTTTCATCACATTCATTGGATTTAAATCTTTATCCGTGGTCATAACTATTCTCCTTTTTCCCGCATTTCTGTTTATGATTTCCATTGGAAAAAATTTAATTCCCACAAATCTGACCTTTTCCTTTAATTAACATTGTTAATGTTTGCTAGTGGGAACGGAACCCCTATAGGCTTTTTGGTTTAAAAACTTTTTTTCTGCGCTATATAAGAAAAATTCCTCCATCCACAAAAAACAAAGCCCCCTCATAACAGAGAAGGGCTTCCACCTTTCATTTTTATGGCTTTATAACTAATTCAGAAAAGTGAACTAGCTTTATATTTAACGGAGAACCTTCATCCACTATTTCACAATAACCGGATGCATATTGATGAAGAATTGTATATTCCTTACCTTCAAAGATTACTAAGATTTTCCCCATTAAATCACATCCCACTATTTTTACACTAATAATACTTGAATGACCTTTAAAAGTCTGTGTCCGTGTAATGACAATTAAGTAATTAAAAATGGAAAGGATTAACCCTTCCCAGTTGAATGTTTGATCTCCACTAATAAACGGACAATGATTAAGCTGAAAATCGTCGACAGAAAGGCTGTCCCAAGTCCGATTTTAATGATTGTGTTATCTTTATTTTTTTGGAACATTTCGCTCGCTCCTTTGGTAAACACTTTTTTGTTATTAGTTCACCCTAAAACATCCAATAATTTTATATAAATTCATGGGAATGAAAGTACTATCGAAAAAAGTAATCATTTCTAGTTTCTCTAGTGTAAATTTCTAGTGAATAGACTTATACCGTTACAAGTTATAGGAAATTCACATATCGATAGATAAACGGAAATAGAAAGGGATGATCGCTTTTGAAGATATTATTTCTAGAAAGTCACCCAATGTGGATTTATGGTTTACCGAATGGTTTTAAAGAAGAAGGGCATACGGTGATGATTTCTGGACCAATAAGTAAGGAAAATATTTTGGAAATACTAGATTGGTTTAAGCCTGATTTAATCATATCTCTTGGATGGACACCTGAACATTCGAAAGAAAAATGGCCCTGGATTCGAGAGGCTATTAAAAAAACAACGATTCCGTTCGTTTATTGGGCTACAGAAGACCCTTTACACACTGAAAATTTTACACTACCTCTTATTAATGCAATTCGACCAGATTTTGTTTTTACCGTTACCCCTTCATTATGTGAATTATACGAGAAGCTAGGTTTTAAAGCTGCTCATTTAGATTTCGGGTACCATCAGAGTGTACATTATCAGGTACAACCAATGAATAACTATCGTTGTGACATAGCGGTAGTAGCGAATGCTTATCCTGAATATCTTGAAGAAAATCCAGATGAATACCGTTCGAGATCCTTAAAAAGATTAATAAGGCCACTGATCCAGAATGGAATACGTGTTGATTTTTGGGGAAAGGATTGGGAAAGAATGGGTAAGTTTTTCGGGAAAGAAATTCCAATTAATTGGATTCATGGCTATATAGACTACAGGGACGCCTATAAAGTCTATAGTTCTGCCAAAATCGTGATTGGATTGCAAAACTCTCGAACACAACTTACTCAGCGCACATACGAAATTCTTGGTTCTGGTGGGGTTTTATTTACATCGGATACATCGGCCGTTCGAGATCAATTTAAACCAGGTAAAGATTTAATTATTACATCCTCCTCTGAGGAAACAGTAGAGAAGATTCAATATTATTTAAAAAATGATTTAGAAAGGCAGCAAATTCGTGAAAATGGTAAAATAGCTGTCAAAAAACATTCCTATCGAAATAGAGCAAAGGAAATGCTAGAAGTATTAGAAAATAGAGGTGTTCTAAGAGAAATCGGAGATATTATCCATTTTTCGGAATTTCTCAAAGAAATCTATGAAATGCATACCGTTTCTCCAGGTGATAATCTTTCAAGAATTGCCAATATATATAATGTCCCGATTCAACAATTGATAGAACTAAATAATCTAAGCTCAAATAATTTGTATGCAGGTCAAATCCTTAGAATAAAGAAAAAGTAGTGCCGGGGGGACGGTTCTCTCGGCTTTTTTGGTGCCAGACTCAGAAAATGAATAAAGATATACTCATAGATTTTTATTTGCGCAAATATGCATGTGTATCCGTAAATGTATGGATTTCCAGGTTGTCATTCAGTCTAACAAAGTGTGAAACAAACAAGGCAAAAGCAATCGTTAGAAATACCGGGATTACTACAAGCAATTCAGGATTCTTTCTTTTTCTTTTCATTTTTTTATACTTTTTTAAGCTAACAACCTTACTTTTCTTGTTCAAGATCAGTTGCCTCCGTTTTTTTATACATATCCACTTATAAATATAATATAACAATATCTGAATTTTGTAAAAATTATATTTAATCACTACTCTCTTTTTTGTGGTCCAAGCCCCTTTATTTAAACTACCTGTGATTCCTCACGTACAATTACTGTTGCAGAATGGGTAAAAAAGGCAAATGAATAAAAGCTGAAAGAGCTAATCGACAAATTTTTGATTAGCTCTTTTATATTATGGATAATATATTTTATTTACAATTTGGGAAACTTATCTTTGGAGGATAGATTAAAAGCTACTGGCTAAAGGAGCAAATATTATGTTTAAAAATAAAAAAATGGCATTCGCTATAGGGATGCTAATCATTCCATGGCTATCTGTACCCTTTCTTGGGAAAAAATCATTTTTCAGGTTTTTACCTGTAGCAAGTTTTACTAATTTATTCATAAGTATGTTCAGTGTCATTGCTAATAAGAGAAAATGGTGGATTAATAAAAACCCTCTATCTCCCGGTTTGGTCGATTTACATATATATTAGGTCCTTTTTTTGTAGCCACATTATGGATATTTAAACTGACCTATGGCAATTTTTTAAAATATTTTATTACAAATGCAGTATTGGATGTTATTTGTGCTTATCCTTTTGCTGAAATATGGGAAAGAGTAGGAGTATTTAAATTAAAAAAATTAAGTCATACGATGTGGTATTTGTTTTGTATTTCTTTAGCTGTTATTATTTATGGGTTTCAAAAATTAGTGGAAAAATCGATAAGGGAAGTGAACGGTCCCAAAGCTAAAGAAAAAAACAACTAAATTGGAGGCAATACTTTGGAGCATTGCCTTTCTGGGCTTGGGCAATTTTTACATTCGTAATATATTAATAAAAATTGGTTGAAAACTTTTCAGATTCAAACAAAGTAAATGACTATCAATTTTATATACAATTTGATAGTCATTTTCCATTACATGTTTTCATGTTTGCAAAAGCAAGCGAAACTATTTTTCCAAAACATTAGAAAGGGAAATACAAGCATTAGGACCTGTGTTCTATTTCGCTAACCTTCTAACAATTGCCGATAAACGGAGTAAACCATTTTCTATCTGTGAAAGTGAGGCAAATGAATAAGAAATCCGCAAATATTGTTCAGATTGGTGATCATACACATTCCCTGGATTCAGTAAGATTCCTTCTGAAAGTGCCATTTCAAATAATTTTCGAATCGAAATCGATGGGATTAAACGGACCCATACATAAAATCCGCCTTTTGGTTTTTCCCATACTGCAAGATCAGAAAAATATTTATTCAAAGTAGTTAACGTAAAATCTCTTCGTATTTTCAATTCTTTTCTTACATCATTAAGTTGTTGAGTATAAAGTCCACTCGAAAACCACTCCGTGGCTGCCCACTGAGATAATGAACTAGAACCATAATCCGTTTGCATTTTAATATCTGCTAAATGCTCGACAACGGGTTCTGGGCCAACAATCCAACCAATTCGGAGACCGGGACTTAACGATTTCGATAAACTTCCCAAATAAAGGACAAGACCATTTTTGTCAAACGCTTTAATTGGCATTGGAGGTTTTTCATCCAGCCATAATTCTCTGTAAACATCATCTTCGATTAAGGGTAACCGCTCTTGTTGACAGATCTCTAACAATTGATGGCGTCTTTCCTCAGTCATTAGGGTTCCGGTCGGGTTATGAAAAGAAGGAATAGTATATAGTAGTGCCGCTTTATGTTGTTTTTTATATTGAGATATGTGTTTGGTTTCAATTCCTTCCCGATCCATTGGGGTTCCAATTAACTGCATTCCCGCTGACTGAAAGACATTTAATGAATGAAGATAGGAAGGCTTTTCAGTTAACACGGTAGAACCCCTATGCAGTAAACCAACACTAATAAGCTGTAAAGCTTGTAAAGCACCTGATACGATTAAAATTGAAGAAGGAGAAGCTGGAATCCCCATTGTTTTTAAATAGCTGGCCAATTGTTCCCTTAATGGCTGCAACCCCTTAGGTTCTTCATAACCATAAGAAATTTCTTTTGTAGACAATTGATTAAAAACTTTTTTCATCAGAGTGTTGGGAATTAGGGATGGCGATAATTCCCCGGTTCCCAAGCGGATGATATTAGGATAGAATTCAGCTTGATTGATTTCCTTAATCGTTGGCAGGTTTGGCTGATGAATACCCACATTAACGTATGAGTTCCAGTCTGGGGGAGGGGTGGTGGCTAAAAGATTCCATGTATTATTTACCACTCTGGTTCCACTCCCGCTTTTCCCTTCAATAAGTCCTTCCGCGATTAATTCATCATAAGCCGCTACCACTGTACTTCGATTGACTCCCAAAGAATTCGCTAAGGTACGTTGGGGAGGTAGTTTAAATCCGATCGTCCACTCGCCATTTGATATTTTTTCTTTCATAAAATCTGTAATTTGTCTATGTAATGGGACAGATGAAGATTTATTTGGTTTCCAGTCGATTGTAAACATAGGTTTAGGACTCCTTTCTATATATGATTATATAACTTGGTTGGGTTAGATGCCATCCAATTGGATGGAGACATGGACACCATTTCTAACTAAAATAGGTTTAGGTTATAGAAAGAAAGGAAGAAGATTTGATGTTTGAACCATTTATTCATGGATTTATTCTTGCGATAGGATTGATCCTGCCACTCGGTGTCCAAAACGTTTTTATTTTTAATCAAGGAGTCCTGCAGCCTCGTTTTATTAAAGTCGTACCAGCCGTCATTACCGCTTCCTTGTGTGATACTTTTTTAATCTTGGTGGCTGTTTTGGGAGTTTCATTTATTATTCTTGGTTCCGTATGGATGAAGACCATTTTAATTGGCGGAGGGTTTATCTTTTTAGTTTATATGGGATGGACCACATGGAATAGTAAACCAAGTAATCGAAAGGAAGAGATCGAGAAGAAATTTTCTTTGAAAAAACAAATCCTATTTGCCGCATCTGTTTCCCTACTGAACCCACACGCCATTATGGACACGATGGGTGTGATTGGAACGAGTTCATTACGATACCATGAGGAAGAAAAAGTATTTTTTACTTTTGCGTGTATTTTGGTTTCGTGGATTTGGTTTTTCGGACTTTCGCTATTTGGGAGAATAAGTGGAAAACTCGATAAATCTGGAAACTTTATATTGGTATTGAATAAAATATCAGCCTTAGTTATGTGGGGGGCAGCTGTTTATCTTGTGCTGACATTGTTTATAAACTAATGAAAGGGATTGGGATTCCAATCTCTTTTATTTTTATAGAGGTTAACCAATTTATGGAAGTATAGGAGTATTTTACTTTTAAATAGAAAAAAAGTAGGATATGATTCTTACAGTCTATTAAATGAATACATATATCTTCTATGAAAGGAAGTTCAGAATGCGTCTACTTGTTTTTCATATTTTCACATGCCTGGCGGTTTTGGGCATTGTTTTTTCCGTGGGTGGAAAAGTTGCTGCGGAAGAAAATACCGTTACCCTAAATGTAGCTGATTTTGGGGCAAATGGATCAGATGAGGTAGATGATACCGCCCTAATTCAGGAAGCACTTGATGCAAATAAAGATGATGGTACACAAACGACCATTGTAGTCCCGAACGGTACCTATTTAATCACTAAAACTCTCAAAATTAATTCTAATACTCATTTACTTTTATCCGAAAAAGCAGTGATCGTTAGGAATAAAACCTTTGGTCCGATGTTACGGAATGCAAATCGTGCACCTGGTTATACAGGCAACGAAAACATCGTAATCGAGGGAGGTACTTGGGATGGGAATGCAATAAAGTTTCCAACAAAAGATAATATGGGTTTTGATAACCTTGAATTTGGTCATGCAAATAACATTACAATCCAAAAGACCAATGTTATTAACAATTTTGGAGCGCATGCCATTGAATTTGCAGGTGTTAAAAATGGGCAGGTACTAAACAGTTCTATCTCGGGCTACTATGAATCTGGAGGAAACCACAAAAAGAAGGAAGCCATTCAGCTTGATATTACACATGATAATATTGTTACGCCCTTTTTCGGGGCCGTGAATTATAACGATGACACACCTTGTCAAAACATAACCGTTCAAGGAAATACAATCGAAAACTATTCAAGGGGTGTTGGGAGTCATATCACAGTAAAAGGGATCTATCCTCAAAACATTGTGATTGAAAATAACACTTTTAAAAATTTAACAGATGAAGCAATTGATGCACTCAACTATAAGGATCTTACAATCAAAGATAATATATTTGTAGATGTCGGTTCAGGTGTGGAATTTACCACACAAACCGTCAATGGGGCCTATGATCCGAATGATACCGCTATTCCCATAAAAATAGAGGATCAATTTTCAATTAAAATTACAGGAAATCAAATTACAAGAGTCCATACAAACCCATTCCAAATTGGCAACGGGATAATATTATCTGGGACAAATGATTACCCAATTAAAGATGTTACGATTCAGAATAATAACATAAGTGACTGTGATGAAAATGGTATTTATTTGAACTTTACAAATAATGCTTTGGTTTCAGGGAATACTGTCAAAGGTTCAAAAAAATATGGGATTGCAGCTCAGCATTATTCCTCTAGCAATTCGATCGATTCAAATATTTTAACAGGGAACCAGAATCATGGAATCTCTATTTTTGATCATTCCAATTCCACTATTACGAATAATGATATTAAGAGTAATAAGGGAAGTGGAATCTCTATTACCTCCTATTCTTCTGATAACAAGGTTGATAATAACAAAATCACAGACAATGGATTGTATGGTGTTGCTGTGAACGAAAATTCTGATCGAAATCTAATTAATGATAATAATATTGTCAATTCAGGTTCTCAAGGGGTTAGGCTTCATGGTCAAGCGCCGACACCTGACCAGTCTAATAAAGTAACAAATAATACAATTAATAACAGTGGATATGATGGACTCATCCTTGAAAATGCGCAGAATTCCGTAATCACTGGAAACACCATTTCTGGCTCTAAGAAAAATGGGGTAATCATTAGCAAGACATCAACAGGCAATACTTTTAATTCTAATACCATTTCTTCAAGCGGCCAAAACGGGATCTCCATTAATGATCACTCATCTGCTAAGGTCATGAATAATAATATCAATACCAGCAAAATAAACGGGATCAGTATTAGCGCCTACTCGAATTCAAGCATTGTGCAAGAAAATACCGTAAAGGATAGTGGACAAAGCGGTGTTTCGGTTATTTCTAATTCATCGAATAACACAATTTCAAAAAATATAATCAATGCGAGCAAGATGGATGGCGTATATGTGGATCATGCAAATGGAAATCAACTTTCGAGTAATACAATCCAGGCACCTGGTGGTTCAGGCATTTCAATCAACAATTATTCACAAAAGAATAAAGTGAATCAGAATCAAGTGAACAATCCAAAATTGCAAGGGATTCAAGTTGCGAACCATTCAATAGCTGATTTGACTACTAATACGATTAATTACGCAGGACAAAATGGAATAGCGATCAGTGCATCTTCATCAGGAAATACGGTAAATAACAGTATTATTTTTTCAAGCACCAAAAACGGAGTCTTAATTTATGACCACTCGGCTGCAAAAATGTCAGGAAATAATATTAGTAAAAGTAGGGAAAACGGGATCAGTATTAGCACGTATTCTAATAACAGCAATTTATATAAAAACGCAGTTAAAGATAGCGGAAGAAACGGGATTTCAATCAGTTCATATTCATCAAAAATTATAGTTGATAGTAATGATATAAATAACAGTGGTAGATATGGAGTTGGCATCAGTGGCGGTTCCGTGAATGATGGTATAAAAAATAATACCGTTACCACATCTCTTAAAGGGATTTCCTTAGTGGGAACGAAGACAAAGCAAGTAAAAACCAATACGATTTCCAGCAATACGGTTAAATCGAGCAAGGCAAACGGGATTTACTTGGCATATGCAAGTGGAAATAAAATTTTTAAAAATAAAATTTACTCATCAGGAAGTTCTGGGATAGCCATTAAGTATTATTCAAAAAAAAACACAGTGGACCAAAACAAACTGGATCATTCAAAAAAACACGGCATCCAAGTGTATTCCCATTCTTCCGCATTCATTACAAAAAATAACATTTATCGTTCATCTGAAAACGGGGTGTCCATCAGTTTCTATTCTAATCACAGTACAGTATCGTCAAACACGATTAAGGATAGCGGGAAATATGGAATCGCTCTAACCAGCCATTCCAGTTCCAATAAAATCGGTAAAAATACGATTGTGAGAAGTACAAAAGGGAAAGTTTATAAAGCGAAATGAAGTGGCCAGGGGAAGGTTCCTCTGGTTTTTTTGTTGGAGAAAAAACAATGAGAATGGTCTTATAGGAAAAAATGCACAATATGACACTCCATACTAAAATAATTGTTTCTTCTAGCAATGGAAAAAAATCTTCCAAGATGGAAGATTTTTTATCTTAAATTGGGATATCCTTGCTGACGCAAAGCCTCATACACCAATATAGCAGCTGTATTCGAAAGGTTCAGTGAACGAACATGTTCATTCATAGGTATTCTCAAAAAGTGATCTTTATTTTTTTCTAGTAAATCTTTAGGTAATCCAGTTGTTTCTTTTCCAAACATAAAATAATGCTCCTTTGATCCATCACTGAAATCAAAGGATGAATGTGGTTTTTCACCAAATGTCTCAATATAGTAAAACTCACCTTGATTTCTTGAAAAAAAGTCATCCAATGAGTCATAATACGTTATGTTTACAGACTGCCAGAAATCTAAACCAGCTTGTTTTATCATCTTTTCATCTGTTGAAAAGCCAAGTGGTCGGATTAAATGCAAGGCAGTATCCGTTGCCGCACAAGTACGTGCAATATTTCCAGTATTAGCCGGAATTTCTGGTTGATATAGTACAACATGAATTGCCAAGAATGGTCACCTCTATCTTATTTTCACTCTCCAAATTATAGCATATTATTATGCAGATTCATGTGGCGGTGGGCTTTCTATGCATTTCTATAAAGTCATTATTTCTTCTTTAGGTAATTGACTTGAATGTTGTTTTTTTATAATAATGACAAATAAGCTTGCTAATAAACAGAACACTCCTGCCAAGAAGAATGCCCACGTGTACGTGTTAAAAAATTTATAGATTAGACCTCCTCCATAAGCAGCTGTTGCAGCACCTACCTGATGAGATGCAAAAATCCAACCATATACGATTCCACTTTTAGTAGTGCCAAAAATTTGTCTTGAGATGCTTATCGTTGGTGGTACAGTTGCAATCCAATCTAATCCATAAAACACCGTAAAGATAACCAGCATTGTAGTGGAACCTTCATTTAATGCATAAGGAAGTAATAGAAGAGAAGCCCCTCTAAAACCGTAGTACCAAAATAATAGCCATCGATTATCGAAACGATCTGAAAGCCAACCGGATAGAGTTGTTCCTACTAGATTAAAGATTCCCATAAACGATAGAAACGAAGCCGCTGTAACTAAGGGTATTCCAAAACTTATACAGTAAGAAACAAAATGTGTACCAACTAAACCGCTTGTTGATAGTCCGCAAATAAAGAAACTACCAGATAATAACCAATATTCCTTCACCTTCACAGCTTCGAATAAACCTTTGAAGGCAATAACAATTGGGTTTTCCTTTGGTCCTTCATTACTCTCTTGTATTTCTTCTTCAAGACCATATGGAAGAATACCAACATCTTTTGGTTTGTTTTTCATAAATAAAAGGATGATTAATAGCATAATGATACTAAGGATCATCATTAAACCAATCGCCGGGCGCCACGAATAATGATCGATAATCGTCGCTAAGACAGGAAGTAATATTAACTGACCTGTTGCTGAACTTGCCGTTAATATTCCTACTGCAAGACCTCTTCTTTTCTCAAACCAATGATTCGCAACATATGGACTTAATACGGTTAAAAAAAGACTTGATCCCAGCCCAATAATAATGCCCCAAATGAGAATCATCTGCCATGATTGATTCATAATGAAGGTAAGAATGATACCTATCAGCAAAGTTGCCATAGATGCAATCATCATTTTCTTTAAGCCAATCACATTAAGTAATGCTGCCATAAACGGGCCAGATATGCCATATAAAAACATACTAATGGCAAAAGCGAGTGCAATTTCAGATCGATCCCAGCCAAATTCCTTTTCAAAAGGGTCAATGAAAACTCCCGATGATGACATGACAATTCCGGCTGCAATAATCGAGAAAAAGGTTATGGCAAGAATAAACCAGCTATAATGTATACGCTTCAAAACTGAATCACCTCTGTTGTCTTCATTTTCTTGATTTTTCTTAATCTTAACTTGAAACTATTTATTAGTAAAATTGAAATTTATGAAGTTATCTATTGATTTTTTTGATACTATACAAGAAAGAACAATGTGAAAATGGGTGAATTGATGGAAATACGCCATTTTGTTACGTTTAAAAAAGTCATTGAATTGGGGAGCTTCACACAAGCAGCAGAACAGTTAGGATACACTCAATCCACGGTCACTTCTCATATTCAGGCACTTGAAGAACATTTAGGAGGACCACTGTTTGATCGGATGGGTCGAAAGGTGAGGTTGACTGATATTGGCAAGAAGTTGTTGCCCTTTACCCAAGAGATTTTAGATACCTATGAAAAAATCGAAAGCATTACCAGTGATGAAGAGGATATAAGAGGGGAGCTAAAGATTGCGGCGCCTGAATCTCTAACGGTATACCGCCTAGAACCTGTATTAAGAGAATATAGAAAGAAATTTCCTCATGTTAAGATCCGATTAAGTAACGCAAGCTGCGGAGATAACAAGAGATTCATCCTTAATGGTAGTGCAGATATTGCCTTTGTCATGCTGCCACAGTTGCAGGAATCAGATTTAGTCGTCCATTCGTTGTTGGACGAACCGATTGTCCTTGTTGGAAGCCCTGATTGTTGTTCGCTGAATACTTTAGATAAAAGCTACGATAATCAAAAGATCAGCGAGTGTTTGATTGTGAACGAAAAAGACTGCAGTTATCGATCAATGTTTGAAGAATACCTTGGAGAACGGGGAATTGTACCTTCGCACAAGATGGAGCTTTGGAGTATAGAGGCGATGAAACGTTGTGTAATGAGTGGGCTTGGTATTGCTTACTTGCCTTTGATGACAGTAAAGGATGAAATTATAGCAGGAAGGTTAAAAATTATTCCATGCGTTGGTGACTTTAAACAGATTTTGTCCCATGTCGTTTATCACAAGAACAAGTGGATTTCCCCGGCGTTATCCATGTTTATCGATATTACCTTGAAACATGCAAAAGACTGGTCATGTGCGGAGATTACTTGTTAGGTGAACTTAGTATTTTTCCTTAAGAAACGTCTTTTTGCTCCAAATATATTTGAAAAAATACAATAGAAAGTTGTAAAAAGGGCAAAATTCACGAGGGTTAAAATTAAAATGACCAGAGGAAGGTTCCTCTGGTCATTTCGTTTAAAAAAATATGGACAGTCTCCACTTACCTTTAGAATTTAACAATTACGCAACTCACATTGTACTAATGTCAATTACGAATCGATATTTGACATCAGAAGCTAAGACACGTTCGTAGGCTTCGTCAATTTGATCGGCTGAAATGACTTCAATCTTTGGAGCAATGTTATGTTCTGCACAGAAGTCTAACATCTCCTGAGTCTCCCGGATGCCTCCGATCATTGAACCGGCAAAGGAGCGGCGATGACCGATTAAATTAAATACGTTTAATGACAGCGGTTCTGCTGGTGCACCAACGTTTACAAGAGTGCCATCAAGATTGAGCAAACCTAAATAGGCATCCAAATTAATCTTCGCACTTACTGTGTTAATCATTAAGTCAAAGGTTCCGGCCAGTTTTTCGAATGTTTCTGGGTCACTTGTCGCATAGTAATGGTCTGCGCCTAATGCCAGACCGTCGTCCTTTTTCTTCAATGTTTGTGACAAGACAGTTACTTCGGCACCCATGGCATGTGCAATTTGGACAGCCATATGACCAAGACCGCCCATACCTACAACCGCTACTTTCTTACCTGGACCGGCCCCCCAATGGTTTAGAGGTGAATATGTAGTAATACCGGCGCAAAGTAATGGTGCTGCAGCGTCAAACCCAATGCTGTCAGGAATTCTGACTACGAAGTCCTCTGTTACAACTATGTGGGTAGAATAGCCACCTTGAGTAGGCTCGCCGTATTTGTCAACACCAGCGTAGGTAGGGACATTTCCTTTGAGACAGTATTGTTCTTCTCCTTTACGGCAGTTCTCACAATCGCCACAGGAGTCAACCATACATCCGACTCCAACCCGGTCACCGACCTTGTACTTCGAGACCTCTGTTCCTACATCTGTGACAATTCCCGCAATCTCGTGTCCAGGGACGAGTGGATAGTTCACGGGACCCCATTCGCCATGAGCAGTATGGATATCAGAATGGCAGATGCCGGCATATTTAATTTCAATCAGAACATCATGCAAATCAAGATCACGTCTTTTAATTTCAGCCACTCGAAACGGTTTGTCTGGACCATCGACAGCTCGTGCTTTAGCAGTTATCATGAATAAAACCTCCAATAATTTTTTCAAGAGAATGCGCTTGTTCGGGGTATTATTTTAAATTCCCCTAGATTCATTACTCTTTTTTTCTCTTGCAAAAACTAGAATAATCCCTATAGTTAACTCTAGGTCAAGCGATAAGGTTTTAAGCATAACTCCACAAATGATTTCGTTAAGCTTTGACATTTTTCATACAGCATGATAGCATGCTTTCGAACATAGAGTTAACTCGAAATCTATATCATAAAGAGTAGGAGATAGATGATGAAGACATATTCGATCAGCGAAGTTGCAAAAGAATTGAATCTCACAGTATATACCTTGCGTTACTACGACAAGGAGGGACTTATGCCTTTTGTTGAACGGACACCCAGCGGAACACGATTGTTTAAAGAATCCGATATCGGTGCTTTAAAAGTAATTGAATGCCTGAAATCCACAGGGATGCCTATTAAGGAAATAAAAAATTTCATTGATTGGTGTTCTGAAGGGGATTCCACCTTGCAACGAAGATATGAAATGTTTCTGGAGCGAAAAGCGAATGTAGAAGCACAAATGGAAGAACTAAAAAAAACCATGGAAGTCATCGAGCATAAATGCTTATATTATAAGACTGCATTGGATGCCGGAACAGAAGATATTCATAAAAATGATAAAATAGAGGTTTCCAATCATAATTAACAGAGGAGAGCCACAAGTACTTCATACATGTCTATATGAAGTACTTGTGGCTCGTTTGTATTATTTACTACCTGGGTGAAATCAAGAAAGAGCTCTAAAATTATTTTTTTACAAAAAATTTTTCCCTTGATTTAGAGTTAACTCTAACGTTTATACTTACTCCTGTCATGAATGCTGATTAAAATTAAAGGAGTTGTTTTTTTGACTAAACCAAATCATTTGTTGATTTTCATATTAACTATAGGAGTATTCGGTATCTTAAATACCGAAATGGGGGTTATTGGGTTATTGCCTTCCATTGCTGATCACTTTCATGTCAGCATATCAAAAGCAGCATTGCTTGTTAGTCTCTTTGCTCTGACTATTGCTGTATCTGGACCAACGATGCCGTTATTGTTTTCCGGGATCAATCGTAAGAAGGTCATGTTACTTGTATTAGGTGTTTTCGTTTTAGGAAACATTGTATCCATCTTTACATCTAACTTTACGATTCTCCTAATTGCCCGTATCATTCCAGCCTTTTTTCATCCAATTTACTGTTCTTTGGCATTTAC
Source organism: Bacillus salipaludis (assembly GCF_004358205.1). The sequence goes on from NZ_SMYO01000015.1 coordinate 25,921, forward strand.
GGTAGCTGCTTCCTCGGTAAGTAAAGAAGAGGCTCCAAAAGCTGTTTCTAAAATATTTATCGGAGTATCTGCTGGTATGGTAGCCGGTGTACCGATCGCCAATTTTATTGATAATGCCGTTTCGTATGAAATGGCGATGGCATTCTTTGCTATTGTTAATTTTGTTGTTTTGATTGCTACATTGATTTTTGTACCAACTATGCCAGTGGAAGAAAGACTTTCTTATGGAACACAACTTTCCGTATTGAAAAAACCTATTATATGGTTTTCCATTGTTACCGTCATTTTGTTAAACTCAGCAATCTTTGGCGTTTATAGTTATCTTGCTGAATATCTGAAAACTGTAACGAATATGTCTCCGAATACCATAAGTTTAACGTTATTCATCTTCGGTGGAGCCAATATGATTGGAAACATTGTTGCAGGAAAGTTGCTTACGCATAGTGCCACCAAATCTGTAGTATCTTTTCCTGTGTTATTGGGTGCTATTTACATCATTTTTTTCTTCACAGGACAGTTTAGGATACCTATGGCAATAATAACTTTAATTTGGGGAATATTGGCTGGAGGAATAATGGCAAATATTAATCAATATTTGATTGCGTCTTCAGCTCCCGAAGCACCTGATTTTGCCAATGGCTTATTTATATCAGCCTGTAACGTAGGAACAACATTAGGTGCAGCAGCAGGCGGGTTATTTATATCAGGAATGGGTACACAATATGTTGTATTGGTCGGAATCCTATCATTGGTCCTAAGTTTGGTAACTATTTTAATTAGAAACTACATGTTTACTCCTGCACAACAACTGTCTAGCTAGGAATATTCTTTAAGGGGATCCTTGTTCATGATTTGAAAGAACAGTGATCCTGTTCTTTCTAATAAAATAAGCTTAATGATAAAAAGATATTCACTTCACTCACCATAGGAGGATTCCGCCGCCTATGGTGTATTTCTTTTATCAACAATGAATAATATTAGAGCATTAAAATAAAAAGTTATTGACAAAAAAAATTATAAGTATTATTATTATCTCATATTCAAGATAATTAAATTCAAGATTTGTTAAGGGGGGATTAAATTACTGAATGGGAAATGCAATAATTTGCTCTTTCGGATATTAATGCAAAAATCTAAAGCAATTCATGATTGAATAAGCGCAATTTTTTTTAGAATAATATCTCGAATTCGAGATAAAATACAAGGAGGAAATAAAGATGATAAATATTGGATTATTAATCATTCGTCTGGTAATTGGAGTATTGTTCATGGGACACGGTGCTCAGAAATTGTTTGGTTGGTTCGGTGGATATGGATTGAAAGGAACCGGTGGATGGTTTGAATCCATTGGCATGAAGCCCGGGATAACCATGGCTCTATTTGCAGGATTAGCAGAACTTGTTGGGGGTACATTGTTTGCTTTGGGATTATTAACACCACTTGCAGGAATTATGATTGCGGGAACCATGGTAATGGCGATCGCGAAAGTGCATGGTGCAAACGGAATATGGGCAACATCAAATGGTTATGAGTATAACTTAACTTTGCTTGCAGTGGCAATGGGTATAGCTTTAGTGGGTCCTGGCCAATATGCTTTAGATGCATTTTTATTCTAAGTACTTTTACTCATTACAAGCGAACAAAAGAACGTAATTAATCTTTTGACAGGAGTGATTAGGAGATGGAACTTTTAGGACTACATCATGTATCAATATTAACAGGAAAAGCGGAAAAAAATTATGAATTTTATACAAAAATTTTAGGAATGAGATTGGTAAAGAAAACCGTCAATCAAGATAATACAGAATCTTATCATCTTTTCTATGCTGACGCGGAAGGAACCCCAGGGACTGACGTGACGTTCTTTGACATTCCTCATCTTGGAAAAACATACAGGGGAACATCAGATATTTCTACTGTATCACTAAGGGTGAAAAATTCGGATTCATTGTTATTTTGGAAAGATCGTTTTAAACAATACGAGGTTGAACATGATGATATTCAAAAAAGAGCAAATCGTGATACTTTGGCTTTCAGAGATTTCGAGGGGACTCGTTTAATCCTTGTCGCCGATAACGATGAAAAAGGTGTGCGAGCAGGGGTTCCTTGGCAAAGGGATGACATTCCATTGGAACATGCCATTATTGGTTTAGGACCTGTAACTCTTACGGTCTCCATTGCAGAACCAACGATCGGTGTTTTAACAGAAGTAATGGGTTTTCGATTTGTCGGTTCCTATCCATCACTTGAGGGGGATTATCCCGATATCTTGATTTATGCGACGGGCGAAGGCGGCAGTGGTGCGGAAGTTCATATTGAAACAAGGACTGATTTGCCAAGAGTTCGCTTAGGTCGCGGAGGTGTTCACCATGTTGCCTTTCGTGTTCAGAATGAGGAAGAATATGAACAATGGGCAGAGCGTTTAAAAGAGTACCGGTTACCGAATTCAGGGAAAGTGGAACGGTATTACTTTAAGGCCTTGTATTTCAGGGAACCAAACGGTATTTTGTTTGAATTATCAACGGATAAACCGGGATTTGCGACAGACGAACCAATGGAAACAATGGGAGAAGCACTGGCACTTCCACCATTTTTGGAACCAAAACGAAAAGAGATCGAAGAAAAATTACGTCCATTAATTTTAAATTAAATCTGACTTCCTAGGAGGAATATATAATGAACCATTTAAAAGGAATACACCATGTAACAGCGATTACAAGCAGTGCGGAAAAGAACTATGAATTCTTCACGTATGTTTTAGGTATGCGCTTAGTTAAAAAAACCGTAAATCAAGATGATATTCAAACCTATCATTTATTCTTTGCAGATGATAAAGGCAGTGCAGGCACAGACATGACTTTCTTTGACTTCCCTGGCATTCCGAAAGGTGTACATGGTACAAACGAAATTTCAAAGACTTCGTTCCGTGTACCAAGTGATGCTGCACTAGACTATTGGGTAAAACGTTTTGAGCGCCTAGAAGTAAAGCATACTGGTATTAAGGAGCAATTTGGCAAGAAAACTCTTTCTTTCGTTGATTTTGATGATCAAAACTATCAATTGATTTCAGACGAATTCAATAAAGGGGTAGAATCTGGCACACCTTGGCAGAAAGGTCCAATTCCATTAGAATATGCGATTACTGGTTTAGGACCTGTTTTTGTTCGAATTGCGAATTTTGATTACTTTAAAGAAATGATGGAAAAAGTTCTATTATTTAGAGAGACAGATAAAGAAGGGTCATTCCATTTATTTGAAGTGGGGGATGGCGGGAATGGTGCCTCTGTTATTGTAGAGTATAATGCCATTCTACCTGGAGCCCGCCAAGGTTTTGGGACGGTTCACCATGCGGCATTCCGTGTAGAAGATCGCTCTGTTTTAGAAGAATGGATTGAACGAATGAATGGTTTTGGATTTCATACTTCCGGTTATGTAAATCGTCACTTTTTTGAGTCATTATACGCAAGAGTGGCACCGCAAATTTTATTTGAGTTCGCTACAGATGGTCCTGGTTTTATGGGTGACGAACCTTATGAAACGCTTGGGGAAAAATTATCTTTACCACCATTCTTAGAGCCTAAACGTGCAGAAATTGAAAAATTAGTTCGCCCAATTGATACAGTAAGAAGTACAAAGGAATTTATCAAAGAATAAAAGGAAAAAGCGCATCAACTGGTGAGATGAGTAAGCGTTATGGCTTTAATTATTTTGATAAGCACGATGATGACTCTGGAACATTAGAACGCAAGAAGAAAAAGTCATTTTATTGGTATAAAAACGTTATCGCAACAAATGGTGAGGAGCTTTAATCGAATTTATAATTACTATTTAAGAGCTACTAAAGATAGCTCTTTTTTATTTTATAATCAATTTGGAAATATGTTAAAATTAAGAAAATATAAATACGGGGGGATTAAGTAATGAGATTATATTTAGATGTTTTTGAAAACGACCAACCAGCTATTCATTCCTAAGTCGAGGGATGAATTGTTACGATTAAAATCATGCCTCGTCTTAGGGAAAGTTCATTTAAATTCCCTTTTAAAAAGACGGAGGTATTATAATGAAGCAAAATTTAATTGGAGCAATCTGTTTATCTTTAGCCGCAAGCATGTGGGGCGGTATGTATGTAGTCAGTAAATATGTATTAGGTTATATTCCACCGTTAACCCTGGTATGGGTACGGTATGTTATAGCGTTTGTTTTTTTGTATATTGTATTAAAAATGACTCAAATAAAAAATGGTAATCGCACCGTTATTAAGAAAAATGATTGGTTCCTATTAGCTTGGATTGGTTTTATAGGGTACTTCGTATCCATTGCTTTCCAATTCATTGGCACAAAATTATCTGATGCACACACTGGAGCTTTGATTACATCCGCTACACCAGCTTTTATTGTGGTCTTTGCACGATTTATATTAAAGGAAAAACTGACCGTTAGAAAGATTATTTCTGTTTTATTAGCAACATTTGGAGTTGTTATTGTAATTGGTTGGGATACAAAGGTTGGAACTTACTTAACAGGAAGTATCATATTGGTGGGAGCCGCAGTCACTTGGGCGTTATTATCAGTCTATGTAAAGGTTGCTTCTAAACGTCTTTCTTCCTTAATCATAACGACTTATGCTGTATTATTTGCACTTATTTTTACTACACCGGCAATGATATGGGAACTTCAAGCGAATGATGTATATTATCAAAACATTCTAATCATTGTAGGAGTTATTTATCTTGGAGTAGTTTCAACTTCTGGAGCATTTTTTCTTTGGAATAAAGGTATGGATTTAATGGATGCTGGAATCGGCTCATTGTTTTTCTTTTTCCAACCACTTGTAGGTTCTTTTTTAGGATGGCTCTTGTTAAAAGAAAAATTAGACGTAAACTTTTTTATTGGTGGTTTTATCATAATGATAGGTGTCGTGATCGTTACCTTAAAAAAGAAAAAAACGATGTAAAGGTTAAGCGCCCGATCTGATAAATAGACGGAAAAATTCCGCTTATTTAGTAATTATTATTAAAACTAGCTTCAATAGGCGGAGAGAATCCGCCTATTGGCTCGAAAAAGTTCTAAAAGGGGAGCTTTTCCTTTGCATAACCGGAAAACCTCCCCATATATACCCCGAAACGAGCTTCATTCTGCATCTAACCGAAAAATCTCGCTTATTTTACTTATTTAATTGATAAATTAGAGCCTAATTTGATATTTTTTTCTTGTTTTTACACCCTAAAACAGAACCTGTTAGTAAAAGCAGGGGGATAGAATTTTCTGTCCTCTTTTGTATTTAAATTCCTATAAAAATAAAAACTGAAAAAAGGCTGAGCCTTTTAAGGCTAAATGAGTATCGTTAACTTTTCAGAAGTTTTATAATCCTGCAATAATATACTATAGGCATTTAATTTGAAGATGTATTATTACATGAGAAAACCTTGAAAGGAGTTTTTTCTGATGAATATTACATCTTTTTTAATTTACTGTATTATTGTTACTTTTACACCAGGGCCAACTAATATCGTCATATTATCCACCGTGCATCATTTGGGGACGAAGAAGGCACTGGAATATACGTACGGAGCAACGATTGCATTTGGTATATTACTAGTTATTTCCGCTATGTTGAATACATTGCTGATAACGATCATACCTAAAATTTTGATTGTTATACAGATCATCGGAAGTTTTTATATGTTCTATCTTGCTTATCAAATCTACAAAGCGGATACATCAAAACCAACTGTAAACCAATCTGGTACCTTTAAATCAGGTTTCCTTATGCAGTTTTTAAATCCAAAGGTGCTCCTTTTTACCATGACTGTCATTCCTAGCTTTATTATGCCGCACTATACCGCAATGCCTGCGGTGACTATAAGTGTTTTCACCATAACGCTTATTGGATTTTTGGCATTTATTACTTGGGTTCTTTTTGGTTCAATCTTCAAGAAGTTTTTACAGAATCATAGTAAGATTGTTAATATATTAATGGCTTTGTTTTTAGCATATTCCGGAATAATGATATGGTTGTAGGGAAGTTAAATAAGAGGTGAATTTAATGGATAAATTTATCTATAAAAAATCAGCAGGTGTTACTGCCTTGTCAGCAAGTATGACTGATTTTACTTATAAAAAGCATTCCCACCAGGAGTATGCTATTGGGGTAACCTTGCGTGGTATTCAACAATATAACCTGGATGGCAGCTTACAATTATCCTATCAAAATGGTGTAATGCTTTTTAATCCAGAACAGGCACATGACGGAATGGCACATGATCATAAGGCAGGACTTGATTATGTTATGCTATATATTGAGCCGCAATTGCTTTTAGAGGTTATGGAGAAGAAGGATAAAGTGCTTTTTCCGACCCCTATTGTGTATGATCATAGACTTGAACAAAGAATATTAAGTCTTGCAAAAGCAATATTACGCGAAAAAGATGAGGCAATGTGCAGTGAATTACTCTTATCCCTCACAGATAGCCTTATTCAAACTAATCTTTCTATCGATAAGAAGAAAGATAATGTTCTAATTAGAAAAGCAAAAGAGATGCTTCATGCCAACTTAGGAAATGTACTAAAACTTGATGAGATATGTAATGAGCTTAATTTATCGAAATTTCAGTTTATCAGATTATTTAAGTCTCATACCGGAATTTCACCATTCCAATATTTTCTTAACTGCAAAATAGAACGTGCAAAGCAGTTAATAGAAAAAAACGGAGATATATATTCAGTAGTAGTGGATTGTGGTTTTGTTGATTTATCTCATTTAAATAAACATTTTAAAAGCGTATACGGAACAACAGCATTTGAATATTTGTCACATATTAATTGAGGAGGAGTTTTGTATTTTAGGAGGAAAAGCTTAATGAAAACATCCAATATTATTTTCTTTGAAACAAAATTCCCAAGCGCAAACATGATCTTGATTAAGGATCAGCTCCCAATCCTTATTGACACTGGTTTTGGGAGTGATACGAAAGAAACAGAACGATTAATGAATGAAGCAGGCGTATCACCAGAAGAGTTACACCTTATTGTGAACACGCATTATCATAGTGACCATGTAGGAGGCAATTTTCATCTTCAAAAAAATAAAAGTGTTAAAATTGCTGCACACAAATGGGATGCTGATTTAATTAATGGATGTGACCCTGAAGCCTGTAGTGCAGATTGGTTAGATCAGCCTGTAGAACCTTATCGAGTCGATAAAAAGCTAAAAGATAACGATGAGATCAATACTGGAAGTAGAACCTTGAAAGTCTTGCACACACCGAGATTCCAATTTTGCTCGATGAAATGATTCGTTCCGGAGCAGCAAGCTGGCACAATAATCATTTAATCGCCGCCATCCCATATCAAACACCACTAAAGAAATGGATGAGTACCAACATAAAACCAAGAGATTGGAAACCTCTAGATTTTCTCACATAACTCCATCCCAATACTTCACTGACGAATCAGTCTCTTTATTACTTACAAAGCCGGATAGTTGAATATTATGTTATTTTTTGTAATATTCAGATTGCCATTACCCAAACAATATAAAACATTGAGGGGGAATTTATATGCCATTAAAAGAAGGAGATATCATTACTTTTGAACGGAAGTTTACTGTAAGGGACGTTGAATTATTTACAGAGATTTCAGGTGATGAAGGGATTCATCATATAACTCCAGATGAACAGGGAAGACTTGTTGTTCAAGGGTTATTAACGGCCACTCTACCAACAAAAGTAGGTGGAGATCATAACGTATTGGCACGTACTATGAATTTTGAGTTTTTACGACCTGTGTTTACAGAAGATACAATAATATGTGAAGTTAAAATTGAAAAATATGAAAGACAAGAAAATAATAGAACCGCTATTCTTGCATCCTTTTTATGTAAAAATCAGAATGAAAAGGAAGTATTAAAAGGGGATTTTTCAGGTGTTATACTGTAGATACGCCGCGGGTTTAATAAATTTTCTTGCAGTTAATATAAACTAACAATTCCTCATCACTAGTTATTACAAGAAACACGCTTGAAATACCAAGCATGTTTCTTGTGTTTATCCAGGGGTGCCGCCAGTTCCTTATATTAATTACCAGATTGATCTGTTCCTTGATCTGAGCCGCTATTTTGAGAATCACCCGCACCACCGTCTTGATTTTGTTGGGTATTTGCATCCTTATTATTGCTACAACCTGAGGCAGCTCCTACCAAGATGAAAGACGCCAATACTCCAAAAACCCATTTCTTTAAATCTTTCATTTTTAAATTCCTCCTTGATTGTTTTAATTTTTGGTACACTCCCATCATACAAAAATGCAGAGAAAATAGAATAAGGGTAACGGACTCTTAACTGATTATTAACAATTTTCATAATATTTTACCGAAATATTAAAAAGACTTAGTTCAATCTATTCTTATTATTGAATTTATTAGTCTTTTCTTCCTAAGGAAATTTTTAAAAAAGGGGAAACACCGTCATTTAGAAATTCTTTTGGAGTTTGATTAGAAAAAAGTAGAAAAATCAAAAGAAGAGATGTTTGTTTGTTGTTTTGCTTGTTTAAATGTACGTTTTATTAGGTTTTGTTCACGTTTGTTTCGCCTTTAAACGTTTTAATTTTCTTTTATGGGTTCTTATCGCTGTTTCCTTATCTTTTAAACTTGTTGTAACCACACCATTGCTTTCTACTACCACCAAATTATTAATTCCGCCTTGATAGTTTTGGTAGGAAATATACATAATAAAGATCATCCTTTCATTTAGAATAATTTTTGTTTTCCATAATTAATATGGTTATATCTTAAGGTTAGTTATGATAATTCTAACCTTTATTTTTTTAGTTTAGATTTAAATTCTGTAAATTTCTTATAAATTGTTAACCATTTAATATCTTCAGCTATCACTTAAAGCTAATAACGATAACCAGTTAAAAAAAGGATCGCCAAGATATATATAGGCGATCCTTTATATTTATATAGAATTTTAATAAATTTTTTCAGGCGGTATAAGTGAATATTATTATTGTTTATGATGCCATTTTTGAATGTGATCATGTTCATAGTGATGATCGAAATGAGTAGCCCTTCCTCCTCCAAAGCCAATCAATACTCCGAGAGCAAATAGGCATACTGAGTAGACTAAAAGGCGTTTTCTTTTTTGACGAAAATTACTGAATTCAGCTTTTAATTCATGTTTAATTTCATGTTTAATTTCATTTTTTAGAGTGTGACTATTTTCTTCGAGCTGTTCTTGAGTTTGTTCTTGAGGCTGTCCTTGAGGTTCATCTGACATTTTCCCTCACCTCCTTTATCCAAAATATATGGATAAAAGAACTTCTCATTTCTTAACGAATTGTTAAATTTTTATGAACTTTTTAATATTGTTTGGTTAGTTCTTACTAGATATTTTATTTACTTACGAAAAAATCATTTCGACAAGTATACTGGCTGTTATCACCTACCTGACAACTCCCGCCACTAAAGCAGTGGGGTTCTAAGGTACTAATACACTTTTCAACAGTACCCTTATCTGAAGGAGATTTTGACCAAGATATTGATAAACCAAATAACCTGAGTCCTGTTGAGATAGAGACTCAGGTTTATTTGATTTCTTTAAAAATGCTGTTCAATTATTCTAGGTTTCTATCTAACAATGCCCCCGTTTGTTCTGCCATAATACGAGCTGGCAATGGCATACCATTTTTGAACCACCATTCCACTGCCCCAACAACCGCCGAACCAAAAAATTGAAGAATCACGTCATCACTTAATCCTTGATTTTTTCCTTCGGTTGAATTCACTTCAGCTTTAAACTCTTCAATCACTAAATCAAGAAAGCGACTACGGAAATAGGGTGCACCTTTACTTGCTAACATCGTTGAAAAAAATAAATAATGACGCTCAAAGTATTCGTACCAGACATAATTTCCTTCTTGAAACGTCATCTCAGAGGCCAATTGGCACAGTTCTCGGAGATTGTCCATATGTTCTTCAATCATCCTATCCAGGAGGTCGTATTTATCCGTGTAATGAAGATAAATGGTTCCTCGATTCACATCTGCTCTGTCCGCAATATCCTGAATGGTAATGTCATCAAAACTTTTTTCAGACATCAGTTCAGTTACAGCATTTTTTATCGCTATTTGGCTTTTGGCTATTCTTCTATCTACTTTAGACATTTTATTTCTCCAATCACTCTAAAGATAATGAACAATTTTAATGGATTTGTTGAGTAATCAACGAATTGCGTTCATTTAACCATTGAAAGTATGAAAAGCTTTTTTATAATTATAAACAGTTGTTGATTAATCAATCAATATTAATTTTTCAAGCATTATGTTGCAGCGAACTTTTGGATTAAAAAAAGTAAATGAACTTGAAACAGGAGGCTTATTTATGGATCGCATTGAAAAGAGCAAGGAAAAATACAACCAGCTATTTGGAAATGGAGTTCCAGCCGCATATGCTACCGATCCTGATTTTCAGGACATTCTTAGCCGCTTCATTTTTGGAGAGGTTTTCTATCAAGGAAATCTAGATGACAAGCAACGTGAGTTGATTACTTTGGCAGTGCTTACCACGAACCAGACGCTGCCTCAGCTCAAGGCACATGTAATTGCCGCACTGAACGCCCAGCTGACACCTGTGGAAATAAAAGAGGCCGTTTACCAGTGTGCTCCCTACATTGGATTTCCGAAAACATTAAACGCCATCAATGAAGTCAATGAGGTTTTCAAAGCAATGAATATTGCTTTACCCATTGAAAGTCAAAAGACTGTAGATGAAGATGATCGTTTTGAGAGGGGACTTGCTGCTCAGGTAGAGATTTTTGGTGAGATAATCGCAAAAATGCGTGAGGCTGCCCCAGCAAATCAAAAGCATATGCAAGATTATCTTTCTGCTTTTTGCTTCGGAGATTTCTACACCCGCGGGGGACTTGATCTAAAAACACGAGAGCTGTTGACACTCTGCATCGTAAGTAGCTTAGGCGGCGCAGAAGGTCAAGTAAAGGCACATGTGCAGGGTAACAAAAATGTAGGTAATGACAAGGAAACATTGATCACCGCCATCACTCACTGTCTCCCATATATGGGATTTCCAAGAACACTGAACGCACTAGCGTGCATCAATGAAACGATTCCAGAAAAATAAGAAATTTAACATTTCAAAGGAGACAAAAGCATGTTTAACGAAACATACAAATTAGCAAATGGTATAGAAATTCCAAAAATAGGTCTTGGTACCTGGCTGCTTGATAATGCTCAGGCGGCACAGGCAGTGCTTGATGCGATATCGATCGGATATCGTCATATTGATACTGCTCAGGCTTATATGAATGAAGCTGGTGTAGGCGAGGGAATCTGTTCCAGCGGTGTTGCAAGAGAAGAACTTTTCATCACGACAAAGGTTGCTGCAGAAGCAAAGACCTATGATGCAGTTACGCAGTCCATTGATGAGTCTTTAGCAAAGATGGGACTGAATTACATTGACCTTCTGATTATCCACAGCCCACAGCCTTGGGTAGAGTTCCGTGAGGAGAATCGTTACTTCGAGGAAAACAAAGAAGTATGGAAGGCAATGGAGGATGCTTATAGGACAGGCAAGGTAAAGGCTATCGGTGTTTCTAATTTCCTTCAGGATGATGTAGAGAATATTCTTGCAAGCTGTGAGATCAAGCCTATGGTAAATAAGATATTGGCACATGTGAGCAATACTCCTTTGGAACTAATTGAATTCTGCAAGAAGAATGACATCCTTGTAGAGGCATATTCACCAATTGCGCACGGTGAAGTTGTCGATCATGCAAAGGTTAAGGTAATAGCGGATAAGTATGGAGTATCTGTTGCTCAAATTTGCTTACGTTATGATATCCAGCTGGGTCTTGTAGTCATTCCTAAGACTGCAAATCTGAATCACATGAGAAACAATTTAGAGCTTGATTTTGTCATCAGCGATGCAGATATGGAAACGTTAAAGAATGTAGAGCACATCCAGAATTATGGTGAGCATAGCTTCTTCCCGGTATTTGGCGGGAAATTAAAATAAAATAGGTAATGTCGTTAAATAACATTTTTTTCACCCAACAGTAGCCATGACGTAATGCTACCTTATGTTTTTTAACAAAAGAGAATCTGGAATTTCAAAGGGGTGAAAAGCAAAAATATGAAAAACACTTGGAAAATTTACTTGCTTGCCTTGATAACGTTCATGGTTAGTACATCGGAGTATGTCATTGCAGGCATTCTGGATGAAGTAGCTGCCTCCAATCACGTTTCGGTATCAGCAGCAGGACAACTGATCACCGTATTTGCGATTGCGAATGCGGTTGGTTCTCCTCTCGTTGTGATGGCAACGACAAAATTGAATCAGCGGAAGTTATTGATATTTTCTCTTATTTTAATGGTGCTTGGCAGTGTAATGACTTTTACGCTTCCTGGCTTCGGTTTTCTAATCGTCTCACGGATTATTCTTGCTTTAGGAAGTGGAGTTTTTGCCATTGCTGCGAAGACTGCTGCAGCTAAAATAGCACCGCCCGAGAAACAAGCTAGTGCTATTGGTACCGTTATTATTGGGTTTAGTGCAGCCATCATCATTGGTGTACCAATTGGTCGTGTTGTAGCGCTCCTCTACGATTGGAAGCTAATCTTCGTGGGGATCGGTGTTCTTAGTTTACTAGCAATCTTCGTTATCATCCGAACGATTCCGGCCACGATTAACGGGTCCACTGTTCCTCTGGGCAAGCAACTTGCTTATTTAAAGAACCCGAAAATAGTAATGGGCCTTGGTGTAACGTTCTTTTGGCAGTTAGGATATGGGGTGATGTATTCGTATATTGCACCATTCCTACTAACCATTACAGCAATGAGTGGACGAGAAGTGAGCGGTGCCCTGTTTGCGTTTGGTATCGCAACTTTAATAGGTTCCAAGTTTGGTGGATTTATGACGGATAGGATTGGAAACCCCAAAACTCTTGTTGGCGGTTTGATTGTCCATTGTTTAGCTCTTGTCTTACTCTCTACCATCGCCAGGTCAACTTTTGTTGCCATTCCGTTGCTTATGCTTTGGTCCTTTTCGGCATGGTCGTCTGGGCCAGGTATGCAATATAACCTGGTATCGCTTGCTCCTGAAGCTTCTGGAATTATGCTTAGCTTATATGGCTCATTCATACAGTTAGGGATAGCGGCAGCGGCAGGAATTGGTGGTATTGCAGTAAAAAGCACATCCGTACTATCAGTGAGCTGGATCGGGGCTGCATCAGTGGCCATTGCTGTAATTATTGCGGCGGTTTCATTTAGCCTTAATAGAAAAGTGGCGAATTACGAGAAAGTCGTTTAATGAAGGAGTTACTAAAATCTACAAATTAGATTGATTTGTTCATAATCAACAAATTGCGTTAAATGAAAGATTGGAAGACTCCTGTTTCTTTTTATAAATACAAACAGATGTTTAAACAAGATAATCTTCCGACGGTTCCTAGAACTGATTATGTTGCAAATAAGGATGCAAATTAACCTTATATTAATAAAAGAACGAATAAATAATGGAGGTATATAATGGAATTTCGTACAGTAGGAAAAACGGGAATCCAGGTTTCAAATTTATGTTTTGGTGCAATGTCTTTTGGCGGGGACGCTGATGAAGAAACATCTAAAGCCATGTATAAACGTTGTCGGGAAGCTGGTATTAACTTCTTCGATACTGCCGATGTTTATGGGCGTTCTGAGGAAATTCTAGGAGAATGTATTGCACATGAAAGAGACGAAATCGTACTAACGTCAAAAGTGTTCTGGAACACGGGTGCTGATGTAAATGCAAGAGGTTTGTCTCGAAAACATATGATGCAAGGGATTGAAAATAGCCTGCGTCGCTTAAGGACAGATTATATTGATTTTTATTTCGTCCATGATTTTGATGAACAAACTCCAATGGAGGAAACGCTGCGAACACTCGATGACTTGCAGCGTCAAGGAAAGATTCTTTATCCAGCAGTAAGCAATTGGGCAGCATGGCAAATCACAAAAGCATTAGGAATTTCTGCAAAAGAGCAACTTTCTCGTTTTGAATTAATCCAACCAATGTATAACCTCGTTAAACGCCAAGCAGAGGTTGAAATTTTACCAATGGCTGCTTCCGAACAAATTGGAGTCATTACTTACAGCCCACTTGGTGCTGGACTTCTTTCAGGAAAATATGGAGTGAACAAAAGTCCTGAGCAGGGGCGCCTTGTACAAAATGCCCGCTATCAAGACCGTTACGGTGCAAATGAAGATTTTATCACGGCTGAACACTTCACCAAATATGCAAAAGAGCATGATGTGAAACCTGCAACTTTAGCCGTTGCTTGGGTAAAAGCAAATCCTGCTGTTACTGCCCCAATTATTGGTGCACGTAATTTAAACCAGTTGGAAGATTCATTAGCTGCTGCCGATTTTAAAATGACACCAGAAATGTATACTGAAATCTCCAATTTATCAAGAATACCTGCACCTGCAACAGACCGAGGAGAGGTATTAACTGGTAAATGGAAATAAGGGTTACAAAGCCTTTATGAAGTGGTTTGGAAGGATGTATTCTGTACATCCTTCTTTTTTAACATTTAAGATTGGAAGTCTCTATCAGTTTTTGGCTTAATCAAGCTGGCAATTAGAAAGTAGCAAAAATGATTCAAACAATGAATTAGGTTTGCATATGATTGGCATCTACTCACAAAAAGGATCCAACTATGAAAGAGATATTGAAGTATAATATCAATTCATTTATTGCATTCAATCAAGGAGTTTAGTCCAATATAAAAATAATCAACACTAAGAAGGGGTTTTGAAGTATGACAACATTTCATGAAATGGGCATTAGTGAACCCATTCAAAGAGCAATTACGGATATGGGATTTGAGGAAGCATCCCCAATTCAAGAGAAAGCCATTCCCATAGCTTTGACAGGTAAGGATATAATTGGTCAAGCTCAAACAGGTACAGGAAAGACGGCTGCCTTTGCCATACCGATCTTGGAGAAAGTAGATACGAGCAAAAAATATGTTCAGGCGATTGCAATTGCACCGACAAGAGAATTAGCTATTCAGGTTTCAGAAGAGATCAATCGGTTATCGAAATACATGGGCATAACTTCTCTCCCAATTTACGGAGGTCAGTCAATAGATCGTCAAATCAAGGCCTTAAAAAAGGGACCTCACATTATTACGGGAACACCTGGAAGACTTTTGGACCACATTCAACGTAAAACACTGAAGTTAGATCGCATTTCTGTGGTGGTTTTGGATGAAGCAGATGAAATGTTAGATATGGGCTTTTTGGAGGATATCGAACGAATCCTCAAAGAGACCCCTGAAGAAAAACAAACCTTGTTATTCTCTGCAACCATGCCCAAACCGATTCAAAATCTTGCGGAAAGATTTATGAGCAATCCAGAGTTAGTAAAGATAAAAGCGAAGGAAGTTACCTCTCCAAGTGTAAAGCAAATTTATTATGAGGTAAATGAACGAGATAAATTTGATGTACTTTGCCGTCTATTAGACGTGGATAACCCGGAATTAGCGGTGATTTTTGGAAGAACCAAAAGACGCGTAGATGAATTAAGTGATGCATTGAATAAAAGAGGGTATCTTGCGGATGGGTTGCACGGAGATTTAAATCAACGACAGCGAGATGTCGTGATGAATAAATTTCGTGAGGGCACCATTGATATTTTAGTTGCGACCGATGTGGCTGCGAGGGGAATTGATGTTTCAGGGGTAACTCACGTCTACAATTTTGACATTCCTCAAGACTCGGAAAGTTATGTTCATCGAATTGGTCGAACAGGGCGAGCAGGAAAGACGGGGGTAGCTATTACATTTGCAACACCGAGGGAAAAGGGACAGATTCACAGTATTGAAAAAGCATCGAAAGGTAGGATCGAGCGTAAATCTATACCGACAGTAGCGGAGGCAATGGAGTCTATACAGCGAGCGGCAGTAGAAAATATGATTCAATTGGTTGAAGAGGAGGATTACACACAGTTTAAGCAAGCTGCAAGCGAATTGCTCGATCAATATGATTCGATAGCATTGGTTTCAATTGCATTGAAATTGTTGTCGAAGGAACAGCGGGATGTTCCCGTTCAGCTGACCTCCGAGGCACCGAGATATGCCAAGAAACCAAAGACACAAGAGAAATCAAGGAGAAACTATAAAGGGAATAGGGACTTTGGGGGAAAAAGGGGAAATGGTAAACGGAAAAAAACCTCCATGTCCTCTCAGAAAAAAGAAAGGATAATAAAATGAATAAAAGGAGGATGATATTTGCTATCATCCTCCAATGCCAAATCATTTGTCGAATTGACGAAAGCTGTCATATCAACCCAAAATATAAAATTGCACAAAACGGAACGATTTAATAAAAGGCGAGGACTTATTTAACTTCCCTTAAGCCCTTCCCTTCAAGAATCTCTTGAATACCTTCTTCACAAACTCCATATGAACGCCAGAAACAAGTTTCACACACAGTTTGAATATCGGAGGGTACGACATACTTTTGGATGTGTGACTCAACGTCCTCCCAATTCAGAACTTGCCCGATTTTTAGCTCCAATTTCTCTAAAATAACGGCATCTCTTTCATAAATATTATCGTGTTGGCAGTGATATTCACCGGAGTTGGGGTACTTTTCACACAAATAATCAGGTTCATTTACAAGCTGAATACACGTCTTGGGGTCGTTTCTTAAGGTTTGATGCAAACGTGTCATATTTTCCACGTATTCTTTGGAATAGCCCATTCCACGATATCCAAGAAGGCAAAAAAGATGATGACCTCGTAGCTTATACATAAATTTCCCCCAGTTCGATAATATTTAAATGTTAACTAAAAGAATGGAAAGGTTAACACACTTATTCATCATAACATATCACACTTGATAAGCTGAGAAATTTTTATTTAACTTGCACATCTCCTTGGCAGTTGATTGCAGTACAGCTTATCAGGCGACTTATGTATCAATAATTCATGGGGAATGAACTAAAATATTTCAGTGATTAGCTACCTGATTCACCAGGGTTCACCGCAACGCTTTTTAAAATGCATACACAAAAAAGGGACGGAATATCCGTCCTCAGGCTGTCGAAATACCTTGGACAGTCCTTTATTTTATTCATTTACTTTAACGATTAACCGCGTTATTTTGTTATAATATAATTAACAAAATTATTAATAAAGTGGTGAATCCCATGCTCAAACCTAAAGAGTCCACTCAAAACGAATATGAATTTGTATCAATAGATGAAATGGTTCCTGACGATCACCTTCTGCGTTTAATCGATAAATATATTGATTTCTCGTTTCTTCTAGAAAAAGTACGTCCATATTATAGTGATGATAACGGGCGCCCCTCTGATCCACTTATCCTTTTTAAAATGATGCTTATTGGATATATTTACGGCATTCGTTCCGAACGACAATTAGAAAGAGAAATAAAAATGAACATCGCCTACCGTTGGTTCTTAGGTTTGAAATTCCATGACCCAGTTCCCCATCATTCTACAATTAGTTGGAATCGCCAACATCGTTTTAAAGATACAGATATTTTTCAGGAGATTTTTGATGAAATTGTTTTACAGGCAATGAACTACAAGATGGTTGGTGGTCGTGTTTTATTTACGGATTCTACTCATTTAAAGGCAAATGCAAATAAGAACAAGTTTACAAAGAAAGAGGTCGAAGTAGAGACTCGCGAATATTTTGATGATTTAAACAAGGCAGTTGAAGAGGATAGATTTAATCATGGAAAAAAGCCATTAAAGGAAAGAGAGGAAGTGCAAGAGACTAAAGAAATACGTGTCAGTACAACAGACCCTGAATGTGGATTTATGTCCCGTGAAAACAAGCAAGAAATGTTCTGTTATCTTGATCATCGAACTACAGACATGAAGCTCAATATCATTCAGATGTGTATGTAACACCTGGAAATGTTCATGATTCTGTTCCATATCTGAATCGTTTGGACCGTCAGGTCCAACGATTTGGATTTAAAGTAGAAGCTGTTGTGCTAGATTCTGGTTATCTAACTAGCCCTATTTGTAAGGGACTTTCTGATCGAAAAATCTTTGGGGTTATTGCCCATAGGAGATATCATCCTACTACTGGTTTATTCCCTAAATGGAAATTTACATACGACAAGGAACATGATAAGTACATTTGTCCCAATAGCCAAGAGTTAATGTACAAAACAACAACCCGTGAGGGTTATAGAGAATACAAGTCTTACTCAAAAAAATGTGTAAACTGCCCCCTTTTATCCCAATGTACGCGTTCAAAAAATAAGGTGAAGGTCATAACACGACACGTTTGGGAGGAGCACAAAGAAAAGGTAAGATTAAATCGCTTACCTAGATCGGGAAAAATGCTTTATAAATTTAGAAAGGAAAAAATTGAGCGAAGCTTCGCAGACTCAAAAGAGCTGCATGGGCTTCGCTACTGCCGGTTACGGGGATTAAAGAAGGCTAGCGAACAGGCTCTTCTTACTGCGGCTTGCCAGAACATGAAAAAGATTGCCACACACTTAACCAGGCTGCAAACAGTGTGTGGCAATACTTAAAGTTATTATCCCCTGTTGATTGGAGCGGAAGGTGCGTAGACTCCTGCGGGAGTACGGGGCAGGGGAGACCCCGCAGGCGCCTAAGCGCCGAGGAGGCTCCCCGGCACGCCCGCGGAAAGCGAAGCACCTGGAGCGGAAATCAACAGGACTTTGAGCAGGGACAATTATTGAAAAATCTGTTGGTTATACTCCGACAAACTAAAAAATTGCCGAGAAAGATACCCTTTCTCGACAATCTGGGGACGGAATATCCGTCCTTTTTGAATAACCTAAATCACATTTGATTCATATGATTTATGAAGATAACGTTCTATAAACTCAGCTAATCCATCATTTTCATGGTGTCCTGTAACAAAATCTGCTGCTGCTTTAACCTCTTCGCTCGCATTCCCCATTGCCACACCAGTCCCGACATGCCGTAGCATCTCTATATCATTGGGTCCGTCTCCAATGGCAACAACTTCATTTGGACTAATTCGAAATTCGCGAAGTAAACTTCTTATAGCAGACCATTTGGAAACATTAGGAGCAACCAGTTCGAACCCGTCATTCCAATTGATGACATCTGCTTCGTTTTTAAACATAGCGGAAAATTCCTGACTTGGTATACCTGTTCGAACACTATATTTAAGAACATCTTGGTAATTTGCCTGTCTTAAATCTCCAATATAACTTGGCGGAATTTGCCCAACTTTAGTCCAATAATCGATTTCTTCATTTGTTTCCTTACAATAAAGTCCATTTACTGTATGGATCATAACATTACAAGGATTTTCAGCGGTCAGATCGTGGAAACGTTCTTCGTTTAGTCGGACGGTTTTCATTTGAATAGCTCTTCCTGTCACTGCATCGTGAATAGCGGCACCATTCAAACAGATCATAGGAGTTTGCAATCCAATTTCTTTATGGTAAGGAGCGGTTACTTCATAGTGTCGACCAGTAGCAAGGAAAACCTTGACTCCCTGATTCATAAGCTTATAAATGCCTTCCATATTTCGGCGGGTAATGTTGTTTGAGGCTGTTAGTAGTGTACCATCCATATCAATAAATACTGCACGCACATTCATTTATACTGCCTCCTCATTCGTTGATAAACGAATCATATCATCTGAATATTAAATCCTTGTAAACTCAGTGTATGGATTAAATAAATCTTGTAGGGAAGCAAGGGATAGGGCTTGCAGGGCGTATCCGATTCAAAAGGATTTTTAGCGTGTCCGCACTCTATTGTATGTGTGATTTTATACTTATACAACCATTTACCCCTTACCAGAGTAAGCATTTATTACAGGTGGGTAGGCACTTTTATGAATAAAAATACCAAAAAGGAAATCTATTGCTTTTCTTCATTCACGATTAATTGAAACACATCTTTGCGATTATAATGTCCGACAACATCAAAGTCAAAATGACCCCGTGTGATGTCATCCAAATCTAAAGTCGCATACAGTATTTCTTCTTTTCCAAATACTGGCTCAACTATAAATTGACCAAGTGGATTTACGATGCAACTTCCACCTCGCGTAATTTCATTAGGCATTTTTTGCATTTCCTCTGATTCAAGTAAATCAACTTCATACATATCCTTAGTACTATATTGATTGCAGGATAAAACAAAGCAACGGCCCTCAATAGCAATATGCCTCATAGTAGAAAACCAAGTGTCACGCGAATCAGCAGTAGGTGCGACATAAATCTGAATCCCCTTTTCATACATAGCTGCGCGTGCTAGAGGCATATAGTTTTCCCAGCAAATCAGCGAACCAATTTTGCCATAAGGTGTATCAAAGACAGGGAGTGTACTCCCATCACCTTCACCCCAAATGAGACGTTCACTACCTGTTGGTTTTAGTTTTCGGTGTTTACCCAACAGTTTTCCATCTGGACCAAAATAAATAGCAGTGCAATATAGTGTTCCTCCACTTGTTTCTTGGTCGCGTTCAATGACACCAATAACACTATAAGCACCTGCTTTTTTCACTGCTTCTCCTAGTTGTTCTGTTTCCACTCCGGGTACCGTTATGGCATTTTTGGCGTAACGCACAAAATCATTGCGTCCACTTGCAGAACGGCTGCCTACTACTGCCCCAAAGCTCATCCCCCGTGGATACGCCGGGATAAAAGCTTCCGGAAAAACAATAATATTGGCTCCTTTTTCCCCAGCTTCTTCGATAAACTTTATGGCCTTGTTAACACATTTTTCTTTATTCATTACAATTGAACCCGCTTGAACGACTGCAACTTTACATGAAGTCACTTGAATCCCTCCTTTTTCTCAAATTTTAAGGGGAGTCGATTATAGTGTAAAATATATGATAATCATATTGATTATGCCTAAAAGGAATAATGGAGGAAATTGAATGAACTTACAAGACTTCGAGGTATTTAAAACAATTGTGGAGTGTGGAAGCTTTTCTAAGGCGAGTGAGAAGCTATTTATCGCACAGCCATCCCTTTCTAAAACGATTCAAAGGTTGGAAAAAAAGCTCGGCGTAACACTCTTTGAGCGTTCTAATCGAATTATTCGTTTAACCGATGAAGGTGAGCTTGTATATGAAAAAGCGATTATAATGCTTCAGCAAATGAAGGAGTTGAATATACAGCTTGAAGATATGAGTGAACATGTAAAAGGGCATTTAAAAGTCGGACTGCCACAAATTATTGGCACATTTTTCTTTCCACAAGTGGCAAAAACTTTTTCTAAAAAATATAAAGGGGTCACACTTGAAATTGTCGAAGAAGGGGGATTGAGTGTAGAAAAGCTCGTTGAAAAAGGGGAAGTGGATGTAGCTTTTGTAGTGTTACCTACACAAAGTAAGGAACTAGAAGAACAACTTATTTTTGAAGCACCGTTTGTTGCCTGTTTGCCAAAAGGTCATGTTTCAAAAGATGAAAAGCAGATTTCACTTGCACAACTACAACACGATGACTGGATCATGTTTGATCCTACATTCGCTTTGCGTCAGGTAGTTCTAGATAGTTGCCGTAAGGAGCAATTCGTACCGAATATTGCATATAGTACAACTCAATGGGATTTGTTAATGGCATTAGTTCGTGATGGACTAGGCGTTGCTATTGTTCCAAGGCCATTAACTGAAATGATCTCACAGAATCTTTGTGTAAAAGTAATCTGCAGTCAATATATCCCATGGAAAATTGGAATCGTTCTGAAGAAAAATGCATATAAAACACATGCGTTGCAGGCTTTTTTGAACATAGTGTCGGATGTTTACAAATAAGATGATAAAACCCATTAATGCCCGACAACTTCTTTATAGTAATTTGATGCTAAATGACGGGATTCGAGAGTTTCATAAAATGTAAATACTCATTCACTCTCTGTTCCTATATGATAAATATTCTAAAAATTTCTTGGATGCAAGGGAAAGTGATTTTTGTTCTCTCATCGCAACACCAATATTTCTATAAGCAGGAATTTCAAGCTCTTTCGCAATAATTTTGTGTGGAATACGCTGTAGGATCAATTCTGGTAATATACTGATTCCTAGCCCATTTTCCACCATAGACATAATGGCATAGTCATCCCAGGTTGTAAAATTAACATGCGGTGAAATATGGTGCCTCTCAAAAATTTCAGAGATTTCTGCTTTTGCCCCCTTTTCCAACAGCATAAACGGACTGTTCAGTAAGCCGTTGATCGGAAACTTTTCGCAATTAGCAAGAGGATGATTTTGTGGAATCACTGCCAGCAAACGGTCTTGTTCCAAAAAGATTGTTTCAAGTTCTGATTTTGTCGGTAGTCGCAAAAATCCAAAGTCAACACGCCCATTTAGGATCCAGCTCTCAATTTCAGTATAATCACCAAGCAGAAATTCAAAATCTATTAATGGGTAATCCTTCTTAAAAATTTTAATAATGTTAGGGAGCCAATGAGATGCTACGCTGGAAAATGTCCCAATACGAATCATTCCGGAATCCAAATTATGTAAGCCTTCGATCTGCTTCATTAAGATTTCATACTCATTGCAAATTCGCTTTAATTGGGGCAGTAACTTTAAACCATCAGAGGTTAAATTAATACCGGCACGTCCTCTTTCAAAAAGGAAAATCCCCCATTCCTTTTCTAAATCGTTAATCATACGGCTAATCCCAGACTGTGAATAGTCCAATATTTCGGCAGCTTTTGTAAAACTACCCAATTCTACTGCTTTGACAAATGCCATATATTTTTGGATATTCATATCTCTTTCCTCATCCTATCTGATTTTGTCATACCTATCATGATAAACATTCGTTTTTGTAATGTGTGTAAGTATGATAAATTATTTCTATTAATTATTCAAGTTAGGAAAGGAAAAGGTGTATGACGATGTATTTTGTGAGTGATATTATGCAAAAAAACCAGACAGCTACAAGTCTCTTAAAAGTAGGGTTGAATGATGAAATCTAAAATTCAGTTTATATTATCAATGATTATTTTCGGTACAATTGGTTTAGTTGTTCGAAACATTGGTCTATCTTCGAGTGAAAGAGCTTTACTTAGCAGTTTCATAGGATGCATATTTTTACTGTTAATATTCTTCATGATTAAGAAAAAAATATCATGGAAAGTAGTTAAATCAAATGCTTTATTTTTGATTCTTTCAGGTATTGCATTGGGAGGAAATTGGATTTTTCTTTATCAATCGTATGACCATACGACAATTGCCAATGCAACGCTAGGTTATTACTTTGCACCTGTTTTTGTGATGATTCTTTCTCCTTTTGTACTTCGGGAACAATTATCCATCAAGAAAATTGTGTGTATTGGTGTAGCAATCATAGGGATGTTAATGATTGTAGGGGAGGGATTGAGAGCATACAGCTCAGATGATCTGCTTGGACTTTCCTTTGGATTAATCGCAGCTGCATTTTATGCTGCGTTATTGCTTTTAAATCAATTTATTAAGGATATGGGAAAGTTAGAGCTGACCATCATTCAGCTTGGAACAACCACTTTACTTCTAATGCCATATGTATTCTTGACTTCCGGCTTTGGTATCTTTGAAGTATCAAGCTCTTCCATTCCTTTTATTTTAATTTTAGGGATTATCAATACAGGGATTGGGTTTTGGTTATTTTTCTCTGGTATGGAAGGATTAAAAGGACAGAGTATAGCTATGCTAAGTTATGTAGATCCATTTGTAGCTATATTGATTTCCGCCATTATCCTGCAAGAACAAATGACAATTGTTCAGGTGCTTGGTGGTGTACTACTATTAGGCTCTACATTTGTTAGTGAAATTAGATCATTCCACTGTTCAAATCAATTAATGAAAACACCAGCTGAATAAAGTTAAAAACAGTGAAGGCATTGGTGTCCCACTGTTTTTTATTTTAAGTATGATTAAGTGTTATTTCCATATTCCATTCATTTCCCGGAGTCATGCCAAACTTTGTCATTCCATATAATAAAGAAAGTTAACAATGCGGGAATAAATTCACAAGACTGATAGAGGGTTAAGAATACTGACCGGTAGAAGGTGACAAATATGGAAGCCATCATCCTAGCTGCTGGATACTCCAGCCGAGCGAATGCATTTAAGCTGACGTTGCCACTGGGGCAAAAGACCGTCTTGGAGCAAACCATCTCTAAATTTGAAGGGATATGTAGCAGGGTCATCGTCGTAGCCGGGTTTCAAGCGGAAATCATCCAAGAGGAAATCGCAAAAATCAGCAGTAAGAATGCCTATTCTTTTCAAATCAAGTTTGTCTATAATGAAAACTTTACCCAGGGGATGTTTCGTTCCATTCAAGCAGGCTGCAAGGAAGTACAGGGCACAACCTTCCTGCTAACACCTGGAGATTATCCGCTTGTTAAAAATGAGACCATTCAGCTAATCGCAAAATCCAAAGGGAACGTCGTCATTCCCAGCTTTCATTATAAAGGTGGTCACCCCATCAAATTATCAAGTGAAGTGAAACAGGAAATTCTTGAAACTCATCCAGATCGAAATTTGCGTGAGGTTCTCAACCATTACGAAAAGAACTATATGAATGTAGAGGATCCAGGAGTATTAATGGATGTGGATACGCAGGAGGATTACCAAAAAGCCCTAAGTTATTTTAAAGCTTAAATTTCTCAATATTTTTCCGTTTAATCCATGCAGTTTCATTCGATTAGCTTTCCAGGTCGAATGAAGCTGCATTTTAATTGCTTTTTATTTTCATAAAAATTAATCATAAAATAGGTTGCTTATTTATAAAATCGGAAGGAAGAGGTTTCTATCATTCTATGTCCCCTTTTAAAAAACGAGTCGAAGGGTGTTGCTGCCATGAATCTCAAAGACATAAGCATTTCAGTACCCAAAAAGGACCATAAAGGTAAAGTATCAGGTCAATTACCCTATATTAGTGACTTGAAATTAGAAAATATGGTATATGGTGTTTTGTACCGGTCGCCCATAGCATACGGAAAAATCTTATCCATACAATTACCAACCCTCCCGGAAGGATATGAAGCTGTTGGAGCAGAGCATATCCCCGGACCGAATTATGTCAAAATTATCAAAGAAGACCAGCCCATTTTTGCCAATGAGTGGGTCCAGTATATTGGTGAGCCGATTCTGATGCTCGTTGGAAAAGACCTGGATATTCTGTACAGTTTGTTAGATGAAGTAAAGATTGAATTTGAAGAACAACAGGCTATTTATACATTGGACGAAGCGATCCAGCAAAAATCAACATCCGGGGTTATGATGTCTTGCTATGAATTTGGGGAAAGCTTAGAGACTATTTCAACGATCGAGCAGGGGGCTCATCAAATCATCGAAGAAGAATATGATACTGGTTATCAGGAGCACGTCTACCTTGAGCCACAAGGAATGCTCGCCATTTATAAGGAGGATGAAATTGTCGTCCAGGGATCGATGCAATGTCTTTATTATATAAAAAACGCGCTGGTAAACGCTTTAGCGTGTGGTGACGATGAAGTCAGAGTGGTTCAAAGTCCTACTGGCGGTGGCTTTGGCGGCAAAGAAGATTTTCCCTCGATGATGGCTTGTCACGTCGCAGTTGCTGCAAAAGCAGTTAAAAAATCAGTGATGCTCGTGTTCGACCGTTCTGAGGATATGGTGGTGACGACCAAAAGGCATCCGGCCAAACTAAAATATCGAACGGCCCTTGATCAGAAAGGAAATATTTTGGGCATGTGTGTGGATGTTTTTCTTGATGGCGGAGCCAATGAGGGATTGAGCTCTGTCGTATTACAGCGCGCCTTAATAAATAGTGCCGGTGTTTATAAAATTCCTCATTTTCATGCAAAAGGATATGTCTTAAAAACCAATACTGTTCCCAACGGAGCCTTCAGAGGCTTTGGAGCTCCACAAAGCTTTGCTGGAATCGAGAGTCATATGGGACATCTTAGTAAACTAGCAAACATCGATCCACTTGAATATAAACGAAAATACCTCGTCAAACAAGGAGACCCCACGATTACTAAAGGAAATTTCCGCGACCCAATCTTAATGGAAGAAATGATTGAGGATTTGCTAACCAAATCTGAATATAAAAGGAAAAAAGAGGAGTTTCAGCGTTTAAATCAACAAAGCCAGCGCTATAAAAAGGGCATCGGAACCTCGTTGTTCCTCCACGGCTGTGGATTTACCGGCAGTGGCGAACGTGATCATATTAAAGCAACGGTGAAACTGGTTAAATCAAAAGACGGAATGGTTATGATAAAAATCTCGAATTCTGATATGGGACAAGGAATTTATACGACGCTAAGTAAAATTGTTGCCAAAGAACTCGACCTCCCATTTGAGAGAGTTTTATACCCTAATCCCGATACAAAAGAGGTTCCCGACTCCGGTCCGACTGTTGCCTCTAGGACGACGATGATTGTCGGAAAATTGCTTGAACGGGCCGCAAAAAAACTGAAGGAACAGTGGAAAAAGGGGGTCGAACAGGAAGTAGTCGAGCATTATGTTCACCGTGAAATGATTCCTTGGAACGAATCGAACTTCACTGGAGATGCCTACCCTGCTTATTCATGGGGAACCAATATCGTAGAAGTAGAAGTGGATACAGTAACAGGAAATGTAAAGTTAGAAAAAGTCTACGGCAATTATGAAGTTGGGAAGGTCATCGATGAACTGATTATGAAAGGCCAAATTGACGGTGGTTTAGCTCAGGGACTAGCGTACGGTTATCTAGAAAAGATGACGTCAAAACAAGGCAGAATCCAGCAAAAAAGCATATCGGATTATGGTCCGCCGACTTCATTGGACGTTGTTACAATTGAAAGCAAGGTCTTCGATAACCCCTATGCTGATGGTCCATACGGGGCGAAGGGCGCAGGTGAATTAACCTTAATCGGCGGTGCTCCAGCAGTCCAAGCGGCGATCGAGGATGCATTGCAAATGTCTTTTCAGCAAATTCCGATTACACCGGAAGTCATTATGGAAAGTCTTCTATTGAAAGAAGGTGAAGAGGGATGATTAAATTCACACTAAATGGAAGAATCGTAGAAACGGACGCCCCTCCTACAGTAAGATTACTTGATTTAATAAGAGATGAGTTTGAGTTAATCGGAACGAAGGAAGGCTGTGGGGAAGGGGAGTGCGGAGCCTGCAGTGTTTTTGTAAATAACCTCCTGCAAAACAGCTGCCTTATTCCCATTGGCTCGATTGCTGGTGCTGATATTCAAACGATTGAAGGGATCATTGAAACGGAACAATTTAAGATTTTAGATGAAAGCTATTCTATTGCTGGTGGCGTGCAATGTGGCTATTGCATTCCAGGGATGATTATGGCAAGTGCAGCTTTGTTATCAAAAAATGCTCATCCTTCAGAGGCTGAAATTCGTGAAGGGATTTCCGGAAATCTGTGCCGATGTACCGGCTACAATATGATTGTAGATGCGATTAACCTAGCAGCTAAGAAAGGTGACGGCTTATGGCAGAAAAAATAGCCGCGTACCGTTTCGAACGTTTAGACCAAACCTTGAGCCAATTGAATCGAGAAGACTGTGCCATCATCGCCGGTGGTACAGACGTCATGGTTCTTCATAAAAGTGGAAGAGGAGTACCCCTGAAAATCCCGAAACCGATTGTTTTTATTGATCATCTTTCCGAATTAAAGCAGATATATCAAAACCAAAAGGATCTCCACATCGGGGCCTGCTGTACCTATAGTGAATTACTTGAACATCCATTAATTCCCGGATCATTAAAGAAAGCCATTCAAACTATTGCTGCCCCGGCCATTCGAAACAGAGGAACATTAGGTGGTAATATTTGCAACGCCTCTCCAGCCGGTGATACACTTCCGTTATTATATGTATACAATGCAAAGCTTCTGTTACGCTCCATAAATGGGGAACGCACCGCTAGGATCAGTGATTTTATTCAAGGTCCACGACGGATTCAACGCTTTCACAATGAAATCGTAGCGGAGATTATTCTTCCTTCTATTTTAGAAGAAGATTCTCAGGTCGTTTTTGAGAAAGTCGGCAACCGAAACGCAGATGCCATTGCCAAAGTATCGTTTGCGGGTTTCATCAAGATAAGCAAAGATCGAATCGATGACATTCGCTTGGCCTTCGGGGCGGTCGGACCTACGATGGTCCGTTCCCTTGATATTGAGAAGATGTTGGTTGGAAAACCGATTCCATTAGCCGATGCAGACATCGCGACGATTGTGGCAGCATTTGAAAAGATTATTCGGCCCATCGACGATCAACGCTCCACTGCGGATTACAGAAAAACGGTAGCGTTAAATCTTTTACGTTATTTTCTCAACCAGAAGCACGATCAAACGAATTCATTTTCTTAAAAAAGGGGGGGGAGATCTTCATGCTGCTGATGGAAAAAGTAGCCTTATTGACACGGCAAAATGAAACCTTTGCTTTAGCCATGATTATTGAATCAAAGGGTTCTACTCCCAGGCATGTAGGGAAAATGATTGTTTACCGTGATGGTACGATAGAAGGGACTGTCGGAGGGGGCTTGGCTGAACACTATGTGATCGAAGAATGTGTAAAGGCGATCGAAAATGGTCAATCGAATATCGTTGAATATAAATTGAATAAATACGCAAAAGACGGGATCGACATGGATTGTGGCGGTACGGTACGGGTTTTTATTGAAGTGTATACCAGCAGGCCAGAACTCGTTCTGGTTGGAGCCGGTCATATAGGCTACGCTGTGGCAAAGCTTGCTGATTTCCTGGAATATCCCTATTGCATTGTCGATGATCGTGTGGATTATTGTACTAGGGAACGCTTTCCCCATGCGGCTAACCTTTTTGTGAATGAAGATATTGAAAAGGCTTTGCTCGCAGCCAATCTAAATGAAAAGTCCTATGTGGCGATTTTTACAAAGGATTGTGATGATATTGCCTTAAAAACTGCACTACAATTTCCGTGTGCCTATATTGGAATGGTTGCCAGTAAACGAAGAGCCATCCATGTATTTGAAAAACTAAAAAGTGAAGGGGTCACACCAGAACAGTTGGAACAGGTTCATTCCCCAATTGGATTGAAAATTGGATCAGAAACATCGGAAGAAATTGCTATCGGGATTATCGGAGAAATCATCAAAGTCAACAGGGAAAAAAGGACTTTGAAAGTGAAACAATTAAATAGGTGACCAGGGGACCCGTAACCGGAGTGACGGTTCCTCTGGTTTTTTTTCGTTGGGAAAAAACTATGGGAATTCTCCCTGCGAAATTTTCTAATTAGTAACAAGTAGCATGGGAATTTAGCGGGTATAATTCAATAAGAATGCTGCCGTTGCGGCAGCAAATTATTTAAGGAAAGCCCCTGATATGAGTGAATTCCGCTAGTGAAGATGATTTTATTGCTTTTTCAATTCATTAACAATTTCATTAATGCGTTTTTCCACTTCATAAAGGTTCTTCTGCATCCGTTCACGTCGACTGGTTAAGACCTGTAATTCCTGTTTCAATTCTTCTGATTTGCTCATGATTTCCCTCCGGATTATGATATATCATTAATATGCCAGCAAAGAAACCATTTTAATATAAATCGTTAAAATCTTCAATTGCTTTTTTTAATGGATTAATTTTAAATTTTCCAGTAATAAAGAGGTGTGTGGTAAACCCTGCAACGATTAGCACAACTTCCTTGGGAAAAACGTTTTTGAAGTGATGGAAGGCGGGATAATTGGAAACAAACTAGGTAACGGATATAATCGGATTAGATTACAAAATACGGGAGGGGATTTGAAGTGCCACATTTATTTATTCGTGGAATAACAGTTGAGCAGGTGAAAACCATTAGTAAACCACTCGTACAGGAATTAGCGGATCTTTGTGCCTGCGGGACGGACAATTTCACACTCGAGGTTGTCCATTCAACTTTTGTTTTTGATGGAAACGAGGTGCCGGGATATCCATTTATTGAAGTGAAATGGTTTGAAAGAGGGCAGGAAATTCGGGACGAATTTGCGAATATTATCACGAAACAGGTTCACTCGCTCGAGATCCCGGAAGTAGAAGTTGCTTTTAGTACGTTTAGAGAATCTGATTATTATTTAAATGGGAAGAGTTTTGCGGAAGAATAATCTTTATAAACCGGAGGGAAAGGTATGAATCCAAATATATTAAGACATCCAGGGCCGACACCAATTCCTAAAAAAGTTGAACTGGCCATGGCGCAGGATATGATTAGTCATCGTACGGAGGAATTTGTTAAGTTATATCAAGAAACAACACATCGAGTGAAGCCTATTTTCGGAACAAAGCAAGATATTTTGCTTTTGCCATCAGGGGGAACAGCTGCGTTAGAAGCGGCAGCGGTCAATACTGTTTCTCCAGGAGAAGAAGTAGTCGTCATCACGGTTGGCGCCTTCGGTGATTACTTCGTTTCAATTTGTGAGAAATACGGCTTTCATGTACATAAGCTTGCAAAGAATTGGGGCGAGGCCTGTACGGAAGAAGATCTGACTGAATTTTTGAAGCCGTTATCCAACATTAAAGCTGTTTTTGCTACTTATAATGAAACTTCTACCGGAATCTTAAACCCGATCAATCAATTAGGCAAGGTGGTGCGCACTCATACAGAAGCACTCTTCATTGTCGATGGGGTGAGCTGTATTGGCGGTGCTCCAGCTGAAATGGACGAATGGGGCATCGATATTCTCGTAACAGGTTCACAAAAAGCGATGATGCTTCCACCAGGACTTTCGCTTTTAAGTGTAAGTGAAAGAGCCTGGAAAGTGATCGAGGCGAATCCTACACCTGCGTATTATTTAAATTTATTGAGTTATCGGGAGTGGGCTTCAAAAGGGATGACGCCTAACACGCCTGCGATTTCCTTGATTATGGGACTTTCTGCTGTTTGTGACTTAATTGAGGAGGAAGGCGGATTTGTGAAAACCATCGAACGACATGAAGTAATGAAAAGTATGGTTCGTGAAGCCATGAAGGCTCTCTCCATTGGATTATTGACAAGTGATGAGTTTGCCTCGCCAACGATTACTGCAATCCGAACACCGGAAGGTTTGGAGCTACCATCCTTTTTGGAACATTTAAAGAAGAAATATCACCTTGATCTTGCCGGCGGGCTTGGCCATCTGCAAGGTAAAATTTTTAGATTTGGACATATGGGCTATTGCTTCCCAAGTGATATCCTCGAAGCTGTTTCCCTGATCGAAGCAGGGCTACAGGATTTTTCCTATTTATTTGAACATGGGGCAGGAGTTAGGGCGGCACAAAAGGTTTTCTTGTCTACACTAAGCAAGTGATAAGATTTTTACTAACGAACCCTTCGTTTCTATTCAAACGAAGGGTTTTTTAATTCTCCCCATGGAAATTCTAGTTAGTGTTTATAATCTCTTATTAATACCTTCCATTGCTCTTACTTTAAGTGAATTTTCAATGATTATGTCAAGCAGCTTATGATAAGGGATCCCCGCTGCTTGTGCGCTTTTTGGCAACAGGCTATTTTTTGTCATCCCAGGTAATGAATTAAGTTCTAACACATAAGGGATCCCGTTTTGAATCATCATGTCGATTCGGGCATAAACACTACATTTCAATGCTTTATAGCAAGTCATTGCTGCAATTGCGACTCTGGTTTTTGTTTCAGGCGAGAGCTCGACCACCTCTTCAATGGTAGCCGCATCATCATATTTGGAGGTATAATCAAAAAACTCTCCCTTATGACGAATGGAAATCACCGGTAAAAGCTGTCCGTCCAATATCGAACAAGTGATTTCCTCGCCCTTTATACACTTTTCGATCACCACTTCAGCATCCCATTTGAATACTTCAGCAATCGCAGCCGTTACCGAGTCTTGGTCATAAACAATTTTTACTCCTACACTTGAACCACCTGAATTAGGTTTCACCACTACTGGGTAACCCATCTTGTCTAGTTCATCCATATTAAGTTCTTCGATGTTCGTTAGGTGAATCCAATCCGGTGTTTGCACTCCTTCATACCGGATGATTTTTTTCGAGATATTCTTATCCATGCATAAGCTGCTGGACAGGACGTTGCTCCCGGTATAAGGAACTCCAAGGGTTTCAAGGGTACCTTGAATGGTGCCGTCCTCACCGAACTTGCCATGTAGCGCTAGTAGCGCAACATCAAGATTTTTCGCCTTTTCCACTAAATCTTCTTTGTGATCTAGTTGGATCGGTACAATTTCATATTTATTTTTATCTAATTGCACCATCATTTCTTCACCTGTCATGAGCGAAACTTGTTTCTCGGAAGAAACCCCTCCCATAATGACGCCAACTCTCATTTTTTTAGCCCCCATAATGATTTTTTATTGTGTCACCTATGATCGTAATTCCTTGGATAATCTCGCTTTCTTTCAGCCGAGAAAATCCTAATCGTAACGTATGCTTTCCACTATTGTCCGTGTAAAAAACATCGCCTGGAGAAAAAACAACTCCGTTTTGGTAACATTTTTCTAAAAGTTTCCGTGAATCGATGTTGTTTTCTAGTTCTATAAAAAGGTGGAGTCCACCGTCACCCGTTAACCGTTTGAAAGGAATAAGTTGCTTACAATAATGAACAGCTAATTCATACTTTTTTTTATAGACGGATTTCGCTTTTTTAATATACTTCTCAAAGTAGCCATCATTCAAATATTGATATAACACCGCTTGATCCAATGTAGACGTATGAATCGTTCGGGCTCGTTTCATACTTTCCAAGTAATAAATCAACTCTTTGTCTGCTAAAATCCATCCGACCCGCAATCCAGGAAAAAGAATTTTAGAGAAACTGCTAATATAAATGACATGATTGCCGTGTCCGGCGAAGGCAGCCAACGGTGCCAGATGTGACCCTGAGTAACGTAATTCTTCATTAAATCCATCCTCAACAATCGGAAGCTGATAGGCGGAAAACAGCTCCATGATTTCCTTTCTTTTTTCAGAGGACGTTACGATTCCAGTTGGATTATGATAAGACGGAATCAAGTAGGCAAAATCATACTCTTTTTTTGATAAGGAGGTTTCTAACTTCCTAATATTGACCCCGTCATCCTCCATTTCAATTCCATCGATTTCAAAGCCATGTAATCGAAAGAGCTTAAGGGCAGAGTGATGGGTTGGATTTTCACAAATAACACGGCCGTTCTTTTTATTTAAAGAAGATAAAAGGAGATCCAGAGCTTCCGTGAAGCCATTGGTAATTAAAACATCCTTATTTCGAATGTCTACCCCTTTAATTTCCATGTAGTGAAGGAGGTATTCGATCAGTGGTTTATAGCCCTTTGCATATCCATAGTTCAGAACAATGTCTCCCTCAATGGACATCCGATTTAAAAAAGCTCTTTTAAAATTTTCTACATCAAAAAGCTTTTCATCAGGGGCGATACTCGTAAAAGAGATCATTTCCTTATTCCAGCGGACTCCATGCTTCATAAGGTCCATTTCTTCTGCCAAAAAGGATTGGTTATTGATTTTTTCAGTCCAATTCAACTGGATGGATGGGGATTTGAAGGTCTCAACGTGACTTACAAAGTTTCCTTTTCCTTTTACCGCATAGATCATGCCTTCTTGTTCCAAATCCGCATATGCCGTTAGGACGGTGTTTCGGCTGATGGATAATAACGTGCTAAGTTCACGTGTGGATGGAAGCTTTTGGTGCTCAAGTAAATGTCCGTTGGTGATCATTCTTTTTAAATATTCCTTCAGTTGAATATATACAGGACGGCCTTCCGTTAACTTAAAATCGTTAAACACTGCATTCACCCCCTTGCTAACATTTTTACATAACAAGCGCCTTTTGCAAAAGGTCCACACCATATGTATTTTTACGGTGTTGTGGTAGGTGTGTACTGAAGATTATTTTGAAACTAAATTAAATATCCTTTTTGCGAATTGGATGGATGAATTAGACAAGAAGGTGGGGGCTATTTGATGTTTATGAAAGATCGCCTCGGAGGATTACTTAGCATTTAGTATTAACAAGTAGAAAAAGCACCGATCAATGAATCGGTGCTTTTTAACTCTATGCAGCAGCTTTTTCTTCTTTTGCCATGTTGTTCTTTACAAATACTGCTACCACCAAAATGATAGCCATAGCAATCGGAATAACTAAGTGAAAGGAGTCTGGAACTAAGATGTGGAACTTTTCTAATCCTTTATCTTCAACCATCATTTTACCAGCAGCAAAGGTTAATAATCCTGCACCGGCATACACGATGATTGGAAATTTCTCCATTAAATTCATTAGTAATTTGCTACCAAAAATAATGATTGGGATGGAGATGAGAATTCCAATCGCAATCGGTAGAATTCCTTCTGCAACGCTTGATAACGCGATCACATTATCAATAGACATGGCGAAATCGGCAATCGCAATCGTTTTGATTGCTCCTAGAACTTTGTCGGATTGTTTGATATTCGGATCGTCTTCTTCTTTATGTGCGATTAAATTGTAGCTGATTCGCAATAAGATTAAACCGCCCACTAATTGCACGAATGGAAATTCTAGAAATTGAATTAAAATGGTTGCTGCTAGAATCCTTAAAACAATCGCCATTAATGTCCCGCCGAAAATGGCTCGATTTCTCATGTGCTGTGGTACTTTACTCGCAGCTAAGGCGATAACCACTGCATTATCACCCGATAACAGAATATCGATTCCAATTAAACTTAAAATTTGAAGAACCGTCATGTCTTTAATTCCCCCGTATTTATGTATATTTTTTGAACATCTATGATATTGGTATATCATATTTTGGGTGATTTCGGACATAATTTTTATGTACTTAATATGGAAAATCCGACCAAATCTATTTTTTATGGTTATTAGATCGGAAAACGAGAGAATTTAGTGCCCATCCGAGAATATTTGCCGCATATCCGATAGTTAGATCGGAAAACGAGAGTATTGAAAGGTTATCCGAGAGTATTTAACGTTCATCCACGAGTATTTGCCGCATATCCGATAGCTAGATCGAAAAACGAGAGTATTGCTAGGTTATCCGAGAGTATTTAGTGCTCATCCACGAGTATTTGCAGTACAACCGAGAGTTAGATCATCCTGTTTGATCTTCATGCTGGAAATACTTACCCCAACTAAGGTAATCACCCCGCCGACAAGCGTAATCCATGTAGGTACTTCATTTAAGAAAATCCAAGAGATCACAAATGCAGCGACAGGAGTTAAATATAACGAGCTTGTTGCAGCCAATGCACCGGCATTTTCGGTTACATAGGCCATAGCCAAATATGGAAGAACAGTAGGAACCAGCCCCAAATAAATAACCGAAAAAGTAGCAGAATAAGAAGCTGCAGCAATTTCATTTCCTAAACCCGGTAAAAAGATCAGCATGAAAAGTGTACCTGCAAGAATCGTATAAATCGTAAAAGGGATGAAACCGTATTTTTTTAAATAGTTTGATTGAAAGATAAAATAAAAGCTCTCTCCTAAGGCGGCAATCAAAATAAAGATTACCCCCTTTTAGATACGCAGTTTGTGGAATTCCTGATCCGAACGAAATCATCGCAACACCTAAAAAGGCGATAATTGAGCCAATCCACCCCATTTTATGAAATTTTTCTTTTGAAAAAACGACTGCTAATATAGCTGAGATTATAGGTGTAGTGGATACGAACAAACTGGCCATTCCGGCACTCACCGTTTCTTCGCCAATACTTAAAGCAGTATGGTAGGTCATGAAACCGAGAAAACCAAGTAAAAGGATGAAGGGGATATCCCTTAAATCTGGTAGTTTAATTTTTTTAACTACCGCAAAAATAATGAGGATAATGGAGCCAATTAATAGCCGGAACAGGGCAAGATGTTCCGGACTATACGATTCTAGTGCAGCCTTGATTCCAGGAAAAGCCGATCCCCATGCAACAATGATCAAACTATATGCAACGAAAAGTCTACCATTCATGATTCTCCCTCATTTCTTTCATATATTGAAGAGTGCCAACCGCCCATTAGGGAAGACGAAATTATAAAATTATAATAAAATATGAAAGAATCGAAATCGCCAACCAATTGAAAAAGAAAAAAACCAACAAATATGAAAGAATGATGTTTATGAATAAAAAGCCTCGATACCTGCAAATCGTTCACTGGATGAGGGAGAAAATTGAACAGGGCGAATGGGTAATTGGGAGTAAAATCCCAACCCAACGTGAAATAGCAGAAAAATTTGGTGTCAACAGAAGTACGGTCATAACGGCAATCGAAATCGTCAAGTCTGAGGGTTTATTGGAGGGAAAAACCGGCAGCGGTATTTATGTCATTCACAATCAATGGTCCCTTAATTCGGAAATGTCTCCCCCAGACTGGAATGATTTAACGAAATGGTCCCTGCAGCCCTCAAGTGTTCATACGGTACAACTGATTAATGAATTAGAAACGAGAAAGGATTTAATCCAACTAAGTAAAGGGGAGCTTGGACCTGACTTGTTTCCTCATTCAGAAATCGCCAAAGCAATGGGGGCAGTCTCAACCCAGATTCAGGATTTTGGGTACGGTGATGGGTTAGGGGATCTGGGATTAAGAAAAGAGATTAGTAGGCATCTCCAAAAAAGCGGCATCAAGATAAAACCGGAATGTATCTTAATCGTCTCAGGCGCCTTACAGGCACTTAAATTAATTACAGTTGGAATATTGAAAAGAGGGTCAACCGTGTTTTTAGAAAACCCTTCGTACTTACATTCCGTCAATGTATTTCCGGAAGAGATGACAATCAAGAGAATCCCTGTCGATGGGAATGGACTAAGAATCGAGGAGTTATTTCAACAAACCTTTACAAGAAACGCCTCTGCCCTGTTTATTAATCCTACCTTTCACAATCCGACAACAACTAATATGTCACTGGAACAAAGAAAAATCTTGCTAGAAAAATGCCAGCATTATAAGCTGCCCATCATAGAAGATGATATTTTTAGAGATTTATGGATGGATGCACGGCCTCCTGCTCCAATAAAAGTATTAGATAAAAATGGACAAGTTTTATATATTGGCAGTTTTTCAAAAACGATTGCGCCCGGTCTGCGCATTGGCTGGTTGGCGGGACCTGAAGCGGTCATTAAACGCCTTCGGGATGTGAGAATGCAAACCGATTATGGTTCAAGTTATTTGTCTCAGTTACTAGTAAAAGAGCTGCTTGCATCAGGGATGTATGAAAACCATTTAAAGAATGTTAGAACCATCCTTAAAGAGAGAAGAGATTACCTTCTCCAATTACTTACTCTTCATTTAAGTGATGTTGCTTCCTGGTCCAAACCATCAGGGGGATTATTTATTTGGGTTCTTTTTAAGAA
This sequence comes from Bacillus salipaludis, assembly GCF_004358205.1. Next base: position 63,217 of record NZ_SMYO01000015.1, read on the forward strand.
AAAGATCAATATGCAAAAACTATTTAAGCAATGTATAAATGAAAATGTGTTAATTAATCCGGGCTATATTTATCATGACCATCAATCATCGATTCGCTTATCGTATTCCTATGCAAGCTTTGAGGAAATGGAAATGGGGATCTTAACCCTAAAAAAGAGTTTGCTGGATGTTGTATAGTTAAATAGTATTTTTAATATATTTATTTTTTTGAAAATTAATAATAGTTGTCTTGACATGATATTTTTCAGTCCATATAATAATGAATGAGGACAGTGGAATTTCGTTAAACTGTCGCTAATTAAGAAAGCGATTACATAAAGTTAAAAAGAGTTGTCCCTATACACATAATATTAACTAAAATCAGACAGACATTGGGCACTTCGTAAGGAATATTCGAAAGTCGAACCTCTTTATTGAAGATAGATGTCTTGTCTGGTTTTTTTTATAACCAAAACAATTAAAAAGAATAGAAGGGAAGGGATCAAGAGGGAGAAATTAAGGGGGAAAAGGTGAAAAATATTAAACTTATATTTCAATAGTAAAGGCGGGACGTGGATGGCAGTTGTTAAAGAGGTAAAAGAGGAAATTCATAATAGTGGAGAGATCACCATTAAACGTAATTTAAAGGCTCGTCATATGACAATGATTGCGATTGGCGGATCAATCGGAACAGGTCTCTTTTTAGCTACGGGAGCTTCCATCCATACGGCTGGACCAGGTGGTGCGCTGCTGGCATATGGATTAATTGGAATTATGGTATATTTTTTAATGACAAGCCTTGGGGAAATGGCTACTCATATGCCGGTTTCCGGATCCTTCGCAACCTATGCCGGCCGGTTTGTAGATCCAGCACTTGGATTTGCATTAGGGTGGAATTATTGGTTTAACTGGGCAGTAACCGTGGCAGTTGAAATTGCGGCATCGGCTATTATTATGAAATTTTGGCTTCCAGATGTTCCAAGCATTGTGTGGAGCGTACTGTTTTTAGGACTTATGTTTTTATTAAATGCTTTATCCGTTAAAAGTTACGGTGAGTCAGAGTATTGGTTCGCACTAATTAAAGTTATTACCATTATTGTTTTCATTGGCGTAGGCCTTCTGACGATTTTCGGTATTTTGGGCGGTGAATCTCTCGGCTTTAAGAATTTTACAATTGGAGATGCTCCTGTACACGGCGGATTTATGTCAATATTAAGTATATTCTTCATTGCCGGGTTCTCGTTCCAAGGAACAGAACTAGTCGGGATTGCTGCTGGGGAAAGTGAAAATCCTGGTAAAAACGTACCAAAAGCTATCCGACAAGTATTTTGGCGTATTCTATTATTCTATATTGGCGCCATTGCCGTAATTGGTCTTGTCATTCCATTTACAAGCCCTCAGCTATTAGGTGGAGACGTTGATAGCATTGCGGTGAGTCCGTTTACTCTCGTATTTGAAAAAGCAGGGATTGCCTTTACCGCTTCTGTCATGAATGCTGTTATATTAACATCCGTTTTATCCTGCGGATCTTCAGGATTATATGCAGCGACACGGATGCTATGGTCGATGGCAAAGGATGGCCAGGCACCTAAATTTTTGCAAAATGTAAACAAGCGTGGTATTCCAATGAATGCCCTTGTTTTAACGACCATTATTGGAGCATTAGCGTTTTTAACTTCAATCTTTGGGGATCAAGTCTATACATGGTTATTAAATGCTTCCGGCTTAACTGGTTTTATTGCTTGGTTAGGTATTGCCATAAGCCACTATCGATTTAGAAAAGCCTATAATGCACAGGGAAAAGACTTGAATCAACTAAAATACAAAGCAAAGTGGTTCCCGTTAGGTCCGCTGCTTGCACTTGCAATGTGTGTCGTGATTATTCTTGGCCAAAACTATCAAGCATTTACGGCCGATAAAATTGATTGGTACGGTGCAGCCGTATCCTATATTGGATTGCCAATCTTTTTAATTGTTTGGCTTGGATATAAAATCGTCCATAAAACGAAAGTAATCCCGCTTAAAGAATGTTCATTTGAAGAAGAGCAATATTAATACAGGAGCAAACCGGACCAGGTTTGAAAAAATGTCCCTCCAGTGTGTAGCTGGAAGGACATTTTTTTAGAATTCAAGCGGAATTTGCCCTCCAGGGATGTCCGGTTTTTTTGCGTTCATTTTTTTAGGAGTTTAGGAAAAGATATTCGGTAAAGGAAAAATATTGGAGGGAATCAAGATGCCTGAACTTCCCGAAATGGAGAATTACCGAAGATTATTAAATCAACGGATTGCTGACCACGTCATTACAGATGTGCAAATTAACCGTGAAAAATCTATTAATGTAAAGCTCGAACTTTTTATAAACAGCGTTCTTCACCAAAAGGTTGCGACCGTTGACCGGAGAGCCAAGCATTTGCTTTTCCATCTTCAAAATGGACAAGTCCTGTTATTGCATTTAATGCTTGGCGGGTGGATGTTTTACGGGACAGAGGAAGAAAAACCGAAACGGACGATTCAAATTCGATTATCCTTTGGGTATCAGCATTTATATTTCATCGGACTACGGCTTGGCTATCTACATTTATATAATGAAAATGCCGTGCAGCAAGAGTTATCTGATTTAGGCCCGGAACCACTGGAAAGCAGCTTTACTTTAGAAGCATTTTTGAAATTAATGGATCATAAGCGTGGAAAAATTAAGGCTAAGCTTCTTGACCAAGGATTTATTGCTGGGATTGGGAATTGCTATTCAGATGAAATCTGCTATCATTCCGGAATATTGCCAACAAGGGAAATCCAAGAGATACGGGATGAAGAGAAAAGCCATTTGTTTGATTCGATGAAAAATGTACTGACCGATGCCCTTAATCATGGGGGATATTTAGAAAATCCATTTTTTATTGGAGATACAAAGACAGGGAGCTATAACCAGTTTTGCAAGGTGTATGATCGTGAAAAGCAGCCTTGCTTTCGCTGCCGAACACCGATTGAAAAAACAACCATTGCATCACGAAAATCCTTTTTCTGTCCTGTTTGTCAAAAATGAGGCTCACCTCCTTGAGGGAGCCTTTTTAAAGGGAAATTTTTAATAGTTTTGAAAATTGTCGAAAATAGTATAAATAAATGTTTCGCATTTTGGTTAAATGTAATATACTATATGTAAATAAGTATAACACATTTAAAAAACTCCGTCAGATTAGGACCTATTTTTTTGAGAGGAGGGCGGAAGTTATTAAACTAACAAAACGACAGGATGAAATCTTGCAAATTGTAAAAGCAAGCGGACCAATTACCGGGAAGGAAATTGCCGAGAAACTATCGTTGACAAGGGCAGCTCTAAGGCCTGACCTGGCTATTTTAACGATGTCCGGAAATTTGGATGCAAGACCCCGGGTGGGCTATTTTTATAATCAGGAATTAGAAGTAAAACAACATGCAGAAAAGTTTTTACACCAACAAGTAAGTGATTTTAAAGCCCACCCAATTGTTGTTGAAAAATCCACCTCAGTTTATGACGCAATTGTTCAGCTTTTTTTAGAGGATGTCGGCACACTTTATGCGGTTGATGAGGAAGGAAACCTAGCAGGGGTCATTTCCCGGAAGGATTTGCTTCGAACCGCAATTGGTAATCAAAACCTCAATGAGCTCCCTGTTAGTGTCATCATGACACGGATGCCGAACATCGTTACCATTCGCCCAGAAGAAACCTTGCTAGAAGCAGCAAAAAAGATGATTAATAATCATATTGATTCCCTACCCGTTGTGAAGGAAGTGGATGACCATACATATTTACTTGTAGGTCGGATTACCAAGACAACGATTACACGTGCATACCTTGAAATAATGGACCAAAAACTTGGTTGAGGAGAGTGGCAGGAATTTTGGATCAAAAAGAAGTGGTCTATGTTGTATCAGACTCAGTTGGGGAAACGGCTGAGCTTGTGGTAAAAGCGGTGGCTACTCAATTTAATGGGGGCCATGTGGAAATCCGCCGCAATTCCTATGTGGAGGATTTTGAAGATATTGAAGATGTGATTTCATTGGCAAAAGAGGGCCATTCGATTATCGCTTATACCATCGTTGTTCCAACCTTAAAGGATTATTTGGATCAGCGGGCTGGAGAAGAGGGGATTTATGCAGTTGACTTATTAAATCCTTTAATGAATGCCTTTACAACAAGATTTAATAAAACCCCCCATCACCAGCCTGGCATGATGAGAAAATTGGACGAGGAGTATTTCCGTAAAATTGAGGCCATCGAGTTTGCAGTTAAATATGATGATGGCCGTGATCCTCGGGGAATTACCAAGGCGGATATCGTGTTAATAGGCGTATCAAGAACATCTAAAACACCGCTTTCCATGTATTTGGCACATAAACGCTTTAAAGTAGCGAATGTTCCATTGGTTCCAGAGGTTCCGCCTCCGGATGAATTATTCGAAATACCGCGCCGAAATTGTATTGGTTTAATCATTTCTCCGGATAAATTAAATGAAATCCGGAAAGAACGCTTAAAAGCACTAGGACTTGGTTCGAAGGCAAGCTACGCGAGCTTTGAACGAATTTTGGACGAACTAGAGCATGCAGAAAAAATCATGAAACGTGTTGGCTGCCCGATTATTAATGTTTCCAATAAAGCAATTGAGGAAACAGCCGGTCTCATTTTAGATATTTTAAAAAAAGAGAGGAGCTTTTAATCAATGGAAAAATACGTATACCTTTTTCATGAGGGAAATGGCGATAAGAAAGAATTGCTTGGAGGTAAGGGTGCAAACCTAGCGGAAATGACGCGGATTGGCCTTCCTGTACCTTATGGATTTACGATTTCTACACAGGCATGTAACGCATACTATGATTCTGGCAAAAAAATTCCCGCTTTAGTAGAGGCTCAGGCATTAGAAGCACTTAGCCGTTTGGAAGAAAAAATGGGGAAACGATTGGGCGATGCGCAAAATCCATTACTTGTTTCTGTACGTTCCGGTTCTGTTTTTTCGATGCCGGGAATGATGGATACGGTTCTAAACCTTGGGATGAATGATGAAACCGTTGTGGGAATGGCAAAGTTAACAAACAATCCTCGGTTTGCATATGATTCCTATCGCCGTTTTATCCAAATGTTCAGCAATGTTGTGTTAGATATCGATACGTATTATTTCGAACAATTTTTAGAAGAAGTTCGTGAGCATAAAGGCTATAGCTCTGATCCTGAAATGAGTGCTGAAGACTGGCAGGAAGTGATTGTCGGTTATAAATCAATCGTCAAAAAGCATACAAGAAAAGAGTTTCCACAGGATCCAAAAGAGCAGCTATTCTTAGCCATTAATGCCGTGTTCGATTCCTGGAATAATCAGCGTGCAATTGTATACCGCCGCTTAAACAAAATCCCGGATCACTTAGGAACGGCTGTTAATATTCAAAGCATGGTTTTCGGTAATATGGGAAATGACTCAGGTACAGGGGTCGCGTTCACACGAAATCCTTCGACTGGTGAACATGTTCTATATGGTGAATACTTGATTAATGCACAGGGCGAAGATGTTGTGGCTGGAATTCGTACACCACAGCCAATTGCAACACTAAAGGACGAAATGCCGGAAGTTTACCAGCAATTCACGGAAACGTGCAAACGCTTGGAACAGCATTATCAGGAAATGCAGGATATTGAATTCACCGTTGAGCGCGGAAAACTATTTATCTTGCAAACTCGTAATGGAAAACGGACTGCACAGGCGGCCATCCGCATTGCCGTTGAAATGGTGGCAGAAGGTATTATTGATAAAAAGACCGCGTTGCTTCGAGTGGACCCAGATCAACTAAATCAATTGCTGCACCGCCGCATTGATGATAAATACCAGCGTACATTGTTAGCGAAAGGCTTACCGGCTTCACCAGGTGCGGCAACTGGCCAGGTTGTCTTTGATGCAGATGAAGCAGAACAACTAGGTAATGAGGGTAAAAAGGTCATTTTGGTCCGTCCGGAAACGACACCAGATGACATTCATGGGATTGTTGCATCGCAGGCAATTTTAACGAGCCGCGGCGGCATGACAAGCCATGCTGCTGTTGTCGCAAGAGGGATGGGGAAAGCTTGTATTTGCGGTTGTGAGCCATTGAAAATTGATTTGAAAGCGAAGCAATTTACGGTTGGTGAAACGGTTGTAAAATACCGTGAAACCATTACAATTGACGGTTCAACTGGTGAGATTATGCTTGGTGAAATTCCAATGATTGATCCTGAGTTATCAGATGAGTTCCAATTATTGTTAGCATGGGCGGACCAAGAGCGCAAAATTGGTGTTCGTGCCAATGCGGATAATCCTGAGGATGCTCAAAAAGCGTTTGATTTCGGTGCAGGTGGAATTGGTTTGTGCCGTACAGAGCATATGTTTATGGATTTAAAGCGAATTCCAATTGTCCAAAAAATGATTTTAGCGGAGAACTATGCTGAGCGGATGGAAGCTCTTGATGAGTTATTGCCAATGCAGCAGGGCGATTTTGAAGGAATCTTTGAAGCGATGCAAGGGCATCCGGTTACGATTCGCTTGCTAGACCCGCCATTACATGAATTCTTACCGGATAAAGAGGAGCTTTTAGTCGAAGTAACAAAGCTGCAAATTTTAAATCCGGGTTCTACAGAATTAAAGGAAAAAGAATTATTGCTTAAAAAGGTTCGCCAATTGGATGAGTTCAACCCAATGCTCGGCCACCGCGGCTGCCGTTTGGGAATGATTTTTCCAGAAATTTACGATATGCAGGCCAAAGCGATTTTCTATGCTGCGGCAAAGCTAGCTGACAAGGGAATGGAAGTAAAGCCTGAAATCATGATTCCTCTTGTCGGTCATGTGAATGAACTGAAGGAAATGCGTCAATTGGTGGTTGATGCCGGTGTTCGTATTCAAGAGGAAACGGGTAAACAGTTTGATTACACAGTTGGGACGATGATTGAGATCCCGCGTGCTGCGTTAACGGCGGATCAGATTGCGGAGGAAGCTGATTTCTTCTCGTTTGGTACGAATGATTTAACACAAACGACTTTCGGTTATAGCCGTGATGATGCGGAAGGAAAGTTCTTGCAGGCGTATATCGAGCATAAGGTGCTTCCGGATAATCCGTTTGCTGTGCTTGATCAAGATGGCGTAGGGAAATTGGTTGAGATGGGCGTGAAGCTTGGCCGTGGAACGAAGCCTACTTTAAAAACAGGTATTTGCGGCGAGCATGGCGGTGAAAAGAGTTCGATTGATTTCTGCTATAGAACCGGCTTGGATTATGTCAGCTGTTCACCATACCGTGTGCCACTGGCTCGTCTTGCAGCAGCACAAGCGACGATTCGTCATGAAAATAAAGAAGAGGTTTATACAACAGCATAAGGTTTGTTGGATAGAGCGGCTCCTTTTTGGGGGCCGTTCATTTGTTTTAATTGGGGGGTATTACCCGGTCGAATGGGTTTTCGGTAAAAAGGGAAAAGCAAAGGAGTTGCATTACCCGATTGATCGGATTTTTCTGTGAAAAGGGAAAAGCAAAGGAGTTGCATTACCCGATAGAGCGGATTTTTCTGTAAAAAGGGAAAAGCAAGGGGGTTTCATTACCCGATAGAGCGGATTTTTCTGTAAAAAGGGAAAAGCAAAGGAGTTGCATTACCCGATAGAGCGGATTTTTCTATAAAAGGGGAAAAGGAAGGGAGTTGCATTACCCGATAGAGCGGGTTTTTCTATAAAAAGGGAAAAGCAAAAATAGTTGCATTACCCGATAGAGCGGATTTTTCTATAAAAGCGAAAAAGGAAGGGAGTTGCATTACCCGATAGAGCGGGTTTTTCTATAAAAAGGGAAAAGCAAGGGAGTAGGATTACCCAGTTGAGCGGATTTTTCTATAAAAAGGGAAAAGGAAGGGAGTTGCATTACCCGCCAGAGTAAATTTTCCCCTAAAAAGATAAAAGGAAACATGTTCCTATCCCCTTAAAGAAGAAAAAAGTGCCATAAGGTAAAAGAACACTCTACAGTATCCACAAAAAAGGATGAATCCCCCAAAATCCGCAAATACTAACCAAAACAAGGAAAAAGGAGCATGATGATGGGGGCAATTGAAAGAAGCGGTTACCGTTTTGTACCGGAATATAGCGTTATCGCGCAAAATGGAGCCATCCATGTATATAATCGCGAACATTTCATCGAAGAAATTAAATTTCAGTTTTCAGGAAAATTTCCGGAGCTAGATCAAATCGAGGATTTAGTGGACCAGTATTGTACCCAACATAATATTTAAGGGAACGCTTGTTCGATGTGGAAATTTATGCTATAATTAGAAATGCAATAGAATAGGATCTCTCAAGGGTGGTCGGATCACTCCTATCGAAAGGGGGTGATGCCGTTTGACAGTTTATGAAGCTTTGACGCTGGCAATTTCATTTGCAGGTCTCATTGTCACCGTGCTGTCATTTAACAAAAAAAAATAATCCACCCTTGAGCCGACAAGCATAAACGGTGGATTATCTCTTCCAATATGCCGACTCCCCATGGGGAACCGTCTATTGCATTGACCGAGTAGTTCTTTGTCATGCTCGGTCTTTTTTACTATACGATCTCTATGACCCCATTATACATAATAATAAGAAAAAAAGAAATCAGAAAAGATGCAAATTTTTAAGAGGAGATTAGCGAAATGAGTAAATTAACTGTCATTTATCCTCAAGCGGTCGAACATACGAAAAAAAAGCTAAATGAAGATATTGATCATTATTTGGAATCGAAAGAAACGATCCCAACTTTTGAACAATACCTCTCTGATCGAAGCCAGTATACCGAACAAATTTGGATTAATGTTTGGCTGAATAAATCCACCAATGATGTTCCAAGGAATGAAAAAAAGGCATTTTTAAAGGAAAAAGGATTTGTGGTTGAAGGCATCGACCGGAAATTAATTAACAAACTGTTTCGAGATGAAATGCGGACATATCAGCCGTTTGATGCCATGGAGTGGCTGCAGGACACCTTTCAAGGTGAACAAGAAATATGGGAAAAGCGGTACCATCAAGCAAAGGCAAACTTTATAAAACGGGAAGAAGAGAGCAAACGACAGGCTGAAAAACAGCTGCTGCAAAATGAAATTGACTCTTTTGCGGCAGAGTTTATTGAGGAGAACTATCAAAATTTCTACCTTTATATCCGAAGATTTGTTGCCGTTCAGTTGGAAGCAGATTTCGAAAACAATCCTAAATTCCAATCCGTTGACACCTTTGCTCTCGAAGAAAAACTAGTCAACCAAGGGAATTTTGATCCGAATGCTTATACCACTTTGGCAACGTTTTTTGAAGAACTAACCGGGGACATCCATAAAACGCTTCATTGGGGCAGAAGCTTTTACGAATACGAAACCTATTTTTTTGTATATGAAGGCTTAATTTCTGACTATGTTTCTGAACTTTTGCCGCAAAAGGTATTTGAACAACTTCCGGAAAAAATCCATCAACAATTTAAAGCCATCTTTAACGAAGAACTGACCACCTCTTTCGTGAAAAATTGTATTGAAAATCTCATATATGAGGTAGAGGAATATTTTACCCAGGATATTCAGGACGAATATGTTTCGGACCTCTTAAAACTTGTAGATCTTCCATTTGATTTAGAGGTTCATCGAGAAATTTTTGAAAAAGATTTTGCGGAACGAGAACGAAAAAAAGCGGAAGAGGAAGCGGAATTACAACGAAAAAGGGAAGAAGAGGCCCGGATGATGGAGGATATTTTCGGCCAGGAATACAATCCATCATTGGGCAGGCAAATTCGTTATATTCTCCATATTGGAGAAACCAATACGGGGAAAACGCACCATGCCCTTGAGCGGATGAAGGTAGCCGGCAGCGGTATCTATTTAGCGCCGCTACGCCTTTTGGCGCTTGAAGTCTATGATAAGTTAAATGCCGAAGGAACACGCTGTTCCTTAAAAACGGGTGAAGAGGAAAAAATCGTTCCTGGGGCCAATCATATCTCCTGTACGGTTGAAATGTTCCATGAAAAAGAATTCTATGATGTGGTGGTCATTGATGAGGCACAAATGATTACCGATAAGGACCGGGGATTTTCTTGGTATAAGGCAATTACGAAAGCGAATGCTCAAGAAGTGCATATCATTGGGAGCCGAAATTCGAAAACGATGTTGCTCGAGCTTTTAGGTGATTCCGATATTGAGATCCATGAGTACAGCCGTGACACCCCGCTTGAAGTGGAATCAAGGGAATTTCATATCAAGCATATTAAAAAAGGGGATGCGCTCATTTGTTTTTCAAGACGACGTGTCCTAGAAACAGCATCAAGGCTGCAAAATGACGGACATAAAGTCAGCATGATCTATGGCAGCATGCCACCGGAAACAAGGAAAAAGCAAATTCAGCAATTTAATGATGGAAAAACAAAAGTCATTGTTGCTACAGATGCGATTGGGATGGGATTAAACCTGCCCATCCGAAGAATTGTCTTTTTGGAAAATGAAAAATTTGATGGAACCAGAAGAAGGCTGCTTACCTCTCAGGAAGTGAAACAAATTGCCGGGCGGGCCGGCAGAAAAGGAATTTATGATGTCGGGAAGGTTGCTTTTACAAATGATATTAAAACGATGCGCCGACTGTTAATGCAGGAGGATGAGCCGGTTCATACCTTCGCGATTGCACCGACCAATTCAGTGTTTGAACGTTTCCAGCGCTATTACCGTGATCTGGGGACTTTCTTTGAGCTATGGGGAAAATTTGAAAGCCCCAAGGGAACGAAGAAGGCATCTTTATCTGAGGAGCGGTCACTTTATCAGTTGATTGCCGGGACCGATATTGAAGCTAGACTTCCATTGATGGATCTTTACGGATTTCTGCACTTACCTTTTTCTAAAAATGAACCGGTGCTGACCAAGCAATGGGAGCAAACAATGTATGCGATTATCGACGGAAGAGAACTTCCTGAACCTATCGTTAAAGACCGCAGCCTAGAGGAGCTTGAACTTTCCTATAAAGCAGTCGGTCTCCACCTGTTGTTTTTGTACCGTTTAGGTGAGAAGACGGAAGCAGTATATTGGGAACGTCTGCGTGAAGAGGTCAGTGACCAGGTACAAGAACGTTTAAAAACTGATATCAAAAAATTTGTGAAAAAGTGTAAAAATTGCGGAAGAAAATTGCCTTGGGATCATGCTTTTCCGATTTGTGATTCCTGTCATGCAGCAAAATACCGCCGCCATCGCCATGATGATGAGTTTGAATTTTAAAATACGCTGTTTTCGCAACGATTGAGGTATAAGCAATTAACATTGAGACCACCGTGTGTGGTTTGGTAGGTTCGATTCCCTAGTCGTTCCGATAACGATAATCATTACTTGCCGCATGGTGAATTTTTTCACTTATGCGGTTTTTTTGTTTATTTATCGTGTGATTTTTAATCTTTGTTTCCGGTCTTTCCTAAGCAGATTTAGGAACTTCGTGAATTATTACAGTTAAACAAGGAATTTTTGGTGGTTCCTGTGTCCAGTGTATTGGTAAATTGCAATCTGCTATTCTTTTAAGAAAAATTCATTTACCAACAAAAATGCAACTAGTTTATAATATAAGGTGTCTAAAATAAGTATTAGTGGTCAGTGCATGATACAAGGAAGAATTAAGTAGGTGAGTACAATCGATGTTATTGAAACAAGGGTGAGAGCTTTTATTGGAGATATTCAACACCCTAAACAGAAAAAGAAAATAAATATTAACGATTTAGAAATTCAGTTGCGCAAGCTAATGGATGATTATTTTGAAATGGACGGTTATTCGTTGTTTTATCGTGCAATTAAAACTTTGCAAGCTGAAGAAATCCTTATCCCCATTCAAAATAATCAAAACAATGGTAAAACACCAGCACTGCCATTATATTGCTGGGTAAATGTAAAAGTTCAAGCAGCCAAATGGGATCGCCTAGAGATGATGAAATTAATTGACCTGTTTGATTTTTCCTACTATGAACGACATCCCGAATGGCAAACGAATGACGAATGGATGCGAATCCAGAATTTATATACTTTTCTAAAATCCAGTTCGGAACGGGAAATCGTGTCATTAGAAGAGAGAAGCCTGGAGCTCTTCGGTCATGAAAAATTCTTAATTGATCGTGATAGCTTTCCTGATGGAAAGGGCTTTTTAGCTAGAATTGGAATATCAGAAGACCAACTTAAAATGGTGAACTATGGGGAGCCTTTCGTATTTTGGATGAAACAAGGGAAAGAAATGAAAGATATTAAAAGGGTACTAATCGTCGAAAATCTATCTTTCTTTCATACTTCGATTAAATTATTGGAAGCGAATAAACTCGATTATGCACCTGAACTAATCATTTATGGTGAAGGGGCCAAAATTGAAAGGAGCTTTGCCTTTTTCTTTCGGATGTTTCCCAAATCATCCTATCTTTTCTACTACGCAGGAGATCTTGATGCCGCAGGATACGGGATCCTCATTCGGCTTATTGAAAAATACCCGGATTGCTGTATTCAGCCTGCCTTAAAAATTTATCGCAAAATGCTAGAATGTATAGAGAAAAGGAATGACCAGAAAATCGGTCAAACCCAAAACCTCAAATACCGTGATCAATTTTTTCAATGGTTTACAGAAGATGATCAAGAACTACTAATGCAATTATGGGAGGAAAATAAGCGGATTCCACAAGAAGTCTTAACAATCGAAACATGGGGGAGATGGATGTGAACGAATCATGGGAAGGTTTTGGCAAGCGTTTGCAGCGATTAAATCCACTGTTCGAGCTTGGTAGGGGAATGGAAGTAGGAGAGTTGAAGCCTCATATCCAGACAATTCTTATGCAAGTGCTCCTTACCATTTTTTATCGAGAATTGAATGATGATGATCATCGGCGGAAATCAGATATTAAGTATATAGTAGAGGATTCCATTAAGCAGATGAAGCTTTTAGCAGACGATAAACAAATTGAACGGATTACAAGCGGGCTTTTATATCAGGGAAAAGAAGAGTATAGTAAACCGTTTGAGGCCTTATATTACGATGAAATAAGACAATCCTGGGAAATGCAGACATTTAGATATGTCACGATGGATGAAATATATACGAATTTAGAGCTAGGCGGAACCATAGTTTATAAACTTACAGATGTTTCTCAAGAAATGATTTTTATGAGCAGGGAAATGGCGGAGGAATTCTCCATAACGATAGAGCAACTTTATAGTATGCAGTTGATTAAAAACGGTAATTTTAGAAAAGCTACTCGTAACCTCGATCACCTCATTTCACGCGTAAACCGCTTAATGGCAAAAGAATTCACTTTTCAAAAGGAAATGATTAATAATCCCAAAATCTTATTGATTGAACAAGAATGGCAAAGGGCCGACAACCGTGTTGAAATTGAAAAGCAATTTGACGAAGAAAAAAATCACTTCCGGACCATTACTAGGATGATAGAAAAGACGAGACGTAGAAATGAAGAGGATGATTTTATTCAGAAAGAATTGATTCTTCTCCAAGAAAAAATTGGTCATACAAGGCAGTTGCATGATCGTTTTGCCAAACTAGTCATACAAAATATCTCCTATGAGATGAAATTAAAGGCAGAAAACCCTTCCTTGTTTTGGGAAACCAGCCTGGTATCCTTTCGAGAACATATTTATGAAAGTATGTTACTGAAAGAAGGAGTTCAAAGTTTCGAGGCTATCGAAAAAGTCCTTTCCCCCTTATTTTCACCAAAAAATGAGTTTATCTTGCCGCTTGAATGGATTTGGGGAGAACAAGAATTTGATGAAAAACAACTAACGGATGTTGTAATCGAAGAGGAGGCAGAAATAAGCGAAACTCCTAAGCGAGTGACGGACTGGGCGTCTGTTATAAAGGCATGGAGTTATGTTTTTCAACATTTACAAACATACGGAGAGTTTTCATTAGCTGATTTATCAACACTGCCATTGGAAGTCCAGGATCTATGGTTTGAAGAATATGAAACGATTGATTTATGGATGATGTTTGATAAAAAGCCGCTAAAGGTTCAAGTGCTGCATCGGAGGGAAGAAACAATTAGTGATGAGAGGGAAATTCTTCTTTATAAACTAATGCAGGAATACCCACAATTTCAAGTGTTTGAAGGTTCGAAAATCTATACCATGTTTGATCATCGAGAAGAGCCATTCCAATGGTATCAAATGAAAATTACCCCATTTAAAATATGTGTCCAGGAGGGATAAACGTTGAATGCAGAATCAATCAAAAAAGCTTCTGCTGTCTATTTTACTCTATTAAAAGATAAAGTAATTGACGAAAATAGCGAGCACTTCCAATCGTATTTTGATCCGGAAGTAAGACAGACCGTTCTATTATTAGCAGACGAGTCGGGTACATATATCATCGAATCGCCTAAACGGATCCATCTAGTTGTCCAGCCCACCGGCTCCGTCTTTGCTACGAATTTTACACATTTGAAAGAGAAGCATAAGCAAGTCGAAACGAAAAAACACTTTCATCTTATTAGCGTTGTGATTATGTCTTTCTTAGCAGCGATTGACCGGAACCAGGCGGCCAAAATCCGTATGAAGCGGGAAGGAATTAGCTACTACTCATTAGAGAGGCAAGTCAACGACCTCATAATGAATTGGGATAATATTCTAAAAGCAAAACCTACCTTCGGTGAAGAAGAGCGAATCGATATGAAGGAAGTTGTGACAACATGGAAATACATGGAGGTCGACACAGAAGATTATGGTGTTAAAAAAGGCAATAGACGAACCAGAATTGGTTTAATCGCCAGCGCTATGCGCCTATTAGAGACGGAGGGGCTGATCATCATTCTTGATCGGGATGATATTCCAAAGGTAATTCCTAAGAATGAGCTTTTTGAGCGTATTGAATACCTATATCACGATTACGACCGTTATGAATTACTAAAAAAATTAATGGCTACAGAGGAGGAGCAGCATGCCGAAAATCCATCGAATTAGAATTGTTGGCCTGAAGTATGATGGCATGCAAAAGCAATATAAAGACACCACTTTTAACTTCCATAATGAAGAGACATCAACAAATGGTCTCATTGCAATGATGAATGGCGGAGGGAAAGGGGTATTCTTACAAACCATTTTCCAAATCCTTAAGCCTGGTACCTCATGGGGAAAACAAAACAATCGTTATTATCAACAGTTCTTTTTTAATAATAAAGAGCAATTTATTCCGTATACCTTTCATGTTCTTATTCAATGGGAATTGGACGGTTCTGACAGCCGGCATCTGGTAACGGGGGGCATGTTCTCAGCCGAACAAAGGATTTCGATGAACGAAGAAAGTGGAAATGAAAGCAAAACGTTAGAACAAGAAGCGAAGATCCTCCCTAATATTACCTTTTATACAAGAGAATTTGAAGGGAAAGAAGAGGTATCGCTTGAGCATATTCCACTATATGAAAATGATGAGGTTGCTGAAACCGAAAGCTTGAAGGACTACTTAAAATGGAATGGATATGACGTTTACCGAGATACGAAAAAGCACTATCGCATTCTTGATACATACGGAATTAACCGTAAAGACTGGGATATTATGAAGGATATAAACAAGGATGAAGGCGGCGTTGGGAAATACTTTGAGGGATCTGAGGATGATCATTCTCTGTTCCAAAAACGAATCATTCCTACAATTAGCCAAGTCTTACATCGGACGGAACATCATAAGGACGATCTAGTGGAGATTTTCAAGAGTCAAGCAAGTATTGCGAAGGATTTGCCGGTTCTCTTAAAAAGAGAGCAAGCACATAAGGAATTTTTAGAAGACATTGTCCCTTTTGAAGAGAATCTAGCAAAAGGTGCAGCGCATAAAGAAATTGTTAATGGCAGTATTAAGGTAGGAAGACAACTGCTTGGAGCTTTGGAGCATTTGAAGCAATCGGAAGTGGAAACGCTGCTTACTTTAGAAAAAGACATTGAAAGATTAACAATCACACAAGCAGATTTACGCTTTCAAAAAGAAAACCTAGACTACGCCAAAGCTCATAGAGAGGTATTAGATTGGGAGAAGAAATTAGTAGAAGAAAGGAATAAGCATACTTCCTCTCAAGCAATCGTTCAGGAGAAACAGGAAAGAAAAGAGCTGCTAGCCTTTCATGCCTTATTGAAAGAGTGGAGTGAAAATGAACAAAGTATTCGCACTCTCGCACAGCAGATAACGACATTAGAACAAAATAGCGGCTTAGAGCAAGTGAATCAAAGAATGGATGAAATCAAAAAAGAAACTAAAAAGCAGTGGGAGCATTCTTATCTATCCCTACAAGAAGCTGTAAAGCTGTATTTGGGTTATCAAAAGTTTTTAAAGAAAAAAGGAAACGAACTTACACAACAGGATAAACAAAAGACAAAAGAGATTGCCCAGCTTAGTAGTGAAATTGATTTTTTATATACACAAATCCATACATTTGAGTCTAAGGAAGAAGCGCTCATCAAAGAGTTTGGCGACCGCATAACCTATGACTTAAAGGGCTTTATCCAGTTTCTTTCTAAACAAATTGATGATAAAAAGGCTTTGTTAGAAGAGCTGCAAGCAAAAGAGAAAGAATCTAGTGGACGGCAAAATCAACTTGCGACTTTACATGGTACGCTCGGTCAATCGATTCAGTTTTCAGAAGAAAAATGCGGAGAGTTAAAAGCTGCAATTGAGGAGCAAAAGCCAAAAGAAACAAAACTATTAGATAGGCTCCATGGCTTATTAGATGATGTTACTGCACCGTTCACACACGCGCTTCTTTCGAAATATGCGATACAGATTGAAGAGGTCCTAGTAAATAATAGAGAACAAGGGGAACAAATTAAAAAAGACCTTTGGGAAATACAACTAGATCATTCCTTAAATGATGAGCACTTCTGGATTCCAAATAAAGATGTGAAGGAATTAAAGGAATGGATCGATGAAAAGACGGGCATTGATGTGTTTTATGGGACCCAATTTCTTCAATCCTTACGTGCAGAGGAAATGACGAACCACCTTATGGCAAACCCACTTCTTCCATATGGGGTGGTCGTTAGTGGCCAACAATGGCAAAAAATTAATCAGCAGATTCTTTCGGGAAGAATGTTTAAAAGCCCTGTTCCGATTTTCATGCGTGAGGAAATGAACAGCAAAAATCAATCGCCATCCTACGTGATCATTAACGGAACAGAGAAAGAGCTATTAAGTGACAAAAATCTATTTATCGACTGGAAAATAAAGATTGCTAAACAAATAGAAGAAAAGAAAGATACTCTAATTGAAATTGAAAAAACCGAAACTTCCTTACGTCAAATTTTAAAAGAAATTGATCGGTTTATCTCAAGTGAGCTTTGTATTGATCTCGAGAAATCTTTGATTCAAGAACAAAACGCACTTCTTTCTAAGAAAATTGAATTACAAGATGTTACGACAAAACAGGAAAAAGAGAAAGAATTACAGCTTCAGCTAAATGAGCAGCGGCAAAAGGCCATTCAAAAAATAGATAAGCTTACAAGAGATGTGGAAACCTTAGAGGATTTTGATAAAGAAAAAACAACTCACCTAGTGAATAAACAGGTGAAACTAGAAAAAGAGAAGCAAAAGGAAGCCTTGGTCAATAAACAATTAGAAATAGGGAAAGAGCATGAAAAAATTGTTGAACTACAAAACCAGTGGAATCAAACATATTTAGAATGGAAGCTTACAAACGAACAAAATATAAAGGAGATCGCCGTCTTTATTGAAACAGCGGCATTTCCTGTTGATGAAAAAGCGGAGCAATGTGAAGAGGTCCCACGCTTATCACCACATTTATTAGAAGAGATAAATGGAAGCATCAGAGAGTTAATACAACTTCAAAAATCAAAAGAAGAACAGGCTAGAGAATTATTGGTTATTCAAGCAAGAAAAGAAACAGAACAAAAGCAACAAAAGAAATTAGCGAAAAAACTTGATACGCTTAACAAAGAATGGCATAAAGCTCCGGTACCAGATGAACCTATTAGTATATTAGAAAATATGCTACAAACCGCACAGAAGGAAGCGAAAGCAGCAGAAAAAGATGAACGGGAACAAGGTACAGCTGTAACAGTGGCAGAAACGTCCTTAAAGCATGCGACTGAGCAACGTGACAAGTCAGGTAAAAAAGTAGCAAAGCTTGAAAAACAGCCTGAAGAATGGGAAGAACTTGACTTAGAACTAAAGGAAGTCGAAATAAAAGATCAAACGAAAAAAACGATAGAAGAAAAAAAGCAGGCGGAAAAGCGCCAAAAAGAAATAGAAGCCAACATTACTGGTTATGAAGGGGATTTGTTAACATTATCCGTTATCCTTAAGGAGGAAGCTCTAGCATTTACGGATTCGGATTTAGAAAAAGTTAAAAGTCAAGGAAAAGCCTGTATCTTATCCTGGTGTGAAGAGCAACAAGCAATACAGGAAGATGGACAGGAGAAACATGCAAAAATCGAACAATCCTTGCGTAATTTAAAGCTTACAATTGAAGGAAAAGATTGGGAGATTCGTTTTAAAAATGATGTGTTAACCACATTAGATCATATGGATACGAGGCATTATTCGCATATTCAAAGCATTGTTCAAAATATGAAGCGTTTTTCTCAAAGTGGATTGGAACAATTAGAACGTGACAAGGAAAGGGCAGAAAAGGCTCAAAACTTCTGGGCAAGCCGTGCCAGCATGAAGGTCATGAGCATTTCAGAGGCGATTCGTTCCATGATTGCAAAAATGAAGCTGAAAAATGAACGAGGAAACTTTCCACTCGTCCAACTAAAAGAAGACATTTTGCCTAAAAAGGCTGAAGATATCGAGCCTTTGCTGAAGCAGCATTTTGTCGCTGCCATAAACAAAATTACGAAACAATTTGAGGTGATTGATAGTAGTAATCAAGCTGTAGATCAAGAAATAAAACAACTCATTAGTGATGAGCAAATATTGTTTGTATCTTTGCGGAATCGGTATCCTGAGCTACTCGTCTATAATATGCGAACGGATAATGCCTTTATGTACGGGAAACCGCAAAGAGAGCATTATTCAACCTGGCAGACCATTAATCAAGGTTCAAGGACGAAATCCGATGGTAGTGGAGGTCAAAAGCTATCAGCCCGAATGGTCATGATGATGATGTTATTATCCGTTAAAAACGAGACAGATCAAAGCTGGGTTCCTTTAGTCTGTGATAATCCATTCGGACAAGCTGCGTCGGCACATGTCCTTGATCCGATTTTCTCTGTTGCCGAAAAACTGAAGTTCCAATTCATCGTCGTCACTCCGCCCGAACTAGTGAAAACAGAAATCAGTCAAAGATTTGATGCCTATTATAAATTGGATTTTATTCGCGAAAAAGGAAAAGAAATTGTTACGGATACGATTGTTCCGGCATTTCGGATATACCAGGAAGCTGAAGTAACTCATTAAGTTAAAACAATGATTTGCTCAAAATGCCACACAGTCTTGTGTGGCATTTTTCTTCTGCTTGGCAATCATTCCTTTTATGTGAAATAATGGTAAAATGATACTCCGTAAAGTGAGGTGCAGAACATGCAACTTTCATTCACTATAAGGGGGCAGGGGGCGGAAGCCGTTTCCTATCTTCTTGCTAAAAATCCAAATAATCTTTATGAACGGGACGAAAAGGGATTTAAAACCCGAATTGTCTACACAACCTTTACACCGGATGAGATCCAATTTCTGATTTATGTAAAACCAGATGCTATTGATTTAGTGCGGAACTCAGCGGACATATATGATATTACCTCCTACATAAATGATCGCGAGTTTGCGGTTAGCAGTATTTTCACTTCAGCCATACGTAAAGCACTGGGCACTGCGCTAAATGGGAAACCACAAGAAGGATATTCGAAATGGGTTCAGCATCCTTTTGAAATGGAAATAGCCTTTGGTCCGGTTGCGTCTGATTTAAATGATGAGGAAATCCATGCATTATTCGAACCAATTGGCTATCAGGTCAACCTTGAACGAGGGGTGGCAAATAAGAAAATTCATGATAAAAGCTCGGCAAAATTCATTACCTTAAAAGGGCAGCAGTCCCTTCAAAATGCCCTGAAGCATGTGTTTCTTCTTATCCCGGTGTTGGATAACTATAAGCATTATTTTATTGATGAAAAAGAAATTGAAAAACTAGAGCGTTACGGGGAAGGATGGCTTGAAAGCCATCCGTTAAAGCAGTTGATTGTAAAACGGACATTAAGATTTGAAAACCTTATATCACAATCAAAGTTTTTTGAGATGGAACCGCCTAAGCCTGAGCTGCCAAAGGTTCGCTTAAATGACCTTCGCTATCAAGCGATAATTGATTCTATTAAAGGATTTCCAAACAAAGAAACGATTATTGACCTTGGTTCCGGTGAAGGAAAGTTATCGACCTTGCTTGGTTTTGTAGAAGGAGTAAAGGAGATACTTGCGGTAGAGCCCTCGAATAAAGCTCGGTTACGTGCCTTGGACCGGTTTCATCAAGCGAAGGAACAAGGCATATTTCTTGAACCTACCACAATGGCGGGCTCACTGTTTTATTTTGACGAACGATTGCAGAATAAGGACATTATGATTTTATGTGAAGTAATTGAACATATCGATGAAGCTCGGTTGGGGAGAATATTCAGAATGATTTTCCAGGATTATCGCCCACAGGTCCTAATCGTAACGACACCCAATCAAGAATACAATGTCGTCTATGAAATGGATGAGGAAATGCGGCATAATGACCACCGCTTTGAATGGACACGAAATGAATTTCAGCAAAAATGCGCCGAATGGATAGCAGGATGCTCTTATCGTGTTCAATTTCAAGGAATTGGTGAGGAGCATCCAACCTTTGGGCAGCCGACACAAATGGCGATATTTACAAGGAAGGAGGGATGATGATGAGGACTATTCATTTGCCCCATGCAGGAATTGTGTTATTTGTCGGACCATCTAATTCGGGAAAAACAACGCTTTTAAACCGATTAATCGCGGAAAATGTAATTCTCTCCTCTGAAGTCGTGAGTTCGGATCAGTTCCGCGTTCTTGTAAGTGATGTTGAATTTATCACTTGGAATGATCGGCCGAGGGATGAGGCGGATGCATTATATGATAAATATAACCAAATTTCTAAAGAGGCATTTCAGGCAATGGACTTTTTAATTGAAAAACGTTGCCGACTCAATAAAGTAACCCTGATTGATGCCACGCACTTACGGGTGGAAGATCGCGAGCGGTACCTGGAAATTGCAAAAAAACACCATGTCCCGGCCACAGCTATCGTGTTGAACCTTCCAGAAAAAGAGTTGCTCGAAAGGGATGAAGAAAGGGAATACCCCCGCGGGCGGAAGAGAATTAAGCAGCAGTTTCAACAGTTCCAAAAAACACTTCGTTCCATAAAAAAAGAAGGGTTTCAACGTTGTTATGTTTTAAATGAGGAAGATATCCAGACTATAGAAGTAAGCCGTATAGAAAATCCACTTGTAATCGATGTGGGTAATGGGATTGATTTGATCGGTGACATTCATGGGTGTTATGACGAGTTTCTTGATTTATTGAGAGAGCTTGGTTACATCGAAAACCAGGAAGGCTATTATGTACACCCTGATGGGCGAAAAATTCTTTCGTTGGGGGATATAATGAGCCGCGGACCTCGCTCCATTGATACCTTGCAATTTTTCCATAAGCATGTCGAAGCAGGTCTGGCTTATATGATTGACAGTAATCACGGCTGGAAAATTGCCCGTTGGTTGGATGGGCGTCAAGTAACGCTTGCTCATGGCGATGAGAAAGTTGAAGCAGAGTTTGAAAACTATGAAAAACGATTTGGAAAAGAAGCTACGGTTACTTTTAAGAAACATTTAAAGGAAATGCTTTTAGAGGCAAAATCTCATTATATTATCCAGAGAAATGGAGTAAATGTCGCTGTTGCCGTCCATGCCGGCATTAAAGATTACTATATTGGCAAGCAATCGCCTAGGATTTCCGATTTTTGCCGTTATGGCGATACGGATGGCCTTGATGAAAACGGGAAGCCGCAGCGAAAGGATTGGACGCTTTACCATAAATCAAGTGAGCTAATTCTTTGGGGGCATGACCCGAAACCGCAGCCCTTGCAAATCAACAATACCTTGAATATTGACCAGGGGGTTATATTTGGCGGCAGGTTAACGGCATTTCGCTATCCCGAAAAGGACTTGGTTTCAGTGAAAGCGAAGCAGGATTATGCCAATGTTCCTGACAATCCTTTAAAGGAATGGGAGAGCAAAAGGCTTGCCCCTCCGAATATCCGTAAATTTATTGATGGATTTGCTGTTATGACAGAGCAAAACAGGCATATTGCGATTGCGGCCGATGGAGTCAAGTCTGCTTTAGATGATCTTTCTCATTTTACTGTACCGATTGAGGAAATCCCTTATATTCCGCCAACGATGAGCCCAACGCCAAAGCCTTCAAGATTAGAGGGATATTTAGAGCATCCATTGGAAGCATTTGAATATTACCAAGCAAACGGAATCGATAAAATGGTCGTCGAGAAAAAGCATATGGGCAGCCGCGGGATTTTGTTTCTTTTTAAAAATAAACAAGTAGCAAAAGAGTATGTGGGCACGGAAACATTGGGGAGCATTTATACCCGGACAGGACGGCCGTTTTTTCAAAAAGATTTAGGCGAACGGATTTTGGAGATGCTCAATCGCGACTTAAGCGGGTATTTTGAAAAACACAACACTGATTTTGTCCTGCTTGATGCTGAAATTCTCCCGTGGAATTTGAAGGCGAAGGAATTGATTCTTAATCAATATGCGCATGTAGGGGAAATGGCGTTGCTGGATCGGAAGAAGATAAAGCAGATGCTTGAAAAGGCGATTGAAAACGGTAAAGGTGTGACGGAGTGGCTGCAGGAAACGAAGGTAGAGCTAGTGGAAGCGGAGATATTTAATGAAGTCTATCAAAACTATTGCTGGGAAACAGAAGGAATAGAGGGAATTCAAATTGCTCCATTCCATACCCTTGCCCATAGCAATCAATCGTTTTTCGACCAACCGCATCTGTGGCACATGGAAAAAAATCGTGAGTTTAGCCGACTTTCTACCTTATTTATAGAAACGGAATATCGTGTGGTATCGGATGAGGCTTCAATCGAGGCGGCGATCAAATGGTGGGAGGAAATGACGGAAAATGGGCATGAAGGTTTTGTGGTGAAACCCGAAAACTTTGTGGCCCGCCATAAAGGAAAACTCCTTCAGCCGGCCATTAAAGTAAGAGGACGCAAGTATTTGCATATTATTTATGGGATAGATTATTTAAAGCCTGAAAATCTGGTGAGGTTAAAACAAAGAAATGCCGGGAAAAAGCAGCGTAATGCCTTGAAGGAATTCTGCCTGGGGCTTGAATCGGTTCAGAGATTTGTCCGGCGGGAGTCATTGGAAAGAGTACATGAATGTGTACTGGGCGTGTTGGCGCTCGAGGCGGAGCCGATTGATCCGCGGTTATAAAATAGGGAGTTACCTAGTTCTATTTTCCTTTAAATAGCTAAAATTTCTTCACACTCTCAAGTATATTAGCAAATCATCTCCATAAGATGGTTAAAAGGATGCAGAAAAGGTGTGATGAAATGGCGGTACATGTGGTTCGTAAAGGAGAGAATTTGTGGGGGATATCCACGTTGTATGGGATACCCATGCAAACCATTGCCCAAGTAAATGGTTTAACTTCTTCAACATCCCTCGTACCCGGTCTTGCACTTTATATTCCAGATAAACTAATGCCCATTCGCTATTACCGTATAAAAGCTGGGGATCATATTTGGCAATTAGCTAATCAATTTAATACGAGTACCGCTGCGATTCTAGCAGCTAATCAGGGTATTAGCCCAAATCGGCTAGTTATCGGTCAAATCATTGCAATTCCCTCAGCTATAAAAATGGAAATAGCAACTCTTGGCTTTATTGTTCCGTCTGCAATAGAAGATATTCTTTCTACACTTGATACGTTGGCTAACCAACTAACCTATTTAGCAATCGTTGCCTATTCCTTTACGGAAGAAGGCTTTGCTTTTAATGAGATTGAGGATTCTGACATAGTAACAAAATGCAATCAATTGAACATTACACCTTTATTGATGATCCGAAATTATACGAAAGGTGACTTTAGTGCTGAGCTGGCAGGTAAAGTGTTAGAAAATCCAGTTTATCGGCAGAATTTAATTGCAAGCATTGTTAACTTAACCATTCAAAGAGGATTTGGCGGGGTGAGTATCGACCTTGAATTTATTCCTCCGCCAAGGCGTCAGGACTTCAATAAATTCCTAACGGATTTAAAAAGGGCATTAGGCAATCTGATTCTTCATGTAAATGTTCATGCCAAGACGGCTGATATTCCGACGAATCGCATTATTGGTGCTTATGATTATAAGGCTATTGGAAATGCAGCTGACATTGTCGCTGTGATGTCCATTGACTACGGGTATCCAACAGGTCCGCCTGATCCGATTGCGCCTATTACTTGGATGGAGCAGGTCGTCCGTTATTCACTAACGCAAATCAATCCGCGTAAATTGCAGATCGCCCTGCCTCTTTATGGGTATGACAAAATTGCTTCAACTCATTCTACGCATGCTTTATCTGTTCTTGCTGCTCAAAACCAAGCGATTGCAACCGGACAACAAATTCAGTTCGACAATTCCGCGAAATCCCCATGGTACCGATATTGGAAAAACCTCGAGGAACATGTGGTCTGGTTTGAGGATGTTCGGAGTTATATGGAAAAATATAAATTAATGGATGTATATCTGCTGTTAGGAACTACTTTTTGGCAATTAAGTCTGCCTGCTCCGCAAAATTGGGAATATCTTAGTCAAAAAATATCAGTTGTAAAAAATATCATTTGAATGGTCTGGCAATTTTTTTTTCGAAAACTTTTGGACAAACCTTAATGAAGTGTCTATGTTAAAGGACAATGTTAATCTTTGAACAGAGTTGATTGGAGCGGAAGGGACGAAGACTCCTTGAAAATGCTGACGCATTTCCTTCGTGCGTGTGCGAATTCAAGGATGCAATTCAATGTCCTGTGGCAGTACGGGACAGGGGAGACCCCGCAGGAGCGAAGCGACGAGGAGGCTCCCCGAACCGCCCACGAACCGCTTGTGCCTGGAGCGGAAATCAACAACTAAGTTTAACAGAACCAATGAAATAAGGAGGGTTGAAAAAAGGCTTGAGTAAAAGAGTAAAAAATTCACTGCTTATATTCGTTCTTTTCATTTCTGTAGCGGTACCTTACATACACGAAACCCCTGCTGAGGCCAAATCCTCAGTATCACTGGATCAAAAATTAAATCATCTCCTCTTGAATGAACCTGATTTAGGCGGTGCCATTGCCGGAATCAGTGTACGGTCAGCATCATCAGGGCAAATCATTTATGACCACATGGGGAATACCCGTCTTCGAGTGGCTTCAAATATGAAATTGTTGACCGCGGCTGCGGCACTAAATACTTTGGGGGAGAATTACCGATTTAATACAGAGGTGCTGACAAAAGGCAGGATAAAAGGAAAAACCTTGTATGGCAGCCTGTATTTAAAAGGAAAGGGCGACCCAACCCTTTTAAAAGCGGATCTTGACCACATGGCGGAGCAGCTTAAACTGAGCGGGATTGTTAAAGTTAAGGGTAACCTGATTGGGGATGATTCCTATTTTGATCATGTCCGTTATTCAACCGATTTACCTTGGTCGGATGAAACCACCTACTATGGTACGCAAATTTCCGCTTTGACCGTTTCTCCTGATCAGGACTATGATGCGGGAACGATTATTGTACGTGTTAAGCCGGGCAGCCAAAAGGGATTGAAACCAACTGTATCGATGTCACCGAAAACAAGCTTTGTAAAAATAATCAATCAAGCGGTAACAGTAGCTTCTGATTCTAAAAAGGATCTTAAAATAGAGCGGGGACACGGAAATAACATCATCACGATTTCTGGAACCATTCCGCAGAACAGTAAAAATGAACGGGAGTGGATAGGGGTTTGGGAACCAACGAACTATACACTTGCACTATTTAAGCAATCCCTTTCCGAACATGGCATTAAATTAACTGGAAAAATTAAAACAGGGATAACGCCTAAAGTTGCAATAGAGCAAGTCAGTCATTCCTCGATGCCGCTTTCCAAGCTGCTCGTTCCCTTTATGAAGTTAAGCAATAATGGTCATGCTGAGGTTTTGACTAAGGAAATGGGCAGAGTGAAAAAAGGTGAGGGAAGCTGGGAAAAAGGTCTTGAGGTCATTCAGAATGAGCTCCCGAATTTTGGGGTCAACCCGCAAACCATGCTGCTCAGAGATGGGTCTGGTATATCCCATGTGAATTTAATACCAGCCAATCAAATTTCACAATTGCTATATTCTGTCCAACAAAAATCTTGGTTTCCATTTTTCCTGAATTCACTGCCGGTCGCGGGTGAAAGTAAAAAAATGGTAGGGGGATCCCTAAGATACCGTTTGAAGACCCCGTTAACAAAAGGCAAGGTTTGGGCAAAAACAGGCACGATTAGCACAGTTACTTCATTGTCAGGATACGTACAAACCAAAAGCGGGGAAAAACTGATTTTTTCCATTTTATTGAATAATTTGTTGGATGAGAAAAAAGGGAAGAAGATTGAAGACAGGATTGTTGAGATATTGGCGGGTTCGTAAAAAGGGTGAGGAAATTTCTTAAGAGGTTCCTTCTCCTAGCGTAAAACCTGGAGTGCCCTCAAAAATGCAACCAAAGTTTAAATCTTTTTACTTTTCACACTACTTACCTTTAAGATGTTACTTAGAGACATTTTCTTATTTTTAGGTAAAACAAATTAAAGGGAGTGACTAGAGTGAAATCACAAATAATTCAATCCTTTGGTGATCCATCAGTATTTAAATTAAAAGAGATTTCAAAACCTGAATTGAAACCCGGACATGTACTTATTCAAGTAAAGGCTACAAATGTAAATCCAATTGATATCAAAGTCCGTGCTGGTGCAGTTCCAGCCGTTGCGCCCGAGTTTCCAGCAGTTTTACATGGAGATGTGGCAGGGGTGGTAGTTTCAGTGGGTGCAGGAGTAACCGAGTTTAAAATTGGCGATGAGGTGTTTGGATGCGCGGGTGGATTTAGAGGGACGACTGGCGGCGCACTTGCAGAGTTTATGCTAGCAGATGTTGATTTACTTGCTCATAAGCCGAAAAATTTGACGATGGAAGAAGCCGCAGCTTTACCACTAGTTACTATCACCGCTTGGGAAGCTTTATTTAATCGTGCAAGGCTTATAACTGGACAAGATCTATTAATCCATGGAGCCACCGGAGGTGTAGGACACATCGCCATTCAACTAGCCAAATGGGGAGGAGCGACAGTCTTTACAACTGCCTCTTCGCAAGAAAAGCTCGAGATTGGCAAGCGCCTTGGTGCTGATGTAACGATTAATTATCGAGAAGAAACCGTTCATGACTATGTACAAAAATATACAAACGGTAAAGGATTTGACGTCGTGTTTGACACGGTAGGAGGTGAAAACCTTGATCGCTCTTTTGAGGCGGCAGCGGTACATGGAACGGTATTAGCTATTGCTGCGCGTTCGACTCACGACCTCTCTCCCGTGCATTCGAAGGGACTTTCTCTTCATGTTACCTTTATGCTGTTGAAGATATTAAACAAAGAGATGCATAAACATTATGGAGAAATTTTGAAGAAGGTTGCTAGGGTGGTCGAGGAAGAGAAACTTCGTCCGCTTTTGGATTCAAACATTTTCACGTTTGATGAAGTCTCAGAAGCCCATGAGTACATGGAGTCAGGCAAGGCTATAGGAAAAGTTGTTTTGAAAAATAGTTGGTAATCTTATTGAAAATTGAAATAGGATTACCAACTTTACGTTCATTAAAAAGTAGATGGTCAATAGAATCTTTATAAGATTCTCAATGTACCGTCTGCTTTTATTTTTAAGCGAATGGGATTTAATGGTTTTCAGTTGCAAAATCAATCTTATAAACAAATGTTTTACAATGAATGCATGAGATATAGGAATGAAATTGGCCAAGATACAATTGATCAACTTCAACGTATATTTAATGTTCTACCATATAAGAATGTCGAGGAATTACAAACGGATAGTCTTAGCAATTCCGTACCAAATTCTAAACTCATTTCCTCTAGTGGTTTCGACTTCTTTTCGATTCTTGAAAGTGCAATTCGTGAAGCGGATCGAAAATGGAGGGAAGACGAATTTGAACAGCGGAACAAGAAAAAGAAAAGACAAAAGGGGATGGATCGTTAGACTACCTGTTAGCAAATAAAAAAGCTGCATCCTTTGCAACTGAAAATCCGATGAATAAGTCAATGAAAGAATTATATGTACATTAATTTAGGAATTAAAATATTAAACAAAATACACAAAAACTAATGGTGCTAGAACTTCGTCAATATGATTTTTATTTTAATTCTTGACAGTCTATAATTCTTATTTAGGATATTTATTCATTAATTAAAAACATGGATAGGAAAAGGTGATTCAAAAGACTATTTTAATTGCTTCTTCCGCAAATTTTTCTAACAGTAATCATAATTACCTTTTTCTCCGTTCCAAAAATTGATGAATAATTATTTTGTATAGTTATGTCAATCACTTTTTCTTTTATTTTGTTAATAGCTTAAAGAAAAAGAACGAATTCCGATGTAATTAAATTTGTAAAATACTTATCAAACAAGTGGAATTGAATATGTAATTTGGCTATTTAAAATGTTGCACATATCATAATTGAAGAAGTTAAAAAACCAGGAGCTTACCTGGCTTAGTCACAATGGTAATGAGGTGGAAACATACTGGTTGAAGGCAATTATTTGTATATATAATATTGCATATGTGGAGTTTAGTTTTGGGTATTTGCCTAATTTATAAAAATATGGGCGTCCAACGGAGCATAATAGGCATATTTAGTAACGAATTGACATCCTTAATAGATACGTAAATTTACATTATTGATGAAAAAAAGGGGGGGGCCAGTTAAAAAGTACCCTATAGAGTAGACACTTAAAAAAAGTGCTTTCTATAGGGTACTTTTTTTATATAATTTAATAACACAACTAGAGACATACTGGAGACGGAGAAATCATGAGTAAAAAGACTTTTACAGAGAAAGAAATCATAATTTTATCTAAA
>NZ_SMYO01000016.1 GCF_004358205.1 Bacillus salipaludis
CCAACAAAAAAACATATGTTCCTTAATCTTTATATACATATTAGACTATCATTTCAACATCTGGTTATAGATTCCAATATGTATTAAAAAAGAGGATATATGCCATCAAATTGGACAAAGTATTCTCTTCTAAATATAGTCTGTTTAACGTAAGCCGTGGATCAATGGAGGAGCGGTCAACTGGAAGACACAGCGTCCATACAGAGGAATTAATACTTTTCTTTTAGAAGCTGGTGAATATGCGACATTTAAGCAAATCCAGGATGCTGGCGGAAAGGTAAAAAAAGGAGAGAAATCACATATCGTAGTTTTCTGGAAGTGGATTGAAAAAGAAAATGAAGAAAGTCGAGATATCGAAAAAATACCTTACCTTCGGTATTACCGTGTATTTGAAATCAACAACCAAGTGGAAGGGCTTAAAAGCAAAAAGAAAGAAACAACTTTTGACCATGATCCAATTGAGAAAGCAGAAGAAATTTTTAAAGAATACAACAATTCACCAGATTATACCTTCTATTCAGGAAGAGCCGTTTATTATCCAACCGTTGATAAAATCAACTGCCCGCCATTAAAGGATTTTCCGAAAGCTGAAGAATTTTACAGCACATTATTTCATGAAATGATTCACAGTACAGGTCAT
The DNA here is from genome assembly GCF_004358205.1 of Bacillus salipaludis. The sequence continues at coordinate 641 of NZ_SMYO01000016.1, forward strand.
AAAAGACGATTAGCGCGTCTAGGAGTGACAACGCAAAATGTAGCGTTTGGCGATGAGGTTTATTCGAAAGAAGAGTTGGTGGCAGAAATGGGTGCAGCCATGCTTTGCGGAATAGCTGGAATTGATAACAATACTCTCGAGAATAGCGCTAGTTATATCCAATCATGGCTTCGCTCGTTAAAAGAAGATAGTCGGCTGGTTGTCCAAGCAGCTGCACAAGCACAAAAAGCAGCAGATTATATTTTGGGTATAGAGGAAATTGAGGAAGGCTAAAGAACTGTAATATATAAACTCAAAAGCTCAAAGGACCGGTCGCCTTCCTCTTAAGGAAAGGAGACCATAAATAGATTCATACGATTATAGGGAGGTACATGATATGAAAGACTATGAGGTAATTACTTGTCCATATTGTGGGAGTGAATTGGTTGAGCAGGTAGAACAATATTATTGTGAATTTTGTCTCATGCGTTTAGATTTGAATCAAGTACAACGCAATCATGAAAGAATTTCTGTTCGAATAAGAGATTTTTGCTAGAAGTTTATCTGGACAAAACTACACCTGAGCTTATGAGACTTTCAACTTTTGAGTTACTAAGTTTGCTAAAGTACGCCAGAGCTGAAAGAGTATCTCTTTATCATTATTTAAATGTGTTCTATAAAGCTCGAAAGCTCGGTCAAACAGAGGAATATAAAGAAAACGAGGAAGAAAGCGGGAAAGAATACGAAAAAATCACTCGGAAAATGTTTGTTCTCGAAAATATTCTTCGTCAGCGGTTGGGATATGTTCCCCATCGCATCACAGATGACTATTTGGCAAGGTATTTGGAGGAAATGAAGAAAGGCAAGCATAAACCTATGATTATACGTCAAAAAAGAAGAGATGAAGTCAAAAGTGGCAGTTGAATTTCTAACTCTTTAAAGTAGTTAGCAGGAAAAATCACTTTTTTTTATAACGAAATTAGAGGAATCAATAAACTTGCAATCAAAAAAGAAATATTAAATATTGGGAATTGTATTAAAAGAACTAAATAAAATGTGTACTCTAAAAGGGAAGTTTTCCCGGATGTTTTGATGATAGATGTTCCTCAAAAATTTGTTTAAAAAGTTTAGGCAGCGTATGGTAACCGAAGGTCTTCGTGAGCTTCGCCGTCACCCCAACCCCATCATTACATTTACTTATATATTTTTTTCTTCGAAGTCAGGAATATCGGACGCCATGTTAGATCTGCAAATGCAAATTAGACATCGAATTGGGGTACGAGTTGAGTGTTTATTCACTGTTAAATCACAAAACTATAATTTCATATGCAAAACAGCCATTAGCAATATAAATGGCTGCTTTTTCAATTTATATTTGAATTGGATTTTTTCTTCCTATTTCGAAGGAATGCGATAAGTAGTAAGATGCTTGGAATGATAATTTGAAAAGGGAAATCTAAATAGACTGGTTCAAATTTAAGTCCTTCTTTATTAAACTCAGCATACGTTGATGCAATGGATATAGATGCAAACAAAACAATCATTCCAATTGGAAACACGAGATTTCCCAGTTTTTTATACTGAAATAAATCCGCTGTACCTGCTACTGCAACATAAAAATACAGTAATATTTTAAAAAATCCGCCAATGATTAGGTAGAGCATAAAAAGAACATCCAGCCGCTCAATAAAATTTGCTAGTTCAATTCTTGAAACGGTTGTTAACAACGGAAAGGTTGTGCGGGTATAAAGCTCGGGACCAATGGTTGACATCGTAATAATCACGGTAATGGTAATATTAAGCCCGCTTAAAATCATTCCGCCCATACAAGCAAATTTTATTTTCTTCGATGCATTTACAAGTGGGTATATCATCGTGAAAACAATTATTTCTCCAAACGGAAATACAAGTGTTTCGTGGAAAAACGTTTTGAATACGGGTTTCCAGCCATTTTCAAGAATAGGCTTAAGAAATTCAAAATGGATTAACCCGGAAAAAATAATTAGCAGAAATCCTATTAGGGCCATAAAATATACAATGCCAAAATAAATCTGTCCCACTCTTGCGATTACTTCTAAACCTTTATGAATGCCATAGATGATGGTCAGAACCATCAATGTATTGATGACAAATAACGGCGTATTTGTATAAACAGTCGTTACCAAAAGTTCCCCAAAATCTCGTAAAACTCTTGCGGTAAGATAGATAAAATAAGTGATATAGAATAACGCGATGATTTGGCCCGGCCATTTTCCTGCAATTTTTTTTATATAGCTAGTTAGAATTAATTCTGGATAAAAAAGAAACAAACGATAGTGTATAAAGAAGACGATCAAACCACCTGCTAACCCTAATAAAATGGTAATCCATGCATCTTGTTTTGCATTTGCTCCTAGACCAAAGAGGATTGAACTACCCATTTCAAATAAAAATACTAGTACGAAAAGCTGGGATGCGCTTATTTTAATCTTTTCCATTTACTATATTTCCCCTTTGCATAGGGTTATTTTTGCTTCTCCAAAGTACTTTTTTTCTTTAGTGTACTAATTGTTTCTTGGGCATCCTCTGAATTTCTTTTCAACCAAATGATCAATTTTTTAACAACAGCAACATTTATCAAATCGATAGGAATAAAATACTCTCTTCATTTGCAACTTTTTCGTTTCTCTTTAACAAATGAATAAAATTAAAAACAATCTCCGCCTAATTTAGAAGGTATCTCAAATATTTTCCCTAATATTGGGTAGAGTGTCAAATATCCACCAAATTATTCAAGTCGCATAGAGTATAAACGTTTTAACGTTACAATCCATGTTGAACTCGATTTATTAGTAAAAGAGAATGGTTCTGCTCGCAATTGTGAAATCCTAATGAAGAGAAAGCCATGGGAAGAAGGAAAGGGGGAAATTGTTATTGATGAAGAATGAAATACTATTGCAAAGGTTGGAGTTTGTGCAAAAAAAGAACAGAGCATTTATAATAAAATCCAAAAATAACATTGTTATGAAATAGAACAGGAGTCATTGTTTTTGAATCGGATATAGATAATTCAATACATATAAATATTATGTAATGATCCATCTTTAATATTAAGGATTTGAAAAAGGACTAACTAAGTAGATTGAATTTGGGAGCCGACAATTAATTAATCCGTTCGACATCAAAACCGAGTGAGTTTTTGTAGTGTGGGAGGGTAAAGGAAAGTTCTGACTAAGATTATAAAAATAATTGGAATAATTGTTTGCTTTTCTAAACTGAATGAGAATGAAAAAAACTTCAAATATATTTTCAAAATTTGGATTTTTTTATAATTCCCTAGGTTAAAGTAGACCACCAATAATATAAAATATTAATCTAATAATAAATTACAATTTCAATGCACCTAGGAAGGGTATGAAAAAAGAAGCGCAATAACAATAAAGAAAATTTATTATTACACTTCTGTATCTTCTTTCATTTCTTGAATTTGTCTACTGATACTTTCTTTATTCTTTTTTATATATTCTGCTAAAATTTTCAATAAATTTTCTGTATCTTTTGTTGGGACACCTTCTTCATTTTCTAAATACTTTTCAAGTAGTGCTCCTTTTTGAATCAATCTTCTAGTTCTTGACCTTCGATTTTCATTTGAAATTTTAAATTCTAATGCTTTCTTTTTTTGCTCTAGGACTTTAATTTTGTTCTCAAGTTTATGTATATCTTCCTTTGTCATTTTGAACACCCATGAGAATTAAATTTTAACCTCGTCCTCTTCTTGATTTTCTTTAGATGAAGCAACTTCTGAATATACCTTTACCTGGTCTTTAAGTAAGTCTATTAATTTTTTGGCTTCACTATACCACTTCGAGGATATGGTGCGTTGGCTCCTTCTTTGAAGAAGCCAATCTCGTGACGCGTCCAAAAAATTCGCTTCGCTCATGTATTAAAAAGAATGTGGGGTGTAATATCGATGGCTATCTATCATTTCTCAAATCAGATCATTTCAAGAAAAAAACAGCAAAATACAATAGCTGCTGCAGCTTACCGTTCTGGTGAAAGATTGATAGATGAAAGAACAAATGAGGAGAAGTTCTATAAAAGAAAAGTGAAGCCAATCACTCATATTCTTGCGCCACGCCATGCACCTCAATGGGTTTATGATCGCCAAAGACTCTGGAATGAGGTAGAGTTAAAGGAAAAACAATAGAATGCTCAACTTGCACGTGAAATAAATGTTGCATTACCAAAAGAGTTATCAAATGATGAACAAGAGAACTTAGCTATTGAATTTTGTAAGGAAGTTTTTGTAAACGATGGAATGGTAGCTGATTTATCCATCCACCGAGATAATGAGGAAAATCCACATTTTCATGTAATGTTAACGATTCGTCCATTTAATGAAGATGGGACCTGGGGAAATAAACAGGTGAAAGTAAAAGAAATAATGGAAGGTAAAGAACAAGTTAAAGCATTACATACAACTGATTGGAATACCAAAGAAAAATTGGTTTATTGGAGAAAACAGTGGGCTCATTATGCAAATCGTTATTTAGAGAAAAATGGTTTTTCTGAGCGAATTACTCACTTGTAAAATAAAGATAGAGGGATTGAAACACTGCCAACTATCCATGAGGGATTTGTTGCAAGGCAGATGCAAAACAATGGAAAAAATCCGACAGGATTCAAATAAATCAATCAAGGAAAGAATACAACAAAACTATTATTGAACTCAAAGAAGCGAAGAAAGAAAAACAAAGGAAAGAAAGAGAAATAAAATTTGTTCGTCGCTTTACTCCTATAGAAAAAAAGCAACTGCGTGAAACAGCGAAAAGCTTAAGAATGTTTGTAAACTATGAAAATATTAACACCAGAAAATTGCAGTTGGAAAAATGGCAGTCCCGTATTGAATTTCAAAAGGATACTATTGATAAATATAAAATATTAAATCGAATCGAAAAAGAAACGGATATCTTAAACCAAGATGAATTTATATTAGAAATGGAGGCCAATCGATTTCTGGATAAATATTATCCAAAATTAAATAAAAGTGAGCTAACAAAAGATCAGAAAATAGAAGTTGTTGATATTACAGTTTCGCAAAATAAATTGTTAAGCACTAATGATATTGAAACTGTATATCGTGAATTAGAGAAAAAACAGATTGAAAATGATCTAAATATTTTATTAAATAACCGACCTAAATTTGTTTTAGCATTGCAACAGGTAATACAAAATGCGGGGATGAAATTTGAACAATTAAGAGTAAAAAGTGGAATTAATTTTGCTGATCCAGCTTCCATAAAAAATGCTTCTGATAAAGATTTAAAACAAATGCAATTTTTATTGAAACAAAAGGAAAATATGAACAAATCTCTAGAGTTGATAAATCGACTTTATGATTATCAGCTTAGTGAAATGTATCCTAATTGGGATGGGCGAAAATATTTAACCTTAGAAGAAAAAGAATTATTTGTGATGGCAGAAGAGTTTTATGGAAAAAATTTAACTCCTAAAGATTTCATTAACCCACCAAGAAAATATTCAAAAGAAGAACAAAAGGAGATTATCACTTATTTGTATTCCATTCAAAACAATAAAATTGAATCAAATAGTGATGATCCGAACTATCAATTTTTACAAAACAAATATCCTGATTTCCAGTTGCAAAATCAATCTTATAAACAAATGTTTTACAATGAATGCATGAGATATAGGGATGAAATTGGCCAAGATACAATTGATCAACTTCAACGTATATTTAATGTTCTACCATATAAAAATGTCGAGGAATTACAATCGGATAGTCTTAGCAATTCCATACCAAATTCTAAACTCATTTCCTCTAATGGTTTCGACTTCTTTTCGATTCTTGAAAGTGCAATTCGTGAAGCCGATCGAAAATGGAGGGAAGACGAATTTGAACAGCGGAACAAGAAAAAGAAAAGACAAAAGGGGATGGATCGTTAGACTAACTGTTAGCAAATAACAAAGCTGCATCCTTTGCAACTGAATATCCGATGAATTAGTCAATGAAAGAATTATATGTACATTAATTTAGGAATTAAAATATTAAACAAATACACAAAAACTAATGGTGCTAGAACTTCGTCAATATGATTTTAATTTTAATTCTTGACAGTCTATAATTCTTATTTAGGATATTTACTCATTAATTAAAAACATGGATAGGAAAAGGTGATTCAAAAGACTATTTTAATTGCTTACACTTCCGCAAATTTTTCTAATAGTAATCATAATTACCTTTTTCTCAGTTCCAAAAATTGATGAATAATTATTTTGTATAGTTATGTCAATCACATTTTCTTTTATTTTGTTAATGGCTTAAAGAAAAAGAATGAAATCCGTTGTAATTAAATTTGTATAATACTTGTCAAACAAGTGGAATTGAAAATGTAATTTGGCTATTTAAAATGTTGCCCATATCATAATTGAAGAAATTAAAAAAGCCAGGAGCTTACCTGGCTTAGGCACAATGGTAATGAGGTGGAAACATACTGGTTGAAGGTAATTATTTGTATATACAATACTGCATATGAGGAGTTTAGTTTTGGGTATTTGCCTATTTTATAAAAATATGGGCCTCCAACGGAGCATAATAGACACACTTAATTGATACGTAAATTTACATAATTGATGAAAAAAAGGGGGCCAGTTGCAGGCTCCCTTTTGAAAACATTAATGCATTGAATTCATTGCCGCATGGTTGACGATGACGCGGCGGATAAAGAATGCTAGAACCAGACTGATCAGCGTCACGATCATTGCAAACAAAAACACGTTCTGTGAGCCGAACGTCATTGCGTTAGCCATCTCGGTCGGTTGGGTTGGAGCAGAGGATACGTGCTTATACTTCTCCATACCGCTCGTTAGGATAATGATTGCAATAGTTGTTCCTATCGCACCCGCAACCTGCTGCAATGTGTTCATGACTGCCGTACCGTGTGGATAAAGCTCCGGCGGCAGCTGATTCAGGCCGTTCGTTTGCGCAGGCATCCAGACCATGGAAATGCCGACCATTAATCCGATATGCAAGGCGACAATAAAAGCAATCGAAGATGAAGGAGATATGCTGGAAAGACACCATAGCATAATCGCGACGACGACGAGGCCGGAAATAACAAGCCACTTCGGCCCATATTTGTCGAACAAACTCCCCATGCGAGGTGACAGGATGCCGTTAAGCGCACTACCTGGCAACAACATAAGCCCAGCAGTAAACGCGGATAGTCTCATACCGTTTTGAAGAAACATTGGCAGAATAATCATGCTTGACAGGATTATCATCATACAAGACAGTACCATAAGCAGCCCAACGATATACATTGGATACTTAAAAACACCGAGGTCCATCATCGGCTCACGCATAAATATCTGCCTCAATGTGAAAAGCACGAGTGCAGCCAGCCCGATTGCGATGGAAGAGACCACGGCCGGGCTGGTCCAGACTTCCGCCCCTTCACCCGCCTTACTAAAGCCAAAGACAATGCCGCCAAAGCCGAACGTTGATAATATGACAGAAAGTAGATCAATTCGAGGCTTCGTGACTTCGGTAACATTTTCTAAATACTTCAGCCCTACTAAAAGCCCTATCACTAAAAACGGCAGAGATAGCCAGAAGATGTAGTGCCATGTTAAATATTCGATTAGAAGACCTGCCACGGTCGGACCAATGGCTGGTGCGAACATGATCACAAGTCCGACGAAACCCATCGCCGCCCCCCGCTTCTCCGGTGGATATACGACGAGGATCGTATTGAACATAAGTGGAATCAGCAGGCCCATGCCGACCGCTTGAAGAACTCGCGCGACCATAAGCATTTCGAAATTGAACGATAAAGCCGCAATCAATGTGCCTACGATGGAGCTAACCAGTGAACCGATAAACAATTGCCTGGTTGTAAACCATTGGAGGAGCAACCCAGTCATCGGCATCAAAATGCCGAGAGTAAGCAGGAACCCCGTCGTCAACCACTGTGCGGTAGCAGCCGAAATTTGGAAGACGACCATTAAATTACTAATCGCAATGTTGAGAGCAGTCTCACTGAACATGCCAACGAAACCGCAGATAAGTAGCGACGCCATGATGGCACGCGTATTGTATTGCTTCATTTTCTGATTCCACTTCCCTCTGATATCTATTTTTACACTCCTAGATGTGTGTTACCTGTTAAATTTTAGTGTCCACAATTATCCAAGTCAATAAAAGAAAACTTTAAGGGTAGCTCTTCTTTTTTGAGGAAAATTTTTCTATTGTTCCTGTTTCTTTTATTAAAATTCTAATTTCAATATGTGTTAAATTCAAATTATTATTATATGTATGCTCGGACAAAATATGATAAAAAATCCAAGTGCCATCACCAAACGGTTAGCAAGGAAGAGGGATTAGTCAGGATAATAAAAATAGAAGATAAAAAGTGAAGACTTGAAACAGAGGAAATTTTTAGCCATGCAGAAAACGTTTGGAACGAGGACGTCAGACCGTAAGGCCAACGCTGAGGAATCAAATACTAATGTTAATATTAATAATGGGATTAATCCTAGCGTTAAATTCGACAAAATTGAAGATCTAAAGAAAAGCTCCAGGAGGAAATCCCAAGAAAAAAACTGACGACAGTTATGAAGGGAAATTATTTTAAATGCAAGCTAAGCCGGAGAATCTTAGCGTAAGGTAATCCGGCTATTTTTTGGATAGGATTCAATATTTATCAAAAATTGTACAAAATTTATAAAAAAGTGACGTTTAATGTAATCTCTTCTTTCTTGGACGCTTCCGTAAGCTTAATCCATATATTCCTATTTAATAAAGCCTTCTTCCTAAAAGATTTTTATCAATACAACAGATCTTTATAAAAACATGAGTGAAATAGAGAAAAACTTCAAAATCATAAGATTGAACACCATGACGTTCGCTTTCATTCGCTTCCATTATCAATAAAGGTCACTTTCATAAGGAATACCGACTTTGTAAAAATATAACAAAATGGAGATAATAAAGATGCAACAAAAATATGGAGGTAATTCAAATGGTGAAATTATGGAAATATATTGTTGAGTGGTTAGAGGTTCTAGATAAGGCTTATCAAGTAGCTGAAAAAAAGCGCGAACATACTTTTGTAGAAATGTTAAAAGAAACAGCAGCCAAAATAAATAGAGAAGTGATTTGATGCATGTGGATTGGAAGGGATGATCCCCTGTTCGTTTCCAATATGGAGTGAACAGAGGATTTTTTAAGTAACAGCGTTTGATACCCTAAATTTAAATCTTGTTAAGATCTCGGTTGACACTTTGTTCATTTTAATTTATCAATAGGAACATCAAAATATAGTAAAAGAACAATAATGATTGGTACAGAAAGTGCATATGCCATTAAAGGTTTCTTATAGTGCAAAATTAACATCGGAAACATGACACAATTGAATAAAACGGACCACCAAAAATTCCATCCATGATAATATTTAAATAAACCAATTAGGTGATAAGATATTTCTATTGCTGAGTTTAACAATACCCAAAAAATAATATAGAAAATTTGTTTTTTTTTTTGTTTCAGGGTAACAGGAAAGAAATAGTAGAACAGTACAGGTAAATCCTACAAATGTGATTGCAAGGCTATTTAATGTATGAGTTGGCAGGAAGGTATCGAAATCACTATATTCCCATAAAGGATAATTGTAGGTCAAAACTTCATATAATAATGCACAAGTAATCTTAAAGAGAATGGTACTTTGGTACTTTTCCCAATTCCTCCAATCCCCCCAACGCCAGACAGCAACAATAAATGTAAATAACCCAAGGATTTGAATTGATTATCCCTCGTCTTTCCAAATGAATATTTGTCTAGGGTATTATCATTTCCAAATAATTGGGATTAATTCTATTCCGCTAAGCTTTTGACAATTGTTTTTCTTTCCACATAACAAGTAATATCGAGACCAATGACCAAAATGACAGCAGCGAAAAGATAAGGATAGTGAATGTTGAAGTCAAAAAGTATCCCGCCCATCGCTGATCCGACGATATTGACTAAACTTGTATAAGTTGAATTCATTCAAGCAACAAATTCTTGCTCTTTAATGGGAAATGACAGAAAACACCTCCAATTCAAGGAGGTGTTTTTATCATACTGAATAGTGAGCGGCTATTTAAATTTTATTTATTTTCCCTCATAGAAAACTAGCCTTAAGTTTGTCAATTTAAATAACAGTTTTATAAAATTAATTAATGTGCATTCATTTCTTCTGCGATTCCTTCACCGCTTAAATTAGAAAAATAATAGGTTGGCCAATTGTCTAATTCATTAAAAAGAGTGACATGATCTTCATCTCCAAAATAAATATGGTAATGTTCTGTTTTTGTTGGATAAATACTATGATCACTAAATTGAACATATTTTGGTACTCCATCTGCTTCTCTAACTAAATCAAATAAATAACGAATGCCTCTATTTCCAGATTCATAAGTTAAAAATTCGTATCCATGATACTTATATTCTCCTGTTTTTCCTTTTCCATTTTTATAAAACGTTATCGTATTATCTTTTATAACGATTCGTTCAATGTCTGTTTCATACCCAACTTTATAATATTCTTTGTACTCTTCAAAGGTTTTATCTTTCTTTGTTTCTGCTTTTTTCTGTAAGACCCCATCTAAAGTTCCATCTAATAAGTATGGGTAGACTGATTGCCAATCTCCTTCCCAATCTGATAATTCTCTATCTTCTACTTCATCATCTTCAAATATCCCTGAATATATTTCTTTCTGTTTTTCATCATCGTGAATATGGTTATGATTATGGGTATGATCTGTACTTTCTGCAGATTCAGAATTGGAATCAGAAGAAGCAGGCTCTGATTCAGAGGAAGCATTTTCGACAGGTGAATCCGCTTCTTTTTGACAGCCTGTAAGGATTATACCTAATAAGAAAAACACAATTATTGATTTGATAAATTCTTTTTTCATAAATAAAATCTCTCCTTTTCCTTTTTAATAGTCGACACAAATCGTAATGATTACTATTTGAATTCTATAAATATAGTATGTTTTAAAATTTCTGTCAATATAAAACGTAATGATTATGATTTGTTTAATTTAAAGGCTTCAATAATTGTTAAATGAGGACGAAATTATCCCACTAAAAGTCAACATTTGTTGGCTTCAATCTTTCAGAAGAGGGCAAAATTAGCAGCCAAAGGGGAATTTTGCATCTACATGCAAAATGAATTATAAAATTAAAAATATTTTTGCACTAAAATAAAAAATTTTTGACAAAGGCAGCTGTTAGTAAAGGATTTTTTACTAGAAATTTTGGCATAAAAATTGCATAATAAAATTTTGAATAAGTGCTTTGGTATTCAATTATTATCGGTTGAATTTTCGGAAAAAACTGAAAGTTAAAAGGACTTATTGGTACTTACTTACGTTAGATTACTGGTTATATTGTAAGTACTAAAAAAATAAAGAGGAGGAGTGATGTGAAAATGGGATTAAGGGAAGAAAAAGTGATAGTTCCCCAACACTCAGGAAATGAAGAGCCGAAGTTAAATCGCGGTTTGAAAGCCCGGCATTTAACGATGATTTCGATTGGTGGAGCGATTGGTACAGGCTTGTTTTTAGGCAGCGGTTCTGCGATTCACGCAGCTGGGCCGGGTGGTGCATTATTTGCCTATGCATTTGTTGGATTGATGGTATATTTTGTTATGACGAGCTTAGGAGAACTATCTGCTTTTATGCCAACAAGCGGTGCGTTTAGTACCTATGGAACGAAGTTTGTAGATCCTGCATTTGGATTTGCGTTAGGGTGGACATACTGGTTTAACTGGGCCATGACGATTGCAGCGGAATTAACAGCTTCTACCATGATTATGAAATTCTGGTTTCCGAATAGTCCATCAATACTATGGAGTTTCTCATTTTTAGCCATTATTTTTCTATTAAACTATTTATCCGTTAAGGGATATGGTGAAGGGGAATATTGGTTTTCCTTCATTAAAGTTTCCGCCATTGTGATTTTTATCGTCATCGGCTTATTGATGATTTTTGGAATAATGGGTGGAGAAGTCATCGGATTTAAAAACTTTACAGTTGATAAAGCCCCTTTTAGCGGAGGTTTTCTAGGTACCTTTCTTATTTTCATTGCCGCCGGCTTTTCGTTTCAAGGAACAGAAATTGTCGGTGTTGCTGCAGGTGAAAGTGAAGATCCAGCGAAAAACATACCAAAAGCCATCAATAGTGTTTTCTGGCGTATCCTCATTTTTTATGTACTAGCCATCTTTGTTGTTGGTCTTATTATCCCTTATACAAACCCGAATTTACAAAGTGATGATGTAATGGTGAGCCCATTCACACTTGTATTTAAAAAGGCTGGTCTTGCGTTTGCAGCATCACTCATGAATGCGGTTATTTTGACTGCGGTCTTGTCTGCAGGTAATTCAAGTCTTTATGCATCCACTCGTATGTTATACGCAATGGCAAAAGAAGGACAAGCTCCACGCATTTTTGCAAAGCTTAATAAGCGCGGAGTACCGTTCGCGGCCATTATTTTAACGACTGCAATTGGTATGCTTGCTTTCTTATCTTCCATCTTTGGTGACGGTATTGTTTATGTTTGGTTAATGAATTCGATCGGCATCACCGGTTTTATTTTCTGGTTAGGTATTTCTGTAAGTCACTATCGATTCCGTAAGGCTTATCTAGCCCAGGGCTATTCGCTCGATCAACTGCCATATCGCGCAAAATTATTCCCATTTGGCCCCATTTTCGCGGTATCTATTTGTTTAATTGTTACATTAGCCCAAAACTATCAAGCATTCCTTGGCGACAAAATTGATTGGGGCAGTGTCATTGCCGCTTATTTAGGAATACCGCTTTTCCTTCTCTTGTGGTTTGGATTTAAGTTTATCAAGAAGACAAAGGTAGTTAGACTAGAAGAATGTGAATTTGATTTTAATTTTGAAAAAACACATGATTAATTAGACTGAAAAAAATGCCCTCGATGTTTGAGAGCATTTTTCTTATTTAAAGAATCGATTATTGTTATGTTACCAATCCAACGAGAGTTATGAAAAAACCCGTTTTTTAATGTTGTATTTTCTAAAAGGACTTTAGTGTCCATGCTTTGAGATAATAACCTTTCCATATCTTCTATTTTGTCTCAACTAGATGTGGCTCACGAATAATTACTTGTGAAAGGGTTACTTTTCATTTTGAAGGTAGGTATTATATCTGTTAAAATGAACTGCCCCGTAATTGTTACGGGGTGTTTTTATGACCAGGCATTTTTCAGAAGCGTAACACCAAGTTCAATTTCATCACAATAAAGATTACTAAAACCAATTTTAATAATTTAGTTCATGCCAATATTGGCTCTGCGCGGATACTTGAAAAGAATAGATATGACTTTCATGGAAGATTAAAGGACCACTATTTTATAGAGAATAAGTATTATGATGCATTTCTTTTCGACAAAATTACAAACATGGAAACTTAGCGTTCTTATACAGATAAAATGAAGATCTTTGTTGACCATGATTCAATAAAATATAGTCCGTTGTTATTCAATTAAAAGGCGCGATTGTGGAGTAATTTAGATAGGAAACGAATAAACTTTTTTACAAAAATTGAAACCTAAATCTAATTTATGAAAAAGAATCCACTTTGATTGTAAGGATAAGCCCTTCTTAAAAACTATTTTGCAGAAATACCACCAGCGATCGGGTACTTTTCTACAATGGTTGGCCTTTTCTTTATATCCGCACGGAAACATAATAGCTACACCCCCGCAAACTTTGAGAGCTGCCCAAACCTGCAAGGGAAGAATTTACAACGTGTAAGTCTCTTGTTGGTCTGGCCATACGTTCAATCTTATAAATCACTAATTTGTCTCCTGCTCTTAGATATTCCATGGCATTGTTCAGTTCGGGCCTGCCATTATTACCACTTTTCTTTCGTGAAATATCTTAGTGCATCCATACTTTTCTAATTGTTCAACTTATAAGGAATAATCCTAATCTAAGATACTTACCCTTTGCGTATCCAACAAGTTCACTCAACTTTGATCATTCCTGTCTAAATGATATATAACTTTCTGTACATTTTTTATAGACTAACTTTTAGATGGAAATCAAAATAGAAAAAAAGCGAAAAAACTGATATTTTCGTAGTATTAAAAAACTTACGAGTTTTGGAACAAATAATAAAATGTGTTTTTTAACTTTGTTTAGCAATCGAGCCAAATTGTTGAAGAACGTATTTAAGAAAATTAGATATATTATTAAGTAATAGAATAGATTGTGAAGTAATTGTATTTAAACGAACTGTCAGTTGAATAAGAACTCATAATTTTATAAAAACAGCCAGATATGAATCTGGCAATTTTTTGAAAAGAAAAAAGCGAAAAGTTTCTTTTAGATTAAATTTCATGACTTATAGGACGTTTAATCATCTCATTAATTGATACAAGCTGGTTGTTCAATTGTAAATACAGTGGCAGGAGCAATTCTTAAGCATCCATCGTGCCTTCATAAATTTATATATTCTAACCTTTCTCATTGGCATAAAATTCAAATATCTTCTTGTATTTTTCCCCATACTTATCCAATAGTTCTGCTTCAAAATCTTTCTCAATATGTTGCATGATTAGATCATGGTAAAAAGCTGTTTTGAGCATACCAACTACAGATGGATGGTCAGTCTCTAAGGCAGATAGTTTTGTTGAACCTCCAAAGCCTCCTAGTAATGCTGTATGTGAATCGCATAAAATCGAAAAATTCCTTAATTCAGAAATGCTCCAATCATCGCTCCTTACGTGAACAAATACGTTCTGAAGCATTGTTTGACACTCACCTATAGTAATGAGTATGACATTGATTCCTCTTTTTTCGGCTTCAAGCAAGTCCTCTTCAACCCAATGTAAATCTTCTGACCAAATGTCTATAATTATGAAATCTTCAGCATTTGCAATTATTCGATGAATAGTTGTATTAAGCTGCTTCTCCCCTTGCCAGTTGTAAAAAGACGGAGTAATTCTAGGTGGAGACTTTAATTTATTTACTAAAACTTTTGTAACTTGTTCAAATTCAGCTTGTAAATGTTTCGCTAAATGCTCGATTGGAACAGTATCGTATCGGACCGGTTCTCCCTCAATGCTGCGACAAGCACCTTTATCTGTTAACGATCGCAGGGCGGAATAAACATTAGTACGAGAAACTGACACTCTTTTAGCAACCTCATAACCTGATATTCCGGGTTCATCATGAAGTGTTAAATAGCAGCGTGCTTCAAGATCAGATAATCCTATTTTTTTTAGCAACTCAATCATATGAAACCTCCTTTTATCTGTATAAACATAAGTGTTATTTTATGGTGCTACTAATGGATGAATATATTTAAATACTACTAGAATGCAAAAAATAATCAAGATACTTATTTCCATATTTTACACACATGTTTTGAAGTAATTTCTGGCCAAATATTAGAAAATCGTCGCTTGAAAAATAGTGGTATTAAAAAATACTACTTTAATACATAATTACATTGACACTATTCTGAATATTGTTTATAATCCTTTAAAGAGGTAGTATTATAAAATACTACTCATAAATATCTTATTCCTTATTTTAATTTTTTATAAAAAAAGAAGTGAGGTGAGAAATAATTGTTATAAATTTTACTTTTTAATCACCTGGAGAAATGGAGGGGTTTACATGGGGAATACAACTAAGATGGATAATGAAATTACAAAAAAAATGCGAATAGCGTACGCAGAGGATGAGTGGCAGTTTGGTGATTTACGGATTCCGAAAGGGCCAGGCCCCCATCCTGTTGCAATCGTAATTCACGGTGGATTTTGGAAATCAATTTTTGAATCGGATTTAATGGATGACGTTGCTGAGGACCTTACAAATAGTGGATTGGCAACGTGGAATATTGAATATAGAAGGGTAGGGAACGTTGGTGGATCCTATCCTGGTACATTGCAAGATGTTGCTAGTGCAACAGACTTTTTACGAACAATAGCTGAACAATTTAATTTAGATCTAACGAATGTCATTACGGTGGGGCACTCTGCAGGAGGTCATTTGGCTCTTTGGTTAGCCGGACGTCATCGCCTTTCAATGGGGAGTATTTTGAAAACGTCTAATGATCCTCTTTTGCTCAAAGGAGTTGTAAGTTTGGGTGGCATCATTGACTTAGAGCTTATGAGTAACCTTATACAATACAAACAACGAATGGTAAAAAAGGTGAAAATTGAAAACCCAGTGACTGACCTAGTAGGGGGGACACCAAATGAGGTGCCTGAAAGATATCGAGAGGTATCACCGGTCCATCTACTCCCGCTAAATGTACCCCAAGTATTGATTCACGGTGATCTGGATGTAAATGTCCCATTCAAATTAAGTGCCCTTTATAAAGAACTTGCCGAACAAGCAGGTGACCAAGTAAAGATGATTACACTTTCGAATGTCGAACACTTTGAAATCACTGACCCAAAGTCACCGGTATGGACTACTATCACTGAGCAGATTAAAGAGTTGATTGGCTCCTGATATAAAACATAAAATCAGCTTCAGTACTGAATGTTTGTTCGTTTTCTAAATCAAGAAGATGGAAATGTAGTTTACTCGAGCATTGAAGCCCAGGAACAATTGTACAAGCAGAAAAGAATATTCGGTTCCTCATAAACAGTTATTCTGTACTAATACATTTTATAAACTTTGGAGAGGAATGATCAAACCAATGTCAAATGCAATGAAAAAAGTATGGGGATATCGATACGTTATTTTGTTTATCGTTTGGATACTCTATATAATCAATTACTTTGATCGCATGGCTGTTATAACCTTTTTACCGTTCATCCAAAAAGATATGAATTTATCACCAGTACAGGTTGGACAAATAGCTTCGATATTCTTTCTTGCCTACTCTGTTGGTCAAGTTGCTTCTGGATTTTTAGCGGATAAATTCGGACCGAAAAAGGTCATGTATGTTGCCATTGTCACATTTACTTTAGCATCTTTTTTAACTGGATATGCCGAAACCTTCGGCCAATTTGTTGCTCTTCGAATTGCTTTGGGGCTTGGGGAAGCACATCATTTCCCTCCTTCGGCTAAAGCGGTAAGTAGCTGGTTTCCATATTCCCAGAGAGGGAAAGCGCTTTCTTTTTTCAATACATCCAATTATGTAGGGTTAGCGCTTGCGCCGATTATTTTGACTAGTCTCTCTGCCACTTTTTTTAATGACCAGTGGAGACCTGTATTCTTCACATTAGCTATACCTGGTTTAATAGGCATCTTGTTACTTTGGGCATTTTTTAAAGATACGCCAAAGGAAATGTATGAAAAAGGTCGATTAAAAATAGAGGAACTTGATTTAATAAATGCGGATCAAGGAGCCGTTCTACAAGAATTTCCAAAAGAAAAAGTAAAAAGTAAAATTTTCTTGAAAGACCCTTCTTTCTATGTCATTTGCTTGATTATGTTTTGTCAAATGGGTATTCTTTGGGGTTTCACCACTTGGCTTAGTACATTCTTAGTCCAGCAGCATGGCTTTAATATCAAGGAAATGGGATTCATAGCCTCATTGCCTCCTATTATTAGTATCGTCAGTATTCTAATGGGAGGATGGCTGTTGGATAAATTTAATAAAATGAAACCAGTTGCATTAATCGCATATTTAGGATGTATTCCTACTCTTTGGATAATTGGTTCTATTGAAAAGGGGAATACTGCTGCCCTGATTACTTTACTTCTTCTCTCTGGGTTTTTCGTTGCTTTTAACTCCGGTTGTATCACAGCCGTCGTTCAGAAGAGATATCCGAGTTCAGTTGTAGGTAGTGCAACGGGATTAGTTAATGGTTTCGGTCAGTTGGGGGCATTTCTTACTCCCTTAGTGGCCGGATATCTGGTGACTGTGGGAACCAGCAACAATTATAACTTTTCAAAAGTGTTTATTTATTTCTCTCTTCTTGCTGGCTTGGCAGCTATTAGTGCTCTTTTTCTAAAAGAGAAGCCAATCCAAATGAAAGAAATAAATCAGAAGATCGAAGTTCAAAATCATAAAATATAAAGTACATTCCATAGCATGATGTTGGGCGGACTTGGGATATAAGTATAGGATTGTTCGGAAGATCGTCATGAAAACAAGCAATTTACTTCGTACCAAAATAGGCTATAGCACTTCAGCTATAGCCTATTTTGCCATTAATTACTGGGAGGATAAAAAATGAATCGATATGGCATTTATCAAGTGACTATCCCACTACCGTTTTGGAATGGCAATGTTCATTGTTACTTAGCACAGCGGGAAGGGAAATGGACAATCATCGACACAGCGATGAACCAAGAAGTAACACGGGAAAGTTGGAAGGCGACGTTTTCTAAACATGGTATTAATCCGAAGCATGATGTGGAACGTATCTTGATCACTCATCATCATGCAGACCATTTTGAATACGCAAGAGAATTACAGCAACAGACAGGGGCAGATGTTTTTTTGAGCGAGAAAGAACAATCACTTGCTTTGTCAGTTCTAGACAGAGAATCTTTTACAGAATTTTACTTAGCTGCTGGTATGTCTAAGGAATTAGTCAAGCAATTACAACCGGTCAATAAAATAGATACCAGTTTTCCAAATAATTTATTCACCATAGATACGAATCGACTTTATCCGATTGGAGAGCTTCTATTTGAAGCTTTACACATGCCAGGTCATTCGGACGGACACATTTGTTTTTATAACCGAGAAGAACAGCTTCTCCTTTCGGGCGATCATTTGACTAAAGAAGCGATCCCTTATATTTCATATCATGGTTACGGAGATGAAAATCCATTAAGCAGCTACCTTGCAACATTGAAAAGGATAAAATTAATGAAAATTTCATTGGTGCTTCCAGGACATGGTCCCATTTTTACTGATGTTCAAGAGCGGATCACTGAGCTTCTACATCACTATGAAGAACGGATAGGTTTTGTACTCGAGCAAATAACTGGAGAAATGAATGCATACGAAGTATCACAATCATTATTTCCAGTAGATTCAAGTGTATTTGACCAATGGATTGCGATTGGAGAAACCAATGCCTATTTACGTTATCTAGCTTCAATAGGTGAAATAAGTGTATATAAAAAAGGGAAACAATTTAAATATGTAAGAATGTAAAGTTATTTTAGGTTAAAAGTTCAAAACTACTCCCTAGAAACACAGGATGAAAGTTCCTTGAAAGTTCCATTTAAATTCGCAATCGGGTGCTAGTTAAAATTTCTCCTCCCAAAAAAATAACCAAAATATTTAGTGGTTTATTCATTTCGATTGTAGAATAAGACAAATCAAAAAATCTGATTCCTCAAATATTTAGGGAATCGGATTTTTTAGTTTGAAAATCTTCTTTGTATTCAAAATTCCGGCATACCCTTCTACACGTTATTTTCGTTGACAAAAAAACGACAAAATAAATGAAAAGTAACAGATGGAAATCAAATTAGAAAAAAAGCGAAATTTAAAAAACATACGAGTTTTGTAACAAATACTAAATGTGTACATTTTAAACTTTGTTCAGCAATCGGGCCATTTAACAATAAGTAATTGTGTAAATTTGGAAAATTTGAAATAATTAGTAGTGTCAGTTGAATTAAGTGATTGTTAGAGGATTAGTCTAAAAATGAAAGGGGGAAGAATTAGGAAGCACAGATGAATTTATGATTTTATCTCTTAGTATGTTGTATTTTTTGTTGGGCTACTTAGTAAGAAAAGAGAAATAAAAGTTAGAGAGGTTAATAGGATTTAAGTTGGTGACCAAACCCGAAAAAAACATAATAAAAATGTACGCTAAAGGAGAATGACCATGCGATGGAGAATAATATTGGCATACTTAGTCGTAATAACTTTTGCGGCTACAATCCTTCTAATTTTCAACAGTAAAAGTTATGCTGAGAAGAACGATGTCATAAAAAAACATAATGTCGTCTACGAAGATCTAAGTTCGTATTTTACCGGTTTTAGCGGCACATTCGTGATGTATGATCTCGAGCATAAACAGTATACAATTTACAACAAATCCAAGAGTGAAAAGCGGCTTTCACCCAATTCCACTTTTAAAGTACCTCATGCTTTGTTTGGATTGCAAACGGGAGTGTTGGAAGATGAAAACACGATGTTTCAATGGGATGGAACCGAATATCCATTTCCTCAATGGAATCAGGATCAGACTTTGACCCAAGCGATTCAAAATTCGACGATCTGGTATTTCCAAGAAGTGTCTAGCCGGTTGGGGGAAAATCGTGAGCAGTATTTTTTGCACCGGATCCACTACGGAAATGAGGATATTTCGGGAGGATTGACCCATTTCTGGCTGCAAAGTTCATTAAAAATCTCACCCATAGAGCAAGTGGATTTCTTAAAACGGTTTTACACCTACCAACTGCCTTTCTTTCACCGAAACATCGATATTGTGAAGAAAATACTCGTATTGGATCAGAAGGATGGCGCAATGCTGTCTGGAAAAACGGGTACAGGATGGAAGGATGGAGTGATTAACGGGATTCCGGTCAACGGAAATTTCATCGGTTACGTTGAAAAGGACGGAAACGCTAATATTTTTGCCACGAATATTGAGGCAGACAATCTGGCGAGCAGCAGCAAGGCAAAGCAAATTACCCTTCAAATTTTGAAGGATAAGAAGATTTTTGAATGACTTTCACACGGAAATTTCATCATCTAGAGAAGACTATGGGGATCATCAAGATTTATGTCGCCAGAAGTAGTTTGAATTGGATGCTGGATAAATGAAAGAACTAACGTATTTAATATGGGTGCAATCGCTTTTGGATTGTTGGGTGGAGAACTTGACCGATCAATTTTAAAAAGTTAGATGCAGGTCAAAAGCTTTACGAAGTTGCAATGAAAGCAGTTGAAGTAGATAAAAAAGACAGATATTCAACAGTAAGAATTCTTTGTAGCGTGGGAATCAGCATCTAAAAAGTATCTATCCTGAACTAAGAGATTGTAAAGAAAAATACTTAAACTAAAATAGTTATCCTGAGCTACTCAGTTATTCCATTATAGGGCGCCATTCCTAAATAAGAAGGCGTCTTTCTTTAATGGGCCATATTGTCGGGAATTATAGATTGTGAAAATTGAGAATTTTGAAATAATTGTCCCTGGCTGTAGCAATAAGTTAGGAAGAGGAATAATTTACTAAGTGGAATTTTTATAATTTTATTTAAGACTAGAACATCACAATTGGGAATGAGGATGTAAAAATGGTGATAGTTTTATTCTCAATTTTATTCATGTTTTTAGGTTTATTTTGTTTGTGGATGTCTATTTTCGGTAAAACAAAGATGTTAATAGGAAGGATATTCTCATTCTTTTTAGGAATATGTATTGAAATTGTAGCTATTTATTTGTTAGATTTCTATGTGTTTTTTCAGCTTTAGGAATATATAAACTTTTTAACTATTAAGAATCGGGAGCTAATCCGAAGTAATGATAAAAGTCCAATATCTCAATTTTATTGAGATATTGGGCTTTTTATATTTATTTATAGTGCAAAATATCGCTTAAAACAAGCGCAAATTACCTCCTAAAGTGACAAAAGAAAAAAGCTGCTGTTTTCGTAGTGTACAAAACTTACAACTTTTATATACATAAATTTTTAGCCTTTACCCCTTCAGGGGCACTTCTTTTACACTACTATCTTCCCTTTGTGTTTCTTCGATACCGATGACAGCATTAACTAAAGAATACTCTTTTTCTATTAGGTATTTGAATATATTGGTACAAAATTTAGAGTATTTGAAGCTAAAAATAGCCATTCCAATTGTTGATAAGGAAGTCACAATAAGAGTGAAGTGGAAATTAAATATCTACATCATTCTGCTTGGAACAAATCCAACCATACACAATACAATCAAATCCAAAAAATCAAAATAAACCTTTACGCTTGTATTCATTTCATCGGTTTCAGAAAAATCATTAAGATAATCCAGACAAAACATTTCTCTAAAGGGCTTTTTTATAATGAAAATTGAGCCTTAATAAAAAATTACAATAAAATAATATGAAATTGACTCAAATATGTAAAGATACGGAAAAATTATTTCTACTCATTTTTATGTATAATGTCTATGAAAAACAAAACAAAACTATAAATGCTTGTTTATGAAATAATAATTGTAACTTTCATTCAGCCGGTTGCATTTGTAGACGTTCATTTCAACTTTAGACCCTCAATAGAGTAGGAGTATAGGGGAGGGTTAGTTTGAAGGATATTGTTATTTGTTCTTCTTTATAGAAGGATTTAAATGAGAGGAAAGAATGATAGAGCTAGATGTTAAAAAGGAACAGGCTATGCAAGAAACAATAGAAAAGATTGAACAGCGTAAATACCTTATTTCGAAACACGTAAAGGGATGATTAGATTTTTATTAATTTAATTCGTTATAGACGGATTTTAAATGAAAAGTAATGGACTAAAATCAGTCTCTCATCAGTCAGAGACAAGTTATTGATAACTGCTTCTTTTTAAATCAACTTTTAGTAACTTACACATAGGAGAGAAGATGAATGTCAGAAGAAACGTAT
Source organism: Bacillus salipaludis (assembly GCF_004358205.1). The sequence goes on from NZ_SMYO01000016.1 coordinate 23,198, forward strand.
CGTTCTCGTCACGAACGAAAACAAGCTGTAAAAATAAGACAAAATCAAAAAAAAAGTAATAAAACGCCAAAAATAGCATCCTTGTTGAAAAAAGTGTTAATTTCCTGTTTGGTGCTGGGATTTGTTTCGTCAGGAGTAGGTGCCATTACCTTCGCTACTATGATTAAAGATGCGCCTAAATTAAATTCTTCAAAACTAGTAGATCCACTACCAACAAAATTTTATGATAAAGAAGGGAATTTCATTTATGAATACGGTAAAGAAAATCGAACGAAAATTACGTATACTCAAGTTCCAAAAGTGTTGGAACACGCATTTATTGCTACCGAAGACGCAAATTTTTATAAAAATGATGGTATAGATTTTAAACGGACCGCTATAGCGATTTTCAAGAATCTAACCGGGCACTTCGGTTCTCAGGGCGGTAGTACCATAACACAGCAGGTAATTAAAAACTCCTTTTTGTCTCCACAGAAAACCATAAAGCGAAAGGTAAGAGAATGGTACCTGGCGTATCAATTGGACAAAAAATATTCTAAACAGGATATTTTAACGATGTATTTAAACAAGATCTACCTTGGAGATGGGGCCTATGGAGTGGCCGCTGCTGCAAAAACCTATTACGGAATTGATGCAAATAATTTAAATAAATTAACGCTTCCGGAGGCTGCCATGCTGGGAGGGCTCCCACAAAGTCCAGCTAATTACGATCCGTCTAAACCTGCGAACAGAGAGGCTGCCACCAATCGACGTAATCTTGTGTTAAGCTCCATGCATAAACAGGGCTATATTACAGAGAAACAAATGAAGGAAGCGATGAAAGTACCCGTAACGGAGGGCCTTGTTCCGAAAACCACTCAACAAGGTATTCCTTATGAAGCATTTTTTGATGCAGCTGTTAAAGAAGTGGAAGGAAAACTTAAAAGTGTAGACATCAGCACGGATGGATTATCTATTTATACCACTTTAGATCCAAAAGCACAGGATTATGCGGATAAAATGATGAACACAAATGATATCATTGCTTATCCTAATTCTAAGTTTCAAGGTTCATTTGTTTTTTTAGATACAAAAACTGGTGAAGTCCGGGCAATAGGGAGCGGACGAAATGAATATAAAGGAACATTTCTAGGAAACAACTTTGCAATTGATATAAAACGTCAACCAGGTTCTTCGTTTAAGCCGATTTTTGATTATGGTCCTGCGATTGAATATTTGAAATGGTCAACTGCTCACCAAATCAATGATCAGCCGACAACGTATACAAATGGTCAATCTATTTCAAATTGGGATAATCAATATCACGGGATGTTGTCAATACGGACGGCACTACAATATTCTTATAATATCCCTGCGCTTCATACTCTTCGTGAGGTTGGCATAGATAAGGCAAAGAATTTTGCAGAAAACCTCGGTATTCCTTTTAATAACAACCAAGTGTACGAATCCTACGCGATTGGAAGTAATACAGTTAATCCTTTAGAAATGGCAGGGGCCTACAGTGCTTTTGGAAATGAAGGAGTATACAATCAACCGCATTTTGTCCAAAAAGTAGTCTTTCCTGATGGAAAAGTTGTGAGCTTTACGCCACAGCCAAACCGTGTTATGCATGATTACACAGCCTATATGGTAACAGATATGTTACGTACAGTCGTAAACTCTGGGACTGGAAAAACGGCAAATGTCCCAGGATTGGATGTTGCTGGAAAAACAGGAACAACCAATTTTGACCATAAGACCAGTGCTCAATTTGGATATCCATCCAACGCAGTAAATGATAGTTGGTTTGCGGGTTATACCCCACAATACACGATGGCTGTATGGACTGGGTATGTGAATAACGGTCCAGGCAACTATATGCTTGGAGATACTACCAAAATCTCGCAAATAATGTTTAAGGACATGATGCAAGCGTTTGGAACAGATTCAACCAGCTTTAAGCAGCCAAGTGACGTTAATAGAGTGAATAATGAACTGTATGTTAAAGGAGGAAATTCTGACGATGCTCCGAACCAGAATAACGAGCATGTTACAAGCTATGATTCAAATTCTCAAGATTGGCAGGAGATGCTGCAGACAATCTCTTCTGCTATTGGAATAAATCAAAGCAATATAACTGTATGGTGGTTAGGGAGCGACAAAAGCAACCCAGGCGGCTCAGTTGGGATTGTATCAGCAAAAGGAAATGGCACGCAAAAATATCGTGTGTATGTCCAATGGGATGGTTCAAGCTATAAAGCAACAAAGGTTGAACCAGCTTCATAAAAAGGAAAAGGGGCTGTCCGATAATTTCTAAAATAAAGCAAGTGAAGAAAAACGGATAGTATTTCTCCATTTGCTTTTGTATTTTTATAATTTTTTTCTGAAAGTATCTGGCGGATGCCTGCTACTTTTAGTTTATTGTGGGCTAAAGCACAATTTGAGGGAATTGTTGGGATAACGCTCCACAAGAGTCTTTTTTTGGCCATTTTAAGGATGAGGCATTTATAAACCAGTGTAATTCTTTAGAAGAACAAAAAAAGAAATAAGGCGTTATATGATCTACTATAACAATTTTAGAGATCAATGGAATTTAAAGAAAATGACCCCTGTTGAATACAGAAATTATCTTCTCAATATGGCATAACCTTTTTTAAAATGTCCTTTACAATGGGTACACTTTAATCATCGAGAGGGGCTTTTTCTAATTCCATTACTAATTCAGTTATATCTTCTCCACTTGCCTTTACTCGCACTATTCTCCACCAAACGGCATTTCTCTTTTGATCTGTTTCCAAAATAAAAAAGTTACTTCTTCAGGCCGTTTTCTTCTCAAAGGAAATTCTCCCCTACGCATGACTTTATTTTCATTCGAGATAAAATGAAGCTTAATGGATACATTCATTCTGGATCAAATCCTATGCAATTGTTTTTTCTTAGCTTCAAATTCTTCATCTTTGCGCAGTAAGCACACATTTGTTTTACTTCCGATTCTCCCAATGCTCTTTAATCTCCAATTCCTCTTCAATCATTCTTTTTAACTGTGTTTCATCCACATATTTAGGACCTTTAATTAAAATATTTAAAGCTTCTCGATAGGTATAGTCTGTTTTAAAGGATGGGCAATTAGAAAGGTTTTCGTACTGTCCACTTTTCCAATGGTTGAACGTGGCACGCCTGTTTGTTTAGAAATAAAACAAAGATAAGTAGGACTACAATTAGTAAAATATCATCCGATAATGATTATGCACCTACACTCCCCACGATTAAAGAGATTATGAAGGCAATTCGTGAAGTGGATCTAGCTGCAAGGGCCGACGATTTTTTTGATATGAAAACTCCTCCGAAACGAATCAAACATTATTTAAGAATTAGCCTTAAGGCTTATATTACAGGCTTAAGCCTGTTAGTCGTATAGATTAGCCATCATTACAATTCCATCAATTTCTCTTTGTAATTCTTCAAGCTTAACAACAAACCACTCTTTAGGAATTAACACTTTTCCTTATAATTGGCTAAAAAATGAGGCCGACCAGGGAGATTTCTCCTTGTGAACTTGGTGACAAGATTTTGAATATAAAACATTAGTAGATTTAAGTTCATCAGGAATTTGAATTCTTTTAGTTAAGAAATAGCATATAACTATTTTACAAATTTGGTATATTATGGTTAACTAATAGAGTAAAATTATACTTTATGGGGGTAAGTTATGAGAAAGAGAAAGTTTAGTATTTTCATTGTTTTAGTTCTTTTGTTTACACTTCTGTATAGTCAGAACCCAGTTAAAACGAAAGCAGCAACAGGTAGTTCTTTAAATGAAAAAGTATTAACAACCACACCAATAGAAGCACAATTTGAACCGTCGGAACAAACGCATTGGTATAAAGTGATGCCCACAAATGAAGATGTTTCTAAGAACACTCACTTTCGCATCAAATTGCAGTCAGAGCAGGAGTTAAACATTTCTGTTTATTCTAGCTTAGAAAATGCACTGAACGATAATACATTTGACCGTTATATGGGATACACTTATTCAAACGAGCCTGCACAAATTGAATTTCCGCTTGCATGGACGGGACCATATTACATAAAGGTTGAAAATTATAATAGTGGATTAGAAGAAGGTGAAAGTAAAGAATTTGAGGGCGAAGAGGGACCTGATTCTCCGCCGATTGTTAATCCGGTATATACCATCAGCTATGAAGGGGATACACTCGCACCATCCGACTCACCTATCGGGGATCAGTGTCCGGCTGAATTAGGTGTTTTAAATAGAGAAAACGGCAAAGGGATTCTTAAAGATTTACGAATGATTCGGGAAACTCTATTAGCTAATACTGATAAAGGAAGAGAATTCACTTCTTTATATTATAAAACAGCGCCGTTTTTAGGCACAAAAATGATTGTCAATAAAGCACTACGAGAAGATGTATATAAAAACTTGGTTCAATTGAAAGGTTTATTTGCAGATCTAGCTGAAAACGGGGACCAAAGCTCCTATATCATTAAAACCAATGAACAACAAGCAATTAACAACTTGTATAAGATTTTACAGGAATCAGTTCCTGGATTTCTGAAAAAACAAATTGAGCAAAAAGCTGCTGAGATAGGTATTTCAAATTTAACTAATTCTAGTTTGTCTTCTGTTATTGAAAAACTTGATTTAAAAACTTCCAATGACAAGGAAGAAAACCGTATGATCGTGAAATTAAAGGAAGGAAAACCGCTTAGTCAATTCAAAACGAAAGTTAAGGCTTACGGATTAAGATCTATTAATCCATTAAATGTGAAACAAACTAATAATCATAATCTACTAGTTGTCGAAATGAATAAAACAAATCAATTTAAAATTGCTATTAAACAAATTGCAAACCTTCCAGAGGTTGAATTTGTTGAACCGATTCAGCAATATAAAGCCCTAACAGCCGATACACAGTACAAATACCAGTGGTCGCTACATGAAAATGAAGGAAATACTGGGCCTGATAAGATCAATAAAGATGCTAATATCCAGTTTGAAAAGCTACAAAATTTAATAAACGGCCAATTAAAAGATACTGTCGTTGCTGTAGTTGATACAGGTGTTGATCATACACTTGCAGATTTACAGGACAAGGTTCAATCTGATCAAGGCTATAATTTTATTAATCGGACAAATAATATTATGGATGATAACGGACACGGTACCCATGTGTCTGGAATTATCGCGGCCTCGGCTAATAATGGGTATTCAATGGCAGGTATCTCTCCTTCAGCTAAAATCCTGCCGGTAAAAGTTTTGGACTCATCAGGAAGTGGGGATACAGAACAGATTGCTCTCGGTATTTTATATGCTGCTGATCATGGGGCAAAAGTGATTAATCTAAGTCTTGGCGGTCCATATAGCCGCACAATTGAATATGCTTTACAATATGCAAACAAAAAAAATATCACCGTTGTCGCTGCATCCGGCAATGATGGGTTTGAAGAAGTTTCCTATCCAGCCTCTTCAAAATATGTAATCGCTGTAGGTTCAACGAATCGTCTAAATGTTGTATCAGATTTCTCTAATTACGGGGAGGGGTTGGATCTTGTTGCTCCCGGAAGTGACATACCAAGTCTTGTTCCTAATGGAAATGTGACGTATGCAAGTGGTACTTCAATGGCTGCGCCACATGTTTCAGCAGTTGCAAGTTTGCTGCTTTCGCAACAACCGAACTTAACACCATCTGAAATTCAATATTTATTGACGAAAACAGCAAATGATATTAGCTTCAATGAACAAGATAATCCGAACGGAGATTTTCCGGGAACCCCGGATCAAGAATATCCGCAACCAACGAAAGAGGTTGTTCCCGGATATGATCAAGTATCTGGCTGGGGGAATTTGAATGCCTATAGTGCGTTTAGTGCGGTGGCATTAAACGCAAATGTAGACCGTCTATTAAACAATCAGACTAAAGTTACCGGAACAGCCATCAATGGATCTACCGTAAAAGTTTTAGATGGAGATACAGAATTAGGCGAAGGTAAAGCAACAGCATCGGGGACATTTACTGTTAATATTCCAGTTCAAAAATCGGGAAAACTATTGAATGTGATAATAAGTACCAAAGGTGTTGACAACGGGCCGGAAACAACTTTTAGAATAGCAGTAGAAAAAGCACCTGAAAAGCCAACTGTCCAACCTTTATCAAACATTGATGAGTATCTAACTGGCAACGCAGCCCCCAAATTAACTGTCAATATCAAGGATTCTTCTAGAAAAGTCATTAAAACGGGCAATACAGATGATTCTGGGGCGTTTAAAATAAAGATTGACAAGCAAAAGGGAAATACTGTATTGTATGTAACTGTTTCAGATGACCAGAACAGGGAAAGCAGTGAAGTAAAGGTTACAGTAAAAGATGTCATTCTTCCCAATTCGCCTAAGGTCAAACCAGTTAGTGATCGGGACGAAGTCATTAAAGGAAGTTCAGAAGCAAATGCCCAAATAACTGCCAAAGTGAATGGGAAAGTAATTGGCACAAGTAAGGCTGATAGAACAGGCGCGTTTGAAATCAAAATTAAAAAACAAAAAGCAGGCTATGAAATAGCAATCACTGCAAAAAATGCAGCAGGAAATAGCAGTAAAGAAACAAAGATAAAGGTGATTGATAAAACGCCGCCGGCTACACCAAAAGTGAACGCTGTCGATGATAATAGTACAGTTATAAAAGGAAAAACAGAGGCAAATGCTAATGTTTCAGCAAAAGTGAATGGGAAAGTAATTGGCACGAGCAAAGCTGATAAAACAGGTGCGTTTAAAATTAAAATTAAAAAACAAAAAGCATACACTATAATAGCTGTCACTGTAAAGGATGCAACAGGTAATAGTAGTAAAGAAACAAGAATTACAGTGATCGATAAAACGCCACCAGCTACACCTAAAGTAAACGTTGTTAATGATAAAAGTACAGCTGTAAGAGGAAAAACAGAAGCAAATGCGACTATTACAATTAAAGTAAACAACAAAACAATTGGAATAGGAAAGGCAAATAAACACGGCAATTTTTTTGTGGGAATCAAAAAACAAAAAGCAGGAACTGTGTTAGTTATTAAGGCAAAGGACAAAGCTGGAAATGTAAGTAAAGGCATAAAAACAACTGTAAAAAAGTCAAAATAATTTTTAGTAGACAGAAAAACCTGGAAGGCAAGAAACCATTGCATCCAGGTTTTTTTGTTATTCGGTCAAATACAACCTTATTTTTTAAACATCTTTAATGCCATTCAAAACCTGATTAAATAAATTGCTTGTTACATCTTTAGCAGTTTTGTTATGGGGGTAATGATTTGTCTTAGCTTAATGGGCATGTGGTACCTCTTAAAGAAAATATGTATAGTGAACAGCTTGCGAAAACATTCACTTACGAATACATTGTTTACATGTCTTCAAAACAAGTTTTTTTACTTCTAAGTTTAGATACGCCCGTATTTACAAAGTTAAGGAGATTCAAAAAAAAAAAATCCCAATTTTCTCAGCATTAATATTGAGAAATTGGGATTTTTCGTTACTCAAGAAAAGAACTCTTTTATTGAATAAGAATTTTCTTCAAATCGAGACGGATTGGCATATAACGTTTTCGCATTCACGAACCCGCGAGCCTTAGAACGAAGTTCTTAAGCACGCAGGGGTGTCGCCTGAATATCTGCTTCTCTGCTTCTTCCCCTGGCGACCAAGGGGCTCGGAGAGTCCCGCAGCGTGAATGCTGTGTTATATGACGTACCCGACTTCTTCAAGTTATTTCACACTGCTTTTCTGTTTCAAGTTTTACTTCAGTAATGTATATTTCAGTAAAGGCTTTTTGTAAAACGTCACTTACTTATTTGTTACCGAGTTGTTCCGCCAAACCGATTAGAAGTCCTTCGCCACGAATGTAGCAGAGCCGATACGAGTCCTCGTACTGAACCACTTCGCCAACGAGCTGACACCATACTTACCAAAACTTTCTGAGGTGCAGCTTACCCATAAAGTAAAAGGTCACCTGCGAGAATGGAATTTCACGAAAACATATGAAGGAGAAGCAGAGTTCCAAAAAATTACGCTGTTTGAAGATGGGGAACAGGTTGCCATCTATTATCTATCCTCTAAAACAGTGACTTTGGAATTTGCTGGATTTACAGAAGCTTTACTCGTATCTGCGGACAATATGCCCAGCAGTGGCAGACTTTAAAGGAAGCCACAGTTTCAATTGCCATTGAACAAGATACCTCTATTCCATCTGGGTTATTTTATATTTATTTTCCGACGGAAAAAGCAACAGAATTGCGAATTAGCTTGAATGGTCCATTTTTTGGTGATATGAGTCGGATACATATGCGACTAGTCTATACCTTTGAATGCTTATTTTTATTTTTAGATTTGTCTCTTTGTGTTTGCATCACCTATATGCAAAAAGGTACTAGGAAATTAGAAATCCCCTCGAATAGTGGATAACTTTAAATTAGGCTTGTAATTTTATGAAGAACAGCGGTTCTATTATTGACATTTAGTTTGTTAAAAATATTATTCAAGTGAGACTTTACAGTATTAATACTCAAAAATCATGTTGCTGCAATCTCATTATTGCTATGACCTTTTGAAATTAAATCAACAATTTCTGCTTCCCTTTTTGATAAACAGTACTCCTTAATGGCCTGATCAATAAAATATCTTTCTTGTTTTTTAGGTTGAATATAAACTCCAAATAATTGTTTATTACTATTTAACACTTGATTAACTTGTTGGAGGTATTCTATTTTAAACAAATCCAAAGTCATAGCCCAGCTGGTCAAGGACGGAAGATGCGCTGAACCTACGATACCGCAAGGTGTTTATGCCGAACTCCGTGTGGCAAAGAAAATACGCGATCTCGAGCAGGAAGGGAATAGTGAGCAAGGTGATCCGTATAAGGGTGTTTTTGCCCGGTTAAAGGAGACTTATCCGAGGATTGAGCAATGTCGCGGAAAACTCGGGAGGATTTGGAGATTTTACCCGATGGGACTTTGTATTGTTAAGAAGAAAGTCTACCTACTTCATTCCTAAGTTCTGTTTTTATTCTGTTGGCCCCCTGATTTTCATAAATAAACGAAAGAAATTAAAATTTTAATTTCAATATGTGCTAAATTCAAAATATAATAATATGTACGCTCGGACAATATATGATAAATAATCCAAGTACTACCACTAAACGGTCAACAGGGAAAGGGTATTAGGCTGGATAATATAATATAAGAAAAAAGGTAATGACACGGAATCGAGGAGGGGAGACCGTACGGTCAAGAAAAACAGAAAAGGAATTGTTTCCATATAATTATTATTTAATATCGCCCGTGAAAAGGACGGATACTCAGCCACTTGATTGTACGTCATACCGATTTGAATTTGATTATATTCAGCTAAAGTAATTCCTTCTCTTTTCCACGGAGAAAAATATCCATTTAACGCTTCTTTTACATGTTTTTTCCAAATTGTTATGGGTTTTACTTTGTTATATGGAACATACACTCTTGCTGTCTTCGTTTTCTTAACCCATTTTTTGCCGATTTTCTTATAATCCATGTACTTTATTGAACCTTTATACCATTTAGAATTAACTTTAGTAAGAAGGGTATCTTTTGATATTTGTATTTTGTAAATTTTTCCTTTACTTGTATGTGCGATAAGGGCGCTAGTAAGACTTGCTTTTGTGTAAACTTGTGTTTTGACAGAAGTTTTATATCCCGAGGTGCGATCATAATCTACATATTTCACGTCGTAACCGTGAATACTGTTATCATCGTCATAATAATATAAATCAGGTAAATCATATAAATTTCTAGCATAAACTGTTTTTCCTCTTGAATCTTGAACATGTAATAATTTACCGTTTGGGCTAAGTGAGAATATAGAGTTTGCTTTAACTGTAATAGTATCAAATGAACTTGCTTCCGTTTTATTTGCTGTACCAACTCCCAGCAATATTCCTAACGATAATGCCCCAGTAAGGAAGGCCCTGCCGATCTTTACCAAATTAAATCTCCCCCTGTTTTACTTTCTATCTACTAGATATTATTTTGGATCTTGCGAGATATTAAGTTTGTATTGCATGTAATGAAAATCCAAGCCCAATTATAGCATTATACGGAATCAAACATGTATATATATAAGATGGTAAAAAATAAACGACTTTTTGGTTTTTAAAGTCGTCTCAGAGGATGATAAATTTACATTTATTGAGCCGATTAAGTGCCGGGTGAAGTATAGAACCTCATTAAAAATGGACTGCTTCGGCTACCTTCATTTTTTAGCTGGAATTAAATAAAAGCATCTTCCACCCCTTATTATCATTTTAAGGACTGATTTTCTTATTCAACAAACGGATTAGGTTAATGGGAGAAGGTTTTTTAGGTGTGATGCAAGGTGATAGCCGGCTTAAGTTTTTGTAAGATTACCCTTTTGGCTTGCCATCTTTTCGCCTCTAGCTTTTGGCTGCCTTCAGGCCAGCCTTATTCCATTCACGAATGATGTCCCGTTTTAAATTCCGTAAATACTGATTACATCCTAATCAATGTTTCAACTTCAGCATGTATCTAACTTATCTATTGCTACAAATTCTCTTTTTTTCCCCGCAGGGGTCAGCAATTTCGATTTATCGTTTTATGAATCTGGCTAAACGATCTAATTTGTAGACCACAAATAACCTTTTTTGAGGTAGTTGGTAATGGATATAATTCGTATAGGACTTTAGGTTAGGGTAGGCTGATTTCCCTCTTTTGTAGCGAATTATCTAATCAGCTATTTAAAGAGGTATTTTTAAAAAGTTCTCGAAGTTAAAGGGAGCGACTAATCTTCGCCTCTTTTTATTTACTTGGACTTTTTTAATACCTTCCCAATCCTCTTTAGAATCTCTCTCATTCCAGGTTAATCCAGGACCCGCTAAACCTAACCACCTTATATCCCTGCTGTTTTATAAAACGGTTTTATGGGCTGAACCGTTCAGTCCGTTTTTTATTTAGTTCTTGTTTAAATGGTATTTACCTCCAATACCGGTCATCATAAAAACTGAGAGTAACAGGCAACATAGTATTCCCTTTTCAAGTGTTAACCCTCCGACGGTACTTTTCAAATATCCAGCTATAGACCCATAAAAAGGGGGGAGCGACATATGCCAATAGAAGCCCTCCTTTCACAATCATTATTTGCCATTTTTCAGATTCATTCCAGGTAGGCTGGTGCCAAAAGATAATTCCAATAAAAATTAATAATAAAACGACTACATGGGAGCTATGATCCTGTTTTCCCAGCAATTTACTAGAACAAAATACAGAAAAATATACCCAAGGGATCCAGGCTGTGGAAACAACAATCAGATAATGGGCCAATAAAATCATGTCGAAACGTTCCAAAAAGCGAAATTCAATTAATTTAACTAGGTTCAGGACGGGTTGATTATATTCTAATATCCCCTCGGGGCTAAAATAGGCAAAACAGACCATCGTTGTAAATAAATAAAACAACATCGTTATTGTGTTCGCAATTGCGACTCCGAGAACAGCATACTGCTTTTTTTTTAAAAAGGGGTACAAGAAGAATGCAACTTCAAATCCCAAAAAGGAAAAAGTAGTGGTCGGCACTGCTGATAATACAGGTTTCCACCCTTCTTTCAGTAAAGGAAGAAAGTGCAACCAATTTCCATCTCGAAGAGGTATCAAGAAAAAAAGTGGGATCCACATCACCAAATAAAAAGATAGTTCGGAGTATCTGCCTAAAATTCGAATCCCGTTTCGGGCAACTAAAAATGTAGGAATCGAAAATAAAAGTAAAATAATGTAATCAGGGGTTTTAGGCAGGAACCATGACTTGATATACAGGCAGGCATTCACAAGAGTCGAACAAGCGAAAAATGCAAAGTACATCATGTACACCAAGACTACTGCTTTCCCAATTATTTTTCCAAATAATCGTATAAGAATTTCGTAAAGGGTGGCACTTGGATATCTTTCCACCGTTTTTACAATTAAAATGTTGGCCATCATGGAAAATATCCATCCTATCAGAATAGCTATCCAACCGTCTGTTCCTGCTTTATCCGCAAGTACACGCGGAAGGGATAGAACACCTGTTCCTACCTGCGCTCCATTAATCAAGAAAATATACTGCATAAGCGTGATTTCATTATAGGCATAATTTTTCATTGTCTCACCTTTTAGTACGATTTCAACCCTAGCGAATCAATCGATTAGGCCCGGTGCCATGAGGGCGTTTTTTCATTGCCTATATGCGGCCATCCTTTTGTTTCTAATCGACAACCTGAAATTTTACCACTTACTAATAGAATGCTATCTCCACCTAAAATAGCATTTTCGACGTCACCCCACGAATAGATGATTTCGACATCTCCTAATGTGACAGGCAGTTCATTATTAGGGTTGAAGAAGCTCTCCATCAAAGGTCTCAAGACGTGAGTATGAATTGTATTTTTATCTGTTGATCCTTTCAAGTACACAAAAGTGGCATCTGTTATTTTAATCCGACGAATGACTAAATCAGGTACTTGAGAAAAGGACGATTGAAGTTTCTCGATATTTTGGGATAAATCAGAAGAAAGGACTTCCTTATCCATATTTTTTTCCGAGAGTTAGAATTATTGTTTATTTGTTGGCATCGAAAAGAATTCAGATCCTTTAAATGCTTCAGAAAATAAACCATCAACTCCGTCCCTTTCCGTATTTACTCTATATTTTTTGGTTTTAGTATGGTTTGTTTATAGGGAAAATATTCTATTCCTCTGGCATCATTGATGTTCGTAAAATACGAGCTAGTTTGGACCTTGTAAGTAGGAAAAAGCAAAAGACAGTCTGAAGGCAAGAATTGTTCGGACAAGCAGGAAGGACAGCAAAGATTTTCCGAATAAAGCAGTGTCGTTTAATACTTAGTTGGAGTGTATTTCATTGTGGAACCACAGTGAATTTTCCCTAATGGGGTACCACCACATGCCCATCAAGTTAAGGCAAATCATTATCCCCATAACGAAAAAAACGCAATCATTTTTTGTAATAAGATGGAAAGGATGGTGCTTTTTGTGTAGTGAGGTTTTAAATGAACTTATTCTTTTTTCTCAAGAATTACAAAGAATTTTGTCCTCACAAGCTATCCAACAGTTGGCCAAAAAAGTAGCGAGTACTTCCTTGACTCAATTATGTTGTTGTTTAGAATCTTCAACGGGTGTCTTGACGATTAGGTGACCAAAACCCACTAAAAATAAAAGCAGACGAAATCTTTGACGGGAAAATTGAATGTATAGAATAAAATCTTTATTATAGGTTCTGATTCTGGAAAGAATGATCATTTTATTTTAGGGGGTTTTTTTATGAAAGAAGTTATATCACTTCCAGCTGGTCAAACACAGGATATTATTAAAAATTATTTGGTACACGCTCATCCTTATCCAAGACCTTACAAGGAAGCTCAATATATGACATTCCGAAAAATTGGCGGTGTTATGGATACATTATTTAGGTTGAACATGAATTCGTTTTAAAACCAGAAGACCAGGATATTGAAAAACAAATTAGTTATCTGAGCACTGGAAAAAAAGAACGTTTGCTAGGGTATATTCATGAAAGGAAACATACTTTTGGATTCGGAGAAAAGGAAGAATATAAATTTTACCTATTAAAAGAAGAAAGGCAATTAAAACAGCTTTCTAAACCTGAAGAGCCAAAACTTCAATCACATACGAATTATACATTTGAAGAAATAACAAGTGGGAAAAGATTGATATCCTGGGATTCCCAAAGAAGTAAAAGGATAAAAAGTAATTAAGAAATTTTAAAAAAGGAAAAAGGAACCAATCTCTTGTTGTTTCGAAAAAGCACTTAATGACATAGAAAAGAGGTTCAACCAATTGGTAATGGAAATGGATAATATAGTTACTAGTAAGTTAAAAGAGTTTGCATTAAATAACGGAAATAAGGTATTTGATAATAAATTTAGTGATATTACTTATAATTCAAGTAACAATAAATTTGATATTATTCTAAATGCAGGTAATATTTACGGTATATTTGTTCAACTAGATAATAAATGTAAAAATTTGTTGTAGGATGAAGTTGCTAATAAAACGAAAATTAAAGATATTAATAGTTTTATTCCTGTTTTTGATAATTGGTATCCTCTGTATTGGGGGAAAGATGTGCAAGGTGCCCAGAGAGTTTCTGCGTATATAAAAGGACATAAAAAGAATGGAAATATTAATATGCCTCAATATGATACTTTAAAAAGGTGAAAATTATTTATGGTTCAATCACTGTAGAAAATTATGTTAAGTTCGAAAAGGATATTATGAAAAAATATGCTCCGCTATTAGGTACATTCCGTAATGGTAGGATGGTTGTCAAGAAGTATTAATTTTTTCTTACATGCAGCAGTAAGTTGACTTCTACTGCTACGTTGTATCCTAAATAATTAAAATTAATATTCTAATATTATTTCGTGTTGACACTTTGTCCTATAAAGAAATTAATAAATAAGGTATTTAATAATCGTGTGGACAATTACATGGCTAGCATTATCTTAATTGGCAATAAACCTTGATAAAACGCCGGTGTGGAGGAATTGGTAGACGCGCACGACTCAAAAAAGTGCCTTTTTCCAAAAAAAATTTGTTAAATCTGGAATACAGAAACCTATAAAACGTAGAATATTAAAACGCTCTGCTGTAAATTGCAGAGCGTTTATGGGCATTTTTTGTTGTTTCAACTTATTTTAGGAATAACCAATATCAAATGTTATATCCGCTTACTTTTACGATTAAATAATCTTCTTACCGGTAAAAATTTATTGTGTTGCTGCTTTAAATGTTCAGAATCCATTTGAATATATTTTCTAGTCGTCTGAATATCAGCATGGTCCAGGATTTTCTGTTACGTGAATAAATCACCGCCGTTTAGAATGTAATTTCTTGCAAATGTATGTCTAAATATATGTGGATGTAGTTTGGGTATTTCCAATTTTTTTTTAACCCATTTAATCTTCTCCTAAAGGCGTCGGCAGTAAAATCATCCCCGTAGGCATTCATAAAGATCCGGCAACCTTCGCTAAAATATTGTTCAGTTTCATCTAAAAGCTGTTTTAACCTTTTGGATATTTCCCGGCTAATTGGTATATCTCTATTCTATCTATTTTTTGCAATTGAGGAAGGAACCAAAAGGGTATTCTGATGGAAGTCAACTTGCTCAGCGGTTAGTGACATTGCTTCATTGATCCGTAACCCCGTGTCTAATAATAGCAACACTAACGTCTTATCTCGCCACTGAGCAAATTGTTTATCATCATATGAATCTAGTATCATATCAATTTCTTCGTCCGATAGCCCTTGGACTTCTTCATGTGCGTCATCTTTAACCAAAGGAATATTCCTAGATGGATTTTTATTAATGATATCTTCCTCAAATAAAAAACGGAAAATTGCTTTTAAATTACGCAAATGAATATTGATGGTATAAACCGATAATCCTTTTTTATTCCTTTCCCGTTGTTCATCACCTGATAGGGGTCACGTTACCAAAAGTGAAAAATTGTACGTTCAGACACAATTTAGACACATTTTATCCAGTTACCTGTACGGTAAGACAAGATATAAAATACGTAAGATTATAATAAATGATGAAAATATATCTTGGTAGAGCTGGCTAGGCCACGTCTATACGCAACCTGCCAACGATTTTAAGAGGCATTTTAGTGTGTAGATGTAGGTATATTTTCTTTCTGTTTCTTATATTCTCTCCATCGACGATAAAAGGTAGCTTCGCTTATATTGGTGATCTTACAGATCTCTTTTATGGGTTTATTCGTGGTTTCATGTAATTCGATTGCATGTTTGACACCGTCATGCCTTAAGGTAAACTTCTGTTTCTTCCCTTTGTATGTCCCTTTCCTTTTTGCAATCGCAATGCCAGCTTGTTGTTTTTCTTTGATCATCGTGCGATCGAGTTCACTAAACGCCGACATAACCGTTAAAATGAATTTTCCTGAAGGAGTTCTCGTATCAATCCCCAGATTCAATATGACCAAATGAATGCCATGTCCTTCTAACTCTTCAATGAGCTCTAACAACTGCTTTGTATTTCTTCCCAGACGATCCATCCTTGTAACAATGAGTGTATCCCCTTTAACTAATCGATTCAGTAGTTGTTGCAATTCCTCTTTCTGATTTTGTACACCTGATACTTTTTCCTGAACAATTCGATCTACGTTTGCATTTCGCAATTGTTCAATTTGTGAATCCAAGTTCTGATCAAACGAAGAAACACGCGCATACCCAAAAATCATAAAATCCCTCCCAAAAACACGTAATCAAAGACAAGTGTATATGATAGTTAGATTGTACAATAAAATCAACACTTGAGCAATCTATCAATAGAGTATACCCTATTGATAGAATAATAGTAATTAGTCACTCAGTCCCTTACATGGATCTGCGCAACTATTCGTGTCAAAAGTGCGCAAAATAAAATGTAAAGTTACAAGCTGAAAAAATTGGTACGAACCAGCGTAACAGAAACGTTCGTTTTTGTTGCGTAATTTAATAGTAAAGGCTACTTTAAAATGACGAAAAAGATTTGAAATTTAACATGAGTTTCATTAAAGGAAATACTTACTCATGCCATTTTTAAATATAGGCAGGGTCTTAGTCACTAGCTCTTCTGGTGAAATAGGTCTTCCATCCTTATTCCATGTGTATGCAGCTCCGTATATACTCCAACTTAGCATAGTAGATAGGGTTGTTACCAATTGTTTATCCTCTAATTCAATGGTATTTTTAGTTCCTTTTAGCATAAGATCAGCTATTAGCTTCTGTAACTCTTCTTTAATTTTACTTTCTATAATAGTTCCTAAAGAGTTATAACCTTTAGGACATAGGTCGCTTAACTCTTTATGGTGATCACACATGGCTAGAAAAATATTTGCAATGACTTTTTCATTGAATCCCTCGTGATCATTTAGTCTTTTTTTCAATTTGTCTATAAAAGTATTGGTGATTGTAGAATGTAATAAATCAAATTTATCGTCAAAGTGCGCATAAAATGTAGCGCGGTTAATAGTAGCCTTTTCTGTGATATCACGTACCGTTATATTGTTGAAATCTTTTTCACTAGCTAACGAAAGAAAAGAGTCTACAATCAATTGTCTTGTACGAAGTATTCTCGGATCTTGTTTTGGCATAATCAATCTGTTCTTCTCCTTTTTAGGTACATAATGGTGTTTAAAAGCGACAATGTTAATAGAGATGTTGTGTAAACAACATATTAGCCATTTTGATGGTTGTTAATAGTTCTTTTTCATCTTATCATCAATTATACAACGCGCGTTGTTTAAATAACACATGTTTTTGTTTGAGGGTGTTGATTCAGCAAAAATTGTAGAGATCATTTAGAATCATACCGAAAATATTGTTCAGATGAAACGTGTAAATTCTTTTAATGAGTATTCAAAAAATGTTTGGGAATAAAAAACATTCATCAAAATCATAAAGGAGACAATTATCATGTCAAAAGTATTATTTGTTAAAGGAACACCTCAAAGTGAGGAGCAATCAAGAAGTACGCAAGTTGCAAGAGCATTTATCAATGAATATAAGGAAGTAAATCCAACGGATGAAATAATTGAGGTGGATGTCTATTATGCAAATGTGCCATTAATTGATGCTGATTTTTTAACTGGACAAAAGAAGTTAAGAAGTGGGGAAGCGCTAACAGATGTTGAAGCACAGAAAGTAGAAGCAGTTAATGCATTCACAAAGCAATTTATGGAAGTAGATAAATACATCATTCAGTCTTCAATGTGGAATTTAGGAATCCAACCGTTATTAAAAGCCTATTTTGATACAATCATGAGTGCTGGAAAAACGTTTAAATATACACCAGAAGGTCCAGAAGGATTGATGAAAGGGAAAAAAGCAATCCATATTCATGGAATGGGAGGGTTTTATTCGCAGGCAATTGGAATGGAGCATTCCGATTCTTACGTGAAAGGTGCGCTAAAGTTTGTTGGGATTGAAGTGGTTCCAACGATTTTTGTTGAAGGTATTGACTATGATCCAACTAAAGAAGAAGAAATTGTTGCTGCAGCAATTGAAAAGGCAAAAGCGGTAGCACGAACTTTTTAAAAAAGAGCATTGGTGGGATTAGTTAAAAAGATTTTTATTAACATAATCCCCTCACAGTAGACTAGTACAAAAAGAACGTTAAATTGTACTTAATATTGGAGGGGATTTTTCTATAGAATCAAGAGGACAAAAATTTAAAAACTATTCTTGCTAAGTAATATCAAATTACGTTATACAATTAAAACTGTCAAGCGTAATAGGGAATAGATAAAACACATTCATCAAAATAATAAAGGGGGAACATATGATGAAAGTAGAAATTTGGTCTGATTTTGTTTGCCCGTTTTGTTATATTGGCAAACGTCAATTTGAAATAGGGTTAGAACAGTTTAAACATAAAGAAGAGGTAGAAGTCTTATTTCGTAATTTTCAATTAGATCCATATGCGAAAAAAAATACAGGAATGGATATCCATCAAGTAGCATCTTCCAAGCATGGTATCCCATATGAAAAAGCAAAAGCAAGAAACAATCAATTGAAACAGAAAGCAAAAGAGGTTGGGTTAGATTATCAATTTGATACAATGATTCCTACGAATTCATATGATGCACTTCGTCTTTCTTATTATGCAAAAGAGAAAGGGAAGATACAGGAGTTTATGGAGCGTATTATGAAAGCTCATCTCACGGATTCACTAGATATCGGTGACCATGCAACACTTGCTCAACTTACAAGTGAGATAGGTCTTGATGGCAACGAAGCTTTGGATGTTTTAGCAAATGATAAATATAGCGAGAATATTGCAGCTGATAGAGCCGAGGGATCAAAAATTGGGATTCAGGGCGTGCCCTTTTTCGTAGTGAATGACAAATATGCCATCTCAGGAGCACAACCTAGCCAAGTATTTTTAGAAATATTACAACGGGTTTGGAAAGAAGAGTACGCGAATGCTAAGGTTGAAGAGCATAAATTAGAGCCGTCGCTCGATGATTATTGTTCAGATGGAACATGTGAATTTTAATGAATATTCAAAAAAAGATACAGAAATCTCAAAAGAATAATATAGTATTTCAAGGCTCCGGTATTGTTGTTCTAAATCTTGAAGTAGTGCCAACATCATTTTGGAATTTTTTATCCTATGCAGATTTTAAGAAGGTAATGGACTGTTTTTGAGTCCGCTAAAGACTTTTCAAAAAGGTTTTAGATTTGTTTTGATGGAACTTTGTTTATGGGGAATAAGTTTCGGAACTAAAAACTATCGATTTTCGGTACATTTTAAACTAACTAATTTTTAGTTCCAAAACACTTGTATTGAACCTAATCGGTGCCTGTGTTATATGACTACATTAAATACCACTTTATAATGAATCGTTTATTTCCAAATAAAAAATCAAAGGGGTTTCGCGATATGAAAAACACAATTTTTCAAGGCACAATAGAGCATTCAGGATTTGTAGTACCCAATATCGAAGTAGCTGTTGAATTCTTCACTAACATTTTGGGTTTTGAAGTCTTGTTCCGGCCAAGACGGATGCAGTTTGAAGACGATAGTTTAAAAAGGTACTTTGGGGTTCACGATAATTCAGTTGTAGAAGGGGCGGCATTTTTGCAATACGGCGGTAGAAAGATCGAACTGGTTCAATGGTCGACGCCAGATCAACAGAATGTTCACCTAAAACCCAGTGATATCGGTGTAGCTCATCTAGCTATTACAGTTACCAATTTAGAAGAGGCTTTGAAATATTTTGCAGAACAGTCTGATGTTAAAGTTAGAGAGCTGAGCCCTCTTGGATTTTTCTATATAACAACTTCATGGGGGATGGAGATTCAAATAATGAAACAGAAGTTTTAACTAAAGACCTTCTACTACGTTAAACTTGGGGCAATGGGGGGAAAGAAGACGAATTCCAACCGTCCCTTCTGCTCTTCCAGAAAGAGTTCCTTCATGTAGCCGCCGTCGGCAAAGTTAATTGATCGGAAAAATGCCCATTGAATTCAATAATTATATTAGCTTTAATCTCTTCGGGTCTAATTCCGAGGAGATTGGCGAGACAAGCTGGATTTACGCAGCGAAAAAGTAAGTTCCAGGAAATTCCGAAATAGAAAAGAAAATAATTACGGTATGACGAATGACGTAATAACCATTCCTTCATTTCATCAATCTTTTCAAGTGAACGAATTGGCTCTTTTGCTCCAGGCTTTCGCCCTCCTTTCGACATGTCAATAACCTCCTAACTTTCTGATGTAAACCATTATATGTAAAACTTAATTACATACATAAGGGGACCATACATATGGCGAGACAAGAACTTCTTACAGAAGCACAACGAAAAGAGTTTTATGATGTTCCAGAGTATGTAAGTGATCGCGATGCGATCAGGTACTATACGCTTTCCGATGAAGAATTAAATATTATCTACAAACAGCGTGGTGCTGCAAATCGATTGGGCTTTGCTATTCAAATTGCTTATTTAAGTTTCCCAGGTCGCTCTTTAACACCTGGAGAGAAAATTCCAGAGTATCTCGTGCGTATTATCGCCAATCAGCTTGGGATTGTGCCTTCTGCTATATATAACTATGCACAAGGGCGTGATGTAACACGACGGGAACATCTTAGTAAAATTCGAAAAGAGTTTCATTTTCGCACTTTCACAATTCGAGAATACAGAGAATTAGCACAATGGCTTCTTCCGACTGCAATGGGAACTGATAAAGGTTATTTACTAGTGAAGGCCCTTATTATGGAAATGCGCAAGCGAAAGATTATTTTGCCTGCTATATATGCAGTGGAACATTTAGCATGGTCGGTTCGTGAACGGGCACAAAGACGGACATTCAAACAACTGGTGCAAGGTCTTTCCCCTCATCAAGAGTGGCAATTGGATAAATTACTGCTTGTGAGTCAATCAGGGAAACAATCTGACTTATCCTGGCTTCGCCAGCCGCCTGGCGTTGTTTCTATTAAAAACTTTCATGAACTGATGGATCGATTGGAGTATATTCAAAAGCTAGCTCTACCATTAGACAACGGACGGGAAATACATCAGAATCGATTGTTGCAAATGGCACGTGAAGGCTCACGTTATTCTGCTCAGCATCTCTCCAGGTTTCATACCTTAAAACGACATGCCACCTTAATGGCATTCCTCATTCACATTTATGCATTTTTGACAGACCAGGGGCTACATATGGGTGAGAAACTAATTGGAAGAATCTTTAATCGTGGAGAGAAAGTACATAAGGAAAATTTTCAGAAAGATGGTAAGGCTATTAATGAAAAAGTGCGGCTGTATGCAAAAGTAGGAAAAGCGTTAATTGAAGCAAAAGAAGCGAATTTGGATCCATTTGAATCCTTACAATCTATTATTCCGTGGGAGCAATTTATCCAAACCGTGGAACAGGCGGAAACATTATCACGACCAGTAGAGTTTGATTTTCTAGATCTTTTGGATAATCATTATGGGCAATTGCGTAAATTCGCACCACGGTTACTGAGAACTTATACTTTTAAGGCATCTCATGCGAGTCAATCTCTCTTTCAAGCTATTGAACTATTACGGGAAGCGAATCGTTCAAAGAAACGGAAAATCCCTGAAATAGCTCCCACAAGTTTTATCAAGCAAAAATGGACTAAACATGTATTTAAAGAAGATGGCATTGACCGTCATTATTATGAGTTCAGTGTACTATCAGAGTTATGTAATCATCTTCGGTCTGGCGATATGTGGGTGACAGGTAGTAAACAATACAAAGACTTCGAAGAGTATCTCTTACCTCCGTCCAAATGGAATGCGGTGAAACAAACAGATGGAATTCCTTTGACCATTCCAACCAAAGTAGATCAGTATCTACAAGAGCGAATGGAACAGATGGAAGAGCAAATCAAGCAGGTAAGCTATCTCGTGGAAACACAACAGTTACGGGATGCTACGGTATATGCAAATAAAATTCAGGTGAAATCCTTAGCAAAGGTGGTTCCGGATGAAGTTAAGGATATAACAAGACTGATTTATGATGTATTGCCACGTATAAAACTAACGGAATTACTGATAGAGGTGGATCGTTGGACGGAATTTAGTAAATATTTTGTTCATCTTCATACAGGAGCACAACCAAAAGAGAAGTCTGTGTTATTTGCGGCCATTATGGCGGATGGAATTAACCTAGGTCTTACCAAAATGGCGGATGCTTGCCCCAATATCTCGTATGCGCAATTGGCTTGGATATCTGATTGGTATATCCGGGATGATAGCTATAACAAAGCACTTGGGGCCATTGCAAATTTCCATAACAAGCAGCCGTATTCTTCTTACTGGGGAGATGGATCCACCTCCTCTTCTGACGGTCAATACTTTCGAGCTGGAGGCACCTCAAGTCCACTAGCACAGGTGAATGCAAAGTACGGTCGAGATCCAGGTGTGAGTTTTTATAGTCATATCTCAGATCAATATGATCCTTTTTATGTCCAAGTTATTAGTTCCTCTGAAGAAGCACCACATATTATTGACGGTTTGCTTTATCATGAAACAGATTTACAGATTGAGGAGCATTATACAGATGCAGCGGGCTTTGTAGATCATGTTTTTGCCATGTGTCATATGCTAGGATTTCGGTTTTCCCCTCGAATTAAAACAGTGAAGAATAACAATCTTTATACATTTAATCGATCCTTACAAACACCGTTAAATTTTATGATTGGTGGAACCATCCAAGTTAAAAAGATCAAGGAACATTGGGACGATTTATTACGATTAACAAGTTCTGTCCGGATCGGAACTGTCACAGCTTCTCTTATATTAAAGAAGCTTGCTTCTTACCCTCGTCAAAATGGACTATCAGTGGCTTTACGTGAAATGGGACGTATTGAAAGGAGCCTATACACACTGAAATGGATCCAAAGTCCTGAACACCGGAGACGAGTACAAATAGGACTAAACAAAGGAGAAGCGAAACATGCGTTGGCCCGTGCTGTATTTTTTAATCAGTTAGGCGAGGTACGAGACCGCTCGTATGAAGATCAGTTACATCGAGCAAGTGGCCTTCAACTTATTGTTTCAGCTATTGTATCTTGGAACACGGTATACATTGAACGAGCAATCGAAATGTTACGTTCAAAAGGTATGGAGATTCCAGAGGCATACTTGCAGCACATATCCCCGTTGGGCTGGGAGCATATTACGCTAACGGGAGATTATGTGTGGAACCTAAAACAGGATGGAACTGTTAATCAATTAAGACCACTACGGGTCAAAAAGTAAGAGAATGAACAAAAGCCGGTTCCTTAACCTTAACGTACAGGGAATCGGCTAAAATGTGTCTAAATTGTGTCTAAACGTACAGTTTTTCACTTTTGGTGACGTGACCCCTGATAAGGTAAACGGTCATTTTTTAGATAGTTAATATAATCCCGTAAAATTGAACTTTTGATTTCATCAATGTATTCAATATCTGGATTTAACCAATCCCGGAAATATCGAACTGTATCATAATAACCTTTGATGGTACTGTTCCGTAATCTCTCTGCCTCCTTTGCTTTAATAAAGATTTCGACAGCGTCATGGAGTGTATATCGGTCATCCGGTGTATGTCTGTCATGACGAATCTGTCGGACCCTCGTTTGATTTTTTTTGTCCTCTTTGTGCAACAAATGTACGTCACATAAGTAATTATGCCCTCTATTTTGGTAGATGTGTCCTATAATTACAAAATTTGGTGTCCTACAGTGTGGCGAAAAAAACAACAAAAAAACGCTGATTCTCCGCTACATCTCAACCATCATAAAACAACGGTTAAATAGCGTTAAATCAGCGTTTTCAGGTTTTTGTACGTCCCGAAGAGGATTCGAACCTCCGACCTACAGTTTAGAAAACTTTACGATATGTAATCGCAGTGTCAAACGTTATGTCACCGCATTGTCATTCGGATTGATTGACCGATAGTGTCAGCGGATTGTCAATACGTGTCGATTATAGATTAGCGTCACCCTAACCAGTGGCGTTTTTTATTAAATTAAAAAAGCGCCAATACTGACGCTATTTTAGGGATCCGAACATTTTGGCCACTTACAATACACTTTTCCCAATATAATTTATGTAACCGTGTCAAATTCGGTATGGTTAAGTAAGGAAACTTCGCTTTTATATTAATGCGAAACGCATGTTCGTGATATAATAAACGCGAGAAGGAGCGGTAAATATGTCCGAATTTACTATCGCGAATGCGATCTGCCATTCGAATGGTTCGCTTATTTTCTATTTGAAAGGGATAAATTCTATGTTTGTTCCGATAACCAAAAGATGACCCGAACATTTGGCCAATATGCTATGGAAGGATTGAGGGTCAGTTTCTAAAAAAATTTTTGAAAACGAATACTCTCTCTATTCCATTTTTATGGAGGTTTCCATATGATTGGTGTTATTCGTGTATTTACAACGAGCGACTCGACCATTCTCAATCAGACCCAGTACCAGCGTTGCTGTAACCAGGGGCAAAGTGGACATAGTTTAAGCACCGCTTGCCCCATTGGTTACAGTTAGTCTCTTTATTGTTTTGTATCTTACGATACAGAGTTATTCTAGAGATACCAGCTTTATCTGCAGCATCCGTACGATTCATCCTTTGTTCCAAAAGGTACAAGGTATAATTAACCTTTTACTCATCAGTTTTCGGTCTTCCAGGATGTTTCCCTCGTTTCCTTGCAGCCTGAACCCCTTCCTTTGTACGTTCAGAGGTTAAATCTCTTTCAAATTGAGCAATTCCAGCGAAATTGGTAAACAACATTTTTCCATGTGCTGTGGTTGTATCCCGTCATGATTCCTTTAGGCTTTTCAAGTGTGCTCCTTTTTGAGAAATTAGTTTCCGTGATCTCAATCAGATCTTTTGTAGAACGTGGCAATGGAGTTAGATCTGTTAAACTACCGTATCTTACGGACGAAGAAACTCTAACATACGATCCAACTCCCGTCGGTTCCGTTTTGTTCAAGTTACTTTTAATGCGATTGCATCCAAATTCTTCAAGTTGAACTTTTGACAATCTAAATTTTGTTCTTATGTAGAAACACGCATATAGCCAAACTTCATATTCTTTTTTTAACCATAAACGAAAGTTTTTTGTACTTATATACAGATTCTTATGTATCAAGCGATTCAGTCTTAATGTATAAAGTCTGCGAAATGTTGGCGATACCTCAATTGCAGCAAAAAAATTCAAGGCCGGTGGCAAGGAAGAACTTCTAAATGCGAGGAATATTTATTTTAATTAGTATATTGCATATTATCAGAAATCTTGTTATATTATACCTAACTAAATTAGTTAGGTGGAATGTTGATGACGAAAAATAAAATTAAAGAAGTTGCTTACAGGCATTTAGTTGAGAAGGGGTATGAGCGCACGACCCTTTCTAGCATCGCTAAAGAGGTTGGGATTAAGACCCCGTCCATTTATGCCTTTTATAAAAGTAAAGAAGATCTATTTATAGCAGTATACAAAGATCTGTTGCAAGATAATCACCGTCACATTAAAAGTTCAATTGACAACCTATCAAATGGAACGGTCAAAGAAAAGCTCTATCAAATATTAAAAGCGATATGTGATTATCACTTAAGTGAACCTGAAAAAACGGCAGCCTATATGAAATTTACCTTTTTCCTTCCTCCGACTTTGAATGATGAAGTAAGAAAAACGTTTAGTGAGATAGAAGATATGCTTAGTCAGATGCTTAAAGGTATCTTTTCAGAGGGAATTAGACAGGGAGTGTTAAAAAATCAACCTATTGATGATTTAATTGCCTCCTTTCTATGTTTAATGGACGGGATCTTTTTGGAGTTACTCTATCATTCTCAGGAAGAGAAATTTAAAAGACGGGTGGAGCAAACTTGGAGCATTTATTGGAACGGAATTTATAACGATTAAGAATAAGCAGTAAACTCTGACGAAAGTAAAAAGTCTTTGGCAAAAACAATTTGATACTATGAAAAGGGGGCTGCTCTATGAAAGAGGAAAAGGTTATTTCAGATTTTGCAAGGGAGGCCGTACCAAAGGAATTACGAAGGTCTTGGTTTTCGATGTTTTTCGTATCGTGCGCTATTGGCGTGGATTTATCTTCGGTAATTTTAGGAGCGGAATTAGCAAATGGAATGCAGTTAAATCAAGCGATCTTATCAGTTTTTATCGGATCGCTTCTTCTTGCCATTTTATGCACGACTTGTGGAATTGTCGGTTCTTACACCAATCTATCTACATCAATGATCACAAAGTATGTATTTGGTAAATATGGTGCTAAAGTGTTTTCTCTGATCCTTGGAACATCCTTACTTGGGTGGTTTGGGGTCCAAGTTGGTTTTTTTGCCACTAACGCACACACGGTTTTACAAGATGCCTTTCACCTATCCATTAATGTTAAGGTCCTTTCTGTAATTGGTGGTTTACTGATGATGACTACGGCTATTTTTGGGTACCGGGCTATTGAGAAATTAAGTGTATGGTCTGTACCGCTAATATTAGGATTAATGCTACTTGCCTTATTTTTAACACTGAAAAGCCACTCATTGCCTGCGAGTGTTCCGAAAGCTGGAGAATTTACATTTGGTAGTGCAATTTCGCTTGTCATCAGTATTTTTATTGTAGGCGCAACGACGCAACCTGATATTACCCGCTGGTCAAAAAGCAGGAAGGATGCTATCATTGCCACCTTTTTCGGTATTTTCATAGGGAATAGCATTATGATTGTCCTTGCCATTTTAATGTTGGAGGCAATGGGGACAAATAATATAATGAAAATTTTTATCACGCTTGGCCTAGCAATTCCGGGAGTACTCGTATTAACACTTGCACAATGGACGTCGAATACAACGAATTTATATTCTTCTTCGCTAGGTTTTTCGTTGATTTTTATGAAAGTTCGTAAAGAATTGTTAACGATTATTTTAGGTATCATTTCAACGATGCTAGCTGTCCTGGGTATTTACGAACAATTTATTTCATTTTTAGATATTTTGGCGATCGTGATTGCACCGATTGGCGGCATTTATGTAGCTGAATTCTTTTTAGTTAAAAAAGAGTTCAAGCGTTATGACCAAAAAATGAAAGCGCAACCAGTTGTAACTCGATCGATCATTTCATGGATAGTAGGAATGCTTATTACATATTTGACATCCGCACAGCCGTTAGGATTATCTTTATTTTCGCTTACTAGTATTTCTTCCCTTGATGGCTTTTTAACCGGGTTCATTGTACAAGCAGTGTTAGGAAAACTATTGAAACACAAGGATTCATTTCAACAAGTGAATATCAATACTGGAAAGAGAGAGGAGTTTGGAGAATGAGATATATAGATGAACAGACAATTGAAAAAATCGCATTAGGTGCAGCCGTTTTAGGAACAGGTGGCGGCGGAGATCCCTATATTGGGAAATTGATGGCGAAAGAAGCTATTCGAAAATATGGACCTGTGAAATTAATTTCATTAGATGAATTAGAGGACGATCAATTGGTAGTAACTGTATCTGGGATGGGTGCTCCAACTGTCGTAATTGAAAAAATACCGTCAGAACATGAAATGACAGCACCATTTGAAACGTTAGAAAAAGTGCTGGAAAGAAAAATCGATGTGGTAATGCCAATTGAAGTAGGGGGAATCAACTCTTTATTTCCAATTATCGCAGCTGCTAAAAAAGGTTTACCAATGTTAGATGCGGATGCGATGGGACGTGCGTTTCCAGAAGCTCAAATGGTGACCTTCTATTTGGAAGGTTTTGACCCATCACCTGTTACAATGGCAGATGATAAAGGAAACACAGTCGTTTTGTATCCACAAGATGGAATGTGGACAGAACGATTATCACGTGCTCTCACGATTGAAATGGGAGGAAGCTCATCTGTTTGCGAGTATAGTCTGTTTGGAAAGGATGTCAAGACATCTGTTATCCCTGATACACTTTCTTTGGTTGAACGAATTGGTGAATTTTTGTTAGATAATCAAATGAAAGAACATGTAAGAATCAATAAAATGTTAGAGGAATTAAATGGATATCGTTTGTTTGAAGGGAAAATTGCGGACATTGAACGGAGGCTTAGTGGAGGCTTTACAATAGGTAGTGCAAAGTTGGATGGTAGTCGTAATGAGCAAGGGAAAACATTTACTATCTATTTTCAAAACGAGTATTTAGTAGCGAAAGAAGGCGAGCATCTATTATGTTCTACACCAGATTTAATTGCTGTATTAGATGTAGAAACCGGTTTTCCAATTACGACAGAACGTATGAAATATGGTGCACGTGTTGTAGTCGTTGCATTTCCTTGCCATGATAAATGGAGAACTCTAAAAGGAATTGAAACAGCAGGACCTCGTTATTTTGGGTACGATTTTGATTATAAACCAGTAGAAGTTCTACGGAAGGAGAGAAGATAATGTATCGTTTAGGAGTAGATGTTGGAGGAACTAATACAGATGCAGCTTTACTAGACGAGTATTTACAAGTCATTCATACGGTTAAAGTACCAACTACAAAAGATGTAGAAAGTGGGATCTTTGAAGCCATCGCAAAAGTGGTAAAAGAAAGCAGAATAGAGCGTAGTGATATTGGATATGCCATGCTCGGAACAACGCATTGTACGAATGCGGTTGTTGAGCGGAAGCGTCTAAATAAAGTAGGTGTCATACGGATTGGGAGGCCGGCAACGACTTCTATCCCGCCATTCACCGACTGGCCAAAGGAACTGAGAGAAAAAGTCGAAGTTGCATCCACGATTATTTCAGGCGGGTACGAGTTTGACGGAAGGTTAATCAGCGAATTAAAAAAAGAAGAAGTCGTTCAATTTTGCAGAGAAATAAAGGAAACTGTGGAAAGCATTGCGATATCGGGTGTATTTTCCCCAGTCAATAAAGAACAAGAACAAGTCGTTGCAAAATGGGCAAAAGAAGAGCTTGGTGATATTCCTGTTTCGCTTTCGCATGAAATTGGCAGCATTGGTTTATTAGAACGCGAAAATGCGACCATTTTAAATGCGGCATTAATGACAACTGGCAAAATGATTGTGATTGGATTCGCTAAGGCTCTAAAAGAACTCGATATTGAAGCAGAAATGTTCTTCAGTCAAAACGATGGAACGCTCATGAATGAGTCTTATGCTCTTCGTTATCCTATTTTAACGATGGGATGCGGCCCAACTAACTCGATTCGAGGATCGGCTCATTTATCAGGTTTGCGAGATGCGATGGTACTTGATGTTGGTGGAACGACAAGTGATATTGGTGTTTTATCAAACGGGTTTCCGAGGCAGTCGTCTTTATCCGTTAATATTGGTGGAGTAAACACAAATTTTCGGATGCCTGATATTTTAGCCATTGCTTTAGGCGGAGGTACACGTATTTGTAAAACAAACGGTAGTTTTACAATTGGACCGGATAGTGTTGGCTATGAAATAACGAAAAAAGCGATTCTTTTTGGCGGTGAAGAACTTACTACCTCAGATATTGTCACTCGTTTAGGACGTGCATTTGAAGGTCATCAGGAACAAGTCGATTTTCTGTCAATGGGCTTCTGTAAGCAAGTATTTGCCAAAATGACAGAGATGCTGGAAGAAGCGATTGATCAGATGAAAACAAGCTCTAAAGATATCCCACTTATTTTATCAGGTGGTGGAAGTATTATTGTAACTGATTCATTAAAAGGAATATCGAATGTTATTTGCCCTGATCATTATGATGCAGCGAATGCGATTGGCGCAGCTCTTGGCCATGTGAGTGGAGAAATAGAAAGAATTTATAGTTTGGACCGGATGAGACGAGAAGAAGCGATCGAAGACGCTAAAAGACTTGCTGCTAAAGAAGCAATGAGAGCAGGAGCAGATGAAAGCACCGTGTCCATTGTTTCGGTCGAAGATATTCCGCTCGCCTATCTGCCGGGGAACGCGTTATTTATTCGCGTCAAGGCGGTTGGGGATCTCGTTAGTTACCTCAAAGTGTGATTTATGGGTAGTTAAAATATTATAGTATAACTTGTTGACATTTTTCGCATACCAAACATGTGGATTACTGTACATTGATTAAAAGAATTAAAGAGTAAGCAGATGGGTTTTAAGAATCCATAAAAAGTTGATTCATTTGAGTACAATATAATAATCTTACTTCTAGTCATCGTTCATACGATAGGTGCAGGAGCACATAATTATTTAAAAGTAACGATTGATGTTTTGTAGGGTAAGGAGGAAGAAAAATATGATTGAAAGTATAAATAGTCAGTTATTAATTAATACTTACTTGAAAGCCAAAGCATTAAATCTGGATATCCATTTTATTATTTTGTTAGAAAGGGAAATAAGCAGAAGAGATTTGCATTTTAAAGTTGGGTAAAAATGATATAAGAAAATATGTGACTTTATTTATTTCAATTCATAAATGATTTTGTTGCAAAAAATTATGAGTATCTTATAAAGTCCTATTAAGGTTTCATTAATGGGACTTTACAGGATTAATGATTGAAAAACTGGCCCAGGCTATTCTCTTTTCTTCAGATGATAAGATTGAAGGGACAACTGCATTTTTAGAAAAAAGAAAGCCGCAATATCAAGGAAAATAAGAGATTTTAACTATGAATTAATAAATAGTAACGTATGCTAAGAAAGTAGGACGGTCTTTGCAGTGCCATTGGATTTATCGGACAAACTATAGCTCAACAATATACGACTCCAATGCAAGCGCGCGAGGGGGAATACAGGTAATTTACATAGTGGCGGGGCGTGTATGTTTTCGAGTCTTTGAAATGACTTTAATTTTTTTTTAGCCAATTTGCCTTAGGTGAATCGGCTTTTTAGGTTGTAAATCTAGTCTTTAACACTTTAATAAAATAAAAAACATATTGAAAACTACATTTCAATAATGGTATTAACCCTTCCTGAATGACTTGATCAATCTTATCTTTGTCCTGATACGCTAATATTGCTTTTCCCCCTGCAATGCAGTAGCAAGAAACTTGTTTACCAACCTTTGTAAATACTCGAAAGGGGCGATTGGGCTATTTTGTGAAGATAAACAAGCTTGGTTCCTTCTAGAATTCCGATATGTGCAGTTTCGCCAGTTTTTTGTACTAACTTTTGGAGAACAGGGAGGGCTTCTGATGTCCTGGAAACGACCACAATCATTTTTTAGATCGTTTAACAAAGCTTGTCGCAAAGTATTTTTTCAAATATGATATAAATACATTAATTGAAGATGAAAGAATGATGCAGGATGAAAACAATTTCAGATATTGCAAAAATGGCCGGTGTGGCGAAAAGCACGGTTTCCCGTTATCTGAATGGCGGATCTGTTAGTGATACGACAAAGAAGAAGCTTGAAAATGTGATTAAGGAGACAGGATATATTCCCAATACGTTCGCTCAAAGCTTAAAGGCAAAGAAACCAAATATTATTGGCACCATTATCCCGCGGCTTGATTCCTACGCCACTACGCAAACGCTGATTGGGATTGATGAGGAACTAAGAAAATTAAATCACCAAATGCTTATCTCAAATAGCAGCCAAGACTTGGAACGGGAAATCGAAAATATTTACGAAATGGCAAGGCAAAAAGTAGCAGGAATCATCTTGCTGGCAACGCAAATAACAAATGCCCATTTGGAGGCATTTGAAAAGGTGGACATTCCTGTATTGCTGGTTGGCCAAGAGCACAAAGGTGTTTATAGTATTATCCATAATGATTATGATGCTGCCTATGATATGGGGAAATATGTTCTTGAAAAAGGACACCGGAGAATTGCTTTTCTAGGAGTAACCGAAAAGGATATTGCGGTTGGAGTAAAAAGGAAGGCAGGATTTAAACGGGCCATACAGGAAGTGGATGGGGTCAATGTCAGATTTTATGAAACAACATTTAAAATTGATGATGCTATAGCAATATCATCAACCATTATTGATGAATTTAAGCCTTCAGTATTGGTCTGTGCAACCGATAATATTGCACTAGGTGCGATGAAGGCAGCTTATTTAAAAGGGGTTCGTATTCCAGAAGAGTTATCTATTACAGGATTTGGTGGATATGAAATAACCGAAATCATTCATCCAGCTTTAACAACGGCTAAGTTTTATTATCAAGATGCAGGGAGGATGGCTGCTCAAAGTATGATTCAATTAATAAATTATGAAGAAATAGAGCCATTAATTTTCTCAAAATATAAAATAATTGAGCAAGAAAGCGTTGACAATCTTTAATGCCATGAAATATAATTTCCTAGAACCGGTTTCAAAATACGGTTCTTATTTGAAGGTGAAAATGGAACCGGTTCCGCTCGTATTTATATTTTTTTATTAAAGTTTGGAACCGGTTCCGTCCGTGTGAATATTTTTTTGTGGTTGTTTGGAACCGGTTCCGTATTTTGGGTTTTTATCATGCATTTAAAAGAATTAAATGGGGTTGCAAACTAAAAACTAGAATCAAAGGAGAATGATCATGAATTACAATGATGTTGCTCAAGAAATCCTGAATGCCCTTGGCGGAAAAGAAAATGTTTCTGCAGCTGCACACTGTGCAACAAGGCTGCGGCTCGTCTTGCATGACGAAGAAAAAGTGGACAAAGCTAGGTTGGACAACTTGGATATTGTAAAAGGAACCTTTTCAACATCTGGACAATATCAAATTATTTTGGGTTCCGGAATTGTAAACGAAGTATATAAGCCATTCATAAAAATGGTCGGAATTTCGGAGATGTCCACAAATGAAGTGAAAAGTGCCAGTACCAAGAAAATGAATCCGCTTCAAAAACTGGTTAAATTACTTTCAGACATCTTTGTACCCATTATCCCAGCCATTGTTGCTGGCGGTCTGTTGATGGGGATTAATAACGTTTTAACAGCAAAAGATTTATTTGTTCATGGGAAATCACTTATTGATGCCAACCCTGGGATTGCGGATTTGGCCGCCATGATTAATACATTTGCAAATGCCGCATTTGTGTTCTTGCCGGTATTAATCGGTTTTTCTGCCACTAAACGGTTTGGCGGCAATGCCTTTTTAGGGGCCGCTTTAGGGATGATCATGGTTCACCCAGATTTATTGAATGCTTACAATTATGGGGCTGCGCAAATTGCGCATAAAGTTCCTGCTTGGCACATCCTTGGATTTACGATAGAAAAAGTGGGGTATCAAGGAACGGTTTTACCAGTTCTTGCATCTTCATTTATTTTAGCAAAAATTGAAACCTATTTACGGAAAGTGATCCCGTCCGCATTAGATAATCTTTTAACACCATTACTGTCCATTCTTGTTACAGCCGTATTAACTTTCACATTTGTCGGTCCCATTACACGGACTGCTGGTGACCTTTTTACAAGCGGACTGGCTTGGTTTTACAATACAACAGGCTTTGTTGGTGGAGGTATTTTTGGTTTATTCTATGCTCCTATTGTTATAACGGGTATGCACCAAAGCTTTATCGCTGTTGAAACACAATTGCTTTCCAATATTGCAAAAACAGGCGGAACCTTCATTTTTCCTATTGCCGCAATGTCAAATATCGCACAAGGGGCAGCAACCTTGGCTGTACTGCTGGTAATCAAGGATAAAAAGATGAAAAGCCTAGCCTCTGCATCCGGAATTTCTGCCCTATTAGGGATAACGGAACCAGCCATGTTTGGTGTGAACTTAAAACTGAAATATCCATTCATTGGGGCCATTGTTGGTTCAGGAATCGCTTCCGCTTTTATTACATTTTTTAAAGTAAAAGCAATTGCATTGGGGGCTGCCGGTCTGCCAGGTATTATTTCCATTAAACCAAATGCGATTGTTATTTATGTAATTGGTATGGTGATTTCATTTGTGGTTGCATTTTCCTTAACACTTATGTTGGCAAAAAGAAACGCCAAGAAGCACCCGGTTGAATTTAAGGAGAAAGCAGCTTAATAAATGAAGAAGTAAAAGGGGGAATCCAACGATTCTCCTTTCATTGTTAAAGGGAGATTGACATTATGTTATGGACAAAAGAACAACGTTATCGGCGTATTGAAGATGCCAGTCAGGAGGAAATCCGAAATTTAAAAAAAGTGGTAAAAAGTTGCCGCTGGCGCCAAAGCTATCACATTCAACCAGAAACGGGTTTATTGAATGATCCCAATGGATTTTCCTATTTTAATGGCGAATACCACCTATTTTATCAATGGTTTCCGCTTGGCCCCGTACATGGGTTGAAATATTGGTATCACACGAAATCAAAAGATCTTGTACATTGGGAAAACGCAGGGATTGCTATTGAGCCCACAAACCAATATGACAGCCACGGGGTATATTCAGGAAGTGCAATCGAGCATGAGGGCAGACTGTATTTACTCTATACAGGAAATACTCGTGATGAGAATTGGGTAAGACACCCCTATCAATGCCTGGCCGTCATGAATGAAAGGGATGAAATTAAAAAGCTGGAAACGCCTGTGATTGCTTCGGTTCCAAATGGATATACAGACCACTTCCGTGATCCAAAGATATGGAAAGAAGGTAGCTTGTTTCATGCCATTATTGGGGCACAACGCGAAAATGAAACAGGCTGCGTTGTATTGTACAGTTCCACAGATTTAGTAAACTGGAATTTTAAAGGTGAGATTAATACAAATTTGAAAGAATTCGGCTATATGTGGGAATGTCCGGACTATTTAGAACTTGATAATCAGGGTATTCTCATTTTTTGTCCCCAAGGTATTAAGCCGGAAGGGGATCATTTTTACAATATCTATCAATCGGGATATATAATGGGTGATAAGATGGATAAAAACAAAATGACAATGGTACATGACGCCTTTCAAGAATTAGACAGAGGTTTTGACTTTTATGCACCGCAAACAATGACGGGCCCGGACGGACGTCGAATTTTAGTTGGATGGATGGGACTTCCAGATATTGAATATCCAACGGACAAAAACGGGTGGGCACACTGCTTAACAGTGCCAAGGGAATTATCGATTTGGAATGGCAAGTTGATTCAACAGCCTGTCAAAGAGCTTGAATCCCTACGTAGGAAACGGCAAGATATTAAAGAGGTCCTGGATCATGAAACGAAAGTTTTCGATGAATTTTCAGGAACCGCTTTTGAGATGATTTGTAAGTTCGTGAACTTTGATTCATCTGAATTCGGAGTTGAATTTAGGGCAGGGGAAAAGGAAAAGACCGTTATCAAATATGATGCGATGGAAAAGAAAGTAGTTCTCGACCGAACTTTTTCTGGAGAACCCGTAGCGGAAGAGTATGGAACCGTAAGAAAGTGCTATTTGGATGCCCAATCGATAGAATTTCACATGTATGTGGATACATCTTCCGTTGAGATTTTTGTCAATAATGGTGAAGAAGTATTTACGAGCAGGATTTTTCCGGAAATACAGAGCCAAGAGATTCGCTTTTTTTCGAACGGAAAGACATTATTTCAGGCGACAAAATGGGATTATAAGGGTTAGGATAGGTGGAAGTCATGAAAAGCTTATATTCAATTGGTGAGGTTTTAATTGATTTCATTCCTCTTCAAAAAGGAAGAATGCTTAAAGATGTAGTAGAGTTTGAACGGGCACCAGGAGGGGCTCCAGCCAATGTAGCTGCAACGGTTGCCCGCCTTGGAGGAAAATCCTCGATGATCTCAAAATTAGGCACGGATTCCTTTGGAGATTTTCTGGTTGAGACGCTGCATCAAGCTGGGGTAAAGACAGATAAAATTTTAAAAACGGATAAAGCCAATACTGCACTGGCATTTGTTTCACTACGAAAGGATGGGGAAAGAGATTTTTCTTTTTACCGTAGCCCTTCAGCGGATTTATTAATGAAAGAAGAGGAAATTAACGGAGATTGGTTTACGAGTGGAGACATCCTTCATTTTTGTTCAGTTGATTTGGTTGAAAGTCCTATGAAGTATGCACATATAAAAGCAATTAAAGAAGCGAAACAAAACGGTGCACTTATTAGCTTCGATCCAAATGTTCGGCTTCCGCTCTGGGAGAAGCCGGAAGATTGCAGAGAAACAATATTGAGTTTTATTCCGAAAGCACATCTTATAAAAATTTCTGATGAAGAATTATCATTTATTACGAATATTGAAAATGAAGAAGAGGCGATTCGTTCTTTATTCATCGGTGATGTTACAGTTGTTATTTACACAAAAGGTGCGAAGGGTGCGGAACTTTATCTTAAAAATGATAAATTCACATCGACCGGATATAAGGTTGATGTTCAGGATACAACAGGTGCAGGCGATGCGTTTATTGGCGGCTTCTTGTACCAGTTGCTTTTAAATGAAGTGACTCCTGTTAATTTGAAGGATACTTGTAAAGTTAAATATCACGAATTTCTTCAATTTGCCAATGCAGTTGGAGCTCTTACCACGACAGGAAAAGGAGCGATTAGTTCTATTCCTGATAAAGAACAAGTATTAAAGCTAACTCAGGGATAATCCCTAATTTTTGGATTCGATTAAAACTATTTTACGATAACTTTGTAATGAAAATTGTAATTTTGCTGTGATGCCTACTCCAAATCGAAAAGAATTTTATAAACAGTATAAGAACTATGTAATAGAAGAAAATGAAAAATTCATTTAGCTTGATCAACAAATGAAACTTAAAGTGAAATATAGGAATAAAACCAAAAAGGGACTCCTAAGAATCCCTAGTTTTGTGGAATGGGTTAGTTAGAGTGGCTGAGATGTCACTCTTTTTTTCTGCAGTAAGTTTGCAGTATGCATTCAGTTCTTTAAATGTTATTGTGTAATTGTATTATTGTGTTAGATTAATTGTTATTTACTAAAAAAAATTTTTGGAAAAAATGCTAAAAAACTCTCCCCCCATCATTTTTTCGGTTTAATGGAGATTGTGAAGCATTGTACTTAAACTATCCTGAAAAATAGTAATGGTGAAAGGGCATTTTGGCAATACGAAACTAAACCCTATAAGATCAATTTTTTTAAAAAGATCTGGGTCTCGAGTTTTAGCTATATTTTTTTGACCATAATTACGCTATTGCTTCAACAGTTACTTTACAACCAAGAGTCTCTAATCGTTTGATAGATTGCTTAATTACGATTTCTTTCTTTCGGCGGTCGAAGTAATACAAAGACATGTTGCTTTTTAGGGCTACTAATGGCGCAGTATAACAGAATGATCAGAACGGAAAAACGTTTTCTGTTACTCCGTACGTACCGCTTAGGCATTAAATGGCACGATAACGACGGTCTGTACGGCTAACGCCTACATTACGTAGGTTCCTGTTCCATTTACGGCAGACCGCCGTACCAAACAAGACATAAAATTCTAATTTCAATATGTGCTAAATTCACATTATTATTGTATGTACGCTTGGACAAAATTTGATTTATAATCCAAGTACCACCACCAAACGGTCAGTAAGGGAGGGGTATCGGCAGGATAATAAAACAGAAGGAAAAATGTAAAAACACGGAACTAAGGTAACTTTTTAATCAAACAGCGTACGTTTGGATCGAGAAGGGGAGACCGTCGGCCAAGAAAAATAGAAAAAGGAATTGTTTCCTAATAATAATTATTTAAAACCGCCCGTGAAAAAGTGGATACTTACTTTTTGGGAAATTTCTTCAGATTAATAAAGAAAAACTGGAAAAGATAAAGCTCTACATCCAAAACTCTAAAAGTATGAACACCCAAAGAAGTTACGCGTCGGACTGGAGGCATTTCACAGAGTGGTGTAAGTTGAATGGACAGGATCCGCTTCCGGCATCTGCAAGCACGATCTGTCTTTATTTATCGGAATTGGCCACAACACATAAATATTCGACTATTAAAAGACGAGTTTCTTCTATTAATATTGCGCATAAATTCAAACATCATCTTCCACCTTCCAAGGAAGTTGAGGTTCAAGCCCTACTGGAAGGAATTAAAAGAGAGATCGGTATTCGGCAAGAACCAAAAAAGGCATTGTTGCTACAGGTCCTTCCAGCATAATACAACAAATAAAAAGTATTTATTAGGAACTGAAAGTAAAACTGAGGATCAAATTCTTTTGAAGATACAAGAAAGAATTTATGAAATACGAAAAGCAATTGCTCTTAATGGAAATGGGGGTACTGGATGGATTAATTGTAAGTAAAGATTTTATCCATTCCGTTCAAGAATCGGATGCTGTGTTGCTACCACAAGCAGTGAAGGAAAATGTTAATACATTGGAAGAGTACTTAAAGGTGCGATTACCTGAAGAATTTCAAATGTTACAGTCCGAAGTAGAAGGTATTTTAAAAAGCATTTCAATCGAAGAAATGGAAGACGGTTCCTATGCAACTCCATTTGGTTCTTATCAACACGGAGTCGTAAAATGATATGCCCCGTTTAGAGATTCTGCTACTTTTATTGGAAAAGAAGCAAGGAAGAATTACAGAGAAAAATTGGTTGCCGCTTTAGAAGAGGAACTATCCGAGTTAGATAGAGAGAAAGATGAATTACAATTAATGTTAGAGAAGAATACAAATTCTACTAAAAAATTAAAAGGTGGACACGTTGTGTTAACAAAGTTAACCCAAGAAGAACAAATCCTTTTGCGTAACTGGTTTCAATAAGATTTTTCCGCACAAAAGAGTGCCAAAATTTCTTTAAAAAAATTTGAAAAAAAGTTTGAAGGAACTCGATTTGATGGTGCTATGTTATTCGACGTAGTTGAAGGAGTAATTGGCCGGAAACTGGTCTATAAGAAAGAAGAAAAGGATGTAAATGAGCGTCAAAAAAATCACTTTTTTATAGAATTAGCAAAATCCTATACGTCTGAAGCTACCACTATTCTAACCGCCTCTATTCTTGAAAAACATCCTTTACACGTTGGATTTATTACGGCTTATAACAAAGGTGACCTAAATGAAATAGAAAAAGTTTACAAGGGACTTTCTATTTTACCATCGGGGAAACCCATAAGATTACCACTGTTTGCAGAAAAAGTAACCGGTAATCCGCACGAATTTGATAATGAAGGAAAGATCATTAGTGCTCTACAAATTGTAAGAGAAAAACATTATGGTATAGCTTCTCAAAACAATCCAAATGCAGAATATATCAATCAATTGTTGTTTGACTTTGGAATACTAAAAGATGATGTTACCAATTATGTAACCATATTTGGTCTAATAGGAGAAAGAAATGGAGAAGTTCTACGTTCTTGGAAGGAAACTTTTACTTAAAAATCTGTACGTAATGAGCCTTTAAGAGAAATTGTTAAATTGGATAGGGTATACCCCATACAAAAAGATAATCCCGTTTTTATTGTTGAGAATTCAGGTGTATTTTCAAGTATTGTGGATGAATTGGAAGATTATTCGATTTCGATTATTTGTACACACGGGCAATTTAAATTGGCTGCGGTTCAAATTATTAAATTGTTGGTAAAAGAAAATTGCACAGTCTATTATTCGGGAGATTTTGATCCAGAAGGATTATTAATGGCATATTCTTTAAAACAGAGATATCCAAACAATATACATTATTGGAGATATTCAGTAGAAGATTATATAAAGACGCTATCGAATATAGAGTTATCACCTGATAGATTGAGAAAGTTAGATAACATTAAAGATGTTGAATTGGAAGCTAC
Source organism: Bacillus salipaludis (assembly GCF_004358205.1). Next base: position 62,836 of record NZ_SMYO01000016.1, read on the forward strand.
GATTCAACAAATAAGGGAAATTAAAAAAGTTGCTTACCAAGAAAGACAAATAATAGAATTGGTTAAAGACGTAGCTAACGTACGTAAAGCTTAATTTAGAAACATTTAACAGGCTCTATTTTTAGAGTCTGTTTTTTATTTTTCATAAAAACAAAAACCCCACTCACGGATGAGTAGGGAATTCCAAAACAGTAAATCAAATGGTAATCAAAGTGTAGCATATAATTAGGGAATCTCCTAATTTTTTTCTAACCTGACCTTTATTTTGCAATACTTTATTTCATATTTACTGCATTCTCTTTTATAACCGTTGATAATTTTCCAGTTGTGACACTTGGTAAAGTCAAGGTGATTAAAAATCCAGCCAGTAAGAACACCACTAAGATATAGATTCCAGCACTACTGCTACCCGTTGTGGTAATTAACCAACCAACGATGTAGGGCCCTAAGAATCCCCCAAGGTTACCTAGACCACCAATAATGCCTCGTGAAGCCCCACATACCTCACCCGTAAACAACATTGGAGGAATTGTCCAAAACACACTAGATGCACTTTGCAAAAACACACCACATCCCGTCAAAAACGCGAAGGATAACCAAATATTACTCTTCGTTGCAGTTGCTAGCAAAAAACAAATAGCAAACCCAATGAGCGGAATGGAAACGAAGAGTTTTCGGTTTCCACTTTTATCAGATAGGTTTCCGAATATAAATAGACCAATAATAGTTCCAATATAAGGTATAGTTGACAACCAACCAACTCCAGCAATACCTGAATGTGTTAGTTCCTTAAGTAATGTTGGAAGCCACATGGAAAATCCATAAATACCAACTTGATAACAGAAATAAATACCGATTAGTTTCCATATATTTGACATTGAGAAAATTTGCCCAAGAGTTATGTTTTGCTGTTCATGTTTGGCTGTTAGAGCTCTTTCTGCTGCTATTGTATTAACAATATAATCTCTTTCCTTTTTTGAAAGCCATTTAGCATCTTTAGGAGTTTCACTCATGAATGGTATCCAAACTGCAAGTAGAGCCAACGTAAGTAATCCTTCTACGATAAATGCATATCTCCAATTGGATATAGAGATAATCCAACCGGAAAGCGGTCCTGTTATAATAGAAGCGACTGCAATATTCATAATAAAGTAGGAATTTGCACGTCCCAACTCTTTGCTTGGAAACCAATTAGCAAGCATCCCCAAGATACAGGGCCAAACCCCACCTTCAGCAAGTCCTAACAAAAACCGTACCAAAAGTAATTGCCATGTGTTTTGAACAAAACCGTTTAAAACTGCGATTAGCCCCCATATAAGGATACTGAAGGTGATGAATTTTTTACCAGAACCCCTTTCAGCCATTTTTCCACCAGGAATCTGGAGAAATAAATACCCAAAAAAGAAAATTCCAGCAGCAATACCAGAAACAGTCGCAGATATTCCTAAGGCCTTGTCCATGCCACCTGCCGTAGCAAAACCAATATTTGTGCGATCCATAAAAGCTACAATGTAAATGATGATGCAAGGGGGGATTATGTGGAGCCAGCGTCCATTTGGAATTGATTTCGAAAAGTTAGTCATCAGTTTAACCTCCTGTTATAAAGATATATTTTTGGTGTTAAATTCAATGATAGGAGAACAAATCTGAACCAGTCGATAATACTAAAGCTAGTGCAATCCTACATTTTTTAAAAATTTCAATGTCATAATTGTACTAACAGGCTTAAGATGTAAAAATATGTTGAATCCGCTTTCATAAATTTCCTAATTTAAAACGATATAAAATTAATAAGATTTGAAGTCCTTTTAAGGTTTCCACTAATATTGTTGAATGCATATCTGTATGAAGAACCAATTTCGGGAAGGATGATGAACATATGTAGTTAGATCCAAACGATGCAAACAAAATAGCCTCTTTAAATACATTGACAAAAGTTGAGCCAATTTGATAAAGAAGGGGATTATTAGCCAATTGTCAATGAAGGTTAAATGCTCTTGAATAATCTTTTGAGATGAAAGCCTTATTTATACCAACCGTCTGTTCGAGATAAAATTCCAATTAGCTGCTTCCCCCTCGCTAGGGATGGATTTGTCCTATCATATAAAACTAAATTTTATATGATAGACATGAGAATAGTTAGGTACATTGATAAGGCATCATTTCTTCTTTTTTCCTATGTAACCCTCCTTTGTTCTATAATATAAAACTACGTTTTGTAATATAGCTAAAAAATGAAAACTAAACTTTTATTTAGTTGCATTCACTATAGCATACGCTTACAATTCAAAACAATATAATTATTGGTAAAATTCAAAAAATATTTTATTGAAAAATAATGGCTCTTATAATATAGTTAAGTTGCATCGATTAGAATAGTAGACTGCTATTTTATATTATAAAACAGAAGGAGTGAATGATTATGCCTATTATTCAATCCTTAGATCGTGCCCTTCGAATTCTGGACCTTTTCGATGAACATACGACTGAGCTTAAGATCACACACATAAGTGAGCTAATGGGTCTGCACAAGAGCACTGTCCATTCTTTGTTGAAAACGCTTCAAATGCATGGGTACATCGATCAGGATTTGGAAAGTGGTAAATACAGATTGGGGTTAAAGCTGTTTGAAAGAGGAAATTTTGTCATACACTCTTTGGATATTCGACTTTTGGCGAAGCGGTATTTACTCGATTTGTCTTTAAAAACAGGACAGACTACTCATCTTGTCATTTTGGATGGCAAGGAAGGAGTTTATGTTGATAAAGTAGAAAGTCCTATGGCTACCATCCTTTATTCCCGAGTAGGTAGACGAATTCCTCTTCATTGTTCTGCCGTTGGAAAAGCCTTGATAGCCTTTAGGGAACAAGAAGAAATACAAAAGATTTTACATGGATATAATTATACGAAGAAAACAGAATTTACCATTATAAATGAAACAGACTTTTTAAGTGAACTTGAAAAGGTTCGTCAACAAGAATATGCAATTGACAGTCAAGAAAACGAACCCGGCGTCCGCTGTATTGCTGTGCCAATTCGAAATCATGAAAATCAGGTGATTGCCGCTATCAGCATTTCTACTCTTTTAGCTCGTATAAATGAGACTCAGTTACAGGAGTTTGTGGTATTACTTAAGCAAACAGGCTCCGAATTATCTGAACAAATGGGGTATCCAGTACCTATTCTTTAGGTATGGACCCTATACTTATTGTTTATATAATAAAACTGAGTTTTATAATATAAAACTTTTTAGGAGGATATTATATGCGTATAATTCGATATTCAGATGAAAATTCAGTTCCTGTTCTAGCTGCTTTAACAAAAGATGGGCTCATCTATCAACTACCACAAAGTGACTTCATGGAGTTAGCTCAGCAAGCTCAAGATCAAAATACTTCTATTCTTCACTTTATTGAAAACGCTATCTCAGATTCTACTCCAATTCAACAACCTCTAGAAAAACTATCATTGCTAGTACCAATTAAAGCTCCTGAAGTGTGGGCGTCCGGTGTTACTTATGAAAAAAGCAGAACTGCCAGAAACTTCGAAGCAACAAACGGGAAAATGGGTGCAACTACTTTCTATGACAAAGTCTATGATGCAGAACGCCCAGAGATTTTTTTCAAATCCACCGCTGCAAGAACAGTTGGCCCAAACGAAAAAGTATATATTCGAAACGATTCCCATTGGCAAATCCCTGAGCCAGAATTAGGGCTGGTCATCAATAGCAAGGGAGAAATTTTAGGATATACCATTGGAAACGACATGAGCTGTCGTGATATTGAAGGAGAAAATCCACTTTATTTACCTCAAGCGAAAATATGGAAAAATTCTTGCTCAATTGGGCCTACCATTCTTTTAGCAGAAGTGGTTCAAGATCCTTATCAGTTTGACATTACATGTAGAATCTATCGGAATGATGAAAAAGTTGTAGAAGGTAAGGCTAATACCCGCCAATTAAAACGTACATTTGATGAACTTGTTTCTTACCTCCTTAAAGATAATCAGATTTTTGACGGAACTGTTTTATTGACAGGAACGAGTATTGTTCCTCCTAATGAATTTACTTTAGCGGATGGGGACCAAATAGAGATAGAAATCTCGGATATTGGGATTTTACGGAACTCTGTACGTTTAGCAAACGCAGTTGTACCAAATTTATAAGTATTTCTCTTACCATATTATTAATTAAGCAATATAAAGCAGGGGGAGGTTTATATGAATAAAGCTTATAAAACAGTTATGATGCAACCTAACGATAAAGTGGCAATCGCTTTAATGAATATTCCAGCAGGGAGCCATGTTCAGGTCACATGCAAGGATCAGAAATACTCCATTGAAATAAAAGAGAATATTGAATTCGGGCATAAATTTGCTGTCAAGCCGATTTCCCGGGGGGAAGACATTCTTAAATATGGAGAAGTTATTGGCTTAGCCACTACTGATATTGAGCCAGGTGAACACGTTCATATTCATAATCTAGAAGGTAAACGAGGGAGAGGGGATAAAGTTGAAGTTAAATAGTGAAATGAGGTTTTGGGGATATAGACGCCCCGACGGTCGTGTTGGAGTGAGAAACCACGTGTTAATATTGCCTACTATTACTTGTGCTACACAGGCAGCTAAACAAATTACGGAATTGGTACAAGGCACTGTCTCCTTTATTCATCAGCATGGATGTGCTCAAGTTGGAATCGATTACGACCAAACGTTTAGTACATATGTAGGGATGGGGGCTAATCCGAATGTCTATGGAGTCGTTGTTTTAGGTCTTGGTTGTGAAACTCATCAGGCACGTAGTGTAGCGGAAGAACTGGCCAAGACGGGAAAGCCCGTTAGAGTAGTTTCGATTCAAGACTACGGTGGAACACTTGGCGCAATTACTGAAGGAGCAAAAATCGCAGCGAAAATGGTACAGGATGCGTCTGCTCAAAGAAGGGAACTTTGTGATTTCAGTGAGCTTATTGTCGGAACAGAATGCGGGGGGTCGGATGCATGTTCTGGTTTATCAGCAAATCCTGCGGTAGGGGTTGTTAGCGACATGCTTGTTGATGCTGGTGGTACCGCTATTTTAGCAGAAACGACAGAACTAATTGGTGCAGAACATTTATTGGCTAATCGTGCCGTTGATGATCATACAGCAAAGCGTGTATATGAAGTAATTGAAGCTATGGAAAACCGGGCTATTAAGATGGGAGTAGATATCCGCACAGGTAATCCAAGCCCTGGAAATATAAAGGGGGGATTGAGTTCTCTGGAAGAAAAGTCATTAGGTGCCTCGAATAAGGCAGGGAGGAGACCTTTACAAGAAGTTATCGATTATGCTCAGGTCCCAACTAAAAAAGGTCTTGTTTGGATGGATACACCGGGACATGATATTGAGCAATTAACGGGGATGGTAGCTGGAGGAGCCCAAATTGTTTTGTTTACCACGGGAAGAGGCACCCCTACTGGATCTCCTATCGCTCCTGTCATCAAGATTGCGACAAATACAGGAATATTTGAGAGAATGGGAGACAATATCGATTTGAACGCCGGAACCATTATCGAAGGGAAAGATTCCATAGAATCTGTTGGTCAGCAAATCTTTGATGAAATTGAACTTGTTGCTTCCGGAAAGCTTACAAAAGCAGAAATTCTTAAGCAGCATGATTTCGGCATCTGGCGCATTGGACCTACATTTTAAGGATATTGAAGGGAGTTTTTTTATCATGACAACGATCACCCAAGTGAAAAAATATCTTAACTATATTAACGGAGAATGGGTATCATCTTCCAGGGGATGTGTGGAAAGAAGCATTAATCCGGCCAATAAAAACGAAGTCGTTGGATTAATCCAGAGTTCAACAGAAGAAGATGTAAACAAGGCTGTGGCAGCTGCAAAGAGGGCCCAAAAGAAATGGAGAAGCCTTTCTGGTACCGAACGCGGTGACTTTCTATATAAAATTGCAAACAGTATGGAACGACGTCTTGATGAGATTGCCGAAACGATGACAAAAGAAATGGGCAAAACATTGCCTGAAGCTAAAGGGGAAACAATGCGGGGTATCTCGATTCTACGATACTATGCAGGGGAGGGTATGCGCAAAACGGGTGATGTTATTCCGTCATCAGACAGTCAAGCGTTGATGTTTACTACACGTGTTCCACTTGGAGTCGTTGGAGTTATTTCCCCCTGGAACTTTCCTGTAGCCATCCCAATTTGGAAGATGGCACCTGCATTGATTTATGGGAATACAGTCGTAATTAAGCCTGCACAGGAAGCAGCAGTAACTGCGGCAAAGATCATCGAGTGTATAGATGAGGCCGGCATTCCAACTGGTGTGGTAAATATGGTAACAGGATCTGGATCCATAGTGGGTACAGCAATAGTTAACCATTCAGATGTTAACGGCATTACATTCACAGGTTCAAACGCTACCGGAAAAAAAATCGGGCAGGCTGCTCTGGCCCGAGGAGCGAAATATCAGTTGGAAATGGGAGGAAAGAACCCGGTCATCATTGCAGGAGACGCTGATTTGGATCTCGCAGTGGAAGGAACTATTAGTGGCGGTCTCCGTTCGACCGGTCAAAAATGTACAGCTACTAGCCGAGTGTTCGTTCAGGCAGATGTATATGATTCATTTAAAGAAAAACTTCTTGAAAGAGTGAAAGAGATTACAATTGGAAACGGCATGGAAAGCAGTACCTGGATGGGGCCGTGTACCAGTGAAAATCAGCTGAACACTGTGCTTTCATATATTGAAAAAGGTAAGGGTGAAGGTGCAACATTATTATACGGTGGCGAACGCTATACGGCGAACGGAGCTGAAGATGGTTTTTATGTCTACCCGACAATATTTGATGATGTTACCAATGAAATGGTCATCGCGCAGGAGGAAATCTTTGGACCAGTCCTTGCCCTCATCAAAGTAAATACTATTGAAGAAGCCCTTACGCTAGCCAATGATGTAGAATTTGGGCTTAGTGCCTCCATCTACACAAAGGATATTGGCACAATGATGTCTTTCATAAACGAAATGGATGCAGGACTGGTTCGTATTAATTCGGAAACTGCTGGTGTAGAATTACAAGCACCATTCGGTGGAATGAAACAATCCAGCTCACATTCCCGTGAACAAGGGCAAGCAGCAATTGAATTCTTTACCGCCATCAAAACCGTATTTGTTAAAGCGTAGACAAAATGGTTGAATCTATCGTTCCCTAAAAATCTTTACAAAGTTTTTTTAGGGAACGACTGATGCAGAATATACAGTTTTATTAATCTACTAATCATACCATTATTCTGAAGCTCCAAACTTTTTCCTTATATTCAATAACAGATAGAATATCCAAAGGGGTACATAATTTTATTATCATCCTTTGTTTTAAAAATTAGCTCATGTCTGAAAAGAAACCTTTATCATGATGATAAACATTAAAATATATAAGGAGTTATATTATGCAAACAAGAACAAAATTTCATGGAGTTATTCCACCAGTTTCTACAATATTACATAGTGACGGATGCATTGATAAAAAGGGAATGGGAAACCTTATAGATTTTCTAATCAATTCAAAGGTAGATGGGCTTTTTTTTCTAGGTTCTGGAGGTGAGTTCAGTCAAATGTCTTTGGAATTTAGAAAAGAAGTAGCGGAATTTGCAACTCAGTATGTAAATGGGAGGGTGCCTGTTTTAATCGGAACAGGAAGTACAAGTACAAAGGAGTCCATTTCACTAAGCTTACATGCAAAAGAGATAGGGGCAGATGGAATTGTTGTCATTAATCCATATTACTGGTCACTATCTGAAGAAAATCTTTTTCAATATTATGCTGAAATTGCTCAAAGTGTTGACTTACCGATTCTTTTATATAACTTTCCTGAATTGACTGGTCAAGATTTATCGCCGGAATTTGTCCTTGAGCTTGTGGAGGCGTTTCCGAATATCATCGGTATTAAAGAAACCGTTCAGTCAGTGGGTCACACAAAGGAAATGATTCTAAAAGTAAAGCATAAAAAACCTGATTTTGCTGTGTTTTCTGGATATGATGACCACCTGTTAAATACATTATCCCTTGGAGGAGACGGTGCAATTCCTGCAACTGCGAATTTCGCACCGGAACTTTCAATAGGTATCTATCAGGCTTTTAAGCAAGAAAACTATGGAAAAGCAATTGAATTGCACCGTAAGTTGGCTCAATTAACGCTTTTATATAAACTTGATTCACCTTTAGTTAGTATTGTTAAAGAGGCGGTTAGTATAAGAGGAATAGAAGTTTCTACAGAGGTATTAGCACCGGCTCATTCGCTTAGTGACGAAAAGAAAGAACAAGTAAAAAGTATGTTAAATCAAATTGTAGATAAATCTTGTATTTTATGAAAACTGGGTGCTTAGTATCCTTCAGAAAGCTATTTTCCTTTTAGTTATAGTTCATTTCGTTAACATGATAGCTGAGTAGAGATACTCTTAAATTTATTAGAATTATTTATCTGAAAATATTTAATAAATAGAAAATATACTGTTTTATTTATATACAAGAACATAGTTTTATAATGTAAAACAAATAATGAGTTATTATTTTTTTGCGATTTGATTTAAAACTAATAATGATCCCCCATAATTTGACTGTTATCCGTATGACTTAGATTAAACAATAACGCTTTTAAAGCACATAACTTATTTCATTGGGTTTAGTGCCTTGAGAGAAGCGAAAGGAATGGGAATAAAATTGAAACCAAAAGTATTTATTGCGTTGCCGATTCCTCCTCAGGCAGAGGCTTTTATAGCAGAACATTGTGAGTACCGCAAATGGGATTTTAAAGAACCGATCCCTCGTGAAGTCTTGTTAAAGGAGATTGTGGATATGGACGGACTGCTCACGGTTGGGGGGGAAATAGACCATGAGCTGCTCAACTCTGCTCCCAAATTAAAAGTTGTCAGTAATATTTCAGTTGGTTACAACAACTTTGATCTAGAAGCCATGAAGAAAAGAGGAGTTTTAGGAATGAATACTCCTTCTGTGTTAGATGATACAGTTGCAGATTTGATACTGGCGTTAGTGCTGGCATCAGCAAGAAGGATTCCAGAGTTGGACAGGTACGTGAAAGAGGGAAGGTGGAGAAGAGGATATGATGGAAGTTTTTTTGGAGTGGATGTCCATCATTCCACGATTGGAATCATTGGGTTGGGTCGAATTGGTGAGGCGATCGCCAAAAGAGCTAAATATGGTTTTGATATGAATATTCTTTATTATAATCGGACGAGAAAGTTTAAAGCAGAAAAAAACCTTGGTGCCCAGTACTGTACTATGGATGAGCTCCTGCAAAAATCCGATTTTGTAGTGTTAATGACCCCATTAACACCGGAAACAACACGTATAATGGGACATCAGGAATTTTCTCTCATGAAGAATAGCGCCTTTTTCATTAATGCTTCCCGAGGTCAGACCGTCGATGAACAGGCTTTGATTGAGGCACTTTTGAAAGGGAAAATACGCGGGGCAGGACTGGATGTATATGAACAGGAACCAATTGATCCTGGGCATCCTTTATTAAAAATGGATAATGTCGTGACCCTGCCTCATATCGGTTCAGCCACGGAGAAGACCCGTTTTGATATGGCGATGCTTGCTGCTAAGAATTTAGTTCAGGCTTTGAAGGGAGAACAGCCGCTAAACATCGTCGATGAACTCAGTGGAGTAAAATTTTGATTACCGTTCTTTTTTCAGAGGGATAATAACTTGTTTAGGGTGTTAGAACAGAAAGAAGGATTTTAGATGTTCTTCTACACTAGCTGTATATCTCGAAATACCTGCTTCTACAATCGTTATGAAACTGATTGCTCAGGGAGAGAAGAAGAAGTATAAGAAAATTTGGCTAACATTGACTTCCCCATTAGTTGGAGTAAAACAATATTTATTTAATGGTGAAAGCGGAGACTGCTTATTAAATACCTATAGGGGCTAAAGTGATTTCAGAGGATCCGGATCAACATGAAATTCTTCCAGAAAGAGATCTTACTACTAATATTCTGGAGGAGATATTATGAGGATGGAACTGAAAGATAATCCAACGAAGATAACTATGAAGTCTAAAGGTAATTACCGATGGACAGTTGTTATCTGGCTTTTGATTGGAGGGGTAATTAACTATTTAGATAGGACTAACCTATCGATTGCCGCTCCCGAAATGATTAAGGAACTACATTTGAATAATACCGATATTGGTTTGATGGGGACGGTTTTCTCTTGGACTTATGCTATGATGCAGTTACCATCTGGATGGTTAATAGACCGTTTTGGCGCAAAGCGTGTCTTTTCAATCGCAGTTATTTGGTGGAGTTTTGCGACAGCTTTAACAGGAGCGTGCAACAAACTTGGAACATTGTTAGGCGCAAGATTTTTATTGGGAGTCGGTGAAGCTCCTTGCATGCCATCAAATGCTAAGATTACATCTTACTGGTATCCGAAAAAGGAGCGTGGATTGGCTACAGGAATTTGGGATTCATCATCAAAATGGGGTCCAGCTTTAGCCCCGCCCATTTTAGTATATCTCATGACAGCTTATGGTTGGAGAATCATGTTCTACATCACAGGATTAATAGGAATTATATTTATCCTTATCTTCATGAAATTTTACCGAAACCCCGAGCAAAGTAAAGTTCTTTCCAAAGAGGAGCTGGATTATATTCAGTCTGGAGGAGGAGGGTCAGCACAAGCGGACCAAAGTTCACAGATTAAGTGGGGGCAACTGTTCAAACATCGTAGTATGTGGGGAATGATCCTCGGCTTTTTTTGCACAATTTGGATCTGGAATATTTTCTTGAATTTTCTTCCTCTATATCTATTGAAGACTCATCATGTTCTGCTGAAAGATCTTGGAATATATGCGAGTATTCCTTGGATCGGCGGTATTGTAGGAGATATCCTTGGAGGATATATGACTAAGATTCTAACTGATAAAGGGATTGCCTCACCTATTAATGCAAAGCGTATAATGATTTCTGTTTGTGCTATTTTGTCGGCTGTTTTAGTTATCCTGGTTCCATTTGTTCAAAGCTTGGCAATAACAATTACCTTGTTAACATTTGCTCTTGCTTTTATTTCTGCCATTACAGGAAGTGCCTGGGCACTTGCCGGAGATATTGCCCCAGCTACGATGGTCGGTTCTGTAGGAGCCATTCAAAACTTTGGAGGATATTTTGGCGGCGCTTTCTCTCCGGTTATTGCCGGAATGATTGCTGATTCTACAGGATCGTATTCTTTGGCTTTTATCTCTGGTGGAATCATAGCAGGCTGTTCGGCCTTGTGCTACTGGTTCCTCGTGAAAAAGCCAATTGAAGAATCGGCCGGGTGACGCATTAAAAAAGATAGGGTGATACGGGCAACAAGAGGAGTTAGGAGTACAATGGATCTCTTCCGGATTGAACTTTTCAAAAAAATTATTAAAAAGCGGAGCATGAAATTATAACATTCTAACCTTATAGATTTTGAGAAAGGAGAAATATACGATGAGCGAGCGATTACACTATATTATGGGAAAGGACCGGGAGGAGCTGTATCGGGTTCATCCTCATGCCCCCGGTCCTACCGGTTCTCTTCCGTTAACACCTGATATGCTGTTACATTCTCCAAGTGGAGATTTATTCGGATTATCTCAAAATGTCGGTATGGGATGGAAGCCTAGCGAATTGTTAGGAAAACAAATTCTTATCCTTAGTACACAAGGGGGCATTCGAGCTGAGGATGGGACTCCAATTGCTTTAGGGTATCATACAGGGCATTGGGAGGTAGGATTGCTTATGCGGGCGGCCGCAGAAGAAATTCGAAAGAAAGGAGGCGTACCATTCGCCGGATTTGTGAGTGATCCGTGTGATGGAAGATCCCAAGGCACCACAGGGATGTTCGATTCTTTCCCTTATCGTAACGATGCCGCAATAGTTTACCGCAGATTAATCCGTTCCTTACCAACCCGCAAGGCGGTTATTGGTGTTGCCACTTGTGATAAAGGCCTTCCGGCTACCATGCTTGCCTTGGCCGCAATGCATGATTTACCCTGCATTATTATTCCTGGTGGGGTAACTCTTCCGCCTACGAATGGAGAGGATGCCGGTAAGGTACAAACGATTGGTGCGCGTTATGCACAGAACGAGTTGTCTTTAGAGGATGCCGCTGATTTAGGATGCAGAGCTTGTGCTACACCAGGAGGCGGATGTCAGTTTTTAGGGACAGCGGCTACATCTCAAGTAGTAGCTGAAGGATTAGGAATGTCTTTACCACATTCGGCCTTGGCACCATCTGGACAGCCGATTTGGGAGGAGATGGCCCGTCAATCTGCTCGGGCAGTGATTACCATGGAATCCAAGGGCCTGAGGATGAAGGATATTTTAACAGATGCAGCGATCCAAAACGCGATGGTCCTTCATGCCGCTTTTGGAGGATCGACAAACTTGTTGCTGCATATTCCAGCAATTGCTCATGCAGCCAAATTAAACATTCCAACGGTTCAGGATTGGATTCACATTAACAAAGAAGTTCCCAGGTTAGTAAGTGTTTTGCCTAATGGACCCGAACACCATCCTACCATTCGGGCTTTCATGGCTGGCGGGGTGCCAGAGGTCATGCTTCATCTTCGTAGGCTGGGTGTTTTAGAAGAGTCTGTTCTTACCGTCACGGGAGAGAAGTTGGGTACAGTATTAGACTGGTGGGAATCTTCAGAACGACGCGCTGAAATCAGAAAACGGCTTAAGGAAACAGATGGAGTAGATCCGGATGATGTGATTATGAGCCCGGATCAAGCAAAAGTCCGTGGATTAACTTCTACAGTAACGTTTCCAACCGGAAATATTGCACCTGAGGGATCTGTGATTAAGTCCACGGCAATTGATCCATCTGTTGTAGATGAAGACGGAATTTATCGCCACACAGGAAAAGCGAAAGTCTTTACTTCTGAAAAGTCTGCTATTACGGCAATTAAAAGCGGGAAAATTGAAGCTGGAGATATCATGGTCGTAATCGGCCGCGGTCCTTCCGGTTCAGGAATGGAAGAAACCTATCAGCTGACATCAGCTTTAAAGCACTTGTCGTTTGGAAAGTTTGTGTCGCTCATAACGGATGCTCGTTTTTCAGGAGTTTCGACCGGTGCTTGTATAGGTCATGTAGGTCCAGAGGCGTTAGCAGGCGGTCCTGTAGGAAAACTACGGACAGGAGATGTGATTAAGATAGTAGTAGACCGAAATAAGCTAGAAGGAAGTATTAATTTTATTGGAGAAGGGAAACAAATCTTTACTCCGGAAGAAGGAGCATTGATTCTGGAAGAGCGGGAGCCCAATCCAAATTTAGAACCGGATCCGAATTTACCGGATGATACCCGCTTGTGGGCTGCATTGCAAGCCGTCAGTGGTGGAATTTGGAAAGGGAGCGTCTATGATGTGGACCAAATTATTAAAGTGTTAGAAGCTGGTAAAAAGGCACTTGAAGTAGAATCGAACAATTTTGAGATAGTACAAAACACGGATCACTAAAAGAATTATATACTAGAAACGTTTAACAGATGATAGGCAGGGCAGATCATACGAAAATAGATGTTATTATTCGCTTTGAAATCAAACCTATGAAACTAGGGGTGAAAAAAGGAATGGAATCTCTTGATTTAACTGTATATCCGGAAATACAATTACCTAAATTTTTGAAAATTAAACAACATTTCAATAGTCAGCGGTTAGATAATATCCCTGGTGAAATTTGTAAGAATATGGCGCCTTATTTAGCTGGACTCCAAGGAAAACGAATTGCTGTGGGTGTTGGCAGCCGGGGAATCAGGAACATCGCCAAGATTACAAAATGTGTGATTGAAAATTTAAAGCTAGCAGGAGCTGAACCTTTTATTATCCCAGTCATGGGCAGCCATGGTGGAGCTACACCAGAAGGCCAAGCGGGCATTTTGGAGGCTTATGGAATTACTGAGGAGAAAATGGGAGTGACTATTGATGCTTCGATGGATGTGGAGTCTATAGGGGAGATTGAACCTGGATTAAAGATTTATGTAGCTAAAAGTGCTCTGCAAGCAGACGGTATCGTGATTATACCAAGAATTAAACCACATACAGCGTTTCGTGGCGAAGTTGAGAGCGGCATTTGTAAAATGCTAGTGATTGGTCTTGGTAAACAGAGGGGTGCAGACTGTGTACATAGTAAAGGATTTGGACGATTTGCAGAACTCATTCCTAAAATCGGGTGTATGATTGCTGAAAAAACAAAATTTCTGTTTTCAGTTTCAATTGTAGAGAATGCCTATGAAGAAACGTACAAAATCGAAGTCATACCTAAGAAAGATGTTTTGACATTGGAACGAGAAAAATCACTGCTTCTAGAAAGTAAAAATATTATGGGGAAAATATTATTTCAAAAATTTGATGTTTTGGTGATTGAAGAAATCGGAAAAAACATTAGTGGTGATGGACAGGATCCGAATGTCACCGGGCTTTACATTACGAAGTATGCCAGCGGAGGTCCAGAGTTTCAAACGTCATGCATTTTCGATTTAACCAAGGAATCACATGGAAATGCGAACGGATTGGGACCAGCGGATGTAATCACACAGAAACTGTTCAATAAGATTGATTTCATTTCGATGTATACTAATGCTTTCACAAGTACCGAATCAGTTACTGTAAAAATCCCGATGGTCGCAGCAACTCCAGAAGATGCACTGCGTATCGCTGTAAAGATGTGTAATGGTGTTGAACCTTGCCAACATAAAATTGTTTGGATTAAAAGCACATTGGAACTAAGTGAAATTATTATTAGTGAACCATTACTATCAGAAGTGGAAGCTAATCCAAATATTGAGGTTATCTCTAAGCCAGAGAATCTTTCTTTCATGAATGGAGAACCGTTGCTTGGTTTTGGCTTAGTTACCAAATAATCACGATCCCTGTATGGGGGAAGATGGGAAATGTAGATCTCAATGTTAGGCCGGGAACTATTACCATTTGATATATATAGCAGAACTTCCTTAGAAATAACCTTCACTTTTATCGAATATTGAATTGAAAGAAGGTCGAAATAATGAAAGAATCTAGAAATTTGCTAGAAAGACTGGGTTACCCGTCCACAGATTTAACAGAACTTCCTACATCCCTTAAAACATTTCCTGACGGTGCACAGTACCGGATTGAACTGCCAAGTGTGGAAGGACCAGCAGCTTTAAAAGAAACTTTAAAAGAAATCGATCGTTATGGATTGACAGTACATCGTATTTCTCAAGGAAGCGGTATCATGCTTCAAACAGATGAGGAAATTCTTGAAATGTGCAGGCTAATTTCAGAAAGAGGAATGGAACTTAGTTTGTTTGTCGGGCCGCGGGGCACCTGGGATATCAGTTCCGGGCCATTGACAAGCGCTGGTAAGTCTCAAGCTTTACGTCATGAAGGCGCCGATCAGTTAGTCTATGCAATGGAAGATTTAAAAAGAGGGGCTAAGTTGGGACTTAGAGGTGCATTGGTAGCCGATGAGGGACTTTTAATTTTGACAAAAGAAATGAAAAAAGCAGGACAGCTTCCAGAAGATTTTGTTGTAAAAGTATCCGTGCAAATGGGGTCAGCTAACCCTGTTTCTATAAGACTAATGCAAGATCTAGGGGCAGGAACTTATAATGTTCCATCTGCACTCACCTTGCCAAAACTAGCATCCATTCGCAAATCTATTGATATACCAATAGATTTATATGTTGAGGTTCCAGACAATTTCGGCGGTTTCTTACGCTACTATGAAATTCCGGAAATTATTCGTGTGTTAGCACCGGTTTATATTAAATTTGGTCTGCGTAATCACCCGGATGTTTATCCTTCTGGAAAACAGTGGGAATCAACAAATATTTCACTTGTACAAGAGCGTGTACGCCGTGCTGCAATCGGTGTTCAAATGATCGAGCGTTATTATCCTGAAGCCAAAATGTCAAAATTAGGTGCAGAAGGGCTTGGAATTCCAAAGATCATCACTGCAACTGCAGCAAATAATTAAAAAGGAGTGATTTAAATGAAATTTGTGGCTTTTAGAACCCAATCGGAAACACATCTTGGTGTAGTAAAAGAGAATCATATTTTAGACTTACACACTTTAGAAAAACTATCTAAGAATAATAATTCTGCGGCATTTTTTATCGCCAATGATTTGAAACAGCTTATTGAACAGAGCGAAACAGTCCTTCCATATGTTAGAACGCTTCTTAAGAATAAAGATGAAGTTTCGGAAAAGAGCGGAGATGTATTATTTCTCATTTCCGAAGTGGAGATTTTAGCTCCAATTGCCCAGCCGGAAAAAATCATTTGTGTAGGTTTAAACTATCTGGACCATTGCAAAGAAACAGGATTGGAACCGCCTGCATCACCGGTTATTTTTTCAAAATATGCGAATGCAATTATTGGAGAAAACGCTGCAATTGAACTGCCGATCAACTCCAATCAAGTAGATTTTGAAGCAGAGTTGGCAATTGTTATTGGGAAGGAAGCGAAATGTGTTACTGAAGAAGAAGCGGAAGATTATATCTTTGGCTATACCATAATGAATGATGTTAGTGCAAGAGATCTTCAATTTACCGATGGTCAATGGTCACGCGGAAAGTCAGCTGATACGTTTGCTCCAATTGGGCCAACGGTCGTAACGAAAGACGAAGTAGGAGATCCGCATAATTTAGATATTTCTTTATGCTTGAATGATGAAATCATGCAACAGTCCAATACGAAGAATTTAATTTTTAACATTCCATACATTGTATCTTTTCTATCCCAGTCAATGACCTTAAAGCCGGGCGATATAATTGCAACAGGTACTCCACCAGGAGTAGGAATGGGAAGAAATCCACAAATATGGTTAAAAGATGGAGATCAGGTGTCCATTACTATTGAAAAAATTGGAACTTTATCCAACCATGTTAAAAAAAATCATTCTAAATTAAGAGCAAGCATAAAAAAGGAAATACAGATCTAATTTCTTAAAACGGATACATTCCTGATTGATTCTGATTTACAAAACCCTTTATTTGTTTCGGATAGGTGCATACTAAGTTTGCCGATAGCAATTGATCTTTGCAAAGCATTTCCCTCATGAGTCCCTTAGAAGCAGGATAATACAAGCGGTCAGCTATGGCCATAAGGAACGAAATACCATATAGGACATAAAGATGAAAGGTCCCTGTCAGTAAAAGAATAGGAACAGTAAGCAGGAGAATCCCTTTTAATAATTGAATGACTACTACTATCAGCCTTCTATCCCAATTATCGATTAAAACTCCAAAGAATGGGGAGAGAATAATGACGTGTAGGGTTGACAAGGATAACAACCAGCCCAAGGAAGAAGTGGATTCCGTCAGGTCCAGAACTAACCAAGACATGGTGAATAAGTGAATGCCTAACCCAATGTTTGAAAGAGTATGACTGAAAAGATAGAGAAAGAAGGGCCTGTTCTTGATTAACTGGAGCATACGATGACTCCTTCAGTTTCCTCATCTTCAATGACAAATTTGATCTTGTTGAGTGCACATTGAGTATTTAGTAGTGCAACATCTGTGTTTTCTCCTGTGGCCAGCACGCATGCGGAACGTGAGAAACTGTCTTTCATACCCGTAATCTTAAGTCCCTGTTTTTGCAAGATTTCAACTCTAGAAACTCCGGCTTGCGATTTAGCTTCTTCTTCACCTAAAACCTCTTTTACTAGTCCAACGGAAGAAGGAGTTCCATACCAGATAGCGGCCGATTTTTTCATACTCGGGGTTTGTGGAATCTCATTTATAATGCTTTCACCCATTGCTTGTTTTGCCCATAAATCTAGCAAATCTATATCACTTACCATGTTAATTAGCTCTGGAATATAATCTCCGCCTAAGCGGGTGTGTGTTTCGACGATTTTAGGACCATCGATTGTGAAAATGATTTCTGTAAGGCTCGGGCCATGCGTAATTCCGATCGAGGTGAGGGCGTGTTGAACAAAATCATAGTCGCAGCCTAGTCGTAAAGAGTAGGTAACCAATCAGCAAATTTCGTTTCTCCAATTGTTCACGATTCCTTTTACCTTTACCACTTTAGGAAAAAAGGTGATAAGAAATTCAGCATCTCTTTGATTCACCTCCCTGACTTGCTAACGAGTTTGAACTTCCTTGTGACGAGTTTCTTCTATTATATAGTGTCCTTTTTTAGATACTGGATAGAGAATCTAGTTGAAAGGTGGGCTTTGTAAAATTGAGTTTCATAACCGAAATCGAGTAACCTAAGAAAACCAAAATACCGAAAGGAAAGGGAATGATCTGTCAAAAAAATGAGTAGCGTTTTTGCATCTGAACGGTATTTTTTGTTCGTGAGGAGAGAGATATTTTATTTTGAGGTAAAAGTTTCTCAAAAAACAATTCAAGAAAATCCTGTTTAGAATTATTTTCGAGAGTAAGGTTTCTATTTTAATTAAGTAGTTGACGATTTTTTAGATTCTCCTGTAAATGTGTTAAGTATATTTAGCAATTATATTTTGAAGAAGAGTCAAGTAATTCATATACGATGTCCAATTTGATTATTAACAATAATTATATTATGTAAAGTAAAGACAACTAAATCTTTTACAAAAGAAAAATATGGAGATATAAATGTTTAATCTTGTAATAATTCTAATCAAACCTGGATTTGATTATATCATTAATTTTCTAAATTCGATATGTGCTAAATTTACATAAACTTTTTATATGTACGCCCGGACAAAGAATGGATTTTAATCCAAGTAACACCTCCATACGGTTATCAAGGAGAGTTTATTTTAGAGGATAATATAATAGAAGAAAAAAGAAATAAAGTTACGAAGCCCGAGATAACTTTTAAATAACCATCTTGCGTTTGAAGCTGTTACATCCCCAGGCACTTATTAAATTGAAGTATTTCAATTGGATATTACCTATGTTAAATAAAGGGTACAAACGTACCCTAATATTTAAAAATAGTTGTAAACAGGTAGCTAAGGAATTCCAGCGTTTTTGCATTCAAGCTATAAATCAATAAATAAATTAACAACCAGAAAAAAACTTTTGTAGGAATTTCTGTCCAAAAGAGTTTAGAACGTTAATCATATTATTGGAAAGATTAGAACAACTAAGAATATTTATAGTATTAAGTAAGTAATTAAAACAAGTTAACTTTATTTAAATGAAGGTATGAGTTATCTTGGTTGATTCGTTCTAAATAAATATTCGTAGTAGATATATCAGAATGGCCAGCCCAATCCTTAACAACCGCAAGAGGTACATCATTTTCCAGTAGAAGAGTCACAAAAGTATGACGGAACCAATGGGGCGTTACTTTTAAATTATTACCAGCCAGATGCACTGCTTCTTTTACAATTTTATATAGGGCAGGGTATGTTAATCGTTTTTTATTTACAATAGGTACATTTTTATTATATATAGCGAAAAAAAGAGGATTTGTATCTTGCATGTTAATCTCAACTGATTCGCCCATGCTTTTCCGATAGCTAAATAGAATATCCTTGGTTTCATCTCTAATAGGGATTGATCGCGGCTTATTTCCTTTTCCAATAACATCTGCAAATAAAAACCCTTTTCGGTTATACCGAAAACTTCCCCAATTCAAACTCAAAAGTTCACTTGCTCGAAGCCCTGTGGTATAGAGTAGATAGCCAATCAGTAAATTTCGCTTCTCCAATTGTTCACGATTTCTCGTTGCTTTCACAATTTTAGGAAAGAAGGAGATCAGAAATTCTGCCTCTTTTTGATTCAATTCCCTTACTTGTACACGAGTTTGAGCTTCATCGTGACGAGTTTCTTCTATTATATAATGTCCTTTTTTAGATACCGGCTTAGTGATCCAAGTAGACAGGTGGGCTTTATAAAATTGAGTTTCATAACCAAAATCGAGCACCCTTCTGAAAAACTCTAATTTCCTGATGGCTGACTTAGCTGCATACTTTTCTTTAATAAATTTGTTATAAGCTTTTACTTCTGGAAATCCAATATCCCGAAAGGATAGGGAATGGTCCGTTAAAAAGGTGAGCAGCGTTTTCGCATCTGAACGGTATGCTTTTATGGTATGAGGAGAGAGCTTTTTATCTTGTGGGAATATTTTCTCTAAAAAAAACAATTCAAGAAAATCCTGTTCAGAACTATCTTCGAGAGTGAGGTTTCTATTTTCATCAAGTAGTTGACGATTTTTTAGATTCTCCTGTAAATGAGTTAAATACTGTTCACCATTTATATTTTGAAGAAGAGTCAAGTAATTCATGTTTGATCTCCTAAGTTTTCTAGTTTGAAATAATAATATTATGTATAGTAAAGATAATACCTAATTATCTTTACTTGAAAATATCACAGAATATCCGTTCTATCTATTATCTAAGTTCCAATAAGATATATTTATTCTGAACTTTAAATCAAAAAAATCAGCTAGGGGGTAGGGAGATACGCTGATTGGAAAAATGAAAATATATTACCAAAAGGAAAAGAAAATTTACCATTTTTTAGTGTGTTGGAGATTTGCATTCTAACAAATTTATTTTTCGTTTTATGTATAGTAGTTCATCTAAATTCGTCGTGCGGGATTTATTAGAAAACTCGAAAACTAAATCTGTTCCTATTGTAGATCAGCTAAAAGTTCAGTCATCCCCATAATCTAACATTTCAAAAAGAAAACAATATTAAAAGTACTTATAAAACAAATTATGACACCACTATATAAGCGGTGTCATAATTCTTTATCATCACTAGCCTTTAATTTTAATGAGCATTTGTATTAATTGAAAGTCCCACCGAATTGTTGTTCAGCCATTCTTACTAAGCGTTTTGTAATTTCGCCACCGACAGAACCGTTGGCTCTTGAAGATGTCTTGGCCCCGAGCTGTACACCAAATTCTTGTGCAATTTCAAACTTCATTTGTTCAAGTGCTTGCTCTACTCCTGAAACTAAAAGCTGATTGTTATTGTTGCTTCGTGCCATATGTATCATCTCCTAGGTGTAATTTATTTACACTATTAGTTTGGAGTAAATAGGTTAGATTATTCCTAACATAGAATTGGTAAATTTTAGCCACACTTAAATAATTTTTTAATTGATTTTATAAGCAAAGGGTTGTTGCTGGTATTAATACTTTTTTAGGAGATATATGATAGGAGAAAGGCTCTTGCTGCACAATGAGAGTTAGTAAAAGGATAAGTTTAATATTTTTCTTTACTTAAATAGAGAACACACCAATTTTCATAATTAGAAAAGGCTTTACTTAAAGTTAATTTTATAAAAGGTATTTGATAATATAACATATATATCAACATATATTATAAATAATAAAATATTTTATATGATAATTGTATGAATAATGACAACATCATAATCACTATTAATTTATAAAATTTCGTTGTTTATAAATAAAAGTTATGATTAACTTCTAGAGAACACCTTAAACTATGACAGTAATTACCCTATAATACCTGTATATTTATTTTGAATTATAGAGTAGAAATTGTGAAACATTTCACTTAAACTAATGGGGCAATTTAGTGGAAGAATCGTCTTTAGCTCTTATTCAATAATTGGGCCAGATTGTTTAACAACACGTTTAAATAAAATTGGTAAGGGAAGAAGTTGTGAAGATTTTCGCTTAACTGATCATTTAGTTAAATAAACCCTTGCTTATGTATCATAAAATTGAAATGTGATAAACCCATACAAAATATTTACGAGTTCTTTTCAGAAAATTATGGTAAATTAAAGAGAGGTGATAAGAAGATGGAGTACATACAAAAAAACATTTGGGAGCCATCAAGTCATAATCGTACGAGAAAAAATTCATTTTTTATTTCTATGTGTATAAGATTTGGCGCTCTCGTTAGACAGCAGATATTTCTTTCCATTTGTTGAACTTATTTGGGGAACAACGTATGTAGCCTCGAAAGATATTGTTTCGAATGTTGCCGTAATGCAATTTATATTCCTCATTTTCTGTACAATCCCTTAGCGTATGTTTTGAGCTTTTAGTTGGTAGGACCCCAAAAATTAACAATTTGTACACAGATATTAAACACTACCAGGTGTATAATAAAATTGAAAATAGGATTTATTGGGGAAGGATGAAATAAATGTTAACAGTATGCACTAAAGTAGTGGTCCCATATGATAATTCTGAATTAAGCAAAAAAGCATTGGAAACGGCTATGATGCTAGCAAAACAGGATGAAAGAATCGAATTGAATGTTATCACGGTTATTGATGTAACTGGTTCCATCTATTACTACGGTAACGGGGATCCAGTACGTGAAGCTCAACTTAAAGAGGCAAAAGAAGCACTCAATGAAGTAGAACAGAAACTGAAAGCTCTACCAAACAAGATAAAAACATACCTATTAGAAGGAAACCCTGCTAGTTCGATTGTGGATTTTGTCAAGCAAGAGAATGTTGATCTTATTGTTATGGGAAGCCGTGGCTTAAGCGGATTGAAGGAAATATTCTTAGGTAGTGTCAGCCATTATGTCGTACAAAAGTCCTGTTGCCCAGTATTCATCGTTAAATAGTCGACACCTTTACATTAATTAAACAGGATATTCTGTTTTAATATTCTAGTGAATATATTTTTACACCAGAACTTTATTTTTTGTTACTTTATGTAGTTTGTCAAAGTTTGATAGATAGCTTGAAAGCAGCACCCTAATTTTTTGAAATATGTTTTTGAATAAAAATAAAACTAAAAGTAAGAGGGTACAAGATGAAAAAGCTAATGGAAGGAAAGAAAGGGCTAGTTCTTGGAGTAGCAAATGAACATAGTATTGCATGGGCAATTTCGAAACGGTTAGCTGAGGAGGGGGCTGAACTTGCTTTTACCTATCAAAATGAAAAGACGGCTTCTTATGTAATTCCATTATTTCAATCGATTGATAGTCCATTTTATGAAAGGATGGATTTAACAGATCCACACCATGTAACAGAGGTTCTCGAACAGCTGGAACACCAATTTAAAGGTGAACTTGACTTTATTGTACATGCTGTAGCAGGTGGTCCCCACAAGGGAGAACTATCAGGAAAGTATATGGATATCTCGTTAGAGGGCTTCGTTCAATCAATGATTATTAGCGTATATTCACTTACGGATATTGTCAGAAGAACTTTTAAAATGATGGAAGGGCGCAATGCCTCTATATTGACACTCTCGTATTACGGTTCAGAAAAAGTAGTGAAAAACTACAATGTTATGGGAGTGGCAAAAGCTGCGCTTGAAAGCAGTGTTCGTTATTTAGCATCAGATGTAGGAGAATTTAATATCCGGGTGAATGCGTTATCTCCAGGAACAGTAAAAACCCGTGCAGCAAGTGGAATCGGTGATTTCGATGACTTATATGAATACACAAGTAAACATTCTCCCTTAAAGCATAATGCTACGATAGAAGAAATCGCAAATTCGTCACTCTTTCTTTTAAGTAATTTGAGTTCCGGGATAACCGGTCAAACCATTTATGTCGATGCAGGCTATAGTATTATAGGGGATAATCATTAATAACGAAGAGAAAGGGATGTACATAAATGCAAAAAGAGTTGACCTATGAGGATATTCAAATAGGAGATAGCGCTGTTTTTTCCAAAACCATTTCTGAATTTGATATTTATCAATTTGCAGGTCTTACAGGTGATTTTAACCCCATGCACATAGATGGGGAGTTTGCTAAAAATACATTCTTTAAGGAAAGAATTGCCCATGGTCTTTTAACTGGAAGTTTTATTTCCACTGTTCTTGGAATGAAGCTTCCTGGCCCGAACTCGATCTATCTGTCTCAAAACTTTACATTTACAGCTCCTGTCAAAATGGGTGATACGATTAAAGCAACCGTAGAAGTAGTGGAAAAACGGGATGACAAGAAATTAATTAAATTAAAAACACAGATTTGGAATCAGCACGAGGAAATGGTTGTAGATGGTGAAGCTTTGGTAATGAAGAAATATTAAGAAAGCAGAAAGGGGATTGGGATGGAGAATTCATTTAAGCAATGGTTGAAGATAAAAAAGAAAGAACCAGAAGATGTGTTATACTTCATCCAGGATGGAGATGATCTCCTTCTTCCTATTGCCAACGGAGAACCGAGAGTATTAATGGATATAATAGAGGAAAATGCTGTTCACTTTCAAAATGTTAGAATCCATCAAATGCATGCATTAAGGGAAAGATCGTATATCTATGGGAGAATGAAACCGTCACTTTCCTATGTTTCTTATTTTTTAAGCGAGGCTTCACGAAAGGCTTTTTTACAAGGACAGTGTGAACTTGTCCCAAATCACTTTCATGAAGTTCCTCGTCTTTTGCGTGAAACGACGAAAACTTCTCTGGTTTTATCTTGTGCATCTCCAATGGATGAACATGGGTTCTTCTCTTTAGGTACCCAAGCGGATTATGTTGCTTCTTTTATAGGGAAAGTTCCTTTTTTCTTAGAAGTTAATCAACAGATGCCGCGAACCTTTGGAGCTAATCAAATCCATATTAGTCAAATAGAGGGGTATATTCCTGTTGATTATCCTTTACATGAAGTTCCTCCTCCTTCTATCACGGATATAGATCAACGTATAGCATCTTTCATTTCGGAGCAAATCGAGGACGGGTCAACAATTCAATCTGGCATTGGGGCAATTCCAAATGCAGTCATAAGTTTGTTAGGTAGCCATAAAAACCTGGGGGTACACACAGAATTATTGTCTGATGGAGTAGTTGACTTAGTGGAAGCGGGAATTGTAAATGGAATCGAGAAAAAGACATATCCAGGGAAAATAATCGCGACCTTTGCATTAGGAACAAAACGGTTATATGAGTTTATCCACGAAAATACAGGCGTTGAATTTCTTCCCGTTGAATTGGTTAATGATCCCCGGGAAATCGCAAAAGAGGACCAAATGATTTCCATTAATGCGACAACAGAGGTCGATTTCTTCGGACAATGTGCGTCGGAAACAATCGGCGGTAAATATTATAGTTCAAGCGGGGGACAAGTTGATTTTGCTCAGGGAGCTCGTTTTGCTAAAAAAGGAAAAGGATTTATTTGTCTGCATTCTACGACAAGGGATGGCTCTATCTCAAAAATTCGTCCTTGTCTGACTACTGGATCAGTAGTTACGACTTCTAAAAATGATGTCGATCGCATTGTAACTGAATATGGTGTAGCCGAGTTACGAGGAAAAAGCATTTCGCAACGAGCAACGGAATTAATCAATATTGCCCATCCAAAATTTCGAGAGGAGCTAGTATATGAAGCGAAAAGTCTAGGATTTATTTTTTAAATGATTACGATTTTGTACTAGGAAAACCCAATACATTTTTGTGCCCAATCGAACCCCCATTTCAAGTTAAAAATTTTTTAAAGTCGATTCTTAAACTGGGAAATCGGCTTTTTTATTCGTTAAATAAAAGAGATTCAACTTGGATGACGGATGAAATAAGAGAGTATTTATTACCTAAATTCCCAAATGGGACGTATTGGACTACCAGAAGATGCTGCACACATTGTAGCATTTCTTGCTAGTGAAGATGCTAATTGGATAACAGACCAGGTTATCCATTCGGAACATGGATTTTATCAAAATTAAAATGACAACTGTCGGTCATTCATATAGAAATTAGTTAATTATTTATTAAATTAAAGGGCGCGTTTATTTTAGGAACGCGCCTTTTTCTTTTATAGGGCCATATTCTTGAATAGACTTCCAAACGAAACTGGATATTTATGTTAATATTGGTATGATATTGTGAAGAAATGCTTAAACAATTATCCTTAAAAGATGTCTTATTATGGAATTTGTGTCTAATAACATTAATTCAAGACCTAGGAGAGGACAATGTTAGCTAACTTAAATGGCTACTTAAAAGATTTAATGGTGTATATTCCTGAAGGCGAAATCAGCCTACGAGATTTTCGAAACGAGCAAAAATGGATTAGTTCAAACTATAAATTTGGAATGCCGGGTATTAGGAAAAATTTAAAGGAAGTTATTTGGAATGTTGAAATTAAGCCATTTTATCTTGCCAAATATACGGTGACAGAAGAGCTTTATGCGAATATTACGGGGGAGAAATTTTTAACAACAACTGAGGCTCGAAAACCAGTTGTTAATGTTTCATGGATAGATGCAGTGAATTTTTGTAATTTATTATCTGATACACTGGGTTATGACAAGTTTTATGATTTTGATAATGAAAGAAAATCAGTTCTTTGCAATTATAATACTAATGGTTTTCGTTTACCGACAGATGCTGAATGGCAATATGCATGTAAGGCAAAATCAAATGGATATCGGTATGGTGAAATTGATGAAATCGCTTGGTATAAAGATAATTCTAACGAACGAGTACACGAAGTTGGTAAGAAAAAGTCTAATGATTGGGGCTTATTTGACATGATCGGGAATATTTGGGAGTGGTGCTGGGATTTATACGATGAAGAGACATTTGGTAATTACAGAATAATTCGTGGAGGAAGTTGGGCAGAAGAAGAACGTGGATGTGGAGCTACTTGTCGTCGTAAGAGTATGCCTGATTTTTATATAGATGATATCGGATTTAGAATTGCTAGATCAATCGTTTAATAATTTGAAATTCTGAATTGATATAAGTTGTTGGGGATATATGGGTGGGTACAAGGTTCATAGAACCCAATAGACAATATGAGAGGATAATTTCTCTTAAACTTTCTAGGATGCTTTTCTGCAATATCTTTTGTAAGTAGCTAGAGGGCCCTTAATAATGTTGAACGGTCTTCCATTAAAGGGCGCTTTTCTCTAATAAGAAGGCGTCTTTTTGCATGGACAACACATTTAAGGGATTGAGTTTATTGAGGTGTAAAAAAGATTGTGAAGTATTGTACTTAAAGTAAACCAGCTAATAGTTTGTCAACATTTTTCAATAAAAACATAAAACTTTTTATGTTATACTAAAATGCGCATGACAAACAACCCTCCTAGATTCGACTTTTGGAAGGTTTTGTATTGTTTGGTTTTATTTATAAATTAAGCGATATCTTGGAAAGTAGTGTTGGTTTTTAATAGTGCGTAAATCCAGTGTAAGAGCTTATTTGCACAAGCGATTACAGCTACTTTATAAAGTTTTCCTTCTTCGCGTTTCTTAT
>NZ_SMYO01000017.1 GCF_004358205.1 Bacillus salipaludis
CCAATTTTGACGCCTATTTTTCATATTTTTGTTATTCAACAATCGGGCGCGATTGTTGGGCAAGAATTAAAAGGGTGATACATATTAGTCATGTATAATATGTATTGCCCTTTATTTTTTTTACTTTTTACAAATTAGGTCTTGATAACGTAAGCCTTGGGTGAACGGAAATACAGCAGTAAATTGGAAAACTCAAAAGCCATACAGAGGAATTAATACAATGTTATTAGATCCAGGTGAGTATGTTAAGTTTAAACAAGTTCAGGAAGCAAAAGGAAAAGTCAAAAAAGGAGCAAAATCAGAAATCGTGGTTTTCTGGAAGTGGATTGAAACAAAAAATAAAGATACAGGCAAAGAAGAAAAAATCCCATTCCTTAGATACTACAGGGTTTTTAATATAAATCAATGTGAGGGCATTGAAAGCAAACGTCAAGAAGAAGAAACTTTTGAACATGACCCAATAGAAGAAGCTGAAAACATTATAAAAGGGTATATAAATTCTCCAAGCTTTAGCTATAACAGTGGCAGAGCCTATTATCAACCTAGTATAGACCACATAAACATTCCACCGATGAAGGATTTTAGACAAGTTGAAGAATATTACGCCACAATTTTTCATGAGACAGTCCACAGCACAGGCCATACCAGCAGATTAAAAAGAAACGGAATTACCTCAGCTACAGCCCATTTCGGATCAGAAGAATATTCACAAGAGGAACTTGTGGCAGAGATTGGAGCCAGCATGTTAACAGGTTTAGCCGGTTTCGTGGATGTGACTTTTAATAACTCAGTTTCTTATATACAGTCTTGGTTACGAAAATTAAAGGATGATAAAACATTAATCGTTAAAGCAGCTAGTCAAGCACAGAAAGCAATAGATTATATATTAGGAGTTAACTACAAAGAAGAGGATTAAATAAAAACAATAACATATAAAATCACAAGTACAAGAAAATGGCAATTTTTTGTAAATATTAATTGAATAGATAGTGTCTAGATGGTATAATTAGGGTATGAGAAACGACATAAACACATGACCAAGGAGCAGCTTGCTCCTTGGACAGCAAGAAATAAATGAAATGAAATGGAAGGGAAGAGGATGATGATGAAAATTTACTATGTAAGTTATTTTGCAGACGGTTTTCCAAGGGTTTCAATTGTAACTGGAAACAGTGAAAAACAAGCAAAAAATCTTATCAATCATAACCTTTGTGATTTCCAACTAATAGACATTCGTGAAATACCACTTTCATCACCAAATATTATTCACACTGAAATAATCGAAGTCATTTAAAAAAACGTGTGGACATCCAGTTTTTTTAAAATTTAAAGGGGAGGCATAAAAATGAAAACATGTCCTTATTGTGGAAGTGGTGTTGAAACGGTTGATACTTATTTATATTGTGCGTTTTGTGACTTGCATCTGTGTGTAAAGGACGTGCAGGAAAACGGAAAACGAAAAAATCTTCTGCCTGAATCGCAACCATCATATGAGGACTTAAAGTGCACCACTCCGGAATTGATGAAAAAGACTACCATTGAATTATTATTTCTATTGAAGTTTGCCCGAGCGGAGCGCAGCTCCATTTATGGCCGGCGTACTGTCTTTATAAAAGCGATGAAAACAGGAGAAAACGACTTTACAGAGGGTGAAAGGTATACTTATGGGGAGTATGAATACTGGACACGTAAATGCTTTGTATTAGAAAATCTTATTCGTGAACGTATTGGCTATATTCCCCAAAAATTAACAGAACCATATCTCCAGAACCTTGTGGAGAGAATAAATGAATCAACTAAGAAAAGGATGATTATTCAGCAGTCTACACTGGTTTAGAATTCACTCCAACTTAATTGACATTAGGGGATACAAAGAAAGAACAAAAATAACGGTGATACAGCTTTTATTTCATAAGATAATCCCGTATACTTTAATTGTAATACTCTTGTGCTTGAGTATTATATGTTACTAAATACTCCGGCTGATCCCCGGAGTTTGTTTTTTATAATGATTAGTGTCTTAGTGGTATATAATATTAATGTGTAATAAAGCGGAGGGGATTAAAATGAAATTTGAATTTCTAAATTCAGAACATGAATCTAATTTTACAAAATATCGTGTTGAAAATATGGGAGATCGCTTTCGGACAAGCAAAGAGTATTTATCTGTTGTTTATTTAATGACCGGAAATACAGAGTTGTATCAAAAAATGAATCCTTATTTTAATGCAAGAAGTGGGGAGTTTGATTCAAACAAGATGTTTGTAGAACAAGATTTTTGTTCTGGACTGAGTATATTAGCAAAGCTTGCTGCTCATTTATTTGATTCGAATGAAGTAGTTCAACCCCTTGATATTATTTCATCTCTCGATGAACAAAGCTTTAAACTAGCTCTCAATTCAATGATTTTACATCGCTTTGGTGTATCCACTTCTTATGATATTCCAGAAGAAAAGTTATTCATGTAGGACCAAATTGACTCGAATAGCAAATTAACCCGAAACAGTAGGAGCTGCTTTATATGAAACAAGTATCTTTTTCCTTGTTCCCAGAACAAGCGAAATCATTCAAATCTTTGGTTGAACCATCCATACAGTCAAAGATATTAAGAAATTATGTATTGAACGAATACCAATTACCAGAAGACCTAAGCATTTTCAATAAAGGTGAAAAAAAAGGACTTAAACCTGAAAAATTCCTTTTTGATGAATACTCAGATGAAAGACTTAATGAATTGGTGAAAATAGTACGTTCTGCTGGATTTACTGCAAATCGTTCTTCAATAATGCGTCATCTCATTAATCAACTTATAACCAAATTGGAGAAAGAAGATGACTCGTTTTTAAAGGATCGGGAGATCCGTCATTCAAGCTTTTATTTTGAAAAAGGTACCAAAGACGTACTTGAACAGTTTGTTACCTTCCGTAATCGAAATTCTGTTATAGAGAGATTTATTCTTGAAGAATATAAACCTTCACAAAATAAAGCTTCTTTATTTGATAAGCCGAATGAACCTGAATCAGTGAGAATTGGTATTGCAGCTGCAGCAATTGATAAGCTTGATCAATATGTAAAGGAAATTAACACTACTGGGATTTCTAGAACGGCACTTATGCGTGATGTTGTTGAACAGCTAATTACAAAGTTATCGAAGACCGATGCTCGTAAGTTAATCGTGGAGAAAAAGCTTGAAAACGCCTTACGTGAGTTTGAACAAACCCATGGAACTAACATCTTAAAAGAACGCCTGGAAGAATATAAAAAGCATCGAGAGGAGTAAAAAGAAGGTAACCAGAATTCTTAATTGCGATAATAATTTTCGTGGAGACTTATGGGAAAATAATGTGGGGAAGAAATTTGATGGCCAAAAATTCTTATTTATATCCATCTTCAGTATGGTTAATAAAATGTTTAAAAAGATCGAAAGCGCGATCAGATAGACAGTGCGATTTATGTAAAATTGCTGTTTTTCAAAATGAAGACTATCCAGGTGAATATTTGAAGATTAGTAACAAAACAATCTTATGTGTAAGATGTGCGTTTAGGTTAGTTAGTCATCCTGATTTTATGTATTATCATACGTTCACGTATGAACAAATCATGTCTTTAGACTTTAACTTTATATTGTTTTATAAAAAGCTTAAGGATATATATAAATATA
Organism: Bacillus salipaludis; assembly: GCF_004358205.1. The sequence goes on from NZ_SMYO01000017.1 coordinate 3,662, forward strand.
ATTGGGATTATAAAAAGTTAATTTATTTGGATCGGCAAAAGGAAGGCAAAATTTTGACTGATGCTGATTTTGACAAAAATTTAAGCAGTTACGAAAAATAATCCGGCATGGATTATGATATTGAAAAAAGAAATTGAAAAAGAACAGGAATGAGCAAAATGAAAGCACCCATTCCAGAAGCTGAAGAAAATCTTATAGTTGATTACATTTACACGACCTATCTCATTCAAATTCTTGAAAACGACCATCAAGCAGCTTTAACATTGAAATTTAAAATTCCTGAAGTATACCAGCATTTTATTGAGTCCAAATTAAAGGAATTACGGAGGCAATTGGTTGATTTAAAAGCAAAAATGAAGGAATTAAGAATAAAAGTAGCAGATCCTGTTAGAGTTAATGAGGAGTTTATTGAGTACTCTTATTTTCCACACGGCTATGAAGGAAAGATGCGTTTTTGGGATGCTGCAATGGAATACGAAGGCACCAAAAGGTTAAGACAATTGTTTAATGTCCAATTATAAATAAATCAATAAAACACCGACATTCAAATCGGTGTTTTATTTAATCTCTAGGCTGTAGGGTTATATGTAGGAAACAATAAAAATCAGGTTTATTGTTTATGTATCTTATTAATAATGTGGTCAACTATTGCATTTCCATTTAGTAGTTGTTTTTTGCCATCTACGCAAACATGTAGTTCATTACCTTTATAAAAATATACTGTTTTTTTGTCTCTTACAGGGGTACCACCACATGCCCTAGCTTGATGGGCATGCGGTGGTACCCCTTATATAGAAAAAAATTCTTTACTGATATAGGCTACTTTCTTCAACAATCAGGCCACTAAATTGAATAAGACTTATGGGCTTACATGCATCTTAATTCAATAAGAACATAAAAAGGGGACTAATTGAGATGAAGCGACCCCCTTGAGTTGGACTAATAATCCAGCTTAGGGGGTTTTTTATATTGTTTATTGTTTATTGTTTTTAGCTAGACCTTGAGAATGAATAATCAATAATATCATCAGAAAATATTTAAATCCCATTCTCCTGCTATATGCTTTAATAACTTCTTCCCTGCTATGCTATTTCCACATTCATCTATTGCCGGACTATAAATTCCAATACCACAACCATCTGGAAATGGAGATTTCTTTGTACTGGCATGTGCCGGAACAGCTGCCATGATTCCTCCTGAAACTCCGCTTTTTGCTGGCAGACCGACATAAGCTGCAAATTTACCAGAAGCGTTATACATTCCGCAAGTAACCATCAATGCTTTCGTTAACTTAGCCACTTCTTTTGGGAAAATCTGTTCCATTTGAATTGGATGAAATCCGTCGTAGGCAAGAACTAAACCAATCATGGCTATATCTTGTGTATTTACCTCAATAGAACACTGCTTTAAATATACTTCTAGAGCCTCTTCAACAGTAGATTCTAGAAATCCAGTTTCTTTTAAGTAATACGCCAAGGCTCGATTTCGATGGGCCGTTTGCCATTCTGACTGAAAAACTTCTTCATTGATTAACGGACGTTTTCCCACCATTTTTTCAAATAAATTTAGGAATGACCCTATCTTTTCTGATGTTGATCTTCCTCCTAGTAAAGAAGCCACTGTGAGGGCACCCGCATTTATCATAGGATTAAATGGTCTCCCCGGCTTATTCATTTCTAAACGGATAATCGAATTAAAAGCATCTCCAGTGGGTTCTACATCTACCCTATCCAGAACATATAGAGTACCAAAATCTAAACAGGCAGCCATAAAGCTAATAACCTTTGATATGCTCTGTAAAGTAAAATAGGTTTCACAATCTCCAGACTTTAATACCTTTCCATCAGGACCTGCAATCACAACACCTAATTGTGATGGATTTGCCTTTTCTAGGGCAGGAATATAGGAAGCACATCGCCCTTCCGTTGTGTATGAGCGATAGTGCTCTACCCATTTATCTAAATAGATGTTATCCCCTAGTTTTCCGTAAAGTCTATTTTGGTCATATCGGATTATCTCTTTTGCTACAGCCATTCCGATCTTTCCTTTCTGCAGAAGCACAAAATAAATAATTCTATCATAAACTATTACTATTATACGCGGGCTGCTTTTCGGGGCTGCTTCACATTTTCAGGGATTAAAGACTCATAGGTTTCCCCTTCTAAGCGTTCTTTCCATTCTAATCTTGCCTTTTCGATGATATCTTGATTTTCCATAGCTTCAATTGCAGTGCAAGCGATCACTTTTCCCGCTTGAAGCATGCCTTTGTGGGCGATAGGCATAGCACCTTGCGATACCACTTGCCAGGTATGCAGAGGAGTTCCTAGCACAAAACATGTTGTCATACATTGCATTGTTGGAACAGCCCAACTTACATCACCAACATCAGTGGATCCCGATAAGGCAACCTCATCACCAAGAGGCGGAATGATATCTGCAATGTATTTATCTTTTAATATTTTTGCTGTTTCTTTACACAATCCTGCTAAATCAGCATCAATGTCTTCCTGAGAAAGAGTAGCCCGGATTTTTTCAGCAAATTTCTGATCCAATTCATCATAAGCAGGAACACCGACTGCAGTTAAATTTTTGTACATAATCTCCGCTAAAGTTGTATTCGGTACTAAATTTGAAGCAGTACCTACAAATTCGTCTTCCATCGTTGTTCCAGTCATCAAGGCTGCACCTTTAGCAATATTATAGACTCGTTCGAATAATTCTTTTACCTGCTGCTTTTTCGGTGCACGGATTAAATAAACAACTTCTGCATGAGGTTGTACAACATTTGGTGAAGTCCCGCCAGTATCCGTAATCGCATAATGCACTCTTGCTTCCGGAACCATGTGCTCTCTTAAATAATTAACACCTACATTCATCAATTCCACCGCATCTAGTGCACTACGGCCTAAGTGAGGGGCAGCAGCGGCATGCGCACTCTTGCCATTAAATTTGAAAGTCGCAGAGTAGTTTGCGAGAGTGTTAACGTTCCAGATAGTAGGGATTGTTGATGGATGCCAGGAAAGCGCCAGGTCGACATCATCAAATAATCCGGCCCGAACCATAAATGCCTTTCCAGACCCCGCTTCTTCAGCCGGACAACCATAAAAACGTACCGTCCCTTGCAAACCTGTTTGCTTCATGTAATCTTTAATGGCAACTGCAGCAGCAAATGCCCCTGAACCCAGCAAGTTGTGACCGCATCCATGCCCATTTCCCCCTGCAACAACCGGATCATGTTCAGCAAGGCCCTTTTTCTGGCTTAAGCCTGTTAAAGCATCGAATTCTCCTAGAATAGCTACGATTGGTTTACCATTTCCATAGCTTCCAATAAACCCTGTTTGTATTCCGGCAACCCCTCTATCAACTTGAAACCCTTCATCTTCCAATGCCTTACATAAATATTCCGATGATTGATGTTCTTCGAAGTAGATTTCCGGGCAGGCCCAAATTTTATCACTTAGCTCAATAATCTTGTCTCTCTTTTGCTCAATTAGATCAGAAATAAGTTTTTGTAAATTCATTCAAAAGACCTCCCTCAAAGTTTTCTTGCAATGACGACTTTTTTTCTTATGCATCTAATGCAATGGCTTCTTGCTCGTTTTTTTTGAGAAGGTCCACTTTTTTATCACTTAAGGTTAAAAGTGCTACAATACAGACAATTGCGAATCCAATTAACATCCAAAAAGCAGCATTAAATGAACCATTAAATGCATCAACGATAAATCCAATCGCCATTGGTGTGACAAAACCAGCCAATTGACCACCTGTATTTGCAATTCCCATAGCCGTTCCAGTGACAGAAGATGGCAACTGTTTAAGAACGATTGCCGGTAATAAAGTAATTACAAAAGCAATAAATAGATTAACAATCGCTTGATACGTAATAAATGATGTTACACTCGAAGCTGTAAACATTAAATACAGCAATATTCCGATACATGCACATGAAAAGCTTCCTACCAATCTTTCTCGTCCTTTAGGCAGTTTATCGATGATATAACCACCTAAATAAATCCCTACTAACATGGTCAATCCTGGAATTGTCTGAACCCAGCCAAGTGACATTAAATCAAGACCGCGATTTTTAACTAAATAGGTTGGGATCCATGCTGCAAGTCCCCAGTTAACTGCATAAATACAGAAATAAGCAATAATCAAATTCCAAATCATAGGTATTTTAAACAACGAACGGAATATTCCTTTTTGACTCAAAACAGCGGTATGATTTATTTTGTCTTCTGTATTGTCTGGAAGTTTAATAAAGTACCAGTAAAGAGCTGCAATAATAGCACCTACGGAACCTATTATGATAAACGTGGTGCGCCAGCCAATTGTCGTAAGCAGTGTTGCAGAGGCAATCGGGATAATAAGTGTGATAATCCCGCCTGATGACAGCATGATTGACATCGCTCGTCCACGTTCCGCTTTGGGAAACGTAAGCGATATGATTTTAGAACTGGCAGGCTGAAAGCCGCCTTCTCCGATACCAAATAGAAAACGGATAATCACCATAGATGCTAGAGACCAAGCTGCACCAGTCAATCCAGTAAAGATTGACCATGAAATAACTGCGGCAAGAAGAACCTTTCTAGGTCCAAATCGGTCTGCCAGCCATCCTCCAGGCATTTGCATAATCGCATATCCGGCAAAAAAACTGCTCAGTAAAAGTCCGGTAGTAGATGCACTCAAATGCAAATCCTTCGTAATGGACAATACGGCATAATTCATAATATAACGATCGACATTTCCTAAAGACCAACCCAGAAAAAGTAAAGCTAGAATCCAATTCCTTGTGCGTTTTGAAATCATATATCCAACTCCTCCTATTAAAAAATAATTTAATGTATAGATGTTGAAAGAGAAAAAAATTTTGAAAACACTTTAAAAACGCTTACATTTCAAAAAAGACTATTCATTATATCCATATAGTGTGTCTACACGATTTAACATTTCCATCTTTAAATGAAACGGAGTATTAATGGAACTTGCTAAACCCAATGGTTTCCTCCTTTATCAACAGAAGATAAGATAAATCTTTTCTATTTACGAAAATTTAACGAATACTTAACGAAAATTTCGTTAAATTTATTTTACGAAATATTTTGACTCCCTACAATAGTTTTTTTATTCCAGAACACAAAAAATAAGCATCCTTAATTGGAATGCTTATTTTAACCGGTAAATTTTAATTGGCCTTCCTCGATTGTGATGCAACTCTTCACCAATACACTCGGCTAAGCCTATCTCACATAATTCAGCTACAATTCGCTGAGCATTGCGTTCACCCATTTGAAGATTTGCAGCCAATTCCTTCGTTGTAAAATCACTCCAGCCCATTTTTTTGATCAAAGCGTCTATTTTCTTAAAAGCTTTTACACTGATGTTTCCCTTTTTTAATTTCTCCAAAAAATTTTTATCATCCGTTCGATAGGCATAAGTCAGTTCTTCCTCTTGTCCTGCTGATTCAATAATCGTTCCATCATCTTGAACAATCACAATCCCTTGCTCAGTGTTTTTCTTCGACTGTTGAAGTGCACGGTGAGCATTTATTTCTGCCAATAATACAGTTTTTCCGAAACCAATTCCTACGGAAACCGTTGTATTCGCTTCAAGGGCCAAGTATTGGACTTTTTCCTTTAATGTCTGTATCTCCCTTTCAATTGCCCCCCGAGAACTGAAAATGGTATAACGCCCATTTCCTTCCTCGAAAAGAGAGCCATCTATTTTCTCACAAAGCTGGATAAGTGTCTCCTTCATCCTAAGCTCTAAATACTGGATTTGATAGGTTTTCTCCATTTTCTCTTTAATTGAGTCAAAATCTTTTACCTCGATTTTTTCAACCCCAATTTGTGTATCTTTATAGTAAGAAGTCTTTATCTTCTCGAAAAAAATCCTTATGGTTTGAAAAATTTCAATACGTGTCGGTGACATCAAATTCGCGGGAACACCAGCTTTATTTAAGGCCTCATTAACAGTCGGGTAACATGTCAAAGCACCATCAGTCTTTTTTTGTTCCCATAAATCATAATGGAATTTAAACAATTCTTGGGAATCAATCTCCACATCAAACGTTTTCACGTAAAGATCTTTTACCGTCTTCTTTAACTGTTGCACGCTTTCCCCTTCCGCAACATTTGTGGCGGGAATCATGTCGATGCTTATTCGGTCCAATAATCTCCCTTCGGAATAAACCAGTTCCATGAAACTTTTATAGGTACTTGATTCCGTGGAGAATATATAAACCGATTTTTCATCCGTAGATACTGTCTTTGCAGCCACCCTATAAGGGATATATCCTGAAAAAAGCCAGAAATCAACTTGATCATCATGTTCTAGTACAATTTTCTCTACTTCCTTTGCCTCTGTATAGGAGTATGGTATAAATTCCATTTCTTGTTCAATTTCATTAGCCACTTTGAGAATTCGCTTTACTGACGAACTTGGGCCAACTACGCCGATTCTATACATTCTCTTATTTCCTACTTTCTAGATTCTATATAAAAATATTTTAACTTCAGCTTATAATTAAATCCATTTTTTTGTAAGTTGGTTTAACCTTTCTATTTCTTCCTTCATTTATCGAAACCACACTTATCCAAAGTAGGGAGCCTAATAAGCCTTATTCCATTTAATGGCCCAAATGTTTCCATTTTATGGAGGTATTTATTTGTTACAAAACTCGTGGTTATAGATATATAGATTTTGAGTAATGATTTGAAACATAAAAAGGTTATTTTTTAATCGTTCAAAATTAGCCCAAAAAAAAAAGGTCTCAAAAACAATCGTTTTTGAGATTCATAACACAGAAAAAATGTCACCCTTCAACATGCTGAAAGGTCCTTTTACTTCGAGAGCAGAATAATTCAAGAAACACGTTCGATTTCTTTTTGGAAAATCTATGCCCAAATATTATTTGAAATAAGCATCTGTTAGGGCGTACAAAATTTACGTTTTCTTTGGATCCCGAAATAAAAATTATCTTAGTGGAGATTCCTTTTCTATGGCTCTAAAGGGGTATCTTGAATAAACGATAAATTTTTCTCGTACGTAGCAACCTTTTTCTTCATAGGGAAATAGTATAAAACAGAGGCTGCGATAAGCCCAACAATCCAAGCAATATCGGCACCGTTCAAATATTTAGCTATTGGACCTACATATAAACTTGTATTCATAAATGGAAATTGCACAAGGACAGCGAAGACATACACCGCGATCGCAACCCAGTTGAATCGTCCATATTCCCCATTTGGATCGAATACTGCGTTAACATTATACTTCCCTTTCCTCACTAGATAGAAATCAACAATATTAATAGCTGACCAGGGGATCATGAAATACAATAAAACAAGCAAGAAATTGAAAAAGTTATCCAAGAAGTTACCTTGTCCCCAAATGCTAAGGAAAGTTCCAATGACAGGAAGGATCAGAATGAAAAGAATTCGGTTCCTGGAAGTGATTTTCGACTTTGAAAAAGCACTCACGGTGGTCATAACGGACATAAAACCGCCATATAAAGTTAACGTATTAATGGCCAAAACACCAAACACTGTAATAATATAAGTAATCGTTGTTAACCCTGAACCTGATATACCTGCCAGATAGGAGACCATTTGTGCAGATTGTTTTGGAGCGATAACGGTGGCTAAAGCTCCAATAATCATCAACCAGCTGGCGCCAAAGACTGATCCAAGATAGGTATATAGGAAAGTTGATCTTTTGGACGTATTGGTTGGCAAATACCTAGAATAATCGGCTGCATATGGGCCATAGGTCAATTGCCAAGATGCCATAATGGACAAAACGAGCATAAATGGACCCCATGAAAACTCCTGAACATGTGTGCTAACTGGAATGGGATGCTGTAGAAGACGAAAAGTTAAGTAAATAAATAACAAAAAGAAGAGAATAGATATAATTCTTTCAAAACGATGGATAAAGTCATAACCATATATGACCAATATCACGGCTAAGACATTGACAATCACTACACATATAGGGTAGGGGATATGGAATACCCCAGAAAGTGCCTCGGCCCCAAAAACAGTTCCAGTGGAGAAAAATCCGACATAAATCATGATGACGAGAACGAGAGGAAAAATGGCTCCGATGATTCCAAATTGTGCTCTACTTTGAATCATCTGCGGGATTCCTAATTTAGGCCCCTGTGCTGATTGTAATGCCATGAAAATTCCACCAATCGCATTACCCAGAATGATGGCAATTACGGCCTGCCATAGATTTAAACCTAATTTAATAGCAAGTGCTCCCGTTACCACTGTGGTTATATGCGAATTTGCCGAAAACCAAAGCGGGAACAAGCTCCGAGGATTCCCGTGACGTTCCGATTCCGGAATAAATTCAATACTCCGCTGTTCAATTTGCATCCAATTAACCTCCTTTTAAGGCATCTTAATTTCCATATTGTTGAATATATCGAAACCGCTTTCATATTTTTAAAAATTAAAAGACTAAGAGGCATGTCAAAGTTAACCCGAGGATCAAACATAGCCTCTATAGTCATTTTAAACGATGAAAAAATTAATTTTCAAAAAGGTTCCCTAACTAAACGTTTCGTCCCTCAAGGCCGGCCAACTCTTCTTTTGAAGCAGCTGGTGCCTTCATTTCGAATATTTCGTTGACAACAGTATAATCATAATATCCAAGGCGGGCAATTGGTTTAATTTTCAAGATATCTAGTTTCCCACTAGGTAGAATGATGTCATCTGCAATATGCACATGAGCTACTCTTCCGATCACAATATCGACTGTGGAAACCTCATTACCAGTTGGGATTCTGATAGTCTGAACATACTCACATTCAAATTGAACTGGTGACTCGGCAACACGGAACCCAGGAGCCTCAATGCAACTTTTCTTCGTTACACCCGCAGCCTCAAACTCATCAAAATCTGCCGAAGACGCCTTTGCAGAAATATTGACGGCTTCGCGTAAATCCCAAGTGGCCATGTTCCAAACAAACCAACCGGTTTCCTCCGCGTTTCGAACCGTATCCTTTCTTCCGCCGTATATGGATTGATTGGCCGCAAACATGACCATAGGTGGATCCCAAGTAAGATTTTGATATTGGCTGTATGGTGCAAGGTTATCTATTCCATCTTTTGATTGGGTTGAAAGCCATCCGATAGGGCGTGGTATCGCACTGCTTTTAAAGGGATCATAGGGTAAACCGTGGTGCTGACCTTTCTTTGGTGAATAATGCATAAATATTCCTCCTCTTAAATAGATTGAATTCTCTTATTAGTTATAATAGTAATGAAAAAAGAAAGGAATATCCATAGAGGATATTCCGAATTTTAGTACTATATATTTTTTTCTTCAATTATTTCTTATCCGTTTATCAGGTAAACTGGATTATTTTAATATATCTGCAGAATTTTTAGTTTTCCATGCCCTTGGAGAGTTCCCCGTAATGATTTTAAAAACACGGCTAAAATAATTAGGATCCAAATAACCGACGGCTTCAGCCACTTCCGATACACTCATGGAAGTGGTTTTCAAATATTCCTTTGCTTTTTCAATCTTTTTTGCCTGAAGATACTCTGTAAAAGTAGAACCCATTTGCTGTTTAAATAATGAACTGAAATACTGACTGCTTCTTCCGACTATTCCCGAAACATCCTCTAATGTTATGGGCTGGCAGTAATACTGATCGATATATTGAACCGCTTTTTTAATTAACAGGGACCCGTATTGTACATTTTCCTTTTCCACACGATCAAAAAGTAAAGAACAAAACTGGAGTATTTTTTGAATGATATCGTATAATACCTCTCCGTATAAAACTTCGCGAAATACTTCCTGATATTCTTGGTCATGATAGAACAAGAATTGTTTTTCCGTCATAAATCGACGAATATGGGAAAGCACATTGGTTAACTTGATTCGGACAAAATCGGAGTGAGGATAGCTGCCATCTTCATAGGGAAATCCGCCAAAAACCTGATAAAACCAGGTTTTTGTCATTTCTCGATTGCCTTCATTTAGATAACGAGTTAATTCATCACTCTCAGTTGGAGACAGAAAATGCTCATACGGATCATGTAGTTTTTTAGTCATAGAAGGGAAAATTTGGTTGCCGCCAAAATAAAATCGGCGAAGCAATGCTTGTTTTGCTTCAAAATAAGATTTATAGAGAAGTTTTGGCGAAACATACTGATTTCCAATCCCAACAGAAATGGAAAGATTATTTTTTTCTTTCATCCGTTCGCAAAATACCATCATGACCAGCCATAATGAATGGATGGGATCGTTACCTTTTGGGAGATATTCCTCACTAACCAGAAGGGCAATATGTTCTTCTGCTGACAAAACAAATGGACGATATTCCTGAAGTTCATCATGAATATACTGAATCAAGGTAATCGGTTCAAATTCTTTTTTATTTTGTTGATCTAAAGCCAAAACGGCCACAATACTAGGAACTTGATCATATCCCCAATTCTTAATTTGTTCACTCATAAATGACTCATTGAGAACGCGTCCAAATAAAAGATCGTATGCCCAGCCATGATATAACGAACTTTCTCCTTCATTTTTTGGAATATTCCTTTGGTTGCGTATAATTTGTTTAAATGCTTTCAACCATTCATCGGCAACATATGGTTTAACAAACAAAGCTTCTGCCTTTATTTTTACTGCTTGTTCGGCTGCCTGAAAGGTTTTATGACTTGTATGCATAATCGTTTGAATCCCCATATTCCTAACAGTCCGGAATAAATTTTCCCGCTGATTTGGTTGAAACATTTCAAGCTCCATGACAAAAATATCAGGCTTCCATTCTATCAATAATTCCATGCATTCCTCATCGCTACTTGTTTCTTTTAGTTCATCAATGGGTACTTGATTGGTTAGTAGAAGCCATTTCATTCCTTTTCTTTCTAATTCATCCCGTTCGGCAAGTAATATTTTCATAATTTATCACCTGTTATTGTAAAATTTACACATAAGTTGGAATTCATCATTCATTTAATGGTTTTGAACAGGAAACTGACCTGTATAACCATTATACAGTTTTTTTATAACCCCTAATATTCAGCTATTTACAATTTAATTAAGCAACTCTACTGAATAAAACTTGTAACAAAACTCGTCCTTTTCTGAACACGATCAGTCTAGTTCAAAAAAGCTGAGTTTTTATTATCTTTTATGTAACAAAACCCTGTTCATTATTCAACGTTCAATAACCTATTGATTTTCATCTTATGTTACAATAAAAACAGATTAAAAGTTTGAAAGAGTGATAATTAGTGTTAATTGGATATGCACGTGTGTCGACAGGATTACAAAATTTGGATTTACAAACAGATGCGTTAACGCAACATGGTTGTACGAAAATTTTTCACGATAAAATGAGTGGGACAAAAAAACAACGTCCTGGTTTAGAGGAAGCATTTCAGTATGCACGTGAAGGAGATACAATTGTCGTTTGGCGATTGGACCGACTAGGACGCAACATGCAAGATTTGATTCAAATTGTGAATAACTTAAATGAACGAGGTATTGGCTTTCGGAGTCTGCAAGAAAACCTAACAATGGACAAAAGCAATGCAACGGGGCAGTTGATGTTTCACTTGTTCGCTGCGTTTGCAGAATTTGAACGTAATCTGATTGAGGAACGCTCGGCTGCAGGACGAGCAGCTGCAAAAGCGCGTGGGCGTCTAGGTGGGCGCCCGGAGAAGTATGGACCAAAAGATATTGAAATGATGAAAGCTTTAATTGAAAATGGTACACCGATTAAAGATGTTGCTGAAAAGTGGGGGCTATCTCGCACGACGATTTATCGCTATTTAGAAAAACAGTAAAGAAACCCAGCTATTCTCATGTGAGGGTAGCTGGGTTTTAAATTTGGATGTGCAAAATAGCACTTAGAATAAGCGCAAATTACTTCTAAAGTGACCTTTAAGGCGCTTCTACTACTTCTATATTACTTTTTTTGTTTTAGTTTTGGTTTTGTTTTTCTTTAACTTACTGCGCCGTTGCTCTACGTGTTGAAGCAGCCCAGAAGAGGTTCTCTTATTTAACAAAGGATGCCCAAACAAAATTGCTGAAATTTCGATGTCTGTTCGATGTGGAAGATTAATAATGGTATTGTCGATCAATTCATCTTCTTGAGGAGACCAAAGTTTATTACCAGCCATTTTATCACCCTTCTTTGTTTTTTAACGTAATCGATCCAATCTACTGCTGCTTGAGCCAACCGAGCTCTGTAGTTAAAGTCTTACTGATGGGATCAATCTCATTTTGTTTAAATTTAAACCTCTGTTAACATAAATTGTTCTACAAATAGAGCTACTTCGTGTGTATCAACCTTTTTGAGTTTTGCTTCCGTTGCTATGATATGTGTTTTTAATTCTTTTATTTTTTTAATGTCCTTAAGGGATATGTCACCATTTAATAATTGAACGGCGATATTTTTAACTTCCACATTATCCGATTGGTATAAAAGATAAGATAAACAACAGATTTTGTCCATTTTTACCCTCCTTTTTACAAACGTATTTATAATTATTTCGATTTGATGCATACAATTCCCTGCAAAAATGTAAATTAGATGGAACAAATTAGAAATAGGTACTCGTTTAAGCAACACCCGCAGGCTTAAGCCTGCTTTATATCCTTCAAGATTTTTTCAAATATTAAGTATCGACCTTGTTCAACTTGTAAGGAATAATTCTGATCTAAGGGCATATCCAACAAGTTCACGATCTTTTAAAACTCGCGTCTAAAAGATATATAACTTCCCGTACATTAATTAAAGACTAGCTTTTAGATGTGAAACGAGAAAGAAAAGAAGGAAAAATCCGGATGTTTTGGCAGTGTACATAATTTACAACTTTTAGACTAACTCCACGACTTTTTTGGTCGGCAAAGGGTAGAAAAAAGAAAACACTAATTTTCGTGGAAAATACTGTATGAATAAAAGTATTTTAGTACAATAGAACTAATAGTAAATTTAAATGGACAACGATGTTACTAGCGACAATTTGACTAATAAAAGTGAATGGAGGAATACAATAGCTGATGTGATATTTGGGATTTGATCTGAAATTCGGACATTAAGTGTTGAAATTTTTGGTAAAGGGGATAAATAAATGGCGGATATTCAAAAGTTTTTTTTAGATTTTCATGAGGCAATTAAATTAAAAAGATTTAAAGAAAATAAGGAATTAAGAGAGAAAAGAGATATCATTATTAATAAAATTAAAGATGGTCTAAATAAAAAGTTTGAAAATAGTGAAAATTGTGTCCCTAATGTTGAATTTATTGATCAGGGCAGCTATGCAGTAGATTTGGGAATTATTCCTGAAGATAAGGATTATGATATTGACGAAGGAGTAATTTTTGATTTATATATTGAAGATTACCAAGACTGCGTTGAGTTGAAAAAATGGATAAGGGATATTTTACAAAACCATACGAGTACATTACCCAAAATAAAGAATCCATGTGTAACCGTCACCTATTCTTTAGATGAAGAACCCGTATATCATGTTGATCTCCCAGTTTATGCAAAATCAAAAAATGATGATAAGTTGTATCTTGCTTGGGGAAAAGAGTTTTCAAATTTGGAAAATAAATATTGGAATCCGGCTGATCCAGAAGGTTTAAATGACTTTATTTCTAATAGTTTCAGTGAAGATGATAAAAAACAATTTAAAAGAATTGTAAGGTTTATTAAAAAGTGGAAAGACATATGTTTCTCTTCTGAAGGGAATAAAAGACCTCCAAGTATTGGAATTACAATCACAGCAGCAGATATGTTTTCCCCTAATAAAACATATATAGCCCTTACAGATAAATATGAATATAATGATTTGGCCGCATTAAAGAATTACATTCAATCTTTGAAATCGAAATTTTCATTGAAGTGGGATCAAGATAAAAATCAATTTCTTTATATAATCGAATATAACTTGCCAGTTGAACCTTATAAAAACGTGTTTTCGAAGATGTCTAATGTTCAAATGAACGAATTTTATAATAAACTTGATGATTTATACAATGGACTTTCTTCTGCAGAGCAAAAGGATGATCCATATGAGGCCTGTAAAATCCTAGTTCCCTTTTTTGGTGAAAAGTTCCCAGTCCCAGAATCAAAAGAAGCCAGATTTCAAAAGGTTGCTTTATCAAGTGCACCATCTTCCCACTCTGCGTTGAAAGGATAAGTTGAATAATGGAATTAGATTTTGAAGCATTGTTAAATGAAAAGCCGTACTTACAGGATATTCGTAAAATTGATTTATTTAAGTATGAGTTAATTTATTCATTAAGGAATGGTCGTGATATTCCCCTTATTATTTATTTTGATAAGTTCTTCCCTTCTAGGTTACCGATTATTTCTATTAATGAAAAATTATCTCCAATTCCCAAAATACCACATGTATTAAAAAGTGGGGGAGTATGTTACATCGACACTGAAGGGGTAATATGGAACCAAAATCCTCAAATTACACTTGATTTTGTATTTGAACGAGTTGAGAGAGTTCTGCTTTCAACTCCTCATACAATAGAGTATCATCGGGAATTTAGTTATTATTTTGGTACGCAAACGGAAAAAAAGTGGGCAATTGCAAATTATGAAATACAAACAGATCTTGATGAGGTTAATGTATGGACTATAAAAAATCGGCCAGTTGCATTTTTAGGAAAGAATAAAAAGTTTAATGTTGTAATTGAAAAATTTTTTAATGCAAAAGTATCCACACAAAATTTAGGTAAGGCAACCTTTATTTCACTTGATAAGATATATTCTGGTGATGTCCCCCAATATGATAAAAATTGGAGTTATCAAGAAATAATCAAAATTGTAAAAGAGAATATATCTAGCCAAAAATTGGACAAGTTAAAAATTTTAATTGCAAATAAGAAAGATTATTATTATCTCCTTCAATTACCATTATTAACCGGGAACAAAGTGGTAATTGGACTCTGGTATCAAAAGACCGATTTATCGTTTAAACAAAAAACAAATCCAATTATAGATGAAACTGTATCAGACAAATTTAAAGTCACTCCAATTGAGATTTATCAAATTAATGACGATACATTGGTACAAAGAGGTGGCGGCGTCAAAAAAAATCCCAATATATTACTTGTGGGCTGTGGTGCTGTTGGAAGTGATTTATTATTCCTTTTGGTAAGGTCTGGCTTAAAAAACTTTACTCTTATTGATAAAGATTACTTAGGTATGGCAAATTCATATCGTCATTTTCTTGGAATGAACAAAGCTATAAAACTTAAACCCAAGGTTCAACTGTTAAAGGAAGAAATGGAAACGAGATATCCTAACTTGAATGTCATCTCAGTTGAAAAAGAGGTATTAGAAGTGATTGATGAAGGTGAAATTAATCTAAATGAGTATGATCTAATCATTGTAGCTGTTGGGGATCCTAATATTGAAAGAAAACTTAATGAGTTGATATATAAGACAAGTACTCCTACTATCTTTACCTGGGTCGAAGCATATGGAATTGGAGGGCATGCTCTTCTTGTAAACAATGGTGATAATGGGTGTTATGAATGTTTAATAGATAATGATTTACAAATAAAGTCCTCATTTGCTAGCAGAAGTGATAAACCTTACATTCAAAATATTAATGGATGTGCTGGATCTTTTACCCCATATGGTAGTGTTGACTCAATGGAAACGGCGTTAATTGCCTCAAGACTTATTTTAAGATTTTTAAATGGTGATATTGAAGGAAATCCGCTGGTTTCTTGGAAGGGATCAGCAAATGAATTTCGATCTCATGGGTTTAAGACTTCGAAGAGATATGATGAACCTTCAGAAAAATTAGCTGAACCAAACTATGATTATATTGAAACGCAATGCCCAATTTGTAAAGATAAGGTAGTGGTTTCCACTTCATGATTATAATGAATTATAAGAATTCCTCTATGTTTATTGAGGAAAATGTAATAAAAGTTATTTCAAATTGGAGGCAGGTTAATTTGTCAGATAATGAATCCGGGGGCATGTTAATTGGCGCCATTAGTGATGACCAAAAGATAGTGATGATCAATGATCTAACCCTTCCTATTAAGGAAGATATCCAGTCGAGATTTCAGTATATTCGTAGTGAAAAACACAACAATCTTTTAAAAGAAAAATGGCTTGCAAGTAATAAAACACTAATGTACTTTGGAGAGTGGCACACCCATCCTCAAGATGACCCAATCTATTCTACTCAAGATTATAAAAATTGGAAGATGCTGCTGAATCATTCCAATACGTTCACAGAAGATCTATTGTTTTTAATTGCTGGGAGAAAGCATTTTAAAATTTGGTTAGGGAATAGAAAAAATAATAAAATAACCCTTTTGTTCAAAGGAGAATTTAGTGAAATTGATACAAAAAACAATTAATCTACTACAGTTGGTTATTAACCACCTATTGGCAAGTGTTATTTTAATGTTAATTTTGTTCTTTATGATTATTATAACTTACAAAAAGTTTGGCTGGATCCAGGCTATCTTTAATTTGGTAACAAATTGGATTTGGTTTATAAAAAAAGAATATGTTTTGCTTGCTAATTTTTCAAAAAAGGATGGCCATATTTCAGCCATAAAAAATAAGTATCAGGAACAAGGCTGTCTTTATTTAATTAACAATTTTACAAAAAAATTTAGTCACGACGGCGTAATTGACAAAAATGCACTGGAAGAAATTATCTTTAAACAAATAAAAACTGTTGAAAAAGCCAAAAAAAGGGTTAAAAAGTCAAACTCACTAATTTATCTTGGTTTCCCTCATGTACCTTTAGGGTTTTTAGACGGGAGGCTTTACAAAGATCTTGATGGTGCTATTTTATATGAATACCAAGGAATGGAAAGTGAAACTCTGGGAAAAGGGTTTTATGAATTAAATAAAAAATACAATACAGAAATGGAATTATTTAATAACCGTGATAAATATGAAGAACTTGAGAAGGAGATTGCTTTAAAAATTGAACAATCATTTCCTATACAGAATGAAGACATAAAAAAAACAGTTAAGGTATCACAAATTCTTTCTTTTGGGATTTCAAAACCAAACCGATGGAAAATTAACAATTATGCCCAAATTGAACGTTATCAAACAGAATTTGAAAAATTGCTCAAAGAACTAAAAGAAAATGGTGTTGAAAAAATTCACTTATTTGCAACAACGCCAGTTTCATTAAGTTTTAGTTTAGGAAGAGTAATTCAACACTATCATCCTGAAATAATTATCTACAATTACAATAATAATCGTTTTGATTGGGGAATTAACTTAAATAGTAAAGAAGTTATTTTTTTTACATGAATATACTTTACGACATAAAATTATTTTATGAAGCTGGAGGAAATTTGTACACGAGGTAATAAGTTTTCCTCGTGTTTTTTGTTCCACTTCATGATTTTTGCAATCCAGGCCTTTCGTAAGATAAATGAGAACCAAGGAAGCTTACAACCGCGCAGCTCTTCGTATTCTAGTACGATCTGTAATGCCGCATCTTAAAATTGTATCAAATCATAAAAGTTATGACACTACATATTTTATTTTAGCTAACTTATGGGTTTCCCTTAACTATTTTTTAAAATGCACAAAAAACTCCCGTACAAGTTTAACAGGAGTTTTTATCAGATATTATGATTAATTTTTTTTTAACTGATTTTTACCTTTGCAGTTTCTTTTAATGACTGTACTACATTTACGATATCATCGACCGTCTTATCATCGAATAAACCATAAACACCTTCATTGTGTAGCGAAACAAAAGGCTGATCCAAAAGTTTACCTGGCTCTAGGATGCCATTTACACTTAGATAATCAATGATCATGTTGATAAAATTTATCTGATTGGCATTTAAATTTGTTCTTTGGATAAGGGCTGCAAAAGCATCTTGTGCTGCACTTCTTTCAAGTCCTACAAGGCTCCGGACAAATATGCCAAATGAGTTCTCATCCCCTAAGGAAAACTCCTTATTAAACTGTTCTTTTGTGCCAATTTGTTCTTTTTCAAGCATATCCGCAAATGATTCAATGTCGGTTAAGGTAATGGCTCTATTTCTTTTTAATTTCTGAATGGCAATATGGTCTTGGTGTTTTTGAACGTATTCACTAATATGCGCTTTATAGTCCTTGAAATCACCAAATGAAGGCAACGATTCATCAAAATTTATTTCTTTTAATTCATCCTCAAAGTTTGTGTGAACGATTACCTTTTTATCTTTATCGATCAGACGGATTAATTCACGAAACACTTTTCGGACTTCGTTTAAATCCACCGCAGATGTTCGTTCGAAAAAACGCAAGTCCATTACTTCCTTAATCATTTCGACATGATCCGCTACTTTTGGTACTATTCTTTTTTGGTAAATCGCTTCGGCGATTGTTTGGAGCTGCTTTTTCTTTGTGTCTGCACCTGGTATTACCGTAATTCCTAGAATCGAACGTTGAAGTCTAATTACCAACAGATCCACCCGTTTTTTATCCTCCGGCTCAGAATCATATATAAGCTTTGCAAACCCCTCTTCCTCTGTCAGGCGCTGCATGTCAAGATCTTCAAGCCTTTCCCAGCTCTCGGGATGGCGGAATTTTAAAAGTGTGGTCATATACGGTCGAATGGCGAAATGATGCTCATCCATTCCTTTAAGCTGTCGGGTCAATAGCCCAATCAGTTCGTTTCGGATTTGGTCGTACATTCTGCCCGATGCGTACAATTCCCTGACCAAATGCGCTCGTTCAATGAAGAGTTGCCCTGTTAAATGCAAGGGCGTTGGTTTGGCTTCCTCTTTTTTTCCAAATTTAAAATATTCCACATTGCCACAAAGGTCAAAAAGCAGGGCATGTGTTTTATGAACACCAGGTTCAAACAAATCTTCATGCAGTCGCGTACCCCGACCTATCATCTGCCAAAACTTCGATAAAGAAAATACAGGTTTAAACATGACTAAATTGACAACTTCAGGTACGTCAATCCCAGTATCAAGCATATCTACTGATACAGCAATATGAGGAGCTTTATCCCCTTGTTTAAAATTTTCAATCAAAGTGTCTGCATATGGTACTTTGTAATGGATTTCAGCTGCAAACTTACCCTTTAGATGTGGCATCATCTCATCGAATACTTCAACAATTTGGTGAGCATGCTCATTGTTCCGGGCAAATACGATGGTTTTGCCTAACCGATCCCCGCCTGCTACTTTTATCCCGTGTTCAAATAGAACCTCAATCGCGCGCCTTATTGTATCCTTATTATATAAAAACTTATATACTTCCTCTTTATTAACCTTTTTATCTTGCTTATGTGGCATAACCCGTTTATCGTATTCTTCTTGCTCCTCCGGAGATAACTCATCACGGTCTATTCCCTCATGAAGAAACTTGAAAAATACGGATACAGGTTTAACAGGCACAAGATTTTTATCTTCAATTGCCTGTTCATACTCATAAGCAAAAGTGGGGATTCCCTTTTTTAATCTGAAAAAGTCGTAAGTATCATGGTCGACATCAGATTTTGGTGTAGCAGTTAGTCCGAGCAAAAGAGAATCAAAATACTGAAATACTTGCCCGAATTTGTTGTAAATAGACCTATGTGCTTCATCTATGATAATTAAATCAAAGAAACCGACACTAAATTTCGGTTTAACGCCAGGTTGGATAAAGCTCATCATCGTTTGGTAGGTAGAAAAATATATTCGCGCGGACGGATCATCTTTATCCTCAAGTAAATTACACGTAGTCACACTTGGTAAATGTTTTTTAAATTCCTTGGCAGCCTGTTTAACCAGCTCCCTACGATCGGCAAGAAACAGGGCATTTTTTACCCAACCGGCACGTTTTAAAAAGTCGACCAAGGCGATTGCTGTCCGTGTTTTTCCGGTACCTGTTGCCATAACAAGAAGAGAACGACGATGTCCTCCTTCATAGGTTTCAGCAACACGCTTAATTGCTTCAATTTGATATAAACGACCGGCAATCATTGAATTTGTCTTATATTCAGCTGTGTTTTTCCGTTCTTTTCTTTTTTGAATTGCCCAATCTAAATCTGACTTTGAATAGAAAGAAGCAATTTTTCTAGGAGGATAAAACGTATCATCCCAAATCCATGTTTCATATCCATTGGTGTAAAACATGATTGGGCGCTGCCCATACTGTTGTTCAAGCTGATTCGCGTATAAAAATGCTTGATTTTTCCCTTTTTGAGCATCCTGGATTGTGCTTTTAACTTCTATTACGGCAAAAGGTAAACCATCATTTGCCCATAAGACATAATCACAGTATCCAAGTCCTGTTCGGTTTGGCATCCCCTGAACTTCGTACTCTCTTACATTTTGACCATGGGGATTCCATCCTGCTTCACGAAGCATAATATCAATTATAAGCTGTCGTGTACGAGCTTCATTTTCCGGAGTGAACTTTGGTATAGGCTTTGATGATTTATGCGTCAGTTCGTCAATTTTAGTTTTTAGTTTAGCGTTTTCTTCTTCAACTTTTTGAATGCGAGCATCTTTTTCGGCAATTTGTTTTTCCAATTTTTGAAGGTGTTCTGTCGTGTCCGTGGTTTTACTTGTATTCGTTGGTATCAGTCCACGATCAAAAGATAAATTTTTTAATGGTTTGTCTAAATAATAGTCTTGAAGCCAATCCAAAAAAACAAATAAATGCTCAAATATAAGTAAAGATTGTTCTGAAGTAAGCGGCGCATCATCATGTACGGCAATATTACCAAGCTTAATAATCAACCTTATGGGTTGAAAAAGATCAGGTGAGATAGTTTCTTGAAACGATTTCGTATGAACAAGATCACCTAGCATGTATTTTTCTTTTTCCGGGTATTCCAAATAACCGTCGGTGCTGTACATCCAACGCACGGCACGTTCAAGTGCCGCGCGACAATAAAATAGCGATGTACGTGGGTTCGCAAATACATTTGTTTCCGCCTCAGATGCGTATTCATGAAGTGTTTGCCATTGCGGATATTCTTTTAAAAAATCAACATTTAATGGCATAATCATTCACCTTAGTTTCATTAAATTGGAGTTCTCCGGTAAATGCATGATGTAATATAGATTGACGATACTCTTCCAGTTTTGATAATTGATTTTCAAGATGTTTTTTTTGAATATTTATTTCACAAATAATATTAGAAAATTCCTTTTGTAGTTCAAAAGGTGGTAAGTATATTTCAAAATCTTTTATCTGTTTAAAATTAAATGCTTGCCTTGTAGCACCTGCATTTTGTGAAAGAATTTTCTTCTGATAGTTATCATTAGATAAAAAATAGCTCAAAAATTCTGGTACAAGCATATTTAGTTTAGGCCTAATAATACAAACGTGTTGGTTAACATTAGCGTTATCGTCCTCTCCATAATAAACAGCTACTCTTCCAATGGAAGCCCCTGTAATATTAATTAGAACATCATTCTTTTTTACCCAAGTACGTTTCATTTTTTTGTGTACTTCATCATCAATGTGAACAATGTCTGAATAATCGATTCTATTCATAAGAACATTTTGGCTTCTTATAAATAAAATTCCTTCAGATTTATAAACCTTTTTTCCCCCTAAAGGAGTTGAACCGCTTGAGACAAGAGAAGAGATTGTTTCAATGTTAGTTTTTTCAAAATTATGTTGATTGGCTGTTGGTTCCCCAAACATCTCAAGAAAAACAGAGCGAACCAACTCATCCATCTTTGTAATTACTTCTTTACGCTTTTGAATAAGAATTTCTAACTCTGTAAAAACATCTGCAATTATCTTTTGGATGTTCAGAGAGGGTAAAGGAATTTTTAATTTAGATAAAACTGAGGCATTTACACCAGGCTGAGTCGATCCGTTTGAAACAGTATTAATCTGATTCCAATATGATCTAGATTGCATAAAAGTCCATAAATATCTAGGTAAGACAAGGTTTTTATTTGGTTTTATTCTAATTAAGTAAGAGGCAAATACCGATTCTGGAGGAGATTTTATTAAAAAGCTCTTTCCTGTAGTGGCCCCTGTCCTTGCAACTACAATATCACCATCGAATAGTTTATATTTATTTGTTTCTGCATCACTTATTTCACAGTAAGGAGTCTCTTCCCAATTAACATTATTATCTTGTATATCAGTAATTCTAAGGAATTTAGGTCCAATTTCCTTTTTTGATGAAGATTGTGTATAACCATATTGTATTTCTTCACTAATATCTTTTAACGTTACTTGCCGTAATTTAAATATTATTTTCTCTATTGTATTCTTCACCCTAACATCTCCCCTATTTTTTGAAGACCTGCTTTAATTTCATTTTCCAGGTTATTTATTTCCTGAAGGATCTGCTTTGGGGAAGAATAGCTTACTTCTTCAAAAACTTGTTCCATATAACGTTTAATACTTAAATCGTAGTTATTGGCGCGAATTTCATCAACTTCAACAAAGAACGACTGTTCAGTTCGTGCTCGCGTTCTTTCTGCATCAAGGTTGTGAAAACGATTAATAATATCCGGAATGTTGTTTTCTTCATGATTAGTTAAATCTAATTCACGGCGGTTATCATCAAGTGAATAACCATCTGCTTTCATATCGTAAAACCACACCTGATCCGTTCCACCGATGCTTGTTTTTTGAAAAATCATGATTGCAGTTGAAACCCCCGCATACGGCTTGAACACACCTGAAGGCATCGAGATAATTGCCTCTAATTTATGGTTATCTATAATTTCTTTCCGAATAGCAACGTGTGCATTAGACGATCCAAATAGTACACCATCCGGTACCACAACAGCACAGCGACCACCGTTTTTGAGTAGACGGAGCATTAGCGCCAAAAACAATAACTCCGTTTTCTTTGTTTTAACTTTGGCAAGCAGGTTATCAGCTACTTCGCTATAATCAAGGGACCCTTTGAATGGAGGATTGGCTAACACTAGAGTATATTGTTCTTCCTCCAAATTCCCCTTTGAAAGAGAATCTTTATATTCCATATTGGGATCTTCTACTGCATGAAGCATAAGATTCATGCTGGCAATACGGAGCATGGTTTGGTCCGTATCAAATCCATAGAACATGGATTTTTTATAATGATCCTGAAGCGATTCATTTCCTGACTTAATAAATAACTCTTCATTAAAGTTCTTTGTAATGTATTCAGCAGCTGCAACAAGAAAACCAGCGGTCCCGGCAGCTGGGTCCACGATTTTATCACCTAAAGATGGCTGCATAAGCTCCACCATCATTTTGATGATGTGGCGTGGTGTACGAAATTGACCATTTGTGCCTGAAGTGGATAGCTTTGAAAGAAGGTATTCGTATAAATCACCCATGGTGTCTTTATTTTTGTCCGTCATTTCTTCCAAAAGCGCATCAATAGCCGTTACGACTCGCTGAAGCAGCTGCGGGGTAGGGATAATAAAAACAGCATTGTCCAAATGCCTTGCAAACTTGGAGTCTTTTCCGCCTAGCTCTTTCATGTGCTGAAAGGCTTTGTCTTTTACAATTTCAAACATTTCTTGTGCATCAGTCTTATTTTTAAAATTAGACCAGCGGATATCACTGTCTTCCTCGGTAAATATTGGGTTTGTTATTTTACCACCGCTTAGTCTTGCACGGCGCTCCTGTTTTGTTTGTTGTTCATCAAGTTGCTTCATGAAAAGTAAATAAGTAATTTGTTCGATAACAGACAGTGGGTTAGAAATTCCACCTGTCCAAAACGTTTCCCATATGTTATCAACTTTATTTTTAAATTCACCTGTAAGCATGGTTCTCCCCCAAAATATGATTAAATTATAAAATTCTATGAAGATAGGTAAAAATCCTCTCGACCTTTATTTTAACATAGTAAAAGAGCTCAAGCATTTGCCTGAGCCCTTTAATATTTTACCAACTTTAGTTTATTATTTCTGACAACTCTCCCACTTTTAGGGCATTTAAGCTGGGGACTTTCGTTTTAGATACCAAATACACACACTTTTTTCAACGACCATACATTTGCGAATGGCGTTAAGTTAAAAATGAACGTATGGTGGATAACGATCCGTTGATGGAGCAAGCATTTTAACAGAAGCAGGGCGCTTTCTTCCTCTAAAAGTTATTGTAGTTCATTGGATACCTAAAACAGGCTTAAGCCTGTAATATAAGCCTAAAAGCAAAAAAAACCCCTTAATCATCAAGAAGGGGTTAAATTGGGTACCAACAGATTGATTAGAGAGTAGAAATACTCGCTTTTTTATTGAAGGAAAAAACGGTTAAATAGCGAAAATAAAACGAGGGGAATTTTGGTGTGAAAGGAGTGGTAAAAAGTGAAAGAAGTAAAGCTTTGTTTACATTGTGGAAATAAAACACAGATGGAATTAATAAGTTCTCATCAGCACAATATGCCAGATTTTACATACGAGCCTGGGTTTGGTGAAGTTCAAATTGGTGAAGCTTGGGATGTATATAAACTTTTTCAATGCCCTGTATGTGAGAAATTTACTTTAGAAAAAAGCTCGTCCAGTACATATGAGTGTGATCAAGAAGGGGCCCCTTTTTGGAGTGAAAAAATATTGTATCCTTATATAGAGCCTCAAATTAAAAGGTTGCCTTCCGGTGTGAAAGAAGCTTTCGAAGCAGCACATAAAGTAAGGAACATTGACGGAGCTATTACTGCCCTAGCATTAAGAAGAACTCTTGAAAGAATGTGCAAAGAAAAAGGTGCAGAAGGAAGAGATCTTTATAATAAATTGAAAAAATTATCCGAAGACGGGGTAATCCCACCAATTCTTTCGGAAATGTCTACAATAATCAAGGATATAGGAAATGAAGCAGCACACGGCGATAATGTAAAATTTGACGATGAGTTAGTGAGTTCCTTATTTAAATTTACAGAAATAATCTTAGAGTATGTATACGTAATACCTAAACATCTAAAGCAGATACAATATGATATGAGTCTAAGAAAAGAGGAAAAGCATGAGCAACCAAATTAGGTTGCTTTTTTATTTTTTCCACTATACTCCTTTTTTACGGTTTATTAGTTATTATTTACATTAAAAGTAGCATCTGCAGTAGAAATGTATTGTGTGGAAGAGAAAAATCATCTGTTTGGTTCATTACGTTTTGTACTCAAAATTGCATATTGGGTTTACTCTTTTTTGTTAACTATATATTGTAGCATCCCCCCACAAATATTGAGAAAGAGCCGTAAGAAAAGGAAGAAACCTACAAAAGGGGTGAAGAATATGAGACATAGGACCATGCTTCCTTGACGTCTCCTTTCACAAAGTGCATATGTTTGTTTAGCAATAAGCACATTTGAAATAAAGTAGAAAAAAACCGGGTTTCCCCGGCTTGTGTTTAAGAAATCCATTTATGAAATGAAGGAATACGCAGTTTTTGATTACTGGTCCAGTTTCTAAACTTAACGTTACATTTGATTCCTTCATTAAATATGATTAGTTTGTCTGTTTCTTTTGCTCCAATATCTCTAACCTTTTCGTGGATATATTTTCTTTCTTGATTTGGGACAAACTCCATAACACCAATATTTGTTCCGTCTTCTATGGAGCTTAGTAAAAATGAATGATCTTTTTTATTCATTCCTGTGAGATAAACATCTTGATAAGAATAATTGATGACTTTTTGCCAATGGTTCGAGCGTTTATTTATCTCATATTTGGAGTCTTTTTTCTTTAGGACGATTCCTTCCAGACCTCTTTCTTTTACCAGGTTAAAGTAAGGAATTCCATTCCCTTCGATCCACTGGACATGAACCATTCGTTTCTCATCAAATTCCAATTCCGCGAGCAGCTTTTTTCTTTCCAATAAAGGCAGTTGAGTTACTTTTTGACCTTTGTAATATAGAATGTCAAAAACGCAGTATTGAAGGTAGTGAGAGCTGTTCTTCGATTTAAATCGTTCCATGACAGCTTCGAAATTAGGAGCACCGTCAGTTCCCGGAACAATCAATTCTCCATCCAAAATGGTTCCATCGGGTATATTAAGATTCTCATATATTTCTTTAAATAAGGCCGTAACCTCGTTATTGTGGCGTGTATATAAATGGATTTTATTATTAAATTTAGAAAGTAATAGTCTTATACCATCTAACTTGAGTTCGGTAATGTATTCGTCCGAATCAAATGGCTGATCTACCCTTTCCAGCAGCATCGGACTAATAAACATCTGTTTCACCTCTATATTATTTTATCAGAGGATTAACAATAGTTATTTATCAAAATGCTGGTAAAAGGCTAGTGATGATGGTTAATCTGTACGACTAAATGGCTTTAGCCCGTAATATAAGCCTTAAGGCTAATACTTAAATAATGCTTGATTTGTTTCGGAGGAGTTTACATATTTTACATATCAAAGAAATCATCTGCTTTTACGCTTGGATCCACTTCTCTTAATGCTTTAATAATTTTGCTGATAGTCCTAGTTGTCGGAGACCGATCAGTGTCGCCAGCTGCCAATTCGTTAATTGTATTCCTGTTCACTCCGGCCTTTTCAGCTAACCACGTTTGAGAAATTCCGCGGTTATCAAGCCATCTACCCAATTTGCTTCTCTTTTTACCTAATCCAAAAAAACCAAACATTTTCCCGCTCTCCTATCCAGAAAAAATAAGATGGTCAAGTAATGTCCAAAAAGACTAAAAAAAATACCTATTTTGATGCAAAAACCAGTCAACTTGGACAAACAGTGCTGCATAACTTTAAACACACATAGGCGATTTAGATACTAGCAAGAATCTTAGATCAAGAATTTTAGAATCTTACAAGAATCTCTCAAGAATCTATGTCTAGTGCATTTGTACAGCGGAAAAAGCGGATATAAAGCCAAAAACAAAATCTGTTAAAAGGAGGCGAAGCCGGATGGCCAAGAGAGGGGGTCCGGGGGGATAAAGAATTTTCAGATTATTAGATAACTCAATTGTCATAATAAACCAACAGGAGGTTATCAAAATGAAAAGCTGGGAAACTCTTATTCCATTGCTAGAAAAATATGAAGCTAGTACAGATTTTGTTGCTGAATGTGTATATGCCTATATTGTGAATTACAGCTTTGAAACACAACAGGATAAGGAATTCGCTAATCAGTTAGTTGAATTTATTAAGGGGGTTTAACGATGGAAAGTTTTGATTGGGAATATTGTGCCGAATGTGGAAACCAAAAACCACCGGAAGAATCAAACTATAGATTATGTCCAGATTGTCGGGAAGATCTTGATTGTAATGAGGATTGGTTTAAATAGCTTAATAAAGGGGGGAATTGAAATGTTATTTGGGCCCGGGATGCTTTTAGCAGCTGGTGCAACCATCGGAATAGCTTTAGTTGATAAAGTATGTGAGGAATTAGGGATTCATTGGTTAGGAACAGCATTAAAGCTGATTATACCTATCGTTGGTTTTGCCCTAGCCATTTATTTTATTGAAACTAATCCAATATTGAGGTGGTTAAAATGAGTTTATGGGCTGACATAAAAGCACGTTACAAAATTACAAAAGCTTTTCGAGCCGGTTCCATTTATAAAACGATTGGCACTGGAGAAAATGAAAAGAAAATCTTCCCTAAAATCCACTCTATTGAAATCACTGACTTTTCCACTGAATATGTTTTCACCCTTCCTACTGGACTAAATCCCGATTTAATCAAGAAAGGCTATTATGCTTTTCAGCAAGTGTTTGGCGATAACATAAAGCTTGAAGGTGAGTTTAAAAAGTATGTTCTGACCATCAATAAATCCACATTACCAAAGGAGCTTATCTATAATTTCAAGAAGATTAAACCGGTATTAGAAGGCTTTGAAATGCCAATTGTTTGTGGGGTAGACAACGAAGGGAGCTGGGTGGTATATGATGCTGTCACAGCTCCAAACTGCTTGATTTCAGGCGAACCGGGAGCAGGAAAAAGCACAGAATGCAGAAGTATTTTATCCACTCTCATTCAGTATAAAACTCCTGAAGAACTGCACATTTATTTAGGGGATTTGAAAATGAGTGAGTTCTTTCTTTTCAAGGACATTAAACATGTTAAAAGTGTTTGTGTTTACCCGGAAGATATGACAAAGATGCTGAACCATCTACATCATGAATTGCGAAAAAGGGGGGAATTATTAAATAAACATAGGGTGGATCATATCACTAAAGTTCCCGGTAAACATCCTTACATCCTTTTGGCAATCGATGAAATTGTAATGATTATGGATGATAAGGAAATGAAAAAGAAATTAGTGCAAATTGCATCTCTTGGAAGGGCATTAGGGATTTACTGTATGCTCAGTCTTCAAAGACCTTCTCACGACATATTAGATACAAAAATTAGAAGCCTTCTTACTGTCCGTATGGGTTTTAGAACTACAGATGCTTCCAACTCAAAAATAATTGGCACCCCAGGAAGTGAGAAAATCAGCGAGGAAACACCCGGAAGATTCTTAATGAAACGAAGTGAAATAAAAGAGCTACAAGCCCCATATTTAACATTGGATAAAGCTGAAAAACTTCTTGAAGTATACAGGGTGGAGGGGTGGAAGGATATGTTTGCAAAGGCTGCTACCTCCAATGAGAAAAAAGAACTCACTGAAAAGGATGTATTTAACGATGTTAACAAAAAGGGATAAAGCTATAATTAAAGATTTAAATAGATTCCGAGTGATGGACCGTGATTCAATAGCAGAGCTGCACTTTTCAAACGTAAAAAATCCAAAAGACTCGACTAACCACGTTTTATTAAGATTACTTCGTGACGGTGAGATCCAGCGTTCAAAATCATTTATTCCCTTTGTTTATTTCGGCCCAAATGTAAATATAAAACAAAACAGTGCTAAGATTGGTCACTTTTTAGCCATATTGGAGACTTACAAAGAGATTCGTAGACAAGGAAAGCTTACAACATTTCTGGTGGAACCAAAGTATGGTGGTAAGGGAACAGTGGAGCCAGATATATTTTGTACTTTCCGGGATACTCATTTTTTCATTGAGGTGCAGCGAACACTATACAGTGAAAAACAAATGAATGAAAAGATTCACCGATATGTTGATTTTTTCCATAGTGGTGTTATGATTAAACCCTTTCCACACATTTTAATATTGTCAGAACAACGTTATGTAATTGAAATTGATCTGCCCTTTAAGGTATTTCAAGCACAATCTTTTACAGAGTTTATAAGGTCTCTAAAACCGAAAGAGGAACAAGATTATTCAGTGCCGTTAAAAGTACAATCCAATAATGGTGTATTCAAGCTAACCCTAAAATAGCAAAAAAATGCAGGCTAAATGATATGCTTCCCTTATGGTAGACAGATTAAAAAATAAAAATCTGACTACTATAAGGGGAGTATTTTTGTTTCTAAAACATCTTTTACTCCAGAATTTAAGATTGAAGCATTGAATGCTTGGGAAAAAGGTAATTATTCATTAGCTGAAATTGTAAAAATGTTCAAGGTGTTTGAATCCACAATTAGGGAATGGAAATATCAATTCGATACATACGGTATTAAAGGTCTGGAAGAGTCTTCAATCCAAACCAGAATAAAATGCTATTTTAGATTTCAAGTTTCTATGTTCTCCTGTTTCTGAATGAAAATTGCTCTTTGATGTTGTCCATTAATCCTTATTGGCAGCCATTCGAGAAAATGAATAATAAATGTTTGATATAAGGGTTCATGCAATAAAAAAAGCTTTGTTGGTTGGAACCATATGAAATTAAGTATAAATTGCTTTTTAAATAAAGAAAATATATATAGGAAATGTAAAATCGAGAAAGGTTTGTGTTATCGTGTGAAATATTTAAAGAATAGACTAATACTTATACTTGTTTTTAATTGTACTATAATGTTAACAGGTTTTAATAAATTCGAAGAGAATGAAATAACCGCTCTTGTTAAATCGATGATTAGTACTGTAAATAAAAAAGACGCTGAAGGTTATATTCAAACTTTAGACGAATATTTTATTAAAACAACTTATGGTAATAAAGATTTTATTAGGAAGAATATAAACGAATTTGGGCATTTAGATTTGTTAGAGTTTGACGTAGAAACAATACATACGTATGTTTCTTATGCACATTACAAGTTAATACATACTGGAAAAGACAATATAAAAACAGCCTTTTTTGGTAAAATGATCTTAGTAAAGACAAAGGAAGGTTGGCGAATATATCATATTTCGGAAGAAGAAATATGATAAATTGATAAATATAATTAAAATAAATGCGATTCCTGTTGAAGAAATCGCATTTATTATTTTTCAACAATCTTTTTTCTATGTGTCTTGCACTGAGACGAGTAAATAGTCTGCTTGTGCTTAATGGAATTCCGTTAATACATCTGGCCTCATGGCTTGAACTTTCCCTGTAGAGTCTCCAGGTAAAGAAGGGAGAAAAAATGAATATTTACTAAGAAGCTATCCAACTTTATTGAATAGCTTTTTCAGCTTCTAAGCTTTCAGTGTTATACCTTTCGAATAAAAAAGTTATCTTCAAGCAATAACCAGTTTTGAGGATATGGATAGCCAAGGGTCCAATAACTGATTCCACGAAGCCCGTAGTCCTTCGCTGTATCAAATTTAGCTTGAGCACTTCTTGCATCCTCAAACCATACTTCGTGATTTCTACCTTGTCCATCGGTATATCGGAAGTAAGGTGATTGTGCAATAGGATCATATAAAATATCAACATTATATTGAATGGCCCTTCTGATAGCATCCTGTTGGCTGAAGGTTTCTGCTTCTTGGCCTTGAACATGAGGGAGGAGCCAGTCACGGGCGTAAATTTGGAATCCCATGAAAATTTTATTTCTTGGAATGACAGAAACAGCATAATCCAGCACTCGTCGTATTTGGTTAAGTGGGGATATGGCCTGTGGAGGTCCTAATCTATACCCCCATTCATATGTCATTAGCACAACAAAATCGACGATTCTTCCATGTGCAGGATAATCATGAGCTTCATATAACAACCCTTTTTGCTCTGCACTAACTTTAGGTGCTAATGCTGTGGAAACAAAATACCCTTCCGGGTGTAACCGATCCACTGCTTTTTGTAAGAACTGATTATATAAGTCCCTGTCTTGTGGGTAGACATTTTCAAAATCAACGTTTAAGCCACGATATCCTTTTGCTTTTATCGTGTTCAAAATATTAGTTATCAACTGGTCCTGAATCGCAGGACTTGAGAGGATTGTATGTGCTAGCCGTGACCCAGGATCTTTATAAGTAAAATTTGTAACGCACATCATTGGAGAAACCCTTTCACCTATAGATGCCTGAATAAAAGCGGTATCATCTATAGGTGTTATTCCACCGCTTGCTGTCATTGAATAAGCAAATAGGGAAGAATAAGTTAAATATCTGCCTACTTCTCGAACCAAGGTTCCTCCTCTTTCGCCCGTATCGATGGTATAGGCGTTTACGTCTATTACAGGCTTTGTAAATGGAATTCCTAAAGACATTCCCGGATAAATCATATTCGGATTTTGTATTTGGTTTATTCGGATAAGTTCTTGAACCGTCGTCCCGTATCTTTGAGCAATCTGCCATAAGGTTTCTCCTGGTTGAATGATGTGGGTTCTTGCTGGAATAATTAAAATCATACCAGGATTAATATTGGAAGGATTACTGATTTGATTTGCTTGAACAATTGCCTGAATACTTGTTCCATATTTCTGGGCAATCATCCATAACGTTTCGCCCGAACGAACAGTATGAGTCCGATAGGTTGTTGGAATGACAAGGGCCAATCCCACCACTAATTGATTCGGATTCTCTAACTGGTTTGCACTAACAATTTGATTAATGGTAATCCCGTACCGCTGAGAAATCGCCCATAATGTTTCTCCTTTTTGAACAACATGAATTTGAATAGTATTTACCCCCTTTAATATTTCTTCTTAAAATTTATATTCCTTTTAAAGATAGAAAATATTAATCTTTTACGAGGTTTTATATTTTAATGAAGAGTTTTCCGTTCAGGTACTGATATTTATGTTGAGGTTACGATTTAAATTGGAAAAAGACTGTATATAAATAGAAGGAAAAATGATTGATACGCATCATTAAAAAGGGATGTTCAAGTTTAAATCTTAGTAGAATAAAAATAAATTTTTTAAGAGTGGGCATTTTGGGTTTACTATAATAGAAAAATATCATTTGTTAACACCAGACTTAAGTCTGGTAATATTCTTAAGAATATGAATCAAGTAAGATAATTATTTTTTTAAAACAATTTGTTTCATTTCTGCCATATAAAATAAAAACGGCTACATAAGGAAAGTGCCCCTTTTGGTAGCCAGGATTAAAGTATTTAATTACAATTTTTTTATTGTAAAATTTGCTGCTAGAACTACCCAGTTTTGAGGAAAAGCAGTTCCAAGAACCCAATAACTTAGCCCGCGTAAATTGTATTCTTTGACGGTATCATATTTTACTTGTACACTTCGGGCATCCTCAAACCATACTTCATGCTGTTGGCCTGATTCGTCCGTATAACGGAAGTATGGGGATTGATAGGTGTCATCATAACTAATAGAGACACCATATTTTGCAGCAAGGTTGACGGCTTCTTTTGGAGCGACAATCCTAGCATACGTTCCATATTTCCACGGGATTTTCCAATCATAGCCATACAAAGGCACACCCATTACAATTTTATTTCTCGGAATCACTGTAACTGCATAATCAAGTACCTTTCTTACCTGACTAATGGGTGCTACTGCCATTGGACTTCCTCCAATCCAGCCCCATTCATAAGTCATAATCACAACAAAATCAACAATTTCCCCATGGGCAGCATAATCGTGAGCTTCATATAATAATCCTTTTTGTTCAGCCCTAAGCTTTGGTGCGAGTGCAGTTGAAACAGAAAAACCTTCTGGCCTTAAACGTTCTACTACTTTACGGAGAAAATTATTATAATTTTCCCGATCCTCAGGGAATACATATTCAAAATCAACATTTAATCCTGCGTATCCTTTTTCTTTTAACATTGTCAAAACATTCGTAATAACCTTATTCTGAATGTCCTGATTTCTTAAAACGAGCGCTGCCCGGTCGGAGCTAAACATACTTCCAACAAAATTAGTAAGGACAAGCAACGGAGAAACATTTCGATTTCGAGCCACTTGAATGATTGCGTCATCATTTAAAGGGGTAATGCTGCCATCTTCCTCCACACGATGACTAAATGGACTGATATAGGTAAAATATGGTGCCAGTGGAGCCACAAGATTTGCTCCTGCCTGATTCATATCTGTTACATAGGCATTTACTTCAATGGCAGTTTTAGGGGCCTCCGGGATTCTCAGTCTTTGGCCAACATGTATTATTCCAGGATTTTGAATTTGGTTTGCTTGGACGATAGCAGAAACGGTTGTTCCATAGCGGTTTGCAATCACCCATAAGGTTTCCCCTGGCTGAATATTGTGATATACAACAGGAATGGTTAGTAATTGGCCAATATAAAGTTTGGATGGATCTATTAACTGATTTGCATTGACAATCTCTTGTACGGTCACCCCAAAACGGCTTGCAATTAACCATAGGGTATCACCACGTTGAACAATATATTGTTGATAGGGTGCTGGAATGACCAATGCTTCACCTAACACCAGCCTATTAGGATCATCCAAGCCATTAGCTACAACAATTTGGTTTATCGGGATACCATATTGTTGGGAGATACGCCAAAGTGTATCGCCACTTTTTACTACATGTATCTTCATAAAGTCACCCCAATAGCAGAACAAATTTTCTACAATATCCTTTACGATTTTCAACGTGATATTTGTGTACAGAAATGAAAGTAATATGACATCGCTATATATAAATAAATATTCAAATTAGTGAGGGAGTAAGAAATGGTTTTATTAGTTCAATCACTTTGTTATAGGGGAATGTGTGGGTTAGTATGTTACTTTCACTACAATAAACAAAATAAATTTCGGATTTTCCCTAAAAAAATTTTTTATAGGCACTGTAGGATATTATTTTCTTATATGGGTGATAAACCATTTACTTAGCTAACATATGCATTATAAAAAAAATGGTACCCTTTATCTTTAATAAAAAATAATGTCGTAATGGAAGGTCTTTAAGAATCATTAGAGCCCTTGTTTTAGGTATAGATTATGAATAAGTACTAAAACATGGGACTAGTAGAAAAAATGTTATCTGGGGATGATTAATTTTTGCCCAACTACAAGATAAGCATTGGAACTCAGATTGTTCATTTTGGCAAGAGCTTCAAAACTAACTCCAAATTTTTGTGCGATTTTCCACAAAGAATCTCCTGATTGTACCGTATAGGTGGTCCCCTGGTTTTTAACAGGAATTGTTAACTTTTGACCAACCCATAATGGACTATTCGGATTAATATTGTTCCATTTGGCAATGGAATTGATTGTTGTACCGTATTTTTGAGCAATCAACCATAATGATTCGCCTCCTTTTACCGTATGGACCAACTGTCCTGTAAAATTGATTCGCGACCAATCAAACAATTTTCCGGGATCTGTCTTTCTTCCCGGTGCATACTCATCGTGGCCCACAATATGTTGCCTGTCTCTTTTAATAGTGGGATGACGTCCAATAATATCATCCAATAAAAGATTTAAAGAACGGTACTGTGCATCTGTATATCCAATATTAGAAGGCGCAATCGCCTCATATGTTTGTGCTGACATTAGGGGTAACATCTCATCTCGGGTGCCAATAGCTAATAATTCAATCCCAATAGAATACTCATTTAATCTATTTTGGTACGATGGAAACCCAGGTAGATTACCTTTCCCTGCGTGATAGGCGACGCGATTCTCATCAACCAATCGATACACCTCACCACTTCTTCCAATCAAGTAATGTGAAGAGACACCATTATTGAGAAAAATACGATACACATCTTGAATATTATAAGGATCATTTGGTTTACTTGCAGCATTTGAAATAAAGTGTATCACCACATGCGTAACAATTTCCGTTCTTGGCTTCGAATTTTGCAATGGAAGATAAAGATCACGAATCGAAACAATACGGGTACCCACAAAAGGTATGGATAATTTATATCCTGGATAAATCATGCTTGGATTTTGAATGTTGTTCATAATGATGATTTCTTGAACAGTGGTACTGTATCTTTGGGCAATTTGCCGTAAACTTTCACCTGGTTGAACGACATGAATTTGCATTAAATCTCCCCTCCGATAACTTTATCTTTAACACTATATTCTCGGCATAAGGATTATATCTTAGATTGAATTCAAACCTTAGTATGAAATTAAACACTGGGATATTTTCATTGCCTTTTCCAAAAAATATAAGGAGCCTAAAAGCTAATTTGTAGAAGGGAGATTAAATATGAACAAAAAAGCTGTATTTATTTTAAGCTTGTTCTTAATGTTGTCCCTAAATATTTCTCCAGCCCTTGCAGCTAATAATCCTAGGAATACTTATGAAGTAAAATCAGGGGATACGTTATGGAAAATCGCTAAAACATATGTGACAACTGTAAATGATCTTAAATTATTCAATGGATTACAGTCTGAGGTATTATTAGTTGGTCAAAAACTGCGTGTTCCAATAATATATCAAGTTGTAGCAGGAGATACGCTATGGAAGCTCTCTCAAGCGTTTAATTCGTCAGTTGCATTAATAAAATCGGCCAACGGACTTACCACTGATATCTTATTTGTTGGGCAAAAATTAAAGATTATTCCCACAAAATTAACAATGAATGGACAATTTATATTAATGACGAGGGAGCAATTTAGGGATTGGTTATTTAATCAAAAAATCACAAGGAGAATTACCTGGTTCCAGGAACATCACACATGGTGGCCATCGTATAAGGATTATAACGGTTCCAATCATTTTTCATTGATGTATCAAATGAAGGACCTTCATGTAAAACAGATGGGATGGTCAGATATAAGCCAACAATTGACGACATTCCCTGACGGAAAAGTAGTAGTGGGAAGACCGTTTAACACACCTCCACAAGGTTCGTATGGGCTGATAAATAAATCTGTAACGCCAGCAATTGAAGCAAATGCAGTAGCAATTGAAAATCTTGGGAATTTTGATATTGGAAACGATCAAATGACCCCGGAACAGAGAGAAACCATCATTACGATTGCAGCTTTGCTTTGTATCAAATTTGGATTGACCCCTTCTATAGACAGTATCCAATACCATCATTGGTGGGATATGAATACTGGTGAAAGGGTTTTAGATAACAGTAAAGGACATGCTGTTAAAACTTGCCCAGGTACAGGATTTTTCGGGGGTAATAGCACAACCGATGCAAAAAATGATTTTTATCCTCTTGTAAGAAATAAAATACAAGAAATTTTAGCTACTATGTAGAAATGGGGTAATGGTTTAATAAAAACGGCCACTCAAATCTTTTCTCTTGTTTATAAGTGGCCTCAAAACGAACGAATTCTTGTTGTACCCCTAAAAGGATATTTCTTAATGAAGTAATGGCCCTACAGCCTCTGACTTTCAACAATCGGGCAATTCTAAAACAAAAATGTCGCTCTTCTTTTTGGATGGATTTACGATTATTAAATCGGGTTATTTATTGTTTTTTCTTAAGTAAATGACTTTGAAACTTATCATGAATAATAAATAAATTAACAATGATAATGTTAAGGAAATGATTAATGATATTA
Source organism: Bacillus salipaludis (assembly GCF_004358205.1). The sequence continues at coordinate 40,274 of NZ_SMYO01000017.1, forward strand.
TTTGGTTTTTAATTTCACCACTAAAGTACCTAAAGGTAAATAGACCAACGTAACCCATAATAAAACCAGAAAAAATTACTTTAATAAAGTCAATTAGAATAAAATTAAAACCAATTATTTTGGATATTGTTAAAAAGTGAAGAGAAGTTCCAAATACTATGCTTGCACATATTGCTAAAGATACACCATAAATACCAAAGTCTGGATTAGAAGCTAAAAAAAAGATTAATACAAGTTTGAAAATAGAAGCCACTAAATCATTAATCATTACAACATTTGCTTTCCCTAACCCTATTATGATTGACTGTAAAGGTACACGAAAATATTGTAAAAGATAAAAAGGGGCCATCATTTTTAAAAGAATAGCTGCTTCTGGTGACCTATAAATAAGGGTAGTTAACATTTCTGCAAAAAGATATAAAATAATGGTGCTTGGGACTCCTACAATTAAAGCGATTCTAACAGCTTGCTGAGTCCTATTATGAATAAGTGATCGTTCATTTTTTTCATTCGCCTCACTAATTGCAGGGATTAAAGGAACAGACATAGAGTTTGTAATAAAACCCGGGAGCATTAATAGTGGTAAAACATATCCCATTATGATACCGTACTGTTTTGTAGCTAGTGCCGTTCCAATACCAGCCAAAGCCAAACTTTGAGTAATAAGAATGGGCTGTATAACTCCGATAATCGATTGTATTAACCCATTTCCTGTTGTAGGTAGACCGGTTTGAAGTAAATCATAAAAAATTTGCTTTCCTTTGCTGATATGCTTGAAGAACGAACGGCGTAACTTAAACTGTTTTCGTTTTGACCATTTAAAAACAGATACTAAGTATAGTAAAGAAGCTCCTTCACCAATAATTCCACTCAGAACTGCTCCAGCAGCAGCGAATTCGATTCCATAAGGAAGAAGGAATTGAACGAAAATAAAGATAAAGCATATTCTAACAATCTGTTCTATAACTTGAGAAACTCCAATGGGTGTCATATTTTGTTTACCGCGAAAATATCCTTTGATTACAGAAGATACTGCAATGATAGGTACTATTGGAATTACCGCGATCAAAGAATAATAAGCTCTTTGATCTGTTAGGAAAACTGAAGATAATAATTTAGCACCCATAAAGGTTCCAATCATTAATATAAGACCTAACATACTTGTCGTCATTAAAGAAACGATAAGTATTTTTTTTACCCTTTTATGGTCTCCTTTTACTTCCGCTTCGGCTACAAGTTTTGATATGGCTACAGGGAGACCTAACGTAGTCAAAGTGATCAAGAGTCCTGTAACTGGCATTGCCATCATGATAAGACCGACACCTTCAGGTCCTATTATATTAGCCATTACTATTCCGTTAGCGAATCCCAATAATCTTGTGATAAAGGCTGCCACGGTTAGAATGATTGTACCTTTGATAAGACTTTGTTTAACCAATTTAAATGCTCACCCTTCTTCTTGTCCATATTTGATGTATATGAAAAGAAAAGGAGGCAAATGTGGTAATTTTCTAGAATTTTGCAAACCTTCACATTGGGAATTTAAATACACTTTCTTTTTTATCTAATTAGGATTACTTTTTAATGCTAAGAAATTAGGATTTTTTTTTTGGAATCTTCTTAACGTTGTAAATTAGCGTTTTGCTGGTGGTACCCCTTTAGGCCTAGTCACAGATGAATGAAACTTATTTTTCAAAATGTTACCTAACAAAGGACGAGTGGATAAGTCCGTTATTTTAGGGAAACCAAATGTAACTTAATATGTATTATGTTACATTAGTATTTTTCAAATATATGGAAATATTGTGATGGAATATGGGGGATAGGTTGGATAAAAAAGGGGGATTCAAAATGAAACGATTTATTATGGCTTTAGGCTTAATATTACTTTTTACTCTTTTAACAGCTTGCTCGTCTAAGTCATCTTTACAACTTGTAAATTCAAAAGCTGATATTGTTAATGATAAAAGCAAGGTTGGCGCAATAGGTATAACAGAAGGTGATAAAAAAGGGCAGGAACTGGTACCAACGGCGTTATATTATGAATTTGAAATTAAAAATAATAGTAATAAAAAAATAGGAGGAATTGGTGGCAAGGGATTACAAGTAAAAATTGAACCAAATGATAAATTAGTGGCTATCTCCAAAGAAACAGTTGGTTTTAATATTTTTAAACCCTCTTCATATGATGGAACGGGTGTAGGCTATGGAACTTCTTTTGATGGGGAAATCTATCCTAATAAAATAGGAAAATACATTTTAACTTTCGATTTGGGTGTAAGCGAAGAAAACCTACAAGTTCCTCTAAGAGTTCCATCAAAAGAAAAATTAAATAAACTTAAGGATAATGCTTTAGAAGCTTCTCTAATAGTAACTTTAGATGGTAAAGAAATAACTCGATTTAACTTAAAAAAGCAATAGCTATTTAAAAAGCATCGGTGAAACCGATGCTTTTTTAGATGTTAAATTATTGTTATTTTGTATGATTTTAAACTTTTGTCCCCTAGAAGGAAACCCTTAGTTGTAAACTATACTCTCTTTTTCTTTTGTATTTTAAAAAGGTTAGAATACTTTTTCGAAATTCACCCAATGTAACAAAATATACATTATGTTATTGTTATTCTTTAATGTCATAAACCAATGTATCGAAGAATTTACCATTAGTATAAAGCAATATGGCCCATTCTCCCGACTTTGGAATTTTCACAGCCGATGGAGCATGTGAATCTGCTCCGTTATTTGGACCGGAAACATCTATTGTCCACCCATTGACTAAAATTTTGTGTACTGTTTGTGATTCTTTATGAAATCCAACAACGGTCAACTCCGCATCATCAACGCCCCAAAGATGCCACATCCACTTTTGACCGTTTAAACTTGGCATATCCGCTCCAATTACACCTGACTTATTTTCGTTCCCAAGAATGCTACCTCTTTCGCCGAATTTAACTGCTTTTTTATCCCAATCAATATTTGCAAAATCACTTTCTTTAACAAAAGTAGGGATATCTTTAGGTAAAGCTATTTTCTTTGTTTTCTCATTTACAGTTTCCTTTGATGAACAAGCCACTAGAACAAGCAACATACTGAATAAAACCAATAAAATTGGTATTTTTTTCAAAGGATCCCCCCTCTAGAACAAGGTATTTTACCAGACTATTGTAAATTATAACAAAATTACCAAAATTATTATATCTATTCTAATCATTTAATAAACAAAAGAGTTGAGATTTCACAATGAAACAAAACGTGTATTTTGTAACATTCATTTTTGGTTTGATCCCACAAAAAAAGCTGCATACACAGCTAATACTAATTAAATTTCAATTTATTCGTTTAAAAGACTGAAAGTTGGTTTTAAAATTAAGATTACCGATAAAAGATAAAAATGGAATGGTGTGTATTCACTATATATAAATCTTATCGGAACCCCTAAAAATATCTCGATTGTGAAATAGACAGCAGGTCCACTTAACCCTATGAGATTATCTGGTAATACACTAATTAACAGTGATATAAATAGCAAAAGGGGTTGCCTGCCTAAAACTGATATAATTGCCAAACAAGAAGGTAATGCTATGAAATTTCAAATACACAAAAGGTAAATAAGGGCCACACCTTAACCTAAGGCCCTTTTCTTTTCATCTATAATTGTTAAACTAACCGTTAGCTTAAGAAGCAACAAATCTGAAATTTTCCAATGTAATAAACAAAAAAGCCCTGTTTTTTTAATCTACAGGAACTTGCTCATGATCAGCTATAACAGTACATAGAAATAATACCTCTTGTCGAATCAGTTCTTTACTAATAGGATCTGAACTCATCATAAAATCTTTTAGAAGCCTGCTGACCTCTCTCTTTAATAAAAATAGTTCTTGCTCATTCATTTCAGTCATCTCGCCTCACCGCCGATATTGTACCCTTTTACGCATTAATCAAAACATGGAAAATTTCGAATCCTAGTTTACAACTAAATTCTCCTTCAATTTTTCATTTTTTCTTCACGTAGTTGGAACCGAAAATCACTGAGGCAGTTATCTTTGATCTTTTAAATTCTTTCAATGTAACAAATATCTATTATGTTACATAAAAATTTTTACTTAAGGCAAAAAAGTAGCTGCCAACGCAGCTACTTTTTTTGCTTTGTTCAAAGGAAAACCAGTTAAAAATTATCATCTGTTTTTTCGGTTAAACACTCTTCTTCGGGCTTCATATTAACCTGTTTCCATTCTTTATTTCCTACTTTACGAAATTGAGCAATTTCCACATCAGTTCCATTCGTTAGCGTGAAAAAAATCATGCAATAATCGGCTCCATCGTTACCCTGGAAGTAAATATTTTTAACATATCCATTTGTTATGGTTGGGTATCTTTTTTGAATCAGCTTGCACCAACCTCCGTATTTCACCTCTACAACTGCTTCCGCATCATGACTCCATCCATGATAAGGCGCGCATAGAAAGTCCTCCTCAATCTTACTCAAGTCAGAAATTTGATACCCATCTTTTTCATTAACAAGCTGGATAAATCCGTAATAATACCCAAAATACTCTGCTCTTTTGTCCAAAGACCCTTCAATCGTTTCGATTTCATAAAAAAATCTTATTCCATGTTTTATATCTGGTACTCTACAAAGCTTTATCAAACTCGTATGCCCTACACCAGCAAACGAATTAAAATATTCATCATAGCTTAATTTATTTTGATACTCTTTAGACAGAAAGTTATAAGCAATTGGAAATGGAGTGCGTGCCTGACCAACCGTACCGCAACTCCTCCCTCCCATATTTTCAGCTTCACGCAGGACGCTAAAATAGTTAAGAAGGGTATCTTCGGGGGTTCTAGTCAATTCAGAAGGTAATTTGATTTGGTCATGAGGCTTTTCAGAAAAAAGTGAATAGAACTCCCAACCGAATCTTAAATTTAAAGCTTTCAAGCAAGATGGACGAAAATATTTTTGATGAATAGAAGTTTTGTCCATCTGGTTCCGTTTTTGCATATTCATCACCCTGTTTTCAGCTTATGGGTGATTGAACGATAGGTGAAAGACCTGTATTTCCTTCTCATAAAATTAATGCTAATTCATAAAAGACAGTAATAACCGAATCAAAAGCAAACAAGGTTTCTCTATAGCTATCCTGCTTCATTAGCTTAACAAACAAAGATTTGACAATTCTCCAATGTAACAAAACGTGTATTAAGTTACATTAGATTTTCACTTAATCACACACAAAAAAGCTGCAAACGCAGCTGATACTTTTGAAACCGGCAGTTAAAGAGGACAGTTCTCTTTTTTTACACTCTTTAATAATATTTTTGTAAGGGTGGTGGTACAAGTGATTTATCCATTGATTTTATTGATTATATTAATCTTAGTTATTTTTGTATATATCCGTAAAGATAAAGATCAGATATTTGATAGTTTTTCGCTTGGTGAGTTTTTAAAAAACAACAACCTTGTTAACGAAAATAAAAGTATTGTGAGTCAAATAAATGACTTTTTCGATACAGATAGTGATGATGGAGACGGAAGTGATACTGATGATGGTGGAGAATAATTGTAAAGCAACAAAACTAAAAATGGCCTAATGTAACAAAACATCCATTATGTTACATTGTTTTTGAGCAACTAAAGCCACAAAAAGCTACAAAACGAAGCCGATACTTTTCTTGTAAGTTCGATTAATTATTTGTAAGATAATGGTACCCCCTTTTGAATATGTTCCTGTTTTTGAGGCTGTTAATTCCATCACTGAGAATGGCAGCCTTTTTTATTTAAACGTAATATAGGTTGCCAACTTAAATAAACAACAAATCTAAAGTAATTAAACGTAACAAAGCCCCTATTAAGGGGGAATCACACTATATGCCGACATTTCGGAAATACGTATGTTGGAAATTCAATAAAATACTTGTAAAAAACAAAAGGGGAAGCTCAAAAGTTCGAGCTTCCTCTTTTGTTAGCTTGACGGGTATGTGGTATATCCATAAAACTATATAATCATATTTTAGTTACTAGTTAGGAAGCTCTTATATCCACATGGCGCTTACATTTTGTACACTGGAATAGGTTTGGCTGTATCTCTTTGTGCCTTTTCAACTTTCTACAAGTCTGACAGGACAATGTAACTAAACGGCCAGATGGTCCATTTACAACCATGTTTAATTCTGGAGAATTTTCTTCAACAGCTAACTGCATTACTTCATTGTCCCTACTACCAGTAAATAAAGCATACACGAAAATTACAGTCATACCGCCTGTAATGAAGCTAACCCAGCTCACAAGTCTTCCCTCCCACTCAGAACATAATTAAGCTCGCCTTTATTATTGATGACAACAACTTTATAAGCTGATTGAATGCAATATTCTTTTTGTAACTCTGCAACCATTTGTGCATTGTTCAAGCATTTTTCAATTATAAGTCCAGCTAATGTTGTATGACCCATTCCACAAGCAGTAGCAAGCTTACGTAATTTTGAATCATATTTGTTTGAAAGTGAAATGCCCACTCGATTTATTTTCTTATTGCCTAATCCTTTCTCTTCAATCATTTTTTCGAATCTCCTTTCAAAATGTAATGACAATTACCAATGTCAACTGTGTTACACTGTTACACTTGCAGCCGATAGGGAAGATGTTTTGGGCATATACTTAATCAGGCTGTTAATCGTCATAATCGTTAAATAAGTATTTTGAAGCAATACTGAGGACTTCTTGTGATATATTTTGGTTTATTGTTTCTCTCCTCCCCTCGTATCGTCTAATATTTTTGTATAGCATGTACATTTGTTTTCCAATCTTCGATAAGATATTTGCTGATTATTTATCGACTTTTGAAAGACTACGAGGAACTACCAAATATGCTTGTAGTAACAGCAATGATAAACATGTAATCTCTGAAACTTAAATATTTTTCTTTAACAATATAAGTTCCGTATGAACACGGAACTTTTTTTATTTAATTAATCGTGATTTTAATTCCACCTGATTCTTTAAAGAATTTTCGCTCAAGAACCTCCCCTGTCCGTCTCTCAGTCTGTTGAATGCATCTATTTTGGATGTTTTCTGGTTCGGTTACAGGTCGTTTAATATCTCCAGGATCAGGAGCTGTTTTAATTTCGGCTCTTCCTGTAGTGACATCATTATGATATCCCTCCCCTCCCCTACTTATATCTGGACATTGTTCCAAGAAAATGGTGTTATCGGATACATCCCACGGAATAGAAGGTAAAGATGTTTTAGATTTTTGGTACTGTCTAAGTAATTTTATAAATTCAGGATTAGATGGAGCTGTTGCAAGTGCTAACCGAATTAGTTGTGTTCTGTCTAAATAAGTGCAATGAAACAATTCATCTAGATAATCCTTAAAAACTGGATGCATACGAAGCGTTGTTCTGTAGGCTGATGTCATCAAGTAATTCCTCCTCTTTCATTGGTTATCCTCATATTTCTACGTTGGTGTCATTAATTCATCATCTTGGTATCTAATGTATGTCCAATTGATTATTTAAGAACTAAATTGTTGGGAAATTTGCGACAATTCATTTTTTAATAGTCGGGAAGTTTGAAACAATTCAGAATTGACCATACTCATACTAAAGAAATTTAATTGGAGATGGAGTTTATGTTTGGAATTGGACGCCGAGGTTCAAAATTCGGGAAGTTTTTAGAAAAACATCGTATATCACAAACGGAACTAGCAAATAGTTCTGGAGTTTCAAATTCAACAATTAGTCGTTTGGCTTCAGGTAATGCCTTTAAACCGTCAGAAAAAAATGCATCAAAGTTAATTAAGGCATTAAAAAAAGTCGATTCAAATGTTGGTTATGATGACTTCTGGAGCATGTAATATGGATAAAAATTTTGCTAAGGCATTCAAGGTGAAATTAATGGACGAAATTAAAGAAATGACAAAGGAAAGTCCGAAACAAGCAGCCCTCTTCCTTGTTCATATGGCTGAAATGACAGATAAGATTAATCATACTCTCAAGGAAAATGGTTGGACTCTGGAAAAATACATACAAAATAGCAGGAAAAACGGATAATTTAGAGATTTGATAATAAGATTCTTCAACAATCTGGCCCTTAACATCAAAGAAAGAAGAAAAACCATCTCTAAATGTTTTTATTAAAAGTCAAGAGAATATTTAGAATACCCTCAAAATAAAGTTTTATATATAATGTCACACATTATATTAGGGAAATATAAAAGGATAGGTAAGCAGAAATAGATACTGCTTTTCCTATCCTTTTTTGTACTACAAATGACCTCATTTACTACAACAACAATATTTTTTGTTGTTGAACTAACGCACCCGTTAGCCATCCATGAATTGCTAAAAACCAGCTCTTCACCACAAAGAATGAAAATGTATTGAATCCGTCCATACTGGTTCTAAGGCTGGGAGAGGAAGGTCGATACACTATGGTGCCATAGAGCCCATCCGTTAGTCTGACTCCAACGACCACGGTGCATCACAAACTGTCGCTCCCTTACGGGAAGCACTCATGGTAGATTAATCCTTATTCTGATTGTTGCACCAGCCTCCAATTTACAAGCCTAGAAAGGAAGAATTTCAATGGATGTAATCATTGAAAGAGCATGTGGTATGGATGTTCATAAGGATAATATCACTGCGTGTATTATGACACCTGATGGAAAGGAGATTCAAACGTTTTCTACTAAAACATTGTTTCTACTCAAGTTAATCGACTGGGTTAAAGAACGTGGTTGTACCCATGTCGCAATGGAAAGCACGAGTGTTTATTGGAAACCTATTGTCAACCTACTAGAATCTGAAGAGATTGAGTTTCTAGTTGTAAACGCCCAACACATGAAGGCACTCCCAGGTCGCAAGACCGACGTTAAAGATGCCGAATGGATTGCACAACTTCTTCGCCATGGTTTACTGAAAGCGAGTTTCATTCCAAATCGGACTCAAAGAGAATTGCGAGAACTAGTTCGCTATCGTCGTAGTATTATTGAGGAACGGGCGAGACAACATAATCGGATTCAAAAGGTTTTAGAAGGAGCCAATATCAAACTAGGTTCTGTTGTTTCTGATATTATGGGGGTTTCAGCAAAGGATATGCTTCGAGCTATTGCAGATGGCGAAGATGATCCTGAAAAGCTAGCAAACTTTGCTCGTCGTACAATGAAAAAGAAAAAAGAGGAACTTGAATTAGCACTTAAAGGCTATGTAAATCCACATCAACGATTAATGCTTAAAACGATTTTAACTCACATTGATTTTCTAACTGAGCAAATCGAAATGCTAGATCAAGAGATAGCTGAACGAGTTACCTCTTATGAAGAAGATATTGAAAGACTGGATTCAATTCCTGGAATCGCCAGAAGAATGGCTGAACAAATTCTAGCTGAAATCGGTACTGATGTTAAAAACCAATTTCCAACTGCGGCACATCTTTGTTCATGGGCAGCTCTCGTACCTGGACATAATGAAAGTGCAGGGAAAAGAAAATCGACTAAATCCAAAAAGGGAAATAAGTATTTAAGATCAGCATTAACTGAAGCAGCTCAATCAGTCAGGGGTTCAAAAAACTATCTTGGTGCATTGTATCGACGAACAGCTGGACGAAAAGGCAACAAAAGAGCAGCAATTGTAGTTGCACATGCGATATTACGAATCGCATATTACCTGTTAACTAGAAAAGAAATGTATGTAGACTTAGGCGAAGACTACTTTGATAAAAAGAGACAGGAATCTATTGTACGCCATTCAGTTCGAAGACTAGAAAACTTAGGCTATTCGGTTACAATAACAGAAGCTTCCTAATTCATTAATTAAGTACATATACACCATGGATCAGACGCTCCTCCCCTTTTTTAAAAAATGAATGAGCTGCGTCTATTTAAGTATTGCCATTTTTCAGATCTCAGAGAAGTTAATTTTCATGGTAGTTTAAGTGTAATTTTTCACAATCTATTTTTGAAAAAAAAAGGGACTTTTTAGATCTTCAATAATTTAGTGCTGTCCTAATTGTAGTATAATTACGCTAAGACTTTAGTTAAGGAATGATTGACAATGGGATTTTTAGATAAGTTCTTCGAAAAAGAGAAGAAAAGGATTAAACCCCTTTTTTATTTACAGATTGTTTTAATTGTCGGATATTTCTCATTGTTTTTCATTGATACCCATCATTCATTTGGTATGCTATTTCTTTCGTTAAACTTTTTGTTATTTGGAATCGAAAGTTATTTATTAAAGGAAAAGAAAGTCAATTATATATTAAATTTTTTAGCCTCTTTTTCGTTCGCTTTAATTTTCATATTAGATTATTTTAACTTATAGGGTACTGTTGTTGCAGTATCCTTTTTTGTCACATTTATCATTTAATAGAACAGTTCTTATTGAACTCCCGGTAGCTGAATAAGAACGCTTTATAATAAAAGCGAAAACCAAAATAGAGATAAAAGTATTAATCCAATTGAGACGATAATCAATAGTCCTTTCATTACCTTAAGTGGCAGTGCCCTTAATATTCGATTGATTAACTCGAATAGGATTGTTTGTTCAAAAGAAGGGGTAGGATCATTAACATACTCTTTTTTATTATGTGTTTCCGAATTTAAGTGTTTTATCGTCCAAATAAATAAAGCAACTCCGCATAACAAAATCATTGTTGCAGCAATAATAATATACATTTTGGAATTTTTCTCCTTAGCCTCTTATGGCAGAAACGCACCCGTTAAAAACTTTCGCCAAACCAACCTATAATTGCAAAGACAATCAACATCATACCTATAAAAATATATCTAAATCGATATAGCCAAACGGGAATAAATTCTGCAATGTACGAGAAGAGAACCCCGTCTAGTTCTTTATCATTTTTTCTATCTTCCTTAGAGTAAGTAAACCCTATTATAATTCCAAATAATCCGAGTATAAAAGGAATTAGTGGGATTAAAATATCAGTGTTCATTTGTTAGACCTTCCTTTAACGTTGGTGGTTAATACTAATTATATAGTACAACTCCTTCTTCAACTATACTGCCAGTTAGTTGAAGAAGAGTAGGAGTTGCAATTAAAAGGATTTTAAATCACTTGAATTTTTGAAAATGATCTGCCACCCATTTTGAGCTATTATCTGCGATATATTGTTCCGCAAGGAGCAGGCGCTGTACCAGCTCCTTTTTGGATAACTTCATGTATTTTCTTTGCGTATTTTCTGCATTTCGATTTGGTTTGATTTTACGAAAATCAATATCATCCATCGTAATATTAGAGACGGATTTAACCTTTTTGCTATTCTCTTTTTGCTTATACGTTAGACTATGTTGCTTATAATACTCATACAACTGTTCATTTGTCCGTATAGTATTTGGATGAATACCTTTCCCTTCGGGATCAATTTCTTTTGATATATCAGTTATATTTGAATATGTTACGGATTTTTCATTTTTAACCAATAAATCAATCGCTTTTTTACCTATCTCAACCGAACGGCTACGACGCTTTTGATGACTCTCTTTTAGCCACGAACTATCATTTGTCGAATTGAATTTGTGGCTCATACTTTTGTTCCTCCCTATATTTCTCAATGAGTTCAATCTCTTTTAACTCATTTCGTGCGTGTTTCCGCATTGCTTTTGCTTTCTTTACTTCTACTGACAAGTTCATTACAGTGAAACGTTTCTCCATGTCTTTTGAAAGTTCTATTACTTCATCTAATTCATGCTTCTTTTCAGGTTGCGGAACTTTGGCTTGACATCCCAAACATTGCATTTTAGTAGGACATACAAAAGCAGTAACACACGTTCCACCCAAAACATTATTAAATACCCCAACTTGTTGTTTATATTCTTCCAGTTCTTTTTCAAGCTCTTCGGGACTTCGCAAAACTGCTTCATCTAAGTCTACATAGTCCGAGATGACATCATGTAAATCACTAACGGATTGAGCCACTTGACTTGGCGTAGGTTCTGAATAGTATTCGGTTACTCCGGTATCACGTTGATGAAGGATCTTTGCTACAATGTCGATAGGAAGTCCTTGTCGCTGAACTGCTTCGGTTGCGAAGGCATGGCGTAATAAGTGTGTTTTAATTACAACTGGCTCGCCTTCCTGTGTTTCAAAGTTTAATCCGTGAAGTAAAAAGCGAAGGCATGAAAAAATAGCATGATTTTGAAATGCACTCTGATAATACTGAAAAAAATATGGTTTAGGATTAGGAAACAAATGACTTCTAGAATAACGATATTTAACACTTGGTATTTTTTCAGTACCATAATGCTCCTTTAAGAGTTTTGCTACCAATTGAATTATCTTCATCGTTTGTTCACTGATATAAAAAGGTTCTAACTCATCCCGACCTTTTGGAATAGCGTAAAAAGAAAATTTAAATTTGTTCTCAACTTTAACTCTTCGGATACATTCCTTTGTATTACTAATTTGTAATAATTCATTTAACCTTGCTCCAGTTGTTGTAAAAATATCTACAGCTAATAAACCGAAGGTTACAGCTGCATATAGCGGTTCTACATCAAACAAAGTTCCTTCCGATATATCTTTGTTACGAGAAACAAAGGTACTGGATGTAATTATTCCTTTATGCCTACTATTAAAAGGCATTGGATTTTCACCCAAACTTTCCTCGCCATAGCCCCATGAATATAACAATTCTCGTTTTTGTTTAATTTCTTCATCAGTGGCATTTTGATACCACATTCTAATAACATCTTTTTCAAAGAGTTCCATAAACCAAAGACCTTCTGCTTCCTCGTCATCATCTAATCGTTCTGCTTTAACAAATTCAACAAAATAATGATTATTTTCATTTGAATAAGCACCTGTACGTTTATAAGCCGATTTTAATGATGAAGCAGGGAATTGTTCTTGATGATTCAAAACAAACGAAGCCTTGTCCCACAGACGAAAATAAAAGCGTTCACCCACACGTTCAGGTTCATCATAATGGAATTCTAAGGGTAATCCGCAATTGGTTGATTTAGCCTGTTCACACGCTTTTAAAAACGCTTGTCTAAGTCGTTTTAGCTGATTCCATCGAAAATGTCCTTCTGCTCGGATTTGCGGAAGTAATGGAACTATGGCATCTGTTTCACTCTTACGAGTGCTTTGAGCCTGCTCCTTAGCTGATTTAGTAAAAGTGAAATCCCTTGAATCATATGCTGGAGTCGGAAACAAAAATTGTTTAAAGTGTATTTGCTGTTTGTTATTTAATTTAGATTTCACCCATTTTTTAACCGCATACTCATTACTACAATACCATGTTAATAATTCCTTTCTCATATTATTCGAATGCTCTCTATAAACCGTACCTTTTAAATACTCGTACATGTGTGTTTGAACATCAAACTCTATTATGTTGTTTATTTGAAATACTTCAAACAAATTTTTAAATCTTGGATTAAGTCTATCAAGAAAATTTGATATTGTTTTAACATCTGAATTTTTTTCAACATATACAAAAATCGAAAGCAAAAAATGATTGTTCCAAGGTTTGTCTATAACTTGGTTCATATAATATTTTAAATTTGTTTCATGGACTTTATCTAACAAAAATAATCCTCTTGTATCCTGCAAATGAAGAAGTTGTTTGTCAACTCGCCCCAATAATTGCTCATAAAATGGTGATTGTGGCTTATCTATAAGTACAGACAGTGCAATCACTCCAATCCATCTAATAATTTTTGAATTTCATCATCTATTTCAATACCCTCAAAGTTATTTTCTATTACTGTTAAGGTAGGTTTCTTCTTACGTTTGTTTTTCTTTTGTTCCAAGTATTCTTGCTCTTGTTGTGCCATGCTTTCTAACATTTCATCGTGGGCTTTACGGTGGCTTTCTTCGTCAAAGTAATGCTCATAAACTTTAATCGTTTCTTCATCTTTCCACTTGATATATTTAATCATTTCATTTTTCTTTTGCTTTACCTCTGCTTCAGTTTTGGAAGTATTATAGATTTCACGCAACCTTGAAGTGACAAACCAATGTCTTGTTTTATGAGGATTTAGCTTAATTTCACATTCTTTCATCGCCTTATCCCAATGGTAATACCACGATTCATAAGTTAAAGGTGTTCCAAGTTCCGTAAGGAAAATTGGTGCTTCATCTGGTAAGGTAACAAAGTTACGTTGTAACTCGTCAAATTGCTTTCGATCTGTATTGATATATCGCATGAGTAACTTGACCGTATCTTTGCTAAATCGAAGAAACTTCACTCTTTTTCCATGACTACCTTTGTTGAATGTACTTGCTTCTTGAAATGATTTACGAGAACGATAATCTCCAATCGTTAATTCAATCACTTCGGATGCTCTTGCCCCTGTTTCAAAAAGCATACGAGCAATCACAACTTCTCTTAATGACCAATTTACTTTTTTTCCTGCTTGATAAACTTGATAGGGAAGGTGAATATCGCCTATGATTTCAGGTTGCCATTCTTCATTGATTAGTTTGAAATAAGAATCTGTTAACCTTCTATGTGGTGTAGCATCCTCTGTTCCTGCTTCTGAAGGCATACGAGGTTTGTCCTTTCTCACACCTTCGGTATTACTTTTATAGTCATTTAAAATTGCATATGAATCTATAAGAGGATTGGAATACATATATTGCTTTAAATGAATTAGAGATTTATAGAATGACTTTAATGCCGAAAGGAAACGATTAACTGTATTAGGACTTTTATTTGTTCGATTAACAAATCGAAAAGTATCTTTTTCTTTTACTTTACAAGCCATTTCAGTCATAAGGTAATCTTCAATACCTATTCGTATGATGTCAGGCGAGTCATTCCATTTAATACGTTTTCCTTGAAAGTTGCTAAATTGATCTAACCATGTGAAAAAAGGAAGAAGGCATTGGATATACGAAAGAGCAGAACTTTTACTAATCCTCCCAATACAATCATGATAATGCTCCGTTAACGGCAGAAAAGGGTGATTTTGTCGATCAAAAACTAATAATTCAAAACGACTTTCCACACCATCAGGACAATAATCATACCAATATTTAGACATGAGAATAACACCCTACTTTTACTAAGTTAATTTTCAAGCCAATTATAGAAAGGGATTTTTGACTGTTGGTTTTCTACTGTATTAAATTGTTCTTCATATTCATGTTGTGATAACTCATAAACCCTTTTGCTTTGCTTTCTTGGCATCTTTAAAGGAGTAGAAGTCGGACTCCAATTCTCACGAATTGCTTTACGAATAAACCCATCAGGGTTCTTTACCTTTGTTGCTGATTGCTGCATGATTAAAAGTATCTCTAAGGTCCTTTTAATTCCTACAACAGATAAAATAGATAAAATTTCATCAGTAGGAGAAGTAAGAGTAACAGCCTTATATGCTAATTTAACTAATTCCGTTTCATCAGACTTAGAATTTATTTCATCTACCTGTTGTTCTGTTTTGTTGATTGAGATAACATTATTTAGCTTTAATAAATCAGATTCAAGTATTCTCCAACCCTCTTTGTCGCTATTTCTATATGAGTTAGGTAATTTCCCTGCTCGAATCCAACGCTTAATTGTTTCTTCATGTTTACCAGTGAGGTCAGCTACCTCTTTGACAGTGTATTCTTTCAACACTTACACCACCTTTAAAAGAATATACGTTCCAGGAATATATGTTCCTATTTTATTTTACTACAAAATGTTGTTGTAGTTTCTATATTTTTCACTTCATGTTGTAGTAGTAAATGAGGTCATTCAAGAGGTCGATAAACAAAAAAAGTACACCACTATATATAAGAGATGTACTTTTTTTATATTATGTGTGACATTAAAGACAAGTTGTTATTATCATAATAAAAACATACATTCACTTGTCTTTAATTTTACAGAGTATGAGATGGTTTTGTATTATACGAATCTAAGAAACTTATCAGCTATAAAAACGCCTTAATGCGTAATCGTTGCCTTCAGGTAACCAATGACTTAATAAAGAGTCTGTCATTCGTCATCATCATCAAATAAGTATTTTGAAGCAAAGCTGAGGGCTTCTTCTGATACTTCTTGATTTACTGTTTCTATTTCTGTACTTTCATCCATTTTTATTTCTGATTTCTCTTCCGTTATTGCTTGTTGCCCAACTGTAGGTACAGGAACAACAGTTGCGGCATTTATTGGAGCACTCCCAAAATAAATAGGTGCATTTTGTAAAGCAGGAGTAATTGTCTTTGTTAATAAAAAATATGCTAAACTAGACATCATATCCTGAAATTCTTTGCTTGCCAGCGTTTTGCGTTGCTCTTCTGTTAAAAAAACAGGTAGTTGTAAGTGTAAAAAATGATTATCATTTACCTGTTTTCCTTCTGAAAACATATTGTTCCATAGGTCAATGATTTTAGAAGTAAATTCTCTACCGTGCTCTTCTTTTAGTTCATTTAACGTATCCAGCACAATATCTGGTGTAGTGTTTGGAAAGCGGATCGTAAATAAAGACCCACCTTCGTATTTGGTTGATTTTTTCATAAAAATCACCTTTAGACTGAAACAATTTCAAGATTCTTATGTTTGGCATAAAGTTGTAGTGCTTTCCAGTACGCACGGGAGATCATCCATACCGATTCATCTGGATCTATAAATTCTAAAGGATAATTAATTTCTTTATTCAGTTCCAGAATATATTCTTTTAGAAGTGCAGAACCACCACCGATTAAAAATGCCTTTTCAAGCTCAGGGGCTGCTTCCCACGTATTTTCAATGTGTTTGAATTGTACTTTTGCTGCCTTTTCTAAGGTTGGAATAATTTCTTTTTCAGCAGAAACTTTTCGCCCTTTCACTAATACCATTTTGTCATTTTTAATCACATCTAAAACATGCTGCAAGCTTGGTAGTTTTACTTTATGTGTCTTATCAATCGCTTCTAGGATTTCTTGTAGGTATTTTAATGTACCCTCGTCTATTCCTTGGCTTGCCTTATTATGAATTTCTCCGTCAGCTTTAAATACGGCTGTGTCAGTTGAGACACCACCAATGTCATTAATCATGATGCATTTGTTGTTTAAATATCCATTCCGAGTTTGTAAGGAATCATCAGTTGTTAAGTCTAAAAATGCTGCATACCCTTCCCCGTTAACTAAAACATCTGAAAATGTAATTTTTACGGATTTCCCTTGTAACTTAGGAGTCTGTAAAAATGTTACTACATGCTCCTTTCCCATTAAACGTTGTTTGAGTACTTTTTTCTTTTTGTCCTTCACTTCGTCAAGTGGTAACCCTGTGCTTAATAGAAAATTCGCTTTATATTCACCGTTCATAGAAGGAAAATGTTTCACAGCATCGATAGCTAGTGCTGTTAATAGCACGACAAGTGATTGATCACTCTCAGCCTTGATAGAGCGGATTCCCATACGATCATTGTGATCATAGCCAGTTGCGAGATTACCAACGACATAAATGCCCGTTTCATTTGATAAAGAAGGAGAAGCAATTTTTACATGTAAGCCGTTCAATGTATCTTTCTCTAATTCTATAATTTTACGATCCTCTTCTTCTTTGGCCACTACATTAGGTATGTATAACCTTTCATCAAATCCACCGAACATCCCTTTCAATGCATCGTTTCCGATATCAACACTAGCAAATCGAGCGGTTATTTTCATTTATATCCCTCCGAAAGTAATATTTACCATTTGATAACATTGTATAATAAAATGTATAACAAAATCAATAACATGTCGGGAAAATGTTTTACATATGTATAACTTAAGTGATAATAAATTTAATTTACATGCTTTTAATCTGTTATATATATTGTTTAACATTTAATAAAAAACTTTTGTTTTTTATTTATTTATCAAGATTTTTTTCGGGATTTGTTAAACATAATTGAAAGTAAAGTATAACAAAGAAAAATTCAACAACCCTATTTGTCAAAATCACGATTGTTGGTAATAAGTATAGAATGTTGATAATTCAAGTTTTACAGATGGTATGAACTAAAAAAGCACGCAAATCAGATGAAAAAATCCGTACTATCATTACTGTATCAAGCCGTTTGATAAGGTATTATACAGCTAGAAATGTTTGTATTATTCATGTTTTACGATTGGTTGTTATGTGATATTAATAGTTGGTTGATACCCTATCATAGGAGCCTATCACTAACACCCCATTAGTCAAAATCACAATTTATTGGTAATAAGTACAGAATGTTGATAATTAAAGTTTTACGGATGGTATGATCTAAAAAAGGACACAAATCAGATGAAAAATCCGTACTATCATTACTGTATCAAGCCGTTTGATAAGGTATTATACAGCTAGAAATGTATATATTGTTCATGTTTTACAATTGATTATTATGTAATATTAATAGTCGGTTGATACCCTATCATAGGAGCCTATCACTAACACCCCATTAGTCAAAATCACGACTTATTGGTAATAAGTACAGAATGTTGATAATTAAAGTTTCACAGATGGTATGTTCTAAAAATGCACCAAATTAGATAAAAAAATCTGTACTATCATTACTATATCAGGCTCTTTGATATGGTATTATACAACTAGAAATGTATATATTGTTCATGTTTTACCATTGATTATTATGTGATATTAATAGTTGGCCGATACCCTATAATAGGGTCCTATCACTAAAAGGAGGTGTTATTTTGGCTGAGATTTTAGACAGAGAATGGTTGACTGTTTCGCAAGTTTCTAAAGAAACCGGTGTCGATGTTCAAAGGGTGCGCAGGATGGTTGATAACAATCTTGTTGGTATGAAAGATTCAAAGACCAATGTCCGATTCATCCGGACCGATGAAATCGAGAATGTAAAAAAGATTGCTGAATTTATGGATTCTACGCCAAGCAGCACGTATGAACAGGCTAAAGAAATTCTTTTAAAAGATGAGCTTTTAGAAAATCACAAAAAAGAAGAAGAAATAAAGACCACGGAAGTTGCTTTTCAGAATACCATTATGCAGGCACTTCCGTCTGTAATCGAAATGGTTACAGAACAGGTGACGGATCGTTTAACGGACCGTGTATTAGATAGGGTGGAAGAGCGCTTTGCAAACATTGAGAAGGGGCTATTAGAGGCTCTTACAGGATTTCAAGACCATTTATCAGAGGAGAATTTAAGGTATCAGCAACTATTAGAGTCTAACAAGGCTCAGGATCAACAAAAGATAAAACAGCAGCATGATTTATTAGAAAAACAATCAGCTTCATTAGAGAATTTATCGAAAAAAATGGATAACTTTACGGACTATCAAAGGACGAAAGAGGATGAAGCTGATGATAAACAAAAGGTCATTTTAGAACAAGCAGCAGCTTTAGATAAATTAACAAGGCAAGTGGAACAGTTGCAGCAAGAAAAAGTAGAGGAACAAAAACAAAAAGAAATGATCAATGAACAACAAGAATTATTGAAACAACTAACTAAGCAGATTGAAGAATTAAAAGAGCAGCCGAAAAGAAAGAAATTGTTCGGTTTGTTTTAAAAAGAAGGAAAGGGCCTAGGCTCTTTTGTTTCCATGCCTGGCCCTTTGATACGGTATCATACAGAAATAGTTCGAAATTATGTTTAACTATTACATAGTATTGATAGTCAACAGATACCCTATCACAGGGTCCTATCACACAATTTGTATGAAAATTGTAATGCATTATTAAACCCATCATGTATTATGAGAGGGGGAGGGGAGTTATTAATTTTTAAACGCTAATTAAAATTTTTTCTTTAAGCCAATTTAGCATTTTTTCATCATTTTTATTGTTTTGACGCTTATTTTCTTTCCTTAGGTACCGTGATAGAGTAGTATGGGCAACCCCAATTTCTTCAGCTGCTTGTCGGATACTTATATTTAAATGATTAATCATATGATCCATCGCTTCGGGTGATAATTTAATTTCTTCTTTTACATCAAAATTAAAAGCTTGTTGTTCAATTTTGAGGGTTTTCATTTGCTCATTAATTTTATGGTTGCTTGTTTTTAGTGGTTTTTCAATCACTTCAGTTTCTATTGTTGGAGCTGTTACTCCCAGTAAAGACTTTGAACTGTTAACTGGTCTTTCCGTTCTTAACACATTATTTTCTGGACTTATTTGGTGCAATTTTTCTAAGATGGTTTGTTCAAGCATCGCCTGAGAGGGGAGTGCCACATGCTTTTTGTACCCTTCAAGCAAGTTGTCTGTTGGATAAATAATAATGCTATAGTTAATCCAGTTTTTATACCAGCCTTTTTTGCCTACTACAGATTCATCGAAGTGTTCTTTATAGCCCCAATTTTTTATGACGCCGTCTGTTTTAAAATCGTCCAATACGTTTTCTAACTTATCTTTTTTGTCACTCCAATTGTACCTTATAGGTATATCCATCTCTTTTAATAATGTTGCTACTTTAAAAGGTTGAGTCAACTTTGATTTGAGACGGATTCGCATCTTCCATTGTCGGTCAATGTATCGTAGCAGCCGTTTATGTTCTTTTTGTGTTTGATGGCTATATTGAAAAACCTTTGTATGTAACAAACCAATCATTTGGCTAGAGGCATTAATTAAAGGCGTGAGTATGTCTGTTGGTTTAATTTGTAACGCATAAATCCCTTGTGCTTCACCTGTATTCCTATCGTAGGCCACACGAAGAGCACCGATATCGAACATTCGCTTAAAATCTTGGAAATCGTACTGTTTATCCTCTTGAGTAATAACCTTCCCATCGCTTAATGACACCCACATACTTGATAAAGCCACAACCCTTTTCATAATATTAAAACGATCTCGTTCTCGAATTATTAACTCTTTTGAATCTTCCTCAGAGTCTTGAGTTTGTCTTAACCGTAAAGCGTCATTACTATGAAATTCAATATATCCTTCACTGTTTTTAGGGGATACTAGCCATAGATAAGTAATTAAATCAAACACATCAGCTGTCCATTCATCCAAAGCATTATAAGCTGAATCTACTAACCTCATCCAAAGATCTTCTTGATCTTCTTTTAATGAAATGTGCGTTGTTTGAGTGGGACGGAGTTCGGCCATTCCTCTAAAGTTGCCTTTATTATCAATTAGATCAGCAGCCAATTGTCCCACACCTCTTTCTTTAAATTCTTTCTTTTTTGAGACGATATTCCGTATCATGTGGTAATCATTATCCATACTGGTCAGTAAATAATCTTGCTCGATGGTTTGGTTAATTGTTTTTTCGTTAAAACTTAAATTAACTTCTTCAGGAAATTCATTATATAAATAACTTGATACGGTAGTAATAATGGTTTCCCAATATCTTAGAACGGCTTCTTTAATCATGTATTTAGTAATATGCTTTTGAAAATATAACCCTTCTGTAAGGAAAAAATATAATGCCTTAAAACTCGGACTCATTCCGTTTGGAGGATATTGGTTCCTGATTTCATCCTCAGTCATCTGATAGGCTTCTTTGCACCATTTTTTTATTATATTTGGGCGTTCTATAAATAGATGTTTTGTTTCTTCAAAAATAGCAATTTTCAATAACTGATACGGCAATATTAATTGATCTTCAATTTCGGAATAATTGACTGTAAACAAATTTGCTACCTCCTCCACCTTTTAATTGTTCTTTTCTAATGGCCAGAAGGGGGGATAGTATTATGTTTTTGAATCAAATCTTTGACAGCCTCATCTAACAGGCGAGACATAGGGATACGAGTAACATTAGAAAGTTCTTTTAGTTTTTCTAATAAATTTGTATCAAGAGTATTACCAATTCTTGTTCTGGTTTTTAAATCGCTCATATCATAGCACTCCTTTAAAAAAATTACGTACATAAACTTATATAAGTTTATAGTAAACTATTTAAAATAAATATGCACCACTAATTTGCACCACCCCGTCCAACCTGTGCCAAATAATCATCTAAAAATGCACCACTATAAGATTTTTACGTCCAATCCGTGTGAAAAAAGGTAGTATTTTCCTACACGGAATTACATTACATGACATTCCGTCCAACCCGTGTGTCAAAAAAATATTGATATATCAACGTTTTGAATGTCCATTCAAAATAAATATGGAGAAAATGCACCACGAATTTGGGACACCTCGTCCAACCCGTGTATCAAAAATGCACCACTCATCTGCACCATTTCGTCCAACCCGTGTAGAAAAAGTTTATAATTGGTAACCAAAAAGCATTAATAAATCAATGTTTACAAGTACTTGATTACAATAGACTTGTACGGAAAAAGTGGTGCATTTTCATGTTTTTTGGTGCATTTTTTCGTCCAACCCGTGTAACAAAAAAATTTCCAACTTTTTTTCAATCCCTTGGGGCTCTAAGCCTTAAGGGGCTTTTTTTTTTTGGTGCATTTCTCTTAGAGAGCGCCCGTTTTGAAATTTCGAGTTTTGTATACTTAATTCAACAAAAAGTTCCATGAGAGAAATGGAAATCGGTGCAATTAATGGTGGCAATAGATTAAGAGAGTTTGCAATAAAGAAGGTGTGAATACATGGGAACGACTATGACAGCAAATTACAAGAGAAGTCCCCTTTCGATTGTTGAAATTATGCAATTTATGACACATAATAACTTACGTTTATACAAGAAAAAGGGATCTCGTCAACCCCTTAACAAAGTGGCTGCTTACGAGCAATCCATAAGTAAAACTCTTTACCGTACAGGGGTTGTATTTGTATCTCCGTCTAAAGCTGATCTTTCCGAAGGAAAAGGATATGTCGTAACTTCTTACGAAACACTCCAGGAAAAGCATCGTAACTTAACCCACTGGACACCTAATATTTATCGGGGTGGTACATATTATAATTTCAAAAAACGTGTTATCAAAGGGCATGAACGAGAAAATCTAAAACAAATCAATGTAATTAGCCTTGATATTGATACGAAGGAAGTCGATTTGTACGCTCTATATCTTGGATGTGAGGAATTAGGATTACCACGTCCTAATCTTCTTCTGGAAACGCCAAGAGGCTTTCAGGTTTTCTTTGTATTGGAAACACCGTTTTTTATACATAAAAACCAAGATTATAAGGCTTTAAGAGTTGCTGAGCGCTTATCTGATAATATTCGAAAAGCACTTAAAACTTATGTACCAGTGGATACTGGATGTGTCCCATTCGGTTTTTATCGTATTCCAAGAGAAGATAATATATTGGATTTTTATGAACAGCCTGCTAATACAAGCGAATTGTTAACGTGGTCTAAACAGTTTGAAGAACAGGAAAATAGGAATTTTCTGCGTGTAATTTACAACAAGAATTCTTCAGTAATCGATCAAACATCGTCAGATTGGTATAGCGCGCTTATTCATGCTACACACATTGAGAAGGGGCATTTTGGTTCCAGTCGTAATAACGCCATAATGACGCTGGCGCTTGCTAATTATGCAAGTGAACGCCCATTTGACGAAGTTTATGATGAACTTGATCAATTTAACAGCAACCTGGATCATCCTTTAAAGAAAAGTGAATTTGATCGGATCCTGAAGAGTGCTTATTCAGGTAAATATAAGGGAGTAAAGCGTTCTTATGTAGAAGGCTTACTTGAGCTATGGACAGATGGACAAGCCCCTTTCAAGGGAAGGGAAGGCTGGTATAAATTTAAAAAACCCCGCGAAGAACGGGTTCGCTCCCATTATAAGGAGTGGGAAAAAGACATCATTGCCTATTTAGATATACATACAAGCCCTGAAACGCCGTTTTTAGAGGGTTCTTTGAGTAGCCTTGCTAAAACCTTTGGAATGTCTGTATCTTCCCTTAAAGAGGTTTTCAAGCAATCTAGTAAGCTTAAAAAACATACGATTGGTCGTGGCCGAGGGGCTGTCACAAAAATAGCCAGCCGTTCTATGCTATTTAAAAACTTGCTATTTTTACGGAAGAAGTACATTCAACATACCCAGATGACATTTGCCGAACTGTTACCCGAATTGAATCAAAATATAGCTGTACTTGAATTCCCTACATTGGAAAGCGCATTATTTACATATGAAGTGGACATTTTATACCGCTCTGGAGCTTCACCACCTATGAAAATGACAAGTTAAAATAATAAGCCAGTCTGCCAATACATATCTATATTCTCCTGTTGCTTTGTTCTTGGCTTTAAAATCTGACTTTAGTAGACATGCAGTTACTTGATTTACTAGCTATTTTTATATGCTTATGTCTTATCTGAATGGATTATGGAAATATTAAGCTATACGTTAAGTTTGGGTCTTAAAGGAGTTTGGATAGCGTGTTTATATGCCTGTTAGGGGAATACAATAAACTTCGTGTTTTAATTTCGATATTCAATCTCGATAATATAAAAGGTTTTGTATGAAGATGAGTGTGATTATTAAAAACTAGCGTAGGGGTAAACTAAGGACTTTGAAGGAGCAAGGAATTTGTATTTTTTAATTATTAATTATGCATAATTAATTCATTTACTATTTGATGAAACTTGCTATGGTGAACCAAATGCAAAGTCGATTATTTTGAATTAAAGTAATAAATTTTTGCTGCTTTAAGGATTAAATAATTTGGATTGTAAATATTTTTTGGTGGGTCTTTATTGGTGTATTTTGGAATGGTAAAAATTTCATAAGTAGGGCAATCCAGGTGGGTATATGGAATTGATTTCCTTTACAATCATTGCCAAACGGGTGTGCGTGTTGTAGACTGAAAACAAGTTAGATTTATTGCAAATATTATAGAAATTAGAGGGAAATAAAAAGTTAATCAATTGATATTTTATTTGCGGTATTAAATCGGTTACCATCCCACTCATATAAAGGCGGATCGGCTCCTGTTTATTTTCGTAACCAGCAGAAGACCTCGCCTATACTACGTAAACATAGCCGAGGTCTTCTGCTACTCAATAAAGGCGGAGCCGATCCTAGGGGATGAGTGGGATGGTTTCTAGATGTTGAGTGGTTGTTGTGGGTTTAGTGAGATGTTTTAGTGAGTGGATGGATTAGTCAGTTCAAGGTCAAAGGATAAGTTCAAGTGAAACAGAAAAGATAAGTTCAAGATCAAGTTCAAGTACAAAAAAAAGAAAATACAAACTGAAAAGGATAAAGAAAAATAAAGATTGTAGTTCAAGAGAAAGTAGTTTTTGATGGTTGTTTAGTTAACATTTTGATGTATAAAATTAATGATTTTTGTATTTTAATGCATTGGAGGTGGTTAATGTTTTAGGGTTAAATAAATGGATAAGTGCTTACTTAAGTGTTCTTGTTATCTTATATGGGATTGTGTTCTGGTTTTCTATGAAATTATTGAAATTGTTTGTATTTTTATTTGCGGTATTATTTTTGTTTTTTATTTATGTAATAGTTTTGTATTTTGGTAAACTGCTAAAAGGGAGAGTGATTCCTCTATTTTCAAGAAAAGGATGATGTATCGATGTTGAAATATACTTCGTTAAAAGAAAAGGATTTAGAGTACCTTACTTTTATTTTGAGAAATGGAATGGTTACAGCTAAGCAGCTCATGTTGAAATTTCAAGAGCCTAATATTCATCGTGTTTATCGTAGGTTAAGAAAATTAGAGGATAAGAAATTTATCAAACATGAAAGGATCGCTCATAAAGTTGGGGTTTACTTGGGGACGATTGATGCGCGTAACTTAACGAATGTAAATGTTACGGTTCCTACAAAGGCGTCGATTTATACGATGCAACATGATCTTCTTTTAACGGATTTGGTTCTCTTTTATGAGTTTCAAGCAAAAAATCAGGGAATTGAATTTAAGTATCGAACAGAAAGGGAAATCCGTCACTCTGTGATTGGGGAGGGGGATAATCAAAGTAAATTAAAGGCTTATAATGCTAAGAGGGACCGAATACCTGATGCGGTTTTCTTTTTTAAGTCAGCAGAAGGAAAGGTTACAACGACATGGGTAGAACTAGAGCTCAATAAAAAAGAACGAAAACGGTATGATGAAAAGTTTAAGTTTTTTGATGAACTTCTTTCAAGTGAGCGATTAGAGGATCAACCTTATTCCTATGATCAAGTTATTTATTTTGCGGACGATGTCAAAATACACAAAGTTATCAATGAAGCGAAGCAACGATTTGTGAATGCTAATAAAATTTCAGTACGTAAAATTCCGTCAGTTATTCTAGAAGAACGATGGGAAGAGGTGATGCCAAATGGATCCATTGATGGATCAGCAGGGGGGAGCGAAACAGACTGAAACGGATCGTTTGATTGGTGAAGTTGTTATTTACGCCTTAATTGGAGCGATTGGGATTTTGTTCTTTCTTCCGGCGGTTCTGGGAATGCTGATCTTTGCAATGTTTCAGTTTTTAAAGCGGGATTGGATTTTCTATGTTGCGCTTGGGTCCGGGTTTATTATCCTGTTTTGGCAATTTCAAACGGGTCATCTACTCACTTATTTTGGTTTAATTTCAGAAATGAATATCCCGTACATGTCAGCGGGTGTTGAAAAACTTTTGAATAACGGAAATGTTATTCCAGCTACGAGTTTCTCTTATTTGATTTTAATGGGGTTAGGATTAATGTTTTCGTTTGGCTTTTTCATCTATGCGAAATTCTTCTGGAAAAAACGAGTGAAGACCAAACAAGGGGAAATCCAGCAGCAAAAGGCAGAACAGAAATATAAGGCTTTTCGGAAACATCGGGTTAAGTTTTTAAATAAAAAGCAAAAGAGTTATCGAAAAAAGCCTTCAAAAGAAGTGTTTGTTGGTTATACAGATTTTAAAGAGCGTGTGAATCTTGATTCAAAGGAACTCAACTATCACATGCTGGCTACTGGCGGTACAGGAACAGGAAAAACGACGTTAATTGGAACCATGATTGAAGCAGCTCTTCAGAATGAAAAGCCTGTTATTTTCGTAGATGGGAAGGGCGAGCGCAAGTCTATGCTTGAATTTAAAGCTTTGTGTGAAGCTTATGGTCGAAAGGTTTATCTGTTTTCTGAAATGGATGATTTAACGTATAACCCTGTTAAAAACGGAACACCGACAGAAACACGAGATAAACTCATGTCACTCTTCAGTTTTTCGAGTGAGGGTGACGGTGCTTATTACACAGATATAGCTTCTCGATATTTACAGTTAGTCGTAAAACTGATTGACGAAGCCGGCGTTTCAAGGGATATTAAAACGATTGCGAAATTAACAAATTTCAAGTCTATGAATCAATTTTTTAAGGAACACAGCATTGAGGAAGAGATCGAAGAAGAGTTTGAAGTTGAAGTAGAAGAAAAAGTGGTTATTAAAAATGAAGTGGCAGCGGCACTGGACGACGATTTAAGTGACTTCATAGGTACAAAAGAGCCAAAGACTGAAACAATCAAAAAAACGGTTATAGAAAAGCGAAAGCGTACCGTTAGGAAACTTGGAGAAGGGATGCAGCGGATTAAGAAAATTTTAGATGATGAGTTTCCAGAAGAGATTGTCGAAGGCTGCTTGACACGTTTGAAAATGCAACTGGGTGAGCTGTTAGAGTCCGACCTTGGCCATCTGTTTGTAGAAAGTGAAAAAGGTATTGATCTTCAAAAGATTACAGATCAGAACGACGTCGTGATTTTCAGTATTTCAGGGAGTCGTTACGCAGATTATATTCGGAAAATTGGGAAAATGATTATCTTGGACGTGAATAGTTTGGTTGCTTATCGACAAGCACAAGGGCGTAAATCGATTCTTGCCATATATGATGAGTTTTCTGCCTATGGTGATCGTCGAATTGTAGATATCGTGAATAAGTCACGATCTGCGGGCTTTGAATGTATCATTTCTACCCAAACTTTGGCTGACATTGACGCAGTTGACCCTGTTATGACAGAGCAAATTATTTCTAACTGTAACATCATTGCCACTGGCCGGGTTAATTCATCTGTAGATGCGGAACGGATCGCACAAGTTTTTGGTACGTATTCGGACCGAGAAATTACGCAGCAGATTGAAAAAAAATACCCTCATTTACGTTTTGAGTCAAACATGGGAACCGTTCGAGATGTGGAGCGTTTCAGAGCGCATCCAAGCGAAATTAAAAACTTACAAATCGGTGAAATTTTCATTAATCGTAAGATGGTGGAAGAAGAGGGAGGAGACACTTATTTCCGTCGTGTGTATGTCCGGAATGCGCTTGATTTAGGAGGGATTGAATGATTAATAAGCTTATTGGAGGCATCAAAGTAAATGCTGATCGTGGGCGCAAGAAGGTCTTGAAAGATGAACGACGACTGAAGTCGTCAACGTTTAATAGTCGGATGGCTTTTACCATTCTATTTTGGGCTGTCGTAATCGGAGTCATCTTTTTCACCTTTCAATCATGGGCTAGGACAGGTTTTTTGAACAATAAGATCAACGGCTATCAGGAAAAAGCGTCTGCACAAATTGCTAGCCTTAATGAAATCGGATTTGCGAATTCACCAGCTGGTGAAGATTATACGAAAACGTTTATCGGTGCTTATATCAACGTACCAAATGATCCAAAGCAGCGGGAGGAACGAGCAAAAGATCTTCAGGGGCTTCTTGCTGAAGGACTAAAGGTGGAGCAATTAGAAGACCTTTCAGCGTTTAAGGGAAAGCGAGTCTTAAAGAGTGCTAGTTTATATGATGTGAAGGATGTAAATGAAGATGCTGCCAGCTATGTTTACCGTGTAAAGTATGAGCTTTTCAAAACGGTTGAGAAAAAACAACAGGTGGAAGTCGAGAAGAAAGATAAAAACGGTAAGGAAAAAACAGTGAAGGAAGAAAAGGTAACAAAACAAGATGAATCACTTGGTGAAAAGGAACAAATGCTTGTCGTTCGAGTGGGTACTGACGGAAATTCCTTTAACGTGATGGAGCAGCCCTATTATCAAGCACTTCCAAGCAACGGTCGATTAACAGCCATTCAAGATCAAACTGACAAATCAAAGAAGAATATAAAGGCCGAAGCTGAACTAAAACAATTTGCTACTCAATTTTTTACTTCGTATACAACCAATTCGATTGATGAAATGTCCTACTTAATGGAACATCCTGAATCTCTTAAAGGACAGTATCAGTATAAAGGATTAGAAGACTTTGTCGTCTATGATGGCGAGAAAGAAGGTCAATACATTATAAAGACCCTTGTTCTATTGCAGGAGGCCAATACAGAGCTTAAAACCAAGCACCCTTTTACTCTTGTTGTGAAAAAGCAAAACAATAAATTTTATGTTGAAGAATTAAAACACACTTTAGGAGGATGATTTAAATGCCAGATATTTCAGGGTTAACACAGTATGTTTCGGGGCAAGTGTCTGCCGTATTATTTATTGTGATGATTGTTATGATCGTTCGAGCGTTCATATCACAACGCTGGGGAATGTTCTTTTCAAGTTTTATTTTCGCCGTTCTCTGCTATGTCATTGTGGCCAATCCTGGAGAATTTGAAAGTATGGCCACTGCGATTTGGAATAAAATCAAGAGCGGTGGTCTTAATTGAGGCCACCAGCCTATAATTTTCGAAAATTCTTCAAGCATCCATTGAAAATTTGGAATATTGGGAAAGGCGATAAAGCCATCGTCTTTTCTAAAGGGATTGAAATTCGCCAAATCATTGTGGCCGTACTTATTTTTGGTTTCCTCTTACTGTTTAGGGGGAGTATTAATCACGTTTTGCCAACAACCCTACAACTTGCCTTTTATGTGGTGCTGCCGTGGATGATTGCAGGGGCCATTTGTAGAAGTAAGCTAGATGGTAAACGGCTAGATCGATTCTTTATTGGGTACTTTCGATATCTTTATAACAAGCGTTTTAGTTATAGCAGTCATAAACCAGTTTATCAGCCACAAATGAAAAAGCCCCAATCGTATGAGAAATTTCAATAAGTGAGGTGGGTTTGATTCTATGTTACAGTTTCCGATTCAGTCTTATAAAGAAAATGTTATTTATACTCAGGATGGAGAAGCCTTCGGCTATTACAAGGTGTTAGAAAACACGGTAGGGATTAATGAACAAGAAGCTGAAAATACACTTGTTCATCATCTCCAAAGGCTTGCCTGGCAATTAGTGCCTTTTGGGGAAATAGATTATAAAATCGTTCCTGTTCCAGTCGATATCGATAAACGTATGGATCGTCTTCAAAAACAGTATGAAGGTAGATATGCTGAAATTGGAAAGTATTATGCTGAACGAGCAAAAGAAATTTTGCGTGAGGAAGCTAAACATGTCGTCGAATACAAGTTCTTTGTAGGCGTTAAATTAAAGCGACAGGAGCTAGACGAAAATATTTTGGGTACATTCGTATCCTCTGTTAAAAGTATGAATCGCTATATCCAAAAACTTGGTGGTTTTAAAGAACATGCGGTGGATGATCTAACAGCAAGAATGTTTGAAGAATCAGAAGATGACGCTTTTAAAGTGCTTAATCAATATTTAACCGTGCAGCGAGTAAAAGAAAGCGAATTGCGTTATATTATTCGGCATCAGTTTGTTAGAGGTCAAGAACAGATTGAAACAGGGGAAAGTGTTTTCAGCCTTACAGAAGGCTTACTCGACCCGGGAAAGGCTGGATACCTTCACATTAAGCAGTTAGATCATGAATCTTGGTGTGCTTTTCTTCCCGTTTCCGATTTCCCTGTTGATTTAAGTTATAAAGAATGGGCGTATTTCTTCCAGTCTTATCATTTTCCAGTAGAAGTCAATATGCGGACCATTTACAAGGGAAAAAAAGAAGATGAAAACAAAACGAACATGATTAAGAAACGCTTTCGAGATCAAGATGCTCAATTGATCGAAGCGAACGAAGATGATGACAGCTTAATTAATTTAGGTCGAGTCCTCTTGCATGAGCTTGAAAATGATATTCGAAACCAAGGCAAACCACTTCTCAGAACTCACATCAATTTTGTCGTCTACGGTAAAACAAAAGAAGAAGTTCGAAAGCGAGCAAAAATGCTTAAATTGGGCTTTAAAGATCAACAAATTGAACTTGTGCAGCCGTTAGCCGATCAACTCTTATTATTCCATCAATCATTGCCAGCTGCGAAGATTGTAGCAGAAGATTGGGAACAAGTCCTTACTCCTGAATCTTTTGGTGAATCTCTCTTTTCACTCACACGAAAAATCGGAAATACCGTTGGATTTTATCTTGGAAAGAACATTTCGCATGAAGGTGAAAGCATTGGGAACTCTCAATCTCTCGTTTTTTATCATCCATTTTTAGCCCAATTGGGCTTAGAGGGTTCTCATTATTCTTCTCCCCATGTGACGATTTCGGGACCAACTGGAATGGGGAAATCCTATTTGCTCAAAGACATTTTGTTAAATGCGATTTTCTTCGGAGCGCAAATTCTCGCAACGGATCCCAAAAATGAAATGGAAAAGAAATTCAAACAAGCTCTTACACCTGAATTGGAGCGTTCCATTCCATTTTTTAAAGAGCTGATTGAAAGCTTTAATTATATTACGTTTTCACCTCATAAAAAGGATGCAGGAAAGCTTGATCCGTTGACGTTCCTTGATGGAGAAGAAGCGTATGACACAGCTGTCGCTGTTTTAGAATACTTATCCGAGCTTCAACCAAGTGAACGAAATATTAAAACCGAGATTTATCAAGCGGTTCGTGAAGTTGTACAGCAAGAAGAGAAACCTGGATTATTGAAGGTTGTAAATCGTTTAATGAAATCAGAAGATCAAGAAGTGATGAAGGTTGGGCACTATCTCTATGAGATTGGCACAAATGGTGTCGCTAAACTCATGTTTTCAGATGGAAATGTTTCAGGAATCAGTCTTTCAGAGCAAGTAAATATTTTGCAGATTCAAAATTTAACGCTTCCTGAAGACGGGGAGAAGCCTGCCACTCGTGATGAACATATTGCCGTTGCTTTAATGATTCCATTAGCAAAATTCGCAACGAAATTTGCCCGGGATGATTCTAAAACCAAAATCACGATTTTTGAAGAGGCATGGATGCTTACGAACACAGGTCAGGGACACAAACTGATTAAAGAGATGTTAAGAACAGGGCGTTCCTTACGATCGGCCGTCTACATTATTACGCAATCGACATTCGACTATAACCGTCCAGACATTAAAGAAAACATCGGTACGAAATTTGCGTTCAAAGCAAAGACGGCTGAAGAAGCAGGAAACATCATTGAGTTTCTTGGACTTGAAGACAATGAAGCGAATCATAAAATGCTGAAAAACCTGAGGGAAGGCCAATGTATCATGGAAGACATGTACGGCCGTACAGCAAAGATTCAAACCGATGTCCTTTTCAATGAATGGGTTAATGCCTTTAATACAAAAGAAAACGACAAAGGAAGAGCAGAAACCGAGGAGGCGTTCATGTGATAAAAAAACTATTAATCTCTCTAATTCTCTTGATTGCACTTTTAGCAGGGTGCAATCAAAGTACATCTGGTACATCTTCTAAAGATATTGCGAAACAAGCTTTTGAATGGGAGAAAGCTCGTTTTGATAGTGATTATGATCGGCAACAAGAACTGATATATAAAGAAGGGTCATATGAAGTAGATAAAACGGCCAAAAAAACTGATTCAGGATTGAAATATGAAGATATCCGTTATGAAATTTATTATGACAAAGAATTGGAACAGTATTATGTCTTTGCTGATTTTAAAAATCCCATTGGTGAAAATTCAGTAAAAGACAATATTCTTTTCCGTAAAAAAGGTGGTGAATGGAAAGTAGACACAAGCAAAAGTTTAGATATTGTCCGGGAGGAAGTTTCAAAAAAGTTTGATCAGGAAGCCTGCATTAACTGTAAATGAGGAGGGATTGAATTTGAAATACCTGAAATGGGGGTTACTCTTTTGTATATTCATGTTGCTTATTCTGCCAACCTCTTCATTAGCGGAAAATGTTTCTCCGACAGTTGAGAAAAAGAAAGAAACCGTTGGGAGGGTGACACTGGAAAGCAAAGAGTACCCTCTCGATCACTATAAATTAGAAGCAGACATTGGCGATGGAATTAAGGAAGCTGGTGACCGTGCTTTGCATGCCATCAATCAAGGGCTATGGGGATTCAATAAAACAATTGCCAATTTTACTCTTTATTCCGTTGATCAGTTGATGTCTTTCGATCTAATTAGTCTCATTGTAAATGAAGCAGGGATGATGAGTGAACGAATTTATAAAATTATCTCGGGTACATTTTTATCCTTGTTTGTGGTGATTGTGGGAGGTACAGCTGCCTATCGATATTTCGTAAATCAACAAGTCGGGCATGCAGTGAAGGCAATTCTTGGTGCTCTCGTGATTATGACTATTACTTTTTGGTTTTATTCTAACGCAACACAGAATATCAAATGGCTAAATGATCGCGGAGCCGAGCTTGAAGGCATTGCCAGTTCTGCAAATGTCCTTGTGACTTCTGACGAATTCGATACCAACGAAGCGTACAGTTCCAAAGAAGGGTTAGCTGTACTTGAAAATCAACTTTTTAATTTGATGATTAAACGTCCGTATTTACTCCTGCATTATGGTTCAACAAAAGAGTCAGAGATTGTTAGCGAAGACCCCAACCGGGTAGATAAACTTTTAGAAATCAAGCCTTACACCGAAGAAGGAAAAGAACAAAGGAAAATTATCATTAAAAATGAAGTGGAAAAATTGGAAAATAAATATATAACACCTGAGTTTAGTGGGGAACGATTTGGTTTTTTACTTGTAACGCTTATATCTACCGTTGCCCTTTCTATTCCTATTTTATTGTTAGGGATTTTTAAATTTTTGCTTCAGGTATGGTTCCTGGCATTAGTCATTTTCACAGGTATTCCACTAGTTCTTGGTTTAATCCCATCTTATAGTGAGACGGCTTTAAATCATTTCAAAAAGATTATTGGTGTGCTTCTTATGAAAGCAGGATTAGTTCTTTTGATTGCTGTTATTACCGGGCTTGTTACTTTGCTTTATGAATCCGTTAAAGTGACAAATGGCGTAGAAGGATATGCGTTCGTTGTTTTCTTAATCGTCATTACCATGTGGGGCCTATTTAAATATCGTTCTGAGATCTTTGAGGTTGCTTCAGCTGGAATGGTTCAAGGACAGCAAACCGTGGAAAGAGCAACATCTCAAGCTTTTAACAAAATGGGAGATTTTCGAGAAAAAACTTTTCGTATGGTGGATAAAGGGTACCAACGCTATCAACAAAATCAACGGCAAAAAAAATCGGATCGACGACAAGAGGGAGCAACAACGGCAACACCAAATGCTGCTTTTACACAAGATACTCCTCAACGTTCTCGACATCGCCAAGCAGGTCAAAACCCATCAGTGGGAAAAGGACAGGAAGCAGCCATTCAAGCTACTGGAAAAAACGGAAAAAGTGCTACTGCTGCAATGGTAACGGGTACAGGTGCTCAATCAGCTTCTCGTAATCCGGGAGCTGCGATTGTTCACTTAGATGATTATAAAAAAGGAAAAGACGACGGTTCTACAAATAAAGTTGCTTCAGGTAATGTTTCACAGCAGCAAGCTACACCAAAATCTGATAAACGAAACGCAGTACCACCTTCACCAAGACAACAAGACCATCCTCCAGTTAATGTTTCGCATCAGGAAGCTACGCCAAAATCTGAAAAAAGAAATGCAGGACCAACCCCACCAAGACAACAAGAGCATTCTTCAAGTCGAAACCCTGTAAATTATTCGGAACAAAGGCAGTCCTTGCCTCACCAACCCATTGACCCAAATAAGCCGATCACAAAATGGGAAGCAGACCAACAAATTAAGGCAAGGAGAGGCGATACTTCTGGAAATGGTGTTCAATCTGCAAAAAGGGATCCTAAGCCTGAAAACGCAAAACCAGAACGGAAAACACAACAGTCTAGTAAAAACCGATGATGTTGGAGATTTGTATTCTGGCGCAATTAAATCAGATTTTATGAACAATCCGTTTGCTGCGTTAGATTAGATTCCCGGAAAGGAGATGGCATGCAAGTAACTTTGAAAAAAGGCGCTAAAGTTGCTGGAACTATCGCAGTGCTGAAAAATCCAATTACTTGGATTGTAGCCGGGATCCTTCTTCTTCTTACATCGATTTTCGGTTTAGCTTTGTTTATCTCTATCAGTTTAGGTGGTGACAGCACCTTTGATTCAGGAATCACAGGAGATGGGGCCGGCGGCACAGCACAGGTATCAGCTGAAGTTTTAAGATATGAGCCTTTGGTTACCGAATACGCTAAAAAGTATGGGGTTGAGCAATATGTGCAGCTATTGCTTGCTAAGATGATGCGGGAAACGGGTGGAAGGCTTCCAGATGTAATGCAATCCTCTGAATCTATCGGACTTCCTCCAAATTCGATTACAGATCCCGAAGAAAGTATTGATGTAGGGGTTAAGTATTTTGCTAAAATCATTAAGAAAGCCAAGGGCGACATAAAGTTGAGTTTACAAAGCTATAATTTTGGCGCAGGATTTATTGATTACGCCAATAAAAGAGGGGGCTATTCAAAAGAGGTAGCGATTGAGTTTTCAAGGATGATGGCAGCTGAAATGGGATGGGATTCATACGGTGATGTTAATTATGTAGACCATGTGCTACGTTATTACAATGCTGAAAATGATAGTGTCGTAGTTAAGGGAGACGGAACACAAATTTTTAATGTTGAAGAAGTTCATAAAATTATGAAACAGTATCTTGGCCGTCCCTATGTGTGGGGAGGTAGAACACCAGCAGCAGGAGGGTTTGATTGTTCCGGTCTCATGGAATATGCCTTTAGACAAGTTGGCATTGATATGACTGGTACGGCGCAAGCTCAATACGACAAAACAAAGCCGGTTCCGGAAGAACAAATAAAACCGGGTGACTTGGTCTTTTTCTCCACATATAAGCCTGGGCCGTCGCATGTTGGCATGTATGTAGGTAACGGAAAATTCATTAATTCCAACGACAACGGTTTAGAATACAGTTCGGTTGAAGAGTGGAAAAAGCAATATCCATTCTTAGGATTTAGAAGAATTCAGTGATGGGGGTGAAGTCTTGGAACTAAATCATAAGAAAAATTATATTTTGCTCATGCTCGTTTTTGTTGCAGCCGTTTTAGTTATCATGTATATTTTCGGCTTACGATCACAGCTGCAGGAAGTAAAAGCGAATCAACGAAATTACGAAAATCAGATCAAAACTTTATCTTCTGTTCAAAATACAGATGCGTTAGAATTAAATCGGAAGTTCCTAGAAAAGTTTT
This sequence comes from Bacillus salipaludis, assembly GCF_004358205.1. Next base: position 76,345 of record NZ_SMYO01000017.1, read on the forward strand.
TCACCTATCAAACTACTGCTAAACGATATGAGGAAATAAAACCACTCATGACCGATCAAGGATTTAAAGCGACCCATCCTTCTGGAGCTGAACTGCCTAAGTCTAAACAATCAGTTAGGTCTTCAATGGTTGGATTAAAACCCTTTGAATATCAATCTTCAAAAACTGAAGCTGAATTTTTTAATGAGTTTAAGCTCACAACCGAATTTAACGATGTCTCAAACACAGAAACGGTTATTGTCAAAACATCGCTGATTAATGTTAAAGAGCAGGGTTGGAAAGTAGATGACGTTGAATTCGTCGGTCAATTGACAGGACGATAGAAGGAAGCATTTCAATGAAATAGATTCTCGAAATTTACCTTTGCTTTTAGTTTCCCACTGTTAAGTTAACATAAATTAACTTGCATGAAGGAGAAATGCAAATGAAGTCTAGATTTTTTCAAGGTATATTATTGATCATTTTATGTATTAGCGGTTGGGCTGTTTTCCGTGGTATTGAATCGGTTATTGTCTACTTTCTTCTTTAAATAACTGATTTATTTTCTTATCTATAAGAGATGAGGAACAGGAAAAAAACTTAAAACCCTAGAATTACTGTACCGTGTACTTTTTTTAGGTAGTCGAATATGTCTCATAGGTTCTACTCTATTGAGATTGTAAAGGATGGGTTAGATGAATGATTACCTTTTTCTAGGGGGATATTTAAAATAAAAAGGACCTTTTATGATAGGACTTATTATCGCAATCATCATTTTTAATTTCATCGCTTTTAAATATAATAAAAATTTAACTGCCAACCAAACTATTCATATTTGGCTATTTACAATTATGCTTCAACAGACTTTTGATGTTTTTGTGGATTTAAAATATCATGGCTATTGGTATTTTACAAAAGATGCAGACTTTAAAGGATTGCTTCCACATTTATTTTTACTTCCTCCTGTAAATATGATGTTTCTTAATTGGTTTCCTTTTAAATCCCCAATTACGAAAAAAATTTTTTATATCGTTGTTTTTGTGGTAAGTATTTTAATTTATGAATTAGTAACCTTACTTCCCGAACCTTGGGGTTACTTCCATTATGGCTGGTGGAAATTATGGTATGCAGCTATTATTGATCCGGTACTTTTGCTTATCTTATTAGGTTATTATAAGTGGATATGTAAGGTGGAAAAGAAAATCTGATTAAAAGCAAGAAAAAAGAAATAAATACAAGTTTAAAAATGCCGATTCCAGAAATCGGCTTTTTTAGGCCTAGTCACAGGGGTGCTGCTCTAGTCCATCAGATGACTAAGACTTTTTTCTGAATAACGGTAGGATTTTAAAAAAGGTTTAGCTGCGTCTGCAGCTTTTTTTGTGATTAATCAAAAATCCAATGTAACATAATGGATATTTTGTTACATTGGTGAATTTCAGATCTTTTACTTATTAGGGTCCTACCAACCAAAAGCTCAAAACATACGCTAAGGGGTTGTACAGAAAATGAGGAATTGCTGAACTGGTCCTTTTCTTCAATGCTGTAACTCTTTATCTAGCTAGAGCAAAATCCTTGAAAATGTAAGCGTTTACAAATATGATAAAGATGGTTGGATAACAAGTGGGGTTATCACCGGTGTTAGCGAAGGATGGGGCTGATACCACGGGCGGGAGCTAAATAAAGCTCTTTTTTTATCCTGAAATAAAGTTTCTATCCCCTTGGTTGAAAAAAGTATCAGCTGCATATGCGGCTTTTTTGTGCTCTGAACGAATGTAGCATAATACACGTTTTGTTCATTGGATAATTTTCAAATCTTTTTTGTTAAGCTAAAGGGACAGGTTTGTTTTAAATAAGGATAAATGTAAGAAAATGAAAATAAAGTTAAATTTATCATATAATATTAATAATTCGTTTGCTTACTAGGGAGGTGTTATTTTGATTTGGTTAATTTTACTGACCCCTTTCGTTATCTTGGGTGGGATAGCAGTTTATTTTGATAAAAAATATGGGTCTACCCCACCAGATGAGAGTAAACTGGCTGAGAAGCCAGATGAAGTTATAAACCCGATGCAAAACATGAATCATTATGGACCATTATAAGTACACATTGAACAATGTGAAGAATTGTACTGAAAATAACGAATACTTTAGTTGAGGAAATTATTAGCTGCAGACGCAGCTTTTTTTGTGCCTTGAATGAATGTAACATAATACACGTTTTGTTACATTGGGTAATTTTCAATTTGTGGTCCTACCAACACGGAAAACATAAGATAAGCTAAATCTGGAAACTGTTGTAAAATTTTACCATTATTATTTTTGTTGAGAATGGTAATAAATTGGAATAAGTTATAGGTTAGATGGAAAAACAGGGTGTGAGACTGTAATAGTAGCTATATGAAGTGTTGCAGAAAGGAATATGTAAATGTTAAAGAAAATTTTAGATTGGCAGTGTAACTCATTATTATTTTATGGAATATTTTTCGCCCTTCGTTTGATCTATACAAAAGAAATATATATGCAAATATTCGGATATACAGTTAATACGCTTGTATTACTCATATACACAATTATATTGGTGGGAATACATATATCGATAATCAATAACATTGATACCTTTGTAAAAAATAAAGATGATATTGAGGAGAAATAACATTACATATTTTGCTTCAGTATGGGTTTAATTAGCTTCATTAATTTAGGGAGACGAAATATACTATCCAACTATTTTATACATAGCACGAACTTAAAATGGTGATTATTATTGAAATTATTAAAATACATTTTTCTCACCATCAGTTTTATATGTTGGGCACTCGTAACTTTTGCTGCGTTTCTTATGGAAATTTCCAAGTTGTTTAAATGACACAGAGCCACAAGCAAAGAAAAAGAATTCAAATTCTGAAGGCACTTAAAACTTTCTTAAAACTAAAAGAACATGTTCTATGTATTCTCAAAATGGTTCAATTATTAACTTACATTTAAATAATTGATATTTAAAGTATAGCTGCGTATGCAGCTATTTTTGTACCCCAACTCAATGTAACATAATAGATATCTTGTTACATTGGGTGAATTTCAGATCTTTTGCTTATTAAGCTAAAGATGCAGGTTTATTGATGAACAAGGGCTCAAATTTTGTTGTTAGAACTTTATTATTAAATATTATATATATGGGGGATAATACGAATAAAAATAGCAGAATTTTACATACGCAAAAAAGGGGACAATACGGAGATGAGTGAAGCAATCAATTTACATAGAAGTGCGATTGACATACTGGCGGCGACAAGCCGGACTTTCTTTATTCCTATTAGTTATCTACCGACGGGATTGCAAGAGGTTGTTACATCTGCTTACTTATGCATGAGAGCTATTGACGAGATTGAAGACCATCCTCAACTTCAATTGGAATCCAAACATAATCTTTTAAATTCAATAAGCCTGCTCTTGAAAAAGCCCTTCAATAATCAGGAGTTAATGGCCTTATTTTACGCTTATAACTCCATCTTACCTGAGGTTACCTTGCGATTTAGCGATTGGATAAAGCTTTGTCCACCAACAATTGTAGAAAATATTTCGAATGCAACATCTATTATGGCGAAGGGAATGGCTGACTGGGCTTTAAAACGGTGGAGGATTCGGAATGAAGAAGATTTAGATGAATACACATTCTACGTTGCAGGTTTAGTAGGAGTCATGCTCTCAGATATTTGGAAGTGGTACGATTCTGTTGAAACGGACAAGGATTTAGCTATAGCCTTTGGTCGTGGCTTGCAGTCAGTCAATATTCTTCGAAATCGTGCTGAAGATTTAGAACGTGGTGTTGATTTCTTTCCCGATGGATGGGAGTTAGAAGATATGTTTATGTACGCTCAACGTAACTTAGCATTAGCTGACGTTTATTTGAAGGATATTAAGCCCGGTCCGATCCTTAATTTTTGTGAAATCCCTTTAGCGCTTGCACATGGTACACTTAATGCTTTAAAAGAGGGAAAGGAAAAAATGAGTAGAGCTACCGTAACTGAAATAGTTAGTAGAGTAGTAAATAGAAAATAAGACTTTAAAATTTAAAATACCTTATTGTTTCACTAACAGCGAGTTAGTTAAGAAAAATTAGCTGCATAAGCAGCTTTTTTTGTGCTCTGAAAAAATGTAACATAATGTATATTAAGTTACTTTTGGTTTCCCTAAAATAATGGACTTATTCATTCGTCCTTTATTAGGAACTATTTTGAAAAATAAGTTACATTCATTTTATTGAAAATACTGTTCTTATCTGACGGATTAGAGCAGCACCTCTGTGACTAAGGCCAACTAGCAACAGATTTAAAGTAAACAAAGAAAGGGCCTTCAGGTCCTTTCTTTTACTTTGATAAACCATGGCATTCCCCAATAAGAAATGTTTATATTTTTTAATTGTTTGTTTAAATCCCATTGCTTTGGCTTCTCTATCTCCATAAACCATTCAGCCCCATTTTGTAGCCATTCTTCTCGATAACTTTCTATTGTATACCCTAATTCTTCATCATCAAACCCTGGTTGAAATCCACAGCAAGCACACATAATCCTTATATCTGGAACTCCTGTTTTACTATATAAAGGACCAGGTAAACAGTTATAACCACATACTGAACAAACAAAAAATTTCTTTTTTCTAAAAAACATCTCCCCATCCCCTAAAGAATCCCTAAAATTCCACTGTAATATTTATCCGTTTTTACTAAGAAGTATTGTTATTGACTAATAGAGTTAATTATGAACAAAGTTCTTTATTACCGGCATTTAAATTTACTAGACTTTATTAGTTATCTCCTTTTTATAAATTGAACTTAACAGTAGTTTTCCTCTACGCAATCTTGTTTTTATAGTAGAGATATTTAAGTTTAGTTCACCATGAATATCGATTATGGAATAGCCACGAAAATAATAAAGGTAAAGCACTTCTTTATATATATTGGGGAGTAAATTAAGCATTTCTTTAAGATTTTTACTATCCCCTTGAAAGAGCAGTTCTAATTCGGGTGTTCTCTCTTCAACACCTGATAAAGCTAATTTTTCAGAAAGCAATATTTTATTTTTATAGTTTTTACGTAAATAATCAATACAATGATTTTTTGTTAATTTATAAAGCCAGGTGTTTAAGGAGCACTGTCCTGCAAATTTATCGCGATTATAATAGTATTTCATGAAGACTTCCTGAGTAATATCCTCTGCTAGATAAAAGTCTCTTACATATGATAAGGCATGCTTGTATATTTTCTTTTTATAATTGCAGTATAATTCATCAATTTCATCGATCTTTTGTAACATACCAATATCAATTCCAATCCTTTTCCTATAATTCCCATTATATAGTAAATTTGAACCTGTTACATTATGTATTTAAGTTTTAGCGAATATTCCTTAATGTATATGAAGGCCTTTAGTCTTCAAACACCCATTAAAAGGCTTGATTCTAAGTTGACGGTACCCCTTGTAAAAATTAATACCAAGAACAAAACAATTTTTATGTTGTGTTTTTGGGCTATTTTACCACTTATATTTTTATTGTTGATTGTAAAATGTGAATAAATGGATGTTCTTCTCTAAAGAGAAAGGTAGGATTTAATAAATTCTTTTTTTGAACAGTATGGCAGAGGTAGAAATTCAAAAACTAAAATTGGAAAATAATTGGAATTGAATTGATTTAAGAGGGGGAATTTATCAATAACAAAATATAAAGAGGTGAACTGTATTGAAAAAGATTGTTGTTATGCTTTTTTCTGCTATATTAGTGCTTTCAACAGGTAATTTAATCAGTGCCGAGACCGCTAAACCAAAAGTGATTGTAACCCCTAAGGGTAACAAGGTGAAAGTGAAAAAGGAAATATACGCGACCACCGAAGACATACTTTTAAGATTGATGGAACCTAAGGTAAATAAAATCATCACAGATAAATACGGTAAGCAAATGTCGTGGCGTATTGAAAAAATAAGAGATGTTGCGTTAATCGCTGACCATATTAAAAAGGATTCTGAAGTTTGGTATGATATGAAGATGTTTGTAAAAGTAAACGAAGCGGAAAAAAGTGATTTTCAATCTTATGATGATATTGAAGTAAGGATAGATATTCCTAACATGTTTACACATGACAGGTATAAAAATACTAATTCAGATATGAAAGTTACATTACTTAAGTATGAACAAATGAAGTAAAAGGGATTAAAAAATCAGGGCTTATTTTAGCCCTGATTTCTTAAGGTAACCTAAAACAGTTGTGTCAGACACTCCCAAATGTCTAAATTAATCCTGCTGGGGTAAAGGCTGGAAATTTCTCAATAACAAACAAATTAAAGAGCCTGTGTGTATCAGGCTCAATTTTTATTACCCATTTTTACTTCCTAGGTTTTAGGTACTTATCAATATAAACATCTCCACCAGCAACTAATTTTTTTGTTTCAACATCAAATACTGCACATCTGCCATAGAAATCTTTATCTGTATCCTTAAAGGAATAGAAAAAATAAACCTGTCTGTATGGACTGACTGCCTGATTAAATTTTATTTGTATATCTGGGTAGCTAGTAAGGATGCCATTTCCATCCCAAGTTATATATTTAAATCTTTCCACCTCATGAAACAGTACCTTTTTTCTAAAATTTACTGATGCATCAGGCATGTCTTTAAAGAGGGCAGTATCCATGTTTCCCATTTTATTTTTATGCTTTTTGTAAAACTCATAATGTTTTTTGTAAAATTCCTGATGAACTGGGTAACTCCTTTTCCTTAGTGCCTCATAAAATTGATCCACAGTTTCAGTAAATACTTTTTCTTTATTGGCAGGATAAAGATATTCACCTTTAGTTGAATCAGTTGACTTGTTGGTGTCTGCAAATACATTGTTTCCTGTTAAAAACAAGAAGAAAACTGTAATAATTATTACTTTTCCATGTTGTTTCATCATTACCCATTTTACCTCCCAGTATTAACCTACCTCATAGATTTAGGTTTTCCTTAAATAAAATGCTTTACTAGGAGCAGTGAATATTTTGGCTTGATGTTATTGAAATTGTTTGTATTTATTTTTATTATAGGATCACTAACTCTTCCCTTTAAAATCTTTAAAATTAGTGAACTTAAGAAGAACATTGTTTATTTATGCCTTATTGCATTTTTATGCTTTGTTATTTTAACAGACACAACTGAAAATGTTAATCACAAGTTACCCATTTTTATGGGGTTGTTTCTAGCAGCTACTGGATTAGTAAGGAAACTAAAACAAAGGAAATAATGGATAAGCCAAATGTGGAGGAATAATTTTGCAAAAATTTAAAGAATTTTATTGGGATATTTTATATAGGCTGTTTGGAATTAAATCTAAAAAAGCAGGATGGACATCATTTTCCCCCTTGAAAATTGTACCTGAATATACAGTTGACTTGGAAAAAGGTCAAGTTACAGGAGTAGTAAAATATAATAAAAAGGCATATATGACTGTTATTATTGATGTTCCTAATGATAAAACTGTAGTAAATGGTAGTCTTAGAAGAATTCACAAACATACTAAACCTTTTAAAAAGCACAATTACATTCAAATTATTAAAGATGAGGCAGAGTTTTATATTGAAAATAAAATAGCCAATCCAAAAGAATATTATGATGATTTTTTTTCTTAATAGGAAAGTAATTAAAGGTGGTTTAAGCTATGGAGAGATTGGAAGAACTTCTCCCATGAGATAAGCATGACTCCAAAAGAGTTGCTCAATTAAAATATTTAGATAGAAATGAAGTTATCCCTTTACTACCTGAATTATTGACTTGGATTCAGGATATCAACTGGCCTATAGCAACTGATGTTGCAGAATTATTGTTAAGCTATCCAAATGAGATTTCACCATATATCAAAAAGGTATTTTCAACTAATGATGATATATGGAAATATTGGTGTCTAGAATCTTTAATTAAAAGAATGCCTCTAGAAATAAGGTTGGCATTTAAAGAAGATTTAGTTAGAATGGCAGACAAACCAACTGTGGGTGAAAAGAAAGAGGAAGTTGATGTACTGGCAATGGAAATATTAAACCTTAAAAGGTAGGTGCATTGAAATTATGACTCAGTATATTTATATAGCATCACCATTAAGATTACCTAAAGGTTCATTTGGATCAACCCCAATCTCTCCTGAACAACCTAATATCTTTAAAGATGAGTATGATTTTGCTGAGTTGTATTTTGAAAATAATTATGATAGTGAAACAAAAAGAAAATTTTCTTACAGTCCACACTTTTCATTTAAATATCAAGTTGCTGTCATGTCTTATCATATTCCTTTAAAGCATTGGGAAAAAGGTGTTTTTGATAAATTAAATTTGAGCCACTTTTATACGATTTGATCACATAAAAAATGAGCCACATGATTTCCAATTTTATTAACCTCTCTTATGATAGGAAGTGACCAAACTTACTTCATATGAGAGGACAAAAAAGGATGATCGAAATGGCTCAATTTCATAATATCAAATTCTTAAAAGAGGTTGAAGGGTTATCTCAAAGGCAAATTGCCACAAAGCTTGGAATTTCCCGTAATACCGTAAGTAAATATCTTAAAGAGAATTCAGCGCCGACCACTGTTTTGCGAAAAACAGTCTACGGGACAAAAGAGTATTCTCCAGAAACAAAGCGTGTCATTCCAATCATAGACCGATGGCTAGAAGATGACCTAAAGCACTGGAAAAAACAAAAGCATACTGCCATTAAAATATATAAGAGATTAGTAGATGAATATGATTTTAAAGGATCTGCCTCCAACATCCGTAAAATCGTAGCCAAACGCAGACAACAAATTCAGGAAGTCTTTATTCCTCTTGATTTTCAACTCGGCCACCAATTCCAATTCGACTGGGGAGAGGCGGATATTATTCTACAGGGTCGAACTCTACGTATTTACCTCTTCTGCGTTCAGCTTTCAGCTAGCCGTATGCGGTTTGTAAGAGCGTATCACCATGAAAAACAGGAAGCATTCCTAGATGGTTTTGTTCATGCGTTTGAGTTTTTAGGCGGAGTTCCAACAGAGGGTCTACTTGATAATCTCAAAACAGCTGTACAAAAAATTCTACAGGGAAGGGATCGGCTTGAACAGGAGTCATTCATAGGCCTCCAAGCACATTATGTGTTTAAAGCAGAATTCTGTAATCCTGCAAGTGGTAACGAAAAAGGGCGAGTCGAAGGCACAGTTGGTTATGTGAGAAGGAATGCCTTGGTACCTTTACCTGAAGTTCAATCAGTAAGCGAGCTAAATGACTATCTCTTGGATTGGTGTTTAAGAGAGGCCGGAAGGACTCATGTCCCAAATAAATCAGAGACCGTCTTAGAAATGTGGGAGAAAGAAAAAGATTATCTTCATCCCCTTCCAACGAACCGGTTTGAAGCTTGTAAGCTTTTATCATGCAAGGTTAATAAAACATCCCTTATTACAGTGGAAACCAATCGATATTCTGTACCCTGTAGCTATGTGGGTCAAGCTGTATGGGCAAAAATTTTTGTCGACCGTGTAATCGTAGTGGCTCAAAACCATGTGATCGCAGAACACACGCGCTCCTATGAACGCAATCAGATGATTACGGTTCTTGATCATTATCTCGAGGTGTTGCTTAAAAAGCCAAGGGCAATCCGTGACGCTCATGCATTCCAATCAACAGAAATCCCTGATGTATTCAAACGATTTCATTTAAAAATGCGCGAGCAGGAAGCATCTGTAGGTGATCGAAAGTTCATACGACTTCTCCTCCTCCATCGTGATATTGGTATGGATAATTTAACAAAGGCATTATTGGAAGCAGAGAAAACGCAAGTTTTCCGATATGAGAAAGTCCATGAAATCATACAAATGCTTACAAACCAACTCATACCAATAAGTACTCTTTCTGCGGACAAAACTCCTATTAATCTTCTTGATTACAAAGTGAACAAGTCCAATATAGAGCAGTATGGTCAATTAACAGGAGGCGCGAGGAAATGACAACAGAACTACTTTTAGACCACTTAACTAAACAACTACGGATACCGACGATTGCAGCACAATATGGTTCTCTCGCAAGAGAGGCTGAGGAGCGTAACTTAAGCTATGAAGAATTTCTATTGGCTTTACTAGAAGCAGAATCAGAGTCTAGAGAAGAAAATCAAAGGCAAAGAAGGCTGAAACAAGCTGCTTTTCCTGTCCAGAAAACACTAGATAGCTATGATTTTAGTTTGATGCCAAGTCTGAATAGAAACCGTTTCCTGACTCTATCAAAAGGAGATTTTGTGGAGAAGAAGGAAAACATAATATTTTTAGGGAACAGTGGGACCGGAAAGTCACATCTAGCGACGGGCCTCGGCATTGAAATGATTAAAAATGGCTATAAAGTTAAGTTTATTACAGCTGCGGAATTAGTTGAAGAACTCCTTTTGGCAAATGAAGAACATAAACTAGGTGCATTGGAGAAAAGGTGGCTCAAATTTGATTTAATCATCATAGATGAACTTGGCTACGTGCCATTCTCGAAAATTGGGTCTGAGCTATTATTCCAATTCTTTGCCGGTCGTTACGAACGAGCTAGCGTTATGATAACTACGAATCTAGAATTTACTGAATGGACCTCTATATTTGGAGATGAAAAAATGACCGCAGCCCTCTTAGACCGACTAACTCATAGGGCACATATCCTCCTCCTCAATGGAGAATCATATCGATTTAGACAAAGTATGAAACAAAGGGACGAGGGAGACCAGTAGGCCAGGAGCGCGAGGAGTTTAGGGGATTTTGCCCCTCGGGGCAAAATCCCCTAAACTCCCAATCCTCCCCCCAATATGGAAATAATCCAGAATGATGTGGCTCACTTTTGAAGTGATCACTATGGCTCAAATTAATATTGACAAATACAAAAGGGGATGCTTTAGAGAGAAAGTGTTTAAATATACTGTATTCTTATCTAGAAGATGTAATACAAGCTAGTGGGGTTTTAGAGTATTATACTTCTTTAAGTGGTAAAGAACATGGGCATATTTCAAATAAGAGACAAATTAGTTGGGGTGAAATAAAAACGCCATATGACCTAGTACTAGATGACATGGAGTTTTGGACTCTTACATTGTAGGTTTTCAAATTCTTTGGCTGACTATAACTATTTTAAGGAGCAAAGAATTTGGGGCTTAAGACCTTGCCCCCTTCGGGCAATCCCCCGCGTTAAGGGAACCGTTCCCTTAACAATCTGCGCCAAGGGCAACGCCCCTGGACGGTGCCCCCAAAACGTGGTTTTGGGGGATTCAAGAGCTTGTGGTCCGTTATCATGTGACTCTTTATGGTCAATGGCACGTAACGCAAGCGTTACTAAAGACCGCACGCTATAGGCGTGCTAGAAAAAAATTTCAAAACGCCTTAAGGCTAAAATTTTTTTCTTCTTTACCGTTGACTTCAGCAGTTTAGTGGATTGCCAGGTTTAACCCCCTCCATGTTTATGAGTGGAATAGAAGCAAGTGATTACCCCGATTCTTGTTCAAATTAATTAAACCTTAGATGTTTTAAAATGGATAAATCTTTATTGAAAGCTTGAAAAATCAATATTTCTATTGAATAATTAGTGTCTAAATGGTATAATATAAGTATAGAAAGGAGGTGGAAAACACCAAAGGATCAGCTAACCAAATTGAAAGAGTTGGCATTAGTAACATATAAAATCACAAGCACAAAGGGGTTTTTTTAATGGAATTAGAATCAATTTTTGAAGTCGTTAGAATTAAACAAGAAATCAAAGAATCGTCAGCACCCTTTGAAATGTACAGAATCCGTTGCCCGGAAGATGCTCAAGAACTAGCTGCTTCCCATATTGCAGATGAAGATAGGGAAGTGCTTCTTGTGATGATGCTTAATACGAAAAATCAGGTTGTGGGGTTGCACAGGGCTCATGTTGGAAGCTTAAATGCAAGCGTAGTCCATCCGAGAGAGGTGTTGAAATGCGCTATTCTTAACAATGCTGCTTCTATTATTGTCAGTCATCAGCATCCGAGTGGAGACCCAACACCGAGCAGAGAAGATATAGATATTACCAAGCGTCTTGCAGAGGCGGGGAAAATTTTAGGCATTGAACTTCTTGACCATGTGATTGTTACCTATACCGGAAATCATGTCAGCCTAAAAGAAAAAGGCTATCTATAAAACTGAAAATCAAAAGGGGGAATTCTCCCTTTTGATTAGTGTCCAGATAGTATAATAAATAGTTAAAGAGTAAAAGAAAAATTGTAGGAGGAAAGTTAAATGACAAATAGCGTTTATGAAATCGTAACAAACAAGATTATTGAGAAACTAGAACAGGGAGTAGTTCCTTGGCAAAAGTTAAACAGACTATATTTAGAAGAGAATACTTTGTCCAATTTGATGGCATATATCCTCTTTTTTAATACATATTGGAATCTATAACCAGATGTTGAAATGATAGTCTAATATGTATATAAAGATTAAGGAACATATGTTTTTTTGTTGG
>NZ_SMYO01000018.1 GCF_004358205.1 Bacillus salipaludis
TTCGGCCCGCTACCTAACTGTCTACGCTTAAAGACTAAAGTTACCTTTAGCCCTCCAAGACTCGCTACGAGCGAATGGCTAGTTCTTACTCGACGGGAATCCCACCCGTTATATGATACGACCTATGCTCGGCCGCACAAGCACCCATTAGTTTAAGTGAAATTCTTCACTTAGAAATCAAACTAAAATGGTTCGTGCAATTGTTTTAGTTTTTCAAGTTCTGGTAACAATGATTTATCGACATAAAACGTAGATTCTTTTCCATTGTATTTATCAATAACAGTATAGTACAGCATGACCATTAATGGATTATCCTCCTTTATTGACGCAGCTGCTCCTGCCGTTTCTTCGCCCTAATTAGAGTGCTTTTGCTTATGCCGGTTGTATCCTCCACTTGCTTGTAAGAAGTAGTTTCTAGTAGTTTCAATGCGTGTTCAATTTGTGTTTTTTTGAATTTCTTCGGGCGGCCTTCTCTAATATCCTCGCGCTGCTTGGCTAATGCTTTCCCCTCTTGGGTTCGTTCAACAATCATATTTCTTTCCATTCCCGCGACCGCTAACATGGTTTGAAGGAAGAACCGCCCCATAGTTGTGTTTTCAAGTAAACCAACATTCAACACATGGACACGAACACCCTTGTTGAAAAATTCCTCTACAACGTCAATTCCTTCACGTACATTCCTGGCTAACCGATCTAGCTAATATTGTGCCGTTTTTTGAAAAATCCGAAGCAAGAATCACTGAACAAGACCGATGATTATCGTTTACATACCCCTTAAATGCGCAAGATAATCATTAACAGTGCAGCGATTACAGCAATCGCACTACTCGTACTGAAAGCCGCCACAGGCCCAAATGTCTGCCATAGATAACCCGCCATGATACTTGCTGGCAAAGCCGCCAAACCGGTCATAGCATTGAAGGTGCCCATCGCTGTACCTCTTTGCCCTTCGGGTACAATATCAGCAATATAAGCTTTTTGTATCCCTTCGGTAAAAGCATAGTAAAATCCGTATAAAACAAACAATACCCAAATCCAAGGAACGTTTTTTACTATTCCAAAACCAAAGTAAATGGCTGCAAAAATAAGCAAGCCGGAAATGAGGACGGGACGACGACCAATTCGATCTGATAACATTCCTATAGGCATCGAAAAGATACTGCTACTCATATTCAATGCGAAAAAGGCTAGTGGAACAAAAGCGGGAAGCATCCCTACATCCTGTGCCCGTAAAGCTAGAAAAGCATCCGAGAAATTACCGACCGTAAAAAACGTGAAAATCAAAGAAAACCAAATAAAGCGACGATCTAAATTTCTGAAACCTATTTTCGGAAGACTGGCTTGTTTTACATTTTCTCTTCGATCCTTTTCTTTCAAAAAAAAGGCGATAAGGATAACCGCTAGAAAACCAGGAATAACGGATAGCCAGAATACAAGACGATAATTACCTGCATAAATTGCCAGAATTGCAAAAGCAGCCAATGGTCCTATTGCTGCACCCAAAGCATCCATAGCACGGCGAAAACCAAACGCTTTTCCACGCTCTTCTTTCGTTGTGGAATCGGCAACGAGCGCATCACGCGGTGAGGTTCTTATTCCTTTACCAAATCGGTCGGAAAAACGAATAATAAGAACTTGACTCCAAGAGGCGCTTAACGCAAATAGCGGTTTTGTCAAATTTGATAAACCATAACCCATTAACATGAGAAGCTTATGTTTCCCTATGCGATCCGTAATCCAGCCGGAAAACAACTTCAAAATACTAGCGGTACTTTCGGCTATTCCTTCAATAACGCCTATTGCCCCTACCTGTACATGTAAAACAGCCGTAAGATACAAAGGTAAAATGGGAACAATCATGTTACTGGATAAGTCTGTAAACAAACTGACTAGCCCAAGTACAAGAATTACCGGATTCATGGTAAACAGTCTCTTTTTATTTGGTTCCGCTGAACCATTCATTTCATCACCTCTATTTTTCTCTTATAGTGTGTAAACTTTTTTAAAGCATTTTTAATTGTGTGGGAACTTAAGACATAAATCCGTTTAAAGTTGTTGCTATTAGTAAACTTATGCTAAGGAAGGTATGTATGTAAATAAATTTCAAATTACAATTTTTTTGAACGTAGATAAAAGAAAAATAATTAACTTGGGACTTCGAATTAGAAGTCCCAATAAATTTTAATAAAAAATAAAGTTTAACAAAGCCTATTTTTTAAATAAATGTAAAACCTTCGCGAAAATCTCATGTGATTCGTGTTTTGATGAAGATTGTAGTCCTTTTTTCTTTTCTAGTTTAATAGTTTCATTATCATCCCTATTATTTACGAATGATTGCATAAAAAAGCAGCAAATAAAAACTTTAGTGCTTCCAACGAAACCAAAATAAGCTAAGAATATATTATTTAAGGTTTTAATTATTAGAGATGGAGCAATCATACAAGCACACCGACCAAATGTCGGTGTTTTCTTGTTTTCTCCTGTCTGCTCTTTTCAGCTAAACTGCCTCGTTACTTCAATAAGAAAAGCCGCCAAAAAAGGCAGCTGGATCTTAAACTCTTGCCCCCGTTTGTTTAAGTACAGTATTTCACAATCTCTATAAAACGAACACTATTTAAACGCCAATATTCGTTAGAACTAAAAGAGGGTATCTGCAAATTGTTCTTCTGAAATTACTTTTAATCCATTTCTTTTTAGTAATGCAGAAGTGACTCCCATCCCCATAATTTTTTTTCCGGTAAATTCACCGTTATATATGGTTAAACTGCCGCAAGATGGGCTATTTTCCTTTAGAACCACCAAAGTCGCATTTAATTCTATAGCTTGTTCCAGCGTAGAATAGGCTCCTTTAATGTAAAGTTGGGTAACATCTTTACCTGATTTATCAACTACTTTAGCGTTTCCATCCAGTACATCTTCTCCGTTTCCACCAATTATCTCAGCTGGTTCTCTAGGCGTTGAAAAACCGCCAAGTAATTCTGGACATATTGTAATAGCTTTATTTTCTTCTACCAATTTACTTATTTTATCATTTAAACAATTTGTCCCATTATATCTCACATCTAACCCTGCTAAGCAGGAACTCACCAATATCATTTACTAACCCCCTTCTGCTAAGTCCTCCTAATTGAATTTTACCAAATATTTTCTTGTTCAACTATCCTGCCCCATTAGTGCAATAAGAAAAAGCTGCCGCAACGACAGCCCTGTTCTCTAACTCTTGCACAAGTTAGGTTAATGGAAATCTTCACAAATTTTTTTTACCATAACAAAATCTAATCAGATAATGTGTAGAGGCATATCAAAAAGACGCCTTTGTACCAATGAAAAGCGCCCTTTAACGGAATACATCTATGGAGAACCTAGCCAGCTATTCCGTAAGCTAATAATAAGAAATATACACATACTAACACCGCACCATTAAATAAAACGCCAATTACCCCCGATAACCATTTCTTAGAAATTACAGCAAAAATTATTCCGAGTAGTGAAAGAGAACCTAAAATGATAATGATTAACGGCAAATCTCTATTCGGTCCTCTAAGAATAAAAAACATAAGAACGCTAATCAAAACCATTAGAATTGATAAAGCTCCAAACTTATTCATCTCAATCCCCCTATCTATGTATTTTGTTTTTAAACCTATTTCATAATCCTATCCATAATTTATTTACAATTATTTCATATCCGGATACTTTGCTCAATCACTAATTCCAGAAAATGGGTAGATTATTAAAGAATAACTAATGTCGTTTGTTCAACAAACCTGCCCCGTTAGTGACAAATTAATCTTCATCCTGGAAAGAATCCGATTGCCCTACTAAAGAAAGGTCCAATTTCCTTTATATGCTCTTTGGAATTTGGACTTTTAATCTGGCAAAAATGTACTCACTTAATTTCTAATGCCGAAACCTTTTTTAGAACTTAATTAGTACCCATTTACTTATGAATAGCGTTCTATGACGTATCTAAATGATGTTTAATTTCACTAACATTATGGACAGTATAGGAATAAATTCTCTTGTAATCCTTCTATAACTTCTTCTGGCACTTCCCTGACCTTGATATCCGTGCCTAAAAAAAGGAGCCAATTCGTCATTTCGGTCAATTCCTCTGAATGATGAACATTGATAAAAGTCTTTAGAATGGCTGTCGTTTGGTAAGGATTCGTATAGGAAATAGAAACTTTTAACGGATGGTATTTTTTGAACTGGGCAATCGCCTTTGGACCAAGTTCGAGGACAAGGTTCATTACTTCTTCCTTCTTACTTAGTTTCTCTAAAATTTTTTTCTTACTTAATCTTTTTTTCATCGAATATGGCGAGACATTGGTGAGATTGTCTACAGAAAAAACCTGCTTCTTTTCATCGTTTAAGTCAAAAGCTTCAATTAGCCATAGACTTTTTTCACGATAAAGGTTTAAAAGATAAATTGGATAAGACTTTATGATCTTCTCTTCTTTAATGGTAATCTCTAAATAGCGATCCAAGAGAAGGAGTTGAATGAGTTTTTCTAACATAGGATGAGGGAGATCTGTCAACTCAAGTAGGTCGGGATTATTGGGGTTGGTCCCTTCAAAAAGCAAGATTTGATTTAAATGAACAAGGTCATCTTGCTGGTTTTCTGAGATGAGGCCGAGTAATTTCTCAGCTAAAGACTGACGACTCTTTAGATAAGGGAGTTGTTGATTTCTTGTGGCCATAAATGCAATAAAAAGTGCTTTGACCTCGTTATCGGTAAAGCGAACAGTGGGCAGGACAGAGTTGTTCATGACAAAATAACCCCCATCCCTTCCCACTTCAGCGACAAGCGGCATCCCCATGGCTTCAATTTCTCTGATATCTCTTATCGCTGTCGAACGTGAGATATTAAATTCCCGCATGATTTCAGTAATGGTAAAGTGGGCACGGTTGTTGATATACCGCATGATGATATTTATCCGTTCAACTTTTTTCATCAGGTCCTCCTAAACAGTATCACTTTTTGACATGATTTAAGGTTATTATAAACTTATCAAGTGGAAAAACAAGTCATTTGATTAATCTAAAAAAAGAGGATGGGATCGAATATGTCAGATTATAAACTGGAAGAAAAGGATAGCTTTACCGTTCTAGGGATCGGTACTGAGCTTAAGAGTCATTACACAGACTATGCGGGTATAAACAAGGAAAAGTCAGACTTTTGGCAAGCCATCAAACAAGATGGAACACTTGATACTTTGAAGTCCATAGCTGCAAACGATTATATTTTTACCGTAAACGAAGCAGTGAATAGCAAGATGATGCATTATGCTGGCGTCATGACAGAGCAATCGTTACCAGAAGCAGACAGATTGATCCAATTTCCCAAAGGGGAATACCTCGTTGTGAAAGGTGAAGCAAAGACATCTGAAGAGCTAAGTAATATGCTTACAGGCATTGCCTTTGGTCAAGTTTTGCCAGAAGCAAAGGATTTTGCCTATGTTGGCGGACCAAATGCAGCGGTTGAGATGGGAGATCGAAACGGCGTCCTATTTGGTGAAATGTGGATTCCTGTTGTGAGGAAGTAACGAAGTAAAAGGAGGATAAAAATGTCCTATATGGTTGATTTTAAACAGGTTTCTACGGTTGGTTTAGAGTCTTCGTCAGTAGCAGAAGCACTTGCTGGTTTACGCGCGAATGAAGCTCGCTATTTTATGAACAAATACAAGCATGAATTCACGGTTGTACCGGCTAGCGAAAGCCAGGAAACCCTTGATTATGTGAACCGTATTTTGAAGGAAGAACGTGATCTTGAGTTTGCGGCTAAACCTTTGGAGACATCGCGTTTTCAAGTGGAAAATATCGATTGGACTTACGTCTTTTACGAGGATGGTCTTTCGGTCAACGTCCTGTATACGCTCGATGGCCCTAAGCCGAAGCGGGCCGTTGGTTTTAAGCTTTCTGAGGGTATGGAGGTACCTAAGGAGCTCGAAGGGAAATTTAAGTTTGCTAGGCAGAAGTCTAAATTGGCTGGAACCATTCGAGGCTCGTATTTTGTCATTAAAGGAGATTATTAACCATAGCAGCACCCTTTCATTAAATGAGAGGGTGCTTTTCCTTTCTTCGCAAAAACCTGATTTACTTATGAAACGGTTCACCGTAATGCATCTAAATGAGGGTTTTTATATTCCTTAGAATAGCGATTTCACCTTACCGTTTCTATCTTGAATTCCTGCAGTTTCGTTCATCCCTTCACATTTATTTATTATTTTTTCGTGGCCAATCTGGGTAGAAACTTCTGTATACACAAAATGAGGATGGAAATAGTAACATTATACTTTTTAAACTGGGGGATATAAATGAATTTACAATCTGGAACCTATTATTGGCCTACTACTTTTCCTGATGCTCCATCCTACCCTGCATTGGAAGAAGACCTATCTTGTGATGTATTAGTCATTGGTGGAGGGAGCTCAGGAGCACAATGTGCATATTATCTCGCTGATACTAATTTAGATGTGGCTGTAATTGAAAAATCAACAATTGGCAGCGGCAGTACTAGTACGAATACAGCCCTACTTCAATATTCTGGTGAAAAAATGTTTACCGATTTGATCAACACCTTTGGCATAGGTTACATCGAAAGACATTTACAATTACTAAAAGAAGCAATTAATGAAATAGAGAAAGCCTCAAAGAGCGTCTCCATTGATTGTGAGTTCAATCGAAGAGACACCCTCTATTCCGCAAGCTGTGCAGAAGACGTTGAAAGTTTAAAAAAAGAATATGAATTTTTAAAGCAGCATAACTGTGAACTTACTTTTTTAACAAAGGAAGATATTGAAGCAAAATATCCTTTTAGTAGGGATGCTGCTATTTATTCATACAATGATGCAGAAATCAATCCTTTCAGGTTTACCCATGCACTATTGGAGCATGCTGCAAATAAAGGGATTCATATATATGAACATACGGAAATGAATGGTCATCATTTTGATGAAGAACGGGGAAAAATGATTATTTCAACAAAGAATGGCAAGTCTATACAAGCGCGGTATATTATTTTTGCAGCAGGTTATGAAGGAATAGAAATGAAAAAAGAGAAAAAAGCATCCTTTGTAAGTACCTATACAGTAACAACCAATTCAGTCGAAAGTTTCTCCCCTTGGTATAATAGGACTCTCATCTGGGAAACCGCTCGTCCTTATTTATTTATGCGGACAACCAGGGATAACCGGATTATCATAGGCGGACTTGATGATAATACTAAGTATCAGGAAGATCGCGATAGTAAACTGATTCACAAAAAGAATAAACTAATTGAAGAATTTAATAAAATGTTCCCCACCATTCAAGTACAGCCGGAATATTACTTAGCTGCATTTTATGGAGGAACGCTGGACGGCATTCCGATTATCGGCAAGTATGGAGAATTTCCAAATTGCTATTTCCTGTTTGCCTTTGGTGATAACGGGACGGTTTACAGCCAATTGTTGTCGAAGATTATTGTAAAGGAAATTGTTGAAGGGGAATCTCCTGATATTGCTCTATACTTGCAAGAACGCCCTCTGCTTAACAAGAGTTGAAAAACAGTTGTACCTACTTTCTGGTTTTATTGGATGTCATTTTGTGGCTTGTAGTATGAATCAATAAAGGAAAATCAGCATAATAGTAAAAAAACGATTGGAGTTGATTGCATTGAACAATTTCAATCCTGAAAAACTATCTGTTGAATACATGGATGGGATTACTGCTACGGGTCCTGTTATTCCAAGGAGCTACACGCTCACTCATTCTGATTTAACTGGAGATCTGTTTTTAACCATTGGAATTCATTATGCCTGGGATAAAATCAATCCTATGCGAGATGAAGTATTAGGTGAATGGAAACAAATTGGAGGTACCTTTTATTATTGTGTTTATTTGCATATTGATCAAGGCCAATATAACCAAAATCAAGCAGCAAAACGCAATGAAATATTTAAACGTGAATTACCACTTGCCTTAACAGCTATTCGATACGGCGACAGATTTTTTTTCAACGCATACCCTCATCTAGATCAAGCGACAATAATCATTAACTTTATGTCCGCCTTTCCCCAGTTTGCTAGACAAGAAAGCTGGGGAACCTTCCACCATTTTTCATACAGATCATGATCTAAGATTGTATGTCACAACTAACATAGTCACTTCCCCCACCAACGTACATTGTTCTTATCATTTACTTGAAACGAAAAAGCTCATTTGCAGTTTATAATAATAAGGAGGCACTAAATCAGCGCCTTCTTATTATAAACTGCCTTTATTTAGTAAGGTTCTCCGTATCATGTCTAATGGAAAAAATCGGCATAAAGACAAGTCGATTTCACTTCTTTAAAAAAATAAGCTACCCAATTGTGATTGTAAAACGCACAATTAAGGTAGCTAAAACTTAGTAAAGAATTCAATATGTTTTTAGGTATACGGAATTTGAATATCCACTATAAATTTTTTTCCCGTTTACTGTTCTATAGGCCCTGATTTTGAAGTAATACAGCTTGCCTTTTGATAGTTTAGTATTTGTATTACTAATAGTAGAACCCGATGTAAGAGTGGCTACTTTCGTATATACGCCTTTATAGGACGTCGCCCTGAAAAGTTCGTATCCGCTGGCTTCTGTCCCTTTTGTCCAAGTCAGTTTAATTGAAGTGCTGCTTGCTCTGGATGCCTTTAGTCCGGTTGGTGCCGCAAGGACTGGCGTACCACTTACAATGGTCGAATAGGAACTATAAACCTTCGTACCATTCACCACTCGGTATGCCCGAACCTTGTAATAATACGCTCGGTTCGTTACCAAACCACTGTTCGTGTAAGAAGAAGTGGATGTAGCGAGATAACTGTATGTTCCCGTTTTCGTTGTAGCCCTGAAAATTTGATAGCCTTGTGCTCCGGAAACAGGCCCCCAGGTGACTTTTACTTTGCTGTAACCCGCTGAAGTGGCTTTCACCCCACCCGGTACTGCCGTATTTTTTGCATAGCGTGCAGATAGGACAACAGCAGATTTAATCGGTGTTTGTAGATTGTATGGGACGGTATCTTTTGAACTTTTAAACCAGCCGACAAACGTATAACCTGTTCGAACTGGTGCTTTTACTGATAAAGGTTTTGCCCCATAATTAACCTTTTGAGAGCTAAGGACTCCGCCATCGTCGTTCTTAAAGATAACCTGATATTGGTTAATCTTATAAAGGGCAGTAATGGTTAAATCGGAAGTAGCATTGGTAAACTTCTGATTCCAGCCAGTAAAGGTATAGCCAGTCCGGCTTGGCTGTGCAGGTGCTGTAATCGGCATATTATATTTCACTTTTGAATCACTCAAAATAGATCCATTATAGTCTTTGAAAATAATTGTATAGACTTTAGGTTCGTAAACAGCCTTTACCGTAAGATCAGACGTTATCTTGTTAAATGCTTGATCCCACTGTAAGAATGTATATCCATCCTTTGATGGAGTTTGAGGTGCATTGGCAGATGAACCATATGCGACCGTCTGAGTATCAAGGACCGTACCATTGGAATCCATGAACACGACTTTATAATGATTGATCTTATACTGGGCAGTTACCACTAGGTCCGATGTAACATTGCTGAAATCGATATCCCAGCCTGTTAATGTATAACCCGTTCTCTCTGGATTTTCAGGAGGATTAGCCGCAGATCCATATCCAATCTGCTTAGTAGAAAGGACCGTACCGTCCGCATCTTTAAAAACAACCGTATATGTCAAGTTACCCCTCAATGCATCGATTGACGTTGGACCATAATCTAAATCTACATTTCCCGATATTCCTGGGACTGTATCTTGGTCGTACTGCCAAGCCGTCCATTCGGTCCACCCGCCAACTGCTGGCGGTTGAGTAACGCCATAGCGTGCAATCCAAAGGGGAAGATCTGAAAGCTTGCCACCAAAATCGTTGTACTGCTGTACAAACCATGCACCTGTGTAGACCATTACATGGCGATGCGTCAGTGATTTTACCGTATCGGTAAAGACTCTTGCCCAGCTGGCTATTTCATCGGAAGTTAGCGTTCCAGTAGAAGTAGGTTGTTCTAAATCAAGAACAGGCATGATCTCTCCAAAATCGCCCATTCCTCCATTCGTCATCACATTGACGAAATACTGCGCTTCTGCTTTTGCATCGTCAGGGCTATATGGCGCACTCGGACTTGCATAGTGGTAGGCACCAATAGGGAGCCCTGCTGCCCTTGCTCCCTGCACATTAGTCGAAAACATAGGGTCGGTATATGTTGTACCTTGTGAAGCCTTTGCATAGACGAAAGCTATACCTGAGTTTTTGACCTGCTTCCAGTCAATAGTTCCTTGCCAATGCGATACATCAATCCCTTTTAAATTGGCGCTTGTCGCTGGCGGCATTACTCCAGACGCCAAAGCTGCAGAATGGCTCGTTAGCAGAACGCTAATCAGCAGAACAACAAAAATAAACGAGCGCATCCACTTTGCTGCATGTTTCATAGTCTCTCTCCCTTAAATCTGATATAAAATTATGTATTCTAGCAATCTACTACCTTATGGGAAAACTACTAGTTTATAATTCTATCATACATAAGGGATAGCATATGAGTAAATGTTGAATAATTGGTAATAACCCACAACACAAGCCAATATTTGGGTATGATTTTGAAGAGAGGAAAAAGAGAAAATTGATTAAATTAGTTATCGTTTCAGTACCAAGATTTCATAATAATTTTTTGTATTATTGCTAATTAAAAAGCTCATCTCGCCAAAATATATCCCTTGCTATGCTATCCTAATATCCGAAAATAGCTACATACTGATTTTGCAATACAAACCTATTATCTAACCATCCTAAGGTGTTCAAGACATATCCTCCGGTTACATCACCACGTGCAAACGAAACAATACTTGGCTGATTCATCGTTGTCCTAGAATAATCGTTATACATAACCTACTCCTTATCATGGTGATCACCATGATGATTTTCTGACGGTCTAAAAGAATTATTGCTCTTTATCTAATAAGTAATATCCATTCACCAGCATCATAAAATTTATAAGGCCAGCTGAATTTTCATGAAAATATTGCATAGCTCCCGCTCTCGAGGTTTTTGGAGGATTGAATTTCGTTTATTATTCATCATAAAGGAGAGGAAAAGGTGAAAAAATTCAGTTCTTTCGCTGGTACCGTTACCATGATACAAGATTATTTAGTAAATTCAGACGAGGAATTAAAAGGGTGTTTTAAGTTAATGTCCTTATTAAGAGGAGATGGTTCAATCGTAAATTTCGTTATTAGTCCAACAACCTATTTTTTGGATCGAGTTATGGTTTCAGTTGGAGATCATGTAACTGGTTTTTATGATGTCAATCTACCCGTCCTTTTAATTTATCCCCCACAATATCAGGCTCTCATCATCGTAAAAGATAACCCTTATCATAATGTAAAGGTTGATTATTTTGATAGTCATCTGGTAAGTAGTGATGCCCAGTTACAATTGAATATTTCTAATTATACGCCGATATTATTACAAAACGATCAACTCTTCACATTGAGTCCTGCAAACCGAAATTTACTCGTTGTATATGGTCCCACCACACTAAGCATTCCTGCCCAAACTACTCCCTTTAAAATCATTGTTTTATGCTAATCATTTTAGAGGATATAAGGGCGTTATGGCCTCTTTGTTATTTACCGACTTTTCTCTCCTCGTAGAATAATCATTCCAATTGTTTATTTATCCCTACAGACGATGACCAGTTTACACCTAAAGAGTCTGTACAAATTTTTAGCTTATTAGAATTCCTAAAAAAAGCCGATTCGAGAACAGATTTCGAATCGGTTTATTTATCTTTAAAAAAACCTCATTTACTTATAGTTAGGTTCATTTTGATTAATAATAGAGACGAAAACTCCCAAATAATATAATTGATATTGGCCATCAGGTTTATAGATCCATATGACAACCTATACCACTTCAAAGTATTGTTGGAGTGGCCTTTTACTTTCCATATATATAGAAAGCTATGACTAAAACAATAATGTCTGGGAACAATTTAAACAGCTAAATCAAGCAACAAATTTCCAACTATGTCAGATCCATAAATCGGTATTTTATTTAAACTAACCACTAGATTTTAGGATAAACTGATACTTTTAAATATACCAATTATTTGCTACTATTACTCCATAAAATACTCTAATTTAAAAAGGAACGATACATATGCGATTTAAACCAAACTATGCCCCAGGACCAACGGACGTACGTGAGAATGTACGCTTAGCGTTAGCTAAAAAAACAAATAACCCTGATTTTGATAAAGAATTCATCCACTATTACCATGAGGTGTGCCAAAAGATGGGCCAGGTCATGGGGACTACAAATGAAGTACTGCTGCTTGCCGGAGAAGGGATTCTAGCTTTAGAAGCTGCCTGTGCGAGCTTAACTGAACCTGGTGACCGTGTCCTAGTACTGGATAACGGGATATATGGTGAAGGTTTTCAATATTTTGTGAAAATGTATGGAGGAGAACCTGTTGTCTTAAGTTTTGACTATCATAAAGACATACCTGCTGAAGAACTACGCAACTATTTAGAAAAAGATCATGACTTCAAATATGCAACATTTGTTCATTGTGATACACCAACGTCCATGTTAAATGATGTTAGTCAACTCTCCCCCCTACTAAAAGAATATGGCATTCTAACAGTGGTTGATTCAGTAGCTGGTATGGTTGGTGAACCAATCGATGTCGACCAAAATCAAATCGATATTTGCTGCGGGGGTACTCAAAAGGCGATCTCAGCACCTGTTGGCTTAGCGATCGTTTCCATTAGTGAAGACGCTAAAAAATCGATGAATAACCGTATAACACCAATTGCTTCTTATTATGCAAACCTACAAATTTTCGAGGGATATATTGAAAAAGGAACCTTACCTTATACGATGCCCGCTGGAAATATTGAAGCTTTAGATGTTGCCTTGGACAATATTTTAAATGAAGGACAAGTGGCGGTTTATGACCGACATGCGAAAATTGCGAACGCAGTAAGGAAATCTGTTCAAGAATATGGACTATCCTTATTCTTAGAATTAGGAGCCTCCAATACGGTAACTGCCGTCATCATTCCAGAAGAAATAGGCGCATTACGATTACAACAACACATCCAAGAAACATATAATTTATTCATTGCTACTTCTTTGGCGCAATATGAAGATGTTATCTTGCGTATTGGTCATATGGGTGAAAATGGCTTCGTTGAAAAAGTTCTATCTGTATTAACAGTGATCGATCATGGCCTACGTGATTTAGGTTTCAAAGGAAAGGGTAATCTTGGACAACTATTCTTAGATGCCTATAGAGCAGAAAATTAAGAAATCAATTAATACGATTAATACTTGAAACTACCGAACCTCATATACTTTTGATAGGGTTCACCTTAATTTATCTAAATGAGGTGTAAGCCCGTATTTAAATAGTGCAAATTAATAGAGTAGCACCTCCTGTTTGTATCAATTAAAGGAGGTGTTTTTCTATGCTACAACAAAATAGACCATTGTCCCCCTCTGACGTAGGAATCTAAAAAATATTCCCTTCATAGTTGTTGGTAATCCCTCAATTGACTACAAATAAATTATGCGAGAAAATATAAACCAAGAGATGATAGTAGAGAGGGGGATATCATTGGAAGAACGTTCGCTTATTTTACTTGGATTGCTTATGAGTCAAAGTCAACATGGATACCAAATCAATGAATTTATAGAGAGAAACTTAAGTGCAGTGACAGATATGAAAAAACCTACTGCCTATGCAACTTTAGATAAACTCAGTCATAACGGATATATTGATATTCAGTTGGAGCAAGAAGGAAACAGACCGACCCGAAAAGTGTACTCCATTAATGAAAATGGCAAGAAATATTTTTACGAATTATTATTGCTGAATTTATCTTCAGCCGAAAGTGTGAATTATCAAGGAGATATTGGGTTAATGTTTATTGATTTTCTCCCTTTAGAAAAAACAATACCTGCGTTGGAAGAACGGTTAAACAATAATAAGAAATTATTAGCACTCATCAAACAAACTCCATCCCACGGAGAAAGATCGGGAGTCAATCTTGCGGTAGAACACAAAATGGCAATGTTGGAAGCAGAGGTTGCCTTTCTTGAAAAGTCGATAAGAAAGCTTTCCCCTTATTTGAAATAATTCTCCCTCTATAGGTAGTGCTAAATTTAAGGAAACCTTGTTATGGGGTTTCCTTTTCCTATTTATGCATGATCAAATCCCCCATTACTTCCTTTTTGCCTTTCTGCCCTCAATTAGTCACAGTTGACTAATCACCGACAAAATAATATAATACTATCAAATTAGTCATCTATGACTAATCATAAATATTTAAAGGAGGACTTACATTGTTTCTGGCTTTAAAAGAATTAAAACATGGCAAATTTCGTTTCCTTATGATTGGAACCATTACCGTCCTTATAGCTTGGCTAGTCTTTATTCTGTCAGGTTTGGGAAACGGGCTTTCCACTCTGAGTGCTGCCACATTTAAAAACATGAAAGCAGATTACGTTACTTTTGAAGAAGGATCCAGATCCTCTATGAGCCGTTCACTATTACCTGAATCATTAATGGATGAACTAGAAGAGCAAGATCATGTTTCTTCGGCAGCACCGATGGGGGCCACAATGGCTACCGTTTTAAAATCCACTCCTTCCAAAGATAGTGAAAAAGTAGATATTGCGATATTAGGTATCAATCCGGGGAGTTTTTTAGAACCAAAGGTGATTGAAGGAAATCCTCTTAATAATGATAAATTATTAGGAGTTATCGCTAATGACACCTTAAACGACAAAGGCTTTAAAATTGGAGACACTATCTCCATTGAAGGGTCATTAGAGAAAATGGAGATTATCGGATTTGTAGAAAATGAAACGTACAATCATTTACCTGCTATTTTTACCACACTAGATAAATGGCGCTCCATTCAATTTGCAGCACCTGGTTCTGATAATGGAATTAAGAATCCAGTAAACGGTATTATGCTTCAAGGAGAAAATATTGATTCGCAGAAATTAAATAATCTTTACCATAACACTGAGACCGTTACAAAGGCTGCAGCGATTCAAGGAATGCCTGGTTACAAAGAGGAAAACGGTACAATTATGATGATGCTTGCCTTCCTTTTGGCAATCTCTGCTTTTGTACTAGCCGTCTTCTTTTATGTACTTACCTTGCAAAAATCCAATCAATTTGGCATTTTAAAAGCAATTGGCGCAAGTAATGGATTTTTAGGTAAAACCATTGTGTCACAAGTTTTTCTACTTTCACTTAGTAGTATTGTTGTTGGAATACTCTTAACCTATGGAACAGCACTCATTCTCCCAGAGGGAATGCCGTTTTCACTAGATATAAAGCTTGTCGTCATTTATGCTTTTTTATTGCTCGTAATATCAATTTTAAGTTCATTGATTTCTATCCGTAAAATTACAAAAATAGACCCACTTCAAGCCATTGGGAGGATTGAGTAATGTCTGGAATAATGTTTAATCATGTATCCAAGGTTTATCAGCAAGGGGGAAATCAAGTAGTTGCGCTTAGTGACGTTTCACTTTCCGTCGACCAAGGAGAATTTATTGCCGTCGTTGGTCCCTCAGGTTCAGGTAAAAGTACGTTTCTCTCTATTGCCGGGGCCTTACTGCAAGCCTCAGAGGGAGAGGTAATGCTTAATGGAATAGTATTAGGGGATTTAAAAGAGAAAGATTTATCAAAAGTGCGCCTTGAAGAAATAGGGTTTATATTACAAACTAGCAATCTAGTTCCCTATTTAAATGTTCTCGACCAATTACTTGTTGTTAGAAAGATGGCGGGTAAAATGACAAAAAGAGATAAAGAAACTGCCAAAGAGTTACTTCAACATCTTGGACTAGAATCAAAAATAAAGAAATTCCCAGAACATTTATCCGGAGGAGAACGTCAACGAACGGCTATTGCTCGTGCATTGATGAATAATCCTTCGATTATTTTGGCAGATGAACCAACAGCAAGTCTTGATACTCAAAGGGCCCATGAGGTTGTCCAACTTATTGCAAGGGAAGTAAAATCCAGAAAAAAAGCAGCGATTATGGTAACCCATGATGAACGAATGTTAGAATACTGTGACAAAGTATATAGAATGGAAGATGGTAAACTTAAGTCGGCTGATTATTATTTGGAAAAGGCAAAATGACAAAAAGAAGGAAAATGGAGCCCTAGACTAAAAAGGTAGGCTAAACAAGAATCTCATAAAAGATAAATCTTGTTTAGCCTATATTTGTCGACCTGGTTCATTTCAGCCGACTTTGCCTAGCTTCACACAATCTGACTACTACCATTATGTGCATGATGAGAATCAGATCTTTTTAACATATGCTCCCCTTTCGTTTAAGTACAAAATTCACATTCCTACCCTCTCTAACTTTCTAACAAAAACCTTTTCATAATATCTAAAAACTTTTTTGGGCTCGATACAGGGTATTTGTTAAGTACTACTCATTTTGATAAAAGCAATTCTTTGCTATAAAAAAGTTAAAAATCTATTATTCCAAAGATTCTCATGATGCTCAATGATTGTTTTAGCTCCTAAAAGTTCGCTGTTAAGGGTTGTCGTCAACCCTTTTTTCATAAATAATCTATATCCTAATCCATGAGCCATTCTAATCGTTGTATCTACACAATATTCAGTTTGTGCACCACAAATTTCAAGTTTATTTATCTTTAATTTCTTTAGTTGTTCATTCAAATCAGTCTTATAAAATGAGTTTGCATGTGTTTTATTAATATAGATATCTGTATCTTTAGCATTTAGTTCCGGAAATAGTTGCCATTCTGGAGAATTCAGAACCAAATCACTATCATTATGTTGAACAAAGATTATAGGATTATTCTTTTCTCTAAATAAATGGATTCTTTGGTTAACACCATTTAATACATACGATAAGTTATAAAGTGGAATATTTTCAGGCTGTACACCGATTTGCAAGTCGATAATGATTAATGCTGTATTTTCCATAATTATTATTCTCCTCATACCTTTTTTTAACAATTAATCTATTTAAGAATATCATAAGATTTTCCTTATGTACTTTTCAAAGGAAAAAAATGCACTAAAATTGTGGCCAGTCCCCCACTGATGTAAAACTTTACTCCACCTGGGGACTGACCCCTTGAACACTGCGAAAAGCCCTTTTCAAAATCAGTCCATTTATATGGTAAAAATCCAGAAAAAAAGCTTGTCAGTAAGGCCATTTTTAGGCTTATCGACAAGCTTTTTACGTTCACTGGATCCTTTAAAATGTCTATTGCCTCTTTTTCTTTTGCGTCCAAGATTTCAAAGATCCTTATAGTAAAAAAAGTAGACAAAATATGTCCACTTTATTTTGTAAGATAATAAATATTTTTCCTATTAACAATATTTTCAGCGTTTTGTTTCCGTTGTTTTTTATACTTCTTCTCGTAATTAACAAACATTGAAACATTGACTAAAATTCCTGCAGCAATTGCTAATTGAATTAGAGAAGATCCTCCATAACTGACAAATGGTAGGGGGACACCAGTAAGTGGGATGAGGCCAGAGATACCAGCAAGATTAACAAAAGCTTGGATGCCAATCATGCTTGAAATACCGATAGCTAGTAAACTTCCAAATGGATCTTTGCATTGCAATGCAATATAAATTCCCCTTAACACTATATATGCTAATGTAATGATTACAAAACCAACACCCCATATTCCTAACTCTTCAGCAATAACCGCCATAATAAAGTCTGTATGTGATTCTGGCAAATAACCAAGCTTTTCAATCCCTTTTCCCAATCCTAATCCATTTATTCCACCATTACCAATTGCTATGTATGAATTTACAAGGTGATATCCAGAGGTTTCTTGAAACTTAAATGGATCTTTTAAAATTTCAAAACGATTCATTCGAGTTGATGTGAATATTTTATTATAAAAAAGGAGAAAAAATGGTATCAGTACTATAACACCAAGTGTACCTAGTTTCGATAAATTTTTAATATTGATTCCAGAAGAAATAATGATTGCTCCGGAAAATAATAAAATAAGTTCAACTGTACCGAAATCCGGTTGAATCGCAATTAATATACAAACTACTCCTAAATAAACTAAAGGAGGGATAACCCCTTTTTTAAATTCATTTATATATTCCTGTTTTTTAGCATACTGTGCAGATAAATAAATAATCACACAAAGCTTAACAAATTCTGCCGGTTGAATACTAAACGGTCCAATTTTAAACCAACTTTGTGCATTTCCAGCCACATGTCCAAAGAGAAAAAGCGCCATTAGGATAAAAATGGATGAAAAAACAATCGTTATAAGTACTTTTTTGCTTTTCAAGGCTTTATAAGGGAATAAGGCAGTAATCACAAAGAAAAAAGCACCACATAGTAAAAATAATTTTTGTTTCTGATAGAAATAATCACTGGAAACTCCATATCTTTCTACAGCAGTAGCCATGCTCGCACTATAGACCATGATTAAACTAAAGAGAGATAATAAGGTTATCGCAATAATTAAAGTATAATCATAGGATTTTACAATTTTCTTAAACATCATTTCCTCCTCTTTAATAATTTCTAAAAAATTTTTAGTAGTTATGTTTCATAAATTATGACTAAATCTTACTATGTATATGAAAAGGTAATTCCGGCTTTACTATAGCAAAAAAGTATTAGGATTTTATTACAAATAAACTATAATTTGATTATTTTATCAATCGAGTTAAAAGGAAGACGAAAAAAAACGAAAAAACACCTTAAATATAAGGTGTTTTTATTTAGCAATAGATAGTAACACTCTTCAAAAGGAATGATTTTCTTTCAATTGATTGAGAAAATTGCACGTAAAGTAGCAGGTGTTATTTGCTTAATTTCAAGAAGTGTGTTCGGCATATTAAAAAATAAAAACGATTAAACCTAATCAGCTACTCCACAGACAATTAATTTAATATTTAATAAACCTTTACATAAAATCCATTAAAACTTAAAAAATTGCTTATATAATATGATTGTGATTGATAAATACAGTTTTTCCAAAGAAACAGTAAAATCTTTTTTTGATATAAAAATCTGAAGACTAAAATGGGGTATCTGTCATGGAAAATATCTTTTTATCAATATACTTCACTACAGTTATTTATACTCTTTTATATATTAACTCAGCTTCTAGGCATGGGGATAACTTTAAAGACATGCATAATAACTATATGACTATAAATTGGATGGAATAATAAATAAATTGAACTGTTGGTTTGTTTACTATTTTGACTGCTTTCCAAATTTCAGTTAAGCATGCTGGATACATGCACGAAAAAAGGCGCCCTGCAGCTGTCGCATTTGTTTAAGGCACAAATCTTTTAAGGTTATTAAAATTTCAATAATATCATGTATGCATTTAATGAATTACGACATATTTATTTAAATCTGTATGATGAAAGGAGGGATACTATGAAAAAGATTAGCAGTACATTACAAAAAATGATTGAAAAAAATAAAAGTGAGATTTTATCCAATCAAACTAAACTGATCGATATAGAGAAAAAAGTTGACACTAAAATAATTGCCAATGGAAAATAACATTGATATAAAATGGCTCTTATCTGTATTTCAACAAAAATATCCAGTTTCCTTTAAAGTAAGTTATTCAATTAAATGCCTGTTTGTGCAATTACACTCTCCTCCTCCAGTAGGAGGAATCTATGTAAAGTATGAATCTCGAAATACAAAAATGTAAATAAAGTGTAATAATCATAATCGGCACGAGGATGTTATAATCATCCTTTTTAAAATAACCAACCCCCTACTCGCTTTAATCACTTCTAAAGTCACTTAACCATTCTCAAAACAGGGGTAAAAATTTATCTTTTAATTGGGGGATTTTAATAATGTGGGTAGTTACTGTCCATTCAAAAGAACATACTATAATGTTTGAGTTTGACACAGAAAGAGAAGCAAGAGAAACTTTTGAGAAAATTCAGGGTAACAAAATCCTTTCAGAGATTATCTATTTCAATGATTCTTGCTTAGAAAAAGCTGTTTAGGATTCCTACCACATTTTACTGGGTTTCCCGGTATTTTCATTGTTCCTGCTACTGGGCCAACATAATAAATTTTCACCTGTAAGAAGATTTTTTAATTTGAATAAGAGAATTTAACAAATTTAAAACCACCAAGACTGGTGGTTTTTTATTCTTAGTTTAATTTTCCAAGTTTTTTAACTGCTTTTTGATAAGTTGTAAAGTAATACTATACCTACTCATCCCGGTTCCCTTATTCAATTTCGAATCCTGCCTCCGATCCTTCGGATGGGTGCGATCAATACATTTTTCTTTTGCCTCCAAGATTCCAATCATCTGAATCAGTTCATATCGCGGTTTAAAAAAGTAAATAGATTGGGCACTCGATCAATAAAATATTTATAATGATGCTCTCCATTCTTAACCACTTTAAATTGTGAATAAAAAATTTTATTCTTTATTATTTCACATACTCTTTCATTTGATTTTAGGAATTTCTCACTTACAACATGATCATTTCTAGCTTCTTTGTCCCCACAATCCATATAAAAGCTTTTAATATGTGACAAATTAGACTCAAATAGAAGGTTCTCTATTTCTTCCTGGTTACGGTAGAACGCACAGGAAATTCCCGCTACATGCTGAAATGCTTCAGGATAAACACAAGCAGCATATGTTGATATAAGTACTCCGAGAGAGGCACCCGCTATTGCGTTTGCGTTTTTCAAGGTGCGATACTTATTATGTATGAATGGAATAAGCACATTCACAATAAATTCAACATATTGTTTCCCCTTACCTCCAGTTGTACTGGGTTGTCCTAGGACATCTTCGCAATATGCACCATCCACCCAAGGACAATACTCGTTTAATCTCTCTTTAGGATTTTGATCGATGGCCACTACAATAACATCCAATTTTTTATCATGGAGGTACTTTTCTAAACCTAAAGATACTCCACCTATTGCTTCACGATCATCAAATACATTTTGTCCATCATGCATATATAGCACAGGATACTTTGTTCGTGTAGATTGATAACTTTCAGGCACATATACTCTTATTTTCCTATTTTCTTTAAAGGCATTTATACGAATAGAATGAAATTCTAACATTGTCTCCCTCACCCTTGATTATGATTCATAATCCGTAATGAACTTCAGTAGATGGCTATGTTAAGGTCTTATCCCATTCCTCAATAGCAAAACTAAATCCAACACATTTAATCCCGCCTTAGACACGAACTCAAAACAATTATAAAATCATCGAAGGCATATGTATATTTTTAAAAGGCTGTTTTCGCAAGGATTGTTGTTTTTCGAACAGATTTAATAGTAAACTTTTGACCCTAAGGCATGCATTCGGACACGATTGCCCTTGGCTTCATCAAAGATATTCGAATGAGACCATTATTCAGACTCGATTACCTTGGATCTCATCATAGACTGTCCGAAAAAGCCCCTAAATGGATCATATTTTACCAAGAGCAACAAAGTTTGAAAAATTGGGGTCAGTCCCCGTGTGAGCTAACGTTCTACTCCACAAGGGGACTGACCCCTTGAACACAGATAATTATTTAAGAGTATATGTTACCAATTAACAAAGTCGCTTTCTCCACCAACAACGTACATTCTTCATATAGTTTACTTCAAAACAAAAAACTTAAATTTGCAGTTTATAATAAAAAGAAGAAAGCACTTAAATCATTGCCATCTTCTATAAAAACTGCACCTATTTATGATAAGGTTCACCTCAACTTATCTAAATGAGGTTTATTCTGTGCCGAATTTCTGTATCCCCATATTTTATATCTGTATGGATAAGGCTCCTCATATAAGCTTTTTGAATAAGACTTCCAGTTCCATTGATTTTTTTAACGTATTGAAAATAGGGGAATTTTTAAGGGCACTGAAGCAAAAATCATCAAAATCATTGTCCTCAATTTCAACAAATAAAAAAACGGTTACAGTTATTTTTCTGATAAACGGTTCTTCATCATACCCTTTCACACCTACCAAGGATAGAGGGTTTTCCAGTGAAAGGTTCAAAACTCCTTCAATTTCTTCAATAATAGAGCCCCTTTTTTTCGACACCTCTAAGAGCGTCAAAATGATGCTGCTTAAAACGGATCCGGCGAAGTATTCGAGACTCGTGATTTCGTTGTATTCTGGATCAAAACTCATTTGCTTTTCTATTTGAAAGCTCATTTGATTTGTAAAAACTTTTACCGATGAGAGATCATTTGACGTCCCCCTAAAGCTCATATCAAAAATCCTGGATTCATATAATGTGTTTATTTCATCTTTTGACTGCTTATTCATACTTACTCCTTAGTATTAAAGCCGCTCCTGTCAATGAGCGTATTTTAGCTGAGATATTTTCATAGATGTTAACCGGACTATTGGCGAAGGTTGCAAAACCGCAGTCAGGATTTAGCCATATTCTTTCCTTTGGAAGATACGTCATTGCCTCTTCGACTCTTGAAAGGATAGGATCCAATGTCTCCATTTCATCTGTACGCGGATTGATCACGCCTAAACCAAGGGTGGCATGCCCCCTAATTCTTGAATCAGCCAATAACGAACTTAGTTCACCTGCCCGTGGTGTTGAGAATTCAAGTGTTAAAAGGTCCGGATTCACACTAGCAAATAACTCAAGCAGTGGAGTATATGGACCTGTCAATAATATGCTCTCATTCTTGCTCCAGTTGCCTCTGCAGACATGTAAAGAAGCAACCGTCTTTGTTCTATCTATATGACTCATAATCTTTCCAATTAAGGAACTGGCAAATTCAAGCTCCTCTTTAGGATCTTTTCTCTCAGAAAGAGCTGCACACATAAATGACCTCGGCTTTCCCTCTGTAAAAACAACCTCGGTCAGAACCGGTTCATCAAATTGAATTACATCAACCCCTATATTCAAAAGATGATCTATCTCTTCCTTCATGATCTTTATTACATCTTGCCCAAGTTCTTCCTTGCTGCCATAAACCTTACCAGAGAGATTAGGAAGCCACATCGATCTGGTTAGAAGATAGGGACCTGGCATTGTGATCTTAACGGGTTTGTTGGTGAACTTCTTCATCATCAAAAGCTCATTTGCGACAATATCGCCATTGTAGTTCAACTTACCAACACAAATAGCATTTTTAATGCTGACAGCCGGAACGTCAAGCGCGGTCAAAATATTCTCAAAAGCTTTTTTATCATCAATATAATCGAGCATTTCACTCATGTTCATCATTCTAACGCCGCTAATTTTATCGGAAACAAAGGACACATAGTTATCCCGTCCGAGCTCTCCGCTTGTGATGATATCAATCCCTAAATCCTCCTGCAGCTTAATGATCTTTTGCGTTTCAATCTCAATAAGCTGGTTGAAGTCATTTGGTTCAATCGTTCCTTTTCTCATCATTCTGAGGGCTCTTAGAACCTCTTTTGACCTTGGCATGCTCCCAATTAAGGAAGCGGGAAATAGCGGTAATGGCCTATCCATGTGTTTCATCCCCCAAAATGGATGTAAATGGTTAAAAGAGAAGCAGCGAAAAAAAAACGCTCTTCTCTTTTAAATAAACAAGTTTAAAGTTTGTCTAGCAAAAATTCATTCACGAATTACCTATATGAAGAACTTCAGATAGTCATTGGCTTCACGTAATTGCTGAAATCCTGTGATTCTGCCTTCAACCCATTCTTTCAAACCTTCCATATCCATCATCTTCCTATGAGCTTCATTGTTATAGTCCATTCTATGAAGCACCTTTTGCCATTCTATGAACCTATCAGTTGAAAAAACAGGATGAGCTACGAAAATACAGTGGTCAAACAAAGCGGTTGTATCAATGCATACCAGTTGATTTTCATCAATTGCGCCATCCTTCTTCCAAGCTTCCCAGTTCAAATCTAGAGTAACAGAGGCGTCTACAGTTCCCTCCATCAACGCTTTAATAGCATCCAGCTCTCCACCTATATGGTCTCCATGTAGGCCTACGCCAATATCAAACCTTTTCTCAGTGTAGTCCGCTCCATACTCAAGTCCATTTTTATGCAAATGGTTAATTGGTATTAATCTTGCCTGAGGAGAGTCTATCGCTCCAAAGCCAATTGTCTTGCCCCTTAGCCCGGCTAGATTTGTGATCCCGCTGTCTTTTCTCACTATAAAACAGGTCTTTCTGTCTCTGTCCGTATCTCGCATTGAACCCATCTGGCATTTTCCATCGGTTCTCAAATAAGCGTCCAACCATGCAAGGGGCGAATTCCAGGCAATGTCTATTTCCCTGTTTAATAAACCGTCAACCTGTCCTTCGTAATCCTTATAGAAGATACATTCGATTTCAAGGCCTTCCTCTTTGAAAAAATCGGCGATGATCCCCCAGATAACGGTAACCCTCGGATCATAAATAACAGCCCCTACTTTTATTCTATCGTTATTCAATGAGCTCACTCCTTATATTGTGGTTATGGAATCATCTGACCTGTTAATGCTTTTCCAAGCCAAATAGCCAGAACGTCGGCACTTGGAGCCATAATTTGTCCGGCATATGCGTCTCTCAGAAGCCTTTCCGTAGGGAGAGATTTATTGTAAGCTTTCCCTCCACCCACTCTCATTGCAAGCCTTCCACATTCGATTGCAGCTTCTGAGGCCACGATTCTTGCCGAGAGAATCTTTGCAAGTGCATCAGCTTCACTGTTGGCACCCGCTCTAGCAGCGTCTAGAGTAAGTGCTCTAGCGGCTGCTGCAGTTTTATAAATATTTGCAATATGAATTTGAATTGTTTCAATATTAGCAAGGGTTGTCCCATCCGGATATTGTCTATCCACAGCATGGTTGCTGGCTATTTCAAACATATGCATGGCAGTACCGCTATAAACGGCTCCCAGCCCTGTGACGAAAAATGGAGCTACCACGTTGAATACCTGCTCTTCTCCTGAACCTTCTGCCCCAATGCGGAAAGATGAATCCAAAGTGACATTCTCAATGTGCATTGGACATGACGCATTACCTCTCAATCCAAAGCCATTCCATTTTGACAAGTCAAAGGATAGGCCTTTTGTTTCCAGAGGGAATACCCAATTGTTTATTTTTCCTTCTTCAACAGATGGTGCAAGAACGAGATAGTAAGAAGCATATGTTCCAGATGTGACCATACTCTTTGTTCCGTTAAAAGTTGTGTTGTCCCCGTTAACCTCAGCAGTCATTTCCGGAATATAGAAGTGTGTTCCTGTTCCTAATTCGCTGTAGGCTAAAGCCATGAATTTCCCATTTTCTACAATGTCTGTGAAAATATTTTGCTTTAGTTCGTCACTTCCATGAGTTAGAATACACATCAATGCGACATTATGCATCATGTAACAAAGGGCTGTAGTTGAGCAGGTCTCTGCAAATGCCAGACAAGCCTGGGCATGCTCTTCAAGTCCTTTGCCAAATCCGCCATATTCTACAGGTATAACCAGTTTTAAAAAGCCGTTTTCACTTAGCTTCTTGAAGGACTCTTCAGGAAATTTCGACTCCTTGTCAGTCAATTCAGTGTAAGGCAGTATGTAGGACCTTGCAAAATCTTTGCCTTGTTGATAAATATTGTTCATATATTCCTCACCCTCCATAAAATCCCATATTATTAATATAAAATTTTTTATGAATCCATTTTCATATAAACACAATCAATGCTGCAAAAAGAGCTTCACTATAGAACAAATTTTAAGAAAAGAGTCTTATCTTATTAGCTAAATAACCCCAACCAATGACAAGAACGGTAATAGCAGCAGGAATCAATAAATGGTAATCGTGTGGAAGAATATACTCGAATTTTGGTTCTCCCGCCATCATTTCACCTGCTGTCCAAGCTAATATTCCAGCACCAGCATAAGAAATGATGGGGTACTTTTCCATTGCCTTTAATATCAATTGGCTGCCAAAAACAACGAGAGGAATACTCACAATAACTCCAATTATGATACCGGATATATTTCCTTCAACAGCACCAGCAATAGCAAGTACATTATCAAGGGACATGATGGCATCAGCCGTAATAATGGTTTTCACAGCGGAAATGAAACTTGAACCCCCTTCTCGATGAGAGTCATGTTCATCACCGATTAGAAGTTTTATGGCAATATACACGAGAAGAAGACCGCCTACAAAAGTTACGAAAGGTAATTTTAGTAGGTAAACAATAGCTACTGCAAAAATTAAACGTAAAATAATCGCTCCAACTGTTCCCCAAAAGATGGCTTTCTTTTGTTGCTTCTTTGGAACATTACGTGATGCCATCGCGATTACAACTGCGTTATCCCCACTTAATACAATATTGATTAAAATAACCTCCAAAAGAACCGCAAATGACAAACCAAAGATCTCCAAACTATTCACCTCTGGAACAAGCTTAGTAAGTCATTATATTAATCTGAGGTTTAAAAAAGACCCAATTTGTGATATTCTGCGTTTTACCAGAGATTTTCCAAATACCACTTTGAACAAGTACGCTGAATCATAAAAAACATCAATTTTTTAAAACAAGGCTGTGTTAAAGAACATTGTTGATTTTTTACCCCGTTGATTGGAGTGGAAGACACGAAGACTCCTGCGGGAGTACGGGGCAGGGGAGACCCCACAGGAGCGAAGCGACGAGGAGGCTCACCGGCACGCCCGCGGAAAGCGAAGTGCCTGGAACGGAAATCAACAGACTAGTTTAACAGAGCCTATAACAAAGAAAGAGAGCTGACGGGCCCCGCCTGCTCTCTTCCTATTATTTTTCTTTTGTAACAGCGGAAAGCGCAGGTTTTTTCGTTTCCTCTTTGTTATCATCAGATACTAAATCCTTAGCGGCACTTTTGAATTCGGTTAATGTACGCCCGAATGCCCGGCCCACTTCTGGCAGTTTTGAAGGACCAAAAATGATTAGAGCAATAACCAGTACTAAAATTAACCCTGGAATACCAATATTGGAAAGCATTTTGATTCATCTCCTTTTTAAGTAATGGCATTGTGAATGGTTATCTCTCACATTTCTATCTAACTATTTTTTCTTGTTTTTTGTTTTCTGGTATTGGGCCAGGATCAGTGCTTTGATCATTTGCTGTAAGGTCAATGCCAAAGTCCTTTGCAAAAACCATATGTGTTTCAACTAATACATCTGCTTTAGTTTCATCCAAATTAAATACACGGGCACCGCGCAGTCGATTTCGTTCAGCCCCCGGCAATCCGTAGGCACCAAATCCGGTACTGCCTGAATAACCCAGTAATATTCCAAAATAATTCCCCATGTATGTGTTTACGTGGTCATGACCGCAAAACACACCTTTGACATCTCCTCTGTCAAGCATGGCCGAAAACATGCCACTATTAATGGGCCCCGGGCACTCCTCTTCATTCCTTTCTCCTACTATTTGATGCTTTTTTATTGCTCGGGCATGGTCAATATCTGTTCTGCTATCAACACTATCAAACCACATGTAACGATGTTCCCAAAGAGGGATATGAATGAACATGAGAGAAGGTACTTTGTAACCAAACTGTTTCTCCAGCCTTTTGGAAGTCTCAAAATACCAGTTGACCTGATTTGAACGAATCCAATCCCAAGTAGGATATCCACTAAAATCCTGCCCCGCAATCGTTTTAGGAGCATACCTGCCGCTATCTAGCAGCCAAAGATTGAAAGCGGCTTTCTTTCCTGCGGAATCCCTAATCAGCAGGTTCATGTTTCCCGTTCCGTTTATATCCGTTACTCCCGGCTGATTAACATTGTATTTGTATGCCATATAAAATTTAAGCATGGCTTCCTCATCAAGTCCGCCTTTTGGTGTTGAATCTTCATCATGGTTGCCAAAAGTAACAGCCCACTTGATCCCCCTCTGTTCCATTGGCTGGGCCACATTGTTCATAGCTTGTCTCATCTCAAGCTCCGAATTGCAGCCACCGGTGATAATGTCACCATTTAGTACTACAAAATCTGGTTTCTCACTATCAAGCACTTTATTCATTAATTCGATTGTACGGCGATCAATCTGCTCATCATCCTGTGTATCGTTAAACTGCACGATCTTAAACTTTCCATCTGGATTGAATTGTAGTTTAGCATTATCATTTGTTTCAGCGTGAGCGACGGTAGTACCGAATAGATTGACACCTGGTATGCCAGCAGAAGCGATTGTTAAGGCAACTGTACTCATTCCTCCAATTTTTATGAAGTCCCTCCTGTTTAAAACCTTGTTTTCATTTTGTTCATTCATTAGAATCCGCCCCTATTCATTTAATAGATTATAATTGTTTAAATCATGCCAGTTGAGCTGGAAAGCATTAAACTTTTTGTACATGTCAAACTTTATCAAAAGATTGTAAATTCAGTTTTATAGCAACGTAAATTATTCCGATATTTTTCTATTTAGGAATTTCCACCCATTTTAATTATATGTAAGATAGATTTTAGTCATATACGAGCATATTTTGGGTTCTTTTGACTTATATAATAAATTCCATTCTTGATTTATGGGCGGAACAATGAGAAAAAAGTGGTAGTGAGGAAAGAATGTATTGTAAGAGGATTGTAAAATTTTATTATATATATATGTGATGCTTATCGGAGCATAATAGAACCGCAAAGCTTCAATAGGGATTAAAGTAAATAAGAAGCCCATGGAGGTATATTTTAATTACTTGCAACATTAAAGAAAAAGCCTATTCAAGATTTATTTGCTCTTGAGTAGGCTTGTTTGTTTTTTGAAAAAAACTCATTTACTTATGATACGATTCACCATTTCATACTATTTAAGAGGCCGAAATCTATAATTTTAATGGCTGCCCCTCAAATGCTTTAACTTCTAATGGTGCAGTCAAAAAGTCTTTTGCATTTGCTACGAACTTGGTAAAGTGCTCGCTTGAGTTATGCTTGGCAACAGCTTGCATATCCTCCCAAATCTCCACCATCGTAAATACATTTTCGTTTTCTGTATCTTTTTGAAGGAGATATGATATATTTCCGTTTTCTTCTCTTGATGCAGCAATTAACGGCTGAATTTCCTCTAGAAACAAATCCTGTTTCGCTGGATTTATATGGAATGTGGCATGAATAATAATCATCGAACGTCAATCCCTTCTTATTTAGGTTTCATTACTTCCATTGCGCGACTTGATCAATAGGCAGACGAACGGATGGGTGTCCGTTATCTGCTGCTTTACCAATCGAGATTAACATAACCGGAACATAACGTTCTTTATCCAATCCAAATGCTTCTGCAATTTTGTCTTTTTCATATCCGCCGATTGGATTTGTATCGTATCCATAAGCGCGGGCAGCAAGCATGAACTGCATGGATACAAGTCCGCCATCCACTAAAACAATATCTTCCATAGCTTCACGTGAAATCGTTTCAAAATAGCCTGAATAGGAAGCGTGAATTCTTTCTTTTACTTCTAAGGGCATAAATCCCTTCTCTACAGCTGCGCCGAAGATTTCTTCAAATTTCTCAAAATTATTCAAATCACCAAATACGGCAATAACGGCTGATGAAGTTTCAACTTGAGTTTGGTTAAAACGTGCCAGTGGGGCAAGTGTTGCTTTTGCCTCAGGACTTTCAATCACAAGAAAGCGCCATGGCTGCATATTAACAGAAGAAGGAGCACGTGTTGCTAATGTAAGAATTTCAGTCATTTCTTCATGGCTGATTTTTACGGATTTATCATAATTTTTAATGGAACGTCGTTCTGCCACAATTTTATTAAAATCATTCGTTACTTGTGTTTTAGTCATAGTAGTCATAGTTATATTTTCCTCTTTTCGTTATAAGTATTGTTTATAATATTTGAGTTCCATGATTTAATTCATTTTAGACAAAAATATTATAAAGTGTCTAAAATGTTAGCTGTGTATAACCTTACTCCACTTTCTTTTCGTTGTAAACTGAAAAGAATTGGAATATCAGAATTTGAATGAACACCATTGGATTATGATATAATTTCCTGATAGAGGGAGTGGTAGTTTGAGAAAAATTGCACCTGTTGAAAGACAGATGATGAGAAAAGAATATGTAAAACAGTTAGTCCATGTCGTTCGGACTCAAGGATTCCTTTCTCTTACTATTCAGGATATCGCAAAAACGATGAATTTAAGCCGGGCCTCCTTGTATAACTACTTTTCTTCGAAGGAAGACATTATTATGGAGCTGACGAATCTCTGTATTGATTATATAAATGAAGCTGGTAAAACCATTTCCAATGAAGAGTTATCTTATCCCCTTCGTTTCCAAAAAGTGTTTGAACAAGCTGTTTTTTCAGCTGTTTATGCTTCAGATCTTTATTTGACTGATTTAAAAACAAGTTGTATCCATCTTTATGAAAAAAAGATGCACTCAAGAAAAGAACAACTGTCTGCGATTCATACCTTTTATCGAAATGGCATGAAAGCAGAAGTTTTTAATCAATTGAATCCCTCAATCTTAATTATTCAGGATGAAACT
This sequence comes from Bacillus salipaludis, assembly GCF_004358205.1. Next base: position 30,508 of record NZ_SMYO01000018.1, read on the forward strand.
GTACTAGGGAAATTGGTGAATACAGCCTTTTTAGTACAAGAAGAATTGTCATTGAAACAAGCTCTATTGGATTATTATGTAGCGAAGAAAACCCAGGTACTAAAGCCCGAATACTTGCAAAACACAGAAAATGAAGATATTCATGCGATGGTAGAAAACATCCTCAACAAGCTGGCAGCCATCTAAAGATTATAAAAAGACTCTTACGCGATGGTAAGAGTCTTAAGTAATTTTTTGTTTGGAACTATACGTTTTGAAACGAGCTTTATATTTTTTGGTGAATTCTGTTTAAAATCGATGATAATGTTTGATTTACATTTTTTAATTCCTTCATATCTATTTCATGTGTGCTCTAATGGGTACGATTATTAGATCTTTTGAGCTATTTATTTACTTAAGCATTTGTAATTGAAGATGGTAAATATTTTGTTAAACTACTTTAATTTCTTCAAAATTCCCCTCAATAAAAAACCAAAGACTAATCCCGGTATAATGGACAACATTGGAAGCCAATCTGTACCAATAATATTCCAAAAAAGATGAGTATAATGCCCGTTACATATTTTCCATTTAATAACTGACCAAAACTAGGAAGAACAAGGCTCTTAATAATCTTATATTGAGATTCATTTCGTTAATTCTGTATTAATTTGTCATGGTCGACTGCTTGTGGAGGTTCCTCCATCCAGCCGTGTTTAATCATAATGTTGGCTCCATCTTCGACATACAGGGCGACTTCTGGGATCAATGACATATATTTAAGTCCTAAATCTCTCCTTAGACTTGCTGCTAATGCTGTTCCATAATATCCAATCCCTGCTGCAACCATGGTTGCAACATGAAACATCATTAGTTTATCCGAAAAAACACTTGCGGTTGTATCTAAAACAGACGAACCTAAACTTATAGGGGCAGGCAGATCCTCCTTGGTTAAAAAATTGCTAAAGGTATCTACATATTTTTGAGCAAGCTCTTTCCCTCTTATAAAATACTGTTTTACATCTTCATTTTGAGCAGTCTGAGCAAAGCCCGTTACAATTTCTTTACCGATAACATTAATTAGAGTATTTAAGTATAAATGAGTGATTTCATGTGAATTAATAGACCTTTTTTTCCCAAAAAAACCTGTTAAATAATATTGTTTTTCTACAAAATCCACCTTATCAGGAATAGGTATTGAAGGAGGTTTTACATAAATCCCTTGTTTTAGCATTAGTTCGCGTGTTCTGTCCTGCAATTCAACCCCTTTATTCAATATACGCTTATGAAAAGCAACAACATCTGGACGTGTCGCAACGGTTAGTCCCGCACTGCTGGCAGTCATTGCAAATACAGCCATTTGACTTAAATGCTTTAAGAAAAATGTATCTGTAAAAAGTCTTGGAGCTTTTGTATTAACATCTTGTTCTGTAAATCCAATGGGTATCGGGAAATTCTCTTTTTGAAATAGTTCCTGCATGATGGAAACATTCTCTTTTGCTGTATCGAGTGTCCATTCAATAATAGGGCGTATTTCTTTATCTTCTACTTTTTCTAAGAAATAGCTGTCGATACAAACAGCTATTGTATCGCCCATGTATTGAGTCCATAAACCAGCCATTTCCGCAGAAGTTAAAGGAATATTTGTTTTATCTTCCATTGGAACAACCTCCTGTTTTCAATTCATACATCATCGAATAATATCCCCTGAATAGTGGAAAATATAAATGAACAACCTATCAAATCCATCGAATGAAAAAAGGGACCCTTAGAATAGGTCCCCCAGATTTTTTTCTCGGCATTTTTTTACTTGAACAGATTCTAAACGCCGATTTTTTTATTGATTGTTCCTGCTAATGGGCCTGTTATCATGCTGCACGTGCAAATGATTTATTAGCTTTTTTCCTTTCGGACCTTTTAAATACATAGCTAACAATAATCGGACAGACGATTGCAGATATTACACATGCTGCCGCAACTTGTGCAGTAGCTGCTTGTGCTACTGATGCTAAAGTTGGATCTGCGGCTGCAACAATAACTGGTGTAGCTACAGCATTTCCTGCAGTTGACCCTGTTGCTAAACCAACTATTGGATTTTCTTTAAATAACTTCAAAAGTAGGTAAGCTCCAATTCCAGTGAATGCAGCTATTAATCCTAGTAAGATGCCAGGACCTCCCGCTTTTAGGATAGTTGAAAAATCCATTCCTGCACCTAATGGGAATGAGAAAAATGGGATTAATAATAATTTACTGCTTCCAAGGAATTTTCTCATATCAGGATCAATATTTCCTAAAATCATTCCGATTACAATTGGAATTAATACTCCTAAAAGTGTTTGAAAAGGAATGGTGGCAAGACCGGATGCACCTAATGCACCTAATGTGAAAAATGGACCATCTTTTAAAGAAAATAACGCATATGCTCCTACATCTGTTTCGTCACCATACGATGAAGCAAGCGATGCATATAACCCGCCATTAGCATTTAATAACGCTGCAAGGATGGCTAATGGAGATAATCCTAGTATTCCGGCAGGCCCAAAAAACATTGCTACAGCTAAACCTATACCAGCACCTACTATAAATTTCCCTGTTAATAATATTGCACCTTTTTTTAATGCCTTTGGTGCTAATTTGAAATTAATTTGGGAACCAATTAAAAACATAAAACATGCCAAAATGGTTGATGATGCTTCTTTACTGAATAATGCTGTTGTAAAACTTCCAATTTGTAAAACTTGCGGAAAAAATGTATTTGTTAATACCCCTAAAAAAAGTGGAACAACCATCAGGCCGCCTGGAATTTTATCTAGCGTTTTCTTAATTGGAATTTGCATTTCCCATCCTCCTAAAATAGTTTTTATAGCTGCATTTATGAATTCTTCCGCGACATAATCATGTAAGCGGAAGTAGAACAACACCATTCTTCACGCTGGCTAATCTGTAAAAAACCATTATTTTTTCTACTATTTGGCCAATTTCTACATTAATCGCAGAAAGCGATTCCATTTATCTTTGCGGGTTATTTCAATCCCCGTTTGTTTTGTTACAAGTTCATCATATTCCCAAGTAAACCGTTTTCATAGTTTATGAAAGTTTTTTAATTTTTTTTGTAAATAAAAAAAGTAAGCGGTATCCATAACTGCTTACAGAAAGTTTTTTATTAAGTGCTCTTTAAATTTGTTATATTATTTATTATTTCTAACGTTGATATAGCAGGTTTTAAATTACTTTCTTGGACTTCCCCTTCTCTTCCATGAATACTCGGTTGGAAGCTTACTTTTTTCTGCCAAAAAAAGCCTCCTTCGCTTTTGGGGTATCCCAACATAGCAAAGGAGGCTCCACATCTGTTTGATAGTACCTCAAACAGTCTTGGGGGAAAAAACATCGTCAAAACCAAGCTTACAAAGCTGCTGATGTAAAAGGGAAGCCATCGGGTAACAATCACCAGAAGGATTATCTGATGGAGTTTGCACTAATTTTTGTAAAAAACCAATCATTTACGCTTGGTGCTCCTCAATCCACTGAACTAGAAATGACTTATCTTGCATGATAAAACTCCTCCTCTTTGCTATTTGTAAGCTAGCCGATGCAATAATTGGATCAGAACAGATAGTCCTGTTTCTAAATCATGGTTTGAAGTATATTCAGACGGAGAATGACTAATTCCTCCCTGACTTGGAACAAACACTAACGCGGTCGGACACATTCGCGCGAATAACTGGGAATCGTGCCCCGCTCCGCTATTCATCACATGATAAGAAATATTACTATTTATACAAATGGTTTGAACTATTTGTTGCAACTTTGCATCCATTTGAACCGGCTGAACATTATGCCAAATTTCTATGCCAATCTCCAAACCCAATTTTTGAGCTATTTCAAGAAACTGCCGCTTAAACTGCTCGCAAAAAATGCTCAAAACCGAATTCACCGGATGTCTTGCATCTACCGTAAATTCCACTTGTCCTGGTATCACATTCGGTACATTTGGTTCCACAAACAGCTGACCAACTGTTGTAACAAAGTCTTCGTCGTATTCTTTCGTTAAGCCATATAAATCATGAATCATCGTTACGGCTCCCAGAAGTGCATCTTTTCTCCACTTCATTAAGGTTGTACCCACATGATTTGGCTCTCCCTTTACAGTAATTCGAAACCTTTTTTGACCGACAATTGACTGAACAATACCGATGGATTTTTGAAGTCTTTCGAGACTGGGGCCTTGTTCAATATGTAATTCAACAAAGGCAGAAATATCACTACGGACTACGTCAGGTTGCTCGCCAATCCCGAATCCAGCCTCTTTCATTGCCTGCTCAAAACAGATTCCCTCAGAATCTCTAAAACCATTAATATCTTGAATGCAATAGATTCCTGTCATCATGCCGGAACCCCAGCAGGCGATGGGAAAACGGCTTCCTTCCTCTTCACACAATGAAACGACCTCGAGATTCACCTTGGGGTGGCCCTGATGCTCTTTAAGATGCTTTAACGCAAGGATACCTGCTAATATTCCATAAGCGCCATCATATTTTCCCCCTGAAAGAACAGTATCGATATGAGATCCCACCAGGATTGTCGGGGCCATTGAATCTTTAGACGCTAAACGCCCAAACAGGCTTCCTATTGGATCATAAGACGTTTGCAGCCCCAGTTCCTCCATCCATTCCTTTAGGACCTGCTGGGCTTCCTTCCAAGGTTTGGAGTAAAGAGTACGTGTAACACCACCATCAGGAACTGCACCATACGAGCTTAGCCACTCGATTGCTTCTGCCAGATTGTTAGGAAATGGACTCATGATACTCCCTCCATGGTTAGAGACACAGACCAATTTTCTCTTTTGTTATACCTGTTTGGTCGTCATAAATAACCTTGCCCCGTAAAATCGTTTTTTTTATTTTGACTAAAAATTCCTTATTCTCATACGGGGAAAATTTATTCCGAAAACCAAAGGATTTTTTATCCGCAAAGGTCGTTTCATCCAATCGGATCAACACTAAATCAGCATCCAATCCCGGACGAATTCTCCCTTTTCGATTCGCAATTCCAAATCGGTCAGCTACACGTGAGGTCCCTAAAGGCAGAATATGTGTTAGTTTTATTTTTCTCTTTAAAGCCTCATCGAGCATTGCAAGCCATGTAAATTGTACTCCTTGAATTCCGCCCCAAGAATTCCAAATGGTGTCTGTTGTTTTCATCGTATAAAGACATGGAGAATGATCGGAACCAATCGTATCAATCATGCCCTTCGAAAGGCATTCCCATAATCCTTCGACCTCTTCCCGAACCCTTAGCGGCGGCGCACATTTAAGGATAGCTCCTTGCTGCAAGAAATCATCTTCATCAAAAATTAGATAATGCGGACAGGTTTCTAGCGTTACGTTTACACCGCTTTTTTTAGCTAGGTCGATCTGAGCGACTACTTTTGCGGAACTAATATGGACAAAATGAATGGCTGTTCCATATTTTGCGGCAAGCTCTAAGGCATAATTTACAGCCTTTTCTTCTGCGGAAATAGGTCTGCTCAAAGAGAAGGCTTTTCGTTCATTTACACTAGGACGTTGCTTATAACAAGTAGTCAATCTCACGATCTCCTCTTCCCACTCCGCATGGAGGGCAAGAATTTTATTGTGTTCCTTTGCCACTTGCATGGCTTGTTTTAAACCTTCCGGTGAAACCAAACTAAAATCCGTAATTCCGCTTTCGCTCATAAATGCTTTCCATCCAATAATTCCATCACTCATTTGTGCCAATTCTGCCCGGCTTTCAAGATTTGTACCTGTCAATCCCCCCCAAAGAGCATAATCAACATGTGATAGAGAGGTTAAATAATTCTTTTTTTCTAGTAAATAATGGAGGTTGGTAATAGAAGGGGAACAATTGAGCGGCATGTCAAAAATGGTGGTTGTTCCGCCCATAGCGGCTGCACGGCTGCCTGTCTCTATTCCTTCCCAATCGGTTCGTCCCGGATCATTAAAATGGACATGTGCATCAATAAAACCGGGAACAACAAGACAGCCGCTTGCATCGATAACATTTTTATTTGTTTCTTTCAAAGGTTCAGCTTTATCTTTTACTAGGGTGTCAATTCGCTCATCTTTGATTTTTATGCTTATTTCCTGAAATCCAGCATCTGTAAAAACCAAACCATTTTTTATCCATAACTCTGTTGGCATCTGTTTCACCCTAACTTCCTCGGTAAGTACTGTAGCCCCCAGGAGAGATTAACAGGGGTACATGGTAATGAGTCTCAGGCTGGGAGATTCCAAAGCGGACTGGAACACACTCAAGGAAAGATGGATCTCCCATTACTGTTCCGCTCCTCCTGAAATACTCCCCAATGTGAAACCGAATTTCATAGATTCCTTTTTTCATGGACTCCCCCTCCAGGAGCGGCTGGTTTACTCTTCCATCTTCATTTGTATAGCTATTCTGTAAGAACTCAGACTGATGACCCGCCCCCACCAGCCACAATTCCACTAAAACCCCGCTTGCTGGCCTTCCTTTGCTCAAATCCAGAACATGGGTTGTCAGCTTTCCTGTCATTCGCCTGACTCCTCAGTATTTTCCACATCCTCGCGTGTCAGCGAAAAACGTTGAAAGCCAAATGGCGGGCGAGGCTCAGTGAATACTTTGCCTTCTTCTGATACTGGAATATCGTCTAAAACGGTTTCCCATGTCCTGTTATTGGACTCGAAGCGAACCTCTATTAATTGCGGGAAACGCTGCAGTATCCTTTTACCGATCCGATAAATAAGATTTTGGATGGAAGGTGAGGTTTCTTCATGAAAAATGGTACAGGCAATATCTCTTACTTGTTCGGCTGCCACGTATCCTTCCTGTGTATTTCCTTTGGCATCCTCCATATCGTTATAACGCCAATCAATATTTAAATAGATAAATAGCGGACGGTCGTAGGATTCTGGCAGCGTCGTATATTCATCCTTCACGTATCCGTAAAAAGAACTTCCCCTCACCTTTATAAGTTTAAGCCCCTTTAAACTGCTGATTTGGTCGGTTATAGTGATTCCCTCCTTAGTACGTTTCACTTCCACAGATGCACAAGCCTGCTCATTTAAAGAATAACGAAACACCAAAGGACTTGGCTCGAAACGATCCTTGGCTGGAACGGGAAGCTCTTCAAAGGGAATTTGCTCGCCGGACATCTTGACGCAAGTCATTTGCGGATACTTTTCAAGAAAGCGGCGACCGACAAATTCCAAAAATCCTTCTTGAGTTGCCCCCTCATATTCCCCAGCATGCTTGAGAATAAAATTTTTCATGGAATCGGTTGCGACAACTACTGTATTATCGCCTTCTGTAAAGGAGGAAAGAAACGCATCTCCCTCCACTGCCACCTTTACATTCATACCAAAAAGGATATTCTCACGCCCCGTAAAGGCTGATTCAGGGATGGACCGAACCGTTTTAAGTGGCTTTGCATAAGTACGATAAACCCAAACAGCTTCCTTTCCATAACTCATGATCCTTTGCATTTACTCATCTCCTTTTTCAAAGATATCGTTTAGACGGAACCCGGCGATTTTATAAACCTCATTTATTGCCGTATTACATTCAACTTCATAGTCACTGTCCACCCGTTCTTTCATCGCAGAAAGAATTGAATCTTTGTTTTGTCCCTTAACCGCCATGATAAAAGGAAACCCAAATTTCTCAACATATCTTTGATTAAGCGAAACAAACTCTTCGTATTCACCCTTAGAAAGTTTATCTAAGCCGACACCGGCTTGTTCTTTTTGAGAGACCTCCGACATTTTCAATTTGGTTCCGAGATCGGGATGGGAACGGAGCAGTGCTAATTGCAACGGTTCCTCTGCATTTTGGACCACTGTGATCATGGCTTGGAAGAGTTCCTTACATGATTGAAAAGGCTGACGATCCCATGCTTTCTCTACCACCCATGGGGAGTGTTCAAATATCCAGCCAACGGTGTTAACAAACTCTTCTTTGTTCATTTGATTGACTTTCTGTAATGTTAACCTTCCTATATCATTCATCTCCATTTCTTTATGCTTGGGCTAGCAATAAAGCGAGCATCTCCTTACATATTACCGTTTTAATTTCCAGGTTAATTCTAACTGATCAGGCACTCAAACAGTTGGAGAATGAAACATGGCAGCCCCCAGCCTAATCATGACTGGCATTTACTTTTTTAATTTTTTTCCTATAATAGCCAAATGACGAACTATCATCCACATTAGTGTCATATAATCTCACATAGAACTATCTTTTGTTTATTTACAAATGGCTAAGATTTTGGAGAAAAGCAATAGAGTAATACTCTGAACAGTAAATTATTTAAATAAGGAGTCGGATGTGAAGACTTTTAACGCGGTTATTTTAGAAATAATCGATCAGATAATCTGACAACAAGTGAAAAATAAGGAGGCTTTTATATAATAATTAACTAAAGTAAAAGGAATAGGAACTCCATTTCCGGGCTGAGATATTAATAATTAAAACAAGATTGCCCCCTTTCATATCAAGGCGTCGTGTATGAATCGAAGGTTTACTTTAATATATAAGATAGGAGAGGTTGTTATGTCAGATTTTCGTTTTATGGAAAAAGCCATTGAGATCGCACTTCAGAATGTGCTTACAAGTAACGGGGGACCCTTTGGGGCGATTGTTGTGAAAGACGGGAAGATTATTGGGACAGGTCGGAATGAAGTAACGGCCTCGTTTGATCCCACTGCTCATGCCGAGGTCCAAGCCATTCGAGATGCCTGTAGAAATATTAATGACTTTCAGCTGACTGACTGCGAGATTTATACCAGCTGCGAGCCCTGTCCAATGTGTATTGGTGCCATTTATTGGGCACGGCCAAAGGCTGTATATTTTGCCTGTACCAAACAAGATGCAGCCAAGATCGGTTTCGATGATCAGTTCATATATGACCAACTCTCACTTCCAATCGAAAATCGAAAAATACTAATGAAACAAATTTACATTCGAAAAGGTGATTTACCATTTAGAACATGGGAAAAATCTAAGAATAAGGTGGAATACTAATCTAACAAAAGAGGATGTTTAAAATGGAAAAATATCAATTAGTAAAACGAATCTCTGTACCTGCCAGAAGAGAATTTCTTATACATTGCACATGGAATACACATAAATTAAACTAGAATATCGATGAATCTTCCGGCAGTAAGGATTCTATTATTGGTTATTTTTGATCAAACACAAAAAGTGGAATAGCCTGCAAACAAAGAAAAGGCTCAAAACCTTAAGACTAAAGGATTTGGGCCTCTTCTAAATGATGAACTAAGTAATCCCCTTAATTAAATATTGATTTTGATAAATTATGGACAATGTCTCCTCGGCTTATAATCCCTACAACCCTACCGGCTCCATTCACAACAGGAATCTTTTTAAAATGATGCTTCGATATTAAACGAATGGCACTTTCAAAGTCATCATCGGGTGCTAATGTCTTAATGTTTTTCCTTACCATAATTTCCTCAATTGGGGTATTCATTTTTTCTCTTAATACATCTTCTATTTTTTGCGCTTCTTCTACATAGGTAACATAGTAAGCTAAATATAATTTCTCTTTATGGGGGGAAAGAAAACGTACGATATCCCCGTCTGAAACAATGCCCACTAAATTTCCTTTCTCATCAACCACTGGGACACCGCCAATTCGATTCGTTTCTAAAATAGAAATTAATTCTTTGACCGTTGTTGAATGCTTAGCCGTAATGACATTTCGAATCATAAAATCGCGTACTTGCATGTTGACCTTTCTCCTTTCTTGTATCTTTATATTAAAAGGAAAATATCATCTACTTAATTATACTCTTCTACTGCATGCCGATCCCGATTTTTCTTGCCGCCCGCTAAAGCGAAGTAAGCAAATCCTCCAGCGACGATTAGAACGATTCCAGAGATAAAAACACTGCTATAACCGAATGATTTGGCCATAATTCCCAACACGAATGCGCCAATCGCCATTCCTAAATCCATTGAATTGAAGAACAACGAATTGGCGATTCCTACACGATGTTGTTCAACAGAACTAATAACCTGTGTTTGAAGTATTGGTGTAACAGATCCATACCCAATTCCAATGATTGCACCTGCCAAAATCATAATCACTGCTGTTTGAGGCAATGAGAGCATAACCATCCCAATTGCAAATAAAATAATACAAGGATAAACAATTTTGTTTGCCCCGTAACGGTCTGCCCATACACCTGTAAATGGCCGGAATACAAACATTAAGCCTGCATAAAGAATAAAGAACGTACTGGCGGCCTTTACAAGGTTAATTTCTTGCGCATACAAAGCTAAGAATGATGCAATACCTGAATAAGCACATGCTAAGATAAATACTACAAGTGCAAATGGTGCAGCTTTTTTATCAATCAAATCATTAAGATCAAATCTTTTACGAGTTTTCGAACCATTTTCTTGTTTCCCTTGATTTGGAGCATGAATAACCACGGATAGAAAGATATTTACTGCTGAAATGACAATACAAACAATGTATGCTGTGTTGTATGCTCCAATATTAGCTAAGTTAAGCCCTATAACCGGCCCAATTACCATCGCCAATCCCATCGCTAATGAGAACCAGCTTAGCCCCTCACCACGTCTTGAATCTGGTATGATTTCTGCACAAATGGTACCTTTTACAGTTGTGATAACCCCAAACATGATTCCATGAATTATTCTCAGGATAAATAATGCCCAAATATTTGTTGCAAATGGATAAAATAGTGTGGCAATAAAAAATGCTGCTGCAGAATAAATAAGTATTTTCTTTTGTGATCCTACACTTACCCACTTACCAGCAAATGGCCGAATAACAATCGCTGCAAGTAAAAATAGGGTTACTAATAAACCAGCCTGATCCGCCCCCCCGCCAAATTCTTTTGTTAGTTGAATGGGAAGTGCTGTTAATAAGATATAAAATGCTAAAAAGATAAAAAAGCTGATTGTAGTGATATTTATGAAATCTTTTTTCCATAGTTTTGGTTTAACCATATCCTGTTCCCCCTTGATTTTTCTCGTCAATGAACACATCTAGTAACGTACATATTTAGTATATATCGATTTGCCATGCATACATAATTGAATTTTTTATAGAAACCATGCATAATAGTAATACCATCGATTGACAGGGGAGAATACGGAATGGACTTTGACCAGCTTTTTTATTTCCAAATCGTTGCAAAACATCAGAGTCTAACAAAAGCCTCTGAAGAATTAAATCTTTCACAACCTGCATTAAGCCGTTCCATTTTGCGGCTTGAAGAAGAAATTGGTGTCCCTTTACTCGAAAGAAAAAGCCGTGGTGTCGTTTTAAACCAATATGGCAGGGTTTTTCTAAGCCATGCAAACCAGGTATTATCCGAAATGAAAGAAGCAAAACTAACTATCCATGATATGGTCGATCCACACCGTGGAACCATTTCACTTGCATTTATCCAAACCCTTGGCTCTAGTTTTGTACCTGATTTAATCAGCGAGTTTCAAAAAGAATTTCCCAACATTCAATTTCAATTATCTCAAAATATTTCAAGTGAAATTTTAAAAGAAATACATACAGCTAACATTGACATTGGCTTCTGTTCTCCGCAGGAACCGCACGATGATATGTGTTCCATTCCAGTCTTGAGAGAAGAATTATTTCTTATTGTTCCTGCTGCCCATAGGCTGGCAGGAACAGAGCAAGTCAATTTAAGTGAAGTAGCGGACGATCCGTTTATCTTATTCAAGCCCCAAACAGCCCTTCATGATTTAATAGAAAACCTCTGTAATGAAGCAGGATTCCTTCCAAGGAAGGTTTTTGAAGGATATGAGGAGAGGACAGTTTCTGACCTAGTTGGGGCCAATTTCGGTGTTGCCATTGTACCGTACATTCCTAATCTTGACGAAAGTAAGATTTCTATGATCCGGCTCCAGTCACCTAAATGCTTTCGAGTAATCCAATTGGTATGGAGGTTAAATGGATATATGTCTCCTGCAGTGACAAATTTTAAAGAATTTGTGGAGAGAAGGGCCTTCCGAGTTTAATAACTAAAAAAAGCTGGTATTCCTTTGGTCCCCCCTAGGAATAACAGCAATATATTTATTATCTACCTTAGGCTTTTTTTGGCAGCTTCCACACTCTCTTCATCCTTTGCATCCAGTTTCGCCATCTTAATATTGTCCTTAATGGAAATTATCCTGAGTGACCAATCCCATTTGTACAGAATAAAGTTAACCAATCAGATGAAAGTGGTAAACGGCCAGCAGCACCATTAACAAGAAAGATTTTGCCCCTGGTATATTTAAGCCAAACAGCTTAAAATTTTTTCTCGAATTTTCCATACATTCACCTTAAATCTACTCATTTAATTACTATGGGGAATTCCCCCAAAGTGTGGTTAATCTGGATTTATTTGGACAATCTACCTAATATTAGACTAATTGTTTGGCATCGGGGAAGTTATCCATCAAACGTACCCAACATCTTCGATTGGAAAATTGATTTCCTGAGCTTCAAGTACGGCTAGCAGGAATACGCGTGAATCCGTTAAGGGATTATTTAACAAAATCACCCTTAGCAAAGGGGAACATAGCAAATGGATAAAATTAAAATAAGCGCATCCCAGCTTTTCGTACTAGTATTTTTATTTGAAATGGGTAGTTCAATCCTCTTTGGTCTTGGAGCAAATGCAAAACAGGATGCATGGATTGCCGTATTATTAGGGTTAGCAGGTGGCTTGGTCGCCTTCTTTGTTTTCTATCGTCTGTTTCTTTTTTATCCAGGATTAATTCTCACCAGCTATATACAGAAAATTGTCGGAAAATGGCCGGGCCGGATTATAGCCTTATTCTATATCATCTATTTTATCTATATTGACGCAAGAGTATTACGAGATTTCGGGGAACTCTTGGTAACGACTGTTTATACAGATACACCATTATTCATCATCAATACATTGATGGTTCTGACCATCATCTATGGCATTCATAAAGGTTTAGAAGTAATCGCAAGAGTGGGGCAGATTTATTTTGGCATTCTATATTTAATGGCCATTTTAGGATTCTTGTTAATTATTTTTTCCGGGTTAATCCATTTTGAATTTCTTCAGCCTATTCTTGAGAATGGCTGGAAACCAATATTTAGAACGGTTCTCCATGAAACATTTCTATTTCCTTTTGGAGAAGTACTTGTCTTCACGATGATATTCCCATTGGTGAATGAACCAAAGAAAATAAAATTTGTTTGTATTGGCGGGATGATTTTAAGCGGGATTAATATTACCATTACTGTGATTATTACGATTTCAACCATTGGTCCGGAACTGTATACCCGCTCAAACTTTCCATTGCTAACTACCGTTTCTAGAATTCAACTGGCAAATTTTATCGAGCGGCTGGATGTTCTTTTTATGCTCTACCTAATCATTGGAGGTTTTTTTAAAATATCACTATATTTTTATGCTGCAGTAGCAGCTACAGCAGATCTATTTCAATATAAAAAAATGGAAAAGCTGGGCTTTCCAATTGGATTGATTATTTTGTTTGCATCCTTAACACTTGCATCGACGTTTGCTGAGTTTATTAAAGGACTAGAATTTATTATTATCTATTTAAATTGGCCTTTTGAAATAATCATTCCAAGCATCTTACTGCTTATCGCATTCTTTCGAAATAGGAAGAAAAAACCTGATACAAATGTAAATTAAAAAACTGCATTTATGAATCTTTTGAATAGTTTGAACAACTGTATCAAAAAAATGCTGGGGTAGTTTTGACCACAGCATTTTTTATATTCTAATTTCATTTACATTATTTTTGTTCTAATTTGTTTACCCTTCGTTTTACATCCGCACCTCTTTAAAAAGAAGATCAACATCTGAATTTACATTAAAAGCCATTGTTTTCAAATCTCTCCGAATATACATGTAACTTACCGTCATTAATGTTGTCGTATGTTTAATTAAATCTTTTATATCACTTTGTCCTGTTTCTAATCTTTCTAAACGATTAGATAGATCCTTCTGAAGTGGTAAATACACCCTCGCAATAAGAAATTAAGTAGCATTTCTCCCTATTAATCTCATTATTTTCTAACTTTCCTTTATACACAGCTATTATTTCATCCGTTATAGGGGATTCAAATCTTTCCTTAAAAGAAATGGTCAATGAATATGAAAAGACCCTGCTCGCATCCTATTTATCTACTTGTCGTCCGATGAAGTGGTGTGCGGAAAAGCTGCAAATTGACCTAGCTACTCTTGTTCGTAAGAAAAAAAAGTTCGGGCTGTAAGCCCTGGCGCTGCATTGTTCCACTAGGTCCTTGAAAATATAAGGTTCAGGGACCCTTTCTTCTTTTAAGATTGTGTTGATAACCCAAATTAGTATTTGAGTGTACCTAAGTTGTGGTTTATACCTTTCATGGTTGAAGAAGTATTGCTTGTGTAACTGTTCATTCAGAAACTTTATAAATTTTATTTGAAAAACTTTCTTCTTAATTATCCTCTTCACACGATAAGTTTTTTGTAAATACTTCCTAACCTTTCTATTTACGAAGAATAACCTATGATATCTTTCATCATCATAAATATCCTTAAACCAAGAATACTTCTTTAACATTTCAATATTTCGGTCGATTTTTCGTGTATTCAAAGAATTACTACCATTGGGTATTAGTGAGGCAAGAAATTCTTAGCAAAAAGATAAGCTGCCTCAATGACAGCTTCCACTCTTAAACACATGTACCCTTTAGTTAAATAAAGAGAGACTGATTCAGCCACTTTTAAAATATACTACGATGTTTCTTTATTTGTTCACTGTGTAAATTCTCTGATAGCTGTTCGAACACAGTCAACTGTATCTCTTCCATCTGAAGTTCTACACCTAAATGTAACTGTTACAGTTAATTCAAATGCTCCAGACCCAGCGACTTCCACCCTGTCATTGCCTATTTTACGAGAATCTCCGACGATTCTTGTATTTCCCGAAATGGAAAATAAACTCCATTCATATATAGTATCTTGGTCATACCCCTCACAAAATACTCCACTACATCTTAAATCAGCATCTGCAAAGTAAACTCCACGAGTGCTTGTTCTTCTGATACCTGGAGGCCTTAGGTTAGAACCACGGCAACAACCTTCATTCGGTTGACCAACTCCATTACATTCACAATCACAACGATTGGTTCGATTGTATCTCATATCCGCCCAACCAGGTTCATTTCGCTTATCGAGCATTGTTATCACCTCACTTAATAGCTTGTACTAACAATTTATTCGGATTTTATTTGAGTGTTTGGACAAATTATAAAATCACCATATTTAGTCACTCTCTAAACAATCCTAAAAAGCTTCTTCAACAAACCTGCCTAGATATACATTTCTTCACAATCTTCTCGACACAATTTAATATGTTATTCCGCAATCTGTCCCGTTGGGGCATAACAATCGCCTGCTCCAGTAGGGGAAATCCGGGTAAAGTATGAATGGACAGAGTTTCCATCTTCAAGACTATCCCAAGTATGATGATTCAATGATTAATGAAGACTTAGAACGAGATATGGAAACAGACCTGAAAATTGTTGAACTTGGTCGGAGTATTCGGAATACACACAACTAAAAGAATTTGTAGACCATATTCCTGAAAACTTTAAAATGGCCTTATTAGAAAATGGCCAACTTTGTCGCAGTAATCCATCCTGAACTAAAGCACTTGGAATTTTGTGAAATAAGGCTTTTCCAATAGGAACAAGCCAGAAGGTTAGCCAATAAAATGATACTAGCTTAGCCAGTACTTCTTTAAACAAAAGGAGAATATTCAAGATGGGGACCATAGACGGAAATACTTTTATTCAACGATTAAATGGACTGAAAAATGAAATTTGGTTTGATGGAGTAAAAATTAAGGGGAATATCTCCGAACATCCTGCCTTTAAAGGAATTGTTGCAGCTAAGGCTTCCCTTTATGATTTGCAAAATCAACCAAGCATAAAAGATGAGATGACTTTCTATTTGCCAGAAAAAGAAGATCCTATTGGACTTTCCTATTTACAGCCTAAAACGAAAGAGGATTTAAAAAGAAGAAGAAAAATGATTGAACATTGGGCAAGACACACTCATGGAATGATGGGAAGAAGTCCTGATTATATGAATACTGTCGTTATGAGCTTTGCCTCATCTGCAACCCTTTTAAAGGAAAGAGAAAATTGCTTTCCTGAAAATATTCAATGTCTGTATAAAAGGGCTATGGAACACGACCTCTCGTTTACGCATACTTTTATAACTCCCCAGGTAAATCGTTCCCAAATCAATTTGGGATTTTCGAAGGAGCCAATCTCGGCTAAGGTGGTCGATCGAAATGAAAAAGGATTGGTGATAAAAGGTGCCCGCCTACTTGCCACTCAGGGTGGTTTAACGGATGAAGTATTGGTTTTTTCTGCTCCGAGAGCATTTTTTGATCCGAGCGAGGCGTTCGCCTTTTCTATTCCTTCTAATACAAAAGGATTAAAATTTATTTGCAGGGACTCTTTTGTCGGGGGAGAATCAACTTTTAACCATCCCTTAAGTTCAAGATATGAAGAAATGGATTCAATTGTGGTCTTTGAAAATGTTTTAGTTCCATGGGATAGGGTATTTTATTACGATAATGTAGATGCAGCTACTGACTTTCTCCTTCAAAGTTCTTTTTATCCATTCGCCTACCATCAAGTCGTAACCAGACAAATTGTAAAAACAGAATTTATTCTTGGAGTGGCACAACTCCTTGTCGAAACAATAAATGTAGGTGAGTATCAGCATGTTCAAGAAAAACTTTCTGAAATCATCATTGGACTTGAAACCATGAAAGCACTAGTGGAGAAGTCGGAAAATGATGCAGAATTGGATGAATGGGGATATATGCGTCCCAGTATGATCCCATTACAAGTAGCGAGTAACATTTTTCCGAGAATTTATCCCCGATTCACAGAAATTATCCAATTGATTGGAGCCAGTGGAATGGTTTCATTGCCAACGGAAAAAGCCTTTGATTCTGAAATTAGAGTTGAACTGGACCAATATCTTCAAGCGGATGGTATGAATGCCGAAGATCGAGTTAAACTCTTCCGATTAGCATGGGATCTGACGATGAGTTCATTTGGTACAAGGCAAACCCAATACGAAAGATATTTTTTTGGTGACCCCGTTCGTTTATCCAGTATTTTAAACCGAAACTATCTAAAAAATAAACATGTTGAAGAAATAAGCAAATTCTTAAATCTAAATTTAAAGAGTAGTAATCATTAAAACAAATATAAATTTTGGTATTAAATCTCCTAATTTTCTTATCCTGCTAAACTTCCCCCAAAAAAACTCCCGTTTTGTAATAAATTAATGTACCGTTTAGTGAAATAATAGGCGTTATAAGCTTCAAAGGGCATAAAATCCAAATAAACAGCTCTTGGCTTTTCGGATACACTCCAGAGTATGAATCAGTATAACTTGAGATGTATTTTTATTTAAGAATGTTGTACTATTAGTAATAAGATGGATAGAGCAGGAAAAAGGCCCTTTATCGGGCCTTTTTTTACTTTTTTCAGTACACAAAAAAACTGCTGATGAAGCTCGATGCTTATTTAACTAAGGCCCGATAGTTTAAGTGTAACCCCTCACAAAGTTGAGATGTAACAGGTAGTTTAAAAGGTATTTTCATTCATTCCTATATGTATTTCTGCATTAAACTTTATCCTTTGTGGATTTCTAAAATCGCACAGGAAAAATCAGCTTTACATAACATAGTTAGGAGGTGTGAAAATGCTTAGTATAAATACGTATGGAGGTCATCCTGCGCAATATTCTGGAACCACAGGCATACCAATGTTCTATGGACCGTGGGGAAATATTGTTCAACAAAATAGTCATGAATACTATATAACAGCTGGAGGTCATAAGTTTCCTGTCATCCCCAATCCCCATCTTCCTTATCCCTACGTTATCCCTTCTTATTTTTAAATATATAAAAAGCCTAAATAAGGCTAACCGTCCTTTGTAAATTGAAAGCTCATTCTACACCTCTTCTCTTTTATTTATTAGTTGGTGATTTCTTCATTTTTATTAGCCAGCCCCCCGGGGCAACATCCCGATTAAACCAAACCATCTGTCGAACAAGAAAAAGCGTCTCTACGTATTATAGAGGCGCTTCTTTTTAAATAAAATCCCATTCTTACTCGTACTCTTTAACAACAGCGATTTTAATTTTAGGTTGTGTTAAACTTGTCTGTTGATTTCCGTTCCAGGCACAAGCGGTCCGCAGACGTGCCGGGGGAGCCTCCTCGTCGCTTCGCTCCTGTGGAGACTCCCCTGCCCCGTACTCCGGCATCACACTGAATTGCTTCCTTGAATCCACCCACTCACGAAGAAAATGCGTTAGCATTTTCGAGGAGTCTTCGTGCCTTCCATTCCAATCAACAGGGTTAAAAAATCAACAATGTCCCTTAAAACAGCCTAATTTAAAAAAATGTTTAAATTGTAATTTAATGGTATGGATAGGGGTATGGGTATGGATATGGGTATGGATATGGATATGGATAGCCATATCCTGGAGCACCAAAACCAAGACCTGGATAAAAACCAAGACCTGAGCCTGGTCCGCCTAAACCAAGACCTGGAGCAAAACCAACACCAGAACCCGGCGCACCTATACCTGGACCGCCAAAACCAGGACCTGGACCAAAGCCAAGACCTGAGCCTGGTCCGCCTAAACCAAGACCTGGAGCAAAACCAACGCCAGAACCCGGCGCACCTATACCTGGACCACCAAAACCATGGCCATGACCATGACCTGGACCATGACCATGTCCTGGACCAATCCTCTCATATGTTGGACTATAAACATTATAATTAAGAATCACGTTCATCCTCCTCATTTAATTTACATTAGAGCATATGCAAATTGGGGATAAATTCCTGGGTATTCGTCCTGATTCTTAAAATATTATATGACAAAGGCGGATAGGGTAATTATTTAAGCTAGCCTTCCTAGTTAGCTTAAATACATTTCTTCACAATCTTCTTGACACAATTTAATATGCTTTTCCACAATCTGGCCCGAATAGCAAATAGATCAAGTACAGACGCACAGGAATGTATTAAGTCACCTGGGGCAATATCCAATCCAGTGACAATTCCATTTTTCTTACAACCTGTTATGGTTTTTTAGAAAATGTAAAAACACAACTGGACAAAGTTAAATAGCTCTACTTTATTTTTGTAAATTGTTCTTCATTAGAGAGGCTACCTGTATATTATCTTGTTGGGAAGTGTGTTCTAATTGTTTAATGATTAACTCTTGTCGGTCCACGGGATGATTTTGACTTAATTTTGCTTTTGCTTCAATTTTTGAAATCTTTATTCTGAATGCTACAATCCCTTTGCTCATTCCTTCGATATAACTGGAGTCTACATTGCTTAAATTATACGGACTATCCGTACTCTCATATTTTTTTACCAAGTCATTTAAAGAATCAAATATTACTTTAGGATCTTCAACAATCTCCATCTTTCCATATATATGAATAGACACATAATTCCAAGTTGGTACTGCCTTCATTGTTTCGTACCAAGAAGGTGAAATATAACAATGGGGACCTTGGAAAACCGCAAGGACCTGCTGGCCTTCAACATCTTTCCATTGCTCGTTTGCTCGTGCAAAATGGCCATATAAAGCATATTCATCTTTATTTAAGGTCAGTGGAAGATGGGTTGCGTATGGTTCTCCGTTGTGCTGAGAAAATAGAGTGGCAAAGCTGTACTTTTCGATAAAATCATAAATCATTTCTTCGTCATCTAGTTTAAAATGTTTAGGAATATACACGATTAGCTCCTCCTTAATTAAGCTTTGAAAACGATAGTTTCAATATAAGATATACTATAATGCAAACTGAACACATTTTGATTACAAAAATACAATTAATGAAAATATATCAATCGTAGGCTTATTTTTGTAATTGGTAGATTTTGGGCTTTAATATCTTCTCTTTCAATAAATACTCTCTTAATATAGCTCCAACTAACTCCCTCCCATTCGTCCATAAATAAAAAGAGATTCAAAATTTATGAATCTCTTTTTATAACACTATTCTTTTAAATTCATTATCGTACTACAACTGCAAATTTTAAAGCATTATAAGATCTTTCAAAAACACTTTTACTTACCCAATATTTATTGTTTGTGCTTTTACTGTTTGGATCTGCCACATAGTAACTGCCAGTACTTTTATTGTAACCAATCAATGTGACGACGTGCATATTGTCAACCATATTTACCTTTCCTGCACTTCCCATATCCCACTTAGCCCATGTTGGTTTGGCAAAATTTAAGGTAACGTATACAACTGCTGGATTTCCGTTATCTAGCTCTTGTTTTAATTGGGTAGTTGTATACCCTGTTCCATTCACAACTTTACTACTATATTTTCGACCAAAATTAGTTAAAGGTTTTGGGAAAATGGATTGGAATACACCATTTACATTTTTGTATGGGGTGCCTGCATATCCAAGATAGGGATTATTCTTGGTTCTGGGCATTTTATCAAGCAATGTTTTTAAACTTTGACTCGTATAACCTTTATATTTTAAAGCCATTAATAAACTAGCACCTTCGCAACCAAATGGGGCGTATGTCGGTGTTAATTGACTAACATACGGCACGTTTAACTTTACCGTTTTGACTGCCTGTGTGCTAACTTTTTTAAGATATTTTGAACTTGCGTACCCTATGTAACTCTTATATTTGACTTTATACCAATTGCCACTTTTTGAAATATACGTAACCGTTTTTCCTTTTGGCATGACTAGAACACGAGAATATTTTGTTCCTGGTCCTTTACGTAAATTCAAATTTACTGTTGTTTTATAGGTTGTAGTTGTAGCTGCTTCCACAGCAGATGCGCCGAAAACCTTAGAGCCTAAAACATTTGTATCGGCTAAAACACCACTCGTAAAAATTGCCGATGCGATGAAAGAGCTGGCTAATATTTTTTTCATAAAAATCCCCCTTTAAATCGTTTTACTAGCATAATTATCCATTATAACATGTTAGATTTCACCTATTATGGAATAAATGACTGGAGCAGAAATTTTTTAAGAACAGACCAAAAATTAATTCGTTATAAATCAGCACTTGTCCATTTCATTTCATTATCTTGTACATATAGTATATTACCGCCAGTATAAAACCAACATATTATATTACCTTCTTTCAATTAAAGAGCGTAGAGCGTTTGCCTATAATGGCATACGTTCTTTGCTTTTATAGGTATAGCGTATATTTTTCTATTTTAATATGATGTTTGTCCAAGCCACTTTTGTTTTATGAAATATTATACATAGTGAAAGTTCTATTTAAGATCTTCTAACAGGTGGTGATCATTATGTGCTTTGGATACGGTGGTTATGGCTATGGCGGTGGTTTTTACGGAGGCAGTACATTTGTTTTAATCGTAGTACTATTTATCCTTTTAATTATTGTTGGTACTGCTTTTGTTTATTAATGACCAATACACGTTCTAGTGTAAAGAATCATTCATGCTGGAGGTGTAATAAATGAGCGGACATGGAAATAATTTTGCGTTAATCGTTGTACTATTCATTCTCCTTATCATCGTTGGTGCATCCTTTATGTTCTACTAATAGTTGAGCAGGAAAAAGGCCCTCTATCGGGCCTTTTTTTGAATATTAATATTCGCATTCTTTAAAATAAAGCCCTCTTTTCAAAAGGGCTTTTTCCTTTGATTGCAGGACGCCAAGTTTGAACCATAAGACCCCGATTGGTTAACAAGCAAGGCCAGATTGGCCTTGTTTGTTAGTTGACTACTACTTTTCCAACCATCCCTTCCTGGAAATGGTACCGACATATCAGTTCGTATGTACCGGGCTTTTTCGGTGTTACGGTAATGGTTTTTTCTTTACCCGGCTGCACTTCGGCGTCAATTCCGAGCTTATCCACTGTGAAGGTATGTTCTTTCTTACCTTGGTTTTTCAAGACCAACGTTGTCGTACTTCCATTCGGAATCGTGATGGCTTTCGGATTAAAGAAATCGTCGTTCAATACGACCTCAATCGCTTTCACCGACTCAATTGGTTGAGTTACGGCACTGGATTCGGCAAATACACCGTGCGTGCCTAGAGTTGTCATAACCACAATCATAACAAGCAATACAAATAATTCTGTTACCCTTTTTTTCACAAACATTCGCAATCCCTCCTTTCTAAGCACTATTATCTTCGAATTCATAAAATATTATCACGATAAAATTGGTTCCACCGTGCTTCAACTAGTTACTACATTTTATTTGAAACAATGACCAAGAAAAAAGATTGACCCTAATGGCCAATCTTCCACTTCTATTCAATTCTAATTTTTTGTCCTGGTTGCAGTCTTTCAGGTTTAACTTCCGGATTCAAGCTATTTAGGGTGCCATGTTTCATTTTCAATCCCTTTTCAAGGTTCCAAAAAGTATCACCTTTTTTAATGATATACGTTTTAGGTTTTGATACAGAAGGAGCCTTTCCCTCTAACCTTAACCGCTGTCCTGCATAAATAACATTAGGATTTACAAGATGGTTTAACTTCGCAAGGTAATCAATTGATAATCCATATTTTTTACCAATTACCGAAAGATTTTCTCCAGCTTTTACAATGTGAATTGCTGGAATTTCATCTACCTTTAAAGATTTGGTTTTTGGTACTACAACTTCATCCCATGCGCCAGGATCCTTTTTAATATCATTCTTGTCTATAGCAATTCCGGCAACGGTGACCTCATTTTGATATTGGTGCATATGGATGTGATCGGCAACTTTTCCGTTGCTCCAAGCAAATGTCTGCCAGTAATAATCCACTTTATTTTTTACTGACATCATAACAGCATAAGAGCCATATAATCCAACTTTGTAGTTTTTTAATGTAGCATTTAAACCATCGACATAATCGAGAATTCCTTCCATATGGCAGGCTTTGGCATCGAAATCAACCGCAAAGTAAATGGCGCTTCCGGCAGGTTGCCCTACTAATGTTGCGAATATTTCCGCATCCTTTGCATCCGCGATTCCTTGGGCTTTCGTATGATAACCTGGAAAGTTTGCACTTTTTTGAGCAATACTAATTAACTTTAATCCTGCCTCTTGAATTACCTTTGCTTCAGCTGCATCAAATGTTTTCCAACTATTGCCGAGATATCGGGCCACGTAAGAAAAACCTAAATCATTTAAATTTCTTGCTGATGCAGCCGTTAATTTTGTAGCGCAATCAACCCCACTTCTCCTCATGACTTTTCCTCCCCTTTTCCGATTTTTTTCCTTCTTGAATTTCTTTGTGTTGTATTTTATTCCTATTAAGGTTCACACCCCCTCATATCCGGTTTCTTTTTTCATCAATTGGTACATTCCTCTTTCACTAGTTATATAAAGAAAAGTAACAAAAAGAGATAGGGTAGAATAACAAAGTTTTATTAAGTATCGAAATTGGGTGAACGATTGGATAAGGAAGGATTTTGTCTTTAAGGGGTTTTTTTAAAATTTTTTTGATGGGGAGTTTCTTTGGGTTAATTTCTGAAGTAATTTCTGGTATTGTCATAAAATTGCTATACATTTATTTAATGTTAATCTCACAAATGATTATTCTTTACCTTGTCAAGTCATGTTTGACCTATACCAATATCTTTAAAATCAATATGAATATTAAGTTGGCTTCTCTCTCCCTTTCATTATAAGCAATCATTCCAATTGCCATGTTATCAATGAACGCTAAATCTATTCGATACTGATAAAGAAAAATGTGATCTAAAAAATATATTCAAAGCTATGAATTTCTTTCAAACCAATAGCCCCTTCCTTACTTTCTAACCACGTTAGTTCAATAAAAAAAGATGGCTGCCGCAGCAACCCCTTTATTCCACTATAGCACCTGTTAGTTGAACAAGCACTTTTTGTTCTATTGCACCTTTTCATCGAAGTATTCATTACGAATAATAAATGTTTTTTTATACATACTATACTTATTGCTAAAAGGAGGTTCTGTTATGCGTGATAATACAAATTTGGCAGTTACTGTGTTTTTTTCACTTTTAGGCTTTGTAGCAACAATAATTTTTAGCAGCGTCATCATATCTCAAAATAACCAAATTAAATCAAAACTTGAAAATGCAAAACAAACGTGATTCCTTTCAAGAAAAACTTGAGAGGATTTTTTATGTCATAATATTCATTAAATGCGTCCTATTATTAACTAACCTCCCGTTACCACAGTAAAAAGTCTCCTGAAATAGCAGCTGGATCTTTAAGGATTGCACCCGTTAACCATCCATGAAGCGTAAAGAATGAAAATGTATTGATTCCGTCCATACTGTTTCTAAGGCTGGGAGAGGAAGGTCGATAAACTATAGTGCCGTAGAGCCCATCCGTTAGTCTGAATCCAACGATATTCTCCACTGTAAAGACGCACAGCTGGGCGAAGGGGAAAAAATCTAACCCGAAAAGAAATGTACGTTGATGCGAAGATTATTTTGATAAGCAAAGACGCACTTTTCCTTATTATTGGAAAGTGCGCTTTTCTTGAATAAGCCAGAAGCTTTATATTGGAAAAAGTGAGTTATAAACGAGACCCTATTCTAGTTAGCCTGCTTGCTGAAATCTCTCTGAGCTCCCCTATAGCTTCCAATAAGATTTTGATAACCAGGAAGATGATTAGAAATTAAAATCCCAAAACCTTCAACATCATTGCGCCAATCACGTTGTAATTCGCACGCTATGCTAAACCAGTTCAGAAGCTGTACTCCACCATGGGCCATACGCGTTAATGCAGCATCCGCTACTTGTTTACTGAATGTTCCAGAAGCATCAGTAGCAACAAATACCTCATAACCAGCGTTCACAGCGGAAAGCGCAGGAAATGCAACACAAACATCTGTTACTACCCCCGCAATGATCAGTTGTTTTTTTCCAGTTTCTTCGATTGCTTTGACAAAATCCTCATTATCCCATGCGTTAATTTGTCCAGGACGAGCTATTTTTGGCGCATGAGGAAAAAGTTCAACCAATTCTTGCATGAGTGGCCCATTAGGCCCTTTTTCAAAACTTGTTGTTAAAATAACTGGTAAATCAAAAAACTTAGCAGTGTTAGCTAGAGCCATAACATTGTTCTTGAATTCATCAACACCATAGTCACGCACAAGACCGGAGATAAGGCCGGTTTGATGATCAACTAAAAGAACAGCAGCGTCATCTTTATTAAGACGAGAATAGAAATCAGACATTTTATTGTCCTCCCTTTAATTAAGGTATAAGTAATCGAAGAAGATTCATAGATTGGAAAATAGATTTTAACTCCTTCGTTTGTTCCAATATTATTGAACGGATGATTGGAATTCGTTTCTAAAAAATCATAATGCGTTTGTAGTATTTTAATAAAAATGATTGAAAAGCTAGGACTTTATCAATTAATCTATAGCTGGAATGTGATCGATCCAATGAATAAATTGGTTTAAATATTTTTGAAGATAACGTTTTGTTTGTTCGTCTGTAAGGACTTTCTGATCAGGATCAATCTTTTTATGTACTTGGGAAATCAACACTTTTTGAAATGGAAGAACATGAACCTGCATGGCCTCTAGTACTTGTTTGATTTGCAATTGAGCAAAGGCAGTACCTAATCCCCCAGGAGTTGCACCAATTAAACCAACCGGTTTTCTGCTAAGAACAGCGGATTCCCGAGGTCTTGATGCCCAGTCCAATGCATTCTTTAATACGCCTGGAATCCCAGAATTGTACTCTGGACTTACAATAATGATACCCTCAACGTCCTGGATAGCAGATTTAAATGATGTCACTGTTTCTGGAACACTTATTTCTAGGTCTTCGTTGAACAAAGGCAGATCATTAATCTCGATCCAACGGAATTGATAGGAATCATCCAGCTCTGCTAATGATTGAGCAATGATTCGATTATAAGAGTTTTTTCGTAAACTACCACATATAAGGCCGATGGTCTTGGTCATACATTTCCTCCTCGTTTAAAATCACTTTCATGTTACCATAATATTCCAAAATAGAGGAAGTGACGTTATACCTAATTTTGTAAGATTATTAATTTAATGAAGTATTTATTACTTTGCACTCATTTCCCAAGATATAGAAAAATGGTCTATGTTAATTTTTATTTTCTCTTCCAATTACCATATATTCCTATCATACTAGTAACTATAAAGAATTGGAGGGAGTACATAAATGGAAGAAAAGAAAGTGACGTGGTTAGAACTCTTTTATGATTTGTTATTTGTGGCGGCGGTTGCGGCTGCGACGCATGTATTACTTCATGTTGAAGATGGTCATATCCATGCAGAGTATTTAGTAAAGTTTGTATTAATTTTTATTCCTATCTGGTGGGCTTGGGTAGGGCAAACCATATTTATTAACCGGTTTGGAAAAGATTTATTTCATCAACGTATCTTTTTAATTCTGCAAATGTTTTTTGTACTAATTATGACATCAAGTTTATCAGCTGATTTTGATCCTTATTATCTTTCTTTTTTAATTGGGTATATTGGCTTAAGAGCAGTGACTGCGATCCAATATCTTATTGTCCAGAGTGTAGAAACGGGAGTTCGAAAACAAGCAGCCCTCTTTTTGGGAAGGTATTTTTGGATTGGAATCGTCATTTCATTATTGTCCGTCTTTTTTGATTCCTGGGTTCGATATGCTGTGTTGTATACGGGAATCCTTATTGATATCTTTGTCCCGGTGCTTGGACGAAAATGCTTAGTAAAGGTTCCCACAAATACGGCTCACTTATTAGAGCGATTTGGTCTATTTACCATTATTCTCTTTGGGGAAGCTCTTATTAGTACACTTGCGGTCATTCAGCCTAGACAAGGAAACTGGGATTCAATAGGCTTTGCGATCATTTCATTTATCCTGATTATATCGATGTGGTGGCAATATTTCGATAACTTGGAGAAGAAACTCGACAAGTCTTTACAAACATCCGGCCAAATCATTATTTATGGTCATCTGTTTATTCTAATGTCTTTGAGCATGATTGCAGCATCTATCAGACTATTGTTTTTACGTGAGGTCCATTACCTATTTATCTTATTTTTTGTTTTTGGAGCTGTATTGCTCTATTTCCTGTCAACTACCTTTGTTTTCCATCAATATAGACATGTGCACCACCGATTAAAAATTTATCATTTAGGGTTATTTTTAGGAATTTTAGCTGTCTTTTTTATTATTAATTTGATTATTGTTGTACCAAATATTTTGATAATAGCAGAATTAACCTTGTTTTTTATTATTTTTACTAAACTAACAATTTCTAATTAAAAGCAACCGTTGACAAGAATAAAAAACGTTAAATTAATTCCCATCATTTTTTTGAACTAACCTGTGACGTTAGCTCAACAAGGATTATTACTATTTAACGTTATTAAGCTAGATAAACTTTTCCCCAATTGGTGTAACTATTCCATCCATACTAATAGAATTTTTCTTTTTACGATATTCTTCTAAGTCTTGTTCGCTTTTATTAGTAGCCCACTGTTGAAGAGTATCTCGTTCGCCATTGTATGAATAAAATGGAACACTATAGCCACAAGACGTTTTTACCGTTTCAATCTTTACATGAATTAATTGACGAGAACCAGGTAGGATGTCAAAGTGCTTAGCCATGTCATCCCATTCTGGTGAGTCAGGTAATACTACCTTACCTCTTCCATATAGACGTAAAATCATCGGGGGACCTTCAAAAGCTAAGAACATAAATGTAATTCTACCGTTATCTATTAAATGAGCACTTGTTTCATTTCCACTACCAGTTAAATCTAAATAAGCGACCTCATTTGGTGAGAATATCCTTAGTACATCATGACCTTTAGGGGAAATGTTAACATGTCCGTCTGTTGATAAAGGTGCTGAACCAACGAAAAAAATCCGTTGTTTTCTTATAAATTCTATATGTTTTGGAAGTATTGATGAATAAACTGTTCCCAAAATATATTCCTCCTCGCCTCACCAATTGTTTAAAATAAAAAGCCTACCATCTCACATAAGAGACGATAGGCTTTACCTACGTGGTACCACTCTTGTTGATTTGCTATTACAACAAATCCACTTTATAACTGATTACGGATGTCAACCGTTAAGACTTACATATCAGCCTTACCGCTCGTGGGCGAGTTGGGGACTTTATTGACTGTCTTTCACCAGCCGACAGCTCTCTCAACAATAAACATTCCTTAATACTCCCAGTCACAACGTTTGTAAATTTTGTAATTTTCTCAATTTTATTATGTATTATTAAAATGGTCAACCATATTTTTCTATTTCTTGTTCAACTAAAATGCTTCCGTTAGCAGAATAAGAGGACCGAATCGCCACAGCATCCCGCCTTTACATAACCGTTTATATCTTTTATATATTTTAAAACTAAGAAATCCCAAAGTTATCAGAATAAAAAATGCTGTATCAATGGCAGCAAGGTCTTCAATATAAGCACCGGTTAGTTTAAGTACAATCCTTCACATTATAATTTCTTATTAAATCAGTAAAAGACAATATTCTTAAACCATCAATATGATTTTGTCATTCTAAATTATAAGGGAGTTTATTTCATAGGTGATAACTATGGATTCCTCTTAAACAATATCCCCGCTTGTTCTGCCATCAAACGAGATGGAACTGAAATTCCATTATTAAGCTATCATACAACTAACCCTACGAAAACTAAAATAAAAAATTGAACAAAAAATTTTTAAAAAAGGACATACTATCAGTGACATATTACTGTTGATAACAGTATACTGTTATTAACAGTAAGTGTTGCCAAAAAAATTTTACATTAGGAGGTTATTTATTTCATGAAACATACAGGGAGACATACAGGTGCATTTCTTCTGCTGTTTTTAACAGAGGGAGATAGCTATGGAGGGAAACTCCTGCAGAAATGTGAAGAAGAGCTTCCCATCAATCCAATTGATAGTGCCATTCTTTATCGCACATTAAAAACATTAGAGAAAGAAGGTGCTGTTGAATCTTATTTGGACACATCTAATCAAGATAAGCTGATAAAAATGTACAAAATTACTACAGTTGGAAAAAGAAAATTAGACGATTTTCAAATAGATATAGAAGAAAAAATGAAGAACTTATCATTTTTCTTAAATAAATACAAAGAATGGAAGGGGCCAAATCATGATTAATGGTGCTATCCTTTACGCTATGGCCATTATTCTTCTTAGTATTTCTTTTATAAAAGATCGAAATAAAACAAGAGATTCTCTATTAAAGTCATGGAAAAGCTTTCGTAATATTATACCTGATATGTTATCAATTATGCTTTTCGTTGGGCTGTCACTATCTATATTAACTCCATCCTTAATTTCTTCAATCATTGGAGAAAAATCTGGATTGACAGGTATTGTTTATTCAGCATTAATTGGTTCTATTGCACTAGTTCCAAGCTTTGTTGTATTTCCTCTTGGACACACATTAGTCCAAAATGGTGCAGGACTCCCTCAAGTAGCTGTATTAATGTCTACATTAATGTCTGTCGGAATCACAACTTTACCTATGGAACAAAAGATATTTGGGCGAAGTTTTGCCTATTCTCGCAACGTATCTGCAGTGGTAATGTCTCTAATATTTTCATATATTATTTGGGTGGTGATGGGATGAATGAATTAAAAAGGTATCGTTTCTTTTTCATTTTATTATTTGTGCTCATTATCCTTACCTTTGTAAACCAATCGGTTGGATGGAGCGCATTTCAATTAACAGGAAAAAGCATTTTAGATATGCTGTTTCTACTCCCGCCTGTCTTAATATTCGTAGGTTTGCTTGACAAATGGGTGGAGAAAGAACAACTTATAAGATATATGGGAGAAAAATCCGGCATTTATGGCATTTTGTTCTCCCTATTATTAGGAG
The DNA here is from genome assembly GCF_004358205.1 of Bacillus salipaludis. The sequence goes on from NZ_SMYO01000018.1 coordinate 60,444, forward strand.
TAATTGCAGCTGGTCCCCTCTACGTAGCTTTTCCAATTGCGGCACTATTATTAAAAAAAGGAGCAAGCATACGCTATATTGTATTTTTTTTAGGAGTTTGGACAACTGCAAAATTACCGGTTATTGTATATGAATTTGCTTCATTTGGAGTTAAATTTACACTCATTCATATTTGTTTTGGATTGTTATTTTTCTATTTAATGGGTATTATTTTTGAGAAATTTTATAAGCATCCACAATTGTTAAAGTATGATATAACTAAAGACGTTTAGATTTAGATTGATAAATCTTTAATAACTCAATCCCAGATTATTTGTAGCTGCACCTACAACGGACTGTACAGCGAACAGCAAAAGATAGGACTCCTTTTAGAATCTTTCAGTACAATTTCTTTTGTACTTTCGTCAGGATCTCAGATAGATCAGTTAAGTGGAAACATTAGAAAAGAATTTTATAGAAAAAATTTTTAATAACGGATGGAAAAAAGACAACGGATTCCGCTGCCTTTTTCCATCCGTTAATTTAAGAACAATAATTCACAAACTTTGCTTACTGAGTGAAAAAATGGGTATAACGCCTCTACATTAATAATGATTTAGAATGGGCTAAAAAAACGGGCAGTTAAATAGGCTAAAAAGACTTCAAATACATATTTAAAAAGGCAAAAACTCACTATACATTTCTTAATATTTTTTTAAGTAGAATTCCCATTAAAACTAGCAGCTATTTCTCTTTTGGACATTTGTATAATTGCCATCGTATCTTCTTAATCTAAATTTATCCTGGGTCCTCTATTTCATTAACTGATCTCCGTCAGCTGCATGAGGCGGTCTTTCCAACCACGCATGCTTAATTTGGAGATTTAAACCGTCCTCTGCGTAGAGTCCAATTTCTCCTTGTAATCGAACATAATCAGCAGCAATGTCACGTCTTGGACTAGCAGAAAGTGCAGTTCCGTAGTTTCCCATACCAGCAGCTGTCATCATGGAAGTTTGATACAACATTAATTTATCGGAAAAAGGAGACTCCGTTATATCCTGAACTTGTGCATCCCAGGTTACAGGTGCAGGAAGGTCATTTTTATGTAAGTATTTAGTTAAAACTTCAATTTGTTTCTTTGCAATTTCTTTACCCCGTCTGAAATATTCTCGGACATCCTTAGACTTTGCAACTTGAGCAAATCCAGTGATCACTGCTGAACCCATATTGTTTGTTTGAATATTAGAGTAGAGGTGAGTAATCTCTGCTGCAGTCAGCGGTCTTTGTTCACCCCACCACCCCGCTAAGAAATGTTGTTTTTCAACCATGTCCACTTCTTGAAGATAGGGAATATAGGGAGACCTAACTTCTATTCCCTTGGAAAGAAGGACGTTCGTTGTATCATTAAATAATTCCATTGTAGAAGAGATACAAGACATAAAGTGTTCCCGAATATCATTGCGAAAGGTATGCGGCAAAATGGCACCGTATGTAACTAAAGCCCCTTTAATCATATTTTTAGTATAGAATAAAAAGAACTCATCAGAAAAAAGCCTTGGAGAATCCACATTAACATCGTTTTCAGTAAACCCAAGAGGGATAGCATGACCTTCTCCTTTAAATATTTTTGTAACAACTTGTACATGCTGTTGGGCCAAATCCAAAGCATGCTCTAGTACTTTTTTGATTTCCGCATCTTCGACTTTAGCTAAATAATACTTATAAACACATACAAACATAGAATCCGCTATATAATTTGCCCATAGAGCACCCACTTCAGATGAAGTTAAACGAATATGATGAGTTTCCATAAAAATACCTCCAGTTTTATAACTGCTGATATTATCCCCCTGTAAAAAATACTTTTAAAAATTTTTCCCGTTTTTTTCAATCAAAGTTAGAAAATCTTTGCCCATTTGGAGTTTTTTAATTTAAAATGAATGATCCTATAAATGTTTATCAATCTTTAATAAACTAAACTGCTGCCCCTTTAGTTAAACAACTATAATGATAATCTACTGTCAAAACTCCTGTTGTTCTTATCGCCTCGGTATTTTTTCACTCATAAATTGCCTTTGCTCCCGATGAATAAAGGCTATTTTTGATGAGTTTCTTGTATCATTAAAGTAATAAAGTTCAAGATTTTAAACCTAAAAAAGCCGATTCCCTAAATATTTAAGGAATCGGTATTTTTGGAATTGTTTTATTACATAATCGCGCCCTTCAATTGAATAAGAACGGACTATATTTTATTGACATCATGGTCAACAAAGATCTGCAGACGAACGCTAAGTTTCCATGTTTGTAATTTTGCCGAAAAGTAATGCATCATAATACTTATTCTCTATAAAATAGTGGTCCTTTAATCTTCCTTCTAACTCATATCTATTCTTTTCAAGTATCCGTGCAGAGCCAATATTGGCATGAACTACCATGGCATAGAGTTTATGAAGATTAAGGGATTTAAATGCAAAATCACTCATCAATGCAACCATCTCTGTGCCATATCCCTTACCCCAATATTGTTTATGTAACACATAACCAATTTCAGCTTTGTTGGCTTCTTTGTCAAAATTGAAAATCATGGCTGTCCCTATTATTGCTTGTGTTAATTTTTCAACAATGGAGGAATATAAATGAGTACCTACCGACTCACGGTTTAACATTACTTCAATGTGCTGATGAGATTCCTCTAAAGTATTCATCAAATTCCAGCCAATAAATCGTGAAACTTCTTGATCTGATGCAAAATGATGTATCTCTTGAACATCCTCTACCCTAAGGGCTTTGAAATAGATTTTTTCACCCTCCAATGAATGAAATAAATCAGCCTGTTTCTCCATTTTAACCTCCTTTAACCTCGTTTTATTAATGAACCTCTCCGATGGTAGCAAAAATGTCCCCAATTAAGGTTAATATCAATGCACTCCTCTTAGTACATCTTTTCAAATAATTTTCCTTATATATGTTTCAACTATTTCCTGGGAATCTGACCCTATAAAGCAAAAGTGGTCACATATTTATTCCCTATAAGTGCCCGATTGAGGAAGATCGCTTCAAATACCTTATTGAAGAAACGCACCTGATAGTTTAAGAAGAAATCTTTAAAGGCGGAAATCTAATTCATTTAAAGTCCAATTCAATATTCACCTGATTTTCTCCGCCAACTCTAAAATAATTCCCTCTGGACCACGAACGTAGCATAACTTATAACTATCTTCATATTGCTGTATCTCACTAAAGATTTCCGTGCCCTTCTTTTTCAATTTTGCAACAATAGCTTCAATATCTTCAACAGCAAAACAAATATGTCGGATACCCAGCGTATTTGCAAATGGTTGCTGAAAATCCTTTTCATCTGACGGCGTATAAAATTTAACTAGCTCTATCCATGCCTGACCATCTGGCATTCCCAATCCTACACATGCCGTTTTAACATCATTAAGCCCAACTATTCTGTCCAACAGTTCTCCATCCAATTCCCATTCCGCTTGCACTTCAAGTCCTAAATCAAGAAAAAACGCTTTAGCCTCTGAAAGATCATTTACGTTTATGCTCACATGATCTATTCTATTGACCCTCATCTCTCATACCTCCTATGTTCCTGTTATTTTCAATACCTATATTTGTGTTAGGTTTGTTTGGTATTCTATTTCGCTTAAAACAGAAAATATCCTTCTTCAACAAACCTGCCCCGTTATTTCAATAAGAAAATGCGATCCTTCGTTATTAAAGCATCGCCCCCTTTAGTTTAAGTATATTACTTCACAATGAAAGAAATCTTTAATTCTGGACTACCATCCCATTTTTGAATTTCATCTGCGGAAAACTTCCACCAGCTATCTCTGATTCTGGTATAGCTTCTTCAATTCTTTTGACATCACTTTCATTTAGATGCACATCAAGAGATTTCATTGATTCCTGAAGTTGATTTACTTTTCTGGCACAAATCGTCTCCTTAACTGGTATTCCTAGATCAATTCTTGCAGGCTGATACAGGTCGATATAGTCCACGCCTAAACGTTTAAGCGAATGTTTATCGAGTATAGATTCCAATGATATTATTGTCAACTTGGTCACTTATCTATATATTTTTCTCTAACTATCCTGCCCAGTTCGTCCAGTTAAAATGGGATCATTGCGGCAATCCAATTCTTTTGTGACAGACAATTTCGTTTTTCATATAATAAAAATGTGGAATGCTGATAAATTAATAGGCTGGTGGGCTGGTATGAGAATAAATTTATCACAGAATCAAATCGCTGAAATAAAACGAATAGTTCAAAAAGAACTTCTGTTAAAAGGAATCGAACCAACAGATGAATATCTATTTATTAACTGTTTTTCGAAAATACATAAGGAAACCGTCTATTATCATCTGTTAGAAGAAAATGATACGTTGATTATTCGCTGCTATGCACGCGTTTTTGATAACTTAGGTCTAAGCGAGATAATCAGAGACACAGCAAAAAATATATTTGAATATGTGGTAAAGCATACCGGATTACAAAACACAATCTATATAGAAAACGGGATAGAATTTTAATTTTAGGCTCTGTTAAATTTAATGTTGCAAAAAGGTCCAATTGATGAATAGCTATTGCAGATTGTTCAATTAAACTGCTAGTTAGTACTATAAGAAAAAGCCACCATGATGGCAGCTGGATTTTAATCTTTTGCACCATTTATTGTAAGTGCAATATTTCAACATCTGTTTTGTTTTGAGAAAAAAATAGACTATATCTAACTTTAGTTGAAATAAGATTATTTTGTTTTATTGGGCTTTATTCCTTCCCCACACAAGCTGGTTTGCATTCAATTACAAAATCTTATTAAACGCAAGTAAAGGATTGAATTTGTCTTAGGCTAATACCGTAATTAACCCATCTCTGTCCAGTCCAGCGATACCCTGAAACAGAGTTTCGACCAATAAATGTTGGATAGAACCAAAATTGCTCACGACCTCTAAGCCATACATACGTGTATCTGTGTAAACAACGGATCATGCTGCCTGGGTCTACTGCGTATGCTCCTGCTTGGTGCATTTGTTGAGGAACAACTGATGGCGGTGGCGATGTTGGTGGTCCAGCTTCTGGATCATGATGACCGTGTGGTGGTCCAGGCGGAGCATGATGACCAGGTGGTGGTGCAGTTGGAGGCTGAGACACGCCAAATTGTCTTGAATCAATGGGCGAATAGTAATCTGTTTGGAATGGAGATGAAGATAGATAAGCATCTTGACTATATGGAATGTTATAGTACAGATGTAAATGACTAGTATTCATAAAATGCACTCCTTAATGTTTATTTTCAAATCATCATATTCATTGGTTATTAACCTATAAACTTGTTTCAGCAAAATGTGTTTTTACCTATAAATCATATTTGGGCTTTATGACTGTGGAACAATTGAAGTAAATATATTTTTGTGCTGAGGTTAGAATCTTAATATGTTTTTAGCTTAATAAACCTAATCTTGTACCCTTGTCAAGGGCTGTTCCACAAACCTGCCATTTGGCGGAACAAGCAAAAGGCGCCGCAGCGACCTTGTATTAAACATAAGCGTCCGTTTGTTTAAGTACCATATTTCACAATAACGACACATGAGTACATCAGCTCTAAATGTGGAGAAATAAATTCTCAATTTTTTCTAGTAGGATTAATCTCCTCATCTATAATCCCAAGTGACTTACGCATCCCATACACCGAAGACAGCGAAGAGTAGAAATAGAGTCCATAAATTATAATAATTGTAAATATTTACAAATAATAGTTTGTAATAAAATCGATTGTATAGGCATTCATATGCCTTTCGTTTATACTGAATTATAAAATATCTTTCAAGACCAACAACCAAAATGAAAAAGGGAGATTATTCAATGAAGCTCGATATCTACGTCAACTATCAAGGAGTTTGCGAACAGGCTTTTCAGTTCTATGAACAGCATCTCGGAGGAAGAATAACATCAATGATGGCTTTCAAACAACTGCCAGATACTACGAACGTTCCGGAAGGTAGGGAAAACGACATTTTGCATGCCACCATCGAGATTGGGGACACCATTCTAAGGGGAGCCGACATCCCCAAGGCAGAGCCTATGCGGAGTGTCTATCTGACACTCAGGGTTTACAGTGCAGAAGAGGCGGAGAGACTTTATACCTTGCTTTCTGAAGGAGGAGAAATCTTTATGCCCATGGAAGAAACATTTTTCGCTTTGCGTTTTGCTCAGCTGAGAGACAGGTTTGGAACGTCATGGATGCTCCTTTGTGAGCGTCAGTACATAGAAGGCTAGACTATTCAGATGAAGTCCACATCATTCGCTTCTTTGGTTACCTCACCCGTTCAACATAATATCGGCTGCTTGTCCTTGAGCAGCCGAATGTTCTTTAAGAAATGCACCCGGTAGTTTAAGTGTAATCCTTCACGATATAAAAGTTATTAAATTGTTATCCATAAAAAAAGCCGATGTTCACTTGTGAAGGAAATCGACTTTTTGTTGTGCTATAGAAAATAAAATTATATATCTAGTTTACGGGTTCCAATCCATTTCACCATTTCAGGGTCCCTGTGTGAAAAGAATAAGCTCTCTTTTGTATCTAAAGTAGCAATTTGGTCCATATCTTCTTGGCTTAATTCAAAGTCAAAGATGTTGAAGTTTTCCACGATTCTTTCTTTACGGACAGATTTTGGAATCGCAACAACTCCTCTTTGTGTCAACCAACGTAAAACCACCTGAGCAACAGATTTATTATACTTTTCTCCTATGGAAACCAAAATTTCATTCTGGAACATGTTGTTTTTTCCTTCGGCAAATGGCCCCCAAGACTCTATTTGTACATTGTTCTCTTTCATAAAGGCATGACTTTCAATCTGCTGATTGAATACATGTGTTTCGACTTGGTTAACCGCTGGAACAACTTCATTATGGATAATCAAATCAATAAGGCGGTCTGAATGGAAGTTACTTACTCCAATTGCCCTGACTTTTCCTTCACGGTACAGTTCCTCCATGGCACGCCAAGAACCGTGTACATCACCAAATGGCTGATGGATTAGGTATAAATCCAGATAATCCAATTGCAGCCTTTCCAGTGATTTTTCTAATGCTTTCTTTGTGTTTTCATAACCAGTATCCTGAACCCAAAGTTTTGTTGTAATGAACAATTCCTCTCTTGGGACACCGCTCCGCTTGATTGCTCTTCCGACTGCTTCTTCATTTAGATAAGATGCTGCAGTATCGATCAGACGATAACCCGTCATAATCGCATCGTAAAGGGCCTGCTCACATTCATTTTCATCCTGAATCTGAAAAACCCCAAAGCCCAGGATTGGCATCTCTACACCATTATTTAACGTTACTTTTTGCATATAAAATCCTCCTGTGTTTATCGTAAATTATTTTCCTACCCTATTTGCATATTCAGCTGGATAGCGATCTCCTGAGATCTCAATTTTCGATAAGGCATCATTTAAATCCTTGAGTTCTTCACGACTCAGTTCAATATCAGCAGCCCCAAGGTTTTCTTCGAGACGCTCCAACTTCCGCGTGCCTGGAATCGGAACAATCCACGGCTTCTGTGCTAGAACCCACGCAAGTGCGATTTGAGCGGGTGTTGCATCTTTTTCAACAGCAAACTTGTTTATCAAATCAACCAATACCTGATTTGCCTCGATATTCTCAGGTTTGAAGCGTGGAACAATGCTGCGGAAATCTGAACTGCCGAACCTTGCATCCTTTTTAATTGTGCCGGTAAGGAATCCCTTGCCCAACGGACTGAAAGGAACAAAGCCGATTCCCAGCTCTTCAAGGGTAGGCAACAAGTCGTCTTCAGGGCTTCTCCACATCATTGAGTATTCACTTTGAACGGCAGTCAGCGGATGAACCGAGTGTGCACGGCGAATCGTTTCCACTCCTGCTTCAGAAAGTCCCCAATGCTTAATCTTCCCTTCCTTGATTAGGTCTTGTATTACTCCTGCTACCTCTTCAATTGGAACACTTGGGTCCACCCGATGCTGATAGTAAAGATCAATGGTATCGACCTTAAGGCGTTTAAGCGAGCCTTCGATTGACTGCCTAATACGTTCAGGCTTACTATCGAGCATCTGCTTGCCATTTATCATCTGGATGCCAAATTTGGTCGCGATAACAACTTTTCCCTTAAGAGGAGCAAGGGCATCCCCTACCAATTCCTCATTGACAAACAGACCATATACTTCGGCAGTATCGAAGAAAGTAACACCCCGGTCTAGAGCCTTATGAATAAGCGCAATCATCTCTTGCTTGTCCGATGCAGGTCCGTACCCATGGCTCATGCCCATGCAACCAAGTCCAATGGAGGAAACCTCCAATTCAGTCTTTCCTAATTTACGCTTTTTCATGGTGATTCAACTCCTTACAGTCAAGATGTATAGAAAACTTTTAACTCCCTTATTATGCAATAAAAGAACAGGAAACCCTTATATAATTCCTATCAAATCATTGCCTAATCCTCTCACACCACTAACACTTCGGAGGAATATGTATTAATATGGAACTATAAAAAACAGAGACACAGGAGGTTTTTATGTCCAAACAAATCGACAAACAGCGTTCGGAACTCACCCAACTTATTGAGAGGCACACAGGTAAGGACGGGGCTCATGAGACTGCAATATCTTCTTTATCATTCTCTCGGTTCTCTGATGTTACAGGTCCAGCTTACGGAGTTTACATGCCCTCTTTATGCATAATCGTTCAAGGCAAAAAGGAGGTTTTACTGGCACAGGAGACCTATGTGTACGGTCCTGCAGATTACCTTGTTGCATCCGTGAACTTGCCAATTACCGGTATAGTTACGGAAGCTTCTTCTGAAAATCCGTATTTGGCACTCAAACTTGAATTTACGCCAAACCAAATATTGGAGGTATTACAGGATTCACATCTTCCAGTTAACCCAAAAGAAAATGCCAGAAGAGGCATGTATGTAAGCCAAATCGAGGATTCTTTGTTGGACGCTGTAACCAGATTAGTACATTTGCTGGAGACTCCTTACGATATACCGGTTCTTGCACCTCTTATCACAAAGGAAATTATCTATAGGGTTTTACAGGGGCAGCATGGAGTTACATTAGGGCAAATAGGGCTAGAAGGAAGTTCAGCTCATCTAATTGGGGTTGTGATTGAACATATCATGAAAAACTATGACCAATCTTTTCGGATTGAGGACCTTGCAGAAATTGCGAACATGAGTGTTTCTTCCTTTCATAGGCACTTTAAAGAGGTAACAGCAATGAGCCCTATTCAGTTTCAAAAACAACTAAGACTACAGGAAGCTCGTCGCCTGTTATTATCCGAGTCAACTGATGCCACCGATGCTGCATTCCGAGTAGGCTACGAAAGTCCATCTCAATTCAGCAGAGAATATTCTAGGATGTTTGGTCTACCGCCAAAAGAGGATATTAAGCGATTGAAAGAAACCTATGAGCAGCAAATTATAAACCCATAAACCCCTTCCTTATGATCGGGGTTTTTTGTGGAGAAATAAGAAAATAATTTGGAAAGAGCATCAAAGGAAAAGTTGGTGTAACCAACAGATTATGAATAATTAAACTTAAACCAACTTTAAACTTAAACTCTTTGTTAAATCTCCCCCAAACTTTCCTATATTCTTTGTCATTTAATTTTTGTCTCAATTTCTTAAACACACCCTTTACTTCAAGAAGGCTTCAATTATAAATTTCATTTTTAATCCAAATAGGGAGATTTAAATTCTTCCATGTATAATCCAGTCTCTTCGATTTTTTGACGAGCTGTAGGAGAATCTATACTTGCTCCAATATACATATAATAATCGTATCCGAAGTGAACAAAAAACCTGTCTTTGTAACTTAATTTGCACCAAATAACTTCCCGTAAGCTTAATTTTGCTAACTCTATAATCTCCCGCGCACTGACGGATTTACCCACCCAAATGTTTGACAAAAAAGGAACAGCGCTTTGGTTCTTCTTTACTTCATCAGAGCATATTTCAAGTCATCTAGATAAAGCTTTTTATAGCCCGTTTCATTCATAAACCTAGTGATGGAATTTAAGTAGTTTGATTCAGTTTTTAAATATTCTTCTTCACTAACCTTTTTTCCTACCTCAGAAAAACTTGTCCATTCTTCAAGGTCCAGATAAGAGCCTTCTTCCTCTCTCTTTTTCGGGTTATATTTTGTTATTCTCCAAGAAAACAAGTGGTTACACCCCTGCTTTATTTTATTATGAGCGAATTTTTGAGATTTTGAGATAATTTTTTATTCAATTAACCTGTCACTATAGTGTAATAAAAAATGCTGTTTAAAATGACAGCTTGAACTACAACTCTCCCCCCCATTAATTGAATAAGAACCGTGACATTTATTCCACATTCGCGCCCGTTGATTAATAAGGAATTTTTTTCTTCAAATTTTCGTTTTGACAAAAAACAAAGTGATCATCTGGCTCCAAGACGTGCAGATCATCAGCAATGTATCCACGCAACCACAGCGCACCTTCAATTCGTCTCAGATAGAAACCCTTCGGAAAGTCGACGTCTTTGGATAGTATCTCAGATGCTATTGTAACGGAGCCATACGGAGCTCGATGTCGCCAAGAAGGTTTCCCCGAATGACCTTCGGGTTGATCCAGATACTCCAATCTTAAGTGGGGTCCTAGCTCAAGGGGGCATAATTTTAAGCCAACCTGGTTCGCTTTTTCAAAAAGCTGGGGTATAGTAGTTCCTTCTGGAAAGCCAAGATCACGAACTTTGGGCTCAACAGCCCTTACACTGTATATCGTATCTGAAATAGTAAACTTATCATCAGCGAATAGCCTCTCTCCAAGCTTATTCATCAAAATAGAATGTTGTTGCAATTTTTGAAGAAGCTGTGATTTCGTAAGACCGCCAACCTCAACCGTTCTGATAAGAGTTGGACAGTCGGGGTATATTTTATCTCTTCCAACATTCATTTAAAGTCACTCCTTACGAATTGGTTTTATAAGTTTATGCTGAAATCTGTTTCGATTGCTGAAGAAATGAAAATCTGGATTCTTCCACACCCCTGACCCTTTAGTCATAATGAACGAAACGGCTCCCATCGCTTAACGTAGGTTGCACTTGGTCATAATGTTACTACCCAAAAATAAACCAAGTGTAGAGCTACACACGAAAAGGAGCCGTTTAATATGAAGGATGTACAAAAATTTGTTGGTTT
>NZ_SMYO01000019.1 GCF_004358205.1 Bacillus salipaludis
AGTCTTACAGGCAGGTTGCCCACGTGTTACTCACCCGTCCGCCGCTAACCAACAGGAGCAAGCTCCTATTGATTCGCTCGACTTGCATGTATTAGGCACGCCGCCAGCGTTCGTCCTGAGCCAGGATCAAACTCTCCAAGAAAGTTGATGTAGCTCATTTTGTTACGTTGGCTTCATTTCAAATGAAATGAATATTATTGTTTGTTGACGTTTTTGTTTGTTTAGTTTTCAAAGATCAATTTCTCTTGTTCGCCCAAAAGCGACTTTTTAAATATATCATCTACAATACGTATTGTCAACAACTTTTTTAAGTTGTTTTTTACGTCAGCAGCGACGTTTATTAATATAACAGGATAATAAATATATGTCAACAATTCTTTCGAAAAAAGTTAACGAAAATTTATCCCTTCATTCTACCTCTTTTATCTTTCCTCATATATTTTAAACATTCGTTTGGTGAAGCAACCCGTCGAAATAAAGTAAATAATACTTTGTAACGCTCCTCCATTGCTCTTTTCACAATATGATCAATGCGGTCATCCCTTAAATCAAAGAGGATTTCATCCATTTCCCGCTTAATTAAATATTCCATTTCTTTTACTTCTTTTTCATTAATTAGTATTCCTAGCATCCAATAGCCTCCAATGAAGTTTCTAGTTCTAGTAGTCTTTTCCAAATAATTCAATTTTATAATAAAAATCTTTATTCATATTATTAAAAAAGCAGGCATAAGTTGAGACAAGGATGGCAATGGACGAGGTGGTTAGGATGAATTTCTTTTATGTATTAAATGGTAAATCTCTTAAAAACATTTCTCTAATCTTAATTGCTGCATTTTTTACAGCCTGGTTCCTTTATATGCAGAATCTTGCCCAAATACCTGTTTTTTCAACTAAGGATGGACCGAAGGCAATTTATCGCGGCGAAAAAGACCTTGCTTTATCTTTTAATATTGGTTGGGGAGATGAAAAAGCAGAACCGATTTTAAACACACTAAAAAAAGAGGGGGTAAAATCAGCAACATTCTTTTTAGCTGGTTCATGGGCTGAACGGCACCCCGATCTAGTCAATCGAATTGTAAAGGAGGGTTATGAAATTGGCATCCTTGGATATGCCTATGAGGATTATAAAAGTTTGGAGGATGCTAAAATTCGTAGGGATATTTCTAAAGCACAAGAGGTTTTTACAAAATTAAATGTAAAAAATATCAAGCTCCTGCGTGCTCCCACTGGTCATTTTGATGAAAGAACCTTAAAAATTGCAGAGCGGTATGGTTATACTGTTGTTCATTGGAGTGTGGATTCACAGGATTGGACGAATCCTGGTATTAAGACCATTGTTTCTAATGTTGAAAAGGCTAAAAAAGGTGATATTGTTCTCTTACATGCTTCTGATTCAGCCAAGCAAACCAATAAAGCATTGCCAGCGATTATAGAGGAAATTCATCATAAAGGTCTAAAAATGATTTCTGTTTCCGAAATGATTGCCAATGGTCATGTCAGCTCTAAAGAAATAAAATAAACTGATATAAAAACTGTACCGATCCGTTTTGAGTGGATTTTTATAAACGACATAAGAATTATCAAGACTATTTATCGAAGGGATTTGGTCTTCATCACCTTTATGATGACTTCTTCCTCTGATTTTTCAAAGGATTTGGTCTTCACCGGCCTTATGAGGTCCTCTTTCCCTGTTTTCCCAAATGGATTTGGTCTTCACCGGCCTTATGAGGTCCTCTTTCCCTGTTTTCTCAAATGGATTTGGTCTTCACCGGCCTTATGAGGTCCTCTTTCCCTGTTTTCTCAAATGGATTTGGTCTTCACCATCCTTATGAGGTCCTCTTTCCCTGTTTTCTCAAATGGATTTGTTCTTCACCGGCCTTATGAGGTCCTCTTTCCCTGTTTTCCTAAAAGGATTTGGTCTTCACCAGTCTTATGAGGTCCTCTTTCCCTGTTTTCTCAAATGGACTTGGCCTTCATCGCCTTTATGATGATCTCTCCCCTTGTTTTTAGATTGGATTTGTTCTTCATCATTCTTATAAAAAAACCGCCCCTACTATTTAAAGGGACGGTTTTTTATTGATTTTATTTTTTACCGCTTTATTGCTGTTCCCAGCCGCAGTGCTCTTACGCTTTTGTCTTTCCTGTTCGGAACGTTCATTTAACTTATGAAGGATTAACAATTGATAGGCATTACAAGCCAGGAGACCAAAGACCATAAGGTAAACCCAGCTTCTTTCATTAACCCGTAGAACTGGAACCCATTCGATAACTGTTACAACAACCATAAAAAAGAGCGCGGGTATAAAGGCACTAAAATTTGTTTGTTTACTTTTAAACCAAGCTGCACCCCCGCCAATCACTAAAGGAATTAACGCAACCCCTATGTAGGGCAGCACAGACTCTCCAGGCTTGGCAAATGCCTCATAACGCATATAAACCAAATCAAATAGGCAAAATAATATGAGGACGGATTGAACTCCATTCCAAAGGGTTGCAGACTTAAAAATACCTAATCCGAACCGATGAATCGTTAAATAAGCAAAAAAGCCCATTTGACTAATAACACTAAAAAGGAATCCCATCACAATTAACCAAATCGTCGTTGATAATATATCAATTAGTTTAAATTCAGTAAAATACTGCTGAAATTCACTCCAGCGAACAATGAAACCCACAATAGCTGTTGTGAGCCCGCCTACTAATAATGTGGTCAAAAATAGTTTTACCCAATTGCGGCTCGTCACACTTTAAACCTCCAAAATATAAAATGCATTCCTAATGATTGTACCAATCCATATTTGAAAAATCCATATTTTAAAATCCTTACGAATAATCTTTCATGATTTTCTTCATCCTAAAATTAAGGATTCTTATGCGAAAGGGGCTTTTCAAAATGAAAGCGAAAAGTATGCTGCTCCTCCTACCTATCATGATGTTGTTAACTAGCTGTGCATCCAACGAATCCAGCAGCGGAGGACAAATTGATTATGAGCAAACCAAAAAAATGGTTGTTGATATTCTTAAAACCGATGATGGTAAGAAGGCAATTCAAGATGTAATGAACGATGACAGTATGAAGGAAAAGCTTGTGATGGACCAAAAAATGGTTTCCCAGACAATTCAACAAACACTTACTTCCGATAAAGCCACAACCTTTTGGAAAAAAACGTTTAATGATCCAAAATTTGCTCAAGGCGTTGCCAAGAACATGAGATCCGAGAATGAAAAATTGCTAAAGGATTTAATGAATGATCCCCAATATAGAGGTATGATGATTCAAGTTTTTAAAGAGCCTGAAATTCAAAAGGAATTAGCGGACGCATTAAAAAGTAAGGAATACCGGGAACATCTTCAAAAGGTAATTGCTGAAACCATTGAAAGCCCGTTATTTAAGGTCAAAATGCAAGAGCTTCTGCTTAAGGCGGCTGAAGATGTAAAAGCGAATGCGAGCAGCAGTAAAGATGGCGGCGGTCAATCAAGTGGAGGACAAAGCGGTTCTGATAACAGCAGCGGGGCCTAATTAATCATTCTATTCATTCAAAAGCCTCTTCCTGATCAGGAAGAGGCTTTATTTATTACTTTTTTAAAAGGCTTGTCATTTTTTCAGCAATTTCTAGATAGATTTTTCCGATTGGATGGTCTTCCTGATAAACAGATGGTGCAAAATCTTCGGCATTCCAATCAGGCTGGTTAAGTGGCAGGCGTCCTAGAATTTCTGTATTTAGCTCCTCGGCTAATTTATCCCCGCCGCCGCGGCCAAACACATATTCCTTTTCACCTGTCAGCTTACTTTCAAAATAAGCCATATTTTCAATAACACCTAGGATTTCGTGTTCCGTACGAACAGCCATTGCGCCGGCACGTGCTGCTACAAAGGCAGCCGTTGGATGTGGTGTCGTAACAATAATTTCTTTACATGCAGGAAGCATCGTGTGAACATCTAATGCAACATCCCCTGTTCCTGGAGGCAAGTCTAATAATAAATAATCCACTGCTCCCCATTCCACTTCATTGAAGAAGCTATTCAGCATTTTTCCAAGCATAGGTCCGCGCCAAATGATTGGTGCATTATCTTCAACAAAAAAGCCCATTGATATGACTTGAACTCCGAAACGTTCAACCGGTATAATTTTTTCCCCTCTAACTACAGGACGCTTTGTGATCCCCATCATATCCGGTACACTAAAACCGTAGATATCGGCATCAATCAGACCTACCTTTTTACCTAAACGAGCTAGGGCAATAGCAAGGTTTACAGATACCGTTGATTTACCTACACCGCCCTTACCGGAAGCAATCGCAATAAAGGTTGTATTTTTTGAAGATAATAAGCCTTTATCCTCCGTTTCCTCTACTGCATTACGATTGGCTGCAAGTACCTCTTCGGAAAGCTCGCCAAAGCGAATCCCTACTGTAGCTGCACCTGCTTCTTTTAATACATTTACAATTTGCGTTTGCAATTGTAATTGTTCGGCAGTACCAGTTTTGGCAATGTCTACTTTTATACTGACATGGTTTTTTTCTTCTTTAATTTTTATTTCCTCAATTGCATTTAGCTCTGCTAATGTTTTATGTAAAAATGGCTCCTTTAAGCTGCCTACAATTTCACGGATTTTCGCTTCTGTTAGCATGTAAACAAACACCTCACAATTGAATTCGTTTCCAAATCAAGTATACCATAACTCTCACTAAAAACAGTTAACTGAATCACACGTAAACCCTATACCAATAATAAAAAGTCAAAGAAGATGAGCGATAGAGCTCATCTTCCTTAATCTGTTTCCTTTAATTCCTTTTCATTCGTAAAATAACGGATGATTCCTTTATAAATGGAAGCAGCCACCTTTTCCTGGTAGGAATCAGTTTGGAGATTTGCCTTTTCAGCTGGATTGGATAAAAAACCCACCTCAACTAAAACGCCGGGCTTCTTTGCATTCTTTAAAATATAGACATGACTTAAAGGCTTTGCCTTTCGATTTGTATTTTCTAAATTCCGTCTTAACTCATCTTGAATAAATTTTGCTGCTTTTGCATTTTCAGTATAATGAGGGGAATAAAAGGTTTGAGCCCCGCTCCATCTAGCAGATGGGATGGCATTTAAATGAATACTGACAAAAAGGTCATTATCAGAGCTATTGATCATTTTCAACCTTTGCTTCAGATCCTCTACCTTTCTCCTGCTATAACCTTTTGTTGTAGGGTCTGCCAGGTCCTCATCGGTTTCCCTCGTCATCATTACCAGAGCACCGTGTTGCTGCAGGAAATCTCTAACCTTAAACGAAATATCTAAAGCAATATCCTTTTCTAAGGTTTTTCCTTCACCGGCACCACCGTCAGGTCCGCCATGCCCGGGGTCAATAAGAATGATTTTTCCCGATAAAGGCAAATTCCATGATTTCCATGATTTATCCTCCATAAAATCATGCTGTAAAATCAGGAATAATAAAAGTAAACCCACAGAGAACCCTATAATTTTCAATCTTCTCTTTAGCAACCAAATCATTCCTTCCCGCTCGTCCATGTTCGTTTAAATATATGGGACAAGGGGGAATTTTAGAACTAATAAGAAAAGCGGAGGCGCCTTGTTCAGCCCCGAAAAGGCTTTAGGTCCTTCGGTGAAGTCGTTCTTTGACTTCATCGGCAGGACCGAACAAACCCCGAGGTTCTAGGCGCTGGAGCTAGACAATTCTCAAAGCAATTAATAATTACTTATATAAAGAATAACCTAGTGCAGCCTTAGCTTATGCCGTCTTTCTCCTTTTTGATATCCATCGAGCCACCAAACGTGGATGTATTGTTCACAGAGATAGTATAGGGATTCACTCATCGTCCCTTCTTCTCCATTACCCCAATAAAGTAAAAAATTGAATAGGGTATCAATTAAATGCTTTTCTTCCTTATAGCAGCGTTTTTTTACCTCTTCGATATCTTCACCATAGTAACCGAATTTGCTAAACTTCGCCCCTAATAGATAGGCTTCAAGCGCTACATCGTAGCAGGCTTCCTCAACACCAGCATGCATCACAAAGCTTGATGTAATTCTTGATGAGCCAAAATAGTGCTGGACCCGTTCTTTTAAAGTTTTTATCGATAAGTCCTTTAAGACTGACCGCTCATATTTAATTTGTTTTTCCCGTTTTTTCTCTTTAAAGGTTGTAATGACTGTCACAGTTTTCACCTCTTAGGACTATTCTTCATCCCATAATCCTAAGAAATGCAAAATTTCCGCTGTTTTCAATTGCCAATTTTATGATTAGAAAAATCCAGCCAATATGACTGGATTTTTGGGAATTTAATTATTCTTCAGCTAGTTGATCGCACTATTCACGACAATTCCATGCATGGGCTGGGTGTAAAAATTCATGAAAGATTTTATAATTACACTGCTTCTTTATTTAGAACTTCAGTTACCAGACTAAACTTTGGTTTCGTTTTGCTAGCAATAAGGAATAATACAAATTGCACAGTAGAAAGGGCAATTAAAACATCAAGAACCAATTCATAGGAATGATTGATATTAAAAATGGCACCAGAAACAATTGGCGTGACTGCCGCGCCTAATGAAATAAATATGGACACAACACCATATTTTGCACTAAATTCTTTTTCACCAAATAGTGCCCCTGTAAGAAAGGCAGGTGTAACCGTAACTGCTGTTGAACCGATTCCTGAAAAAATCGTATAAAGAATAGCTGGCAGAACTATATTTGCTTTCATTAAAAATAAAAAGCTTAGAAGACTTCCTGCAGAAATGATAAATAATGTTGTGATTAATCCTAGCTTGTCAAATAATCGCCCAACTAAAAGTTTTCCGACAATGACCATTGCAGAACCTAAGGATAATAGCAATGCCGCTGTTTTAGCTGTTGTACCGATTCCCGCTAAATATGGAGCAAGGTTAATCAACATTGTATTAACAACAATTCCGCCAACCAGAATAGCTAAACAAAGGGCCCAAAATGATATGGATTTTAGTGCTTGACCTTGGGTTGTACCTGCTAATTCTTTATTTGGTATACTAGATTTTACTTCACCTAGGGCCATTAAACCTTTGTCTGCTGGAGTTAATCGAATAACAAATACCGCAAGTGGAATTAATAACACAGCGATTAGAATTCCTAAAACAAGATAGGCTGACCTCCACCCATAAGCTGTAATAAGCCAGTTAGTTAAAGGACTGAGAATTACACCGCCGAAACCGCTACCTGCTAAAGCAATCCCCAAACATAAACCACGTTTTTCATTAAACCAATTTGTGATAAGTACGGATGCTGGGATCATTGCCCCGCCAGATAAACCTGCACCCATTAGAACAGCAAATAAATAGAAATGAATCAGTTTCGTAGCAAAAGAGAAGCCAATAAAGGCAGCAGCTGAAATTAAAATAAATAATGTTAAATAGGCCCTTACATCCATCTTTTTCATTAGTTTACCTGCAAATGGACCTATACCCATAGCAGCTAAAGCCATAATGGTAAAATACAACATAAATTGAGAGGCACTAAATCCGAGTTCTTTTGTAACAGGCAGGATAAATAATGAAACTAGGTTTGCAATCGGGGCATAAATGAAAGTCATAATCATGAAGGCTGCTACTACAATCCACCAACCGTAAAAAATTCCGCCCTTTTTGTTCATATACCAACATCCGTCCTTTGCTAATTTTTTTAGAGTTTAATGAATTTAAAATGTATTAGTCCCATAAAACAATACTTCGCTGTAAAACCACTAAGTATAAGGCAAGAAAAAGTCAATATGAACCTGTTATCACTACACCCCTTTCTATGCTGAATGCCTTGGACATTATATTAACAGGACCGATTGAAAACGTTTTCCCTTGCTGCAATTATAAAATGCAATTTTCATGCCAAAACTATCGTTTATTTTCCTCTTTGATTTCAAATTTTCAACAAAATAAAAAAACCCTTAAAACCGGGCAAATTTTTATTAAAGTTTTTCCTTTATATAAAATTAACGTAATTAACATAAAAATATTATTCCAAATTATGCAAAAAATCATGTAGTTGGTAAAAAAATTTTTACAAACTGAGTAAAAAATATTTTACACTAAAAATTTCAAAGGATATTACAATGCATTCAGATGAGGTGTCGTTACAAATAAAAAAGACTCCCAAACCAATAGGTTTGAGAGCCTTTGAAACGTAAAATTAACGTTTTGAGAACTGAGGTGCACGACGAGCGCCTTTAAGACCGTATTTTTTACGTTCTTTCATACGAGCGTCACGAGTTAATAGACCTGCGCGTTTTAATGTTGGACGGTATTCTGGATCAGCTTGTAGTAATGCGCGAGCAATACCGTGGCGGATTGCGCCAGCTTGACCAGTGTAGCCACCGCCTTTTACGTTTACAAGAACATCGTAGCTGCCTACAGTTTCAGTCGCTACTAATGGTTGTCTTACAACAACACGTAAAGCTTCAAATGGAATATAGTTTTCGATGTCACGATTGTTAATAACAATTTTACCTGTACCTGGAACTAAGCGCACGCGTGCAACGGAGCTCTTACGACGACCAGTACCAATATATTGAACCTGTGCCAAGTTAATTCCCTCCCTTTAAATTATCCGCGAAGTTCGTAAACTTCTGGTTGTTGTGCTTGGTGCTTGTGCTCAGCACCAGCATATACGTGTAATTTTTTGAAAATTTGACGGCCAAGAGAATTCTTTGGAAGCATGCCTTTAACAGCTAGCTCGATCATTTTCTCAGCATAGTTTGTACGCATTTCAAGAGCAGTTCTTTGTTTTAAACCACCTGGGTGTAAGCTGTGACGATAGTAGATCTTGTCAGTTAATTTCTTACCAGTTAGTTCAACTTTAGAAGCGTTGATAATGATCACATGGTCACCAGTGTCAACATGTGGAGTAAAAGTTGGTTTGTTTTTACCACGTAGAATTGATGCTACTTCAGAAGCAAGACGACCAAGAGTTTTGCCTTCTGCATCAATTACGTACCATTTACGCTCGATATTGTTGGCATTTGCCATAAATGTTGTACGCATGAGTTTCCCTCCTAATTAAATCCGTAAAAGATTATTCTTTCGCACCTTCAAAGCCTTAGCGTCCATTCTGTTCCGGGAATGAACCTTTAAGACAGGCGTGCGGCTATTTTTTAAATCATATATTTTCAATCACGATGAAGACTTTCCGGGGCTTTATCGTGGGATTAAAAACACACACATATAATATAATAAATACTCTGGGGCTATATGTCAAGAAAATGTTACACCAGGATGGGTTGTTACTCGAATTTTTATTTGTAAAATACCTTCCATAAGTACAATCCGTGTGCTGGAGCTGTTTTTCCAGCAAACTTTCTATCCCTCGCCTCTAAAACTTGGGGCAGATCAGATGGCTTTCTATCGCCGGAACCGACCTCTAACAATGTTCCAACTAAAATTCTCACCATATTATATAAAAAACCATTTCCTACAAAATGAAGGATAAGCATATCCTGATCAACCGTAATCTCAATCGATTCAATCGTACGAGTTTTATCTTCTACCTCCGTCTTCGCGGAACAAAAGCTTGTAAAATCATGTGTCCCCAGTAAATAGGGAACAGCCTCTCTCATCGCATCCACATTTAATTTATAGGGATACTGATAGGCATACTTTCGCTGAAACGGGTCTCTCTTAGTAGACAGTTGAAGAACATAGCGATATTCTTTTCCGACAGCATCAAAACGCGCATGAAACGAATCATGCACCTTCTCAACCGATAACACTGCAAGATCCTCTGGTAATAAAGAATTAAGAGCTGCCTCCCACCTATTCACAGGAATTTGAAGCGGTGAATCAAAATGAATCACCTGGCCCTTAGCATGAACACCAGCATCTGTTCTACCTGAGGCAGCAACCTTCACAACATTTCCCTTATGGATTTTTGTTAGGACATTCTCCAGTACCAATTGGACTGTGCGTTTATTCGGCTGAATCTGGTAACCGGAAAAGTCAGAACCATCATATGAAATAATGCATTTATAGCGGTGCATTTCGATTCGCCCCATTACGAACGTAATAAAATTAAAAGAATACATAGTATAACAAGAATCACGATTTGGCTGGAATCAAGGTTATTCCAGCTCAACTGCCGGTATTTCGTTCTACCTTCACCGCCACGGTACCCTCTTGCCTCCATCGCAACAGCCAACTCTTCTGCTCGTTTAAAGGAACTAACGAATAATGGAATAAGTAAAGGAATAACAGCTTTCATACGTTCCTTAATGGGCCCGCTTGAAAACTCAACCCCTCTGGCAATTTGCGCTTTCATGATTTTATCCGTTTCCTGCATGAGAGTGGGGATGAATCGTAGTGCGATAGACATCATTAAAGCCATTTCGTGAACCGGAAAGCGGACCTTTTTCAAAGGATGCAAAAGCGTTTCAAGTCCATCTGTAATTTCAATTGGTGTCGTCGTTAACGTTAATAAGGATGTCATCAATATTAAGAAAAAAAACCTTAATGAAATGAAAATCCCCATCCTAAGACCTTCTTCATAAACCTTCACTGGACCTATATGAAAAAGAAGATTCCCTTCTTTCGTAAATAGAAGCTGCATGACAAAGGTAAATAAAACAAGCCAAATGATCGGTTTTAAACCGGTGTATAAAAAGCGAACGGGAATCTTTGATAACCCAATCATAAAAAAAGTATAAATTCCAATAAGTGCATAGGTCATCCAATTGTTTGCCAGAAAAATAATACAGACAAATAAAAATATAATGATTAACTTAGAACGTGGATCCATCCTATGAACAGCGGAATTTGCAGGTACAAATCGCCCAAAAATCATTTTTTCCATCATACCCGTTCACCTCTGCTTATTAAATCTATTACGGCAGAAGAAAGCTGTTCAATGGTTAAATAGGTTTTCCCAAGCTTTTTACCCATTGTTTTTTCAAGCTTAAGCTGAAAACGGACCACTTCTGGAACATCTAGTCCCATTTGGAGTAACTCTTCTGTAGCGGTAAAAATCTCTTCAGGGGTTCCCGTTTTAACAACCTTTCCTTGTTGCATAATCACGATTTGTTCTGCATATTGAGCAGCATCCTCCATACTATGGGTAACCAAAATCGTAGAGAGTCCTCTTTCCTTATGCAAACGATAAAACATATCCATAATTTCCTTGCGGCCCCTTGGATCTAAACCAGCGGTGGGCTCATCCAAGACAATTACGTCAGGTTCCATGGCAAGAACGCCTGCAATGGCTACCCGGCGCATTTGGCCACCTGATAGGTCAAATGGGGACTTTTCTAATATTTCTTCCGATAGTCCAACTTGTTTAAGTGCAGTCCTTGCTCTTTCTTTTGACTCTTGTTCAGAAACCCCAAAATTCATGGGGCCAAAAATAATATCCTTTTCGACGGTTTCTTCGAACAATTGATGTTCCGGGAACTGAAAGACAATTCCCACCTTTTGCCGAATAGGCTTAAGATTTTTATTTTTTTGCTTGGCTTTTATTTCATGGGTTCCTATTACTACCAAGCCTGCAGTCGGTTGTAAAAGGGCATTTAAATGCTGTAATACGGTCGACTTTCCAGAGCCGGTATGCCCAATAACTGCCAGGTAGGTTCCCGTTTTAATATCGATTGAAACATCTTCAATGGCCAGCCGCTCGAAGGGGGTATTCACTTGATAACGATATTCTACATTCTGCAGTGAGATGTCCATATCTCTGTCACCAACTCTTCTTCCGTTAAATAATGTTTCGATAATTCAATTCCTTTTTGGCGGAAAGCTTTACTCATTTTCACGGAAAAAGGGATATCTAAACCCAATTGAATTAACTCTTCATCCATCGAAAAAATTTCCTCAGGGGTCCCCTCACGGTATACTTCCCCACGATTCATGACAATCATCCGATCAGCTTTAGCTGCCTCTTCTAAATCATGTGTGATGGATATAACAGTCAGCTGTTTTTCGTCCTTCAACGATCGGACGGTCTCTAACACTTCTTCTCTACCTCTAGGGTCAAGCATGGATGTCGCTTCATCTAAGATAATAATAGAAGGTCTAAGAGCTAGTACACCCGCAATGGCCACACGTTGTTTCTGGCCGCCTGAAAGATGGTGGGGCTCTTGATTAAGAAATTGATCCATTTTGACCTTTCGTAAAGAATCTTCAACCCTCTGGACCATTTCATCCCTAGGTATTCCATGATTTTCTAAACCAAAAGCCACATCATCCTGAACAGTTGTCCCCACAAATTGATTATCTGGGTTCTGAAATACCATTCCTAATTTTTCCCGAATATCCCAAACAGATTCTTCCGTTAACTTCAACCCACAAACAGTAATCTCACCTTGCTGCGGAAATTGGAGACCATTTAAAAGTTTTGCAGTAGTAGACTTCCCAGAGCCATTATGGCCCACAATGGCCAGCCACTCCCCTTCGAAAATATCAAAGCTTACATTTTGGAGAGCATAGCGGTCCTGCGAATCATATTTAAAAGATACATTGTCAAGGGATACAATTGGTTTTTTCATGAGTGATTTCCCCCTACTCAACTAAAACAGAACTAAACTCAACTCATATTTTACTACATACAAAAAAAGCCTGCACCTCTTCCCTGGCAGGAACGAATTTCATCTGCCGATTTAACAGGAATTCCATAATGGAAATGGGAGAGGTGCATGAGCTAGACAAGACGTGAAAAGAATAATCTAATAAGGCCAATAGATATTCCTCCAGAGAGGCATTACTGCTTCATATGTGCTCCTAAAAATATAGGGGTCACGCTCATCGTAACGCTCTTTTTGGCTTGGTTCGTACGTATATAAGATATTGATACAGCAAAAGGGCAAAGAACAAGTTTCATTATAAACTGTCCAGCGCCCTTGTTGTCTGATAAGGAATTAAACTAACTCGATAATTACCATTGGCGCACCGTCACCGCGGCGAGGTCCAAGTTTCATAATACGAGTATATCCACCTTGGCGCTCTTGGTAACGAGGAGCGATATCAGTGAAAAGTTTTTGTAATGCGCTTGTATTGTTCTCAACATCAGCAACCTCATTACGAACGTATGAAGCAGCTTGACGGCGAGCATGTAAATCACCACGTTTACCTAAAGTGATCATTTTTTCAACAGTTGAACGAATTTCTTTCGCACGAGTTTCTGTTGTTTCAATACGCTCATTGATAATTAAATCAGTTGTTAAATCACGAAGCATAGCTTTACGCTGTGCACTTGTGCGTCCTAACTTTCTGTATGCCATGAAGGGTTCCCTCCTTTGTTGAAGTCATTAAAAAATCATCGCAATCAGACGAATGCTTGAATGAACTAGTCGTCTTTACGCAAGCCTAATCCTAGTTCTTCTAGTTTCGCTTTTACCTCTTCTAGAGATTTGCGACCTAGGTTTCGTACTTTCATCATATCCTCTTCAGTCTTATTAGCTAATTCTGAAACAGTATTAATGCCAGCACGCTTTAAGCAGTTATAAGAACGAACGGATAGATCAAGTTCTTCTATTGTCATCTCTAGAACTTTTTCTTTCTGATCTTCTTCTTTTTCAATCATAATTTCAGCATTTTGAGCTTCGTCAGTTAACCCAACGAATATATTCAAATGCTCGGTCAAAATCTTCGAACCAAGAGCAATCGCTTCTTTTGGCCCAGTGCTTCCATCTGTCCAAACATCAAGCGTTAGCTTATCATAATTTGTCATTTGACCTACACGAGTGTTTTCTACCTGATAGGACACCCTTGCTACCGGAGTATAAATAGAGTCAATCGGAATCACACCAATCGGTTGATCCTCACGCTTATTTTGTTCTGCCGGTGTATAACCGCGTCCGCGTCTAGCAGTTAAACGCATGCGAAGATGACCGCTTGAAGATAATGTTGCGATATGAAGGTCAGGATTTAAAATCTCAACATCACTGTCATGCGTAATATGACTACCCTTGACAGGACCTTCACCTTGAACGTCAATTTCAAGTGTTTTCTCTTCATCAGAGTAGATTTTAATAGCTAATTTTTTAATGTTTAAAATGATGGATGTTACATCCTCTACGACGCCTTCAATTGTTGAGAACTCATGAAGTACCCCATCGACCTGAATCGATGTAACAGCGGCACCTGGGAGTGAAGATAATAGGATACGACGTAAGGAGTTACCCAAAGTGGTACCATATCCACGCTCAAGTGGCTCTACGACGAACTTCCCGTACTTGGCATCATCGCTGATCTCAACCGTTTCGATTTTTGGTTTTTCTATTTCGATCATCAATTAACCCTCCTTCAAAACGTCGAAAACCTCGATTAGGTAAATGATCTAACCGAAATTCCCCCATGTATACGTTCCCGTTTTGTGCACAACAACTGGAATAAATCTTCTGTATGAACGGAAAAATTAGTATCATATCCCATTATAGACAGGGATACGAAAGTCTATACAGAAAAATTAAACACGACGACGTTTTGGTGGACGGCATCCATTATGAGGAACAGGAGTAACATCTTTAATTGCTGTTACTTCAAGACCAGCAGCTTGAAGAGCACGAATGGCAGCTTCACGTCCTGCACCTGGTCCTTTAACCGTTACTTCTAGCGTTTTCATACCGTGTTCGATAGATGTTTTTGCTGCTGTTTCAGCTGCCATTTGCGCTGCGAATGGAGTAGATTTACGAGAACCTTTAAATCCAAGCGCACCTGCACTTGACCATGAAATTGCATTACCATGAACATCAGTGATTGTTACAATTGTGTTGTTAAATGTTGAACGGATATGTGCAATACCTGATTCAATATTCTTTTTAACACGACGTTTACGTGTATTCGTCTTACGTGCCATTTAAATAACCTCCTTTGCCGATTACTTCTTCTTGTTCGCAACAGTCTTACGAGGACCTTTGCGTGTACGAGCGTTGTTTTTAGTATTTTGTCCACGAACCGGTAAACCACGACGATGACGTAATCCGCGGTAGCAGCCGATTTCCATTAAACGCTTAATGTTAAGAGAAATTTCACGGCGAAGATCACCTTCAACTTTTAGTTTGTCGATGATATCACGGATTTTGTTTAATTCGTCTTCAGTTAGATCACGCACACGTGTATCTTCAGAAACACCAGCTTCTGCTAAGATTTTTTGTGCTGTATTTTTACCAATACCATAAATGTAAGTTAACGAGATAACTACACGTTTTTCACGTGGAATATCTACACCAGCAATACGTGCCATATTTTAGCGCACCTCCTTCAAAAATTAACCTTGTTTTTGTTTATGTTTAGGGTTTTCACAGATAACCATAACTTTTCCGCGTCTACGGATAACTTTGCACTTTTCGCAGATCGGTTTAACAGATGGTCTTACTTTCATTATCCTAACCTCCTTAGTAGTACGGAGTGCAAGCAATTATTTAAAGCGGTAAGTAATTCTTCCGCGTGTCAAGTCATATGGAGAAAGCTCAACAGTCACTTTGTCACCCGGAAGGATTCGAATGAAGTGCATTCGAATTTTACCCGAAACATGAGCTAGCACAGTATGACCATTTTCTAATTCTACCTTAAACATTGCATTTGGCAAAGTTTCAAGGACTTTACCTTCTATTTCAATTACATCATCTTTGGCCATTGGACACGTCTCCCTTCTCTTTTCAGATTGTCATTTATTTAAAAACTAGTGCAAGTGCAAATCAAAGCTCAACCATATGATTATAGCATAATGAATCACACCACGTCTGCTAGTAACAATTAGAAATTAAAATTTCTATTCCAGGCTTTAGACGCGGTCATCTTTTAACTTCCATCATCATGTAAGTTTTGCCAAACACGATGTCCGGCATACTCATATAATTGAAAACCGCTTGCATCCACAAAAGTTAGAATCTTTTCGGAGATGTTCGAGAGACATTTAGCCTGGTTATGCATTTGATCATTAGATTAAATACCCTAGCAATCGCTCAATGTCAGCAAATACTACATTAATATCCTGCTGCCCGTTGATCATACGTAAATATCCCTTAGTTTCATAGAAATCTAATAATGGCTGGGATTGTTTAATATTTACATCCAAACGATTTTGTACAGTTTCTGCATTATCATCTGCCCGTTGGTACAATTCTCCGCCGCAGCGATCGCATTTCCCTTCATGAGCTGGTGGGTTAAACACAAGATGATAAGTAGCGCCACAATCCTTACAGATACGGCGCCCTGTTAAGCGCTCCATTAGGATATTCTTGTCAACATCAATGTTAATACAATAGTCAATTGACCTGTTTAGTTCAACAAGAAGTGTTTCCAATGCTTCAGCTTGAGGTACTGTTCTAGGAAAGCCGTCGAGTAAGAATCCTTTTTGACAGTCTTCTTTACTTAATCGCTCACGAACAATTCCGATTGTTACTTCGTCCGGAACAAGTTCACCTTTATCCATGAAGGATTTAGCTTTTAAACCTAGTTCTGTTCCTTCTTTCATCGCTGCACGGAACATATCTCCAGTAGAGATATGAGGGATGCCGTATTTTTCAACTATTCTTTCGGCCTGTGTGCCTTTACCGGCACCCGGAAGCCCCATTAATACTAAATTCACACGTATTCCCCCTCGTGCTATTGATAGGTTTTAAGGGGACTCGAGCCCCCAAACCTTTATTTTATAAAACCTTTATAATGACGCTTAACCAATTGAGCCTCAAGCTGTTTCATCGTATCAAGGGCGACCCCGATAACGATTAGCAGGCTTGTTCCTCCAATTTGAGCTGATTGCGGAAGATTCCCTATCTTAATAAAGATAACCGGAAGAACCGAAATAGCAGCTAAGAAGAGCGCACCAACAAAAGTTAAACGATATAATACGCGCGTTAGGTACTCTTGTGTGCTTTTTCCAGGACGAATACCAGGAATATAGCCGCTCTGCTTTTGTAAGTTTTCCGCAGCTTGTTCAGGATTCACTTGGATAAAAGCATAGAAGTAAGTAAACGCGATAATTAAAGCAGCATATAAGATCATCCCAATTGGATGAGAATAATCAAATATTTTGTTAATCCATATTGTTACATCGTTTTGCGGGAAGAAAGAAGCAACCGTCCTTGGTGTTACAATAAAGGAAATCGCAAAGATAACAGGAATAACCCCTGCTGCATTAACCTTTAAAGGCATATGAGTCGATTGTCCTCCTACAGGATTTCGGCCTGCCACAACACGCTTAGCATATTGGATTGGAATTTTACGATTTGCTTGTTGGATAAAAATAACACCCACAACAATAGCAATAACAGCAATCGCAATGATCACAACAGTTACAATTCGTAAAAATAACGCCTCACCGGCATTTTCAAACTGTTGAACAAAAATTTGTTTCACAGTGGTTGGGATCCCAGCAACAATACCTGCAAAGATGATTATAGAAATTCCATTTCCAACACCTTTTTCAGTAATTTGCTCACCAAGCCACATTAAGAATGATGTACCTGCAGTAAGAACAACTGCAATTAATAAATAGGTACCAATTCCTGGGTTTTCAATTAATTGCCCATTTGCAAGGTTATTGAAACCGTATGACATACCTAATGCTTGGATAAATCCAAGCACGACAGTAGCATAACGGGTAAACTGAGCAGTTTTCCGACGGCCGGCTTCTCCCTGCTTGGACCATTCTGTGAATTTTGGAACAACATCCATTTGTAAAAGCTGGATAATAATTGAAGCAGTAATATACGGCATAATACCCATTGCAAAGATGGAGAATTGTTTTAACGCTCCACCTCCAAAAGTATTTAAAACACCGAATACACTAAGTTTATCCTGCGCGCTAAGTACATCAGCATTTACATTAGGCACAGGAATAAATGTACCTAGACGAAAGATCACTAACATTAAAAGGGTGAATAGAATCTTTCGTCTTATATCACCCACGCGCATAAAATTGGAGATTGTTCGGAACATTAGATCACCTCAACGCTTCCACCGGCAGCTTCAATTGCTTCTTTGGCGGCAGAGGAGAATTTATGAGCTTTAACAGTCAACTTTTTCTCTACGTTCCCTTTTGCAAGAATTTTAATTCCTGCTCTTTCGTTCTTTACAACGCCTGATTCGATAAGAAGTTCTGGAGTAACTTCTGTACCTTCTTCAAAGCGATTAAGAGCATCAAGGTTTACAACCGCAAATTCTTTACGGCTGAAATTCGTAAAACCACGTTTTGGTAAACGACGGAATAATGGTGTTTGACCACCCTCGAATCCTAAGCGAACACCGCCGCCTGAACGAGCGTTTTGTCCTTTATGACCTTTACCAGCAGTTTTACCTTGACCAGAACCGATACCACGTCCTAAACGTTTACGTTCTTTACGTGAACCCTCTGCAGGTTTTAATTCATGAAGTTTCATATTGGCACCTCCTTATGAAAGAAAACAATTAATTATTGTTCTTTTACTGTTACAAGGTGAGCAACTTTATTAATCATACCGCGAATAGCAGCGTTATCTTGATGCTCAACTGTTTGATTTAATTTACGTAATCCAAGCGCAGTAACTGTCGCACGTTGGTCTTCGGGGCGACCAATTAGGCTACGGTTGAGGGTAATTAATAGTTTCGCCATTTGAATTCCCCCCTTATCCTAACAGTTCTTCTACTGATTTACCACGTAACTTTGCTACGTCCTCAGCACGTTTTAATTGTTTTAAACCATCTACAGTTGCACGAACCATATTAATTGGTGTATTTGTTCCTAAAGATTTTGAAAGGATATCAGCAACACCAGCTAATTCAAGAACCGCACGAACTGGTCCACCAGCGATAACTCCTGTACCTTCAGAAGCAGGTTTTAAAAGGATTTCGCCAGCACCGAAACGACCAATTACTTGGTGAGGAACAGTAGTTCCAACCATAGGTACTTCGACTAAGTTTTTCTTCGCATCTTCGATAGCTTTACGAATCGCATCCGGTACCTCTTGAGCTTTACCAGTACCGAATCCGACATGACCGTTTTTATCTCCAACTACTACAAGAGCAGTGAAACGGAAACGACGTCCACCTTTAACAACTTTCGCAACACGGTTAACCGTAACTACGCGTTCTTCTAGTTCAAGTTTGTTTGGATCAATACGACGCATCTTTTTGTGTCCCTCCTTTGTCTATTAAAATTGTAAGCCGTTTTCGCGAGCAGCATCAGCTAATGCTTGAATACGTCCATGATAAAGGTATCCTCCACGGTCAAAGACAACGTT
Organism: Bacillus salipaludis; assembly: GCF_004358205.1. The sequence continues at coordinate 19,182 of NZ_SMYO01000019.1, forward strand.
TGAAATACCCTTTTCAGCTGCACGTTTCGCAACTAATTCTCCGACCTTTTGTGCTGCGTCAACATTGCTTGAAGACTCAAGATTTAATTCTTTATCTAAAGTTGAAGCACTTGCTAAAGTAACTCCATTCATGTCATCGATAATTTGAGCATAAATATGTTTATTAGAACGAAACACATTTAGACGTGGACGAGCTGAAGTTCCGCTAAGTTTCGCACGTACTCGAGCATGTCTTTTACGGCGAACAGCGTTTTTATCAAGCTTCGTAATCATTTACGTCACTCCTTTCGTTTACCCATAAGGCGATTACTTACCAGTTTTACCTTCTTTACGACGAACGAATTCACCTTCGTAGCGAATACCTTTGCCTTTATATGGCTCTGGCGGGCGAACTTGGCGAATGTTAGCAGCTAACGCACCAACGCGTTCTTTGTCAGTTCCCTTTACAATAACTTTGGTATTGGAAGGAACTTCAATTTCAAGTCCTTTTTCAGGTTCAATTTCTACAGGATGAGAATAACCAACGTTTAAAACAAGCTTGTTACCTTGTTTTTGCGCACGGTATCCAACCCCGATTAATTCTAAACCTCTTTCGAAACCTTTAGAAACACCTTCAACCATGTTGGCAATAACAGCACGAGTTGTACCATGTAATGCGCGGTGTTCTTTTACGTCTGATGGACGAGAAATGTTGATCACATTCTCTTCAACGTTAATTGTAATATCAGGATTAAAAGTACGAGTTAATTCGCCTTTAGGACCTTTTACAGTAACGGTTTGATTATTTAAAGTAATTGTAACTCCAGCTGGAATTTCAATTGGTTTTTTTCCTACGCGAGACATTTAGTGCACCTCCATTCTTTCAGAAACTCTATTACCAAACGTAAGCTAATACTTCTCCGCCAACTTGTTTTGCACGAGCTTCTTTATCAGTAATAACACCTGTTGAAGTTGAGACTAGTGCAATACCAAGACCATTAAGTACACGAGGTACCTCAGTAGATTTAGCGTAAACGCGAAGACCAGGCTTACTAATACGTTTAAGACCAGTAATAACACGTTCGTTATTTGTACCGTACTTAAGGAAGATACGGATAATACCTTGTTTGTTGTCATCGATAAATTCAACGTCACGTACGAAACCTTCGCGCTTTAGAATTTCAGCGATTTCTTTTTTGATATTAGAAGCAGGTACTTCTAACTTTTCGTGACGTACCATATTCGCATTTCGAATGCGAGTAAGCATATCAGCAATTGGATCTGTCATGACCATTATTTTTACCTCCTTCCCAAACCTTTAGTTTTACCAGCTGGCTTTTTTAACACCAGGAATTTGTCCTTTGTATGCTAATTCACGGAAACAAATACGGCAAAGCTTAAATTTACGATATACAGAGTGTGGACGTCCGCAACGTTCGCAACGTGTGTACTCTTGTACTTTGTATTTAGGCGTGCGCTTTTGTTTCGCAATCATTGACTTTTTAGCCACGTTTTCGCCTCCCTTATTTAGCGATTACTTTTGGAATGGCATTCCAACTTGAGTTAACAACTCACGAGCTTCTTCATCGGTGTTAGCAGTGGTAACGATAACGATATCCATACCACGAACCTTAGTTACTTTATCGTAATCAATTTCTGGGAAGATTAATTGTTCCTTAATACCTAAAGTATAGTTACCACGACCATCGAATGCCTTCTTAGAAACACCACGGAAGTCACGTACACGAGGTAATGATACAGAAACCAATTTATCCAAGAATTGGTACATGCGCTCTCCACGAAGAGTAACCTTTGCGCCGATTGGCATACCTTCACGAAGGCGGAAACCAGCGATTGATTTTTTCGCACGAGTTACGACAGGTTTTTGACCAGTAATTGTAGCAAGTTCTTCTACAGCATTATCAAGTGCTTTAGCATTTTGAACTGCGTCACCAACACCCATGTTAATAACGATCTTCTCAATTTTTGGTACTTGCATTACTGATTTATAATTAAATTTGCTCATTAGAGCAGGAGAAATTTCTTTTACAAATTTATCTTTTAGGCGGTTCACTTATTGTACCTCCCTTCTTAATTTAAACTATTTATCTAAAACTTCACCGGATTTTGCTACGCGTACTTTTTTGCCATCAACCGTTTTGTAACCTACACGAGTCGGGTTACCTGATTTAGGATCGATAGGCATAACGTTTGATACATGAATTGGAGCCTCTTGGCTGATGATTCCACCTTGTGGATTCAATTGAGAAGGCTTAGTGTGTTTTTTCACGATGTTTACACCTTCTACAAGCACACGGGCTTCTTTAGGGTAAGCAGCTAGAATCACACCAGTTTTTCCTTTATCCTTACCAGAGAGAACTCTTACTTTGTCACCTTTTTTCACATGCATCATTAAGCACCTCCTTAAAGGCATATTAATTTAAAATTATAATACTTCTGGAGCTAAAGAAACAATTTTCATGAAGTTGTTTTCGCGAAGTTCGCGGGCAACTGGTCCGAAGATACGAGTACCGCGTGGGCTCTTATCATCTTTGATAATTACACATGCGTTTTCGTCAAATTTAATGTAGGTACCATCAGTGCGACGTGCACCGCTTTTTGTACGTACAATAACAGCTTTAACCACATCACCTTTTTTAACAACGCCACCTGGTGTTGCTTGTTTTACTGTACATACGATAACATCACCGATACCAGCAGTTTTGCGACCAGAACCACCGAGAACTTTAATAGTAAGTACTTCACGAGCACCAGAGTTGTCAGCAACTTTTAAACGTGATTCTTGTTGAATCATGCGTGTAACCTCCCTTCGGAATGAACATAATCCGAACAATTAAATAATAACTGCTTTTTCTACTACTTCTACTAGACGGAAGCGCTTTGTAGCTGAAAGCGGGCGAGTTTCCATGATACGTACGATGTCGCCAACTTTTGCCTGATTTTGCTCATCATGAGCTTTATACTTTTTAGAGTACTTAACGCGTTTACCGTATAATGGATGCTTTTTGTATGTTTCGACTAAAACAGTAATAGTTTTATCCATTTTGTCTGAAACAACGCGTCCAGTGTAAACTTTGCGTTGGTTACGTTCACTCATTATGTGAACCTCCTCTCACTATTACTTGTTTACGCTGATTTCTCTTTCACGAATCACAGTCTTCATGCGAGCAATCGCTTTGCGTACTTCACGGATACGAGCCGTATTTTCAAGTTGTCCTGTCGCCAATTGAAAGCGAAGGTTGAAAAGCTCTTCTTTTAAAGATTTAACTTTTTGTTCAATTTCAGCAGTGGTTAGGTCACGAAGTTCATTAGCTTTCATTTGATTCACCACCAATTTCTTCACGTTTTACAAACTTACATTTTACAGGAAGTTTGTGCATTGCAAGACGAAGTGCTTCACGAGCGATCTCTTCAGAAACGCCTGCGATTTCAAACATAATTTTTCCCGGTTTAACTACGGCTACCCATCCTTCAGGTGCCCCTTTACCAGAACCCATCCGCACCTCTAGAGGCTTAGCAGTATAAGGCTTGTGTGGGAAAATTTTAATCCAAACTTTACCGCCACGTTTCATGTAACGAGTCATTGCAATACGAGCCGCTTCGATTTGACGGTTTGTAATCCAAGATGCTTCTAATGCTTGAAGACCGTATTCACCGAAAGTTACTTCAGTGCCGCCTTTTGCGTTTCCACGCATTTTTCCGCGGTGTTGACGGCGATATTTTACGCGTTTTGGCAATAACATATTATTTGCCTCCTTCCTCAGTTTTCTTCTTAGTAGGAAGGACTTCTCCACGATAGATCCATACTTTTACGCCAAGTTTACCATAGGTAGTATCTGCTTCAGCTGTTGCATAGTCGATGTCGGCGCGAAGTGTATGAAGTGGAACTGTTCCTTCGCTGTAGTGTTCTGAACGAGCAATATCTGCACCGCCTAAACGACCGGATACCATTGTTTTAATACCTTTCGCTCCAGCACGCATAGCACGTTGAATTGCTTGCTTTTGTGCACGACGGAAAGATACACGGTTTTCTAATTGACGAGCAATATTTTCAGCAACTAATTTAGCGTCAACATCAGCTTTCTTGATTTCAAGAATGTTGATGTGTACACGTTTGCCAGTTAATGCATTTAATGCTTTACGAAGTGCTTCAACTTCAGTACCGCCTTTACCGATAACCATACCTGGCTTAGCAGTATGAACAGTTACGTTTACACGGTTTGCAGCACGTTCGATTTCTACTTTAGAAACAGAAGCATCTTTTAAACGTTTTGTGATGTACTCACGAACCTTAAGGTCTTCGTGTAAAAGATCAGCAAAGTCTTTACCTGCGTACCACTTAGATTCCCAATCACGGATGATTCCGATACGCAAACCGACTGGATTTACTTTTTGACCCACTGATTATCCCTCCTTCTTTTCTGATAGAACGATTGTGATATGACTGGTGCGTTTGTTAATTTGGCTTGCACGGCCCATTGCGCGAGGACGGAAACGTTTTAATGTTGGTCCTTCGTCAACAAATGCTTGTGCAACTACCAAGTTATTTACGTCCATTTCATAGTTATGCTCGGCATTTGCCATAGCAGATTTTAATACTTTCTCAACGATTGGAGAAGCAGCCTTAGGAGTGAGATTTAAAATCGCCACAGCTTCACCAACTTGCTTACCTCGAATTAGATCGACGACTAAACGTGCTTTACGAGGAGCAATACGAACTGTTCTTGCAACAGCTTTAGCTTGCATTTGGATGCCCTCCTCTCTTAACGTCTGGTTTTCTTATCATCATTACCATGGCCTTTGTAAGCACGAGTTGGAGCGAATTCTCCAAGCTTGTGTCCAACCATGTCTTCAGTTACATATACAGGCACATGTTTACGACCATCATAAACTGCGATAGTGTGTCCGATAAATTGTGGGAAGATCGTAGAACGGCGTGACCAAGTTTTAACAACTTGTTTACCTTCAGTTTCATTTAACTTTTCGATCTTTACCATTAAATGATCATCAACGAATGGTCCTTTTTTTAAGCTGCGACCCATGAATGAACCTCCCTTCGTGACAGTTCTACGGTTCTTCTTTTGAACCGTAGTTCAATCACGTTATTTTTTACGACGACGAACAATAAATTTGTCCGATTTATTTTTCTTCTTACGAGTTTTGTATCCAAGAGTTGGTTTACCCCATGGAGACATTGGTGATTTACGTCCGATAGGAGCACGACCTTCACCACCACCGTGTGGGTGATCATTAGGGTTCATTACAGATCCACGAACAGTTGGACGCTTGCCTAACCAGCGAGAACGACCAGCTTTACCAATGTTGATTAATTCGTGTTGTTCGTTTCCAACTTGACCGATTGACGCACGGCATTCAGAAAGAATCATACGAACTTCACCAGAATTCAAACGTACAAGTACGTATTTGCCTTCTTTACCAAGAACTTGTGCAGATGTACCAGCAGCACGTACTAATTGTCCACCTTTTCCTGGTTTTAATTCAATGTTGTGTACTACAGTACCAACTGGAATGTTTACTAATGGAAGAGCATTACCTACTTTAATATCAGCCTCAGGGCCAGACATTACTTCCATGCCAACCTGTAGATTTTTAGGAGCTAAGATATAACGCTTTTCTCCATCTGCATAGTTGATTAGTGCAATATTTGCAGAACGGTTTGGATCATACTCAATTGTGGCAACGCGTCCAGGAATGCCATCTTTTGTACGTTTAAAGTCAATTAAACGATATTGACGCTTATGGCCGCCACCTTGATGACGAACAGTTAACTTACCTTGGTTATTACGGCCGCCTTTTCTCTTTAATGGAGCTAATAGAGATTTTTCTGGTGTGCTAGTTGTGATTTCTGCGAAATCAGAAGTAGTCATACCGCGACGACCATTGGAGGTAGGTTTGTACTTTTTAATCGCCATTTTGTTTCCCTCCTCTTCTAGATAGATTCTTATGCTTCAAAGAATTCAATTTCTTTGCTGTCAGCTGTTAATTTAACAATTGCCTTACGACGTTTATTTGTGTAACCACCGAATTTACCCATACGCTTGAACTTACCTTTGTAGTTCATGATGTTAACTTTTTCAACATCAACGCCAAAGATTGTTTCAACAGCATCTTTAACCTGAGTTTTATTCGCTCTAACATCCACTTCAAATGTATATTTCTTTTCAGCCATTAGGTCAGTAGAACGTTCAGTGATAACGGGGCGCTTAATGATATCGCGTGCATCCATTATGCAAGCACCTCCTCTACTTTTTCAACCGCTGCTTTAGTCATGATCAACTTATCATGATTTACAACGTCTAATACGTTGATTCCATCAGCTGTTACAACAGTTACACCAGGAATGTTACGAGCAGATAATGCTACGTTCTCATCTAGGTCAGCAGTAACAATAAGTGCCTTTTTCTCAACAGAAAGACCACCTAATACTGATTTAAATTCTTTTGTTTTTGGTGCATCGAAAATTAGGCTTTCAAGTACCAAAATATTTTCTTCTACCACTTTAGATGAAAGTGCTGATTTGATCGCTAAGCGACGCACTTTTTTCGGTAATTTATAACTGTAGCTGCGTGGTGTTGGACCAAATACAGTACCACCTCCGCGCCATTGTGGAGAACGGATAGACCCTTGACGAGCACGACCAGTTCCTTTTTGACGCCATGGTTTACGTCCACCGCCGCGTACTTCAGAACGCCCTTTTACTTTATGAGTTCCTTGACGTAATGAAGCGCGTTGCATAACAATCGCTTCAAATAAAACGTGTTGGTTTACCTCAATACCAAATACTGATTCATTAAGTTCGATTTCACCAACTTGTGACCCAGTTTGGTTTAATAATGCTACTTTAGGCATGCTTTTGTTCCTCCTTTCTTATGAAGTAATTATGCTTTTACCGCACTTTTAATTTTTAATAGTGATTTTTTAGCTCCTGGAACATTACCTTTAATCATTAGTAAGTTGCGTTCAACGTCAACTTTTACGATTTCAAGATTTTGTACAGTTACTTGTTCTCCACCCATACGTCCAGGTAAAGCTTTACCTTTAAATACACGGTTTGGAGCAACAGGTCCCATTGAACCAGGACGACGATGATAACGGGAACCGTGAGCCATAGGGCCGCGAGATTGTCCGTGGCGCTTAATTGAACCTTGGAAACCTTTACCTTTTGAAATTCCTGTTACATCTACAGTTTCACCTGCAGCGAAAATATCAACCTTGACTTCTTGACCAACTTCATACCCTGCAACATCAACTCCGCGAATTTCGCGAACGAAGCGCTTAGGAGCAGTATTAGCTTTTGCAGCATGGCCCTTTTCTGGTTTGTTAGCTAGTTTTTCACGTTTGTCATCAAATCCGATTTGGATTGCTTCATAGCCATCAGTTTCAACCGATTTCTTTTGAAGAACAACGTTTGCAGCAGCTTCAACAACAGTAACTGGGATTAAATTGCCGTTTTCAACAAATACTTGAGTCATACCAATCTTTCTTCCTAAGATTCCTTTGGTCATTTAGTCACACCTCCTATAATTTATGTTCATTTATTTTTATTAAAGTTTAATTTCGATATCAACACCAGATGGTAAATCTAAACGCATTAATGCATCAACTGTTTGTGGAGTTGGATTAACGATGTCGATTAGACGCTTATGTGTCCGCATTTCGAATTGCTCACGAGAATCTTTGTACTTATGAACCGCACGAAGAATTGTGTAAACAGATTTTTCAGTTGGTAGTGGGATTGGACCCGAAACTGCCGCACCTGAACGTTTTGCTGTTTCTACGATTTTTTCTGCAGATTGATCAAGAATTCTGTGATCATACGCTTTTAAACGGATACGAATTTTTTGTTTTGCCATTATTTTCCCTCCTTTATCGCCTATTTTCTTAAATAGACATACTCAGTGAAAATTTCCCACACACTCGCCATGGCAAAGCGGCCGGGTGTGTCAGCAACCTTCCACATCATCGCAGTCAAAGACCAACATTGTCTATTATACATAAAACATAAAGTAAACGCAACATTAATTACGAATTTCTTTAATGTTTCTTGTGCCTAGCACACTTTTAATATTATAACTGCACATATCATTAATTTCAATAGCAAAAATGAATCTCCAATAATATCCTATGTGGAATTCAGGATTAACTTAGAAAATGCAAAATTCATAAAAGTAACTATGTCTATTATAATAGAAGAAACTCGTTTTTTTGTAGTGAATAACGGTTTCCCGGCTCTGGGTCATTAACATAAAAAAAAAGCAGATGGATCGTCACCCATCTGCTTTTACTATTATCTAATTATGCTTGAATTGAAGTAATAGTACCAGATCCTACAGTACGTCCGCCTTCACGGATTGAGAATTTAGTTCCTTCTTCAATCGCAACTGGAGCGATAAGCTCAACAGTCATTTCGATGTGGTCGCCAGGCATAACCATTTCTGTGCCTTCTGGAAGATTACAAATACCAGTAATATCAGAAGTACGGAAATAGAATTGTGGACGGTAGTTTGTGAAGAATGGAGTATGACGTCCACCTTCTTCTTTTGTTAAAACATATACTTGAGCTAAGAATTTAGTGTGTGGAGTGATTGACTTTGGTTTAGCCAATACTTGTCCACGTTCGATATCTTCACGTGCTACACCACGAAGAAGCGCACCAATGTTGTCTCCTGCTTCTGCAAAATCAAGAAGTTTACGGAACATTTCTACACCTGTTACAGTTGTAGATTTTGGTTCTTCAGTGAAACCAACGATTTCAACAACATCACCAACTTTTACTACACCACGCTCAACACGTCCTGTAGCAACAGTACCACGACCAGTGATTGAGAATACATCCTCAACTGGCATCATGAATGGCTTATCAGTATCACGAGTTGGAGTTGGGATAAACTCATCAACAGCGCTCATAAGTTCAAAGATTTTTTCTTCCCATGCAGCTTCGCCTTCTAATGCTTTAAGAGCAGAACCTTTGATAACTGGAGTGTCATCGCCAGGGAAATCGTATTCACTAAGAAGGTCACGAATTTCCATTTCTACAAGTTCAAGAAGCTCTTCGTCATCAACCATATCACACTTGTTCATGAAAACAACAAGGTAAGGTACACCTACTTGACGAGAAAGAAGAATGTGTTCACGAGTTTGTGGCATTGGACCATCAGTAGCAGAAACAACAAGGATACCGCCGTCCATTTGCGCAGCACCAGTGATCATGTTTTTAACATAGTCAGCGTGTCCTGGGCAGTCAACGTGTGCATAGTGACGATTATCAGTTTCATACTCAACGTGCGCTGTAGAGATTGTGATACCACGCTCTCTTTCTTCAGGAGCACCATCAATTTGATCATATGCACGTGCTTCTGCTTTACCGGATTTAGCAAGTACAGAAGTGATTGCAGCTGTTAAAGTAGTTTTACCATGGTCAACGTGACCAATTGTACCAATGTTAACGTGTGGCTTTGAACGGTCGAATTTAGCTTTACCCATTAGAAAATCCTCCTCTAAATTATAAAATTTAAGTATATTTTTTGGAAACCGCAAGGTGGTTGTCCCAATCTTACAGTTTCCTAGCTTACATTAGTAGTTATACTTTAAAGATAAGTTAAAATCAATTACTCACCTTTATTTTTTTTGATGATTTCTTCAGAAACAGATTTTGGTACTTCTTCATAGTGATCAAAGTGCATAGAGAATACTCCACGACCTTGTGTACTTGAACGAAGTGCTGTTGCGTATCCAAACATTTCTGAAAGTGGAACCATCGCACGAACTACTTGTGCGTTACCGCGAGCTTCCATACCTTCAACACGGCCGCGACGAGCAGTGATTTGACCCATGATATCCCCTAAATATTCTTCGGGGATAACAACTTCTACTCTCATCATAGGTTCAAGGATAACCGGCTGACACTTAGAAGCAGCATTTTTAAGAGCCATTGAAGCGGCAATCTTAAACGCCATTTCAGAGGAGTCAACATCATGGTATGATCCATCGAACAATCTTGCTTTAATATCAACTAATGGATATCCAGCAAGAACACCACGATTTAGAGCATCTTCAAGTCCAGCTTGAACTGGAGCGATGTATTCACGAGGAACAACACCACCGACAATGCCGTTTTCAAATTCGAATCCTTTACCTTCTTCGTTAGGTGAGAATTCGATCCAAACGTGACCGTATTGTCCACGACCACCAGACTGACGTGCAAACTTACCTTCTACTTGAGCAGAAGCGCGGAAAGTTTCACGATAAGCAACCTGTGGAGCACCTACGTTCGCTTCAACCTTGAATTCACGACGCATACGGTCAACGATGATATCAAGGTGAAGTTCACCCATTCCGGCAATGATAACCTGTCCAGTTTCCTGGTCAGTATGCGCGCGGAAGGTTGGATCTTCTTCTTGAAGCTTTTGAAGGGCAGTTGTCATTTTATCTTGGTCTGCTTTAGACTTAGGTTCAACTGAAAGTTGGATTACTGGTTCTGGGAATTGCATAGACTCTAAGATAACAAGGTTTTTGTCATCACATAAAGTATCACCAGTTGTTGTATCTTTTAGACCTACAGCAGCAGCAATGTCACCGGCATAAACCTTAGAGATCTCTTGACGGCTGTTTGCGTGCATTTGCAGAATACGTCCGATACGTTCGCGCTTTCCTTTAGTAGAGTTTTGGACATAGGATCCAGACTCTAAAGTACCAGAATACACGCGGAAGAACGTTAATTTACCAACATAAGGGTCAGTCATAACTTTGAATGCTAGAGCTGAGAATGGCTCTTCATCACTTGAGTGACGCTCGATTACATCATCTTCATCATCAATCGCGTGACCTTTGATTGCAGGTACATCTAATGGTGATGGAAGGTAATCGATAACAGCATCCAACATTAATTGAACGCCTTTGTTTTTGAAGGCAGATCCACAGATTACTGGGTAGAATTCAACATTAACAGTACCTTTACGAATTCCTGCTTTGAGTTCTTCTTTAGTGATTTCTTCACCACCAAGGTATTTTTCCATTAATTCTTCATCTAATTCAGCTACTGCTTCAACTAACTTTTCACGATATTCTTCAGCTTGAGCACGAAATTCTTCAGGGATTTCGCGAACTTCAATATCAGTTCCTAAATCGTTCCCGTAGAATACGGCATTCATTTCAACTAGGTCAATGATTGCTTCAAACTGATCTTCAGCGCCGATTGGCAACTGAATAGCATGCGCATTCGCTTGTAGACGGTCATGAAGTGTTCCTAGCGAGTAAAGGAAGTCAGCTCCAATTTTGTCCATCTTGTTTACGAATACAACACGTGGTACTCCGTAGGTTGTTGCTTGACGCCAAACTGTTTCAGTTTGTGGTTCAACACCTGATTGTGCATCAAGGACGGCTACTGCACCATCAAGTACACGAAGTGAACGCTCAACTTCAACTGTGAAGTCTACGTGTCCTGGAGTGTCAATGATGTTTACGCGGTGACCGTGCCATTGCGCAGTTGTTGCAGCGGATGTAATGGTTATTCCGCGCTCCTGTTCTTGCTCCATCCAGTCCATCTGAGATGCACCTTCATGTGTTTCACCGATTTTATGAATCTTACCGGTGTAGTAAAGTACACGCTCAGTGGTGGTTGTTTTACCGGCATCGATGTGAGCCATGATGCCGATATTGCGAGTGTTTTCTAAGGAGAACTCTCTTGCCATTGGGTCTTTCTCCTTCCTAGTATGAAAGTTTTTATATTGAAGGTTAAATTACCAACGATAGTGAGCAAACGCTTTGTTTGCTTCAGCCATTTTGTGTGTATCTTCACGCTTCTTAACAGATGCACCAGTGTTGTTAGCTGCATCCATGATTTCGTTAGCTAAACGCTCTTCCATCGTTTTTTCACCGCGAAGACGTGAATAGTTAACTAACCAACGAAGACCTAAAGTTGTACGACGATCAGGGCGCACCTCAACTGGTACTTGGTAGTTCGCACCACCTACACGGCGTGCTCTAACTTCAAGTACAGGCATGATGTTCTTCATCGCTGCATCGAAAATTTCCATTGGTTCCTTACCAGTACGTTCACGAATCGTATCAAACGCAGAATAAAGAATTTCTTGGGATTTACCTCTTTTACCGTCAACCATCATTTTATTGATTAGACGAGTAACTAATTTAGAATTGTAAAGTGGATCTGGTAACACGTCTCTTTTTGCTACAGGACCTTTACGTGGCATTTTATTTCCTCCTTTCGAAAAAGCTGTTATTTAATGTACTTATTTTTTAGCTGCTTTTGGTCTCTTAGTACCATATTTCGAACGACCTTGCATACGGTTGTTTACACCCGCAGTATCAAGCGCTCCACGTACGATGTGATAACGTACCCCTGGTAAGTCTTTTACACGTCCTCCACGAATAAGAACAACACTGTGCTCTTGAAGGTTGTGACCAATACCAGGAATGTATGCAGTCACCTCAATACCGTTTGTTAAGCGTACACGAGCATATTTACGTAACGCTGAGTTCGGTTTCTTCGGAGTCATTGTACCAACACGAGTACATACTCCGCGTTTTTGTGGTGAAGATACATTTGTTTGAGATTTTTTGAAGCTATTGTAACCTTTGTTTAGCGCAGGAGATTTTGACTTCTCAGTAGTAGCCTGACGAGGCTTGCGCACTAGTTGATTAATAGTAGGCATGTTGTGTTTCCTCCCTTCATTATTTGTAAGCCCACACATCCAGGTGGTTCATTTTTTTGCAAAAACAAAGTTTTTGCAGACTACTCTATCTACAAAAACAGTTTTTAACGGATAATCGCAACAGCTGAGGCTCCCACTTCAACCCTGCATGCTTTTCCAAGCTTTTTGTTTGAATCAACATAGAGGATTGGTACGTTCATTCGCAAGGCTTGATTTACCACAGAATCTGTAATCTTCGGATCAGCATCCAGTGCTATAACGAGCTCTTGTACTTGACCGTTTTTAAGTGCTTTCGCTGTTTGTTTTGTTCCTATAACAATTTTGTTTGCCCGTAATACTTTTTCATAAGACATTTTCATATCCTCCAAAGTACTAGGTGAATAGGAGCACCTTTGATATATTAACATCTTAATAATGCGATGTCAACAAATCTTTAAAAAAAGTATTTTTCTTTAAAATGCGGTACCTGTAATTAGATAACAGGTACCGCTTGCCATCTTAGTCAATCGTAACGGTTTCGTCAGATTCAGCTTCTGCAAAAACAGGTTCTGCTTTGCGGTATCGCTGCATTCCTGTTCCTGCTGGGACTAGCTTACCAATGATAACATTTTCCTTAAGACCAAGTAATTCATCGCGTTTGCCTTTAATTGCAGCATCCGTAAGTACCCTTGTTGTTTCTTGGAATGATGCAGCGGACAAGAATGAATCCGTTTCAAGGGATGCCTTGGTAATACCAAGTAATACAGGTCGTCCTGTTGCAGGTAATTTACCAGATAACAACGCCTTTTCATTGGCATCCGTAAACTGATGAATATCGAGTAATGTACCAGGAAGTACTTCTGTTTCACCTGCATCTACTACGCGCACCTTGCGAAGCATTTGACGAACCATTACCTCAACGTGTTTGTCGCCAATTTCTACCCCTTGCATACGGTAAACCTTTTGTACCTCACGCAATAAGTATTCTTGAACGGCATTTACGTCTTTTACTTTGATTAATTCTTTCGGGTCGATTGAACCTTCGGTTAATTCTTCACCGCGTTCTACACGATCATCGATTGCTACCTTTAAGCGGGCAGTATACGGTGCATTGTAAGTACGTGATTCCACTTCACCTTGAACAACAATTTCATGTTGACGGTCTCGCCCCTCATTAATACCGACAACAACACCATCAATTTCCGAAATAACGGCTTGACCTTTAGGGTTACGTGCTTCAAAAATCTCTTGAATACGCGGAAGACCCTGTGTGATATCGTCTCCGGCAACACCGCCTGTATGGAATGTACGCATGGTTAATTGTGTACCCGGCTCACCAATGGATTGGGCTGCAATAATACCAACTGCTTCGCCCACTTCCACTTCCTGACCAGTAGCCAAGTTACGGCCATAACACTTTTTACATACTCCATGGCGGGTATTACATGTAAATACAGAACGAATTTTTACTTCTTCAACTCCGGCACCGACAATGACCTCTGCAAGGTCTTCAGTAATTAGTCCATTTTCAGGAACAAGAACTTCCTTCGTTTCCGGATGTTTAATTGGGTTGCGGGCATAACGGCCAATTAGACGTTCTTCTAATGACTCGATCGTTTCATTTCCGTCTTTTAATGCACTAATGAGCAATCCACGGTCCGTTCCACAGTCATCATCACGAACGATAACATCCTGTGCAACGTCAACAAGACGACGTGTTAAATAACCAGAGTCCGCTGTTTTAAGCGCCGTATCGGCAAGACCTTTACGGGCACCATGAGTGGAGATAAAGTATTCCAACACGGTTAAACCTTCACGGAAACTTGATTTAATTGGTAACTCAATGATCCGTCCAGCCGGGTTGGCCATCAATCCACGCATACCAGCAAGCTGTGTAAAGTTCGATGCGTTACCACGCGCTCCGGAATCAGACATCATGAAGATTGGATTGGTTTTATTCAAGGATTTCATCAGTTTACCTTGAATCGTATCTTTAGCCGCACTCCAAATCGCAATGACACGATCGTAACGCTCATCTTCCGTAATTAAACCGCGTCTAAATTGCTTCATAACATTATCAACTTTTTCCTGTGCTTCGTGAAGGATTTGCTGTTTCTCACCTAATACGACGATATCAGCAACACCAACCGTAATGCCGGCCTTGGTTGAATGTTTAAATCCTAAATCCTTCATCCGGTCAAGCATTTTTGAGGTTTCAGTAATTTTGAAACGTTTGAATACTTCCGCAATGATATTTCCAAGGATTTTCTTTTTAAATGGATCGACGATCGGCATTTCTTTGATTCTTGCACGGACATCATCACCTTTTTCAACAAAATACTTCTCAGGGGTTTTAACCTCTAAGTTATCTCTTGTTGGTTCATTGATATAAGGGAATGATTTCGGCAAAATTTCGTTAAAAATTAATTTGCCCACTGTTGAAATCAACAGCATATTGTTTTGTTCTTCAGTAAAGGTTTCATTGCGAAGTGAACCTGCATGAACAGCCACACGAGTATGGTAATGAACAAAGCCATTTTGATAAGCAAGCAGCGCTTCGTTGGTGTCTTTGAAAATCATTCCTTCTCCGACAGTACCTTCTCTTTCCAGTGTTAAGTAATAGTTACCAAGCACCATATCCTGAGAAGGTGTAACAACAGGCTTACCATCTTTTGGATTCAAAATATTTTGGGCTGCAAGCATTAACAATCTTGCTTCTGCTTGTGCTTCTGAAGAAAGTGGAACGTGAACAGCCATTTGGTCCCCGTCAAAATCAGCGTTATATGCTGTACATACAAGCGGGTGCAATCGAATTGCCCGGCCTTCAACAAGGGTAGGTTCAAATGCCTGAATTCCAAGTCTGTGCAACGTAGGGGCACGGTTTAATAAAACTGGGTGCTCTCTAATTACATCTTCTAAAACATCCCAAACTTCAGGAGAAACTCGTTCAATTTTCCGTTTTGCAGATTTAATATTATGTGCTAAACCTTTTTCAACAAGCTCTTTCATAACAAATGGCTTGAACAATTCAAGCGCCATTTCTTTAGGAAGACCACATTGATACATTTTCAAATTCGGACCAACGACAATAACGGAACGTCCAGAATAGTCAACACGCTTTCCAAGCAAGTTTTGACGGAAGCGGCCTTGTTTCCCTTTTAACATGTGAGAAAGTGATTTTAATGGACGATTTCCCGGTCCAGTTACCGGACGGCCGCGTCGGCCGTTATCGATTAGTGCATCAACCGCCTCTTGCAGCATACGCTTTTCGTTTTGTACGATAATGCTTGGTGCTCCAAGGTCCAATAAACGCTTTAAACGGTTATTACGGTTAATCACGCGGCGATATAGGTCATTCAAGTCAGAAGTTGCAAATCTTCCTCCATCCAATTGGACCATTGGTCGTAATTCAGGTGGAATAACAGGAAGAACATCAAGAATCATCCAAGATGGTTCATTACCAGAACCACGGAAGGCTTCTAAAACTTCAAGGCGTTTGATTGCACGTGTACGGCGCTGGCCTTGTGCTGTTTTCAACTCTTCCTTTAGGCTATCTACTTCTTTATTTAAATCAATATCTGAGAGTAACTTCTTAATAGCTTCAGCACCCATGGCAGCTTGGAACTTATTGCCAAACTTTTCACGGTATGCACGGTATTCCTTTTCAGATAAAAGCTGCTTCTTATCAAGTGCAGTGTCACCAGAATCTGTTACAACATAAGAGGCAAAATAAATAACTTCCTCCAATGCACGTGGAGACATATCTAAAACGAGTCCCATTCTGCTTGGAATCCCTTTAAAATACCAAATATGTGAAACAGGTGCCGCAAGCTCAATATGCCCCATTCTTTCACGGCGAACTTTTGCGCGCGTTACTTCAACACCGCATCGGTCACAGACAACACCTTTATAACGGACACGCTTATATTTTCCGCAATGACATTCCCAGTCCTTAGTTGGACCAAAAATCCTTTCACAGAACAAGCCGTCCTTTTCAGGTTTTAATGTACGATAGTTAATGGTTTCTGGCTTCTTCACTTCTCCGAATGACCATGAACGGATCTTATCCGGTGAAGCAAGGCCGATTTTCATATACTCAAAATTATTAACGTCCAGCAAGGGGCCTACCTCCCTTTTGATCTCCAGGTTTTACCCTAATTGCTCAGAAAAACTAAAAGCGCATTGAGGAACAAGTTTGACTTGTTCCCATTTTACGTTTAAATGCACAATGCGCTTTAGCAGCTAATTACTCTTTTGAACCAACTTTTTCAGATTCAAGGTTCTGGGCTTCAGGAACTATATTTAATGTATCGACCTGCTGCAAGTCATCCTCATCTTCCAAATCACGCATTTCAATTTCTTCTTCATCACCGGAAAGGATTTTCACATCCATACCAAGACTTTGAAGCTCTTTTATTAAAACCTTGAATGATTCTGGAACGCCCGGCTCCGGAACATTTTCACCTTTTACAATCGCCTCATATGTTTTCACACGACCGACAACGTCGTCTGATTTAACAGTAAGGATTTCTTGAAGCGTATAAGCAGCACCATAGGCTTCAAGCGCCCAAACCTCCATCTCACCGAAACGCTGTCCGCCAAATTGCGCTTTACCGCCAAGTGGCTGCTGCGTAACAAGTGAGTAAGGTCCCGTTGAACGGGCATGCAATTTATCGTCAACCATGTGGGCAAGTTTAATCATATACATGACACCAACTGAAACCCGGTTGTCAAATGGTTCACCTGTACGGCCATCGTAAAGAACGGTTTTCGCATCGCGTGCCATTCCTGCCTCTTCAATCGTTGACCATACATCTTCTTCACGCGCTCCGTCAAATACCGGAGTTGCAACATGAATTCCTAAATATCTTGCAGCCATTCCTAAATGGAGCTCAAGCACCTGGCCGATATTCATACGAGAAGGTACCCCTAATGGGTTTAACATGATATCAACAGGTGTGCCATCTGGTAAATAAGGCATATCTTCTTCAGGTAAAATCCTTGAGATAACCCCTTTATTTCCGTGGCGTCCCGCCATTTTATCACCTTGGTGAATCTTACGCTTCTGTACGATATAAACACGAACAAGCTGGTTTACTCCAGGTGGAAGTTCGTCTCCGTCTTCACGGTTAAAGACTTTAACATCATGGACGATTCCTCCGCCGCCATGTGGTACCCGTAATGAAGTATCACGGACCTCACGGGCCTTTTCACCAAAAATAGCATGTAAGAGTCGTTCTTCAGCCGTTAGTTCAGTAACCCCTTTTGGCGTAACCTTACCAACAAGAAGGTCACCATCTTTTACCTCTGCACCTGTACGGATAATACCGCGCTCATCCAGATTACGAAGGGCATCTTCCCCAACATTCGGAATATCACGAGTAATTTCCTCTGGTCCAAGCTTTGTATCACGAGATTCAGATTCATACTCTTCAATATGAATAGATGTATAAACATCATCTTTTACAAGACGTTCACTCATGATAATTGCATCTTCATAGTTATAACCATCCCACGTCATAAACGCAACGAGAACATTACGTCCAAGAGCCAATTCCCCTAATTCCATTGAAGGACCATCAGCAAGAATTTCGCCTTTTTTCACACGGTTGCCTACTGCAACAATTGGACGCTGGTTGTAGCAAGTACCTTGGTTAGAACGGATAAACTTTAATAATCTGTATTTTTTCAGATCGCCCTTTACCTCTTGGCCATCTACTTCTTTAATTTCGCGAACCCAAACTTCGCGGGCTTCTACATGCTCGACAATTCCATCCTGCTTACAAATAACCGCTGCACCTGAGTCTTTCCCTGATACATATTCCATACCGGTTCCAACACGAGGAGCTTCCGGCTGCATAAGCGGTACTGCTTGACGCTGCATGTTCGCACCCATTAATGCACGGTTTGAGTCATCGTTTTCAAGGAATGGAATACAGGCAGTTGCTGCAGACACTACCTGTTTTGGTGAAACATCCATATAATCAATACGGTCACGATTTACAACTGTGTTCTCACCACGGAAACGAGCTACGATATCCGTATCAAGGAATGAACCATCGTCTCCTAAACGGGAATTCGCTTGTGCAACTACATAGTTATCTTCTTCATCTGCAGTAAGATAGTCAATTCGGCTTGTTACCTTTCCTGTGTCAGGATCAACACGGCGGTAAGGTGTTTCAATAAAGCCAAAACGGTTCACTTTTGCATAAGATGATAATGAGTTAATCAAACCAATGTTCGGACCCTCTGGTGTTTCAATCGGACACATACGGCCATAGTGGGAGTAGTGAACGTCACGGACTTCCATTCCAGCACGTTCACGCGTTAGTCCACCAGGTCCTAAGGCTGATAAACGGCGTTTATGTGTTAACTCTGCCAGTGGGTTCGTTTGATCCATGAATTGCGATAATTGCGAACTTCCGAAGAACTCTTTAATTGACGCAATAACTGGACGAATATTAATCAGCTGCTGCGGTGTGATTGTTGCTGTATCTTGAATAGACATTCTTTCACGAACAACGCGCTCCATCCGGGATAATCCAATTCGGAATTGATTTTGCAATAATTCACCAACAGAGCGAAGACGTCTGTTTCCTAGATGGTCAATATCATCTGTATCTCCCACACCATGCAGCAAATTAAAGAAATAGCTGATGGACGCAATAATATCTGCAGGAGTGATATTCTTAATCGGTTCAGCAACATAGGCATTACCTAATACGTTGATGACTTTTTCATTTTCATCATTAGGGGCATAAATTTTAATTCCCTGAAGAATGATATCATCCTCCACTACGCCGCCCGATGGATTAAAACTGTTAAAGTTAATATTTTTTTCAAGCGCAGGAATAATCCGATCAAGATTTCTGCGGTCAAGTAATGTCCCTTTTTCTGCAATAATTTCACCAGTTTCAGGATCCACAAGGGATTCTGCTAACCGTTGATTGAATAAGCGGTTTTTAATATGAAGCTTTTTATTGATCTTATAGCGACCAACATTAGCTAGGTCATATCGCTTAGGGTCAAAGAAACGGGAAACTAATAAACTTTTTGCATTTTCAACTGTCGGTGGTTCACCTGGACGCAGACGTTCATAAATTTCCAAAAGGGCTTTATCTACACCCTCAGTATTGTCCTTCTCCAGCGTATTGCGAATATACTCGTTGTCCCCAATCAATTCAATGATTTCTTGATCAGAGCCGAAGCCAAGTGCACGCAAAAGAACCGTAACGGGCAGTTTCCGAGTACGATCTATTCTTACATATACGACATCTTTGGCATCTGTTTCATACTCAAGCCAAGCGCCGCGGTTCGGAATTACCGTTGCTGTAAATCCTCTTTTTCCGTTTTTATCAACTTTCCCACTGAAGTATACGCTCGGTGAACGTACTAACTGAGAAACAATAACACGTTCAGCACCATTGATGACAAACGTACCCGTTTCTGTCATGAGCGGGAAATCACCCATAAAAACATCTTGGTCTTTTACTTCGCCTGTTTCTTTGTTCACAAGACGTACTTTTACACGTAATGGTGCTGAATATGTAACGTCCCGTTCTTTTGATTCTTCAACAGAATACTTTGGATCGCCAAGGCTGTAATCAATAAATTCTAGAGATAGGTTACCAGTAAAGTCTTCAATCGGTGAAATATCCTGGAACATTTCACGCAACCCCTCATCAAGAAACCATTGATATGAAGAGGTTTGGATTTCAATAAGATTTGGTAATTCTAAAACTTCACTGATTCGCGCGTAACTCCTCCGCTTCCGGTGTCGTCCATACTGAACTAGTTGACCTGTCAACTGATTCACCCCTCAAATCAAGCGTTATAATAAAAATGTATTAACGTCTTTTAAGAAGAAATAAACTCCCTCTCATCAGACAAAAAGAAAAAGGGTTTTACATAAAAACCACATTTTCACATTTTGACTATTATTTTGTCATCATTTCCGTCTTCATCCATTTTTATACAGTAAAATCAATTATTTTCAGGAATAATTCGGAAAATATTATGATGGCATTTTATAATGCTAACATAGTGGCATATTAGAGTCAACTATTTTTTAGCCTTAATAACAAAATAACCTTTTGATTTAACGACCGTCTCTACCTCAGAAAATAGTTCCTTTAATTTTTCTATTGCTGACGGCGCTCCTTGCTTCTTTTGAATCACTACCCAGAGCTCACCGCCATATGCGAGGTACTCATGACTTTGTTCAAAAATGTCGTGAACAACCTGTTTTCCGGCTCGAATCGGCGGATTCGTTAAAACAGCAGCAAAATCACTTGCCTTAACCCCCGTTAACCGATCACTTTCATAAATTACAACATTTTCAATTTGATTTAGTACGGCATTTTCTTTTGCTAATTCAATTGCCCGCTCATTTACATCAACCATATGAACCATTCGCTCAGGGTACGTCAATGCCAAAGTAAGACCAATCGGCCCATAACCACAGCCAACATCTAAAACGGAGCCTTCGACATCAGGCATTTCAAACGCCTCAATTAATACACGTGAGCCAAAGTCCACTTCACGCTTTGAAAAAACACCATTATCCGTTTTAAAGCGAAATCGGTGATTTCTTAATGTAAAATCCCAGTACTTCGGATCACTTTCAACTTTTTGGGTACGAGAATAGTAGTGTTCAGACAAAAGACAATTCCTCCCTGGAGAATGATTTTGAAGAAAAACGAGGATTTTTAAAAATAAGCCAAAAAAAGCCCGCTATACAGCGAGCTTTTTTATAGAAAAATTACTTAACTTCAACGTTCGCTCCAACTTCATCAAGCTTAGCTTTGATTGCTTCAGCATCTTCTTTAGATACGCCTTCTTTAACTGGCTTTGGAGTGTTATCAACAAGATCTTTTGCTTCTTTAAGACCAAGACCAGTGATTTCACGAACAACTTTAATAACTTTGATTTTTTGATCGCCAGCGCTAGCTAGGATTACATCAAATTCAGTTTTTTCTTCAACAGCAGCAGCACCAGCTCCGCCAACCATAGCTACAGGAGCAGCAGCAGTTACGCCGAATTCTTCTTCGATTGCTTTTACTAGATCGTTAAGTTCTAAAACAGTCATAGATTTAACTGCTTCAATGATTTGTTCTTTAGTCATTTTAAATTTCCTCCTTAGTTTTCATTCAATTTATTAATTACGCTTTTAAATTAACTTACGCGCCTTGTTCTTCTTTTTGATCTGCAACTGCTTTTGCAGCAAGAGCAAGATTGCGGATTGGAGCTTGTAGTACGGAAAGTAGCATAGAAAGTAAACCTTCGCGTGAAGGAAGTTCTGCAAGAGCTTTAACCTCTTCAACTGTAGCGATGCTTCCTTCGATTACACCTGCTTTAATTTCAAGAGCCTCATGTTTTTTCGCAAAATCATTAAGGATTTTAGCAGGAGCTACAACATCTTCGGTACTGAACGCAATTGCGTTTGGACCTGTTAGAGCTTCGTTTAAACCTGAAAGTTCAACAGCATCAGCCGCACGGCGAGCCATTGAGTTTTTGTAAACTTTGAAATCGACACCAGCTTCGCGAAGCTGCTTACGAAGTTCAGTTACTTCAGAAACAGTAAGACCACGGTAGTCAACAACAATCGTAGATTTGCTGGCTTTTAATTTATCAGCGATTTCATCAACGATCAATTTCTTTGATTCGATTGCACTGCTCATCTTTACACCTCCTGTAGTTATCTACATTTATACCAGGCAGATAAAAACCTCCATATCAATCGAAGACATGGAGGCAGCATAAAGCTGAAGCGTTTCAGCCAATTTATCGCATTACCTCGGCAGGATTATTAAGCGCATGTTGCGCCCCTGCTGTCTACAGTACAAATGTTTTTAATTTAAACAACAAAATATATTATATTAAATCTATAATTAATTGTCAATAAAAATTATTTTGCTGCAACAGAAGAAGGATCAACCTTCACGCCAGGTCCCATTGTTGAAGTAACGGTTACGTTCTTCATGTAAGTACCTTTTGCAGCAGCAGGCTTAACTTTCAACATTGTGTCGAAAATTGTTTTGAAGTTTTCAACAAGTTTTCCATCTTCAAAAGAAGCTTTACCGATTGGCACGTGGATATTACCAGCTTTGTCAACACGGTATTCAACTTTACCTGCTTTAATTTCATTGATTGCTCTTGTTACATCAAATGTAACTGTACCAGTTTTAGGGTTTGGCATTAAACCTTTAGGTCCTAATACACGACCAAGTTTACCAACTTCACCCATCATATCTGGAGTTGCGACGATTACATCAAATTCGAACCAACCTTGTTGGATTTTGTTGATGTATTCTGCATCGCCAACATAATCAGCACCAGCTGCTTCTGCTTCTTTTACTTTTTCACCCTTCGCGAAAACTAAAACGCGTTGAGTTTTACCAGTACCGTTCGGAAGTACAACTGCACCACGGATTTGTTGGTCAGCTTTCTTAGGATCAACGCCTAAGCGGAATGCAACTTCAAGAGTTGCGTCAAATTTTGCAAAGTTTGTCTTCTTTGCAAGTTCGATTGCTTCTGCAATTGGGTAAGCTTTTGTGCGATCTACAAGCTTCACAGCTTCTAGATACTTTTTACCTTTTTTAGCCATTTTGTTTTTCCTCCTAAATTGTGGTTTTAACGTTGAATAACTCCCACGAAAAAGGTTGCGAATATTTTAGAACTTCGCAACCCTCTCATTACATCATCAACAGTTTACATGGATTAATCTTCGATAACGATTCCCATGCTGCGTGCAGTACCTTCAACCATGCGCATTGCTGCTTCAACGCTAGCTGCGTTAAGATCAGGCATTTTCTGTTCCGCAATCTCGCGTACTGTGTTACGCTTAACTGTTGCTACTTTATTACGGTTTGGTTCACCAGAACCAGACTGGATTCCAGCTGCTACTTTCAAAAGAACGGCAGCAGGAGGAGTTTTCGTAATAAATGTAAATGAACGGTCTTCAAACACCGTAATTTCAACAGGAATAATTAATCCAGCTTGATCAGCTGTACGAGCGTTAAATTCCTTACAGAATCCCATGATATTAACACCGGCTTGACCTAGTGCAGGACCAACTGGTGGTGCAGGATTCGCTTTACCAGCAGGGATTTGCAATTTAACAACTTTAATTACTTTTTTAGCCACGAGACACACCTCCTTAAAGTCCGTGATGTGGTAATAGGGTATTCACCCTCCCACTCAAGGCATCTGTCTTTATATAAAGATAAAGAACTTGACAAAGTCTTGTCTCAAAAATCGAGACATACTGACCTATGAAATATTAACATTTTTTATAATTGATTTCAAGTTTTTTTACAATATCAATCAATTTTTCTTTTTAGAGCTTATCAATTTGCGTAAAATCTAACTCTACAGGCGTATCACGGCCAAACATATTAACAAGTACTTTAAGCTTAGCTTTATCCTTGTCCATTTCTTCTACAGTACCGGTAAAGTTAGCAAATGGGCCTTCTTTTACGCGTACGGTTTCACCAATTTCAAAATCCACATCCAAACGCTTTTCTTCTACTCCCATGCGTTTCAGTAATACCGTCACCTCTTCCGGAAGAAGCGGTGTCGGTTTTGAGCCTGAACCGGCAGAGCCAACGAATCCAGTTACTCCAGGTGTATTCCGTACGACGTACCAAGAATCATCGGTCATAACAATTTCAACTAGTACATATCCAGGGAAAACTTTTCGTTTTACGACTTTCTTTTTACCATTTTTAATTTCGGTTTCTTCTTCCTCAGGTACAACTACTCGGAAAATTTTATCCGCCATCCCCATTGATTCAACGCGCTTTTCCAGATTGGCTTTTACTTTATTTTCATAGCCTGAGTAAGTATGAACAACATACCAATTCTTTTCCATTTAAGAGGACTAGTGTCCGTCCCTCCCTGTATTTTTCAATTTAAAGCTGTGTTAAACTTGCTTGCTGATTTGCGCTCCAGACATTTCGCTTTCCGCGGGCGCTCCGCTCCAATTATCATAATTACAAATTCAACTACTGAACACAGCCAAAATAAAAAACCCGTTAAACGGGCTTTGCATAAAAATTTCCTGTATTAATCACCATTATACCATGAAATAACATCTATTATTCAAGAATTAAACGAATCAATTTAGAAATTCCTAAATCTATTACTTCAAAGAAAAGAGCAACAAACACAACGGTAGATAAAACAGTAACTGTATATCTTGTTAATTCACCGCGTTTTGGCCAGCTAACCTTTCTCATCTCGCGGAAAACATCACTGAAGAACTTCTTTATGCGCTGCATTCTGTAACCTCCAAAATCGGGATTGCCTACTAACTATATTAAAATTACTTTGTCTCACGGTGTAATGTATGCGAATTACAAGTTTTGCAGAATTTTTTCAATTCTAATCTCTCTGATTTTTCCTGCTTGCCGATCGTTGAATAATTCCTTGAACCACAGTCAACGCATGCAAGGATAACCTTTTTACTCATATTTGACACCTTCAATTGTCCTACTATTATATCCTAAAAATGTAACACGGTACATACTATATGTCAATAATAGTTGGGAACGCATTCACATAAATTCCATATTTATACTAGTTATAAATTACAAGGAAAACTCCCGGATTTCAAGGTATCTTTCAAGCTTTCGCTTTACGCGCTGCAACGCATTATCGATCGATTTAACATGGCGGTTTAGTTCCTCAGAAATCTCCTGATAGGATTGTCCATCAAGGTAGAGTGCCAGAACCTTCCTTTCTAGATCACTCAATAATTCAGTCATTTTTACCTCAATATGATCAAATTCTTCTTGATTAATGATTAATTCCTCTGGGTCAAGCACTTTTGCCCCAGATAAAATATCCATTAATGTTCGGTCTGATTCTTCATCATAAATAGGCTTGTCCAATGAGACATATGAATTTAACGGAATATGCTTTTGCCTTGTTGCTGTTTTTATTGCCGTAATAATTTGGCGGGTAATACAAAGCTCTGCAAACGCTTTAAATGAAGTGAGCTTGTCCTCCCGAAAATCACGTATCGCCTTATACAGCCCGATCATACCCTCCTGGACAATGTCTTCCTTATCTGCCCCAATTAAAAAGTAGGATCTTGCTTTTGCCCGTACAAAATTTCGATACTTGTGGATTAAATAATCCAACGCTTCACTTTCACCCTGGTGCACTAGATCCACAATTTCTTCATCTTCCATTGAAAAAAATTGTTCGTTGATTTTTATCCCGAAGTCTGTACTCACTAGATCCCCTCCACCGAACAAGCATAGATAATCTAAGTATACATGATGGTTTTTTTGACCGTCAATTCTTACTTTTCTCCCCTGCGCCATTTTTCAAAAATTTCTGCCATTTCATCACTAATTTGAATCTTTGCAGCAGGCCGTTTCTCTTGAATTTTCTTTACCCTCTTTTCTATGCCTTTTTCAATTGAAGACATTTCAATCAGTAATTCCCTAGCAGATTTCCTCAGTGCCCCTTGTCCAAAAATCGCCCATTGTTCTGTAAAATCAGATGTAGCTACGTGAATTTGCGTTTTTCGATTATTTAGGCTAATCGCCAATTTCTCAATCCGTTCATCCGCTGTTTCATTTTTCTTTGTAAAAATCACTTCTACTTTATGATTTTTATATTTTTTCTCGGTGCCCTGAACATACTGTGCATCAAAAACCACGATCACACGGTAACCGGAAAAGGCTTGGTATTCTGCCATTTTTTCCACCAAGCGATCCCGTGCGGCAGGTAAATCACGTTCCTTTAAACCCCTTAAATCGGGCCAGGCACCGATAATGTTATAGCCATCGACAAGCAGGATATCCATTTCTATCCCTCAAGAGGGTGCCTTTTTCGGAATACCTCATACATGAGTAATGCCGCTGCAACGGATGCATTCAAGGATGTAACCTTGCCGGCCATTGGCAAATGAATTAAGAAGTCACATTTATCTCGCACAAGCCTGCCCATTCCTTTTCCCTCACTGCCAATCACGAGGCCAAGTGGAAGCGTCCCATCAAATTGACGGTAATCCTCTTTCCCTTTGGCATCTGTTCCGGCAATCCATACACCCCGTTCCTTTAACTCATCAATGGTACGAGCCATATTTGTCACACGGACAACAGGTATATATTCAATTGCTCCAGTCGAGGCTTTTGCCACTGTCGCGGTTAGTCCAACAGCTCTTCGCTTTGGGATAATAATGCCATGTGCCCCTACCGAATCAGCTGTTCTCATAATGGAACCAAGGTTATGCGGGTCTTCAATTTCATCTAATAATAAAAAGAAAGGAGGTTCATTTTTCTTTTCTGCTGCAGCAAATAAATCATCCATTTCTGCATATTGGTAGGCTGCCACGTACGCAAGGACCCCTTGATGATTTTGATCTGTAATTTGATCAATTTTTTTCTTTGGAACAAATTGAACAATCACATTTCCCTCTTTAGCAAGCTGGGTAATTTGCTGCATTTGCCCCCGCTGTGAACCCTCGGCAATGAGAATTTTATTGATATCGCGATTTGACTTTAGTGCTTCAATTACTGGATTTTTTCCGATGATATATTCTTGGGTCATCCTGTTGTTCCTCCTTTCTTTTCGTCTACATAGGTAAATGCTTTTTGAATAAGTTCTTCTAACCGGATCAGTTCCCCCGTTAAATATAGATGTCCCATCAGTGCTTCAAACGCAGTGCTGTAACGGTACGTTTGCACATCCGTATTTTTGGGAACGGTTCCTGACTTTGCATTTCGGCCCCGCATGATGACAGCCGTTTCTTCTTCCGTAAGAAGATGGTCATCCATCATATGAAACAAAATTTGGCACTGCGCTTTTGCGGAAACATATTTCGTCCCGGCATGATGTAACTGGTTTGGCCTTACTTTTCCACTTTGCAGCAGGTGACGCCGTACGTAAATTTCAAATACAGCATCACCCATGTAAGCAAGTGCCAGACTATTTAATTGTTTTGCATCCACATGGTTCTCATAATCAAGCATGAATTATCCTCTTTTCCAGCGTGTACCCTGAGGTGTATCTTCTAAAATAATATTCAACGCTTTTAGCTGATCCCGAATTTGATCTGCTAACTGAAAATTACGATCCTTGCGGGCTTGAATTCTTTTTTCAAGTAAGGCATCAATTTCTTCGTCCAACATTTCTTCTTTTTCAAGTGTTAAACCTAAAACGCGGAACAATTGCTCAAATTCGTTGATAAATTCATCGATTACAATCTTCGCTGTATTTTTTTCGAGCAAATAATAGTTCGCCAATTTTGAAAGCTCGAATAGAACTGAAATGGCATTAGCTGTGTTAAAATCATCATCCATTTCCTTTATAAATTGGCCGCGCATTTCTGCTATTTTTTCAAGCCACTCCTGATTATTATTGGTTAAGTCTGTACTTGCCTCTTTGCGATGCTTTAAATTTTGGTAGGAGGTGGTCAACCTTTCGAATGCGGCCTTCGTACTTTCTAATAATTCCTCGCTATAATTGATTGGATTGCGGTAATGAACAGACAGCATAAAGAATCGTAATACTTGTGGGTTATGCTTTTTAATAATGTCATGGACTAACACAAAATTGCCAAGTGATTTTGACATTTTTTCATTATCAATATTAATATAGCCATTATGCATCCAGTAATTTGCAAATGTTTTTCCAGAAAGTGCTTCTGATTGGGCAATTTCATTTTCATGATGCGGGAAGGTTAAATCCTGTCCGCCGGCATGAATGTCAATGGTCTCACCCAGATATTTTTTCGCCATTGCCGAGCACTCAATATGCCAGCCTGGTCTGCCTATTCCCCACGGACTTTCCCAGAAGATTTCTCCTTCCTTTGCAGCTTTCCATAGAGCAAAGTCAAGATCATCTTGTTTCTTTTCGCCAACCTCAATCCTTGCCCCTACCCGAAGCTCATCAATTGATTGATGTGATAGTTTACCGTATTCATCAAACTTTCTTGTACGGAAGTAGACATCTCCCTCTGACTCATAGGCATAACCTTTTTCAATCAATTGGCTGATAAAGTCGATAATAATATCCATATTTTCCATTACACGCGGATGGACATCGGCTTTTTGGCAGCCTAATGCAGATACATCCTCAAAATAGGCATGGATGAAGCGATTGGCAATTGTCGGAACATCTTCACCCAATTGATTGGCTGCTCGAATCAGCTTATCGTCAACATCGGTAAAGTTTGATACGTATTTCACCTCAAAGCCTCGGTATTCCAAATAACGGCGGACGGTATCAAATACAATGGCCGGACGCGCATTGCCTATATGAATATAATTATAAACCGTTGGACCGCAGACATACATTTTTACCTTACCTTCTTCTAATGGAACGAATGTTTCCTTTTTTCGTGTAAGTGTATTATATAACTGAATGGTCATTAAGCTTGCTCCCTTCATCTTCCAGTTCATCTAAATGGTGCTGTAACCGATTGATCTCGTTTTGCATTTCCGATAACCGATCCGCAATTGGATCTGGCAGATCGCAATGGTTGAAGTCCTTATTAATTCGTTTTCCGTTCTGAATGACAACTCTGCCTGGAACACCTACAACGGTAGAGTTTGGCGGCACCTCTTTTAAAACAACAGAGCCGGCACCAATTTTTGAATTTTCCCCAACCGTAATTGATCCAAGTACCTTAGCCCCTGTAGCAATCAAGGCGTTGTCCTTAATGGTTGGATGACGTTTTCCCTTTTCTTTCCCAGTTCCGCCAAGCGTTACCCCTTGGAAAACTGTTACGTTATCCCCTATTTCACAGGTTTCCCCAATGACGACACCCATGCCATGGTCAATAAAAAATCTTCTGCCTATTTTTGCCCCCGGGTGAATTTCAATTCCGGTAAAAAAACGGCTGACCTGCGAAATCACCCTCGCGATAAAATAAAATTTTCGCTTATAGAAGGCATGAGCAATTCGATGTGCCCAAATGGCGTGTAAACCGGAATATGTTAATACCACCTCAAAATAACTTCGTGCCGCTGGATCCTGTTCAAATATAACCTCAACGTCCTCTTTAAATGTTTTAAACATGATGGTTTCCCCCCCTTTTTTGAAAACACAGCCCAAAATTCCCCATTAATATAAAAAAGCGTCCCTGTCTATACGACAGAGACGCTTAAGCGCGGTTCCACTCTGATTAGACCAAAACTCTATTTCGGTCTCACTCTACCTGTTAACGGATAGGTTCCGCCCATATCTACTCTGGAATCCTCCTTTTCGAAATGGGGCTCAGAGGTGCATTTCAAAAAATGAGCGGCCTGAACCACTTTCAGCCGGTGATGGTTCTCTCTTTAAAACATCATTTTTTTACTTATCCTCTTCTTCACTTTCATGCATATGGAATTTATTTAATTTTACTATATTATTTTTTTATTTCAATTGTTAACTGATAATTTTATTAATTCTTGCTTGAATTTTTTCTTTTCCTAAAAGCTCAATCGCCTGCGGCAAATCCGGCCCATGTGTTTGACCCGTTACGGCTGCACGAATCGGCATAAAAAGATTTTTCCCTTTTTGTCCTGTTGACTTTTGAACAGCTTTCATTGCAGCTTTAATTCCATTTGCTTCAAAGCTTGGAAGCTGGTCAAGTTCATGGGAAAATGCCTTCAACACTTCCGGAACCTGTTCACCGGAAAGAATCTCTTTTGCCTCTTCTTCATATTCTGCCTCATCCTTGAAAAATAACTCGGTAAGCTCGACGATTTCTGCGCCAAAGCTCATTTTTTCTTGGAAAAGAGCAACAAGACTTTTAGCCCAGTGCTGCTCGGCCTCCGTCATTTTTTCAGGCAAACGGCCTGCTTTGATTAAATGTGGAACCGCAAGTTGATAAACGCGGTCAAGCTCCACCTTTTTCATGTACTGATTGTTCATCCAAGCAAGTTTTTGCTTGTCAAATAATGCAGGTGATTTGGAAAGTCGTTCCGCATCAAACAATTCAATAAATTCCGCTTTCGAATAAATTTCTTCTTCCCCTGCAGGTGACCAACCGAGCAATGTAATAAAATTAAATAATGCCTCCGGCAGATAACCTAAATCCTCATATTGCTCAATAAATTGAATAATTGATTCATCGCGCTTACTTAATTTTCTTCGACTCTCATTGACGATTAAGGTCATATGTCCAAAAATTGGCGGTTCCCAGCCTAATGCTTCATAAACTACAAGCTGTTTCGGGGTATTTGAAATATGGTCATCCCCACGTAAAACATGGGAGATTTCCATTAAATGATCATCTACTGCAACAGCAAAATTATAGGTTGGAGTTCCGTCCTTCTTCACGATTACATAGTCGCCGATCCCTTCGGATTCGAAAGATACAACACCTTTTACCATATCATCAAATGTATAGGTTGTTTCTTGGGGAACCGCAATCCGGATGCTTGGCTGACGGCCTTCGCCCTCAAGCTGGCTGCGCTGTTCCGCTGTTAAATGGCGGCACTTTCCTGAATATTGAGGATTTTCCCCTCTAGCGATCTGTCCTTCACGTTCAGCCTCTAACTCTTCTTCGGTGCAGTAGCATTTATAAGCTTTACCGTTTTCTAATAATTGCTTGTAATAGACTTCATAAATATCATTCCGTTCCGATTGACGGTATGGACCATATTCACCGCCGATATCAACACTTTCGTCCCAATCCATTCCGAGCCATTTTAAATATTTTAATTGGCTTTCTTCTCCACCGGCAATGTTCCGCTTTTTATCAGTATCCTCAATCCGGATGATAAATTTCCCGCCCTTATTGCGTGCAAACAAATAATTAAATAACGCAGTACGAGCATTCCCAATATGTAAATGTCCAGTTGGACTTGGAGCATACCTTACACGAACTTCATTTGACATGATATATAGTGCCTCCTAAGAAAAGCAAAAGCGCCTTGCCCAGGGGCTTGTGACCTCAAGCCCCTAGGCGCTGCAGCTAGACATCTTTTCGGAATTGTTTTCACCTGATATTTTACCACTGTAAAGTATAAAGATTAAGCATTTATTTTCTTTAATAACACAACAGCCTGGGCTGCAATTCCCTCTTCTCTTCCGGTAAAGCCGAGTTTTTCTGTAGTGGTAGCTTTTACATTGACCTGGTCCGGTGCTGCTTCAAGTAATTCAGCAATCCGGCCTTTCATCTGCTCAATATAAGGAGCCATTTTTGGCTTTTGCGCAATGATAGTGCAATCGGCATTTACGAGCTCATAGCCTTTTTCTTTCACGAGCTTCCATACGTGCTCCATCAACTTAGCAGAATCAGCATCCTTAAAATTTGGATCGGTATCCGGAAAGTGCCTGCCGATGTCCCCTTCTCCAATTGCGCCAAGACAGGCATCCGAAACGGTATGTAATAATACATCGGCATCAGAATGGCCCAACAGCCCTTTTTCGTAAGGGATTTTTATACCACCGATAATGAGCGGGCGTCCTTCCGTTAATTGGTGAACATCAAAGCCTTGTCCAATTCGAAACATCTTTAAAAACTCCCTTTTCTTTTTTTCAATATTGCTTCGGCAAAAAATAAATCCTCCGGTGTTGTTAGCTTAATATTATCATAATCTCCTTCCACCACTGTAACGGGGTGGGGGATTCGCTCCACTAAGCTTGCATCATCCGTCCCTAAAAAGTTTTCACTTTCTGCATTTTCATAGGCTTCAAGCAAAATGGACATGCGAAAAGCTTGTGGGGTTTGTACTGCCCACAAGCTAGATCGTTCGACTGTTCCCAGCACCGTTCGATTGCGCACTGTTTTCATCGTGTCTTTTGCCGGTACGCCAATAATCGCCGCACCAGTTTCTTCCGCTGCCTTTATCAGACGGTGAATATATTCTTTTCTAATAAAGGGGCGGGCGGCATCATGAACAAGAATCATTTCGCCATCCTTCACTGTTTTCAATGCATGATGGATACTGTGCTGACGTTCTTTTCCACCCGGTACCAGGCCTTTTACTTTCTCAATCTGATATTGTTTAAGCAAGACATTAAATTCAGCTTCATCCTGGGGATGTATCGCTAATATTATGCCATCACATTTTTCGTCCTCTTCGAACACCCTTAATGTATGGATCAATATAGGAATAGCGCTTAACTCAAGCAACAGCTTATTTTTCCCTGCACCCATTCTTTTTCCCTGACCTGCTGCCGGGAGAATGACCTGGTAGCCCATCTTATAACCCCAATTCTATCTAACATACTCTGCCGTTTTTAGTGTCAATTCCAACGCCTGGCAAAAGCACTTTCGCTTTTCTTGTTACAAAGCCTTTTCTAATAATTTTGGTTTCGCAAAAATCATCCTTCCCGCAGATGTTTGCAGTACACTAGTAACAAGAACCTCAATTCTTTTTCCAATATACTCTCGTCCTTCTTCGACCACAATCATAGTCCCGTCATCAAGGTAAGCAACTCCCTGATGGTATTCTTTTCCGTCCTTAATAACCTGCACCGTTAATTCTTCACCCGGAAGAACAACCGGTTTAACCGCATTCGCCAAATCATTGATATTTAACACCGTTACGTTCTGTAATTCACAAACCTTGTTTAAATTAAAATCATTGGTCACAAGAATGCCATTGGTCAACTTGGCAAGCTTGACCAATTTGCTGTCTACCTCTTGAATTTCTTCAAAGTCTCCCTCGTAAATCTCAACCTTTATCGCAAGCTCTTTTTGAATACGATTGAGAATATCCAAACCTCTCCGACCGCGATTTCGTTTTAAAACATCGGATGAATCAGCAATATGCTGGAGCTCTTCCAGCACAAATTGGGGGATGACAATGGTTCCTTCCAAAAATCCTGTCTGGCAAATATCAGCAACCCGTCCATCAATAATGACGCTAGTATCGAGAATTTTTAATTGCTGGAATGCTGCCTTTTCGGGTTCTTCCTCTCCTGACTTTTTCTTTCCAATTCGGTTTGTAAAGAGATTTAATAACTCATCCCTTTTCTTAAACCCAACTTGAAAACCGAGATAACCAAATAGTAAGGTCAGTAGAATGGGAGCGACTGCATTCAAAATTGGCACCTTTACCGCATTTAGGGCAAAGCCAATTAAAAAGGCCACCAATAATCCAAAAATTAACCCAATACTGCCGAAAAGTACATCCGTTACCGGGATTTTAATTAAAGAATCCTCAGTCCATTTAATAAATTCATGTACATAATCAACTGCCCAAAAGGTAATAAGATAAAAAATAATTGCACCTATAATAGCAGTGACATATGAGTTACTGACAATCGGAATGTCATTCATGTTGATTAATTTAAGTAATTCAGGGATTAATAAGATTCCAAGCGTACCTCCGGTAATGAGGAAGCAAGCTTGAACAATTCGTTTTAACATTCCTTCACCTCCTCTATTTCATTATAAACATTTTCATCAATTTGAAACCTTCGTTTCATGATTATTTTTCCAAATTGTAACCATTTTGAAATGTATTCCTTTTAAAGTTGTCTCTCTGTATACAGACGTTCTTTTAACAATCTCAGACCCTCTTTAATCTTCTTAGCACGTACTTCTCCAATTCCCTCCACATCATCGAGCTCCTCTACCGTTGCAAAAATAATTTTAGGGAGCGTACCAAAACGTGTTACGAGATTTTCAACAATTACCGCAGGCAGCCGCGGAATTTTATTTAGAATCCGGTATCCCCTTGGGTTCTTATTTTCATCGAGATGTACATATCCTTGATAGCCCATCATTTTTAATAATACCATATCTTCCATGGTTTCATGATTCGCCATGACTTGCAACCGGCCCAGGACCTCCTGCGCTTTCGTCTCCCGGTCAAACGCATAATCCTTAAGGATTAACATCATTTCCTCTTCCAGTTCTGTTAAAATTTCATTGATTTGCAGTCGGATCAGCCTTCCTTCTGTTCCGAGTTCATTTAAATAAGTTAGTAATTCATTTTTTATTTTTAACACCATCTCAAACCGATGAAGAACTAGTAAAAAGTCTGTATAGGTAACAGATTCCTCAAACTCTAAAATGCTTAAGTTTGTAATACTTTCTTCTAAGACAGCCTTATATTTTTCAAGCGTTTGTACTGCTTGATTGGCCTTCGTTAAAATCACACCGATATCCCTAAGTGCATAGCGTAAATTCCCTTGATAAAGAGTAATGACATTTCTTCTTTGGGAAATTGCAATCACAAGCGCTTTTGTTTGTTTGGCCACCCGTTCAGCAGTCCGGTGGCGCATCCCTGTTTCTGAGGAGGGCACCGTGGAGTCCGGAGCAAGATGGGCATTCGCAAAGAGAATTTTCGTGCCCAATTCATTAAGAATAATCGCGCCATCCATCTTTGCAAGTTCATATAAAAAGCTTGGTGAAAATGGACAGTTCACTTGAAAGCCGCCATCCACAAGACTTTTCACCTTATCATTATAACCAACTACAATCAGTCCCCCGGTGTTAGCCCGAAGCACATTATCGATTCCTTCACGAAGGGGTGTTCCTGGTGCAATGAATGGTAATACTTCACTTACAGATTGCTCACCAAGCCTTTTTACTTCCATCTACTACCCTCCCAACGCTGCTTTAAGGGCTTCACTTACAGATGAAACCCCAATTAATTGAATATCTTTTGGTCCAGTCCATCCACTTAAATTATTAGCGGGTAAAATCACACGTTCAAATCCAAGCTTTGCTGCCTCTTGAACACGCTGCTCAATTCTAGATACCCTTCTGACCTCACCGGTTAACCCTACTTCCCCAATAATACAGTCCGTTGGTCTTGTCGGCTGATCACGAAAGCTTGAGGCAATGCTGACCGCAATCGCTAAGTCAATCGCCGGTTCATCCAGCTTCACTCCGCCAGCTACCTTTAGATAGGCATCTTGATTGGCGAGCAGCATACCGACACGCTTTTCCAATACAGCCATTAAAAGCGGAACCCGGTTATGGTCGATTCCTGTGGCCATTCTTCTCGGATTCCCGAAGCTTGTAGGAGAAATAAGTGCTTGGATTTCCACTAATACTGGCCGTGTCCCCTCCATCGAAGCGACAACCGTTGAACCTGCCGCCCCCCTTGAACGCTCTTCTAGAAAAATTTCCGAAGGGTTCGCCACTTCCTCAAGGCCAGCCTCTTTCATTTCAAAAATTCCCATTTCATTCGTGGAGCCAAAGCGGTTTTTCACGGCACGTAAAATCCGGTACGTATGATGCCGTTCCCCTTCGAAATATAAAACAGTGTCAACCATATGCTCTAATAATCTTGGACCGGCAATCGAACCTTCTTTCGTTACATGCCCAACAATAAAAATCGCAATTCCCTTCGTCTTTCCAATTCTCATTAACTCGGCCGTACATTCACGAACCTGTGAAACGCTGCCCGGGGCTGAAGTAACCTCGGGATGGTAAATGGTTTGAATCGAATCAATAATGACAAAGGCCGGATTCGCAGCTTCGATCGTGCGGTTAATTTCCTCTAGGCTTGTTTCCGAATACACAAATAAATTTTCAGAAGATACCCCTAAGCGCTCGGCACGAAGCTTGGTCTGCCTTAGCGATTCTTCACCGGATATGTATAAAACTTTATTCCCATTATGGGCGAGCTGTGATGATACCTGCAAAAGAAGTGTGGATTTACCAATACCTGGATCACCGCCAATCAGGACCAATGATCCCCTGACAATTCCACCACCCAGTACTCGGTTAAGCTCACTCAAATTGGTTAAAATCCTTGGTTCACTGCCTGTTTCAATGGACGTGATCGGCATAGCCTTTGAAAGAATCTCCGCACCGCCCTGGGCATGTGCAAAGGCTCCTCTTCGATTTCCACCCGTTACCTCTACCTCTTCGACCATCTTATTCCACTGACCGCATCCCGGACATTTCCCCATCCATTTGGGAGATTCATATCCACATTCCTGACACATGAACTTAGTTTTTCGCTTTACCATTACTTCTACCTCTTTTGCCTTTAAGTAATCTACACACCTATTGTACAACAAATAATCAATTGGATAAATATGTAAAAATAAAGAGGCACACGATCAACGATATTCACGTGTACCTCTACTTGTGTTTTTCCGATTGTACCTTTTATAAATCTATTTTGCTAGACTAGTTTTTTCCGCCGTCCTTACGGTAAATTCACCATTATCAACATCAATGATCACATTCTGGCCTGTTAGCACTGTACCTTTTAGCAACTCTTCAGATAGGCGATCTTCAATATGCTTCTGAATGGCGCGGCGCAGTGGTCTTGCCCCATATTCCGGATCATATCCTTCCAGGCAGATCTTATCCTTCGCTGCCTCCGTTAACTCAAGCTCAATATTTTGTTCTTTCAAGCGTTTTGTTAACTGATCAGACAATAATGTAACAATTTCCTGCAAATGCTTTCTCTCCAATGCATGGAAGACAATGATTTCATCAATCCGGTTCAAGAACTCTGGACGGAAGGCCTTCTTCAATTCTTCCATCACTTTCCCTTTCATGTCTTTGTAATCCTGCTCACCATCCTGGATATTAAAGCCGACATATTTATTGCGTTTCAATGCCTCGGCACCCACGTTTGATGTCATGATCAAGACGGTATTACGGAAATCAACCGTTCTTCCTTTTGAGTCAGTTAAGCGCCCATCTTCAAGAACCTGCAAGAGAATATTGAAAACATCAGGATGTGCCTTTTCAATTTCATCCAGCAAAATAACCGAATAAGGTTTTCTTCTTACTTTTTCCGTTAATTGTCCGCCTTCCTCATAGCCGACATATCCCGGAGGGGAACCGACAAGACGGGAAGTGGAGTGTTTCTCCATGTATTCAGACATATCAATCCGAATCATTGCCTCTTCATCACCAAACATTGCTTCCGCAAGTGCTCTTGCCAACTCTGTTTTCCCGACACCTGTAGGTCCAAGGAAAACAAAGGAACCGATTGGGCGTTTTGGATCCTTTAATCCTGCCCGTGCACGACGGACTGCTTTCGAAACCGCCTTAACAGCTTCTTCCTGGCCAATTACGCGAGAATGTAAAATTTCTTCTAAATTAAGAAGCTTTTCTGTTTCTGTTTGAGCCAGTCTTGAGACCGGAACTCCCGTCCAACTGGAAACAACATTCGCGATATCTTCAACTGTAACTTCATTATTTTCTTTTCCTTGTTTTTCTTTCCATGTCTTTTTCGTTTCTTCGAGCTGTTCACGCAGGCGCTGCTCCGTATCCCTTAAAGATGCTGCTTTTTCAAATTCCTGGCTTTGTACTGAAGCATCTTTTTCCTTTCGGACATCCTCAAGCTTTACTTCTAGTTCTTTTAAGTTTGGAGGAGTCGTATAGGAACGTAAGCGTACTTTCGAACCTGCTTCATCAATCAAGTCAATCGCCTTATCCGGCAGGAAGCGATCAGAAATATAACGGTCCGATAATTTTACAGCTGCTTCAATTGCTTCATCTGTAATTGATACACGGTGATGTGCCTCGTAGCGATCGCGCAATCCTTGTAAAATTTGAATCGATTCTTCAGCTGTCGGTTCATCGACACGAATCGGTTGGAAACGTCGCTCTAACGCTGCATCCTTTTCAATGTATTTACGGTACTCATCCAGAGTCGTTGCACCGATACACTGAAGCTCGCCGCGTGCAAGGGAAGGTTTTAAAATATTGGAGGCGTCAATAGCACCTTCCGCACCACCGGCTCCAATTAATGTGTGTAGTTCATCAATAAATAGAATGATATTACCTGCTTGGCGGATTTCATCCATTACCTTTTTCAAACGGTCCTCAAACTCACCGCGATACTTTGTACCGGCAACAACCGTTCCCATATCTAACGTCATGACCCGTTTATCCCGGAGAATCTCAGGAACTTCATTATTAACAATTTGCTGGGCAAGCCCTTCCGCTATTGCAGTTTTACCAACACCAGGTTCCCCGATTAAAACTGGGTTGTTTTTTGTCCGGCGGCTTAATACCTCAATAACACGCTGGATTTCTTTACTTCGGCCAATCACTGGGTCAAGGCTTCCTTCCCTTGCGATTGCCGTTAAATCTCTAGCAAGACTGTCCAGTGTTGGGGTATTGGCGCTGGCAGAAGCACTCCCCTGATGACCGCCTGACTCATTGCTGCCCAGTAATTGCAACACTTGCTGGCGTGCTTTATTTAGGCTAACACCTAGATTATTAAGAACCCGTGCCGCAACTCCTTCACCTTCACGAATGAGACCAAGGAGAATATGTTCCGTTCCAACGTATGAATGGCCCAGCTTTCTCGCCTCATCCATTGATAATTCAATTACTTTTTTCGCTCTTGGTGTATAGTGAATGGTTTGCGGAACTTCCTGTCCTTTGCCAATTAAGTTTTCAACTTCTTTTTGAATTTTATCAGAGCCTAAACCAAGTCCATAAAGTGCTTTTGCTGCAATCCCTTCCCCTTCACGAACCAGTCCTAATAAAATATGCTCTGTTCCAATATTATTATGGCCAAGACGGATTGCTTCCTCTTGGGCTAACGCTAATACCTTTTGAGCTCTTTCTGTAAAACGTCCGAACATCATATTCTCTTCCTCCTCACCTTTTATCGGTTTCCATTTTTATTCGTTCTCGAATTAAAGCCGCACGCCTTATATCCCTTTCATGCGGCCTTAGTGGCCCGCCTGCATATTGCTGCAAGAATCCCGGCTGGGTTGAAATCATTAATTCCGTTAACATATTCTTGGGCATATTCGTGATATATCCCATATCAATTCCAAGCTGAACGTCGGATAAACATTTCGCAGCTTCCTTCGATTCGATAATCCGGCTATTGGATAATACACCGAACGATCTGAATAACCTGTCTTCTAATTGTATGTTTGAAGTTTTGCGTAATGCTTCACGAGCCGACCTTTCTTGTGAAATTAGCTGACTAACAACCCCCTTTAAATCACGGCAGATATCTTCTTCTGATTTCCCAAGAGTAATTTGATTGGATATTTGAAAAATATTTCCTAATGCTTCACTGCCCTCTCCATAAATCCCTCTAACTACAAGACCTAATTGGTTAATCGCCGGGATAATCCGATTCATTTGCTGCGTTAGGATTAGTCCAGGCAAATGCATCATGACGGAAGCACGGAGACCGGTTCCCACATTTGTGGGACAGCTTGTTAAATAACCATGTTTTTCATCAAATGCATATTGAATCCGGCTTTCAAGCCAGTCATCAATTTCATTCGCTGCTTCAAGTGCTTCTTTTAGCTGCAAACCGGGGAACAGGCACTGAATACGGATATGATCCTCTTCATTAACCATAATACTAACTTCTTCATTTTCGGTTAAAAGAACAGCTCCATAGGGTGAATCTTCTGCAAGAAGAGGACTGATTAAATGTTTTTCAACTAAAACTAATTTTTGAAGAGGCTGTAGGTCATTGATCTTTAATAATTCCATTTGCCCAAACTTTGTGATATCCGCCGTATTTAAAACTTCCTCTAGATTGGCAATAATCTCTTTTGCCTCTTCATGCGAAAATAATGTCGGAAATTTATATTTCTCAAAGTTTCGAGCTAAACGGATTCGCGAACTAAGTACTATATCTGAATCAGGCCCTACCTGCCTCATCCATGAACTAAGGGCTTGGTTAATAAATCGTTCAAGCGGCATTTTATTCCCCTCCCCCCTGACTGCCCGTTAACTGTTTTTCAAGTGTACGAATCTCATCACGTACTTCTGCTGCTTTTTCAAACTCTTCATGGGTAATCAAATCTCTTAATTCATTTTTTAATTCGTCGATTTGCTTTCGAAGATGAATGCCACCACCGATTCTTTTGGGAATCTTTCCACTATGGGACCAGTTTCCGCTGTGAAGACGTTTTAAAACAGGCTTTAGCTGGTCCTTAAAAGTTTCATAACAATGCGCACATCCGAAGCGTCCAATTTTTAAGAATTGTGGAAACGTCATTGAGCAATGGCTGCATTGAAGAATTTCCTCCTGATGAAATGGGCTCTTTTCCTGTTTTTGATAGGAAGGATCAATATTCAAAAGTCCAGCTAATAAATTATTAAAGGCAAAACTTGAGCCTCCATTTAACATAAACATATTCCCTTTTTCCTGTGCACATTTCTCACAAAGATGAACCTCTGTTTTTTCACCATTAATAATTTTTGTGAAGTGGAGTGCTGCAGGCCTTTGATTACATTCCTGGCAAATCATCCTCATCACCCCTCCAGCTAGTATCATTATTTATATTTTAAGGTAGTTAACATTGCCTTTAACATTCTTGCCCGCAATTCGTCACGGTACGGAAGTTCAATATATAAAACGGAACGATCAATTACACTTAACATGATTTTTGCTTCTCGATTTGTAATAATTTCTTCATGTACAAGTCTTAGAATAACATCTTCAGCACTTGCCTGGCTGATTCGTTCCTCTACAAGTGAGATCAAATGATGGATTAGATCGGCAAATTCGTGGGATTGTACTTTCGTAATTCTTATATACCCTCCACCGCCGCGTTTACTCTCAACAATATATCCTCTTTCTATTGTAAACCGGGTATTAATTACGTAATTTATTTGTGATGGTACACATTGAAATTTATCTGCAATTTCACTTCGTTTAATTTCAACGAGGTCTTGTTCGCTTTTTTCTAACACTGCTTTTAAATAATTTTCAATAATGTCGGAGATGTTTCTCATCTTCCCAACTGGCTGCAGCTTATTTGATTTTTTTCAATATTTTGCCGCTGCCAGGATTCACCTCCTTTTGCTTGATTTTATTTAAATTATTGTTTAGCTGGTGTTTCTGACTTTGACTATATTTGACATTAATTATACTGAAAAGCGTTTGAAGTTTCAACAATCAGATACTAATGATTTTCTCCAAATCTCGTCATTGTGAAACATGGTGGTGGTAAAATGTTTGGGGATATTTGTCTGTAATTAGATATAGGAGGGGGTGATTACTGTAATTACGTCCACAAAACACAAAAAAGGACAACCCTCATCAGGTTGTCCCTCATTATGCCTGGCAACGTCCTACTCTCACAGGGGGACAGCCCCCAACTACCATCGGCGCTGAGAAGCTTAACTTCCGTGTTCGGTATGGGAACGGGTGTGACCTTCTCGCCATTATTGCCAGACTATTAAGTTTGAGGTATCATTCCCTCAAAACTAGATAATACAGAAGAAGTTTT
>NZ_SMYO01000002.1 GCF_004358205.1 Bacillus salipaludis
CTCCTATTGATTCGCTCGACTTGCATGTATTAGGCACGCCGCCAGCGTTCGTCCTGAGCCAGGATCAAACTCTCCAAGAAAGTTGATTTAGCTCGAATGTTACGTTGGCTTCATTTCAAAAGAAATGAATATTATTGTTTGTTGACGTTTTTGTTTGTTTAGTTTTCAAAGATCAATTTCTCTCCGTCACTCAAAAGCGACTTTATTAATATACCACATATCCAGTATATTATCAACAACTTTTTTATCTTTTTCTTTTCGGAAGACAAAGTTCTTATGTCGACCTAAATGATTATATCAGGTTCTCCCTAATGAATCAAGGTTAAAATAAAAAAAGAGGAACATTATTTGTTCCTCTTTTTTTTATTATTATTCCTCTTCTTCTTTAATCGGCTGAACTTCTTCAGATGCATTCTCATTCATTTCATGGTTCGCTTCAGCTGCACTTTCATTGGCATCTTCAGGGGTTTCTTCTTCTTCTTCTTTTTCAACCTTCGCTACGGTCGCAACAAATTCATGTTCATCTTCTCTCATACTGATTAACTTTACACCAATCGTATTTCGTCCCATTGTAGAAATACCACCAACGTCAGTACGGATTAGGACACCGCCGGTGGTAATGAGCATTAGATCTTCTTCACCGGTTACGGCTCTCATCGAGACAAGATCACCATTTTTCTCGGTAATATGGCAAGTCTTAATACCTTTCCCACCTCTGCCCTGGATACGGTATTCAGCGGCTGGAGTACGTTTTCCATAACCATTTTTGGTTACAATCAGGATATCGTTATTCTCTTCTAACACTTCCATACCAACAACTTCATCGTCACTGTCTAAGGTAATTCCTTTTACCCCTGTGGCTGTTCTGCCCATTGACCTTACATCAGTTTCAGGGAAACGGATGAGCATCCCTTTTTGAGTTCCGATGATAATATGCTTATTACCATCAGTTAAGCGCGCTGAAATAAGTTCGTCGCCCTCCCTTAAATTTAAAGCAATCAGGCCATTATTACGGATATGAGCAAACGATGTTAATGGTGATCGTTTTGAGATTCCTTCTTTTGTTGTAAAGAACAAGAACCAATCATCTACAAACTCCTCAACAGGGATGATTGCATTCACCCATTCTCCTTTTTCCACACCGAGCAGGTTAATAATTGGAATTCCTTTAGCCGTCCGGCTGTATTCCGGAATTTCATATCCTTTTGATCGGTATACCTTTCCTTTGTTTGTAAAGAAGAGAATCGTATCATGTGTGGATGTAGTAATGAGATGTTCAACAAAATCATCTTCATTCGTTCCCATTCCCTGAATACCACGGCCGCCCCGTTTTTGGGCACGGTAAGTTGAGACAGGAAGGCGTTTAATATAGCCATTATGTGTTAAGGTAATGACAATATTTTCAACTGGGATTAAATCCTCATCCTCAATATTTTCAATTCCGCCTGTGGCAATCTCGGTACGGCGTGTATCATTGAAACGTTCTTTAATTTCTAGTAGTTCCTCACGGATAATTTCTAGAACCTTCTCTTCATCTGCTAAAATTGCCTTTAATTCCGCAATGAGCTTAACTAAACCCTGATATTCTTCCTCAATCTTTTCTCTTTCTAACCCTGTTAGACGTTGCAAACGCATATCTAAAATAGCTTGAGCTTGCTTTTCAGAAAGGTTAAATTGAGTCATTAAGCCTTCCCGGGCAATTTCCGTTGTTTGCGAGCTGCGAATTAAGTTAATTACCGCATCTAAGTTATCTAGGGCAATACGCAATCCTTCTAAAATATGAGCACGCGCTTCTGCCTTGCGTAATTCAAATTCAGTTCTGCGGCGAATAACTACCTTTTGGTGATCTAGATAATAAACTAAACATTGTTTAAGATTCAATACCTTCGGATGTCCGTCTACCAGGGCCAAGGTATTGATACCAAAGCTAGTTTGCAGTGCGGTTTGTTTATATAAGTTATTTAGAAGAACGTTTGCGTTTGCATCCTTACGAACCTCAATAACAATACGCATCCCTCTGCGGTCGGATTCATCCCTTAGGTCTGTTATCCCTTCAATTTTTTTATCACGGGCCAATTCAGCAATTTTTTCAATTAGCCTTGCTTTATTTACTTGGTATGGTAACTCATTAACAATGATAACTTCTTTACCATTTGATTTTTGTTCAATTTCTACTTTTGCACGGAGAGTGATAGAACCTCTGCCAGTTTCGTATGCTTTACGGATTCCACTTCGTCCAAGAATAATACCTCCTGTTGGAAAATCAGGTCCGGGGATGATTTCCATTAATTCTTGGGTCGTTATTTCTGGATCATGACTGACAGCTAACACCCCATCAATGACTTCTCCAAGCTGGTGAGGAGGGATATTGGTAGCCATACCAACTGCAATTCCCGTTGTACCGTTCACTAATAAATTAGGAAATCTAGCAGGCAAAACTACTGGTTCTTTTTCTTCGCCATCATAGTTTGGCTGATAATCAATCGTATCTTTGTTGATATCTCGTAATAATTCCATAGAGATTTTAGACATTCTTGATTCTGTATAACGCATCGCTGCAGCCGCGTCGCCGTCTACCGAACCAAAGTTTCCGTGGCCGTCAACAAGCATATAGCGATAGTTAAAATCCTGGGCCATCCGAACCATTGTTTCATAAACAGCTGAATCACCGTGTGGATGATATTTACCGATTACATCACCAACGATACGGGCTGATTTTTTATAGGGTTTGTCCGCGTGGATCCCAAGATCATGCATTGCATAAAGTATACGGCGATGTACCGGTTTCAGCCCATCACGAACATCTGGAAGTGCACGGGAAACAATAACACTCATTGCATAGTCAAGGAAAGATGACCTCATCTCCTGACTAATATTTATTTCTTTAATTTGAGGATTTGATGTTTCAGACATTTTTTGAAAACCTCCTATTCGGGGTGAAAATAGCCTTAAAACGTTCACGCTGATAGGCAGGTAAACGAAAAAAGGAGGATAGTGGTCACCCCTCTACCCTTTTAATCAATCTAGCATGTTGCTTTCTTTTCTTATTGTCTTATTGCAATCCATCGAG
This sequence comes from Bacillus salipaludis, assembly GCF_004358205.1. The sequence continues at coordinate 3,071 of NZ_SMYO01000002.1, forward strand.
GCGCTGGAGCTGTTTAGATATCTAAATTCTTAACGTATTTTGCGTTTTCTTCAATAAAATTACGGCGCGGTTCTACCTTTTCACCCATAAGCATTTCAAAGGTTTCATCTGCTTCTATCGCATCCTCAAGATTTACTTGAAGCATGCTGCGATTAGCAGGATCCATTGTGGTTTCCCATAGCTGTTCCGGATTCATTTCTCCTAAACCTTTGTAACGTTGGACATTCGGCTTCGGTGCACTTGGCAGCACTGCAAAAACCTTTTCCAATTCTTTATCATTATAAGCATACTCGACTCGTTTACCTTGTTGTACCTTATATAAAGGTGGTTGGGCGATAAAGACATAACCCGCTTCCAGAATTTGCCTCATATACCGGTAAAAGAACGTTAGAATTAGTGTACGAATATGTGCACCATCGACGTCTGCATCTGTCATAATAACAACTTTATGGTAACGTGCTTTTGAAATGTCAAAGTCTTCCCCAATTCCAGTTCCTATGGCGGTTATCATGGCCCGTACCTCATTATTAGAGAGAATCTTATCAAGGCGTGCCTTCTCAACATTAAGGATTTTCCCTTTTAAAGGTAAAATTGCCTGGAAATGACGGTCACGACCTTGCTTCGCTGAACCACCCGCTGAGTCACCCTCAACAATATATAATTCACTCTCTGAAGGATCCTTTGAAGAACAATCCGCTAATTTCCCAGGTAAACTGGATACTTCTAAAGCACTCTTACGTCTTGTTAATTCCCTCGCCTTTTTTGCCGCTAGTCTTGCTCTAGCCGCCATTAAACCTTTTTCAACAATTTTCTTCGCTACTATAGGGTTTTCCATAAGAAACTTATCGAAATGGCTTGCAAATAAGGCATCTGTAATAGCTCTTACTTCAGAGTTGCCAAGCTTGGTTTTGGTTTGCCCTTCAAATTGCGGATCAGGGTGCTTAATCGAAACTATAGCTGTTAGACCTTCCCGAACATCTTCACCTGAAAGATTGGCATCTGCCTCTTTAATTAAACTATTTTTCCGAGCATAATCATTTATAACCCTCGTCAAAGCGGTTTTAAAGCCTGACTCATGTGTTCCGCCTTCGTAAGTATGAATATTGTTTGCAAAGGAGTAGATACTCTCTGTATATCCCTCATTATATTGAAGGGCCACTTCGATACTAATTCCGTCACGTTCACCCTCGATATAAATTGGGTCTTCAAAAATGACTTCCTTTGTGCGGTTTAAATGTTCAACATACGATTTAATACCGCCTTCATAATGGTATTCACTCTTTTTATTTTCAACACGTTTATCCTCAATGGTTATTCTTAAGCCCCTGTTAAGGAAAGCAAGCTCACGAATCCGTGTTGCGAGGGTATCGTAATCGTATTCCAATGTTTCGGTAAAAATTTCTCCGTCCGGTTTAAAACGTGTAATTGTACCGGTTATATCGGTTTCCCCAATGATCTTTAAATCGGCAACTGGAACTCCGCGTTCATACTTTTGATAGTGAATATGACCGTCCCGATGAACAAAAACCTCAAGTTCCGTTGACAGCGCATTTACAACGGAAGCACCTACACCATGTAGTCCTCCTGATACCTTGTATCCGCCGCCGCCAAATTTCCCTCCGGCGTGAAGTACCGTCATGATAACTTCAACAGCAGGCCTTCCCATTTTTTCCTGGATTCCAACAGGGATTCCCCGGCCATTATCCTTTACGGTAATACTGTTATCTTTTTCAATGATGACATTAATTTCAGTACAATATCCCGCCAAAGCCTCATCAATACTATTATCAACGATCTCCCAAACAAGATGATGGAGGCCTTTTCCGCTTGTCGAACCAATATACATCCCCGGTCTTTTTCGAACAGCCTCGAGTCCTTCTAATACTTGTATCTGGTCAGCTTCATATGCTTGTTCTTGAACTGTGTTTTGTTCCATTGTCAAAGCTTTTCACCTGCACTTTCTTACAAAGTCAATCTATTTAAAAGCTAGAAGATTATTTATTCGTAATTTATTAATCCGATAAATTCTTTTGACTTGAACGTTTCTTTAAGGTCCCGGAAGCAATAGGGGATAAATAAATTTTGTCGGATGTTATTACAACCGACTTAAAGGGGTTTTTTGAAAGGTTAATGACTTTATCTTCATGCTGGTGTAAAAACTCCTCTACCATCACAGAAGATTTTGCACTCTCTTTATCTAGAATAGATATAATGTCCCTTGCCCTGATATTTAAATCCTCCCCAATATGAATATACACACTCCCACCTCAATCCACTTTCTTGATCACACCGGATTCTACTTCAAATGTTGAAGCATCTTTTAATGTTTGATGGTGAATTCCATCAACACTTGTCGTTGTTACAAAGGTCTGAACCCTTCCTTGAATGGTATTTAGCAGATGTGACTGACGATAGTCATCTAATTCTGATAACACATCATCAAGGAGTAAGATTGGAAACTCGCCAATCTGTGAATGAATTAATTCAATTTCGGCAAGTTTAACAGAAAGAGCGGTTGTCCGCTGCTGCCCCTGTGATCCGAAGGTTTGCACATCCCGATTATTGACGAAAAACAATAGATCGTCACGATGGGGACCAAACAAAGTTGTCCCGCGTTCTATCTCTCTTGTTTTAACCTTGTTGAATTTTTCCTCAAAGGATGCTACCATTTTCGACAAATCTTGGCCTTCTAATACATCCACTGATGGTTTGTACTCAATTTTAAGCGTTTCTAGCCCTCTAGAGATGCCGCTATGGATAGGCTCTGCCCACTTTTGAAGCAGCTGCAGGAACTCAAATCGCTTATTAATAATTTTTACCGCTGTTTCAATAAACTGTTCCGTTAATATTTCGAGCATTGTTTGGTCAGACTGCTTTTTTATTTGCATCATTTTTAAAAAATGATTCCGCTGTTGAAGTATTTTTTGATATTGACTCATATCATGTAAATAGACTGGTGATACCTGACCAATTTCCATATCTATAAAGCGCCTTCTTACCTGTGGACTGCCCTTTACCAAGTTTAAATCCTCTGGCGCAAACATAACGACATTAAGGTTCCCGACATATTGACTCAATTTCTGTTGTTCAATGTGATTGCACTTTGCCTTTTTCCCCTTTTTGGAGATCACCAGTTGCAGAGGCAAAGAACTATACTGTTTTTGGATTCTACCCTCTATTTTAGCATACTCTTGATCCCAACGAATAAGATCTTTGTCATTTGAGGTCCGATGGGATTTAGCCATGGCTAAAACATAGATGGACTCCATTACATTGGTCTTCCCTTGGGCATTTTCACCCAAGATAACATTTACTTTATTTTCAAATTCAACGGATAATGTTTCATAGTTCCGATAATCTTTTAAGGCTAATTGTTCAATATACATGAACGTAACATCCTCTATTTTTCCGTAATAAGGAATTCTCCGAATCCGGGTATTTCCACTTTGTCCCCTTGACGAAGTTTTCTTCCTCTTCTTTGATCTTGTTCACCATTGATAATAATTTGATGCTCACTTAAAAACCATTTTGCCATTCCACCGGTTTGGATCACATCCGCTAATTTAAGAAATTGCCCTAATGTAATAAATTCTGTATCTATTTCTATTTTGGCAGACATAATTAATCACTCTTTTCAAAAAATGGTCTCAATACTTTATTTTACTAAAAAAATCAGTTAGATACAAAAAAATCTAAAAAAGCTGCCATTTATTGTGGCAGCTCTATACTTTTTTATGAAAGTTCATCCTGGACTTTGAAAAGGATCCAGATCCAGTACTTAGGTATTTTTAGTACGTTCTTACCGGTAAAATTAGTTGCAGAGTTGTTTCGTCATGAAGCGGGCGAATCAGGAATGGGCGCATCGCTCCGGTAAAACTGATACAAATATCAGTACCCTCCAATGCTTTTAACGCATCCATCATATATTTTGCACTAAAGGAAATTTTTAATTCTTCGCCTTCAATCGATTGGCTTTGAATCTCTTCGACGACCTTACCAACCTCAGGTGTATTAGAAGAAACTTCGATGATTCCTCCCTCATTTGTTGTGAATTTAACAACATTATTTCTACCTTCACGAGCAAGCAAAGACGCACGATCAATAGCCTGTAAGAATGCCTTTGTATTTACAGTTACATCCGTTTTGCTTTCATTTGGAATTAGTCGGGAAGTATCTGGATAGTTACCTTCTAACAGTCTTGAGAAGAACAATAAATGTTTCGCTTTAAACAAAATTTGATTTTCTGTTATCACTATGTCAATTAATTCATTGGAATCATCAATAATCTTACTTAATTCATTCAAACTCTTCCCTGGGATTACCACATTATAGGTTTCACTATTTTCTGCTTCAATTCTTACTTTCCTTAATGCCAAGCGGTGGCTATCTGTACCAATACAGGTTAACTCCCCATTTTCGATCTTCCAGTTTACACCTGTCAAGATGGGGCGTGTTTCTGAGGTGGACACAGCGAAAACTGTTTGCCTGATCATTGCTTTTAATAGATCTGTTGCAATATGGAATTTATTATTTTCCTCAATTTGCGGAAGATGTGGATATTCCTCTGCATCAAGACCATTTAAGTTAAATTCAGATTTTCCTGAACGAATAACCGTTTGCAGCGAACCAAGTACTTCAATTTCAACAGTATCTGTCGGGAGCTTCTTTACAATCTCACTAAAAAACTTTGCTTGCAAAACAATGGCCCCGGTTTGTAGGATCTCAACGATTTCATCCTCAGCTTCCTCTTTTGGAATAAAAGATTCAATCGATATATCAGAGTCGCTTCCTGTTAGGGTAACCCCTTCCTCTGCAGCAGTAATTTTAATTCCCGTTAAGATTGGAATGGTTGTCCTGGAAGTGACTGCCTTCATCACATCTTGAACACTTTGAACGAGGCGGTCCCGTTGAATGATAAATCTCATTTTAGAAATTCCTCCGATTAAGCATATTTTTAATGACGATAACATATAATAATATTTTTTAAAAAAATAGTAGAAGTACTAGTAGGGCCTGTTGATATGTGGATAACCCTATTTTATCAAAGGAAACACAGCCTATCCACATGTGGACAGACTGTGCATGAATGGGTAAAAGTTATTCACATAATTAACCGAGTAATTTAAACCTTTAACAGTTCATTTAATTCTTTCATTTGCTTTTGCAGCTGTGAATCACTCTGCAGCATTTTTGAAATTTTCTCATGGGCATGGATGACGGTAGTATGATCTCTGCCGCCAAACTCTTCTCCTATTTTTGGGAGGGAGTGGTCCGTTAATTCCCGTGATAAATACATCGCAATTTGCCTCGGGAAAGCAACTGACTTAGTCCGTTTTTTTGCTTTAAAATCCTCCAGTTTAACGCCAAACTGTTCACCGACAATTCTTTGAATATCAAGAATGGTAACCACCTTCGGTTTTGAGCTTGGAATGATGTCCTTCAATGCTTCTGCTGCTAAGTCTGCATTGATATCCTTATTAATTAATGATGAATAAGCGACAACTCGAATAAGCGCACCTTCGAGTTCACGGATGTTTGAATCAATTTGATTGGCGATGTAAAGCATGACCTCATTCGGAATATCCAATCCTTCTGCTTTTGCTTTCTTGCGGAGGATGGCAATCCTTGTTTCGAGATCAGGCGGTGTAATATCGGTAATGAGCCCCCATTCAAAACGTGAACGCAGACGGTCTTCCAAGGTTGGAATTTCTCTTGGCGGACGGTCACTTGAAATAATAATTTGTTTGCTTTCCTCGTGAAGAGCATTAAAAGTATGGAAGAATTCCTCTTGGGTTGATTCTTTTCCAGCCAAAAATTGAATATCATCTATTAGCAGGACATCAACATTTCGATATTTATTTCGAAAGCTTTCAGCTTTATTGTCACGAATCGAGTTTATAAATTCATTTGTAAATTTTTCTGATGATAAATAAACGACTTTTGCCGATGGATTATGATCCAATACATAATGGCCAATCGCATGCATTAAGTGGGTTTTACCCAATCCTACTCCACCGTATATAAATAAAGGATTATAGGCCTTTGCCGGTGCTTCAGCTACAGCGAGCGATGCTGCATGAGCAAAACGGTTTCCTGAACCGATTACGAACGTATCAAAAAGGTACTTAGGATTTAAGATGTTTTGCGGAAAGTCATTTTGATCTTCTTCTTTTTTTGCCTTTTTTGGAGGCGCTGGTACATCCATTTCTTCCTCATTTTGATTATGCGGAATAATAAATTTCACAGATAGCTCTTCTCCAGTAATTTCATAGAGAATACCTGCGATTAACTGGGAATAGCGCTCCTCGAGCCAATCACGCGCAAATTCATTCGGTGCTGTGATTACAAGGAGATTTCCTTGTAGGGAATGAGCCTTTGTCGACTTTAGCCAGGTATCAAAGCTAGGCTTGCTGATTTTTTTCTCTATATTAGCCAGCGCTGCATTCCAAAGATCCGCAATATTTTCCAACGAGTTTCCCCTCCTTTTCAAAATGATAAATCGTGTAACTTCACTTTAAATAATAAAGTCTAGCCCCGAAAGTTCCGTGAAAAACCAAGTTATACAAGCTGTACAATCTATTAATTTATAAATATACGAAACAGTGGTTGTGGAAAAATATATAATAAGGAAATAAAGTGGAGTTTCGACAATATCCACTTCCTGTGGACAAGTTTCTGCAGTACGCTTGAACAACCTATCCACAAGATATCCACAAATTGTGGATAAAGATAAATTAGGACAAAGTTATTCAGAGTGAAAACACAAATATAATATCAAATAATAGCAAGAGGTGCAATGCTTTTTCGTAGTTTATCCACAAGAGGTGTGTCCTGTGGGTAAAAATTGTCCACAAGTATTGGCTTTGTGAAAAAACTGTCGATAACTTGTGAAAGGTGCAAAAAAACTGTCGATTACTTATCCACAAGAGAAAAATATGAGGATAAACTGATCCCTTGAGTTTAGTTTTAAAAAAAAACGGCAAAATCATGTATGATAAAAAAATTGGAAATAAGGAACAATAGCTGGAGGGTGGTTGACAATCTTATGTAGACCTCTTTATAATAAATAAGACTGTCAAAGGCATTAAGCTTGATAGCTATTCCTCAGGGAGGTGTCATATAATGAAAAGAACATATCAACCAAATAAACGTAAGCATAGTAAAGTTCACGGTTTCCGCAGTCGTATGAGCTCAGCAAACGGACGTAAAGTTCTTGCTCGCCGTCGTCTAAAAGGAAGAAAAGTATTATCAGCTTAGACCACTGAAACGTCTCAGTGGTCTTTTTTCTAATTTAAGGGGAAAAATATTACTGAGACTATTCAGACTGAGGGTGTTTTGATGAAGAAGGAATTAAGGGTCAAAAAAAATAAAGAGTTTCAAGAAGCCTTTCAAAAGGGGGTTTCCTTTGCAAATCGACAATTTGTTGTCTACTCATTAAGAAAAGAGGGCCAGGAAAATTTTCGAATTGGCTTGTCGGTCAGCAAAAAAATTGGAAATGCCGTTACCAGAAACCAAATAAAACGATATATTCGACAGGCAATTTTTGAATTAAAGGATCAGCTCCATGCAGAAAATGATTACATCATTATCGCGAGAAAACCTGCAGCGGAAATGGACTTCTTTGAAGTAAAAAAGAGCTTAACGCATGTTTTAAAGGTGGGAAAGGTTTTAAAGAAACGTTAAAAGGACATAAAGGTGAGTATTTCCCTTTTTTACTTTGTAATAAGACATTTTATACAGGAAAATGGTAAAATACTTATAAGTAAAAATATACATAAATAACATTTTTTTATTAAATATTTATATCTTGGACAAGGAGGGAAATTTGGTTGAAAAAAAGAATATTACTTTTGTCGGGGATGCTTTCTTTATTCCTGTTCTTAACGGGATGCAGTCAGATTAAGCAGCCGATCACATCAGAAAGTACAGGGTTTTGGAATCAATACATTGTATATCCATTATCTTGGTTTATTAAAGAAGTGGCTCATTTGCTTGGCGGAAGCTTTGGATTATCGATTATTGTTGTAACCATCCTCATCCGCCTGGTTATTTTGCCGCTTATGATTAAGCAGACAAGAAGCTCGAAGGCGATGCAGGCACTTCAGCCGCAGTTAACGGAACTTAGAAAAAAATACAGCTCTAAAGATCAAAAGACACAACAAAAATTACAGCAGGAAACAATGGCACTTTTCCAAAAAAACGGTGTAAACCCGATGGCCGGATGTTTTCCATTAATCATTCAAATGCCGATTTTAATTGGTTTCTATCATGCAATCTCGAGAACAAGGGAAATCGCTCAGGACAGTTTTTTATGGTTTGACTTGGGAGAAAAGGATCCTTATTATATTTTACCGATCGTTGCAGGGATTACGACGTTTATCCAGCAAAAAATGATGATGGCCGGTACAGAAAATCAAAATCCACAAATGGCGATGATGGTTTGGATGATGCCGATTATGATTGTCATTTTTGCATTTAACTTTCCAGCTGCACTTTCGTTGTACTGGGTAGTCGGAAATATTTTTATGATTGTTCAAACCTATTTTATAAAAGGCCCGGAACTTAAGGCGCAATCCACGGGCAATGCGGGGGGAGCAAAGAAGTGAAACAGGTAACTGCTACAGGACAAAATGTCGAAGAAGCAGTAGAATCAGCTTTAGCTCAATTACAAACAACGAAGGACCGCGCAGAAATCGACATTATCGATGAGGGAAAAAAAGGGATCTTTGGTATTTTTGGTTCACGCCCAGCAGTGGTAAAAGTTACCGTAATCATTGATCCAATTGAGGAAGCCCAAAATTTCCTGAAAAGCATCAGTGAACAAATGGGAGCACCGGTTGAAATTGAAGTAAAACGTGAAGGAAAACAAGTTAATTTTGTTTTAACAGGGGAAAAGATTGCTCTATTAATCGGAAAAAGAGGACAAACCTTAAATTCTTTGCAGTATTTGACTCAGCTTGTCATCAATCGTTCGTCCAATCGATATTTGACCGTTATTTTGGATGCTGAAGACTACCGAAACCGCAGGAATGAGACGTTGATTCAATTAGCTCATCGTCTTGCTCAAAAGGCCGTAAAAACGGGGAAAGACGTGGCCTTGGAGCCGATGCCATCCTATGAACGCAAAGTTATTCATTCTGCGTTATCTGAAAATAAACGGGTTAAGACATTTTCAGATGGATCTGAACCACATCGGTACATTGTTATTACTCCATCTAAATAAAAAGAAAAAGGCACTTTATCAAATCGATAAAGTGCATTTTTTTATTCTCTAATTCCTATTACCTGTTTTTAAAATCCTGTGCGTAACTTTTTTTATGAAAATGTTTGTTTTATTGTTATTCACATGTGGATAAGTTAAAATATAAGATAATAACTGTCGTTGTGGATAATTATGATTGCTTTTTTAACTGAAACTGATGTGATATTCTATTAATTTGGAGCAAAATATCATTTCTTCTATAGATTATTTTTTGCAAGTAAGAGAGGTGAATACAATGGAGTTTGATACGATTGCGGCGATTTCAACACCGATGGGTGAGGGTGCAATCGCAATTGTACGATTAAGTGGTGATGATGCCTTTAAAATTGCTGATAAGGTTTTTAAAAGTATCAGCGGGAAAAGGCTGATTGATATGGCTTCCCATACGATTCATTATGGCCATCTAATTGATCCGAAAAATGGACAAGTGGTGGAAGAAGTAATGGTTTCGCTTATGAAGGGGCCAAAAACCTTTACAAAAGAGGATGTAGTTGAAATTAATTGCCACGGTGGAATCGTTTCTGTAAACCGTGTGTTGCAGCTTATATTAAATAATGGAGCACGGCTTGCTGAACCGGGTGAATTTACGAAGCGGGCCTTCTTAAATGGGCGCATTGATTTATCGCAGGCAGAAGCAGTTATGGATTTAATTCGGGCAAAAACGGATCGGGCGATGAACGTTGCATTAGGGCAAATGGAAGGAAGATTATCGCGATTGATTCGCGGTTTGCGCCAGGAGATTTTAGAAATACTTGCCCATGTGGAAGTGAATATTGATTATCCTGAATATGATGATGTCGAGGAAATGACTCATAAAATGCTGAAGGAAAAAGCGGCTTATGTACGGGAAGAAATTATGAAGCTTTTGCAAACCTCTCAGCAGGGGAAAATTTTACGTGAAGGCCTATCAACGGTTATTGTTGGCCGTCCAAACGTAGGTAAATCTTCGTTATTAAATAGTTTGGTTCATGAAAATAAAGCAATTGTCACGGATATTCCAGGGACAACACGTGATGTCATTGAAGAATATGTTAACGTAAGAGGTGTACCGTTAAGACTTTTAGATACTGCGGGAATCAGGGAGACTGAAGATATTGTTGAACGGATTGGGGTTGAACGTTCCCGACAAGTTTTACGAGAGGCAGATTTAATCTTGCTCGTTTTAAATTATTCTGATGAGTTAACAATGGAGGATGAAAATCTATTTAAGGCTGTTGAAGATATGGATGTGATTGTCATTGTTAACAAAACTGACCTTCCGCAGAAAATTGATTTGGATCGGGTTAAGGATCTGGCTGCAAGCCATAGGCTCGTGACAACTTCTCTTCTTGAAGACCGTGGGGTTGACGAATTGGAAGAGGCTATCTCTTCATTATTTTTTGCCGGCTCAATTGAAGCCGGGGATATGACCTATGTTTCAAACAGCCGTCATATCGCTTTATTGAATCAGGCATTACATTCGATAGAGGAAGCTATTGACGGAGTCGAGATGGGGACTCCGATTGATATCGTTCAGATTGATTTAACAAGGGTCTGGGAACTGCTTGGGGAAGTCATTGGCGATAGTGTCCATGAAAGCCTAATTGATCAGCTATTTTCACAGTTCTGTTTAGGGAAGTAAAAATTAGAAATAAACTTTTTTACATTCCGAGACATTCGGAAATTGGAGGAACTTTTAATGCAATACGAAGCAGGAAGTTACGACGTCATTGTCGTCGGTGCAGGTCATGCGGGCTGTGAGGCCGGCCTTGCGGCTGCACGGCTTGGCGCAAAAACATTAATGATTACCATTAATCTCGATATGGTGGCCTTCATGCCATGCAATCCTTCTGTTGGCGGACCAGCAAAAGGGATTGTGGTGCGTGAAATCGATGCACTTGGCGGGGAAATGGGTAAAAATATTGATAAAACCTATATTCAAATGAGGATGTTGAATACAGGGAAAGGTCCTGCAGTAAGGGCACTCAGGGCACAGGCTGATAAATTTGCCTATCAACATGAAATGAAAAACACGCTTGAAAATGAATCGAATTTAACTCTTTTACAGGGAATGGTTGAACGTCTGGTTGTCGAAGACGGTGCTGTTGTTGGCGCCGTTACGAAAACAGGTGCAACTTACCGTGCGAAAACAGTGGTAATTACGACTGGTACCTACCTTCGCGGCGAAATCATCCTTGGTGAATTAAAGTATTCAAGTGGTCCAAACAACCAGCAGCCTGCTGTTAAGCTATCAGAGCATCTAGAAGAGCTTGGTTTTGAACTTGTTCGTTTTAAAACGGGGACACCGCCAAGGGTTAACAGCCATACGATTGATTACAACAAAACAGAGATTCAACCTGGGGACGAACAACCTCGAGCTTTTTCATATGAAACAACCCAATACATTACCGACCAGCTTCCATGCTGGTTAACATATACGAATGAACAAACCCACCAATTAATCGATCAGAATCTCCATCGCTCACCGATGTATTCTGGAATGATTAAGGGGACAGGACCGCGTTATTGCCCATCCATTGAGGATAAGGTCGTACGCTTTAATGACAAACCGCGCCATCAAATTTTCCTTGAGCCGGAAGGAAGAAATACACAAGAAGTATATGTCCAGGGATTATCAACAAGTCTGCCGGAAGATGTCCAACAGCAAATCTTAAAAACCATACCTGGTCTTGAAAATGTTCAAATGATGCGCTCAGGTTATGCCATCGAATATGACGCCATTGTGCCAACACAGCTTTGGCCGACACTCGAAACAAAGATTGTCAAAAATCTTTACACGGCTGGCCAAATTAATGGGACTTCTGGGTATGAAGAAGCAGCTGGTCAAGGACTCATGGCAGGAATTAATGCCGGACTCAATGCTTTAGGCCGGGAGCAATTAGTGTTAAGCCGCTCGGATGCGTATATTGGTGTTTTAATTGATGATCTCATTACCAAGGGGACGAATGAACCATATCGTCTGCTTACATCACGGGCAGAATATCGTCTTCTTTTACGCCACGATAATGCTGACTTGAGGTTATCGGAAGTTGGCCATGAAATTGGACTAATCCGTGAGGAACGATATCAGCATTTCTTAGCTAAAAAAGAAGCGATTGAACTTGAAAAGAAACGATTATGGTCATCAATCATCAAACCTTCAAAGGAAGTTCAGGATCTAATTAAAAGCCAGGGCGGCAGTGAACTAAAAGATGGTATTCGTGCATCTGACCTGTTAAAACGTCCCGAAATGTCCTATGAACATATTGAGGGTCTTACTCCTAGTGATGTTACTTTGGATACTGAAATTAAAGAACAAGTCGAAATCCAAATTAAATATGAGGGCTATATTGAAAAATCACTTCAGCAGGTTGACCGCTTAAAGAAAATGGAGAATAAGAAAATTCCTGAAAATATTGATTATGATGCGATTAACGGATTGGCAACAGAAGCGAGACAAAAATTGAAAAAAATTAAACCGTTATCGATTGCCCAAGCATCAAGAATTTCCGGGGTAAACCCTGCTGATATTTCCATTCTGCTTGTTTATTTAGAACAGGGCAGGATCGCTAGGGTTTCAAATTAGAAATGCCGAAGCGCCTTGGTCAAGGGCGCTGGAGCTAGACAGCGAGGAATATTTACATGAATGTTGAACAATTTGAATCCATGCTGGGGGAAAAGGGAATTACCCTCTCCTCAAGGCAGTTGGAGCAATTTGAAATATATTACGAAACCCTTGTTGAGTGGAACGAAAAAATGAATTTGACAGCCATCACGGATAAAGCCGATGTGTATTTAAAACATTTTTACGACTCCATAACTGCGGGCTTTTATTTTGATTTTACAAAACCCTTTCATCTTTGTGATGTCGGGGCGGGTGCCGGATTTCCGAGCATTCCTTTAAAAATTGCTTTTCCGCAAATAGAGATCACTATTGTTGATTCACTCAACAAGCGAATCTCATTTTTAAACCATTTGGCAAGTGTACTTAAATTAGAAAATGTTCAATTTATCCATGACCGCGCCGAAACATTTGGAGTGAATCCAAATTATCGGGAATCGTTTGATGTTGTTACGGCAAGAGCAGTTGCCAGAATGTCTGTTTTAAGCGAGCTATGTTTGCCGCTTGTGAAAGTGGATGGCCATTTTATCGCAATGAAGGCTGCACATGCCAATGATGAATTAGAAGCTGGCCAAAAGGCCATTTCAACCCTCGGCGGAAAATTGGAAAAGGTGTTTACATTTACATTACCAATTGAAGAAAGTGAACGGAATATTTTGATCATTAAGAAAGAGAAACAAACGCCAAGGAAATACCCGCGTAAGCCAGGTACCCCTGGTAAAATGCCGATTGAGTAATAAGAAATGGAAAGAATCAATTTTTGAAAAATACCCTTGAGTGGCAGGAAGATATTATTCGAATAGAGAATAAATAATAGGGAGTTTCGTAAAGGTGGTGTTGGGGATGAGGCATTCGTTTACACGCTTTTTTGGTCTTGGCGAAAAGGGAGAACAAGACCTAGAACTTGAGAAAGAAATCGAAATTGATAGAAATGAAGAAATCAAGAAGATTCCAATTGACAATATCTTTCCAAATCGTTTCCAGCCCCGGACGGTTTTTGATGATGAAAAAATTGAGGAATTGTCACGAACCATTCATATTCATGGAATCATCCAGCCAATTGTTGTAAGACAATTTGACAAAGATCGGTACGAAATTATTGCCGGTGAGCGGCGCTGGCGTGCCATGAAAAAGCTGGGATGGGATGAGGTTCCGGCGATTGTTAAGAATATGTCCGATACTGAAACAGCTTCTGTTGCCTTAATTGAGAATCTGCAGCGGGAAGAGTTGTCACCGATTGAAGAGGCGATTGCATATGGCAAACTGCTGGAGCTTCATAATTTAACCCAAGAGGCTCTCGCACAGCGTCTTGGGAAAGGACAATCGACCGTAGCGAACAAGCTTCGGCTGCTCAAGTTGCCACAGGAGATTCAGGAAGCATTATTAAATAAAATTATAACGGAGCGTCATGCCCGTGCGTTGATTCCTTTGAAGAATCCTGAGAAACAGGTCCTGCTTTTACAGGAAATAATGGAGAAAAACTTAAATGTAAAGCAAACCGAGGACCGCGTTGTCAAACTGCTTGAACAAAAAAATCAAAAGCCTAAGCCAAAAAGGAAAGCATTCAGTAAGGATATGCGAATTGCCGTAAATACAATTAGGCAATCCTTATCGATGGTTTCAGATAGTGGAATAGATCTTAATGCGGAGGAAGAAGAGTTTGATGAATTCTACCAATTCACCATTCGAATTCCGAAGAAAAAATAAAATAGATAACAGATGAACCAAACAATAATTGTTTGGTCTTTTTTTATTTGGCAGTGTTAAAGGATATTGTTGATTATTTAACCCTGTTGATTGGAGCGGAAATCAACAGACAAGTTTATTACAGCCTTTTATTTAAGTGGGTCATTATCCTTCTAAATGGATGATAATGGTATTTATTGAAATAATCCATTGCATGAATATTTTTCGAAAAAAAACAAAAACAAATCTATTTCGTGATAAAATAGTTACCATGGCCATTTTGTTTTTGAAAATGGCAAATAGTCATTTTCTTTGTAATGGCAAATTAGCAGTTTAATAGATGAATATTTGATAGAATATAAGTAAGAATTTAGGAAAAAGGGTAGGTGACATTGTGGGCAAAGTTATTGCAATCGCGAATCAAAAAGGCGGAGTCGGCAAAACGACTACCTCTGTCAACCTAGGCGCCTGCTTAGCATACATAGGGAAAAGAGTACTTTTAGTAGACATTGACCCGCAAGGAAATGCAACAAGCGGTATCGGAATTGAAAAGGCAGAGGTAGAGCAGTGTATATATGATGTTTTAGTCGATGACGTTGAAGTGAAGAATGTCATAAAGCCATCGTCTGTTGAAAATTTATATGCTGTACCAGCAACCATTCAACTCGCGGGTGCGGAAATTGAGTTAGTACCAACCATTTCACGCGAAGTCAGACTAAAACGTGCTCTTGGTGACGTAAAGGATCAATTTGACTATATTATTATTGATTGTCCGCCATCCCTCGGATTACTAACTATTAATGCCTTAACAGCCTCTGACGCAGTGTTAATTCCCGTGCAGTGTGAGTATTATGCATTGGAAGGGCTAAGCCAACTTTTAAATACCGTTAGGCTTGTTCAAAAGCACTTAAATCAGGATTTGAAAATTGAAGGTGTTTTATTAACGATGCTGGATGCCCGCACAAATCTGGGGATACAAGTAATTGAAGAAGTGAAGAAGTATTTTCAGGACAAGGTCTATAAAACGATTATTCCAAGAAATGTACGACTAAGTGAAGCGCCAAGCCACGGAGAACCCATTATCACTTATGATGCTAGATCCCGTGGTGCCGAAGTATATTTAGATTTGGCAAAGGAAGTGGTCTCACATGGCTAAAGGATTAGGAAAAGGACTTGATGCATTTTTTCCTAATATGGAGGTTAATAAAGGTGAAGCGGTCCAAGAGATAAAATTGAAAGAATTGCGTCCCAATCCGTATCAACCTCGGAAAACCTTCCAACAAGAGGCCATAGATGAATTAAAGGCATCCATTTTAGAACATGGCATCCTCCAGCCTCTTGTCGTCAGGAAAAGCATTAAAGGCTATGAAATTGTCGTGGGCGAAAGACGTTTCAGGGCGGCAAAAGAAGCAAAGCTTCAAGCGGTACCTGCCGTTGTCCGCGAATTGTCAGAGCAGCAAATGATGGAATTGGCTGTAATTGAAAATCTTCAACGGGAAGATTTAAGCCCAATTGAAGAAGCAATCGCTTATCAAACCTTAATGGAAAAGTTAAAACTGACACAAGAAGAGGTAGCTAAGCGATTAGGAAAAAGCCGTCCACATGTGGCGAACCATGTCCGCCTCCTCTCCCTCCCGGCTAAAATTCAAGAGTTAATTTCAAATGGAAAAATCTCCATGGGGCATGGCCGTGCCTTACTTGGTCTACGTCAAAAGGAGAAGCTCCCGATTTTAGTTGAAAAGGTAATAAATGAAGGCTTAAACGTACGCCAGCTTGAAAAACTCATTCAACAATTAAATGATAATGTTTCACGTGAAACAAAAAAGCCTGAAAAGAAAAAGGATGTTTTTTTACAGGAACGTGAGCATTTTCTTCGTGAGCGGTTTGGCACCACAGTTAATATTAAGCATTCAAAAAATAAAGGGAAAATTGAAATTGAATTCTTCTCACAAGAGGATTTGGAACGCATCCTTGAAATTCTTGACCAAGAATCCTCTGTCTAAACCATCAATAGATGGTTTATTTTTTTACCAATACAATATATTGAAAGTTAGTTATTAATATATTCAACATATTGTATTTGAGAATGATTTTAAATATCTTTCATTTCAAAATAAAATATGATAATTTATTATTATTAAATACTTCGAGAGACGAATAATAGGGGAATCAGTAAATGTTTTTATTAGGAACGCTTGTAAATGGTGCATTAATTATTATTGGAAGTCTTCTTGGAAAACTATTAAACCGGATTCCAGAGAGTATGAAGACAACCGTTATGTATGCGATTGGATTGTCTGTCATGGTACTGGGGCTGCAGATGGGCTTAAAAAGTGAAAATTTCTTAATCGTGATTTTAAGTCTCGTTATAGGTGCTGTAATTGGGGAGCTTTTTAAATTAGAAGAAAAGCTGAATGATTTAGGGCATTGGCTGGAGAGCAAGGTGGGCTCTAATGGAAAAGGAAGTATCTCTGAAGGGTTTGTAACGGCAACCTTAATCTTTGTGATTGGGGCAATGGCAATTATTGGGGCACTTGACAGCGGAATCCGCGGGGATCACGATGTCCTGTACACCAAATCGATTATTGATGGATTTACTGCTCTGATTTTAACGACAACACTTGGAATTGGTGTTTTATTTTCGGCAGTTCCGGTCCTGCTTTATGAAGGGCTTATTGCCTTGTTTGCCACCCAAATTGACCGTTTTGTGCCGCAGGCCTTAATGGATCAATTTATTGTTGAAATGACAGCGACGGGTGGGGTGATGATTTTTGCTATTGGCTTAAATCTTACTGGTATGATAAAAATTAAAGTTGCTAACCTCCTCCCTGGTATTCTCGTAACAGGAGTGATCGTTACAGTACTATATAATTATCATCATTTCTTTTAATCCATTTTAAAAAGCAATCGGCTATTAATCACCGATTGCTTTTGTTTGTTCTTCTTCCCACTCCCAATTGACCTCATTCCAGCTGTCCTTTGGATTAGGAAGACTCGCTTGATAGATCCCACCTGCAATCGTCTTTGCCATTTTCATAACAAGATTTAATCGTGTATTTTGCAAAACGAAAAACTCCATAAACCCGCTTACATTGACAATTCCGGTAATATGTAACTCTCCAACTGCAGGAAGCTCTTTGTTCACGCCTGCGCCTGGTTTAACAGGTCCGTCTCCAAGCTGGATCACACCAACATTTTTAATACGGCCAAGGCAGGCATCAATTCCAATAATAAATGGGTTGTCATGCTTATTTTGAATTTCAGTTAATTTTTCTTTAAGATTTACGGCATGAATCGGTTCATCTAATGTTCCGTAAACGTAAAAGGATTGAAGGTTCTTCTCCTCTAACAGGCTTCCTACAAGAGGACCTAAGGAATCTCCTGTCGAACGGTCCGTGCCGATACATACAAACACAATGGGACGTTCTGACGAAACAGGAATTTTTAAACGTAATTCCTCAGCAAGGTTTTCCGCTGCATGGAAATCATCATAGCATATACGAGTTTTGGCTTTCCGATCAAAAAAACCTGCTTTGAGATTCATTAAGTCCCCTCCAAAATCTTGACAATATATTTTTATTAGTATACGGATTTTTTGGGAATTCTATACATGGAAGAATGCAAAATCCTTTTGAAACTCAAGACTATAATAAAAAATGAAAACTTGTTAAAATAGATGGATGATGGAAGTTAGGTAGGTGTATAGATGAGTTTTACTGAAAAAGGTATGCAAAAGATTATTGATAAATTTCAAAATGAAGATACATGGCTTACAATGGGTGAAGGCCTAATTAAAATCATTGCCATTTTAATCATTTCTAATATTTTAATTCGAATTGGCAAAGTCATGATTCATAATATCTTTAAAATTCGCAATCGTTCACCATTCAGGACGGTTGAGCGCAGGGAAGAAACACTTTCAAGGCTTCTGGATAGCGTTCTTTCTTATGTGGTTTACTTTATTTCATTTTTGATGATTCTTTCCGTGTTAACGATTGATGTGAAAGCGCTGCTTGCCGGAGCTGGGATTGTCGGACTAGCCGTTGGTTTTGGGGCACAAAGTCTTGTTAAAGATATTCTTTCAGGCTTTTTTATTATCTTCGAAGACCAATTTGCCGTTGGAGATCATATCCGAGTAGGAGAATTTGAAGGGAATGTCGAAACGATAGGATTAAGAACGACGAAAATTAAAAGCTGGACAGGTGAAGTTCATATCCTCCCAAATGGAAGTATTACTCAGGTGACCAATTTTTCAATTAATAATAGTGTGGCTGTTGTAGACGTGGCCATTGCATATGGGGAAGATGTTGAAAAGGCGGAGCAAGTCATTGGAGAGCTGCTAGAGACATTACCGGACCATTATGAAGATATAATTAAAACGCCAGAGCTTTTGGGAATTCAAAATATGAGCTCAACAGAGGTAATTTTAAGAATAGTGGCAGAAACTCTGCCAATGAAGCAAGTCTATATATCAAGAATGATTCGCAAGGAAATCAAGCTCTTATTGGATCAGCATGGAATTGAAATTCCCCTTCCTAAACTTGTTGCCTATTCAAATAGTACAGAGCCTAAGAAATAAGGAAAGGAGTATTAAAACATGGAGCAAAAGGAATTTGCCCTCAATGATGTGGTCGAAATGAAAAAGCAGCATCCATGCGGAACCAATCGTTGGAAAATTATCCGAATGGGAATGGATGTAAGGATTAAATGTGAAGGCTGCGGGCACAGCGTATTAATCCCAAGAAAAGAGTTTTCCCGTAAAATGAAGAAAATTTTGGTGAAGCATGAGGAATAGTTCATGCTTCTTTTTTTTGTTATATTAATCTATAAGATAAAGAGATAAATTGGGGGTGGATAGTTTGGCAAAAGTTTATCAATCGGCTTGTCCGTTGAATTGCTGGGATAGCTGCGGCTTCCATGTGACAATTGAAGAAAATAAAGTCATCAAGGTGGACGGAGACCCAGCCCATCCCATTACAAAAGGGAAAATTTGCGGGCGCGGAAGGATGCTGGAAACAAGGACAAACTCACCGCAGCGCTTATTATATCCCTTGAAAAAAATAAATGGTGAATTCCAACAGATTTCTTGGAAACAGGCACTTGATGAAATTTCAAATAAATTAAAGGATATTAAAGAGACCTATGGGTCTAAAGCTGTATTTCACAGCCATGATTACGCCAATAACGGGATTCTAAAGAACCTTGATCAACGATTTTTTAACTGCTATGGAGGAGTTACGGAAATTGTAGGTTCTCTCTGTTGGGGGGCAGGAATTGAAGCCCAGGGCTGGGATTTTGGTGAAGCATGGAGCCATGAACCCAATGATGTATTAAACAGTAAAAACATTGTCATTTGGGGCAGAAATGTCACACGCACCAATATGCATTTTTTTGAAAAATTGCAGGAAGCAAAAAAGCAGGGTGCGAAGGTATTTGTGATTGACCCAATTTATAACGCGACGGCAAAAATGGCCGATGAATATATTTCGATAAAGCCCGGAATGGATGGCCTCCTCGCTGCCGGTATTATGAAAGAAATCCTTAGATTAAGCTTAG
Organism: Bacillus salipaludis; assembly: GCF_004358205.1. The sequence continues at coordinate 23,176 of NZ_SMYO01000002.1, forward strand.
AAGACCGCAAATTCATCGACAGTTTCACATATGGGTTTGATGATGTACTCGTGCTTCTTAATGGTATTACTTTAGAAAAACTAAGCAAAATGACCGAGGTACCAATCGAGGTGATGACCAGGTTAGCAAAGGTATTTGCGGATAAACCAACAGCTGTGTTTATGGGGCTTGGAATGCAAAGGTATGAAAATGGAGGTAATTCGGTTCGGTTAATTGATGCACTTGTCGCCATTAGCGGTAATATTGGAATAGCTGGAGGCGGTGCCAACTATGCGAATCGTCAAGTGGGTCAAAGCTTTGCCTTTGATGAACTGACCCTTGCTGACCGAAAACAACAGCACCGACAGTTTCCGATTATGAAGCAGGCGGAGGAAATTCTAACGGCAAAAAACCCCGCCATTCAAATGATTGTCGTTACCTGTGGGAATCCGTTGACACAGGTTCCGGATTCTAATACGGTTTCTAAAGCTTTTGCCTCTGTTCCAACACTTGTCGTGATTGAACAATTTATGACGGACACAGCTAAACTAGCGGATTATGTGTTACCGACAACAACTGTTTTTGAGGAAGAAGATTTTTATTATTCCTCTATGTACCATCATTACGTGAATTACGGTCCGAAGCTTGTTGACGCTCCCGGGGAAGCGAAGTCAGATCTGTGGATTTGGACCCAATTAGCTGAAAGACTCGGCTTCGGTGAGGAGTTCCATTTAACAAGGGATCAATTTTTTGCAATGGCCCTTAAACCTTTAGAAGAAAAAGGGATTACCATTGAAAAACTAAAGGAAGAACAAACAGTAGAACTGCCGGTCAAAATGATACCATGGCAGGATCGTAAATTTAAAACGCCTTCAGGTAAGTTTGAATTCACCTCGACCTTAGAGAGGTTAAAAGGTAATAGTGGCTTATTAAAGTTGTCCGTACCGGATGAGTCGAAATGGAGCAATCCAGATTTAGCTAATCGATATCCATATCAATTATTGACGATCCACCCATTGCGTTCCAATCATTCACAAAACTATCAGGTGTGGAAGCAAACACCAAAGTTGAAAGTAGAAGTGGCTCAAAATATTGCAACACACTTGCAGCTTGAGGAAGGAGATTATGTCCGGATTTGGAACGACCGTGGTGAAGTGAAAGGGTATGTTTCGATTTTACAAAAATCCCATCCAAATGTAATCAATATCGATGAAGGAATTTGGAAAGAATTTGGCGGGTCTGTTAATAATCTGACCTCCAGCAGACCATCCGATAATGAACTAGGAAGTACGCTGTATGATTGTCTCGTTAATATTGGAAAAATAAACTAACTGCTGCTATGCCTGCGGCAGTTTTTCTTGTCCTTGTTTTTTTGCCGGTAGTTGCCTATAATTGTTAGAGGCTTTTTAATTAATTTTGAACTAATTTTTTATTATAGATAACATTTTTTGAGGAGTGACATGAATGGCTTTAACAGCTGGTATCGTTGGATTGCCGAACGTTGGTAAATCCACTTTATTTAATGCGATCACACAGGCAGGAGCGGAATCGGCAAACTATCCTTTCTGCACAATTGATCCAAATGTCGGAATTGTTGAGGTTCCAGACCACCGCTTAACAAAATTAACAGAGTTAGTACAACCCAAAAAGACGGTTCCAACGGCATTTGAATTTACCGATATTGCCGGAATTGTAAAGGGTGCGAGCAAAGGTGAAGGCTTAGGTAACAAATTCCTTTCCCACATCCGTGAAGTTGATGCAATCTGTCAGGTAGTGCGCTGCTTTGCTGATGAAAATATTACCCACGTATCTGGAAAAGTGGATCCGATTTCGGATATTGAAACAATCAATTTAGAGTTAATCCTTGCCGATATGGAAAGCGTTGAAAAGCGGATCAGCCGGGTTGAGAAATTGGCCAAGCAAAAAGATAAGGATGCGGCAGCTGAATTTGAGGCTCTTTCCATGCTTCGTGAAGCTTTTGAAGCGGAAAAGCCAGCTCGTACCGTTGAATTTACGGAAGAACAAATGAAATTTGTTAAGCAATTGCATCTTCTTACCATTAAGCCTGTTCTTTATGTGGCGAACGTTGGGGAAGACGATGTTGCTGATCCATCTGAAAATGAATATGTTCAAAAGGTTCGTGAATTTGCCGCTGCTGACAATGCAGAAGTGATTGTGATTTGTGCTAAAATTGAAGAAGAAATTGCGGAGCTTGAAGGGGAAGAAAAGCAAATGTTCCTTGAAGAGCTTGGAATTGAAGAGTCCGGATTAGACCAGTTAATTCGTGCAGCTTACAGCCTGCTTGGCCTAGCTACTTATTTTACAGCAGGTGTTCAGGAGGTTCGGGCCTGGACATTTAGAAACGGCATGAAGGCACCACAATGTGCCGGAATTATCCACTCGGATTTTGAACGCGGCTTTATCCGTGCGGAAATAGTTGCATATGAAGACCTGTTAGCAGCTGGCAGCCATAACGCAGCAAAAGAAGCAGGAAAAGTCCGCTTAGAAGGTAAAGATTACGTAGTAAAAGACGGAGACGTTATCCACTTCCGTTTTAATGTATAATTGAAGCTTGAAAATTTGACCCCGCACCTTTTGGCGGGGTTTTGTCATTCCAAATTTGGACAAACTGTGAAGGCCGTTGCTTTTAATGGACAGCTATGCTATAATCTTAACTTGTGAGTAATGAATAATTGCTCCTTGCCCTATTAGGGCCGTTTAGACCAAAAGGAGGTGACTGTGATGAACAAGTACGAAGTTATGTACATCATCCGCCCAAATATTGAAGATGAGGCTAAAAAAGCTCTTGTTGAGCGTTTTAACACAATTCTTCTTGAAAATGGCGCGGAAACTGCTGAATCAAAAGATTGGGGTAAGCGCCGTCTTGCATACGAAATCAATGATTTCCGTGACGGATACTACCAAATCGTTAAAACAACATCTTCAGCTGATGCAGTTCAAGAATTTTCTCGTCTTGCAAAGATCAGCGAAGATATCATTCGTCATATCGTAATTAAAGAAGAAGCGTAAGATTGATTTATATATATTTCTGGTACAAATGTTTCACATGAAACATAACCGGGAGAAAAGGAGTTGATTCTGATGATGAATCGTGTCGTTCTTGTGGGCCGTTTAACAAAGGATCCTGATTTGCGTTATACGCCAAGTGGAGTTGCTGTTGCTACTTTTACCTTAGCTGTGAATCGTCAATTTTCAAATCAGTCAGGTGAACGTGAAGCGGACTTTATTAATTGTGTTGTTTGGCGTAAACCTGCTGAAAATGTGGCGAACTTCTTGAAAAAGGGCAGCCTCGCAGGTGTGGATGGTCGTATTCAAACTCGCAACTATGAAGGTCAAGACGGAAAACGTGTTTACGTTACTGAAATTGTAGCAGAGAGTGTTCAATTCCTTGAGCCTAGAAATGCATCAGGTGGCGGCAGCAACAGAAACGATAACGATCTCTATGGAGCTCCTCCAAGGGAACCGCAAGGAAATCCTTATGGCGGTGGCAATCAGAATCAACGTCAAAACAATAATCAAGGTTTTACACGTGTGGATGATGATCCGTTTGCAGGTAATGGTCAAATTGACATTTCTGATGACGATCTTCCATTCTAAAGTAAACCTTAAGGTATGACTAATAAAACATGAAGGAGGGAATTTTCATGGCAGGAGGACGCAAAGGCGGTCGTGCGAAACGCCGTAAGGTTTGTTATTTCACAGCAAACGGCATCACTCGCATCGATTATAAAGATGTAGATTTACTTAAAAAATTCATCTCTGAGCGTGGAAAAATTTTACCACGTCGTGTAACTGGTACTAGCGCTAAATATCAACGTAAATTAACAGTTGCCATCAAACGTGCACGTCAAATGGCATTACTACCATTCGTGGCTGGAGAATAATAATATGAAGGCAGCAGGGGTTTCCTCCCTGCTGCCTTTTTTAATGTCTAATTTCTTTAAGAAAATATTAATGAAACAATGCTATGATAGAATATAATCAGATAAAGCGCTGCGAAGGAGGAGAAAAAGTTGAAAGTACGAAAAGCCATTATTCCGGCTGCTGGTTTAGGGACGAGGTTTCTGCCGGCAACAAAAGCGCAGCCAAAGGAAATGCTGCCAATTGTAGATAAGCCAACACTTCAATATATAATTGAAGAAGCAGTAGCGTCAGGAATTGAAGAGATTTTAATTATTACCGGAAGAAATAAAAAATCGATTGAGGACCATTTTGATAAATCGGTAGAACTGGAGCTTGAATTAGAAGCAAGAGGTAAATTTGATTTGTTAGCTGAGGTTCGACGAATTTCTGAAATGGTCAATATTCATTATATCCGTCAAAAAGAACCAAAAGGACTTGGGCATGCGATTTATTGTGCTAAAAGCTTTATTGGCAATGAACCTTTTGCTGTCCTCCTTGGAGATGATATTGTCTACTCTGAAAAACCGTGTTTAAAGCAAATGATTGAAAAATATGAAGAGTATAAAACGACCATTCTGGGCGTCCAAGAAGTGGCTGCTGAAGATACCGACAAATACGGCATTATTGAAGGCAAAGAAATTGAAGAGCGAATTTACAAGGTTAAGGGTTTAGTAGAAAAACCTGCTTCAGATTCTGCTCCTTCAAACATTGCCATTTTAGGAAGATATATTATTAACCCGGCAATCTTTGAACTTTTAGAGAAGACGGAACCAGGGAAAGGCGGCGAAATTCAGTTAACCGATGCCCTAAAAGAGCTCGCCCAAAAAGAAGCGATGTATGCCTATGTCTTTGAGGGAAAAAGGTATGATGTGGGTGACAAGCAAGGATTCCTCCAGGCTACCGTTGAATTTGCCTTACGCAGAGATGACCTTCGGGAAGAATTTCTAAATTACTTAAAGAAAGAACTAAAGTATCAGGATTTACTAACGATTAAATAAAATCTTTGAAAAGGCCGGAGAAATCCAGCCCTTTTTTATTTATCTTGATTTATTGAATTGATTTGTTTTACTAGCTAAAATAAAAGGTAAAGGTTTGAGAAATATTAGGGGTGAAGAAGTGAAAAATGCTCGTATTTTAACAGAGGGTGCAATCCTTTTAGCAGCCTTTACCGTTCTATTGTTATTAACGATTTATGTACCATTGCTTGCCGTTATCATTAACTTTGTTTTACCGCTGCCTTTTATCATGTTTACAGCGAAGAATCAGATTAAGTTTACGGCAGCATTCTTTGTTGCAGCCCTTTTTATTTCCTTTATTGCCGGTTCTTTAATGGGCCTGTCAATAACGCTGATATATGGAACAACTGGCGCTGTTATGGGATATTTTATTCAAAAAAATAAAGGGCGGACAAGTATCTTAATTTCAGGCACACTTACCTTTATGATTGGTGCAGTCATCCTTTATGTAATTAGCGTTGCCTTTTTCCAGTTCGATCTGTTTCATGAGCTGCTGAAGGCCTTTAAACAGTCAACCATCCAATCACAGGAATTACTGAAATCAGGGATGACTGAAGAGCAATATAAAAAAATCGTAACCCAAAATGAGAACATGCTGGACATGCTTCAGGTCTTAGCCCCAAGTGTGTTAATCATGAGTTCGATTTTTTCCGTATTTGTTATCCAACTCCTTTGCTTTCCGATTGCTAAAAGGTTCGGCATTCCGACGCCAACATGGGGGAAATTCAGGGAGCTTTCTTTACCGAGAAGCCTGCTTTGGTACTATTTAATCGTACTGGCGGCAAATTTATTATCTCATCCTCAAAAGGGTACTTACTATTATGCTGCCTTAATCAATTTAACGTACATATTAGAATTGTTCATGGTGTTACAGGGATTTGCCTTTTTATATTTTCTTTTTTATCAAAGGAATATTTCAAAAGGTGTCCGTGTCGTCGTAACTATACTGGCGTTCATTCCAATTTTTCTTTCTATTATAAGAATTTTAGGTATAATTGATTTAGGTTTGGATTTAAGAAAGCGATTTGAGAAAAAAGAGTGATGACTACTGTTAGGAGCTGAAAAAATGCCTGCATTTTTGGAAAAACGTTCCATCCGTTATCCCTTTTACGGGTTAATAGCCGTTACAGTGGTGCTGCTCATAATCCTGTTTTTATATAATTGGATTCTAAGTTTGGCCGGGCTGTTATTGATGCTTTTTCCGTTATACTTTATGTTTGTCATTGACATTCGACAAAGAAAAGAAATAGAAGAGTATATCTCCACCCTATCGTATCGAGTGAAAAAAGTCGGCGAAGAGGCGTTGATGGAAATGCCGATTGGAATTATGCTCATTAATGAAGACTATTACATTGAGTGGGCTAATCCCTTCCTATCATCTTGTTTTGATGAAGATACACTAAATGGGCGCTCCCTTTATGATATTGCCGATGCACTCGTTCCGTTGGTAAAGCAGGAAGTTGAAACTGAAATTATTACTCTTCATGACCGGAAGTTCAGGGTTATCCACCGGCATGAAGAACGTCTTCTTTATTTCTTTGATGTAACAGAGCAAACAGAAATTGAGAAGAAATATCATGATGAGCGAACTGTGATTTCTGTTATCTTTTTGGACAATTACGATGATCTTACTCAGGGAATGGATGATCAGATGCGCGGCAGCATCAATAATTTAGTTACCTCGATTCTAAATAAATGGGCTCATGATAATGGGATATTCCTAAAAAGGATTTCTTCCGAACGGTTTATGGCTGTCTTTAATGAAAGTATTTTACATATCCTTGAAAAAGGAAAGTTTTCAATTCTTGATGAAGTAAGAGAAATGACCTCCAAGCATAATGTATCCTTTACCTTAAGTATTGGCGTAGGTGCTGGGGTCTCCTCCCTTCCTGAACTGGGGTCTCTAGCACAATCCAGCCTTGACCTGGCACTTGGAAGAGGCGGTGACCAAGCGGCCATCAAGCAGCCAAATGGGAAGGTGAAATTCTTTGGCGGCAAGACGAATCCGATTGAAAAACGAACGAGGGTTAGAGCTCGGGTGATTTCTCATGCATTGAAGGATTTGATTCTGGCTAGTGATAAAGTCATCATTATGGGGCATAAAAATCCTGATATGGACTCAATTGGTGCCTCAATCGGTATTTATAAAGTCGCACAGATGAATCAGAAAGATGCCTATATTGTCGTGAACACTCAGGCGTTAGAAACAGGTGTCAGCCGACTGATGGAGGAAATTCGTAACCATGAACGGCTTTCGTCCCGTTTTATCGGACCGGAAGAGTCATTGGAGATTGCAACGGATAAAACGCTTCTTGTGGTGGTTGACACCCATAAGCCTTCTCTTGTGATGGAAGAACGGCTGTTAAATAAAATCGATAATGTGGTGGTTATTGACCACCATCGCCGCGGGGAAGATTTTGTCCATAATCCAATTCTGGTCTATATGGAGCCATATGCCTCCTCTACCTCCGAGCTTGTGACGGAGTTTCTTGAATACCAGCCCAAGCAGGTCAAAATCGAAATGCTTGAGGCTACAGCATTACTGGCGGGAATCATTGTGGATACGAAGAGTTTCACCTTGAGAACAGGATCGCGAACCTTTGATGCAGCCTCTTACCTTCGGGCACACGGAGCAGATACTGTGCTTGTACAGAAGTTTTTACGAGAAAGCATCGAAACGTATGTTAAAAGGTCCAAGCTAATTGAATCGGTATCCTTTTACAGGGATGGAATCGCCATTGCTGCCGGGGAAGAAAATGAGATCAATGATCAGGTTCTTATCGCCCAAGCTGCCGACACATTATTAGCCATGGAAGGCGTCATAGCCTCCTTTGTGATTTCCAAACGGGGTGAAGGAACGATTGGGATTAGTGCCAGATCATTAGGAAATATAAATGTCCAAATTATTATGGAAATCATGCAGGGCGGCGGACATTTAACAAATGCGGCAACACAGTTGAACGGTGTTACAATAGAGGAAGCAGAAAAACAATTGAAGCTAGCAATTGATGAATATCTTGAAGGGAGTAAGAAGGAATGAGAGTAATCTTTTTGAAAGATGTAAAAGGAAAAGGTAATAAAGGGGACGTCAAGAATGTAGCCGATGGCTATGCACAAAACTTTTTAATTAAACAGGGGTTAGCGATTGAAGCAACACAAGCGAATGTTAGTACATTAGAAGGTCAAAAGAAAAAAGAAGCTAAGGTTGCTGCTGAAGAGCTGGCAGAAGCAAAAAGATTAAAAGAACAATTGGAAAAGGTAACGGTTGAATTAACCGCAAAGGCCGGCGAGGGCGGCAGACTGTTTGGTTCGATTACCTCCAAGCAAATTGCTGAGGAATTACAGAAAAGGCATGGAATTAAAATTGATAAACGCAAAATGGAATTGGGTGATGCAATTCGTACACTAGGCCATACAAAGGTACCTGTGAAGCTGCATCATGAAGTTTTGGCTACATTGGATGTTCATGTAAAAGAAGTAAACTAATTTTTGACAGTGCGAACTCATCCATAAACATGTTAGAATAGAAAACGTGATGAAATGTTGTGATCGGTTTTTTACTGGTCACTTTTTTCTTTGTAAGATAAAATATTGTAAAAATATCCTTCTCTAAATAGGAGGTTTAATAGATGAGTGATTTATTTGCAGATCGTCTTCCGCCACAAAATATTGAAGCTGAACAGGCTGTTCTTGGGGCAATATTTCTAGAGCCTGCTGCTTTAACCTTAGCATCAGAAATTTTAATTCCAGAAGACTTCTACCGTGCCTCCCACCAAAAAATCTTTAATGTCATGTTAAAACTTAATGACCTTGGAAAAGCTGTTGACTTAGTCACGGTTTCAGAGGACCTTGCTGCTTCTAAGCTTTTAGAGGATATTGGCGGGGTAAGTTATTTAAGTGAATTAGCTGGTTCGGTTCCAACGGCAGCTAATATCGAATATTATGCGAGGATCGTAGAAGAAAAATCATTGCTGCGCCGGTTGATTCGCACAGCTACGACGATTGCCTCTGATGGGTATTCACGTGAGGATGAAGTGGAAACACTATTAAGTGAAGCCGAGAAAAGTATTCTTGAAGTGGCCCAAAGAAAAAACGCGGGTGCTTTTCATAATATTAAGGATGTCCTTGTACGGACGTATGACAATATTGAAATCATGCATCAGCGCGCCGGTGAAATTACAGGGCTGGAGACAGGTTTCGTTGATCTTGATCAAATGACGGCAGGCTTCCAGCGAAATGATTTAATCATTGTCGGTGCCCGTCCGTCTGTAGGTAAAACGGCGTTTGCGCTAAATATAGCGCAAAACGTTGCCCATAAAACGGGTGAAAATATTGCGATTTTTAGTCTTGAGATGGGTGCAGAACAGCTGGTAATGCGTCTGCTTTGTGCGGAAGGGAATATTGATGCGCAACGGCTTCGTACCGGCTCCCTGACAGAGGATGACTGGGGTAAGCTGACAATGGCAATGGGCAGCTTGTCAAGCGCCGGGATTTTTATTGACGATACCCCAGGTGTCCGGGTTGGTGATATCCGTTCGAAGTGCCGCCGTTTAAAGCAGGAACATGGCTTGGGAATGATCCTGATTGATTACTTGCAGCTTATTTTAGGAAGTGGCCGCTCTGGCGAGAACCGTCAGCAAGAAGTATCGGAAATCTCGCGTTCCTTAAAGCAGCTTGCTCGTGAGCTTCAAGTTCCGGTCATTGCCCTTTCTCAGTTATCCCGTGGTGTCGAACAGCGCCAGGATAAACGTCCGATGATGTCTGATATCCGTGAATCAGGAAGTATCGAGCAGGATGCCGATATCGTTGCCTTCTTGTATCGTGATGATTACTATGATAAAGAATCAGAGAATAAGAATATCATTGAAATCATTATTGCCAAGCAGCGTAACGGCCCGACTGGAACCGTACAATTAGCCTTTGTAAAAGAATACAATAAGTTCGTAAACCTGGAAACACGCTATAATGATCCGCCAGGTGCGTAATATATGGTTAGCCTTTTTATGGGGCTAGCCTTTTTATTTTTTACTAGATTACTATTTTATTACGAACATATTTTATTAAGTATATATAAAATGTTCGTGTTTCGTTTGATTTTTCCTCGGTAAATTGTTAAACTGTGTGATGGGATAAATAAAATAATTAATGGTAGTAAATATTCGGAGGTGCCTTACATGTCATCAGTAGTAGTTGTTGGTACACAATGGGGAGACGAAGGAAAAGGGAAAATTACCGATTTCCTTTCTGAAAATGCAGAAGTAATTGCTCGTTATCAAGGTGGAAATAATGCTGGTCATACGATCCAATTTAATGGCGAAACCTACAAATTGCACTTAATTCCATCCGGGATATTTTCAAAAGAAAAAATTAGCGTGATTGGTAATGGGATGGTTGTTGACCCAAAAGCCCTTGTGACTGAACTTGCTTACTTACATGAAAGAGGGATTGCAACCGATAATCTTCGCATCAGTAACCGTGCGCATGTCATTCTTCCTTATCATATTAAATTGGATGAAGTGGAAGAAGCCAGCAAAGGCGATAATAAAATTGGAACAACGAAAAAGGGAATTGGCCCTGCTTATATGGATAAGGCTGCACGTGTGGGTATTCGGATTGCTGATCTTCTCGACCGTGAGGTTTTTGAAGAAAAGCTTGAGAGAAACCTTGCAGAAAAGAACCGCTTATTTGAAAAGATCTATGAAACAGAAGGATTCACAAAAGAAGAAATCCTTGATGAATACTATGAATATGGACAACAGTTTAAACAATACGTCTGCGATACTTCTGTTGTGCTAAATGATGCATTGGATGAAGGCCGCCGTGTTCTTTTTGAAGGTGCTCAAGGTGTTATGCTTGATATTGACCAAGGAACATACCCGTTTGTTACCTCTTCAAACCCTGTTGCAGGTGGAGTAACGATTGGTTCCGGCGTTGGCCCGTCTAAAATTACTCACGTAGTGGGGGTATGTAAAGCATATACTTCTCGTGTTGGTGATGGTCCTTTCCCAACAGAATTATTTGATGAAATCGGTAACCAAATCCGTGAAGTCGGCCGTGAATACGGTACGACAACAGGACGTCCACGCCGTGTAGGTTGGTTTGACAGTGTTGTTGTTCGTCACGCTCGCCGTGTCAGCGGTTTAACTGATTTGTCGCTAAACTCCATCGATGTGTTAACAGGCATTGAAACATTAAAAATTTGTACGGCTTATCGATATAAGGATGAGTTAATTACCGAATATCCTGCAAGCTTAAAAGTATTGGCACAATGTGAGCCGGTATATGAAGAATTACCAGGCTGGACAGAGGACATTACAGGCTGCAAATCATTAGATGAACTTCCTGCCAATGCCCGCCACTATGTTGAGCGTGTAACGCAGCTAACAGGAATTCCTTTATCAACTTTCTCTGTGGGCCCAGATCGTAATCAAACAAATATTGTCCGCAGCCCTTGGAGACAAATCTAAAATGGTTATGAAAAGTCCTCCTCTTTAGGGGGACTTTTCAATTTTATAAAATTTTTTTAAAAAAAGTATTGCTTATTTTATAGAGTACATGATATTATAAAAAGCGTCGTCACGAAAGGTAACAACCCGATATTATAAATTAGTTTGAGCCATTAGCTCAGTTGGTAGAGCAGATTGCTTACATCACTCGAATTAGCTTCTGCGGCAATCTGCGAGAAAGAACGAAAGTTCTTTTGAGCATCTGACTTAAACTAGTATTTGTTTAGGGGACAAGCCCAAATACGAGCCATTAGCTCAGTTGGTAGAGCATCTGACTTTTAATCAGAGGGTCGAAGGTTCGAGTCCTTCATGGCTCACCATTCTATAATTTTTTATATGGCCCCTTGGTCAAGCGGTTAAGACACCGCCCTTTCACGGCGGTAACACGGGTTCGAATCCCGTAGGGGTCATTGGCATTTAGTGGTCAGTGAGTGACTGGCAAGGACGGTTTCCTTGCTGACTGCTATTAATATAAAATTGGTCCGGTAGTTCAGTTGGTTAGAATGCCTGCCTGTCACGCAGGAGGTCGCGGGTTCGAGTCCCGTCCGGACCGCCATATTATTTCCTCAGTAGCTCAGTCGGTAGAGCACGATCGAATAAGCTATTTTGAATCAGCATCAGCGCACCCATCGTACTGCTGCTTGAATAAGCGTTCTGAGATGGGGACGAAGGACTACAGCTATTTTGTTGTAGGGATAATATTAATATGGCTCAGTAGCTCAGTCGGTAGAGCAAAGGACTGAAAATCCTTGTGTCGGCGGTTCGATTCCGTCCTGAGCCATCCCAAAGAAGTTTGCGAAAGCAAGCTTCTTTTTTATTCCCCAAAAAGTAAAAATGTTCCTAACTACTACACACCCTATGTAGAAAAATGTCAGCAATTATACAATTTTGTTACATTACCAAGAAGAATCTCCTTTTTTACCTATATTATGGTAAGGTAAAGAAGTCGAAATTTGTAAGAAAATTTTTATTGATAAATAAATTTAAATAGTGATTGTTTTTGTGATTTAGGGGGTATTACATGTTTCATCTCAATAAAAAATTCCGAATACTTAAAATGGCTGCGATATCAGCTATTGTTACATCCTCTTTGCTCCTTGCAAATGGGTCCAATACTTTTGCCGATTCCTCAAATTTAACAACCATACACTACGTATACCTAAACAATACATATATTGGTACAGTTTCAGACCAATCAATCATTGAAAAATCCATTTCGGAAAAAATAAAGGACTTGAAGAAAACCTACAAGGACCTTGATTTAAAAATCAATCCGCAAATTGAGTACATATCTGAAGAAGTTTTCCATTCAACGGCAAACGATCAAGAGACCATTAGCAATCTTGAAAATAGCAATCTATTACAGGCCGATTCCGCTGCAATTTTAGTAGAAGGAACACCAGTGGCCTATTTAGACAGCACCAAAGCGGCTGAAAATGTCATCGAAAAGCTTAAACTACAATATGTATCAAAGGATCAATTGAAAAAGTTAGAGAAAAAAAAAGCTTCAAGGAAGGCCTCTCTTTCTCCATTAAAGCAAAATGAAACTCGGTTACTCGATGTACACTTTGCCGAGAATGTCTCCATTCATGCAGAAAAGGCAGCACCGGAAAAAGTGTTAACTGCGAAAAAGGCAGTTACCTTTTTGCAAAAGGGGAACGTTGAAGAAAAAAAGTATGAAGTTAAAAAAGGCGATGTCCTTGGTTCGATTGCCAATGACCATAAGCTAAAGCTTGAAGATCTTTTAGCCCTAAATCCAAAGCTGCAAGACGATTCTGTATTAAAAATAGGTCAAAGGGTGGACATCACTGTACCCAAGCCTTATATAAATGTGGTGGTTGAAAAAGAAATAAATAAGAAGGAAACCATTCCATATAAGAGTGAAGTTGTTACCTCCTCCTCTCTGCCTAAAGGGGAAACGAAGGAAAGACAAAAAGGTAAAAAAGGTTCACGAGCTGTAACGTATCAAATCTTATTAAAAAATGGAAAGCCCCTTAAAAAAGCGGTTATTGAACAAAAGGTTCTCCAAAAACCAGTAAAGCATATTGTTGTAAAAGGGACAAAGGTAATCCCTTCCCGCGGCGAGGGCAGTTTCGCCTGGCCAACCGTTGGGGGCTATATTTCCAGCAAGGTGGGATATAGATGGGGACGCATGCATAAAGGGATTGACATTGCCCGTCCTAGCAATCGAACCATTAAAGCGGCAGATAATGGTGTAGTTATTTTCGCAGGCATCGATGGAAGTTTCGGAAATAAAATTGAAATTGATCATCGTAATGGCTTTCATACCATTTACGCGCATATGTCCTCCCTTAAGGTAAGCGCAGGTCAAACGATTGAAAAGGGCCAAGCAATCGGCATAATGGGGGCAACAGGCGATGCAACAGGGGTCCACCTGCATTTTGAAGTATATAAAAATGGTGCATTAGAAAATCCTCTATCTTATTTAAGAAGATAAATTGAGAAATGGTCTCTAGTGGTCTAGAGGCTTTTTCTATTTTTGCCATTAATGATGGCATTTGTAGCAAATACTACTAATAGATGATTTAAAACGGATTACATGATAAAGTAAAATAGAGTATATATGACTTTATTTAGATAAAGGAGCAATGGGTATGGAGAAAAAAATTCTAGTCGTGGATGATGAAAAGCCGATTGCGGATATTCTACAATTCAACTTAAAAAAGGAAGGCTACAATGTCTATTGTGCCTATGATGGTAATGAAGCAATTAAAATGGTCGAGGAAATCCAGCCGGATTTAATTCTTCTTGATATTATGATTCCTCAAAAAGATGGTATGGAAGTCTGCCGGGAAGTCCGCAAAAAATATGAAATGCCGATCATCATGCTGACAGCTAAGGACTCGGAAATTGATAAGGTACTTGGGCTTGAGCTTGGTGCGGATGATTATGTAACAAAACCTTTTAGCACAAGGGAACTAATTGCCCGTGTAAAAGCAAATTTACGCCGGCATCAGCAGTTTAACACGCCGTCGGAGGAAGAATCCGAAACAAATGAAATTGAAATTGGCTCGTTGGTGATTCATCCTGATGCCTATGTTGTTTCGAAACGCGGCGAAACCATTGAGCTGACACATCGTGAATTTGAACTGCTCTATTATTTGGCTCAGCATATTGGCCAGGTAATGACAAGAGAACATTTATTACAAACCGTTTGGGGTTACGATTATTATGGCGATGTTCGAACCGTTGACGTAACTGTCCGGCGCTTGCGGGAAAAAATTGAGGATAGCCCAAGCCATCCAACTTGGATCGTGACGCGAAGAGGAGTTGGATATTATTTGCGCAATCCTGAACAGGAGTAATGGCCTTCATGAGAAAGGTTGGTTTCTTTCGATCTATAAATGTTAAATTTGTCATCATCTATGTGCTGTTGATTTTAGTTGCGATGCAAATTATTGGTGTTTATTTTGTGAAGCAATTAGAAGAAACACTAAGGACCAACTTCCAAACCTCTTTAACAGAGCGTGTCAATTTGCTTGCTTATAATATTGTTGAAGAAATGGAAAAGGAACGGACACCTGAGGACCCAACACTTGAAGAAGATATAAAAAAAATCCTCAGGGACTTCTCAGCAGTGGATATATCAGAGGTGCGTGTCATTGATGGGCGGTCGATGAAAATTCTTGGGACCTCTGACCCCAATAATCAGGGGGTCGTCGGTCAGCGTTCGACAGAGCTTCGGGTGAAACAAACCCTCACATTAGAAGAGGAACAAAGCAGTATTTTAATTGATCCGCAATCAGGGCACAGAATTTGGGTCCTCTCGAAGCCGATTAAATCGGGAAAAAAAGTGATTGGAGCCATTTATCTTGTTGCGAAAATTGAAAATGTCTTTGAACAAATGAAGACAATCAATGGCATTTTTGCAACGGGGACTGGTATTGCCTTAGCGATTACCGCTGTTTTAGGGGTTTTACTGGCTCAGACCATTACACGGCCAATTTCAGATTTGAAGAAGCAAGCCATAGCCATGACTAAAGGGAATTTCTCACGAAAGGTTAAAGTGTACGGAAATGATGAAATTGGTACATTAGCGATGACCTTTAATAATTTAACGAAGAAACTCCAAGAAGCTCAGGCGATGACTGAAGGTGAACGCAGGAAGCTCTCCACCGTTTTATCGTATATGACAGATGGAGTAATCGCGACAGACCGGAAAGGACGGGTAATTTTAATCAATGAACCAGCAGCCGAGATGTTGGATGTTTCACGTGAAACAGTTCTTTCGCAGCCGATTGTATCACTTTTAGGGTTAAGTGACACGAATACCTTTGAAGATCTGCTTGAGGAAAAGGATTCGTTAATTTTGGATTATAGTACAAAAACAAAGCCCTATATCCTTCGGGCAAATTTCTCAGTGATTCAAAAAGAGACAGGCTTTGTTAATGGATTAATTGCTGTACTGCATGATATCACAGAACAAGAAAAAATTAATACAGAGCGAAGGGAATTTGTGGCGAATGTGTCGCATGAGTTAAGAACTCCGCTTACAACGATGCGTAGTTACCTTGAGGCATTGGCGGATGGGGCATGGAAGGATGAGGAGATTGCCCCGAACTTCTTAGAGGTTACACGAACGGAAACTGAAAGAATGATTCGGCTTGTGAACGATCTTCTCACTTTATCGAAAATGGATAGCACGGATTATATGCTTTCTCCTGAGTGGGTAAATTTTGTTAGCTTCTTCCACAGCATCATCGATCGCTTTGAAATGTCGAAGGAACAAAATGTCACCTTTAAAAGGATGCTTCCATCTAATCCAATTTTCGTGGAAATCGACGAGGATAAATTAACACAAGTACTCTATAACATTATTTCCAATGCTCTAAAGTATTCCCCTGAAGGCGGACAAGTCACGTTTTCCATTCAGGAGGAAGAAGGTAGAATTATTGTGAGCATATCCGACCAAGGGATGGGGATTCCGAAAGAAAATATCGGGAGGATATTTGATCGTTTTTATCGTGTTGATAAAGCAAGAACCCGAAAATTGGGCGGTACCGGTTTGGGCCTTGCCATTGCAAAGGAAATTATTAATGCACATGGCGGGGGAATTTGGGCGACCAGCCAAGAAGGAAAAGGAACGGTTATCTCTTTTTCACTACCGTACGATGGGTCCGAAGAGGATGAGTGGTCATGAGATACGAAAATATAAAGTCTGTTATTTTAACGCTTTTGATCTTAATTAGCATTGTGTTAACTTGGAATTTATGGACATATCAGCCCAATTATGAAACGATGAAAAATGCGAATACGGTTGAGGAAGTATCGTTAAGTGAGAAGCAGGAAGTTCAAAAAATCCTAAGACCAGATCAAATTTTATATCATATCAGCGGTCATCATTATGGGACCTCTAACACAGATGAACTAGAGGAAATCATGAAACAGTTAGGTCAGTGGACCTTTTTAGATGTTGGAAATTATACGGAAAAGGCAGGAAATATAAATAATCTCGTTCATGGAAATGGCAAGGCAGAAATTATTTTTCCTGGAGAGATTCCGATCGCCTTATACCGGAGCGTTCTTAATTTTGAAGGGCGTAAAATTCCATCCTTTAACTTTGATCGAATTGTAATTAATGTGGAAAATTCCAGCAAGGACTTCGGAACTGTTTACTTTGTTTCTTCAGAACATCAACAGGTGTTTATCAGTCATATTTCATCTGCATTATTGAAGGGATTTCAGAAGGATTTTTATAAAAAGGCAGTGAATTTACCGAGGTATTTTGCCTATAAGCCTACAGCAAAACGGACGATTTTTTTACCTGAAAGTGAAACGGAAATGATGGAGTATCGTTATTTACCAATCACTCTTGATTCCAATGAATTTAAAGAGGCATTGTTCAGCGACCCAAGCTTTGTGCAAAAAAGCATGCTTCCGCACGGTGAAGAATACACGAATGATTCAAGTAAAATGAATGTCTATTATGACAGCAATATGCTGGTATATGTAAATCCGACAGTAGAAAGCGAATATACGTCCAATTCCTATGATTTAGTAAAAAAGAGCATTGATTTTGTGAATGAACATGGCGGCTGGACGGATCCTTATCGTTATGTTTCAAAGGATGATTATGAACAATCCGTCGTCTTTCGGTTATACAGTATGGACGGATATCCTGTCCATAATGATCAGGGTGCATCAGAAATTAAGGAAGTTTGGGGAAAAAATGAAATTATGAAATATATAAGACCGAATATTTCCCTGGATTTGCCGCTTCGTTCTGAAACGAAGAAAATGATTCTTCCTTCCGGACGAGAAGCATTAAAGTTTTTAGAAGACAGGAAGAATTTTAATCCTGAATTATTGAAAAAGATTGAGCTGGGATACCGGATGGAACGGGATTCAAAGGAAAACAAAATAATCCTCTTAGAACCTGCCTGGTTTTATCAATATGATGATACTTGGGTGCAGATCACGATGGAAGACCAGGGAGGATTCAAGCATGGATTGGAGTAAAATAAAAACCATTTTTATTATAACCTTCCTAATTTTGGATGTTTATCTGCTCTTTCAATTCTTGAAAATCCGTGATGCGAACAAATATGAATTAATTACGGAAGCAACCTTTGAGGAAAAACTAAAGGCTGATGAAATTAAATATGGGGATTTGCCGAAAGCACCCATAAAGGCTCAATATTACAGTGCAAAGCCAAAGAAATTCAAGAAGAGTGATTTAAATCGTTTAGACGGAGAAGCCGCTGTTCTAAAGGATGAGACGACGATCCAGGCGAAACTCGAAAAACCATTAAAGCTGAGCTCAAAATTTGAACCAGCTGATCTTTCTGCTTTTTTAAAAAGCGATGTTCTTTACGGGGACCAGTATCAATTTTGGGAAGAAAATGATAAACAAAAAACGATTACCTATTTCCAACAATATGATAGTTACCCTTTATATCATAATATTAATGGTATGATTACGTTTCATTTGAATAAAGACAATCAAATTGTCTCCTACGAGCAGACTTATTTGGAGGGAATCGAAAAACTTACGGCTAAAGAGGAAATCCTCCCTCCTTTAAAGGCAATCGAAACCCTGCATCAAAAAGGGATTCTTAAACCAAAGAGTACGATTACAAAGGTTGAACTGGGATATTCCACCTTAATACAGCTTGCGGCCTCTCAAGTGCTGGCACCGACATGGCGCTTTGTTGTCGATGATAAAGAGAGCCTGTTTGTAAATGCATTTGAAGGACAGATTATTCAATTTAACAGCGACGAAAAAAATGTAGTGGAGTGAAATAGAATGTCATTGCGTTATAGCATATTAGCGAGTGGAAGTACGGGGAATGCACTATATGTTGAGTCCGATGAACATTCCTTTTTGGTAGATGCCGGGTTTAGCGGAAAACAGATGGAAAGCCTATTTGGGCAAATTGACCGGGATATAAGTAAACTTTCAGGGATATTTGTTACCCATGAGCACAGTGACCATATTAAGGGAGTCGGTGTCCTTGCACGTAAATATAAGCTCCCTGTTTACGCAAATGAAAAAACCTGGCGGGCAATGGATGGTTTAGTAGGAGAGATTCCAACTGAGCAAAAATTTGTGTTTAACATGGAAACGGTAAAAAGCTTTGGGGCCGTAGAGATTGAATCCTTTGGTGTTTCACATGATGCAGCAGAACCAATGTTTTACGTTTTTCACCATTCCGATAAAAAGCTTGTGTTGATTACAGATACAGGTTATGTCAGTGACCGGATGAAGGGAATTATCACGAATGCTGATGCGTATATATTTGAATCCAATCATGATGTACAAATGCTGCGGATGGGCAGATATCCTTGGAATATTAAGCGGAGGATTTTAAGCGATGTCGGCCATGTCTCCAATGAAGATGCAGCGGTGGCAATGAGTGAAGTGATTGGTGATAAGACGCGCAGGGTCTATCTTGCTCATTTAAGCCTTGATAATAACATGAAGGATTTAGCGCGGATGTCCGTGTCGCAAACATTACAAGGCCGCGGTTTGATTGTTGGGGAGCAGTTTGAACTTTATGATACCGACCCGAAAACCCCTACCACTTTAACTGCCGTATAGAATAGTTAATTAACAAGAGAGCGAGGCAACCCTCGCTCTTTTTGTGTAGAGATTAAGTCTAAAATGTGTATAATAATGGAAAAATACTGTAAGAAATTGCATTTTTTTATAAATCGCTGTTTAGAAGAGTATAATTGTACATATAAGCCAAAATAAACGATAGCAGCTTTTCGAAAGAGAGGGAATCGGTAAATGGGTTATTATGATGATCATTCAAATGGACGTTATCGAGAAAAAAGAGGCAGAGGCGGCTTTTTCTTCTCCAGTTTGATTGGGGCGGTTATAGGAGCTGTTTTGGTAGTTATGTTCATTCCGAACTTAGCAAATTCGGGCGTTCTTCCCTACGATATTCAACCTAAAAATCAGGTTTCAACAGAAACAGGCACTAATAACCAACAAGGTTTTGTACAGCAAAATGTGTCCTATAATGTGACCACCAATACAACCAAGGCCGTTGATCAAGCAGGTCCGGCAGTTGTAGGAATTACCAATATTCAATCGACTCAATTTTGGTCTGACAATGGGAAAAAGTCAGAAGAAGCAGCTGGGACCGGCTCAGGTGTCATTTATAAAAAGGCTGGAAATAAAGCTTTTGTCGTCACGAATCACCACGTGGTGGAAGGGGCTACAAAACTTGAAGTGAGTCTTACAGACGGGACCAAAATCCCTGCAGACCTTCTGGGCAGTGATATTTGGACAGATTTAGCCGTTCTTGAAATTGACGCCACCCATGTTAAAAAAATTGCTCAATTCGGAAATTCCGATGAATTAAAAATGGGCGAACCGGTTATTGCGATTGGGAACCCGCTTGGTCCTACCTTCTCCGGTTCTGTGACACAGGGAATTGTTTCAGGATTAAAACGGACAATCCCGGTAGATATCAATCAGGATGGGATTATTGATTGGCAGGCAGAGGTTTTACAAACAGATGCCGCCATCAACCCTGGTAATAGCGGCGGTGCCTTAGTCAATATTGGCGGTCAAGTGGTTGGAATCAATTCGATGAAAATATCTCAAGAGGCAGTTGAAGGAATTGGTTTATCGATTCCGATTAATTCCGCAAAACCAATTATCAATGATTTAGAGCAGTATGGAAGTGTAAAACGGCCATATATGGGTGTTGATTTAAAATCCGTTTCTGAAATTCCAGCTTACTATCAAGAGGAAGCCCTCAAATTGCCGAGGAATGTAAACTATGGTGTAGCCCTTCGTGAGGTTGTACCAAATTCTCCTGCCGATCAGGCAGGCCTAAAGGAACTAGATGTCATTGTAGAAATGGATGGAAAGAAGATAAATGATGTCTTAGACTTGAGGAAACATTTGTATCAAAGTAAGAAGATTGGTGAGCAAATGAAAATTAAGTTTTACCGAAGTGGGAAATTAGACGAAACAACGTTAAAACTGGTCAGTGATAAAACACAGTAAGTTGTAAGGCAGGAGGTGAAGGACCACCCTCCTGCTTTATTTTGTGGTAACATGGATGAGGTTCAGTATGACTGATTGGTTTAAAGTAAAAAATAAGGTAAGAGAAAATATTTTTCAAAGGGTGAAGTTAGAGATGATTTATTGCTGCGAGGAACATGTGGATATTGCATTGGATACGGTTGTGAACGAACATGAAACATTTCCGTTATTAACAAAACTGGATGTGGATAATTTATCAACAAGCTGTGAATATTGTCGAAATAGCGCTGTATATATAGTGGCGAACAAGTGATTCCATACAAGATGTGGATAAAAATTGTGTATATGTGGATAACTTCTGTGGATATCTTGTTTGTAAGCTGTTTGTAATCAATTTGAAAAGGGCTGTGGATTGTGAATATCTCGATTGTGACGGTTGGCAAATTAAAAGAGAAATATTTGAAGCAAGGAATTGATGAGTATTTAAAGCGATTGTCCGCCTATGCAAAGGTGGAAGTAATTGAGGTTGCGGATGAAAAGGCACCGGAGGAATTAAGTGAATCGGAAATGCTTCAGGTCAAGGAAAAAGAAGGCGAACGAATTTTGGCGAAAATCAGCCAAGATGCCTATGTGATCGCCTTAGCAATTAACGGTAAAATGCAATCTTCGGAGCAACTTGCGGATACATTAGATAAGTTAGCTACATATGGAAAAAGTAAAATTGCTTTTGTGATCGGTGGTTCGTTAGGGTTGAGTGATGAAGTATTGCGGAGATCGAATGAACAGTTGTCTTTTTCAAAGATGACTTTCCCCCATCAACTGATGAGGTTGATTTTGGTGGAGCAGATTTATCGGGCGTACCGAATAAATCGAGGAGAACCGTATCATAAGTAAATGAGGTTTTTTAAAGGAGTTAAAGCAGCACCAGTCCTGTTTCGGATTGGTGCTGCTTTTTAAATTTTATCAAATGAGAGAGGTATGATTATGAAAATAATTCTTTTTATTTTTTAATAAGGCAATGGTTTGGGCTATTTTTTCTACTCCAAATTTTATTTGATGGTTTTGTACTTGAGAAATACATAAACGAATGAGATTATCTTTCTTATATTCAGCTAAGAACATTCTATCTGTATCATCAATTAAAATTAGTTCTTCAGATAATAAAAGAGCAAGTTTTTTTGCTGATACATTTTCAGGTAAATAAATTGAAAGATAAAATCCGCTATCAGGTTTAGTGAAATATGTGTCTTGGGGAAGTAATTCTTCGCAAGAACTCTTGAGTAGTTGCAACTTATTAAAATAAACTTCTTTTATTTTTTTTAAATGACTATTATACATACCACTTTTTAAATAGATATCTAATGCACCTTGTGAAAGGACGGAACTGTTAAAATCTGCACTAAATTTATAACGTAAGAAGTTTTTTATCATAATTGTTGGCAATACCACTCCAGCAATTCGTAGCCCAGGAAGAAATACTTTTGAAAAACTTTTAATATAAATGACTCTACCGGATGTGTCAAAAGAGAATAATGGATCGGATTTTTTATCTCGGTCTAATTCACCTAAAAAGTCATCCTCAACAATATAGACATCATATTTATTTGCTAACTCTACTATTTTCTTCTTCTCATTATTTGTATAAGAATGTCCAAGAGGATTATGAAATCTTGGAATGATATAGAAAAACTTAATATCATTATTTTTAAAAATATATTCGAGGCGATCTAAATCGATTCCATTCATCGATAATTCAACTCCAAAGGTTGTAATTTGATGTATCTGGAGAGATTCAATCATGCCAAAATAGGTTGGTTGTTCAATAAGAATATTTTTTTTGCCATTTGGAAATGGGAGTGCTGCCAGTAAATGTATAGCTTGTTGTGAGCCTGAAACGATTACTACACGGTCGGGCTCGGTGAATACTTGTGAATTTTGAAGGTTTTTAACTATTTCTGTACGTAATGAGTGAAAACCTTGGTGATCTGAATAAGTGAAAATATCCTTCTTATACTTTTCGATTGCTTGATTTAAGCAATGTTGAAATTCAATATATGGTATTAAATTTATATCTGGTCCAGCAGATAAAAAATCAATAATAGTATGATCATTAGCAGAGATATTAAATTCATTTACGATATAATAGCCACTTTGAGGTATAGCATAAACTAAGTGTTCTTTTTCTAACTCACTGTAAGCCTTAATAACAGTATTTTTACTACAGCAAAACTTTTCAGATAGTTGTCGAACAGAAGGAAGTTTACTGCCGGCAACTAGGGTCCCATCAGTAAGTTGATTCTTAATTTCTTCTACGATTTTTAAGTATTTAGAACTCAAATAAACTCCAACCTCCTTAAACTGTACCATGACAGATTTAGAAAATAGAGATTTAATTTCATTTCTGTGTCCAGTATTATCTGAATTATAACAAAACTGTCATTGGATTTGATTTTCTTAAAACAGATTAAATAAGAAAATAGTTGAGGAGGAAAATGAATGAAAAGGGAAAAATCAGGATTATTGTTAGGCTTAGTAGGAGTAATTTGCTTTAGCCTAACCTTACCATTTACAAGTATTTCTGTTGAATATTTCGGTACTACGATAGTTGGGTTAGGAAGGACAGTTATTGCAGCGATTTTAGTTGGTATTCTCCTTATTGTTCGAAACGAGAAAATTCCAACTCGGCCTCAATTTAAAAGTATTCTAACTGTCACTGTAGGAGCTGTCCTTGCATTTCCACTACTTACTTCATGGGCAATGGAAACACTACCAGTTTCGCATGGAGCAGTTGAAGTAGCATTATTGCCATTAGCAACGGCAGGGATTGCGATGTTAAGGGCCGGGGAAAAACCTTCATTGAAATTTTGGATTTCAAGTTTAATTGGGGCAGGGGCAGTAATTTTGTATGCAATGGATTTAGGTTTTGGAAAGCTTCAATTTGCAGATTTTGCACTCTTGGCTGCAGTAATTATTTTAGGATTTAGTTATGCCGAAGGGGGCAAACTGTCAAAAGAAATAGGAAGTTGGCAAGTAATAGCGTGGGCAATTGTTATAGGCGCACCATTTTTCGTCATTCCAGTAGCTATGAATTTTTCCGTTGAAATGTTAAATGCACCAATTCAAGCTTGGATTAGTTTACTCTATTTAGCCATTGTAAGTCAGTTTTTAGCATATGTTGCTTGGTATGGCGGTATGGCTTTAGGGGGGGTTGCGAGGGTTAGTCAACTTCAATATATCCAACCATTTTTAATGATTGTATTTGCCACTATCTTTTTAGATGAGTCAATAACTATAGTAACAATGATAACAGCGATAATTGTAGTTATTTCAGTAATTGTTGGTAAAAATGCTCCGATATCTAAAAAGGAGTCACCAGCAGAAAAAATAAAAAATATTGATTTGATTAAATGAAGTAAAGAAGGAATCTGTTAATAGAAAACCGCACTTAGGCTAATTACGGTGAGCCGTATCATAAATAGAGGCTATTAATTTTTCCAACATAATAAAAAAACAAAATGATTAGACCAGCGGTAACTTTAAAATTATTTAAGCAAAAAGCCTCTCTGCAAATGCAGGGAGGCGAAAAAATTAAATAAATATATACTAATATTTTACTGTATTATCTTTAAGCGATTTCCTGCTGAAAACAAGGGTCGTTGAAATATACAACCTCAGAGATAATTTTACAGCCCTTCATGTTCTTAAGAGCCTCTCTTGCTTCTTCTTCCGTTTCAAATTCAAACATGGAAATATTTGAATCTAAATAACGAGTTATAATCCACATAAAAATTCCTCCTATTTTTTAAATTATTTCTGTCCCCCAGACAGGACATCTATAAATATGGTTAAAGAGAAAATATGCTATGTTAAACCATAAAGGTGATTGGGTTATTATGAATCTCAATCTAGGGTATAAAGACGATTATTAATTGCTACGGGTCAATGATAATGCAATAATGGAAATAAATAAAATGCTAAAAATTTATAATAAGATATAAAAAAAATCTATATGGCAAAAATTAGGAGGAAATCGTGGATTACCGTGATTGGGAGATACTGAAAGTCCTCTATAGTGAGAAGAACCTAACGAAAGCAGCAAGGCTTTTGTTTATTACCCAGCCTGCATTAACTAATCGATTAAAGCAAATGCAGGAGGAATTAGGTGTCAAAATTGTAACCCGTGAAAGCAGAGGGATCCATTTCACCCCAGAGGGAGAATATCTTGTTCAGTGTGCCGATAATATCCTTGCTCAATATAACAAAATAGTAGAGCATGTCCGGAATATGAGTCAAACGTCTGGCAATGAGGTTGTAGGAACAATGAAATTGGGAGTATCCAACTTCTTTGCCAATTATGAACTGCCCTATATTTTGAAATTATTTAAAAACCAGTATCCTCATGTGGAATTTAAAGTGATTACAGGCTGGAGTAAAGATGTAACGAAACTTATACACAATAAGGATGTTCATATCGGATTTGTTCGCGGTGACTATAACTGCAGAGGACTGAAGAAGCATTTATTATTTGAAGAAACCGTTTCTGTTACATCGAAGGAAGCAATTGATATTGCCGATTTGCCAAATCTACCCAGAATTGACTATAACGGAGATTTCTTATTAAAATCATTAATTGATAATTGGTGGGCCGAAAATTATTCACAGCCGCCGTTTATCAGTATTGAAGTGGACCAGGTTGATACTTGTAAGGAAATGGTTATAAATGGATTAGGCTATGGCTTCTTGTCCAGCCGTATACTTAATGAAATAGATGATTTATATAAAATAGTTTTAACCAGCCAAAAAGGAAATCCTATATTACGGAGAACATGGATGTATTACCATAAGGAATCCTTGGAATGGAATGTTGTGAAGGCTTTTGTGAACTTTATTGAGGGATTGAATGATCATTTGAATAATGAATTAAGGGAGAGCAATAGATGAATCGAAGAATAGTGGTTACTGGTATTGGGGCTGTCACTCCCTTGGGGAATGATGTGAATGCAACATGGAATAATATCAAAAATGGTGTATCCGGAATTGGTCCGGCAACGATATTGGATGCAGAAAAAGTTGATATTAAAATTGCTGCAGAAGTAAAAAACTTTGCACCGGAAGAATTTATGGATAAAAAAGAAGCAAGAAGAATGGGCCGTTATAGTCAGTTTGCTGTTGCTGCAAGCAAAATGGCTGTTACGGATGCAGGGATTCAGATCGGTGTGGATATTCAGCCCGAACGGGTCGGAGTTTGGATTGGGTCAGGAATTGGTGGTTTAGGTGAATTTGAGGAACAACATCGAAAATTTATCGAAAAAGGTCAAAGAAGGGTGAATCCGTTTACGATTCCAATGTTTATCCCAGACATGGCAGCAGGCCAAGTCTCTATCGAACTTGGAGCAAAAGGAATCAACAATTGTTCCGTCACAGCTTGTGCATCAGGCGCTAATTCAATTGGTGATGCCTTCCGAGTGATCCAAAAAGGCGATGTTGACATGATGATTGCCGGCGGGACAGAAGCAACGATTACAGATATGACCGTTGCCGGATTTTCGAATATGACTGCACTTTCGAAAAATCCAGATCCAACATCAGCAAGCCGGCCATTTGATAAGAATCGTGATGGATTTGTTATCGGGGAAGGCGCTGGAATTTTGGTATTAGAAGAATTAGAGCATGCCCTAGCTCGTGGTGCTCACATATATGGAGAACTGATTGGATATGGTGCTACAGGAGATGCTCATCATATTACAACACCTGCACCTGAGGGAGAGGGGGCACAACGGGCCATGAAACTAGCATTAGCGGATGCCGATATCCCTCCGGAGCAGGTGGACTATATCAATGCTCATGGCACATCCACGTATTATAATGATTTGTATGAAACATTAGCGATCAAGGAAGTTTTCAAAGAACATGCGTATTCTCTTTCGGTAAGTTCGACAAAATCGATGACAGGACATTTGCTTGGAGCAACGGGTGCTATTGAGGCGATCTTTTCATTATTAGCCATCAAGGAAGGGATCCTCCCTCCAACGATTAATTATGAAACCCCTGATGAACAACTTGATTTGGATTATGTCCCCAATTTTGCTAAGAAGAAGGATATTCAGGTCGTGCTTTCAAACTCATTAGGATTCGGCGGACATAATGCCACATTAATTT
This sequence comes from Bacillus salipaludis, assembly GCF_004358205.1. The sequence continues at coordinate 50,226 of NZ_SMYO01000002.1, forward strand.
TTAAAAAGTTTAGTAAATAGGACAAATTAATACAGATGAAAAGACCAAGGACACAAACCTGGCAAGAAGCTGGGTTTAAACCTTGGTTTTTCTGCCTTCATAAGTCATGTGGATGGACTTTCCTCTTTTTACAAGCTTTTAAACACCTTAAAACCTATCAAAATATTTTAATCTTTAAATATTAGTGATACACTATAAATAGGTTATAAATGAAATCATCCAGAAAAGATGTGCGACTAGGTGCGCAGGCTTGCTGTAATGCCTAAGCGGAACCACCTACATCCTTTCTGCAATTCTTAGGGGATAAGGGACGGTAATAATGAGTAACAAACAAACTAATACAGACGTTATCTTAATTGGTGCCGGAATTATGAGCGCTACTTTGGGGACACTTTTGAAAGAATTAGTACCGGACTGGAAGATTACAGTGTTTGAAAAGCTCGACAAAGCGGGAGAGGAAAGCTCTAACGAGTGGAATAATGCAGGAACAGGGCACGCCGCTCTGTGTGAGCTTAACTACACTGTTGAAAAACCAGACGGATCAATAGATATTAGCAAAGCAATCAGAATAAATGAACAGTTCCAGCTTTCAAGACAGTTTTGGTCCTATCTTGTAAATAAAAATCTCATAGATAATCCGCATGACTTTATCATGCCATTGCCTCATATGAGTTTAGTACAAGGGGAAGAAAATGTAGAGTTCTTGAAAAAACGTTTTCAAGCGCTTTCACACATTCCACTGTTCGAAGGGATGGAATTTTCTGAGGATCCGGAGAAATTAATGGAATGGATTCCACTTATTATGGAAGGCCGTACATCGCAGGAAGCAATCGCGGCCACTAAAATCGACTCTGGAACGGATGTCAACTTTGGTGCTTTAACCCGCATATTGTTTGATCACTTAAAGAATCAAAACGTTGATATTAAATACAACCATCAGGTAAATGATATTAAACGTACTAGCGACGGCTCATGGGAATTGAAAGTACGTAATGCTAATGGCGAAGTTGAACGCCATACGGCAAAATTTATCTTTGTTGGCGGCGGTGGCGGTTCTTTACCTCTACTGCAAAAAACGGGTATTCCTGAAAGTAAACATATTGGAGGATTCCCGGTAAGCGGATTATTCCTGGTATGTAACAATCCGGAGGTAGTAAATCAGCATCATGCAAAAGTATACGGCAAGGCTAAGGTTGGCGCTCCTCCAATGTCTGTGCCGCATCTTGATACTCGATTTATCGAAAATAAAAAATCATTACTATTTGGACCGTTTGCCGGCTTCTCACCAAAGTTCTTAAAAACTGGTTCAAACATGGATTTATTAAGTACGGTAAAACCGAATAATGTCTTCACGATGTTAGCGGCAGGTGCAAAAAACATTCCATTGACAAAATACTTGATCCAGCAACTGATGTTATCGAAAGAACAACGGATCGAAGAGTTACGGGAATTTATTCCGAATGCGAAAAGTGAAGATTGGGATATTGTAGTAGCGGGTCAACGTGTACAAGTTATAAAAGATACTGAAGCTGGCGGTAAAGGGACACTTCAATTTGGTACGGAAGTGGTTAGTGCCGCTGATGGTTCGGTCGCTGCACTCCTTGGTGCTTCTCCGGGTGCCTCTACTGCCGTTCACGTTATGCTTGAGGTAATAAAAAAATGCTTCCCGCAACATCTAAAAGCGTGGGAACCAAAAATAAAAGAAATGATTCCATCTTATGGAAAGTCACTAGTGGAAAACCCAGAGCTCTTCCACGAAATTAATAGTTTTACAGCGTGGATGCTTGGTCTAAGCGATGGCCGTTCATCTATTGACAATGAAAGAGATTTACAGAAAGAGTTACGTGATTTAGAAAAAGAAACGGTATCAGTTTAAAACGGTTAGAAAAAGCATCTATATAGATGCTTTTTCTTATGTTTATAAAAGTAATCGTAAGTTTGCATTGATAGCAGCTAAACAGCGTAATACTGTAGAACGGCGGCGATCCATTCTATCCTTTTATATCCACCGTTTCCCTCCTGAACCGCGGTAAGAACGGCTTCCTTTGGACAATTAATCCCTTGTGTTTTCTCGAATGATATTCTAGTATCCCCTCACCTAATGAAACAAAGGATAACATGGATAGGGTAATAAATAATGAGCTAAATAGAGGGACCCATGGAAAAGCATCAAAATCGATTAGGACATCAAATAAAAACATCGGCCAGATCATTGCTGTGTTATCGATTAGGTAAGCGCCGTTGATTTGTTGGACAAGGTTCTGGGAGATAAAAATTCCAAAGATTCCAAGCTGGCCTAGCAAAAATAGCATGCTCCCTAAATGCTGTACAAAGTAGGCAACGCACTGAGGATAGCAGCCGGGCCAATAATATTGTTTCCATAGTCCGAATGGTTTCGAACCCACCACAATTCCAGCCTCGTAATAGGTTTCTTTTTGAATCAGTAAGACCCCTTTGTAGACAACCTCCCCTACCTTTCCTAATTCAAATAGAATAAGAAAGCTAATCATCCAAATAGTGCGGTGAGGAGAAAGGATAAAAAATGGAATCGTTGACACGATAATAAAGTAAAAAAAGACAGGTATCCTTGAAAACAAATAATTCCACGCCTGTAAAAGCACCCTGAAAAAGGTCAAATGGGCAGAAGCCACACCAAAAGGAATGGCAAATAAAAATGTAATTAATGAAATCGTAAAGACAATCGTTAAGGTCCCGCGCGTTCCCATAATGAGAGCACTATAGATATCCCTGCCGGATTTATCAGAGCCCAACATGAATTCCTTATTTGGGGCAAAGGGAGGGAGGATAAAATCCAGATTGCTTTCAGGACCGACCACATATGTATGAGGAGTAACCTTTTTATCAACATTGGGCAGATAGGGGCCAAACATAAAAATGATGGCAAAAATACTACAGCCGATCAGACCAATCCACAATGAAGGTATTTTCCGCATTATAATCTTTCCCCCCTTTTGGGATTAAGAAAGAACTCAAGGAGCTGGTGAATCCATTGTGCAAATAATAAAAGAACCATGATTAATAAGCTAAAGCCGATGACGGCAGGTACATCAATCGGGAAAGCCTCCCCTGCCATAAACTTATTTTTAATATGGATGGCTGCGATTAACCGATAACCAATCCCGTGATACAGGGTTAAAAATTCTACGACAAACATTCCGGAAAATAAGATTAAGACAATCGGCATAAAATGCTGAAGCAGTTTAGGATAGCAGTTTTTTAGGATATGCCTCCAAAGGATCACTCGGTCCGGGACCCCTTTTGCTTTTGCTGTCTTTATATAATCCTTTTCATCTTCCTCTTCTAATGCTTGAAAGGTGTATTTGGCGATAATAAATGCTGGATACATGCTTAAAAATAGGATGGGAAGAAAGATACTGTACCATTTGTCATTTCCGTATAGGTCTACTCTTGGAAGAAGGCTGTGGCTTATGGCGAGAGATAAGAGGGCCTGAAAAAGGAAAATGAGGAAAAAGTCAGGAACAGCCTGCCCTAGCCAAGTAGATCCTCTTCCAAATAATCGCCCTATTTTATTATTTTGAAACCGATAATCGAAGACACCTTTATAGATTCCAATCATGATACTAAGCAAAAATGCTGGAAGGAGAATGGCAATGCTTCTTTTAAAATAAAGGAGAAGTTCTGTTTCGACTGGCTGATTAAACACCGTTGTTCCGAGGCTTTTCTTTGTTTTTACTCCTTCAACATAATCATAAATATTTTGTTTATAACCATCCCAAGTAAAATGGTAAGACATGACATCCTTAACACCTACCCGATGGGATTCTGTTTCCCGAGGCAATAAAATCACTAAAATTAAGATAATGGCCATACATCCCCATAGTAAAAGACTGCCGAATAAGCGTAAACAAAGATGCATTTATCCGTTTACCTCCAAAATTAATCAACTATGATTTTGTTAAATTTATACTGACTTTAATAATTATTACGTAAATTTTACTATAAAATAACATAATTTAATATTTTGATAATTTATAATTTTACTAGGGTGGAAATTTCTAAGATATAGAAGGTCAAAAAGGCAAGTTGTCTGATTGAATTGAGAGGAAGGTATGGATGTTTAAGATAAAAAACGGTGAAACTACGATTTTGTGCTTGATTCCAAAGATTCTTCAACTATTTTTAAATATGTCCCTCGTCTTACTAGGAATTATTTTATCTATTTTGCTAGTTAAGGAGTTAATTATTTTTATTCAGATTTTAGTTGAGGGAGGCAATAATGACTTTAAAATTTTCCTTGCCAATATCCTAATTTTCTTTTTATATTTTGAGTTTATTTCGATGATTGTAAAATACTTTAAAGAAGAATACCATTTCCCGATTCGATATTTTATCTATATTGGCATAACGGCAATGGTAAGAATCATTATTGTTGATCATGAACATCCAGTAAACTCTTTATTTTATGCTTTCATCATTTTAATCCTAATCATTGGGTATTTCATCATTAATTTTACTCCTCGTGAAAGGCCGGATAGCGCCATGAATAATAAAAAATAGGATTCATGTGAACCAGGACATGGAATTTGTACCCCATGTCCTGATTATTTAGATGGCCGGTTCCTAGGAAGTTCCCATTACTTTTTCACCTTTAGGTTGTGTATTATGCGGACTCGGTTCTAATGTAATGCCAATATCATCAAATAAATAATTTTCCGGCAGGCGGTAGGAAATTATGCCATTGCCGTTCTGATCAGGCTTTAAAGTACCAGCATTTTGACGAGTACCATTCTTTAACAGCCAAACCTGATACACTTCCTCATTTCTCGCCATTGGCATATTGGTTAACTCAATGACGAGGCTTGTATTCCGGCCTTCTTGAAGGAGATAGGCGATACCGTTTGCGGAAGAAGCTAAATCCTGCCCTTTTAAGTGATAGGTTCTAACAATTTGTGAAGGAGAAATTACTTTGTTTTCTAATGCAGTAATCGTGTTCCTTAAATGAAAATTACTCCATAAAATACCGATTAAACCTATAACTAAAAAGGCGGTAATACCAAAGGATAATGGTGAAAATTGCTTTGCTAAGAGGTTAAAGAAGGGTTGTTTTTTATCTTTCATATCTTGCGTTTGTGGTTCACTTTCATGAAAAATAAAGTCCATGACTTCTGATTTAAGTGATTTTGGAACGTCCACTTCTTTGAAATCGTACGAAAGCCTCTGCCATGTGTTTTGCAGGGAGTCTACTTCATTCTGACAGTTGAGACATGTTTTAAGATGACGCTCAAATTGATGTTTTTCATATTCAGTCAGTTCATCAATGATGTATAAAGACAGATTGTCACATTTATTTTCCATGACGAACCCCTCCTGTTTCTTCTTCAAATAAATTCCGCAGTTTTTTTAAGGTTTGATGCAGGCGACTTTTAATAGTGCCGAGAGGTTTTTTCTCCAGCTTGGCAATCTCACTTAAGGAGTACCCTTCCCAATATAATAAGTTAATAAGACGCTTCTGTGGTTCAGAAAGAAGCCGTTTTGCTTCTTGAATTTCTTGCTTTAAAAGATTTCTCGAGACTTGCTGGGATACATCCTCTATTTCTCGGTCATACATCTGCATCCATTCATGAGGCTCTAGTCGAACCATTCCTGATTGTTTTTGTTTTTTTCGAATGAGGTCAATTGCGATATTTCGGGTAATCGTGAGAAGCCAATTGGCAAATTTCCCTTGTTTCGAGTTGTATGTACTTTTTGTTGTCCATAGCCGAAGAAATACTTGCTGGACAATTTCCTTTGTTTCCTCCGCATCACCTTTTGTCATTTTTAAAGAAAAACTATAAACAAGTTTTACATAACGGTCATACAATTCTTCAAGTGCAGAGCGATGATTCTGGATAATTAATTCAATTAGTTCCTCATCTGTTTTCGATTTCAATTCCAAACGCTCCTCCTTTTTTAAAATTCTATCTATTCAGTATAAAATAAAAATAAATAAAGTTGAGCGAAAAAAAGAACCGCTGCAAAAGAACAGTTCTTTAGTAATATGAATTAGGGTGCCAATGCAGTAGTACTATTAACAAGGAACCAAACACCTTTTACTCCTTGCCCGTTAACATCGCCTGAAGCTTTATCTTTTACAAAGTAGTAAAGCGGGTAGCCCTTATAGGTTACTTGGTTTTTACCAGTGTCATCGCGATGAATCGTGCCAAAATCTCTTTTATTAAACCCTTTAGGAACCTCGAAGTGATCTGAATAAAAGGCAGGCCAGTTTTGAAGACATTCGCCTTTACAGTTTGTTATATTGGGCTCATCCTTGGCGAAGTAGTAAAGTGCCATGCCTTTAGAATCTGCAAGATATTCCCCCGCCTTTTTATTATCCATAACCTTCAAAGCCGTGGCAGGTTGACTTGCGGCCACCTTGACCTGGGTACTCGCCTCTTTGTCTTTTTTTTCAGTGCTACATCCAACTAAAAGGCCCCCTGCTAATAAAAGAAATGAGAATAACCAACTCCACTTTTTCATGCTTTATTCTTCCTCCTCCAAAATCATTCTTTACATTAAAAGAAACGAAGGAATGGCGAAAGCGGTTCGATTCAAAATAAACTTTTTTAAAATTAATTTGGATAATTTCAAAAAGGGTATAAATACCAAAGAGATAACAAAAAATTAGGAAGGTTTTAAGGCATAGTGCAGCTTGAAATGGATAAGCATTCGGATGGCGACAAGGATTAATTTTACGATATAGTGGAGGAAAGGATCAGATGAATGAGGAGGAATTATCATTGGAGATAGGTTTGAGCACGTTTGTGGAAACAACTCCGGACGTTCAAACAGGTGAGGTAATCAGCCATGCCCAACGTATACGTGAAGTAGTTGAGGAGATTGTCCTAGCCGATCAGGTTGGACTGGATGTTTTTGGAGTCGGTGAACATCACCGGAAAGATTATGCGGCTTCTTCCCCTGCCGTCGTGCTGGCTGCTGCAGCTTCACAGACAAAACGGATACGGCTGACAAGTGCCGTTACGGTGTTATCTTCAGCGGACCCGGTACGTGTTTTCCAGGACTTTGCTACGCTAGATGCGATTTCAAACGGGCGGGCAGAAATTATGGCGGGCCGGGGTTCTTTCATCGAATCATTTCCCCTGTTTGGTTATGATTTAAAAGACTATGATGAACTGTTTGAAGAAAAGTTGGAGTTATTATTGAGAATACGCGAATCTGAAAAAGTAACTTGGAATGGCGGACATCGACCAGCCATACATAATTTAGGGGTGTATCCATGTCCTGTTCAAGATCCCTTACCAGTATGGATAGGCAGCGGGGGGAATTCGCAATCTGTTGTTCGCGCTGGTATGCTCGGACTGCCGCTCGTTCTCGCCATTATTGGTGGAAGCCCGCTGCAATTTGCACCGCTTGTAAAGCTTTATAAAAGAGCTGCTGAGAAGGCCGGTCATGATGTATCGAAGCTTCCTGTTGCGTCCCATTCTCATGGATTTATTGCTGAGACTACAGAAATGGCAGCAGATAAATTCTTCCCATCGACCCAGCAAGCAATGAACGTGCTTGGGCGAGAACGCGGCTGGGGGCATTACAGCCGGGCGAGCTTTGATGCTGCAAGAAGCTTTGAAGGGGCACTGTACGTAGGCGATTCAAAAACTGTTGCTGAAAAGATTATTCATCTTCGCAAACATGTGGGAATCACACGTTTTATGCTCCATACGCCGGTTGGAACCATGCCGCATGAAGATGTCATGAAAGCCATCGAGCTGTTAGGGACAGAAGTGGCGCCACGTGTTCGTGAGGAAATTTCAAACTGGGAAAAGGAACTATAACTGGTAAAATCGAAATTTTTTAAATTTAAGAATTTTTTAGTTGAAGGTTTAAAGAGAACTTGATAAAATGGAAGAAATAAAAAGGCTATGTGTAACTGGCGAAGCGCGGAGAACCGTGAGGGAGCACATAGTATCGACAGCCGTTCGCCTGGGCAGAGGTAAGGGAATATACCCCTTGCCTCTTTCTGTTTATTAGGGGGAGATAAAAAGGAAATAACTGTTGACTAGCGTGAATATTTTTGATTATTTATAATAGTCTATAAGATTTTAAATCTAATAAAAAAAAAGAGGCGAAATTAAAAATGAGCACTGTAACTGTAGAAAAAATAAAAACGATTAAAACTTTAAATGCAATCGCAGAAAGCGGGCTAAAAGTTTTCAATAAGGATTCTTTTACAATCGACAATGAAAATGAAAATCCGGATGCCGTTGTAGTTCGAAGCTTCAATATGCATTCATTAGAATTCGGCGATCAATTAAAGGCGATTGCTCGTGCAGGCGCAGGGGTTAATAATATTCCGGTTGATAAATGTACGGAACAAGGAATTGTCGTTTTTAATACTCCTGGTGCCAATGCAAACGCAGTAAAAGAAATGGTTCTAACCTCTTTAATTGCTTCATCTCGTAATCTTTTTGCTGGTATTGCTTGGACAAAGGGGTTAGAAGTTGAAGGTAATCAAATTCCGAAGCTGGTGGAAGCAGGAAAGAAGCAATTTGTTGGAAAAGAAATTAAAGGAAAAACTTTAGGTGTCATTGGATTAGGTGCAATCGGTGCGCTTGTAGCAAATGATGCACTTGATTTAGATATGGATGTCATCGGCTTTGATCCGTTCATTTCTGTAGATACGGCTTGGAACCTATCCCGCAATGTACAGCGTGCTATGTCAATTGAACAGTTATTCGCGGAATCTGATTATATCACTGTACATGTGCCATTTACTCCTGATACAAAGGGAATGTTTAATAAAGAGACATTTAGCATCATGAAGCCGGGTGTGCACATTTTGAACTTCTCCCGCGGTGAGCTGGTAAATGAAGTGGATATGGCGGTTGCGCTTGAAGATGGAATCGTTGGCGAGTACATCACAGACTTCCCGAATGAAAATGTATTGCAAATGAAAAATACCATTGCCATCCCGCATCTAGGTGCATCGACACAGGAATCAGAAGAAAACTGTGCGATTATGGCATCACGCCAGGTGAAAGAATTTTTGGAGACTGGAAACATTAAGAACTCTGTGAACTTTCCAAATGCATCTTTACCATACACTGGAAAGACACGAGTAACAGCTTTCCATCGTAATGTTCCGAACATGGTTGGACAAATAACTTCTGCCATTTCAAGCTATGATTTGAACATCGCTGACATGGTAAATAGAAGCCGTGGTGACTATGCTTATACAATGATTGATATTGATAACGAAGTAAACAGTGATATTCTTCCTGCGATAGAAGAGAAAATTAACCAAATCGAAGGAATTGTAACAGCACGGATTATTTAATCGATAAAGCCTTAACTCTGCAAATGAGTTAGGGCTTTTTTCTCTTTTTAATGCCAAATAGTGGTTCTTAATGGTTTCTTAACTTATCCTATGGTAGCATTTAATGGTATTTTAATAAAAAATTAATTTAAGGGGTAAGTTTTTTATAATGAAAGAGATTCTAATCAGATCGGGCATATCGCCACTTGATACATTTGATGCACCACATATGATTGTGAATAATTCCATCGGCGGAAACGTAGGGAATCTCGTTTATGCCTTTAGTGTGTTCCGTACATTAATGACAGAAGAAACGATGATTACACCGGATTATTATGATATTGACCCGGATAAGGCTGATGAAATCAATGAAAAGTATAGTTGTTACATTATTCCATTGGCTGATGCCTTCCGAAATGACTTTGTTCCATCCTTACGCAAATATACGAAATTAATCAAAAAACTAACGATCCCAGTTGTGGTGATTGGTGTTGGTTTGCGTGCTCCATTTGAACCAAAGCTAAATGAGAGCTTCCCTTTTGATGAGGATGTCAAAGCGTTTGTTAGTGCTGTACTGGAAAAGTCAGCAATGATTGGTGTCAGAGGCGAAATTACCTCTCAATATCTATCAAAATTAGGTTTTCGCGAAAATATAGACCATACGGTTATTGGTTGCCCTTCCATGTATGCCTTTGGCAGAGAATTACAGATACGTGAAACGAATATCACAACCGATTCAATGGTTTGTGTTAATTCATCCCGCCTTTCTCCAAAGAATGTACTTGATTTTATTACAAGAGGTATGGAGGATTTTCCTAACCATTATTTTATTCCACAATGGTTGAAGGAAATGAGGCTTACTTTTGCCGGGGCGCCTGCTATAGCTGGATCGAGCAAAAATTACCCAGTGGCGATTTCACATCCAACTTATATGAACAATAGAGTACGTTTCTTTTTAAATGTATCTACTTGGTTAGATTTTTTAAAGCAAGCCGATTTAAGTTTCGGGGCCAGGCTTCACGGGAATATTGCCGCAACCATTGCCGGAACGCCTAGCATTTTAATTCCAAAAGACGCTAGAATGAGAGAATTAGCTGAGTACCATAATTTAACACATGTGAATGCAAATGAAATTACAAGTAAAACAAGACTGAGCGATTTAATTGAAAAAAGTGATTTTAAAGCGCCTATTAAAACACAAGCAGGAAATTTTGATAAATTCATCAGCTTTCTAAATAAAAATAACCTGGAACATATTTATAAAGATAATCACACACCTGCTAGAGTTCCTTTGGATGAGAAATTAGCGGAGATTCAGCCCCTCCCGCCTATTTCGCCAATTAGCAGCTGTGATTTGCAAGAAATTACAGAACGATGGGAAAACCTTTATCTGCTGGAATCTGCCAATAAAGATGAAAGGTTGAAAGAACTTCAAACAAAGCTCAGTGAAAAAGATCGAACCATTAAGAAATTGCAGGGGACATTAAATCGGAAATCGGTCCGATTCGCTCTAAAGACGGCAAATAAGTTTAGCTTTAGATAAAAAGTAAGTTCCTTGGAACTTGAAATTCGCTGCGGTAGGTTTCAAAATATATGTACACGACAAAGGGGGTTTTTACGATGAAAGATCAGTTAAAAAAAGAATTAGAATTCTTGCAGCATAGATTATGGGAAATTAGTGATCACTTGTATCATCACCCCGAATTAGGAGACCAAGAATTTGAGTCGATGGAGCTCTTAGTTGGTTTTCTTGAAGAGCATGGATTTACTGTTGAAAAAGGGATTGTTGGCCGCCCAACAGCCTTTAAAGCGGTGTATGACAGTAAAAAGGCTGGGCCTTCGATTGCTTATTTATCAGAATATGATGCATTACCCGGTGTTGGACATGGGTGCGGCCACAATATGATTGGAACGATGAGTGCAGGGGCCGGGGTTCTTCTAAGTAAAGTGGTCGATGAAATTGGCGGACGAATCGTGGTACTGGGAACTCCGGCGGAAGAAACGAATGGTGCAAAGGTTCCAATGGCGGAACAAGGGATTTTTGCGGATATTGATGCGGCCATGATCCTCCATCCTGCTGATGAATCGTATGAGAGCGGGGGTTCATTGGCAATGGATGCGATTCAATTTGATTTCCGGGGAAAATCAAGCCATGCAGCCGCATCTCCTGAAAAAGGGATTAATGCCCTTGATGCAGTGCTTCAATTATTCAATGGAATCAATGCCCTTCGTCAGCATGTGACATCTGATGTCCGGATCCATGGAATTATTAAAGAAGGCGGCGTTGCGGCCAATATTGTACCCGATAAGGCTGTAGCCCAATTCTATGTTCGCGCAGGCAACCGCAGCTATTTAAATGAGGTCGTTGAAAAGGTAAAAAATATCGCAAACGGTGCTGCGCTTATGACAGGTGCGGAAGTCCAAATCGATAATTATGAATTAAGCTATGATAATATGGTTACCAATCAAACCCTATCAGGGCTTTTTACAAAAAATCTATTCTCGGCGGGCATTAAGGAAGTCAAGAAGGCGAAGGAGTCGTACGGCTCAATTGATATGGGGAATGTCAGCCATGTCGTCCCGGCCATTCACCCTTATATTGGTTTAGATTGCCCAGGACTTGTTGCGCATACAACGGAATTTGCCGATACAACCATTACTGACAACTCCCATCGGATTCTTGCCAGCGGCGTCCTAGCTCTGGCTTATACAGGGTTTGACTTAATTATCGATAAAGAAGCGCTAGAAAACATAAAAAGTGAATTTTTATCCAATTGTAAATAAAGGAAATGTAAAACCAAGTACCTCTTTTTAATAGGGGTACTTTTTTTGGGTAAAATATTAATATAGGAAATTCTGGGGGGATTTTATTAATGAATAACGAATGTTTTCTGAATATTTTTATATTGGAAAAATATCTTTTCAAATGCAAAATTGCGTGTTAATATTCATCTAGTTGAATAAAAATTCAAATTTACATTCATAAAATACTTAATTTTTGTAGGAGGAGACATCATGAAGAAGACTTTATTATTTGCTACGATTATTTTTACTTTAGTGATAATGGCAGCTTGCGGTAAGAGCAATAATGAAGGAGCAGATAAAGAAAGCGGCAAAGCAAACAAAGTATTAACGATGGCGACATCAGCTGACTTTGCTCCATTTGAATCAAGAGATACAGCAGGAAATCCTCAAGGTTTTGATATTGATTTAGCGAATATGATTGCAAAAGAATTAGGATATAAGCTTGAAATTAAGGATATGAAGTTTGACGGTTTAATCGGAGCCCTGCAGGCTAACCGCGCAGACATGGTTCTTGCTGGTATGTCTGCTACCGAAAAACGTAAGAAAAATGTTGATTTCTCAACTGAATATAACCGCTCAGGTGAAATGTTTATTACCTTAAAGGGTTCTAATATTAAAACAGTAGATGATTTAAAAGGGAACACGGTTGGAGTTCAGCTTGGGACCATTCAAGAAGAAGGGGCAAAAGCACTTCAGAAAAAAGTTAAATTTGATGTGAAGCCACTAGATAATGCGACTACATTGATTCAAGAGCTTTTATCAAAACGTATTCAAGTAGCTTATATGGATAAATCAGTAGCTACCGGTTATATTAAAAAACAAAATTTGGCTGGATTTGATGATCCAACAAGCAGTTCTCCAGGAATGGCAGTTGCCTTCCCAAAAGGCAGCAAGCTTGTTGGTGATGTGAATGGTGTTCTTAAAAAGTTAGAAGACAACGGAAAGCTTCAGGAATTGAAGGATAAATGGTTGAAGAATCAACAGTAGTTTTTCATCAGTGTCAGACAGCTTAGAATAAATATTGAAGTGAGGTGTAAGGCATGAATTTGGATTTTAGCCAAATTGTGCCTTATATTCCTTTTATGTTAAAAGGAATATGGGAGACGCTTAAATTCGTTATTGTAGCGATTATTTTTGGTTTTGCACTTGGTACAGTTTTTGCACTGTTTAAAATTTCTCATATAAAGGCTTTAAATTGGATTGCAGGTATCTATACCTCGATTTTTCGTGGTACACCGTTAATTTTACAATTAATGATTATTTATTTTGCTGTTCCACAATTAACAGGTTATGATATCACTCCATTTTTATCCTCTATATTAGCTTTCGGTTTAAATTCAGCAGCCTATGTTTCGGAAATTATTCGGGCAGGAATACAAGCAGTAGATAAAGGTCAGACAGAGGCTGCGCAGGCACTTGGTGTTCCTTACCGTCTGATGATGAAGGATATTATTCTGCCCCAGGCGATGAAAAATATTTTACCGGCACTTATGAATGAATTTGTTTCCCTAACAAAGGAATCAGCACTTGTATCGACAATTGGTTATTTAGACCTTATGCGTCGTGCCCAAGTGGTTGGCGCAGATATTTATCGGAATTTTGAACCGCTTATATTTGTTGGTGTTATTTATTGGGTAATGGTCATGGTGCTGACAACGCTGGGCAAACGGGTTGAAAGAAGGTTGAAATACAGTGATTAAAGTAGAAAGCCTTTATAAGCAATTTGGCAATACAGAGGTCTTAAAAAATATTTCGACTACGATTGAACGTGGTGAGGTGGTTTCGATTATTGGACCTTCAGGGTCTGGGAAGTCGACCTTCCTCCGTTGCTTAAACTTGTTAGAAACACCAACAAAGGGAAAAGTGTTGGTGAATAACCAAGATATTACTGACCCAAAGACAAATATTATGAAGGTACGACAACAGATTGGGATGGTTTTTCAACACTTTTATTTGTTCCCACATAAGACAGTTTTGGATAATCTAACGTATGCCCCAATGAAGGTAAAAGGGGAATCCCGTGAGGTTGCTGAAAAAAAGGCACGGAATTTGTTAGCCAGCGTAGGGTTAACAGAAAAAGAATCAGCCTTTCCGAGTAATCTCTCCGGTGGTCAGAAACAGCGTGTAGCGATTGCTCGTGCACTGGCAATGGAACCGGAGTTAATGCTATTTGATGAGCCAACATCGGCACTGGATCCGGAAATGGTCAAGGAAGTTCTGAATGTTATGAAGGATCTTGCTCAGTCAGGAATGACGATGGCGATTGTTACGCATGAGATGGGGTTTGCAAGGGAAGTGGCTGACCGGGTTATCTTCTTGGATGAGGGGCAGCTGCTTGAAGAAGGTTCCCCACAGGAGTTTTTCAGTAATCCAAAGACAAGTAGAGCAAGGGATTTTCTAGAAAAAGTTTTGTAAAAATGGAATCAACTAAAAAATCACTACATCAAAAAGCCAGCCCTTATTCTTGGGCTGGCTTAAATTGTGGATTATTATTTTTCTGCAGGCTAGAAACGTATTCAAATAAATGTGTAATGTATCTTGTAAGCTCAAACCCTTCATCACTAGTAAAATCCGTTAGCAACAACCTATTTCCCTCCATCACCAATCCCCCCAATATATTGTCCTATCCACATTATTCCCAAACTACTACTCTCATATACAATGAAAATAAAAAAACAGTAATATAGGTGTGGAACAAGAAAAATCGGGAGGTGACAGGCACCCCCCGATTTTTGTCGAATTTACGCTGTTGCTTTCCGCTTATTCCCTAATACATTCACGACGATGACGCCGGAGATGACAATGATGCCGCCAAGGATGGTGAGGTTGCTGGGCCATTCTTTTAGCCAAATCCAAGCGACGATGAGGACGACGACTGGTTCAATGTAGAGCATGCTGGTTACGGAGCCGGCTTTTCCTGCTGATAGTGCAAGCGCCCATGTGACGTAACCGATGGCTGTTGGGAAAATTCCGATATAAATGGCTGATAGGTTTGCTTCTAATGTTGCATGCTGGAGGTCTTGGAAAAGTCCAGGCAGAAACAAAAGAAATGGGATTGTTCCAGCCCATGAAAAATAAGCTGTTAATTCAATGGAGCTATACCGGCGTAAAAGCGGCTTTTGAAATGCAAATAATACAGAGGTTGCTGCGGCTGCCATTATCACTAAAAAGGCCCCTTTAGAAATTGTTAAAGAAGGTCCTGCTGTTCCGATGGTAATTACAGCAATCCCAATAAAACCAATTGCTAATCCCAGCCAGCCGGCAAAACCCAAGCGCTCTTTTAATATAAACACGGCAATGAGTGCCGTAAAAATGGGTGCAGAGGCAACAAGCATCCCCGCGGTACCAGCCGAAACCGTTTGTTGGCCAAAGGTAACCCCAATATGATAGATGCTGATTCCAACCCATCCCAGTAATAAAATTCTTAATAGATCCTCTTTTCGCGGCAATCGGAATCTAACACCGGGAAGCAGCGCATAAATCGCAAACAACCCAGAAGCAATTAAGTAACGAATGAGAACTAGATGACCGGCAGAATAACCTCCATTCAAACCTGCACGGATTGCAGGAAATGTAGATCCCCAAATAGTGACTGTAATTAAGGCTAATACGAAAGCCCTGGTGTTCATATTCTCTCTCCCCCAAACATACATAATCACAAGATTATCACGGAAGTCGAATTGTTGCAATTTTTCGGCAGGGTGGAAAACATTTGTATATTGAATAGGTATATCTAATTAAAAAGTAAACGGAGGTAAAAGTTTACAAAGGCGATTTAGCTTATTTAATGGCGAATTTTCACGATATAATTGTATTTATAAAATTGTAAATATAAATCCGAAAGGACCAGTATCTATGTGGAAACGACATGTGAACGATTTACCTCTATATCGCAAAATCTTAATTTTTTCTTTTTTGATAACATTTATGGTAGTAGCGTCAACAGCAGGATTCACATTTTATTATGTAACGAAGCATTTAGCTAATCAACTTACTGAGCGGGCAGAAGGAATTGCTAGTCTCTGGAGTTATACGATTCCATCCGAGGACGTGCTTGATGCAATTCATTCCCAGGACCCGAATAATCCAAGCTTAAAAAAGCTGAATCATTTGGTTGGATTAGTGCGAGAAAGAAATGCAAAATATTTAGAGGGATATTTAATGGATTCAAGAGTTGAAAAAGGGAATAAATTACACTTTTTAGCTGTTACTGATGTGGACCGATTGGATGGAATCGAAAATTTTAGTTCTTATCAAGCAGGGGAAGAATTTTTTCAAGCTTTTGAACGGTCCATGAAAGAGAAGAAAGTAACTAGCAGCACTCTTTATCATGACCGTTACGGGGTTTGGATTACGGCCTTCAAGCCGATTACGGACCATAACGGCAAGGCGATTGCTGTACTTGCTGTAGATGTGGATGCTTCAGTAATTAGTCAATTTAAGGAGAAGATTGGAATCTACGTCCTTATCTCTTTAACCATTGTTACCATGTTAGTTTACTTTACATTAAGATGGGGGATTAGAAGGGCCCTTGCTCCGGTAAATGAAATTATTTTAGGAATAAATGCTGTTAGCTCAGGTGATTTTAATGTAAAGCTTAATATCTCCAGCCAATCGGATATGGTCAAGCTTGGCGAAAAATTTAACCATATGACTTCCCAGTTGACCGTTTTGTTTGAACGACTGGCGGATACCTATAAAGAATTTGGCTCTATTCCTAAAAACTTAGGCAGTGTTCATCGAGTTGAAGAAGCGATTGGCGAAATGGAAAAGATTATTGAAAAGACAAAAATTCAAAAAGAATTGCAGCGGGCAGAGAAAATGAATGCAATTGGTCAGCTGGCTGCATCGGTTGCTCATGAAATACGCAATCCCATGACCGTAGTGCGTGGATTCTTGCAGATTTTTTTAACAAAGGATCATTTAGACGAAACCGAATTAAGCTATATTCAATTAATGATTGATGAATTAAACCGGGCGGAGAAAATCATTAATGATTATCTTTCGCTGGCGAAACCGGACCTTGAACATGTTGAAAAGGTAGATATAAGCGATCTATCAAAAAAAGTTGCAGATTTAATGAACACCTTTGCCTTTATGTCAAAAAATATTTCCTTGAAAACTATTTTGGAAAAGGAAGTTCTGGTAAAGGGAAATCAAAGTGAATTAAAACAAGTCATAATCAATATTGTCAAAAACGGCATTGAGGCTATGAGGTCTGGCGGAGTTTTAACTCTGACTGTTAGGAAAAATAATCGATATGGAGAAATTGTGGTAACCGATACGGGGATTGGGATGTCCCCGGAAGAATTAGAAAGATTAGGAACCGCCTTTTATTCGTTAAAGGAAAAAGGAACCGGAATGGGACTAATGGTCTGCTATCAGATTGTGGAAAGAATGAAGGGCAGGATTGATGTGGAAAGTGAAAAGGGCGTAGGTACCACCTTTAATGTCTGCATCCCTCTATGGGAAGAGGAAAATGGAGAATATTAAACAACGAAGTAAGAGTTGGCAGCCGTTATTGGCTGTCTTTTTTTTGATTTTTTGCATGTTTACAAAAACGTTTGCTTGTGTACTTATTGTAAACATTTGTAGACAAATCTGTGTACATGTATACAAATACGTATACATGGCTGTGTGACAGTAAGTGTACGGATTTGTTTTCGTTGTTTACATAACATTAATTTTATCAAAAGACCTATTGGGACTATGAAGTATGGAGCGTAACGGAACTAATTAAATTACGGTAATGGCTTTGAGTAATGTATTGGAAAAGGTAATTCAGAAATAAAAGGACACCCTTCTATACCTTTAAGGATTAGGAACATGGATGTCCGCTATCAGTTTATGAAAGAATGAATTGCACAATTGATATAAAACGGGAAAAAGTTGTTAATACCATCTATAGAGACTACAGCACATTCTGGTTAGAGGGGATGTAATTTTAGTGGCAATCATATCAGGCTGTCATTTTATAGGGGATATCGTATGTTTACAAAATTGTTTGCTAGTGTACTATTTGTAAACAATTGTATACGATTTTGTTTACGTGTACTCAATAGTGTTTACATAGCTATGTAACTGGTATTTGTACGGATTAATTAACATTGTTTACAAGATATTACTTTTTACAATAGGTTATATTTTAACCTCATTGTTGGTATTGCCACTATGCTAATTGGAGCATTAAATGATTGGCAAGTTTAATAGAGCCTTTCAAAAATGATATTATGTCCATTAGGAGTGGTCTGTGTTGCCCCCTTACTGGCGTAAAAAATAATCGATAAAGAAACTGCATGAGGACGGATAAGAAAATAGAGGTGCCACCAAGGAAGAATAAGGCTTGGAAAAGCATTCTACTCTTTTATATACGTACTAGGCAGGAGGTGAATAGTTTGCTATCAGATTGTGTAAATGGTTTTGGTAATAACATTTTACACAATCTATATTCGCTCTGGTATGAGAAAACTTTCAATAATTATTAAAGATTGCCTTGCTAAGCTGTCGAACTCACTAGAATTTTGTATGTCTACAAAAGTGTTTACTTGTATACTATTTTGCAAACGAACGTATACGTATTTGTGGACATGTAAACAAATACGTATACACAGCTCTGCAATAGTATGTATACAAAGTTGTTACTGATGTTTACAAAAACGTGTACAAGCAAGTCTTGGTTTACAGGTTGTTTACAGGTTTACAGTTTTGTATCTTTTCACAAGATACTATTGAAGAATCTATGGTTCCCCTTTATCCTTTATATAGGCAAACTTGAAATACATACCTTTTCATAATACTAATCTATTAACCTATAAGGAGAGATAAACAGATGTCGAATGCTAGAATTGCTGCTGTGGATGTAGGAAATGATTCAATTAAGGCTATTTTTGGGGAATTAGATTTCCAATTAACGGTTCCCAACATTATTGCAAGGGATACAGAAGACCGCCCGGTAATCGGGATTGAAGAATTAGACAATAAAAACCCTCTTGATGGAATCCATATTAAGGTACACTCCCCTGCCCTGAAGGAAAACAACGCAATTTATCGTATCGGTAATTTAGCGACTAAAAGCAATAATGCTGCAGAATTAGATCCAGGCAGCAGCAAATCAGAGGAAGACCAAACATTAGTTATGCTGTTTGCAACACTAGCTTTAGATGCTGTAAGAGCAGAAAATGAAAAGATTTTTCCGCGTATGAAAAATGTGATTGATGCAAACTACAATCTTGGAACTGGTCTCCCCCTTCGTGAGGTGAAAGAGGGAAAGGATGTGGGCTACCGTTCTAAATTGATTGGTTCAGTCCATCAAGTAGAATTCCTCGTAACACCAAAATACCAAGGTTTAAAGGTAAATATTAAATTTAATGAAGTAAAGGTTTACCCAGAAGGCTTTGCCGCCTTTATTAACCTTGTTATGGATAATAATTTAAAAATTATCAATAAAGATTTAATTGATAAGAGAATACTAATTCAAGATATCGGAGGATTGTCGACAGATATTGCTGTCATCAAGAACCGTAATGTCGATGATGATAAGGCACAGGGTTTTAACCTCGGTGTGTCCGAATCATTGGAGTCGATTCGTGAGGAAATTCGGACAAAACATGGCGTTGAACTAGACAGCCGCCGCGATGTGGTTGAAATTATTACAAGAAAAAATGACCGCAATCACATTATGGTAAAAGGTAGCCGGACAAGTGTTCATGATATCACAGACCGCATTCTTGTCGAATTAGCCAAAAAGCAATACCGCTTATTGCGCAACGTTTGGCAAAGGAACTCACAAACCGAAATTTGCTATTTTGTTGGCGGGGGTTCAATTGTTCTAAAGGAATATATTAAAACCTTAAATAATCATTTAGATGGTTATAATATTGAATTTTTTGAAGATGAGAAAGAAAGTATTTGGATGATGGCAAATGCTTATTACAAGCTCATCACTGATTTTGTTAAAAAGAGCGAAAAGCCTAAAGTGGTTCAAGAGCCTGTTAAAAAAGCCTAAAATAGGGTGATCCTATGAAAAAGTCCACTTTAAGTGAAATTAAGAGGGGTCAAGCCATCTCCTTTCGTATCCCTTCGGATACACCCGATCATTTAGTTAAGCAACTGCAAAGTTTAAAGGAGACGGAGAGAAGAAACTTCTCAAGTAAAATCGCTGACTTTGTCATGCAGGGTGTGGCGAGTTCTTATGCAAGGGAGAAGGAAACCATCACGATTCCCCTCCCGCATAAGCTAAGTAAGTCACAGCGGGATTGGCTGAAGCATGAACATTCCCTTGCCCTAATGGGAAGCATTGTTTATCATCTATTATCTGACCCTGTAAGGTCAACCGCACTGCTTGCATCGTTAAATAGCAGCTCATTAGATATTGATGAGGCGTTGTACCTTCAGGAAGAACCAGAAGAGGTCATCTCTCCTGCCAGATCCGCTTTTCCAGTAATGGAAGAAACAGCAACTGCCTCGGAGTCAGACCTTGAAGATGACTTAAGCACATTTGATTGGGATAACATATCGCAAGGTCAACCGCACGACGCCAAAGAAGAAACAAAACAAGAAGTGGAGAGTAACCTGGACGACCTGCTCGGTGATTTCCTTGCGAGTATGAATAAATAATTCGACAAAATTCGGGTGGTGCCTGTCACCAGCCGAATTTTGTCGAACATCAATTTCCAGTTGACGTTTTTCCACATGTTCTTTATGATTAGGAAGAATTATATACTCGTGTTTGACGAGAGAGGTTCATAGCGGAAACCCTCTATAAAAAACTATGGATACATGACGATTATGCCATGTCCATATGGGACATGGCTTTTTTGTTTTTAATATTGATATTTTTTACAGGAGGTCTTTTTATGTCTGGCAGAAACCATGAAGAAGGTTTAAAGGATTTAACTTTATTAGGAAATCAGAATACACAGTATTCCTTTGAATATGCACCTGAAGTTTTAGAGGCAGTAGATAATCTCCATGTCGATCGGGATTACTTTGTGAAATTTAACTGTCCGGAGTTCACAAGTCTTTGTCCATTAACAAAGCAGCCCGATTTTGCAACCATGTATATTTCTTATATTCCAGATAAAAAAATCGTCGAAAGCAAATCATTGAAATTATACCTTTTCAGCTTCCGAAATCACGGTGATTTCCATGAGGACTGCGTCAATATAATTATGAACGACTTAATTAAGTTGCTTGATCCACGCTATATCGAGGTGTGGGGGAAATTCACACCGCGCGGCGGCATTTCGATTGATCCATGGTGCAATTATGGCAAACCAGGAACGAAATATGAAGAAATGGCTCAATTCCGCTTAATGAATCATGATCTATATCCGGAAAAAGTGGATAATCGATAAAACAAAGACAGTCACCAGTTTTAAAAGCTGGTGACTGTTTTTATTCATAGCTTCAGGTCGTTTTAAATACCATGTGCAATCATGGCGTCTGCTACTTTTATAAAACCTGCAATATTTGCACCGACAACCAAATTGCCTGGATAGCCGTATTCCTCTGATGCCTTTACACTGGTATGGTAAATATTGACCATAATCCTGTGCAGCTTTTGATCGACTTCTTCAAACGTCCATGCTAGACGTGCGCTGTTTTGCGACATTTCTAATGCAGAAACAGCTACACCGCCGGCATTTGCAGCCTTTGCCGGAGCGAAAAGAACATCATTTTGAAGGAATACATCAATCGCTGTAAGAGTCGATGGCATATTGGCTCCTTCACCGACTGCTTTAACACCATTGGAAACAAGAATGTTTGCAGAAACTTCATCGATTTCATTTTGTGTTGCACATGGTAAGGCAATATCACATGGTATTGACCAGATTCCATTGCAGCCCTCATAATAGTGGGCATGAGGGTGCACATTTACATATTCACTAATTCTTTTTCTTTCGACTTCTTTTAACTGTTTTACAGTTTCAAGGTTAATTCCGTTTTCATCATAAATATAGCCGCTCGAGTCGCTGCAGGCAACAATTTTTGCACCCAATTGTGAGGCTTTTTCCATTGCGTATATTGCAACATTTCCGGAGCCTGAAACAACAACTGTACTTCCGTTTAGGCAAAGACCACGGTCTTTCAACATTTCTTCTACAAAATAAACCAACCCGTAGCCTGTTGCTTCTGTACGCGCTAAACTTCCGCCATATCCAAGACCTTTACCGGTTAAGACACCTGCCTCAAAGCCGCCGCGAATTTTTTTATACTGGCCAAAAAGGTAGCCGATTTCTCTTGCGCCAACGCCGATATCACCTGCCGGAACATCTACATCCGGCCCGATATGCCGATAAAGTTCAGTCATAAAACTTTGGGTAAAACGCATGATTTCTCCGTCAGACTTACCCTTAGTGTCAAAATCTGAGCCGCCTTTCCCTCCGCCAATAGGCAAACTGGTTAAGGAATTTTTAAGAATTTGCTCAAAGCCTAAGAATTTAATAATACTGGCATTTACGGAAGGATGAAAACGCAATCCGCCCTTATAAGGGCCGATGGTATTGTTAAACTGAACTCGGAAACCTCGGTTTACTTGGACTTTTCCTTTATCGTCAACCCATGGAACCCGAAAACTAATCGTGCGGTCAGGTTCAACCAGTCTTTCAAGAATGCCATGCTGCATGTATTTTGGATATTTTGCGAAAACAGGAATAAGTGATTCTGTGATTTCCTTTACCGCTTGATGAAACTCATCTTCATTTGGATTTCGCTTTTTTACCATTTCAAATACTTCTTTAACATATTCTTTTGCCAATAGGAGTTCTACCTGATTGACCTCTTCAATTGCTGCCATTCCTTTTCTCCCCTACCCCAATTTTTCTTTTTATTTTTTAAATTATTGGAATTATTATTATAAAATATTTTATAATGGAGAAATAATCGAATCAATATAAATAATAGATTAGAATCATGCTGAATTGAGATGAATGGTGGTTAGTGCTGTGGAATTAAGGCAAATACAGTATTTTATCGAAGTTGCAAAGCGTGAACATATGACAGAGGCTGCGCAGAAATTAAATGTCGCACAGTCCGCAATAAGCCGGCAAATTGTTAATTTAGAATCAGAGCTTGGGGTTGACTTGTTTTTCCGAGAAGGCAGGAATGTTCGATTAACGCCAATAGGGAAAATATTTCTTGAACATATGGAACAGGCATTAAAGGTGATTGAAAATGGGCTGAGAGAGGTTGAAGAGTATCTTGACCCGGAAAATGGGGTCATTCGAATTGGTTTTCCCAGCAGCCTTGCAGCCCATACACTGCCAACTGCCATATCGGCTTTTCGCGAACGCTATCCACTAGTGAAATTCCACCTGCGGCAAAGCTCCTACCATTCTTTAATTGATGGAGTGATCAAAGGTGATATTGATATGGCCTTAATTGGCCCGGTACCAAAACATGAGGCGAAAGTACAGGGAAGCACCTTATTCACGGATAGTATTGTTGCACTTTTGCCGGTGGATCATCGTCTTGCAGGGCAGCGTACTTTGAAGCTAAATCAACTGCGGGAGGAATCATTTGTTTTGTTCCCTCCGAAATTTATCTTAAATGAAATCATTGTAAATGCGTGCAGACAGCTAGGGTTTGAGCCAAAGGTGTCATTTGAAGGAGAGGATATTGATGCAATTAAAGGCTTAGTTTCTGCTGGTTTGGGAGTGACGTTGATTCCTGAGATTACATTAGTGGACAGCCTGCCGCGCGGAACAGTTAAAATTCCCGTGATGGAACCGTCAGTGACTCGTTCCGTTGGGGTCATCATCCCCCGTGACCGTGACTTACTTCCAACAGAGAAATTGTTTTATGAGTTTTTAAAGGAATTTTTCTCGATGTTGGAAGGATATCAAAACTAAAAAAGACCCTGTACCAAATTAATTGGCCAGGGTCTTCCTTTTTATACAAGCTGGTGGTTTGTTTCGCTTACTTTTGCTCCATTCGCCGACGATAAACGGTTTCTGCCTAACTGTTTCGACTGCAGCAGCAATTGATCAGCATACACATATCCTTTTTCCATTGAGACTATTTCATTTACTTTAAAGAAATACAGTCCAAATGAAGAGGTATAGTGTATCGTGGCTGTTTCGCCCTTATACTCAACATTAACTTCACTAGTTTCAAGGCTCTGCAGGATGGTTTCAACTAAAGCGGCACATTGTTCAAAATGCCGATGCCGAAGAAACAACGTAAATTCTTCTCCGCCGCTCCGAAACAAATAATCGTCCATCAAAATATAGCTTTTTAATGTGGCTGCAAAATGCTGAATAACCTGATCACCGACAGCATGGTTATAGTTATCATTAATTTGCTTAAACTTATCAATATCAGCGACAACAATTCCGAGATATTCACCAGTTTGATTCAATTCCTCCATCTTTTTGTCCATAAAGGCCCGGTTAAACACCCCAGTCAAAAAGTCGGTATAGGCCATTTGCTCAAACCGATCCCGTTCAATCTTATTTTGAATATGTTGTGATTTTGAAACGAAGGAAAGGCTAACTAGATAATTAAGAATAAACAGACTGATCAGCATCTCCCATTTTTGTTCCTGGAGAAATAGAAATAATAGACCGTTTGTGAACGATAATTTCCCCATATCAAGCACGCTTCTGCTTTTGAAAAAATCGATCGCTTCCTTGCCCGTCTTAATATCGCCTAGGAAATAGAAGATTAAAATGAGATAAAGATCAGACAGGACTGAGGTAACTGTTACGAGTAAAAACATTAAAATCCAAAAGCCGAATGGGACTCCCTGAAATTTTGGATAGTAAGTATGAAATAAATAAAAAGCAATTGAATTATTCAATACAAAAGCACCGATATTATAAAATGTATCGGTAAATTCATGGGGATCGGCTGTTTTAGTTATTTTCTTATAAAAAAAGACAATAAAGCGATAAAAGGTTTCAAAAATAAACAACCCTAGTGGGCCGGTAAATAATCCAATCGATAAGCTATAGGAAATTCCATAATCAACGGATGTACTTCCATTTTTGCTTGTAATCCGCAGGTGATGATAGAGGCAGGAAAATAACAAATACAAAAGGAAAGCCTTCATGTAGAGGTTATTTTCAATGCTAATAGGTCTGGAGCCTATTGCGGCAGCCAATGAAGCAAAAAATAGTAAAAACGTTAAGATATTGGCCTTTAACATCGTAATTTGCTTCCCCTTCCCCAGACTATATCTCCCATTTTACCGTAAATCACCTTAGGGTGCATAAGTATTTTCAGATAAATCAAACTTTCAATTTGTGGAATATATCCAAAAGCCATTCATATATATTGACGGTGCGTGCCGCCAATATATAGTCGGAATATTAATACGAATAATGGTTCTAGGCATGATTATTGTGCTATGATTAGTGCTAATCTTTATTTTAAGGATTTTTCCTAAATAATTACAATTCTATTTTAGTTAAATTACTTTATAATAATGGAGTAACGTCATATAATATAGATGCTAAATTTTTCGAGCGTTTTTGCAAAAAGAATTATAAATCTTGTAATCTACCTCCAGATAGTGTTGATATAAATCGAATATTGTAGAATGTGAGAACGGACTAGGGAACGAAGGAATGAGGAGATGGAAAAAGTGAGTAATAAGGCAGTCATTTTGGGGTGTAACTATTATATCGGATTAAGTGTCATCCGCTGCTTGGGTGTGCACGGGATCCAAACAGTTGCGGTTGATTATTCAGAGGAAAATACGTATGGAGCGAAATCGAAATATACATCAGAGCGGCTGATTGCTCCTCATTATAAAAATGAATCGAAACAATTCATTCAGTTTTTAATTGATTACGCGAAAAAACAAAGTGCGAAACCGGTGTTATTTCCATGTCATGATTCCTATTTGGAAGTCATTGATGAATACTTAGATGAAATCAGAAAATACTACTTGATCCCGCAGACGGAACAAGGCTTATATACGAAGGCCATGAATAAAGAAGTATTGCACCGTATTGCAATGGAAAAAGGTGTGAATGTACCGGAAACGGTTCGGGTAAACGAAGAAAATCTTTTTGAAAAAGTAGAAAGCATCTTGAAATACCCATGTATCGTAAAACCAACCGATTCCCCTACCTTCGTGGCCAAATTTAGAAGGAAACTTTTTAAGGTCCATAATCGTCAAGAATTACAGGAAGCATTGGCCAAAGCAGAAGAAGCGGGCTTAGAAGTCATTATACAAAGAATTATTCCAGGATTCGATGATCATATGCACACCTTTGATGCGTATTTAAACCAGGATTCGAAGGTGTCCCACTGGGCAACCTTCCAAAAGTTCCGCCAGTATCCGATCAATTTTGGCGCATCTGTTTATACCGGCCAAAAATATATTCCGGAGCTGTATGAAATTGGCGGGAAATTTTTAGAGGAAATCGGCTGGAAGGGGTTTGCCGAAATTGAATTTAAAAAGGATGCCAATACAGGCAAGTTTTATTTAATTGAAATCAATGCACGTACGACAAATTTTAATACGTTAATTAATAAAATTGGCTTGAATATGCCATACATTGCCTACCGCGAGCTAACCGGCAATCCACTGCCGCCTAAGGCAATCAAAGAAAATACCGGTCAGGTTTTCTGGTATGGCTATGAAGATATGCTTGCTGTGAAGGATTATATTAAAACAGGACAGTTGACCGTCCCGCAGGTTGTGAAATCGCTGTTTAAAAAACATGCCTACGCAATTTGGGATTGGAAGGATCCAAAACCAGGGATTTCTTATGCGGGAATCATAGCCGGTAAATTTACGAAGAAATTTTTGAAAAAGTAAGCAAGGTGATTGGAGCGGAAATCAACACAATCAAAAAACTGGACCTTATTTGGTCCAGTTCATCTTTTTATTGTTTTTCTTAAAACTTACTAGAATAAAAATGGAGTTGATTACATGTTATTAACGGATGTTGTTAAAGACCTTGAATTTGAACCAATTAAGGGAGAATTAGACAGGGAAGTAAACTCCATTGCCTATGATTCTAGGGAAGTAGTGGAAAATGGTCTCTTTGTAGCGATTTCTGGTTTTAAGGTCGATGGCCACCAATTTATTGAAAAAGCAATTGAAATGGGTGCGACAACTATCATTGTAGAAAAGGATATTTGGGTTGAGGACTATGTAACCATCTTAAAGGTGGCAGACTCCCGCAAGGCGTTAGCCAGAGTTTCAGCTAACTTTTACAATAATCCAACAGAAAAATTAAATTTAATTGGGATTACGGGAACGAACGGAAAAACCTCGATTACCTATTTTCTGAAATCCATTTTTGAAGAAGCTAAAAAATCAGTAGGGCTTATTGGTACAATTGGAACGGTCATTGACAATAAACTCATGAAGAATCAAAATACAACACCGGAGTCGTTAAACCTGCAAAAAATCTTTACCGATATGGTTGAAGCTGGTACGGATGATTGCATTATGGAGGTCTCCTCCCATGCGCTCAGCCTAAACAGGGTTGCCTATAGCAACTTTAATACAGGGATTTTCACCAATCTTACCCCAGATCATTTAGAGCTGCACCATAATATGGAAGATTATTTCCAAGCGAAGGCTCTTTTATTTGATATGACGCAGGATTACAATATCATCAATAACGATGACCCTTATGGAAAGCGGCTCATTGATAAAATAAAGGATTATGATACGACCCTGATGACGTATGGAATGGATTCCGATGCCGATATCTATGCATCTGATATTCGCTATTTTGCTGACTATACTCTTTATACTGCCAATACCCCAAGAGGAAACATCGAAGTTAGAGTGAACATTCCCGGGGATATTTATGTGTATAACAGTTTAGCTGCGATTGCTTGTGCGTACTGTCACAAGATTGATCTGCAAACTATTCAAAAGGGAATCCGCAACCTTGAAGGGATTAAAGGCCGGATGGAAGTGGTCTTTAAGGACAAGGATTATAAAATCGTAATTGATTTTGCTCATACAGAAGATGGATTGGAAAAGGCCCTCACATCCCTTAGACCTTACACAAAAGGCAAATTAATTGTGGTCTTTGGTGTCTATGCGCCTGATAGTGAAATTGGTAGATTGAAGCGTAAGGCGATGGGTAAAACAGCGGCCAAATTTGCTGATTTAGCCATTGTCACTTCCGATAATCCAAAGGATTTAGATCCAAATTTCATTATTGACGAAATTGTGGAAGCAGTTGAGGAAGAGAATGGAAACTATAAAGTTTTTGTTGACCGTTTAGAAGCTATTCAATATGCGATTCATGTCAGCACGGAAGAAGATACGATCCTCATTGCCGGAAAAGGACATGAAACGGCCCAAATCGTCGGCAAAAAGGAAATTCCTTTTAATGAAGCGGAAATTGTAAAGGAAACGTTAAAGAATCGTAAACTATTAGTGTTTTAATAGAGATGGATAAAAAAACTTTTACTCTTATTCCATAATTATTCAAAGCAGAACGAAAGGTGATAATTAACTATGTGTGGTTTTGTAGGCTTTGCCGATACAAGCACGACTGTAGATAAAGTAACGACAGTGAATAATATGATGGACACAATCATCCACCGCGGACCGGACAGCGGCGGTGTGTTTACCGATGACCGTGTAGCCTTTGGCTTTAGACGACTTTCGATCATCGACTTATCTGACGAAGCAAGTCAGCCAATGTACAATGAAGACAACAGCGTAGTGCTGATTTTTAACGGGGAAATTTATAACTTTGAAGAAATCCGCAAAGACCTTGTTGCAAAAGGCCACCAATTTAGAAGTCATACTGATAGTGAAGTCATTCTTCACGGTTACGAAGAGTACGGCGTGGATTTACTGCAAAAAGTGAGAGGAATGTTTGCCTTCTCAATCTGGGATCAGAAAAAACAAGAGATGTTCTTAGCACGCGATTTCTTTGGAATCAAGCCGCTTTACTATACACAGAACACAACAGATGGCTCGTTTATCTTTGGTTCGGAAATTAAAGCATTTTTAAAGCATCCATCCTTTAAAAAGGAATTAAACAAGGATGCCCTTAAACCATACCTTACGTTCCAATATTCTGTACTTGATGAAACCTTCTTTAAAGGTGTATTCAAGTTAAAGCCTGGCCATTACATGATCTATAAAGACGGTAAGGCCGACATCAAGTCATATTGGGATGTTAACTTTGATGAAAATCAAGACAGTTTAGAGCATTATGTGGAAAAAATAAAAAACACAGTCGAAGAATCAGTGAAGTACCATAAGATTAGTGATGTGAAAGTCGGCTCATTTTTATCCGGCGGGATCGATTCCAGCTATATTACTTCCCTGTTAAAGCCAAATAAAACTTTCTCTGTTGGCTTCCAGGACCATGAGGGAATCTTCAACGAAACGAATCTTGCCAAAGATTTATCGGATATTCTTGGAATTGAAAATCATAAATCGGTTATTAATGCGGATGAATGCTTTGAGAAGCTGCCAACGATCCAATACCATATGGATGAACCGCAATCCAACCCATCCTCTGTTCCGTTATATTTCTTAGCGGAGCTTGCTAGTAAGCATGTTACCGTCGTGTTGTCTGGTGAAGGTGCCGATGAAATTTTCGGTGGTTATGAGTGGTACCGCCCTACGCCGGCAATGGCGAAGTATGAAAAGATCCCATTTGCCCTCCGCCGCGCGGCTTCCAATGTGGCGAAGGCATTACCACAGAACCGCATTACGGGCTTCCTTGTCAAAGGCGGCCAAACGGTTGAGGAAACCTTTATTGGTGAAGCCAAGGTTTGGGATGAAAATGATGCGTTAAAAGTATTAAAGGATGACTTTAAGAAGGGGCCTTCCGTTCGAAGCATTACACAAAAAGTCTATGATAAAGTGAAAAATAAAGATGATGTAACGAAAAAGCAATATCTTGATTTGAAGCTATGGCTTCCTGGGGATATTCTGTTAAAAGCAGATAAAATGAGCTGTGCGCATTCGATCGAGCTCCGTGTTCCGTTCTTGGATAAGGTAGTGATGGGAATGGCTTCACACATTCCAACGCCGCTTCGTGTGAATCAGGAAAATACGAAATATGCACTGCGTACTGCAGCGAAGGAAGTATTGCCGGAAGAATGGGCCAATCGTCCAAAGGTCGGCTTCCCTGTGCCAATCCGCTATTGGCTGCGTGAAGAAAAGTATTATCAATTAGTCAAAGAAATGTTTACCTCTGACATTGCGAAAGAATTCTTTAACACCGATGAATTGGTGAAATTTTTGGACGACCATTACCATAACAGACACAATTATGCCCGTTATATTTGGACAGTTTATGTATTCTTAGTTTGGTATAAAAAGTTTTTCATAGAATTAGAGTCTGATGCGCCTTCTCATAAGGCAAAACAGCCCGACGAGTTGGTTACCGTTTAATCTTTTTAACGGAACGATAATTTTCAAGAAATGGAAGGTGGTTGAATGAAAAGTTTAGGTGTAATCGGTGGAATGGGTCCCAAGGCTACCTCTGTATTTTTCGATAAGGTGGTTGAAAATACAGTCGCTGATCGGGATCAAGACCATATCGATATTATGATCCTGAATCACGCCACCTTACCGGATCGTACCGAAGCCATTTTAAATGGACGGGATGATTTATTTTTAGATGCAGTGAAAAAGGACTTCAAACTATTGGAGTTTGCCGGTGTTTCTCATATCGCGA
This sequence comes from Bacillus salipaludis, assembly GCF_004358205.1. The sequence continues at coordinate 80,949 of NZ_SMYO01000002.1, forward strand.
TTCCTTGTAATACTTCGCATTATTTTTACGATCAAATGCAGGCCATGACAGAGATTCCAATTATTCATATGGTGGATGAAACATTAAAAGTGATTTATCAAAAATACGGCGAAAACGCCAAGGTTGGACTGTTAGCAACAAAGGGAACCATCAGCAGCGGTATTTACGAAAAAGAATCCAGCAAATACAAGATGCAGATGTATGTTCCGAGTGAAGCCGTTCAAAAACAGACGATGGACATTATTTACAGCATAAAGGCTGACAAAATGATTGACCCGCTGGAACTCGAAGAGATGATCCATCAGCTTATTTTTGACGAAGGCTGTAACTGTGTTGTTCTTGCCTGTACGGAGCTTTCTTGTGTAAGGATTGGTGATGAGGCAGCGCAGTACTGTGTGGATGCATTGGAGGTTCTCGTTGAACAGTCGATTGCCCTTTCAGGCGGCACCTCGAAAAAACAAAATAGTTCAGCCGTGTATTCTTAATAGATTTGCATGTTACGAGCGGAAGGTGGGATTTTCATGGCACCAACTGAATTGGAAAAATTAGAAACGTTTTTAGCAGAGTCGTTCTCGGACGGGGTAAGTTTTCGCGAGCTACGATTATCAGACGAGGAAGTAGATTACTTATTAAGAAGGTATCCAAATGCCAGTGTTTTGAAGAGCGCTTCTTTGGAGTCCGAGGATCATAAAGCATGGTATGAAGTCAACCTATTGCCCGCTTATGATGCTGAATCGAAGTTTGAGGACATTCAAAAAGAAAATGAACGGTTAAAGCAAGAAGTGGAAGCATTGAAAAAAGCATTGGTTACACAGGGATAATGAATTAAAAACACCTAGCCGCAAGGAGATTGGCTAGGTGTTTTCTAATTTATGCTAGAAGCTTACGGATAACAAGGTTGGTTAAGTTCGGCACGACTTCTAGAGAGTAGGTCATTTCCATTCGTTCAAGTTTTTTATGAGCATCTACACCATAAGGCCCAATATTGATAACCGGAACATTTAACTCGCGGATATCCTGGTATTCTACATAATGCTTGGTTCCCCAGCCGGGGTTATTTTTCGAAACCGCATTAATTCCTTCTTGATCATCACTTAAAGCAACAAAGCTCATATCCGAAATATATGGGAAAAAGTTCTTTGTTACAATGGGGTGCTGGTAGCTTGGCTGTACAGCCTCTACTGCCTCATCCAAGGCATCAATTAAAGCCTGTTCACGGCTTGTTTTCCCTGTTAATTCAATTCTTGGTGAATACAGTGAAGAATAAAACAGAATGATGGCAGGATTTTTATCCTTCATCCATTTCCAGGCTTCCTCTACTACTCGTGCCGCAAACATCCGCGTATCAAGTTCTTGATTTTGCAACAATATCTCTTTAAATTCATTCATATGACGAACGAATGCATCCCCATGTTCCGCCACAAGCATTTGTTCCATTTCCTCGTATGTAAACACTCGAGGTGCCCATGGCAGTTCTACATAAGGCTCGCCACTCGCCGCACTGTAACGTTTATAGCGCTCATCAAAGGATGCAAGCGCCCTTTCAAAGGCAATTAGTGCCTGCTCCTTTAACTTTTCCAGCACATCCTTTGGAGACCATGAATGGATAAAAAAGTTATAGTAAACATAGGCAGATAGGGCGGTCTGTACGGTATAGGATGGTTTAAGGTCGGTTTGCTTTAAGGAAACAGGCGGTACCGTCGTCTCCCCAAATGCCTCGTTACAAAGCTCAGGGTTATAATTAATCTGCTTGGTTAATTCTGCCGCAATAAAGTTCGGGTCTAAGCCCTCAAAACAGGATCCGACATGGGTTTCTGCACCAGTAATAAAAAAAGATGGCAGGAGCTTCCCAACCGTGCCTTTATAAATATAGCGGTTTATATCACCGGCATAGCGGGGCGATACGAAATCAGAATTAATGGCCGCAACATAATCAAAGCCATGTTCCTCTTTCCAACTTTTTAATACTTTTAAGGCAGATAAAACACCGTGGGAGCTGTCTTCTTCATCACATTCTGCTAAAAGGACAAGATTTCCGTCTAATTCCTCAGGATACTCTGAATAGTATTGTAAAAGAAAAAGATGGCTGGCGACACCGCTTTTCATATCAAGGACGCCGCGTCCAAACAGCCAGTCCCCTGATTCCAAATGTTCTTTTGCAGAAACAGGGAGCTCTTCCTGCTTTAGTGCTTCCATCAACTCATCAGGAAAACACGCCCGGTCTTTTAATTGATTAAAATCATCGATTCCTACCGTATCCATATGACCCATTAAAATAACTGTTCGATTGCTTGTACCTTTTGTTCCCTTCACAAAGGCAAGCACATTGTAGCGTTCATGAATATCATTAATTGTCTTCTCTAATGTTAAGTAGGATGTGTTTTTGGAGAAATAAGGAAGATCTGCGATAATTTTATATAATGAATTGGCAATTGTCTTCTCGCCAGCTGTATTAACGATACTTTCAACATTCACGAGCTGAGTGGTTAAAGCAAGAACCGCTTCCCGGCTTTCAAGCATGGTACATTCCCCTTTTTGAATAAAATGTTTTTACAAAAATGTATACCTAAAGGTTTTTGGCGTCAAGTAGTTTATTAATATAATATTTTTTGAATATTTATTATTGATTTTATCATATTATTTCGCTATACTAAAAACTGTTATTTGAAAAATAAAATAATAAATCCTCATCTTTTCAAGTTTTGAGATGGGGTAGAGGTCGCGATTTTTAAGAGTATCCTATTGGAGATTTAGTGAAATCTATGAAAATAGGAAAAAGGAATAATCGCCGAAGTCACTGAAATCACTAGTTTCAGGAGGCTGGGTCTGCACTCAAACAGGGGCAGAACTGTCACAATTTAGTGAATTGTGGAGAGCTATCTTTTTCAAAGCTTAAAGATGAGGGTGTGTCAGGCACCGTCATAATATTATGGCGGTGCCTTTTTTAATTTAAAGGAGGGAATATTGTGAAAAGAATAATGATTCTGCTAACAGTTGCGCTTGTATTTGTTTTATCAGCATGCGGAACGAAGCAAAATAACGAAACGGCTAAAGCGAAAGGTTCAGATCTAAAACTAGTAAAGGGTGGTTCGTTAACCTTTGCGATGAGCGGTTTATACCCGCCGTTAAACTATAAAAAGGATGGCAAATTGACGGGTTTTGATGTGGAAATTGGGAACGAAATTGCTAAAAGAATCGGTTTAAAAGCAAACCCTGTAACGAACCCATGGGAAACAATTATTCAAGGATTAAAAGCGAACAAGTATGACGCCATTATCGGAAGCATGACCGCAACGCCTGAGCGGGACAAGCAGGTTGATTTTACAAACCCATACTATTTATCAGGCGCGCAAGTTTTTGTTGCAGACAGCAATAATGCTATTCAATCAAAAGACGATTTAAAAGGCAAAACCATTGGAGTTATTCAGTCCAGCACATGGAAGGATATGGCCGTTAAATTATCCGATAAGGTAAAAGGCTATCCAAGTGATGTTTACGCCCTTCAAGATTTAGCGTTAGGCCGTATTGATGCAGTGATCACGGATAAAATTGTTGGTCTGAATGCCAAAAATGAAAAGCATCTAAAAATTAAAGCGGTTGGTGACCTGTTAAATGAGGACCGCGTTAGTGTAGCGGTAACAGAAGGAAACAAAGCGCTCGCAGATAAAATCAACAAAGCCATTGCTGACATGCAAAAGGATGGAACTTACGAAAAAATCAGTAAGAAATGGTTCAATGAAAATCTTTTAGAAAAATAAAGAAGCTTTTTAGGGAGGCTGTAACATTGACGTTTTTACACAATGTGACGGGAATTTTAAGTGAAAATGGTATGGCCTTCTTGAAGGCCACCTGGATGACCATCTCGATTACGGTAATTTCTTTAGTGTTTGCCATGATTATTGGAGTGATTTTTGCCGGATTTAAAATTTCTTCTATAAAACTGTTAAATCGCGTGGCAGACATCTATATTGGCCTTATCCGTGGTACACCGTTAATTGTTCAAATCATGTTTTTATACTACGGAATTGCCAATTTGGTAACGCTGGACAGCTTTACCGCAGGCGCGTTGGCATTAAGTATTCATACCGGTGCCTATATTGCTGAAATTTTTAGGGGGGCGGTGCAGTCCATTGACCGAGGTCAAATGGAAGCGGCGAGGTCGTTAGGGATGCCGCTGCCGCTTGCAATGAGGAGAATTATTTTCCCACAAGCCTTCAAGCGCTCGATTCCTCCACTCGCAAATCAGTTTATTATCAGCTTAAAGGATTCATCACTGGTCGCCTATATTTCTGTTACAGACCTATTCAATACGGCACTGACGGTACAAGGTGAAAACTATATGCCGTTTGAAACTTATTTCGTTGTCGGTTTTTATTATTTAATCATTGTGCTAATCTTTACATGGTTAGCAAACAGGGTTGAGAGGAAGCTGGATGTCAGTAAACCGAAGGAGGCGGCAGTAGCGTGATTGAAATTAAACAGCTATCCAAGTCCTTCGGTGAACTTGAAGTCTTAAAAAATATTAATTTGAAGGTTCAAGAAAAAGAGGTTGTCGTGCTGATTGGTGCCAGTGGTTCTGGAAAAAGTACACTGCTTCGTTGTATGAATTTCCTGGAGACCGCGAATAACGGCGAGATTATCATTGATTCGGAAAAGGTTGACCATGGGAAATCCAATCTCAATAAAATAAGGGAAAAAGTCGGAATGGTTTTTCAACATTTTAACCTGTTTCCTCATAAAACCGTCCTTGAAAATATCATCGAGGCACCAATCTATGTGAAAAAAGAAACGAAGGCCCAGGCAACTGCTAAGGCATTGAATCTTTTGAAAAAAGTTGGCTTATCCGATAAGGCTAATTTTTATCCGGATCAGCTGTCAGGCGGGCAGAAGCAGCGTGTTGCGATTGCCAGGGCATTGGCGATGGAACCAAAGGTGATGCTTTTTGATGAACCGACCTCTGCACTTGACCCGGAGCTGGTTGGTGAAGTCCTTCAAGTCATGAAGGAATTAGCAGAAGAGGGCATGACAATGGTGATTGTCACACATGAAATGGGATTTGCCCGCGAAGTGGCAAGCCGGATTATCATGTTGGCAGATGGGAATATTATTGAAGAAGGGTCTCCAGATGAAATTTTTTCAAATCCAAAGCATGAGCGGACCCAGAGATTTTTAAACAAAATTCTATAATGAGATTGCCCCTTATTGGGGGGGCAATCTTTTTAATTTGCATATCTAAAAAAATACGTAATAAATATAATATGAGGTTAAATAAAAAAAGTAAGGTCAAAAAAAAAGAAAAATAGCACTGATCCTTCCTTTTCTACGTTAATACGATGCCGAAAATGATGTCGTGATTAGCCATTTGAATAGTCAAAATGGAGGGTGAGAAAAGGATGATTTTTAAAGAAATGGAGAAGTTTGAAGAGTTCTTATCGAGATCTTTTGCGGATGGAGTCAATTTTCGTGAATTAAGGCTTTCACAGGATGAAGTTTCACTCGTAAAAAAAAGATATCCTAAAGCGAATGTTAAGCAGTGTCATCCAATGGAATCTATAGATGGAAAGAATTGGTATGAAATCAATCTATTATTCCCTGTCGTTGCAAAGGACGAAACAGAAATTGAAGCCGTTCAAAGGGAAAATCGAAAGCTGCGTCAAGAGCTTGAGGCGTTGAAAAAATCAGTGGCGCTTTTTTAAAATGGAAAGTCCAACAAATTGTTGGGCTTTTTTTAATGAATTGGATTTCACTGAATAAAATGTACTAAAAGTGAGTTGGAGGAATTATGGAGCGCCTTAAAAATCTAGTCCTTTTGAATGGGACGTTAAAAAGTGAAAAAATCTATAAAAGTGAAACACTTTATCAAGGGATGAATGGCAAACTTGTTGAGCGATTTTATCTGTCACCGACTGAAAGTTACATTTTTAAGCCCTTAACCAATAACGGGCAGTTAGGGAAAGAGGTTTGGGTGTATGAGCATGTCCTCCCCGCTTTTCCGGAGATCTATCCCAAACTGCTGGCCTGCTCGGTTGCTGAGAAACTGGATGAGAATTGGATGATTTTTGAGGATCTTGGATCGCTTGATCATGATTTTCAGGAGGATACAGTTTTAGAAGTGGTTAGGCTGATGGCAGGATGGCACTCCCTCTCTGTTGAAGGAATGGTGGGACTTCCTGTGACGGGACTTAAACCGAAAATGGAGCACATTCTTTTAGAACTTACTGAGAAAAGGGTTTTGGTACAGGATTTGGGGATAGAGGAGATTTTTCCACTGCTTGATGGGGTTAATTTTTCAAAGAAGCTCGTGTTATCACACGGCGATCTTCATATTGGCAATATTGCAAGCGCGGGTGAGAAAGTGGTGGTGTTGGATTGGGAGCATACCCATCTGAATGCACCCTATTGGGATTTGTATCATCTGCTTGATCTAGCCCACCCTATTTTTCCGAAGCAGGTACCTCATCCGTTTCGGGAGTTGGCCTTAAAAACGTATTGTGACCATGCGGGAATAGCAGATGAGGCCTTTATAAGGGAATATTATCTATTCTCCGCTGCGTTTTCGATTTGGATGTTGTTATTGATTCGAAGTGACTTGGATTCGGGGCAGAAAAAATGGCCAAGAGAGCAGTTGGAGGCGCAGTTCGAGGAGACGGTTGCTACTTTAAGGGATTGTATCGGGGCACTGTTGAATTGAAAAAAGCTAACCGCGGGGTTAGCCTTTTCCTATTTACGCTTTTTTCTCAAAGCTTTGCGCAATGCCAACGATTACATTTACGGCTTTTTCCATGTTATCGACAGAAATAAATTCATATTTCCCGTGGAAGTTTTCGCCGCCGGTAAAGATATTAGGTGTTGGCAGACCCATAAAGGATAGTTGCGAACCGTCCGTTCCGCCGCGGATTGGTTTAATCAGCGGCTTAATGTCAAGAGATTCCATTACTTCCTGGGCAATATCAACGATTTGCTTAACCGGTTCAATTTTTTCACGCATGTTGTAGTATTGGTCATTCAGTTCAAGAAGAACATTGTCCTCGCCGTATTTTGCTTTAAACTCATTGATTAGGTTTGTAATGACTGTTTTGCGATTGTTGAATTTTTCTCGGTCATGATCACGGATGATGTAGTATAGCTTGGTTTGTTCAACATCCCCGTTGATTGAAATAAGATGATAGAAGCCTTCGTACCCTTCGGTGTATTCAGGTGCTTCTTTGGCCGGGAGCTGGTTGTTGAACTCCATCGCAATTTTGGCAGAGTTGATCATTTTACCTTTTGCTGAGCCTGGGTGAATATTGTTTCCTTTAATGGTAATCTTCGCTGCAGCTGCGTTAAAGCTTTCGTATTCTAATTCTCCTAGCGGACCGCCGTCGACGGTGTAGGCGTATGTAGCGTTAAATCGGGCAACGTCAAATTTATGCGGCCCTCTGCCGATTTCTTCATCAGGAGTGAACGCAACGCGGACCTTGCCGTGTTTGATTTCCGGATGGTTGATTAAGTATGCCATTGCGGTCATGATTTCAGCCACGCCGGCTTTGTTGTCGGCGCCGAGCAGGGTTGTGCCGTCGGTGGTGATTAAGGTATGACCTTTGTATTCTGGGAGGCTTGGGAAGTCTTTTGGTGATAGGACAACTTTTAAGGCCTCGTTTAATGTGATGTCGCCGCCGTCATAGTTTTCGTGGATTTGCGGGTTGACGTTTTTGCCGGTGAAGTCTGTAGCGGTGTCGACGTGGGCCAGGAATCCGATGGTGGGTACGTCTTTTTCTGTGTTGGACGGAAGCGTTGCCATTAGATAGCCGTTCTCATCGATGCTGACTTCTTGCATGCCAATGGACTTTAATTCTTCTTCAAGTTTGTGGAGCAAGGTCCACTGCCCTGGTGTTGATGGACAAGTGCTGCTGCTTTCGTCAGATTGGGTATCAATTTTTACATAGGAAGTAAATCTTTCAATGATTTCATTTTTCATGTTTGTTTGCACTCCCTTATTTTGGTTTTGCTACATGTTTATAATAGCACTTTCGTTGGATGGGTACACGTTTTTAGATAAGTCGATGTGCTACTCTCAGATGAGCGTAAAATACTCTCAAAAGTGAATGCTACTCTCGGATGGGGTGGCAATACTCGTGAATGAGAGTTAAATACTCTCGGATAAGTTGAGAATACTCTCAAAAGTAGATGCTACTCTCGGATGAGGTGGTAATACTCGTGGATGAGCGTAAAATACTCTCGGATAAGCTGAGAATACTCTCAAAAGTGAATGCCACTCTCGGATGAGGTGGTAATACTCATGGATGAGCGTAAAATACTCTCGGATAAGGTGAGAATACTCTCAAAAGTAGATGCTACTCTTACCTGACTTTGCTTAAATCCATAATATATGACCTATTTTTAAACGTTCCTTCCATATCCATATTGGAGCTTTGCAAAATTCGGGTTGCAGTATGGATATTGTCAACCCGCAAAAACTCCCGGCACTCTCGATTCGTAATTGTTCTTTTAAAAAGCAGAAACCATTCCTGTAAGTTCCTCACATGGGCCAAATGATCAGTCGCCTCACAATAAGGGCAGTACCAGGTCCTACAGTGTTTCACCATCCCAATCCGGTCACATACCTTACAAATCACCCCTGGCTGAATGTCCTCAAATGGTATTTGTAAGCCTCACAGATTGGCTTTGGAATATAACGTTGATGACTATTAAGCAATTCTGCAGAAAGCCACTCAAAACAGTAAGGATCTAACTTCTTTGTTAGCTTTGGGATACTGTTAATAAAGGCGGGAATCGAACTGGGGAATAGGACTTTTGCCTTCGAAGGCGGGACTTCCACAATTTGTCTTGGGTAGGCAAGAACAACAGCCCCATAAATAGGAATATAAATGTTTCGGGACCTTAGCCAGGCACTCAATAATTCACGATTGTGATCCAATTGAACGACAGGGCTTTCAAACCCATCCTTTTGTCCATTTTCCCTTGTGCGGATCAGTTGAGGCGGATTTTCTCTGAACTCCAAACTTCCGCCAATATTCTTCGTTTCAAAAACTAACCCATAAGAAGGAGTCATAAAATAGGTATCCATTTGGAATTTCTCATCAGAGCTGGGGGATAAATCGTGGAAAATGTGGTGATCAAATGGAAACAAGTGTCTTCTGGAAATTTCAGATACCGTTTCTTCTCCGCCAATTCCTGCTTCTACTGATGCCTGCTTACTAGATAAAACAGGAAGAAACGGATGGTTCGCAGCTAACCAATTTTGAGCAGAAATGACGCCTGTCAGAGTAAGTGACAGGTCTCTTTCTTTTAACGTAAAAATATCTTTCACCTCCATATATTCAGCCTCGTATGTATCTTAGCACAACCCGCGGACCCATAATAACCTTACAAAGAAATGTTCTGAAAAATGTAAAAAATATCCGTTGACCGCTATTGACCTAGTTGGTCAACGGAGTTACAATGTCATTGACTAATGTGGTCAACGCAATAAAGAAAGAGGGCAGCCACTATGTTTTCTAAATTTCTCAACCTAGATCAAGAAAAACAAGACCGAATAATCAATGCAGCCATAAAGGAATTCGCCCTGAAGGGATATGATAACGCCTCAACAAATGAAATCGTAAAAGAAGCGGGTATATCAAAGGGCTTGCTGTTTCATTATTTTGGCAACAAGAAGCAAATGTTTTTATTTTTATTTGATCACTGCTGCAAAATCATTGCCGATGAATTTTATATAAAAATCAATTTACAGGAAAAAGACCTTTTTAACAGAATTCGCGGAGCCATCTTAATTAAGACAGAATTATTAAACCAATATCCCAACCTATTTAAATTTATTGAAGAGGCTTATCTAGACGAATCATCTGAGATTAAAATTGAGATTGAAAAAAAGGTAAAGGAACTAAATGACATCAATTTTGGCAAAATCTATGATGGCATTGATTTTTCAAAATTTCGATCGGATATGGATATCAAAAAGGTCTTAAAAATTATTACCTCTACCTTTGAAAAACTGGGTGAAGAGGAAATGAACAAGGTAAAACTTTCCCCCTCTCACCAAATTGATTACGAAAGAATTCAAGTAGAAATCGAAGAGTATTTTGAGATCTTGATGAAAGCTTTTTATAAATAAGGGGGTTCACGCGATGAATGTGATTGAACTGAATAACTTAACAAAGACCTATGGCAATTCGCGAGGTATTACAGATATCAGCTTTCATGTCGAGGAAGGAGAAGTTTTCGGGTTTATCGGGCCGAATGGCGCCGGAAAGTCGACGACCATCCGCACACTTCTTTCACTCATCTACCCAACAAGCGGCAGTGCCACAATTTTTGGCAAGGACAGCGTGAAGTATGCACCAGAAATCAAAAAAGAAATCGGTTATTTGCCATCAGAAGTTTTTTATTATGACAACATGAAAGTCAAAGACCTCCTCAAGTACTCGGCAAGTTTTTATAAAAAGGATTGCAGTAAACGGATGAAAGAATTAGCCGAAATCATGGATCTTGACCTTAATAAAAAAATCGATGACCTCTCATTTGGAAACAAAAAGAAAGTTGGAATCGTCCAAGGGCTCCTTCATGATCCGAAACTCATCATCCTTGACGAACCGACAAGCGGGCTTGACCCGTTAATGCAGCAAAAATTCTTTGATCTATTAAAAGAAGAAAATAAAAAGGGCAAGACGATTTTGTTTTCCTCCCATATTTTGAGTGAAGTGCAAAAAATGTGCGATCGTGTGGCGATTATTAAAGAGGGCCGACTTGTAAAGGTGGAAAAAATCAGTACCTTACGTGAAAACAATCATAAAAAGTTCAAGTTAGAAACCAAGGCCCCACTTACGAATCTAACAATCGATGGGGTCACGAATTTCGAGGTGAAAGACAATATCACTAGCTTCCTATACAGCGGCAATATCAACTTGATTTTGAAAAAACTCTCGGAGCTTGAGCTTGAGAACCTTTGGATTGACGAACCGGATCTTGAGGAAATCTTTATGCACTATTATGAAAAGGAGAATTAAAACGATGAATATCTTTCTCCATGAACTAAAGGCATATCGGAAGTCGACGGTAATCTGGACACTTTCTTTAGCAGCGTTGATTGTTTTCTTCCTCTCGATGTTCCCTGGCTTAACACAGGATGCGGATCAGTTTAAAAAGCTGCTGGAGAACTATCCCGAAGCGGTGCGGAGGGCGCTAGGTGTTTCGCTTGATAGCATTACATCGTTATTAGGGTTCTATTCCTACGGTTTTACCTATGTGCTTTTGTGTGGTTCCATTCAGGCTATGAATCTAGGAACCTCGATATTATCAAAAGAGGTTCGGGAAAAAACAGCTGATTTTTTGCTCACAAAGCCTGTTACAAGGAAGCAAATTGTCACAGCTAAACTATTGGCAGTAGTAGCCTCCTTGATCATTACGAATGTTATTTACATTGTCATTGCAGTCAATACAGCATTGGCCGTCAGTGAGAATTCATTTGATTTAACGACCTTTTTGCTGATTTCACTAACCGCTTTTTTAGTAGAATTGATGTTTGTCGCACTGGGAATGCTTATTTCAGTATCAGTCCCAAAAATTAAATCCGTTTTGCCGATTTCACTTGGTACCGTATTTGGCTTTTATATCTTAAATATGTTAGGTTCAGTGATTGGCGAAAAGGCGATTCGCTACCTCACCCCATTTAAGTATTATGAAACAACTTATATTATCAAACATTCAAGCTATGACGCTTCTTTTATTATCATTGAAATGGTCTTTATTTTTGCAGCGATTGCCGCCAGTTATGTGATTTATACTAAAAAAGACATTCATGCGGTATAAGGAGGTGTGGTCATGAATTTATTTTTCCGAGAAATGAAGGCAAATCGGAAGTCATTGATCATTTGGTGTTTTGGTATCCTGTTTATGGTTGTGGCCGGAATGGGAAAATATGAGGGTTATTCTTCCTCATCAGGTCAATCGATTAACGAACTGATGGCGAGTATGCCGAAATCCTTACAGGCGATGATGGGCGTCGGAGAGTTAGATTTTTCAACCCCAATCGGGTTTTACGGGATGCTATTTGCGTACCTTCTTTTAATGGCTGCGATTCATGCATTAATGATTGGCGCCAATATCATTGCAAAAGAAGAGCGGGACAAAACAACAGAATTTTTAATGGCAAAACCCATCTCGCGTCGAAGGATTCTCACGGTGAAGCTATTGGCTGCCCTTGTGAATGTAGTTATTTTCAATCTTGTCACGTTAGTTCTTTCGGTAGCGATGGTATACAAGTTTAATAAAGCAGGTGATCCGCTGGATGTGATCTATACCTTAATGGCCGGAATGTTTATGCTGCAGCTTATTTTCCTGCTACTAGGTTCGACAATGGCAGCTGTTCTCAAAAAACCAAAACGGGCTGCATCCATCGGAACAGCTATTCTTTTAATCTTGTATCTTTTATCGATTTTTATCGATCTAAACCATAAACTGGATGGATTAAAGTACTTGACCCCCTTTAAATATTATGAGGCGAAAAAGGTAATGGCGGATGCAGTACTTGACCCTGTATATATGAGTGTTTCTATCGTAGCAGTAGCTGTTTTAGCGGCAGTTACCTATGTTTCCTATCAAAAAAGGGATTTGAATGTTTAAAGGCCAAATCCCTCGGTTATTTTTATGGAGTCGTGAAATTAAGGATATATAAAGTGCTTATTCAACAACTGTATCTAAAAAACTACTATATTAATCATTTCTTTAACACTCGGAAGAATTTCATCCGGGTGTTTTTTTAGCATTTTAGTGGGAGAAATAGCGGAAAAGGAAGTATTATAGCTAAAAATAATATCCAAAATTTACAAATTATCCGTAAATTCGCATATCTATGATGATAGAATACTATTTGATCATTTAAAATCTACTGCTAAAGACCTATATTTGTAGATTTTAAAAAATAAAAAAAGGAGGAGCATTTTTATATAGTTTAAAAATGGGGGGATAGGTAAATGGTTAAGTGGAAAAAGATGCTCGGTTCTTCATTGCTTTCGGCCGGGCTGGTATTTAGTTCTTTTGCACCGATCACATTTGCAAAAGAAGTAAAGGGAAAAGATATTCAGTTAAAGAACCTTCAAAAAATGGAATTCCATCAAACTAACAGTGATACTGGTAAATTGCCTTTTCTAGATCAACATACTGGTGGTCCATTTGATAAAGGGATCATCAATGAAAAAAAAGTACTTAAGCTTTTAATTAAACAGGGAATTGTTGACAAGAATGCCTCCGAAGAGAAACAGCACAAGCAAATGTATGATTATATTGCCAAACGGGCTGAAAAGGCGGAAGTGAAAGGTACCAATCAACAGGAAGTTAAAAAGGTTCGGGCAAAAATGCAAGAAAAGAAGAAGTTAAAGCTTAAGCCTGCGGGAGCGCTTAAGGAAGAGAAAAAGGTAAATCCAAAAGTATTCACAGGCAAGAAAGTTGGTCCGATTCAGAAAGAGCCATGGACCGGGGCGGTAAGAAAAGATAAGGTACTTGTGCTATTAATCGATTATCCCAACTATCAGAATAGCAACATTGGAGAAGATGAAACCTACCTTTACTATGATAACTATACCCAGCAGCACTATCAGGATATGATTTTTGGTGACAATGGATATACAGGACCGAACGGCGAAAAATTGCTATCCGTTAAACAATATTATGACCAGCAATCAGGTGGAAGTTACACAATTGATGGCCAGGTTTCTAAATGGTATACCGCTCAACATAATGCAGACTATTATGGCAAAAATGATCCACAGCAAGGAGACAGCGATGTTAACCCGCGTGCATTAGTGGTAGAGGCTTTGGCAGCAGCGGCCAAAGATCCAGCTATTAAGTTTAGCGACTATGATATAGAGGATCAATATGATTTAGATGGAGATGGAAACTATCGTGAACCAGATGGAATCATTGACCATTTAATGGTCATCCACTCCGGTGTTGGTGAAGAAGCTGGGGGCGGCGCACTTGGTGCAGATGCAATTTGGTCCCACAGCTGGGATTTAGGCGGGCCTGTTCAAATTCCAGGTTCAAACTATTATGGATACACTTACACCATTGAGCCGGAAGACGGTGCAGCGGGTGTCTTTTCCCATGAATTTGGCCATGATTTGGGTTTGCCTGATGAATATGACACGGCATATACCCAAAATGCTGTGGGTGCCGCAACGGAATATTGGACGATTATGTCCTCAGGAAGCTGGGCCGGAATAATTCCTGGGACGGAACCAACAGGTTTTAGCCCATATGATAAGGAGTATCTACAAGGGACTATGCCTGGGTCCAACTGGTTTAAAAATGCCGAGTATAAATTGGACGACCTGAAAGGCGGAAAGACGGTTCTTTTGGATCAGGCAAGTGTCAAGGGAACAAACCAAGATGCGGTAAAAATTCAATTGCCGAAAAAATCAACAACCGTTAATGCACCTGCAAGCGGCCAATATGAGTACTTTAGCGGCAGTGCTAATAATCTCACAAATGGAATGGTAGCACCTGTGAATTTAACAGGAAAGTCATCAGCACAGTTAAAAATTAAAACTTGGTATAATATTGAAAAGGATTTTGACTATGCTTATGTTGGCGTATCGTTAGACGGGCAGAATTTTTCTCCGCTGCCGGGTACCATTACAACCAACTCCAATCCATATGGCGCGAATCTTGGAAATGGTATTACGGGTAATTCCAATGGGTGGAAGGATGCAACATTTGATCTTTCCGCACTTGCAGGGAAACAATTTTATTTAGTCATTGCTTATGTAACGGACCCGGGAGTTGCCATGCCTGGTTTTTATCTGGATGATATACAGATAACTGCAAATGGCCAAACGGTTTTAAGTGATAATGCGGATGGAGCGCAATCACCGTTTTTGCTTCAAGGTTTCGCGAAAAACAATGGGAAATCCCTAACGGATCAATATTATTTATTAGAATGGCGTAACTATGCGGCTGCAGATGTGGCGCTAAAACATTTATGGGAAGCTTATGATATAACTTATGATCCAGGTGCGGTGCTTTGGTATGTGGATAACAAGTATACCGAAAACTGGGTCGGAGATCACCCTGGGGATGGATTCTTAGGGGTTGTGGATGCCCATCAAAAAACAGCTGATTTCTATGATGCTTCGACATCAGCCAATCTTGGGGCAGTCCCTTATTCACGGTACCAAATTCAAGATGCAGCATTTTCGTTGAAACCTACCGACGAAACCTATATCGACCTCACACAATATGGGGCCTCGTACTATGTTAAGTTAGATGCGCAGTCTGCCGTCAATTTATTTGATGATTCAAGGGATTACAGCAATCCAGGGCTGATTTATGCTGGCCGTAATGTACCGAAATTAGGATTAAGCTTCCAGGTTACGGAACAAGCAAATGATATGTCAGTCGGAGCCGTTAAGATTTCTGTAAAGAGTAATGACTCTGTAACACTGAATTCACTTAGCAAAACGGTTTATTCCAATAAAACGGGATACAACAAAGTATCAATCTTTGGTAAATTACAAGGAACAGTCGGGGGCACGGTTAAGTATGAGATAATAAATAGTACCGGCAAAGCCGTTACTTCAATCTCTGAAAAGTTAACGGCAGCCAGCCAGTCGTTCAGTAAAACACTCACCTTGCCTGCTAATACTCCGACAGGAGCTTATACGGTGAAGGTAACGGCAGGGTCAGCTGTAAAGCAAGCCTCATTTAAAGTGGATAATGATGCACCAAAGGTAACAGCTTCACCGAACGGCAGTAAGACACTTGCGAAACAAGCGGCTACAAAAGTAACGGTTACGGATTCTAATCCTGGAACATTAGAGTATTATTGGTCACAAAGCACGAAAGCACCAGCTTCAGGTTATAAGACATTCAAGAGCGGTTCAACATTAACACTTTCAGGTAAAACAGGCTCATGGTACCTGCACATCCGTGCAAAAGATAAAGTTGGAAATTCCACGGCTTGGAGAACAAATTCTTTCAATCTGGACGGGGTAAAGCCAACCGTAACGGTTTCGCCAAACGGCAGCACGAAACCGGCAAAATCAGTATCGCCTAAGGTAACGGTTAAAGACTCGAACCTCAGCAGCTATGGATATGCCTGGACGAAGAGTGCTGCCGCACCGAAGTCAGGGTTTAAATCCTTTAAAAATAGTACGAATCTAACTTCTCCTAAAGGGGATGGCAAATACTACCTGCACATCCGTGCAAAAGATAAAGCAGGAAACA
The DNA here is from genome assembly GCF_004358205.1 of Bacillus salipaludis. Next base: position 97,170 of record NZ_SMYO01000002.1, read on the forward strand.
CGGTGATCTTTAATTCTAAATCGTTCCTCTTAGATAACAAAGCACCAGCCAAACCACAGGTTGATAAAATCGTAAGTAAAGAGAAATTGGTTACCGGTCATGGAGAAAAAGGTGCAAAGATTACCGTTAAAGCAGGGAAAACCGTTGTGACTGGCTATGTCAACAGTAAAGGGAAGTATTCAATTAAACTGAAAAATGCCTTAAAAGTGGGGACGACTGTCTATGTAACGGCAACGGATACAGCAGGAAATAAGAGTTCCGCCGCAAAGACGACGGTAAAAAAGAAATAAAATTATAAAATAAGAGGGCAGGAACCAATTGGTGTTCTGCCTTTTTATTTAGATTTTAGGCGTGAACTTTTCTTATGGTTACAATAATGCTAAAATGGAAAAATAATCTATGCAAGGAGGAAATGATGATGACAGAAAACAATGCATTACCACCAAAGACATGTACAATTGACCGCATGATAACGGTAGCGGAAGACGTACAAAAAGTACTCTCAGGAGAAAAAACAGCAACGCGCCGTAACGGACGTTATGCCGATCCAGGGGAAATCATGACACTAGAGGGACGTCAATTTGTCGTCGAAAAGGTCTACTCGCAATCTCTAGGTGAATTAACTGATGACGATGCACGCCGCGAGGGCTTCAATTCCTTAGAAGATTATAAGCAATCGATTCTTTCGATGCATCCAGGAATGCCATGGCTTCCACAAATGCGCGTCTGGGTTCATGAATTCCGCCCTGCAGAATAAGTACATACTAAAAAACGAAGCAACATTCCGTATACGCGGAGTGTTGTTTTTTTATTTGAATAATATTAAGTCCTAAAATTTGTTTAACAACCCGTAGCCTCATTATAATAAACATATCTAAATTTGATACTTCCTACATTTCCAGCAATTAGAGGTGAACAATGTCGTGAAATTTTTAGGCAAATATATAAGGAAGTATTGGAAATTCTTTTTAACCGCCGTATTATTTCTAACCTTCGAAGCCATATGTGACCTGCTGCAGCCGACCATTATGTCCAAGATCATTGACGTCGGTGTTGCCAAGCGGGATATCCATTACGTATTAAAAATGGGCGGCATAATGCTGCTGGTTACGGCCATTGGTGCAGTGTCTGCCTCTACGAGAAGCATCGTGGCCAGTACAGTTTCACAAAATTTTGGTGCTGAACTTCGGTCGGATCTATTTAAAAAAATCCAATCGCTGTCCTTTAAAAACATCGATCGTTTTGACCGCGCGTCGTTAATTACAAGGCTGACCAATGACGTGAACCAGGTACAAATTTTTGTAAACGGGCTAATGAGGATGTTTGTAAAAGCTCCCCTACTTGCCTTTGGCGGGTTAATTATGGCCTCACGGTTAAATCTTCGCCTCACGGTGGTCCTTGCGGTCGTGGTACCAATCGTTGGAGTGCTGATTATGATGAATATGAGGCTCGGATTTCCTCTATTCACCAAGGTGCAAAAGGCATTAGACCGGGTGAACAGTGTAATGAGGGAATATTTATCAGGAGTCCGCGTGGTAAAAGCCTTCAATCGAATGGATGTAGAAATTGCTAAATTTACGAAGGCCAATCATCATTTTCAGCACCAATCGATTTCAGCGACAAGACTAATGTCTATTTTCGGCCCCTCTATTATGCTGACAGTAAATCTGGGGATTGTCGCGGTTCTCTGGCTGGGAGGATTAGGAGTCGAATCAGGCCAAATTCAAGTCGGTCATATTATTGCATTTACCAACTATATGACACAAATTTTATTTTCATTGATGATGATCTCCATGGTATTTAATATGTTCGTCCGTGCCAAGGCCTCGGCGGGAAGGATTGGCGAGGTATTTCAGCAGGAAGACTTCCAGACCTGGAAGGACGAAGTGAACGAAAATTCAACAGAAAAAGGCAGAATTGACTTTGAAAACGTTTCATTTTCATATGAGGGAACAAATGAACCTGTTTTAAAAGATATTAATCTTACTTTCCTGCCCGGGGAGACCGTTGGAATTATTGGTTCAACCGGATCAGGAAAAAGTACGCTTGTCGGCCTCATCCCCCGCTTTTATGATGTCAGCTCCGGGACCATCAAGGTAGATGGAGAAAATGTTAATGAGGTTGATCCAAAAAGATTGAGAGAAAAAATCGCGATTGTACCGCAAAAGACAATTCTTTTTACCGGCAGTGTTGCTGAAAATATTAAATGGGGTAAAGAGGATGCCAGTGACGAGGAAATTGAAGCGGCAGCTGTGATCGCCGGTTCCCAGGATTTTATATCGGCGTCTCCAGAAGGGTACCAAACCATCATTGGCCAAGGCGGCGTGAATTTTTCCGGTGGACAAAAACAGCGGATATCCATTGCCAGGGCTTTAATTAAGAAACCGGAAATTCTTATTTTGGATGATAGTACGAGCGCCGTTGATGTGGCAACAGAAGCAAAAATAAAGGAGTCCTTGAAAAAATACGCAAAAGGTCTCACTTGTCTGCTAATTGCCCAGCGGATTACTTCTATTATCGATGCAGATAAAATTGTTGTGATGGAACAAGGTAAGGTAGTTGGAATCGGAACACATGAAGAACTGATTCATGAATGCAAAGTCTATCAGGAAATCTTCCAATCGCAGATTGGCAAGGAGGTGGAGTAGATGGCGAAGGAAACAGAACAATCGCGTCCCACCCCGCCGCTTCCAGGTCCAGGTGGACGACCAGGCGGATTTGGCGGCGCTCACCGAAGAGGACCTGTCGTGAAACCAAAGAATTTTAAAGGAACGCTCAAACGGCTATGGCACTATGTCGGTAAGGAAAGAAACATGCTTTCAATCATTTTTATATTTATTGTGATTGATTCTGTCCTTACATTGATTGCCCCTTACCTAATCGGAAGAGCAATTGATGCGATGAGCCTTCATAGCAGGGTTGATTTTGGATTGTTAGAAAAAACAATCATTATTCTTACCTCCGCATATTTCGCCGATGCCGCCCTAACCTTTTTACAGGGCTGGCTGATGGCTGGAGTTTCGCAGCGAATTGTAAAAAACCTAAGAGATGCTCTTTTCAAAAAGCTGCAAAAGCTCCCTGTTGCGTTTTTTGACACAAGAACACACGGAGAATTAATGAGCAGATTGTCCAATGATGTTGATAATGTCAGCAACACTATTTCCCAATCCACAACTCAGCTTATGTCCGGGGCAATTGTCATTATTGGGTCCTTAATCATGATGCTGGTTTTGAGCCCGATTTTGACCTTAGTAAGTTTAATCACGGTTCCATTAGTTTTTTTACTTACGAAAACGATTGCCAAAAAGACAAGTGTGTTATTTAAGGACCAGCAGATACAGTTAGGAAAATTAAATGGTCATATTGAGGAGACTATATCTGGTCTCCATGTTGTAAAAGCCTTTAATCATGAGGATAAGGTCATCGAGGAATTTGATGAAGTCAACACCAAGCTCCGTGAGGTCGGCCTTAAGGCGCAAATTTGGTCGGGATTTTTGATGCCGATTATGAACGTAATCAACAATTTAGGCTTTACTCTTGTAGCGGTTGTCGGGGGGATTCTTGCCGTTAAAAGCTTGATTACCATTGGTGCAATTGCCAGCTTTATCACGTATTCCCGGCAATTTGTCCGACCGCTGAATGATCTAGCTAATATTTTTAATATCTTGCAGTCTGGTGTTGCAGGTGCCGAGCGGGTTTTTGAAGTTCTCGATGAACAGGAAGAGCCGGAGGATGTGCCTGATGCTGTGGAATTAGTCAATCCGAGAGGCCATGTTGTTTTTGAAAATGTAAACTTTGGCTATCGGCAGGATGTCCCGATTTTAAAAAATGTTCATTTTGTATCACCTGAGGGCAGCAGTACGGCACTTGTCGGGCCGACGGGTGCAGGAAAAACGACGGTGGTGAACCTGTTAACTCGGTTTTACGATGTGACGAGCGGCCGGATTTTACTCGATGGCCGGGATATCCGCGAATATACGAGGGATAGCCTGCGGCGATGCTTTGGTTTTGTGCTTCAAGATACCTATTTATTCTCCGGAACGATTAAAGAAAATATCAAATATGGAAAACCGGATGCGACCGATGATGAGGTGGCGGCAGCCGCACGGATGGCCAATGCTGATGGCTTTATCAGACGCCTGCCAAAGCAATATGATACGGTGCTTGCGGAAAATGGCGGTAATTTAAGTCAAGGCCAACGTCAGCTGCTCGCAATTGCCAGGGTGATATTAGCGAAACCTTCCCTGTTGATATTGGATGAGGCAACCTCGAGTATTGATACCCGTACTGAGCTTCATATTCAGGAAGCACTGTTAACGTTAATGGAGAACCGCACAAGCTTTATCATCGCCCACCGCTTAAATACGATTCGGGATGCTGATACCATTATGGTGATTGATCAAGGACAGATTATTGAAAAAGGCAGCCATGATGAATTAATGAAGCAAAACGGAAGATATTATCAAATGTTTTTCAATCAATTTAAAAATATTGAGGGAGCACTGGACTAACAGTGCTCTTTTTTGCATTAGGCTATGTACAAGGCCATTTAAATTTTAAACTTGTTGATTGGAGCGGAGATCAACAAGCAAGTTTATTTGAAAAAATGTAGTGACTACTGTAAAGACACCTGTTAGAATACAGTTGGACTTATTAAAAGAATGAGGTTTTGGAAATAGTAAAAATATATTTAGTTCAGGAGGGTCCATATGATTAACGAGCAGGATGTTTTTAACAGAGGCGCTGCGATGAAAAACAAGGATATCTCCAGCCGGAAATTGCTGACCATTGCCGGTACGGGTTGGATGTTTGATGCCATGGATGTGGGGATGCTTTCCTTCATTATCGCTGCCCTAAAAGTAGAATGGAATTTATCTGCGGAGCAAATGGGCTGGATTGGCAGTATCAATTCCATCGGTATGGCAGTCGGCGCCCTTATTTTTGGATTAATGGCGGATCGGGTGGGCCGGAAAAGTGTTTTTATAATCACGCTATTATTATTTTCAATTGGCAGTGGTGCCTCCGCCTTTACCACAACGATCACCATGTTTTTAGTATTGAGGTTTTTCATAGGGATGGGTCTTGGCGGCGAGCTTCCAGTGGCCTCCACCCTTGTTTCGGAAAGTGTTCCGGTTGAAAAGCGCGGAAGAATTGTTGTACTGCTTGAAAGCTTCTGGGCAGTCGGCTGGTTGGTTGCTGCGGTTATATCCTATTTTGTCATTCCAAAGTTTGGCTGGCAGGTAGCATTACTGATTAGTGCAATTCCTGCCATTTATACTCTCTATTTACGCATGGGCTTACCGGATTCTCCCCGTTTCACCGAAGCGAAAAAGAGAGAGAAAATTTCAGTATTTCAAAGCATGGCAAAGTTATTTTCCAAGGAATATGGCCGCCAAACCACGATGCTCTGGGTTGTCTGGTTCTGTGTCGTATTTTCCTATTATGGAATGTTCCTATGGCTTCCAAGTGTAATGGTCATGAAAGGCTTTAGTTTAATTAAAAGCTTCGAATATGTGCTGATTATGACTCTTGCCCAGCTGCCTGGTTATTTTACCGCAGCATGGTTTATTGAGAAATTTGGCCGGAAATTTGTATTGGCTGTCTATTTAACCGGAACGGCGATCAGCGCTTATTTCTTTGGAAATGCGGATACAACAGCTTTATTAATGCTTTCAGGAATTCTGTTATCCTTCTTTAATTTAGGTGCATGGGGCGGACTTTACGCTTATACACCAGAACAGTATCCAACCATTATCCGTGGTACCGGTACTGGGATGGCAGCATCCTTTGGTCGAATCGGCGGGGTGCTTGGACCGCTGTTGGTAGGATACTTGGTGGCTGGAAAAACATCCGTTTCCATGATTTTTACCATTTTTTGTATTACCGTTCTAGTAGGGGCGGCTGCGGTCGTTTTTCTAGGAAAAGAAACGAAAAGTAAAGTATTAGAATAATTTTTTCACAAAAGGAGAATTCCATTTCAGGAGTTCTCTTTTTTCTCTCTCTATTTCTTGAAAAATATTTTTGAAGGGACTTATTTTTGCATTCTATAGGAATTTTAACGCTTCACAGTGCGAAAATCCTAATGGAACAAAGATTAGCTTGTAATATTCATTATTTTAAAAATTATTTTAAAATAACGGACAATAGTACTAGACGAAAGGAAAATAATTTTGTACAATGTTTTCAGAATATTAATTGTTTTAGAAACAATAAGAAAACTATTGGAAAAATTATCTAGCAGGGGGTATTCCATGAAAAAGAAGAAAGTAGTAGGTGTAGTTGCATCCTTTTTAGTTGCAGCAAGTGTTATGGCTGGATGCAGCAGCAGTTCATCAACCAGCGGCAATGCTTCAAGCAGTGACAGCAAAACGATTAAAATCGGGGCCAACCTCGAGTTATCCGGCGGCGTTGCTTCTTACGGCCAATCGATTAAAGAAGGTGTTGATCTCGCTATCAGTGAAATCAACAAAAAAGGAATTGATGGTAAGAAGTTGCAGCTAGTAAGTGTCGATAACAAATCAGATGCTGCTGAAGCAACAAACGGCGCAATCAAATTAATCACACAAGATAAAGTATCAGCTGTTATTGGTGCAGCAACAAGTACAGACACCCTTGCACAAGTACAAATTGCTAATGATAATAAAGTACCAATATTGACTCCAACAGGAACAAACCCTACGGTTACGGTTAAAGATGGTAAATTAAATGATTATGTATTCCGTACTTGTTTCATTGACCCATTCCAAGGTACTGTAGCGGCTAATTTCGCTTCCAATGAATTAAAAGTGAAGAATGCAGCAGTCCTTATTGATAGCTCAAGTGACTATGCAAAAGGTTTAGCGGCTTCTTTCAAAGATTTCTTTAAGAAAAATGGCGGCAATGTTGTATCTGAGGAAGCATATGTTGCAAAAGATACTGATTTCCATGCTACATTAACTCGTATCAAAGCGAAAAACCCTGACTTTGTGTTTATCCCTGGATATTATGAAGAAGTAGGCTTAATCGTGAAGCAAGCGCGTGAAATTGGTCTAAATGTACCAATGATGGGTGCTGACGGCTGGGATTCTCCTAAACTAGTAGAAATTGCTGGTGCTAAGGCATTAAATAACACTTACATCACAAACCACTACTCTTCAGGCGATTCAGATGCAAAAGTACAAGAGTTCGTAAAAGCATTCGAAGCGAAGTATGGAGGGAAAACTCCAGATGCTTTCAACGCATTAGGCTATGACTCAGCTTACTTTATCGCAGATGCAATTAAGCGTGCAGGCTCTGGTGACCCGCAAAAAATCCAAAAAGCTCTTGCTGAAACAAACAATTTATCACTTGTAACAGGATCAATGAAGCTGGACAAGAACCATGATCCAATCAAATCAGCTGTAATTCTTGAGTACAAAGATGGTAAACAAACATTTAAATCAAAGGTAAATCCTCAATAAGATGAAACGAAAATGAATAGGGAGATTCATGTCTCCCTATTCCAATTTAATAGACTTGAATTTGATAGATTCAGCACTTAAATGCGTTTTTGAAGTGGAAAGTCCTTTTAAAAGGAGTGTAATACATGGAAATAATACAGCAGCTAGTCAACGGCATTTCCTTGGGCAGTATCTATGCTTTAATTGCCTTAGGGTATACAATGGTTTACGGTATTGTAAAATTAATCAACTTTGCCCATGGAGATGTCTTCATGGTGGGAGCCTTTATCGGCTTTTATTCAATCACATTTCTTCATTTGAATTTTTTCCTTGCTTTAATTATATCAATGGCAGTTTGTGCGATTTTTGGAGTTCTAATTGAAAGAATTGCTTATAAACCTTTAAGAAATGCAACAAGAATTGCCGCTCTTATTACGGCAATCGGTGTATCATTATTTATTGAGTATGGAATGATTTATATTAGAGGTGCGCAGCCAGCTGCATATCCTGACAATCTTGTTCCTTTTAAAAGTTTAGAAGTATTTGGCGTAAAAATTAGCGGCCAGTCCTTACTGATCTTAGCGACATCTATTTTCTTAATGATCTTACTACAATTTATCGTTAAGAAAACTAAAATTGGGAAAGCAATGCGTGCTGTTTCACACGATATGGATGCAGCGCGGTTAATGGGTATAAATGTAAACAACACAATTTCAGCAACTTTTGCAATCGGATCAGCCCTTGCAGGTGCAGCAGGTGTAATCTTTGGTATGTACTATACAAAAATTGAACCGTTGATGGGAATTATCCCAGGTCTGAAAGCCTTCGTAGCCGCTGTATTAGGCGGAATTGGAATCATCCCGGGTGCAATGGCCGGCGGTCTTGTCTTGGGTGTAATCGAATCACTTGTCAGTGCGTTAGGTTTCTCCTTATGGCGTGATGGCGTTGCCTTTGTTGTTCTTATTTTAATCTTAATCTTCCGTCCGGCAGGGCTATTTGGTAAAAATGTCAGGGAAAAGGTATAGGGGGTGGCTAAGCGATGAATACAATTAAACATACAAAAGGCTTCTGGAGTTCAATCGTTTTAGCCGTTGTTTTTTCAGTTGTAATCCAATTTTTAATTAATGGTGGAACACTGAATCAGTTTTATGTAAACACTTTGTTTTTCATTGGAATTAATATTATATTAGCAGCAAGCTTGCACTTAATCATTGGAATTACCGGCCAGTTTTCGATTGGACATGCCGGGTTCTTGGCAGTTGGTGCATATGCATCAGCGATTGTGACAATGAAATTAGGTCTTCCCTTCCCGGTAGCCATTTTAGCGGGAGGAATTGGCGCAGCGATTACAGGTCTAATCATCGGTATTCCAACTCTAAGACTTAAGGGAGACTATTTAGCGATTGCGACACTTGGCTTTGGGGAAATTGTCAGGATTGTCTTGTTAAATATCGACTATGTCGGCGGCGCTAGCGGGATGACTGTATCCCATTTCACTACATGGCCATGGCTTATAGGCTGTGTAATTTTAACCATTGTAGTAATTGTAAACTTTACGAATTCAACACACGGACGTGCTTGTATTTCCATTCGAGAAAATGAAATAGCTGCCGATGCTATGGGAATCAATACGACGTACTATAAGGTTGCAGCATTCGCCATCGGTGCTTTTTTTGCAGGGGTTGCCGGTGCATTGTATGCACATAACTTCTATATTATCCAGCCAACGAACTTTGGTTTCTTGAAATCCTTTGATATCTTGATTTTCGTGGTACTTGGCGGATTAGGAAGTATGTCCGGAGCAGTTATTGCCGCGATCTTACTTACGATTATCTCTACGTTCTTGCAGGGCTTCCCTGAAGTTCGGATGATTGTATACAGCTTAGTTCTCGTGATCATGATGCTTTACCGTCCACAAGGATTGTTAGGAACAAAAGAAATAACCTCATTCTTTAAAGGTGGTAAATCCGTTAAAGGAGGAGTAAAAGGATGAATGCAAACGCACCGTTGCTTAAAGTAGATAATGCCGGAATCCGATTTGGCGGCTTAAAGGCTGTTTCCGATGTTAACCTTGAATTAAACCAAGGCGAGCTTGTCGGATTAATTGGACCAAACGGCGCCGGAAAAACAACTTTTTTTAACCTCCTAACAGGGGTTTATGTACCAACAGAAGGAAGTATTTCTTTAGACGGGGAAAAATTAAATGGTTTGGCGCCCTATAAAATAACCAAAAAGGGAATCAGCCGTACCTTCCAAAATATTCGTTTATTTAGTGAATTATCTGTGCTTGATAATGTTAAGGTAGCCTATCATTCGCTTGCAAAGCATTCGATGTTAAGCTCAATTTTCCGTCTTCCGTCTCATTTTTCCGGTGAGAAGGAAATGGAGGAAAAGGCGATTGAATTCTTAAAGATTTTTAACCTGGAAGGATTTATGCATGAAAAAGCGAAAAATCTTCCTTATGGTCAGCAGCGCCGCCTTGAGATTGCGCGTGCCCTTGCGGCCAACCCTAAATTGCTCCTTTTAGATGAGCCGGCAGCTGGGATGAATCCCCAGGAAACAGAGGAATTGATGAATCTAATCGCGTTAATCCGTGAGCGTTTCTCCTTAACGATTTTGTTAATTGAACACGATATGGGACTGGTCATGGGCGTATGTGAACGAATCTATGTACTTGATTCCGGCCAACTTATTGCAGAAGGAACTCCTGAGGAAATCAGGAATAATCCAAAAGTCATCAAAGCATACCTCGGCGAGGAGGTCATTTCATAATGTTAACTATTAATGATATCAATGTATACTATGGTAATATTCATGCCTTAAAAGGTGTTTCCCTTGAAATCAACCAGGGGGAAATTGTTACTTTGATTGGGGCGAACGGTGCTGGGAAGAGTACACTATTAAAAACGATCTCGGGTTTACTAAAACCAAAGAATGGTGAAATCCTATTTGAGGGAAAGCCAATTGGTGGTAAAGTGGCCCAGTCCATCGTAAAAATGGGTTTATCCCATGTTCCGGAAGGACGCCGTGTGTTTGCTAATATGTCAGTGGAGGAAAACCTTGAATTAGGTGCCTATCTTCGAAATGATAAGCAAGGAATTCGCGAGGACTTCGATAAGGTGTATCAGTTGTTCCCGCGCCTTCATGAGCGCCGCAAGCAATTATCTGGAACATTATCCGGCGGGGAGCAGCAAATGCTCGCAATGGGGCGTGCATTAATGGCTCGTCCAAAGCTGTTGTTATTGGATGAACCATCAATGGGACTTGCACCGCTTTTAGTTAAAACAATTTTTAATATTATCGAGGAAATAAATAAAACAGGCACAACGATTCTCTTGATTGAACAAAACGCCAATATGGCCTTATCAATCGCTGACCGTGCCTATGTCATTGAAACAGGGAAAATTGTTGCATCAGGTTCTGCAGAAGAACTCACGGCAAGTGATCAAATTAAATCAGCCTACCTTGGGGGGCATTAGAAAAGGTATTGGGGAAACCCCAGTACCTTTTCTTTATTATAAGGCTTTGTTAAAGAACAATGTTGATTGGAGAGGAAGGTGCGAGACTCCTCGAAAATGCTAACGCATTTTCTTCGTGCGTGGGCGGATTCGAGGATGTAATTCAATGTCCTGCGGGAGCAGCGGGACAGGTGAGACCCCACAGGCGCTTTCAGCGCCGAGGATGCTCACCGCCCGCCCCGCGGAAAGCGAGCATCCTGGAGCGGAAATCAACAACCAAGTTTAACACAGTCTATTATAAATCCAGATTCACTTGCTCCCTTAGTTTCGGGCTCAATTGATGTCTGATTTTAATTGCATAATCCTCACACAGCTGCTCGATTCCGACAGAGACAAGTGAAAAAATATTGGCATAATTCTTTTGGACTTCCCATTTCAATTCATTCTTTCCGCAAATACTATAATGGTTTAATTCCTCTATTTCTTTTTTTAGTTTTGCAAACTCTGCTGCTTGCAGCTCATCAGGCAGTTTAAGGATTTGATCAATTTTTTCAATATAATTTAAAGATTGCACAATTTTCCGCTTAATATCACAATAGGCTGCTCCGTCAATTAGAGCATATTTTAATTTAAACTCATTGAGTTGGTGAGCTGCAGCGTACGTTGCGGCAACGATGTCATCCCTCGTCATCTCAGTAGTCTCATAGCTCAGCATATGCTTCCATGATGGCTGAGTGATCGCCTTGCGGTGGTCCTCAAGCGTATGACAGAGCTTTTTGTAACCGTACCTTTCTGGATGCTCAAAAGCAGGACTTGCCGGGTCTAAAAAGGGAGCCAGCGGTGCTACAAAATAAAACAGCCTTGGGTCTCGCCCGCAGGCAAGATGAATTTGCTTGCAAAACGATATGTTTTTTAAGGCGCTTTCATACGTCTGCCCCGGTATCCCTACCATGAAAAACAAATCAATTTTCTTACAGCCATGCTTTAAGGCAAAATTTAATGTGTCGATAACCTTCTGATTTGTACAGCTAAACTTTCCATTGTTCCGTCTTAGATTTTCATCAAAGGTTTCAAGGGTAATTTCAATACTGTATTTCGGGACACTTTTCTGTAGCTTTTGGAAAAAGTGTTCATCGGCATATTGGAATAATTCAAAAACAATTTCATTTTTTAGATGGATGTTTTTCAGAAGGCGTAGGAATTCTTTAACATAGTCATCTCCGCCCTGGCGGATATCGTGCAGAATAAAAATGGGCGCCCGGCTGAAACGTTGAATAAATTGAATGTCTTCGACCAGCTTAGCGGGAGACCTAAGTGCAAGATGGCTGCGCTTACAATTTTCATTGTAGGCATCCCGGGATCCACCGCAAATCAGGCAATTTTGCGTGCAGCCCCGCGCTGTAAGCAAAGCCGTATTGGGGTATTGCAGCCAGCCATTATAGGGAAGCGGGTCCATAAAGTTACGGTATTTAAAAACGGAACGAATCGTGTAGCGATAGCCTGGGACATCAAACTCATCTAAATCCTTTGGTACATACGTAATCGGATTAAAGCCCTTTTGGTTGTCTCTTTTCCAAGTAAGGTTTGGGATGTCTGCGTAATGGGTGTTCCCTGCCACGAGTTTATTCATTAGGAGGAGCATCAGCTTTTCAGTCGAATCCCCGCGCATCACGAAATCAATAAATGGATATTCAATTAATTCTTTGTGGTAGTAGGTGGCAGATAACCCGCCGAAAATGATAGGGGTATCTGGATGGAGTTGTTTCACTACTTTGGCGAGTTCAATGCTTCCATGAGCATGGGGCAGCCAATGCAGGTCAATACCAAACGCTCTTGTGTTCAGGCTGCGTAATTTTTTTTCAACATTAAAGCTCGGATTCATCAGCATCCGATTGGCAATATTAATAATTCGGACTTTAAATCCATATCGTTCTAAATAATCGGCGATACTTGTTAACCCGATTGGATACATTTCGAAAACCGGTGTTGACGGAACAACATCACTAATGGGTCCAGCAAGTAAGGCATTTTCCCGAAAATCATAGACACTAGGTGCATGTAAAAGAACCAAATCGTATTTCAAACCAACCACCCTCAATCCAAATTGTTTGCAGGAATCTTGGAAGTTTTCTAATTTACTTCAGTTTACTACATCCATTGTTTTAGAGAGTGACAATCAGGTGACAGTTTTTGGAGCATTGTGTGAGCAGGGCCATCTATATTTGGTATAATGGCAATAAAAAAGTTCCTTTTAAGGATGATGGAAAATGGCACAGATAAAAACAAACGCAATGCGGATTCTTGATGCAAAGAAGATTCCGTATGACATGCATACATACGATAACAAGGACGGAAAAATCGATGGGGTTTCGGTTGCCCATAAAATCGGCAGAGATCCTGAAGAAGTATACAAAACCCTCGTTGCCCATGGGGCATCGAAAAACATCTATGTCTTTGTCATTCCCGTTGAGGCAGAATTGGATCTAAAAAAAGCTGCAAAGGTTTCCGGTGAAAAAAAGATTGAAATGATTCCGGTAAAGGATATCCAAAAATGGACAGGTTACATCCGCGGCGGCTGCTCACCGATTGGAATGAAAAAGGAATATAAAACCTTTATAGCAGTGGCCGCAAAACAGCTTGAAGTAATGGTCGTCAGCGCTGGGAAAATTGGCGTACAAATTGTATTAAAGCCCGAGCATTTACATGAAACGGCCAAGGCCGAATTTGCCGATCTCTTAAAATAAACCAAACATAGGTTTTAATCAAATTTTAATCTCCTCACTTCCAATAGGCATTCACCTATAAAAGACACACGCATATGATAAGGTGAAAATGTCAGAAAGAAACCTCGCCGACTACAAATCCGTAAGGCAGTTCATGGGGCGAAGTTGCACTTAATGCCGGATAGGAGGTAAGCTTTCCTATTGGCTGATAAAGGGAGTGTTGTTAAGTGGTAGGGAAAGTTAAAAATTATTTCGCCGGTGGCAATACAGCAAGAGGATTTCACAGTCTTTATGATTCCAACCTCCAGGGGCTTGATCGCTTATTTATTTTAAAAGGAGGGCCAGGAACAGGAAAATCCTCTTTAATGAAAAAAATAGGCAATGAATGGCTGGAAAAAGGCTATAATATTGAATTCCTCCATTGCTCCTCTGATAACAACTCGATCGACGGTGTAATTATTCCAGCCTTAAAAGTGGGAATTGTCGATGGAACGGCTCCGCATGTCATTGAACCGCAGGCACCGGGGGCAGTAGAAGAGTATATTAATCTTGGAGAAGCATGGAATTCCCAAAAACTCCGCTTTCATAAAAATAAAATTCAACGCCTGACCAATCAAATCAGTGAATCCTTCCAAACGGCCTACGCTACGTTTAACGAAGCATTGGACATTCATGATGATTGGGAGAAAATTTACATCGGAAGTATGGATTTTAAAAAGGCGGATCAATTAACCAATAAACTCATTGAAAATTTCTTTGGAAAAATGAAATTGAATAAAAAGTCCGATATTCGCCATCGCTTTTTAGGAGCAGCCACACCAATGGGTGCTGTTGATTTTGTACCGAATTTAACCGAAGAGATTACGAAACGTTATTTTATCAAAGGCCGGCCCGGTTCCGGAAAATCAACGATGCTGAAGAAGCTTGCAGCAGCGGCAGAAGAAAGAGGGGTCGATGCCGAAGTTTATCACTGTGGTTTTGATCCGAATAGTCTGGATATGGTCATTTTAAGGGAGCTTGGGATTGCCATCTTTGATAGCACCGCCCCGCATGAATATTTCCCAAGCCGCGATGGCGATGAAATTATTGATATGTACGAACTTTTAATTGAACCTGGAACAGATGAAATTTACGCAGATTTTATCACTGAAATTTCCGGGAAATATAAAACAAAAATGACAGAGGCTACCTCCTATCTTGCAAAGGCAAAGGATTTGCATGATGAGCTTGAGGAAATCTATGTTTCCGCTATGGATTTTACAGTAGTAGAAAAAATCCAAAGTGAAATTCGTGAGAAGATCAATGAGTTGGGGGACTTGGCTGAAGTTAATGCATAAGAAAATGAAAAAGGTTAGTAAATCAGAAAAAAACATCAATATAACTCCTCAAAACAGTAAGCCAGGCGGTGACCGCCTGGCTTTTTATTGATGGGGATTGGTTTTACTTTGCTGGCTTTTTACGTTCTTTTTGTTGCCCTTGCTGTTATCTCCGCTGACAAATTCACTGGCGAATTCCGCTTCTGCATGCCCATCCTGTGGAGAATTTTGATTGCCGCTGCCTTTGTTATATTTCTTTGTCATAGTTAAGCTCCTTTCCTATTCATAATCTATAGTTTGGCATGTGATCAATTGTTTATGCGCAAGATTGTTTCTTCCTAATAGTGGCAATAACTAGACTAACTATTTTAGAATGATAGAAAGATCAATGCCGGGGGATGAGAAATTTGAGCGATGAAGTCGCGTTATTAACCAATCTATTTGAAAAAAGCCGCAATGAAGCAAATGCCAAACCGATGGAAAAATACTTGAAGAATCATTTTCCCTTTCTCGGAATTAAAACACCGCAAAGAAGAGAGCTTGAAAAACAATTTTTCAATGAAACAGGAATTTTAAAAAAACCGTTTCATCCTGGTTTTGTCCTTGAGCTTTGGGAAAAAACAGAAAGAGAGTATCAATATACGGCATTAGGGTATCTCGAAAAATTACAAAAGAAACTGCAAAAGGAGGATTTGGCTTTTTTGGAGGGGCTGATTACTACTAAATCTTGGTGGGATTCGGTTGATGCATTGGCACCAAAGCCGGTTGGTACGATTGCTCAAAAGTTTCCAGAGGTAATGGGTGAAACGATTGAAAGCTGGACTGTACATGAAAATATGTGGCTGCGCAGGGCCTCGATTCTTTTTCAATTGAAATACAAAAAAGAAACAAGGGAAGAAATTCTCTACGAATACATAAGAAGAAACGCCGACAGCAAGGAGTTTTTTATCCAAAAGGCAATTGGCTGGGCCCTACGCGAATATTCGAAAACCAATCCAGAATCGGTAAGAAAGTTTATTGAAAGCCGCAAGCTGGCTCCACTAAGTGTCCGTGAAGGGAGTAAGTATATATAAAGGGATGTAAGCAATAACAGCAACGGCAGGGGGAAATCGCGTACAAAACGGCGATTAACTCTATCGTGTTCGGATTAGCAATTTAAAATAAACAATTGGACTGTGTTAACAAGGCGCAAGCTTTGTTATATAATTTACCAAAAAGGCAGGGTAAGGATGAGTACAAAAAGCAATAAATTATCACATGGCTGGACCATTATTTCGCACCCATCGTATCAAATTTTTTCGAATAAAAATGCTTACGTGATCATCGATGAAGACCATGACGTAGTTCTTCGCTTCTCCCTCCAGGAAAGTGAGATTGAAATTCTGGGCGGGAGCTGGAATTTAAATTACAAAATCAATCTCGGTTTTAAAACAATCAAAATCTTGAATGCACCTGAAGAGTAAAAAGAAAGGCACGCTGAGTCAGCGTGCCTTTGTTGTTCCCAGTCCGTGCATAATAAATTGGATAATTCGTTCCGTCTCGACTTCATCATCCCACTCAGCATGGGGGAAAAGTAAGTATTGAGCCATCAATGAGCCGAAAATGGTGGTAATGGCAAGCCTAGCAGCACTTTCCGGTGGCATTTCAATCATTTGCCCCTTGGCTTGGTAGTGTTGAATGACATTAACGAATCGGTCAAACGTTTTTTTCGCCACATGCTCGAAAAATTGCTCCCTTAATTCCGGCTGAAAGGGAATTTCCTGGAGCATGATTTTTAAAATAGAGATATGCTTTTTTAAAAATTCACGGCGGTTCTCCATCATGGCTCTGATAAAATCCTCAACGTGGTCAAACTCACGGTCTAAAACCTTATTTAAATCATTGATGATGAAGGGGCCAATCAATTTTGCCATCATCGGGGCGACGATGGACATGAGCAGGTCCTTTTTTGTTTTATAATGGCGGAAGATGGTGCCCTCGGCAACACCCGCCTTTTTAGCAATTTCATTTGTCGAAGTACCGGCATAGCCTTTTTCCGAAAAAGATTCAATTGCTGCGATGAGAATCTTCTTTTGCTTATCAGTTAGTTCATCTTCTTCAGCAAACAGCTGCTGGATTAACTCTTCTTCCTCTGACATAGGAGACTCCCTTCGGATTTATAGACTGTTATATTTTTCGATATTTTTTCAAGGCAAATACATTCAAGACAATAAAGACAAGGGCGAATCCGAGTAAGACGAAGAGGTCGCCGCTAATGTTTCTAAGTCCTTCCCCTCGATACATTACGCCTTGCAAAGCATCGCCTCCATAGTACATGGGCATGCACCTGGCAATGACCTGCAGCCAGTCTGCCATCCCCTCAACCGGAAAAATACCGGCAAAAAAGATTTGCGGAACGATGACAATCGGGATAAATTGCATCATCTGGAATTCAGAATTGGCAAAGGCAGATAATAAAATCCCAAGCGACAAGGCGACCAGGGCTAATGTTAAATTAATGAGAATCACATTCCAAATGGAGCCAACCAACATGATATCTAAAACTTTAACGGCAAAAAAGACAACAATGACCGTTTGAATAACGGCAAAGATTCCGTATCCGAGTAAATAGCCAAATACGATATCTCTTCTTTGAATCGGAGTGGCCATAAGCCGGTCCAATGTCCCGGTGGTTCTTTCCTTTAACAGGGCAATCCCGGAAATCAGAAAGACAAAAAAGAAGACAAAGAAGCCGACAAAAATCGCTCCGAGTTTATCAAAAAAGGTCGCATTCTTACTGCCATATACATAATCTGTCTGGATAGTCGGGGCCTTCGCCGAATCTAGTTTGATTGGCACACCCGGAAGCTTACTTTGGACAGTTTTGATAAATGTTTTCAGTTTTTTGGTCTGTTTTTTGGCATTTTCAGCAGCGATGGATTGCTGAATTTTTATTTGCAGCGGTTTTGCTGCAGAAGGGTCATCGTTTTTAAGCGTGAGATTGAACTCTTCATCCTTGAGCTGCAGCAGGGCATCTAAATCATCCTCGATGACCGTGTCCTTTGGATTATTCACGTGATCATATTGTTTGACGATAAGGTCCTTACTTTTTAATTGCTTTACTAAGGAAGCGTCTGCGCCTGTTATACCGACCAGGGGCTTTACCGTGTTTCCGTTAAATAAATAATGGAGGAGGGTCATGATTAATAAAGGGGCCACCATCATTAATGCCAGTGCCCGTTTGTCACGGAGCATCTGCCGGAAAATCCGTTTTACGAGGGCTGTAACTCTCATGATTTTTTACCCCCTGCCTTTAAAAATACTTCTTCTAAACTGGTAATCCCGTATTGTTCCTTCAATTCCTTCGGTGAGCCGCTGGTAAGGATTTCTCCGTCACGGACCATGGCCAGATGGTCGCATTTTTCAGCTTCATCCATGACATGGGTTGTGACTAAAATGGTCTTGCCGGCGTCCTTTAAACGGTAAAGTTCAGACCAAATTGACAAGCGCAATTCGGGGTCAATTCCAACGGTTGGTTCATCCAAAATCAGGACATCTGGGTCTTGAATCATTGCCACGGCAAGTGAAAGGCGGCGTTTCATTCCCCCTGAATACGCATGGACCTTCTTTTTTAAATCTGCTGTAAGATTGACTAGATCGGCTGCATAAGCAATCCGCTTTTTTTGTTCTCGCTTTTTTACTTTAAAGAGAGCGGCAAAAAAGGCTAGATTTTCTTCACCAGTCAGGTCGTTGTAGAGGGCATCCGCTTGAGCCATATAACCGATTTTCTGCAAGAGTGTGAGACTGGGAACCGGAGTGCCCAATACACGGATATTTCCTTGTGTTGGACTATCCATGCCAACAATCATCTTTACTAAAGTGGTTTTTCCCGATCCTGAAGGGCCGATTAAGCCGTATATTTGGCCTGGTTCAATGGTTAAGCTTACATCGATTAAGACTTGTTTTTTTCCAAAGCTTTTGCTGACTCCATTCACAACAATTGAGGCTGTCATTTGTACTCCTCCTTTAGAAGTGAGTAATCACTCATTTATAGAATATGCTCTCGCTATAAAAATGTAAAGTGAGTAATCACTCACAAATTTGGAGGAAAATCGACAAATGTGAAAAACTAAAAGGTAGATTCACAATTTCACAAAGGTGCCAGGCACCGTGTAAAATAGGTAACAATGTAAAAGGCATCATGCGGACATGATACCTTGGAATTTTATAAAATTATAATTTTTAGTGAGTTAACTTGGGAAACGAGGAGGTCTTCGTATTTTTGCTGGGCCTCGTAGTAAACTTCCTGGTCACCGGCTTTTGGGTTATCCTTTTTCGCCTGAGCAATTAAGTCCTTCTGTACTTGCTGGATGAGGACGATCGATTGATATTGCTTGCGCTCCTTGGCCCAAAATTTCTCCTCGCCATACTCTTTGATTAACTTTTTAGCAGATGTGTATTGGCTGTATTGATTTCGAACCTTTTGGATTTGCTGCTCTACGTTGGCAGGGTCAGCTTTATGGCCTTTTTCTTCAGCCAGCATCGCCATTGATCGCATGCGGATGATTTGGGTTAAAAGCTGGTTCTTATCATCAAGTATTTTTTCCTGGGATTTCAGGTAGGTAAGCTCCTCCTCTAGTTGCTGTCCGCTATATTGTTTCTTTGCTGACTCACGATTAATCTCGAGTTGAAGCTGGTTTATAAATCGGTAAAAAGCTAAATCGTCATTTGTAATCCATTTACCATTAATGGAGGCAACACCCTGCGGTTTCTTCACATCGAGGTTGATGATCTTCTCGGTTTTCTCGCCGCCTTTTTCTAACGTAAACGCGGCTTCATATTTCCCGGGCATTTCCAGCTGAATATTTCCAGCATAAGTACCTGCTTTACCCTCTGTCAGTTTTGCTTTATAGCTGCCATGGTCCATAGTGGCCATCGATAATTCAACCGTTACTTTTAGTCCTTTAACCGAATTTTTGTTTTCCAATACTTTAATTTCAAATGGCATCGCTTTGTCCTTTTGGAAATAAAGCGGTTTTGTACTATCAATCTCATAATCAGGGCCGGAGCTGCAGCCCGCAAGCAGTGCAGCCAGTAGAACCAAAGCGAGCATGATCCGCTTTATCATGATCCCATTCCTCCTAAGTTTTGTGTTTGTAAAAATTCCTTAACAGTGTATTTTTCTATTTTTCCATTGTTTAAATAAGCAACATGAGTGCAAATCTGTTTGATTTCATCCAGGTGGTGCGAGGAGAGCAGGATGGTTTTATCAGGAAGCTTTTCCAGCACTTTTAAAATTTCCTTTCTTCCCATTGGGTCAATCCCGCTTGTAGGCTCATCAAGGATGAGCAGGCTGGAATCCTGATATAGCGTGACCGCTAGTCCCAAACGCTGGAGCATCCCTTTTGAATATTGTTTCACCTGGATATCGCGGTCGTCCCACAGACTAACCGACCGCAGCACTTCCTCGATTCGTATCGTATCAGCTTTTCCAGAAACGGCTTCGGCGAAAAATCTCATGTTTTCCAATCCGGTTAGCATCGGATAGAGCATGAATTTTTCCGGAAGATAAGCAATCGCTTTTTTCCATTCGTTATTTTTCTTGGATACTTCCATTCCATTTATTTTAATCGAGCCCTGTTTCACCGGGAGCAGACCTAGCAAACTGTTGATTAACGTTGATTTTCCTGCACCATTTCGTCCGACAAGGGCACAGACTTCCCGCTCATGGATTTCAAGAGCAACTGAATCCAGGACCATTTTTTTCCCGAAGGATTGTTTTAAATTCGTAACAGAAATCATTCATAACCCTCCTTGCGATGGAAAATAACAGCCGTTATTGATGAAAGTGCAAGCCAGAATACGAGATTTCCGAGAAGGAAAAAGCCCGGCTTTGTCCACATGAAGGCCTGCAGTAGTCTTGACATATGGCCAAAGGAATATACCCCTGTTCCCGTTTCGATAAACATCCTTATCGCTTGCAAAGGATTTAAAAAGTAGACAGCCGAAAAGAGTTTTACATTTTCATGGGATACGTCTGGAAGAAACGATAAAAGAATAAAATCATGCAAGAAGAAAAAGTAAAACCAGATAAAGATCGTATAGCCGATAATTTGCATTCTTGAGCGGCTAAAGCTTCCAATCGCTGCCCCTATTTGCAGAAAGACGAGTGCCATACAAACAATTGCTAGTATAAAAATAAAATACCCTTTAAAATCAAGCTGGAAATTAAATTTCAATAAAAGTAAGTAGATGAAAAACCATACTAGTAGGGGAGCAAGAACGACCCCATAAATTCCGATGCTTTTTTTCATCAAAAAGCTTGCGTAATGTTCCTTTTTTGTCAGCAGCATGATGAGTGTTTTTTGTTCTTTTTCCTGAAAGATTGAAAAGGCACCGATAAACAAGCAGAGAATCGGAATAAAGTAAATAATCGTATCAAACAGGTTGATGATTAAAACATAAAAGCCATTATCGTAGGAAAGGGCAGTGGAACGAAACAAAATGCTGATTGAAATCAGTACGATAATACTAAGCGCGAGCCAGAGCCCTTTTCCTCTTATATTTTCCTTCCATTCCTTCCAAATGTAATGCATAGTCGTTTTCTCCCCTTTATAAGCAGCCATAAAACAAGTAAAGCAAAGGCGATTAACCAAATTTTTGTGTGGCTGCCTTTTGCACTCCCAACTAATGGGTGTGAATCACGAAACATCAATGCTTCCCCTGACAGCGAGGCATTCAATTTTTCATAGATTTTAATCGCCGGGCTCTTTAAAAATAAATTCGTTAATTCCTGGTCCTCAATCAGTTGGTGGAGGGAAGAATGATAGGTTACCGGAAAGTCGCCAATTCGGTCCTGATTTAAATCGGTAACCGGAAAAGCTGAGCCCCAGTCATTTCCTTTGCCATCCATGCTCCAGGAATTGTTTTCCCCCGTACCGCCAAGGGTAACAGCGGGAATCGTGTTATCAGTAATTCGGTTTAACGTAAAGGTCTGATCATTGGAACTGGCCCAAAGCTCAATCCCGATTTGATTTTGAATAATGTGGTTGTTCCGAAATACATTTCGGGTTGCTTGATCTATATATAAACCCCGTTGGTTCATGTAAAAGGTATTATTTTCAATTTTGTTATCATTTGCTTGAAGCAGCATCAAGCCGAACGATTGATTTCCATAGTTTACGATAAATTGGTTTCCATCCAATGTGAGATGGTTTGAATTCATAACAGCAGCCCCGCCCTGATTCATCGTGAAAATATTATTTTTAAAAACATTTTTGTCAGAATACATGTAATGCAATCCGTAGCGGGTATGGCTGATTTTATTGGCAATGCTTCTATTTTTGTGCGCATAATCGAAGAACATCCCGTCACGCGTGCCTTCGATGGTGTTCGCGATCAGCAGGTTATCATGTGCGTAATAAACATGGAGCCCATTGCCCTGGGCGGCAATTTCACCCTTGCCCATCCCTTTAATATGATTATCTCGAATGGTATTATAGTGGGCCTTGCTTAAATAAATACCGTGAAAGGAACGGCTGATGGTAATGTGCTCGACAAGATTATGATTACTGTAAATCTTAATGGCTGCGTATTCCTCCGCAGAATTACGGTTCATGCTGCTATCTGTCACGGTTAGATGGCTTAGCGAAACACGCGGTGCCTTGATGGAAATGACATTTCCGCTTCCGTCTCCCTTGATCACAGTGTGCTTTGAGCCAATCAATGTAAGGGGCTTATCGATGACGATATTGCCTTCATAGGTTTGATTTTCAAGCTTTAGCACCGCTCCCTCTTTCGCGGAGTCGATCAAGGCTTGCAAGCTTTCGGCTGCCATATTTTTCTCAGGTTTTATTAGAAAAAAGAGAGAAAAAACGAAAAGAAAGAGCGTCAATTTTTTCATTTTCTTTTTCGATCCTTCCATAGCGGAATGAGTAATAACACAAAGGCTGCTAATAAGAAATAAGTACCCGGTCCAAGCAGGCTGTGGGTAATAAAGTTTGCTACCTGGTTTTTCCCAATAATCGGTGGTACGAATGGAGCAATTTTAATTGGTGCATGCGGGCTTAGGTTGGTACCGAAATCATGCAGTGCATTATGAAGGTCTAGGACACCAAGAATGCCGCCAATCACAATGACACCAATCAATATATAAAGAACAATTTTTTTTCTTAGGATCGCAGTTAAAAGGGTGATAGCCGCTAGCCCCCATACAAGATAGGAGAGATAGGAAAGCTCAGGGAAGTTTTTTTCACTGAAGTTTCTCATTCCAATATAGTGGTTCAACCCATTCACAATATCAATTTGTCCATCAAGCTTGTTCGGATAAACGATAATGTTTAATCCTTCAGGATATTGTGGAGCCCAAAACACCATCTTCCACCATGGAAAAAAGATGGAGACAACAAATAATACAGCGGCTAAAGCAATCAATAATGAAGACGTGATTGATAATTTATTACCTGTACTATCATTCAAGTTAACCACTCCTAACGGAAAAGCGGAAGCGCCAGTCTCAGCCCCGACAAGCATAAGACGAGCCGGCAGGAAGGTTGTTCTTTAACCTTCATGACGGATTGGCTTTAGACCATCGAGGGGCTTGGCGCTGCAGCTAGACACAAAAATTTGTTGAAAGCACAGAAATGGATGAGGGTATCAATGGTTGAATTGATACCCGTCACCAACCTTTTATTTTTTAGGCTTCACAAGGAAATAGCCATTCATTTCCTGATGCAGCGCAGAGCAGAAGTTTGTGCAATAAAGCGGGAAGGTACCGGCTTTATCAGCTGTAAACTCTAACGTATTCGTTTCACCAGGCTGAACTTCCATGTTTAAGTTGTAGTCATTGATGGCGAATCCATGAGTAATGTCCTCATCAAAGTCAATATCGGTTAAGTGAATAAACACATGATCTCCCTGATTAACCTCAATCACGTCAGGACGTTTTGCTTTTGCGTCAAAGATAAATCTTGAGCGCATGGCAATTCCATATACGTGGACTTCATTGCCTTTACGAACAATCCGTGCATCCGATTTTTTGTATACGGCATCCGGATTTTTTGTATCTTTCGGATAAACATTGATCGACTTAATTTTGTCTGCCTTAATCATTTGTGCATAGTGCGGTTCAGGGTTAACCGGAACGGTATCCACTACATTCATCTTGCCGCTGATATCAATTAACTGCATCGTTTCAGGGTGAGAAGGTCCCACAGATAAGAAGTTATCCTTTGCCAATTTGTTTAATGCGACAAGCCATTTTCCATCAGGTGCAACGGTGTCACCTTCAGCCGCAACAGAGTGTCCCGGAGAATACTGGACTGGTACGCGGTCTAATGTTTCACCCGTCTTAGGATTCCATTTTACGATTTCAGAAGAGATAAACATGGTTGTATAGGCCATACCCTTATTATCAAACTGAGTATGAAGCGGTCCAAGTGCATTTTCTGGGTTCACTTCACGTTCCATAACCGATTTATAGTTTAGAATAGGAATGCCGTTTCTTTCACCAGAGAAATCCTTGTTTTCAACTGCCTTAAATGCCTTTTCAAATGAGAAGACAGTCATCGCAGGTGCTAGTTTTCCAGAAGCAATGAAATATTTTCCGTCCGGAGTTACATCCACACCGTGTGGCGACTTAGCAACAGGAATTAAATAGATTCCGCCTTTTTGTTTTTCCGGGAAAATCATCTTTTGCCCGTTCACATCTGTGTATTTGCCTTCTTTGACCATTTTCGCAAGCTCTTTCCAGTTAAAAAGAACAATATAGTCGCGGTCTGCTTGGGACGCGTTGATTTCCATCGTGGTTGTTGATTCTTCTGTATTGTAAGTAGTCAACACTGCCCAATCTTTAGAGCTCTTCTTACCGGCATCGGAAAGGTCATAAGACCATGGCGGCAGGGCAACTTGATAAGCAATATTTAGCTTTTCTTTGTTTTGGTCAAAGGTGACAGCTGACATTACGCCACGGTATTTTGAATGATACTCATCAAGAGATTCATATTTTTGCCCCAGTGGAACAGCAAAACGAGTTGGTAAAAACATGTACTCGGTATTTTCCGTTACGAAGGCGGCACAGTGCGGACCTGCTGTATTTGGAACTTTAATAATGTCCCTTGTAGTCCACGTTTTTAAATCAACTGCAGCGGCACGACTGTTTCCTACATCGGTTGCAAATAGGAATTTACCATCGTAGTCCCCATTTGTTTCCGAAAGGGCTGGGTGGTGGAGGTCACCCCATGTATATCCGCCGAGCATTTTCTTTGTTCTACTGTCAAATCCATAACCTGTTGCCGAATCAGGCGAGAAAACCGGAATCGTTCGAATTTCCCGCATCGATGGAACACCATAAACAAACAGTTGTCCAGAGTGACCGCCGGAATCAATCAGGTAATAATCATCTTTTTGCCCAAATGGGACATACACCTTCTCTGCATTGCTCTTTGTGCTGCTATTTGCCGCTTCCGTTGTTTTTGGACTTGATGAAAGGTCGGCGAAGGAGATGGTAGCTGCCACAAAGCCGGCAACAAGGCCGGAAGCAATTGGAATCCATTTTTTCATTTGGTTGCACCACCTTTTTTATTTAGCTTCTGAAGCTTTTTTTAGAATATCAAGAACTTGTTTTCGTTCTTCGTCTGTTAAAGGGTTTTTACCAATAACGCCTGACATAACAGCTGAGTCTGGTTTGGTTAAGAATTGTTCAATCGGCATGCCGTGTTTATCCTTAACTTCAACGAAGGCATGGGAAAGGTCCGGACCTACTTGGCCGCCTTTGAGGTTTAATGCTTCAACAGAGTGACAGCTTAAGCAGCCTCTTTTTGAAAGAATGTTGTCCTGGTCCACTGATGTTGTCGTTGCCGCTGTCTCTTTTGATTGTGAACCCTGATCCTTAGTGGTTGAGTTTGTACTTGTATCTGATTGCGCCGCTACCTGAGGCTGTGATCCGGAATCCTCCATTACATCAAACACTAAGTAACCAAGGCCAAATCCTATGACAAGACTAATAACGAAGCTAATGATTGCCTTATTCACTTTTTTCCCTCCTTTTATTTCTAATGAACAGTTTTATCCTATTCTGAGAAGGCTTTCAAAAATGTGACGTTTCTCACATCTATATTAGGGTGTGTGAACGTTCTGTGAAACGGCCCGTCAGGTAATGTAATGACGCGGTTTCTGAAAAATGAACGTTTTGTGAAACCATTAGTGAAACTTGTCACTTCTTTTAAAAAAGAAATTTTATACAATGGGGAGAAGAATGGTTTCTAAGTTTTCAAACATGAAAAGGTGGTGGGAAAAATGGATGGAAATGAATGTGTAAATGATCCACACTTAGTTGTCTTAAGGACCACAAAAACAGAGGATTTTTTACGAAAAATCGGTATTTTCCAAGACTTATCGCCGAGATCACTGAAGCTGGTCGAGAAACGGGTTCAAACCTTTTCGTTTAAAAAAGGGGAAAGGATCATGTCGGAGGATGATGTTGCACGGGGAGTTTATTTTGTTTATTCCGGTACTTTGAAGTTAACAAAGCAGGATGAAAATGGAAACGAAATCATTGTCTGCATCAAGCAAAAGGGGGATATGTTTGCGGAGGCGTGCTTATTTACGCAAAGAACACAATGCTATCCGGCAACGGCATCGATGCTTGAGGATGGGAAGATTCTCTTTTTGGATAAAAATGAGTTAGAAAGGGATTTGTACGACTATCCGGAGCTTTCGATCCAGATGATTCGTTATATGAGTGATTCGTTGCGGGAGATGACCGCTCAATTGCGCGATGTGGCCTTGCTCGATGTATACGCAAAAACAGTTAAGACCTTAGAGCGCTTGGGGAAAAAGTTTAATACCGGGCAAAACCGTTGGGATATTGAAATTCCGCTAACCGTTCAGGAGTTTGCCACGGTTGTCGGGACTTCAAGGGAAAGTGTTAGTCGTGTATTTTCAAAATTAAAGAAACAAGAAATGATTGATATGAAATCAAGGAAAATCGTGATCCTTGACTGGTGCCGGTTCTGTACTTTGCTGCATCCGGATTTATAAGGTGTGGTGGTTGCTTCGCAGATAAAAAGGTGATTCTCGCAGATAACAACAGCTTTTACACAGATAAATTGGTCCGGAACGCAGATAAATGTTCCTTTTTCGCAGATAATTTAAAAAAACTGCCCCCAATTGCTGGGGCAGTCTTTATTTTGCGAATTTATAAGTCCAAAATCGTTCATTGTTGATCCATGCCAGAACTTGCGGATCTTGATTTTTGAGTTTTTCGGTCATATCGCCCAGCATTTGCTCGGTTTGTGATCGGTGCGCGCGCATGGCGGCAAGTTTTTTATCGGCAACAGCGGAGATATTATTGATAATATCGGCTTCACCAAGCTCCTCTAAGCAATTATTGGAAAAGGCTACGCAGTGTAATTTTGGCCGTGCGGCAGCAGGGATTTTTTCGACAGCCCGAACGACGGCCGCACCGGTGGCCTCATGGTCGGGATGAACGGAATAGCCTGGATAGAACGTGATAATGAGCGATGGGTTCAACTCATCAATTAACGACGAAATAACATTTGTCAGCTTTTCTTCATCCTCGAACTCAACGGTTTTATCACGGAAGCCAAGCATCCGTAAATCCTGGATGCCAAGGGCGTTTGCTGCGTTTTTCAGCTCTTCTTTTCTGATTTTTGGCAGGTTTTCTCTGTTTGTGAAAAGGGGATTCCCCATGTTACGTCCCATTTCCCCTAATGTTAAACAAGCATAAGTGACAGGGGTTCCATTTTCGACATGGGTGGCAATAGTGCCGGATACCCCAAATGCTTCGTCATCTGGATGCGGAAAAACGACTAAGACTTGACGCTCTTTTTCCATTACGGTGTTTCTCCTTTCTGGAATATCAGAATTTATTTAATGTACTTTGAGAATGGTCCAGCGCAAGCGTCCAGACCCTGCCAATGAAGTCAAAGAACGACTTCACTGTCAGGACCTCCAGCACTTGTCTTAGGCTGAGCAAGGCGCTTCCGCATTTCTTATTCAAATGGAGTGGTGCTGATTTCTAAGGCAACGGCAAGTTTTCCTTTACTGTCGTGGCCGGCAAGCAACAGGCGGTTTTGTTCATCGATTTCAAAATGGGTGAGCCCTTCTGCATAGACCCAGCCAAGGTTGATTTTTAAGCCAATCCGATATGGGCCGTTTCCGGTGATTTTTCCTAGTTCATATTGAACAAGGGCATTGCGGATATAGGCACCAGCTGAAAAAAAGGATTGATCAAAGTGTGAGGCATAGGCACCATTTGTGGTTTCTAGGTGAAGATAGACATCTTTATGGGCATAGTGGTTGATTGCTTCCTGGACTTTGGCTACATCAATTGTTTCCATAACCTGAGGCTCCTTTCCCGATATTAAATGTATGATTTCTACTTTTCTATTGTAATTAATAATGTAACTATCATACTAAAATCAATTGAAAAAAGCGAAGGGAACGCTTAAAAAAGTGGTGTGGGCTGAGTATGAGTGTCAATGGTTGTTTGAAGTGCTTCGATTGTTGTTAAGCGGGTTGGAATTGTCATATAGAGCGCTGCAATTGTCAAAGAACCCTTTTTCTGCTGTTAAATAGGTAACAAGTGTATTAAAATGGGTAAAACAAATACTTATGGGGTGCATTATGAAGGCGGCATCAATTATTTTATCCGGCGGTAAATCAAGCCGGATGGGTACCAATAAAGCCCTTTTAAAAATAAACGAAAAAACCAACATCGAGCGGTTGGTGGAAGAACTGAAGAGGGTTTTTTCAGAAATCATCCTTGTGACCAATCATCCTGATGAATATCGGTTTTTAGGAGTAAAGATGGTTTCTGACCGATTTCCCGGGCTGGGACCGTTAGCCGGTCTTCATGCGGGGCTGCAAGAGTCGACACAGGAAGTGAATGTGGCCGTGGCCTGCGATATGCCGTTTGTTTCTGGCGAACTTGCTGAAAAAATTGCAGCAAAACTTGGCAGCTTTGATGCAGCCATCCCTGTCATTGACGGAAAGAAACAACCATTATTCGCAGCCTATCGCAGATGTATTTTACCAGTGGTAGAGGCAAGTCTTGAAAAAAGAAACCTCCGGATGACACAGCTTTTTGACGACCTTCAGGTTCTATATTTAACGGAAGAGGACCTTCCGGGATACAGCAAACCGAGACTTAAGCGTACTTTTTTCAATATGAACTACCCGGAGGAATACGAAAAAGCAAAAAACTGGGCAGATGGAGATAACTGACAATTAAGATTATTTGCCGAGGCTGGTCTAAAGCAATATAATAACGATAAAATGCCGTGCAAAAGGGGTGATAAATTGAACTATAAAATATCGAAGGAGCCGATTCAAATTCAGGCGGTGATCGATAAGGTGATCCAACGTGAAGCTGGGGCGATTACCACTTTTATCGGTACAGTCCGTGAATTAACAAAAGGCAAGAAAACCTTGTTTCTTATATATGAGGCCTATGAGGCGATGGCCGTGAAAAAATTAGAACAGATCGGTCAAGAGATTGAACAGCGCTGGGAAGGCTCAAAGGTAGCCATCACGCACCGCGTTGGCAAGCTGGATATTACCGATGTCGCGGTCGTCATCGCCGTTTCAACGCCGCACCGTGCTGACGCCTATGAGGCGAACCGCTATGCAATTGAACGAATTAAAGAGATCGTTCCTATTTGGAAAAAGGAACATTGGGCAGATGGAGAAGAGTGGATGGGAAATCAACTTGAAACCGTTGAATACCCGTCTGGAAAACCGGAGGAGGAAGACTTACATGAATAAGGTGCTGTTTTTTGCACATTTACGTGATGTTGTGGGGGAAGAATCATTAGCATTAAACGCGGCTGGTAAAACGGTCTCCGATTTGAAAATTGAACTGACCGCAATCTATAATTTGCCGAAAATGGAAACCGTGATGACGGCAATAAATGAAGAATTTGCATCAAATGATGAGGTCATCAGCGAAGGTGACGTTATTGCTTTTATCCCACCCGTTAGTGGCGGTTGATTTCTAGGAAGGGGTTTACAAATGAATGATCGTTATTCGCGGCAGATTCTCTTTCCAGGAATCGGACAAGATGGTCAGGAGAAGATTCGCCGTAAGCATGTGCTGATGGTTGGCGCCGGAGCTCTTGGTTCCGGGAACGCCGAAATCTTGGTGCGGGCTGGTGTCGGGAAACTGACCATCATTGACCGTGATTATGTCGAGTCTAGTAATCTTCAGCGTCAGCAGCTATATACAGAGGAGGATGTTGCGGCAAAGCTTCCGAAGGCGGCGGCGGCTGAAAAACGCTTAAAAGCGGTTAATTCGGATGTTGAAATTGTCTCTGTAATTGGCGAAGCAACCGCCGAATGGCTCGAAGAAACAGCCCGTGAGGTCGACCTTATCATCGATGCTACGGATAATTTTGAAATTCGCATGATTATCAATGATATTTCGCAAAAGTACAAGGTTCCATGGATTTATGGGGCCTGCGTTGGCAGCTTCGGAATGAGTTTTTCAATTCTTCCTGGAGAAACACCTTGTTTAAATTGCTTGCTGCGTACGATTCCACTCCAGGGGATGACGTGTGATACAGGCGGGATTATTTCACCAGCCGTGCAGATGGTGATTGCCCATCAAACGGCGGAGGCATTAAAGATCCTTGTCGAGGATTGGGCAGCTGTTAGATCGTCGTTTGTCAGCTTTGATTTGTGGCGGAATCAATACACCAGCATGAAAATGTCCAAGGCGAAATTTGCCGGTTGCTTGTCCTGCGGTGAGAGTCCGACCTATCCTTATTTGGATCAGGAAAATACCACGAAAACGACTGTGCTTTGCGGCAGGGATACGGTACAAATCCGTCCAGCAAGTCAAAGGGAGCTTTCACTTGAAAAATTGGCGGATCAGCTTCGTTCATTGGGATATACAGTAAAAGGGAATCCGTATTTGTTATCGGTTGAAATGGGGGAAGAGCGCATGGTGGTCTTTAAAGACGGCCGTGCCCTTATTCATGGAACAAAGGATTTGATGCACGCAAAATCCATCTATCAGCGGATTTTAGGATAGGAAGGGGAGACTGAACAATACAGTCTCTTTTTTATAGGATGCTAAAATCTGACATGTTTCACGTGGAACATTAAGGATTTTGTCGTAAGATGTTAGGAAATGAGAGGTGTTAGGATTTTTGAATATTTCTGTTCAAAAGCTATTAGAGAAAATGGAAGATGAGTTGCAGTCTGCCAAGCGAAGCGCCAAGGGTGAAAGCTTGCGGGAACGGGTTTACTCTATTAAAATATTATGCGAACTCATCCTCGAAGAAAAAGCGGATATGCCAGTACAGGCAGCTGTATCTAATCCTCCTGTTGTTCAACAGCCGATGGTGGTACAGCCTGCTTTTCAGCAACCTATGTTTCAACAACCGGCCGCGATTAATCAGCCAAAGAAACTGGATATGGGTGATGATGCGAACGGAGATTCACTGTTTGACTTTTAAATGTTTGGCTTTTGCATAAAGAGAAACTGTGTGAATAGTCATTGTTAATGTAACTATATTGATTGGAGCGGAAGGCACGAAGACTCCTCGAAAATGCTAACGCATTTTCTTCGTGCGTGGGCTGATTCAAGGAAGCAATTCAGTGTCCTGCGGAAGGACGGAGCAAGGGAGACCCCGCAGGCGCCAAAGCGCCGAGGAGGCTCCCAGGACCGCCCGCGAACCGCTTGTGCCTGGAGCGCAAATCATTAAGCAAATTTAACACAGAGGAAAGAAAAGAGGGAAAATAAGATGAAGGCTTTCATTATTGTAGGGGCAATTAATGCCTTTTTGGCGGTGGCGCTGGGGGCTTTTGGGGCTCACGGACTGAAGGATAAGCTAGATGCGCATTATTTAGAAATTTGGAAAACGGGCGTTACCTATCAAATGTTTCATGCAATTGGAATTTTGGTTGTCGGTCTTCTGCTTGCAAAGGTGGCGGACAGTTCATTATTTACTTGGTCCGGCTGGCTGATGCTGATTGGGATCATTTTCTTCAGTGGCAGCTTGTATGTGTTAAGTGTAACGAAGATTGGTATTTTAGGGGCGATTACACCGATTGGCGGCGTTTGCTTTTTAGCAGCGTGGATTCTAGTAATAGTCGGGGCTGTAAAACATTTATAAGAAACGGACATTGGGGCAAGCTCCAATGTCTTTTTGTGTGGAGAAGGCTAATACATAGTACTGTACTAGCAAGAAAAATCTACTGGTAACCTCTTTCAAGGGTTTACTAAGCATATTGATTGGAGCGAAAGGCGCGAGACTCCTGCGGGATTACGGGGCAGATGGGACCCCGCAGTCGCTTAAGCGCCGAGGAGGCTCACCGAACCCGCCCGCGAACCGCTTGTGCCTGGAGCGGAAATCAACCCAAGCCTTCTAAAAAAGAAAACACCAATTGAGGACCAATTGGTGTTGTTTAAGTTTATCTTGGCGGGTAGGTGCCTAGGTTCGGCCCACTTCCGAATGGGTATTCATATTCAATTTCCTCACTGAAGGTAATGTAGTCAACGGCTACCATTGGGATGAGGAAACGGGCGCCTGATTGTGGATCGCTAAGGATAACATGGTCCCGCCCTGCGGCCTCAATGATGCCTTTGAAGGTTTTGGCATTCCACTGGCTGTTGCCTTCGAAGGTGGCATACACGGTGACAAGTTTGCCCTTATTTAACCGTAAAATGTTTTCGATGTAGGATTGCTCAATCGGCAATTGGCCAGGCAAGCTTGTTCCTGGTCCACCAGGTGTGGGTGTTAATCCACCTCCAGTGCCAGCTGGCGGAAATGAGGTTACGCCAGTCTGCGGGAAGAACGCTTGCTGCTGCGGCTGTGCTCCCGGTTGTCCGGCTGCTCCTGTATAGGGCTGAAACCCTTGTGGATAGTATTGACTCATTATTTTCCCCTCCTAAATATGAATAACTCTAGGCTCAACATTCTATTCATACTCCACCCACCCCCATGTGGTACCAGTGGGGCAAGTGCAATTTTTATTGTCACCTCTCTTTACGAGATGGATAGAGTTTTTCTTAGACTCGCTGTTTTATAAGTATGTGGAGAGGAGAAAAAATATGACTTGCTTTGATTGATGAAAAATAAAAAAGTCCCCATGGCTGAGGACCTTTTTTGCTTAGACGTGAAAGAAGCCGGTTACGCGTTCTTCTTCAAGGATATTTCCGACGAAGAAGGTGCCGAATTCGCCATAGCGGGCACTGACTTCATCAAAGCGCATTTCATATATAAGCTTTTTAAATTGCAGGGCATCGTCCGCAAACAGGGTAACACCCCATTCGTAATCATCAAAACCAACGGATCCGGTAATGATTTGCTTCACTTTTCCAGCATATGTACGGCCAATCATTCCATGGCTGCGCATTAAATTTTTGCGCTCCTCCATCGGAAGCATGTACCAGTTATCATTGCCTTCGCGGCGCTTATCCATTGGATAGAAGCAAACATGCTTTGCTTTAGGCAATTTTGGATAAAGGCGAGCTACCATTTGCGGGTTCTGGTATGGATCTTCGCCCTGTGGCAAATAGTTGCTAAGCTCAACAACGGATACATAAGAATGTGCTGGAATCGTGAATTCAGCTAATTTTGTTTTGTTGAATTCGTTTTCAATTTCGTTCAACTCTTCCATACTTGGGCGCAGGATCATCATCATAAAATCAGCCTTTTGACCAACGATTGTATATAAGGCATGGCTGCCTTCATTGCGTTCTTGGGTGGTGTTCCACTTTTCAACTAGACTTAAAAACTCGTGGATGGCTGCTTGGCGTTCGTCGCTGGAGAGCATTTTCCAGGTTGTCCAATCAAATGTACGGAAATCATGTAGGCAATACCAGCCCTCAAGTGTTTGTGCTGCTTCACTCATTCATATCACTCCTTAATCAATTTTAACAATTTATACTATATCATAGTTTCACCAAGGGGCTTGGATAAAACACTTCATTTATAATAAAAGTGGTTAAATTTATAAAAAAGTGCAAATGCTAAAAATTAGATTGTTTTGAAAACAAAAACATTTATTTTGAAAACGTTCTCTATAAGGCTAGTCCTTGAATTTTCATTTTGGTTTTGTATGCTAAAAGAAGTAGGAGATAAAGGGAGGATTTATCGTGAGTGATTTATTTGAAGGTTTAAAGCAAAAGATTGCCGGCCGCGATCTGAAAATTGTGTTTCCTGAAGGGCTGGATGAGCGGATTATCCGGGCTTGCGGCCGCCTCGCAGCGGAAAAATTAATGACACCGATTTTGGTTGGCAATATTGAACAAGTTCAAGCGAAGGCGAAAGAGCTTGGGGTTTCATTGGATGCGGCGGAAATTTATGATCCTGCGACATATGCAGGAATGGATGAGCTTGTATCGGCGTTTGTGGACCGCCGTAAGGGTAAAGCTACTGAAGAAGATGCACGCAAGATCTTATTGGATGAAAACTACTTTGGCACGATGCTTGTGTATTTAAACAAAGCGAACGGACTTGTCAGCGGTGCGGCCCACTCTACGGCCGATACGGTGCGCCCTGCGCTGCAAATTATTAAAACAAAGGAAGGCGTTCAAAAGACGTCAGGCGTGTTTATTATGGTTCGCGGTGATGAGAAATATGTGTTTGCGGATTGCGCGATCAATATTGCCCCTGACAGCCAGGATTTAGCGGAGATTGCGATTGAAAGTGCGAAAACAGCGGCAATGTTTGACATTGACCCTCGGGTAGCGATGTTGAGTTTTTCGACGAAGGGTTCAGCAAAGTCTGAAGAGACTGAACGAGTAGTTGCTGCAGTTGAGGAAGCAAAGCGCCGTGAGCCATCGCTTGTTTTGGATGGTGAGTTCCAGTTTGATGCAGCCTTTGTACCGTCTGTGGCAAAAAGTAAGGCTCCGGGTTCTGTGTTGCAAGGGGATGCGAATGTATTTATTTTCCCAAGTCTTGAAGCAGGAAATATCGGTTATAAAATTGCGCAGCGCTTAGGAGGTTTTGAGGCAGTTGGGCCGATTTTACAAGGCTTGAATCAGCCGGTAAATGATTTGTCCCGCGGCTGTAATGAAGAAGATGTCTATAAGCTTGCACTGATTACAGCGGGGCAAGGATTATAATAGATTGTGTGAGCTGGTCTCCATTAGGGGGGCCGGCTTTTTTACGGCTTAAATGGGAAATTGTTGGTATAGTTCTTAAAAGTGTCGATATC
Source organism: Bacillus salipaludis (assembly GCF_004358205.1). The sequence continues at coordinate 132,254 of NZ_SMYO01000002.1, forward strand.
GTTCCTGGATGGCTAATCCACCGCATCATTTGATATACTAAATAAAGATTTTTGATTAAAAAGGAGTGACGTTGATGGAAAATACACTCCATTTACTGCACCAGCCGCAGTGGCGGGTCATCGATCAGTCAGCTGCAGGTGTTCATTTCAATGCTTTGCAGTCATTTGGCACAGATGACACCCTTTGTGCCTCAGTTGGAACCGGTAATGCACCGGCAACCGCCCGAACATGGGTCCATCATAATACTGTTGTCCTCGGAATCCAGGATACAAGGCTGCCTTTTTTGGAACAAGGCAGACAATATCTCGAGCAGGAGGGTTTTAAATCCATTGTCCGAAACTCCGGCGGCTTGGCAGTCGTTCTTGATGAAGGAGTTCTGAATATTTCTCTCATTCTTCCAGAAACAGAAAAAGGGATTGATATTAACCGCGGTTATGATACGATGTGGCATCTGATTCAGCAGATGTTTGCGGATTTCCCCGATCATCATATTGATGCGAGGGAAATCGTTGGTTCCTATTGTCCCGGAAGCTATGACCTTAGCATCGGCGGAAAGAAGTTTGCCGGCATTTCCCAGCGCAGATTAAAAAAAGGTGTTGCGGTGCAAATCTACCTATGTGTTAACGGAAGCGGCAGTAAACGGGCCAGGCTGATTAAACAATTTTACGAGATTGCCCTGGGGAGTGAGGAGACGAAATTTGCTTATCCAAAAATTGTCCCGGAAGTCATGGCCTCTCTATCAGAACTGCTAGATCAAAATTTTACGATTTCTGATGTGATGCTTCGGCTGTTAAACGAGTTAAAGCGGAACAGTGACTTTTTGTATGCCGGTCAGTTAAATGACTATGAGCTTGAGCTCTTCCCCAGTTACTATCAACGGGTCATCGATCGAAATGAAAAAATGTAAAAAGCCGTAAACCATGAGTTGGATTTACGGCTTCTTTTATAACGAGAATGTTGCACTTTTCTCCCTTTGCTTTTCTAATGTCTAGCTCAAGCGTCCTGCCCCTCGAGGGAAAAAACGAACTGCTTTTTTCCTAGGTCGCTTCGGCCCTGCTGATGAAGTCAAAGAATGACTTCACCGTCTGGTCCTCCATGGCTTGCCTTAGGCTGACCAAGGCGCTTCCGCTTTTCGTTCTACTCAGCTACCTTTTCTAGGTTGCCATTACGGTCCATTTTGAATTTTGTAGCTGGGCGTTCTTCTTCTTCAAAAAGAACGAGCTTTCTGGCGCGGTTCATAATTTTCATTAAGGTTTCATAATCTTCTTGAATGGTTTCGGTATTTTGCTCTAAACCTTCAATTTTCTTTGACATTTCATCGTTTTGGCGCTTCAATTCAGCGATTTCACGCTTTAATCTTTCATTCTCACTTTTTAGTGCTTCATTTTGAAGATTGGAATGATTAAAGTTTTGCAAGAAATCAATGACATGATCAATGGAAATTCCTGACGCTGATACTGGTGCGCTGCGGTAGGTTGTTTGTACCGTCGGCAAGGCAAACGTCTCTTCCGCCATTTCCATGGTTAATTCCGGTAATTCCGGAAGTTCATATGACTCTGCTGCCTCAACTGGAACCTCCATGGTCACGAGCTCCTCTACTACCGGTGGATTGTAGAGCAGTTTTTTCTTGCCGCCCTGGTCTTTACCTAAAATCCGCTGGCGCTGTTTGCGTTGTTTTTTCGATAATTGCAGGGCCTTTTCATAACGGTGGCGTACAACGGCATTCCATCTGAAACCACAGGCCGCAGAAGTCCGATTTAGTTTATCGCCAACCTCTTCGAATGCGTTCAGCTGGGTACTGCCTTCCCTTACATGACGAAGGACCGTTTCGGCCAAAAGTAGATCATTTTCATCTGTCCATGCATCTTGACGAACTTTCATTTTTTCAACTCCCTTAAATATTTAGTACGATTAACTCGCTTGTGACGAGTTTTTAAAAGTTCTAGTCTTAGGATGGACAAGTTTCCCATGCTTTATACCAAATTGTTGCAAGGATAGTAGATTTTTTTAGAGTTTACTAAGGAGATGCACCTTGCATTCAAAAACAAGAAACTGTAAAATACCAATGGAGTTACATGTCGATTTTTTTAATAAAAGTCTGATTTTCACTGCTAATAGTTGGTTAAAATAATATAAAGCTTTTGTTTAAAATGGAAAGAGGTTGTAAAAAATGTCCAATGAATTTCGTGTTTGCGATGATTGCCAGGCCGTAAATTTAAAGACATTAATCCCTCGTTTGAAAGAGATTGACCCGGATGCCGAGGTTAAGATTGGCTGCCAATCTTATTGCGGACCAGGCCGGAAAAAGACCTTTGCGTTCGTGAACAACCGCCCGCTTGCGGCCTTATCGGAAGAGGAATTAATGGAAAAGATAAATAAAAAACTAAAATAAAATCACCTTTGACAACGTACCTGGGTGATTTTTCTTTTTGGTTGAGATTGTCGAAAAATACTGGGGGATTTTGCTGAAATTTGGGTGATTATCCCATAAATTGGGGCTATAATAGAAAGAAGAAAAGAGGAAGAGGGAATCAAATGGCTTATTCGACGGAAAAACTGAGTGAAGAAAAAGTGTTTAAAGACCCGGTTCATCGCTACATCCATGTCCGTGACCGTGTGATATGGGATTTAGTCGGAACAAAGGAATTTCAGCGCCTGCGTCGAATTAAACAGCTAGGAACGACCTTTTTAACCTTTCACGGTGCAGAGCACAGCCGTTTCAATCATTCTCTCGGAGTTTATGAGATTGTCCGCCGCATCATTGATGATGTGTTTGCCGGACGTCCGGAATGGAACGACGAGGACCGCTTGCTCACGCTTTGTGCCGCACTCCTCCATGACTTAGGGCATGGCCCTTTTTCCCATTCCTTTGAAAAAGTGTTCGACTTCGACCATGAAGATTTTACCCGAGCGATTATTTTAGGAGATACAGAGGTAAATAAAGTGCTATCAAAGGCAGGAAAAGATTTTCCTGAAAAAGTAGCCGAAGTAATTGCGAAGACCTCTGAAAAAAAGCTGGTTGTTAGTTTAATATCCAGCCAGATTGATGCCGACCGGATGGATTACCTGCAAAGGGATGCCTATTTTACCGGGGTGAGCTACGGTCAATTTGATATGGAACGGATTTTGCGCGTGATGCGGCCAAGGGAAGACCAGGTCGTAATTAAAAAGAGCGGGATGCATGCGGTAGAGGATTATATTATGAGCCGCTATCAAATGTATTGGCAGGTCTATTTTCATCCTGTTTCCCGGAGCGCCGAGGTTCTTTTATCAAAAATCCTCCACCGCGCAAAGGATTTATTTGAGAGAAACTATACCTTTAAAAATAAGCCTGTTCATTTTTATTCGTTTTTTAATAATCAAGCCAAATTAGAAGACTATTTAAAATTGGATGAGGCTGTGATTTTATATTATTTTCAGATCTGGCAGGAGGAAGAGGATGCGATTTTAAGGGACCTTTGCAGCCGCTTTGTTAACCGAAATCTGTTTAAATATGCCGAATTTGATCCGGCGAAGGAATACAAAAAGCTGGCGCAGCTGACGAAGCTGTTTATCCAGGCCGATTTGGATCCGGAGTACTATTTGGTGGTCGACTCGTCGTCTGATTTGCCTTATGACTTTTATCGCCCAGGCGAAGAAGGGGAGCGCCTTCCCATCCATCTATTGATGAAAAACGAGGAACTGCGCGAGCTTTCTAGAGAGTCGGAGATTGTTGATGCCATCTCTGGAAAAAGAAGAACAGACCACAAGCTCTATTATCCTGCTGATTTTCTTTTTGATGACACTGAAAATAAAGAGATAAAACAACAAATACGTGCCCTTTTAGAAATATAGAACGATTGAGATTCGGAGTAGGAGATGTGAAGATGTTAAAAGATCACGCCAAGCTGATGCAGGCCGTTCTGGTATCCGGTGAAATTATCGGAAGAAAAAAGCTGCAAAAGATGATTTATATTGCAAAAAAAGTGTCTTTCCCATTCCATGAAAAGTTTCAATTTCATTTTTACGGCCCTTATTCGGAGGAACTGACTTTACGAGTAGAAGAATTGTGTAATATGGGATTTTTGAACGAGGTAAAGGAGAAAAAGGGAGGGTACTTCCAGTATCGCTATACGTTAACGGAAAACGGCCGCGAGTTCCTCAGCTTAAATGAAGTAGAGATGCCTTATTTGCAAGATTGCCTCGAGGATATGAACGATCAAAATGCTAGATTTTTGGAGCTTGTCTCAACGGTTTTATATTTTGATAATCTTCCAAAGGAAGAGGTTGCGAATAAAGTTTTTACGTTAAAAAGCAAGCAGCGCTATACGGAAGCGGAAATTGATGAGGCATATCAATATATTGAAACATTAAAAGAAAAAGCTAAGACCCATTGATGATGGTCTTAGCTTTTTTCATGGTTTATTTATCAATTGCGCGGACGCCGGCGACTGCGTAATGATTTTTGGACATTTCCTCGATAATAATGGAAATATTCTCCTTTGGCGCACCCGCTGTTTCACTTACTGCTTCGGTAACTTTTTCTACTAGCGCACGTTTCTGTTCATCGGAACGGCCTTCAAGCATTTTTACTGTAATGATTGGCATATGTATATTCCTCCTTTCTCTAATATTAAATCTTAAAAAGTGCTTTGAGAATTGTCCAGCTCCAGCGCCTAGCCCCTCGAGGTTGCTTCGGCCCTGTCGATGAAGTCAAAGAACGACTTCACCGTCAGTGCCTCCAGCACTTGCCTTAGGCTAAGCAAGGCGCTTCCGCTTTTCTTATGTAGTTTTTCATAAAAAATCAAAAAATTCAAGTTGGGTTGTTTTTTTCATTTTTCCAGCGGTTTCATGTATACTAAAAGGAAAATGAATACAGTGAATGGAACTATATAGACAGAGAATCGAAAACGTAAAAGGAGAGGAGAACCCAATTTGAGTTTAGCTTACTCACTTAAGGAAATTCCGTATGTGGCAATTACGCTGATGATTGCCTTTACGTTCCATGAGTTTGCCCATGCCTATGTGGCTTATAAGTTCGGGGATATGACGGCAAAAAATCAGGGGAGGCTTACATTAAACCCACTCCAGCATCTTGACCCAATTGGAACCATCCTGATTTTTATTGCGGGGTTTGGCTGGGCTCGCCCTGTGCCGGTTAACCGCTTTTTCTTTAAGAACCCAAGGCTTGCAGGAATTCTTGTTTCGGTGGCCGGGCCGCTGAGCAATTTTATTTTGGCATCGGTTGGTTTTATCGTTTGGTATGCGTTGTTACGCAGCGGGATGAATTTCCCGGATCAACTTTATGGGTTTTTTGACTTATTTGTCAGGCTTAATGTAGTCTTGTTTGTTTTTAATCTTTTACCGTTTCCACCACTGGATGGTTACCGCATTATAGAGGATTTGGCTCCAAATGGAGTACGAGCAAAAATGACGCAATATGAATCGTATGGTTCATTTATTTTTTTAATTTTAGTCATTACCCCGCTTGATCGTTATACGATTCAGCCACTCATGTATGGGGTGATTCCATCCGTGTTGAAGGGGTTAAATGACTTTTATTATGGACTATTTTTCTAGGAGGACGTTTGAAAAATGGAAGAAAAAAAGAAAAAAGTTGGTTTTAATATTATTAAAAGCGACCCAACAGACGGGCACCGCGGATATGGCAAGGGGGCGCTGAGCCTTGATAATGTTTCCCCGGTAATGATTGATGTGGATGCCGGTGAGGCGGAAATTGATGTCGGTGCCATGCATGCCCGCAGCGCAGTTGAAAAGGGAATCAAGTTTTTGCCAAATAAGGATGAGGTGCCAAACGGAAAGCCCTACTGGCTTGTCTGGGTAACGATCGACCGAAACGAAGAAGGACCATATTATGCCGGTGTGACGGCTTGTGAAATGACAGTGGACCGCGAAATCCGCCGCGGCTACAAATTGCTTCCTCTTCATGTAAACTACATGGATAAGTCGCTCAAACGCCATATTATTGTTGACCATATGGATGAAAAATCAAAAAAAGTGCTGGCTGAATTTTTGCGTAATCACAATGCGGATTTGTGGAAAAATTCATCAGAAGAACTAAAAAAAGGTTTAATGGATGAGTAAATTTTGGTAAATCACTTGTAGTTTTACTGGAAAAAAAGTAAACTAATAGACAGCGTGAATACACGTAAAACTAGGACACGAAAAGCTCCGGAGGCATCCGGAGCTTTTCACATTGGTGCTGATTTAGTGGCTTTTAGAGCCGTAAAAATACTAATTCGCCCATTTAAAAATTCGTTTGTACCACGGGTACTTGTGCTCGGTGTTCTTTTTCAAAGGATTTGATTCGGAACGATCCATATGTTCGGTACAATATTCCGTCGGCTCGGTGCCTTTCACGAAGTAAGTGAACCTCCGCACTGGGCAGTCCTTAGTCGCGAGCTTGCCGTTTTCCGGATTGACATAGACGCCAATGACACCTTCCTTCGGCGGTTTAAAGGCCTTAACCGTCTTATCCTTCAATGCTTCCTCCATAAACTGCGCCCAAATATTTTTTGAATAGGATTTTTCCGCTACATAATCAATCGGTTTACTGTCATCATAGCCTGACCAGACGGCAGTCACGAGCTGGGGTGAAAATCCAATCATCCAGCTGTCCGTTTCCGTCGAGCCGGATTTACCGGCATAAGGCCGGGTCAATTCCTTGATGACCGTGCTGCCGGTCACTCTTGAATAGCCGTCAAGCTTCGGATCAAAAATTCCCGTCAGCATTTGCGTCATAACATAAGCTTTAGCAGGATCTAATACCTGTTTGTTGTCCAGCTCTTTTTCATAAAGGATCTTTCCATTATAATCTTCAACGCGCGTAATCAAGGTTGGTTCCACCTTTTTTCCGCCATTGGCGAAAAGGCTGTAGGCACCTGCCATGTCAATCACGCGAACCCCGGATGTTCCAAGGGCAAGGGACGGCACCTTCGCCATTTTCGTCGAAATCCCAAACTTTTTTGCCGTTTTGATTAACGTGTCTTCTCCTAAAAATAAATGCGTTTTGACTGCATAAATATTATCAGATAACGCCAGTGCCTGGGCAAGAGTGATTTCCCCACCCGCATACTTATTATTAAAATTATGCGGTGTATATTGGGAACCATCATCAAAATGAAAGGTCGTAGACTCGCTTCGCATTGTCGACGATGGTGTAAATCCATGGCTCAGCGCTGCGTAATAAAGAATCGGCTTAATGGTTGAACCAGGCTGCCTTTTCGCTTGAATTGCACGGTTATACTGGCTCTTTTCATAATCACGGCCGCCAATCATCGCTTTGACACCGCCGGTTTTTGGATCCATCGCGACGAGGGCCGTTTGGATTTCTGAGCCGCTGGCGATGACGCTTTGTACCTGCTTTTCAGCTGCCTCCTGCTGCTTCAAATCGAGTGTCGTATAGACCTTTAAACCGCCAAGCGCAATTGTGCGGTCATCTAAATGTAATTGACTTTTTAACGCATTTTTGACTGCATCCTGAAAGTAGGGAGCAACCTTAACTTGCTGGTGCGGGTGTGCGGCCACAAAGCTCAGCGACTTCCCGGCAGCTGCTTTTGCCTGACTTTCCTTGATATAGCCGTTTTTCACCATAGTCCTAAGGATGATTGTCTGGCGGTGCTTTGCATTTTTTATCGAAACGAGTGGGGAGTAATACCCTGGACCCTTTGGAACTCCTGCCAGCATCGAGGCTTCAGCAAGTGTTAAATCGGCTGCCTTTTTTCCAAAATAAAATTGACTGGCTGCCTCAACACCATAGGCCCCATTGCCGTAATAAATCGTGTTTAGGTAGCCTTCAAGTATTTGCTTTTTCGAATAATTCATTTCCAGGCGGATTGTGTAAAAAGCCTCCTGCAGTTTCCGAGACCAGGTTTTATCGTGCTCGAGAAATAGATTTCGGGCGTATTGCTGGGTGATGGTGCTGGCTCCTTGGACCTTTCCAAATGCCTGGATATCGGCCACAACTGCCCCAGCAATCCGCTTCATATCAAAGCCATGATGGTGGTAAAAATTTTTATCTTCAATTGATACGGTCGCATCCACTAAATCCGGAGAAATATCCTTTAAGGATACCCAGTAGCGCTTCTGGCCGCTGTTGCTTTCTCCAATTAATGTCCCGTCATCGGAAAAAAACAAGGTCGATTGCGGCACGGCAAGCGGCGGCGCTCCTAAAATTTTTGCATAGCCAAGAATGCCGAGAAAGAGAATGAGCATACAAACCATGCCGATCAAACTGATGATAATAATCGCACGCAAATACTTAATTGTTTTCCGAAACCCGTGATTCGTCATGATTTCCATAATATTCACCCCTTGTGCATTCAACGTTAGTCCCTGGAATTCATTCCGAGACCTTTTATCTAAAAATATTTATAGTAACAGTATGAAAAAAATGGATGCATTTTAAACATTTCCCAGAGAGAAATGAAAATTTTTCTTGAAATTTTGCTAGATTCCTCTATACTTTTTCTTGTTTGTAATTTAAGTGTTTGGGTAGGATAAAATGGAGTGGTACCTTCGTGATCAGATAAGTGAATAAATATTAGCTTTAGTGATTACTTAGTTAAAATTGAAAATAGATGAGAGGAAGATGAACATGACAATTTGGTTTACAGAAAAGCAAACCGAAAATTTTGGCATCACGATGAAAGTAAATAAGACTTTACATACAGAGCAAACAGAATTTCAAAAGCTGGATATGATCGAAACAGAGGAATGGGGTAACATGCTTCTTTTAGATGACATGGTGATGACTTCTGTTCGTGACGAATTTGTTTATCATGAAATGGTGGCGCATGTACCTTTATTCACTCACCCAAATCCTGAAAATATTTTGGTTGTCGGCGGCGGAGATGGCGGCGTTATTCGTGAAGTATTGAAGCACCCAAGCGTGAAAAAAGCAACGCTTGTTGATATTGATGGCAAGGTAATTGAGTATTCAAAGAAATTCCTTCCGGAAATTGCCGGCAAGTTAGATGATCCTCGTGTGGATGTTCGTGTTGACGACGGCTTTATGCATATTGCAAAAAGTGAAAATGAATATGATGTCATCATGGTGGACTCAACAGAGCCAGTTGGACCTGCTGTAAACCTGTTCACAAAGGGCTTCTACGCTGGAATTTCAAAGGCGCTAAAAGAAGACGGTATTTTCGTGGCGCAGTCTGATAATCCATGGTTTAAGGCGGATTTAATTCGCAATGTTCAACGCGATGTACGTGAAATCTTCCCAATCACCCGCTTATATGTAGCGAATATTCCTACCTACCCAAGCGGCTTATGGGCATTCACAATCGGCTCAAAAAAATACGACCCACTAGAAGTAAGCGAGGACCGCTTTCACGAGATCGAAACAAAATACTATACTAAAGAACTTCACAAAGCAGCATTCGTACTGCCTAAATTTGTGGGCGATTTAGTTAAATAATAAGTGGGGGCCTGACCCCCGCTTGATTAACCGTTAAAGTGATGGGGTGCTGACCCCATAAAAGAGGAGTGTTAAGATGCGTTTCGATGAAGCCTATTCTGGAAATGTCTTTATTAAGAGTCATCCGAATTTTGAGGAGAGTAAGGCGGTTCTTTACGGGATGCCAATGGATTGGACAGTGAGTTACCGACCTGGTTCTCGGTTTGGTCCGACTCGTATTCGTGAGGTTTCGATTGGTTTGGAAGAGTATAGTCCATACCTTGATCGGGAGCTTGAGGATGTTAAATATTTTGATGCCGGGGATATTCCACTGCCGTTCGGGAATCCGCAGAAGAGTTTAGATATAATTGAGGAGTATATCGACTCCTTGCTGGATGCCGGAAAATTCCCGCTTGGAATGGGTGGCGAACATCTAGTTTCATGGCCGGTGATGAAAGCTGTCTTTAAAAAATATCCGGATTTGGCGATCATTCATTTTGATGCTCACACGGATTTACGTGAGAATTATGAAGGCGAGCCGTTATCGCATTCGACACCAATTCGCAAAATTGCGGAATTAATCGGGCCGAAAAATGTCTATTCCTTCGGGATTCGTTCTGGTATGAAGGAAGAGTTTGAATGGGCAAAGCAGGTTGGCATGCATATTTCGAAATTTGAGGTGCTTGAGCCGCTTAAGGAAATCCTTCCAACGCTTGCAGGCCGTCCTGTTTATGTGACGATTGATATTGACGTACTGGATCCTGCCCATGCACCGGGAACAGGTACCGTTGATTGCGGCGGAATTACCTCGAAAGAGCTGTTGGCATCCATCCATGCAATTGCTCGTTCCGAAGTTAACGTCGTCGGCGGCGACCTCGTAGAAGTAGCACCAATCTACGACAACTCCGAACAAACCGCCAACACAGCCAGCAAACTCATCCGCGAAATGATCCTTGGCTGGGTTAAATAGGAAAAGCGGAAGCGCCCGTATAGCGACGTATGGACTGGAGCGAGTCGACTGAGATAAAGGAAACACGAAGAGCGATAGCGATTCGATGTTGACTTATCGTAGGGAGGCGAGTGAAGTACACTAGTCGCTGGGCGCTGGAGCTGGACAATTCTCAAAGTCAAAGCCCTATATTGAGTTATATGTGCCTGTCCTTTTGAAGGGGCAGGCTTTTTGTTTCGACAAAATTCGGGTGGTGACAGGCACCACCCGAATTTTGTCGTTTTAAATTGCAACTTAATATGGGTATAATAGAAAAAGTGAATTTGATTAGAGGAGTGCGGTTGGTTTGTTAACGCCTGAGATACCGGTAAGGATTAATGTGAGAACGACGATTGATCAGCAGGAAAGTTTTGAGCTGCGGTTGTTTGGTCAATATTTTGAAAAGGGGAATGCCTCTTATCTGAAGTATGAGGAAGCGATGGAGGAGGGGAGTGTTCGGACGATTGTAAAGATGACTGCTGGGGAAGGTTTGATTTTACGTGGCGGTTCCGTCAAGATGCGCCTTCCATTCGAATTGAATCGGAAGCTTAACGGTAGCTATGAAATGCCGTTTGGTCAATTTGAAACAACAACTCTAACGAAAAATCTTGAACATTCCTTTGAAAATGGCAAAGGCCTTATTGACATACTTTACGATTTTACCATGCAGGGCTCGCCCGCAGGTACATACCATTTACAGATTACCTTCCAGGAGGATAAAAAATGAATATAGTGGAGCAGGTTCAAAATAAAATTAAAGAAGAAATTAGAGCGGCCGTTTTGAAGGCAGGCCTTGCCACAGAAGAGCAAATTCCCGATGTCATTCTGGAGACCCCAAAGGAAAAAGCGCACGGCGATTATTCTACTAATATGGCGATGCAGTTGGCACGCGTCGCAAAAAAGGCGCCGCGAATGATTGCAGAAGCACTGATTGAAAACCTCGACCGTTCGAAGGCATCGATTGAAAAAATTGAATTAGCTGGGCCGGGCTTTATTAACTTTTATATGAACAATAGCTATTTAACCAATCTAATCCCAACGGTTCTAAAAGCGGGGGAAAAGTACGGAGAAACAACGGTAGGTAATAACCAAAAAATCCAGGTCGAGTTTGTTTCCGCAAACCCAACTGGTGACCTGCACCTCGGACATGCCCGCGGTGCCGCTGTCGGTGATTCACTCTCCAATATTTTGGCGAAGGCCGGTTATGATGTGTCCCGTGAATACTATATCAATGATGCCGGAAACCAGATTAATAATCTTGCTAAGTCGGTGGAAGCACGTTACTTCCAGGCATTAGGTTTAGAAAAAGAGATGCCTGAAGACGGTTATCATGGTGAAGATATTATCAATATTGGAAAAACACTCGCCGAAGAATATGGCAATAAATATGTCGAAGTGGATGAGGCTGAACGTTTTGATTTTTTCCGAGAATACGGTTTGACATATGAAATGGAAAAATTAAAGCGCGACCTCGAGGATTTCCGTGTCCGTTTTGATGTTTGGTTCTCGGAAACCTCTCTTTATAAAAATGGGAAAATTGACGAGGCGCTCGCCGCACTGCGTAAAACCGGCTATATTTACGACGAAGAGGGTGCAACCTGGCTCCGTTCAACCGATTTTGGCGATGATAAAGACCGCGTACTCATTAAACAGGACGGATCTTACACCTACTTAACACCAGATATCGCCTATCATAAAGACAAACTGGACCGCGGCTTTGAAAAACTAATCAATATTTGGGGCGCAGACCATCACGGCTATATTCCGCGGATGAAGGCGGCCATTCAGGCTTTGGGCTATGCCCGTGATGCCCTCGAGGTCGAAATTATCCAGCTTGTTCACCTCTATAAAAATGGTGAAAAGATGAAGATGTCTAAGCGTACCGGAAAAGCGGTCACGATGCGTGATTTAGTCGATGAGGTCGGCCTCGATGCCACCCGTTACTTCTTTGCGATGCGCTCATCCGATACGCATATGGATTTTGATCTGGATTTAGCGGTTTCTGAGTCGAATGAGAACCCAGTGTATTATGCGCAATATGCCCACGCAAGGATTTCGAGCATTTTACGTCAGGGCGGAGAGGTAGACATGGAAGCGAATTTCTCTTTAATTGATTCCGAAAAGGAAATTGATTTATTGAAGAAGCTTGGCGAGTTTCCACTGGCGGTAGGGGAAGCGGCTGTGAAACGTGTTCCGCACCGCGTCACAAACTATATCTTTGAACTGGCATCAACATTCCATAGTTTTTATAATGCGGAAAAGGTTCTTGATCCGGAATATCCAGAGCGTTCCGCCGCTCGTTTGGGACTGGTAAAAGCCGTACAGATTGCCTTACGCAATGCGCTCGCATTAATCGGAGTATCCGCTCCAGAAAAAATGTAAGTGTTGCATACCCCTTTCAGTTGAAAGGGGGATTTTTGAATTGATATAGGGAGTGACCAGTAAAGCGAGGAAATCAGCCAGTAACTTAATGAGAGCGCCAGTATTGGCCAGTAAAATTTAACACCTATAAAAAACCAAAAACATGAATACCATCCAAAAAGTAGTAAATATTAAAATAGACTTTTTAGTTAGGAGTGAGCTTCATGAATATAGGAAGAGCGAAGGAAATCGTCGAGTCTGCGGATGTGATACATGTTACCTATGAGGGAAACCCAGTAATCATTCAGCATGTGGATGAAGCAGCAAAAACAGCGAGAATTTATTCACGGAGTAACCCGGAAGAGGAAAAAGATGTTCCCGTCCTCAACTTAATTGAAGAACAATAGAAAAGCATCGGTGCACATACCGATGCTTTTCGCTTGTCCAGCTTCAATTATGCTGGTTATTTGGAAGCTTTTTATCCGGATGTCCCTTGCCTTGGTGCGTTTTATTATAGTCTTGTTTCTTTTTGTCCTCAGCTAATTTTTTTACAAATTCACTTGTGTTCTCCATCATAATCCCTCCTTGATATTTGTTACTTTAACCATTCACGGTTGAAATCATGCCCAGGAACATGTCTTATTTTTTTACGGATAAAATCAGGAATTCCACCATACATAATGAATAGGACAATTGAACGGATGGGGGCCTATATGTTTAAGGAGCGAATTAAAAATTATATAAATGAAAAAAGAACAGCCCATTTCTCCTTGTATAAGCGGGGTGGCGGGGTCTTAATCGGGGTATCGCTTGTAGCGGCAGCCCTGCAGCTGCTATTAGTGAAAAATTATATTATTGATGGCGGAATTGTAGGAATTAGTATTCTGCTCGCCCATATCACCGACTATAAAGTGGGATTCTATATTTTTCTGTTAAATACGCCATTTTTACTGCTGGGCTTATTTTATCTCGGAAAAAGGTTTTTGATCATCAGCCTCGGGGCACTTCTTTTTTTAAGCCTCGAATTATATATGCTCGAGCCGTTCCCGGTGCTCACTAAAAACCCCATTCTCGTCATCCTCCTCGGCGGGATTTGCTTGGGAATGGGGGTGGGAATGATTATTCGCTTCGGCGGGTCCCTCGACGGTACGGAGATTTTAGCCATCATGTTAAGTCAGCGGACCCCTTTTTCGATTGGGCAATATGTGTTGTTTTTTAATTTCTTTATTTTTTTTAGTTCGATTTTTGTCTTTGGCCTACTTGAGGCGGTATACTCGTTGGCAACCTTTTGTATTGCCTGTAAAACGATTGATTTGTCCCTTAAAAATATTAGGTTATAGCAATGGCCGCACCGCGAACCCTTTTAAAGCCGCGCAGCCTGCTCATGTCCTCCACCAGCTTTAAGCAGGCTTGGTCCTTTGCTTTTGCTTCAATCATAAAATCTACATCCCGTCCGAACCCGGTAAGTAACTTTACAAATGGCAAGATAAATTCCAAATCGACATAATCGGCATGAGAACGAAATTCCTTTTCTGATTTCGGGGAGGAAATGTGGACCTTCGGCGGAATTCCTACTCGCTCCCATGTTTGAAACATTCGCGGCAGCAACTCCTCTAAAGAAGCCTCGCATAAATTCGCCATATGATGATGGTAATCAAACACAAATGGAACCTGCTCTTTTTCACAGGCAGCCAAAGTTTCCGCAGTGTGATAGGTTTTATCATCATTTTCTAAGGTCATCACCTGTTTAATCGGAAGCGGAAGGGCAGTCAAGTTTTGATGAAAGCGCGCGAGTGCCTCCGCTTTATTCCCATAAGCACCGCCAATATGAATATTAATCAGTGACTCCCGTTCAAGCCCCATTGCCTCGAGCATCCGAAAATGATACTCCATATCGATCACGGCATTTTCAGTAATTTTTCGATCTTTTGAAGTAAACAATGTAAATTGATTAGGATGAAAACTTACCCTCAGCTGGTTTTTACGGACAACCTCTCCAATTTCCTGCCATTCCTTTTGAAACGGAGTGACAAAATCCCAACGTACCTCCGGATGGGTGGCAAGGGGGACTAGGGAGCTGGAAAAACGGTAGAGTTCAATTTCATGGGCAATATTGTAGTAAAGCATTCGTAAGGTATGATCAAGGTTTTGCTTCGTCACTGAAAGTAGCTTTTCCAGTTGCTCCTTTTTTTGTAACTCCCTGTAACGTGTAAACGTAATCGTTTTTGATGGAGAGGCATCCCATAGGGCCGTCGCCTGCGAGACATATCCGAAACGAATCTTCATTTTTCAAACTCCTGTCGTTTGCTGCTATAAAAAATAAGAAAAAATTCCGGCGATGCCTTCTTTCACGGATCTGAAAAGGTTGGGTTTCGTTAATTCCTTCAGTGTCAATGGCCGTGAATCCTCGATATCTTTTTGCAAAACGGCCTTCAGCCGTTCAATGAATTCAGGATTATAAATATAGCAGTTAATTTCTTTGTTTAAAAATAAACTTCTTTTATCAAAATTGGCGGTGCCGATATCGCAAAGCTTATCGTCGATGACAATTGTTTTTGCATGGTAGAAACCATTTTTAAATTGGAAAACCTTTGCGCCCTCGCGCAAGAGTGTCTTTAAATAGCGATGGGATGCCTCCTGTACGAGAACATGGTCTGAGGTATAGGGGACAACAATCGCAAGTTGAACGCCTCTCTTCAAGACTGCACGTAATTCCTGAAAAAGCGGCTTGCTCGGAATAAAATAAGGGGTCCCAATAATAATTGACTCTTTTGCCATTTGAAGCAGTCCAAGATACTTTTTCTCCAGAGTAACAGCCTCTGTCGGCATCAATTGATGGCGAATCAAACCTTTTGAAACTTCAGGGAAATATTTAGAGTGGTTCAATAAGTCTTCACTGGTATTTTCCCGCCAGTCAATTAGAAATTCGCTTTGTAAAAAGGTTGCGCCTTCACCGAGCAGTTTTAAATGGTAATCCCGCCATGGGCTGAGTTTTGGATCCTCGTTGATGTATTCCTTGCCAATGTTGTATCCGCCAAGATACCCAATTTTTCCATCTATAATCGTGATTTTCCGATGATTGCGTACCTGTGCCGAGTAAAAAAGATAGGGGAGCTTTACTCGATTGCAATACGAAAAGTGGACGCCAGCTTCACGGAGTTCATTTATCGAATGTTTTTTTAAACGGATGCCGCCGATGCGATCAAGCAGAAGCCTGACTTCTACACCTTCCTTTGCCTTTTCTTTTAATAATTTTAAAAAAGTATGGCTAAACTTGTCATTTTTGATAATATAAAAGAGAATGTGAATATGCAGTTTGGCTTCTTTTATTTCTTTGAAATAATCGGCAAACAGTTCAGGACCATGCGGGTAGATGTCCAGCTGGCCATGAAGCATGGGAGTTTCACAATTTTTCATCTGTGAGTGATGTTTCTTTCTTCCTAGTCTAAAATCGAGGACTAGCCATATGATGATAAGAAGTAGTACTCCAATAAAAGTAACCGCAAATGTCATCTGGTATTTCCCTCCTCATCATATTTTTATGGTTTCCAATTGAAAACGCTTCTATGAATTTGAGTTTCTGCAATAAAGTTTGAAAAATTTCATTGACTGAATGCTCATTCATTATATAATAGAGATAAAGGATTCTGAAAATTTACTCGGTTTAAAATTTTCTTAAACATGAAGTGAGAAAGGGGAGTTTTGATGTGACAGGTCTTTTATGGGTAAACCTCATTGCCTTCTTAGTTGTAACCGCTTACGGAGTTAGTCTATTCGCTTATGTAGTCAAAACACGGATTGCGTACATTAAGCTCGGCAAAAAGGTTGAGTTTGACAACAACGTCAAAGAGAGGCTGCAAAAGATTTGGGTCAATGTGTTTGGCCAGAGTAAATTATTAAAGGACAAAAAGATGGGTGCCATCCACGTGGCCTTCTTTTACGGGTTCCTTTTAGTCCAATTTGGCGCGATTGATTTTATTTGGAAAGGCATTCATCCGGGTTCACATCTGCCACTTGGTCCGTTGTATCCGGCGTTTACCTTTTTCCAAGAGATTGTCACCCTTGTCATTTTAGTAGCAGTGCTTGGGGCATTTTATCGCCGTTATATTGAAAAATTGGTCCGCTTGAAGCGGGGCTTTAAGTCAGGTCTAGTTTTGATTTTTATCGGGGGCTTAATGATTTCCGTTTTGCTCGGTAATGGGATGGGAATCATTTGGCACGGAGAGGACCCGTCTTGGTCTGAACCGATTGCCTCTATCATTTCCCTAGCGTTTTCATGGGTAGGGAAAACTGCGGCGATTGTCGTTTTCTACTTTGCATGGTGGGTACATTTAATTTTCTTATTATCCTTCTTAGTTTATGTGCCACAAGGAAAGCACGCTCACTTAATTGCAGGTCCTGCGAATGTTTATTTTAACCGTTTAGAAAAGGCAGGTAAGTTAAAGAAAATTGATTTTGAAGATGAATCACAGGAATCATTTGGGGTTGGAAAAATTGAAGACTTTACCCAGCTGCAAATGATTGATTTCTATGCCTGTGTAGAATGCGGACGTTGTACCAATATGTGTCCGGCAACCGGAACAGGCAAAATGCTTTCACCAATGGATTTAATCGTGAAAATGCGTGATCACCTTACGAATTACGGGGCTGCAGTTACCTCGAAACAGCCGTGGGTGCCAACCTTCGCATTTGCGAATACAAAAGGAAATCAACTGGCACTTGCCGCAGCGGGTCAGGGCGCAGAAGAGGCAGCAGCAGCGGGCCTTTATAGCCCAAGCCTGATCGGCGATGTTATCACGGAAGAAGAAATCTGGGCATGTACGACTTGCCGTAACTGTGAAGATCAATGTCCGGTTATGAACGAGCACGTGGATAAAATTATCGACCTTCGTCGTTATCTTGTGTTAACAGAAGGAAAAATGGATGCAGATGCGCAGCGGGCGATGACGAATATCGAGCGCCAGGGAAATCCATGGGGACTTAACCGGAAAGAGCGCGAAAATTGGCGTGAGGTCCGCGAAGATGTTCATGTTCCTACGGTAAAGGAAATGAACAAGGCTGGTGAAGAATTCGAATACCTATTCTGGGTAGGTTCGATGGGGTCTTACGATAACCGCAGCCAAAAAATTGCCCTTTCGTTCGCAAAATTAATGAACGAAGCTGGCGTGAAATTTGCCATCCTCGGCAATAAGGAAAAGAACTCCGGTGATACGGCACGCCGTCTCGGAAATGAATTCTTGTTCCAAGAGCTTGCAACGAAAAACATTGAAGAGTTTGAAAAGGCGGAGGTTAAGAAAATCGTTACGATTGACCCGCATGCCTACAATATTTTCAAAAATGAGTATCCGGATTTCGGATTAACGGCAGAGGTGTACCACCATACGGAGGTCCTTTATGAGCTTGTCCGTGATGGCAAATTGGTGCCAAAGCATTCTGTGGAGGAAACGATTACGTTCCATGATTCATGCTATCTAGGCCGTTACAATGACGTCTACGATCCACCGCGGGAAATTCTGAAAACAATTCCGGGTGTGAAGCTTATGGAAATGGAGAGAAACAGAGAAAAGGCGATGTGCTGTGGTGCCGGCGGCGGTTTAATGTGGATGGAAGAGGAAACAGGAAACCGTATTAACGTAGCAAGAACCGAGCAGGCTCTTGAGACGAATTCAACTGTGATCAGCTCTGCATGTCCATACTGCTTAACAATGATTTCAGATGGAACAAAGGCAAAAGAAGTGGAAGAAAAGGTATCCACTTACGACGTTGCTGAACTTCTAGAAAAAGCAGTGTGTGGAGGTCCGGAGGCATTAGTTTCATAAAACATTTATTGAATTTTTGCTCCGATGTTGATTGGAGCGTAAATCAACAGAAAAGTTTATAGTAGAGGTTGATTGTTTATTAAGAATTCATGAAATTTTAAAAATTTTGTGTAAAACAATTCAACTTCTACTGTTTTTTATGTAAAATAGAAGAAGGAATAAAAGCGCTTTCATATACGCAATAAAAATCAACTTCATTTATTTTTCCACAGAATTCACACATCAAAGACCTACAACAAGCATGACAGCTAAATTAATCAAATCAATTTTTGCAGTAGATACTTTGTGTCTGCGTCATTTTTTCGGCATTTTTCGAGCGAGCGTTCAGTCGCTTTCGAAAAACAAATTATTATTTTTGTTAATAACATAGGAAATGGGAGAGTGTTTGGAATGAGGAAAACGGTCATTTTAAGCGGAGTTCGCACACCTTTTGGAAAAATGGGCGGTACTTTGAGCAGCTTCACAGCTTCAGAGCTTGGCGGAATCGCTGTAAAAGAAGCGTTAAACCGTGCGAATGTAAAGCCTGAAGAAGTCCAAGAAGTAATCCTTGGAAGTGTCTTACAGGGAGGACAAGGACAAATTCCATCACGCCAGGCGGCAAGACATGCAGGTCTGCCATGGGAAGTGAAAACGGAAACCATTAATAAAGTCTGTGCATCAGGAATGCGCAGTGTTACATTAGCTGATCAAATTATTCGTGCCGGTGATGAGGAACTGATTGTGGCAGGCGGCATGGAATCGATGAGCAATGCACCGTATATCCTGCCAAAAGCAAGATGGGGCTTTAAAATGGGCGACTCTTCCGTTAAAGATTTAATGATTCATGACGGTTTAAGCTGCAGCTTTACGGGCGCGCACATGGGAACATACGGAAATGGAACAGCAAAGGAAATGGAAATCAGCCGCGAGGCGCAGGATGAATGGGCTTACCGCAGTCATGCACGGGCGATTGCTGCAATTGAAAGCGGGAAGTTTGCCGAGGAAATCGTGGCAGTTGAAGTGCCGCAGCGAAAAGGAGCGCCTGTTGTAGTTGAACAGGATGAAGCGCCGCGGAAAGATACTTCTTTAGAAAGATTGGCAAAGCTGGCACCTGTATTTAATTTTGATGGAACGATTACTGCTGGGAATGCACCGGGTGTGAATGACGGTGCAGCGGCACTTGTGCTGATGAGCGAAGAGCGTGCAGAACGTGAAGGTCGTAAACCGGAAGCGGTTATTTTAGGGCATGCGGCGATAGCGGTGGAAGCAAAGGATTTCCCTAAAACACCGGGACTTGTCATCAATGAAATTTTACGAAAAACCGGAAGAAGCTTAGAAGAAATTGACTTGTTTGAAATCAATGAGGCTTTTGCAGCAGTTGCATTAGCGAGCAGCCAAATTGCCGGTCTTGACCCGGAAAAGGTCAATGTGAACGGCGGTGCGGTTGCCCTCGGTCACCCAATTGGGGCAAGCGGCGCACGGATTATCCTGACATTAATGCATGAATTGAGGAGACGCGGCGGCGGAATCGGAATTGCTGCTATCTGCAGCGGCGGCGGCCAGGGTGATGCTGTAATGATAGAGGTTCCGAAGGCATAAAAGTTTGACCGGTTTCTGGTGGTAATTTCACATCGCAGATAAAATGGGGGGTTACGCAGATAAATTCCCCTGTAACGCAGATAAAACCCATTTTTCCGCAGATAAAAGGCTAGTTTCATAGATTTTATAAAAAAGGGGCTGACCTATGGAGCGGGCAGCCCCGCTTGGAGGGAAAAACATGAAGGTTGAAAAGGTAATGGTCATTGGTGCAGGACAAATGGGCTCAGGAATTGCTCAAGTTTGTGCCCAAGCGGGATATCAAGTGTTTTTAAATGATTTGAAACCGGAGTTCGTCGAGCGCGGTTTAGGCGTAATTAATAAAAACCTTTCAAGAAACGTGGACAAAGGCCGCCTATCGGAAGAGCAAAAGCAGGAAGTGTTAGCAAGACTGACGCCTTCTACCGACCTTCAGGATGCAATCGGTGTCGATCTTGTCATTGAAGCTGCGGTTGAAAACATGGAAATCAAGGCGAAAGTCTTTGCCCAGCTTGATGAAATTACGCCTCAGCATGTCATTTTGGCCAGCAACACCTCCTCATTGCCGATTACGGAAATCGCTGCGGCAACGAAGCGCCCGGAAAAAGTCATCGGTATGCATTTTATGAATCCGGTGCCGGTGATGAAGCTCGTTGAAATTATCCGCGGGTTGGCAACCTCAGATGAAGTGTATCAGGTAATTGAAGATATGACGAAAACCTTGAGCAAAGTACCGGTTGAAGTGAATGATTATCCAGGATTCGTGTCAAACCGCATTCTGATGCCGATGATCAATGAGGCGATTTATACGCTATATGAAGGTGTGGCAACGAAAGAAGCGATTGATGAAGTGATGAAGCTTGGTATGAACCATCCAATGGGACCGTTAACACTGGCCGATTTTATTGGCTTGGATACATGCCTGTACATTATGGAAACTTTGCATGAAGGCTTTGGCGATGACAAATACCGTCCATGTCCATTGCTTCGCAAATACGTAAAAGCAGGCTGGCTTGGCAAGAAAACCGGACGCGGGTTTTACACATATGAATAGATAGAGATGATAAACGCAGGATTGGTTTAAACAAAGGCTTTGTTAAAGAACAATGATGATTTAAACAAAGTTGATTGGAGCGGAAGGAGCGAGACTCCTGCGGGAGCAGTGGGACAGGTGAGACCCCACAGGCGCTAAAGCGCCGAGGAGGCTCACCGCCCGCCCCGCGGAAAGCGAGCATCCTGGAGCGGAAATCAACAACCACGTTTAACACAGCCCAAACAAAAGAGAACACTTTAGGATGGTCTTAACTGCAAACACCACAGGATTGGTTCGAAACATAGCCATGTAAATACAATCAAAATCCTCGGGAAGGGGAATGGACATGAACCTAACATTCACAGAAGAACAAGAAATGATGCGAAAAATGGTCAAGGATTTTGCAGCAAATGAAATTGCTCCATTTGTCGAGCGGATGGAGCAAGGTGAATTCCCACGTGAGGTCCTCCGCAAAATGGGTGAACTCGGCTTAATGGGGATTCCGGTTCCGGAAAAATACGGCGGTGCGGCGATGGATTTCACCTCCTACATCATTGCGATTCACGAAATTTCCAAGGTGAGTGCGACTGTTGGGGTAATTCTTTCCGTTCATACTTCGGTGGGCACAAACCCAATTTTATATTTTGGCACGGAAGAACAAAAACAACGGTATATACCGAAGCTTGCAAGCGGGGAGTATTTAGGGGCGTTTTGTTTAACCGAGCCCAGCTCGGGTTCTGATGCCGCCAGCCTGAAATCGCGGGCTGTCCGCGATGGTGATTACTATAAAATAAACGGCACGAAGGCGTTTATCACCAATGGTGGCGAAGCCGATGTCTATATCGTGTTTGCGTCCACAAATCCAGACAAAGGCGCGCGTGGAATAACAGCCTTTATTGTGGAAAAAAACACCCCGGGTCTGATTATTGGTAAGGACGAAAAGAAAATGGGGCTGCACGGTTCAAGAACGGTTCAGCTTACATTTGAAGATATGTTGGTGCCGGTTGCCAATCGTCTTGGCGAAGAAGGCGAAGGCTTTAAAATTGCGATGGCAAACCTAGAGGTTGGCCGTATTGGGATTGCGACCCAGGCCCTTGGAATTGCCGAGGCAGCTTTAGAAGCGGCTACGGACTACGCAAAGCAGCGTCAGCAGTTCGGTAAGCCAATTGCAGCGCAGCAAGGGGTTGCTTTTAAGTTGGCAGATATGGCGACAAGTGTGGAGGCAGCAAAACTATTAATCTATCGAGCAGCGGATTTGCGCAAACGTGGTGTGAAATGCGGCTTCGAATCGTCTGTCGCTAAGCTGTTTGCTTCTCGAACTGCGGTGGAAGTGACGACGGAGGCGATCCAAGTGTTTGGCGGGTATGGTTATACCGAGGATTACCCAGTTGAGCGTTATTTCCGCGATGCGAAAATTACCGAGATTTATGAAGGAACAAGCGAGATTCAGCGCATTGTTGTGAGCAAGCATCTGTAAATTGCTTGATAGGTAGATAAAATTTTAACTTTGTAGATATCGAACTGTATACCCAAGGAGGACTCGTAATGAACTTTCAATTATCCGAAGAGCATGAAATGATTCGCAAAATGGTCCGGGATTTTGCCCGAAACGAGGTTGCACCGACTGCGGCCGAGCGCGATGAGGAAGAAACTTTTGACCGCGCCATTTTTGACAAAATGGCGGAGCTTGGTTTAACAGGAATTCCGTGGCCGGAAGAGTACGGCGGCATTGGCAGTGATTATCTTGCTTATTGTATCGCAGTTGAAGAACTTTCCCGCGTTGATGCATCTATCGGGGTAACACTTTCTGCCCACACCTCGCTTGCGGGCTGGCCTCTTTACAAGTTCGGATCTGAAGAGCAAAAACAAAAGTATCTTCGTCCCATGGCAGAAGGATCAAAAATTGGTGCCTACGGCTTAACGGAGCCTGGAAGCGGCTCTGATGCAGGCGGGATGAGAACGACCGCTCGCTTGGAAGGCGACCATTACATCCTGAATGGTTCAAAAATTTTCATTACCAATGGCGGGATTGCAGACATCTATGTCGTGTTTGCGTTAACGGACCCATCTAGCAGACAAAGAGGAACAACCGCCTTCATTATTGAAAAGGATTTTCCAGGCTTCTCCGTTGGCAAAAAGGAAAAGAAGCTTGGTATTCGTTCATCGCCGACAACAGAAATCATTTTTGAAGATTGCAAGGTTCCAGTTGAAAACAGACTCGGCCAAGAAGGCGAGGGCTTTAAAATTGCGATGATGACGCTTGATGGCGGCCGCAATGGCATTGCAGCGCAAGCGGTGGGAATTGCGCAGGGCGCACTTGATGCAGCGGTTGATTATGCAAAGGAACGCCACCAGTTTGGCAAGCCGATTGCAGCGAACCAAGGAATCAGCTTTAAGCTTGCGGACATGGCAACAGCGATTGAAGCTTCAAGACTATTAACCTACCAAGCAGCATGGCTGGAGTCAAACGGTCTGCCTTACGGAAAAGAGTCGGCGATGTCTAAATTAATGGCCGGTGACACGGCAATGAAGGTGACCACCGAGGCAGTTCAAGTGTTTGGCGGTTACGGGTATACGAAGGATTATCCGGTAGAACGGTTTATGCGCGATGCAAAAATCACGCAAATTTATGAAGGAACACAAGAAATTCAACGCCTTGTTATCTCAAGGATGGTAACGAAATAGAAAAGCAGAAGTGCAGCACTGAAGAACAATCATAAAAGGAATTTGAAGGCTCCCCCGTTAAAGAAGGCAGGAAAACTGGAGCACCTGCTTTTTAGGAGGGTGCCGGGATCAAAAGGCGGTTTTAAACGTGACGATAAAAAGGGAAGTACAGGCTTCGGTCAAGGATGAACGTCTGGTTGAAAAAAGACGTGATCAAATGATTAAAGGGGCCGTTACACTGTTTAAGGAAAAGGGGTTTCACCGGACGACAACGAGGGAAATTGCAAAAGCGGCTGGGTTCAGTATTGGTACGCTTTATGAATATATCCGCTCGAAGGAAGATGTCCTTTATCTTGTCTGTGACAGCATTTACGAGCATGTCAGTGATCGCCTGCAAAAAGACCTCGACAATAAACAGGGGACATTAGCGAATCTAAAGCAAGGGATTGCGAACTACTTCCGGGTGGTAGATGAGATGCAGGATGAGTTTCTCGTCATGTACCAGGAAGTAAAATCGTTAACGAAGGACGCTTTGCCATACGTACTGAACAAAGAAATGGAAATGGCCGCGATGTTTGAAAAGCTGCTGGTCTTATGTGTGGAAAATGGTGAGCTTGATTTATCAGAAAGACAGTTAAAGCTTATTTCCCACAACATAATTGTCGACGGGCATATGTGGAGCTTCCGCCGCTGGTCCGTTCAGAAATTATATACCATCGATGAATACATTGAACTGCAAACCGAGTTAATTTTATCCGGAATGAAGCTAAAGGGGGAGCATGATGGAGATTTATAAGCCAAAACATCACATCCGATTTGTCACCGCATCCAGCCTCTTTGACGGGCATGATGCCTCAATCAACATTATGAGAAGAATTCTTCAATCAAGCGGGGCCGAAGTCATCCACCTCGGCCACAACCGTTCGGTAGAAGAGGTGGTAAACGCAGCGATTCAAGAGGACGTACAAGGAATTGCGATATCCTCTTATCAAGGCGGCCATGTGGAATATTTTAAATACATGTATGATTTACTAAAGGAAAAAGGCGCACCGAACATCCGCATATACGGCGGCGGGGGCGGCGTTATTATCCCAAAAGAAATCAAGGAGCTTCATGATTATGGAATTGCTTGGATCTTTTCACCGGAGGACGGCCGGAAGATGGGCCTACAAGGGATGATTAACCGCATGCTTGAGGAATGCGATTTCCCTACCGTCACAACCAATGCGGCGGAGCAGATTGAAAAATTACAAACTGGCGATGTTAATGCGATTGCCAAGCTGATCACGCTTGCGGAGCTTCATGTGGATGACAATAAAGAAGTTGCTGCAGCGGCAGAGCTTGTTCTCGATCAAGTTAAAACATTAACAAAGGCCATTCCGGTTGTCGGGATTACCGGTACAGGCGGTGCTGGAAAAAGCTCGCTGACAGATGAACTGATTCGTCGTTTTATTAACGAGCTTCCAGATAAAAGAATAGCGGTATTATCCGTTGATCCAACAAAACAAAAGACGGGCGGGGCGCTGCTGGGTGACCGGATTCGGATGAATGCGATTTTTTCACCGAATATCTACATGCGCAGTCTTGCGACTCGATCATCGAAAACGGAATTATCCTTGGCGATAAAGGATGCCGTGTCAGTGGTAAAAGCAGCCGGATTTGATCTCGTTATAGTGGAAACTAGTGGAATCGGCCAAGGAGATGCGGAAATCACTGAGATTTGTGATCTATCCATGTATGTGATGACAAGTGAATTCGGAGCGCCATCACAGCTTGAAAAGATTGATATGATCGACTTTGCCGATCTTATTGTAATCAATAAATTTGAACGTAAAGGTTCAGAGGATGCGAAGCGCCATGTGCAAAAGCAATACCAGCGCAGTCATATGCTGTTCGAAAAGGATCCATCCGAAATGCCGGTATATGGAACAATCGCCAGTCAATTTAATGACCTCGGTACCAACGCACTTTTTGCAGCATTAGTTGAAAAAATTAATGAAAAAATGGCTTCAGATTGGGAAACATCCTTTACTAAGGATGCAAAGGTCGAAAAACAAAGTGTCATTATTCCAACCGACCGCCGCTATTACTTACGGGAAATTTCCGATACCGTGCGCCGTTACCATAAAAAGGCGGAAGAACAGGCTGACTTGGCTCGAAAACTGTTCCAGCTTGAAGGGGCCATTGCTGCTGTGAAGGAACGTGAGGCTGGCAGTGAAATTGTTGCTTCTTTAGAAGCAATCAAACAAGAAACGGAAGAGATGCTGACACCGGAATCGAAGAAAATCCTGAACAGCTGGTCAGCAACAAAGGAAGCGTATTCGAAGGATCAATTCATAACGAGAATTCGTGACAAGGAAATTATTACAGTATTAAAATCGAAGAGTCTTTCTGGTCTCGATATTCCAAAGGTGGCTTTGCCGAAATATAAAGATTATGGCGAAATCCTTCGCTGGGTGTACCGCGAAAATGTACCTGGTTCCTTTCCGTACACTGCAGGAGTATTTCCGTTCA
The DNA here is from genome assembly GCF_004358205.1 of Bacillus salipaludis. The sequence goes on from NZ_SMYO01000002.1 coordinate 158,591, forward strand.
AGCGCGAAGGAGAGGATCCAAAACGGCAGTTTGCCGGGGAAGGGACACCGGAGCGCACGAACCGCCGCTTCCACTATTTATCAAAGGATGATCCGGCAAAACGCTTAAGTACAGCGTTTGACTCGGTTACCCTTTATGGGGAGGATCCGGATCACCGTCCGGATATTTATGGGAAGATCGGTACGAGCGGCGTCAGTGTTTGTACGCTTGACGACATGAAAAAGTTGTACGATGGATTTGACTTATGTCATCCGTCCACATCGGTTTCGATGACGATTAATGGTCCGGCGCCGATTATTTTGGCGATGTTCATGAATACAGCGATTCACCAGCAGGTTCAGAAAAAAGAAGCGGAGCTTGGCCGCGTGTTGACGGTAGAAGAATTTGCTGAGGTTAGAGCCTATACGTTGAAAACCGTCCGCGGTACGGTGCAGGCTGATATTTTAAAAGAAGATCAGGGACAAAACACCTGTATTTTCTCCACGGAATTTGCACTAAGAATGATGGGAGATATTCAGCAGTATTTCATAGACCATCAGGTGCGCAATTATTATTCCGTTTCCATTTCAGGCTACCATATTGCCGAAGCAGGGGCGAATCCGATTTCACAATTGGCGTTCACCCTATCCAACGGGTTTACGTACGTTGAATATTATTTGAGCCGCGGCATGAAGATTGATGATTTTGCAGCAAACCTTTCGTTCTTCTTCTCGAATGGTTTAGATCCGGAATATACGGTAATTGGCCGCGTTGCCCGCCGCATTTGGGCAACGGTGATGCGCGATAAATATGGTGCAAATGAGCGCAGTCAAAAGCTGAAGTACCATGTCCAAACATCCGGGCGTTCACTGCATGCGCAGGAAATTGACTTTAATGATATCCGAACAACACTTCAGGCGTTAATGGCACTCCATGATAACTGTAACTCGCTTCATACGAATGCGTATGATGAAGCGATCACGACTCCAACCGAGGAATCTGTAAGAAGAGCGATGGCGATTCAGATGATTATTACGAAGGAGCATGGTTTAACTAAGAATGAAAATCCGCTTCAAGGTTCGTTTATCGTTGAAGAGCTGACAGATCTTGTCGAAGAGGCAGTTTTACAGGAATTCGAGCGGATTAATGACCGCGGCGGGGTGCTCGGTGCAATGGAAACGCAGTACCAGCGCGGAAAAATCCAGGATGAGTCAATGTATTACGAGATGAAAAAGCATACGGGTGAATTGCCAATTATCGGGGTCAATACGTATTTGAATCCAAATCCTCCATCTGAGGAAGAGGTAGACAACATGGAGCTGGCCCGAGCAACGGAGGAAGAAAAAGAGCTGCAAATTCATAATTTGCGCGAGTTCCAAAGAGCCCATTCGGGTGAGGCAGAACAGGCATTAAAGGCATTAAAAGCTGCAGCGGTCAACAATGGCAACATTTTTGCGGCATTAATGGAGACAGTCAAAGTAGCGAGTCTTGGACAGATTACAAAAGCGCTATACGAGGTTGGCGGGCAGTATAGAAGAAATATGTGACTTTGGTAGACAATGGCTTATTTAGTGGCCATTGTCTATTTCTGTCAAAAAGTTTTTTTCCAAATGAAAAATTTTCTTATATAATCATAGTTGTTACATAATAAGGCTCCGGGTGGTGGAACAAATGAAGATGACGTATATGATTGGAATTCTACTTGTTTTTGCCTGGCCCTTATATTATCTCTATGAGCTCCAGCTAGGGGCGGTTTCGTTTCTGCTGCTGGCGATTTTTTTTCTGGTGGTCTCGGTCAAAGAGACGAAAAAGCTGCGATTGAATAAGGAAATGAATCCAGAGAGGCAGAAAAGGCAAAAAATCAAGCGAAACAACAGATAGAACTAGCATAAACGGTAGGAATTTGTTTATAATGAAGAATATGTTATTTTGATAGAAAAGTGGAAGCGCCTTGCTCAGGGGCGACAAGCATAAGACGAGCCGGCGAGAAGGTTGTTCTTTAACCTTCTTGACGGATTGGCTTATGACCTAGAGCCCCTAGGCGCTGGAACTAGACAAGGACAAATGCCCGTTATTCACTCTATTAGAGTGTTAAATAGAGAAAGGAAGTGCCAATATTGAGTTTAGCACAATACTCAAAAGAGGAATTAAAAGAGCTTTCCCTTATTGAAATGGCTTTTGAATTTTTAAAAAATACCAAGCAGCCGATTTCATTTCATGAATTAGTAAAAGAGATTTCAGCTGCTGCCGGTATTTCGGAAGAGGAAATACGGTCAAAGCTTGCGCAATTTTACACTGATATTAATATTGACGGCCGTTTTCTATCGTTAGGGGAAAACCGCTGGGGACTTCGCGTTTGGTATCCGGTTGATACGCAAGAAGAAGAAGTTGTTACAGTTGTGAAACCGAAGAAGAAAAAGGCGAAGAAAGTTGTCGACGAGGATGAGCTTGACGATTACGATGAGATCGATGAAGAGGAATACGATGATCTCGACGATTATACCGACGATGAGGATGAAGTTCTTGAAGATGAAGATGTCTTTGATGAGCTTGACGACGTCGATGAGCTTGATGAGGATGAAGAGGTCATTGAGGACGATGAGGAATTTGAACTCGACGATGAAGAACTCGATGAGGACCTGGACGAAGATGAGGATGAATTAGCAGATGAGGTTGAGGACTTGAAATAGTCTTGACTTTTCATCGCCACCCTTGTATTATCTTTTTTGGGCTCCTTAAAAAAGGAACGATTCAATTTTTGATGATATGCGCTCCCTTACATTATGTAAGTGGAGCGCTTTTTTGTTGTTTTTAGGGGTAAAAAAGTTTCACTTCCCCGTCAACCAATCACCTTAGGGTAAGGCGAATTTTTTTTGAAAAATGCCTTAAACTATCTGGATAATGTACAAACTGTAAATATGAGGGGGAATCATTTATGACAAAGTATATTTTTGTAACAGGCGGCGTAGTATCCTCGCTTGGAAAAGGGATTACTGCAGCATCTTTAGGACGTTTATTAAAAAATCGTGGATTGAACGTAACGATTCAAAAATTTGATCCGTACATCAACGTCGACCCGGGAACCATGAGTCCGTATCAGCATGGTGAAGTGTTCGTAACGGATGACGGTGCGGAAACAGATTTGGACCTAGGCCACTATGAGCGTTTCATCGATATTAACTTAAACAAGTATAGCAATGTAACGACCGGAAAAATTTATTCCAGCGTGCTGCGCAAAGAGCGCCGCGGCGATTATTTAGGCGGAACGGTTCAGGTTATTCCGCATATTACCAATGAAATTAAAGACCGCGTATTCCGTGCTGGCAACGAAACGAGTGCGGATGTGGTTATTACCGAAATCGGCGGAACAGTTGGTGACATTGAATCACTGCCATTCCTTGAAGCCATTCGTCAAATTAAAAATGATGTCGGTCGTGACAATGTTCTTTATGTTCACTGTACATTGATTCCGTATATCAAAGCAGCTGGTGAAATGAAAACCAAGCCAACACAGCACAGTGTAAAAGAACTTCGCAGCCTTGGAATTCAGCCAAATATTATTGTCGTTCGTACGGAAATGCCGGTTTCACAGGATATGAAGGATAAAATTGCCTTGTTCTGTGATATTGATTCAAAAGCAGTAATTGAGTGCCGTGATGCGGACACGCTTTACTCTGTACCGCTCGCACTTCAAGAACAAAACATGGACCAAATTGTCTGCGATCACTTGAAATTGGTGACTTCGGAACCGGATATGACCGAGTGGAATGCATTGGTGGATAAGGTTCTTCACTTATCAAGCAAGACTCGAATTGGCCTCGTCGGAAAATATGTGGAGCTTCAAGATGCGTATATTTCCGTTGTCGAAGCGATGCGCCATGCCGGTTATGCGTTTGATGCAGATGTAGAAATTAAGTGGATTAATTCTGAAGATGTGACAGCTGAGAATGTTGCTGAGTTATTGAGTGATGTTGATGGTGTTCTTGTTCCTGGCGGCTTTGGTGACCGCGGTATTGAAGGGAAAATCGAAGCGACCCGCTATGCACGTGAAAATAAGAAGCCGTTCCTTGGAATTTGTTTAGGTATGCAGCTGGCAACAGTTGAATTTGCCCGTAATGTTCTTGGACATAAGGGTGCACATTCTGCTGAGTTTGTTCCAGATACTGATTATCCAATTATTGATTTACTTCCTGAGCAGAAGGATGTTGAGGATTTAGGCGGTACATTGCGTCTTGGTTTGTATCCGGCACGTCTTGTGGAGGATACGAAGGCGTCTAGTGCTTATGAAGAGAAAGTGATTTATGAGCGCCACCGTCACCGTTATGAGTTTAATAATCAATATCGTCAGGAGATGGAGGAGGCAGGTCTTGTGTTCTCCGGAACAAGCCCTGATGGCCGTTTAGTGGAGATTATCGAGCTGAAAGATCATCCTTGGTTCGTGGCATCCCAGTTCCACCCAGAGTTTGTTTCAAGACCAACTCGTCCACAGCCGCTTTTCCGCGACTTTATTCGTGCGACGTTGAAATAAGTTTTTTTGGACCATTCCTTGTTGTAGGGAGTGGTCCTTTTTTGTGGGGGAAGGGTTGTGGTACGTACTTTCCATTTGGAGGTTTTTACTTTCCGGTTTGTATGAAATACTTCCCACTTCACTTGTTTTATGGACAAATACAATGAAAATGCCAGGCAAAAGCCTGGCGAAGGTAACTTTCTATCCTAATTAAAGATGGATTTACTAGATTTCGTTCAATAAAATACTATTTTTGAAAAGGAATTTGTGTTTACTTTCCAGTTTTCCGATAATACTTTCCGCTTTTGGAAAAATACTCTCCGGTTCCATCAAAATACTTTCCACTTTAAAAGAATCCGACCAAAACTACTCCTCATATTCCCCTAAAATCTCATCAATCGTAAACTTCAAACCATAATAGACGAACAATCCGGCCATCGAAGACGGATATCCGTAGCGTCCGCCAAATTCATCGGGAAGCAGCGCCTTTTTCATCCCCAAATCAATATGAACATCCGCTAGTTCTACAAGCGGTCCCGCTTCCTCCCCCACACTTGAAACCGCGACAAACGGAATTCCTTTTTCCTGAAGCACTCCAGCAAGCGTAATGGCCGCCTCATCTGCTGAAGTTCTTGTAAAAATTAACACGCGGTCCGCATCGGTTACCGAAGTCAAATTACCCAGTACTTGGGCACTCTTAAGCGGCTCCGCACCCTCCAAGGCTTCAAACTCTACCGCCTTCATCTCGCGAAATCCGACAAGATAGATGGTTCCGTCGCCAACAGGTGCCTGGGCCAGCAATCGTGCCCCATCCTCAAAGGAAAACTCTTCTTTTTCATCAATTTTTTTAAACAAACCCGTTAATTGAGTAGTAAACATTTTTAACATAAAAACCCTCCTTTTAGCACTTTCATTATAGACTTTTTTGCATAAATGCAAAAATAACAATTGATATTAGCAGGAATTTCAAAATAAATGTAGAATTATATATGGAATTGAACTAATATATAGTATTTAATGGAACACATCAAACGGGAAGAGGTGGAGTTATGAAAGAGAAAATATTAATCGTAGACGATCAATTTGGAATTCGAATTTTACTTAATGAGGTATTCCAAAAGGAAGGGTATCAAACTTATCAGGCAGCGAATGGCATCCAGGCCCTTGATATTGTAAACAAGCATGACCCAGATCTCGTTCTCTTAGATATGAAAATCCCTGGTATGGACGGAATTGAAATTTTAAAAAGAATGAAAGTGATTGACCCGGAAATTCGCGTCATCATCATGACCGCTTATGGTGAATTGGACATGATTCAAGAAGCGAAGGATCTTGGGGCCATCACTCATTTTGCGAAGCCCTTTGATATTGATGACATCAGGGCTGCAGTGAAGAAACACATGCCGCAAAAAGCGAATTAAGCCTATTATTATACTGAAAAAACTGTACTACTATTGTTTGCGCTTTCATTATGACAGTTTTAAAAATTGGGATAGATTGATGGTAATTCCTCCTTCTTTTTGATATGATACATATGAACTTTTTCTGGTAGTCAAATCTTTTCGAAACATACATAATCCTTAAAATAGAGGGAAAACCTTTATATGGAAGTCTATTGCGAAAAGATACCAGCCTAAATTAAGGAGGAAGAAAAATGCCTTTAGTTTCTATGACCGAAATGCTCAAAAAAGCAAAAGCAGAAGGCTATGCTGTTGGGCAATTTAACATTAATAACTTAGAATTTACTCAAGCTATTCTTCAAGCTGCTGAAGCAGAAAAATCACCGGTTATTCTTGGTGTTTCTGAGGGTGCAGGACGTTATATCGGCGGGTTCAAAACTGTTGTAAAAATGGTAGAAGGACTATTGGAAGATTACAATGTTACCGTTCCTGTTGCGATTCATCTTGACCACGGCTCTAGCTTTGACAAATGTAAAGAAGCAATCGATGCAGGCTTTACTTCTGTCATGATTGACGCTTCTCATGATCCATTTGAAGAAAACATCGCAACGACTACTAAAGTGGTTGAGTATGCTCATTCAAAAGGTGTTTCAGTTGAAGCTGAACTTGGAACAGTTGGCGGTCAGGAAGATGATGTTTCCGGCAGCATTATTTATGCGGATGCAAATGAGTGTGTGGAATTAGTGAAACGTACTGGTATTGATTGCCTTGCTCCTGCTTTAGGTTCTGTTCATGGTCCTTACAAAGGGGAACCAAACCTTGGATTTAAAGAAATGGAAGAAATCGGAAACCTTACAGGTGTGCCATTAGTTCTTCATGGTGGTACTGGAATTCCAACAAAAGATATTCAAAGATCGATTTCGCTTGGAACAGCGAAAATTAATGTAAATACAGAAAACCAAATTGCTTCTGCGAAAGTTGTTCGCGAAGTATTAGCTGCAAAACCAAATGAATATGACCCACGTAAATACTTAGGACCTGCACGCGATGCCATTAAAGAAACCGTTATTGGCAAAATGCGTGAATTTGGTTCCTCTCAAAAAGCTTAATTCTTGTATACCCTTGAAATAGGCTATTGAAATAGTGTACGATTGTCAATGAAAGCGAAACCGCCCTTCCTAAAGAGGGCGGTTTCAGTGTGTTCGACAAAAACTGAAAATTTTGCCGAAATTCATCGAAAAATTGGAGGGAAACGTTGTGAAATTTTTTATTGATACAGCAAATCTAGATGAAATCCGTGAAGTACATGAGCTTGGTTTACTTTCAGGTGTTACGACAAATCCAACACTTGTCGCAAAAGAAGGAAATATTTCATTTCCCGATCGGATTAGAGAAATTGCTAGCCTTGTTCCTGGTTCTGTAAGTGCAGAAGTTATTGCCCTTGATGCAGAAGGGATGATTCGTGAAGGGAAAGAACTTGCAACCATCGCACCAAATGTAACAATTAAAGTTCCAATGACACCTGATGGGTTAAAAGCGGTTCATGCTTTCTCACAAGAAGGCATTAAGACAAATGTAACATTGATTTTCAATGCTAATCAGGCACTTCTAGCAGCTAGAGCAGGAGCTACATATGTTTCACCATTCCTCGGAAGATTGGATGATATCGGTCAAGTGGGACTAGACCTAGTTTCACAGATTGCTGAAATCTTTGCTGTACACGGTCTTGAAACCGAAATTATTGCAGCATCCATCCGCAACCCAATTCATGTGACAGAAGCGGCTTTAAGAGGGGCACATATTGCGACAATTCCATATAAAGTATTGATGGGCTTATTCCACCACCCACTAACAGATAAAGGAATTGAAGCCTTCTTAAAGGATTGGAATGCTCGTTCTAACGCGTAATTCGGCAAAATTTCCAGTAATTTGATGTAACTTTTTTTAATATTAATACATGAAAATAGAATTTTCGTGTAAACTAGAGGATAGACAAGCTGTCGAAATATGCTTATTGTTATTGGAAAAAATTACCTAAAGCCGTTATTGGCATTAATTAAAATATGTCGACCCATGTGTAGGACGTGAGAAAGGCTTAGAAGGGAGTCGAAAATGGAAAAGCTAAAGATTGCGGGCGGTTACCCACTTCGTGGTACCGTAAGGATTAGTGGAGCCAAAAACAGCGCTGTTGCCCTTATTCCAGCGACGATTTTGGCGGAATCACCAGTAACCATTGAAGGATTGCCGCATATTTCGGATGTAGACATTCTTAAAGACTTGCTCGAAGAAATTGGCGGAAAGGTTGAGCTGTCTGAGGATGAAATGACCATCGATCCATCGAAAATGATCTCGATGCCACTGCCAAACGGGAAGGTTAAAAAGCTTCGTGCATCCTATTATTTGATGGGTGCGATGCTGGGCCGCTTTAAAAAGGCAGTTATTGGGCTTCCAGGAGGCTGCCATCTAGGCCCGCGCCCGATTGATCAGCATATTAAAGGGTTCGAAGCATTAGGTGCTAGTATCACGAATGAACAAGGCGCCATTTATTTACGGGCGGACGAGCTCCGCGGTGCACGGATTTATCTTGATGTCGTCAGTGTCGGCGCAACGATTAATATCATGCTTGCAGCCGTTCGCGCAAAAGGGCGGACCATCATTGAGAATGCGGCAAAAGAGCCGGAGATTATTGATGTTGCAACTCTTTTAACCAATATGGGGGCGAAAATTAAGGGTGCTGGAACCGATGTGATTCGGATTGACGGTGTTGACAGTCTTCACGGTTGCCGTCATACGATTATTCCTGACCGGATTGAGGCGGGGACTTATATGATTTTAGCTGCCGCGGCTGGCGACGGGGTTCTCATTGATAATGTGATTCCGCAGCATTTAGAATCATTGATTGCCAAGCTTCGAGAAATGGGTGTTGAAATCGAATCCGGTGATGATCAAGTGTTTGTCTCGGGTGCTTCTAATCTAAAGACGGTGGATATTAAAACCCTCGTCTATCCTGGATTTCCAACCGATTTGCAGCAGCCGTTTACTACGCTATTAACAAGGGCCACAGGTTCGAGCGTTGTAACGGATACCATTTATGGTGCCCGTTTTAAACATATTGATGAGTTAAGAAGAATGAACGCCAATATTAAAGTAGAAGGGCGTTCGGCAATCATCAACGGTCCTGTTCAGCTTCAGGGGGCGAAGGTGAAAGCAAGCGACTTGAGAGCAGGGGCAGCCCTTTTCATCGCTGGTCTGATGGCGGAAGGAATTACTGAGGTAACTGGGCTCGAGCATATCGACCGCGGCTACAGTGAACTTGTCGAAAAATTAAACGGCTTGGGCGCTACGGTTTGGCGTGAAGCGTTAACGAAGGAAGAATTAGAACACCATAAGAATACATGATTTTTAAAAAATAGTTTTTTCGGCCATTGGAACAAGAAACTTACAGTACTAGTACACAACTTAGGCAGCTCTCGGGTGAGAGAATTGGGGGATGGAACTGATGGAAAGAAGTTTATCAATGGAACTTGTCCGTGTAACAGAAGCAGCAGCACTTGCTTCCGCTAGATGGATGGGCCGCGGAAAAAAAGACGAAGCAGACGGTGCTGCAACAACAGCAATGCGTGACGTGTTTGACACCGTTCCAATGAAGGGAACCGTCGTTATTGGGGAAGGGGAAATGGACGAGGCACCGATGCTTTATATCGGTGAAAAACTTGGAAATGGTTATGGACCCCGTGTGGATATCGCAGTCGATCCGCTTGAAGGAACCAATATTTTAGCATCAGGCGGTTGGAACGCCCTTGCCGTTCTTGCGGTTGCTGACCATGGTAACCTTCTTCATGCACCGGATATGTACATGGAGAAAATTGCGGTAGGACCGGAAGCAGTTGGTCTTGTCGATATCAATGCATCTGTTCTGGACAATTTAAAGGCAGTTGCTAAAGCGAAAAATAAAGATATTGAAGACGTGGTTGCAACGGTTTTAAATCGTCCCCGCCACGAACATATTATTCAACAACTTCGTGAAGCCGGTGCAAGAATCAAATTGATTAATGACGGTGATGTTGCGGGAGCAATCAATACAGCTTTCGATAATACCGGCGTGGACATCCTATTTGGTTCCGGTGGCGCACCTGAAGGGGTAATCTCCGCTGTTGCCCTAAAATGCCTTGGCGGCGAGTTAATGGGAAAATTAGTGCCGCAAAGCGACGCTGAAATCGAACGCTGTATAAAAATGGGGCTTGATGTCAACAAAGTTCTTCGCATGGAGGACCTTGTGAAGGGCGATGACGCGATTTTTGCTGCGACCGGTGTAACGGACGGAGAATTATTGCGCGGTGTTCAATTTAAAGGATCTCATGGTTCTACTCATTCCGTTGTCATGCGGGCGAAATCAGGAACAGTCAGATTCATCGACGGCCGTCACAGCTTGAAAAAGAAACCGAATTTAGTCATTAAATAAAAATGATAGGGAGGCTGGACCCGCAAAGGTCTAGTCTCTTTTCTAAAAACTCCTCCTCTCTAAAATTTTCCAATTCCTAAATAATAGTTGATTAATTTTTCGCAAAGGGGGTACAATAGAAATTGTTTTAGACACAAAACTTTCTACAATTCTATTCATTTCTTCATTTACTTTCTCATCCTCCAATCACATATAACTCAAATTGGTGTGAAGAAAATCATAACAATTCCCCGCCGATTTTATTAATATTAATATAACCTGCGGACGAAAAAATCAAATAGAGTGGTGTACAAATGGACTTAACAATATCAAGTTTAGAAAACATGAAGCTGAAGGAGCTTTATGAGCTTGCGCGCGAATATAAAGTGACCTATTACAGCAAATTAACGAAAAAAGAATTAATTTTTGCCATCCTAAAAGCTCGTGCCGAACAGCAGGGTTATTTTTTCATGGAAGGCGTTCTGGAAATTATCCAGTCAGAAGGATTTGGATTCCTCCGGCCGATTAATTATTCGCCGAGTTCCGAGGATATCTATATTTCTGCATCGCAAATCCGCCGCTTCGATCTTCGGAATGGTGATAAGGTTTCAGGTAAGGTTCGTCCTCCTAAAGAAAATGAACGTTATTACGGGTTATTACATGTAGAAGCTGTAAATGGGGAAGACCCGGAATCCGCGAAGGAACGCGTTTATTTTCCAGCGTTAACACCTCTGTATCCAAATAGACAGATGAAGCTTGAAACTACCCCAAAATCCCTTTCAACAAGAATCATGGATTTAGTTGCACCCGTCGGTTTTGGTCAAAGGGGCTTGATTGTTGCTCCGCCAAAGGCTGGTAAAACAATGCTGTTAAAAGAAATCGCTAACAGTATCACAACGAACCATCCGGATGTGGAATTAATTGTCTTGCTCATTGATGAACGCCCGGAAGAGGTTACCGACATTGAACGTTCAGTTGCCGGAGATGTTGTCAGCTCAACCTTTGATGAAGTGCCGGAAAACCATATTAAAGTGGCCGAGCTTGTGTTAGACCGCGCGATGCGCCTTGTTGAACACAAACGTGATGTCGTGATTTTGATGGATAGTATTACTCGTCTGGCTCGTGCTTACAACCTGGTGATTCCGCCAAGCGGAAGAACGTTATCCGGAGGTATTGACCCGGCTGCTTTCCACCGTCCAAAGCGTTTCTTCGGTGCCGCTCGTAATATTGAAGAGGGCGGAAGTTTAACGATTTTGGCTACAGCATTGGTAGATACTGGATCACGTATGGATGATGTTATTTATGAAGAATTTAAAGGTACCGGTAATATGGAGCTGCACCTTGATCGTTCACTTGCTGAGCGCCGGATTTTCCCTGCACTCGATATCCGTCGTTCTGGAACACGGAAAGAAGAGCTTATTCTTCCAAAAGATCATTTGGATAAATTATGGGCGATTCGTAAATCGATGTCTGATTCACCAGATTTTGCCGAGCGCTTCTTGAAAAAACTAAGACAAACAAAATCAAACGAGGAGTTCTTTGCGCAGCTGGGCGAGGAAATGAAGTCCCGCCGTTCGTAGGGCGATTTTCAAAAGACAGTATGATTTTTAACACAGTTGATTGGAGCGGAAGGCGCGAAGACTCCTGTGGGAGTACGGAACAGGGGAGACCCCGCAGGAGCGTAAGCGACGAGGAGGCTCCCCAGACCGCCCACGAACCGCTTGCGCCTGGAGCGGAAGTTAACTACAGTTTTTCCAAAAAATCCTTGCTTGCAAAAGTAAACGCTCGTTGTTATAATGGGTACAGTGTGTTTTAAGTATTTCAGTGCCTGTTTAAGACAAGCACTTATGATAACTCTGTTTCGAAAGATTCAGGGCGGAAGGAGCTGAAAAAAATGAAAGCAGGAATTCATCCGAATTATAAAACAGTTAAGGTGACTTGTGCATGCGGTAACACATTTGAAACTGGTTCAGTTAAAAATGAGATCCGTGTTGAAACTTGTTCTGAATGTCATCCATTCTACACTGGTCGTCAAAAATTCGCTGAAGCTGGTGGACGTGTTGACCGTTTCAACAAAAAATACGGCCTTAAGTCACAACAACAGTAATTATGAACGCCCAAAACAGGCAAGAGAAATTTTACTTGCCTGTTTTTTATTGAAAAAATATAGATTTTTATTAGGTTTTGCTTTTAGGAAGGAGAGGCCGTTTTATGTATGTAATGAAACAAAGCGGATGGGTTGAGGTTATCTGTGGCAGTATGTTTTCTGGAAAATCAGAGGAATTGATCCGTCGCGTAAGACGCGCTCAATTTGCCAAGCAAAAAATAGCTGTGTTTAAACCAAAAATTGATAATCGCTACAGTGAGCAATCTGTAGTCTCCCATAATGGCTCTTCTTTTATTGCGAAGCCCATTTCCCACTCCATTGAAATTCTGCACCATATCGAGTCAGACATCGATATTATTGCGATCGACGAAGTTCAATTTTTTGATGAAGGAATTGTTCGCATTGTTCAGCAGCTAGCCGACAGCGGCCACCGTGTAATTGTCGCTGGCCTTGACATGGATTTCCGCGGCGAACCCTTTGGACAAGTACCAGCCATCCTCTCCATCGCTGAACACGTCACAAAACTCCAAGCCGTCTGCACCGTCTGCGGTTCCCCATCAAGCCGAACCCAGCGCCTAATCGACGGCCGGCCTGCATCCTACCACGACCCCATTATCCTGGTCGGTGCATCCGAGGCCTACGAACCACGCTGCCGTCACCACCACGAAGTCCCAAAAAACGCCTATCGTGAACAGGAAGAAGCAGCTTCAAAAATGTAAATATTTGTTTTGACAAAATTCGGGTGGTGCCAGGCACCACCCGAATTTTGTCAAATGGAAAGAATTCTCTTGAGAAGTTAGTGAGGGCATGGGAATGATAGTAATGGAGGTGTAAACATTGAGAAAGTTTATTGTTCCTTCATTATTGCTTACCATGCTTTTTGCCGGTGGTTGTCAGGGGAAGAATGATGCTGCGAATTATGATTTGCGCAAGGATCGCAGTGCCCCAAATGAGATGTCTAATAAGTATAAGAAACCTCTTGTTGGCCAGGATGTTCAGAATCAGAATCCCAATTTTCTTAACCTGGAAGGTACGAGCACCCGTGGTACCGGGGGAGGGCAGGATACTGGGATTGATGTGAGGAAGGCGAAAAAGGTCATTCGGGATACGCATGAATTCAGAACGGATTCGGTTTGGATTAATGGTGACCGAATGTGGGTGAATGTTTATAAAAACGGCATGCTGAATGATCAGCAGCGAGAGGATGCGGAAGCGCGCCTTCATAAGAAACTAGTCCAAGCCTTGCCACGCTACAATATTGAGGTTCGAGTACAGGAAGACCGCAGATAACATGCTCTGATTTTTAGGGCATGTTTTTTTATTAAAATTTTTCCCGTAATATTTGGTTTTGACGCATGCATTTCACCTATACTATAATTAGAATGTTATGGACTAAAATTTGAGGTGAAGTAACTGTGTTTGATCGTCTTCAATCTGTTGAAGATCGCTACGAAAGGTTGAACGAACTTTTAAGCGATCCGGAAATTATTAATGATTCAAAAAAACTGCGTGATTATTCAAAAGAACAATCTGATATACAAGAAACTGTACAAACTTATCGTCAATATAAAGAAGCGAAGGAACAGCTTCAAGATGCGAAAGCCATGCTTGAGGATAAACTAGATGCTGAAATGCGCGAAATGGTAAAAGAAGAGGTTCATGAACTTGAAGCGCAAATCGAAGAATTGGAAGAACGGCTTAAAATTCTTCTCATTCCAAAAGATCCGAACGATGACAAAAACGTGATCATGGAAGTCCGCGGTGCTGCGGGCGGGGATGAGGCAGCGTTGTTTGCAGGTACATTATATCGAATGTACAGCCGTTATGCTGAATCACAGGGCTGGAAAACAGAGGTAATTGATGCCAACGAAACCGGCCTCGGCGGCTATAAAGAAATTATCTTTATGATTACCGGGACAGGTGCCTATTCCAAACTAAAATATGAAAATGGTGCCCACCGTGTGCAGCGCGTTCCGGAAACTGAGTCAGGCGGCCGCATCCATACCTCTACTGCAACCGTTGCTACGCTGCCGGAAGCAGAAGAGTTTGATATCGAGATCAACGATAAGGATATCCGCTTTGATACTTTCGCATCAAGCGGTGCCGGTGGACAGAGCGTTAACACGACCATGTCAGCGGTTCGTTTAACCCATATTCCGACTGGTATCGTCGCAACCAGTCAGGACGAAAGATCCCAGCATAAGAACAAGGATAAAGCCATGAAGATCTTAAGGGCACGTGTATATGACAAGTTCCAGCAGGAAGCTCAGGCGGAGCTTGACCAGGCGAGGAAATCTGCGGTTGGTACCGGTGACCGTTCAGAGCGGATTCGAACTTACAACTATCCGCAAAATCGCGTGACGGACCACCGAATCGGTTTAACGATTCAAAAACTTGATCAAATCATTGAAGGCAAGCTTGAGGAAATTATTGATGCTTTGGTTTTAGATGACCAAGCAAGAAGATTGGAAAATGCCGCAAATGAGTAAAAAAATTTACGAAGCTCTTCAATGGGCTTCTTCTTTTTTAAAAAAATCTAACCGAGATGAGAACTCAGGGGAACTTCTCCTCCGCCATTTCACCGGAATGTCGCGGGCACATCTATTTGCGAATGTCAGAGAGGATTTGGACCCAACCGTTTGGGACCAATTTGAAAAAGCAGTGCATGAGCATGTGAAAGGAACTCCAATTCAATATATCATCGGCTCAGAGGAATTTTACGGCCGAACGTTTATCGTGAATGAAGCAGTGCTGATTCCGCGGCCGGAAACGGAAGAACTTGTTTATGAAACATTGAAAAGAGTAAAAAGGCTTCCGAAAGACACGAAAAAACTTGCGGATATTGGGACTGGGAGCGGCGCGATTGCGATTTCGCTAAAACTTGAGGACCCAACATTAAATGTTTCCGCCTCCGATATTGCCGAGGATTCACTGAAGGTGGCAAAAGAAAATGCCCGGCTGCTTGGGGCGGACGTCAAATTTTATCTAGGAGACCTGCTTCAGCCTTTTCAAGAAGAGCTTGATGTCGTAATTTCCAATCCGCCTTATATTCCTACTGGCGATATAATAACAATGTCTGAAGTGGTAACGGAGCATGAGCCGCACCGGGCGTTGTTTGCTGGTGAGGACGGCTTGGATTTTTACCGCCGCTTTATGGAAGAGCTGCCTCGTGTACTAGCGCCGGTCGCGCTCGTTGGCTTTGAAATTGGGGCCGGTCAGGGCGAAGCGGTAGCGGAGCTTTTTCAAAAAGCCTTTAAAGACGTAAAAGTGGAGATTGTGAATGATATAAACGGTAAGGACCGGATGGTGTTTGCGGAAATTGGCTTCGGGGTGTAGGGGCGTTTTTTCAACTTTGAGAATTGTCCAGCTCCAGCGCCTAGCCCCTCTAGGTCACAAGCCAATCCGTCCAAAAGGTTAAAGATCAACCTTTCGGCCGGCTTGTCTTGTGCTTGTCGGAGCTGAACGAGGCGCTTCCGCTTTTCTTTTAAAAATATTAAAAATTACTAGTTTAAGATTCTTAGTTTCTGTCCACAATGAGGATATCGAAGGGACGGTGCTAAGAATGCATAGTAAAACATTGATTTGGGCGTATCTTCTAATTTTATCGTTTGGGACGATATTAAGTTTATATATACCGAAAAATGAAGCGATTGCGAAGGAGTCAGTGGTGATTCCGGGGGAAGCGATCCGCTTAAGGATTCTAGCAAACAGTGATGTGCCGGCTGACCAGCAGTTGAAGCGTGAAGTAAGGGATGCGGTGAATGCGAAAATTACCGTTTGGGTGAAGGATTTAACTTCGATTAATAAAGCAAGATCGGTAATTAAGTCAAAGCTCCCGGAAATTCAGGACATTGCGGAAAAAACGGTTGCGGCTAAAGGTTCGAAGCAAGCAGTGCATGTCGAGTTCGGTAAGGTTCAGTTTCCAACGAAGTTATATGGCGAGTTTTTATATCCTGCAGGTGAGTATCAAGCGATTTTAATCACGCTTGGTGAAGGAAAAGGTGCAAACTGGTGGTGTGTGCTATATCCGCCATTATGCTTTCTTGATTTTTCAAATGGGGTTGCGGTGAGCGATGGGTTTGATGAAAAGGTAAAATCGGAGTCGGAAGTTCAGAGGGATTCGGAGAAAACTAGTGAAAAAGTGGAAGACCAAGGAGAAGAGCAAAAGGCTGTGGCGGCAGGGAGTGACGAAGAGCAAGAATCGACGGATTCTGAGCGAAGATTTGTGACCTCTACTAGTAAAGTTGAGAAAAAGCATGTAGAAACAGATAGTAAGGTTGAGCAAAATCCTGTAACACGAACTAGCGAGGTTGAGGAAAAGTCTACTACAACGACTAATAATACTGAAGAAAATCCTACTGCAGTTACTAGTGATGTTAAGGAGAAATCTGCACCGGCTACTAGTGGTGTAGAGCAAAAGGCTGAAACCACTGATAAAAATACTGTGGAAAAGTCCGTGGATGTAAGCAAATCCGAACAGACAGCTCAAGCGCCTGTTTATACCTCTAAAGACGAGGATCCTGTTCAAGTGAAATTTTTCGTAGTAGAATTGTGGAAAAAGCTTTTTGACTAAGAACTCTTTCAATGGGAAGGGTTCTTTTTTGTTTTAGTCTGTGTTAAAGGACATTGTTGATTTTTTAACCCTGTTAAGTGGAGTGGAAGGCACGGAGACTCCTCGAAAATGCTAACGCATTTTCTTCGTGCGTGGGTGGATTCAAGGAAGCAATTCAGTGTCCTGCGGGAGTACGGGGCAGGGGAAAAGACCCCACAGGAGCGAAGCGGCGAGGAGGCTCCCCGGCACGCCTGTGAACCGCTTGTGCCTGGAACGGAAATCAACAGATAAGTTTAACATAGCCTTGTTTTAAAAATAATAGAGTTCATTGTTCTACTTTTCCTATTTTCTCATATTCATAGAATAGAATTTATAAAAATGGGGTGGAACACGATGCAGGCATTGATTCGCACGGCAAATAAGCAGGATTTGGGGAAATTAAGAGAGTTCTTGATCAAGGCAAACCTTGGGACCGACGGACTAACAGACGAAACGATTGAATACTTTTTGCTGCTAGAGGATGTGGAAGGACAATTAAAGGGCACGCTTGGAATCGAGGCGTTTGAAGGCTTTGGCCTGCTTCGCTCATTGGTGGTCACCCCAGGGCAGGCGGAAAAAGAAATCTTTATTCTTGTGGAACAAATGATGAAGCTTGCGAAGGAGAAGGGGATGGAAAGTTTATTTTTGGCGACGAATAAGCGGGCGGCCCTGCCATTTTTCAATTTACTAGGATTTCAAGAGATTGAACGTGCGGAATTACCGTCTGAAATGAACGGGTCTGAGCATATTCGACATATTTTAAATGTGGATAACTCGATTTTTCTGAAATTTTTATTGTAGATGTGGATATTTGGGCAAAGTTATCCACGATTTCCACTAAGTTATACACAATTTGTGGACAAAACTTGTATTTTTCCACACCTTCTTTTATACTTGCAAACGTATAATGTGAAAAATATGAGTCTAGGTGCCTAGATTCGGCAAATTTCGATAGAAGTTTTGTTTTTATATAAAGGTGGATAACTATGAACACAAAAGTTTGGAAAGTGGATAACTATGTGGATATCTTAGAAAATAATCCACATATTGTGGATGCAGCACATTTTTTACGAGAAAATGAGGTGGTTGCGCTCCCGACGGAAACGGTTTACGGCCTTGGCGGGAATGCGGAGAGCGACGTGGCGGTCGCGAAGATTTTTGCGGCAAAGGGCAGACCTGGGGATAACCCGTTAATTATTCATATTGCGGATCGGGAGCAGTTGTGTCGATTTGTGGCGGAAATACCGGAAACGGCAGAGCGGTTGATGGAGGCATTTTGGCCAGGTCCATTGACGATTATATTTAAAAAGAAGCAAGGCGTGCTTTCGGAAAAAGCAACTGCGGGTCTTGACTCGGTTGGAGTGAGGATGCCGGACCATCCGGTCGCCCTCTCGCTGCTAAAGGCGTGCGGTCTGCCGATTGCGGCACCAAGTGCGAATAGTTCAGGAAAGCCAAGTCCGACTCATGCTGAGCATGTGATTGAGGATTTGCAAGGGAAAATTGCCGGGGTGCTGGACGCGGGTCCGACCGGTGTTGGTGTCGAGTCGACCGTTGTGGATTGTACGGAAGCGGTTCCAGTTATTTTGCGGCCAGGTGGTGTGACAAAGGAGCAGCTTGAGGAAGTGATTGGGGAGGTTCGGATGGATCCGGCGCTTGAGAGTGGTGCCGGCGAAGGTGGATTGAAGCCGAAATCGCCTGGGATGAAATACCGTCATTACGCCCCGAATGCTCCGCTTTATTTAATCGATGGGAGCCGGTCGTTTCTTCAGGAGCTTGTGGATGAAAAACTGCGTGAGGGTTTGCGTGTCGGCGTGCTGACAACGGAGGAGAATAAGAGTGAATTTTCGGCGGATGTTGTCATTGCTTGTGGACAAAGGGCTGAGCTCGAAACGGTTGCAACGGAGCTTTATGATACATTGCGGCGATTTAATTTAGAAAAGGTCGATGTAATTTTTAGTGAAATGTTCCCGAGGGGCGGAGTTGGTCTGGCAATTATGAACCGGCTGGAGAAGGCTGCGGGGAATAAGGTTATTTCGGAATAATTGTTTTTGGGGGAGCACCTGGGGGGACTGGGTGCTTTTTTTGGTTGCTGGGAAGGCTGATATATGGGTGGAAGTGGTAAATAAAGTGACGAAAGTGGTAAATAATAGAATACCAGATACAAAAGTATCGGTGCCAAGGTTCAAGGCCCTGCTTTTAAATGAAAATAACATGAATGGAAAATAACTCATAAAAGTGGCAAATAAAAAGGCCCAAGTGGACAATAAATCTAATTCCCCAATTTCTCAGGTCTGACTTCTAAACGGCAGTGGACGTGCATATGTTGAAATAGCAAGTCCAAGGGGGCGGAGAAAGAATGTCAGCAATGATTGGAGAAATCCTTACACTCGTAATAATGGCACTCGCGCTAGGTATGGATGCCTTTTCTGTTGGCCTCGGCATGGGGATGTACAACCTCAGACGACGGCAAATTTTTAAAATCGGTCTGACCATCGGACTTTTTCATGTATGGATGCCGCTCGTAGGAATCCTGGCCGGAAAATTTTTATCGGCAAAATTCGGTACCTTTGCGTCCCTAATCGGCGGTCTGCTGCTCATCATTTTAGGAGTGCAAATGATCTGGGGCAGCTTCAAAAAAGGCGATGAAAAAGTGATGACCCCAGTTGGGTTTGGTTTAATTGTTTTTGCCCTCAGTGTGAGCCTCGATAGTTTTTCCCTTGGCCTTACTCTCGGAATATATGGTGCCAAAACCATTATGGTTATTATATGCTTTGGGATTGTAGCAACCTTGCAAGCATGGGCGGGTCTCTTGCTCGGCAGAAAGGTACAAGGCTGGATAGGCCCCTATAGCGAGGCGCTTGGCGGTACGATCCTGCTAGCTTTCGGGGTAAAACTGCTTCCACTTTTTTGGTGATGATGGCAGTAATTTGTTAAAATACTAGAAAGAAAGGGGGCAAGTAACATGCGGCGCATCTTATTTGTTTGTACGGGAAATACATGTAGGAGTCCAATGGCGGAAGCAATTTTGAAAAATAAAAACCTCGAAGGCATTGAGGTTCGCTCAGCAGGGGTTTTTGCGGTGGACGGCAATGAAGCTTCGGCACACGCCAAGCAGGTGTTGGAGGAAAATCAAATTGTACATAATCATCAATCCAGTATGCTGACGGGAGAAGAAGTGGGCTGGGCGGATCTGATTTTAACGATGACCGGTTCCCATAAGGGCGCGATTTTGAATTATTATCCGGAATCGGCGGCGAAGCTTTTTACCCTTAAGGAATATACCGGAGAAACCGTCTTTCAAGATGTAAGTGATCCCTATGGCGGGAACGTCTCTATTTATCGCGAAACATTTCAGGAGCTTGAAAAATTAATTGATATCGTTATTGAAAAAATAACGAAGCATACGTAAGGCTGGCTCTCCATCTTAATTGGAGGGCCTTTTTTGTGATGGTAAGAAACTTTATCTTTTTCTCCGGGTATGTCAAAATGTAGGCAGAGTAAATTTAAATCTGGGGGTATTTTTATGAAGGTAGCATTGGCATCAGATCATGGCGGCGTGAATATTCGCAAGGAAATCGCTCATTTACTAGATGAATTGGGCATCGAATATCAGGACTTTGGCTGTGACTGCGAAACATCCGTCGATTATCCCGACTATGCCCTGCCGGTTGCGGAAAAAGTAGCAAACGGCGAGTTTGACCGCGGCATTTTGATTTGCGGCACCGGCATTGGCATGTGCATTGCGGCAAACAAAGTAAAAGGAATTCGTGCGGCAATTGTTCATGATACATTCAGTGCAAAGGCAACACGTGCCCATAATGACAGCAATATTTTAACAATGGGAGAGCGCGTGATTGGCCCCGGTCTTGCGAGAGATATCGCGCAAATTTGGCTGACAGGCGAGTTTGAAGGTGGCCGACATGCCAATCGTGTCAACAAAATTACTGAAATTGAAAATAAGCATCTTTAATATCCCAAAATAAGGGGCGAAAATCATGATAAAGAAGTGGGAACAGGAATTAGAAGCGATACTGTCAGAGTTTAACGACCAGGCCGACTTAAAACCGGGTCAGCTCTTGGTGGTCGGCTGCAGTACAAGCGAGGTCATGGGCGAAAAAATCGGCACATCCGGTACGTTAGAGGTCGCGGAAATGATTTTTCGCCAGTTAAAACAATTTCAGGAGAAGACTGGAATTCGTTTGGCCTTCCAATGCTGCGAGCATTTAAACCGTGCATTGGTGATCGAAAGGGCAACAGCGAACGAACGGAAATTGGACGAGGTTTCGGTTGTGCCCGTACGAAAAGCAGGTGGGGCAATGGCAACGTACGCATTTGAAAAAATGACGGATGCAGTCGTCGTGGAATTTATCAAGGCGGATGCGGGAATTGATATCGGCCAAACCTTTATCGGCATGCATTTAAAACATGTCGCTGTACCCGTTCGCGTGAAGCAAAAAATGGTGGGACATGCCCACGTAACGCTTGCACGGACACGGCCAAAACTCATTGGTGGGGAAAGAGCCGTATACGAGCGTAAAAGTGAGAATTTGAGCTGTAGCTAATAAGCATTTTTTCATGAAAGCAATTCCAAAAATTCAAATATTCTTTCTTTTTCGATAACCAAAAAACTATGTTAAAATGAGGTTGATTTTAACTGAATAGCGGATTTTAACCAATAAAGGGGGATCTTTATGAAGCACTTATCACAGCAGGACGAGCAGGTATTTCAGGCAATTCAACAGGAATTAGGACGTCAGCGCGCGAAGATTGAATTAATTGCATCAGAAAACTTTGTAAGCGAAGCGGTTATGGAAGCACAGGGGTCTGTTTTAACTAATAAATATGCCGAAGGATATCCAGCAAAACGCTATTATGGCGGCTGCGAATATGTTGATATCGTAGAAGATTTAGCGCGTGACCGTGCGAAAGCAATCTTCGGTGCAGAGCATGCGAACGTACAGCCACACTCCGGTGCACAAGCAAACATGGCTGTTTACTTCACAATTCTTGAGCAAGGCGATACCGTTCTAGGGATGAACCTTTCACACGGCGGTCACTTAACACACGGAAGTCCGGTAAACTTCAGTGGTGTTCAATATAATTTCGTTGAGTACGGTGTAGATGAAGAAACACACCGCATCAATTATGAGGATGTTTTAGAAAAAGCTCGCCAGCATAAGCCGAAATTGATTGTTGCGGGTGCCAGCGCATATCCTCGCGAAATTGACTTTAAAAAATTCCGTGAAATCGCTGATGAAGTGGGCGCCTATTTAATGGTGGATATGGCTCATATTGCAGGTCTTGTTGCGGCAGGTCTTCACCAAAATCCTGTTCCATATGCAGATTTTGTTACGACTACTACGCATAAAACCTTAAGAGGCCCACGCGGCGGGATGATTCTTTGCCGTGAAGAGTTTGCGAAAAAGATTGATAAGTCCATTTTCCCTGGAATCCAGGGCGGTCCATTAATGCATGTGATTGCTGCAAAAGCGGTTGCTTTTGGCGAAGCATTGCAGGACAGCTTTAAAGAGTATGCAGGAAACATTATTGCGAACGCAAAACGTCTTGCTGAAGGTCTGCAAAAAGAAGGCTTAAAGCTTGTTTCCGGCGGAACGGACAACCACTTATTATTAGTGGATGTAACGACTCTTGGCTTAACTGGTAAAGTGGCTGAGCATGTCCTTGATGAAGTAGGAATTACCGTTAACAAAAATACCATTCCTTACGATCAAAACAGCCCATTTGTAACAAGCGGTGTCCGTATTGGTACTGCAGCTGTTACAAGCCGCGGCTTCGGTTTAGAGGATATGGATGAAATTGCATCGATTATTGCGTTTACTTTGAAAAACCATGAAGACAAAGCGAAGCTTGAAGAAGCTAGCAAGCGCGTTGAAGCGTTAACGAGCAAATTTGTTTTATATCCTGAATATTAAGATTTTTGGGAATCGGCCTTTTTATAAAAAAGGTCGATTTTTATTTGCCCTCTTGGATGTTTTTCTGTAAAATTAGACGAAGTGTTTGATGTTAAATTTTTTATAAAAGGGGCGATTTTTGTGGCAAAGGTTTACGTCTTCGACCACCCACTCATTCAGCATAAGCTTACATACATACGTGATAAAAACACAGGAACGAAAGAGTTCAGGGAATTGGTAGACGAAGTGGCAACACTTATGGCTTTTGAGATCACGAGGGATATGCCGCTTGAAGATATTACGATTGAAACGCCGGTTTGTCCGGCCCAATCAAAGGTTCTTTCCGGGAAGAAAATCGGTCTTGTTCCGATTCTGCGCGCAGGGATTGGAATGGTTGATGGGATTTTGAAATTAATTCCGGCAGCAAAGGTAGGCCATATCGGTCTTTACCGTGATCCGGAAACACTTAAGCCAGTTGAATACTATGCAAAACTTCCAAGTGATGTGGAAGAACGTGATTTCATCGTCGTTGATCCAATGCTGGCAACTGGCGGTTCAGCCAATGAAGCAATCAACTCGTTGAAGAAGCGCGGCGCGAAACATATCAAGTTTATGTGTTTGATTGCGGCACCAGAGGGAGTCGAAGCGGTGAAAACGGCTCACCCGGATGTTGATATCTATATTGCAGCGTTAGATGAAAAGCTGAATGACCACGGCTATATCGTACCAGGACTAGGCGATGCTGGAGATCGGTTGTTTGGAACGAAATAATTTTTTGAGAGATCTTTTTTTGAAAAAGGTCTCTTTTTTTATTGGGGAAATGGGTAGCGGAAGGTATTTTGGTAAAAGTGGAGGGTAAACTCCACCACAGATATCCCCTCCCCAAAAAATCCTCCTGCATATTTCCTTCACCCAAAGAAAACCCTATGAAAAAAGGGGAAATCAGCAAAATGAAGAAACTTATTCTAGCCATTATTCTAATTACATCCATCACCATACCCGCACCAATCCAATCCCAAACAAGGAAACTGATCACACCGCCGATCCCAAATCAGCAAACCGTCGCCATCGTCGTTACAAAACAACCACAAACTAAAGAACAAATCAAACAGTTCCTCACATCATACAAGGACATCAAACTGCGCCGTATTTTTACGGAAGCCATCACAGGATTTTCCATTGAGGGCAACCGCGCGGCCATCACAAAACTAGCAGAAAACGTTAAAATTCTAAACGTGTCTCCCGTAACCAGTTACCAGGCCCAGACTGAGGAGAGCGTCAAAATCATTGGAGGGGAAGAGGTACGCGGATTATTTTCACCGAAAAATCAACGCCTCACTGGCAAAGGAATCACTGTCGCGGTCATCGATACCGGTGTGGATTACACCCATCCCGACCTTCGGCGCAACTATGGCGGTGGACACGACCTTGTTGATAACGACAAGGATCCTATGGAAACCCGTGCTATTGGCAAAGCGACCATTCACGGTACACATGTTGCGGGAATCATCGCCGCTAATGGTAAAATCCGCGGTGTTGCCCCAGAGGCGAAGATTATTGCTTATCGGGCACTCGGACCAGGAGGGGGCGGAACGACGGAGCAAGTTATTGCTGCGATCGATCAAGCCATTAAGGATAAGGTCGATATCATGAATCTTTCCCTTGGAAATGATGTCAACGGTCCGGATCTGCCGATTAGCCTCGCGCTCAACCGCGCCGTCGACAAAGGAATTGTCGCGGTGGCGGCAAATGGCAATGCCGGCCCGAATATTTGGACAGTCGGTTCACCCGGAACGGCATCAAAAGCAATCTCCGTCGGGGCCTCGACACCCACCATGAAAATACCGTCCTTATTAATAGAAGGAACGCGGAAAAAAATCCGAATTCAGCCAATGGAAGGTTCGGAAAAATGGGAGTTGGACCGCTCGTATACAATCGTCGATGGTGGAATTGGCAAGAAGGAAGACTTGAAAAATGTTGCGGGCAAAATCGTTCTCATTAAGCGCGGCCGCTTAACCTTTACTGAAAAGGCTAAAAACGCCCAAAAGGCGGGGGCCAAGGCTGTACTCATCTACAATAATATGAGCGGAAATTTTATCGGAAATTTAGAAACGTTGCTACCGCTTCCCGTCGGGTCCATTTCAAAGCATGACGGGGAGCAGTTATTAAAAGAAACGTCTATCACAATGCGGATTATCCAAAAAGAAGAAAAGGACCGGATGGCAGAGTTTAGTTCTCGAGGTCCAGTAACCGGAACATGGGAGGTAAAACCAGATATCGTGGCTCCCGGGGTTGCGATTAACTCAACCGTACCGGGCGGCTATCTTTCGTTACAGGGCACAAGTATGGCAGCACCGCATGTCGCCGGTGCCTGTGCCTTAATCAAACAGGCCCACCCAGACTGGACGCCGCAGCAAATAAAAGCTTCCTTGATGAATACAGCCAAGACACTGTTTAAAAATGCAAATACTCCGTATCGGACTTACGAGCAGGGAGCAGGGAGGATTCAAGTGCCCGAGGCGGTAAAAACGGAATCGCTTGTGACACCGAGCTCGATTCACTTTGGTAAATTTACAGAACAGCGGGATGTTCATAAAACCCTTTTACACGTTGAAAATACAAGCAATGCAACAAAGAGATATTCCTTTGATGTTCCAGAGCGAACAGAGGGACTATCGTGGAAAATTCCGCTTTCGTTTACCTTGGCACCTAAGGAAACCAAGGATGTTGCAATTGAACTGAGGGTCGACCCGCAAAGCATTAAAAATAAAATTCATGATGGTTACATCAAGCTTCAGGCGGGATCCACCCTCATCCATATTCCATATATCTATGTACTCGAAGAACCAAATTACCCGAGGGTAATGGGATTTTCCTTTGGGGAAGGTGATGCTCCGGGGCAGTACTTATATGAGGTTTACCTTCCGGGGGGAGCCGAGGAGTTCGGCATTGCCTTGTTCGATCCCGGTGATTATCGCTTTGTCGGTTTTTTAGATTCCATTGAAAATGTCAAAAAAGGATTGATTCAAAAGAAAATTGAAAATGAGAATCTTCCGGAGGACGGGGTATACCTTGCCAAAGTTTTTGCGAAAAAGGCCGGTAAAGAGGATTTCATTGAAACGATGTTAAAAATCGAAAAACGGCAGCAGTAAATTTTTAAAAAGAAAGTGAAACCTTTTTAAAACTTGGCCGTATTAACTAACTGTGTGTCCTCCTAGGTAAGTTTTTTCAAAAAAATTTCTAAGGGGAAGAGTATAGGTATATATTAAATTTTCTGATAATTTTTAGTATCCTAATATATCGTGAAAAGCTGAAAATTGCAAGTGAATATTTCGTGGAAACTCATTGACTTTACATATTGCCTATTGTATGCTTACAAAGGGTGTAAATGATAAGGTTTTCACATTCAAGAAAGTGTTAATTTCCTTGGTGATTTGCCATAAAGCCCGGTTCACATTCTCTTATGGTGAGGATGCGATAATGATGCGTAAAAACAACCGCAATCCATTTCAAGCTATGGCTTTAATGTCCGCAATTGTCTCCCAGTTAGTAGGTTCCATTCTCATTGGTATTTTTGCAGGAAGATGGTTGGACCATCAGTGGGGTACCGAGCCAATTTTCTTAATTATCGGATTGTTAATCGGATTAGCAGCGGGAACCTATGCCATGCTTGTTTCGATTCGCCATTTTTTCTCGGGAGATAAATGATTATGCCGGATTTTAGAGAGATATTTACTAGGCAGCGAAAATGGAATTTGTACTTGTTATCTATATTCGTGCTTGGATGGGGGTTTACCTCCTACAAAACTGTATTTTTAGGATTAATTCTTGGGACATGCTTTAGTTTTCTGAACATCTGGATGTTAACCAAGAAAACAGAGAAGTTCGACAAGGCCTTTGATAAAGGTAAAAAAATGAAATCGCTCGGCTCGCTGCAAAGAATGGCGACAGCCGCGATCGCAGTGATTATTGCCATGAGATGGCCCAATTACTTTCATGTAGTCAGTGTGGTTATGGGACTAATGACATCCTATATTGTCATTATGATAGATTATTTTTATCATGCATTGCATTTTCATAAATGATAAGGGAAGTGAGGTGAACATAGATGCATCATGAAGCTCCTTTAGTAACATTTGGGGGACTAACCTTTAACTTGGCGAATGATCTAATGATTCTTGTAGCAAGTCTCATTGTTTTTATCATTGCTGTTCTATCTACCCGGAAGCTTGCGATGAAGCCGACAGGCATGCAAAACTTCTTTGAATGGGTGATGGACTTCGTCAAAGGAATCATCAACAGTACGATGGATTGGAAGGAAGGCGGAAGATTCCACATCCTTGGACTTACCTTAATTTTGTATATCTTTGTATCTAATATGCTAGGTCTTCCATTTTCTATCTCCGTTGATGGTAAGCTTTGGTGGAAATCACCAACAGCCGATCCTGCTGTCACATTATCGCTGGCCGTAATGGTCGTTGCGCTTTCCCATTATTATGGTGTAAAGCTAAAAGGTGCAGCTGGATATGGAAAGGGATTCTTCAGCCCAATGGGATTCTTGTTCCCGTTGAAAATTATTGAAGAATTCGCGAACACATTAACGCTTGGTCTGCGTCTTTATGGGAACATTTACGCAGGTGAATTGCTTCTATCGCTTTTAGCGGGAGGCTTAGCTTGGACCGGAGTAGCTGGTATGATAGCAGCCGTACCATTAACCCTTGTTTGGCAAGGTTTCTCCGTATTCGTCGGAACGATCCAGGCATACATTTTTACCATGTTAACAATGGTTTACTTGTCTCACAAAGTGAGTCACGACCATTAATATATTTTTAAACACTAAATTATTCATACATTTTTAAGGAGGAACATTATAATGAATCTTATAGCAGCAGCAATTGCAATTGGTTTGGCAGCAGTAGGCGCAGGTATTGGTAACGGTTTAATCGTTGGACGTACAGTTGAAGGTATCGCTCGTCAACCAGAAGCTCGTGGTTTATTACAAACAACAATGTTTATCGGGGTTGCGTTAGTTGAAGCATTACCGATCATCGGCGTTGTTATCGCGTTCATGGTTTTAGGACGTTAATTAGTAGAGAGAAAAATCCCAAGTGGCGGAGAGGAAGAAGAGACACCTTCGCCATTTATGTTTGTGCAATAGAGAACATACTTTTTCGAGTAGCGAACGACTCTTGAAGGGAGTGAACCCGTGGTGTTATCAGGCAATCTATTTGTCCTAGGTGCTGCAGAAAGCGCAGGCCATTTCAATGGTGGAGATAGTATTTTCCAACTAGTAGTTTTCTTAATTTTGTTAGCATTGCTTAAAAAATTCGCGTGGGGTCCATTAATGGGCATCATGAAACAGCGTGAAGACCATATTGCAGGTGAAATTAATGCGGCTGAAGGAAGCCGTGTTGAAGCGCAAAAGCTTTTAGAAGAGCAAAGAAGCCTTTTAAAAGAAGCACGTACAGAAGCACAAAGCTTAATCGAAAATGCGAAAAAGCAAGGCGATGTTCAGCGTGAGGAAATCATTGCGATTGCCCGCACAGAAGCAGAACGCGTGAAAGAAGCTGCAAAGCTTGAGATTGATCAGCAAAAGGAAAAAGCAATGGCCGCAATTCGCGAACAAGTTGCTTCCTTGTCTGTATTAATCGCCTCTAAGGTTATTGAGAAAGAGTTGAATACCCAAGATCAGGATCAACTCATCAACGAATATATTAAAGAGGCAGGAGAACGCCGATGAGTAACTCCATCGTAGCAAAGCGCTATGCGTCGGCACTTTTTCAAATTGCTAAAGAACAACAGGTTCTAAGTCAAGTAGAAGAAGATCTTCGTGTAGTAAAAGAAGTAATCCAAACGAATAAGGATTTAAAGGCTGTTCTCAGCTCTTTAAAACTTTCAAAGGAAAACAAAAAAGCCATTTTAAAACAGGCTTTTGCAAACATTAATGGATTTGTTGTTAATACATTAATGATTCTAATGGACCGCCACCGTGAAGGTGAAATTGTTGAAGTGGTCGACCAGTTTATTGAGCTTGCATATGAAGCATCCGGTGTTGCTGAAGCTGAAGTCTCCAGCGTGCGCCCGCTTTCAGATGCTGAGCGTGAGGCGATCTCTGCTACTTTTGCAGCAAAAGTTGGCAAGCAGTCTCTCAGAATTGAAAATATCGTGGATTCCGAATTACTTGGCGGCGTGAAGGTCCGCATCGGAAATCGTATATATGACGGCAGCTTGCGCGGCAAGCTCGATCGTTTGCAACGTAAATTGTTAAGCTAAGATTTGTAGATAGGGGTGAAACTCATGAGCATCAAAGCTGAAGAAATCAGTGCCCTGATAAAAAAGCAAATTGAAAACTATCAGGCGGAAATTCAAGTAACAGATGTTGGTACGGTTATCACCGTTGGTGACGGTATCGCTCGTGTTCACGGTCTTGACAACGTTATGGCTGGAGAACTAGTTGAATTTTCAAACGGCGTTATGGGTATGGCACAAAACCTTGAAGAAAATAACGTCGGTATTATCATCCTTGGACCTTTCACTGATATCCGTGAAGGTGACGAAGTACGCCGTACAGGCCGCATCATGGAGGTTCCGGTTGGTGAAGAGTTAATCGGACGTGTAGTAAACTCATTAGGACAACCAATTGATGGTATGGGTCCAATCAATACAACAAAAACTCGCCCTATTGAGCAAGTAGCAACGGGCGTTATGGCGCGTAAATCCGTTCATGAGCCATTACAAACAGGTATTAAAGCGATTGACGCACTTGTGCCGATCGGCCGTGGTCAGCGTGAGTTAATCATTGGTGACCGTCAAACAGGTAAAACTTCCGTTGCCATCGATACGATCTTGAACCAAAAAGGCCAAAACATGATCTGTATCTATGTTGCCATTGGGCAAAAGGAATCAACAGTACGCGGTGCGGTTGAAACCCTTCGTAAAAATGGCGCATTAGATTACACAATCGTTGTGTCTGCATCTGCATCACAACCAGCTCCAATGCTGTTCTTGGCACCATATGCGGGCGTATCAATGGGTGAAGAATTTATGTTCAACGGTAAGCACGTATTAATCGTATATGATGACTTAACAAAACAAGCATCTGCATACCGTGAGCTTTCCTTGTTACTTCGTCGTCCTCCAGGTCGTGAAGCATATCCAGGGGATGTATTCTACTTGCACAGCCGTTTATTAGAACGTGCAGCGAAATTGAACGACAGCCTTGGCGCTGGTTCAATCACTGCACTGCCATTTATCGAAACACAAGCAGGTGACGTTTCTGCCTATATTCCAACAAACGTTATCTCCATCACAGATGGACAAATTTTCTTACAATCAGACCTTTTCTTCTCCGGTGTTCGCCCAGCGATCAACGCAGGTCTTTCCGTATCTCGTGTAGGTGGATCGGCACAGATCAAAGCGATGAAGAAGGTTGCAGGTACACTGCGTCTTGACCTTGCTTCATACCGTGAGCTAGAAGCATTTGCTCAATTTGGTTCTGACCTTGATAAAGCAACCCAAGCGAAGCTGAATCGTGGTGCACGTACCGTTGAGGTGCTAAAACAAGACTTGAACAAGCCGTTATCTGTTGAAAAACAAGTAGCGATCCTATATGCATTAACACGCGGCTTCTTAGATGATATCCCATTACAAGATATCCGTCGCTTCGAAGCTGAATTCCTAACATGGTTAGACCACAATCGCAAAGAGTTGTTAGACCATATTACCAAAACGAAGGATCTTCCTTCTGATGACGATTGGGCATCTGCGATCAACGCCTTCAAAAAGACGTTTGCAGTTTCCGAGTAATTCATGGCTAACATTGAACACTTTTAGTGAGGGTGGTGAGAACTTAAAATGGCATCATTACGCGATATAAAAACTCGTATTAATTCAACGAAAAAGACGAGTCAAATTACCAAAGCAATGGAAATGACCTCTGCTGCAAAATGGAACCGCGGGGTGATGAATGCGAAATCATTCGTCCCTTACATGGAAAAAATCCAAGAGGTAACCGCAGCGATTGCGCTTGGCAGTAAGGGTGTAAATCACCCAATGCTACAGGCACGTCCTGTTAAGAAGACAGGCTATATCGTTATGTCATCTGACCGTGGTCTTGCGGGTGCGTTTAACAGTAACGTCTTAAGACGTGTAAACCAAACCATTCAACAAAATCATAAGTCTAATGACGAATTTGCGATTATTGCCATCGGTCGTGTTGCCCGGGACTTCTTCGTGAAGCGCGGCATCAAAGTAGCACTTGAAATCATTGGTATTTCAGACCAACCTTCATTTGCTGACATTAAAGATATTGCATCGAGCACAGTTGGCATGTTTGCTGATGGTACATTTGATGAAATTTATCTATATTACAATCATTATATAAGCGCAATTTCGCAAGAAGTAACCGAAAAGAAGCTGTTGCCGCTTTCGGAAATTAAACCGACTGGCAAGCTGATTTCGTATGAATTCGAGCCGTCTGCCGAAGAAATTCTCGAAGTTCTCCTGCCGCAATATGCCGAGAGCCTAATCTATGGCGCGCTGTTAGACAGCAAAGCCAGTGAGCATGCTGCCCGGATGACGGCAATGAAGAATGCAACCGATAATGCAAAAGAATTAATTCGTAACTATACACTTATGTATAACCGTGCCCGCCAGGCAGCGATTACGCAAGAAATTACCGAAATCGTCGGCGGTGCGGCGGCACTTGAATAGACCGTTTTTTGAAAAATGAACCTTATTTCGTGTCTGTGACTTGTAACAGTTGATGGATCGTGATTCATTGCTGTGAACAAGTTTCAGGCCGAAATCAGAGTTCGGTGTGATTCGATAAGTTCCTTTTTTAAAAAAGGGGTTTTGGATCAAAAAAGTAAGTAAGGAGGGAAAATGATGAACAAGGGACGCATTGTTCAGATTATGGGTCCGGTTGTTGACGTTAAGTTTGATAACGCCCAATTGCCTGAGATCTATAATGCATTGAAAATTAGTTCTGAATCAGTCAACCTAACCCTTGAAGTAGCCCTTCATTTAGGTGATGATACAGTTCGTACGATTGCAATGGCTTCTACTGACGGGTTAACTCGTGGTTTGGAAGTATTGGATTCAGGTGCACCGATTTCTGTACCGGTTGGGGAACCAACTCTTGGCCGTGTATTTAACGTATTAGGGGAAGTAATTGACCTTAAGGATGAAATTCCTGCAGGCGCTCGCCGTGATCCGATTCACCGTGAAGCACCAACCTATGAAAATCTTTCAACTGAGGTTGAAATTCTTGAAACTGGTATTAAGGTAGTTGACCTTCTTGCTCCATATATTAAAGGTGGTAAGATCGGTCTGTTTGGTGGTGCCGGTGTAGGTAAAACCGTATTAATCCAGGAATTGATCAATAACATCGCACAAGAGCACAGCGGTATTTCCGTATTTGCTGGTGTAGGGGAGCGTACTCGTGAAGGGAACGACCTTTTCCATGAAATGACGGATTCCGGCGTTATTAAGCAAACTGCGATGGTATTCGGACAAATGAACGAGCCTCCAGGTGCACGTATGCGTGTTGCCTTGACTGGTTTGACAATGGCTGAATATTTCCGTGATGAGCAAGGCCAAGACGTGTTATTGTTCATCGATAACATTTTCCGTTTCACACAAGCAGGTTCTGAGGTTTCCGCGTTACTTGGCCGTATGCCATCTGCTGTTGGTTACCAGCCGACACTTGCTACTGAAATGGGTAAATTACAAGAACGTATTACTTCAACAACAAAAGGTTCTGTTACTTCGATCCAAGCGATTTACGTACCAGCCGATGACTATACGGACCCGGCTCCGGCTACTACTTTCGCTCACTTAGATGCAACAACAAACCTTGAGCGTAAGCTTTCTGAGATGGGTATCTACCCTGCGGTGGACCCGTTAGCATCGACTTCTCGTGCATTGTCACCTGAAATCGTTGGTGAAGAGCACTACAGTGTTGCTCGTCAAGTACAGCAAACCTTACAGCGTTATCGTGAATTACAGGATATCATTGCGATCTTGGGTATGGACGAACTTTCTGATGATGATAAGTTAACCGTAGCTCGTGCTCGTCGTGTCCAGTTCTTCTTATCACAAAACTTCCACGTTGCTGAGCAGTTCACTGGCCAGCCTGGATCTTATGTGCCGGTTAAAGAAACGGTTAAAGGATTCAAAGAAATCCTTGACGGTAAATACGACCACCTTCCTGAAGATGCATTCCGTCTTGTCGGCCGCATCGAAGAAGTGGTTGAGTCTGCTAAACGCATGGGCGTAGAGGTCTAATTCCAGCCAGGAGGGTAAAAAATGAAGACGATTAAAGTCAATGTTGTTACTCCCGATGGCCCGGTGTATGAATCAGATGTGGAAATGGTTAGTACAAAAGCTAAAAGTGGCGAACTCGGTATTTTGCCTGGCCACATTCCCTTGGTTGCCCCGCTTGAAATTGGTGCTGTTCGTCTGAAGTTAGGCGGCGGTAAACAAGAGCAGATCGCAGTGAGCGGCGGATTTTTAGAAGTTCGTCCGGATCAAGTGACGATTTTAGCTCAAGCAGCGGAAAATGCAGCTGATATTGATGTTGATCGTGCCCTAAGGGCGAAGGAACGCGCTGAACAGCGTCTTCAACAAGCACAGCAGGAACATATTGATTTCAAGCGTGCTGAACTAGCTCTTCAACGTGCCATCAACCGCCTCGCCGTATCGGATAATAGATAATTATGTTTTTAGATAAGAACCCCTCCTTTTTGGAGGGGTTTTTTGTTACTCTATCTGGTGTATAGAGTATTTTGAAAAAAGATAATATTATTACTATTAAATTTGCTGATTTTGTGGTATTTATAGATAGGAAAGAATTATTTTGATATACCGTTTTCTAATGAGAAGAGCTGGAATTAATGGTTCTTTTTAAATTTACAATAAATAGTTTGAAAGTTTAAGCTATTTTGATATTGACGTGAAACGTTATAGAATGTAATATTATATTATAATACATTAAGTGATAGGAAAATCGCTGAGACAGTGGGGTGTAATGATACTTAGAAGACATATTTTGAAATTGTAAGCGGTTAATCTGGTAATTTGATAGTTTATAGACTAATTAGGGGGATCTTGTATATGAAACGTTGGCTTAATCTAGCAGTTGGTATCCTTTTGGTAATGTCCATATTTTTAGCCGGATGTTCCTCGAAAAGCACGAGTTCAAATTCAGCAAACGGAAAGACAACCATTACATTTTTTTACCGTTGGCCAAATGAGCCATACAAGTCTTACTTTAAGAGTGTGATTGCAGATTTTGAAAAGCAGCACCCTAACATTCAAATTAAAGAAGTAACCGCATTAAATGATGATTATAAGCAAAAAGCAAATGTTCTTCTTGGAAGTCAAAATCCGCCGGATGTTTTCTTTACTTGGGCAGGAGAATATGGTCAAAAGTTTATCCGGGATGGTGTAGCATTAGATCTCTCGAAATACTATGACGAGAACAAAGATTGGTCAGGTAAATTAATTGGTTCACAAGTAAATTTCTTTAAAAAGGATGATAAAGTCTATGGTGTTCCACTATTTACTGACAGTAAGTTATTCTTCTACAACAAAGACTTGTTTGACAAGCTAAATTTAAAGGCACCAACGACATGGGATGAATTTATTCAGGACCTTGCTGTCATTAAAAAGAGCGGAACGACACCACTTATTTTAGGGAATAAAGCACCATGGGCTGCTGCTCACTATGTAACAGCATTGAATCAGAGACTAGTACCGAAGGAAGTTTTAGATAAGGATTTAAGCTATAAAGGGGCCCAGTTTACAGACCCTGGATATGTAGAAGCATTAAAGAAATTAAATGAATTAAAAACGTATATGAATGATAATCCAAATGCGATTGCCCATGACGAAGCAAGAAACCTATTCCTTGGCGGCAAAGCAGCGGTAACATTCCTTGAATCATTGGAAATTACCTTTATGAAAGACGCTACATTTAAATGGGGAACCTTTAAAGTACCGACCATTGCAGGAGCGAAAGGTGACCAAGAAGGCTTAATTGGTGCACCTGAAGGATTTATGGTTCATAGTAAATCGAAACATCCGAAAGAAGCAATGGAGTTCTTGGAGTTTATGACTTCTAAAGTTAATGGAGAGAAACTAATCAAAGATACAGGTTTGGCAAGTACGGTGGATGGTGCGGTGAATGCGAATAGCGCGACGGATCATGAAGTCGAAGCAATGGATTTAATCAAGAGCGCAAAGAATATGGCCATTTGGACTGACAGCGCATTAGACAGCAGAGTATTTAAGCCATATGGTGATGGGGTACAAGCTATGCTTGGCGGCAGCATGACACCAGAACAAGTCATGAAGAATGTTCAGGATGCAGCGAAACAAGTAAATCAATAAAGGAAGACATGAAATCTATTAAAATGTCGGTTTAGCGGAGTCCTTGATCCTCTTAAACCGACATATTTTAATAGATATTGATGGGAGGGGTATAGAATGCACAAGTCACGAGTTGTCCCAGTTTTATACATAGCACCGGCCATTCTTATGCTTGCATTATTTGTTTATTATCCATTAGTTCGAAATGTAATAAATGGCTTTTATGAATGGAATCCATTTACTTTAGATCGAAAATTTGTAGCACTACAAAATTATGTACACCTCTTTAAAGATCCCGTCTTTTTTACAGTACTTAAAAACAATCTATTTTACGCTTTTATCTCCGTTATTATTCAAGTTGGTCTTGGATTAGTGATTGCAGCGATATTAGAAGACAAGATCTTCAGAAGATTTTCCACATTCTTTCGAACAACTTTTTTTATTCCTGTTCTTATTTCCATGACCGTAATTGGGATCCTCTTTAGTTTCATCTATAATCCAGAGGTTGGGTTACTAAATGGTTTTCTTAAAGCAATTGGCTTGGGTGACTGGGCAAGAGGCTGGCTTGGGGATCCGAAAACATCAATTTTCGCTGTTATAGGTGTTTCTCAATGGCAAAGCCTTGGCTACACCGTTATGTTGTATGTGTTGGCCGTCCAAAAAGTCCCAGGGGAATTATATGAAGCAGCTACCATCGATGGAGCAGGAAAAATCCGCACATTTTTTAGCATTACAGTTCCACAGGTAAAAGAAATGACCTTTGTGCTATTAATCTATACCGTAACAGGTTCATTCTTAGTGTTTAGTGAAGTATACGTATTAACGGCTGGCGGTCCAAATAACTCTTCACAAGTCTTTAGTACCTATCTATACCAAAAGGCGTTTATTGACAATCAACCGGGATTTGCTTCTGCTATAGCAAACGTAATTTTGGGTATCACATTAATCTTCTATTTTCTACAAAATAAGTTCGTAAAAACAGGGGAGGAGTAAAAATGAAACCGATTGAATCACAGGGAGATTCAGGAGTGGTGAGTCCGAATGCAACGATCGCAAAGCCTGCGAAAATCAGTGCGAAAGCGAAAAAACATAAACAAGGCTTCTCCATCGTCGTTGGGATCATCTTTCTATTTCTACTTCTTTACTTTGTTGCGATCGCCTATCCAATCTTTTGGATGGTTGTCAATTCCTTTAAAAATACAACAGAAATTTATAACGATACTTGGGGGCTTCCAAAAGAATGGCTGTTTTCAAATTATAGTGCTGCGTGGGAACAAGGGGTTTCGAGCTACTTCGTTAATAGCTTGATCATTACGATTGGTACATGTATTTTAACGGTTTTGATTAGCTCGTTATGTGCATACGGTTTGACCCGTTTCCAAATAAAAGGAGGAAAGTTCCTGCTCCTATTTGTGTCAGCTGGTCTGATGTTTTCCCCGCAAAGCGGTTTAATTCCACTCTATGAATTAATTCAAAAGATGGGGATTTTTGATACCTATTGGGCGCTGATTTTAACGTTTACAGCCTATCGAATTCCATTAACGGTTCTGTTGATTCGTTCATTTTTCCTCGGAATTCCGAAAGAATTGGAAGAATCAGCTTATCTCGACGGGGCTACGAGTATAGATGTTTTTGTGAGAATATTTCTTCCAATGAGCAAACCGATCATGTTTACGGGTGTCATTTTAACTGCTTATTATTCATGGAATGAGTTTTTATTCTCAATGCTTTTCATTCAAACAGAAGAGGTAAAGCCGATTACTTCCGGTTTATTAGTTTTCAAAGATGCATTAAATACAAACTGGGGAGTCTTACTAGCTGGACTGGTCATTTCCGCCATACCATTGATTGCCATCTTCCTGATGATGCAGAAGTATTTTGTCAGAGGCTTGGCCGAGGGAAGTGTAAAAGGATAATAAGAGACCGGGGACAATCAGTGCCCCACTATTATTATCTTGTATATAACGTTTTATAACATATTAATTTTAATAAGGAGTGAATGAGATTGTTAAACTTTAGTAGAGAGAAGTATTTGAAGGTAACCGGCGGTGCAGTAGGGCTGCGCGAAGAAATTGAAAAGGTAGTGGACGAGGTTTATGAGAATGGGTTTAAAAATATTTTCTTAATTGGATCAGGCGGTGCTGTTGCGACCTTTTATCCATTTGAATTTATGATTAATTCAACATCTACGATTCCAGCCTATGCCGAAATCGCAGCAGAAGTTGTCCTACAGAATCATAAACAACTAAGTGAACAATCGCTTGTCATTCTATCTTCTCTATCAGGTACAACGCAGGAGACAGTAGCAGCAGCGAAATATTGTAAAGAAAAAGGCGCAACAACAATTGGATTGACAGGTGAGTACAATAAACCGCTTGCTGACACAGTTGATTTTCCAATCGTTAATTTTGCAGAAAATGACTTTGCCAGCGATGGGAATCAACTAGTTCTCTATTTACTTATTTTTAAATTAATGAATAAAAATGGAGATTTCCCTCGTTATGAGGAGTTTGCAGCACAGTTGGAAGCTCTTCCAGAACGATTAATCGAGGCAAAAGAACAGTTTGAAGACAAGGCGGAAGCTTTTGCTGTCGCTTATAAGGATGAGCCTTATCATATGGTAGTTGGTTCCGGAAATACCTGGGGACGTGCCTACTCCTATGCGATGTGTGTATTGGAAGAAATGCAATGGATTAAAACAAAATCGATTCATGCAGCAGAATTCTTCCATGGCACCTTGGAACTAGTGGAAGAAGACACGAGCGTTCTTTTACTTAAGGGTGAAGATGAATCACGCCCGTTGATGGACCGTGTTGAGGCTTTTGCTGAGAAGTATACAAAGAAATTGACCGTAATCGATACAAAGGCGTTTGAGCTAGAAGGAATTAATGAAGAGTTCCGCAAATATTTATCACCAATCGTTACATCGACGCTTCTCCAAAGACTGAGTGTCCATTTAGAAGATAAACGTAATCATTCTTTAGAGATTAGAAGATATTATCGTACAGTGGCTTATTAATAAGATTTAGAGAAAGATACAAGAGGTATCTTTCTCTTATTCACCATATGGGAGGTTTCAATTATGAGATTGATAGCAGTAGGAGATAATGTAGTAGATTTTTATGATGACCTTGGTGAGATGTTTCCAGGCGGGAATGCTGTAAATGTGGCGGTCTTTTGGAAACGTTATGGTGCTGATGAGGTTTCCTATATTGGGATTGTCGGCAATGATGAAGAGGGCGATCATATTGTTAACTCGTTAAAGTTGGAAAATCTCAATGTTTCAAGGGTACGAAGAGCGATTGGTCCGTCAGGTGAAGCGGTTGTCACACTCGATGATCTTGGGGATCGGAAGTTTGTCGGCTCCAATAAAGGCGGAGTCCAACAGCAGCTAAAATTGAATCTTACCGATGAGGAACTAGAATATATTCAAACCTTTTCGCTGC
This sequence comes from Bacillus salipaludis, assembly GCF_004358205.1. Next base: position 197,346 of record NZ_SMYO01000002.1, read on the forward strand.
TGCATACAAGCGTTTTTAGTCATTTGGAGAAAGAGTTGCCATTATTGCAAAAATACATCGATATTTCGTTTGATTTTTCAACCAAATATGATGATGACTATTTAAAACAGGTTTGTCCATATGTGAAATATGCAATTTTCTCTGGTGGAGATTTAACCAAAGAGGAATGCAATGCGTTAATTACGAAGGTACACAAGGCAGGTACACCAAATGTTGTCGTTACTAGAGGCTCTGAAGGATCATTGTTCTCGGATTCCCTTCAGGTTTATGATCAGGGTATTGTCGAGACCGATGTAGTGGATACACTTGGAGCTGGGGATACGTTTGTAGCGATCTTTTTAAAAGAATATGTCGCACATGGAAATGCCCAGGTTGCAATGGAAAAAGGTTCCGCAGCTGCAGCTGAAACGTGCCAGCGCTTTGGCGCCTTTGGTCATGGAAAGAAGCGGGAGAGTAAGATTGTCATTGGCCATTAATAAGATGAACCTGTTCTGTTGAAGAGCAGGTTATTTTTTGGGGCTCTTTGTTGCTTTTATAATAAATTTGCAAATAAAACACTGGATTTGCTAATAAACTATTAAAACCCGCTGTTAAGATGACTATCAGAAGCTTGAACGTAGGTATAAACAACAATCTAAATGAAAAAAGCTCCTCGAGTTCAAACTCGAGGAGCTAATTCTTACTATTAATATTCAACTTTCCACATATATCTTCTTTGTGATAGTGGATGATTGCGCGCCTCTGCTAATTGTTCAGCATATTTACGAAGAACATGATTCAATACAAGCGGTGCGATATAGCCCCTTAACTCTTCGTCAACACCAGTTAAATCAAGATCTTTAGCATCTAATACAACTAGTTTTTCACCATATTTTTTCGAGAAATCTAATGCTCTTTCATCTAGTGGGCGTGTTTCATCCAAGCCAAGCAGGATAATGAATGGTACGTCTTTATCAATAATCTCAAACGGACCGTGGAAGTACTCACCAGAGTGAACGGCATTGGAGTGGATCCATTGCATTTCCATTAGAATACAAATGGCGTAAGAATAAGCAATTCCGTAGTTTGCCCCACTTGCCATTGTATAGATCACTTTTTCATCCTTGTATTCCTGGCCAAATTGTAGTGCTTTGCCTTCATATTGCTTAGCGGCTTTCTCAAACACAGATTGGAGATTGGATAAGCTGTTGACCATTTTGTCAAACTTATCATTTCCTTCTAATACGTTTAAAACGCCGAATGTTAATTGATAGAGTAAACCTAAGTTTGTATTAAAAGCAACGGATTCAGCGCCCCACTCATATTTCACAACAAATTCACTTTCTTGTGCAAGAGGTGAGGTTGGCTGGTTTGTAAATCCAACTGTTAATGCTCCTTTTTGACGGGCAAATTCTGCTGCTTTAACCGTTTCAGGAGTTGTACCCGACATAGAGCATAATACAACGAGTGAATTTTCTCCAAGTTTTCTAGGGTTGCGATGAATGAATTCATTCGAACTGTAAACATCAGAAGTAAGATCTTTTGCTTCACGGTCCAATATGTACTTATTTGGATACATAATGGCAGAAGAACCTCCACATGCAACAAAATATACGTGGTTGATGGTACGTCCTTTCAAAGCATCTAAAACATTTTGAACTTGCTGATCGACAACTACTTGTGAATTAACCATTCATGTTTCCTCCCTTAAAATCTTTTGTATTGAATATAATAATACATTATATAACATTATATTAAGTGTCAAAAGATAAATTGTCAATGTTTTTCGAACATTTAATTTTCTGAAACCCGAAGAAATTAATATTACATTGACTTATAACATAATATAATGTTATGTTGATTTTGATAATGAGCTGAAAAAGGAGGGGGTTGAGTACATGGCAAAAATCAGACGGGACCAAGTTACAGGGATGAACTTCCATTATAAACACTATTCTTTCGAATACTTTTTAGATGCAATGGTTCGATACGGGTTTAAAAATATTGAATTATGGGGTGCCTCTCCGCATTTTTATGTGGATGATATGAGTATCCAAGACATTAGACAAGTAAAGAAAGAGATTGATAGAAGAGATTTATCGGTTGTCTGCTTTACACCAGAGCAGTGTGTATATCCAATCAATCTTGCAGCAAAAGAGGATCGAATCCGGGAAAAAAGTATCCAATACTTTATTAAATCAGCCCAAGCCGCGAAAGAGTTGGATGCGCCCATGCTGTTAGTTACTCCAGGCTGGGGCTATGAAAATGAGAACTGCAATGAGGCATGGAAAAGAACAAGAGATTCATTGGAACGATTAACAACGGTTGCCGCTAATTTAGACTTAATCCTTGCGCTTGAACCATTAACAAGGGTAGAGTCAAATTTAATTTACAATGCGAAGACACTTAAAGCCATGTTAGATGAAGTGAACAGCCCATATCTTAAAGGAATGATTGATAGTATTCCAATGGCATTGGCGAACGAAGATTTCCATGATTATTTTAGCTTATTAAAGGAAGATTTAGTTCATATTCATTTTATTGATGGAAAACCTGAAGGCCATCTTGTCTGGGGTGATGGGGTCCTTCCTCTACAGAAATACATCGAACAATTGAATGAAATTGGCTACAAGGGCTCTCTAACATTAGAATATACTTCTTATCAATATGTGCAAAATCCGGATGCTGCAATTGAAAGGACATTGAATGTTTTTTCCGATTTTTTTTGAAATTGATAGGGTGAATGAAATTCTATATACTTGAATGTAGACAGAATGACGTAATGAAGGCAGGTGAAACAAATGTTAAAACAAGATAATCAAATTCCTTTATACATCCAATTAAAGGAATCCATCCGCAGTTCGATTTTAAATGGGCAATTAAAGTTCGGAGATCAAATTCCCACTGAATTAGAATTGAGCGAAGAGTATAAGATTAGCAGGATTACGGTAAGAAAGGCAATCCTCGATTTAGTAGAAGAAGGCTATTTAGTTAAAAAGCAGGGGAAAGGTACGTTTGTAAACAAAAGGAAAATTGAAAGAAAAATCGTTCATTTTTTAAGCTTTACGGATGCTTGTAAAGCAAATGGTATGAAAGCCAGCAGTAAAGTCTTTAAAAAGGAAATCATTCAACCAACACCCAAGGATAAAGAAAGACTTCAACTCGATGAGGGAGATGCATTGTTATTCATTCAGAGAGTAAGATATGCGGATGAATCACCGATTATGATTGAAAATAACTACTTTTCATATAAAGATTTTCATTCATTATTAAATGAAAACTTGGACGACTCTGTCTACAAGATATTGGAAGAAAAGCTGAATGTAAAACCAGATCGTGCGGGAGAGTTAACATTGGAGATTGTTCGTGCCACTGAGGAAGAAGTCAATTTACTTCATACATCGAGCGGAGAACCTCTTTTTTACATGGAAACAACGGTCTATGATGAAAACGACAGACCTGTGCATATTGGAAAACAGTATATTTTGGGTGATAGTTATAAATACAACTTGAAGTAATGAAAGCGATTACCCTTGTGCAGACGGAGCCCCTCTTTTTTGAGGGGCCTTTTGTTTTTAAAGCGGGAAAAGTGAAGTGACCAGAAAATAACGGTGGTTCAAGTATCCTACACTCCTTTTTACTCATTTCACTATTCCAAGCATGAAATCACCGTACAAGAATATGATTGTAGTAGTGAAAATGATAACAAGTCTAGTTTTTAAATGAAGAAGATGAACAATTAATGACAAATCTCACTGACAGTATGGAGGTTTTGTAGTTAAATAGGGGTTGTTGTCGAATTATTGAAGCATAATAGCTTGATTTATCAGAGTTTCTACGTCTTTTTTTAGAATAAAAATGACCTTTTTTGTATTTCCAATTTAAAGGCGGAGGCTTGTCGACACCGGTATATATCAATGCTATAATGTATTCGGTTACAAATATTTACTAGTAAGAAAATTTTCAACATTGGAGGGGATAGACATGGAACTTCTAAATGTATATCAGAATAACTATCTGATTGTTTTTGTGTTTCTGTGTCTCGGGGTATTGCTGCCTGCGGTAGCATTATATTTAGGTAAGCTTTTGCGTCCTCATGCACCAAGTGATGCAAAGAATACCACATATGAGAGCGGTGTTGAGCCATTTCACGATTCCCGTGTACAGTTCAATGTCCGCTATTATATTTTTGCCCTAATGTTTGTTATTTTTGATGTAGAAACTGTATTTTTATATCCATGGGCTGTTGCCTATGATAAACTAGGCATTTTTGCATTGATTGAAATGTTAATTTTCGTTGTCATGCTGCTAATTGGCCTAGCCTATGCTTGGAAGAAGAAGGTGTTAAAATGGACCTAAAACTAGACAACGTATCGCCTCAGGAAATGGAAGAGTTACAGAGGAATGTATTTATGACAACACTAGAGCAGGTGAAGGCGTGGGCGCGAAGCAATTCGATCTACCCGCTGACATTTGGTCTGGCTTGTTGTGCGATTGAAATGATGGCCGTTGGTTCCTCCCACTATGACTTGGACCGATTCGGATCGTTCTTCCGGACGTCGCCGAGGCAGTCGGACTGTATGATTGTGTCAGGGACCGTGACGAAAAAAATGGCACCTATTCTTCGCCGTTTATATGATCAAATGCCGGAACCGAAATGGGTAATTGCGATGGGATCGTGTGCGACAGCGGGCGGACCGTATGTGAAATCCTATTCCGTTGTTAAAGGTGTGGATCAAATCGTCCCGGTAGATGTTTATATCCCGGGATGTCCTCCAAACCCGGCTGCTTTAATATATGGAATCAATAAGTTAAAGGAAAAGATTCGTTACGAAGCGAAGACTGGGAAGAAGGTGATGTAATCCATGAGCGGGGAGAAAGATCTCGAACAATTAAAGCGAGAAGCCGCTGAAAAGGCAAAGGCGGACGCACTAGCGAGACGCCAGGCGAAGGAAGCCGGAGAAAACGCACCGAAGCCTGAAGACACGCCAACCCCAGCAGGCGACGCTGACGATCTTGCCAAGAAAAAAGCTGCAGCAGCAGCGAAAGCAAAGGCAGCCGCACTTGCCAAAAAGCAACGAGAAGGTATTGTTGAGGAACCGGTTGCACCAGCAGAGGAAGCCCCAGCAGAAGGCGATGACCTAGCGAAGAAAAAAGCCGCAGCAGCAGCGAATGCAAAGGCAGCCGCATTGGCGAAAAAGCAACGAGAAGGCATTGTTGAGGAACCGGTTGCACCAGCAGAGGAAGCCCCAGCAGAAGGCGATGACCTAGCGAAGAAAAAAGCCGCAGCAGCAGCGAAAGCAAAAGCTGCCGCATTAGCGAAAAAGCAACGAGAAGGCATTGTTGAGGAACCGGTTGCACCAGCAGAGGAAGCCCCAGCAGAAGGCGATGACCTAGCGAAGAAAAAAGCCGCAGCAGCAGCGAAAGCAAAAGCTGCCGCATTAGCGAAAAAGCAACGAGAAGGCATTGTTGAGGAACCGGCGGAAGCACCAGCAGCGGAAGCGGGCAGCGACGATGATCTAGCGAAGAAAAAGGCAGCCGCAGTGGCCAAAGCGAAAGCCGCAGCAGCAGCGAAGCGAAAAGCAGCGGAATTAGCTGGTGGAGCTTCGGATGCTCCTGCAGGCGATGACGAAAAGGCAAAAGCAATTGCAGCCGCCAAAGCGAAGGCCGCAGCAGCAGCAAAAGCCAAAGCAGCAGCAGGCGGCGATGACGAAAAAGCAAAAGCCATCGCAGCAGCGAAAGCAAAGGCCGCAGCGGCAGCAGCCGCAAAGGCGAAAGCAGCCGGCAAAGCGGGCGATGCACCAGCACCGGCAGCCGAGGAAGCTGCGTCACCAAATCAGCCATTCCTGGATAAATACCGAAAAGTAATTGAGGAAAATTTGGGCGCAGAGGTTTTAGAAGATTCTTATATTAATAAACTGTCCAAAGACGTTCCAACCCTCGTGGTAAAACGTGAATCCTACTATAAGCTTACACAATTTTTAAAATACAATGAGCTGTTAGGATTCGATTATTTATCCGAGATCCATGGAACCGATTTTCAATCACATATGGAAGTTTATGCTCATCTTTACTCATACAAAAACCGTCAATCTGTCGCTGTCATAGTGAAAATTGACCGAGATGAACCAACGATCGAGTCCGTCACGCCAATTTGGGCAGGTGCGGAATGGGCAGAATGTGAAGCTTATGATTTGCTAGGAATTAAGTTTACAGGACATCCGAATTTACGCCGAATCATGCTCGGAGAAGATTGGGTTGGCCATCCACTTAGAAAAGATTATGAGCCGTACGATGTGGAGGTATAGCCAATGATCAGAACAGAAGAAATGATGTTAAACGTAGGTCCTCAGCATCCAAGTACGCACGGAGTATTCCGGCTTGTTGTAAAAATCGATGGGGAAATTATTACCGAAGCAAACCCTGTTATCGGTTACTTACACCGCGGAACAGAAAAACTTGCTGAAAACCTGCAATATACTCAAATCATTCCCTATACAGACCGCTTGGATTATGTATCAGCGATGACGAACAACTATGTTCTCTGTCATGCAGTCGAAACGATGATGGGAATTAAAGTACCAGAACGGGCTGAATATTTAAGGATTCTTGCGATGGAATTAGGGCGGATTTCAAGCCATATCCTGTGGTGGGGAACCTTCCTCCTCGATATGGGGGCCGTCAGTCCATTCCTATACGCTTTCCGCGACAGGGAAATGATCTTGAATTTCCTAAACGAATTATCTGGTGCCCGCTTAACCTTTAACTATATGCGTGTTGGAGGCGTCAAATGGGATGCTCCAGAAGGTTGGGTCGAAAGAGTTAAAGACTTTGTCCCTTACATGAGAGAACAAGTCAAAGGCTACCATGACCTAGTTACCGGAAATGAAATTTTCCTTAGCCGTGTAAAGGGCGTTGGAAAATACACAAAAGAAGATGCACTCAATTATTCCCTTAGCGGTGTAAACCTTCGCAGTACCGGTGTTAAATGGGATCTGCGCAAGGACGAACCATATTCGATTTATGACCGTTTTGATTTTGATGTTCCGACCCTTGACGGCGGGGATGTCTGGGCACGCTACCAGCTGCGCCTGAAGGAAATTGAAGAGTCCTTGAAAATTGTCGAGCAGGCCTGCGAACAATTCCCGGCAGAAGGGGACATACTCGCGAAAGTGCCAAAAATCATCAAAGCGCCTAAAGGTGAAGCATATGTCAGAATCGAAGCACCACGCGGAGAGATTGGCGTTTATATTAGCAGTGATGGTAAGAAAGAGCCATATCGCTTAAAGCTGAGAAGGCCATCCTTCTACAATCTGCAAATTCTCCCTAAACTATTAAAAGGAGAAAATATCGCAAACCTCATCGCCATCTTAGGGGGCATAGATATTGTCCTTGGGGAGGTTGACGGCTAATGATTAATAATTTGCTCCAATCAAGTCCTGGATTGTTCAATTTTCTCATCTTCTTTTTACTCGGAGTCATTTTACTTTTAGTCGTGCTTGGCTTCGTTACCTACGGGATATTAGCAGAGCGGAAAGTCATGGGGTACATGCAGCTCCGCCACGGTCCGAACCAAGTCGGCGGCCGCTGGGGACTCTTGCAAACCGTTGCGGACGTCTTGAAACTATTATTAAAAGAAGATATTATTCCGACACTTGCGGACCGTCCATTATTTATTTTGGCGCCGGTCATTGCGTTTGCACCATCGTTCATGGTGCTGGCAACGCTTCCGTTTACCGACAAATTTCAATTTGCTGATATCGGTGTCGGCTTGCTTTACTACATTGCGGTTTCCGGGTTAACCACACTTGGAGTCGTAACCGGCGGCTGGGCTTCAAACAACAAGTACGCCCTTATCGGAGGAATGCGTGCGGCAGCCCAAATGATTTCCTATGAAATCCCGCTTGTCATGTCAGTGGTGGGAATCATCCTTATCACCGGCAGCTTAAACTTAAACGATATCGTGCACCAACAAAGCCATGGCTGGTTTATCCTATTACAGCCAATCGCTTTTATCGTCTTTTTAATCGCATCGGTCGCAGAATTAAACCGGACACCATTTGACCTTCCGGAATCGGAATCAGAGCTTGTCGCTGGATACCACGTCGAGTACTCAGGTTTCCGCTGGGCATTCTTCATGCTGGCCGAGTATGTGTACCTATTTGCGATGACGTCACTCATTGTGACCATCTTCCTTGGCGGATGGCTGCCACCATTCCATTTCCTTGGATTTATCCCAGGAGCAGTTTGGTTCGCACTTAAATTTGCTGTCGTCCTATTCGTCTACATCTGGTTCCGTGTAGCGTTCCCGCGTCTGCGTGCCGACCACTTGATGGAAATGGGCTGGAAAGTATTACTGCCAGTATCCCTGGCAAACATCTTCCTAACCGCCCTAATCAAAACCTTATTTTTTTAAAGAATGTGTTAAAGGCTGATTGGAGCGGAAGGCACGAAGACTCCTGTGGGAGTACGGAGCAGGGGAGACCCCGCAGGAGCGTAAGCGACGAGGAGGCTCCACGGACCGCCCACGGAAAGCGAAGTGCCTGGAGCGGAAATCAGCAGCTAATTGATTAAGACCTTTTTAAAAAGGAACCCATTTCTCGTTGCGAGACTTGAGTTGTCCCATACTTGACTGCCTCACGTATGGCAGAAAAGCATACTTTAAAATGATAAAAGGGGTGAAAAACGTGCTTGGATTAGCAAAAGGCTTGAAATATACCCTAAAACAATTAACAAAAGAAAAGGTCACCTATGACTATCCGAATAAGCCGCTGCCACTGCCTGACCGGTTCCGCGGCATTCAAAAATTCTATCCGGAAAAATGTATCGTCTGTAACCAGTGCATGAACATTTGCCCGACCGAATGTATTGATTTAGTCGGTAAAAAACACCCGGATCCAACGAAAAAAGGGAAAATCATCGATACCTATGATATTAACTTTGAAATCTGCATCCTTTGTGATCTATGTACAGAGGTGTGCCCGACAGAAGCGATTATCATGACCAATAACTTTGAGCTTGCTGAATACAGCAGGGATGCTCTATTTAAAAACCTTGAATGGTTAGATGAAAACGACGAAAACATACGGCAGGTGAATAAACCATGACATTTTCAGGCGAGTTTCTCGCATTTTTGGGTCTTGCCTTGGCTGCGGTCATCGGTGGTGTGCTGCTTTTAAACCTGACAAAGGTTATGCACATGGTCGTTGCCCTCATATTCACTTTCGTTGCCATTGCCGGCATCTATGTTATGCTGTCAGCAGAATTCGTTGCAGGTGTCCAAATCTTAATTTATTCAGGTGCAATTACCATCATTATGCTTTTTGGAATCATGTTAACGAAGCATGATGACGAAAGTGAACCAACAACAGGCAAGCTCCGAAAATTTCTATTGTTCCTAGGGGTTGTAGGCTTCGCATTTGCCGTATACATTGGGATCTATAACTTCAATATCGAACAAGTTCCTACCACTTTGCATGAAAATAACACCATGCAAATCGGTAAAGCTCTTTACTCAAAATGGGTGATTCCATTTGAGTTAACCTCTGTTTTACTTTTAGTGGCATTGGTTGGGGCGATTGTTTTAGCGAAAAAAGACAAGAAGGAGGCGGACGACGAATGAGTTCAGTTCCTGCTTCAGCCTTCCTGGCCCTTGCGCTGATTCTATTTTGCATCGGATTGTACGGTGCCTTAACAAAACGCAATACCGTAATTGTCCTAATCTCAATTGAATTAATGCTGAATGCTGTTAACATCAACCTGGTTACTTTTAGCAAATACGGCTTAGCACCGTCCATCACCGGACAAATCTTTGCCCTATTTGCCATCTGCGTAGCCGCAGCCGAAGCAGCCGTCGGATTAGCCATCCTCATTTCGCTTTACAACAACCGTAAGACGGTAAACATTGACGAAATGGACAAATTGAAAAACTAATCAAACAAGAGATTTTCAACTGGGAAATCTTGAACATTTTGTGAATGAATGCGCAGGTAGTGTTTTATAACCTGTGAGGAGGTAAGTGGTCTTGACCACACCTTTATCTGTCCTGCTATTTTTAGCGGGCCCAATCTGACGCGCAATTTTATAAAATTTACAGCGGTAGCGCGTTTAAAAAAGGGGATCGTGATATTGATGGAAAATGCATGGATCATACCGCTTTTCCCGCTATTATCGTTTGTGCTCCTTCTTCTTTTCGGGAAGCGCCTGAAGGAGGCGAGTGCATATGTGGGAATTCTGCTCACATTGGCATCGCTTGTTTATTCGGTGTTAGTGCTCTTTGAACGCTTCACAGAGCCAACCTATATGACAAAGGCAGACTGGCTGACGATAGGAGATCTTCATTTAACAGCGGGCTTTGAAGTGAACCAATTAAATGCATTAATGCTAGTGATTGTATCGCTCGTAAGTTGCTTAGTACATACCTATTCAAAAGGGTACATGCATGGTGACGAGCGGTTCCACGTATTCTATGCCTATTTAGGACTATTTACCTTTGCAATGCTTGGTCTGGTCATTTCACCAAACCTATTGCAAACCTATATTTTCTGGGAGCTTGTCGGTGTCGGTTCCTTCCTCTTAATCGGTTTTTATTTTTACAAAGAAGAGGCAAGGGCTGCTGCCAAAAAGGCCTTCATCATGACCCGTATCGGGGACGTTGGGCTATTAATCGGGATGATCCTCTTGTTCTGGGAAACGAAAAGCTTTGAATATAGTGAAATTTTTGCTGCCGTCCAAAACGGTGCTGTTTCACAATCGATGATCACCTTAACAGCTATTCTGATCTTTATCGGGGCTGTTGGTAAATCAGGTCAGTTCCCGCTTCATACGTGGCTGCCTGATGCGATGGAAGGCCCGACACCAGTTTCGGCCTTAATCCACGCCGCAACAATGGTTGCTGCCGGGGTTTACTTAGTTGCAGCACTATTCCCATTGTTCTTAGCAAGTAAAACAGCGCTGCTTGTCATTGCCGTGATCGGCGGGATTACAGCGATTTTTGCCGCAAGCATCGGTCTTGTGCAAACAGATATTAAGCGGGTATTAGCCTATTCAACCGTCAGCCAGCTTGGCTACATGATGCTTGCCCTCGGATCTGCCGGCTATGTGGCGGGTGTGTTCCACTTAATGACACATGCATTCTTTAAAGCATTGCTGTTCCTAGCAGCAGGTAGTGTCATCCATGCGGTACATACGCAAAACATCGAGGAAATGGGCGGCCTTTGGAAAAAGCTTCGTCTGACAGGACCATTATTCTTAATCGGAACGCTTGCCATTAGTGGGGTTCCACTTTTATCAGGTTTCTTTAGTAAAGATGAAATTTTAGCATCCGCATGGGAAGGCGGCCATCCAATCCTTTTCGTATTGGCGCTGATTGCGGCTTTCTTTACAGCATTATATATGTTCCGCTTGTTCTTCATGGTGTTTACCGGTGAAGCGCGCGGTGACCAAAAGCATGTTCATGAATCACCATCCAATATGACGATTCCAATGATTATTCTTGGCGTGTTAGCGGTAATTGGTGGTTATGTTAATACACCATGGTTCGGAGAATTTCTTGGCGACTGGTTAGTGGATGGAAACGAAACCTTGGCAGCACACGCCCATGTAGAAGCGCCTGTGTGGATTATGATTGCCGCAACCGTTGTCTCCTTGCTCGGAATTTACCTTGCATGGTTGATCTACGGTAAACGCTCAGTATCACGCAACTGGTTGAGTGGAACTGGCGATATGCTGCATACAATTTTGTTAAACAAATATTACATCGACGAATTTTACCAAATGACAGTGGTTGCTGTTACAACCGGAATCAGCTACTTCCTTAAGTTTATTGATACCTTTATTGTTGAGGGAATTGTGAAGGGGGTTGTCGGGTTTGTACAGGGACTTGGAGCATCCGGTTCGAAAATGCAGACCGGACAGGTTCAAACCTATGGTGCAGTTGCCTTCGTGGGTCTTGCCGTTCTAGCTGTCATCTTTGCGTTAACAGGGGGGTACTTAAAATGAATTTAACATCCGTTCTTTCAATCCTAGTATTCTCCCCGTTACTAGGGATTGTGATTTTAGCATTCATGCCAAAGACAGCGGAAAAAGCAATCAAAGCGATTGGCTTCCTTGCTACATTGCCGGCCTTGCTCCTGGCACTTGCCGTGTATTTACATTATCAAGCAGGTAAAAACCTAGCGGACTTTTCCGTATCGGTTCCATGGATTAAATTTGGGAATCTAACTGGTGCCGCAAAGGATTTGTTATCGGTTCGTTACGAGCTTGCGATCAGCGGCTTCCAGCTGTTATTAGTCGTATTAACAGCGGTGATTGCGACGTTGTCAGCGATTGGTGCGGCACAATTTGTGAAAAAAGAATGGAAAGGCTACTTCATGCTGTTCCTTCTTTTAGAAATTGGCATGCTCGGCGTATTTACAGCGGAAAACTTAATTTTGTTCTTTATCTTCTTCGAGGTAACCCTAATTCCAACCTTCTTCTTAATCGGAAAATGGGGTTATTTTGAAAAAGAAAAAGCCGCATTCAGCTTCTTAATCTACAATGGATTAGGTTCTGCGGTATTATTAATCGCGATTATGATCTTGTTTTCAAAAACAGGAACCACGAATATTGAGCAATTACAGCATATTGTTAATGTCAAAGGCGGTCCGATTTCGGGTGATTTAAAGATGGGCTTGTTTATTGCCTTGCTCATTGCCTTTGGTGTAAAATTACCAATTTTCCCATTGCACAGCTGGATGCTCCGCGTTCACGTACAAGCACCGCCGTCAGTGGTGATGATTCACTCTGGCATTCTACTAAAAATCGGTGCGTACGGTTTGATTCGTTTCGGAATGGGAATCTTCCCGGCACAGTTTGATAAGCTTGCCGTCATGCTGGCCATCCTTGGGGTAATCAATCTCTTGTATGGTGCTTTCTTGGCATTCATTCAATCCGACTTCAAAATGGTTTTGGCCTATTCTTCGATTTCTCACATGGGAATTGTGTTAATCGGTCTTGCGGCGATGAATGAAGCGGGGATTCAAGGGGCGATTTTCCAAGTGGTTTCCCACGGGTTAATCTCAGCTTTATTGTTCTTCCTTGTCGGTGTGTTCTACGAGCGCACGGATACATCTTTAATTGAAAATCTTGGCGGGATGGCGAAGGGGATGCCGCGAGCTGCAGGCTTCTTGCTTGCCGGTGGTCTTGCCTCACTCGGACTTCCTGGTATGTCCGGATTCGTCAGCGAATTCATGGCGTTCCTTGGCTTGTTCAAAGAAATGCCAGTGATTGCAGCCGTTGGGACCATCGGGATTATCATGACTGCCGTTTATTTACTTCGTGCCGTTCTCGGGATTACCTATGGCCAGGCACATCGCGAATTTACCGGTGTTGTCGATCTAAAAGGTGTTGAAATTGTACCGGTTGTTGTTTTGATTGCTTTAATCGTGTTAATCGGTGTTTATCCAAGTGTTCTAAGCTCACCACTTCATGCCACACTTGAAACTATATTGCTTGGGATAGGAGGGTGATGAAGGATGGATATCAAAGCATTGGAATCATTTAACTGGGGCGCTATGACACCGGAATTCATCATCGTTGGCGTTGCTGCCGTCCTAACCCTTCTGGATTTATTTATGCCGAAAAATCAGGATCGCAGAATTCTTGGCTGGATTGGGATTGTCGGTATTTTTGCCGCTTTGATTTCGGTAATGGGAATGATTGACCAAGGAACGGTTTCGATTTTAAATGACACCTTCCGTCTTGATGGTTTTGGCAAGGCGTTTAAAGTTTTGCTTCTTGTTGGTGCCGCTCTAGTCATGTTCTTAGCGGTCAGCTATGAACCGAAAGACGGAATGAAGGAATATCACGGCGAGTTTTTCTATCTGTTTTTAACAGCCTTGCTCGGCGCGATGGTTATGACTTCAAGCGGAGACTTGATTACATTATTTATCGGTCTAGAATTGCTCTCGATTTCATCTTATATCCTTGCAGGGATGCGCAAACGCAATGACGCCTCGAATGAATCGGCAATGAAATACGTCATCAATGGCGGCATTTCCACTGCGATTACCTTGTTCGGGATGAGCTATGTGTATGGTTTAACTGGCACAACGAATTTACTCTCGATTGCCGGACAGCTGCAAAGTCTTGCGGACGGGCAGCACGTCTACTTGCTAGGCTTAGCATTTTTGATGATTTTCGTTGGTTTATCCTTTAAGCTTGCGGCTGCACCTTACCATATGTGGGCACCAGATGTTTATCAGGGAGCACCAACACCTGTTACCGCATTTTTGAGCGTTGTTTCAAAAACAGCCGGTTTCGTGATTGTCATCCGTATTTTGTTATCCGTATTCGGCGTGGCTGCATCGGAAGGCCCTGGTTCTGCACCAATTTTATATAAAATGCAGGATTACATCAGCTTTATCGCGGCAGCAACGATGATTATCGGGAACGTCGTTGCCTTGAAACAGACGAATATTAAAAGAATGTTTGCTTACTCAAGTATTGCCCATGCCGGTTACATCCTTGTGGCATTTGCATCGATGAACTTTATCATGTTCGATGCCATCTGGTTCTACCTGCTTGCCTACTTATTCATGAATCTTGGCGCATTCGCTGTGATTCAATTGGTTTCGGAAAAAACAGGTACTGAACGGATTGCCGATTATGCCGGTCTTTATCGCCGTTCGCCGGTTCTTGCAGTTGCGATGGGAATTTTACTTGTTTCGTTAGCAGGTTTCCCGGGCACGGCCGGATTTATCGGAAAGCTTAATATCTTTATCGGAACCTTTGCGGGTGAATCCCACTATGTATTAGCGTCGATTATGATCGCAACAACGGTTATATCGTACTTCTACTATTTCGGTGTCATGACGCAAATCTTCTTCCGTCCGGCTGCTGACGAAAGCAAGTTCAATATTCCATTTGGAATTTTGGTTGTCTTAATCGTCGCTGTCGTGGCATCTGTGCTATTTGGAGTTGCGCCAAACCTGGCTCTAGACTTCCTGCACAACCACTTCAATCAATTTGCAGACTTTTTGCAGTAAGAAAAGCGGAAGCAACCTCGAGGGGCTAGGCGCTGGAGCTGGACAAATCTCAAAGTCTAAACATGTTTACTAGTTAAACACGAAAAGAGGCCCGCGGGCCTCTTCTTTTATTTTAGCGCTCTATTTCATCCTTTACTTCACCATAGCCTTCTTTTATTTTTCCTTTTACTTTATCCACTTTTCCTTCCGCTTCCTTTGAATGATCATCGGTTAATTTACCCCATTGCTCCTTGGCTTCGCCTTTAACCTGATCAAGATTTCCTTTTACTGTTTCTTTATTCATTTTACCTTCCTCCTTTGGTTTGGTTTCAATTGGTAAATACCCGCTTGGAAAATGGGTTAAACCTGATCAGTGGAAATGTTTAAAAGTAAAATGACGGGGTAGTTCATATAGCAAGCAAATGCGAGAAAAGGAGATGGAAAAATGAATCTAAATCAAATGATGAATGGCTGGTCTTACTACCTCCAGCAAATCCCGAATGTATTGCTTGCACTTCTCGTCTTATTGGTAGGCTGGCTTATCGCAAAAGCGATTGGTAAGGCAGTCGAAGCAGGGTTAAAGAAAACAAACCTCGATAATAAGCTATTCTCCAATGTTGGAAATAGAAAGGTTTCATCGGAAGTCATTATCGGAAAAATTGTTTACTATCTATTACTAGTCTTTGTCTGGATTATCTTCTTTAATATGCTGAACCTCAGCTTGATTGCAGCACCGCTTGTCAAAATGGTCTCCACTTTAACCGGGGCGATCCCGAATCTATTAAAAGCAGCTTTGATCCTGCTGTTGGCATGGGTTGTTGCCTATCTAGTTCGAATGCTGTTTATTAAAGGGGCTTCCATGTTTCATTTCGAACGCCACCTTGTAAAATGGAGAATGAACAAGAGTGAAGTGGATGCCTTTAATGTTATTAATAGTATTGCAAAAGGGCTTTTCTATTTCATTCTGCTATTATTTTTACCGGCCGTTTTAGGGGCATTACATATGGAGGGGGTTTCGGACCCATTCTCACATGCCCTTAGTTCGATGTTATCATTTATTCCGAAGCTGTTTGCCGCAGCACTGATAGGATTCATCGGCTGGCTGATTGCGAAAATTGTTCGAGATATTTTAACGAATCTATTAAAGAGTATTGGAATGGATTCAATTGGCCAGCGAATGGGGCTGATGGACAATCTATCGGGTGTGATTGGGAATATTGCGTTTGTACTCGTGTTAATTCCGGCGATAATATCAGCACTAGAAAAGCTGGACTTAAAAGGGATATCCGACCCGGCGATTGCGATGTTGCACCGTGTATTGACACTAATTCCAAATGTTTTGGTGGCCATTGTTTTTATTTTAGCAGGCCTATGGGTTGGAAAATGGTTAGAAAAAATGGTGGCACAAATGCTTTGGCGTTTGAAGTTTGATAGTCTATTTCATCAAATGGGCATCGGTTCACTAACTCCGGAGAAATCAAAATATACGCTTTCACAAGTGGTTGGATTGCTCGTTAAAATTGTGGTCGTCCTGTTATTTACAGCAGAGGCCTTGCAAATTGTGCATTTAAATTTCTTGGTGAGTTTGGCATCGGGTGTGATTGCTTATTTACCAATGCTATTGGCGGCGATTGTCATACTCGGGATTGGCTTATATTTAGGTCAATTAGTCGGGCGTGTCCTGCAAAATGTTCTCCAGCACCGCTACGCACGAACGCTGGCAGCGGTAGCGAAATATACGATTTTTGCGATTACCTTGTTTATGGCATTGGATCAATTGGGTGTGGCTCATTCGATTGTGAATGCTGCATTTATCCTCGTCTTAGGTGGCTTGGCGCTTGCGTTCGGTCTTGCATTTGGGATTGGCGGAAAAGAGTTTGCCGGGAAATATTTGCGGAAGCTAGATGAGAAGCTGAGTGAAGGGAAAAATATTTAGAAGTTGATTATCCGAATCCTTGGGTGGATTCGGATTGTTTTTTAGATTCGCGGATAACCCACCTAGAAACGCGGATAAATTTAGTAAGGGTGTAATTCTAACGAAAAGAAGCTGAAAAAGTCCTCAAAGGAGTTCTTCTTCAGCTTCTTTTTCTTTCATTATCGTTAAATCTTCATGAACTGCTTCATAAATTGCCTTTTTCGTGCCAAATAACAGGACTTGATCGCCTTCATGGAGGGGTGTATCCAATAAATTTCTTCTAATTTTCACCTTGCCGCGTTGGATAAACAAGATATTGAGCTCTAGTTGATCCAAGTCTTCTATCATTTGATTAAAGGTATGTCCAGCCAGCTTGGATTCTCTGAAAATATGAAGATAAAGCAAAACATCTTCTTTACTTTTCAAAAAAATCTCCCGAACTGGTAAATCAGCGAGCTCTACTTTCTGCTGCATTTTTCGATTGAATAAACTTGATAATTTTCGTTGCAGCCAGGTTAGCTTTAGGACCAGATAAACGAGCATGGTCATAGCTGCGAGGAAAAAAATCTCTTTCGCCTGCAGCCCCTTCGATAAAAATTGGCTGATTGATGAGATAATCACGGCTAAAGAAAACGCTCCAAACAAAATGAGAAAGGTCGCCAGTTTGCGGCGGATCGGGTGTCCCAATATAAGTTCCGATTCATCGGTGGTAAATCCAGTGCCGGTCATCAAGGAAATAACTTGAAACCGCGAAATCTCTACCTTCAGGCCGGTTAGCCGAAATAAGATCACGAAAATTTCAATGACGGCGACAATAATGATGAAATAGATCAGCAAAAAGAGTAAAGTCATTTTTCACCTCTCATAAAAAAAGTTGGGGCAAAATGCGCCCCAACTATTTATTGGATTTTCTCATTATAAAATTTCACTGAATACATCGCGCCTTCATCCACCATCTTATTATCCTCTATATCATGTGGATGCGGGTGACCGCCTTTATGAATTGGTAGTTGTTCGCTTTTTTCAAAAACAGTCGGCATAATCTTTCGTTTCCATGTCCTTAAAAAATTCTCTGCCTTAATGCGATTCGGTTTATTGGATAACCACATTGCCGAAGCGCCAACTCCTGCCACCACGAGTGAAGTCATTCCAATACTTCGTTTCATATTATCCTACCTCCTCAAAATTTTGAAGCTTACTTATCCATACCCGCTCTTTTAGCGGATGAAACGTTTTAATGTACATCAAAACGGGGATTAACTAGAAAAAAGGAGATTGCGATGGAAAAAGTATTGGGTGAGAACAAGTGGAAGTGGATTCAGTTAAATAAATGCGAGATTGAACGTGGGGCGATGGAGGGGCTTCAAAGTGAATGGCTGGAACGGGTTCGGAAAAATAAGAGTAACTGCCTTCGGGTGGAAGTGCTCGAAAATGGAGAAAAGGCGATGCATGCCTCGCTGATTTATCAGCAAAGCTTTAAAGAGGAACAAGATAATAAGATTTTCCATTTCTATTTAACGAATGAAAAATGGGTAACGGTTGATCTTGAATGGAGCACTTTTCCGTTAAAAGAAATGGACAAGTCGGAAACGGCGGTTGATGGCTTTTTATTATTTTTAGGAGAGTTATTGAATGAAATGTTAGGAGAGGTTGACCAATTTGAAGAATCGCTTAAAACCTTAATTTGGAGCGTCCGTAAACGGAATGAAACGAGGATTCTTGAACTGTTGTATCGCCAAAGACATGAGTTATTGGTGTGGAAAAATCTCTTAATCCCTATAAAGGAGTTGATCATGGCAATCGAGGAAGTCAATCTTCATAAGGGTGGTAATGAGGAGATTTATTTCTGCAGCTCTAAGCGGATGGAACGGGCCTTTGCGCTTCTGAATGAGTATGAACATGAGCTCGATTCGATGATTAATTTGGAAGAAGTCATCTCCTCCCATCGTGGTAATGAAATTATGAAAACTCTAACCGTGATTACGACGATTTTTACCCCGATTATGGCATTTGGGGCCCTATGGGGAATGAATTTCAAGCATATGCCTGAGCTTGGGTGGAAGTATGGCTACCTTTTTTCGATTATCATCACGATTGTCTCAACACTTTTGCTATACGGTTATTTAAAGATAAAAGGCTGGACAGGCGATTTGTTGAAAGGAAAAAGAAAGGGTTCGTTTTTTAAATAATGTGTTTAAGTACTGGAAAAGGGGGGTATTACCCTAATAAGGCTAGCAAAGGAAAGAGGGTGGTTGAAATATGCAGCTGCAAATTCAGTAAGTGCTCGTGAAAAGGCAGGAAATGAGAGGCAGCAATTTAAAAAAAGAGGAGGAATGGAAAATGGCTAAGAATTTATATGATGAAAAGAGTATCGAGGAAGCAGGTCTTCAAGAGGGACAAGATGCTGTTAACCATCATGATAGAGAAGTAGATGAGGATAGAATGAGAAGAACCGCTTCACAGTATGATAATGAAAAATATCAATATCAGAAAAGTCAAAATGGCGGGGGATCCGATTCTGGTTATAATATTGAGCAAAATAGGGATTAGGAAATATTCTCTGGGATTTCCTGGAGTTGAATAAATAGATAAGCGAGAGACCGAGCTGTCTCTCGCTGTTTTCGTACGGTTGTCATGCTAAGATAAAACTAGATACATAGAAGGTGTGAACGAAAAGGGGGGAGACGATGAATATTGTCATTGTGGACGATAATCTGACGAATTTAATGATTATCGAAAAAATCCTGCAAAAAGACGGCTATGATCGCATCGTCAAGCTTTCATCTGCCAAAGAATTATATGAATATTTGCAGCTGGATGGACCGAAAACGGCGGAGGTCCCGGTCGATTTAATTTTGCTGGATCTGATGATGCCGGAAATTGATGGTGTCGAGGCGTGCCGGACGATTCTCGCTCAGGAGCGGTATCAGGACCTACCGATTATTTTTGTAACGGCAATGGGTGATTCCTATAAAATGGCGGAGGCGATGGATGCTGGTGCCCTTGATTACGTGATGAAGCCCATCAATAAAATTGAGCTGCTGGCAAGAATTCGTTCTGTTCTCCGGTTAAAACAGGAGAAGGATTTACGAAAGGAACGCGACCGGCGGATTCAGTTTGAGTTGGATTTGGCGAAACAGGTACAGTTAAGTATGCTCAGTCATCCAATTCAGGATGAAAAGGTTTCGATTTCGGCGGTCTATCGTCCGTCTTTTGAACTTGCCGGTGATTTGTATGCCTGGCACCAGATTAGCCCTAACCGCTATGCGGTGATTTTGCTTGATATGATGGGGCATGGGATTTCTTCTTCGCTCATGTGTATGTATATCTATTCGGTTTTAAAGGATACGATTGTAGAGTTTGGCGATCCCGAGTCGGTGATGAAGGAGTTGAATCGCCGGATGAATCAGCTTCATTTCCCGGATAGTTTGATCAACTATTATTTTACAGCGATATATTTTGTCCTTGATACGGAGCAGCAGACCATTGAGTATGTGAATGCGGGCCATCCGGCGGGGATTGCGATTGTCGATAATGAAGTGAAGCTTTTGACAGAAGGATGTTGTGCGATTGGATTTTTTGAGGATATTGAGGTAGCCAAAGAGGTTATTCACTATTCAGAAGAGGCGAGGCTGTTATTGTTTACGGACGGATTGTCGGAATGGTTGGAGGAGGAGTATGAGGATGCGACTTCGAAAATTATTCGCACGTTGCAGGAAAAGGAAAATGATACTCCTGCCTTGATCCTCCAGCAAATCCAGCAAAGCGCCGAGCCGCTGAATGTGCCTAAGGATGATATGTGCTTGGTGATGATTTCAGCGAAAGCGTGAGCCATGGGGACGGTTCTGGTTTAAAAAGTCACAGAACCGTCCCCATGTCAACAAAAAAAGCACACGACCCCTCGTGTGCTTTAATCAATCCTTTACCCTTCCAAAAATGCCTCTAGCATCCAGCGGTGTTTTTCTAACGAAGTTCGGATTGCAATAAACATATCGGCTGTCGGTTGATCATCATGATCCTCTGCGACCGTAATCCCCTCCGTCAACTCACCGCAAATCATCTCAAAGTCTTCGGCCAGCGTCTTCACCATTGCCGCTGTATCCTCATCACCGGATGCCTCTTTAATTGAAGCCAGCCCCAATTGTTCCTTCAAGGTTGCCGTTGGCAGCGCGCGCAGCGACAGCATTCGTTCCGCAATCGTATCAAAATGAAGACCAGCTTCCTTATACAGCTCTTCAAATTTTAGGTGAAGCGTGAAAAACTGCTCTCCTTTGACATACCAGTGATAATGATGCAATTTCATGTACAGAACCGAGAAATTCGCCACCTGCTGATCCAGTGCCTTTGTAAGTTGGGCGGTTTTGTCTTTTGTTTTTGTATTAGCCATAAAAAATCCCTCCATTCACTTGATATCTATTCAGTACCCGTCCATCACCCAGACTAAACAAAAAGCAAGTTTACAAGAATGTTTCATAAATTTTTCAAATTGGTAAAATTCGCCTAACAATAGTCGTAAACGCCAAAATTAATATGAAAAATATGGTAGAATTATGGCGTTATCCTTGTCGAATGATACCGGGAAGAGGGCGATGATCATAAAAAATATTAAATTCAATATTCCAGCAAAAATCATTACAGGCTATTTAACCATCCTGATTTGCCTCGGGATCTCTCTACTAATCGTCAATGATAGAATGACAGATTTACAGAAGGAGGCAGACCTCCTTTCCAGTCATGATATCCAAGTCCACGACTTGGTCAATCAGCTGCAAAAAAATGTTCTCGACATGGAAACAGGCATGCGAGGCTATGTCATCACGGGAGATAACCAATATCTCGACCCCTATGAGGACGGAAGCAGAAGCTGGCTGATTAATTATAATAAGCTTCACTCGCTATTAATGCATAACACGAACCAGAAGCATAACCTCGAGGAAATCAAACCGCTGATCCAAAGCTGGATCAAAAACTCTGGGGAATATGTGATTGAGGCGAAAAAGGCAAATGATACAGCCGCATTAAATCGGCATTTTAAAGAAAATACCGGAAAAAAACTGACCGACCAGCTGAATACACAATTTGATTCCTTTCTCAATGAAGAAAAGCAGTTGACGGCGCAACGGATTGATAAACTGAATCAAAATAATATAAATTTAAAAATTACTTTTTATACGATTATCATCTTAGTGTCCATCATCACATTAGTAACAGCATTTTCACTGGGGAACTCGATTGTAAAAACGATCAGGCAGGTTGTAAGAACGATTCAAAGCATCACTGAATCCAAAGTCGACCTTTCCACACGCATAAAAGTGAAAACCCGTGATGAGACCCGTGACCTGGCCGATGCGATGAACAATCTCCTCAGCAGTTTGGAGAAGCAAAGCTGGATCCAGAAAAGTATGACGGAAATCTCGACAATGTATCAGGGAATCACGGATATCACCGTGCTGGCACAAACCTTTATCACAAAGCTTGCCCCGTTGCTCGATGCTGTTTATGGTGTCGTCTATTTGCGGAAGGCGGATGGTCAAGGCGTTCATTTTGTCAAAACAGCGGGCTATGCGATTAAAGATCAGGATGTTGCCTCAAGCTTTCGCCTAGGGGAAGGGATGGTGGGACAATGTGCCCTGGATCAAAGAATTTTTCTTATCGACACTTTGCCTGAAGATCATATCAAACTAACCTCCGGCCTCGGAGCTTCCTCACCGACCCATTTACTAGTTGCTCCTATCGTGGTGGACGGCAAGGTCGAGGCAGTCGTTGAGTTCGCTGCACTGCAGCCGTTTCAAACGCAGCACCTCACCTTATTGGACCTGCTTCAAGATAAATTTGGTTCATCGATTACGAGTGTGCTCGGACGGATGGAAGTAGAGAGACTGCTTAGTGAATCCCAAGTAATGACAGAGGAATTACAAGCACAATCGGAAGAACTTCAAGCGCAATCGGAGGAATTGCAAATGCAGCAAGAGCAGCTGCAAATCTCCAATGACTTTTTAGAGGAGCAAAACCATCATGCCGAACAACGGGCCGCAGAGCTGAAAAAAGCGAAGGATGAATTAGTGGAATATTCGTTGAAGCTTGAGCAGAGCTCGCAATATAAATCGGATTTTCTTGCGAATATGTCACATGAGCTGCGTACACCGTTGAACAGTATTCTCATCCTTTCGCAAATGCTGATAGAAAATAATCAGGAGATGGACAATGCTGAGGTCGAGGAATATTCACGTGTGGTGTACACGGCTGGGGAAGATTTGCTGCGGCTAATCGACGATATTCTTGATTTATCAAAAATTGAGGCAGGAAAAATTGAAATTTTAACAGACGAAGTGAATGTTACAGAGCTTCCGCAGTTATTAAAAAACATGTTTGACCCGGTTGCCGCAAAAAAGAATGTGAAGTTTGAAGTGGTAACGCATCCGGATGTCCCTCCAGTCATCTCGACAGATGGACAACGATTGCAGCAGATTTTAAAAAATCTTTTATCGAATGCTTTTAAATTTACTGAACAAGGGTCAGTAACGGTACGAATGGAGCTTGCCCCACCAGACTTTGCAGAAAAATTAGAGGTGGAGGGACCGGTTATGGCGATTTCCGTGACGGATACGGGTATTGGAATTCCAGCTGAAAAGCAGCAAATTATCTTTGATGCCTTTCAACAAGTGGACGGGACGACGAATCGTCAATACGGCGGCACCGGCTTAGGCCTTTCGATTTGCCGCGAATTTACCCGCTTACTTGGCGGTTTGATCAAGCTAGAAAGTGAACCGCAGAAGGGAAGTACATTTACCATTTATATTCCGAGCAGACTCGAGTCTGAGGTGCAGCAAGAAGAACAGGGGCTTAAGGAGGCAGCGGCAGGGATCAACGAAGTAGCAGCGACGCAAATTCCTTTTGAAAAAAAATCTCCGTCGTCTGAACACTTATTTAAAGGGAAAAAAGTTCTCCTTGTGGACGATGATGCCCGTAATGTTTTCGCCCTTGTGACGGCGCTTGAACGAAAAGGAATGCTGGTGCAAATTGCAGAAAATGGGCAGCAGGCATTAGATATTTTGCGGGACAACACCGACTTTGACCTTATTTTTATGGATATTATGATGCCGGTGATGGGCGGCTATGAGGCGATGAAGGCAATCCGTCACGATCTGAAGATGGTTCATTTGCCGATTATTGCCTTGACCGCGAAAGCGATGAAAGGGGAACGCAGCAAATGTATGGAAGCAGGAGCATCTGACTATATTATGAAACCATTAAATATTGATCAGCTGTTCTCGTTGATGCGGGTATGGCTGACTGAGCAGGTGAATCAATCATGAGTGAATTAATCGTAGAAACCGAAGAGTTTTCGCCGACAGAGCTGCAGAATATTGAAATGAATTTGCTGCTTGAAGGCATCTATCAGATGTATGGCTATGACTTTCGCGACTATGTCCGGGCCTCATTATTCAGAAGGGTTACCAACCGGATGAAAATGGAGAGGCTTAAGACGATTACGGCGCTATTGGAAAAAGTGCTTCATGAACCGGATTGTTTAGAGCGGCTGCTCAATGATTTGTCGATTCGGATGACAGAAATGTACAGGGACCCAAGCTTTTTTGCGGCGTTTCGCCAAGAAGTGGTTCCATTGCTGCGCGCGCTTCCGGAAGTTCGGATTTGGCACGCGGGCTGTGCGACTGGGGAAGAGGTTTACTCCATGGCTATTCTCATGCAGGAGGAGGGGCTGGCGGAAAAAACGACCATCTATGCAACGGATATGAATGATCGAGCGCTTAAGGTGGCGCAAAAGGGAGCGTTCCCGCTGAAGAAAATGCAGCAATATACGAAAAATTATTTGGCTGCGGGAGGAAGTAAGGCTTTTTCCGAATATTATACGACGGATCATCAGTTTGCTTATTTTTGCCCGATGATGAAGGAGAAACTGATTTTTGCGCAGCATAATTTAGTAACGGATAGTTCGTTTAATGAGTTCCATGTCATTTTGTGCCGGAATGTTATGATTTATTTTAACAGCGACCTTCAGCAGAACGTCCATCGCCTCATGTACAACAGTTTGGCAGATGCGGGCTTCATCGGCCTGGGCAGTAAGGAATCGATCTTGTTTCTCCCGAAAGACATTCATTATGAGGAATTCAATTCGCAGGAACGAATTTATCGGAAAAAGTAAAACGGCCCCGTTTAAGGGCCGTTTCGATTAATCTTGCAGCGGGTCCGGGGTGAGATTTTCTTCCCGTAACTCACTGCCCGTTTTTTGCTCCTTCATTTCTTTACCAAGCTTTTTCATTTCGTCCAAATTCTGAGCCATCGAGCTGTTATTGTTGGATGCAGCCTTCAAATCCTGAATGAATTGAGCAGATTTAACCTTTTCATCCATTGCTATCACTCCTTTCTTTTTATATACCACCTATATTTTTATTGAAACATTTTAAACTTATTGATTGGAGCGGAAGGTGCGAAGACTCCTGTGGGAGTACGGGGTAGGGGAGACCCCGCAGGAGCAAAGCGACGAGGAGGCTCCCCAGACCGCCCACGGAAAGCGAAGCATCTGGAGCGGAAATAAACTTGAAAAAATTTTTTTAAAAAAGGTTTAAGGTTCTGAAGAGGCGGGTATGTAACAAATAAATAATCCAGAGGTGATCATGAAATGAATCTAAAAATAGATAAACATCAGAATAATGAAGAAACCTTTGTCCAAGTTTCCGGCGAAATTGATGCCTATACGGCACCACAGCTAAGAGAAGAACTGTTGCCGCTAGCGGAAGGAAAAAACAAGACGCTAACCGTCAGTTTAAAGGATGTTTCTTATTTAGACAGTACCGGACTTGGAGTCTTTATCGGTTTATTTAAACAATTGAAGAAAAATGAAGGAGAGCTGAAGCTGATTGATTTATCCGATCGGTTAAAACGACTCTTCGAAATTACAGGCATAAGCAACATTATTCATATTTCTGCAGAATAAAGGGTGGGGGACGATGAAACAAGTGATGGATTATATTGAAATGAAGATTCCTGCAAAACCAGAATATGTGGGTGTCATCCGATTAACCTTATCGGGGATCACGAGCCGAATGGGCTATACATATGAGGAAATTGAGGATATTAAAATTGCTGTAAGTGAGGCTTGTACAAATGCCGTTCAGCATGCCTACCGTGAGGACGAAGCAGGAGAAATGGTGGTAGGATTTGGAATTTATGAGGACAAATTAGAAGTGATGGTAGCGGATTATGGAAAGAGCTTTAATTTTGCCAAGACGAAACAGGAACTTGGCCCATATACAAAGTCAAGCACCGTGGATCAACTTGTAGAAGGAGGGTTGGGTCTCTATTTGATTGAAACGCTCATGGACGAAGTCCATGTAACGAACACGTCCGGCGTAACCGTCTTCATGGTGAAGCATTTAAGTGGGGAGCGTGATAATCATGACACAACCATCTCAAGCCATGAAGCGAACTAAGGAAGAAATCAATGAGCTGATTCGCGAGTATCAGGAGAATGAGAGCCCGTTAGCTCAAACCGCGCTAACAGAACAATACACGGCCCTGATTGCGAGTCTTGCAAGGAAATATTCAAGGGGGAAACACTTTCATGAAGATCTCTTTCAAGTAGGGATGATTGGGCTATTGGTATCGATTAGAAGATATGATGAAAGTTTTGGCAAATCTTTTGAAGCGTTTTTAATTCCAACCGTCATTGGTGAAATAAAACGGTTTTTACGGGATAAAACGTGGAGTGTCCATGTCCCAAGGCGGATCAAGGAATTGTGGCCAAAGGTAAAAACTGTGGTGGACGAGCTCACTACTCTGTATCAGCGTTCACCGAAAATCCAGGAAATTGCAGATTATATAGGGATTTCGGAAGAAGAGGTCCTAGAGGCCATCGAGATGGGGAAAAACTATCAAGCTGCATCTGTTGATCAGCCAACGGAAACGGGGTCTGAGGGCAGCACGGTGACGCCGCTTGATATTATCGGTTCGCCTGATGAAGGTTTTGAAAGGGTAGACCAAAAGCTGGTACTTGAGAGCAGTCTTCATGTGTTATCGGATCGGGAGAAGGAGATCCTGAAGTGTACGTTTTTGGAGAATAAGAGTCAAAAGGTGACAGCTGAGCAATTGGGAATGTCGCAGATGCATGTTTCCCGCCTGCAAAAGAAGGCGATTGAAAAACTGCGAAGGGAAATCGAAAGCAATGTCCATTAAGAATGAACCTAAGCCGTACGACTATTTTTAAGGGAAATAGTTGTGCGGCTTTTTTATTTTAATTTTAGGTCCTTATCAAAAACACCTCCGAAAAATTTGGAGGTGTTTTTACAGGCACTATTAACTTGTCATAAATTGACCGCCGTTAATATGAATGATTTGTCCTGTTATATAGGACGAATCGTCAGACGCGAGTAGCACGTAACTAGGGGCAAGTTCTTCCGGTTTTCCCGAGCGGCCCATTGGCGTGTTTTTTCCAAAGTTTTCAACCTTTTCTTCGGGAAAGGTGGATGGAATTAATGGGGTCCAAATCGGACCTGGAGCCACACCATTCACTCGGATTCCTTTCTTCACAAGAGATTTGGCCATTGATCGAGTAAAGGAGACGATGGCTCCTTTTGTTGCTGAATAATCAATCAACTGTTCATTGCCCTCATAGGCTGTAACGGATGCCGTATTAATAATTGCACTACCTTCTTTTAAATGTTGAAGAGCGGATTTGGTGAGATAAAACATCGAAAAAATATTCGTGCGGAACGTTTTTTCCAACTGTTCCGAACTAATATCTTCAATACTTTGCTGTGGATTCTGCTCAGCGGCATTATTGACTAAAATATCTAAACCGCCCAACTCTTCTACCGTCTTGGAGAGCGCCTCTTGACAGAAAGCCTCGTCTCCAATATCCCCTGGAATCAGAAGACAACGAACACCTTCCTCTTTTATTTGGGCCTGTGTTTCTTCAGCATCCTTATGTTCATCCAAATAGACAATGGCGACGTCCGCGCCCTCCTTTGCAAAGGCAATCGCAACGGCTTTGCCGATTCCGCTATCCCCGCCGGTAATAAGCGCTGTTTTTCCCTTTAATTTCCCACGGCCCTTGTATGAGGAATCTTTATCACGCGGTTTAGGTTCCATTTTAGAGGTTACTCCCGGCTGTTGATCCTGATGCTGGGCGGGTTGTCCATTTTGCTGTTGATTTTTAGAAGTCATGTTCATCTCCTCCTTTAAAATTTAATCTGTATCATAGTCATACCTACCCGAATCTATCATTCATAAACCTATTAAAATTAAAACAAATAAAGGGGCAAAAAAGAGTTTTGCGCCGATAAAAAGGTGGTATATCATAACCAAGGTTACAAAAACAAGCTAACCTGACGAAGTCAATTTAGAAGGAGGTATATAGGATGAACCTGTTGAAAGTTGCTGATAATACCTCAGTTTCTATCCAAAGCAGCGGGGAGACCTAGTGCTATAGGATTCATATTCCAATCTGAAAATGAGAGCGGCACTTGTTACTGAAAAGAAAAAGACCAATCAAAATTTAAGGGAGGAAATAAAAATGGCTAACAATAATAATGATAATATGAGCATGGAAGAAAGAGGACGTAAGGGTGGACAAGCCACTGCAGAAAAACATGATAAAGAGTTTTTCCAAGAGATCGGTCGAAAAGGTGGAGAAGCCACAGCCGAGAATCATGATAAAGAGTTTTATCAGGAGATTGGCCAAAAGGGCGGAGAAGCCACAGCCGAAAATCATGATAAAGAGTTTTATCAGGAAATCGGCAGAAAGGGCGGAGAGGCCACAGCCGAGAATCATGATAAAGAGTTTTATCAGGAGATTGGCCGAAAAGGCGGAGAGGCAACCTCCGAAAACCATGATAAAGAATTTTATCAAGAAATCGGAGAAAAAGGCGGAAAGTCCCGCAGTAACCAACGTGATGATGATTAACCCTTTTAAATAGATGAAAACGACCAGAAAAGAGCTTGCACAAATTTGTGCAAGCTTCTTTACTATAGGGGGATTGCCTGGATGAAAAAACAAACAATCGAATTTGTCTTTGTGATATTCATCGTGATTCTAGGATATTTGGTGGTGTTGACAGACATTTCATTTAAGTGGAAAGTATTGTGCCTGTCATTCTACGGAGTAATTATTTTGATCACGATATTTTCCTTAATGCTTGAATATCGCTCGGCACAAAACACACTATTATGGATTTATATTTTATTGTTTTTACCGGTAATAGGGTATCTATTTTATTGGTATTCCGGTCAACTTTTATTAAAAGGGACTCTTTTTAAACGTAAGCGTGCGAATGATCGCGAAGTACTCGAAACAATTAGTAAAAGGGTTAGGAAGACAGACTTTTCAAAGCTGAATAATCACCAACAGTGCTTCGTACGTTATCTTAATAAAGTAAGTGTCACGCATTCAGATCCCCATACAAAAACCACGATATTAAAAGACGGGACAGAAACATTCCAAGAAATAAAAAGAAGGCTGAGGGAAGCAAACGAGTTTATTCATATGGAATATTACATCTTTCGGTCTGACCGATTAGGCAAGGAGATTATCGAGATTTTAATGGAAAAGGCAAAAGCAGGGTTGGAGGTACGCCTTATGTATGATGCGGTCGGAAGTGTATCCTTATCAAGCTCCGATGTGAACAGGATGAAGAACGCCGGTATCCATGTCCATCCCTTTAACCCGATTAGGAGCGGATTATTTAATCAAAAGTTTAATTTTCGTAATCATCGTAAAATCATGGTTATTGACGGGAAAACCGGCTTTGTCGGGGGCTTGAATATCGGGGTGGAATACCTCGGAGAAGACGAAGATATTGGTTTCTGGCGGGACACGCATGTCCTTCTTAAAGGGGAAGCTGTTCAAACACTCCACGCGGTTTTTTTATTAGATTGGATGGATGTTACCGGAGAAATGCTTTTGAAGGATGAACGGTATCAGAGGGTAATACCGGCAGAAGCGGATGGACTGGTGCATGTCGTGGCCACTGGGCCTGAAACGGAGGATATGAGTGATCACTATTATACGATGATCTCATGTGCAACAAAATCGATTTGGATTGCCTCGCCTTATTTTGTTCCCAATCAGGCAATCCGGACGGCCCTAAGAATTGCGGCACAAAAGGGAATACAGGTCCGCATCATGGTGCCGGAGAGAAATGATGGTTTCCTCACGCAATATGCTTCGCAGTCCTATTTCCCGGAGGCATTACGTAATGGAATCGAAGTGTACCTGTATCAAAAAGGATTTTTACATGAAAAAATCATCATCGTCGATGGGGACCTGGCTACGATTGGAACAGCCAATATGGATATGCGAAGTTTTCGTCTGAACCTGGAAGTCAATTTGTTTTTAACAGGAACGGAATCGATTCAGGATTTAACCCGCTATTATGAGGAAGATTTACAGGAGTGCTGCCGGCTTCGTCCTGTGGAATTTTATAAAAGAGGAATGGAGGAGAGGGTAAAAGAATCCTTTGCCCGGCTGTTTTCGGGAGTATTATAAAAGCGAAAGAGAGGCTGCATTTGCAGCCTCTCTTTTATTTTTAATGTGCTTCTCGTCGCATGCCTTTTATGACAAAGTTTACGATTAATACGAGAATAATCGCTCCAATTAATGCGGGGATAAAAAAGAAGCCTCCAATTTCCGGACCCCAATCTCCAAAAATGAGTGAGCCAAGCCAGGCACCAATAAATCCTGCAATAATATTCCCAATGATCCCTCCTGGCAGATCACGATGCATGATTAGACCCGCTAACCAACCGATAACGCCCCCAATAATTAATGACCAAATAAATCCCATACAGATTCTCTCCCTTCAATTTTAAATAATGTCTATGGTATATAAGTACCCGAAATTTCACTGAATAAACTAAAACGATGCTTAAAGGGGGATTGAATGATTAACTCGCCATCGTTGGGGGTACAGGATAATAAAAGAGGTGGGAGGCGAAATTAGTGGAACAACAAAAACAGAGCTACTATATTAATATTCAATCACATGAAATAGCGAGGGAGCCTTTTGAGTTGGAATGGGATTTTAAAGTGGAGGCGACAGACAGTCAAATCAAAAGTCTTAAACAGTTATTCGATGAAAACTACCAGACAGATTGGGAAAGCTATATCCGGTCTCATGTTCCTTTTCTTGAATATCATCATGACCCACAAAATAAAGAATATGATGCACGAATGGTTATAATCTATGCGTTCATTTATCAGCTCGGAGATGAAAAAACTCGTGATCATATCAAGGAGATGGGGATTCTAAATAACGACTTTTTAAGGATACGAAACCAAAATTTTAGATAAATGAAATTAAGAGCCTTATTGGATTAGGCTCTTTTTTCATTTTCTAAAATCGCTAAACGAATCAGTTTTATCTTAATTTCCTTGCTAAGTAAAAGCCATTCACGTGTATAGAATTTCATTTTTAATTCCTCCCGGTTATAAAATGTTTGAATTTTCTATCATATTTATTTTTCCCCTTTCTTGAAGGATGTAACATAGTTTTGTGTGGCAATTTCTTTAGATTTTCTACATTTTTCATCATTCACGAATTAGTTTGGAGTTCGGAACAAGAGGGTATGTAACCAATGGGGTGATAGGAAATGAATGAGAAGAAAAAAGTGTATTTGGTGGAATCAAGGGACCATCCTGAACAATACCCTACAGAGAATGAAAGCTTGTTCGATCGATTTGAAAGCGAACAAAACGTGGACCCGATTCCTGTAGAGGATTTGAAGGAAGAGCAGCGGGAAGAAAAGGCAAAACATGATTCAAAAGATACTTCCTCAAGTGAAAAAAAATATAAGACAGGGATGGAATGAAGAAATGAAAAAAGACTGCATTTTCTGCAGTCTTTTTCATTATGTTCTACTTCTTACACCTCTTAAGATGAGACCAACAACGAGGACAAGGATGATGGCACCAATAATTGCCGGTATAATGTAAAAACCTGCAATGACAGGTCCCCATGTTCCTAATAAAAGGGAACCAAGCCAGGCGCCGATGAATCCAGCAATCATATTTCCGATAATTCCTCCGGGGATGTCACTTCCAAGAAGAAGCCCTGCCAGCCAGCCGATAATTCCACCAATAAATAAAGTCCAGATAAATCCCATAATTGTTCGCTCCTTTCGATTATGAAAAGGTGGTGATTAAATACCCTTATCTTCAAACAGTAACCCTTTTTTCTGTCCTTCCTGTTTAATCTTATCCTTGAAACGAGTTTGAGCCTCATTTCTTCCTGTTTTTAAAAAATACTGGCACACCCTTAATTCATAGGTTAACTGTTTAAATTTTTCTTGATCTCGGTCGTCGAGACATTGGTCAATTTTTCGCTTTAACAGGCTGATTTTTGAAATAGCTTCCGCCTGCCGTTTTGTTTCTAAATACAGCTGCTCTTTTCTATGCTGTGACTCCTCCCTAAGGTAGTCACTTGGTTGGGTTAACCGTAACCCGCATTTTTTGCACAGTGTTTCACGAACATTTAACACATAAAATTCAGCATTGCCACAAGCTTTACAAACCAGTTTCCTCATATATATACCTCCAATCAAATTTTCGTTGTTGAAAGAATGAATTAGATGTTACGTATTTACCCCTAATCGCCTGCTATGTAACCTAACCAATAAAAATAAATAGAATTTTAGAAAAATAGGTTTTAATTTTTCAAGAAGCGGTTACATAAAAGACAAGTCCACTAAGGGCAAACTAATTTTTCTGGAGGGATTTACAAATGGAAACCGTTAAAATTGTAGAAAATGGCGTGCAGGCAAAAAAGGAAATTGAACAATTAATGGGTAAAGGGTTCAGCAAAAATGAAATTTATTTACTGGCGCATGACAAAAATCGCTCAGAGGATTTAACCGATGCCTTAGACATTTCCGATATCGGTGTTGCCGAACAGGGTGTATTCGATTCCCTTGCAAATGTATTTCGCTCTCGGGGAGACGAACTTCGAACGATGCTCGAGTCATTAGGATTATCAGATGAAGAAGCAGAGCGCTATGAAGCAGAAATGGATCACGGCAAAGTCATAGTGGTGGCTTCAAAGTCAGCCTAAAGAAAAGCGGGCCGATTCTGGCCCGCTCTCTTTAAACAAGGCTGTATTAAATGTAAATGTTGATTTATGAAAAAAAGTTGATTGGAGCGGAAATCAACCCCAAATTTAAAAGTGCCTAAAAAATGAGAGGAGAATTATAATGAAATTTTCAAATCAAAGCTTAGAAAAATTACGGGGTATTCACAAGCGGGCCCGTCATAAAGTGAGCGGAAAACGGAGCCTGGACCAATTTTTCGAAGACCCGATCATTCACCGAGAAATTCAGGGGGATCGAATCTATGTGCCCTTAAATTTAAATAAGATTTGGAATGGGCTTTAACTATTTTTATTAACTGCCTAAACACCGTTTAATCACTGTAAACTGTGTTTAGGCAGTTAATTTTTTTTTTACTTTGGTACAAAATGAAACTTTTCCGATTTTCATTCGTCAATATGTTAGACTATCATCAAGGAGGAGTGATGACAGAGTGGATTTCGGACAAATTGCGTTATTAAGTATTGCTTCACATTTGGTATTTATTGCCTTGTCCTGGTGGGCGCTGCAGGCGATCCGCTTGGAAAAAGTGCTGAAGGCGAATCATGTCTTTCAGGCACGGCTGTTATACATATTATTGGCAATTTTCCTCGGGTCAACAGTTAGTAACTTTTTCCTAGACTATCTACAATGGTCACAGCAGCTCCCGATGATGTTTCAGTAATGTAAGGCTTTATGAATGGTCCAGCTATAGGGATTGAAATCTCGAGCGAGCAAATTGGTAAATATTTAGGTCTTCATACATGTTCCAATTTGTCCGGTTTTTGAGTACAATTCTCTTTGTGTGATTACATACGTTAATGTTGTAAAGCACGACTTTGTGAAAAACCGAACTTGATAGAATTTACGTATTTGTCTAAAAGTGACGAGAATTCCCAAGTATGCTCTTCCCATCATTGGAAACACTGGTAGTAAGGGGGAGAGTCGGTTGAAGAAATATATTTTTGGCATCCTTGCCATTTTAAGTTTGATTACAGTTGTTTTGGGGAATCGAAATACAGAAGCGGCAAAAAATGAAAGCCTGGATTTGATGAAGATTGGTTCTATTTTTCAAACAAAAAATATTATGCCGAGTGAATGGACTTTATATGCACGGGAACATTTGGTTGACCTAAAAAGTGAAAAAGACGTACAGGTTTATGCAGAGGAGCTTAAGCGGAAGTTTCCAGATTGGGATTGGTCCACAGCAAACACCAGCCAAAAATGGGAAGTGACAGCAGTATCTCCAGCTTCAAACCACCACATAGAAACACTTCAAATTATGTCGTCCCGCACAAACCAACCGATCGATGCGTATATAGTATATAAGGTCAGCGGCAAGGAGTGGAATAAGGCTACAGAGTCCTTTTTCACAACGAATCAATTCAAAAATAGGCTAAGCGATGTATTTCGAGGAAAACCGACAGTTTTTTCTTGTATGAAGGGTATTGTCGGTGATAAGATGGATAAGGCTTTACCTGCAACAGTGAATGAATTGCTGTCTGCCTTGAATGCGAAAAAAATCGAAGCGTTAAAAGAGGAGACGTTCATGTCTGTAACGGCATTTTCACCTGACTTCTCAGAGTCGATTGGGGATGCAAAAACAGATCTGAATCTACAAATTGGGGTACGCTCCGAAGGATTGGGCGCAGAGACTACCGTAGTAGTTGGCACACCAATCATAACGATTGAATATTAATATAGAGAAAATGGACGCGGAGGGGAATACTCTTGGAAAAGATTATCGTCCGCGGCGGACAAAGGCTTCATGGAACGGTGAAAGTAGAAGGTGCAAAGAATGCCGTTTTGCCTGTTATCGCTGCAACATTATTAGCAAGTGATGGAAAAAGTGTAATTCGTGATGTACCTACACTCTCCGATGTATACACAATTAATGAAGTATTACGTAATCTAAACGCTGAAGTAGTGTTTGAAAATAATACAGTTGTCGTTGATGCATCCAGAGTGTTAAAAGAGGAAGCGCCTTTCGAATATGTTCGGAAGATGCGTGCGTCTGTCCTTGTAATGGGATCATTATTAGCCCGAAATGGCCGGGCTCGGGTAGCTTTGCCTGGCGGCTGTGCCATCGGATCCCGCCCAATTGATCAGCATCTTAAAGGCTTTGAAGCCATGGGTGCAAAGGTTAAGGTTGGAAATGGCTTTATCGAGGCGGAGGTTGATGGCCGCTTAAGAGGTGCAAAGATTTACTTGGACTTCCCAAGTGTTGGTGCAACAGAAAACATTATGATGGCGGCATCGCTAGCGGTTGGAACGACCGTCATCGAAAACGTCGCAAAAGAACCAGAAATCGTCGATTTGGCAAACTTCTTGAACAAAATGGGCGCAAAGGTAAGAGGCGCCGGAACAGGCACGCTTCGTATTGAGGGTGTCGATCGTTTATTTGGGGCAGATCATAACATTATTCCTGACCGAATCGAGGCAGGTACGTTCATGGTGGCTGCGGCGATTACCGGCGGAAATGTGCTTGTTCGAGGAGCAGTTCCAGAGCACTTGTCTTCTTTGATTGCCAAAATGGAAGAGATGGGTGTTAAGATTATAGAAGAATTTGACGGAGTTCGTGTCATTGGACCAGAGCGCTTGAAGTCAGTCGACATTAAAACGATGCCGCATCCAGGTTTTCCAACGGATATGCAGTCGCAAATGATGGCGTTATTGCTTCGCGCAGAAGGTACTTCGATGATTACGGAAACGGTTTTTGAAAATCGCTTCATGCATGTGGAGGAATTCCGCAGAATGAACGCTGATATTAAGATTGAAGGACGTTCGGTTATTTTAAATGGCCTGTCTAATTTACAGGGCGCCGAGGTGTCTGCAACCGATCTTCGTGCAGCAGCAGCCTTGATTTTGACTGGCTTAGTTGCAGATGGTGTGACACGTGTGACCGAATTGAAGCATTTAGACCGTGGATATGTAGATTTCCATGAGAAGCTAGCTGCATTAGGTGCAGATATCGAGCGTGTGAAAGAAGAAGATGAGATTTATATCGAGAAATTAATTTCGGATATGAATGCTTAATTTTTAGTGGGAGTCGCTGTTGTGAGTGTGGTTGTGGTAAGATTGTGAACTATTCACAATGGTGACAGGCACTATTGTTTAGGCACTTGAGTGAGAATCAAGGATCAGCGGTATGTGAAGAGTGCCTGGAAATGAATAAATACGGGTAAACCGGAGAAAGTGGCTGTCTGATGTCCGACAGGTGCATTCTTCGGTTTTTGCTTTTTGAGAGCTTTTAATCAAGTCCAAATTTAATCATTTAAAAGTCATAAATGCTTGTCCACCTCCATATGATGAAATGAGTAAGATAGGTACAGGGGACTGTTTAGCGTTGCCTTGCGAAAGGGAAATCTATGTCCATTCCACACGGACAAAAATGCTGAAAAGTCCACGGACGGTGCCTGTCACCATAAATTTCACACTGGAGGCACTTTCATGAAAAATTTCAAACCACTCATCGTACTAGCGTCTATTCTATTTGCCGTGACTTTGCTTATCCCCGCGGTTCTGGTGTTGCCGTTTGCGCAAGGTGAGGCAAATGGGAAACTGGGCGAGGATCTAACAAAGGCCAAGGCAAAGGAAACTTCGACCGTGTCTGCAGATTCTGCGGTGGAAGTGTCGGTCTACCGTGCAGCGAAGGAAAAAATTGAAACGGTACCGCTTGAGAATTATCTTGTTGGAGTTGTGGCAGCGGAAATGCCTGCAGATTTCAAGGAAGAAGCCCTTAAGGCTCAGGCTTTAACCGCAAGGACATATATTGTGGAGAGATTGAGGAGTAAAAAGCCTCTTGGTGTTCCAAAGGGTGCAGAGGTAACAGATACTCAGATGCATCAGGTGTACAAAAGCGATGATGAGCTGAAGCGAGAGTGGGGAATGGATTATTCTTGGAAGAAGAAAAAGGTACTTGAGGCAGTCAGGGCGACCAGCGGCCAGATTATTACATATAAAGGCGAGCCCATCGATGCTTCCTTTTTCTCCACTAGTAATGGCTACACGGAAAATTCCGAGGATTATTGGCCGGACGCCTACCCATATCTACGCAGTGTTGCAAGCCCGTGGGATAAAAATTCACCGAAATTCTATAACCAACAGGTGGTCTCTGTAGCACAATTTCAGGCGAAGCTAGGTGTGCAGCTTGGGTCTGGATCAACGATTGGAAAAATTATTGACCGGACGGCGGGGCATCGTGTTGGGAAAGTTGATTTTAATGGGAAAATTCTAACCGGTAAAGATATCCGCGATAAGTTGGATTTAAAGTCGTCTGATTTCACGTGGAGCCGTAAGGGCGACAATATCATTATTGCGACCAAAGGTTTTGGCCACGGTGTCGGAATGAGCCAATACGGAGCGAACGGAATGGCGGCGGAGGGCAAAGATTATAAGCAGATTGTGAAGCACTATTATCAAGGTGTACAGATTACTTCGGCCCAGAATATGTTGGCGACGATTACAGCAGCGAAGTAGTGGGGATTGGGGGAGCCAGGCAAATATTTGTCTGGCTTTTTTTGTGTTGTGGTTGGGGAGAGGGGAGTTTGGAACATAAATCCAGGTCAATGGAACATAAACAAGGTGAATCGGAACATAAAATGAATGCAATTGAACATAAGTTGGAGATCCCATTGATAAAGGTAATTAAAGAGGGTGGGGATCAACGAGAAATGGTCTTCTAGATTAAAAATGGGGAGGGAAAATGAGTTGAGCCAGGCAGGTGCCTGGCTTTTTGAAAGGAAAAAAGTTGATGGGAACATATAATGGTGGAGTTAGAACATAAATGAGGTGAATCGGAGCATAAAATGAATGCAATGGAATATAAGTTGGAGATCCCATTGATAAAGGTAATTAAAGAGGGTGGGATCAACGAGAAAAGGTCTTCTGGATTAGAAATGGGGGAGGAAAGTGACCTGAGCCAGGCATGCGCCTGGCTTTTTGAAAGGAAAAAAGTTGATGGGAACATATAATGGTGGAGTTGGAACCTAAAATGAATGCAATGGAAAATAAGTTGGAGATCCCATTGAAAAAGGTAATTAAAAAGGGTGGGATCAACGAGAAAAGGCCTTCTGGATTAGAAATGGGGGAGGAAAGTGACCTGAGCCAGGCATGCGCCTGGCTTTTTGAATGGAAAATAGTCGATTGGAACATATAGCGACACGAATGGAACATAAACCAATTGAAATGGAACATAAATAAGAGTCCTTTGAAAAACTAACCTCAAACCGACACAAATTTGTCATTGAAATAAAGCGATTTTTGCAGGGAAACTCATAACAAAGAAGAAATAATACAAAAAATGAAAGGAAGATGCTTATGATCCTAAAACCATGCACAATTCCCCCAATCATTCCTAGACTTGAGGCCTTGATTAGAGGACTACCTTCAGATTCCCCAACATTGCCGGAAATTCTCCAAGAATATAGTAGTAAAATGAGAGGGTATAAAGGGGAGAAGTCACTAGTTTTCTATTTAAGTCAGCTCTCTATGAAAAAATATGATATCATCCACGACCTCCGCCTCTTCGATGGAGAATACTATTTTCAAATTGATATTCTGATTTTATGTACCTCATTCTTCCTCGTCCTTGAAGTAAAAAATAGGGGTGGTGAAATTATTTTCGAAAGGAATTTTAACCAAACCACGCTTAAACAAAACAATAAAAGGACCAGAATAAAGAACCCGGTCCTACAGGCCAAGACACAGGCGCGGAAGCTGAGGAAATGGTTAGAGGACCGTAATCATCCAGTACCGCCGACTATGTACCTTTTTGTAAACAGTAAAGAAGAAACGGTCATCATCACGGACACCAATAATTACGAGATTAATCGGAATATCTGCAATAGCGAAGGTCTGCTTGGCAAAATTGAACTGATCGAAAACAGTTGTCAGGAAAGAATGGAGGCAAAGGATTTAAAGAAAATCACGGGCCTATTACTTGCGAACCATGTTCCGGATGATCCAGATATCCTTGAAAAATTCAAGATTTCCCCCAAAGAACTTCTTTCAGGAGTACGCTGCCCCAACTGTCATACACGTCCAATGATTTATCAAAGAGGTATTTGGTATTGCCGAGATTGCGGGAAAAAGTCTAAAGATACCCATGTTCAACTTATCAACGATTATTTCCTTCTGATTAAACCCACGATCACAAACGCTGAACTATGTGCGCTTCTACATATTTCATCCCGTAAAGTGGCTTATACGATTCTAACTTCCATGAATTTACCTTTTAATGGGGCAAACAAGGGGCGAGTCTATTATGCTCCCACAAGCCCCAGTACCTTCCGCAATCCGGCAAACCTTCCCTTAAACAAAGCACCATGCACAAAATAGAAGCAAACCCCAATCCCGACAAAGTCTTTAAATAGATCAAAAAACGAGGCAGAGCGGGTCGGATTGAACGATTGATGAATCTCGTCGCTGATGCCGTAAAGCGCAGCAAACACCGCACAGGCTATATTCAACCGCACACTCAAACTGGATCGGCGCGTCAAAAACGCCAACACTAGTAAAACATACAAAATCGCAAACTCAACCAAGTGCAGCGACTCCTTAATCGTGTTATCGAGACTCTCCTTGGGCAGGGTGACAAAATGATCCGAAGAAAAACTCGACTGGATCCAAATCACCGCCATATAAGCAATGGGCAGCAAACGGAGCACCCACTTAAAAAACTTCATAAAAGAATTCCACCTTTCCATGCATAAAAACAAAACCCTTGACAAAAACTAAAAAAATTTTTCCACCTCGTGTATATAATTCTACTTATCTGTTCAGAATGATTGCTGAGGTGATGAAAATGAGAGAGGAAGAAAACAAACGATCTTCTCAGAAAAGCTTTTTCAAAAAGCGTTGGGTATTTCCAGCCATTTATATCGCAAGTGCAGCAATCATTCTGACCGGTGTACTTTGGTACACGAACCTTACCAGTTCGACTAAAGACAACAAAGCTACAGACATCGCTCAGAAAAAATTCAACGAACCATCTGTTGAAGTCAACAAAGCAATGGAAAACTTTAAAATGCCAGTGGCAAATTCCGACACCGCCGTTATAGAAAAGAAATTCTATGATTTCAAAGCGAGCAAGGAAGAGCAAGTCGCAGCATTAGTTCATTACAACAATCAATACGTTCCAAACACCGGTATCGACATCACGATGAAAAACGGGGAAACATTTGATGTAGTTGCTGCCTTAAGTGGAACAGTTACAAAAGTAAACGAAGATGCTACTTTAGGTAACGTCATTGAAATCGAACATGAAAAAGGGGTAGTAACCCAATATTCATCCGTTAATGACATGAAGGTCAAGGTTGGCGAGCAAGTGAAACAAGGCGAAGTCATTGCCAAAGCTGGACAAAGCCTATTCAATGAAAAAGCTGGTACCCATGTACACTTTGAAATCCGCAAAGATGATGTTCCAGTCAATCCTGATAACTATTTTAACAAAACGTTAAGCGCGTTACAGGAAGAAAACACAACACCAGCAGCGGACACAACAGAAAAAGTAACGGAAGATAAAGCTAACAATCAAAAGATCGATGACAGCACGAAAACTCCAGACGATCAAAAGATTGATGACAGCACAAACACTCAAGATGACCAAGGCACATCTTCTGAAGAAGATGGCACACCATCTGACAGCTCTTCCGACACAAATTCATAATATTGGAACTGAGGGGAAAGGGGAATAAACTTTCCTCTTTTTTGTGTTTTTTTTAGAAAGGCTGTGTTAAAGGACAATGTTGATTTTAAACAACGTTGATTGGAGCGGAAATCAACAACCAGGTTTAAAAGAGCCTTTAGAAAAAGGAACCTAGTGCGGCTTCCAAGATGAGGGTAGTCCTTAACATAGCCTCAGCTCCTTTTTCCTTTTTTCACCTCCTAAAAATTGGTCGGGAGCTCCCTTCGATGGTAAAATAATAGAAAAAAGGGGGGAGTATCCGTGAAAAAACTAATCGGGGTGCTGCTGCTTGGATTCGTAATCATCCTTGCCGGCTGCAACAAAGAACCGGCGCCGCAGGACCGATTTGCTGCATACATAAAATTATGGAACCAACAAAAGTTTGACCAAATGTATGATTACCTTTCAACGAGCGCGAAAAAATCCATCTCCAAAGAGGAGTTCACCTCGCGCTATGAAAAGATCTATAAAGACTTGCAAATTACGGACCTCAAAGTCAATTTCAAAAAGCCGAAAGAAGATAAACAAGCAGATGAAGAGAAAGCAACCTATTCTTTTAATGCCAAGATGAATAGTGTGGCTGGACCGATTAACTTCACTTACAAGGCGAAGTTGAAAAAAGAGGAAAAGGACGATAAGAAAAACTGGTACGTCGACTGGAATACAGGGTTCATTTTTCCAAAATTGCAGAAGGGCGATAAGATTGGTCTCAGCACGACAAGCCCTGAACGCGGGGAAATTCTTGACCGCAATGGCAATGGGCTCGCGGTAAATGGCGATGTGATGGAAGTCGGTGTCGTTCCTGGCAAGATGGGTGACAAAAAAGCACAGATCGTCGCACAACTGGCGAAGCTGTTAGATATCTCAAAGGAACAGATTGAACAGGATCTTGGGGCAGGCTGGGTGAAGCCGGAGCTGTTTGTGCCGCTGAGAAGGATTCCGCTTGATGATCATAAGACGATCAATCAGCTGATGAGCATCCAGTCGGTCGTCACAAAGGATGTGCCAGCACGGATTTATCCATATAAGGAGGCGGCGGCACAGCTCGTTGGTTATGTCGGTGCTATTACC
This sequence comes from Bacillus salipaludis, assembly GCF_004358205.1. Next base: position 239,080 of record NZ_SMYO01000002.1, read on the forward strand.
GCGGATGAGTTGAAGGAGCTGGAGTCGAAGGGCTACACCGCTCAGGATCTTGTTGGGAAGCGCGGCCTCGAGCAGGTGTATGATCAGGAGCTCAAGGGCCAGACAGGTGTGAAGATTACAATTAAGAAGAATGGCAAAGAAGAGGTGCTTGCGGAGAAGCCGGTCGAGAACGGCAAGAGGATCAAGCTGACAATTGATGCGGAGCTGCAGGCAAGTATTTATGATGAGATGCAGGGCGATGCTGGGACAGCGGGGGCAATGAACCCGACGACAGGGGAAACACTCGCACTCGTGAGCAGTCCGTCGTTTGACCCGAATCAGGCGTCGCTTGGATTCTCGGCATCCGAGTGGAAGGCACTGCAGAGCAATAAAAAGATGCCGCTGACGACACGCTTTAAACAGACGTATGCACCGGGCTCGGTGATGAAGCCGATTACGGCGGCGATTGCGCTTGAGAACAAGGCAATCACACCGGGGCAGTCGGTGGCGATAAAAGGGCTGAAATGGCAGAAGAGCAAGTCATGGGGCGGCTATTATGTGACACGGGTCCACGAGGCTAGCCCGGTTAATCTTGAAAAAGCATTTGTATACTCCGACAATATTTACTTTGCACAAGCAGCGCTGAAAACAGGCCGGACGGCGTTTGTGGACGGGTTGAAGAAATTTGGGTTTGAAAAAGAACAAGACTATCCGTTCCCATTGGAAAAGCCGACGATTGGCAGTCTTGGCAGTGAAATTTCACTAGCCGATTCAGGCTATGGTCAAGGGCAGATTCAGATGAATATCGTGAGTTTGATGGACGCTTATACGCCGCTTGTGAACAGTGGCAATATGATCAAGCCAATATTGCTTGCAGGTGATAAGAAGAGCCAGGTGCTTCAGGAGCAGGCGATGACACCGGATGCGGTGGCAACAATTGCACCGATGTTACGGAAGGTTGTGACGGACCCAGGCGGAACAGCACGTGCTGCGAATATTCCTGGTTATCCGCTTGCCGGTAAAACGGGGACCGCTGAAATTAAGCAGAAGCAGGGTGAGCTGGGAACGCAAAATGGCTGGTTCATTGCGTACAATCCGAAGAAACCGAATCTGATGATGGCGATGATGATCGAGAACGTCGAGAAGCGCGGTGGCTCGCAGGTACCGGTGAAGAAACTGACGAAGGTCTTTAAGATGTGGAAATAGAGCGAAAAACCAGGTGGGAAACTGCCTGGTTTTTTTTATTTGAAGATTTATCTAAAGGTGGGAATTTATACCCTCTTCCTACCGGGATGAATTACCCAACTTTTCCCTATTGTATAGAATAATAAATTGATAACTTTTATAATGAATAAAAAATAGGGAAGTTTTTAACAGTTAAGTAGGTGATTTAGTGGGAATTAATGTTCATGCCGCCCATTCCCAGGCCAATAAAATAAGCCATTATGCCTCAACACTTCGTGATGTGCAGCAGCATTTAGTAAGGGCAAGAGGCAATTTAAATAATGGCTGGCAAGCGGAGGAAATGTTGTATGTGAATCAGGCGATCGAGCAAATGAGCCGGGATATGGCGGCTCTGGCCTCCAAATTAGAGGGGATCAGTTCGGATGTAAGGAGCGCCGCAAACGATATTAATCGGGAAGAAGAAGCGAAGGCAGAGCGAGAGGCGAAAGCAAAAGCTGAAGCGGAGGCAAAAGCGAAGAAAGCACATGACAAAAAGTAAGGGAGGTGTGAATCGTGTCGCGGATTAAAATTCAACCTGATTTTGTAAAAAGCACCGGTGCTGGCCTCGCACCAGATTCCTCAAAATTGTTGGATATGAAGGACGGATTATCCACGCTCATGTTTTCCATCAATTATAAAATCACGGGAAGAAACAACCTTCTCTCGAGAATGGATGGGGCGGTAAAAGAAATAAGTAATCTCGAAAGACAGGTAAAGGCGTTAGAGCAGTTTATTGACCATTCAGCAGAGCAGTATTGGCGGGTGGAAAGGGGACTGACGGAGAAATCTTTTGATGCGATCTCCACGAAGAAAGGGAAGCCGACGTTCCTGGCGATTATTAATTTTTTAAATTCATTTAATAGTAATTTAAGTAAAAGTGACGCTGCTTTGATTGCAACGCAGCTTCTTTCCGTTGCAACGACTGGTGCCCTTTCACGTAAGCTGAAGATCAATTATATTAACGGCAAGCCATCCTTCCTTCAGAAAATAAAGGGGGACTACAAATTTACCGTGAAAGCGGACCCTTCCTGGACAAGCAGAGGGGGGTACAGCTCGAAAGTTGCCCGGATGATTTATGACTTTTCCAAATCCAATCCTTCGAATCCACTTGTTAAACAACTCCATAAGTTTGTCGCATCCTATTCAAGCCCATCGGCATTGTTGAAACACGTAGCCGGTTTTCCAAAGAACGTTAATTCGATGTTAAAGGGAAAAACGCTATCCTCCACCTTCAAAAACCGAATTACAATTGGCACAAAGGAAGTAGCAGAAGAGGTCTTGAAGGCGAGAGGATTGTATGGTGCTGCGAAGAAGATTCCAGTAGTAGGCTGGGGCATTTCTATTGGAGCAAACTTATCGGAATTATGGAGTGACGATAATGTCGGGAAAAACACTGGCGAAAAATTAGGGAGGGCGTCTGCCGGAATTCTTGCCGATTTTGGTGCCATTACCGGAGGTGCCCAGCTGGGGGCAATGATTGGGTCGGTCGGCGGCCCAGTAGGAATTATCGTCGGCGGTGCCGTGGGCGGTTTGGTCGGCGGTGTCGGCAGTATGGTGTTTGAAAACCAAATTAAGGATGTCGGCGAGAAGATTGGCGGAGCTGCCGAATCCGGGGGAAGATATCTCGGCAGTAAGATAAGCAGTGGCTTCAAATCAGTCAAGAGCTGGTTTAACTAAGTACATATCAAATGAAGGTTAGGGTTGGAATATGACACCTGAAACAGTAAGAGTAATTTTAGATATTGTCGCCTATTATTTTTGTGTCCAAATGTCATTTAGTGCATTGGTATTGGTCATGGGCAGGGTGATCCTGGGTCCGTATGAAGCATGGGTTTATGAAAACCCGCGAAATCTATTTCAACGTGTGTCCACATTTTGTATGGTCGCTGTACTTGGGGTCGGACCGTACCTCAATAATAGATTTATGAAGTTTTCTTGGATCGTCAGAAAGATCCTGCTGCTCATCTCAATCAGTATTTTGTGTGTGGTATGCGTGATTATCTACTATGTAATTAAAAATATATTGGAAATGATTTTTTTATAAAAAGATGATGTGAAGCTCTCTTTTTTGATTGGAGTGGAAGGTGCGAAGACTCCTGTGGGAGTACGGAGTAGGGGAGACCCCGCAGGAGCGTAAGCGACGAGGAGGCTCCCCAGACCGCCCACGAACCGCTTGCGCCTGGAGCGGAAAAACAAAGCCAAAAATTAAAGGACTGTGAAACGATGGACTATTTGATGACCTGTACGTCGGAGGAACTGGCCCTGTTGGTTACCGTAAATGGGTATCCAAGTGTGGCCAAAACGATTGCGGAAGCTTCTTTTGGGAAGAAAAGTGAAAAAGAATGGCAGGCGATCATGGAAGCGGCCGTCCACCAATTAATCCAGAAACAGCTCTGGGACGAAGAAAAGGATGCAAATGGCGAGAGCCCGATAAGCGTGGAAGTCCAAGAATTTATACGTTCCTATGTCGAATCGAAATGGATGATTCGCTGCTCGAATCAAGCGAAGTCCAATATTTTGATGCTTCACCATATTGAAGGGAGCACGTGGATGACCCATGTGATTGACCGGGACATCATTCATGAATTTGCCTATATCCACCGCGAGGAGATTCCGGCGATTGTCCGGGATTATTATTCCTTTTCCGATGCGCCGCTTGAAAAAAGGCTTGAGTTTAATCTGACCGACAAGGCGTTTGATTTATTAAGCAAGCCCGGTAAGGAAAAGAAGGTAAGAAAGATGTGCCGCTTTACAGCGGAAGAAGAGGAAGGCTTTGAACAGTTTGTGAGCGATTTGCAAGCAGAAGACTGGTCGTTGTTTAATATTTCATTTTTCCAGCTGGAAGGCCTTGAAGCCGATCCCTACCTTGAAAATATTGTATTCTTTCTTCCTTCGAAACAAGGAATCTGGCTGATTGAATACAGTGATCATGCCGTTAAACCGGTACAAATTCAGTTAAGCACCCATGAAGAGTGGTGCGATTTGTTGGATGGCGTAGGGATGGCCGCGGCGAATGTGGAATAAAAGGGTAAGTCGGTTCATGCTGAAAAATACGTAGAAGAGTGTCTCCGCTTGGAGCGCGGGTTTGATCATTCTATTTTTCAGTGCAGCGCTGATTAGGAACCCGCAATTTTTTACTAGGTTTTATAATATTGCCATGGCAATTGGTTCCATGTTTATTGGCAGCTTTTTTATTCTAATGATTGTAGTGACAATTCTTCACCTGATCAAGGAATATCGCATGGCCGATAAACGCGGAAAGCGGCTTTTCCTTGTACTCTTAATTATCGCAATCATTATTTATGGCCCAAGAAATATCGCAGATTTTAGATAGAGAGTGCTCGTTTTTTTATTTAATGCTATTTTAATATAATTTCGTGCTGTCACGTTAAGGAGAGAATGGTTGTGATTTTAACGCTTTTTGATCGGGGTAAGGCTTTCACACTCGTACTTCCCGAAAAAATTACCGGAAGATATATCCTGACAACTGAAGACAACGCGGGTAATCCGAAAGATTTAATGGCGGTCGAAGCGGAAGCGGGTAAATGGTATGTTAAGTCGAATAAATATGCCCATTTGAAAGATTCCGATCCGAAAGCGCTGCTTGAACCATTCATGACCTATACCATCGACCGGGACGGCGATCCCTCGGCCCTTCTCTATGCTGAGCCGTTCAGCGAGGACCGCAACGAGTTTACAAGACATATTGTGATCCGTGACGTGGTGAAGATTGGCCGTGCCAAGGATAATCATATTTGTTTTACGAATAAACTCGTTTCCAGCACACACGCATTGATTGAATACAGCAGCGATGGACAGGCGAAGCTGCGCGATCTAAACAGCTCAAACGGCACGTATGTAAACGGAGAAAGAATTAGCGAAAAAGTTCTCGCAATCGGCGATGTCATCTCGATTATGGGCTTACGGATTATCTTTAATGGCCACATGCTTTCATTAAATAATCCGCATCAGCTTGTGTTTTTAGACAGGGGCAGTTTTCAGCCGTTTGCAGTACAAAAGCCGGTTATCGAAGAAGACGACGAGCTCGATGATTTTTTAATAGAAGAAGAGAATGAAGATCTGTTCTATCGCTCGCCGCGTTTTAAGCGGGAGGTTGAGCGGAAAACGATCAAGATTGACCCGCCGCCGCAGCCGCAGGCGCCGGATGAGACACCGCTCATGTTAATGCTCGGCCCATCGATTACGATGGGGATGGCCTCGCTTGCAACCGGGGTGTTCGCTGTGCTCAATGTCATGCGGACAAACGGTGATATGATGTACGCGATGCCGACTTTGGTGATGTCGGTCAGTATGCTGATTGGGATGATTCTTTGGCCGATTTTAACGAAACGGTATGAAAAGAAACGGCGGATTGCTCAGGAGAAAATCCGCCAGGAAAAATACTTACAATACATAGAAGACATGAAAAGAGCGATTACGGCAGAATGCTCACATCAATGCGAGATTCTCCACGAAAACCATGTTTCGCTTGAAAATTGCTTGCAACGGATTGACCGGCGCGAACGCAATTTGTGGGAACGGGTCATCGGGCAAGAGGATTTCTTACGGGTCCGTGTCGGGATTGGCGATTTATCGATGGTGGCGGAAATCAAGTATCCTGAAAAGAAATTTACATTAGAGGATGACAATCTTCAAGAGGCATTGTACCAATTGGTCGATGCTCCGAAAATTCTCCCTCAGGTGCCCGTCACCCTGTCGTTGATCGAAGAGCGAGTGAGTGGGATCATCGGTCCTCGAGAAAATGTCATCGATTTCGTCAAGGGGATTATTTTTCAATTAGCGGCTTTACATAGTTATGACGAGCTTAAGCTCGTGTTTATTTACGATCCATCTGAGCCGTGGGAGTTTGTGAAATGGCTGCCACATATGTGGGATGATGAGAAAACCATTCGCTTTATGGCGACGGATGCTAATGAAATCAAGGAGCTTTCGGCTTATTTTGAGAAGGAGCTTGCGCTTCGGGAAGAGCAGGAGTGGGAGCCCGCACCGCCGCATTATGTCGTGTTTTCAATGAACAAGGAGCTGGCGGGAAAAGCGGAAATGGTCAATTTGCTTTTAAAGGGGAAACTGGGCTTCAGCTTGATTACCCTTTATGATGAGCTTGAAAAGCTGCCGAAGGAATGCACGAATGTTGTCGAGTTGGATGGTATGACTGGAAAAATCTATGACAAGGATGACCTCTCAGGTAGATATCAGGCATTTGAGCCCGATATTTATTTCAAGAAGGATGCCGAGGAGATTGCGGTCAAGTTGGCCAATATCCAGCTTGCTTCATCTGTTGAAGCCTTCACTTTGCCAGAGATGATGACGTTTTTAGAGATGTTTGGAGTCGGAAAAATTGAACATTTAAACGCGTTGACGCGGTGGAGTGAAAATAATCCGACTCTCACGATGAGGACTCCAATTGGAGTCAACACGCAAGGTGAACACTTTTCTATCGACCTACACGAAAAATATCACGGTCCTCACGGGCTGATTGCCGGGATGACCGGTTCGGGAAAAAGTGAATTCATTATGACGCTGATTTTATCGCTTGCGGTCAATTACCATCCCGACGAAGTGGCGTTTATTTTGATCGATTATAAGGGCGGCGGCATGGCGAATGCCTTCTTGAACCTGCCACATCTCGCTGGAACCATTACCAATCTGGACGGTGCGGCGGTGAAGCGGTCGCTCATTTCGATTCAAAGTGAATTGAAGCGGCGCCAGGCCATTTTTAGCGAAACAAGCCGGCGCTTGAACGAGAGCAATATTGATATTTATAAATACCAAAAGCTGTACCGCGAGGGCGTTGTCACGGAGCCTTTGCAGCATTTATTGATGATTTCCGATGAGTTTGCTGAGTTAAAGACGCAGCAGCCGGAATTCATGGACCAGCTGGTCAGTGCGGCGCGGATTGGCCGAAGCCTGGGCGTGCATTTGATTTTGGCGACGCAGAAGCCTTCTGGGGTTGTCGATGATCAGATTTGGAGTAACAGTAAGTTCCGGATCAGCTTGAAGGTGCAGGAGAAGGCCGACAGTATGGAGGTCATCAAGCGCCCGGATGCCGCGGAATTTTCGCAAACGGGCCGTTTCTTCCTGCAGGTCGGCTACAACGAGCTGTTTGAGCTTGGGCAGTCAGCGTGGGCTGGGGCGCCGTATTATCCTGCTGATCGAGTGGAGAAGCGGAAGGATGATGGGATTGAGATTATCGACCATTTAGGGCGTGTTGTGAAGAAGGCGCGGCTTGAGCGGGAGCGTCGTGTGAAGAATCCTTCGAAGCAAATTGATGAAGTGGTGAAATATCTTGCAGCGCTTGCGGAGCAGGAACGGATTCAGGTGAAGCCACTGTGGCTTGAACCAATACCAGCTGATATTTATGTGGATGAATTGAAGGCGAAGTACGGCTTTGTTTCGGCTGCTGACCTCGGATTGAATCCGGTCATTGGTGAATACGATGATCCGGCGAATCAACGGCAGAGTGTTCTGAGATTGCCGTTTGAAGGCAATACGGTCGTCTACGGGGTGGCCGGCAGCGGGAAGACAACGCTGTTAACTACTCTCATTTACTCGTTGATGGAAGAGCACACACCAGACGAGGTCCATCTTTATCTCCTCGATTTTGGCTCTGAGACTTTGAGCTGGTATCGCGAGGCGCCGCACGTCGGCGATGTTATGCTTTCGCATGATGCGGAGAAGATTGATAGCCTCTTTAAAATGATTACGGCCGAAATGGCTGTCAGGAAGAAGCGATTTGCTGAGTACGGGGGCGACTTCAGGGCCTTTAATAAAAGGTCGCCAGAGACGGTTCCGTCATTGGTGGTAGTCATCCATAATTATGCGGCGTTCGCTGAAACGTATGAGCAATATGAGGAAACGATTTCCTACTTGACGCGCGAGGGTCTGAAATATGGGGTTTATTTTGTGGTGACGGCGTTGAATACAGGGGCGATAAGGTACCGCCTGTTGCAGAACTTTAAACAGTTGTATGTGCTGCAGTTGAATGATGCTTCTGAATACTCCGGGGTACTGGGACATGTTGATGGGGTTTATCCATCGAAATTTAAAGGCCGGGGGATATTTAAGACGGATGCCGTTTACGAGTTTCAGGTGGCGCAAATTGGGCGTGCTTCGTCCGACTTGTATCGCTTTGTGACCGAGTATTGCCGGAGTTATCAGTGGCAGGGCACTCGGGCGAATCGGGTGCCGCTATTGCCAGAGAAGGTAGATGTTCACTATTTGGCTGATTTCGATGGCGTTTCGGGTGTGCCGATTGGGATTGAAAAAGGGTCTTTGGCGGTTGCCGGGTATGATTTTGATGCCTCGTTTGTGAATTTTGTATCGGCGTTGAGTGTGGATGATTGCTCTGGGTTTATGCAGGGACTTGCTGAGGTTGTGTCGCGCGATACGGACGGTGAGGTCATGGTTCTCGATGCTGGGGCAGGCTTTGCGGCCGACCTTTATAGCGGGTACCAATATGTGGTTGAGTCGGAACGACTAGAAGAGATGGTTGTGCACTTGTTTAATACGTTGGTGTATCGCAACAACACAACGAAGGATGCTATTGCTGAAGGCTTAGCGCCGCCGGTGTTTGAGAAAATTACCTGTTTGGTGAATTCATTGAGCGGGTTAATGGCAGAGTTGTCAGAGGATGGCAAGGATAAGCTGAAGGTCTTTTTAGAAAAAGGCGACGGGCTGAATGTGACGATGATCATCGCTGATGCAGCGGATAAAATCAGTCCGATGATGTATGATGCGTGGTTCCAAAAACAGGTGTCGCTAAATCAAGCGATTTGGGTCGGCAATGGGATTGCTGAGCAATATGTCTTTAAGATTGGCAAAATCACGAACGACCTATATGGAGAGCTGCCGGAGGGCTTTGGCTATGTCATCCAGAAGGACAAAGTGAAGCTTTTGAAGCTTGTGACTGCTGCAGAGGTTCTTGTAGAGGGGGCGGTGCAATATGCGTAAGATTTTAGTTGAAGTCTATAACCCCGCCGCCTCACGTTCCTTTGATGTGTTTATTCCGGTAAAAAGTAAGCTGTATGAAGTTTTAATGTTGTTGTCGAATACGGTTTCTGAGTTATCTCAGGGCTATTATAAGGCGTCTGAGCAGACAATTCTTTGTGACCGGAAGACGGGGAATGTTTTGGACTTGGGCAGGACGATTGAGGAGCTTGGCTTGAAGAATGGGGCGAAGTTGATGCTGCTGTGAATGGGTTTGGCTTTAGGCTTGGCTTATTGTTGGATAAGGTTCGCCGCCCATTGTCGGATAGCGGTGTCCAATTGTCGTATAAGGTTTGCCCATTGTCGGATAGGTGTCCAACCGCCAAACAGCGAACGAAAACACTTTAAAGGAGGTGAAAAAACATGGCAAGATCCATTATGGTAGATCCGGCTAAGCTGGAAGACGCAGCAAATAAGATTGATCAGCAATCAGCTGAATACGAAAGACTTTATAAAGCACTTTTTCAAGAAGTAGACGGAATGCAGGCTGCTTGGCAAGGGCAGGATAACGTTGCATATACGACCCAAATCAAAGGATTTACGGATGATTTCCAAAAAATGACTCAGCTTATGAGACAATACTCCGATTTCCTAAAAGTTAGCGCAAAAACTTACAGAAACACACAGCAAGATATCATTTCTGGAGCGAAACGTCTGACAAACTAATAAGTAGATTGCTAGGAAAGAGAGGTGGAACCCATGACAATTGAAGGAATTAAAATTGGCCTTAATGAGGTCACTAGTACCGCCAGCCAAATCCGCACGTTAAACCACAATTTAACAGCGAGACTGGACGAAATCAAAAAAGAAATGAACGCCTTAGCCAATGCGTGGAACAGTGATGCATCCAACACAATCAGAAACAACTTTAACTCACTAGTACCAAAATTCGATAACTTCCGCGAAATCGTCGAAAGCTACGGAAAATTCTTAGACCAAACCGTAAACTCATACGACAGCACAGAAACAGCCATCAACAATAACGCCAGCGCATTCAAATAATTTAGATTGTGGAACATTCTGTGGAACAAGAAAATTCGGGTGGTGCCTGGCACCTGTCGAATTTTGTCAGGCACCACTAACATAGGGAGGGGAGTTTAGATGATTAGAAATATGGAGCTTAAGCTAGAGGATTATGGGTTTTCGAAGTATTTTTATTTTCCGGTTCCGGAGGGTATGGAGTTGGATGCTGAATTGGTGGCGGATAAGGCGGAGACGGATTTGTTGACGAATAATAAGATGCGGATTTCCGGGCTGCTGCCGTTTGGTGTGGTGAAGAAGGATGGGGCGGCTGCGCTGCGTTATGATATGATTTCGCAGGTCAATTTGGAGCAGCTTTTCGCGAGTACCCTAACGAAGGCGCAGCTTGTGGACAATCTTTTAATGATGATGGAAGGTCTCGAGGACCTCAAGAAACATGGCCTCAATCCCGAGAAAATCCTGCTCAACAAGAAATATATCTTCCTTGATGACTTTTCAAATAGATTAGTATTTTTGTACGTTCCGGTGAAAGTTAATGTTTTTGAAAAGGTATCAATGAACGAGTTTCTTAAAACGTTGATCGCCGAGACTTCGTACGATGAAGCAGATGATTTGTTATTTTTTATCAAGCTCCACAATTATCTAGTCAAAAACGCTGACCTTCATTTACCGGATTTTAAAGAAAAGCTGAAGGAGTTTGCTGCGGTTGGTGCGGGCCCTGGGGCGGATTCAAGCAAGGCGGTTCCACAGGCTCATTTTTATAGTCCAAGCCATGGTAATGTTGTCAGTGAAGCGGCTGCCGCATTGGAAGAGGGTACGACGGTTTTAGGTGCGGTCAACATTCAGGAGGAAGAGGGCACCACGGCATTGGGGGTCGGACCGCAATCTTTTGCAAGGCCGTTTCTATTCGAAGCAGCTACAGGTGAAAAAATCTTTCTGAGGAAGGATGTTTTTAAGCTGGGCAGGGACCCGGAGCAGGTTGATTTTGTTGCGAAAAATAAAGTGGTCGGCCGGGTTCATGCGGAGATCCTTACGGTGGATGGAGAATATTTCTTTGTGGACAAACAGTCTCGAAATGGCAGCTACTTAAACGGGGTAAGGCTCGTTCAAAACAGTAAAACCAAGCTGAAGCATGAAGATAAAATTAAACTCGCAAACGAAGAGTTTGTTTTTAGATTCTTTTAAAATAATAGATTTTGAGATTCGCGGATAAAATTTTTAATCTGAGGATAAGGGGTAATTTTGTACCTCTTTCAGGGATATATAGGTGAAAAACAAAAGAATGAGGTTTGAAATATGGCCATTTTAACCGCATTCCATACCGATGTGGGAATAAAAAAGAAAACCAATCAGGATGGATTATTACTAAAAACGGCCCGGACACCCAAAGGGCAGGTCGGCCTGTTCGTGGTCTGTGACGGCATGGGGGGCCTGGCCCAGGGAGAACTCGCCAGCGCAACCGTCATCAGGGGGATGGCCGATTGGTTTGACTCCGAGATGCCGAACATCGCTCAATCCGAGCACATGGAGGAAGACATTCGCAGGGAGTTAGAAGCCTGCATTCAACAATTAAATGAAAAAATCTTGGGCTACGGGGAGTCTGAAAAGGTAACCTTAGGGACTACCGTGACGGCACTGCTCATGGTTCACGACAAATACTATATCGTCCACATTGGCGACAGCAGAGTCTATCACATTTCGAGTACCCTAACCCAATTAACGACAGATCAAACGTTGGTCGCAAGAGAAGTGGCCCGTGGCAACCTCACAGAGGAGCAGGCTAAATCTGATCCGCGCCGAAATGTGTTGCTGCAATGCGTTGGGGCGACGAAGAATATTGAGATTGCTTTCTCTTCGGGGGAACTTAAGGAAAATACGGTATTTATGTTGTGCTCAGATGGATTTTATCATCAGATTTCAGAGGAAGAACTGGCGGAGAGCTTTCATCCGGCCAAACTGATAGATGAAGTGCAGATGAAGGAAAAGGTAATCGAGTTAGTAGAGTTAGTGAAAGCACGAAAAGAAGTCGATAACATAACGGTTGTGGCGGCAAAAGTGGTCTAAGCTACGGGGGGAGTTTTTCTTGATACAGATTGGAACAGTAATCGATGGTCGCTATGAAATATTAAAAGAGATCGGCCGCGGCGGGATGAGTATCGTCTACCTTGCCATGGATAACCGCCTCAATAAATCCTTGGTCGTAAAAGATATCCGCAAGCGTGAGCCGAGCAACAACGAACTGCTTATCAACAGCTTGATTATCGAAGCCAACATGCTGAAGAAACTCGACCACGGGGCCTTGCCGAAAATCTATGACATTATCGATGCAAAAGGCGACATCTACGTCGTTATGGACTACATCGAAGGCGAGTCGCTAAAGGAAAAACTGAAACGAGAAAAAACGATTCCCGCAGACAAAGTCATTGAATGGGCGAAGCAGCTCGGTGAAGTTTTAGAGTATTTACATACGAGAAAACCCCACCCGATCATTTACAGGGATATGAAACCGGACAACATCATGCTCACTCCAGAAGGAAAAATCAAGCTCGTCGACTTCGGGATCGCCCGCGAGTTTAAGGCGGAAAGCACAACCGATACGACCAATCTTGGGACGAAATCCTATGCAGCGCCAGAGCAGCTCTCCGGGAAGCAAACCGATGCAAGGACCGATCTTTATAGTTTAGGAGTTACCTTATATCATCTCGTCACTGGAAAAAGTATCAATGAACCGCCGTTTGAGTTGAAGCCGATCCGCCACTGGGATCCGGCCCTGCCGGAAGGGCTTGAACATATTATCCATAAGTGTACCCAGTCCGAGCCAAATAACCGATATCAAAGCAGTAGTGAGCTGCTCTATGATCTTTACAATATTAACAAGTTGACGGAAGGATACAAACAACGGTTGCGGAAAAAATTGTCGGTGTATCTGATCCCTGTCATACTGTTTTTTATTTTTACAACGACAGCTGTTGCTGGGTTTCAGGGCATCAAAAATACGGAATTCCAGGATTATATGAAGCTAGTAAATACTGCAGACGTCTCGCATATGAATGGCGAGGACGAGAAGGCGCTCACATTGCTGGATAAAGCGATCACAGGCGTCGATAAAAAGCGGCCGGAGGCTTATATCAGTTTGTTGGATTTATTTATTAGCCGCGATGAAACCGATGACGGCCTAGCAAAAATTGAAACTTATATCAACGGTGAATATGGGAATATCCAAAAAAATAGTGTGCTCCGCTTCAAGATGGGGATGACGTATTTTGATTTGATGCATAATTATCCGGAGGCGCTGAAGCATTTTAATCATGTTGATCCCGAGGAAATCCCTGATGTGCAATACTATGAGACGATTGCCACGCAGGCGAGCTCGATGAATATAGATTATAAAAAATTTGCCAACAACTTGAAGAAGTTTGAAAAATTTAATGATGGGCTCGCGAATGACCGGAAAAAGGTCGATAACTATAAATCCTTGGCCGGAATTTATATTTCCTATAAAGGGGAGTTGGCCGAGGCAAATACAAAAACGATTGAAATTATCAATAAAGCATATAAAGTCCTTAAGTCAATCGATGATGAAAAATTGGAATCCCAGTATGAAGAAGATTTTAAAAGCAAACTGGGGCAAGCCTATTACAGCAGGGGCGTGAAATTGCAGTCAAGAGCAGATCTTGAACAGGCAATCCAATTTTATCAAGAACTGCTGCAGGATTTGGACGTACAAGACAAACCGGAAGTGTTAACGAAAATCGGTGCGATTTATCACGATATGGATGATGAGGAGAAGGCCGTCACGATGCTGCAGGATACGATCAAGGGATATCCGAAGTACATCGATGCCTATATGAAACTAGCAGATGTATTGCTGGATATTGAACAAGCCAAGCCGGAGGGCAAGCGTAATTTTAAGCAGGCCAAACAAGTGTATGAAAAAGTGAGTAAGCTTGCCGGTGCGAAGGGCGATGCTGATTTTAAAAAGTTGACAGGGCGGCTTGTGACACTCGGTCTCAAGTAGAAAGGGGGAGAAAAGATGGGGTACCAGATCATGTTTTACGGGGGCCTAGCCGGCGCCCTGATTGCTCTCGCCATTTCGATTGTCCTTTTTGTAAAAATGGAAATCGCCCAGGTTTTCACGGATTTAACCGGGATTCAGTTTCGGAAAAAGCGCCGTCGAATAGATGAGGAATCTAGGGAAAAGCATACAAAGGAAATCATGCTGAAAAAACAGTATGCGGAATCAGCGGCAGCGGAGGAAACAGAGCTTTTGGAAGTGGCGGAAACGGTACTGCTGGGGGAAATCGAGGAGACAACCTTGTTGATGGAAGAGACTACGCTTTTAGTAGAAGAAACGACACTTTTGGTAGAAAACGAGTTTATCAAAGAAGTAGATGTAGTGATTGTGCATTCCAACACGGTCATCTAGAGGGGATAGGAAAATGTCGGAAATAGCAAACAGAAAATCGCTGATTTGGGTATTAGCGTGCGGATTGTTGCTCTTGTCTGTGCTGTTTTTTAGCACAAACGCGTTTTCATTGGATGGAGCCAAACGTTTAGTTGTCTTTAACGGCGATCAATGGGATATGGAATCGGACAAGCAGCCCAACTGGTACACAAATGGAAATTCTGTATCCTTCCAGATTGATTTAACGGAGGATTTTAAAAACAGTCAGCCGGAAGGGGCGGAAAGGCCGTTTGAGGTTAGCGCATCTTACCCGGGTGCCGCGGTGAAGCCGGAAATTACCGAGGTGAAAGACGCAGAAAAAGGGTTTCAAGGTGAATACACGGTAACCATTCCCTTGCCTGCGGACAGCAAGGACGGGGATTTGGACGTCACGGTTGAGATGGTAAAGAAAAACACGTGGAAAATTCCTGAACATACGAGCACGTTTACGATTAAACGGGATACAACCAAGCCGGTTGTCGACGTTCAAACGGAGTTTCAGGACGGTGATTTTTTAGACGGCGGGTTTACGGAAAAGCCGGTCACGATGACGGTCAAAGTCGACGACGCTCACTTTGATCCTTCGAAGGATACGATTTCGGTTGTCAAAGATGATATAGCCTTAAGTTCGTCACCTGAATGGAAGGACGGTCAAACGACTTTGACATTCGACCAAATCGGTGATTATGAAGTGAAGGTTGTTGCTGCGGATGAGGCAGGAAACAAGAGTGAAGCGAAAAAGGTCACCTTTGGGATTTGGGATAAGGGTCCGCGCTTAACGATTGTGAATAGCAGGGAAAATGGCTCTTATAATGAGCCGGTTCAGTTGAAGGTCAGTGATGATTTTAAGATTTGGGATGCCACTGCGGTGGTAGAGAAGGACGGGGAAACGACGACAAAATCCTTCGACGAACGCGGGAAGACTGCCACTCTTGAGCTTTCGGAACAAGGGGTTTATAAAGTAAAGGTCACGGTGAGGGATCGAAAAAATCCTGTCGGTCTCGACCTCGGTGAAACCACGTTTACCATTGATACCACGAAGCCGGAGCTAAGCTTTACCGGTGTGGAAGATCAGGGCAGCGACAAAAAGCCGCGGAAATTTGGAATCGATGTGAAGGATCCGAATTTGGATGAGGATTCTGTGCTGCTGAAGGTGACTCATGATAGCGGTAAGGATAAAACGTTTGCGGGCAAAGAAGCGTATACAGAGCACAGCCTTACTGAGGACGGTGTCTACAGCCTTGAGCTGTCGGCGGCCGATAAAGCTGGAAACAAAGCAACGAAGACGATTACGTTTACCATTGACCAAACGGCGCCGGTGTTGGACATTTCGGATGTTCCCGGGTATATCAATGGGGCGAAAGAGGTTATTTTTACTGCCCAGGATTTGACACTTGATGTGGGTAAAATCAATTTAAAAGTATTGAAAGATGGGGCTGCTTACGAAGAGCCGATTTCGTTTGTTGAGTCGGGCCGCGCGGCGGTGGCCAAGCATACGTTTAAAGACGAGGGCAAATATGAGTTGAGCCTCAATGCAACGGATCGATTAGGAAATGCCGCTTCTGAAAAAACAGCGGCGTTTACGATTGATCGTACCGCCCCAGTTGTGACAATTTCCACAGTGGAAGACGGGGCTAAATATGATAAGGATCAAAACGTGAAAATCTCCGTTCAAGATCCTTATTTGGATCAATACGATGTAGCTGTGAAGAAGGACGGAAAGGCGTATGCAATCAAACCGCTGGTCCTTGACGGCGATACTGCCACGACGGAACATCAATTTGACGAAGACGGAGTTTATGAAATCACGGTAACCTCCAAGGACAAAGCAAATAATGAAAAAACGGTTACCAAGATGTTTACGATTGATAAAAACGGTCCGACGATTCATTTTTCCGATAATGTTGCACCGGGAGAGCACTACAATACCGATAAAACGGTCACCGTTTCGGTGGATGATTACACATTTGACCCGCAAAAGACGCAGGTGAAGGTATTGAAAAATGGGGAGGATGTCACGAAGGAAATCATCGGCGACTGGACATTGTCGGATCAATTTAAGTGGATTCTTCGCGGCGAGATGGAGCTTCCGTTTACGGAGGAAGGCGATTATGACATCACCGTCACCTCAGGAGATATTTTTGGAAAAACCAGCCGCAATCAGCTTTCGTTTGTGATCGATAAAACGGCACCGAAAATCGCGTTGACGGGAATCAATGAGGGGGCCTTTGTGCAAAAAGGCGAAGTGACGATTGGCGTGGATGAGACGCATTTTCAAACAGATGACGTGACGGTCACGGTTGGGGACAAAAAGCTGACATTCAAAAATACGGGTG
The DNA here is from genome assembly GCF_004358205.1 of Bacillus salipaludis. The sequence continues at coordinate 256,051 of NZ_SMYO01000002.1, forward strand.
TTCACTCTGAAGTGAAAATTCCGTTCACGACGGATGGCGATTACGTTATTAAGGTTGAAGCGGAGGACAAAGCGGGCAATGTCGCTGAGGCGAAAACCTTATCATTTACGGTCGACACCATTGCACCAAAAATTAGTATTGTGAATAAGAATTCGGGTTCTGCGGTGAAGAATGATTCCTACTCCAGCAAGGATAAAGAGGTTTCTGTTGTCGTTGAGGAACATAATTTTAAAAATAATCATGTTGATGTGAATGTGAAGGAAAACGGTAAAAACTTATCCATCGGTGATTGGAAAAATAGCGGTGAGACCTCTACACTCGATTACGAATTTAAAGAGGACCATGAATATACGATTACAGTTGCGGCAGCCGACGCGGCCGGGAATAAGGGTGCTGAAAAATCAGTCACGTTTACGATTGACCATATCAATCCAGAGCTTGAGATTAGCGGGATTGAGGATGGGCAGAATTACAAGAGCAAGACCGCTGCGTTTACGGTGAAGGATACCAATATTGATTTAAGCCAAACCTCGCTGAAGGTTTCGCGGAACGGCAAGTCGTATCCGGTTGGCTGGCTGGAGTTAACTTCAAAGACAAAGGGCGAGTTAAGCTACAATTTTAAGGATGAAGGAAATTATGTCGTGAAGCTGTCGACCACGGATAAAGCAGGCCGTGATACGAGCTTTGCGCCAGTTTCATTTATTATTGACCACACGAAGCCAGTGGTAAAAGTAGACGGGGTGGACAATAATTCCTATAATCCCAAGAGCCGGAATGTGGAGATTTCGGTGGATGAAGAAAACTATTCTACCAATCAGGTGGAGTTAGCTGTTATGAAAGATGGTCAACCGTTTGGGATTGGAACAATGCCTATAAAACAGCATTCGAATCTAATCTACAATTTTTCAAAAGATGGTTTGTATTCGATTTTGATTCGTGCGGAGGATAAGGCAGGCAATGGTCCGGTTGAGGTCAAGCGTACGTTTACGATTGATAAAACGAAACCGGCGATTGAGATTACTGGCGTGGAACAGGGCGCCTATTATAACGAAGACAAGCTTGTTAAGGCAACAATTCAAGACCGGAACTTTGATATCAATAAAATCATTGTTAAGAGGGATGGACACAATTATCCTGTTGCCGGATTTGTGGTGAGCGGGGATGTAGCGTCGTTTAGCCATAATTTTAGCAAAGAGGGCGATTATCAGTTGACCGTCGATGCGACGGATAAAGCCGGGAATCATTTTAGCAAGGAAATGAAATTCACGATTGATAAAACCAAGCCGGTGATTACCCCGAAATTCAGAGGGCAGGACCGTGTGATTAAGAACGGCGCATTTATTAATGAGATTTTTACACCAGAATTTGCGCTCGATCGCCCAAGTGATGATTCGATTGTTTCGGTGGTTTTGAACGGTAAAAACATTGGAAAAAGTGCTCTGACCGCATCGAAGGAAATGGAGTATAAGTACAAGGTTGTTGCGCGGGATAAAGCCGGCAATGAAACGGAGCTGGCGATTCATTTTACCTTAGACACTTCTAAGCCGGAGCTGTCGATTACAGGTGTTTTGGATGGATTCTTTAAAAAGGACCTCGCACCGGTTGTGACGTATTCAGATGTGCATTTGGATAAGGGCAAAACATCTGTCACACTCGATGGCAGACCATATGTCAACGGCACGAAGCTGAATGAGGAGAAGGTTTATGTTCTGAAGGCGCAGGTGACCGATTTAGCGAAAAACGTTAGCTCGAGAACGATTGTGTTCACGATTGACAAGACGGCCCCGTCCATCAAGTTCAACGAGGCGATTTCCAATCAGTATTTTAAAGAGGACTTAATTCCGAAATTGCTGATTCAGGACCATAGTGCCTACGATATTATCGCGCAAACCTTGGACGGCGAAGATTATAAGTTAGGCGAGCCGATTACGTCGGAAGGGAAGCATGTTCTGTTCTTTGAGGTCAAGGATAAGGCTGGTAACATTAGGCAGATGAGTGTCGAGTTTATTCTTGATAAGACGGTGCCAGAGGTCAAATTTGATGGCGTTAAGAACGGTGAAACCTATTATGATCCGGTGAGTTTAGCGATTCATCTTGATAATCCGAAGGATGAGATAACGAATGTATGGGTGAACGGTAAGCTTTGGGATTTTGATCGTACAAAGGATGATAACGGGAACACGGTGTTATCGGATAGATTTAAGGGTATCGGCAAGTATAGGGTGAAGGTTGTTGCGGTCGATGATGCCGGTAACAAGAAAACCACAGAATTCTCATTTAAGATCGCCAAAAAGGCTGCGATTGTGAAGTTTTATGAGAATAAGCCTTTGTTTTCAGGCAGTATTGTGGGCGTATTGGCGTTGATTGGTCTGGGGGTTACGGCTGTGCTGAGGAGCCGGAAGGAGGAAGATGTAAGTGAGTAAGTTTGTTGGAGAGCCAGGCGGATGCCTGGCTTTTTGTGTTGTGATTTTGGAGGATTGAGTTGGTGTTAGCAACATAAAATGGGTCGGTTGGAATATATATCGATTCATCGATACGGATGGATCGTATATCGATACAGAAGGAATATATAAAGATATAGATGGATCGTATATCGATACAGAAGGAATATATAAAGATATAGATGGATCGTATATCGATACAGAAGGAACAGATAAAGTTACGGACGGATCGTATATCGATACAGAAGGAACAGATAAAGTTACGGACGGATCGTATATCGATACAGAAGGAACAGATAAAGATATGGATGGATCGTATATCGATACAGAAGGAACAGATAAAGTTACGGACGGATCGTATATCGATACAGAAGGAACAGATAAAGTTACGGACGGATCGTATATCGATACAGAAGGAACAGATAAAGATATGGATGGATCGTATATCGATACAGAAGGAACAGATAAAGATATGGATGGATCGTATATCGATACAGAAGGAACAGATAAAGATATGGATGGATCGTATATCGATACAGAAGGAACAGATAAAGATATGGATGGATCGTATATCGATACAGAAGGAACAGATAAAGATATGGATGGATCGTATATCGATACAGAAGGAACAGATAAAGTTACGGACGGATCGTATATCGATACAGAAGGAACAGATAAAGATACGGATGAATCATATATCGATACGAATGGAACATAAAATTGAAAAAGCAAGGTCATATCTTTCCTAACTTATTTTATTGCGGTTGATACTGATATTTTTCCAAATCAATGCTGCCGTGCAGGCCAACTTCAACTCCCTCGCCCTCAAGCGCAAACAGTTGCTCATGATAAGATTCATCGTATCGGAGGGCGATACGGCCTTGGCCATTGATGACGCGGTGCCAGGGAAGGCTGTGTTTCCGGCTCATCGAATGGAGGATGCGCACAACTTGACGGGCTGCGCGTGGACTGCCGGCGAGCCCCGCAATCTGCCCGTAAGTCATTACTTTCCCTGCAGGAATATTTTTAATGATGCTAATCACATTTTCGGTAAATGGAGTCATGTTGATGTCCTTTCCTAATCAATTATTTTAATTTTATTTGAAATCGGAGAAATCGACAAATTTCTTGGGAAATAGCATTACGGGAGAGTCATTTCCCGGAAAATAATAGGGATATGGCGGATTTCAGCATTTTCGAAGTGTTGTCGAATGGTGGAATGCAAAAGAATACTGATTTAATCGGTGTCCGATTTTTCAAAAAATTTCCGAAACACCTTGTCCTGATTGTGTTTTTTGTGCATAAACCCGTATCCAAGCTAATAAACTGTTACAAACCTTTACAAAGAGAGTGTTTGAGGTGAGGAATCGTTTGTGGAGGGCGTGGATTTAGTCGGGGACATGATTATTCCTAGTATGATCAGAAGGTAGATTACTTTCTGTCGCATGGTGACCCATCATAAGTAATGTCCATCCCAGATGGACAAAGTGGTGAAAATGTCCTTTTGTGGTGCCTGTCACCCATGCGGAAAGCAGAATTCGTCATTGTGATAAGCGAGTCTCATTTCACACTACTCACATCCAATTTAGGGAGGGCGAGAGTGTGCACGATTACATCAAAGAGAGAACTATCAAGATTGGAAAGTATATCGTGGAGACGAGGAAAACGGTTCGCGTTATCGCGAAAGAGTTTGGCGTATCCAAAAGTACAGTCCATAAAGATTTAACAGAGAGGCTTCCTGAAATTAATCCAGAACTTGCGAATGAAGTAAAAGAGATTTTAGATTATCATAAATCGATCCGGCACCTAAGGGGCGGGGAAGCAACGAAAATGAAGTACCAGAAAGAAGAAAGAGAAGGAGAAGCGGTGAAATAATTTTAGAGATATGCAGGACTTTTGGCGGAAGGGGGATTTGTGGCTATAGGAGTGTGCCTATATGTAAGCGCTATATTTGGAAGGAAGCTTAACGGGTTCCTTTTTCAAAAAATTCGAGGACAATTACTGTTTTCGGATTTTTTTGATTACCGACAAATAATTACATATTTTTGAGTTAAAAGTATGGAATTTTCTTTGGTTGTGATACAATAAACAATTAGAGTAGTAGGATCCGTTAAGGAGGAAAGACAAGAGAATGTTTGCTAGGGATATTGGTATTGATTTGGGTACTGCGAACGTGTTGATTCACGTGAAGGGCCGTGGAATTGTGTTGAATGAGCCTTCTGTGGTGGCGATTGACCGAAATACGAATCGCGTTTTGGCGGTTGGTGAAGAGGCGCGCCGCATGGTGGGACGTACACCTGGGAACATTGTCGCGATTCGTCCGCTAAAGGATGGCGTAATCGCTGACTTTGATGTAACTGAAGCAATGTTAAAACATTTTATTAATAAGTTGAATGTAAAAGGTTTTCTTTCGAAGCCGCGTATTTTGATTTGCTGCCCGACGAATATTACGAGCGTTGAGCAGAAGGCGATCAAGGAGGCGGCTGAAAAGAGCGGCGGCAAGAAGATTTATCTTGAAGAGGAGCCGAAGGTGGCGGCGATTGGCGCAGGGATGGATATTTTCCAGCCAAGCGGGAATATGGTCGTGGACATCGGTGGCGGTACGACGGATGTTGCCGTGCTTTCGATGGGCGATATCGTGACGTCTTCTTCGATTAAGATGGCGGGCGATAAGTTCGACATGGAGATTCTCAACCACATCAAGCGTGAGTACAAGCTGTTGATTGGGGAGCGTACGGCTGAAAATATTAAAATTAATATTGGGACGGTATTTCCTGGATCTCGTTCGGAGGAAATGGAGATTCGCGGCCGTGATATGGTCAGCGGTTTGCCACGCACGATTTCAGTTCGTTCGGAAGAGATTGAGGGGGCGCTTCGTGAGTCGGTTGCCGTGATTGTTCAGGCGGCGAAGAGTGTGCTTGAGCGGACTCCGCCAGAGTTGTCTGCGGATATTATTGACCGCGGCGTGATTTTGACGGGCGGCGGTGCATTGCTGCACGGGATTGATATGCTGCTTGCGGATGAGTTGAAGGTACCGGTATTGGTTGCGGAGAATCCAATGGACTGCGTGGCGATTGGTACGGGAATTATGTTGGATAATATTGACCGGATTCCTGGTAGGAAGCTGGGATAAGATTTTTGGTTAGAGCCTGATGACGCGTGGGTGCGTTGTTGGGCTTTTTTGTTGTGGTTTGGGGTGGTTGGAGTTTTGGTGGTAGTGGTCGGTATTTTGGGGAAAGCGGAGGGTAAATAGGTAACAGTGGTGGGTAAAGTAGAAATTCAACTGGTGCGAATCTAAAATGAGTGAACGATTTTACTGAATAGGGTCACTTCCCCTTCAAGATACACAATTCGCGTTTTTTTTACAAAAGGCGACCTTTTCCACAAAAAGTTAATGAGTATTTTTAAAATATTTTTTATAATAGAGATAAGACTAGTTGAATAATTTTATAAAAACAATATTATCTGCATAATTTAGGTAATAATATGTTTTAACTCGCTAGTTTTGGGAGAAACACAAAGGGGAATTCCGATGTCCGAACAAGTGAAAACGAGGGAAGAATTTAAAAAGGAAAAAGTTGATTCGCAAAACGCGGCGGAGGAAGTACGCCCGGTGACAAAACGGGTGAGAGTGCGCCTGATTCCGATTTGGCTGCGGCTTATCCTTTTGGTGATGAGTATATTTATTTGCGTCATGGCGGGATCAGCGGTAGGCTATGGTATGCTTGGCGGCGGAAAAATTGCAGATGTTTTTAAGGAATCAACGTGGACGCATATCATCGACTTGGTTGATAAAAAATAAATCGATTGGAGGGAAGGGAGCAATCTCTTCCCTTTGTTTGTGTTTAATAGTAAAATGGATTTTAAGTAGCTAATCTTAGTAGGAGGTACTAAAAATGCTTGATATCGAACAAATTAAAGAAATTATTCCTCATCGTTATCCATTTTTGCTGGTAGACCGAATTTTGGAGGTTGAGGAAGGGAAACGGGCGATTGGGATTAAAAATGTTTCAGCGAACGAGGAGTTTTTCAACGGACATTTTCCCGATTATCCGGTCATGCCGGGTGTATTAATCGTGGAGGCACTGGCTCAGGTTGGTGCTGTTGCAATGTTGAAAAAAGAGGAAAACCGCGGCCGATTAGCATTCTTTGCGGGGATTGACGGCTGCCGTTTCAAAAAACAGGTCAAGCCTGGGGACCAGCTGCGTCTTGAGGTCGAAATCATTCGTTTACGCGGTCCAGTTGGAAAAGGAAAAGCTGTTGCGACGGTTGACGGTGAGATTGCCTGCGAAGCGGAAATTACATTTGCGCTAGGCGAGAAAAAAGAATAGTGTTTGGAGAAATGGCCGGGGGACTGGTCATTTTTTTTGTGGGTGAGTTTTGGCAGTTTCAAGTTCTAAACCACCAAACCAAAAAGCCAGGCACCAGGCCTGGCTTACACTCACTGCGGAGTCTTCATCTTAATCTTTGGTTTACTTTTCATCTTTTCCTTAAACTCAGTCAGGAGGGCTTGGCCACTCAAGCCTTTTTGAATCAAACTATCGAGCAGCAGCTCAGAATAATCGCGGCGCAGACGGCGCAGACGGCCTTCCAGCAGCACACTCATATGATTTTCAAACTTATTCAACGTACCAATCTTCGTTTGGAAAAATGCCGGTTCATTTTCAAGCTTTGTAATCACCGCTTCAACAATAATTTCGCGGCCTTCATCCTGAATCTTTTTAAAATAATCATAAAGAGACAGATCCGTATAAGCTTCCAGCAGCCAGGTCAGCTGCTCATCTTCTTTATTAATGATTAAACCATCATGTAACGGGATTTCCACCGAATTGTCATTCTCAACCACTTCCAATGACACCAACTTGAACGATTTCATTAGGTAAAACCTCCTTATAGCAGTTTGCCGCGGACTTATTCCCCAAAATCAACGTGACGAATTACTTTTCCTAAATTATAACATATGCAGAATGAAAGCAAATGTCGAAAAATATATGTCGAATCTTGCAAAAATATCTTTTCACGCCCAATACCCATCAAAAAGCCCAATTTCTCCCTAGAGAAAAACCCTTTTTTCAACCGTAGATATTCTCGAAAATGCCTTTTTCGTCATTTTACAGGGGGAGGCGGAGAGGAATATGATAAAGCCATGAAACAGAGAGGAGATGAACAAATGATCAATCAAGTCACACTTGTCGGAAGACTGACGAAGGATCCAGAGCTGAAAACAACGTCCGATGGAACCCCCGTCACACAGGTGACGCTCGCTGTAAGCCGAAATTTTCGCAACCAGAATGGAGAGATCGAAGCAGACTTTGTTTTGTGTACGCTGTGGCGGAAAGCAGCCGAAAACACCGCACAATACTGCCGGAAGGGGTCCGTCGTCGGGGTGACAGGGCGGCTGCATACCCGGAATTACGAAAAAGAAGGAAAGAGGGTGTATATAACCGAGGTGATCGGGGAGCAAATCCGCTTTCTAGGCGCCAAACCGCATGTGGATAATTCAAGCCCGAGTCCGTCTCCAACTCCAGCTCCAGCACCAAGCCAGACCCAGAGCCCGAATTCTGAACCGAGGGAAAAAAAGGAGGAAGTGCCAGTTGGAAGCTAATCATGATAGTTTAGAACAGCTCATGGAATCATTAATCAAAATGGTCGGAAAAGCCAATCAAAAAGTAGACGGCCTGCAGCGAAGGGTCATCCAGCTTGAAACCTTTATCATGGAGGAAAAAGAGCGAGGCACCATTCGTATCTACCCCGAGCAACCTCAAGAAACTGCCTCATCCACCCCCCACATCAGTTGATGGCCATGATTTCCTCACTATATAAAATCAAACATCTCTCCGATGTACCCCAAATTTCCGGCGAATTTGCCGGATTTTTATTTTTGAGGTATAAAAAAACGGCAACAGGGAACAATGTTAGCAAAACCCCCTGTTTTTTTATAAGAAGCCGCTGACATAGTTGTTCAGCGGCTTCTTCGTTTTTTGGGGAAAGGTACATAGAAATGGTCCCATTGCCTGTGCTTGCCCAAAAAAGGGTATTACCGGTGATTAACGTTTGATAAGTATCGAAAGTAGGAGAAATTGTGAATAAAAACGCACAATTCCATATTTTGTTTCTAGGGTAATTGCTGGAGAAGAAATTATTGTCATATAATGTAGATAATTGTAAGATTTGGAGTGATCATATGGATAAAAATCCGAGCAGTTCATTGAACTTTATTGGCGTCAGGCTAAGCAACCGCGAAATTATGATCAAGAGCAAGCCAGGCTTTTTCGATGCATTAACGCTTTCCAAACACCCATCTAAGAGCAGCTTCTATCAAACCATTCCTCTTGGCGATACACATTCAGTATCCATCTATTACTATAATAAAAGATTTCAATTTACCTATCAAAATCATTCATTTCAGCTTTTCGAAGGAAATCAGCAGCTCAGTGAGCAAGCCGTTTATAATATTTTAAATAATTTTATCGTAAAAGAAGGGAATAAGGCTTCCTATTTAACAAGCTTCCCAGAAGACAAGATCAGGACGGCGAAAAAGAAGAAAACTCGGGTGCTGGCGGAGAGCAAGCGGGTCGGGGAGTGAGTAGAATTTAAGAAATAAGCTAGGCATCCAGCCTAGCTTATTTTTTTTGCCAATCAAAACCCTAACTGTCCACCCCACACGCACAAAAATGCCAAAAAGTCCACGGACGGTGCCTGTCACCGCATTTGGTAATTGTCCCCTTTTGGTGAAATTTCGGCTTATATGACAAAAATGGAGGGAATTTTAATGTTTTTGTAACATTGCTGGTATATTGATTTGATATAAATAGGGAAAGGGGGAAAGAGTATGCAATTTTTTAAGCGTATGATTCTCGTAATTTTTACATTAACATTGTGTGGAACTGGTTCAATCATGACATATGCCAAGAGCAATACGGAAGCATTACATAGTGTCGAGCAGGACCTTCAGCAAAAAGCACAAGAAAAGCAATCTGTTTCAAACGAGATGACAAACATTAAGCAAGAAATGGACTCAATCTATAAATATATTTCAGCGAACAAAGAAGCGTTGTCCAAAACGCAAAACAAAATTGATGAGACCAATAAGCTCATTGAGCAGAAAAAAGAAGAAATTGTCACTGTTGAGGACAAAATCCTGGCCCGCCAAGATGTCATGAAAAAGCGGCTAGTCGCCCTTCAGCACGACAATAGTGTAAGCTTAGTGATCAAAGTTCTACTAAACGCAAAAAGCTTTGATGACTTACTACAACGTGCAAGTGCGGTCTCGGCTCTATTCAACGCTGATCAGAGCATTTTAGATGACCAGAAACATGACCTTAAACAGATTGAAGACGATAAAAAAGAGATTGATCAACAAGAGCAGGTTTTAAAAGAAGAACAAAAAAACCTAGCCAATCAGCAGGAACAACTTAGTTTGAATCTGCAAAAAAGACAAGAAACCTTAAAAGAAATGCAAGATAAATACAGCAAAATCGATAAAGAAATGGCGCTTGCCAAAAAAGAAAAAGCAAGCATTCAAGCTGAGCTAAGAGCGGCTGAAGAAAGAGTTCGCAAGGAACAGGCAGCGGCAAAATCGAGGGCAGTAGCTGCATCGGCATCTGCAGGAAGCCAGCAAAACGATTCACAACCGACAGGCAACGGGGAAACCTTTTACGTTACCGCAACCGCCTACAGCTACTCAAGTTCAGGTGCGATTACAAGAATGGGCTACAATATTAAAGAAAACCCATATATGAAGCTTATTGCCGTTGATCCATCTGTCATTCCATTAGGAAGCAAGGTTTGGGTAGAAGGCTATGGGGTCGCGGTCGCAGGCGATACAGGCGGCGCTATCCACGGCCACATAATCGATGTTTTAAAACCAACAAAAGCACAGGCACTAGCATGGGGCAGAAGAACCGTGAAAGTGAAAATATTAGATTAATAACCAAGAAAGAGATCAAACATACAAATTGTTTGGTCTCTTTTTTTAGGATTCGACAAAAATCGGGTGGTGACAGGCACCACCCGATTTTTGCCGAATATATAAAATTTTATTGACTTGTATTCGGTTCCAGCCTACAGTAATATTGGATATTAATTCCACAATAGGGAGGGTGGATGATGAAAAGACAATATGATTTGGACTGGATTCGTGTGTTCGCGACGCTCGCGGTATTTCTTTACCACTGCTCGATGTTTTTTAACCCATTCCCATGGCATGTCAAAAATAATCAAATAGATTCAGGGAGTATTTTAGTATTTTCCTTATTTGTGGGTGCTTGGATCATGCCGATCTTTTTCGCGGTATCAGGGATCAGTGTGACATATGCCTTGAAAAATAGGCCCATAACTGCTTTTTTCAAAGAACGGTTGATTCGGCTAGGAGTGCCGCTTGTGTTTGGGGTATTCATCTTAACTCCTCACCAAATTTTTCTCGAACGAATTGCCAACCGTCAGTTTAATGGTTCATTCCTAGATTTTCTTCCTCACTATTTTGATGGGATTTATTTAGATTTTGGCGGAACAGGAAATTTCGCGTTCTTTGGACTACATCTTTGGTATTTACTCGTACTGCTCGTATTCTCCTTTCTTACGATACCTATATTTAAAAAAATTCCAATCAGCGGGAGATTTAGCTTGGTCCATTTGTGGCTGCTGCCGTTCATTCTTTTTGCATCAGGATTAATCAAAACCCAGGGGTTAGGCGGCTGGGACCTTGTATTTTATCTAATCGTCTTTATTTATGGTTATTACTATTTTTCCAGTGAAGCTTTTAAAGATAATCTTCAAGCCACAATCAAGATTCACATGACACTTGCCTTGATTTCTTCCGCTGTATACATCGTCTGGTTTATGAAGGCTTATCCTCAACCGGGATCGGTGGAGGAGATCATCTTTTTTGCTGTCCGAACGATTAATTGCTGGAGCTTGTTACTATGCATCTTCTTCCTGGCAGACAAATATTTATCTTTTACCAATCGTTTTCTAAAGTATGCAAGTGAAGCGTCGATGCCATTTTATGTATTACATCAGCCTGTCATTGTGCTGCTTGGCTTTTTCATCCGCGACCTATCATGGCCAATACCCGTTAAGCTAATTTTTCTTATTTCCATTTCCTTTATCTTGATTATGATTGGCTATCACTTTGTTGTTCGGCGCTTGAGCCTGCTGAGGTTTTTGTTTGGGATGAAGGCGGCAAGGAGGAAAAACAAGGCCCAAGCAACGTATTCTCTTCAAAAATAGGTGGAATTCCCAGTTGGGAAATTGGACTATTATTTGTAAAAAATTCCTTTATAATAGATTTAGATAGGGGCCCTACAGTGTATCTGGGGTGCACCAATTTTATTAGAGGGGGGAACGGTCCATGTCGAATGATTAGATAAAGGAAAACAAAATGATCCAAAAATAAAAGTGGAAAGGAAAGAGGGAGAACCAACTTCCGCTTTCAAAGGGGCTTCATGGGCAGCGCTGTTAGTAGGGGTTGCGGCTTATCTCATCGGTTTGTTTAACGCATCAATGCAACTGAACGAAAAAGGATATTACTTTGCCGTTTTAGTGTTCGGACTCTATTCCGCGGTATCTTTGCAAAAAGCAGTAAGGGATAAAGAAGAGGGAATCCCCGTTACGAATATTTATTATGGGATTAGCTGGTTTGCGATGATTGTGTCGATTTCATTAATGGTTATCGGGTTATATAATGCAGGAAGTATTGTGTTAAGTGAAAAGGGATTTTATGGGATGTCGTTTGTTCTTAGCTTATTTGCAGCCATAACCGTTCAAAAGAATATTCGAGATACACAGAGGGCAAGAGAAAGAGATTGACGACGACAGGGCACTGTCGTTTTTTTTGCTCGGCGAGGTGCTCTTGGAAAGGGAAATTGTCGATATCCTTTTGAAAAGTGTTGATATCTGGTCAAAAAGTGTTGATATCCGCTGGAAAAGTGTTGATATAGTATCGATTTGTGTTGATATCTGGCCAAAAAGTGTCGATATAATCGAAATTCATGGTGGAAAAAACCAGTCGGGGGACTGGTCTTTAGTAGTAACTGTTTATCTTTTTGCTAAATCTGCGGCTTCTTCGATAATAGACCAACAATGTCCACCCCACACGCACAAAAACAGCAAAAAGTCCACGAACGGTGCCTGTCACTTTAGTGTGTCACCGTGTGGACTTTTCAGAGTGTTACCCCAAATACACTAAATCCTTTAGCTCATCCGTCGAGAGCTCGGTAATCCAGTTTTCGCTTTGGATGATTTGGTCATTTAAAAATTGCTTCTTCTCGAGCATGGCGTCGATTTTTTCTTCCAGCGTCCCCGTACAAATCAGCTTATGGACGTGGACAAACCGGGACTGCCCGATTCGGTAGGCTCGGTCCGTGGCTTGATTCTCAACGGCTGGATTCCACCAGCGGTCATAGTGAATCACATGATTCGCCGCCGTCAAATTCAGCCCCGTGCCGCCAGCCTTCAGCGATAACAAGAACACCGGAAACTCACCATTCTGGAACCGCTCAATCATCGTATCACGCTGCGTCTTCGCCACACTTCCGTTCAAAAACGGCGTCTCGATCCCAAACCGCTTCTTCAGTGCCGAACGAATCATTTCACCCATCTCGATATACTGGGTAAAAATCAAACAGCTCTCGCCTGAATCCAAAACCGCATCGACTAAATCGACTAGCTTCTCCAGTTTATTCGACCTCTCCAGCAGCACACGTCCGGCCGATTGCTCCTTCAAATACAAGGCTGGATGATTACATAACTGCTTCAATCGGCTCAACATCTGCAAAATCAGACCCTTGCGCTCAAACCCAGTCAATTTTTCAATCTGCTCAAACGTATCGCGCACGAGCTGTTCATACAGCGATGCCTGCTCCGTTGTCAGTGGACAGTACTCCTTCTGCTCCTGCTTATCCGGCAAATTCAGCGCAACCTCTTCATCCTTCTTCGTCCGCCGTAACAAGAAAGGCCGAATCAACGCCTGCAGCTGATGCACCTTTTCCTTCTTCTCATCCTTCTCAATTGGAATCACGAACTTCTTCTGAAACTGCCCCAAACTTCCCAAATATCCGTGATTCGTAAAATCAAAAATCGACCACAGCTCAGACAAGCGATTTTCCATAGGCGTTCCGGTTAAAGCAACATGGTGCCGGCCTCGCAGCCTGCGCACCGCTTTCGATTGTTTCGTCTGCGCGTTCTTAATGTTTTGCGCCTCGTCAATCGCAATCGTGCTCCAAATCGCCGATTCAAACTCATCGGAATCGAGATGGCTCAACCCATAAGAAGTTAACACCACATCGACGTTTTTAACCCGCTCCAAAAAGGCTTCTTCCTTCAAGCGGTTTGAACCATAATGCAAATAAACATCCATCTCCGGTCCAAAACGTTCCAGCTCTTTTTGCCAGTTTCCGAGAACGGAGGTAGGGCAAATAATCAATGAAGCCTTAGTCGGAGCCTTCACTGCTGGAGCAGCTTCTTCCGCATCCTTTTTCCCTCGACGGCTGCGAGACTCGTTTTCAACCATAGGTGGCTCATCGCCAGAAAGTTCTTTCACCTTCAACAAATATGAAATCAATTGCACTGTTTTTCCAAGACCCATATCATCGGCAAGGACCGCGCCAAACCCGTGCTGCCTTAAAAACCACAGCCAGCTCATCCCCAGCTGCTGGTAGGGGCGGAGTTCTCCGTTCAAGCCCTCCGGCACCGGTTCCATTGGGATTTCTTTTACCTCGGAAAGCTGCTTGATCATCTGTTTCCACTGACGGTTCAACTCGATTTGAATTTTGGCAAATGCCTTTGGATTCTCCAGTTCATCCTCGGTTGCTTCCGAATTCACCAGTTCCTGCTCAAGCAAATCACGGACCTGCAGTCCTTCTTTTTCAGCCCGTTTCATCAAATCTTGAATTTGTCGAATAAACTGCGGATCGAGCTTCACCCAGCGGCCGCGAATATAGACAAGCCGGCGCTTTTCTTCGACAAGTTGGCTAAATTCATCCTCGGATAGGTCGACTCCGTTCATCGAAAAGCGCCAATTGAAATCGAGCATCGCCTGCAAGCCAACGAACGACGGACGGTGACTTGACGTTCCTTTTAGTGATGCCTTCACTTTTAAGTTTGAATTTTTCATCGCCTGCCACCAGGCAGGAAGGAGGATCTCAACATCAAGTGCCACAAGGGTTTCGCTTGCTTCCGTTAAAAACATCCAGGCTTCTTCCTCGGTGAGATGGGATTTTAAATGGGAAGGGTCGACATCATTTTCAAGCCACGGAATCAATCGCACCCAGCGCGCGATTTCCCGGTCGACTTTGTCGATATAAGGCTTCCATTTCCCGGGAATTTTCGACTCCAGCCCAACCATCTCATCGACATTTTTCTTTCCGCGCAAAAACACATCCAAAATCCACGCGCCTTCGCCATCCTCCGGTTCTTCAAGCCGCAAGCCAATGGTAAATGGCGTATCGCTTTCCTTAATTCCAACCCACTCGAGCCAGCTTTCCTCATCAAAATACCGGGCAAGTTCACCGCCGGAAATATTTTGTTTTTTCAAAAGGTCAAGCTTTGGTCCGAACAATTCTTTCATCGCTGAGTTCCTTGTTAAATAACCATCGAGTGCGTTGTTGTAGAGTTCGTCAATAAATTGGAGTGCGGTTTCCGAGGCATTTTCCATTTCCTGCTCCCAAAAGGAGGGATCAAACTCTTCCTTTACCCGTTCCGGGAGCTGCCAGCGGAAATCGCCATGCTCCCAGACCGAAAAGTCCGGGAGCCAATCTTTTTCAAGGATTCCTTCGTGAAGCGCGAAAGCTGCGGCGAGGCAAATTTCCGCCTCCTCACTCCAGTCCCACTCAATAAACCGGTTGAATGACTCCTTCGCAAAAAGTGATACCAGCTGCCAGGCACCGAGCGGCACACCCTCAATTCCCCGTACGTTTTCCGGTTCCAAAAGCGTGCCAAAAAAGCTTTCCTCATGTTGGCTGAACACGAGATTCTTCCAGTCATCCGGATGCAAAAAGTGCCCGCGCTCCTCCTGCGCCGCCAAAAAATAACGCCCATCCTCTAATTTCATTGTCAGCAGTTTAATAAACCTAGTTTTAAGCATCGGTTCCGTGCTCCTTTACCGTACAAAAGTCCATATTCCTTTATTATAACCCAAAAGTTGGGGTTTTGCTTCGGTGAGTAAATTTGTCCCTAAAGGGAAAAATAGGTTCGGGAAGATGCTTCCCGATTAAAAAAGTGGGAGTGAATAGAATGGCTGAAAACAGAGAACGCAATCGTGCTGATGTTGACGCTGGTGAAGCGGTTGGAACAGGTGCCGGGGCAGTTGCAGGTGCTGCTGTAGGTTCTGTTCTTGGACCAATTGGTACCGTTGCTGGAGCAGTTGTCGGCGGGGCATTGGGTAACAAAGCAGGAGATGCCGCTGATAACGCTGTCGATGAAGGGGCAGGACGAGAAGATTAGCATAAATAAAATGGGACTTCGTAATGAGGTCCCATTTTACTTTTTCGAAAAATAATTTAGCAATCCTAAGTAAATCCCCTGAGCGACGTTTTCATTGAAAGCAGAACCTTCCACAACTGCATCATCTTGTTTATTTGATAGGAAACCAAGCTCTATAAGGGTACTAGGTTGTGAGTTATTTCGCAGTACACTTAAGTTATTGAATCTTGTACCAACATTCTCTAATTTCGTTGTTTTGGCAACTTCCTTTAGAATGTGGGAGGCTAATTCGTTATCTCTTGATTTTTGATAGTAAAAATCAGTCATACCATTAACGGAAGGGTCTTTGATCCAATTGTAATGGAAGCTGATAAAGGCATCGGCACCGTTTTGGTTTGAGATGTTAGATCGTTCTGGTAAAGAAATATAGGTATCATTTGTCCGGGTCATAATGACATGTGCACCGGCATTTTTAAGCTTTTGCTCTACTGCTTTGGCTGTTTCAAGGGTTAATTTTTTTTCATGTGTACCGTCAATGCTTGTGGTCCCGATATCGACTCCGCCATGACCGGGGTCAAGAACGATAGTTTTTCCGCTAAGGGGGCCTTGGATTGTTGTTTTGGCTGTCGTGGTCTTAGGTGATACTCTTGCGGGTGCAGAACTCTTTTTGTCATGGTCCGTAGTGTTCTTTGATGTTGGAGGTTTAGAAACAGCTTGTGTGTGAAACTTGTTCGGTTCGTGTTTTGTAATGTAATATTCGTTTACCCACCCCTTGATGCCGGAGGAAGATACGATTTTGGCCCAGCCTGCTTGTTCTGCCTGAACCGTGATCTGGGCTCCCCAATCTAATTTGCCGATGACGGGGTTCGATACGCCGGGACCCGTGCGAACATTTAAAAAGTCGGCATTTACGGTTGCACCTACATGTTTCGGCGGGGCCGTGTAAGCGTGGCTGATCCAGCCCATTTGGTTGTTTGCCAGTTTAATTTGGTCCCAGTTGTTCTTTTTCTTCATAACAACAAACGTGTCCCCTTTATGTACAAGACCCATCACCTTGCCTGAAATGCCAGGAGATTCCCGGACGTTCAGATTGGTTGCTGTTACGGTGACTTTCGCTGGGGAGGGATTTGCGTATGCATCTTGATCCATTTCGACAAAGGGAATGGCGATGACACTAAGGCCGATAAGTAGTTTGGCTAGGCCGAAGTTCTTGAGTTTGGTTGTGATCATTTTGTAACCTCCTTCTTTTTCAAACTCTAAAACTAGTATGGACAGGTTTCTAGCAAAATATAATCTAGAATTTTTAATTTGCAGATTACAAGTGTAGGTTTTTTTAAAAGAGTTAGAAAAAAATAGAGCCGAAATTCTAGTATATTTCTTGAATTCTTTGTCTATCCTGATCCTATACAAGAGTAAATTGGGAGAGTGCCAGTGAAAAGGGGAATGATCGATGTATACAGAGGAATTAAATAAAATGATTGCCTTAAAAAAGATGGATATTGAGGAATGTGAATACGAACTTTATAATCGCTACTATCCTTCGATTGTAAGAATGGCAATGACGAATTACATATCCGTTTTACAGACTCAATTAGAAAAGTATAATCATGAACGAATTAACAACAATCAGATATGAACCGTATTTTAAAAATTTAGGACCGTTATCAGAGCCAGGCATGGATGCCTGGCTCTTAAGCTGTTTTAGGGCTAAATAGGGCATAAATTTAGCCCGCCTTTAAAAAGGGTACCTGGCCAGTGACAAAAAAGGATCGAGCAAAACCACCATCTTCTCTTCCCCTGTCCGCGTGGAATGGACAAAAATAGCAAAAAGTCCACGGGCGGTGCCTGTCACCGCACCAAAGTGTTTCAAAAGTTAAACCTGAGTAGTTCAGATATGAGACATCTAAAATATTGTCCGGCAATTTTAGTAGATTTATATGTTGGCATGAATCTTGCATATTACATAATTAGAGAATTGAATATGCAGTAACTCATATAAAAGTATGGAATATTAGCAAAGACTTAGGAGGTTTTTTGGATGGCAGGTCCACTAGAAGGGATAAAAGTGCTGGAACTTTCAAGGACGCTGGCGGGTCCGTTTTGCAGTATGCAATTGGCTGATATGGGAGCGGAAGTAGTTAAGGTTGAACAGCCGGGGATTGGGGATGAAACACGAAGCTATATTCCGCCAGAAATAAATGGAGAATCAACCTATTTTATGAGCCTAAATAAAAATAAAAAAGGCATTACGCTGAATCTCAAAACGGATGAGGGTCAACGGATCGTAAAACAGCTGGTAAAGGATTCTGATGTATTAATTGAAAATTTCCGAAATGGAACAATGGAGAAGTTTGGCTTAGGGTATGATGTGCTCAAAGAAATCAACCCTCGTCTCGTCTATTGCGCAGTCAGCGGGTTTGGCCGGACAGGTCCGATGAAAGATGAACCGGCTTATGATTTGTTGATGCAAGGATTTGGAGGATTTATGAGTGTTACCGGAGAGGCAGGAGGGGCTCCTGTAAGGGCTGGATATTCCATCGTCGATTTAGCAACAGGGCTTTATGCATCGCTTGGGGTTGTCCTTGCCTTGCTGGCTAGAGAAAAGTCGGGAAAAGGCCAATATGTAGAATCTTCTTTGTTGGAAACCATCGTCTCATTGACCAATTACCTTGGGCAAGGTGTTTTAGCAACAGGAAAAGTTCCAGGACGATTAGGGTCTGCACATCCAAATCTCGTACCTTATCAAGCCTTCGAGACGAAGGATGGCCACGTCATCATTGCGGTACCAAATGATTGGCTATGGAGAAAAATGTGTGTTGCGCTTGAACTTCATGATTTAAAGGATCATCCGAAATATGCTGTGAACGTGAACCGCGTAGCAAACAGGGAAGAACTTGTTGGGATTCTTACCGAATATACGAAGAGCAAAGAATCATCGGAAATTATCGAAAGATTAAAAGGGGCAGGTATACCGAGCGGTCCAATCAATGACATTGCCCAACTTCTGGAACATCCCCAGGTTCAATATCGGGAAATGATTCAAGAGGTAGAGCATCCCACGATTGGCATGCTGAAAATGCTTG
Source organism: Bacillus salipaludis (assembly GCF_004358205.1). The sequence continues at coordinate 274,997 of NZ_SMYO01000002.1, forward strand.
GAGTCCCTCTTAAATTATCAGACACGCCGGGGTCCGTTCGAAAAGCACCACCTTTATTAAGTGAAAATACAGATGATGTGTTGACTACCCTCGGTTATAGTCTCGAAGACATTGCTGATTTTAAAGAAAAGGGGATTATTTAAAATGATTAATCATATTGCTGTCATTGGCAGCGGTACAATGGGGCGTGGAATAGCCTATACCGCTGCATTAGCCGGTTTTCAAGTGACTTTACAGGACATATCTGAACAGGCTCTTGAAAACGCAAGAGAGTACATTGAAAACTTGTTAAATAGAAGCGCAGCTAAAGGATATATCCAGGCTGAACAGGAAGCAGAGGCAAAGAAAAATCTATCTTACACAACGCAGCTGCAAGAAGCTGTAAGTGAAACGGACCTGGTCATCGAAGCGGCCTTAGAAATAATGGAATTGAAAATCAATATCTTTAAGCAATTAGATGAGCTAGCGCCGTCTCATGCCATCCTTGCAACCAACACATCCACCATGAGCCCGACAGAGATTGCAGCCGCTACGGATAGGCCTGAACAATGTATCGCGATGCACTTCTTTAACCCCGTTCATCGCATGAAATTAATCGAGATTATTCGAGGCTTAGATACATCTGATACTACGGTCGAAGTAGTCAAACAGGTGGCTGAAAAACTGGGGAAAGTATCCGTCGAAGTCAATGAGTTTCCTGGTTTTGTAACAAGCCGAATGAATTGTCTAATTGGAAATGAAGCCATGAACATGCTAATGGAAGGAGTGGCTTCAGCCGAAGACATAGATAAGGCACTTAAATATGGTTTAAATCATCCGATGGGCCCACTTGAATTGGCGGACCTTGTAGGCTTGGATAGCCGTTTGCGAAATATGGAATATTTGTATCAGCAATTAGGTGAAAAATACCGTCCATCTCCCTTACTAGTGAAATATGTGAAGGCTGGACGATTGGGGAAAAAGTCAGGGCGAGGATTTTACCAATATTAATAAGAAGGAACGTGAGAAAAAGTGGATTTTCAATTATCAGAAGATATTAAATTTTTAAAGCGAAGTATTCGGGAATTTATTGACAGCGAAGTCGATCCCCTTGCGATGGAAATTGAGGAGAAGGACGAGATTCCTGAAAAGATCATGGACATGTCGAAGGAAATGGGATTGTTTGGACTCAGTATCCCGGAAGAATACGGTGGAACCGGTATTGGAATGGTCGGCAAGTGTGCCATTTATGAGGAATTAGGCAGGACGCATAATGGGTACACCACGGTAATCGGTGCCCATACAGGGATCGGTTCTGTTGGAATCGTCGAGATGGGGAATGAAGAACAAAAGCGAAAATACCTGCCGCCCATGGCTCGTGGGGAAATGATTGGATCCTTTGCATTGACGGAACCTAGTGCAGGTTCACATGCAACGAATCTGAAAACAACGGCGGTGAGAAAAGGCGATACATATGTCTTAAATGGGAGCAAACATTATATCACGAATGCACCAATTGCCGATGTCTTTACGGTTATGGCTGTAACCGATCCATCGAAGGGAGCAAAAGGGATTACCTCTTTTATTGTAGAGAAAGACTTTCCTGGGTTCACAGTAGGGAAAAACGAAAAGAAAATGGGTCTTCGTGGATCTCATTCCGCGGAAATTTTCTTTGAAGATTGTGAAGTTCCTGCAGAAAACGTGCTTGGTCAAGAAGGGCAAGGCTATGTCAACGCTTTGAAAATTCTTGCCAACGGCCGGGCGGGGCTTGCAGCAAGAAATCTAGGAAGCTGCGAAAAGCTGTTAGAGATGTCGATTCAGCACGCAAATAATCGAATTCAGTTTGGCAAACCCATTTTTGAACAACAAATTATCCAACATTATTTAGCAGAAATGGCGCTGGATATTGAAACTTTAAGGAGCATGACGTACCGTGTGGCTTGGATGACGGACCAAGGGATGAAGGTCATTAAGGAAGCGGCCATGGTAAAGCTCCTTGGATCCGAGGTCTATAATCGTGTGGCAGATAAGGCTGTACAAATTCACGGAGGGATTGGATATATTGCTGAATTCCCTGTGGAACGCTTTTACCGGGATGCCAGAATCACCAAGATTTATGAAGGAACATCTGAAATCCAAAAAAATATTATTGCCGCGCAGCTAAAGCGGGAATACCTCTAGATTGATAAATAAGAGTAGAAGAATAGGAGGATACCAGAAAATGAATATTTTAGTTTTAGTGAAACAGACCTTTGATACGGAAGAGAAGATCGTTGTTCAAAACGGACAGATTAGCGATGAGGGGGTAGAGTTTATCCTTAATCCGTATGATGAATACGCAGTGGAAGAGGCTGTAAAACTCAAGGAAGAGTCCGGGGCAGAAGTAACGGTATTAACAGTCGGACCAACTCGTTCTGAGAGTGTTTTAAGAACAGCGCTCGCAATGGGAGCAGACAAAGCGATCATTGTTGAACTAGAGGAAGAGGCAGACGAGTATGCCATCGCTAAGATCATTAAAGCAGCCATTAAAGGGCAGGAGTACGATTTAGTCCTGGCTGGAAATATGGCGGTTGATTCCGGATCCGGCCAAGTTGCCATTCGGGTGGCGGAAGAACTAGGGATTCCTCAAGTCTCTACGATTACCAATCTCTCTCTTGATGGCACGAAGGCAATCGTTGAACGCGATATTGAGGGAGACGTGGAAATCACTGAGGTGAATCTTCCGTTTTTGGCAACCACTCAACAAGGATTAAACGAGCCGCGTTATCCATCTCTTCCGGGGATTATGAAGGCGAAGAAAAAGCCGCTAGAACGTTTCTCAGTAGAAGATCTCGCGTTATTTGAAGATGACTTAGCTCCGCGGACTTCCGTTCAAGATCAATATTTGCCGCCAAAAAAACAAGCAGGGAAAGTTTTAGAAGGCGAAATCGGCCAACAGGTTCAGGATCTTGTGAATCTGCTTCGCACGGAAGCAAAAGTAGTCTAATTACGAACTTAGGAGGATGATCCAAATGGGTAAAAAAGTACTTGTTTTTATAGAAAGCAAAGAAGGAAAGCTGAGGAATGTCTCTTTTGAAGCCTTGACAACAGCCAATCGATTGGCTGATGGAGGGGAGGTCAATGCCGCGTTATTTGGTCCCGGAGCAACTGAATTAGTGCAGGAAGTAAGCAAGTACGGACCAAATAAAGCCTATGTCCTCGAAGATGAGGCCCTGACAACCTATACAACAGATGCCTATACGCAGGCATTGTGTCAGCTAATTGAGGAAGTGCAAGCGGAAGTCATTCTGATGGGACATACAGCGATTGGAAAAGACGTGGCCCCGAGAGTGGCTGGGAAATTAGGAGCCGGACTGGTTTCGGACTGCACAGGGGCAGAGGTAGAGGATGGCGCCATTGTCTTCACCCGCCCTATTTATGCAGGGAAGGCATTCCAAAAGAAGGTCTTTAACCAAGGGAAAGTGTTTGCGACCCTAAGACCGAATAACTTTGAGGTAATAGAAAATCCTGGGCAGGCTGAGGTTCTTCCATTCCAGCCGGTGATTAAGGATTTAAGAACCATTGTGAAAGAAATCGTTCGGAAAGCCACAACTGGAGTGGATTTGAGTGAAGCAAAAATAATTGTTTCCGGTGGCCGCGGTGTGAAAAGTAAAGATGGTTTCAAGCCACTTCAGGAGCTGGCAGAAGTATTGGGCGGTGCAGTTGGAGCTTCACGCGGGGCCTGTGATGCGGAGTTTTGTGACTATTCTTTACAAATTGGCCAAACAGGAAAAGTGGTAACTCCTGATTTGTATATCGCTTGCGGAATTTCCGGTGCTATTCAGCATTTGGCCGGTATGTCGAATTCTAAAGTGATTGTGGCCATCAACAAGGATCCGGAAGCGCCGATTTTCCAAGTAGCGGACTACGGAATTGTAGGCGATTTGTTTGAGGTTGTACCTCTTTTAACAGAAGAATTTAACAAAGTATTGGTCACCGTTTAAATTTCCAGGCCCGGGTTTCATCGGGTACCATTTTAGTCCCCCTTTTTTAATACAGAGGGGACTATTTTTACACACTGGAATATTTAAGCGTTTCACCACCATCCACAACGTAACGAAAATAACTAAATCCGACATTAGGGGAGGACAAAATGTTATTACTGCTGAATTTACTTGCTTTCCTAGCGGTGACAGGATATGCCGTTTATTTATTTGCCCAACTTGTATACAGCCGGTATTTGTTCATAAAGCTTGGGAAGAAAGTTGATTATAAACAGGACCTCAAAGAACGAATCAATGCTGTATTAGTGAATGGGTTCGGCCAGCGAAAATTGTTTAAGGACAAGAAAAGCGGTCTCATGCACTTAATCTTATTTTATGGCTTTTTTATCATCCAGGTTGGCCTCATCGAAATCATTCTAAAGGGATTTATCAGAGGGTATGAATTTCCTTTCGGCAGTGCACACAAATATTTTAGTCTCTTGCAGGAATGGACAGTTTTCCTCATGCTGTGCGCAATGATCTATGCTTTTTATCGCCGCTATATCGAGAAGTTGAAGAGGCTGCAATTAAAGCGGGATAAGAAGGCTGCATTTGTCATTATTGCTTTAATTACACTGACTCTGTCGATCCTGTTTACACTGGGATTTGAACAGGTCATGCTGGGGCATCACCCTGATTTCTCCCACACTCCATTCTCAGGAGTCATAGCTGCAGCCTTCTTTGGGATTGGAAAGACAGCGGGAACCGTGTTGTTTTACGTATTTTGGTGGCTTCATCTGTTGACCGTGGTATCCTTCATGGTATTTGTACCGCAGTCAAAGCAGGCACATGAGGTATTTGCCATGTTCAACCTTTTTTTTAAAAAGAGCGGCCCTGTTGGGAAATTGAGAAAGATTGATTTCGAGGATGAAACAGTTGAGGAATATGGCGTCGGGAAAATTGAGGATTTTACCCGGCAGCAGTTGATTGATCTCTATGCGTGCGCGGAATGCGGACGATGCACGAATATGTGTCCGGCTTCTGTCACGGGGAAGACCTTATCTCCGATGCAATTAATTGTGAAAATGAGGGATCATTTGACAGAAAAAGGAGCAGCTGTAACCTCCCGCAGTCCATGGATGCCTAGTTTGGTTGTTGGCTCTTCTGCCTTATCCCTGGGACCCGCTGCACAGGAAGCTGCCGTCTCGGTGGAAATGCCTAATTTGATTGGCGATGTGATTACCGAGGAAGAATTATGGGCGTGCACGACGTGCCGGAATTGTGAAGATCAATGTCCTGTGGGGAACGAACATGTGGATAAAATTATTGATTTAAGACGTTATTTGGTGATGACTGAAGGCAGTATGCCTCACGAAGCTACTCGTTATTTTCAAAACATTGAGCGGCAAAGCAATCCATGGGGGATGAACCGGAAGGAGCGTATCAAGTGGCGTGATGAATGCGATGATATTCAAGTTCCGACGGTAAAGGAAGTAGAAGAATTTGACTATCTGTTCTGGGTGGGATCGATGGGGTCCTATGATAAACGAAGTCAAAAGATTGTGCAATCCTTTGCCAAAATTATGAACACGGCCGGTATCCGCTTTGCCATTCTTGGTAACGAAGAGCGCAATTCCGGTGATACGGCACGCCGAATGGGGAATGAATTTTTATTTCAGCAATTATGCGAAGAGAATATTGCTAATTTTCAGGCTTATGGGGTGAAGAAAATTGTGACCATCGATCCCCATGCTTTCAACACTTTTAAACATGAATATCCTGAGTTTGGTTTGGAGGCGGAGGTATATCATCATACAGAACTGATTTGGAAGTGGATCCAAGAGGGACGGATTAAGCCAGAGAACGAGGTCAAGGAAGCGATTGCCTATCATGATTCCTGTTATATTGGCCGCTATAACAATATCTATGATACTCCACGCCAAATTCTTAAATCGATTCCTGGAGTAGAAATCTTAGAGATGGAACGGAATAGAGAAAATGCCATGTGCTGTGGGGCTGGCGGCGGCAGGATGTGGATTGAGGAAACACAGGGAAAACGGATCAACGTGGAACGTGTCGAACAGGCGCTCAAGCTTAGTCCAACGATGATCGGAAGTAATTGTCCGTACTGTTTGACGATGTTATCCGATGGGACAAAAGCGAAGGAAGCAGAAGAACAGGTCCAAACCATGGATATTGCCGAGATTGTGGCACGTTCATTATCAGCCAAGGAGTGATAGAGATGGAATATCAAAATATTTTAGTGGAACAAGAAGGAAGCATCGGGATCATTAAGATGAATCGGCCGGATGTCAGAAATGCGTTAGATAGCCAAACTTTAACCGAAATAAGCTATGCACTGGAATCCCTCGAGAATGATGATGGAGTAGGAGTAATCGTCTTTACCGGAGCGGGAGAAAAAGCATTTGCAGCGGGTGCAGACATTCGGCAGTTAAGGGAAAAGCAGCCCCTCGATGCGCTCTTTCCCGGAATGTCTGGCATTTATCGCAGGATTGAAAATTGTACGAAAGCAACGATTGCGGCTGTTAATGGCTTTGCGTTGGGCGGAGGGTGTGAGCTGGCAATGGCCTGTGATATTCGAATCGCAGCACAGCACGCGAAATTCGGCCTGCCGGAGCTCAATTTGTCGATCATTCCGGGTGCAGGTGGAACCCAGCGTTTAGCCCGGATCATTGGAAAAGGCAGATCCATCGACATGATTTTGACGGGAGAAATCATAACCGCAAAGCGGGCAGAAGAAATCGGCTTAGTCTCCGAGGTGGTATCGATGGAAGATTTGTGGCAGGCGGCAAAAGCGAAAGCGGAAAAGATTTTAGCAAAAGGCCCGTTTGCGGTTCGAATGGCCAAACTTGTGATTAACCGCGGATTTGATACGGATATGGATACAGCACTGTTAATCGAGAAACTGTCACAAGCCGTTTTGTTTGGATCCCATGACAAGAATGAAGGGACACAGGCCTTTCTTGAAAAAAGGCAGGCAGCCTTTACCGGTAAATAGGTGGAATCCTTGCTTGTTTCATTTTTGAGATACGCAGGTTTCACTTTTAAAACAACTCAGAATGTTAAGAAACGTAAAGATCTAAATTCACTTCAATTAAAAACAAAAGATTGATAGATTTTGCAATATTCGACGGATTAAACACCGATATTTTTAAAATGTTGGCACGATAATTGCAAATAAACTAAGTAAAGAGATTAGAAAGGAGAAAGGTATGAGTAACAACTTGAGATATTTGTTTGACCCGGACAGTATAGCGATCATAGGCTGTTCTCCGGACGCCAAAAAGATAGGCGGCAGACCTTTAGATTACTTAATCAAATATGATTATCAAGGAAAAATCTATCCAATCAATCCAAACTATCCAGAAATCCGCGGGTTCCAATGCTACGAAAATATTATAAGTGTTCAGGGGGAGATCGACTTAGCGATTATCGCCTTACCCCAAAAATTAGTGTTGAGTACTTTTAAGTCTTGCATCGAAAAGAAAGTAAAGTCTGTTGTCATATTTAGCGCTGGGTTCTCTGAATTAGGGGAGGAAGGCAAAAAGGAACAAGAAGAGCTTTCTAGGCTGGCTAAGGAAAACAATATTCGTGTCTTAGGTCCAAACTGCTTAGGTTTATTTAATGTAAGTAAAGGGATGTATGCGACCTTTTCAACCATCTTAGAAGAAGAGGAACCGATTCAGGGCGGTAATATCGGTTTTGTCAGCCAAAGTGGAGCGTTCGGTTCCCACGTCTTTACATTAGCCAGACAGCATCATATTGGGTTTAGTCATTTTATTGCTACTGGAAATGAGAGTGATATTGATGTAGCAGACTGTATTCAATATTTGGCTGAGGACGAACAAACGAAGGTGATTGCCTGCTACATTGAAGGAGCGAAAGACGGGAAGAAATTAACCCAAGCTTTAAAACTGGCTAAACAAAAGAATAAGCCAGTTGTCGTTTTAAAAGTGGGCAAATCGGATGCTGGAATGAAAGCAGCGATGTCCCATACCGGTTCCATGGTTGGTTCTGATGCCGTATATGATACCATTTTTAGTCAATATGGGGCTTACCGGGCAAATACCATTGATGAGTTTATTGATATTGCCCAGGCCTTTTCAAAATTGCCGGTTGTCGACGGTAACCGAGTGGCGATTTTCACAATTTCAGGCGGAGTGGGCATCATGCTAGCGGATCAAGCCATGGAAAATGGACTCGTCTTACCAGAAACACCAGAGGATATCCAAAAAAGATTAAAAGAAATGCTTCCAATTGCGAGTGTTAAAAATCCGCTCGATACAACGGCCCAAATCTCCTATATGCCTACATTGCTGGAAGACTTTATGGAGGCGGTTCTAGAAAGCGGCCACTATGATTCAGCTATTGTATTTTTGGGTTTTGCTGGCTTAAAGACGGACTCATTAAACGCGAGAATTAAATCACTTCTCAAAGTAAAGGCGAAGTTCCCGCAGATTCCTCTCGTTACCGTGACGTTAAATAATCCAAGCTCCAAGAAGATACTTTCTGATTCTGGATTAGTCGTCAACGAAGACCCGACGAGGGCGGTAAAAATGCTGTCCGCATTAGTTCAATTAGGCAAAACCATGAAAAGGGAAGCAGTGGAGAGTCAAAGAGATACCAGGGAAGTAAGCCTGAAAAGCTTCATTTTGAATGATTCAAAGGAATTGACTGAATATACAAGTAAGAAAGTGATTGCGAAATATGATCTGCCAGTTACGCAGGAACAACTGGCACAAAATGCACAGGAAGCAGTACAGTACGCAGAGCGTATCGGTTATCCGGTAGTTTTAAAAGGGATGTCCCCTCAGATTTTACATAAAACCGAAAAAGGGTTAGTTCTCTTACATCTAAAAGATTCCAAAGAAGTGGAAGAAGGTTTTACTAGATTAAAAGAAATCATTGATGAAACCGAAAATGCCACATTTGAAGGTGTATTAATTCAAGAAATGGTCACAGAAAAATCGGTTGAGATGTACGTTGGTTCCAAAAAGGATCCGGTTTTTGGACAAATGATCCTTGTGGGATTAGGCGGGATTTATATAGAAGTATTCAAAGATGTTGCAATGAGAAAAGCGCCTGTATCAGTGGAAATAGCTGCAGAAATGATAGAGGAATTAAAATCGAGTGCCATGCTCAAGGAGTTTAGAGGAAATTCTGCGTATGATGTAACCGCTTTAAGTAAATTTGTTTCAAAATTCAGCTACTTTATTGATGCATTCGAAGAGATCGAAGAAATTGACCTTAATCCTACACTGGTTTTCAAGGAAACCAAAGGGGTTAAAGTGGTAGATGCATTGATGAAGTTGGTCTAAAACGAACGAATATTCTAGGTTAGACGGAGGGGTTAAAGTGGGGAGATTGGCAGAAGAGATTGCTGTTGTAACAGGATCTGCTGGAGGAATCGGTTTTGGGATTGCACAGGCTTTTCTTCAAGAGGGGGCAAAGGTTTGCTTGAACGACGTCAATGAAACGCTGCTGAAACAATCGTTTGAAACGTTGGCTGCTGAATTCGGCAGTGAAAAGGTTACCTATTATACAGGCAGTGTCGGCAGCAGCGAGGATGCTTACGGCATGGTGGAACATGCGGTAAAAACGTTCGGCACATTGACGATTGCAGTGAACAATGCCGGCGGAGCGCTCGGAACACCGCTAGATTTTGAACAATTGACAGCGGAAGACTGGGACAAGGTGATGGGTGTCAACTTGAGGGGAACCTTCCTTGTGTCCCAGGCGGCAGTTGCGGTTATGAAAGAAAACAAACGCGGAAGTATTGTCAACATGTCGTCCGTGACTGCGAAAAAAGGAATGAAGACCGCCAATGCCGCTTATGCCACTTCGAAAGGCGGTATTGCAACCTTTACACGCAAGCTTGCCTACGATGTGGGCCATTACGGCATCCGTGTGAATGCGATTGCACCCGGAAGTATCGTTAGCGGTGAAAAGATGAGGAAACTTCATGCAAATAATGCAGAAGCGGTAAAAAAATTCCGCGAAGAACTGCTCGTTCCTTTCGTAGGAGAGCCGATTGACATCGCCAACGCCGCAGTATTCCTAGCCTCAAACGAAGCCCGTTACATCACGGGCGAAGTAATGGAAATCAACGGCGGAGTCTACATGGGGTAATGATTAGTTGAAACACGAAACAAAGCGTGTTGGATAAAAGTAAAGGCCTTTTACTAAAAGATTGCTGTTTTTGACATAGGTTTGGGTAAAGACAAACCTTCAATTAATAAAGTTGATTGGAGCGGAAGGTGCGAGACTCCTGCGGGAGCAGCGGGACAGGTGAGACCCCCAGGAGCAAGGCGACGAGGAGGCTCACCGCCCGCCCCGCGGAAAGCGAGCATCCTGGAGAGGAAATCAACCACTATTGTGAAAGAAACGAAGTTTACGAAAACAGCCTATAAAAAAGAGCCAAAGTAAAAAATCAAATTGGAGGAAGCATTCATGTTGAATTTTAATCCATCAGAAGAAACGGTCGAAATTATTAATGGACTAAAAAGATTTATTGATAAAGTAGTCATCCCATTGGAGGATGAAAATTCAGAGTTACTCTATAATGAGCGAAATTATTATCTAGAAAATGGAAAGCGCCACCCAAAGGTAGAGGAATTAAGAAAAAAAGTCAGAATGGAATCGGCAAAAGCGGGATTTTACAACATGTTTGGAGCGCAGGAACTTGGGGGAGAAGAACTTGGCCCGGTTACATCCTTATTAGTTCAAGAGGCCATTGGCAAGAACTATCCAAATCGAAAATTGATCGAAACAGTCGTCATCCCTTCCCCCTTTACAAATGGTTTAACACCGGTATTAAACGGTTTGAAACAAGAACTAAAAGATCAATACTTGGAAGGAATTCGAACCGGTGAGAAGACGCTTTGTTTTGGTTTAACAGAACCCGATGCTGGATCAGATGTATGGGGAATCAAAACGAAAGCAGTGAAAGACGGAAACGAATGGGTCATAAATGGTACAAAACAATGGATCACCAATTCTCCATATGCCGATTATTGTATGTTATTTGCCGTAACAAATCCAGATATGCAAGCAAGCAGAAAGGGCGGAATTACCTGTTTCTTTGTCGATACCAAAAGCGAGGGATTTGACGTAGACTCCGTTGTTCCTGTCATGGGCGAAATCGGTGGGGATGCCGGAATTATCAGCATTGAAAATTTACGCGTGCCTGAAGAGAATATCATTGGGGAATTAGATAACGGATTTTCACGGGCAATGAATGGGATCAACAATGGCCGGCTTGGAATGAGTGGGAAATGTATTGGTTATGCTCAATGGGCTCTAAAGCAAGCGGTGGACTATGCCAATATCCGCCAGACGTTCGGAAAGAAAATTGGTGAACACCAAACAATTCAAAATATGTTGGCTGATTGTGCAATGGATATTTACGCTGCCCGCAATATGGCGCTGCATTGTGCTTGGAAGATTGAAAACTCCAAAAAACAACCGACGAAAGAGATTTCAATGGTCAAAGCTTACTGTACCGAAATGATGGGACGGGTGTATGACAAAGTCATCCAGATTCATGGAGGAATGGGTCTATCAAATGAACTTAAATTAGAAGCAGGTTATCGCCTGGCAAGAACCCTTCGAATCCCAGACGGAACCTCCGAAATTCATCGACGTACCATTGCCAGACGTTTATTAAAAGGGGATTTGAGTTTTAACTAAAGGTTGTATTAAAGAACATTGTTGATTTTTCAACCTAGTTGATTGGAGCGAAGCACCTGAAGCGGAAATCAACAGACAAGGTTAACACAGCCAACCTAAAAATTTCTTGAATTGTGAGGAGGATAAAAATGGCACAACCATGTGTTTTGGTCGAAAAAAAGGGGCGTATTGCTTATATTATCTTGAATCGTCCCGATAAATTAAATGCCTTGAATCAGCAGCTGTTCACAGAACTTGATAGCGCTTTAGAGGATATCGAAAAGGATGATAGCATCAGCGTCGTCATTCTAAAGGGAAGTGGACGTGCATTTAGTGTAGGGTATGATGTCGGCAAATACGCCCATCCTACGGTGATGCAAGACCGGGATAAATTAGAGGAGTTTACAAAAAGATGGCTGCGGGTATGGGAATATCCAAAGCCAATCATTGCGCAAGTCCATGGATTTGCTCTGGCTGGCGGGACACAGCTGCTGGCATCATGTGACTTCGTTATTACCGCAGAAGATGCACAATTTGGGTTTCCATCCTTGCCTCTTGGCGGCGGATTTGTTGGGATTTATTGGGGGTGGCATGTAGGACCCCAACGGGCAAAATTATTGGATTTAACAGCAGGAAGCAGGATTACAGGGAAAGAGGCCACAGAGTATGGCTTTGCTGCCCGTTGCTTTAAAGCAGAAGAATTAGAAGAAAAAACGCTCGAGATCGCGCGTGGAATTGCCAAAACCCCACTGGATATCTTGAAATTAAAGAAGAAGGCGCATAACAGAATGATGGAATTACAAGGTTTCCGGACGGGAGTATTATTCGGACCGGAGCAAGATGCCATTATTCATACCGCAGACGGGATCCAACTAGTGCGAGATAAGATTGGCGAATTAGGTTTAAAAGGTGCGATTCAGTGGTTCAATGACCAAGAGGTATAAACTGGCAGGGGGGACCGCTCATGGAGATGCTTGAAGGGAAGGTTGCCATTGTTACAGGCGGGGCAAGAGGGATTGGTCTAGCCACTGTAAGGCAATTACTTTTGCAAGGAGCAAAGGTCGCTATTTTTGATTTATTAGAAGGCGTAAAAGAACAATTTGCGGATTATGAAGATCATATTTTAGAGATTCCAGTCGATATCCGAAATGATGGTGATGTAAAAAAGGCTGTAGAACTTGTAGAAGAAAAGTTTAATAGAATTGATATTTTAATAAATAATGCTGGGATTCTACAAGACAATTTTATTGAAGAGATGACGGAGGAAGAATGGGATCAAGTCATCGATATCAATCTCAAAGGCAGTTTTAACTGCTGTAAAGCCGTTACTCCCTATATGAAGAGACAACAATATGGAAAAATGGTATTGGTTTCTTCCCTTGCCGCATTAGGGACCAAAGGTAGAGTAAACTATGCTGCATCCAAAGCAGGAATTCAAGGAATGACCAGAGCTTTAGCGGTGGAACTTGGCCATTCCGGAATTCTGGTGAATGCTGTCGCTCCAGGATTCATCGAAACCGACATGAGCAGGGTATCTGAAACGTCTGCGGGGAAAAGAGGGATTGCTGATTTCGACTCATTTAAGAAAGCGGTGATCACAAAAAATCCTGTGCAACGATTAGGCAAGCCTGAAGATGTTGCGAATGTAATCGAATTTTTAGCCTCCGATAAGTCTGCCTATGTAACAGGTCAGATCATTTATGTATCGGGATCGCCTGGTATGTAAATACAAAATAGGAGAGAGGTGTAAAAATGAATAAGTCAGGTTATTGGAATTCCACCTTAGATTATTTGTTGGAGCAGGATCCCGAGTTTTTTGAAATATACAAAAAGTTCGTTTCCTCTCCTTATAAAAATAACGTACTTGACGCAAAATCAAGAGAATTAATCAATATTGCCTTAAGCGCCTCACCCACTTGTCTTGGTAAAGAAACACTAAAAATCCATATGGAAAATGCCGTTACCCATGGAGCCACAGAAAAGGAAATTTTAGAAGTTTTAAAACTTGTAAGTGTTCTAGGAATGCATACTTGTTCAGTGGGGGTTCCAATTCTAAGTGAAGAAAGTGAACAATATAGGAAGCGGCCGGCCGAGCCGGACCTGAATCACAACCAGAAGAAATTAAAGGAAAGCTTTATCGATAAGATGGGCTACTGGAATACATTTCGAGATATTCTCTTAGCTAATGATGAGTACTTTTTTGAAAGTTATTTTGACTATCTGACCAATCCTTGGGAAACAGAAGTATTAAGTTCAAAATTAAAAGAGTTCATTTATATTGCAATTGATAGTTCAACCACCCATTTATTTGATGTAGGAATAAGAGTTCATATCCGTAATGCCTTAAAATGCGGAGCAACCTTCGAAGAGATCATGGACGTTTTCAAACTAACCAGTGCACAAGGTGTAAATACTTTTTATGTGAGTATCCCCATCTTAAAAGAAGTTCTATCTTCAAAGGGTGAATAAAAAAAAGAATCCGATAATGGATTGCTTAAAACCATGTCAGTGATAGTTTCGAAATTGAAACATAGATGTTTCAAAAATGCAACGTTTTATCTTGGTGAAATTTCAGATAAAATAGTTAGGAACAGTCTAAATAGTGTGAATTTAGGCAGGTATATGTCGAACGACTTGCCTTCATATTTTTGGAACGATTCTTGCATCTAATTTTTATGAAAATTACTTTTTAATGTAAAGGGGATTTTTTAAATGGCGATTTTAGGAAAAGATATGACATTTGGACTGTTTTTTTTAAACTCTGTGGCACCTTGGAAAACGGACGCAGAAGAATTACGAGATGGCTTAGAGCAAATTAAGGTAGCAGATAAATTAGGATTTCATTCGGCTTGGATCGCAGAGCATAATGCCCGTGCATATGGCGTTGTCAGCTCAACTGCCGTCTACTTAGCAGCGGCTGCTGCTCAAACTTCTAATATTATGTTAGGTTCAGCCGTATCTCGTTTACCTATCCATCATCCATTACAAGTAGCAGAAGATATGGCATTAGTAGATGTCATCAGTAATGGGAGATTGTATTTGGGAGTTGGGAAAGGATACGATCCATTAGAATTTGAAGCCTATAACTTTAATTTTGAAGACCGCCATGAAAGATATTTAGAGTCGTTAGATATTCTAACAACTGCATTAAAGAATCATAAGGTTACCTATTCCGGAAAGTTTTTTGATATAAAAGATATTCCCGTTTACCCTAGACCTGTTCAACCATCAGGACCGCCAATCTTTGTAATGGTATCAGGCAATGATGCTTCCATGATCAATGCAGCAAAGCAGGGGCATTCCTTTGTACTGGGTGGAATCACAAATGAAGATACAAAACATAAAATTGATTTATATAAAACGGTAGCTCTGGAATCAGGCTTATCACAAGAATATGTGACCGATGCTGTAGCAAGATCAGGCAAATTACTATTCTGTTACGTAGCAGAAACGACTGAGCAAGCCCAAGAAGAGTATAGACAAGGCCTGGAATGGTATATGAGCGAACGGGATAATCGCCCTACATTCGGAGTCATTGACCGGGAACGAAATATCGATTACGACCGCTTTTTAAACATGGACAATACGTTAGTGGGGTCACCGGCAAAAGTCATCGAAGATATTAAACGCTATAAGGAAGTAACCGGTCTGAATAATATCATTTTATGGATGAATATTGGCGGACAACCACAGAAACAAGTATTAAAGTCAATGGAACTGTTTTCTGAAAAAGTAATGCCGCATTTTGTTGAAAATGATCAGTTAGTAGTGAAATAAAAGCGTTTACAAACTAAATTAAAGCCGTACAGTGACTTTTGACAAACAAAATGCGATTGTGTATCGCGACCTCAAAATGTTGGCTTATACAACTATTTTATGTAAAAAACCACTTTTTAATATCCTTCATAAAATGACTTTTTCTTGAAGCATTGCTTTTTGGGAAAATTCAGGGGGATATTAGAAAGTGGACAATTTACGTTGTGATTCAATTTTAAGAAAAAAAGTGATTATTCCTTTTATCGAAATCGCTAGAATGCTAATTTTTGGAGGAAATTATGAAGCAAATTAATTCAGTTACCGGTCCGATTGAAATCGATCGATTAGGAAAAACGTTGGTACATGAACATTTAAGAACGAGGGCTGAGAGTGTAGCTGTTCAGTTTCCCCATTTGTACGATGCGGATGAGGAATATCGATTAGCCATGGATCAAGTTACGGCTGTTCGTGACAGGGGGATTAAAACTATTTTTGACCCAAGTGTAATGGGGCTTGATCGTGATGTCAGATTTATGAAAAGGGTTTCGGAGGATTCCGGCGTTCAAATTATTGCGGCTACTGGAATTTATACATTCCATTATTTGCCAACGAGGTTTAAGGCAAATGATATCGACTTTATGGCTGACCAATTTGTGAGGGACATCGAAGTGGGCGTTCAAAATAGCGAAATAAAAGCAGGGTTTTTAAAATGTGCAACCGGTAATCAAGGAATTACTCCGGATGTTGAAAAGGTCATAAGAGCTGTAGCCCGTGCGCATCTACGTACAGGTGTACCGATCATGACTCACTCAGTGCCTGAAAAAGAGAATGGATTATTACAGATTCAGATTTTCGAAGAAGAAGGTGTGGATCTAAGTAAAGTGTTAATCGGACATTGCGGTGATACGGATCATTTGGATTATTTGGAAAGACTCCTCGAAAAAGGCGTCTATATCGGAATGGACCGTTATGGATTAACTTCTGTCATATCTACTGAACAAAGAAATGCTACCCTACTAGCTTTGATTGAAAAAGGCTATGTGAATCGAATGTTTTTATCCCAAGACTATTGTTGTACATCTGACCTGCTGAAACCAGAAAGTTATAAAAAATCCAAGTACCCTGATTGGTCGATGACATTCCTGCTAGATCAAGTCATTCCAACCCTCTTAGCTCAAGGAGTGACCAAAGAAGATATTCATATCCTGATGACCGAGAACGTAAAAAGTTGGCTAAGATAATCCAAGTATCGATCCATTACCCTTTATATAGTTAAATCATCCCCTATAGAATCATCCAAAGGAGGGTACCATGAAGCTTTTTGTGAGTGGATTTTCACCTTTAGATCAATATGTAGAAGAAGCGATAAAAATCAGAAAAGCAAATTTTCAGGAACTAGTGGTTCAAAGATTAGAGTCTCGTGATATCCTGAAAAACCCAACCTATATTCAGAATGATGACGTGTTAATTTGTGGTTCTACCATTTATGAAGTTTTTAAAAAGATAAATGTTAGAGGCCAGTTAGTTCCGATGAGAGTTCAAACATCGGACTTTTTCAAAGCCCTGAACCAGGCGGCCATGGTGGGAAATGAAGTAAATATCATCAATTATAAAGAAGTATTTTTGAAAAATGATACAGAAGAGCTGGAAAGAATTTTTAATATAAAGATTCATCAATATTACTATACCGATACAGAAGGAACGGATGTATTAATTGATGAACTGATCGAAAAAAACCAAAGTATTGTGATAGGTTCCGGTTTAATTGTCTCGAAGGCCATAAAAAAAGGGTTGAAGGGGTTTATTTGGTATGGCGAAGAGAGTATAAAGGTGGCCGTTGATATTGCCTTTAATCTGTTAATGGCTCGTTTTGAGGAGCAAAGCAGTCATAAAAGACAAGAATATATACTCGATCATTTTAATGAAGGAGTCCTTAGCTTAAATGTTACCGGGAGGATCATCCAGGTAAATCCTAAGGCCGTTGAGTTGTTAGGACTCCAAAAATATCGGGATTTAAGAGGAGTCAGTATAAAGGAAATAGATGAGCTTGACTGTATATATGAGCACCTTGTAAATTCTGATTATTCTGGTGGTAAATTACTTGAGTACGAGAATAAAAATCTATATTTGCAATCATTTCCTATTTACGTAAAGGATGTTAACGATGGCTCTTTATTCATTATTTCTGATGCAGTAGAAATTCAGAAACATGAGAAAAAAATACGAAGAAAACTATATGATGATTCAAACAGAGCGATTTATGAATTTGAAGATATTATTGGCAAGAGTGAGATCATCCAAAAGGTAAAAAACAAAGCGAAAAAGATTGCTAAATCGGATGCAAATGTGCTCATTATCGGCGAATCAGGAACGGGGAAAGAATTATTTGCACAAAGTATTCATAATGCGAGTTTACGATTGAACGAACCATTTATTGCGGTAAACTGTGCAGCCATTCCAGAGAATCTGCTTGAATCAGAATTCTTCGGATATAGTGAAGGAGCTTTTACAGGGGCAATAAAGGGAGGAAAGCCGGGACTATTCGAGCTTGCACATAAAGGAACGTTATTTTTAGATGAATTGGGAGAAATTCCATTAAGTATGCAATCCAAGTTACTCCGGATTCTCCAAGAAAAGATGGTAAGAAGGGTAGGGAGTGCAAAGTCCATTCCTGTTGATGTGAGAATCATAGCTGCTACCAATGTAAATCTTCCAGAACAAGTAGAACAGGGAAAGTTTCGCTTAGATTTATTTTATCGTATTGGTGTTCTGAAGCTAAATTTACCAACCTTAAATCAGCGCATAGAGGACCTGGAGGATTTGGTCTTATCTTATACAACCCGCAGGCATCCGAATTTTGTAAATGTCATAGAGAGATGGAACAAAGAAATTAGCCAACTGCTGGCAAAATGCCAATGGAAAGGTAATATCAGGGAATTGGAAAATAACCTTGAGAGGTTCTTTGCCTATTTGGAGTCTCCAATAAATATAACGAAACGGGATGTTTTAACTAACTTGATCGAAAGCTTAGAGGACAACCATTTTTCATTTAACAACCAGGTTACTGAAAATGAGACCTATCAAACACTTATAAAAGAAGCGGAGATTAATACGATCAAAGGGGTCTTGCAAAAGACAAATGGGAATAAAAAGGATGCAGCAAAATTATTGGGGATGAGCAGAAGTACTTTATGGAGGAAATTAAATGAAATCAATTAAATCGAATTTTCCCAAGGTAAAAAGTGTTTCATAAAACCTAAAGTGTTTCAATTATAAGACAATCGCGGTGATATTTATGAAAGCGGTTTACTGATAAAACCACTTAAATCAACCTTTCGCACTAAAAAGTTACTGTGGCATAAATCTTGCATATTCTTTTTATAAGGATCTCCCGTTCGTTATGGGATGGATTCAGTTTGTTAAATTGTCCTAGGAGAGGGGGATGAAAGAAGAATTTGCCAGAATAGTAGGATTTGAAAGTGGTTATGATTTTCAATTCAAAAACTCTACTCAATTTAGTATAAGAAGGGAGTGAAATGGGCTGTAAACCATTTGACGTTAATAGTGGATAAGCCGATACTTTAGGGCAATCCAGCATAATATAGAGTCACTAACTCAACAGCAAGGGTATTCCGCAGAAATTCTAAAAAAGGAATAGCTCCGGTAATAGAACTGGTTCCTATTTAAGATTATTAATCATTCGAAGGGATTGAAACTATGCGTTGGATCACTCTAGGTTTTTTATTTGTACTGTTTACAATCAATTATGCGGATAAATCCATTGCAGGCTTTGCGTCTGTCCACATTTCAAAAGAATTTGGTCTTTCACCCATACAATGGGGATTAGTAGGGAGCAGTTTCTTTTGGTCTTTTATTATTTCAAGTATCTTTGGCAGTTCCTTATCAGAACGCTTCGGAACCAAAAAAATGCTTTCGGTTATGGCATTCATCTGGTCGCTTCTACAGCTCGCTGCATTTGCCATACATAGTTTGGAAGCGCTCATCATCTATCGGATTTTATTGGGTGTTTTTGAAGGTCCCTTCTTTGCAATCGTTCTCACTCATTTATACAAATGGTTTGCCCCTGAATCGCGCGGGGCGGCTACTGCCATTATTAATTTTGGCAGTCCGGTTGGATCGCTTGTCAGTGCTCCGATATTAGTGTACTTGATTAATCATTTCGGCTGGAGAATGTCTTTTGCCTCACTAGGGATAGTGAGTTTAGTCTGGCTAGTCTTATGGGTATTCATCGGGAAAGAACAGCCGGAGAATAGTGCGGTAGAAAATAACATCAGTAAGAAAGTCGTACCAGCCAAGCCGAAAGTGAAATTTAGAGAAGTTTCTTCGGCCTTGCTCTCCCGTAACTTCATTCTTACCATCCTTCTTGCCTTTACAGCTTATTGGCTGCTCACTTGGATTCAGGTCTGGATGCCATCCTATCTAGTAAAGGCTGTAAAAGTGTCATCAACAGAGATGGCGAACCTTTTAGCTATTACAGGTTTGGGTGCAGGATTGGTTACGATTGGCATTGCGACGATCTCACGCTATATACACAAGAAAACCTCAAGTTATAAATTGTCCCATGTGGCTGTTATTGGGGTATCGGTATTGATCGGGGCAGTCCTATTTTTCTCCATCACAAAAGTGCACTCCGTTGCTTGGGTGATTTTCTGCTTCTGTGCAGGAAAAGGACTTTACTCCATCTCGATGTCGCTTGGACCGCACATGATCAGTCGATTAGTTCCAGAACGCAGTACGTTCATGATTGGGACGTATACAGCATGTACAACGCTGGCAGGGGTGATTGGGCCAATCGTTACCGGAAGTTTGGTACAGAAAGCCGGCAGTAATGTCATGCAAGGATATAATTCCTCAATTCTAATGTTTTCCGTACTTGGGGCCGTCTTTGCGATTACTTTTCTGATTATTGCAAATCCTGATCAGTATTTTCGAAAAAGGGCATTATCTGTTGAGAAAGAACGCGAAGATTTAATTGTATAGGATCAAGACTTGAGAAGCAGGTTTCATCACTGCTTCTCTTTTGTTATTCCTGAATGCATTCTAGCAAAAGAGAAAAATGGTGTTTCAAAATCGGAACCTGACCAGTTTAAATTTGAGACACATCCATGAATCACCCGCTATTTCAATAGAGTTAGAAAGTTGGTACGAAACTTGCATGATATATAAATAGAAATTAATACTTACTAAATTAATAAATGGGGGTAAAGGAAGATGTTTCTGTCCAAATCATTAAAGTTAAGGAGAGAAATTGAGTCATATCGAATTCAATTGTATAAACAATCTAAAAATCAAAAATTGAACGATCCCGTTTTAGTAGATATGAGTGAAAAATTAGATCAAAAAACTGCAGAGTTACAAAAGATGATTCATATCATGATGGCCTAGCCTACTAATAAAAGGATACATTTTCAATTCGAATTGATGGAGGAGGAATTACAAAATGAAATTACTAGGAATATCAGGAACCATTACAGGTTCAAAAACAAAAATTGTGGTTGAAAAAGTTTTAGAAGAAGTGAAGAAAAATCATCCCGACATTGAAGTAGAATTACTTGATTTAAAGCAGTTTGATATTCAGTTCTGTGATGGACGCAACCCATCCACGTATACGGGAGATACAAAAAAAGTAATCGATCTTGTTTCCTCGGCTGATTTTTATATTATTGGTACTCCGATCTTCCAAGGTTCGATTACAGGCGCACTTAAAAATTTATTTGATCTGATTCCTCCAAATGATTTCCGTAATAAGGTAATGGGATTTGTAGCAAATGGAGGGACATATCAGCATTATTTAGTCATTGAAAATCAGTTAAAACCAATCGCAGGCTATTTCCGTGCATATGTGGCACCAGGATTTGTTTATGCTCATACAGACCATTTCAACGCTCAGAATGAACTGGTTGACCAAGAAGTATTAGAACGGATTTCTGCATTAAGTGAAGAAGTCGTTTTTCTGCAAAAAGCACTTAATACAACAAATAAAGAGCACCAGTTAAATTAGAGAAAGTTTTTTCTATGTTGAGGCCATGGTGTGAACATAAACGTTGAAAGAGGGAGAATCATGCCAGCAGCGGACAAAGAAATCATTCATTTAACGGATCGATCTTTTGCACAAGTATGTGCGGATCAGTATGGAGTAAATAGAGGGGTATACAACACAATTGATGAATGGTTTTACACGCAGGGATTTCAAAATATTTTAGAAAGACGAAAGAACATCCTCTCTTTTCTTGAATTTATTAAAGGGAAAACTGAATTTAAAAATAGCCGTTGTAAATTTGGAAATGGCGGATTAACGATAAAATTACAAGAATACTATTCTTATAGATTTAAACCAATCTTAGCCAAAAGGGCCTCCAATCTTTAACTGGGGGCAATGGAAAAAGCGCCCTATCTGGGGAGCAAAAACATTCAAGGAGGAATGAAGAGTGAAAAATGTTGTCATTATTGACGCAGTACGAACGGCAATAGGTCGAATGGGCGGGAGTCTTAAGGATGTAGAAGCAGACTTCATCGCTTCGAAAGTGATTAACGAAATTCTGTTACGAACAGAAATGGAAAAAGACGCAGTTGATGAGGTGATCATGGGACAGGCGAAACAGAGTTCCGACTCGCCCAATCTTGCCCGCTTAAGCTTATTGCGTGCAGGACTTCCAGTGAAGGTACCTGGTTTTACTGTTCACAGGCAATGTGGATCAGGACTTCAGGCCATTAATTCGGCTGCATTGCAGATTATGAGCGGATTATCGGATGTGGTCATAGCCGGTGGTGTGGAGTCGATGAGTACAGCCCCCTATTATCTTCGAAAGGCGCGCTATGGATTGGGGGCAGGGAACGGAGAGATCATCGACCCGAATACAGAAAGCCAGCCACGCTCACAACCTATCGAAATCTATGGGAATCTTACCATGGGATATACAGCTGAAAATTTAGCAGAACATTACAAGATTTCGAGAGAGGAACAAGATCAATTTGCCCTTCGCAGTCAGGGGCTTGCCCTGCAAGCAATTAAGGAGGGGCGTTTTCAAAAGGAAATTGTTCCTTATTCTATTAAACAACGAAAAGAAGAGAAGACCTTTGAAATCGATGAGCATCCACGGTCAACCACTTTGGACAAGCTGGCTGGTTTGAAACCAGTGTTTAAAGAAAACGGTACGGTAACAGCAGGAAACAGCAGTGGGCGTAATGACGGGGCATCGGCCGTGTTAATGATGTCTGAAGAGGCTGCACAAAAACATGGGTTGAAACCAAAAGCAAAAATAATTGCTCAGGCTGTTTCAGGAGTTTCACCTGAAATTATGGGGATTGGCCCGGTACAGGCCACAAAGAAAGCGTTATCTATGGCAGGACTTTCTTTAAATGATATCGGTTTAATTGAATTAAATGAAGCCTTTGCTGCTCAAGCTCTAGCTGTGATCAAGGAACTGAATTTGGATTTGGATAGAGTGAATGTCAATGGTGGAGCCATTGCGTTAGGTCATCCTCTTGGGGCTACAGGTGCCATTTTAATGACGAAATTATTGTCCGAAATGGAACGAAGAGGAGAAAAATATGGATTGGTTACGCTCTGTATTGGCGGAGGTCAAGGAATAACAACCATCGTGGAAAATATGCAGGTTTAGGAATCAGCGCCGCTTGGTTTTAGTCTAGGAAGAAATTTACTGGAGGTAAGAGATGTATATAAATGGAGAATGGATAAAATCCGATAAAGTGATAGAAATCGTAAATCCTGCCAATGGCGACTATGTAGGTCAAGTTTATAAGGTTGGAAGAGAGGCAACTCAGAAGGCTATAGAGGCAGCGAAAAGGGCTTTCCCAGAATGGTCGGCATTTACAGGGGAACAACGGGCCGAGTATCTGCACAAAGTGGTAGATAAACTAGAAGAAAAGAAGGAATATCTAGCTCAAACGATTACAAAAGAAATGGGAAAAGCGATTCAAAATGCACGCTATGAGGTCGACAGTACGATTTCCTATTTTAAATGGTATGCAGAAGAAGCACGCAGAGTGTATGGTGATCTCATTCCAGCCTCTGTTCCGAATAAAAGAATATCCGTTATTAAGCAGCCAGTTGGTGTGATTGCGGCGATTACTCCATGGAATTTTCCTTTATCAATGGGTGCAAGGAAACTTGGACCTGCATTAGCTGCCGGGTGTACAGTCATTCTAAGACCATCTCGAGAAGCACCTTTGTCCTCATTAGAACTTTTTAAAATTTTTGATGAAGTAGGGTTTCCAAGCGGGGTTGTAAACTTAGTAATCGGGGATTCTAGTGAGATTGTTGGAGAATTAATGAGCAATAAAGAAGTGAGGAAAATTTCCTTTACAGGTTCGACTGAAGTTGGGAAAATCCTCATCAAACAGTCTGCGGATACAGTTAAACGTATTTCAATGGAGTTAGGTGGGCATGCTCCTTTTATTGTGTTTGAAGATGCTGATTTAGAGTTAGCCGTCGAGGGCGCGATTAAGAGCAAATTTGCATCAACAGGGCAGCAATGTGTCTGTGCGAATCGAATTTATGTTCATGATTCGATTTATCAGGAATTTTCGGAGCTTTTTGCCAAAAAGGTGTCTTCCATGGTGATTGGCAATGGTTTGGATGAAAAGACAGAGGTTGGGCCTCTTGTAAATAAACAGGCGATCGATAAAGTAATCGATCAAATTGAGGATGCGCAAATGAAGGGGGCGAAGGTTCTTTGCGGAGGTAATACACCAACGGGTGAAGAATATGAAAAGGGTACCTTCTTCTCTCCAACGGTATTACTTGATGTAAATGATGGGATGAAAATTACGTATGAGGAAACATTTGGACCTGTGGCACCTTTAATTCGTTTTTCATCTGAAGAAGAAGTGATTCAGAAAGCCAACAATGTTGAATACGGTCTTGCTTCTTATTTTTATACGAATGATTTATCAAGAACGTATCGCGTTTCGGAACAATTAGAATACGGAATGGTTGGTGTGAATGATCCGGCACCGTTCGCAGCACAAGCCCCATTTGGTGGAATAAAAGAAAGTGGACTAGGAAGAGAAGGAAGTAAGTATGGCTTAGACGAATACTTGGAACTAAAAACGATTTCTTTAGCGATTAAAATGTAGTATTTTTATCTTCTTTCTTAAATAAAGAAACAAAAACAGGCACCGCCCACACGGGCGGTGCCTGTCATTGTGTTGTGTCCGTGTGGAATGGACAAATCAAGTGAAAAATCCACGAGCGGTGCCTGTCACCGTATTGAATCACCGCATTAACCTTCGACCAACTTGCTCCGTTTGCATTCTTCGTGGAATGCGCGGAGGCGTTTGGTTCGTTCCATAAGGGTTTCGATGAAGTATTCCCAGTCGTCGACGCGTTTGACTTTTTTGTAGATGGTCCGCAGTTTTTTTAGGTGCCGTACGGCCATTTTGTAGCTGGAGCGGTTTTTGGCGTCGATTTCCCGCTGGGCCGATTGGTGGAGCAGCGCAAGCAGCACCTCGGGTTTTTCCTTTTCAATCAGCTTCACCCGGTCCTTCGGGATATCATAGAAATTCAACCCGACAAACGCCTGGAGCTCGCCCCATTTATCAAACATCCCGCGTTCAAACAGCAAATATTCATAATCCGAATAACTGTAAGGAAGCGTCTGCATCAATGCCTTTTCAAATAAATCAAAACGGTCGTTCCCGCCACAATAGGGGGCAATCGCCCGAATGGCCGTTCTCGTAAAACTTGAACAACTATGATAACCGTTCAGAGAATCCAAGTACTTTTTAATTCTTCCGATAAACAGTTCAATTACCGGTCCGACACGTTTCCATGCTTTCTGGCTGCTCAAAAGATCAATCCAGTAAAGGATGTAAGGCGTAGTCCAATCCTCTCCGGAAGCTTGGATTAACTTAAGTGCCGTATCATCCTTCTGCAGAAGAAAGTTCAAGTGAACCCCGGCAATCATCAGCGGTCCTGGGTTTTCCCAATCCTGGAGCTCTTTCATCCGCGTGCTAATTTTCAAGATTTCCTCTTCTCGCCAGTCCTTCTTTTTAAACAAGTTAGTCCAAAGCAGGCGGTAAAAATAGATCCGTTCAAATTCAAGACGCTGCACACAGGTCAACAAATCAAAGGCGTCGTCTTTCAATTTTAAAATAAACTCATCAAAATCAAACGGCATCGACTGCATGCCGATTTTCTCGACAAGCTCTTCGGCATCGTCCTGTAATTTTTCAAACACGCTGCCATAGGTACGTTTGGATATTTCCTCGGAGTGTTCCGACCGCTCACTGAGCATGGCCAGCTTTTTAAACGAAATGACTGTTCCAACCATTTCATAGAGCAGACGCCATTCTTTCTCCACCGGGGCACTGGCACGAACCTGCCGCTCATAAATTTTGAACAATTCCTCAATCACATAGGGGCTCGTCGATTTCTTCGATTGCAGAAGCGTATCAAAGCTTACTTCAAAGGAATGGACCCAACGTCCGTAATCCGGCTTCAACACACCATTGGCCTTGATCAAATCCTTCGCCGTCTGGAGTCCCCAGCTGGCGGCCGCCATTTTTTCCTTCATCGGTTCGCGCCACGCTTCTACCCACTCAGCGACACTGCCGACCTGTGAATAGGCTGCAAAAAAAACAGCCATCTGATGGCGGCACCATTCTTCTGATGGGCAGGAGCATTCACTCATCGTAAAAAAGGTAAGGTCGAGGGTTACCTTCACCGGTGTCACATCCTGAACTGTTGCCGTGACTGTAGTCTTGCCGAACGATAGCTGCGATACCAACCCTTGCCGGTACAGCATCAACCCCTTTTGGATCATCCTCGCATCCTCAGTGGAATTCGGACTCAGCAGATCCTTAATCTCGTCCGCAAACCCCTGTATCTCCTCCGTCAACTCCAAAACCAAAACCCCCTTTACCCGAAAAAATCCATATTCCACTATTATACCCAAAAAATCATAGTAAGAGGAGGGGAGTGCTTGAATCGACAAAATTCGGGTGGTGACAGGCACCGCCTGAATTTTGTCGATTGGATTTTTTCTTTTATGGTGCATAAATTATTGTGTTTTGGGCATTCTGTTATTAATGAACTAGTTCCTATCGTATTCTAGCTCTGATTTGGTTACCTTCTAGCCGGTTAATCTAGGGTTTACGATATGGGGCTAGTTTTTATTTTGGGTACTTTTTGCTTTTGGGGTTTTGGATTTACCCTCCGGTTTGGGTCATTTACCCACCAGTTCCGTAGTTTTACCTTCCGCTTTTGCTGTTTTACCGTCCACTACGACCTCTCATTGATCTAAATTCCGAAAAAGGTAACTTACCCTCCATTTTTATGAGGGGAAAAGTGAGATTTTCAAACAAAACTACGAAAAATCCACCAACCAACTACCTACCAATCCATGTACCCTCCACTTTTAAAGGTTCACCCACCGGTTTAGGCCATTTACACACCAGCTCAGTAGTTTTACCCTCCACTTTTGCAACTTTACCGTCCACTTCGAATTCAACCCGCCACTAAGCAATTCGACAAAATTAGGGTGGTGACAGGCACCGCCCGGATTTTGTCGAATATTTAGAAATCTATTGCGCGATGGCAAGTTGGGTTATATAATTATGGTCAAGACCGTTATTAACCGAAAATAAAAATCAAAGATGGAGGGTGAGTTGGATGGGTAGTGGTAGGCGTCATTTTATTTTCTCGTTGTTGTTCCTTGGGTGGTTGGTGGATTCGTTGACGTTGTTTGGGATGAATGTAGCGATTATTCCGATTAGTAAAGAGTTGCATTTGTCACAGACTCAAAGCGGGATGGTGATTAGCAGCTTCTGGTTGAGCAGTGCGTTAATGACACTGATTGCCGGCTGGGTCTCTGACAAATTTGGCTCCAGGAAAGTCATTGTCATTGCTGTATTTATCATTTCACTATTTTCATTGTTAACCGGGATGACCGGATCATTCATCGCAATTCTAGCAATTCGTTTTGTTCTTGGATTAGGGGACGGGGGTCTTCCAACAGGCTCAGGTGTGGCAATCACCGAAATTTACAAAAGAGAAGTACGTGCACGAGCCAAGTCGATGCTGCTAGCTGCACAACTAATCGGCGGAGTCCTCGCCTTATATCTTGCCGGCGTCATCGCAGACACATGGGGCTGGCGGGTGATGTTTTACATCGTTGGCGGTCTAGGTCTCGTTGTAACCCTATTACTCTTTAAATATTACAATCCACCAAAGGTTGAAAAATCAGCCAGCAATCATTCAAATTCCTTACCAATGAAAGACCTATACAAAAGTAAGCTTCTATGGACAATCGTCATTATGTATTTTTGTTCAAGTGTGGTCCACTGGGGATTCTCCTCCTGGCTGCCTTCATATTTGGAGCAAACCCGCCACCTGAATTTACGAGATGTGGGCTCACTTTCGATGATTCCACAAGCATGTGGATTGCTAGCGGCCGTTCTTACAGGTTTTTTAATCGATAAATCCTTAGTAGGCAAGGAAAAATTCATCGTTTTAATCGGCGCAATTGTTTCCGGTATTTGTTTGTATTTAATGTTCAAGGCACCAAATATTCAACTAGCGATTACTTATCAAAGTATTTTCTCCCTGGGCGATTCGGCGATTGCGATGGCAATTATCACGATTCCGCTCAAATATGTTTCGCAGAATATCATTGGCTCGTTTATGGGAATGATGTATTTTGCCGGGGGAATGGCCGGGTTTATTGCACCAACGGCAATGGGGGCGCTAATCGACAGCTTTGGAGGATCGTTCCAAGCAGCATTCATCTTCCTCATTTGCGCACTGGCGGTCGTGTTAATTTGCGGCTTATTCTATAAAATTCCCAAAAATAATCCTAGTATCATAGAGAACAACCAATCAGCATAAGAGGTGACCAAACATGGATTTTCGCACAAGATTATCACAAATTATCGAAGAAAAGCGGGAAAAATTGATTCAAGTAAGTGACCAGATTTGGAGTTACGCGGAAACAGGCTTCGAGGAGTTTCGATCAGCGGAGCTACTTTGCAAAACACTAGAAGAAGAGGGATTTTCGGTAGAAAAAGGCATTGCCGATATTGAAACCGCTTTTATCGGCAGCTACGGTAGCGGGAAACCGGTGATCGCCTTCTTAGGCGAGTTTGATGCCCTTACAGGGTTAAGCCAAAACGGCGGCGCCACACAACCGGCCCCCGAAAAAACAGGTGGCAACGGACATGGCTGCGGTCATAACCTGCTCGGAACAGGATCCCTTGCGGCAGCGATTGCCCTAAGAACCTACATGATAGAAAACAATATCGAAGGGACGGTCCGTTATTATGGCTGCCCGGGTGAGGAAATTGGCGGCGGCAAGACCTTTATGGCGAGAGCGGGAGTGTTTGATGATGTCGACTTTGCCTTAACCTGGCACCCGGGAACCACGAATAATATTTGGTCGGCGAGAACCCTTGCCTGTTATGAAGTATATTTCAAATTTAAGGGGAAAAGTTCGCATGCGGCAGCAACCCCGCATTTAGGCAGAAGCGCCCTTGACGGTGTTGAACTGATGAATATCGGCGTGAATTATTTACGTGAGCATATCATTCCTGAAGCACGGGTGCATTACGCGATCACCAATACGGGCGGACTTTCTCCAAATGTGGTTCAGGCGGAGGCGGAAGTTTTGTATTTTGTGAGGGCACCAAGGGTTTCGCAGACCGAAGAGGTGTACCAGCGGGTTTGCGATATCGCGCGGGGGGCGGCACTGATGACCGGAACCGAGGTAGAGATCGACCTCGCTTCAGCGCTCTCGAATGTGATTCCGAATACGACGCTAGAAGAAGTGATGTATGAGAACTTTGTGGAATTGGGTGTGCCTGAACATAATGAAGAGGAGCTTCAATTTGCACAAAAAATCCGGGCAACACTAGCAGAGGCGGACAAGAAGTTTGAGGTGGAGAAGAATCGGGCATTGGCGGGTAAAGATATGGCGGATCACATTAATCCGTTTTCTCCAGATGAATTTATGGCAGGGTCGACGGATGTGGGGGATGTGAGCTGGATTGTGCCGACTGCGCAATGTATGACGGCCTGTGAACCGCTCGGGACGCCGCTCCATACATGGCAAATCGTCGCGACGGGAACGACTTCGATTGCGCATAAGGGGATGCTTCATGCTGGAAAAATTATGGCGGCAACCGCGGTCGATGTTTTGCAGAGGCCGGAGCTTATTGAAAAAGCGAAGGCGGAGCTGGTGGAGCGCCGGGATGGCGAAGAGTATGTGTGTCCATTGCCGCCCGA
Source organism: Bacillus salipaludis (assembly GCF_004358205.1). The sequence goes on from NZ_SMYO01000002.1 coordinate 304,646, forward strand.
GGTAAAGGAATATAAGGTTAGGATTTGATGACAAGGAAAAGGCGTGCACAGTGTGATAGCACGCTTTTTTTATATTCGATTAGATTTATTTCTTCATCAAAAGCACCCCGGTAGTTAAGGATGAAATTAGAGACAATCTCCGCCTATCTGGAAGGACATTTATAAGACTTTAAGCGGAAAAATGTCCCTCTGGCCCAGCTGGAAGGACACTTTTTGGTTTTTAAGCGGAAAAATGTCCCACCATCCAATCTGGAAGGACATTTTTAAGACTTTAAGCGGAATAATGTCCCACCAGCCTATCTGAAAGGACAGTTTTAAGACTTTAAACCGAATAATGTCCCGATGGAGTATATTAAAAAACCAACCCTTAAAGATTTGAGTTGGTTTTTGTTATCGTGGTAGACCAGGAGGATAGTAATAGGGGGGGACTTTAAGCCACCCTCGTTTACGCATAAGTGTTTTTAAGGTGGTTCCATACGTTGCCCATTCTAGATAGTTTTGCAACCAAATTAATCCGACATCATTTCGAATAGAATCAGCTTGTCCCTTCGAACACGCTTGCAAACAGGTAACTAGCTTGAAAGCTATACCATTTGCCAGTTCATTATCCGTCAACTTTACTCCTAAAGGAATATCATTTGGGTATGAATTTGGTTTTGATGATGATACATCCGGTAAGGGAATTCCCTCTTTTTTCATAAAATTGCTTAATTTTTTTACTTGTGATTCACATATTCGGATTACATCCGTTAACATTTCTTTGACTTCATCATCAGTTGTCGTATTTAACCCCATTTCCTCATAACGAATGAACTCTTCCATCAAAGTTAAATACGTCCAACAGTCACCCGCTTCAATGATATGTAATGGTGATTTTGCTTCATTTGTTGTATCAATCGATATTTTAAGCATATTCCAAATCGCTTCAAAAGGATTAGACATGATCATACCTCCTTAACTATATTATTCCAATTTTTAAAAAAAGAATGTAATTTTAGAAAGACCTTAAGGGAACAAGAAAAAGAGTCGCAGCATACAACTCTTTGTTAAACCCAAGGTTAGCGTCCTTCACAGCCCAAACTTCAATTTTCGATGTAAAATAAGGAACAGTCTAGCGTTTTAGTTTAAAACGTTGATGAATTCATCTTTTAATTTCTCTAACTGCTCTTTGACACCGCGATCAACCAGATTTCCTTTCTCATCAAATCTTTCACGGGCATTCCCCACTTGGATAATGGGTCTATTGATCAACTTTACATTTAAAGCATGCATAACATCCCGTAAATGACTTTGTGAGACTCCAACCTGAATGGAGGCAGCACCCATAACGGCAGTTGGTTTGCCTGCTAATGGTCTTTGTAAAGAACCGCGTGATAACCATTCTAGAGCATTTTTTAGCACAGCCGTATAGGACAAATTGTATTCGGGTGTACTAACGATTACAGCATCCGCAGACTCCACTAATTCTTTAAGTTTTAATACGGTTTCAGGCAAGTTGTTTTCTCTTTCTTCGCTAAAAAAGGGGAGTTCTGATAAATCAGCTATTGTAAATTTAATGTGATCGGGCAGCTGCTGTTCAAATGCACGTAATAAACCACGGTTAAACGAATTTTTACGTAAGCTGCCGCAAATCCCCACAATATGTAATTCGGATTTTAAGTCTTCCATAGTTAATCCTCCTATTGTATAAAATTGTCACTTTGACCATATAGTACAACGCCTATCGTAACAAGAACCATTTATCATAGGACTGAACATAAGAAGGGGAATGTTGTCATCAAAGTGGAACAAATCTAACACAATCTTTTGATCATTAAGTTCCAAAAGATAATTAATTTTGGGGAACAGGATTGTTACCGCCGAAGGTTAAGGAATATAAGGTTCGAATCTAATGACAAGGAAAAGGCGTGCACCGTTTGCACGCCTTTTTAAAAAATGCCTAAAATAAAAAAGCACAAGAACAAGAAGGGGTGCATAGCCTATTAAAACGAGTTTAACTTAAATAAAAAGGATGGCTGTCAAAATGCCTGCGATTATTTTTGGACCGGTAACAATAAATAATATCACTGGAAATGGTGATGTCCAATTTGGTGATAGCTTGTTCAACTCACCAAAGGTTGCATCTAAGACTCCTGCTGGTGCCGGTGGATTTAACACGGGAGCGTTCATAGTAACAAATACAGGTGTAAGTTCTACGAATTTTATTGACCCTGACGGAGTTGACCAGCCAACTATTGGTAATGCCTAAAGTAATAAAAACCGTTTTCCTTTCGTGATTTGGAATCTCTTAAAATTCCAAGAAATAAAAAATAATGAAAAGGATGGCTGCCTAAATGCCTGCAATTATTAATGGACCCGTATCAATCGATAATATCACCACAGATGGTAATGTTAAATTTGGTGACTCCATTTTTTTGACACCAAAGACTGATTCCAAAGCCTATGCTGGTTCTGGAGGATTTAACTCAGGGGGAGCAGTGATATCCAATACCGGGGTAAATGCTACAAATTATGTTGACCCTGATGTAGTAGATCAGCCAGTTTACGGTAATAACTAAAGTGATAACAACCGTTTTCCCCTTCGTGATTTGGAATTTCTTAAATTCGGGGAATATAAAAAATACCAGGGAATGAAAGTGCATAAAAAAAGCGGAAGCCGGCACAACATTCCTTGGTATTTTTTCATGTGTGGATGGTCAAGCCCTGACAGGGCGCGATTGATCATATCATATAAGTACAAACAAGTATAACAGCTTGCACATATAATGATGTAAGAGCACTTTAGGGGGAATACACTTGTTTGTTAAAAAAGACGGTATCCATATTGGTACCATTTCAGGCGGGGTTGTCAACTTCGGTGGGGCAGTTATTAATTCGCCAATAACTATATCAAAATCAGTTCGTGGGGCTGGAGGCGACAACACGGGGACAATCGTTATAACGAACGTAGGACGTAAAATATGAATTCAGAGTGCGATTTTGTTCCATTATTTTGTACGATCAGCAACAAAGATGACGAAAAGAGCCTTAAAAAGCAAAAGGGACAAGCATTTGCTTGCCCTTTTAGTAACACTAGTTTTAGGATGTTTGTAATAAACTAGGCATCCATCCAATCATATTTGGGTGAACACTCATAATCTACTGTAACTTTAAATGAGAGGATGATTGGAATGGCTTACTACATAATTTTGCATCACTACCATCCATGGCATATACCCATTTACGTGCCATTTTTTCCATCGCCGGTATCACCAGCTGCTCTTACCTATCGAAATTGGTTGAACAATTATGGTACAAAATACCTTTATTAGACTAGGCTGGTGTAAGGCGGCGTGCGATTAATAAAGAATAGCACGCCGCCTTGGCGTGCTCATTTTTTGCGTCAATTCTTCAAGAGTAATGCTTTAAAGCTTAACCGTTACTTCTGTTCCATCCTTTAGGATGGTTTCTAGCAATAGTAATCCTTTGTTCTCAGAAAGTGCATGCAGCAGTGGTTTCAAATCTTTTCTATCTATTTTTGGAACCTTAAAGGATTTTCCTTCCTTTTCGATTGCTTTATTTGCATATTTTAATATCCGTTCTGACGTAAGAATGGCACTAAGCATCGTTAAAAGGGCATATGGAACAGGTATGGTGAATTTTCGATCCTTTGTTTTAATTTTCACTTTTAACATAGGCATCACTCTATAGTTACAAATACTTTTTCACCTTTGGCCGAGGTGATATCAACGATTTGGCCGTCTACTTCATTTTCAATCGCCTCAATTAAGAGGTCAATATTAATATCTTTCACATATTTTTCAGCTTCTGGGATTTTTTCAGCAATACTTGTTCCCACTTTTAAAACTGCCTTTACCAGCTTTATGGGCAGATTGACATTTACATGATCGCCCTCTTCAGATGTCACGCGAATCTTGAGCATTTTATTTAGATAGGGTGTATCTTTTCTTTCTAGAATGGGGGTTTCTTTCCCCTGTAAGGCATTTATTAATTCTGTCGCATTCTTTTTATCCAGTTTCCCTTCCTCAACCATCGTTAATACACGTGAAATTTCCTCTTTCATTTAGGATTCCCCCTCTTTAATTAACTGTATGGCTTCTTCTGCGGTAATTTCCCCTTTTTCAAGCATGGAAACAATTCTTTTCTTATCGATGTCTGTTTTCTTTCCTGCGTTATAACCCAGTGAGCTAATAATCTCATCCAATTTCCCACGAACGGTCGGATAAGAGATTCCAAGCTCCTTTTCAACTTCCTTGATGTTTCCACGGCATTTCAGAAAAATTTCAATGAAATGAAGCTGTTCTTGTGCAAGAGCTGCAAATTTCGATAATTCAAATTCATTCTCCACCGTGGTATGACAATGAGTACATTGCAGCTTGGTAATGGTTAATTGCTTGCTGCAAACCGGACAATTAGAGATTAGTGGATAAGCCATTTTTATCTCCTTTCCTAACTTAACCTCATCATACTACATCTGAATTAAAAAATGAATAACACAATTAATATTATTTAAAAATTACATAAAATTAATTAATAATATTAATTTATATTTTAATTTTATTTGCTAAAAAGAGGTTCCTTCACAATTGTTCTATCTAATTATAAAAAGTAATAAATATAACGGATGGAGGAGGATAGAATGAAGGCAATTGTGTACACCAAATACGGTCCCCCTGAAGTTCTTCAACTAAAAGAGGTAGAAAAACCGATTCCGAAAGAGAATGAAATCCTGGTAAAAATAAAAGCGACCACCGTAACCGCAGCGGATATTCGGTCACGGAGTTTTACCGTTCCTCCGGCCTTTTGGCTGCCTGCCCGGATCACACTTGGTTTCAGACAACCAAAAAGGCGATCTTAGGAATGGAGCTGGCCGGAGAAGTGGAGTCCGTTGGGAAGGAGGTCAAACGGTTTAAGGAAGGTGACCAGGTTTTTGCCGCATCTTTAGCGGATTTTGGTGCTTATGCTGAGTATAAATGTCTGCCGGAAGATGGACCAATAACCTTTAAACCTTCCAATATCACGTATGAGGAAGCTGCCGCCATCCCAATTGGAGCCCGCACAGCCTTATTTTTTCTAAAAAAGGCTAATATACAAAGAGGTCAAAGGGTTCTGGTTTATGGTGCTTCCGGAAGTGTAGGAAGTTATGCGGTTCAGCTTGCCAAGTATTTCGGAGCGAACGTGACAGGGGTGTGCAGCACCACGAATTTGGAATGGGTCAAATCTCTGGGAGCTGACAAGGTTATGGATTATACTGCGGAGGATTTTTCCAGGATAGACGAGACGTATGATGTGATTTTTGAAGCGGTAAACAAGAGTTCGTTTTCAGCTTGTATGAAATGGTTAAAGAAGGACGGTACCTATATCAATGTCACGGAGCCGCTGCCAAGTGCTCGAATGCTTTGGACTCAAATGACTAGCAGCAAGAAAATATTATTAAGTCGAAATTCACCTGAAACCTCGGAAGCACTGGAATTTCTTAAAGAACTGGTTGAGACGGGGATGTTAAAAGTGGTCATTGATAGAACCTATGTGTTTGAAGATATTGTGGAAGCTCATCGATATGTCGAGAAGGGGCACAAGAAGGGGAATGTTGTCATAAAGGTAGAACAACTCTAAATAACAATCCTGTTCCAAAAGAAAATTAATTTTTGGGAACAGGATTGTTATTTGCTTTTCTGACGATTGCGATAAAGGCCCGAGAAATAAGAAAAGTGATACTCAATGAATAAAAGCTAGTAAAGGAATTCCACCCCTTTTTAAATTTAATTAAAGACGTGTATTTTTCTAAGAAATGCTCTGTTACGGTCATCGGAATACTAAAATAGAATACTTTAAGAAATACACCGAAAATATTGGATTTTTTTGTAACCTGGTTATAGTAAACACATGTTATCGGATAGAGTAAATAATCAAAAATAAAGCTAAAATCAAAGGTTTTTAATAATTTAACCGGATATTTGATGTATCCTTTTTTCACAATTAAATTATCTAATATGGAAGATAAAAATCCTTTAAAAAGAAAGATCAGTAACCAATCTTTAGCAGGAGGTTTTCGAATCAAATTTATAAATGAGATGATACCAAAAATCAATAAAGCCCATAATACACTTTTCTCGAATGTTTTTTTCATCACGACACCTCATCTTGAAGTATGCCCAAATTGATTGAGTGATTATTTAAGTTTGCATTAACTTCCATAATTATGGAAATGATAAAGAGAAATTATGGGATGGGAATGAAAATGAATGGTAGAACACTTACCCAAAATAACATCTGCTGAAATTTCGATGTTGTGGAGTACATATATTGGTGACACCATGTCTATTTGTGTTCTAAAACATTTTTTACAAACGTGTGAAGATCAGGACATTTCGCCGATCATCGAACTTGCTCTTAGCTATTCATATGACCATGTTGCTCAAATATCGGATTTATTCACAGAGGAAGGGATTCCTCTTCCGAATGGATTTGGAGAACAGGATGTGAACTTGAAAGCAAAGAAACTTTTTTCAGATGTAACGTACATGCGTTACTTGCATCATATGGGGAGGACGGGATTGAATTCATACAGCTTGGCTAAGTCCGTTTCTGCCCGCAAAGATGTCCGTAACTTGTTCAAACAATTTTTAAATCAAACAGAAATGTTGTATGACCGTAATGTGGAACTGATGCAGGAAAAAGGGGTCTTTATACGAGCTCCCTATATTGCTTACCCTGACAAAGTGGAGTATGTTACAGATAAAAAATTCCTTGGCGGACTGGTAGGCCATCGCCGGCCGCTCCTTGGAATGGAAATTGCGCATTTAGGGGTTAATATCGAAGTGGCAAATGTAGCGAAAACCATGCTTTTGGGATTTAGCCAAGTCGCTCAGTCTAAAAAACTGAGTGACTACTTTAAAGAGGGATATGATTTAGGTAAGAAAATGGTGGAAGATTTTATGATGAAACTAAATGAAGATGATGATTCTCATCCCTCCACATGGGATTCAACGATTACGAATAGCACGGAGGCACCTTTTTCGGATAAATTAATGTTATTTCATACGAATGCGCAAAGTGCGATTGGAATTGGAGATTTTGGACTTGCCATTGCGGCATCCCTTCGAAAAGATTTAACGGTCAATTATGAAGGTTATATCCTTAAGGTCGGGACATATGCCGGGGAAGGTGCAAAACTCTTAATTGATCATGGATGGTTTGAAAAACCTCCCCAATCCATTGATCGAGAAGCACTTAGAAACCAAAATAAATAATTTATACAAAAACTCCCTTTTACGAAAGGGAGTTTTTGTTTGAAAAAGTGACAGTATAAAACGGTTGCTTAGATCATTAAAATGGTGCAATCTTATAAATCTTCCGCGGTCTCCCACGTGTATGCGGCTTTTCCTCAGCTACCACTTCAGCATACCCTTTTTCTTCAAGCGTCGTTAAAATCCTGCGAGCACTTCTTGCTGGGATTTGCATGTATTTCGCAAGCTCATTGGCGTTCAGTTCGTCACTTGCTAATTTTTTTAAAGAAGATTTCAGTTTATTTAAGGTCATGACACTCAGTGATGTTTCTTGGCTGATCGATTCTAGTTGTTCGGATGTATAGGAATAGGTCAGCTGCTCAGGCTTTCCTAACGGGCCGGCAATGGTTTTATCATCAAAACAAACCATCCAGGAGCCTTTTCCGACTTCTTTCGCATGCAATAAGGCGTTTCCGGCATTAATTTCCGCATCATATACGGTTTGTCCGATTCCAATTCCGCAGGTAACAGCCTCTTTGCTGATCTGATCAAAATCTTCCATATCCGGTATTTGGCTATAGTTGTTCGTGATATCCTGCAAAAGGCCTCTCGTGGTAAAAATAACATAGCGGCCAAGTCCCGACGGTTTCACCGATCCATGAACGGTTTTGGTGTAGGAGAGCAGGGTCTCCATGTACTTGAGCTCGATGCGAAAAAGCTCGTCGGTCGAGAAATTATCTTTTTTCAAATCTAAAAACGAGTCGATTTCGATGATTTGGACAGCAATCTGGGTTGATTTATAATGCAGCATTTCGTAGGTGCGGAGGATTTGGGTCAGCACCGCCTCAGCCGCCATGGTGGACGGAAGGCTTCGATAGGCCGGAACGCCAAGACGCTGCAGTTCATGGTGAATCGGGTGTCCGGTGATGGCTGCTTTCGTTTTGCCGCTTTTCCAGAGTTCATAATGATAGTGAATTAATCCTTCGAGCGAAATCACTTCAGATTCTACATATTTTAGCTTGGTGGAAATCCCGGCCTCCTGTAAGGCATTTTCCCAGGTGGGGGCATCGCACGAGTCAAAACTGATTTCATCGACAGCAATTTTTTGTTCATATAATACCCGCAGCACGGTTTTGTAGAGAGTGGAGCCATTGTAGCCGACGTGAAAAACAGGGGCATCAATCTTATTCCAGTCCTGAACAATTTCATAAGTAATCGGCCCCGTACATAACCACATATCCATTTCATTGATCAAAGGAGCTACCTTCTCATCCAAATCCTCCTCCGTCAAAACCTCAACCGGCGTACAAATAAACTCCGAATACTCATTCGTCACAGACTGAATAATCTCCAACGAATCCGCAACCCCTAACAAACCTAAACGAATCTTCAAGTATCTCACCCCATTCCCGCACAATCACATTTTAAACTTATTATAGCAGAAGTAACGGGTGGTGGTTGTCATTCACTTTAGATGTTATTTTTCACCTATTTTAGTCGCTATTTTGCATGATAAATAATGATTTGGGGTCATTCTTTATGTTAGGGCTATTTACTTTAAAAAGAATTCGGGATCCAGGTGCACACAAAGAAGATCGGGCAAATTGCCCAACCTTATAATTTTTTTAAACGCTTTCTTCTAATTTCAATTCCGGCGGTTGTTGTTTAAATCCTTTCGTCAATGCAAATAAATAAATGAAACCTAGTATAACCCAACCTACTCCAAGTATTTTTGAGTGTATATCAAGGTTCAAAAGTAGTACTATATCAAGAACACCCCCGATAGCAGGAACAATTAAATATATAATAAATCCTTTTAACGAACGCTCTCTATTTTTAATAAAATAATGGACAATTACGGCAATATTAACACTAGCATATGCAAGAAATGCTCCGAAATTAATAAATGATGCTACAAGATCTAAACTTAAAAATAAGGCAAGTAAAGAGAAAAGACTAATGATTAGAACATTATTTACAGGTGTTTTATATTTTGGGTGCAGGGTGCCGAAGAACCTTCTAGGCAACTGCCCATCACGCCCCATTGTATAGAGGCCCCGTGCACAACTGGCCTGAGATGACATGGCGCTACCTAAAACAGCTAATGCATAAAGTGCAAGATATACAGAGTATAAAGTCTTTCCGCCGACAAGAGTAATAATTTCGTGAGCAGCCGAATCAGCATTTTGGAATGTGTTATACTCTGGCCATACAAGGAATGAGAAATATGCAACACATGTAAAGATTAATCCGCTAACAAGAGTAACAATAATAACAGCTCGTGGAATTGTCTTTTTAGGATTCACTGTCTCTTCTGCAAACGCTGTAATTGATTCAAACCCAAGGAAACAGAAGCTTAAAAGTGATGCTCCTGCTATAATAAAAGAATGAGGTTCTTTCGAATTAAAGAAGGGTTTAATTGAAATAAGAGAGCCTGTACCTTCTCCGCTAATAACTTCCTTAATAGAAAAACATATAAAAATAATGATAAAAAGAAAAGCAAAAATCGTTAAGAGAGCATTTACACTTGTTGCAAATTTCAATCCTTTAATATTAATAAAAGTAACAATTATTAACATGCCAAGTATCCATACGTAATTTGGAATTGCGGGAAATGCCGCCGAAAAAAAGATGCCAAAAGCCAGATAATTTACCATTGGCAAAAATAAATAATCCATTAAGATTGCCCATCCAACAATAAATCCAACATGGGGGCTGATCGATTTTTGCGCATAAACATAAGCAGACCCAGAGGATGGAAACGCAATTGACATCTTCCCGTAACTATAAGCAGTAAACATCATTACCATCAGTGCAACGATCATTGCTCCTGGAACTATACCATGGGAGACCTCAGCTGCAATACCATATGTAGTAAAAGCTGTAGTTAACCCCATAAATGAAAAACCAAACAAAACAACCGGAATGAGTGTCAATGTTCTATCCATTTTTCGTATGTCTGACATATAAAATACCATCCCCTATTATCTGATTTAACCCTATTTTACTTTTCCCATATGCTCCAAATACTTACACTTTAAGAATATATAAAACAATAAGATGCCAGCTATCCATCTAAATTTAGATGGATCCAACCCATGGTGAATTCCGTCTATAGAATGAAAGATCATTCGTTGGAATATATCATATTTATTATTATTCCTGAAAAATCTAAACGCTGGCATCTAACTGACTTCTGATACTTTCTTTCGTTATAACCTACTCAATATCTGATTTCTGCTGAATATCGATAAATCATGTAAATATGAGATTATTTTTATTTAGCACATAGTAACACTTTTTTTATTTCTGTATAAGGCATGTTATGATTGATTCCAACTTCATGATGAACGATTTCACCGTTCCAGGTGCTGATACAGTTTCTAACGATTTCATCTTTTTCTACAACATCCTTCAATCCCTGATTGGCAATATTCAAAATATAATTGCCAGTCGTCATCAACATTATATTGGTTGAAGTTTGCGGACAGAGAGCAGGCATATTCGGGACACAGTAATGTAAGACATCATGTTCGTAATAAATCGGTTCTTCTAAAGTCGTATAATGTGAGGTTTCTATTAACCCTACTCCTGTGATATCAATAATCATAGAATGAGGCTGCATCGTACCTACCATTTCTCGTGTTACTAGAGATTTAGCTCCTGGCATCGGGTAAATTGTATTAATTAAAACATCGCTATGAATAAGTAATTTAGTCAGCAAATCTTGATCCCAAAGCACAACATCCACCTGTGGCAGCTGTTTGGTTAAATAATCAATGCGATTCATCGATGCTTCTACGATTGTTACATTTAATCCGAGACCCACGGCAACTTGTGCAGCATTGAATCCAGCATTTCCCCCGCCAAGTATGACTACTTTGCTTGATGGCAAACCGGCCATTTTCCGCAGAAGGATTCCTTTTCCTCCATAACCGTATTGTGCATATTTTACTGCTTCAAGCATTGCTAACGTTCCTGCAATTTCACTCATTGGTTTAATGGTAGGCCTCGTTCCATCAGGTAAAACCATTAATTCCATTGATAACGAAATTGTTTTTTTATCCAGTAATGCCTGTAACATTTCATGATTCACATCTTCCGCCAAATGAAACCAAGCCATTACCATTTGATTTTCTCTTAGAAGACCGTATTCGTACGGTTGTAGTTCTTTCACTTTTACCACAAATTCTGCCTGCTCATATATTTCGTCAATGGTATCTACTACCTCGGCACCTGCGAAAATATATTCCTCATCAGGAAAACCACTGCCTTTCCCCGCCATACTTTGTATTAGCACTTTATGACCGGAGGCTGTTAATTTTTTGACCCATTCTGGGGTTAATCCAACCCTAGTTTCTGCTGTTTTTAATTCTTTTGGAACTCCCACTATCATGGTAAACTCCCCTTCCTAATCTTAATATTTTTAGAACTGTCTAAATCTTATAGAAAAATGACAGCCCTTTCATTAGACGCCACGTTAAAATTTACATACTATTTTTTTTACAACGTTTTGGTTTGGTCCCGTTGAACGGTTCATTTGAACGATAATGAATACAAAATTGAAAAGAGGAGAAACGGTAAAGGAGTACGATTTACCTGTATTTATAAATTTATAATTCTATTATGTTTATGATAGAATTGTTTTATTTGCAGCAATCAATTATGGAGTGGAGGCAACTATGCAAGCTAATCTATCTCTCACTATACAAGATATTCTTAAGCGTCCTCTCTTTTCTAATGCTGAAGTGGTTGCAGGATTAAATGGGTTGAACCGTCAAGTTAAATGGACACATGTGCTTGAAATTCCCTATTTTGATGACACCATTTTTCAAGGGGGAGAACTGATCCTTTCCACTGGCTTTGGATTTGAATGGAAAGACTCCTCTAATTCCTCATTTTTGTTAAATCTTATCGAACACAACGCATCATGTTTATGTATAGAACTTGGACACTACTTCGAAATAATCCCAGAAGAAATGATCGAGATGGCAAATAAGTATGAGTTTCCGATCATTATATTTAGAGAGCTTGTAAATTTTATTGAAATAACGCAAGATCTGCATTCATATATCGTAAATGCTCATCATTCAAAGTTGGTTGTGCTAGATTCAATTTCAAAAGAGTTCCAATCTCTGTCACTTACTACTAACGGTGTATCTAAAATATTAATGCTATTGCAGCAGAAGACAGAAACACAAATTCTCTATGTTCCTGTAGAAGGAAAACCTTTTTCGATTCCACGAATGAAGGGTGAATTTCAGGAATATCTCATTCAATATATTGACAAAAATAAAGAACACTGGCACGAGCGAATTACAAATAATGCTCCCATCGAATGGAAGGCATTAAACCATACTATTCTTCTCCAACCAATAGGAGCAATGGAGCAAATTTGGGCCTACCTTGTTATGGTTCTAGATCGTGAATCTGATGAATTTGATTTTCTAATCCTTGATCGTGCATCTCTCGCTATTTCACAAGACTTATTGCGAAAACATTATTTAGATGAAAAACGATTACGATTAGAATCTGTATGGTTGGACGATCTGCTTTATAAACGTATAAATAATGAGGAACAAGCTAGGGGATTTATTTCTTCAAAATTTAAGCACTCCTATTCTCTGCGTTATCGAATCGTAATCATTGATATCCGAGATATTGTTCACCCATCTTCTTTAAGTTTATTGGATGAAGAGCCTGACTCTGTGATTTATCATTATTCTTTAAAAATTCGATCTGAGTTCGCAAAAAATTCTTTTACATCCTATATTACATCAATAAGAAATCAGATAATTGTATTAGCAATTGATCTGGATAAAACTGATTCCTCTAAGGCTCGATTCCTGAAAGTGATCGATACATTGCAGAATGTTAAAGTCGGGGAGTCTGGTCAAATCAGTATAGGCGTTGGGCGACAATATCAGTTACTTTCAGATGCTCATAATGGCTATCGAGAAGCACAGGCAGCATTAAATTATCGAACACTTTCATCAAGTGTCTTTTATGAGGAACTTGGTATATATCGTCTTCTTCTCTTAATTCAGCAGGATCAAGAGACCGCCAACTTTATTGAGGACTACCTCTCTCCTTTAATTGATCACGATAAGAAATATGGTTCGGAATTGATTCTAACTTTAACAAAATACTTTGAATTTGAACGTTCTAAGCAGCTTACAGCTCAATATTTAGATACAGTAAGACAAACTATTTATTATCGACTTGAAAAAATAAAACAGATTATTGGTTTTGATTTTGATATGCCAGAGAACAGATTAAACACTGAAATAGCATTGAAAGCCTATCAACTTTTACAAAGAGGAGTACTTACAAAGTAAATGTATTAAATGGATTACCAATCACCAGCTCATCAAATACCCCAAACCCCGGATTTTGTCGAATTCTTTTCTTACAATAGCTCAACAACTTCTGTTAAAATTTGGATGGTTATGGAATGTTGTCAAAGGGGGATTATTTGTGAAGTTAGTAAAAACGGTTAAGCTTTCGCTGGTGTTTGCGGTCATCTTGTCGGTGTTTTCTACATTTGTTTTGAACAATGAACCAGTCAAAGCGGCTACCACGAAAAGTGCAACTGTAGCGGTAGATAAGTTAAATGTTAGGAGCGGGGCAGGGACTAAGTATAAAAAGGTTGGATCCTTGAAGAAGGGTACAAAAGTGACGGTTTACGCTCAAAAATCAAGTTGGTCTCAAATCCGCTATAAAGAGAAAAAAGCCTATGTCGCAACCAAATATTTAAAATTTGGAGTAACGGTAAAAAAATATCACTATAAAGGGAAAGGTAATCTGCCTTACCCACAGGTAAAGGGTCTGAAAAGCAAAACAGCTGAAAAGAAGATTAACCAGGCCTTATTAGGCTATGCGAAGGACGCATATAAGAATTATCTTAAAATGCTGGCAGACGAAAAGCAGGTCAAACAAGATGATCCGGAATGGTGCAGTGAATATTCGTATGCGTGTGATTACGATTACTCCACATTCTACAGCGTGAAATACAATGATGGAAAACATTTAAGTATTATTCTCTACGATTCTTTGTATCTAGGCGGTGCACATGGTTCAGAAACCGCAACCTCCTATAATTTCATCATCAGCAGTGGAAAACAAGTTAAGCTTATGGATAAACTTACATCAAAGGCCAAAATCAGCAGGGTACAACAATATGCCTACAACTACATGATGAAGCATCCGGAGATTTTCACAGTTACAAAACTTAGTGATGTTGTTATTGATAAATACACCCAATTTTACTATACAGATGGCGGCATTAAATTAGTTTTCCAAGAATACGAAGTAGGGCCATACGCTGCAGGATTCCCGACTGTAAAAATACCGAGTTCGGTTTATAAATAGGTTTCATAATAAAAGAAAGGACCTTTCTGAGATTTCAGAATGGTCCTTTCTTAATGGAAAAGGATTATATTCATTCGACAAAAATCGGGTGGTGCACCCGAATTTCGTCGAATATAAGCATAAAATTATTTAATAATTCTTTGAACCAACCGCATATTTATCACAAGAACTGAAAAGATGACAGGATATAATGCTCCAGAATACCAAAGCTTCCACCCGTTATAGTAAAAAAAATCAGTTTGCAAGGATATCCATTCAAAAGTAATAGAGAAAACAGACCAATATAAGATGTATATAGCTTTTTTTACTATCTTTTTTTCAGAAGGATAAAAATTGAGAAATAGGAAACTAATGGCCGGAAAGTAAAGAATAATTCCAAGTAATGCTATCCATTGAAAGCCTTTTTGAAAATAGCCATAAAGATGATAATGCAAATCAAGTACCATATCAGTTGTCAAACCGTATGCATATGCAAAAAAACATGTGGCGTAAATCTCTATTCTACCGATCCTCTTTGGAACAAAAAAGGCAATTATGTTAAATATGATAAATAGGACAAATATGAGTTTCCACAAACTAACCCCCGCTCCTTAACGTTCCTTCACTTTTGCTACACCTAACGCAAAATGATTCCAAAGAATATTTTCGATTAATTCAGCTTGAGATTCTTCACAATTAATAATGAGGATAATTTCAGAATGCTTACCTCTTAACAGCCTTTTTCTCTTCTTTACAACCAATTCAGTAAAAAGCCGAATCGCAAATCCTAGAGCAAACCCAATCATAGCACTAATAAGCCCCCAATAAATTGGGCCCCATGATAATTTAAACCCAATACTTGCTCCTATAACAGAAAAAGCTGTTCCGAGTGCCATTCCTATATCAATAAGCGATGTACCATCAGAGCGATGAAGGGAATCAAAAACTTTTCTCTCCTCAGAACGATTGTCCAGTGGGACTGCATAGATATTTTCTTTTTTCATTCCTCTTTTTTCCAATTTCGATATGGCCATTTCTAAATAGTGGGTTGTTTCAAATGTTGAAAAAAGCTGCAAATTCATCACTTCACTTTTTGTCCTTTTGATATTCTGAATCCAGAGGCTTGGTAATTTTCTTTCAAATGATTCCTTAGTTCCTTTTCAAAAAGTTTATTATTTTCAACCGTATTAATATAAGAGTCATACATGGCGAACCCATAGTGGGATGGGATAAATAAAAGCCACTCAGGTTTTAATACAGAAGTAGCTTCCTTGATTTTGCCTAAAAACAAAAGGGAAACGGCCTCGAGGCAGTGCGAATAATAAAAAAAGATGACTAACCAAATGATGACAAAAAAGGCAGTCAAAATCCTATGGATATAGAGTTGTCCTAGACCTGGAATAAACAATGACCATATGAGGGAGAGAATTGGGTTTCTTTTATCAAGGTAGTTAATTTCTAATGCTCCCAAGGTAAAGGAATTAAAACGATGTTCCTCACGTTCAGCTAAAAGATAAACCCGATTCATATCTACGGTTGTTCGATAACTATCCCAAATTGCAAAAAGGTAAACGGGAATATACATGATCAGCCACCTAGTGTTTAATACCTCTTTGGCTAAGTCTATATTGCCTTGGAATGAATAAATCATGGAAAGGTTGACATGGGCATTTATATTTACAACAACTTCCCATATAAATAATACATATCCTCTAATATATTTTGATAAAATCAAATGTCCGAATCCGGGGAATGCTGCCGACCACCAAGCAATAATGTAAGGATTACGTAAATGAAGCTGAGTCGTACCAAGAATACTTACATGTGCTTTATATCTTCTAGCAGTATTATCATTCGTATAGTTGTTCATTTAACCCCACCTTTAAAACCCAATCAATTCACCAAGTTTTCCACGAATAAGCATATTTATCCTAGGTTACAAATTTTCCATGGGCAAAAGTCAATTCGACAAAATTCGGGTGGTGCCTGTCACCGCCCGAATTTTGACGAATTCATAGATTCCTTGCCCTGCACCAGAAAATCAAGAAAGCTTTCCGAGATGCGGTCAAAGTTTCTGTCTTTTAAATAAATTAATTCATAATCTCTTTGAATGTAAGGGAGATTCGTCACTTTTATCTCTATTAAGGTACCGTTCTTCAGCTCTTCTCCAATTGCCGACTTTGGCAAAATGGCGATTCCGATTTTTTGTTTCACCATTCGATTTACGACCTCGATATTATCTGTTTCCATAATGACGTTCTTCTGTAGCTGGAGATGGTCAAAAGCATTATGAATCAGGGTCCAATCGATTGAATTTCGATTATACAAAATAAACTTCTCGCGGGCCAACTCTTCCATGGTTACGGCTTCCCTTGATCCAAAAGGGTGCTCAGGATATATGGCCAGGATCATTTCATCATGGAACAAATGGATACTTTCAATTCTTGGATGGTTAACAGCCCTTGCAATCCCAAAGGTTACTTGATGATTTAACACCATGTCCAAGACCTGAGTAGAATGGCCGGTATACAGGTTTACTTTCACTTGAGGGAATTGATTATGGAATTCTTTTATTAAATCCGGAAGAAAATGAAAGGCAGCTACAAAAACGGCTGAAATCTCAATTTCCCCCACCAATTTCAGTTGCTCCCGCTGAATGGCATATTGGCCGTCCTGCAGGCTGTGAAGGATATCTTTTGCATAGGGGAGGAAGGTACTCCCTTCTTTTGTCAGATTGACGGTATTTCCTGTTCGGTAAAATAATTGACAGTTCAGCGAGGTTTCTAGTGCCTTAATCCGGGCGCTGACCGTTGGCTGTGTGGTAAATAACGCTTCGCCCGCCTTGCTAAAACTCCTTGTTACTGCCACAAAAATAAATGCTTCAATTTGTTCGATATTCATTCAAGTTGCCCCTTATAAAAATATTCTATAGCCATTATGACAAACTTCTATTGGATTTTTTAGATTATTTGCCGTTTACTTAAAATATCAAAGGGAGGAAAAAAACGATGAACATTGGCTACGCTAACGGTAAGTATGTCCAATTGGATGAACCGGTCATTCCAATTGATGAACGAGGTCATCAATTTGGTGACGGTGTCTATGAAGTAATTCGGGTGTATAAGGGAAAACCTTTCATGCTGGAGGAGCATCTGCAACGGCTGATTCAAAGTGCAAAGGCGATTAAATTACCAATTCAACAATCAGTAGAAGACTTTAAAGCACTCATTTTAGAAGCGGTTCAAAAATCGAACGAACTGGAAAGTGCTGTTTATTTGCAAATAACTAGAGGGGTTGCTGTAAGGCAGCATCTATTCCCGGCTGCCCCCGTATCCATTACGATGACAGTTCGACATGTGGCTGGGATTGATAATGAGGCAAGAGAAAAGGGAATGAAGGCAATCTTTCATGAAGATGAACGCTGGGCCAATTGTTATATTAAATCCTTAAACCTCCTTCCTAACATTTTAGCCAAACAAATCGCCCATGACGCCGGCTGCTATGAAGCAATCCTAGTCAGAGACGGATTTATTACAGAAGGTACCAGTTCAAATGTGTATATGGTGAAAGATGGAGTGGTCTATACGACGCCGCTGTCGAAACAAATTTTATCCGGGATCACCCGAATGGCCGTTAAAAAGGTTACCGAATCTTTAGGGATCCCATTCATCGAAAAAAAATTCACACCTGAGGAACTCCTTCAAGCGGATGAAGTATTTATCACGAGTACAACATCGGAAATACTGCCAATTGTCAATGTGGATGGAAAAAGTATCGGTAAAGGAACTGCGGGAGAATGGACGAAGAAGGCTTATAGGAAATTTAAAGAGTTCATTCTTACTGATTAGCTAATAGGAAGGACCTTCTGGAATTTAGCTTTAGAAGGTCCCTTTTTATTGGAAAATGGTGATTTGAGAAATCGAGCTAGGTCATTTTTCAAATAGATGAGAGGGTCGGAGGTGTTATATCTCTTATCAGATATATGATAAAATGAAGTTATTAAAGGATTTTTTGCGAAGGGGGAATGGATATGGCTATAAGCAATGAAGAATTGTATAAGATGATAAAAAAACTTCCTGAAGATGCAAAAAAATCGGCCTATGATTATTTGAAATATTTGTCTTACCGTCATTCACGACCAGATTGGGAGGATATTATGGTAATGGAATCTGATGAGATTCCGTTGAGTCAAGAGGAAGAACGGCAACTAAAGAATAGCTCGGAGTTTGTGTCGTGGGAGGATGCGAAGCGTGAGCTTAACCTACCGACTGACTCTAAGTCGTGAATCCGTTAAATTCTTAAGAAAACAGGAAAGAAATATTCAAGAACGAATTGGAAAAGCTTTAGAAGGCTTAACAATACGTCCTCCAATTGGAGACATAAAACCATTAAAGGGAAGAGAAAATAAGTTAAGGCTTAGAGTTGGAACGTATAGGATTATTTTTGAAATTAACCACCATGAAAAAATAATTTATATTTTAACCATCGATAATCGTGGCGATGTATATAAATAAGAAACTTAAAAGGACCTCCAGTAAACGAACAGGGAAGGTCCTTTTTTCATGAATGATCTTCGAAAAAGGATATTGCCCAATTGTTAATGATGTATACCTTCACGCCCTCTCAACAAAATGGTGAAAATTTTTTCCAAAATAAATCAAACGAGAGGAAATTATTTACGAAATTATCCCCCTATGCTATCCTAAACTTGAAAACGAATCCATAAAAAAGGGGCTAATAAGGATGATTGTTGATCACATCCGTAATTTTCATTTCTATAAAGGTATCCATGAAAGAATCAATCAAGCAATCGACTATATCCAACAAACCGATTTCACAAACCTCCAAACCGGCATGCATGAAATCGACGGCGAAAACCTATTCTTTAATCTCATCGAATACGAAACCAAAACCCTGCAAGAACGCTTCTGGGAATCACATCAAAAGTATCTAGATGTCCATTATCTATTAGAAGGAACAGAACAAATCGGCTTTGAGCCGTTCGACCAAATGAAAATCAAACAACCATACGATGAACAAGACGACTATTTTCTACTCGAAGGCAACCTAAAATCAGCGGCCACATTACAAAAGGGAAACTTCATGATTCTCTTCCCACAGGATGCCCATATGACCGGAATCAAGGTCGACACATCGGAAAAAGTAAGAAAAATCGTATTCAAAGTTAAATTATAGGGGGTGAGCCCATGAATCCCCAAGAAACCATCACAACCGATGTACTCGTCGTAGGAAGCGGCATCGCCGGCCTAAAGGTAAGCATCGAGTTGGCGAAAGCCGGTAAAACCGTGATCATGTCGACCAAAACCCATGTTTGTTCCGGCTCAAGCTTCTATCCCCTGAAAGCCTCCCTGGGAACACAGGTGACCAAGGATCACCAAGACAAAGAAGTATTTTTACAAGACATAGAGGCAGTCAGCCTTCACATGCACGACAAAGAAATGGCCCAAATCTATGTGGAGGAAATCCAGGACCGAGTCCAAGAATTTCCTGAAATCGGGATTGAGCCTTTTAAACTGCCTGACGATCGCAAGGCCTGCTTTGCGGAACATAGCCGGACCATTTATATGCTGAGGGATTGGGACCAAATCCGCGAAAATGTGAAAACGATTTTCAACCATTACCCTAATATTTCGTTATACGAAAAATCTGCTGTAATTTCCTTAATCAAGACCGGCAACAAGGTAACCGGAGCTTTCCTATTGGACCACGAAAATCACCTTATCCTGATCCATTGTAAGGCGGTCATCTTGGCAACAGGCGGTTTCGGGAATCTTTACAAGCATAACTTAAACCCAAATGATGTCGATGGATCGGGGCATATCCTTGCGCTAGAAGCAGGAGCAAGTCTCGTAAATATGGAGTTTATTCAATTCATTCCAGGATTCACCGCACCAAAATATAAGACATTATGGGGCGAACACACCCTAAATTATTGTAAAGATTTTGTGGATGAAGAAGGGATCAGTATTTTAGAAAAGGTGCTTCCCGACGGGCTCAGCAAGCAAGAATGCTTGGAAATCCGGAGTACACATGGGCCATTTACCCATTCTCTCCCGTCAAAATACTTTGATATCGCGATGATGAAAGAAATTATCCGAACCAAAAGCGAAGCAGGTTTCGAGCTTGTCTTTGATGAGGCGATTTATGAGGATCAGCGAGATTTCTATACGATCTATCTTAATTGGCTGAAAGAAAGAGGAATCAATCTTGTGACGGACGCTTGCAAAATTGCTCCTTTTGCGCATGCTAGTAATGGCGGGGTCAAGGTGGATAGCTGTGGACGGACCTCTGTACCAGGACTTTATGCAATCGGTGAGCTCGCAGGAGGAATTGAAGGAGCTAATCGATTGGGAGGAAATTCTACAGGTTCCTGTATGGTTTTTGGAAAAAGAGCCGCCCAGAATTGTCTGGATTATGTGAACAATGGCCGGCTTGAACCGCTTGATATCCAAGCGGCAATCGATCAATTAAACAAGTCCATTCCAAAGACATCCGAGAAGTCCATCACCCCACATCAAGTAATCGAAGAAATCCGGGAACTCATGTGGTTGAAGGCAAATGTGATTCGAGATGAAAAAAATCTAACATCCGCCCTAAAAAAGGTAACCGAATTAAAGGCCTCATTCAATATGAGTCTTCATGTACAGAACGAAAATGAACGAAAAAGTGCATTTAAAGCAAGAAATTTTTTGCTGCTTTCGGAAATTCTGTTAAAGGCAATGTTGGAAAGAAGAGAGAGCAGGGGGGCCCATTATCGCGAAGATTTTCCGAATGAGGACGAAAATTTTCAAAAACGATTATGGATCTCCTTAAAAAACAAAGAAGTAACTCTGGAGTTTCGGGCAAAATTTTCAAAAAGGAGAATATTTTTTCCAAAATAAATTAAATTGGTGAAAATTATTTACAGAACCACTCAAGCGTGATATATTTACTTTGTAAACGGTACCAATAAATTCATTTCCAGGTGGCGAAGATAAATGACAAATCAAAAATTTAAAGGTGTTTTTCCAGCATTCTATGCGTGCTACGACGATGCAGGAGAAATATCAGAGAGCCGTACAAAGGATCTTTGTAACTATCTTTATGAAAAAGGGGTTCAAGGTCTTTATGTAAGCGGAAGTTCTGGAGAATGCATTTACCATAACCTTGATGAAAGAAAAGCGACATTAAAATATGTGGCCGAAACCGTAAAAGGGAAGCTGACGCTCATCGCTCATGTTGGAGCACCTTCCACAAGAGACAGTGTGGAATTAGCAAAATATGCGGAAGAGCTTGGCTATGATGCCTTATCCGCCATCCCGCCGATCTACTTTAAACTTCCTGAAAGTTCAATCTATAAGTATTGGACGGACATTATGGATGCAGCGGAGCTACCATTCATCATCTATAACATTCCACAAACAACTGGGTACAATCTATCCATGAATCTATTCAAGCAATTAATTGAGAATAAAAAAGTAATGGGTGTTAAAAACTCTTCGATGCCAGCGATGGACATTGAACGCTTTAAGGCAGCAGCAGGCGAAGACTTTATCGTCTTTAACGGACCTGACGAACAATATGTGGCCGGAAGAATCATTGGGGCTGATAGCGGAATTGGCGGAACCTATGCAGCGATGCCGGAGTTATTTTTAAAAGCCGAAGAATTTGTTTCAACTGGAAACGTTGAACAAGCAAGAAGCATTCAACGAGATATCAATGACATTATTATCGCTTTATGTTCCTTAAATGGTTCGATGTATTCCGTCATTAAAGAAGTTCTTAAATTAAATGGCGTCAATGTTGGAAGCGTTCGAGCACCTTTTGAGCCGGTACACGGAGAGGATTTAAATAATATCCCGGCAATTAAAGAGATGATCGACCAAGCAATTCTAAAATACGGAAAAAACTAACATGAAGCGAAGAATTGTCTGCTTCGGAGATTCAAATACATGGGGTTTTGATGCCGCAACGATGGGGAGATTTCCTGAAGGAGTCAGATGGACCAGCTTGCTGGCTGAAGGATTAGGCGATGACTTTCAAGTTGTCGAGGAAGGACTTTCCGGCCGAACAAGCGTCGTAGACGATCCATTGTTTGAAGGCCTAAACGGTTTGACCTATCTGCATCCTTGCTTAATGAGTCATGCGCCGCTTGAGTTGGTTGTGATTATGCTTGGAACCAATGATACAAAGGAAAGATTTAATCTCACTTCTTTTAATATCGCTCAAGGAATTGCCAGGCTCGCGCTTAAAGCAAAAAGTACTCCGGCTGGCTTGAATGGAGCACCACCTAAAGTGTTCGTGATGGCGCCGCCTCCCATTGGGAAAGAGTACGTTGATACAGAAGTAGGCAAGTCAATGGGGAAAAATTGTGATCAGAAATCAGCTGAACTGCCCAGCCATTTAGAGGAGCTACTGCAGCTGCAAGGAACTGAGTTTCTTGATTTAAGCGGCCGTGTTCCGATGAATACGATTGATTACATGCATTTGGATCAAGAAGGACATCAGCTTTTAGCCAGGCTTGTCCTTCAAAAAATAAAAAACATGCTATAAAGGGGGAAAAAGGAATGTTGAAAAAACGCTTTCTAGCCACCGCTTTGACTGGTGTGCTTGCACTTGGAGCTTTAGCCGGTTGTGCAAACAAAGAAACAAGTAAATCGGATACAGGGGCAAATGGTAAAAAGACAGTTGAATTGTCGCTTATGTTAACACCGCAATGGAAGGGAGTCATGGACCCTACTGAAAAAGGGGCAGACTACGATAGCTTCTTCAAGTATGCGGCAGATAAGTTCTCCAAACAGTATAAAGATTACGACGTAAAAGTGAA
Source organism: Bacillus salipaludis (assembly GCF_004358205.1). The sequence goes on from NZ_SMYO01000002.1 coordinate 328,052, forward strand.
GGTAGAAGTAGTTGCGGCTGAGCAAAGGGATGAACTCTTAAATGTTAAGTTAAACGGCGGCACTCCTCCGGATATCTTCTTTGAAAACACGTTCGCAATGGGTGATTATGCACATCGCGGTGCATTAGTTCCATTAAACGATATTGTCGATGATGCGGCGAAGAAAGACATTGACCAAAAGTACTGGGATAGTGTGACGTTCGGCAAGGATGTTTACTTCTATCCATTCTCTCATATGCCAGGAACCTTAGCGTACAACGCGGATATGTTCAAGGCGGCAGGACTTGAAAAGTATCTTGGTGGCAAGGATGAAATCAAGACTTGGACGTTAAAAGATTATGAAACCATCCTCAATGCGTTGAAGAAGGATTTACCGAAGGATAAGTATCCAATGGCGCTATATGCGTTAAATAACCAAGGCGATACGTGGAACCTAGCTTATTTAAGAATGTTTGGTAATAAGTTCTTCGATGACAAAGGCAACATTATCCTTGATGATGCAAACGGAGTGAAGGCAGCAAAATGGTTAAAGAAAATCTATGATGCCGGATTAACAAACCCAGGTGCAGAATCGGTTTCATCTAATGATGCCAATGCCATGTTCCAAAACCAGAAGCTCGCGATCAGCTTCACAAACTCTGTACTCTTTAACAATGCAAAAGCAGATATGGCAGCAGGTAAAGCACCTAAGTTTGATATCCGACTTGCAAATATTCCATCTGAAAGCGGCGATCCGTTAACCTTTACGTATGTATCAGGTGCTGCTGTTTTCAATACAAAGGACAAAACAAGAATTAAAGTAAGTAAAGATTTTGTTAAATTCTTCTCAACAGATCCTGAACTTGTAAAAGCTTCAAAAAATGGGGTTCCAGTAAGGACTTCTGTAGCAAATGAATTCAAGTCTCAAAATCCATTATTCGCAGCATACGATAAAAACGCGAAGTATTTGTTTAACTTTACTGGCAGTGTTCCAGGTTACAGCGAGCTAAGACAGGCTTTATATCCAGAGCTTCAAGCATTATTAACTGGACAAAAGTCAGCGGAACAAGCCGTGAAAGACTATCAGAAAAATGGTAATGGAATTATTGAAAATGCAAGGGCCAACTCAGTTATCAAACAATAGCCCTGTAAACTTTATAAATTTAAGCCCCTCAAGATTAGGGGCTTAAATTTTAGAAAGGTAATGGTTACGATGAAATTCAATAAGCATACTTTCAAAGAAAATATGACAGGGTATCTATTTGTAGCTCCACAACTTTTACTCTTCTTAGTATTTCTTGTTTATCCCATCATTGAAGGAATTCGGCTAAGCTTGTTCAGAATTAATTACACCAATGAAGTATTTGTCGGATTTGACAACTACACCAGACTCTTTCAGGACCCTGTTTTTGTAAAATCTACGATTAACACCGTTGTTTTCGTTATCTTCATTGTGGCCTTAACAGTTATATTTTCTCTATTTGTTGCATCGGCTGTATTTGATAAAAATGCAAAATATGTTTCCTTTATCCGAGGAGCCTACTATATCCCTGTAATGGTTTCGATGGTTGTCATGAGTATGATCTGGAGTTTCTTACTAAATCCAGCCAATGGACTGATTCCGTACGTGGCAAAACAACTGGATTTTTCAAATGTGAACTTTTTAGGGAATCCCCATACGGTATTACCGGTGATCATTTTCGTTACGTTTGCAACCAATGTAGGTCAAGCGATTATCCTTTACATTGCGTCGATGATCGGGGTACCAAAGGAACTATTTGAAGCAGCAGAAGTGGATGGGGCAAGCAGAACGACCATCATCATGAAAATTCTCATTCCCATGGTCAAACCTACTACCATCTATATCACGATTATGAACATTATTGCCGTCTTAAAGATATTCGTTGTCATTCAACTATTAACGGGTGGCGGACCAAACAATGCTTCTACGACTCTTATGTATTTCTTATACAATAATGCCTTTAAGTATAATCAGCTTGGTGTGGCTTCTGCAGTAGGTGTGATTATGTTCTTAATTACATTAATATTATCGGTTCCACAATTAAGAGCAATGTTTAAGAAAGATTAGAGGTGAATTCGCATGAAAACGAAAAACAAGAAAAAAAGAGAAACCGTTGACGTAATCGCCAATGCTATCATCATTTTCTTTGCTGTCCTAAATATATTTCCTCTTTATTGGCTTTTTACTAGTTCCTTAAAGAACAGTTCGGATGTTATCAAAATGCCTCCTGATTGGTTTCCGAAAACGATGTCCTTTAGTAACTATGCGGACGTATTCCAGAACCAGCCGGCATTAAGATGGACATTTAACAGTATTATTGTCTCACTGGTTACAACCGTAGCGGTGATCATTGTCAGCTCACTTGCTGCTTATGCGTTCTCAAAGTTGAAGTTTAAAGGGAAAAATGTTATTTATATCATTTTTATTTCCAGTTTAATGATTCCAAAAGAGGTCATGATCGTTCCTTTATTCAGGATTATTCAGGAGTTTGGAATGGTAAATTCACTAAATGGCATGATTTGGCCGAATGTTGCCACAGCCTTTGGAGTATTTCTGCTTAAGGGATTTTTTGATACGATACCTGATTCACTACGAGAAGCGGCCCGGATTGACGGAGCAGGGGAGTTTTATACTTTTTATAAAATTATCTTGCCGATTGTAAAACCCGGAATTGGGGCGTTATTCATCCTGAATTTTGTTCAGGTATGGAACGATTACCTCTGGCAGTTAATTGTCGGCCAAGAGGAAACTTCAAAAACGTTAATGGTCGGAATTGCATCCTTGATGCAGGATTTAAGTCCAAACTTTGCTTATAAGATGGCCGGAGCTACGGTGGCTGCTGTGCCAATGCTCGTAATCTTTATCCTATTCCAACGGTATTTTACAAAAGGATTGGCGATTGGGGCAGAAAAGGGATGAACCTTGGAGTTTATCGAGGGTATGAGAGCCAAAACGCATGAGGATATAGGAAGATTTGGTGTTCATCGAGGGTATGAGAGCCAAATCTCATGAAGAGATGGGATAATTTGGTGTTCATCGGCGGTATGAGAGCCAGAACGCATGAGAAGATAGGAAGATTTTGTGTTCATCATCGGTATGAAAGCCAAAACCCATGAGGAGATAGGAAGATTTTGTGTTCATCGAGGGTATGAAAGCCAAATCTCATGAAGAGATGGGATGATTTGGTGTTCATCATCGGTATGAAAGCCAAAACGTATGAGGAGATAGGAAGATTTGGTGTTCATCGGCGGTATGAGAGCCAAAACGCATGAGGAGATAGGAAGATTTGGTGTTCATCGAGGGTATGAAAGCCAAATCTCATGAAGAGATGGGATGATTTTGTGTTCATCGGCGGTATGAAAGCCAAAATGCATGAGGAGATAGGATGATTTTGTGTTCATCGGCGGTATGAAAGCCAAAACGCATGATGATATAGGAAAATTTGGTGTTCATCAGCGATATGAAAGCCAAAACCCATGAGGAGATAGGTAGATTTGGTGTTTATCGGATCGTCTCGCAGATCTCCACGGAAAGCAAATCAAATACAGCTATTTTTTAAATAATCAACTGGAGATGCTTTGAAATGAAGAACAAGGAAGAACTATTTGAAAAAATTAAAGGGAAACTCATCGTATCTTGTCAAGCACTTCCAGAGGAGCCGCTTCACAGCTCCTATATCATGGGAAGGATGGCGTACGCTGCGATGCTTGGCGGAGCGTGTGGGATACGCGCGAATAGCGTGGAAGATATTCGCGAAATCAAAAAAACCGTTTCCTTGCCAATCATCGGAATTATTAAACGTGTGTATGAGGGCTCGGAAGTATTTATCACCCCTACGATGGAGGAAATTGAATTGCTTTATCAAGAGGGAGTCGATATCATTGCATTAGATGCAACGAATCGGATTAGACCGGATGGCAAGACCATTCAAGAAATTTTTCCAATCATCCGTAAAAAGTACCCGGACCAAATCTTCATGGCCGATTGTTCCACCTATGAAGAAGGGGAACTAGCATATGAATTAGGCTTTGATTGTATCGGGACCACTTTAAGCGGTTATACCTCCTACACTCACGATCAGAAACTGCCTGATGTTGAGTTAATAGGGAAATTAAAAAGAGACTTTGATCTTCCGATTATCGCAGAAGGCGGGATTTGGTCCCCGGAGGATTTGAAGGCTGCTTTTGAACGAGGCGCCCATACAGCAGTTGTGGGTTCAGCGATTACGAGACCGATGGAGATCACAAAAAGGTTTATTCAAGCGATATCTTAGATACAAGCTATAAATCCCACGGGTGATTCTCGTGGGATTTATACCGCCTTAGGAAATGGGTAAAGGGTGAGAAACTTGAAAATATTAGCTGCTGATATTGGTGGAACCTCGATTAAGCTGGGAATTTCCGATGAAAAAGGAAATTTGGCTGTCTTTAAAGAATATGATACGGAAAGCAAAAAAGGCGGAAAATTTGTCGTTGAAAAGCTCATGCAAATTATATCCGAATATGATGGCTTTGATGCCATCGGAATCAGTACAGCCGGTCAGGTGGATCGAGAGCAGGGCTGCATTATTTATGCCAATGAAAATATCCCCAACTATACGGGAACGCGGTTAAAGGATCTGTTAGAAGAAAAATTTAAGGTTCCCGTTAAAGTAGAGAATGACGTGAATGCGGCTGCTTTGGGAGAACAGTATTTTGGTGCCGGCCGGGATTTTCAGGATTTTCTTTGTTTGACCTATGGAACCGGTATCGGCGGTGCCATCATTCAAAATAACGAAATTTATTCAGGATATAATGGGGTAGCGGCTGAATTTGGGCATATCTTGACCCATCCTAAAGGACTGCCGTGTAACTGCGGTGGACAAGGCTGTTATGAACAATATGCCTCCACGACCGCCTTGGTGCGGATGGCAAAAGAAGTGGATCCGGAGTGCCTGAATGGAAAAGTCATTTTTGAAAAACTTTACCACGGTGACAGCCGGATGATCGATGTGCTCAATCATTGGGTATTTGAAGTGGCTATCGGACTTACTTCGTTGGTCCACATCTTTAACCCCCGTGCAATCATCATTGGCGGCGGTGTAATGGAACAGGAAATTTTGGTGAAGATGGTGGCGGCTGAAGTACGGGAGTTAATCATGGAAAGCTTTTCCGATGTAAAAATCTTAAAAGCTTCTCTTGGAAATAAAGCTGGAATTCTTGGGGCGGTTTCGCTTCATCTGAGAAGTGGGAACTAGAAGGAGTGCTATGTATGTCAAAAGTAGATATTTTTTCATTGATTCGTTCAAACTACAATGCCTTTACGAAATCTGAAAAAAAGGTAGCCGACTATATTCTTGAACATATGCAGGATGTCATCTACATGTCGATTACCGACCTTGCGGATGCATGCAATGTCGGCGAGGCCAGTGTATTTCGATTTTGCAAAACCATGAATTTAAAAGGCTATCAGGAATTTAAAATTGCCTTAGCCCATAGTACCCAAGATGAAGAAACGCAGCAAATGTCCGGCGAAATTACTCAGCAGGATACGATCGGCGAATTAGCCTCGAAAATTTTAGCGACGAATATCAACGCGCTAACAGAAACCTCGAATCTCATTAATGAGACAGATATTTCGAAGGCAATTGATTGTTTCATTCAGGCAGACCGGATTCACTTTTTTGGCGTAGGGTCTTCGTTGATGACGGCAATGGAAGCGAAGAATAAGTTTATGAGGATCACGAATAAAACGGAATGTTCGATTGATTCCCATCTGCAAATTATGTCTGCTTCGTTAATGACAGACAGGGATGTGGCGGTTGCGATCTCCTATTCAGGATCCACGAAGGATACGATTGATGTCGCAAAGGCAGCAAAGGAAAGAGGAGCAAAAGTCATTTCGATTACCCGGTTCGCGAAATCACCCTTAACCAATTACGCAGATATTACCCTGCTTTGCGGATCAAACGAAGGACCGCTCCAAGGCGGCAGCCTCTCTGCCAAAATCTCACAGCTCTACCTGCTCGACATCCTATATGCCGAATTCTTCAGAAGAAACTACAAAGAATCAACACTCAACAAAGAAGAAACCGCAAAAGCCGTTATTGAGAAAATGCTATAAGAATTTGACAAAAATCGGGTGGTGCCTGGCACCACCCGATTTTTGCCGAACAGTAAAAAACCAGTGAGAACCGTCCCCGTGGATCTTTCGGCCAGAGTGGTGGGTAAACGAGCAAAACCGGAGTGTAAATCCACAAAAGCGGAGGGTAAAGTCACGAAACCGGTGGATAAAGGCAATATTTGCAGATTTGTAGGAAAAGCGGGGATGGAAATTTACTAAAAAGGAAATTTTCCTTTAAAAAAAGGTATTTAAGCCTGGTAGAGGCCTCTTAATGAGGAAGACTTTATCGAAGTGGAGGGTATTTCGCCCAAAGCGGATGGTAAACGAGCAAAACCGGAGTGTAAATCCACAAAAGCGGAGGGTAAAACCCTGAAACCGGTAGGTAAAAGCAAGATTTGCAGATTTGTAGGAAAAGCGGGGGGCAGGGATTTACTAAAAAAGGAAATTTCCCTTCAAAAAAAGGTATTTGAGCCTGGTAGAGGCCTCTTAATGAGGAGGACTTTATCGAAGTGGAAGGTATTTCGCCCAAAGCGGATGGTAAATGAGCAGAACCGGAGTGTAAATCCGCAAAAGTGGAGGGTAAAGTCCCAATACGGAGCGGCTCTTAAATAGGGGCTCATCTCCCCATGCTGAATATGTCCTATACATAAAAAAAATCGGGTGGCACCACCCGATTTTTTTCGAACACAACACTAATTAATTTGTGAATGTTGAAGTATTTTCTGACGGACATAGTCTAGATGCTTGTACATTTGGTTGAAGGCCTCATGTGGGTTGTGCGCTGCGAGTGCTTCGTAAATGCCTTGGTGAAAAGCTACGGTTAGGTCGCGTTCCCTGTACTGGATGAGGCTATCTGTTTTCTCATGGGTAATCAGCAGGGAGTCAATCATCCCCTCGACAATCGGATTATTTGCACTCATGGCAATAATTCGATGAAATTCCTTGTCGGCCTCACCGTAATTATTATCTTTGCTATTTTTGATGGTCTCAATGGTTTCCTGCAGTCTTGCCAGATCTTCATCCTTAATTTTTTCAGCTGCAATCGTCACAAGTCCAAGTTCAAGAGACATCCGCGCTTCAATGATGGCGGGTAAGTTATCCGTAGCCAGTGCTAACATGATTGAGAAGGGATACGACCCGACTTTATTATTAAAAAACGTACCTTCCCGCGTCTTCCGTGTAATCACACCAAGCGTTTCAAGTGAACTAAGCGCCTCGCGCAAAACCGGCCGGCTTACATCGAGTTCCTTCATCAGTTCCATTTCAGGCGGCAGTTTGTCACCCGATTTCATTTGCCCGCTGACAAGCAGCTGGACAATCTGGTCGACGACTTGTTTGGAAAGGGTATTCCTGCTTACCGATTGAACCTCTAGTTTCTTTGATGATGGTTCCAAAGTATAACACCTCTATTTGACTCCATTAATAGTCTTATTGTAATACAATTATACTGACAAATTCCCATTTATTAAATACATATTAAAAAAATAGTGCGTCCCTCGATCGAGAAACGCACCCTAAAAAAATTTATCGAACCATACAAGGCTTTTTAGGATCAAACGTCCAGTTCGGAACCAGGTATTGCATGCCAATGGCATCATCGCGGGAGCCAAGCCCTTTTTGTTGATAAAGCTGATGCGCTTTCTCGATCCGTTCCATATCAATTTCAACTCCTAGACCCGGTTTCGCAGGAACATCCACCATGCCGCCGACAATTTTGAAAGGCTCCTTGGTTAGACGCTGCCCGTCCTGCCAAATCCAGTGAGTATCAATTGCCGTGATTTTCCCAGGCGCAGCCGCTGCAACGTGGGTAAACATCGCCAGTGAAATATCAAAGTGGTTATTGGAGTGCGATCCCCATGTCAGACCCCATTCATGACACATTTGCGCAACGCGAACGGAGCCCTGCATCGTCCAAAAATGTGGATCGGCCAGAGGGATGTCCACAGACTGAAGCTGAATCGAATGCCCCATTTGCCGCCAGTCGGTGGCAATCATATTCGTTGCGGTGGGGAGTCCGGTTGCCCGTCTAAATTCTGTCATGATCTCGCGGCCGGAGAATCCGCCTTCTGCACCACAAGGATCTTCCGCATAAGCTAACACATGGTGTTGATCCCGGCAAAGTCGAATCGCGTCCTGTAATAACCAGCCGCCATTGGGATCAAGCGTAATGCGAGCCTCAGGGAAGCGCTCCGCAAGCGCCGTTACGGCTTCAATTTCTTCTTCTCCCCGTAAGACTCCGCCTTTTAATTTGAAATCATTAAATCCATAGCGCTCTCGGGCGGCTTCCGCCAAACGTACAATCGCTTCCGGTGTTAACGCTTCTTCGTGACGAAGGCGGAACCAGTCATCTTCCGCTTCCGGTGCGCTTAAATACTCAAGATCCGTTTTCTTGCGATCTCCTACATAAAATAAATACCCTAACATTTCTACCTTGTCACGCTGTTGACCTTCACCAAGAAGAGCAGCAACAGGAACCTGTAAATATTGTCCGACTAAATCAAGGAGTGAAGCTTCTAAAGCCGTAACCGCATGAATCGTGGTACGGAGGTCAAACGTTTGAAGTCCTCTTCCTGCCGAGTCTCGGTCCGCAAACTGTTTGCGAATCGTAGTTAAAATATTTTTGTATGTACCAATCGATTGTCCAATCACGAATGGTTTTGTATCTTCGAGGGTCTGGCGGATTCTTTCGCCGCCTGGAACTTCTCCAACCCCGGTATTTCCTGCATTATCCTTTAGAATCACAATGTTACGTGTGAAGTAGGGGGCATGGGCGCCGCTCAAATTAAGAAGCATGCTGTCATGTCCGGCAACGGGAACCACCAGCATTTCTGTAATAATCGGTGTACTTGTTTTTTTAGCGTCTTGAACGAATTGTGCTTCCATATCTATCACTCCTTTTAGTAGTAGAACATTTCTTACCTTCTTTCAAAAAGAGACCGGTTACAAAATAAGACTCTAGTGATAAGAAGATGCGGTAATCTATTATTTTTCTCAAATGGTAAGACAAATAAAATTGTTTGTCAATCATTTGATTTTTAAATTTCAGAAAATAAATAATTGACCGATTAATTTATTTGTCTTACAATAAAACAAACGAACAACCAAACAAAAGGAGGAACAAGGATGACGACAACACGTAAGGCTCCGACAGGAATTTTAGGATTTCCAGTTGCGCCTTTTACCGAAAACAACCAACTGAATGAAAAGGGACTTGCTACGAATATTCAATTTTTATTAGATGAAGGGCTTGAAGCGATCTTTGTAGCTTGTGGAGCTGGAGAATATCAATCAATAAGTAAAGAAGAATATGAAGCCATGATCGATGTGGCCGTATCGGTTACAGGCGGAAAGGTACCTGTGTATACAGGGGTTGGCGGCAATATTCAAACTTCTTTAGAGTTCGCGAAGATCTCGGCAGACAAAGGGGCAGATGGCTATTTGATCCTGCCTCCATATCTGGTGGCTGGGGAACAGGCAGGCTTAGCGGGTTATTTTAAAACGATTGCGGAAAGTACCGATTTAAATGCAATTGTCTACCAACGGGATCAGGTTTCTTTATCCGTTTCTGTTTTGGAAGCGCTGGCAGAAGTCCCTCAGGTCGTCGGAGTAAAAGATGGTTTAGGAGATATGGAGCTAAATACGATTCTAACCCAAACATTTGGAAAGCGGTTTAGCTGGCTGAATGGAATGCCATTAGCGGAAGTAACGATGCCGGCTTTTGTTCCACTCGGTTTTGACTCTTACTCATCAGCGATTTCGAATTACATCCCGCACATCTCGAGGAAATTTTACGAAGCGCTATTGAACGGGGAGCAGGAAGTCGTACAAGATTTATTACAACAAGTGATCTTACCTATTAATAGTATCCGCCACCAGCGCAAGGGCTATGCGGTTTCACTGATTAAAGCCGGTATGGAAATTATGGGATTGCCAGTAGGGGAAACGGTAAGACTGCCAATTCTTCCGGTAGAAAAAGAACATTATAGAGAACTAGAATCTATTTTGAACAAAGCAATCGATCTTTATCCAAAAAACATACTCGTTCAATCCATAAAAGGAGACTTATAGATGACCACAACTGTTCAAACAAAAACCTATCTTAACTATATTAACGGTGAATGGATTGCTTCAGCTTCTAATGAAGTAGAAAAAAGTATCAATCCAGCCGATAGCCAAGAAATTGTCGGCTATGTACAAAAATCAACCGAGGATGATTTGAACCGTGCGGTCAACGCCGCAAAACAAGCCAAAGAAAACTGGCGCAAACTTTCAGGCGCGGCGCGCGGCGAGTACCTCTTTAAAGCAGCTGCAATTCTTGAAAAACGGATCGATGAGATTGCTGAATGCGCAACAAGAGAAATGGGAAAAACCTTTGCCGAAACAAAAGGGGAAACCGCACGCGGGATTGCCATCCTGAAGTATTATGCAGGGGAAGGAATGCGCAAAGTAGGCGATGTGATTCCGTCCACTGATAGCACGGCCCTGATGTTTACGACTCGTGTGCCGCTTGGGGTTGTAGGGGTGATCACACCATGGAACTTCCCAATTGCGATTCCGATTTGGAAAATGGCACCGGCACTTGTATATGGAAACACCATTGTCGTCAAGCCTGCAACGGAAACCGCTGTTACCCTTGCAAAAATCATTGAGTGCTTTGAAGAAGCCGGTTTCCCTGCTGGGGTCGTGAATATGGTTACAGGACCAGGAAGTGTGATTGGACAAGGGATCGCCGATCATGAGGATATTAACGGGATTACCTTTACCGGTTCCAACGGTGTTGGAAAAAGAATTGGTCAGGCTGCCTTACAGCGCGGGGCCAAATACCAGCTGGAAATGGGCGGGAAGAACCCTGTGATTGTGGCAGCAGATGCCGATCTTGACCTCGCAGTAGAAGCCGTCATTGCCGGTGCCTTCCGTTCAACTGGTCAAAAGTGCACAGCAACTAGCCGCGTGATCGTGGAACAAGGAATTTACGAAGAATTCAAAGAAAAGCTTGTGCAAAAAACACAAGAGATTACAATTGGAAATGGACTCGACAGCACGGTATGGATGGGACCAAGTGCAAGTGAAAGCCAGCTTAACACCGTTCTATCCTACATAGAGAAAGGGCTCGAGGAAGGCGCTGAACTGCTTACTGGCGGAAAACGCGTCGTAGAAGGAGAATTGGCGAACGGCTTCTATGTTGAACCAACCATCTTTGATCACTGTACAGAGGATATGGCGATTGTACAGGAAGAAATCTTTGGACCTGTCATCGCCCTCTTGAAGGCTGAATCCGTAGAGGATGCCCTGAAGATTGCGAACAATGTGCAGTATGGATTGAGCGCTTCTATTTTTACCACAAATATTCAGAATCTGCTATCCTTCGTCAGCGATATGGAAGCAGGGTTGATTCGGGTCAATGCAGAAAGTGCCGGGGTGGAACTACAGGCGCCATTCGGAGGCATGAAAAACTCCAGCTCGCATTCCCGTGAACAAGGAGAAGCGGCAAAAGAGTTCTTTACATCGATTAAAACAGTTTTTGTTAAATAAAACACGGGAGGACCATGAACTTGAAAACGAAGGTAAAAGAAACACCTCTTTATATTCAAGTAAATGAAAAAGACAATGTCGCCATCGTCGTGAATACAGGGGGCTTAGAACCTGGGACGGTTTTCTCTTGTGGACTCCAACTGATCGACAGAATCCCTCAGGGACATAAAGTCGCTTTAACCGATATCAAGGAAGATGAAGAGATTATCCGCTATGGAGAAGTAATTGGTTATGCAGCTGCCTTCATTCAAAAAGGCAGCTGGGTGGAAGAGTCGTTAGTAAAACTGCCGGCCTCTCCTAATTTAAACGAGTTACCGATCGCCAATCAGGTTCCTGAAGCGTTGCCTCCATTAGAAGGCTATACGTTTCAAGGGTTTCGGAATCAGGATGGCAGTGCCGGAACCAAGAATATTTTAGGAATTACCACAAGTGTTCAATGTGTGGTCGGCGTTCTTGATTTTGTCGTTCGAAAAATAAAGGCAGAGATTTTACCGAAGTATCCGAATGTGGATGATGTCGTGGCCTTAAATCATAGCTATGGATGCGGCGTGGCGATCAATGCCCCTGAAGCTGAGATTCCAATTCGAACGATTACCAACCTAGCCAAACACCCGAACTTTGGGGGAGAAGCAATGGTCATTGGTCTGGGATGTGAGAAGCTCTCACCAATTCGAATCACTCCGGAGCGGAATGAAGCCGATATCCTCTCGCTTCAAGATCAGCAGGGGATGATGGGCATGGTTCAATCGATTATGGAGATGGCGGAAGAAAGATTAATCCGACTAAATAGAAGAAAACGGGAAACCTGTCCGGTTTCGGATCTAGTCATCGGCCTGCAATGCGGGGGAAGTGACGCCTTCTCAGGTGTCACCGCGAATCCAGCGGTTGGCTATGCAGCCGATTTATTGGTTCGGGCCGGGGCGACGGTATTATTTTCAGAGGTAACAGAAGTACGCGATGCGATTCATCTATTAACACCGCGGGCGGTCAATGAAGAAGTAGGAAATGCGTTAATTCGTGAAATGGAATGGTATGATCAGTATCTGTCCAAAGGAGAAGTAGACCGATCGGCGAATCCGTCTCCAGGGAATAAAAAGGGTGGATTAGCCAATGTCGTGGAGAAATCATTGGGTTCGATTGCCAAGTCAGGGAAAAGTCCGATTTCCGGCGTCCTTGCACCTGGTGAGAAGGCAACTGAAAAAGGGTTGATTTTTGCCGCCACACCTGCCAGTGATTTTGTCTGTGGAACCTTACAGCTCGCTTCCGGGATGCATCTTCAAGTGTTTACAACGGGAAGAGGAACGCCATACGGACTGGCCATGGCCCCCGTCGTGAAGGTGGCTACCCGTAACGCTTTGGCAGAGCATTGGGACGATTTGATTGATATCAATGCCGGCACGATTGCTACAGGAGAAAGAACGATCGAAGAAGTTGGCTGGGAGATTTTCCACTTTATTTTGGAAGTGGCAAGCGGTCAGAAGAAAACATGGACGGAGCATTGGGGATTGCACAATGACTTAGCCTTGTTTAATCCAGCTCCGATTACATGATCCTTAGAAAATCTCTGTTTATAGGCGACAATTCGGTCTTTCATCAACCTGTTTTGTCGCCAATGAGTCTAATAGGAGACACTTTGGGGGGAATCCCCCTGAAATGGTCGCCAAAAATAGCTATTTTCATAGATTTACTTAAAAAAAGTACACATTCAAAAAGATTTATCTGCGGAAAATGAACATTTATCTGCGTTGCTGGGGCATTTATCTGCGATACTATACGTTTTATCTGCGATACTCAGCCTTTTATCTGTGAAGCTTTAAAAAGCAAACATTTTTTAGAAATGAGTCCGGATGCGCTAAATTGATAGCGCTGTCACACAACTTTTTGAAAAGCAGTTTTTTACTAAAAAGAAGAAAGGTTGATTTCCGCTTCAGGATGCTCGCTTTCCGCGGGACAGGTGAACACCTTCTGCTCCAATCAACATCGCACATAACTTTTTAACAACACCAATCTTTTAGAAAACAGCCTTTTGAAAAAAATGTATAAGTGAATCAAGCCAGGAAGGATGGTATGGAATGAGAAGACAAGGATCCCCCATCATTACAGATATGAAAGTGATCCCCGTTGCCGGATATGATAGTGCACTACTTACCCTAAGCGGCTGTCATGGACCCTTTTTTACCCGTAATATTGTGATCTTAGAAGATGAAACGGGAAATAAGGGAATCGGTGAGATTCATGGCGGCGAAGACATTACGAGAATGCTAGAAAGCTATCGCCCGTTTGTAGTTGGCCAAGAAATTGCCAACTATCGAGCTTGCCTTACGGCCATAAGAAGCGGAGGCTTAAGTGTAAAAGGGGACTCTGGTGAAGGGTTACAAGGATTAAACTTAGCCAATTTGAAATTTGTCGTCCAGGCAGAAGCAGCAGTCGAATGCGCGATGATGGACTTACTTGGAAAATTCGTGAACCAGCCCATCGCGGCTCTCCTGGGCGATGGAGGTCTGCAGCGGACAGAAGTTCCGTTCCTAGGCTATCTATTCTATATCGCGGATAGCGAAAAAATGAATCTGCCTTATTTACGCGAAACCGAATGGAAGGATGACTGGGATCGTGTAAGACGAATGGAAACCTTAACCGCTGAGGGAATTGTTTCACAAGCAAAAGCAGCACATAGCCGTTATGGATTTACCAATTTCAAATTAAAAGGCGGGGTCTTGAGCGGCGACGAAGAAATGGAAGCAATTCAAGCGTTACATGAAGCCTTCCCTGAGGCAAGAATCAACCTAGATCCAAACGGGGCTTGGTCCTTAGAAGAAGCCATAAGGCTTTGCAAAGGAAAACATGATATTCTTGCCTATATTGAAGACCCATGCGGTCCTGAAGCTGGATTCTCCAGCCGTGAGATTATGGCTGAATTCAAAGATGCAACGGGGCTGCCGGTTGCGACCAATATGATTGCGACCAATTGGCGCCAATTCCATCATGCCGCTGCACTTCGAGCTGTGGATATTGTGTTAGCCGACCCTCACTTCTGGACATTAAATGGAAGCATTCGGATGGCTTATTTATTGAAGGACTGGGGGTTAACATGGGGGTCCCACTCCAATAACCACTTTGATATTACCTTAGCAGCGTTTGCGCAGGTTGCAGCTGCGGCACCAGGAAATATCTCGCCGATCGATACCCACTATATTTGGCAGGATGGTCAAGAATTATGTGACAATCCGATGCAAATAAGAGATGGAGTCATTAAACTGCCTGATTTACCTGGTCTGGGTGTCGAAATCAATATGGATAAGGTTATGAAAGCAAATGAATTATATCATCGATTACCGTACCATGATCGGGATGATACCATTTCGATGCAATACCTCATTAAAGATTGGCAATACCACTCCAAGAAACCATGTTTGGTGAGATAAAGAATGAAAAAACGATTGAACTGAAATCATATTCTGGTAAAAAAGTACAATGTTGATTGGAGCGGAAGGCACGAAGACTCCTGTGGGAGTACGGGACAGGGGAGACCCCGCAGGAGCGAAGCGACGAGGAGGCTCCCCGAACCGCCCACGGAAAGCGAAGTGCCTGGAGCGGTATTTCAACCATCCATAAATAATAGTAGATTCGTGTTTTCAAAGAATAGGAGGAAAGTTAATGAATAATAGCAGTGCTCAACGGATAAGCCCTGAGGGTCAGAACCTTAAACAATCCAAAGTCCGGTATTTGATCCTTACCATGTTATTTATCGTTACGATTATTAACTATATCGACCGTTCTGCTCTTGGTATCGCTGCTCCCGTCATGCGAGAAGACCTCGCTTTTGACGCGGTAAAAATGGGAATTGCCTTTTCCGCCTTTAACTGGGCGTACACGATTTTTAACATCCCAGGCGGGTGGCTGCTGGATCGATTTGGCGCTCGAAATGTTTATGGAATTGCCTTATTATTATGGTCCGCTTGTACGTTTTTCCAAGGATTTATTACTACATTAGTTGGATTATTCATTTTAAGATTTTTAGTGGGTATAACAGAAGCTCCATCCTTTCCAGGAAACAGCCGATTAACCACTATGTGGTTTCCGCAGCATGAACGTGGAAGAGCTGTATCGATTTATAACTCCGCACAATTTTTTGGATTAGCACTTTTTACACCGGTTATGACATGGATTTTAAAAGATTTCGGCTGGAGTCATGTATTCTGGGTATCAGGTGGAGCAGGAATCGTGATGGCAATCCTATGGTTTAAGTTTGTCCGTGAACCTTATAATCATCCACGTGTCAATCAAGCAGAAATTGATTATATTAACTCAGGCGGGGGACTCGCCAATGAAGAAGTAAAACGCAAATGGAAATGGTCTGATGTCCGCTTATTGTTGACTAATAGACAAATGGCTGGAATTTATATTGGTCAGTACGCAATGAATACGATTGTATGGTTTTTCTTAACTTGGTTCCCTACGTATCTTGTAGAGGAGAAGGGCTTGACACTCATTCAAACAGGTTTTGCAGCATCGATTCCGTATGTGGGAGCATTTTTTGGAGGGCTTTTCGGAGGATTTATTTCTGACGCCATATTGAAAAGAGGAAAATCACTCGCTGTGGCACGTAAAACTCCAATCATTGCGGGATTTCTTTTGTCAAGCAGTATCGTATTGGCGAACTACACTTCAAATATTTCGATTATTATCATTATTATGACGGTTTCCTTTTTCGCAAAAGGGATGGCAGGGATTACTTGGTCCCTTGTCGGTGATATGGCACCGAAAGAATTGGTTGGTTTAACCGGCGGTATCTTCAATACGATCGGGAATACGGCAGGAATTGTTACACCATTAGTAATCGGATTGATCTTTGCTAAAACCCATTCCTTTAACGGCGCCCTCATCTTTGTCGCCAGCATCATGTTGATCGGAGCCCTATCCTACATCTTCATCGTAAACAAACCGGAAAGACTTGAATTAGCAGATAAAAAATAATCATTTTCGACAAAAATCGGGTGGTGCCTGTCACCACCCGATTTTTGTCGAACAGTATAGTTGCAAATCGCGTATCTTTTTACTGTATTCAATCGTTTAATTATAAAAGCATGTTGATGAATGGGGGAAGTACGATGGAAAAGGTTCTTATTCTTGGTGCGAGTGGTCTTGTTGGGAGAGCTTTAACGGATGAATTGAGGGATGGTTTTGACGTATATGGAACTTATTCAACAACGTTACCCAGTCTCCCTGATGGTAAGCAGTTTCAATTGGAAGTGAAGCAAACCGATAAGCTAAAGGAAATCATCCGTGCAATCAAACCTGGCATAGTGATATCTTGCCTTAGAGGAGACTATGATCATCAGCTCATGTTTCATAAAGAATTGGCTGAAGAGTTACGCAATGAGAATGGTCGTTTGTATTTCTTTTCTACCACAAATGTATTTGATGGCGACTATACTAGACCCTACACCGAAACAGATCTACCTTTTTCCCAATCCGAATATGGATCCTTCAAAATTGAATGCGAAAAGATGCTGAAGGAAATTTTAGTCGAGCGAGCAAACATTATCCGGATTCCAGCGATATGGGGGAAGGATTCTCCAAGATACAATGCAATCAAAGAAAGTATAAAGAGTCAAAAAATGATCGATGTGTACAGCAATCTCGTTTGTAACAATCTTTTAGATATTCAGTTAGCCAAGCAACTTCGATTCATTATGGAAAATAAGCTAAAAGGGATTTTTCACTTAGGTTCAGTGGATCGGATGACGCAAGGTCAATTTTATGAACAGATAACAAGCAAACTAGAACTAGACTTGAGCCTATTACGAACCCACTTGTTTCAGGATAAGGCCGACACTTTTTATTTTGCATTGAAGTCAAATCGAAAGGATATGCCATGCTCTCTTCAAAGTACTAATATGGATATTATATCTTACCTGCTGGGATAAATGGGGTTGCAGATCGCAGCCCCTATTTGATTGACCTGACGTAGAAGCGAAGTAGGAGAAGGTATTTTTTTACACATATTGAATATGTAATAGTATTCCTTGAAAGTGGGTGGCATGATGAATCAAAACGAATATGAATGGGTCCGACAAACCCGCGGCACACTATTAGACTTTTGTGCGCAACTAAATCCCAAGGATTTTACTCACCAACATGGCTTCGCTTTGCAAAGTGTACGGGACACATTGATACATATAGCAGATTGTTACTATGCATGGCTAGGCTCATTTGTATTAGAAAAGACAAAGAAGCCGATTACTCCAAAGGAGAAACGGGATCAATTTAATTTGGAAAAAATAAAGGACCGTTTCGAACAGGTAGATTCGATTGTAAATGAGGTATTTGAACTTCCTAGAAATCAATTAAATGAGATGATGGAAAAAAAGATCCCTTGGAGAGAGGCACCAGAAACGCTATCCATCACAACCGGAAAATTGCTCATGCATACCATTACACATGAATTCCATCACAAGGGGCAAATTGTCGCCATGTTACGCCAAATGGGGTATGAACCCCCGAACACCGATGTATTAGGGACAGAAGATTAAGGGTTTTAGTTTTTTACAAGTAAGGATGGATAAATTTTAAAAAAGCTGAGGGTGAAATCGTGAATATTTCGGTTTTAGGTTGTGGACGTTGGGGAACCTTTTTGGCCTGGTACACGAATAAAGTTGGACACAATGTTCAATTATGGGGCAGAGAAAACTCCAGAAATTTCATTGGATTAAAGGAAAGCAGAAGAAATGATTACCTGTCATTACCAGAAGAGATCGAACTGACGAATTCATTGGAAAAGGCCGTATCATTTGCTGAAATCATCATCATTTCCATTAGTGCACAAGAATTACGCTCATTTGCAACACGATTAAGCTCGCTAAATGAAATACAAGGCAAAACATTTGTTTTATGCATGAAAGGATTAGAGGCGGAAAGCGGAAAAAGACTTTCTCAAGTATTTGGGGAAGAAGTCGGGAAAAATGTAAATCTAGCCGTATGGGTAGGGCCTGGACATGTACAGGATTTTGTGAATCATATTCCAAATTGTATGGTGATCGGTTCTGACAATATTGAAGTAACGAAAAAAATAGTCCAAGAATTGAACAGTGATTTAATTCGGTTCTACTATGGGCAAGACTTGATTGGAAATGAAATTGGGGCTGCGGCAAAAAATGTGATGGGAATCGCTGCAGGAATGTTGGATGGATTACATTATAGCAGTTTAAAAGGTTCACTAATGGCAAGGGGAGCAAGGGAAATCTCTCGTCTCGTCAGGGCAATGGGTGGAAATGATGTAACGGTATATGGATTAAGTCATCTAGGAGACTATGAAGCAACATTATTTTCAGATCATAGTCATAATCGAAAATTTGGACAGGCATTAGTGGAAGGAAAAAAGTTTGGGAAATTAGCAGAAGGTGTTGCAACCATAAAGGCATTAAGAACATTATCCATTCAATATGACGTTCAACTTCCGATTAGTCAGGCATTATATGAGATCATATTTGAAAGTAAAAATGCGGAAGAAACCTTAAAGGATTTATTTTTAAGACCTGTGAAATTTGAGTTTTAACCATATCTTTTTCATGATGATTCAAGGTTACGACGGCTTATAAATAGGCTGTTTCGGCACGATTGTTGTTTTTTCGAAAAGAACCTTTAAATAAGAACCCTAAGATTATCCTAAATCAAGGCAAGCACGCGTATTGTGCTTGCCTTTTACTTTGAAACGCAGCTTTTCAAGTTAGTTTTTAAGCTTCAATTGAAGCTGTTCAGCAGCATATAAGGCAGTTTTGTCCTGCTGGATATCCCCAGGCTTATTGCCCTCACCAATCACATACCCGGCAAACTCCATCCCCATAAAATCAAAAATATGCTTGAATTGCTGGATCATCGGCAACCCCTTCAAGTACGGATTATCCCCGCCAACAGCCACCACATAGGCCTTCTTCGCAGCCATCTGCTTTTTAAAGTCAGGATACTTCGCATCCCGCATCGAATGTGACCAGCGATCAATGAAGTTCTTCATCGTCCCCGACATACTGTACCAATAAACCGGCGTCGCAAAAATCAACGTGTCATGCTCTAAAACCCGATCCATCACAGCATTATAGTCATCGCCGCGATCTTGGAATCCGGCTTCATCATGGCGCGCATCCTCAATCGGCAAAATCGAAAAATCCCTCAAGTTGATTCTCTCCACATCCAACCCGCGAATCGCATGCTCGGTCAGTGCTTCCGTATTCCCATTTGGACGAGTTCCCCCGTAAAGAACCGCAATTGACATCTGTTCCATCTCCTTTATAAATGGATTTCCCTTCCATCATACCAAA
Source organism: Bacillus salipaludis (assembly GCF_004358205.1). The sequence continues at coordinate 348,002 of NZ_SMYO01000002.1, forward strand.
AATTAACCGAAACTCACCAAGCTGTGCTCGAATCGACAAAAACATACATAAAACTACCATTACCACCAAATTTCCCATAAGTGATATAATTTAAGAAAAAGAGAATCGTAAGAGGGCAAGGCCATGAGGAAATCAGGACAAATCACGCTCGTAGGTATTTCGCTATTATTTACTTTATTTCAAAAAATGTATCACCAACAAGTATTTTTCACCCTTGATTTTTTGATTTTCACCGTGATTGCATGGATCGTGGGCTATCAATATGACAAGGCACGTTTTTTTGCCAAAAAGGTCCGGGAGAGTGAGTGCAGCTATAAAAAACTCATCGATTCTTTGCCGAACCCCGTTTACATTTTAAGTGACCAAAAACTACTTTATGTCAACCAAGCCGTTGTCAGGACAGCAGGAGTAAAAAGCAAGGAAGAACTGATTGGGAAATCAATTTTTGATTTTATCGTCCCAGAATATCAAGAACGTGCACAAGAACGGTACAAACAGATTAATAAAGAAAAACAACCGGTCAACACCATCGAATACAAGGCAAAACGTCTAGACGGTTCAACCTTTTTCTTTGAAGTCTCTTCTATGTACATAGTGTTTGGCGGGAAAGAGGCCGTGCTTTGCATTGGAAAGGACATCTCCGAACGCAAAGAAGAAACGGAACAGCTGCTGCAAAAATCCGAAAAACTCGCTCTTCTCGGGCAAATGGCAGCCGGGATTGCCCACGAAATCCGCAATCCACTCACATCCATCCGCGGCTTTATCCAGCTGTTCAAGTCTGGGGAAACGCACCCGGATTACTTTGATATTGTCCTCTCAGAGCTTGACCGGATTAACAGCATCGTCGGCGAATTCCTCGTTCTTGCTAAACCAACTGCCGCGGTTTTTATTGAAAAAGATGTGAAAAATTTAATCAAAGACGTCGTCACCCTGATCAATAACCAGTCGATTTTGAATAATGTCCAGATTTATGTCGAGTTTGACAGCGACCTGCCGAAGGTGATGTGCGAGGAGAATCAGCTGAAGCAAGTGTTTCTCAACCTGCTGAAGAATGCGATTGAGGCGATGCCCACCGGCGGCCAAATCGACGTGAAGGTCAAGCAAAAGGAAGACGGCAAGATTTCGATTCAGATCATCGACCAGGGCGTAGGGATTCCCGAAGACCGGATCCCGACACTCGGCGAGCCGTTTTACACCACAAAGGAAAAAGGCACCGGTCTCGGCCTGATGACCTGTTACAAAATCATCGAAAACCATAGCGGAGAAATTAAGATTACGAGTGTAGTAGAAGAGGGGACAACGGTGGAAATCACGCTGCCGACGGTCACGCAGCCGTTGTTGGTGGTGTCGTAAGGGAATCACGGCTCTAGATTACATAAATAATTTGGATTTATGGTCCTTTTTTAGAGTTTTATGTTCCCTTTGCAGCAATATATGTTCCAATCGAATTTTTTCCATTCAAAAAGCCAGGCGGATGTCTGGCTTAGGTCACTTCTTCCTTGAATTTTAATGCATTAGACCATTTTTTGAGGAATCTCACCCTTTTTAATTCCCTTTTTCAGAAGGCATTCTACCTTGTGTTCCATTCCAATCACTTTATGCTCTGTTTTCCTCGTATATGTTCCATTTACTGCAATATATGTTCCAAACCATCCATCTTAAGTACCGATCTTTTTATTGATTGTTATCTCCGCCTAGGCCGATACCGGCGCCCAACCATCATAATCAGCGGAGTCCCCACAACCGTCGGTAAGAACCAAAACACCAAAACAGGCCACTCATTCAACACAGGAATCCTCGGGACATTCACCACCAACGTCGCCGTCACAATCCCAATATACGACCCCAGCATCCCCCCGATATGTGCACCTAACCAATTCTTCCACTTCCGCTTAACCGCCACATACCCATACAAAGCAAGACCATAAGAAAACAACGCAATATAAAACAAATACTGACTCTCCTGCCAATGAAGCACAGACATCACCAATGCCGTCATAAACACCAAAACATACGACCCATGATAAACCTCACCAGACATCGTATGCCGGCCCTTCCTCTTCCTCGCAAACATGGCCAGCAACCCACTAACTAAACAAACCGCACCCGTCACAATATGCGTCACTAAAAACACAGAAAACACCCAACATCCCCCCAAACCAATCCATAAGCTAGAAAAATACCAATAACCACGACAAATCATCTTATGAAAAAGAACCCATCCACATTCCCACTAGCTTTCCAAGTGTCAAAAACCGGGCTTCAACCTGAAGAAGGATAGAAGTGGGGAACCAAGACTAACCCAACAATCTAGGCCTAGCAAATATAACGAAGGCAGCGAAAATCTCACGATTTTCATCAAAAAAACCAGCCCCCTTAAATGAGGACTGGCTATGCAAATCAATAGAATCTTTTAAAACTAGCAAAATGCTCTTTGAAATAAGAGATGCTTAGGCTGGAAGTGGCAATACCACGATCTGGATCGGCGTGGATGAATTGATTATTCCCGATGTAGATTCCGACATGGGAGATGCCACTTTTATAGGTATTTTCAAAGAATACAAGATCGCCGGCTTTCGGCTTATCCACATAATAAGAACGGTTGTAATAGCCATCGGCTGTTAAGCGGCCGATTTCGATGCCAGCCTGGTTGGCGACATAATAAATAAAGCCGCTGCAATCAAAGCCCGACGGAGTGCTGCCGCCCCAGACATACGGGATGCCCATTAGGCTTTTCGCCGTGCTGACGATTTTGGCCGATACATCGCCACTTGAGGAAGGCGTCTGTGTCTGAGTCTGTGTCTGGTTTTCGGTCTGAGTCGACTCTGTTACAGATACAGAAGAACCCTTAATCTTTAATTTCTGTCCGACATAAATCCGGTCGGAACTGAGGTGGTTCAATGTCTTCAATTCGGCAACCGTCATCCCGGCTCTAGACGCAATCCCGCCTAAAGTGTCGCCGCCTTTCACGATATAATCCGTCGCATCTGCCGGAGGTGTTTGTGGTTGATCAGGCTCCACAGAGGGCTTGTCCTGATGTGTAGGTGGTTCAGCAGCAACAGGCTTCCCGGTTACTTTCAGCTTTTGACCAACTCGAATTAAATTGGATTTCAAGCCATTAAGTGACTTCAACTCTGCCAAACTCAACCCAAATTGCTTGGCAATCTTGCCTAGTGTATCACCGGATTTGACTGTATAGGTGGACACGTTTTGATTCGTTGAAGTGGTCGTAGTGGTGGTCTGCGCCTTACCAGGAACCTTCAACTTTTGACCAACATAAATCCGATCAGACTTCAAGTTGTTTAACTTTTTTAATTCCGAAACAGTTGTTCTATATTTCACTGCAATCTTACTCAAACTGTCGCCACTTTGTACAACGTATGTAGACGTAGTGGTTTTGGAAGGAGTGGACTGCTTCTTATCATCCGACACTGTTGTATAGGTTGCACTCGATGATCCTGAAACCTTCAACACCTGGCCAGGATAAATGATCGTGCTATTAAGCGCATTCCATAGCTTTAAATCCCCAACGCTTACATCATATTTATTGGCAATCTTAATCAAGGCATCTCCACTTTTAACGGTATACGTCTTTACAGGGGAGGATGTCTTCGTAACAGTAGTCGTTTTTACCTTTGTGTCTGGGAGCTTAAGTTTCTGGTTGATTTGTAGAAAATCTGATTTTAAACCATTCAATGCCATTAAGGTGTGTACACTGGTGTTATATTTCGAGGCAATATGTGATAGGTTGTCACCCTTTTTGACTGTATATGTACTAGCGTGTGCCGTCCCTGCGTAAACTGCTGATAAAACCGCCGCTGTCGAAACCGCACGGACTATTGTTTTCTTCATTGAGTCCATTCACCTCTCCATTTTTTCATTCTTGCAAATATTCTATCATATTTTGCTAGTGTTTCGGGGCAAAAAATTGAAAAAGATGACAAATGAGGCAAGATTTTGCGGAAAAGACGGGTGGAATTTGAAAATCGTAGGGGAATATGGTAAAAATATAAAAACACTAAAGCAGGATCGACAATACTACTGTTATTATTCATTGTTGATTTTCGTGTAATATGAGAATTCATAGGCGGAGAATTTCCGGCTAATGTATATAAAGAAAGTTTAAGAGGCAGATTTAAGCGGAGATATTCCGATTAACTGCTCTAAATAAGACAAAATCCAAAGATTTGGATCATATAAACGGAAATACTTCCTTTATTTTTAAGGAAATATGGGTATTTCCCAATTTAAACGGAATTTTACCGTTTATTTTTTAAATACAGTGAAATCAACATTCAGTTATAACATAGCCAAACAAAAAAAGATAACAGGATATCGTTTACGGGCGACCCCATTATCTTATTAACTGACCATCATATTTTTCAGTTCTGTTTCTAAGTCTTCTAATAACTTATGTACAGTTAAATTTCTGTCTTTCAAGCCCTTTTCATATGCCTTCTTGATAATCTCTGAAAAGGCACTTTGCTCCTCCGAGCGGAAGTTTTTCTCCTTACTTTCCACGATCTTTGCACGCCTCCTATAGTCATCCTAATTACCTATTTTATTACTAAATTATTGAAATGTAAATAGTTTACAAGTCGGAAATTGGGTGAATTTTTCGAAATTTGTAGAAATCTTCCTGGTTAAACCGGCTTCAAAAAAAATTCCTATTAAAAAGGGAGTACTCTCGGTTGAGGAAAATCTACCGAGACTGCTCCTTATTTTCTGCAGTGGTTAATAATAAATGGATGAGAGAATCCAGCTCCTGATTGCATTTAATGGCTTCAGGGGAAGTAATCCCATAGGTTTCCACCAAATCAGCCAAGTCTTTTTTATATTTTTCAATCGTTATGATCAAATGTTGCATGATTTCCGCTCCTTATGAAGCATCTAAATAAGCCAAAGTTAATATTATCATTAAATTTGAAATTTTAAATATCGAGATTCCCATATGGACCAATTCTGGATTATAATGCGGTTAAAGAAGGTTGAATTGAGGAATCCTTGACATGAAAGAGTAAAATTTGTAACAAAGGCGTTACAAAGAAAGTGTGAGAGCCGTGACCCCAAATGTAATCATGCTTGTCGTATTAATAGCCGTTACGGCCCTCGCAGCGTTTGCTGCCTGTGCCATACTGTCCAACAGGCTGGGTTCAAGCGAGCAAAAAAAGAAGTTTCGGAAGCAAACAGAACTAGAAACCGAAATCAAAAAAGCTAAACAAGACTTGCTCCATACGATTCAAAAGCAGCAAGGGTTAACCTTAAAATATGTAAAAAGCGACGATCGATACATTCATACTTTGTGTGAAGGAGAACTGCTAGCCAAATTAGGACTTTCTTCTGAAGCAGTCGTAGGAAAAGATTTACGTGATTTTTTGCCACAGAACTATGCGGAAGAAAAGCTTCAGTCCTATCGAAAAGCCTGGGAAGGGGAGCAGGTAAACTACGAGCAAAGACTAAATGGAGTCGACTACCTAGTGAGTTTACGCCCGGTTTTCGAGAATGGCCAAGTGGTGGAAGTGATTGGTTCGGGTGTTGATATTACCCCGCAAAAGGAACACGAAAAAAGACTGAAAGAATCATTTGCCTTAGGCAGAACGTTAATTGATAGTCTGCCACTCGGCATCCTTGTAGTGGATCAAGAGAAGAAAATCATCGCGATCAACGAGGCGTGCGGCAAAATGTTTCAATTAGACCAACCGATTCAGTCCTACATGGGAAAAAATGTGGCAGATTACCACCATGTTTATTTTGAACATGTCGAAAAAGAAGGAAAAAGGGTAGGGGAAATGATCCGGAATCATCAGCCCGTAGTGGATGAAGTCTCCTTTAAAGGCGGAAGAATCCTGAGGAGAAGCTACCGCCCTTTTTATATGGAGGAGGAGCTAAAGGGCCATCTATGGACATTTGATGACATTACCGAGCGAAAAAGAATGGAGTTGGCCAATCGAAAGGCTAAGGAAGAAGCAGAAAAAGCGAATCAAGCCAAATCCGAATTCCTCTCCAATATGAGTCATGAACTGCGGACACCGTTAAATGGAATTCTTGGATTTTATCAGCTGCTGGAATTGGATGAAACGCTGAACGATAAGCAGCGGGGATTTGTGGAGGAAATCGGGAAGGGCGGACGCCATCTGTTAGAGTTAATCAATGAAATCCTCGACCTTTCCCGAATTGAAGCGGGAAAACTAAAAATTTCGGCGAAGAGGGTTAACATTAACGAAATGATGAAGGAGTGCATCGATTTCACCAGTCCATCGGCCCATCAGAAAGGAATCCACATCAGCTATCAAGAAAATGCCACATCAAACCAATATGTGGTGGCAGATCCCGTTCGCTTGCGGCAGATTATCTTGAATTTAGTAGATAATGCGATAAAATACAATCGAGAGAACGGGGAAATTTTTATCGAATATACGAGCCAGGAGGGTTTTCTCACCGTTCATATCCGAGATACCGGTATTGGCATAGCAAAGGAAAAACAAGATGTGGTGTTTGAACCCTTCTATCGGATTAACCATTCCTCTGTTGAAGGGACAGGAATCGGACTTTCGGTCGTCAAGCGTCTTCTGACCTTAATGGGCGGTGGGATGGGGGTAGAAAGCGAGATCGGCAAGGGCAGCGATTTTTGGTTTAGCCTCCCAGTGGCAAGTTATCATGAGGGATCAAAAGAAGATACAACTGAGCAGGCTGTCAAAAAACCCCAAAAACCGAAGGGGACAAAAGTATTATATATCGAGGACAATCTCGCCAATATACAATTGGTACTTGAAATTTTTGAGACGCTTGAGGGAGTATCGCTGATCTCAGTGTTAACCGGAGCGGAAGGAATCGTAGCAGCCCGAGAGCAAATGCCTGATGTAATCCTATGTGATCTCCATCTCCCGGATATAAGTGGATTTGAAGTCCTCAAGGTATTAAAAGCAAATCGGAAGACCGCCAACATCCCGATTCTGGCGGTAAGTGCGAATGCGATGGAGGAAAACATCCATCGGGCAAGGGAGGCCGGTTTTTTGGAATATATCACAAAACCGCTGGATATTGCCTCTTTTATTCAGCAAATTTCCAAGTATTTAGTTTAATGCATAGTTTCCGATAGAGAAGCCAAAATATGGATGGATAGGCTTCGTTTAAATGGGGGATCAAAATGGATGAGATTAAGGTGGTCATTGCCGATGACGATCCTTCTTCGAGAATGCTTTTAGCACAATTTACACAGCTTTTGCCCGACTATATCGTTGCCGGGGAAGCAGCCAACGGCAATGAGTTGCTTGAATTAGTCATGAAAGAAAAACCGGAAATTGTTTTATTGGATATCCAGATGCCGGACCTAAATGGTGTGGAGGCAGCAAGGGCCTGTAAAATGATGGCTCCTTCTGTTCATATCATTTTTACAACGGGTCACGAAGAGTATGCAGTGGAAGCGTTTAACCTTTCAGCCGTGGATTATCTAGTCAAACCGATCGAGCGGACCCGCTTTTTTATGGCGCTGGAAAAAGCAAAGAAGTCTGTGGAAATAGTGAAGGCTATCGAAGCAAGAACGGCAAAGAAGGAATGGAAAAGGCTTGCGATTAAATCGAATCAAACCTTTGTCTATCTCCCTGTGGAAGAGATTCTTTTTATAGAAAAAGAGGGAAGGAAATCGGTTATTCATACGGTGGATGAGCGGTTTGTAACGCATGAATCGCTTCAAGAGCTTGCGGATCGGCTTCCTGATTATTTTCATAAAACCCACCGTTCCTATCTGGTAAACTTGAAGAAAATAGTTAAAATCGAGGCATTAGGCGAGACCTATTCGGCACACTTCGCCAACTGTGAAAAAACAGCCTATATTTCAAAATTGAAAATCCACGAAATTCATCGATTGATGGGGACGTGAAGAGGTCTTTTAACGTGAGTTAAAGGCCTTTTTAATTTAGAAATTTCAGGGTCTGTTTAACTAGGTTGTTGCTTTCCACTCCGGGTACAAGAAGTTCGTGAGCGGTCCGGGGAGCCAACTCGTCGCTTCGCTCCAATCAGCGTTGTTTCCTAAGTCGACATTGACCTTTAACACCTAGATTGATTTGTCCATTTAATATAATATAGCAATCCTATTAAATTTCACCAACATCATATAGCCCTGGATGTCAAAGACTCCTCACTTTATACCTCCTTTACCGCATTTCAATCCGGTATTCCCCCATATGGGGACCTTTATATTTAAAATTGTAAATTTAGTGTTAAGATTATCTATGGTTTATTCCAATGCTTCATAAGTAGTGGTACTCTTAATCTAGTTGACGTATAGTAGATGAGTCTTTTGGACTACATACCTCTTCTGTATCCTTGAGGAAGGGTTTCCCGAAACTCACTGTTCCTATGAAGTGAACTTTAAGAAATAGAAGCCTTAGGATTCGGCACATTTCGACAACTCAGAAAAACAACCTATATTTCTAAATTCAGAATCAACAAGGTTCATCGATTGATTGGGACATATGGAAGGTCTTTTTCATTAAGTAAAAGGCCTATTTGCTTCGAATAACAATACCATTTTATGGAAAAAAGACCCTCTGAGGATGAAAATATGCCAATTTCCTCATCCCCCTTCTAATTTCTTACAAAAAGGTGTTTAATAGAGTATGTGATAAATATTCGATATCTTACGAAAAACAATGACAATTTGTGATATAATACACAACAGTGTTTTGAGTCAATTATTTAGGAGGACAAAATGGAAGAGACCATAAGTTTAAAAGAATTGTTGGAGACCTTGAAAAAACGTATCGTTTTGATCATTTCCATCACACTAATCGCGGCAATCGCTAGCGGTGTCGTGAGTTACTTTTTAACCCCAATCTATCAAGCTTCTACACAAATTCTTGTAAACCAAGCAAAAGATAAAAACGCACTTTATAACTACAACGAAGTACAAACCAACCTGCAATTAATCAATACCTACAATGTCATTATTACAAGCCCGACGATTTTAGATAAAGTGGCAGAAAAACTCGATTTGAAGATGACGTCGGAGCAACTGAAGGGGAAAATTACAGTAGGCAGTGAAAAGGATTCGCAGGTTGTGAATGTCACAGTTCAAGACGCAAATCCTAAAGTAGCAGCAGATATCGCAAACACAACTGTAGAAGTGTTTCAAAAATATACAAAAGAAAATATGAAGCTCGATAACGTAAGTGTTTTAGCAAAAGCCACGGTTGATGAAAATCCATCACCTGTAAAACCAAGACCGTTATTAAATATTGCCATTGCGATTGTTGTTGGATTGATGGCAGGGGTAGGACTTGCATTTTTACTTGATTACTTTAATAACACGCTTAAAAACGAACAAGATATTGAAAAAATCCTAGAACTTCCGATTTTAGGGGTTATTGCGACAATCGATGATCAAAAACTTGAAGATGCTCAGGCACGTAGAGCAAAAAGAAATGCGGGGTGAGACAGTTGGCTCTTAGAAAGAAAAATAAAACAAATAGCAAAGATTCAAGCAGAAAACTTGTGACGATGATTGACCCGAAATCGCCAATCTCTGAACAATACCGGACCATTCGTACAAATATTCAATATTCAGCAGTAGACGGTGATATGAAAACCATCATGGTGACTTCATCTGGTCCGGCGGAAGGAAAGTCAACAACCGCCGCAAACCTTGCTGTTGCGTTCTCGCAACTTGGTAAAAAGGTATTGCTTGTCGATGCCGACCTTCGGAAACCGACGGTACACCATACATTTAGAAAAAACAATATCAACGGGTTTACAACCGTATTAACAAAACAATCAACACTTGAAAAGACTGTTCTCGACACACTGGAAGATGATCTATTCATCTTAACTAGCGGACCAATTCCACCGAACCCTGCAGAACTATTAAGCTCGAAGTCAATGGAGCAATTTATGATCGAAGCCAAAGAAATCTTTGATTATATCATTTTCGATACACCACCATTATTAGCGGTTGCAGATGCACATATTTTAGCGAATCAATGCGATGGATCTATTCTTGTGGTATATAGTGAAAAAACTGAAATCGCTCAGGCGAAAAAGAGTAAGGAACTGCTAGGAAGTGCTCAGAGCAAGCTATTGGGCGTTGTGTTAAACCACAAAGAGGTACAAAAGGGCGAATATTACTATTATTATGGTGCGAAATAACAAATTTCGACAAAATCCCACCCTTTACCTAAAATTGCGACAGTGATACTATTAAAAATGTCATAGAATGTTAACAATTTGTTGAAAAGGGTGGGACTTATGATTGATTTGCATTGTCATATATTACCTGGTATAGACGATGGGGCAAAGGATCTATCAGTGAGTATAAAGATGGCCAAGAAGGCTGTCGAACAAGGGATCCACATCATTGTGGCTACTCCCCACCATTTAAATAACAAATATGAAAACCCAAAACAACAGATTATTAAAAAAGTAGAAGAACTAAATCAGGCATTAAAGGAAGAGAAGGTTGATTTAAAAATCCTTCCGGGGCAAGAAACCAGAATCTTCGGTGAAGTTTTGGATGCCTATGAGATTGGAGAAATACTGCCGGTTAACCATACCCAATATATCTTAGTGGAATTTCCATCAGGTCACGTCCCGCGATATACAGAAAGGTTATTTTATGACTTGCAAATGAGCGGACTGATCCCAGTGATTGTCCATCCGGAACGGAACCAAGAAATTATTGAACAGCCAGAAATTCTCTATCAACTTGTGAAAAAGGGAGCATTGTCCCAAGTCACTGCAGCAAGCATTACGGGGGACTTTGGGAAAAAAATCAAAAGCTTTTCTCTCCAGTTGATTGAAGCGAACCTCACCCATTTCATTGCTTCCGATGCCCATAACACAAGCAAACGTACATTTAAAATGCGAGAAGCATTCGATATTGTTCAAGCAAAGTACGGGAACGACTTCATTTATATGTTTGATGAAAATGCAACTTTCTTAATAGAAGGTCATCATGTCTATAAAGAAGTACCAGAAAGGGTCAAAAAGAAAAAGCTCTTTAAATTCTTTTAACTTAGTAAGCCGATGAGAATTTACCCAATTAATGATTCATTATCAGGTATTTTCACCTGATCGGCGATGCTTCCTGTCCGTTATCCATGGGAGCACTCGGTCATACTGTGGGAGGAAACAGTAATCCTCCTTAGGCGCGAGTCGTCAAGAGTGTGATGTGAGGGCGGGTTAGATGCCCACTTAATAACTAAAACAATAAATATCTAATGAAAGAATAAGTGTGAAAGCACTTGCAATTCCATTAGATATTTATTTTTTTGCGAAGGCATTTAGATACACGAAAAATACACTAATAAGGAGGAGTTATCTTTGAAAAGAGTAAGAAAAGCCATTATCCCAGCAGCTGGACTGGGTACAAGATTTTTACCAGCAACAAAAGCAATGCCAAAGGAAATGCTACCAATTGTTGATAAGCCAACCATCCAATACATAGTGGAGGAAGCAGTTGCATCCGGTATCGAGGATATTATCATTGTAACAGGTAAAGGAAAACGGGCGATTGAGGATCATTTTGACTATGCACTTGAGCTCGAGCAGAACTTAGTCGAAAAGGAAAAATACGACTTATTAGATCGTGTTCAATATTCTACTAATCTTGCAGATATCCATTATATTCGCCAGAAGGAGCCAAAAGGACTAGGACATGCTGTCTGGTGTGCTCGGAACTTTATAGGAAATGAACCCTTTGCCGTTTTATTAGGCGATGATATTGTTCAAAGTGAGACTCCATGTTTACGCCAATTAATCAATCAATATGAAGATACCTTCTCATCAGTGATTGGAGTTCAGACCGTTTCTGAATCAGAAACTCACCGGTATGGAATCATCGAACCTTCTTCACAAGAAGGGCGCCGTTATCAGGTTAGTAACTTTGTAGAAAAGCCCAAATCAGGGACAGCACCTTCTAATCTAGCGATAATGGGGCGTTATGTTTTAACACCTGAAATCTTCATGTTCCTAGACCGTCAAGAAAAAGGTGCAGGAGGAGAAATCCAATTAACGGATGCAATCCACCAATTAAATCAAATACAACGTGTTTTTGCATATGATTTTGAAGGAAAACGATATGATGTAGGGGAGAAGTTGGGATATATCACAACGACTATTGATTTTGCTCTTCAAAATAATGAATTAAGGGAAGAACTAAAAAAATACATGAGAGAAATATTAGAAAAAGACTTCCAATTGTTAGGGGAGAAATAAGTGATGGAACAAATAAAGAAACAGACAGTAGTTGAAATTAGTTATAAAGAAGACACTTCACCTGGTTACATTATTGGGAAAAGGATAATTGATATTATTGGGGGAGTAATGGGGATTCTTCTAACTTTACCAATCCTATTTATTATTATGAGTTTTTATTTATTTGGAACAAATAAGGGGCCAATTTTTTTTAAACAAATTAGAATTGGAAAAAACGGTAAGAAATTTTATATTTACAAGTTTAGATCAATGGTAGTAGATGCTGAGACTAGGTTAAGAGAAAATAATGAATTGTATAATAAATATGTAAGAAATAATTTTAAATTAGATCCAAGTGAGGACCCTAGAATAACACCATTTGGCCGATTTATTAGAAAAACCAGTTTAGATGAAATCCCTCAATTTATTAATGTAATAAAAGGGGATATGAGTCTAGTAGGACCAAGACCTGTGGTAGAGGAGGAATTAGAAGAATACAAAAATAAGAAAGAAGATTTTTTGAAGGTAAAGCCTGGAATTACCGGTTATTGGCAAGTGAGCGGTAGAAGTAATGTTGGGTATCCAGAACGTGTTGATATTGAACTTTTTTACGTCTATAATAAAAGTTTATTTTTAGATATTAAAATTCTTTGTGCGACAGTAATTCAAGTATTAAAACGAAAGGGAGCATATTAATGGAGAAAAAAGTAGTTTCTGTATTAATTCCAACTTACAATGCGGGGACAGAGATAATAGAAACTTTATCCAGATTATATGATCAGGAATTGGATCCAAATTTTGAGATGGAGATAATAATTGTTGATTCCTCGTCAACTGATAATACTGTTAGTTTGATAAGAACGAAATATCCTAATATAACTTTAAATGTAATTGAAAACAAGGACTTCGATCATGGAGGAACTAGGAACTATTTAATGTCTATATCAAAAGGAGATTATCTGTTATACATGACACAAGATGCAATCCCTTATGACAAAAGGATGGTTAAAAATTTATTAACAGCATTTAGTGACCCAGATGTATTTATTTCATTTGCAAGACAGATTCCAAAAAAGGATGCAAATCCTTTGGAGATTTTTGCAAGAAATTTTAATTACCCCTCAAAGTCAATTGAAAAGAATTTAAATAGTATTGAAACACTGGGTATAAAGACTTTTTTTAACTCGAACGTATGTAGTATGTATAGAAGGGAAACCTTTTTAATATATGGTGGCTTTCCAGAAAAGGTTATTTTAAATGAAGATATGATTCTCGCTTCTAAAGTAATATTTGGAGGAAAAAAGGTTATCTATAATGCTGAATCAAAGGTGCTACATTCTCATAATTATAGAATTAAGCAGGTTTTCAAAAGATATTTTGATATAGGAATGGCGTTTAATGAAACTTCTGATTTATTCAAAGATGTTTCTAATGAAAAAGAGGGTTTTAAAATGATTATTAATCAAACGAAATTTTTAATTAAGACTAATAATTTGAAAATGATACCCTACTCATTTTGTGAGGTTATTTTTAAATACTTAGGTTATAGACTAGGCAAGGCTCATAAAATTTTTCCAGATTCACTTAAAAGGAATATGTCAGCTTATATGAAATGACAAAATTAAAAGGATTTTATAAAATGCTCAAATACTTTTTTTATTCGATATTTTTAGTTTATTTTTCATTTCCCTTATATCTAGAGAATTTTAAAAAGATAGGAGTAATAATCCATCTTATTATTCTATTTTTATTAATAATGATTTTATTAATAAAAAATAAGAATATACGCAAATATTCAAATAGTATTGTTAAGTATTTATTCTTTTTATTTATATATGTATTTATTATTCTTCTTACTAGTCTCTTCAATGGTGTATCTACGGACATTTTTTATATTTGTTTATATTTAATATTTTATTATGGGCTATTTGGGTATATTGTAATTTTCATGATTAACAATATAAAACAAATTAAAGGCTTATTTATGTATATTTTTATAGTTTCTTTTTTTACGGGACCAATATTAGGGATGGTGCAGTATTTTCGCAAAGAAATGTTCTTTAATGCACCATATTTTGATTCAAATAGACTTGTGCCAATAAACCTATTTGATCCAAACTATGCGATGTTGCCGTTAATTTTCACATTAGTCCTAAATATTTTCTTCCTTAACAATTGTAAGAAAAGGTGGAATTATATTTTACTTTTATCAACATTATTAACAATTTTAACAGCAATATTTTTAACATTTTCTCGATCAGGTATTATGGTAACGGTAGTAATTTTCTTATTATATTTTTGGTTATTCCAAATTTATAATAGAATAAAAATGTCTAGTATATTCTTGTCATTAATAGGTATATTTGTGGCAATAATTATTTTTTCGTATTTAGGAATCTATGATAGCTATACCAATAGTTCCAGAATAAACAATGTTGAAAATGTTGACACACGTGTTGAGCAGTGGAAAGGTGCTTTAATTTTATGGGAAAATAGTAACTTATTATTAGGATTGGGTAAAAAAGATTATATCAACGATTTAGGGCAGATAACTGGGAATTTTATTAGTACACATAACTTATATTGCCAAGTTTTAGTACAACGTGGTTTACTCGGTATCCTATTTTTATTTTCGTTAATAATATATATACTTCATAGTCTAATTAGTATTCGGAGAATAGCTATGAAAAATAACCAACTTCTTTTTAATATTTCTAACATTTTAATTATGGGTTTAGTCGGATACTTAATAATGGTTTTTACATTAAGTGATGATATTGGATTTTATTTATGGTTTTATCTGGGTATAACTATTGCCCTAAAAAGTTTAGTTAAAAAAATGAAATTAGAAAAACAGTCAGGAGACATTTTATATGATTAAAGAAATCTATCAAGAAGAACTGTTTTCTGAATTTATCTCTTTAATAAGAGAAAATAGGATAGATTTTATTGCTTTTGCAATTTCACATTGGCATGCAATTGGGGTAGAAGCAGAAATTAAAAGTAGACAATTTACTAAAGGCGGATTAATAATTATTTTACCTCATCCTAAAGATGGAGTTCTTCTAGCAGAAGAACAATTTAAAGGATTAGTTAATAATGAGAATAAAATTTATATTATGAAGGAAAATAAGTCCCAGAACCTTTCAGTTATAATGAGACAGTTAGTTGGGTTCTTTAAAAGCCAATTATTAAATAGTAAACAAAAAAATGAAATAAAAATTATTTGTCCTTTGAAACCATATTTTCCAATATTGCAAATTTTTAATGATACGAGACTTGCTAGAAATGTAAAAGTTAAGTACATCTTAATTGATGAGGGAATAGGTAGTTACGCGTCACAAAAAGCCTGGCAAAAAATTAAAAAGGTTGATCAAGGAAATAATAAAAAGTTAAAGATATTGAAGTGGGTAGTTTCAAAAGTAATTAACAAGGTATATATGCGATTAGATTCAGAAAAAAGGTTCCTTTTTAAAAGTGAGAATGGAATATTATATTTAAATGAAGCTGTTGCAAAACAATATCAGAATGTTTTAAATAGGTCAGAAGTCAAAAACAATGAAATCGCAATAGTTGTTACTCAGCCATTTAGCGAGTACTACTTTATTTCTGAAAAGGATGAATTAAGGGTTACAAAAGAAATAATTGATAAATTATTACACGCTCATAAAAAAGTAGTTTTAAAGCCTCATCCTAGAGAAAAGATGAATAAGTATAATGATATTTTAAATATATATTCCAAGGAAAAAGTTTCCTTAATAGAAGAAAATATTTCACTAGAAAGGTTATTAGAAAAAATGAACCCAGGGCAAATAGTTGGATATACAAGTACTGCTTTATTGAATGCAAAGGCTTTGTATGATATTGATTCATATTCAGCTGTTAAATATATGGAATTATATGCTTTAGACGAGGATGCTGTAGAGATTTGGAGAGAGTATTATAATCTTAATAGAGCAATAGTTAAAGAATTTATAATATAAATAATTACACGCAATTAGCATTTAATGGATAAAGAATTTAGGTGAAAATTTGAGTAAATTGGTCAAGGATTCAAGTTTAATGTTTCTTTCTACTCTACTTTCCGCACTCTTTCAATTTGGTGTTGGAATTTATCTAAGTAATAAATTAGGACCACTAAAATACGGTATTTGGTTAACAATTTCTTTAATATTTATATATGGGCAATTACTGCATTTTGGAGTAATTAATGCTATTAATAGAGAAATACCACAGGAGTTTGGAAGGGGAAACTTTTCAAGAGTTAGAGAGATTAGGTCGGTGGCTCTTACCTGGATGTTTGTTCCTTGTTCACTATCTGTAATTGCTTTAATAATAATTTGTTTTATTAATTTAGAACAAACTATCAAAATTTATTTTGCTCTTGCAATACTTATAGTCCCTATTCAACAACTAATGTCATTTTATAGGATTTTGTTCTTAACAGTTGATGATTTTAAGCAAGTTTCGATAAACCAATTATTAATTGGTCCAATTCAACAGATGCTTATTTTATTATTTGTTATAGTCTTCGATTTTTATGGTTTATTTATTGGAATATATGTTTCTTCATTTATTGCTATAATTATTTTGTATAATAGATTGCCTGAAAAGGTTGGGCTATGTTGGAATTGGAAATTAGTTAAATACCTAATAAGCTTTGGTGCTCCAATATTAATAATTGGATTATCATGGAATCTATTTACAACTTTAGACAGAATTATGATATCTTCAATGTTAGGAGCAAAATTTCTAGGGTATTATGGAATTTCAATTTTTGTTTTTCAGGGATTAATGATGTTCCCACAGGTAATTTCCCAAGTGTTATATCCAAAAATAGGTTACAAATTTGGTAAGGATGGTTTAAATGGTGGTTTGATTCAGTCAATAAATAATGTCTCTACAATTTTATCTTTGTCAACTCCCTACCTACTGGCAATAATTTATTATTTATTACCGTACTTTGTTAAATATTTTATGCCGAAATATAATGAAGGAATTGAATCAGCAACTATTATTGCAATTGGTTTATTCCCACTTGTTATAATAAGTGTTTATACAGTTTATTTAAATAGTAGCCATAAACATAAAAAATATTTATCATACCTATTTATAGGTATTTTGACGAATTCATTTCTCAACTTTTTGTTTATTAAATTTAAATTTGAAATTGTGGGAGTCTCTTTTGCTACCTCAATTTCAAATTTAATTTATTCATTTCTGATTATTAATTTTTGTCTTAACGATTTTAACTTTTCTTTTAAAAAGAAGGTTGGCCAATTATTTTTAAATTATTGTCCATTTATTACTTTAGTAATAATTATTGTGTTTATGAAGACTTTTAATCTTAATAATATATTTAGTTTATTATTTTGGATAATTCTATACACATGCGTTTTAATTTTCTTTTTAAGATTGCGTAAAATAAAATTAATCAAGATGTTTAAAGAAACTTTTTAATTTTGTTTAAAAGGAGAGTATCAAAATTGAAAACGGTCGCTATTATTCCAGCTAGGGGGGGATCAAAGGGAATTCCAAGGAAAAATATCCGGTATTTAAATGGAAAACCATTGATCGCCTACTCAATTCAAGTATTACTAGATTCCCAATTAGTGGATAAAGTTATTGTTTCAACTGATGATGAAGAAATAGCGAATATTTCAAAGGGATATGGTGCTGAAGTCATTATGAGGCCTGAATATTTAGCTTCTGATGAAGTCCCATTAGATCCAGTGATTTATGATGTTGTACAACATCTTGAGAGACAGCATGAATACTATGATATAGTTTTAACTGTTCAGCCAACTTCACCGTTATTAAAATTAAAAACTTTAAATGGTGTAATTGAAAAGCTTATAAATTCAAATTATGAAACAGTAATAACAGCCAAAGATGATAGACATTTATCTTGGGAAGAGTTAAATGGGATGTTTTTTCCAAAGTACTCTGAAAGAAAAAACAGACAATATTTGCCTCCTGAATTCAGGGAAACTGGAGCTATACTTGCTTCAAAAAGGGATATAATAACTGAAAATAGCAGAATTGGAAAAAATGTAACATTATACACTGTTAGTGAATTTGAAAGTGTGGATATTGATTCACCAATGGATTGGTGGGTAGCAGAAAAGTTATTAAACCGTAAAAAAATTGTTCTTAGAGTGGATGGATATAAAGAAATAGGTCTAGGACATATTTTTAGAACCTTATCAATTGCTAACAATATTATAGATCATGAAGTTGTATTTTTAATGTGTGAAAAACACGATTTAGGGATAAGGCTAGTTAAAGAACAAAACTTTAATGTTGTTACATTTATTGATAATCCAGTTGATGAAATAATAAGACTTGGTCCAGATATAGTAATAAATGATATTTTGGATACCTCGAAAGATTATATTCAGTCACTTAAAAATTTAGGAATTAAGGTTTTTAATTTCGAAGATTTAGGTGATGGTGCTGAATATGCAGATGGTGTTTTTAATGCCCTATACCCAGGGGACGTTCCATTTGAAAATTTTTATACTGGTGAAAAATATTATATTTCAAGAAATGAATTTGTAAATACCAATATAAAAGAAATCAAAAAAGAAGTAAAAAATATCCTTATTACTTTTGGAGGTACGGACCCCAATAATTTAACATTAAAGACCTTAAAATCAATATGTAATCTTAATGAAAACTTTGATATAACAATTATCTTAGGTCCAGGATATTTGCATTTTGATGAGCTAAATGAAGAAGTAAAAAAAATCAAAAGAAGGATAAATATTTATAAAACGGTAAAAAACATGGCCGATCATATGTATAATTCAGATATTATCTTTTCATCTGCTGGAAGAACAATGTATGAAATTGCAATGATTGGGACACCTTCCATTATTATTGCTCAAAATTATAGGGAAGTAACTCATTTGTTTGGTCATAATTATAATGGTTTCATAAATTTGGGAATTCATTCGGAAGTTAATGATGAAAGAATAAAGTCTGTTCTAATTAGGTTAATTTCCGACTTTGATCTACGGAGAAATATGCACAAGCGAATGCTCAAACATGATTTAAAACATGGATTAAAAAGAATATTTTCAATTATATTTGCAAGAGAGGAAGAATAATATGAAATTTGAAATTAACGGTAGACTAATTAACAATGAAATTAATGATGTTTATTTAATTGCAGAAGCTGGAGTAAATCATGGTGGAAATATTGAAGTAGCTAAAGAAATGATTAGGGAAGCAGCTAAAGCTGGTGCAGATGCAATTAAGTTTCAAACTTATAAAGCAGGAAAGTTAGCTTCAAAAAACTCTCCAGCATATTGGGATCAAACAAAGGAAAAATCTAATTCGCAATATGAACTATTTAAGAAATATGATTCATTTTGGATTGAGGAGTATCAAATTTTATCAGAGTATTGTAAAGAGTTCAATATAGATTTTATGTCTACGCCATTTGACAGTGAATCAGCAGATTTTTTAAATGAGTTGATGCCGGCTTTTAAAATTGCATCCGCAGATTTAACAAATCATCCATTTTTAAGGCAAATCGCAAAATATGGTAAACCGATTATTCTTTCAACTGGTGCATCTACTTTAGGAGAAATTGATGAAGCTATTCATATAATAGAGAGTGAAGGAAATTCGCAAATAGCACTTTTACATTGTGTTTTATCTTATCCGACTAAAGATAAAGACGCACATCTAAATATGATTACCCATTTAAAAAACGTTTACCCACAATATATAATCGGATATTCAGATCATACAGTTCCAGATAAAAGTATAATGACCCTTAACGTAGCAACATTTTTAGGGGCTAAAATTATCGAAAAACATTTTACATTGGATAAGACCTTAGAAGGAAACGATCATTATCATGCTATGGATCCGGCAGATATTAAAATATTCAAAAACAATTTGAAAATTTATAAAGAAGTACTAGGACAAACTTATAAAGAGCCATTAGAAGCTGAAAAGGAAGCAATAAAATATGCTAGAAGAAGTCTTGTGGCTAATACTACAATTCAAAAAGGTACATTGATTACAGAAGAAATGCTAACTTGGAAGCGTCCAGGGATTGGTATTTCTCCAAAGGATATTGATAAAGTAATTGGAAGAAATGCTAGAGTAGATATCCATGAAGACGAAATACTCATGTGGGATATGTTATAGGCTTCTGTGAACATTTTGAACTAAATTAAACCAATTTAAAGAGAGCTTTTTTATAAAAGTTAAGTGAAAATTACTAAAGCCCTTGTTTGCTAAAAACAAGGGCTTTGAAAATTTTTTATGATATTAATTTTTTATTTGTGATTTAATATTTATGGGTAAGGGGAATGTTTAACAGGGAGGAGAACGTTTATTAGAAGCCGTTAAATGTGAGAATTACAAAGCATTGGCTTAAATTATTATTTTAATTTGTTGGAATAAAAGCAGTTTGGTTTAAAAAACTTTGTTTTAAGTGAACAGTAAATGGAATGTCTAAATATGTACTACTGAGGATTTCTCACTTAATGATATAAATTTTTATGTTAGAGACAAAACTTATATAGGGAAGGTATTTGAAAGATTAATTTTTCTCTGATAATGAATATTGAAAAGCCAATTTGTGATATTTTAACCGAATTGGGACGCACAAAAGCGGAAAGATTGGGGAAGATTCGAATGGAATTCCAAACAATTTTAAGACTTCATTAATTTATAAGATGGAAAAAAATCCAATTAACATAATTCCGGTGGAACCTGAGTAAGACTTTATCCCATCTAGTGGATTCTTGCTGTTGGAAATAATTAAAGCACTCAAAAAGGTTATATCTTCTTAAAATATAAAAATATTTAATCTAGTTACTGGAACTTGTTATAGTTTATTAGACGATGTTTGGAGCTTTTGAAAGAGCTCAGGAAAATTATATCCTTAATAAATTTTAGACAGAAGACCACATGATGTAAGTTTGTTATGCAGATGTAATCAAAACAAAAGAAAAACTTGGCTTATTTTATAAGAGAAACTAAGGAAGGGTGTATAGACTATTTGGGCTAGCAACAAAAAAATCTTAATATAACCTTATTAGTAGCACCTTGAATTAATTATTCTTAAATAAGCATTTGATTCATTTACAGAAAGATTAATTAGGAAGGGAAGCGTAAGAAAGATGAAAGGAATTGTTTTAGCAGGTGGAAGTGGAACACGCCTTTATCCATTAACAATGGTAACTAGTAAGCAATTATTACCTATTTATGATAAACCAATGATTTATTATCCTCTTTCAACTTTAATGCTTGCAGGGATACGAGACATATTAATCATTTCAACACCTGAAGATACCCCTCGTTTTGAGGCATTGTTAGGAAATGGTTCTCAATTCGGGATTCATCTTGAATATAAGGTTCAGCCAAGCCCGGATGGATTAGCCCAGGCTTTTTTAATTGGAGAAGAATTTATTGGTGATGATTCTGTTGCAATGATATTAGGGGATAATATTTATTATGGCAGTGGAATGAGAAAAATTCTGCAACGGTCAGCACAAAAAGAAAGTGGAGCTACGGTTTTTGGATACCATGTTCAGGATCCAGAACGGTTTGGTGTAGTGGAATTTGATGAGAATGGTAAGGTATTAAGTGTTGAAGAAAAGCCAAAAATACCAAAGTCCAATTATGCCGTAACTGGTTTATACTTCTATGACAATCGTATTGTAGATATTGCAAAAAATGTTAAACCATCTGCTCGTGGTGAGTTAGAAATTACTTCAGTTAATGAAGCATATTTACGTATGGGAGAGCTTGATGTTGAACTTCTTGGACGTGGTTTTACTTGGTTAGATACTGGGACACATCAAAGTTTAGTAGAGGCTACCAATTTTGTTAAAACAATAGAAGAACATCAAGGAATAAAGATTGCAGCGCCTGAAGAAATTGCTTATATTAATGGCTGGATTAATATTGAAAAATTAATTGAATCTGGTGAAAAGTACTCTAAAACAGGTTATGGTCAATATTTATTAAAAGTAGCAAGTGGCAGTATTAAATATTAGAGGTGTTAAAAAGTGAATGTAATTGAAACGTTCCTACAAGGCGTCAAGGTAATTGAACCGAGAGTATTTGGTGATCATCGTGGTTGGTTTATGGAGATCTATAGTGAAGCAATGTTTGAAGAGGCGGGTATTCATTTAAAATTTGTTCAAGATAATCAATCCTTTTCCGCTTATAAAGGAACCTTAAGAGGT
The DNA here is from genome assembly GCF_004358205.1 of Bacillus salipaludis. The sequence goes on from NZ_SMYO01000002.1 coordinate 370,408, forward strand.
TTACATTATCAGTTAAATCCTAAAGCACAAACAAAACTTGTCCGATGTACTAAAGGATCAATATTTGATGTTGCAGTGGATATTCGAAAAGGAAGTCCAACTTTTGGACAATGGTATGGAATTGAGCTTAGTGCGGAAAATAAGAAGCAATTATTAATTCCAAAAGGGTTTGCGCATGGTTTTATGACGTTAACTGAAGATGTGGAAGTCCAATACAAAGTAGACAATCTTTATGCACCTGAATGTGACCGAGGCATAACTTGGAATGATCCGTCCATTGGAATTGAGTGGCCAATGGATATTACTCCTATTTTATCAGCTAAGGATGAGAAAGCTCCCATTCTTGCAGATGCTGACAATAATTTTATTTTTGGAGAGTAATCAATGAAAATATTAGTAACAGGTTATACAGGGCAACTTGGGTACGATGTTGTTCATGAAGGATTAAAACGTGGATTTGAAATGATAGGCGTGGGATCAAAGGATTTAAATATAACAGATGAACAATCAGTTTTTCAGTATATAAATGAAGTCAAGCCTCATGCGATTGTCCATTGTGCTGCCTTTACGGCTGTTGATAAAGCAGAGGACGATAATGAAAACTGTTGGAATGTTAATGTTAAAGGAACACAGTATTTAGCAAATGCGGCAAAAATCGTAAATGCAAGATTCATGTATATTAGTACAGATTATGTTTTTGATGGATTGGGAGAACTACCCTTTAGTGAAATAGATGCACCCAATCCTGTGGGTTATTATGGTATGACAAAATATGAAGGAGAAAAGGTAGTTCAGTCTCTCCTAGCAGATTGGTTCATTATTCGGATATCGTGGGTTTTCGGGTTAAACGGGAATAACTTTATTAGAACAATGCTTCGATTAGCAGAAAACCGTAGTGAGTTAAATGTTGTAGGGGATCAAGTAGGGTCACCTACAAATACATTTGATTTGTCCAGATTATTGTTGGATATAATTCAAACCGATAGATATGGAATTTACCATGCTACAAATGAAGGATTTTGCAGTTGGGCGGAATTTGCAAAGGAAATATTCCGGTTGGCAGGGAAAGATGTTCGGGTTAATTCCATAACCACAGAAGAATATCCTACAAGGGCTGTTCGTCCAAAAAATTCACGTATGTCTAAACAAAAATTAATCGAAAATGGGTTTAAACCATTACCAAGTTGGCAGAATTCATTAGACCATTATATTAAGCAATTACTACATGAGGTGAAATCATGACAAGAAAAAAGATTCTTGTAACTGGAGGAGCAGGATTCATTGGAGGGAACTTTGTTCAATATATGGTGAACAAGTACCCTCAGTATGATATCTATAATTTGGACCTATTAACGTATGCAGGAGATTTAACCAAACACCGTGAGATTGAAAAGAATGAAAACTATCATTTTGTTAAAGCGGATATTGCTGATCGGGAAGTAATCATGTCACTTTTTGAAAAGGAAAAATTTGATTACATTACTCATTTTGCTGCAGAAAGTCATGTGGATCGTTCTATAACGGATCCAGGAATCTTTGTCCGCACTAATGTACTAGGAACTCAAGTTTTACTAGATGCAGCAAAACAAATTGGTGTAACGAAATTTGTCCATGTTTCAACTGACGAGGTATATGGTGAATTGGATTTTGATCCTACTACATTCTTTACTGAAAAGACACCATTACAGCCAAATAGTCCATATAGTGCTAGTAAAGCATCATCAGATTTTTTAGTAAGGGCTTATCATGAAACATATGGACTTCCAATCAATATTACTCGTTGTTCAAATAACTATGGGCCTTTTCATTTTCCAGAGAAGCTTATTCCTTTAACAATTTCACGTGTATTAAACGAAGAAAAGGTACCTGTATATGGTGACGGGAAAAACATCCGTGATTGGTTACATGTACTTGACCATTGTGCTGCGATAGATCTTGTTTTACATGAAGGTGTTAATGGTGAAGTTTATAATGTAGGCGGGCATAATGAGCGGACTAATTTAGAAGTAGTACAGACTATTATTAGTACTTTAGGGAAATCAGAAGATCTTATTGAATTTGTTACTGACCGTTTAGGCCATGATAAGCGTTATGCTATAGACCCAACTAAATTGGAGAAGTTAGGTTGGAAACCTACTTATACTTTTGAAACAGGAATTGCTCAAACTATTAAATGGTATTTGGTTAACAAATGGTGGTGGGAGCAAATCATTAGTGGGGAATATCAGAATTACTTTGAAAAGCAGTATTCTCTAAAATAAACGTTTCATAAATTAAATAAAAAACCGGGTTCACATAATTGTGAATTCGGTTTATTTCCCTATTAATAACTACATATAACATTAAAGGTAAGATATATCAGCTAGTTAGGTATCGAATAACCTTGGTTTGTGTATCTAATTTAAATAACTAAGGGTCTCTTTACGTAATGATTTATTTTAGGTCCTTTTTATAAATCAAGGTGCTCAGTCTTGAAATTTATGGTGAACTATTGATAGTTATCATTCTTCACTTTCCTTGTTTCCAATCATATAAACACATAGTTTAAATTCCACTATAAACCTATCCACATCCTAAAAAAGGTAATTTAGAAATATAACCCATTTTTTACAATGCGTTTGTTTAGGAGTATTTCTAAATAATGGTCATCTTTAACTTAACATTTGTTTTATCTATCATTTAACATACTTGATGCTAAAAATTTATTAATTCTTACATCGCATACTTCTCCTTGAAAGATATCTTATATAAAGGGGGAAAAGCAAAATGAAATTACGAGATAAAGCTTTCCTTTTTATTCTTATTTTCTTATTAGTACAATTTTTTATTTTCAAAGAAATAATGGAATTTTCAACAAACAAAGAAGTTGATTATGTTAACGTGGTTGACTTTGGAGCAAAAGGTAATGGAATAACAGATGACTCCAAAGCTATCGGAAATGCAATTCGCGCAGCAAAGAAAAAAGGGGTGCTAATGTTTCCAAAGGGAGTTTACTTAGTTTCTAAAATTTCCTTTATATCTAATATTGAATACATTGGGCATAACGCTAGGATCTCTGCAAAGGGGGTTACTGTTCCAGTAATCCTAAAAAATACATCCAACGTTAAAGTATCTGGCATTACGTTCGATGCTAATCATATTTCTAAAAAAGCTCTCTCCGTCATTGCATCAAATAATATAAAAATTATTAACTGTTCATTTGAAAATGCCAGAGATTTTGGACTATATACTGAACAACTTACTGATTCTGTAATTGATAAATCATTAGCAATTCATAATGGAGACCAAGAGTTCCATGATGCTGGCTTTTCAGTAAATGGAGAAAATGTAATAATTTCTGATAGTATAGCCAGAAATAATGAAGCTAATGGCTTCAGAATTTTTGGAACAGACAAGTTTGTGGGAGGAAGAATTACTATTTCGGATGCACATTCACATCATAATACTAATCACGGATTTCTAACAACTCCTACAGGAAAAGTTCAAGATACTCCATCTCATATTGTTATTTCTAATAGTATTGCAAATAATAATGGCTCCAAAGGTATGTATAGCGGTTTTGCAATTCATTATTCTAGTCAAAGTATGGTTCAAAATTCTGTGAGCTATGAAAATGAAGAGCATGGGTTTGTATTAATGGACAATTCTTTTTGCATATTGAAGGGGAATATAGCAAGGAAAAATGGTGCAAATGGAATTCGAATTCAAGCTGACTGGAATAGAACTGAAGATTCGCAAAGTGGTGTTCATGATGCAATTGTAAATGATAATATTATAGTAGGAAATGGAATAGGTGAAGGAGCTTCTTCTAAGGATGCAATTACCGTAGAGGGAAATAGCTACAACATCCAAATTAAAAGTAACAACATTTTTAAAAATTTAGGAAATAGTATCAATATTAAAACTCATCGAGGTTATACAGATTGTTATAATTTATATATCGAAGATAATATCATAAGTGGAAATGGAACTGATATGATAAATAATCAAAGCCAAAAGGAAAATAGAATTTTCGGTAAAAATATAATAAATGGAAAGGAAAAATAATATTATTTCAATTAACAAATTTAAAAATACTTTCAGTGGGAATTTTGATCTAAAGAAATGGAAAGGTCATAACTTCCATCCTTCCCTTAAGTGCTAAATTTCTATGTAATAAGTATTATTTGATTTAAATACAATTTTGTATCATTGCGCACAAGGAGAATATACCCCTTTAGAATTTCATCCAGTTTGATAGCTTTCTATGATCCCTAAGGTGTAGCTCGAACCAATCACCCAACGGACCCTGTAACGATTGTTATCTTAGATACAACCTACCCAATAATTAAGGTCCTATTGCACTCCATATCCTTCTATCGGCCATTCATAACAATTCCGATATTTGTCAATATTAATTTGAGTCATGGTGATAAATCTTGATTATTTCTTATTTGGAGGAATTAGGAGTGTAAGAGATCTTGCCCCAGGGGCAAGATGTCAATGGCATAAAATGTGTAGGGATTCTTGGAGATGGCAAAAGATGAATCCGAATTGGTATGAAAGGAAGATGGAAGTACAATATCACTAGAATTGAGAAGAGCGGGCATCCTTGCATGTCCGCTTGTTCTGTATATTTTGGTAAAAATATTCTATTCTTATAGTTTTTTTACCAAGGTTTTAAAGGGGGCCGAAGTGAAAGCAATTATTGATTTTAATAGGATTATAAATGATGTCAGTTTAATAATGGCGATTATAGCGATTAACATGACCATCATTGGATTGACCTCACTTGCTGAAACAAAAAAGATTATTGGTGTGGATTATGGTGGTCTTTATTGAAAAAAAGTTAGCTAATAAATTCTGTAAGAATTTATTATTTACTAGTTTGTTTTACTTTTGTGAATGTTGCCTCATTGTTTTTAATGTTTGTAAAAAATAGTTTCATTTAGGGCAATAAATTTTCTTGTTCTCATTTTATGTTTAGTATTCGCAATTTTTTTATTCGCTTAAGAAAAGGGAATCAGATTTAAAATACATGATTCTTTTTAATGAAATTTATGGTAACTTGTAAATTACGTAATTAAAAGATTGACTTTGGTGGTAATATTAATGGTCAATTAACAATGTTTTCAAAACAATATGATACATGGTTAGGATATATTTAGCAAATCAAAATTAACTTTACGCTCAGCCTGATGTACAAGCCTTTATTGATCATAAAGTTGTAAGTTCTAGCCTGGTCCAAAGTCAACTTACTTTAAGATGTGGTGAATGAGAAGTTTTCTAACCTACACCAAACGGCTTCAAAATAAAAGTATCCACAAGAACACTAATCCGTGATTTTTTCTTTAAAAATACTTGGCCATTATCTCTTTTATTTGCTGCGGATCCAAAACAATCTCTGCGTTGTTTGCTTTTAGGATATCATCGTACATGTTTTGACCGACACCGTGTAATTGATGGTACGTTAATTGTTTGTTTGGATTAAAGTCTTTTACTGATAGACCAAGGCTTAGCATATCAGAAGTCGACATATTCGTTGCTACAACAAAATCTGGGATAGATTGGACCAACGAAGGTAGTTTTGTTATATTGCTTGGATCTAAGGCTTTTTTTGTAATTCCCTTCATCGCCTCTTCTTGCAATTGCTGGCGACCGTATTCTCCATTTTTTAGTGAATAGCGTTCGTGTACGACCTCTGTTACCATTTTTCCATCGAAAGCATGAGTACCGGCTTGGATCACTTTATTTTTATTCTCTTTATACCATGGATGGGTTAGGGTCACATTGAAAGGAACGTGCATATCAATGCCGCCTATGGCGTCGACCATCGATTGAAAGCCCCAATAATTGGTTTCTACATAGTAGTTAATTGGGACCCCGGTAAGCTCTCCAACCGCTTTGACTGCAGCTTCTACGCCTGCTGTTTTGCCCTTTGTTGCTTGCATGATATATTGAACACTTGTTAGCTTTGTGTAGCCATAGCCATCTAAATGAACCCGAGTATCACGCGGAATACTGACTGCGTGGTATTGATTCTTTTGCAAATCGACATGAACGAGCATCATCGAGTCTGAGTGACCGGCTTGATCTCCTTTTCTCTGGTCAGAACCGATTAATAACACGTTGAACTCACCGTCTTTAGGCGGTTTTACGGTTTGATTGCTGTTAGCTGAACTAACCACGGGATTATTTTTGAAATGATTTTTAGGCTGCAGTTGCTGATACTCAAAGACAACAACTGCAACAGCAATTATCATTACCCCCAAAATGCTAAAACTAACAATTTTCCAATTTCTTTTCATACTTTCCTCCGTTGTATAGGACTAGATTGGGAATTTACAAGATAAATATATAAAACAAATCCAAAGCGGTATGCTGATCAAACAACACAAAAATAAGCCTTTAAAAAAGTAGTTTGGCATTAAACAGTCTACCTTCTTTCCGTTGCCTATTAGGGTATTATAAATAGAATATTTTAAAATAGCATAAATCGCAAATTAAACTTTTATTAATTCCCTGCATTGTTCGACCATTTTTTTATGGAAATAAAGTTAGAAATCCTTATATTTCAAAGGCTTTAGTGATTCTAACCAAACGTTTGTGTAAAGTGGAAAATGGTAGAATTTTGTCAGTTTGTTTCGTATCTTAGTGGTATAGGACAAAGGTAAACTCTTTCAGGACCTTTCCCACTCTGGAAAGTGACGAAATCTTATTAGATTGCTCCATCGAGATCCATATGAAGGAAAGTGCTCCAATCATAAAGTGTGTTTAGTAGGTCTTGCAGCAGGGCTTGCCATTAGAAGAATGCAGGGATGCCCTATGGGAAAGAGCAAGTTCGCCGAATTGAGGAGAGATACTATCTTGCCTATTGGATTTGGAGACACAGCAAAGCTATGACACAACTTATCGTGTGTATTATTATGATCGCAGGGATGCGGAAGGGAACTTGCGTGATCTGCATTTAGTGAAAGCGATAGAGGTAACGACTGTTCTACATCATGACATAGTTATAGCACCTAAAGTCGAAGAAAAGGAGCAGGCGGCGATTCCCACCTTTGTGGAGTCGGAGTTTTTCTCCGTTTACAAATGGAAGATTTGCGGTAAATCTACTTTTTCCTTTAATGACCAGTATTTGCTTTTAAGCGTAATCAATGGAGAAGGAACACTCATTCACAATGGGGAAAAATATCCTTTGAATAAAGGAACCCATTTCATTGTACCGGTCGGGTTCGGAGAATTTGAACTAGAGGGTCAATGTGAATTGATTGTTTCACATACTTAAAGTAGAAATTGAAAAAATTCGGGTAAGGGTAACCCGAATTTTTTCGAATCCTCGTTATGTTAATTCTACTCATTATAAATATTCCTATTTTACAAATAAACTAACCATGATTTTGACCCAACCAAAAAATGCAACCCACAATGGAACACTAAGAGATGTACCCCAAAATAAACCAGTCAAGAAATTACCTTGTCTTTCCATACAAATCCACTCCCTTTAAGATGTAGATTACTTTTTTGATTTTCAGTTGTATTCACTAAAATATAAATGATAACGCTTACACTGGCAATAGGTTAATTTTCCGTATTTTTTAATTTGCTAAACTAGTAGAAGGAATTTATACCTATTTATATTTTTATTAATATAGCAAATAAGGGAAGGGAAAAAAACGAGAAGCTTGTCAGGGTAGTAGCAAATGTTTTCGACAAATACAAACTAGTTAAGGTAGGTTTTTTCGATCGTTATTCTGTCTAGGATAAAAGTTACAGGATTCGCTAAAAACCTTCTCTTTACCAATTAATTCGACAATGATACGATAAAAATATCATGGAAAAATAGCATTTTGTTGGAAATAAAATGGCGCAAAAGAGGGGAGTGTACGAGTGACCTATCGGAAAAGAATTGCGGCTTTAGTCGCATTAGATTCAATCATTGTATTGATCGCCATTTACATAAGCTATCTATTTTTTAATCCTAATTTTTATATCTTTAAAATGCCAATGCTGCTTGTGACCTCCCTAACTCTATTAGTTTGCCACCATATATTTGCCTTTGTTTATAAGCTCTATATCAAATCATGGCAATATGCTAGTGTCGGAGAATTAATCGCGATTCTAAAGGCAGTGACCTTTTCTGTCGCAGGAGCTGCTTTATTGCAGAATTTTGTATATCATAATCGATTTGTACGTATACTTGCAGTCACTTGGATGCTCCACGTGTTATTGATTGGCGGATCAAGGTTTTCTTTGAGGATATTTCGTGATGGGTATATGAGCTATAAACAAAATGTGAAAAGAACCTTGATTATCGGCGCCGGGTCAGCGGGTGCCATGGTGGCACGGCAATTACTGTATAACCATGATACTGATTTGAAGCCTATAGCCTTTATCGATGATGATCCCACAAAATACAAATTAGACATCCTTGGGATACCGGTAGCAGGAAATTCTACCCAAATCACAAAGGTTGTGGAGACTTACGATATTGAAAATATTGTAATCGCGATTCCTTCTTTAAGTAGAAATGAATTAAATCGAATTTTTGAAGAGTGTTTGAAAACAAAAGCGAAAACAAAAATCTTGCCAAAACTTGAGGATATCATGACGGGAAAGGTCTCAGTCAATCAGTTCCGTGAGGTAGAGGTTGAGGATTTACTTGGCAGAGAACCAGTAGAATTGGATATTGAGAGTATCTCAGAATATGTGTTTGAAAAGACTATAATGGTAACCGGTTCAGGAGGCTCTATTGGATCGGAAATTTGCCGGCAGATTGGTAAATTCTCGCCTAGAAAGATTGTCTTAGTTGATCATAGTGAAAATGGTATTTACCAGATTGAAATGGAATTAAGAAACCTCTTCCAAAAACAGATTGATCTTGTCCCTGTGATTGCAGATATTCAAGACAGGTTAAGAATGTTTGAAGTGATGGATTAGCATCGCCCGGACGTTGTCTATCATGCTGCGGCACATAAGCATGTTCCTTTAATGGAATATAACGTGAAAGAGGCAGTGGAAAATAATATTTTTGGCACAAAAAATGTGGCTGATGCAGCAGAAAGGTTCGGGGTAAACACCTTCGTCCTAATTTCATCGGATAAAGCAGTTAATCCAACCAATGTAATGGGAGCAACCAAAAGATTTGCTGAAATGATTATTCAGCATCTCGCTCAAACCAGTTCTAATAAATTTGTCGCTGTTCGTTTTGGTAATGTCCTTGGAAGCAATGGAAGTGTTATTCCTTTATTTAAGAAGCAAATTCATGCAGGTGGTCCCGTTACGGTTACACACCAAGACATGTTGCGCTACTTTATGACCATTCCTGAAGCATCCAGATTGGTAATTCAATCTGGCGCACTGGCAAGGGGTGGGGAAATCTTTGTTTTGGATATGGGGGAACCTATTAAAATCGTTGATTTGCAATTTTGGGGTCAGACCCCCACTCAGCTAAAGTTTAAAGCGCTAAAGTATAAATGAAAAAAATATTTTATCGAAATAAGAAGGAATATTAGAGATGTTGTTGAATATTGTAATTGGTAAATTAATATAAAAGGAGGGACCTTGCTAGTGTCCAGACCACATCGTATTTGGTATCCTGGTGCTAAGTATCATATTACAAACCGCGGCAATCGAAGGTCATCGATCTTTTACGATGAACAAGACCATCTTGCATATTTAGAATTACTTAAGGAAGTTCGCAGTGTTTTTCCCTTTCATCTTCACGCCTACTGCCTCATGACAAATCACATCCATCTCCTGATTGAAACCATCCATCACCATCCCAAACATATTATGAAAATGCTGAATTCCCGTTATGCGATGTATTTTAATAAGCGTCATCATCTTATCGGGCATCTTTTTCAAGGTCGATATGGAGCGGAACTTATTGATACCGCTGAATACCTTTTAGATGTTAGCAGATATATTCATTTAAATCCCGTCGAAGCGGGCATGGTTAAATCCCCTAAACATTATCCCTGGAGCAGTTATTCCGCATATATATCAAACTCTCACAATCTAGAAATCTTTACAACGAAAAAAATATTGTCATTCTTCCCAGAGCCGCAAAAGAATTATTACCGTAAATTTGTTGAAGGGAAAATTACGGTACCCTCTAATTTACCGGTTGAAATTCATTAGAGATAAAGATATTAGGAGGTTTTTGTGTTGACAGTCATGATATCCAGTATTGGTTTAAAAGGTTTAGAAGGCTATCGTGTACAGGTGGAGGTAAGGATCAAATCTGGAACGGAATCGGTGATTATCATAGGGCTGCCCGATGCAACAGTGAAGGAATCAAGGGAACGTGTTTTAGCTGCTCTCAGCTATTTTGGCGCAGATGTTACGGATCAGAAGGTGGTCATTAATCTATCGCCGGCTGAGCAAAAGAAAAACGGACCATTGTTTGATCTGGCAATGGCCATTGCTGCATTGAAGGAGCTCGATTTTATTAAGAGTAAAATTCCGGCGGAAACCGCGTTTCTTGGTGCTTTATCTTTAGATGGAACCGTTGTAAGCGCGGATGGGATGCTGCCAGCCCTGATATCAGCGAAAACACTTGGGATTAAGAAGGTTTATCTGCCATATGATCCAGCCATCCCGATTCAGATGCTGAAAGGGCTGGAATGTATTGTCGTTCAACATATTGAAGAAGTAGTGCAGCACATCGAAGGTCAAGAAATAATGACATTGCCACCAAAATCCACTCAGGAAGAACGAACACCTCTTTTTGCTGACCGTCCACAAAAAGATTTTTTCCACGTGATTGGTCATGATCGGGCAAAGCGGGCATTAGAAATAGCAGCTGCAGGAGAACATAATGTCTTGATGAGCGGCCCGCCAGGTTGCGGGAAAAGCCTCATTGCAGAAACATTTCCATCCATCCTGCCGGTTCTAACGAATCAGGCCCAATTAGAGGTCATGAGTCTATATCAGCTTGCGGGAGAAAAGAGACGTTTCCATCAACAAGTACCATTTAGACACCCACATCATTCCGCTTCCTCGGTCGCCATTATCGGCGGCGGATCATCTCCCCGGCCAGGGGAAATCTCTCTTGCCCATCGCGGTGTACTGTTCCTCGACGAAATAGCGGAGTTTACCAAAAAAACACTTGATATGCTGCGGCAGCCGCTTGAAACCGGAGCGGTAACCATTAGCAGGGCGCATTCGACCGTTACATATCCTTCATCATTTATTCTAATTGGTGCGATGAATCCATGTCCATGTGGGTACCTTGGTTCTAACAGCCAATATTGTACCTGCTCCCAAAAGCAAATTCAATCCTACCGCAATCGATTATCTGGACCGGTATATGATCGATTAGATATTCTTCTATCTCTACAATCAGTTAATCTAGACCAGCCTTCAAAAATCCAAGAGCATTCATTTGATATCCAAAAAAGGGTGGAAAGGGCCCGAGAAGTTCAATATCAACGCTATAAAACGGAAATAACGAATGCCAAAGTACCGTTTGAGGTACTCTGCCAAACTAGCCCGCTCACAAGCGATCAACAAAAAATGCTCAAGAATGTTGCTTTGAAGCAGAACTGGAGCAACCGGGTTCAAATTAAAATCATCCGGCTAGCAAGGACAATTGCCGATTTAGCAGGGGTGGAGGAAATTACCGATACGGCTATTTGGGAAGTGATGACGCTAAGAAGATGGGGACTGCATAAGCAGCAGAGTATGGCGAGAGAGACTTAAATAATATTTGGAGAGCTGAAATATGTCCGCTAAATATATTGACCATGACCGTTTATTTAAAGAACTTCTCAAAACGTTTTTTGAAGAATTTATCCTGTTTTTTTTTCCGGAGCTATACGAGGATTTAGATTATTAAAAAAGGAAAACTGTCGTAATTATATTCGCCAAGATAGTACAGTAGCAGCGGCACTATAAGTAAAATGGGATATACTAAAAATGAGAAAATCGAAGTAAAAAAAGAATTCTTAAAGATGTTGCTTCGCTTGCACTTGATCCAGCAAGATTAACTTTAGTGACAGGCTTTTTTGATACGTATTTACAATTAAATAAAGAGGAAGCACTAAAAGTAATAAATGAGGTGAAGGCGATGGGGTCTAACGAAGGTGAGAAAATCATGGAAATCATTAATTCCTATCAAAAGATTGGGAGAGAAGAGGGAATTAGAATTGTTGCAAAAAGAATGATAGAAAAAGGAAAGTCTATCGAAGAAATTGCTGAACTAACAGGGTTGAGAAATTTTGGGTCAGACCCCCACTCTACTAAAGTTTAAAGCGGTAAAGCGTGAAAATAAATTGGACGACTATCGGAAAAATAGAACTATAAATAAAAACATTAAAGGGAAGCCGTCTTCATATCATCCTCTAGTCATTCATTGATCTATATTTGGAATGACGCTCGTTTCGGGTGAATATTCTTTTGTCCCATTAACTGTTTTTCGTAAGATAGTTGTTGGTGCTGTATGCTCTTTAAGATATTTACTTACGCTATTACGGGAAATTCCAAGTTTTGTAGCAATTCGCCTTTGAGATAGCCCTTCAACCTCACTTAAGAATTTGATTTTATGAAATTGAGCCATTTCGATCATAGGAGAGGTTAATAAAATTGGAAATCATGTGTCTCATTTTTTATGTGATCAAATCGTATAAAAGTGGCTCAAATTTAGTTTAACAAAAATACCTTAAACCAATTTCCTTAAATATTAACCAGGAGGGTTACTAGATTTATAAGAATCCCCTTGCGCCGAATGCAAGGGGATTGGTTGCGGGGGCAGCGATGCCCCCATTTCATATATTTGCTCCCTCATCCGCTCCGGCAGACTCTGAATGGACTGGACCATCATATCTAGCTTTGGATATTCCTTTTGTAAACACCTTTTGTTAATTTTTTTGAATAAATCAAGATAGAAGTCCTAACTTAACAACGTCTTCCTGGATTCTAATCAAACGTTTGTTTAGTAGCTGGTTTTGAAGTGACAGGTCAAATTTTGTGAAACGATGCTTTATTTTGATAGAGTGGAGAAATTGAAAAAACGGACCGATTTTATCGACAAAAAACTTTATTGAAAACAGGACTTAGATCGTTTACAAAAGGCTTTATTATGGTTTTAATTAAACGTTTGATTGAAGGGGAAATCGTCGGAAGTTGTCTTTTGGTGGTAGTTGCCTGAATTGAAAGTGAGGATTTTTTTTGACAACGGTTGCTCCCTTTGTCTGGTAAAATAGAATTAGTCAATGCCCTATCTTACAAAACAAGGATTTCAAATAAACTATGGAAAGAAGGATGGTAGAAACGATTCTTCGCAGGTTTTTTTCAATTTTCATCATCTTAACGCTTATTGTCGGATTTGCGCCTCCAAGGCTTTATCTAAACACTCCTACCTCTGCAGAGACCATCAGTCCGCAAACGGAAGTACCAAGCGGTTATATTGGAATTTACTCTGCTGAGGACCTGGACCAGGTTCGAAATAACCTCAGCGGCCGCTATATTTTAATGGAGGACATTGATCTGACAGATGCCACGGCTGAGGGCGGCCCATTTTACAATAATGGCTCCGGGTGGCAGCCGATTGCGGATGCATCCGCACCATTTGCGGGTATCCTGGATGGTAATGGCCACAAAATTATTGGATTAAAGATGTCTATCAAGTCTGATCAATTGAGCTATGCTGGTTTGTTTGGATATGCAAAGAATGCTAGTATCTCAAACCTGAGATTAGAAAATGACAGCATTTATGCGGAAAATACATCTCTGAATTCTAGCACTTCGGATGTGTATGCCGGCGGAATCGTCGGCTACGGGTATAACGTCACCATCACGAATACCTATAATACTGGCAATATTACAGCGGTTTCCATGTTCAATGGCTATGCAGGCGGAATTTCCGGTTATCTTACCAGCAGCTATAATTTGTTTTCGACTGTTTCCAACTGCTATAACACCGGGCTGATTACTGCCAAGACAGCGGCAGGGGGAATCGCGGGTAAAGTATATCGGACCAATTTCAGCGATGTTTACAATAAAGCCGATCTTACGACAACTGGAAGTGGATATACAGGAGGGATTGCTGCCGATTTAACCTCCAGTTCCTCCATCGTCAATGCTTATAATACTGGAAACATCAACTATCGGTCAGCTGGGGGAGGGATTGCAGGACATTCTTCTAGTTCGTCAATCAGTCACAGTTACAATCAAGGGAATCTAAGCAGTACGGTGAGTTCCTCGGGTGGTGGCGGGATTGTCGGGAGTGCCAGCAGTACCACCATTAGCGAAAGCTATAACACTGGAAAAATCAACAGCACGGGTCAATACTCGGACGGCGGCGGTATTGCGGGTTCACTTGGAAGCAGCTCTTCGGTTACCCAGTCCTACAATACGGCCGATATCAGTGTGGACCAATCTTCCGGAGGGATTGTCGGAGAAAACTATAGCTCTGTCATTACCCAATCCTATAATACGGGAACATTGATTGGTAGCTTTGCCGGAGGAATCACCGGCTGGGGCTCGGGTGATACCATTTTGGATAGTTTCAATATCGGGCCGGTCAAAGGGAAATACGATAGTGGCGGGATTTCGGGACACGGTACGAATTCTACCATTAAGAACACATATAATGCTGGTACAGTCGGTACAACCGTTTCCTATCCTTCAGCTGGTGGAGGAATTGCCGGTGAATTTGCCGGCGAAATTGAAAACAGCTATTTCCTTAATAAAATTCAGAACGGCGTTGGCAAAGGAACAGCGGATGGGATATTCCAGAAAACATTTGAACAAATGAAGTATGCTTCTACATTTACGGGTTTCGATTTTTCAACAACTTGGAATCTGGATGATAACTCCCATTATCATTTTCCGGTTTTAAAAGAGCCACCGGTATCGGAAACGGAGAAGAATCTAGATATCGCGATGTCCTCCCCACCACAAAAAACAACCTATGTCCAGGGGGAATCGCTTGATCTGAACGGAGCTGCCATCACGGTAAGGACCAACCATGGAAATCAATATTCGGTGGATGTGACCGATGATATGGTCAGCGGCTATGATGCAAATAAAACAGGCTACCAAACCATTAAAGTGACGTATAACGGTTTGACCGCCTATTTTAATGTCAATGTGAAGGGGAAATATACGGTTACCTTTAAGGATTACGATGACCGTATTCTAAAAACAGAGACCGTTGTGGAAGGGGATTCTGCCACAGCACCGGAGGATCCGATCAGGGATGGGTATACGTTTACCGGCTGGAGTACGGATTACCATACAGTTAAGGCCAATTTAACGGTAACGGCCCAGTATCAAATCAATTCGTATCTTGTGAATTACATGGACGGCGATACCCTTTTGAATTCGGAGCGGTATAATTCCGACGTTATGTTCACTCGTCCGGAGATTCCCGTTAAGGATGGGTATACCTTTATCGATTGGTTTACCGATCAAACCTTCCAAACCAGATATCCTTTTTTCACATATCTTCGGAATGATTTGAATTTATATGGGAAATTTTATAAAAATCCGGATACACCGAAAAATGCAAAAGTCACCGTCGCGGGCTTCAATAAGCTGACGGTTTCCTGGAATCCAGTGGCTGGTGCCGATGGCT
Organism: Bacillus salipaludis; assembly: GCF_004358205.1. Next base: position 385,970 of record NZ_SMYO01000002.1, read on the forward strand.
ATGAAATTGAGCGGGCATCTTCGCCTGCAGGTAATTACAATTATACGTACAACATAGGGAACTCACAGAGTTATACGATCGATGATTTAAATCCGGGATCGACTTATTATTTTAGAATCCATTCCTATCGTATCGAGGATGGTAACTATATTTATAGTTCGTTCACACCGGTAGTCAGCGGTAAACCCGTTTCTGCACAAGTATCAGCCAAGGCGGTTTCGGCTGGTATGGATAAAATTACGGTCAGCTGGGCGAAGCCAATCGGGGCCGACGGATATGAAATCGAGCGTTTCGATTCCCTAAATGGAGACTATGATGAGGTCGCAACGTTCTCCAATGGAAACACACTCAGCTATACGGACAGCCATTTGACGACAGGAAAAACCTATTATTATAGAGTGAGAGCTTATAAGAATGGAGCTCCCACCGTTTATAGCAATTATAGTCCGATTGTTTCCGCGAAACCGATCCCGGCGGCACCTGGTTCCGTGAAGGCAGGATCATCGTCTTATAATCGTATTAAAGTGAGCTGGAGGACTGTAAGCGGCGCGAACGGATATCGGGTGTACCGGGCCACATCCAGCAAGGGAACGTATTCTTATGTTGGAACGACCTTCGGGACAAATTTAACGAATGGCGGGCTGACCACCAATAAGACGTATTATTATAAAGTCAGGGCGTATCGGACGGTCGGAGGTACCAGGGTCTATAGTAATTACTCTGCCACCGTTTCGGCGAAACCGATCCCGTCGGTACCGTCGAGTTTTAAGGCAAGTAGGATTAGTTCGTCGAAGATCAAGGTTTCATGGAGATTGGTATCCGGGGCGAGCGGCTACCAGATTTATCGAGCCACCTCGAGTAAGGGAGGGTATAGCTTGATCAAAACTACCACTTCTACTTCGTATACCAATAGTGCGCTGAAGAGGGGAAGGACTTATTATTATAAGGTCCGAACATATCGTAAAGTAGCGAGCACGAAGTTCTATAGTGGATGGACGGGGGTTAGGAGTGCCAGGCCGTAGTTGACCAAGGAGATAGTTCTTGTGGTTTTCGACCTTTGAAGCGGCCACTTATTTCCTCGGGGGAAAGTAATTTGAAGAATTCAATAAAGGCCAGACCCTTTGCTCATGGGGTCTGGCCTTTATTATTGCGGTCAGTTCCCTTATTCCCAAGCTTGTAATTTCTGGGTCAGCGTATAATGGCAATTAAGTCAAGAGTAAATATTTTTAAAAAAGGCCGAACTTAAGTAGAATCCCAAATATCCATTTTTTTGAAGACTCAACCATCACAGAACTATATAACAGGGCTCCTCTAGAACGTGAAAGGATCTCGTGTTTTCATCCTACAGTGATACCACCTAGCAAATATAAACTTTGAATTTCACGTATTATCCGTATTTGCAGGACAAGATCCATATCGCTGACCCACGAGGTCTAAAGCCTCAGACACCCAATACAATGTGATCTAACGCCCTAGATGATCCCCATTTTCATTAAAAATAAATACTTAATCAATTCATGAACAAATAACCAATTTAACTTTAATTTAAGCTGATAGACAAAGATTTGAAGAGACAAGAAATCTCGGGGTCAGACCCCCACTCAGTTAAAGTTTAAAGCGGTAAAGTAAAAGAATCCCTGCTTCATTAGCGGGGATTCTTTTACTTTACATTGCGGGGGAGCATTTTTTACTCCTTGTTTTGTATTATTAGAAGAATAGTTTAACTAAGAATTTTAGAATCTCTGGTATATTTATTGAAGGAAGATCGGGCATCCAAACATGTCTGCCTTTTCTTTTAATATTAATGGATGTACCGGTGTTAGTTCATTTTACCCTTACATAAAAACCGGGGAAAGACTATGAAATTCCTGAGGGTTTTTACGGCCAGAATCAAAAGCTACCCCGATTTACCCCTTTTTACCAGCAATCAATTTTGTTTGTTTCATAATAGGAGTTGTAACACTCCATACATACGAATCTCCAAAGTAAGTCAATTCCTCCTCTCGGTTTATTAAACTCCTTTTTTCATTTTTTATATAAATATTTCTCGAGCATCTTATACATGGTGTATACAAGGGAGTCTATTTTTTTATCCTTTTGTATAATAGTGGAAATTTTAAATGTATAATACAATTTAATTATTCTAATATTTGGTAATATATTTCGATAGTTTAGAAAGAGGGATTTATACATATGGAGAACGTGAATACCTAATTTAACCGGTATTAGAAGGTAAATATTCTACTGCCCTATATGGAAAGGGATTTATTTCTATGATCTTGAAGGTAATAAATACATTGACGGTTCTCCGGGTGCAGTAACAGTAAGTATTGGACATGGTGTACAAGAGACTATTAATTGCGATGACGAGCCAAGCACAAAAGATTGGCGCAATTGGTTCATGGCAGGAGGAGGTATATTGGATGAAAAATTATCATTGGTTGGCTTTGATTCCGTTTATAGGTATGCTGGGTGGATCAATCCTTTTTAACAGAATGACCCCATATGTTCTGGGGATGCCATTTATCCTTTTTTGGATTGTATTATGGGTAGTCATAACATCGTTTATATTAGCAGTTATTTTTAGATTTGATTTGGCAAATAAAGGGGGAGATGCGGAATGAATGTTGCACTAATTATGATATTTGGATGCTTACTAATCTCCCTTTATCTTGGAATTAAGGCGAGAAAAGGGAAAAATATGAATCTGGAAGAGTGGGCAGTTGGGGGAAGAGGATTCGGTACAATCTTCACCTTTTTTCTGGGAGCCGGCGAAAGCTTTACAACGTTTACCTTTCTTGGCGCAAGTGGGTGGGCATATTCTAAGGGGGCGCCTTCGTATTACATTCTTGCTTATTTATCCCTTGCGTATATTCTAGCCTATTTTATACTTCCGAAAATTTGGCAGTACGGAAAAAAGCATAATCTAGTTTCACATCCTGACTTATTTGTTTCAAAGTATAAGAGTAAATCGTTGGGTGTTCTCGTAGCTTTAGTCGGGATGCTGCCAACTATTGCGTATATTGTCCTTCAGTTTAAAGGGTTGGGAATTATTGTTTCTGCAACCTCCTATGGAAAGATCTCTCCAGATTTGGCGATTTGGATTAGCGTTATTTCCGTGACGATCTATGTGATGATTTCAGGTATACATGGATCGGCATGGACAGCTGTTATGAAGGACATTTTAGTCTTATCTCTAGTTGTTTTTATCGGAATTTATATGCCTTTTCATTACTATGGGGGTATTCATCCCATGTTTCAAGCTGTTTCAGAAGCGAAGCCAGACTTTTTCACTTTTCCTGAAAAAGGGTTAAATCTTACCTGGTATATTTCAACCGTTTTTTTAACTGTTATTGGCTATTATATGTTTCCTCATACATTTGGCCCAATTTACTCAGCAAAGAGCGGAAATGCTCTACGCAGAAATGCTGTCATTACACCATTGTACACGCTTATGCTCCTATTTATTCTCTTTGTCGGGTTCACCGCCGTGTTGCAAATTCCAGGGTTAGAAGGAGCTGCCGGCGATCTAGCTTTACTGAAACTTGTTACTAAAACGTTTGATCCGTGGTTTGTCGGACTCATCGGAGCCGCAGGATTATTAACCGCTTTAGTACCTGGTTCCGTCCTATTGATGACTGGTGCAACAATCCTTACGAAAAATGTGTATACAGTATTTTTTCCTAATACAACGGATGAAAAGTTATTAATAAAAACCAAGTTATTGGTCCCAGTGTTATCGGCGATTGGTTTATATTTTGCTTTAGATAAGGGGAATTCACTTGTCACCCTTTCCCTAATGGCATTTAATTTAGCTACACAGTTTTTCCCGCCATTAGTTGCCGCTTTCTTTAAAAATAGTGTTGTAACCAAGCATGGTGCATTTACTGGAATTATTGTAGGTGTAGGTATCGTTGCATACGTAACAATCACCAAAACATCAATGGCTACACTATTTCCGTTCATGCCGTCATTCATTCAGGATTTAAATATCGGTTTTATTGCTTTGGTGATTAATGCTATTTCAATGGTAATCGTGAGTATAATATCTCAAGCAGTGGTAAATGTGAAAGATAAATCAGAGACTATTTGATCCTCGAGTATGTGTAACAGGGGCTTTGACGAGTTGTTTCTAGGATGACGTTGAGTATCGGTCATCTTATGTCTGCGGTGACCGACAGGCTATGAAAGTTTTGAGTAGCCTATATAAAACTAAAAATTGACCAATCCGAATAAGGATTGGTCAATTTTAGTTTTACTCATTTGTTTCTATGTTTTTGTTTGTTCCAGGGGCAGAACTCCACTAAAATAAAACCTTAAAAGTGTTAAATAGAAGAATCCTAAAAATTAATTATCAATTTAATAAAAAAATATAACAAGTAAAATTCTCTACATGATAGCAGAATAGAGCTTGGACGGAATGCTTGGGCCCATTGTAGAAATAACCACCGGCAGCCGTTGCAATTATCGCTGTTAGCAATGGGCACAAGTATTAAATCTAGCATACTAGAAAAGGATATGATGAGATTACATGGCTCCAGACCAGCACAGAGATCTAATAAAGAAATTAAGCAAATAGTCTAAGATTCCTATTAAAATCTATTTATTTTCTCCTTTTGTTTATTTATCGGAATTTCAAATCGAATGTTTGTTCTGTTCCTATATCATTATAATCCGCATCGTACGCAGAGTCCAAATCAAACTTGATCGAGTTAATCGAATCTAGGTTACTACTCTTTACTTCGAGAACTACCTTTCCGCTCTTTGTTACGCCGCCCAATAAGAAATTATCGTCTACATCAGAAGAATAAGCACTATCAATTTGCTCACCAGTATTTAAGGCGTACAATCCATTATCTAAATGCCATCGTAATTTTTTAGTTGATGTATTGGTGACTTTAACATCCAAGATAATAGCCTTGATTGGTGTTGAGTATTCATCTTCTTTATACTTTGAATCAATTGTTACCTTGCTGATATGAAGTTTCATAGCTCCTGACGTTTTGTTAAGGTTTACAGTGTACGACTTCTTAGAGGTTGGTGTAGCGGGCTTATAATCTTTTGATGTTACGGTATATTTATTGTTCTTTTTATCGTATGTAACCTTTCCATTGAACCAAGATACTGCATCTTTTAATGGGACATATGCATTATTATTAATGACTTTTATACTAGTGCTCTTTTGTTTCCCATTGTAGAAAAGTGACACCTTTGTTGCAGCCATTGCCCCTAGAGTGAATGAAAGTGATACAGCTCCAGTAATAGCTAATGTTGTTCCTACCTTTGTAAACTTCCGCATTTGTAGTCCTCCGATTTGTTGGTGTGTCGTTTCATGAGCATAAACTCATGAATACATATTATTTGCTTTGTAAGATGTTAGATATTTATACAACAATTGCTTTTAAATAATCCCTAGAAATATTCTAACGTACTTCTAGTCTATTAGCACTATTTTTTTAAAATTTTTAGTTAGATATTCCTCTTACAACTTTAGGGTCAGACCCCTGCTTAAGGCTCTTTTATATAAAAACTTAGTTCCAAATTACTTTTTGTGGCTGGTTAAATAACTAGGTCTACAAGCCCGTATTTAAAAGAATGGGCTATGGGGTCAGACCCCCAAGCACGTTATAATGATAACAAGCAAAAAATAGATTACTTTGGGATGGCTGATAACTTGAAAACAAAAGCTAGATATCAAACTTGGATTCGAATTTACAAACTACTTATTTTTTTGGTTATTTCACTCATTTTTCTCTTGGTAACATTATTACCTGTTCATTTATATCTGCGAGTCCCGTCAGGGATTTTAGCGTTGCCTTTTATTTATATAGCATTTATCCTTTCTTATTCTGTTTATCAATTCGCAGCATTTGGGGGGAATTATCAGTCAAAAATACATGATTTAATGGTTGCCAAGGTGAATTGGGATGGAAAAGGAAAAATACTAGATATAGGAACCGGCAGTGGTTCACTGATTATTAAACTGGCAAAGACCTTTCCTAATTCCTTTTTAACTGGAATTGATTATTGGGGCGGGAATTGGGAATATTCGAAAGCTCAATGCCACCAGAATGCTGTAATAGAAGGGGTATCGGAAAGGATTGATTTTCTGAAAGCAAGTGCTGCAGATCTCCCTTTCCATGAAGATGAATTTGATCGAATTGTAAGTTGTCTAACCTTTCATGAAGTAAAAGATCGAAGAAATAAAACCGAAGTAATAAAAGAGGCATTAAGAGTGTTAAAACCTGGTGGTGAATTTGTCTTCTTAGATTTGTTTATGGATGAAAAAATATTTGGAGATGAAAAAGAGCTCTTAAATATCTTAAAGAAACATGGGGTATCTGAATTGAATAGCTGCAAACTTGATAAAGTAATGAAATTGCCTAAGCTTTTATTGAACAAAAAAGTATTAGGAAATGCAATGATTTTGAGTGGAAGGAAATAAGAATTTCCTAATTTGGTTGTGATTTCGGGGTCATAACAGGCAACAATATGGATGGTGTAATTGTGACAGTGTTTCCCGGATTAACACATACGCATCTCAAGGAGGTAAGGATTTGCGGAATGAAAAAAACGAAATGAATGAACAACATTATGTACCAGCACCATTTGGGGTAACACCAGCTTTTAACATAAACCCCATGTTAACTAGGAAATCGGGTATACTTTTTATACACTTAAACAAATAAATTAGAGGAGATTATATGGGGAAAATAGTATCTAGAGGATTGCTAGTTTTGTATTTAGTGATACTAATCTGGTTAGTGTTATTCAAATTACAATACAATATTTTGTCAGTATTTAATTATCAACATAGAAGTCTTAACTTGATTCCATTTGCAGCTCCTTCAATCGTAAATGGAAGTTTCAGAGAGATGATAGATAATGTTATAATCTTTATTCCTCTTGGCTTGCTTATGAATGTCAATTTCAAAAAAATTGGATTTTTACCTAAGTTTGCTTTGATACTGGTTTTGAGCCTTACTTTTGAATTCATTCAATTTATCTTCGCTATTGGTGCGACAGACATAACAGATGTAATTACAAATGCTGTTGGAGGCTTTCTTGGACTGAAGTTATATGGCTTAAGTAATAAGTATATTCATAATAAAAAATTAGACAGAGTGATTATTTTTGTAGGTATACTTTTGCTCCTATTATTACTCTATTACCGTACCCATTTAAGAATTAAATATTCTTAGTTTATTTACTTTGCGAACAGATATCAAGACATAAGAAAAATCAAAGGCGCAACTGGCTAAAAATCTACTAGTTGTGCCTTTTTGCGCGCAAAACTTCCGATTGTCCCCTGTTCGAACCGTCCCTGTGGATTTTATGGGATTCGCCCTCTCACAAAATATCCCGCTATAGCAGGAAAACTTTTAAATTCCTTTTTCATCTCCCGAAACGAAATGACACCATTACCTCTAGTAAGCTCCAAATCTAGAGGATATTCGTGACAGTTCAATGGGGTTTTTTGAAATGATTGGTTATAGAATTGGATGGCCTCTTCCTGACTGCTCGCATAGATAAAGGCAAATGCCTTTTTGTTCATCTTCAAGGAGTAGATGCCAACCCTATGAAAACCTAATACATTGGTTTGAATCATTTTCGCTACTTTGTGTTGATCCGCATGGTTTAAATCGATTCTGGAAGAGTCGTCCCATAATGATATTTTCCCTTCAGCGAGTAAATGGTAGAGGTAATGGGCCAATGAGGATTCCTCATAAAGTAAACAATCCTGGTATAGATCCTTCACAAGCATGTGATAACACCCCGTTATTAGACCTTTTCATCCATAGGCTTACGTTTAAAAGGCTGCATATAGGCTATTCAGGGGTAAGGTTCAGTTCCTTTTGATCCTCAATCCTTCCTGTATGCACATTATAATTCACCCTGATGGTTCCAACCGGACCATTTCGGTTTTTGGAGACAATGATTTCAAGGGAATGATCGTCGATTTCCTTGTCATAATACGCTTCACGGTACAAGAACAAAATGACATCGGCATCCTGTTCCACACTGCCTGATTCCCGAATATCCGACATCATTGGTCGTTTAATTGCCCTTGATTCCACCGATCGATTGAGCTGCGCCAGACAAATGACGGGACAATCAAAATCCTTTGCCATCGTTTTCAGGGATTTGGATATTTCTGTTACCTGCAAATGAGCATTCCCGCCGTAAAATTGACTGGAATGGATCAGGGTTAAGTAATCAATAAAAAGGATTGGTTTCTTGTAGGGAAATTGATGCATCAGCTTCCTCGTTTTCGCTCTCATTTCGGCAATCGTCTGTCCGGCTCCATCAAAAATTTGCATATGGGTTTCCGTGAGATCCCCAATCACATCCGACCATTTATTCTTTTGATTTGGAGTAAGCATTCTTTTTGGATCCCGCATTTTTGCACGGTTAAAGCCCCCTGTAGAAGCGATTAATCGGGATGTGATCTGTTTTTCTGGCATTTCTAAGGAAAAGACGAGGGGCAGAAATCCTGCCCAACCTGTCATTTTGGCAAAATGAAGCATCACATCAGTTTTTCCCATCGATGGTCGTGCTGCCAGAATTGTTACTTCCCCGTTCTGAAAGCCTCCCGTCACCTCGTCGAGCTTTTTGATTCCTGTTGTGGCACTTTTCGAGGCTGCTTGATCCTCCCAAGGTGCCTCATAGACATTGGCCAACGCCTGTTGTAAGGACGTATGATCTTCCGCCTTCAATTCGTTAATTTTGTCCAATTCGGCAATGACTTTCGTAATCTCCCAATCATTGATGGCGGCAACGCTCAAGATATTTCGCTTTTCCCGCTCTTTCCACAGTTCAAGAATGAGCTTCTCCGTCCCGCCAAATTTCTCCACATCAGCGTACGATAACAGCTCTGAAAGGTAAGACATTCCACCGAGTGTTTCGAGGTCGGAGAGGGTGGTGAAGGTGACTAAATCAATATTCTTACCAGCATGTTTTAACTCGGTCATTCTTCGCATTATTTCTTGATGCCGGATACTTTCCAGCTGTTCTGGTTGAATCACAGTATCCTTGAGTAAGTACTCCGCCTTCATTAAGCTTCCCAGGAAAGCTTTTTCAGCAATGCTCATCACACTTCACCTGCCGTAAGGTCGAGTGTAAATTCACTTGGAATGGCTCTTCCGGAAGGAGGCGATCCGGTTAAGATCTTGGACTTAAGTACAGGTTTTTGGTTCTCATAATAGGAGTCAATTTCTTCTATAGTTCGTAAAGATTCATTTTCCCAGTTTTTGAGAATCCCGACGATATAGTTCAGCCTTCGCTTGTTATTGGCACAGGCGATATTCATGGCTTTTAAAATCATTTCTTTCGGCTGTAAAAAGCTAGAATCATCAAGCCAAGATAACAGCTGCTGTTTTGCATTCAGGTTTGTAAAGCCAAATCCATTCGCGTCCCAGAACTCAATTATTTCTTTCACATCTTGATTACGCTGCAAGGGACCTTCTATATCTGGATGATTTCTGGTATTTGGGTAGTAAGTTTTTTTTTGTTGTTTTTCTTTTTCTTCTTCTTTTTCTTTTTGTCCACGTATCGTATGACGATACAGAGACGGATCGTCCAATTCTTCACGTTCTGTTCTATATGTATCCTTTTCATTTGAATCAATATCTTCGTTCCAGAAAACCTTCTCAGCTTGGTTATAAAAACTCTCATAAAGGCTTTTTATTTCCTGTCTTTCAATCCATTCCGAAACATAACAGATAAGCGAACGATCCTCGACCTTTTTTAATTCAGAATTAATACAATCCATGACCGGTTTTCCGCCCTTTTGCAGGTTATCCTTCCCCCAGTATTTAATAGCAACTTCTCTTGTTTCAGGATTATAGCGTATCAATTTGTAATCGTTGATGAAACGTTCCATTAATGGATGAATCATCTCAATTGGATAGTCCAAAGCAAAGGCAATTTGTTTTTTGGTAATTCTATAGATTCCAATTTGAGTTGTACGAGAATTCGAAAGCAAATAAATGTAAAAAATTTTTTCCTCCATAGACATTTCTTCTACAGTCGGATTCTCCCAAAAATCAGTATGTAACATTCTATATTTTGCCATTATCCATCACTGTCCTTTCTTTTGACTAGGGGTTTGCCAGGGGGGCGGTTCTAGCGGCTTTTTTGGACCATTAGAACCGTCCCTATGGTCTTTATTGCTTTTTTCGCCCTAGCTTCATGCGCTTCCTCTTCGGCTCTAGAACAAAACAAAGAGGATCTCTTGCAATCCCACAAGTAATCCTTCGAAACTGTTCCGCCGTCTGCAGCTTTGTGTTAAAGGCAGACAGCCTGCAGGGAACAATCAGCATATGCCCGTTCTTAAATTCTACTTTCGTCTTGTTGTAATAGCTGCTTGTCCGGAGGATTTGGTCCGGGTTCAACCAGATGGAATCCTCATTTTTAATTGATTTTGTTGGGAACACGACGATTCTTTGAATCGGATTCACCATGATGGGGCACATATAGGAATCCCCCATGATCCATTTGGATGTTTCCAAGGCCCCTTTGAAATTAAAACCAATGCATCGGATGCTGTCATTGAGAATTTGGACAGGGGACTTGTCGACAAGGATGATTCCATCTGTTTGGGTTACCTTTGAACAAAGCTTCGCAAACCGGTCGACATGGCCTTCCATGTACATGAAAGACGGCTTAATGATATGGAATTTTTCCATAAACGTTCCACAACTCCTTCATTTATTTAAAAATAGATTATAAACAAAAAGTGAGAGCTGTTTCATTTAGGCGGTTACAAAAGTAAGGAATGATAGTTTGGCAAATGGTTTCATTGCCTGAGGATTTGATACTAACATTTTGGGGTCGAATGTAGGTGCCGAGGCTGAATGTTAAAAAACAATTGAATATCCAATTCTCTTAAACAATTTGATTTTTGTTCCCATTCGCCAAGATAAAGGGCGGCAATAAACATTATGTATGTTGATCTAAAGCCGCCCCATTGAAGATCATTACAACGATTCGGTAGATATGTCTACTAGGTCAATAATTTCGCGAATATCATTGATGCCAAAGAAAGCACAAATCCGCGATATATGGTTTAAATGAATATTTTGTATTTCTTGGCGTATTAATTTACGTATAGTAGAACGAGGAACATCCGTTAATCTGGACAACTCTCTTGAGGACATATTATGTTCCTGTAACAAGCTTTGTAATTTGACAATCACTTTCTTATCCATTTCTCTACCTCCACTTTTTGAATTCTCTCTCTAGGACAAAAGTAACATATAAAAATTATCAGTGTGGAATACGTTCATTTCCCATTTGGAAGTTTCCATACAATTGTTCGGGATTTTGTCAAATTTTGCGGTCCACCCTTCGCCAACTTTCTTATTCAACCGAATAGAGAAAGTCGGTTATAGGAAGGTGTGTTACTGAATTTAATCAAACGATTGATGAGTAAACGCGTTTGTCGAAAATCATCTAAGATTGTAAGAATTGGTAGAGCATTACTTTATTAGCTTAAATCATTTTAATCGTTGTCTTTTCTGAATGGTTTTCTAGCTTCCAGTGCCTGGTCGGCCATTTCGCCGAGTTTATTGAATAGTAAAGAGGGCTTAACTTCCAGCTTTTCAGCTAGTGTACAAGTTAAATCATAGGTTGGTACAGCTTTATCATTTTCAAGTGCACTTATATGCTTCCGGCTTTTCCCGCATAAGAAGGCAAGTTCATCTGAGGATAGTCGTTTTATTCTCCTTAATCTTGCTAATAATTCACCAAAGGTTTCATTCGGTCTCAAGGGAATTCTCCTTTTTAAGACCATTACATAACCTGGAAACCATTTGCTCCACGTACTGGAGGTTACATATTTTTACCTAAGGAAACATTGTTGGGCGGGTGTTAATTTTGTCCAAACTTTCGACAACTTTTTTGCATTTTTCTGTTTAGAAATCTAATCATTACAAGGGTTTGCTCAGTTTCTAATCAAACGTTTGTGTAGAAGCCCTGTTTGTCGAAATTGGTACAATTTTGAGAGATAAAGTCATAATTGAGAGTTTGGGAGATAAATCGCGAAGAACGGAACGAATTGGTCGACAATAAATTTGCAACGGAACTGAACATTGTTCGTTTTTTCAAAAGGCTTTGCAGAGGTTTTAATCAAACGATTGGTTAAAAATAAAAGCGTAGGATGCTGTCGATTTTTCATGATTGCTGTCATGATTCATTCGATTAGCAGTACCCCATCTCAAATAATTCCTCAAAATAGAGCTCATCAAATTTTTTCGAGAATGCCATAATAGGCAAAGAGATTAAGAGTTTGATTCTATCAACAAATTAAATCATCCCCTTGCATCAAATTGCAAGGGGATCGGTGTCCTCTCAGACTACTACTCATAGACATGATATTAACTATTTAATGAGCGAATATGGTATGCTTTGTTTTCCATTTTTCCATTGCAATAAATAACCAAAAACTATAGATCCCTAATGTAATGACGCAAAGCAGCCACCATTTAATCCAATTCCCGAACAATCCGATTGCCGAGCCTGTAAATACTAATCTCCTGCCATTAATTACAGTATGACGGGCTTTCCAACCAAGAATCATTGTAATGGACCAAGGATAGCAGATTCCTAATGTACATACTGTTACTAAAAAGCCAAGGATTGACCAACCTATATACTGTAGCAATCCACCATCAAAGTAAGACTGCTCCTCAGATTCAGCAGAATAATTTTGCAGAACCTTCCCGTTTGATTCACTCATAATTTTCCCCCAGTTTTCTATTTATGGGAAAATTATACCATGGACAATTGGATCGTTTATAGCAATATTGTCAATAAACGATAGTGACTAATGCCATATACCAACTTACCCATTCAAATTTTAAGACGAAAATGGATCTGAAGGAGGAAGGGGCGTCTGGAATCATGGCATGAAAATTGCATTAATTCATCAAAGAAGCAATTAGTGAAGGAGAAGTAAGATGCCAAGCCCCATTATTATTCGAATTTGTGTAACGATACCCGTGTTGTTATTGTCCTTTGTTCTTTTTCCTTGTACTGCTTATCAAGAGAGTAATAAGGTCATTCGGATTGCGGGGGACAACAATTTCCCGCCATTTGAATACCTAAGTGGTTCTGGTGTATACACCGGTTTTAACGTAGATGTCATGAATGCCATATCCATTCAAACGGGAATCAAGATCGAATATTATCCCATGCCGTGGAATCAAGCGTTAAAGGCACTTAAATCTGGTAAGGTAGATGCCATTCAGGGGATGAAAGACTATCCTTCACGCAGAAAAACATATGCCTTTTCTAATGATTACTTTATAAGTTCCCAAGCTATTTTTGTTTTAAAAGATAATATGTATATTCGGCAGATGGATGATCTGGAAGGGAAGAAAGTCGCGGTGCAAAAAAGCGATGTTTCCAATGATTTATTGAATAAAGTGAACAATGTGCATTTAATTAAAACGGATAATCAACAGGCTGCTGTTCAACTACTCGTAGAGGGAAAGGCAGATGCATTCGTTGGGAATCGAATTACTGGCCAGTATGTTCTGCAAAAAAGCGGAAAGCAGTCGAAAATTAAAATCGTTGGCGATGAAATAAATCCGACGAATTACAGTATTGCTGTTTTACCGAAAAACAAAGCATTATTAACGATATTTAATAAAGGGCTCTCGCAAATAAAAAAGGATGGAACGTATGAAAAAATAGTAAAAAAGTGGTTTGGTGAATACATCATGCCCTCCGCTCCCAGGCTGCAAAAGGTAATCAAATATTTAGAGGTCGGCCTTTTCGTTACAATTATTATCATAACAGCTGTACTTTGGTGGAATCGCATATTAAAGAGGAAAGTAGCAAGTCGGACGAGCCAGATTGAAAGGATAAACAAGAAACTGGAAGAAAAGATGATTCTACTTCAAGAGAATAATAACTTTCAACAGCAGTTATTAAACAGTACCTTAAGCTCATTTGTAACGTTGGATAATAGAGGCCATATATCGATGATCAATCAGAAAGCGATCGATTATTTGAAGCTGAATGAAGATATTGTAGGATTGCCTTTCACCCAAACCATTTTGGAAGACTTTATTTCGAAGGAAGAAATACAGAATGTCTTAGAGAAAAAGGAGATTGTATTGCAGAAGGAAGTAACATGGGAGCCTGTTGTTTCTCTAAAAAGAATCCTAACCTATAGTATTTACCCCATTGTGTCTACAACTGGGAATAGTAAAGGAGCTGTATTAAATTTTCAGGATATTACGAAACAAAAGGAGTTTGAAAAAAAGGTTGCCCAAGAAGACCGCTTACGTTCACTGGGTCAGCTTATGATGGGGATTGCCCATGAAATTCGTAATCCACTGACGTCCATTCTTACTTATACGCAACTGCTGCCGAAAAAGTACGAGAATCTTGAATTCCGCAGCTTTTTTTCTCAACATGTGACAAGTGAAATTACCCGTCTAAATTCATTGATTAATGACTTATTGGATTATTCGCGTCCGAAGAAATCGGAGCCGGTTCTCTTTTTTCTATACCCGATGATTCAATCGACTTTACAGTTATTCAAACAAAAAATCAAAGAAAAAAATTTAGGGATTGTTTTTGAAATGGATGAGGAGCTTCAGGCATATGCTGATGTCCTGCAAATTAAGCAGGTTCTCGTGAATATTATTTTAAATGCGATTGAAGCATTGAAGGAACAGGGGAACTTAACCATTCGCGGGTATTATCAGAGAGAGTTTGCTGTAATCGAAATTGAAGATAATGGAATTGGAATGTCAGATGAAGTGGCATCCAAGATATTCGACCCTTTTTACAGTAAAAAAGTGAATGGGGTAGGATTGGGTTTATTCGTTTCCTATCAGCTGCTAGAAGAAAATCAATGCAGTATAAAAGTAGAAAGTACAAAGGGGAAAGGGACTGTAATGACAGTATATTTGCCATGTCCAAGGAAGGGGCGAGAAGAAAATGCATAATGTAATTATTATTGATGATGAAGCCACTATTTGCCAATCACTTACTTTTGCTTTAGAAGATCAGTACCATGTATATGCCTTTACTGATCCAAGAGAGGCTCTCCCTCTTTTTGAAAGAATAGAAGTCGCCATTGTTTTACTTGATTTAAAAATTGGCGAATATGACGGAATTGAAATTTTAGAAGAAATAAAGCGTGTTTCTCCTGCTACAGTTGTGATTCTGATGACTGCATTTGGAAGTATTCCTTCTTCCGTGGAAGCCATGCGCAAGGGAGCTTTTTCCTACGCTACAAAACCTCTTCACCTTGATGAATTGGAAGTATTAATGGCCAAGGCGGAGGAGTTTTATAATTTACAATCCAAAGTTGAATTTTTAAGTAGTGAGCTTAATAAGATGGGAGAGGCACAGGGGTTAATTGGTGAAAGTTACGCGATTCGTGAAATTCTTTCTCTAATAAAAAAAGTAAAAGATATCGATTCGTCTATTCTCATTACGGGGGAAAGCGGGACGGGAAAAGAAGTAGTTGCCAGGACGATCCATTATCAAAGCAAGCGGAGAAATAAAAAGTTCCAAGTGATTAATTGTGCCGCCATTCCGGGTCATCTTTTGGAATCTGAATTATTTGGGTATGAGAAAGGTGCCTTTACGGGAGCTGTTCAGAAAAAGCAAGGTCTCTTTGTCCTTGCTGAAGGTGGAACTATTTTTTTAGATGAAATAGGAGAAATGGATCTCGGTTTACAAAGTAAGCTTTTGCGCGCCCTTCAGGAACGGAAAGTAATGCCAGTAGGTGGAACACAGGAAATTGACTTCAATGTTCGGATTATTTCGGCCACGAATCGTGATTTGGTAAAAGAAGTGAAGGAGAATCGTTTTCGCGAAGATCTCTATTATCGGCTCAATGTGATTCCGGTTAAACTTCCACCTCTAAGGGAGCGAAGGGATGATATTCCTTTGTTGGTAGAGTTCTTTATCAATCGAATTGGAGACAAAATCGGAAAACCAATTGATGGAATTTCTCGTGAAGCCCTGGAAATTCTAAAGCAGTATTCGTTTCCAGGCAATATTCGTGAGCTACAGAATATCATGGAACGAGCCATTGCTTTAACCAGCTCATCGATTATTGAGAAGGTGGATCTTCCTACAGAAATTCAACTGGAAAATCGTGTTTTTAGCGACAATACATTGATCCCTGTCTATGTAGGTGAAATGTTGGATGAGATTGAAAAAAGAGTCATTTTCCATAATTTAGCTGCGTTTAATGGAAATCGAAGAAAGACTGCCCAAGCGATTGGAATGGGAGAAAGAACATTACGAGAGAAATTAAAAAAATATCGGGAAGATGAGTAGGCGAAAATGGCCGGTCGGCGGTTTTCGCCGCTTTTTTATTTTAAAGAAAAGCTCATTTTTCCTAATGTTACAACTATTCCGAGTTGGCATAATATTTGCATATTAAATAAATGTAAGCGATTCAATTAAATATACAGGAGGTTCCTTATGAAAAGATTGAAAAGAAGTTTAACTGGAATAGTAACAATGGTGCTCTGTCTGACCCTTGCATTGGTTGGATGTGGGAAAGCAGATCAAGCATCCAAACAGGGGCAAAACGGTGATGAAGTATTACAAAAGATAAAAGCAGAGAAAACGTTGGTTGTTGGAACAGATGCAACATTCCCGCCTCTTGAATTTAAAAACGATAAAAAAGAATTTGATGGATTTGATATTGATTTGATGCGTGCAATTGGAAAGGAATTAGGAGCGGAAAAAGTAGAATTTGTCGATACGGAGTTTAAAGGTCTTATCCCTGGCCTAGAGGCAAAAAAGTTTGATGTGGTTGCTTCCGGAATGTATATAACTGACGAAAGAAAGAAGGCCATTAATTTCTCAGATACCTATTACCCAGGCGGACTTTCTCTTTTAATTAAAAAGGATAATCAATCCATTAATAGTATAGAAGATTTAAAAGGGAAAAAAATCGCCGTTCAAATTGGGACAAAATCTGTACAGTTCCTTCAAGAAAACTACCCTGACATAAAAAGAGCAGAAGTAGAGAAAAACGTTGAAATGTTTCTAGAACTTAAAAGTGGACGAGTAGATGCTGTTTTAACTGGCCTGCCGGCAGCCAAGGTATATGCAATGCAAGACAACTCTGTGAAGGTATTGGATAAGACATTAACAAATGAAGAGTATGGATTTGGAATTCGTAAGGAGGACTCCTCTTTTACACAGGCAGTAAATAAAGCATTAAAGACATTAAAAGAGAACGGGAAATACCAACAAATCAGCAAAAAGTGGTTCGGGGAATAAATCGAAGAAAGAGGGGGACTCCTCCTCTTTTATTAGAAAGGAGCAGAATCGATGGATTTTAATGTTTTATTTGAAAATGGCAATTTTCCCTTTTTACTCAAAGGGTTGAGCATTACCCTTACGATGACTTTTTTTGCACTTATATTAAGTTCTATTATCGGCTTGCTTATCGGGATTGGAGGTATGTCAAAAAATAAAACGATTTCTTTCCTTTGTTCCGTG
This sequence comes from Bacillus salipaludis, assembly GCF_004358205.1. The sequence continues at coordinate 403,460 of NZ_SMYO01000002.1, forward strand.
TATTTAGCTTGGTTTAGGGGAACCCCACTGCTTGTACAGCTGATGATCCTTTATTATGGGCTGTCCATTGGCTTGGGGCTTGATTTGACCGCTACGGTTGCCGGTGTTTTAGGGATGGGAATGTACAGCGGGGCTTATGTTTCAGAAATTGTTCGCGGATCGATTCAGTCTATTGAAAAAGGACAAATGGAAGCTGGGCGTTCACTTGGATTAAGCCATTGGCAGACGATGAGAAAAATTATCTTACCACAGGCATTGCGAAGAATGCTTCCTCCATTGGCCAATGAATTTATTGCCTTAACAAAGAATTCCTCCTTGCTGTCCGTTATTACTGTACCTGAATTGATGAGGGCAGGAAATTCGATTGTATCCAGTAACTTTAAGTATTTTGAAATCTATATCGCAATCGCGGTTTTATATTTTGTGGTTAACTTCATGATTTCTAAAATCATTAGCTATTTCGAAAAGAGATTGCATGCAGGGGTGGCGCGTGTATGATTACAGTCAAAGAGATCAACAAACATTATGGGACACACCATGTTTTAAAAAATATAAGTTTGGAAATCGAAAAAGGCGAAGTCGTTGTAATTATCGGTCCGAGCGGTTCAGGAAAAAGCACGTTTCTGCGCTGCCTAAACTATTTAGAGCAAATCCAAGATGGTGTTATTGAGATTGAAGGGGAACCAATCGGGCTTCTACAGCAAGGCCCCAAAAAAGCAGAGATGGCTCAAAAAGAATTGAATGCAATGAGAGAAAAAGTGGGGATGGTATTTCAAAATTTCAACTTATTTCCTCATAAAAGCGTCCTGGAGAATGTGATCCTCGCCCCTCTGACTTTAGGAAGGATGAAAAGGAAAGAATCAATAGAAGTGGCGAAGGAGCTGCTAAAAAAGGTAGGATTAGCTGAAAAAGCAGAGGCCTATCCAGATAATCTTTCTGGCGGACAAAAACAAAGGGTAGCGATTGCACGGGCATTGGCCATGAAGCCGCATATTATGCTGTTTGATGAGCCTACTTCGGCACTGGATCCGGAACTCGTAGGGGAAGTGTTAGCTGTAATGAAAGAACTTGCAGCGGAAGGAATGACCATGATTATTGTAACCCATGAAATGGGATTCGCTAAAGAGGTGGCCGACCGTGTTGTGGTGATGGATGATGGGCGGATTATTGAGGATGGACCGCCTTCTATTATTTTTTCAACTCCACGAAGTGAAAGAACGAAGAGTTTCTTAAGTAAAGTACTAGCACATTAAATAAATCGTGCGGGCCAGGCTCCAACAAGGTTAATAAAAAAAGTAGGTGAAAATTCCAAGCGGCAATTTTCGCCTATTTCTTTTTTAGGGATTTTCCTACAATTACAAGGAGAGGACGGTAAGCAGTATGTATACGATTACAGCAAAAGGGATTTGGTCAGGGCGTGTGGACAGCGAAAACGTTTCTGATCTGTTTCGATTACATCAAGTTATTCATATTGAGGATTTATCTGCTTTTCAGGAAGTGCAAACCACCCCAGCGATTGGAATCATCGGCTTTAAATGTGATGAGGGGGTTAGAAGGAATAAAGGAAGGGTGGGCGCTTATCATGCACCGGATGAGATTCGGAGAGCACTCTCTTCCATACCAGGACATTTGGTATCTAGTGGGAAACTGTATGACTTCGGCAATGTTAGCTGTGATGATGGGAATTTGGAGCAAGCCCAAGCCGAACTAGGTGAATATGTCCAAAAAATGATGAGTTTCAATATTTTTCCGGTCATCATCGGCGGCGGACATGAAGTCGCATATGGGCACTTTTTAGGGTTAAAGCCATACTGGAAACAAGGCAGGCAAGTTGGGATCGTTAATTTTGATGCCCATTTTGACATGCGTCACTATGATGAAACGACGAGTTCCGGAACGATGTTTAAGCAAATGGCAGATGAACTGGCAAACGAAAACCTTGCATTCCAATATATGTGCATCGGTATTCAGCGTTACGGAAATACAAAGCATCTATTTGATACGGCAAAACAATACGGATGTGAGTATATTCTAGAGGATGAGATGGCACAACTTGGTATGGAACGGGTCATTAAGCAAATCAATGCGTTTATCCAAAGGAATGATACGGTGATGGTAACCTTATGCAGTGATGTCATTGGAGCTGGCTATGCCCCCGGTGTAAGCGCCCCACAGCCCTTTGGAATGGAACCGAAAGTACTGAGGGCATTATTAAAAGAAGCGGTGAAGCATAAGAAAACAGTAAGTTTTGATATTGCTGAAATTAACCCAAAGCTTGATTTGGACAATCGAACGGTTAAACTGGCAGCTGCTTTTATTGTAGAAGTAATTGATAGTGTTTTGTCAAAGGAGAGTGACCATGGGGACGGTTTTCCCGGCTTTTTTTATAATGATGATGAATACAACAGATCCTTATTGAGCAGGAGCTTTAGTGAGGCTCCAATTTAATAGCTTTTTTACATTTTTCATTTTAAGAAATCGGGCACGTTTCTAGAACAAAAAAAGTGATTTTCTAAATAATTCAGATTGTTTAATAAATAAATCCCGATTTCTCAGTTATGACACTGAGAGATTGGGATTTTTAATACTGGAATATCCTTAAGGTTGCCCTAGACGCAGGCAATTAGTTTCTTTTTTCTTTAAACAGACTTTTTCAAAGTACCGGTTTGTTTAGATTCATTTGTTAATTGACTTGATAATAGATAGGCAACTAAAATGTATCTTTTGGGTGCATCTCCGATAAAGTTAAATGGATAGCAGGTTGAAACCGTTAGCGTGGCTACCGGTTTCGGAACGATAACCGTCCTATCATCTTTATCAACGATTCTTACCTTTTTTATCTTATAGGTAAACTTGCCCGCTGAAGTAGTAACAACAAGCAGGTCTCCTTTTCCAACCTGTCCCAGCCTTCGAAAAACGGTAATCCGATGCCCTGATAACACGGAATTATCATTTTCCCCAGGGAGAACACTTTGCGCATAATGCCCAACACCCTTTGATAATTCATCTTCATCTGAACCTTCAAAAATAGGTAATTCAGCTTTAAGCTTAGGAATGTATAATTCACCAAATTGTTCATCTTTTTTCGGACGAACGGTGTATAATTCTTGAGACATGGCCACTTGATTGTTTTGGACTTCAGGCTTTTTAATTGAGTTAGAAGTGGCCGAAACGGTGTCCGGTTTATGCATTTTGTACATAAAATATCCCAGTAAGAACTTATAGCCATTTGTGGTTGAAATAGCTAAACCTGTTGCGATCAATAGAATCGAAACAATTAGGGTTATTTTTGTCTTTTTTCTTTTCATCCTAAGCTGCCTTTCTTCTAAAGGAAAAATAAAGACCGGCCCCTCCTAAAATCAAGAGCATTCCAATGAGAACATTCTGAACATAATTTCCAGCAGTATTCGGAAGCTCACCGCCTTTTACAGTTTTCATCACAGGATGAAGAACTGCCTTTTTCCCTTTTACAACATGCTTTGCAATTGGCTTTGTCTTCACAACCTCTTTCACTTTGTCAGTTGTAGTGCTTAAATCTTTACCAACTTGTTTAACGGTATCAGAGTCCACCATTTCTCCTGTGATAAGTAGGTCCGCTAAAAAGTTTCCGTCCAAGTCAGAAATGGTTACTTTCAATTTTGCATTAACCAGTTCTTTCATGTTTAATACATCTAGTAAAGTTAAAGGTGTTTCATTTTCCCCTTTTACAAGAACGAAATCTATCTTTAACTCCAGCATCGTTGTTAACTCTTGATAAATGGACAAAAGTTCCTGGATCTGGTCGGCAGTTAACTGGTCTATCGTTTGAAATTGTTGAAAAGCTTCCATTCTTTGTGCCAATTTGTCCATTTGATCGAGGGCTTCAGGTGTGGATAGTTTCTCCTCTAATCCTTTTAAATGGTCCGCTAAATTTGTTAATTCTTGATCTGTAAGTCCAAATTCATCCTGGAACATAGTTAACAGTTCTTTAATAGAATCTGGGTCCAGTTCATTTCCTGATCCGCTGTCATCCGGATTTAAATAAAAGTAGACTGCTTGATCAAGATCGTCTACAAATACATAGTCGTTGATGTCTTCACCGTTTTCTTTTAATAAGGCAGTAATTTGTTCAATGGATAAACCGTAATCATCCTTCATATAGGCTAAATTACTATAATCCGATTTGATCACTTCACCAAGAAATTCCTTTAATCCATCGGGACCGTTCACGGTTTTAAAATTCCCCAAAGTTTCATCATAATTACTGAGAGACATCTCAATGTCATCTTTTGATACTGTAAAACCGCGGGTCTGGCTGACTTCATTCAAATAAGTTTGTAAATCAGCATCAAAATCGGAGTTTTCGGCTGCAAATGCCAGCTTTGGTATGAATCCTAAAAATAAAACTAATGAAATGACAATCCTAGCAATTTTCCCCACACTTCTTCCTCATTTCTACATTTCTAGTTGATATTCTTCCAATAAATTATACTTTTAGAATCACCTTAAGTAATTATTAATTTCTTTTTTTAAAATAATTAGGAAGAAATGCACATCCGAAAAAGGGGATTGATGGTAGTCCCTAGTACTTTTTTCGTGATAATTGTTAAATATTATCTTGGACCCCCACTCAAGAGCCCGGCTCAGCTAAAGTTTAAAGTATTAAAGCGCGGTTGATGGAAAAGATTGAAAAAGAGTTTAACTTCAGTTTCTAATTAAACGTGTGTGTAGATGCCCAGTTTGTCGAAACGAGTATAATTATGCGTGATGTAGTCATTGTTTGATAGTTTGGGAGATAAATCGGGAAAAATTAAACAAAATTATCGACAAAATACTTCCTCGGAAAGAGGACAATGTTCGTTTTCCAAAGGGCTTTTGGCGGTTTTAATCAAACGTTTGTTTAAAGCTTGAAGTCGTCGAATGATGTCATTTAAAACCATTTTTGCCGGGGACTGGTCAGTTGGAAGGTCTATTGACCCGGTTACCTTTGAACATAGCTTTCCGTTCCAATCCACATGATCGATCCTTTACATGAATGATTGCCCAATGATAACTATTAAATAAATAAAAAAACACAAAGCAGATGCTTTGTGCAAAATAGGGATGGCTAAATTACTAACAGGTTGAGGAGGTGATCAGAAAATGTTCCCATTCGATTACTTCCAGTTCCTTTTGAATTTAAAAGTCTCTTGTATATAACCATAAACGGACACGGGGGACATAATCATTTGATAGCCTAGAACGAAAACAATAAAGCCAAAGATATTTTTACGGATTCTAAGGTTTAAAGGTTTAAATACATAATTTCTTTGATAGAAATAAAGAATGCTATAGCTTATTAATGTTAAGGGAAGAACCAGTAATGTCATCGGCCCGACAATCCAGTAGTATCCAAAAAACATCAATATCAATCCAGGAATCCAACATAGTGTATAGGTAAGATCTAAATACGGCATGATTAAATTAATGCCGGTTAAGTATTTTACATAAGTTTCAGGCTGATTCCAGGGTTTTATTTCATTTAATCCTTCTATCATTCCTCTTGCCCATCTTGCTCTTTGCCGGACAAAGTGTTTAAGGTTGCTAGGTACCTCGGTGAAAGAAACGGCCAGCGGCTCAAAATATACTTTCCATTTTTTATTGAGTAAACGCCAGGTTAAGACAATATCTTCACCAATTGCATCTGGCCAGCCGCCGACTTCCTGAATGCATTCTGTTTTATAAAGACTATAAGCACCTTGGGCTACCAATGTCCCTTGATACAGACCTTGTAGTCTTTTAATTGATGCGATCCCCAAGAAGTAGTCCCATTCTTGAATTTTTGTCCATAAATTCTCCCGACTGTTTTTCGCAAGAACCGATCCGGCAACGGCACAAACATCACTGGGGCTGGACTTCATTCGTGCTACAAGATAACGAATCGATGATGGATGAAGCAGGGTATCTGCATCAATGGTAATGACGTAAGGAGTTGTAACGAACGCTAAAGCCTTGTTTAAGGCATGAAATTTACCCGGTTTCTCTTCATTAAGTACTTCTATTTCCATGCTTAATTGTTTTTTTGCTTTTAATGTTTCCTGGACGGTTTGATCGGTAGAGCCATTATTGATGACAAAGACTTTTATTTTTCCTTGATAATCTTGTTTATCAATGTAGTCCAACGTTTGAAAGATTTTTTCTTCTTCATTGTGGGCAGCAATGAGGATGGTGATCGTATCACTAGGAAATTCGTTTTTATAGGCTGGCTGACGGTCTAGGATTAAGCTAGCGACTAAAAAGGCATTCATATAACCCGGAATGTAAGAGATCCCTCCGATGATGAGTAATGCAATTGGAAAAGAAACAATATGGGAGAGATCTTTTAGCCAAGGGAGTGCTATATAAATTGAAAAACACATCCATACGAAGGCAGCAAAATGACTGATCCAAAACTTTGTTTTTATTGGAATGTAAAATCTGTTGTTGTACTCATTATTTATTCGGGTGTTAATAGGATTGAATGCAGGTTTCATAGGAGTTTAAGCCTTTCATAGGAAATTAATATAAAACTAATAATTTATAAAATATCATATCTTACAGAATTTGTAATGAATTTCTACGTTTTTTCGACAAAGTATTTTTTGGAAATGGGTCAAGGTTCGATTTTAAAAGCTTTTTTGCTTCATCATCGCATGAATAACTGTCGTTAGCCCTTTTGAAATTTGAGATATGTTGAAAATCATCAAAAATTGGAGATGGGAATAAGTACCTATAAACTAGCACAAGCGATCTGTATAAATGAGAATATACTAAAAAGAGAAATAAAAGAAATCACATAAGCATATTGAACTTACAAATGAATTACTTTATAAAATGACTTACGTTAAAGGGGTGATTGGTAATTGGAGACTAAGAAAATAAAAAGAACTGCAGTCGATTCTATCCTTTATACAGAAGTTGACGATTGTAAAACGGACGATCAAACAGATGATTGGGATGTCCAATTTGAAGGAAGTGAAAAGACCATGGGGACGGTTCTGTCGGCTTTTTTATTCCAAGAAATTTATAAAATAGGCCAAGATAACTGAAGTGCCCCTATTGCAAGGAAACAGCGGATAAGGGATCTTGGGGAAATCCTTAGAAAACAATCATCTTAAGTGTAGATAGGGAAAGAGAGAAGTGTTCAGAGCACTTCTCTTTTTTGAGATCAACAAATTTTAAAGCACGAAAACAGCTTTAAATAAAGACAAAAACATTTCTTTTAATAAAAAACTTCACCTGCTATAACACCCAAAATAATAAGAATGTCTAATGTTACAAGTATCCTCATCCATAATTTCATAGAGTGCCCTCCAATCTTTCATGTTTTATATAAGGAATTTTCTATCGAATAAAACAAATACCACATTACTAAATATACGCGTAACCTGTAGTAAGATGAAAAGGAATTGAATATATAACGAAAGTAAAGGCTATCCACTACTTTTATCTTTTTCTTCCCTTCCTAAAACCTAAGTAAAACACACCCAAACTATAGGCTGCAAATCCAAAAATAGCCATAATCATTTTCTTATGCGATTTCCATAGTAAGGCCATATTGGAAATAAGAGTCCCTTTCGTATGTAAATAATAGAGATAGACGATTAGCAGGGATAGGAAAATAAGAAAGATCACCTTAAGTAAATGAAAAAAACTTACATTTTCGAGAAAAGCTGTTTTCTGTTTCTTCTTTTTTGAGGAAGATTTTTTTATTGCCCTTGTTTCAGTCATCGAATGCTCCTTTCGATTTTTCGTTAGAAAGAATATTTTTGGTATATTCGAGATTTGTATTGAAACGATATTGTTTTTTATAAGCATACAAAATAAATAATACGAATTAAATAAGAAAGCTCTGATCAGGAATAGGAAGATAGATGATAAGAAAGGAAGTGGTATTTATAGGAAAAAAAATATTGACGTTGATAATCATTCTCATATAAAATATTTAATGAAAATGATAATCAATATCAATTGTTTTTCCCTCAACCCTTTTTTGCATTTCAATTAAATAAATGAATCAGCAATAGAATGATAGAGTGAGTGGTTATGAATGTTGATTATGCTGATGATAGATGGAGGGGGTGTAGAAGTATGCCATGTTCAATACTTGTTGTAGGTGGGATTATTTAGACGTGAGTGCTAAAAATTTTGAACGGATTGTATAAATCATTATTTTAATCCTATTGGTTGGAAAGTAGGTTTTTATGATATGCGGAAAATCATTGGAAAAATTCATTTATGGTTAAGCATGTTAGTCGGTATATTTATCGTACTGATTGGGTTAACCGGAAGTTTACTTGTTTTTGAACCGGAATTAAATCACGTCATACATCCTCATTTATTTCACGTTACAGAGGGCGAAAAAGTACCTTACCAACAAGCTTTGGATACGGTATCAAGCAAATATCCAAAAGGGGAAATTAAACGTGTATATACACCAGATGAACCAAATGCGAAAGGAGTTTACTTATTTCGTCTGAAAGAGGGTGAAAAGCAGCAAGAGATCTATGTCGACCCGGGAACCGGACGGATCAATGGAACATTGGGTGATCATGCATTGCTTAATATCCTCCTTGATTTTCATAAATCACTCCTCCTTGAAGATTTTAAAGGTGAGAATATTGTCGGTATCATTGGATTTCTATTCTTCCTCATCACGTTGTCAGGAATCTATTTATGGTGGCCAGGAATAAAAAAGTGGAAAAACGGTTTTAAAATTAGACGCAATAAAAACGTTTTTGTAAAGAATTACGATTTCCATAAAGTCTTCGGGGCAGTGTCCCTGCCATTTTTATTGATTGTTTCATTAACAGGTGCTCTTTTTACATATGACGAGGCCCTTTTTGGCTGGTTTGGCGGAAAGGCAAAGGTAACACCTCCAGAGGAGAAACTAATTTCTAAGCCTCTTCCAACTGGTAAGCTTCCACTAGACCTTTTATTAAGGAAAGCTGAAAAAGAAGTACCTAAGGGAACGATTACTCAAGTTAGAATGCCAGAAAAAATGGAGCAAGGAATGTCTGAAGGGGCTGTAGAAATTCGCCTTAGTCGTTCTTACGATCCTGGAGATGGAAACATACGAGTATGGGTAGACCAGTATAGTGGAAAAATAGTAGGAAAGTTAGATCCAAAAATAAACCGTGGGCTCCTTTATCAAATATGGCATTTTCCCTTACATACAGGAACTTTTGGAGGAATATTCACAAAAATTTTATATGCAATTGGCGGTCTTACACCATCCATTCTCATGATTACAGGAACTTATATGTGGTGGTTTAAGAAAAAGAACAAAAGAAAACAAAGAAAGAGAACCGTTCAAGCTGCATAATAAAAACTTGTTTTCATTTTCGTTAAATCTTTTGTTTTTTGATATTTAGGGGTGAGGCCCTCATTTGACATGATCTCAGTATGTATAAGGAAAGATTAAAACTCGCCAAAAAATCATCCGGCGAGTTTTTGGGTTTTAATTACTATTAGATATATCAAATTATGACCCCGAAACTATATCATGAACAGCAGAAACGTCTGCAATTTTTACCCTTCTAGCAGCTGGGCGAATGACCCTGCCGGCTCTTGCACCAGTATATTCACCATTATGAACGGTTAGCTGGCCATTAACCAGAACATGGTGAATACCCGTTGGTCCGACTAAAGGGTTATGAAACGTTCCGCAATCGGCGATTGTGTCAGGGGCAAAGACGACAAGATCGGCTTGATAGCCAACCTTTATCATCTACCGTCATGAAGTCTCATTAATTGCGCAGGAGCACTGGTCATTTTTCGAATGGCCTGTTCAAGCGTTAATGCTCCATCTTCTCTTACGTATTTTCCCAGGACCCTTAGGAAGGTACCGGTTAACCTTGGATGTCGCTTTCCGCTAAAAATACCATCGGAGCCAACCATTTGCAAGGGATGGCACATGCCGAGCAATACGTCCTCTTCCAGTCCCCAATGAATCACCATTGTGACACTTCCTCTTTCTTCGATTAAAAGGTCGAAAGCGGCGTGCTCTGGTGTTTTTCCATTCAGTTCAGCAATTTCGATGACACTTTTTCCTTCTATAGGCGGCAATTTCGATTAAGGGGGAAATTCTCTAATACTGTCCAAACTTCCGACAACTTTCTTGCATCTCTTTATTAAGAAACCTATACAATAGAAGGATTTACTCAGTTTCTAATCAAACGTTTGTATAGAAGCCCAGTTTGTCGAAACTGGTACAATTATTCGAGATAAAGTCATAGTTTGATAGTTTGGGAGATAAATCGGGAAAAGCTAGACAATATTATCGACAAAATATTTCCTCGGAAACTAGACAATGTTCGTTTTTCAAAAGGCTTTGAGGTGGTTTTAATCAAACGTTTGAATGAAAAAATTTGTATCAGAATTTGTCGGTTTATACGGATTAGGCGCTCTCTTCTTAATTTTAAAGTGGTCATGAGCGAATATCTTACGAGAACCGGTGCGGCTGACTAAACCGGCAAAGCATTGTCTATGCGAAGAGCTAAGCATCTCTGGGGGCTACTGATTTCGTTGCAAATAATAAATGTCCCTCTTCAGAAGAGGGACATTTATTATTGTGGTGGAAACAGAAACTCTTTTCATGTAGTAGAATTTGTTGACTAAAGGGCCTTTAGGTTGCCTCAGTAAACCAGCAGAACCGTCCCCGTGGGTCCTTTTCACATTAACCTTTGTTGCAGTACACAATGAGGTTAAGTAGTTAAAATAGGTCATTTTATTTTTAAAAAATATGTGGTAGAATATACCGAATGTTTGTTCTGTATTTTGGGTAGAATAAGAACATGGACATAACGATGGTACAGGATGGGTACCAAGGGATTGGCACGAAAATGAAATATAAAGCCATGCATATGGATTTGATCGAAAATCCATATGCATGGCTTTATGGAAACGAAAGGGGAAAGAATATGATTACACAGAACGAAACCTCTCAAAATGGAGGGACATTTGGGAGCTTAAGTAATTTATTATTGGTCATTATCATGATTCTTGGTGTGTTTGTAGCTATTTTGAATGAAACGCTGCTAAATGTAGCTTTATCAAAAATTATGAATGATATTGGAATCACACCGAGTACTGCGCAGTGGCTGTCAACGGGATACCTGCTGATGATCGGAGTGCTTATACCAGTTACTGCTTATTTGATTCAACGGTTTACCACTAGAACCTTATTTCTTGGGGCTATGTGCTTGTTTACGGTGGGAACATTTATTGCGGCGATCGCACCGGGGTTTACCACGCTTTTATTAGGGAGGGTGCTTCAAGCTTCGGGTACCGGGCTGCTCTTTCCCTTACTAACCAATGTAGTATTTTCTATTGTACCGATCGAAAAAAGGGGTTCGGCAATGGGGACGATTGGAATCGTCATAACATTTGCTCCTGCGATTGGTCCCACTCTTTCAGGAATCATTGTCGAACATTACAGCTGGCGGGTTCTCTTTTATGGTGTCCTGCCGATTGCGCTCTTTGTCATCCTCTTTGCCTTTTTTAAGCTCAAAAATGTAACGGAAACGACGAATCCAAAGATTGACCCGATTTCGCTTTTGCTTTCAACCTTAGGATTCGGGGGCATTGTATACGGATTCAGCAGCTCCGGAACTGAGGGCTGGTCAAGCCTTGGAGTCCTTATTCCGATTGCTATTGGTGTTATTGCCTTGGTGCTGTTTACTTGGAGACAATTGACCATTTCACACCCGTTGCTCGATTTAAGAACATTTAAATACACTATTTTTAGACTTTCTACGCTTATCATGATGATTATCATGATGGCAATGTTTTCTGCGATGATGCTGCTGCCGATTTTTCTGCAGAATGCGTTAGGGTACAGTCCGTTTAAGGCCGGTTTAGTCATGCTACCAGGCGGAATTGTTATGGGGATAATGTCGCCAATCACAGGCCGATTATTTGATAAATTCGGCGCGAAAGTGCTTGCGTTAGTTGGTTTAGGATTAATTGCGATTACCTTATGGCAATTTGCTTTTATTACATTATCAACTTCCTACAGCACCATTATGATTTTCAATACATTATTAATGTTAGGTATTTCGATGGTTATGATGCCGGTTATGACTAACGCATTAAATGAGCTGCCCCCTGCGTTATATCCGCACGGTACAGCGATAATCAGCACGCTTCAGCAAGTGGCGGGTGCTGTCGGAACAGCATTGCTTGTGTCTGTTATGACCAATAGCTCTAGTCACTTTATGGAAAATACGGTGATGAAAGATGATTCAACTTTACCCATTTTAGCGATGATTGCTGGAATGAAAAGTGCGTTCTTACTGGCATTCGGATTAGTTGCCATCGCATGGATTGCTTCATTTTTACTTAAACGGGCGTCATCTCAAGAATTAAATATGAAGCAGCCGTCTCCGAATTGATAATTCTGATTTGGCTGAATAGGAGTTTAAATGATTTGTTTTCGGTTGCATTCTTAATAATGGGATATAAAGAAAATGCTGTGTGAATTACCACACAGCATTTTTTTCGTGTTGTATATGCGGCAGTGATTCATTGCCGATAACCTTCTAAGGCATTATCTTGAAGAATCGCATACAAGTTTCAACATCTTTAAAGATTAACGGATTTATTCCTGTTATTTCCTTTACTTTCCTCCAACTCCCTATAATGGTTGATTTTTTCTTCAATCTTAAAAAGATTATTTTGTAAATCTTTTATTTGTTCCAGAACATTTTTTTGATGTATTTCTAATAATTCACGCCGCAAACTTATTGTAGAATCGCCTTTACTTCGCAGGTCAGAAAACTGTTTCATTTCAGCCACGGGCATATCGGTTATTTCAGGGAGGGGTTAGATAAGCAATCCGTTATTAACGGAAGTCAAATTAATGAAGCTTTAAACGAACAATGGCTAAACCCTGATAAAATGGTGTTCATGCAATCATCGGGTATAAAATACACTTACGTTGACTGCAATAAGGTCCCTGGATGCAATCAAACCTATTGTGTAAAAGATATGTATTTATCTGATGGAACAAAAATGGATATGGACGGGATCTAGACAGTTACATTAAATGAATTTTTGGCAACTCTCTACGAATGCTTTTAAATGTTTATTCAAAGTTAATTAGGATAATTGGTGATTATGTGATACACTTTGTTTACCATTTGATTTACTGTTTACATGTACCCTGCTCATTCGTGAGTGGGGTTTCTTGCTTTTAAGATAAATAAAAAACAGACTCTATAAAGAGCCTGCTTAAGTTTAGGTTTATTATTAAGCTTTACGCACGTTAGCCGCTTGAGCTCCACGTTGACCTTGCTCAACATCGAAAGTCACAGCTTGACCTTCTTCTAAAGATTTGAAACCTTCGCCTTGAATAGCTGAGAAATGAACGAATACGTCTTCTCCACCTTCACGTTCGATGAATCCGAAGCCTTTTTCGCTGTTAAACCATTTTACTTTACCATTTTCCATTTTTGTTGCCTCCTAGTGTGTAAACACACACATTGTATTACTATCCTTGCTCTCAGTGATCATCAAGACGAAAAGTTTTACTCATACAATCCTTTACACCGAACAAAAATAATTCTTATATAGATTAACATTTTTCACAAGTATTTGCAAGAAAGACCATGGGGACGGTCCGTCCCCATGGTATTTATTTTTTTTCCGCCTTCAATAAGGCCGCGTAGTTTGCCGCCTTTTTGGGTGAGGCAGTGAGGGATTGCTCATACCCTTTCTGGAAGCCTTTTTCGTACGCTGTCACAAACTTTTGACCAAGTATCCGCTGGGCCGCCTGTACCGCATTCATTTCTGGATGGGAATGCAGGTAGGCGTCGAATTTTTCGCCAGAGGGAAAGGAGAGGTACACCTCCCGGAGAAGTCCTATTTTCATGAGGGACTGAGCTACCTCCTTCTTGTTGTCCAAGCGCAGCTGGGAGGGCGGCATTTGCTGCCAAGCACGGGAGATCCTAAAATTATGGCGGTCTTCAAGCCCTGAATGGATTCCTTCATAATATCCTTTTTTCATCCCCACCTGGACAGGGTCCGGCGGCGGTTGGCCGTCAGTGTGAAGACCACCGGCGAAAAGAAGGACGGCAAAGAGGAAAAAGACCCAAAGTTTCCGTATCAAAAGCTTTTCCCCCTTTCTGTGTATTTTATCTCCTTTAGTTTAACCAGTCATTTCCTTCAAATACCAAAGGAACAACATCAATATTTGGTTAACGCTCTATACCTTCATCCAACACTTCAAATTCTTCCTCATCTCGTTCGATTTGTTACTCATCGGACTCTGTCTTTTTCTTTCTGACATCAAAAATTCACATGTTTATGCTCTCAATCTCCATTTCTTATTTTGCAAAACAAATAGTGTTATAACCTATGAGTAAAAGTCCCTTTGTTCAAGGAATTTCGACTCATCCATTATAGATCCAGCTTAGGTTAAAAGAACGCTTTCTTTGTTAAATGAACGAACAACCGACAAAAATTTAAAAACATTGTCGAATACTGTCCGAGAAAGTTTGAGGGGAGGTGAGATTATGCAAATCCGGAATTTTATACTAGTAGGTATATTTTTAGGGGCGGCCGTTTTCTTGCCCAATATTGCATTTGCCGAGAAAAACGGACCCACCGTTCAATCGGGACCTCAAAATTCTACCGTACATACTCGCGCTTTAAAGAAAATGGAATATTCAGTGACTTCGGAAAAAGCTGTTCCCGTTACACCTGAAATCGTACATAAAAGTAAAGGTGAAGTGGTTCAAAAACCAGTGTCGAATCCTAGTACCCAGCATACCGTACCAATAAAACCTGTTCCAAGGTCACCAAACAAGGCCAATAGGAGTATTGAAAAGGCAGGGCCTTCTTTAGAAAAGAATAGAAAAGCTGGTGAATCAGCAGAACAGGCTGCAAAGGTGAAAGATACAGGACAAGCAACAGAAGATGCTGTAAAGGTGAAAGATACAGGACGAACAGCAGAAGCGGCTGCAAAGGTGAAAGATACAGGACAAGCAGCAGAAGCCGCTGTAAAGGTGAAAGATACAGGACGAACAGCAAAAGCGTCTGCGAAGGTGAAAGATACAGGACAAACGACAGAACCGGCCGCAAAAGTAAAAAATACAGGACAAACCGCAGAACCGGCTGTAGAGGTGAAAGATACAGGACAAACAGGAGGAACAAAGCCAAATGCTGTTACAAGCAAGCTTCCGGAGGTCCCTAAGTCACTCTCCTCAAATCAAACAAATTCTGAGGCGGAAACCAACAGCCAGCCTACAGATTTAAATCCTAAGTCAGAAGCTATTACAGAGGATACAGAATCCTCAGTTTCAATAAAGACGAGTAGTTCTCTGACCTTGGCGCAGAAACCGTTAATAGATGATGAAAATAAGACTCCACCTAATAGGAAGAATCTTGGGGACATTGAGATCATGAATAACCCTCCACAACGAACGCAATCCTCTAGAGGGCAATCAAATGAGCTGTTCAGCACGGGGACAGGCACAATAAGCTTTAGTGCAAATCGGTTTGATTGGGATAAATATTTTGGTGTAAACCTTGGCCAGATTTATACTTCCCACCATGCTAAGTTCTATCATCAATGGATCAATGCTCCACCTTCACCACCACCAAAAGCAGCTCCTTTTTTTCTTAACGTTATTTAGCGGCATGTAACGAAATTAAAAAGGAGCAAAATTGGAATGAAAAAATACCGTAACACAATGAAAATTATAAAATCTTTCGTATTCACTACAGTATTGTCTTTTGGACTTATATCAGAAGGCCATTTTACTGAAGCGGCTGGACTTGATAAAACAAAAATGGAACCTGTTAAAGCTGTTCAAGTAAACAGTGCCCAACAGCCAGCCAGCAAAAAAGCAACTTCTGCAAAGCCTAAAGCGAAAGTAAAAGCTAAGGTTCAGCATAAGAAAAAAAGCAAAATTGTAAAATCGCAGGCAAGTGTACATACCAGTGAAACAGCAAAAAGGCATGCTGCTTCAAACTCAGCAATCTTTGCCAAAAAAACATTGGCAGAATCGAATGGAACTGAGGCCGCTGCAAAATATGTATTCGGATCCGATTCCGCTTCATCAGCGAATCCTAAAGGGGAAGAGCTTTATCTAGGAAAGTTAGGGTATGGCAGCAAAGTACCATTCGATGCAAGCGCGGGAAGTGGAATTTATTTCAGCAGCGCAAGGGCACAGAAGGCCAGCTATGTTTACGGCTATTGGTTTTTAACTGGTATACAAAAGGCGCCATCAAGAACTTCTGCAAGTGAATGGGGAAGGCAGCAGGCAAAATTAGCACTAAAAACCTATGAAGCTATGAAGAATGTATATGGTTCGAAAGTTAGACCTGTGATTTTTATTGATGTGGAATCAGCTTTAACCGGTATGAAGGACAATGACTTTGCAAATAATCGTTCGATTTATAACGCATTTGTAAATTATCTAAAGCAATATGGACAAGGTGTAAAACCTGGTACCTATTCGTCTACAGGAAACTGGAAACTGACGATGGGGGACTTTTCACCAAGCACTCCGGGGGCATATTGGCTTGCTCATTACCCTGGTGACATCCCTTCAGATTTGACAACAAGCAACTCGTATTGGGGCAATTTCCCTGGAACAAACGAAAAGGCAGAAATTTGGCAGTACTTTGGTGGTACCAATGACTATGATGTAGCTTGGAAACTTCCGTAACGAAATACAATGTGGAGTAGGTAAGTTTAGGTTTAAAAAGTAATTTACAAACAAAAAGACGCTTGAAGGTTTCAGCCTTCAAGCGTTAGCTTAATTGTCATAGGATTATAGATTTTTAACGTTTCCTCGATGAGCAGGTATCTTTTTCAGTCTAGACTGATGAAGGAATTCTTCCAGTGCCCCCGACCCAAATAAAACCCCGAATAAGATAAAGAGAAACCCAAGGATCTGCGGGGAGGAGATTTTTTCACCAAGGAACAGTACGGCACCAACTAAGGCGAAGAAGGGATTCAAATTGATAAAAATCGCCGATTCCGTCACACCCACTTTCCCAATCGCACTGTTGTAAATCATGTGTCCAATCGCGGTGGCAATGACTGCGGAAGCGAGGAAAATCATCCAGACCTCCAAAGAACCGTGCGGAATTTTCTTTAATCCACCGGGTTCCGCAAATAAACTTATAAAAAATAAGACAATGCTGCCAAATAAAAGCATATAGCCCGTCATCAGGCGCGGATCCAGCGTATCGGAGATTTTCTTTATCAGAACAAAACTATACGCTTGAGTAAAAATCGATAAAAAGACGAACAAATCTCCATTTGAGATTCCACTTAGGGATAAGCCGCCGTTTCCTGATGCTACGATAAAGGCAACACCCGCAAACCCTAAAATGATGCCCACAACCTTAGGAACCGTTACCCTGCTTTTTAAAAACAGAAAGGCAACAATGGTCGATAGCAGCGGTCCTAGTCCTAGAATAAGCCCGCCGTTAGAGGCTGTGGTTTTCGCTAATCCCATCGATAAAAAGAAATGGTGGCATACGACATTAAAAAAACCGGCAGCAAGAATATAACGTAACTCTTTTTTGTTCGGCAGTCGGACCATTTTAAAAATAGATAGGATTAGAAAGACACTAATAGCTGCGGTGAAAACCCTTATGGATGTTATGGTCAACGTAGGAAAGGTTGTGACAAGGATTTTTGTTGCAATGACATTAAACCCCCACGCAGCCATCACAAAAACTAAAAGCAAATAAATTTTATATTTCTGTGCTTTGGGCATAATTCCACTTCTTTCCTTTATCACTTTAACGAACATTATACAACAATGGCAGCCAGTTATGGGGTGTTTTTTTCGATTGTCGAAATAAAACCATGGGTTCTGTTGCATTTTTGGACCATGAGAACCGCCTTGTGTTGAGAAGAGGGGTGGAAAGGGATTATGTTTCGGTGACTAGCAATGGAATGATGAACAGTTTTTTAGGATATCGACACTTTTTCACTAGATATCGACACTTTTTGGCCGGATATCAACACTTTTTAGCGGGATATCAACAAAAAATTAGATGATATCAACACTTTTGGCAGCATATCAACACAAATTTGGGTTTTATCGACAATTAGTTCCTTTATTTCTTCTACCAAAAAAAGCTAGCAGAACCTTCCCCGTGGTTAATTTATGCTTTTTATGTAATAATAAATTGGTAAAAATGTAAATTCACAATTCATACGTAGTGAAAGTGGGGATCATCATGGCAACGGGAACACATACAGTAGAAATTCCAGTAGATGTACATACAGTTTGGGATTATGTCAGCGATCTTGAAAAGTGGGCAACGTCAGTACCAGCCTATAAAGAACATGAAATCATTAATGACAAGCAATCTATTTGGACATTTGAAGGTAGTGTGAAAAGTATTAAAAAAACAATACAAGCGCAGGTAGATATTACCGAATGGAATGAACCTTCAAATATTAAGTTTGAAATAAAAGGTTTATCAGATAAATTTACAGGAAGCGGTCACTTTACTGCAGATGATGTTAATGGTAAAACAACCATGACTTGTACGGTGAACGTCCAAGCAGGTGGATTATCGGGTGCTGTGTTATCACCTATTATTAAATGGGCTGTTCCAAAAGTAGCATCTCGTTTAACAGAATCAATAGCACGTAAAATTGTAGTATTCTCATAGTTTGCAAAGATTGAAAGCCGAATCATTTTGGAGCTATTCTCTGAAGTAAAGATGGTAACATTCTGAAGTGACCATTGTAATGATAAAGAGTTTTTCTAGAAATCTTATAATTAGCGGAAAGGGGGCTATCCAAAAATGGATGGCCTCCTTTTTGCGAACGGGAATTCTCGAGGCCAACCCCCACTCAAGATCTTTTTCAAGCAGACGAAGGAAGGAGACCCTATCAAGATAAGTAATAATAGTATTAGAGTTTTTTATATTTGAAATTACATAGAGGTAAGCAAGGTTGCTTGAACATTCGTGAAAATGGCAGGGGGATTAAAAAAGCTGGTCTCAACGAATGAGGCCAGCCGTCAATCTATTTATTTTCCCCATAGGGGTGAATGGTTTGAATCGTTCCATCTTCGTTATATTTTAGTTCTGTGTATTTTACAGAGCGCTTATGGTTCACGCCGTCCGATAACGAGCAATCATGATAAAACAGATACCACTTATCCTTAAACTGGACAATCGAATGATGGGTAGTCCAGCCGATTACTGGTGTAAGGATCGTCCCTTTAAACAAAAATGGGCCCTGTGGATTTTCACTTACAGCATAAACAATTTTATGAGTTGTCCCCGTTGAATAGGAGAGATAGTAAAGACCATTGTATTTATGAACCCATGGACCTTCGAAATATCTGCGGTCCTCGTCACCTGCAAGAATCGCATTTCCTTTTTCATCTACAATCGAGATTTCGAGGGGGGTGCTTTTAAACGTCAGCATGTCATCGCTTAATTCAGCTACTCTTGGTCCTAAGGCAGGTTCCGTTAGTGCCGGCCCTTCGGCTTCTGGGTTAAAGGATCCTTCTGCCCACTTTTCCAGCTGTCCACCCCAAAGGCCCCCAAAATAAACATAGGCTCTTTCATCCTCATCCACTAACACAGCGGGGTCAATACTAAAGCTTCCTGGTATGTAATTTTCCTCTGGTGAAAAGGGTCCTGATGGATCAGGGCTTGTCGCGACACCCATTCTGAAAATGCCATCTTTATCTCTTGCAGGGAAAAATAGATAATACATATTATTTTTGTATGCAGCATCGGGTGCCCAAAGCTGTTTACTTGCCCAAGGAACATCTTTTAAATGGAGCACTTCGCCGTGGTCTACACAGGGTGCGGTTAGATTATCCATCGATAAAACATGGTAATCTTCCATCGCGTATTGGTCGCCATTATCATTCGAAGGGCCATCATGATCGAGATCATGAGAAGGGTAAATATAAAGCTTTCCTTCAAAGACATGTGCAGAAGGATCTGCCGTAAAAATATGTGTAACTAAAGGTTCATTCGGTTTAGAGTTTTTACACATAATATCTCTCCCATAATAATGATAGAATATTTACAAATTTAGTATAACGAAAGTGAATTGACTTTGTATATCCAGTAAACTAACTTTTTTTAAAATTGGCTATGTAAAAGAGCAATGTTGATTGGAGCGGAAGGCACGACGCGACGAGGAGGCTCCCCGGACCGCCCACGAACCGCTTGTGCCTGGAGCGTAAATCAACAACTAAGTTTCACTGAGCCTCAATTTTAATAAAAGCAGAGTAGGGATATAGGATCGTTAGCGTCAAAATGAAATTTATGCCATTTTTGCTTTCCCTTTAATAAAATTCTCGATTACAAAAGCAGATACACCCAATGCAGCTGAATACTTTTCAAGTTTCGAGAAATCTACTTGCAATTCATTTTGATTGTATTCTAGTGCATGACTTTTAATCGTCGTCCGTATCGGTTGTTCAATCCATTCTTTTGCCAATGCTAATCGGTTTCCAATAATAATCTGATCAGGGTTAAATGTATTAATAATGTTATTAATCCCATATCCTAGGTAAATGCCTATTTGGTTAAAGAGATTTTGTGCATTTTCCTTCCCATCTTTTGCTTCATCTATCAAAGCCTCAAGAGAATCCGGTTTATTGTCAGCCATCTCCAACAACGCATGTTCAGAAGCGTAGGTTTCCCAACATCCTCTGCTGCCACAGCTGCATGGCTTACCGTTATGATCAATAATCATATGTCCCATTTCTCCAGAAAAGCCATTTTTCCCTTGATATAATTCTTTGTTTAAAATAATCCCTACACCGATTCCGATTCCGGCGCTGACATAGATAATGTTTTGGAAGTCTTGGCCGGCGCCGAACTGCTGCTCGCCAAAGGCTCCTGCATTTGCCTCGTTTTCAATGATGACGGGGACTTGGTAAAGCTTCTCCAGGTCGTTCTTTAATTGGATATTTGTCCACCCTAAATTGGGGGCAAGAAGAATCACACCCTCTTTGTGTACAATCCCAGGTACACCGACTCCAATCCCAACAATTCCATATCTGCTGCCAGGCATTTCATCCATTAGGGCCTGAATCATATTTTGAACGATGCTCATAATGGAAGGGTAGGGAGTCCGGTTAACAAACTGATTTCTTTCAATGAGAATATTGCCTTTTAGGTCGGTGAGAACACTTAATACATAGTTTACTCCGATATCGATCCCAATCGCATATCCGGCTACTTTGTTGAAATGCAGGATAACTGGCCGCCGGCCGCCGCTTGATTCGCCTGCACCGGATTCATAAATAAGTTCTTCCTCTAATAATTCGTTTACTAAAGAGGAAACGGTAGTCTTATTTAGTCCTGATATTTGGGCAATGTCTGCCCGTGAAATGGGCTCCTTTTCCATAATTAATTGTAAAACGAGTGCTTTATTATTTTTTTTGACAACCTGTTGATTCCATGTAATGGTTTCCACTTATAAAAAACTCCTTAGTTGGTAGTAATATTAGCATAGCACAAACTTTGTCTATTGGATATACAAACTTTAATACAGATGGTATACTGATTTCAAGTTATTCATATTTATAAATTATTCCCAAATAAATAAGGGATGAAAGGTAAAAGAGGAAAATTTTTAAAAATCTTAGTTTGTCCGATAGACAAACTAAGATTAGGGTGCTATAATTCGATTAAATAAAGGTTTAAAGATTAAATAAAGAAACCTTTGAGAGCCTTTACATTATTAATCTGAAACCATAAATTTACTAGGAGGAATAACCGCATGGCTTATTTCGAAACCGTTAACAAAATCCAATTTGAAGGAGCAACATCCAAGAATCCTTTATCATTTAAGTATTATAATCCGGAAGAAAAAATGAATGGAAAAGCAATGGAAGAAATTCTTCGCTTTTCTGTTGCATATTGGCACACATTTACAGCCGATGGTACGGATCCGTTTGGTGTAGGTACAGCAATCCGTCCATGGGACCACCTAAAAGGATTAGATTTAGCAAAAGCACGTGTTGAAGCGGCATTTGAATTTTTCGAAAAATTAAATGTTCCCTACTTTGCCTTCCACGATGTAGATATTGCTCCAGAAGGAAGCACGTTGAAGGAAACAAACGAAAATCAAGATGTAATTGTTTCGATGATTAAAGAATACATGAAAACAAGCAAAGCAAAACTGCTTTGGAATACGGCTAATATGTTTTCCAACCCGCGTTATGTACATGGTGCAGCAACTTCTTGTAATGCAGATGTATTTGCTTATTCTGCAGCAAAAGTGAAAAAAGCCCTTGAAGTGGCAAAAGAGCTTGGTGCTGAAAACTATGTATTCTGGGGCGGCCGTGAAGGGTATGAAACGCTTTTAAACACGGATATGAAGCTGGAGCAGGACAACTTGGCACGATTCTTCCATATGGCAGTTGACTACGCGAAGGAAATTGGCTTAAATGTTCCATTCTTAATCGAACCAAAACCAAAAGAGCCTACCAAACACCAATATGACTTCGATGTGGCTACTGGTCTAGCCTTCTTGCAAAAATATGATTTAACAGACTATTTCAAGTTCAATATCGAGGCAAACCATGCTACACTTGCGGGGCATACTTTTGAACACGAACTGCGTGTTGCTCGTATTAACGGTATGCTTGGATCTGTTGACGCAAACCAAGGTGATATGCTTCTTGGCTGGGATACAGATGAGTTCCCAACAGACCTTTACACGAACACATTAGCTATGTATGAAATCTTAAAAAATGGCGGCTTAGGCAGCGGCGGCATGAACTTTGATGCAAAAGTCAGAAGAGGTTCGTTTGAGCCGGAAGATTTATTCCACGCACATATTGCGGGGATGGATGCCTATGCGATCGGTCTAAAAGTAGCCAACAAGTTGATTGAAGATAAGGCCCTTGACAGCTTTATTGAAGAGCGTTACAGCAGTTATACAAAAGGAATCGGTTTAGAGATCGTGGAAGGAAAAACAAACTTCCGTGAGCTTGAAGCCTATGCCCTTCAATTAACAGAAATCAAAAATCAATCAGGCAGAACAGAGCGCCTAAAAGCTTTAATTAACCAATACCTGCTTGAAACTCTATCAAGTGTAACTGTATAAATGATTAAAAATGTGCTGGCAGTAGTTTACTCCAGCACATTTTTATAGAAGAAAAGGATGATGGGAAATGAAATATGTCATTGGTGTTGATCTCGGAACAAGTGCTGTGAAAATTTTACTTGTGAATCAAAATGGTGAAGTTTGCAACGAAGTGTCTAAATCTTATCCTCTGATAATTGAAAAATCAGGTTATAGTGAACAAAACCCTGAAGAATGGGTGGAAAAAACGAAGGCAGGATTAGCCGAATTGATTGCACAATTTGATGGCGATGTAAACGATATCGAAGGCATCTCTTTCTCCGGACAGATGCACGGCCTTGTTTTGTTAGACGAAAACAATCAAGTGCTCCGAAACGCAATCTTGTGGAATGATACGAGGACGACGAAACAATGTCAGGAGATCTATGATGTGGTTGGCAAACAGCGTTTATTGGAGGTAACGAAAAACCCTGCTTTAGAAGGCTTCACGTTGCCGAAAATTCTTTGGGTAAAAAAAGAAGAGCCTGAACTTTTTGCACGTGCGGGTGTTTTTATGCTGCCAAAGGATTATCTGCGTTATCGAATTGCCGGGAATATACATATGGACTATTCTGATGCTGCAGGGACTTTATTGTTAAACGTGGCGAAGCGGGAATGGAGCAATGAGATGTTAGAATTATTTGGCCTATCCACCGAAATTTGTCCGCCACTCGTGGAATCTCATGCATTGGTTGGGAATGTTACATCTGAGTTTGCTCAGGCAACAGGATTATCGGAAGCAACCAAAGTGTTTGCTGGAGGTGCGGATAATGCCTGCGGTGCAATTGGCTCCGGCATTTTATCAGAAGGTAAAACATTGTGCAGCATCGGCACCTCTGGTGTGGTCCTTTCGTATGAAGAACGAAATGACCTTGATTTTCATGGAAAGGTTCATTACTTTAACCACGGTGAAGAAAATGCTTATTATACGATGGGCGTAACCTTGGCTGCCGGCTATAGTTTAAGCTGGTTTAAAGATACCTTTGCAAAAGAAGAAGCGTTTGATCAGTTTTTAGAAGGTGTGGATGAAGTACCTGCAGGCTCTGGCGGTCTGTTATTCACTCCATATATAGTGGGAGAAAGAACTCCGCATGCCGACCCGATTATTCGTGGAAGCTTTATTGGTGTGGACGCTTCCCATGAGCGCAAGCATTTTGCCCGTGCTGTTCTTGAGGGGATTACCTTCTCTTTAAACGAATCCATCGAAATCTTTAGGAGCAGCGGCAAGACAATTGACTCGATCATTTCAATCGGCGGCGGTGCCAAGAATGAAACATGGCTGCAAATGCAGGCAGATATTTTCAATGCAAAGATTGAAAAGCTGACCAGCGAACAAGGTCCCGGAATGGGTGCGGCAATGCTGGCAGCATACGGCTGCGGCTGGTTCTCGTCTCTTAAAGAATGCGCAAAAAGTTTTATTCAAACCTCAAAAACCTATAATTCGATTCCGGAAAATGTCGAAGCATACAAGCAACTATTTATTATCTATCAACAAGTTTACGCGCAAACGAAGAAATTAAATGAGCAATTAAGTCAATTTAGAAAGTAACATGATCAGGACAAAGCAGTTTGATTAACCGGAAGGGAGAATTGAAATGAAAGTTATTCAGGAACATTTTGGTCAAATCGATGATCAGTCTGTCTCTTCGTTCACATTGGTTAACGATCATGGTGTAGAAGTTACTGCCATTAATTATGGCTGCATTATAACGAAAATAGTGGTTCCTGATAAGAATGGACATTACGAAAATATTGTCCTTGGGCATGATCAATTAAATGATTATCTTCGAGATCCCTATTTTCTTGGTGCTGTGGTAGGAAGAGTAGGTGGACGAATTAAAGGCGGCTCTTTTGAATTGGATGGTAAAACGTACACCCTTGAAAAAAACGATGGTAACAACCATTTGCACGGCGGCATAAAAGGATTTGATAAGGTTGTTTGGGATGCAGAGATTATGGAAGATGGAGTTTGTTTTTCCTATTTCAGTCCTGACGGTGAGGAAGGATACCCTGGGAATTTACAAATCCGGGTAACGTATATTCTAAATAACGATAATGAATTGAAAATTAATTATGAGGCCCAAACTGATAAAAAAACCCTGCTAGCGGTTACAAACCACTCTTATTTTAATTTAAGTGGTAACTTAAAAAGGGATATATTGAATCACACGTTAACCATGAAGAGTGACCAGTTTTTAGAACTCGATCAGGAGTTTATTCCAACCGGTGTTTTTATCGACGTGAAAAATACGCCATTTGATTTTACAAGTGAAAGAGTATTAGAAACAGGAATCACATCTGCTCATCCACAAAACATATTAGCTGGGAATGGCTACGATCATCCTTTTCTATTAAACACAAACCATGCTGAGGAGATCGTTTTGAAGGATCCTGAAAGCGGTCGTATTTTAACCATTGAAACAGATGAAGTTGGGGTTGTCGTCTATTCAGGTAATTCGTTAAAAACAGAAGGTGAATTCCGGGGAGTACAATCAAGCAAATACCTTGGTATTTGCTTGGAGACTCAAGGCTTACCTGATGCGGTCCATCATTCTCATTTTCCATCCGCCATTTTAGATAAAGATCAGCCTTATTCATCAACGACCATATATAAATTTGGGATTGAAAAATAGAGATAAGGAGTTTAGAAAATGAATTATCGTGAACTAGGTAATACCGGAATAATGATAAGTGAAGTCAGTTTTGGAACATGGGCCATCGGCGGTGCATGGGGAAAGACCAATGATACAGAAGCGTTGAAGTCTTTAGATTATGCGATTGGACAAGGAGTTAACTTTTTTGATACGGCCGATGTATATGGGGACGGCCACAGTGAGGAATTATTGGCTAAGGCTACAAAAGGCAAGGAAGACCAGATTTATATCGCTACGAAATTCTGCCGGCAGGGAGATATTTTTGACCCGCAAAATTACAGCTATGAAAAAGTCAGTTCTTATTGTGAAGACAGTCTCCGCCGCTTGAACAGAGAAGCAATTGATTTATATCAAATCCATTGCCCTACTACTGAGATTTTGAAAGATGGCCAAGTATTTGAAGTGCTTGACCGCCTGCAGCATGAAGGGAAAATCCGCCACTACGGGGTCAGTGTGGAAACGGTGGAAGAAGGGCTGATTTGTTTGGAACACCCGAATGTGAAAAGCCTGCAAATCATCTTTAATATGTTCCGCCAAAAACCGCTGGAAAAATTAATTCCGGAAGCCTATCAAAAAGGGGTAGGATTGCTCATCCGATTGCCGCTTGCGAGCGGACTGCTGACTGGTAAATTTACCACAGATCACGTGTTTGAAGCGGATGATCATCGCCGTTTCAATGAAAATGGCGAGGCATTTAATGTTGGGGAAACTTTTGCCGGTTTGGGATTCAGCAAGGGTGTGGAATTGGCCGACCAGCTTAAGTGGATTGCTGGGGGCAGAAAGTCTATGGCCAGTGCCGCACTGCGTTGGATTTTAGATCAAAAAGAAATTACTTGTATTATTCCAGGTTTTAAAAATATCAAACAGGTTGAGGATA
Organism: Bacillus salipaludis; assembly: GCF_004358205.1. The sequence continues at coordinate 430,074 of NZ_SMYO01000002.1, forward strand.
ATCTAACAGCACTAGAAACAAAACCATTCTCAGAAGAAGAAAAGCAAGTGATTGAACGCTTTTATCAGGAATCAGTAAAGGATTTCATCAGAGGCCCTTATTAAGAATGGAGAGATTCAATTGGGGGAAAAAAGTTTACTTAATGAAGTACCTGTACCGCAAAAGGCAGTTGCCATTACGTTTGATGATGGTCCTAATCCCATTTATACTCCACAAGTGTTAGAGATTTTTTCGAACGCAGAAGGTAAAGCGACATTTTTTATGATCGGTGAGCAAATCATTGCAAATCCTGCCATTGTTAAACAGGTTTGGGAACGAGGGCATGAAATTGGGAATCATACTTACAGTCACCCTAAGTTAACTGAATTAAGCCCGGCAGAATGTCTAAAGGAAATCGAACGGACAGAGAAATTAATCGAGGATTTGGCAGGCCAAAAGCCCGTCGTCTTTCGCCCGCCTTACCTTGATTACCATGATGAAACGGTTTCTATTTTGGAGCAAAAGGGTTACCCCATGATTGGTGCTCTTAATCTGGAGGCCCAGGACTGGGACATGCCCGGGGTTGAGCATATTCTGGAAAAAACAAGAGACTGTGTGAAAAATGGCAGTATCCTTCTTTTTCATGATGGTTATGGAGACCGCTCACAAACAATAGAAGCGGTAGGTAGGCTTGTTTCTGAATTAACATCCCAAGGATACAAACTTGTCACTGTAAGCGAACTATTAAAGTTGTCAGATTTAAAATAAAAAAAGGAAGCGTAATTAAAGTGATTACGCTTCCTTTTGCTTCTTTTCAATTCTTTGGAATGCCAGATAGCAGGATGACATAATGATCGCTGCCGAGATGCTTCCGCCAAAGAAGAATAACAGTCCAGGCAGTACTTTCATAACAAAGATGGCCGCTGCAACTCCCAGCAGCATGACAAGATTGGAAATAGGGTTAATCAGCATAATAAAGAACGCATTTTTAAATAGCTGGATAAACTTAACCTCATAGTGAACATAAACAGGGAAAATATACAAAATGGTCATGATGATCGCAATAATAATTAAATATAAAGGAATGTGAGTTAGTTGCAGCAGATTACTTTGACCGATTTTCATGTAAGATAAATCTAAATAAATAATGCCCGCCAATAAAAGGAAAATCACTCCTATTAAATTACTTTTTAAAAATTCTTTTTTATAGGCATCCCAAAAGGTTCGAAACACCGGTATGTCGTTCTCCCCCATCATCCATTTACGTAAAACGGTAAACAGAGCGACAGTCGCAGGAAAAAAACCAAAAACTACTAATCCAAGGAAAGAAAGGCCTATCCAAAGCAAGTTGACATATGCAAACTTCGTGATCCACTCAGTAAAGGCATAAAGACCATTTATTGATCGTTTTTTCATAAACCTTCCTCCGTTATTTCATTACTTATTTTTCGGATTATTCAATTATATCCCATTGTATTAATCTTGGTAAACTTTTAAAATATAATTATTCTAAAAAAATATTAAAGATTCCACAATAATCAGGCAGGGTAAAGAACCAAACTACCTTATGATCCAAAAGGAAGATGGTAAATGTTTTCAAGATTAAATAAATGGAACACATTAAGAAATCAAATTCTAGTCGTATTTTTAGTTGTCATGGCGATTGTTTTATTGATTGTCGGCATTTTAACGTTTAATCAGGTGTCGGCCATGCTGAAAAAGAATGCAGAGAAACAAATCTACCAGACAGCAGTTGAAACAAATGGCAGAATGGAGTCTTTATATAAACAAATTGGCACGGCCTCTAAACTGGTAATGACAAATAATAACATTCAAAAAACGTTAACAAAAGGATATAGGGGAGAACGAGTTAGTTTTGGGGAGCGTCAGCAATTAGATGGAATTGTTAATACCATCCAAGCCAATACGGATGGAATTTTTTCATTTGAGCTTTATACGAAAAATTTGCACCGGTTACTTCCATTAGGTGATACCAGTTTAATCACCAGAATTAATGAAAAGTGGATCGAAAAGGCAGAGGAAGCAAATGGCGGGCTCGTTTGGATCGGTGATGATCCTCTTAACTCCGATAATATACTAGCCATACGGCGGGTAAATTTAATGAATCAGCACTATGCGAATGGCGGCTACCTGCTTATTAGTACGTATAAAAGCTATTTCCAGCTGACAGACCAAAATGAAAAAAAATATAAAAATCAGTATTCTATTTTATTGGATAGTGATTTAAAGCCTATTCTATCAAACTATGATCAATCACTTGAACCAATAATAAAAAATGATAAACCAGTCATAACGCTCTACAACCAGAATTATATGGTAACAAAACAAACCTCTGATGAAACTGGATGGACACTGATTATTCTTACCCCAATTAACGCCCTTACAGAAGGGATTAGTGTATTGCGTATGGGCATTATGATTTCCGGTATTATTGGATTTATTATCTTTCTTATCAGTTCATTATTCCTATCCACTTTTATTACGAGACCGATTATCAAATTAACCAAGACCATGCAGCAGGCAAGCGCGGGCTCTTTAGCAATGAACCCTAATGTTACTACTATTAATGAAATAAAAGAATTAAATAGTACCTATAATCAACTCGTTAAAGAAACGAATCATTTGATAAAAATGGTCTACGAAAAGGAAATTACCCGGAGCCGCAGCGAGCTAAAAGCGCTGCAGGCACAAATTAATCCGCATTTTCTATTCAATACACTTGATGCACTTAGATGGTCGCTTGAGGATAAAGATGAGGAAGAACTCGCTGAGCTTGTTGTCGCCATGTCAAACCTATTCCGTTATACCATTACCAAGCAAACGAATGGAGATTGGGTAACCATAAAGGAAGAAATGAACCATATCAAAGAGTATATGGAAATCATAAAAATGCGATTCGGTCATCATTTAAAATGGAATCTAACCTTGCCGCCTGAATGGGAGCATGTCAATATCCCCAAACTGCTGATTCAACCTCTAGTAGAGAATGCAGTGCTGCACGGGGCGGGGAATACAGTAAAGCCATGCACCATTTCCGTATCGATTCAACCTACGGCAGATACTCAGTACCTGCAAATCACTGTACGAGATGACGGTCCGGGGATAGACATGGGAAAATTGGAATCTATTAAACAAGCGATGAAATCCGGAGGGATTACCGCTATCAATAAAGGCCACGGAATGGCTATTTCTAACGTACACAAACGGCTGGAATTATACTATCAAAATCGTTTAAAAAGAGGACTAACCATTAATAGTGAGGTAAACGTTGGGACAACCGTTTCTTTTGTTATACCTGTAATAGGGGAGGAACAACCATGTTGAATACGAAGACTTTTTTGATCGTAGATGATGAACCAAGAACCCGCCAAGGGCTAAAGAAAACATTGGATGCTTGGGCAGATGGAAAATATCAGATCTTTACAGCTGCAAATGGAGAAGAAGCGATTGGTCTTATGCAAAAACAAAAGGTCCATATTCTCATAACCGATATCCGGATGCCGGAAATAACAGGCCTGCAATTATTAAAAATGGCAAAAGAGCAAAATATCTTCCCGGTTATTATTGTCATTTCGGCATACTCTGAGTTTGAGTATGCCCAGGAGGCCCTTCGATTAGGTGTGATTAACTATTTGCTAAAGCCAATTAGCAAAAAGGCTTTAATCGAAGCTGTAGAAGATGCCCTGCAGGCTGTTGAAAAACAAGAGCGGGCAGGAATGATGGAAAAAGTGGTCGATAAGAAACTTGTTGATGCCAGTACTCAAAACCCTTTGGATCGTGGACCGATCAGAGAGGCAATGGATTATATCAACAAGAATATTAAGAATGAACTGACCCAGAAAGAAGTGGCCGATCATGTTCATTTAAACCCAAGTTATCTTAGTGTCTTATTTAAAGAACATGTCAAGCTAACCTTCAGTGAATATGTAACCAGAAGGAGAATTCAACGGGCGAAGGAATTATTAATTACTACTAATTTTCCAATAAATGATATCGCTGAAGAATCAGGGTACAAAACCGCGAAGTATTTTATTAAGATATTCAAAGAATTAGAAGGAATGACACCAAGTGCATACCGGAAAAGCCAATAATGAAAGGGTTTTCTAAAAATAGTAGTATTTTTCCTAATCGTAGTGACCTATTTTTCTGAACTATCTGAATGTAATCTATATATATAAGCAATATCAAAAAAGGTCATAGGGGGAATCATATTGTTTAAAAAGAAAACGGTTGCAATCTTAATGTCTGTAATCATGCTTATCTCTCTAGTAATAGCAGGTTGTTCTTCCACAAGTTCGAGTGAGGAAAGCAGCGCTGATGGCAAAAAAGTGATCAAATTTATGCATTTATGGCCTGAAGGCAGTTCCAATGCCCAGTTCTCCATCGTCAAAGATATCATTGGAGACTATGAAAAAGAACATAAAGATATAAAGATTGAAACAGAAATCCTCAATCCGGACCAGTACAGAGAAAAGCTTAAGGTTCTAGCCTCTTCCAATGAACTTCCCGATATCGGTATGACTTGGTCAGATGGGTTCATTAAACCATACGTGGACGGCGGCATGTTAGCGCCATTGGACGATGTAGTTGATCAAAACCCGGATCTTAAAGATGCGTTTATTCCCGGTGTAAAAGAATCCTATGCAGTTGATGGAAAAACGTATGGTCTTCCACTAGAGTTAAACATTTCCTATGTTTTCTACAATAAGGAAATCTTCAAAAAGTACAACCTTGAAGTTCCAAAAACCTTTGAAGAATACAAACATGTTGTTAAAACTTTAGCAGATCATGGAGTGATCCCTGCAACTGTAGGAGCAAAAGACGGCTGGCCGGCATCATTCTGGTTTATGTATCTTGCAGACCGTATCGGCGGACCTACTATTCTGACAGATGTTATCCATGGAAAAACAAAAATGGATGATCCAGCCATTATAAAAGCAGCACAAGAAGTACAAAATCTTGTAGATATGGGCGGCTTTGAAAAGGGTGCCAGCGCTTTATCAAATGATGATGCAAAAGGATTCTTCATGAATGAAAAAGCGGCTATGTTCTTAACAGCTACTTGGGAACTGCCAAACTATACAACAAGCCCTGATGTTAAAAAAGAATTTAAAGATAAGATTGGTTATTTTAAGTTCCCCGTTTATGAAGGCGGTAAAGGCACCGATATCAACAGTTATGTTGGCGGCCCTGGTGTAGGTTTATTCGTAGCAAAAGATTCTAAAGTTCAAAAAGAAGCAAAAGATTTTGTTGGTTACTTTGTGAAGAAATGGGGAGAAAAGTCTGTAACGGATGCAGGTGTTATCCCTGCAACAAAAGTTGACACAGCAAAATTGGATCTTAATCCAATGTACATTCATATTTTGAAAGACTTGAGTGAAGCATCGAATGTTACCACTTATTTTGATACTCAATCCAGCCCTGCTGTATCGGAATTACACCATGATTTAGTTACAGCTTTATTTGGAAAACAAGTTACGCCAAAAGATTTTGTTAAGCAGCAGGCAGATGAACTTGCTAAGGAGCAAAAGAAGTAAAATTTAAGTATAGAGGGCATACAGGATATGCCCTCTATCATTTTAACCGCTTTTCAATCAGAAGGGAGTATAGAAAATGAAAAGTGTAATGTCAAACAAATGGGTAATCAGCCTTTACGTACTTCCTGCGTTAATTCTTATTTTATTATTGATTTATATTCCAATCGTTTTAACTGGTTATTATGGGTTAATGGACTGGAACGGCATCGGTAAGATGAAGTTCATTGGCTTAGACAATTACATGGAGTTAGTCAAGGACAAATTGTTCTGGCAAAGTACGTGGCATTCCTTGTTATTAGGTGCTTTCTCTGCATTGAGCCTGGTTGGTTATTTAATTTTATCGCTGATTTTGGCAAGTAAGATAAAAGGAGCTAACATTCTAAGAAAAATCTATTTGATTCCAATGTTATTATCATCGGTTGCGATTGGTCAGCTTTGGGCCAAGATCTTTGATCCTTCAAACGGTATGATCAATCGATTGCTAATCCTTTTTGGTGTTGATAACCCGCCTGTATGGTTAGCTGATTCAAACATTGTATTATATGCGCTGTTCTTCCCAATCGTTTGGCAATACGCAGGCTTTTATATCATCATTTTCTATGCTGCATTAAAAAATGTTCCAGAAGAACTAGTGGAAGCGGCGAAAATTGATGGAGCCACTCCGATTCAAATTGCTTATAAAATTAAATTGCCGCTTATTTCAGGTGTTATAAAAGTTATGGTGATTTTAGCGATTGTCGGTTCTTTAAAGTATTTCGATTTGATTTTTGTCTTAACTGGCGGCGGCCCGAACCATGCGAGTGAGGTTATGGCCTCCTATATGTATACAGAAGCATTTAGCAAATACCACTTCGGATACGGAAGTGCGATTGGATTTGGTTTATTGATTATTTGTCTTCTGATGACCTGGCTGATTCAAAAATTACTGTCTTCTAAAGATGTGGAATTTTAACAAAGGGGAGTGGAAAAGAATGAGTAGAGCAGCAATTGAAACCAAAGGCAATACGTCCCTCTCAGCTTCTTATAAAACTAGTAAATCACTCGGAAATAGAATCGGATTCGGAATATTATACGTTATTCTCGGAGTCATTGCGATTGTTCAAGTTTACCCGTTAGTGTGGTTATTCCTATTTTCCTTGAAAACCAATCAAGAGGTTTTTGGCATGTCACCGTTTTCACTGCCGCATGATCCTCAGTGGGGCAACTATGCCAAGGCTTGGACAGCAGGTCACATTGATGTTTACTTTTTTAATAGTGTGTTGTACACCGTTATCGCTGTCGTACTAACCGTTATTCTTGCGAGCTTTGTTACGTTTGCGATTACAAGAATGTACTGGAAGTGGAGTGGAATCGTTCTTGGGTTGTTTATGGCAGGGTATATGATTCCTCTTCATTCAACCTTGATTCCATTATTCAACATATTTAAATCGACAAACCTCATTGATAATCCAGTTTCCGTGATTTTATCTTATGTAGCATTTAATTTACCCATTACGATTATGATCTTGGCAGGATTTTATCGAACGATTCCGCGGGAGATTGAAGAAGCAGCCGTAATGGATGGGTGTTCGGTCCATAGGATCTTCTTCCAAATCACATTGCCAATGACAATACCTGTACTTTCAACAACTGTTATTATTAACATGATTTATAACTGGAATGAATTTGTTTTTGTGAATACATTCCTTAGTTCTGATAAATGGAAAACTATTACTGTTGGCGTCAACAACTTTGTTGGCCAGTATTTAACGGATTGGGGAGCAATTGGGGCGACCCTTATGATTAGTATTATCCCTGTATTAATTGCTTACTTTATTCTTAGTGATCGAATCGTCGAAGGGATTGCATCAGGATCGGTAAAAGGATAAGAAAAAAGCTGACTCGAGTGACAGTTCAAAACCTTCGAGTCAGCTTTTTTTTTGCTGATCAATAGCAATTGAAATGATCCTTTTAACAGCTCAAGCTGAACGTCGAAGGATGTTGAATTTTGTATTTTTATTTTATGGTATTTTAGAACTAAACTTTGTTTATCTAGTAGACAAACTATATGATTAGGTTTAGAATGAATATGTAAATTCAGAATAGTTTGAAAGGATAATGTAAAACTATAAGGATAGCTAAGGTTGCGTTCACTGCATGCAGACATCATACTTCAAGTAAAAATGAGGGAATGAAATGCCACTGAAACGTCAATGGACAAAATAATTAGAATAAGTATTTTTTGTTCTAAACTTAGTTTGTCAATTATATAAACTAAGTTGATAGACGTAGTAGACAACCATTTTTTTTTGATTGTATTGAAAACGTCTTCAAAAGGAATCTCTCAGGTTAATGGAGGCCCTTCGTTAATCTGGTGGATATAAATTAAAAGGAGGATGAATATATGAGTAAGCGTAAAAAAACCTTGTCCGTGCTACTCACTGCCGGCCTTGGTCTTAGCTTATTTAGTAGTTTACCAGTTCAGGCATCCAACGGTGCAGCAGGAACAAAACAAAATTTACCGGTTCAGGCACCTAATGTTTTAGCGAAACAGCCCATCTATCTGGACAAATCTTACTCTTTCCAAGAAAGAGCTGCGGACTTAGTTTCCCGCATGACGCTGGAGGAGAAAGCTTCCCAGATGAATAGCAGCTCAGCACCGGCTATACCAAGACTTGGTGTTAAAGCCTATGGCTGGTGGAATGAGGCACTGCATGGTGTGGCCCGTACTCAATACAATCCAACCGGTAACGCTACACTATTGAATAACACAACCTCCTATCCTATCGACCTTTCACTTGGTTCTACATGGGATCCGCAGCTAATGTATAAGGAAGCAGGGATGATTTCCGATGAGGCCCGTGAAGTGGCGCCAGAGAATACTCAGGATCTCGATTACTGGTCACCAACCATCAATTTGGCCCGTGACCCGCGCTGGGGAAGAAATGATGAGTCTTACGGAGAAGATCCATTCTTGACAACACAAATCGCTTCTCAGTTTGTGAACGGTATGGAAGGTAAGGACATGGATGGAAAGCTGCTGCCTGAGAGCGACGGCTACCTCAAAACGGTAACCACAATTAAGCATTATGTTGCTAACAACAGTGAAGTCAACCGTTTAAACGGTTCATCAAATGTAGATGAACGTTCACTAAGAGAGTACTTTTCTGCACCTTTCAAAGGGGTTGTACAGAAAGCCAATGTTAGTTCAGTCATGACTTCTTATAATAGCATTAACGGAGTACCAGGATCAGCCAATGTTCACACAATGGACACGCTCCTTCGTCAAACGTTTGGTTTCTCCGGTTATGAGACTTCTGACTGTGACGCCGTTTATGAAGTTTCAAATCCTGGCGGCCACAACTGGACTCCGCCAGGATGGACGCGTCCTGTAAATCAGATAGAAAGAACTGCTTTTTCAATAGGAGCAGGTGAAGATCTTAACTGTAACGCAGGCTACAGCGATGGATACAGCTTTGGTAACACTGTACCAGCTGCTATTTCACAGAAAATTGTCACTCCGACTGGCACATTCTCAGAAAACGATGTTGATACAGCCTTAATCCGTCTCTTTACTGCTCGTATGCAGCTTGGAGAATTTGATAATCCAAATAGTGTTCCATGGGTGAAAGAAGCACGTAAGAATGTTCCAGAAGGTGCATGGACGAATAGTAATGACAATAACGCCATAACTCAGACAAAAGAAAGATTAGACATGGCCCGTAAAGTAGCTGCTAACTCATTAGTTCTGTTGAAAAATAGTGAAACCACACAGAAAGACGGAAGCAAAGGAAAGCTTCTTCCTCTTAAGGTTCCAGCTTCCGGCAGCTTCAAAGTTGCAGTAGTAGGCTATTTTGCTAATCCTGACAACATGTATCTCGGCGGGTATTCAAGTAATCAGGGCAGTGCCGGTGTTGCCAAATTTGTAAATGCCTATAATGGTATCAAAAATGCTGTAACCGCTGTTAACCCTAATGCTGAAGTTACTTACTACAAGGGCTTTACTGATAAAGGGAATACAGCAAAAGATCTGAATACAGTAGATCCAGCCGCTGTAGAGGCTGCAAAAAATGCCGATGTTGTGATTGTATATGCTGGAACTGACAACACTACTGCAGACGAAGCCGGGGACCGTCACGACCTCAATCTGCCTGGAGCACAGGCTTCATTAATTGATCAAGTTGCTAAGGCGAACCCAAATACAATTGCCGTTATGGAAACAATTGGCCAAGTAGAAGTGAATTCATTTGATCAGGATGTTTCTGCAATGATTTGGAGCTCTTATAACGGCGAGCGCAAAGGTGAAGGTCTGGCGGATGTTCTTTTAGGCAACCATAATCCAAGCGGACATTTACCATTCACATGGTATCAAAGCAGTTCACAACTTCCAGCGATCACTGATTATACATTAAGACCTACAGGAGATAATCCTGGCCGGACTTATATGTATTTTAACGGTCCGATTTCCTATCCATTTGGACATGGTCTAAGTTATTCAACCTTTAAGTATTCAAATCTTGATATTAGCAAGAAAAATCTTCAGGCTAATGACACATTTGATGTAAGTGTTGATGTTACGAATACTGGAAAGACAAAAGGGGATGAGGTTGTTCAGCTTTATGTGAACACCCCTGACGCGGCACCGGAATTACAGCGTCCAAACAAACGTCTGGAAGGATTCCAGAAGGTTTCATTGAATCCTGGAGAAACCAAGACAGTTACCATGACTGTTAAAGTTCCTGATCTTGCTTTCTTTGATGAAGCGCAGAATAAATATGTAGTAGACCAAGGCCGTTATGGCATTCAGATTGGTACATCAAGTTCTGATGCTGATATCCAGCAGCAAGGGTTCATAAAGGTACATGGAGACTTAAAGCCTGAACTAAGTGTTGTTACCGTGAAGCCTGTTCAAGAAGGTGACAAAGAGGCAGATGTTCCTAGCCGCGTGATGTATGACAAAGGTAAAGTAGTCATTCCTCAAGTTACTGTATCTATGAACGATGATAGTCTATATGGATACATTTACAAGAATAACAGCAAATCATTACCTGAAGGATTGAATATCAAATACAGCAGTAACCGTCCTGATGTAGTTTCCGTTGATGATGGCGTAATCAGAACGATTAAAGGCGGTGCAGCTACCATTACTGCTACTGCAAGCTATCATGGCGTTAAAAAGTCCACTCAATTTGTTGTGTATGTTAAGCAAGGAGAATTAGATGGAATTAATGTGGATGGTAAACCGTTAGCTGGATTTTCCGGTAATCAATACAACTACTCCGTACAAGTAGCGGATGGCACGAATACTGTTCCGCAAATTTCAGCCACCAGTCATAATCCGGATGTGAAAGTAAAAGTAACTCAGGCAACTTCCATTTCGGGTACGGCTACGATCGTTACTCAGGAGGGTGATTATTCACACACCTATAAAATCGGCTTCGGACGGGCACCGGTTTCCGCTGATTTTAAGTCTGGTACACTTGGTGACCAGTGGTCAATCCTAAATGAAGCTAAAAATAATTACAGTTTGACAACTGACGGATTGCAGATCACAACACAGCCAGGCAATATTGCCGATGGATCGATTAAAAATATGTTCCTTCAGCAGGCTGCAGGTGATTGGCAGTATGAAACGAAAATCAATCTATCAGCCAAACCTACAGGCACTCAAGAGGTTGGACTTGGAGTATATGATGATCAGAATAATTATATCAAGGTAACCTACGGAACATCCTATTCAGGCCAGCAATCTCTCAATCTCATCAGGTCTATCGATGGAGGCGAGATGTTGTTTAAAACACAAAATCTAAGTGCAACAAATCTTTATTTACGTATTGTTAAGGCAGGCAGCCAATATACTGCGTATTATTCTACTGATGGTTCTACTTTTAGATTGCTGAATACGGCACCGATATCAATGGCGAATCCAAAGATCGGTATAATCGCTACGAATGGAACAGCAAACGCAGCTGTTCCTATCAATGCAGTATTCTCATATCTTAAAAACTATTAATACGCAGGTAAACTAGCAATAACTTCGATGAATCAGCTATTGGCAGAGATTTCTGCCAATGCTGATTCATTTAAATCCATATGGAAAACCAGGCAGTTGAGGTGCTATCAAAATGTCTAATCAAAAAAAAGGTTCTAATCCTTCTTCTGCGAAGTTCATATTTTGGGTGGTCAGTTTTGTTGCAGTCATGACAATTGGCTTTATCTTTTTAGCTCCTCATAAAAGTCAAAGTACAACAAGTCCAAAAGTTGAGTCTAATACTGGAAAAAGTTCAGCAAAGATTGATTATTCAAATGAGCCTTTCATAGGAAAAAGTTCAGCACCTGTTTCGATTATTGAGTTTGGAGATTATAAATGTCCAGCCTGTAAAAATTTTAACGAAAAGGTCATCCCAACCATTAAACAAGAGCTAGTAGCTACGGGTAAGGCGAAATTATACTTTATGAATTATTCCTTCATTTATACTGATTCAGAACGTTCGGCAAAGTTTGCCGAATCTGTTTATGCCGTACTGGGAAATAAGATCTATTGGAAATTTCATGATCTCCTTTATCGAAAACAGCCTGACAGCCAATATGAAAAAATGGATATTTATAATGAAAAATTTCTTACGGACACATTAAAAAAAGTTGTCAGTGAGGCCGGTGTAAAAAGGGTTGTTGAATATTTTGATGCGAATAAAGCGGATGCTGCTTGGCAAAAGGATATGGATCTTGTGAAGCAACTGAATGTAAATGGGACTCCTACGATTTTTGTTAATGGTAAATTGGCAAAGACAATGGATGATTTGAAAAACATGGTAGACAAGGCAGCAAAGGAGAAATGAGACCCGCATACAAGGTAGAGGAGAAGAAACGAATAGCGGTGATTGTTGGTTCACAATGAAAGATGGGGAAGAAGAGTATAAACATTTTGTTAACTTAGTTTATCTAATGGACAAACTAATGGTGTGATGGTATATTGGTTTTGTAAGGAACAAAAGTAAAATTAAGGGGGCAACATAATGAAGAAGTGGAAAGGTATTATTGCTAGCTTACTAGTCGTTTTGTTAGTTGGAATGCTTGCGGCATGCGGCGGACAGGATCTGGCCAGCAAGAATGTAAGCGATAACAAGGCTGACGGTAAAAAGAGCGGAAAACTCAAAATTGGTTTATCTGTTTCAGACTTAACACTCGAAAGATGGCAGCATGACAGAGACATCTTTGTAGACAAAGCCAAATCACTTGGGGCAGATGTTTTAGTACAATCAGCGAATGGTGATGAAGCGAAGCAATTATCACAAATTCAAAATATGCTTTCACAAGGCATTGATGCCCTTGTTATCATTGCAATCAACTCTGATTCATTATCCCCAGTGGTTGAGCAAGCGAAAAAGGAAGGCATTCCTGTTTTAGCCTATGACCGCTTAATTAATAACGCTGATGTGGATGCGTATGTATCCTTTGATAATGTTCGTGTAGGAGAAATGCAAGCTGAAGCCATTGTGAAATCAGTACCAAAAGGAAACTACTTCCTTCTAGGCGGATCGCCAACAGACAACAACGCTAAAATGTTTAGACAAGGTCAAATGAATGTGATCCAGCCACTAGTGGATAAAGGTGATATTAAAGTGATTGGAGACCAATGGGCAAAAGATTGGGATGCCAACGAAGCCATGAAAATTATTGAAAATGGTTTAACCGCTAATAAGAATAAAATTGATGCAATTGTAGCATCAAACGATAGCACTGCTGGCGGTGCCATCCAAGCGTTAGCAGGACAACATTTAGATGGAAAAGTTGCAATTTCCGGACAAGATGCTGACTTGGCAGCTGTTCAACGGATCGTTGAAGGTAAACAAACGATGACTGTGTACAAACCAATTAAGACGATTGCTACGAAGAGTGCAGAAGTAGCCGTACAACTTGCCAAAGGTGAAAAAGTTCAGGCAGATAGTACTGTAAACAATGGAAAGATGGATGTTCCATTTATCAAGCTTGATCCAATCATGGTAAACAAAGATAACGTGATGGATACAATCATTAAAGATAATTTCCATCCTTATGATGATGTTTACAAAAACGTTCCAGCAAGTGAACGCCCAGCTAAACAATAACTGGTGAAAATTGAAGATTGGGGGCTATTATCCCCTTCTTCTTTTTTTAGAATGACAGAATGGCAGAATAAAAGTTTACATGAATGAAAGAAACCCGGCGTCTTTTTATGATGTCCGACAATAGGCCGTCATAACGGTTTGAGTGAAGTCCAGCCTAAAAAAGATTTTTAATAAGGCGTTTTGCTTTATTGGGGAGGTACAAAGTATGGAAGCTTTTGCACTGCAAATGCAAGGCATTACGAAAGAGTTTCCCGGAGTTAAAGCGTTAGATAATGTAACATTTTCAGTGCGCAAGGGAGAGATTCATGCCTTATGTGGTGAAAATGGTGCAGGAAAGTCTACCTTAATGAAGGTATTAAGTGGTGTATATCCCAGTGGTTCTTACAGCGGTCAAATTTTGATTAATGGGAAGGAGGTTTCGTTCAAATCGATTAAGGAGTCACAGATTGCTGGTGTTTCGATTATCTATCAGGAACTGGCGCTAGTAGGAGAAATGTCAGTAGCGGAAAATATCTTCCTAAGTCATGATCTAATGAGAAGTAAAGTAATCGACTGGAATAAGATTAATACCGAAGCACAGAAATGGCTGAAATATATTGGTTTGGATATTGACCCTGAAACGAAGGTTAATCAACTGACCGTTGGAAAACAACAATTGATTGAAATCACAAAAGCATTGACACATCATACGGATATTTTGATTTTAGACGAACCGACCGCTGCACTGACCGAGAGTGATGTTGAAATTTTAAAAGGAATTTTAATGGATCTAAGGTCTAAAGGTGTTACCTGTATTTATATCTCTCATAAGCTTGGTGAGGTAATGGCATTAGCTGATAGTGTAACCATCCTTCGTGATGGTCGTACAATTGGAACCTATCCCATTTCAGAAATGAATGAAGATAAGATTATTGAAAAAATGGTTGGCAGAGAACTCACTGAATTATTTCCTTATGAACCAAGGAAAATTGGTGAAAACGTCTTGGAAGTGGAAAACTTTTCTTTTTATGACAAAAAAGCAAATAAAATGATTGTTAAAAATGCTTCATTTAACTTGAAAAAAGGTGAAATACTTGGATTTTCAGGGTTAATGGGTGCTGGCCGTACAGAGCTGTTCATAAGTCTATTCGGTGGTCTTGAAGGCAAAAAACAAGGTCAGGTAGTTATTGATGGGAAGGAAGTACATATTCAAAAACCAGCAGATGCTATAAAAGCAGGTTTGGCCTATGTTTCTGAAGATCGAAAAAAATATGGCCTTGTATTAGGGATGGATATTGCAAAGAATTCTACACTCGTCGCCCTTAATAAAGTAATTAAACTTAAGGTAATTGATGATGCCCTTGAGATTAAAAGAGCTGAAGAAATTACGAAAAAAATGAAGCTGAAAGCACCCAATCTTGAGGCAAAGGTTGGTCAATTGAGCGGGGGGAATCAGCAAAAAGTCGTTTTAAGCAAGTGGATCCTTAATGATCCCAAAATTCTCGTTTTAGACGAGCCAACCAGAGGCATTGATGTAGGAGCCAAATATGAAATTTACAAAATCATTAATGAATTGGCTGAGCAAGGAGTGGGAATTGTTATTGTTTCCTCGGAATTGCCGGAAGTACTTGGAATGTCAGACCGTGTCCTTGTCATGTCAGAAGGTGAAATAATGGGGGAATTCAGCCGTGTTGAAGCGACACAAGAAAAAATAATGGCATGTGCTACTGGAGGGAAAAAGTTATGAGCAGTCAGATCTCTACTTCTACTAAAATGAAACCGCAAGAAAAAAAGGCAGTCAGCTTTAAATTTGATCTACAATCTTATACATTAATTATCGCTCTAGTTTTTATTGCAATTATTTTTGGGGCTTTTACCGGCGGGGAGTTCCTATCATCTCGAAATCTTTCAAACTTATTTACACAAATGGCCGTTATGTCTGTTCTCGCTGTTGGGATGACACTTGTCATTGTTGCCGGCCATATTGATTTATCCGTTGGTTCCATTGTGGGTTTAACCGGGGGAATAGCGGCCATTTTACAAGTATGGAATGGCTGGAATACTGGAACGGTTATAATTGCGGCAATTGTGGTCGGAGCCATCATTGGTTTATGGCAAGGATGGTGGGTTGCCTACCGCAATGTTCCTGCTTTCATTGTCACTTTAGGCGGTATGTTGATTTTTCGCGGAGTATTAATTGGTATCAGCAAGGGACAAACGATTGCCCCGCTAAGCCAGAGTTTTGGTCAAATTGGAAACAGCTTTTTGCCTTATGTTCTTGGATACATCCTTGCAATCATCGCTGTCGTTCTATTGTTTATTTCAAAAGTACGTTCAAGAGCAAAACGTCAATCTTTAGGCTTGTCCCTTTTACCATTGTTTATCGACTATGGAAAAATATCTGTTTACTCTATTTGTATATTATTTTTAACGTATATGCTTAATCGTTATTTGGGAATTCCTGTCCCAATGCTCATTGTCGTGATCTTAGCTGGAATCTTTCTATTTGTATCCCACAAGACATCCTTTGGCCGGTTCACCTATGCGATCGGCGGTAACGTTGAAGCCGCAGCTCTATCAGGGATTAATATTAAACGAACGATATTATATGTATTTATTCTAATGGGTGCTTTGGCTGGTGTAGCTGGGGTTCTATTAACAAGCCGATTGAACGCTGCAACTGTAAGCGCAGGGACTTCCTATGAATTGGATGCCATCGCAGCTTGTGTAATTGGCGGGACAAGCTTGATGGGGGGAAAAGGGAAAATCGTTGGAGCCATTATTGGAGCCCTTATTATGACAAGTATTGATAATGGTATGAGTATGATGAATATTGAGGCATTTTGGCAGTACATCGTTAAAGGTTTGATCCTTATTTTTGCTGTATGGATGGACGTATCGAACCAGAAAAAATAATAGAGTATTTCGTAAACTCGTTTAAGGAGGCTCATTCATGCGAAAAGTTCGTTGGGGAATCGTAAGTACTGCTGATATTGCAAGAACACAAGTGATTCCTGCCATCCTTCAAGCAGGAAATGCAGAAATTGCAGCGATTGCAAGTTTAAGTGGCCGTGCGCAAGAAACAGCTTTAGAATTCAATATTCCTAACTATTATGATCGTTACGAGGAAATGTTAGCCAATCCGGAAATTGATGCTGTGTATATCCCACTTCCGAATCACTTGCATAAACAATGGGTGATCGAAGCGGCAAAACAGGGAAAGCATGTACTCGTTGAAAAACCGGCAGCTCTAAGCGCAGAAGATGCGCTTGAGATGGTCAATGTCTGTCGTGAAAATCATGTTAAATTCATGGAAGCCTTTATGTATCAATTCCATCCGCAGCATCAACGGGTTCGGGAAATTCTTGTTTCAGGTGAAATAGGGGAAGTTAAGCTAATGCGTGCCTCTTTTTCCTTTTTTCTTGAACAAAAAGAGGGAAACATTCGTATGGACAAAGCGAAAGGCGGCGGCAGCATTTACGATTTGGGATGCTACTGTATTCATGCAATCCGAAATGTTTTAGATTCGGAACCGGTAACAGTTGAAACTTACGCTGAATTTGATTCTAAAACAGGTGTGGATCTTTCAGCCATTGGTATACTAAAACTTGAAAATGGAGTAAAGGCCGTTTTTGATTGCAGCTTTGAAATGGCGTTCAAACATGAATATGAAATTGTCGGGACAAAAGGAAGAGTCGTTGTTCCAAGAGCTTTCCGTCCGGATGTTAATGGCGGCGAAGGGGTTATTATTGTTCAAAACGATTCTGTTGACAGAACGGAAAGAATATATGGAGATCTCTATTTACAGGAGGTCGAGTATTTTTCAAATGCTATTTTGAAAGATGAACCAATCCATTATACTGGTGAGAATATCATTAATAATATGCGTGTCATCGATGCTTGTTATCATTCTCTAAATAATAGATGAAAAAGTTTATAACGGTACATAAAAATTGTGGGCCGCAGCTATTCGTCTCTGCACTTTTTCCTTTTCCCATTTATGCTATCGAAATTTTTTCACTGGATATCAATACAAAATTGAATTATATCAACACTTTTGGTAGGATATCGACACTTTTTAATAGGATATCAACACTTTTTAATAGGATATCAACACTTTTTAGTAGGATATCAACAATGGTTAATCAAAAAGTAATTTTGGGGCCCTGTAGAAAACTTGTCTATGACGGAACAGACAGCGGTATAAAACAACTTGTTACATCTGTACTTGCCTATGAAAAAGTTTGGGGTATGGACCTAAATCATGTGCCACTGTTAACAGAGTCTGTGACGAATTACCTCATTAAAATTGAAAATGATGGGATGCAAGAAGCTATTAAAAAGGTTACTAACATGAATGCCGCCAATTGGGTTGGCTGATCCTTGGCACGGTGAACCTTATCATAAAGACGGTATTTATTTAGTAGAGTTGGAAAATTATAAGTTGAAGAAATCAGGCGAATTTTTCACCTGATTTTTTCATTGTACAAATAAATTTTCTTGTGTTTTCGTCTGATTTTTTGACAATTTTTTTGCATTTTTCTGTCCATAAACCTATATAATAGAAGGGATTGTTCGGTTTTTAATCAAACGTTTGTGTAGAAGTCATGTTTGTCGAAATCGGTATAATATTGTAACTGAAAGTCATTTTTTTGAGAATGGGGATATGAGCAGGGAAATTGAATGGAATTTATCGACAAAATATTTCCTCGGAAACGCGAGAATATTCGTTTTCTAAAAGGCTTTGTCCCGGTTTTAATCAAACGTTTGATTGAAAAAATAAGCGTCGGTAGCTGTCGATTCGTAAAGAATGGTGAGGGTTTTAAAACCATAGTCCGAATAGAAGGGCCTTTTTCCTACTCCATCCATCTTATTAATAAAACATAGATATCGGAAAATATACGATTTACCTAAAAATACAAAGAACGTCTGCCTTTATAAGCAAACGCTCTTTCATGAAAAGAAGGTAATGTAGAATATGTTGGTTCTACGCTGGTGGTAATCATAATATATGTACAAGATCATAAAATGGCATGGACAAGGGCTGATTTTAAAGAATTAATTCTTGGTCTGTGCTTAAATACAAATTCCCCTTAATCGGTTGGATACTCATTTAAACGGTCGTATAGTCTAGAGTGTACCGGAAACCTATAATCTGCCTTAACGCAAAGACTTGTTAGAGTAATCTCAATCAAAAAAAGCCCAGCTTGGGCTTTTTTGTATTTTTCCTTATCAAAAAGTGCCCCTTTAGCATTTAATATAATGTGAAAGTAAATTCAAGTTTGTCTGGTGTATTTTTTTCAACATGATACTGGCGATTTTATAGACCTTTATCGGTTAGAAGATTGGAATTTGAAATAACTTGGCAGGTGGTAGAATTTATGGGATGTTCCTGTGGCGGCAGTAAAAATAATAATGCAAACCAAAATCACAACGGTAAAAAATACCTTCAAACAAATACGAAATACAAAACTCAAGAAAAAGGCAATGTAGCCTATATAAAAGCTGACAAGGGAAAGAATCATCAAGTCTGGGTTAAGAAACCGAATTAGAATCTAAAAAGCGAAGAAAGGCAGAATGCTCTGCCTTTCTTCGCTTTTTAGACTTCTTTTAATTTTGATAGTAAATTGTCAATTTTTAAAATATATAGACAACTAATTGTCAATTGTGTTAATATTTCCCTAACATAATTGAACGAACATCATGTGAACAAGAAAAGGAAGAAGTGAGGTGACTTTTGAAAAACGGTGACAAGGATTTTGGAAGCGTTCGCATAGGACCTTTCGCTCTGCCATGTTATCTTTAAAGAAAGGTCTTATACACACTGTAGGGCTGTTTTCAATTTTGGAGGTTAGAGACGATGACAACAAATTCGATGGATAAAATGAAGGGGATTAAACCGTCCATTTTATTGGAGCAAAACAAGCATACCTTTACGAAAGCAGAAATTAAAATCTATGAATACATTCGAAATCATAGTCAACAGGTGATCTATCATTCTTTAACAGAACTATCAGAGGCGAGCGGGGTAGCGGAAGCAACCGTTTTACGTTTTTTTCGAAAACTGGGGTTTAAAGGGTTTCAGGATTTTAAGTTTTTGTTTGCACAAGAGACATTACACGCAGCACAAAAGGACAGCCATGAAACCATCATTAGAAAAATCAGAAATACTATGATCCAAGCAATCAATGAATCATCTGAAATTGTCAGATTGGAAGACTTGCAAGCGGGAATCGACATGATCCATCAATCCGATGATGTCGTAATATTTGGTATTGGGGCTTCAGGTATCGCCGGATTGGATATGCAGAATCGCTTAATGCGAATTGGAAAACATGCCAGTGTTGTCACGGACTCACACTTTCAAATCATGCGGGCATCGTCGATGACGGAGAAAACGGTTGTCATTGCCATTAGTCTTACAGGCAGTACAAAGGACATTGTTGATGCGGTGGAAGTGGCCAAGCGCAATAACGCGACAGTGATTGCCTTAACAAGTTATGTTAAATCTCCTTTAACACGGTTTGCTGATTTGGTCTTATTGTCGTCTGCGAAGGAGAGTCCATTAGATAGTGGATCCTTAGTGTCGAAAGTCGCTCAAATGTATCTCATTGACCTTCTCTGTACGGGACTGGCCATGCAAAAATTTGAAATTGCCAAATCGATGAACGCGAAGATATCTGAAAACTTATCAAGTAAGCTTTACTAGGATTTTTTGAAGGAAGAGTACAATACGAGGAGGAAATCGCTTGAAAAAATTTTTAATAGCAGGAATGACATCCATGCTGGTTCTGGGAAGCTATGTTGGGATTAAAGCAAACGCTTCTGGAAGTGCAAAATCTGTTGATCGAATCACATGGGAATATGGAGGAGAACTAGAGGCACAAAAGGGATTTGACAAGAATATCGGTACAGCAGGAGTGCTAGCGGGATCTTATAAAAAGAATTTAATCATTGGAGGCGGAGCGAATTTTCCTTACGAATCCGTCTTAAATGGAGGGGCAAAGAAATATTACTCCGATATCTATGTTTTAAAAAATGAAGATCATCAATTAAAGATGGTCGAACATACAAATCTTGATCATGAGATTGGATATGGAACTTCCATCACGACAGATCAAGGCGTTTACTACATTGGAGGAAGTCCTGAAAAAGAATACGCAGATGATATCACGCTGCTAACTCTTGATTCACATAAAAAATTGAAAGTGAAAAAAATAGGCGATCTGCCATTTACGATCAGTGATGGGATCGCTGTTCAGAAAGATGGAAAATTGTATATTGGCCTTGGTAAGCAAAATGGAAAAGATAGTAATAAATTATATGAATATGATTTAAAAACGTCTAAAACGAAAGAGCTAGCGTCCATCCCAGGGGAAAGTGCCAGGAATCAAAGTGTGGCCCAACTATTAAACGGAAACCTCTATGTCTTTAGTGGTGGAGGATCCGTTGCTTATACAGATGGGTATAAATATGATATTGAAAAAAATTCCTGGTCAAAAGTTTCTTCCGTCAAAGTGGATGGAAAAGAAATCTCTTTACTAGGAGCCAATTCGGTAAAATTAAATCGGGATGAAATGATGGTCATTGGTGGATTTAATAAGGAAATCTATGATAACGCTGTTAAAAATTTAGGCTCACTAACAGGAGAAGAATTAGCCGCTTTTAGAACGAAATATTTTAATGCGGACCCTTATGAGTTTCATTGGAATAAAGAAGTTTTAATCTATAATGCAAAAAAGGATACATGGAGATCAATCGGAAAGGTTCCTTTTGATGCACCTTGTGGGGAAGGCTTAGTGTTAATGAATAAAAATATCTTTTCGATCAATGGAGAAATAAAACCTGGCGTAAGAACGAATGCGATTTATTCAGGAACCTTACTCAACCATTAACTAGATTAAATGATTTCTAGAAATCCCTTTATTGACTCGTGAAACGAATATTTCATACAGCTTATGAGGACAAGCTAAAATGCAGAGCTTACAGCACAGAGAGAAGTAGTTTGTTTCGATTAAAAAATTTATAGAAATGGAGTTTTGTATGAATACTTTTTTCGCTAAACGTCTATTTAATTTTTTGCTAGCTTTTGTGCTTGTATTCTCTCTTAGTTCGATGATCCATGTGAGTAACATAAAGGCAGAGGCCAATGCACTGCTTGATTACTCGGTAAATCAATCCTTTAACGGCACGAGTGACTACATAGATAAAACAGCGGATGTTCAAAAGGTTTCAGGGCTGACGGAAGGATCGATCGTGGCGAAGTTTAAAACCACTAGCGGTGCTGCTGCCAAAGCAATCATTAGTGGTACGGATAAAAAAGATCCTTCGAGTAATATCACCTTAAGTGTAAATGGATCTGATTTATACTTTGAAAATCGGGAAAACGGAAGTTACGCTGCTAGTCTGAAGGCAGCCGGTTATTATAATGACGGGAACTGGCACACGGCTGTCCTATCGGTGGATGCTGCTGGAACTAAATTATATGTCGATGGAATTTTAATGGCCACCCATTCTTCTACAGCATTTTTCTCCCATGTAACAGACATGGATGGTTTGTATATTGGCCGTAATGCCGATAATGGCGGCGGACAGTGGTACTTTAGTGGAGACATTGAGAACGTGAAGATCTTCAACCAAGCCTTAACGGCGGAAGATGTGAAAAAAATAAGCGGTGATAACATCTATCCTGCTCCAGATGTACCTGCGGCTGTTCCTTTATTTGAACCAGGCATGGCGAATACGGCTGCCTATCGGATTCCCTCTTTGCTTACCACCCAAAAGGGAACCATCATCGCTGCTGCAGATGTAAGAAAAATTGGTATAGCCGATAGTCCGAATAATATTGATACCGGCATCCGCAGAAGTACAGATAATGGTAAGACCTGGAGTGATTTGGATGTCATTATTGATTATCCAGGTTCGGGATATGATGGTGCTTCTACCATTGACTCTTCCATGCTGCAGGATCAAGAGTCCGGGACCATCTGGCTTTTGGTTGACCATTTCCCTGGCGGCATTGGGTTTGGAAGTGCTGTAGCAGGTAAAGGGTTTGATGCCAACGGATACCGCCTTCTTTATGACAAGGATGGAAAGGAATTTACCCTAAGAGAAAACGGACAAGTGTTTAACCAAGCCGGAGTCAAAACAGAATACACAGTTTCTTCCAATGGTGATGTCGATCTAAACGACGAAAAACGTGGAAACATATATCTGAAAAAAGGTGTTGACCCGAAAGAAAGCCTTCTTGAAGCAAGAACCGCCTTTTTGCAAATCATTAAAAGTGATGACGATGGAAAGACATGGTCAAAACCGATGGATTTGAACAGCCAGGTGAAGGAGTCCTGGATGAAATTCCTTGGTACAGGACCCGGAAGAGGACTTCAACTAACTAAGGGTGAGCATAAGGGACGATTAGTTTTTCCAGTTTACTATACAAACAAGAACGGGATGCAATCAAGTGCCGTCGTCTATAGTGACGATCACGGAAAGACGTGGAAACGCGGTGAATCTCCAAACGATGGCAGGGTATGGCAAGGCACAACGCTGCAATCTGAAACAACAGGTGTTTATGGGGCACAATTAACCGAATCACAAGTAATTGAACTGGACAACGGAACGTTAAAATTATATATGCGAAATACTTCAGGGACAGGAAGAGTGGCAGTTGCCGAAAGCTTGGATGGAGGAGAAACCTGGGGGGATGTAACCTTTGATCAAACCCTGTTGGACCCTTATTGCCAGTCAACGGTTATCAATTATCCTGATCTGGGAGACGGTAAAAACCGTGTCATCTGGGCGAATCCGGCAAGTACCTCCGGCAGGGTAAACGGGACGGTACGTGTAAGTGAAGATGACGGGAAGACATGGAAATCTTCCATGCTGGTAAAACCGGGCGGCTATGCTTATTCAGCTTTAACCGTTCTACAGGATGGGAAAATCGGTCTGTTATATGAAGATAACGCAGGGTCGATTTTATTCACCTCCTTCTCGCTCTATGATGTAACGAAAGAGGATTCCACCCCGCCTGTGATTGATCTTAAGGACTCTCTGACCGTAAACCAGACAGATGAAGCCAATATTCCAGTTACAGTGACGGATCCAATAAGCGGAGTGGCTGACGTTCAAATGACTTTGGATGGGAAAGAAGTCGAGAATCCGATTCATATCGAGCCGCTATCCCTTAAGGCGGGCGATCATACGCTTCAAGTGAAAGCAGTGGATGTTGCTGGAAATGAAGCAGTGAAGACAAGTACGCTCCATGTATCCTTTGATATCGGTTATCTGGATGAATTCCTGGCTGTCGCGAAGAATAAAGGCTGGGTGACAGATGAAGGAATTTTGAACAGTTTAACGTCAAAAGTTCAGCACATTCAGTCTAAGCAGGATGACAAAGGCACCGTTCTGAACGGTCTGAAGGCTCTCGAGAACGAAGTGAAAGCACAAGAAGGCAAAAAGATGGATGAAAATGGTGCGAAATTGCTTTTGGATGATATTTCCTTTGTTAAAGCGAATTTAGAGTGAATTTTTGGGGACCATGGGGACGGTTCTGCCGGCTTTTTTAGTCCGCGAGATGAATAAAGTAGACCAAGAGAACCGTCCCTGTGGTATAAAAGGAGACCGGATTCACGAAGAATCCGGCCTCTCACTTTTATCCCGCATTAACGGACAGTAAGACCCCAACTTAAGAATTTGACGGACATTCAGATAAGCGGGGGTCAACTGTCCGTAAAAGCCCGATTGGTTCAACTAACAATCAGTGGGAAAAAGACCCCACTGATTGAAGTTTCACCTTATACAAGCTCATAATCTGTTACATTACGTTCCACGATTCTTGCTCCTTTTGCTGAAACAAGGTCGCCACTTCCTGTATAGAAAGCTCCGGAACTCACGATTTGATCCATTGATTGTTTTACAACGGCTTCATCAATCGGTTCCTTTGGATTATCAACGGTAATCCGGGCAATTTTACCAGTAGCTGTTACGAATTGTAATTCCAATGTTTTAGCCAAACTCCTCACCTCCAGTCCTCAAAAAATAATTGCTTACTAGACTAATAAATCGGAACTGTCGTTTTTCTCGATGCGGTAAAGCGTATCGTTGCATAATACAAAGATGGCTTGTGCTGCTTGATAAAGCTGGTCCGCAGTAGCGTCTTTTTTGACATTGCTGAAGGTCTTGGATCGTAAAATTGGATTTCCTTCACCATCCACGCCTGTTTCAAATACGATACGAAGCTTCGTCGTAGTTAATCGTGCCTGTGCCATTGTTTCTCACCTCCTCCTTACACCTTCTATATAAAGAAAAATGAAAGAAAAGGACAGGGTCTTGGAAAATAAAAATTAACCTGGTGTCTGCTAAGATTTGCCTTTCAGTGAAAGCAACCTTCGACAAATTCCTTACTGGAAAAAACAATGAAATCCTTATTTAACAAGGTAAAATTCGATTCTAATCAAACGTTTGATTGGAAATGCTTTTTGTGGGAATAAGTAAAAGATTGTAAAAAGATCACTAGTTTTGCTAGCTTAGTCGATAAATAGAGAGAACAGAACATTTTTATCGACAAAAAATTTGCTTGAAAAGGAGAAAAGGTTCGTTTTTCAAAAGGTTTTGTTGCGGTTTTAATTAAACGTTTGATTAACAATATGTTTCGTGAAAAGGGTCGAGATTTGTCTGATTTAGTATGTTTATTGAGGAAGGGTGTATGAAATTCTTCTTATTTAGATTTCGTGGCAGAAATTTTGATCCGTTATGGGGGGACATAGATCAATAGAAGTGTCCCTTTCGAATGCTTTTATTTTTAAAAGATTCTTAGCTTTCTTCGGTTCGCAGATAAAATGCTTCGGTACGCAGATAAATGTTGTATTTACGCAGATAAATTCCTCGGAATCGCAGATAAACTCGCATTTAACGCAGATTAAGCATAGAAATGCCCGTAAAGTTCCGGATTATTTCCATACTTGGGGGGAGATTTAGAAGTTTAGGGTATTTTGCCCCGAACCGTACCATAAGTAAATGCGGTTTTTTCAATCATTAATAAATGAGGCAACTACCGTTTTGGGGTAGTTGCCTTTAATCATTTCAAAAGTATTTAAGCTTTAATCCAGTACCTTATTTCTTGATTAAGCCAATCTCAACCAATCTTTCATACAGAAAGTCACCAGCTGTAATGGCAGGATATCTTTCTGGATTTTCTTCAGAAATACAAGCTGGAATGGTTTCTAATAAGCAAGTGCTATATGGATGGACGAAGAAAGGCATAGAATAACGAGCTGTGTTTTCTCCCTCAGGGTTCACGACGCGGTGCGTTGTAGCTGGGATCACCTCATTTGTAATACGAGATAACATATCTCCAGCATCGACAATAATTTGTCCTGGCTTCGCTTTGACTGGCATCCAGTCTCCTTCACGTGTTAACAGTTCTAGTCCGGAAGCAGTGGATTCCACTAATAACGTAATAAGGTTAATATCTTCATGCTCGGCTGCACGAATGGCATTTGGATCCATTGATTCTTCTAATGGGGGATAATGAATGGTACGAAGGATACTATTTCCATCCTTAATCATATCCGCAAAGAAGTTAGGGCGAAGATCAAAATGCATAGCAAGTGCTTCGAGCATATTACGTGCCACACGCTCTAATTCGCTGTAAAAGTTTACAGCAAATTGCTTCAGTTCAGGAACTTCCGCTGGCCAAATGTTGGCAGGATATTGACTGGTTAGAGGATGGCCGACAGGTAATTCTTGGCCAACATGCCAGAACTCTTTTAAATCGCCAACTGTACGGTTTTTCGCATGCTCTTTACCAAAACCTGTGTATCCACGTTGACCTCCATTAATACCTTCATATTGTTTTTTTATATCAACATCTAGATTGAATAACGTTTTCCATAGCTCGTAGTTTTTTTCAATTAGCTTAGGATCAACCCCATGGCCCTCTAAAATGATAAAGCCTGTTTCTTTTAAACCTGCAGCAAATTCTTCTGCAAATGCAGCTCGTTGCTCTGAATTCCCGTAGGTGTATTGCTTTAAGTCTAAGGTGCGAATCATTAGATTTGTCATCTTCTATTTGTCTCCTATCCATTTTGTAAGCGCTTCAAAACTATATAAAAGTAACATAACATTTAGGTAAACACAATAGAAAAATTATTGGGAAAACCAGGACCATGGGAGGGTTGTCGCGACGTGAGAACGGCGTCCCGAAGAATCCGGCCATCCTCTACAAAAACAGCCCTCCCTAAAGTAAGGAGAGCTAGCCTAGTCTATTTTCTTCTTGATATAGGTTTACCAGGAATAATTATATGCTTTCCAGATGCCATTTACTTTTACCATTGAGAGCTTTTGTTTAACATCAGGGGGATCCATTTGGAATTGGAAATTGTTTCGGCAAATGAAACCCATTAACAACTCTTTGCTTTAGCTTCATGAGCACCCTGATCATACAAATAATAACTGTTTTTTTTCAGTGATTTAGCTTTATACATGGCTACATCAGCGTTTCTTATTAATGTTATCGTCTCTGTTCCATGTTCCGGAAAAAAGGCTAAACCAATACTTGTAGAAGTCTTGATTTGAATCTTATTGATGGTAATAGGCTTATTCATCTCCTCAAGGATTCTTTTAACAATGTTTATAACAGCAGGTTTGTCCGTGTCTGGTAAAAAGATCACGAACTCGTCACCGGCATAACGTGAAATCGTATCCTCTTTGCGTATGCAGTCCAAAAGTCGATTTCCCATTTCCTTTAATAAAAGATCACCCACTTCATGTCCATGATTATCGTTGACCTGTTTAAATCCATCAAAATCTAAAAATAAGACAACACCCGTTTTATTTTCTTTTCCTAAATCGATCAGTGAATGAGTCAAATTCTCTTCAAAATATCTCCGATTTGACAGTCCCGTCAACTGATCATAATAGGATAGGGCTTTAAATTTTTCTTCTGCCCCCTCTAATCGAATCCTTTGTTTCATTACAATAAAGAGGAAGGGCATAAAGATTAATGTAGTGCTAATCGTACCAATGAGCTCTTCCGTTCCAACCACCGGTATTTTCCAAGCCCAGTGGATAATCCTATATAGAACGTTAAATTCAGAAACTTTTAAAACCAGTAAACCCATTAAGATAAAAATGATTTTATATGACCAATTTAAATATTTATTTTTTCTTATTTCCAAAAAAGTCAACTCCAATTTAGAACATCCCTTTTAACAGATTACTAAATCCCAACGAGTACTTCAAATGATGTTTTCTGGTAAAAAAACCTCACTCCAAATCCGGTTTAGTTAGATAACTCCCGTTCAACATTTTCTCAAATATCCACTTTTGCCAACTTTCTTATTGACAAATTTAAGCTGCTTCGGCAGCTTATTTATTTTTTCTGAGCAATCAAGATGAATATATAGACGGAAAGAGTCGTTAACGAAGAACCTTTTTTTGTGCTATTATGTCATTTTTTGATCGTTTGGGAGAGTAATCGGGAAAAGTTAAACGAAATAATCGACAAATTATTTCCACGGAAACTAGACGATGATCGTTTTCCAAAAGGCTTTGTCCCGGTTTTAATCAAACGTTTGATTAAAAAAATAAGCGTCAGCAGCTGTCGATTCATAAAGAAAGGTGATGGTTGTAACCATTTGGTTGGCTAATCCACATTTCATATATTTCCGCATAATAAAGCCATTAAATTTTTTCCAAGAAGCCGTAGCAGTTTCAGAGAGATTGTCGGAATGGAATGTAAGGGTTATTCGGATAGGACAAGCGGGAAATTGCCGGTAGAGAGTC
Source organism: Bacillus salipaludis (assembly GCF_004358205.1). The sequence goes on from NZ_SMYO01000002.1 coordinate 458,461, forward strand.
CGAATGCAAGACCTAAGCAGAAAAGTTTCAAAAATAAAAAGTTAAATTAAACAGCAATTAGGATAAAACGAATCACTTTTGCATCATTCGATGTAAAAAAAGTTCAATGATAGATTCGTGTGAAAAGTAAACAATCATTTACACTTTCTACGAATTACACATTACAATGATGCGAAATGTGTTCAATCTGAAATGAGTATTTTAAAAACTATTCTATGAATGGGCCCTTTTTTCAGTACTTAATATGGCATAATTCTTGCATTTATAAAAAAAGGGAGGTGATGTCAGAATGGTATATGGTTTATAATCAATCAAAAGGTATAAAATCAAACTATTAAAAATTTTGGAAAATTTAGGGTCTGGTTATAAGCTATTTCAACAATTTTTGGAATTTAAGAAAGGAACAAATAGCAAACCTCTTAGAAGATTTATCCTCAATATCGTTATCTCCAAACAAGTTAAAATGGAATAGAAACAAGGGGCTTTTGGAAGTGGTTTTTAAAATTTAGAAAGCGCTTTAATTTTCAATCACTATAAACGAGAGGTGTAGTATATGAACATTGAAAAACGAAGCATTGAATTTATTCCTGAGAATGAGAGGCATGGCAATGCTAAAAGCTTAATCACAATGTGGTTTAGTGCAAATATGCAATTAATGACACTTGTTACTGGTGCTCTTGCAGTCACAATGGGTCTAAATCTCTTTTGGAGTGTTGTGGCAATACTTGCGGGAAATGGGATAGGCGGTATTTTCATGGCCTCTCATTCAGCACAAGGTCCAAAACTGGGAATTCCGCAAATGATCCAAAGTCGTGCACAATTTGGTGTAAAAGGTGCCGTCATACCATTGATTGTTGTTATTCTAATGTATATTGGTTTCTTTAGTGCAGTCGCTCTGCTTGGAGCAGAAGGACTTAGTGCAGTAACACCGATACCAATGAATTGGTCATTAGTAGGACTCAGTGTGATTACGCTGATTTTCGGTATTTTGGGATATGATTTTATTCATTCATTAGAAAAGTACTTAAGTTTTCTCTCAACGATTTTATTTGGTATTGCAACGATATTAGTCCTAACAATTGGAGTGCCAGCGGGCAGCTGGTCCATGGGTGATTTTCACTTTGTCCCTTTTATGCTATTTTTGAGCATCATTGTAACCTGGCAAGTGGGTTTTGGACCATATGTTGCAGATTATTCCCGATATCTTCCTAGCAAAACATCAACTTCAAAGACGTTTTGGTACACTTATTTTGGAAGTGTAATTGGGGCCGTTTGGATGATGACTCTGGGGGTTCTTTTGACATTGGCTATACCTGATTTCATGAATAATTCTACTTTGCACTTTGCTAACATGTTTGGTTCCAATTTCTCTGTGATCGTAGTATTGGCTCTTATTTTAGGAATCGTTGCACTAAATGTGCTGAATATTTATGGGACATTTATGTCAATCACGACAACACTCGTATCATTTGTTGACCTGCGCATAACGCCAAAGCTCCGAGCATGGCTTCTATTTGTAGCGGCTTTTCTAGGAACTGCAATTGCGATCGGAGTACAAAATAATCTGCAGGCATACTATACAGAATTTATGATTTGGCTGGCTTATTTTTTACTTCCATGGAGTTCAATCAACCTAACAGATTATTATTTCTTACGTAAAGGTGAGTACAGCGTAAAAGATATCTTTGATGTAAATGGGATATATGGGAAATATAATTGGATCAGTTTAATCGTTTACCTGTTTGTTGTTATGATTGAGATTCCATTTATGCACACCTCCATGTATAAGGGACCTATCGCAAATGCTTTGGATGGTGCCGATATAACCTGGATTGTAGGGATCTTTTTACCTGGAATACTCTATTACTATCCAATGAAACTCAAATTAAATCAAATGAATTTAAAGTTGGTTAAATCGAATATTGAAGGATAATTTCTATGATTTATCCTTCAATATAATCAATTATCTGAATAATCAAAATAATCTTTTCGGTCAGGAATTACAATTTGAAAATTTTATCCGAAATATGTGATTTAGATGAAGGCCCTTACAAATTTCAATTAAGGAGGGATGGAAAATGAATAACATGACTAAGGATGAAATGAAAATAGTAAACGACCATTTCCTTATGGACCAACAATTATCAATGGACCTGCAACATATTCTCAATGAAATGTCAGATGAATCTAATCTTGGTTTGGACTTCAATAAGAAGGAATACATTTTCCTTTTTGTTGTTGGAATAGTGATTCCTGCTTTACTGATGATTGGGGGATGGTTCTTATGAAAGCAGGAAAAAATATTGAATTATCTATTTCGCAGGAAGTAGCCCAAGGAAGCTGGCCATTACCGAAAAATAAACGGACTTGGACCTCCTGGGGACTAGCCGGAGTAGCTTTAAGTGCCGGAGTTGCAGCATGGAGCTACTCCATTGGCGGCTATGTTGCCTATTACCTTAATGCTACAATGGGAACATTGGCAATGATTGCAGGTTGTTTAGTAGGGATGTTTTTTGTTGTTCTTGCAACAGTTCCGGTAAGTGTTAAATATGGAGTAGAAAATATTGCTTCCAGTAAACCTATTTTTGGTCAAAAAGGATCGGTATTTGCAATTCTTCTGCAGTATGCATCCATTGTTGGCTGGAATTGCTTATTAATCATTCTATTTGGAAAAGCTGTAAGTGAGGTTCTTTTGGCCACCGGCTTACTTCATTCAACCTCACAACAAATCGTCACAGCCATTAGTTCCCTTGTAGCCATTTCTATTAGTTGGATTTCATTACGTGGCGGATCTGCTGCAGTTAAAAATACCTCACTTATTATTAGCCTGCTGGTAGGTTTAACCGGAATATTAATCATGTATAAATTAATCAGCACAGTTGGAATTACTAAGATTTTTCACGCAAAACCCCTTGCCTCTTCGGGTGACCGCCTATGGGATTACACGGCTGGTTTTGAGATCTTAGTTGCGAGTGTTCTGTCGTGGTGGCCTTATATGGGAGGCATTGTTCGAATGGTCCCAAGTTCCGGAAAAACGTTATGGCCCACCATGCTTGGAATGGGATTACCAACTGGTGTTATCAGTCTAATCGGCCTCTATTCAGCGCTTGCAACTGGAAACTATGACCCTACTAAATGGTTTGTAGAAGTCGGTGGAATAGGGTTCGGTATTATTGCATTACTATTTTTAGCATTGGCGAATATAGGAACTGCGATTGTAGGAGCATACACAACTGGAATTGGTTTAAGGCAAATAAAATGGATTGAAAAGAAAACGTCCTGGAATCAAACTACCCTAATTGTTCTATTACCTGTCGCGATTATATGTGTATTTTTTGCCGACCAATTTTTAAATTCAATTCCTTCGTTCCTTGCATTTCTTGGAGTTGTATTTGCTCCAATAATTGGAATTCAAATCACAGATTACTTTCTTTTAAGAAAACAAAGAATTTCTCTAAATCAGTTATATATGAATGGAAAGGAATCTAAATATTATTTTTGGAAAGGAGTTAATGTTGCAGCATTTATTTCGTGTATAATCGGATTTTTTGCATATATTTATTTACTTGACCCCATCACCTATAAATCTGCATCTTTCTTTAAATATACCAGTGCATCAATTCCAGTGATCATATTATCTGGACTTTGTTACTTCCTTCTAACTAAAATCATTGTGATACCTTCTAAAAAAGGTGATTACCTATAGGGTGGAAAAAGCACTGTTTCACGGTTGAAATTCCGAAATCCTATCATTAATAAATTAATCTAAGAAAGATATCTTAAAAAATCTCTAAAAGTTCACTGTAAATATAGCCTATATAAATAAAGCCAGAGAGCTCCATTCTAAAACTCTCTGGCTTTATTTTTCTTTGATTAGCAGAAATGAATTAAAACTCTTTCCCTAGATCATAGGCTTGTTGAAGGATATTTTGATAGAATACATGGGCAGAATCGATTCCATCTTCATGGATTCCTTCACCGAAGGTATTATAGATGATCTTTACCTCGGAATCTGCAATACCACAATAACCCGCTATCCCGATGTTTAGATGATGTTCTAGTAATTTATCATATTTCCTTTTTTTAAAGCTGCTTTCTGATTCACCTGCTAAGGCAATCCATAATATTTTGTTCTGCTCCATTTTTCGTCCTCCACCATAAGCAAAGCCATGGTTCCAAACCCTATCAATCCAACCTTTTGTGATAGCAGGTAAATTATACCACCACACTGGGAAAATAATAGATATTGCATCATTACGCCTCAATCTATTCATTTCATGTTCCACAGCGACAGAGTATTGTTTATTAGGATCGTTCCAGTCAGGCTCATCCGCTTGAAATAATCGCGGATCGAAATTTTCCCGATACAAATCCAAAACCTCGGGATTGTGGCCGGCATTTACGAGGCCTTCATTAAATGATCTTGCAACAGCAAAAGTAAGTGAATCTTCTCGCGGGTGACTTAAGACTGATAATACATTCATCGTTAGTTGATTTCTCTCCAATTTATAGGATATAAAGAGTATAAAAATCTCACCTCACTATCTGTTCCATATGTGACTTTTGCGCCTTCATTTAAAAAATATAAGTCGCCCTCTTTTGCCTCCATTTTGCGATCACCTTCAATGATAAACATTTCACCAGAAATCACATAGACCACTTCATCGTATTTCAATTCCCAATCAATTGTAGCTTTCTTTAGATGTTTAAATCCACTTCCAATGGTTGTAGATAGCCCGGATAGATTTCTTGAGAAGATGGCTAAATCGCCTTGAGCACCTGGTACATTTTCAAATTCGGTTTCATTTCCTTTTAATAAACTAACTAATTTCTTCATTTGACTGATTTCTCCTTTACATCATGATTTATTTTACACCTTATTTAAATGCAAAATATATGCCAACTTTTAATAGAAAGGAGTTTCAACTTATTGTAAGAATGGGTATTATTTTTAAAAAAATGGCTCTGTTAATCTTGGTTGTTGATTTCCGCTCCAATCAACTTTGTTTAAAAGTCAACAATGTTCTATAACACAGCCAAAAAAATAGAAGTTCGAATCTAAATTGTTTCATCTTGATGCAGTTTAGGTTCGAATAATCCCTTTTGTGATGTTTTTCTTTGTAAAAAAGATGAAAATTTGTTGGCATGTTAGTTGCATATATTTTGTATAAGTTTTTGTTTTGCCATAATCCAATTTTGGAAGGGGATCCGTTTTATGTTATTAGAAAATCTTTTAGAGGAAACAGCCAATCATTTAATTCGCTATTATTGTCTCGCATCAACGAATCATAGATATGATCTTGTTTTTATGCATTCAGAAATGTACTTCGGGAAAGCAATGGCTATTTCCATTCAAAATGGGCAAATGGTCATGTTAAATTATAATGACATTTCCGATGAAGATTACTGGGCGCGTAAGCTTGATATTAAAGAAGAAGACATTGAGGAGTTTCGAAACTTACTATCTTTGGTTTTAGATAAGAATCAATTACTAGAAAAATTTTAACTACTTAAAAAAGATTTATTTAATCTCCTTCAAGGAGCTGAAAAAGAGAATTTCTTTTGATAGTCTCTTATGTCAACCTGGTAGGGGAATTTTATGGTCAAAAAACATTCTGAAAAAAATCGAACACAAAAAGACTCAATACGATTCTTTTTGTGTTCGATTTTTTTGTTGAAACTTCCCACAAAATTCTTTTTTAATGGTTTTTTGATGCGTTTTTGCCTCAATGACAAATTTGTTTGATTAGAAGTTGTTTTATCTAAAGCTGATATTTTGTTGGCATATTTTTTGCAAGTATATGTGTAAGAGGTGAGGCAGTTTATGAATCATATCATTTGTTATGTACCAATTCAGAGTGGAAAGGTGATAAATGAAAAAACATGGGGGCTTTATCATTTTGCCAAAAAAATTGCACAACTAGAACATTCCCGTTTCCTGGCGATCGTAGTACATTCTGGACTAGAAGAAAAAACATTATTAGAACTTCCCTTTGACGAAGTTTATCATGTAAAGCTTGAGGAAGAACAATGGCACCTTGTGGAAGCTCATATTCAAGCATTTGAAAGAATTTACCAAGAATTATCCGCGATTCAGGGAATGTGTTTATTCTCATCTGGTTATCTCTATCACGATATTGCTACAAGTCTATCTGATAAACATAAATCAGATATTAGTATAAAGGTCTTAGAAGTTAAACAGATTGGCGATGGCCCAAAAAACTATATGGTTAGGAGAAGCTTATACAACGAGAAAATCCAAGAATGGATTACATTAAGTCCAGAAATAAACTTCCAATATGTCACAATCGATCAAGCAATCTTATACGGTGAAAAGGAAAATGGTCAAAGACCAAGACTAAAAGGTATCCATTTTAAGTTTGAAAATGATCGTAAAATCAAATTTGTTAAATCGTCGAAAATGTCACTAGAAGAACTTAAAATTACAGAAGCCCGTTGTGTCATTGGGATTGGAAGAGGGGTAAGCGGTTGTAACCAGGAGGAACTTAATCTGATTATGAAACTGGCAGAAATTCTGAACGCACCTATAGGGGGAAGTAAAGTGGCGGATGAATTGGGGTTAATTCCTAGGGAAAATAGAATTGGCGCAAGTGGAAGCAATATAGAGGCTGACATTTATATCGCAATCGGAATTTCGGGCTCAACACAACATCTTGAAGGAATAAGAGGAGTTAAAAATGTAATCGCGATAAATGATGATGCCTCAGCTCCAATTTTCAATCGCTGTGACATCGGAATCGTAGGGGATTTCAGAGAAGGGGTTAAAATGCTTGTTGAATCTTTTGAAATGGAAAGGCGGTATCAGGAAGCATATGCTTAATTTCGTAGTTCTTGTAAGATCTGTGTTTGATTCCATATCAATCAAGTGGGATTATCAAAATCAAAAACTTAAGTATTTGTCTGATAACTTTAATAAACAAGATTTACATGCACTGCAATGGGCATGTAATTACAAGGAGAAACAACCTGCACATATTACCGTGTTATTAATGGTAGAAGAAGGAAGAGAAGTCTCCTTGCACCGTATTAAAAAATTCCCAATCGATGTCTGCAAAGTTGTTCATGTTCCTGAAGGTGATCAACATTCAACGGATATGGCTCCATACATTTATGAAGAGCTAAAAGAGAGTCACTATGATGTAATTCTTTGCGGTTCAGAAAGTGAAGACATGCAAAGAGGTACAACTCCCATCCTTTTAGCTAGATATTTAAATATACCTTACATTTCCAGGGTGTATTCAATTGATTCCGAACTCGGTGATGATACATGGGGTGTTCAATGTAAGGAAGGCAGGAGTACACTGCATACTTTCACTATCAAACTCCCAGCCCTAATCGGTGTGGAGCGATCGGTCACACCATTAAGGTACATATCTCGAATCCATGGGAATAAATCAGTTGAAATCATAACCAAGAGGGCAGGTCCGATTCAAAGTGCAACGGTTAAAAATAAACGGATAAAAATTTCAGAGAAACAACCGGTGATCCGCTATCTTGAAGTTCCTACGGATTTTTTAGCCCAACATCGGATGTTGAGTGTCGCAGGGATTACAAAAAATCAAAATGAAAAAAGTTCAGCGAAGACTAAAAGTGTTCCTACTCCTGAGCATATTCATTTTATTGCTAGAAAAGTAGAACAATGGTTGAAAGAGTAGGTGGGGAATCAATGGTTGCAAGACACACTTTTTGGAACATTTCTTCAGGATTAAAAATTTCACTATATGTTTTTGCTTCGTTCGCTATTTGTATTTTTCTATACGGCTTTTACCGCCGCTATCGATTGTGGAAACAGGGGAGAAAGGTGAAGGTAAAGTGGGAAGATGTAAGAGATAATATAAAAATTTTTCTTACTATGACTGTCAAACAGGAAAAAATTAAACGGGATAAGTTTTTTGGACTCATGCATCGATTTACGAGTTATGGATTCGTTATTTTGTTTATTGGTACCTGCTTAGTAGTGGTTGATTATGATTTCCACATTCCGATCTTACGAGGGAACTTCTATCTTTTTTATGAACTTTTTTTGGATGTATTTGGTGTACTTTTCATTGCTGGTTTGTTGATGGCCATTTGGATTCGTTCAAAGAAGAAGAGACCCCGTCTTAAAAATGGTTTTGCCGATAATGCATTTTTGTGGCTGCTCGTTTTTATCGGAATTGGGGGCTTTATGGTTGAAGGCATTAGAATTGCAGAGACCAAGGTTGAATATGGGGGGTGGTCCCCTGTTGGATATGCTCTGGCTAAACTGTTCCAAAACAATCAGGGATTATCGGGATTATATGGAGTATTTTGGTTCTCTCATGCATTACTCGCTTTTTTATTAATTGCACTAATACCTTATACAAAACTATTCCATATCATCATGGCTCCAATCAATATCTTTTTTCAACCAATCCACCGTACAGGAATGTTGAGAAATCCTGAATATGAGATGAAAAAAACAGGACAAATCGTTACAGACCTAAATAATATTCAAAGCGTTACCAAAATTAAAGACTTTACTACCTGGCAATTGTTAAGTACCGATGCTTGCACAGAATGCGGGCGTTGTGATTCTCAGTGCCCAGCAAATATAAGTGGCAAGCCACTATCTCCAAGATCGATCGTACTAAAGATTCGAGATAATATGGCAAAAGAAAGAGAAGTTGCTTCCTTTATCTCTGCTGAAGAGTTGCAGTCCTGTACGACCTGTAGTGCCTGTGTGGAAGCTTGTCCGGTTGCAATTAATCATGTTGATCTCATTATGTCAATGAGAAGAGGGTTAATTAGCGAGTCTGTTATGGGGAAACAGGTTGAGAATATGCTTTTAAATGTTGAGGAACAGCAAAACATCTGGGGAAAACCTTGGTCTGAAAGAAGTCGATGGAGCGAGGGGCTGCAAGTTCCGCAGTTAGATAGAGAAGATAACGAAGTGATACAGGAGGAGATTATCTAATGGAAGTATTGTTTTGGGTAGGATGCGCAACAGCATATGATGTACGTTTGCAAAGCATTGCCAGAGCATTTGTTGATATTTTAAAAAAAGCTGATGTCGATTTTGCAACCTTAGGTGCAGAGGAGCGTTGTACAGGAGACATGGCTCGACGTGCAGGAGATGAAGCTTTGTTTCAAGAGTTAGCATTTACAAATATAAAAACCTTGAAAAAACATAAGGTGGATTCCATTGTTACAACCTGTCCGCATTGCTTCAATATGTTTAAAAATGAATACCCGCAGCTTGGTGGCGATTATAAAGTAATGCATTATACAACATTTATTTATCAACTGATCGAACAAGGGAGAATAAAAATTCCTGATAAGCAAAATCGTGAGTTAATTACCTACCATGACCCTTGCTACCTAGGAAGACAAAACGGGGTATTTGACGAGCCAAGGGACATTTTAGAAATGCTTGGTTACGAGCTTAAAGAGATGGACAAAAATAAAAAACAATCCATGTGCTGTGGTGCTGGTGGAGCTGCAATGTTCCAATCACCCAGCTGCGGAAAAAAAATCAATACAATCCGTGCGGAAGAAGCAGTCCAAACCGGGGGGAGTATGACGGTTACCTCTTGTCCATTTTGCTTTAGCATGATGGAAGAAGCGCTTGGATTACTTCAACAAGATGGCAAAACAAACATGGTTTCAAAAGATATTGCTGAAATTGTAAATGAACTAGTAACGAAGGGAGATTAACCTATGTCTCAATTTAAGTATCTGTTCACACCGATAAAAATTGGTCCACACTGGATTAAAAATAGGATATTGAGTACTGGGCACATGACCACTTTTGTTAAAGATAACTTACCTACCGACCAATTCATTGCCTATCACGAAGAAAGAGCAAAGGGAGGCGCTGGGTTAATTGTAATAGAGGCAAATGCTGTCCATTGGACGGCTGCGTTTACCTCGCATACGATTATGGCTTATACGGATGAGATGCTCCCTTATTATAAAAAATTAGCAGAAGCTGTTCATCCCCATGGAACTAAAATGTTTGTCCAACTATTCCATCCGGGAAGAGAAGTATTCCCTTCAGGGGGGGCCATAGCAGTAGCCCCTTCTTCGATTCCAAATGATCGATTTCGGGTAATGCCCAAGGAACTAGAAGTAGAAGAAATACAAGAGATTATAAATGGTTATGTGGAAACGGCGGAAAGGGTAAAAAAAGGCGGACTGGACGGGGTAGAAATTGTCGCTTCACATGGTTATCTTATCAGCCAATTTTGGTCTTCGAGACTTAACCTGCGAACCGATCAATATGGTGGATCATTTGAAAATCGGCTGCGTTTCTTAAAAGAAATCATTGAGGGTATTCGGCAAAAAGTAGGAAGTGAAATAGCAGTTGGTATGCGTGTGAGTGTAGATGATTATGAGACAAATGGTTCTACTTTTGAGGAGGTAAAAGAAATACTGGTGTATATCGAAAAGGAAATTGGAGGATTAGACTACTTTAACTTAACCGGAGGAAGCTCTGCCACACTTATGAGCTCTATTTTTATTGCGCCGCCATCCCCTGTCCCTCCAGCACATTTTTCAGCTTATTCAGGGAAGATGAGGGAATTATTATCTACACCTGTATTCGTGAATTCAAGAATCAATGATCCTGTCATGGGTGAAAAGGTTTTGGAAAGCGGGCAGGCAGATATGGTGGGAATGACCCGTTCTCTTATTTGTGACCCTCACATGCCTAATAAGGCAATGAGGGAAGAGATGGAGAAAATTCGGTATTGTATTGGGTGCAACCAAGGGTGTATTGGACATATGCATAATGATTTACCCATAACGTGTATTCAAAATCCCGTTACCGGCAGAGAGTTGCAATTCGCTCATATGTCAAAGGCCAAAAATATCAAAACGGTAATTGTTATTGGCGGAGGTCCATCGGGGATGAAAGCAGCTGTTATTGCAGCGGAAAGAGGCCATAAAGTTACTTTATTTGAGAAAGAAGAAGAATTGGGGGGACAGGTGAAATTAGCACGCAAAATACCTGGACGTGAAGAGTTTGGGGAGCTGGTAGCTAATCTAAAGCGTGAGCTGGCCTATCACCGTGTTGTTGTAAAAACAAATACGAATGTAACCAAAGAATTAATTCTCTCGCATCAGCCTGATGAAGTGATCGTGGCAACTGGAGCAACCCCCTATATTCCGAATGTTTCCGGTATTCATCTTCCAAGCGTAATAACGGCTTGGGATGTGTTGATGAAAAAAGAACCGGTTGGAAAAAAGGTTATTGTAGCTGATTGGAAAGGTGACATGCCAGGTATAGGTGTAGCTTTATATTTAGCTGAGCAAGGACATGAAGTGGAGTTAATCAGTGCTTGTTATCAAGTTGGATATGGTCTTCAACAGTATGTACGAGATGTGATGCTGTCCAAACTGCATTTATTAGAAGTGAAAATGACACCACAATACAATCTTCATAGGGTAGAAGCAGCAAATATTACATTTGAAAACATTTATACTGGGCAAATGTTGGTAAGGAATCAAGTAGATACGCTGGTGCTTGCCACAGGAAACCAACAAGTTGTAGACATTTATTATCAATTAAAGGGATCCGTACCAAGTCTTCATCGTATTGGGGATTGCATGTTGCCTCGAACGGTTGAAGAAGCAATTCTTGAAGGATTTGAAGTAGCCGCTAATTTATAGACAAATGAGAAGCCCCATTCTCATGGGGAATAACGAATCTTATAAATTAAAATTGGATAGATTAATAGTTTAATGTTACTGAATCATATAGAAAGTATGTAAAGGAGTAAAATGTATGCGTTATTTAAATTACATTAATGGCGAGTGGGTAGAACCATTTTCCGGATCTTACAATACAAATTCAAGTCCAATTGATGGCCGGGAACTGGGGGAATTTCCTGCTAGTTCAGTAGAAGATGCGCAGAGGGCGATTGCCTCAGCAAAAGGTGCTTTTTCATTATGGAAAAGCCTATCTTATAAGCAACGGGCATCCTATCTATTGGCAGCAGCAGCAATTTTGAAAGATAAAGTAGAAGAAATAGGTTATGACTTAACGTTAGAAGAAGGAAAAACAATAGCTGAAGGTATAGGAGAAACACAGCGAGCTATAAGTATTCTGGAATTTTTCGCGGGAGAATCTGCCCAATCGATTGGCAGTGTAATTCCTTCATCCAATGAGAAAACACTGATTTATACTAAGAGAATACCATTAGGACCTGTTGGATTGATTACTTCTTGGAATTTCCCAATAGCTATACCGGTATGGAAGCTGGCACCTGCTCTCATTTACGGAAACACAGTCGTGATGAAATCTGCCGACCTGACGCCTAAATCGGTTTATCATGTAATAAGTGCATTTCATGAAGCAGGCATACCACCGGGAGTCATTAACTGCGTGTTTGGAAGTGGTAGGGTCATTGGAACGGAGCTTGTCAAAAATCCTGATATTAAAGCAATATCTTTTACCGGATCAAATAAAGTTGGAAATGGGATTAAGGAACTGGCTATTAGCACTGGGAAAAAAGTGCAATTAGAAATGGGCGGGAAAAACCCATTAATTGTGTTGGCAGATGCAAATATTGACAAGGCGGTTGACCTAGCCATTAAAGGAGCATTTCTATCAACGGGTCAGAAATGTACTGCTACCAGTCGAGTCATCATAGAAGAAAAAATTTATGACGAATTTCGGACTAGATTAATCGAACAGACAATGTCACTTAAAGTAGGAAATCCCTTAGAAAAAGATACCTTTATGGGACCGTGTGTTTCCCATTCACAGCAAGAAACAGTACTTTCATTAATTAAAGCAGGAAAACAGGAAGGATTATTACTTTACGGGGGAGAAACACTGCAAAATCCAAATCTTCAGCAAGGCTTTTATATACAGCCGACCATATTTGAAATTGATTCTCAAGAAGCGCGTATTGCTCGAGAAGAGATTTTTGGACCTGTCATTGTACTTTTAAAAGCAAAGGACTATCACGAGGCCATCCGGTTTGCAAACGATACAGAATTTGGACTTAGTGCATCCCTTTGTACGAATAATCTTAGCCTAGCCCAAGAATTTATTGATGAGATAGAAGTAGGTATGGTTCATGTGAATTCAGAAACCACAGGTGCTGAGCCGCAAGTGCCATTTGGAGGGGTGAAAAATTCCAGTTATGGACCGAGAGAACAAGGGAAAACTGCCATTGAGTTTTATACTCAAGTGAAAACCATATATGTTGATCAATTATAGTTGACCAAAATATCGATGTAAGTTATGAACATCATAATTTAGAGATTGGATAACAATCTCTTTTTTGTGCAGATAGAGATCATTTATTTTAAAGTATATTGAAAATTATTAATATTAGTAATGTTGTGATAATTATGTTAGAATAAAGATGCAAATTGTGTTCAGTTAACAGAAAAATCTGATTAGTTAAATGAAATGGGCGATAAGGAATCTTATTTTAAAAAAACTTTCTAATGGTGGTATTGGATGATTAAATTTAAAACTGCTTTACCATTACGTACCTTCAAGGGACAACTTTGTAAAAACTTAAAGCAATTCCTAGATGTGTCAAATTTTCTTTATATCCTTGTAGATAGCCAAGAAGGGGTTCAGGGGATCGTAGATGAAATGAGCTTTTGGAAACATGTCGCGGTAAAAGGCTGGGAATCCGAAATAAGTGGCTGTTTTAACGATCGTTTTATCATGATTGAAAATGAGGAAATGCTTATTTCTGAAGCAGGCACGAATCCTGATGTGGAGTACTTTATTTTGCGGGATTCTCTGGATGTATATAGGGTATATAGCAGCTTGGAAATTGAAACTACCGCCCTACGCCAGCATAATAATTCTCTCCTAAATAATGTTGATTTATTAAATAGAGAGATGGATTCACTTCGTCAGCAGGTCAATCAGTTAAAATGCATCCTTGATTCCTCCTATGATGAAATTTTTGTCACTGATGGACAAGGAAACACATTATTCGTCAGTGAAATTTCTAAAAAAATTACGGGTTTCCCACCGGAACTCTTTATAGGAAAGAACGTTAGGGAACTTGTTAACCAAGGTCTCGTTGAAAACTCCGTTAGTCTTGAAGTGATTAAAACCAAGAAAATAGTGTCTCGCCAGCAGACTTATACCAATGGAACAACGGTTTTGGCTACTGGAAAGCCGGTTTTTAATGATAAAGGAGAGATTAGTCTCATTATTATTAATTCGAGAGATATATCGGAACTTGTCAAGTTGCGCAATCAAATTGCTTATGCCAATTCTGTTATTGATCGTCAAAAACAATTACTATCTGATTTTCAATCAAATCCCCTTTTGGAAAGGCTGAATACGCGTTCCGAAAAAATGTTCTCTATTATTGAACTTATTGAAAAGGTGTCCCCAACTGATTCTTCTGTGTTAATTGAAGGGGAATCAGGAGTGGGAAAGAATTTATTGGCTCGCCTTATCCACGATAAAAGCAGAAGAAATGATCGGAATTTTGTACAAATAAACTGTGGTGCTATATCTCCTTCCTTAATTGAGGCGGAATTATTCGGGTACGAGCCCGGATCTTTTACAGGGGCTAACAAAAGCGGGAAAATCGGCCTAGTAAAACAAGCGGATGGGGGGACTTTGTTTTTAGACGAAATAGGGGAACTACCAATGGACCTGCAAGTCAAGCTTTTGCAGCTCGTACAGGAAAAAACCTTCATCCCGGTTGGTGGTACCAAGGAAATAAAAGTGGACATCCGGATTATTTCTGCAACCAATAAAAATCTCAAGCAGAGAGTAAAGGATAATCTTTTCCGAGAGGATCTGTACTATCGGCTTTATGTGGTTCCAATCACCGTACCACCTTTACGCGAGCGTGTAGAAGATATAACCTTGCTAATAGAATATTTTCTTAAAAAGTTTAATGATAAGTATGAACACTCTATTATGATCGACGACGAGGCAATCAATCTTTTAAATGGCTATGAGTGGGGCGGGAATGTGAGGGAGCTTGAAAACCTTATCGAACAATTAATCGTGACTGCCAGGGGAGCAGTGATTTATGAAATCGATTTACCCTCTTATATTGTAAAAACGCAGGAGAAAACAACGCCAAGGGTAACCGTATCTGGTATTCTTCCGCTAAAAATAGCTGTGGAAGAAACGGAACGTCAGCTTCTAAAAAGGGCACAGGAAAAGTACAAAACCTCCCGTAAAATGGCTAGAATACTAGAAGTGAATCAGACGACAATTATTCGGAAAACACATAAATATAATTTAAATTTAAGTAATGAAGAAGAGTTTTCCGGCTTGTAAAAAGGGATTGTTTATCAGTGACCTCCAAATATAGGAGTATAGAAAGGGTAAGTTTGGTTGAACACATTTTGCATCGATTGTTCATTGTAGAATGTAATTCATTTTTTTAAGTCCACTTTGTGGTTGACATGAATAAAGCGATGGCAGGTTCCGTAAATGATATCATCATCTATTAGTATATCGAACCTTTATTGCATCAATAGATGCTTAATAGGTTCGATTTTTTCCGCATAATTTGTAGAATCTTACAATAAATTCCTGAAATTTAAAAAACTTTCCTAGAAGACCTCAATATTACTATATGTCCAGCAGTTTTCTTTGATTTTTGAAAAAGTGGCATAAAAATTGCATTTATAAAGTTTGTACTACTTAATGAAGATTTAACTATAAAACTAATAAATTAGGAGGAATTTTTTTATGGAAAAAACAGTCTCTAAGGCTATTTTGAATGCAAAAACGTATATTAACGGGATGTGGATGGATGGTGAAGGAGAACTTGTTGAAGTTGTTAGTCCTGTAAATGGAGAAATTATCGGTAACTACAGAAATAGCTCAATCGAACAAGTGAATTTAGCTATTAAAAGTGCAAAAGAGGCTCAGAAAGAGTGGGCAAATGTTCCATTATTAGATAAATTAGATTTACTTAAGAAAGCGGAAGAGCTCGGAAGAACAAAATATGGGGAAGAGATGGCCCGCTATATTACGTTAGAAATGGGAAAAACAATCACAGAGGCTCGTGAAGAAGTCTATGAACTTGGTATCTCTAACTTTGAACATGCGATTGGAGAAGTCCAAAGATTTAGAGGGTCTACACTGCCAAGTACTTTTGAAAGAACAAATAATAAAAGAATTCATATCACCCATGCTCCAATCGGAGTTGTAAGCGTAATCACACCATGGAATTTCCCGGTATCTCTATCAGCTGAACTTATCCCTTATGCATTGGCAGTGGGAAATACTGTAGTGTTTAAACCATCTGAAATTACCCCATTTAGCACTGAATTGCTGATTAGGCTATTTGATGAAGCAGGTTTTCCACCAGGGGTAGTTAATTTAGTTCAAGGAAAAGGGGACGTTGGAAACCGAATTGTAACTCATGAAGATGTACGTGGGGTTTGCTTTACAGGAAGTGCTGCTGTAGGTGAAAAGATCGCCCAAGCTGCTGGGTTAAAGAGAACTCTTTTAGAGTTAGGCGGTAACGGACCTCAAATTGTTATGGAAGATGCAAATTTAGAGGAAGCTGTAGAAGCTGCAATTAATGGTTGTTTTTATAATGCCGGCCAAGTGTGTACAGCAGCTGAACGAATCTTAGTTCATGAAAGTATACACGATGAGTTTGTTGATTTATTAGTTGAAAGAACTAAAAAAGTTCGTTTAGGTAACCCTTTAGAAGATGGTACAGAAATGGGACCATTATCGGGCCAACCAGTAGTAGATAAAATGAATGAACATATAAAGGATGCTGTCAATAAAGGTGCAAAAGTCGTTTATGGTGGGAATCACAGTGGTTTATATTATGAACCAACAATCCTCGTTAATGCAAATCAGTCTATGCTTTTAGGAAAAGAAGAAACCTTTGGCCCAATAGCACCAATTATTAAATTTAAAACTAGAGAAGAGGCAGTGGAGATTGCCAATGACACACCATATGGGCTTACCTCTTCAGTATTTACATCTGGCCTAGCAGATGCCTGGTATATGGCAGATAATCTCGAACATGGAACGGTTCATATAAATGAAAGCACGAATTATTGGGATTTCCTAGCACCATTTGGCGGCATGAAGAATAGCGGGAATGGAAGGATTTTAAGCCAATGGGTATTCCAACATTTAACAGAGGTGAAACAGATTACATTTGATCCAACAAAAGCAAAGCGGAAATAATCTTTTGTACAAAAAGCATGATCAATACTCCATAGCAAACTAGGAAGTAGAATGGAAGTGGTCAGTTGTTTCCCTTGACTGGCCCGCCGTTCTACTATCTTTTCTATCCATTTGAAGCCTTATGATAATTAATGAACTAGCAGGACTAATTCCTCTCACACCGAACATTCAATTTCGAAAATATTATTCTTAGTGTTTTATATATTTTTTTAGTTTCTAAAAATGAAGTGGGGGTGTTTAAAATACATACCAGGAATATGATGGGTTCTAATGACTTTGATATCGAGGTAAAGGGACAGAGTGCTTTATTGGAAGAAATTTTTGAAGGATTTAATGAGTATGATCGTATTGGTGTGGTAGTAAGGGAAACAGCAGGCGGAATCGGGGCCAGTGCACTTCTTATGTCAGCTGTAGCCCGGTTCTATGATTTCTTCCGACCTCAGCTTGGGTTTAAGCCTGACCAACTTGTCATTTATCCTCAGTTCTATATTTTTCATGTTGGAAAAAAACAATCTAGTTATTATTATCTTGATATTTGGCCGCCACACAAGGAAGTTGTGGTCGAAGATGAACCCGAACAGATTCTCGGAGCCATTAATGACCGGGGGATTACTAGATTGCTTGTAGAAGATATTCCACCAGTTAAAGCAAACTTTTTGAGAGAAACAGTGAGTGCTGCTAAACATCAAATAATTACCGCTTTAGCATACTCTCCTACTGGAAATGTAAAAGACTCTGATGTGAAAATAACTAGTTGTGAGGCTGCTGAAAAATGTGTTTTCGATAGTCTTCAAAATTCAAAGGAGCTCTCAAAAGATGTTGTTGATGGTATATTAGAATATCGGAAAAAATTAATGATTAATGGTCGAGTAACTGAAACTTATCGGAAAATCGATTTAGAGACAGCCTTAAATTTGCTTTCTCCTAAGAGTAGTGTGACAGGAGAACGTTATTATGCACTTTTAGAAGAATAATAATAGGTGATTGGATAAAGAAAAGTTTTACTCATTCGGAGGGAATATTTCTTGCAAGTGAATTTTCATCACTAATATGATAAGCGCTGTTTTGGTACGATTTATCGACAAAAAATTTCCCCGGAAACTTGACGATGTTCGTTTTCCAAAAGGCTTTGTCCCGGTTTATATCAAACGTTTGATTAAAAAAATAAGCGTCGGTAGCAGTCGATTCGTAAAGAATGGTGTTGGTTTTAACCATTTGGTTGGCTAATCCATATTTCATCTATTTCCGCATACTAAAGCCAGCAGGGAATGCCGGTAGAGAGTCCGAAAGCAAGAGAAAAAAAGGCCCGATAAAAAGGGCCTTTTTCCTACTCCATCCATCTTATTAGTAGAACATAAAGGATGCACCAACGATGATAAGGAGAATGAATAGTACAACGATTAACGCAAAATTATTTCCATGCCCGCTCATTTATTACACCTCCAGCATTGATTCTTTACACCAGAACGTGTATTGGTCATTAATAAACAAAAGCAGTACCAACAATAATTAAAAGGATAAATAATACTACGATTAAAACAAATGTACTGCCTCCGTAAAAACCACCGCCATAGCCATAACCACCGTATCCAAAGCACATAATGATCACCACCTGTTAGAAGATCTTAAATAGAACTTTCACTATGTATCATATTTCATAAAACAAAAGTGGCTTGGACAACTATCATATTGGTATCGAAAAATATACGATTTTCCTAAAAATGCAAAGAACGTCTGCCTTTATAGGCAAACGCTCTTTCATGAAAAGAAGGTAATGTAGAATATGTTGGTTCTACGCTGGTGGTAATCATAATATATGTACAAGATCATAAAATGGCATGGACAAGGGCTGATATTAAAGAATTAATTCTTGGTCTGTTCTTAAATAAAAATTTCTCAAAATAGGCTTAATCGGTTGGATACTCATTTAAACGATTGCATAGTCTAGAGTGTAGCCGAAAACCCATGTTCTTCCTTAACGCAAAGATTTGTTAGAGTAATCTCAATCAAAAAAGCCCAACTTGGGCTTTTTTGTATGTTTAATACTTTCTGCTTAATAAAAGAATACATGACCAATGGTATGGAATAAACTCATGTTAATGCAGTGATTTCTAATTCAAGAATCGAACCGGCGCCTGAATGGGCACAGCAAAATACGGAAAGTGATGTCCAAAGTGAACAAAGGATGTTGTGGATGGTAGTGATGGTACAATGACAATGGATATCCGTATCCCATGTGGGTTCCAATAAAAGGATATGGTATATGACCTGTTCCATAAGGATGATACATAGATTTTCACCTGCATTTTTAAAGGGAATTGTCTAACCTGCTTCATGTTATGGTCTGTAACTAGAAAAGAGCTTATCAATATTCAAATTAGGTTATTACCTACAAAGGATGACTTTTTTTTATTAAACGAAACCTTATCCTTTTTAATGATTACATTTGTGATTTTTCCATGTACTGTCATTCTATTTTTGTCCCACTTATAGCGGTTATCATTGCTCATGCGATCGGTTATGGTCCAGCCTAATATAGGATGGTTAGATTTTATAGTGGGGACACCGACTAAGAAAAAGTTTTTAATCGTATTTGCATTCGCTTTAAAAAATTCAAAGCATAAATAAGGAACATTTTATAATACCCCCATCCAAAAGGACGGGGGTATGCATGTTAGAAGGATTAAACTGAAATAACGAATTGCTGGTGGTGGTCGCTTCGCTGGTACTACTCCTTTTTGCAGCCTTTTTTAATTTCCTTGCGAACCACCGGAGCTACCTCCGTGGCAAATAGCTCTATGCTTTTAGCCACCTGATTAAACGGAACACCACCAATGTCCATTTGAGCTAGAAAGCGTTGATGCCCGAACAATTCATACTGTCGGAGAATTTTTTCAATCATTTCTTGGGGACTCCCGACGAACAAGCTGTTATTTGGACTAACCATTTGCTCAAAATCAGCTTCAGTGATATTATGTAGCATCCCGTTTTTCATATAAGACTTGAAGTAATTGGTATAATAAGGATAGAATTCTTTTTTCGCCTGTTGTGATGTTTTACTAAGATAACCATGTCCACCAACTGCCACCTTAAGTTTTGCTGGAATATGTCCTGCCTTTAATCCTTCACGCCGGTAGGCCTCAACGATTGGCTTAAAATAGCCAGGGTCTCCTCCTAGCACCGCTAACATTAGCCCTTGTCCCAGCCTGCCTGCTCGTTCTGCACTTTCTTGTGAACTTCCAACACCAATCCAAACGGGGATTCCCTGTTGAATGGGCCTAGGAGCAATCTCCGCGCCTTTAAGCTCCGAGCGGAACTGACCTTTCCAAGTAACGTGCTCATTCTCATTTAGTTTTAATAATAGATCTATCTTCTCTGCGAATAAATGATCATAGTCATCCAAGCTATAGCCGAACAGTGCAAATGATTCTAAAAACGCCCCTCTTCCTGCGACTATTTCTGCACGACCATTTGAAATAATATCTAATGTTGCAAAGTCCTCAAATAATCGGACCGGATCTGCTGTACTTAAAATAGTCGTTGCACTGATTAACTTAATTTGACGGGTAACTTGAGCGATAGCCGCTAATAAAACCGGTGGTGAGGATACAGCGAAATCTAAACGATGGTGCTCACCAATCCCAAACACATCCAGTCCCGCATCATCTGCCAGCTTGGCTGCCTCTACAATCTCATTTATACGTTGTTTTGCATTTATGATTTGACCAGTATAGGGATCTCTAAGTAGTTCCCCAAAAGTATAAATACCCATTTCAAATCCAGAATCATTTAATTTGATCTCTTTCCCCATAGGTCTCCTCCAACAAAGGTTATTGGGTCCGCGCGGAACTTATTCATCCGCTTTTAAATATGTATATGATGATTTTTTGGCCAATCCACTTTAAATGATTAAAAAAAGTAAATTTTAAATGGTTACGCAAGGTTAGAGGAACCAATCTTCATCCTCTAAAACGACCTTCTGCCTACGGTATAAATCCTATTGGTAAGAAAAAAAGGATGTTGATTTTGAAATATTTGGGAAAGTCTATTCCTTATAGAGGATATTTTTTAAAGACTAAGTACAAAAAAACAAGAATTATGTCGAATGATATAAGCGTTAAGCAAAAAGTCCGATCACATTAAGCAAGACAATGAGGTAATCTTCCTATAAAAAAAGTAAACTTTTTTAAGATTACATAACCTATCTATGTCTTTAATAATTAAAATTCTAAATTTAAACGTTTTTGAGGTGCAACTATGTCATTAAATATTAAAAGTAAAGTGTTAGAGAAGAAAAAAAAGAAGGAAATGCTTGTTCGTAGATTAGATTTGCTGCTGCAGCAAAATAAAAAATTGCAGACTGATAGAAAAGAATCGTAGACTCCAGAACTTGCCCCTGCACTTCATTTTATACATAAGTGGACAGGATATGCATAAATGTCAGGACAATAAAGAGTTCCTTGCCTTGGTACAGCCCCAAGCGCCCCTCCGAGTGAAACCGTACCATGAATCACCCCCAGCAAATTTCAAAAGTTTTACAAAAAAAATGACTCCTACCAGAAATAATGTATCTTTTTTCTGGTAGGAGCCATTAGCCTCTCGGCTTTTATGATGAACTCCATTGATTACTAGAAAGGAAAAGTCTTCATTTACCGTTACAATCATGATGAATGGAGCTTTTTATTCTTTGCCCAATGCTGAATGTCTTTTTCCATAGCTAAAGTAAATAATTAAACCAATCAATAGCCATACGATGAAACTGATCCATGTTATGGATGGAAGTTGCAGGACTAAATATCCGCAGGATAGGAAGGCTAGGATTGGAATCCATGGTACAAACGGAACGCGGAAACCTTGTTTTGGCGGACCTTGTTTTTTACGTAAAAACAAAATGCCGATCGAAACGGACATGAACGCAAATAGCGTGCCGATATTCGTTAATTCAGCCAGCTTACCAAGTGGGATTAAGCCAGAAAAAATAGAAACGAGAACAAAGGTAATCCACGTATTTACAACCGGTGTTTTCGTTTTCTTATTTATTTTTGAAAAAGCCTTTGGAAGCAGTCCATCTCGGCTGATGGAATAAAACAAGCGGGTTTGTCCATAAACCATGACGATTAGAACGGTTGTAATCCCAGCAATGGCTCCAAGGGAGATGAAACCAGCAATCCAGTCCTGATGAATGTAATTAAGTCCAAATGCGACAGGATTTTTTACATCAAGTAATTGATAGGGAACAATTCCTGTTAATACCGCTGATACTGCCACATATAGAATCGTACAGACGATCAGGGATGCAATAATTCCAATTGGCATATTGCGCTGTGGGTTTTTTACTTCTTCCGCTGCTGTTGAGACTGCGTCAAAACCAATATAGGCATAGAAGGCTGTTGCAGCTCCAGCTGTTACCCCTGAGAATCCGAACGGCATAAAAGGAGTCCAGTTAGCAGGCTTCACATACCATGCACCGACACCAAGAAATAGGAGAACAACCAATATTTTTATAATTACCATGATGGCATTAAAACGTGCTGATTCTTTTGCTCCTCTTGTTAACATGAATGCGACGATCAGAGTGATTAAAATGGCTGGTACATCTATATACGTACCATGTGCCGGGTCATATGCGCTCGAGATGGCTTTAGGAAAGTGGATCCCAAATCCGGCAATTAAACCTTGAAAGTAACCCGACCATCCGCTGGCAACAGAAGCACTGGCAAATCCATATTCGAGAATTAAATCCCAGCCTAGGATCCAGGCGATAATTTCGCCAAAAGTGGCATAACTATAGGTGTAAGCACTGCCTGATACGGGTACCGTAGAAGCAAACTCTGCATAGCAAAGGGCAGCGAACACACAGACGAGCCCAGAAATAATAAAGGATAGGACTAGGGCTGGACCTGCATGTTGGGCTGCGGCGACCCCGGTCAGAACAAAAATTCCAGTTCCAACAATGGCGCCAATTCCGAGCATCGTTAAGTCAAAGGCGCCTAACTCTTTCTTTAATGAAACCTCTTTTCTTCCTGACTCTTTTATTAAATCTTGAATGGATTTTTTTCTAAACAAATCCATATGATAGTTCCTCCTCAAATCAAAATCAACTAAATATTCTGATAAAATGAACAAATAAGAATCATAGCGATTTTTGTCGAATTTCACAACGAAATTAATAATATAATTTATTTTGGAAAAAATCAATATTTTCTAAAGACCATGAGGACGGTTCTGCTGGCTTTTTTTTTGAGCATGAGAACCGTCCCTGTGGAATCGAAGATATTTTACATAGGTTTTACCAATTATTAAAATTTGATTAAAATTCTATAATCCAGTACCTTATTTCTTGATTAAGCCAATCTCAATCAATCTTTCATACCTTTTTCACTTGTAGTAATTAATGCTAAGATAAACAAGTACTACAATGATCGAATAGAGGGGTATAAATGAAATTAGATGAATTTACAGTTGGGCAGGTTTATAAAACAAAATTATTCAAATTAACAAAAGAGGATATTATGAGGTTTGCAGCGGAATATGACCCTCAATATATGCATTTGGATGAGGAAAGGGCAAATCAGGGAAGGTTTCAGGGAATCATTGCTTCCGGTATCCATACGCTAGCCATTTCATTTAAGCTTTTGGTGGAAGAAGGAATCTATGGGGACGATATCATTGCAGGAACACAGATGAATCATCTTAAATTTATGAAGCCCGTGTATCCTGGAGATGAATTGCAAGTCATTTGTAAGGTTATGGATAAAAAAGCAATGAAAAATCAAACGGGGATTCTTACGTTACAATTATCTACATTCAATGATAAAGAAGAAAAAGTTTTTGAGGGCGAGATGTCCACATTGATGGAGCGATGAAGGGGAGACCGAGGGGACGGTTCTGCCGGCTTTTTTATTCCAAGAAATTTATAAAATAGACCAAGAGAACCGTCCCTGTGGAACCTACAACTCTTGTTGAGCAGGCCGAACAATCATCTCACTTACAGCTGCGTCTGCTGGTTGTTCAATGGTGAAGCTAATCGCACGGGCAATATTTTCGGCTTCAATCGCACCTTTGTACAGTTCATCGAATGCCGCTTTTAGTTTAGGTTCTGTAATCGTTTCTGTTAATTCGGTGCTAATCGCTCCTGGCGAGATAATGGTTGTACGAATATTGTTGCGAAACTCTTCTTTGCGGAGACCTTCCGTAATGGCACGTACGGCAGATTTGGTAGCACTATAAACTGAACTAGCTGGCCATACTCCGTATCCGGCAACGGAAGAAAGATTAATAATATGACCCGATTTTCTTTCTCTCATGGATGGAAGGCAAGCCGCTATTCCATAAAGTACGCCTTTAATATTGACATCAATCATTGTATTCCATTCTTCAATTTTTTTCTTATAGAGGAATGATTGAGGCATTACGCCTGCATTATTCACTAAGACATCGATTTTCCCAAACTCTTTCAGAGTATACTCCGCTAACTCTTCCATTTGTTCATGCGAAGTCACATCTGTCACCTTGTATGTAGCTTGTCCGCCATTTCTTTGAATCTCTTCTTGCAGTTTCTTTAGACGATCTTCACGTCGAGCCGCCAGTACCAACTTCGCCCCTTTTGATGCAAGTTCTTTTGCGGTCGCTTCCCCAATTCCGCTGGAGGCGCCTGTAATGATCACCACTCTATCTTGAATCGTAGACATTCTGGATAACATCCTTTCTTAATACTATTATGGGTCAGCCAAAAAAATCGCCCGGGATAACGGATTTTTGGCTATCATCAGTTTAACACTTTCAAGAGTGAACATGGGACCGGGCTTGTTATTTGAACCATGAGAACCGTCTATTTGGTGTACTGCTTTAGTGATGGGAGTGGTCAGTTTTTCCATGCAATTTGGGGCACTTTTCGTAGTAATTATCCAAGGAAAGCCAAAAAATAAATATTGATATAATTCCTAATCCGATACTTGTTATTCTACTCATATTGGTAATAACCATAATGACATCAATAAACAATGAAATTATTACGAGCGAAATCGTTATTGCATTCCTTAAAACTCTAGTTGATGAAGGTTTCTTTTTGACCTCTTCAATTATTGGTGACGGTTCCAAAAGAGGATGTTCCATCTTATTCATCTCCATTCGAGTATTTTTAAAGATTATACAAATAAATAATTATAGTTACTATCCACTAGGAAAAATGTTTACATTATTTATAAAAATTTAACAAAAGATAATGCTCCATATCCTCCTCATCTCGTTCAATTTGTTCTGTCTTTCCAGAGAGTTAGAAGGACAAAAACCAATGAAAAAGCTGGAAACTGTCTTTCCAGAGTGCTGGAAGGACAAACTCTGTTGAAAAAGCTGAAACCTGTCTATCCAGAGTGTCTGGAGGGACAAAATCTAATGAAAAAGCTGGAAACTGTCTATCCAGAGTGTCTGGAAGGACAAACTCTGTTGAAAAAACTGGAAACTGTCTATCCAGAGTGTCTGGAAGGACAAACTCTGTTGAAGAAGCTGGAAACTGTCTTTCCAGAGTGTCTGGAAGGACAAAATCTAATGAAAAAGCTGGAAACTGTCTATCCAGAGTGTCTGGAAGGACAAAATCTGTTGAAAAAACTGGAAACTGTCTATCCAGAGTGGCTGGAAGGACAAAATCTGTTGAAGAAGCTGAAACCTGTCTTTCCAGAGTGTTTGGAAGGACAAAATCTGTTGAAGAAGCTGGAAACTGTCCTTCCAGAGTGTCTGGAAGGACAAAATCTAATAAAAAAGCTGGAAACTGTCTTTCCAGTTTGCTCGAGGGACAAAATCTGTTGAAAAAGCTGAAACCTGTGTCTGGAAGGACAAAATCTGTTGAAGAAGCTGGAAACTGTCCTTCCAGAGTGTCTGGAAGGACAAAATCTAATAAAAAAGCTGGAAACTGTCTTTCCAGTTTGCTCGAGGGACAAAATCTGTTGAAAAAGCTGAAACCTGTGTCTGGAAGGACAAAATCTGTTGAAGAAGCTGAAACCTGTCTTTCCAGAGTGTCTGGAAGGACAAAATCTGTTGAAAAAGCTGGAAACTGTCTATCCAGAGTGTCTGGAAGGACAAAATCTAATGAAAGAGCTGAAAACTGTCTTTCCAGAGTGTCTGGAAGGACAAAATCTGTTGAAAAAGCTGGAAACTGTCTATCCAGAGTGTCTGGAAGGACAAAATCTAATGAAAGAGCTGAAAACTGTCTTTCCAGAGTGTCTGGAAGGACAAAATCTGTTGAAAAAGCTGGAAACTGTCTATCCAGAGTGTCTGGAAGGACAAAATCTGTTGAAAAAACTGAAAACTGTCTTTCCAGAGTGTCTGGAAGGACAAAATCTGTTGAAGAAGCTGGAAACTGTCTTTCCAGAGTGGCTGGAAGGACAAAATCTAATGAAAAAGCTGAAACCTGTCTTTCCAGAGTGTCTGGAAGGACAAAATCTGTTGAAAGAGACGATCCTATTTTGTTTCTACAATTAATTGTTAATTTTGTAAAACAATCTGACCTTTCTCCTTCCCGAAAGGCATTGAGGAAGGTATGATGAAACATGGCCATATTATTGCAGTTGACAATTTATGATGGCTGATTATAAAATTTAATGGAATTGAATATTAAAACCTGTCTTCGGATGTGGATTTTTCTAGAGTAACTCTAGTTTCGCCACACAATTACCTTATTGGTAATTGTGTGGCTTTTTTTATTGTAAAGGCTGTGTTAAAGGACAATGTTGATTTTTTGACCTTGTTGATTGGAGCGGAAAGCGAAGTGCCTGGAGCGGAAATCAACAACTAGGTTTAACAGAGTCTTATTGTAAAAAAGGAGGTAAAGATTTTGAAACTTTGGCATTATGCATTAATTGTATTTTTAGGTGGATGCTGTTACGGAGTATTATCAACATTTGTCAAACTTGCCTACTCAGCAGGTTTTTCAGCGCCAGAGGTAACAGGTGGACAATTCTTTTTCGGAACCGTGCTGATTTGGATCGTTTTTTTGTTTACAAAAAAGGCAAAAGTAACGTTTAAACAAATCTTCAAACTGCTAGTATCCGGAATTCCGGTTGGCTTATCAGGTTTATTTTATTATCAGTCACTGCAAACACTTGATGCTTCATTGGCCATCATTTTTTTATTTCAATTTATTTGGATGGGTACGCTTTTTGAGTGGATATTTCATAAGAAAAAGCCGTCCAAAGAAAAGCTTGTTTCTATATCCATCCTACTCATTGGTTCTGGTTTAGCTGCAAATATTATTTCACAAGAGGGAGCTGCTCTCTCTTGGCAAGGAATGATTTGGGGTGTGCTTGCTGCTTTCATGCATACCACTTTCATTTTTCTGAGTGGTTCAGTTGAGAAAGATACTCCTCCGGTGCTAAAAAGTGCTCTTCTTACTACCGGTGCATTAATCGTTGTATTTGCATTATATCCACCAACATTTCTATTCGACTTTTCTGTCTTAACGGGTTTGGCGCCATACGGGCTTTTTCTTGGTTTATTTGGAGTTGCTCTTCCACCGCTTTTATTTTCAATTGGAATGCCTCATATTGGACCAGGGCTTGGCACCATATTAGTTGCTTCCGAACTTCCAGTAGCCGTTACCCTGTCTTCGTTCGTTTTGACGGAACCCGTGAGTTGGTCTCAGTGGATTGGAGTATTCCTCATACTAGGAGGTATTATAAGTGGAAAT
Source organism: Bacillus salipaludis (assembly GCF_004358205.1). The sequence goes on from NZ_SMYO01000002.1 coordinate 486,291, forward strand.
GTCCGGTACGGCAAAAGAAAAATCGATTCTTTTGATGAACAAAAGATGGCCCAATGAGAGGGTATGAATAGGGTGCAATAAAAAACGAATGTCCCATGAAAATGGTAATTTAAAAGTAGGGGAACGTGCGAATAGTAGTTTACAGCGTTATATACTTAGGAGAAAAATAATCTGAGCCAGGCGCCCGCCTGGCTTCTCGCTATTTGAAATTATTAATTGATATAGACCAAGAGAAATGTTCCTGTTCGTACTGCCTTTTACAAGTTTAAAAGGTTTAATAACGACGACAACTTGTTTATTTCCGCGAGTGGCTTATGGTCGGTTAATGGTTCCCGGCTCCGGTGGTTAAACCAAATCGCATTCCAACCAGCTGAAATCGGCCCCACGACATCATTTTCCCAGGTATCCCCTACATAGAGGAGGTGCTCCGCAGGGAGATCAATCTTTTTTGCGGCTGTATGAAAAAGCTGGGGATTTGGTTTGGCAAAACCGACTTGGTCGGAAATAAATATCAGCTCTTCATTAATAAAATCTTGAAGTCCGAGCTGGCTGATTTTATTTTGCTGATGAGTGATAGGACCGTTTGTAATGAGCCCAACCACGATCCCTTTCCTCTTTAAGGCGTCGAAAACAGAAGGGACTTCTGTAAATAAGATGGGGGTATTTAGATTATTTTCATAGTTCTCCTGAAATCGCACAGCTTCTTGCTCAGATATCCCTTTCCCCAGGTTTTCTAATGTTGCTATGATTCTGTTGATCCTGAGCTGCTCCAAAGAAATGTTTCCTTGCGTGTAGTCCTTCCAAAAATAATCACTATAATATCTGAACTTTTTATAAGCGGTATTAAAATCAGGCATGGATGGCCAATGATAAAATGTATCAAGCAGCGCCTTGGCAAAAGGGGCCTGATGATCATGCAGCGTATCATCCAAATCAAAAAAAACAGCTTTAATCTCCATCGCAATCTCCTTTCCATTAACGAGACCAAGCCTACTGGCCCTCTCCTAAAAAAACAAGAGAACCGTCCCAGTGGCTTTATAATTCTTTAACCGTTTCACCTTCAACTAATTCCGGCTGATAGTAGTTTTCATTTGGTAAATCTTTCTTTCCTTGTAACTTTTTAATGACCCAATCCGCTGCATCACGGCCCATTTGTTCTTGTGGGTGTGTCAAGGTAGTTAGCTTGATATTTGCATTTTTGGCAATATAAGAATTGTCCTGGCCAATAATGGATAGTTTTTCCGGTACAGAAATATCCAGTTGTCTGCATACATTTGCCACTTCTAACCCTACCTCGTCGTTATAGCAAACCATTGCCGTCAACTCGTCTCTATTTTCAATGAGGAACTTCTTCAAGTTACTGGATAGGTCCGGCTTCGTCTCGGTCGTATAGGAAAGCACTTGCTCCGGCTGAAATCGCAATTTGGCTTCTCCAAGCGCTTTGATGTACCCCTTCATACGAAACTTTCCTTGTAAATCATCGGTTTTTGAAATCAGTCCAATTTGTGTGTGTCCCTTTGAAATCAACTCTTTTGTTGCAAGATAGCTGGATTGCACATCATCTAGACATAAAAAAGGAACTTCCAATTCTTCATAATACGCATTGATCATGATGAAGGGGACATCCTGCTCCTTAAACGAAAGGTAGTAAGCAATATTGGGATTGTACAAATTGCTTTTCGTAGGTTCAATGATCAATCCATCCACGCCATAGGACAACATCATTTCCAATGCCTTCTTTTCTTGTTCTACATCGTTATTTGTACTGGCTAACAGCAACGAATAATTATCCTCCTTCAATCTTCTTTCAATTCCGCGAATAATGGAAGGGAAAATGTAATCCGAAATGTAAGTCGTGATGACCCCAATCGTTTTATTCGTAGAATTTCCACCGGATTTTGCTTGATATTTGTTACTGACATACGTGCCAGATCCTTTTTCACTTCTTAGGAATCCCTCATTCGCCAGTTCTAAAATGGCCTTTCGAACCGTGTGTCTGCTCACATTGTACGTTTCTTGCAGGTCGGATTCAGTTGGAATTTTTTCGTCTAACTTGTAATCTCCTGAAAGGATTTTACTTTTAATCTCATCAATGATGATCTGATACTTTGTTTTCATTTACCTCACTCTTTCATAGTTGTTCACTTACGAATGAATTCGCTCGAAAAATTTGTATGGACATATTTTACCATAGTTTTAAATGAACCAACATATCACGCTTATTTTTATAAAAAATACCAATTTTCCGATTGTATTTTTACACGAGTATTTTATCCAAATAAGGAGAGTAGGGCAAAATCCTATTAAAACTATTTGTGTGGACCTTTAATATAATTATTGACAAATGTACGTACAGAAAATATACTAGGGGTGTAAATAAGTTAAGCAAAAGGAAATCGCCTCCTTACGAAGATAAATCATGACAGATGGAATTGAAACCGCTATCGGAAAGGGGATTCACGTGAAAACGAATCGAGCAGACATAAAACAAGCGATTGCCAAAGGAGAAACTTCCCTTGGAATCGAATTCGGATCCACACGTATCAAAGCGGTGTTGATTGATCATCGTTTTGAAACCATAGCCTCTGGAAGTTATGAGTGGGAAAACCGCTTGGAAGATGGATTTTGGACGTACAACTTAGTCGATATTATCACTGGATTGCAAACAGCTTATAGTGAAATGAAACAAGAAGTGGAACGAAATTATGGGATTACCATTCGAACCATTGGTTCTATTGGATTTTCTGCCATGATGCACGGTTATATGGCATTCGATCGTACTGGCGAGCTGCTTGTTCCGTTTCGGACTTGGCGCAATGCAACAACTGGTGTTGCAGCAAAAGAATTAACGGATCGATTCCGATTTAATATCCCTGAACGGTGGAGTATTGCCCACTTGTATCAAGCCATATTAAATGAGGAAAGTCATTTGCCCCGGATTGATTTTATTACCACTTTAGCTGGATATATTCACTGGTTACTAACGGGTAAAAAGGCCATTGGCATTGGGGATGCTTCGGGCATGTTCCCCATGGATGAATCGACACAGGATTACCATGAAGCGATGGTCCAGCAATTTGATGAACTCATTGCACCAAAAGGTTATCCATGGAGGCTAAGGGATATTCTTCCCGAAGTTTGTATATCAGGCGAACAGGCAGGTACCTTAACCGAAGTTGGAGCAAAAATTCTCGATCAATCACAAAATCTGCAACCGGGCGTTCCGCTTTGTCCGCCGGAAGGTGATGCCGGAACAGGGATGGTGGCGACGAACAGTGTGAGGAAACGGACTGGAAACGTCTCAGTCGGAACTTCCGTTTTTGCCATGATTGTTTTAGAGAAAGAACTTTCAAAGGTATACCCGGAAATTGATTTGGTCACGACACCAAACGGCAGTCCGGTGGCAATGGTCCATGCAAATAACTGTTCAAGTGACCTCAATGCCTGGCTAGGATTGTTCCGTGAATTTTCGGAGGCAATGGGACAAAAGATTGAAACGAATCAATTATTTGAAGTGATGTTGAATAAGGCGCTCGAAGCCGACTCAGATGGCGGCGGGCTGTTAAGCTACGGTTATTTCTCAGGTGAAAATATTACAGGGTTAGAAAAGGGACGGCCATTATTTGTCCGGACACCCGAGAGTCATTTCAATTTAGCGAACTTCATGCGGACTCATCTTTTTACCGCTTTTGGAGCTTTGAAAATCGGAATGGATATTTTAACAAAGAATGAAAGCGTCGCCATTGATAGCATTTTAGCTCACGGCGGTTTATTTAAAACCCCCGTTGTTGGACAGAAAATTGTTGCAGCTACCATGAATGCACCCGTTTCTGTTATGGCAACGGCCGGGGAAGGCGGAGCGTGGGGAATGGCGATTCTTGCATCTTATATGTTGAACAAACATCAAAATGAAAGTTTAGAAGAATTCCTCGACCTAAAAGTATTTGAAGAGGTTGATAGGATTGAAATGTATCCTGACCGATTGGATGTTAAAGGATTTGAAGCATTTATTGAACGATACAAGAAAGGTTTAATGATTGAACAGGCTGCAGTAGAAACCTTGATCGTATGAGTGGGAAACGGGAGGAATGAACGTGTTAGAACAACTGAAAGAAGAAGTATTTCAAGCCAATTTGGACTTACCGAAGCATGGACTTGTGAAATACACATGGGGAAATGCAAGTGGCATTGATCGCGAAAGCGGTTTATTCGTCATCAAGCCCAGCGGTGTTGATTATGAAAAGATGAAACCGAGTGATATGGTGGTGGTTGATTTAGAGGGCAAGGTGGTTGAAGGAGAGTTGAACCCTTCATCCGATACACCGACACATGCCGTACTGTATAAGCATTACCCGGAAATCGGAGGCATCGTGCACACTCATTCCACATGGTCGACCATTTGGGCTCAAGCAGGTCTTGATGTTCCTGCGATGGGAACCACACATGCAGACACCTTCTATGGTCCCGTTCCATGTGCCCGCTTTTTGACACAGGAGGAGATTGATCGTGGGTATGAAGTGGAAACCGGTAAAGTCATCATTGAAACATTTGAAGAGCGCGGTTTGGATATTTTGGCCGTTCCCGGTGTCTTACTGCATGGCCATGCTCCATTTACGTGGGGGAAAGATGTAAAATCGGCTGTCATGAATAGCGTGGTGTTGGAAGAAGTTTCGAAGATGAATTTATTTGCCCGAGAATTAAATCGTTTTGCTGAAGTATTACCACAACGTATTTTAGATAAGCACTACTTGAGAAAACATGGGGAAAATGCTTATTACGGTCAAAAACAACACATTCTATCAAACTAAGAAAAGAGGATCATAATGACCACAACAGAAAAAAGAGAGTTTTGGTTTGTCGTAGGTTCACAGCATCTTTATGGGGAAGAAGCGTTAGCAGAAGTCAAAGCACATGCACAAACGATGACCAATGCATTAAATGAAAGCGGTGTTTTCCCTTATCCACTTGTATTGCAAGATTTGGCTGTTAGTGCCGATAAAATCACAAGCATTATGAAAGAAGTCAACTATCGGGACGAAGTTGCCGGTGTCATCACGTGGATGCATACGTTCTCACCTGCGAAAATGTGGATTCGCGGAACCAAATTATTGCAAAAGCCATTGCTTCACTTAGCAACCCAATTTAATGAAAGCATTCCTTGGGCCACGATTGATATGGACTTCATGAACTTGAACCAATCTGCTCATGGAGACCGTGAGTATGGCTTTATCAATGCCCGTTTGAAAAAACAAAATAAAGTGGTCGTCGGTTATTGGCAACGCGCTGAAGTGCAAAAGCAAATTGCAGAATGGATGGACGTAGCAGTTGCTTATAATGAAAGCTTTAACATCAAAGTTGCCCGCTTTGGCGATAACATGCGAAACGTTGGCGTTACCGAAGGGGATAAGGTCGAAGCACAAATTCAATTTGGGTGGACAGTGGATTACTTTGGTATCGGTGACCTTGTTCAATACGTGAATGCTGTTACGGACGAAGAAATTGATGCATTATTTGCAGAATATGAAAACCTTTATGAATTTGATTATGGTCCATACAGCAGGGAAGATTGGGAGAAGAGCGTAAAAGTTCAAGCGAGCTATGAAATCGCCATGAAACGTTTCCTTGATGATGGCGGTTACAATGCCTTCACAACGAACTTTGAAGATTTATATGGGATGAAACAGCTTCCTGGTCTTGCCGTTCAACGTTTGATGGAACAAGGATATGGCTTTGCTGGTGAAGGAGATTGGAAGACGGCGGCGCTCGATCGCCTGCTCAAAGTCATGAGCCATAACCAATCAACCGGCTTTATGGAAGATTACACCTATGAATTAGCGGTTGGTCAAGAATCAGCCCTTCAATCCCATATGCTTGAAGTAGACCCCACTTTGGCAAGCAACAAACCAAAAATTATCGTCTCTCCATTAGGGATTGGGAATCGTGAGGATCCGGCACGTTTAGTATTTGACGGTAAAGCAGGAGACGGTGTAGTGGTTTCCATGGCCGACTTTGGAACCCATTACAAGCTGTTGATCAACGAAGTTTCTGCCTTTGAGCCGACTGTTCCAGCACCAAACCTTCCAGTGTCCCGTGTCATTTGGAAGATTCGGCCGAACTTCCAAGATGGGGTGAAAGCTTGGATTGAGAATGGCGGCGGTCACCATACAGTGGTTTCTTTGAATTTAACAACAGACCAAATGATCACGTATGCAAAACTTGTTGATTTGGATTATGTTGTGATTAAATAATGACTTTTCTCTCCGAGGAGGCTTTGCTTCCTTGGGGGTATTAGTACTTTCCATTGGAAGCGATATCAGTATTCCGAAAATTGGAAAATGATAGAGGGACAATAAGCGTTATAATCAAAACATGGTCTCCTTATTTGTAAGCGGGATCATGGATTTTAGGAAAAGTTGAAAGCGTTTAATCAGCGGAATGAAACTATGTGATTTATGGGGAAAAACAGTTTTTATTTCTTAGGCTGTGTTAAAGAACATTGTTGATTTTTTACCCCGTTGATTGGAGTGGAAGGCACGAAGACTCCTGCGGGAGTACGGGGCAGGGGAGACCCACAGGAGCGAAGCGACGAGGAGGCTCCCCGTCACGCCCGCGGAAAGCGAAGTGCCTGGAACGGAAATCAACACACTAATTTAACACAGCCATTTCTTAAAAAGCCATCCTTATTTTAAGTAGTAGGATTTTTAACAATATAATTTTAAAACCTTGAGGGGGAACTTTAATGGTTAATGAAAAGAAAATCTCAAGTGGCTTCATTTATTTTTTTGGGGCTTTTGCCGGCATTCTTTTCGGTTATGATATCGGCGTTATGACGGGTGCTTTGCCTTTCCTGCAACATGATTGGAACCTTCAAAACGACGCTGGTGCTATTGGCTGGATTACCTCATCAGTGATGTTTGGAGCTATTTTTGGAGGTGCCTTGGCCGGACAACTTTCTGATCGTTTAGGACGGCGCAAAATGATTTTAATATCTGCTTTAATTTTTGTTGTTGGATCGATTTTGTCAGGAATCGCCCCTCATAATGGGATATTTTATTTGATTGTTGCTCGGATTTTATTAGGATTGGCTGTTGGTGCTGCTTCTGCGTTGGTCCCAGCCTATATGTCAGAAATGGCGCCTGCCCGTTTACGTGGACGTCTGTCCGGTATTAATCAAACCATGATTGTTTCCGGAATGTTGCTTTCGTACATTGTTGATTATTTATTGAAAGATTTACCAGAAACCATGGCATGGCGGTTGATGCTTGGTTTGGCTGCTGTACCTGCTTTGATCTTATTTTTTGGAATGTTAAAATTACCCGAATCACCACGTTTTTTGATCAAGAACCATAAATTTGATGAAGCTCGTAAGGTGTTGGGCTATATTCGCTCTAACAAACAAGAAATTGAATCTGAAATCACGCAAATTCAAGAAGCTGCCAGAGAGGAAAGAAAGGCAAAGCAAAAAGCATCATGGGGTACACTCTTTAGTAATAAATACCGTTATTTAGTCATTGCCGGTGTGGGTGTTGCTGCTTTTCAACAATTCCAAGGCGCAAACGCAATTTTTTATTACATTCCTTTGATTGTAGAAAAAGCAACAGGGCATGCGGCTAGTTCAGCGTTGATGTGGCCCATTATTCAAGGAGTTATTCTCGTACTAGGTTCATTCATATTCCTAATGATTGCTGATAAATTTAATCGCCGTACTTTATTAACCGTAGGCGGAACGATTATGGGGCTATCCTTTATTTTGCCGGCCATATTGAATTCATTAATTCCTAATGCAAGTCCGATGATGATGGTTGTTTTTTTAAGTATCTATGTAGCACTTTATTCCTTCACGTGGGCTCCTTTAACTTGGGTCATCGTTGGAGAAATTTTCCCGCTAGCCATTCGCGGGCGTGCGTCTGGATTCGCTTCATCTTTTAACTGGATTGGTTCTTTCTTGGTTGGATTGCTATTTCCAATCATGACCGCTTCCATGTCTCAAGAAGCTGTTTTTGCCATCTTCGGTGTTATTTGTATACTTGGAGTTTTCTTTATCCGGACACGCGTTCCTGAAACGCGCGGTCGTAGTTTAGAGGAAATTGAAAAAATTGGAGAAAATAAAAAAATTAACGGAAAAAGTGCGTAAAGAAAGGCCAGGGGACGGTTCTCCTGGCTTTTTGAATGGAAATCCGCAGGTCGGCACATATATTTGCTAGTTTGGTCCATATATCGGAAAAATGGCACATAAACTGAGTGAAATGGAACATAAAAAGAACGAGATACAATAATAAGCAGAATCTCCGATGAAAATGGTAATTAAGAAGGATGCTTACATGCTTGTAAGAATAGGGGGGGTGGCAACTAAACGGCCAGCCCCCCTATTAGGTATTATTTTAAAAAATTAAAGGAAACGTAAATGCAACGATAGCTGCCCAAAGTGCGTAGACCGGCAAATACTTCGTAACGGCATCTTGGATAGGTGAAGGCCCGGTTTTGTTTTGTAGAAATCGCATATAGGAGAGCATAATCCATATTAGGTTTGCCCAGATCAGTATGTTGACGCCTAAAACAGCAAGTCTATTGGGCGTAATCCCATAAGAAGAAAGTCTGAACACGATGGCTGACAAAGCCACACTGTCAATGATTAGTGCAAGAACAATTAAGGCAAAGTTGATATAATCTGAAATGGTCTTTTTCTCGTCTGTGTCGCTTTCAGTAATGGAAAATATGGTGACAGCCAATACACCAAGAAGGATTCCGTTGAAAGCAATCAGGAAATTGCGGTCCAAGAATGGATTTTTCCCGACCAAAATCACCGTTATCAGATAGACCAACAATGTGGCCAGGACAAGCGGGCTAAAAATTTTCGCTATATAGGGTGTAATATTTTTAGCAAATTTAAGATTCATGGAAACAAGGTAAGCAGCCACAATCGCGAGAGCCGCAGCGCCAAATACAACGATATTTCTAAAATAGAAGTCTTCTATATTCAAGCCGACAAAGCTAAATAACCGCATGGTTAATCCTGCTAGCAGCATTCCGCAAACTGCCATGCTCGCGTAGAGAATACCGAATTCTAAATTAAATTTAAGATAGGCTAATCTTGTGCTGCCTTCCCCATATTCATTTCCTGTAAATGCAAGCCCAACCAATCCCCATAAGAAAATGGGAAGGTGTATATAAGCTAAGATCATACTGTCTTTATAATTCAATGGCAGCATATTAAGGTAAATCCCGGAGATGAGGAACAGCGCTGCAAGGGAAATCACAACCATTTTTTTGGGGGGATTCTTGTATACAAAATAGGCTGCAATAAAGGGAAGTATACCGAAAGCAAGATTAATGGGTGCAATGGTTTGCTGTTCGACATAATGGAAAATGATCCTGGTGCATATCCCGGCCAGAATCGCTAACAGACCCATGAATAAGAAACCTTTCTGAAGCAAGAAAGCTTTTTCAGTATTTGATGTCTCCTTGAAATGCAATCTTTCATACCAAACGGCAAGAACCTGCGAATCAGGGCTTTGCTCCCAGACATGTGGGAATGACTTTTTAAATGCTTTAGGGTCTTTTCTAAACAGTCTCTCCAGCTCATGGGGGTTTGCGATATTTTTATTAATCAAATTGTTCATGTCCATGGTTCAACCTCCCTCAATCATTGTTTATTTGATTTTAAAACATTATTTATTGTTTATCAATAAATTTTTATTAGTTTTCATAATATTTTTGTTGTAGATTAGAAGACCGCGGGGACGGTTCTCGTGGCTTTTTTGGACCATGTGACTATGTGGTCAGACCCCCACTCCACTATTAAAAGATCGCAGCCTTTGCGGATAAAGCGAAAGATGGCCTCACCCCTCAAGAGAAATCAGAAATTACAAGCCAAGTATTAAAAAGACTAACACCTGAGGAATACAATGCGCTTAAAACCTTTGCGGTGATAGAAGTAAGTAAAAGCTAATTCGACAAAAATCGGGTGGTGCCAGGCACCACCCGATTTTTGTCGAAGAGATCAATATTTGGTTCATTCCCCATCAAATCACGATTTGATTAGGGACAATCCTGAAACAAGACGGATTCATTCTCAAAGATACGGTAATAAAGCCGGAACAGCTGAAAAGTACACGGCATAAAAGAAATCATGCGAACAATAGTGGAGTTTACCCGTGCTTTAAGCAGGTTTTTTAGGATATCGACACTTTTTCATCGAATATCAACACAAAATGGGATTATATCAACACTTTTTTGTAGGATATCAACACAAATTCCGATTATATTAACACTTTTTAAGGTTTTATCAATCTTCCCTTTGCACTGATCATGCTAGGGGATCGGTTTCAGGGGCAAGACCCCATTCATTATATTAGCTCCGGCAAATTTTTATGCAGTTTGCCATTCTGCTTTTAAGAGAGTATTCTCGCTAAACCAAACGCAACTGCTGCTGCAAGTCCTCCAGTAATCGTCGTTTGAACAGCACTCTTAATAGGGGAAGTACCCGTAAACCTTCCTTTTACGTAGCCAAAAATCATCAATGCGATCAGTGTAACGATTGCCGAAACCATTAATGCTGTTGCAGGATGTTTTAAGATAAAATAAGGGAACAGAGGGATTAACCCGCCGACAATATAAGAAACAGCAATGGTAATCGCACTGTTCCTTGCCCTTGTCGGCTCTGGTTTCTCCAACCCTAATTCGAATTTCATCATAAAATCCACCCATTTTTCAGGGTTCTTTTTCATGGTTTCTGTAATCGATTTGATTTGTTCTTCTTCCAGTCCATATTCCCTGAAAATTTCCGATACTTCCTCTTCTTCGCGTTCTGGAAGCTCTATTATTTCACGCTGTTCACGAGCAAGTTCTGATTCGTAATGTTCCACATCTGTTTTTCCTGCCAAGTATCCGCCGAGTCCCATTGCAATTGACCCTGCTGCAATTTCAGCACCTCCTGCTGTGAGAATCAAAGTTGTTGTATCCACAGCACCCGACAAACCAGCAGCTAATGCAAACGGTACGGTTAATCCGTCTGACATACCAATTACAATATCCCGAATGAAATCAGACCCAGAAAAGTGTTCTTCCACGTGATGCAGGTGTTGATCCATTTTTTCACCGCCTATTAACTAATCTAACATCAATATGTGATTCTTTTTGTTGTGTTTAATGTTTTCCTAACTCCTCCTAAAAGGAAAAAGTTTTTTATAGTATTTACGATCGCTAGTAAAAAAATCTCCGAATAAAATTGGAAACATGTATTAGCAAAGATACAAAAACGTTAATTTGGTATTCAATTTTAAAAAAGGCTTTTTTAAAAATTTAAGAATTCATTCATTTAACAAATGTTTCATTTTTCGTGCTAAATTGTATTTAAATAAAATTGAAGGTTATTTTAACTTTAAGTGTTTTTTTTCGAAAAGGCGGGATTCGGTGACAATGCCCAAGTTATATATAGGAGGACATACCAATGAGTACACGGGAAATCAAGGTCCAAAAACAAGGATGGATTCCTAAAAAGGAACGTATATGGGTAATTGTGGCAATTATGATCGCTGCTTTAATCATGCTTTGGGAGCTTAAAGGACTATTACAACTTTCATTCACCACCCTGCATAGCAGGCAGTTTGAACATACATTTAAAGGTTTTGGTTCCAATGGAAGAATTGCCGTTTTTTTTGTACTTGCTTATTATGTGCTTCTTCGTGTTATGAAGCTTCGTCAATTAAAAGGTCAAGTTAAGGTGAAAAAATGGTTGTCCACTTTACTACGTTTTGCCCGAAAATGGCATACTCCAGCAGCGATTATCGCCATCGCTTTTATTGTCTTGCATACGGTAGCTGTCTTTATGCACGGTTTCAAATTTGATTTTAATAATATAAGTGGATTGATTTCCTTGGTAGTCCTGCTTCCAGTTCCTATATCGGGACTATTTCGATATAAGAAGATGGACCGGAAATGGCATTTGCGGTCTGGTATTGCTTTTGCAGTTCTATTTTTAATTCATTCTTTTTTATAGACCACGGGGACGAGAACCATCCCCGTGGTTCTATCTTTTTTTACCACATCTAACACAAACGCTAGTGTAGTAATCATTCTTATGATATTTGCGAAAAAAACAAAAGATTCTTTTTAGCTTCATTTGTGTTTACTCCTCTTTAGGTTATTTAACTATTTGAAAACCTATTGTGATTCGTTATGAATAAAAAAAGGCCATTAATTTTCTTAATAGTTTGAAAGTTATATTTTTATCATACTACAAAATCACCCAATTGTTGGTAAGAAAGTTCGGAGATATTCGACAGGTTTTTTGTGGGACCAGAAAAAGGACGGTATAGATCTCTTAATCTTCATTTTTTTATGTGAATCATCAGAAGAAGGGAAAATAGTAGAGATAGGAAATGTGTGCATAATGAGAACATTTTATTGATTTTTTACCATTTAATTATATAATAGCTAATGTAAATACGCGCTTTGCGGAAATATATGGAAATAAAGTGTAAATTCCAGATTGTGAATTTGGCTTAAAATTCACTCTCAAGAGAAATGATGGATCGTCATGCCCGTTTGCATACGATGAAACATCTACAATGATAGAATCATTAAAGTTTTAAAATAGACGTTGTATTTTAGAAGAATTGCAATGAATTAAAAATGGAGTTGGTATTGTCATGAAGGTTTTACAAAAAACACAAACCATTGTTCGGTATGAAAATCATAATGGTGAAGTATATTACGGAATGGTTGAGGACAATGATATTTTGCAATTGTCCAGTACTTTTGCTGAAATTGCGAACAACGAACTGAAATATGATGGTGTAAGAGTTCAATTTAGTGATGTGAAAATTTTGGAGCCTGTAGCCCCATCAAAAGTGATTAATTTTGGCTGGACCTATGCTGGACACGCTAAAGAGACTGGCGGGGAGGCCAATCTCAAAGAACCCTTTTTGTTCTTAAAACCGGCCTCTTCCTTGATTCCAAATGAAGGGGATATCATTCTTCCGTCAAGTGATTTAACCCAGCAGGTGGAATTGGAGGGGGAAGTTGCCCTTGTCATTGGGAAACGCGGCAAAAATATAAAAGTAGAAGAGGCAATGGATTATGTTTTTGGCTGTACGATCTTTAATGATGTAACGGCAAGAGATCTTACCAAAAAGGATCCCCAGTTTACACGCGCAAAAGGTTTTGACACGTTTGGTCCATTGGGCCCGTGGATTGTGACAGGTATTGATCCATCGAATTTACGGATCGTTACCACTTTAAACGGGAAAGTTGTACAAGACGGGAATACGAATCAGATGTCACTTTCCATTCCATTTCTAATCAGTTGGATTTCACAGGTTATGACACTGGAGCCAGGGGATATTTTGGCTACTGGTTCACCTTCCGGCAGTTGTCCAATGAAGTCGGGCGATGTCGTAACGGTGGAAGTAGAGAATATTGGTAAACTACGTAATTATGTAATCTAGCAACCATTAGGCTGAAGGTAGAGAAGTGCTAACTGCACTTCTCTTTTTTTTAAGTCGGTTTCATTGCCCGATAGAGGTGGAAGGACAAAATCATGCGTGAAACCAATAAAAGTGTCCATCCAAAGTAGCTGGAAGGACAAACGTTTGTGTAGAAGCCCAGCTTGTAGAAACGCGTATCATTGTGCGATATGAGGTCATTTTTTGATAGTTTAGGAGATCAATCGGGAGAATGGGACAGAATTTATCGACAAATAATTTCCTCGGAAACTGTACAATGTTCGTTTTCCAAAGCGCTTTGGAACGTTTTTAATTAAACGTTTAATTGAAAAAGAAAGCGTCGGATGCTGTCGTTTAGGAGAAAGAAATCTGAATAACGATTCTTTCAATTTAAAGTTGTTTCAATCCAATTTTTCTTTACAGTAATTAGAACTTTTAGTGTGGTCAAATTATCCTATAAGAATATTGTTGTGAGGAGAATGCTGCGTTGAAAAATTAAAAGAGTTGATTCAATCACATCTGGAAAGGGCAGACCCCCGCCTATCTGAATGAGGCTGGTATTTGGACATGAATCGTAGAAAATTAAGAAGTCTTGTCTGAATAAAAAACATGGTTTTGAAATACAATTTCAAAAGGTTAAACTGTTTATGAGGAAGGAAAGTTCGTTTAACGAAAGAGGGATATGATGAAATTATCAGGAAATACAGTACTTATTACGGGTGGGGCGGCAGGAATCGGGTTTGCTTTTGCCGAGAGATTCATTAAAGCAGACAATAAAGTTATTGTCTGTGGCCGACGCGAAGCAAGTCTTCAGGAAGCGAAGGAAAAATATCCTGAACTCATCACACGTGTTTGTGATGTCACCAAAGAATCGGACCGGATTGCTTTGTTCGACTGGATCACGAGCGAGCACCCCGATGTGAACGTACTTGTAAATAACGCCGGCATTCAGCAGCGCTTCCATGTTCTTAAAACGAACGCGAAGGATGATTGGAGCTATTACAGCCAAGAAATCGCCTCCAATGTAGAGGCTCCCTTTCATTTTGCCATGCTCTTTGCGCCGTACTTTGCCAACAAGGACTATGCGGCGATCCTTAATGTATCATCCGGTTTAGCCTTTACTCCAATGGCGATTGCGCCGATTTATTCCGCAACGAAAGCGGCGGTTCATTCTTTTACGATGAGCTTAAGAAGTCAGCTTGAAGATACGGCCATTGAAGTGATCGAAGTTGCGCCGCCGGCCGTGAATACCGATCTAGGCGGAGTAGGCCTTCACACCTTTGGCACACCTGTAGATGAATTTGCTGATGCGATCTTTAAAGGCCTTGAAGCAGGAAAAAACGAAATCGGTTATGCCCGTTCTGAAAATGCGCTGAGGATGTCCCGAGATGAAATTGATGAGACCGTAAAGGCGATGTACGCCAATATGAAAAACACCATTCTATAATGAATAAAGAGCTTCCCTTGTGGGGAGCTCTTTATTATTGAATTCTCGGGGTGTGGGAGCAGGAGAATGGCCAGCTGGTTTAAGGATATCGACACTTTTTAGTAGGATATCAACACGAAATGGGATTATATCAACACTTTTTAGTAGGATATCAACACAAAATGGGATTATATCAACACTTTTTGGCAGGATATCAACAAAAATAGGATTATATCAACAATTTTTTAGATCTCCTGCAACAAGATACCAGTGGGGCCCCCCTTGATTAAATGACCAAGGGGACGGTTCTATTGGCTTTTTTGTTCCAAAAAATAAAATAGACTAAGAGAATGGTCCCTTTTTCATGCAAGAAAAGGATCTTTTTTTGCAGTGAATAATATTTTGAATATTTAGTCTAAAAGTCACTTAAGGAAATATATCATTAAAGAACGAATAAAGGAGGGAAACGGATTGAAGAAATTTTTAAGCGCAATACCGTTATCGTTACAACATTTGTTTGCGATGTTTGGTGCAACCGTTTTGGTGCCAGCCCTCACCGGTCTTGATCCAGGAAGTGCTCTTATTGCTAGTGGTGTCGGAACTTTGATTTTTCATCTTATTACAGGCGGAAAGGTTCCAACGTATCTAGGTTCATCCTTTGCCTTTATTGCTCCGCTTGCGTTGTATGTCGGGAAGCTGCATTCACCGGGTGAAGCCGTTGCAGGTCTGATTAGCGTTTCCATTGTTTATGCCATTGTATCATTGATTATATCAATTGTCGGTTTTGAAAAAGTCCGTAAGGTAATTCCTGCAGTTGTCGTCGGACCGGTTGTCAGTATTATCGGTCTTTCGCTGGCAACCACGGCGGTGACTAACATGGCCTCCACCCATTGGGATGTCGCAATCGTCAGCCTTCTTGCGGCAGTCATCGCAACGCTCGCAGGCACAAAGATAATCCGTCTCTTGCCGCTTATCATCGGTCTTGCTGTTGGGTATGTTTATGCCGCCATACGTGGGTTTGTTGATTTTCAAACCATCGCCGCTGCACCGGCTTTTGCTCTTCCGCATTTCGTCGCGCCGGAATTTACCTGGGTCGTCATTCTTGGAATGGCGCCGATAGCCCTGGTTACCATTATCGAGGACCTTGGACATATGTTTGTACTAAATGAGATTATCGGAAAAGATGTAACAAAGAATCCTGGATTTTCAAGGATCTTATGGGGGAATGGCATTGCAACCTTAATCTCCGGTTTCATCGGCGGACCCGCGCAAACCACCTACGCCGAAAATCTTGGGGTTCTCGCCATCACTCGCCAGTTTTCCAGCAGGATCATTCAGGGGGCTGCTGTTCTTGCGATTCTTCTTGGCTTGTTCGGTAAAGTGGGAGCTGTGATTCAATCCATTCCCGTTGCGGTGATGGGTGGTATCTGTATCCTGTTGTTTGGGATGATTGCAGCAATGGGAATCCGTCACCTCCTGGAGGAAAAAGTGAGTCTAGCGAATATGAAAAATTTGGTCATCGTTGCGATTATCTTCATCATCGGGGTTGGATATGCGCATAATGGGATCGCCTATGCTACTATTGCCGGATTGCTCATTTATTGGATCGTACCTGATTTTACGACAAAGAGAGAAGATCAAAATGAAAAAGCTATTTCAAACAATTGAAGCGTTAGGAGAATCTTTTACGGTCAGACTTTGGCTCAATTAAATAAAAAGGGTCTCAATGCCTGGTAATGGGAAGGTTTTATCTAAAAGGTATAGAGAATGTGAGTGGATTTTAGGTGAAA
This sequence comes from Bacillus salipaludis, assembly GCF_004358205.1. The sequence continues at coordinate 502,952 of NZ_SMYO01000002.1, forward strand.
GGTAGTCGATGTTTTAGGATATCAACATATTTTTACGTGATATCAACACAAATTGGGATTATATCAACACATTTTAGGAGGATATCGACACTTTTTGGGTATATATCAACACTTTTTGCTCTTTATCTACAATTCTATTGAACACTGAAACCATGAAAACAGTCCCCATGGCCCTATTTAAAAGCCGTAACCTGTAAATAGGTTACGGCTTTTTTATGAAAGATGATTGCAAGTATTTCCTACTTTGGATGGGTGGGTTAACCCCCTTATTTCATTTGCCCCTTCATTCGGTCCGGCAGGCTCTGTATGGACTGGACCACCATATCAAGCTTCGCTTCAATCCGATAAAGCAAATAGAGTGTCACTACGATCGGAAAACCTACTTCACTAATGATTGGAATAATCTGCTCCATTTTCTGCCACCTCCTTCCATTCTAGTAAAGGAGACCGGTTTCACGAAGAACCCGGCCTCTCTCTTTTATCCCGCATTAACGGACAGTAAGACCCCAGCTTAAGAATTTGATGGACCATTCAGATAAGCGGGGGTCAACTGTCCGTAAAAGCCCGATTGGTTCAACTAACAATCAGTGGGAAAAAGACCCCACTGATTGAAGATTCACCTTATACAAGCTCATAATCTGTTACATTACGTTCCACGATTCTTGCTCCTTTTGCCGAAACAAGATCGCCGCTTCCTGTATAGAAAGCACCGGAACTCACGATCTGATCCATTGATTGTTTCACAACCGCCTCATCAATGGGTTCCTTTGGATTATCAACGGTAATGCGAGCAATTTTACCGGTAGCTGTCTCGAATTGTAATTCCAATGTTTTAGCCAATTTCCTCACCCCCTATCCTCAAAAATGAATTGCTCACTAGACTAATAGATCGGAACTGTCATTTTTCTCGATGCGGTAAAGCGTGTCATTACACAATACAAAGATGGCTTGTGCTGCTTGATAGAGTTGATCCGCTGTTGCCTCTTTTTTTACATTGCTGAAGGTCTTGGATCGTAAAATTGGATTTCCTTCTCCGTCCACACCTGTTTCAAATACGATGCGAAGCTTCGTCGTAGTCAATCGTGCCTGTGCCATTGTTTATCACCTCCTCACACCTTCTATATAAAGAAAAATGGAGGGAAAGGACATGGTGTTGGAAAATAAATTTTCCGCTTAGGGGAAGAAAGCTCCATCTTCTTAGATACGCAGATAAGATGCTTTCGAACGCAGTTAATAGTCCCATTTACGCAGATAAATACATCAGAATGGCAGATAAAATCTAATTTTAACGCAGATAAAACATGGGAGTACAAACAGGGAAGTACATGGAGAGATTTTATCTTTCTTTTTAAAGTGGAAGAAGGATCGATTGGCGTAAAGGCAGACATTGGTATTATGTAGTAAGTGACAATTATCACATATGGTGATAATATTTTAAGTTGTTACAGTATTAAATTAATAGAAATGACGCAATTTATAGCGGAGGAATTTATGAATAGAAGCAGTAAGAAAAAACGAAGTAAATGGAAGGTTTTTGGTTATTCTCTTCTAGGGATTATCGTGGTAGCCATTGCAGCGGTTGGCTTTGCCTACTATCAGCTTCAACCAAAGAATCACTTTAAAAATATTCCCGTAGTGAACGCGAACGCGGGGACAACCGAACAAAAAACACAACCAAGCAATTCTACTGGAACGAATTTTAACCTATTAATCATGGGTTCCGATGCGAGACCAGGTCAAAAAATTGGTCATACGGACAGCATGCTCCTTGCGCATGTTGATTTGGATAAAAATCAAATTAATGCAGTAAGTATTCCACGTGATACACGTGTTCATCTAGATGGTTACGGATATACGAAACTCACCAGTGTCCAGTATATTTTGCAGGCCAATAAAGGTCCTAAGCAAGGGATGGAAGGGGCCGTAAAAGCAATCAGTGATTTTACTGGGGTGCCGATTAATTACTATGTGGAAACCAATTTTGACGGTCTTCAATCGATGATTGATACATTGGGTGGTATTAACATGTACGTGCCAACAGATGTGAAAATTGGTAATAAAGTGGTCACTGCCGGGTCTCATTTCTTGGACGGAAAAACTGTATTATCTCTTTCCCGTGAGCGCCATTCGCTTGCAAATGGAGATTATGGACGTCAGCAGCTTCAATTGGAGGCTCTAAAAGGAATTGCCAAACAAGCTTTAAACCCTAGCAATGTTGCAAAAATGCCTTCACTCGTTAATTCGGTTTCCAAATATATGGTTGGTACGAATATGTCAACATCGGATATGGTTAGCTTAGGCCTTGCCATGAAAGATTTTGATCCTAATAAGCAATTAAAATACAAACAACTAACAGGGGTTGGCCGAACGATGTATGATGACATCCTAAAGGCCAACAATTCCGAAATCATTATTGATCCAGAACAATTAAAAAGCACAATTGCTAAATATTTTAATAGTTAAAAAGAAGCCGTAACCTGCAGATAGGTTACGGCTTTTTTAAAATTAATACTAGGTCCATGATTATAAAAAGGCAGATTAATAGAGCAATCCGAAATAGTGCTACATTAGTGGGCTGGATATCTATAAAACGGTTGCCAAAAGCCTGAAAGGATCATCTTGATTTTAGAGCCTACCTATAGGGTTAATAATAGTTTGATCCAGCCGAGAATAGCAATCCATAACGGAATACTTAAAGAGGCACCCCAAATCAAACCGCAAAAAAAGTTCTCTTGTCGATCCAAAAAAATCAACCCCTATTTTATGTGGTAAACCATTCCCGTCTATCAAATGACCATTCTGTTATATAGAATAATAGGTTCATTATATATATAAAGATAGCAAACAGTGGATGTGAAAAAGCGGGAAGTATGTCGTAGTTAACAAAATGTTTTCGACATGGGCCCAGGTATTAAAACTTTCAGATATCAGTGCTGCGGATTTTGTCAAAGAATGGTAGGTTATTGTATTTATAGATATCCTATTCGTGAGTAAGCGAAGGGCCTCTATTATGATATCAACACTTTTTCACCGGATATCAACACAAAATGGAGTGATATCAACACTTTTTCATCGGATATCAACACAAAATGGAGTTATATCAACACTTTTTAGTGGAATATCAACAAAAGTAGGATTTTATCGACAATTTAATAAATCCCCTTGGAATGCGGACAACTTCGACCAAATCCGGCGCAAACCGCCCCAATCTGAACTCCAGAGCACTTGCTATCATCCGCAGTTTTCCCTATGATTATATTATTATTCTGAATTTTGAATCCTTATGCAAAGGAGGCCGTGTTATCCGAGAACTGGCAAGAAGGCTTTTTATCATCATAAGTCTCCTATTATTTATATCCTTACTACAACCTATTGTATTTGCTGAAGGGAAAACCTATAAAATCGCCGGAGAATGGGACCTTCCTCCTTTTTCTTATAAAGATCAGCAAGGGTCACTGACAGGTATAAATATTAAATTAATGGAAAAAATTGCAGATGCAAACGGGCTTAAATTTGAATATATACCAATGGAGATGCATGAAGCAGAGCAGGCCTTACGAGATGGTAAAATAGATGCAATCGCGGGGGTAACCTATACCACCGAAAAGGATAAAGTATTCGATTTTTCTCAATCCTACTTTACGATGTCCGATTCGTTAATTATCCCAAAAGCAAGTAAGGACAAAATTAAAAGTATCGAAGACCTAAGGAACAGGCATATTGTCCTGCAAGATCATACTCCTGTACTAGGCACGCTACTAAATTTAAGGAATACGAATCTTACCTTGGTGTCCAATCAATACTCTGGTCTTTTAACGCTTCTAAATGGCCGGGCGGACGTTTTTATTGGAAATGAATTTACCGCTTCTTATTTTCTAAAAGAGTTTGATCAACAAGACAACTACCTCATTCTGGATGAAGTCATGAATCCGGCCGATTATGCGATTGCCGTAAAGGAAGGGAATGAGGACCTTCTTTCGATGATTAATCAAACGCTTACAAAATTAAAGGCTAAGGGAGAAGTCAGTAAATTAATTGATCAATGGGTTCGTCCCGAAACCGAAGCGAAAATTGCCCGTTTGGAACATTTTATCTTCTATTTATCTCTCTTTCTTTTGATTGGTGCCCTGATCCTCATTGCAATCTATATTTGGAATCAACGGTTAAAAGCAGCTGTGAATCTTCAAACAAAAGACCTCCAACTATTAAATGAAGATTTACACATGCAACGGCAGCGAACGGCTGATAGCAATGCATTTAAAGATCAAATTTTAAATAATATCGACACTGGCATTGTCACGTTCGATATCGATTTTAAGATCACAAGCTGTAATCAGCGGGCATTGGAAATTCTCGAACTTCCTGCCCATACGAAGTTCAACCTTCAGGATTCGCCCATCTTTTTAAAGCTTTTTGAGCATGATCGTTCTGGACAAGCTTTGCAACAAGAGGGTGCTGATTATTATCGCTTTTTAGAAATAAATGAGAATGGTGAACGGAAGGTCATCTATTATTCTCTCAATAAGATGTTTAACTCACTTGAAAACCAGGCAGGCTATTTGCTCTCCATGAACGACGAAACAGAAAAAAAGAAACTCGAACAAAAGCTGATTACACAAGAAAAGCTCCATGCGCTCGGCCAGTTAGTAGCGGGTGTAGCTCATGAAATTCGGAACCCGTTAACATCGATTAAAACGTTCATCGACCTGATTCCAAAGAAATACGATCAACCGAAATTTCAAAAGGTTCTAATGGAGCATTTACCAGAAGAGGTGAACAGACTCAATCGGATTGTAACCGACTTAATTGATTATGCTCGTCCCAGCTTACCGAATATTCAACCCTGCACGGCTCAACAGCTGACGTCCTTACTCGCTATTCTAAAAGTAACGATGGATAAAAATAGGATTGAATTTGAACAATGCATCGAACCTGATCTTGTTTTTCACATTGATCCGCAGCAAATTCGTCAGGTCCTCCTTAATCTATTATTAAATGCCGTTCATGCAGTGGAAGAGACAGAAGAGAAGAAAATTACAATCTGCATGGCGAAAGAGGATCTCGAGAAGGGGAGGATTTTGATTATAGATACGGGTAAAGGGATGGAGCAAGGGGTGCTCAACCATATCTTTGAACCATTTTTTACGACCAAGGGAAAAGGTGTCGGGCTGGGGTTGACCTTATCTTACAATTTAATCAAAGAGAACCATGGAGATATTCAAGTAAATAGTATTCCTGATCAAGGAACGACATTCACGATTTTATTGCCTTTATACACAAAGGAGGAGATTCGGATTGAAGCCAAGGGTACTGGTTATTGACGATGAACAAGCCATTTGTGCTTCACTTAGCTTTGCTCTTGAGGATGATTATTTTATGATGACGACAACGGATCCGGAGGAAGGCATTGGCATCGTGGAAAAAGAACGGGTCGATATTATTCTGCTGGATCTTCGGATTGGACGTTATAATGGGCTGGATGTTTTGCAAAGAATTAAACAAAAAGATCCATCTGTGACGGTCATCATGATGACTGCTTATGCTTCGATTGAAACCTCCATCGAAGCGATCAAAATGGGTGCCTTTTATTATATTGAAAAGCCGATTAATATCGAAAACCTATCCTTGCTTTTATTAAGAGCCGCTGAGTTTAAGCAAATCTCGAATATGCTTGAAACCCTCCATGAAGAGCTGGAGGAAAGGAAGGGCTTTAAAGACTTCTTAGGAAATAGTAAAGCGATGAAAAATGTCTTTTCAATGATCGATCGCATTAAAGATATCGACTCTTGCGTCTTGATTTCCGGAGAAAGTGGAACGGGGAAAGAACTGGTTGCGAAAAGGATTCATTTTTCAGGGAAGCGTAAGGATGGACCATTAGAAATTTTGAATTGTGCAGCCATCCCTGAAACCTTACTTGAATCGGAATTATTCGGGTATGAAAAGGGAGCGTTTACAGGGGCAACACAGTCAAAGGAAGGAAAGTGGGTCGCCGCCAATGGAGGAACTTTATTTCTTGATGAAATTAGTGAGATGCCTCTGCCCCTTCAGGCTAAATTATTGAGGGTCATTCAAGAACGTGAAGTGACACCTCTCGGATCGAATAAGAAAATCTCATTAGATGTTCGGATTCTATGTGCGGCGAATAAAGATATTGCCCAAATGGTCCAGGAAGGGAAGTTCCGGGAGGATTTGTATTTCAGGCTGAACGTGATTCCGATTAAAACACCGCCATTACGAGAGCGAAAAGAGGATCTGCCGCTGTTGATTGATTATTTTTTGCAAAAGTATTGTAAAGAAATGAGCAGAGAAAAGAGATCCCTTTCTGCAGCTGCCCGCAGACTTTTACTTGACTATCACTATCCGGGTAATGTTCGGGAGCTGGGAAATATCATTGAATACGCAGTAGCGCTTTCCATTGATACCGTCATTGATGAGGGGGATTTGCCTTATTACATGCTAGAGCAAAAGAAAGAGGCTGGCGGTATTTTAAATGATTCTGAGAATAGTATCGTTATTCCGGTCGGTCTATCGATGAAGGAAATTGAGAAAAAGGTCATTTCTGGGACTTTAAAACATTGTGGAAAACACCGTCAAAGGACTGCCGAGACGTTACAAATTTCTGAAAGAAGTCTCCGGGAGAAAATAAAACTATATGAAATCGGAATTGAATAAATTCCGGTATACGGCAAATTTTGCCGAAAATAGCGGCAGAATTTGCCGCTTTTCTTTTTAAAAAAGGGACAACTATTTATGAAAACGCTTTTAAATTCAATAATCTGAAAATTGGCACGGTAATTGCATATTATCTGTGTGAAAGGAGGACAGTCATTGAAAACAGGGACACTTATAAAAATTTTAGTCCTTTTACTCTTTCTTTTGATTGGGTGTATAACGGTTAGTCGGGAATTATTTCCAAGTGGGGTTCAAACCGTTCCTCCACCTGCAGAGGAACTTACAGAAAGTCAAACTCCATTAGTGATTGCGACGGGGGATATGTCAGGTGTCTATTTTCCTTTGGGAGAGGCGATGGCAGATTTATTTCGAAAGTACAATGGAAAAGCAGCTGGAACACAAGTGACGCACGCTTCGATTCAGAATACAAAGCTAGTGAGTCAGAAACAAGCGGAATTAGGATTTAGTACGGTGGATGTCCTGTCATTGCCAGAAACGAAAAAAAAGAAAATTCTCGCCCTTACTGGACTTTACTCGAATTATATCCAAATTGTCACAACCAAAAGTGATATTCATACTTTAGAAGATTTACGTGGGAAAAGGGTCAGTATTGGAACCGTCGAAAGCGGAACCAAACTGATGGCTGAAAGGGTCCTGAAGGCTGCCAATCTAGCAAGCAATGAAATGGATGTATCTACTCTTTCCTTCACACAATCGGCAGATGCCTTAAGAAATGGAACGATTGATGTTGCGTTCTTTTCTTCCGGTTTACCGAATCCAGTGATTTCGGAACTTGCGTCAGAGATGAAAATTTCTCTTATTCCGATTCCAAAACAAATGGCAAAAAGCCTTCATGAGAAGTTTGAATTTTACACACTGGATGAAATAAGCAGTCAAACTTACGCTGGCATCAAGCGTACACCAACATTAATCGTAAAAAATGTCCTTTTTACATACCCGGATTTGCCTAAACAAGAAGCTTACAAACTAGTAAAAACGTTATATGACCATTTACCAGAATCCAAAAACGCTCACCTAGAAGCAATGGAACTCCATTTATCTAATGCAACTGCAGGGATTCCAATCAAGCTCCATCCTGGAGCAAAACAATTTTTCAAAGAAATCATCCATTAAAATACTACTACAAAAAAATAGGGGGCAAGTGAAAATGAAAAAGATCCTTTCATTAATTTCAATCGCTTTACTAATTATTTTATCAGCCTGTGGAGCTCCTAATCCACAAAAGGCCGGAGGGACTGCGAAAGCGGGAAAAGATGGGGAAAAATCTATTACCATTGCAGGAAATGGCGGGGTTATTGAAAAAACCATCCGGGACGTCATTGCTCCGAAATTCAAAAAGGAAACCGGCATCACGGTTAACTTTGTTCCAGGACTTTCTGGAGAAATTTTATCGAAGGTAGAATTACAAAAAAATGCTCCACAAATTGACATTGCCATCTTTGTACCAACCGATGTACAGCGTGCAAATGATAAAGGGCTTATCGATAAAATCGATGAATCGAATGCTCCGAATATGAGTCATGTCGATCCGAAGTTTGTAGCCGTTAAGGATGCAGGTGCTCCAATATTTGGATTGGCCATTGCCCCTGCCTATAATACAAAAACGTTTAAAGAGAAGGGCTTGAAACCGATTGAATCCTGGAACGACTTAGCATCTGGCCAATATGAAGGAAAAACAGCGTTTGTAGATATTACAAATGACTGGGGCTTTAACACCTTAAACGCACTTGCGATGGCAAACGGTGGCGGTACAGATAATGTGGAGCCAGGGATCCAAAAAGCAAAAGAGCTTGCCGGTTACTCCACAACTTTTTATAAAAATTCAACGCAAGTGATGCCAGCGCTTCAGCAAGGTGCTGCTGATGTAACCGTTATGGGAAGCTATGCGATTGGTGATTTAGCGGTTCAAGGTGTTCCACTTAAAATGGTGGTACCAAAAGAAGGGGTACCGATTCAAGCCTTTAGTGGAACTCTTGTGAAAAATACTCCTCACCAGAAGGAAGCACTCGAATTCCTCAACTATGTAGTAAGTGCTGATTCACAAGCTTTAATTGCAGAACAGGGATTTTATCCAGTTGTTGAAGGCGTGAAGTTTCCAGAGAAGTTCCAAGAATCGATTGGGCTAAAGGATACAGACAAAACCTATAAACCTGATTTTGCTGCATACGCGAAAGTACGGGCTGAATGGTCTGATCGTTGGACGAAAGAAGTCGTTCCACAAATCGGTAAAAAATTAAAATAAGAATGGAGGGACAGACCATGAACGCAATTCCTTGCGATGTAGAGATCAGGGGTGCAAGAAAACAATTTGGATCCAATGTCGTACTGAATGATATTGACTTGGAAGTAAAACAGGGTGAATTGTTAACATTGCTCGGACCTTCAGGCTGCGGGAAGTCGACTACATTGAATTTAATTGCAGGCTTTCTGGAAGCCGATCAGGGGGATGTGTACATTAAAGGGAAAAAGGTAACGAAAGTCCCCCCTTATAAGCGCGATTTAGGAATGGTCTTTCAAACGTATTCCTTGTTTCCACATATGACGGTGCAAGAAAACCTAAGCTTTGGTTTGAACCTAAGAAAAGTGGCTAAATCGGAGCAAAAAAAGAAAATGGATCGAGTTCTGGAACTGGTGAAGATGTCCGGGCTTGAACATCGTTACCCAAGGGAATTATCGGGAGGGCAAAGGCAGCGTGTCGCGATTGCTAGAGCACTCGTCGTTGAGCCGGAATTATTGCTGCTCGATGAACCACTATCCAATCTGGATGCAAAATTACGACATGAACTGCGCGCGGAAATTAAGCGTTTACAAAAGGAAATAGGGGTCACCACGATTTTTGTTACCCATGATCAAGAGGAAGCTTTATCGATGTCGGACAGGGTCGTTGTGATGAATGCAGGAAAAATTGAACAAATCAGCACACCGACCGCGATCTACAATCATCCGAACACGGAATTTGTCTTTCAATTCATCGGAAAATCGAATTCGTTTGAAGGAGTGGTTGTGGTAGCCGAAGGAAGGGAAATTTCGGTGATAGTCGGTGAGGAAATCATTCATGTCGATTCGGCCAATATGATTGGCGAGAATCGTTCATTGAGAGCAGGGGATGAGGTGAGACTTTATATTCGCCCTGAGAATGTTCACATTTCCTCAACGAGGGAAACCTCCTCACCAAACTTGGAACTTCAGCCGGCTAAAATCATTCAGCTGAATTACCTTGGTACTTCATGGGAAGTAGATGTTTCCCTGCAAGGGAAAACGCTACAATTATTAACCAGTTCCTATGACTCAACCTGGCAAAATGGAAGTGAGGTGTATGTTGGATGGAACCCGTCAGAAATTATGCTGATCAAGAAGTAAGTGAACAAAAAACGGTAAAGGCGGAACCGCAAAAAAGGACGAAAGTGAAAAAAAGAAGAACTTGGATTGCCGGGCTTCTTCTTTTAGTCCCAATCCTGTTATTCATCTTTGGATTCTTTGTGGTCCCGATGCTGTATATTTTGTATTTAAGTTTTATTTCTACTGATAGTTTGAATGGTACCGATGCCGCTTTTAGTTTACAAAACTATATCACGTTATTTACCGACCACTATTACTTATCTTCGATGTGGTTGACGGTAAAAATCAGTTTATATTCTGTACTTGTTTCCCTTATTCTGGGATACCCCATCGCGTTAACGATGGCGAAAAGCTCACCGAAAGTTCGGGGATATATTACTTTATTAATTGCTTCCCCTCTTTTGGTCAGCATTGTTGTACGTAATTTTGGATGGTACTTATTATTATTACCGAACGGTACGATCAATTCACTTTTAATGAATCTGGGCATTATTCATAAGCCGCTCAATCTATTATTCTCTGAAATTGGTGTGGTCATCGGTCTTTCAAATGCCTATTTGCCTTTCATGGTGTTAGCGATTGTGACGAGCTTGTATAATATTGACCCATCATTAGAGAAAGCGGGAGCGATTCTTGGTGCCAGTCCACTGCGGAGCTTTTTTTCGATTACTCTTCCGCTTAGTTTGCCAGGGATTGTATCGGGCTGTGTGCTGGTCTTTAGTTTATCGATGAGTGCCTATGTCACTCCTTCTTTAATGGGAGGCGCAAATGTTCCGATGATGCCAGTGGTTGTATATGATCAAATTAACAACCTTCTGAAATGGACATTTGGTTCAGCATTGTCGTACGTACTCCTTTTGATTACGCTTCTTTCCGTTTTCATCTTTACACGTGCATTTGAAAAAAGTAAGTTTCGGGAGGTGTTCCGATGATGAAAGTACTTGGAAAGTTCCGTGTGGTCCTTGCTGTGATCGGGATCATCTATATCTTACTTCCATTAATGGTGGTCATCCCTGCATCGTTTACAAGTGCAGCTTATCCAAGCTTTCCACCAAAAGGTTTTTCGCTGCAATGGTATACAAAGATTTTAGAACGCACTGAATTCGTCGAAGCCTTTTATAATAGTTTGCTCTTTGCTTCCTTAGCTGCCTTTTTTGCTGTTTTATTCGGGACGCTGGGGGCCCTTGCGATTGCGAAGTATGATATTCCCGGAAAGCACTATATTACATCCATCTTGACCGCGCCGTTAAGTGTACCTCAACTTGTACTAGGGATTGCCCTGCTGATCTATTTCACACCGATGATGCTTGCAGGTACTTCAACAGGCTTTTTAATTGCACATACGATCATTTGTATCCCGTATGTGATTCGCTTGGTCCTAACAGGGTTAAGCGGATTTGATTACAATTTGGAAAAAGCAGCCGCGATTCTAGGGGCAAATCCATTGATTGTCTTTTGGAAGGTGACCCTGCCGCTCATCCGGCCGGCCATGATCTCTGGAGGATTATTTGCATTCTTGACATCTTTTGATAATGTTACCGTCTCATTGTTTATGATATCTCCGGATATGCGAACCCTTCCAATCGAGATTTTCTCAACGATGCAGGATGCGTATAATCCAATCGTCGCTTCTGTGTCGAGTGTGGTTATTTTCATTTCTGTCATTTTAATCGTGGTACTTGAAAAGATTCATGGGGTTGGAAAGTTATTCGGTGGCACCCAGCATTAGGAATTAAGAGGAAAAAGAAAAGCCGGCATTTTGCTAGTAAAAGCAAAACAGCCGGCTGTTTTAAGTTCAAGAGGAATGAGATTTTAAATAGCCTAAACATCTGTTCACCGTTGCTTGTGGTGCAGTAAGAATCGGAACAGAGGTCTGAACCTGATCGGCAACATGAGCCATACTGTACTGTGAAAGGACAATGACATCCACTGTTCCGTCCATTTGCTGGATCATGTTACGTACCCTTTCATCATGTTCATCAATCCTTCCTTGAAATAGAAGATGGATTAGTCCCGGTTCTACTAGAGATTCAATGATACAATCCGGTCTTTTTTCTCGTAAATAACTCATTAAGGCGATTGGGGTTTCTTTAACGGTGGAAATGAGGCCAATTCGTTCATAAGCTAGTGCTTCATCCAACATTGCTTCATCGGACCGAAAAAGTTTAACCGCATGCATCGGCTGCAAAATCTTTTGTGTGTTATTAAAGGCTGAACAAGTCAATTGAATGCAATTGGCTTCCGATTCAGCAGCAAGGTTTACCAATACCGAAAATCTGCGAATGATTTCGGGAGTGAGGCCCCCGGCTTTTTCCATCATGGAAAGCAGATGGGTGTCCATAAAATGTTGCAGCTCTACTTCAGGAGCAGATTCCTGAAACGCTTTTTCAATCGGCTGTAAGGCTGTGGTTGTTGCATGAATTAAGGCTACTTTCAAAATTGTCATCCTCTCTCATTCTCATTTTGTTCATTATAACTAATTTTTATCTATAATACTCTCAATATTCTGTCTATATATTTTTTAGAAAGGGAGGTGGGGGTTGTGATACATGCAGAAATCGAAATAGAAATCCGCCAAGTGGTTCAGGACAAACGTCGAGTCCTTACAAATGAAGCGGATCTTGCCAGTTATTCCTATGATGCCTCTTTCGGCGTGTTTCCACCGGATGTGGTTGTGCAGCCCACTTCTACGAATGAAGTGGTCGGAATTGTCAAAGTAGCCAATAAACATAAAACACCGATTTATCCAAGGGGAAAGGGAACGAGCTTAAGCGGGGGCCCATTACCGGTTCATGGCGGGATTGTCCTTGATTTTTCTAAATGGACAGATACGTTAGTGATCGAACCAGATGATTTAGTCGCGATTGTTTCCCCAGGAGTGATCACGGCAGATATCAATAAAATGGCCAGTGAATATGGTCTAATGTATCCTCCTGATCCGAGCAGCTCCCATGTGTCTACCATTGGCGGGAATTTAGCGGAGAACGCCGGCGGCCCGCGCGGACTTAAATATGGGGTGACGAAGGATTATGTGCTCGGCCTTGAAGTGGTTACGGCTGACGGGGAAGTCATCCAAACCGGGGGAAGAACGGTAAAAAATGTAACAGGCTATGACTTAACGAAATTAATGGTTGGTTCTGAAGGGACGTTAGGGATTATCACAAAAGCGATACTACAGTTAATCCCTAAACCACAGTCGACCGGAACGTTAATGGTCCTTTTTGATGACCTCGTCATTGCCGGAAAAGCGATTTCCAGCATCCTGACAGGTGGGATTTTACCATCGAAATTAGAAATTATGGATCAAGCATCTGTTATCGCAGTAGAGCAATTTGAGCCATCCGGGTTACCCACCGATATCGAAGCGCTGTTATTAATCGAATTGGACGGACATCCTGCTGCCATCGAAGCAGAAGCCCAAAGGGTGAAGGAAATTTGTTTAGAAATTGGCGCGAGAGAAGTGAAAATAGCAGAAACAAAGGAAGAAGAAGCCGAACTTTGGAAGGCGAGAAAACTCGTTTCTCCAGCGATTGTTCGAAAAAAGCCAACGAAGATTTCAGAAGATGCTACGGTTCCGCGCAGTCGGATTCCCGATATGTTTCAACGGTTAAAGGAAATAAGAGAAAAGTATACCATCGATTTAGTTGTATTTGGCCATGCTGGAGATGGGAATTTGCATCCGAATATCATAGCGGATAAACGTGATATCGAAGAAATGAAACGAGTGGAAAAAGCAGTCGAGGAGATTTTTCAAGCTGCAGTCGAAATGGGCGGCACATTATCAGGAGAACATGGGATTGGAACAATGAAGGCTCCGTTTATGGAAATGGAGCTTGGTGCAGCTGGTTTATCGATGATGAAACGGATGAAACAAGCCTGGGATCCTCATAATCTCTTAAACCCCGGAAAAATATTTCCGGAGCCTGGACAAAGGTTTGTGTTAACCGATGAGTAGAAGCGATAGATTAGCCTATGAAGAAACCTTTGCCTGTGTCCAATGTGGTTATTGTTTGCCAAAATGCCCCACCTACGAGACGACCGGTGTGGAAACCCAGTCACCACGGGGGCGAATCAATTTAGTGAAATTATTATCAGAAGAAAAGATTTCAGTCGAGGCTGCCGCATCCTCCATTGAATTATGTTTAGGCTGCCGAGCTTGCGAAACCGCCTGTCCGACCAATGTTCAATACGGAACCATTTTGCAATCCGCGAAGGAATTCATCGCGAACGAGAAGCCTGCTTCCAAAATGGAAACGATGCTCCTTGAAAAAGGATTACCGAATAAAAAGTGGCAAAAGGTTGCGGGAAGAGGGTTACAATTCGCACAAAAAACCGGAATGGTTTCTTTAGCGAGAAAGTCAGGCATTATGAAGGCATTCCCAGAAAGTATTCAGGCAATGGAATCCATTACTCCCATGATCAAGATGCCGGCAAAAAAGGAAAGAGAATATCGAGTATTACCTCCGATTGGGAAGAAGACCCATACAGTTGGATTTTTTGTGGGTTGTATTATGGATGTGATGTTTTCAAAAATCAATGATGACAGTATGAAATTACTGCAGCTTGCTGGCTGTGAAGTCACCTTGATTGAAGAACAATCCTGTTGTGGAGCCCTTTTGCATCATAGTGGGAAAAAAGAAGAGACCATCGCCCTTGCTAAAAAAAATATCGCCGCCTTTGAACACTATGATTTTGATTTTATTGTCAATAGTATCGGCGGTTGTGGTGCGATGTTGGTGGAGTATCCTGAATTGTTTGAGGCAGAATCAGAATGGCATTCTCGTGCAGAGAAATTTGCTGCGCGGTGTAAAGACATTAGCGTTTTATTGACCGAGAGTTCATTGCCATTTACCAAAGAAATTCGAAAAATCGTTGCCTACCAACCCTCGTGTCATTTACGGCATGTTCAAAAAGTCGCTGATGAGCCTCATCAATTAATTAAGAAGGTTCCGGGGATTGATTACCGTATGTTTGAAAAACAGGACATGTGCTGTGGATCTGCAGGAATTTACAATGTCGTCCATTACCATGAAGCGATGGAAGTGTTGGATCAAAAGATGAATCATATTGAAAAAGTGGAGCCGGACATCATCGTCACAAGTAATCCGGGATGCCATTTACAGATGAAATTAGGTGTTAGGCGCGAAAGGAAAGAAGAAAAAATCAAAGTGGTTCATCTTGTTGAACTGCTAGCGGAAGCCTGTGAAATCGATAAAATTTGATATGGGGGAGAAAAAAATGGACTTACATTTAGCAGGAAAGACAGCGATTGTGGTGGCATCTAGCCAAGGATTGGGAAAAGCGATAGCGGCCCAACTCGTCATGGAGGGCGCTAATGTTATGTTAACCAGCCGAAATAAAGAAAAGCTGAAGGAAGTTCAAGAAGAGCTGCAGTCGTTAGGAGAAGGGAAAGTTGCCTATTTTCCCGCGGATATTACCAAAGCGGAGGAAATTGAAGCATTAGTCAAGCATACGAGGGAAACCTTAGGAAACATTCAGATTTTAATTAATAACTCGGGAGGACCAAAGGGGGGAGGTTTTGAAGACTTTCAAGATCAAGATTGGTATCAAGCTTTCGAATTGAATCTATTAAGCTATGTGCGACTTGTCCGAGAAGTTCTGCCAGATTTAAAGAAAGAAGGCGGCAGAATCATTAATATCGCTTCCTCTTCCATTAAACAACCGATACCTGGCCTAATTTTATCGAATACCTTTCGTTTAGGCGTTCTTGGACTTGGGAAAAGTCTTGCGGAAGAACTGGCTCCGTACAATATTTTGGTCAATACCGTATCACCGGGTAGAATTGCAACAGACCGAGTAGCTTTTCTAGATCAGCTTAAGGCAGATAAGTTGGGGGTTTCTCCTGATGAGGTGGAGGCGGCTTCCAAGAAGAATATTCCTCTTGGCAGGTATGGGAAACCAGAGGAGTTTGCTAGAGTTGTCACTTTTTTAGCTTCGGATGCGAACACCTATGTTACAGGAAGTTCGTTGCTTGTGGATGGTGGGATGGTGAAATCGGTTTAAGAATATAGCTACATTTCGGGCAGGCTTCGACTCTATATGAAGCTGCCCTTTTTATTTTGGAGGGTAAATAGGAAGTAGTGGTGGGTAAAAGGGGAGAATCGGAATGTAAACGCCCCAAAGTGGTGGGTAAAGAGCCATAACTAGTGGGTAAATGAAATTAGGTTGAAAAGGAGGCCTAATTTAGGGCTAGGGGTTTACTGAAAATGGTAATTTTTAAAGAAAGATACCTGATTTTCAGTAGCTAAAATGCGAAGTGGAGGGTGAATGGCCAGAAGTGGTGGATAAAAGGGGAGAACTGGAATGTAAACGCCCCAAAGTGGTGGGTAAAGAGCCAAAACAAGTGGGTAAATGAAATTAGGTTATAAAGGATACCCAATCTAGGGCTAGGGGTTTACTGAAAATGGTAATTTAAATTTAAAAAGGTAATTTTTAGAAAAGGATAACTGATTTTCAGTAGCTAAAATGTGAAGTGGAGGGTAAAAGGGGAGAACCGGAATGTAAATAGCTCAAATAGGTGGGTAAAGAGCTAAAACGGTGGGTAAACGAATGGCCGTTTTTATGATATTGACACAAAATGGGATTATATCGACACTTTTTGCCGTATATCAACACAAAAATGAATGATATCAACACAAAATTAGCTTTTATCGACAATTTTGGCGACAAAGGGACCGTTCTCACTCATAGACAAAAAAAGCCGGGAGAACCGTCCCGGTGGAATTTAATATTCTCCTTTAATGACAAAATACGAGCCCCGAATGGTTCCTGCTAGTTTAGACTTCTGCCTAGCAAACTTAAACTTCCCTTCTAACTCCTTAGGGACCTCCATCCCCTCAGAAAGCTTAAAACCAACGGCCCGCTTTGGCTTAGGGCCATCAAGCGTATACAGGACGTTGACCGAAAGACCATCCTCATAAAAGACATAAGTCCAATCGATATTTTCCACTTGTAAACGCGAGGTCTCTAAAGGTTTGGCTGCAAACTCAATATCACGTTCTTCTTTCAAAATTCGGTTCACATAATCAAGGGTTTCCTTGCTTTCGCTAGCTGGGACAACCGTAAATTCATGCTTGTATTTGTTCATAAAGTAACGGGCTTCATTCGCACGTAAACCAGCAAGCGCATCTGCTGCAGGTGAAGACTCTAAACCAATCGTAGACACATTTTTAAAATCAACAACATAGGACATTTCCATTCCTCCTCTTATATCTAAAGGACAAATCCTTACCCTTCCAGTATGGTCAGTTTTTGAAAATTTAACTAGACATGTCCATGTATTTATACTATCACCAATTATTGTACTTCACGGAAAGTTAACGAGCCATAAAAAAGAAAAGAAGCTTTTCATAAGGGCAGTTCTGATAGCCGCTCTGCGAATTTTGTCGAAGATTGATAGGCTATTGTATTTATAGAAAGTGTTAGAATGGAGTTGCAACTGAATATTGTTAGGGTGGTAGGTTGTCAGTCTTCTTTCCGTTGCTAAGGAAGGGAGGTGATAATCATGGAAACATTTCTTGAAATTCTACGAGAAGTTCTGAAAGGGCTACTGCGTGAACTGACTGCTTATTTCTTTCGGAAAAACATTCTAGAAAACAAGAAAACCACCCTACGCCGTCGTAAGCAAAAGGGAGGTTCTCAAGAAAATCAATAAGGTATTTGACAACCACCACCCTGACGGTAGCAGCTGCAGGGAGAAGTGTTTGCAGCACTTCTCTTTTTTAGTATATATCCATTATATACAAAAAAATTCCGTTATAAAAGTAAAAAACACATCGGAAACCTGAAACAAATTGGCTGCTTTAGAGACTATGGGGACAGTTTTGATACAACCAAGACAACCGCCCATGTGGAATTTTTATATTTGTGCTACTGCCACATTTTCATTCATAAGCTTTTTCCTATACACCACCCTCGACAAAGTAATGCTCAACTCATACAGAACAAGTAAAGGAATGGTCACTAAAAAGTCAGATAGAAAATCCGGCGGAGTAATGACCACTGCTATTACAATCAAAGCCAGATAGGAGACTTTCCGAGCTTTCGCGAGCCTCTTCGGATTGAGAATCCCTAGTTTTGTTAAAAACATCACCACAAGCGGCATTTCAAATAGAAATCCGAAAGGCAAAATAAGATTGATCATGAACCTGAAGTATTTTTCGGCAGTAAACATCGTCACGAATTGACCGTCCGATAAAGAAGTTAAGAACTTCAGGACCATCGGAAATAATACGAAGTATCCAAACGAGATTCCTAAGAGAAATAATAGAAAGAGACCTGGGATGAATCGTAACGTGACCTGTTTTTCTTCCTGTTTTAAAGCGGGGGAAACAAAGCGCCATGTTTGATAGGCCGCCACAGGAATTGTCACAGCGATTGAAATGACTGCCGCAATCACCATATAAATCCACAGGATATCACTCGGTCCAAGTATGGCAAGTTTCTGATCCATATCTTGAACGAGCCAATGATAGATTTCCTTTACAAAACAAAAACTCACGATCAAAAAGAATACAAATGCCACTAATGTTTTTATGATTCTGCTCCGTAATTCTTCGAGATGCCCTAAAAGATGTTGATGTTCCATGTCTGTACCTCCCTTTTTTAATCTTCATAAAAGAAGTAGACGAGTTGCCTCGTCCACTTTTTTTAAAATCGATTATCCCTTTTTCTCTACAGCCGTCAGGACAGGCTTTTTTTCATCCTCTTTTTCTTCATCTGAAATGAGTCCCTTGGAGGCACTTTTAAATTCAGTTAATGTACGCCCAAACGCCCGGCCGATATCCGGTAATTTAGAGGGGCCAAAAATAATTAATGCGATCACGAGAACGATAATTAAACCGGGGATTCCAATATTGGATAACATGCTTAATCACTGCCTTTCGATTTTGAATTAATGTAGGATTTTTCCACGCTGTTTCTCTACTTGTTTTTCATGTGCGCGTGTATGGGCACGATCACGATCTTCCTCTACTTCATTCGATCGCCGCTTGCCGTGTGGAACAGCTGCTTTTGATACTTCCTTCAGTCCGTTTTGGTCTTTTTCAAAGACGAAGGAAGCTCTAGTCGTAATGTCTGCCCCCTGGGAAGATACGTATGGAACCACGCGGTAATCTGCTTGCCATTTCTCCGGTGTTACCTTACAGCGTACATACCCTCGAAAATCATTGAAAAATTGAATATGCGGATTGAGGCCCAAGATTTTATCCGTATCGGCTCGTTTATCCGATCCATCACCACCAGAGGTAATCGAAGTTCCAACAAATTCAGCTCCAATGATCTTCGAGTTCGGATCATCAAAATTGGTCAATAGGTTGGAAGCCCAGTTTGCATGAACATCTCCACTTAAAATGATTAAGTTGTCGATGTTTCTGTTTTTTGCAAAATCTAGCAGGTGCTGGCGTGCAGCCGGATAACCATCCCAGGCATCCATACTGAATTTTGGTGAAGCAGCGGTGCCGTAATTCCGCTGTGCAAAGAAGATTTGCTGTGCCATCACATTCCATACCGATTTTGAGTGTTCCAGGTTGTCGAGAAGCCATTTTTCTTGTTCCATGCCCATTAAAGTACGGTTTGGATCAAGAGACTCAGCTGTCTGCGGACTGCTTTTATCTCCATTTGCCTGGTCATCCCGGTATTGGCGGGTATCGAGGACAAAGAAATTGGCCAAATTCCCATATTGGAAGCTGCGATATAATTGCATGTTACCGCCAAGCATGGTGGATTTGCGCAGCGGCATGTTTTCATAATAGGCTTGATACGCAGCTGCACGTCGTTTGATAAACTCCTCAACAGATTGTCCCTTTTCTGGAATGACATTTGCATAGTTATTTTCCACTTCATGATCATCCCAGGTTACAATCCAAGGGAAGGCGGCATGGGCAGCTTTTAGGTTTGCATCACTGCGATACTGGGCGTAACGATTTCGATAATCTTGAAGAGTGATAATTTCTTGACCAATATGCGTCCGGACGTTTCCGTTCGCTGCAACATATTCGTTTGCTCCGTATTCATAGATGTAATCCCCAAGGTGAAATACCACATCGAGATCTTCTTTCGCCAGATGCTGATAAGCGGTATAGTAACCATGTTCATATTGCTGACAGGATACAAAGGCAAATTTTAGATTGGAGACATTAGAACCTGCCTTTGGCAGTGTTTTTGTTCTTCCTACTGGACTGATTTCGTTTCCGCTTTTGAAACGGTAATAGTAAAGATGATTGGCTTTTAACCCGCTTACTTCAACATGGACGGTATGTCCGAGTTGAGGGGAGGCAATCTCCGTTCCTTTTTGGACGATGTGGCGGAAATGCTCGTCTTGTGCCATTTCCCATTTTACCTCGAATTCGGTGTCGGGCATTCCGCCTCCGTTTAACGGGTCTGGTGCAAGTCTTGTCCATAATACGACTCCATCAGATAGCGGGTCACCGGATGCAACACCAAGGGTAAAAGGATAATCACTAAACATTGGAGCAGCTTCAACATTCAATCCTCCAACTGACTGGGCGAGAGCGAGTCCTAATGATAGTCCTGCAATCTTAGTGGCGCCTTGTAAAAAGCTGCGTCGGTCCAAATTTTTGCTCAGGCTTTCCTCGCTCCAGTTTTTGATCCATTCATCCAGTGCTCTTTCGTTATTCATGAAATTACCCCTCTTTTCCCTATATCGTTTTCAATAAATCCTATTATAGTTTGCTAGTTTTAACTGGATGTTAAGAATTGTAAATTGCTGTAGTTAGAAAAGAGGGAGTAAAGGCCCGTTTATTTTTTGACTAAGATTTTTACAACTAACGAACTCTTCTCCTGGTGATGGAGAAGAGAGGAAGTTTACTAGTTCCTATGGCTTATATTTCTTAATCATTTATTAATAAAAGCTTAATAAATGGGAAGTAATTGAGAACCGTCCCTGTAGAATTCCCATTTATAGGTCCTTCCCTTCATTATTCTATTAAAAGAGACCGGCTTCACGATATGGCCGGTCTCAACTATATTGATTTGTTATTGGGATAGTGTCTGTTTTTGTCTGTTTTTATCTTGTTTTATCGAATTGATTTTTTAAAAGTCGGAAAATGATATAATGATTTTAGTGTCCAAGTTGCCTCATATGATTAGCAGATATACACAGTTATAATAATTTTTCGAGGTGTGAGTCCATAATGAAACTGGCAGATTTGGAGTTTGCTATAAGCAAGAAAAGAGAAGAGATGATTAAGGTAGGAATGGATAAAGGATTGGTGTGTCAAGAAACAATCAAGTGTAGCCAAGAGCTCGACCAGCTGCTAAATGATTATAATCATTTAGTATTAATTGAAACAAAACAAACCAATCCAATGGATGTATACCATGAATTTTTACTGTTTATACAAAAAACACTTTTTAAGTCTGTACGTATAGGTTACAGTTCTATTTTTTCTATACTATAATATGAAAATTATATTTCATTTTGATAGGGAGTGGCTAAAAATGTCACTCTTTTTTTCTCTATTCCTTATTGTTTTTTGCATAATGACCATGAGAACATCCCTATAGAAGTGGGTATGATGATAAAGGAAGGAAGTGTAAAATGATGAATTTCGAAACGGTTATGCAAGAACTAGAGGCGCTTGGCAAGGAACGAATGAAAAAGACGTACATAAGCAATGGTGCACATGAGCCGCTTTTTGGTGTGGCTACAGGTGCAATGAAGCCGATTGCGAAGAAAATCAAGAAAGATCAGCCTTTGGCAGAGGAGCTTTACGCCACCGGAAACTACGATGCCATGTATTTTGCCGGCATCATTGCGGATCCCATGGCCATGACGGAGGAGGATTTTGAGCGTTGGATTGGAGCGGCGTATTTTTATATGCTGTCTGATTATGTTGTTGCCGTAACGTTGGCTGAAACCGATATTGCGCAAGCTGTTGCCGATAAATGGATTGCCAGCGGGGAGGAGCTTAAAATGTCGGCAGGCTGGAGTTGTTACTGCTGGCTTTTGGGTAATCGCCCGGACAGTGAGTTTAGTGCAAGCAAGCTTGCCGGAATGCTTGATCTGGTGAAAAATACGATTCAAGATTCTCCAGACCGGACGAAATCGGCGATGAATAATTTTATGTACACCGTCGGGATATCCTATTTGCCGCTCCATGATAAGGCGGTTGAAACTGCAAAGGCAGTGGGTCCAGTCGAAATCAAGCGTGACAAGAAAAAAAGCAGTATTCTGCATGCTTCCGAAAATATTCAAAAGGATCTAGACCGAGGGCGGCTTGGCTTCAAACGAAAATATGTTAGGTGTTAAGTGACCATAGGGACGGTTCTTGCGGCTTTTTTGGGCCATGAGAACCGTCCCTGTGGCTTTTTTCAAGTGTTTAACATCTGATTCTAGTATACATAGAAGAGTTCTTACTCCGTTGTATCATTTATCTAACTCTAGTGATAAGAATTTCTAGCATTTCAGACAAACTTATGACGTTTGCCCTAGCAAGAAGTCATATCTATCATACCTTATAGTAAGTCCACTTTTGAAAGGAGGGACTTACATGCAATTAAATTATGAAAACGCCCGTCACTTAGAGGGTGAATTGGTTCGTTTTAAGAAAGAAAACGGAGAATGGGCAGTAGGGAGAGTCGTAGAAGTAAGACGGGATGGATTAGAAATTGTTGAATTCAATCCTTCTTATAAAAATGAAGGGTATGGATATGGATTTTGGGGAGCATGCTTCATTCCATTTTGCTGGCCGATATTTCCATTTTGTTGGTTTTAATTTCTACATGAAGGTGACCCAAGCGGGCGTTGAATGACAACCCATTTGGGTCAGTTTTTCTGTACGGGGTGGGGAACCACGGGGACGGTTCTGGAGGCTTTTTTAGCCCGAAAAAGGCAAGTAGAACCGTCCCTGTGGATTTACAACTGTATATCCAGCTAAAAATAAGGATATTTTAAGGATAAATAGAAACAAATTACTAAAAGAGGCCGGTTTCTCACAAAGAACCCGGCCTCCCTCCTTACGAAACAAGCTCATAATCTGTTCCATTGCGCTCCACGATTCTTGCTCCCTTTGTCGAAACAAGGTCGCCGCTTCCTGTATAGAAAGCCCCTGAGCTTACGATTTCATCCATCGATTGATTCACAACCGCTTCGTCAATCGGTTCCATTGGATTATCAACACAATACGGGCAATTTTACCGGTGGCCGTTACGAATTGTAATTCCAATGATTTAGCCAATTAACTCACCTCCTATCCTTAAAATTAATGCTTACTAGACTAATAAAGTTTTTCTCAATCTAGAAAACACTTTTCTCAATTATGAAAGGAAATGAGACTGACTAGCTTAATACAATCTTTGAAGAACAGTCACTTAACAGAGAATTAAAGATTGGCATGGGAATTGCAAAATATATATACATTAGCAAAGGAGACTGATATCACTGATTGCTTTAAGGAGGAATAAAAAATGGAACTTATGAAATATGTGGAAGAATACAAATATCTAAAAATAGAAATGGAAAAGTCAGGATCAATATATGGCCTGTCTGATCCAAGAACCATTAAATATAGTCAAGATTTAGATATATTAATTAACAAAATGATGAAAATTAGATATCCAGGATTAGCACGGAGAATTAAGCGCCTCTCCTAATCGGGCTAGTGGAACGGGTGTTTCGGGCATACGAAATACTTAGAAGCTAGAATAATATTTAGAATCCCTCCAATTATAGGAAAGTATTCTCGATATTGCAAAATTGGTAGGTTCGATCATTACAATGTTTTGCAGTGAACCTTGGCAAAAATGAAAATAACTTGAAAATTTTAAAATGAAAACTGCAGATTTTATAAGGTTTACAGAATTGGCATAACTTTTGCATATAAAGACTTGTATACACCGAATAGGAAGAAATAAAAACTGCAACATTTCAGATTACAAAAATCAGGAGGCGAAAATACTCATGAACTATACATCAAAACTAGTAAAAGTAAACAAAGATCCAGGGCATGGCTCACACATCTCCCCTGTTTATATGACTTCCACATTTGTTTTTGATAATGCAGAGGTAGGAGCACAACGCTTCGCGGGAGCGGATCCAGGATTTATGTATTCACGCCTGGGAAATCCAAATGTAAGAGAACTGGAGGAGAAGGTAGCAGAATTGGAATTTGGTGAAGGGTGTTTGGCTTTCTCATCTGGAATGGCTGCCATAACTGGCTGCCTTTTGGGTGTTTTGCAAGCAGGGGATCATGTTGTTGCACACACAGCGTTGTATGGGGCGACGCACGCATTTCTATCTAAAACGGTAAAGAAATTTGGAATTGATGTAACATTTGTCCCCTTTAAGACAGGGGAAGAGATTGAACCACACATAACAGATAGAACGAAAGTAATCTACTTTGAAACCCCTTCCAATCCTACGCTTTCCTTGGTAGATATGAAGAGTGTAGCGGGGCTTGCTAAGCAAAAGGGAATCTTGACGGTTGTTGATAATACATTTTTGTCTCCATACTTACAAAATCCTATTTTATGCGGCATTGATATTGTTATCCACAGTGCAACAAAATATTTGTCTGGTCATGGATATCTTATTGGCGGACTCGTCATTTCCAGTAAGGAAATCATTGATCCGATGAGGAAAGAAGTGCAGAAGACGATGGGAGCAAATTTGTCCCCTATGGATGCCTGGCTTCTCTGTCAGGGGATACGTACCTTGCATATTCGCATGGACCGCTCTCAAGAAAATGCACAGATTTTGGCTGAACGTCTGGAAAAACATGAGGCGATAGAGAAGGTATATTTTCCCGGACTTGCAAGCTTTGAAGATCAACAGATCATGGAGAAACAAATGAAAGGTCCCGGAGCAATGATTTCTTTTGTCTTGAAGGGGGGATACGAAACAGGGGTTAAACTTATGAATTCAGTAAAACTGAGTACTTTAGCCGTTTCCCTAGGTGATGTAGGTACATTAATTCAACATCCAGCTTCGATGACACATGCCATCATCCCAAAAGAAGAAAGAGAAAAAGCAGGTCTCGATGATGGACTCGTTCGTTTTTCAGTTGGAATTGAGGATGTAGAGGATATATGGAACGATCTTGAAACAGCATTAGAATAACAGTACGGCAAAAGGAAGTGCTCCTCAGTAAGGTCTTTGGTAGGTAAATATCTGAAATTTTATCAACCTTGAGAGAATGTATTTTCATAATTGAGAAATTTAGTATAATAGAAAAATAGAAAATTGGCAAAACAATGATGTTTTGCTTTTTTTTACATAGTTTTTCGGAAATTTATTGTTGGCTTGAAAATTGCATATAGAAATAGTACGTGGAAAAATTTAAAAGCACTGGAGCATACGGGAGGTAGAAAACGTGAGAGGTATCACTCAAAATCGGGAATTCATTCAACTATTTTCGGAAAACCTAACAGCGGTACTTGGTTTTGATATCACCATCCTTGACCGAAACGGATATCGGGTTAGCGGTACAGGAAGCTATCAACATCAAATTGGCAAACCTGCACCTGATGGCTCCTTGTTGCGTGCTGTAATGAAGACCGGCAGACCCGATATGACCTATGATGTTATTAAAAATGAATCCCATTGTATGAGCTGTAAATTTTTTAAGGAATGCAAAGAGACAGCAACCATTGGTTTTCCGATTGTCAAGGGAAGTGAGACATTAGGAGCCATAGGACTCATGGGCTTTTCAATGGAACAAAAAGAAAAGATGATTGAAAATGCTGAATCACTTAAGGGATTCCTCCAACATCTAAGTCTTGTAGTAGAATCCCAGTTAATATCGCAGAATGAAAGATTCGCATCACAATGCAATTTATACGAAGAGACATTAAATACAAATAAAATCATTACCTTTGATAACTTTGTCAGCAAAAACGAGGATATGAAAGAGGTAATCCGTAAAGCCAGGCGGATTGTAAACAGCACGGCAAACGTTTTAATTAGAGGGGCAACGGGAACGGGGAAAGAGGTATTGGCAAAGGCGATTCATTATGAAGGGAATCGGAAAAACAACCCTTTTATTGCGGTTAATTGTGCCGCTATACCGGAGAGTTTACTAGAAAGTGAATTGTTTGGCTATTCGGGCGGGGCTTTTACAGGGGCAAACCGGGAAGGAAAAGCAGGGAAGTTTGAGCTGGCGAATCATGGAACCATCTTTCTTGATGAAATAGGGGATCTACCTCTTTCCCTGCAGCCCAAACTTCTTAGGGTATTACAGGAACGAGAGGTTGAAAGAGTAGGAGGAAACAAATCGCTTCCTGTCAATATTCGTGTGATAACGGCAACACACCGCAATTTAGAAGAGATGGTTCAAAATGGTACCTTCCGTGAGGATTTATATTATCGAATCAATGTGATTCCGCTAAATACAAAGTCATTGAAGGAGAGGAGGGAAGACATTCCCTTCTTCCTCCAATACTTCATTTGTAAGTATTGTTCAATCTTAAACCGTCCGTACATGACGGTGGACCCACAGTTAGAAAAATGGCTAATCCAATATGATTGGCCAGGGAATATTCGGCAGTTAGAAAATATTGTGGAGTATATGGTGAATATGGCGGAATCGGATGTAATTGGTTTTCAAGATCTTCCGGATTATTTGTACCAGATTAAGGCACCTATTCAGACAGGAGGGTTAAGCTTAGATGAGATGGTTGCCGAATATGAAAAGTCCATTATTCAAAGTTTCTTTATGAGTGGTCATGGCCGAAATGACAAAGAAAAAGTAGCCGATGAATTGAAAATTAGTTTATCGACACTTTATCGTAAGCTAGAACGATATCATCTAAAAGTTTTCTAACTTTTCCCTGAGATTGCAATTTCATTTGCAATCTTTTTACTTTAAGGAAAAATATTTTTGAATAATTAATAAAATATTTTTCAAATTTGGGAATAGAAGAGCAGTACTGAATGGTCATGTTTCGCTATAATCATCGCGGAAATGATAATTTCATCTCCTTTTTGCAAGCAGGAATGTTGAATTAACAAGGATTTTATTATGGCACAACTCTTGCATAATTATTAATCAAAAGGAGTGAACAAAATGGAACTGGATACAAAATTAATTCACGGTGGTCCGTTGATTGATCAGCATACCGGAAGCTCATCCGTACCGATCTATCAATCCTCTACCTTTCATCAAGCTCAATTTGCGCAATCACAAGAGTTTACCTACACGCGTTTTGGCAACCCAACAAGGAAAGCATTGGAGGAAACGGTTGCCTGTTTGGAGTTTGCTAAATATGGATATGCCTTTGCTTCCGGTATGGCGGCAATTTCTGCGGTATTGCTAAATTTCTCACAGGGGGATCACGTAATCCTTTGTAAAGATATATACGGGGGAGCCTATCAGCTCGTAACCGAGATGTTTCCGAGATACGGAATTGAATACACTTTCGTGGATGAGACGGATCTTAACGCCTGGAAGAAAGCAATCAAGCAAAATACAAAAGGAATTTATATTGAGACACCCTCTAATCCCCTATTAACGGTTACCGATATTAGAGGTGTTGTTAATTTAGCAAAGAAATACAACTTGCTGACCATCATCGACAATACGTTTATGACACCCATTTTCCAAAATCCGATTAAATTGGGAGTGGATATCGTCATCCATAGTGCGACAAAATTTATCAATGGCCATAGTGATGTAACCGCTGGATTGGTTGTGACCAATGATCAAGAGATTGCGGAAACGTTATTCAAAACGCAAAAAATGCTGGGCAGTATGCTCCCCCCATATGATTGTTGGTTAATTTTAAGAGGAATCAAGACCATGAAAATCCGTATGGAAAAGGAAGTTGAAAATGCGGCATTTATAGCGGGTGAGCTTCTAAAACATAGCAAGGTGAAGGCAGTTTATTATCCGAGTCTTGAATATCACAATGGACGGGAGATTCATTTTTCCCAAGCAGGCAGCGGTGGAGCTGTTTTAACATTTGATTTAGGAAGCTATGAAAATGTGAAGGACTTTTTTGCCCATGTAAGCATACCTATAGTGGCCGTTAGCTTAGGCGGTGTTGAATCGATATTATCTTATCCTTTCACGATGTCCCATGCCGTAATTCCTGAAAAAGAGAGGCTTGAATTAGGGGTGACAGACGGGCTAGTTCGGCTGAGCTGCGGCATTGAAGATAAAAATGATCTTCTAAATGATTTATTTAAAGCCTTGGATCATGTAAAAACAGCCGATGTCTTACAGAAAAAAATACTATAATGATTGGAAAATACTTAATGGAGAAAATAGAAATCGCCAATGTACCCACAAAGGTTGAAAAAGTGGACTTTTTCAATAAACACTTAAACAAATCAGTTTTTATCAAGCGCGATGACCAGACGGGAATGGGATCATCGGGAAACAAAATTAGAAAGCTGGAATATTTATTAGCCGATGCAAAAAACAGAAAATGTGATTATTTAATTACCTGTGGCGGGATCCAATCGAACCACGCGAGGGCAACTGCGGTGTTGGCGGCTAAATATCAGATGAAATCCTTGTTGATTTTAAAAGAAAGTGAAGTAAATAGAACGGAAGGGAATCTATTTCTTACTAAATTAGTTGGTGCAACCATTAAGGTGGCAACTGAGGATGAGTATCAAGATTTAACACCCATGATTGCAAAATTGACAAAAGAATTGATTGCCTCCGGGCACAACCCCTATGTCATTCCGATGGGAGGCTCAAACGGCATTGGTGCTCTAGGGTATGTAGAAGCCTATTATGAAATACTCCTTCAAGAACAGGAATTAGGAATCGTGTTCGACACGATTGTGGTTACGAATGGGTCGGGCGGTACTTATGCCGGTTTGTTATATGGAAATAAAGAAAGTAATCAAAATAAAACCATTATTGGCATGAGTGTCTTAAATCAGAGGGAACAAGCCGTTCATGATCTATTACACATTTTAGAAGATATGGATCAATATAGAGACCATCATCTCCGTTTTTCGGCTGAGGAAATCAACATTATTGATCGCTATATAGGTTTAGGTTACGGTAAGAGCCAATTGGATGAACTGAGATTCATAGAGAAATTCGCACAAGAAGAAGGGATTATCCTTGATCCGGTATATACCGGGAAGTCGATGTATGGTTTATACAACGAACTTAAAGATGGAAAACTTCAGGGAAGCCAAAACATACTGTTTATTCATACCGGTGGGATTTTTGGCTGGACGGACGAGAAGATTAAAATGTTATATGGAGCTATTTAATTGTCTGTTCTTTGGACACATCTCGGGGTGTGTCCGGAAGACTTTTAAAAAGTTTCATTTGATATATTGGCTGCGAAAATGTAAACGCATTCGCAGTAATTTTTTAGAAAAATGGGGGGTAAGCATGATTCACAACTTTGATGAAACGATTAATCGAATTGGTACGGATTCCGATAAATGGGACAATGAAGGAAAATGCGGCCAATTGATTCCACTGGGCATTGCTGATACCGATTACAAGGCACCATGTGAAGTTTTAGAGTCTGTAAGGGAAAAGGTGGATTTTGGCGTATTTGGTTATGGATATTTTCCGCATGATCGATTTAATGATGCGATCAAAGGGTGGTATGGCCGCCATCATAAAATTGATATTAGGGCAGACGATATTAGTTATGCGCCTGGATTAATGACAGGGGCGTTATGGATGTTTTTAGATGCCTATACCAATCCGGGAGACAAAGTAGTGATACAGCCTCCTGTCTATGCAACCTTTAAAAGGGTAATAGAGAATTTTAATAGAGTTGCAGTCGACAATCCATTAACTTACTACAACGGAAGTTATCAGATTGATTTTGAAGATTTAGAAGCTAAACTAAAGCTACCAGATGTGAAAATACTTCTTGTATGTAATCCAGCCAATCCAATCGGGCGGGTATGGACAAAAGCGGAAATGCAGAGAATGTATGATTTATGCCGTGAGAATAACGTAATGATTATAAGTGACGAAATTCATAGCGATATGATTCACAAAAGTTTGCCTTTTCACTCCTTTTTAGAGATTTGTGAGGAAGAAGATCAAAATGTGGTGGTAATGAACTCTCCAAGTAAAACCTTTAATTTAGCCTCTTTCTTCAGTGCATATGTGATTATAAAAAATAAAAAAATGAAAAAAGCATTTGATGATATTTACACAAAATACCACTTTGATTATAACTATTTAGGAGTTGAGGCTTTAATTACGGCTTATAATAAATGCGATTATTATGTGGATGAATTAAATGCTTATTTACGAAGCAACATTGATTTTTCGATTAACTATATCCATAAACATTTACCAAAGTTAAAAGTTCAGTATCCTGATTGTTCCTATTTGTTATGGATTGACTGTGAGGGGCTGGGCCTCACCAGTACGGAATTGGATGAATTTTTTACAGACGCAGGGGTTAGAGTCAATGATGGGAGTTCATACGGAAAAGATAGTGGTAACTTTGTAAGAGTAAATATTGCTTGCACAAGGGCTTTACTAGAGCGCGCATTGAAACAGATTAAGCTAAACTATGATAAATATGGTTTTAAAAAAAACTAATTGAATTGTGAGGTTTTGCGTATGGGGAACAAACCTGAAAAGCAGGGAAATGCAACTGTTTCGTGGGATGATAAATCTTATAAATTTCCGGTGTCATTTAAATATGCAGTGGTTTCTGTCTTAATCTTTTTCGGCCTGCTGCTTACAGGAACACTTGGTTTTGGTGCATCTCTGGAATTAATGTTTTTGTTGTTATGGATTGTTGTGAGCCTGCTAGTTATGAAACTGGGATACAAATATAATGAGGTTCAAAATATGGCTTGGGAAATGGGAAAGCAATCTTTTGAGCCGAATACGATTATTTTAGTAGTCGGCGTCATGATTGCTACCTGGATGGCTTCTGGTACAATCCCTTATGTTATGTATTGGGGCTTAGAATTAATTTCACCGCAATACTTTTTAATCACGGCTTTGCTCCTAACATCAGCAACATCTCTTGCAACCGGAACTTCATGGGGGACTTTGGGTACAGCGGGTTTGGCCTTAATGACAGTTGGTAATGCACTTGGAGTTCCCCAAGCAATGACAGCAGGTGCCATTATTTGTGGTTCCTTCTTTGGAGATAAGTTGTCACCATTGTCTGATAGTACCATTTTAGCAGCTACCGTTGCCGGCTCTAAAGTAATGTCACACGTAAAACATATGTTATGGTCAACTGTCCCGGCGTATATTCTAACAGCAATTATCTTTATCATTTTAGGTTTAAAGTATGGAAAAAGTGGAGCGAATATGCAGGAGATTCAACAAATCACTGGTGTAATATCAAAGCATTTCCATTTATCCTGGATTTCATTGATTCCTCTTCTGGTTGTACTAGTGATGCTTATAAAGGGCATTCCATCTATTATCTCGCTATTAATGGGAGTGTTTAGCGGCATGGCTGTCGCTGTTTTTACTCAGGGGTATAATTTAACAAAAGTGTTTGATATCATGACCAATGGATTTGTGTTTAAAAGCGGCAGTACGTTAGTTGACCCCATCCTAAGCAGAGGCGGGCTCTACAGTTTAATGAGCTCATTCCTTGTTGTCCTTTTAGCCATGTGTGTAACCGGCATGTTAGAACAATCAGGCATTCTCAGTGCTTTAGTAGAGCCTTTAGTTAAACGTACACACGGTTCTACTTTTAAAATAACTTTAGTGACTATGTTAATTGCCTTAATCACAAATATGATTGGCTCATCGATGTTATTAACTGCGATTGTAGCGGGTTCGCTTATGAGAAATGTCTTTAAAAATAATCATTTGGCGCCAGAAAATCTATCGCGTAATATCGAGGATGTTGGAACGATGGGTGCACCGGTTATTCCATGGAATTCCAACGCCATCTATTGTTCGCAGATGCTGGGTGTATCGCCATATGCTTATTTCCCATATGTCTTTTTAGCTTTCTTTGTCCCATTATTCGATTTACTCTACGGTGCCACTGGATTTGCAATAAAGAAGTTAAAGCCTGAGAAGCTCGAGGATGTTGAAACAGTAACTAAAGCGATCTAACTGAATAGGTTTTAATGTAGGCGATTCCTAATCGGAATCGCCCTTTTTTAATTGGTAAGTTGACCTGGTTCATGTTTTCTTAGTTTTAAAAAAATTTTTTTCAAACATGATAGGAAATAGGAATAAGTAACCTATCAGAAGCTGGGGAAATAGTGATTTTGCAAGGAATTTAAAATTGGCACGAATATTGCAAGTTAATCTTCATGACTAAGAGAAAGGGGGGAATGAGATGTATAAAGCTATTATTCTAGGGACTGGACCTGCTGGGTTAACCGCTGCAATCTATTTAGCACGTGCTAACATAAGTCCTTTAGTCATTGAAGGGCCAGAACCAGGAGGGCAATTGACATTGACAACAGATGTCGAGAATTTTCCTGGTTTTCCTGAAGGGGTTCTAGGACGAGAGTTGATGCAGAACATGCGAAAGCAAGCTGAGCATTTTGGAGCAAAGTTTAAAAGAGGTTGGGTTAAAAAGGTCGATTTTTCAAACAACCCTTTTACCTTAACGGTGGAAGGAATAGGGGAGCTAAAAACGCAATCATTAATCATTTCAACGGGAGCTTCTGCAAAACTTTTGGAAATTCCGGGGGAAAGAGAAAATATTGGCCGTGGGGTAAGCACCTGTGCAACATGCGATGGATTTTTCTTTAGAGGAAAGAAAATTATCGTTGTCGGCGGCGGGGATTCAGCTATGGAAGAGGCCAATTTTTTAACGAAGTTTGCTTCGGAGGTTCGCATTGTCCATCGCAGAAAGGAGCTTCGCGCTTCCCAAATTATGCAAGACCGTGCCAAAAAGAATCCCAAAATTACGTGGAGCTTAAATTCCATTCCTGAAGAAGTAATTGCAGGGGATCGACACGTTACTGGCTTGAAAGTAAGAAACAGCGAAACAGGAAAAGAGGAAATCCTGGAAACGGATGGTATTTTCGTTACCATCGGCCATAAACCGAACACAGCATTTTTAGACAATCAAATCAAAACGGACGATATGGGATATATCGTGGTGAATCCTGGTACCACCGAAACCAATATTCCAGGTGTATTCGCCTGTGGGGATGTTCAAGATCATAAATACCGCCAAGCCATTACCGCTGCAGGAAGCGGTTGTATGGCTGCACTGGATTGCGAAAAATACCTTGATGCAAGTGAATTATGTAGTGAAAACAATCAATCTATCATGGAAAACCAAATATAGGGAGGATTTAAAAATGAAAGAGATTAAAACGAAACAAGAGTTTGAAGAGGCAATTTTATCAACAAAACCAGTTATGGCCAAATTCTATGCCGAATATTGCCCAGACTGCCAGCATACCGATTTATTTATGCCCATTTTAGAAGAATCGTATAAAGAAAAGGTAGACATGATTGCAGTAAACCGAGAACATTTTCCAGAAGTTTTAGAGAAACTAGACGTGTACGGAATCCCAAGCTTTATTGCTTTTCAAGAAGGGAAGGAACTGGACCGCTTTGTAAGTAAACTTGGAAAAAGTCAGGAAGAGGTTGAACAGTTTCTTAATCAAATTGTTGAGGCAAGTGGAAAACTAGGATAGAAAATCCTTGCCAGGGGCCAATAAATATGGAGATATTGCTCTATATTTATTGGCTTTAAAAGGAATATTTTTGAATAATTGAAAAATATTTTTCGAATTTGGGAATAGGAGAATAGTACTGAACAGTAGGTTTTCACTAGAATTATTGCAGAAATGATAATGATGCATCTTTTTTTTTAGCAGGAATGTTGAATTAACAAGGATTTTATTATGGCACAACTTTTGCATAAAAAGTAATTGAATAGGAGGAGGTGGAGTTCATTTGAAAAAAGTAGATATTGAAACGGGATAAATTAACAGAATATTTAAATGATACTGAAAAATGAAACTAATAAACCGCAAATCATCCATTTTTTATAAATACAGGGGGGAGTTTTATGAAAAAGAGTTTATTTATATTTGCTTTTTCAGTATTCGTAGCACTTGTATTAACGGCATGCGGGAACACTCAAAAAGAAACATCAGCCAAACCTGATCAGGCGGCAGAAAGTAAGAACCTACTGGAAAAAATAAAAGCAGTTGGGACGATTAAAATTGGTACAGAAGGAACATATGCACCCTTTAGTTACCATGATGCATCGGGGAAATTGACTGGTTTTGATATCGAAATCGCTGAAGAAGTAGCAAAAAGACTTGGTGTGAAAGCTGAATTTGTTGAAACCCCGTGGGACGGAATTTTTGCGGGACTTGATTCGAAGCGATTCGATATTATTGCATGTCAAGTAGGTATTCGTCCTGACCGGCAGGAAAAATATGATTTTTCTGATCCAACGAATGTGTCAAAACCTTACTTAATTGTCAGCAAAGACAATAACACGATTAAAACGTTCAAAGATTTGAAGGGGAAAAAGTCAGCCGAGTCACTAACTAGTATGTTTAAAGACATGGCAGCTTCCAATGGTGCTGAAATCGTCGGTGTTGAAGGATTTAATCAAGCTATTGATTTATTAATTTCAAAACGTGTGGATGCGACGATTAATGATGGGTTGTCTTATCTTGATTTCAAAAAGCAACAGCCTAATGCGCCGCTTAAAGTTGCAGCCGAACTTGATGAACCAACAAAAATGGGAATTATGTTAAGAAAAGGGAATATAGAATTGGTCGATGCTATCAATAAAGCACTCGCTGATATGAAGAAAGATGGGATGTATTTAAGCATCTCAAAAAAATACTTTGAAACCGATGTTTCCAAATAAGGAGTGTTCGAATGTTGGATCAAGAAAGAATGGACCGAATTATTGACATCGTTGTCAACTCATTTTTTCCGATGTTAAAAGCCGGGGTTGCTTTTACCGTGCCGTTGACACTCCTTTCTTTTTTTCTGGGACTGATTCTTGCTCTGCTTACTGCACTGGCTCGAATCTCTGGAATTAAACCTCTGGATGCTGCTGCACGATTTTATGTATGGGTGATTAGGGGAACACCGCTGCTTGTTCAGCTGTTTGTTATTTTTTATGGTCTTCCAAGTATAGGGGTTACCATTGGTCCGCTGCCATCCGCAATAATCGGTTTTACCATTAATATGGGCGCCTATAACTCAGAGATTATTCGCGCAGCTATCCTTTCCATTCCCAAAGGTCAATGGGAGGCAGGTTACTCCATTGGGATGAGCTACCCGCAGGCATTAAAAAGAATTATTCTCCCGCAGGCAACAAGGGTGTCTGTTCCGCCTTTGGCAAACAGTTTTATTAGTTTGGTAAAGGATACATCTTTGGCCGCTACCATTACGGTGACGGAAATGTTTAGAGTGGCCCAGCAAATTACCGCAACAACCTATGAACCATTGGTACTCTATTGTCTAGCAGGATTTATTTATTTGATTTTCAGTACAGTTCTTTCTAACGCTCAAGGACGGATGGAAAAACGGTTTGATCGTTATGTGACGGGTTAATTTGATAGGGGGATATCCGCGTGATTGAGATAAAGAACCTGCATAAGCAATTTGGACAAACAGAGGTTTTAAAGGGAATCGATCTTAAAATTGAGGAAGGCAATACAGTCTGTATTATTGGGCCATCGGGTTCAGGGAAAACAACCTTGTTACGTTGTCTGAATTTATTGGAAGCGCCTACAAAAGGGACCATTACGCTTGGAAAGTTTTCTTTGGATTTTCAGGAGAAAAAACAAGTTCCAAAAGATCGAGTGATTAAGTTCCGTCAACAAACAGGTATGGTTTTCCAAGGGTACAATTTGTTTCCTCATATGACGGCACTAGAAAATGTTATGGAAGGTTTAGTTTACGTTCGTAAACAAGACAAGGAAACCTCTCGTACGAAGGCTCTTAAATTGCTGAAAAAGGTAGGATTATCGGAACGGGCGAACCACTATCCATCCCAGCTTTCCGGTGGACAACAACAACGGGTAGGAATTGCCCGGGCGATGGCAATGGAGCCTGAAGTCCTCCTTTTTGATGAACCTACTTCCGCGTTAGATCCTGAGTTAGTAGGAGAGGTTCTAAAGGTCATGAAAGAACTTGCTAAAGAAGGAATGACGATGGTTGTCGTGACACATGAAATGAATTTCGCACGTGAAGCGGCGGATAAAGTCGTATTCATTGATAAAGGTGTGATCGTTGAAGAAGGAACACCTCAACAAATTTTTGAACATACAGGGCATGAACGGACATTACAATTTTTAAATAAACTTTGTTCATAGGAAAGGCCTAAGATTGCAAATCTCATTTGCAATCTTTTTTTTGAATAATTAAGAAAGTATTTTCAAATTTGGGAATCTAAAAACAGTACGAAACAGTAGATTTACACTATTTTCATATCGGAAATGATAAATTACTGGTTTTTTCAGTAGCAAGAAAGCTGAATTACCAATGGTTTTATTTTGGCACAACACTTGCAAGATAAAAAAACGAAAAGAGGGAGGGGGAGGAAATTAAAAAAAATAGACTTTGAATCTGTGCAAACTTAGGTGACTAGAGGAGGGTTTATATGAATGATAGGACAGACTACAAAGTTGTGATTGTAGGCGGCGGAAGTGCCGGTATTACTGTGGCAGCACGTCTATTAAAAGAATCAAGGGCTCTTTATGGGGAAATTGCCATTATTGACCCTGCTGAAAAACATTATTTCCAGCCGCTATGGACACTGGTTGGTGGCGGGGTTGTTGATAAAAAGGTAACAGAAAGAGAACAGTCTACTTTAATTCCAGATGGTATTGTTTGGATTAAAGAAGCGGTTGAAGATTTTTTTCCAAATGAACAATCAATCGTAACGTCATCTGGCAACAAATTGAGTTATGACTATTTAGTGGTTGCAGCAGGTATTCAAATTGACTGGACCAAGGTGAAAGGTTTAAAAGAAAGCATTGGCAAGAATGGCGTCTGCAGTAACTACTCTTTTGATTATGTCGATAGTACTTGGGAAAATATTCGCAATTTCAGCGGCGGTAATGCCATCTTTACAAATCCGAATACACCGGTTAAATGTGGCGGTGCACCGCAAAAAATTATGTACCTGGCGGATGATTACTTTCGCAAATCAGGGGTTCGCTCAAATTCCACGATCCACTTTTTCTCAGGAGCGGGCAGTATTTTTGGCGTAAAAAAATATGCGGATACATTGAACAAAGTAATTGAAAGAAAAGAAATTGAAACACATTATCAGCACAATTTAGTGGAAATAGATGCACAGCAAAAAAAGGCTGTTTTTAAAAACCTTTCGACTGATGAATTGGTAACGGTTTCCTATGACATGATTCATGTTGTCCCGCCAATGAGTGCGCCTGATTTCATTGAGAAAAGTCCATTAGCCAACGAGACTGGCTGGGTGGATGTAGATCCGTATACATTGCGCCATAAAAAATATGGAAATATCTTTGGAATTGGAGACTGTACCAATTTGCCAACATCAAAAACTGGCGCCGCTATTCGAAAACAAGCGCCGGTTCTTGTCCAGAACTTATTATGTCTAATGAACCAAAAGACAGGTATGCAAAAGTACAACGGCTATACTTCGTGCCCACTTGTAACGGGATATGGCAGCTTAGTTTTAGCAGAGTTTGATTATGAATCTAAGCCGGATGAGAGCTTTCCTTTTGATCAAGCAAAGGAAAGATACAGTATGTATTTATTAAAGAAGCAGGTACTCCCTATTGTCTATTGGAACGGAATGTTGAAAGGTTTGTTATAAAAAAACATGTCAGTGAGAGGAAGATTATGCAGAAAACAACGATTGATCACTTATCTGATCTCCAACCATTACTTTCATTATTGAGCCAGAAGGAAATACAAACTAGTTTAATCGAAACACTGGAAAAATTGCCAGGGCTTGTTGACCAGTATTCTGCCTTAGAACGAAACATCGCTTTTATAAAATCCACTCTGAGCGATAAAGAATCGATGGACTATTTATTGGGTGGACTAGGAGATGAATTCGGAAAATACATTCCCACTAAAGATTCATTGGAAGCATTGACGGCATTAGTCCAGGGCCTCCCTAAATATACTAAGTACTTGTCAATGATGGAACCGATTATGGATTTCCTCTTATCGATATCCCGTGATAAGGAGTCCGTTGATTATTTGTATAAGGGGGCACAGGAAATCGCAGGCCCGATCCAGCAAAAGGTTGAAAATGGCATGAATTTGATTCAGCGGGCGAAAAATGAAGCGGACAAAGACCATTCACCTGTGACCATCTTTACCGTATTCAAATTAATCAAGGAACCTGCCGTTCAGCGGGGGATTCATTTTGTTAAAGCGCTTGTAACCCTGGCTTCAGAACCTAAATCAAAATAAAGGAGTGTTCACTCACATGTTCATGAAATATTTTTATGATGAGAAACTGGCTCATGCCTCTTATCTGGTCGGGTGTCAAGCTAAGGGAGTGGCCATTGTGATTGATCCTTCCCGCGACATCCATTCCTACTTGATTACAGCGGAGGCTAATGGATTATCGATTACAGCTGTTGCGGAGACACATATTCACGCTGATTATATTTCCGGTTCAATGGAGCTGGCCTCCAAAACAGGGGCCAAGCTTTATCTGTCAGATGAGGGCGATGCTGATTGGAAGTATCAGATTGCCGATCAGATTGATTCCCAATTGCTGAAAGACGGGGATCGCTTCTCAATTGGGAATTTAACCTTTGAAGTCCTTCATACTCCAGGGCATACACCGGAACATGTTTCATTCCTATTGACAGACGGCGGCACAACAGTGCAAGCCCCTATTGGTTTATTCACAGGTGACTTTGTTTTTGCCGGAGATGTAGGCCGTCCCGACTTACTGGAGAGAGCTGCCGGTGTAAAGGGTTCGGCTTATTCGCTGGCAAAAAAAATGTTTAAATCCCTGCAGCGATTTCAACAACTTCCAGACTATTTACAAGTCTGGCCAGCGCACGGAGCAGGGAGTGCATGCGGGAAATCATTGGGTGCAGTGCCTTCGTCAACCGTTGGATATGAAAAGTTGGCCAACTGGGCATTGCAATATGATGAGGAAGATTTATTTATTGAAGAATTGCTTTCCGGACAACCTGAGGCGCCAAAATATTTTGGAATCATGAAGTCACTGAACAAACAGGGGACTACCCTAATCGAAAAACTTGAGCCAGTCCATCATGCACAACCTTCATTAACCCTCGTTCAGGAATGGATCCAAAACGGCATTGTGGTGGATACCCGGCAAGCGTTGCAATTTGCGCAAAAACATATTGCGGGAACCATCAATCTTCCCTGCAATCAATCCTTTGTGACGTGGGCTGGATGGCTGCTTGATTATGATCAGCCGATCTATTTATTGGTAAGTAAGGAAAAAGAAGCGGAAACCCTGAAAGCATTACAATCGATTGGACTAGATCAGGTGAAAGCTGTGATGGATCACTCGTTCATTGAACAGCTTGAATTGAATGAAATGGATGTCGTGGATTATCAATCAGTTGAACCAAAAGAGATTATGGAGAGGCTTGAGGAGTATTATGTCCTTGATGTTCGTCGGAACAGTGAATGGAGGGCAGGCCATATTCCTAAGGCTCACCATATCATGCTTGGACATTTAAAAGACAGAATGAACGAGATTCCTAGTGAAAAACCAATTCTTATAAACTGTAAATCAGGCGCAAGATCGGCGATTGCCGTTAGTATCTTGAAAGCAAATGGATTTGACCAAGTCCTTAATTTAACAGGCGGGTTTGACCAATGGCTAAAAGAGAGCAGTACAAAACTAGTAAATAAAATTCACTAAAGAAACACCTATATACACATCGTGGATTGTAAAAAGGAGTTATCGAATGACAATTCTACAATGGATTCTCACAATTGCCTCTGGCGGAATAATTGGCTTTACTTTAGGACTTATTGGCGGTGGCGGTTCCATTTTAGCGGTTCCTCTTTTGCTTTATGTGGTCGGGGTGAAAGACCCGCATATTGTGATTGGCAGTACAGCCCTTGCTGTTTCCATTAATGCCTTCTTGAATCTTATACCCCATTCACGTGCAGGGCATGTCCACCTAAGACCGGCCATCGTATTTGCAATACCAGGTGTAGTGGGCGCCCTCTTTGGTTCTTATCTTGGTAAGCTTTTACCGAGCAAGCAATTATTGTTTCTTTTTGCGCTACTTATGATTTTTATGGCTATTAAGATGATCATGCCTAAAAAGGCAGTAAAACAGGCAGCAAATATTGAAACAGAAGGTTTGAGTTAAATGGATAAATTTAATGGAAAAAAGTTATCCCTATTCGGCGTTATGACAGGATTGGCATCAGGATTTTTTGGCATAGGCGGTGGATTCTTGGTTGTTCCCTCCCTGCTGGCAGCCACAAATATGGCCATCGTTGAAGCAATCGGCACATCCTTGTTTTCTGTAGGAACTTTTGGACTAACAACCGCACTGAATTACAGCCTTTCTGGATTGGTTAATTGGTTCGTAGTACTGGCACTTGTATGCGGTGGATTTATAGGGGGAATCTTTGGTACCATCGTTGCAAAGCGTTTAAGCAAACAACGACAAGCCCTTCAATATATCTTCTCTGCTGTTGTCATAACTGTAGCTATTTATATAATGATTAAAAATGGAGACGCTTTGAATTTATGAATCTATATTTTGTAGAGACAACAGGAAGGAATTGATTTATTTTTTGTTAGATTGAAAGTATGCTAATTTCCACCATTGCACGGTGGAAATGTGATATTAAGATTAAATTTGAAAAGGAAGAGTGATTACTATGATGAAAGTTATCTCAACAAATAAAGCACCGCAAGCGATTGGGCCATACTCGCAAGCCATTCGTGTAGATGGATTTCTATTTCTTTCGGGGCAGATCCCGCTTGATCCCGAAACGGGAGAGGTAGTTCAAAAGGATATTAGACTTCAAACCGAGCAGGTTTTAAAGAATATTCAGGGTATTTTAGAAGAGGAAGATTTTTTACTTACGAATATTGTAAAAACGACTATTTTTATAAAAGATATGAATGATTTCCCTGTTATTAACGAAGAGTACAGTCAATTTATGCAGGGGCATAACCCTGCAAGGTCTACTGTGGAAGTAAGTCGTCTTCCAAAGGATGTAATG
Source organism: Bacillus salipaludis (assembly GCF_004358205.1). Next base: position 544,072 of record NZ_SMYO01000002.1, read on the forward strand.
ATCGAAATAGAAGCTATTGCTAAGAAATAATTTTTGCTGTGATCAACGATTTTTTGAACATAGGTGATCTTAGGTCAATTTTGAGTCTCGAGTTCTGCCTAGATCACCTATGAAGCTTTACGATCGTACATAAGTCCCTTCTACATGCCCCTTTGGCAGAACTAAATGAAAGCGTTATCGTATCGTTCTCTTTGCATCTTATGCTCCAGTGTCAGCTTGTATGTGATGATGATCCCTAGATTACACGCACTCCTCTTTCATACGGATGAGCGTTGCAAACGATTCTTTGCCTGATTGATTTTGTATACGGCAAAATGGCTATTAATTTTTTGCAATATTTTATCATTTTTGAAAGTAATTTTATAAAATCGGAGGTACTTATATGGGCAAACCGGTACTTAAATTAAATATGATCCCAAACAAGGAAAAATCAACTGGACAGTTACACCGAAGTCTACAGTCCAGACATTTAACGATGATGGCGATTGGCGGTGCAATCGGAACAGGGTTGTTTGTATCGAGTGGATCAGCGATTAGTAAAGCAGGACCTGGAGGGGCTCTTGCAGCCTATTTACTAGTGGGAATCATGGTTTATTTTGTGATGAATAGTTTAGGGGAGCTGGCATCCTTTTTACCTGTGCCGGGGTCATTTGAAACTTATGCAACAAGGTATGTGGATCCCGCCTTCGGATTTGCTTTAGGATGGAATTATTGGTATACCAATGCTATTACGATTCCGGCCGATCTCTCAGCAGCAGTTCTGATAATGAAATATTGGTTTCCAGACTCCTCTGCATTATTATGGAGTACGATTTTCTTAGTTATATTACTAGCTCTTAATCTATTATCCGTTAAGGGATATGGGGAAAGTGAATATTGGTTTGCAGGTATTAAGGTCGTTTCGATTATTTTGTTTTTAATCATCGGAACAGCTATGATATTCGGAATAATGGGAGGGCATACCGAGGGTTTAAGTAACTTTACAAAAGGAGATGCTCCCTTTCACGGCGGATTTTTAGCCTTCTTTAGTGTAATCCTTGTTGCCGGTTTCGCCTTCCAGGGGACCGAAGTGATTGCAACGGCTGCTGGTGAAACGAATAATCCATCTAAAAATGTCCCTAAAGCCATTCGAACCATTTTCTGGCGGATTCTTATTTTCTACGTATTAACGATCTTTATTATTGGTTTGATTATTCCTTATACGGATCCAAATCTGCTTAAAACGGGTATTAGCAATGTTTCGATTAGTCCATTTACCCTTGTGTTTAAACGGGCCGGATTAGCGTTTGCCGCTTCGGCCATGAATGCAGTCCTGCTTACTTCTATTTTATCTGCAGCAAATACCGCCATGTATGCATCTTCACGTATGCTTTGGTCATTGGCGAAGGAGGGAAAAGCTCCGCGTATGTTTGCGAAGGTTAATTCTCGCGGTATTCCAATGGCTGCCTTAATGGTATCGGTCATCTTCGGGTTTATTTCATTTCTTTCATCTATGTTTGGAAGCGGTTCCGTTTTTATGTGGCTAGTGGCTACTTCGGCTATGACGGGATTTATTAAGTGGTTCGGGATCGCTGTGAGTCATTACCGCTTTCGCAAGGCCTATATTGCTCAAGGAAAAGATCCTAGTGAACTGCCGTTTAAAGCTAAATTATTCCCTTTAGGTCCAATGATCACCTTCTTGTTCATTATTGTTTTAGTTCTTGGTCAAAATTTATTTACGGAAGGCAAGTTTGATTGGGGAACGACCATCGCTAATTATATCGGCATTGTTTTCTTTGTAGTGCTTTGGATTGGTTATAAAATGATTAAAAAAACTAAGGTTGTACCTCTTACGGAGTGTGACTTTGAGAATCGCGAGTAAGTTGATCCCAACTGTATTTCAATAATGAGATAATCCTTCCTTTCTGAGGAAGGATTTTTTTTCGGATGTGAGATGGATTCTTATCAGATTTGCTAAAAGACGGCCAAAAGCAAATTTGAACGAATACACCAAAAATTGTTGTATCAATGCTTGAGGATCATTTTTATAGTTGGCATGGTTTTTGCAATATAGTTTGGCGTAAAGAGTTAATTAGTTTGGGGGATGCGAAATGAATTACAACTTCGATCAGGAAATTAACCGGACCAATACAGCTTGCGATAAGTGGGATGATCTTGAGACACGCTTTGGTGTGAATGATGTCCTGCCCATGTGGGTGGCTGACATGGATTTTAAGGCACCTTCTACTGTGATTGAAGCCTTAAAGGAAAGGGTAGAACACGGGATTTATGGCTACACCTATCGCCCGGACTCGTATTTTGAAGCGATTGTGGATTGGGTGTCAAGAAGGCATCAATGGTCCATTAAAAAGGAATGGATCACCCATAGCCCCGGCGTTATTCCGGCTTTGGCCTTTCTCCTGCGCTCCTTAACCCAGCCAGGTGATAAGATCATCGTTCAATCACCAGTTTACCATCACTTCTTCAGAGTGATTGAATCGCAAGGACGTACGGTTGTGAACAACCCTCTATCCTTTAAGGATGGACGATACACGATGGATTTTGCGGATTTAGAGAATCAGATTGATTCGTCCGTTAAAATGTTAATCCTTTGCAGTCCGCATAATCCCGTGGGAAGGGTATGGACACAAGAAGAGCTCACACGTCTTGGGGAAATCTGTCTTAAAAATAATATTTTAATTGTTTCGGATGAAATTCATTTTGATCTCGTCTACAACGAGTATAAACATGTTCCAATCGCCTCGATTTCAGAAGAGCTGGCTAAACAGACGATCACGTGTTTTTCTCCAAGTAAGACTTTCAATATTTGGGGAGTCCAAACATCTGTGGTGATTATTCCAAATCGTGATCTGAGAGAACGCTATAATCGTGAAATCAACAGTATGGCGATTGGATGGGCAACCCCTTTTGGTATAGCCGCTTTAGAAAGTGCCTATCGATCTGGGGAAGAATGGCTGGATCAGCTGATTGATTATTTAGAAGGAAATGTAGATTTTGTTCGGTCGTATTTGAAAAAGAATGTCCCGCAAATCAAGCTTGTCGAACCGGAGGGAACATACCTGCTATGGCTGGATTGCCGGGAACTTGGATTTAGTATGAAAGAATTAGATCAGTTTATGCTGCAAAAAGCAAGATTGGCCTTAAATGAAGGTCACATTTTCGGTCAAGGGGGAGAGGGATTTATGAGAATGAATATTGCATGTCCCCGCTCTACGTTAGAAAAAGCCCTTCGCCAATTAGAACAAGCCGTCAATCAACTTTCACATACAAAGTAAGACCTAATACATTGAGGAGGAAGTAGGATGGATCACAGGAATAAATATGATTTCAAAGATTTTGTTGAGGATATGACCGATATGGTTGAACGGAGTCAGAATGATAAAGTTTGTGTTTTGGAAGCGGAAAGGTTAGTTGGTAAATTAATTCAATCCCATTCCTGGCTGCCTGCAGAGAAGAGAAGGCCAAGTGATGGGGGATACTCGCGGCATCCGTTGTATTGTGATCCAAAGGATCGTTTCGAAGTGATCGCGCTCGTCTGGAAGCCCGGTCAAAGGACCACGCTTCATGATCACGATGAAACATGGGGTGCAGAAGGCGTTGTAGCGGGTCAGATCAAAGTTACGAATTATATCCGATTAGAGGAATTATCAGGGGGAAAAATCGTTAAGTTGCAGCAGACGGATACCATCGTTGTAAACGAACAGAATACAGGGACGCTATTGCCTCCAGCCGACTGTCATATTTTAGAGGGGGTGGGGGATTATCCCGCCATCACAATCCATGTTTATGGAAAGCAATTGAGGAAATTCCGGGAATTCACTCCATTAGAAGAAGAAGGGCTCTATCTTGCACAAGAAAAGTATGTGGAATACACCGCTGTATAGGCTGTGATCTGGATTGACTAGAATTTATTACCGCGAGGAGGAGAGCCATGTTAAACCCGTTAGCTAAAGAATTAAATCATACGATAGAAAAAAATGATGCACATGTTTATCAAATGTTATCTTCGCTTGGGAAGTCCCTGTATTTTCCAAGAGGAATTGTAAGTCAGAGTGGAGAGGCTCGTGAAAAAGCCCATACCTTTAATGCAACGATTGGGACTGCCACAAAAAAAGGAAGTCCCATGTACTTGGAGGCTTTACAAAGCAAACTAGCAGCGTTTGATCCAAAGGATTTATATCCTTATGCTCCGCCAACAGGAAAAATGGAGTTACGAACGATCTGGAAAGAAAAATTAATGAAGGAAAATCCCTCATTAGGTGAAAAGAAATTGGGTCTCCCTATTGTCACCAACGGTCTAACGCATGGATTAAGCATTGTGGCTGACTTATTTGTGGAAAAGGGGGATCCAATCATTCTGCCCAATTTGTTTTGGGATAATTATCACTTAACGTTTGATGTACGACACGGAAGCCAAACCGTAACCTACCCTCTTTTTACAAGCACAGGTACGTTTCATGTAGAAGCGATGGAAGAAGCCATGATGCAATGCGGCAAGTCCAAGTTAATTTTAGTGATGAATTTCCCGAATAATCCAACAGGATACACTCCATATGAAGAAGAAGTAGCCAAGATTATTGAGGCAATTATAAGGGTAGCAAATTCAGGTATTGATCTCGTTGTGGTAGCCGATGATGCGTACTTTGGACAGTTTTATGAGGATTCAATAAAAGAATCGATTTTTTCACGGTTAGTTGGTGTTCATCCACGTGTACTTCCCATCAAGGTAGATGGCGCAACGAAAGAAGAATACGCATGGGGGTTTCGGGTTGGATTTCTGACCTTTGGCATTCAGAATCCAGAAGTTTTAGAAGCTTTAGAGGAAAAGACTTTGGCTTCGATTCGAAGCACGATTTCCTGTTGTCCGCACCCTTCGCAAACCTTTATTTTAGATGTTCTTCAGCATCCAAATTTTGAGGTCCAACGAAAGGACCATTTTCAAGTAATGAAAACGCGTTGGCAAAGAATTAAAGAGATTGTGAGCAGTAAAAAGTATACGGATGCATTTGAGGCCTATCCTTTTAATTCGGGTTATTTTGTCTGTCTCCGTATCAAGCAGGTGGATGCGGAGTCCCTTCGGAAATATTTAATTGATCAATATGGGGTAGGTACCATTTCGTTTGGACAGCAGAATCTCCGGATTGCTTTTTCAAGTGTTGAAGTAGAGGATTTACAACAACTTTTTGAATGTATTTATCAAGCCAGTAAGGAACTAGAGACGAATTTGGTCAAATTATAGATACGAGATTACTATTTACTAAGTTTATAGATCATAAGGAGAAGGTAAAAATATGACTCGAAAAATTAACAAAGTGTTAGTGGCAAACCGAGGGGAAATTGCGATTCGTATCTTTCGTGCGTGCACAGAGCTAAATATCCGGACTGTAGCCATTTATTCCAATGAAGATGCAGGATCTTTTCATCGCTATAAAGCGGATGAAGCGTATTTAATTGGAAAAGGGAAAAAGCCAATTGAAGCCTATTTAGACATTGAAGGAATCATTGAACTGGCCAAAACACATGAAGTAGATGCCATTCACCCAGGGTATGGGTTTTTGTCGGAAAATATTCAATTCGCCAAACGTTGTGAAGAAGAGGGTATCATCTTTATTGGTCCACAATCCAGACATCTTGATCAATTTGGTGATAAGGTGAAAGCTCGTTATCAAGCCCTCCAAGCTAATATTCCCGTGATCCCCGGGAGCGATGGTCCAATTTCAAGTCAGGATGAAGCGGAAACGTTCGGCCGAGACTTTGGTTATCCTCTTATGATTAAAGCCGCATTGGGTGGGGGCGGCCGTGGTATGCGTATTGTTCGAAGTGCGGATGAATTAAAAGAAGCTTATGAACGTGCTAAGTCTGAAGCAAAGACTGCGTTTGGGAATGATCAGGTTTATATCGAAAAATTTATTGAAAACCCTAAGCATATTGAAGTACAGATTTTGGGTGATCAAGACGGCAACATTGTTCATTTATATGAGCGTGATTGTTCGATCCAGCGCCGACACCAAAAAGTTGTGGAAATCGCACCGAGTGTTACCTTATCGGAAAAATTGCGTAGACAAATTTGCGAGGCAGCTATTCGATTAATGGCAAACGTTGGCTACCTAAATGCCGGAACCGTAGAGTTCCTTGTGGCAGGAGATGCGTTTTATTTCATTGAAGTGAATCCAAGGGTTCAGGTGGAGCATACGATTACTGAAATGATTACAGGGATTGATATTGTTCAGTCGCAAATTCTCATTGCGGATGGATACTCCTTACATAGTAAGGAGATGGGGATTCCGCTTCAGGATGACATACAAATCAATGGTTTTGCGATCCAATCTCGGGTGACGACAGAAGACCCTCTTAACCATTTTATGCCGGACACAGGAAAAATTATGGCGTTCCGTTCAGGTGGCGGGTTTGGTGTTCGTCTGGATGCTGGAAATGGGTTTCAAGGGGCGGTCATTACTCCTTATTATGATTCCTTGCTCGTAAAAGTAACGACATGGGCAGATACGTTTGAGAAGGCGGCTTCAAAAATGCTGCGTAACCTTCGTGAATTTCGTATCCGCGGGATTAAAACGAACCTTCCTTATTTGGAAAATGTGGTCAAGCACGAAAAGTTTTTAAAGGGTGACTTTGACACGTCCTTTATTGATACGACACCAGAATTATTCCTATTTCCGAAAAGTAAGGACCGTGGGACAAAATTGCTGACGTATATCGGGAATGTCACAGTAAATGGGTTCCCTGGCATCGGGAAAAAGAAGAAGCCTGTATTTACAAAACCCACCTTACCTAAAACCATCTGTTCAGAACCTATTCCCGTTGGTACGAAACAAATTTTGGATGCTGAAGGTGCTGCTGGTGTCGTCAAGTGGATTCAGGAACAAAAAGAAGTATTGTTAACCGACACGACCTTTCGTGATGCCCATCAATCTCTGCTGGCAACCCGGATACGGACCAATGATTTAGTACGAATTGCGGAGCCAACGGCACGCTTAACCCCTCATCTTTTTTCGGTAGAAATGTGGGGTGGTGCTACATTTGATGTATCGTATCGTTTTTTACATGAGGATCCTTGGGATCGGTTATTCCAATTACGCAAGAAAATGCCCAATCTATTATTCCAAATGCTTCTTCGTTCTTCCAATGCGGTGGGGTATAAAAACTATCCAGACAATGTGATTAAAAAATTCGTTGAAGAATCAGCAAATGCCGGAATTGACGTGTTCCGAATTTTTGATAGTTTAAATTGGGTGAAAGGGATGTCATTAGCGATTAATTCTGTAAGAGACAGCGGTAAAATTGCCGAAGCTGCCATGTGTTATACTGGAGACATTTTAGATCCGACGAGAAGAAAGTATGATTTGAGTTATTATAAACAGCTTGCGAAAGAGCTAGAAGAATCAGGTGCCCATATTATTGGGATTAAAGATATGGCTGGATTATTAAAGCCACAAGCCGCTTATGAGTTAATCTCGTCTTTAAAGGAAACCGTAGACATTCCGATTCACCTGCACAGCCATGATACAAGTGGAAACGGAATTTATATGTATGCGAAGGCCATTGAGGCAGGGGTAGATATTATCGATACAGCCGTAAGTTCGATGGCGGGTTTAACCTCGCAGCCAAGTGCGAATTCGTTATTTTATGCGTTAGAGGGTCAGGAACGGAAACCAAACATCGATATTCAGAGCCTTGAGGAGCTCTCCTATTATTGGGAAGATGTTCGTAAGTATTATCAACCTTTTGAAAGTGGAATGATCGCCCCGCATACAGAGGTATATGTTCACGAAATGCCCGGAGGTCAATACAGCAACTTACAGCAACAGGCCAAATCAGTTGGATTAGGGGATCGCTGGGATGAAGTAAAAGACATGTATTCAAGGGTGAATCACTTATTCGGAGATCTTGTCAAAGTAACGCCTTCTTCAAAAGTCGTTGGTGATATGGCCCTATTCATGGTTCAAAACAATCTTACGGAGCAGGATATTTACGAGCGCGGAGAAACATTGGATTTCCCGGATTCGGTAATTGAACTATTTGAGGGGTATTTAGGTCAGCCTTATGAAGGTTTCCCAAAAGAACTTCAACGCATTGTTCTGAAAGGGAGAGAGCCGATTACGGTTCGTCCCGGAGAACGATTAGAAGAGGTTAACTTTGAACAAATAGAAAAAACGCTTTTTTCTTCGCTTAACCGTCCTGTTACCAGTCAAGAAGCGATTGCTTATGCCTTATATCCAAAAGTATTTATCGATTATCAGAAGAACGTTGAGCAATTTGGGAATATTTCCGTTTTAGACACGCCTACTTTCTTATACGGAATGCGCCTTGGCGAAGAAATGGAAATTGAAATTGAAAAAGGGAAAACGTTGATTGTTAAGCTTGTCTCCATTGGTGAGGCTGGGCAGGATGGCATACGTACGGTGTATTTTGAGTTAAATGGTCAATCCCGTGAAGTCATGATTAAAGATGAGAGTATTAAGACCACTATCCTTTCTAGACAGAAAGCTGATTTAACCAATTTAAACCATCTGGGAGCTACTATGCCGGGTACGATTATCAAAGTATTGGTGCAAAAGGGAGAAACGGTCTCAAAAGGTGATCATCTCATCATTACCGAAGCGATGAAGATGGAGACCACCATTCAAGCACCATTCGACGGAATCATAAGAGATATTTATGTGAAAAGTGGGGAAGCCATTCAACAAGGGGATTTGCTTATTGAGGTAAGCCGATAAATCCTTTCTCGAAAGCATAAATCGCCCATAGGGACGGTTAACCGTCCCTGTGGCATTAGAGTTTTGCACTCTTTAGCGTCTTTAGTTCCTTTAACCTTTCTTGGATGAACTCAATTTGATCTTCGGTAATAATAAAATCGGTAAGACGGTCCTCAAAATGAGCAATTCGTTCATCTAACTCCTCTATCGTAATGCTATCAGGATTCCTCATAAACCTACCACTCCTTAAATTTTCATGAAAAATAGGGTCATTTTTTAAGTGAATTTATCATTTTTCGATCGCGATTAAACTATTTAAATAGTACTATAAATTTCGCGTATAAAAAATTGATAAAATTCGAAAAAATTCGACATTATCGCTAATCGTGTCGAAAACTAAAATGATAAAATATAGGTGTTAATTGATGTTATCACTTACAATTAAAGGTAAATGAACAAGAGCCTTGATTAATATATGTACGAAAGGCTATAAGTATGAAGCAAATCCAGTTATTTTAAGGAGAAGAAAATATGGAAAAAAAGAAGATTCTCTTAGCCTTACAAGGCGGAGGGGCGCATGGAGCTTTTACATGGGGAGTTCTCGACCGATTGCTTGAAGAAGAAAACCTAGAAATTGCGGCTGCATCCGGAACGAGTGCGGGGGCGGTGAACGCAACCGTATTGGCCTATGGATTGACGATTGGAAACAGACAAACAGCGCGGGAGATGCTTGACCTATTTTGGCGTAAAAACGCTGAATCGGGAATGTTTTCTCCTTTTCAACCGACATGGCTCGATCGGATGGTGAGTCCTGGTAATATGGATTTCAACCCGTTCTATCAATCATGGGGAATCCTTACTTCGTTCCTCTCCCCTTATCAGCTCAATCCATTCGATTTTAACCCGCTTAAGGATACACTGAATGAAATGATTGATTTTGAGAAGGTCCGTAACAATCAGAAAATAAAGCTTTTCTTATCTGCTACGAATGTGAGGACTTCACAAGTTAAAGTGTTTGATACCGATGAAATTACAGTCGATTCCGTGCTAGCCTCAGCGTGCTTGCCGCAAGTCTTTAAAGCGGTTGAAATCGACGGAGAGCATTATTGGGACGGTGGTTATGTAGGGAATCCTGCTCTTTACCCACTGTTATGGGAGCATGATTGTAATGATTTAATGGTTGTTCAAATTAACCCGACCAATTATCCCAAGCTGCCAACAACTGCTCATGATATTGTTGACCGTGCAACCGACATCGGTTTTAATGCTAGTTTAATGCGTGAAATACGCTTCATCAATGGGTTAAATCGACTTGTCGATAACGGATTTGATTACGATGGTGAATTGGAGAAAGTATATATTCATTTTATTAATACAGGTGAAGGGTTGAACCATTTAAATGGTTCAAGTAAATTGAATGTTTCGTGGGATTATCTCACTTACTTGCGTGACTTCGGCCGAAAAAATGCGGATTCATGGATTAAGGAAAATTACGATAAGATTGGCGTCGAGTCAACCTTTGATGTTGAAAAGTTTTTTGGTTCGGACTCCCCTGAGGCCCAAACTTTCATCCTTCCCGGCAGGAAAAAAGCCCGACCGTTTGATTGCTTTTTCCAATAAGTGGACCATGGGGACAGTTCTGATGGCATTTTTGAACCAAGAGAACCGTCCCTGTGGCTTTACCCTAAAGAAAGCGGCACCCTAATATTCACTGTTGTACCCAGATTTTCGATGCTTTCGAACGTTAACGTTCCTTTATGCTGTCTGATAATCCTCATACATAGCATTAAACCTAATCCCGTTCCTTTTTCTTTGTTACTATAGAAGGGTTCTCCTAATCTCTTGATCCGTTCTTCGCTGATTCCCACTCCGTTATCACGAACCTGAATCAGAAGATTTTCTCCGTTCTCGATTCGAACGGTGATGGTGATCATTCCTCTTCTGTTGAAATCTAAAGCTTCAATACTATTTTTACAAAGATTAAGTAAGACTTGTTTGATTTGATTCGCGTCACACATAATGGAAGGGAGCTTCGGTTCCATTTCAATGAAAAATTGGATTCCTTTCAGATGGGCTTCCGACTCTAGTAAGGTTTCTACTTCTTTTAACAAGGCAGAGATATTTACTTGTTTAAGCTGAATTTCCTGTGGTTTTGCAAGGGAAAGAAATTCCTTGATAATATCCTCGATTCGATTAAATTCCGATAGAATCACATTATAGTATTCTTCTTTTAATGGACCTTGTTGGAAAAGTTGAATAAACCCTTTTATCGAGGTAAGCGGATTTCTTATTTCGTGTGCGACTCCTGCAGCTAACTCCCCAACTAAAGATAACTTCTCTGAGTTCCATAGGAGTTCTTCTGCTTTTCTTTTCTCTGTAATATCTTTTCCGACTACCATGATATGCTCTACTACGCCATTCTCAACCATTACGGGGGTTCCTGTTAATTCAAATAATCTCCATTCGCCATTGGCATGTAAAAGCCTAGCCTCCGCCTTGGAAATGGATTGGGTCTTGATCACTTCGTCAAATTGCCTTTGGATCATGAGAGAATCTTCGGGATGAATAAGATGAAGGGTATTGTTGTCTTCAAAAAACTCTGGAGAATACCCTAATACAGTTGCATGGGAAGGGGATGCATAGATCCCGTTTCCATTCAGATCAAATAAAATAAGCAAATCCGACATGTTTTCTGCAATTAAACGATAGTTCTTTTCACTTTCCAGCAGTGCTCTTTCTGTATTCTTTCGATCTGTAATATCGATACAGGAAGCAATTACCTCCATCACTTCTCCGCCGCGTTTAATCGGGCTTAACACTGCAAGATAGGAAACGCCATTCACCTCTGTTTCATAGGTAACTCGTTCTTCTCCATTCCAGGCCCGCTCATAATACGGTTCCTTTTCTTTCGCAATCTCTTCCGGAAAAAACTCGATTAATTGCTTCCCTACGACAAGGTTAGGCATAAGGCCTAAACGATACAATAATTCACCGTCACATAAGGTGTGAATAAAATGACCATTAATTTTTTTGAATTTAAAAATCATTCCTTGTTGTAAACGGATCGTTTCGTTTAATTCTTTTTTCGCCTGACGCACTAATTCTTCGGACCACTTACGTTCATTGATATCTTGAGAAATTCCGGAATCTTTCACTACTTTTTCAATTTCAATAAGGGAACCCTCTAATTCCTGTGCTGATAATGGTTTCGTAAAGAGGAACCCTTGTCCTTCATCACAGAGATGCTGCTGTAAAAAGATTAGTTGTTCTTTTGTTTCAATTCCTTCCGCGACCACACTTAAATTTAAGTTATGTGCCATGGAAATGATGGTTTTTACAATCGTTTCGTCATTCGGGTTGTTTTGCAGACTACGAACAAACGATTGATCAATCTTCAAGGTATTCACCGGAAACTTTTGCAAATAATTCAATGAACTAAAGCCAGTTCCAAAATCATCTATACTAATATGGACCCCAAGCTTCTTTAGTTTGTGTAAGGTGTTAATCGTACGTTCGATATTTGCCGTCATACTCTCGGTAATTTCTAATTCTAAATAGTTTGGTTCCAACTTCGTTTGAAGAAGAATCTTCGCAACCGTTTCCTCCAAATTGGATTGAGTAAACTGCTTAGCCGATAGATTAACCGATACGGTTGTTACGAATCCTTTCTGCTGCCATTCCTTATTCTGTTTACAAGCTGTATAGAGTGCCCACTCGCCAATCGGAATAATTAACCCCGTTTCTTCGGCAACCGGAATAAAGGTATTTGGCGCGACCATCCCTAGTTCTGGATGGTTCCAACGGATTAAAGCCTCAACTCCAACGATTTTCCCTGTTTTTAAACTGATCTTTGGTTGATAGTGAAGAAGTAACTCCTCCTGTTGGATTGCTTTATGAAGGTACATTTCTAATTTCAACGGATTTATATCCGTTTCGCGGCTATTCATGGAGTAAAATTTAAAATTATGTTTTCCATCCTTTTTGGCTTGGTACATCGCAAAATCAGCATGGTTGATTAGGCTTTCTACTGACTCACCGTCTTCGGGGAATAAGCTGATTCCGATGCTGGGACTCGTAAAAATATCGTAATTTTGTATTTTAAAGGGAGAAGCTAGAGCATCTAGTATCCTTTTACTAACTTTTGCTGCCACGTCTCGGTCCGCGTTATATAAAAGGACAATAAATTCATCGCCGCCTTGTCTGAAAACGATGTCTTTATCCTCTACAGTTGACTTTACACGTGCAGCTACTGCTTTTAATAATTGGTCCCCTGTATGATGACCAAGGGTATCATTGATCATTTTGAATCGATCAAGATCCATAAATAATACGGCAATATTTTGTTTCTTTTCTGCGGCTAGGATTAATTCATTTGAGAGTGTTGAGTTTAATTTATTTAGGTTTGGCAGGCCTGTTAAGTAATCATGATAGGCCATATGTTTATAGTTTTTTTCTATTTCTACTTGATTGGTAATATCCTGTGCGATTCCAAAAACACCATTGATTTGTCCCTCTACGATAATAGGGACGAAGGTAACCTGTAAATGAATCTTTGATCCGTTCTTATGAAGGATTGTCGTACGAAAGTTTTGTGGTTCTCCTTTTATACATCGGTCAAAGTGGTGCAGAGCCTGTTCGCGTTGTTTCAGAACGATCAGGTCTCTTATTTTCATCGGCCGTAATAGTTCTTCTTTCCGAAACCCTGTAAGTTTTTCACAAACAGAATTGTAGTGGGAGAAGGTTCCATCTACATCAAGGGAGAAGACCATGCTGGCATTATGTTGAAAAAGCGATTGGTAATGTTGATTGTATAGTTCTAATTGTTCAATCATGTCTTTGGCCATCACATAAACTCCTAAACGTAATATTTGAAGATCTAAGTTTAGTGGGTTGAGATTCTATATTTAATAATTATAAACGTTTTTTCGAAAAATAGATTCTGCTTTTGGTTAAAAAATGGGAGGTACAAGTGCAAAAGTGGTGGGTAACGTTAAAATACGTTGGGTCCTTGGACCCTGAAGAGTGGGATTTTACTGAAAATGGTAATTATCCTTTGGAAAGAGACTTATTTTAAGAGAATTACATGGGCGTTTAGTAGTTTTAATAGAGAGTGGAAGATAAAAGGAGGGAAGAGGAAGATAAAAGTGCAAAAGTGGCTGATAAATTGATAAAACTGGAAGGTAAAGTGTCAAAACTGGTGGATAACGTTAAAATGTGTTGATTTCTTGGATCCTGCGGAGTAGGGTTTTACTGAAAATGGAAATTATCTTTTGAAAAGAGACCCATTTTGAGAGAAATAAAAGAGTGTTTAGCAGTTTTAATAGAGAGTGGAAGATAAAAGAAGGGAAGTGGAAAGTAAAAGCGCAAAAGTGGAAGATAAATTGATAAAACTGGAAGGTAAAGTGTCAAAACTGGTGGATAACGTTAAAATGTGTTGATTTCTTGGATCCTGCGGAGTAGGGTTTTACTGAAAATGGAAATTATCTTTTAGAAAGAGACCTATTTTAAGGGAAATACATGGATGTTTAGTAGTTTTAATAGAAAGTAGAGGGTAAAAGGTGGGAAGTGGAAGATAAAAGTGCAAAAGTGGCTGATAAAGTTAAAATACATCAGGAAAAGAATCATGCATTCATTAATTAAAGCTAAACAGAACACTTGTTTTGTTGTAGAATGAAGACAATGGTGTTTTTAGAAAAATTTAGTTAGAGGTGGATTTTCGATTGAATGGAACAGCACATGCAGCAATTGGGGCAGCGACAGGTTTTGTTGTTGCCAACACTATACAAACCTCCCCGTCTATGACTCTATTTTTAATAGGATTGGGTGGGGTTTCGGGATTAGTCCCCGACCTTGACATTGACGGGAAACTTCGTGAAAAAATTACCTTATCCCATCAGGTGATCCAGCTAGTAGCACAGTTAATTGGAATTTTGATGATCCTTTATAGCTTTTTTCAGGGTGCAGGGAGAGAAAAATTGCTTGGGATTGGAATCGGCTTGGTGATGATGGTGATATCGGCGAAGATCAAGCAAAAGCATATGTTAACCCTTACCGGAATCGGTGTACTAGCAGGTGGATTCTCTTTACAGGAAATGTGGTTGATTCTACTGGGGATATATATATTAATTGCGTCCTTTGTTCCACATCGCAGCTATACCCATTCTATATTAGGAGTCATTTTCTTCGGAGTGACCGCTTCAAAGTTAGAAGCGTCACTCGGAATGGACGGTGTTTATTATACGTGCATTCTAGGATACATTAGTCATCTGATTGCTGATTTAAAAATATTGCCATGTAATAGACGGGGCGTTAAATTGTTTTTGCCTATTTCATCGAAGGAACTATAGATTGTAATTTACCTTGAAAATAATCCTTTCCCACACATCTTTCAAACCTGTTGCATTAAATGTTATTGGTACCCAAGAAGAAGGCCGAAAACCGTTCAACTAAAAAGTATGAAGAAAAATAAAAAAGGGGAAAAGGACAGTGGGGAGTAGAGAAAAACACAAAGGTAACCAAGACAATCGTATTCCCAATAGTAAAGAAAAAAATAAAGATAAACACCAAGAAGGCGTTGAGTATGCCTATCCCAGCAGTAAAGAACAATTTAAAGCTAAACACCAAGAAGTTATTGAGCGTGCCTATCGCATTCCGATATTTTTAAGTACGACCACACATTTAAATGACAATCAAAGCATGTTTCTAAACCGTCTAATATTAGAGATTGAGAATGCTTTGCTTTTTCCGCGTACCTTACCTTTAAGTGAGAGTTACCCGGAATCCATTTTAACGGATATTCGCCGGTTAGTTTCATCAAGTTATGGAATGTTGGCCATGAACTTTCGTCGATTTCTCGTTGAGGTCGTTGAAACCAATGAAGGACCATCTCCATCGACCCCTCCGTTCTGGGAGGGATCCGTATATTCACAAGTAGAACCTTCTATGGCTTTTCAATTTGGTCTACCTATATTATTAGTAAGGGAAGATAATACGGACGCCAATAATGGAATTTGGTCAGGCGGAATTGCCCCGCTCAACACATTTATTGTTTGGGATTCTGAAAATCAAACAGTTGATGAATTTTTTAATACCATTGAGTGGAGAGAAGCCTTTGCCAATTGGAGTGCAGAGGTAAGAAATGCTTATTATATTCAGACAGAGCCTAAGTTCAAATACAGATGCGATCGGTAAATTGGTATTTTTACCAAATTGAATATTTTATTAAGCTGAAAAAATAAGCATCGATTTCGATGCTTATTTTTATTGTTTTAAGATTTTCTTTTCAAAATTCAGCTTTTCCTGTCAATTTATAAGGGAAGGTCTTTCCGGATGATATATTATTAATTATATAGGAATTATTTTAAACATGTAGAAGATTACATGGGAGAGGTGAAAACAGATGGGAAGACATTATGATGTGATTATTGTTGGAGCAGGATCTATGGGAATGGCTGCTGGTTATTATTTATCCAAGCTGGGAATCAAAACCTTGCTGCTTGACCGGAATAATCCACCGCATGATCAGGGAAGCCATCATGGGGAAACAAGGATTATCCGCCATGCTTATGGTGAAGGGAAACAATATGTTCCCCTTGTATTACGAGCACAGGAATTATGGGAACAACTTCAGGAGGAATCGAATAAACGGTTATTTCTCCAAACAGGAGTGCTGGGAGTTGGAGCACCTGGGTCTCCTTTTATAAAAGGAGCAATCAATAGCGGCAGGGAATATACTTTGCCTTTTGAGGTCTTATCGAGTGAGGAGATGGCATATCGATGGCCGGGTGTTACCTTCCCAGAAGGATTTACCGGATGCTTTGAAACGAGGTCAGGAGTACTGTATAGTGAACAATGCATACAGGCTTTTCGAGACCTGGGCATTGAAAATGGTATGACGTTACTTCCGTTTACACAGGCTGAAAAGATTGAAGTTGATTCAAATGGAGCAACCATTACAACGGAGAATGACACCTATTATTCAGATTTTGTCGTGGTAAGTGCGGGTGCATGGTCGGGGAAATTGTTAAAGGAGTTAGGATTGGATCTCTCACTTCAGCCCACCAGGAAAACCGTTTCATGGTTGGAATGTGACCGGCAATTATATGATTCTAGCCTATTTCCCGCCTTTACAGTTGATTTACTGAATGCCCATTATTATGGGTTTCCGAGCATTGGTGGAAGTGGAGTGAAAATCGGCCGCCATGATGGGGGAGTACCGGTGGATCCGGATGCAACGGTAAGCCCGTATGGAGCGGATGATGAACAGGAGATACGTACGTTTTTAGAGAAATATATGCCGGGAGCAAATGGCCCTTTGGTAAAAGGAAGTACTTGCTTCTATACGTTAACGCCGGATGAAGATTTTATTTTGGACAAGCATCCTGAGTATCCGCATCTGTTTATTGCTGCTGGGTTTTCTGGACATGGATTTAAATTTTCAAGCGTTATTGGCGAAGTCATCAGCCAGGTTGTTACAAAGGGGAAAGCGGATTACGATTTGAGTAGATTTTCAATAAGGTGATAATGTCCATGGGGACGGTTCTTCTGGCTTTTTGAATCAGGAGAACCGTCCCTATGGTCTTTTTAAAATAGCAATATTGTGCTAATATTTCGAAATATCCTCTAGAGTCAAACAATTTAAAAATAGATATAATCGCTTTATCACACTAATTGATTAATTATTTACTAGTTTATTAATCAATTGAAAACGCTTTAATTGCTAGCTGTAGAGGAGGAATGAGTCGATACGTTTATTTTTTTGGAATTGAATATCTGAAAAATCAAAAATTAGAGAGGGGAATTTCCAGTGAACAAACAAACCTATAGGATGGATGACGCTCCGCTAAATAAGTTTCATATAAAAATTACTGCGCTGACCTTTGGTTCCAATTTTTCGGATGGATATGCTCTTGGAATCATCGGGATGGCCCTTAGTCTGCTTAGTCCGCAAATGCATCTTGGTCCATTGTGGAATGGATTAATTGGAAGCTCAGCCTTAATCGGATTATTCTTTGGTAGTCTTTTGCTTGGCGGACTTTCTGATAAAATTGGCAGACAGAAAATCTTCTTATCTAATTTTGTCATTATTACCATAGCTTCTGCTTTGCAATTTTTTGTGAATGATCCCATCACCCTTTTCATACTAAGGATTTTAATCGGTATTGCTCTTGGCGGGGATTATGCAGTAGGTTCTACATTACTTGCGGAATTTGCACCAAGAAAGTACAGAGGTCTTCTATTATCATCCTTAAATGTTTTATGGACCGTTGGTTATGTGCTTTCCAATGTTGTAGGATATTATCTTGGAAAAATGGGACCGGATTCTTGGCGCTGGATGCTTGTGAGTGCAGTCGTTCCTGCTGTCATTGTTTTAGTGATGCGGATTGGAACTCCTGAATCTCCAAGATGGCTGGTGAAAATGGGCCGAAAAGAAGAGGCAAGAGAAATCGTGAAAAAATATATTGGACCTCATGCCGTAATGGATGAAACGATTTCGCAAGATGCTGCCACCAATTATGGAATGAAGGATCTTTTCAACAAACATCTTTGGAAACGCACGGCATTTGGCGGCCTTTTCTATGTATGTCAGGTAGTCCCATACTTTGCTATTTATACTTTCCTTCCAACCATTTTAGAGAAAATGGGCTTTGAAGAAACCTTTACGGTTGATATGCTGTTAAATCTATTCCTTCTTGTGGGTTCAATCGCAGGTTTATGGTGTACAGAAAAGCTCTCACGCCGCGGTTTTACCATTTATACCTTTATTATCCTAACAATTTCCTTATTTGTTCTAAGTCTTTTGCCAGCAGGATCGCATGGTTTTTCGATTATGATTTTCGTCATTTTCACCTTTGTTATGGCGGCAGCTTCCAATTTAACTCTTGTTTACCCAGCAGAGCTATTCCCAACGGAAATTCGCGGTACGGGCGTTGGGATGGTTACCGCAATCAGCCGAATCGGTTCAGCGATTGGAACATTCCTTTTGCCGATTAGTGTAAGCTCCTTTGGAATGACAGCATCTATGATCACCATGTCTGTTATCTTATTGATTGGAACGGTTGTTTCGATTTTCTGGGCACCTGAAACGAAATCACTTGGCTTGAATGAAGCGAGTGATCCAAACCTAGACGTTGAAATTAGTCTAAATGGAGAGGGAAAGAGTGTTGAAGCAGTCAAATAACATTCATTTCTTGGTCATGAAAGGGGGAAATAAGGGATGATTACTACGGAATCAAACACCCGCCCAAAGGAAATAAAAAAAGTTACCTTGGGTGATGGAGATGTTTCCCTAAATGAAATCATTGCTGTTGCTAGATATGATGCAGAGGTTTTATTTTCACAAGATTACGACGACCGGGTCAATCTTTCGCGATCAGTCATTGAAAAGTTTTTGGAAGAAGAGCGGGTCATTTACGGGGTCACAACGGGATTTGGCAGTAATGTAACCCAAAATATCTCCGCTGAAGATGCTGAGACCCTTCAAAAAAATATTATTCGTTCTCATGCCGTTTCGGTTGGTGCTCCGTTGGAGAAAGAAGTGGTAAGAGCCATCCAATTCATGATTCTAGTGAACTTAGGGAATGGTTTTTCAGGTGTAAAGTTAGCGACTTTAGAACTTTTAAGGTCGCTGCTCAATCACCAAATTACTCCTTTTGCCCCTGGGGAAGGGTCGGTCGGGTATTTATCTCCGGAAGCGCATATGGCCTTAGTGTTAATGGGGGAAGGAAAGGCCTGGTATAATGGTGAGCTGATTCCCGGGAGTGAAGCATTAGAAAAAGCTGGTTTACAGCCAGTAACATTAGGTTGTAAGGAAGGATTAGCCCTTACAAGTGGAACGACTTCGGTCACTGCTTTCGCATCATTAGCTCTCTACAACAGTATTCAGGTGACAAAAACAGCGGATATTGCTGGTGCGTTGTCTCTAGAAGCGTTAAAGGGAACCATTAAAGCCTTTGATCCACGAACACATGAGGTTAAGAGACATATTGAACAAGCTGGCACAGCTCGAAACCTTGTAAAAATGCTGCAAGGCAGTGAGATTGCTGAAAAATATCAGGATTACCGATTACAGGATGCCCTTAGCCTGAGATGTATTCCTCAAGCTCATGGAGCCGTAAAAAAGGTTTTAAAAGATGCGGAATTTACCATATGTAATGAGATAAACTCGTCAAGTGACAATCCACTGATTATTACAGAGAATCAGGGAGATGCCCTTATGGGTGGGAATTTCGATGGAACATACGTCGGTATCTATGCGGATACAATGGCCATTGCAATGGCCAATCTAGCAAAGGTTTCAGAGAGAAGGCTAGACCGACTAGTTAACTATCATGTAAGTGAACTTCCGAATTTTCTCGTAGCCAAACCAGGCTTAAATAGCGGTTACATGATTCCACAGTATACGGCAGCAGGACTGCTGAATGAAATAAGGGTTCTTGCACATCCCGCAACGGTTGATAATACACCAACCTGTGCCAGTCAGGAGGATGTTGTCAGTTTTGCTTATTTTGCCGCAAAAAAAGCCTATCAAATCGCTAAAAAGCTGGAGTATATTTTAGGACTTGAAATGATGGCTGCTGTCCAAGCCTTGGATTTTCATCGACCTTTAAAACCTTCACCTGTCAGCCAAAAGGTTTATGAGCTCATCAGGAGCGCCGTTCCAACGGTAGAAGAAGATCGATATTTCTATCCTGATATAGAATTTATTACCAACCTTATAAATGAAGGAGAAATTCTAAACGCTGTCGAATTGATAATGGGAAAACTAGATTGGTAGGAATGTCTAGAATAATGGAAGCTTTTTTACTCATCTTCATTCGAGTAGATTAGCTTCTATTCTTTTTGGGGGCTTAGAATATGGTCGAGGAACTGACACAAATATCTTTTGCACAGCTACTGCTTTCAGGAACCTTTGTACACGTGGCACCTTTTGAAGTTTTGCAAGAAAAGTACGGCGTGAATATTCAGCCTAATGTAGTTGTTTTGGTTTCGATGGATCGTTATCCGGATTTAGCTGACGGAAAACCAGTCGAATGGAAAATAATTGTTGGACGGAAGCTTGTGGAACAATTAGACATCCTCTTACCTATTCCATTTTTATGGGCATGGACAGAAGAGGGGGTTCTGGCGCTCTTACTGGATTTTCATGAGGTACCTGCACATGATCGAAAAAGGGAAATCCTTTTACTGGCTGAAGAGATTCAAAAGGGATCCGATCAAATTGGCATACATGTATCGATTGGGATCGGAAATTTTTATGATGACCCAGTTTCTCTCATTTGTTCATTTGAAGAAGCCAAGAAATCAATGTCCGGAAGGTTTTTTCAAGGGAATAAATTAATTTTTCACACAGATATGAGAAAAAACATCGTGGAATCCTTAAAGATTCCTTTAACAAAAGAAAAGTCAGAACTATTTTCTATTGTTAGAATCGGGCACACAGAAGGGGTTGTGACTGGTATTAAAGGAATCATGGATCGGGTTGCTGAGATTTATAATTATAATGAAGAGGTTTTTAAATCTGAGGTTATTGATTTGCTGATGATGATGTCTAGAATTGTTTTGGAAGCCGGAGTAAGTCCTGTCTCGATTTTGACCAATACGGCAAATGTGATTCAAGATCTCTATCACACGATCCGATATGACAAATTTGTTATGAAGGTTTGTAAGTATGCAGAATGGTTAACCGAACAGGTAGAAAATATCTATATTCGTGATGTTTCCCCGAATATAAAACAGGCGATTCGTTATATGAAAGAGAATCACCAAAAAGAGGTTTCTTTAGAAGAGATCGCCCATTATTGCCACTTAAGTAGATATCATTTTAGCCATCTTTTTAAAAAAGAGGTGGGAACCAGTGTCATGGATTTTTTTAATAAGCTCCGAATTGATAAATCCTTATTCTATTTAGAAAAGACCGACTTATCCGTGCAGGAAATTGCGAATCAAGTGGGTTTCGAGGATTCCAATTACTTTAGCCGATTATTTAAAAAATATATCCATTCGAGCCCAACCGAATATCGGCGATTAATGAGTAACCGTTTTTGAGGGCTCTTGGCAGGATTTATTTATAAAACACTTTGTCAATATTGTATTTGGTGTGCTGGTTGTTGATGATGTAGATTTCGTAAATTTCTCTATCCATCGGATCCTCGACGACGGATACAGAAATTTTATACACTTCATCACGGTGCATTTTTTTTTGTACGCTCTTTTTGACAATCTTTTTACTGCAATGTAAAAGAAATCACCATTTTATAATCTATTCCCTGATTCTAATCAAACGTTTGATTAAAAAAATGCGTAGATCTTGTCGGTTTGTAAAGAGCGGGTGATTGTTTCCAAATATTTTAGGATGGATTAACCACCTTCTCTAGTCGTATCAAAGGCATAATTTTAAAAATTAAATACAGGAATAGTTTCTATCAATTCACAGAATGCTTTGTCTTAAGAAAATATAAATACTCTATTCCGTCAGCGGTGATCTTCGTGCCTGCCCTTCCTCTGCCTTTGACGACAAATCCTTCGCTTTCTAAAATATCCAACCGGCGACGGATCTGCTGAGGGGACAAGGCAAAGTCCGATTCTTTGCTTTGACGTGAAATCAGTTCTCTGCTTGCCGCTTTTCCTTTTTCGTTGTATTGCTTGATTACTTCCAATATGAAAGCGTGCTCCTGCATTTCTAGCATACTTTCACATGCGAAATATTCGGATTTTATACTGTCTCCAGCTTGCCCCAGAAAGGAAGGAAGGTCTCTTTTTGTTACGACATTTCCCTCACAAACCGTAAGCATGTAATCAATTGTGCTTTTCAGTTCCCTTATGTTTCCAGGCCATTCATATTGCAAGAAAAGCTCCAGAACATCTTGCTCTAACTTTACCCACTTTCCGCTCTTTGTGATGAGATGCTTAATCAAAAGTGGAATATCGGCTTTTCTCTCATTGAGTGGTGGAATACAGAGATTAAGTACATTCAGCCTGTAAAACAAGTCTGATCTAAATGAGCCTTCCCGTATCTTTCCTTGAAGATCTTTATTCGTTGCGGTAATCACTCGAACATTAATAGGGATAATTCTTCCACCTCCGATTCTGCGAATTTCTCTCTCCTGCAGAACGCGCAGCAGATGTGATTGAACAGTGAGACTTATGTCGCCAATTTCATCCAAAAAGATAGTCCCGTTATCCGCCAATTCAAACAGACCTTTCTTGCCTCCCCTTTGCGCTCCTGTAAATGTCCCTTCTTCGTAGCCGAATAATTCGCTTTCAAGCAGGGTTTCTGTTAATGCGCTGCAGTTCACAGCCAGAAACGGCCCGTTTTTCCGCATTGAATGCTCATGAATAGCATGCGCAAATAGTTCTTTTCCTGTTCCTGTCTTGCCCTGAATCAAAATCGGATGTTCCGACAAGGCGAACTTCTTGGCGATCTGCTTACATTCTTTCATTCCATCATGCTCGCCAATAATATCATGAAAGCTGTATTTCGTATAAAACCTTTTATTTTGCGTTTCTCTTTGTGCAGTCTTTTCAATTTCAAAGGCTTGATGTACACTTTTGAAGGTTGCAACAATGGTATTTTCTTCCACTATTTGCGATCGAAAAATTACGACTTCCACGCCGTTTATGTCGAAGAATTTGCTATCATCCTTGCCGTTCATGATGAACTCGATCATATCCCGGCGATTCATCACATGTTCTATATACTTATTAACCACATCTTGAGCAATAACATGAAACAATGCCGCAAGACTGTGATTGAATACCGTAATCCGTCCCTCCTGGTTAACGACCAATATTCCATCATCGACAGTTCCCAACACATTTTGAATGTGCTCGCTCATCTGCTTGGCATCCCGCTCTGCAACTAACAGCTTACGTTGTAATTCAATGATATTGCGAATATACCTTTCTGAAATCTTCGAGGCTATATCTTTGTCCAAACCGCAGCATTCCACAACTTCCAAAATGGTTGTCATATCAAAAAGACGCACGCCTATATCGATTACTTCTTTTATATAAGAGGGGCACAGATGCGTTTCTCCTGGTGAAACGGCAATTTGAATATCCTTATAAAACAATCTGCCTTTTTGAAAAGGGATAAATTGAATATGGTCGACACCAAGCTGATATAAGGATTCAATAAGATTGATCGTTGCATCAGGATCATCATTTACCAGCAGAACGTCGGAGCCTTCAGGTATTCTTAAAAGTTTGTCAATATATTCATGATGAACGGTTCTCTTGCCCACAATTATTTTCTCGGCATTCACACTATATATACCGTTTGTTCTATTATAAGCGGCATCTGATGAACACACGATAATGGTATCTTCCAGAGACCGCGGTATTCCTTCATCTGCAGCATGACTGTTAATTTGAACATAGTCTCCAAGCAGGTGTTCCAGCTGTTCATGCAAAGCTTGCTTTGTTTTTACACTTCCCGCTATAAGTGTAAGTGTGGATTTCGTCATAAGATACCTTCCTGTCTTTAAATTGGTTCTATTATATCACCAAAAAAGACCAATAAAACCCTAAAGAATGATTCTAAGCATAAAATTTCCTTGAAAATCAATCTACACATTTTGGCACAGATTTTGCATTTATAAATCGATGAAGTGCCAGAGGATTTGAAAAGGAGGGGAAAAGCAGGATGAAAGGTAAAAAAAGATAGGCTATCAGAAAAATATTTGTAAGCGTTTTAGTATTCTTCATTTATTTTCATTACAAAGGAGATATGTGTATGGGTTATCCACAAGAAAAGACTGTTTCGCTCGGAACAGCGGGGAAAAGAGAGAGAAAAATCAATATTTTTGTATTGCTATTCATCATTCTTTTTATTGCAACTCTATTAACCTATGTTTTGCCTGCTGGGGAATATGTACGGATTGAAGCGAATGGACGGACAACGGTAGACCCTCACTCTTTTAAGTGGTTAAAATCTGCACCAGTAGGTTTGTTCGATATGATAAAAGCTGTTCCTACAGGAATGGTAGAAGCGGGCAATATTATCTTTTTCTTGTTAATTATCGGAGGATTCTTCGGTGTATTAAGAGCAACAGGTACGGTTGACGT
>NZ_SMYO01000020.1 GCF_004358205.1 Bacillus salipaludis
TATTAGGCACGCCGCCAGCGTTCGTCCTGAGCCAGGATCAAACTCTCCAAGAAAGTTGATTTAGCTCGAATGTTACGTTGGCTTCATTTCAAAAGAAATGAATATTATTGTTTGTTGACGTTTTTGTTTGTTTAGTTTTCAAAGAACAATCACAAAATCAATTTGGAGCGGGTGATGGGAATCGAACCCACAACAACAGCTTGGAAGGCTGTGGTTTTACCACTAAACTACACCCGCGTATTATATTTAACTGGTCGGGAAGACAGGATTCGAACCTGCGACCCCTTGGTCCCAAACCAAGTGCTCTACCAAGCTGAGCTACTTCCCGTAATAATGGCGCGCCCGAAAGGAGTCGAACCCATAACCTTTTGATCCGTAGTCAAACGCTCTATCCAATTGAGCTACGGGCGCAATATTTTACAAGCAACTTTTATATCTTAACAAATCCATTTCGTCTTGTCAAGAGTAATTTTGGTGCGGCCGAGAGGACTTGAACCTCCACGGGGTTGCCCCCACTAGGCCCTCAACCTAGCGCGTCTGCCATTCCGCCACGACCGCGTATAAATTAGCGACAAAAGTAATCATATCAAAATTACACGCTTATTTCAAGTGGTAATTAATGGTGCGGGTGAAGGGAGTCGAACCCCCACGCCTTGCGGCGCCAGATCCTAAGTCTGGTGCGTCTGCCAATTCCGCCACACCCGCATATTTAAGATGGCTGGGCTAGCTGGATTCGAACCAACGAATGACGGAGTCAAAGTCCGTTGCCTTACCGCTTGGCTATAGCCCATCAAAAAACGATTGAAAAATAAAAAATGGCGGTCTGGACGGGACTCGAACCCGCGACCTCCTGCGTGACAGGCAGGCATTCTAACCAACTGAACTACCAGACCATTATCTTTTGAGAAACAGGAAATGAGCTATTGTTCATTTCCCATCCCTGATGACCCCTACGGGATTCGAACCCGTGTTACCGCCGTGAAAGGGCGGTGTCTTAACCGCTTGACCAAGGGGCCTTTAACTACGGAGAAGGAGGGATTTGAACCCTCGCGCCGGTTACCCGACCTACACCCTTAGCAGGGGCGCCTCTTCAGCCTCTTGAGTACTTCCCCATATGGCTCCGCAGGTAGGACTCGAACCTACGACCGATCGGTTAACAGCCGATAGCTCTACCACTGAGCTACTGCGGAATAGTAAGATTTAATAAGGCAATTACCTTATCGACTCTTCATATTATAATGACGTTAGGATTCAAAGTCAACATCATTTTTCAAGAAAATCATTTTCCATTTTCTTACGCTATTCTTGGATTACTTCTTTAATTTTCTTCAGTCTCCCTCGGCATTTCCCGCAAACATACCGGCTTGTATCGATACTTCTCTTTCTTTGATAACGGAGGCAGCAGTTTGTGCACTCATATAGGAGTATTTTTTTAAAGGTTCTCTTTGGAGCTTTCTCCTTTAGTGGTGTACAAAATCGGGGTGCCCCAACTTTCTTTAGCAACCATTTAAATTCAGGATCACGATGCTGATACCCTTTTCCTTCAAGATGGAGATGATAATGACAAAGCTCATGCTTAATAATCCCAATTAATTCATTCTCTCCAAATTGCTCTAGATACTTTTTATTAATTTCAATATTATGTGTACCTAACAGGTATCTTCCGCCTGTTGACCGCAATCTAGAATTAAACGCAGCTTGATGTAGAAAAGGTTTTCCAAACACTTCAATGGATATCCTTTCAACCAGTCTTTGAAGCTCTGGTGCCTCCATTTTTCTTCCCACACTTTCCACTTCACTATTTTCTTCTTCAAAAACTTTCAATACGGTACAAAATAACAAATACCTTCATATTTCTAGTGAACGTGACAACCTATTATAGCATATATTGTATTTACCTTTAATGATTTACTTTCAGGAGGTTTTACTATGCCGACTTGGTTTCAAAACCAAATGAAAAGAGCCTTTTATGAAAAGAACCGTTATCAAATCAAGCTTTTAAACCAATGCTGGTTTTTTTACAGAAAAAAACACTGCCCTTAAAAGCAGTGTTTTCCTTCACAGCTTGATTATTGCTTTGCTGGTGGCAACATCGTTAATGCTACACGTCCCTTGTTCATATCAACAGAATCTACCCAAACTGTCACAACATCCCCAACGGACACAATATCTAATGGGTGCTTAACAAATCGATTGCTTAGCTTTGATATATGGACTAATCCATCCTGTTTTACGCCGATGTCAATAAAGGCACCAAAATCAACCACGTTACGAACTGTACCTTGAAGTTCCATCCCAGGTTTCAGATCCTCTAATTTTAAAACATCCTTTTTTAATAGAGGACGGGGTAAGTCATCACGCGGATCTCTTTCCGGTCTTACTAAAGCGTCGATGATATCCTTTAAGGTTAATTCTCCTATCGCTAACTCTTCTGAAACACTTTTTAAGTCTAGGCCATTAAGAGCTTCCTTTAACTCGTCTGCACCTAAATCTTTTGTTGAAAATCCAAGGGTGGATAATAACTTTTTCACTTCATCATAGTTTTCCGGATGAATTCCCGTACGATCCAGAGGCTCTTTTCCATCAATTACCCGCAGGAACCCTATTGCTTGTTCATATGTTTTTGCCCCAAGCCGCGGTACCTTTTTTAGTTGAACTCTGCTTGTAAATTTCCCTTCCTCTTCCCGTTTTTTCACAATATTGTTTGCCGCCGTTTTGGTTAAACCCGCAACATTTTGCAAAAGGGACGATGATGCAGTATTCACATTGACCCCTACACGGTTAACCGCGGTCTCCACCACGAAATTTAGCGATTCTGATAATCGTTTTTGGGAAACATCATGCTGGTATTGACCCACTCCTACAGATTTCGGGTCAATCTTCACCAGCTCAGCAAGCGGGTCCTGTAAGCGCCGGGCAATCGATACAGCACTTCTCTCTTCTACTTGGAAATTCGGAAACTCTTCTCTTGCTAAATCAGATGCGGAGTAAACACTAGCTCCCGCTTCATTGACAATTAAATAAAAAATTTCTTCGTCCATCTCTTTTAAGATATCCGCCACGAACTGCTCTGTTTCTCTTGATGCCGTACCGTTTCCGATGGCAGCCATTTCTACCTTATACTCACGTAAAATTTGGATGAACTTTTCTTTAGCCTCTTTTGTTTTTGAAACCGGTGGATGTGGGTAAATGACATCAATCTTTAGAACCTTTCCAGTTTCATCCACAACAGCAAGTTTACAGCCTGTTCGATATGCCGGATCGACTCCGATTACGACTTTTCCTTTAAGCGGCGGTTGCAAAAGCAAATTCCGAAGATTTTCAGAAAAAATATGTATCGCCTGCTCCTCTGCTTTATCAGTTAGTTCACTGCGAATTTCTCTTTCAATAGAGGGCTGGATTAATCTTTTATAACTATCTTCGATCGCCTCAACTACACTTGGTGCCGCAGGTGAATGCTGATTACGAATCCACTTTTTCGAAAGATAATTCAAGATTAGATCCGTATTCATTTTGATTGAAACTCGTAAAATATCTTCCTTTTCGCCGCGATTAAGAGCTAGAATACGATGGGGCACAATTTTGCTTACAGGTTCTTCATATTCATAATACATTTCATAAACTTTCTTTTCGTCCTTGTCCTCTTCCTTAACTGCTGATGAGACTGTACCAGATTTAAAGGTTTCTTTCCGAACCCATTTTCGCCCTTCAGCATCATCACTTACCCATTCCGCGATGATATCTTTAGCTCCCGCAATGGCATCCTCAACGGAAAGGACTTCTTTTTCTTCAGATAAGAACTCCTGTGCCTTATTTTCCACATTTTCTTTTGTGAAAGTCATAAGCCACTCTGCAAAAGGTTCCAAACCTTTTTCTTTTGCAACGGTTGCTTTTGTTCGGCGTTTTTGTTTATAAGGCCGATATAAATCTTCAACCTCCTGAAGCTTTTCAGCACGGGTGATGCTCTTGTTCAAATCTTCAGTTAGTTTTCCTTGTTCAGCAATGATCCTCAGAACCTCTTCTTTACGTTGTTCGAGGTTTTGAATATACTGCCAGCGTTCTAAAATATTGCGAATCTGCACTTCATCAAGCGCTCCAGTCATTTCCTTACGGTAACGGGCAATAAAAGGTACTGTATTGCCTTCGTTTAGCAAAGAAATCACACTTTTAACTTGCTTGGCGGAAATTGCTTGCTCGGATGCAATCTTACCAAACAACAACTGCTCATCTTTTACGACTGTATCATTCACTTAAACAATCCTCCACTTCATCATTTCCATATTATTGTATCAAATAAAACTGAGCGATTCACCAACCATGGTTTTGCTTTTTTAGCAACAAAAAAGCAAGCCGGCGGGCTTGCTTTCAGCAGAAAAACACAGTAGAAGAGTAGAATATGTATAAAAAAACGCCCTTTCAAAAAGAGCGTGCTTAGCTAAAATTCGATGAGACCGATGCTTACACGCAAGGCATCATCCACTTTTTCCATCATTTCGTCATCGAGATGGGTAATTTTATCGGTTAACCGCTGCTTATCTATTGTACGAATTTGTTCTAAAAGAATGACTGAGTCTCGTTCAAAACCGTAGCGCTTCGCGTCTATTTCAACATGAGTCGGAAGCTTCGCTTTTTGAATTTGAGCTGTAATCGCTGCAACAATAACGGTGGGACTAAACCGATTCCCGATGTCGTTTTGGATGACAAGTACAGGACGGACGCCGCCTTGTTCAGAACCAACAACTGGGGATAGGTCCGCGAAATATACGTCACCACGCTTGACAATCAAAGGATTATCCTCCGCTTACAAGACGTTCTACTGTGTGTTCTGCCTCGTATTCTGCTTGAAATGCTTCAGATGCAATCCTTAAATTAATCTTAGCCATTTCCATATATCCACGTCTCATGGATTCGCGAATTTGTCTTTTTTTACGTTCGCGTAAATACATTTTTGTTGCTTGATAAATAAATTCGCTGCGATTCACATTTTCAAGCTTTACAAAACCATCTAACTCGGTTAAAAGATGTTGCGGTAATTTCACTAAGATCTCCGTAGTTGCGCCGGATTCAGACACAAACATACACCTCCACCATCACTACACACCAATTTTTCTCTGTACCATATTTTATAATAACACTATTCAACCTAAATGCATAGACTAATTATAATACTATTGTATTATAAGCCAATAAAAGATGCTTTTATGCATAAAAAGTCCGCAATAATATAAATATGTTTAAATTTAATAAATACGCCTTCTTTTTTCTAAGGCTCTGTTTAACTTAGTTGTTGATTTCCGCTCTAGGCACAAGCGGTTCGGAGAGCCTCCTCGTCGCTACGCTCCCCAATCAACATAGTTTATTTATCAAAATTAGCGTTT
Organism: Bacillus salipaludis; assembly: GCF_004358205.1. The sequence continues at coordinate 5,379 of NZ_SMYO01000020.1, forward strand.
TTTCTAAAGAAGATAGTTTTTTATTTCGGCCGTTTTCCCGCCTTTTATATATAGACGAGGGACTCGATTCGTTATAATACACGGAACCTCGTAATTGATGGTCTCCATTTTTTTTGCAATTTCATTGACAGATATAAACTGATTGTTGTCTTTCCCAATTAACGTTACATTCGTGCCAACAGGTACCTCATGTGGTAGCCGCACCATGAATTGGTCCATACAGATTCTGCCGACAATTGGCACACGTATTCCATTGACTAATACTTCCTGACCCTGCAATTTTCGAATCCACCCATCTGCATAGCCAACGGGCACGGTTCCAATCCATTCATCCCCGCTTGCCTCATACGTAGCACCGTAACTTATTTTATCACCTTTACTCAGTTGTTTTACATGGACAAGTTTTGAGTGCAGTGAAAAGGCTTCATTCAAAGAAAATGGGATTTCAGGTTCCATCTCAAGGGATGGTGTCAATCCGTACATAGCAATCCCCAGACGAACGGCGTTATAAATGCCGCTTTGAAATCTAAGCGTTGCGGCGCTATTACTGCAATGAACATACTTTGGCCGTACCTTCAGCACACTTACCAACTCTTGAAAAAGCTCGAATTGCTGATTGAAATAATTTTGATTCAGTTCATCTGCTGTAGCGAAATGAGTAAAGATTCCTTCAAGGTGAAAACGCTGATCAAGGGATACCAGTTGCTCAAAATCTTCAACTTCTTCTTTACTGCGAATACCAAGTCTACCCATTCCCGTATCCAGCTTTATGTGAACAGACACCCTGCTATCTGTTTTTAAATGTCTTTGGGCTTCAAGCAGCCAATCCTTTTGAAAAACGGTAAGGGTTATTTGTTTATCTGCAGCCATTTGTACATCCTCAGCACGGCTGGCACCTAACACAAGAATCGGTGCTGTTATTCCTTTCTTTCTTAAAGCAAGGGCTTCATCCATAAAGGCAACGGCCAATTGGGTTGCACCTGCATCAAGCGCTTCTCTGGCCACTTGTACATCCCCGTGGCCGTAAGCATTTGCTTTTACAACTGCAATGATTTCCACCTCTTTGGGCAGAAGCTTTTTAACGGACGAAACATTCGTATGAATACAATCCAAGTCTACTTCCGCCCATGTATCTCGATAGAAAAAGCTGCGCTCTTCCATTTTTCCACTTCCTAAAAACGATAATTAAACTCCAATATTATTTTATCATAAAACAATTTAATTGCTCCAAATCAAAAAGAAAACAGGCTCTAAAAGAGCCTGCTACAAGATATCCTATTTAACAGCATCACCCTGTACAGATTGTGCTACTTCAATCATTTCATCCCTTGACAGATTTTTCGAAGCAATCATGTAATCGACCCCGTCTTGTGTCCAAGAAATAGAGTGATCTGATACAGCGCCAATGGTCGTTCCCAAATCTACCAAATCCCCTTCCACGTACGTCGGAGAAGTGGATGCATCTTTCACTGTTACCTTTTCCTGTACAAGTGTAAAGGATTTTTTGCCGTCATAGGTTAATACAACCCGTTTGCCGTCTTCAATGCTTACTTCATCTTCCTTAATTAACTTCGTACCTGAAATTTTGGCTGTTGGATATTTAACCGTAAAAGCAGCATCTTTTGGTTCTGCCATTGCCGGCATTCCAATTTGTGCTCTTGTCATATTCTTTTTCAATTTAAAATCGTCTTTATCAAAGCTTGCATTAAACTTCACTTTTTCAAATTGAACTGTTACAAGTGGATTTCGGTCAGGATCCATTACTTTAACCACTGCCGGTGATAAATCCTTCTTATTTAGTTTAATTTCTTGGAATGGAAGCATGCTATTATTTTGATAGCGTGTTTTCGTTTCAAATACATAGTAGTCCTTGGTTGAGGAGAATTTTGCCTCTTTATCCATCATAATATCTTTAATTAATGATTCATATAGATAGGCCTGGCTGCTGTTTTGCGGCCAATCGCTCTGAAATTTGAAGCTCTTATTTAGGGCTGGAGTTAGAACGAATACCCCTTCGTCATTCCTTAAAATCATTTGACTTTGGTCTTTTTCGGCATTTTTTAGATTTACTCGATAAAACTTCTTGTCCTTTTGCCAGATTTCAACATTATACACTTGAGAATCCGTGCCCATTTTTAGGGTCATTTTTGCATTTACTTTATAACCCGATAGGTCATTAAGTTTACCACTTAACTCTTTTACTACATCACCCTGAGACTTCGACCCACAAGCTGCCAGCAAAAAGATGACCATTAGTCCCGTGATCAGCAGCATCAACTTTTTCCTCATTCCTTCAACCCCTTCTTGTCTCATTTCATATGATTATGGAGAAGAGAAAGGCAGGGGCCAGAATAATCGCTTATCAAAATGACCATAGCTGACCTTGTCTCTCCTAATTCTCTATGAATATATGAGACAACCTTTAGGAATATGCTAATGAGGAGGGTCAAGCAGTTAATTTTTTATCACTTCATTCTCAATAATCACTTGGGCCACGACATATTCCTTGCTATGAGAAATAGATAAATGGCCCTTGATTTCCGGCTTTACCAAATAGGGCTTCCCTAAAGAATCCGAGTCAATTTCAATATCCAAAAAGGACAGCTCTTTTCCAATCCCTGTGCCGACAGCTTTCGAAAAAGCCTCTTTTGCTGCAAATCTTCCGGCTAAAAATTCAACCTGTCTTCGCTCGGAAAGCACCTCGAATTTTTGTTTCTCTTGGTCAGTTAAAATTCGGTCAATTAATTTTCGGTGTCTATGTAATAAATCCTGAACCCGTGACAATTCAATAATATCAATCCCAATCCCTTTAATCATGCTTCATCATCCTTCTATTTTGTTTATAAACAGCATAAATAATAATGTACAAGTCGCAAATGCTCCCGGAGGTACATATATGTTTACAAGAACGGAAACCTTTCGTGAATTTATCCGTTTGTATCCAATTGTTTCTACTATTATTACCATTCATGTAGTCTTATTTCTTTTCACCGTACTGCCTATCTTTCCAAACTACTGGTTTTTTGAACATCTGTCAGGTGTAAACCTTTATATTTTGGAGGGAGAATACTGGCGGCTCATTACACCGACCTTTTTACATAGCGGTTTTACCCATATGCTTTTTAATAGTGTTTCTTTGCTGCTGTTCGGCCCAGCGCTTGAACGAATGCTTGGCGGGGTTAAATTTCTATTGGTCTATCTTGTATCAGGACTGATTGCCAACCTCGCAACGCTTCTCCTTGAGCCGCTCAGCTATACCCACGTCGGCTCAAGTGGAGCAATTTTTGGCCTTTTTGGATATTATGTAGCGATTATTATTTTTCGTAAAAATTGGCTTTCAAGACAAAACTCACATATTATCCTTGTTCTTTGCGTCCTCAGTTTAATTATGACATTTTTACAGCCAAATATTAATATTACCGCCCATTTATTCGGATTACTTGGTGGATTTTTCCTTGGAGTGATTCCTTATTACAACAAAAAGGAGCTTTCCAATTCAATTAAGGATGCTACTTATTGGGCAAGCGGAAAAAGACGACTGTTTACTTCTAAATCCCCCCTAAAAATTTTAATTTGGGGAATCGTTATATCAATCGTCATCATTGGCATTTTCTCTCGAAAATAAAAGGAACCTCCATTCTTGGAGGTTTTTCCCTTTTCAAAGATATTTTTATAAGGAACAGTGAATTCTAACAAAAAGTTCGTGGAGTGAGAAGTATTTCTTTAAACCTATCTTGATTCTTTATTAAATGAAAACTCTGCGTTTTTAAGACTAGCAGCCCTCTTAATTGATTGTTCTACAACATACTGAAAGCCATAAATAATAACCGACAAGAATATACAAATAAAATACCAGGTAGTATGTTTCATCTTTATAAATTTGACAACTCCGAATTTTTTCCCTATATAGGGTAACGGGAAAGCATTTATGACATCCAACACCATATTTGTAAGTAAGTACTTTGGAAAATTTCCGAATGTTAATTTAAAGATCCAAAGTGTTGCTACAAAAAAAGGACCCAATATAAATGTAAAATCTATTGGACCAGGAGATATAGGACTTTTAGTGATCCACCATTTTTTCTTATAACAAATTAGGCTGAATACGCTTAAAAATAAATTGGTAAAGCTTGCTACAGGTAAAAACCTCAAAAAACTTCTTATTCCCATAAAAGGAACGGTTAGCCAAGGAAAAATTAATACAGCTAAAGAGAATGCAACTTTCGTTTTATGCTTAACCATTAAGCTCCCCCTCAAATTGGTATTTCACAGTAATAATTCCATAAATATATAATTTATCCTGACTAACCCAAATATACACGAATTAAATTTATACTCCTCCACTTAACAAATATTTTTAATAGGTCCGTATTTTCTTAATATTCCACATTAGCGACTCAACCCCTGCGGAGAAATGCGCGATAGGACCCACTTGAGATATGTCAAAATGAAAAGGAGAAAAAAGGGTGTTCCTGAATATCTCTATTTCTGCCTTTTGCAACGGCCAAGGCGGATGGTGTATTTCACCGCAATAAATGTTTCCTCCGTTATTCGAACTATAGAGACAATAGCGCTCAGTAAGCCAATGGTCTAGTGTTCCTTCCTTTGGAAAATAAACTTCCGATACCGGAACGTATTTCCCCTTAAATAATATAGGAGTATTAAAATTACCGTTCCGACTACTATGAATATGAAAGGATTGTCCTTCTTTTCGAAAAGAAATTTGTGCCGAATAATACGGTAAATGAAACCATCTTTTTGCAATCTTCAAGGAAGCCCAGTTCTCAACATCAATAGATAAAAAATAAATACCGGGTTTTCCATCGCATGTTACATATGTCCTTACATTCATTTCTGGAAATTTAGGGGTTAGGGAAACAGATGATATTCCACGGGGATAGATTCCTTCTAAAACAAATACAATGACACCTAACCATGCGGAACCATTAAACGTATCAATTTGTAAAGAAGAAGGAATATGTGGCCGTAGTATATTAAGTGGAATTGGCCAATGCAAAAACAATAAATTTCTCCAAGTTTGTCGCATAATCCAATATTTTGATGGTAATGGCCAAGACCGATGACTAAGATCATTCATTATATTCATCACATAATCCCCCTGTTTTTATATGTATATAGTTTAGTGTAAATTGAAATTTTAATACGATGTTATATACATAAATCTAGACTATTTTCTAAGTATTATCTTGATATTCATAAGTTTTCCCTTTTTTTGGATATAATAAGATTGATTGACTTTATTATTGAAACTATGCGGAATTTGGAGAAATAACTATGGCAAATATTTTTTATTATTTGACTTTTGGAATGGTAGCAATAATTTTTACGATTTTTATATTCATGCTTCTTGGATGGCGTTGGTTCATGAAACGAATGGTGAAACAAATGGGAAAAATTATTTTAACAGACAGTTATCAAGAAAATATCATGGAGTTGATGCCAGGACTGCGTCATATGGGCATTCAAAATATGCTTGAAAATAGCTTGCGTGCAGAAACTGGTGACGTCCTCCACCGCCCGCTTGGCTCTTCAAAAAAATGGCCGCATTTTGATTCGATTACCTTTATACCTGCCCAAACCTCACCTTTTCCGATTGACGGTGAAGCAGATGTTGATGTGGAAGTAACCATTGGGCCACAAGCAAAAAAACCGATGAAAATAAAAATTCCGTTAATGATCAGCGGCATGGCCTATGGGATTGCACTCAGTGAGGAAGTGAGAATCTCATTAGCACAAGCAGCTAATAATGTTGGAACCGCCATTAATTCTGGTGAGGGGGCAGTTTTACCTGAGGAAATCAATATCGGCGGAAAATATATTTTACAGTTTTCCAAAACAGATTGGTCAAAGGAAGAAAAATTAATTAAGCGGGCCGATATGATCGAAGTTAAGTTAGGGCAAGGAGCATTACTCGGAACCGGCGGGAAAATTTCTCCTAAAAATTTAACAGGCCGTGCCCGTGAACTGATGGGGTTACAGGAAAACGAGGATGCCGTTATTTATGATAATTTTGTAGAGAATCAAACGCTGGATGATTTGAAAGAACTTGTTGATGAGCTTCGTAGTCTCACAGGTGGAGTTCCCATTGGCTCGAAAATAGGAGCTGGCGGGAAAATTGAAGAAGATATTGATCATTTAATCTACATTGGTGTTGATTATATTGCAGTGGATGGCGGTCAAGCAGCAACACATGGTGCCCCTCCTATTTTAGCTGACGACGTCGGAATCCCTACTCTGCATGCAATTGTCAGGGCTGCTAATCATCTTGAAAAGAGAAACATGAAGGGAAAAATTAGTTTAATTGCCTCAGGCGGACTTCTAGTTCCCGGACATTTCTTAAAGGCGCTCGCCCTCGGAGCTGATGCTGTATATTTAGGGTCTGCTATGTTATTTAGCGTCTCACATCCTCAATCCTTAAATGCCCTTCCGTTTGAACCACCGACACAAGCTGTTTGGAATCAAGGGAAATACAAGGATCAATTTAAGATTGACGTAGGAGTAAAATCAGCAGAGAAATTCTTAACAGCAAGTACAGAGGAAATAAAAATGGCATTAAGAGCAATGGGAAAACGCTCTTTAAAAGAGTTATCTAGAATGGATTTAGTTTCCTATGATGAATTAACGGCCAAAATGATTGGAATTCCGTTTTCCTTTGAACCATGGGAGGACAAAAACAGGTGAATATTTAATAAATGATCAAATTATTCGATCCATTTTCTTTACTATCGGAGAAGTGACAATGGCAAACCTATTCTTTTATATATCTTTTACAATGATGTCCCTCCTATTTATCATGTTTTTATTCATGCTCGTCGGCTGGCGCTGGGTGATGAAACTAATCGTGAAAAAGGCCGGGAAAATCATGTTATCTGACAGTTATCAGGAAAATATTATGGAACTAATCCCAGGCCTTCGGCATATGGGCATTCAAAATATGTTGGAAAATAGCTTGAGAGCTGAAACAGGGACTGTCCTTTATCGCCCGCTTGGCGGCTCTTCAAAAAAATGGCCGCATTTGGATCCGATTACCTTTATCCCCGCACAAACATCACCCTTTCCAGTTGATGGTGAAGATGATGTAGATGTTAAGGTAACCATTGGGCCAAGGGCAAAAAAACCAATGGAAATAAAAATTCCACTAATGATCAGTGGAATGGGCTTTGGAATTTCACTTAGTGAACAAGCCAGGCTTTCTTTGGCAACTGCTGCTAAAAAGACAGGAACAGCGATTAATTCAGGGCAAGGTGGAATCCTACCTGAAGAATTAGACTCAGCCGGAAGGTATATTTTACAATTTTCGAAAACAGATTGGGCAAAGGAAGACCATTTATTTAGCCGTGCTGATATGATTGAAATCAAATTGGGCCAGGGTGCAGTAGCGGGAATGGGCGAAAAAATCCCGGCACAAAACTTAACAGGTCGTGCCCGTGATGTAATGGGACTTAAGGAAAATGAGGAAGCAGTCATTCATGAAAACTTTTGGGAAGATCAAACATTAGTCGATTTAAAACTACTCGTGGAGGAACTTCGCGTCCGATCAGGTGGTGTTCCTATAGGTGTCAAAATTGGCGCAGGTGGAAAAATTGAAGAAGATATTGATCATTTAATCTTTATGGGGGTTGACTTTATTACCATTGATGGCGGACAAGCAGCCATGAAGGGTGCACCTCCTATATTATTAGATGATTTTGGAATCCCTACCTTGCATGCAGTAGTCAGAGCGGTAAATCATCTTGAAAAAAGAAAGGTGAAGGGAAAGATTAGTTTAGTCGTTTCAGGAGGACTTTTAGTCCCCGGACATTTTTTAAAAGTCCTTGCACTCGGAGCGGACGCTGTATATGTAGGCTCTGCTATGTTGTTTGCTCTTGCACATGATCAAGTATTGAATGCCCTTCCATTTGAACCGCCAACACAAGCTATGTGGTATGACGGCAAGTTCAAGGATCAATTTAAGAGAGAAGATGGGGAAAAAACAGCAGAAAAGTTCTTAACAGCGAGTGCAGAAGAAATGAAAATGGCTTTAAGAGCAATGGGAAAACGCTCTTTAAAAGAGTTGTCAAGAAAGGATTTAGTGTCCTATGATGAGCTGACAGCAAAAATGGTTGGAATTCCATTTTCTTTTGAACCATGGGAAGAAAAACAATTTGAGAAATAAGTGTCCAGAGACATTACTTTTACTCCCGTTCCAATACCAAGTGCATTCTCATTATTTGGGTCGTGATTTAAGTCCCGTTAATGATTATGTTCTTTTCCCAAAAATATTTTTACTAAAAAGGGGGAATTCTAACAAAAAGTTCGTGGAGTGAGAAAGTATGTCCATTTTTTCAAAATTGAAAAGTCTGCAGAAAACCCAAAAGGAAAATAGAAAAGTCTTTTTAGGGTCTGATTTTGAAGTACGAATGGAATGGTTTAGAGACACCTTCCAACAAAGTATTGATATCACCTTTCACGAATTAACGGCAAATCAAACGCGCTGTGGGATTGTGTTTTTACAGTGTATGGTGGATCAGCAATTATTTGATGACCAAGTATTAAAATATATTGTTTCACCTAATTTCGCTGCATCCCCTAATGAATTAATTCATAAAATACTTGATTTACAATCGATCAGCACAATGTGTACGAGCATTCTTACCGATATGCAGGAAGCCTCCGAGAATATTTTGGACGGAAAAGTTGTCGTTTTTTTCGAAGGCGATAGCCGCATGATTGCTTTTCCGCTAACAAGCTTTGAAAAACGAACCGGTAGTGAAACTACAAATGAGAATGTTATCAGGGGACCAAGAGAAGCATTTTTGGAGGATATCCATACAAATGTCACTATGATACGCAGAAGAATAAAATCACCGGATTTAAAAATGGAACAACTTATAATCGGAAAATATACAAAAACGAAAGTCATCATTAGTTATATCGAAGGACTTTGCCGGGATGACTTAATTGAAGAAGTGAAACAAAGGATAAACCGGATAAAAATAGATGGCATTTTGGCGAGCAGCTATATTGAGGAGTGTATCGATGATCGGCCGTTATCACCCTTCCCTCAATCACAAAAAACAGAGCGCCCAGATGTGGCGGCGGCAGCCTTACTGGAAGGGAGAGTGGTTATTTTTGTTGACGGTGACCCGATCCCCCTTATTGCACCTGTTAATTTTTACATGTTTCTCCAAGCCGCTGAGGATTATTACCAACGATATTTTCTTACTAGTTTTATTCGCTTGCTCCGCTACGGCTGGTTAATCGTTTCGCTGACTTTCCCATCCTTTTATATAGCGATTACCACCTTCCATCCGGAAATGATTCCTACGAGTCTTTTATTAAGTGTTGCTGCATCACGTGAGAATGTACCCTTTCCAAGCATCGTGGAAGCATTACTGATGGAACTTGCCTTTGAAGGTTTACGTGAAGCTGGGATTCGTACTCCAAAAGCGGTAGGACAGGCAATCGGTATCCTTGGCGCAATCATCATTGGACAAGCAGCTGTACAAGCAGGGATTGTTTCGGCGATTATGGTCATCATCGTCTCCATAACTGGGATTGCCTCCTTCGTGATACCAGGTTATGATTTAGGATTTTCCGTCCGTTTACTCCGTTTTCCAATCATGATTTTGGCGGGTACCTTCGGAATATTCGGTTTAATGATCGGCGTCATTCTGATTTATATCCATGTGGTAAGCCTGCGTTCGTTTGGCATGCCCTATCTTTCGCCAACAGCACCGCTTAGAATCAGTGATTTAAAGGATATCTTTATCCGGGTTCCATGGTGGATGATGCGTAGCCGGCCCTCCTTTTCCGGGGCAAATGATCAGATTCGCTCAAATATCGAGAAATCCATACTCGAGGATGATGAAGATTAATGAAAAGATTAAAATGGCTCATCTTGTTATGCCCTTTGTTATTAACAGGGTGCTGGTCACAATTAGAACTCAATGAACGAGCGTTTGTTGCAGGCATTTACATTGATAAAGCCGCAAAAGGAAACATGGAGGTAAGTCTTTCTTTTACCCTGCCAAATCGCCTTGTACCTGGTGATCTCGGCGGTGCAGGTTCATCCGGAAAACCATATACAATTCTTTCTGCAACTGGAAAATCGTTTACGGAAGCCTATAAAAAAATACAGGCAACCATAACCAGAAATATCAGCTGGGGACATACAAGGATCATTATCATTAGTGAAGAAATGGCCAGGGATGGTATTAAAGATATATTAGAATTTGTTGTCCGGGAACCAAGTTTGAATATTAATCAGGCTTTATTAATTGCACCGGGAAAAGCAAAGGATATCGAAAAATTAACTCCAATATTTGAACGATTTCCAAGTAGCATTCCCACATCTTTTACGCAAAGAAAGATCACTATGGATACAACAACAAAAGACTTCCTTGAAGCTCATAGCGGTGATATGATTGTCAGCCTTTTATCTAAGAAAATCATGAAAATGCTAAGTGAAGGTGGGAAAGAGGGGCTTTTTGTCAGTCCCGGAGAGATGGCCTTATTTCATAATTACAAAATGGTCGGAAAATTAGACACAAAAGCTGGCCGGGGGGCGTTATGGCTTCGCAACCTGATAAAAGATGCCGAAGTAACCATGAATTCTCCAACAGATCAACATTTGATTAGTTTATTAGTCATGAACGCCAATTCAAAGATTCGCCCTTCCAAAAACAAACCTTTCACTTTTAATGTCGATATAAATGCGGAAGGGCATATTTCTGAATCTCATTCCAATATCAACTTATCAAATGAAAAAAACATAGCTCAACTTGAGCTAACAGCCGAAAAACAAATTCGAAATAGGATTAAAGCCACTTTAAAGGCATCCCAAGAAGAAAAAGCAGATGTTTTTCAATTCGGTGAATATCTATCCTGGTATAAACCAAAAATATGGAAAAAGGTAAAAAATGACTGGCCTGAGGTTTATCATGAAAAGGTGAAATTAAATGTTCACATTGATTTAAAGATTAGACGACTAGGGTCTGAAAATGATCCATTTTGGATAAAGGGAAGAAATTTATGATTTTGATTATCCTTGGCTTTCTCATAATATTTTGTTACGAATGGACGTACTTAAAAAGCAAAAATCGTAAAAAAAGAACCTACTGGATTGTCTTCTGTATAATGGGTGCTTCCTTTTTTTATTGTATTTCGACTATTCTATTCAAACAACTACCTAGCGCAGGTGATTTGATTCAATTTCTTTTTAAACCAATCCAACAAAAAATTATAGGTTAGGTGAACCTTTTTTGAAAACTGAACAGATTTCCCAAAATCAACTACTACTTTTCTTCATTCTTTATTTTTTCTCCACACTGGTTGGATTTGGTGCTAGTCACATGATTCACGTATCCCAGTACGATTCATTACTTGTTCTATGTTTAAGCGCCTTAACAGGGATTATACTTGCCTTTTGTGTCATAAAACTAGCAAAGCGGAGACCTAATGAATTTATCGTCCATTATGGAAGCGAGATTTTCCCCAACTGGATTCATATTCCTTTTATGGCGATTTTCTTTGTTTTCTTTCTGACCAGCAGCGCTCTAATTCTAAGAGAATATGAAGATTTTATTGTCCAAATTTATCTTCCCAAGACGCCGAATTGGGCGGTTGGCTGCATGTTTGGAGTGGTAGTAGCCGTCACAGCGCGATTAGGATTTGAAAATTTATTCCGGATCGCACAAGGGTTGTTTTATTTAGTTATTTTAGGGAATATAGGAAATCTACTTTTTATCGGCAAGGAATTGCGCTGGGAACGCTGGATGGCCTTTATTACCAATCATAGCGGACAAGGAATCTTAATGGGCGGCTACTCCACTGCTCATTTTTTTGGAGAGGCTATTATTTTACTTTTTTTATTTCCCTATTTGACGCAAAAACACAAAACATTTAAATCCATTATCTTGGCATCGTTTTTCTCTATACTATTTATTTCATCCAATATCATTTGGCTATTATTGCTGTTTGGACCGAATTTGGCAAGTCACCTGACCTATCCAATGTTAGAAATGATTCGCTATATCCGTATCGCTGATTTCATCCAAAATCTAGACCATTTATTAATTTCTATCTGGGCCACAACAGTTTTTATAAAAGTTACTCTTTTTTTTACGATTTCAGTTCAAATTCTTTCCCAGCTATTTCGCTTGAAAGATCACCGGCCCCTTGTGTTTTCGTTAACAGCAGTAATGATTTCCTTATCCCTAAACATAGCAAGCGGATTTGCTGAAATGACCAGCCTTTTTACTGACTCATTTCCTACCCTTTCTTACTTTATGGAGCTTATTCCTTTACTATATTTAGTCATGGACACAATCAAACAATCCATAAAGAAGAAAACGGAAAAAAGTTAAAAACGAGCGAAAAGAGCATGAACAAGATGTCCATGCTCTTTCCTATTTTAATGATTATAGCTTCTTGGCTTTGATTTTCCAGACGTTCTTTTTTCACCGCTTCTTGGTTTTACCGGTGATTTCTTTCTGCGGTCGGAATTAAACCCTCTAGAATCGTCTCTTCTTCTGCGGTCCCGATCCTGCGATCTTCTTTCCCTTTTTTGCGGAAGAGGTTGTTCCTCTGTTAACTTAACAGGAGTAGTATCTGGTTCCTTCGTTAACATTTTCAAAACAGCTGCAACAACAGTGGAAGCGTCGTTTGCTTCAAGTAATTCTTCGGCAGCCGCTTTGTAATATTGAAGGTTATTGGCTTCAATTGTCTGAACAATTTTGTCCACTACTGCACGCTGCTGTCCTTCTAATGCTTCATCAAGGGTTGGCGGCTTCATTCTTTCCATCTTACGTTTTGTAGTTTTTTCAACCACATTCAGGTAAGATTTTTCCCGTGGTGTAATAAAGGTCATCGCAACCCCTGTTTTACCCGCACGGCCAGTACGTCCAATACGGTGAACATAGCTTTCAGGATCTTGAGGAATATCAAAATTATAAACATGGGTTACACCAGAAATATCAAGACCTCTTGCTGCTACATCCGTTGCTACAAGGACATCAATCGAGCCTTCTTTAAATTTACGAAGGACAGAAAGACGTTTTGCCTGACTAAGGTCGCCATGAATTCCTTCAGCCGTATAGCCTCTAAGGTTTAAAGCTTCAGATAACTCATCGACACGGCGTTTCGTCCGTCCGAAAATAATCGCTAGTTCTGGTGATTGGATATCCAAAAGTCTTGTTAACACATCAAATTTATTTTTTTCCTGCACTTCCACATAGTATTGTTCAATGGAAGGAACAGTCATTTCTTTAGCTTTGACACGAACAATCTGAGGATCCTTCATAAACTTTTCAGCCATTCGCTGAATCGGTCCCGGCATGGTTGCTGAGAACAGTAATGTTTGGCGCTCGGTAGGGATTTCCGCTAAAATCGTTTCAATATCTTCAATGAATCCCATGTTTAACATTTCGTCTGCTTCATCTAGGATGGCTGTATGAACATGGTCTAAGCGAAGTGTCTTTCTGTTGATATGGTCAAGTACACGGCCTGGTGTCCCAACAATAATATGTGGGGCCTTTTTTAAAGAACGGATTTGGCGGCCAATATCCTGTCCTCCGTAAATTGGTAATACACGAACTCTTTTACCTGAACCGATTTTGTATAATTCTTCTGATACTTGAATCGCAAGCTCGCGGGTAGGAGCAATAATAATCCCCTGGATTGCCTCTACACTTGTATCCACTTTTTCTACCAATGGAATTCCAAATGCAGCTGTTTTTCCTGTTCCTGTTTGAGCCTGGCCGATCAAATCCTTATTTTCTAAGCTCAATGGAATCGTTTCTGCCTGGATTGGCGTTGCTTCCTCAAAACCCATTTTGAGGACAGCCTTTAATGTTTCCTGGCTAATACCTAAATCTTGAAACTTCGTCAATGTTTTCATTCTCCTTCATCTATTTAAAAATTGTATTTATGCTGAATGTATCGTGACGCATCAAAATGCCCAAATTTATTTTATCAAAAAAAGACATTCCTCCAAAGGAGTATGCCCTTATTTCCTCGTTCTTAAGACACGTTGATTATTATCATACCACTATTCCTTGTATATTGCAATCAAAGCTAGTTTTACCAACCTTAATACTCGGATAAAAAATCATACACCTGGGAAAATAGGGCGGCTTTTTCCTCACAGTGACAAATATGATGTTGGGAATCCTTAATATAAGTAATCCGCTTCTTTTTTGAATTAATGGTCCGATACAAATATTCAGCACTTTTTGGCGGCACCATTCCATCGCATTCCCCTTGAGCAATTAAGGTCGGCACTTCTACTTGATACAAAAGTGGTTTAATAAAGGAGACAAGTTGACGAAATTGCAAGGTAGCCGCTATTGGGGTTGCTTTTATTTTTCTTAAATAACGCTGAAATAATTCATTCTCCCTCAAGTTTCCTCTTAGAGAGTCGATCAGCATTCTTTTTAATTCCACCGCCATTTGTTTTGGATTAATATAGAGGGCGGCGGCACTTAACAAAATAAGCCTTTTAACAGGATAATTGGCTGCTAAATAGGCCGCAATTAAGCCCCCCATTGAAAAACCAATGACATAAACTTCTTCACAGGTTTGAAGGAGCTTCTTTAATTCATCCTCGGCACATTCAATCCATTGCTGATACTGAACCCCTTTTAATGAAAGTGTTTCACCATGACCCGGAAGTGTGGGCACACAAAAGCACCAATCGGTCCGTTCCGATAAATACTCCACCAGCGGTTCTACTTCATAAGGGGCTCCCGTAAAGCCGTGAATACATAAGCAGCCAATCATTTTACTCACCTGCTATTTTTGTAAATAACTTACAACTTCTTCTAATTTCATCCCGCGGGATGCCTTAACAAGCACTAAAGACTCTTGGTTTACATTGTTTACCAATTCGCGAATTAACTCCTTTTTATCCGTAAAGGCGAAAACCCGATTTTCTCCTAAAACTGCACGTGCACCCTTAGCGATATGAGCTCCTAATTGACCGTAAGTAAACAATAAATCAATTTTATTTGGATTTAGCCCCTGACCAATTTGCAAATGATATTGTTCTTCCTGCGGCCCTAATTCCAGCATATCACCTAATACAAGGATTTTTTTATCATACCCTTGAAGATTCGATACTAATTCAATCGCAGCAATCATCGATGTCGGACTGGCATTGTAAGCATCATTAATAATTTTTTCCCCATGCTTACCTTCAACAAGCTCCATTCTCATATTTGTAAGCTTGATCCCAGCTAAACCTTCATTCATTTTTTCAAACGGAACATTAAAATGTCTGGCAATCAACATGGAGGCAAGCGCATTTAAAATATTGTGCGTTCCCAAAACGGGAAGCATAAAGCTTTCGGTTGAAGCATTCGTCTTAAACCGGTTACCATGATCGATTTGAATAATGTCTGTTGGGAATAAATCATTGGTTTCATTCCTTCCAAAGGTCTGTACCTCGACATTACCTTTATATCGATGGATTCTTTCCATTAACAATGGTTCATCCCCATGCAATACAGCTAGTCCACCCTCTTTTAAGCCTTGCAAAATTTCAAGCTTCGCTTCAGCAATTCCCTCTCTAGAACCAAGGTCAAGCAAATGGGATTCACCAATATTCGTGATAACGACGGCATCCGGGCAGGCGAGTTTGGTGAGAAATTCAATTTCACCACGTCCGCTCATCCCCATTTCCAAAACAGCAATTTGGGTATCTTCTTCCAATCCTAATATCGTAAGTGGAAGACCAATTTGATTATTATAATTACCTTCCGTTTTTTGAACTTTATATTGGGTCGAAAGCAGACCAGCAGTTAAATCCTTTGTGGTTGTTTTTCCGTTACTGCCGGTGATTCCTACCACCTTTATATTCAGTTCCAGACGGTAGCTTCTTGCTAATTCCTGTAAAGCTGTTAAACAATCATCAACAATTAAAATCGGCAGATGCTCTGGCGGGTTTGGAACATCGCTTTGCCAAAGAGCAGCTGCAGCACCTTTTTGGATGGATTCCTCTACAAATTTATGGCCATCTACCCGTTCCCCTTTAAAGGGTACGAACAAGCTTCCTGCTTCAATTTGCCTTGAATCAATGACAACTTCTTGGACGACTACATCTTTAAAAGGAGTGATATCATTTTTTACCGTGATCATGTTAGCGATTTGGCTAAGAGTTCTTTTCATCCTTTTTCCCTCCTCTATTCAATTGATTCTCAAAAGAACGGACACGGCGAAAAGCCGTGCCGTACACATTTATTGTCTAGCTCCTGCGCCAAGCCCTTCAGGGAAAAAATGAACTGCTCTTTTTTCCTAGGTCACTTCGGCACTGAGCAAGGAACATCGCTTTTCGTTTAGAAAGTATATTTAATCTGTTGTTTTTCGTTATGTCTGTCTTTTGCAAGATTGACAAGGCGCTCAATTAATTGTGGGTATTCCACCCCAGTGTGCTTCCATAACAGCGGGAACATACTAAATGGAGTAAAACCAGGCATTGTATTTACTTCGTTAATTAATGCTCTTCCATCCTTTGTTAAGAAGAAATCAGCACGAACCAACCCCGAACAATCCAACGCTTTAAATGCCTGAATTGCCATTGCTTTAATTTGTTTATATTCATCCTCTGTAATTTCAGCAGGAATTATCAACGCGGTTTCGCCATCTTCATATTTCGCTTTATAATCATAAAAATCTTTTTTCGGTACAATTTCTCCTGCTACGGAACATTCCGGCTCATCATTTCCTAGAATACCCACTTCAATTTCACGGGCAGTTACACCTTCTTCGATAATCACCTTGCGATCAAATTGGAAGGCTTCCGCAAAAGCTGTTTCCAATTCTGCACGATTCCGGCATTTACTAATTCCAACACTTGATCCAAGATTAGCTGGCTTTACAAAACATGGATAACCTAGTGCTTCCTCAACCTTTGCATAAGCAACTTCTTTTTCCTTTTGCCATTCACTTTTAATAAAAGCAACATAGTTTACTTGGGCGAGCCCGGCTTGTGCAAATACATTTTTCATCATCACTTTATCCATACCGGCTGCGGAAGCAAGTACCCCATTTCCGGCATAGGGAAGATTTAATAGTTCTAATAATCCTTGTACCGTACCATCTTCCCCATTTGGTCCGTGCAATAGCGGAAAGATGACGTCAAGAGGGGCTTGTTCCTGTTTATTTCCTTCAAATAAAGCAGGGGCTAAAGAAAGTGGGGATAATTCATCCCCCCCGGTAAACTCAAGTTCCTTAACATTCTCAACAGGAGCTTGCAGCTGCGCACCCTTAATCCACTGACCTTCTTCATTTATGTAAATTGGATGAATTTCAAATTTTTCCAGGTCCAGCGCGCGAATGACTGCCATCGCCGTTTGCATAGATACTTTATGTTCAGCGGATTTTCCTCCGTATAATAAACCCAGTTTCGTTTTCATGATAAACCTCCATTTTAAATACTGTTTTTATTTTAGCACTTTCTCAAAAATTTAAGGAATGATGTGATAATCTTTTTTATATTTTATGAAATCAAGTGCTTGATTCAAAACAATCAAAAATAAAATCTCTCCAAATTATCAGGAGAGATTAGCGAACATTCAATTTCCACTCTTTTGTTTTTTTATCAAAAATGATTTTAGCATGATATGGTTCTTTTGAAATAATTTCATATTCCTCATACATATCATCCATATTGGCAAAATCACCAATTACCCAGATTGGAATTTCAATCTTTGTACGCTGTTGATCTGCATCTTTCATCGAAATGCAGATTCCCTCTTTTATAAACGGAGTTAAGGAAAGAAGAATCTCCTTGTTTACGGACGGATAGATGCGTTTTTTTCTTAAACCTAAAAGGGATTTCTCCAATTTCAGTTTACTTACTTTTCCGGAAATGGCCTCGCTAAGTAAATGAAAAAAGTCCTTAAAGCTGCGATAATAAATTTTGTTAAACCAGCCATCATCATGGGCTAAATACACAAACCGATTTCCGAGCTTATTATAGAAGGGCAATTTTAAATGTTGCTTTAAATGACCCAAATATAATAATTCTGCAATTTCCTGTCCTGTTAGCTCATTTAAAACCTCTTCTTCAATAAAATCAATCCAGCAAAAATCTCCATATCCGTATACATCTTCCCCAGCTAATTTTTTTACACGATCCTCCGGACAATATTCAAGCAGCGTATGCATATTAAACTCAGTATCATCAAAACGGTGCTTTAATAAAAGCAAATGGTTTAATGAATCTGAAAAAGCAGCAGCAAATTCATCGAATTCAATTCCGTAGGACATTACATACTGATCCGATTGATTTAAGTGTACATAAATAAGATCCCGTATGTCTTGATGATGCTTTTTCAAGGCCAAACTCCTCCGAAAGTTAAAAATTTATCTTAAAAGGACAGCTATCGTAAAAACTGCCTATGTGTTATTCCTTATCATTTTACCAAAGAATAGGTCAAATAGCTTATTTCAATTCTTTTACAATTTTAAAGCTTTGATGATGAAAATTG
This sequence comes from Bacillus salipaludis, assembly GCF_004358205.1. The sequence continues at coordinate 23,870 of NZ_SMYO01000020.1, forward strand.
CAAATGGATTATCATAAAAGTAACTGTTTTTAAAATATCAATGGATTCTTATTTATTAACATATACTAGTAAAGATTCGAAAAAACATTTCCGTCTCCCCTGTTATCAAACCTGCGGGGTAGAAAGGAGCTTTAATCCATGATTAAGAATATGACTCAGGCTGAGATTAGCCTTCATATTATTAAAGTTTTAAAAGAAAATAAAAAAGCTGAATTTGAAGCGATTCTTGAGGAATTGCAGCCCTATGATATTGCGAAAATTTATGAGGGATTACCGGAGAAGCATAAAGCTAAGTTTCTCTTATTTCTTAAAAATGATCTTCTCGCTGACCTAATGGAAGAGCTTGATAAGGATGAACAGCTCGAGGTATTAAATAAGCTTGGAATTGAAAAGTCGAGCAAGATTCTTGATTTAATGGATAATGACGACCTTGCCTTACTATTACATGAACTATCCCCAGAAAAGATGGATTCGCTTTTGTCCGGAATGAAGGCGGAGGAATCTACCGCTGTTAAAGACATCCTAAATTATCCGCCGGAAACAGCAGGTAGAATCATGACAAATCGGTTTGTCTGGATTCGAAATTATTTTTCTGTCAGGGAGGCCGTCGATAAATTAAAGATTTTCGCAGAATTTGCTGAAACCATTAATTATTTATATGTGATTGATGAAGAGCGCAAACTGGTTGGCGTTGTTTCCTATCGTGATTTATTATTGGCTGATATGGATGAAAAGATCAATGACATTATGTATGAACGGGTTATTTCTGTTCTAGTGGCGACTGACCAGGAAGTAGTGGCCAGAACAGCAGAACGTTATGACTTCTTAGCCATTCCTGTTGTGGATGATAAAAATGTCCTCGTTGGGATTGTGACGGTCGATGACATTATCGATGTTGTGATAAGAGAAGCAAATGAAGATATTGAAAAACTATCTGCTTCGGGGAAAGCGATTGACTTTGATACAAAAATTTTTGTTGCTGCTGCACGAAGATTACCATGGTTAATTTTACTTTTATTTATCGGTCTCATTTCCGGAAGGATCATCTCAAGCTTTGAAGATACGTTAAAACAAGTGGTTGCATTAGCCTTTTTTATGCCGATGATTGCTGGCATGACTGGAAACACTGGGACACAATCCCTAGCGGTTGTCGTTCGCGGACTAATCTCCCATGATATTGATAAAGGAGTGGTTACCCGGCTGATTGCTCGTGAGTTTGGGGTTGGGATTACGATTGGGGTTACCTGCGCTGTGCTAATCTCAGTTATTGCCTACATCTGGCAGGGGAATATGATACTTGGTGCGGTGGTGGGCTGCTCCCTCTTTTTCACACTTATAATCGGAACGCTGGCAGGAACCATCATTCCTCTAATTTTATACCGCTTTAATGTTGACCCTGCCGTTGCATCCGGCCCGCTGATCACCACCTTAAATGATATCTTTTCCTTAATGACCTACTTTGGTATCGCATCAATGTTTTTGCATTACCTCATCTAAGTTTTTTGAAACCATCAACCTGTTTCATCCGTCTTATATTTTGAAATATTTCCCTTACTTTCTATTGTGAGGAAACTCTTTCTTTGCTAGCATGAAAGTAACAAATGCAAATATAACGGGTGTGACATATGGATTATTTTTCGAAAAAACCGGACCGGTTTGATTGGACATTAACGTTAATTTTATTTCTGTTTTTCCTGATTAGCTGCGCCTCCATCTACAGTGCTCAAGGTGCCGCACAGTATGATGAAAATTTCTTAATCAAACAAGTCTTTTGGTATGTAGTGGGGGCAGCGATTATTTCTGTTGCCATTCTAATCGATGGCTATCAATATAAACGGCTTGCATGGTATCTCTATGGCTTTGGCCTATTATTGCTGATTGCGATCATTGTTGCACCGACAAGCATTGCTCCCTATCGAAACGGTGCGAAAAGCTGGTTTATTATTCATGGGCTCGGCATTCAGCCTTCGGAATTTGTAAAAACTTTTTTGATTCTTGCCTTAAGCCGGGTCATTACCCAGCATCAAGAAAAGTTTAAGGGAAAATCCCTTAAATTAGACTTCTTGTTACTTTTAAAATTGGGGATTACTACAGCAGTACCACTCGGGCTGATTATGCTTCAGCCTGACTTAGGAACCGGTCTTGTGATTTTATCGATTCTTACTGGCCTTATTTTAGTCTCAGGAATCTCATGGAAAATCATATTACCGATATACGGATCTGGGGCAGGCCTTGGAGCAGCCATTCTTTATCTCGTCGTTCAAAAACCAGAACTGCTTGTAAAATATTTAAATGTGAAAACCTATCAATTTGAACGGATCTATTCCTGGCTTGACCCGGTTAACCATAAAAGTGATTCCGGCTACCATCTAATGAAATCATTAACGGCGATTGGCTCAGGTCTGATAACGGGAAAAGGTTTTGATAAAGGTGAAGTTTACATTCCTGAGGGCCATACCGATTTCATCTTTAGTATTATTGGCGAAGAATACGGCTTTGTCGGCGGCAGTATCGTGGTAGGACTATTCTTCCTGTTGATTTACCATTTAATCAAAACATCCTTAGATACAAATGACCCGTTTAATATTTATGTCTGCATAGGAGTCATCAGCGTAATTACATTCCACGTCTTTCAAAATATTGGCATGACCATCCAAGTTCTGCCGATTACCGGCATTCCGCTTCCCTTCATCAGCTATGGAGGAAGCTCTTTAATGGGGAATATGTTTGCAATGGGCTTGGTCTATAGCATCCGTTACCATCATCGGACCTATATGTTTTCTTCCGGTGCATCAGTTGATTCCTAAAGGCAGCGACTTTACGCTGTCTTTTTCATTTATTTAGGAATGAATGTTAAATTGGTACCATATTTATTTCTTTATAGGACAATCTGGTTTAAACTATAAACATTACAATAGCGAAGGTGAATTATGAAGGATTTTATTTTCTCAATTTTAATGTTTCTATCACAGTTAGGCTATCTCGGAATTGCTTTAGGTTTAATGATTGAAATTATCCCAAGTGAGATTGTCTTGGGTTATGGCGGATATATGATTGCACAAGGCCATTTGAACTTTTTAGGAGCGGTCATTGCTGGAACCATTGGTGGAACGATAGCCCAGCTCTTTTTATATTGGGCAGGTTATTACGGCGGCCGTCCTTTCCTTGAAAAGTACGGTAAATATGTGTTAATTAAAAAGAGCCACATCGATGTTGCTGAAAGTTGGTTTCAAAAGTATGGGGCTGGTGTCATTTTTTCTGCACGCTTTATCCCCGTTGTCAGACATGCCATTTCCATTCCAGCAGGAATAGCGAAAATGCCTGTCAGCAAATTTACCCTTTACACCGTTGCGGCGGTATTGCCGTGGACCGTCTTATTTCTGTACTTAGGAAAGGTACTGAAGGAAAATTGGTCTCATATTAAAGAATATGCACAGCCCTATGTGCTTCCAATTATTATCACAGCAATTGTTTTAGCCGCCATTTACTTTATTATCAAAAAAACAAAGAAAACCACCAAATGATGACTTGGTGGTTTTTTCTGACCGCCGAAAATCTTTCGGTAGCCGTTTATTTTGTTTGCGCTCTTTAACGATTCAATGCATTAATTTAGTGCAAAATAATTAGTTCGGTCTGTGCAACAAGTCTGTTGATTTCCGCTCCAGGCACTCCCCGCGGAAAGCGAGTGACCGGAGCGGAAATCAACAGGCCCTATTACAGGGACTATCGAGAAAATTCGTATTTAGATTTAACAAAGAAAAAAATTGCCGAGAAAAATATCCTTTCTCGACAACCTAGAAGACCACCAAATGGTCTTTATCTAATCTATGAACCCCGACGCTTTGAAAATTTTGCTTGTGCCCAGGCATCGAGTTTTTTGACATGGCCCTTTCCAAGGGTAAATCCATATAGGATAAGCAGCACAATAATTAAGGTAAACAGATCAACTTTCCTTGTTGCAATAAAGTTGATAATTCCCATTAATACTTGCGGGATCACTCCAGTCAACGCGAATAATACCGTTGCCACCTTAAACCAGAAACTGGATTGCAGACCGTACCTGGCATACAACAAGAAAAAGGTCGATGACCACGCCAGTACCTCAAGACTTACCAAAATCACCCATTTATTCTCTAATAAAAAATCCATTCCCCTATCTCCCTTCTAAAAAATAAAAAAGCCCGGAAAAATATCGTTTCCGACATTTCTCCCAGGCTTTTATCCCTCCGTGTACACCATAAGAAAAGCACAAGCACCTTGGTCAGGCACAACCTTCTTAAACGGTGCGTTTTCTCTCGGACCAGACTAGCTTGAATAAGCCACGGAACCCTAGAAAACCTTTTCCGATATGATTTGTAACCTATTTTAACACAAAAACCCAAAACCAGATACTTCCAAATTTTACTTTTTGAAATGATATGGCAGGGTCGCCACAATCACTTTCTTTTTATAAAGCAGATAGGCACGTATTAATAAACTAGATTGGTTGTGCAATATATTGTGCCAGCTTTTTTTCGTAATAAATTGCGGAATTAATACGGTAACACGGTAATTATTTTCACTTGCCTTGTGTTCCACTGTATCAATAAATTTACTTAACGGATGCAGAATGCTTCGATAATGAGATTGTAAGGTGACAAGCCGGACATCCGGCTGCCATTTTTGCCATTTTTCCTCAAAGCGTTTTTCATCCTCACGATCAAAGGAAACATACACTGCAAAGATTTGGTCTGTTAACGACTTTGCATAATTAATTGAATTTTCTACAACCCGGGTAACCCCTGCCACCGGAACAATAATAACGTTCCCCTCAATCGGTATTGCAGGCTGCTGGTTATAGACACGTAATTGCTCCCCGACAGCTTCATAATGCTTATTAATCCGGTGAAATAGGAGCACAATCAGCGGCAAGAAGATAAATACAAACCAAACTTGCCCGAGCTTTGTAATAAAGAAAATCAGTAAAACAGTTAATGTAATTAAAGCACCAATCAAATTGGCAGTTAGCTTCGCCACCCAGCCAGCCGGCTTTTCGCGGACCCATTTAATAATCATCCCAGTCTGCGACAAAGTAAATGGAATAAAAACACCTACCGCATAAAGGGGAATTAAATGTTCAGTTTGCCCATGAAAGGTAATAATCAATAAAATGGATGCTATACCTAAGGAAACAATCCCATTAGAATACCCTAGACGGTCACCGCGAATCGTAAACATCCTTGGCATATATTTATCTTTTGCCAGGTTATAGGCTAACTGTGGGAAAGCAGAAAAGCCTGTATTAGCTGCTAAAACGAGGATCAGTGCAGTCGTACCCTGTACAAAAAAGTAAAGATAATTTCGCCCAAAGGTTTCTTTCGTAATTTGTGAAACAACGGTTTCCTCCACTTTTGGAGCAATCCCATAATAATAGGCTAAAAAAGTAATCCCTGAAAATAAAACGGCGAGCAACGATCCCATTAAAATAAGCGTTTTTGCCGCATTATTAGGAGCGGGATCCTTGAAATTTGGTATCGCATTGGAAATTGCCTCGACACCTGTTAACGCTGAACATCCTGACGCAAATGCTCTTAGTAATAAGAATAACGTAATTCCTTGTACCGGCGCGCCAATCGGAGCATGATGAACGGTTGGAGAAACATTTCCGGTTATTATTTTGAAAATCCCGACAACAATCAAAACAACAAGGGCAAAGACAAATAAATAGACAGGATAGGCTAAAATGGAAGCCGACTCCGTCAAGCCACGAAGATTTAAGATGGTAATCAATACAACCAACACACAAGCAATTGAGACGGTGTGTGGATGAAGTACTGGAAATGCGGATGTTATTGCATCAGTTCCAGCTGAAACACTTACAGCTACTGTCAATATGTAATCAACCAGCAGGGATCCCCCGGCGATTAACCCCGCATTCTCACCTAAGTTTTCCTTCGAAACCAAATAGGCGCCTCCACCCTGTGGGTAGCTAAATATAATTTGTCGATAAGAAATGATAAGTGCAGCTAATAAAAATAATACGCCTACTGCAATTGGAATCGAGTACCAAAAAGCTATAACACTAATGGTCGCCAAAACAAGAAGAATTTGCTCTGTTCCGTATGCAACAGAGGATAGTGCATCGGAAGAAAGAATGGCTAACGCCTTAAATATATTTAACTTTTGTTCGCCCAATGCCGCTGATTTTAACGGCCGGCCAATTAAAAATCTCTTGATAGAAGAGAGCAAGTGATTCACCCACCAGACTTGAAGTAGAGTTACCGATTGATTTTAACACAAGAGGATAGTGAATATGAAGTATTTTCTTTTCGACAAAGTCACTGAATAGATTCCAATTAACCTAAAAAAACTGTTATTGTAACCTTAGTGTTGTCGAAAAATATTAATTTATTAGGAATTATGGTTTAAAAGAAAAAAAGCTGCTGAAAGGGATTTATTTAATCCTCCAGACAACCTTTTCAATCTACATTTTGACTCCCTCAACTTCAAGGAGCTTTCTTTTAATCGGGGTGTTGCTCCCCGCATATCCAACTAAACTCCCATTCTTGCCAATTACCCTATGGCAGGGAATAATAATCGGAATTTGATTTGTCCGATTTGCTTGACCAACAGCCCTGACAGCTTTGGGATTCCCAATCATTTCAGCCACATCCGCATAGCTTCTAATTTCTCCAAACGGAATGGATTGGAGCGCTTCCCAAACCTTTTTACGAAAATCCGTACCTTCAACCGAAAGGGTCAGCTCAAATTGTTGACGATAGCCTTGAAAATACTCATCTAATTGTTTTACCGCTTCACCGCAAAGCTCCAAATCTTCTTTTAATGTAGGGTTTTCTTTTTGATAGTTCTGCCAGTCCTCTTCAAACATCTCAATTCTTTTAACACCTTTTTCATCTGCAATCACATAAAGCTTCCCTATCGGCGATTCGTAAGCTGCATAACCTAGTCTCAATTCAATCACTCCAGATAAGATACATCTATTTCTATCCATTATACAATGGATTTAAATTCCCTATACGATACTTTTGTAGCAGAGGAAATGAAAAAACGTTCCTACATAAGTAGAAACGATCTTTCAATTACCTGTTTTTCTTTTATTTACTTGCTGCTTCAATAACTCGCTTCATAGCTTGTATTTGCCCCAAATGATTGGCCTCATGGAAGGTCGCAAAATTAGCAATTTCACCGAATGATTCTAAACCAAGGAATGGGGTTGCAAGTCGTTCATTTAAGCTTTCAGCCGGAACCTCTTTAATACGATTGATTTGCTCTTTTAACTGGCTTGTTAATTCTGCTATGGACGGAACAGCACCCTGCCAATCAGCAGGTTTCGTGCCAGTTGCAAATAACGTCATATAATTCTCCGGCAGGTTAGTTGATTTTTTAGGGAACCCAAACATAAACTGCTCTGCTACCGTTAACACATGCCCAATATGCCAATGAATGGTGTTATTAAAACCTTCCGGCTGTATATCCACAATCGCTTCATCTATAGCATCAATATTTTTAAGAAAAAAGTTTCTCGTTACCTTAAAATGCTTGAATAATAATTCACTCATACCCTAGCCTCCTCGATTTTGGTCGATTCTATTTTAACCCAAAATCATCCAACTTTGAAAATCAAATGACTTACATTTCATCAGGTGCCTCAACACCTAATAGTCGTAAACCTTCTTTCAGAACGACCGTAACCGAATAAACAAGGGCTAAACGTGCTTGCTTCTCATTATTGTCCTCTAGAATTTTTACTTCTCCATAATACTTATTAAAAGCTTGGGCTAGGTCGACTACATATTTAGCGACTTGGGAAGGATCGTACTGGTTAAATGCTCTTTTGATGGCATTTGGGAACTCCATGAGCATAGTAATAACCTTCCATTCTTTTTCCCAAGAATAATCGATTCTGCTTGGCTGCCAATCGGCGGACCAATTTCCTTTTCGTAAAATGGAGCAGGCCCGAGCATGCGTATATTGAACATATGGTCCCGTTTCTCCCTCAAAACGAAGCATTTCTTCTAATGAAAACTCAATATCATTCATTCTGAAATTCTTTAAGTCGTGGAAAATAACCGCTCCCACACCAACTTGTTTCGCAACTATGTCCTTGTTCTCTAGATTTGGATTTTTCTCTTCAATATTATGACGCGCCATTGAAATCGACTCATCTAAAACCTCTTCTAATAAAACAACTTTTCCTTTTCTAGTAGACATTTTCTTTCCGTCTTTTAACATCATGCCAAATGGAATATGGACCATATTCTTTGCCCAGTCATACCCCAGTTTTCCTAAAACAGCTTTAAGTTGTTTAAAATGGAGACTTTGCTCATTCCCGACAACATATAAAGACTTATCAAAATGATAGGTTTCGTGGCGATAAAGAGCAGCAGCTAAATCACGGGTAGCATACAGCGTGGCCCCGTCTGACTTTTTAATCAGACATGGGGGCAGTTCTTCTTCGGTTAATTCCACCACTTGAGCCTGATCTGATTCTACCAGCAATTGTTGTTCCTCAAGCAGCTTTACAACACGGTCCATTTTATCATTATAAAAAGCCTCACCGTTAAAGGAGTCAAACGCAACGTTCATTAAATCATAGATTCTAGAGAATTCTTTTAGAGACTCGTCGCGGAACCATTGCCATAACTCATGCGCTTCCTTGTCACCATCTTCAAGCTTTTTAAACCAGCTTCTACCTTGGTCAACAAGGGATGGATCTTTCTCTGCCTCATCATGGAACCTAATATAAAGAGTCAATAACTCCTTAATCGGGTTTTGCTTTACCTTCTCCGCTTCTCCCCAAAGCTTATAAGCAGTAATTAATTTACCAAACTGTGTACCCCAGTCACCGAGGTGATTGATTTTCACTGGCTTATAATCGCATTTTTCAAGAATAAGGGCAAGCGAATTCCCAATAACGGTAGAGCGCAAGTGGCCCATTGAGAACGGTTTGGCGATATTTGGAGAGGACATATCAATCGGTACTTTTCCGCCATTTCCTATCGCCTGCATACCATAACGGCTTTCTAGCGTGCCGATTTCCTTAATCACTTGTTCAGAAACCTGTTGTTTATTTAAAAATATGTTTAGATAGGCGCCAATTACTTCAATTTTTTCAAAAAGTGGCGATTGAATTGTACTGCTTAGTTCCTGGGCTATTTGATTTGGTGACTTTCGTTTAACTTTTGCTAGTGTAAAGCATGGAAATGCCAAATCGCCATGTTCTTGGTTTTTTGGCTTTTCAATAAGTTGTTCGAGATCCTGAACTGAAATTTCTCCCTTTAGCGACTCAAAAAGTATTTCGGCAAGCTCTTTCTTAAAATTCACTTTAAAACCTCCAATAATTTTTATCCCAAATAAAAAACTCCCGCCTCTAAAAAAAGAGACGAGAGTTATCCCGCGGTACCACTCTAATTGTTCACAAAGAACCAGCTTACGCTTAGTAACGGAGTATTCTCCGGCATATCCTACTATTACTTCGGACGGCATCTCGAAAGTGCGCTTCATTATCTTCTCTTGGTTTCAGGCTCCCACCGCCCCTGAATCGCTTTGACCTCACAGATAACTACTCTCTTTGTCATTGATTTTCGATGTTAATTACCAGATATTATACTGGAACATTAGGGATTTTTCCAGTGGTTCTTTAGTAATTTTCCTTATAAGAGGAAATCCTAACGGAAAGGAGGGATTTTTTCATGGCTAGAAAAAATAACAAAATTCTCGTCCCGGGAGCAAGGGCCGAACTGGATGAATTAAAAGCCAGAGTTGTCAATGCCAAGAGCCCTGAGGATGCCAAATTTGAAGCGGCAGAAGAGACGGGTGTACCGTTAAAGAAAGGATATAACGGCCAGCTAACCTCCGAGCAAGCAGGAAAAGTCGGCGGCAGACTAGGCGGCAGCATGGTTCGTGAACTCGTAAAAATGGCACAGCAGAACCTTGGAAAAAAATAAACACATGTATAGAATACGATTGCTTAAATCACCGATTTTAATAGGCAATACTCTCTTCGCAGATAAAAGTGAGGTTTATGCAGATAAATCACTAGGCATCGCAGATAAAACCTAAACTATCGCAGATAAATGCTTTATAAACCACAAAGGGGGTGCCCCATATATAGGGCACCCCCTCTCATCACGCTTCCTGATGCTGTACATTTTGCCGTTTAAATTTAACAACAAAAAATGTAAGGGTTGCTGCAAGGAAAGCAATAAAGAAAATTGAAATAAACTCGATATTTTCCCACATAAAACTAAAATCGCCTGTAGAAATAATCGCCCTGAATCCTGCAATGGAGTATGTCATTGGCAGGAAGTGATTAATTTTTTGCAGAATCCTTGGAACCAATTCAATTGGATAGGTTCCGGCGCTGCTCGTTAATTGCAAGATTAAAATAATAACTGCAAGGAAGCGCCCCGGATTATCCAATACCGTTACAAGGAATTGAATAATCGCTAAAAACGTCCAGCTTGTAAAAATACTCATCATAATGAAGAACGGAACACTTTTAACCTCTAATCCAAGCCCCGCAAGAAGGACAATATCCGCAAGCAGTGCCTGCCCTACCCCGATGATTAACAAAATCCCTAATTTACCGGCAAACCAGCTAAAGCCGCTTTTCGGTTTCCTTGCAGGTTCAAACATTGGGAAGATAATCGATAACATTAAAGCCCCAACAAACAAGCTTAATGATAAGAAGTAAGGTGTAAAACCGGTACCATAGTCAGGAACATGGTTCATACGATCCTCTTTCAGTTTTACCGGTTTAGCAAACATATTATAAACACTATTGTTCGCTTTTACATCACTTGCATCTTTGGCTCCATCCTGCAATTTATTTTTTAATTCCTTTGAACCATCTGCAAGCTTTTCCATCCCACCTGTTAAATCATTAGAACCACTGGCAAGTTTGAACATACCGCTGTTTAAGCTTTTTGTGCCATCATATAATTGGCCAGTTCCTTCCGATAATTGCTTGGAACCTTCGGCAAGCTTATTCGTTCCATCTTGAAGCTTCGTTGAACCTGCAGCTAATTCATTTAGACCGGAAGAGAGATTGCTGCTTCCGTCTGTTATTTGGCTGAATCCTTTCTTCGCTTCATCCAATTTATCACCAAAGGTACCCAAACCTTTTGCCAATTGATTCTGCCCAGCTTCAAGTTGTTTCGCACCGGCAGACAATTGATTAACCCCTTCAGCAAGTTGATTTTGCCCGTTGTTCAATTTACCTGCACCAGCTGCCAACTGATCTGATGCCTGTTTTAACAGTGTTGTATTTTCAGAAAGAGCCCCTATACCGGACGTAACCTTCTGATTTCCCTCTGATAATTTTTTCAAATTCCCTTTTAAGCCTTCAAGTTTTGCCTTTTCAACCGGGTCATTTGTTTGTTCTTCCATTTGAGCTACAAAATCGATGGTTTGCTGTAATCCTGTACTAACATCAGCAGAACCTGTTTTCGCATCTTCTGCCCCGGCTTTCCATTTTTCCATGGAAGAGGAAAGTTTCGTTGCGCCATCGGCCAACTGCTGTGAACCTTTTTGCAGATCTGGAATGTTCGAAGCTGCTGAATCAAGCCCGTCTGATAATTGTTTTGCACCTGCCTGGGACTTTTTCGCTCCATTCAATAATTGATCATTTCCATCCTGCATTTGACTAAGCCCAGCATCAAACTGCTGAAGCCCGCTTTGAAGGTCCTTCGATCCAGATGATGCAGATTGTACCCCCTGTGAAAAGGTAAGGGAGTTTTTTGCAAGTATTTGTAAATTTTGTTCAATCTTATTTGCCCCGCTGTTAACCGACACTGCACCATTGGTTAATTTAGCAGCCCCGTTTTTTGCTGACCCTATCCCTGAATTCAACTCTCCGGCGCCATCTTTGGCTGTGTTTATACCTTTATGAAGGTCCTTCGCGCCATCGCTTGCCTTTTTTAATCCTTTAGCTACATCTTTGATTTGATCAAACATGGATTCGGCATAAGTTTCTGTGACAGCACCTGCCACCTCTTCTTTTATCTTTTCAATTGCCGAATCACCAATTTTAGATGAAAGATAGTTCGTTCCCTCATTCGGAGTATAAATAAGATCTAACTTTTTCGGATGATTGCTTTGTAGAGTTGTAGCATTTTTTGAAAAATCTTTTGGAATTTCGATTTTGATATAATAATCCTGTTTTTCCAAGCCTATATTTGCTTGTTTTTCACTTACAAATTTCCAGTTAAAGCTTTTCTTATCCTTTAACTTCTCTACTAAGTCATTACCAATTTCAAGCTTATCCCCATTATATACCGCACCTTTGTCATGATTGACAACAGCTACCGGCATTCGGTCTACATGGCCGTATGGGTTCCAAAACGCCCATAAGAACGTCCCACTGTAAAGCAATGGAATCGTCATGACGCCAATAATGGCAATTAGCAGTTTACGGTTATGGATAATCCCCAAAAGCTCGCTTTTCAAAGATGAGAAAGCTTTCATATCGTACCTCCTATTTGGACAAAATCCATTTTATAATTTTTGACTAAAATCCCCAATTGGTCACTCTTGAGTAAATAAAGAAGATTATCAAATTGATAATCCTTTTAATAAAAAGACCTTCATGAGCTCTGCAATTCGCTCTGAACTTAATGGTTCATGATTTTTTTCCCAATCAGAAACAAGGGCAATGTACATTTTTAAAAGCAGAAAGCTGGTCATTTCTGGGTCAGCTGCGGGAATAGCCCCCTTAGTAATGGCAATTTCAATTTTTTGCTTTAAGTAAGCAATAATTTCATCTTCCACATGCTGCAGCATTTCAGAGACCGCCAATGTTCCCATTTCCTTTTCTTCTTGAATCAATTTAATCATAAGCTGGTGCTGTGAGCGGAATTCTAATAAACGGTAAAGGGCCCGATGGACGTTCTCTGTAAAGGGCATCCCCGGCTCGATTACATCTTCTGCCTCGTCAATCATCTCTTTGACTAATGAAGAAACAATTTCTTCAAACAGCTCTTCTTTGTTTTTGAAGAAAGTATAGATGGTACCTTTCCCAACATTCGCAAGTCTCGCCACTTGATCCATCGTCGTTGCTTTATAGCCAAATAAGGAAAAAGACTTCGTTGCCGCTTCAACAATCATCTTTCTACGATCTATTGCCATACGAACCCCCTTTGACCGTTTTGGTTTTTTAGTCATTTTTTTAACAAGGTTAAATATATCATAATTAACAAGACGATTCAATATAAAAACAAGGCCTCTTTTTAAAAAAAGAGACCGATTTTTATTTCTTAATATGTGATTCTAGTTAAAAATCATACTCAGGACACTCGTTCCCTTGCTACACCCGGTTTAAATTCTTTCTCAGGAATGGTTAATAAAATAACCGCAACAATAATGAACACTCCACCCAACAATTGATATGCTCCAAACGATTCCTTTAACCAAGCGATAGAAAGGATGGCAGTCACAAGTGGTTCGATACTCGATAAAAGCCCTGTTTCGATGGCCGTTAAATATTTTAAGCTTCCAATATAGAGTAAAAAAGAAATCGTTCCACTTAAAAGAATAATAATAAGCATCGAAAATGTACTGATTGTCAATGTCTGAGCCACGTGATGAAAACTAAATTGCCTTTTTAATGACCACAGTATCACTCCGCCAAGCAGCATTCCCCAGCCAACAATTTGTAAGGTTCCCCATTGTTTAATCAAAGACTTAGGATGCAGCGTATAAAAAGCAAAGGTGACCGCTGTTAAAATCCCATAAAGAATAGCTCGTTTCGATAAAATAACATTTTCAATTGAGCCATTTGTAATCAAATAAAATGTCCCCAACACTGCAGCAACCACTGCCAATAATTGCATTGGTGCCGGAAGTTTCTTTTTCCGGGCAGCAACATAAATCGTTATGATGATGGGACCAAGAAATTGAAATAATGTAGCCGTAACCGCGTTACTCTTGTCAAGCGTTTCAATAAATGTATATTGACCGGCAAGCATCCCTATCACAGCAAAAATACATAATTGAACCCAATCCTTCGGATGCTTCCAAATTTCAAAGATATTGTGTTTAGTGAAAAGCAAAAATCCTAAAATCGTAATACCAGCAAACAGTAGCCGGACAACCAAATAATCTCCTGATGAAAGGTCTGTACGATTAAAAAGCCATTGGATCATTGGACCAGATAAACCCCAAAGGGTTGCGCCACAAATAATCATCATCAGACCAAGGTGTCTTGATGGTTTCATAAATTCTTCCTCCAGTATCGATTCATCTTGAACATAGTGGTATTATATAAAATATCTGATACTACAAGAAGTATCAGATTTAAAAAAATGGAGGGGGCCAGTTTTTTGTTGGAATTCACGCCAAATCTTAACGCTCATCATAACGAGCCATTATATTTGCAGTTATATAACTATATTAAAAAAGAAATAAAAACAGGGAACCTACCAACAAACACGAAGCTTCCCTCAAAGCGCAAACTTTCAACGTATTTACAAATTAGCCAGAATACAATCGAAGCAGCTTATGGTCAGCTTTTGGCTGAAGGCTACATTGAGGCAATGCCTAGACGGGGATACTTTGTTTGTGAACTGGAACAAGCGAATTTCATGATTAAGCGGGATGTTCAATTTGTGGAGGAAAAAAAACACAAGGAGCAGTTTTTTGCTTATGATTTCACCTATGCAGGTGTGGATGCAGGATCGTTCCCTTTTGGAGTGTATCGGAAAATTACCAACGAAGTTCTACGCATAGAAAATGAACAAGTACTTTCCCTTGGACATCCACAGGGCGATTTCGGGCTCCGTGAAACGATTGCAAAATATTTATTTGAATCACGCGGGGTTCATTGCTCGCCAAGCCAAATAATCCTAGGCGCGGGGACACCCTACTTATTAAGCCTTTTATTCAAGCTGTTACAAGGAAGTAAATTCGCTGTGGAAGATCCCGGATATCATCAGAGGCTTTTTCTCCACGGGCAAAATATCGTCGATGTTCAATTGATTCCTCTCAATCAAGGTGGAATCATCCTATCCAACTTGGAACAAAGCGGAGCAAATATTGTCTGTGTCTCACCGTCTCACCAATTTCCTTGCGGGATGATCATGCCGATTTCACGACGAATGCAGCTTTTAAACTGGGCCGAAAAGGAAGAGAGCCGTTTCATTATTGAGGATGATTATGACAGTGAATTCCGATATAGCGGAAAACCGATTCCTGCCCTTCAAGGAATTGATAAGTATGAAAAAGTCATTTATATGAGCACCTTTTCCAAAGCCCTGCTCCCTTCAATACGATTAAGCTATATGGTTTTACCACCGCCATTAATTAAAAAGTATCAAGATGAATTATTTTTCTATACCCAAACGGTATCAAGGATTGATCAAGAGGTCTTAACACGATTTATGCAACAGGGTTATTGGGAAAAGCATATTCAAAAAGTAAGGGTTGTCTATCAAAAAAAGCGGGATTGGCTGATTTCAACGATTTCGGACTATTTTCCCAAAACCGCAGACATCATTGGTCAAGACTCGGGACTACATATCTTAATACGACCCAATAATGGTTTGAACGAGCAGGAACTGATAGATAAAGCTGCAGAATTTAGTATTAAAGTGTATCCGGTCTCCCCTTATGGAAAAAACGATGATCAAACTGTCTTACTCGGTTTTGCCACTTTGATCGAAGAAGAAATGGTTAAGGCCGTTCAGTTACTTGCGAAGGCTTGGTTTTATTGATTCTTTTTGATTAAACAAGTCCATAGTAAGAGAGTTTTTCCGAATGTTGGTTAAAATGAGATAGACCATGTATAACTGTTGAATTATTGTGGCATGGGTGTCCCTCTTTTCCTAAAAAATTCAAAAGAAAGAAGGCGGTTGATATGTTTAGAAAGTGGGGAATGTTCCTTTTATTAATCGTCCCTATTTTAAGTGCTTGTGCTTCAAATCAGCCTAAGGATCAGGCACCAGCTGAGAAGAAGATTTCTGTAGCAGGGAAGCT
Organism: Bacillus salipaludis; assembly: GCF_004358205.1. The sequence goes on from NZ_SMYO01000020.1 coordinate 39,842, forward strand.
TCCAAAAATTGATCATATCGTTATTGTGATTGAGGAAAATCGCTCACAAAAAGTAATTCAAGGGAACCCATCGGCTTCCTATATCAATTCATTAATGAAGCAGGGCGCAAACTTAACGAATTTTCATGCCACCTTGCACCCGAGTCAACCCAACTATTTGAACTTATTCTCCGGTTCCAATCAAGGTGTTTTAGATGACGGAGTTCCTAAAGGGAAATTTTCTACAGATAATTTGGCAAGCGAGCTGATTGCGAAAAATTATACATTTGCAGGCTATTCCGAGGACATGCCTTCGGTTGGCTTCAATGGGGCATCGTCTGGTCCTAGCGGTTATGCCCGCAAGCATAATCCATGGGTAAACTTCACCAATGTGCCAAAAGAAGTAAATCAGCCACTGACCAGCTTTCCAAAGGATTTTGCTAAACTGCCGACGGTTTCGTTTGTCATACCAAGTCTTAGAAACGATATGCATGATGGTACGATTAAGGAAGGAGACGATTGGCTGAAGGCACAGATTGATCCATATGTCCAATGGTCGAAGACTCATAACAGTTTATTAATTGTGACCTGGGACGAAGATGATTTTTCACAGGACAACAAAATCCCAACCTTTCTTGTCGGCCCAATGGTAAAAACAGGAGAGTTTAATGAAAAGTTAAATCACTTTAATCTTTTAAGGACCATTGAGGATCTTTACGGATTAGCCCATGCGGGGCAAAGTAAGACGGCCGAGCCTATTAGGAGTATATGGGTTCGTTAAAGAGTAGATGTCAATGGTGCCTCTGTTGTTTGTTTTAGACTATCATGGGTACTGTGAAATCTTTACAGTGCCCGCTATTCTGCTTTTTTCTTCTATACCTCAAGATTGGTCCACGCGTTTCAACCTATTTCGTTTACCAACCGGTTCTGGCTCTTTACCTACCAGTTTGCAAGTTTACATTCCGGTTCTCCCTTTTTACCCACCTCTTTTCGCCTTTTACCTTTCACTTCTCATTTAAGCTACTGAAATTCAGGTATTCTTCTTTGAAAATTACCTTTTTAAAAGAAGAATTACCATTTTCAGTAAATTCACGTCTCTAGATAGTCCACAAATTCAACCTACTTTCATTTACCAACCGGTTTTGGCTCTATACCCACCACTTTTGCCAGTTTACAATCCGGTTTCTCTTTTTACCCACCTCTTTTCGCCTTTTACCTTCCACTTCTCATTTAAGCTACTGAAATTCAGGTATTCTTCTTTGAAAATTACCTTTTCAAAAGAAAAATTACCATTTTCAGTAAATTCACATCTCTAAACGGTCCACAAATTCAACCTAATTTCATTTCCAACCGGTTTTGGCTCTTTACCCACCAGTTTGCAAGTTTACATTCCGGTTCTCCCTTTTTATCCACCACTTCTCATTTAGTTATAAATAAAAAACACTATTCAGATAACAGGAATAGTGTTTCCACAAAAAGACCAGCTCATTTTCACTATTTGTAATATATTAGACATAATAATCCCCCCTTTTTGTGATTTATATCACATAGAAACTAGGAAAAATCACTTAAAATGATGTCAAGTTAAATCAAAGGGGGAATTAAAATGTTTGCTGCTTGGTTAATAACAATAAGTGTATTTTTAATTTGCATTTATGCAACAAATATCATTATGAACGGATTAAAAGAAAAAGACCAATACGATTTAGCTATTTTACATTCTCAACTTGAAAATCTAACGATAGATCATAAAAGAATGGCAAAAAAAGTATCATAATAGTAAAAACAGCTTCAAATGAAGCTGTTTTTTAATACTTTATCTTTTTAAATCATGATAATGTCTAATCACTTCTTGAGTAAGCTCGCTATTTTCATCCAAGCCGCTTACTTCCTTAAGGACAACAGCCAATCCACTCTCATTAATCATCGCTTGCAGTTTTACCGCTTCCTCATCTTCTTGGTAATCAAAAAGTAATGCGGAAGCGATAGCTTTAGCAAGGTTCGTGTGTGAAAGGCCCGCTTTTGCCGCTTCCGTAGCAGGTCGTACGAGGCGGTCATTTGGCCCTAGTTTACGCAAAGGAGAGCGGCCCACCCTTGTCACTGCATCATTCAAATAGGTATTTTTAAAACGATTAATAATCTTATTAATATATTGCTGGTGATCATCTGAATTTAAACCATACTGATTAATTAAATAAGCCCCGGTTTCGCCAAGAGTGGCTTGAACCTGTTGGACAATGGCTTCATCTGCTAATGCTTCATCAATGGTTGCTTTCTTTTCCAAATAACCAAGATAAGCAATGACCGCATGTCCTGTATTCACGGTAAAAAGCTTTCTCTCAATAAAAGGAGCAAGATCAGAGACAATCTTCATCCCTTCAACCGAAGGGATACTTTCATTTGTTTCCACTACCCATTCATAGTATGGCTCTACAAGAACATCAAGTGACCCTTGATTATTTTGAATCGGAACAATTCGATCAACTGCGGAATTAAAGAAAGAAACTTTATCTGCTAACTTTGTTTTTGTCTCATCATCTAAGTGTTCAAAAATATAACCCTTTAATAAATCTGTAGCAGATATTTGATTTTCACATGCAATAATATATAATCTTTCATTGTTCGCTTTCACTCTTTGAGTTAAGCCCTTGGCAATTAACGGAGCAATCCGAGGCAGAATATTGGGGCCAATGGCGGTTGTAAGGTATACAGCCTTGCCAATCGCTTCTACTACTTCGTCTTCCTGTGTCATATTATTAAGCCCGGAAACGTTCGTAATTGTCATACTCTCCTGCTGGTCCTGTGCCAATTTAACTTGATACTGCTTTTCTTCATTTAATTGGTTAATAATTTGATCTGCAATATCAACAAAGGTAACATGATAGCCGGACTGTGAAAACAGAGCACCAATAAATCCTCTGCCAATATTCCCTGCTCCAAAATGGACTGCTAGTTTCATTTTTATCATTCCTTTATAATATTTGTTTGAAGATAATCCAAAAAGATTGCCTCTAATCTAGTCCGAATCATCTCTTCATTCGATGATGAAAAAATTAAGATTGCCTCATTATTCTCAATTAAGCTTGTGCTAATCAGGCTTACTATTTCCTGCTCCCTTACACTTAATTCCTCAGGAGCCAGCATGAGCAGTAAATTCTTCATGTACATATCATTTCCATCCATACCTTTAACGGGTATAGGCTGCTTTAAATGGGTGATTTGAAAAATAAGCTTTTTGACATTCTCATTTCTGCAATGGAAAAGCGCCATCCCCGTATCGGGTATTCCAAGTCCGCCTTTTTCTTCTCGTTCCTTTAATGAACTCATAACATCATCCGCATTTGTTAAAAGTCCCTTATTCTCCGCCAACTTGACCATCTCTTTTAATATTTGCTCATGACCGCTGAGAATAGGAAGCCGGTAAACACAAAAATTGTTTAAAACCGCCTGAATACTCTGATGGACATCCTGAAGTTCCTGTAAAATTCCTGAAATTGTGACACCCGTTTTGTTGGAGGAAGGGGCTGATTTTTGCAATGCCTTTAAATAACTCTTTTTTTCCGTGATATTCTTAATGTTATTTTTTAAAAAATTCTTGATTGTCTCGATATTCTCTTCGCTTAAGAGTGGGGAGACAATCATATATTCCAATTTTGTAAACGGAAGCTTTACTGTAGATATAATCAAATCATAACTACTGAAGTTTTCTTGCTGCTGCATTTCTTTAATCGATTTAATTTCAATCGTATCAATCCCGGCAATTTCCTTCTTAATTCGACTTGCCAGCATTTTAGACGTCCCAATACCCGTTGGACAAACAACCAAGGCCTTAATCGTAATATCCTCTTCCTTCATCACCAAGGCAGAACCAAAATGAAGAACAATAAAGGCAATTTCATCCTCAGGAAAAGCTTTAATCTCTTTAAAGTAGGTTTCCACACTATTTTTCACAGCCATAAACAGAACAGGATACTTCCGTTTGATTTCCTCTTTTAGCGGGTTAAATGACCCCATTTTCTGTTGAAGCCGGAATAGCGAAGGCTCCATATGGGCAAGCAATCCTTGATGTAAGGAAAAATCCTTCGTTAAATCAACATGAAGTTGAGAAGAAACATGTTGAATCAGATTTTTAATTTTTTTGCTAAGAACCACACTATCATAGGGAAGAATGTCTGCTGCCTGGAGTTTAGAACCTTTTAGGATTCCCGCCAAAAATAAAATATCGTTTTTCTTAAATTGAAAGGAGAATAATGATTCAAGTTCCCGGAGGATTTCGGAAATCAGGTTATATTCTTTTGTTAGTTCGTTAGCGAACTCCCCCTCTTCTTCCAAGAAAAAGAAAGCCTCTGCTCTTTGCAGCGTGATACAAATATGAACAATTAAACCAATATAATCACTATCAGCAAGCCTTTGCTGGAATTTGCTAAAAACAGTATTAACTACCCTATCAATCGCAAGTAAGTAATTGGGGTGAAAATAATATAAAATAAGATCCTGATGTGATTCTCCATTTTCTAACAAAAATAAACCCTCTATTAGTTCCTCGTTAAAATGAAGCAGCATAAAACTTGCCAAAGCTTTTCGCTTGGAGGATTCAGTGCCTATAAGTTCAACACCTACGCCTCTTTTTCGAGTTAGCTGGATATTAAAATTGCCGAGCCAGCCTGTCAGTTCATCCAGGTAAGCTGTTAATGTCGCAGCACTAACGCCGAGATCAATGGACAAAGCCTGAATTTTATAGGATTCTTCCTGAATTAATGCGATGAGCAAAAGCAACTCTTTTTCCTGAGGAGTTTGATCGATTGGATCGATTCCCATTAAATATTGAATTAATCGAAAAACTTGTTCGTTCTTTCCCTCAACCACCAAGCCTTTATCCGTATTTCGGACTAACTGAAGGTCAAAGGAGTCAAGGACTTTCTCAATAGACTTTAAATTACGCTGGATGGTTCGAACACTAACATTTAAATATGTAGCAAGGGTTAATGCTGTATGCTTCCCAGATGTTTTGATAATTAATTCAATAATTTCTTTTTCCCTTGTAGTTATGTACATGCTACCAACTCATTTCTGGTGATGTAACACGAATAGAAAAGCAAATTTTCTACTTTTCTATTCGTAAACTACTCTATTGATTTTTATCATTTAAAATATCTATGATTTCCTTTGCCGACTTGGCTTCTACTAATTTTTCAATATTGGCCATGTCAGAGCAAGTAACTGCAATACCTGATAAGATTTCAAGATGTGTACCATCTTTCCCAGCAATACCGAAAATCAACCGCACTTTTTGTCCATCGAAGTCAACCCCGTTCGGAACCTGTAAAACAGTAAATCCAGAATTCAGGACATCCTTTTTTGCTTCTTCCGTACCGTGTGGAATCGCAACATCATTTCCCATATAGGTAGATGTCATTTCATCACGGGCGATCATGGCATCAATATAGCTTTCCTTTACATAGCCTGCTTTAACTAATGCTCTACCTGCAAAGCGAATGGCCTCTTCTTTTGTAGCGAATTCCTGATTTAAAAATATATTTTCTTCACGAAGTAATGAATCCTGGGCATCATTGCCACCATTTGGTACATTGTCTTCCGCGTCTTCAACTATTTCCTGAAGTTCCGCTGTTTCAGGGTTTTTCAATCGGTTCATTAAATGATCGTATTCCGGGCTTGATAAGAAATTATCAACCGAAATATGATAAGCATTCGGCACTTGTTTCAGAGCTCTTGGTGTCAACTCTTCCTGCGTAATAACAATTTGTGCATCAGATGGCAGGTTGCTAATCGCTGTATTAGTTACAGAAATATTCAACCCTGCTTCTTTCACTTTTTTACGAAGAAGAGAAGCTCCCATTGCACTTGAACCCATTCCCGCATCACAGGCAAAAATAATTTTGCTGACGTTTTCCGGGAAGGTACCAGGATTTGATGCAAAAACATTGGCGACAGAACTTTTCTTCCCTTTCATTTCTTGCATTTTTCTCGCTGCTTCTTCAATGTCTTCATCTGTTTCCTTCCCAGTTTTTACGATAAACGATGAAACTACAAAGGAGACAATACCAGCTACGAGCACACCCGCGAAGTTAGCAATATATGCACTTGCATGATGGGGAGTAACAGCGGTGATAGCGATAATACTTCCCGGTGATGCAGGAGCGAATAATCCTCCGCCTAAAAGCACCTCTGTAAATACGCCGCTCATCCCCCCAAGAATAACGGCAATAAACAACATTGGGCGCATTAAAACATAAGGGAAGTAAATTTCATGAATACCGCCAAAGAATTGAATAATCGCCGCACCTGGGGCTGATCTTCTGGCCGTACCTTTTCCAAAAATAATATAGGCTAACAGGACACCAATACCAGGTCCTGGGTTGGCTTCAAGAAGGAATAAAATCGATTTTCCTGCTGTTTTAGCTTGTTCAACACCAATTGGCGAAAGGACGCCGTGGTTAATAGCATTATTTAAGAACAAAATCTTTGCTGGTTCGATAATGATACTTGTAAGCGGCAATAACCCTGTGCTTACGAGCCAATCGACCCCTTTTACAAGCCAGCCTGTAAATACGTCAACGGCAGGACCGATTGCCAAAAAGGCTAGAATAGCCAACAATCCTCCAAGTATCCCAGCGGAGAAGTTATTCACAAGCATTTCAAAACCAGCTTTGACTTTCCCTTCGATCCACTGGTCAAATTTCTTGATTACATAACCGCCAAGCGGTCCCATGATCATGGCGCCGAGGAACATCGGAATGTCAGCGCCAACAATGACACCCATTGTGGCAATCGCACCAACGACCGCACCACGTTGATCATGAACTAACTTACCACCCGTGTATCCGATTAATAACGGAAGGAGGTACGTAATCATCGGGCCAACCATTTTGGCAAGGCTTTCATTTGGAGTAAACCCGGTAGGAATGAATAGTGCTGTAATTAAACCCCAAGCAATGAAAGCTGAGATATTCGGCATGACCATTGAACTTAGGAAGTTACCGAACTTTTGGACAGCTACTTTTATATTAGATTGAGCCATATGCTCTCTTCCCTTCATTAGTTTTGTACATAGTCAATGGTAAAGGACAGAGCACCCTCATTCAATAAAGAAGAAAGCTAACTTTGTCGCACAAGAGATGACAAACATAGTTTTTCTCAAAAAAGGTTCACTATACGATAGCAACAATAGTAACAAAAAAACACGGTTCAAAATTGAACCGTGTTTTAAATAATCATTCACCTGCTTATTCAACCGTAACCGATTTTGCTAAGTTACGTGGCTTATCCACGTCGCAATCACGGTGCAGTGCTGCATAGTAGGCAATTAATTGTAATGGTATAACAGAGATAAGTGGTGTTAATAATTCATGTACTTCTGGAATGATGAAGCTGTCTTCGTCCATATTTAAACCCTTCATCGAAATGATGCATGGGTTTGCTCCGCGGGCAACGACTTCCTTCACATTTCCGCGAATGCTTAGGTTTACACTTTCTTGAGTAGCTAGAGCAATAATCGGCGTTCCTTCTTCAATTAAAGCAATCGTGCCATGTTTTAATTCTCCGCCAGCAAAGCCTTCTGCTTGAATATAAGAAATTTCCTTTAATTTCAAGGATCCTTCTAAGCATACATAATAGTCAACTCCGCGGCCGATAAAGAAGGCATTTCGTGTTACCGATAAAAACTCTCTTGATATATGCTCAAACAGCTCTTTTGAATCGCAAAGAACTTCCATTGCATTTGCAATAATTCCAAGTTCATGTACCAAGTCAAAGTCAACTTTGATATTTTGGCTCTTTGCCGTTACCTCGGCCAGTATGGAAAGCACGGCTATTTGGGCTGTATAAGCTTTCGTAGATGCAACCGCAATTTCAGGACCAGCATGTAGTAATAATGTATAATCCGCTTCACGAGAAAGAGTTGAACCAGGAACGTTCGTAATTGTTAATGCACGATAACCCATTCCTTTTACTTTAACAAGTACCGCACGGCTGTCTGCTGTTTCCCCACTCTGTGTGATGAAAATAAACAACGGCTTTTTCGATAACAGTGGCATATTATAAACAAATTCACTAGCAATATGAACTTCTACTGGAATTTTAGCCATGTTTTCAATCAGTTGTTTTCCGACAAGACCTGCATTGTAGGATGTTCCAGCTGCAACAATGTAAACACGGTCACTATCATTCATTGCACCGATAATTTCAGAATCAATGGTTAGTTCCCCTTGCTCATTTTGATACGTTTGAATAATCTTACGCATCACAAGCGGCTGCTCGTCGATTTCTTTTATCATGTAATGAGGATATGTGCCCTTCTCAATATCACTTGCATCCAATTCTGCTTTATACGGTTTGCGGTTGATTGTCTCTCCAGCCAAGTTTTGAATTGTTACTTGGTCTTTCGTAACAATGACAACCTCTTTGTCCATTAGCTCTACATATTTATCTGTAACCTGAAGCATTGCCATCGCATCACTAGCAACGACATTAAAGCCGTCTCCTAAACCGACAAGAAGTGGGCTTTTATTTTTAGCAACGTAGATTGTTTCACGGTCTTTTGCATCTAAAAGGGCAAGAGCATAGGAACCATGTAAAAGTGTTAGTGTTTTACGGAATGCTTCTAAAACAGTTAGGCCTTCGTTTACAAAGAACTCAATAAGCTGAACAACTACTTCCGTATCCGTTTCACTTTTAAACTCAACATTTGAAAGATATTCGCGCTTTAAGAAATCATAATTCTCAATCACACCATTGTGTACAAGCGTAAAACGGTCTGAAGCACTTTGATGCGGATGGGAATTTGTTTTGCTTGGTACACCATGAGTTGCCCAGCGAGTATGCCCAATTCCAATATGAGCTGTTACATTTCCATCCACAATCTTTCGTAAATCTGCAATGCGGCCTTTTTCTTTGAATACATGAATCCCGTGCCCGTTTTGAAGCGCAATACCTGCTGAGTCATAACCGCGGTATTCCAGCTTTTCAAGACCTTTTAATAAAATTTCCTTTGAATCCTTATTTCCAATATATCCAACAATTCCACACATAATTTCTTTTCCTCCCTGATTTAGGGGGCAAGAATGCTTTGGAGGCTTACCTTGCCCCCTTATCTCCGTTTTTTAGGTATCTGTCTATACCCTTTAAAGCGTGAAGCTAATATGTGTGCATTTTCTTCTCTTTGTGCATCGAGTTGCCTCAGATGTTTTAAAGAAGAACTGACGGTTGTGCATCGCAACCGGGAGGTATCCGCCGAACATTTCGATAAACCTCCTCCTCGTCAACTAATTCAACTCACTATGAATTAGTTCAGGCGCTTTAAAATGTTTTAAATCACTATCCACCTTTCTTTAGTAAGATGTGCTTTTAACAACAAAGCAAATCAATCTTACCTGAATTCAAGATTTCCGTCAACTAGGAAGATAAAGGGATTTTGACTTTTCTTTTACAAGTGAAAAATTATACATAATAAAATATGCATAAGGGATATTAAGGTTCCCTTATGCATATAAAATAGACTATTCTTTTAATTCCATTTCCTCTTTAACTACCATTACAATTCTGTTCACGTAGGATTCACATAGCTCTTCCGTTGGTGCTTCGACCATTACACGAACTAGCGGTTCTGTACCGGATGGACGGACAAGCACTCTTCCGTCACCTGCCATTTCAGTTTCCACCTGTTCAATAATTGCTTTTACTTTATCATTATCCGTTACATGAAGCTTGTCTGTCACTCTTACATTGACAAGCTTCTGCGGAAACTTCTTCATTTCACCGGCTAATTCGGATAATGGCTTATGGGTTGCCTTCATAATATTTACCAATTGTAAGCCTGTTAATAGACCATCACCTGTTGTGTTATAGTCAAGGAAAATAATATGACCCGATTGCTCACCGCCAAGATTATAGCCGCTTTTCTTCATTTCCTCTACCACATAACGATCGCCCACTGCAGTAGGAACGCTTTTGATTCCATGGCTTTCAAGAGCCTTATAAAAACCAAGATTACTCATAACTGTTGAAACAATTGTCCCATGCTTTAAACGTCCATGTTCCTTCATGTACTTTCCACATATGTACATTATTTGGTCGCCATCCACGATATTTCCCTTTTCGTCAATCGCAATCAAGCGATCGCCATCCCCATCAAACGATAAGCCGACATCTGCAACCTTTTCCTTAACTAGTTGAGCTAAAGCCTCGGGATGGGTGGAACCAACTCCGGCGTTAATATTCAGTCCATTCGGAGACGCTCCCATAGTCGATAGGTCTGCATCAAGATCAGCAAATAGATGCGTTGCCAGAGAAGATGTTGCTCCATTTGCACAATCTAAAGCAATATGGATTCCAGAAAAGTCTTCATCTACTGTGTGTTTTAAGTATTGTAGATATTTTTGTCCGCCTTCGAAATAGTCCATAACTTGCCCTAAATCAGAACCTACTGGCCTTGGTAATTGATCTTCCTGTAAATCAATTAGTTTTTCAATTTCTAATTCTTGTTCATCCGAAAGTTTAAAACCATCAGGACCAAAAAACTTAATTCCATTATCCGCTACTGGGTTATGAGAGGCGGAAATCATAACCCCTGCCTGGGCCCCTAATGCTTTGGTTAAATAAGCAACACCAGGAGTAGAAATTACCCCAAGTCGCATTACTTCTGCACCAATGGACAGTAAACCGGCAACAAGAGCGCCTTCGAGCATATGGCCTGATATACGAGTATCACGGCCGATAATGACTTTCGGGCGGTCCTTGTCCTTTGTTAAAACATATCCACCAAAACGCCCTAATTTAAAGGCAAATTCAGGTGTTAATTCACTATTTGCAACTCCGCGTACTCCATCGGTACCGAAATATTTTCCCATTATTAAAATCGCTCCTTCATCAATATATTGCAGGGTTTATGCGTTGTTTTTAGTTATTGTGACGTTTGCTCTGGATTGATCAAGTTCCCAGTCTACCTCCGAAGGCCCTTCCACTTGAATTTTTACATTATGGTCCCCTTCCTTAAGGTTGGACACATCGATAAAAACATTAAAATCTTTTGATTTTAATTTGTTCACCATGGAGCTTGGACCATTGACTGTTATATCGACATTATCGGGATTGTTTATCTCCGCAGAATACTGGTCAGATAAACCGAGGATTGTTAAAGGAATCCCCGATATCGTTTTTTCTTCTTGCTTTTTCACAACAATGGTTGCCGTCACCATTTCCGGCGATACCTTTGTGATTCCATTCGAAATGATTACAGGTAAATCCATTGTCTTATTATCATCAATTTTACTTACATCCACCTCAACGCGAACATGGGCATTTTTTAAGGCATGTTCACTACCAATAATTACTGCATCCTTTGTATCTAAAGTGATGGAATCAATGGTTACTCCACTAGGCGGTGTTCCAATTTGTTTGATATCAATCGGAACCTTTTTACTTATATCCTTGACAGGTATGGTTACCCTTACCGTACTAGGATCGACCTCAACGTCCAATTTATTTAAGTCGCGGTCGAGAACCTGGATATTCGCTTCCTGTGAAATCGTTTTATTTATCTGATCTTTAACATTGAGCGTCGCTTTTACGTAGCTAATTCGATCAATTAAGTTTTTTGCCCCAGTAATTTTCACTTTATTTGGCTCAACAACGGGCTGCCCTGCAGCAAAGCCTTCCTGAAGCAATCCTTGGTTAAATTCAGTATCCACTTTATATTCCTGAGTAATTTTCTCTTGAACGGACACATTTACACGGGACGGCTTTATCGTAGCCTTTAACTTATCTGATAAATCTTTTATTTTCAGTTTTACGGTCTGATGGCCAATCTTGGCCTTTGTTAAATCAACATATACTTCAAAGTTCCGCAATGCTTTCGCATTTTGAATATGTGTTACCGGTCCTTTTAATGTTAGCTTCACTTTGTTTGGAATCCCCGATACGACTAAATTTTCCGTATCATAGTATACCTTTACCGGTACATCATTTAGGGTTTCAGTGGTTTGCTCACCTGGTACATTCACACCGGTAAACTTGGTGCTGTTCGTAGTATGGGGAACAGATGAATAAAGCAGAACAGCTAGAACCAATGCAAGAATTTTTATAAACCACCGATTATCCATCAATTTATCCATTTTTCTTTCCCCTCCAGTTCCAACGAGCTGAAGAAGCCTGTTTGACTTTGGTATTCACTAATAATTCACTCGATAATAATTCTTTAAATTCATCGGTATTTAAATCTCGGTGAAGTTCCCCATTTTTCGTAAGAGAAATTCCACCTGTTTCCTCCGAAACCACCACTGTGATGCTATCTGTTACCTCACTAATCCCGAGTGCTGCCCGGTGTCTCGTCCCCAGCTCCTTAGAAATAAAAGGACTCTCTGACAAAGGAAGATAGCAAGCCGCAGCAGATACATTATTTTTTTGAATAATGACCGCTCCATCATGGAGAGGTGTATTTGGAATAAAAATATTGATGAGTAATTCTGAGGAAATTTTTGAATCTAAAGGAATCCCCGTTTCAATATAATCACTCATTCCTGTTTCTTTTTCAATCGAAATTAAGGCTCCTATCCGACGTTTTGCCATATAATCTGTTGCTTTTATAATGGCTGCAATGGTTTTCTCCGGATCATCGTCATCTGGACTACCGCTTCTCGAAAAAAACCGTCCCCTGCCCAGCTGTTCAAGTGCTCTTCTAAGTTCCGGCTGAAAAATAATAATAATCGCAAGAAATCCCCAGTTAATGGCCTGTTGCATCATCCAGCTTAATGTTTTTAAGCCTAAGTATTCACTGACTACCCTAACAAGCAGAATTACCAAAATTCCCTTGAGTAATTGAACGGCCTTTGTTCCTCTTATAACATTAATCAGCTTATAAATGACATACCACACAAGGAGAATATCAACAATACTAGATAAATACTTCCATACTGTGAAATCGGCAAACGGCATTGTTCTTCCTCCGTAATTTTGCATAAGAATCCATGAAATCTAAACCCATGTTATTATAACATAAATCAAGCTTGTACCTATTATATGTAGTATCATAAAAAAACAAATCACTCAAATCGGAGTGATTTGTTTTCTATTGCGTTTCATTTTGATCAAATACGTTAATCACATCATGTGCGGTCTTTTTCATATAATACCAAATCCAATCAAAAACCTCGTTCACTTCTTCAATTCTCCCTGTGACATGGCCGGCTGATGCCATATATTTTTCCCCGTTTATGACTGTAACGTCACCTTGAACTTCTCCTTCAATCTTTAATTTACCATTTCGAACAATGACATCCCCCTTTACTACTTCGCCTTTAGGGACAATCACAGTATTATTTTGGACAATTAAATTCTTTTGTTTCGAAACAGAAAATTCACGGTTCTGACTCCAGGTTGAAAATAAACTTCCCAACATTAAAACAATAAAGAGCGATGCTGCGGCCAGTATTGGGTGATTTTTCAGCCAGCGTTCTATCCCCACTTTTTTCTTTTCTTTTGGAAGCTTTGCCATAACATTGGCTGTAAAGTTAGATGGGGCCTGCATATTTGAGGTGCTTTTCACAAGAGCAACAGTCTTTTTTAATTCATTAAAAAGGGGTTCACATTCTTTACAGTCCTGGAGGTGCCCTCTTAAAATTGCTTCATTTTCTGGTGTGATCTCTTCATCTAAAAAGTCATGCATTAATTCAATGATTTGTTCTGGACATTTCAACCGTATCACCTCTTTATCACACATAACGTAATTGTTGCCGTAAAGCTTCCCGTCCGCGGTGAATTCTCGTTTTAACCGTACCTAAGGGCATATCGAGAATTTCACTGATTTCGTTTAATGACAACTCTTCAATATATTTTAAGACAATAACTGAGCGATATTTTTCAGGCAGTTTTAAAATTTCCTTTTGAACCGTTTCATGAAGCTCTAAACTTTCCACTTCGCTTTCGGGTGGTTTTGTCTGCGAAGGTATTTGTGAATACATGGTAAGCCCCTCGGTTCCGGCTACTTCAGCATCCAAATAATAATCCGGTTTCTTTTTTCGAATGCGATCAATACAAAGATTTGTTGCAATACGAAAAAGCCAGGTTGAAAATTTTAAATCTTGATTAAAAGTATGGATATTCATATAAGCACGTAAAAAAGCTTCTTGGGCAAGGTCTTCTGCTTCATGTCGATTTCCAATCATTCGGTAACAAAGCTGATACACGCTATTCTTATAAATCTCGACAATATCGGCAAATGCGTCTTGGTCTCCCTTTATTACTTGCTTAATTCTCTTTTTAATGACCGCTTCCATCTATTTACCTCCGCTCTAATGCGGCTATACGATACTACGAATCGATAGCGAAAAAGTTTCGTTTTGAGCGAAAAACTTCTCAATACCTTTAATATTAACAAAAATTTACTAAACGCGCGCGTAAACTGAATTTTAGTAGAAAAATAAAAAAGCAGCCGAAGCTGCTTTTTTATAATAGTTTTTCTCCAAATAATGAGCCCATTAAAGCTACTGCACAAGTGGCTGTTCTATTTTTCTCATCTAGAATTGGATTTACCTCAACAAATTCTGCTGAAGTAATGATTTTTGACTCTTCTAGCATTTCCATAGCAAGATGGCTTTCACGGTAGCTGATCCCACCCATTACTGGCGTTCCAACTCCTGGTGCGTCGCTAGGGTCTAGACCATCTAAATCTAATGATAAATGAACGCCATCTGTTTTTTCTTTCAAATAGGCAATCGTTTCTTCCATGACTTTTGTCATTCCTAGGCGGTCGATTTCATGCATAGTGTAAACTTTAATGCCGATTTCTTTGATTAAATCCTTTTCTCCGTCATCAAGAGCCCTTGCACCAATGATTACAACATTTTCAGGCTTAATTTTTGGACTATAGCCGCCTAGTTGAGTTAGGAGTGGATGTCCTAATCCAAGACTAGCTGCTAAAGGCATTCCATGAATATTCCCTGTTGGAGAAGTTTCTGCAGTATTTAAATCACCATGGGCATCATACCAGATAACACCAAGGTTTTTATAGTGTTTTGCCACACCTGCTAATGTTCCGATTGCAATACTATGATCTCCACCAAGAACAAGTGGGAAAGACCCTGATTCGATGACTTCGTCCACCTTTTCAGCAAGCAATGTATTTTTTTCTGCTACTAAATCTAAATTACGTAGATTGGATTCTTTATCTACGACAACTTCAGGTCTGCCAATTGGAATATCACCTAAGTCATGTACTTCATCAAAAAGAGGTTTTAGGCGCTCGTTAATCCCAGCATAACGGATTGCACTCGGCCCCATATCGACTCCTCTTCTCATTTGTCCTAAATCCATAGGCATTCCAATAATTGATAGCTTTTTCATGCTTCTACCTCCTAGCCTTTATATCCCTATTTTAACCGCTTCCATTAAGATGACTCAACTCGACAAAAATATGTATATATATGCGGGGAAGGCCCGTAAATACTGTTTTAATAGGGTTTAGCGGGGTTATTTTGTGAGTTCCTGTATGGCTGGCTATGACTTTTGGGAAAATTTTTAATGTTTTTTTTTGTTGGTTTTAATTTGTACCAGCTTATTTAAGTGGAGTTTTACCTTAGAAAACAATATAAAGGACTTTTCACATGACCTTGGGTGGTAATTTGTCTTTAAAAACAAAAAAGCCTTAAATCAGATAATGATTTAAGGCGAATGGTTTATGTAGTGTATGGTGGAGTCTAGGGGGATCGAACCCCTGACCTCCTGCGTGCAAAGCAGGCGCTCTCCCAGCTGAGCTAAGACCCCGATATGTTATGCTTGAAGCGGAAGACTTTATTTGTACCCGCGCCCCCCACCTTGGCAAGGTGGTGTTCTACCACTGAACTACTTCCGTAATTCATAGGTAAAGACCAATGGTCAATTTGAACAAAATGAGCCATGAAGGACTCGAACCTTCGACCCTCTGATTAAAAGTCAGATGCTCTACCAACTGAGCTAATGGCTCTTTTTTGGCTGGGCTAGCTGGATTCGAACCAACGAATGACGGAGTCAAAGTCCGTTGCCTTACCGCTTGGCTATAGCCCAATAATCTTATAAAAATAGCTTGTCCATTATTTTTAAAAATATAAGTGGTGGAGGGGGACGGATTCGAACCGCCGAACCCTGAGGGAGCGGATTTACAGTCCGCCGCGTTTAGCCACTTCGCTACCCCTCCAATAAAATAAAAAAGTGCCGGCTAGAGGACTTGAACCCCCAACCTACTGATTACAAGTCAGTTGCTCTACCAATTGAGCTAAACCGGCATGGTATAATGGTGGAGGATGACGGGATCGAACCGCCGACCCTCTGCTTGTAAGGCAGATGCTCTCCCAGCTGAGCTAATCCTCCGATATAATGTAAGTTATTTTCGCGAATACGATATAACTTTGGTGACCCCTACGGGATTCGAACCCGTGTTACCGCCGTGAAAGGGCGGTGTCTTAACCGCTTGACCAAGGGGCCTATAGCCTATTTAAATTAGGTAAGCTTCCAAGCGGGCTCGAACCGCTGACCTCTTCCTTACCATGGAAGTGCTCTACCTACTGAGCTATGGAAGCATAGCTAAATCATTTAAAAATAAAAATGGCTCCGCAGGTAGGACTCGAACCTACGACCGATCGGTTAACAGCCGATAGCTCTACCACTGAGCTACTGCGGAATAATTTTATAACAGCCTGGCAACGTCCTACTCTCACAGGGGGACAGCCCCCAACTACCATCGGCGCTGAGAAGCTTAACTTCCGTGTTCGGTATGGGAACGGGTGTGACCTTCTCGCCATTATTGCCAGACTATTTATCAGACACTTTTATATTATAATGTCTTTTTAAAATTTTTCAAGAGGAAAATTGATTTTTTTCATTCCCTCAAAACTAGATAATGCAGAAGAAGTTTTGTAAAAACGAGTTCACCTTCATATAATACATATGACTTGGTTAAGTCCTCGATCGATTAGTATCAGTCAGCTCCACATGTCGCCACGCTTCCACCTCTGACCTATCAACCTGATCATCTTTCAGGGATCTTACTAGCTTGACGCTATGGGAAATCTCATCTTGAGGGGGGCTTCATGCTTAGATGC
>NZ_SMYO01000021.1 GCF_004358205.1 Bacillus salipaludis
AGCTGACTGATACTAATCGATCGAGGACTTAACCAAGTCATATGTATTATATGAAGGTGAACTCGTTTTTACTAAAAACTTCTTCTGTATTATCTAGTTTTGAGGGAATGATACCTCAAACTTAATAGTCTGGCAATAATGGCGAGAAGGTCACACCCGTTCCCATACCGAACACGGAAGTTAAGCTTCTCAGCGCCGATGGTAGTTGGGGGCTGTCCCCCTGTGAGAGTAGGACGTTGCCAGGCATAATGAAGGACAACCTGATAAGGTTTGTCCTTTTTGCATTGGAATTAAGAGAGTACTGGGGCAAAGGGTATGGATATGGAATGTAGATGCCCAAAATCAGAAGGTAAACCCGGCTAAAGTAAAAAACTCCAAAAAAGTACGAAGTATTTGAAAAGAAATCGTGTATAGACATACACCCAATTCCGAAAGAGGGCATAAACTAAGAAACAGGAACCCCTGAAAAAGACTATTCAAAAAATTGTATACAATTGCTTATTTAGGGAAGAATGGGTGTATGGAGGTGGACAAATTGAGTTCAATTTTTGCACAAAAATATCATGAGGAAACATGTGTTATTTGTGATCAGCTAAAACCGAAAGGTATACATCTATACACGTCATTTATCTGCATGGAATGTGAAAAAGACTTAATTAATACAGAAACCAGTGACCCAAAATATAAATACTTTTTAAAACAACTAAAAAAGATCACTACACCGGAGATATTTTCTTAGCCAAGTCCTTTTAGGACTTTATTTTTTTGCAAACAAATGGGAAAGAAATCAATCTTTTGATAAAATAGATAAGACTCTTTTAAGGATGTAACGTAAATGAAAAACCAACAAAAAATCCCACTTTATCAAGCATTAGTAGAACACATCAACAAAAGTCCAATTTCCTTTCATGTACCGGGGCACAAATATGGAACAATCGCAAAGGATTATTTCGAGCAAATCCTTAAGCTCGATGCGACAGAACTCTCAGGATTAGATGATTTGCATTCACCTGAGGGAGCCATTTTGGAGGCTGAACAGCTTCTGCAAGATTTATATCAAACCAGAAGCAGTTTTTTTCTTATTAATGGATCGACAGTTGGAAATTTGGCGATGGTCATGGCGGCTTGCAGCGAAAATGATTGTGTGCTTGTTCAAAGGAATTGTCATAAATCGGTAGTAAATGGGTTACAGTTAGCGAAGGTAAATCCGATTTTTTTAGAACCAGAGATAGATAATGAGTGGAAAGTTGCTTCAGGTGTTCATTTACAAACAGTAAAGGAAGCAATTGATTTATATCCTAATGCTCGTGCATTGATCTTAACCTATCCTAATTACTACGGGATGGCTTACGATTTAGAAAGTATTATAAACTATGCGCATATACATAATATTCCTGTATTAGTAGATGAGGCACATGGACCTCATTTTATTGTAGGCAGTCCTTTTCCGCCTTCAGCTGTACAATTAGGGGCTGATATCGTAGTTCAATCTGCACATAAAACACTTCCTGCTATGACGATGGGATCTTATTTGCATGTAAATGGAAATCGAATTGAAATGGATAGGGTCAAAGATTACTTGCAAATTCTTCAATCGAGCAGCCCATCCTATCCGATTATGGCGTCATTAGATATAGCAAGGCATTATCTATCCTCCTACCAACAGGAGGATGTACTATATCTTTTAAAGGAAAGAAATCGATTTAAGGAATTACTCAAAAAGATTTCGGGTATAAAAGTCTTAACTTATCCGAATCATTTAGGTGACCCGTTGAAAATAACGATCCAGTCTACCAGCCATCTTAGTGGATTTGACCTTCAAAGCAAATTGGAGGAGCAGGGGATTTTTACGGAACTTGCAGACCCATATAACGTACTGATGATTCTCCCTTTGCTTAAGGAAAATCAAATCTATACTTTTGAAGAAACGGCGGGGAGAATTCAAAAAGTTTTAGAGGGTATTACAGATAATGAGATAAATATAGAAACTAAGAAGATTGAAAAAAAAATCTCGGGACTGGCCATCCCTTATAGAAAAATGGAAGATTTGAAGGAAAGAAAAATCCCACTCTTGGATTCAGTTGACCAAGTGTCTGCGGAAACCATCATTCCCTATCCCCCAGGTATTCCGCTGCTGCTAAAAGGGGAACGAATTACGGACGGACAAATACAAAATCTTGTGAAATTAATAGAGAGCGGTGCACGGTTTCAGGGCGGAAGCTTTTTACAAAATGGTCTAATAAGCGTATATAGGACATCTTAAGATTGGTTTTGGAGGTTTATTAAATGAAGAATGGAATGTTTATTACATTTGAAGGCCCAGATGGTGCAGGGAAGACAACCATCATTAGTATGGTTGCGAGGCAATTTGAGGGTGCAATACTGACAAGAGAGCCTGGCGGTATTGATATAGCAGAACAAATTAGAAGTGTAATCCTGAATAAGGAAAATACGGCTATGGATCCGCGGACAGAAGCTTTGCTGTATGCTGCTGCTAGAAGACAACATTTAATTGAAAAGGTAAAGCCTGCATTAGAGGAAGGAAAAGTGGTCTTTTGTGATCGGTTTGTTGATAGCTCTTTAGCATATCAAGGATATGCACGAGGATTGGGAATAGATGAGGTACTGAACATTAACCAGTTTGCCATCGAGAATATGATGCCTAATTTAACGATTTACTTTGATATTGAGCCTGAGGAAGGGTTAAAGCGAATTAATAAAAATAAAGGACGGGAAATTAATCGCTTAGATTTAGAAAATCTTGAATTTCACCAAAAGGTAAGGGAAGGGTATTATCATATTTTGAAGCGTTTTGCAGATAGGATTGTTAAAATAGATGCTTCGGGAACGCTAGATGAGGTATTCCAAAAAACAATTCAGATTATAAAGGATAAATTAGAAGAGACAAAGCCTTGAACTTAAGGCTTTTTTTCTATCTTTCAAAAAGAAAACAATCCCTTTTCTAGTATGTAAAGACACATAATACCTGTTATAATTATAGAAACGGAAGTCGGTATCGATAATTGAAAGGGTGAAACGAATGAAACTAATCATTGCAGTTGTTCAGGACCAAGATAGCAATCGGTTATCAAAGGCTTTGGTAGAGAATAATTTTCGCGCTACTAAACTTGCGAGTACAGGTGGATTTTTAAAATCCGGCAATACTACGTTTATGATTGGTACAGAAGATATTCGTGTTGATCGAGCTCTTCAAATTATTAAGGACAACTGCAGGGCCCGAGATCAGTTAGTAGCCCCGGTTTCTCCCATGGGTGGAAACGCAGACTCCTATGTTCCCTATCCCGTTGAGGTAGAAGTAGGAGGAGCAACAGTCTTCGTTCTGCCAATTGAACAATTTATGCATTTTTAATAGAAGAGGTTTCAAATAATGGCTAAGTTAAAGGACAATGTTGATTTTTAAACAAAGTTGATTGCAGCGGAAGGCACGAAGACTCCTGTGGGAGTACGGGACAGGGGAGACCCCGCAGAAGCGAAGCGACGAGGAGGCTCCCCGAAACGCCCACGAACCGCTTGTGCCTGGAGCGGAAATCAACAACCAGGTTTAACAGAGCCTAAATAATAGAAGTGAGTGATGATTTTGGTTAAAACATGGGATCAGCTGGAAGTGGTACAGCCAACTGTATTAAAAATGATAAAAAACAGTATACAGAAACACCGAGTTGCCCATGCATACCTACTTGAAGGCATTAGGGGGACAAGCAAAAAAGATATTGCACTTTTATATACAAAAGCTCTTTTTTGTGAATCCCCGATGAGTGGGTATAAACCATGTGAAGCCTGTTCAAACTGTAAGCGAATTAATCATGGCAACCACCCTGATGTGCATATAGTTGAACCGGATGGTCAATCCATTAAAGTAGAGCAAATCAGAAACCTCCAGGCGGAGTTTTCAAAAAAGGGAGTTGAATCCCTAAAAAAGGTCTATATTCTGGCACATGCTGATAAAATGAGCGTCAGTGCCTCCAATAGCTTGCTAAAGTTCCTTGAGGAGCCAAGTTCGCAAACGACAGCCTTCCTGCTAACGGAGCAGCCACAGAAAATCTTACCTACCATTCTTTCAAGGTGTCAGGTATTAACATTCCAGCCGTTATCACCACATGCAATGGTGGAACAATTAATAGAAAATGGTGTTGATCCAATAAAGGCACCACTTCTTGCCCAATTAACGAATAGTCTGGAAGACGCATTGTCATTAAATGGCGATGATTGGTTTGCACAAGCCCAAAAAGTCGTGGTAAAATTATATGAGGTGTTGAAAAAAAATCCATTGGAGGCGATGATTATGCTCCAAGGGGATTGGTTTCCTCACTTCAAAGAGAAAGAACAGATTAATCGTGGTTTAGATCTATTACTTCTTATTTTTAAAGATTTACTATATATTCAGCTAGACAAGCAGGAGCAGATTGTTTATCTCGAAGATAGTGAACGGCTAAAACAATTTGCCTTGCAAGCATCTAGGCGGCGCTTAACCGATCAAATGTCAGCTATTCTTGAAGCAAAGAAAAAGCTTGCGGCTAATATGAATCCTCAGCTTATGATGGAACAGCTTGTGCTAAAATTGCAGGAGGGATCTTCGTTTGTATGATGTTGTAGGAGTACGATTTAAAAAAGCGGGGAAAATCTATTATTTTGATCCTGGAGAGCTGCAGGTTCAGAAGGATGACTTTGTGATTGTTGAAACGGTTCGTGGTGTCGAATATGGCAAAGCGGTTATTGCCAGAAAAACAGTAGAGGAACACGATGTCGTTCTTCCGCTTAAAAAGGTAGTAAGAATTGCTGATCAAAAGGATCGAATGATTGTTGAGGAAAACAAACAGGCAGCACAGGAAGCATACGAAACATGTAATGATAAAGTCAATGAACATCAGCTGGATATGAAACTAGTGGATGTTGAATATACATTTGACCGTAACAAAATCATTTTTTATTTTACCGCTGACGGAAGAGTTGATTTCCGGGAGCTCGTAAAGGATTTAGCAGCGATTTTCCGTACGAGAATTGAACTCAGGCAAATTGGTGTTCGCGATGAAGCAAAAATGCTGGGTGGAATTGGGCCTTGCGGAAGAATGCTTTGCTGTTCAACCTTTCTCGGTGACTTTGATCCCGTTTCGATTAAAATGGCGAAGGATCAAAATCTGTCATTAAATCCAACGAAAATATCTGGACTATGCGGCAGGCTCATGTGCTGTTTAAAATATGAAAATGATGAATATGAATCAGCCAAGGAGCAGTTGCCGGATATTGGTGAAATCATTGTTACTCCTCTTGGAGAAGGAAAAGTGGTAGGATTAAATATCTTAGAGCGGGTCCTTCAGGTGGAGCTAAAGGAACACGATCGGGTTCTCGAGTATACTTTGGATGAAATCATTAAAGAAGGTGCCTTTTCGATACAATCCACAGATTAACGAGGTGGAATACGTGGATAAAAAAGAGATATTTGATTCAGTTAGTAATATGGAAACACAAATTGGCCAGCTTTACCAACAGCTGGGGGAATTAAAGCAGCATCTGGCTGAAATAATAGAAGAAAATCATTATTTAAAGCTGGAAAATGAGCATCTAAGGCGCCGTTTAGATGTGACCACGGAAAAGGAAAAGAAGGATGTCACCACGAAAAAAGGGGCAGCTCAAGTACAACCGAGTGATAAACCCTTTGATATTGGTGAAGGATATGATAACCTTGCTCGTCTTTACCATGAAGGGTTTCATATTTGCAATCTTCATTTTGGGAGCTTACGTAAGGAAGGGGATTGCTTGTTCTGCCTTTCTTTTCTAAATAAAAAATAAGAATCGGCCTTCCTTCCAAAAGGAAGGCTATTTTTATAAGTCAGGTGATATATTTGGTTTTTTTAAAAGATGATGAACGGCTTGATTATTTATTAGCAGAGGACTTACGAATTATTCAGAGTCCCTCTGTCTTTGCCTTTTCGCTCGATGCCGTTTTGCTGGCACGGTTTGTCTATGTCCCCATTCAAAAGGGGAACTTAGTAGACCTTTGCAGCGGGAATGGCGTAATTCCTTTATTTTTAAGCGTAAGAACAAAAGGCACGATTACCGGAGTGGAAATCCAGGAACGGTTATACGATATGGCAGTAAGAAGTATTGAATATAATGGACTGCAGGACCGGCTAAAAATGATTCACGGTGACATTAAGAACATGCCAAAGCTTTTGGGCCATGGGAATTTTGATGTGGTTACCTGCAATCCACCTTATTTTGTAACTCCATCAACGGGTGAAATTAATTTAAATGAGCACTTGGCCATTGCCCGCCATGAAATCCATTGCACGTTAGAGGATGCAATCAGCGTTTCAAGTCAGTTAGTAAGGCAGGGAGGGAAGGTGGCATTTGTTCACCGGCCAGGTCGATTATTGGATATCATTTCTTTAATGCGTAAATATCGTCTTGAGCCAAAAAGGATTCAGTTTGTGTATCCGAAGATAGGAAAAGAGGCCAATACTTTATTAGTAGAAGCCATAAAGGATGGAAGCCCAGACTTGAAGATATTACCTCCGATCATTGTCTATAATGAAGACAATGAATATACTCCTGAAATAAGAGGGATTTTATATGGAGAAAAATAATCACTTCTTTTATGTATTAACATGCGGGGATGGAAGCTTCTACGGAGGATATACAATTAATCTTGACCGGCGGCTAAAGCTCCATAATGATGGGAAAGGGGCAAAATATACCCGAGGAAGAGGACCGTTATCATTAACATTTTTCAAAACCTATGACAATAAGACTGATGCCCTAAAAGCAGAGTATCAATTTAAACAGTTAACGAGAAAGAAGAAATTGGAGTTTTTAACTAGGGAAACGGGTGGTAATGATGTGGCAGCAGAAGAGTTTTGAAAACGAGGAGCAAAAGGGGATTCTTTATCTCGTTCCAACCCCTATCGGAAATCTGGAAGACATGAGCGTTCGGGCAATTAGAATTTTAAAAGAAGCGGACTTAATTGCTGCTGAAGATACCCGAAATACAAAAAAACTATGTAATTACTTTGAAATTACGACCCCTGTGGTAAGTTATCACGAGCATAATAAGGAGACGAGTGGGGAGAAGTTGATTTTGAAGGTAAAGGACGGCTTAAAAATTGCTCTTGTTAGCGATGCAGGAATGCCCACTATCTCCGACCCTGGCTATGAGCTCGTTACGGCGGCAATCGCCGAGGAGTTAACGGTTGTTCCATTACCCGGTGCAAATGCAGCACTCACTTCCTTGATTGCTTCCGGACTTGTAACCCAGCCCTTCTATTTTTATGGTTTTTTAAATCGTAATAAGAAGGACAAACGCAAGGAATTAGAAAGCTTGAAACATCAGGAAGCAACAATGATTTTCTATGAATCACCACACCGTTTAAAAGAAACCCTGTCCATTATGCTGGAAATCCTCGGCGATCGAAAAATTTCCTTATGCAGAGAATTAACAAAAAGGTATGAAGAATTTATCAGAGGCAGTATTCAAGAGGCGGTGGAATGGTCAAATCAAGAGGAAGTCCGCGGTGAATTTTGTTTAATAGTAGAAGGCGGGAACCGAGTTGATGAAGAAACAAGCAGCTGGTGGGAGGATTTAACGATTGAGGAACATGTGAATCACTACATCACGCTAAAAAATATACCATCCAAAGAGGCCATTAAACAAACAGCAAAGGATCGCGGAGTGAATAAACGAGAAGTGTACCAGGCGTATCATATTGAGCATTAATTAAAAAAGCTCCAGACTATATTGTCTGGAGCTTTCGTCAATTTATTTTACTAATTCAAAAGAGTCTTGGATTTCTTTTAATAATACTTCTGCACCTTCACGGCTAAGAATTAATTTACCGCCGGCAAGTGCTAAGTTATCATCAGAAACTTCCCCTGTTACTTGGCAAGTCATGTTTGGCTTGTATTTCTTAAGGATAATGCGATCGTCATCCACATAGATTTCGAGAGCATCCTTTTCTGCAATACCTAATGTACGTCTTAATTCGATTGGAATAACTACGCGTCCTAATTCATCAACTTTACGAACAATTCCTGTAGATTTCATGTGTTATAATCTCCTCTCAACTTGTTTATCTCTATTTTTTCTTCGCCATTATTCGACAATATTTTCACAACTCAATAATACCAGCCATTCCCATATTCGTCAATTATTTTATTAAATAAATAAAAGGGAATTTTTTCATGTTGTAAAAAGGTTGATATAACAAGGTTTTGCCTGAATTAATATTCAGTTTTTTGGTTTTCACTTTTATTTTGATGCTGATCACAAATCATAATTTCAGCTCTTATAATTCGACAAATTTCTACAAATTTCTATATAAACCTACTTTTATTCCTCATAACCTTCGCAGAAAGTTCGACTTTTACGTCCGCCATTTGGGATAATGTAATTAGTAAATTTTCTCTAGTTATAGGTTTGTTGCACAATACAAAGTTTTTCGGTATATTTTGATGATATAAGAGGATAAAAATGGGGCAATAATGGTTAAGTAGAGTTTAAGTTTTGCCGATCATAGGAGGGGTAAAGATGGAGGAAAAATTAAAAACGTTTTATATTACAACACCAATTTATTATCCAAGCGGAAATTTACATATTGGACATGCGTATACCACAGTTGCGGGTGATGCAATGGCACGCTATAAGCGGATGCGCGGTTATGATGTCATGTACTTAACGGGAACAGATGAACATGGTCAAAAAATTCAGCGTAAAGCTGAAGAAAAGGGAATCACGCCTCAAGCGTATGTGGATGAAATTGTCGGAGGAATCCAAGAACTATGGAAAAAACTCGATATCTCTTATGATGATTTCATACGGACAACACAGGAGAGGCATAAGCAAATTGTCGAAAAAATATTTGCTCGGCTGCTTGAGCAGGGAGATATCTATTTAGATCAATACGAAGGCTGGTACTGTACACCTTGTGAATCCTTTTTTACTGACCGTCAACTAGTGAATGGAAACTGTCCGGACTGTGGCCGACCGGTGGAAAAGGTTAAAGAAGAGTCATACTTTTTCAGAATGGGTAAATATGTTGACAGACTTCTGCGATACTATGAAGAAAATCCTGATTTTATTCAGCCAGAGTCCCGAAAAAATGAAATGGTTAACAACTTTATTAAACCTGGTTTAGAGGATTTAGCGGTATCTAGAACGACGTTTGATTGGGGAGTAAAAGTACCAGGGGATCCGAAGCATGTCATTTATGTTTGGATTGATGCCTTATCCAATTATATTACGGCACTTGGTTATGGAACTGACAATGACAGTAAATATTTAAATTACTGGCCGGCAGATGTACACCTAGTCGGTAAAGAAATTGTCCGTTTCCATACGATTTATTGGCCCATTATGTTAATGGCACTGGATATTCCACTTCCGAAGAAAGTTTTTGCTCATGGATGGCTTTTAATGAAAGATGGGAAAATGTCTAAGTCAAAAGGAAATGTAGTAGACCCTGTAACCTTAATTGACCGCTACGGGCTAGATGCACTTCGTTATTACTTATTAAGGGAAGTTCCATTTGGTGCTGACGGAGTTTTCACACCTGAGGGATTTGTCGAAAGAATTAATTTTGACCTAGCGAATGATTTAGGAAATCTATTAAACCGCACCGTTGCAATGATTGAAAAATATTTTGCAGGAGTCATTCCTGATTATGCCGGATCTGTTGGTGAATTTGATGAGGCATTACTTCAAGTAAATCAGGAAACAGTAACAAAATATGAAGAGGCTATGGAGAAAATGGAATTTTCAGTTGCCTTAGCATCCATTTGGCAATTGGTAAGCCGGACGAATAAATATATTGATGAAACACAACCGTGGGCACTAGCGAAGGATGAAAATCGTAAAGGTGAACTTGCAAGTGTAATGGTGCACCTCGCTGAGTCATTATGCAGAACTGCGATTCTTCTTCAGCCATTTTTAACCCGGACTCCGAATGGTATTTTTAATCAATTAGGGATTACGGATGTCGGACTTAAGGCATGGGATAGCCTTGAAAAGTTCGGTTTAATTCCAAGTGGAACAAAGGTTCAAAAAGATGCTCCACTTTTCCCTCGGCTTGAGATTGCGGAGGAAGTTGAGTTTATTAAAACAAAAATGCAAGGCGGCACTACACCAGCTGTAGAGGAAAAGAAAGAAGAAAAACCAGAAGAACTTGCTGAGATTGCCATTGATGATTTTATGAAAATTGATTTACGGGTGGCAGAGGTTATTCAGGCGGAACCAGTTAAAAAGGCGGATAAACTTCTAAAGCTGCAGCTTGATTTGGGGTATGAAAAGCGCCAAGTGGTTTCAGGAATCGCTCAATACTATAAGGCGGAGGAATTAGTAGGTCAAAAGGTGATTTGCATTACGAACCTAAAGCCTGTGAAACTTCGCGGTGAACTTTCCCAAGGAATGATCTTGGCAGGTTCAAAAGACGGGCAATTATCACTTGCTACTGTAGACCAAACATTGCCAAATGGATCAAAAGTGAAATAAAGTTTCATACAAAAAGAGCCTTTAACAGGCTCTTTTGCTTTAAAAAAGTTTCACGTGAAACAATTTTCGAGATATTTCGGTGTTTTTAAACCTTTAATGACAGGGAGTTTTAAAATGTTATTCGACACACATGCACATTTAAATGATGAACAATACAACGAGGATTTGCAGGAGGTTATTATAAGGGCACAAGAAGCAGGAGTATCCAATCTTGTTGTTGTCGGTTTTGATCGACCAACAATTGAAAAAGCAATGGTTTTGGCTGATACATTTGATTTTATCTATGCCTGTGTCGGCTGGCACCCGGTTGATGCCATTGATATGACAGAAGAGGACTTACAATGGATCGAGGATTTAACTGCACATCCAAAGGTTGTGGCAATAGGTGAAATGGGGCTGGACTATCATTGGGATAAGTCTCCTAAGGACATCCAGAAAGAGGTATTCCGCAAACAAATCAGACTAGCGAAAAAGGTAAAGCTTCCAATTGTCATTCACAATCGTGAAGCAACGGCAGATATTGTTGAAATCTTAAAAGAGGAGGGAGCAGAGGAAGTCGGGGGCATCATGCATTGTTTTAGCGGCAGCACAGAGGTTGCGAAGGAATGTGTGAAAATGAACTTTTATATTTCACTTGGAGGTCCGGTCACTTTTAAAAACGCAAAAAGGCCAAAAGAAGTGGCTGCTGAAATTCCTTTAGATAAACTGTTAATTGAAACCGATTGCCCATATTTAGCACCCCATCCTTATCGCGGAAAAAGAAATGAACCGGGGTATGTGAAGCTGGTCGCTGAGCAAATTGCCGAAATAAAAGGCATAACCCTAGAAGAAGTAGCTAATACAACCACCAAAAATGCAAAAAAATTATTCGGCATAAACTGACAGAAAATGCTGTCGTAGTACCGAGAAACTTGTCCGAATTTTTTCGAAAAACAAAAAGTTCTACACGTCTCCTTTCAGGAATAGGATTACCATGTCGATAAGTTTTCCTTTGCATTCCATCCAACATTATGCATAATTAGAAATACGTTCACAGGAATGCAAGGGTTGACAGCCGACAGCGTGGTTCTTATTATTTACTCCAACAAGAAGGAGGCGTTTTTCATCGTATTCAAAAACATGAAAAACCTGATTTCCAGGTCTGTGAGCAAGAAGAAATGGCCCATTGTATTCACTAGTTTATTAGTTTTTGCCGGTGCTCTTAGTTTCCTTGTGTTTGAGGGGTCGAAGAAAACAGTGGCAATGACGCTTAATGGCCAAGAAAGAATCGTAAAAACACATGCAGATACCGTCAAAGAAGTATTCGACGAGCTAGGGTTAAAGATTCGCTCTCAAGACTACTTGTTTCCGTCTACAAATAGCAATGTAAAAGACGATCAAAAGATTGTCTGGAAACAAGCAAAACAGGTTACTATTGTGAAAGACAACGAGAAGAAAACGGTATGGACAACAGCCGATACGGTTGCTGAGCTTCTAAGGAATCAGAAATTTTCGATTAAGGAACATGATCAAGTTTTTCCAAATCCACAGAAACAGATTAGAAACAAGATGAAAATTAATATTAAGGCTGCCTTTCATCTTACATATGTAGATGGTGGAAAGAAGAAGAAAGTATGGTCCACTTCGACTACGGTCGCTGACTTTTTAACACAACAGGGGATTAAGCTAAAATCATTAGACCGAGTTGAACCGTCATTAACTGCGACAGTCAAAAAGAATAATGTGATTCACGTTATTCGAGTAGAAAAAGTCACCGATGTAGTGGAAGAACCAGTTCATTTTGCTGTAATAACAAAAAAAGATGAGAGCCTCGCTAAAGGTAAAGAAAAGACTGTCAAGGAAGGCCAGAAAGGACTTGTTTCAAGAGAATATGAAGTTTTCTATGAAAATGGCAAAGAAGTTTCGAGAGAACTAATTAATGAGCAGAAGCTTAAAGAGAAACAGGATAAGATTGTGGCTGTCGGAACGAAAGAGTTGGATTTACAAGTTTCCCGTGGTGAGCGTGATACCGGTAAAGAGTTCTATGTGAGTACAACTGCATATACAGCAGATTGTAACGGCTGTTCGGGAAGGACGGCTACAGGGATTAATCTTCGGGCCAATCCAAATGTAAAAGTAATTGCTGTTGATCCGAATATCATTCCGCTTGGAACAAAGGTTTTTGTGGAAGGCTATGGCTATGCTGTAGCAGCTGATACTGGCTCAGCTATTAATGGTTACAAAATAGATGTTTTCTTTCCATCCAGATCGCAGGCGTTTCGCTGGGGTGTTCGGAAGGTGAAAATTAAAGTCCTAAATTAAGCTTTTTTGTGCAGAGGATTCCTTCCTCTGCATTTTGCTTTTTTCCTAAATTTCTTTATACTAAGGAAAGCGTAAGCGCCTTTTAGGGCACCATCTGAACCATTTATAGATTCTTATTCTAATGTATGATGTTTTTCATTTATATAGACGATGGACATTACAAAAATGTTTCAAGTTTTTTTCAATTTTTTATTTTTTATGTTTTTTGGAGGAAATAATGAAGATTAAAGAAATTATTGTGGTAGAGGGCAAGGATGATACGACCGCCATTAAAAGGGCTGTAGATGCAGATACAATTGAAACAAACGGTTCAGCAGTAAATCAGGCAACAATTGAGAAGGTAAGACGTGCCCAAGAAACGAGAGGGGTTATTATTTTTACCGACCCGGATTTTCCCGGCGAAAAAATTAGAAAGACCATTACAGAAAAGGTATCGGGGTGCAAACATGCCTTTTTACCAAAGGAAGTGGCAATTGCCAAGAATGGGAAAGGGGTTGGAGTGGAACATGCCCATCCGGAGGCAATTGTTGAGGCTTTAAAGGATGCCCAAATGATGCGTGAAACGATTGTCGAAGAAATCTCCCAAGAGGATTTAGTCACAGCAGGTCTAATTGGCGGTGAAGGGTCGAAGGAACGCCGAATCAAGCTGGGGATGCTTTTAAAAATTGGCTATACAAATGGAAAACAGTTACATAAACGCTTAATGATGTTTCAAATCAGTAAGCAGGAATTCGCACAGGCACTTTCAGTCGTGCTTCAGGAGGAACAAAATGAATAAAGATATCGCGACCCCTGTTAGAACAAGGGCTATATTGGAGAAATACGGTTTTTCGTTTAAGAAAAGCCTAGGGCAAAACTTTTTGATTGATACAAACATATTAAAAAAAATCGTTGAATTTGCCAATATTACAGAAGATACGGGTACCATTGAAATCGGACCGGGGATTGGTGCCTTAACCGAGCAGCTTGCCCGCAGCAGTAATAAGGTAGTTGCCTTTGAAATTGATCAGCGCTTGCTGCCTATTTTAAAAGATACTCTTGACCCTTATTCCAACGTAAAGGTGATTCATCAGGATGTTTTAAAAGCAGATGTTAAGGAGGTCATTAAGGATGAGTTTCAAACTATTGATGATTTGATGGTGGTTGCAAATTTACCTTATTACGTAACAACTCCGATTATTATGAAGATCCTCGAGGAGCATCTGCCGATTCGCGGAATTGTTGTCATGCTCCAAAAGGAAGTGGCGGACCGAATTTCAGCTTCTCCAGGTACAAAGGATTACGGGTCACTTTCAATAGCTGTTCAGTACTATACGGAAGCCGAAACGGTAATGATTGTTCCGAAAACTGTGTTTGTTCCTCAGCCTAATGTCGATTCAGCTGTGATCAGGCTGACGAGGCGGACTACTCCTGCGGTTACGGTGAAAGATGAAGGTTTCTTTTTTCAAGTAACAAGGGCAAGCTTTGCCCAGAGAAGAAAGACATTGTTGAATAATTTAACTAGCCAGCTGCCGGATGGCAAGCAGAAAAAGGAACAAATCCTCGAAGCTTTAGGCGGATGCGGGGTTGATCCGACCAGAAGAGGGGAAACACTCTCCCTAGAGGAGTTCGGAAGGCTCAGTGATGCATTATATCCATATTTCAAGTAGAAGACCTCTTAGGGGGTCTTTTTTTGGTTTAGAAGGGTGTTTCAAGCCTTACCCCCATTCCGTCACAAATCTTCCGTATTCTGCATAGCCTATGAAAGGAACTTTATTTGAAAGGCCTTATTTGCTGGTCTTATTGGAGTGACAGCAATGGATTTAAAATTAATGGATGTTGTCGGCAGACAATCACATAATTGCGATATTCTCTTCCGAATTATAGATATTCGGGAAATCAACGGTCAAAAGATCGCCATCCTCTACGGTGAAGACTTTCGCTTAATTGCAGATGCACCCTATTACGATTTAATTCCAATTAACCAAACAGACAGAATGAGGATGACACAGGAATTTCGAACCCTGGAGGAACAATCGTACCGGCTTTTTACACAAGATGTTGATTTATTGAAGCACAGACAGGAATATGAAGCAACAGACGGGTATGTCAAATCATTTAATTACTTCCAAATTCCCGGTAAGGTCCTTCATTTAGATGGAGACCCAAATTACTTGAAGAAATGTATGGACTTATACGACAAAATCGGAATACCTGTCACAGGTATACATTGTAATGAAAAAGAAATGCCCGAAAAAATCGGTCAATTAATTGATTATTACCGTCCCGACATCCTTGTCATCACAGGACATGATGCCTATTCAAAAGCAAAAGGAAAAATGACCGATATCAATGCATACCGTCATTCTAAACATTTTGTCCAAACCGTTCGGGAAGCCCGCCGAAAAGTACCGCATTTGGATCAATTGGTGATTTTCGCCGGTGCCTGCCAATCCCATTTTGAATCGCTCATTCATGCAGGAGCCAATTTTGCAAGTTCACCATCAAGGATCAATATCCATGCACTCGACCCTGTATATATCGTAGCTAAAATTAGCTTTACTCCCTTTATGGAACGGATAAATGTTTGGGATGTATTAAGAAATACATTGACGGGCGAAAAAGGATTAGGAGGAATCGAAACAAGGGGAGTTTTACGGACTGGAATGCCGTATAATCCGGTTCCTGAGGAATAATTGAAAGCCTTTTTTACTCAAAGGGGCTTTTTTTTTATGATTGATACATATTTAAGGGAAGTTAAGGTAACCATAGAAATGTTGAAATTTAGAAGAAAAAGTAGAAGAAAAAATATTGACAATCTTTTTATCGGACTGATATAATTTTATATTTTGTTTGACAAAATGTTATACGCGTGGTATACTTTTACATAGTGAGGTGGACCGAATGCCAAAAACCTTAGCCGATATTAAAAAGGCTCTTGACTCAAATTTAGGGAAAAGATTGTTACTTAAGGCAAACGGAGGACGCAGAAAAACGATTGAGCGCTCCGGTGTTTTAGCGGAAACATACCCTTCAGTATTTGTCATTGAGTTGGATCAAGATGAGAATGCTTTTGAGCGTGTTTCATACAGCTATGCAGATGTATTGACTGAAACCGTTCAAATCACCTTTGAAGATGCATCAGGACACTTAGCTTTAAGCTAACATATAAGCAATGTTTGGGCGGTAAACGGTTGTTTACTGCTTTTTGCTTTCTTCAAAAATCGACATGGATGATTATAGATAACATGAAAAGATTAAATTCATACATACTATAAATACCGTGTGTGAAGAAAGGGGTTGTTTAGATGGGCAGAAGAAGAGGTGTCATGTCCGGTCAATTTAAAGAGGAGCTCGCTAAAGAGCTTGGCTTTTATGATGTGGTTCAAAAAGAAGGCTGGGGCGGGATTAAAGCCCGTGACGCAGGGAATATGGTAAAGCGTGCCATAGAGCTTGCTGAGCAACAGTTGTTGAACAAACGTTAACCAAGAGATCGATATCTTTCTGAAGTCAGTTTAAACCGATAGATTCACCACGGTCAGGCCAGGGAATAAACCCCCTGGCCTTTCATTTCTGCACTATTCTTTGTTAAAATGTTATATTTGATAGGATTATTTATCTATCACGTCTTACATTGGCCGTTTTGTGGTAAAATAGGACAAAATATGGAACTGTCAATTTTTAAAGTAGGTGGACGTTGTGAAGCTTTTAGTAAAAGCACCGGCCAAGATTAATTTATCATTAGATGTTTTGTACAAACGTCCTGATGGATATCATGAAGTTGAAATGATTATGACAACAATTGATTTGGCCGATCGAGTTGAGCTAAGTTTATTAAATCAAGATAAAATACATATTCTTTCCCATAACCGTTACGTTCCGGATGACCAGCGAAATTTAGCCTATCAGGCTGCGCAGCTGTTAAAGGACCGTTTTCAGGTCAAAAAAGGGGTTGTGATCTCCATTGAAAAGACAATCCCAGTTGCTGCAGGCCTTGCCGGCGGCAGCAGTGATGCAGCCGCAACATTAAGAGGTTTAAATAAGATATGGGGGCTTGGACTAACACTAGATGAGTTGGCTGAACTCGGGTCTGAAATTGGGTCAGATGTTTCCTTCTGTGTATATGGAGGAACAGCCATAGCGAAGGGTAGAGGAGAATTTATCACCGATCTCCCGGCTCCTCCCACATGCTGGGTGATTTTAGCGAAACCCTTTATTGGTGTATCGACAGCAGAGGTCTATCGTCGCCTTGACTTAAATGGAATGAAGCACCCAAACACAAATGGAATGGTTGACGCAATAAAAAATAATGATTATCAGCAGGTTTGTCAAAACGTTGGGAACGTTTTAGAAGATGTTACATTAAACCTGCATCCGGAGGTAGCCCTCATCAAGGATCAAATGAAGCGCTTTGGTGCTGATGCTGTACTAATGAGTGGCAGTGGGCCGACGGTTTTTGGCTTAGTTCAGCATGATTCGAGAATGCATAGAATCTATAACGGCTTAAGAGGATTTTGTGACCAGGTTTTTGCAGTGAGGATGTTAGGAGAACGCCACTTCCTTGATGTCTAGCGCAAGCGTCCTGCCCCTCGAGGTTGCTATCCTGCTCCTGCGGCAAAGCTTATTCAAGGTAGTACTGTTCACCTCGTCGCATGCCTGCAAGGAAGAAAATTCAGTGATGCTTGCATGTCGATGAAGTCAAAGAACGACTTCACCGCCAGGACCTAAAGCCTTGTCGGGGCTGAACAAGGCGCTTACGCTTTTCTTGATTAAATGCGTACGTTAGTGATATATTTTAATTAGAATTTTCGTCTTTTGGAGGTTATTATGAAGTTTCGTCGAAGTGAACGGTTGATTGATATGACGAATTATTTACTGGACCATCCTCGCCAGCTCGTGCCGCTGACATTTTTCGCCGATCGTTATGAATCAGCAAAATCATCTATTAGTGAAGATTTAGCGATAGTCAAAGAAACATTTGAGCAAAAAGGATTTGGAACCTTGCAGACGGTACCTGGTGCAGCTGGAGGCGTTAAATTCTTAGTGCAAATAAGTAAAGAAAATGCGAGGCCTTTTGTTCAAGAACTTTGTGAATTAATCGCTACTCCTGATCGGTTATTGCCTGGAGGCTATTTATATTTGACGGATATCTTGGGGGACCCTCAAATTGTACAAAAAGCAGGAAGGATTATTGCTTCTGCTTATTCTGAAGCTAAAATAGATGTCATCATGACTGTGGCAACAAAAGGGATTCCGCTTGCCTATGCAGTGGCAAGTCAATTAAATGCTCCTGTTGTAATTGTCAGAAGGGACAGCAAAGTGACGGAGGGACCGACGGTAAGCATTAATTATGTCTCTGGTTCAACCAAAAGAATTCAAACAATGGTTCTTTCCAAGAGAAGCCTAACAGAAGGCTCCCGGGTCTTGATTGTCGATGATTTCATGAAAGCTGGCGGAACAGTTATCGGCATGATTAGTTTATTAGAGGAATTTAATGCTACAGTAGCCGGGATTGCTGTTTTAGTTGAAGCGGAAAAAATTGAAGAGCGCCTGGTTGATAACTATTTATCTCTTGTTCAATTATCGGATGTTGATTTAAAGGAAAAAAAGATTAATGTTAAAGAAGGTAACTATTTTACACTTGAATAAATAGGAGGGTTTTACATATGGAAATCGTTCAAACAAATCAAGCCCCAGCAGCAATTGGTCCATATTCTCAAGGTATTGTTGTCAATAATTTGTTCTACAGCTCTGGTCAAATTCCACTAACAGCGGAAGGTACTTTGGCTGAAGGAGATATTAAGGTACAAACCCACCAGGTATTTAAAAATTTACAAGCAGTACTAGAAGCTGCTGGTGCATCATTAGAGACAGTTGTAAAAGCCACTGTTTTTATTAAAAATATGGAAGAATTTGCACAGCTTAATGAAGTGTATGGAGAGTACTTCCACACGCATAAACCTGCACGCTCATGTGTCGAAGTAGCCAGATTACCTAAAGATGTATTAGTTGAGATCGAAGTAGTAGCGCTCGTGAAATAGACGAGTGCTTTTTTATTTGTACGGAGGAAAATATTTATTATTTTGTCTTAAAATGTAAGAAAATTACCGTTTTTTACAGAAGTTCACTTTTTTGCCCTAATTTTTCTAAAAAATTTTAAAATTAAAGAAGGAAAACCAAGATTTCTGTTGAATTTATTAATCTAGCTTTTTATCTAGAAGAAAAGGGTGTGAGCACATGGAAGTAACTGACGTAAGATTACGCCGCGTTAATACGGATGGAAGAATGAGAGCGATTGCATCAATCACATTAGACAATGAGTTTGTTGTTCATGACATCCGTGTTATCGATGGAAACAACGGTTTATTTGTAGCTATGCCAAGTAAACGTACTCCAGACGGAGAATTTCGTGACATTGCGCATCCAATCAATTCAGGAACACGCGGAAAAATCCAAGAAGCTGTTTTGGCAGAGTACCACCGCTTAGGTGAATTGGAAATTGAATTTGAAGAAGCCGGAGCTTCCTAAGGATTTTGACAACTAGGGCCTTTCTTCCACGTAAGGCTCTTTTTATTTTTTAGATTCTTCGCTAATTGCCCCCTCTATCAGTCCTCTAAGCAGCACTCCAAATAACAAATTAAGACACTTTCGGAACATTCCTTGAAAAGGCAAGCAATTTGCGTTAATATTTTTAATGGATAAAAAGGTAAATTGGAGGCATGTTCATGTCTAATCGTTATGCTGTGATTTTAGCCGCTGGACAAGGAACGCGGATGAAATCAAAGCTCTATAAAGTGTTGCACCAGGTTTGTGGAAAACCAATGGTTCAGCATGTGGTGGATCAAATAACAAAGCTGGATATAGAAGAAATGGTCACGATTATCGGGCATGGAGCAGAAATGGTAAAAGCCCAAATAGGCGATAAAAGCCTTTATGCTCTTCAAGAACAACAGCTTGGAACAGCACATGCGGTCATTCAAGCTCAAGAAATGCTCGCTGGTAAAAAAGGAACAACCATTGTTGTCTGCGGTGATACTCCATTAATTCGCGCAGAAACGATGGAAGCCTTATTTAACCATCATCAAGAACTAGCTGCAAAGGCAACCATTCTGACTGCGAGGATTGAAGACCCAACAGGCTATGGCCGGATCATTCGAAACGAAAGCGGATTGGTTGAAAAAATCGTTGAACACAAAGATGCCACAGATGCAGAGCGGGCCATTAAGGAAATTAATACTGGAACATATTGTTTCGACAATGAAGCTCTTTTTGAGGCATTAACAAAGGTCTCAAATGATAATGTTCAAGGGGAATACTATTTACCGGATGTTATCGAGATTCTAAAGGAACAAGGTGAAATTGTTACCGCTTTCCAAACGGATAAGTTTGAAGAAACGATTGGCGTGAATGACAGAATCGCTCTTAGCACTGCAGAGCGAATTATGCGAAACCGGATTAATGAAGAACATATGAGGAATGGTGTAACACTCATCGATCCCGATAACACCTATATTGAGACAGATGTACAAATTGGCCAGGATACTGTGATTTATCCGGGGACCATCCTGAAGGGTAGAACGATCATTGGTTCTGATTGCCAAATTGGCCCGCATTCTGAGATTGATACTTGTGAAATCGGGAATGGAACAGTTATCCGTCAATCTACTGCTAATAAAAGTTCAATTGGCGCAAATGTCAATATTGGGCCGTTTGCCCATATTCGGCCTGATTCAGCCATTCAAGATGAAGTGAAGATTGGAAACTTCGTTGAAATTAAGAAAGCTGTATTTGGTAAGGGAAGCAAAGCCTCTCATTTAAGTTATATCGGAGATGCAGAAGTGGGTAATAATGTAAACATCGGCTGTGGTTCCATCACGGTTAACTATGATGGTAAAAATAAATATTTAACCAAAATAGAAGATGATGTCTTTGTTGGCTGTAATTCAAATCTTGTTGCTCCTGTTACAGTTGGGAAGGGTGCATATGTTGCTGCAGGTTCTACCATCACCATGGATGTACCTGGGGAGGCATTGTCCATTGCCCGTGCGAAGCAAGTAAATAAGGAAAACTACGTTCAAAAGCTTAATTTGAAAAAATAAGCAAAAATAATGGAGGACCATCATGTCAAATCAATATTTAGATCCAAATTTAAAGGTATTCAGTTTAAATTCTAATCTTCCCTTGGCAAGAGAAATTGCAAAAGTAATCGGTGTAGAGCTTGGAAAGTGCTCAGTAACAAGATTTAGTGACGGGGAAATTCAAATTAATATTGAAGAAAGTATCCGCGGATGTGATGTGTACGTAATCCAGTCAACGAGCAATCCGATTAATGAGAATCTCATGGAATTATTAATTATGATTGACGCATTAAAAAGAGCATCTGCAAAAACGATTAATATTGTTATGCCTTATTATGGTTATGCTCGTCAAGATCGTAAAGCACGTGCCCGTGAGCCAATTACTGCAAAATTAGTAGCAAATTTGCTTGAAACAGCAGGAGCTACCCGTGTGATTTGTCTTGATTTGCACGCACCGCAAATTCAAGGGTTCTTTGATATTCCAATTGACCACCTTATGGGTGTGCCAATTTTATCAGAATACTTTAAGAACAAAGCACTAGACGGTGATCTTGTCGTTGTATCCCCAGACCATGGCGGGGTAACACGAGCTAGAAAAATGGCGGAGCGCCTAAAAGCTCCAATCGCGATTATTGATAAACGCCGTCCGCGTCCAAATGTTGCCGAGGTTATGAATATTGTGGGTAACATTGATGGAAAGGTAGCTATTCTCATTGATGATATTATTGATACAGCTGGAACCATTACACTTGCTGCAAATGCATTAGTGGAAAACGGTGCTTTAGAGGTTTATGCCTCCTGTACACACCCTGTATTGAGTGGTCCAGCCATTGAAAGAATTCAAAATTCAAAAATTAAAGAATTAGTTGTTACGAACTCAATTGAACTTCCGGAAGAGAAAAAGATTGATAAAATTATTAATCTTTCTGTTGCACCACTAATCGGTGAAGCTATTATCCGTGTACATGAGGAACAGTCCGTAAGTACATTATTTGATTAAACCGTGCAAGGAACCACCCGAATTTAGCTGAATTAAAATGTTTAGACCTTCCTGTTTTGGGGTAATTTTATAAAGTGAACTTAAATAGGAAGGTGACTTTTCAATGAGTACTGTTTTACAAGCAAAAGAACGCAATCAATTCCGTCATTCTGCTTTAAAGAAAATTCGGGACACTGGAAACATTCCAGCTGTTATTTATGGTGCAAAGGTTGAAAGTAAGCCTGTTTATATTAGTTCTGCTGATTTAACGAAAACCATTCGTTCTGTAGGCAGGAATGGTGTCTTTTCTCTTGATATCAGTGGAAATCAGCATGATGTTGTCTTAAAGGATTATCAAGAGGATTGTATTAAAAAGGAAATTACACATGTTGATTTTTTAGCAGTTGATAAGTCTTCAAAAATCAATGTATCGGTCAGACTTGTACTTACCGGTGAGGCCGCAGGTGTGAAAGACGGCGGGGTTCTACAGCAGCCAGTCCATGAATTGTCAATCACATCTACTCCTGACAATATTCCGGCTCAGATTGAAGTAGATGTTACGAACCTGCAGGTTGGTGAAAATGTAACCATTGCAGATATCCTCTATCAAGGGTCATTTTCGATTAATCATGATGCGGAAGAAGTGGTTGCCTCGATTCTTCCTCCTAAACAGGAAGAAGAAATTAATGCAGGTGAACAGCAAGATGGCGGTCATCCAGATCAAGAAGAAGGAAGAGAAACAGAACCAATTGGAGACTAATAGTAATAGACGTAACCTAAACAAAGGTTACGTCTTTTGCAGTTCTTAATTATAGCGAAAATAATGGTGAGGAATTTATGCTTCGAAAAGTTTTTAGAAGGTGGTCTGGACAGGAAGAGGTGGGAAATATGAAAATAATGGTTGGTTTAGGAAACCCGGGGAAGCAATATGAACATACGAGGCACAATGTAGGTTTTGATGTCATTGAAGAGCTCTCACGCCGATTTAATATTCCGTTAGACCAATCCAAATTAAAAGGCTTGTATGGAATTGGATTCTACAAAGGGGAAAAGGT
Source organism: Bacillus salipaludis (assembly GCF_004358205.1). The sequence goes on from NZ_SMYO01000021.1 coordinate 22,894, forward strand.
CTTATTGTTAAAACCTCTGACCTATATGAACCTATCCGGAGAATCCATTCGCGCCGTAATGGATTATTATGATATCGGTTTAGAAGACCTCTTGGTGATTTATGATGACCTTGATTTACCTGTTGGGAAAATTCGACTTCGTCAAAAGGGAAGCGCAGGCGGACATAATGGAATTAAGTCCACAGTAGCCCATCTTGGGACTCAAGCATTTAACAGAATTCGAATCGGCATTGACCGCCCACAAAATGGGATGAGCGTGCCTGATTATGTTCTAGGGAAATTTCATAAAGAAGAGCAGTTACAGATTCAAGATGTTGTTCAAAAAAGTGCCGATGCATGTGAAGCCTGTCTGGAGAGGCCTTTTATACAAGTAATGAATGATTTTAATCAGTAAATGTACATGAGATAGGCCATCCTTTCATATTATAAAGCGTATATCCTAAACTGAATGTCTGCAGTTTGAGAAGTGATTTTAGATGTGAATAGTTTCCCCCTGTTTGGGTTAATATACTAATATTAAATCGAAGATTAGGGAGGGACAGGCGTGGCCATCCATTATCATTGCAGGCATTGCGGTACAAAATTAGGCTCTATCGAACAATCATCCATACACAGCGAAACGCTTGGTCTTAATAAGTTAACTGAACGGGAAAGACAAGAAATGGTTGCGTACGATCCATCTGGGGATATTCACATAACCTCGATTTGTGAAGACTGCCAGGAAGCTTTGGAGCGAACTCCAGAATACCATCAATATGATTTTCTTATTCATTAACTAGCTTTGGATGTACTCCAAAGCATTTTTCTGTTTTGATAATTTAAACTTTTATAATATATGAAATTTGTATACTGTCTAGCTCCAGCCCCTGAAAAGGGCGCTTAGCTTTTCGGTTGAGAGAGGAGGATTTAGGTTGAACAGTTTAACATCATTATTCCTTCGACAGGAAGACATTCATTCTGTTATATCCGGAATGGAAGAAGGTCTAAAGGAACAGTTAATTGCAGGGTTATCAGGCTCATCTAGGACCATCTTTGCAGCATCCATTTATGAAAAAATGAAAAGGCCGATTATGTTCGTTACCTATAATTTGCTGCAAGCACAAAAGCTATATGATGACCTTGTCAATCTAGTAAACGAAAAGGATGTTTTTCTTTTCCCTGCAAATGAACTGATCGCTGCAGAAATGAGTATCGCCAGCCCGGAATTGAAGGCTCAAAGAATTGAAGCTTTGAATCATTGGAGTAAAAATAGTCGCGGAATTTTAATAGCCCCTATTTCTGGCTTAAAAAAAATTACTCCGCCAAAGGCTATGTGGAAAAACTATCAGCTTTCCTTAAAGCTGGGGGAAGACTTAGATATAGAGAGAACGCTTACAACTTTTGTTAAGATGGGGTATGTAAGAGTAGAAATGGTGTCTACTCCTGGAGAATTTAGTGTACGGGGCGGAATTATTGATATTTATCCTCTTACAGAATCAGACCCGCTTCGGATTGAACTTTTTGATACCGAAATTGATTCTATCCGTTATTTCTCTCTTGAGGACCAGCGTTCCAAGGAAAAGATTTCAGAAATCTTAATTGGCCCTGCAACAGAAATTCTTCTTGAGGATGTAAATTACAGTCGAATCGTTGAAAGATTAGAAGAAGGCTTAGCGAAAAGCTTAAAAAAATTAAAGGACGAAAAGGCTAAAATCCAACTCGCACAAAATATTGGATATGAATTAGAACTGCTAAAAAACCAGCAAAAGCCTGACCAAGTCTATAAATACTTATCACTTGCCTACGAAAATGCTGGTAGTTTACTAGATTATCTTCCGCATAACGGTTTAGTATTTATTGATGAAATCAGCAGGGTTCATGAAATGAATGAATCTCTAGTTAAGGAGGAAGCAGACTGGTATACCTCTTTATTAGGTGAGGGAGAAATTATCCATGACCTGGTTATTTCACATGACCTACACGGGCTTTTACAAAAAAAGAATTTCCCGGTCCTTTATATGTCTCTATTTCTCCGTCATGTCTCAAATACCAGTCCGCAAAATATTATTAATGTTTCTTGTAAGCCTATGCAAAACTTCCACGGACAAATGCATTTGCTTAAAGCAGAAGTAGACCGTTGGAAAAAAAGCAACTATTCTATTCTTGTACTCGGACCCGATGAAGAACGGGTAAAAAAACTGGAGCGGGTTTTAGAGGATTATGAAATTGAATCCTCACTTTTAGGTGAAGGGCAGGAGCCATTACCTGGTAAAGTTCAAATTATGAGAGGAAATCTCCAAACCGGATTTGAATTATCCATTCAAAAAATTGCCGTGATTACCGAGGAAGAATTATTTAATAAACGAGTGAAAAAATCTTCTAGCCGGCAAAAACTATCGAATGCAGAAAGAATTAAAAGCTATTCCGAACTCCGGGTTGGTGACTACGTTGTTCATGTAAACCATGGGATTGGGAAATACCTTGGTATCGAAACACTTGTAATTAATGGAATCCATAAGGATTATTTACATATTCGTTATCAAGGGACGGATAAACTGTATGTTCCCGTTGAACAAATTGATTTAATCCAGAAATATGTTGGGTCTGAAGGAAAAGAGCCAAAAGTCTATAAGCTTGGCGGCAGTGATTGGAAAAAAGTGAAAAAGAAAGTTCAATCCTCTGTCCAAGATATTGCGGATGATTTAATTAAGCTGTATGCCGAACGTGAAGCAGCTGTTGGTTATGCTTTCTCACCTGATGGAGACATGCAAAGAGAATTCGAAACAAACTTTGCCTACCAAGAAACAGAAGATCAGTTACGGTCTATTCGTGAGATTAAAAAGGATATGGAAAGATTGCGTCCAATGGACCGGCTCCTCTGCGGGGATGTTGGTTATGGAAAAACGGAGGTTGCTATTCGCGCGGCCTTTAAAGCCATTACCGATGGCAAGCAGGTTGCTTTCCTTGTGCCAACAACCATTCTAGCTCAACAGCATTTTGAAACATTAAGGGAAAGATTTCAGGACTTCCCCATTAATATTGGTTTGTTAAGCCGTTTTCGTTCAAAAAAGCAACAGACGGAAACGATAAAAGGGCTGAAGGCGGGGACTGTTGATATTGTCGTTGGAACACACCGCCTGCTGTCAAAAGATGTTATTTATCGTGACTTAGGGCTGTTAATTATCGATGAAGAACAAAGGTTCGGGGTTACACATAAGGAAAAGATAAAGCGGTTAAAAACAAATGTGGATGTTTTAACGTTAACAGCCACACCAATTCCAAGAACTCTGCATATGTCCATGCTGGGAGTTCGAGATTTGTCGGTGATCGAAACACCACCTGAAAATCGTTTCCCTGTGCAAACCTATGTTATGGAGTATAATGGATCGCTTGTCAGAGAGGCCATTGAACGGGAACTCGCCCGTGACGGACAAGTATACTTTTTATATAACCGGGTAGAGGATATTGAACGGAAGGCAGAAGAAATTTCTATGCTTGTACCGGATGCCCGTGTAACTTTTGCCCATGGGCAGATGTCGGAAAATGAATTAGAGTCTGTAATGTTGAGCTTTTTATCTGGAGAATTTGACGTTCTCGTCAGTACAACGATTATTGAAACTGGTGTAGATATTCCCAATGTCAATACGTTAATCGTCTTTGATGCTGATCGAATGGGACTCTCACAGCTCTATCAGCTGCGCGGCCGGGTTGGAAGATCCAATCGAGTTGCCTATGCCTATTTTACGTATCGAAAGGATAAAGTTTTAACGGAAGTTGCTGAGAAACGTTTACAGGCGATTAAGGAATTTACGGAGCTCGGTTCCGGATTTAAAATTGCGATGCGGGATCTATCCATCAGGGGTGCCGGCAATTTATTAGGGGCACAGCAGCATGGTTTTATTGATTCGGTTGGATTTGATTTGTACTCACAAATGCTGAAGGAAGCCATTGAGGAAAAGAGAGGCGACCTTAAGGAAGCTGAAAGGAAAACGGTTGAAATTGATCTGGAAATTGATGCGTATATTCCGGATTCCTACATTAAGGATGGGCATCAAAAAATAGAAATGTATAAGCGCTTCAGGGGTATTCAGGCATTAGAAGATGTACAGGAGCTTCAAGAGGAAATGATTGACCGTTTTGGCGAATATCCAAATGAAGTAGCATACCTCTTCCAAATTGCAGAAATGAAGGTTTATGCCCTTCTAAATGGTGTTGAACAAATAAAGCAAGTGAAGCAGGAAGTAACATTGTTAGTGAATGAAAAAGTAAGCAGCACGATTGATGGCCATAAGCTGTTTAAAATCAGCAGTCAGTTTGGAAGAATGGTTACCCCAGGAATGGAGGGCAATAAATTAAAAATGACCCTCAATGTCAAAGGGTGCGAAATAGCAAAATGGCTTCATATTGCTTTTGAAATGATAAAGGGGCTTGAAGAATCGAAAAAGGGCGAAGAAAATCCAGTTACTTAATCTTTTTTTCAATCCATTAGGTTTCAATCCAGTGGTTAATCCTGTACCTAAAAGGAAATTTTCTCACATATGTGAAAAAATATAACGATTGTGTATAGAACTTTCCAGATGAAAGATACTAAGTTCAAAGTTGGTGGTGATTATTACATAAGCATCATTACCAAGTTAGTTTAAATCATCAGATGAAAGTGAGGCAACATTGGATGAAAGCAACTGGAATAGTTCGTCGAATCGATGATTTGGGTCGTGTTGTCATACCGAAGGAAATTCGCAGAACATTAAGAATTCGTGAGGGGGACCCGTTAGAGATCTTTGTGGATCGAGACGGAGAAGTGATTTTAAAGAAGTATTCTCCAATTAGCGAATTAAGCGATTTTGCAAAAGAATATGCGGAAGCCCTTTTTGACAGCCTTGGAAATCCAGTACTAATTTGTGATAGAGATGCCTATATCGCTGTTGCTGGAGGTTCCAAAAAGGATTATTTAAATAAAAATATCAGTGATTTGGTTGAAAAGACGATGGAGGACCGTAATTCCGTTCTTGTCACTCAACAAGGTGATGTAGCCTTGTCAGATGGAAGTCCGGAAGCGATTTCATCATATACAATTGGGCCGATTATTGCAAATGGAGATCCGATTGGAGCAGTTATTATTTTCTCTAAAGAAGGAACAGTTGGAGAAGTTGAACAAAAAGCTGTTGAAACAGCAGCTGGATTCTTAGCAAGACAAATGGAGTCATAATTTTAGTTTTTTTAACGAAAGGACAGCGCTTGCTGTCTTTTTTCATGCACCAAATGAGGGCGCATCCTATGCTATAATACATGGGAGTTTATTTTTGTCTAGCTCCAGCGCTGATTATGGCGTATGTGCATTTCTGTTTGGAGGAAAAAATATTGAAGCCCGTGAATCAATCAAAGGCCCTTTTTCGAGGGGCTTTCATTTTAACGATTGCGGCCCTGGTTACCAAAATTCTGAGTGCCTTTTACCGCATCCCGTTTCAAAATATTGTCGGTGATGTTGGTTTTTACATATACCAGCAGGTGTACCCGTTTTATGGCATTGCCATGGTTCTTGCAACCACAGGATTTCCAGTCGTTATTTCAAAATTATATACGGAGCAAAAAGAAGCAGGTGACAATGGGAAGCCGCGGCTTTTGCTCCTTGGATCATTTCTATATTTGCAGATTTTTGGTTTCCTTTGTTTTTTAATCCTTTATACAGGGGCCCAGCCGATTGCCCTGTTAATGAATGACCCAAAGCTATCGATTCTTTTAAGGGTCGTTTCGATTGTATTTTTGACTTTTCCGATTGTAGCAGTATTAAGAGGCTATTATCAAGGGAATGGAGATATGGTTCCAACCGCCTTATCACAGGTAGGGGAACAAATTGCACGAGTGGTTACGATCATTTTCCTTGCCTATCTTTTTACACGGAAAGGCTACTCCCTCTACCTCGTCGGCGGGGGTGCGATGTTTGGATCGATTACAGGGAGTATTGTTTCCGCCCTTATTTTGTTTACATTTCTAAAGTTTCGCAAAGAATGGAAACAAGTAGGGCCAAAACAGAGAGCTGCTGGAAGTCTAAAAAGGGAAACAAAATGGATTTTCAAGGAGTTACTGTTTCAAGGACTGACCATCTGTATCAGTGGAATGTTGATGATCTTTATACAATTAGGTGACTCCTTAAACCTATACTCTCTACTTGTTTCAAACGGTACGGAAGAAAGTTTGGCGAAAAGCTTAAAAGGCATCTTTGACCGAGGACAGCCGCTAATCCAATTGGGGACTGTTGCGGCCTCATCCTTGTCATTATCACTTGTGCCGCTAATTACTAGCGGGAGATTAAAAGAGCAGCCTGGCCTTTTACATCAAAAAATTCAGCTGGCAATGAGGATTAGTCTTGTCATTGGAATAGGAGCTTCTGCAGGTCTATGGGCTATTATTAAACCAACGAATACGATGCTTTTTGAAAATGGATCCGGCTCATCGGTATTAGGAGTCCTAAGTTTTGTTATTTTATTTACTTCGCTCATTTCGACCATGATTGCGATTATGCAGGGAATGGGAGTCTTGCTTTTTCCCGCCTTAATAGTTGTTCTTTCATTTCCGATAAAATATGGACTAAATTTGATTTTTTGTCCCTTGTTTGGCATCATGGGGGCAGCGATTTCAACAATTATTACACTGTTCATAATTAATTTCCTGCTATATTTAAAGTTTAAAAACTTGATGAATGCTCCTGTTTTTACCATCCGTTTTGTTCGAACGATTCTGACTGCGGCCATCGTGATGGCAGGCTTTTTAAAAGGATATTTATATTTAACTAATTTTCTATTTCTTTCCCATATGGAGGTACGAGTTGGGTCCGCCTTTCAAGCTTTAAGCGGAGTTTTATTGGGAGGAATTTTATTTTTGGTGATTGTGATCCGCGGGAAGGTCTTTTTAGTAGAAGATTTAGCGTTTTTCCCGTTTGGAAGTAAATTAATTCGGTTATTGCCTAGAAAAGGTGAGGGGTTAAGATATGAAAAAAATTGAGATACTGGGTTTGGGTGCCGGGGATTTGGAGCAGCTCCCGTTAGGTGTGTATAAAAAATTAATTCAATCTGAACATGTTTATTTACGGACAAAAGAGCACCCGGTTGTGGCTGAATTGGAAAAAGAGGGTTTTCAATATATTTCATTTGATTCTATCTATGAAAAACATGATCAATTTGAGGAAGTATATCAGGAGATTACTGCATCCTTGTTAAGTAAGGCTAAAACAGATCCGGTCGTATATGCTGTTCCTGGACATCCGCTTGTCGCGGAGCGTGCTGTTCAACTTTTATTAGAGCAAGGTCCAGAAGAGGGGATTGAAATTGTAATTGGCGGGGGCCAGAGTTTTATTGATGCCTTATTTCAATCATTAAGAATTGATCCAATCGATGGATTTCAATTGCTCGATGGAACGGCACTCAGCAGCGGTCAGCTCCAAATGGGACAGCATATGATCATAAGTCAGGTTTATGATCAATTTGTTGCTTCAAATGTAAAATTATCTTTAATGGAATGTTTGCCGGATGAATATGAGGTATATCTTGTTACAGCTGCAGGGAGCAGTCAGGAAAAGATTGAGAAACTGCCATTATATGAGCTTGACCGCAATGTTGGCATCAATAACCTTACATCCGTTTATGTACCGCCTGTACAAGACGAAAAGATCTTATTTAAGACCTTTTCAAAGCTTCGGGATATAATTGCGGAGTTACGCGGGCCGAATGGCTGTCCATGGGATAAGGAACAAACACATGAATCACTTAAGAAATATTTAATTGAAGAATCCTACGAAGTGATTGAAGCGATTGATGAAGAGGATTTTGATCATTTAATTGAAGAATTGGGTGACGTTCTCCTGCAGGTCCTGTTGCATGCCCAAATAGGCGAGGATGAAGGTTACTTTTCCATCGACGATGTGATTGAAGGGATTTCAGCAAAAATGGTTCGACGACATCCCCATGTTTTTGGAAATGTGAAGGCAGAAAACTCAAAGGAAGTACTACAAAATTGGCAGGAAATTAAAAAGCAGGAAAAGGGGGAACAGCCGGATTCCATCCTTTCAGGAGTTTCAAAATCCATACCCAATTTGATTCGGGCCTATGAGCTGCAAAAGAAAGCAGCAAAGGTTGGGTTTGACTGGCAGGATATTGCCCCAGCTTTCGAGAAAGTGAAAGAAGAGCTTCAGGAATTTGAAGATGAGTTGAATGGTAAGGATAAAGAGCTAAAGTTAGCCAAACGAGAGTTTGGTGACTTATTGTTTGCTTTTGTTAATGTAGCTAGGTTTTTAGACATTCATCCAGAAGAGGCTTTATTTGAAACAAATGAGAAATTCATCCGCCGTTTTCGGTTTATTGAAGAAAAAGTAAAGGAAAGCGGGAAATCATTTGAGGAATTTACTCTTGAAGAGCTTGACCTATTTTGGGATGAAGCGAAAGCCAAGGGATTATAGAATGGGGGAGTAATAATGCGTTTAGATAAATTTTTGAAAGTTTCAAGATTGATTAAAAGACGGACATTAGCAAAAGAAGTATCAGATCAGGGGAGAATTGAGATTAATGGAAAAGAGGCAAAAGCCAGCTCAACCGTTAAGGCGGGGGATGAGTTAACCATTCGCTTGGGTCAAAGAATAGTAACGGCAAGAATTGATCGAATCCAGGAAACATCCCGTAAAGAAGAAGCAGCTGAGATGTATACAATCCTAAAAGAAGAAAAAATAGGCTCGCAAGAATAGAGTAGGTGCTTGTTCTATTTCTTTTATCTCTCACATAACATGTACAAAAAGGTTTGTACAACTGACTGTGAGGGATGAAGATGAGCCAATATTATGATGTCAATACAACAAAGAGCAGCGTTCCAGAACATGATGTGATTATGCGGGGAAGAAAGCTTTTAGACATTACAGGCGTAAAACAGGTGGAAAGTTTTGATAACGAAGAATTTTTATTAGAAACTGTCATGGGGTTTTTGGCCATCAAAGGACAAAATCTGCAAATGAAAAATCTCGATGTGGAAAAGGGGATTGTTTCAATTAAGGGCAAAATCTTTGATTTAGTCTATTTAGATGAACAGCATGGGGAGAAAGCTAAAGGATTCTTTAGCAAGTTATTCCGATGACACTTTCCACTCAATTTCTAACGATGCTCTCCATGATTGGAATGGGTGCATTATTTGGAGTAATGTTTGATACCTATCAGCGGTTTTTAGATCGGCCAAGGAGGAATCGCTTCATCGTATTTGTAAATGACGTCCTATTTTGGATTATTCAAGCATTACTCATATTTTACACTTTATTCCAGGTGAATAATGGAGAAATTCGCTTTTATATCTTTATTGCCCTTCTTTGTGGCTTTGCTGGATATCAAGGGCTTTTTAAAGGGCCATATCTCCGCCTACTGGAATTACTGATCAAAGCCGTTATTTCCATTTACCGCTTCCTTAAACATTCATTTTTGATGGTAATCTATAAGCCTATTGTGGGTCTTATAAAACTAGTCATTTTTATGGTTATTTTCCTTGGCAGGGGCCTTTATACCCTTGTCAAATTTATTTTAAAGGTTGTATGGTTGGTTATAAAAGTCATTGTCATACCCGTTCAAAAAATATTGCTATTAATTTGGAGACTTTTGCCGAAAGGTCTTAAAAAATCCGTCGATAAGTTATATAATAGAACAGCAGGAAAATTCAAGAAATTAAAGAATTATATTGTTAAGTGGATAGATAAGTGGAAAAAGCGTAAACAGTAAGGAGGTTATGAAATGAGCGCGGTACGCAAAAAAAATGTAGCAAAGATTCAATCAACGTATGTAGAGCAGCAAGAGTTTGCTGAAATTGCAACAGCTAGAAAAAGAAAGTTAGTCGTACGCCGCCTTTCGTTGTTTTTAGTTTTTGCGATTTTCGTTTCTTATTTCATGATTTCCAGCATTCTAACGCAGGCTTCCATGATAGATGCAAAAAAGGCACAAAAAAAACAGCTTGGTCATAAGCTTGCTGAATTAAAAAAACAGCAGGATATCCTTAAGGAGGATATTGTGAAATTAAATGATGATGATTACATTGCTAAATTAGCGAGAAAAGAATATTTTTTCTCAAAGAAAAATGAAATTATCTTTAATATTCCGGAAAACAAAAAGGAAAAATCAACCGGTAACTAGTCTTATTGACACTGTTTTTTTACTTTCTGTATAATATAAGGTAAGATTGATTTTTTATTTTTTTAAGGAGGAACATTTTTTTTATGTCAATTGAAGTAGGCAGCAAGTTACAAGGAAAGGTAACAGGGATTACAAATTTCGGAGCGTTTGTGGAGCTGCCGGATGGATCAACAGGGCTCGTACACATTAGTGAGGTTGCAGACAACTATGTAAAAGATATCAATGATCATCTTAAGGTTGGAGACCAAGTTGAGGTCAAAGTCATTAATGTTGAAAAGGATGGAAAAATTGGACTATCCATCAAAAAAGCAAAAGATAGACCAGAGGCACCTCAAAGATCTCATTCAAATTCGCATTCACAACGTCCTCGTCAGGGTAGAACGAACGATCGCAATAACTCTAGACCAGAAAACTTTGAAACAAAAATGGCTAAATTTTTAAAAGATAGCGAGGATCGTTTATCTTCCCTAAAACGACACACAGAGTCAAAACGTGGAGGAAGAGGAGCTAGACGAGGATAACTTGCTGCTTGTTTATTGAAGAATAAAGAGCAGGTTCATTTAAAATATAGATCAACAATGACAAGTCATTATGACTTGTCTTTTTGTTTAGGTTTTGTTACGCTTGCCCGTTGATTTCCGCTCCATGTGCTTCGCTTTCCGCGGGCGGTTTCGGGGAGCCTCCTCATCGCTTCGCTCCTGTGGGGTCTCCCCTGACCCGTACTCCCGCAGGAGCGAAGCGCCTTCCACTCCAATCAACTTAGTTAGTAAATTAACACTGACCATTAATACAGTCGAATTCCCTGTTTATGCAAAATTCCGACAATTATTATAATATTTCAGATTATTTGGATAAATTTAGTGGATACCGTCGAACGAAACTTATATATTCGTTCAATCTTTTGACAAACTTTTAACCCTATCAACTTTATAATAGTTGGCAACGATGAATTAATAGGGGAGTGTGAGATATGGAAAAGCCAAACGCTAGTTTAATAGAGCCGATCGGAGAAGTCAACCTACATTCATCCAAATGGGAGTGGGAGAAGGGAGTGAGAAAACTCCAAAACTATTTGGAGTCCTTTTTTATTAAAAAGGGATACCTCCTGTTATTAGTAGGATTTTTGCTTGGACGAGCTTTAATCTTGTCCAAACTTACTCCATTCAGTCTCCCTTTTTTCGCAGCCGTATATTTAATCAAAAGGGATCGCGCACCGCTTGCGTTAGTTGGATTAATTGCAGGAGCTGCGACATTATCGATTGAAAATGCCGGTTTTACTTTTGTAGCGGTCCTGCTATTTCTAGTCGTTTTCCGGATAGGAGAAAAATGGGTAAAGAGCGGAATAAAATCCTTGCCGTTTTTTGTCGGAATTATCTTAGGCCTAGGAAAATTAATTGAATCCTTCCTGATGACAGGGCAATTGACATTTTATGATGGAATGATGGCCGCTGTGCAGGCCAGCCTATCATTTATTTTAACGTTGATCTTTTTGCAAAGCATTCCGTTATTAACTGTAACCAAACGCAGGCAGTTATTAAAAACGGAGGAAATTATCGGTTTAATTATTATGCTGGCTTCGATTATGACCGGAACCATTGGCTGGCAGGTATATGATCTTTCTGTTGAACATATTATGTCGAGATATCTTGTTTTAGTCTTTTCTTTTATTGCCGGTGCAACGGTGGGTTCAACCGTTGGGGTGGTAACTGGGTTAATTTTTAGCCTGGCAAGTGTGTCTAGCTTTACCCATATGAGTTTACTAGCATTCTCGGGTGTATTAGGCGGTTTATTAAAAGAGGGGAAAAAAATCGGTGTATCGATAGGATTATTAATTGCTACTCTCTTAATCGGTATGTACGGAGAAGGAGGCGGGTCTTTATCGCAAACTTTATTGGAGTCAGCAGCAGCCATTCTTTTATTCCTCTTAACACCACAGGTTTTCACCTCAAGACTAGCTAAGTATATTCCGGGAACTTCGGAATACACAGCTGAACAACAAAAATACATGAGAAAGATGCGGGATGTTACGGCACAGCGCGTCTCCCAATTTTCTAATGTTTTTTCCGCCTTATCCAATAGTTTTTCACAAATGGATGTAGAGTCAAGCGAAGAAGAGAATATGAGAGAGATGGATTACTTTATGAGTAATGTAACGGAAAAAACGTGCCAAACCTGCTTTAAAAAAGAACAATGCTGGGCAAAGAATTTTAATACAACCTATTCATATATGGAAGAAATTATTCATGAAATGGATCAAAACGAGGGGTCTATTCCAACAAAACTTACGAGAGAGTGGGACAAGTATTGTACCAGGTCGAAAAGAGTTTATGATGTCATACAGACCGAGCTTACTTTCTTCCAGGCTAATCAAAAATTAAAGAAACAAGTAAGAGAAAGCAGAAGATTAGTGGCTGACCAGCTTCAAGGTGTTTCCGAGGTAATGGAGAATTTTTCGAAGGAAATTCAGCGTGAGCGGGAAAACCATTATAGGCAGGAAGAGCAAATCATGGAGGCACTTCAGGATTTTGGCATACAAATTGAACAGGTTGAAATTTACAGCCTTGAACAAGGAAATGTTGATATTGAAATGACCATTCCTTTTTACAATAGCCATGGGGAGTGCGAAAAATTGATTGCCCCGATGCTGTCGGATATTCTTGGTGAAACCATTGTTGTCCAAAAGGAAGATTCCACAGAGTACTTAAATGGGCTTTGTCATGCGAATTTCCGTTCTTCAAAAAAGTTTATTGTACAAACGGGGGTAGCCCATGCGGCTAAGGATGGCGGCTTTATTTCAGGCGATAGTTACTCAGAAATTGAACTTGGCTTAGGTAAGTACGCTATTGCCATTAGTGATGGAATGGGAAATGGCGAAAGGGCACATTATGAAAGTAATGAGACGATTCAACTTTTGCAAAAAATCCTGCAAACAGGTATTGAGGAACAAGTAGCAATTAAATCAATTAACTCAATTCTATCCCTAAGGACAACAGATGAAATTTTTTCAACATTAGACCTTGCCATGATAGATCTGCAGAATGCATCAGCAAAATTTTTGAAGATTGGTTCAACACCAAGTTTTATTAAACGGGGGAATAAAATTATCAAAATTCAAGCCAGCAATTTGCCAATTGGGATGCTTGAGGAATTCGAAGTCGATGTTGTCAGTGAACAGCTAAAGGCAGGCGATTTGTTAATTATGATGAGCGATGGAGTTTTTGAAGGACCAAGGCATGTCGAAAATTATGAGCTTTGGATGAAACGGAAAATTCAGGAATTACAAACGGACGATCCACAGGAAGTAGCGGATTTAATCATGGAAGAAGTTATTCGCACAAGCTCTGGATTTATTGATGATGATATGACCGTAACAGTGGCCAAAATAAAACATAATACTCCTAAATGGGCCAGCATCCCTGTGCAAAAAATGAAAAAACGAGCCTAAACGGCTTAATTTGCACAACTAAGTCCCTAAATATGTATAATTCATCTCCTTCCCGTCGAAAATGGTAACAATTCATGATGTGGAGGGAGAATGGTTATGTATTCAGGGAAAATCCGCCAAATATTATTGATAACTGATGGGTGCTCCAATCATGGTGAAGATCCAATTGCCATGGCAGCACTTGCAAAAGAAGAAGGAATTACGGTGAATGTAATCGGTGTTATGGACCATGACGTGATTGATGAAAAGGGTATGACAGAAATTGAAGGTATTGCCTTATCTGGCGGTGGAGTCAGCCAAATCGTCTATGCAGAACGGCTGGCCCATACCGTGCAAATGGTAACGAGGAAAGCGATGACCCAAACTCTCCAAGGAGTTATCAACAAAGAGCTAAAACAGATTTTGGGTAACTCACATACGATTGAAGATCTGCCTCCAGAAAAGCGCGGCGAGGTAATGGAGGTTGTCGATGAATTAGGTGAGACTGTCGAATTAGAGGTGTTGATTCTTGTCGATACAAGCGCAAGCATGAAACACAAGCTTCCGACCGTTAAAGAAGCGATTCTAGACCTATCCATCAGCTTAAATGCAAGAACGGGAGATAATTATTATTCCGTTTACGTATTTCCTGGGAAAAAGAATAATGTCGAAATGTTGCTGGATTGGACGCCAAAACTACAATCTTTGACAAGCATCTTTTCACAGCTGTCTACTGGTGGCATTACGCCAACAGGGCCGGCACTCAGGACAGCTTTATCTGCCTTTAATCAAAAACAATCATTAAGGAGCCTGCTTTCTCGTGATGATGAATCATACTTTGAAGAGTCAATGTAAGGTTAGCCCTGGCACAGTCATTTCAGGTAAATGGCATTCAAATCAATATACCATTTTGAAGGAACTGGGATATGGAGCAAACGGAGTGGTTTATCTCGCGAATCATAAAAACACTCAGGTAGCTTTGAAAATGAGTGATAATGGATTGTCGATTACCTCTGAGGTAAATGTTTTAAAATCCTTTGCAAAGGTCCAAGGGTCTGCCCTCGGGCCTTCTTTGCTTGATGTTGATGATTGGAAGTCAAATCGCGGACAGGTGTCCTTTTATGTAATGGAGTTTATAAAGGGACCTGATTTACTAACGTTTATTGAACAGAAAGGGAAATCATGGATTGTAGTATTAATGTTACAGCTCTTAAGCGATCTTGAGAAGCTGCACCAAAATGGATGGGTGTTCGGGGATTTAAAGCCTGAAAACTTAATTGTTACCGGCCCCCCTCCAAAAATTAGATGTATTGATGTGGGTGGTACAACCATTGCTGGAAGGGCTATTAAAGAGTTTACGGAATTTTATGATCGTGGATACTGGGGCCTTGGTTCAAGAGTAGCCGAGCCTTCTTACGACCTTTTTTCATTGGCAATGATTATGATTAATACCGCCTATCCGAAGCGCTTTACAAAAACGACAGGGGGACTATCACAATTAACAGAGGCAATCCGGCAGAAGCCTGAGCTTCATTCCTTGGAAAAAGTAATGGTAAATGCACTAAAAGGACAATATACAAATGCGAGACAAATGAGACAGGATCTGTTGGCTTTATTAACGGATGAGCCGCTCCCTAAGAACCGAAAAGTGTCAAAAGCAGCTGCCAACAATAGTTCGAGCCCAGTACCTGATCTTAATAAAAACAATCCAAAAACAAGGCAGCAATATCGAAAGAAAAAGAAAAAAACAGGCTGGATTGAAACAGGAGTTATAGCAGCAGTATTTATTATTTTCTATGTGGTCATTATTTTTAAATTTTTTTGAAACTATTGAGAGTTTCATTCGTAATTAAAATGTAACAAATTAAGAAAATACAGCAGTTAATGAAGACATTGTTTTTGATAGTTCAAATACAAAAGTGGTAAGCTAATAAGAAAAGCGAAAGCGCCTTCGGAACAAGCAGAGTTTGTTCCTGCGATGGTTATTCGAAGAAGCTTTCTTTAGTGTTCAGGGGCGACAAGTGCTGGAGGGCCTGACGGTGAAGTTTGTTCTTGACTTCATCGGTAGAACCGAAGCAACCTCGAGTCCCTAGGCGCTGTAGCTAGACGGTTATCAAAGTTAAAAAAAGAGGAAGAAGCAATATGTTGGAACCGAAGGTAATGGAGTTTCTTAGCCGCCACTTCTTTTCATTAAAAAGTAAAAAAATCATTGTTGGTGTTTCAGGGGGACCTGATTCTCTTGCGCTACTACATTTCCTTTGGGGGCAAAAGGATAAAAGAAACCTTTCGATTGTTGCGGCCCATGTCGACCATATGTTTCGCGGGCAAGAATCCCTCGATGATGCTTTATTTGTCAAGGATTATTGTAAGCAGCACGATATTCCCTTTGAAATGTCCCGAATCAATATTCCACTGATAATGGAAAGAACAGGGAATAGCTCACAGGTCGCGGCTAGAGAGGAACGATATAAATTTTTTGAAACCATCATGGAAAAATACGACTATCCTTATTTGGCACTTGCGCACCATGGTGATGATCAAATTGAAACGATGCTCATGCGAATGACAAGGGGGAGTACTGGAAAAGCGCGGGCTGGTATCCCCTTTACCCGTCCTTTTCATAGAGGTATGATTTTTCGCCCCTTTCTAACCTTGACAAAGGAGGAGATTGAACAGTACTGCAGGGAAAATCAACTCACACCGCGTATAGACCCAAGTAATAAAAAAAGTATTTATAGCAGAAATAGATTTCGAAAAGAAGTTCTACCGTTTTTAAAGATGGAAAATCCAAATGTTCATGAACATTTTCAACGTTTTAGTGAAGATTTACAAAGTGACGAGGCATTTCTTCAGGAATTAACTGTCCAAAACATGAATAAAGTAATGACAATAAGGGAAAAGTCCAAAATTAGCATGGACATAAAACCGTTTCTTGATATGCCTTTACCTTTACAAAGGAGAGGTATTCAACTAATATTAAACTATCTTTACAAAGAAAAACCTGCATCTCTTTCTGCTGTACATATTGAACAGATTTTCTCAATCATTTACCATTCAGGACCATCAGGAAAACTGAATTTCCCAAACGGACTGATGGTTATTAGGTCCTATCAGACCATGTCCTTCCAATTTGAGGATTCAAGTGTACAGAATTATTACTATGTAGTACACGATGATTCAAAGATTGATTTACCAGATGGGGGGAGTATCAGGGTTAAGCTTGTTCATAAAGAACCTTCAGAATATGACTCTAACTCGGCAATCTTTAATGCAGCAAGGATTAAGTGGCCGATTGTGATTCGGACAAGGAAAAATGGAGACCGAATGTCTTTAAAAGGAATGTCAGGAACGAGGAAATTAAAGGATATATTCATTGATTATAAAGTTCCCCTTCAAGAACGGGACACTTGGCCGGTTATTACAGATGGAGACCATTCCATTATCTGGCTTCCTGGTTTAAAAAAATCAGCAATGGAAGGCACCGATTCCTCTGCAAAACAATATTTACTACTCACATATAAAACGTAATGATTTTTCTAGGGGGCACAAGAAGAATGAAACAAGATATTGAAAAGGTGTTAATTTCAGAAGAAGAAATTCAGGAAAAAGTCAGGGGATTAGGGGCAGAGCTTACCGAAGAATACAAAGATCGTTTCCCGCTTGCCATCGGTGTTTTGAAAGGTGCTATGCCTTTTATGGCGGACTTATTAAAACATATGGATTGCTACCTTGAAATGGATTTCCTGGATGTATCCAGCTACGGTAACTCAATGACTTCCTCAGGAGAAGTGAAAATCCTTAAGGACTTAGATACTTCAGTTGAAGGAAGAGATATCTTAATTATTGAAGATATTATCGATAGTGGACTTACATTAAGCTATTTAGTCGATCTTTTCCGTTATCGGAAGGCGAAGTCCATTAAAATTGTCACTTTGCTTGATAAACCAACAGGAAGGAAAAGTGATATTCAGGCAGATTATGTCGGATTTATTGTCCCGGATGCCTTTGTTGTGGGCTACGGATTGGACTATGCCGAGAAATACCGGAACCTTCCATATATTGGGGTTTTGAAACCTGAAGTATACAGTAACAACCTTTAAGCAAAACTTAAGGAAGACATTCTTCAATGTCCTGAAGAAAGTGTAATTCCTTGAATTGGAATGATTTTCTATGATACTATTTAATATAGTTTGTTTACCCGTGGGAGGAGGTAAGGGATGAATCGGATTTTCCGTAATACCATCTTTTATTTATTAATATTTTTAGTCATCATTGGTGTTGTCAGCTTCTTTAATGGAAGCAACGAGCCGACTGATCATATTTCATATGATAAGTTCGTTTCCCAATTAGAGAAGGGTGAAGTTAAGTCATTCTCCATGCAGCCTGAACGAGGTGTTTTTGAAGTTCGGGGACAGTTTAACGATGGAAAAGATAAAAACTTCTTAACCTATATACCAAACAGTGAAAAAATTCTTGATCGAATTGACCGTGCAAAAACAACAAATGTGGATGTGTTGCCAGCTAAAGAAACTAGCGGATGGGTTACCTTCTTCACTTCCATTATTCCGTTTGTGATTATTTTTATCTTATTTTTCTTTTTATTGAACCAGGCACAGGGCGGCGGCAGCCGAGTTATGAATTTTGGTAAGAGCAAAGCCAAGCTCTATAACGATGATAAGAAAAAGGTTCGTTTTAGAGATGTAGCCGGTGCAGATGAAGAAAAACAAGAATTAGTCGAAGTAGTTGAGTTTTTAAAAGACCCTCGTAGATTTGCCGAACTTGGTGCCCGTATTCCAAAAGGGGTATTGCTTGTCGGACCTCCAGGGACAGGTAAAACGCTTCTTGCAAGGGCAACAGCTGGTGAAGCCGGCGTACCATTCTTTTCAATAAGTGGTTCTGACTTTGTTGAAATGTTTGTTGGGGTCGGTGCATCTCGTGTTCGTGATTTGTTTGAAAATGCGAAGAAAAATGCTCCGTGTATCATTTTCATTGACGAGATTGATGCGGTAGGCCGTCAGCGTGGTGCTGGATTAGGCGGTGGCCATGACGAGCGTGAGCAAACCTTGAACCAATTGCTTGTTGAAATGGACGGCTTTGGTGCAAATGAAGGAATTATAATTATTGCTGCAACAAACCGTGCAGATATTTTGGACCCTGCGTTACTTCGTCCAGGCCGTTTTGACCGTCAAATTACTGTTGATCGTCCGGATGTTATTGGACGTGAGGCAGTACTTAAAGTCCATGCACGCAATAAACCATTAGATGATTCTGTAAACTTGAAAAACATTGCTATGCGTACACCGGGCTTTTCAGGTGCAGATTTAGAGAATTTATTAAATGAGGCCGCCTTAGTTGCAGCCCGTGCAAATAAGAAAAAAATCGATATGGAAGATATCGATGAAGCAACGGATCGGGTAATTGCTGGTCCTGCTAAAAAGAGCCGTGTTATTTCTGAAAAAGAACGCAATATTGTAGCATTCCATGAGAGTGGTCATACAGTGATTGGTTTAGTTTTAGATGAAGCAGACATGGTCCATAAGGTTACAATTGTTCCACGTGGGCAAGCTGGCGGCTATGCTGTAATGCTTCCACGAGAAGACCGCTACTTTATGACAAAGCCTGAGTTGCTTGATAAAATTACCGGTTTGTTGGGTGGCCGAGTTGCTGAAGAGATTGTATTTGGTGAGGTAAGTACAGGCGCGCACAATGACTTCCAACGTGCTACAGGGATTGCGCGAAGAATGGTTACTGAGTTTGGAATGAGTGATAAGCTCGGTCCATTGCAATTTGGTCAAGCGCAAGGACAGGTATTCTTGGGGCGTGACCTGCACAATGAGCAAAATTATTCTGACGCAATTGCTTACGAAATCGACCTTGAAATTCAACGAATTATTAAAGAGTGTTATGAGAGAGCGAGAACGATTCTAACGGAAAATCGTGATAAGTTAAATCTTATTGCCAATACTCTTCTTGAGGTCGAAACCCTTGTTGCTGAACAAATCAAATATTTGGTTGAAAACGGAAAGATGCCTGATAGTTCCGTGGCTCTTGAAAGTGTTCATATTGGTCCGAAAAAAGTGGAGGATGTAAAAGTAAACATCAACACCAAAAAGGACGAACAAGTTGACCTAACAAAAACAGATGATCCTGATAACGAGCAAAAGTAAATAAGAAAAAGAGTGCTTCCTATGAAGCACTCTTTTTTGTTGGCTATGTAAAAGAACAATGTTGATTTTTAAACAAAGTTGATTGGAGCGGAAGGCACGAAGACCCCTGTGGGAGTACGGGGTAGAGGAGACCCCACAGGAGCAAAGCGACGAGGAGGCTCCCTAGACCGTCCACGAACCGCTTGTGCCTGGAGTGGAAATCAACAACCAAGTTTAACAGAGCCTTTTTGTTATAACTTTAGGTAAGTCAACCAAGCCTCTTGAAACGTCCATAAGGACTCGCAAACGACGAGTTTTCTTTACATGACCTAACATAATTATGTTATTATGTTTTCAGTGTGAGAAATGATAAATCTGTAAAGTGAGTGATAGATTTGATTTTTGTCTTTGATGTGGGGAATACAAATATTGTATTGGGTGTTTATGAGGAGGATGAACTAAAATATCACTGGCGGATTGAAACGAATCGCAATCGTACAGAAGATGAATTCGGAATGATCATCAAATCCTTGTTTGACCACTCAAAATTAAGTTTTTCAAAAATTGACGGAATCATTATCTCTTCTGTTGTTCCACCAATTATGTTTGCATTAGAGCGGATGTGTCAAAAATATTTCCATATAAAGCCGCTTGTAGTGGGGCCGGGAATCAAAACTGGGCTTAATATTAAATATGAAAACCCAAGGGAAGTAGGAGCTGACAGGATTGTAAATGCAGTTGCGGCGATTCACGAATATGGAAGTCCACTTATTATTGTTGATTTTGGAACGGCAACTACTTATTGCTATGTAAATGAAGAGCGTCAATATATGGGAGGGGCGATTGCTCCTGGAGTAGGTATTTCAACAGAGGCCCTTTACTCAAGAGCTGCGAAGCTTCCGAGAATTGAAATAGCACGTCCGGAAGGGGTTATTGGGAAAAATACAGTTGCAGCCATGCAGGCTGGTATTGTTTATGGGTATGTTGGTCAAGTTGAGGGTATTGTAAGAAGGATGATCGAGCAAAGTGAAAAAAAGCCAACGGTTATTGCTACTGGGGGGTTATCTAATTTAATTGCTCAGGAATCAAAGATTATTGACATTGTTGACCCATTTTTAACTTTAAAGGGACTGCAGTTAATCTATAAACGAAATATAGATTCGTTTCACCATAACAACTAGAGGGGAGTCTGAAAATGAACGATTATCTTGTAAAAGCACTTGCCTTTGACGGGCACGTACGTGCATATGCTGTTCGTACAACGGACATTGTGAGTGAAGCACAGCGCCGGCACGATACATGGAGAACTGCCTCTGCAGCATTAGGGAGATCCCTTACAGCTGGAGTCATGATGGGGGCGATGCTAAAGGGCGAAGAAAAATTAACCATTAAAATTGAAGGGGACGGCCCGTTAGGACCAATTCTTGTTGACAGTAATGCCAAAGGAGAGGTCCGCGGATATGTAACGCATCCCCATGTTGACTTTGAAGCGAATGCCCATGGAAAGCTTGATGTCCGCCGTGCGGTCGGCACTGCAGGGTCATTAACGGTTATTAAGGATATTGGTCTCCGCGACTTTTTCTCTGGACAGGTTCCGCTTGTTTCAGGAGAATTAGGGGAGGATTTCACCTACTACTTTGCTACTTCCGAGCAAATTCCATCTTCAGTCGGTGTAGGCGTTTTGGTGAATCCGGACGACTCGATTTTAGCTGCTGGAGGGTTTATTCTTCAATTAATGCCAGGAATTGAAGATGCAGCGATAACAAAAATGGAAGAACGATTAAAAACGATACCGCCTGTTTCTAAATTAATTGAAAAGGGGCTTACCCCTGAAGAAATCTTAGGAGAACTCTTTGGTGATGAGCCCGTTAATATCCTGGAAAATATGCCAGTAAAATTCCAATGTACATGCTCAAAAGAGCGATTCTCTAATGCCATACTCGGATTAGGTACTGCTGAAATTACTGCAATGATTGAAGAAGATGGACAAGCTGAAGCACATTGTCATTTCTGCAATGAAAAGTATCTTTTTACAAAAGAAGAATTGGAAGAACTAAACAGGCGGGCAAAATAAGCAGGGGCATTGGGGGAAAAAAGTTGAGGAGAAAGCAACTCTGGTTTTTAATCGCTGCCCTAATTATGGTTAATTGCTTAACAATAGCCTTTTTTCTCGCAAAAGGGAATACGGCAAATGGAGCCGGCTTAAAAAAAGATGTCGTGGCAACGGTAGGGAAAAAGGGGATTTTAAGGCAGGATTGGCTGAATGAATTAGAAGCACGGTATGGTAAAGATGTGCTAAAAGATATGATTGATCAAAAGGTCATTAAAGAAATGGCAAAAAAGTATAAAATAACGGTTTCTAATCAGGATGTCGAAAGGGAATTTAGAATGATTCAAACCACTTATCGTTCATCCAACGAAAAAAAGCAGGAAGACGAGAAAAGGTGGAAAGAACAAATTCGGAATAGTTTATTGCTCGAAGAAATCTTGACAAAGGACGTTGCCGTTTCTGATCAGGAAAGGAAAAACTATTTTAACCAGAATAAAGACCTGTTTGATATCCCGTCTGCCTTTCATTTGTCTCAGATTATCGTAAAAACAGAAGCGGAAGCAGAAAAATCATTAAAGGAGCTTTCGCAGGGGTCAAGCTTTTCAACGATGGCAATGGAGCGCTCTATCGATGAATTCTCTGCTAATGATGGTGGAGATATTGGGTACATAACAGAGGATGATGACCGTTATCCTTTGGAATATGTTCTAACCGCGAAAACATTAAAAGCCGGGGAATGGAGTAAGCCTGTTAAGGTGGAACAAGGTTATGCAATCATTAAGTTAGAAGGTAAAATAAAAGGGGAATCGTATTCTTATCAAGAAGTAAAAGAGGAAATCCGCCGGCAAATTGCCCTCGAACAAATGAAGGTGCCAGCATCAGCTAGAACTTTTTGGGATGAGGCGAAGGTAAGCTGGTTCTACGGAAAAGAAAAATCAAACGACTAACCACAGAAAATAATTTTCTGTGGTTTTTGCATTCATAAAATTTTAACAATTTCGTGAATGAAATCAATTGACAAAAGGAGCCTGAAACTGTTAAATTGTTTATAAATCCAATAAAAATACTCGGAATAGAGAGCTGGGGGTAAGTATAATGGTTCGTGTTGCAAATTCAGTTGCCGGATTAATCGGTCAAACACCAATTGTAAAATTAAACAGATTAGTAGATGAGAACAGTGCAGAAGTTTATCTGAAATTAGAGTATTTTAACCCTGGAAGCAGCGTTAAAGATCGTATTGGTTTAGCGATGATTGAGGCTGCAGAAGAACAAGGTCTTATTGCACCAGGAAGAGATACTATTATCGAACCAACAAGTGGAAACACTGGTATTGGTCTTGCGATGGTTGCTGCTGCAAAAGGATATAAAGCTATTTTTGTAATGCCTGAGACAATGAGTTTAGAAAGAAGAAATCTTCTTCGTGCATACGGTGCAGAGCTTGTATTAACACCTGGGCCGGAAGGAATGAAAGGTGCTATCGCAAGAGCTGAAGCGCTCGCTGCAGAACACGGATATTTTGTGCCGCAGCAATTCCAAAATCAAGCAAATCCAGAGGTTCACAAACGTACTACAGGACCTGAAATCGTAGCGCAAATGGAGCAGTTAGATGGCTTCGTTTCTGGAATTGGTACTGGCGGAACCATCACTGGTGCTGGAAGCGTTCTTCGTGAACATTATCCAAATATTAAAATTTATGCGGTTGAACCAAAAGATTCAGCTATTTTATCAGGTGGAAAACCAGGGCCTCACAAGCTTCAAGGTCTTGGTGCCGGATTTGTACCTGACACATTAAACACAGATATTTATGATGAAGTGATTCAAATTACAACAGAAGAGGCATTCGAATATGCTCGCCGTGCGGCCAGAGAAGAAGGCATCCTTGGTGGTATTTCTTCAGGTGCGGCAATCGCTGCGGCGGTCAAAGCTGCAAAAGAGCTTGGAAAAGGGAAAAAGGTTTTAGCAATTATTCCTGATAATGGGGAGCGCTACCTAAGTACACCACTTTACCAGCTTGACTAACTGTTAAATCCAATAAGGTGATGGCTACATTAGCCACACCTTATTTTTTTGCACTGATATTAAAAATTCGTGTATGATAATGACAGCATATTAAACCAAAGAAATGAGAATCATCATGGAGGATAACAGAATGAATAAAGCTGGGATACAAAAAATTGAATGTGGAAAGCATACACTAGACTTTGGTCAAAAAACCATGATCATGGGTGTTTTAAATATTACACCCGATTCATTCTCTGATGGCGGAAAATTTAATGATCTGAATAAGGCATTAGAGCATGCTTATGAAATGGTCCAAAATGGAGCAGATATCATTGATATTGGCGGTGAATCAACACGCCCTGGTTATGAAGTCATTTCTGAAGATGAAGAAATTGAAAGAGTCGTTCCTATTATTGATGCGATATCCAAGCAGATTCCTGTTCCGATCTCCATCGATACGTATAAAGCAAGAGTAGCTGAGCAGGCCCTTAAAGCAGGAGCTCATATCATTAATGATATTTGGGGAGCAAAGGCTGATGAAAAAATGGCTGGGGTAGCTGCACAGTTTGATGTACCTATCATTCTGCAACATAATCGCAATGAACGGAATTATAATAATTTTATTCGGGATGTTATGAACGATCTATTTGAAAGCATTTCAATTGTAAAAAAAGCAGGGGTTCGTGATGAGATGATTATTTTGGATCCCGGTATAGGTTTTGCGAAGAATTACCAAGAAAATCTAGAGATGATGAGGGAACTAGAAACATTAACATCCATCGGATATCCAGTCTTATTGGGAACCTCACGAAAAAGAATGATTGGAGAAGCCTTGGATTTGCCAGTTAATGAAAGACTGGAAGGCACTGGAGCAACCGTTTGTTTTGGAATTCAGAAAGGGTGTCATATTGTCAGGGTTCATGATGTAAAAGAAATGAGCAGGATGGCAAAAATGATGGATGTGCTCATGGGAAAGGGGAATGTCCTTGGATAAAATATATTTAAATCAAATGGAGTTTTATGGTTATCATGGCGTTTTTCCCGAAGAAAATCGGCTCGGTCAGCGTTTCATCGTTGATTTAATCATTTCCTTGGATTTAAAAAAGGCTGGGGAAACGGATGAACTAGAGTATTCGGTCCATTATGGTGAGCTTTTTCAATTATGCCAAAAAATCGTTGAGGGAGAGCCCTATAAGCTTTTGGAAACTGTTGCGGAAAACATTGCAGCGAGTGTGTTAAAGGAGTTCGTCCTTGTTAATGATGTAACGGTAAAAATGATAAAACCTGACCCACCAATTCCAGGCCATTACAAGTCTGTTGCAGTAGAAATTACAAGGAGAAGATAATGGTGGAAAATACAGCATTTATTGCCCTTGGCTCAAACATGGGAAACCGATATGATTATTTAGGACAAGCTATTAAGCTTTTGTCAGATGTTCCAAAAATAGAGTTAGTAAATTGTTCCTCTGTTTATGAAACAGATCCGGTTGGCTATGAGGATCAGGATTTATTTTTGAATATGGTAATCGAGATAAAGACTGAGTTCAACGCCTATGAACTATTAGATATCTGTTTAAAAACAGAGCAGCAACTTGGAAGAAAGCGGGAGATAAAATGGGGGCCAAGAACAATAGACCTTGACATTCTCATGTATAATCAAGAAAATATTGAAACAGAGAACCTCATCGTCCCTCATCCCCGAATGCATGAAAGGGCATTTGTTATCGTACCGTTATTGGAGATTCAGCCAGACATGATCATTCCAGGGATGGAAAAACCACTTCAAACATCATTAGATGAATTACCTGATAAAGAAGGAGTCCGGATATGGAAGCGGAAAAATGGGGAAGACGCATTCGAGCCTATCGGAAGCTAAAGGGATTTACACAGGAGAGCTTTTCGAAGGAATTAGGTGTTTCAGTATCAATTTTGGGAGAGATTGAGAGAGGCAATCGGCTTCCGCCAAGCGATTTGCTGACCAGAATTGCTCAATCCTTAAATATAACGATTGATGAATTAGCGCCGCCAAAAGAGACATAGGAAATGGAGGTACTTTTACATGTTGAAAATTGGCGATATTGAAATGAAAAACCAGGTAGTTTTAGCACCAATGGCCGGTGTTTGTAACTCTGCATTCCGTCTGACCGTTAAAGAGTTTGGCGCAGGATTAGTATGTGCTGAAATGGTTAGTGATAAAGGAATTAATTTTAGAAACGAAAAAACGATGAATATGCTTTACATCGACGAGCGGGAGAAACCGTTAAGCCTGCAAATTTTTGGAGGGGAAAAGGAATCGCTCGTAGAAGCAGCTCAATTTGTTGATAAAAATACCAATGCAGACATTATTGATATTAATATGGGATGTCCAGTTCCGAAAATTACAAAGTGTGATGCAGGGGCAAAATGGCTTTTAGATCCTAATAAAATTTATGAAATGGTTGCTGCTGTGGTTGATGCAGTTGAAAAGCCGGTAACGGTTAAAATGCGGATGGGCTGGGATGAAGAGCATATTTATGCTGTTCAAAACGCCCAGGCAGTTGAACGTGCCGGTGGAAAGGCTGTTTCGCTTCATGGCCGTACGCGTGTCCAAATGTATGAAGGAAAAGCAAACTGGGATATTATTCGTGAGGTAAAACAATCGATAACTATTCCGCTTATAGGAAATGGTGATGTCCAGACGCCACAGGATGCGAAAAAAATGCTTGAGGAAACCGGCTGTGACGGAGTGATGATTGGACGAGCAGCACTAGGTAACCCTTGGATGATTTACCGTACGGTCCAATTTCTTGAAACAGGCAAGCTTTTGGGTGAACCATCTGTTCGGGAAAAAATTGATGTTTGTATTCTTCACTTAGATCGCTTAATTGCCCTCAAGAATGAGAATATCGCTGTCCGTGAAATGCGCAAGCATGCAGCTTGGTATTTAAAAGGAATCCGAGGAAACGGTAAGGCGCGAAATGGCGTCAATGAGTGTAATACCCGTGAAGAATTGGTCACTCTTTTAAATGGTTTAGTAGCAGAAGCGGAAGAAAAAGAAGTGACAGTCGGATAAAAGCTTGAGTTTCCAATTTGGCTTATCTATAATTGCTTTGTAGCTGCCAGTAATATGCTGGCAGTTTTTATCTATGTTTTAAACATTTTTAATGTCTGAATTCCTAAGTTTGTGTAAAATAATATAGTATGTATAAAAATGCGGATTTAGAATGCTATTTACATAAAAAGAGATAATTGGAGTTGATTTGCATGAGTCAAGAAGAATTAAATGACCAACTAGTGGTCAGACGGGATAAAATGAATTCCATGCGTGAAAAAGGTCTAGACCCATTTGGAAAACGCTTTGACCGCACGCATAATGCGATGGAATTGATTGAACAGTACGGAGAGCTTGAAAAGGAAGTTATTGAAGCTAAAAATGTAACTGTTACTCTTGCGGGAAGAATTATGACAAAGCGCGGTAAAGGAAAAGCTGGATTTGCCCACATTCAAGATTTAACAGGCCAAATTCAAGTATATGTTAGGCAAGATGCAGTGGGAGAAGAAAAGTATGAGATTTTTGATTCGGCTGATTTAGGTGACATTATTGGGGTATCCGGTACCCTATTTAAAACAAAAGTTGGCGAATTGTCTATTAAAGTACAAGGTTTTGAGTTTTTAACGAAAGCATTACGACCGCTTCCAGATAAATTCCATGGTCTTAAGGACGTAGAACAGCGCTACCGTCAGCGTTACTTAGATTTAATTATGAGCGAAGAAAGTAAAAAGACCTTCATCATGCGCAGTCGTATTATCCAGGAGATGCGCCGTTATTTAGATAACCATGGCTATTTAGAAGTTGAAACTCCGATGATGCATGCTATTGCCGGGGGGGCGTCTGCTCGTCCGTTCATCACACATCACAATGCTCTTGATATGCCGTTATATATGCGCATCGCGATTGAGCTTCATTTGAAGAGACTAATCGTCGGCGGACTTGAAAAAGTCTATGAAATTGGCCGTGTTTTCCGTAATGAAGGAGTATCAACGCGCCATAATCCGGAGTTTACAATGATTGAACTGTATGAAGCGTATGCTGACTACAGAGATATTATGAGTCTTACAGAGAATCTAGTTGCTCATATTGCTCAAGAAGTCTTAGGGACAACAACTGTTCAATATGGTGATTATGAGGTAGACCTAAAACCAGAATGGAAAAGACTTCATATGGTAGATTCAATTAAGGAATACACAGGTGTGGATTTCTGGAAAGAGATGAGTGTCGATGAAGCACGTGCACTGGCGAAAGAGCATGGTGTGGAAATTACCGAACATATGTTATACGGCCATATCGTTAATGAATTCTTTGAACAAAAAGTAGAGGAGAAACTGATTCAGCCAACCTTTATTTATGGACATCCAGTTGAGATATCGCCGCTGGCAAAGAAAAACGATGAGGATCCACGATTTACGGATCGCTTTGAATTATTTATTGTTGCTCGTGAACATGCGAATGCCTTTACGGAACTAAATGATCCAATTGATCAGCGGGAGCGTTTTGAAGCTCAATTAAAGGAAAAAGAACAAGGCAATGATGAAGCACACGAAATGGATGAAGACTTCGTAGAAGCACTTGAATATGGTATGCCACCAACAGGCGGCTTAGGGATCGGAATCGACCGTTTGGTCATGCTTTTAACCAATTCGCCTTCCATTCGCGATGTATTATTATTCCCATTAATGCGCCAACGCTAATATTTCTTAAAACTAGTGCCGGGTCCTGCCTGGCACTTTTTATTTAGAAGTTTAAAATCGAAGAATGTGAATATTTTTATTTTAAATTTGATGAATAAAAATTTAAAAAGACTATTGCGTGCTGAGTCCAATGGTGGTATATTTATATTCGTTGTTGCGAGACAACAACATGCAAGAAAAAATAATTAAAAAAGTTGTTGACTTTAAGTTGGTAACTTGGTAAGATGATTAAGTCGCCTTTGAGCGACAAAGAAATTTGTTCTTTGAAAACTAAACAAACAAAAACGTCAACAAACAATAATATTCATTTCTTTTGAAATGAAGCCAACGTAACATTCGAGCTAAATCAACTTTCTTGGAGAGTTTGATCCTGGCTCAGGACGAACGCTGGCGGCGTGCCTAATACATGCAAGTCGAGCGAATCAACAGGAG
>NZ_SMYO01000022.1 GCF_004358205.1 Bacillus salipaludis
CTAACAGATTTAACATAGGGGTTTTTAGATAAAATTATGATTTCTTTCTCTGTAAAAGTCTTTTTACTCATGATTTCTCCGTCTCCAGTATGTCTCTAGTTGTGTTATTAAATTATATAAAAAAAGTACCCTATAGAAAGCACTTTTTTAAGTGTCTACTCTATAGGGTACATTTTAATTGAAGCAGGTTGTTTTTTTATTATCCACCAATATAAGACATTTCAATTTTTTTCCGCTTCTTATTGGATTCAGCCATTCTTTCGTCAGAATAGCGATCATCACGACCATTCCAAATTTCTGAAATCCGCCTGGTAAGCTCCTCATCCGTAGCACCATTTCTCATGATATTACGAACGTCATGACCGTTTCCATTAAACAAACAGGTAAATAATTGGCCATTTGCCGATAAGCGTGCACGAGTACAGCTTGAACAAAAAGACTCAGACACGGATGAAATAAACCCAACGTTTACATTCGTATCTTTATAACGGTAAAGTTTCGCCACCTCACCAAAATAAGCAGGGTTCACCGGCTCCAACTCATAATGTTCTTTTAGCATTTCATAAATCTGCCTTTTCGTAATGACATCATCCATCTTCCAGCCATTCGTTGAACCTACATCCATAAATTCAATATACCGGAGCTCAAGACCGTTTTTCTTGCAAAAATCCGCCATCGGGACAATTTCGGTATCGTTTAGCCCTTTTTTAACTACCATATTGATTTTCACGCCCAATCCTGCTTGTTTTGCCGCTTCGATTCCTTCTAGAACAGGTTTGGTTCCGATATTTCGCCCGTTTATTTTTCCAAACAATTCATCATTCAGGCTGTCAAGGCTGACATTAACCCGTTTTAGTCCGGCCTGTTTTAGTTTTTCAGCAAATTTCTTCAACATTACACCGTTTGTTGTTAAACCAATATCTTTAAGACCTTCTATTTCAGAGAGTTTACTAACCAATACAGGTAAATCTCTTCTTAACAGTGGTTCTCCACCTGTTAATCGAATTTTTTCAACTCCTATTTGAACAAAGATCTTTGCCAGCCGCTCAATTTCTTCATAGGTTAATAAAGCGCTTTTTGGCAAAAAAACAAAATCGGGTCCAAATTGATCTGCTGGCATGCAATACTGACAGCGGAAATTACAGCGGTCAATAACAGAAATCCGCAAATCATGTAATGGCCGATTAAATTTATCTTTAATAATGGTATTTTCCATTCTAATCAACTCCATTATTTTTAGGCTCTGTTGATATGGCAGTCGATTTCCGTTCTAGGCACGAAGAAAATGCGTTAGCATTTTCGAGGAGTCTTCGTGCCTTCCACTCCAATCAACTTTGTTGAAAAATCAACATTAACCTTTACACAACTTATTTAAATAACCACTCATTTTTTTGATGAAATCCTCACTTTTACTAGTTAACTTACTATTTAT
This sequence comes from Bacillus salipaludis, assembly GCF_004358205.1. The sequence goes on from NZ_SMYO01000022.1 coordinate 1,433, forward strand.
CATAACAGAAGATGGTTTTGGTACAAACGATTGTTTTTGGAAATATTCATTGAAAAATATTTCAAAACATTTATCAAAAAAAGCGATAATCAGTTTTCACTATATTGTCATGGTTTACTTCTTTTTTTCACAAAAACCTGAGGTAAAATGTTTATAACAATACAAAAATGACCTAGTGAAATATAACTAGTTTTTAACTATAGACGGGGTGAGAACTGAATGATGACGAAAATGAAACCTACCCATTCATTAGAAATAATAGAATTACTTAAATTCGCTGACCGTAAGTTCAGAAGTGAGAGAGGAAAATTTTTATTCCAAGAAGGAATGGTGGCTGAGGAACTCTATATCATCCTTTCCGGCAAAATCCAAATTAGTAAAATTACCTCAGATGGACGGGAGCTTTCCTTAAGAATCTGTGGGGAAAATGATATTTGTGGAGAATTGACACTGTTTACGGATAATCCAAAATTTTTACTTAGTGCCAAGGTCCTGGAAGAAGGGGAAATTGTCGCTATTAAAAAAGATGTGATTGAAAGCGAAATTTTCCAAGACAGCAAACTTGCTTTTGAATTCATGAAATGGATGAGTGATCATTTCCGCAAAACCCAAACAAAATTTCGTGATCTTGTCTTAAATGGTAAACGCGGCGCACTTTTTTCAACGCTTATTCGAATGTCTAATAGTTATGGTATTCATAAGGACCGTGAAATATTAATTGATTTACCCCTTACAAATCAAGAGCTTGCCAATTTCTGTGGCACCTCCCGCGAAAGTACGAATCGTATTTTAAGTGAATTAAAGAAGGACAATATTATTTCAGTTAAAAAAGGAAAAATCTCAATTTTGGATCTTCAATATTTAAAAGATGAAATCGGCTGCGAGAATTGTCCAGCTGTTTATTGTAATATCGAATAGGATGGGAAACCATCCTATTTTATTTTGGGTCGGGGAAGCACTCGGTTTGAATTACTTCCCCGAAATTTTTTACTGGACTTGCTTATCCCTTAATGCTTTTGGAATGTAAACGCAGAATGGTTCACTTTCAAGATAATCCCCTGTCATCGCATATGCTCTAGATCTTGATCCACCACAGACATAGCGGAATTCGCAAACACCGCATTTTCCTTTAAACGAATCCGGATCTCGCAACGATTTAAAGATTGGAGACTCACGGTAAATTTCCGCAAGTGGCCTCTCACGAATATTCCCAGCTTGTACAGGTAAAAGTCCACTAGGATAGACATCACCGATATGAGAGATGAACACAAAACCATTTCCGTCATTTACACCTTTTGGTGCACGGCCTAGGCCGTCAATTGAACCTGTAAGTCCTTTTTCTGTTAGAGCAGTTAAATAGTTAATTTCATCGGTTTGTTGTTTCGCTTCACGCATTTTTTGCTGGATGACCACACGACGGTAATGCATTGCTTCTGTTGTTTTAATATCAAAGGATACTCGTTTACTTAAATCATAAAGCCATCTTAGAACCCTTTCATGTTCTACTGGGGAGATCATATCCGAAGCCTGGCCTCTTCCAGTTGGTACAAGGAAAAAGACACTCCAAAGTACACAGTTTAAATCCTCGACCATTTTCGCCATTTCATCGAGATATTCAACATTATATCTTGAAATTACCGTATTAATTTGAATCGGCAGCCCTACCTCATGCAAGTAATTTATTCTTTCCATCGTCAAATCAAAGGACCCTGCAGTACCGCGGAAATGGTCGTGGACCTCCGCGTTTGGTCCGTCAATACTAAATGCCCAGCGGGAAAGACCAACTTCCTTCGCCTTTTGAATGGCTTCCTTCGTAACATTTGGAGTCGCACTCGGAGTCATCGAAACTCGGACGCCTTTTTCGACTGCATATTTAGCAATATCAAAGATATCTTCCCTCATAAGCGGATCTCCGCCTGTAAAGACTAGCATAGGATTATTCATTTCATATATTTGATCAATAAGATTTTTTCCTTCTTCAAAGGTTAATTCACGCGGGTCCCTTGCATATTGGGCATCGGCACGGCAATGCAGACATTTTAATTGACAAGCACGTGTAAGTTCCCAAATAACGATAAATGGATCTTTATTAAAATCTCGGCTAATAGCCATGATGAAACGCCTCCTACATCAGCTATTTCAAAACAAACAGCTTTAATAACTGTATTATAAAGTTGTTTATATTTGAAAAATGTGAAATAACTCACTAAAGAGGCGTTTAAATATGTCTGTTTTGTGAAAACAAAAAAACAGCAAGAGTTCGACTCTGCTGTTTAAAAACTAAATTCTAGCGAATTCCAAGGGCAATTTTAGCATAGCGTGACATCATTTCTTTATCCCATGGCGGATTCCAAACGATATTTACCTCTACATCTTTGATTTCCGGAATATCTGCTAATGATCTTTTCACCTGATCCACAATTGTTCCTGCAAGGGGACATCCCATTGAAGTTAACGTCATCGTAATATCAACTTTGCCTTGATCATCCATTTCCACATTATAGACTAAACCTAAATTAACGATATCAACACCTAATTCCGGATCGACTACTAGCTCTAGGGCACCCATTATATTTTCTTTTAATTCCTCATTCATTATGTTCACTCCTGTTCATTTTCTATTTACTTTACAAGTATTTTGCAAACCAATCAACCGTTGCTATTAAGCCCTTCTTGCTAACCTTATGACCGGCATGCTCATCTGTTATAAAGGCTAGCCTTTCAGGGTTTTGGCTATAGCTAGATATAATGGTTTCATAAAATTGATATGTTAAGGAATAGGGAACAATCGGGTCTTTTTTTCCATGCCAAAACAATAGCGGTCTTTGTTCTAGTTTTTCCGGATATAGACTTAAGTCATAATCCCTAAGAATCATGAGCTGATCCGCAATTTCTTCCTCAGTAAAAGGAATTTCCATTCCCTGGCTTTTTAAATGGTCAAGCTGCCAGAGAGAAAATTGCTCGTATGACGGCATTCCCATTAAGCTAACTGCCACTTTAATCCATTGGTATTGGGTGATAGCACCGAGTGTTACAATTCCACCCATTGAAGTTCCGACAAGACCGATACGGTTTGGATCAGCCAATCCATGTTGAACCAAATGTTCTTTTAGCGTCTTAAGTTCAGTAATGGTTTCGATGACGATGTTCCAAAATTCGGTGACTAACTCCCTCTCCTCTAATTCTTTCTGACGTTCACCATGGTGCATGGTATCAGGCAAAATCACCCGAAAACCTTTTTCTGCTAATAGATAGGCATAGTGCAGATTATGTTCCTTTGCACTTGTAATTCCATGAATAAAAATAATGGTTGGCAGTGAATCTTGATGTATTTCTTTTTTAACAACTTCTAAAGCAGGTATATCCTTAATGTAATCTCTTTCGATGATGACCACTATAGAATCCTCCTGAAGCTATATATAAGTATATCGATAATTTACATGGTATGATGTGAATTTTTTTACAGGTTAGGTATAAAATTGTTAACATAGTATTTATATAAGTTCTAAACCTGCTTTCAATTGTATGTAGAAAATCACATTTGTAGTGTATCATGTAAACAATCATTTTCCTAAAATAAAGCTTTTATCGCTTCCAAAATAAAAATAGAGAAGGAGTCCATATCCATATGGCAGAAAGACACTTAATTGCTTTAGATTTAGATGGGACATTATTAAAAGACGACAAAACGATTTCATTAAAAACAAAGGATATTTTGAAAAAAGCCAAAGACGCAGGACATATCATTATGATTGCTACAGGGAGACCATACCGCTCTAGTGAAATGTATTATCATGAATTGGAATTGGATACTCCTATTGTTAATTTCAACGGAGCATTTATGCATCATCCACGAAACCCTGGCTGGGGATTTTTTCATGAACCCTTGGATGTTAAAGTGGCAAAGGAAATTGTTGATGCCTGCAGATCCTTCCAATTTCATAATATTATTGCGGAAGTGATGGATGATGTTTATTTTCATTACCACGATGAAAAGCTTCTTGATATTTTTGGAATGGGAAAACCAAAGGTGACAACCGGGGATTTAAGTAATTTTTTAAAGGATTCACCAACAAGTTTATTAATTCATACAGAAGAGGATGAGTTACGGCTAATTCGCCAGCATTTATCTGAAATCCATGCAGAAGTGATTGAACAACGCAGTTGGGCTGCACCATGGCATGTGATTGAAATTATTAAATCCGGAATAAACAAAGCAGTTGGCTTGAAAAAGGCTGCTGATTTTTTCAATATTCCTGCTGAAAGAGTGGTTGCATTTGGGGATGAGGATAATGACCTTGAAATGATTGAATATGCTGGGCATGGAATTGCGATGGGCAATGCAATTGATCAGTTAAAAAATATTGCAAACGATGTTACCCTTACGAATGAAAAAGATGGAGTCGGAGTATATATAGCTGATTTATTACATTTAAAATAGTGCTTTTTTCGCCATTGTTTACCTAAATGAAAACGTCAATTCGGAGCATACTAATTTTTGAGGCAGCAACTGCTGTTTCAATCGAAGCTCAAACATTGGAGGGATTCGAATGGGTAAACGAAACAAATCAAAACGCTTTGTCCAGCAAGGAAAAGATACGGTCTCTAAGCATGCCGAACGTATCCCCTATCACATGACATACGCTGAAGCGGAAGCTCAGAAAATGTCCAATGTGCAAGACTCCTCGCTGGGAGGAATATAATAATGGGTAACCAATTATTCCAGGAAGCACGAAGATTTGTGGAGATGGCGAAGTCTGCCAGCCCTGCTGAACGTGATTCGGCTGTGGAAAAAGCCAAAAATGCTTTAAGTTCCGCATTTGCCAATTCTACATTCGCCGAACAACGTCAGCTCCAACAAATGCAAAATGAGCTTGAGCAATAAGAAAAAGGAAAGCGCCTGGCGCTTTCCTTTTTCATTCCTACTGATAAAATTTTTCTAAAACAACTGGGAAGGAATTCATTATTTTATTTTCATGGTCTCTTTCATATAAAAATAAAATGAAGGATCCATGCTCAGGAAGCTTTGTTTCAGAGATTTGAACTTGAATCGTAAACGGTTTCCACACTTCTGTTTTCTGTCCAATATTAATTTGTGTTTCTTTAACAAACTCCCTGTGTCCATCTTCCACTGTATAATAAAAATTCCCTTTTGATGGTTTTGTTTCGCCCATTATTTTATATTTCCCACGGTTTCCTGCCACCTTCACATGTCGGAAAACTGGATTCTCTTCGGGGATGATTATTGTTTTATGAATCGTTAATTTCTCTCTATTTGATATAGGTTCCTCATTCAAACTTACAGGTTTTAACGTGATATGAGCATTGTATTCACCAGCAGGGACCCTTTTTCCGTCAACCATATAATCCCAGACAGCAATTCTTTTATAAGAAGTTTTTGGCTCTATCTTTATTGTTTGAAAGGCCTGTAAAAAATAGCGTCCTTTGGAATAGCGATATACTTCATTGCCGCTTTTATCTGTGACGGTAATGTCAAAAAGTTGAGAAGTTGGGAATTCCAAGTTAAGCGGTATTTCTCCTTCATTCTTAAGAAGAAATTCAAATTCCACAGCTTCCGGCCCTGCTGAAGGGATTACATTAAAGGTAAAGGCAGAATCACTTACATTCCTCTCGTTTCCATTTGCAAACGTATTTGTATGAAAAGAAAAAAATAGTAGAAAGATACACAATAGATTCTTCATAATGCCTCCTGTTAATCTTTTCGAAAGAAACCGTAAATTCCCGCTGTTTCTATGATATTTGTAAATGCTTTTGGGTCAACCTCCTTAATAATTCTTTCTAAATCAAAAAGCTCATAGCGAGTAATCACAATCATCAACATATCTCGGGGTTCATTGGAAAAAGCCCCCTTTGCAGGTACCATTGTGATTCCTCTAACCAGTTTGTTTTGTATTTCCTTTTTTAATTCATCCGCTTTTTTTGTAATAATCATCGCAGTCAGCTTTTCATGTCGTGTGTGAATGGCATCAATGATCCTAGTGGACGTGTACAAGGTCACCAGTGTATAAAGTGCTTTTTCCCAGCCATAAAGAAGCCCGGCAGTTGCAATGATAATTCCATTTAAAATAAACATATACGTCCCAACCGGCTTGTCTTTCATCCTTGAGAGAACCATTGCAATGATATCCAATCCGCCTGTTGATGCTCCCCATTTTAAAGTGATTCCAACCCCAACAGCCAAAATTACACCGCCAAATACTGCATTTAACAGGATATCATGAGAGACCTTATGAATAGGGATGACGGATAAGAATAAAGAAGAAAGGATAACACTGAGAAAGCTATATATGGTAAATGACCTTCCCACCTTCATCCAACCAAGAATTGCAACAGGAATATTTAACACTAGCAATAAAAATCCCATTGAGACATGAATCGGGGTATGGTCACTTAACACTCTTGAAAGTAATTGGGCAATCCCTGTAAAGCCACTGGAATAGACATTGGCAGGAATTAAAAATAAGTTCATTGCAATCGCATTCAATAAAGCCCCCGCCACGACGATTAATATTTTTTTCGTTTGCAGCCAAAGCATTTCATCATCCCTTCATTTGTAAAATTCAATGTTCTGATTGTACAGTTCCTTCCATTTCTGAATTGTATTTTTAGCCTTAAACCGATAAACTAAAGTTAACTATATTAGCTTGAAAGCAGGTGAGCTTCATGCCGATAAAGATTCTGGCGGATAGCGCATGTGATTTACCTCTTAGTTTTTATTCTGAAAGCAATGTAACACTGATTCCGCTAAAGGTTCACGTAAATGGGCAGGAGTATGAGGATGTAAAAACCATTGATCCTAAAACTGTTTATGATGCCATTCGAAACGGAAGTGTACCGAAAACATCCCAAGCATCTCCTCTATTATTTGAGCAGATCTTTACAAACATGGCTGAAAATAATGAAGTTGGAATTTATATAGCCTTTTCCTCACAGCTATCCGGAACCTATTCAACCGCTGTTATGATTCTTGACCAAGTCAAGGAAAAATATCCAAATTTTGATCTAACAATTATTGATACGAAGTGTGCCTCTCTTGGACAAGGCCTTATTGTGACGGAAGCGGCAAGGCTTTCATCGAAAAATGTTCCGAAAGAAGAAATTTTGAAGGATATTATTTTTAGAAGTCAGCATATGGAGCATCTTTTCACAGTCGAAGACTTAGACTATTTAGCAAAGGGGGGCAGGGTTTCGAAAGCATCTGCCTTTCTCGGAGGATTACTAAATATTAAACCGGTTTTAAACGTAGAGGACGGAAAATTAGTTCCGATTGAAAAAATACGCGGTAAAAAGAAAGTGTTGCGCCGTTTAATTGAATTGATGAAGGAGCGCGGTTCCGATATACAGGAGCAAGTCGTAGGAATCAGCCATGCTGACAATGAAGAAACAGCCCTGGAAATAAGAGCAATGATTGAAGAGGAACTACACCCCAAAGCGGTATATATTTCTTCCATTGGCTCAGCAATTGGTTCCCATACCGGTGCCGGAACCATTTCAATTTTCTTCTTAAATCAATTGCCATAATGCCCTTTTGCCTCACTAAGCTGTCGAAAAACTTTCGATAGCCTTTTATTTCTTCATTCCCTTTAATAATTCACCGCAATAATTTATTAAAACATTCATAATATTAAAGCCTGTTCAACAGGCCCAATAGCATAGACAATCATTTTAAAAAATCAGTATTTTAATTAAATAAAAATTGCCAAGAAAAATAACATTTCTCGACAATCTGAGTGAGACTTTTGCTTATCTAGCTCTAGCGTCTAGGGGCTCTGGACATAAGCCCCTGGTAAAGACGCTTTCGCTTTTCTTATTTATGGTCTGTTTTCTTCGAGTATTGATTTTTCCCTGCTTGGCGATTTTTTTCGCGCATCATGTTTTTTTCGTGTCTTAAGGCATTATTGTCCTGTGCTTTTTTATCATTATCTGATGTATGAGGCAAATTCAAAACTCCTTTCCTTCATGTTCAATCATTAGTGTAAGCATTTCGAAAAGGAGTATGTAATATGTTTGCTAATCTTTTTTTACATAGGTCCAACCATTCTCTTGATAGACCTTGCCTTCTTTCATCAGCTTTCCAAGAGCACGTTTAAAGGAACCTTTGCTTAAACCAAATCGTTCTTTAATATCCTCAGGCATACTCTTGTCCCCGTATGGCATGGCGCCATTTCTGCTCATTAAATATTCATAAATTATTTCTCCATCCTGATCCAGCGATTCCTCTTTTCTGGCAAGCAGTGAAATATTAACCGTCCCATCTTCTTTTACATCAATGATCCTGCCTTCGATTTTTTGTCCAAGACGGGGTTCTTGCTGTCTTTGTGACTCATGAATAAAACCCTTAAAGCCCTCAATTGTATAGACCCAGCTGCCGACCTTTGCCGTACGGTAAATATGGCCCTGAACATTTTTATTGAATGCCTGTCTTGTTGCTTTGACGGAAATAGATTGAATGATCTGGTCACTGGCAAGCTTTGCGTACAAAAGATAATTACGATTTACCCTCAAAGTAATGTAAACCATATCACCAGGCTCCGGCCAGACGGATTTATGGGCTGGAAGATCGTCTGCACCTAATAAAAGGTCCTTTTGCATTCCAATATCTAAAAAGACTCCGATTTTCGGATTAACATCTGTTACCTTGACCCAGCCATACCTGCCAACAGAAATTTCCGGAATCTTTGTTGAAGCAATCATCCTGCCCTGCGAATCATGGAAAAGAAAGACCTCTAAGCGCTCTCCTTCTTCATATTCACGCTCGGTTTCATTTATATGTAACAAGACATCCTCATTTCCATCTGTTAAAAAATAGCCAAATGGCGCTTTTCGTGCCACTTCCAAACTGGTAGTCTGGCCAATCAATTCTTTTATTGACATGTTTATTCCCCTTTTCTTTCCCTTGGAGATAGTTGTTTGAACTGCTATATTTTACTATAATGTACCCATAAAGGGAAACCATGCAAATATTGGCGAAAATGATAAACAGGAGGTTTTTGTTATGTCTAAAGATAGTTCGTTTGATATTGTGTCCAAAGTAGACTTTTCTGAAGTCACAAACGCAATCACCCAAACAATGAAAGAAATTCAGACCCGTTACGATTTTAAAGGCAGTAAGAGTGAGGTATCACTCGATAAAGAAGATCTTGTCCTTATTTCAGATGATGAATATAAGTTAGACCAATTGAAGGATGTTCTGTTAGGCAAACTGATTAAGCGAGGGATTCCGATCAGAAATCTTGATTATGGTAAGATTGAAAAAGCTTCCGGAGGAACCGTAAGGCAAAGGGCGAAACTTGTTCAAGGAATTGATAAAGAAAATGCCAAAAAAATAAACACAATCATTAAAAATAGCGGTGTTAAAGTCAAAAGCCAGGTGCAGGACGACCAGGTACGAGTCAGTGGCAAGAACCGGGATGATCTCCAAAAAATCATTTCATTAGTCCGAGAAGCAGACCTTACTGTAGATGTTCAGTTTATTAATTATCGATAGAAAATATGGGAAATGGTTGAAAAACCTTTTCCCTTTTTTCATATTCTTAGGTTTTTATCGAAGACTAACAGGTGTAATTAACACTTGGAGGTAACAATATGAGCAGCCAAAAGCAACCAAAAGCAGTTTTTCCGCCACAGCACCAAAATCATCAGCCTGGCGTGGAAAGTGAAATGAACCCTCGACCCATTTCGATTGATGCAAATTATAAATCCAGCGGAAAATTATCCGGAAAAAAGGCGATTATTACCGGTGGTGACAGTGGGATTGGTAAATCGGTGGCCATTTATTTTGCCAAAGAAGGCGCGGATGTAACTATTGTCTATTTAGAAGAACATCAAGATGCGGAAGAAACAAAAAAGTTAATTGAAGAAGAAGGAAGGCGCTGCCTGCTCTTTTCCGGTGATATAGGCAGTGAAGACTATTGCAAGAAAGTCGTGAACAAAACCATCGAAGAATTTGGAAAGATTGATATACTTGTAAACAATGCGGCGGAACAGCACCCGCAAAAAAGCTTACTGAATATTACAGCGGCCCAGCTTGAAAAAACATTTCGCACCAATATTTTTTCCTATTTTCATATGTCAAAAATGGTCCTGCCACATCTAAAAAAAGGAGCATCGATTATTAATACGGCATCAATTACTGCCTACAAGGGAAATGAACAGCTGCTGGATTACTCTGCCACAAAAGGGGCAATTGTTTCTTTTACTCGCTCACTTGCCCTCTCGCTTGCATCGCAGGGAATAAGAGTGAACGGGGTTGCACCGGGCCCAATATGGACCCCGCTCATACCCTCTACCTTTACAGATGATCAAGTAGCCGTATTCGGTTCGACCACTCCTCTAGGAAGAGCAGGGCAGCCACATGAGCTTGCTCCAAGCTATGTTTTTTTAGCCTCTGATGATTCCTCCTATATTAGCGGCCAAATGTTCCATGTAAACGGCGGGGAGATTATTAATGGATAAATAGAATAGCTCCAGTGCTTTTCTAAGAGTCACTTTCGCTAGACAAAGAACGCACCGGAAGCCTATCAGCTTTCCGGTGCGTTCTTTTAATTCATATTTCTTTTACTTCTCCTAATGATTAAAAACAAAAATAAACAGGCCAATATGATTACAATCATAATGGCTGAAACAAACGGAATATTTATCCCTGTCTTATCCGCCAACACATAAATTTCAGAGTTATCCCGGTCGAGAATAATCGTATATCGATCGCCTTCACTCTTTACCGTATCACCGTTAAGTAAACCGCGAAGCTCTTTTCCCGCATCTAATTGCTTATCCTTTAACGTGATACTTTGTGATTTTTTCGTATTATTAATTGCAATGACCGAGGTTTCACCTTTATATTCCCGCTTATAAATAACCATACCATTCTTTTCATATAATATTTCAAGATTCCCTCTTGTTAAAGATGGAAGTTGATTTCTAAGCTCTCCGATTTTTGTAATAAAATCAATTAAATCTTTTTCTGCTCTGAAGCTCATCTGCCGGCGATTATCCGGAATATCACCGCCATTCAAAGCAATTTCCGTTCCATAATAAATTACGGGTATTCCTGGAATCGTATATAAATAGGTCAAAGCAGTTTTCCAACGGGAACCGGGGAACTGTCTATTTTTTACAATATCTTGCGTGAATCTTGTTGTATATTCATTATCGAAATAATTTGCCATATTGGCTGACGTGTCAAATGTTTTTTTCCCCTTGTCCAATTCAGAAACAACAGGTTGAATGGATTGGTCAGTATTGGCAAAGGCGTCCCTTAAATCCGCACTAACGGGCCCATTATAAAAACTATCAATCCCGGCTTTTTCATACTCTAGTTCATTGGATGGTGATTTTACTGCCGGAATTCCCATTAAAAAAAAGTTTTGCTTCACACCTTTAACTGACGTTGAAAAATCATGCCAAAAGCTGACAGGCACCATGTTTACTTCGGGTAAACTATATCCGTCAATATCTGTTTTCTGAATCCACCATTTAGCAGCCTTAATTAAATAGTTTTTTACCTCAGGGTTATCCTGATTCAGGTCCGGCAACCCATCTGCCCAGCCATTTTCAATCTCTTGGGCGTTGTTCCAGTCCTGGATATCCTGCTTTTTATGAAACCAATCCTGCTTATTTGGATCTGTCACCCACATATGATTTGCTGCAACATTGTTTGCAGGAAAATCAATTAATACTTTCATTTTGCGTTTATGAGCTTCGTTAACCAGCTTTTGAAAGGTCTTAATCGAGCCAAAATGCTCGTCCGTTTTATAAAAATCTTTCACCCAAAAGCCATGATATCCTTTATCGGCATTATCAAAAATCGGATTAAGACGAATAGCGGTAAAACCCATATCATGTATGTAGTCAAGTTTATCGATGATTCCTTGAAAATCGCCGCCGTTATAGACATTAGGATCTTTTGTATTTACATCGAAATTGATACTTGTGTCTCCATCATTAAAGCGGTCCACCATAATTGAATAGATGGACTCATCCTGCCATAACCGCTTATCTTTTTTTACTGCAGCATTTGCAGGAACGGAAGACATCAGAAAAACTGAAATTAAAATGAGTATGATTCTTTTCATATATTGTTCCTCCCTTAAAAAGGGAAGAGGTTCTCCCTCTTCCCTAAACCCATTTTAATCGAATTATGGTTTGAAATCCAAATTTTAACTCAATTTACTATGTTAATATTATAGTCTTTAAACCATGTGTGTAATTGAACAAAATAGGCTAACAACTGCGGTCCTGTCATCAACTGACCAAACCATGGTTCTTTAAAGGATTCTCCCCCGGAATCAACAATACTTTGTAATGAGGTCTTTTCAAAAAATTCATGAAGAGCTGATGATTTATCCTTTAGAATCTCTACCATACGTTTTTGGATCATAGCGGTATATTCCGGATTATGTGTTTTGGGATAAGGACTTTTCTTCCGATAAAGAACTTCTTCGGGTAATATCCCTTCAAATGCCTTACGAAGAATCCCTTTCTCTCTTCCTCGATACATCTTCACATCCCAGGGAATATTCCAGACATATTCAACAAGACGATGATCGGCAAAAGGAACTCTGACCTCTAGGCTGGCCCCCATACTCATTCGGTCCTTTCGGTCAAGTAAGGTGGTCATGAACCAAGTCATATTAATATAAAATAGCTCCCGTCGTTTCGCCTCTTCCAAGCTTTCTCCCGGTAAGCTCGGTGTTTCCTTCACCGCTTGCTGATATTTTTCCATCACATATTCAGATAGTTTTAATTTTCCCCGCCAATTTTGGTTCAATAAATTTTCCCGTTCAAAAACGGAACGCATCCATGGAAACCCCGCACGTTCAAGGTCTTGTTTCCGATGAAACCATGGGTAGCCGCCGAAAATTTCATCTGCACATTCGCCTGAAAGACTAACGACGAAATCCTTTTTGATTTCCTTGCAGAACCAGAGTAAGGAGGAATCTACATCCGCCATTCCAGGGCAGTCCCTTACATGAACCGCTTCGATCAAATCGTCTACAAGTTTTTGCTGTGAAATCATTTTGTTGTGATGTGAGGTATTAAATTTGTCGATAATCATTTGGATGTACTTTCCATCTGCATCCGGCTGGAATTCATTTGCGGCAAAATGGAGATCATTGCCCTCATAGTCAATTGAGTACGTATGGAGTTGCCCTTTCCCTTGGTCTTGAAAGCCTTTCGCAGCAATCGCTGTTATAATGCTTGAGTCAAGCCCGCCTGATAAAAATGTAGATAATGGAACATCTGAAACAAGCTGTCTCGTCACTGCATCTGTCACTAGATAACGTACCTTTTCTGCTGTTTCCTCCACCGAATCTTTATGTTCTTCACTTTTCACGTTCCAATAACGCCAAGTTTTTAAGCCATTTTTTGAAAAGGTCAATGCATGTGCCGGCCGTAGCTCTTTCATTCCCTTAAAAATCCCTGAACCTGGTGACCTTGATGGTCCTGTACCAAGAATCTCGGCCAGCCCTTCACGGTCGAGTTCTGTTTTGATTTCGGGGTGCGTAAGAATCGCTTTTAATTCTGATGCAAAGAGTAACCCTTTTTTGTGTTCCGTGAAAAAAAGTGGTTTTACTCCTAATCTGTCCCGTCCAATAAATAGCTGTTCCTTTTTACTGTCCCAAACAGCAAACGCATAAATTCCGTTTAAATAATTTACGCACTCTTCCGCCCATTCTATATAGGCAGTTAACAGAACTTCTGTATCAGAATGACCCCTAAAAGAATATCCTTTAGTAAGGAGAATTTTACGTAAATCTTCTGTATTGTATAATTCTCCGTTGTAGCAAATGGTATACACAATGCCTTCTTTTTGTTTCGACATTGGCTGTCTTCCCCCTTCTGGGTCGACAACAATCAGTCTCTTATGTCCAAAACCAACATGTGTATTTGTCCAGATGTTCGTTTCATCAGGGCCTCTTTTTGCAAGTGTATTGGCCATTTTTGCTATTGTTTCTGTTTCATTTTTTAATAATTTTTCAAAATCTACCCATCCAGATATCCCGCACACGGTAGTTGGCTCCTTTCTACTACTGTAACTCCAATTTCAATTACATGTTTTAGTGTATTCAGCCCAAAGCAATTGGTTAATTGTCCAAATAAAATGGTATACCAAGTTATAAATTTGCAAGAAGATGTCAACAAAGAAGATGAAAGCATTTGGCACGGAGGTTTAAACATGAATCGACAGCAGCGAAATAAACTTTATGATAATCAACAAAGAGCCTTTAACCAAGGAACTGTTGAGCAAATAAATGATCAATGGATTTTCTTTGATGAGGAAACGGAAGAAGCAAACATGCTTGATGATTTTCATCAGCAAGAAATGGAAATCTTCCGGATGAATCGCTGGAGAAGAGGGATTTTATTTGAGTCAGGAAAAATCCGTTTGGGAAACGAAGTCATTATGCTTCGTGACCATGATCAAGTAAGAATCAAGAAGCATTTGGTGTATTCCCTGGAGAGATTGCTTGAAGGGATTAATGATGATGCCTTTTTTCAATTTGTTACTACCCTAAACTCATTAGGTTTTTCTATTTATGATTGTATCTACTGCTATAACCATTTATCTTTCTTATCAGAGGAACAGCGAAAGGATGGGGTGAATTTTATTGTTTTTGATAATCAGGAACAAATTTGCAATGTGCAGCACCATTTTTTCTATTTTGAAAAGGTCAATGATCGATTTGAATTTACATTGAATACAGGGAAAAGGTTAATCATTGAGAAAATGATTTCATAAAAAAAAGCTGCCGATAAAGGCAGCCTTTTTTTATGGATGTAGGAAAGACATTGGCAGTACGGCAAATCCTAAATATAAAGCAAGGGCGAAAGCCACAACAAACTGAATCCAAAAAACGGAAGTCCTACGATCATTTTTTACCCGTGTTAAAATCATTTCAAAGGTTCCGATTACCCATAGCCCAGCTACTGCTTTTAAAATATATTTCCAGTCAATAATAGATACCTGCGAGAGCAGACCAACACCTGTTGCAATAATCAATAGATAAAATAATCTTAAAATCATTTGGACAATTTTGGCACCTTTTGTTTTGCCGCTTTTATTTAAAGAAAGTGCAACAAAAAATAAAATAAGTGCTACAATCCATGTCGTAATATGTGCGTGAATCATGTAAATTTGCCTCCTTATGTATAGTCCAAACTATCATATCACAGGCAAATTAAAATTACTAAAAATTAAGGCTTAAATCCTGACAATATTGTTAATGAAATAAAGAAGTCGGCATGGCTATACCTGTTGCTTCAAGCTGCTGATAAAATTTCGGCCTTACGCCAGTTGGTACCAAACGACCGATAATTTCCCCTTTCCGATTGATTCCTTCTTGTTTAAAGGTAAAAATCTCCTGTAATAAGATTCTATCTTCTTCCACTCCTAAAACCTCTGTAATACTAGTTATTTTTCTGGAACCATCCTTTAAACGTGATTGATGAATAATCACATTAAGTGCTTTTGCGATTAGGTTTCGAGTAGCCCTTACCTCTAAATCCACTCTTACTATACGCACCATCGTTTCCAAACGAATAATCATATCCCTTGGGCAATTGGAATGTCCTGCAGCCAAAGCCCCCGTGTTACTAGTATTCAGAGCTTGAAGCAAATCAAATGCTTCCTCTCCGCAAATTTCATCAATTATAATATAGTCTGTTGCTACCTTTTCTTCTTCCTCAATATCTATCAAACGTTCACCATTCGGAATAAAATTTTTCAGAGCATTGAGAGTAGTCGATTTACCTGAACCTGTCCCACCACTGAGAAACAGATTGAGCCTGGCTTTTACGCATGCATTCAAGAAAACTGCAATATCCTCTGTTACTGTACCAAAATTAATTAAATCATTCATTTTATAAGATTCCTTTGAAATCTTTCGAATCGTAATAGCCGGTCCATTAATTGCTAATGGCGGAATAATTGCATTCACATGCGACCCATCGGGAAGCGTTGCATCCACCATTGGCGAACTCTCGTTAATTCTTCGCCCAAGTGGAGCTATCATTTTTTCTATTAATCTTATAACATGTTTGTTATCCGAAAATTGGATGGGGGTTAAGATCAATTTCCCCTTCCGTTCACAGTAAACCTGATTAGGACCATTCACCATTACTTCCGAAACGTCCTGATCTAAAAGGAGTTGTCTAAGCTGGGAGAATTCCGCAAAATCGCATAGTAATCCTTGATTACAACTTGCTTTATGATTCGCATGATTGGGAGAGGATGAATTGAGTTTAACAAAAGATGCCTTTTTAGCTGCCTCACCGCCACTTTGGTTTCTTTTATTTTTATTTATTAAACCCATTAATACACCCTGCCTTTCCCAAAAAAAATAACCCCGCCTTTACCTAAAGGGGGGTTGTAGACACAATACTCTTCAGAACATAGAGTGCCTATGCTTTCTAAAAAATATTGTGATAAAACACCCTGATCTTTCGGTAACTGGCTGGCATCGTGCGTAGCACCTTAGCCCCTGTAGCTTTGCGTCACTGATTTTCATCAGCTTTGCCTTTATCGAGTTCAGTGTCTTTCTTATACCGACTGATCTCGTAATCCCATCATAGAACGTTTTCCCCTCGGAGAATACCCAACTTTTTTCTTATTTACTAACAAAAACGATAGTTCTTTTTGACTATCTTATCTTTTTAACGTCATAACTATTGATTACTTTTGTAGAAAAATGGACTTTCATCCTATATCACTAGAAAGAAAAATCCCCCTGCCTGAATCAGCAAGAGGATTTAAACCTATATTTATTCATCCGAATCTGGACTGTTAACCATGATTCCGGCAACTTGTGTTAAACGGTCATAGAATGCTAATCCGGCCGGATTTTGATCCAGACCAATTTCCTGAAATGCCTCCCACATACAACGGAGCCAAGCCCTTGCCCTTTTAGGTGTCACTTCAAATGGCAGATGCCGATCACGCATCGCCGGTGGTCCAAATTCCTGGCTGTATAGCGCTGGCCCGCCTAAGAACTGCGGCAAAAACATGCGCTGTTTTCTCATAATTTCACTCATATCGCCCTCAAATAATGGCCTTAAATCTTTATCATCATATACACGTGGATAAAAGGCATTAACAAGCTGATCAATTGTTTCTTGTCCGCCAATTTCATTATAAAGCGTCTTAAATTGATAATTCATTTTCTTCACCCACTTTAATATTTACTATTTTTATAATTATAAACTTAAATTAAGAATAGTTTTGTGATTCATATCACACAAAAACAGCTTGTAATTTTTAGGGCCTACATTTTTTGGGCGAATGAATCACATTATATCCGCCTATACATATGATAAGTAAAGAAACTTATAAAAAAGGGTGTTGATTTATGCCGGCCATTGTTGGAGTTGCTCAGGTCATTACACTGGGGAACAGTTCAGTTTTTCACATTGGAGATGTTTATAAAATTATGCCCTTTGCTGCTGCTAAAACATTCTCTGGAGCAGGTTCCTTTAACACTGGGGAACGTTTAAACGTCCATAACAATTTAAGTTCCACTAATACAACGGATCCAGACATGATTGATCAAGCAAATGCCTTTAATATGTAATGAATGGGTGATCTAGAATGAATTTTTACATCCAGCAGTCCATTCAAATTAATTTTATCAAAATTGGCGGGATTACCAATTCCTCTGTCCTGCAAATTGGCAGTGCTGGTATCATTAAACCGGCCGCTTATTTGTACAACACTGGCGGGTTTACAGGACCGGCACCGCAAGCTATCAAGCCCGGTGAAGTTCTCCAAACGCCACAGTCCTCACAAATTCTGGCACCGGCTGTTCCATTGCAGGCACCGGTAAGAATGGATGAGTAAATTCCCCGTTATCAAAAATAATTAGCATGTCTCAGGTCGTTCCGCATATATATTTATTTAGGATAGGGAGACGACTAGACGGGGTGATTTTAAATGTATCAGGATTTATACCAATATCTTCAGTGGCTGCTGTCAAACATTCAAACACAGGAAAAAAGGATTGCTGCATTAGAACAGGCTTTGCAGAAAATGCAGAACGATTTAAAGCAAATAGGAGAAAAGCCAACGATTCATGTTGATACAATTGAATATAAATTTGATCAGTTAAAGGTTGAAACTCTTGAAGGCACGCTTTCGATTGGCCTTAATCCTAATGATTTATCCGGTATTGAGGATTTTGCGATACAAGGTCAATCATTAAATACCCCAATTTCTCCAAAGGACCAAATGCAGCGGTCAATGAAAATTGAAGAGGCGATTTATCGTTATTTGGAAATAGATTTACCACAAATAATTGAGGATACCGAAAAACAATTAAGACTCCAGCCAAATGAGTCCTATTTAGCTTTCATCAAACAGGATATAATCAAACAGCTTCCCAATAGAATTGAATATCATTTAAAATCCATTCCTGTAAATGAACAATCAGAGGAAAATAAAACGTTAGTGGAAAATCGAATTATAGAATTACTGAAACAGGAAATTCATAATGGTGTTTATACCTTTTTCAATAATTTACCAGATAATGTGAAAGGAATGAATATCGAATGATCCTTGAAGTTTATAACCGTGAGCTGGTAGTAGGAAACATTCAAATTACTGGTGTAGCCAGTTCTTCTTTAGTCCTTGTGGGTGATACCCAAACGATTCAATTGGCCTCAGCTTTCGACACTCCTGCTGAATCATTAATTATCGGACCATTTGTTCCGCTAGAACCGGATGTGACCCCTGGTTATGCTACAACGAACATCTAATGTTGACCGATTAAATGTAATGGTCCTATCCTACTCCTCGATTATTCAGCTTGGGGATTCCTGCATCGTTAATGGATTTTCCCGCGCCATCGCAGTTCAAAGAGAAGCTGAAATATTCTACGGAAATGAGGGAAATTTCCCAACCTATATGATTTTTAAAAAACCTATTCCATTACCGCCTATCGACGAAGCCATTTCATTTATACCTCACAATCCAAAACCAATAATTAAAGTGAAAAATATTGATATTATCGGTATTTCATCATCCTCGATTTTACATGTAGGAAACAGTAGAAATATTTCAATGGAGGCTAGGGTAAAACATATTCGGCAAGAACTCCCCTTTGGGCATGAGCAGGATATGCAATAGCCGCATATGTTACCTTAGACATTTTTATGGTAAAGGATGTTTTTGATGCCAGCAATTATTGGCCCTGTACAAATCGTTACGGTAAGTGGAGGAATTGTTCAATTTGGTGATACGTTTTATATTTCGCCAAAAAGCACTGCAAAAGCTAATGGAGGCTCTGGGGGATTTAATACCGGTGGAATTGTTGTTACCAACAACGCTATCAGTGGAACAAATGTATTGGATACCGATCTAATTGATCAGCCCATTGTTGGAAACAATTAAAAAACGACATAAACCTATGAACTGGTTTATGTCGTTTTTTTAGTTTATCGCGTATTATCCAAATTTAACATATGGGCACCATCGAAGAAAAACAAATAGCGTTCATTCACTTTTCTTTTCCAAATTTGCTCAATTGCCTTTGTATATAAATTAATCTGCACTTTATAACGTTCATGAAGTATTGGTTTTGCCTGCTCAAACCCGCCTTTATATCGGTCCGTTATTCCATCTGATTTGTAATCAATCAGTACCAGCCCTTGGTCATCTTCAAATATACAATCAATAATCCCTTGAACAAAGATTGATTCTGTATCGTCTTTCCAATTGATGTATACCTCTTCTGCAGGGAGTGATATGGTAAAAGGAACTTCACGGTAAATCTCTTTCGCAGCGCACAGCCTTTTCCCCAATTCCGATGTAAAAAATTGAACAATTAACCGGGCATCGATTACCTGTGCTTGTTCAACTGTCAATAATTCATTCACGACCATATTATTTATTTGTGCTTGGATCGACTCAACACTGACTGGTTTTGTTAAATCAACATGCTGCATCACCATATGAAGAGCTGTACCACGCTCCGCAGGGGTCAATTGTTTTTCTTGCATAAACTTCGGCCGCTTTAAAATCGGCTTGTTAAACCTTCGAATAAGGTCGGTACCACTCTGCTCATCCGAAATCTCCCTTTGCCGTTTCATTTCTGAAACGGATTGTTTTGAACGATTGGCCACAGCATCCCGGTGGATATATTCCCATGTCAACCGATCCTGTATTTCTCCAGCATAGGGTGAATCAACCAACACGGACTTGGACAATCTTACTAAATCTAAATTGTCATCTTGCTCACCCTCATTGCCTATTTCTTGATTTTTAAGAATTTCACTCGTCAAAATGGAAATCTCCCATGCCGAAGGATGGCACATAATTTCACTGGAAGTTTGCAAGTCCTTATTTTCAGAGACTCTTAAATCTGCACAATCCTGATGCCGAACCAATGCTGGACCAATCCAATCCATATAACAGTAAGCAGATGCCCTTTCATAGTCCTTTAAAAGCCATTCCTGATTTGTCGCCCCATCATTCCATTGGTCTATTTTTTTACCGGCATCATTTACTGTACCAAGTAAATATAGTTTTTCCTTTGCCCGCGTTAAAGCAACATACAATACGCGCATTTCCTCCGCAAGCATTTCCATTTTCTTTTTTCTCTTAAAAGCCATTTGCGGCAAGGACGGGAAGGTAATTCTTTTTTCTACATTTACATATTTGGCAGCAAATCCATACTCCTTATCAAGCATATAGGAATTTCGAATATCCGACATATTAAAATTACGGGACATCCCTGCAACAAATACAACCGGAAATTCAAGACCTTTACTGCTATGGATGGTCATAACCCGAACAACATCTTCCTGCTCTCCAAGCGCTCTTGCCGCCCCCAGGTCATCTCCGCGTTCAATCATCCTTTCGATAAACCGTAAAAACCTGAATAATCCTCTGAAGGAGGTTTGTTCGTACTGCCGGGCCCGATCATATAAAGCGTTCAAGTTCGCCTGACGCTGTTTGCCGCCTGGTAATCCTCCTACAAAGTCATAAAAATAGGTATCTCGGTAAAGCTGCCAGATCAGTTCTGAAAGTGCTCCTTTTCTGGCTGTCACCCGCCATTCATTCAATAACTCAGAAAAACGACGGACTTTTTTGAAAAACACTTCGGTATTTTCGGCCTCCGTACTCCTCGAAAACGCACGAACTGCATCCCAAAAGGACCCTCTTTTTTTATGAATTCGAATTTTGGCAAGCTCTTCTTCATTTAGCCCGACAATGGGAGAACGAAGAACAGACGCCAAAGGGATATCCTGATAGGGATTGTCGATTACACGAAGCAATGACAGCATGATCGCGATTTCGGTTGCTTCAAAGTAGCCTGATGATAAATTTGCATAAATGGGTATTCCCTGCTGCTTGAACTCTTCAAGAATTTGCGGCGCCCATGTCATCGACCTGAGCAAAATGACAATATCCCGATACATAAGAGGACGGCTGGTTTTTGTTTTAGTTTGATATACCTGTCTGCCACTAGAGACTAATGCCTTAATTTTCGAAGCCATCACTCTTGCTTCAAGCTGTGACTTTTCTAAATCAACCGCATCAAACTCAGCCTCCGGTGTATCTCCTTCATCCTCTGTACCATGGGTTTCTTTCTGCTCTTTATTTAAATCTACAAGCAATAGCTCTACCGGATAAGGCTCCTCCTCAGGATAAGGGGCACCATTACGGAGTTCAGCCGCTTCATCATATTCAATTTCCCCAACCTTTACTCCCATGATTTGTTTGAATAAAAAATTCGTTCCATCTAAAACTTCTTTTCGGCTTCTAAAATTTCGGGCTAGGTCAATTTTAAGGCCCGATAATTCTCCATCATGGCGAAATCGATTATATTTTCCTAAGAATAAATTGGGTTCCGCAAGTCGAAAACGATAAATAGATTGTTTGACATCCCCAACCATGAACAAATTGCCGTTTAGTTCATTTTCGTTTGCCACCAGCTTTAAGATCGTTTCCTGAACCATATTCGTGTCCTGGTATTCATCGACAAATATTTCTTTAAAATGCTTTTTGTAGGCTAAAGCAGCACTTGACGGGAGAAATTCACCTTCATTGGTAATTACCCCAGTGAGAATTCGCAGACAATTATGCTCTAAATCGGCATAATCTACTAGTCCTTTTTCCTTTTTCTCTTTCTCGAACCGTTCTGAAAAGTCACTTACCAAACGAATAAGTGTATCAATCAGCGGATACATTTCCTCCATATCACGCAAGAAACTTTCAGGCTTTCTCGAAAAAAGTTCATCCTTTAAATCAGTCAGCTTTTTCTTCGCTTTGTCCCGTAGTTTTTGGGCTTTTTCGGTTAAATCTTTATTATATTCGTCCCCTTTAACTGGCTTAGCTCTGGAAAAAGACCAGGCCTGCATGGCGTTGTAAAGCGTTTGCCATGAATCTCGATTCGCCGATATAAGCGTATCAATAACATTTAAATCATCTAAAAAGTTTTCTGACCTAGGGTGTGGACCGCCTGGCTGTTTTGCGATTTCCAAACAACTCATAATCATTTCCTTAGCAGCCTCTAGCTGCAATTCAATATCATAAAGAAGCGGCCCAATAAATGGTAAATTTTCAATTGTCGTTATCGATGTGACATCGTACATTTTAAGAATCGATTCCAAATACTTTTCCGGTTCCGGGTTCGAACGTGCAAAATCATAAATGGAGCGGACAATATCCATTAAGGCAGCGTCGTTCCGATCGTTCGTAAACGAATCAACCAGGGTAAAAAATGCCTCATTTTCCGGCTTTCCATATTGTTCTTCAAACAATTCATCCATGACTTCATCTCTAATTAATTGAGCTTCAGTCTCATCCGCGATCCGGAACCCTGGGTCAACATCGATTAAATAATAATACTTGCGGATTACTTCCATACAAAAGGAGTGCAGCGTAGAAATAGACGCTTTATTTAATAAACTAAGCTGTTTTCTTAAATGTCTTGATTCCGGATCATGGTCAATAGCTTTCTCTAATGCTTCACCAATACGATGGCGCATTTCTGCCGCTGAAGCATTTGTGAAAGTAACCACCAGCAATTCATCCACATCGATTGGGTCATCTGTCGAAAGGATCTTTTGAATGATTCGCTCAACAAGGACTGCAGTTTTCCCCGATCCTGCTGCTGCTGCAACAAGTATATCCTTATTTTTCGCCATGATCGCCTTCCATTGATCTTCTGTCCAGGTTGCCCCTTCCGGCATAGGCGGGATCATTAATTTACTCATTCTGGTTACTCTCCTTTCCAATCAACTCAAGAACATCCTCTTTTGAGTGCGGAGCTAAAATCCGGTACTTGTTATCTTCGATTGCTTCGTCAAATTGACAAACTGATTTATAGGCACAAAATGTACAGGGTGTTTTATCTTTTAGCTTATATGGTGCGATCTGAACCGCCCCATCAATAATCGAATTTCCCGTTTTTTGATAGAGATTTCGAACATAATGCCGTAAATTTTCAAATTCATTTATGCTGGCTACTTTGGACTTTTTAGATAAATTTCCATCTTTTTTGATTCCCGCAGAAATAATTTGTGAATCACCGGATTCAAGTGTTTGATCCATCAAACGAATGACATTTTGATCACTCAGCATTAACCCGTTCATTTTAAACTTTTTCATAATTTCCTTTTCGATTTCATCGATGGTTAACATTTTTTTCGTACTAATAAACGGGTTGTGAACATGGAAATAAAGAACACCAGCAGGAGTCGCTTCCATTTCTACCAGCTCTTTTGAATGGGTAATAACGATATCGAGATAGGTCAGCATTTGCAATGCAAGCCCATAATAAACTTCGCCTAAATTAACATCTTTTTCACTGGATTTGTAGTCAATTACCCGCAAAAAGACACTTCCGTTTTCATCTTTTGCTTGATCCACACGGTCAATCCGGCCTGCCAACTCCATTTTCTTTCCATTTTTTAAAGAAAAGCTTAATGGAGGAAGTTCTCCTTTTGTGCCAAACCCTAACTCTAAGCCAATCGGTGAAAAGCCGCTAACCTTGGCATGTTCACTTAAAACTAAAGAGGCACGGGTAATAATTTGCTCCAATTTTCTTTTAATATAATGATGGCGTTCAGAGCTCAGTAAAATTTCATTTTGCAGCTTAGGAGCTAAAGTATTAACCGCTTCTTTTGATAAAACTTCACATTGCTGCCTCGTTAAATTACTCCAAGAAATCTTTTGTTCATTTACGGTATCTGATATATGCTTTAGTGCTGCATGGAATAATTCCCCAATATCAGGTGCTTCCAACCGGAAGATTTGTCGTTCCCTTAGTTTGAGACCATGCTGGGCAAAATGAGAAAAAGCACATCCATTGAATAATTCCATTCTTGAAACACTTGCCTGAATGGTCTCTCCGTACAATTCCTCTGCTACATCCTTTGAAAGGTTTACCGTTTGATTGGTGTAAAAAAGGCTGGATAAAATTTTTTCAGCCTGGGCCTTACCTACACCTTCTATATAAAAGTTATATACCTTCCACCAAAGAGGAGAAATCGAATAATTCCTCTTCTTTAATTGAAGTTGAGCCGTTAAATAAGACAGTGTTGAAGTTGGATTTGAAACAAAGCTAAGCTGATCTTCCTCCACCAGCTCCACTGGGTCGTTTACAAAAACATGTTCAACTAATCCTGGGAACATATCTTTTACTCTTTTAATATAAGAGGAAGGAATAAGTGCTTTTCCCTCGTTATTAGCAAGCGGATAGGTAACATAAAGCAAATCTGACGGGATTGTCAGTGCTTTATAGGCTAAAAAGTTTTCATCAAGAAGGCGTGTCCTGCTGCTTGGTGCAACCTTGATACCTGCAATCATCAACATTTCTCGTTCATCATCTGCTAGTATTCCTTCATCCGTTAGTTTTGCAGGCAATACCCCTTCATTAACACCGACCACGAATGCGACCTTGATTTCTGTTAATCTTGATTTCTCCAAGTCTCCGATTAAAACTTGGTCGATTGCCGGAGGAATAAGAGAAAAACGCAGGGATTCAAATCCTGCTTCTAAAATAGCCGTATACGCTTTTAATGAAATCGGTTCTTCCCCTAGGATTTCTACGTATTGGTCTAAAAGGTCTATCACTGCATTCCAGACCTGTTCATGTTCCCGCATTTTAACAAGATTGCCTTGTTCCTCTTCAGCCAATTTCCACTTTTCAAGCTTGGCAGGTACCTCTAATTCTTCTAAATATAAGTAAATGGCTTCACAAAGCCTTCGTCCGGTATCTGCTTTTTTCAAACGTCTAGATAATCGTAATATAGGGGCAGATACCATAAGTTTCAATTCATTTAATTCCTGTTCAATTTCCTTTTCAGCATCCGTTTGAACTGTTTCTAACTCCAAACCGTAGGAACGGCGGTAACTCCACCGCTCTTTTTTCGTCCACTTACTTCCTTTTATACCATAAGCTAGGCAATAGTTTTCGAGTCGGTCCATTTTTTCACGCATTTTATCGGGATTCTCCTGAAGTGGGTAAAGCAATTCCGTTTTAATTACCCTAAATATTGGCTCATAGCGCCAATACGTTTGAATAACCTCCAGGCTTGAACGAAGGAATTCGATAAGAGGATGGTTTAACATCGTTCTTTTTTGGTCGATAAAATAAGGAATTTGATGGTCATCAAAGACCGGGACCAAAAGATCATGATAGTCCCCTCCATTACGGATCACTAAGGCTATATCGCGGTAGCGGTACCCTTTTGTCCGGACCAATTCACGTATTTCTCTCGCAATCCCTTCTATTTCGGCCCGCCTGCTGACTGCTTGACCAATATGAATCGCCGTTGGCCCTTCATATGGCACAACAGGCCTCTCATCGAACATTTCCTCAAGATGGCGTAAGGACGGTTGATTCCACTTTTGTTGGTTTTTTAGTAGAATCGGCTCTTCCACCTCTATCCCTTCCGCGCTCGCCATTTCAAAAATAGAATGACAAGCATCAGAAGACAGTCTGAATAAATCAAGTTCATCAGGTGCTGCATGAACAGATACATGATCTGTCGTCATCGCAATGGTAACGCTTCGGCAATTCCTCATGAGTTCCTTTATGACAAGATATTCCTGTGGTGTAAAGCTGTAAAATCCATCAATATAGATTTCTGCTTCCTTTAGATATCGGGAAGATGTCACTTTTTCTGAAAGGAGGTGAAAATAGTCTTCAGAGTCAATGTATTTTCCAAAAACCTCATCTTCAAAATGTTTATAGATAATTTCTAAATCATGTAATTTATCTTGAAGTGCCTTAGCGGATTCATTGCCGAGTTTTACTGACCCTTCGATCAGTTCTTCAGGCCGAACACAATACCGCTTAAATTCAATAATCATTTGCTCTAATTGTTGAATAAAGCCTTGTTTATCTGCAGCACGCTCGAACAAATTTAATTGTTCCTTTTGTTCTTCAATGATTTTACGAATCAGCATACTCATACCGACATTGCTTAAATGGTATCGGCTGATTCCGCCCGTTTCTTGTAAAATTCTCCATGCCAGCCGCGGAAAACTATAAACCTGGGCTCGAATCGTACCGCCAATTTGCGGATCTCTTGCTAAATGATACTCCGATAAAAACGTCATTTGCTCGGGAACAATGTAAATAATTGGTTTACCCATTGGATTTTCCATTAAGCGATCTCGTATTTCGTTTAAACACAGCGATGTTTTGCCGCTTCCAGACCGCCCGATGATCATTCTTACTGACATGTACGGACCTCCATTCGCTAATCTCTCTGTTTTTCATTTTATCACGAAATGGGCACAAACGTTTGGAATTACGTCCGTTTTATGCAACCAAAAATGGTAAAAAATTCGCAGCAAAAAAAGAGCATGCTAACATGCTCCCTGCTTAAAGTTTTATTTTAAAAATGGACATCCATTTCGTTTAATGGCCAGTAGCGTAAATCCACTTTGCCAACCACTTGATTGACTGAGATGAAGCCAAAATGGCGGCTGTCCCAGCTGCCTAATCGATTATCGCCAAGAACGAATAGCTTACCGGCAGGCACTGTATTTACCCCGGTAATTTCTTTTAATGTAAAATCACCTGTTAATTTTACTCCTGGGTTTTTTTGTTTATAAATATCTAAAAATGACTCCTTATACTTTTTTCCATTTACATATAAATGATCATCACGATAAACAATTTTATCCCCTGGCAATCCAATGATACGTTTGACGAAATCTTCCTTTTGATTGGCATGAAAGACGATCACGTCAAATCGGTTTAGATCTCCAATTTGGTAACCAAGCTTATTCACAACAAGTTTGTTCCCGTCCTGAAGAGTTGGCATCATTGACTCCCCTTCAACTATGTAGTTTGAAAAGAAAAATGTCCGAATAAAAGCAAAAATAATGATTCCAATTGCAAAAGCCTTAATCCATTCCACGCCTTCCTTTTTCCATTCAATCTTCATTGAAACTCCTCCATCGATCCAATCCCTCTTTTTCCCCATTATGGTCATTTTCAATTCTTCTATTCAATCTTACTTCAATTCTTTTTCCAACATACCAAAGAATGAAAATTACGCCCACTACAATAATCGTTCGGTAAGGCTTCGTAATGAGTGAATGGAGATCATAGCCAACAAAACTAATGGTAAAAATCATCACCATTTTCCCAATAAAAACGGCTAGCATATATTGATACATACTAATTTTAGATAGACCGGCAACAATATTTACCAAGGCCGATGGTGTAAAGGGGAAACAAAGAAGTATAAATAGCGGGCCAAATCCGTGACGGTCTACCCAATCCATTAATTTGCGAACTTTTGGATGTTTTGGTAGAAAAGATAATAAACGCCTTTGCCCAAATCTTCTGATAACGAAAAAAAGCAGTAATGCACCAACACAAGCACCAAGCCAAGAAAATAAAAATCCCCACCATAATCCAAAAGCACTTGCATTGGCCATTACAAATAAAAAAAGTGGCAAGAATGGCAAAAAGGCTTCAAGCATTGGAAGCAATATCCCCGGCAACGGGCCAAGTGAACGATATTGCTTTATTAAATCCATGATATTATCGAGTGAAAACCACTCCTTTATCATCTCAAAATCCATCATACCTCTCCTCTTTGCCGAACCTTGCTAATTCTATTTTTTAATAAATTGGTGAAGGGCCTCCCGATTTTTAGCAACATCAATGGCTAATACCGCTCCTTCTCCATAAATCCGTTGATTGGTATAACTATTGTCCACGGGAATCCTTAAGGTCTCAACAGGACCTTCCCTTTTGGAGAAATAATTTGTTGACATAAATATTATATCGGATGTTTTCATGTTTGTATTGATATATGGTGTAATTACACCAATTAATTTTGGTATTTTCGGAATTGTGTTTATGCTTGTCAGCTGATCTCCAATTGCTTTCACTGCCTGCTGTTGCCGTTTTACGCGTCCAAAATCTCCAATCGCATCATGGCGGAAACGAACATAGCCCAGCATTTCCTTTCCGTTTAGTCTTTGAACCCCCGGTTTAAGCGATACTCCAATATTTTTTGACATGGCCTTTTCAACATCAATCTTTACACCATCTGGAAACGCCTCATCAATTAATTGAACAAATCCTTGAAAATGGACGATCGCATAGTATTGTAGATCAATATCGAAATTTTCTTTAATCGTTTTCCTCATCAAATCAGGGCCGCCACGAGCAAACGCAGAGTTAATTTTATGTTTACCATAGCCCGGAATATCTATATAACTATCCCTCATAATGGAAGTAAGTTTATATGTTCCTTTATTTTCATTATAATGGGCAATCATGATGGTATCAGCTCTTGATACTTCATTCCCTCTTGCATCACTGCCCAGCATGAGAATGTTTGTATCCCCGTATTGGTCCTTTTTCCCATCAAAGGTATAAACTACTTTATCTGTTTTGCTTACTTTTTTTAATGATTGGTTCACTCCTTGTTTATATTGGTAATAAGAATAGCCTGTACCGGCTATCAGCAATACAAGGATTACCATCAGAACAGAACGCCATTTTCCTTTTTTCTTTTTCTGATTTTGTTCATATCTCATTCATCCATCACCCATCCTAGTTAAATTTTCCCACCTATATAGACGCTTGTACCAAAACACAAGTTTCTTCTATCTTCATTTTCCCCTACTCGATACCCTTCTATAAAAAACTTTCTTAAAGATTTCCTAACGAAAAAAAACAGCATATGAAAACGAAGCGGTTGTAAGTACAGCATCCTTAGAGAGCCTATTGCCTTTTCATATCTTTTTTTATAAAATATAGGAACAAACGTTCGAATCAAATAACAGGAAGGAGCTTAAATCAAATGACAAGAATTCCTGAAGAAGACCGTAATATTATGGAGAAAGCCATTTACTTACCAATGGTTTTAATTATCTTAAACCGGGATTTAAGCGTAGTGGAAAAGAGTCCTTTTAAATTAAAAAAACCTTATTTGGGATTAATTGAGGAAACGATGAAAGAGGTCCAAAGAGAATTGGCAGAGGCTAAACAATATATGAAAAAGAATAAACTCCAAGTAACCGAAACAAAACGGGACGATGCCTTTACGATGTATCTGTTCTTATATAAGGGCTATGAAGAAAGCCATAGTTACTTTAATCCAAGAATCCGAAATAAAGTTCAAGAGTTAATCGAGCTCTATTTTTTAAAAAAGCACTCGGCCCGTTAGATTTGCGCTATGTTTAATTTTTTGTAAAAAGATCTTCACCATATTTTCGGGTGTTTTCTGAGGCCTCCATCGAAACTGGTTTTTGCATCAAATAAAATGATTTTCTATCATTAAATTCAATTCTTTGCATTAACTTTGTTCTTAAAAAAGATGTTCTTAATAATTGATTGTCAATCGTGCTATAAGGAACTGGAAATAAGTGTGCCTGTTTATTGCGAAAGGTAATGAGTGTTTGCTGATTGGAAATACGGCGATGTTCCTTTACATGATCATGTGAAATCCAAATGCATTCAGGACGGGTCGGTGATGTAGTTGGGAAAAAATAGAGGCGGTTGGACGGTTCAATCGCGATTGGAATTTTATGTGTAATCCCAATGAGTTGTCTTGTTCCTTTCTTCCGGCTTTCGTAATCACAGCCAAAATAATCACAGCTTTTTTTAATTATATCCAAAGGCTTAAATGGAGAAAGAAACTCATCCTCTTCCTCAAAAATTTGTGAATATATTTTACTGCCATACTCTACAGGCCGAATAAACATGGTACCAGAATTAATTTCATATTCTTCAATCTGATTTTGCTTCAATACTGCCAACTCCCCATTATTCTATTTTTTCCATCATATCATGTTCATTTGCCAATATCTTGATTTTTTCGAATCGTTACCAAATTGGTCACAATTAATGTCAAGAAGATTATTTCTGAAGATTATAAATATTTGTTTGATTTTATCTGAAAAAATCCATATAATAAAAAAAAGCATCAGGGGTGATTTTCATGAATGAAAAATCCTACACGGAATTAATGAAAATTGGTGCCATGAAACGTCAAAAGAAAGAAAATTACGTTCAGGATTTGTACATTGAAATGCTCCTAGCAGAAGTCCAATTAAACATTGAAAAGGAAAAGCTGTTAAAAAAAATTGACTGTGCCATTGATCATCGGGACAAAAAGGCATTTTTCTTATTATCCGGCCAGCTTAGAGAGCTTAATAAGCGATTTGGAACTTAAATTTTTTAAGAGCCGTCCAAAAATGGACGGCTCTTTTTTGTTCCAAGAACGAAAAGGACTGAAGAAACACATCAGTCCTTAACCAATTTTTTATTTTATCTGCTTCCGATGTTTGATTTCATATTCTTCGAGCATTGAAATCCGATCTAGCATGGACGGATGATCATAGCGGAATATTTTTACCAAGAGAGGTGGATTTACTTGGCTTAAGCCTGACTTGGTTAATTCCTGGAAGGAGGTAATGGCGGCCTCCGGATCTTTGGTCATATGAATCGCATAATTGTCCGCACGTGACTCTTCATAACGGGAAATAAGGTTTGTAAATGGGCTTGCTGCAAACATTAGGAATGAAATAATCATTAAAAACAACGGCAATGAGCGTATATCCCTCTTTTCCGGTATCTTCAGTTCAGTTCCCCAACGTTTAATCGCCCAATCCATTATTCGATTGGCTAAATACAATCCCAGCAGTGAAAGCAGCAAATAACCTGCTATTCCAAAATAAATATGTTTCTCCACATAGTGGCACATTTCATGTGCCATGATAAATAAAATTTGTCGATCCGATAGTTGATTTAAGGTTGTATCCCAAAGGACAATCCGCGCATTGGAACCAATCCCCGTTACATATGCATTCATTGAATTTGTTTTTTCCGCCATATTCACTTCAAAAACATGTTTTGCCGGTATGTGAGCTTTATCAGCCATCGTTAATATTTTTGTTTCAAGTTCCTTATTTTTCAAGGGATAGAAGTCATTATACAATGGGTCAATCACAACCGGCTGTAAGAACATCATAAATAATGTAAAAGGAATGGATAACAGCCAAGCATAGAACCACCAGCGCTTGCTTTTTTTCATCAGCCAATATATGACTGGAACAATAATCAGCCATGTCCCATAATTAATCCAAAAGTCAATTAATTCATCCTTCATCCACGATGGGAAGGTTTGCGTCGAGATGTGATAGGTTTTTGATAAGGAATAGCTTATATAGCTTAACGGGAAGGTTGCCACATAAGCAAAGAATGATAACCAAATCAGATAAATCGCCGTTTGAAGCAGTTTATACTTAGAAGTGCTTTCCGCCCAGCGTTTGAAGGCCCTTGAAAAGCCAAATAATAAAATGACAAAGTAGAAAAGCCATTCAAATGGGGTGGATAAGAAAAATAAAAGATTTCTTATCTTCGAATACTCTTCACTCAGCATTAGTTCCCTTCCATTTAGGAAAGTGGCAGGGTCGGCTTTTGACCCTTGATATTCAAAGGGCAGTTTTGTATCGGCAAAATAGAATAAGTACCAATAAAAAAACAACCCATATATCACATAGGCCAGAACCGCATAAATCCCCATTTTCCGTACCATGAATTGTCCTCCTTTTTGTACAACCTCTCTTTACTTAGTTTAGTTAAAAAGCGCTGTTTTAGAACTGAACATTAAAAAAAGCCTGTTTTTGCCGAATTACATGAGGTAGGAGAATACTTCCAGAACGACAATCGACTCTAATTCAACAATTATGACGATCGCACCACAAAAGGCTGCAAGGAAACCTGCAGCTGTTTCCGTCCGTCATTGGACCCCAGTTTAATTTTTTTACTTTCTACTTGAATACTTAAATTTCTAGCAATATAATATATTTAGAAAATTAAAAGAATTAAATGAATGAGTATTCATTCATAAAAGGAGGGAACTAAATGAATTTATCGTCACAGCTTCATGAAACTGCAAAAGCTTCGGCCAACAAACCTGCCTATTATTTTTTAGACAAGGTCACTACATATGCCGAACTGGATGGAGCGATTACAAGGTTTGCATCAGGTCTTGAAAAATTAGGGGTTAAAAAAGGTGATCATATTGCCCTATTGCTTGGGAACTCACCGCATTTTGTCATTAGCTTATACGGTGCATTACGACTAGGCGCAACGGTCATCCCCATTAATCCTATTTATACGGCAGACGAAATTGGCTATATTCTAACCAATGGTGATGTGAAAACAGTGATTGCACTAGACTTGGCAATACCTTTAGCAGAGGAAATGCACACGCATCTCCCAAAGGTTGAGCATTATGTATTTTGTGAAACAGGATTAAGTGACTTTGAACAAACAAATTTAGAAAACCTCTCAGTATTTTCAAAAATGAAATCGTTTACAAGTGTAGTAGCCTCCGGTGACGTAAGCTTTCAAGATCCCAAACTTGATGATGATGAGGTTGCCTTGATTCTCTACACCTCGGGGACAACCGGAAAACCAAAAGGGGCGATGTTGACCCATAAGAATTTGTACAGCAATGCAAAGGATGTCGGTGATTATTTAAAGATGAATAATAATGACCGCGTCATTACAGCATTGCCAATGTTCCATGTATTCTGTTTAACAGTGGCTTTAAATGCTCCATTATTAAGCGGGGCAACCATGCTGATTGTTCCAAAATTCAGCCCAAAGGAAGTCTTCCGTCTTACCAAAGAATATAAAGCGACTGTTTTTGCCGGTGTTCCAACCATGTATAATTTTCTATTCCAATATCATGAAGGAAATCCTGAGGATCTCCAAACCTTCCGATTATGTATTTCCGGGGGAGCTTCCATGCCAGTCGCGCTTCTTAAAAATTTCGAAAAGAAATTTAATGTAATAGTCTCAGAAGGATATGGTTTATCAGAGGCGTCGCCTGTCACATGTTTCAACCCGCTCGACCGTCCGCGAAAGCCCGGATCGATTGGAACATCCATCCTGAATGTGCAAAATAAAATAGTCAATGAACTTGGTGAAAAGGTTCCTGCCGGTGAAGTAGGAGAACTGATTGTCCAAGGTCCAAATGTAATGAAGGGCTATTATAAAATGCCAGAAGAAACTCAAGCATCGATTCGAAATGGCTGGCTTTATACGGGTGATTTAGCGCGGACAGATAAAGAAGGCTATTTTTATATCGTAGACCGAAAAAAGGATTTAATTATTGTCGGGGGATATAACGTTTACCCTCGTGAAGTTGAGGAGGTTTTTTACAACCATCCGGATATTGTTGAGGTCGCCGTGCTTGGTGTTCCGGATCCAAATCAGGGCGAGGCTGTCAAAAGCTATGTGGTTAGTAAAAACCCAAATCTAACAGAAAATCAACTTCTTGAATACTGTAAAGAGCATCTCGCAAAATATAAAATTCCATCGTCGGTTGAGTTTTTGGACGAACTTCCGAAGAATACTACCGGTAAAATATTAAGAAGGGCGCTAAAATCCCAAATAAAACAAAAGGTCAATCAATAAACTTGATATAAAAAGGCAGGTTTTCAGCCTGCCTTTTTAGTGAAATGGATCAATAGACTAGCTGAATAAATTCCTCTTTCGTTACATTCCCAAAATAATGGGCGACATCTACATCAGCAAGCACCTTTTCAATTTCTGATTTTTCATAACGAATATTCTTTAGTTTGTCTTCAATTTCACTTACATCTCCGACACCGAAAAAGTCCCCATAGATTTTACAATTCTCAATCATCCCTTTATTTACCTCTAAACGAACATCAATTGAGCCAACAGGGAATCGGTGAGAATTTTGCAAATTGAATTTCGGAGATTTTCCGTAATTCCACTCCCAGTTTTGATAGCGTTCCTTGGACAGCTGGTGAATTTTCTCCCAATCCTCATCGGTAAGGACGTATTCGTTAATCTTCTCTTCCCCACCAAAAATATAATTTAGAAGCAGCGAACGAAACTCCTCAATACTAATCTTATCAGTAAGATAATCAGAGATATTCGCTACCCGGCTGCGGATGGACTTAATACCCTTCGACTCAATTTTTTCCTTCTTAACCTTTAATGCTGAAACAACATTATCCATTTCTGAATTAAATAAAAGCGTTCCGTGGCTAAACATTCTCCCTCGTGTTGAAAATTGAGCATTACCGGAAATTTTTCTGCCTTCTGCAAGGAGGTCATTTCGACCGCTTAGTTCCGCATTTACTCCAAGCTTTTTAAGCGCCTCGACTACCGGTTCGGTGAATTTTCGGAAGTTATGAAAACTTTCGCCATCGTCCTTTGCAATAAAGCTAAAATTTAAATTACCGAGATCATGATAGACGGCGCCCCCGCCGGACAATCTTCGAACGACAATGATCCCATTCTTTTCTACATACTCTGTATTAATTTCCTCAATCGTGTTTTGGTTTTTTCCAATAATGATGGATGGCTGATTTATGTAAAATAATAAATAGGTTTCATTGATATCAAGATTTTTAAGGGCATACTCTTCGATTGCAAGGTTCATTTGCGGGTCTGTTATCCCTTTATTATCAATAAATAACATATGCCTTCCTCCTAGAGTAAAATCGTTTGAAATTCTTCAGCAAGCCTTATTATACCAGTAAATTCAGCAGAAGCCTCGTGAACTAAATCACTTAAATTTCCGTAATGCGGAAGGTGAGTAAGAATTAATTGTTTCACGGCAGCCTCTTTCGCGAATTTCCCCGCCTCTATACTTGTCATATGACCTGAAGACTTGCCGTTTTGATTTCCATAGAAATTGCATTCACATAACAATAGGTCGGCCTCTTTACTAAACGGAATAAACTCTTCCTTAAAAGAACTATCCGCAGTATAGACCACAACCTTACCGTTTGCTTCAATCCGCATCGCATAGCACGGAACAGGATGACTGGTCTTTAAAAAGGACACCTGAAAAGGTCCCACTGTAAGAACCTCATTGGGATCATAGGCAATTCCCTTGGTAATTTCCTTATAGGTTAATTTGGAAAATTCATGTTGATCGAAATGATGTCCATAAATAGGCAGGGTGGGGATTTCTTTTCCTAAAAACCCCTGGATCAATCTTGCATGCTGAAGTACACCAATGTCGGCAATATGATCCGGGTGGTAGTGGGAAATCAACACCGCATCCAGTTCTTCCGGCTCTAGTTTATTTTGCAGCTTGGATAAAACACCGCTGCCACAGTCAATTAAAAGATGAAAGCCTTCATGCTCAAGTAAGTAACCAGAGCTTGCCGCATTCTTTTTCGGATATCCGCCCCAATGTCCAATAACTGTAAGTTCCATGGAATTACCCCCTCTTATTTTAACTAATTGTTGATTTCCGCTCCAATCAACGTTGTCAAAAATCAATATTGTCCTTTTACACAACCATTTGTTTAAAAAGAAGCTGTTATGGCTGAACAGCTTCTTTTTGTGTCTTTTCTTGTAAATATTCAAAAACAGCCTTAACAGCGGCTTCCCCTTGGTCAATACAATCGGGGACACCTACACCTTCATAGGAAGCTCCAGCCAAGAATACTCCAGGTAATTCTTCTTTTATATGTTTCTTAATGGTTTCAAGCCTTTGTTTATGACCTACCGTATATTGCGGCATAGCATTTTTCCAGCGAGAAACAACGGCAAAATCAGGTTCCATTGAAATATCCATTGTTTTGTTCAAATCATCTAGAACAAACTTAATGATTTGATCATCTGAGAGTTCAACAATGGTCTCATCCCCCGCTCTTCCCACATAACACCGGAGCAAAACTTTTCCTTTAGGAGCGGAATGCTCCCATTTTTTATGTGTCCACGTACAGGCAGTAATCGAATAATCACTATTTCGCGAAACTACAAACCCTGTCCCGTCAATATCCCTTTTAATTGCTTCTTTTGGAAAAGCTAAGGCAACCGTTGCGACTGATGTTGATGGAACCGATTTAAACGGGTGAAAAAATTTATAGTGCGAAAACATGGACTGTGTCACCTTATGAGGTGTTGCTGCAATGATACAATCAGCTTCCAATGTTTCTCCATTGTTCAAAAAGATTTCATATCCTTTATTTACCTTCGTGATTGTATCCACACGATGCCCTTTTAAAATCGAATGAGGGTCCAATTTCGCTTCGATGGCTTCACCGAACGACTGAAGTCCGGATTTAAAGGTCAAAAAGCCGCCCTTTCCCTTTTGAGTGTTGACCGGTTTTTTCGGCTGGGCTGGGGCAGATTTTTTCATCCCGATAATCAAGCTTCGATACTTCTGCTCGACCTCATAAAATTGCGGGAAGGTTGACATCAAACTTAAATGATCAATATCACCCGCATAGATTCCTGATAAGAGTGGCTCAATTAAATTCTCCACTACTTCATTACCCAATCTTCTTCGAAAAAAATCACCCAATGATTGGTCCTGTCCACTTGGGGATTTTGGCAAAATAAAATCGGCAGCAGCTCTAATTTTACCGGGAAGAGAAAATAATTTCGTCGTAATAAACGGACCAATCTCAGTTGGAATTCCCATGATGGATCCGCCTGGCATAGAATGCAGTTCCTCATTGACCATGACATATGATTTACCGGTTGAATTTGGAACCAATTGATGATCCATGCCCACTTCCTTTGCCAGGCGGATAATGCTCGTTTTCCGTGCCAAAAAGGAATCCGGGCCCCTTTCAATCGTGAAGCCGTCCCTCACAACGGTTTGCATTTTTCCTCCGAGACGGTGGGAAGCTTCAATTAACATGACCTCGATTGGCATTTGATTTTCTCTTATTGTTTTTTGAAGATAGAAGGCTGCCGCGAGCCCGGCAATTCCACCCCCAATGATGGCAACCTTTTGTTTTTCCGCCACGGATGTCACCTTCTTCCTACTTGAATTCCCTTCAATCCGTTAACGTTTTTAAAATTACCCCAGCTAAGCAATCAATAAATTCTTCTTTGGCATTCGGCATTTCCGGGCGATAGTATGTTGCCCCCACCTCATCTGTAACTCTTTTACATTCAATATCATTATCATAAAGAACTTCAAGATGATCACAAACAAACCCGACAGGTGCATAAACAAATGCCTTATAGTGATGTTCTTTGAATAAATCTCTTGTTAAATCTTGAACATCGGGGCCTAACCATGGTTCTGGAGTGTTCCCCGCACTCTGCCAGCCAATTTCATATTTGTCAATGCCTGCTTGCGAAGCAATTAAATCTGCTGTTTCTTGAAGCTGTTTAGGATATGGGTCTTTAAATTGGAGGATTTTTTCCGGCAGGCTATGGGCTGACACAATTAGAACAGCATTCTCCTTTTCATCCTCTGGCATATGTTGATAAATCCCCTTAAGCTTCTCTGCCCAATAATCAATGAATTTAGGTTCTTGATACCAGCTTTCAATCGAAGTAATCTTCGGTCCGCCTAATTTTTCCGCTTCTTCAACTGCTCTCCCATTATAGGATTTAACACTAAAAGTTGAAAAATGAGGAGCAAGTACAATACTAATAGCTTCTTCTATTCCATCTTCATGCATTTGTTTAACAGCATCTTCAATAAATGGTTCAATATGCTTTAATCCAAGATACATTTTAAATTCCACTTTATCCTGGATTTTATTTAAATGCTCTTCAAGTTTTTCTGCCTGTTCGAGCGTAATTTTTGCAAGCGGGGAAATACCGCCAATTGCTTCATAACGATTACGAAGGTCTTCGAGCATTTCATCTGTCGGCCTCCGTCCATGACGAATATGTGTATAATAGCGTTCAAGATCTTCTATTTGATATGGGGTACCGTATGCCATTACAAGCAGGCCCATTTTTCTTTTTGTCATGTTTTGCACCTCTTTTTAAGTCTCTATTGACAACTCACTATATTGTCCAAAAAATTAATCATCTTATCAATTTTAACACTTCATTGGTAATTACCGACTTAACTTCGATGCAGAATAATCATGGATGAATGCAGTTAGTCTTTTCAATGTATCTGGGCTAACAGAAGGGAAGACTCCATGTCCCAGATTAAAAATATATCCATCTTGTGCCATACCTTGGTCTAAAATGGCTTTTGCTCTTTCTTCAATAACCTCCCAAGGAGCGAGCAAAATGGCAGGGTCTAAATTCCCTTGAACCGTTTTATGAATCCCTAATTCTCTCGCCTGCTGAATCGGCATACGCCAATCCAATCCAACTACATCGAGCGGAAGGTCATTCCATTCCAATGCTAGATGACTTGCGCCCACACCAAACATAATAAGCGGCACATTTTCTTCCTTAAGGGAGGCGAAAATTCGGTTCATAATTGGCTTTATAAAAGTTCGATAATCTTCAACATTGAGGGCTCCAACCCATGAGTCAAAAATCTGAATCGCTCTTGCCCCTGCATTGATTTGAGCTTTTACGTATGTAACAATCATATCGCCAAGCTTTTCCATTAAGGCAAACCAAGCCTTTGGTTCTGCATACATGAAGGCTTTGGTTTTGTTATAGTTTTTTGAAGGACCCCCTTCAATCATATAACTGGCGAGTGTAAATGGCGCACCAGAAAAGCCAATTAATGGAACACTCAACTGTTCCTGTGTTAATAGTTTAATGGTTTCTAGTACATAGGGAACATCGTCCTCCGGAGAGATTTCCCCTAGTTTTTCCACATCCGCTAAGGATTGAATGGGATTTGAGATGACTGGACCAATTCCGCCTTTAATCTCAACGTCCACTCCTAATGCTGGCAGCGGCGTCATAATGTCTTTATAAAGGATCGCGGCATCCACATTATAATTCTCAACAGGAAGGCGAGTCACATAAGCACATAGCTCCGGTTGATGGGTAATCTCAAATAAGGAATATTTCTCTTTAATTTCTCTATACTCAGGCTGTGAGCGTCCGGCTTGTCTCATATACCAAACTGGAACATAATCCGTCTTCTCTCCTCTTGCAGCTTTTAAAAATGTCTCGTTGATTACTTTTGACATTTACGAAAATCCCCTTTCAAAACATGTCTGTTTTCCATTGTAATATATATAGAAGTAAAATAAAACTTCACTGCAGTGCAGTCTTGTAATGATTACACTCTTCACTATATCCATTATTCCTATTGGTGTATAGATAACTAGTATAAGTGTCAAAAAATAGTCGTTTTTACGTTTCACAAGTGGTTTCAGGGGTAGTAGAAATATGTAAGCATGCAAAAAATGATTTTAGTATAAACTAATCCGTAATGAAACTTAAGCTGGAGTGATGTAAATGAACATTTATATGACAGTTGGCACATATGATTTTTTAAAAAGTATTGAAAAAAAGTATCCCAGTGAAACCATGATTACGATGACAGGTGGAAATGGCGCCTTATTACTGCATGAAACAAATGGAAAAACTGTTTTTCAGGAACCGAGAATTTATGAGGTATTTGAATCAGCGGGGAATATTCAAAATGGGAGCATGGTCATCCTAAGCAATTATCCGGTAACGGATGAAGGACGCCCATTATTTGAGCATTATTTTAAGAAAAAAGCGCAATCGATTGAAAACGAACAAGGATTTATCGCGATTCGTGCCCTTCGACCGAAAGACTCCAATACATACGCAATTTTAACTGTTTGGGAAAACGAAATGTCCTTTCATAGCTGGCAGAATACCTTATCCATTTCCACGCAAGAAGGAGAAGCGGCAGGGGAAAATGGAATCGATACCCTTCCACATATATTTGATAGTGAACCATATATTAGTCAATATTCAATCCCAAAATAGGAACATTGGAATGGAGCACGTCTCCGTTCCATTTCTTTTGTTAAAAAGCTTAATCCCTAAAATTTTTCTTACGCCTCCTCTCACCACTTTGGTGTTTTTTCATATTCTGTAATACATCTAAGGGCGAATGACCTATTCGCCTTTGGGTGAATGAAAGGAGGTTAGTACTATGCTAGTAGAGCTCACAGCTCTCCATTGGATATATGTTGTCTTTATTGCTTTGATCATTGGTTTTATGGTGATGAGAAGAGATACCACACTTGTCTGTATCGCTGGGATTTTCTTAATTGCGATTACGGCCACTGGATCATTAAGTGCTTCTGTTAGCAGTATTTTTAACAGTTTTGCTTATGCCATAACAGAGCTTTTATCTACTATTTTAGTTATTTCGATAATAGTTGGAATGAGTAAGACCTTAACAGACACCGGAATTAACGATGTTATGATATCCCCTTTTACAAAATTAATCCGAAACCCTACTCTTGCTTATTGGACTATTGGTATTTTGATGATGATTATTTCATGGTTTTTCTGGCCTTCTCCGGCTGTCGCTTTATTAGGCGCTGTACTCCTTCCTGTTGCGATTCGGGCCGGACTTCCAGCGCTTGCCGTAGCGATGGCAATGAACCTGTTTGGTCATGGGATTGCTCTATCAGGAGACTTTGTTATTCAAGCTGCACCGAAATTAACCTCTGATGCCGCCGGACTCCCCATTCAAGATGTAATTGATGCAAGTATTCCCTTAGTATTTGTCATGGGGCTTGTAACAACCTTAACGGCTTTATACTTTATTAAAAGGGATATGAAACGAGGCACACTTACACTCAACTCTTCCGTTGTAGATGAATCTAATACGGAAACCTCTGAAAAACCAACCCTTTTATCCACTGCCCAAAAACGCTTTTTTGCCATCTTAGTTCCCCTTCTTTTTGCAGCTGACGTGGCAGCTATGTCACTCCTTAAATTGCAGGGCGGTGATGCAACCGCTTTAATTGGCGGTACCTCCATCCTTATCTTGCTATTAATCACAATGACAGGTCATAAGGGAAAGGGTTTGGAACAAACAACACAATATTTAATAGAAGGATTTCAGTTTGGCTTTAAGGTGTTTGGACCGGTAATCCCCATCGCAGCTTTCTTCTATTTGGGCGACGCTGGATTTACCAAAATCATCGGAGACTTTTTACCAAAAGGCTCGCAGGGTATTGTCAATGATCTTGGTATAGCATTAGCCAATATCGTGCCGTTAAGTAAAGCTGTTGGCGCTGTTACCTTGACAACCGTGGGTGCAATCACGGGATTGGATGGTTCAGGATTCTCAGGAATTTCCCTTGCTGGGTCTGTTGCCCATTCATTTGCTTTTTGAGGCTATTGAATTTGGGACATGTCCATTAATCTACAAAATAAAAACACTCAGGGTTTAATTCCGCACCGAGTGTTTTATTTTCTTCATATTTAATTAATAGTCATGCTAAAATTCTTGAAATTCCTCTTTAGTTACTATCCTGTCTGAAAAAGTTTTCAATTGATATGCAATTAATAAGCATTTTCCCTATTTAAATTCCAATAAAAGCTTCTTATTTCCTGTGTTTTCTACTATGTTGATAAGATGCAAGTTAAAATTTCCCTGTTAAAATCAATTTATGAAAAAAACATGGAGGGGATTGAAATGCAATATCCCTCAACTATCCCTTTGCCGTACTGCTAAAACCTCAATAATAGCAGTTCCTATCCCTTTGCCGTACTTTACTACTTGTCCAAATAATTTATTGGCTAGTTTTTAATAGCTTCATAACATTACTATAATAAAAACCACCATAAAAATTTACAATGGTAACTTTACTATTAATTATCCTAAAAAATAGCTTGTACACATTGAATACAAAAAAATATAAAGTTTCTATTCTTTGGATAATTTCCTTCAAGGTAGGACCCTTTAGCCATTAATGAAACGGAAAAAACATTACCTTTAAAATTGAAATATTCCCTTTGCACATAAAATTGCGTGTTTCAATTTCACACGCAATTTTATGTGTCATTTTATACTTTTACTCCCGAAAATGGAACCCAAAACGCTTACGACCTAAGTGGCTTTGGTTTTATATTCTTCATTTTTTATCAGTAAACGTGCTAAGAAGTTATAAAATTCTTCTTTAGAAATAGATTTATCTGAAAAGGAAATTCGAACATGCTTTATTTCTTTTTGTAGTTTCATTATTCCCCCCTCCTCTTTATCTATAAATCTATGAATATACGAGATTGTCCCATTCCGATGAACAGTTAAGATAATTTTCGTTTTAAAAAAAGTGACTATCCTAAATACATTAAAAAAAGCTCAATAATCAATTTATATATATGGGTTGTCATGTATGGTGGAATAAAAAAAAACCTTTTGATACAAGCATTCACTTGTAATTAAAGGCTTTTTTGTATGATACCTATTCTAAATACCCAACCAATAGGATTTTTCTAATAATCATTTCATTAAGAAACAAATTTTTAGTTGTATCTTTTTAATATATGCATATTTCTTCGATAGTTTTTTCATTTGTTAAAGATTAATTAGGGAAGATTTGTTATTTGTCTTCAAATCGTATTGACTTATTATTACCTTTTCTCCCCTAAATGAATTTTGATAACTTATTTTAATTGACATCTTAGGTTCACTTATTTTTTTAATGAAAGGTCGGGTCATACTTGGAGTATACGAAGGGTAAAGATCTGCTTCTGTAAATCCAACTTTACTCCAAAATGATGCTGCTTTTAGATCCTGTGCCTTCAATATCATTATCTCAAATCCCCAATTCTTATCTTCTATAAAATCAATTAATTGGTTAATAACTTTTGTACCTAAACCTTTTCTTTTTGGATGCATTACAAAATCAACAATTTCCACTGTTGGATTAATAATTTCTATATCCGCAGCCCCAAATGTTTCTACGCTTGGATCATATACATAGAGGATAAGCCGAATGGAAGAACCTATACCATGTCCATTAAAAGAAATTGTCCACCTCTCCTTATCGCTATTATTTACATACACCTCAATTGGATAACCTAAGATAATTTCAAGTTTCTTACCCAGTTCATCAAACAAAGATGGGCACAAATTTTTTAAAATGTAGGTAAGTTTAGGTTGATAGTACATTTCACTCCAAAAAAAATGTGTTTTTCTATTCATATACTTCCCCCTATGGATTTTACTTTGAACAATATAAGGACGGAACCAACTAAATAAATCACCCCTTCGTCATAAAATGAACCCAAAGAACTGAATAATATATCCAATAGACAAAAAAGCATAGTCTGACGTATATAGCCCTCCCTTGTCATATTTACTAATCGATATGAAATAAATGATGAAAAAAACACTCCAAATTGGAGTGTTTTTCAATTATTTTCTCTGCCTTTATTTATTCTGATTTTTTTATCTTTTAATTCCATTGCCTGTTTTAAAGCTTCAAATATATGAGTATTTTCATAAGCAGAAAGTTCTGTAAAGTCTCCCTAATTTTCTCATTGAACTAAAACCAATTTCAGTTTAATATTATTTGAATTTAAACTTTATTGCACTTATTTAAGAGGTGTTGGAATAGTGAATTGGTTTGAATACCTTACCATCATTGAGGAACTTGGTCGGCTATTTGAAGAATATTATAGGTGTGAGGATAATAATATTCGTGAGCAAATATATGGAGAAATTAAACGATTAGGAACTTTATTAGTGGAAAATCGCAATCTTCCTTTTTCACTCTTGAATAGTGATTCCTTACTTTAATAAAATTACGAAAGTAATCGCCTAAGCCGTCCCCCATCTTTAACTCTTGCACCCGTTAGTGTAAGTACAATTCTTCACAATGTTACCAAAAAAGCATTACTCTACGATGAAGTAATGCCAATGGTAATTTATTAGATTACAAAATTTTTTTCATTCTTAATACGGGCTGTCCTTTATTCTCTTCCCTTAATTTGACCATTCCCGAATTAGTATATAATTGAATTGCCCTTTGGTTGGTTGAGGATACCCGTAAATGGTACTCAGAAACATTCATATCCCTGAAAAAGTTTTCTGCATTCGTAATTAAATCTTTTCCAAGTCCTTTTCCACGATAATCAGATAACAAATAAATTAGATTTATATATCCAATCTGTGTTCCACAATAATCAACGATACCAAGTCCTATTTGTCCTATTGGAGTATTATCTTCTTCAACAATTAACTGACCACTAGGGCATTTATTAACCCTTTCTTCCATTCGGTTTATATATCCTATTTCATCAAAACCTTCATCTGTACCAAAACTGTGGATATAAGTGTCCTTCCTAAACTTAATAAGTAAATCCTTGTCTTTCTCAATGTCTATTATACGAAAATTCATTTCTTACTCCTCTTTTATTA
Source organism: Bacillus salipaludis (assembly GCF_004358205.1). The sequence continues at coordinate 45,971 of NZ_SMYO01000022.1, forward strand.
ATTTCCTTCATATAAACTAAAATGCCTATAATAAAATATTCAGTAAAAAAGTCCAAAATCCGCTTAAGCTAACCTGCCCCGTTACTTGAATAAGAAAAAGCGACCCTTCGTTATGGAAGAATCGCAGTCCAGAAATTCATGGATTTAATGGTCGTATAGATATAAGACAAACTCCAAAAACCCCCCCTACCGTTACGAAAAAATTGGTTTCAGCCATGGAACAAGCAACTGATTTACCTAAAATTCTTGATTATAATGACCCTAGAACTCCCATTTGACCTTTTAACCGCTGGCAATTATATCAAAAACCTAATGGGTTCTTCCACCGCATTTTTATCTTCAGATATTATGACTCCTAATGGAATTGGGGTAAATGGGCGTAAACTAAGGGTATTATACAAAACAACAGCTCTTCGTATTTTATTTAGGGGGAAAACGGCTAATGGAGTTGAACTCCTTAAAGAGGGCAAAAGGATTCAAGCCTTTGCCCGAAAAAAGGTTATTATATCAGCAGGCATAAACAGTGCTCAGCTTCTAATGTTATCTGGAATTGGACCATCACAAGACCTAAAACAGGCAGGAATTAAAGTAATTTTTGATAATCCAAATGTAGGAAAATATTTAACGAATCATACGTTAAACACAGCTACATTTACAATGAATCAAAAGGATCTTCCTGAGCTTGAAAAAGACCCGTTTGCACTATACACAGGAGGGGCCTTTTTACCAAATCCTCTTTCTGGAAAAAAGAATCAACGCCGTGCTGTCCAACTGATTGGCATTGTATCTGAAGGGAATTTAAATATTGCCATTTTATTTTTACAACCTAAAAGTCGAGGGTCTATCAAAATACAAAATAACGATCCCCCAAAAATTGTTCTTGCAGATGAAGGATTCCTTGATAACGAATCTGATTTGGAAAGCGTCAAAGTCATTTATCGAACTTATATTAAACATATCGCAGAAAGCCTTTCAAAAATTGATTCAACATACCAACTGGTAAGTCCAACAATTGAAATAATTAATGATGACGAACAACTTGAAGACTTCATTAAAGAAAACTTTGGGCATAATCACCATCAACAAAGCTCATTACGGATGGCACCATTAAATTTGGGTGGTGTAGTTGATTCTTTTGGGAGAGTACATGGGTTCAATAATTTAATTGTTGCGGATGCAAAGATAATCCCCTTTACTGTTGATGGCAACACATCTGCCGCTGCATTCCTAATTGGATATACGATAGCGAAACATTTAATACAGGAAGGCGATCGTTAAGATTGGGCAAAAGTTCTTGGTGAAACGAAAATTAAATAACCAACCTGTCAATCGATAGGTTGGTTTGTGTATTTTTTATTTGACATTCTATTTATTACCAGGAGCTGGTTGGTCAACACCCTTAATATGGTGTCGATGTCCATCGTCTTCTGTTGTGTGAAAATCATAGTAATGGACATGCATTCCATTTCCAACAGGAATAGCTGGACCTGAATATGCCTTATAATGATGAGTATGCCCGTTTTCAAAGACAACATATCCCTCAGTATAATGAATATGGTTGCCATCCTGCGTTTGAATTGGAGGAGATGTAACATCTAAACACTGATGAACATGGTCTGCCTCCACTGAAGTATAATCAACTGAACCATGATTGTGGTGCGGAACAAACCCATTTACAAAATCATCTTTTCCTACCTTTGCCACTGCCTCCACCCCTTATATTTCCTCCTATAATGGATTTTTAATGTTATTAATCACGGATTATCCAACTCAGAGACCTTTAACCTCATGATAAAGATGTTTTTATATGATTCCCCCAACTTTATTACACATGATATTTGTTAAATTATTAAAATATGTCCATTAAATAAGTAAAAAAATACCTTTTTCCATTGCCCACCCGTTACTTTCAGTACAATTCTTCACAATCTTGTAACTATAATAAAAAAAGAGCTGCCACCGCAACTCGATTTTTAATTCAAGCACCAATCCTTTATTAACCCAACATGTACATCCTTTAACTTTTGATCTAGATTATCGGGTACCACCTGTAAGATGCGCGTCAAACATATCAATGATCTCAAGGAACCTATCGGCTTCCCGAAAAACATGATCTGCTAATAGAGGATGAATAATACTCTTTATTTTACATTGTTCAATTAAATCACGGGCTGTTTTCTTGAAGTCCCTAAGAGATGCGACCGACACCCGATTTTGATCAAGGAATTGATCTAAAAGAGGCACTGTTTGAGATTGTGGTTTCATAGATTCTAAGTCCTTTGCTTGATACAGCAATTGATCAAAATCATTGCTGAAATTCCGTGCTACATCAACAAGTTTCCTTTCGGACGGATCAAGGAGATGCCCAATAAATTTGGCGTGATCTGCCATAATCCTTAAGAAGAAGACATTTTCTTTAATAATGGCATCTGGAAGCGATTGTAATTTTCCTTCGTTTAATTCAATTAATCGTTTTCTAAAATAATTAGCTTCCCTACTTATATGGTCAACTAATAGTGGGAAATTATTTGCCCCTGGCAATTTGCATGTGAGAATTAGTCCTAATACTTTCCGTTTAAATACGAAAATATTAGTTGCAGCTTGCTGTACTTCTGAATTAAACCTTCTTATTTGTTCGGGGTCTGTTTGATTATTAAAGGAATGTGCAGTTTGTTCGATTTGTTCAAATAAGCGATAAAATTGATTAGCCTCTTGAATTAATTGAGTATCTTCTGCTCTAAAACCCAATCGAAGAAATAAAGAATGTTCTTTCATAATCCTAGCCCAAAAACGAATTTCATTTATAGAGCGCTCAACAAACAATGTAGATGTAACACCAGTATCAGCATGCAAAGATATATCATCCCCGTGCATTCTATAACCTCCCTGAAAATACTCCTTTTGCTCTATTCATATTTAAATAGTCAATTGAATATGCCTTAAAGCAAAAGTTCCGTTTTACTTTGAAAATTATGAAATAAAGAGGACTTTATCTTTGTTCTGCCTAAATACTATCGTTAAAAACTTTGGTTCCCACATTAATCTTATGGAACTAAACTGTAATGTTAGCTCAATAAGTCAAAATGTAGCTCTGATTCTCAACTTTTGCACTCGTTAGTGGAACAACGGAAGTACTCAAAGCTTATGATTTATTAAATAAAATGTAATTTATGTAAGAAGAAGAAAATCCCAAACTTTTCTTCTTCAAGAAAGGAGGCGGAACACACCTGAGGTGCAGCAGGCGAATTCGGTCTATATAACATATGCCAAATATGACTTTATGGGCAGGGCTTGGTTAAGCGCCCACCCCCTTTTTGGTGTTATTACATATTTTATAAGTAACAGGTGAAAGGAGGTTCTGTATATGTCTGATGGTGTAGCTTTCGCAGGTGGTGGCTTTGCGTTAATCGTTGTATTGTTCATCCTTTTAATTATTGTAGGAACTGCCTTTGTTGGTGGTTGTGGTTTTGTTTAAAAAATAACCTATTCCTTATTGAAAGGAGGATTTAATATGGATGGTTACGGTTTCGGTGGCTGCGGTGGATTCGGTGGCTACGGTGGTGGTGGTTGCCCTGGATTTGGCTACGGTGGTGGCTTTTGCGGAGGCAATCCATTCGTTTTAATTGTAGTATTGTTCATCCTGTTAATTATCGTTGGAGCAGCTTGTTTTTACTAATTTAAATTCTCGAAAAAAGTCTTATAAAAAAAGACTTTTTTCTTTTTGTGTAATCTGTTTAATAAATACAAAAAAATCAGCCCTTGTCCATTACATTTCAATATCTTGTACATATATTATGATTACCACCAGCGAGCCAGACATATTACATTACCTTCTCGGATATAAAGAACGTCTGCCTATAAAGCAGACGTTTCTTTGCATTTATAGGCAAATCGTATATTTTTCCTTCTCAATATGATGTTTGTCCAAGCGATTCTTGTCTTTTAAAATATGATACATAGTGAAAGTTTTATTTTAGACATTCTAACAGGTGGTGATAAGTATGTTTGGATACGGCTCGGAGGCTGCGGTTTTGGCTACGGGGGTGGCTTTTACGGAGGTAGCACTTTCGTTTTAATCGTAGTATTGTTCGTTCTTTTAATTATTGTTGGTACTTCTTTTATTGTTTAATAAACCAATACACGTTCTAGCGGAATGAATCATTAAGGCTGGGGGTGTAATAAATGGACGGAGTAAGAAATAGTTTTGCGTTAATCGTAGTATTGTTCATCCTTCTAATCATCGTTGGTACAGCATTTGTGTTCTACTAATAATAAGATGGATGGAGCAGGAAGAAGGCCCTTTATCGGGCCTTTTCGATTATCGTAAATTTTTGAGCGTTTTGTTGGTGGATCCCTATAAAGATCCTAGATGGGCTATTTTTTTTCTTGGCTCAGTTAAAGAATGACCCAATTAAAAAGACCTTTAGAGGTCTTTTTTGTATGTCTTCTTAAAGTAGTCGAGTAGAAGGGAGCCTTTCTACCTTGCGGTAGATTGTACTCCTCCCCCCTCACAGAACCGTGCTTGCGCTATTAACGCACACGGCTCCTCCTAGTCATCATTTACAAAATATAGCTAATTTCTTTTCTTAAGTCGTATATA
>NZ_SMYO01000023.1 GCF_004358205.1 Bacillus salipaludis
TTGTTCGAAACCTAGGATTACGCCAATCCATGTCTAGAAGAGGGAACTGTTGGGATAACGCTCCTATCGAATCATTTTTTGGTCATCTTAAAGATGAAGTTGATATAAATACATGTAAAACAATTGAGGAGCTTCAACGGGAAATTGACCAATATATCCGTTATTATAACCAAACTAGATATCAATGGAACCTAAAAAAGATGACTCCTGTACAATACAGAAATCATCTTCTTCAAGTTGCCTAAGCCTTTTTTTAAATGTCCTTTACAAAGGGTACATTTTAAAATTGGAGGGCATTTTTTGTTATTTTTGTTTTGCAATTTCTGCTCTATTAGGTGCAAGTGGAGGTTGTTCTAACCATTTATTTTTCACCATAACATTAAACCAGTTTTTTGTAACCATAAGATTTTGTAAAATAGTTGCTTCATAAGTGGCCACGAGGTCAGTTCGCATGGCTGCTGCTAGACCTGTCCCATGATAGGTTTGTGCAGTTTGAAACAAAAATCCCATGTGATACATTAACAACTTATCAGAAAATGGAGAATCAGTTGAAATTGTCACCTCAGTTTCCAATGATTTTGGAACTGGTAAGTTATCAGCTTGGAGTATTTTTGCTAATGCTTTTATTTGTCCATCCGAAGTTTTCTCAGATTCAGTTAAAAATTTTCTTACTTCTTTAGACTCCGCCACCTGGCTGAATGCAATAGAAAGGGTTTTAGCAATAATACTTTTTTTTAAGTTAAAAGAAATAGTAATGATTTCGGTAGCAGCAAGAGTTCTACCCTTCCCAAAAAGACCGTCTTTGAAATCATTGCTTGAAATATATTGAGGGTGTTCATATGCATAAAATAATGGGTCTCGCTGAAAAAGTCCTTTATCAAGCAATAACTCAATCGTTTGGTGGTACATCTTTTTCGCATCGTTATCACATGAGTCGTAAAAATCCCTTAGGTCTTTTCTAACAGAAATGCCTAATGCTGTGATATGTCCTAGTAATCCATGTAAAGTCATTACATGTAAATATTGAAGGCAGAATGCATCTGTAAACAATCTCTGTTTGCCTAAATACAAGTCCGATTCGTTAAATCCAATTGGTACAGGAAACCCCTCATTCTCAAAAAAAGTGATAATTTGCCTCTTTTGTTTTTCGAATGTCTTGAGAGCATCATTAAAAATGGCTTTTATTGCTTCATCTTCAATAATTGAGTACATATATTTATTTACTACATCTACCGCTGTTCCGTTTACATACTCGCCCCATAAAGAACCAATTTCAGAAGATGTCAATTTTAATTTTTCCGTATCCATAATTTCACCTCCTAAGTATTATTTCCCGTTTTAAGAAGTGGTATAAATTTTTTTGGTTTTAATGTGAGCTGAGAGTTTTCTGTATTGCTTTTATAGGCCTATGGAGAAATTAGATTGTGAAGAATTGTACTTAAAGTAACAGTTGCTTTTGTTCCATAGGCTTTGCAATAATCTTGAACAATCGGGCCAGATTGTTGAAGAAAGGTTTATTCTTAGAATAATTAGCCTTTGAGAGAGGTGATGGTTAGCTGAGCATGATACAATGAATTTGAAAGTCTCGCCAAAAAATTGGTGAATTGCTAATTTAAGGAGGAAATGGAATGTTTACATCAGTAAATGATTTCTTAAACGAATGGAAGCAAGAAGCAGCTGTTACCCAAAAAGTGCTGGATGTGCTTACGGATGAATCTTTGCATCAGGAGGTTTCTCCAGGGTTATACAGCATTGGAAGCTTGGCTTGGCACATTAGTGGAGCAGCTTACTACTTTCCTTCACAGGTTGGAATAAAATTTGAGATTCCTGATCTTCAAAAAGAGGCACCGACATCAGCTGCTGAAATCAGCGAGACCTACAAGATAGTAAGTCAGAGGTTAACACAAGCATTTTCTGAACAGGTTTCAGATGAAAAAATGAACAAAATGGTGAATTTATTTGGAATGGACATGCCAGTACAAGCTGTTTTCCGTCTGCTAATTCAACATCAGGCTCATCATCGTGGACAATTGACTGTCCTTATGAGACAAGCCAACTTAAAAGTTCCTGGCATATATGGTCCTAGCAAAGAAGAATGGGAAGCAATGAATGCTCAAAAGAGCTGATATTGTTGATTTAAAAAAGGCCGGCGCCTGCCGGTTTATTGTACAAAAATTTCTCCAGGAGGTAATAAAAAATGGCATTCACATCCAAAAATATCTTTATCAATTTATCAGTAAAAGACGTGAATAAGTCCACCAATTTTTTCAAGGAGCTTGGTTTTGAGTTCAACCCACAATTCTCCGATGAGACCACATCTTGTATGATCATCAGTGACAACATCTTTGCAATGATTATGATTGAAGAACGTTTCAAGGGATTTAGTAAGAAGGAAATTGTGAACACTACCACTTCTGCCGAAGCAATTCTCAGCTTTTCAGCTGAAAGTCGGGATCAAGTGGATGAGATCGTAAATAAGGCATTGTCATCTGGTGGTAAATCTTTTAGTGAGCCTCAAGATCATGGATTTATGTATATATGGGGGTTTCAGGATTTAGACGGTCATTTATGGGAAGTTGCTTATATGGATGAAAGTGCAATGAATCAAGAATAAACTTTAAGGTTTAAAGTCGAAGCAAGCTTAATATATAAAGGAAAGGGATGATGCCTTAAATGGTATCATCTTTTTATATCTAAGGTAGCAGTTTAGTACAATAAGATATACATAAAAAACCTAGCTTTTTAGGCTAGGTTTTATCGCTATGCACAGTCTTCGACACAACACAAGAATCATAACAATTTTAAAAATCTATTCCTCCAGTCCTCTGCAAGGGCATCAACTGTCAATATTTTTTCAATGGATGCTTTATCTTGTTTTTGGTGAAATAGAATTTGTGTAGCAAAAGATACGGATATTTCTTTTGAGTGTTTTTCCAAAAGAGTTATTTCCGAATCGAACATAATCGTTCCTTCTTCCAATACCCGAAAAAAATAACCAGTTAGAGTTGTCTCAATCACTTTCTTTAAAAATTGTTTTTCCTCGTTATAATTGGAAATCGTTACACAAGGTACCCTCCCTTGTGTTATTTGAAGAATAGCATCCCCTATTTTATATATGTCACCAATACAAACCTGTTCTTCTGTCATCCCTGCTGCAGTAATATTTTCCCCAAAAGCAGGAAGCATAAGCTTTTTTTGAAATACCTCTTCCCAATAAGAGTAATGCTCGAATGGATACAAACATACTACACGGTCTGGTCCCCCGTGAAATTGGTGATTTGCAACATCATCACCAACAATGCCGGGTTTCCCCACCTTAAAGGCTTGTACAGCTGATTTTCCAATTCCAGAAAATTCTTTTTTATTATTCCAATTATATTCCTTCGGCTTTCCAACAGCTAAATTAATAATTTTTCGATTCAATTTGAATTTACCTCACTTCTACAGAACCCCAAAATCAAAATGCTAATATAAATTGTATTATACTAGTGTCACTTGAAAAAGGCACAGTTTTAAAAAAACAATAGGGGCAGAAGGGGTGGGATACAAAGAAGGTGGAAATCGCAAGCCTGCCACTATCAACAGACAACCTAGGGCGACGGTCAGGGAGTCGACCAATTCGAACTTGGAAAAGGTTAACATACTTTTAGAATATGTGAAGGGATGTTCTTAAACTTCTTAAAAAAACTTTAAATTTTGTAATATTAAAAACCAGCCTAATTATCAGACTGGTTTCGCTAAATTTAAGCTGTTTGCTTTTTATTTTTTCTATCTTGCTCGTTCTTCCTTTTTCTATCTTTTGACTTATTTGCTTTAGACTTTCTAAACATTAGAATTAATCCTGCATTGAACATGAGGGTCCAAACAAGTGCGAATTGATTGCCACTAAAATAGATTCCTACTATCGGAATCAATAGAAATACGATGCCTCTCGGAAAAGAGTATGTTCTAGGATTTAGCGCCATCAAAACGGAAACAGCAACAATCAACGAAGTAATCTTGTTATTCCCCAAAAAGGAATTTTGAGTATAATTTACATAGCCGTAATACGCGAATGATCCTATAACGGCTATTAAGGATAGATAAAATCTTATAAAGGCACGTTTATAAAAAAGAATCCAAATAGCAGCAAAATTAACGACTGCACATATTCCAATCACCATTAAAGTTGCGGTAAAAGGGCTGGCAGGACCTTTCATGTAGTTTAGTAGGAAATGGAAGTTATACCAAACAGCTGCTACTACAAAAATCTTAAAGACTAGCTTTACCCAGGACATCTCCAATTTCGTTTTCGATTTCGTTTTCTTTATCTTTTTTGACGATCTGGAATTAGAGGGGGTGGCACCTTCCGTCTTTTCCTCTACATCTTCTTGGTTCTTTTTCCTGTCCTTAAACGATTGTCTTGATTCTCTAGTAGGTTCCCTTCTCGCTTCCTGTCTAGTAGGGTACTCACTAACTCTATATTCTTCGTCATTCATTTTTTCTTCATCTTCATGTTGTTCTTCTGAATCTGAATGATATTCCAATGGATCTTCACCTCAAGGATTTTTTAATCATTATAGCTATTTCTATATTAGTAGGGTAACTAGGTCTTGTCCAATTTTTTTACCTATTCCATAAAAAATAGCTTCATTTTAACCATCGATGTGACATAATATTGAACAAATAAGGGGCGGAAGGATCCGTCCCTTTGATTATGTAATTTAATTTGGACTATCACCAAAGAGATTTTATGAGGTTAGGAGAATGAGAAATGAATCGACCATCCATTACGTTGGGAAATGCCAGGTCAATTGATGAAGTCATTTGGCAATTGGACCAAATTATTGCAATGAGTATCGAAAATAAAAACAAAATCGGCTATTTTGCTTCTTTGTACCGAATGGTAACTGTTCGAGTGAAAACAGGTATTCTGAATAACGAATTTGAAGACGGAGTCAGAATGGAGCGTTTGGATGTATGTTTTGCCAATTACTATCTGAATGCGCTGAATGACTATTTAAACGGAAAACCGACCAACCTCAGCTGGCAAGTCGCCTTTCGTTGCACACGAAAACGAAGACCGATTGTTCTTCAGCATTTACTGCTCGGCATGAATGCCCATATCAATCTCGATTTAGGGGTAGCTGCTGCCATGACCGGTAAAAATGCTGATATTTCATCGCTAAAAGATGATTTCATGAAAATAAACAGTATATTGGCTTCGCTCGTCGATGAGGTTAGAAGTGACCTGGATCAGATTTCGCCATGGATTGGATTTTTGGACCGGATTGATCCGAATGCTTCGAAAGCCATCATCAATTTCAGTATGGAGAAAGCACGTAATTATGCTTGGGACTTTGCACAGAAACTGGCTGCTGCAAAAGAATCGGATTGGGAGCAGCTCATAATCAATCGGAATCATGAGATTGAAGCAATTGGTAAAAAGGTTGCATATCCTGAGATTTGGATGTTAAAAGCCGGGCTGTGGCTGATTCGCCTTCGAGAATCCAATAATATTGGGCGAAACCTGGATCTCTTGAACCATCATAAATTTGAATCAAAAGCAGAGGGCGGTATTCAATTGTTATAAAAAAAGGGGGACATTTTTACGTTTTGGAGAATTCTTAATGCCTCTTTTTCATTAACATAAAAATTTCAAAAAGATATTTTGTGTTTTTTTGTCTAATTATGTAGGTCACATTATAGATTATAGGTACGTTCTTATTAGAATAAATGTGAAAGCGCTTAAGGGCAATTTATAAATAAGAGGTGTAAACATAAAAACGGTAGTGACGGTTTACAGTAATCAAGTGTACTTTGCGGATCACAAGGACGTGAAACACCCAAATTCATAATTTATAGGTCAGTTTGCTAATATGAAGGACTCTGTCCTAAGGAGTTTTTTGGTAAAAGTGGAATAGTTATAGTTTATCGGAGATGTTTTTTATATTATCACATTCTATTCGAATGAAAACACTCCAATGTTTTAGGGTTTATATTTTAATGACCTTGCTACGCTTCAGCAACTGCTTAGAGTCCTTAAATAATAATGAAGATTTATAGAAAGGAAAGAGGGATAATGCTTCTTAAGAATGCACTGGAATTAAGCAAGGGTATAAATGAAGACCGGCGGATTATGTATGATGCAGTACAGAATAAGGGGATCTATGATCCGGAAGTAAGAAAAATCAGCCAACAATTGAATAAGAAAATTATTGCGCTGCAAAAGATGATGAATGAAATGGATCCCTTACCAGGAGAATCATCCCATTAACAAGTTGCAAAACGTGTTTAGGTTGGGGGAGTCTATGTTAAACGGAATAGCTGATCCTCTTGTCGGGATCAGCTATTCGCCATTTGGAAGAGTGCAAACGCAAGTAAGAGGGTGGCAAACTCAGATGGCGAACAGTTCATATTCTATTTTTCTAAAAAAAGATGCTCAGACCAGGTCTGAACATCTTTTTTTATACATCTAATTTGCTATTTTTGAAGTTGAATCCTCTTCGGAATACTCCCAGCATTCAACGTTTTCAATACCTTCAATGCTATCTTTATAAAAAACAGGATCTTTGCCGGCTTTTTTCTGTTTCACGTAATCTTGTAAGGCAGCAAATGCCACTTTTGATAATAAAAGAATGGCGATTAAGTTCACAATAACCATGAAGCCCATAAATAAATCCGCCATATCCCATACAACCTGGATCTTTGCCACCGAACCGAATATTATCATGGCTAACACGCTTGCTCTGTATATTATCAGCCATACTTTGTTTGTGTTTAAGAATCGAATATTTGTTTCCCCGTAATAGTAGTTACCAATTAATGCACCGAATCCAAATAAGAAAATAAAGATTGCAAGACAGCCGGATGCCCAAGAACCGACATGTTCACTTAATGCCGCTTGTGTAAGGGCAATTCCCTCTAACCCTGGTTTTTTCCAAGCATCAGAAAGTAAAATAATAAAGGCAGTGCTTGTACAAACGATCAGTGTATCCGTTAATACGCCAAATGCTTGGATCAGTCCTTGTTTCACCGGGTGACTGGTTGTGGCTGTTGCGGCAACGTTTGGTGCACTCCCCATACCAGCTTCATTCGAGAATAAACCGCGTTTAACTCCATTCATCAGCGCAGCACCGATGGAACCGCCTGCGATTTGTTGAAGGCCAAACGCATTTTTTACAATAAGAGAAAGAACTTCTGGCATTTTTGTGATGTTGGTAATAACCACAAATAAGGCGCAACCAATGTATAATACGGCTAGAACCATAACTTTGTATTCAGCCATTTTTGCAATCCGCTTCACACCGCCAAAGATGATCGCAGCGAAAGCGATGGCCATGATAATCCCTAAAGTTAAACGATTTGCGCCAAAGGAGTTCTCAAAAGCAATGGAAACCGTATTGGATTGTACAGAATTGAAAACGAGACCGAAAGAAAGAGTAATTAAAATGGAGAAAAATACGCCCATCCAACGTTTGTTTAATCCTTTTTCCATATAGTAGGAAGGACCGCCGCGGAAACCATTTTTATCTTTTACTTTATATACTTGCGCTAACGTACTTTCAATAAAGCTGGATGCTGAGCTAATAATCGAAATAATCCACATCCAGAATACCGCTCCAGGACCGCCTAAAGCAATTGCAATCGCAATTCCGGTGATATTGCCTGTCCCGACGCGGGCGGCCATGCCTATACAGAAGGCTTGGAATGGAGAAACGTGATCTTTAGAACTCGTTCTTCCTTCCATTAAAACGCGAACCATTTCCTTTAACATTCGAAACTGTACAAATTTCGATTTGAATGTAAAATAAAGACCGGAGAAAACAAGCATAATAATGAGTAATTTTGACCAAAGGAAATCGTTTGTTACACCAACCAGATTTTGCAGTAATTCTTGCATTCCATCACCTCATATTAAAATTTTAGTAGCTTTATATAAACTCTTTTAGATAAAAGAGTTTCCCCTATTTTGAAAAAAGCGCTTTCATTCCATCTGGATGAGAATTTTGTCTTTACTATAAATTCTGTTTTTAATATAAATTGCGGACTACAAAAATAAACAAAAATCTACAAAAAGACTAAAAAAAAAAATTCAGGTTTTTGAATTTTTTTAAAATACACTATTCTAGTGCAATATGATCTCTATCTCAATAACACGGGAAACCTGGCGTCTTATCCCGTTGAATTGCAATATACTAGCATCTTCTAATTTAAAAGGTTTTTATTTAGATCAAGAATTAGATTATATTCTTATGATTATAGGTTCTCGTAATAATATTATGTCAACCATAAATTAAACTCAATTCGACTAGTTGTTAAAGTAAATTGGTAAAAAGAGTAGAAGTGGATATGGCTGTTTCTGGATTTATATTCGAAAAACCGATAGAAACAACAGAATAGGACAAAGGAGTTATTTTAATCTTCTGAATAATAAATTACAATATTGGTATATTTTAGAAAAGGTGGCGATGTGAATGAAAGCGCTTAGATCGATGTTATTATGGGGGCTAATAGCAGCTCTCGGTGCGGCAGGTTTTGCTGTGATGGCCTTAAACAGCGGCGAAAGCATTAATGCCGTGTGGCTTTTAACAGCTGCAGTATGTGTCTATGCCATTTCTTATCGATTCTATAGCAGGTTTATTGCTCATAAGGTGTTCCAGCTTGATGACAGACGCAAAACACCTTCAGAAATCCATAACGACGGAAAAGATTATGTACCAACAAACAAATGGGTACTCTTCGGCCACCACTTTGCAGCCATTGCCGGTGCAGGACCATTAGTCGGGCCCATTCTTGCAGCCCAAATGGGATATTTGCCGGGAACCATCTGGATTGTCGTTGGGGTGGTGCTGGCTGGTGCGGTTCAAGACTTTATCATTCTATTTGGCTCAATGCGGCGAAATGGAAAGTCACTCGGTGAAATGATTAAAGATGAAATGGGCCGCGTCACTGGTTTGATCTCGATGATTGGTATTTTAGGAATTATGATTATTCTATTAGCCGTATTGGCCCTGGTGGTCGTGAAAGCATTGACTGGCAGTCCATGGGGGATGTTTACCATTGCAGCCACGATACCAATTGCAATTTTTATGGGAATTTACATGCGTTATATTCGTCCAGGCCGGGTTGGTGAAGCATCCATAATCGGAATTGTATTATTACTTTTCTCCCTCTATTACGGTCAAACAGTAGCTGAAACTCCTGAATTAGCTAAGCTGTTCACCTTTAAAGGGGAAACCATCGCCATCATGATGATCATCTATGGATTTATTGCTTCAGTTTTACCTGTATGGCTTCTATTAGCACCTCGTGATTATTTAAGTACGTTTTTAAAAGTGGGAACGATTCTTGCATTAGCCCTAGGAATCATTATTGTTGCACCGAATCTGGAAATGCCTGGCCTGACGAAATTTATTGATGGGACGGGTCCGGTATTTGCCGGGAATCTCTTTCCATTCTTATTTATTACCATTGCCTGTGGGTCCGTTTCTGGGTTCCATGCCCTGGTCTCCTCGGGTACAACCCCTAAAATGATTGAGCGTGAATCACATGCACGACCAATTGGATATGGGGCGATGCTGACAGAATCATTTGTGGCCATTATGGCAATGATCGCGGCATGCGTATTGACTCCAGGGGTTTATTTTGCGATTAACAGTCCACCTGCCCTGATCGGAACGGATGTTGTCCAAGCAGCAAATACTGTTTCTAGTTGGGGATTTACCATCACTCCAGATATTCTGCAAACACTTGCCAAGGATGTGGGGGAGCAAACGATTCTTTCTAGAACCGGTGGTGCACCAACCCTTGCGATTGGGATGGCGGTGATTTTTTCAAAAATTATTGGCGGTAAGGCGTTAATGGCTTTTTGGTACCATTTTGCCATCCTGTTCGAAGCCTTGTTCATTTTAACGACCGTTGATGCTGGGACCCGAGTAGGGCGTTTTATGATTCAAGACTTACTTGGAACGGTTAATAAGCCTTTTGCAAAAACGGAATCTTTCTTTCCCAATATTATTGCAACAGCCTTGTGCGTTGCTTGCTGGGGGTATTTCTTATATCAAGGCGTAATTGATCCGTTAGGCGGTATCAATACGTTATGGCCGCTTTTTGGAATCGCCAACCAAATGTTGGCCGGAATTGCCTTGCTGCTCGGTACAACGATTCTTTACAAAATGGGCAAAAAAGCATATGTATGGGTCACACTGTTGCCAACAACGTGGCTGCTAATTGTCACATTAACGGCAGGCTGGCAAAAATTATTTCATGAAAATCCGAAAATCGGCTTCCTCGCTCATGCGGATATTTTTAGTGAAGCAAATGCTACGGGAAAAATCCTTGCTCCTGCAACGACGGCAGCACAAATGAAGCAAGTGATTATCAACGATTATGTGGATGCAACGCTTACAGCCATTTTCATGATTGTAGTCATTGTCGTGTTAATTTCTGCACTCCAAATTTGGTTTAAAGTCCTAACCAATCAAAAGTTACCGTTGAACGAATCACCCTATGTTGGACGGGATACAGGAGGCGATTTTCAACATTATGCTTAACAAAATAAGAGAATTCAACGCCTACAGGAAGCAATTCATCAGTTTGCTGGTCGGAGTTCCAAGCTATGAAACCTATGTCGAACATATGGAATTGCACCATCCGGACATGCCGGTTAAATCGCGAAAAGAGTTCTTCTGTGAAGCACAGGAGGCACGGTATAACGCGAAGGGCGGGAAGGTTTCAAGGTGCTGTTAAGCTTTTGTCTAACATGAGCACTGTTCGCCATTGATCGGTTGGCTTATGAAGACCATTTTCCAAGGGATCTCCCAGAGTTTTGTGCTTCTTGGAAGTTATGAAGACCATTTTTTAAGGGAATCCCAGAGATTTGTCCTTCATTGAGGTTATGAATACCATTTTCAAAGGGGTATCCTTGGGTTTCGTGCTTCATTGAGGTTATGAAGACCATTTTCCAAGGGGTATCCTTGGGTTTTGTGCTTCATTGAGGTTATGAAGACCATTTTTAAAGGGTGCTCCCAGAGTTTTGTGCTTCATTGAGGTTATGAAGACCATTTGCAAAGGGGGATCCCTTAAATTTGTCCTTCATCGAGGTTATGAAGACCATTTTCATAGGGGAATCCCCGAGATTTGTCCTTCATCGAGCTTATGAATACCATTTTCAAAGGGGTATCCCTTAGATTTGTCCTTCATCGAGGTTATGAAGACCATTTTCTAGAGGAATCCCAGAGATTTGTCCTTCATCGAAGTTATGAAGACCATTTTCAAAGGAGAATCCTTAAAACTTGTCCTTCATTGAGCTGATGAAGACCATTTTCAAAGGAGTATCCCTTAAATTTGTCCTTCATTGAGCTGATGAATACAATTTTCAAAGGGGAATCCTTAAAATTTGTCCTTCATTGAGCTGATGAAGACCATTTTCAAAGGAGTATCCCTTAAATTTCTCCTTCATTGAGCTGATGAATACAATTTTCAAAGGGGTATCCCTAAAATTTGTCCTTCATTGGGTATGAAGACTATTTTCCAAGGGGAATCCTTGATTTTTGTCCTTCATTGAGGTTATGAATACCATTTTTTAGGGGCATCCCAGAGAGTTGTCCTTCATCGAAGTTATGAAGACCATTTTCAAAGGGGTATCCCTAAAATTTGTCCTTCATTGGGGTATGAAGACTATTTTCCAAGGGGAATCCTTGATTTTTGTCCTTCATTGAGGTTATGAAGACTATTTTCAAAGGGGAATCCTTGATTTTTGTCCTTCATCGAGGTTGTGAAGACCATTTTCTAGGGGAATCCCAGAGATTTGTCCTTCATCGAAGTTATGAAGACCATTTTCAAAGGGGTATCCTAAAAATTTGTGCTTCATTGAGCTGATGAAGACCATTTTCAAAGGGGTATCCCTAAAATTTGTCCTTAATTGAGGTAATGAAGACCATTTTCAAAGGGGTATCCTAAAAATTTGTGCTTCATTGAGCTGATGAAGACCATTTTCAAAGGGGTGTCCCTTAAATTTGTCCTTCATCGAAGTTATGAAGACTATTTTCAAAGGGGAATCCTTGATCTTTGTCCTTCATCGACGTTATGAAGACCATTTGCAAAGGGGAATCCTTAAAATTTGTCCTTCATTGAGGTTATGAAGACCATTTTCAAAGGGGTATCCCTAAAATTTGTCCTTCATTGAGCTGCCGAAGAACATTTTTAAAAGGATATCCCTTAGTTTTGTGCTTCATCGAGCCGGTGAAGACCATCTTCAAAGGGGAATCCCTACCTTTTGTCCTTGATCGGAACGGTTGGATTATAAGAGGGTATATTGAATTTCCAAAAACACATGCACATATTCTAACAACCGCCCATATAGTAACTTCTGTGGGTAAAATGTTAGGAAGGAAGAGTGAACAATGAATAAAACTCAATTAATAATACCAGCGAAAAACATGTGTAAAGATGGGAAAAATGGTTATAAGGTAATAGAATTCAATGTATCGGATCCAAGCGAAAATTTATTTGCAGTAGTTACTCCAGTAAAAAAGCAATAAAAATAATCCCAAACTTGTAAAACTATCTTTTTAGTATTGAAACATAGAAAGATGGTTTTCTTTATTTTTGAAACATTCTATATGGTCCCTAAGTTACATACCTATGTACTATTCTTCATTATTCAATCAATGTCTCAGTAATGTTGTTAAATTAAATGAAGGGGGAAGTGGGATCATGTTTTATAGAAAAACAAAGGAGATTGATAGTCAATTCGAAGCGATTACAACTTTAGATGAAGTCCAGATTGGCGGACTTAAACAGACTATCCTCATTAGAGGAGAAAACACAAATAACCCGTTAATGCTGTTTTTACATGGCGGACCTGGAACCGCCCAAATCGGCTTGGCTCCTAAATTTCAAAGGGATTTAGAAAAACACTTTACAGTAGTGAATTGGGACCAACGGGGCGCAGGGTTATCCTACTCCAAGGAGTTAAAAAAAGAAGACCTGACGATTGAAAATATGGTAAATGATTCAGTTGAATTAATTCAATACCTGTTAAAACGCTTTAACCAGCCAAAGCTGTTTTTAATAGGACATTCATGGGGATCGGTGCTAGGGGTTTTAGTGTCCCAAAAAGCACCAGAATTCATCTATGGATACATAGGGATCGGTCAGGTAGTGAATATGAAGGAAGGCGAAAAAATTTCCTATGAATATACACTCAATAAAGCGAAAGAATCCAATCATAAGAAGGCACTAAAAAAATTAGCGGAGATCGAATATAATCCATTAGATATGAAATACCTAGGAGTTCAAAGAAAGTGGCTGGCCAAACTTGGAGGATCCTTCATCGGCGTAACCATGTATAATCTTGTCTATTCAAATATTCTATTTGCACCAGAATATACCATGAAAGATTGGTTCGTTTTTATCAAAGGGGGCAAGTTTTCTTTGGATTCTTTATGGGAACAGTTAATGGATATTAATTTCATCGAGACGGCTCCAAAGCTTGAGGTTCCCGTTTATCTTTTCGCAGGCAGACATGATTACCAAGTCCCATCTATCGTAGCAGAACAATATTTCCACACATTGGAATGTCCACATAAAGAATGGATCTGGTTTGAAAATTCAGGGCATCTTTTAAACTACGAAGAAGTGGAAAAATTCAATGCGGAATGCCTAAAGATTAAAGAGACAACGTTAACACCAGTCCGTTAAATCAAAGCAGGAAGCATAGCACACAAAAAAGAAAGCAAACTAAAAGGGTGGATGCTCGAATGAGGAAATAGGTGTAGGCATCCTTGATAAGATAACAAACTCAATTGGAGGATGGTGTAAAAATGTCTACAAAAAAGAACAAGGAATTTAGAAATAATCATGCTATGCCTAAGACAGATGTAGAATTTGCAAACAATGGACTGGAAAAAGTAGCCTTAAAATCCCAAGAAAGACAAGGAAAAAATAAGTGAACCGAGGGGACAGTATACCTGTCCCTCAAATAAACAGGCTAAAGGAGATCGTCAACAGGCGGTCTTTTTTGTGTGATAAGAAGGCCAAACATTGTTGATGAGATGATTTTCAGATGTGCAACCATTCAAGAAAATGGTTACTAGGTTTTTTTGTGAATGGTTTTATAAAAGAATCTTGAAATAAATGTCATTAGGAAGTATCGAGAACAAGTGACGAAAAATTGTTTGATATTCACTTTCAAGATATCCATTTTTACCAAAATGAGATCCAAAATAATATGGATAAGAGGTAATAGGATCCTATAAAACAACCCTGCCTTTGAAGAAGTAATGGTAGCGATTAGAGAGAGTATCAAACTGTATAACGGGATTATTTTAAAATGTTCAGTCCACGTATGAAAATATCCACGCCCAAATCGAATAAGACGTTTCATTGCAGAAATGTACATTAGAGTAATCCAAACTACTTCAATAGCCAAGTAATGAGCAATGTTCATTGCCCATCTTTTTTTTGTTGATAGTGCCTTATAAAACCCATCACTAATATAAAAATAAACATTTAATAAAACAAGAGTGTAGATAGGCTTCCACCAATTTACTTTATATATATTTAATCGGATAAATAATTTCTCAATACTATAATAAAAAATGCTGAAATTGATTTTCCATTTCCAGTTTTTGTTGAGTAGAGTTAGAAAAGTAGCTGTAATGGGTACATAAAACGCTTGTGAGAAGATCCCTCCTAAGATTGTATCAAAAACACGCTTTTTCATAATTGACGGTTTGTATCTATAACCATGAAATAAGTTGAGGGTCGGATACTCAAATAAATAAGCAAAACCAATATTGGATAATAGTAAAATCCACACATCCTTATGGTTTTTACGCTTTAGCAATATCAAAAACATAACTACGTGAATAATTGCTAAAATCAAAAATGGAGTTGAGTTCTTATTGAAAAGTTTTTTCTTTTTTCTCATTCTTCACACCGTTTTGGTTTTTGACATATAGATTTATTATTGTTCATTTGAAGGGAAATATTTATTGGGAGCATCTACCGTTAGCAAATTATTAAAAGGAGTGTTGGAATAGTGAAGCAAAGCAAAAAATTTATCTTAGGCTTTTTGTTAGCTGTTTCATTTGTTGGAATTTCAGCATGCAGTATTTCATCTGGTGGCGATAACTCAAATAACTATAATACACAGTCATCCACTACAGATGATCCAACAGAGAATAAAGAAGGAACATCAAACAAAGGCACAAGTT
Source organism: Bacillus salipaludis (assembly GCF_004358205.1). Next base: position 15,204 of record NZ_SMYO01000023.1, read on the forward strand.
CAAGTACCAATAAGTCCGATAAGGCTGTAAACCGTCCAACAGGTGCTTGGGTGGATTCTTTTGAGAAAGAATTATATGATGGTTATCACGTTACGCCAAGTCGCTACAAGAATATTGGCAACGGCTATTGGGAAGTTTGGGTTAAAGAAGTTGATACTGGAGATAATCCATATGTAACGGTCAATCAAAATACAGGTGATTTTCATGGATAATAAACTTAAAAATGAGCTTGAAGATATCCAAGCTCATTTTTTGAGTATTCAATTTTGAATTTGTATGTACCAGTTCCTAATGTCATAGATTGTATAAACAAAAAAAGAGAGCGATTTAGATCCTGCTCCGTGGTATCAGCCCCATCCTTCGCTAACACCGGCGATAACCCCACTTGTTATCCAACCATCTTTATTATAATTGTAAACGCTTACAAATGACAAGGATTTTGCTCTTGTTAGATAAAGATTTACAGCATTGAAGAAAAAGACCGAGCGATCCTAAGCTTTTTCTTTAAAACTAACATATTTATACAGACTTATTAAGCTGTGCTTATTGAATTAACTGGCAGGTTAATAAGAGGTTAAAGGAAAACTAATACATTTTGGAGAATTACCTACATAGATAAATGACTAGAGGTGCGAAATAGTGAGAAAAAATGTATTTTTATTTGGGTCAATTTTCCTTATAGCATTTTTTGTTTTTAATATTTATCAATTGAATCGCCCAAAGATTGGTCCAATTGGAAATGGTGAAATATCTACAATATCTTGGAGTTTAACCTTTTTCCCACTAATATTGGCATTTATATTTTTATTGTTGTTTATCGCTTTGAGCGTCCGTAATAGAAAAAAATAAAGAGGCTAATTTTGTAGAAGAAAATTCAACATCACCAACTTACCAAATAAATCTAATACATTTACTATTAGCTTTGTAAAATATTACACTTAAACTAACGGAGTGAAGAGTTTAAGAGTAGGTTGCTGTGGCATTCCTTTTCTTGTTCTGCTAACGGGGAGATAGTTGAAGAAAAAATGGTATTATGGAGATATAGGGAGGTTATATTTTATGGTAATTCAATCAAATATGACTTCAAAAGCTATAACAGATGTGTGGGAAGAAACAGTTGAGGTTTTTCAAAAATACAATGTTCCAATTACAGAAAGGTATTACAGATATTGGTCAAAGAAAACACTCTCCAGGTTTTATTAACAGAATTAAACTATGTTGTAGGTAGTTCCACTGCAACTTGCATAGAAGGTGGCTGACAAATGCCATCTTAAGAGGAGTAGGTCACTCCTTTGTATACATATGTTTAAAATCAAGGAAAAGGTTCGTTTACTTTCATAAAGAATTTTATCATTGGAGGTATGTATGGGTTATTGTGAAGACATGAGAGAAATGATTGGGGATTCTCCACTAATCATTGTGCGGCCTAGTGTAGCTATCATTAATGACAAAGGAGAAATTTTACTGAGTCGAAACGTAGGTGGAATGTGGACTATTCCAGGTGGAACTTTACAGTTAAATGAGTCCGTGGAAGAGTGTATTACACGAATGGTCTTTGAAAATATAGGTTTAAAAATAAAGGCGTTAAAATTGTTTGGTGTCTATTCAGGCAAGGAATTAATAAATCGAGTCGATGAAAGGTATCATACTGTTGCAATTGGTTATTTATGTACCGAGTACGAAGGAGAAATAACTCTTGAGAGTGTTCAAGGAATAGAATCCAGATTTTTTAGATTAAATCAATTACCCGATGAAATCGAACCTTATATTAAGAATAAATTATTTGAATTAAAAGGTCACTTAAAATAAAAACATTAGTAGATTAAAAGTTTGCTGAGGCTGCCTTCTTTTTTTGAATTAAAGTGCAGGAGCTTCCAATAAAGTTTTTCACATTTTCTAATCTCCCTGTATTTAGGTACCTTATTTTTTACAATTTCATTTATTAAAAAGTAGCACAAACAAAAATCATTTTAATTTATCATAAGAGGTTATCAATGAAGTTATATACACTTAAACGGCAATTTAATGGATATAAAAAAGGAACACAATTTTACCTGATTACTGAATCAGAATTTATAGGGGTTAAAGAGTTTGTATTGAGAACGAAAGATTTAACGAATAGTATATCGATCAATGAAAGTGAACTTCTTAAGAATTTTATTTTCATAAAGGAAATCTTTTTTATCAAATGAAAGGCACCGAATAAGGAAGTAAATAGGAAGATATCAAAGGGGTAAAAATTGTTATAGACGAGGACTAACACTCATTGTACGAACATTTTTTGAAATAAGGAACTGGATTTTTTCTTATTTCACAAGGCGGATTGTAAAATATTGTTTTTAAACTATTGAGTTCCTTTCATTAAAAAACTGGCTGCAAAAAATGCAGTCTTTTTCTTATTCGATTAACGTGGCTGTATATTCGGAGAAGAGTAAAAGCTCCTTTATGTCGCTTATGTGCCAAACTGTGAAAAAAGAGTCAGGTTTCCCCACTAATTATTTAGCTCATCTAATTTTTTAATCTCGGGAATTTATAGGAATTTATAAAAGTTTTAGAGATATATTTAGAAAGTCAGTTTTTAAAGGGGAGGGATTTCTAAATGGCAAAATTGATTTATCATATTGCAATTACACTTGACAATTTTATTGCAGATTTGAATGGAGTAGCTGACGATTCTATATTTTTAAATCAGGGTGATCATTTCACAGATTTCATTTCCGATATTCAACAATATGATGCGGTATTAATGGGGGGAAAAACATATGAATACGGCTTTCAATTCGGTCTAAAGCCGGGTGAGCCTAGCCCATATAAGTTGAAGCATTATATTTTCTCAAACACAATGCAGTTTGAATCAAACGATGAAGTGAAATTAATTAAAAATAACGCGGTAAGCTTTATTCAAGATCTCAAAATGAAGGAAGATGGAAAGTTGTGGCTCTGCGGGGGAGGTAAATTGGCGGGTTCATTAATTCAACATAAACTTATTGACCAATTAGTCTTAAAAGTTAACCCTGTAATGATTGGCACGGGGATACCTCTATTTGGCAGTGTTAAACCTCGTTTAAATATGGAATTAGTTGACATGCAACAGTATTCGAACGGAGTCCTTAAATCAACGTATAATATCATTTATTCATAGCAATAAAGGGGAAAATCGAGTGTTAATTAATCCCTTAGTTATTATAATATAGAGAGGAGTAAGAATATGGAATTACAAACGGAAAGACTTAAAATCGTTCCGTGTACAGATGAATTATTATCAACGATTTCAACAGAAGAATACAAAATAGGCCCTCATATAAAGATGTTTTTGGAGAAACTTAGAGAGGATTCTACTCATTTAGGTTGGGGTGTATGGCTAGTTATCAATAGAGAAAACAATACGATTATAGGTGATATTGGATTTAAAGGTAAACCTAATTCAGAAAATACGGTTGAAGTAGGATATGGAATTATACCTTCGGCACAAAACAAAGGCTATGCAACTGAAGCCGTAAATGAAATTATTAATTGGGCGTTTACAAATGTTGATGTAGATAAAGTAGTTGCTGAGTGCCTACACGATAATATTCCATCCATTAAAGTGTTAGAAAAGCTGAATATGAATAAAATTGGAAAAGTGAATGAGATGTTAAAATGGGAATTAAAAAAAGGGAGATGAGCTTAATTTAATCATTTTAATAATTAGAGCTATTTTTATGGAAGTCAATGAGAAGTGTTTGAAGCCCTACATTGCTTAATAGAAACTCAAGACAGTAATTAATATTTCATTTTTAATCGCAATAGAAAATTAAATTTCAAATAAAACTTATTTAAGAAAAGGGCGCAATTCTGCAGTAAGAATTGTGCTCTTTCTTTATGTTAAGGGCTAGGTAGAAGAGGAAGGTAATATAAATAATTTGCAAAAATAAAAAACCAGGATTTCTCCTAGCAATCGCACATAAGATGTAGTTACGAAGAACAATGGTTGAAGGTTATTGTGAATATATTTTATTACATTCAAATTATTTTGCTTGTGTATTCGTCTATATAAATATTGAAAGAGCAAGGCATTTTGTGGAGGGTGTAATCTAAGGTGAATTTTCCCTTGCTCTGATATTAGTTTTCACTATTTGTATTTCGTTTTATACAAAAAATGGAAATTAATCTTTTCTTCTTCAATTTCGATTGCGATACGTGTTCTTCTATCTATCTCGATTTCACCGTAGATGTAGAAGATATCACAGAAACATCGCAAGTTTAATTTCGTATTTTCCACGATGGTTCTCAAATTTTTGAAGCGCAGGCGGGAGCTGAATCAGATCCTTCATCAGAATTATTTTATATAGAAACATTCCAAGCAATTGATACAAATGTAAGATCTGGGGCTCATACGTACATGCTTACAGTTGAAAATGCGACACCATGTGCGGAAGCAGCTGTAGTTGGTCCTATCTCGTTTAGTGCGTTAGCAATTGAAAGGAAATCTGATAAATCCGACCATTAAAAGTCGATATCGAAAAAACAAGTAATATAAAAAGTAGAGTCAATTAACTAATGGGTCCATTCTTGAAGACTGGCTGCAACAAAAGGCAGCCTTTTGTTATTGGATTAACGAATAGTGTAGGTGAAAACCTATATAGGTGTAAAGGATTTAAAGGAAATGATGTAGAATTACATATTTTTAGACATATCATTTAGTTAGCCAAAAAAATTACTAGTGACTTTATAGGAGGAAGAGTAGATGGAAATGAAATATCCAATTGGAACATTTCAATTTAATGGTGAGATTACTAACAACATTACAAAGGATTGGATAAGTGAGATTGAAAGTTTACCAAGATTATTACGAGATGCTGTAAAAGACTTAGATAATGAACAGCTTAATACACCTTATCGGTCAGGGGGGTGGACTGTTCGACAAGTAATACATCACCTTGCGGATAGTCATATGAATGCCTACGTTCGTTTTAAATTGGCTCTTACAGAAGAAAAGCCTGTAATTAAGCCCTATGACGAAACTAAATGGGCGGAACTTGCTGATTATACATTACCAATTGATATTTCACTATCATTGCTCGAAGCATTGCACCAACGCTGGACAAACCTTTTACGAAGTCTAAGTCCAGCTGATATGGAAAAGACATTTATCCACCCAGATTCGGGTGAAGTTTCAGTTGGTAGAAATATAGGAATCTACGCTTGGCACGGGCGACATCATCTGACACATATTACTTCTTTGTGTAATCGTAAGGGCTGGTAATGGACTTTGTGAACGATTACACTTAGAGTAACGGGGGCAAGAGTTGAAGGTTAACATTTACAGGAACACCAAGCGTATACGCTGTAACTAGTTTGAACTGTTGCCTGTACGGATCTATACGCCAGTTATAATAAGGTGAATAGTTCATCACATAAACTCCTTTAATGAAAAAAAACAGTACTGTGTATGTAATGTGTTTAAGTAATGCTCCACAAAACAAAATCCTTTATGTTTTTTTTGATTTCTTTTAATATAAACTTCACCTTTGACCCTGAGAAATAAAAACTTGACGGTGATAAATGTTTTCGTTAATCTTAATATCCCATGTTTCCATTAATGAGTAGAGAGGTGACGAAATTACAGGATGAGTGCAAAAGATCAGGTGTCTGTCCGGGACCATAAAGATTACCAGGAAGAAGTGGAGCGTTTAGAGTTTACCAAGGAATACATAAGAACTGTTTTAGAGATCTCAAAAGGAAATAAAGAATTCTTTGTTGAAAACATGAAACAAGCTCTTGCTGAACTAGATGACAAAGAGAGCAGTGCAAGTTACACAGACCTGCTTGCCAATGCACGGTTCCTTGAGCTAGCTCAAAGTGAACTGAAAAGATTAGAAAGTGTGGTAGGCAAGCCTTATTTTTCAAGAATCGATTTTACAAGCAATAGCACAAAAAAGGAAGAAAACTTGTACATTGGTAAAGTGTCCTTGTTTGACCGTGTGACACAACAGCCAATCATCGTGGATTGGCGGTCACCGATTGCCAATGTGTACTATGACGGCCGGCTCGGGGATGTTTCGTATGAAGCATATGGGGAGACCCAAACGGGTTACTTATCCTTAAAACGGCAGTATGAAATTGTCGAGGGGTATTTAAAAGAAATCCGCGACATTGATTTGACGACACATGACGAACTGCTGCAAAAATCCTTGTCAGGGAAAGCAGACAATCGCTTAACTGAAATTGTTGCGACCATTCAAAATGAGCAAAACGAAGTAATCCGAGCATCGCTGAAACACCCTATCATTGTTCAAGGGGCTGCGGGAAGCGGGAAGACAACCATCGCACTCCATAGAATATCCTACTTTCTTTATTCCTTTGGTTATCAATTTCCTCCAGAAAAACTCATGATTCTCGCACCAAACCGATTATTTATCGATTATATATCTGCCGTTTTACCAGAACTCGGCGTCAATAAAATCAACCAAACCACCTTTATTGATTTCATGAAAGCTTCATTAGGGCAGAAAATAAAACTGATGTCTCCTACTACAAAGTTGATGAAACTTCTTGAAGGAAAAGGAGCATCCAAATCCATCCAATGGATGTCCAGTTATAAGGGGTCCCTTGCATTTAAAGAAGCAATCGATGGGTATCTATATGAATTGGAAGTAAGTCTGGCTCCTGCAGAAGATTTTATCGTGGAAAAATCAATTCTTCTGAAGGGACAAAATCTCAAACGACTTTTTTTAAAAGAATATACGTACTTACCAATCTATAAAAGGATAGCGAAAATAAAATCACTGCTAGAGAGTGACTTAAAAACGAAAAAAGCCATCATCAAAACCAAAATCAACACGAAATATGATGAGGCGTTAGATCGGGCTCTTTATAGCAGAAGGATCGATACTGAAAAAAGAAAGCAAAAAGTAGTCGACCTCATGGATATGAAAAAACAAAGAATCGCTCAGGTAGAGAAAGAAGCGAAGACTGCGGTAAAAAAGTATATGGAACAGTTTGTGATGAAAGATGTTTTCACTTTGTACAAGGAATTGATGTCCTCACCTGAAGTCCTAAAAAAGTATTCCAACAATCTGACCGATCAAGAATGTAAGGTTCTAAGTCAATTTTGTCAGCGGATTTTTGATCGCGGGGCTTACGAACTCGAGGACTTAGCTCCGTTATTTTATATGAAAGCAAAACTAGAAGGCATCGATGAAAAATACAAAATGCGCAGTATCTTCATTGATGAAGCGCAGGATTACAGCTATTTTCAATTTGCAGCCTTGAAAGAAGGCTTCGAAACTGATTTGTTTACCATTGTCGGAGATTTAGCACAAGGGATTCATTCCTACCGCGGTTTAAATAGCTGGGAGCCGGTATTAAAAGAGATCTTCCCAAATGGGAATTATCAAGCCCTGCAAAAAAGTTACCGAACCACTGTTGAAATTATGAATTTGGCCAATGATATCCTGAAGTTGATTGATCAGGACTTACCAAAGGTTGAACCCGTCATCCGGCACGGTCAAAAACCATGGTTTAAAACGATTGATCCTGCTAATTTGGATCAGGTAAGGCTGCAGCTGGAACATGATATTTCTTCACTTAAAGAGGAAGATCTGAACTCCATTGCGATCATTGGACGTACTGACAAAGAATGTCAAAGAATCCATGCGATCCTTGAAAAAAGTCAGCTTTCGATTCAATTGTTAGAGGGAAAAGAAGATATGAAGAAGGGGTATGTGGTGATTGTGCCTTCTTATTTATCGAAAGGGTTGGAGTTTGATGCAGTTATGGTAGTATGCTTGGAGGAGCCATTCTCCAAAGTAGACTTAGACATTAAATTACTGTACGTCGCGATGACAAGGCCAATGCATCGGTTGTATTTGTATGGGAAAGAGCGATCGGATTTTTTATTAGATTGTACATCCCAATTACATTTTGATTTGTAAAAAGTGTCAGTGACCATCCGGAAAAGGATGGTACTGGCACTTTCTTTTATTTAGAGGATACCCTTTTGGGTTAAACAATCTTTTAATTCTGAATTTGAATGAATATTTTTGTAACAGCTAAACAAGGGGCGAATTCAATTTATGGTAATAATAGCACATAAGGGAAGGGTTCAAAACTAAAAGCCTGATAGGTAGGATTCCTTTAAAAGGATTTCGCTATAAATTTCTTTATGAACAAACTGATAACTAAGATTAATGGAATGACAATTTGAAATGGAATATGGAAATAAATTGGAACGACTTTCAATCCGATGAATAAGTGTTGAATAATATTTTTAGATAGCGTAAATGCGAATAAATAGGTTAGGATTGCTGAAATCATGGTTATCAGATTTAAATTTCTCTTTGGAAACAAGTGGACAAGAATCATTAACCCACTGTACATAAAGATTGAAATTTTAACAAATCCACCAATTAAATTAAGGAGAACAGCAAAAGCTTCTAAATGTGATAGGATATCTAAGATGTTAGTTAATTCTAAAGCTTTTACAAATGGGAATACATATAAGTTGACTGTTTCAGAACTTAATAAGCCCAGTATCATTTCTCCGACTACAAGCAGCAATAAACCTGTTAAACATATAGAAATCCAGCCATATTTTCGTAAAGTTTTAGTATTGTTTACATTTGGAAATAGCATCATAAATACGATAAGCTCGCCATAAGGAAACGTTAATCCGGTTGGGAAAACAGATGACATTATCTGTTTCCAACTTGTCCGGAATATTGGAGTTAAATTGCTCACCTCAAAATAAGGAGAAAGGTATCCAAATATCATGAGAACTAATATGATAACAATTGAAAAAGCACATAAAATCAATGAACTCCTTGCTATAGCTTCAATGCCAAGTAAACAACTATAAAACACCACCAAAAGAAACGTGAAAGATATAATCCAAAAAGGAATATTGTTAAAAAGCACTTCCCCGATGAAAAAAGAGAAATCTTTTAAAACCCTTCCTGCGATGTATAAAAAGTATAGACTATATATAAGCCCAAGTATTTTGGATACCCACTTTCCTAATCCTAGTTCTATAAGTTGAATCAAATTTCCCCATTCTCCTAAAGAGTGGAGGATGATGTAGAGATAAAAAATTCCTACCCCTATAAATATCGATAGTAAAATGGTAATCCAAACATCTTGACTAGTTTCAAAGTTCCAGCCTACGACGATGGCACTTCCAAGCAAAAAGTTAATCATTAAGGAGAATAATTCCAATGGAGCCAGTTTGATCATCATTTAATCTATTCCTTTCTATGGACAAAGCCTATTTTAAAGACGATGAAATTTCTCCTATATCCATAAGATCCACTTTTACATTTGTTTGAATTTGTGCAGTTGAGTATACGGAATTCCAGTTGTTTTTTACTTTGTTCCACCTTTTTGGTTGTTTTCGGTACAAAACTTCCCCAAATCCATTTATATCAGTCTTTTTATTTTGCGTTTTCACTATCAGCTGATTAATCTGTTTTTGGAGTTCAAGTTCTGCATCATGTTCCAAAGAGGAAATGGCTTTTATGGTAGAAGTATCTAAATTACATGATACGTCGGACAGCTTTCCTTTTATTTGAAGCTGGAGAAGAAAGGCTGGGGCCCCTTTTTTATCTTGTATTTGAATAACAGGTTTGCCTCGAACGTCTTTCCAGGTTACATATCCAGACCCTCTTTGGCACTTTGTTATCAAGGTGGTATCCCGAATTTTGGTTTTTGTTAACCCATATAAGTTACTTTCCGATGAAGAAAGCCAATATGAAAACCTTTGATGTTTGAATACGGCAAGTCCCTCTATCTCAATTAAGGCTTCTGGTGTAGCTTTTTCAATATTGTCCTTCGAAGATCCCTTTAATAAATCACCCTTTATGGAGATATAAGGGATGGTTAATTCAGTTCTTTTCCTATTTACCATTTCCTTAATTTTATTGGAAGTAATATCAGTGAGATTCCCCCAGGACTCTCGTTTTCTAGTGAGCATCTCATCCAATCGGTTTCCCGAAATTTTTTGAACAGGTGTAAAGATTTGAAGCAATTTTTCCGCTTTTACTCCCTTAGATATAACAATCTTGATGTTTGCGGGTAAATTTGATTCACGCATAAAGTAATGGGTGATGGAAGAAATTTCATCAGATTTTACAAGTGATTCCCCTAATACTGCGACTTCAGTATTATCCAAGAATATAGTTCGGGCTAATTTATTATGAATACGGTCGATTGCTTCAGGGATGGTCCTTCCTTGTGCACTGTATGTATACGCACCTATTTCAGCAGCTCCTTCTTTGCTGTTGGCGGTTGGATTATATATTTGTATGCTAGCAATGTATCCTTTCTCGTTTTTATCGATCCCAATTGCGGAAACTATACTGATTTTATTTAGCATACTATCCTGCACTTGTTTGCTAACGATTATGGAGATGATTAATCCAATCGCAAGAAACAAGGTTATCATTGATTTTGTGTTCGTTTGCTTTACCTGATTGTTACGCTTCATCTGTCTCATCCATATTTTCTTCTTTCGTAAAATGAGACTCATCATTGATCATTTCATCTAGTGATAGTTGAATCGCGCTATCTTTTAAATCATGAGCAACGAACGGAGCAAAAGGAGATAAATAGGGTACCCCAAAACTACGCAATGAACAAAGATGGAGTAATAATACAAGTGACAATAGGGCTATACCGTAAAAGCCAAGAGCTGCACCCCCGGCTATAAAACAAAGAGTGATATTTGCTGCCGTTATTCGCAGTTGGTAAATAGGGACAACACTAACTAAAATATACGTAACACTTACGATGACTAAGCTTGGAGGTTCGACTAATTGTGATTCAATTGCAGACTGTCCTAAAATAATCCCTCCAAAAATAGACACTGTAACAGCAATGTTTTGCTGTAAGCGGGTGGAGCTTTCGTTTATGGCTATAATCACGATAATCAATATGGTTACTTCTAACGAGGTAGGAAATGGTACTAATTCTCGCTGTGATACAAACCCCACTAACAGTTTGACTGGTAACAAGTTTGCATGGTACGTCATAAAAGCTACATATGCGCCAGGAATATATAAGGATAAAAAAAATAGTGAAAATCGAATTAAGCGCGTATTAATGAAACCTGTATTACTAAAATAATAGTCCTCCGGTGTTTGGAAAAATTGAATGAGCACCGCAGGAGCAATTAGGATATAAGGAGAACCATCTACAAAGATGGCGATTCTTCCTTCCAGCATTTCGGCTGCTACTACATCAGGTCGATCTGTATTGAGCACGAGTGGAAAAAAAGACTTGGACTCCTTTGTAAGAACGGACTCAATATAATTCGCTTCCAAGACTGCATCTAAATGGAGGTTTTCAAGGCGTTTATAGATTGTCTCTAGTATTTGTTTATCCACTATATTTTCAATGTACATTACAGATACGTCGGTATGGGTGTTAGTTCCATACTGTTTGGTGGATACTCTTACATTTGGATTTTTGATAATCTTTCGAACGAGAGAAATGTTTGTACTCCTATTTTCAGTGAAACCGACGTCAGGACCTTTAGCAACTCGTTGTCCTTTAGGGCTTTCTACACTGCGAGCATTCCATTTTGTCGTATCAGTTGAGAGGAAGGTACTTATTCCTTCCAAAATAACTAGGGTTTTGCCTTTCAGTAACTCAGATGAAGCAAGATTCATATCTTCCACTCGTGTAATCTTTTTTACTTGAATAACAGATAATTCTATAAAAGAAAGCAGTTCCACATCAGTTTGGAATCCCGGTAGCTTATACGATAATAAAGGTTCTATTACGTACTGCTGAACCGAATTCGAATCTACGATTTCATCGATGAACAAAACTGCTGCTTGCTTATCTATACTGGTCAAAGTAATTTCTCTTATTTGAAAATCCGAACTCTTCCCCAACATTGTATTTAAGGCTTGTATATTATAATCGAGAACACTTGATGTTTTGTTGTTAAGGTTCATTTGGATCACCTGAGATTCATTTCAATTTATTTTATTTTCTCTGCAAAGGTAAAAAAATATGCAGAGGAAAGGGATAATAACACGTTGTAATTGTTTTGGAGGTAGGGACAGAAATATAGCTTTTATAGGATATAAATAATAAATGAAAGAAAGCGAACTAGATTCCGTTCGCTCTCCCAGTGAAATTATTTAAAGTATGATGAACGGATGCGGTGAGGGGTGGGGACTTATGGAGTCATAATATTGAAATGAGGATCTATTTTATCCAGTACTCCCAAGAATGATTGCCATTTATTTTTATCTCCTTGGATAATAATTATGGAGTTATTGGTTTGAATATTAGTTGTTGCAAGTTCGTATAATCTATCTTTCCACATGGTAACAGTTAAATCAGCTCCACTAATTAGCTCATTTTTAAGATACCTAAATATGCCTCGCTTAATTTCTGTTGAGGCTAATTCATTTCGGTCGGGAATGACAAAATTAATTTTAAAATCAAAATCTCCTGCTTTGATTCCATCAACTCTAATGCTTAATAAATATAAAATACTTTGAAGGGGAATCGTATCTAACACATCATTTGTTATTGTCGAAATTGGAATTGTTTTTTTGCCGCCTCTTAGTTCTTGGGCCCCCATTAAATACTCATTTCTCCATGGAGCTGATTCCGCAATATATCCTAATTGTTCTAATGCATCTGCACATAAAAGCTTAGCTTCTTGATTGTTTGGATTATAATAAATGACTTGCTTAGTGACTTCTGCTACCCATTGATACTCGCCATCTTGATAAGATTTTTTTGCTTTTTCAAGTACAGCATCTTCCCCCCCCATAAATTCCACGTATTTACTAGCTGACTCCTCTGGAAGTAATTTATTTAAATCGACTGGATTTCCATTATACCAACCCATGTATTTTTGAAAGACTGCCTTTGCATTATGATTAACTGTCCCATAAAAAGAACTGTTATACCATTCGTCACTTAGGCTTTTTGGCAGTTTCACCATCCGTCCAACTTCTTCCAATGTGTACCCTTGATTAATAAATCGTAAGGTTTGATCATTGATATATTGATACATATCTCTTTGTTTTTCTAAATAGTTAATACAATTATTATTTCCAAACCGTGGCCAGTTGTGTACTCCAAAAACACTAGTCAAGTCGTCACCAAATAAATCGATGGTTTGCTGTAAATTGGATGCCCAAGCAATGGGGTCCCTAACTTGGGCCCCTCTTAATGTATATAAATTATGAAGTGTTACAGAACAATTTTCTGCAATGCATAAGGACTTTTCACTTGGAATATAAATGTTCATTTCAGCAGGTGCTTCAGTTCCCGGAGTAAGTTGGAATTGTAAAGTGACACCGTCAATTATTTTTTCTATAAAGGGTACGTGACCGTAAGATGAAATTTCTTCAACATTATTCATTAAAGTCACTGTCCCAGTAGGCAATGCTTTACCAATTCCATTATCTATCTGTCCTTTATTATCATGTGGCAAGTGTAGCCCGAACATAAATGCACCTCGTCTATTCATGGCCACCCCTGCAGTTATATTTTCTTCAATTACAGATTTCATAAAATCTTTTGGAACGTAGATGACAACTGACTTTTCATTATCAGAAAGAACTCCTGAAATTCCACCGTAATGATCAACATGCGAATGAGTAATTATAATTGCTTTTATTGGGAAACTCCCTAAATTATTTGTTATTAATTGAAATGCAGCATCTGCAGTTTCTGTGCTAGTTAGACAATCAATTACAATCCAACCAGTTTTCCCTTTTATAACACTCATATTTGCGATGTCAAAACCTCTTACTTGATAAATATTTTCTGTTATCTTATACAATCCTGCATGGAGGTTTAATTTTGCTTGTTCCCATAGCTTTGGGTTTACTGTATCAGGTGTTTGTTCGTTTAATAAAAAAGAATATCTGCTTAAATCCCAAACCGGTAACACTGTGTTTTTTCCGTGAATAACAGGGAAAGGGACAGGAACCAATCGATTCTTTTTTACTAATCCATCTTCTATTTCTAATTTTCCCCAATTGATATTTTTAAAAAAATTCTTATTTATTACCTGTGTTCGAAACGTTGCTCGTTTTCTAGTCGTATCGAATTCATTTTCACTATCTCGTTCATAAAAGTGCATCATAACACCTCGACTAATATTAATCTATGTATATATATAATGTAATAAAAGGGAGGTTTATGATAAAGTGGAGCACCACCTTGTAAACATGAAAAAGATGGTGCAATGTCTGTGGATGAATGTAGGAGTTTAGTCAATTTAATCATTTTGAGACGGATAATCAGCATTCGTGGAGGAAAAATTAAAATAATTTTCTTGGTGATTATTGAAAAATGATTATTTGCTTTAAAGAATAGTGCAGCAAGATTTCAAAGTAATTTTGCCTATACATTTCTGAATTAAAGTAAATTAATTCGGCGCAGCCATTAGTTCTTTCATATCTTTCTGCAAATCTTCAATTATGTTGCATTTATGTAAAAAAGCTTCCGTGTTTTCAGTTGGAAGAATTGGCGTAGTAGGATAATGTCTTTTTAAAGCTTTCACCAAATGCTTGCCGAATCCCTGATTTCGATGAGAGGGATTTATGGCAATATGTTGCAATAAGATTTGGTTATTTTTAAACAATATACCTATCAGGCCTACTATCCCTTCTTTTTCTTTCCACAGGTAGAGCGTTCGGTCTTTCTCCGTATCATACTCATTAATGGTGATCATCATTTTTTTAAGATCCTTTTCGCTTGGAATAAAGGATAGGAGCCCCATTGCAATTTTTTCATAACTTTTTTTATATTTTATTAGCAAAAAACATCCCTCACTTATTAAAACTCTACGTGACAATACCCTCAGAATCACCGAAAATTCTATCTGATTTTTCAGAATTATAACACAGCTATATATCAATTTCTTAATAAGAGCATTACATTTCAATATCAGAAAACTTACAAAAAATTAATTTGCTCCGCCTATGTACAAAAAAGGTATAGTTTAGGGTTTTATAAGTATTTTTTGAATGCTTTCTCTATTCTTAGCTAAAATTATGTGTACATAGTAGAGAAGTAGGTGCACGATTTTGCGAAAATGTTATCGGTCATTCATCATCATTTTTTTGAGTATGACCTTACTACCACTGACATCCTGTAGTCAGTCACAAAGCAAAGTGGAAACTAAAACAAATAAAACTCCTCGTGAAGTTCTAGGTTTCTACACTGAACAGGAAGGAAAATATCCAGGGTCTCAACCTATAATTGACGCGGAATTCACCAATTTGAGCATCATTGCTCCCTTTTGGTATAAGCTTGATGATCAACATCCGGGAAGTCTTATCGATTCTGTTACAGCGGACCATAAGCGAATGGTAATTCAGAATGCTCATAAAAAACATCTGAAGGTATATCTAGTTGTTCATAACCTTCTATATGAAACGGTTAAGGAAGGTAAACAAGTAGCGAGTGATGTGCTTGATCACGATATGAACCGCCATATGTTCATTCAAAACTTGCGAAAGGAAATCAATCAGTTTGAATATGATGGGATTAATATTGACATGGAAAATTTGTATTTATCTGACCGGGATTCCTTTAGTCTGATGATGAAAGAATTGTCTGATGCGCTGCATCATGAGGGGAAGGTGGTGACAGTTTCAGTCCCGCCAAACACAGGCGATTCCCGGGCGAATCCCTGGTCACCGTGGTTTGATTACGCAAAACTTGGTCAATTTTCTGATGGGTTAATGATTATGACCTACGATGAACATAACCCCAGAACAAAACCCGGGTCGACGGCATCAGTTGATTGGACAGAAGCAACCATTCTTTATGCTTTGAAACAGGGAGTGCCTTCCACAAAAATTTTACTCGGTATTGCTGGTTATGGATGGGACTGGGATACTACAACGAACAAAGCCGTTTATAGTTCTTATGCACAGGTAATGGGGCAGAAAACAAAATATAAAGCGAAAGTTAAGTGGGACTCTATTACGCAAACACCCCATTTTGGTTATACAGATGAAGAACATCATCGCCACCAAGTTGGTTCGAGAATAGCTCCAGTTTGCGGGTTAAACTAAACCTAATAGAAAAATATAACCTACGAGGCATTGGGATTTGGAGACTCGGCTTAGAAGACCCCAAGTACTGGACGGTCATACCGGAAAAAATAAAAGTAAAAAAATAGCGAGGGTATGATTTGCATTAACAATATGAATATCGGACAATGAAAGGATATAGAGAAAGAAAAAAACATTTGGATTATTCCACTAAAGGGGTAACATGGAGAGACATGGAAATTTTAAAACAGAAAAAAAAGATCTCACTACAACCTGCGCAATTAATCTTCATTTATTACTTCATTGCTGTGGTGGTTTCAACTATATTATTAATGCTGCCGATTACATTAAAACCCAATGTTCACTTAACGTTGATTGATGCGCTATTTACTGCTGTAAGTGCGGTTAGTGTGACAGGATTATCCACCATTACGATCAATGAGGTTCTAAGTGTTCCGGGAACATTTATTTTTGCGCTCATTTTGCAATTTGGCGGAATCGGAATTATGTTTCTTGGAACAACGATTTGGCTTTTAATCGGAAGAAGGATCGGAATAAAAGACCGAATGCTGATTATGACGGATCAAAACCTTCCCACTTTTTCCGGATTAGTTAAGCTCGTCAGAAATATCCTGTTCCTCTTTATAATCATGGAATTAGTAGCGGCTATTATTTTTGGTACATACTTTTTAAAATACTTTCCTACCTGGCAGGAAGCTTATTTACAAGGTTTCTTTGCGTCTGTTAGTGCTGCCACCAATGCGGGATTTGATATCACAGGAGAATCATTAATCCCATTTTCCCATGATTATTTTGTGTTAATCATGACGATGGTGTTGTTAATAATAGGAGCGATTGGTTTTCCAGTACTGATGGAAGTGATACAGTTTTTTAAACACCGGAAGAAAACACCTTATCGGTTTTCTTTGTTTACAAAAATTACGACGCTAACATTTTTTGCCTTAATTGTAGTCGGCACCATATTGATTTATGGATGTGAATATAATCGTTTCTTTGCCGATAAATCTTGGCACGAGTCTTTTTTTAATTCGCTGTTTTATTCGGTGTCTTCTAGGAATGGTGGACTTAATACAATCGATATTAATGAATATTCACCGCCAACTTTATTTATTTTAAGTATTCTTATGTTTATCGGAACATCTCCAAGTAGTGCGGGAGGAGGGATCAGGACGACTACTTTTGCGATTATGATATTAAGTATCTATTATTTTGCGAACGGAACAACGACCATAAAAATTTTCAGAAAGGAAATCGCGATGGAGGATGTCATAAAATCCTTTATCGTCATTACAACAGCGATGATGCTTTGTTGTATCAGTACCGTCATACTTAGCATCTTGGAACCGAATTTTTCATTATTGGAGATTATCTTTGAAGTTTCATCTGCTTTTGGAACGGTCGGTCTTTCCATGGGAATCACGGCAAAATTAAGTGTCATGGGTAAAGTTGTCATTATGATTTTAATGTTCATCGGAAGAATCGGCATCTTTACCTTTTTATTAATCATGGGTGGTAAACCACTTAAAACGAATTATCATTATCCAAAAGAGCGAATCATTATAGGTTAAAACTCAGTGCAGGAAATTTCCATTGAAGATAAAGGAGGAGTAACAATGACAAACACAATTCAAAAAATCGTTCCGCATTTATGGTATGACCGGGAAGCAAAAGAAGCAGCTGAGTTTTACGCTTCCATATTTCCAGATTCCAAAATTACAAATGTAACGACAATCCACGGCACACCCTCAGGTGATTCCGATATCGTTTCTTTTGAGCTATGGGGGGAGAAGTTCATGGCCATAAGTGCAGGACCTTATTTCAAGATCAATCCATCGGTATCTTTCATGGTTAATTTTGACCCATCGCGAGTAAAAGACGCGAGTGAAAAATTAAATGAGGTTTGGAACAAATTGTCCGAAGGTGGCACAGCATTGATGCCGCTTGGCCAGTATCCATTCAGTGAAAGGTATGGCTGGATACAGGATAAATATGGTTTGTCCTGGCAGTTAATCCTTACCAATCCTGAAGGGGAAGAACGGCCTGCAATCTTGCCATCACTTCTATTTGTCGGTGATAAATGCGGGAAGGCGGAAAAGTCGATTAACTTTTATTTATCCGTATTTAAGAATGCAAAGCAGGGACTGATCGCCCGTTATCCTAAAGGCATGGATCCTGACAAAGAAGGAACCATCATGTTCGCTGATTTCTGCTTAGATAATCAGTGGTTTACAGCAATGGATAGTGCGCATGGGCATAAATTCAGTTTTAACGAGGCCATCTCCTTTATGGTGTACTGCGACACACAAGAAGAGATTGATCACTACTGGGAAAAGCTCTCTGCGGTTCCGGAAGCCGAGCAATGCGGCTGGTTGAAAGATCAGTTTGGTCTATCCTGGCAGATTGTGCCAAGTGAGATGGATAAGATGATGAGTAAGGGCACACCTGAGCAGCTAGAGCGCGTAACGAAAGCATTTCTTAAAATGAAGAAATTTAATCTTGCGGAATTACACCAAGCCTACAAAGGATCATGATAATCCAGCTAATGAAAGATCTTGGATATTCAAACGTGTGATGGAGGAATTAAAATCGCTAGGTTTGAGAAAAATAATTCACCTATTTATGCTGCTACGATTGAACAATCTTAAGAAATAGCGTTGTAAATCCTTATACAAGAAAAGTTACGAGTGCCAGGACCTATTTAGAACTAGGACATGCTGGCACTCTTTTTTTATCTTTTTCCGATAAGGTGTTCCAGAGTGGTGATAATTCTGCCAATGTTTCGTTCATACTAAGATTGAATCAATCCTAGGAATAGTTTGAATTTTCTTTTCAAAAAAAAATAAAAAAGGGGAGTTTCTATAAATATGCTAGTGGAGCGTATCATCCTGATAGCAATGTGGTTGACCGGATTTATTTGCTTGATGCTGTTTATTCCGAACAATAATCGGCGCAAGGGAATCTTGGCATTATTGATTTTTCAAGCTTTCATCTGGCTTTGCGATATGCCTTCATTTCAACTAAATTTGCTAAAAGCTCCTGTACGGGTAAAGACCTTTATTATTGAGCGAGACGGTAGAAATCTTCTAATTCGATTTTGAATGGCTTATCTATCGAGTATGATTCCAATTGAAGGTAAATACTAATCAAAATCAGGTAGGAAAGGAGATACCATGGAAACAATTAAGCCAATTAAATTAGGTTCATATAAAGAAGATACTAGTGAACCATTAACTTCTGCAGAAATGGGCAAACTTTGGGCTACTTATATGGGAAACAGCATGTCAAAATGCATATTAAGTTATTATCTCCAACATGTTGAAGATAAAGATATAAAAACTTTATTAGAAAATGCATTAAAATTAAGCTTAAAATTTATGAATACTATTGAAGGAATTTTTGAAAAGGAGAACTTCCCTATTCCTAAAGGTTTTGGGGAAGAAGACGTAAACCTTGGAGCTCCTCGTTTATTTCAAGATCGATTCTATGTTCATTATTTGAAATACGTTGCAAAAGCAGGAATGAGTATCTATAACGTTGCAATACCGCTTATGATTAGAAGGGATGTTAAAGAATTCTTTAGGAACTGTATGGATGCCACAATGGACTTAATGGCGCAAATCAATGAAATATTAATGAATAAAGGATATATTATCAAACCTCCTATTATACCTGTACCAGATAAGGTGGAGTTTGTTCATCAGGACTTTTTAAATGGTTTTTTGGGACATGTGCGTTCGTTACATGCATTAGAAATTGCTCACCTTTACGATAATATTGAAAATAATACTGCGAGCAAAGCGCTGATTATGTCATTTGCCCAAGTGGTAAAGGATGAAAAGATACGGAAATTGTTTGAGTGGGGCAGGGACTTGACCTCCACAAGCATCGAACACTATATGCAAAAGCTACATGATGAGAATCTACCTACACCTTCTTTTTTGGATGATTTGGTGACAACTTCAACTTTTTCACCCTTTTCAGATAAAATAATGTTATTTCATAAAATGGATATGTTCTCGATGAAAATAAGAGCATTTGGAAATTCTACTGCTGTTAACGGAAGGCATGATATCGGGCTAATGTATTCAAAGTCGTTATTGAAAATCTCACAATTTGTTGAAGCGGCAGCAAAAATTTTTATTGAAAAAGGGTGGATGGAACAACCGCCACATGCTGTTGATCGAAATAAGTTAGCAGCTAAATGAGGTTTAACATGATGGAAGGTCACTTTTTAAAGTATGAAAAGTAGAAGTATTTAGATTAATCAGGGCAATTCGAAAACAAACACCTTCACAAATGAGTGAAGGTGTTCGTTTATTTAATGGGGAATAACCATCCATGCATTAGATAAATAACACATGACTACAGAAGTTTGGGTAGCTGGTTTCAGCTGAAACAGTGGAAAAAGTTAATTTTGATTTAAAAAAGACGGTGTTTCCTTCACTCAAGAATCATCGTCTTTATTAATGTAAAACATTAATTTTTTTTGCATTTTTTTAATAGATAACGAATCAAAAATCCAACCAATAATCCTGGGATTAAAAATAACATAGGAAGAAAAATTGGACCGAAAAATACTCCGAAAATAGTAAATTTCGTTGAATACATTAGTCCTACTGTAACGAAATATGCACCAAAAGCGAAAGGTAAAAAGGAAAACGGTCCACTATTCTCACCTGCATGCTTGAAGGCGTCATACATTGCAAACATGTAAACACATGGATAAAACATCAGCCATTGATAATCAATTATTTGCACTGCCTCACTTATTTCACCTAAAAAACTTAGCATAATAGCTTTATTAAATGAACTCATTACGTTAATAAGGAATTCTAGGAATATAAAAAGCATGCCTTTGATCAGCTGTCCATTAAGAATTTGACCAAAACCGGGAAGAGCAATGCTCCAAAATACAGCTTCAATTTTGTTTGTTTTCCTCATCACTCAACTAGCTCCCCCCTTGTTGCCACCAACTGCGGTTCCATCTAATTGTTGATTCATTACTCATTGATTCTTCCTTCAGCAACAGGACTAGAAGCTTTTCTAATCATTTTTCTATTATGTACTGAAACCATAAATGACAATTGCAAAACCAACACATATAACATACCAAATCGTATGAGTCATCTTTTTACTTTAAAAACTCCAAGGTTTTATCAACCACTTTTTCTTATTCGCAACAATGCTAAGTACACTTATGAACAAGTTGGTAAAACATGCCGCAGGCAAGAATCTAAAAAATGAATTTTTCCCCATGAAAGGAACCGATAGCCACGGAGAACACCATTTTTTTATTGTGGTTAGACATAAATTTGCTCCTTTACTATTTTGTTAAACTTAATATTTCCTTTTTGGAGAAAAAAATGATTAAAAGTATATACCCAAAACATAATTTCTGGAATTATTGACCTGTTTTACGAAATTGAAACGGTTGTTCTATTTAAGCTAAAGGGGCAGTCTGCACAAAAAGAAGGTTTCCTAGAGCATAGCATTATGGGGTACTTTTTAAATGGAGATAAATATTTAATACTAGTTTAAAGGTAAGGAAAAAACTACTTTTTAAAAGCAGCTGATAATCCAGACTAGAGTGCGATTGTGAAACAAAAAGTTGGAGAGTTATCTGTAAAGGAATAAATGGTTATTTTTTTGCTTTCCTTTCTGACATGTATACTTATTTATTTTTGTACCTTTTTCTATGTCAGAATCTATAATATTATTTTTTTATCGGATATTAATAAAAATTCAATGACAAGTTGAAAGGATGAAGATTATGTATATTCCCAAGCAATATCGTATGAATCATGATGAAGCAGTTCAAATGATGAAGTCTTATCCGTTTGCCTTAATGGTTACTGTTGATGGAAATCATCGCCCCTTGGTTACTCACATTCCGTTGGAAATTCGTGAAGAGGAAGGGAAAATCTATGCGAGCGGGCACATTGCATACGGAAACATGCAGAAGAAAACGTTGGATAACAATCGTGATGTCCTGCTAATTTTTCAAGGACCGCACGCTTATATTTCGTCAAGTTGGTATGAGATTGATGAGGTTCCTACATGGGATTATCTTGCTGTACATGCCTATGGTACGGCACGTGTAATTAGTGGGGACGAGCTGAAATCAGCTTTGGATACAATGCTTAAACGCTACGAGTCTCACCGTGAAAACGGCCGGCTCTGGGATACGTTTGACCCAGAGTTGCTTGAGAGTGAAATGAAAGGAATCGTTGGCTTTGATATTGAAATCACCTCTATTCAAGGTGCAGCCAAAATGAGTCAAAATCGCAGTGATGCCGATTATAAATCGATTATTGCAAAGCTTGAAAAATCAAATGAACAAGGGGAAAAACAGGTTGCTCAGTGGATGCGTGAGCAACGGAAATAAGGTAATTAAAATGGAGGGATCATATATGCCTAGATTTATTATTGAAGATGATTTTTGGTCGTTATTCCCTCATGCAAAGATCGGCACTATTATTTGCCAGGGGATTGATAATTCAATAAGAGATGTTGGAATCTACGATCAGCTGCTGCAGGAGGCAGAGAAAGAAGCACATAAGTTTCTCAATCTGGAGGACTTCAGTAAGAATCCAGTCATATTCGTTTGGCGAGAAGCTTTTCAGAAATTCAAGACAAAAAAAGGGGCCAAATGTTCCATTGAAGCTTTATTAAAAAGAGTGAAAAATGGCAGTCACATCGGAACCATAAATCCGCTTGTTGACATCTACAATTCCATTTCATTGCGTTATGGGTTTCCATGTGGTGGGGAAGATATCGACACTTTTGCGGGTGATCTTCGGCTAACGATGGCAAATGGTAATGAACCGTTTATTCCATTGGGAAATGATGAAAATGCTTCGCCATATCCAGGTGAAATAGTTTATAAAGATGATGATGGCGCAATATGCAGATGCTGGAATTGGCGTGAAGCTAAGAGGACGATGCTAACAGAAAATACAAAAAATGCATTCCTCTGTATTGAATTAATTGATGAAGCAAGAAGTGCTGAGTTTCATATGGCGCTTAAAGAATTGTCTGATTTAGTGTCACATCATCTTGGTGGTAATGTGAAGATTGAAGTGTTAGATCGTAATAATCGGGAATTGACAAACATTGGTTAAGCTCAATTTTTGAATGTTTGGACTAGGAGGAACCTACTTAGACCGACCACGTGATTTCCTAGTGCCAGTGGGCGTGGGGAATCGCATGTAGTGCAGCGCTTGGTTTACAGCCAAGCGTTTTTTTATTTGCTTACAACAATAGAGGCTCTGATTGTACTGACCTAGTCATTTTAGACACACATAAAACTACTTTCCAATTTAAGGAGAGCTAACGATTCCATTGATATTCGCAATAAATTTTTTACAAATAATAAATGTCCAAGGATATTTGTGTTTGATAATAAGTTATAAAGCATGATATAAGTGTATAAGGAGTGGAACATTTGGCTTTATATTTTTTTTGCCGAGTGTATGAGTTATATCCATAATGAGAGGATTTGAGTTTGAATTGATCGATAATTTTTGGCGTGATTTACCACGACCATTTTTTATACTTGCACCAATGGAAGATGTGACAGATGTTGTTTTTCGTCACGTAGTAAGTGAAGCCGGTCGGCCGGATGTATTTTTCACAGAGTTTACAAACTCGGATAGCTATTGTCATCCAGAGGGTATGAAAAGTGTGCGTGGCCGTTTGACTTTTACTGAAGATGAACAGCCAATGGTGGCGCATATTTGGGGGGATCATCCCGAATATTTCCGCCAAATGAGTATTGGCATGGCAGAGCTAGGATTTAAAGGCATCGATATTAATATGGGCTGCCCTGTACCGAATGTGGCATCGAGAGGGAAAGGTAGTGGCCTTATTCTGCGTCCAGATGTTGCGGCAGAACTTATACAAGCAGCAAAAGCGGGCGGACTGCCTGTCAGCGTGAAAACCCGACTTGGCTATAAGGAGGTACAGGAGTGGGAGGAGTGGCTAACGCATATTTTAAAACAGGATATTGCCAACCTATCTATTCATTTACGTACAAGAAAGGAAATGAGTCAGGTAGATGCGCATTGGGAGCTAATTCCGGAGATCAAAAAATTACGTGATCGTATTGCGCCAAATACGCTACTCACCATCAATGGAGACATTCCGGACCGTCAAACTGGACTGCAACTTGCCGAACAATATGGTATTGATGGCATTATGATCGGGCGAGGTATTTTTAAAAATCCTTTTGCTTTTGAAAAAGAGCCAAAAGAGCATAGCAGTAAAGAATACCTTGATCTTTTAAGACTGCAGCTTGATCTTCAAGATCAATATGCGGAAATACTGCCGCGTTCAATCTCAGGGCTGCATCGCTTTTTCAAAATCTATGTTAAGGGATTCCGTGGAGCTGGTGAATTAAGAAATCAATTGATGAACACAAAATCAACTGATGAAGTGCGTGCATTGCTTGAACACTTTGAGAAAAATGTTGATGAGACGTGAACAGAGTTATGATTTAACTCAC
The DNA here is from genome assembly GCF_004358205.1 of Bacillus salipaludis. Next base: position 39,744 of record NZ_SMYO01000023.1, read on the forward strand.
AAAAAGTTCATTTATATATTAAAGTGAAGCTGTCCCAAAAGGGTTGTCATGAAACGACCTTTTGGGGCAGCTTCCATTTTTCCTCTTTCAACTTTTACCTTTATTTATTAGGATACTCTTTCCACACTCTCGTTCGCTTCCATGCTTTTCGCGGGTGAACCTCCCCGAAAGACAACGAGGATTATAATAAGGAGCAATAATACAAGTGTAACCAAGCCTTTACCGATTCCTAGACCACCGTGGCTCTGAGATGCCCCTAACCAATCCGAGAACGATGCACCCACCGGACGCGTCATGATATAAGCGAACCAGAAAGCAAAAATTTCATTTAGACCAAATAATTTGTAACCCAAAGCTGGAATAGCGAGCAAGACAGTAAACAATACACCTGATGAGAAGTAACCCAAATGCATGCTTGATGCGGTCATATCGCCTGCGGCGGTACCGAGTGCGAATGTAACCAGTACGGTTAGCCAGTAAAAGATTTCACGGCGACGGGTGAAAATGCTGTGTACGGACAAAGTTTTTTCTTTGGAAAACCAAGTGATGAGAACACCGGCAAGTGTCACTATAAAGAAGATGGTAGACACGATGTAGGGGATGCCGAGTCCGACACGAACGACATCAGCAGCCATTGTTCCAAATATACTGACCATCACAACAACTAACCAATAGACACTTGGTATATAACGGCGTACTTTGAACTGCAGGATCATGGCGGCTACAAAAATTAGTACACTTAAAGGTGCAGAGATAAGTGGATTTAGATTTTCGAATAAATAATCAGAGGCCACCTCTCCCATTCCAGTAGTCAGTAGCTTCGTAATCCAAAAGTAGAGTGTAATTTCGGGAACCTTCGCAAACATTTCATTTGCCTGATTCATGGAGACTGATAAAGCTTTGTTCATAGTAGACCTTCTTCCAATAATGATTAATAACTAGGATTAAATAGTTTTCATGTAAATTCCTATGCAAAAATTTTTACCAACAAATTATTTATAATAAAGCAACCTGAATTCTGACTGAATTAATTGTTAAAGAATGATTAAGAATGAATAAATAGTACATGAACTAACTCAGGTTTAAATTTGAAGGGGTGTGTACCTTCAACCGTAACCATGATAGAATTTCAAACTAAAAAACCTCGCCATACATTGACGAGGATTTGACCTAATATATCCCAAAAGCTAGGCCAAAGATGGAATAACCAGAAGAGCAAGGATCCGACTTTAGGCAAGCTTTAAGTATTTATTTAGAAACCGGAGAACACGACGCTCATACTCTTCTTTATTCAAAAGATACGAATGAATATGGTCACCATCTTCTGTCAGCCACAATTCTCGAGTGTTATCTGGTGAAATGGATTGAATAAGTTTTTCACTCTCGGTATAGGGAATCGCTTCATCCGTTTTACTGTGGATCAATAAGAAGGATTTTCCTTTCGTGTTTTTCACATTATTGATTGGTGAAACTTCAGTGGGGTCAATTTTGAGGAGTTTTCGCATGGAATGATAAATGATCGGTGTAAAAGGCTTTTTGGGTAATTTGCTCCAATAGGAAAGATTTTCTTTTAAAAAAGCTTCTAAATCACTAAAGGGACTGTCGGCTATGACGGCAGAAACCGCAGGATGTTCGCATCCAACAATAAGCGCAGTGGAAGCACCCATACTCCAGCCAAGCAGCGCAAGCTTTTTCTGCTTTTTTTTCTGAATCGAATACTCAATCGCTGCATATAAGTCGTGCTTTTCAAAAAAACCCAACCCTGTGGTTCTTCCTTTTGATTTACCTGCATTGCGAAAATCAAACATTAGCACATTATAGCCTTGTTTCGAAAGAGCTTTGGCGAGTTGCAAGCCATCAATCCCTTCCATGGCTCGTTCGTTCATATAACCGTGTGCAGTGATGACGGTTTTACTACTTTGCTTGGAAGCGGCAGGAATCCACCAGCCAGACAGCCTTACTTGATCTTTTCGGCTGAAAAATTCAATCTCTTCGAATGTAAGTCCGTAGTCCTTCGGGTTTTTTGTGGTTTTTGCCGGGAAAGGATGAGTAAGATAAAGTCCGATTCCAAGAGGGGCAAGAAAAAATACAGCGGGTGCTGCCAAAAGTGGTCCCCACAGTGATTTACCTTTTTTACTTTTTTTCTCCTCACTCAATATCAACTCCTCCTTTCTTTTTTCATTCATCGGTACATTATCATATGTCGGTGAACATCAAAACGGAAAAACATTTAGTCCCATTTTGTATCGTTTTTGAAAAGGATTGTGTTACTTTCGGAGCTATCATTGGCTCAGCTAAATTGGCGGAGAAATAGCGCACAAAAATGGTAAAAAGAAGGTAATAAGCAATTTTTGCACCATCAAGTAAGTGATTATTTTTTAATTCCTCAATCTTTTCTAATTTGAGCAAATAGGAATTTATCATTGACTAACCGTTCATTCAATAATAAAATAATACTGTATATTATGTTAAATAATGGAAGGTGTGGTGTGTATTTATTAAGACATGAACGGGAAATAGGATCTGGGTGTTCAAGTGAAATAGATTATGCAGAAACTTTTGTTGACACTGACATATTTGAACATTTATATGAAGAAATCACTGCTTTTATGGAGGATTGAAGATAAAATGCCGCGAACACCTGAAGAGAATGATCGTATTCGCCAACTGTCAAAACAAAAAATTCGTGCTGCCGCTATGGAGTTATTTATTAAACAGGGATATTATGCTACCTCTATTAACGATGTAGCTAAACAAGCGGGCATTTCTAAAGGGTTACTATACAATTACTATAAAGGAAAAGAAGAACTGCTGTCTGAAATGGTCGAGGCTAGAATCAGGGAAGTGATTGAAGTAATGGAAGGAGCAGCCGCTCTCGAGAAACCCAGTGAGCAACTTAAACACATTATTGAAGGAGCGATTGATAATATCCATCAAAGTCCAGAAGTCCATCGATTCTATCTGCACCTGCAAACTCAGCCAGAGGCAGACGAAGAGTTGATTAAATACAGTAAACTCCTTATTAAAGAGAACGCAAGAATGTTTGAGGTGCAATGTAAAATATTTGAAAGGCTGGGAGTAAAGCAGCCAAGGAAACGGTCGTTATATTTTTCATCCGTCCTTCAAGGTATTATGTTGATGATATCTACCTATCCACAAGAGTTTCCGATAGAAGAAATAAAAAAACAAATCATTCAAGAATTTTGTACCGCATAAAAAGGGAAGTGAAAATTTCAACCATGAAAATAGAAGAGCACTTCTTAAGTTAAAAGGTCTTCGTTTATCATTCCAGATTGATTGCAGATCGCAGGCAATAATCACATATTAGCTGAAATATGTAGGTATGGAATTAAATAAATCGGGTTTCAAATGGCGAAGCCCTTAGGAGATGAGCGAGATGGAAACACGGGTAAATCAAATTGAATTGAATGGACTCACTTTTCAATATCGAGAGAGTGGGGACCCTTCTGCAGCACCGCTTGTTTCTCTTCACGCACTGGGGAAAAGTGCAGAATCATGGGATCAGGTGGCAGTTGCTTTAGCAGAAAAATACCGCGTTTTAGCTTTAGATCAGCGGGGTCACGCTGGGAGTGCAAGAGCTGGAACTTACACCTTTGAACTGATGTGCGATGATTTGCTTCATTTTGCGAATGCGATGAATTTAGAACAATTTACGTTACTTGGTCATTCCATGGGAGGAACTGTATCCTATCTTTTCTCGGAAAGATTTCCTTCAAGGATAGAAAAGTTGATTGTTGAAGACACTCCACCTCCTTTTCCAGATAAGCCAATCGAGATTCCTTCTAAACCTCCTGCTCACCTGCCATTTGATTGGCTGGTTGTGCCTTCGATTCTAAGGCAACTTAATGACCCCAATCCCGAATGGTGGGCACGTCTTAAGGACATTATCAAGCCAACTCTTATTATAGGCGGTGGGTCCAGTCATGTTCCCCAAAATAAATTGAAGGAAGTTTCTGAACTTATTCCGAATTGCGAATTGGTGACGATAGATCATGCCGGGCACTTTGTGCATGATGATAATTTACCAGCCTTCTTAGCTACCGTAAAAAGCTTTCTTCGTTCATGAGTTTTCGAATGCTTTCGTTTTCCTAAAAGTGAAATAATCTCATTGACCATACGACATCATGAAAGTCCTGATTTTTTTGATCTAAAAAAATCTATAAAAAGAGTGGGGGATTGGCGATGCCATTTTTCAAAACCAAAGAACGTTTGCAACTGTTTTACCAAGAATGGGGAACAGGCAATCCGGTAGTTTTTGTTTCTGGATGGTCACTAAGTTCTAGAATGTGGGATTATCAGAGAATTTTTTTAGCAGATCAGGACTTAAGGTGTATAGCATATGACAGACGTGGTCATGGGCGTTCCGATGATCCGGGGAACGGGTACGACTTCGACACCCTGGCAGACGATCTCGCTGCACTGATTGAATACCTGGATCTTCGAAATGTCACGCTTGTAGGTCATTCTATGGGTGGTGGTGAAGTGATTCGATATCTAACACGTCATGGCAACGATCGGGTGGACCGTGCAGTGCTTGTCTCTGCCATTGTGCCACTTTTGATGAAAACAGAGGATAATCCTAAAGGAGTATCCAAAGATGTCGCAGAAATGGTGCGTGAAACGTGGAAACGAGACTTTCCAAATTGGTTACGTCAAAATGAGCTGCCATACTTCAATCGTTCTGATACCAGCGCAATTGGTGAATGGACTCGGTGGGATATGTTGCAGACATCGCTTAAAGCAGTGGTTGAGTGTAATAAAGTGATCATTGAAACGGATTTTCGCGAGGAGATGCGGTCCATATCTGTACCTATACTCATTATCCACGGTGATAAAGATCGATCAATCCCGGTAGAAATCTCCGGCCAAAAGTCAGCAATGTTATTACCCAAGAACCGGTTTATTTTGTACAAAGATGCCCCGCATGGACTATACATCACACATTCAGACCGGCTAAATAATGACCTTTTAACATTTATTAAAGGTTAGAAATGAAAAGATAATAGAATGAAATAAAGTAAGTATGAAATACGGAAAAATGATAATGTTAAAAATAATAAATGTCAGAAAAACCATGAAAAAACACCTTCACAAATGAGTGAAGGTGTTTTTTCATTTAATGCGGAATCACAATCCATGCATTGGGTAAATAACGCATGCCTACAGAAGTCTGGGTAGCTGGTTTTAGCTGAAGTACTCCATCCTTGATCATCGTAGTGGATCCTCCGCCATCCATGGCAACCGCGTTGGTAACGTGGTATTTCTCAAATAAATGAACGATATCAGACATGGTGGCACCCCGATGAGTTTTATCCCAATAATAACGGCCATCTGTGATAATCATGACGATGCTTCCGTTTTTTGCTTGACCAATGGCCGTCCGTGGTGCCCATCCCCAGGCATCATCAATGTTTGATGTTACTTGGTTTTGACCGTTGACAATCAATTGCGGACCAAAGCTTACCGCATCACGAACTCCCAAATTCTCTAGTTGGTTTACGGAATAACTTCCTGTGATAAACTCGCCATTTTTTAAAATTGCACCTACAAGCTGAGGCACTTTGTAGCCATGTGGAGAATTTATAACCTTACCATTGATGATAACGATCCCTTTTGGCTGGGCCCCGGAACCATTTCCTTTTGGATCATAAAATCCCCCGCCATTAATCCCTGCAACTCCATTATTTTCTTTAATCAAATCAGATAATGGCTGTCCTTTGGTAGAATACTTCGTTCCTACAAGGTGAACGGTTGTGGGATCAGGAACCACCATAACTTTTGCTGTGAAATTAGCTGTATTAATCGTGTCCACGTTAACCGATTCCTTCTTGCCAGTGGATTCCTTTTTATCTTTCGTTACTACAGGAGTAACTGACGATTGCTTAATCGGAGGGTGTAACATGGCTTGATACAATTCTTTTATTTCCGACTGTGGAAGCAAAAAACTCAAGTATTTCACATACTGAGGATGCTGTGATGAAAGGACAGTCCCAACGGTCATTCTTCGAAGTTGGTGTCCTTTATTTGTCCCATATAAAAATTCGCTACCGCTTAAGAAGAGTAGCAAAATCAAAATGACAATAATACGCCAAACTGTTAATTTGAGTGGATGGCGTGGAATATAGTTTCTTTTAGTCGTACTGAGTTCCATACCATTTCACCTCTTATAAATATTTTTCCGAACGAATTCGGGTGGGGAATTTGAAAACTTTAGATTAATGTGTTGAACTGTTAAAATAACGTTCTCCATTATACGTTATACAGCTAATTGTTTTAAGTCCCATTTCATTTCCTTAAAAGGTATTATTTTACTGATCCTAGAGGAGCTACTTCGGGGCTGTCTGAAGCAACACGGATTCGGACACGATGGCTCTTGGCATCACCTTAAAAGTATTACTTATTGTGCTATTGTGGCAGAATAGCGAAATAAACAAGGAGAAATACTAAATTTAATAATTCATTTTGGAAAAGAAGGGGGGAAATTCATATGTCATTGAAAAAACATTGGTTACTTAATATCGTACTGATATTACTCTCCTGGCTTACAATACCTTTATTAGGATGGCGGACTATAAAGAGATTTTTACCAGCCTCAATCCTTGCTGTTCTAATATGTAGTTTGGATGCTCAAATTGGAAAAAAACGCAGATGGTGGTCTTTTTATAATAAACCACAGTCCTTTTTTCAAAATGAATTTCCTTTTCTCATTGGCCCAATGCTGGCGATGGCTTTATGGACATTAAAATGGGGATACGGAAATTTTAAAAAGTTTATTATGTTAAACGTTATTGGCGAAGCAATTTTTGTATCTCCAATAACAAGGTTGTTCACAAAATTAAAACTATATAAATTAGTTCAATTTAACGAATTTCAATTCTTTCTATATTTCTTTTACAAGGCTTTTTGTTTATATGGATTTCAATATCTTTTTGAAAAATACAAGAAAACTAATGATTATTAAAGCAGCGAGGTGCGACTCTTCAATGAAGGTTGCCTTTTTTTATTCCAAAAGGGGAATTATGGAATTTTGTACTTAAATTCCCCAAACTGGATTAAAAAAATCAAGCAAGATACCAAGATGATAGGTATGGATTATGGGGTTGAAATATCCTTCTATATATATACAATTCAAAAACCGCTAAAAATTAGCGGTCCTATTAACTATTAGCTATTAAGTGGTAAAGTAAAAAAAATCCATCCTTTGAGACTTTTAGTTCTCCTTAAAGGATGGATTTTTTACCCGTACTAAGACCTTAGGGAAACAAAGTAATCATAGTTTGAATGTAATTACTTTTATTATTTAGTTATTTAAGAAACTTTGTCTAGTCGTTTCGTCTATAGGGCTTCATCCATAACATTTGATTCAATTTTGTTACTTTTACTATTTACAAACCATATTCCTACCAGTACGAGAAAAATCCCTGCTAACGTTACTATTTTTAAGGCTTCATGCAAAAATATACATCCGGACAGAACTCCTACGACAGGCACAAGTAATAAAGAAATGGATGCTTTGCTTGCTTCTGTACGGCTTAAAATATGATTCCACATCACAAACGCTAGGGCTGAGGCAACAATCCCCGCAAACAGAATATAAACGACCGGCATGAATCCCCAATGCGATTCACCGTGTTCAAATGAAAGAAAATAGACCAATAAGCCCATCGCCCCAATCGTCATTTGCCAAGTGGTATATTGAATACTATTACAATGCTTTAATTTCAGTTTGAACAGCAAGTTTGCTACAGCCCAAGAAATAGCGGAGCTTAATGCCAGTAACATAGCCCAGAGGGATCCTCCTAAATGGATATTCATAGCGAGAAATAAGCCAACTATCCCTAGAACAATTCCAAACGTCTTTCAGTTCTGACCTATAGTATGCCGCTATTTTTATCGATTATGGCTCATAAGTGGATTCCTGAAGAACAGTTGACGGCAAATATAAATATCGTAGTTTTAAGTCGAAAAACGACTTAATTAGGAGGGGAATAGTTTGGAACTACGTCAGATTGAATATTTCACGGTAGTGGCTGAAGAGTTGCATTTTGGTCGAGCGGCAATGCGCTTACAAATGACACAACCACCTTTAAGTCAACAAATTTTGGAACTTGAGAGGGAACTAGGAGTGAAGCTGTTTGAAAGATCAATGCGGCATGTAGAGCTGACAAACGCTGGAAGGGTTTACTTGAAAGAAGTTCGCCAAGTACTTACCCTATTAGAGCGAGCAAAGATTGCTGCTCAAAGGGCACAGATGGGAATCCTTGATCGGTTAGTGATTGGATTTGTCAGATCTGCCACATTCGATTTCGAACAGAAATTTTGTGAAAATGATTGATTGTGAAAGAATACACTTATACTAATGACTACGATACTTCAAGAAGAAGTCGCCTTTTTTCTTTTAAATAAAAAAATTGTATAAAATTATACTTAAACTCTCGCAGGTTAGTGTAATAAAGATTGAATGGTAAAATTATGAGAAATGCACTACACGATGGGACTGATCAATAGTGATTTTTATAAAGGAGTTGTGAGAAGTTGAAATATCGTAAAGCAAATAACGAGGATATTGATCTATTGGTGGAGTTAAGAAAAAAGCAATTAGTTGATGAAGGTATAGAACCTAATATAGATATTGAAAAGGAACTATATGTTTTCTTTAAAAATAAACTAAGCGATGGTACTTTAATTCAATGGCTAGTGGAAGATAAAGAAGAGATTATAGCTTGTGGTGCAGTAATTTTTTATGAATTTCCACCTAGTTACACCAATAAGACTGGAAAAAAGGCGTATATCGCAAATATGTATACGAATGAAAATTATCGTGGGCAAGGAATCGCTACAAAGCTGTTAACGAAGTTAGTTGATGAAGTGAAGATTTCAGGCATTTCAAAAATATGGCTTGGGGCTTCAAAAATGGGGAGACCAGTGTATAAGAAGTTTGGTTTTACGGAAACGGATGAATTTCTAGAATTAAATATTATTAAATAATTTGTGAAGTATAATACTCAAACGACCATATTTTAATAATACAATTTTAGACCCTGTCTAAAGTAACGGGTACGATATTCAAGAAAGAGATCGCCTGTTTTCTTTTGCACAAAAAAGATTGTGAAATGATGGACTTAAACGATCGTTAGTTGAAGGTTGGTTCAAATTATTCATAGAAAATGGAACGATGCGTTTTCCTTGAACTAAGCAAAAAACCTCTCTAAATTCCTGTTAATTTAGGAATTTCACGAGAGGTTTTTTATATGTTGTTGCTCTTCGAAAAATATTTCTGAGTATCTTCACGTATTTGTTTGGGTAAGACACGATCAAGCTCTTTATTTAACCATGACAGTGTTTTACTACGCAAGTAATCACGCATTTGTTCTTCTGCAGAGAGCATAACTAAATTGATGGTGCAAGAGGAGGGAGCTGAACAGCAGTTTTCTCTATACAATAATCCATTGTCTTTAATATTTTTACATTGAAAAATAGGTTTAGGACCCTCAACTGCTTCAATTACATCCCAAAAGGAAATATCTTCTGGGGACTTAGCTAACCTATATCCTCCCTTTACACCAGGCACAGAACTTACAATGCTTGCCCTAGATAATTTACCAAAAACTTTTGAAAGAAATGTCTCGGAAAGTCCTTGGAATTCTGCCAATTCCTTAATCCCAACACTTTCATCGGAAGGAACGTCAATTAAATAAACCAGACAATGTAAAGCATATTCAACTCCGACACTATACTGCATATAAACTCACCTGCTTTTTATTTTAAGGGCTATCAAATTGTATCTTAGGAATATTTAGAGTATTAGTCAAATAAAAGAAGTCTCTTTTGGGTAACTCAGATTCATTTGACAAAAATAATTATAGTCTATATTATAGACAATGTTAATCGTCGATTAAATAAGTCTTTTATTTATTTAAGGAGGTAATTAAATTGGAACAACGAGTTGATTATTACAATGTAGCACCAGAAGCACTTAAAATAATGATGGAAATGGAGAAGTATACGAAAACAACAGGCATAGACCGTAAACTTCGTGAACTTATAAAAATTCGGGCTTCACAAATTAACGGATGTGCATTTTGTTTGAATATGCATACAGCTGATGCTAGAAAAATGGGAGAAACGGAACAACGTTTATATTGTATTGGTGCTTGGAGAGAGTGCACATTTTATACGGATGCAGAAAAAGTAGCTCTTGAGTTGACAGAATACGTAACTTTAATCCCCACAAAACGCGTGCCAGATGAGCTTTATCAAAGAGTACGTGAACATTTTGACGAGAGACAATATGTAGACCTTGTACTGATTATTAATCAAATCAACAGTTGGAATAGAATTTCTATTGCAATGGGGAATACAGCAACCTTGACTACTTAAACAGAATGTAGAGGTTTCTTTTTCAAATAACGAGTGCACTAATACAAGAAGGGAAGGTTGCTGTGGCAGCCTTTTTTTATTGAACTGATATGAACGAAACTGTCAACCCACCACACCCAAATGTTTTTATTTAGCGTTTTATTCAGTATGAATAGAGTTATTCCTTGTTCAACTTATAGACCAAATATCCTTTCGGATCTAGCTTGTCAAGGGCGCACTTTCCCT
>NZ_SMYO01000024.1 GCF_004358205.1 Bacillus salipaludis
AGTCTTACAGGCAGGTTGCCCACGTGTTACTCACCCGTCCGCCGCTAATCAACAGGAGCAAGCTCCTATTGATTCGCTCGACTTGCATGTATTAGGCACGCCGCCAGCGTTCGTCCTGAGCCAGGATCAAACTCTCCAAGAAAGTTGATGTAGCTCATTTGTTACGTTGGCTCATGTTTCCTATATAATAGAAGAAACATGAATATTATTGTTTGTTGACGTTTTTGTCTGTTTAGTTTTCAAAGAACAATCTTGTTTCCACTTCTAAAATCTCTTCCAGAAGCAACTTTATAATAATATCACCTCGTTAACGATCTGTCAACATTTTTCAACACGTTATTATCATTATGTTGTTGACACGTCATTAACGACTGCTTAAATATAATACCACCATTTATATAACTACGTCAACACTATTTTAAATAAAAATTAGCTAGAATTCTATTGAACCTTTTTTCCTACCATTTATATGGACTCGTTTTAAAAATATTTTTGGTAAAACCAAAATTTTGTCCCTAAACAAATTGAAGCCAATTTACGCGCCAACTCTCCTGAATTCCATGTTCCGGTATTATTAGACAGGACGATAACGGTAACCCTGTCTTTAATAAAATCCACTATTTCACATTTAAAACCAGGCAAACTGCCGTTATGCTCAATCATAGGTCTTCCAAAACTTATAAGGTTATTTGCTACTTTCCAACCGTAGCCATATTTAAAAACACCCAGTTTAGAGGTATCGATATAGCCTGTCTCCATTTTTTCAATCTCTTTTGGTGAAAGGATTTTGAAGTCATGTATCGCATTATTGTATCTCATCATGTCTCCGACTGTTGAAATAATATCACCCGCTCCTGCAAGCTGGCTTTCATCATCCCTCTCAACCACTTTCCGCATGTTCCTATATCCCATTGCAAAATCCTTTGCATCAGCCTTTTTAAAGTAGGTATGATCCATGCCAGCAGGTTTAAAGATATTGTCCCGAAAATAGGTCTGATAGCTTTTTCCGGAAACTTTTTCAATAATGTAAGCAAGTATCATATACCCCGTGTTAGAATACATATATTTTGTTCCGGGATTAAAAGTCAATGCTTGGTTCTTCATTAAATTAATAAAAGCTGTCAGCGTGATTGGCTTGGTTGTATCTGTAAGTTTAGAATGGTCGGCAACCCCCGAGCTGTGGGTTAGCAAATGTTGAATGGTAATTTTATCGCCATCCGGAAAATGATTTATATATTTCGATATTGGATCAGAAGTTTTCAATTTCCCATTCTTTTCAAGTTGAAGGATAGATACCGCTGTAAAGGATTTTGTTAGCGAAGCAATACGAAATTGGGTGTTTAGTTGATTAGGAATCCCTGTTTCTTTATTGGCAAATCCATAACCTTTTTCAAATACCCCCTTCCCATCCTTGGCAACTAACACGACACCATTAAATTGACTATCCAAAGCCTTTTTATCCATAAACACTTCGAGCCTATTCTTGAGGTTACCTTGCAATCCTGACTGCGTATTACCATATACATTAAATGCCGCTATCGTAATAACTAGAAAACAAAATAAAACACTAATTACCCACTTAACTGACTTTTTCATTTGCACAGGATTGCCGCCTCTCAATTAATCTGCCTTTTGAATCAATTATACGTTTATAATTCGTTATTTCAAAAATTCAATACTTATAAAACACAAAAGCCGACCCCATTTAAAAGGTCGGCTCCGCATACTGCTTATTTTGTAATTCTTACGATATCTGCTTGTTTCAAATCTACCTGGCCTTGTTTTTCAATCACAACTTTTTCACCTTCTGCTAAGTTGGTGAAAACAATTGGAGTAATCGTAGAAGTCGCATGTTCTTTTACATAATCCAAATCAACCTTTAATAGTGGCTGTCCTTTTACAATACGGTCATTTTCAGACACTAATGTTTCAAACCCTTGACCCTTCAAATTAACAGTGTCGATCCCCACGTGAATAAGGATTTCACGACCGCTATCAGATAAGATTCCAATTGCATGTTTCGTTGGAAATAAGTTAACAATCTTTCCATCAACAGGTGATACAACCGTTCCCTCTGAAGGAATAATCGCAAAACCGTCCCCCATCATTTTTCCAGCAAAGACTTGGTCTGGAACTTCTGTGATCGGTTTGATTTCTCCTTTTAATGGAGCAACAATGATTTCTTTACTAGTGTTCCCAGCCGGAACAGCTTGAAGCTTGGTTTCCTTTGACGGGGCTGCAGCTCTTGGACGTTTTCCTTCCATAATATCTTTCATTTGTCCTTTGATGGTTTCAGAACGCGGTCCAAAGATGGCTTGGATGTTATTACCTACCTCAAGAACACCTGCAGCACCTAATTTCTTCAATTGGTTTTTGTCTACTTCTTTAATATCATTTACTGATACACGAAGGCGTGTAATACAAGCATCTAAATGAGCAATGTTTTTCTGTCCACCCATTGCATCCAAAATATTTGCTGCAAGATCACCTGAACCAGTTTTTCCTGTTGGAGCCTCATCTTCTTCTTCTTCTAATTCACGACCTGGAGTTTTGAGGTCAAATTTACGAATTGCGAAACGGAATCCGAAGTAGTAAATGACTGCAAAGATAAGGCCTACTGGAATAACAATCCATGCATGTGTTTGCGGGTTAATAAGCCCAAATAAAATGTAGTCAATCAATCCACCCGAGAAGGTCATTCCGATTTTTACGTTTAAAAGATGCATGGTCATAAAGGATAGTCCAGCAAAAATGGCGTGAATACCGAATAATACTGGTGCTACAAACAAGAATGAGAATTCAATTGGTTCTGTAATACCTGTTAAGAATGATGTTAAACCAGCAGAAAACATGAGGCCGCCGACAACAGCTTTCTTTTCCGGCTTTGCTTCATGGTAAATCGCCAAAGCCGCAGCAGGAAGACCAAACATCATAAATGGATATTTACCAGTTGTGAAAGTACCTGCCGTTAAGTGTTTTACACCATCTTTAATTTGCTCCATGAAAATATGCTGGTCACCATGAACAATTTGACCTGCTTTATTTGTATAGCTCCCAAATTCAAACCAGAATGGTGCATAGAAGATATGATGCAATCCAAATGGAATCAGAGAACGTTCAATAACCCCGAAAATAAAGGCCGAAAGCGTTAAATTTGCGTCCACCATGTTCGTTGAGAATGCATTCAAGCCAGATTGAATCGGCGGCCAAATGACAATCATAATTAATCCTAAAATTACTGAACTTGCTGCCGTTATAATTGGTACAAACCGCTTACCTGCAAAAAATCCTAAATAAGATGGGAGTTCAATTTCAAAGAATTTATTGTACATTGTAGCTGCAATGATCCCGACAATAATACCGCCAAACACACCCGTTTGCAGAGTTGGAATCCCCAATACAGATGCATAACTTTGCGGATGTTTCGTTAAAGCATCTGCATCAATGCCTAGTGCTGTACCCATTGTTGCGTTCATGATAAGGAAACCAACAATTGCTGCGAGACCTGCAACACCGTCTCCTCCGGCTAATCCAATTGCAACACCGACTGCAAATAACAATGCAAGGTTACCAAAAATAACGCTTCCTGCTTGTTCCATAACTTTTGCAACCATTGCTACACCATGGTTGTCTAAAAATGGTGCAAGATCTAATAAGGTTGGGTTTTGAAGAGCATTACCAATCGCAAGTAAAATCCCAGCAGCCGGTAAAATTGCAACCGGCAGCATTAATGCTTTACCGACTTTTTGCAAGACGCCAAAGGCATTCTTAAACATAGATATAACCCCCAATATTATAATTTAGCTCATTAAGCGTTTTCATTTATGGTAAAAAACCAACAAAAAAAGGCATGAGTAAAAGTAAACTGAATAAAGGTACGGGTATAGAATGCCCCTTACACTTTATTTCAATGAATACTTTTCACTCATGCCTGATCGAATCAGTAACACGTAAAAAATAATAGCTATTTAATTTTCTTTTGAAGCCTTTGGAGATGCATTGTCAAATAAACCGCTTCTGCATCATAGACTGTCAACTTTAATGTTTGCTGCATTACCTTAATGAGCTTCCAAGATAGATTATAGCATACTGGATATTCTTCTTTCAATAGAGAAGCAATTTTTTCTGGTTCCTCTACCCTCTCCCCTTTTTGCACTCTTTCAATCGCAAATCGAAGATGACGAACAAGACGCATATAATCAATGCTTTCTTTATCAATTTCAATATCAAGCTGTTCTTCGACCATTTCAACTAGTCTGCTTATAAGCTGGGAATGTCGGTTCACATCGGAGAGGTTTTTATTTGTAATCGCACTATGAATATGCAGTGCAATAAAACCAATCTCACCATCGGTGAGGTTTATTCCCGTTTTCTCTCGAATATATCGGACGACTTCTGCCGCCACTTCGAACTCATGCCGATACAACGCTTTTGTTTCCACTAAAAACGGGTTGGACATTTCCATCCCTTGCGATGCCCTTGTAATCGCAAACATTAAATGGTCCGTTAAAGCAACATGTATATGTTCATTGAGCTGTGAATTTGTTCTTTGCTTGATCAGACCTATAGCAGAAATAATCACTTCAAGAAATTCATTATCAATAAAAGGAAGCAGCTTAATATAACTTTCTTGTTCCTTTTCATTTTTTAAAACAAAAAGCTTTTCAACTGTATCAGTCTCAATAAAATCCCCCTGTTTCCGATTGAAACCAATACCTTTTCCAATTAAGACAACTTCTTCATAGGAAGGGTGTTTAGCGATTAAAACATTGTTATTCAACACTTTATCAATCAATAATTTTGCCATACCCTTTTCTCCATTTCCCTTTTCCTTAGTATCATCATCGTAAAAGAGAGAATACAGGAAGTCAACGGCAATTTTCGACTATTTCCACGGAAATCATGACCAATAGTCGACAAAAAAGGAACCTCAATCTGTGAAAGAGGTTCCTTTTTTACACTTATTTCAAAATAAAATATACAAGAAAGATTACAAAGAAGAGATACATAATAGGATTAATTTCCTTGATTCTTCCTTTTACAATCATGGTAATTGGATAGAATATAAACCCAATTGCAATACCTGTTGCAATGCTATAAGAAAGCGGCATTGTAATCATCGTTAAGAAAGCCGGTACAGCAATCTCAAATTTTTTCCATTCAATATCGCCTAACGAAGAAACCATCAATACTCCGACAATAATCAGTGCAGGTGCAGTAACAGCTGTAGTAACTACTGATAATAACGGGAAGAAAAAGATTGCCAAAATAAAGAATCCCGCTGTTACTAATGAAGCAAATCCTGTTCTAGCTCCTGAAGCTACCCCTGCAGTAGATTCAATATAAGAAGTAGTAGTAGATGTTCCCAGAACTGCACCAACCATTGTTGCAATGGAGTCAGATAACAACGCTCTTCCTGCATTCGGAAGCTTGTTGTCTTTCATTAATCCCGCTTGGTTTGCAACCGCAACAAGTGTTCCTGCGTTATCAAAGAAATCAACAAACAAGAATGTAAGGATAATTCCCACCATACTCGTCGACCAGAAGGAACTGTCACTAAAGGATGAAAATACAGCACCAAACGTTGGATCTAAGCTCGGTACTTTTCCGACAACTTGATGAGGAATATCAATTAAGTTAAAAATCATTCCAACAATCGCCGTGATGATCATTCCAAAGAATACGGCTCCTTTTATTCCTCTGGTCATCATAATAACCGTAATTAATATACCAAAAATCGTAAGTAATGTATTCCCGTTTGATAAGTTTCCTAACCCCACAAGTGTTGCATCGTTTTTTACGATAATTCCTGATTCCTGAAGTCCAATAAAGGTGATAAACAAACCAATACCGGCCCCAACGGCATGTTTTAAATCGATTGGAATTGCATTAATAATTTTTTCACGAAGACCAGTCAGTGTCAAAACGAAGAAGAACACACCAGAAATTAATACCGCACCCAACGCATGCTGCCAAGGGATTTTATCGCCCAATACTACGGTATAAGCAAAGAATGCATTTAACCCCATCCCCGGTGCAAGCGCAAGCGGGTATTTTCCAAGGAGCCCCATGACAATCGAGCCGATAGCAGAAGCAATAGCCGTTGCCACAAATACTGCTCCATAATCCATTCTTAAAGCATCTGGGAATCCTTTAATACTTGCTAAAGATAAAGTAAGTGGGTTTACCACTAAAATATAAGCCATTGCTAAAAAAGTAGTCATACCGCCCATGAATTCTTGACGATAACTAGTACCAAACTTTGCAAACTCAAAATAGTTTTTCAACCTATTTACCCCCTAATTGATCCTTTATCTAATAAAATCACCAAAAAACGCTCCGGTATCCACCGAAACGTTGACAAAAGGCATATGTAAATAACAAAAGGACAAAAATCCCCTATTAAAAACTCGCCTCGTAGTCAAGCTATTTACGGTAGCTCGGTAGAAACTTTTGGGCCCTATTCCCAAGATTATACGACACAATATGACAAATATTTAGTACGTTAGTATCATATCAAGGGTGAGGTCTTCTGTCAATAAAAAATACGAACGTTTTTTATTTTATAAATAAAAACATTCGTATTTTCCAACATTTATTTAATTATCCGATTGGTACAACTAAAAAATCAGTGGGGAAGCCCCCACTGATTAAAGTTTCACCTTATTCCCATTCAATCGTAGCTGGCGGCTTGCTTGTAATATCATAGACCACCCGGTTTACATGGGCAACTTCATTGACGATTCTGGTTGAAATAACTTCAAGTACATCCCACGGAATCCGCGCCCAATCGGATGTCATCCCATCGATCGAGGTTACAGCACGAATACCAATCGTGTAATCATACGTTCTAGTATCCCCCATAACCCCAACACTGCGAACGTCTGGAAGGACAGTGAAGTATTGCCAAATTTCGCGATCTAAGCCAGCCTTTTTAATTTCTTCACGTAAAATCCAATCAGATTCACGAACAATCTCTAATTTATCTTCAGAAATCGCCCCTAATACCCGAATACCAAGACCCGGACCTGGGAATGGCTGACGCCAAACGATATCATCCGGAATTCCAAGCTCAGTTCCGAGAGCACGGACTTCATCTTTAAAAAGGGTATTTAATGGTTCAATTAATTTAAACTGCATATCTTCAGGCAGACCGCCGACATTATGGTGGGACTTAATCGTTTGCGCTGTTGCTGTCCCACTTTCAATAATATCGGTATAAAGCGTTCCCTGCGCTAAGAACTCAATTCCTTCAAGCTTCGTTGCTTCATCATCAAAAACATAGATAAATTCGTTACCGATAATTTTACGTTTCTTCTCAGGATCTGAGACGCCTTCCAATTTGGAAAGGAAGCGATCCTTTGCATCAACCTTGATGACATTCATATGGAAACCTTCGGAGAAAGTTTTCATAACGCTCTCCGCTTCGTTTTTACGAAGTAATCCGTGATCAACAAAAATACATGTCAACTGATCGCCTATCGCTTTGTGGATTAAAACAGCCACAACAGATGAATCTACACCGCCGCTAAGAGCACATAGGACTTTTTTGTTACCGACAGTCTGACGGATTTTCTCCATTTCCATTTCGATATAGTTTTCCATCGACCAATCGCCACTGCAATCACAAACATTGAAAACAAAATTTTTCAGAAGGTCGTTTCCATAAACGGAATGACGAACCTCCGGATGGAATTGTACAGCATAAAGTTTTCTTGCTTCATCACTCATGGCCGCAATCGGACAGTGTGGATTTGTTCCGTCTACAGTAAAGCCAGCAGGTGCTTCAACCACCAAATCACCATGGCTCATCCAAACCACCTGCTCATTTGGAAGATCCTTATATAAGGCAGATTGATTATGAATCGTCATTGTTGCTTTTCCATATTCACGCTGCTTTGCTTTTTCGACTTTGCCTTCAAAATGAACGGTCATTAACTGCATCCCATAACAAATCCCCAGAATCGGCAGACCCATTTCAAAAATCCCTTCATCACACCGGAAGGAGTTCTCATCATAAACACTATTTGGACCACCTGAGAAAATAATCCCTTTTGGATTCAATTTTTTGATTTCCTCTACGGTAATTGTGTGGGGATGTAGCTCACTATACACACCAAATTCACGAATTCGGCGGGTAATAAGCTGGTTATACTGGCTTCCAAAATCTAAAACAACTATCATATCCTGTTTACCTGACAATGCGGCCACCTCTTTTTAATTTCATGTAATTTTAATTAGTTTTTACTACAAATGAAAAAAATAAATAAAAAAAAGAAAACTAGCTTTCTCCAACCAAAAAAAATAGGAAGGCAGAATTCTAGTTTTCTCGCAAAATCGTTCAAAAACTTTCTGCCTTCATAGTCGGGCCATTTACGGCAGCCCGGTAGAGACTCTCGAACCCTATCATCGAGGATATATGAAGGTAACGTAAAACGAACCTTATTGAATTAAACCTTATTGTAGCAATTTGTCGTTTTTTGTTCAAGCGATTGTCTTTTTAATTAAATTTTCCCACAATTCACAAGCTTCCTTCCAACTTCCTTCAGGCAGCTGATTATGATAGAGATACTGTTCATATTTTGAGGTCAAACGTGTCATTTCATTCGTTGAAAAGAATGAGTCAACATAACGGGCATAATTCCTTAATGTTTGATTTTCCTTCCGGGTAATTCCGTATCTCTCAAGCTGTTTTAATAAAATTAAGTAGGCATAACCAATATTTTCATCCTTTTTCCTAAAACGGAATTTTAGGAGCAAGAGATATGGATACCATTTTCCGCGAATTCGATAAAGAATCCCTGAAACTCCTAAAACAACCAACAGAATGAGCACCAGCGGCTTCCAATGATTTTTAAAAAATACATTGATGTTCTTTAGAAAGCCCTTTTGGTCTGTGTTTCCAGAACTCTTCACATTTTCCTTTTCATCCAGCGGTTTCTTTACTGGTTTCATTGCAGGTACTTCCGTTCTTAAGGTACCGCTTGAGCTAGTTGAGCCAACTAAATAGCTGATTGAAACATCATTTGAAAAACCCTTCGTCGGTTCAAACGGAACCCATCCTTGGTTTGGTAAGAAAACCTCTACCCATGAATGGGCATTATTATTGGTAATTTCGTAAATCTGTTTAGAAGGATCCTGCTTGCTATATTGCAAAAATTCTCCGCCCGTGTACCCTTTTACCCAGCGTGTTGGAATTCCTAACGTCCGCATCATCACTGCCATAGAGGTTGAAAAATTATCGCAATAGCCTTTTTTCGTCTCAAACAAAAATTGGTCGACATAATCATCATCCATCCCTGGAATAGCGACATCCTTTTGTTCATAGGTGTATTCCATCCGACTAAAATATTTCTCCACCGCTTTTGCCTTGTCAAACCAATTGGTTTCCTTCGAGGTAATCTTCTTGGCTAATTGTGTAACCCTTTGTGGAAGCTCCTCAGGCAGCTGTGTATATTTTTTGTACAAAATAGGGTCCATCACTTTAGGGTCAAACTTCTTTGTTTTCCTTAATTCAATTGCCCGATATTTCGGAATGTCAAAAACAATTGTATAAAGATTCGGTATAATCGGTTTATCATAACTAGTAACCGCAACAATTCGTTCCATTGTTGTATCGATATTAAACGAAATTCCGCCCCCAAGATTAGGATAGAAATTTAAGATTTTCCTAATTCCTGCAGGATAGATCACATGAGGGTATTGGTAATCCTGAACCGGGAATACTCTCGCCTGTTCCTTCTCCGTTTGTACAGTCTTACCCAATGGATATACGGGTACAAAATCCCCTTCGCTAAATGGAATGATTTCAGATCCTGGTGATAACACCCAGCCCTTTCCGGTATAAGTATCCTTGGTCTCCACTTTCCAATAATTCTTCCCATTTGCTTCAATGCGAAAAACAGTTTTATTATCGCCCAAAAAAGGGCCCCCAAGTTGGGCATCATTCGTTCCATAGCCAATCCTTTGGATTCCCCCACTTTTATCATCATTGTGGTATTTCTTGTCTCCTTTTAAATACGGAACAGGGTCAGGCCAGATTGGAGCAGCCTTTGGTGCAGCAATCCCAACAAGGACACTAAAGGCAATCATCCCGGCAAGGGGTATCATCCATTTTCTTGGCGTAGCATATTTTTTATTGATTTTTTCTTTTGCAAGCATCCGGTAAAAGGTGAGCATTCCCATTATAGTAAAACCGACCACAACCGTTCGAACGATCGCTGTATTTGCACTGTAGGGTGTAAAGGTATCCAAAACGGTAATGTAGATTAACGTCATGAAGAAAAAGATAAAAATTCTTTGACGTTTTAACAGCCAATAGTGGAGTAAATACACCATTAACCACAATAGAATAAAAAATAAGAAAGAACGGAATTCATCCGATAAGTTATTCCAATTTCTTGCAAAAAGGAAGGCAGTGTTATTTTTCAAATCAGCCAAAAACGCAGTCAGCCAGCCCAGGTGCAAAAAGCCTTCCTGGTAATAAAGTCGATTGATTGAAAAAAACACATAGAATACTTTTATCAAAAACGACAAGATCCATTTTATTCGATAAAATGACATCACAATTGATAATAGTAAGAACACTATAAAGATCCAAATATGGCTCGTATCGGTTAATTGTTCAATTGGCCGAAGCCACTCCCACAAAAGGAAAAAACCCAATGCATATAATAAAAGTGTTGAAATGTCCCGATTTTTCAACGGAAACTCACCTCCGAGAAAGCTTGGCTGAAGTCCCCTTCATGAATCATAATAATTCGAACCCCGCGAGCATTTGCAATCGCGATGAGCGACCGTTCATTTTCAGTTGGCGATTCTTTTTCAGCTTTGATAAGAAAAATGGTGGTTGAGCCCTTTCTTCGACCAAGAAAGCTTGCCTTTTCAATAAGTGGTTTGTTCAATTTTGCGGTTACCACCATAAATGATAGCGATTGCTGAATAAATACCCCATCCATTTCTAACACTTTTTCCAAAGTAGAAACGCTTTTGGCTTCAATTTTTGCGAGGTGATAAAAAAGCTGTTGGAGATGCTGCTCTCCCCCACGAATGGGAAAAGAGGCTCTTTCCTGACTAATTGTTAACAGACCCGTTTGCGCTCCTTTTTTTAAAACTGCCCTTAAAAGTGAAGCAGTAAAGGAAACCATCGCTTCAAAGCGTGGGTCCGGCACACAATCCATAACAACAAACACATCATGCGATTGCCGTTGCTCAAATTCCTTTGTCATGATTTCATTCCGTTTGGCGGATGCCTTCCAGTTAATCCAGGAAAACCGGTCCCCCGGCTGGTAGTCCCTTACTCCAATTGCCATGGATGTATCGCGCTGTACCCGCTCCCTTGAAGCAGTCATCCCCTGATCATAGTGGTTTTCAAACGGACGGTACAGGAGCTCTGAATAGGCAGGGTAAACGATGATTTTATTTTCAACTGTAAAGACCTTTTCCTTCTCGATTAAACCAAGCGGATCGCCGATTCTTACTTTAATCGATTGAAAAAGATGCTCACCTCTCGGCAGTACATCAATGATATATTCATAGGAAAGCTCTTTTTTCATACCAGCAATGAGGAGTGCGTTTTTTAATGGGGAAAATTTTTCTCTTAGTTGGTCGGCAGCCATCAGGTAGAACAACGGAAAAGATGATCCCCTTCGGAGGGTGATTTTAACCTTTAATGGTTCACCTGCATTGTAATCAGATTTTGGAATTTCTCTAATTACTGTCATGTCCTTCAGGGAATAAAAGGATAAGGCTAAGCAATAGAAACCAAAGGGCAAAAAGCTGTAAAATAAAAACCAGCTGACAAATTCTCCTTGAAACATTGCGTAAGAAAAGGTTAAGAGACTCAAGAAAAATAAAACCGTAAACTTCCAAACCTTTTTTAAAAAAGTGGCTATTTTCTTCATTTATTTCACAAGCCTTTGAACCGGAACTGGAACTCTTCCAACGATCCCGCTAATAACTTCTTCTGCGGAAATCCCTTCGAATTTGGCTTCAGATTTTAAAATAATCCGATGGGATAGGACGAATGGGGCTAAATATTGAATATCATCAGGAAGAACAAAGTCACGCCCGTACATAAAGGCATACGCTTGAGCAACTTTCATTAAGGCGATTGATCCCCTTGGACTTGCCCCCAGATAAACACTGCCATGGCCCCTTGTTCGACTGACCACTTCGACAATATACCGCTTCATCGTATCATCGATAAACACCTCTTTAATTTCCTGTTGCAATAAAAGCAGACCTGCGAGGTCAATTACCGATTCTAGTTCATCAATCGGCGGAACTTTTTGGGCCCGGTTTAATACCTCTATTTCCTCCCCCAAGTCGGGATAGCCCATTTTCATTTTTAGTAAAAAGCGGTCAAGCTGTGCCTCCGGGAGCGGGTAGGTCCCTTCATATTCAATTGGATTCTGTGTTGCCATCACAAAAAACGGCTTTTCGAGCCTATGGGTAACACCATCAATCGTTATACTTGCTTCCTCCATCCCTTCCAAAAGGGCAGATTGGGTTTTCGGTGATGTCCGGTTAATTTCATCTGCAAGGATAATATTTCCCATTAAGGGACCAGGACGGAATTGAAATTCCATTTCTTTTGGATTGTAAATCGAGATTCCCGTAACATCTGACGGTAATAAATCAGGGGTGAATTGTATTCTGCGGAACTTTGCGTCTACAGATTTGGCAAGCGCCCGCACCATCATCGTCTTCCCGACACCTGGTACATCTTCTAAAAGGACATGACCTCCAGCTAGTAGGGAAACAAGGCTAAGTTCTGCGACGCTTCGCTTTCCGATCATCACTTTTTCAATATTCGCAAGTATTCTTTCAATGGTTGGATTCATATTTTCAAGGGACATTTTAAATCCTCCTCTTTCTTACATACACCAAATGATTGCATCATCCATATTTATTCTATAAATTCTGAATAAATCCTGTAAAAACTTACAAATAATGCAAAAAAGCCGCTTACAAGGAAGCAGCTTTGCTTGATTATTATTTATCTACCGGAACAACTGGTAGTATTAGCTTGGAAGGATATTGTTCATTATGAAAAATGGTTTGCTTGGCAGTTCTTGTCTGTTTGCTCTCAACCAATGAATTTCCTGTATTTGGATTTGGCAAATAATGCGGAGAGCTGCTTGAAGAAATTTCAAGCGTGATTCGATGCCCTTGGAGAAATACATTGCTTGTAGCCCAAAGATCGATTTCATACTCCACCACTTCACCCGTCAATTCTTTTTCGGGCTGAAAGCCATTCCGGTATTTTGCGTTAACAATTCCCTCCGTTAAAATTAAAGCCTTTCCATCGGGAGCCGTATCGACGAGTTTAGCAGTAAAATCCGTATCCTTTGCATCAGTGGAAGCCCACAGTTTCACCTTTACCTGGCCTGTCACTTCTATTGCTTCAGTTAATGGCTCAGTTGAATAAACAAGCACATCTTCTCGTTCTTCTATTTCACGTTGATCAAACGGCCCCATTGTCAGCGGACCGGCAAATAGAGTACTTCCACCTTTTGTTGGTACAGGGTTTTTTGGGTCGTATAAATAGGAATCAAAGGCTTCATCCACAGGGCACATCAGCGAAAGCTCTCCATCACCATTTTTCGTATTGGCTTTTCCGCTACTATGCAAATAGAAATTGGTATATTGGGTTCGTGCAAGCGGCCATTCCCATTCGTCCCGCCATTCATTGATGCCCATGACAAAAATTCTAACCGGCGGTTCTGCTTCCAAACCAATATCGATTCCCTTTAACCAATGATTAAACCAGCGAATATGGAGGTCTGTGATATTCCCACCTAAATCTATCCAATCACCCGAAGCGTGCACACCGAAGGAGCATTCGCCTTGAATAGAAGCAAAATATCCATGCCCCCACGGTCCGACAATCAGTTTTTGGTGTTTTCCCGTTTTGGTCATCTCTGAGTAATTGGTTAAGGTCGGGCCAATAAAGCAATCATACCAGCCACCTAAATGATAGGCTGGAATCTGCAAGTCTTCATACTTATCGATAATACTAGATTCCTTCCAATAATCATCATCTTCAATCGGGTGTTCCAACTCTTCGAAAAAAAATTCAGCAACCTTAAGTTCCTTTAAGGGCAACCATTGATTCACCGGGGCAAACTGGTATAGTTCGTCCAATTTATTAAGCTGATCAGCAAGACTTCTTAATGCATCTGCTCTTTTTTTTGGCTCTCCATACTTTCGCATAAGTAAATCAGGTGCAATGGATTCAAGCGTCCAAGTTTCCGTAAATCCCGGCTGGTAAACGCCGTTTCGGTAGGAAGCACCATTTCTTTGGTCATTCAACGTCATAGCAGGAAAAATAGCAGCTAAGTGTGGCGGCCTCTTTGTTGCTGCCATCAGCTGGGTATATCCATAATAGGACATGCCAAACATGCCAACCTTTCCAGTAGAAAATGGCAGAGATGCTGCCCATTCCACCGTATCATACCCATCATTCGCTTCCTGTCTAAAAGATTGGAATTCCCCTTCCGATTGAAACCGCCCTCTCACATCTTGAATAATCACTACAAAGCCATTCTCTACAAGGCGGTTTGTATCTAAGTAACGATGTGAATAATGAGGTAAATCCTTACTATACGGAAGCCTTGTTAACAGAACCGGAAAGGTCCCTTCCTCATTTGGACGATAAATATCTGCATAAAGGATTACACCATCTCTCATTTCACATGGAACATTTTTTTCAACTAGAATCTGAATTGGTTTCATTTTTAAAGACCTCATTTTCTTTCTAAATTCACCCTCAAAAAATACGATCCCATGAGTCACCAGACTCCATGGGATCACCACACCTTTCCTATAGGTTACTCACTTGGCTGATAGGCTCTTCCTGGATAGCAGCAACTTTTTTGGTAAATAGGCTGACAGCAAGCATAACAACCGTATTGACTAAAATCGCAACGACCCCGATGTCTAAGTCCTGAATGAAGTGTGGCGCACTTGGAAACATCGTAGCCATTGTTGTGCCTTGAATCGTCTGGTAAGCGACAATTGCCACCCCAACAACCATTCCTATGGCAGCACCAACCTTACTGACCGGATTTTTCTTCATGAAACTAAAAGCAAGCGGCGGGAATAACTGTAGAACAAAGCTATATGCCATCGTCAGCAATGCAATCATCGTGTTGCCGCCATAGAAGGTAAAAAACAAAGAAATTAGAGCAAGGACCGGAACAAAAATTCGTGTTAATTTTGCAAGTTTTTGCTCTGATGTATTCGGTTTAAAGTGTTTATAAATATTTTTTGAAAGAAGCGTTGATGCCGTTAGGATTAGTAAGGAACACGGAATGAGAGCTGCAAGTAATCCGGCTGCTCCTATTACACCGATAAACCAAGGAGGCAGCGAGGCTTTAGCAATTTTGAACAAGGCTAAGTCCGAAGCTGTACCTTCCAAATTAGGGATTTGCAATACCGCTGTAAATCCAATAAATAGAATAAAGACAAGAACGATTTGATACAAAGGTAAAATCGCCGTGTTTTTCCTTAAGGCTGCCTCACTTTTAGAAGATAAGCTGGCACCAAAGCAATGCGGCCACATATATTGACCTAATGCAATCGTCAAACAGATCGAGACATACCAAGAAATACTTAACCCTTTGTCAGGCATTAATAGGAATCCCGGTTTCGCTTTATCTAGTGTCTCAAACATCGGCTGGATTCCACCGTAGTAATGAAATGGCAAATAGAATCCTAAAAAGAGAATGACAGTAAGCATGAGAATATCCTTTAAGACAGCTGTCCATGCAGATCCGTGAATACCTGAGATATAAACGAAAATCGTCACCGCAATCAGGCCAATCCATACGGCGATCTTCGGAGGAATTGCTCCGTAAGAAGCTTCAGAAACGATAATTTGAAAGCCTTTTAATTGTAAAACAATATATGGGATCATCGAAATCACACCGATTATCGCAACAAGTAACCCTAAATTCTTACTCTGATATTTTTTAGCAAAGAAATCGGATTGAGTGATAAGATTGTGTTTTTTAGCGTAGCGCCAAATTGGAGGTAGGATCCAAAAAGGAATGACATAGGTTATGGCACAAAAAACATAAATCGTAGGACCTCCCATACGGTAGGCTCCTCCGCTTGCACCTAAGAAAATGAAGGTTGAAAACATTTCTCCAGCCATTAAAACAAACATAATGAGTGAACCAAAATTTCTCTCTGCAACGGCCCACTGTTCGAGCTTCATATCCCGCCCTTTTCTTGCTTTAATTCCAAGGTAAATAGCTAAGCATAATGTTAAACCAATAATAATAATGGAGCTGTTCATTTATTTTTGCTCCTTTCGATCATACATGATGTTACAGGCAATCAAACATACCGAAGTGAGAATTAGCCATAATGTTGACCAAAAAACAATAAACGGTAAGCCGAAAACATAAGGTTCAATTTTATTAACCACGGTTAATGATCCAATTGCAGGCAGGATGGTCAGAAAAGCAATCCATTTCTTCATAAGCAAATTCCTCTCCAATGTGAATTTCCAAGAAAGTGTCTATCTAAAAATCATGTAGGCGGTTTCAATAAAATGAATAATGAATTTTTTTTATAATCAGATAATTGGTGTTAAAAAAAGTCCCCCTTCTATATTCGAACAGAATTAGAAGGGGATGAATGTTACTTTATTTTAACTTCTCCCATAAAACAAGCAACCCTAATATAAATTAAGCCTTTAAAGAAACAATTGATTGAATAATCTCTACAGCTCTGTCACCAACTTCAGATGTTAAAGCTGTCCCCTTCATATCAGGTGTCAGCACTTCACCCTCAACAAGCAGCTCCTCAA
The DNA here is from genome assembly GCF_004358205.1 of Bacillus salipaludis. Next base: position 16,823 of record NZ_SMYO01000024.1, read on the forward strand.
TGGCATCAATAACTAATTTTCCGTACTGTTCATAGCCTAAAAAGTCGAGCAGTTGGCTGGCGGACCAAATCGTTGCTAATGGATTGGCAAGACCTTTGCCGGCAATATCCGGAGCAGACCCATGAATCGGTTCAAACATCGATGGATACGTTCTTTCCGGATTGATATTCGCACCTGCTGCAAGTCCAATCCCCCCGGCCAATGCTGCACCCAAATCGGTTAATATATCGCCAAATAAATTAGAAGTAACAACGACCTCAAAGCGCTTCGGATCGTGAATCATTAACATCGCTGCCGCATCAACAAGATAGGACGCGGTTTTCACATCCGGATAATCTTTGCCTACTTCTTCAAAAACCTGGTCCCAGAAAACCATTGAATAGTTCAAAGCATTGCCCTTACTAATGCTCGTAAGCGATTTTCCTTCTTTTCTTGCGGTTTCAAACGCATAGCGGATGACGCGTTCTGTTCCTTTTCGGGAAAAGACACCGGTTTGCAGGACCACTTCGTTCTCTTGGCCTTTAAATAACCAATCTCCAGCTCCTGCATATTCACCCTCACTATTTTCGCGGATAAACAGCATGTCCACATCTTCCCGCTTCACGTCCTTCAATGGACATGTCGCACCTTTAATTAACTTAATCGGACGGATATTAATATATTGATCAAAGCCTTTTCTAATCCTTAAAAGTAAATCCCATAATGAAATATGATCAGGGACACCTGGATACCCGACAGCCCCAAGAAAAATTGCATCGTAGTTTTGTAATTTCTCAATTCCGTCGGCATCCATCATCACACCGTGCTTCGTGTAATACTCACAGCCCCACGGAAAATACGTATATTCAAATTGGAGAGAAGCGTCCAATTCAGCAATTTTATTTAAAACCTTAATTCCCTCCTGGAGAACTTCAGGGCCAATCCCATCTCCCGGGATCACGGCAATTTTATATATGCTCATTACTTATCGCCTCTGTTCCAAACAATTAATTTCATTTCAGTCATCTCTTCTACTGCATATTTGAGCCCTTCACGTCCGGTACCGCTCTCTTTTACACCGCCGTATGGCATGTTATCTACCCGGAAGGTTGGGATATCATTGATCATTACAGCCCCTACTTCAAGAGCTTCACTAGCAAATAGCGCATGATCAATATTTTTCGTATAAACACCAGCTTGCAGCCCGTATCTGGAATTATTTACGTAGCCAATCGCTTCTTCTACCGATTTCACTTTATTAACAATCACGACTGGAGCAAATACCTCTTGGCAAGAGACTTTTAACAGCGGATCAACATTCGTAATTACGGTTGGCTCTAAAATACCATCTTTTAGTTTTCCACCGGCTAAAACCACTGCGTCGTTTTGTTTAGCTTCTTCAATCCAGCTTAGTGCCCGCTCTGTTTCTTTTTTCGAAATTAACGAAGAAATATAGGTTTCTGGATCTAGTGGATTTCCTACCTTTAATTGCTTCGCCGCTTCCACAAATTTTTCAACAAATTGATCATATACCTCTTCATGGGCGTAGACGCGCTGAAGGGAGATACATACCTGGCCTTGATTTGAAAAGGCCCCCAAGATGCAGCGGTCAATGACCTGATCAATATTCGTATCTTTATCTAAAATGACTGCAGCATTTGATCCAAGTTCCAAAGTGGTTTTCTTCAAACCAGCTTTATTGCGAATGCCAATTCCGACCGCTGGACTTCCTGTAAAGGTAATCATTTGTACACGGTCATCTTTTATAATCGCCTCACCAACTACTGAACCTGACCCTGTCACGACATTCAATACTCCGTCTGGTAAACCGGCTTCTTTGAAAAGCTCTGCGATGTATAGAGCAGATAAAGGAGTTTGTGATGCAGGCTTCAATACGATAGAATTTCCCGAAGCAATCGCTGGACCCACCTTATGGGCCACTAGATTCATAGGAAAGTTAAACGGTGTAATAGCCCCGATCACGCCAATTGGTTTACGAACGGTATAACCAATTCTTCCGACCCCGCCTGGTGCAGCATCAAAGGGAATGGTTTCTCCATGAATTCTTTTCGCTTCTTCTGCGGCAAACTTATATGTTTCAATTGTTCTGGTAACTTCGCCTTTTGCAAAAGAAATAGGTTTTGCTGATTCAATAGCGATCACTTCTGCCGCTTCGTCCGCTCTTTCTTTTAATAATTCTACCACTTTTTCCAGAATAGCTGACCGCTCAAATGCTGCCATTTTTGAGATTACTAGAAACGCTTCCTGTGCTGCCTTGATGGCCTCTTTTGTTAAGTGCTCATCCGCCATGGCGATGTCAGCGATTACTTCATCAGAATAAGGAGAATAGAGCGGTGCATAGTTGTCAGCCTCTACATCTCGACCATTAATAAATAAGTGCTTCTTTTCTACAACTTTTACATTTGTCATCGTCCTAACGCCTCCAATACCATTTCGTGAAATTGAACAATTGCCTTTTCTGATTGGGAATATACTCCTTGGTTAAAGGCACGGGAACGGAATCCAATTTGCTCTAATTCTACTAAGTCAACATCTTCCTGTCTTACTTGTTCCGCAAATGTAACCAAATCTTTTTCTTCTTGTGTTAGGTTTTCATCTCTAAAGTAGTAAGTATAAACTGCTAAAGTATTTTCATGATCAATTGGAATCATTTGAATCGTTGCCATATTTGCTGGTCCTGGATAAATGGTTACCATCAAGTTTGGCCATAACCAATAGAACTCTCCACCCTGCATTTCAGCTTCATTCAAATCCGTTGTTCCCATTGTTTTATCCGGCTTAATCATTGATCCTTGAACGGAGTAGTTTTGGCATGTAACAATTTGGTAGTTTTTCATATCCAAAGTGGCAACAAAGCTTGGGTGGGCAACATGGCAATGGTCACACTCTAAATAGTTATCAATGAACGCCTTCCAGTTCGCTTTGATTACACGTGTTTTTTGATTGATTCTTTTTAACTCTCCTAGGAATGGAAACTTGCTTAAGCGGTCAAAGAAATCACCGTATGTTTCTTGTAAAGTTTTTGCGTTATCATCAAGGTTAACGAATATTAATGACTCCAAAATTTCCATTCTTACAGATCTTAAGCAGCGGTCGCTGACACAATGGGCATCTTCTCCGGTAAAGTTAGGAGCTTTATTCAATTCTCCATTTAAACGGAATGTCCAGCCATGGTAGCCACATTGAAGAATCTTCTTTTGTCCCGATTCATTTTTTTCTAGCTTTGTGGCACGGTGTGGACAAACATTATAAAAAGCGCGAATGACCTCGTCCATCCCACGAGTAACAATAATCGGCTCACCTGCAACATCAGTAGTAAAAAATTGCCCTGGTTTTTCTAACTGGCTCACATGGCCGACCAACTGCCATGATTTAGCAAATACATCATTCATTTCTTGTTCTAGCACTTTTGGGTCTGTATATAAATCATAGGATAATGTTCTTTCAAACGTTCGATTTGCTTTGTTTTGTACTTCATTATAAGTTGCCATTTTAATTTTCCTCCTCTAATCATTCATCATTTTTTTAATAAAATTATGTTTCTAAGAAATATTTCAGGCTGTTTGAAGGCCCTCTCTCCCTTCAAAATCAATTTTTAAAATGAGTCATTTTCAATTCACCTTTGAAATCCCAAAATACAACATGACAATAGTAATAATTAAGCGTTTACAAGATAATGAAAATTTTGTTTAATTAATTCAATGAGATTTCTCATCCATGTCTAACGACACTCACTATTAATTAATGCAAGTAACGTGCCAAAACTATAAATAGTTGAATTACCTTGAAAACTGTCAATTTTCTTTCGAAATTTGTTCAAACTTTGTTCAAAACCGAGTTGTTTTCAACTCATTTGAATTATAATCAACTCATCTTGTAATGGAGGAATCTTGAATGGTTTCTGAAACACAAAGTCCGTTCGAAATCACTGTTGATACACTCAAAAAAATACTTGATTATTCATCTGATGAAATCTTCGTGATAGATGCACAACAACGAATCATTTTCGTTAATAGTGCCTGCGAAAGACATTACGGGTTAAAACCTGATGATGTTGTGGGGAAATATAACATTGAATTATTTGAAAAAGGATACTGGAAACCTTCAATCGTCCCTTCAGTATTTAAGGAAAAGAGAACCGTTAGTATGAAACAGACAACCTATTTAGGAGCGGAGTTACTAACCACAGCCGTCCCTATATTAAATGATCAAAATGAAATTGAATTCGTTGTGACGACATCTCAAGCGCTGCAAAACTATAAAACTATTAAAACGGAAAAAGAAGAAGTAATACCTTCCGGCAATCCTAACAGTGCTACCCCCATCACCAATTGTGAAAAAATGAAAGATATTTTAAAGGTGTGTGAAAAAATCGCTAAGGTCGATTCAACGATTTTAGTTCAAGGTGAATCGGGTACTGGTAAGGGGGTACTGGCTCATTACATCCATAACATCAGCAAACGAAGTGACAAAACCTTCTTAAAAATAAACTGTGCTGCTTTGCCAGAGGATTTACTTGAATCGGAGCTTTTCGGATATACCCAAGGGGCCTTTACTGGGGCAAGTAAGTACGGAAAAAAAGGCTTGCTTGAAATTGCAGATAAAGGCACATTATTCCTCGATGAAATCGGCGAAATGCCTTTGTCCCTCCAAGCTAAGCTTCTCCAAGTCATTCAGGAAAAACAGTTCCTGCCAATTGGCGGACAGGAAATGAAAGAAGTAGATGTCCGGATTATCGCCGCAACTAACCGTGATTTAATTGACATGGTGCATAAAAACCAGTTTCGCGAGGACTTATTTTACCGCCTAAATATTATTGATATCCAGCTTCCACCGCTAAGGGAACGAAGAGAAGATATTATTCCGTTAACCTATAATTTCTTATATAAATTTAATAAAAAATACGAAATGAATAAAATCATCTCGCAGGAATGCTTGGACCTATTTTTTTTGTATTCCTGGCCAGGTAATATCCGCCAGCTTGAAAATGTGATGGAGAGATTGGTAGTCACCAGTGATTCCATCATCCATACAAGCGAACTACCTGATTTAATCTTAAAAAACATAAAACCCCACACGCAGCATATCCTGCCTGACAATCTTGATGATGCGATTGAGCATGTGAAGAAAACGCTTGTTGTACAATCCTATAAAAAACATAAAAGCTCAAGAAGAGTGGCTAAAGATTTAAATATCAGCCAAACGAGGGCTGTGAAGCTGATTAGTCAGTATTGCGGGGATGAGATTTTATAATGAATGAATTCAAGTAAAGATGTAAAACCAATCCGGTTTTATATCTTTTTTATTTCATCTTCAGTAAAACAAAAGGAAGTCCTCCGTAAGAGACCTTCCCAACTAGTCTACTGCTTTATCGCGAAACAACTTCTCTTCCGTTTCCATTTAACTCATCCAAGGCAGGTATCCCCTCCCAATCCCCCTTAAATTGAGTAGCCAGCACCCCTAGAACATTAGCACACATGAGAGCTTTTTCATTACATCGGGCAATGAAACTGACTTTCTTTTCCCTCCCTCTTAAAACCAGATAAATTTTAATCCTTCAACCTAAAATCAGCTCTTTAAAATGTTCGATTATTTGTAACACCATTTATAGGTAGGAGATGGCATAATCAAATACAGATAAGTCTAAAGGGAAATTTAGGAGGCGGTTTTAGTTGTTAAAGTTTATCGTTTTTGTAGTTTTAATCCCGATTACAATTTTTCTGTTGAGTGCTTTTATTAACGGGTTGTTTGAGTTAAATCATGAAGAAAAAGAGAACAGAAAAAGGATCCTTAGAGAAGGGCTTGAAGGGTATCTTGATCGGACGTTTGGATATGGAACCGCTAAAATTTTTAAATCAATCCTCGATGCTGAGGGGCTATTAAGCTATGTGATTTATTTGCCTCATTATGATTGGTTTAAATCTACAAAATACCAATGGTTTGAAATTTCTCTTTCTGATAAGGGCTATACTCATAGTGAAATTAAGGCGTAACCAATTATCTTCACACCCCTAAAAAGGGGTGTTTTTTTATTTGTACCATACAAAAAGTGATGTAGAATAAGGTGAGCATCATTATCGAATTCTATACCAAATTGGATTACAAAAAAGATGTGAAATCACTATTGGTTTCACATCTTTTTATTTAACAGGTATAGTAAATTATTTGATGCACTCTCATCAGGTGTTGTATGTGATTTCATGCGAATCTCGTAAGAGCTGAAGACTTTTCCGTATAGATAGGCAAAACTCAATTGTAAACCGGAAGCAATATAAAAAGGCAGGGACAGTGAACCTAGTCCAAAAAGATAGCCGGAAATATACGGTCCAACCGACATAGGCAGCCTCATGGAAAAGACATTGATGCTTGAAGCGAAGCCTCGGCGCATGTCACGAGTCAAACTTACACTTAACGCTTGCTGTGCTCCTTGTGTACCTCGGTTTAAAGCTGTTCGAATTATATACAAAACTGAGACAAGAGCATAGGAAGAGAGTAAGGGCATTAGGATCAGCATTAGGCTGGCTAAAAAACGAATCAAAACAATAGATCGGATGGTCCCGTGTTTGTGGGATAATCTTGCTTGTAAAATCGAGGTCATACCCGTCACAAAAAAGGTGATGGCCAATGTTCCGCCAATTTGTGAACTGCTTGCCCCGAATTTGGCCGCAAACCAATAGGACATCATCGGCCCTGTCAGTCCGATGGCAATCCCATTAAGGATGTTAATAGCAGCCAATTTCATGACTGCTGAATTTTCTTCGTGTAAGATCTTCTTTTCTTGATTCCCGGACTTTTCCATTATGTAACCTTGTTGTCTCTTAACCTTCTCTTCTCGAATGGTTAAAATGATAGAAGCCGTAATCAGCGATAGAATGAAGATAAAGATAAATAAAAGCCGATAAGAAGATCCTCCTAGCAGGATATTTTTCCATAAAGCTGTGGTCCCCGCTAGCGCTGCACCCGCCGTCATTCCGAAAAAGCTGAGCGCATTATTTAGACTGTATAATCTCCCACGCTCCGTTTTTGGTATAAATGCCGCCAGCCAGGCCTGCTCCGCTGGGGCACACGGACTTGGGGAACCGGCATCCGCTTTTCCAAAACCAGAAAAAGTGATTGCCATAAATAACAAGATAGTGTTTGTAGATAATACCCCAATCAACGCACATCCGGCAGTTATTAGTTCAGAAACAAGGATAAACGGTTTTCTCCCCCATCGATCACTATAGATACCTATGACTGGGGCTAGTCCAACACCAAGTAACCCTCCGGCAGCAAGCACACTTCCAATTGCCGCGGTGCCCCATCCCAGCGCATCAAGATATAAAGCCAGCTCAACCACCATCATGCCTTGTCCAATGCTTCTTAATGCGTTAACTAGCATAAGTTTTCTTGCTGACGGATGGATTTGCCCGAATGCCGTATCCATTTGCTTATTAAACTTAAACATCACTCTTACCACTTCTTTTCTATTAGGGTGGTTCTACTCAAAAGGGTTCCAAAACATATTGTTATTTATTCACAACAACAATTACCATTTTCATTAAATTTCCAACTCCTGATTATTCCCCAAATTCATCCTAATTTCGTTTACCCACCGGTTTTGGTTCTTTACCCACCGCTTTAAAGAGTTTACATTCCGGTTTCCCCTTTTTACCCACTAATTTTCGCCCTTTACCCTCCACTCCTCATTTGAGCTACTAAAAATCAGGAAAAATTTAATATTCCATATTTCGTAAACAAAAAAAGTGCCAAAGGTTATGTATCAGCTCCCTTTAGCACCAACTTTACATTCATTTATTTTTGTATTTGTCATTTTGATAGAGGATTATTCAAAATATGTCTCCGATAAATTATTGGTGATGACTGTATCATGGTGTTGCTATTGGCACCCTTTATAGCTTTCTCAATCAGATCATGTTTCGGCGCCCATTGGCAGACTGGATCGGTTGCATTAGCATCTCCGGTTAAAGCAAAAGCCTGGCACCGGCAGCCGCCACCGTCTTGGTGCCGCAAATCACATGAACGACAAGGTTCCGGCATCCATGCTTCACCGCGGAAATGGTTAAAGGCCCCTGATTTATACCATATTTGCCCTAGGGACGACTCTCGAACATTCTCAAAGGATAAGCTTTCTATCATTCCGGCAGTTGGACAAGGAAGAACATCCCCATTCGGAGCCACCGTAAGACCAATCGCACCCCATCCTCCCATACAAGGCTTCGGTGCTGAAGCGTAATAATCTGGAATAACCCAAATGATTTCCATTTTTCTATCAAGACGTGCTTTAGCAGCTTCATAGATTTCACTGGCACGCTCAATCTGATCCCAGCTCGGCATCAGCCTCTCCCGATTGAGCAAAGCCCAGTTATAATACTGAGTATTCGCTAGCTCCAGACGCTCAGCTCCCATTTCCTCCGCTAGCTTAATAATTTCATTCAAATGATCAAGATTCATCCGGTGTAACACAACATTTAATGATAAATGCAACTTTGCTTCTTTTATCGCAATGGCCGCTTCCTTTTTCCTCTCAAAGGCTTTATATCCACCAATGAAGTCCGAAAGCTTCGCTTCCCCTGCCTGGAAGCTTACCTGCACATTTTCAATTCCAGCAGCTTTGAGCCGAGCGGCTTTTTCAGTTGTCAAACCTATGCCGCTTGTAATGAGATTAGTGTACATCTCTAATGAATTTGCATGTTGGATCAAGATCTCCAAGTCATTACGCAGGAGTGGTTCACCACCAGAAAAGTGAACCTCTACCACTCCTAAATCGGCAGCCTCTGACAAGACACGGCACCAATCTTGGGTCGTAAGCTCCATTGTCTCCGCGGCCATTTTTAATGGGTTTGAACAATAGGGGCAATGCAACGGACAGCGATGGGTCAACTCCGCGAGAAGTGAAAACGGTGGTCCAACCCCATTATTGTTCTTGGTAATCGACTGTTCCATGTTTATGGATCACCACCCATCCTTGATCCTCCATCTCCCGAAGAAATTCGGAAATGTCTTCTTTCATCTCATTTAAATCGGGTAAAGCATCTGTACTCATTTCTTCTGATCCTGCCTGTAATGAACTCCTTAAAGCCTCAGCAATGGTGTGCACCGATCGACTCCCGTCACATAGCGTAAGGATCGATGCAGCGGTTTCGTTTAGGACCACAACTCTTTCCGGTAACAAGAGGAGTTGCTTCTCTCTCACTTTATCAAACTTTAATCGCGCCTTTGCTGCGAGCTTTGGAATGCTGCTAGTTAAAATTGGCTCCACCACCAATCTTTTAATCTAGAAATATCAGTCACCCATTAGAGGGATATGCCTTTTCAATAGCATCAAGCTGTGCCCACAACACATCACACTTGAATTTTAAGGCCTCGACTGCGCGCTTTTGCTCTTCAGGAGATTGACAATAAGTCAAAACAAGCTTAAGGGCGCAATCTGAATCGCGAGGTGCTTGCGTTAAGCGATTTTGAAAATACTCAAAACCTTTACTGTCAATCCATGGATACAAACGATCAAGTATCTTCATCCGCTTCGAAATGAGATCAGGTGAAAACAATTCGGTTAACGAGGAGGCAACCGCTTCAATCCAAGGTTTTGTCCGTGCGAAGTTCACATAGGCGTCAACGGCGAAACGTACGCCCGGTACAACATGGTCCTCGCGCTCTATTTCCTCCCTGGACAACCCTACAGCTTCTCCAAGTCGAAGCCATGCTTCAATTCCGCCATCTTCTCCATCTGTACCATCATGATCAATAATTCGCTGAATCCATTCACGTCTTAACTCCCTTGACGGCAGTATCGACAGAATCGCTGCATCTTTTACTGGAACTGATTTCTGATAATAATATCGGTTGGCCACCCAGCCGCGAATTTGTTCCCGGCGTAAATTTCCTTGATGCATCGCCAAATGAAAAGGATGTTTGTCATGATAAAAAGAACGTCCCACATCCTTTAAACGCTCTGTGAATTCATCCTTTGTCCAAGGTGAATCCCCTTTTTGATACAGAATTTTTTTCTGGCTAATAAGTCCACCTTGTTCCGGCATCCTCACACCTCCACTTCCATTCCGTCATAGGCAATCTCAAAACCAAGTCGCTCCAATGTATGTCTTTCCTTGGAGTCCTTCTTCAAAATAGGGTTGCTATTATTAATGTGGATCAGAATTTTCCGTTCGGCTGGGAATGATCCTAGCCTTTCCGCGATCCCCCCCGAACCACTAATAGGTAAATGCCCCATGTTTCTTGCGTCGCGTTTAGTCGCACCCATCTTCACCAATTCTTCTGCTGACCAAAAGGTGCCGTCGACCATTAAGATATCAGCTTTCCGCAGGCAAGCTTCTAAATCCGGAGTGATGTCTACTAATGTAGGGAAATAAGCAAGACATTTGCCGGAACTCTGATTATGAAGAACCAACCCAACTTCCCAAAGGTCTTCTGGCAGCTCATCCTTCAGATTTGACTGGGCATAAAGCGGTGGCTTTCTTGACACCGGGATTGTTTCTACGATTATCGTCCCTTCTCCAAAAGCTCCTACCCGTTGCCCGATATTTGGCTGAAGAGACTGCCATTCCCATGAGCAATAGTTTTTTAGCATTGGGAAAACCGGAAAAGCGGACTGCAAACACTTTCTAACAATCTCAGTTCCGTAAATGGTCAGAAAAGAGCCCTCTCGCAGTGACAACAGCCCAATTGTATGATCGAGTTCAGCATCTGTTAAAATTACACCAGCGAGAGAGGTCTCTCTTATTCCAGGGCCCGGATGCAGCACAGAGAATGATTCAATCTGTCTGTGAACATCCGGACCTGCATTAATGAGGTACCAATCCTTGTCATTGGCACTTACTGCAAGAGAAGACTGTAATAATGGTTGAAATTCATGGTTCTCTTCGCGAACACCGCGGCAGTTTGGACATGCACAGTTCCACTGCGGAAATCCCCCTCCTGCTGCTGTTCCTAAGACTCTAATTCTAATTTGCCTTCAGTCCTTTCGCTTGCGATTTGAGCATCTTTATTACCCATTTCCTTCCGTTTCCCCAATAACCTCCCAACTTGCCACCCAATCGCGATATTGGTCAGACCCATTAACGGAAATAAAATATAGTCCCCCACCGGGTCAGGAAGCAAGAGGTCGACAAACAGCCACCCGCCAGTTGTTGCACATCCAATCATCGCACCAATCAGTGATAGTAGGTAACGGCTCTTTCTCATTTGCATAACCTCCGTTGATTTTTTATAAACCGTTAATGAGAAATACAAAAGAGGCAAGCAGTGTTTATGCTACTTGCCGGTGTAGATATACATGGTCACTTCAGAAGCGGTATTAATTACTTTATATTCAGGCTTAACCCACATGTTATCCCCTCCTTTTCGTGAACTTCCAATGTTTATCAGCTTTCAAGGGATTTCAAATTTTCCCTGTCACCATCATCTTATGTCAGCTGATACCTCAAAATAACTAGAATTTCGACTTATAGTTGTCCGAAAGTGGTACGGAATTTTACAATAGATAGCAAAAAAGGACAAGAACCTGTTGATGAATAACAAAAAACCTGAGTCGATTTTAAAACGGACTCAGGTCTTTGCATTGTTTCTACCTATAGAGTTCTAAGTTTATTACTTTTTATTGGCCAGCCATTTTGCTAACACTTTTGCTTGGTCTGCATCAACAAGGCCTCCAGGCATCCTTCCGCCTCCGTTAATGATTTGTTTTTCGATTTCCTGTTCAGACATCGATGAGCCAACATGCTTTAGACTAGGGCCGGCTCCTCCTTCAAGATTTTGACCATGGCAGGATATACAGCTCTTATTGTAAATGGCTTCAGCATTCATACTAGCCGGCTGCTTTTTAGGCTTTTCTTTATTTCCGTGGCTGCCATGATTCGCATCATCATTTTTCCCTGAACCTTGCGGACTCTTTTCAGGTGTAGCTGACAGTTTACCGCCAAGACCAAAGGCAACAACCTTCGTTCCGGTTACGTAAACTACAAATTGTTTCCCGTTTTCCACGTAAATCGACGGAGCCATCATAATCTGTGCTCCACCGCTTTTCGCATTCCATAAGACTTTTCCGGTTTTAACATCCATTGCGTTGACGGTTCCGTCCAACTCCCCGTAGAAGGCAAGGCCAGATGCTGTACTTGTGAAACCTCCACGCATCGGTTGTTTTGTCTTATTTTGATAAACCTTTTTACCAGTATTCACATCAATAGCAGTGATCGTGCCGGATATCTCAGCACCTTTCGGGGTTATTACAACAGAAGTCCCCGGGAATAAACCATTTTTTTGTTCTAATTCTTTTTCGTCTTTCGCTGCCACCCCGATGGACGGCGCGTTAATACCTGGAATTAGGACATAATTAGTTGTTGGATCATAAGTTTCAGGGGCGTAGTTTTGTCCGCCTTCCACCCCAGGCCATTGAGGCTTAGCTGTCTTCTCATCCGTTGTCAGCGGTGAATGCTGGATTTTGACAAATGGAACGCCATCATAGATGGTATCACCTGTTTTCGCATCCCAAGCAAACCATTTTCCGTTTTTACCGCCATGTACAACTACTTTCTTTTTATTACCGCCAACGGTAGCATTGAGAACCATTGGAGTCGCTGCAGCATCATAATCCCACTCGTCATTTTCGACTTCTGATTTTGCCCAAACAAATTTTCCGGTTTTACTATCAAGAGCAACCACCGAATCTGTATAAGGATTTTTACCCGGGCGAGCTTTGATAAAAAAGTCAGGTGCAGGATTCCCTACGCCAAAATACATCATATCAGTATCCGGATCAAATGACATCGGGTTCCAGACAGCGCCGCCCCCGATAAATTTCCCCTTTACCCAGCCTTTCCCTTGCTCAGGAACCGTCCAGAAAGGCTGATCCCAGGCTGGACTTAAATCGCTTGCTTTAAAAGCCATAACAAAACCGCGAATTCCATTATCACCGCCGCTGCTTCCAACATAGACATTGCCTTTATAGTACATAGGGGCGGATGTTTCATAATAACGGTTTTCAAGTGTAACCCCTTTCATGTTCTTCGTATCCCAGAAATTAATCATTTTAACTAATTTTCCTGTTTTCGCATCAAGCTTGGCTAATCGATTATCTGCAATAAGTACAAAAACATTTCCTTCTGCTACCGCTACACCACGGCTGGCGACAACTTCTAAAAGGCTGAGATCCGCTTTATTAAGATGATCTTGAACCTCTTTAGGAGGTTGCCAGTCCCAAATCTTTTTTCCATTTGAAGCATTGATAGCAAACACTCGGTTAAAGGAAGTCGTAACATACATCACCCCATCTTTAACAACAGGATAGTCCTCAGAGGCATTTTGGACTTTTGTACCCCAAGTTGCTAAATCTGATTGCCAGACAATACCTAAATTCTTTACATTGTCTTTTGTTATTTTTGTATAGGGGACATTCCGGGTTTGTTGATAGTTATATCCCCAAATTGGAAAGCCGGTATCTTTTTTAGCTTCTGTAGTTTGTTTCTCGGTCGTTTTTTGCTTATTTTCATTTTTCGTCTGACACCCCGCAACTAACATTAATCCTAAAAAAGCTACGCTGATCGATTTTACATAGCGCTTCAACTTCAAAAAAAGACCTCCTATGCTATAATTTCTCGGGTGGTCAAATCATTCCCCTAATTGCCTCATTTTTTAGGATATTTTCAAGTTTCCCCTATTAAGAAGATACTTATATTAATTAGACCCGCCACTTTTTCTATATTGAGTAAAACCTGCCTTAATTATGCAAAAAAGAGGGCAGAATCTACTTAAAAATTAGAGAGGTCTTGTATCCTGTTTTTTGGTATTACCAATTAAGAATATTTACTAAAAATGGAGACAATCTATAAATAAGGATATTCATCTTTTTATCCTTAAAAATTAAGAAGTTAAATATTTAGGAGGGCGATTTATGAGGTTTTTTTCAAAGTTTACAAAAGCTGGATTTGCCTTAATTCTATCTTTAGGTTTTTTATTGGTTTCTTCCCAAAGTACTCTGGCTGCAGAAATTGGTTCTGCAGAACATAACGGAATCAAACTGACGATTAATAACTACACCATAAAGAACTATGGCCAAGAGATGGTGGTGTATTATACGATTCAATCAAAGTCAGGACAATTGATGGAAGGGAAAAGCCTTATGAATAGACCGGATTTTACGATTGGAAATAAGTTTGTTCAAGGAAATGATGCCTGGTATAAAAAAGTCAGCAATCAGCAATATCAAGGCGCAGTAACGGTGCAGCTGCCACAATATATCCCTGCTTCATCGAATGTATCCTTTAATACAGACAGCATTTCGAGTCAAAAAGGCCAATGGACGATTAATTTTGAAATTAAAAAGTAATGAATAAACAATTTATTACATAACAAAGCCTACTTCCTTGTTTTTAGGAAGTAGTCTTTTTCTATTAAGGTTTTGTGGAAGAAATATAAATGGATAAGAACGTGTACATCTTTTCAATCCCCTCACTCTTTTTATCAAGGACGACAATATAAACCCTTTCCATCAAAATGAGTAAATAAATTTACCATAATTTGTATAATACAGAAATATAGTAGGGCATCATAAGCTTGTTCTTTTTAAAATTAGATCCTCTAAAGGAGGGACCGAACTGGAACATCTCATGTTCAGCGATTCACTACATATTAAGAGTTCACAGTGTGAGGAGGTATTTTCGTGAAACGTTTTTTAAAGGCAACAGGTTCGGTTTTGTTGGCCAGTATGGTCCTTGTTGGCTGTCAATCGAATAATAACAAGAACAATACAAATAACAAGGAAGAGACCAAGGAATCCAACCAGTCCAACCAGACAAACCAGGTAAAGGAGACAGGATTCCCAAATTGGGGTTATGACATTCAACATACCCGACATGTGCCCTATAAAGAGATTACAAAAGATAATGTAAAAAAGATGGGGATTGTTTGGCAGCAGGATATCGTGGAATGGAATAAGGATGTTCCGAATTTACAAGAGGATTTCCCTGTTGTACAAAATGGGGTCATGTATGTAACGAGTGCAAAAAACCATGTGTTTGCAATTGATGCCGCAAGCGGAAAGAAACTTTGGGCATGGACACCTCCCAAGGAGGTACTTGACCACCTAAATAGTTTGCCATGGCAATCCAACGTGGCAAGCAGAGGTGTCGCAGTGGCCAATGGAAAGGTATATGTCTTGATGATTGACAATCGGCTGGCCAAACTTGATGCCAAAACCGGAAAACTGGAAAAAATGGTTAACTTCTGGGATCATGTTCCCTCCATTAAATTAGAAAACCGATACTATGAATCTTCAGCTCCCATGTATTATGATGGAAACATTTACGTTGGAAGCAGCGGCGGTGATAATGGTACTCGAGGCTTCGTTTGGGCATTTAAAGCAGATAGCCTCGAACCGCTCTGGAAAGAACCGTTTTGGACCGTTCCTGAAAGAGGAACCGGCTGGGCGAAAGGGAAATATACGGGTGGAGGTTCCGTATGGACACCGATGTCGTTCGATCCAGATACCGATATGATGTATTTTGCAGTAGGGAATCCAGCCCCTGACTTTTACGATGCAGACCGAAAAGGAAAAAATCCATATACGGATTCCATCGTTGCTTTGGACAGTAAAACTGGGAAATTTAAATGGGCATCCTCCCAAGTTGATCACGATCTATGGGATTATGACGCTGCCGCGACACCGATGGTTCTCAATGCCAAGGTCGGCGGGAAAAAGCAGAAGATTATAGTGGAAGGCGGAAAGAACGGGAAATGGTATGCATGGGAAGCCAAAACTGGAAAAACCATTTATGATGGTGTACCGTTTGTCAAAATTCAGCACTCAGCACTACCAACCGATGAGAGTAAAGTTAAACTTCAATGGCCGGGTACGCCAGGTGGCGAGAGCTATGCTCCAGAGACGTATGATCCCGAAACCAACTATGTACTGATTCCAGGTATTAATTACCCGAATTTAATGTTAGCACCAAAAGATGCGAAAGAGATTGCAAAAGATAACAATACCTTCCCTGGTACGAAAATCCTTCCTTTACCACATGACGTTGATACTTCTGGTACTATTACTGCTATCGACGTTAATACAGGTAAAAAGGTTTATCAACTCAAAACGGATGATCCAATGTATGGCGGATTCACAAGTACTGCTACGGGCCTTGCTTTTTACGGTGAATTGGACGGAACGGTGAATGCTCTCGATATTAAAAAAGGAAAAGTATTATGGAGCATGGAAAGTGGAGGAAAACAAATCAAAATGGCGCCTTCCATTTATACCGTTGACGGCAAACAATATGTCGCGATGATTACTGGTGGAACGAGGGTTGTGGTCTATGGCCTCGGCGGTAAGGAAAAGGCTGCAGCCCCTAATAAAAATGCCAAATTACAAGGGCAAGCCGATGTCGTTATCGATCCGGAAAAGGTTTACAAAAAAAGTTGTGTTTCCTGTCATGGAGATAATCTTCAGGGCGCAACTGCTCCAAACCTTCAACACATCGGTAAATCGATGTCCAAAGAAGACATATTGAATCAAATCTTAAACGGCGGCGACCGCATGCCGGCAGGCCTTGCTAAAGGTGCAGAGGCTGAAGCACTAGCAGAATGGCTATCTAAAAAGAAATAATGTGTTTTCTAAGAAGCAGTCCGAGTCCGATTCCTTCATTCGGACTCAGATTGTTTCAGGAAAAAAAGCGGTGAAACTTATAAACGAAATAAAAGGATGGTGGTAAAATGAGGAACCTATCGAAATATACTGTAAGTTTCAGTAGTTTCGCCTTAGTCATTTGCTTGCTCATCAGCTTCGTCTTCCCTGCTTTGACCAGTGCCGAATCCCAAAATCAGGGCTTAGGTTCTGCTGAAGATAACGGAATCAAGCTAACAATCGATGGCTATACCATTGTAAACCACGGTCAAAACATTAGGCTGAATTATACCATTCATACAAATTCGGATGTTCAAGTTGATCAGAATACCAGAAGCCTGATGGAAAGTCCGCATATTTGGATTGAACACACATTAGTTCGTGAAACTTCCGATACGTTTAAAAAGGTAGGGAAAAACGAATATAAAGGAACAATCGAAGCACAACTACAGCATTACAGACCTGAAAGTCCTCATATGACATTTGATACTCATGGGATTTTCAATCAAAAGGGCGATTGGACAATTAGATTTGTCCTTAATAATGCTGAATTCTAATATAAGATGTTGAAACCCAAAAATCATCCCGTATCATCCTTTAAAATGGTACGGGATTTGATTTTTTGACATGATATTTAATTGAGAACAAGACAATATTGATCAAACTGATTCATGCGGAAAGTGACAAACATTGAGGTACAAACTGCTAATTTTGTCGATATCTAATCAGAATTTGTAGATATTTCCCGGGAAGTTGTAGAAAATTGAAAAATAGTTTTTAGATTGCTTGCAAGTTATATCACCTAGCGATACGATACAAAAAAGAGCCAATCAGCCCCTTACTCACCATTTCTAGTATATAAGATGGTTTTGATTTATTTTTACGTTATATCGCCCAGCGATACGAAGATACAATCGACCAAATCTAAATATCCCTATTAAGGATAACACTATTTTAATTGAATTCCTCAAAGGCTACCTGTCCCTAATAATTTATCACTTTCTTCGAGTTCTGTATTTTGTTTAGATGCATATCGCTTAAATAAATTTTTAATACATTTTTACAACGTTAAGCAAAAAAAAAAGCCTTAGATAGGCATCTTATTTTCGGAATATGGAGAAAAATCCCCCCCATTTTTCTTTAGGCTTTTGTATCGCTTGTTCTAAACGTTTATTAAAATCATTTTGCGAACTCCATTCTCTTTTCTGTTCGTCCCGCAAATTTTGTATTTCTTTTTGTAAGAATTCACTTTTTTGTATTTCTTGTTGAAGCAATGTTTCGTAATGGTTCTTTTGTTGTTCAGTTAATTTTTCAATTTTAGCTTGAGTTTTTTGCGCTGAATTTCCAATAGTAGAACTTATAACATGATGATCTTGCTGGAGCCGGGAAACCGTTATTTTAAGCTGAGACATATCGTTTGTCAGTTGGCCATTCATTTCACGCGCGGCTGCCAATTCATTCACTAAAAACATTAAAATCTCTTTTAATTGATTGGGGTCTTTGGGTAGATGTTCGTATGTATCGGTTGTTGAGATCTCTGTTTCATTGGACCCTTCTAATCTTTCCTTTTGTTGATACGCAAGGTCTTTAGCTGTATCGTCTAGAGGCTTGTCCGTATCGCGTAACGCTATAAGCGCTCCTATGTCAGATTGAACAAATATACGCCGATCACCATCTTTTAAAAACTCATATCCATTCCGCTCTAAGATTTGGCCATACTTTCGGACAGTAGGTGTTGCAATCCCCACTTCTTCTGCCACTTCCTTAGAAGTGAAAGCTCTTTCATTAGGTTGTATATCGCGTCGCATATCGTATCTCCTTTTCTATTAAATGTGAAGGTTTTTAGATTTATTTTCAAGTGTTATATCGCCAAACGATTCGAAACAAAAAAAGAGCCGATCAACCCCGTTCATGCTGATTCCTTTTAGAGATAACTAAAAGTAACTATTAGAGGCGAAGTGGTAGAACTGTCCCTTTAACCTCCTTCAGTTTTTTAACAAAAGTTTATTCAATTCACGTACTTGATCATATGCTTTCAATAGGTATTCAGGTACCAGTGTTCTTCCATATTCCCAAGCATTCTCTTCGATTTCTGCTAAAAGCTGTTCCTTTTCTTTCTCTTCACCATAAATGAGAGTCTTTAAAACTCTTGTATTTTTCCTAAATTCTAAATAATAACCAAGCTGAAGATAAAGAATAAGTTTCACAAAGTTTTCATCTGTTTCTTTAATCTTAAAGTTAAGCTTACCGTTATATCCGTTAATTTGCAGGTAGTTAAACTTTATCGTATTTGTCGCTACGTTATAACTCATCGGTGCAGTGAGTTTATTGCTGGATTCAACATTTATATTAAATTTGAGCTCTTGTAATGTACTTTTAATGATCTTCTCAATATTCCACATATAAAGCATTTTTCTTCACCCTTCCAAAAAACATTTTCAGCAATCGCAAGTGAACCTGATCTTGCTTAAATATAATATATCTTTACCATAAAGTTGTTTTAATCTAAATTGAAGCATTCTATCTTCTATAGTAATTTATTAAATGAATTCTTACGAAAGCAGCTGCCTTTTCCCAAACAAATATAAAATTGTCACATTGCAGTCGTTTTAACATTAATATACGCTGCATAATGTGACAAGAGTCATTTATCACAATTTGTTATTGAACTAAACTGTACCGCTGAACCGGGAAAGGATCTATTTTGGCTCTATTAAAATTGGTTGTTGGTTTCCGCTCCAATCAACTTTGGTTAAAAATCAACATTGTTCTTTAACATAGTCATTTTTTTTAAGTGATTTCTTAAAATTCCTTATTGGAAATGGAAACTAAATTACTTTTGAGGGGATTTATTTAATCGCAGTGGATTTATTTATGTAGAATGGAAAAAAGGCCTCTCACCAATTTAGTAAGCTGATGAAAGGCCTTCTGTTGCAGGGCGGGTTTTCTTTACACTCACTTGTCAATTTATAAAAGGAGGACAAAGAAACCTTTATTGACTTTAAAACCTTTCTATTAAGGGGTTTATAAGATTTATTACATTATGCCGCCCATTGGTTAGAGCATAAAATTAAATTAAATAGATTCATAAAGTCATTGATATTTATCCCCCCATTTTTTCATTCTGTTAAATGGTTACTTATGCTTCAATAGCTGTGCAAGATCATATAGAGAATGGTACTGTTTAATTTGATAGTTCCGTCCTTTTTTCTGCAAATACCTTTTATCGCAAAATTGTGTAAGCACATGTAATAAGTGCCGATAGGATACGCCCAAATAATCACAAACCGTTACGTGTTTCTCCTTATAAACGCCTTCATCTGCAGTTTCCAAAATAAAATCCGCAAGCCGGTTTTCAAGTGGGAAAGCAAGACTTTGAGAATATCTTGCGGCCAATAGTGATGCTTTTACACTTAGAAATTTGGTTAATTCACGTAGAAATTTCGTATCTTCCAGCAATTGTGTTCGATAGTGGTGAAAAGGAAGAGCAAAACAAATGGTCTGAGTCGAGGCTTGAATCCCTTTGGTATAGTACACGTCATTTAATAATTCCATTTCCCCAATGTAGTCATTTGCATTGATAAAATTAATTAAGGAAACTTTCCCATTTTGATGTGTCACATATATTTTTGCTTTTCCTTTAATAACATAAAATAGAAAATACGGTCTCATACCTTCTTGAATAATCCATTCATCCCGTTGATATTCGTGAATTTGTAAAAACTCTTTGATCGGAAATGAAAACAAATGTGCGATGGAGTGTTCTTCCAGATAGAGCTGTCTTTTATCATTTTTATAAATTTCCATATATCACCTCTTAAAATATGAGATATCTCATATTATTGTAAAAATCTTAATGATATTATGCAACCAATGGGGTGATAAAAATGAACACACAACGTTGGATGAGTAGTCAATTTTTTAGTTTTTTTATGACTTGGGGTATTTTTCTACCGTATTGGACCGGATGGATGATCCATACAAAAGGGATTACCGTTTCACAAGCTAGTTTGATTATGAGTCTAGGATTGGTTGCTAGAGGTCTCTCTACTTTGATCGCATTTCCTTATTTCTCGGAAAAATTCAGTAGTAAAACATTATTAAATGCAATGTCCATTGGTACAATCATCAGCCTTTTGAGTTATATCCCGGCAACTTCCTTTCCTGGCTTACTTTTAGCTACCTTACTTTTACATTTCTTTTATCCAGCATTAATGCCAGCTTTAGATAGTGCAGCAGGAACACTTGTACAAAATAAACAATTAGTGGATTACGGCAAGAGCCGTTCATTTGGTTCAATCGGATTTGTTGTGGCTGGCATGACCTTAACTTTGTTTACAGGGGCATTGGGTGATGAAGTAATCTTATGGGCCCTGTTACTAGGGACACTGATTTACCTATTTCTAGGTTTTATGAATTCACCGGTTATTTTATCGAAAAAACCGAAAATGGATCAAAATAAAAAACACGGAATGATGAGTTTATTCCGTATAAAACACTTTGGGTTAGTGCTTGTTATCGTGATTTTATTACAAGCAGCCCACGCCTCTTATTACAGCTATGGCTATATCTTTTTACAGGAAATCCATGCACCAAAGTACTTGATTGGACTCATTCTTAACATCGCCGTATTAGCAGAGATCATTTTCTTTTCCATTGCCGACAAGTGCTTTCAGCGGTCAATTGGATCCTTGTTAACACTGGCGGCACTAGGTTCCACCATACGATGGTTACTAGTATTTTCCTTTCCTAATGTCATTGTATTCTGTATTACACAATCTTTGCATGCATGCTCATTTGCAATGGGGCATTATGCCTTTATAAAATATTTGATCAAAAATATTAAACCCGCACAGATTCCGAAAGCACAAGGCATGTATTCAGCGCTTGCACTTAGTTGGAGTACTGCAATGTTCACATTTTTTGGTGGCTATTTATACGAAATTGGGCCAAGATATGCCTTTATCGGAATGCTTGTTTGTACCATACCATCAATGTTGCTTGCGGTTATATATCGAAAAGTGGAACTTAGAAAGGAAGGGTTAATTTCTATTTATTAATAGATATTGTCGAACATGACTGTAGATTATGTCCTCCACCTTTACTACCTCATGTTCAATACCATAATTCACAAATTCTCCAAGCAGTGTTTGATAATTTCTTATGTTTTTCTGGATTGTTAAACCTTCTGTCTTCTAAAAAGTCCTGAAATGCAAATTTGAGCAAAAAAAACCACTCCCTAAATTTTATAGGAAGTGGTTATTGCTATTGATATAATTTTTTACATAACTACTTCTCAAAATGGGGGGAAAATAGCTATAACTATTTCTCAAATGTAGGGCTCAAAAGCCTTACATCATGCCGCCCATTCCACCCATGCCGCCCATGTCAGGCATTGCAGGACCAGCTGGTTCTGGCTTATCAGCCACAACTGCTTCAGTTGTTAAGAACATAGCCGCAACAGATGCTGCATTTTGAAGAGCAGAACGAGTTACTTTCGTTGGGTCAACGATACCAGCTTCGATCATGTTTACCCACTCGCCAGTAGCAGCATTGAAGCCTGTGCCGACTGCTTCACGCTTTAAGCGATCAACGATAACAGATCCTTCAAGGCCAGCATTTTGAGCGATTGTGCGAACTGGCTCTTCCATCGCACGTAATACGATGTTGATACCTGTAGCGATATCACCTTCAGCTTGAAGTTCAGCAACCTTGCTGTACACATTTAGAAGGGCAACACCACCACCGGATACGATCCCTTCTTCAACAGCTGCACGAGTCGCATTCAAAGCATCCTCGATACGAAGCTTACGCTCTTTTAATTCTGTTTCAGTTGCAGCACCAACTTTGATTACTGCTACACCGCCAGCTAATTTAGCTAAACGCTCTTGTAATTTTTCACGGTCAAATTCAGAAGTCGTTTCTTCTAATTGTACACGGATTTGGTTCACACGAGCTTGGATTTCCTCAGTTGCACCAGCACCTTCAACGATTGTTGTGTTTTCTTTTGTCACAACAACCTTAGAAGCACGTCCTAAAGATGTGATAGTTGCAGTTTTAAGGTCACGGCCAAGTTCTTCTGTGATTACTTCACCGCCAGTTAATGCAGCGATATCTTCAAGCATTGCTTTACGACGGTCACCAAAGCCCGGAGCCTTAACAGCAACTGCATTGAATGTTCCGCGAAGCTTGTTCACTACTAATGTAGATAATGCTTCACCTTCGATATCTTCAGCAATCAATAATAATGGTTTACCTTGTTGAACGACTTGCTCAAGAACTGGTAAGATTTCTTGAATGCTGGAGATTTTCTTATCAGTGATTAAGATATATGGATTTTCTAATACAGCTTCCATTTTATCGGTATTCGTTACCATGTAAGCTGAAACATATCCGCGGTCAAATTGCATACCTTCCACAACATCTAGCTCAGTTGTGAAACCTTTTGATTCTTCAATAGTGATAACACCATCGTTGCCAACACGCTCCATTGCTTCAGCGATTAATTGACCTACTTCAGTATCATCAGAAGAAATAGCGGCTACTTGTGCGATAGACTCTTTTCCTTCAATTTGTTTTGAAATTGATTTTAATTCACCAACTGCCGCAGCAACTGCTTTTTCAATCCCTTTACGGATTCCCATTGGGTTTGCACCAGCAGTTACGTTCTTTAAGCCTTCACGAATCATCGCTTGAGCAAGAACTGTTGCAGTAGTTGTACCGTCACCGGCAACATCGTTTGTTTTGCTTGCTACTTCAGCAACGAGCTTTGCACCCATGTTTTCGAATGCATCTTCTAATTCGATTTCTTTAGCGATGGTTACACCGTCATTTGTGATTAAAGGTGAACCAAATTTTTTCTCAAGAACCACGTTGCGTCCTTTAGGTCCAAGAGTTACTTTTACTGCATTTGCAAGTGTATCTACACCACGTAGCATTGCGCGGCGCGCTTCTTCACTAAACATAATCTCTTTAGCCATTGTTCAAAAAACCTCCTCTGAATTTATAAAAACTATATTTTTTAATTTTCCTTATTCGCCGATAACAGCAAGGACATCACTTTCACGTAGTAATAAATATTCTGTACCCTGGTATTTCACTTCTGTACCAGCATACTTTGAGAAGATAATACGATCGCCTACAGAAACTTCAAGTGCTACACGCTCGCCATTTTCAAGCACACGGCCAGTACCTACTGCAACAACTTTTCCTTCCTGAGGCTTTTCTTTAGCTGAGTCTGGTAAAACAATACCGCTTGCAGTTTTTTCTTCTGATTCAACAAGCTCAATGACAATGCGATCACCTAATGGTCTTAACAAATCAAACAACCTCCTCAAAAATATATGTAATTCTGACATTATTAGCACTCCTCATACATGAGTGCTAACACAATTATTATAATAATGAATTTGACAATCTTTTGCAAGTTTGATGTATATATTTTTTCATAAAAAAATATAAAAACGAAAGTATTTTTGTACAACCTTACAAGTATATGATGCCAATGAAAATCTATACATTTCTTTTATAAAAAGTTTCTAAATTGAAACAAGACTGGTTTTAAGAGTAAAATGAAGAATACGCAGAAAAACTTTGAGTGGATGTTAAAAGGAGAGAATTAGTTGAAACGGGAATATTGGATAATCTTAATTGTTTATATTGCCATGCAGTTTTCAAGTCTTGCAGGAGTCCCATTACTTATGTACGGCTTTAAATTATCCGGAATCAGCGGGAGGCTTGCAGTACCAGTTTGGCTGGTGATCAGCTTTTCCTTAGCACTTATTATTACGCTTATTATTTTACGGAAAGAAATGCGGAGCAATCGGAATGAAAGAGGAACCTCTTTGGGTCTCTCGATTATTTGGGCAATTTTTGGTGTCTTCTTAGCACTATTTGCACAAGCGATCGCAGCAAATATTGAACGGTTGATTGGTATCGAAATGGGCTCAGAGAACACAAAGGATATTATTCATATTATTGAGGAGTTCCCACTTGCCATCCTGGTCAGTTCTATTTTCGGTCCGATTTTAGAAGAAATAGTGTTTCGGAAAATCCTTTTCGGCACGCTGCATAAACGTTTTAACTTTTTTATATCGGCTATCATTAGCTCGGTCATTTTTGCTTTAGCGCATATGGAACTGGAGCATATTCTCCTTTATTCCGCAATGGGCTTTACTTTCGCCTTTCTTTATGTAAAAACAAAACATATCTTAGTACCGATTTTTGCTCATGTGACAATGAATACAATGGTTGTCATTGTTCAATCCGCTTACAAAGACGATATTGAAAGATTAATCCGGGATGCAGAGTCGATGCAAAACTTTATCGGAGGATTTTTATGAGACGTTCACCCTTGTTTTCCAGCGTGATTTACTTCCTGCTCGGAAGTTTATTTACATATTTCGCCATACATGATGTAAATCAAAATGGCTGGGGATTTTTTAGCTATCTGCTTGTCATATTAGCCACATTTGATTTCGGCTCCAGCCTTAAATTATTTTTCTTTTATAAGAAGTATAAGGATCAGTTGAAAAAATAAAAAAAGTTGACCCAAATTATGTTTGGGCAACTTTTTTTAATAGAAAATAGACGTTTTTGTGTAATAAACTAGTAATTTCGATAGCTTTTTTCCGGTGAAAAATTTTTATCTGCGATTAAATGATCTTTATCTGCGATAATCAACGATTTATCTGCGATAAGCGCTATTTTATCTGCGTTCCTCCCCTATTTATCTGCGTATCGATTTTCCCTCAAATTTCTCTTTCAGCACCAACTTCCTTTTTCAACACCATCCGTTCTTTCCCCATTGTAAAAATGAGAAGAAACGCTATTCCAGCCGGAACGAGAGCCCATGTAAAGGTTTGAACAATGGAACTTGAGAGGGCCTCAGTGATTTTTTCTAAAATTTGCGGCGGTATGTGGCTTCGTGCCTGCTCTTGCAATAATGCACGTGAATCACCAAATCCGTCTTTTGGCATGGGTCCCATTCCAGCAAAAGCATCTTCTAGATTTCCTTTAAAGCTATTCCGCTGAATCGAACCAAAAATCGTAATTCCAATCGTCATCCCCAAAGAGCGGATAAAGTTGCTTGTGGAGGTTGCAGAGCCCCTCTGCTGCATTCCAAACGGATGAATCGCCGCCATGCTTAACACGGAGAAAGAAAATCCCACCCCAAAACCAATGATAACCATATAAAGGGTAAGTACCCATCTGCTTGTATCAACGGTTAAGGTGCTTAATAATAAAATCCCTGCTATTAAAATCACACTAGATAAAAACATGATATTGCGGTAGCTTAACTTCGTGGTTAAAAAACCACCGACTTGTGCCGTTACCACCGACCCAAGCATCATCGGCAAGAGGATTAACCCTGAATTTGTAGCACTTCCGCCATAAACACCTTGAACAAAAATTGGTATATAAACAGTTGCTGCCATAAATGCAGCTCCATAAAATAAACCAACTAGCGTACTGCCGGCAAAGAGGCGATGCCGGAACATCGTGAACGATATAATTGGGTCCTTTGCCCTCGTCTCCACAAACAAAAAGATGAGAAATAGGACCGCAAATCCCATAAATAAACTTATTATCGTACTTGAATTCCAATCATATTTCTGTCCCCCCAGCTCAAGAGCAAACATTAAGCAGACAACGGCCCCAATCAATGTAACAGCGCCCCACCAATCAATCGCCTGCTTTTGATGAATAGGAGATTCCTTATAGAAGGCAATGATAAAAATAAACGAGAGAATCCCAAGGGGCAAATTGATATAGAAAATCCAATGCCAGCTAATATGGTCGGTAATATACGCCCCTAACAGGGGTCCAAAAATACTGGAGAGACCGAAAACTGCTCCGAACAGTCCGCCCATTTTCCCGCGCCTTTCGGGAGGAAACAAGTCAAACATAATGGTAAACGCAATCGGAACAAGTGCCCCCCCGCCGACTCCCTGAATCGCGCGATACACACTTAGTTGGGTAATTGTTTCTGCTGTCCCACATAAAATCGAGCCAGCCATAAACAAAATCAACCCCATGATAAAAAACCTTTTCCGACCATACATATCCGACAATTTACCGAAAATCGGCATCCCTGCCATCTCCGCTACCATATAGGCGGATACCACCCATACAAAGTTCTCAAGCCCTCCGAGGTCGCCGACAATCGTTGGCATTGCCGTTACAACAATGGTATTATCCATTGACGCCATCAATATTCCGAGCAGCAGACCAGCTACCACAAATCCTAATTTACTATTTTTCGCTTCCATCCCATTCTCCTTTAAATTTTCTTCGACGTTTTTACTGTTGCATTTGAATCTTGTATAAAATCATCTTTATACTCTACCAATCCGATTGTGCAGCCGGGTCCAATTTTGACCGTATTTCCTCTTACAGTTTCTGCTTTCGTATTTTCTAAATAAAGGTCGTCTCCTTCAATCACCTTTGCTGTAAGGGTACCTTCCTCACCTACAAAAGGTAAAAGAGAGTTTCTTTTTCTTTTTATCGTGATTTTCCCGCCGCCGATTTCCTCCGCACGGCTTTCCCCGAACCGTAAAGAAATTTTAATCGTATCAGCATTTAATAACCCTTTGATTTCAAACCCGCCACTTGAATCGAACGTTTCATATTCAACATCGCCTGCAACTGCAATACTGCCTTTAACATTGGCTGTATCACCATTAAGGCTTTCTCTAACATCAAGTGTTCCCAGGATTTTTATTTTTTTCAAATAAGCTTTGCCGCCAATTTCCATTGTACCCATTACCAGCAAATCTTCTAACTCGGCATTCCCTTTTACCTCTGCCTCACCTAAAACCTTCATCGAACCTGTTTTGAGATTTTCCGCAACCTCTGTCGTTCCATAAACCTTAAACACGGAAGCTTCAACATCATCAACGATCGTACCCTCGCCGCGGACACTGATTTTATCATATCGTCCGCCGGGATAGCTCCCTGAGCCGTTAATAATTAGATTTTCTTTACTTTTCATCTCCCTTATCCCCCCTCATTACATTTTTTTGCTTTCGCCCACAACAGCACTTGAATCAATAGAAAGTTCATCTGTATATTCGACAACGTCAATTTCACAATTTTGGCCAATGGTTACATGGTTTCCCCGCACTACTGCAGCCTTCGTATTTTCAAGTTGGATCATATCGCCCTCAATGATTTCCACCCTTAATTGAGTTTGAAAAAGAGATTTAAATAACCCCAGCCAAGACGGCTTATATTTCACAACAATCGATTGCCCGCCAATTTCCTTCGCCTGGCACTCTCCAAAAATCTTAATATCCACTTCATCCGCATTTAACAGACCGCCAATCGTAAACATCGATTCAGCCTTGAAAAGTTCTGCCTCACAATCCTCTCCCACTGTCAGCTTTCCTTTTACCTTTATTTCTTCTGCTTTGACTTTACCGCCAACAGAAGCTTTTCCTGAAACCTTAAGTTTTTCAACTAATAGGTTTTTTCCAATTTTTGCAGTGCCATCAATAGAAAGGTCTTTAGCCGCAACGGTTCCACCTATTTTGGCCATCCCATTAATTTTGGCAATTTCAGTGTGGATGTTCCCCTTGACCGTCCCTGTTCCATTACATTCAAATCCCTTACATTCGACATCGCTGTTTACCGTTCCCTTTCCGTTGAGTGTTACCTGATGAAACTGTCCGCCATTCGATGCCCCGAAGCCATTTATAACCAGGTCTCCCCTTTTTTGCATCTCCATTCCCATTCTCCTTTATAATAATTTCGATTTCATTTCTTCCATACAGGCCATTAGCGACAGCTGAGCAACAATTTTCATTCCTCGTTCAAAATGAAAGGACTCTGTATTGATTAACAAAAGACAGGAGGATACCCCCAACTTTCTAGTAATCACCAGTTCGGCACTTTTTTGCTTGATCATTGATGCTTGATCCTTTAATACCTGGAGTACCATTTTTCCTTCTTCGAGATTAATTTGACCTGATTGCAACAGCTTTTCTAACACAAACACTTCAAGCATTCTTGAAAAACTAAATTGTAAACTGCCATTTTCATTCTCTAAGTAAAAATTTATAACCGTTTCTGAAACAATGTTACGCCTTATTAAATCATCTTTAGTTAAATTTAAGTCAGATATATTGGGAGAAAACATATCGGCAAGTTCATCCAGTGATAGATTTTCTTTCATCGTTTGAATTTTATTGATTCGTTCTAAGATTTTTTCTTTTGGAAAAAAGGTTTCCTGTCCGGTAAACGTTGATTTCCGGATAAACCAATCCTCCGGGATCAAGTCCTTGCGTTTCCACCTATACAGCTGCCCATAGGAGATTCCTGCTAATTCCAATAATTCTTTTTTCGATATTAACTCCTCGTTCATTGTAATGGCCCCTTTCTTGTTTTTAATGTAACATAACACTGTTACGTTGTAAAGGTAGCTTTGTTTTATCGAATAAAAAAACCTTCCCATTTTCATGGAAAGGTTGATTCTCAAATTTATTCTGCTATTTCCGCTGTTGGGTAATGCTTTAAAAAGTAAACAAGTGATTGAAGCTCTACGGCAAGGTCGATGTGATGAACCCTAATGGAAGATGGTATATTTAAACGGGCGGGTGTGAAATTTAAGATTCCTTTCACCTCAGCACTCACAAGCCGGTCCGTAATGATCTGCGCCACTGGAGCAGGAACGGTTAGAATCGCAACCTGAACATTTTCCTCCGTAATATACTTCTCTAAATCATCCATATGATAGACCGGGACATCCCCGATGGTCGTACCCATTTTATTCGGGTCCACATCAAAGGCGCACGTAATTTTTGTATTATTATTTTTTAAGAAATTGTAGTTTAAAAATGCTGTTCCAAGATTACCAACGCCGATTAATGCAACCTTTGTTAATTCATCCTGGTCCAATGTCTTTCGGAAAAAGGTTAGTAAATAATTCACATTGTAGCCATAACCTTTTTTCCCAAGGGCGCCAAAATAGGAAAAATCTCTGCGGATTGTTGCTGAATCCACTTTTACCGCTTCACTTAATTCTGCTGAGGAAACTCTCTGTTTCCCTGAAGCATACAGATTTTGAATAAATCGATAATATAAGGGTAGTCGCTTTGCTGTTGCTTGTGGAATTTTCATTGTTTCGTTTGTCATATTCCTCCTGCACCCCCGCATAATTAATTTCGTTCATATTTTAAAAAACATTAGTTCTTTTAAAATCGCCGTTTTTACCGCCGGTTTTTTCTACTAAATAAGTCGGTCCAATCACCATGCCCTTATCAATTGCTTTACACATATCATAGACGGTCAGAGCACAAGCAGATGCAGCTGTTAGCGCTTCCATTTCAACACCTGTATTCCCTTTTGTTTTAACGGATACGGCAATACCTAATTTATACATCTCTTGCTGATCAGGTTCCCAGGAAAAAGAAATATTCACCCCTGTTAATGGAATCGGATGACACATCGGAATAATATCCCATGTCTTTTTGGCCGCCATAATACCGGCAACCTGGGCTACTGCTAGGACATCTCCTTTTTTCATCTCATTGTGGGTAATTTTATCAAATATTTCTTTACTGACGGTAATACTGGAATGAGCTAATGCGGTGCGGGCAGTCTCCGGTTTATTACTAACGTCCACCATTTTTGCTCTGCCCTCTTCATTAAAGTGAGTAAATTCTGCCATATAAAAATTCCTCCTTTCAAATCATACACTATTTTTCAGTCTATGTGTGTGAAACTTTGAGCGAATCATTCCTATATTTTTAACATTTTTCCAACATTTTGGGCCAATGCACCCTTTGCGGCCTGCGTTTTATTGCCGACACTCTAGGAATACGGTACACTATTTCTATGTAATAGAGGTGAAAAAAACAATGATTTTATTGCAAGTGAATCAATTAGCAAAATATTATGGTGCTGACCTTATTTTATCGAATATAAAACTGGAATTACAAACACGGGACCGTGTCGCTTTAGTTGGACGAAACGGCGCGGGAAAGTCGACGTTGTTAAAAATTATCGCCGGGCACCTGTCACATGATGGCGGAGAAATCATCAAACCAAAAGAAGTGACCATTGGGTATTTAGCGCAAAATACGGGTTTAGAGTCTAATTTGTCCATTTGGGAAGAAATGCTGACTGTATTTGAACCATTGCGCGCGATGGAAAAAAATTTAAGACAGCTTGAAGAACAAATGGCAGACCCTGCTGCAATCGCAGATACAAGCAAATATGAGAGGATTCTAAAAGACTATGACCAGCTTCAGGTGAAATTTAAGGAACAGGGTGGATACCAGTATGAGGCGGATATTCGCTCCGTGTTGCACGGGTTAAATTTCCCTGATTATTCCTTAATGATAGCGTCTTTAAGCGGCGGTCAAAAAACCCGTTTGGCCTTAGGGAAATTGCTGCTAACCAAGCCGGATATTTTAATTTTAGACGAACCTACCAACCATCTAGATATTGATACCCTCTCCTGGCTGGAGCAATATTTGCAAAGCTACGATGGGGCAATTCTAATTGTATCCCATGACCGCTATTTTTTGGACAAGGTTGTGACACAGGTCTACGAGGTTTCTCGAAAGCAAATCCAAAGATATACAGGCAATTATAGTTCTTACCTTGAACAAAAAGCGGCAAATTATGAACGTGACCTGAAGCTTTATGAAAAACAGCAACAGGAAATTGCCAATCTACAAGATTTTATCCAGAAGAATTTAGCAAGGGCCTCGACAACGAAACGAGCCCAGAGCCGACGAAAAAAACTTGAAAAGATGGATGTAATCGATCGACCGTTAGGGGATGAAAAATCAGCTTCCTTCTCGTTTGAAATTGAGAAGCAAAGTGGAAATGATGTCCTAACCTTCGATTCTCTTGCTGTCGGATATGACGGCGAAAGAATTTCAGAGGGAATTTCCTTTCGAGTATTTCGGGGCGAAAGCATCGCCCTGGTGGGCCCTAATGGAATTGGAAAATCGACGCTATTAAAAACACTCATTAGGAAACTTCCTGTATTAGCCGGAAATATCCTTTATGGGACAAATCTTTCAATTGGTTATTATGACCAAGAACAAGCGGAATTAACCTCCAATAAGCGTGTGTTAAATGAACTGTGGGATGATTATCCACTAAAAAGCGAAAAGGAAATTCGCACAGTTTTGGGTAATTTCTTATTTTCCGGGGATGATGTTTTAAAAATTGTTTCTACCTTGAGCGGTGGCGAGAAAGCACGGCTTGCTCTTGCGAAATTAATGCTGGAAAAGGCTAATCTATTAATTTTGGACGAACCTACCAACCATCTCGATTTGGATAGCAAGGAAGTTCTTGAGAATGCTTTAATCGATTATCCAGGTACAATTTTGTTTGTTTCCCATGACAGATATTTTATTAACCGTATCGCTACAAAGGTTGTTGAGCTAAGCCGTCATGGCAGTTTAGAGTATCTGGGCGATTATGATTATTATTTAGAGAAGAAACTGGAACAGGAAGAGATTGCGGCACTTGAGGCTGCGGCTTCGGCTGCTGCTAAAAAAGCCGGACAGGAGGACGCTTCTGAGAAGAGCATTTATCAACAGGATAAAGAAAGTAAGAAGCTCGAACGGCAGCGCAAGCGCAAGTTAGAAGATATTGAGATAAAAATTGAGGGCCTTGAGGAACAAATTCAAAGTTATGAGGAGCAATTATGTGACCCGGATGTTTTCCAGGATCACGAAAGGGTGTTAGAAATTACCCAGTTGAATGAAAAAGCAAAAGCGGAACTCGAACATTTAATGGAAGAGTGGGCAGAGCTTGCCGAATAAAATGAGTTGGTCCTTCATCCGAGTGGTGAAGGACTTTTTTGTTAGTTTTTAGGGTATTTTGGACTTCATTGGCTTTATGAGGACCATTTTCTAAGCTCTTGTGATGTGTTTTGGCTTTCATTCGCTTCATGAAGACCATTTTCTAAGCCCTTGCTATGCGTTTTGGCTTTCATCCGGGGAATGAAGACCATTT
This sequence comes from Bacillus salipaludis, assembly GCF_004358205.1. The sequence continues at coordinate 49,431 of NZ_SMYO01000024.1, forward strand.
TCTGAGCCCTTGCTATGCGTTTTGGCTTTCATCCGCTTTATGAAGACCATTTTCTAACCCCTTGCTATGTGTTTTGGCTTTCATCCGCTTCATGAACACCATTTTCTGAGCCCTTGCTATGCGTTTTGGCTTTCATCCGGGGAATGAAGACCATTTTCTGAGCCCTTGCTATGCGTTTTGGCTTTCATCCGCTTCATGAACACCATTTTCTGAGCCCTTGCTATGCGTTTTGGCTTTCATCCGGGGAATGAAGACCATTTTCTAAGCTCTTGCTATACGTTTTGGCTTTCATCCGCTTCATGAAGACCATTTTCTGA
>NZ_SMYO01000025.1 GCF_004358205.1 Bacillus salipaludis
AAGATATCTAGGAATACCATGTGTATTGGATAGAGTGGTACAACAAGCCATTCTCCAAGTAATTGAACCAATCATAGATCCATACTTCTCTGAGAATAGCTTTGGTTTTCGTAAAGGCAAGAATGCCCACCAGGCAATCAAACTTGCCGAACGGTATTATCAAGAAGGATACAGAGTAGTGGTGGACTGTGACTTGAAAAGTTATTTTGACACAATTCATCACCAAAGAGTTAGAGCTTATTTAGAGGAGTTCATTTCGGATAAAATTGTCCTTAAACTGATTTGGAAATTTCTTCGTTCAGGCATTCTTGACAAAGATATTTATATCGAAACCACAGAGGGAGCACCGCAAGGTGGTCCGTTATCCCCGATTCTAGCAAATGTCTATTTGAACAATCTGGATAGAGAACTAGAAAAGAGAGGGCACCGTTTTATTAGATATGCGGATGACTTCGTCATCTATGTCAAAAGTAAACGTGCAGGCGAAAGGGTAATGGACAGCGTTGCAAGCTACATCGAGAAAGACCTCGGACTAGTTATAAACCAAAAGAAAAGTACAGTGTGTGGTGCAACTTCGGCTACATTCCTTGGGTTCAATATACATAACCTCATGGGAAAGTCGGTTGCCGACCAAGTGAGTCGGCAAAACAACGATTTAAAAATAAACTAAGGAAAATAACCGGTCGAAAATGCCCGGGTGAGTTCAAAGAAATCGTAACGAAAATAAACCAAGTAACCATAGGGTGGATTAACTACTACGGGATATCCCGAATGAAGAAATTCATTGTAAAAACTCAAAAATGGTTAAATCACCGACTCAGACAACTCATCTGGAAGAGATGGAAAAAGCTAAGGACAAAGTACAGGATGCTTCGTAAATATGGAATTAATCATGATGATGCCATGAAATTAGCAAACTCCCGTAAGGGATACTGGCGGATATCTAAAAGTGAGATTCTGCATCAAGCGATAACAAAAGAAAAACTCACAAAATGGGGATTAAAAGATATATCCCAACTTTATGAGTTACGATACTTAAAAGATTGAACCGCCGTATACGGAACCGTACGTACGGTGGTGTGAGAGGTCGGGGATTAAATTTCCCCTCCTACTCTATTGTGCTAACGGAGCAGCATTCCTGTAATGAGTGAAAATGAGGTTTGAACCAAAAAATAACCTCTTGGTAGAATGAGAGTGTCCTGAAGCTGGCCAGCGAAAAGGACAATACTCAAATACCAGGAGGCTTTAAAATGAATTATAACCAAAATAAGAAGATTGCTCAAATTACTTCTCAAACACTTATTATAGGAGTCGACATCGCTAAATTCAAGCATGTGGCACGTGCCCAGGACTTTAGAGGAATGGAGTTCGGGTCACCTTGTTATTTTGAAAACACAAAAGAGGGATTCTATCATTTTCTTAAGTGGATTTGGGAAATAAAGAAAGAACAAAGCCTGGATAAAGTTGTGGTTGGGATGGAACCGACAGGGCATTATTGGTTCAACCTGGCACATATTCTAAAGGAAAATGAGATTAAGTTTGTAGTAGTCAATCCATTGCACGTAAAGAAAAGCAAGGAACTCGATGATAATTCACCAACTAAAAATGATGTAAAAGACGCTAAAGTCATAGCCCAGTTGGTCAAAGACGGAAGATACGCCGAACCTACAATACCACAAGGGGTTTATGCAGAACTCCGAGTGGCGAAAAAAATACGCGATCTTTTAACTGATGACCTCCAAACGGTCCAAGGGCAAGTCCATAACTGGATTGATCGGTACTTTCCAGAATTTCTTACAGTCTTTAAGTCGACACTTTTAAGGGAGATTCCTTTTATTTTAGAAACACCGGATGACGAGGGGATTAGTCATAAAGTGGAGATTGAGATGCTTAAGAGGAAATGGGGGTGAATTGCAAATTGTCGATATCCCTTTAAAAAGTGTTGATAATTCTAGTTTTGTGTCGATAATTCCCGCTAAAGAATGTTGATATCGGCTAATAATGTGTTGAATAGCCCCAGCGAGTAAAGGATTTCCGCCTCCGATTGTCGAAATCCTTAAAATATAAGGGGGATTTAATCGTGAAATACAACTGGAATCAATTAGAAGCCTACATAAATGAAAAAATGAAACAAGAACATATTGCCGGAGCCGCAGTTGGAATGATGAAAAATGATAGTATCATTTTTCAAAAAGGCTTCGGATACCGTGATCTAGAAGCACAATTACCGGTTACACCGGAAACTAATTTTGGAATTGCTTCCGTCACAAAGTCATTCACCGCAATGGCGATATTGGAAATGGAAGCGAAGGGATTGCTTTCAGTCGACGACCCGGTTCAAAAATTTCTTCCTGAGTTTAACCTTAAACAGGTAAAAGACATGGAAAGCATCAGCATCCATCACTTACTCTCCCATACAACCGGACTCCCACCGATTGAACGGAAAGAGTACCTAACTGAATTTAGCAAACACCTTTCCTATTTAGCAGAGTTAGAGATTAACATGTTGGGGAAACCAGGAGAATTTTTTAGTTATTGTAATGATATGTTTCTATTATTAGGTGCCATAATTGAAAAAATTTCCGGTAAACCGTACCATCAATATATGACAGAAACCTATCTGCAGACATTTCAAATGAATCGGTCTACCTATTATCTTGAAGAGCTTTTTCAAATGGAAAACGTATCGATCCCCTACGATTACAATCAAAAGGCAGGGCGATTAGAAAAGGTTGCATGGCCAACACTAGGAAACTATGAAGTTGGAGGAGGGATTCGTTCCAATGTAGTCGATTTGTTAAAATACGGTCATGTCTATTTAAATAACTCGTATACGAATAAAATGTGGAATCCTATACATAAAATTGGAAGAAATTCGTTTTATGGCTATGCCCTGAACGTAACTCCCAATTATGCAGAACAATATACCCTTGTCCAACATGGAGGCGGTCAACCGGGTGTGTCTTCAAATTTCGGCTTTATCCCAGAAGAAAATTTATTTGTAGTTGTATTAACAAATGTAGGCGGTGTCAGTGCTGGGAATCTATGGCTTGCAGCGGTTCATACTGCGTTAGGCCTTCCATTGGAAGAAAAGATAAGTGAAGAACCGGAATATGAAATGACTTTAGATGAAATGCGAAAGTTTCAAGGAATTTACTCCTCATTGGAAGGAGATCGGCTGAAGATCCAAATAGAGGGAATTCAAGCTTTTGCAGTTGTTGAAGAGCAGAAATATCATTTACGGGCAAGTGCTCCAGATACTTTGGTTATGATTCAAAATGAAAAGCTGCTTCGTTTCTTTTTCAATGAATTGAAGCAACCGTGGGCGGTTATGTATGGCTTGCGGATGTTGGTAAGAGAGAATGAATTTTAGAAGTAACTTCTGTTAATAAATGGATGTAGATGATATACTCAAAATGATATATGTGGTCTTAGTGACCGAACATGAAAAAAATCTGGTTCAACGGTCACCGAAGACCAATGTCGATGCCCGACAGAGTAAAAATCCGGTGTCCATGGTAACTGAAGAGCAATCTCGATGCCCGGAAGAGCAAAAATATGATGTCCGCGGTAACCGAAGACCAATGTCGATGCCCGACAGAGTAAAAATCCGGTGTCCATGGTAACCGAAGACCAATGTCGATGCCCGAAAGAAGCAAAATCCGGTGTCCATGGTAACCGAAGACCAATCTCGATGCTTGGAAGAGCAAAAATATGATGTCCGTGGTAACCGAAGACCAATCTCGATGCCCGGAAGAAGCAAAATCCGGTGTCCATGGTAACTGAAGAGCAATCTCGATGCCCAGAAGAAGAAAAAACGGTGTCCATGGTAACCGAAGACCAGCCTCAGTGCCCGACAAAGCACGAAATCCAGAGAATCGGTCACTGAGCCAGTGCAAACTATGCTTTATTAGAAATTCTTCTTTTAAAATCGCATACATTTTTAAATCCCTGTGCTTTTCTTTAATAAACATAGCTTTCTTCATGATGCCTTCAAAAGACATGCCTGCTTTTTCCATGACTCGAGCAGACCCAATGTTTTGAACATAACATCTTGCTTGGATCCGCACCAAATCCATTTCTTCAAAGCCATATTCAATTATTCTCTTTGCAGCCTCCGTGATGATGCCCTTTCCCCAATAATTTGGTGAAAGAACATAGCCAATTTCCGCTACCTTATGGTGCTGCTGCCAGGAAACAAAGTCAATCGATCCAATCATTTTTCCCGTTTCTATGTATTCAATTCCCCACGGCGCAATTTTCTTTTGCTCATACTGATTTAATGCAAAATCAACAAACACTTGTGAGTCTGCTAACGACCGGTGTGTATTCCATGTAACATATTTGGTTACCTCTTCAATGGAACCATAAGAAAAGATGTCGTCCAGATCTTCCTGCGTTACTTTTCTAAGAATGAGACGTTCTGTTTCTAAAACAGGTAACTCAAAATCCATAAAACCCACCTTCTTAATGTTAGTTATTTCCATTATATAGGAAACTTGTAAAATATAAAGTAAGGGGGAAGCGAAAATGGATGATAAAATTCAAATTTTAAAACAATGGCTGGAGGAATCGAATTATACCGTTATATTTTCAGGGGCAGGCATGTCCACGGAGAGCGGACTACCTGATTTTCACTCCGCTTCATCCGGTTTATGGAAGGATCAAAATCCTATGAGATTAGTCAGTACTGATGCGATTCAAAATAATCGCTATGAGTTTATTGAATTTTATCAAAATCGGATTGAATATATTGATAAATATAAGCCCAATATCGGGCATGATGTTCTGGTTCAATGGGAACAGGAAGGGAAACTTAACGCGATTATTACCCAAAATGTGGATGGATTTCATCAGTCAGCAGGCAGTAAAAATGTTGTAGAATTACATGGCAGCTTAAGAACCTGTCATTGTTCAGAGTGCCGAGATATTTTTCCAATTGCGAGATTTATGGAGCAAAATTTATCCTGTGAATGTGGTGGATTCATCCGCCCATCTATTGTCCTTTTTGGCGAAAGGTTGCCAGAAGCATCTTTATTACAAGCAGCACGGGAAACAAAGAAAGCGGAGCTGTTTATTGTTCTCGGTTCCTCCTTAAATGTCTCACCGGCAAACTTTTTTCCACAAGAAGCAAAAGAGAATGAGGCAAAACTCGTCATTATCAATATGGAGCCAACGGGAATGGATGATGTAGCTGATTTGATGATTCATCACCGGAAAATTGGCGAGGTATTAAAGGAATTAACCTAATAGATTTTTGCAAATAGGCGAAACCACCTTTCTCATAGAAATCTATTATGGTTATACTATATATTCAGGTAAAATGCAAAATGGAAGATTGGGGGTCTTATAGATGCAATTGTCAAACGAACAAACGAGTTTTATAGTAGACAATTCGAAAATAAGCTATCAAAGATGTTCTGAGGTAGAGGATCATTTTATACACCAAGCTTTTCAAGATGGTTTTTCGGATTATATAATAAAAATGGAAAATTCAGAGCCGGATTTTATCCAGCGCTTTTTTGGTCCTGAAGGCAATGCAAGAGAGACTTCCTTCATCGCTTTTTTTGAACAACAGCCTGTTGGAGTAATATTGGGCGGCATTAAAAATTATGAAACGATTAAAACGATGAGATGTGGAACATTAGCACTTCACCCTGATTTTAGGGGTCATGGCATCAGCCAACAGCTATTTGAACTTCATAAAGAAGAGGCGGTTAAACAAGGCTGTAAGCAGCTTTTTCTTGAAGTAATCGTTGGGAATGACCGAGCGATTCATTTTTATAAAAAATTAGGCTACGAAAAAATCTATGATATTGTTTATTACTCAAATCAGAATTTATCGGGGCTAAAAATGGCAGAAACAAAATCAGAAGCCATCATAAGAAGTTTGGATTTTAATGATTTTCAAACACATATTCAAAAATGGACCTACCATATTAACTGGCAGAATGATATCGATTTCTTAGAAAAATTGACCCATAACCATTATTTTGCGGCCTATTTAAACGAAGAATTAGTTGGATGTCTATCCATCAATTCGAACGGCGGGATAAGTTTTTTAATGGTGGATAAAAATGTAAGAGGTCAGGGTATTGCAACACAGCTTTTGCAAACCGCCTGTAAAAATCTCCAATTATCTAAAATGACTACTGGGTTTTCAAACAATAGTTTACTTGAAGGTTTTTATAAAAAGCATGGTTTTCAAAAAGGAAACCTAGCACAATATGAAATGTATCTGATCCTTTAATAGGGAAAAGCATTGGTTTTCAAGCAACCAATGCTTTTTTCTTTAGGTAAATAAATATTGTATCATTTCCCCATACTTTATAAATCCTAGCTTCTCGTAAAGCCGCAGCCCGGCTGGTGTTGCATGGAGAATCGCTGTATGATATCCATCATGTTTCGCTTTGAAGAGTAACGCTGTCATAATATCCATACCGATGCCTTTTCCTTGGAAGTCCAGTAAGGTGGCTACATTGTAGATTCCTGCTAATCCATTACAGTAATAAAGCGTTGCAGTCGAAACTACTGTGTCATCTACATAACCAACAAAATTGACGATATTGGGATCTTCTTTATGGATTAATTCACCAATCGGCTCAAGAAATTGCTTTGGAATACCGAATGAAGTGCAGGCACATTGAGAGAAATTTACTGCATCTCTTTTCATACCGATTGTTTGTATCGTTAGTTCAGGAAGAGGTTGTGTGAGTGGTTGAAAGGAGTCCAAGTTGATTGCCATCAAGATTGTACCAGGAATTTGCTGGGCACCATTTTCGAGCAATACTGACCCGATTTCATCTGGTTCATCATGGTCCCAGATGCGCCAAAGAAAAGGGATCTGTTGACTCTTGTAATCGTTTATAATTGAATCTACATATCCATGAACATCCTGATCAACCTTTGTTTTTAAAATATTGTTAAATAAGGGGTGTTTAATTGGCGATTTAATTCGAAAACAATTTTCGTCTTCGATTACTTGAAGTGATTCGGATAAACCTCCCCAGGTATGCATAAGTCCAATCATATTATCTTGTGTTGCTTTAATTACTTCAGGAACGGTTAAATTATTCAAGGAAAAATTCATACACATACCCCCTTTTTTCTCATCCTATGGATATGTTTCATGTCCATCTTTAGAACCAACTGAAAAAAAAGTATTTGGAAAATATGAAATTTTAGTAGATAATATTATATATAAAATATTATATATAGGAGTGATGATTATGATGAATTTTTTTGAAGAAGCAAAAAGATATGAAGAACAAATTATTAAGGATCGCCGGCATTTACACCAATATCCTGAACTCGGATTTGATCTTCCAAACACTCAAAAATATATTCGTGAACGGTTGAACGAAATGGGGATTGAAAATAAACCATGCGGTGTGGTACCAGCAGATATTACTAAAAAATATGCGAAAGCAGGATTTGGTGAACAGTTCCAATGTACAGGTGTAGTTGCGACAATTGGTAAAGGGGAACCATGTATTCTCCTCCGTGCAGATATGGATGCCTTGCCGATTGAGGAAGAATTTGAATCTGAATTTAAATCTAAAATTCCTGGTAAAATGCATGCTTGCGGCCATGATTCCCATACAGCTATGCTGTTAGGCGCTGCACAACTATTGAAAGATCATGAAGATGAATTGCAAGGAACAGTTAAATTAATGTTTCAACCCGGTGAGGAGTGGGGTTATGGGTCTAAGTTAATGATTGAAGATGGACTCTTGGAAGATCCAAAAGTTGATGCAGCTTTTGCTATTCACATCATGCCTGACCAGGAAGCCGGCACATTATCTGTCCATAAAGGAACCATATCACAAGCAATGGATACCTATATTATTGAGGTTCAAGGTAATGGTGGTCACAGTTCACAACCACATAAAACCATTGATGCCAATATGATCATGAATCAATTGTATACAAGTTTAAATTTATTATTCACGCGCGAAGTGGACCCAAGTTCAAGTGTTACTTTTTCGATCGGTGCGATGAGCGGAGGAACCGTTACGAATGTTATCCCGGACAAGGCTGTTTTACAAGGGAATATGCGCAGCTATGACCAACAGTCAAGAGATCATTTATGCGGCCGAATTCCAGAGATGATAGACCATGTTGTTAAAGCATGGCGAGGTAATTATACTATCGTTGATTTCCATACACCTACGACCTATAATGATCCAAATTTTGTAGATGAAATTATGCCGGCATTAGAAGAAATTGTCGGGGTGGATTATGTAACGGATTTAGGAACATTGGGAGGATCAGAAGATTTTTCACATATTTCCCAGGCAGTTCCTTCCGCATTTGTTGTTTTAGGTACGGGTAAAGAGGGAGAAGCACCTGTTCACAATCCGCGCATGCATCAAAAGGAAGAGATATTCAAATATGGTGCCGCATTACATGCAAATGTTGCAATGGAATGGTTGAAAGCGCAGCGTAAATAGAATTGGCTTTATTCGTATTTTAACATCACAATTTTCTTAAATGACGTCCTGAGTTAGATTGGGGCGTCATTTGTTATTTTTGAAACATTTCCTTAAAAAACAGAAGATTGACACTAATAAAAATGCCCGATACAATATTTTTATATATTAGAAGATTGGGGCTAAGACATGCTTAAAACTGAGATAAACACCGTTGCAACCTTATGTCAGCTTCATACAGACCTATCAGATGAAGAGATCCGAAAGATTCAAGAAGTGGTTCAAAACCTCCAGTTAATTGCGGACCTGAATCAAGCAAATGTATTTATCGACTGTCAAACGCGGGAAAAAAAGCATGCGATTGTCGTGGCTGAGGCGGCACCTTCGACGGCTAAATCGGTCTATAAAAATCCGGTTGTCGGTAAATTTGCTTATGAAACGTTTGAACCCGCTGTTTTTTATGCCTTTCGAACAGGAAAGCCGCTTTTTCTAAATCATGCCTTTACACAAGAAGGTAAAAAAGTCGAACAAAGTGTGGTTCCTATTATAGGTGTACATAACCGGGTTATTGGCACGTTGATTATGGAGAAGGACAATAGCGATAAGCTTCAAAATCAAAATAAACTGAAAGCGCTAACAGAAGCAAATGAGACACTCAGTGAACTATTATTGGGAATGGCCGAAAACCGACCGTTTATTCCGGAAGTCATTGAGGAGTCTTTATTCATAATTGACCAAGATTTACGGATTCAATATTCGAATCCTGCGGCGATGAACCTTGTGTTAGAAATGTGTTCGATGGAGTGTAAGAGCGGAAATTTTTTTACCACTTTTTTTCCAAACTTAGAAGAAATCTGCCTGCGTTCAGATGAACTTGTGATTCAAGAAGTGACGATTCAGAATAAAGTCTTTCAAATGAAAAAAATTGCGCTCGTGCAAAATGAACAAAACAGCGGCTCCTTCATTATTTTTCGCGATTTAACAGAGCTGCGTGAAAAGGAGCGCGAGCTTACCGTTAAAACGGTGGCGATCCGTGAAATTCACCATCGCGTGAAAAATAACCTGCAAACAGTCGCAAGTCTACTGCGCTTGCAGATGAGAAGGGGAATTCCTGAGGAGAGCAAGGTGCACTTCGTTGAAAGCCTCAACAGAATTTTAAGTATTGCTTCTGTGTATGAAATCATTTTATCTAACTCGCAAAACCAGGACGATGTGGAGATTGTCAGTTTAATAGAGAAAATCGGCAATATGCTGGTCTTTAGTGATGATCATGAAGGAAAAACGATTACGATTGATTATTCAGGACCGAAGCTTTATATCAAATCAAACCTAGCAGTTTCGGTTGCCCTTGTCATCAATGAATTGATCCAAAATTGTGTGAAGCATGCTTTTACGGAGAGGAATGAAGGCCAAATTCATGTGGTCATCGAGGAAGAGGCTTCAGCCATAATGGTTCTGGTAAAAGATAATGGAATTGGCTATACCTCTACCATGAAACCATCTTTAGGGCTTGATATTGTCAAGATGATGATTGAACATGATTTGTCGGGACATTTTAGGATCGAGGGAACGAGTGAAGGCACAGTTGCGACCGTCGAATTTCCCTTTACGAGGGAGGTTTAAGGAATGAAAAAGCGAATTATGGTAGTAGAAGATGAATCCATCGTCCGTTTGGATGTTTCGCTAATGTTAAAGGATGCCGGCTATGATGTTGTTGCCGAAGCGGCTGATGGAGAAAAGGCCATTGAATTAGCTTATTCACTAAAGCCCGACTTAATCATCATGGATATTAAGATGCCAAAGTTGAATGGTTTGAAGGCGAGCGAGATTATTTCGAATAAATTCAATATCCCGATTTTGCTGTTAACGGCCTATAGTCAAAAGGAATATATTGAGAAAGCGAAGAAGGCCAATATTTTAGGGTATTTGGTAAAACCAATCTCGGAGGCAAATCTGATTCCAGCGGTTGAAATTGCCTTGATGCAGGCTGAAAATGCAAACTTTTACAAAGAAAAAGTAGAAGAAATGAATCGAGAGCTGAAAAACCGCAAGCTGGTAGAAAAAGCAAAAGGAATTTTAATGAAACAATTGAATTTACCGGAAGAAACGGCTTACAATAGGATGAGAGACCTCAGCATGAAAAAACAGCTGCCAATGGAAAAAGTGGCAAAGTACATTATTTTGAAGTACCCAAGCTAGTTTACAAGTGAATAGATCAAGCAATGGTGCTTAATAGATTTTATTTTTGATAAAAATAAAATCTATTAGGCATTTTCTTTTTTTAAGAAAGGGAGAGGTGATTGTTGTGAGTGAAGAGAAAAAGCGGTTTATTCAGGAGTTTGTCCCAGGGAAGCAGGTAACGTTAAGCCATATTATTGCGAATCCAGACCCGGATATGTTTGAAAAATTGGGGATTCAAGAGGCGGGAGCCCTTGGAATTTTAACACTGACACCAAGTGAGACGGTAATCATTGCCGGGGATTTAGCGACAAAATCAGCAAATGTAAAGTTAGGATTTTTGGACCGGTTTACCGGAAGCCTCGTGATTGTTGGCAATGTTTCTGAAGTAGAAATGGCGATGGCAGAAATCAACCGGTTTCTGTCGGATACGCTGATGTATACGCCGGCGAAGATCACAAAGTCGTAGATTTGTTGATATATTCGAAAAAGTGTTGATATCCTTTAAATTTTTGTTGATATCCGTCCAAAAAGTCTCGATATCGCGTGGATTTGTGTTGATATCCGATGAAAAAGTGTCGATATCGCCAAACTTCTCAGGAAAGGAGGCCATCACATGGCTAAAAAGAACCGAGCGATGCTTATCGGCTCCGTTGGTGCGGGAAAATCGACATTAACCAACGCATTACTTGGCCGGAAAGTGCCTGCTGTCAAAACACAGTCGCTAATCTATTATGATTGGATTGTTGACACTCCGGGAGAATACAGTGAAAATCCATTCTACTATAAAAATATTATGTCAACTGCACTAGAAGTCACCCATGTCCTCTATTTGCAGGATGCAACCAAGAAAAAAATGGTATTTCCGCCTGGATTTAGTACAGGGATCAATAAAATCCCGATCGGAATCGTTACAAAAAGTGATTCAGATCAAGCAGATGTGGAGCTCGCTATTTCTTTATTAAAAAAGGTAATTGTGAACAAGGGACCCATCATTATTACCTCATCGGTTAAAAATGAAGGAATCGAAGAGATTCGAAAGCTAGTAACCTTAAATTCATTACAGGAAATGAAACAGCATCTTGAAGAAAATCCATCTCCGTTTATAATTTTTTAAATGAAAGCCTTTACAGTATCCAGAAAATAATTTATATTATGAATAACAAATGAATTTAACGGCAATGGCGCCTCTTTTAAACTATCTAAATTGGGATAGTTTACAAGGGGCGCTTTTTGTTTTTGGGGAGATGGGAATGAACTATAAAGGCCCACAGAAAGAAGAAATGATCAGTGCCGGAATTGATATTGGGACCAGTACAACGAAGCTGGTAATAAGCCGGTTCACCTTAATGAATATGGCCGGCGGGGCTCATGTACCGCGGATTGAAATCATTGATAAACAGGTTATTCATCGAAGTCCGATTTACCGGACACCGCTGAGGACGCCAACAACCATTGATATTGAAAAAATTGAAGACCTTGTCAAAGTGGAATATCAGAAAGCAGGAATTGAACCGAAGGACATCCAAACGGGGGCTGTGATCATCACAGGTGAAACAGCCACGAAGTCTAATGCCGAAGTAATGCTCCATCAGTTATCAGACCATGCCGGGGAGTTTCTAGTGGCAACTGCAGGGCCGGACTTAGAAGGGATTATTGCAGCAAAAGGCTCGGGTGCCTATGAATATTCCAAAGAGACGGGAAAGGTTATAGCCAATATCGATATCGGTGGGGGTACCGCGAATGTGGCGGTCTATAAATCAGGAAGGCTTTGTGGAACCTGTACACTTCATATTGGCGGCAGATTGATTGAATTCAAGGAAAACAAAATTCAAAGCATCTCTCCTCCAGTTAAGGACCTGCTTCAACGATGGGGAGCCAGAATGGAAGTGGGGCAAAGCTCTAATCCAATCGAAATAAAAAAGATTACCGATTTCATGGCCGAGGTTATCGCGAGAATGTTAAATAGGGCACTCACCCTTGAAGACCACGCATTATTGCTGGGGCATGAACCAAACTGGGGAGAAGACATAGAGGCTATTATGTTCTCAGGCGGGATCAGTGAATGTATCTATCAGCATGAGAACGGTTCTGGACAGACAGCTCAATATGATGACATCGGGCTGATGTTAGCAGCTTCGTTAAAGGAGAGTACCAGTTTATCAGAATGGACTTGGGTTATGCCGCAGGAAACAGTCCGGGCCACGGTGCTCGGTGCTGGAATGCAAACGACGGAAATTAGCGGGGCGACCATCGAGGCCGATAACGGAAAATTACCGTTAAAAAATTTACCGGTTTATCAGGTCCGATTTGAAGCTGATTTTAAAATCGAAATGAACCAATTTTCTAAACGAATTGAAGAAGCAATTGAACTCTATGATTCGCAACGCGATGGGCAGAATTTTGCGGTTTATTTTTCAGAGCTGCCTTATCTAAGGTTTCGTGAAATTGATGAATTTGCTGACACAATCCTCACTGCGATGAAACAAAAACCGAATCCGGCACAGCCGCTAGTCCTAGTTCTTGACCGCGACTATGCAAAGGTTCTTGGGCAAACGCTAAAGAGGAAGGATTCATCACAATCCGTCATCTGTATTGATCAAATCAATGTTGAAAATGGGGACTATTTGGATATTGGCCAAGTGCTAAACACAAATGTTGTTCCTGTAATTATAAAAACATTAACATTCCAGAAATGACGAAAGGGGGACTTTTTTGTGAAATTAAAAACCACCTATTTAGGTACTGTTTATCAATTTTCCTCGCTAAAGGATTTATTTGCAAAAGCAAATGAAGAAAAATCCGGCGACCGCTTAGCGGGGATTGCGGCTGAAACCGTCCAAGAAAGAATTGCAGCTAAGCAAGTATTGAGCTATTTAACGCTTCAGGATATCAGAGAAAATCCGTTGCTATCCCCTGAAGAGGATGAGGTTTCTAGGATAATCGAAGGGCAAATAAACGAACCAACCTATCAATCCATCAAAAATTGGTCCGTTTCCGAGCTTCGTGAATATATCCTGAACGATACTACCACTGGGGAAGATTTGAAACGCCTCAGCAGAGGGTTGAATAGTGAAATGATTGCGGCCGTGGCGAAAATCATGTCCAATCTGGATTTAGTCCATGCAGCCAATAAAATTGAAATTTTATCTAAATGTAATATCACCATCGGTCAAAAAGGTGTTCTGGCATCAAGACTGCAGCCGAACCATCCGACGGATAATGTTGAGGGCATGATGGCCTCAATGAAAGAGGGTCTTGCTTATGGAATCGGTGATGCGGTAATCGGGATTAACCCAGTGGATGATTCCGTGGAAAGTGTAAAACGATTATTGCATGCTACGCACGACTTCATTCAAAAATGGGAAATTCCAACACAGAACTGTGTACTTGCCCATGTGACTGCACAAATGAAAGCAGTCCAACAAGGGGCACCGGCAGATATGATTTTCCAAAGTATTGCCGGAACAGAAGCAGCCAATCGTTCCTTCGGGATCACGGCTTTGCTGTTAGAGGAAGCAAATGAAATGGCTAAGGTGTATGGAACCGGAACTGGGCCGCAACGCCTCTATTTTGAAACAGGCCAAGGCTCGGAATTATCCGCAGAAGCCCATTATAATATTGACCAATTGACCTTGGAATCGCGGAATTACGGCTTTGCCCGCTACTATGATCCGTATATTGTCAATACAGTAGTTGGCTTTATTGGACCTGAGTATTTGTACAACAACAAGCAGGTGATTCGTGCCGGTCTTGAGGATCATTTTATGGGAAAAATGCATGGGATCCCAATGGGCGTAGATATTTGCTACACAAACCATATTAAAGCGGATCAAAATGACATCGAGGATCTTGGGGTGCTGCTGACAGCGGCTGGAGTGAATTTTATTATCGCTGCGCCAATGGGGGATGATTGTATGCTGAACTATCAATCCTTGAGCTATCATGATGTCGCGACATTAAGACAAACGCTGAATAAACGGCCGGCACCACAATTTGAAGCATGGCTTGAAAAAATGGGGATTTTTGAAAACGGGAAATTAAGTAAATATGCTGGTGATCCAACGATTTTTTCGCGATAGGAGGTGTAGGGAATGAATCCTGAGTTAGTGGAACAAATAACGAAAATGGTGGTTGAAAAATTGCAGACAAAGGCTGCGGTTGGCAGTGAGTCAACGGTGGAAGAGGTTCGTACAAAGGTAACCAATGAACCAGCGGCAAGTGTTGAAGTAAAGTTTTGGAATCACCGTTCAAATAATGTTGAAGAGAAATGCAACTCGGATTGTACCGAGTCTGAGCCGGAAAAGGAAATAGCAGTAGAACCAAAGCCGCCGGTTGGACTTGAAAATCCTTTTAACAAAGAGGAGCTGGATCTTCTCATTAGTAAAACGCCAGCGAGAATAGGGGTTGGCCGCGCGGGCTTACGGCCAAAAACGGATACGTGGCTGAAATTTCGTTTTGACCATGCGGCAGCGGTCGATGCGGTCTATGGCGATGTCGATCCTAAAATCTTAGAAAGCCTGTCCTTATTCAAGGTCAATACAAAGGTTGCTGACAAAGAGGTATATGTCCGCCGACCTGACTTTGGCCGAAAGCTTTCGGATGAGGCCAAACAATTAATTAACGAAAAATGTAAAAAGTCGCCGACTGTGCAAATTATTGTTTCTGATGGCTTGAGTTCAAAAGCGGTTGAGGAAAATGTAGAGGATGTCTATCTCTCTCTGAATCAATCACTTCAAAGCTTAGGACTGGATGTTGGTACACCATTTTTTATCGAAAAAGGCCGGGTCGCGGCGATGGATGATGTCGGGGAACTGCTCAAACCGAAGGTAATTGTTTATCTAATAGGTGAGCGACCAGGGTTGGTTAGTGCGGAGTCATTAAGTGCATATTTATGCTACGAACCGCGCCAGGGCACGATTGAAGCCGACCGTATGGTTATTTCCAATATTCATAAGGGCGGCATCCCGCCGGTTGAGGCAGGGGCTTATATCGGAACGGTTGTCCAAAAAATTTTAAAATATGAAGCTAGCGGGGTATCGCTGGTCAATAAGGAGGGGTAAAAAGTGGCTTTAGAACGAATTCATGCAGAAATTTTAGCTGTCCGGATTATCCCAAATGTTGACCCTGCCTTAGCTGCACAGTTCCAGTTAAAACCGCATCAACGGAGTTTAGCGATTTTTACCTCAACTATTGATGATGTGGGTTATACCGCTCTCGATGAAGCAACCAAACGGGCGGATGTTGATGTCGTCTATGCAAGGTCTTTCTACGCAGGGTCCGGGCATGCTTCAGGGCCTTTGTCAGGCGAAATGATTGGCGTTTTAGCCGGCCCGAGCCCTGATGAAGTGAAAAGCGGCATTGACGCGGTTATCCAGACCGCAGAAAATGATGCCTATTTTGAAACTTTAAATGATGAAAAAAGTCATGCGCTATATGCTCATGTCGTGGCTAGAACGGGTACGTATTTATCAGCTGAGGCTGGGATTAATCAAGGGGAGGCACTTGCCTATTTGATTGCCCCGCCGCTTGAAGCCGTGTATGGAATTGATGCCGCCTTGAAGGCTGCGGATGTGGAACTGGTTAAGTTTTTCGGTCCTCCTTCGGAAACAAACTTTGGTGGCGGGCTGTTGACGGGTTCGCAATCAGCCTGTCAGGCGGCAGCCGATGCATTTCGCGATGTGATTATCGAGATTGCGAGAAATCCGCGGCAGTACTAGATAAAGCTTTTTTAATTCGCTGATAAACTCTTTGAATTCGCTGATAAACCGTACCAATTCGCTGATAAGCCTTTGAAATTCGCTGATAAAGGATTCCTGTACGAGAATGTGTGTAATTTTATACTAAAAATACAAGAGAGAAAGGAGTGTCCCTGGTGCAATTTGATTTAGATCTTCAATCCATCCAGGAAATGCGGCATGCACTTCAAAAAGCAAAAGAAGCACAGCAAAAATACTTATCGTATTCACAAGAACAAGTAGATAAAATCGTCAAACGGGTCGCTGAAGCTGCTGCTGCAAAATCACTTGAACTAGCCCAGATGGCGGTGGAAGAAACCAGAATGGGTGTTGTTGAACATAAAAAAATGAAAAACGATGTGGGTTCACTGGCAGTCTATGAATCCATTAAAAATGAAAAAACAGTTGGAATTATCAACGAGGACCGAACAAAGAAAATCGTGGAGGTTGCCTATCCCTTTGGGGTTATTGCCGGGATCATTCCCACAACGAATCCAACGTCGAGTGCGATTTTTAAAGCATTAATTGCCTTAAAAACAAGAAATGGAATCGTCTTTAGTCCACACCCACGTGCTGTTAAATGCTCTGTCGCTGCATTAAAAATTTGTTTAGAGGCAGCGGTTGAAGCGGGGGCTCCGGACGGAATTATCGGGTGGATCTCAAAGCCGACGATGGCGGCAACCACCGAATTAATGCACCACCGCGATATTGATTTAATTTTAGCAACCGGCGGTAAAGACTTGGTCCGCGCTGCTTACAGCTCAGGTAAGCCAGCCTACGGTGTTGGTCCCGGAAACGTACCGGTCTATATTGAAAAAACAGCTAATATCCAAAAGTCGGTCAAAATGATTGTCGAAAGCAAAACCTTTGATTATGGCACGATTTGCGCCACAGAACAGGCGATTGTTGTCGACCAGAATGTAAAAGAGATGGCCGTGAGAGAGTTCAAAAAGAACGGTGCCTACTTCTTAAACGAGCAGGAAAAAGTACTTTTAGAAAAGGTCATCTCGCCGTTTCCAGGAAAGCTCAATCCTGACATCGTGGGGCAAAGCGCAATCAAGATTGCAGAACTGGCAGGAATTTCAGTTCCAGTGGATACCACCATCTTAATTGCGGAAGAAACAAGGATCGGGAAGGACGTCCCTTTTTCCATCGAAAAATTGTCACCGATCTTCCCGATATATACAGCAGAAAGCTATGAAAATGCGAAAGAGCTTTGTGTGAAAATCTTAAATTTAGGCGGGATGGGGCATAGCTTATCGCTCCACACCAATGATGACAAGGTGGCCCGTGAGTTTGCGTTAGAAATGCCGGTATCACGTCTAATGGTTAATACACTTTCGTCCATAGGTGCGGTTGGTGCAACCACCGAATTGATGCCATCGCTGACACTTGGCTGCGGTTCGTTTGGCGGAAATATTACTTCTGATAATTTAACGGCCCGCCATTTAATCAATATCAAGAGAATGGCCTATGGAACGAAGGAAGTAAATGTTCCTAAGCCGTCCTACCAAAACTCTGGTCCACAATGGGGCGCAAGCAATCATGTTGACGAGATTGTGAATCAGGTATTAAGCAACGTCAATGTATCGGGTTCACTAGATCCAAAAGTGATTTCTGAAATGGTCAACCAAGTATTAAAAAAATATCAAATGAACTAATAGGAGGAATTTAAAATGGCTAGAGAATTAACAGCATTAGGAATGGTAGAAACAAAAGGTTTGGTAGCATCAGTGGAAGCAGCCGACGCAATGGTGAAGGCAGCAAACGTACATTTAATCGGGAAAGTTCATGTTGGCGGCGGACTTGTTACCGTTCTTGTTCGTGGTGATGTAGGTGCAGTAAAGGCGGCGACAGAAGCAGGTGCGGCAGCAGCAGAACGTGTTGGCGAACTTTTATCTGTCCATGTCATCCCACGTCCACACAATGAATTGGAAAGCATTTTACCTAAATTAGATGTTGAAGTGTAAGAAGTAAGGAGTGGGTTTGATGAATGAACAAGCCATTCGAACGATTGTTGAAGAAGTCATTCAGCAATTGTTAAAAAAGGACTCAAGACCGAATACGATCCCAATGGCTGTTTCTGCCCGCCACTGTCATTTAAGTCAAACTGATTTAGAGATTCTTTTTGGTAAAGGGTATGAATTAACGAAAAAAGCGGATTTGTCGCAGCCAGGTCAATTTGCCGCAAATGAAACGGTGGTCATTGTCGGGCCAAGAGGAAGCATTGAAAAAGTGCGCATTCTTGGTCCGGCCCGTTCCTTAACCCAGGTTGAGGTCAGCAAAACGGATGCGGTGAAGCTCGGAGTGAACCCGCCAATCAGGGAATCGGGTAATATTGTGGGCTCTGCACCGATTACGCTGGTAGGGCCGAAAGGAAGTATTTATAAAAATGAAGGACTGATCATAGCCCAGGCCCATATCCACATGCATCCCGATGATGCTGCGCATTTCGGGGTGGAAAATGGGGAATATGTTCGAATCAGAACAGAGGGGGAGCGCCCGGTTTCGTTTGAAAAAGTACTCATTCGGGTGTCGCCGAGATACAGGCTTGAAATGCATATTGATACGGATGAAGCCAATGCGGGGTTAATTACAACCGGGCAAACTGGTTCAATTGTTAAGGATGGAGAGCCTCCAGCAAGACCTCTACCGACCTTGAAAGAACCAGTCCAAACACAGGAACCAGAGGCATTTATTTTTCAAAAAAACCTCTTAACGAAGAGAGAGGTGCAAGCCTGTAAGAGTGAATCGATTTCAGTTCGGAAAGGGACGATTGTAACCCCATTAGCACGGGATGCCGCAAGAGAGTTGAAAAAAACCATCCGGGTTATGGACTAAGTTAGGGGATGATTTTTTGCAAGTAGGAACGGTGATTGGAAATGTGTGGGCGACCAGAAAGGAAGACAACCTGACAGGATTAAAATATTTGTTTGTCCAGCCGGAGCTTCCAACCGGGGCACCGATCCTTTCACCGTTTATTGCGGTGGACCGGATTGGTGCAGGTGTCGGGGATAAGGTGATGGTTACAACGGGAAGTGCCGCGGCAAATATTATCGGGGATCAGAAGCTCCCGATTGATGCTGTGATTATCGGAATAATTGATTCAATTGATGTAGAAGGAGGTGCGTAATTTGTCAAAAGCATTAGGAATGATTGAAACCAGAGGTCTGATTGCTTCGATTGTTGCGGCCGATGCGATGGTTAAAGCAGCTGATGTCACTTTAATTAAAAAGGAAAAAGTAGATGCGGGACTCGTTTCGATTTTAGTAGAAGGGGATGTCGGGGCTGTTCAGGCAGCAGTCGATGCCGGAAAGTATGCGGCGCAAAGTGTCGGAGTGTTGGTAACCGCACATGTCATCCCGCGTCCTGATGAGGAAGTGGGTCAAATGCTGGCGAAGGCGCCGAAGAAGGTGGAGGAAAAACCAAAGCCTTCAAAAAGGGGTCCAAAAGCAAAACAGGAAGAGCCTCCTGCAACAACGGAATAAAGTGAAACTTCAATCAGTGGATCCCACTCGGGTTGTTAATCCCATTCTACTGTCGCCTTGATAAAGAGACAGTACGAACCCGATTGTTTCAACTAAGCCGCTGAAGATCACAGCGGCAAGTTTCACTGTATTTCACCAATCGGCTTTTTACGGGCAGTCGCCCCCCACTAATCCCTTGAAGATGGGGACGTACTGCTCGTTAATGCGGAATGATTTTTGAAGGATTGGAGGAAAAAAGATGGCATTTAGACGTAAAAAAATTGCAGTCATAGGTGCGGGTTTTACCGGTGCAACGGCTGCACTGATGCTGGCTCAAAAAGAATTAGGGGATGTTGTGATCGTAGATATTCCAGCCCAAAGCGATCCTACTAAAGGGAAAGCCCTCGATATGCTTGAAGCAAGTCCGATTCAAGGCTTTAACGCAAACATCACGGGTACCTCGGATTATGCAGATATTCAGGATGCTGATTTGGTGTTAATTACTGCAGGCCTGCCGCGAAAACCGGGGATGAGCCGGGACGATTTGGTTTCCACCAATGCCAAAATTATCGAGCAAGTCTCGGAAAATATTAAAAAATATGCGCCAAATAGCTATATTATCGTGTTAAGTAATCCGGTCGACGCAATGACCTATGTTTGTTATAAAACCACTGGGTTTCCGAAAAACCGTGTCATCGGTCAGTCCGGTGTCTTGGATACAGCCCGCTTTAACACCTTTGTTGCTCAGGAATTGAATGTGTCAGTGGAAGATATTTCGGGCTTTGTTCTTGGCGGACATGGGGATGATATGGTCCCATTGGTTCGGTTCTCCTATGCCGGAGGAATTCCGCTGGATAAAATTCTTCCTCCCCATCGCATCGAAGCGATTGTGGAAAGAACGCGCAAAGGCGGGGGCGAGATTGTTAGTCTGCTAGGGCAAGGAAGCGCTTACTATGCACCTGCCGCTTCGATGGTGCAAATGGCCGAAGCGATATTAAAGGATAAAAAGCGAATTTTACCGTGTATTGCTTATTTAGAAGGAGAATATGGCTATAAGGATCTATATCTAGGTGTTCCTACCGTCCTTGGGGGAGATGGGATTGAAACGGTGATTGAAATTGCTTTGACACCGGAGGAAAAAGCGGCCCTTGATCAATCTGCTCAATCCGTTCAGAATGTGATGTCGGTCTTGAAAACACTTTAATTTATAGAAAAATTAACCTGTGTAATCCTTCTACAATTCTATATTAAACTAGGAGCTAACTAGTTAAATGACATAGTCGGGTTTAAGGGAATGTTTGAAGCTTATTTTTACCAGGAGATTTAGTTTTGAAAGGGGAAGGGTTTATGGAGCAGGGAAACAACCATTTGCAAAAAGCGCTTAAGCCGATCCATCTCTGGGGCATTGCCGTCGGGATGGTTATATCCGGTCAATATTTTGGCTGGAACTATGGGTTTGAATCAGGCGGAACGATCGGTCTTGGCATTGCAGCACTCATTATTATTGTCTTCTATACGACCTTTATTTTTAGTTATTCAGAGCTGTCAACTTCCATTCCTCACGCAGGCGGCCCTTCTGCCTATGCAAGAAAAGCAATGGGGCCGTTTATGGGCTATGTTACAGGGTTAGCCTGTTTGCTCGAGTTCGTGTTTGCACCACCAGCGATTGCTGTTTCGGTAGGTGCTTATATTAACTTTCTGGTCCCAAGTATTAATGCGGTTTATGCAACAGTCGGAATGTTTATCTTATTCATTTTGGTTAACCTCATTGGTGTAAAAGGTGCGGCTGTGATTGAGTTAGTGGCAACGGTAATGGCACTGATTGGTCTCGCGATTTATTATGTTGCCGGCTTACCTCACGTTCAGGCATCAAATATCTTTAATGATATGGCTTTTAGTCATGGCTGGTCCGGCGTTTTGGCTGCGATTCCATTTTCGATTTGGTTCTTCCTGGCCATTGAAGGGGGGGCGATGGCAGCGGAAGAGGTGCGCGATCCGAAGAAGGATATTCCAAAAGGGTTTATTTCTGGGATCTTAACGCTTGGAATTGCTACGATTTTAACCTTAGTGGTAACAGCGGGTCTAGGCGGCGGTACCGGGAAACCAGCGGATTATCCGCTTCCGCAGGCATTGGCTAGTATTTATGGCGAAGGCAGCTTTATTCCAAAATCTGTTGCGATTATCGGTTTATTCGGTCTGATTGCCAGCTTGCATGGAATTATCATTGGGTATTCCCGTCAAACGTTTGCGTTAGCTCGTGCCGGTTACCTGCCTAAGTTCTTATCCAATCTTTCAAAACGCGGTGTTCCACATTGGGGCTTGATTGTTCCGGGAGCGATTGGTGTCATTGCGGCTGGGTCTGCAAACTTTGCGAATGCCTTGATCATCCTTTCTGTGTTTGGTGCAATCACGATGTACTGCTTAAGTATGATTTCGTTGTTTGTGTTACGGAAAAAGGAACCAAACTTGGAAAGACCGTTTAAGGTAAGTTATCCAGTGGTGCCGGCGATTGCGTTGGTACTGGGCGTTTTCTCGTTCTTCTGTGTAGTCAAATATAGTGTGTTAACGACAACTCTTCCATTGTTTGGGGTTCAGCTTCCATTAGCAGGAGTGATTTTGACGATTTTTGGTGTAGCGATTGTCTATTATTTCTTGGTAGGATCCAAGAATTTACGTCCAATGTCAGAGGAGTTTGTGTCGATTGAGGATGTAACCTCTGGGTCTGAGGTTGACGAGGAAAAGATTGGTTAATAGATTTAGAAAAAGATGTCCTTTTGGGGGCATCTTTTTCAATTTTGGGGGATGTCTTGAATTTGCATTCCCCGAAGGAAGGGATACTTGTTATATGGGTAAAAGGAAGAGAGTTCCATTGCCCGAAGAAGGTAGAATTTTGTAAAGAGGGTAAAATGAAAGGAGTTGCATTGCCCAAGGGAGGTAGATTTCCGTGTGGAGGGTAAAAAGAAAGGCGTTGCATTGCCCGAGAGAGGTAGGTTTTTATTGTGAGGGTAAAAGGAAAGGAGTTGCATTGCCCGAGGGAGGTAGAATTTCATGCAAAAGGTAAAAGGAAAGGCATTTCATTACCCGAGTGGAGATGATTCGCTTACAAAAGGGAAAAGGAATACCCTCTTATTACCCAAATGAGCACCATTTTTCATTTCAAGGTCAAAGGAAACCTTATCAACTTGTAAAATAATGAGCAAAGGTGACAGGCACCATGTGAAAACTTCACAATGTATATTTGATGGTTTACGAGAATAATATAGTGATAACTTGACCAAATTAGGTCTATTTAATTGAACCGAAAGGAGGGGAGCGGATGGGGGTTGTAATCGGATTTACGATGATTATCTTTACGCTTGTTGTCGGTACAGCCATTGGAATGAAGGCAAATAAGAATGTAAGATCCTTTAATGACGAAGAACATGAAATTTTTGTCGGTAATGAAGCTGATAAGGAATCATGAAAGGGGAGAATCGAATGAAGAGCAAAGACCAACAATTGCTCGAGGATAAAAAACACCTCAATCGTTATGGATATGCCCAGGAGCTCTTGCGCGACATGGGCGGCTTTTCGAACTTTGCGATCTCATTTTCCATTATTTCCATATTAACAGGTGCAGTTTCCCTATACGGCCACGGGTTGACCTACGGCGGTCCGGGAATGATGGGATTTGGCTGGACCATCGTTGCCTTTTTCGTCATGCTAGTCGCTGCTTCACTTTCAGAACTGGCTTCAGCCATCCCAACAGCAGGGGCACTTTACCACTGGGCAGCTGCCTTAAAAGGAACCCGAATCGGCTGGTACACAGCCTGGATCAACTTAATTGGCCAAATTGGAATCGTCGCCGGAATCGATTACTCTGTAGCCTTATTCGCCGACCCACTTCTAGCAGGAATCTTCAACTATCAATCTACTGATACAACCACCTTAATCGTCTTTGGCGTTGTCCTCCTATTACACGGAATCCTCAATCATATCGGAATTAAAATCGTTGCAAAATTAAATGATTTCTCTGCTTGGTATCACATGGCTGTCGTTGCCATTTTAGTGGTCAGTCTAGCCTTCTTCACGAAGCTCGGACTGCAGCCGATTGATTATCTATTCCATGTCGGTCAAACCTTTTCAGATAAACCTTATTTCCTGGCATTTTTAATCGGATTATTGCAGGCCCAATGGACCTTCACCGGCTATGATGCTTCGGCCCATACTATTGAAGAAACGGTTCATCCACGTGTCCGCGCCCCATGGGGGATTTTTAACTCCGTTGCCTTCTCATTTGTCTTTGGCTTTATTATGCTTGCATTTGTTACACTTTCCATTCATGATGCGAACGGTGCGGTTAACTCGGACAATGCCTTTATTTTTGTAATTAGTAAGGCACTAGGCGGTACATTTGGCAACATTGTTTTGTGGCTTGTCACGTTTGCCATGTTCTTCTGCGGCCTTTCATCCATTACTTCTTTTTCGCGGATGATGTATGCATTTTCAAGGGATAATGGAATGCCGCTCAGCCGTCATTGGGCAGAAATCAGCCGCAAATTCCGGACACCAGCAAAAGCCATCTGGCTTGCGGTTATTCTTTCCTTTATATTAGCGTTAATCGATTACATTACGAAATTGGTCAATCCGGATGCAGGTTACTCAACGATTGCTTTTTTAACCGCGGTAAGTGTGGTCGGTTTGTATGTGGCTTACGGAATCCCTATTTATCTGAAACTTAGAGCTGAATCGAAAGGTTTATTTTTACCAAAGCATTACGGTCCTTGGGCACTTGGGAAATGGAGCAAACCAATCAACGTAATCAGCTTAATCTGGATTGTATTCATTTGCATTATCATGGTCATACCGCCAAATCAAATGGCAGCCTACGCCCTGATTGGGATGTTTGTGGTGTTGGTCATCATGGACCTTTCCTATTATAAAAAGCATTTCAAAGGCCCACAAGCTGCACTTGAAAAATCAGTAGATGAAATCAGAAGGCTGGAAGATGAGTTTGAGCATGGGAGAGAATAGTTTTCATTAAAGGTGCCATAATTTGGCACCTTTTTAGCATTCTAGTAATCTTCGAAGTTTGAAAAAATTCTGAGTTGTTCTATAATTGTTATATTAGTATTACTATTCCGAACATTCGAGAGAGGACTGGCTGAAAATGGTATTAGTAGACGAGTTAAGAAGAATTCTACCTGAGGAACAGGTTACGGTAAACCCAACGGTTTTGGAGCAGCATAGTAAAGATGAGTCCTATCATACTCCGCATTTACCGGATGTGGTTGTTTTTCCAAAAAATAAAGAAGAAGTCAGCGAAGTTCTAAAGTTTGCAAATGATCACGAAATCCCGGTAACACCGTTCGGCTTTGGGTCGAGCTTGGAGGGGCATGTGATTCCCTATCAAGGTGGAATTTCCATCGATTTTCAACTGATGAATCGGGTCCTTGAGGTTCGCCCGAATGACTTTTTAGTGCGTGTACAACCAGGGGTTACCCGGACGCAATTAAATAAAGAGTTAAAAAAATACGGGTTGTTTTTTCCGGTGGATCCGGGAGCGGATGCAACGGTTGGGGGGATGGCGGCGACCAATGCAAGCGGAACAACCTCTGTCCGCTATGGGGTGATGCGGGACCAAGTCCGTGATTTGGAAGTGGTTTTAGCAGATGGACGCATTATTCATACTGGAAGCATGACAGCGAAATCGTCCTCAGGCTATCATATTACTGGATTGTTTGTTGGATCAGAAGGGACACTGGGGGCATTTACAGAGCTAACCTTACGAGTTTACGGGATACCGGAAGTGATCAGCGCGGCACGGGCTGTTTTTCCAAGTGTTGAAGAGGCTGTTGCAACGGTTACCGATATTCTCTCAGCCGGGATTCAGATGGCACGGATTGAATTAGTCGATGCCCGCTCGATTAAACAGGTTAATCTTTATAATCAAACCGATTATCCAGTTAAACCAACGTTGTTCATGGAATTCCATGGAAATGAGGCCGGCCTTCAGTATGATGCTGATTTTGCAGAAAAAATTGCCCAGGATCACGGCTGCGAGGAATTCTTGTTTGAAACAGATTCAAAGGAACGTGCGAAACTGTGGGAGGTCCGCCATAATTTAGCGTATGCTTTTGTACATAAATCTCCTGGGAAAAAAATGATGGTTACGGATGTGTGTGTGCCGATGTCAGAATTGGGCGGTGCGATACATGATGCCCGCGAGGCGATTGATCGAATTGGCTTGGATGGTGCTTTATTAGGACATGTAGGAGATGGAAACTATCATTCCATTATAATGATTGATGTTGATGATCCAGAAGAAATGAAAAAAGCGGCGGAACTGAATGCCCATTTGGTTGATTATGCTCTTAGCCGAGGAGGTTCCTGTACGGGAGAGCATGGGGTAGGGGTTGGAAAGACTAAATACCAGCAGAAGGAACACGGGGAATCATTGGATGTAATGAAGGCCATTAAATTTGCGCTTGATCCGAAGGGGATTTTAAATCCAGGGAAGATATTTGAGTAAAAACCTTGTTAATTCTGATAAGAATGATTTTAGGACAAAATCTTATGGGATACTCGGGGAAACGTTCTTGAAATGGTTTTTTTGAACAAAATCTTACAGGAGACCTGGAGAAATGTCCTTAAAAATGTTTTTTGGGACAAAATCAGTGCGAAAGCACGAAAGATGTCCTTGAAAAGGTTATTAAAGAGCACAAATCAGTGAAGAACCAAGAAAAGGTCCTTCATATACTAATGAAGCATATTCCATTGGCATTTCCTCCTCTTGTGTTACACTATCCTTAATCATCACAAAAAAACGAGGTGTAACCATGAAAATAGAGGTATGGTCAGATTTTGTATGTCCATTTTGTTATATAGGAAAACGCCACCTGGAGGAGGCGTTGGCACAATTCCCGAATCGGGACCAGGTAGAGGTTGAATTTAAAAGCTTTGAACTTGATCCAAACTCGCCAAAATACAGTGGTGAATCCATTCATGAAGTACTCGCTGGCAAATACCGCATGAGTCTTGAACAGGCAAAGCAAGCGAATCAAGGGGTTGGCCAGCAAGCTGCAAACGTCGGCTTAAAGTATGATTTTGATACAATGAAACCAACGAACACCTTTGACGCTCATCGTCTAGCCAAATTTGCCAAAGAACATGGAAAAGAAACCGAGGTTACGGAAAAGCTACTCCATGCTTACTTTACAGAAGGAAAGAATATCGGTGATTACGAAACCTTGGCAGATATTGCTGCAGTAGCAAGCTTGGACCGTCAAGAAGCATTAAATGTACTTCAAGACCAAACGTCTTACGCCAATGATGTTCGAATTGATGAATCGATTGCCCAGCAATACGGCATCAGCGGTGTACCGTATTTTGTTATTAACCAAAAATACGCGATTTCAGGAGCACAACCGATTGCAACCTTCTCAGGTGCACTCCAGCAAGTATGGCAAGAAGAATCCGCGGCACCAGTTGTGCTAAAGGATCTTTCAACCGAAAACGCATCAGACGCAACCTGCACAGATGGCAGCTGTGGAATCCCAGAAAAAAAATAACCAAGCAAACAACAGGCACCGTCCGATTGGGGAAGGTGCCTTGTTTTCTATTTAGACTGTCCATCCAGGACGGACAAAATAGTGAGAAAGTCCACGGGCGGTGCCTGTCACTGCGTTACAGGTTTCGGATTCTTAGTTCCCACATATTGCCGTCGTCCCAGCAGGTACTGATTTCTTGGTTGCCCCGAACCATGGTTCTCCAATTGGAGCGGTGTGCGCAATGGTTGCGGCGTCTGGTTGTATTTCTTCTAGAAGTTACTTTTCTTGAAGTTTTTCTTCTTGTTGTTGTACGCTTCCTAGAAGTATTTCGTCTTGAAGAAGTTTGTCTCCGTGATGTACGGCCAAATCCTGGATCTCTGAACATGAAATCACCAAATCCGCCTCTTTGTACTTCCTCTGCTGCTCTCTGAATATCTTCTGATGAATATTCGTTCATAATTGCACCTCCTTATTTCATGAAAGAGGGATTTAAAACGAAAAAGTCATAACCTCTCTCTTCTTTTATCAAGTTACGTAAATCGGCTCGTACTTGTTTGGGGCATTCGCCCAATCATTCGTAAATTGTTGTCCGCTGGTGACCTAAAAATTTTTACTGAATACGAATAAACTAGGAGGGGGAAATCATGGACGAGACTTTCAAATTACCTCAATATAAAATTTTTATTAACCCAATTGACTTACGGGAACTAAAAAGGGATATCTGGATTGACGATCCAGTCCCGGCCCAGCTTGCGATCGAAGGGAAGAAACTCGAAATTGATCTCAGCTACAGGGGATCACATATTCGTGATTTTGAAAAAAAGTCTTATCAAATTGCCTATTATAAACCCAAGAAATTTAAAGGATCCTCATTGGTTCATCTTAACGCTGAATTTAAAGACCCTTCCTTCATTCGAAACAAATTGTCCTTTGATTTTTTTAGAGAAATCGGCTGTCTTGCACCCCAGTCCCGCCATGTCTTTCTAACGATAAACGGAAAAGCGGAAGGCGTTTATTTGGAAATTGAGTCGGTTGATGAAAATTTTATCAAACGAAGGGGTCTGCCAAATGGTGCCATATTTTATGCGGTCGATGGCGATGCAAATTTTTCACTCATGAGTGATTTAGATAAGGAAACGAAAAAATCGTTGAAATTAGGATATGAACGACAATGGGGAAGTGCTAAAGACGATCTCCATTTACAGGAATTTATTTATAAAATTAATACCCTTCCAAAGGCTGAATTTGAAAAAGAAATCCCAAGATATTTAAATGTAGAAAAATATCTTCGCTGGGTCGCAGGAGTGGTGTTCACATCGAACTACGACGGGTTTGTTCATAATTATGCACTCTACCGCAATGGAGCTACTGGTTTGTTTGAGGTCATTCCATGGGATTATGACGCAACCTGGGGAAGAGATGTGAATGGAAAGCGAATGGAAGCGAACTATGTTCCCTTTGATGGCTTCAATACATTAACCGCCCGAATCCTAGATGAAAACAGCTTTCGCAGTCAGTATCACAGGCTGCTCGAAGACATTATGAATCATCAATTCACGATTGAATTTATGGCACCAAGAGTGGAGCAACTCCTTCATTCGATTCGTCCCTCTGTCTTACATGACCCCTATAAAAAGCAACAAATCGAACAATTTGATCAAGAATTAGCCATCGTCACCTTATATATCGAGGAAAGAAGAAACTATTTGAAAAAGAAAGTAACGATGTTTGATTAGGTACTTCTAAACCTATTTGAAGTGCCTGTTCTTATTTTTCAGGAATAATAATTATTTGAAAATTCTTTTTGTTTAATTGCAGGTTGATGTTCGAATTTTTATGTATTAAGATAAGTATGTTTGATACGCTAAAAAAATAAAACGCTACCAATATGCAGTAAAAAATTATTTTACGAAAATTTGTAAAATAATTCTGACTAAAAAAACATGCTATAATTAAATCAAAAAGAGCAAGGGGTAATTGCTATGTTAAGAGACTTTTTTATCGGCTTATCGCAAAATCAATTTTTGAATAGTGCTGCTAAAAAGTATGGCCTAAAAATGGGTGCTCAAAGTGTTGTTGCGGGTACCAATATTCCAGAAGTAATCAAAAGCATTAAAGAATTAAATGCCCAAGGAATTTCATGTACGGTTGATAACTTAGGGGAGTTCGTCTTCAAAAAAGAGGAAGCTACCGAAGCGAAAGATCAAATTCTTCAAGTGATTGAAGCAATTCATGAGAATAAAGTAGATGCTCACATTTCTTTAAAGCCGACACAACTTGGGTTAGACATTGAATATGATTTCTGCTTAAACAATTTGCGGGAAATCGTACACAGAGCAAATGAATATGGAATCTTCATTAACTTTGATATGGAAGATTACGGCCACTTACAGCCTTCATTTGATCTATTAGATGAGCTTTCAAGAGAATATGATAATGTTGGAACGGTTATCCAAGCTTATTTCTATAATGCGCAGGAAAACCTTGAAAAATATAAAAACTACCGTCTGCGTATCGTAAAAGGTGCATATAAAGAGCCGGAAGAATACGCGTACCAAGATAAAAAAGATATCGATAATAACTTTATTAAACTAATTGAATGGCATTTATTAAATGGTAAATTCACTTCAATTGCGACACATGACCACCGTGTCATTAACCATGTGAAGGAATTTGTGAAAAAGAACGATATTCCAAATGATAAATTTGAATTCCAAATGCTGTACGGTTTCAGAAAAGACCTTCAATTAAAATTAGCAAGCGAAGGCTACAACTTCTGTACGTATGTTCCATTCGGAAATGACTGGTACGGCTATTTCATGCGCCGTTTAGCGGAAAGACCGCAGAACTTAAATCTTGTGGCAAAACAAGTATTTAATAAGAAAACCAACACCATGATTGGGTTGGCAGCTAGTGCTTTCGTTTTAGGCAGAATGACTAAAAACGGTAAGAAAAAACGTTAATAATTGATAAAAGACCTGTACATCGTAAATGTACAGGTCTTTTATTAGATTCCTACTTCGATATGCCGAAACGTTCCAACATCAAAAAGTCCCAAATCAGTTAGTTTTAGTTCAGGAATCACTGGAAGGGTTAGAAAGGACAAGGTCAAAAACGGATTAAAGTTGCCGGTAAAACCAATTTGCACAAGTGCTTCATTGATTTGTTTCAATTCCTGATGTATGGATAGAAAGCTATCATCCGACATTAAGCCTCCAATCGGAAGAGACAGAGCTGCTAAAATTTCTCCATCTTTCAACACTACACAGCCGCCATTTAATTCCTTGATTGCTTGAATCGCTGCTAATAAATCCTTGTCATTGGTGCCTGCTGCAACGATATTATGGGAATCATGCGCAATCGTGGTCGCGATGGCACCATTTGTAAAGCCGAACCCCTTAACAATGCCTAGTCCAATATTTCCGGTATTTTTGTGACGTTCAAGAACGGCGAGCTTTAATTGGTCCTGTTCAAGGGATGGGACGAAGAATCCTTCTGACGTTTGAACTGTTTCTTCAAGCTTTTTCGTCACAATGCTATTCGGGATGATTCCAATTACATTTGCGCATTCCGTTTCACCGATTGGAATCTGCAAATCTTTTTCCAGAATGTTAGGGATGTGCACCGTTTGGGTCAAGTGTTCTCCTGGTACGTTAGCTCGGAGAGGTTCTCCAACATACTTTCCATCCTTTGCAGTCAGTTTACCCGAAACATAAACCTCTGAAATCTTCATCGTTTCCAGATCGTCTACTAAGATAAAGTCTGCCTTATATCCGGGTGCAATCGCCCCTTTTTGGTGAAGTCCAAAGCATTCCGCGGCATTTAAAGTAGCAATTTGAATGGCCAATAGCGGGGAAAGTCCCGCGCGAATGGCCAAACGGACATTTTGGTCAATGGTGCCTTCATCAACAATCTCATCCAAGTGCTTATCATCTGTACAAAACAAGAAGCGGCGAGCATTATTGGGGTTTACAGCCGGAATAAGGGCGGTAAGGTTTTTAGCCGCAGACCCTTCACGAATCATCACATACATCCCACGACGCACCCGATCTAATGCCTCCGCAGCTGTTGTGCATTCATGATCAGTGCGAATGCCTGCAGTGCGGTAGATATTTATTGCAGTTGTATCCAGTCCGGCTAAATGTCCATCAATCGGCCGGTTGTGTTCATCTGTTAATAAGATTTTGTCCATAATATGATCATCGGCATTTTGTAAGGATGGATAATCCATTACTTCAGCCAGTCCAAGGACACGATCGTGCTGGTAAAAATCTTTTAAGTCATCAGCTAACAGCCTTGCACCATTATTTTCAAACGGCGTTGCCGGAACGCAGGAGGGCAGCATGATTTTTACTTCTAGAGGAAGATGATCCGAATCATCTAACATAAACTGTATCCCTGGGGCACCTGAAACATTGGCGATTTCGTGAGGGTCCGCGATGACTGTTGTTATCCCATGAGGAAGAACGGCTTTTGCAAATTCTGTTGGTGTGACCATCGATGACTCGATATGAACATGGGCATCAATGAATCCCGGACAAACGAAGCGATTTTTGGCATCGATAACTACTTTTCCTTCAAAAGCGCCAATTCCGACAATCATACCGTCTTGGATCGCGAGGTCACCAGTAAGGATTTCTTGGTTAAACACATCGATAATTTTTCCATTTTTGATAACGAGATCAGCGGTGATTTTGCCGCCAGCTGCAGCGATTTTATTTTTTAATCTTGTTTTATTCATGGTTCTCAGACCCTCTCAGTTAGATTTGAAAAAACCTCCAGAAAATTCTGGAGGCTGACTAAGAGAGAAATATAAGGCCCAAAAAACCTTTCCCTCTCGTAGTCAAACTATTTACGGCAGTTTGGTAGAAACTTTTGGACCCTATCTCCAATATTATACGAGTTCACGTTGTATTAAATTCTCTTAAATTATTAGGACAAATTTTACCGTTAAAAAGTTGAAAGTGTCAATGAAATCAACAAAAATTGTAATTATCAAAAAACAATTCAGCTTTGTAAAAATTTTAAAAATTGGGATTGACCTTGACGTTGCGTAAGGGTGTATCGTTAATTTAGGAGGTGAGCGGATGGAGTACACAGTGCAGAAACTTGGAAAGTTAGCAGGAATTAGCACCAGGACACTCCGTTATTATGATGAAATTGGAATTCTTAAGCCGGCAAGAATTAATTCATCAGGATATCGGATTTACGGGCAGGCAGAAGTGGATCGTTTGCAGCAGATCCTATTTTACCGTGAGCTTGGTGTTAGTTTAGACAATATTAAGAAAATCGTTACCGCACCATCCTTTGATGGGGCACAAGCACTGCGGGAACATCGTGAGAAACTCCTGGAAAAAAGAGCGCAATTAGAGGTGCTAATTGCCAACGTGGAAAAAACGATCGCTTTATCGGAAGGGAGAATCGATATGTCGGATCAGGAAAAATTTGAAGGATTTAAGCAAAAGATGATAGACGATAATGAGAAAAAATTTGGTGAGGAGGTTCGCCAAAAGTATGGGAACGACGCAGTAGAGAAATCCAATGCAAAAGTAAAGAACATGACGCAGGAGCAATATCAAGAGGTTACTGCACTTGAACAGCAGGTAAGGGAAGCCTTGGCCCAAGCGTTCGCAACGGGGGATCCAGCAGGTGAGTTAGCACAAAAAGCGGCAGATCTCCACAAACAGTGGCTGACCTATTATTGGAGCGGATACAGCAAGGAAGCGCATGCGGGGCTTGCTCAAATGTATGTGGATGACGATAGGTTTAGGGCTTATTATGATAAAGAACAACCGGGAATTGCCGAATTCCTGCGGGATGCAATTCGAATTTACACAGGCATCATTTAATAGATAATGAAAAGGCGATTGGTGAAAACGGCCAATCGCTTTTTCGAATTTAAAAAATGACTTATTCATTTACCAGAAGGAAATATTAGTAGTTTCTTTCAATGACAAAATGGGCCAAATCCCCTCGATAAATGGTTTTAGAATATTCAATAATGGTTCCGTCACCAAGATAGGCGATCGTATCTAGAACGAAGCAAGGGTCGCCAATGCAGATATTTAATTTTTCTGCAGCATCTTTATCAGCGATATACATTTCAAGTGTTTCAATTGTTTTATTTATTTTTAAACCAAATTGTGTTTTTAAAGCGTTATATAATGACTTTTCGCAACCTTGTTTATCTAAAGCGGGAGTTTTGTACCAAGGCAAATAGGCCGTTTCATACTGAATAGGGATATCATCTACATAGCGTATCCTCTCAAGCATATTAACAGGTTCGCCTTCTTGTATCATGAGTTGGTCTCTAAGAAATTCGTCTGCTGGAATAACGTCTAGCTGCAATACTTTTATAGAAGGTTTTTTTCCCTGCATGGCTATTTGTCTTGAAAAATGTTCCACCGTCGAGGTTAAAATTTGTTTAACTTTATTTGCAGATACGAAGGTTCCGCTCCCTCTTTTACGATACACATACCCCTCCATGGTTAATTGCTGCAGGGCAGTTCGCACAGTAGTTCTGCTTACCCCATACTTTTCGCAAAATTCAGCCTCGGTGGGCAGCTGAGAGTCAGGCTTATATTCCCCTTCGTTAATTAATTGTATGATTGCATCCTTAACTTTAAGGTGCAGCGCACTTCCGTCCTTCGCATCTTCCATCATTGCAACGTCCCCCTTACTACATATAGAATATCACAAAATTTCACAATATAATAAACGATTAATACAAATATCATTAAGTTGTTATTACAAATTAAAAATAAATAACAAATTTATAAAAATTGTATTGTAAATATTCTGAATTGTTATTACAATGTGATTATATTATTGTTTCATCAAACTTTCAGATGCTTTTAATTTATCGATGGAAAGGGGAGAAAGAAAAGTGGTTTATGTAGAACCGTTTGTTTGATCTTTTTTGAAAACGCTATCTTTTAGACAAAGGGGGAATTATGAGTGAGAATTCTACTTTGCTGCTCAGCTGGCATGTCAACAAGTCTTTTAGTTTCCAAGATGGAAGCAAGTGCAAAAGCTCAAGGTTTGGACTGTAAAATATGGGCAGTTGCGTCAACTGAAGTGAATACCCATCTTGATGATGCAGATGTTCTCCTTCTTGGACCGCAAGTCCGTTATTTACTTTCCCAGTTAAAAAAGGTTGGAGAATTAAAGGGCATCCCGGTTGAATCGATTAACCCGACACATTATGGCCTATGCAATGGAGAGGAAATATTAAAACAAGCTATTAATCTAATAAAAGGAGAATGATGCATTTGATGAATTTTATCGATAAATTTATTATGCCATTCGCAAATAAGCTTGGAAATAATCGGCATCTTCTTGCAATTCGTGATGCTTTAGTAGGGATGATCGCGATTACCATGATTGGGTCCTTATCTGTGTTATTAAATAACTTAGGGGCTGTTCCTGGTATTGGTAAATATTATGAGAATTTAATGGTATCTATTTTTGGAGAAACATGGAAAACGCTTGGTGGGGATATTTGGTGGGGAACCCTTGCATTTATGACTATCTTTGCCGTTGTCGGTATTTCATATAAACTGGCAAGGTCCTATGGTTATGATGGCTTTGAAGCAATGCTTGTAGCTGCAGCTTGTTTTTTTGTTTTGATTCCACAAGTGGCAAATGTCTCTATCACTCCTGATGGTGGGAAAGCCGTAACAGGCGGGGCATGGGGCTTTGTGAGCTGGAATTATTTCAATGCTACGGCCCTATTCACAGGAATTATCGTAGCGATTGCGGCAACGGAAACATTCGTTCGTTTAGCTAAAATAAAGTATTTAGTGATTAAATTGCCGGATGGGGTGCCTCCTGCTGTATCTCGTTCGTTTGCGAAACTGCTGCCCGGAATGGCAACGATTTTTATCATTGGCTTATTCGGACTCATTTTAAGAAAATTCATCAGTGATGGTGCTTATCTAAATGATTGGATTAATAAGGTACTTGTTTCACCCCTTACAGGTGCAGTCGATTCCATATTATTTGCTATTTTAATTGTATTTTTAGTTCATGGATTTTGGATTCTTGGTCTGCATGGTCCTAATTTACTTGGCGGCATCACTACGCCATTAATGACAAAATTAGGACAGGAC
Source organism: Bacillus salipaludis (assembly GCF_004358205.1). The sequence goes on from NZ_SMYO01000025.1 coordinate 35,456, forward strand.
AATGTGAATATGTATGCACAAGGGGTACATGATTTAAGCAAGTATCATGTTCTAGCCGGATCATTTTTAGACGCATTTGTTTATCTGGGAGGGTCAGGTGCTACACTCGGTTTATTGATTGCTATGTTTATAGCTGGAAGAAAGCGTCATAAACAATTACTTGCATTAGGAACACCGCCAGGAATATTCCAAATTAATGAACCTATTCTTTTTGGTTTGCCAATTGTACTTAATCCCCTATGGTTTATCCCATTTATCCTTGGACCAATTTTAATGACAATCATCGCATATACCTCTGTTAGTTTAGGCTGGGTTCATCCAATTGTTGCAGATATTCCTTGGGTTACACCTGCCATTGTTGGCGGATTGCTTGCTACTGGAGGACATATTTCAGGTGCAATATTAGCTGCCGTGAATTTAGCTGTTTCCATCCTCATTTATCTGCCCTTTGTCATTGCACAGGGCCGAATCGAAGCTAGGAAGGAACAGGGGAATCCTCCTGCACAATCAACAGACACTTTAAACGTTTAGACCATTTTTTAAATAATGGGTTTAATACTTTCTTAGATTATTTGTTATTGTTAATAGACTCAACCAGAGGTGTGGTGGAATGAAGTCAGGTTTAAAAATCGTAACGATTGGCGGCGGTTCAAGTTATACACCTGAACTAATAGAAGGATTCATTAAATATTTTCACGAACTTCCAGTAAAGGAAATTTGGCTTGTCGATATTGAAGAAGGTAAGAGAAAGCTTGAAATAGTAGGGAATTTGGCGAAAAGAATGGTGGAAAAAGCAGGATTGCCTATTCAAGTCCATTTAACATTTGACCGAAAAGAAGCATTAAAGTCGGCTGATTTTGTCACCACTCAATTTCGGGTTGGATTATTAGAAGCCCGTAGAAAAGATGAGAGTATCCCGTTAAAATACGGTGTTCTTGGTCAGGAAACGAATGGACCTGGAGGCTTATTCAAAGCCCTCAGGACGATTCCTGTAATCATTGATATTTGCCGTGAAATGGAAGAACTATGTCCTAATGCATGGCTAATCAATTTTACCAATCCTGCAGGTATGGTCACAGAAGCTGTCCTTCGTTACAGTAATATTGAAAGAGTAGTAGGCTTATGTAATGTTCCAATTGGGATGGAAATGGGAATCGCAAAGCTTTTTGATATTGACCATAAAAGAGTAAGAATAAATTTTGCAGGTTTAAATCACATGGTGTACGGATTGGATGTTTTTATTGATGGCGTATCGGTTAAAAAAGAAGTCATCTCCTTAATTACAAATCCTAATAACAACATTTCGATGAAAAATATTCATGCAATGGGATGGGAGCCTGAATTCTTAAAGGCATTAGACGTTTTTCCATGTCCATATCACAATTATTATTATAAAGCCGGTGACATGCTGGAAGAAGAATTAAATAATTTTAAACGAGGTGGAACACGGGCGGAAGTGGTGAAAAAGCTGGAAGAGGAATTGTTCGATTTATATCAAGACCCCAAGCTTGCCATCAAGCCTCCACAACTAGAGAAGCGCGGAGGGGCCTATTACAGTGATGCAGCTGTACGATTGATTCATTCCATGTATACCGATAAATGTGATATTCAGGCGGTAAATACAAGGAATAATGGTGCAATCACCAGTCTTCCTATTGATTCAGCAGTAGAAGTCAGTTCCATAATATCAAAAAATGGCCCGAAACCACTAGTGATGGGGGAACTGCCGATACAAGTCCGCGGGATGGTACAGCAGTTGAAATCATTCGAAAGGGTGGCGATTGAAGCTGCGATAAGTGGTGATTATGGTACTGCCTTACTGGCAATGACCATCAATCCTTTTGTACCAAGCGACCGCATAGCTAAAATGATACTTGATGAAATGCTTGAGGCACACCAAAAATATCTTCCACAATTTTTTAAAAAAGGAGGGGCGTAATTTGAACAACATGGAAAATGTGGTTTTTCAAATCATTCTCCACGGTGGTAATGGCAGGAGTGCTGCGATGGAGGCCATTCAAGCAGCAAAACAAGCTGATTTTGAAGAGGCAAAGTTTAAACTAACAGAATCGGCCAAAGCTTTGAATGAAGCACACCATATACAAACTTCGCTCATACAAGGTGAAATCAAAGGGGAAAAAACAGAAGCTACACTGCTATTGATTCATGCGCAAGATCATTTAATGAATGCAATGACCCTGAAGGATTTAGCTGCTGAAATGGTCGATTTGTATCATAGAATTCACGTTTCGGAAAGGAAAACATGATTCAATTAATCGTAAATGCAGATGATTTTGGGTTTAGCCCTGGAGTAAATTATGGGATAATCGATAGTTATTTATATGGCATCGTAAATTCGACCACGATGATGATGAATTTGACTGGAACAGACCATGCGATTCGATTAGCGAAGAAAAATCCGGAACTGCAAGTAGGAATCCATCTTGTTCTTACGTGCGGGAAACCATTACTGAAGGATGTACCTTCTTTGGTTGATAAAGAGGGATTTTTTCACTCATTGTCCGATTTACCTAAAGCAAATCAAATCTCAATAGATGAACTAGAGAGGGAATGGACTGCACAGATTGAACGCTTTATCTCATCTGGACTTAAGCCTTCGCATTTCGACAGCCATCACCATGTCCATTTTATCGAGGAATTTCAACCGGTAATAAAGAACTTATCAGAGAAGTTTGGTTTACCTGTCAGACGAAATGGTCATATCCAGGTCAATGGTGTAAAATCCTTTTCGGACTTATCACTGTTTGACTTCTATGGGGAAGGGGTAGCACCAGATTATTTTAATAAACTGGCGGAACGAATAGATGATGGCAAAATCGTTGAAATTATGTGTCATCCTGCCTATTTGGACAATATTCTTTTACGGGGCTCTTCTTATACATTTAAAAGATTAACAGAGTTTGAGATTTTAACTCATGTAACTTTGCCAAAAAATATGATGTTATATTTAAATTAAGACCTTCGTAATTGAAGGTCTTTTTTCTTCGACGGACAGTCGAATTGATTGTCGAATAATCAATCCATTTTTTAAATAACCAATTGCCAGGTGCTATCCATTATTTGGTCAGTGCCTGAGCAGCTGAAAAATTCATCAGAACGGGAACTATATGTCACTACACAGCGCTCTCCATTGCCATCATTTTTACATTTTGCTTGATGGAAATCGACTTAATAGATTGACAGATTGTGATATAATTTAGAAGTTGATTTTTTTAATGGAGGTTTTGAAACATGGCGCAAATGAATAGTTCGATTCCAACGCCGCAGCCTAACTCCAAAAAGACTGTTGTGTATGCCATTTTATTTTTATTTATCGCGATTGCCGGATTAGCGTATGTAAAATGGGTTCCTTACTATGGTAAATCCATTCTTGCAGCAACTACTCATTCCATCGGTACATCAATTTTAGGGGATATAGCGGATCTGCCAGCTGCATCATGGGACAGTGCCTGGGCTTACGCATTGACCTATTTTAATGCTGTTTGGAAAGCAGCCATTCTCGGAATCATCATTGGTTCATTAGTTCAAGTATTAGTCCCAACGAACTGGCTGTTAAAAGTTCTTGGAAAAACTTCTTTTGGCAGTACGGCTGTAGCCGGACTTGCATCACTTCCAGGGATGATGTGCACATGCTGTGCAGCACCCATTGCTGTCGGCCTACGTAAAAAGAATGTCTCAGTTGGTGCGAGCCTTGCGTTTTGGATTGGGAATCCTACGCTTAATCCAGCCGTATTAATTTTTATGACATTTGTTTTATCTTGGAAGTTTACCTTGTTACGCTTAATTTTTGGTGTCATCTTAACGTTCGGTGTGAGTTACTTGGCGAATCGCTTCGCACCAAATTCAAAGGTGGTAGACCTTGATAAAATGCTCGAAAAAGCAGAGAAAGAAGCATCAGGTTCATTTTTAGCAAGATGGGTAAAAGCTATGAGCAGCATGGTGTTATATATTATTCCAGCCTATATCCTTTCAGTTTTGTTAATGGGTGCGGTAAAAGTGTGGCTGTTCCCGCATATTGGCGATGCAGCTGCAAATGGGATTCTTACCGTGTTAGGTTTTGCGATTGCAGGGATGTTATTCGTAATCCCAACTGCAGCAGAGATTCCTATCATTCAAACGTTTATGTCGTTTGGACTTGGCGGCGGACCGGCTGCAGCACTTTTAGTGACATTGCCATCCGTTAGTCTTCCATCACTTATCCTTGTTGCAAGATCATTTCCGAAAAAGGTATTGTTCTTCGTCGCAGGTTCGACAGTAGTAATCGGTATCCTGAGCGGAATCGTAGGAATGTTCATACTTTAATAAAGGTAGACGCATGAGTTTTCATGTGTCTATTTTTTTTGTCAATATGAGTCGATAAAAATGTGGTGAAAATTCACAAAACTGACACATGAAAACTGAAAATATGGAAAAAACAGGAGATAATATAGTATTAGAGAAAGGAAAAAAGCGGCACATGATTGTGAAAGTTTTAACAAGGAGGGTGAAAAATGAATAAGCAAAAATGGATTGCTATTGTTTTGGCCGGTGGAAAAGGGACACGATTAAATCTGCTGACCCACACGATGGTAAAACCTGCGATGCCATTTGGCGGGAAATACCGCATTATTGATTTTGCATTAAGTAATTGTAGAAATTCAGGGATTGACACTGTTGGGATTTTGACACAATTCATGCCGCTTGCTTTACATTCACATCTTGGAAGTTACAACCAATTTGACCAAAAAGGAGGCTTAGCTATTCTTCCTCCTTATCAACGGAATGATGATGGTATTGAATGGTATGAGGGCACTTCCCATGCTGTGTACCAAAATATTGAGTTTATTGAGCATTACAATCCTGAGCATGTCCTTATTCTTTCCGGGGACCAAGTCTATAAAATGGATTATACGCTTATGCTTGAACAGCACATCGAAACTAATGCCGATTGTACTATCGCAGCAGTTGAAGTTCCATGGGCGGATGCCAAGCGTTTTGGTCTTCTAAAAATGAATCATGCTACCATGCGCATCCTTGATTTTGAAGAAAAGCCTGATCACCCATCATCTAATTTGGCTTCTATGGGAATTTATCTTTTTAAATGGCCAGTTTTAAAAGAATATTTGATTTTGGCCGAGCAGGCGGAACATCGGGATTTTGGTAAGGATTTAATACCAGCGATGCTTGAGGATCGGCTAAAGCTTTATGCATATCTTTTTAAGGATTATTGGAAGGATGTCGGGACCGTTCACAGTTATTGGAGAGCAAATTTAGATCTTTTAGATCGTGGAAAAAATATTTTTCTCCAAAATACAGATTGGCCGATTCAAACGGTTGCTAGCCAATACCCGCCATTATTTTTGGATGAACGGGCAAAGGTGCAGCAAAGCTTAATTAGCGAGGGCTGTGAAATCTTCGGAACTGTTGAGAATTCCGTATTATTCAACGGTGTAAAAATCGGGAAGGGTTCACATATCAAAAATGCCGTGATCCTGCCGAAAACCATTGTGGAAGAAAATGTATGGATAGAAAATGCCGTTGTGGGCGGCCAATCCTTGATTAAAAAAGGAGTGATTATTTTTTCAAAAAACCCTGAACGGCACTTAATGGTTGTGGGGAATCATGTAATGATTGATTTAGCGATTGAACAATCTAAGCTGCAATCGAGGGTGAAGATGGTGATGACGTAAAATAATTTTTGTTGCTCGCCAAATTGGCGAGTTTTCTTTATATTTTTTTTATTTCAAAGATGGTAAACTATTAAAATATAAATCAAACACAAGGTGAGGTTCAAAATGTTAAAAGCAATTTTTTTCGACTTAGATGATACACTTCTTTGGGATCAAAAAAGCGTGAAGGATGCATTTGTTGCGACTTGTAAGGTCGCGGAAGAACGTTATGGTGTTGATCATGAACAATTGGAGGAAGCGGTTCGTGAAGAAGCCAGAAAGCTATACTCTTCCTATGAATTCTATCCTTTTACGCAAATGATCGGAATCAACCCCTTTGAAGGACTATGGGGGAATTTTTTAGATGAACATGATGAGTTCCCGAAAATGAAGGAAATGGTTCCACTATATCGTAAGGATGCCTGGACTGCAGGTTTGAAAAAATTAGGAGTGGATGACCCTGATTTTGGCTATGAATTAGCAGAGCGTTTTCCAGAAGAGCGTCGGAAGACACCGTTTGTTTACGAGGAAACTTTTAAAACATTGGATGCGCTAAAAGGAAATTATCGATTGCTGCTTTTAACCAATGGTTCACCGGATTTACAAAATACGAAATTAACGATTACCCCTGAGCTGGTACCGTATTTTGATAAAATCGTGATTTCTGGAGATTTTGGCAGAGGAAAGCCGGATCCGTCTCTTTTTGAACATGCACTTTCCTTAATGGAGCTGGAAAAAGAAGAAGTGATTATGGTAGGGGATAACCTGATGACTGATATACTTGGGGCTAATCGTGCTGGGATTCAATCGGTTTGGATTAATCGCCATGAGAAGGAACGTAACGAAGTGATTCCTACGTATGAAATTAAACATTTAGAAGAGCTTTTTTCAATTATCGAGGAATTAAAGTAAGCCAGGCAAAGTGCCTGGCTTTTTTACTGTTTATCCGTGTAATTCCTCGTTTGCTCGGCTGCTCTTCTGGATAACCACTGCGCCGCATAACAGGAACAAGAATAACGTGATGTATAAGGCATCATCGCCGCCGAGTTTAAATAGGGCAGATCCTAGAAGCGGCCCAATCGCGGCACCGGTGAACCGGACAAAATTGTAAACTCCCATAGCGGTTCCTTTTTCCTTGGCAAATAAATTGACGAGCGAGGTGGATTGGGACGGTAAGCTCATCCCGAGCATTACCCCATAGAAAAGGAGTAAGACAATCAGGGATGGTATATTTAAGAGACCCCAGTGCAGGCACACCCAAAAGACGGTTACTACGATTCCAATTCCATAGGCCGTATAAATCAGAATGGAGGTATGCCTCATGAACGATTGAAGTTTTCCGCCAACAAGCGAACCTATGACGATTCCTGCGGTAAGCGGGAGGAAAAACAGCCCTTTTACAGCCAATGGAACCTGAAATAATTCATCTAACAAGCCGGGAATAAAGACAAGGTAAATATAATAGCCGTAAAACTGGACAAAGCCCAAAAGTAAAACAGAAAAAGCGGCCCGATTCGTCAGGATTCCTAAAAAGGTCTGAATCGTGATTTTTCTAGGAGCTGTTTCTTTCGATAGGGTTTCCGGCAGGATGACGCGATTATAAAAGTAGGCAAATAATGCGCCGGCTGCTAAGACAGCAAAAGCGGTGTGCCAATCAGCGGAGGCGGCGATAAAGCTTCCAACGACCGGACCAAGAACGGGACCAAGGAACACCATCGTCTGGTACACGCTCATTGCTTTACCTCGTTCTTTTGGTGGATAAAGATCACCGATAACCGCTGCTGCAACGACGGAGCCAGTTGTAATTCCGAATGCCTGCAGCGCCCGCCCAAATAGAAATAGATAGTAGTTGGGGGAGAGGAAACAAATCAAGGACCCTACAATAAAAATAAGCAGGCCTGGAAGCAGGGTCGCTCTTCGCCCGCGGGTATCTGCCAGTGGGCCAACTAGGAATTGGTTGGTCGCTAACACAAAGGTATATAAGGAGATGGTTAGATTGACCATAAATTGGCTTGCGTGATAATAATGTCCCACCTCCCCCAAGCTTGGTGTATAGATCGTTTGGGTAAACGGCCCCATAAAGGCGGCAATTGATAACCCAAGCAAAATTTTCCCGTTTCCGGATTTCAAGATACTCACTTCCTTCGGTTTGCTAAATATCTTTCATTTTACCAGAATGTCGTGCTTGGGAGGGGGAGTGGGAGAAATTTTCTTTGTTAGGGAAGTGGAGGGATAAAATTCAGCCCCACTCTTCAAGGGCAAACACCTGATTTTTCTCAAAATCGTTAATAATTTCAGGCTTCAGGAACCCTTTTATTTCCTCTTTGCTGACCCATTTATGAGACGAATGCTCCTCTGAGAGAGTGACTTCACTATTTTCGCTCGCACATTGATAGGTTAGAATAATGAGCTGTGTGGAAGGACCATTTCTAAAAGTAGTTGCATATAAAACTTTTCCAACCGTAATCTCTAAACCGGTTTCTTCCTTTACTTCTCTCTTAAGTGCGGCTTCTAAATCTTCGCCAAACTCGATTTTACCGCCGGCACATTCCCATTTACTGTGGCCAATTTTATTGGTTCTTGCCCGTTGAACAATTAAAACCTTGCCATTATGAAAAATAACGCCCTTCACTACAAAAACGATTTTGTTCATCCAAAACACCTTCATCTTAAAATATATTGCAATACTTTCTATATTTAATGAATTGTAAGGTTAAAACTCTTGGATTCTGTCGAATTATCTGACAAAACAGTGAAATAGTCCTATTTTTCTGAAAATACCGAGGTGAGATAATAGCTTTTAAGTAAGCGTTTTCTAATGATATTTGTGCAAACGTTTGCCTAAACTTATAAAAATGAAAAGGAGGAAATTTATGAAAAGAAAATCTAGTAAGTTTGTAAACTTGCTAACTCTCTTTTTGCTCATTGTGCAAACGATTGCAGGCGCAGCGCTAATGAACCCAAAACAAACAAACGCAGCGGAACGGGTTGTAACCCTTGTTGGTGATTTGCAGACTGAACTTGGGGGATCGGGTGATTGGAATCCCGCCGACCCCGCCACTCAAATGAAGCAGCAAGAAAACGGAACATACATATTCACAGGAACACTGCCTGCTGGAAACTATGAATATAAAGTTGCCATCAATGGCTCATGGGATGAAAATTATGGGGCGAATGGGGTTGCAGGTGGAGAAAATTACAAATTGAGTCTTGAAAAAGAAACAAAAGTTAAATTTATTTACGATGATAACACGCATAAAGTAACCGTTCCATTAGAGTTGCCAGATGAGCAAAAGCCAAGACTTGTCGGGGATATCCAGCCCAAAATCAATGCCGGCAGTGATTGGTCCCCAGGCGATTCCACTGCTATTTTACAAGATGGGGACCAAGATAATGTTTACACATATACCACTCAAGTGCCGAAAGGAAAATACGAGTTTAAGATCGTTTTAGGAAAAGATTGGTCAGCCCCTGCTTATCCTGGAAACAATTTTGTTTTAAATGTCCTAAAGGATTCGACCGTTACGTTCTTTTATAATCACGATACAAAAGATGTGTACACGGACTATGACCCAGGAGTGCCGGACGGCAAAATCCAGGGGGACCAGCTATTGCACAACACATGGGACACAGCTTACCGCTCACCGTTCGGTGCAGTTAAGACGGGGGATACGGTGAAGCTTCGTCTTCAAGAGAAAAAGGGGGATTTAACTAGTGCAAAGGTTCAGCTTAAAAACTATAACACTGGAAATACCTCTACCATCGAGATGAAAAATGCCGGATGGATTGAGCAGAATGGCAAACAAGTAGAGTTTTGGGAAACGTCGTTTACGCCGGGAGAAAAAGGTGTTTATGGCTATAAATTTATTGCCCGTGATGGCAATGCTCTAGAAGAATACGGTGAAGATACCCAAGAAGGCGGAAAAGGGACAGCTTCCGAATCAAATGCATCTTTATTCCAATTAACCGTTTTTGACCCAGGGTTCAAAACTCCTGATTGGATGAAGGAAGCTGTTGTCTATCAGATTTTTCCAGACCGATTTTTAAATGGAAATAAAAAGAATGATGAGGCAAAATCAAATGCCCGGGGCGATGAGCCGATTGAGCATCGCAGCTGGAATCAACTGCCTGACAACCCTCGTCAAGAAAGCACGGATGGGTATGATGGCGATAAAATATGGTCCAATGATTTCTTTGGCGGGGATATTGCCGGAATTCAAAAAAAGCTTGATTATATTCAATCATTAGGTGTGAACACCCTCTATTTAAATCCAATTGCTGAAGCGGCATCTAATCATAAATACGATGCAACTGATTATAAAACGATTGATCCGATGTTCGGCACGCCGGAAGAATTTCAAGCTTTTACAAAGGAATTAAAGAAACGGAAGATGCATTTAATTTTAGACGGCGTGTTTAACCATGTCGGGGATGATTCGATTTACTTTGACCGTTACGGAAAATATAAAACGGTCGGAGCCTATGAATACTGGTCCGCCATTTATGACCTAGTGAACAAAGGGGTAAAAGAAGCCGATGCCAAGAAACAGGTAGAGGAAAAGTTCAAAGCGGATGGACAAATTTTCAGCCCGTATGGTTTTCAAAACTGGTTCAACATTGAAAACAAAAAAGTGGATGGTGTCTATCAATACCAGGGTTGGTGGGGCTATGATTCACTTCCGGAAATTAAATCAATTCCTGGAGAAGCTGTCGATTATAATTCAGAGTTAAACAATAAACAGTTTGCCAACTACATTATGTACGATAAGGATTCAGTAGCCAAAACCTGGCTTGACCGTGGTGCTTCTGGCTGGCGTTTAGACGTTGCAAACGAAGTGGACCCTGAGTTTTGGCGAGAATTCAGAAAAGAACTGAAAACTGGCAAGAAAGATGATCCATTAATTCTAGGGGAAATTTGGGACGATGCCTCCAAGTATTTCCTTGGTGACCAATATGATTCTGTCATGAATTATCGTTTCCGCGATGCCATGATTAATTATTTGAAAAATAGAAATGCAGAAGGGGCCGAAAATCAGCTGAATGCCGTATATGAAGATTATCCAAAGGAAGCTTTTTATTCCTTGATGAACCTAATGGGATCCCATGATACTGCGCGTGCTTCCTTTATCTTAGGGAATGGAACGGATTCCTATGAACGGGCGGAGCTGGATAAAAATTATAATCCAAAACTCGGGATTCAACGTCTTAAGCTCGCGGCAATTCTGCAAATGGGATATGCCGGCGTGCCAACCGTTTATTACGGGGATGAAGCAGGTGTAACGGGATCAAAGGATCCGGACAACCGCCGCACCTATCCATGGGGGAAGGAAGACAAGGATCTTGTAAAACACTATCAATCAATAGGAAAAGTGCGCAACGATTATCATGATTTATTCAGCTTTGGCGATTTGAACCATCTCTATGCCAAAGGGGATGTGCTTGCATTTTCCCGCTCCGATAAAAAGAATTTCGCAGTGGTGCTGACCAACCGAGGAAGCGAAGCAAAAACGGTTGAACTGAATGTTGGAGATTTATTGAAAAATGGCATTTCTTTAACGGATCAGCTTGATAAAAAGTACATTGCCGTTTCGAAGGACGGGAAGCTAACAGTTACGGTTCCTGCAATGAGCGGACGGATGCTGGTTTCTGATAAAGGTCAGAACCTAAAACGTCCGGAAGCAGTTAGCGAATTAACCGTAAAAGAAGGAAGCCACTCGGCAACACTAACTTGGGAAGGCGATGCAAAAAGTTACGCTATTTACCAAACGACAATTTCCGGAGCTTTTTATAAACAAGTAAAAGAAACCGCGGGGAATTCTGTAACCATTGATGGATTGGATAACGGCCGTAAATATTATTTTGCCGTTGCAGCACTTGATAAAAACGGTAATAGCTCTGAAAAAGTTGAAACAGCGAAGTCGGTAATTCCGCATGTGGAGTTAACGGATGGTCTTTATAAGCTGGATCACATTACAGCGTTGCAACCTGCTACGATCGACCTTGCGAAACCACAAACGGTTACCGCTAATATTTTTGTAAAAGGTGAGACAGAAAAAGGCCAGATGGAAGGATTGCGTGTGAAGCTGCAGGTGAAATCACCTGGGAAGGATATATGGTCTGACTATGAAGCAATTTATGTGAATCAAGATGAATCTGCGAATGCCTTCAGTGCAAATTTCCTTCCATTAAAAGAAGGAAGCTATCAATATCGATATGCGATTTCAACGGATTTAGGACGGACCTGGGCAGTGAGTGATGCACAAACAGCGGAGTTTACAAAAGGGGATGATACCACTGCTCCTGTTGATAAAGTAACCTTGAAGCAGCCTGCACAGGAGTCGGGACAGGTCAATCTATCTTGGAAGGCTGATGGGGCGAAAGATCCTTACATGGTTGCCATTGTTCGTGATGGCGAAATCATTGATCAGTTGTTTGATTCTAGTACAGATTCATACAAGGATATAAATGTAATAAATGGAAAATCGTATCAGTACGAAGTGGACATTTATGACCAGGCAGGAAATGTTGTAAAATCGAATACTGTTAACATTACACCTGAACTTGTGACTGTTAAGGTGACGTTTAAGGTGAATGCACCGTCTTATACACCGCTTGGAGTGAATATTACCATCCCGGGCAGTAAAAATGGCTGGAATACTGGAGCTTGGACGATGACGCGCGGCGGTGCAGTGACTAATGATTATGAATATACGGTCGAAGCGGAGGAAGGGGAAGTGCTGACATATAAGTACGTTAAAAATGGAACGTGGGATGAAGAAGGTCTCGCTGACCACACCCCTACTAATCCAAATGATGATGATATCAGCTATTATGGCTACGGAGCACCGGGTACAGATCTTTCCGTAGTCGTCACAAATCAAGGTGGCAACCAGATGGTGGTTCAGGATAAAATCCTTCGCTGGATTGACCAGCCAGTTATGATTACCTCGCATACTGATGGAGAATCTGTTTCAAGTGATAGCATTACATTAAAGGGAACTGCCATTAAAGATGGAGTCCTCACGATTAATGGTCAGAATGTACCGATTAATGCTGATATGAGCTTCTCTCATAATGTTGCTCTTAAGGATGGGGAAAACCAATTTTCGATTCATATTGAACCATCAGAAACTGCTCAATCAACCATCTTTAAAAACGATGGCGGGGCGATCAGTAAAAATACGAAGACGATTGAATATACGATTATAAAAAAGTAATCAAGCAGTAATGCCTCTGTCCTCTTGGTAGGATAGAGGCACTTTTTTGAAATTGGATTATTTTTCATATTGAAGGATGATTGTTGTGGTGGTAATATAGAAAAAGTCCACTCTGGAACATCAAAATCTTTTTGAAAAGGAATTATAGATAAAAGATGTTTTGGAAAAAATTATATGTTGTATCAATGGTACTTAAATGGTATGATATAAAAGTTCCCTCAAAAATGAATGAAAATATTAAAAAAGATGTTGATTTCAAAAAGGTAATGTGATAAGATATTAAATCTCGTTTAAATTGTTCTTTGAAAACTAAACAAACAAAAACGTCAACAAACAATAATAATCGTGTTTCTTCTATTATATAGAGAACATGAGCCAACGTAACAAATGAGCTATATCAACTTTCCCCCGTATTAACGTGCAGTAATATCCTTCCGGATAAACTGCACGTAAATACCCGGAAAGTTCGACTAACCATCGCGGGGGAAAACACCCCGCGATAGAAGTCTCTCTTTTTTGGAGAGTTTGATCCTGGCTCAGGACGAACGCTGGCGGCGTGCCTAATACATGCAAGTCGAGCGAATCAATAGGAGCTTGCTCCTGTTGGTTAGCGGCGGACGGGTGAGTAACACGTGGGCAACCTGCCTGTAAGACTGGGATAACTT
>NZ_SMYO01000026.1 GCF_004358205.1 Bacillus salipaludis
CCAATTTTGACGCCTATTTTTCATATTTTTGTTATTCAACAATCGGGCGCGATTGTTGGGCAAGAATTAAAAGGGTGATACATATTAGTCATGTATAATATGTATTGCCCTTTATTTTTTTTACTTTTTACAAATTAGGTCTTGATAACAAAAGCCACGGCACCACTCCTTTTTCCAATTGCTCAATGACCTGCTCTGTTACAATCTCGTAAATGCTTTTTTTCATTTGGTTTCTCCTCCTTTTGATTTGCTTCTTTGTCTTCCGAAACAGATTAGTTCCCAAAAGGGGATTAATTTTTCCCTTTTGGCATGGAGAACGAAAAACATGCATAGGCAATTGGTCAAGGGATTAGCACAAAAAGTTTTTTGATGTTGCGTAGCGTTTTTATTCAAAAAAGTTTTTTGCCCCTTGACTGATTGACTAGCCTTCTTAGCTTCCAGCCGGAAAGGTTCGGGTGTCCTACCGGTTGGAAGTTTAGAAGGATTGCGCTGTTTTACGATTCGGAAGGCAAAAGGGCAAATTAAATCATTAGGAGCAAAGCGACACGATTCCCGGAGTAAACCGGGAATTTTCCTTTTGGTTATGGCTTTTACGATTCTCGGCTCGTGGGGTACGGCCGTTAGGCAAATGGATCAGGAACCTACGGAATGTAGGCGTTAGCCGTACAGTCCGTGGTTATCGATCCATTTAGTGCCACAGCGACACGTTACAGCTTGTTAAAAAGCGTTTTTTGCTTTTTTACAAGCTGTCGTGCTGCCGCCAATAAAAGAATCTTCATCATTTTTCTTTTTTTAAAAATGCCCCCTCTTAAGGCATGCTAAGTCATTCATATCGATTGATTTTCTCCACAAAAAAAGGAGAAGGATTAACCCTTCTCCGTACGCTCTAACTAGAACCGCTCATATTTAATTACTAAATATTTTAAAAATAAAAATTCGAAATTTCGACCCTATTCATTAAATCCTTCTAAACAATCGTCCTTAAGGTGGATTGGAATACTAATAGCTTAACCACATCAGAAGATCGTATCATATTACGGCTATCTAGATGGAGAAAGGAAGTGAAGTGTTAAAACGGCGAAGAAGAAAAAGTGCTCGAGAGGGAGTCCTTTCGAGCACTAATTCATCAAATTTCTGTACTATTTAATTATAGCCATTCATCACGGTGAAATCGAATGAGCAAAGATAACCTAGAATTTGAGGGATTTTTTCAATAAAAATTACCTGATGCACACGAAATTAATAAAAAACTACCTCTTACAGAAGAACAACTTCGAGGAACCTCTGATCGACCTAGCTTTTTGGGACTCTCAAGTTGGCATCTCCACAAAAAAACGCCTTTGAGGCGCAGTTAAGATTAAGGAATTACCAATTTTTCACATGAAATTAACACTCTGTAATTTACTAAAGATTGTTTTTGTAAAACTATACTTTTATGCTTTTGTTAATAAATGAATCAAAAGGAATGAAAGAAAAATAATGATCATGCTTTGACCGATCCCAGTGGATAAACCTGTTATCACCCGAAGTGTATTGTTGCTTGTACGCCATCTTTTCCATTGTGTGTATCCATCGACAACCATAGGTATATTCAGTACCATTCCTAACCAAAACGCTACATGAATATGAAATAATAATAAAGGGATAAGGAACAAATAACCAAGCAGAATGGACATGCAGCGACTGCAAATGGGTAAGTATTTTCCGTTAATGCAAATGGTCCGGTCCTTTCTTCGATGGCATGGGACAAACTGAAGCGTTATGATGTCGTAGAAAAGTTCACGTACCACAATCGAACCCTCCGCAGTCATGTCCGTGTCCACAATTTATCATGTCTCCATCGACGCAATCGATACAATCAATAAAAATACTCCAATCATTATCTTTTTTTTCTATTCTTTTTTTATTTCTCGAATCAATTCTTTTGTTTTTTCTAGAATAATAGATAATCGTATAGATGAGGAAAAGTATCCCAACTGTTAGCAATGAACCTCCCCAAACATATCCATGTTTTTGAAGTAAAATGCCGCCGCTTACGCTTAAAATTAAGCTAAACATGATATTTAGGAAAAACATCTTGTTTCCTTCTTCCTGTTTATCGTCACAATTATTTTAATTTAAAAAAGGGAGTAAGAAAAGACAAACCCGATAGGAATAGGTACTTTTTAACCTCCTGTATTTTTCCAATCGCTGATTCCACTAGAACACGAAAGCTTCCTTAGACTTATTTCCTCTCTTACGACCAAGGAACCTAATTTGTACGGTATACGTATAATTCAAACATCTAAAAAACTCCAACCGCCAGGGGTGGAGTTTTTTATGATTTCGCTAGTTTTAATGATTCTTCAATTTCCTGCATTAATTTATCTGCACCTTCACGAGAAAAGATAAATTTACCGCCAGCGTAGTCGGTATTCCTAATACCCTTGCTCCGCACTTGGTTTTGAGACTTTGACATGGCGAACGAATAGATGTTGATACGTAACAACACTCAAAGCTTGCCAAAAGGAATCGTAGTTTTAAAGAGATATCGCCGTAGGTATTTTGGAAACCACTTTCCGGGTTTTGCTGTGCCCATTCAGTCGATAAATACCTTTTCTCCTCGGAGAAAGTCTCCGAGGGAATTATTGGGGGATTTTTTATTAAAGTAGAAGTCTTTGTAGATAAAGAAAAAACCATCCTTAGAGGTTGTTTCAAGTCTCTTTAGAGGATGGATTTTTTATTTGTATCAGGCTCTTTAGAAATTAGGAAGCATAGCTCCCAACATGCCTATAGCCTCGTTTCTTTGTTTTTCCAAGTATAAAAGGTATTAATTATTGATGAAATAAACCACGTGTATGATACGGCATCATCTGCTAATTTGTTATACATCAGTTTACCTAATCTTTTTTCTACCTCGGAAGCAAACTCTTCAGCCCTTTACTACTGAATGTCCCAAACTGCTGTTAATTTATATGTTTCTCTCCCATCTTTCTTTAATACTTCCAAGCCTTCAAGATGGGAAATGGATATAATCCCACAACCGATATAACCTAGTTTCATAGAACCCACCCTCCTTTAAAAGTTATGATTTACAAATCTAAAGACCATTAAATTTGCATTTCTTTAAAATGGACAACCTCTTCCAGGGTCGGTAATGCCGAAATCGCCCCTACCTTGGTGCAGACCATCGCACCCACTTTATTACTGAAGGATATGATTTTTGTTAGTTGTACGAAGTCATCCAATACTCTTTTTGGATCTCCTTCTTTCACTAACTGGAAAAGCATTGCGCCTATGAATGCATCCCCGGCACCTGTAGAATCAATTGATTCAACCAAAATACTAGGAACCGTTTCCATATGTTGGCCATTAGAGATCAATGTTCCTTTATTCCCTAACGTCACCGCTACTGCTTTTGCTCCCAATTGATGAAGAAATAAGGCTCCATCCGTTAAATTGGTTGTCCCGGAGATAATCTTTAATTCCTCCTCACTGACTTTGACAAAATCAGCAATTGCGATTCCCTTTTTCACTAGGTCTATAAACTCTCCTTTTCTTCCCTTCCAAAGGTCTTGTCTAAAGTTAGGATCAAATGAAATAAATTTACCATCAGCCTTAGTTTCTTGCATCACTTGTAAATAGGTTACTCGAAAAGGATCACCTAATAGAGCAGTGGCTGAACCAAAATGGATAATAGTGGATTCTTTTATTCTTTTTTGATCAAGATCGTTCACCGTCAAATAAGCATCTGCTCCACGGTTAAAAACAAAATCCCTTTCACCATTTGCCTTTAACGAAACGAAAGCTATGGTTGTAGGATGTTCATCATCCATCGCAAGAAGGGAGGTATCGACTTTTACTTTATCTAATGTTTTTTTTAAAAAGTGTCCAAACGGATCATTGCCAACTTTACCACTGAAAGAAGCACTGCCCCCCAATTTCACAATCGTTGCACAAACATTAGCAGGAGCTCCACCTGCCTGTTTTTCAAATTTTCGACCTTCGATTAAATCCATATCCACATCGGTGCAGAAAAAATCGATTAGTAATTCTCCAATACAAATAATCGATGATTTTGTATCCATTTCGTTAAACCTGCCTTTACTCAGTTTTTTCCTTTATAAATCTGACGAAAGTGTCCACTGCTGACGTTCTGAATCCGGATTCACATCATTTAGTTTCAAATTTCCCTCTTTTGATATTTCAAGTGCCTTTCCGTTATGCACAGATGTGATTCTTACAGTTCCATTATCATTTTTTGTAATTATCCAGCGCTGATTATTATAACCAAGGTAGGTGTACAGTTGAATTTTATTTTGCCCTGTATCCAGATCAAGCGCTTTGCCGCCCTCGGTACGTATAGAATATGTACCATACTCATCACCAGTTGGAATTAAGATCCATTTTGTCGCATTTTCTGTATCAGCTACAGTCACGGGCTCACCGTTTTGAGACATAGCAGTATAAATCGCTTTGCCAGTTGATGGATTCGTAAAGCTAGTAACAGTTAATTTAGCTTCTGACAGATTGCTAACATTCACATTTTGATAGGTTGTTTGACCTCCAAATACATTTAAACCAAAATGGCCTTCTGCAAAGGTTCCATCCTGTAAATCGATGATTTTCTGATCATCCACATAAATCTGGATGTGAGGTCCTTTCGCTTCAATTTTCACCTTATATGTCCTTCCAGGTTGAATAAAAGCAGGGACTTTCGCTATTACCATCCGGTCTTCAAAACCACCGTCAATCTTGTAAAAAAGACGAAAAGCCTTCATATTTGGGTCAAGATTGAAGTAGTAGCCATTTCTACCGTCTTCACTTGCCCGGAACAGAATGGAACCTGCTCCTCCATTTTTCCCCAGCGTCATCTCTGCTTCGTAAGTAAAATTTCCTGCAGTTTCCTTGGCGATATAGTTTGCATCACTTATATACGTACCACGGATTCCATTTTCTGTAATAATCCATTGGGAGGCAGAAAGATCTGGTTTCCATCCAGTCAGATTTGTAAAGAATTCACCATCATACACTCTTACAACTACACTTGTAGAAGCCTTACCATCTGGTGTAGAGGCTGTAATTACCGATTCTCCTTTACTTACCGCCTTTATTACTGCTTTGGAGTTTTTAGACGAGTCAACCTTCACCACATTCGAATCACTAGATGTCCATTTAATTGGCTGCGTTCCCTTTCCTTTTCCGTTCTCTACGGAAGCAAACAGATATAGATTATCACCAATATTCATCTCTCTTTGATTTGTATCCATTACAATACTTGTTTCTTCATCTGCTTTTTGATTCCAAATATTTTCTAGTGAATGTACTTTTAATGAAATAACCTTCACTTCTCCTCCCTTTGTGTAGAAGTTCATACTACGCCTTGAAGGATCAGGAAAAATCACATCAGATAAAACAACTTTTCCATCATTTGCAAATACTTCAATGGACGAATCATCAACAAATATATTCATTTTGATCCGTTTATTATCCGGTTTTAAAGGAGCTTCATGCAGAGTGGAAAAAAGACTTGAGAAATCAGTCTCTCCTGACATAGCACGATCGACAAATATTTGATTATCTGCTGGTTTGTATCCAACAACTGTTTTTTGGTCAGTCCCTTCACGAACTTGTAAACCAAATTCTGTTAATTCATTGGAGGAAGAAGGAATTTCAATTTCAGCTTCAATTTCAAAGGCTCCTGAAGAGATTCCTTTCAACAAGTTTGAAAAATTCGACGGATTTACAACCTTATTCTCGGTCTGGAAAATGGTACTACGAATTGTTTGAAGCTCCTTAATTGGGGTTTGTGCAAGTTTTATCCCATCATCTGTTTTCACCAATCTTACTTCTCTTGGAATCGTCAATTCACCCTTCCAGCCCGTTGTTGGGAAAGCGAATGGATAATCCCAGTTGGTCATCCATGCCATCATCACACGGCGGTTATTCGGCATATTGGAGAAGGAGGTAGACGCATAAAACTCCTTTCCGTAATCCGTTTTCAGCACTTTACCCGCAGGATTGTCATTAATGTATTTACCCTCAGAAGTTAAATCACCAATAAAATATTCCGCATCGGATCCTTGCGTCTTTGGATTTGCCCCTGTACTTATCATTAGAACCCATTTTTTCTCTTTTGTACCGTCTACCTGAAGTTCAAAGAGGTCAGGGCATTCCCATACACCGCCACGAACATAATTTCCATAACCAAAATTATCTGTGAGCTTCCAATCAATTAGGTTAGTGGAAGTAAAGAAGCGGATATGATCCCCTCCAGATACAACCATGACCCATCGATTGTTCGCATCATCTCGGACAACTTTAGTATCACGGAAGTCCCAGCCTCCAGGATCTTCTCCATTCTTGCCCGGGTTCTCAATAACAATTGGATGCTCGGTTGAATACTCCCAAGTACGCCCCTGATCAGTACTGTAGGCTAGACCAATACGCTGATTACCATTTGGTTTATCGGGATTAAAGGAAGTGTAGTACGCAATCAGCCCTTTACCACCGGAATTATTGAATAATCCAGAAGCATTATTGGTATCTGCTACAGCAGATCCTGACCATACATGTCCGTTATCATTCCATGGCAAAGCTATTGGGAGGCGTTTCCAATGTACCATATCATTACTTACTGCATGTGCCCAAGTCCCGCCATCTTGATGGAACAAATGATATTCGCCTTCAAAGTATACTAACCCATTCGGATCACTGACAGAGCCTCGAGCTGGAGTATAATGATAATCGGGTCTATATTTTTCATTATAATAGTTCGATGCTGGAACAAGATAAATATCCTGGAAGTAAGCAGAACCGGATGTTACAGTAAATCCTGCAAATCCAGTACTGTAACTCCTATCCGCCACTTTTATAGCTGCCTCAGAATACCCGTCAACATAAAGTTCGATTTGATTGCCGTTTGTTATAATTTCAAGATGATGTTTGGTACCTTCTTGGGTTTTATAGGAGCGTTCGGATGTTTTGAGAACTGTACCATCCGCCTTCTTCAATTGTGCTTTGACAGTACTCCCTTCTTTAATAAGTGCAGCCTGGTAACCTGTTGTTCCTTGATCATTTGTACGAAATAAAAGTGCGGCTTCCGATGAATCTTGATCAAAAGAAACATTTCCTTCTAGTACAAAGTCACTGGCACTCTTATTGAAAACTTGTTTCGCTTTCACACCATCAATAGCAATTCCCTTCAAACCTTTGATCGCTGGTTCCCATCTTCCTTCCTTATATAGGGATGGGCCAAGATTTGTTGAAAGTTCGCTAACTTTTACATTTTGAAATAATGCTGCACCATCCCATACATTAAGACCAAGAAAGCCCTTCTTGTATGTAGAATTCTTAACATCAATAATCGGAGCATACTTATTCTCCCAATAAACTTTGATATTATCGTTTACCACTTTCACC
Source organism: Bacillus salipaludis (assembly GCF_004358205.1). The sequence goes on from NZ_SMYO01000026.1 coordinate 7,402, forward strand.
TTTAGATGATAGATTCCACCTTCTTGTACCTTAACTTGGCGTTCCTCTTTTAATTCCCTTTCATCGCGTGCATCACGAAGACGAATGATTCCCGCATTTGGAACGATTTGCAGCAAGTAGGAGTCCCATCCATCTTTATTAGAACGGAATACTAAGGTGGCATCCGCATTTTTGTCTATAATTTTTACATCTGCTTCATATATAAAATTTTCAGATGTAACACCTGATATTGCCATTACATTCTCTTTTGGTTCTGAAGTAAGCAACAGTCCTTGTTCAGTATCTTCTAAGGTGCCTTTCCCTCTAATTAGCCAGTCTGTTAGATTCGTATTTGCTTTGGCTACATTTTTAAAAATGGTCGACCCCTCCCCCATTTCATTTGATTCAGCTGCATTGCCTTTCGCCGGATGAACAAAAACCATTCCCAATGAGGAAGTAACCAGTACAATTGACAAAATTACAGAATTCCATTTTATTAAATTTGGTTTCATCCATTGACCTCGTTTCCAGAATAAAATTGATTTAACAAAACGCATTAACAAAACAAAATTAGGGATTTCCTGTTATTCTTGCAAAATTGAATAATAGTACAGGCATCCCTAAAAGGCTACACATGATAAATTGAACTTAGTTGATAAATAGATAAGGATACTAGGTTTACACTTCCACCTTTTGTATAAATCTCCAATCCATTACTCTCTGGATGAGGGAAGATTAAATCCGTCAGAACCACTTCCCCGTCGTTTGCAAATACCTCCACAGAAGAACGGTCCACTAAAATTCGCATTTTTATTCGATTATCGCTTTTTAATAGTGAGGCACCATGTTTACAAGGAAAATATTTGTTAAAATTCGAAACCCCAGATCGATTACGATCAATAAATAAAAAATTCTTTATAGCATCATAACCGATAGTGGTTTCTTCATCAGCCGATTTTCTAATTTTAAAACCAAATTCTGTTGCGGATTGAAACTCGAATTCAGCGATAATATCTACCTGATCACCTGAAACATCAGCCAATATATTTTCCTCTGGCTCGAAGGTAATATTATCCCAGGATTGTTTTTCTCCACGAATTGACTCAAACTCAGCCACTGGAGTTTGAACCAATCTTACTCCATCAGATGTTTCTTTTAATGTTAATTCCCTAGGAAGTGTCATAGCACTTCTCCAATCAATGGTTGGAGTTTCATTTGCATATTTCCAATTACTCATCCAACCAATAAAAATCCGCCGTCCATCTTCTTTTAAGATATCTGACCATGTAACGCCGGCATAATTATCTCTTCCGTGGTCTAGCCAGAGTACTGTTTCATCTGAGTTCTCATTGGTAAACGAGACACCATCAAATTGACCAATAAAGTACTGAGTTCTAGAACCCTCGACATAAGCGGAATCATTGCCAATACTAACAATCATAACCCACTTGTTTGAATTTAAATCTCCATCAACTGGTAATTTAAAAATGTCAGGACACTCCCAGACACCAGCATGTGAACCAGACTCTGCACCAAATTCACTTGTAAACTCCCAAGACATTAGGTTATGTGAGGTATAAAACCGAATATGGTTCCCCGCAGCAAGAATCATAACCCATCTATTCGTTTCTTCATGCCAAAATACTTTCGGATCACGAAAATCAGTTATGGAGTCCTCTACTAATACGGGATTTCCTTCATATTTAATCCAAGTACGTCCATAATCAGTACTGTATGCAAGACTTTGTCTCTGTCTTGGACGGCCCGATTCCGGATATTGATCAGCATGCGTAAAAATCGCTACAAGACCAGAGGCACCATTAAAAAATCCTGTTGAATCTTTCCAATCGACCACTACGCAACCGGAAAATATATCTCCATGCTCATCAGGTGCCAAGGCGATGGGAAGATGATCCCAATGAATTAAATCCTTGCTTACAGCATGTCCCCAATGCATCGGGCCCCATGTCGTACCATAAGGATGGTGCTGATAAAACAGATGGTACTCTCCGGCATAATAGACCATTCCATTTGGATCATTCATCCAATTCGATTCCGGTGAAAAGTGAAACTGCGGACGAAACTTTTCTTTCACATTAATTTGATTCATTTGATTCGGTTCTCCTTTTAAATACAAATCTTATTTTTTTAGAAAAATAAGCCGATCAGAAACGAAATTCTGTTTCGGCTTAAATAGTATCAATTCATTTTTACGAGATTCCTAACCTATTCTCCGGCATTATATTTATCTAATGCTTTTTGTTTAATATCAAGGAATTTAGGCAACCCGCTTTTGTCTAATTGTTTTAAGTAAGCATCCCATTGTTTATCAATTCCACCTTTTAGGATCCATTCCGCTTTCTTTCTTTCAACAAATGGTTTAATCACTGAATCGAGTTGTGTTAATTGATCTTGTTCCTCTTTATTTAAGAAAATCGGAGGATAGTTATAGGTAGCTTTCATATATGGAACATATATTTTATGCAAAACATTTAATCTCCAAGCAGCATCATCTGGCATTGTCGTTACTTTTCCATAGTAATCATCCAAGACAGCCAAAGGTCCATCAACATTGGTCTTCTGCCTTAAATCCCAAGGAGAGGTGTTTCCAAGTGGTAAATGTTTTAGTGAACCATTACCAGTTAGCTCAAAAATGTTTTGCTGTTTTTTATCTCCATAAGTTCCCCAGTTATTTTGTACAGATTGAATCGGTTCATAAGCTTTATCAATCCACTTAGCTGTTAGTTCAAGATTCTTATTTGCACTCGTAATGACCATTCTACCTCTATCAAAACCATACCCATTTGTCCGTGCTACATAAATTCGTCCGTCTGGTCCTTTTAATGGAGGCAGTGGAACGTAATCTTCATTATTTCCAGAAATATTGGCTCGGTCCCAAGTAAAGTATAGTCCATAGCGTCCGTTCTTCCCTTTTGCTACATACGTATTCCAATCTTGTGTAAAGGCCTCCTTATCGATTAAGCCTTCCTGTTGCAGCTGGTGAAGCCATTCAATTCCTTTTTTATATCCCTCTTGATTGGCTGTATATACAACTTTCTTATCTTCTGATACCACATAATGATCCGAGTTATCCCCTAACCCAAAGGCACCTAAGAGCATTGCTGGATCTTCCCCGCCATGGTTGATCATGAATGACATAGGAATGATGTCTGTTCTTCCCTCTGGTTTCTTTTCTTTAAAAGCAATTAACACCTTTTCTAATTCCTCGGTGGTTGTCGGCATCTTTAATCCTAACTCATCTAGCCATTTCTTATTAATCCATGGAATGTCATCTAACGCTTGAATCGCCTCTTTTCCTTTTCCAAGCTCCTCAATCCATGGGAAGGAATAAATGTGCCCATCAGACGCAGTAATTAATTTTCTATATTCCGGACGGGCATCCAGGACTTTCTTTAAATTAGGCATATATTTATCTATTAGATCTTCAACCGGAACAATAACTCCTTGTTTTGCATATCTCAAGATATCATTATCACTTAAGCCAGCATGAAAAACTGCATCCGGCAAATCTCCACTTGCAAGTTCTAAATTCCGTTTATCCGCAAATTGCTCCCAAGGATAATTCGTCCAATCGATATGAACATTTGTATCTTTTTCTACCCTTTGCCAGATTAATTTATCATTTGGGTCCTTTGGTGCAATTGGCGAGCTTTGTGTTAAGAATTTTAAAGTTACCTTTTTGTCTAATGGAAATTTCATAGCTTTCAGTTCATATTTTGGAGATGAATTATCCCCTTCTGCCTTATTCCCCGAACTGGCGGAATTCGTACAACCTGAAGCTAGTAAACTTGTAAGGAGTGCTGCTGTTACTAAAAACCTCATTTTTCTCTTTTTCTTCATTTTCTCTTAACCCCCTTTAGTTGTCTTTGTTCATTTTTTATCCCTTAATTGACCCCACCATTACTCCCTTTTCAAAGTACTTTTGGAAGAATGGATAGATGATAATTAGTGGCAAACTGGAAATTACAATACAAGAGTACTTGACCATTTCAGCTATTTGCTGTAACTGTGCTGTATTTTGAGCGTCTTGGATCATTCCTGGTCTAGGTTGCATTTGAACTAGGATTGAACGAAGGACAATCTGTAAGGGCTGCAAGTTATCACTTTTCAGGTAGATCATAGCATCAAAATACGAATTCCATTGTGCCACAAATTGGTATAATACTAATACGGCTATGATAGGTTTACTTAATGGAAGTAAAATTTTAAAGAAAAACTGGATTTCAGATGTTCCGTCCACCATTGCTGCTTCCCGTAATTCATTAGGAACTCCTTGAAAATAAGCTCTTGCTAAAATGATGTTCCATACATTTACAGCACCTGGTAATAAAATGGCCCAAATAGTGTCTAGCATATTTAGGTTTTTTACTAGAAGATATGTTGGAATTAATCCCCCACCAAAAAACATCGTAATGATAAAGAGGGTCATAATCACTTTTCTGCCAACAAAATCCTTCCTCGATAATGGATAAGCAGCGAACAACGTGATCGTAACTGAAATAATAGAAAAAGCTGTTGAATAAAAGAGCGAATTCCTAAAGCCGATTAATATTGATCCATCTTTAAACAATCGTGAATATCCCTGAAGTGTCCATTTAGCTGGATTAAGAGTGATTCCACTGTTTAATAATGTAGCTGGGTCTGTAAACGATGCCATAATGACATAAATTAATGGGATTAAAATAGCAAGCACAACAAATGTCAAAATGATTCCGTTTGTCGTTAGGATTACTTTATCAACCCTCGTTTGATGCTTGAACATTTTATTCACCTCCATCCATTAGATTTATATACCTTCTCCTTCGTTTAACCGTTTTACTATTTGGTTCACACTGATCAGTAAGATTACATTGATCAATGCGTTGAAGAGTCCTATTGCTGTTGAGTAACCATAATCCCCCATTTGCAAGCCAATTTTATATACATAGGTTGGCAATATTTCAGATGCAGGAAGGTTCATCGAGGTTTGCAATAAATAGGCTTTTTCAAAACCAATGCTCATGATATTCCCGGCAGCTAAAATAAATTGAATCACCATAATCGGTTTAATGGTTGGCAAATCAATATGAAATATTTGCTGTAAAATATTCGCTCCGTCTATTTTCGCTGCATCAATGAGGTCTTGGCTTACATTGGAAAGCGCAGCTAAGTAAACAACAGAGGCCCATCCAGAAAATTGCCAAATATCACTAATAATATAAAGGGTCCTGAAATAACCAGGTTCTGTCATGAAGGAGATGCTCTCTCCACCAAAAAAAGTGATTAAACGGTTAATTGGTCCAACGGGAGATAGAAAGATAAACACGATACCGACGACAACTACCACTGAGATAAAATTTGGTGCATATAATATCAATTGGATATTTTTCTTAATAGCTACTCTTTTAATTCGATGCATCATAAGTGCTAGAATAATCGGTACTGGAAAGCCAAAAATTAATCCAAATGCACTCAGTTTTAAAGTGTTCTTTAATAGATTCATAAAATCGGGAGTGCTCATAAACTTCTCAAAATTCTTAAACCCAATCCACGGGCTTCCCATAATTCCTTGCAATGGATTAAAATCCTTGAATGCAATAATGGCACCGTACATCGGTACGTATTTAAAAATAATAAGTAGGATCAATGCGGGAAGAACAAGAAGGTATAATTGATAATTGTTCTTTATATACTTTAAGTTTTTCGACATCTTACTTCCTACTTTTGCTTTCCTAACTTCGTTTGGACGCTTCTCTAATTTTTCGTATACCTGTTCCACAATGCTTCCTCCTCTCTTGATTTATTTCTTCTGGCTTTACTTTAACAAAGAGACTGAAAAGAATATTTCAATTTTTTTGGTTTGGAGCATTTAATATTTTCGGCATTTGAAATCGTTTTCACCCTTTATACAACAAGCTTGATATGCATGCGGCCATAGTGAAGCTATTTTTAAGGATAAAAAAATCCCCTAGTCTTTAACTAGAGGATTTCATTTTTATGGCTTCTGTATTTGTTTTAAACCTATGTTAATTTTCTCCACTGCTTCCTTTGCAGCAACTCCTACATCATATCCACCAAGACCAACTTCTTCAAATAAGGTCTTTATTGCGTCACTGATTACAGGATATGCGGGAGTAATAGGGCGATTTTTTGAAAATTTTTGTGCTTGCTGTAAGAAAATATTTTTAGGATATTGATTAAATTCAGGAAAATCTTTAGCTACAGAGTATCTGGCAGGTATGTCACCAGTTTCTTTCACATATGTTTTGATCCCTTCATAACTCGTAACATACTTGATAAACTCCCATGCTTCTTTTGAATATTTTGTCTTGGAGGAGATCCCGAGTGCCCATCCTCCATTTGGAACGACCTGAAACCTTTCCCTAGGCAATGGGGCAACTCCTACATCTCTCCCTAACTTAAATGTAGAATCATTATTCTCCAGTTCTGCTAATGTCCAAGAGCCAAGGACAGTCATCGCGACTTTACCCGATACAAATGGGTCTGGTGGCAATTCATAAGCTGCAACTTTATCTTTCTGGTATAAATCCTGGTAAAATTGCAATGCCTTTAATGCCTCTTTTGAATCCAAATATCCACTTGCGGTTGATCCATCTGGACTTAAAACATCCGCCCCAAACTGCCATAAAAGCGGCATTTTAAAATAGGCAGGAGACTCGCCATCATTAAACCCTTGTGCGGGATCAATTCCATACACTCCCTTTTTTGGTTTGGTAAGTTTTTTGGCAATCTTTAGCACTTCCTCCCATGTCATTGGTTCATTGGGGTCTCCAGAAGGAAATGGGATACCTGCATTCTTAAAAAGGTGCTTATTATAAAATAGGGCTATACTGGATTCAACAATTGGGGCCAAGTAAATTTTATTCTGAAAACTCATTCCTTTTAGTGTCGATTCGGGGATGTCTTCAATCTTTCCCTCTTTTCTCATATAGGAATCGATTGATAATAATGAACCTGTATTGGCATAAAGGGCCAAGGTTGGACTGTCAATCGTCATAATATCGGGAGGGTTTCCAGTAGCTAGCTCGGTTCTCAGCCTTACTTCATAATCACCATATGGGAATGACCTCATATGAACTTTTATATTAGGATTGACTGCTTCAAAAGAAGAAACTAATTCTTCATATGCTTTATTTTCCGCTGCGTTTCCGTTATTACGCCAGAAGGTCAGATGGATTTGATTCGTTTTATTTGTTTTTTTACCATGTCCAGCTTTACTTTTTGAGAATGTATCCAAAAAAGATAGCGCATACAGGAAACTGCCTATAAGTATGAAGGCAAAAATAATCAAAAATATCCACTTTTTCATTTACATACCCTCATCTTCCTGCTTTTAAAAATAAAACTTATGAATCTATTGAATTCCTGAATTCCACAGGTGTTTGTCCAAAATATTTTTTAAAGACGGTACTAAAATAGCCTGAGTTTGAAAAGCCTGCTAAGTTCGCTACATCAATGATTTTAAGCTGTCTATCTTTCAGGAAATCCCTGGCTTTCTCTAATCTTAATTGAACAAGATAATCACTAAAATTCTGTCCAACCGTATTTTTAAATGTTTCAGATAAATGAGCACTATTGATATGGAAAAGTTCTGATAACAAGGAAAGGGAAATTTCACTTGCATAATGCTGGTCCAAATATTGCTGAACACTAGCAACAATTAGTTTTCCATTAGAAAAGCGGGCCATTTGCACCTTTTCTATAATTAGCTTTGCTAATTGTAGGAGATACTCAATCACTTTATTATGCGAATTGAGCTCCCAAATACTTTGCTGGCACTTCCACATTAAATTTTGAAAATCGATTGTTTCAATATTATATTTTCTTGCGAGCGATCCTAACAAAAATAACACGCGATTAGCTGCAAATGTAAAGGACATAATCGAGAGATTCCGGTCTCCGCCTAATAAAATGTGAATATTTTCTTTAAACGCATCATAATTAACACTTTCAATTCCATTTGTTAACTTTCTTTCCATATCAGGTGAAAATTCAAATACTTCCTTTTTTACATTCGACCCATCCATCACCTGTGATTGTGAACCAAGTTGACTCTGACTCCAAGCTAGTAAACTAGAAATATAACCTGTCTTATAATTTGCAATTCCACTGGTTACATTACCAATTCCAATAACAGTTTCCAAATTCAAAAGTTCTTTTACAGACCTTTGTAATTTTTTTACTAAACTTACAGGACTATTTTCCTTTTCTGAATCAAGAAGTAATATAAAGTGAATCATATTTGCATAACTGGGGTCATAAAAAGAATACGTTCTGAAATGTCCCTTCGCAATTTCCTTACAAACCATCTGAAAGGTGAGCCAAAGTTCCTTTAATCTATTCGGATTACCTGTATTCTCTCTAATTTCAACCGTAACAAATTGTACTTCTGTATTTTCATTCACAAGTTCTTCCAACCGTAATTGACGCAATCTCTCTGTTACCATGCCTAACTCCAGCCATTCCTCTTTTACTAAATAAAGCAGAAATTGCTCCTGGACTTCCTGGAGCTGGGAATGTACAAGCCTTTGCAATCGAGCTGATTCGGCTTGATTCCTCTTCTCTACCTCTATTTCTTTACGAATCTTAGTTAGTATCTCTATTAATTCATCCGGGGCAACTGGTTTTAACAGGTAATCTTTTACCCCTTCCTTCAGCGATCCTCTTACATATTCAAAATCCGAATAACCAGATAAAACAACCACTTTTACGTTTGGAAATTCCAGTTGACAGCGTTTTGCAAATTCAATCCCATCCATAATCGGCATTCTCATATCCGTAATAACTACATCGATATCCAAAGAACGGAGCAATTCAAGTGCTTCCACCCCATTGGATGCCTCCCCTGCTATTTGAAACCCTTCTTCTTCCCAATTCACCTTCATTCGTAAACCTTTACGAATTTGTACCTCGTCATCCGTTATGATCACCTTCATCATGTCCTTCACCCCGATCAACATTCATACATAACGTAATCCGTGTTCCTGAATTCCTTTCAGATTCAATGCTGTAAGTGAAATTTGAACCATAGTAAAGTTTCAAACGACCGATGACATTTCTAAGGCCGATGCTGCTTCCTTTACTCATAAGTACATTTTTGATGTCATTTTTCGTTTCCATACTCATCAGATCCGAAATCAATTCCTCAGACATTCCGATGCCCTTATCCTCAATAACAATAAATACCAAATGATTACTTTGTTTGGTTTTGATAAAAATTTCTGCTGATGTCTTTTCTATAAAACTATATTTCACAGCATTTTCTACGAGCGGCTGCAAAACAAATTTAATAATGGGAAGATTTCTTGTCCCTATATCCTCTTCAATATCAATGGTAATTGCATCTTCATATCTAACCTTTAATATTTCAGTGTAACTTCGGATATATTTTAACTCTTCTCCCAAATTCACTACGTCACTTTGGGTATTTAGAGAATATCTCATCATCTTACCTAAGTGAATGCTAACATCCATCACTTGTTTATTTTTCTCTTGCATAGCTAAACCGCCAATAATTTCAAGCGTATTATTTAAAAAGTGAGGATTAATTTGCAGCAATAGAGCTTTGTATTCGGCATCTTTCCGGCGTAAATTGGCTTCATATTCGGTTTCAATCAAGTTTTTTAACCGATCAATCGTCTGATTGAATACCGTTATAAGGTAACCAACTTCGTTTTTAGCTGATTTTATAGTCGGCATAAAGCGTTTAGCGCCGGAAAAATCACCACTTTCTATATATCTCATTGCTTTTGCCAGTTTACCCAATGGACTAACAATATTGGAAGAAATCATGTATGATGCTAGAATCGTTATTAAAAACACGATGGCACTTGTTAATAGCAGGTTCCTTTGTAAATGTGTAACTTTGGCGAACAATTCCGATTTAGTCACTTCACTAATTAAAATCCAATCGCCCACTCCTAACTTTTTATAAAAAACTAAGTATTTTTCTCCATTATTATTCGTTTCAATTAATCCCTTTTGATTTTTATCATTATTTATTTTGACTAAGGTTTGTTTTAAGACCTTCTTAGGTGTACGTATCTTTCCCGGCAATATACTCTCTCCATTTTGATTGATCAAATAGGCATGGCCGTTTCTGCCAATCTTGGTTTTATTTAAAGGTGTTTTAAGCAAATCCGATGGAAAATTCACCTTTATAATCCCATATGGAACAAATGTATTCATATCAAAGAGGGGCAAAATATAGCTATTAATATTACCTTGAGTTGGCTGAAATGAATCAATATGTGACCTAATAAATTGCTGCTTATTTTGAGTAAAGTCCTTATACCAATCCACTTGATTTAAATTAGGAATATTCCCCCAAGTACTCGTACCATCATTAAGAACAACTGAAATAGACATTCCATTTGAATTGTTAACCATCATTGAAGATAACAGCATTTTTAATTGATTCTTCTGTAACAATCTCTGTACCTCAGGTATATTTGCATTTTCACTTTCCTGTTTTAGCCATTTTTGTGTCGTCTGGTTCACAAGTACCTGTTTCCCTAGATCTTTCGCTTGTGTGGTGATCGAGTCAATAAAAAGCGAATATTGGTCCATTGCCTCCACAGTTAACTCCTGAGTCTGTTCTTCAATTATGGAAGTAAACCAGCTTGGGATAATAATAGAAAGTATGATTAATGGTATGGTTAATAAACAAGTAAATACGATAAATAAACGATTCCGTAAGGAAAAAAACATATCAGCCCCCCTCACAAAAAAACGTAAACCCTTACAATATTAAGTAAATTTATAATCTAATCGAAACTTTATTTTATTAATTCAATTTAACATATCCATTCCACACGTACCAAGGTTATTTTATTTCTGTAAGAATTCACAAAAATATTCTTATATTTTAATGAACAAGATCTCTATCGCGACTTAAAGCACCACCCAAGTGAAGATTATTCACTTGGGTCTATTCTCACCCGTTGCATACTTAACTATGGTAATGACCATTTGCTTCAGCAAATGGTTTCCTTTCTACTCTGAGTCATCCTGCAAAAAGTTGCATCAGCAACCGTCAAGCAGGCTCGATGCCTGCGTTCTATAATCAAGAAAAAACATCTGTTTTTTATCTATTCGTGAACCAACATTGGTGGTGATCCATCCGATGCTGGTTCATTTTTCTAATAATAAAGTCTCCCATTTCAATTGTTTCTACTTTCATATCTTTATGAAATCTGAAATCTTACTCCTCCTGATAATTAGTATTTTTATAGATGTCCTTTTTCCCTTAAACTTACATGGTTCCCGGTATGAGTAACAATAACATGGTCAAGAACTTCAATACCTAGAATTTTACCCGCTTCTGCAAGACGTTTAGTTATATCTATATCCTCCCTACTCGGGGTGGGGTCTCCGCTTGGATGTTGATGGCTGACAATAATAGAGGCAGCATTATTGAGAATAGCGCATTTCATCACCTCTCTAGGATGAACAATACTGGCATTTAAACTCCCAATATGAGCTCTATGTAACCCCACTACCTGATTTTTCGTATTAAGCATTAACACAAGGAGTACTTCCCTGTCTTCATCTGCAATGTAAGAGGCCGCTAATTGATGAGCATCTTCAGGTGAACGGATAGATATTTTACAAACGGTTCCTGCGACTCCTTAATTTCCTGCTTGATTCGCACAACTTCAAAGATTGACATGAATTCCATTTCTCTAAACTCCCTTTCCTTCTTGTTTTTCGTTTTTCCATTTTTCTTTTGCCTTGAGAGGCGAATAACGTCCCCAAAAGGGGATGATTTTTCCCCTTTTGCAAGTAGAACGAAAAACACGCATAGGCAATGGGTCAAGGGCGTTCTTAGCACAAAAAGTTTTTTGCTGTTGCGACAGTGTCTTTAAGCAAAAAAGTTTTTTGCCCCTTGACCGATTGACTTGCTTTCTTAGTTTCTAGCCGGAAAGGTTCGGGTGTCCTACCGGCTGGAAGGTTAGAAAGTTTGCGCTGTTTTACGATTCGGAAGGCAAAAGGGAAAAATCAACAATAAAAGCAGCCAATACGGCTGCTCTCCATTTGTTCTTTATTCTTTTATTCTTTCAATCTTTTGATTTTGGTTTTCAGCTCGTTCGGTATGGCGGCGTTAGCCGTAAATGGAACAGGAACCTACGGAATGTAGGTGCGAGCCGTACAGTCCGTGGTTATCGGTCCATTTAATGCCGAAGCGACATGTACGGAATGACAGAAAGGGTGCTTTTTCCTTTCTGATCAGTCCGTAGTGCTGCCGCCTAAAAGAAGTTCGATATTCTTTGGACCTAGTTTTAAATTTTAAAATGTTAAATTCTGAAAAAAGTCGTAGCCTTAATGCTTTGTGGACGGCATGAAACAAAAGGGGAAGAATTTTATATGAATATAGGTCGTGGAATGAAAAGGAAAAGGGTGGATTTAATTGAAAATTCATAAAAACGTTAAGAAAAGGAACTACTATTTTAAGTTTAGTCATTAAAACTCGCTTAAAAATTACCCAAATGGTAAACCGTTTTTTGTTCATGGCAAATGAACTTCTGACATCTCCTTATTGAAATTAAGTAGTTATATAATGATATTTTTATAAAATTGGAAAATCGTTCACCTATTATATACATATATCAATATTAATGTAATACAAATATATGATATTATATATGTTAACTTATTTGTTGAAAATATAGTTAGTTTTATGGTTATAAATTTTTCAACATACATATATATACATATTCTTAATTATATACACTAAATCTAAAAACAAACTGGCGCGATTGTACAACAAAAACAAACATTGTGGTCAAATTTAGACCTTTTGATTATTAAATAAATAGCCATTCTATACAAGAATGGCTTTAAATTTTCTTTGTATTCTTTTTAATCGTTACGACAATTGTTTTTTGTGAATGGTTCAAATAAGAATAAATTCTTGCCTATGCCTACAGTGAGACCTTAATGAATTAATGTTTTAGCATTTGGTCGTGAGGAATCAAAAACAAGTTTGACATTAAAAAAATGTTCTAATACCTCGTTTTCTCCGGTCAATGCTCCACGCATCCTTAAGCCATCCACATTAATACGGGATTGTCGGAAGTAATTTAGACCTAATTGAGACCAGGTAATTTTTGATGCGTCAACGTTGGCATAGTAATCAAAGCCCTGGCTTTTCAAATAATGATATTTATTATTAGAATATTGCCTCCAGTCTCCAATATCACTGCCAAAAGCGAAAATAATGGTTTCCGTGGGTCCGACAATCGGCTCCACCTCTTGTTTCCATTTAGAGGTATCTTTTTTTAAAAGATCTAGGGATACTTTTTCTGCATTTAGGTGTCCCCAAGTATGAGAGGCAAATTCCCATCCTTCTTGTTTCATAGCATCGGCTACTTTTTTCGCTTGCTGCCGATCCTTTTTGATATTTGGATTTGGTTTATCACTATTTGGGCCATATTGACTCTCCGACGTTCGATATCCCAACACTCCGTTATACCCCGTTAACGAAATAATTCCTTTTGCTCCCTTATAAGAAAAATCTGGGTGTTTGTCAACAAAATGATCCAAGATAGGAACTAAATCGTATGCTCCTTGAACGACTTTCCCTTTTTTATTTATGTAGGTATTTGTAAGATTTCCATTGGCATCAAGTGTTAAGTTTTTGGCAAATCCGTCATTTTTCATGTATTCATAATAGCTAACATCATCCTGAGACAATACCAATGGTTTTTTATTTGATGGCAATTTAATATTTTGATAAACCATTTTCCCATTTTTGTTAAGTTTCGCTATATCCTGAATACTCACTAGGACAAACCCTTTCTCGTATAATTGATTTAAAATATTTTTAAATTCAGCGATCGTTACCATGTAATCTTGATAACCTTGGGCCATGTCATCCCCGTCAAATGCTTTGGATGGGTCAACGATTAATGAGTGAAAAAATAAATGAGGAATCTTGCTATTGTCTGGCCATGTCACAAGGTTTTTCTTTTGTTTTTCGTATGTATCTATTGCATTTTGAATGTCTTCATCTTTTAAAATACTTGATTTTTTTAAAAGTGTTAAAGCTTTTTGATAATCATATTGTTGGGCTGAGGCTTTAGCCTTTGCTAATAGGTGTTCTTTATGTACTTTTTGTTCTATTTGTTTTATTAGTTCTAATTGTTTTCTCTTTTTTGGCGAAGAAGTGGCCGATGATTGCTGGGTGGTGTTGGCGGCACATCCGGCAATAAAGATGAGTGTAAGGAATAAAAGGATTTTACCTTTTGTTAAAAAAGAATGCTTCATGATATATTAATCCCTTCTGTCTTATCCAAGTTTAGTGTAAATATTTCACAATATGTAAATGTTTGGCGTAAATTATTGTCTTTTGTCTTAATTTGACATTAAAAGGCGTAACTCCTGCATTAATTAAAAAACAAATAAAATCAGTCATTTACAATAATCATTTTATATTCCATTAAAGGGCACTTATTGGTGAAACGAAAAAAGCCCAATTTCTCTATTTTAATACTGAGTGAATGTACTGCACCCCAAAAGTTAGAGTGAAATTCTAACTTTTTGGGGTCCAAAATTATAAAATGGTTTTAGAAAAAAGTGAACGTTATAATCGGACTCATTATTGCAATCATCATTTTTAATATCATTGTCTTTAAAACAAATAAAAACCTAACAGTCCACAAAACTATTCATATTTGGCTATTTACAATTACGTTACAGCCGAAAAGCTGCGCCATTCGAGCTACTTTCTTTTCACATAGGATAGCCTGTTTTTCTCGCCTTTTGGGTATTGATGTGTTTTAGCTTGATAGGCATGCGGACTTACTCCTAAATTAGCTACAGGTGTCGATATCTACCTGAAACAGCTGAAGATTATCAGCAACCTAGATCCCTATTTCCTCACTGCAGTATAAATCATGCTGCTTCCATCAGTTTTGAAAGTTGTAAAGAAACAGAAGCATAAAATACACGCCCGATGTTGTCATAAAGTTCTATATTTTATAGTCAGCACATTTGACAATGTTCACCCAGTTTTCATATCTCCCTAATCCAATGCCTAAAAAAACAAAGAGATTCCATGATAGGAATCTCTTTGTAATGAAAGAATCTATTAGTCGCAACGTTCTTCAGAAGATCGTTGCGAATTGTTTTTTATCGTGGCCCAGTGGATAGTTACTATTTTCAAGCTAAAATAAACATTTTTCAACTCTTAAAAAACTTATTTTGTTAATTGTAAAGAGGTTTTGCCAAGTCTTAAAGTTCGTTCATCAGGTATCCACAAACCGGTATTTTCATTCCTTCCTTGAAGAACAATGGAAGGATTAGGAGTACCCAATTGAGATACAGCTATTTTACTAAGTTCCCCTAAACCTTCACCTTTGATACGATTCGAAATAAGCACCATTTTTACGGGTTCTTTATCATTAATCATTTTAACATTATTAAATCCTGAAAGCTCTGTCATCATTTCATAATCACCACTGCTATCACCACAAATCAAAATAGGATTTGCTCGGTACTTCGGAACTAAATATTTGTTAATATTATATGCTTTTCCGTGTTTAACATTAATAGCATAATCCTTCTTATCTGGAATTTCTGCTTTATATCGACCTGCATTATCTACTTTTAAACGCAAGCCAAGCACATTTGCTTCAGGTACATTGTAGCCATACAATGGATTTGAAGCAAAGGATCTAACTACTGTATCCATGGCAGCAGTAGAGATATAGACATCAATCCCATTTTTGCGTAAAGTATTCATTAAGTTTGACATTTCAGGGATAATACGAAGTCCTTGTGTAAAATAGTTGCCTATTACACTATTTTTAACTTCCCCTGCTATACCAGGCAGCGTTGCAGGACTGTCAAAATACACGTTTTGTATTTTTTCTGCTAAGTAATAAGCAATGCCTTCGTTGCATAATTGTATTAATTCATCAGGAGTATAACCCACAAACATGTTAAGCTGCCATGTATATGCAACATCCTCACCAAATGTGTCTATAAGAGCAGAATAAGCAAACCATATTTTCGCCTTAAAGTCTTTAAATTGATCTGTCGCTTGAACAGCTGCAATATCTGATAATGTACCATCAGCATTAGGATTTAATCCTTTATAATGGGCCCAAAAATATTTATAATCGGAAACAACATCTATAGAAAGTTTATAAATATTGACAGATTGACCATTTACATTCTTGTAGGGCTCTACAAAATTTTCTTGAGGAATAGGCTTATTGTCTCCATGCGTAAAAGAATATTCGAATTGTTCCGGTGTCATTTTATATTTCAAATTGTTAATTTGATAGTTTAAAACGTTATCTGTTGTATCTTGAAAAATAGAGGTATTATCCCAGTCAAAAACAGCGTATGGTTTTCTCTTACTATTATGCGTGCGATTTTCCTGGATTAAATTATTAATAGCTTTATATGTATTTGGTGCCCATTTGCCACTGTCTAAAACTTGTCCATGGTAGGTAATTGCTGAAGATCTGTTAGTATCTGAGGCAATAGCTAGTGCGAAAGGATTAGCTACTGATAATAAAAGAACTAAACTCAATACTATACTACTAAATAACAGTTTAAATTTTGATTTTTTCATAAAAAAAACATCCTTCCCTTATCTGTATTAATATTTAGCATATTGCTACATTGTATGTCGGTGTCCGTTATGTAGCATTAGCGTTCTTCAGTAAGATCTTTGATGTCTTCTTATTGCGGGTGGTGACAGCTTCGCTGGTACTACCCCAAAAAGGGAGATTCCCGAAAGAACCTCTCCCTTTTTAGTCTTTAGCGGCAATATTTATCTCTTAATGCAAGAGCATACCTAACAGATTGTTCTGCACCTTTTTCTTGATCCTCAATCATTTGTTCTAAAAGTTCTTCTGGTGGATAATAGTAATCTAATGGTTTAATTACATTTAAATCATAAGGAGGTTGTTGCACTTTAAATGCTCCTTCGCCAACTGCAAAGACTCCACCTGTACCAAGTTCTCTCTTAAAATGGATGGCATACGGGAAGCACATTTCAACGTTGATTCTAGTTAACATTGAATTCTCAACCAATATTTTAAAACTTTCTTCCAGATCGATATTGCCTGTCCCAGCAGGTACGCCACATACCCTGTATTCTTCGCCATCATGGACGATAATATGATCTTTAAAATGAGTTGTAAAAGCATATGGTGCTAATTTTCTTACAGCTTCAACCGGGTCCTCCCATGCCATCATTGCGTTCCCGAAATCACAATGAGCACCAACCCAAGAACTGTTGACCTCCTTAATCATTTGAATCACTTCATCTGATGTTTCCTCCTCATGATTTTCCACAGCAAGCTTGATTCTATATTTCTTTAACAACGGTACGATTTTTTTAATATCTTCAGGTGCTCTCCTCAGTCTTTCCTGATCATACTCTCCCATGCAGACATATGTACGAATTACATCCGCGCCAATTCGATGGGCTGCTTCAATGACCGTAGTTAAATGTTCCGGATCGAATCCATTTGTATCGATTTCAGCGAAAAATCCATACTTTTGAATTTCTTTTCTTACTTTCTCTAAATACTCGGGATCAAGTGATTCTAAAGTACCCCACCCTGGTAACCCCGGCCATGGAATAATATTGATCATGACTCCGTCTAATCCTAATTCAGCAGTTTTTCTGATAAAATCGAAAATATTCATTCGGCCCGTAATAAACTGCAAGTGAAAGGTTTCTGTTTCTAATCCAATTTTCATGTTTCACACACCTTTATGTTAATTTATAAAAGCTCTTAAATTGGGGAAGAACTAGCAACAAAACAACTAAACACAATCCTTCTCAAAAAAAGAATAATAGATCAACTTTTTGCCTCAGCAATCAATTCAATTTCAATCATTGCATTCATAGGTAATTTTGCTACCTGAATGGTACTCCTAGCTGGAAAAGGCTCCGAAAAATATTCAGCATAAATTTTATTTACAGTTTGAAAATCAGATAAATCAGTTACAAATATAGTTGTTTTCAAAACTGAATTCATTTCAAGATCTTTTTCTATTAAAATATGCTTTAAATTTTCTAAACATTGTCTTGCTTGATCTTCAATGCCTATAGCTAATTTATTAGTATTAGGATTTAAAGGGAGTTGCCCCGAAATATAGAGATTCCCTTTTGATAGTACCGCTTGGGAATATGGCCCAATAGGTTGTGGTGCATTACTTGTTAAAACTGCTTCTTTCATAATAAAAACTCCTTTTTATCTATAATATTTTTCTAGTAATAAAAAATTAAGAATTCATTTGACTATTATCCTAATTTTGGATATTGTGTTTTTTCTTGTTTACAATTTTAACCAAATGGTTACTAATAATAAAACCCATACCTGCAAAAGCAATCATTATCAAAAATACATATCTATATCCGGCAATTCCAGGTTTGTGATCCAGAATATAACCATACATGGTAAAGGCGAAAATTTGAGGAGCATAACCAACTAAACAAGCTACTGAAGCGGCAGCACCGCTTATTTCTTTCGGAATATCAATTTCATCTAATGGGGCAAAAAACACAGCCCGTTGAGTAAATACAATCGCTCCAAAGCCAAGTGTTGTTATCACTCCTATATAAATATTCATTTTTCCATGTGGAAGCATAATAAAAATTGCCATTGCAATAATGGATAAGAGAAAAGCAAATCTAAGGTATTTTGTCGCCGATTTAAATTTTTTATCCGCTAAGAATCCACCGATGGGACCTCCTATTATTTTTAATCCGTATTGATTTATGATTCCGTATACACCAACTAATGCTACCGGCATCCCATAAACTTCTTTCAGAAACGGAATAAAGTAAGTTAAACCTGCGTAAACCGTATAAACGCAAAATATTGTAAATGAGGCAAACCACAGAATGGGATTTTTAATTGCTTGAATCGCACCTTTCAAAGCTACTTTATTTTTACTAATTTCTTCTCCACCCTTATCAAATGTTTGAAGAATTATATCGTCCTCTAAAAAGAAATAACTTATAATACCGACAATAATTATAATCAAGGCAAAAAATAAAATTGCAGCTCTGAAACCTAATGACTTAGACCCTAAACATATAAATATACCTAAGGCAGAAAATGCAACGATTGTATCTACAATACCTCGGCCAGCTTCAAGAAATCCAAACATCCTGCCTTGTTGATCGGACTCTCCAAGTAATTTAACGGATTTTATCAACACAGGCCAAAAAGCAGTCTCTGTAAATAAAGCCATTACTCCCCAAGAAGCTAAAATTCCATAATAACCAGGAAAAGTAGATAAATAAATCCCAGTTACACCCACGCCAACCAATCCAATCGGAATTAACGTCCTTTTAGAAAACCTACCAGCGATGTAAATGGAGGATGCATAACCAATTGCTTGTACAATAGCATATACAGATATTGCAAAACCTATTTGCGTATGTGAAAGGTGAAAATATTTTTGCATTGGAATGTAAAAAGCATCTTTTAAGGATGATAATTTATATATTGTTCCTCCACCCAAAATTAAAATACATAAGGTAAACCATTTTTTAACCTGCGTCTTTGCTACTTCTATAAACATCACCCCCAAATAAATTTAAAAACGCTTACATAATAATAAAAAATTATCAATAATAATAATTTATTATCACTTAGGATATAGTATACTGTTAAATGAGACAAAAGACAAGACGCAATATTTACAAAATTAAAATACACATTTTAATTTGAAAGGACTATTATTAAGATGCCAAACAAAGAAACTTTAGAGAAATATAAACCAATGGTGAAATTTATTTATGAAATCACTGGACCTAATTGTGAAGTTATTCTTCATGATATTAATAAACCGGATTCTTCCATTATTGCTTTATCTGGTAACTTGAGTGGACGCTGCCTAGGTGGCCCCCTAACAGATATGGCTTTAAAAATACTAAAAAGTAAAAGGTACTTAACGGAGGACCACGTTACAAATTATAAATCGATAACCAGTGACGGAAGGGTTTGTCGATCTTCTACTTTTTTTATAAAAGACTCACAAAGTAATTTAATTGGGATATTGTGTATTAATATTTTAGTATCTCCTTTATTGGATATTCGAAATAAGATAGATGAGTTAATTCACTTAAATGAATTAACTAAATTTATTGACCTATCTAATAGCCCATCTACAAAACAAGATGAAACTCTTGGGCAAAATCTTGAAGAATTAATGAATTCACTGATTGAAGAAGTATTAGAAAATTATAATACCGATATAAATGAATTGAGTCCTCGACAAAAGAATAAAATTATTTCTGAGTTAAATGAAAAAGGTGTTTTTCTACTTAAAGGTGGAATTACTGAAGTTGCTAAAAGAATCGGGATGTCAGAACCAAGTGTTTATCGATATTTAGCAAAGATTAAAAAATAATTTTGGTTCTGAAACAAAGTATTGGTAACATTATTCCGCAAGCATAAAGGTCGCAAGCGGCGGTAACCCACAATCAGCTGTACAGGGAGGAATGCTAGGGCTTCCAATCGCATTTGCCATTATCGGTGGGATGCAAGAGAATTTTGCACAATTATTTATAACCACCCGTTGAACTGTGGTCATGACTTTACCTGCTCAAAAACAAATTTAGGTTTCAATGCGTCAATGGATACTAAAAGAACTGGGATGCTATGACACATAGATCCCAGTTCTTTTAGATTAATTTGTCATGGACGTACAATTGGAATATGTGCATCTTCAAAGGGGCCCATCTGTAGCTCTGTGGCATAAGAATCCGTTATAATTTGGCTAATTCTGTTTACATCGCACATTTTTATAAGTGAATTAACACCTAACTTACTGCTGTCAGCTATTACAATTGTTTTATCGGAGCACTCCATCATTTTCCCTTGTACTTCAATCTCATCCACACGTTGGTAGGTGACACCATGTTCAACGGAAATGCCACAAGTAGTAAGGAAAAATGTGTTGATTCTTAGCTTTGCGAAAATTAAAGTTGCGATATCTGATGTAAAAGCAGCTTCATCCGGTTTGAATATACCGCCTGTAAGAACTAATGTAATTCCATGGGCATCGGATAGCTCGTTAGCTATAGCCAAGGAGTTTGTAACAATAGTCAATGAATGGAATTTTCTCTTTATTACTCTTGCTAATTGGTATGAAGTAGTGCCGGAGTCGAGCGCTACAGACTGCCCCTCTTTAATATACTGAGCTGCCAACTCTGCAACCTCTATTTTGCTTTTTATGTTTTGCTCCCCACGTTGGTGGAAAGGTTCATATATGTTACTGCTTATTATACTGTCTCTTGAATCCTGCTCCAAAAGTATGGCCCCTCCATGTGTACGCTGCAAAAGTCCTTGAGATTCCATGTTTTCAAGATCTCGCCTTATTGTTTCAGAAGACACATCAAGTTTTTCTTTAAGTGTAGAAGTTTTGATACTGCCGGTTTCTTTCATCAAATTGAGTATTTCGCGATATCGTTGTTCTACCAGCATACTTGCACCATCTTTCATTTTGGTAAATAGAAGTTGACTTCGTATCTTATAATACCACAGGATAACATGATAACTCAATTTTATTCACCCAAAAACACAAAAATATACACACATTAACACATAAACACACAAAAAAACACAAAAAGACTTGAATTAACACACAAACGCATATATAATGTGGTCAAGTAATATTGCTGCAAAAATTATTAAATGGAGAGTGAGTCTATGGCTGTGGTTGAGACGAATTTGGAAAAGAAAAGTTCTGTAAAATGGCTTTCCTTTGGTACTTTAATGTTGGGGGCAGGCACTATTTACAAGTTGGGTGCCTTGAAAGATGCTTTCTATGTGCCCATGCAGGAATTTATGGGACTTTCCAACACACAAATCGGCGTTGCAATGAGCGTTGCTGGCCTCATTTCCACTTTTGGCTTTTTAGCGTCTATTTATCTTACCGACCGGATTTCAAAAAAAATTATGATTCCACTTTCTCTAGTAGGTACAGGATTGCTAGGCTTGACATTGTCTACTTTTCCTAGTTATAGTATGTTCCTTGTTATCTACTGTTTGTTGGCTGTGTGTGCTGATATGTTGTTCTGGCCAACAATGCTAAAATCAGTACGTCTTCTTGGAAACGAGTATGAACAGGGGCGTATGTTCGGTATTCTGGAAGGCGGACGCGGACTCATAGATACCATTACTGCCTTTGGCGCTCTGGGCGTTTTTGCCGCTTTTGGAAGCAATGAATCAGGCTTAAAGGCTGCTATCCTTTTCTACTCTGCTGTTCCATTTGTCATAGGTTTAATTTCTTATATTTTATTAGAGCCAGATGTAATCTCCGATACTAACGCAAAAGGTGAAAAGATTGGCAAGAACAAAATTGCTCTTGGTGGCATGATGCGTGCACTGAGGAATAAGAACATTTGGCTAGTGGCATTCAACGTATTTTCAGTTTACAGTGTATACTGTGGTCTTACTTATTTCATTCCTTTCCTAAAAGAAGTCTATGCACTTCCTGTCGTACTTATTGGAGCTTATGGGATTATCAACCAATACGGTCTTAAAATGCTTGGCGGTCCAATAGGTGGCCTTATTACAGATAAGGTACTACATTCTCCAACTAGGTTCATGCGCATTGTTTTTGTGATTACAGGTGTGGCACTGGTCGTGTTTGCTTTTCTGCCACACAGAAGTATCAATGTATATGTTGGTGTAGTTTCGACTCTTAGCATTGGCGCTTGTGTATTCAGTATGCGTGCGGTATTCTTTGCACCTATGGAAGAGATAAATGTACCCCGTGAAATTACTGGCTCTGCAATGTCTTTAGGCGCATTTATCGGCTATTTGCCTGGAGCATTCCTCTACACCGTGTATGGTAGCATTCTAGACAATATGCCTGGTTTATCCGGATACAAAACTATTTTCCTAATCATGGCTGCATTTGCAGCTGCAGGTTTCCTCTTGAGTAGCTACATACTCGGTATTATCAAAAAAGAGCAAGCCAAATAAACATATATTGGGGTACCACCAGCAAACCGCATTTCAGTTCGTGGAAGAATTTATGCTAATGGCTTAATTTTTTCCTTGAACACTTTAGTCACGATAAGGCATATCATTTTTGGGATACCTTTTTAATATCTTTAAAGCTAAAGCTTCGTTAAAACACTCTTAAGAGTGTTTTTTTGTTGTAATATACTAAAAAAGACAAAATAAAAAGAGCCTTTTAGCTCCTACCCTAATATTTGCCCCATCCTACGATTGATACCACTGATGGCCACGCTTTCCATCCAACCCACATCTTTTTCCCAAACGCCATTACAATCTGGCCAGTTTGTTGAATTCCTTGATTTGAAAAGGCCTTTGCTTTTGCTAAAAAAGATTATTTTGACGAGTTTCTTCTATATATATACTGATACTTTTCGCTTCTCTTTCGTACTCCTTAACTAACTTATAAAAAGTGGTCTTTTTAACACCTATTTCTTGCAATCTGGGCCGGACTGAATCGACCTGATATGAATTTCGATGATGCCGATGTTGTTTTTTATGGGATTCCCTATGACGGAGGCCTCAGCTTCCGATCTGGAGCAAAAGAAGGTCCCCGGGCCGTCCGCGAAATCACATATACCATTCCTCCGACAACGGAAAGATGGGAAGATCTCTCCTCACTACGTATTCTAGAAGTCGGTGATATCAATGGTGAAAACCGTGAAAAAATGTTTCAACAAGCTGAAGAAACAGCCTTTTCTATCATAAAAGCAGGAAAGATGTTAACCATGATAAGAGGAGATCATTCAACTACCATACCGGTTATGCGAGGGATTAACCGAGCCTTGAATAAGCCTTTTGGAATTATTCATATTGATGCCCACTTTGATTTGTGCAACGAAATGGGAGGAGATCATTTGTCCCATGGTTCTACTGAACGCCGTGCGTTAGAATTAGAAAATGTCCCGGATACGGAGAGTATCTTTTTTGTTGGAATCCGTTCGGTGGAATCGGAAGAACTTCAATTTATTCAGCAAAATAAGATGAACATTATTAAAGCCTTAGAAGTTCGCCATGATGGTGTTGACAAAGCACTAGAAACCATTAAGGAAAAAATGGCCCGTTTTGAGAATATTTATATTACTATTGATATCGATTCGCTTGACCCGCTTATGCCCCGGGTACCGGAACTCCTCAATTTGGCGGGTTAGATAGCCGTGAACTCCTTGACTTATTGTACGATTTGTTTGAACTGCCGATCATTGGATTTGATGTGGTAGAAATATCGCCGAAATTGGATAATTCTTCGCTTGCGGTGTTTGCTGCCAGAAAGCTCATAACGGATTCTGGGGTCATCATCTGCGTAAAAACAAAGAAATACGGGGAAAATACCGAAAATAAGGAAAGGGATAAGGATATTTAGATCATAAAGACTCCATTTTTAAAGAAGCACACTGAGATTTCAGTGTGTTTCTTCTTTTTGTTCTTTATTTAATAATGTTAAACCCTTGGATTAGACATTGGTTAACGGGGTACCGCCAACAAAATTCGGTTATCTATACTGAAGTATTTGTCTTGATAACGAGCCTTTCCATCATCAAATTCACAACGGTTAGTAGCCTTGAAGGCGAATACCACACACAATAGGGCGTTCTCAAGCCCTTATTATCTAAGATAAGGTATTTGATGCCTTCTCAGAGCATACATTGAAAACGCAGTTTACTGAATGGAGTTTTTTATATACTTTCCATACTCCATTGCCGTTTTCAAAGTCATCGATAAACGACACTTTTCCAATGACTCTTTATTTACCTATTGTTACTGATTTTAATGCTCCTACTAAGACACAACGTTCTGGAATATGCTTACGTGCTTCAGACCATTTCATTTACATGCGCCTCCGCCTAAATAAGATAAAAAATAACATTCCACTCTTTTGAAAGATTTCAACATAAATTATCTGTATTCTAACAGCGTACCATCCTTCGCTCCCTTAAACATCTTACCCAAGAAAAGAGCCCATCATTTTTCAAGATGGGCTCTATAATAAATACGATTTCTTTTCCGATTGGTTTTATATCATTTGGCTTATTTCTCTCTTGTGACTGCTATTCAGCCCCAGTTGTTTGAACCTTAGGTTGTTTCGTAATTCCACTAGGACCTAGAGATTGGTAATTATTAAGATCAATCGGTTTAAATCCTTTTGGTGTATAGAACCGTAATAAATCTTTATTGACCACTGCATCGGACATTTGAAGTTCTGTGGTGATTTTATCATTAATGGATTTATAGGAAAGCAAACAATTCCATAAAATAAAAGCAGAGTATAGGAAATTTCCCATACTCTGTTTCTATTGTTCTCCATACCAGATCAGACCTCCGGTTTTCCTACAGGTCTTATTTGCTTAAAAAGGCTCGATGGCTTTCTCGTTTTTACCAGTTTGAGGCTGATTTTCAATGCTTCTTGCTTCGACTTCCTTAGGAATTTCTTTAAGGTGTTTATTTACTTCTTCCACTTGATTAGTTGTTCTCATTTCATCCACTTTCAAAAACCTCAATTCATTAAAATATTTTGATAAATATAGTATGTAGCAATAACGAAGATTTTATGTCCCGCTTAGTCAGAACTGTATACTGTGCCCAAGGGTTCATTTAATATAAATTTTCAAAAAAGGTGGCGTCCATTCAACGTACTTGTGTACCTGCAAGTAAAGGCCATGTCTAGGACATGGCCTTCTTCTTAAACATAGTTGTTTAGGGACTTTGCAAACCCATAAGTGCATTAAGCAAGTTTATTCCGTTTGGGCTTCCCAGCCCAGACACAGGATCCCATCCTTTTTTTGCCTTATAGGCGTCCCGTTCATTACTGGATATATTATTTCCGGTTTTAATATCATGAAACGCTTTACTGCTGGCCGGTAGATTATATAGGGTTGGATTCAAAAACCCTACCGGATGGCCGAGCTGCTGATTAATTAATGCGATCAACCCGGCCCAAAGTGGAGCCACTGCACTTGTTCCTCCAAACACAGCTTGCTGCCCGTCAACAAGAACCTGATAACCAGTAGCTGGATCAGCGTCTCCGGCAACGTCAGGTACCCCACGGCCATTATTGGTTTGAGGGTCTGCCGAAGGAGGGACATGAGCAGCTGTCTGCCAGGAAGGCAGAGTAAATACGTCACTTACTCCTCCTCCAGTACTGCTGTCAGGTCCTTCATTCCACACAACCTCTCGTGTAATAGTTTGTCCAGAGCCAAAAAGCTTTGTTCCTCCGCATCCAAGAACATGAGGGCTGGAAGCAGGGAAATCTACATGAACAGTCCCATCGGTCACACCATCGGATGAACCGCGGTCACCAGCGGCACAACAGATGGTGACACCGAGAGCAGCGGCATCCTGAAAGGCGCGGTCCATCGCTTGCATTGCCTGGCTTGTCCATTGATTTTCC
Source organism: Bacillus salipaludis (assembly GCF_004358205.1). The sequence goes on from NZ_SMYO01000026.1 coordinate 33,799, forward strand.
GGTGCACCCCAGCTAATCGAAATAACAGAAGGCTTATTTACCGTATCGTGAATCGCCGTTGTAATGGCATTAAGGAAACCTGCATCTGTGTTGGGCGCAAAGTAAACAGCAATTTTCACGCCGGGGGCAACCGCTCCTGCTACCTCAATGTCCAATGCCACTTCACCATCCGGACCGTTTGGATCTCCCGTCGGCTGATTGGCTGCTTCACTCACTGTCACGTCGGTTAAGACGGCTTGGGCTACTCCGAGGGATGAAAAATATTGTTTCATTTCATCGGGGTGATAGCCTCCGCCTAATTCAATAATCGCAATACATTGGTTACTGACATCAATATTCTGTGGAAAATGATAAAGGCTTGCTATTTGATCAGGAGTAAAGGATTTTGTAGCTACTTGATTTCTATGTGGTTCACTCTTTTCCTCCAAAATACGAAAATGCGGCCGCAGCTGCGGACGGTTGTCCAATCCAATAACCGCTTCGACAATATCGGAGAGATCTTGTGGGATATGGACCGGCCCGGTACGGCCCCGATAAGTAAAGTTTTGATGTTCGTAGATGGCAAGCTGTACTTTAAAGGCTTTATTAAAGGCTGACGCAGGCCCGGCAATCAATACAGTCCCAGCGGCAGCATTCACTTCTTTAATGGTAAGTCCATTGTTTGCAGCGAATTTTTCAACTTTGTTTAAATCCTCTTGGTCAGCACCATGAGTCGCCATAAATTGTTCATGGCTAAGATGCTGTATCGGTGTTAACGGAGAAGTGCTTTTCTTTTCTAAGAAACTGGTAACTGGCGGACGGCGGATAAGCAAGGTTGCAGATATTTCTTCATCAGGATGGATGGGAGTTGATTTTACGGCATAGGGTAACGGTTTTCGCTCACTTCCGGGAATCTTTACGTAAGGCTCCTGGCTGTTAAGCAAGTGATTATCTTGTTCCATGTTTCATCCTCCTTAGCTTTGTTTGAGTATTATTATAAGATGTTAAAACATTCCATGTAAGGTACGAAAGTTTACTTTTTATATAAATGGTGTAGAGTCATATTGAAGTTTCGCTGAATGTGGCCCGCAGCCGTGTCAGCACTGAATTTGTTAATATCCATGTTCTATTACTAGCACCTCCCTTCATCTTCTTTTTAGTGTTTAGAGGGGGAAGAAGGACAGGAATTTCTGCAATTGATAAAGGATTATAGTGGGTTTACCGTAGAATGGAACCATGTAGAAATACCCAAACGAATGTTCTAGTCTGGACTTTTTGAATTACAATCCATTTAATGTTTTTCCTTGATATTGCATACCCCTTTTTTTCAAGGTAGCGACGGCAATGATTAATCTATGTAAGCAATTGCTTCTTGCTCTCAGAATCATATTGACTGGCATTGTTATATTGATTGCAATTCCACTTCGGCTTTTTAATTATCTCAACGGGATTCCGGTCAACGGAACGGTTACGTTGAAAGGACTGACGGGCTACCGTTGGCTGGGTTTGGGCGAGGAGCCAACGTATTAAAGGTTTTCGGCTCTTGGAAAATTGCAGGTATTGTATATATATCATAAATAAATACATGATATTATATATGTTGTTTATTAATGCAATATATAACATTATATATAGTAAAATCGAAATATACTTAGCCATATATATTAATAAATATTTTGATATTAAAGAGTAAAAAAGAAGGAGCTATAAAGAAAACTCTAACCGAATCATGGCTAGAGTTTTTTATTGCTTTTGATTCTACTAAATTTACAGCTTCAAATGAATAGATGTTGGTTTACCCCTAAAGACTGCATATTCAAGGAACCGAATTGTCTAATTTAAATCAATATATCTGCTTTTAAAATCGTAGCTTTAAAGTAAAGATTACAAACTTCGTTACAAGAATAAAGATTTATTTGTACAAATTTTTTATCGTATTTTGAAAGAAGCAGATAAAGAGTCCTGTTCTTCGATTGTTTCCTTGTTTTTGAGATTATGATGATTTTGGATTAGTGCTCATAATATCCACTACAATTTGCTTTTTATTCATTTCCACCAAGTATCAAACATCGACACTGGGAGTCTTCGTTTGTGTTCGGTAGCGAGATATCGATTCTCGATTTTCTCCTCTATCCCTTTTGAAACGCTCTTTCCTTCCAGATAATCATCCAATTCTTCATAAGTGATGTCTAGTTCCGTTTCGTCTTCTTGCTGAGGCGTACCATCCAAAAGGTCTGCCGTCGGTTTTTTCAAATACAGCTTTTCTGGAGCTTTTAATTCTTTCAAAAGTGCTTTTCCTTGACGCTTTGTCAAACCGCTTAAAGGGAGGATATCGGCTCCGCCGTCACCGAATTTCGTGAAGAAACCTGTAACCGCTTTTGCAGCGTGATCCGTGCCAATCACTAATAAACCGTGCATTCCGCATATTGCATATTGAGCGATCATGCGCATCCGTGCCTTCACATTCCCTTTGTTAAAATCGGACAACGGCTCGCCTTCCATTTCTACATATTTTTTTGCGAATTCTTCTACTGGTGAAAAAATATTGTATGTCAGGATTTCATCTGGTTGGATATATTTCAACGCTATTTGTGCATCATGATAAATCCTTCTCTAAAGAGTAAAAGGGGGCAAAAGAGAGTATACAGCCCTTGCTTAAATGATGTCATATTTCTATTATTGTAAAGCAAAAATATCAGTCATCACATACTAACCTTTCTAATGATTGTATATGATGACTGATGATAAGCCTGTTCACTGATGCAATCGAGAATTAATGATGAGTAAATTTATTTATCTCTTCACTTCAGAGCGTTAAGTGCGACCTTGGCAGCTTCTGCAATAAGCGTATTGTCATAGGTGGCATTCTGTGTATCGCGGCTAGATAGAACTGCGATGACAATGGGAGCTCTATTCGGCGGCCAAACAATCGCAATGTCATTCCGCGTTCCATAGCTTCCTGCCCCGCTCTTATCATCGACTTCCCAACCTGTTGGTGCGCCAGCACGAATCAATGCATTTCCAGTGGTATTTCCCCGCATCCAATCTGTCAGGATCTTACGTTTTTCAGCAGGGAGCAAGTCGCTAACTGCGAAAGCCTTGAGGCTCGTAGCAAGCGCTTTTGGTGTGCTTGTGTCACGTGTATCTCCTGGAACAGCTGAGTTCAAATCCGTCTCGTACCGATCAACTTGGGTAACGTTATCTCCAATCTTCCTCAATGCTGTTTCAAATCCCTCAGGGCCTCCCAGTTTCTCTAATAAAAGGTTCCCTGCGGTGTTGTCGCTATGTCGAACAGCAGCCTCAATAACTTCCCGAAGAGTCATCCCGGTATCTATGTGAAGCTGTGTGATGGGTGAATATGGAACTATGTCCTCGCTATTGTATGTGACTAGCTCGTCGAGTTGACCAATTGAGTAATGCTGCAGCAATGCACCTGCGGCTAGAGCTTTGTAAGTAGATGCAAAAGCGAACCGCTCTTGAGATCGATAGGAGACTTTCCTATTTGTACCTGTATCAATAGCGTAGACTCCGACCCGGGCATCATATTTGTTCTCGAGTTCTGCAAACTCACGGTGTGTTTGGTGCGCTGGTGTTTTTGTGACTGCCTTTTCGGACTTGTCAGAAAGGTTATGGGTGCTCATCGACCAACCGGTGAGGGGTACAATTGCAACCACTAGCAAAAGCAGGGCAAATATAAAATTATTTTTGCTGAAAATATCATTTGTTTTCCTCAAGATCTTAACCTCTTTCTATTAAAATTAGATGTCCTGAAAATAGAATAAGCGGGTTTAATCATTATGTTTTAATTAACACCGATCGGCTATTAACCAACAGATTCTAAAAATTGTGTATTACACTCAGATTCAATTCCATTATTTATGCAACGAAAAATTTATTCCGTTAGCAGCTTATTTAACCATCTTCAATATCATTTTCATAACCTTATTCTGCCCCGAAATGCTGGGGGAGAATTTCCTCCTTTCTTCAATTTGAAACATGTGTAAGATTAGATTACACACAAAGTACTACATATGTAGTATTTGGTTACGCATGTAATACTACACGTGTAATAAAAAGATGTCAATATCATTTTATAGTTAGCTGTCCTTTTTCATTAAGGTCAAAATATGCCCGAAAAACCCGCTGGCTGATGATATTAGCTGCACTGTGTGGCTGAGCATAACCATCACGGTAGGCATTTGGTACAATAACGGCAATGGCAATCTCGGGATCATTGAATGGAGCATAACCAGCAAAAGAAAGATTTCAAAACGCATCAGCCCTTTCATATTGGGAAGTTTGTGTACAAGGTCATTAAAATATTACAATCGTAGTATTTGGTCCAAAAAAGTCCCAAAAAGGTGGGGTAATCCTTTCTGGGGTTAATTATTAATATATCTTTTTATGATGCAGGATCTGCTTGGCAATCTCCGCTGCCTTGCTTCCTAGAGCCTGTCCATTCATATTTTGAATATTAATGGCAAAATAAAAACTTTCATCACCTTTATCGACAAAGCCAACAAACCAGCCATTTACATTCTTTCCATTAATCATGCCGGTTCCCGTTTTACCATACAACCGTCCATTCTTTTGGACATCGATTAAAATTGCCTTTTTTACCGCTTTGATATTTTCCGCTTTAAAATCCCATTGATTTTCTACTAATTGGGATAATAATTGGACTTGTTCAATGGGTGATATTTTTAAGGAAGATTCCATCCAGTAACTATCCAAATTCCCTGAAAGATCCTCATTCCCGTATTTTATTTTGTGAAAATAATCTTGCAGCTGCTTTCTCCCTACCTCCCGATCGGTATTTTGGAAATACCAATTAACTGAACGGCTTAAGGCAGTCGCTAAATTTTGATTTTGATTCCATTCTGAATAGGGATAAATTTTCCCGTCCCAAACCTGTTCATTGTTATTCGCGGAAATCACATTGGATTCCAATGCAAATAAGGCAGAATATATTTTATAGGTACTATCAGGAGAAATCCTCTGTTTACTCATCTCTCGATTATAAATTTGATATTGGTTTTTAGAGGGATCATATAAAACAAAGCTTCCCTTGTAGCCCTTAAAATAGGAGCTTAGATTTTCATAGACCGTATTATTGCCGCTAAATCGATACACATTATCTGGGCTGGCAATAACGGTAGTGATTGGAGCAAGCAATAGCACAACAATTCCTAAAACAGCGAAGATGACCTTGCTTTTCCATTTCAATAATAGAGAATCACTAGAGAAGCTTGCAATGCACTGGATTCTTTGTGTGATTTGTTTTTTTGTGCCACCTATACCTGGAGCAAAATGTTCAAGGGTACGATCATATTTTTTATCTGCAAACCGAATGATGGTATGCCCATATTCGATATATCCGATCTCATCCAAGAGATCTAAAACGGAAGCATCACAGGCTAATTCCCGATCGAATCGAATCCTTTTTAAGGCATACCAAACGAACGGGTTAAACCAATAAATAATACGAAACAACCACATGACGTAATTCACGAACAGATCCTTGCTTTTATGATGGTGCAGCTCGTGCAAAAACACGTACTTTAATTCATTTAACGAGAATGCTTCTCCCGTTTTGCTTGGTAAAAAAATATAGGGTTGAAAAATCCCCACCGTGATAGGCGAGGTAATAAGAGAGGTCTCCTGCAGCCTTATGTTTCTTTTCACCCCAACCAACTCTTTGCACGCTTCTAATAGTTCATTTAACTTTTGGTTATGAACAGCCGCAGCTGACTTTTTCATCTGATAGATTTGATAGTTTGAATAAACAGCAGTCCCAACAAAAAGAACCACTCCAATGACCCAAACTGTAAAAAATGTATGGTAGACGAAATCGGGCGTTGACTTGTTTACCGATACCGTGAAATCATGTAATAAATCGCTGTTTGGCGCCTGAGAGGCATCCACTCCATTAATTCTTTCACTCTTCGATGGCGCGTCTCTATGAAAAAAAAGTAAGCTTTTAAAATAGCGCGTTCCTTCTCCAAGGCGAAAATAATTCCAAGGTATAAAGGTAGCAAGGATTGGAATGCAAAGAAAATACCAAATATGATAATGTGCTTTCACCGTCATATGATTGTTTAATAGCTTTTTGATTAACAGAATGATGACAATAAGGAGGGATACCACGATTGTACTAACTAAAATCCGCAGCAACATGGTATCCATTATTTTTCCCCTTTCTTGTCTCTCATGGATAATATTTTCTTTAATTCCGAAATATCTTCATTAGATAACTTATCATTTTCAATAAAATTTAATATCATTGAATTTAACGTGCCGCCGAAAAACTGCTGCAGAAAGGATTTACTTTTTTGCTCAACATATTCGTGCTTTTCAACCAGTGAAGAATAAATAAACACTCGGCCATCTTTTCTTGCGTGTAAAGCCCTTTTCTTAACTAGGCGCGCCAGCATGGTGTGGATGGTATTTGGCTTCCAATCACTCTTATTCGATAATTTCTCCACTACCTCAGGAGTCGAAATTGGCTCAAAGTTCCATATAACCTTCATCACTTCATATTCTGCTTCTGATATTTGTGGAATATCTTTCATGATAGCCCTCCTACTTTTACAACTGTAGTATTTATTATAGCAAGAGGGTCCAAAAACATAAAGAAATTGCCGTGACTTTAGCCTATGGTAAATAATCCCCTTTGCATGCTGAGGATATATTTTGATACCATTCACCGCAGAGATTGCCCACTTCCTTCTTTCACTAAGCTGCTCCGTTAGCTGAAAAAGAAAAAGCCACCAAAAATGGCAGCAGATCTTCAACTCTTGCACCCGTTAGTTCAACAAGAAACTTCTCAACTATTATCATCTAAAAGGTTTAAGTTCAAGGAAACGCATATCTATTTCTGTGTCAGTAAAAAATACGGAAGAGGTGAGAACAAATGGAAAATGATAATTTAAAACTTACATCTTCCGAAATAGGAACACTATGGGGGGAGTATGTTAACGGAACTATGACCGAGATAGTAAATAGGTATATGATTTCTATTTTGGAAGACGAATCAATAAAAAAAGTTTTTGAAATTGCCATTGAGACATGGGAAAAGCAAAAGAAGAATCTTGTTTCCTTCATTGAGAAAGAGGGATTTCCAGTTCCTATTGGATTTACTGAGTCCGACCTTAATAAAGGTGCAAAGAGATTGTTTTCTGACACATTCTGCTTAAATTATTTACATATTATGACTATACATGGTTTGTTGGGTCATACAACTGCTTTTAGTGTTTCTGTCAGAAAGGACCTACGGGAATTTTACAATTCATGTGATAATGATGCAAAAAGTATGTACGATTTAACCATTGAGTTATTGCTTAAAAAAGGAAAATTCCAAAGAGACCCCTATTTTTATCCTAACGAAAGCCCTGAATTTATATCTACCAAAGATTTTACTGATGGATTCTTCGGAAAAGGGAGAGTATTATCTGCTACAGAAATAATCAGTATTTCTCTTAACATTAAAAAGAGCATTATGGCAAAAACTCTTTCAATCGGATTCAGTCAAGTCACTGAATCGGAAGAAATAAGAAAGTTTTTTGAGGAATTAGAAAAAAAGGCAGATGAAAACATACAAGCCCTGTCAAAAATTATGCACAAGGATAATTTGCCAATACCAATGTCGTGGGAATCAGAGGTTACAACGTCAAAAGACTCTCCTTTTTCAGATAAATTAATGTTGTATCATATGGGTTTCTTGGCTCAAACTGCACAAGTATATTACGGGACAGGTCTAGCATCAGCCATGCGAACAGACCTAGCTGTAGTTTATGAAAAATCAATTCTAAAAACATTAGCATTGACAAAAAACTGGTTCGATATTATGGTGAAAAACAAGTGGTTAGAACAGCCACCACTTGCTCCCAATAGAAAAGAACTTGCACAAGATAAATAAGATATACCCTTCATTAGTGAGGGGTATATCTTTAATTAACTTTTTAATTTAAGGGATAATTTCAATATAAAGTAGTTATTTCCTTCTTCAACTCCCTGCCCTTTTAGTGCCACAAGAAAAAAGGATCGCCTCAGCCATCCCAATCTTTAACTCTTGCACCCTATAGTTTAAGTGAAATACTTCACAAACACTTATCTTCTCGCTTTAAATCCGTTGATTCTTCGTAACTTTCCATACCTGAATCTACTCAGTATTTACCGCGAATTTTACAAGAAAGGTGCCTTGGCAACCCTTTATTATTCACCTATTATTGGACATTTAATTTACCTTTGCTTTAAAGGAATCCATATCTCAGAATATAAGTCCTCACTTGAAGGGTCTTCATCTGAATACACTTCTAATTCAGGGGTTCCAGCGTGCTCATACGCATTAGATGGAAACCACTCTTGATAAATCTGCTTCCAGACTCTAGGCATAGCATCTGGCATTGGCCCGTGGACCTCAAAAACTGCCCACTTGGAAGATGGAATGTCAAGGATTTCTAAACCGTCAGGTGTTTCACCTACGTATTCCGTAGCTATCCAATAATCAATTAATTGGTCACCTTGGTACTCCTTTTTAGTAACACACACACCAAGGATACCCTCTATTTTTCCGTTGTTTATCTTAAATAATAATTCATTTGTTCCGTCTTTATGGACTTCACCCCACATTTTAGGTATTCCTTTTATGTTGTCATCATTCAAGGTAGAAAACTCTTTTTTTACACCCACTACCTGAAAACTTTCTCTTTCCACAATTTTATACTTCATCGGCTCTGCCCCTTTCAGACTCACCTGGATTACCAGGCGGTTATAAGAATTAAGGATTCCTTTATTAGACCGTGCTTCTCTGGGTGTTATCCCGTGCTGCCTGCGAAATGCTTTTGAAAATGCTTCAGGAGTTTCATAGCCATATTTGAAGGCAATATCAATGATTTTGTTATTTGTATTAGAAAGTTCCTGTGCAGCTAAGGTTAAACGTCTTCGTCGTAAATATTCACCAACTGAAATATCAGTTAAAATCGTAAAAGTTCGTTGAAAATGAAAAACAGATGCTTTGGCCTCCTTTGCTATATCTCCAATTGAAATCTCCTCTAATAAGTGTTCTTCCATAAAATCTATTGCCTTTTGTAAAGATTCAATCCACTCCATATAGCTCCTCCTTAGTTAAATAATAATAATTAAATGTAAATAAAACCTGTCATTATATGCTTTTATTAGACTGTTTTTTATTTATACAAAATGGTTTAACTTATAATAATTTTTTATTTTAATACAAGACTTTTCTCTGAAAAATACAAAAAAGGCTGCCAATGCAGCCATTTATAATTACTTCTCCATATATGAAGTGTTTTCCTTCTATGCTAATCTGAAAAGATTGTTTAATAAAAAATGGCGAAACCTTCTTGAAGTAAACTGCCCCGTTAGTCGAATAAGAAAAGGGACCGTCAACAGTCATCCCCATCTTTATCATAAGCACAATAAGATTTATATTACTGAAGTCCTTTCCAAATCAAATACATTTATTTGATATTCTTCAAATAGCTGTTCTAAAGCCTTCATCCCGTTATTATCCGCAAATTGTTTTTCTTCTTCCGAAATTGGAATTGCCATTAACCAAGCCACTTGTTTTTTCTTGAACTTTATTGTTTTCAACGTATCTTCCCAAAGAAAAGGAGATAAAAATAAAATATGTTTCATAGGACTATCAGGCAGATACATATCAATTACGTTCTTAAAAATCGTTCCAAATGAACATTCAAATTTAGAATTAATAATATTGAATGCACAAGTTGCTAAAATATTGGGGAAGCATTCAAAATCACTTGCCCCCACCAATTCAACCCTTAAAGGTAACCTGTTTCCCTCGTAGCCAATAGAAAAATCGGATAAACCAAGCGTAGAATAAGATAAGATACTTTCAAAATTTTTGTCTTCACAAGAAAGAATATCGACTGAACTCTTATGGTTATCATCATAATATTTAAAAACATTAGGCTTTCCTTCAAATGCTTTAACAGCTGTTTGTGCAAGTATTTTGTTTTCTTCTGATACACTCATTAAAATATCCCCAATACTTTTTGTTTCATCAATTTTATCATCAACGACTATCTAACCGTCAGGTAAAAAAACAAATAAGTTCGCACCAGTACCGTCTCAGTAAAATAATCCTTCTTTAAGTAACCTGCCCCGTTTGTTCAATAAGAAAGGAGTTGTCGCCAAAGCAACTCCTTTTACAACTTTTGCCACCATTATTTGAACAAACCCCATATAGTAAGGATATCCCAATATTCAAACCCTTCAATACAAATTCCAAAATTAAATGTCGGTTCAACAACGACAAAATCAAATTCACCATTTGAATATCCACTAAAATTAACTATCCAATTAATATCTCTAAAGATGTCTTCTAAACTTAAAATAATTGCACCTGTATCAAGATAATTTAAATGAAACAAAATAACTTGGTTCTCTTGAAGCTGTTTAGGAATTTTCTTACATAGTATTCTTAGCTGATTTACAGCTTTATAGGTGCTATGTTCAAACTTAGATTCCTCTTTATTTTCACCAAGGTTATCTATTTTGTTAAATAATTTTCTAAGTAAATCATAGGAATATTGAGGTTCAATAAATGAATCAAGATTTAAATGAATTTCTTTAGTTTTCATATCTTTAATTATATTATTTCTTTTACTCTTCATTTGAAGTAACTTAATCTTTTCCTTGCGTTCGTTTATATCCATTAAAGCATTCCCCTCTAACGAACATATTTATTGATTTTATTTTAACAAAAAACAAGGTTGCTTCTTCAACTATCCTGCCCGTTAGTGGAACAAGCAAAAAAGGCTACCGCAGCAGCCCAATCTTATTTAACTCTTGCACCCTATAGTTTAAGTGAAAATCTTCACAATGTTTTGTGTAAGAGCATATAAAAAAGACGCCTTCTTACTAAAGAAAAGCGCCCGATTGTTGAATAAGGGAATTAAAATATTTGCACCATCAGTACACTTTATAACTTCTGTATTGACTTCAATAAAAAAGCATCGAAAAAATGGCAGCTGATTTTTTGCTCTTGACCCGTTAATGAAATAAATACGTAGTATTTGCAGTTAGCTATCCGTTAATATTAGTACTGGACTTTTCAAAACATAAGTTAACTGTTCGTTCATTTGAACTAGTTCGATGCATTGTATTAGCAGGAACAGTAAATATTTCACCTGGTTTTAATGATACTGTTTCATTGTTTTCTAAGTCTATAAATAGTTCACCTTCTAATACATAAAATAATTCATCACAATCCTCGTGCTTATGCCAATGAAATTCCCCATTTATAACGGCTATTCTAAGTGCGTGATCATTAACTTCACTTACGATAAAATTTGTATATTCAGTTTTGTCTTGGATTAATTTATGAAGATTAAAAACTTCTAATTGACCTATTTTCATGCTTTTTCCCCTTTAGAAATTTAATTCTTAATAATACTAAATTCGACAACCATTTGGAATTAACTCTTCAACAATTCTGCCCTTTACTTGAATAAGAAAACGGCATTCCCCATTATTGAAGTAATGCCCTCGTTTAAGACGTTTAGTTACTAAATTTATTAATTAATTTCTCTGTTGTAAGTACCGTAGCAAATTCATTATGTAATGTAGCTAAAGATACATTATGGATAGTTTCAGCATTATAATAAGTGTTATTTTGGTCCTTCATACCAAAGGCTGCAGTTGCATCTGAAATCAGGTAAGTTTTGAAACCTAAATTTCCGCTCATTCGAGTGGTTGTAGATACACAATGAGGTGTAGTTAAACCAGTTATAACTACTGTTGATATTTGATTTTCTCTTAAATACTCTTCTAAATTAGTACCAATAAAACTACTATTTACTTTCTTAGTTATAATTACTTCTCCATTAATAGGTTTAACCATTTCTTTAAATTCAAATCCCTCATTCTTAGGGTAAAAAACCGAAGAAGGGGTATCAGACATATGCTGTATGTAAATAACTCTCCAATTTTTTTCTCTCCAAAACTTTAATATATTGCTAATATTTTTTTCTGCGTTTAGATTATTTCGTTCTCCCCATTTTTTATCATCAAATGCTTTTTGTACATCTATAATAATTAAAGCAATTTCACCCATTTTTTTCCTCCAAGATTTAATGCATTACATTCTAATATACAGATAACACTTTGTAAATAAAATTCCTTCTTGAACTAAATGGCCCAATTCATTAAGAAGAGCGCATTTCTTATTCTAGAAATGCGCCCTTTTCTGGAAAAAGAATCTTCTTATCACTTAATCTGAAAATAAGGAAGGGTATGAAAAAGGGAGCCTAAAACAGCTAAAAAAACTACAACACCTACATAAACATATATTACAAAAGAACCAAATATCGTTATCAAAATAGGAAAAAATAGAGATAAGACACCAATTATAGCAGTAATGATACCGACTCTTTTTGCCAATTTGTCCTTATCGCCAAAAAAATTATTGTCACTATATCCGATAATAAGAAAAAGCATTTTCTTTTTCCAAATTAAATAAGAAATAATTAAGAAGACGGCAGCTATACAGAAACTGGTTAATAAATTCATTATCACACCTCACATTAAAGGTATTTTTGGGGGCTCCTATATTCTTATATTTTACCATAATTGTCCAGTCCCTTTCGACTTTTACTCCACATAATGGCCCGATTGTTGAAAAAAAGCTAATGGCGATTGTTCAACTAAACTGCCCCTTTAGTGCAATAAGAAAAAGCTGCCACAATGACAGCTTGATCTACAACTCTTGCACCCGTTCGTAATATAAGGTTAGCCAGATTTTTCTGGTTGACCTTTTTTTAATTGGTTTTATTATATCGGTAGTCGGGGGAGGACGTAGCACCCGTGGGTCTTGAACCCGTCAAGTAAACTGTCCACCCCCTACTTGTATAAT
>NZ_SMYO01000027.1 GCF_004358205.1 Bacillus salipaludis
CTGCACATAAACTGGATAATCCAGAAGCTGTATTTATTTCATTGAGCCAGATCTTCTTCCATCCATTATTTGCAGGATTTGCTTTAGCCGCAATTCTTGCCGCTGTTATGAGTACGATTTCTTCACAATTAATCGTTACCTCTAGTGCGTTAATTGAGGACTTATATAAGGTTGTTGTCCGTAAAGGCGCTAAGGATAAAGAACTTGTATTCTTAGGAAGAATGGCAGTGCTAATTGTCGCTGTTGTTGCTTCCGCTCTTGCCTTCAAGCAAAATAGCACAATTTTAAGCCTTGTTGCTTATGCCTGGGCAGGATTTGGAGCTTCTTTCGGTCCAATCATTCTTTTAAGTTTATTCTGGAAAAAAATGAACAACTGGGGTGCCCTATTCGGAATGATTGTGGGTGCGGTTACAGTTATCGTTTGGAAGAACGTTGGTTTAGGTGATACTCTTTACGAAATCGTTCCAGGCTTCGTCCTCAACTTTATCGTTTCTGTTATCGTCAGCTTGGCTACACATAAGAAAAACGATGAAATTGAAAAAGAATTTGATGAAAGTGTCCGTTTGTTAAAAACTGGAGCATAATCGTTCAACCCGCTCGGAATTGATCCGGGCGGGTTTTATTTTTTGTTTTGAATGCCATTTCATCAGCGCTCTTTCTGAGATTTAGTCTTCATGACCCTATGAAGACCGTTTCGTTGGCTCTCTTTCTAAGATTTTGCCTTCATTGACCCTTTGAAGACCGTTTCGTTGGCTCTCTTTCTAAGATTTTGCCTTCATTGACCCTTTGAAGAACATTTCGTTGGCTCTCTTTCTGGGATTTGGTCTTCGTCCCCCTTTTGAGGACCAATTCATCTGCTTCCCTCATGAGATTTGGTCTTCATCTCCCTTTTGAAGAACATTTCGTCGACTTCCCTCAAGAGTTTTGGCCTTCATCCCCCTTTTGAAGAACATTTCGTCGGCTTCCCTCATAAGATTTGGTCTTCATCCTCCTTTTTAAAGAACAAATTCAGCACCAATTCTCCCCTGAGACTTTTATATTTCCATTTCTTTCACCATTGAATCTAGTTTCATTACCGTTTTCCAGTTTCGGACAGTCGCAGGAACCCCTAGCTTCGGAAGCTGGGCTGCCAGCTTTGAATTCCGTATACTTTGACGGAAGAATAAGTATACATCCTGCCCTTCAATAAAATATTCGTCATCACCTTTATTAAAGTTTTGAAGATGGCTAATCCCTTCCTCAGGAGGCATACCTGCCAAAAAGGCCACATGGACACTTTCGCCTTCTAAAAGATTGTCAGGAGAATATGGGCATTTCTCGATAATCTGATTCAATTCCAAAGCAGTCCTAATGACAACAGTGACAAAAAAACCAAACTCTTTCTGGATTGCCTCCTCTATTTTTTGAGTCAGTTCCGCGGCAACCTCCTCCGATTCAAAGACAACATTTCCACTTTGAATATAAGTTTTTACTTTTTTTAATCCCATCGATTCTAACAGCTTTTTTAAATCCGCCATTTTAATCTTATTATGACCGCCTACATTAATTCCACGTAATAAGGCAATATAAACCATTCCAAAACCTCACTTTACAGGTTTAAACCTATTTCCCCCAAACCTCATCCAAAGCTTCTCTAAAAAGCCGATTAAGAGATTCTGTTGGATTTGAGATCTCATTCTTTACACCTTTTATATAATTTTCAAGATGTTCAAACTCTTTCTCCACATATTCCTTAATTCGATCCATTTTTAAATCGACTATTAAATCTTCCCCAGCTATTTTTCTATTTAAGAGCATTTCGATGTCCTCTTTCAGCTTTCCGAAAGGGAGAAGCCTCTCAACTAGGAAGCGAAGTTCTATAGGAGGGAAAGTATGATTTATTTCAATCCACTTTATAATCAAAAGAGGGCGGATTACATTCAAATACTTTTTAACTTTAATGTCATTCCCCTGACGGATGTCCCAAAAATTCCCTTTCGCCATTTTAAGATAATGATATATGCAGGAAATCGGAGAAAAAGTTTTCTGTTCTAACTCCCTCATCCGATCCATTGTTGAAAATGGCTCTGTATAAACGATACTAGAATGCAGCCATTCCAAAAGGGAAGGGTTCGATTTCCGAAATAGCCTTAATGCCTTTGTTAATTCCCAACCACTTATATCCAAAATTGATTCACCAAAAGGAAATGCCGATCTTGGAACCTCCAGGACATCTTTTCCTTGGTCAATGGATAAATACCATTCCCTCTTATGAACATAAATAAATCTTACATCATAATCACTAGCGTCAGATGAAAGCCCCCATGCCCTGCTCCCTGAATCACAAGCATAAAGGACCTTCATATCTTTATCCATTTCCAAGGTCATCAAAACCTTTTGAATTTGTTCCCTCATAGCAACCCTCTTTTCATCAAACTTCGACCTAATTCTCCATACATTCTTTCCAATCAATCGTTTGATTAAAAATGCTATAAGCACTTTAAAATAAGAGTTTCTTATAAAATGCGACTAAAAAGAATGTCAATATTTAGAATTGACCTTAGGGTATTATGTAAAACGCTGCTAAACAATGTCATACTAACACCATTTCTACATCTGTCGACACTATTCATTACGTTTCCCTTTTAACCAAACGTTTGAGTAAATCCAAAATAATCCTTTTCACTACTGGCTTTTTTCCTGGGAAATGATAAAAAGAATGTCGATTATTGCATCGACAATTTTCTATAAAAATAGCTGGCAGTTGGAATGCTGCCAGCCAAATTCATTATCTTTTTTGTAATTCCTGTTGCAATAATTTATTAACCACCTGCGGATTCGCTTGTCCTTTGGTAGCTTTCATTAATTGACCGACCAGGAACCCTACTGCTTTCTGTTTACCATTCTTAAAGTCTTCAACTGACTGTGGATTTGCATCAAGAACTTCGGCAACAATTTTCAGCAATGTTCCTTCATCAGAAATTTGCACAAGCCCTTTTTCCTTCACGATTTGCTCCGCATCACCGCCATTTTCAATTAATTCCTTGAAAACAGTTTTAGCAATTTTAGAAGAAATGGTGCCATTTTCGATTAGTTTAATCATACTTGCCAAACCTTCTGAAGTTAAGGCTACCTCGTGCAGTTCTTTTCCTTCAGCATTCAAATAGCCTGAAACCTCGCCCATAATCCAGTTGGAAGCCAGCTTCGCATCAGCACCGGCATTTACGGTAGCTTCAAAGAAATCAGCGGTTTCTTTTATTACCGTAAGAACCTTTGCATCGTAGACAGGTAATCCAAGTTCTTCTACATAACGTTTTTGACGTTGGTCCGGAAGCTCAGGGATTTCCGCACGAATGCGTGCTTTCCACTCATCATCAATATAAAGCTCAAGCAAATCTGGTTCAGGGAAGTAACGGTAATCATCCGAACCTTCCTTCACCCGCATTAAGAGTGTTGCACCAGAAGCCTCATCAAAGCGGCGTGTTTCTTGGTCAATTTTTCCACCTGCAGAAACAACTTCTCTTTGGCGCTTTTCTTCATATTCAAGACCTTTACGAACAAAGTTAAAAGAGTTTAGGTTTTTCAATTCCGTTTTTGTACCAAATTCCTCTTGTCCAAACGGACGAATCGAAATATTAGCATCACAACGAAGCGATCCTTCCTCCATCTTACAATCAGAAACACCTGTGTATTGAATGATTGATTTCAATTTTTCAAGATAGGCATAGGCCTCATCAGGCGTACGGATATCCGGCTCAGAAACGATTTCAACAAGCGGTGTTCCTTGACGGTTGTAATCACATAATGAGTAGCCTTTTTCATGGTTTAACTTTCCGGCATCCTCTTCCAGATGGATCCTGGTAATTCCAATTTTTTTCGTATATCCGTTTACTTCAATTTCAATCCAGCCATGCTCACCAATCGGCTGGTCAAATTGCGAAATTTGATACGCCTTTGGATTATCCGGATAAAAATAGTTTTTACGGTCAAATTTCGTGTGGGTTGCAACCTCGCAGTTCAAGGCCATGGCCGCCTTCATTCCGAACTCCACTGCTTTTTTATTAAGAACTGGAAGAACCCCCGGATAACCAAGGTCAATTACACTAGTATTTGTATTCGGCTCAGCACCAAAATGGTTTGGACTTGCCGAAAAGATTTTTGATTCCGTTTTTAATTCGACATGGACCTCAAGTCCAATTACTGTTTCAAATTCCATTCTCTTCACCCCCTACAGTCCTGGCTTCTGTTTATGAAAGTCTGTTGCCTGCTCAAAGGCATGTGCTACACGATAAACCGTTGCTTCATCAAAGTGTTTACCAATGATTTGTAAACCAAGTGGCAGACCACCATCAAAGCCGCACGGTACAGAAATACCAGGTACTCCTGCCAAGTTCACAGGAATTGTTAAAATATCATTTACATACATCGTTAACGGATCATCGATTTTTTCTCCAATTTTAAAAGCTGGAGTTGGTGTTGTTGGACCGACAATCACATCATATTTTTCAAAAACATCCTCAAAATCTTTCTTAATCAATGTACGAGCCTGCTGTGCTTTTTTATAATAAGCATCATAATAACCTGAGCTTAAAGCAAAGGTACCGAGCATAATCCGGCGTTTTACTTCATCACCAAAGCCTTCTGCTCTTGTCTTTTTATATAAATCGATTAAATTTTCAGCGTCCGGTGTACGGTATCCATAACGAACCCCATCAAAGCGGGCCAGGTTAGCAGATGCTTCTGAAGAAGAAAGTAGATAATAGGTTGCAAGCGCATATTTGGAATGCGGCAGAGAAACCTCTTCCCAAACGGCCCCTAATCCTTCAAGAACCTTTAAGGCATCTAAAACAGATTGACGAACCGTTTCATTGACACCTTCCCCAAGGTATTCCTTTGGAACAGCAATCCGTAAGCCTTTAATATCACCTGTTAAAGCTTGAGTGAAATTAGGAACATCCACATTGGCAGAAGTAGAGTCCATTGGATCTAGACCAGAAATCGCCTGCAACAGATAGGCATTGTCTTCAACCGTTCTAGTAATCGGACCAATTTGATCAAGTGATGATGCGAATGCCACTAAACCAAAGCGTGATACCCGGCCATATGTAGGCTTCAAACCAACAACACCGCAAAATGATGCCGGTTGACGAATGGATCCGCCGGTGTCAGAGCCAAGTGAAAACAAAACTTCCCCTGCAGCAACAGAAGCAGCAGACCCGCCGGATGAACCGCCTGGAACAGTTTCCAAGTTCCACGGATTGCGTGTTTTTTGGTATGCAGAGTTTTCATTTGAAGACCCCATGGCAAACTCGTCCATATTTAATTTACCGATTGTCACAGTTTCAGCCTTTTGCAGCTTTTGTACAACGGTTGCATCGTAAATAGGATCAAAGTTTTCGAGAATTTTACTTGCACAAGTCGTCCTTAATCCCTTTGTGACAATATTGTCCTTAACACCTATAGGCATTCCAAATAGCAGACCCTCTGCAGAATCTGCGTTAAACTTTTCATCTAGCTCCTTCGCTGTTTGACGGGCACGCTCTTCGTTTAATGTTAAGAAGGCTTGTACTTTGTCCTCTACCTCGCTGATACGTTTATACGATTCATCTACCAGGTCAGAGACTTTCAGTTCTTTTTTATGTAAAAGCTCATGAAGATCTGAAACTTTATAATCAAATAAACCCACTATTCTTGCACTCCTTACTCTCCCAAAATTGACGGTACTTTAATTTGGCCATTCTTATGCTCCGGCGCATTTTTGAGTACCTCTTCACGCGGCAGCCCTTTTTGTGGGATATCTTCGCGCAGCACATTTTTCATATCCAAAACATGATAAGTTGGTTTTACATTTTCGGTGTCCAGCTCATTTAACTGTTCAGCAAAGCTAATAATTGCGTCAAGCTGTTTTGTAAACTTTTCTGCTTCTTCTTCCGTGATGGCAAGCCGTGCAAGATTCGCAACATACTTTACCTGTTCACTTGAAATTCGTGACATATACTTTGGACCTCCTGCTAAAGTTAACAATGTTATTTTAATATTGATGATACCAAACTTTTCTGCGTTACCGCAATGATTCCTCATCAGTATTGGCAAGAGTTTTTACTTTTAATTTAATATTTTTTGAAAAATAAAATTATTTTACCTTATAATGGTAATCTTGGGAATTAGGAGATTTTTTAAGGAGTTTACATTTTGTTCGTGTGGCTGGGTGTCGGAGGTGACCTCAGTTGATTATAGTAACCGGATTATTAAAAAGAATATGTTTGGGAACTAACCGAATGGCATAATTCCCATGTCGTTGAAATTAACACGAGGCGGGCACTATCAGGGCTCCGTTGTTCCTGTGATTCCGATATTTTCACAGGTTCGGGCACTATCCTTGGTCCCCATTACTCTCATTTCTATTTGTCATAAAATTTCATATGCTGTTTCTCCTGCTTATAATAATCCAATCTGTCCTGTAATGTCCCTGTATGAAATTCAAACTTATGACCATCCGGATCGGTGAAGTAGATAGATTTTTTATCCTTTTCATCCCTTGACCGGCCTGAAAGAATCGTAACCTGCAAATCTTCGAGTTTATTATATATTTTAATATAATCTTCCTCATCGATTGAAAAAGCAAGATGAGTATAGGACTCGCTTATTTCATTACGAGGGATATTCTCCTCAACATTTAATGCCAGCCATATACCATTTAAATCAAAATAAGCCGTACTTCTCCCTTTCACTAATAGCTTGGCACCAAATACATTTTGGTAAAATTCTATTGATTTCTCCAAATTGGAAACTGAAAAAAGTAAATGATTTAATCCTTTAATCCCCATACCACAACACCTGCTTAATGTGTTATTGAAACCGGCTCCCATTATTATATCCCCGATGCTCAACTGAACTTTCAACGGCCCATTTTAATAGACTTGTTCGTTCGAAGTATTGTTTTCCGTTCACAACGATATAAGGAAGCATTGTGCCACTAAATTCACCGGATTCAGTCAAGCTTTGGCTTTCAGCTGAAATAATCATTTTTAACTCATCTGTTTTTAATCCTAGTAATTTGGAAGCTTCGTTGATATTCATCATTACGGCTACTTGATCCGCATTTGTTGCAACTTTTGAAACAGATTGTTCCTGAAAAGGCTTGAAAGTAACAATTGAGCATCCAAGGACAATTCCCAAGGACAAAATGATGGAAGCTGCTAAAAAAGATTTATTCTTAGAGTCACATCCTAATCCGACAATTTTTTTGCTTGGTTTGATGTAAATAACCATTTAAATAGGCAACAGTGGGATTTTTAAATAAACGTTTGTTTAAAGAAGAAATCCGTCATACCAAGTCGAAAAAAGTCTATTAGCTGTTTTAACTTCAATCCTTATACTATATTCTCGATAATTCCAATAAATCCCTCTATTTATGCAACCCCTCATATTTCCTTACTATTTAAGATTACGTTATAATAATCAGGTAGAATTAGAAATTGGAGAGGTAAGTGAATGAAACGAAGACGGAAAAAGAAATCCCGTTTGATTACGCTCCTGTTTATGCTTTGTTTTGCCTTTATTCTCATCAGCAAATTGCTTGAAGGCAATCCTCCTGATATTTTCAACAAGTCCTTCGTAAATGTTAAAAAATATGAACCTTTAATTCACAATGAATTGAAACAATACAATATGGAAAAATACACTCCGGTCCTCGTTGCTTTAATGCAGCAGGAAAGCCACGGCAAGGGCGGGGATCCGATGCAAGCCTCTGAATCGGCCGGACTCGCACGAAATACGATTCAAGACCCGAAGGAAAGCATCCGTCTCGGGGTAAAACATTTTCGACGGGCAGTCATTTATGGAAAACAAAGAAAGGTAGATTTTCCAACCATCATCCAAGCATATAACATGGGGACAGGGTATATCGATTATATCGCCGAGCACGGCGGTAAGCATAGTGAGGAATTAGCGAAAAAATTCTCCTTACAACAAGTTAAAAGAAATCCAACCATTTATAATTGCGGCGGAAACAAGTTTAATTTCCGTTATCCTTATTGTTATGGTGATTATACGTATAGTACGAAGGTAGCCAAAAACATTCAATCATTAGCAGAAAACGTTCCGGCTTCCGGGATCGAAAAATCGTTCAACTTTTAAAATCTAGGAGGTTCAACATGGCTGAACATCGATTTCTTTTAAAAGCAAACTGGCCGGGATTACGAAATGATGTGGGGGAAATTGAGGCACGAAACTTAAAAACGAAAATCTCAATCCCACCTGAAATGGATGGCCCCGGGGTTGGCACCAATCCTGATGAAATGCTGCTTGGTGCAGCAGCAACCTGTTATATCATCACTCTCGCAGCGATGATGGAGCGAAGCCATTTGGATAAGGTGAGTTTGACCATGGATTCAGAAGCGATTGTCGATGTAACAAACGGGGTTTTTACGTATAAAAAAATCATCCATCGGCCGCATATTGTGTTGAGAGCCGCAGCCTCTGAAAAGGATTATTCTCTGGCCCAAAAGCTTGCTAAAAAGGCTGAGACCTCTTGCATGATCAGCCGGGCTATTCAGGGAAATGTTGAGTTGGAATTGCAGGCTTTGGTAGAACGAGTATCTGGTGAATTATAGTTACTACCATTCGTCATTTTTTTCATACAATTGCATGGAAAAATCCTTTACTAATAACCTTTTTAACCATTTTAATCAAACGTTTGGTTAAACAGGGAATTTGTTGAAGGTACCCGAGAATTGTTGTAAATAGTAAATAGCGCTTGGTTCCATCCAAGCGCTATTTCCGATTAAAGAGTTTTGCAAAAAGGCTCTTTTTCTTTTTCGTGTCAAATTGAATCGGTGCCTTTTTAGTAATAAAGATTTCTTCTTTGTCTATCGCATGGTCTAACGCTAAGACAAGCCCAATCTCTGTATCGTGGTCCTTATTGGTCACAATCGTATGCTCCATTTTATATTTGGCCGCCAGTTTTACATACTTCGATAATTGTCCGTAGTTCATTGTTCCGTTTAAAAACAAATGAGCTTTCGGGTTCTTCTTTATCTCCTGCTCCACTTGAGGATAGATCTCAGCTTCGCCAACCTGACCTTTTTTAAGAGCAATGATAATCCGCTCACGTAATGTCCCTAAAAATTTCCGCCTTTCCTCCGGCTTAGTTTCTAGGGGGCCGTAGATTCCCTGCTGTAACACCTCATCAACAGATGGCTTTCTCAAAAAATCAACTCCATTATAAAGGCTACTTATTTTTATGATAGGACAAGGAAAAAGGTTCCCTACTAAACATTCATCCACTAATCCCTTCTATCAGTTTATTATATGTTTACTTTCCAGTTGTTGCACTTTACCTTCCACTTTTGCTCATTTACTTTCCACTATGACCAAAATACATTCCACTACCATTTAATCATGATAATAATTCTAGTAGAGACAAAAAAATCCCTCCCCCACACATAAGGAGAAGGATTCGCTCTTTATTTTTTCGAAGAACTAAATTGCTCTTCTTCAGTTGATCCTTTTAACGCTGTGGTTGAAGAGGTGCCTCCTGTAATGACCATGGATACTTGGTCAAAGTAGCCAGTACCAACCTCGCGTTGGTGGCGGGTAGCCGTGTAGCCGTATTGCTCACTGGAAAACTCAGCCTGCTGCAATTCGGAGTAAGCCGCCATACCGCGCTCTTTGTAGCCGCGGGCAAGCTCGAACATGCTGTGGTTCAAGGCATGGAACCCTGCAAGTGTAACGAATTGGAACTTATAGCCCATTTTTCCGAGCTCTTGTTGGAATTTCGCAATTGTTTCTGGGTCAAGTTTCTTTTTCCAGTTGAAGGAAGGTGAACAGTTATAGGCCAGTAGTTTGCCAGGGAACTGTTCATGAATCGCTTCCGCAAACTTTCTTGCTTCCTCTACATTTGGTTCAGAAGTTTCACACCAAATTAGGTCAGCATATGGTGCATAGGCTAAGCCGCGGGCAATCGCTTGATCAATTCCGGCTTTTGTCCGGTAAAATCCTTCAGGAGTCCGTTCTCCGGTAATGAATGCCGCATCGTTCATATCGATATCACTGGTAATCAAATCGGCAGCATTAGCATCTGTACGGGCAACAAGCACAGTTGGAACACCCATTACATCAGCAGCCAAACGAGCTGCAATCAGGTTACGAACAGCAGTTTGAGTCGGCAGCAATACTTTTCCGCCCAAGTGACCGCATTTTTTCTCAGAAGAAAGCTGGTCTTCAAAGTGTACACCGGCTGCGCCTGCTTCAATCATGCCTTTCATCAATTCAAAGCAGTTTAGCTGCCCGCCAAAGCCTGCTTCCGCATCGGCTACAATTGGGGCAAACCAATCGATAGAGTCGTCACCTTCAGAATGGGTAATTTGATCAGCACGTTGAAGCGCTTGGTTAATTCGCTTTACCACGCTTGGTACACTGTTTGCAGGGTACAAGCTTTGGTCAGGGTACATATGTCCTGAAAGGTTGGCGTCAGCTGCTACCTGCCAGCCGCTTAAGTAGATCGCTTTCAGTCCGGCTTTTACCTGTTGAACCGCTTGATTTCCTGTCAGCGCACCAAGCGCATTGATGTACTCTTCTTCATTTAATAGCTTCCAAAGCTTTTCTGCACCTTTTTTCGCTAAAGTATGTTCGATATCAATCGAACCGCGAAGCTTAATAACGTCTTCTCCCGTATACGGTCTTGTAATTCCATTCCAACGGCTATCCATTTCCCAGCTTTCTTGTAATCTTGCAGCTCTTTCATTTGTCATCTTAAATTCCTCCCTATTAATTTAGTAAACTATTATTTATCAAACTTTCTATAAAAGCTCGTAACCCGGTAAGGTTAGAAACTCAGCAAACTCATCATTTTGAATCATTTGGTCAAATAGTTCTGAAGCTTCAGCAAACCGCCCATTCTTATAAGCTTCAGCACCTATTTCCTGTTTGATTTTTTCTAGTTCTTCCACCTTGAAGGCCTGATACAGTTCTGCTGTTACCTTTCGGCCGTCCGTTAACACACCTTTGGGATGGCGGATCCACTGCCAAAGCTGTGCTCTTGAAATTTCAGCCGTTGCCGCATCTTCCATAAGGTTGTGAATTGGCGCTGCACCTTTTCCATCTAACCAAGAAGCAACATATTGAATTCCAACATTAATGTTGACGCGAACTCCTTCTTCGGTAATCGTTCCATTCGGCACCTCAAGTAAATCTTGAGCCGTAACCGTGATGTGCTGCTGTTTTTGTGTATTAATTTGGTTAGATGCAGGCATTTCGCGGTTAAACACCTCTAATGCAACCGGGACAAGTCCAGGGTGGGCAACCCATGTCCCATCATGACCATCGCGAGCCTCTCGTTCCTTATCGGCACGAACCTTCGCAAAGGCTCCTTCATTCGCCTGCGGGTTATTGCGAATCGGAATTTGTGCTGCCATCCCTCCCATTGCCGGTGCCTTTCGTCGATGACAGGTTTGGATGGTCAATAACGAGTATGACCTCATAAAGGGAACCGTCATGTTAACCTGCGAGCGATCCGGAAGAATTACATCCTTCTGGTTACGGAGCTTTTTCAAGTAACTGAAAATATAATCCCATCTGCCACAGTTTAAGCCGGCAGAGTGTTCCTTTAATTCATATAAAATTTCGTTCATTTCAAATGCTGCCAAAATGGTTTCGATTAATACAGTTGCTTTAATCGTTCCTTGCGGGACACCGAGTTTATCTTGTGCGAAGACGAAGACATCATTCCAAAGGCGGGCTTCTATATGACTCTCAAGCTTTGGAAGGTAAAAATATGGACCCGTCCCTCTTGCGAGCAAATTATTTACGTTATGGAAAAAGTACAATCCGAAATCGAAAAGGCTTCCGGAAATCGGCTTTCCGTCTAGTAGTACATTTTTTTCTTCTAAATGTAATCCTCGTGGTCGAACGAGCAGTACTGCTGTTTTTTCATTCAGGGTGTATTTTTTACCATTTTGATTTTCAAAAGAAATCGTCCGATTTACTGCATCCCTCAAGTTGATTTGTCCTTCGACGATGTTCTTCCATGTCGGTGAAGTGGCGTCTTCAAAGTCGGCCATAAAGATTTTCGCATCAGAATTCAGAGCATTAATGACCATTTTCCGGTCAGTCGGACCGGTAATTTCAACCCGGCGGTCCTGAAGATCCTGTGGCAGGGGAGCAATTGTCCAATCTCCATTACGAATATGTTTCGTTTCAGGAAGGAAATCCGGAAGCTTTCCGTTGTGAATTTCCTCCTGTCGTTTCATTCTGTACTGTAACAGTTCAACTCTTCTTTCCCCAAAGTTTCGCTCTAGTTCTTCAATAAAATTTAAAGCATCGGATGTCAAAACCTCATCATACTGGGCGTTTATGGCACCCACCACTTCAATACCAGTCGTTTGCGTCGACATGAACTTAATCACCTCTTTGTTATAATACAGCATCTATCCTCGTTTTGTATTATATAACACTAAAAATAAAAAGGGAACTACTTTTCAGAAAATTTTTTAAAAATAGTCAAAATAATCCTAAAGTAGTATTTTTCAGCGACAGAGATAATAAAAAGGCCGTTGGATCAATCCCAACGGCCTGAAATTTTTACATAATCCGTTCATATTTCTCTTTCGCTAATATATACAGGGCGCTTCCCCACCCCAATGGCGTGTTGGAATTATAGTCCGAAGATTGGGCAAAATAAAGTTCCGGAAGACTGCCATCACTGAGCATGACTTTTTCTGTCTGCTGAATATAAGCATGGGCTTTTTCCATATTTCCTAATTCTAAATGACAAAGGGCAAGCCACGGAAGCCCAAAGGTCCATTCTGCTTCCGAACCAAAATAAAAAGATAACTCATGATGCCGTCCTTCATGCTCCAAAAGTGAATAATAGGAGTCACCCTGATAGCGAATCACGCCCCGGTCCCTTAGTAGATTTATTTCAACCTGCTTGAGGATTAATTTTGCATCTTCCCCATCTACAACACCGTAAGGATAGATTAAGCTCATCTGCGCTAAGTCACAGGGACGGTCGATACTTTCACGTGGAAATAAGGCAGATAAAGTCCATTTCCCTTTTTCAATCCATTCTCCCGGAACAAAGACCAAATCTTGAACAGCCTTAAGTCCAGCCACACAGGCACCAACAGAACTGGTATGCACTTCGCGCCATTCTTCCCACATCCCATTATCCGCATCCTCCCAATAGTGAACGCAGCCTAAATACCCGACAAGCTTTTGAACGATTTCATGATCTTTTCCATCTCGAATAATCTGCTTCCCTCGTTTTTGCCCCATTCCGATTCCCCAAAGAATTGCCCCAATCGCATCATGCTGGGCATGTCCCCATGGTGTATCGATTTCTCTTACATCATGGGCTGAATAGCGGGAATGTATATATTCCCATTGCTCAATTGGCCTTTGGAGATTATGGATATCCAGTTTCCATTCATATTCTCGGAATAAATCTAAAATCCGGTGATAGGTCATTTCATAAATCCCATTGTCCTGTTCTAAATAAGGTAAGGACATGTAAAAAGAATCTCGAAGCCAAACGTAGTGATAATCATTTGATGAAGAGGCCAAGTATAATCCATGCGGCAATCGTAACTGATCCAAAATTTGATAGCTGTTGCTTATTTTTTTGTTATACATCCTACACCCTCTGTTCTGTGTTTTACCTCCTTTTTTTCCAAATTCTTATGTATTTATACGAAAAAAGCAGGCACCTGTAACGGTACCCGCTTAAACCAACTCGTTATATAATTTTTGAAAGTCTTCTTCTCGATTGTTGCTTTTTAAAAATTCCTGGCTGACAATAGCCGTTAATAGCTTTCTTTTTACAGAAGGGTCTTTCACTTCTTCCAAAATCCGCTGCCGTACCGTAAAAAGAAACTCAAGATAGCTCTCATAGGATTCATCAAACTGCTGTTCCAGCCCTGAACGGATTCGACTTGCCAAAATCGGGCTTGCCCCGCCCGACGAAACCGCAATATTTAAACGCCCCCGTCGAACCACTGCCGGAACATGAAAATCTGAGCCATCAGGATCATCCGCGATAGTAATAAGTTGATGGGGACCTGCTGCAGCTTTGACCAACTGATTGATTTCCCTATCATTCGTCGCGGCGAACACTAAAGGGGTTTCGGCTAGGTCCTCTTCAGAAAATGCCCGGCAATACCATGAAACCTTACCCTCAGTAACCAGTATTTGAATTTCTTCGGTTACTTCCGGGCTAATCACAGAAATCTCCGCGCCAGTATTAAGCAGACCAAATATCTTGCGCTCCGCAACCTTTCCGCCGCCAACAATCACTGCCTTCTTTCCTTCCAAATTCATCATAATTGGATAACTTACCTTCATGTTCTCGCCTCGTTATGCCCGCTTATAAATGAGCAGAAACATTTTTTATTGTAACTCTACACCATTTTGCTCCGCTAAATACTCTATCAAAGCGGCTTTTGTTGCCTTTGCCGGCATATTGGGATTCATCAACCCCGCTCCCCTAACAGCAGCCATCGTTTGTTTTCCCATACAAACCACATGTGAATCTCTTACATCCTCCTCTATAGCAATGCCGCATTCCCTTAATGCTTCAAGAACGGGTTCCACGGATGCACTGCATGGAAAAATGATTGTATCGACCTGAGCTTCCCCGAACATTCGCTTAAAAATCGGCATGAATTGCCTATCAATTTCTTTTATACTCGTCACGATTACATCAAATACTCCATAATTCTCTGTATTTTTCAAAACACTGTTGTCACCGACAATGAGCAAACTCCCTGAACCATACATTTCTTCCGCCAACGTGGCGGTAAATCCCCGGTCATTTAAGGCTTTTATCGTCTTAAATGAAGGACCGTAAAAATTAGCCCTGATATTTCGAATATCGATTTGATTGTCAATTAACGCTTCGAAAAATTCAGCAACGCTTTCGGGCTGGGCAAACAGGATCTTATCATAGGCTGTCACTTTTTCTAAGTCAATATGAACCGATGTCTTTTTCCATTTTGGAAATTCTATTACATCCGCTCCATAATCCATTAATTCCTTTGCCAATTCGCTCAGACCATTGCTTGTCCGGGCTAATAATATTTGCCGGCCATACAACGGCTTTTTTTCAAACCAGTTGATTTTTTCCCGAAGTGAAATTACATCGCCCACCAGGATAATGGAAGGATTCTTAAACTTGGCAGCTAATGCCTTCTCTGAGATATCTGCTAATGTCCCCTGCAATGTCTTCTGACGGCCAAACGTGCCCCATTGAATTAATATCGCAGGAGTCGAAGAAGATTTGCCGTGTGCGATAAGGTTTTCACAAATGAGCGGTAAATTTCCAACTCCCATGTAAAAAGCAATCGTATCCACTCCGCGTGCAAGGCTTTCCCACTCAAGCAACGGCTCTCCATCTTTAGACTTTGCATGAGCGGTTACGATTGCAAACGATTCTCCATATTCCCGGTGAGTGACAGGAATTCCTGCATAAAGGGGGGCCGCAATTCCCGATGTGATTCCTGGAACGATTTCAAAAGGTATCTGAAACTGTGCTAGGGATTCCGCCTCTTCCCCAACGCGGCCAAATACACCCGGGTCTCCGCCTTTTAAACGAACAACCTTCTTGCCTTCTAATGCTTTAGCGACTAAAAGTTCATTGATATTCTCTTGCCGCAAAATATGACGGTCAGGTAATTTTCCACAATATATAAACTCACACTCTGAGGGTGCATATTCTAGCAGCTTTGGATTGGCAAGCCGGTCATAAAGTAAAACTTCAGCCTGCTTAATGGCCTCCAAGCCTTTTACCGTAATTAACCCGATATCCCCTGGGCCTGCACCAACTAAAAATACTTTGCCTTTTCTCATCATGCTGCCTCCTTCCCATCTTTGGTGTCCTATAAAACAATAAATACAATGTTCTCTTTTATTTCTACCTTAAATGTACGTACCTTACCACTTTCCGGCTCCTGAACTTTACCATCCGCTAAGGAAATCTTCAAATCATAGACAGGACAATATAAGTATTCGCCGTTGATAATTCCTTTAGAAAGTACTCCACCTTTTGGAATCGGACTGCGATTTTCAATTGCAAAAATCTTTCCGTTTGACAATTTAAAAAGTGCTATTTCAATTTGATCAATTTTGATAGAAAATCCTTTTCTTTCTTTAAGATTCGAATAATGCGCTACAGGAATTCGTGTGATTGTTTTAAACATTTTACTCCACTCCCTGCCTTGATTGAAAGCCTTAATATATTATATATTCCCGAATTTTTTTAATCTTTCTTATATTTTAACACGGATTTCAACTCTCATTTTTGCTTTTTCTATAACTAAATTGTAATCATTGTTCTCATAATAAATTGTGGGATTTGTCACTTTTAACCCCTATAAGCGAATTGTTTCACAATATTGTCATATAAAAAAGGTGTCCCTTTGAGGAACACCTTTCATCTTTTATGCAGGTTGCTTTCTTTTGGGCCGAATTGGCAGTTTTACTACTTCGGAAGCAATCACCGGAACAAACAAGCCGATTATCGCAACCGGTATAGCCTCCCACCATACTAATGGCGGTGTGATTAGTAAGCCAAGGCGATTAATGGCAAACAAAGTTAGAAAATAGAACAAACTACCGGCAAGTCCGGCGAGCCAACTATCCCTTCTGAAAACTAAATAAAAAATCGGGATAAATAAAAGTGTCACCGGGACATAGGATGTTGGATAATGAACAAGATAAAAGGCCGATTTAAAGATAAAACGTAATAGGATATAAAGTGCCGCTGCCATAACTGGAATAGTATATTCCCGGCAAAGTTTATTAACAATGACTGTAAACAGGGCTACAAATAATACCGAATAAAGCGGATACACCCATTGGGGGATCCCCCCAAAGATTTGCGACGCAGGGTCTGAGATCAACTGTAGAATTTCTTTTGAGGCAATGGAACGTCCATGAATATATTGATCATAGGATATTGCTCCGTTTTCCTGCTGCATATTTGGAAACATTAAGCATTCCAGCAAAAACATCGCAAACCAAGTATGCAGTGATTTCCATGATGGTATTTGATCCTGAGAAAACTTAAAATAGGCCCGCCATACACCGATAATCATAATATCTGTCGCAATATAATAAATAAAGTGGGTTGGACTCCAGGTGGTTAAATCAATGCCGTAAGCGATATGATAGCTAAAGTCTAAGGGGATACCAATTAAAAATAAAACATATCCAATCGTTACAAGATTTCGCGAAAACCGATCCATGTAATGCAGCTTCCGCCACTCTTTAAATAATAAAAATGCCCCAATCGCAAAGCCAGTAAAATTAACAATATGCGGTATGGAATATTCCTCAAATAAATACTTAAAATGGTAAGAGGCATCCCAAGCAGATCCAATGAACTTTAATAAGAAGGCAATGACCCAAATTCGATAATATTTCAAAAATTTAAACCTCCTCTTTATCCCCTATCCAAGCAGGTCAAATATATCCCCGTACACTGCAATTAAAATATAATTAATCGCCAGTGCAATTCCGAAAGTAATTCCCGATTTAAGGACATTTTTTTGTCTAAATAATTTAACAATAAAGAAGACCCCCGCAATGACCAAGAAAATGTTACAGGCTAATAGGGACCAAATCAAGCTGGGGCTCTCACTGTGGGGCACAGCGGTAACATGTAATAAATATTGTGGCAACAATGAAAAAATCTCCATCTTTTTCAATCCACTCACCTTTGGTAAAAGTAAAAAACTAGATCATTTATTCCTTAATCATAGCATTCTCCGCTTGTTATTTGGATATTTATTTACATTATTACCTCATATTGGATTGATAGGTAATCTCCGTAATTTTTATTATAATCAATAATGCATATAAAGTTATTAAGGAATAATTAAATTTGTCGTAATTCTTTTGACTTCGATGTATGATCCATTTTTATCAATCATTTGTATTCCTTTACTTCTTTTGAATGCTTGCTTAGTATTAATTAGTATATGCAATCGATTAGCAAACTAAAATAACTTCTTGTAAAAATTGATTAAGTTGGAAAGGAGCCTGTCCGTTTTGAAAAGCGTTAAATTGATTTCAATCCTTTTAGCTATCACCCTACTAACCTCCTGTAATCCCATTAGGGTTCCGAAATCGACAATGGACCATCAAATGAGCTCAATGCCTCAGAATGTAATCCCGACAAAATCTGAATGGAAAACACCTGAGACACTAAAGCCGAATAAGAGAATTCCCATTTCAATTCTGATAAGAGATAAATCCAATAAACCAATCCAAGCGTTTGAAACGGTCCATACCAAAAAAATGCATTTAATTATTGTTAGTAAAGATTTATCTTATTTTTCTCATCTCCATCCGATTTATAAAGGAAATGGGGAATTTGATATTTCGACGGCCTTTCCAGCAGGCGGGGATTACCAACTAATTGCAGAAGTTACACCAAAAGGCGGCGGGGATAATAGTGTGGAAAAGCATTGGCTTCATATCGACGGGCCTATCCCTAAATCTAAACCACTCATTCCAGATCAAAAGTTAACGACAATGGTCGATGGCTTAAAAATAACTTTATCCTTCGACCATTTAATGGCAGAAATGAACTCAAACATGACCTTTATGATTCGGGATGCGAAGACGAATAAACCAATCAAAAACCTCCAGCCCTATTTAGGTGCACTGGGCCATGCCGTTGCCATAAAAGATGACCTGCACGAATATCTTCACATTCACCCAATGACAACCAAAGGAAACGGACCAAAAGTAACATTCATGACCTACTTCCCCCAAAAAGGTATCTATAAAATTTGGGGACAATTTCAATACCAAGGACGCATCATCGTTGCTCCCTTTATCGTGGACGTACCTAAAATGAATATGTAATTCGACAAAATTCGGGTGGTGACAGGCACCACCCGAATTTTGTCGATTCTATTAGTATAATTCAGAGGTTGTTTTTGCTTGCATGTGTAGCAATAGATAATCTGGGCCGCCTGCTTTGGAGTCAGTTCCGGACATGTTGAAGCCGCCGAATGGCTGGTAGCCAACGATGGCACCTGTACAGCCGCGGTTGAAGTAAAGATTACCAACATGGAAATCCTCTCGGGCTTGTTCCATATGCGCACGGTTTGAAGTGATGACCGCACCTGTTAAGCCGTATTCAGTGTTGTTGGCAATTTCAATTGCTTCATCAAAGTTTTTCGCCTTTGTGATGCCGACAACTGGTCCAAAGATTTCTTCCTTCATAATGCGGGCGTTTGGAGCAAGGTCAGCAAAAACAGTTGGTTGAATGAAGTAGCCCTTTGAATTGTCCCCTTCACCTCCGGCCATTAATTTACCTTCTTGTTTTCCAATTTCGATGTATTCCATGATCTTTTTGAACGCGTTGTTATCAATTACTGGACCAGTGAAAGTGCCCTGTTCAGTAGGTTCCCCCACTGTTAATGGTTTTGTTAACTCAATAACACGGTTTAGGACTGTATCATATACATCTTCAACGATTACTGCACGAGAACATGCAGAACATTTTTGACCGGAGAAACCGAAGGCAGAAGCAACAATGGATTGTGCAGCAAGCTCAAGATCTGCTTCACTGTCAACAACAATGGTATCTTTACCTCCCATTTCTGCAATCAAGCGCTTCATCCAGATTTGACCTTCATTTATTTTTGAAGAACGTTCAAAAATACGGAGACCAACATCACGGGAACCTGTGAAGCTGATGAAACGAGTATCTTTATGATCAACTAAATAGTCACCCACTTCTGCACCGCTTCCTGGCACAAAGTTTAAGACACCCTTGGGAAGACCTGCTTCTTCCATTACTTCAACAAATTTAGCAGCAATAATTGGCGTAGTAGACGCTGGTTTTAATAGGACCGTATTACCAGATACAATTGCAGCAACCGTTGTACCTGCCATGATTGCAAATGGGAAGTTCCAAGGTGAAATAATGATTCCTACACCAAGAGGTATATAGTCATAACGGTTGAATTCATTTGGACGGCTTTGAACGGGTACACCATTTTTAATTGCCAGCATTTGACGGCCATAGTATTCCAGAAAGTCAATACCTTCTGCTGTATCAGCATCTGCTTCTCTCCATGGCTTACCTGCTTCTTTTGTCATCAAAGCTGAAAACTCATGCTTGCGTCGGCGAATAATCGCAGCCGCTTTAAAAAGCACATCAGCACGAACTTCAGCTTTCGTTTTTTTCCACGTTTTGAATGCTTCTACTGCTGCCTGCATCGCTTTTTCAGCAAGATCTTTGTTTGCTTTCGAAACGCGGCCAATTACCTCTTCTTTATTCGCTGGGTTATAGGAAACAATTTTATCTTCAGTCGCAATTTTTTCACCGCCAATCACAAGGTCATAATCCTTGCCTAAATAACCTTTAACGGTTTGTAATGCCTGAAGATAAGCTTGGCGGTTTTCATCAACCGTAAAATCTGTGAGTGGCTCATGTTTGTAAGGTTGTACCATGTTTGAAACCCTCCTATGTATTAAAAACGTTTACATCCAATTCACTTTATAGTATCAATCATTTGAACTATAGTTATAACCTGAAAAAAAAGATCCGGGGCCGGCCCCGGATCTGGTTTTAAAAAAGTATAATATTTAGTAAATATGAACAAACGGTTCTGTTTCGTTTGCCTTTTTGACTATAAGTGCCTCAGGACCATCAACGGATGTTACACTGACGGAAACCGAAATATATTTCGGAAAACGATCCATGACCAGACCTGTTACATATTGGGTAAAGCCGACAGCTTCCATTTTTCCATAGAATTGAATCGGAATTGAGATTTTAAGATCTTGGAGTTGATCGCCAACATAAAAGGCTCTGCCAATTACGCCGTTATAATTTGGAAAATACTCTTCAACATCCTGCTTAAAGTTTAAAAATGCAGTAAGGTCATCCCTATGCTTATCTTGTGCGTCGGTTGACGGGAATAAGAAGTATTTTTCGTTTACTTTTTCCCAGCCATCTATACTTGAACTGCCGGCATCTACATTCGTGTACGCAAAGAAATTACCTGGAACAACCGATGATTTGCTCTGTGTTTCAAATAAGGCAATTGTCACTGGTATATTCCCCAATTTTTTCATACTGCGAATACGTTTTAATACTTCCGCGGCAATTTGTTCTCCTTCGCTTTTCATTTTAGAATAGTCTATTTTCTTCTCATAGGTCGGCCCGTATTGAACCGTTTGATAATAATAAATCGAATTTAATGCAAGTCCAATTGTGATTCCGCCCAATTTAACTGTACCTTTATCCGTTTTTGTCAAATAATCATGCTCCAAAATATGAGCAAGGTAAATCGGCGTTTCCCCTTTTCCGGTATCGAGCGGATTTAAACCGATATTTTCAGATGATTTTAATCCTTGTTCCTTTAACTGAGCCTTTGTAAATTTTCGATTTAACCAAAGTTTAATCGTATCCCGTTTAATTTGCTGTCCCTCTTGAAAGTAATATTGATCTGTATCAAAGGTATTTTGGGCAATCCGCATTAAACCTGTTTCAAATTCATCAATATCGTATCTCGTGTTAAGATTGCCGACAATCATCCCGCGGGCTTCCCCAGGTTCAAATGGTAAAATCGTCCGATAATACTTGTCGGAAATATTATATTTAGGAATAATTGCTTTTCCTTTCGTTTTCTCTTTTGTTTGCACGACCTCATCCTGCTTTTGAAAGTTTAATGAACAGCCGCTGAGCAGAAGGACAAACGAAAAGACAAGCAGTATAAGCTTTTTCACGGTGGTAACACCTCTTATTTATTTAATTCAACTAATAGCTTCTCTTCGTCCCATACTTCAATTCCTAGTTCCTGCGCTTTGGAAAGCTTAGAACCGGCTTCTTCTCCGGCAATAACCAGATGCGTTTTTTTACTAACACTTCCAGCAACATTGCCGCCTAGTGCTTCAATTTTTTCCTTGGCTTCATTCCGCGATAGTTTCTCTAGTTTCCCTGTAAGGACAATTGTTTTTCCGGCAAAAATGGAATCAGACTCCGCTGCTAAAACTGGTTTGGCCCCTTTGTAGTCCATATTGACTCCATAAGAGGATAGTTCCTTAATCAACGAGGACACTTCTTCTTGTTCAAAAAAAGTAACAATAGAATCGGCCATTTTCTCCCCAATTTCGTTAATAGAAATCAATTGTTCCTTTGTCGCGGCGGCAAGATGATCCATTGAACCAAATTCCTGCGCTAATGTTTTTGCCGCTTTTGCGCCTACATGACGAATTCCAAGACCGAAAAGCAGTTTCTCAAGTGAATTGCTTTTTGAAGCCTCAATTGCCTTTAACAGATTGGAAACTGATTTTTCCCCCATTCGTTCAAGGGCTAAAAGCTGCTCTCTTGTAAGCTTATAAAGATCAGCGACATCGGCAATTAATTTTTCAGTAAAAAGCTGGCTGATGACTCTTTCCCCTAGACCCTCGATATTCATGGCATCTCGCGAGACAAAGTGTATCAGACCTTCGCGGATTTGTGCCGGGCATTTTGGATTGATACACCGTAAAGCAACTTCCCCGTCAAGACGGACAAGCTCACTTTCACATTCAGGACAATGCGTTGGCATGTAAAAATCTCTTTCCGTGCCTGTCCGCTCTTCAGCAAGGACATTTACGACCTCCGGAATAATATCGCCAGCCTTTTTAATCACGACTTTATCGCCAATTTTTAAATCCTTTTCACGGATTAAATCTTCATTATGCAAAGAGGCACGCTGTACAGTTGTCCCAGCTACCTTAACCGGTACAAGAATCGCGGTTGGAGTTACCACCCCTGTACGGCCAACACTCAGTTCAATATCTAATAATGTTGTGACTACCTCTTCAGCTGGGAATTTATACGCAATCGCCCAACGTGGGCTTTTAGCTGTTGTCCCAAGCTGTTCCTGCTGCTCAAGTGAATCTACTTTAATAACAATCCCATCAATCTCATAAGGAAGATGCGGGCGCTTTTCAACCCAGCTGTTGACATACTCAATCACATCATCAATTCCTGAACATTTTCTTCGCTCTTTATTGGTTTTAAACCCGAGAGCATCCAAGTAATCAAGTCCTTCACCATGGGAGGTTACACCTAACCCTCCAATATCACCAATACCGTATAAAAAAACATCGAGATTTCGCGACGCTGCCATTTTCGGGTCAAGCTGTCTAAGGGAACCAGCAGCTGCATTTCTCGGGTTTGCGAAAGGTTCTTCACCATTCTCCTCTTTCACCCGGTTTAATGCTTCAAAGGAACGCTTCGGCATAAATGCCTCTCCACGAACCTCGATGGAAACATTCTCACGTAAACGTAATGGAATTGATTTAATCGTTTTTAAGTTGGCCGTAATATCTTCGCCAATCGTACCGTCCCCACGCGTAGCCCCTTGAAGGAACAATCCATTTTCATAGCGTAAGGAAACGGCCAGCCCATCAATTTTCAATTCGCAAACATAGGAAACGGTATCACCCACCGCTTGACGAACCCGGCGGTCAAAATCTCTTAAATCTCCGTCATTAAAAGCATTACCAAGGCTAAGCATCGGGGTACGGTGCTCAACCTTTTCAAAAAGATCTAATATAGGACCGCCAACACGTTCAGAAGGCGAATCAGATGTTTTCAATTCAGGATACTTTTCTTCTAGCTTTAACAGTTCCTGCATTAAACGGTCATACTCCAAATCCGGAACGGTTGGTTTGTCCAGCACATAATATTCATAGCCATATTGATTTAATAGGCTTTTTAGTTCATTGATTCTTTGTTCCGTTAGTTGAAGGTCCATAAATCCAGCCCTTTCTTCATTGATTCTTATGCCTTTTTAATCGGCGCAAATTTGGCAAGCAAACGTTTGATTCCTGTTGGACTAGGAAAAGCAATATCGAGTTCAGTTCCTTCTCCTTCGCCCTTCACGCTGACAACCGTTCCTATTCCCCACTTACCGTGTTCGGCTTTATCGCCAACTTTCCAGCCAACTTGATCTCCGCCGGTCGTGGCTGCAACTGGCCGCATCACCGGTTTTCTCGCAGCAGGGGCTCCAAATCCAGTACCGGAACCGGCAAACGAACCTCCTCTTGAACCAAATGTAGAACTCTTCCCAGCTTTTGGAACCGCATCTTCCAAAAGATCTTCAGGGATTTCCTTAATAAAACGGGAAGCCGGATTCATGTTTGTTCGGCCAAAAAGCGTCCGCATTTGAGCATTAGTCAGAAATAGGCTTTGTTCCGCCCTGGTAATTCCCACATAGGCCAAGCGGCGTTCCTCTTCCATTTCCGCTTCCTCCATAAGGGAACGGCTGTGTGGGAATACTCCCTCCTCCATGCCAATAAGGAAGACAACAGGAAATTCCAACCCCTTTGCTGAGTGCAAGGTCATCAGCACAATCGAATCCGCTTTTTCCACTTCTTCATCCATTGAATCAATATCCGCAACAAGGGCTAAATCCGTTAAAAAGGCAACAAGGCTTTTGTCCTCGCTTACGTCCTCAAAGTTTTTCGTAACAGATAATAATTCGTCCAAGTTTTCAAGACGGCTTTGTGCTTCAAGTGATTTTTCTGCCTTTAGCATCTCACGATAACCGGATTTCTCTAGGATTTCCTCGACCAATTCCGTTACGGATAGGAATTCCTGCATTTGTGTATAGTTTCGAATGAAGTCCCTGAAATCACGGGCTGCCTTCGTAATTTTAGGACTTAAACCAATTAATTCAATTGAATCTAAGGCTTGGTACAATGAAAGACCATGCATTGCTGCAAAGTCAGCAATTTTATCAACTGAGCTTGAGCCGATACCGCGTTTCGGAACATTTATGATTCTCCGCAGGCTGATATCATCGTCTGGATTTGAAATCAATCTTAAATAGGCTAACATGTCCTTGATTTCTTTTCTGTCATAGAACTTGGTACCGCCGACAATGCTGTACTCAATATTTGATTTCAGCAAAACTTCCTCCATTACACGGGACTGTGCGTTCGTCCGATAGAGGATAGCAATTTCCGAAAGCTTGTGCTTACCATCACGGGTCAATTCTTTAATTTTGCCAGCAACAAACTGTGCCTCACTCTGTTCGCTATCGGCACGGTAATACATAAGTTTATTTCCCTCTGGATTTTCTGTCCAAAGGTTTTTCGCTTTTCTATTCAAATTGTTTTCAATCACTTTGTTCGCCGCAAGAAGGATTCTTTTCGTCGAGCGATAGTTTTGTTCTAAAAGGATAACGGTGGCGTTTGGATAATCTTTTTCAAAAGATAATATATTCGCAATATCCGCACCACGCCATCTATAAATCGACTGATCAGAATCACCGACTACGCAAAGATTTTTAAATCGCATTGCCAGCAGCTTTACTAATAAATACTGGGCTTTATTCGTATCCTGATACTCGTCGACATGAATATATTGGAACTTCCGCTGATAATATTCTAAAACATCCGGAACACGACGGAACAATTGAATGGTCATCATGATTAAATCATCGAAATCAAGCGCCTGATTTTTTCGCAAACGTTTTTGATATTCTTCATACACATCACTAACGACCTGATCAAAGTAACCGCCTGCTGTTTTTGAATATTCCTCAGGGTCAATTAATTCGTTTTTGGCAGAACTGATTGCCCCGAGCATCGCCCTCGGGTCAAACTTTTTCGGGTCAATATTCTTATCTTTTAAAATTCCTTTAATAACCGATTGTTGATCCGTTGTGTCAAGAATCGTGAAATTTCGATTAAAGCCAATCCGGTCAATATCTCGGCGTAAAATTCTTACGCACATTGAGTGAAAGGTGGAAATCCAAATTTCTTCCGCAGCTCCGCCCATCACTTTTCCGATTCTTTCTTTCATCTCTCTTGCCGCTTTATTTGTAAAGGTGATCGCCAAAATATTATATGGATTCACCCTTTTTTCCACAATTAAATACGCAATCCGATGTGTTAACACTCTTGTTTTACCGCTCCCGGCACCGGCCATTAGTAATAAAGGTCCGTCCGTACACTTCACAGCGCTTTGCTGTTCCGGATTTAAGCCATTTAATAGCTTTTCGGATAAGTATTGCATTTTCATCACCGCCAAATCAAACATTTGTTCTTATTTTATC
Source organism: Bacillus salipaludis (assembly GCF_004358205.1). The sequence goes on from NZ_SMYO01000027.1 coordinate 26,058, forward strand.
ATTATCTTTACTCTTCCAGCAAATTTCTATCGAACTGCCTGCACTGTTTTTAAGGCATTTTTAAAATCTTCATAAATCGCATTTCCTACGACAATTACATCTGCAAACTTTGCCATTTCCACTGCCTGTTCATATGTGGATATACCACCGCCATAAAAAAAGGTCGCTTTTTCAAGGACTTTTTTCACCTCTGAAACCATTTCTGGTTGTCCATATTGCCCGCTAAACTCGAGATAAAAAATAGGCAGTTGAAACATTTTTTCAGCCATCATCGCATAGGCCCTTACATCTTCAGCCGTAATCTCCGTTACAGCATTTGTCAGTTTGGCTGCTTTGCATTCACTATTCATGATGCAATAGCCTTCCATAACGATTTCTTCCCAATCCATAAGGTCGCCAAATTCTTTCACTGCTTGATGGTGAAGCCCAGTAATCCATTTTGTATCCTTACTATTTAGAATCGTTGGAATAAAATAGAGATCAAATCCAGGGGTAACTGTTTCAACACTTGATACCTCCAGAACACATGGTACAGCAAACTTGCGTATTCTGGCCATTAAATCGAGGACATTTTCGAGTGTAACTCCATCTGTACCTCCCACTATCACTGCATCCGTACCTGATTCACAAATTTCTTCTAAATGTTCATCCGATATCTGTTTATTAGGGTCGAGTTTAAACACATGGCGCCACTCGCGAAAATCATACATCCCAAGGTCCTCCTACATTCATTTCATTACACCATTATAGCATTAGAGGAAACGTAATAAAAAAGAAAACCTAATAGAAAGAAAATCCAACTAGAAAAGCGGAAGCACCCTGTTCAGCCTAAGGCAAGTGCTGAAGCAACCTAAAGGGTCTAGGCGCTGGAGCCGGACAAAAGAAAAACCGAAGAATATCTCTCCGGTTTTTGGCTTTATGATTCCTCAGTTGTAGTCGACTTTTCTTCTTTGACTCGTTCTAGCACCAATTCATAGGTGTCATTGCCATAGTTTAAGCAGCGTTTTACACGTGAGATAGTTGCAGTACTCGCACCGGTTTCTGCTTCAATTCGGTGATAGGTATTTCCTTCACGAAGCATTCTGGCTACCTCTAAGCGTTGGGCCAATGACTGAATTTCATTAATCGTGCAAAGGTCATCAAAAAAACGATAACACTCTTCAAGATCTTTTAACGAAAGAATCCCTAGAAAAAGTTGATCCAGTTCTTTCCCTCTTAGCTTATTTATTTGCATATTTTATACCCCTTTAGTTTGAATAAAATTATTTCACATTAAACGAAACACTTTTTTGCATTCCCGGATCTGTTGGAACAACATTTACCCATGTTTTACCTTGGACAAATGGAACCTCTTCTCCATTCTTCATTGGGACAATCCTACCGTTCTCATTTTTCCATTCCACTTCGTTTACTTTCCCCATCTGCACTAAATAACCTTTTCCTCCGGATTGAAAATCAATCGTACGACGTCCTTTTTTGTCGATTACTTCATGCTTTGCCTCAACAATGAAAATATTATCTAGAAGAATCGGGTCTTTTGTTTCTAAATCAACAGTTTGTTCCCCGCCCTGGAAACGTTTATATTTCCCTGTAGCGGAATCATACTCATACACACAATCAAAATCGCCGCTAGCATAATAAGAAATCTTTACCGATTTAGCATCGGCGCCGGTAACCTTTTTAGCGTCCTCTTCTGAAAGAAATTTAAAGGCAGGTGGTGTTTTGTCCATTGAATATTTGTTCATTTTCGCACCCTTTAAAATATTATCATAGGTGATATACGAATTGTGCGGTGCTACTCTAAAACTCGCCCGATGGAAAAGTGTTCCGTCATAAACCATGCCATTCAAGTTGTCAATATAGCCTGATTCAAGCATTTTTTTGGCTTCCGGACTATAGCCGTGAGCAATATAAAGTGCATTTAAACCTTTGGCTAAATCAATATAATAATCCCGGGCGCTCCGTACCGGCCCGATATTTTTTGGCCTTTCGCTTTGAAATACGGCAAGAAATCTTGTGATATTCCCTTCAGCCAAAATTTCATAAACGATATCAGCCTTGTTTAAACCAGATTGCGGTCTTGCTGCAGGATGGTTATTAATCATTACAGCAACAGCTCTGCTGTCTGTTTCAGTCTGTGAACCCTTTCCGGTTAAAGGAAAATAATATGGGAATTCATTCTTTTCATCCGCTTTTTGTTCAACTTTTCCTACATCTTTTTTCACATTCTCATCAGGCTTTTTGACAGTTTCCTTTTTGCTGCATCCGGACACCAATAAGAAGACAGCTGCCACTATGACCGCCCATTTCTTCATCTAATAGCCACCCCTATTTTTGGTTAAAAGACTTTTACACTGTAATGCATTAACCTATTTACATTTTAACGCATTATAGACGGAAAGAGTACTGTTTTATTCATAACATCGTACATTCCTTGCTGTGTGATTCGAATATACGGTAAATGGGTTGAAGAGAAAAATAATAAACTACTAATGGGGTCTCCAAATGAATACCCTCGTTCACTCAATTCTTCAAGAAGTCTTTTTTCTTCCTCCATTAAATGTTCCATCGGCTTTTCCGACATGATTCCTCCCAATGATAAAGGAACCTCACAAATCACTTGACCATCCTGAACTAACACAATTCCTCCGCCAAGTTCTTTCATTCGATCAAATGCATGGATCATATCTTTTTTATTTTTACCAATTAAAATAATATCCCCAGTGCCTGAAAATGAACTTGCAAGCGCGGATAACTTTGAAGTAAATCCTTTTAGCATGGTATTGATTCTCCACTTACCTTTACGGTCAATCAGTGTAAAGAAGCTTTCATCATGATTGGTTGGCAGTTCATCTCCTGAAACATCAATGGCAATGGAATAGGGCTTCGTGATAACAGAATTCTCCATTTTAATCCCAAATGGCATTGAAAATTGCAAATCATCAATAGACAAATTCCAATCGAGTTCTAGTGGCTTAAGTCCGAAGTCCGGCCAGTTAATCTCAGCATTTACTTCCGTTTGTTTCCCGTCGCGTTTAACCCATTTACCTTTCGCAAGAACAGAAATAGGAGTTGGGTCTTCAATACTCGATAAGAAGTTAATATTGGCAACCCGTCCGGTTGCAATACTTCCGTGTAAATGCTCAATATTATAGTACCTTGCGACGTTAATCGTTGCCATATTATAAGCATCGATGCTCGGAACATCCTTTTCGATTGCAATCCGGATCATTTGATCAATAATCCCCTGCTCGTAAAAGTTTGATGTTGACCCATCTGTCGTAAACATGAACCGATCATACGTTTGAATCCCTAATCGTTTTATATCGTCAAGAAGTACTGGTAAATCTGGCCGAATCGATGAATGGCGCAATGTTACCATATAACCTTGCATTAGTCGATTATAAACTTCTTCACCTGTCATTGATTCATGGTCACAATCTGCCCCAAGCAGCATCAGCTTCGCTAAAGTCTTTTCAGACGCACCCGGAAAATGACCTTCAATTTTCTTCCGCATCCGCTTTGCTTCTTGAATCCAATGAAGCATCATATCGTCCCCGTCTAGAAGCTTCGGCCAACCGGTTAATTCCCCACCCTGAAGGACAGCATCATGCTCAAGCCACAATTTTACATTACTGTGTGAAAATGTTTCTTCTTCCCCTAATATTTCCGTTTGAGAATCAAAACGGCTCCACCAAAACATTGTAGTCGGAATGGTCCGCAGCTCTCTCAATAATGAAAACGCTTCCCTTTTTTTTAAGTTTAAAATTAGCGCCATATTGTCATTGATTAAGGTTGTCGTTCCAAATTGTGATGCATATTCCGCTAATGTATGGGGATTATATAATTGAAACGGATGGGCATGCGGTTCAATGTATCCAGGAACAAGAATTTCATTTGTACAATCGATCACTTCGCAGTTCTTTAATGTAGCCGGCAAGTTTTCGCCGACATAAACAATCCGATCATCATAAATCCAAATATTGGCTCTCATCCATTGACGAATAGCCTGATTTAAATACAAAGCATTTTTTAATAAAATGGTGGGAGAAGTTCTCCCCTCTAATACTGATACATGCGTCCGTAAATGTTTATTTTTCCATCGATAACGTTGTTCCAGCACATGATATCCCTCCCTCTTTAAGTCTATTTATCTATATAAGAATATTGATTTAATCGTAAAGAAAACCCTTACAAAATCCATTTGTTAATATACTATCATATTTCGCAATGTAAAGCAGTAAAGACTTGATAAATAATGTTAAAATTTTGTGAAGGAGTGAACAAAATGAATATTAAACCAAATATTGGGATTTTAAATGCGTTGATTCGCATTACCTTTGGCTTGACTGTTCTTGCTTGGGCAACCGCCAAGCTTGTTAAAAGACCTTGGAGAGACTCTTATTTATTGGCCGCTGTTTGTGGTGCAATGAAGGTGGGAGAAGGCATTGTCCGTTACTGTCCAGTAACGGCTTTTTATAAAAAATGTCCTGTAATGAATTCTGAAATTAAACAGTCTGAGGCTCATCATGATTCAATGGATGGGTTGGAGGGATTAACAAATCTGGATGGGGATGAGGTTTTGCCTTATAACCCGACTTAAAGATCTAAAGCCTTCTCTAGGGAGGGCCTTTTTGTTTTTAAACGCTTGTTTAGTTACCTCGTACACTCTTTTTTCTCTTTACGGGTATCTATACCCACTTTCGATTACCGCGTGCACTCTTTTTTCATCTTCTCGGGCATCTATAGCCTCGCTCGGTTACCGCCAACACCCTTTTTTCCTCTTTACAGGCATCTACAGCCTCTTTCGGTTACCGCGTGCACTCTTTTCTCATCTTCTCGGGCATCTACAGCCTCGCTCGGTTACCGCCAACACCTTTTTTTCCTCTTCTCGGGCATCTATAGCCTCGCTCGGTTACCACCAACACCTTTTTTTCCTCTTCTCGGGCATCTACAGCCTCGCTCGGTTACCGCCAACACCTTTTTTCCTCTTTACAGGCATCTATAGCCTCGCTCGGTTACCGAATTCTCAAAATAATGAAGAGGGCTGGCAGCGTAGCCAGTCCTCTTTCATTTAGCTATTTACAAACCTTGCTGCTTTATAACCAATATCTTTTCGATAAAAAACACCATCACATTGCAGATTTTCAAGTTCCGCATAAACCTTTTTCTGGGCATCCTCAATCGTTTCCCCAAGTCCACCTACAAGCAAGACTCTGCCGCCATTCGTAATGAATTCATCCTGCTCATTTTTCACTGTTCCTGCATGAAAAATATAAGCCTGTTCACTAAATTTATTTAACCCATTAAGAACGGCACCCTTTTCATAGGTTTCAGGATATCCCTTTGCTGCCACAACAACCCCGATCATCGTCTGCTCGTCCCATACAAGGCTTGGTGCTTGGCCATCCAAAAGCTCAAGAATCACTTCAACCAAATCAGATTTTAACCTTGGTAAAATCACTTGGGTTTCCGGATCTCCAAATCTTGCGTTAAATTCAATAACCTTTGGACCCTTTTCCGTTGCAATCAGTCCAGCGTATAAAATTCCGCAAAAGCTTCTTCCTTCTGTAACCATGGCTTCTGCTGCAGGCTTAAGAATCGTTTCCACCGCTGTTTGAATCATATCGTCACTAATTTGTGGGACAGGAGAATACGCGCCCATTCCCCCCGTATTCGGACCTTGGTCCCCATCAAACGCTCGCTTATGGTCCTGAGCGATTTCAAGTGGGACCACCGTCTGACCATTTACAAAGGCCATAAGGGAAAACTCTTCACCGGCCAAAAACTCCTCAATCACAACACGAGAAGACGCTGCACCGAACTTAGCGCCAACTAGCATTTCTTCAAGGCTTTCCAAGGCTTCCTCTTTGGTCATCGCCACGGTAACACCTTTTCCTGCTGCAAGTCCATCCGCTTTTATTACAATCGGAGCACCTTTTTCTTCTATATAATTACTTGCCTCATCAAAGGAAGTGAAAACTGCATAATCTGCAGTTGGAATTTGGTATTTCTTCATTAATTCCTTCGCAAACGACTTACTGCCTTCAATTTCGGCTGCTGCTTTTTTAGGACCAAACACAGGAAGACCCGCTTCCGTGAATCGATCTGCCAGTCCTTCAAGGAGCGGAACCTCAGGTCCAATAATCGTTAATCCAATTCCTTCCTCTTTCGCAAACTGAATCAATTTTTCTGATTCAGACTCCTGCAGCGGAATCAGCTCAGCAAAGTCCTCCATCCCTGGATTCCCAGGAGCGGCAAAAACACGTTCCACCTTGCTGCTTTCACTCACTTTTCGGCAAATCGCATGCTCTCTTCCACCACGGCCAATGATTAAAACCTTCACAAACTCGCCCCCATTAGTGTTTGAAATGTCTTACTCCTGTAAAGACCATGGCAATTCCATACTCATCCGCTTTTTTAATCGAATCTTCATCGCGAATCGATCCACCCGGTTGAATAATTGCAGTGATTCCTGCATTTGCCGCTGCCTCAACGGTATCATCCATTGGGAAAAAGGCATCAGAGGCAAGTCCTGCACCTACCGCTTTTTCTCCAGCTTGTTTAAAGGCAATTTCAGCTGCTCCAACGCGATTCATCTGACCAGCGCCAATTCCAATGGTCATCCCATTTCTTGCAACAACAATGGCATTTGATTTAACATGTTTCACAACCTGCCAGCCAAGCTTCAATGATTCCCACTCAGCTTCCGTTGGTTGTCTTTTTGTTGGAATCGTGATCGTCGCATCTTCAAGTGTGTAACGATCTTGTTCTTGAACAAGCAGTCCTCCTTCAATCGTCGTCATTTTGAATTCAGGTTTTTTAGCTTGATCAAATGGAATAGTTAAAAGGCGAAGATTCTTCTTCCCGGTTAAAATGGACAAAGCTTCTTCAGAAAATGCCGGAGCAATAATAATTTCTAAGAAAATTTCACGAAGCTTCCCTGCAGTCGCCGCATCCACTTCCCGGTTGAATGCGATAATTCCGCCAAAAATCGAAACAGGGTCCGCAGCAAATGCTTTTTCAAAAGCTTCATACGCTGTTTTTCCTGTGCCAACACCGCATGGATTCATATGCTTAACCGCTACAGCAGCTGGCTCTGAGAATTCCTTCACAATCTGAAGCGCAGCGTCTGCATCATTAATATTATTATAGGAAAGCTCTTTCCCGTGAAGCTGCTTCGAATTTGCGATTGAAAAAGCAGAACCTAATGGTTTTTTATAAAAAGCTGCTTTTTGGTGTGGATTTTCTCCGTAACGGAGTGATTGTTTCAATTCATAGGTTACCGTTAAATTTTCCGGTGTTTCCTCTTGAGCCAAATCTGTCATATACTGAGCAATCAGCGCATCATATGCAGCAGTGTGACGGAATACCTTTGCGGCAAGCTTTACTCTTGTCTCAAGCTTCGTTTGACCTTCCGCTTTTAATTCCTCTGCAACCGTTTGATAATCCGCTGGGTCAACTACGACTGTAATATATTGATGATTTTTTGCGGAAGCACGGAGCATTGTCGGCCCGCCAATATCAATATTTTCAATAGCATCTGCTACCTTCACATCCGGCTTCTCAATGGTTTGTTGGAATGGATAAAGGTTTACACATACTAGTTGAATCGGTTGAATTCCGTGCTCTTCTAATTGACCTTGATGTGCTGGATCATCGTGTTTTGCCAATAAACCACCATGGATTAGTGGATTCAAGGTTTTAACACGGCCTTCTAAGATTTCAGGAAACCCGGTAACATCACTTACACTAAGAACCGGAATTCCTTGTTCTTGAATAGCTTTCTTTGTTCCGCCCGTAGAAATAATTTCAAAACCAAGATTTACGAGTTCTTTTGCAAACTCAATTACTCCAGTTTTATCTGAAACACTAATAAGTGCTCGCTTTTTTGCCATTTACAATACCCCCTTGTGTTAAAAGCACCTGTAAAATTGCCGGATATAGCTTGTGTTCAACTGCATGGATTTTGTTCTGCAGGCTTTCACGTGTTTCATCTTCTTCCAAACGAACGCGTTCCTGAACGATAATCGGCCCAGTGTCCATTCCCTCATCAACAAAATGAATGGTTACACCGCTCCACGTTGCTTTGGCTTCAAGCGCCTGACCAATGGCATCTTTACCGGGAAAAGCAGGAAGTAAGGAAGGATGAATATTGACGATTCTCCCTTGAAACTCTCGCAGTAAGGTCGGTCCTATTAAACGCATATAGCCTGCGAGGACAATGAATTCCACGCCACGTTTTTTTAACTCCGCAAGAATTTCCGCCTCATAGGCATCCTTTGATGGATAATCCTTAGCCGAAAAAGCAAAGCTTGGAATTCTGGCGGCATTTGCCCGATCAACCGCAAAAGCACCAGGTTTGTCACAAACAAGAAGTGAAATATCGGCCTTTAGTTCTCCAGATTGAACGACATCAATGATGGCTTGAAAGTTACTTCCGCTCCCTGATGCAAATACAGCGATTTTTTTCATTTTTTTCCTCCAGCCGGGATGATGCTAATTCCATCCGTTTCGGTTACAATCCCAATTTCATAAGCTGTTTCACCGCATTGCCCAAAATGTTCAAGCACATCAGAAGCAATTGTCTGGTCTACTGCAATCACCATACCAATTCCCATATTAAAGATATTATACATCTCCTGCCGGTCAATTTGTCCAACAGATTCCATCAGATTGAACACAGGTGGAATGTTAAAGCTTTGTTCCTGAATTTCTGCACCAAGTCCCTCTGGGAGCATTCTTGGGATATTCTCGATAAAACCACCGCCGGTAATATGAGCCATTCCTTTTAAGGTGAATTTTTTCAAAGCTGATAAAATTGATTTCACATAGATTTTTGTTGGCTTCAGCAGTTCTTCCCCTAACGTACAGCCAAGTTCATCAACATACTCTGATAAAGACCGATCAGCAAAAACCTTGCGTACAAGGGAATAGCCATTGCTATGGATTCCACTTGATGCCAAACCGATAAGAACATCCCCAGGCTTAATCGCTTCACCTGTAATCAATTGTGTTTTTTCACAAGCCCCTACTGAAAATCCTGCTAAATCATATTCCGATTCATTGTACAAACCAGGCATCTCTGCCGTTTCTCCGCCAATCAAGGCACATCCTGCCTGTTCACAGCCATCCGCGATTCCTTTGACAATTGCCTCAATCTTCTCAGGCACAGCCTTTCCACAGGCTATGTAGTCAAGAAAATACAAAGGCTCTGCTCCTTGGACAACAATGTCATTCACACACATTGCTACCGCATCAATGCCGATTGTATCGTGCTTATCCATCATAAAAGCAAGCATCAGCTTGGTTCCGACTCCGTCCGTTCCCGACACGAGGACGGGCTCTTTTAATTGAAGCGCAGATAGGTCAAACATGCCCCCAAAACCGCCTAAACCGCCCAATACTCCGGCCCTTGCTGTTTTTTGAACATGCTTTTTCATTCGTTCAACCGCCTCATAGCCTGCTTCGATGTTTACTCCTGCTTCTTTATATGCATTTGCCACGACAGTTCCCCCTATCTACTTTTGGTAATAGTATTGAAGTGTATCCGGATAAATTTCTGTCGGGTAATTTCCTGTAAAGCAGCCTAGGCAATACCCGCCTGTTCCGTTCGCATCTTTTTTACCAATTGCTTCAACCATCCCTTCGACGCTTAAGAAGGTAAGCGAATCGGCTCCTATAAGTTCTCTGATTTCCTCAACTGATTTATCGGAAGCAATCAATTCTTCCTTTGTTGATGTATCAATTCCATAGAAACATGGATTTTTTATTGGTGGAGAGCTGATCACAACATGGACTTCTGTCGCTCCAGCATCTTTTAGCATAGTGACAATGCGTCTGCTAGTCGTCCCGCGGACGATTGAATCATCAACCATGACGACCCGTTTTCCTTCCACAACTCCGCGAACCGGTGAAAGTTTCATTTTAACCCCTTGCTCACGTAACGATTGTGAAGGCTGAATAAACGTTCTGCCAACATAACGGTTTTTAATTAACCCCATTTCGTATGGGATACCGGAGGCTTCCGCATAACCAATCGCAGCAGAGATGCTTGAATCGGGTACCCCAGTTACAACATCGGCTTCAATAGGGGCCTCTTTAAATAATTGCTTACCAAGATTTTTCCGAGCTGTATGAACATTTATTCCTTGAATATCACTATCAGGTCTTGAAAAATAAATATATTCCATCATACAAATAGCTTTTGTAGAACTCACCGCAAATTGTTCTGAGACAATACCATTATCATTAATGATGAGCAGTTCTCCCGGCATAATATCACGGATATATTCCGCCCCAATGACATCAAATGCACAGGTTTCCGATGCTACTACATAAGCATCGCCAAGGCAGCCAAGCGATAGTGGCCGTAATCCATGCGGATCAAGCGCAACTAATAATTCTGTTTCGGTCATGATCAAGTAGGCATAAGCCCCTTTTAGCATGGAAAGTGCGTTTTTCGCCTGATCTTTCAATTCAGAATAACCGCTTCTTTTCATCAAGTGAGCCAAGACCTCTGTATCTGAACTTGTTTGAAAAATACTTCCCTGTGATTCCAGCTGATGTTTAAGCGAATTAACATTAACGAGATTTCCATTGTGTGCAAGGGCAAGACTTCCAACTTGGGAATGGAACAGCAGGGGCTGGACATTTTCATATCCTCCGCCCCCAGCAGTTGCATAACGCACGTGACCAATTGCCCCGTTCCCTGTTAATTCTTTCATTGCATCGGCAGTAAAAATTTCCGTAACCAGTCCTTCACCTTTTACGCCTTTAAGTGCTTTACCATCGGTTACAACAATGCCGGTACCTTCTTGTCCGCGGTGCTGCAGACTGTGAAGTGCGTAATAAGCAAGCTGAGCCGCGTCTTGATGTCCCCAAACTCCAAAAACTCCGCACTCTTCATTTAATCCCTTGATTTCAGCAAGCATGGGATAGCTCCTTTCCAAGCAGCTTTTAATTCGTTCACCGAAGCTTCAAATACAAAGCCGTTATCACCTGATACCTGTAATGTTGCTGTATCGGTTACTTCCCCGATCAATTTTGCATCTACTAAACGCTCTAACTCTGTTTGATTTTCTTTTTTCACTGTTAATAGAAAACGAGATTGTGTTTCACTAAACAAAGCTGATACAGCATTTCCTGTGATACTCACTTCTGCTCCAAGCTGATTGTCGGCAAAAAGGCATTCTGCTAAAGCTACTCCTAGGCCGCCTTCAGAAAGGTCATGAGCTGATTCAACCACTCCCGCACGGATTGCCGCGAGCACTTTATTTTGTCTTTCTTTCTCAATCTTAACGTTCAACTCAGGGGCACGGCCAAAAACTTTTCCGTTCAATAGTTTTTGCAGCTCACTACCGCCAAACTCATCTTTTGTTTCTCCAACAAGATAAATTAAATCTCCGCTGTTTTTAAAATTTTGTGTTGTAATATGATCAAGATCCGTTACTAAACCGACCATTCCAACAACCGGTGTTGGATAGATGGCTGTTCCGCTTGTTTCGTTATATAAAGAGACGTTTCCACCAATGACCGGTGTCTCAAGAACACGGCAAGCTTCACTCATGCCGTCTGCTGCTTTTTCAATCTGCCAGAAAACTTCAGGTTTTTCCGGATTACCGAAATTTAAGTTATCGGTAATCGCTAATGGTTCGGCACCTGAGCAAACAATATTGCGGGCTGCTTCAGCAACAGCAATTTTTCCGCCCATTTCCGGATCTAAATATACATAACGTGAATTACAATCCGTTGTCATGGCCAAAGCTTTACGTGTACCGCGAATTCTGACTACCGCTGCGTCCGAGCCTGGTGATACAACCGTATTTGTCCGGACCATGTGGTCATACTGCTCATAAACCCATTCCTTGCTGGCAATCGTTGGCTGACTTAAAAGGTTTAATAGCGTTTCTTTCAAATCCTCTACTTGAGGAATTTCATTCTCCATTACTTGGAACTCTGCAAAATAACCAGGTTCTTTTGATGGCTTATGGTAAACTGGTGCATCTTCCGCTAAGGCGTCTGCGGGCACATCTGCAACAATTTCACCATTATGAAGCAAGCGAAGCTGCTTATCACTTGTAACCTTACCGATGGAGACAGCATCTAAATCATACTTTTTAAATAGATCAACGATTTCTTGCTCTCTTCCCTTTTTTACAACAATGAGCATTCGTTCTTGTGATTCAGAAAGCATCATTTCATATGGAGTCATTCCTGTTTCACGCTGTGGAACAAGATCCAAGTTCATTTCAATTCCCATTCCGGCTTTACTTGCCATTTCCGCTGAAGAACTGACCAGGCCTGCTGCACCCATATCTTGAATACCAACAAGGGCATCAGATTGGATAAGCTCTAAACACGCTTCTAATAACAGTTTTTCCATAAACGGATCGCCAACCTGAACAGCTGGGCGGTCTTCACTGGATTGCTCTGTTAATTCCTCCGACGCAAAGGTAGCTCCATGGATTCCATCACGGCCTGTTTTTGCACCGACATACATAACCGTGTTTCCTTCGCCATGCGCCTGACCTTTTTTAATATCCTTATGGTCAATTAGACCAACACACATTGCATTGACTAATGGATTTCCTTCATAGCATGGATCAAATTGAATTTCGCCGCCTACAGTTGGAATTCCGATACAGTTGCCGTATCCGGCAATCCCAGCGACAACTTCTTTAAATAAATAGCGGACACGTGCAGAATCTAACTCTCCAAAACGAAGAGAATTTAGCATCGCAATCGGACGTGCTCCCATTGAAAATACGTCACGGATAATCCCGCCGACACCTGTTGCTGCACCTTGGTATGGCTCGATAGCTGAAGGATGGTTATGACTTTCAATTTTAAACACAACCGCCTGATTATCACCGATATCAACGATACCTGCCCCTTCCCCAGGGCCCTGAAGTACACGCTCACCTGTAATCGGGAATTTTTTCAATACTGGCTTGGAATTTTTGTAGCTGCAGTGTTCAGACCACATAACCGAAAATAAGCCTGTTTCTGTATAATTTGGCGTACGTCCAAGGATTTTTTCAACCAACGCAAACTCTTCATCGGACAAACCCATTTGCTGATATACTTTTTCCGCTTTAATCTCATTCGGATTTGGTTCACGCGTTAACAACATGTGCTTCCCTCCAAGTCTTTACAATCGATTGAAACAATTTAAGCCCGTCGGCACTGCCTAAAAGAGCATCTACAGCTCTTTCCGGGTGCGGCATCATACCTAATACGTTGCCTTTATCGTTCATTATACCAGCGATATTTTCTAAGCTTCCGTTCGGATTTTCCTGGTAGGTAAAAACGATTTGGTTATTGGCCTTTAGCTTTGCCAGCGTTTCCTCGTCGCAATAGTAATTTCCTTCACCATGTGCAACTGGAATCGTGATGGTTTCTCCTGCAGCTAAATCAGAAGTAAACATCGTTTGATTGTTTTCAACCTTTAATTCAACTTGCTTACAAATAAAGGATAAACTCGCGTTTCGTCTCATTGCTCCCGGAAGCAAGCCTGCTTCCAAAAGAATTTGAAATCCGTTACAAACACCCATAACCGGCTTGCCAGCTCTTGCCGCCTTCACAACCTCTTTCATGACATTACTGAATCGAGCAATGGCTCCTGAGCGCAAATAATCTCCGTATGAAAAGCCGCCTGGAAGTAAAATTCCATCAAATTCATCTAGGCTTTCTGTATCATGCCAAACGTATTCAACTTCTTCCCCAAGTTCATCTTTAATCGCATGAAACATGTCAATATCACAGTTTGATCCTGGAAAAACGATTACTGCGAATTTCACTGGGCCACACACTCCTCTACTTCATAACGGTAATCTTCAATAACCGGGTTTGCTAAAAGGTTTGTGCAAATCTCATTGACTACTTCATGAATATCACGGTCAGACTTTTCAATTGTTAACTCCATATATTTACCGATTCGGACATCGGCCACTTCCTTGTAATTTAAAGAGTGTAAGGAATTTGTTACTGCTTTCCCTTGCGGATCTAATACGCTCTCTCTTAATGTGACAAATACCTTTACTTTATACATGCTGATGTCCTCCCAATCTCGCTAAAATATTTTCATATGCATCTGTTAAACTTCCAAGGTCCCGACGGAATACATCTTTATCGAGCTTTTTATTTGTTTCTTTCTCCCACAATCTGCAGGTATCAGGTGATATTTCATCGGCAAGCAGGATTTGCCCATCCGTGTCTTTTCCAAACTCTAATTTAAAGTCAATCAGACGAATACCCAATTCTTCGAAAAAGCTCGATAAAACTGCATCAACTTCTAAGGCCTTCTCTCTTAATACCTTGATTTCTTCTTCTGTAGCTAAATTCAATTCAAGAATATGGTCGACGGTAACAAGCGGGTCGCCAAGTTCATCATCTTTTAAGTAAAATTCAACAATTGGAGCCTTCAACGGCGTTCCTTCTTCAACACCCAGTCTTTTGGAAAAGCTTCCTGCTGCAACATTACGGACAACTGTTTCAAGTGGGATAATAGTAACCTTTTTCACAAGTTGTTCTAATTCCGATACGCGCTCGATAAAATGAGAGTCAATGCCCTTTTCTTTTAACTTTAAAAATAGCAAACTAGTAATCTCATTATTTAAACGCCCTTTACCGGTAATGTCTGCTTTCTTTTGCCCATTAAAGGCAGTTGCAGAATCTTTATATTCCACTAAAACAACCTGGTCATTTTCCGTTTTATAAATTCTTTTCGCTTTTCCTTCGTATAGAAGTTCTTTCATCAGGAACGCCTCCAAATTTTGCAATATTGGGAATTTTATTAGTAAAAGGGGGGCCCAACTGCAGCCCCTTATTTTTTTAGTTCAAACCTAAACGGTCAAAAATTGTATCCACATGCTGCAGGTGATAGCTGTAATCAAAACAGTCTGCAATTTCTTCCGCATTAAGAAGGCTGGTGATTTTTGTTTCAGCCTCAATCAACTGACGGAATGGCACTTGTTTTTCCCATGCTTCCATTGCTTTTGGCTGAACGGTATCGTAAGCCTCTTCACGTGATAATCCTTTATCAATTAATGCAAGCAATACACGCTGTGAATAAATTAATCCAAGTGTACGATCCATATTGCGCTTCATATTTTCTGGATAAACTGTAAGGTTTTTAATAATATTACCGAAACGGTTCAACATGTAATTTAATGCGATTGTCGCATCCGGTAAAATAACTCTTTCAGCAGATGAATGAGAAATATCACGTTCATGCCATAATGGAACATTTTCGTAGGCTGTTAACATATAGCCGCGAATCACGCGAG
Source organism: Bacillus salipaludis (assembly GCF_004358205.1). The sequence goes on from NZ_SMYO01000027.1 coordinate 41,348, forward strand.
CCATTCCCGTCATGTTTTCAGAACCAATTGGGTTCCGCTTATGCGGCATCGCTGATGACCCCTTTTGCCCTTTCGCAAAAAATTCTTCAACTTCACGCGTTTCACTCTTTTGCAGGCCGCGAACTTCAACCGCAAACTTTTCAATCGAAGTGGCGATTAAAGCAATCGTTGACATATAGTGAGCATGACGGTCGCGCTGCAGGGTTTGTGTTGAGATTGGCGCTCTTTGTATGCCAAGCTTTTCACACACATATTGTTCAACAAATGGGTTGATATTGGCATAGGTTCCTACAGCACCGGAAATTTTACCAAATTCAACACCCGCTGCAGCTTGCTTGAAGCGATCAAGATTCCGTTTCATTTCCTCATACCAAAGGGCAAGCTTTAATCCAAAAGTAGTAGGTTCTGCATGAACTCCATGGGTACGCCCCATCATAACGGTCATTTTGTGTTCTTTTGCTTTATTCTTTAAAATTTCTACAAAGTTTTCGATATCTTTTAGTAAAATCGCATTGGCCTGTTTTAAAACATATGATAAAGCAGTGTCGACCACATCTGTCGAGGTTAAGCCGTAATGAACCCATTTGCGTTCTTCTCCTAAAGTTTCCGATACAGCACGGGTAAAGGCTACAACATCGTGTCTAGTTTCTTCTTCAATTTCTTTAATTCGGTCGATATTGAAGGAGGCATTTTCGCGAAGCTTTTTTACATCCTCCTTCGGAATTTCACCAAGCTCTGACCAAGCTTCGCAAGCAAGGATTTCCACTTCAAGCCATGCATTAAAGCGATTTTCTTCTGTCCAAATAGCACCCATTTCCGGTCTTGTATAACGATCAATCATGTTTTATCCTCCGATCTTTTCTGTTACTTTCCAAATGCCGCTTTGTTCAATTTCTGTAAGGGCCTCTGTTACATTATCACGTAAAATTGTTACGTGTCCCATTTTACGTTTTATTTTTGGTTCTTTTTTTCCGTAAAGATGAACCTTCCAGTCTTTCATACCCGGAATTTCCTCATACATACTTTCAAGATGCTCCCCTAATAGGTTGACCATAACTACTGATTTTAATAGCTTTGTGCTTCCTAAAGGCAGATTGCAGATTGCACGTACATGCTGTTCAAACTGTGACGTCTCGCAGGCTTCAATCGAATAATGTCCTGAATTATGAGGCCGTGGAGCCAGTTCATTGATATATATTGTCCCATCACTAGTTAAAAACATTTCAACCGCAAGTGTTCCGACTAAATTTAATGAATCCGCAATTTGTTTTGCCTTTTGAATTGCATTTTCTTGGATACCTTCCGAAATGCGGGCGGGAACAATCGTTTGATGCAATATATTGTCCTGATGGATGTTTTCTGCCACAGGGAATATCGCTGTTTCTCCATCAAGCTTGCGTGTGACGATAACCGATATTTCCTTTTCAAAGGGAATCCATTTTTCGAGCACACATGCACCCTGTTTGATGAGTTCCTCCGCTTTTTGCAAGTCCTGCTGAACTTTTATGACCAGCTGTCCCTTTCCGTCGTAGCCGCCTCTTGCCGTCTTCAACACAGCGGGATAGCCAATTGCTTGAATTTTTAAAAATAAATCCTCTAAACTGTTAATGATTTCATACGGTGCTACTTCCACACCCGCCTGCTGGATTGCCGCCTTTTCCTTAATCCGATCCTGGGTAACTGTCAGCAATTTCGGTCCTTGTGGAACGTACGCACGTTCACAAATCCATTCAAGTGTATCTGCATCAATGTTTTCAAATTCATAAGTTATAACGTCACTGATTACTGCTAATTTACTAATAGCCTCACGATCATCATAAGCTCCAATGACTTCAAAATCTGCCACTTGCCCACAAGGTGAGTCTGAGGTTGGCTCTAGGACGGCGATTCGATACCCTTGAGCCTTAGCCGAGAGGGCCATCATTCTTCCCAATTGACCACCGCCGATAATCCCAATTGTCGACCCCGGTAAAATTATTTTGTTAGACAAGCTGCTCACCGCTTTCTAGAACTTCTTCCTTGATTGCATGGCGTCTTGCTTCTAATTTTTTCGCTAGTTCACTATCTTCTGTTGCTAAAATTTGTGCAGCTAAAAGGCCTGCGTTGACTGCTCCTGCTTTACCAATTGCAACGGTTGCCACCGGTACTCCGCCCGGCATTTGCACAATCGAAAGCAGGGAGTCTAAACCATTTAAGGCCTTTGATTGGACCGGAACCCCGATGACAGGAAGCGTTGTTTTTGCTGCAACCATTCCAGGGAGATGTGCCGCACCGCCTGCTCCTGCAATAATTACCTTTAAACCTCTATCTCTTGCTTCTTGCGCATAGGTAAACATTAAATCCGGTGTCCGATGCGCAGAAACTACCTTTTTTTCATATGCAATTTCAAGTTCTTCTAATATTTCACAGGCATGTTTCATTGTTTCCCAGTCTGATTTGCTTCCCATGATGACACCAACAAGATTCGTCATGCCGCATCCCCCTTTTAGCCAAATAAAAAGCCCAGACAAATAGCATCCTCTAAAAGAGAAAGCCATTTGTCCGGGCATCTTGATGAAAAGGTCAACAAAGTTAAGGGCTGTCCCTAACTGTATTGTTGCCGAACATATTGACTTTCCCTCATAGTCCAATAATTTACGGTTATTGGGTAGAAACTTATGGGCCCTATTCCCATTGATATACGAGGGTAAGATTATTTGTCATTTGCTACTCACTTATCTTACAATCCATTCGAATAACTGTCAACCATTATATCGAACAATAAAATTTGGTTAGCACCATATTGTTCGTGTTTTACTCATTAAATTGCCCTTCAAAGACAATTTGACGGCCAATTGGCTCAAAAATGGTTTCATTTCCCTTTTTGATTTCTTGAAAAATCGGCTTTTCAAGCCTTCTAATTGGGATATATCCCAGCTGTTTCATTCGTGCTAGGCATGCATCAATGGTTTCATTTTCCTGAACTTCAAATTGCAATTTTTTTTGCTTCTTTTGACTCATGAAAATAATTTCCCTCTTTTCACGGATTTGACCCAGAACCCCCCATGGATGGATTTGGGTTCGTACGAAATAATAAATGCCTTTGGATCTAGATTCTTGATTGTATCATAGAGCTTTAATTCAAATTTTCTCGGGGTTAAGATTTGCATCGCCATCCGATCCCCTTCAAGCCCGTTTGCTTCCCAGTTTGTCACTCCATATCCCTTTTCCCGCAGTATTCCAGGTAAATTTTTATCATACTCGGTTGTGATTACATTGACAGTAATATAACCAAGTGCGAGCTTTTCCTCTATTTTCATTCCGACTACAACACCGATTCCATATCCCACCGCATACGCAATGAGGTTCTGGATTTCATTTAAGTTATTTAACACTAGGCCTAGGCCCAGTACATAGATAACTACTTCAATCATGCTGAGGAATGCAGCCAAATACCGTTGTCCTTTTAAGGTTAAGATCATTCTAATTGTAAAAAAGGAGACATAGACAATATTGATAACAAGGATTATGGCTACCATCATAAAACTATTCTCTAACAAAATAATTACCCCCTTTATATATCCTTCCCCCACTTTAGCACAATTTTTACAAAGGTCTAGTAGCTAGATTGTGTATTAAGAGAAAAATTTTCTTACTAAAAATTTTTGTTCCATGTTGCATCAAATATGTTCCGTTTTGTCTGTTTGATTTTCCATTTTAAAATTTATGTACAAAACAAAATTAGTCCATTTTATATTTCTATACCCTTTTGGCGAAAAAAAAATCCTAGAAGATTTCTGGATTAAGTAACAATTATCCCCTTTTTTTCCAAAGGAGAATTATTAGGTGTATTGCTTTTTTATAAAGTTACCTTTTAAATGGTTTTTAATTTTATGTTCCATATTAAACCATATATGAGCTAATTCATCTGTTCTATGTTTCAATTTAGAATTATATGTTCCACATTATTATTTTTATGTGCCATTGCTTTATCCACGAACACCAAAAAAGACAACCTTCATCAGGTTGTCTTTTTTGGTGCCTGGCAACGTCCTACTCTCACAGGGGGACAGCCCCCAACTACCATCGGCGCTGAGAAGCTTAACTTCCGTGTTCGGTATGGGAACGGGTGTGACCTTCTCGCCATTATTGCCAGACTATTAAGTTTGAGGTATCATTCCCTCAAAACTAGATAATACAGAAGAAGTTTTTAGTAAAAACGAGTTCACCTTCATATAATACATATGACTTGGTTAAGTCCTCGATCGATTAGTATCAGTCAGCT
>NZ_SMYO01000028.1 GCF_004358205.1 Bacillus salipaludis
CTCCTATTGATTCGCTCGACTTGCATGTATTAGGCACGCCGCCAGCGTTCGTCCTGAGCCAGGATCAAACTCTCCAAGAAAGTTGATATAGCTCATTTGTTACGTTGGCTCATGTTCTCTATATAATAGAAGAAACATGATTATTATTGTTTGTTGACGTTTTTGTTTGTTTAGTTTTCAAAGAACATTTTTTAAAGCAGAGTATTAATATATCATCTCATCTTCAACACGTCAATTATTTTTCTAAAATAATTTTTCGTTTGAATCAGCGACGTTTTCTATCGTAACAGAATTACTTATCAATATCAACTCTTTTTTTCGGAGTGAATTGCTTTTCTGTTCATCGCACTTATTTGTTCGGCGACAAGAAGTAATATTACTAGATTGATATACACAAGTCAACCACTTTTTAAAAAAACTTGAGATTTAGTCTCAAATAATTTTTCTCCAAAAGACCAAATACAATAACAAATTAAAATCACGGATGAAAATTACAAATATTGGTGATTAATAAAATAATAAATCTTTATCTCATGAAGGGGCAACAGAACATGAACCAAATCCCTCCCTTTCGAAGACAAAGGGCGTATCTTTCCCAATTTACAACAAGTCAACTTCATTTAAAAAACCCTTGGGTTGTTGCCTTTTTTTCCTTTTCCTATCCTGGATTCGGACACCTTATGCAGCACCGGTATATAGTGGGGTTTATTTTGATTCTATGGGAAACCTTTATTAACGGGATGGCAAAGGTAAACCTAGGAATTCTCTATTCCTTATTAGGTAACTTTGACAGAGCCAAAGAAGTTCTAGATGAAAGGTGGTTAATTCTCTATATAGCCATTTATATGTTCAGCATCTGGGACGGATATCGGACCACCATTGACTTAAACAAACAATATGTACTGGCAGACCGTGAGGATGCCCCCATGTTGAATATTAAAATGGGCTCTTGGGATATGAACTACCTGGATAAACGGAAGCCTTGGCTAGCATTAGTCTGGTCAGCCTTGTTCCCTGGTCTCGGTCATCTTTATCTACATAATGTAGTTTCAGGATTCTTTATTTTTATTTATACCGTCGGGATTTGTTATTACGGCCATATTCTTTATGCGATCCACTTATCAATGCTAGGTGATTTTACACAGGCTAAAGAGACGATCAATATGCAATGGGCACTTTATTTTCCATCCATCTACTTTTTCATCATTTACGATGCCTATGTTTCTGCAGTTGAGAACAATAAACTGTTCGAAAAAGAAATGGCCGCATATTTACGAAAAAACTATCAAAAGATTCATTTTAAAACTCCCCTATAAAGGATTGTGAATACCATGTTAGTAATTGCTACCTACGAAAATTCAATATTTATTGAATTAGCGATTACAGAACTTAAACAAAACGGCCTATCGCATGAAAAGATCTTTGCTGCTCCACTTGATAAGAGAGCCGGAAAAAGACAACTGTTTGATACCATCCATAGAGCGGATGGATTGAGTCTATTTGACGGTGCAGCAATCCTCGGGACCTGTTTCATGCTACTAGGGTCTATCTATGGATTTATTTTAAAATGGGGCCCGATTATTTGGGGAATTATCGGAGCAATCTTTGGTCTCTTGTTAGGATTTCTACTGAAACTATTGATTGTAAAAAAAGGGAAAGGAGGGTCAAAAAACATTAGTTCCGAAATTGTCTTGATGATTCGCTGTGAAGAAGATCAATGGAAAACCGTCGAAAAAATTTTATGGGAAAACGGAGCACTTGGTTTAACTAAATTAGATAAGAATTAGACAAATGCCAACAAAGACTCAGCCTCTGTTGGCATTTTGATTTTTGGTTTTTACAGATTGTCATAACGCCTTTCAACCGAGCGGAGGTTAGACCCCAAACTACCACCCACTATACTCCCTCACCAAATCCAGGTTAATCTTCCCTTTTTCCAAGTCTGAAAAGGCTTGGTCGAGTATAGATACGGCTAATTCAATTTCTTGTTTGGTGATGGTGAGTGGCGGGGTGATTTCAATAACATTGCTGTGGATGCCTACATAAAAAACGAGCAGACCGAGCTCATAGCAGCGATAACAAATAGCGGCCGTTTTTTCAGCGGCGGGCTTTTTCGTAACCCTGTCCTCCACCAACTCAACACCAATCGCAAGCCCTTTTCCACGAACATCCCCAATCCACTCATACTTCTCCTGTAGATTCTTTAACAGACCAATAAAATATTCCCCATTCACCCTAGCATTCTCAACTAACTGTTCCTCTTGAATAATCTGCAAATTTTCCAGCGACGCCGCACTACAGACAGGATTCCCGCTCATCGTAAACATATGTACCCCCATGCCTGCATCAAGAATTTCGCGTCTAGCTACAACCGAACTGATCGGCAGTCCGCCGCCAAGCGACTTACCAAGCACAACAGCATCCGGAACCACTCCACTATGGTCAAACGAAAACCATTTACCCGTTCGTCCAAGCCCCACTTTCACCTCATCAAAAATGAGGTGAATACCATAGCGCCTGCAGACCCCTTCAAGCCGAGGCAGGAAATCCTCTGGCGGGACAATCAGCCCGCCATCACTCTGAATTCCCTCAACAATGATTCCAGCCGTATCACCGGGCGGACAAATCGTCTTAAACACTTCCTGCTCTAAATATCCAATACACTGATCTGTTAGACGATCCGTTACCCCAAATGGCGGTCGATACGGATTCGGATAAGGAATTTTCACCACATTGCCACTACCGATAAAACCTGCTTGGGCGGGATGCCCAGAAAGCGAAAGCGATCCCATCGTCTGCCCATGATAAGAACCTATAAAAGAAATCATTCTGGAACGCTTCTTTTCAAGCGGAACCAATTTCGCAATACAATCATTCGCATCAGAGCCAGAATGGCCAAACCAAACCTTTTTTGAAAAATCACCCGGTGTTATCTCGATTAATTTCTGAGCCAAAGAAACCATCGTCGACTCAGGAGCCGAAAGCTGTGAAGTAAACGATAAGGTATCATATTTTTCTTTAATCGCCTCACCCACACGAGGATGTCCATAGCCAATATTCGCAACCGCCCAACCAGCCGCTATATCCAAATATTCCTTTCCAGATTGATCTATCACCCGCGTACCCTTCGCAGCCTTTACCGCAATAGGGTAAAAACGAATTTTTAAACTATCCGCAATCACTTGACCTTCTGCCTCAAGAAACGTGTTTTCCAAACCCTCTCCCCCTTAAAAGAAAATCTGAAATTTTTTCAGCTTATAATTGAGATTTTGCCTTGAAATCCCCAGCTGTTCCGCCGCCTTCGTAATATTTCCTTGCGCATGATTCATCGCTTGCTCAATCATGACACGCTCCAGCCTTTCAATCTGCTCAGGAAGACTTCCTGAAAACGACGATAAGGGTTCATGACTTAAAGTACTCTCTGCCTGCTGAATTTTATTTTTAAAAATAGGCGGCAAATGATTGAAGCCGATGGTCCGCTCATCATAAACAAGGTTAAGGCAGCCCTCAATAACATGCTCTAGCTGTCTGACATTCCCAGGCCATCCGAAATTCATAAAATAATGAAAAACATCCTGGTCCACCCCATCCACCTGTACATCTAATAGATCAGCATGTTTGGTAATAAAGTGATCAATTAATACCCGTAAATCCTCCTTCCGATTGCGCAAAGGCGGAATCACGAGATTCACCACACCAAGCCGATAATACAAATCCTCACGAAGCCGTTGGTTGGCGATTGCTTCTAACGGTTCCTCATTCATCGTAGCAACGATCCTTACATCAATATCAATTACCTTTGTCGAACCAAGGCGCTGCACCTTCCGTTCCTGAATCACCCGCAAAAGCTTCGCCTGCAGATTAATGCTCATCGAATTAATTTCATCGAGCATGAGACTCCCACCCTGCGCTTGTTCAAAAAGTCCCGGACGGTTGACAGCGCCGGTGAAGCTGCCTGCCGTTGTTCCAAACAATAAACTTTCAAGTAAAGACTCCGGAAGTGCTGCACAATTTTGTGCGATAAACGGTTTATCTTTTCTAGGACTCTCATTATGGATACTCTGAGCAAACAGCTCCTTGCCCGTTCCCGTTTCACCCACAATGAGAATATTGGATTTTGACCTTGCCGACCGGCGTGCCTGTTCAACCGATTGAGCCATCTCTCGGCTTGAAAAGATAATGTCCTCAAACTGAAACCGGGTATTATTTTTCTGCGAAGAGAAAGAATTTGACGATTCCAAATCACCTTTGCCCTGTTTTTGCAGCTGTAAGATAGTATCGGAAAGATGTTTTTGTTCCGTGATATCTTTTAATATTTCAATGGCTCCCGAAACATTTTCATTCAGCACCAACGGAACCGTTCTGGCTAATGTGGTAATCGCCTTCCCGTGTGAGGAAAATTTCGTTTCTCTGTGATGAAGCGTCCTTCTCGTTCGCAGCGAGGTTAATAAGGTACTTGTATTTTCATCGACATTCCAAACATCCTGTACCCTTTTATTTCGAACCGCCTCAGGTTCCAATGTATCCATCTCACCTGCTTTAAGGTTATAAAAGAGAAGCCTTCCCTGTTCATCAATGACAGAGATCCCTTCTTCTAACTGATCCAGAATCAAATTAAATAATTGCTTCGTTTTCTTCAATTCCTGAATTTGATGCTGCAGTAACTGAACTTGCGAGATATCCTTCAAAAATAGCAGGTACAACTCGTTATTTTCAAAAAATGAGATATTGGCTACTAATTGTTTGGTCCCCAAAAGAATAGAAACTCCTGTTTTCCCCTTCTTTTGAAGGCATTTTTTAAAATCCTCGGATGGAATCAACTCATATATCGAAGCACCATTAAGCGTAGAAGGACTTTCCGAAAACAAACGCGCCGCCGGACGGTTTAAGGACAAAATCGTCCCTTGTTCATTAAACAGGATGATACTTTCGAACGAATGATTCCAAACATCTAAAAATGATAAACGAAACTGCTCATCCACTTTGATCACCACCCTTTCCGAAAAATTTCTAAGCGAAAAAAATTTGTCACCCTTTAAAATGTAAGCTCTTTCTACCAAAATATTAACATATTAAAAGATATATAAAACAGAAAATTCGGTATAGTATTAAAAATAGAAAAATATTTTTCTGAAAAATATTTTTCTTTCAACATTTTTTTGCGGCTAATAGAATTCAACTTTTCCTACAATAGCCTTGATTTTACCCAATTCTGAATATTCAAAACCGATTGGCATAAAACTTGCTACTATTCTAATGAAACCGTAAAGGAGGAATTAACAAATGATGAAAGTTTCTTTAAAAAATATTCAAGCAATAGACGTTCATGCACACCCCTACACAAAAAACACAGAACCATACACTCCAGAAGAGTTTGTCAGAAAGCTGTCCCTAGCCGTTATTCCAAACCAAATACCTGCCAATTACGAGAGACTACCCAATCAGCCATTCCCTGGAACCAATATGTGGATGCAAATCCTTGTTAAGCGTTTAGCAAAATATTTTTCATGCGAGCCAACCCTTGAAGCGGTAGTCGAGCAGCGCAATGCGAGGGCAGTCGATTTTAAAAAATATACTCACGATCTTTTTTCAGATGCAAGACTGACCGGAGTAGTCGGTGATTTTGGTTACCCGCAACCGCCATTAAGCAAAGCAGAATATGCCGACCTTTGCGGAGCCCGTATCTGGGAAATCCACCGAATCGAACCTGCCATGGTTCAACTCAGTCAAGAATGCGAATCCTTTGCTGACTTCAACGAAAAATATCGTGCAAATCTGACAGAGGCCTTAAATACAAAAGGAATCGTTGGACTAAAGTCGATTATTGCCTACAGAAGCGGATTGGAAATCGCTCCCATGGATGAGCAGGCTGCGGCAGCAGAATACGCGGAATTTAAATTCAATACCCGTGCCGTTGTAAAAAAATTCCGTGACTATTGCCTACATATAGCAATGGAAGAATGTACGAAGACGGACAAAGTCATGCATATTCACACTGGTGTCGGTGACGGAGAAGTCGTCCTTTCGAAAGCAAGTCCCAGCTTCCTCATCGACATGCTCCGCGATCAAAAATATGAAAATACCAAAGTTCATCTCGTTCACGGCGGTTATCCATGGATGGAGGAAGCTGCCTTTATTGTCAGCATCCTGCCGAATGTCTATATGGATATCTCTTTGCAAAATCCTTTCAGCGGCCACGGGGTGAAACGTATTTTATCTCAAGTATTTGAATTTGCGCCATTTGATAAGGTAATGTACGGCTCTGATGCCTTTACCGTGCCGGAAATGAACTGGATGGGCGTCCATCTGTTTAAAGAGTCCTTTGAAGAAGTATTAAATTCCTGGGTTGATTCAGATTACATGGATGTCGAAACCGCACAGACCATTGGAGAAATGGTCCTATACCGAAACTATGAAAATGTTTATCAAAAGTACATGAAGGAGGCTGCTGTATGTCAAACAATAAGCAAATAGTGACAGAGATGATTCCGCAAAAGAAACTTGGGTTTTGGGCGATTTGGGCTCTTGGAGTAGGGTCCGTGATCGGGGACGGAATCTTCCTCCTGATGGGGCAAGGGATTGCCACAGCAGGTCCAAGCTCCATCGTTGCCTATGGAATTGCTGGATTATCACAACTTTTCCTTATGATTGCACTTGGTGAACTAGCGGTAGGAATGCCAAATGCCGGGGCCATGTCCCATTGGGTCGAACGGTTTATGGGAAGTTGGTGGGGATTTTTGTCCGGATTTGCCTTTGCACTTGGCTGGGTCATTTGCGGCGGCAGCGTCGGAATCGCAATCGGCAGAATCACCATGTGGTTTTTCCCGCAGCTAAAAGGGGATCTATGGCCCGCGTTTTTTGCCATCCTGTTCTTGACGATTTTCGCGGCATTAAATATTCTTGGAACCGAAATTGCAGCCAAAACGCAGCTTCTATTAGTCATCATTATGACTGTGGTAATGGCTCTTTTCTCCATCATCGGACTAAAAGATATTAACATCCATAATTTCACGCCATTCATGCCACACGGATCAAAAGGGTTTTGGGCAGCCATTCCATTAGGCACCTATGCCTACTTGGGTGCTGTAACCTTAGCAACCGCTGGCGGCGAGGTGAAAAATCCAAAGGATCTTCCGAAAGCATTGGTATGGTCTAGTATTACCTTCTTAGTTTTGTACACAGCAGCACAGTTTGTCTTACAGGGCATTATCCCGTGGAATAAAGTGACCATTGATGATTCGCCATTTACCATTGCAGCCAATCAAGTATTCGGAATTGCCGGTGCTTATATCATGAATATGACAGCATGGATTGCTGCAGCAACTTGTTTGCTCATGGGTACCTTATATGCCGCTTCCCGGATTTTTTACGCACAGGCAAAAAGCGGATACCTCCCTGCGTTCTTCGGACGTCTTCATCCAAAAACAGGTACTCCAGTCAATGGGATTATCGTTGTCTGGGCGGCATCGGTTGCCTTAATTATCTTAGGGATGATCAATCCGGATTTCCTTTACGTAGAATTATCGAACCAATTGGTATTTGCATGGTTGGTTTCCTGGACATTAGCCTTAATTGCAAGTGTTCTTTATCGAAAAAATGCAAAATCAGAGGTTCTCCAGCTCCCATGGAAACAGCCGCTCTATCCTTTGTTTCCGATTCTAGGTTTTATTGGAATTGCCATTGTCTTTTACGGCAGTTTCATCGGAACTCCAATGACCCTTTTACGCGGCGTCATCTGGATGGGCGTACTCTTTCTTCTGTTTAAAGTTTTCAATAAATCGAGAACCATTTCTACTTCGGATAGAAAAAAAGAATCTATGTAAGTGAGAGGATTTTAGGATGATCATAAAAGAGCAAATTAAAGTAAGCGAAGAGGTCACACAAAAGTTAATTGAGATACGCCGACATCTCCATCAACATCCTGAATTATCCTTTCAGGAATACAATACCTGCGGGTATATTGCTAGAGTATTAGAAGAATGGGGAATCCCTTATAATAGAATTGGAGAAACTGGAATTTTTGTTGATATTATAGGCGGGAACAGACAGGGCCCTCATATCGGCATTCGGGCTGATATCGATGCCCTTCCCATTCAAGAACAAACCGGGCTTCCTTTTTCATCCGCCAACCAAGGAGTCATGCACGCATGCGGACATGATGGTCACACGACCATTCTCCTCGGAACCGTTTACCAGCTTCATAGATTAAGAGACAAAATCTCAGGACGTGTTCGCTGCATTTTTCAACCCGGCGAGGAGGCGGACGGTGCTGCCCAGCAACTCATAGATCTTGGCGTGCTTGAAACTCCTTCCATAGATGGAATGCTGGCCCTGCACTTATGGCCGCACCTGCCACATGGAACGATTGGAATTAAATATGGGGCCATTACAGCCTCGTGTGATGATTTTACGATAGAAATTGAAGGAAAGAGCGGTCATAGTGCGAGACCACATCAAGCGATTGATGCCATTACCATCAGCTCGCAGATTATCCAAGCCCTTCATACACTCGTAACAAAATCTAGTAACCCGGTAGAACCGGTCGTCGTTCATATTGGAAAAATTAACGGTGGGACTGCAAGCAACATCGTCGCCGACAAAGTGGTTTTGGAAGGAACAACCCGTGCCGTAACCTTTGAAACAAGGAAAAAATTAAAATCACAGCTGATTAATTTATGTGAAAGTATCGCTAAAAGCTTTGGCGGAAAAGCCAATGTTCACTATAAAGATGGTCATCCACCAGTCATTAACAGTGAGTGGGTCACGAAAGCAGTTGAGGAGTGTGCAGCTGAACTATTTGGTTCGGAAAAAGTGGTTCAGTTAAAGGAACCATCAATGGGCGCAGATGACTTTGGGACATTTGCCCAAATCGTCCCAAGTACGTATTTCAGACTCGGTACAGCGCTCGAAGGAAAACAGGCATTTGATTTGCATCACCCCCAATTTGAATTTGATGAATCCATCATTCCAATCGGGGTGCAGTTATTTACCTCAACCGTATTAACGAAACTATCAAGAGGGGTTGAAGAAAAATGTTAGTACAAGATAAAGAAATGATGACAAAAGATACCGTATTAAAAATCGTGAAAGAGAAAAACATCGAATTCATCCGTGTTGAGTTTCTCGATTATGCCGGCATCACCCGCGGCCGGACGATTCGTCCGCTTCAACTAAAAGATGCAATGGAAAAGGGAATCAATTTTAGTACGGCGATTATGAGCTTCGATGTGTTTGATGAATATATTCCGAACCCGGCATTTGGGGCAAACGATGGGGACTTCTTTGCCATCCCGGATCCACAAACCTTTGCCATCCTTCCCTATCGAAAAAACACAGCCCGGATGCTTTGTGATTTAGTCGATATCAACGGGGAACCATGGCATGGCTGCCCAAGAAGTGCTTTAAAACGGCTTCTCAATGAGGTCGAAACCCTTCTTGGCGGAAAAATGAATATGGCTTTTGAACAAGAAGCTTATTTATTAAAAGAAGTCGACGGTCAACTCGTACCCGCCGACAATAGCCATTGTTTTTCGATCGAAGGAGCAGATATTCAGGAGGATTTCATTCAAGACTTTGTGTACGCCCTTGACGCAATGGGTGTTGAAACCGAGCAATTATCAAGTGAATATGGCCCCGGCCAGCTTGAAATCAATTTAAAATATACAAATGCCTTAAAAGCCGCTGACGATCAGGTTACGTTCATGCATCTATATAAGCAAATTGCCCGTGACAAAGGATTAATAGGCACCCTAATGCCAAAGCCATTTCAAAACCATGCCGGCAGTGGTCTCCATGTTCATATTAGTTTATTTGATGAAGGTGAGAATCTTTTTGAAGACTCCACGGATCAACGCGGTTTGGATATGTCCGAAAAAGCCTACCACTTTATTGGCGGACTGTTAAAGCATGCCTCTTCGCTTATCGCGATTGGTGCTCCAAGTATTAACTCATACAAGCGGATGCAACCTGGATCCTTTGCGCCTGCACATATTTGTTATGGTTCAGGAAACCGTTCGGTATTAGTGCGGATTCCTGAAAAAAGAAGGACAAGACGCTTCGAATTCAGGGGCGCTGATGGGACTTGTAATCCGTATCTGCTTGCCGCCTGCCTTGTGGCAGCAGGTCTTCGCGGAATTCAGAATCAACTTGACCCAGGTGAGCCAGTTGAGTTTGATGTGAGCACGGTAAGTGAATACCAATTGAAAGAAAGAGGCATCAAATGGGTACCAAGAAGCCTAAATGAAGCCATTAACGCCTTAGCCGAAGATTCAGTCCTAGCACAAACCATCGGCCGCACCATCTGGGAAGAGTTTATCAATATCAAGAGAACCGAATGGGACAAGTATTCAAAATATGTAAGTGATTGGGAAAGGAACCTGTTTGCATCGCGGTTTTAACCAATTGATCGAGGAGCATGATGTTTTCATGCTTCCTTTTTTATTGGAGATTTCCATTCAAATTGTCGATAAAATCGCAATTTGTGTTGATATCCAGCGAAAAAGTGTTGATATAATCCGAATCTATGTCGATATACTCTATAAAAGTGTTGATAAAATCAAAATTTGTGTTGATATCCCCCCAAAATGAGTTGATAAAACGACTCGAATGCACGGGAATAGAAATTTAGATAAACTTATGAAACAATAACTCTATATTTTACGTATAAGTTAATGTCAAAATGATTTTAATGAAAGGAAAAATGGTTTTGAAACTGAAACGATTTGGAAGCTTTATGTTTATACTTTTTCTAGCGATTTTCGTTTATCTATATATTGCGTCTCAAATGCAAACAAAGAAACAACCCGTTTCCCTACCAACTGGGCTCAACCCAATGGTAAAAGCAGCAACCAATCAATTAATCCAGCAAACTGCGAAAAAAGGCATCACGGTTGTGATTACCGATGGCTTCCGCAGCGCAGAAGACCAGGATCAACTTTATAAAAAAGGGCGTACAGCCGGCGGGACCATTGTAACGTATGCCAGGGGCGGAGAGTCTTTTCACAATTATGGACTTGCCGTTGATTTTGCGCTAAAAACTCCATCCGCCAATGTGATTTGGGATCGGAACTATGATGGAAATCAAAATGGCTTGCCGGATTGGGACGAGGTAGTGGCCATCGCAAAAGGTTTAGGATTTCAATGGGGCGGTGATTGGCCCCAATTTAAAGATTATCCCCATTTACAAATGGACTTTGGCTTAACACTTGCCGATTTACAGAACGGCCAGAGACCACCTGGATCATCCTTAACCAGTAAATAAAATAAACGATAAGCAGGAAGTTTTATAATAGGAGGTGCTTTTTTGAAAAAAAGCGTGAAGAAATCCTCTTGGGGCATATTGGGCACATTAGGATTACTATTACTCGGCAAACTAAAATATCTTTTGGTCGCTTTTAAAATTCTTAAACTCCAAACACTGATCAGCATGTTCATAACGCTTGGAACATACGCCTTAATTTTTGGCTGGAAGTTTGCCGCAGCCCTCGTCTACCTGCTGTTTGTTCATGAGATGGGACATTTATATGCGGCCAAAAAGCTAAAACTGTCCGTCAGCCCGGCCGTATTTATTCCCTTTATCGGTGCAGCGATTGGACTAAAGGAAATGCCAAAAAGCGCAAAAGATGAAGGATACTTGGCTTACATGGGACCCCTTTTTGGATTATTATCCTTTTTGCCTGCCATTCCCTTATACTTTCTCACACACGAACCATTTTGGGCGCTTTGCATCATTTTAGGCGGGACCATTAATTTATTTAATTTAATCCCGATCACACCATTAGATGGCGGAAGAATCGCCGCCGGAATCAGCACCAAGCTTTGGGGCTTAGGGATTGTGTTGTTAGTGGCATTTTCGATTAAGTTAGGAAGCTTTATAGGCTTTTTGATTGTCATCTTGGGTTCGATTGAATGGTACAAAACCTATAAAAAACAAAAGAATCTCAATTCCAGCAAAGAAGAAGCCGAAAAACTTGGTCTCCTATTAAACAAATTAAAGCAAACATCGAACCATGTAGGATCCATTCAACCGATTCTGAAAGAAGTAAATTGGAACATGTCTCAACCGGAAGTGAAAAATGCTTTTGATACACTGGTGTCTGAAATTGAAAAAATGAGCAAGAATTTTTACCTTCAGCAATTATCCGGTGTCCCTAATCTAAGCGAAGAAGCGCAAAACGAAAATGAACAAGTGATTCAACAAACGCTAATCCAATTCGAAAAAGTCATAGAAGAGTATAAAAAAGATGTACAAATAACGGAAACCTATTACAAAACAGATAAGAAAACGAAGTGGCAATTATTTTTAATCTATCTTGGTTTAATCGTTGCCCTGTCAATTAGTTATTTTTTTGGAAACGAAATTCTTATGAACCATCCGGAAATACGAAATGCCTTGAACCGTTAAAAAACAGGTCAGCCCCACGGGTGTCTGACCTATTTTTTCAAAATCATTTCGCATAATCCCAAACAATCCTCCATTCACCCTTTTCCTTTAAAACAAATACATTTTGGTGAATATCAAAATTGCCAAATTTCCCTTTGAAGCTTTGGACGACGGGGACCTTATAGACATGCTGGAACGATGGCCCTTTTTGCGACATCTGCCATTTCCCCAATTCCTCCGGGCTGCCGACCTTATACGTGAAAGTATCCACTCCAAAGTCATTCATAAACACATGCGCTCGCGTCTGAATATAATTACTTTTATTGAACTTCTCTTTCATCGATGAATGAAACAACCCCCACGAACCGGCAAAATCGCTATCCTGCTCGTAATGATAAAAATCCTCTACCACCCCTTTTACCTGGCTATCCTCTGAAGAAAAACTCCAGCGAATCACCTGAAAAACAACAAACACACCCACAACCAGCAAAGCTCCAACAACAATCCTTCTAAATTGAGCGGATCTTCTATACATGAAAATCTCCTTTTAAAAAACTAATCAATCTAGAATATGCACCAACCTGTCCTGATAGTATAATTTCCATGGAACGACACCCTTCCCCTTTTTCATGTTTAACCAAACGTTTGATTAGAAACGATACAATACTTGCTAAACAAGACCTTCCATCTTTAAAACAATGGCTGTGTTAAAGGACACTGTTAATTTTTAAACAGCGTTGATTGGAGCGGAAGGCACGAAGACTCCTGTGGGAGTACGGGACAGGGGAGACCCCGCAGGAGAGAAGCGACGAGGAGGCTCCCCGAACCGCCCACGAACCGCTTGTGCCTGGAGCGGAAATCAACAACCAGGTTTAACAGAGCCAAAACCCTAAAAAAATTGTCGAGAACTGGAACAAATAAAAAAGGAGAAGTGCCTCAAACACCTCTCCAAAACAAGATTATTGTTTCGTTGTATCCAGCCCCCGAAGCAGCGGATTATGGAGTTTCAACTGATCAGAAGTCAATTGAATCTTCTCCACTTCTTTTACCGTGTTCACATAATCTCCACCCTCGACAACAGGCAAAGTCCCTCCATCCGCTCCCTTGCCTGCAAGAGAAAAATCATAATAGGTCAATTTCTTTTGTGAGTCTTCCAAAGACTTTATTTTTTTTCGTAAAGAATTTAAATCCTCTTCTTGAATCTCCTTCTTATGGTAAACTTCCTCCAGCTCATTTTTTAACTCCTTTAACTCATTACTGAGATCATGAATAATCCCTTCCTGTTTCCTTCTCTCCTCCAAAAGATCATGCAAATTCGTTTTCGTTTCCCGAATCGAATTAACCATTTCATCAGCATTACCCGCCAACCGGTTTAATACCATCAATTGCTTCGTCAATAACTCATTCTCCAAATCATACGGATAGCGGAGCTGATGGTCAACTTCACTCCAGCCCTCTTCAAAAATCGTCCGTACTTGAATCTCGGCAATCGTCATTTCCTTCGTAATTTGGCTCTCAATCAAATAATGCCACGAACGGTATCCGGCCGGATGTTCTTCAAAGTCAAAATGCTCGCTGTACTTTCGAATCTCGGCATCATTATAATCCCCTTTACGAAAATAAATCTTCGCCCGCTCATGGAGATTCCATGTATCTCTTATTTTTTCATCGATATGAATCGCTTGATCCTTATATAAATGGAGAACGCGAATTCCTAGTAAATCCGTTACCTCTGTTCTGTAATTCCCCACGGTAATTTTATAATCCCGATTTAACTTCTTTTTGCTAATCGTCTTCCGTATGATTTTTTCCACTAAATGCTCTGGGTCCTTCACCCGTGTCCGAACTGAATGAACATCCGGATGACTTTGAAGAATGGATAGCAAGGGAGAAGTGGCTGCCTTTAAGGTAGGGATAAACTCCAGAAAATCTTGGTAGATCTGAATAACCTCCGACCAAACAAGGCCAGCCTCATTGAATTCTCCTTCATCAATATTATAAGATTTGAAAAACGGTTGCTGCTGGTTTTCTAAAGACATATGCATTTCCCCTTTTAACGCCAATTTTCCCACCAACAAACTCTATAATGCTCTATTCTTCCTGTTGTTCTAAGGAAATATTAGCCAAATCAAAATAGATTCAAAATATTTTTGATTAAAATTTCGCCTTCTAATTCATACTAAAACAGATAAAAAATGGGATTTCAACTGATTGAATCCGATAACTGGAGAAATGGACTATGTTTTTTGGAAAAAAACGATTACAAAAGAACATGGAACAAAACAACCACCAGGGCATAGACACAAAAATCCATCACCAAAGGTCCTTATCCATTTGTTTAACCGAAAACATCGAACGCCTGCAATCCATCTACACGGATTGCTCCGATATCATTTTTCGTCCTTTTTTGATTGGTAACAAAACGAATGCCGCTCTAATTTATGTGGACGGGATGGCAAATACCGAAGAAATTGATCAGCATGTCCTTCACCCCTTAATGGGACAGGAAACGGATCCAGATGTACAATCTATTCTTAAAAAAAAGCTAACGATTTCAGGTGTAAATGAGGTTAGAACCTTCAATGATGTCGTAAAAGAGGTCTCATCAGGAAACCCGGTTGTTTTAATCGATCAGCAAACAGCGGGATTCTCTACCGGACTATCCAAATGGGAGCAACGTTCGATTCAGGAACCAACTGCTGAAACCGTCGTTCGCGGTCCAAGAGATGGCTTTATCGAAACAATCAGTACCAATATTGTGCTGATCCGCAGAAAAATCAAGAGCCCAAACCTTAAAACGAAAACCATTCAAGTAGGAAGATATAGCCAAACAAAAGTCGTCATCCTGTATATGGAAGGGCTTGCGGATCAAAAAATCATTGAAGAGGTCCAAAAACGTTTAACCCGGATCGATATTGATGGGATTTTAGAAAGTGGATACCTTGAGGAATTTATAAAGGATTATCCTTATTCCCCTTTCCCACAAGTATTAAATACCGAACGGCCCGATGTTACGGCAGCAGGTCTGCTGGAAGGAAATGTGGTTATTTTAACAGATGGCACACCTTTCGCCCTGATTGCCCCCACTACCTTCTATTCCTTGCTGCAATCGGCAGAGGATTATTATGAAGGATTTATCAGCGGCACATTGATTCGCTGGCTTCGTTATATCTTTTTATTAATTGCTTTGCTGCTTCCTTCTGTCTATGTGGCCATTCTTACGTACCATCAAGAAATGATTCCTACCTCACTTTTGATCAGTGTTGCCAAGTCTCGGGAGCAAATTCCATTTCCAGCCCTTATCGAAGCACTCCTGATGGAAATTACCTTTGAAGCCTTAAGAGAAGCAGGAATTCGTCTACCTAAGAATATTGGTTCGGCGATCAGCATTGTCGGAGCGTTGGTCATCGGTCAAGCAGCGGTTTCCGCGGGTCTCGTATCTGCACCAATGGTCATCGTAGTGGCGATTACAGGGATTTCATCCTTTTTAATCCCACGTTACAGTGCCTCGATCGCCCTAAGAATTCTTCGTTTCCCGATTATGTTTCTAGCCGGGACACTCGGACTCGTAGGAATTATGCTTGCGCTTCTTACCATTATTGTTCATATGTGTACCATCCGTTCCTTTGGCATTCCCTATCTTCAGCCAATGGCACCGATGAAAAAATCCGATATGAAGGATATTTTAATCAGAGCTCCATGGTGGTCGCTAAAAAAACGCCCAAACTGGAGCAGTGAATATAATCAATTTCGACAGTCAAGCAACCAAAAACCTTCTCCTAACAATGAAAACGAATAAGAGTGGATGAGACATGATCGAACGCGGAAAAATTTCACCAACCCAAATGGCTCTCATGATGAACCCGGCTATTTCAGCGACGGTTCTCCTTCTCGTACCCGCTATCACGGCAAAAATAGCGCATCAAGACTTATGGCTGTCACCCATTTGGGCCTCCGTTATTGGTTTTTTAGTCCTTTTTGTCGCCCATCAATTGAACAAGCTTTATCCAACAGATACCATCATTGAATATAGTGAACAGATCCTCGGGAAATTTTTCGGAAAAGTAGTCGGAGCCATTTTCCTTCTTTTTTATATGCACATAACCGGCATCATCGTTCGGGAATATGGGGAATTTGTCTCCGGGACCTTCCTGCATCAAACGCCCATGGTCATTATCATTGGAACAATGGTCCTAGTTTGTTCCTTTGCGGTTATGGGGGGAATCGAAGTCATTGGAAGGGCAGCCGAAATGATTGTCCCGTTTGTGACTCTTTTGTATCTATTAATTTTCGTCATGCTGATTAAGGATTTAGAAATAAAAAATATGTTTCCCATTATGGAAAAAGGAATCAAACCTTCTTTAATGGGCTCCATCGTCCCACAAAGCTGGTTTAGCGAATTCATCCTTGTCTCGTTTTTCTTACCATATTTGTCAGAAAGGTCTAAAGGAATGAAGTGGGGAATGATTTCAGTCGGCAGCGTTTTATTTTTAATGGTACTAACGAATATCATGAATCTAATGCTGTTTGGAAATTTGACCTCTCACTTAACCTATCCGGTCATGGTGGCCGCCCGCTATATTAGCATTTCCGACTTTCTGGAGCATTTAGAGTCGATTGTCATGGCAATTTGGATTGCAGGAACCTTTATTAAAATTACCGTTTTCTACTATATCCTTACACTTGGCACAGCTCAATGGCTTAAGCTTTCTGATTTTCGTCCCATCGTTTTACCCATTGGCTTCTTGGTCATCCTTTGTGGGATATGGTCGGCCAGTGATTTACAGGAACTGTCCCACTTTCTTGCAACCTCAGGGGCGTTTTATATTCTATCGATTCAAGTGGTGATTCCACTTCTATTATGGCTCATTGCCATTATTCGAATGAAAGCTCAACAACGGAAAGGATCTTAACAGAATGATTCCCCAGCAAATCATTAAAAAAAGTGCATTGGCCATTCTCTTTATTTTTACCGTTCTGTTTTTATCAGCCTGTTGGGATCGAGAGGAAGTAAATGATTTAGCTTTAGTAACGGCTACGGGAATTGATAAAAAAGCGAATAATAAAATTGAACTAAGCGTCCTCGTCTTTATCCCAAAAGGCGGCGGGAGCCAGCAGTCAATGGATATCAACAGCAGTGGTAATAGCTCCAACGTTTTGGTCCGGTCGGCGGAAGGAACCACCATTGCCGATGCGATGTCAAAACTGCAGGAAAAACTGCCGCGGACGATTTTCTGGGGGGATAGTGAAGTGTTTATTTTTAATGAAGCGCTGGCAAAAGACGGGATTCGTGACCATATTGATTTTATTATGCGGCATCCGCAGCTTCGAGAACGCGGTGAAATCTTTGTCAGTAAACAAAAAGCTAAAGATATTTTGGAGCTAATGCCACCGCTTGAACGAGACTTGTCTGAGGTGTTGAATGAATTAGTTCAACATAAAGTCGGAATGGATGTAACCACAAAAAAATTAGCGCAAATGTTGATTAGCGATTCGGGAGATTGTGCCCTGCCCTGGATTAAAATCCTGCCCCCGGAGAAAGGGAAAAAGCAAGAACAAACAATCGCCTATATCACGGGTACTGCGATTTTCAAGAAGGATAAAATGGTTGGCGTGATTGACTCTTCTGTCACAAGGGGCGTGCTGTGGCTGAGAGATGAAATTCGCTTAGCCATTGTTACGATTAATCCGCCTCATACGGAAGGATATATTTCGGTGAACTTAACGCAGGCCAGTTCAAAGCTAATGCCTAAAATTAAGAACGGTAAATGGAAGATCACGCTCCAAGCCGAATCAAATAGTGATATTGTCCAAAATACAACAAAATTGGATGTATCCAATCCTGAAGTAGGGAAAATGATTGAAAAGCAAGTAAATAAAGCCATTGAAAACAGAATGAGGCTCGCCTTGAAACATGTTCAAAAGGACATGAAAGCAGATGTGTTTGGCTTTGCGGAAGCCTTCCACCGTAAATATCCCGACAGATGGAACAAGGAAAAAAATCATTGGGATAAAATTTTTCCGAATGTAGAGGTGTCGTTCCAAATAAAAAGTAAAATCCGTAGACAGGGCATGAGTTCTTAAACGAAAGGTGGGGCTACAAATGAAATGGGGAGTTTTGTTAGGAAGTCTACTGATCATTTTAACCATGATTCTCTACCAATGGCCAAAACTACACCAGCATCAAAAAAGGGATAAGTTTGCTTTTCTGTCCCTGTCTATTCTTGGATGGATTTTGGCGATTTTGCTAATCTTTTTCCCCGATCTTCCAGGCCCCACGCAGTTTGTGAGCTGGATGTATGAACCGCTGGGGAAGTGGTTGGCAAAATAGTACTGTTTTTTCGAGGAAGTAAGCAAAGCATTCAGGTGGAGACCAGAATGCTTTTTTCAGTAAGGTCATCTAAAAAAAGAATTTCCTGCTATCACACTACCTCCCCATCGATTCCCACCTGAAATGCTATTGTAATATATCTAAATTTTCATTATAATATTATTAATTGAATAGTTTTATAGAATGAACTTACGATAATAATCGCCTTCTAACTGCAAGGGTAACCCAAGGTCAAAGGAAAGAACGGCTCTGAATTATTGCATTTCATCTTACACTAGCGGAGGTCGAATCGATGAAAAATCTACTGAAAAAGTGGAATCAATTAAGTCTAGTAAAACAAATTATTATCGGATTAATTATTGGGATAATCCTAGCGGTAGCGATTCCTGATACAGCAAAACCAGTTGCAATCTTTGGTTCCTTATTTGTCGGTGCCTTAAAAGCCGTTGCACCTGTACTCGTACTCTTCTTAGTTATGTCTGCTATTGCACAACACAAAAGCGGTCACAAAACCAACATGAAATCCATTATCGTACTTTACCTGTTAGGAACCTTTTTAGCAGGACTGATTGCTGTTATTGTTAGCTTCATCTTCCCGGTTGGTCTAAAACTCGGAACCGGCGCCCAGGACCTTACACCTCCAGGCGGAGTATCAGAAGTCCTTAAAACCTTACTGATGAACGTGGTCGATAACCCGGTTAAAGCCATTTTCAATGCCAACTATATCGGTATTTTAGCTTGGGCAGTCGTTCTAGGCTTTGCGTTAAAAAATGCTTCCGATTCAACCAAAACCGTGATTGCCAATTTTTCCGACGCAATTTCGAAAGTGGTTACATGGGTCATCAAATTTGCCCCACTTGGCATCATGGGACTTGTATTTGATTCGATTACCGCAAACGGACTTGGCTCTTTATTAAGCTATGGAAAATTACTAGTCGTGTTAATCGGCTGCATGTTCTTTGTCGCTCTTGTCGTGAATCCACTGATCGTTTACGTGGGAATCCGCCAAAACCCGTATCCACTTGTATTAAAGTGCTTAAAGGAAAGCGGCATTACAGCATTCTTCACACGCAGCTCAGCAGCAAACATCCCGGTTAATATGAAATTATGCGAAAATCTAGGTTTGGATAAGGATACGTATTCTGTATCAATCCCATTAGGCGCTACCGTCAACATGGCAGGTGCCGCCGTAACGATTTCTGTTTTAACGCTTGCAGCGGTTCATACACTCGGTATTCATGTGGATATTCCAACAGCAATCATCCTTAGCGTTTTATCAGCTGTGTGTGCTTGCGGTGCTTCAGGAGTTGCCGGCGGTTCCCTATTATTGATCCCGCTAGCGTGTAGCTTATTTGGAATTTCAAATGATGTTGCGATGCAGGTAGTTGGGGTAGGTTTCATCGTTGGGGTTTTACAAGATTCTTGTGAAACAGCACTCAACTCTTCCACAGACGTTCTATTTACAGCAACAGCAGAATTTAACAAGTGGCGTAAAGAAGGCAAAAAGATTGATATTAATAAAGCAGCGTAAAATGGAACAAACCACACTGAAAATTTCAGTGTGGTTTTTGTATTTGTGGATAAGT
Organism: Bacillus salipaludis; assembly: GCF_004358205.1. Next base: position 20,300 of record NZ_SMYO01000028.1, read on the forward strand.
TCCTAATTTATGTAGATGTGCTCCCCAATTGTTGATCTATCCCCAAAATTTGTTGATATCCGGAGAAAATATGTTGATATCATCGGAATCTGTGTCGATATCCGGCCAAAGTGTGTTGATATAATCAAGATTTATGTTGATATCTTCTTTTAATCCAAAAGGGACTATAGAGAATGTAAAAACTCAGAATCATCACCAGCTCCAATGAAAGAAGATACCACGGCCATGGACCCAGGTAATCTAAAAGAGAAGCAGATTCAGGTTTTTTCATGATATACAGGTAGTTCGCGCCAAGTAACTTATTAAGAAAAAAAACACATAGTGCATATAGATTCACGATCAAAATGGTTATCCACATGGAAGAAATGGTAGGCCGATAATGGAAGACCGCAACCATAAACAAACAAGTCAAAACCACCCCTCCATGGGAAACAAAAAACTCAAAATAGCGGAAATGAGGAAACGAAAATCTATCAAGGCTAGGCGTCAAGATGGCCTGAATGGAACTGCCAAGCGCCGCAAAATACATGAATTGAAAAAGTTTATCGCTTCTCAAAAGCAACATGACAACGGCAAGGATGACAACAAGATCACTAAGATGCAGCGGCAAATCTCTCCTGATTGACCATGCATGCTCTTTGATCAACCAAAGATGATACGAAACTTCAGAAACTACTATGAGAGCGGCGAGAGAAAAACGCACAATCCCTTGTTTCCAATTTTCCTTTAGCTCCTTCCGCATTACAAACAGAAGAATACAGAGTACAATAATAATCCCGATCGTTACAAGGTGTTGTACGGAAAAAAGGCGAAATGGATCAAGTTTTGAAGGAAATTGAAAGTATTTTTGCATCTTAAGATCCTCATTAATTAAATTTCATCCTTTTAGTTTGTGCTTTAAATGATGTGTCATACAAGGTAAAGGCCAACACACTACCTGTAATGGAACATTATTTGAAATTCCAAGTAAGCTTAAATAAGAGAGACTAGAACTTGCGGCCAATCAATACGACCAGTAATTTTCCGAATTTATTTGGAACGTTTATTGTGGATAAGTTAATAATTTATGTGAATTTTCAGCCGAATTGTTGATATATCCCCAAAATTTGTTGATATCCTACGGGAATTTGTTGATAAAGTCGGAATTTGTGTTGATATCCGGCCAAAATTTGTTGATATAATCAAATTGGTGTTGATATCCGGTTGAAAAATGTTGATATCTACAAAACAGGCCGCAAATACATTAAAAAAACCGGGAAACCATATATCGGCTTCCCGGTCGGACATGACTTATTGCACTTTATTCACAAAATCATTCGTATAAGTTTGGCTGAGGTCGACATTTTGTACCGGTTTAAAGGAAGAAAGAATTTTTTTAACATTTTCCGGTACCCCGCTCGGCATTTTTCCGTCCGTTGTAAACATTGGAAGCTGGCCTTTTAATGCTTGGATATACAGGGCTTTATCCCCGGCATAATACTCTTCAGGCAATTTGTCGGCTATTTCCTCTGGTGTATGAGTACTCATCCATTTCAATGTTCGGACATAGGCATTGGCTAGTTTTTGAACAACATCCGGATGCGCCTTCACATAATCGTTCGTCATATATAAACTGGTTGCAGCATATCTTCCCCCCAATGCTTTTTCTGTGCCCTCTTTTGAGTTCATGTCTACAAAGGTGTAGGCCAAATGTTTATTTTTTAGAAGGGAAGCAGTTGGTTCACTTGTAACAGCAGCATCAATTCGTTTATTTTGCATCGCTGCGATTAACGTTTGACCGGCTCCTACAGGCAGCGGCTTATAATCGCTCTCTTTATTGCCGCCTTTGACGACATTATAGCTTGCAAGCATGTTGGTTGATGACCCAAGCCCCGTGACACCAATGGTAAGTCCTTTCAAATCCGCTAATGTTTTCACCTTATCCTTTAAGCGATTGGCGACCATCAGCTGTTCACCTGGAACGTCGGCCATCGTGACAACGGCTTCCACCTTTTTCCCTTTTGTCTGTAAATCGAGAGTATGATCATAAAAACCGCCTGCACCATCCACCTGACCTGCTAGTAGGGCTAATTCCGCATCCTGACCAGCACTTTCCTCGACAAGTGTAACTGTCACTCCTGCGTCCTTGTAATACCCCAGTTTTTCAGCAAGCATATATGGCAGGTAAATAATTTTCTCTAAGCCGCCCACCATGATCGAGACTTTTGGTGTACCCTTTGTACTGCTGGTGTTTTTAGGTGTGGTTGATGCGGCGGTTGAAGAATTGGAAGAACAGCCAGTGAGAAGCATGGCTGCAACGGCCATACCTGAAACTCCGATACTTAATTTTTTCATCGTCTTACCCATACGTAATTCCCCCTTATTTTTTAAAAATAAAACTCCCTACATGTTTAGCTGCGATTTATTGCCGGATATGCCGCCATGCGATAAACCGTTTTTCCAGTTTTGACACTCCCCAATCCGCAATCAAGGCGGTGATGGATAGAATGACCATTCCAGCAAATACCCCAGTGGTATCAAATGCCCCCTGTGCTTGGGCAATTAAGTATCCTAGACCCTCCGTAGCGCCAATGAACTCCCCTACTACAGCCCCAATTAAGGCAAAACCAAAGCTTGAGTGTAAACTTGAAAGAATCCATGTTAGTGCAGACGGTATAATGACGTGTCTAGCTAATTGACGTTTGCTAGCACCTAATAATCGAGCATTGTTGACTAAATTACGATCAACTTCTCTAACCCCTTGAAAAGCATTAAAGAAAACGATGAAGAACGTAAGCACTAATCCCGAAGCAACTTTTGACGACATACCAAGACCAAACCATAAGATAAAGATCGGGACAAGGACCACCCGTGGAATCGCATTGATCATTTTAATATAAGGTCCTAAAATCACGGATAGCAGTTCGTTCATTCCCAGTGCATAGCCAAAAATAATTCCGGCAATCCCCCCCAATATAAAAGAAAGAATCGTTTCTTCGAAGGTAATGATGAATTGCTTATAAAGCGGACCCGCCGTTGTTCCATTCACCGCCCATCCCCAGATATGCTTTGCAATATCAAACGGACTCGAGAAAAAGAATGGGTCAATGATGTTCCGACTGGATAGATATTGCCAAGCACCCATAAGAAGGATAAACAGCGCAAGTTGCAGGCATAGATTTCTCGCCCGAAGTTTTAATGCCTTTCTCCGCATTTCCGCTTTTCGAGAAACCACTTCCTCATTAACTGGATTTGGAATGGAGTTTGTTTGCGTTCTCATAACTGATCATCACCTCGTCCTTCAAATCTTCCCAAATCTGCTTATGGATTCTCATAAAAGCTGGATCAAAACTGATTTCAGCTACATTACGCGGTCTCGGCAAATCAATCCGATAATCACCTTTAATCGTTGCCCCAGGTCCTGCTGTCAGAACAATCACTCGATCACTTAAGGCAATCGCTTCCTCTAAATCATGCGTGATAAAAAAGACGGAAGCAGAGGTTTCTTCCCAAATCCTTAGCAACTCATCTTCCATTAAATGTCTTGTATGGACATCAAGAGCCGAAAAGGATTCGTCCATTAGAAGAATCTCGGGTTGAACAATGAGGCATTGTGCTAAAGCAACCCGCTTACGCATCCCCCCGGAAAGCTGGGAAGGATAATGGCCCTCAAAGCCTTTAAGTCCGACACGGGCAATCCATTTCCTTGCCTCCTCATAGGCATCCGCTTTGGATCTGCCCCGCATTCGCAGTCCGAGCGAAACATTGTCAATGACCGTTTTCCACGGAAAGGCATTTTCTGTTTGAAAAACACAGGCGGCCCTTGGGTTAATTCCCTCTAATTTTTCACCAGAAATCAGAACCTCTCCGGCAGATGGCGGTTCGAACCCGGCGATCAAGCTTAAGGTGGTCGATTTCCCACAACCCGTTGGTCCCACAATGGAAACAAACTCCCCTTTTGGTATTTTCAAATCAATATTGCGCAATACGGTATGGACTTCTCCAGTTGGCTTAACAAACTCCTTTGTCACGCCGTTTAACTCCATCATGGTTGGAGTTGAATCGGTCATAGCCCGATACACCTTTTTCTCCAATGCACCCACTTGATTCCCCCATTTCTTGATTTCTTGGTAACGTTTACAAAAATGATTATAGAAAATTCGTAACATTACGAAAACATTTACACAATATCCTGAATAAACACAATAAAAACAATTTAAATGATTTTAACAACGCGAAAAAATACTAGTTTGATATAGACTGGCATTCCGTTTTTACTTTAAAATAAATATAGTTTTATTTTTCTGAAAATTATCTTCATTGAAGCTAACTAGGATGTGTATGAGCTTGATGGGTAAAAAAAGACAAGTGAAGTTACGAACGAAAATGAATCTTCTCATCTTATTAAATCTTCTTTTTGTCCTTGTTCTTTTTATCGTGACTCTATCCTTGATTATGGTTCACCGGGAGTATGGTGAGATAGGGAGTAATGCTTTGTCTGAAGCCAAAACAGTAGCGGGCCTGCCGGAAGTGGTTCAAGCCTTTAAAAATCCGAATCCCGCTTCCACCATCCAGCCCATCGCGGAAGAAATCCGAAAAGAATCGGGGGCACAATTTATTGTAGTTTCCAATATGAATTTAATTCGCTACAGCCATCCCGACACATCCCAAATTGGCAAGCATATGGTGGGCGATGATGACAAACAGGTTCTCTCGGGTCATGGGAGTATTACGATGGCAAAGGGGACTCTCGGACTTTCCATCCGCGGGAAATACCCTATTTTTAATGAAAAGCATCAACAAATTGGCGTAGTTTCTGTAGGTTTTTTAATGCAGAATATCTGGAAAAAACTGACCTCTCTCATTCTCGAAATAATTGGAATCGGTTTCATCGCATTGGTTGTTGGTTTAATAGGGGCTTGGCTCCTCTCAGGCCATATTAAAAAAGAAATTCTCAATTTAGAGCCTTACGAAATTGCGTTTCTCACCCAACAGCAAGCGGCGATTCTCGAATCGATTCGGGAAGGAATAGTCGCCATTGACACGAACGGTAAAATCATGACCTTCAATCAGGAAGCGAAAAGCATGCTAGAGAAAAATACAGGTGATTTCATTGGGAAATCGATAAAATCCATCCTACCTAACTCTAGGCTGCATGAAATCATAGAGGAAGGAACTTCCCACTATGACCAGCCAATGATTATGGGGAATTCATTAGTGGTGGTTAACAGAATTCCTGTGAAACTGAATGGGGAAGTAATCGGGGCTGTCGCTAGCTTTCGTGATAAACTGCAGCTCGATCAGTTGGATCAGCGCTTGGCCGATATCGGACAATATGTCGATACCCTAAGAAGTCAGCGCCATGAATTTATGAACAAGCTCCACCTGATTTCAGGGCTGATTCATATGAAGGAATTTGATTTGGTAAAGGACCTTATTGAGGATGTTCATCATGAACAGCAAAGTGTCCTTAACTTTTTTCTAGCGAGGGTGCGTGACCCCGCAATTGTCGGTGTTCTAATTGGAAAAATGCACCGGGCAAAAGAATTAGGAATCGGGCTTACGATCAGTGAATATTCCGAGGTATCGGAGATTTGTCCTCATCGGGAAACGGTCTTAACTATTTTGGGAAATGCGATTGAAAATGCAGTGGAAGCTATAGCCACGAAGGCAACAGAAAAAGACGCAGCGGTGATATCGGTCTACATCAAAGAAGAACGAGACCAGCTGATTTTACAAGTAAGCGACAATGGGCCAGGGATTGACCCGGAACTCGGCGATCAAATTTTTGCTGATGGCGGTACAACAAAAGGAGAAGGCCGTGGATTTGGCTTAGCATTAGTTTCCCGCTTGGTTTCACGATTAAATGGAAGTGTCGTGATGAATTCTTCATCAGAAGGAGCAGTATTACAAGTTAGCTTACCTAAGGAGGGATAAGAATGGCTGACCAAGAATTGCGGGTACTGGTGGTGGATGATGATTTCATGATTGCCAGGATGCATGGTAAATTTATCTCTGCCCAGAAAGGTTATCAGTTGGCGGGGACTGCCCATAACTACGAAGAAGCGATTATGATGCTTGAATCGGTGGAACCGAATTTAGTGCTGCTGGATGTCTATCTTCCCGATTGTTCCGGAATTGAATTACTTCGCGCCATTCGTTTACAAAATAAACGCTGTGACGTGATCTTGATAACGGCTGCAAAAGAGCTAGAAGTGGTGGAGGACGGTTTTCGCTTTGGCATTATCGATTATTTAATCAAGCCCTTTGACTTGAACCAGCTGAAAACCTCCTTAAATAAGTATTTAAAATTTAAGTCACGCCTCTCAAGTTCCACCCTTTTGGACCAAGGAACCGTAGATGATTTAAAAAAGCTGCGAATCTCGGAATCAACCGCACTCCCACTCTATCAAAAAGGTATTGATTTAAGGACATTGGAAAAAATAAAAAAATGCTTCTCCAACTCAGCCAGTCCCTTAAGCGCCGACCAAATTGCCAAATTAGCCGGTGTTAGTCTATCCACGACAAGAACGTATCTTTCTCATTTGGTAGAAGAACATGAATTGATTGAAGAACAGCAATACGGAACCGTGGGCCGGCCATTGAGATTATACCGGCTAGTGGAGTAGGATTGGATTTTTCAAAAAAATTGGTGATAAAATCGTGACGTGGTGAACTTTCCACGTCATTTTCTTTTGCTCACTTTTGTAGATATCCTGCTAAAGTGTTGATATATCCCAAAAAAGTGTTGATATTTTGCGAAAATTTGTTGATATAATCGGAATCTGTGTCAATATCCGGGCAAAAAATGTTGATATGATCTAATTTTGTGTTGATATCCTGCAAAAAAATGTTGATATCCTAAAAAGTGGAGCCACTAAGTCTGCTCTAAACCCAATAAAAAACGCCAACCCCAATACGTCATGGGATTGACGTTCAGTTCTCATATGAAAATAACAATGTGGAGATAAAAACTGAGGTTAAAGTTGAAGATGCATTTTGAGTTTTCCTAAATCTCTTTCATTCTGGACCGACTTCTTCCAAATAAGGTCTTGGTCCGCTTGTATATCAGTCAATTTATTTATCACTTTAGTCAACTTTCCATCCATGATCGTTTGATTTTCACGGACAGCAGCTTGGTCTTCTACAATAATTTGCAGTTTTTTACTCATAGATAGCTGTTCCGTTTTCACAACCTGGATTTCCTCTTTGATGCTTTGTACTTCTCCTTTTAGGCCTTGTACTTCTTCTTGGACACCCTTTACTTCTGCTTTTAAGCCCTGCACTTCTCCTTTTAGCCCTTGTACTTCTCCTTGGACGCCTTGTACTTCTCCTTTTAAGCCCTGCACTTCTCCTTTTAGCCCTTGTACTTCTCCTTGGACGCCTTGCAACGTTTCATTCATACCGCCTACTATCGTCACTAGGTTAGATAACATTTCTTCCATTTTTCCCGCATTCATTCCACTCACCTCCTTCTTAAAGAATATTATACATCACACGATAATCTTTGACATATAAGTATTAAAAGAGACACAATTCGATTCATTTCATACGTTTGATTAAAATCACCACAAACCATTTTGGAAAACGAACATTGTCCTGTTTCCTCGAATATTTCTTGTTGATAACCTGCCAAATTGTTGATATATCCCCAAAAAGTGTTGATATCCTGCGAAAATTTGTTGATATAATCTGAATCTGTGTCGATATCCGGGCAAAGTGTGTTGATATGATCTAATTTTGTGTTGATATCTCTCAAAAATTTGTTGATATCTGCAAATCAGCCGCTAAAACTCATCACAAAATTAAACTTAACAAAAAAACCCTTATCAATCCTTGATAAGGGCCAAACCTTTTTTATTTTTAACAATACTTTGACGACGTTTTTCCCGATTTCTTTGTAATTCGCTTTGTTTCCATATGTATTTCTGCATATACAGCCTAAGAACATCCTTCATACACTTTCCATTTTTCTCAACTGCATCGCGAAATTCATCACGAATACATTCGGGAACCTCAATACTCAATCGAACCGTTTTGGTGCTTACTTCCTTCTCCTTTTTTTCTGTGCTAGTTTGATGCATGATGGAACCTCCCGTTAGAATAAAAGACTTTTCAAATTAATTACGGAAAACTAAATATTATAAATTTTTAACCTAAACTATCTTAACAACTGAAAGCGGATACAAGAAAATATATTTTTCGTCAAACTTCGACATTCGGTATTCAAATGTTTTTCTGAAATAAAAAAAAGAAAAGTGCGTAAACACTTTTCTTAGGATGATGATTTTATTTTGTTAAAAGCAATTCCGGACGAACAGAAAAAGCCGCCTCTGTTTTTTCCTTTACTTCTTCTACCGAAACTCCCTCTTGTGTTTCGACTAGGACCATACCTTCCGATGTAAAATCAAAGACGGCCAGATCCGTAATTAAGCGGTGAACCACCTGTTGACCTGTTAATGGAAGAGAGCATGTCTTTTTTACCTTTGATTCACCATGTTTATTTACATGTTCCATGATTACCACTACTCGTTTGGCACCATGTACAAGATCCATTGCACCGCCCATTCCTTTGACCATTTTACCTGGAATCATCCAATTGGCTAAATCCCCGGTTTCAGAAACCTCCATCCCGCCAAGAATGGCAAGGTCAATATGCCCGCCCCGAATCATCGCAAACGATTCCGCACTATCAAAATAGGAAGCACCTGGCACGGTCGTAACCGTTTCTTTTCCTGCATTAATCAAATCTGGATCTTCTTCCCCAGCAACCGGATACGGTCCAATCCCCAATAATCCGTTTTCTGATTGAAGCAATACATTATAATCCGTCGGTATTTCATTTGCCAAAAGCGTTGGCATTCCAATTCCCAGATTCACATTCATCCCATCTTGGATCTCTTGTGCCGCCCGTTTTACAATTCTTTGTCTCATTTCACTCATCGCGTATTCTCCTCCCAAATCGTTTCTCTATGCCTTGCTAACCGTAAGCCTTTCAATGCGCTTCTCATAGTTCGTTCCAAGGAAGACCCTTTGAACAAAAACACTAGGGGTATGAATTTGATCTGCATCCAACCCGCCGATCGGAGTGACTTCCTCCACTTCCGCAATGGTGACCTTTCCGGCCATAGCGGCAAGCGGGTTAAAATTGCGGGCTGTTTTTCGATAGATAAGATTTCCAAGCGGGTCTGCCTTCCACGCTTTTACAAAGGCAAAATCTCCGACAATTCCTTCTTCCAAAATATAGGTTCGTCCGTTAAACACTTTATGTTCTTTTCCTTCTGCAATCGGTGTCCCTACACCCGTTGCCGTATAAAATCCGGGAATTCCAGCACCGCCAGCACGAATTCTCTCAGCGAGTGTCCCTTGTGGCACTAATTCTACTTCAAGCTGACCACTCAAAAATTGGCGCTCAAAAAGTTTGTTTTCTCCAACATAAGAGGAGATCATTTTTTTAATTTGACGATTTTCTAATAGGAGGCCAAGTCCCCAATCGTCTACACCGCAGTTATTGCTCACAATCGTTAAATCTTTTGTTCCTTTATCACGTAAAGCGAGAATGGCCTTTTCCGGGATACCAGATAGACCGAAGCCGCCAACAATGATCGTTGCTCCATCTTGGATATCCTGAATAGCTTCTTCAATTGAATCAATCGTCTTATACTTTTCCATTAAAAATCATCACCTTTCAATCTTATTTTCTTATAGGCTATTAAAATTGAATCGCTGATAAAATCCTTCAATTCGCGGATAAAGCGGCTGAATTCGCGGATAAAAGCTGGCAGCCCACTTATGGAGTGAAATTTTATACTTTCCAACCCCTTTTAGCGTAAATTTCCGGATAAAGACAACAATATTTACGAATCCTTTAAACTTTTGCCTGTTGTGGAATGCCCCGGGCTTTCATTTTTCCTAGTTTAATAAAGTTACGGTCGCGTTCATTTAGCTTTTGGGAAACGAGCCGATCGTCATATGGAAATATGCCTTCCCCTGATTTTGTTCCAAGCTTTCCTTGTTCAACCAACTCTTGAATAACTTCAGGGGCTTCTACACTTTGATCCAAATCAGGAGCTACATTTTCAAACACACGCTGCCAGGTATCAAGTCCGCCGAAATCAGCAATTTCAATCGGCCCTGTAAACGCCCAGCGAAATCCTGGTCCGGCAGTGATCGCTGTATCGATATCCCGTGCACTGGCTACGCCTTCTTTTAACAAATAAAAGGCTTCCCGCATTAAGGCAGTCTGCAAACGGTTGGCAATAAAGCCGGAAATCTCTTTCTTTAAGAGAATCGGAGATTTACCGATCTGGCGAATCAGATCCATGGTCGCATCGACAACCGCCTCTTTTGTTTGAGGATGCTTCACCAGTTCAACAAGAGGGACTAAATGGCCTGGATTAAAGAAATGCGTAATCATCATCCGATCGGCAAAAGTTGCCTTTTCCATTAAACGCGAGATGGGAAACGTCGACGTATTGGAGGCCACAATTGCATCTGCTTTCATGATTCTTTCCAATTTTTCGTAAAGCTCCCACTTCCACTCAATCACTTCTGGAATCGCTTCAAGGATAAAATCCGCTTCCCTGACCGCTTCTTCTAAATCTGCTGTATAGTGAATATTCGCTAAAACAGTATGCTTTTGCCCCTCATTCAGCCCTGCTTCTTCCACCATCAGTGAAACATTTTCAAGAATCCGCTTCTTTGCTTTTTGTAACAACTCTTCATTTAAATCATGGATCATAACAGAATAACCGCTAGCAGCAAAAGATTGGGCAATACTGCTCCCCATTACACCCGAACCAATAATGGAAATTTGTTGAATCATTTTTGACTTCCCTCCCGAGGCCTTTCCATCTAAGTGGCATTGCTATTTGACATCATATAATTTGCATTTTTCATAAAAACTGGTTTTACTAATTCCAAGCAGCTTGGCAGCTTCTAATTTATTTCCGTCCGTGACCGCCAGTGCCTGATGAATAGCTTGTTTTTCAACCAAGGCTATGGTTTCTTTTAAGGGTTGAACAGGTAAAGACGCAACGTCAGTCTTCACGTTAATCACTGGTTTAAAATGGTCTTGACGATCTCGCTTAGACTCTTGGTCGCGTAAATACAATGGCAAGTGATTCGGTTGAATCGTTTTGCCGTCGATCACATTAATGCAGCGCTCCAGCACATTCTCTAGCTCACGAATATTGCCTGGCCATGTGTGCTCCATGAGTTTTTCCTGCACTTCATTCGATAGTTCGATTCCTTTTCGGTAGAACCTCTTTTCCAACTTTTTCAGCAGGCTCCTCGAAATCAAAGGAATATCCTCACTTCGCTTCCTGAGCGGAGGAATTTGAATCTTTATGACATTTAAGCGATAGTATAGGTCCTGACGAAAGTTTCCATCCTCAACCATCTTTTCTAAATCTCGATGGGTGGCAGCAATGATTCGGACATCCACTGGAATGGATTTATGTCCGCCCACACGCCGCACTTCTTTCTCCTGTAGAACCCTTAGCAGTTTGCTTTGCATCGAAAGAGGCATGTCTCCTATTTCATCAAGAAAAAGGGTTCCCCCGTTCGCATGTTCAAACTGCCCCTTCTTGCCGCCTTTTTTTGCTCCGGTAAACGCGCCCTCCTCATACCCGTAAAGCTCTGATTCGAGTAAATGCTCGGGAATAGAGGCACAGTTGATCGCCACAAACGGGGAGAAACAACGAACGCTGTTATCATGCATCGCATGAGCAAATAATTCCTTTCCCGTTCCAGACTCGCCAATCAGTAGGACAGATGAATTACTGTTGGAAATTCTTTTGGCAAGTTCTTTTGCCGCAAGGAATGCGGAACTGGTCCCAATTAAATCTTGGAAGCTGTATTTACTTCTCATGTCTTTTTGAATTTTGGTCTGATAATACTTCAGTTCTTCCACAAGATGCTGAATTTTGCTTTGATACATCCGCCACTCCTCAGGGTTGCGAAACATCACCGTTCCAAGGCCCCCAACTACTTCCCCATTTTCAAAAAGCGGAAAACGATTGGCGATCATTTCACTACCGTTAATGGGTTGAAGGGAAGCTAGTTCCTTTTCCCCTGTTTTCGCAACGATGTGCATTCGTGAATTTTCAATCACTTCCGTTGCTGGACGTCCCAGAGCTTTTTCAACCGTTGTTCCGATAAACTCACAATAGGCTTCATTGATATAAAGAATAGTGCCCTCACGATCGACGATGACGACTCGTTCAGCTAGTAGATTAATAATTTGCTCATGCCAACTAGAAGGAACTCGTTCAAATCCTGGATTCACTTTCTTTCTCACCCCGTCACCTTTTTTACCTTATTATAACAAAAAGGCAGACCCTCGAAGATAGGAAAGAAGGCTATCCATTTCTAACAAAATTTTACTAAAACATCTTCCAGCTCCGGACGAATTATTGTGCTGTATACCCGCCATCCAAAATCACGGCTTGACCCGTTACGCCTCTTCCTTTATCACTCGCCAAAAAAACGGCATAGTCGGCAATTTCCGATACAGATAATAGCCTTTTTTGCGGGACAAGCGGCAAGAGGACTTCTCCGATCACACTGTCCAAGCTTACATTTCTTGTTTTCGCTAAATCAGCTAATTGATTTCTGACAAGCGGCGTATCCACATAGCCCGGGCATAAAGCATTGACCGTAATTCCATGCTCGGCCCCCTCCAATGCTGCCACCTTTGTCAAACCAATCACCCCATGCTTGGCACTATTGTAGGCGGCTTTGCCAGCAAACCCGATAACTCCATTAATGGAAGCCATATTGATGATTCTGCCAAACTTTTGCTCCTTCATGAGCGGGAATACGTTTTTGATTCCGATAAAAGGAGCCGTCAGCATGATGTCGATCAGTAATTTAAATTTTTCCGTAGGGAATTCTTCAATGGGGGCAACATACTGCATCCCGGCATTATTGACTAAAATATCAATTTTTCCAAACGTCTTCTGTGCCAATTCAATCCCATTCTTAAAAGCTTCCTCGTCGGTCACATCACATGGAGCAGCTAATGCTTCAAATCCCTGCTCCTTTAATTCCAATACCACTTGTTCACTTTTTTCAGCATTCAAGTCTGAAATCACTACATTTGCACCTTCATGGGCAAATGTCTTGGCAATTTCGAGCCCAATCCCGCTTGCGGAGCCGGTAATAAATGCTGTTTTTCCTTCTAATGCTTTTGTCATGATAGCTTCTCCTTAGTTTACGAGTATAATAGTCTTCCCCTTAAACAATGCCAAAGAGGGTGTAAAGGGCAATGATAAAGAACACAGCGATGGTTTTAATAATCGTTACGGCAAAGATATCTTTATAAGATTGCTTGTGTGTTAACCCTGTAACAGCAAGCAAGGTAATAACTGCTCCGTTGTGCGGAAGGGTGTCCATACCGCCGGATGCCATTGCTACAACACGGTGCATAACTTCCGGAGGAATATTAGCAGCTGCAATCGCCTGGTTATACTTATCAGCCATCGCACCAAGGGCAATCCCCATACCGCCGGATGCCGACCCCGTTATTCCGGCAAGCGTACTCGTGGTCACCGCGCCATTGACAAGCGGATTATGGAATGTACCTGAAATTCCTCCACTAATCTTAGCAAAGCCTGGAAGTGCCGCGATAATTCCACCGAACCCGTACTCCGCACCTGTATTCATCGTGGCTAAGAGAGAACCGGCAATGGATGTGTTTAGTCCCTCTTTCAAATTCTTCGTTACCTTTTTCCAATCATAAAGAAGCGAAGTGAGAATTCCCACGATCAGTGCCATAATAATCGCCCATATCGCTGCAGTCGTAGTCACATCCACTGTATACGTTTTCAAGCCGATAGCTGAAAAATCAAATCCGTTTGGATACCATTTCGGAATATAGGTAATAAACACCTTATTCATAACCCCGACAAGGATTAGCGGCACAAATGCAAAGATTTGTTTTCCAAGCGGCTGCTTTGCCGTTAAATCGGGAACAGCAGCTTCGTTTGGATCCTCTTTCGCCTTTTCTAATGCAGCTGCGGTTTCAGCTTCAAACCCGTAATAGCCTTCGCCCGCTTTTTCCGCTTGTTTTCTTCTCATCTCCAAATACAACAAACCGACAATAAAAACAAAAATGGCGCCAATCGTCCCTAATGTTGGTGCAGCATAAATATTAGTTTTAAAGAATGCGATTGGAATAACGTTTTGAATTTGAGGTGTTCCTGGTAAAGCATCCATCGTGAACGTAAAGGCACCGAGTGCGATCGTACCTGGAATAAGCCTTTTTGGAATATTTGCCTGTCTGAACATTTGCGCAGCAAATGGATAGATGGCAAACACAGCTACAAACAAGCTGACACCGCTATAAGTTAAAATGGCCCCCAATAGGACAATTGTTACGATTGCCCGTTTGGCTCCAAGCAGGCGGACAATCGTCCTGGCGATGGATTCGGCAATCCCCGACATTTCGACTACCTTTCCAAAAATAGCACCTAATAAAAAGACAGCGAAATACGACTTAATAAAGCCGACCATTTTTTCCATAAACACACCGGAAAAGAACGGTAAAACATGACTCGGAGCAACGAGAACAACCGCTAAGAGTGCGCAAATCGGAGCAAATAAAATAACAGAATAACCGCGGTAAGCAACAAACATTAACAGCCCGAGCGCTAATAAAATGACGAACAAATCCATATAAATCCCCCTTTTAGTTTGTTCCTTCTCTTTTCAAATTCTTCATGAACCTATAATTATTTTTCTTGTCTATCATAGATCCCACCCCAGTTTCTATGAAAACGGTATCATTTTGGTTCATACAACTTCCTTAGAAATGCGGACACCAAGTTCTTTTTGTGATCCCCATAAATCCTTCTGCCGCCTCTATAAATGGACGAAACTTCTTCTTAGTGAAACAATTGTTCTACTTCATGCACCCCCTAAGATGTTCATAAATTTTGTCCGCTATTCCAATAATTTGCAAGTATCGTGCCAATGTTAAAAGCTAGATACTTACAGAAACAGCCTTATTTGTTCATTCCGGAAAAACGGAAAATTCCTGATTTTCGGAAATAGATTTCAAATATTCCTGATTTTCGGAATCTTTAGAGAGGAATGGACATTTTCCTTTTTTACATAGAAAGAACGATTTCAACTCATAATAAAATAAGGGAGGTCTCATAAAATGAATGTAAATTGGTTGCTTGGGCTAGCTATATTATCTCAACAAGTGTTTATGCCAGGAAATTTGTTCCTCACTAACAATGGGCAGCCATTGTCCGTTGTTAATCGTTCTGACCTTTCAATGAACATACCCGAACTACCCATGGACCTTGAAAGGTTTAATAAGGTAATGGATGAAATCGACAAAACTGTTTCGAAACAGCCTAAAAATGCCATTATTAATTATCAAGGAACGATTATACCTGAACAAGTAGGTTACAAGTTAGATCGTACTATTTTTACCGAACAAGTTTATGCTTATTATTTTAATAAGGGTTCATCCAAATTAGAGGTTCCTCTACAGAAAGTTTATCCAAGAGTGGACAGCGAATTGCTTGGTACGATTCGAAGTGAAAAGATCGGGAGATATGTAACAACCTTTAATAACTTTAATCAAGAGCGGAACAGAAATATTTCTCTTGCTACTAAAGCGATTAATAACTATGTTTTGTTCCCAGGTGAAGTATTCTCCTTTAATAAAGTAGTTGGAAAAAGAACTGCAGGAAAAGGATATATGGCTGCACCTGTGATTATTAAGGGGGAATTTTCCGAAGATATTGGCGGTGGAATTTGTCAAGTATCCACTACCCTCTTTAATGCAGTAGATAATGCGGGATTAAACGTGATTCAACGTAATTCACACAGTAGAGAAGTTTCCTACGTTCCGCCTGGACGAGATGCCACAGTTAGCTGGGATGGACCGGACCTAGTTTTTAAAAATAAATATAATCAACCGATTCTCATACAAGCAAAAACATCTGAGAACAAACTGATCATTGAGATCTACTCCTCCGATGTGATTACCTATCGGCCTAAAAAGGTCCCGTACCTTCCAAATGGACAAGATGGCATGCCAAAATAAGCTTCTCATTCGACAAAAATCGGGTGGTGTGTCACCACACGATTTTTGTCGAATTGAATTTATGATTGGCCGAAAGGTGCGTGAAATAGAAAAGGAAAATCTTAAGACAACGCTAACGGTTGCTGAGTTCATAATTTAGACGGTTAGGAATTCATTATAACTATAGCTAGTACATACCATAGTAAATTTTGGGGAAAATATTTTTTGGAGGTTACTTATGGAGGAAAAGGGAAACCAGATCAGGCTAACAGCAGGTGAGATTGCTCAACTTTGGATTCAATACTTAAATGACAGCTCTAGCAAATGTGTTCTTTCGTATTTTTTAGAAAAAGCTGAGGATGAAGAAATTAAGCCAATAATTCAATATGCACTAGAGCTAACTAGGACACATATTGAAAAAATTAAAGCCATTTTAACTGAGGAAAAACATGTCGTTCCATATGGTTTTAGTATAAAAGAAGATGTAGACTTAGCTGCCCCTAGATTTTATTCTGACAGTTTTGTACTTAACTTTATAAACCAAATGTCTAAGGTTGGTCTTACATCATACGCTGGTAGTGTTTCAGCATCTGTAAGGGATGACATTAAAAGCTATTACATGGACTGCCTTACTGAAACAATGCAATTATTTAAAAAATCAACGGATTTATTATTGTCAAAAGGATTGTTTATTCGATCTCCCAGCCTGCCTAATTTAGAGAAGGTTGAATTTGTGAAAAAGCAATGGTTTATGTTAGATGTTTTTGGCGAGAAAAGACCATTAACAGCAGCTGAAGTAGATAATTTATTTACCAATCTCCAAAGAAATGCATTGGGAGTTGCTGCACTTACTGGATTTAGTCAGGTCACACAACATAAGGATGTAAAACAATTCTTTTTAAAAGGATTAGAAATTGGGAATAAACATATTAAATTATTTAGAAGTAAGTTAGAGGAAAGTAAACTACCTGCACCAATGGGGTGGGATTCAGAAAAAACAAATAGTACAGCTTGCACATTTTCCGATAAACTTATGATGTTCTTCACATCTGGTTTAATTGGTTTGAGCATCGGGTATTATGGTACAGCTGTCAGTCAAAGTCCTAGAGGCGATATAACTGCAATGTATAACAGGCTATCCTTAGAAGTTCAGCTGTATTCCGAAGATGGAGCAAATATCATGATAAAAAATGGGAGATGAATTAATAAGAAATAAGTAAATATAGCTCACATTTAAAGACCTTAAAGAAGTAAGGACTTTTTTATATCATTAGGAATACTCCTATAAACAGCATTTTAAATTGCCAAATACAATCCATGCTTATATGAAAACCATGATAAAAAAAAGTTGCCCAATTCTATAGGCAGCTTTATCTTTCCGAAATATTCGAAATGATTCTCTCAAAAACATCCAATTGATCGGTAACAATGAAAACAGGAAGAAGCATCATCGCTAGAAATACAACCAGATTCGAGCCAATCCCTATTTTAAAAAAGCTAGTTAATAACTTCATAATAGTCCCTTCTTAGTTTTAGTGTTAGTACATACTATGCCAATATATCAAAAGGGATTGGACAATCTGATAAAAAATCATATCACTACAGAGAAACCATTCTCTCTCGCGTTAAACACATAAAAAAACTGTCCGGATAAACTCAGACGGTCTTAATCTAAATATGAAAGAAAATACGAAATTAATATGCAGTCCAGCCAGATTCCCTCCAAGCCTTTTGCCTTTAAAAATACCTGACTTTAATTTTGACGCATAACGTACAATCTTTGCTTTATCCATCTTTATTTAAACATCAAAAAAGACCAATCTTGAACAGATTGGTCTCATTCTGCCTGGCAACGTCCTACTCTCACAGGGGGACAGCCCCCAACTACCATCGGCGCTGAGAAGCTTAACTTCCGTGTTCGGTATGGGAACGGGTGTGACCTTCTCGCCATTATTGCCAGACTATTTTATTTGAGGTTCATTCCCTCAAAACTAGATAATACAGAAGAAGTTTTAGTAAAAACGAGTTCACCTTAAGACTTGTCTAGCTTCGGCTCCTAACTTCTCGGCCGTTTCGATCCGTCCCTACAAATCCAAAAGGCAGGATTTGCAGTGCCGGCTCTCCAACGTCTGTCGAAGTTGAACAGTCGCCTCCGCTTTTCGTTTTGGTTAAGTCCTCGATCGATTAGTATCAGTCAGCTCCACATGTCGCCACGCTTCCACCTCTGACCTATCAACCTGATCATCTTTCAGGGATCTTACTAGCTTGACGCTATGGGAAATCTCATCTTGAGGGGGGCTTCATGCTTAGATGCTTTCAGCACTTATCCCGTCCGCACATAGCTACCCAGCGATGCCTT
>NZ_SMYO01000029.1 GCF_004358205.1 Bacillus salipaludis
ATCTAGTTTTGAGGGAATGATACCTCAAATAAAATAGTCTGGCAATAATGGCGAGAAGGTCACACCCGTTCCCATACCGAACACGGAAGTTAAGCTTCTCAGCGCCGATGGTAGTTGGGGGCTGTCCCCCTGTGAGAGTAGGACGTTGCTAGGCTAAGCCCCTTTAGGGGCTATTATTTTGCTGAATTTTATAGTTGGCCCCTTGGTCAAGCGGTTAAGACACCGCCCTTTCACGGCGGTAACACGGGTTCGAATCCCGTAGGGGTCACCAAAGTTTTTATTACGACAGTGAAAATAACTGACAGTATAATGGAGGATTAGCTCAGCTGGGAGAGCATCTGCCTTACAAGCAGAGGGTCGGCGGTTCGATCCCGTCATCCTCCACCATTTAATTGGATATGCGGGTGTGGCGGAATTGGCAGACGCACCAGACTTAGGATCTGGCGCCGCAAGGCGTGGGGGTTCGACTCCCTTCACCCGCACCATTCTTATGCGGAAGTAGTTCAGTGGTAGAACACCACCTTGCCAAGGTGGGGGTCGCGGGTTCGAATCCCGTCTTCCGCTCCAATTTGCCGGGGTGGCGGAACTGGCAGACGCACAGGACTTAAAATCCTGCGGTAGGTGACTACCGTACCGGTTCGATTCCGGTCCTCGGCACCAGTATTTTGCGCATGCAAAATAACTTTCATAATGCGCCCGTAGCTCAATTGGATAGAGCGTCTGACTACGGATCAGAAGGTTATGGGTTCGACTCCTTTCGGGCGCGCCATATTTTTACGGGAAGTAGCTCAGCTTGGTAGAGCACTTGGTTTGGGACCAAGGGGTCGCAGGTTCGAATCCTGTCTTCCCGACCAGTCAAAATGATATTAATACCATGGGGCCTTAGCTCAGCTGGGAGAGCGCCTGCTTTGCACGCAGGAGGTCAGCGGTTCGATCCCGCTAGGCTCCATTCCTTTTTGGGGAAATTAGTCAAATTGCACCGATTAAGCCGCATCTTGAATAAGCATACTGAAATCGGGGCGGTCGTTAAGCTTGGAGCATGATCCAAACTTAATATTTTCTATTATCGCGGGGTGGAGCACGTTCGAATATGCTTCTTCGAATAATCCACAGCGCACCGATTGAGCCGCATCTTGAATAAGCATACTGAAATCGGGGCGGTCGTTAAGCTTAGAGCATCATTTAAACTTAATATTTTTTACTATCGCGGGGTGGAGCAGTCTGGTAGCTCGTCGGGCTCATAACCCGAAGGTCGCAGGTTCAAATCCTGCCTCCGCAATATATGGTCCGGTAGTTCAGTTGGTTAGAATGCCTGCCTGTCACGCAGGAGGTCGCGGGTTCGAGTCCCGTCCGGACCGTTCTTTTACCCCAGTAGGATATACCTGCTGTTGATATAGATTTTTTTTATGGCTCAGTAGCTCAGTTGGTAGATCACGATCGACCAGTATCCCCGGTTCAAATCAGGGAGGCCGACCACCGGTATTGTAAAAAATAAAATATCATTTGCGGGTGTAGTTTAGTGGTAAAACCACAGCCTTCCAAGCTGTTGTTGTGGGTTCGATTCCCATCACCCGCTTCAATCTTGAAAGAGTTTAAATATTAAAAAAATATCTTTGAAAAAGCCGTAACCTCCTGATAGGTTACGGCTTTTTAAGTTCCTACTTAGTATTTATAATAGAATTGGAGGAATTAGGAAAGAGACTGAATGGATAATAGTATTTGTGAAGCTGTCTTTTTCGTCAAAAGGAAGGTTAAAATTGCAATCGGAAGGAAGAGAACTATGATTAGAAGACTAAATAAAAATGATCATGAGGTTTGTCTTAATTTCCTAAAGACCCGACCTGCTGAAAATTTATTTATCATTGGTGACATTGAAGCATATGGTTATGAACAAGAGTTTCAAAAGCTTTGGGGAGAGTTTAACGAAAGAGGAAAATTGATTGCTGTCTTGTTAAAGTATGAGGAAAACTATATACCATTTGCGACAGAAGCTTTTAATGCTAATGGATTTGCCGAGATCATGTCTAAAGATCCTGCTTTTAAGATGATGTCTGGACTTAAGGAAATCACAGAACAAATGGAGCCATACTTGCCTCAACCATATAAAAGGAAAAGACAAACCTATTATGCTAAGTGTACCAAATTGAATGTTGATCCTACGAATATTGATTTTTCGAATATTCAACAAGCAACTCCCACGGATGCAGCGGATCTTGTTATCTTATTAACCTCTATTCCAGAGTTTTGCAATTCAACTATCACAGTGGATAGAAAAATTCGTGAATGGAAAGACGGCAGTTCCCGGTCATTTTTTCTAGAGGACGATGGAAAAATGGTTTCCACTGCCTCAACAGCTGCAGAAAATTCATTGTCTGCAATGGTTGTGGGGGTAGCTACGTTAGAAGACTATAAGAAAAAAGGATATGCAACCAAGTGTATGCTTAGGCTATGCAGCCAACTTTTAAGCGAGGGGAAAGAACTTTGTTTGTTCTACGATAATCCTGAAGCGGGAGCGATTTATAAGCGAATTGGCTTTGAGGATATTGGTTTTTGGATGATGTATACCTATCGATAAAGATCGAGGTGTTCTATGAGGACGGGAACCATTTTTAAAAACCCGGAAGGAAAAAGAAAACTTTCTCAACACTATGAAAATTATCTTCAATCATTAAAGTTTGAGGTTGATAGAATCTATATCAATACAAGCTTTGGGAAAACTCATATGCTAGTAGCAGGACCTGTCGAAGGAAAACCATTGTTTATATTTCAAGGTGGCAACTGTATCAATCCAATGACATTATCATGGTTTTCACCGTTGACCGATCAATATCGAATCTATGCCCCTGATACAATTGGTCATCCAGGATACAGTGATGAAACTAGGATTTCTGCGAAGGATGGAAGTTTTGCGATCTGGATTGAAGAATTAATGGATTACTTTGGGATGAAGAGTTGCGGATTTATTGGAGCGTCCTACGGAGCCGGGATTATATTGAGAATGGCCTCCTTTAAGCCTGATAAAATTGATTGCTCCGTCTTAGTGTCACCAGCGGGAATCCAGTTAGGTTCTAAAATAAAAATGATTAAGAATATATTTCTCCCGTTAATTTTATTTAAAGCTACATCCTCTGAAAAATATCTTAATCAAATCGCTGGTGCCATGTCCGATCGTCGTATGAAAGAAATCGATAAACAAATCATCGGTGATATTTTTAAATACATCAAACTCGAACAAGATATGCCAAAATTGACAGAAAAAGAGGAATTACGAAATTATCATTCACCAACGCTAGTCATCGCGGGGGAAAAGGATATTTTTTTTCCTGAAAACAGCATAAGTAAAGCAGCAAATGAAATCATACCGAATTTAATAGCTTTCCAATCTTTTAATATGGGACATTTTCCTTCGGAAGAAAATTTGGTGAAAATTAACGCGGGGATTAATGAGTTTCTAAATACGCACTACGAATGAAGGAGAGAAGCAAATTGAAGAAAATTAATTATTCAATTGTGGATGTTTTTTCACAAGGGAAATATACAGGAAATCAGCTTGCTGTTTTTAAGAATGCTGGAAATTTATCTGATGAGGAGATGCAGCAAATCGCCAAGGAAATGAATTATTCTGAAACGACTTTTATTTTATCTAATGTGAAAAATAACGGGGGATATGATGTTCGGATTTTTACGCCGAATGAAGAAGTTCCTTTTGCTGGCCACCCGACATTGGGTACGGCGTATATTATTCAAAATGAAATTCTAGCAGAACCAACGGACAAACTTAAGTTAAATTTTAAAGCTGGTCAGATCCCCGTTTCCTTCGACCATCAAGAAGAAGTGATTTGGATGAAGCAAAATGAACCAACTTTCGGTCAAGTTTTAGAAGCTGATAAAGTTGCTGAAGTTTTAAACATCGATAAAGAATACATAAATGTAAAATATCCTATCCAGGAGGTCTCCACGGGTCTTCCAGTGATTATTGTCCCTTTAACCTCTTTAGAAGCTGTTAAAAAAGTAAAGATTAACAAAGAAAAATACTTTGAGCTAATTGAATATAGGGAAGCAAAAGCGATCCTGGTTTTTTCTCCTGAAGCCTATCATCCAGAAAATGATTTAAATGTTCGTGATTTTGGAGATTATTATGGGATTCCTGAGGATGCGGCTACGGGAAGCTCGAACGGCTGCTTAGCCGGGTACTTATTAAAGTACCGATTTTTTGAAAAAAATGAAATTGATCTTCGTGTCGAACAAGGATATGAAATGAACAGGGCTTCTTTATTGTTTTTAAAAGCAAGTGATGCTGATGGGAAAATTAGTGTTTTTGTAGGTGGCAGGGTAGAAAAAATCGCTCAGGGTGAATGGTTTCTGTAGTCGTTTTTTTGAGAATCAATCATACAAAGTGTGGAAAAAATTTTTTCCACCCTTTACCGTCATCTTTTGATTGGACGTTCCAATGTAAGGATTTCATCTTCAAGGGAAGAAAACTTCTGTTCCACTACATGTTTTACATCTAAGAAGCGGTGTGAAAGGCTAATTTAATCTAAAAGTATTAACCTAGTAATAGAAAAATAAGGAAATAGAATGTGGTGATGAAAAAGAATATGGCTTAAAATAGAAACAAGTAATTAAATTTACTAGAGGAGGATCTGCCAATGCCTTTACGAAATTATACCGTTTTGAAAGGGAAAGTTGTGAACACTGCCATCGGTCGCTCCGGAAACCCTCATTTTGAAATTCATCTTAAAGATGACCAAGAGACGAATTATCGAATCGCGGTTAACATTCAATCAGGAACGCACCCCTCGGAAGTTCTTTACTATGTTAGCGAGAATTTTAACTCCGAACAAATCACAAAATTGCCATCACTCCCTTCTGGATTTATTCCCATCACGAACGACAATCGGGATATTGCCCTCGACTATATTCGCGGGGGATTATTCGACCCCAAGGAAATGGTTGCCCTTCCACCTTTTAAACCTGGTCTCAATAATGATTTAAATGAAAAAGTAGAGTACTACATCAAGGAAGCCATGGAGAAAAATGCAACTCTATATGCTTATGGTGAGAGATGGGGACCGGAAGAGGATAATCCGGATCAATATTTTCACTTTTTACCTGGTAACGGGATCCATGATATTCATATGAATCAGGGGAATGTGGGCCGATGGAAAAATGATGATGGAATCTGGCAAGACGGTGAGATCCTTATTCATTTTACCGAAGAGAATCGATGGGCAGGGATTTTTTTAGCCTTCCAATCCCAATCCTGGTGTACGGATGATAACGGACATGCAATTGAATCCGTAAATAAATGTAATCATTTAAACGTTGCAAATGTCAGCAACCATCTACAATCTTTGTACTGAGCTATAGTTGGAAATTCACCTATTATAAGGCCTGAATTCGGGGGTCTGACCCCCACTCAGCAAAAGTTTATAGAAAATGTGAAAATCACCTTGCACTTATAGTGCAAGGTGATTTTATGTTGACGGAATTTATTTATAAAACACTTTGTCAATATTGTATTTTGCGTGCTGCTTGTTGATGATATAGGTTTCGTAAATTTCTCTTTCCGTTGGATCTTCGACGACGCAAACCGCAATTTTATATACTTCATCACGGTGCATTTTAATGGGGGAAACGGTATCCTCAAAATGTTTCTTTACTCTTGGACGCAATTTCCGTGCTTTGCCGACATATAACAGTTCATCCTCTGCGTTAAAAAGTAGGATAATCCCGCCTTTATCACGAGGAATTCGATGATAATCCGTAAAACCATATTCACTGCTAATCACAGCTTCTACTTTTTCACCTAACTGTCTTTGTTTCGTTATTACAACATCAGGATTTGGTATTTCAATCTTTATCATAATCTTCACTTCCTATTCTGAGGTAAAACGTAATTTAAGCTCTCTTCAAAATACATTAGCTAGCAGTTATTTTCAAGTTTTGGGGGTTGTTGCTGAGAATAACTGCTCCTATTGTCGAATATCAACAAATTTTTGAGGGATATCAACACTTTTTCGAGGATATCAACACTTTTTCGAGGATATCGACACAAAAATGGATTATATCAACAAAATTTAAACAGATATCAACACTTTTCGGATTATATCAACAATTACGCTCTAAAGCCTCATCATTATTTTAATTTTAAAACGGGTATTTGAAAGTAAAGAACCAGAAAAATCGTACATATAAAACAGAGACCCCATGCCAATAAGGGTCTTTTTTGATGAATTGTGATACCAATAAATATAAAAAACCAAACAATTAATGACCACCAAAAGTTCCATCCATTGTGATAGGACATAAGTTTCATCAATAAAAAAATGGTCTCTATGACTGTGAATACAATACTCCATACGAAAATATAAGAAAATTGTATAACGAATTGAGTCTTGTTTGGATAATGTGAAAGAAAAGTTAATATGATGAGAGGGATATTTGTATAAGCAATAAAAAAATCAGCTATCGTATGATTGGGAACTAATAAGGATTTATGGAAGAACCAGAGTGAATGTTTATAGGTAATGATGGCAATAAAAAAGTCTACACTAATAGCAAATAGGATGGTTGAGTAATATTCTCTCCAATTTTTCCAATCGGCAAATATGATTGCTGCAACAAGAAGTATTATTGAAAATAGTAAAGGGAAGTATCTAAATAGTTCGTGAACCATAGTGTCCTCCTATAAGTCCCAGTCAATATGCCATTTTATTATGTCCATAATAAGGAAATTATTTTCAGGTTTTATTGAGGAACCCTTTCTGGGGATTTTGACAATGTTTTTACTGAAGTAAGGCGGGAAATCCTTATTTAACAACCTATTTCCGGATACTAATCAATTGTTTGATTAGTAGGCTGGTTTGTAGGAACTAGTCAAAATATGCGGGATATGCTGGATTTTGATAGTTTGGGAGATTATACGGAAAAAACAGAACGATCTTATCGACAAAATATTTCCTAGGAAACTAGCCAATGTTCGTTTTCTAAAAGGATTTGCTCCGGTTTTAATTAAACGTTTGATTGGAAAAGAAGGCGCTGAACTTGTCGATTTGTGTAGTAAACTGGTAGAAAGACGGCTGGTATTTACAATTGGGAGGAAAACTAGATGGGGGAAGAACAGTTACTTACTTTGGCTTTGAGTTGGTTCAAATGTCACATCAATTTAATCTGTTTGCAAAAATTGAATCCTCTTTTTGTTCTATAATAACTATGATTATAGATATTTTTATGTCCTTCTAGGAATAATTAATAGATGGGGGAATGATTTCATGAATTCTTGCAGTAATTGTGGTAGAAAAGTTAATAAATCTAGTGGATTCTGTCCGAACTGCGGTTCGGGAATCACTAAAGATCATAAAAATATATCCCCAAACCCTAATTCCCGTGTGGAAAAAAAGAAATATCGTTCGAAAAATAAGAAAATAGTGGCCGTTGGATCCATTGTTGGGATGCTGGCTGTTGTAAGTGTCACTCCGTTCGTAGTTAAAGGCCTTCAAAAGCCAGTAACAAAAACAAGTGTTACAGCAACTAAAAAGGTTGCTCCATCAACAGAGAAAACGGCAGAAAATAAAAAAGAATCTAGTGACCTTTTGCCAGAAAGTTCAAAACCTTCTTCTTCCGATTATATTATACCTACTAGTAATAAAAGGTTGCTGAGCTTAGACGACATAGATATCTTACCAAAATGGCAGCTTCGTTTAGCCAGAAATGAAATCTACGCCCGTCATGGCTATGTGTTTAAATCGAAGGATTTGCAAAAGTATTTTTCAGGTAAATCGTGGTATCATGCCAATGCATCCTTTGATGGCTCATTAAATGATGTAGAAAGACAAAATGTAACCACCATCAAGGCAAGAGAGGACAGTCTATAGTGAGCCGCTTTTTTAAAAAATATGGTTCCATTCTTCTCATCCTTGTGATGGTCTTGATCACATTTATTTGTTTTCGAGCAGTTGAACAAAAAGAACCGCTTGCACGGGATGAAAAAAAGGAAAAGACAGCACTTCCCATCACGGCGAAGCCAAAAAGGAAACCGCTTGTCATCTGCATTGACCCTGGTCACCAGCAAAAAGCTGATTTATCAACTGAAAAAATCGGCCCAGGGGCTAACCAGGAAAAACCAAAAGTAACGGGAGGAACTAGGGGGATCACAACCGGTACACCTGAATATAAGCTGACATTAAAGGCTTCTAGAATTTTAGGTGCAATCTTAAAAGAAAAAGGTTTTAACGTCGTGTATACACGAACCTCAAACGATGTGAATGTAAGTAATAAAGTAAGGGCTGAAATGGCCAATGTGAATAAGGCGGACTTGTTTATTCGCCTTCATGCGGACGGATCAACCAATCGGAGTGTCAGAGGCTTTTCGATTCTAACCCCATCAAGCAAGAATCCTTATACGAAAACCATCTACAAGGATAGTTTAAAGGCCTCCCAATTGATTGTGGATGAGGTAAAGGAAAATCGGGATGTCAAAGTAAATGGTATTTCCTTTCGCGACGATTTGTCCGGCACAAATTGGTCTCAAGTCCCAGCGGTCTTAATCGAAATGGGATTCATGACAAACCCAATCGAGGATAAGAATCTTTCGAATGAAACGTATCTCACTTATTTAATGAAAGATGTTGCTCGTGGGATTGTAGATTTCAGGGAGTCAGTGCGTCGTTCATGACAGTGCCTGGCCCCACATCAATTATTAGGGAACGGTAAAGGTTGCAGGGAGAAGTGTTATGAGCACTTCTCCTTTTAAGCTTGTACGAAGCTTCTCAAGTGGCAGGCTAATTGAATTTTTAGGTTATCTTCTGGATTATTAAAATCAACATTTAATAGTTCTTCGATTCTTTTTAACCGCTTGTAAAGCGTATTTATATGAATATGAAGCTTTTTAGCTGTTTCGACAGCTGACTTGTTCAATTGAATATAGGTAAGGAGTGTATGTTCTAGTTCATGATGGTTCTTTTCTGACAAAAGCTGAGCTAATGTTTCCTCTAAAAAACGTTCAATTTCCTGCGGCTGCTGATGGATAAATAGGCGGTTTACTCCAATGTTTTCATAATGAATAATCCTCTGTTCGCTCCGATTAGCTAAATACGCGAGTGCTTTTTCTGCTTCATCATAGCTCCTTGAAATATATTCAATTCCTTTATAGGTTGAACCAATACCAACCGATACCTCTAATCCATCCTTACTTTCCCAAATCCTGATTAGATTTGCGAGTCTTTCCGTTATCTTTGCTTGAGTTGCTGGATGATCAGTAGAGATGAGAAGATTGACTTTATTGTGAAAACCATAGATTAACAAATGATGCTCTGGAAAGCCTTTTTTAATAAATGAAACTAAGCGGTGAATATTTGCTTCTAAAAGTTGCAAGTCAGGATATGTTTTTATTTCAAATAAGGCAACACATAGATAGGAGGATGGAATGAGTCCAAGATCTTTTGCATGTTCATAGAGCGAGTCGGGATTTGTATTTTTAATGATTGCAGTAAAATATTCATGAGTTTTCTTGTAGTAAATATCTGTCAACGTATGTTTTTTTACTAATTCTAATGAAAGAATCGCACCTCCTTGTTCAATCGTTACGATATCCATTTTGCTCAGCGGATTTGTTGCTGCCACAATTAAGCACCCTAAAAAAGCAGTTCCATTATGAATCGGATAAAGATAATAAGAACCATTTTCCGTGCCATGAACTTCGATATTATGAGGGCCATGATTCGGATGAATTATTTTTCTAATTTCTTCATAATGAAAGAGGTGGAGCTGGCTTTGATGACTGCAAAAAAATTCATCTTCCGTGCAATCGAAAAAGGAAATGGGCGTTTCTATCATTTTGCTTAATTCCGAAATAATTGTTTTAACGCCTTTATTTTCCAATGAAATTTGTGTTAACGTTTTATGAACTTGATTGCGTTTGTTTAACAATGCATTTTTTTCTGTCAACTGCTCACTTAGTTCTGTCAGCACAGCAAAATTATTCTTTATCTCAGAAAAAAGCGCTGCATTTTGGATAGCAATGGCTGCTTGGTCAGCAAAACCTTGTAATAAATCGATATCCCGGTTTGTTAAGCCTCCTTCAGTGAAAAATTGGTGTACCATCATGACGCCAATTCGCTTTTCCCCAACGGAAACAGCTACACAAATTCCTCCTTTAAGAAAATGCTGATCGGAAGAAGCCATAATATGTTGGAAATTTTCCTCCGTAATCTTTTCTTCGCTCATTGAAGCCAAGATTTCTTTTCGAGAATGGTAAATTCTCGTCTTTCCATCTAGATAGGTCATTCCCGTTATCGACTCACCACTTTTGGGTTGGAAGTGGTTAATGTGTTCATTGAAACCAACAGCTGCCTTTATAACCAGTCGTTCCCGCTCCTCATCAAATAGCTGTAAATATCCTGCATCTGATGCGGGGATCACCTTGATGGCATTTCGAACGATATTCGTTAGCACCTCATCCGTATTAATGGATGAATTGATTGATCTTGTTATTTCCATCACCATTTTCCATTCGCGATCTCGCTTTTGAATCAACTCCTGACTGTATAAAGGATAAAAATAATAGTGAAGCTGTTTGAGTGTTTCGTCAGGTAGAATCAAATTTTCTTTAAACATGCAAAGACAGATATAAAACTCTTCCGGATATAAAAAATGGAGGAAGGTCTTCCCGTTTTGACTGTTTATCGAATAGGTTTTAAATGGTTTGCAAAGGGAAAAAAATGGCGGTAAAAGAGGAATCTCGCTGCCGTTACTATAAATATGTTTTTGATCATGCTGTTGACCTGCCCAAATTTGAAAAGGGGTTTTATTTATTACATGATCTAAAAAGGATAGAGCTGGCTTTATCACTTCCATAGGAACCTCCCGGTGTAAATACATACATAATATTGAGGATAATCGGTAAATACCTACATTGAAAACGCTTTAAAATCATTTTATACTTTTTATAATATTTTGAAAAGTATGAGGATTATTCGGTGTGTAGTCTACTAAAAGGAGGTTTACTTATGCAAGAACAGCTTTTTAATAAACTGGAAAAACTTTATTCAGAAATGGTCGATATTCGAAGGGATCTTCATATGAATCCCGAGCTGTCGTTCCAAGAGGTGAATACACCGAAGAAAGTAGCCGCTTTTTTAACCAACTTAGGCTTGGAAGTGAAAACAGGAGTGGGCGGAAGAGGTGTTACGGGATTGCTCCGAGGGGGTAAGCCAGGGAAAACCGTCGCATTACGGGCTGATTTCGATGCCTTGCCGATTCAAGACGAAAAAGATGTTGAATACAAATCCAAGGTCCCTGGCGTGATGCATGCATGTGGACATGATCTCCATACTGCCGCATTACTTGGTGTTGCCAAGGTGTTAAGTGAAGTGAGAGACGAATTGGAAGGAAATATTGTGTTCATTCATCAGTTTGCTGAGGAAGTTATCCCTGGCGGAGCAAAATCAATGGTTGAGGACGGTTGTTTAGAGGGAGTAGATGTGATTTTTGGAGCACACGTTTCTTCCATGCATCCCTATGGAATCATTGGCATTAAAGAAGGCTACATCTGTGCTTGTGGGGATACATTTGAAATTGAGATTCAAGGCAGAGGTGGTCATGGTGCAACACCTCATTTAACAGTTGACCCCGTTGTGACTGGAAGTCAGCTTGTGATGAATTTGCAGCAAATAGTCAGCAGGCGGGTTGATCCTATTAAAACGGCTGTTATTACAGTCGGTGCCTTTAATAGTGGCAGCGGGTTTAATGTAATCCCAGATAAAGCAAGAATTATCGGAACTGTTCGGACGTTTGATGAAGAGGTAAGGGATTTGATTGAGGAACAAATGGGACAAGTTGTCGAATCCACATGCAAAGGGGCAAGTGCGGTTTCCAACTTTACATACACTCGAGGCTACCCAGCTGTCTGGAACCATCCAGAGGAAACAAAAAGAATGGAAAAATTGGCGACATCCTTGTTTGGAGAAGACAAAGTCCAACATATTGAAGCGATGATGGGGATGGAAGACTTTGCTTATTATGTAAAGGAAGTTCCAGGAACTTTCGTGTGGGTCGGCGCCGCTAACCCTGAAATCAATGCTATTTACCCGCATCACCATCCAAAGTTTGATGTGGATGAGCGGTCCATGATTTTGATTGGGAAACTATTTATCAGTGCTGTTTTTGATTATCTATCAGAACATTCTCGAGCAAAATCAGGCTTCATCATGCAAGAAAGCTAGAATGATTTGTAAGCGTATCCACTAGGTTTAAGATGTGTCATTCAACTTTTAATTAAGGGGGAAAACTGATGAAACGAGTGATTGCGTTACTTTCCTTACTACCGTTTCTAGGTATGCTAGGATGTTTGCCATTTGTTAACAAAGTAGAACCGTATATTTTAGGATTACCATTTGTGTTTTTTTGGGTGATTGTGTGGGTTATTTTGACATCTGTCCTATTGGCAATCGTTTATAAACTGGACCCTGCAAACAAGGAAGGGGATATTGTATGAATTCAGCCCTTTTAGTTATTTTGGGTTTTTTACTCTTTTCACTTTATTTAGGGATCAAAGCGAAAAAAGGCAAGGATATGAGCCTTGAGCAGTGGACAGTCGGAGGACGAGGCTTCGGTGCAATCTTTGTCTTTCTTTTAATGGCGGGTGAAGCTTTTACTACCTTTACATTCCTGGGTGCGAGCTCTTGGGCCTACGGAAAAGGCGGACCAGCCCTTTATATCCTCGCTTATTTAAGTCTTTCTTATGTCTTAATTTATTGGATGTTTCCGGCCATCTGGAAATACGCAAAGGAACAGAATCTTGTTTCCCAATCGGATTTCTTTGTTACAAAGTTTAAAAGTAAATATCTAGGGGTACTCGTAGCCTTTATTGGTGTCATATCCATGATTCCTTACATTGTTCTTCAATTAAAAGGATTAGGAATCATTGTTTCGGAAGCTTCTTATGGATCGATATCTCCCACCGCTGCAGTTTGGATTGGTGCTATTTCCGTAACGATTTATGTCATGATCTCTGGTATTCACGGCTCGGCATGGACCGCTGTCATTAAGGATATTTTAATCTTTGCGATTGTAGCCTTTATCGGGATTTATATTCCTTTCCATTACTATGGAGGAATAAAACCGATGTTTGAATCGATTCATGCAGCTAATCCTGGATTTTTAACAATTCCTGATAAAGGATTAAGTGTATCATGGCTCATCTCTACTGTTATCATGACCGTGTTAGGGTCAGCCATGTGGCCTCATTTGTTCGTATCGGCCTACTCGGCAAAGAGTGCAAAAGCAGTTCGAAAAAACGCCATTTTTACGCCTTTATATGTTATCATGCTGCTTTTTGTCTTTTTCGTCGGTTTTGCGGCTATCGGTCAAGTCCCAGGTTTAGAAG
Source organism: Bacillus salipaludis (assembly GCF_004358205.1). The sequence goes on from NZ_SMYO01000029.1 coordinate 13,388, forward strand.
GGGCAGCAACGGATCTTGCCTTGCTCCGAATTTCAATTCAAACATTTGATCCGTGGTTTGTCGGGGTAATCGGAGCAGCAGGATTATTAACCGCTTTAGTCCCCGGTTCGATGTTATTAATGGTTTCATCGAGTTCATTAGCTAAGAATGTTTATAAAGTTATCGTGCCAGCAGCAACAGATAAACAGGTTTCCATCATTGCAAAATCCCTAGTACCTGTAATCGCGCTTATTTCCGTTTATTTTACTTTAAATGGGGGAGATGGGATTGTAACGTTGCTTTTAATGGCGTATAGTTTTGTGACCCAATTATTCCCGGCGGTTCTCGCAAGCTTAATGAAGAGTAATTTTGTTACGAAGCAAGGTGCTGCGGGCGGAATGATTACGGGAATGATTGTCGTAGGGTATGTTACGATTACCGGGGCATCGATTGGCACGCTTTTCCCAATTTTGCCGCAATCGGTGCAAGAATTAAACACCGGGATTATCGCTCTCATTGTAAATGTTTCTACTATGATTATTGTAAGTCTTGTTACAAGAAGCAAAGTCGTTCAATCAACTGTAAAAGAACAAGTTCAATCTGTTTCATCTTGAATAAACCAATTCCGTATGAAAAATTACTCATCGGTACGAAATTTAGCTTAGTGAATCGGTGCGACGCTCAATGAATAAGCAGGAGGTGAAAAATCACCTTCTGGTTTTTCATTTCTCAATCTATTTCTCTCTGAGAAAAAAAGATGGTAGGTAAATTCTATTAAAAAGAAGTGTGAATTTTTCCCCATTTTTTCCCCCTTTTGAATAGGTTTATCTTAACTAGACAATAAAATCCAGGTTAAGTAGACTTAAAACTACATCATGTTTAATGGCAAAAGAGTCATTCTAGAAACTTTACTTGGACCTCCTAATCTACTAAACACCAAAAAGAGACGGGAAATTTAAATTAGATAAAAGATTTATCATGCAATCCTAGTGAGGAAATTCAACTAAATTTAGATATAGGAGGAATCATCATGTTAGAATTTGATGCCGATTTCGACCAATTCGCTACGATCAAAGTCATTGGTGTTGGCGGCGGGGGAAACAACGCCGTGAACCGAATGATCGAAGCTGGGGTGGAGGGTGTAGAATTTATTGCTGTTAATACCGATGCACAGGCTCTTAATCAATCAAAAGCCGAGATTACAATGCAAATCGGCGGAGCCTTGACAAGAGGTTTAGGAGCTGGTGCAAATCCGGAAATAGGAAGAAAGGCCGCCGAAGAAAGCAAACAGCAGCTCGAAGAGGTTTTAGCAGGCGCAGACATGGTTTTCGTTACAGCTGGAATGGGCGGCGGAACTGGTACAGGGGCAGCTCCGGCGATTGCGAAAATTGCCCGTAAGCTTGGCGCTTTGACCATTGGGGTTGTTACCCGTCCGTTTAAATTTGAAGGTCTAAAACGTGCAAAAAACGCTGAAATTGGAATTAACGCCATCGGGGAAGCGGTGGATACCCTAATTATTATTCCCAATGACCGGTTATTGGAGATTGTAGATAAAAAGACCCCCATGGTGGAAGCTTTCCGTGAAGCGGATAATGTCCTCAGACAGGGGGTTCAAGGGATTTCCGATTTAATTGCTGTGCCTGGTTTAATCAACCTGGATTTTGCTGATGTGAAAACGGTCATGTCTCATAAAGGTACTGCCCTAATGGGAATCGGTATTGCCACTGGGAGTAATCGTGCGGCTGAAGCTGCTCGGAAAGCATTAAACAGTCCGCTGCTGGAAACCTCCATCAATGGAGCGCAAGGTGTGATCATGAATATAACGGGCGGCAATAATTTAAGTCTTTTTGAAGTACAGGAAGCAGCCGATATTGTCGCTGATGCTTCTCACGAGGAATTAAATATGATTTTTGGGTCGGTTATTAATGAAAACTTACAAGATGAAATCATTGTAACCGTCATTGCTACTGGATTCAATGAGGAAGAGGAAACCGTTGTAGAAACGCCTTCCCAGCCTTCCGTGGAAGAAATATCTGATACATATCAAAGGGAAAATCGGTTACCGCGCAGGCCGCGCGAGCCGAGATACCGAAGTGAACCCGTTCAAGAGTATGACCGATACTCTGAACCTTCAAGGGGAGAGTATGACCGATACTCCGAACCTTCGAGGGAAGAGTATGACCGATACTCCGAACCTTCAAAGGGAGAGTATGACCGATACTCCAAACCTTCGAGGGAAGAGTATGACCGATACTCCGAACCTTCGAGGAGAGAGTATGACCGGTACCCTGAACCTCCGAAGGAAAATCATGATCGGTACTCCGAACCGCCAAAAGTAAATTATGACCGATACAACGAACAGGCAAAAGACCCTTTGGATATTCCGTCGTTTCTGCGTAATCGAAGGAGACGAACTTGATTCATTTAGGAAGTCAGAAAGGGAATTCAGATTGATTCATTCAAAAAACGCTCAGATGAGCGTTTTTTTGTTTTGATATTTTTTATAGAAGATGATGTGCCAGTCACTTTGTATTTATTTTATAGCACAAACTTGTTCGGTTTGAGACATCAAACTTTTTATAGATACTTTGCAAATGTTTTTTTACGGTATTGACACTTATGAATAGTTCATTGGCCAAATCGACATTTGTAAAACCTTTTTGAACTAGATTTAATACTTCCTTTTCTTTCAACGTTAACTCATGAAAACTGTCATTGATGTTATTTTTAGTTGATTCATATGGTATTAAAGGAGATTGGAGGACCTTTTGTGTTAAGAATCTAGAAATCATCTCCATCGACATCAATTCCAAGGAACTAAAGGGATGATCCTTTTTTGATCGTACAAAATCTATCAGTCCTATAATCTTATTTTCATTATAAAGTACTAATCCAACATCATAATAAAACCCGTATTTTTTCATGAAATTATTATAGAATTCGCTTTTTTCATAGCCTTGTGGAGGGAAGAGTTCAAGATTACTGATAACCCTTTGTTTATGTATTCTATGTATCATTTTTTGTGGAATTAAAACGTCAAAATGATAATGATTCTCTAGATAGTCATCCATGACATGCTTATCTATATTTAGCATGACAGGATCGATAAAGTTTTCATTCTCGTCACTTAACCAAAAATTAGATTGATGAAAACCAAATAATCGGTCAAATGCAAGCAGCACTTGTTTTCGAAAATCCGGTTCGGTACCTGTTACTTCATCCATGAAGGTTAGAATTTTTTGATACATACCACTGGGTAAAAATTCCATATAGTCATCACCGATTTTATTTTTGATTATAACATATTCATCATACTTAACTGAATAGTCTGTCACATTATTTTAAATAAATGAAAGCGATTCCTTTTATCACTGAAAGTATATTGAAATATTATGAAAAAATATCCATTTTTATCATTTTGTTCCTTGTTATTCCTAACAAAAATGGCCCATCTGGGTAATAGAAATTAAACCGAAATTTCAGAATAATAATAACATAACAAATTCATTGTGCTGCTTTAAAATCCGTAATGCACAAAAAGGGAGTGGATGAAAGAATGACAAAAGTTTATAAGCTGTTTATTGGGGGAAGTTGGGTTGATAGTAATTCTGGAAAAACCTTTAAGTCGATAAACCCGGCCACTGGTGAAATCAATGGAATAATCTCTGAAGCAGATGAAGGGGACGTCCATCAAGCCGTTCAAGCAGCTCGTAAAGCTTTTGAATCGGGTGCATGGGCGAGTATGTCTCCTGGAGATCGAGGCAGATTGCTTTATAAAGCGGCTCAAAAAATGTGGGAAAAGCTAGACTTCCTTGCTGAACTCGAATCCATGGATAATGGACTTCCTATTAATGAAACAAAATACATTGCCATGCCTGCAACCATTGATGTTCTTGAATTTTATGCCGGTCTTGCTAATAAAGTTCAAGGGGATACATTTGCTTCACCCTCCAATCGATTTAACTATTCTTTAAGAGAGCCGTTAGGTGTAATTGGGGCAATCGTGCCTTGGAATTTTCCGCTTATGCTTACGATGTGGAAGCTGGCACCAGCACTTGCAGCTGGTAATACCATTGTGATTAAACCAGCTGAGGAAACCTCCATCAGCATTTTAGAACTTGCAAAAATCTTTCAAGAGGTGGGCATTCCAGATGGGGTTTTGAACATTATCCCCGGAACAGGACCTGTCGCGGGTAATGCATTAGTATCGCATCCTGAAGTAGATAAAATTGCCTTTACAGGTTCGACTGAGACAGGCCGCCTGATCATGCAAACTGCCAGCCATAATTTGAAACCGGTTTCACTTGAGCTGGGCGGTAAGTCACCGAATATTGTGTTTAATGATGCCTCTCTTGAAGATGCCGTTAACGGTTCCATGTTTGGAATTTATTTTGCACAAGGTCAAGTATGTGCAGCAGGTTCGCGCTTATTTGTTCAGGACGGGATTTATGATAAGTTTATGGATTTATTTTTTAATAAAGTTCAATCGATACGCATTGGAAATCCCCTTGATGCAACCACTCAAATGGGGCCGCAAGTATCTGATAAACAACTTAAAACCATTGAACACTATGTAAGCTGTGGACTAGAAGAGGGGGCCAGGTTAGTAACAGGCGGTAAACGTTATGAAAATGCTGGCAGTGGTTATTATTTTTCACCGACTATTTTTGAAAACGTAACAAATCAAATGAAGATTGCCCAAGAAGAGATTTTCGGCCCAGTTGTATCCGTCATTCGTTTTAAAGATGAAGAGGATGCGCTTTTAAAGGCAAATGATACTGTGTATGGCTTGGCATCAGGAGTTTGGACAAATGATCTTCAACGGGCACATCGCATGGCGCGTGGCCTAAAATCCGGAACGGTATATGTGAACACGTATAATATGCTGGATAGTACGACTCCTTTTGGCGGCACAAAGCAAAGCGGGTTTGGCAGAGAGTTAGGAGTGCAGGCAATGGATATGTATACCCATACAAAAAGTGTATGGATCGATTTGAATAAAAATGGATTAAATTGGTACGGAGTATAAATCAGTCTGTATTCAAGGATGTAAATATGTTTGTGAGAAGTTGATTGAGCGGAAGGTGCGAGACTCCTGCGGGAGCAGAGGGACAGGTGAGACCCCACAGGCGCAAAGCGCCGAGGAGGCTCACCGCCCGCCCCGCGGAAAGCGAGCATCCTGGAGCGGAAATCAACCACTCTTCTTCTTGGATAAATAGCAACAAAGCTTACGAAAAAACAAAAATCTTTTAGAAAACAGCCTTATTCAAATAGCGCTATTATTCTAGTAAAACGCACAAAATGGGGAGGTATTTATGAAAAAAAGTAAACTTGTACCTATTATTCTTACAACCGCTTTAGCTGTTTCTGGAGGAGTTGGTTTCTATCAGCATCATCAAACAGCGGAGGCCGCAGAAAGTGCAAAGGTAAATTCTGTTCAAAAAAAAGTTCCCTATAATCCTTTAAATCCTTTAAGCGCAGATGAAATCAATTTGGCACGTACTATTCTCAAGCAGCAGGGCTATATCAAAGCAAACACTCGTTTCCAAGAAATAAGCTTAAAGGAACCAAACAAAGAAGCGGTAAAGAACTGGAAACAGGGAAAAAAGCTCCCTCGGCAGGCAGCGATTATTGTCATGCAGGATAATCATATAAAAGAGGGACTCGTAGATTTAGGGGATAAAAAGGTCTTATCCTGGAAGGAAATGAAGGGTGCGCACGGTATGATCCTCGCGGATGACTGGGCAACCGCACAAAAGGCTATTCTCGCTAGTAATGAATATAAAAAGGCTCTGTTAAAACGGGGAATAAAAGATTTTTCTAAAGTTATTGCTACTCCTTTAACCGTTGGTTATTTTGGTCCGAAAGATAATAGTGCGGATCCAAATAAAAAATTATTAAAAAGTGTGGCTTACTTAGATACAGGAGACGGGAATTTCTGGGGACACCCTATCGAGAATCTTGTTGCCGTCATCGATTTGGATAAAAAGAAGGTGATTCAAGTTCAGGATGAAGGCGTGATACCGGTCCCAATGAAAAACACCTCTTATGTCATGAAGGATAATGCTAGTAAGCGCGAGCCGGCTAAACCTCTTAATATTGTGCAGCCAAAGGGTACAAGCTTCCACGTTAATGGGAATGAAGTCAAATGGCAAAATTTCACCTTCCACTTTCGCTTGGATCCGCGTGTAGGCCCTGTTATTAATACCGTTACCTATAATGATCATGGAAAAATAAGAAAAATCATGTATGAAGGCAGTCTTGGCGGAATGACCGTCCCTTATGGAGATCCAGATGTCGGTTGGTATTTCAAATCATATATGGATTCCGGGGAATATGGTGTAGGGAATTTAGGCAGACCTCTTGTGAAAGGTTCGGACGTACCAGCAAATGCTAAACTGTTCGATGCTACTTTGGTTGACTACCAAGGGAAGCCGTATGTATCACATAATGTGATGGGCATATTCGAGCGTGAGGGCGGTCCTGAATGGACACATAATGATTTTGTTACAGGCACTTCGGAGAGCAGGGATCGACGAGAATTGGTTCTTCGTTTCATCACGACTGTAGGGAATTATGATTATATATTTGATTGGGTATTCCAGCAAAACGGGAATATTGAAATCGATAGTGGTGCTTCAGGTATTGAAGCGGTTAAAGCTGTGAAGAGTAAGACGATGCACGACAGTACGGCCAAACAAGATACACGAAATGGGACATTGCTTGATCAAAATCTAGTCGGTGTATACCACCAGCATATTTTTAATTTCCGGCTTGATATGGATGTAGATGGGGAGAAAAACAGTGTGGAGAAAATAACCCCTAAAGCTCAAAGTGTTACCGACAAATCGTATCCTTATCGCAATAGTGAAATGGTTGTCGGCAAAACTATCTATAAAAAGGAATTAGATGCAGCACAGAAATGGACTGACCCTAGCAAACTCATACTGGTTACGAATAGTGAAAAGGAAAATAAGCAAGGGTATCCGACGGGTTATCAGATTATCCCTTATGCTGGCGGTACCCAGCCATTTGCTGAAAACCTGCTGTTTACGAGTGATTCCTATCTTGCGAAGCGAGTCGGTTATGCAGGAAAACATGTTTGGGTAACACCTTATAATGAAAATGAACTATATCCAGAAGGGAAATATATCAATCAGAGTACGAAAGAAATCGGCCTGGGATTGTGGACGCAGCAAAATCGACCAATTGAAAATACGGATGACGTTGTTTGGGTCACAACTGGAATTACCCATATTCCAAGAGCGGAAGAATGGCCAATCATGCCAACAGAATGGGTATCCCTATTATTGAAACCATATAATTTCTTTGATCAGACCCCAACTCTTGATTTGCAAAAACCGAACAGCAAGTAATAAAGAATTCGAATGGATATGATAATAATAAATCAAAAGCATCCATTTTTTAGGATGCTTTTGATTTAGAAGGTGAAATGATGATAAAAATTGAAAATCTCAAGCAAAGCTACCTGGGAGTTCCAGTGATAAAGGGATTAAACCTTGAAATCCAAAAAGGAGAATTGGTATTTTTACAAGGAAGTTCAGGGTCAGGGAAAAGTACCTTTTTAAAAATACTAAATGGGTATACCGAGGACTTCGGGGGAGAAGTATGGATCGAAAATGTTTCCATTAGAAAAATGAAAAAATTTGAATTAAGACGCATAACTGGTACAGTCTACCAATCTTTCGAATTGCTTGAGAGAAAAACGGCTTTCGAAAATGTTTGCTTAGCCGGTGAAGTATTAGGGAAAAGTCAGTCTGAAATCATGGGGCGGGCCAAGGAGCTTTTTGAACAGGTGGGCTTGAGAGGAAAGGAGGAACGGTATCCGGCACAACTATCAGGAGGAGAACAACAAAGGGTAGCGATTGCTCGTGCCTTACTTAATAAACCGAAAATATTGCTTGCTGATGAGCCAACGGGAAATCTGGATCCGGAAAATGCATTCATGATCATGCAGCTATTTTCACAAATTAATCAGCAACACGGTCTCACAATGCTAATCGTTACACATTCAAAAGAACTAGTCAAAACGTTTCCAGGTAGAAAAATACGAATGGAAGGGGGGATTATAAGAGAGCTATGAATATCTTAATCTATAGTTTGCGTGACGTTAGAGAGGGAATCAAACGAAATGCTGCAGCTGCCATAGCAACGATTTTACTGGTATTTATCTCTCTATCCATTTCAGGCAGTTTTTTATTAATGAAAACAGGTTTGGATAATGTGACCAACTTTCTAAGTTCCCAAGTGAAAATAAAGATATTTGTAGATCCTTCCGTTAATACACAAGAGGTAGCGCAAATTTTGAGAACAAAGGGCTTTACTCAAAATATAACGATTGAAACAAAAGAAGAAACCTTAAATAATTTAAGGCAATTTTTTCAGGGGAAGTCTTACTTATTTGATTCTTTTAAAGACAGCCATTTACCAGATACCATCCTGCTGGATTTAAAAGATAAGAGCGAAATTGACACAGTTGCAAAAGGATTAAAATCGATTAAAGGGATTACAGATGTCATTTATGCTCAAACATATGCTCATACCATCCTTTCGTGGTCGAGCAAGATCAATCGATATGGACTGATTGTTTTAGCCCTTATGATTGCATGTTCCTTTTTAACCGTTCATGTCGCCGTTCATTTGGGTTTATACCAACGGCAAAAGGAAATACAGGTCAAACTATTACTAGGTGCAAAAGTCTCTCATGTTCGGAATCAAATTTTGTTTGAGGGCTTTCTATTAGGTTTGATCGGAAGTTTATTCGCTAGTAGTACTTTATTTTTACTCTATGAATATGTTTTGTATCAATTACAGATGAAATTTTATTATATTTTTACTTTTAGTATTCAAAATATGAATTTGATTATGCTTTCTCTTATCGCATGTGGAGGAGCGATTGGATTATTAGGAAGCTACTTTGCAACAAGAAAGATGTTGAAAAATGGCTAAATTTATTATCGGACTTCTCACATTTTTTCTGGTATTGATTGCTGCGTCTCAAACGAGCGCTCATGTTTTAGGTGTTTTCAAAGAGTTTCTAGTCGGCATAAATGAAAACACAACCCAACAATTAAAAAATGAAATGCAAAAAACCAAAGTCGAAATTGAACAATTAACACCACAGGTGCAGGAAATGCAAAAGGGATATGCCCAGCAACAGGAGTTGGCTGCAGATAAATTAATGTTCTATAACTCAATTGGTATGGATGCTTATTTGAACTTTATTTTTCAATCCAATCAAATTGAGGATGTCTTAGCGAACAAAACGATTATCCAAAAAAAAATAAAGAATGACCTGCAAGATCTTAATGATCTTTACTATCAATATATGCAATTGAAAGTGACGAAGGAATCGCTAGAAGGAGAAACACAGCTATTAGGTGCCATTCAAGAGAATTTAAATGCAAGGAAACAAATACTCGATCATTATGGACGTTTAAGTCCGCTTCAACTAGCAGATAAAGTCGGGCAATATTGGGACATTGTCCGTATCTTTTTGCAGGGTGATCTGCTTTATGACAATCGTTTACTATCTAAAAATTTAAAGGACTTTGTTACACAAAAAACGGCAACTTCTCCCTACCGCATAGAGGAAACGATGTTAAATCAAAAATGTAAGGTGACGTATTTTATCCGTTCTGATCATATTTATGTTCATTATCATACCGATTATGATGATTTGATCTTAATTGGAGTGATGGCGATGGACAATCAAAACACAGCCAGTTTAAAGATCGAAGCTGGTTTTATCGATGGATTTATGATTCCGAATGGTGAACTAAAAGATCTCAAAGCTCTATCTATTAATCTTGCAGTTCTAAGCAAAGGCTCGAAAAACTTTTATGTTGAACAAACGAATGGAGCCATTGAGATTCAAAAGGCAGAGGATGCCGGGGAATAAATAGGAAAAGGAATCTCACTCCAAACTACGATTCTGTATAAATAACATGATTAAAAGGAAGAAATAAAATGAAAAAAATGATTTCAATAATAGCTGTTCTATTTAGCGTCTCATTCCTATTTTCTTCAACCGCTTTAGCCCATATTACGAACGAAAAGAATATCTATGACGATATTCAATTTTCGAAAGTTCAAGAACAAATTGTGATCCTTCGAACGATTGGAGCCCTGGCTGCGCCGGAAGGAGTGAATTTATTTAAGCCACAAGAAAAACTGACACGTGCTGAGTTAGCTTATTATATCGCCACCTTTGATCATTTAGCGGATGATACGGCTAAAGAAGAAGTTTTTGAAAAAGCTGCACTTCAAAAAAAACGTATCATTAGTCTGGATGGTAATGCTACATATCAAGACGTAGATCAGGCATTCTTTGGCGGAAAAGCTCCTGATTCACATAAATCAAGTGAATTGACTCATGAAGACTATGTCCGTTATTTAAGCAGATTCTTAACAGAAAAGGTTGACGGAAAAACATTATATGACTTAGCTGGGGCAGCAAATGGACCAACAGGAACCATAAGCGATGTCAAAATCATTAAAGAGGGTACAGAAGATCAATACGTCATAACCATTGAGGGAATGAATTATAAAATAAATCCACATGGTAAAGTTTTGTATGGACCGGTTGATCTTCAGTCTTGGGGTGGGAAAAAAGTAGACCATTCTATTTTGGTTACCCACGATGGAGAGAAAGTAATTGGTTTAATTGTTTCCGCGAAAGGTCAGTTTGCAGACGATCAATTGGTAAACGATCACTCATCGATGGGGACTCACTCTATTACTTCAAAAGGAGAGGAAAAACCATTCCCGTTTGTTCCGATGGCAGGTGGAGGTATAGTTGTAATCCTTTTCGCTTGGATATTTGTCGTTAATCGGTCAAATAAGAAAAAACGAAAAGAGTTTCTTCAGTAAATTGAAAGACAAGTTGGTCTTAATGTTTAGACTATTGCACGAAATACAAAAGTGCAAGACCTCCAGTCACTAGAAGAAATAAATATCCAAAAGAGAACCGCCCTCATTTTCGCTGAACAATTTTGCGCAACGAACAAAAACAAGCACCTTCTACTTTTTAGAAGGGCTTGTTTTTGTTTATTGGTCAATTGGCAAGATCACTTTAAGCTCTGTCCCTTTGTTAGGGGAACTTTCAACCTGTATATCCCCTTTATGCATTTCAATGATTTTCTTTACAATCGAAAGCCCTAATCCACTCCCGCCATTTGAACGGTTCCTTGATGGGTCGGCTTTATAGAAACGTTCAAAGATATGCATCTGAACCTCTTTTGTCATCCCAATTCCAGTATCTTTAATCGTCACAGTAATCCTATCCGCAGCATTTTTAATTATTTCCACACCAATCTTCCCATTGTTTGGTGTAAATTTAATGCTGTTATGGAGTAAATTTATCCAAACCTGATCCATCAGCTCTTCATCGGCATTGATGGTTACTTTATTCAAGGAAACATCCATCTCAAGATTTTTATTTCTCCATTGCGGTTCATTCGAAAGGATGACTCTGCGCAATTGTTGATCTAAACGGTAGGATTTTGGTTCAAATGGCGGATGGTCGGACTCCAATGAAGTTAGCTTTAACAGATTATCGCTTAGCTTTGAAAGCCGCATGCTTTCCACCTCAATAATTTCGAGGTATTGCATGCGTTCTTCATCAGATAGATGATCACTTTTTAAGGCATGGGCAAATCCTGTTATGGAGGTCAGAGGTGATTGGATTTCATGAGAAACGTTGGAAATAAACTCCTGGCGCATTTGTTCCATTTCACCGAGCTCTGTTGCCATATGGGTAATACTCTCTGCAATTTCATTAAAGGGATGATTTCGATTCCCGAACTCTTTTTTATAAAATGAAAGATCAATATTAAAATTCCCTTGAGCCATCTTTGCCATCGCCTCAATCATTGGTCGCAAAAACAGACTCTGTTTTTCTTGAAAAAAACTAATTTTAGAAAAGCCATACATGATGAGTCCAAAGAGAAAAAATCCAAAAAAGGTATCGATCATCTGCATCTTATAGGAAGATAACTGATGGATGGGAAAGGCTTGGAAAAACCAGGGAGTGATGTAAAAAGCGGCTGTCCAGCATAAAAGTAATAGGAGTAAAATGGCTAAAACCTCGCCGCTTTTTTTTACCATCTTGATGATTTTCATTTTTTCACCTCTAAACGATAACCGAGCCCGCGAATCGTCGTAATTTTAAAAGGGCAGTTCACATCTGAAAAACGCTGTCGCAAACGTTTAATATGAACGTCCACGGTTCGCTCATCCCCTTCGTAATTATATCCCCAAATATCTTCAATCAACTGTTCTCTTGAAAATGTTTTGCCCGGATAGGCTGAAAATTTATATAAAAGCTCAAATTCCTTTAGAGGCAAGGTGATTTCGTTTCCACCATCAAACACTTGGTAAGTCGCGCGATCCAGCTCGATATTTCCAATATTCACCTTATTTGAGCGATTGATATGGTACCGTTTGAGTAATGCCTTTAACCGTGCTAACAGTTCAGCGGGATGAAAGGGCTTGACCAAATAGTCATCTGCCCCAAGCTCAAATCCTTTTACTTTTTGAGCTGTTTCTCCCTTTGCCGTCAGCATCAGGATGGGAAGGGAATCGGAATAATAGGATCTTATGTTCCGGCAGAAGTCCCAGCCATCCATGTTTGGCATCATAATATCAAGAATGATCAGATCGACTTTTTCGGCCTCGAGCAAGGATAACGCTTCTTTTCCATCCTGGGATTCTAAGATTGAAAAGCCTTCCTTGGACAAGATGACACCAACCAATTTGCGAATATGAGCGTCGTCGTCAACTATTAAGATTTTTGTCATGACATTCCATCCTTTACAAAGAAAAAATCTATAATTTACGTCTTTTTAGTATACTCCTTCTTTATGAACTGAATATGAATTAGAGAATTGATTAAAAGTTCATATTCAGTTCATAATGGCCTGTTACGATGTATGCAGTGAAAGAGGAGGAATGCATATGGAACCTATATACAGGAAAATGCCAAACAATGGGGATTGGGCTGTTGAGGCTCAAGGGCTATTTAAAAATTTTGGTGAAAATCGTGCTGTTGACGGCGTAAATCTAAATGTGCGTGCAGGTACGATTTATGGCCTGCTTGGTCCGAATGGGGCAGGTAAAACCACTACAATTAGAATGTTGGCAACCTTGCTTCGACCTGATGCAGGTTCGGCACGCATCTTTGGTCATGATGTAGTGAAGGAGTCCCAAATCGTACGTCAATTGATTGGGGTTACAGGTCAGTATGCCTCGGTTGACGAGTCGCTTAGTGCAACCGAGAATTTGGTTATTTTCTCCCGGCTGCTCGGGTTGGGAAGGGCAGAGTCCAAGCGGAAGGCAGCGGAGTTACTTGAGGAATTTGGATTAACGGAAGCAGCGAAGCGTCCGTTGAAAAATTTCTCAGGCGGTATGCGTCGCCGGCTGGATCTTGCGGCAAGTCTTATTGCACAACCGCCGCTTATCTTTTTAGACGAACCAACTACAGGGCTTGATCCTCGCACGCGAAATCAAATGTGGGATACCATCCGCCGATTGGTGCGTACTGGCTCAACAGTCCTTTTAACAACACAGTACTTGCAAGAAGCTGATGAACTGGCTGACAGGATTGCGGTGATCGATCGCGGCATCGTTGTCGCGGAGGGCACCGTGGATGAGTTGAAGGCATCAGTTGGAAAAACTTCGTTGCATCTTAGAATTCAAAATCCACTGGACAGCGAGAATGCCCGTCAAACCGTTGAACATGTGCTAAAGGCCAAGTCCAATGTGTCGTCGGAAGGCGGAAAGATTATTGCTCCGATGACGGATGCCGACCGGGTCACGGATCTCCTGATCGCTCTTCGCAAGGCGGGAATCCAGCTGGCGGAATTGAGTGTGCAGAAACCGACTCTTGATGAGGTCTTTTTGACGATTACAGGGCATGATGCGAATAGTACGCCTGAAAATTTCAATGAGGTAAGGGAGGTAGGAGTATGAATACATCCACTAAGCCTTTTGCCGATCGCCAGTTAAAAAACTATACCAGTTTGGGTCAGACCGTGCGAAATACTTTTACAATGGCCTATCGTGGTCTACTGAAGATTCGGCGAACACCCGAGCAATTATTTGACGTCACACTCCAGCCAATCATTTTTACTCTTATGTTTACTTACATCTTTGGAGGGGCCATCTCAGGAAATGTGAAGAGCTATTTGCCCGTTATCATACCCGGCATCCTTGTGCAGACCGTGATTACGACTTCCATTGTTACTGGGGTCCAGCTGCGTGAGGATATGGATAAAGGCGTATTTGACCGGTTCAAGTCACTTCCGATTGCGCGGATTGCTCCGCTGGCGGGAGCGTTGTTGGCAGATACAATCCGGTATACCATTGCGACCGTACTTACTTTTACCATGGGGTATATCATGGGTTATCGTCCGGATGGTGGATTGGGTAACGTTTTCATTGCAGGGGTGCTTGTCATTGTATGTTCCTGGGCCATCAGCTGGATATTTGCCTTTTTCGGTGTGATTGCACGTACTGCTTCAAGTGTTCAGGGGATATCAATGCTCGCCCTGTTCCCGCTTACGTTTCTTTCTAATGCTTTTGTGCCGGTTAAGACTATGCCAGACTGGCTCCAATGGTTTGTGAAAATGAATCCAATCTCACATCTTGTAACTGCCGTCCGTAATCTTGCCAACAATGGAAAAATTGGTTGGGATTTTACAATATCTCTTATTGGAGCTGCGGTAATTTTAGCAATCTTTGCACCAATCACGGTCCGCGCCTATATGCGGCGGACGTAGATACTCGAATCTTTGCTAGATTATTTTAGGTAAATAAAAAAACACTGCAACCCTTGGTACATAAAAGAGTTGCAGTGTTTTGCATAATAATGGGTATACTATAGATAAGTTGTTTAATATGTTTTAGTTTAATATGGTTACCTTTAGGTGTTTTACCCCAAAATTGATTGCATCGTGTTCAGAAGGGATAAAGACATCAATTCGATTTCCTTTAATCGCTCCGCCAGTATCTCCGGCGATCGCTTCCCCATAGCCTTCTACATACACTTTACTACCAAGTGGGATAACCGATGGGTCAACGGCGATGACCTTTTGATTTGGATTTGCTTTAATGTTCATTCCAGTTGCCGTAATGCCGGAACATCCCTCACATGAGGCTGTATAAGCTGTAGCTTTCACTGTAATTTCTTTAGAACTTGAATCACTTTTTGTTTCAGCTTGTACCGCAGGTGCGCTTTCTTTTGGTTCAGGTGCAGCTTTTACTGCAGGTGCGCTTTCCTTTGGTGCTGGTGCTACTTTTACTGCAGGTACACTTTCCTTTTGTGTTGATTCAGTTTTAAATACAGGTGCATTTTCCTTAGAATCTTGTAAAGCAAGGTCCATTGTTTTTCCTGTTACAGCAGTATTATTCGTATTTATGCCATCAAAGATTAATAGATTTAATCCAGGATGGATGAGATCGGTATTTAAATGGTTCCATTCTTTAATTAACGAAACCGATGTATGATGCTCCGTGGCGATATCCCATAATGTGTCATCTTGTTTAACTATATAATGTTTCTCTGGTGCAATGGCTAGTTTATCTCCAGGATAAATAAGATCGGTAGTAAGATGGTTTAACATTTGAATATTTTCTACTGATGTATTATGTACGCGTGATAGATCCCAAAGGGTATCCCCTTTTTGTACAGTAATGGTTGCAGCTGACACATTAGCACTTACAGTTACTGAGAGTACAGCAACTGCTATCAATGATATAATTTTTTTAAGCATTCTTTTACCCTCCGTTTTCTTTGGTTGCTAAGTTTTCATAATCGTAACATGAAATTTTCTGAAACAAAGAACAGAGAGATGTTAATTAGATTACCAACGTGGCATTTATATTGCGATAATATGTCGGAAATAGTTGAATAATCTGAAAGTGGTGATTTTTGAAGGCACTTAATGCAAAAAGCCCAATTGAGGAAATAGGAATGATAAAGATAAAGTTATTGAGAATTTGGAACGAAGTGATAAATGGGCAAAAAAATAAAAGGTATTCTTCTATTTGTTTATTAGAAAAATATCCTTTCATCTATTTAACCACTCTTTCAGTGATAATCTCATGATCAAAAGTATAACAAATAATAAATTCCTTCAAACGAATTTCCCTTTCTATCATTAAGTTTGTGTAATAAGTTATTGATCGATGACACATCCAGGTCTGATTCAAGGGGGCATCTGGTAAAATTATTTCTTCTCGACTTTTACGATGCCCTTTCCCAAATTATCCTTTTCAAAATAACATATGACCTCATCATGAACTTTTATCTTTTCACCCGAAACGATGTTTTTAGAAGAAAAACGAATCCCTGTCCCGTTATCGCCTTTTCCGTAGTAGTTATTCCCTTTAATATTGGTAATCTTGTATTCCTTTGTAATGTACTGAGAGGAACCATTACCTTTAGAAATTGAATTGTTAACTGGATTGGCTGTGTGAACTTTAACGAATAGTAATGCTACTAAAATGGATGAGAGCACAACAAGAATGATAGCTTTTTTAAACATGGTATCTTACCTCCATTATGTATTTTAAGATAGGAAAGTGGAAAGTAAATCCTACTTTTTTCCTTTGTCCTTATACCTACCTCAATCCTATTATCCATCATAGCAGTTTCTTAAGAAGGGGGATAAGTTATTTTTAAACTGTTGACATAAGTGAATTAATCTAGTAATATTACTTCTTGTCACTAACAGAAAATATTAAACTTCAAAAAAACAGTTGAATTAATTAAATGTTTCTGTTATCATAGTTTATGTTGCTTTTTTAAGAAATTTTTCTTAGAAAAGTAATTGACGCTTTATGAGTGAGATGGTATACTATAAACCTTCTCGAAAAAAATGCTCTTTGAAAACTAAACAAACAAAAACGTCAACAAACAATAATAACCATGTTTCTTCTATTATATAAAGAACATGAGCCAACGTAACAAATGAGCTATATCAGCTTTCTTGGAGAGTTTGATCCTGGCTCAGGACGAACGCTGGCGGCGTGCCTAATACATGCAAGTCGAGCGAATCAATAGGAGCTTGCTCCTGTTGGTTAGCGGCGGACGGGTGAGTAACACGTGGGCAACCTGCCTGTAAGACTGGGAT
>NZ_SMYO01000003.1 GCF_004358205.1 Bacillus salipaludis
TTTAGATAAAATTATGATTTCTTTCTCTGTAAAAGTCTTTTTACTCATGATTTCTCCGTCTCCAGTATGTCTCTAGTTGTGTTATTAAATTATATAAAAAAAGTACCCTATAGAAAGCACTTTTTTTAAGTGTCTACTCTATAGGGTACATTTTATTTTAGGTTGGGCATTTTATTTTTAGAAGACGCTTCTTACACTAACCTTCCTGTTCGTTCAACAAGTAAAAAAATAACCGCCTCAGCGATCATCATCCTGAACAAAACCACCCAATTGTTTAAGTACATTTTTTCATAAACTTTCCCTGAATAAAAGAAAGGCGGGGCACCTGTTTACCAATACGTTTTATCAATTCTAGAGGACCTCTAGGCAATAATTTCAAGAGGTACACTAAAAATAGTGTGTGGAACCCTTTGTATCCATTCTTAAATTCGAGTGCATTTGTTTTTCTTTCAAGTAATATTTCATAAATAATTTGGAGTATTCCCCATAAAGGTACCTACTTTTCAAGTGCGTATTATCCTCGAAATATGCAGCATCCAATTTTAAATAATTCCACGCTTGTCCATTTCGACATAAATCGACAATCCGTATAATGTAGTACCTCTAAATAAAGGTGGTGATTCATAATGTACGGTTACGGTGGATCAAGTTTTGTATTAATTGTTGTTCTATTCATTCTATTAATCATTGTTGGTACTTCTTTTATGAAAGGATACTAATCTTTTAAAGAAAAAAATGCCTAATCCGAAGCCATAGAGTTCATCTCTCTTTTAAAAGAAGCGTAAATACCACGCTTCTTTTTTGCTGTTTGACTTACTACACACTTTCTCTCTTTACTACCCAATATGGTTCAAATGTTGCAGTAATTTAATTTACTTCCTACTTTGAATAAAACAAAAAGCTCTAATTCTTATTGATGTAACCTGCCCCTTTGTTTAACTAACCTGCTCTGTAAGTAAAAAAGCGTATCTACGACTCTAGATTAAACTCAAGCACCTGTTAGTTGAAAAAGAACTCATTAAATCCACTTAGCAAACCAAGCAACATAATATGCTGCGGGGATAAGTATTAGTTGAGCCACAATTGTACCCAAAAATTTTGAACTAATCATCGTCAAAGAGTAGCTTTTTAAGTAAATATAATTCGTTTGTTTTTTCATCACTCTATCAGCTAATACGGAAGCTTTAGGGTCAATAAACAATGTCAATAAGATAGTTGCTATACCGTTTATAATCCCCGATGACATTAAAGCAGCCTGTGCATAATCTTTGGGAACTATCATTGATGCATAAATGGAAGATAGTACTCCGATGGTAAATACAGCAGAAATGATGACATTAAT
The DNA here is from genome assembly GCF_004358205.1 of Bacillus salipaludis. Next base: position 1,343 of record NZ_SMYO01000003.1, read on the forward strand.
CACAAAAAGCCGCTTTGGTATGGTTTTTAATGTAATTCCCTTTAGATATGAAAATCTTGGTAGTCTAAAACACGTTACTATTTTTTTGATGCTTTTTCGATTGAATTGAGTCACAAACAGTGTAATGATTGAACCTCGTTGATTTGAAAGTTGTATGATGGCTCTTGAAAAAATATTTATGAACGTTGGAAAAAGCAGTATCCCGCACAACACTCCAATTGAGGTTACTCCGATTAAAATTCTATATTGTTCCTCTATGTAATGTAATTTGTTTAGATCAGGTGCTTCAGCGATAAGTTTTGCAGTAAGAGGTTGCTGTATCATTGTAGAAAACCTTGAAACAATTACCAGGGTACTAAACAAAGATAACGCAGTGGCAATCAATTTTACCCTTGCGCCTGAAATCCTTGTTGAATAAGCTAATGTCTCAATCATTGTGATTATCAATAAAAATAGAGATATAATAATGACCTTACCTGTAATTAACTCCATAAAAGTCCCCTTAAAAAATTATTATAGATGTATTATACACTAAATATTTTGTTTCGGAATTATTAAGATGACAGTAGAGCGATAAGTTGAAAAAGTGAAATCGCCGAAGCGTCCCCTCTTGCCAGAGCATACCTTAACTAATTGCCAGAAACAGTTAAAGCGCCCTACCATTTTTTATTTCTTATCATAAATTATAATGAATGAGTTTAAATAGGAGGAATTGATCTATAAAAAGAATAATTATGAACGAAGCGATTCAATCAAAAGTAGTGAGACTCGTCTCAGATAGCGGTCAGCAAGTGTTACCCACCGCTCAAGCGCTTAACATGGCGATTGAAATGGGATTAGACCTGGTTCAAATCAATGAATCTGATCCACCCGTTTGTAAGATTTTAGATAGCGGTAAATACAAATTTGAATTGCAGAAAAAAGAAAAGCAGAACAAACAGAATCAGAAAATCATCGTAACAAAAGAAATTCGGTTATCCATCACGATTGATGAAAATGACTTTCAAACAAAAGTAAAAAGCGCCATCACTTTTTTAACAAAAGGGTATCATGTAAAGGTAAGTGTTCGATTTCGCGGAAGAGAAATCACCCATTCAAAAATTGGCGAAGAACTCCTCGCTCATTTTTGCCAAGAGGTTAGCCATCTTGTGAATTCTAAAACAGAGGCAATATTGCAAGGCAGAGTCCTGTCGATTTTGTTAAAACCATAATAAAGAGCCCTAAAATCGGGAGCTTCAGTAAAAAATAGCGTGTAACTTCCCACGCTATTTTTTCTTTAGCTCGGGTTAAATTAAAGCCCTAACAGTAGCCATACATACGATACCGACTAAAACTGTAACAGACAAACTCTTTGTCCATAAGGCTATCACAAGTGTTGGGATAATAGCAGCAAGTACACTCCAATCAATTGATAGTAATGATGATTTGTCTTTAAAGATAAAGCTATCAACGATAAGTGCAGTAAAAATACAAATAGGGATAAACGAAAGCCACTTAATCACCACTTTTGGCAGATTTACATTTCTTATCACTAAAAAGGGAATGATTCTCGGAACGAAGGTGACAATGGCACACCCTAAAATGATGAATAAAATGGTTAAATCCATACTCATTTGTCTTTTACCACTCCAATCGTTGCAACCATTATGGTCGATAATAGAATCGCTATATATGAAGGAACAAACATACATAGGACCAACATGGCGACCACAACATAAATAATTAAGGATAGATAAAACCTTAATTTACTTTTTTGTATCGTTTGTAATTGTAAAACAAGTAATGCCAAAAACATCGCGGTTAATGAAAAATCTAATCCAAATACCTTTGGATTTGAAATCCATTTGCCAAAAATGGCACCCAGCATACATGATACAATCCAGCATAAATAAGCTGTTACATTCAACCCATTCATCCATCGGGCATTAACACTTTCCCTTTTAGCAATTTTATTGAAGGCAACGCCAAACGATTCATCTGTTACAAGTGCACCGATCCCGATATTCTTCATTAAAGAATATTTTGTAAAGTGGGGAGCCAATGTCATACATAATAAAAAATTCCGTAAATTCACAATAAAAGTTGTAAATACAATCACTGAAATCGGACTTCCTGATACTAACAGTGCACAAATTATAAACTGAGCTGCACCTGCATAAACTAATGCAGCTAATAGGGTAATTTCTACGATACTTAGATTAGAGGAACTCCAACAATCCCCATTGCAATTCCAATACTGATGTACCCAATTAAGGTTGGGATACAATCTTTTACCCCCTGGGAAAATGTAGGGAGATTCTCTTCGCTGTTCACTTCGTTTACTAATTCAATCATCGTTCCCCCACTCTCTCGTCTGTTATATTGTTCATACGTATGTTATAATGAATATAATAAAGAGTCAAGGAGATTATGTATGGAGTTTATTCAAGAGGTTATAGCAAGTAATCTTGCCGAAATAAGAAAAAAACGGGGATTGAGCTTGGATCGTCTAGCGGAACTAACTGGTGTAAGTAAAGCCATGTTAGGTCAAATTGAAAATGGAAAATCAAATCCGACGGTTACCACACTCTGGAAAATCGCAAATGGATTACACGTATCCTTTTCTGCTTTTTTAAAGGAAAATGAAAAGCCGCAAATTGAAAAAATAAACATCAATCAACTTACTCCAATGATTGATAATGATGGAAATCATCTTGTCTATTCTCTCTTCCCATTTAACCCCGAAAAAAAGTTTGAGATTTTTACTGTGGATCTCAAGCCAGGATTTAGTCATCTATCTGAAAAACATATAGGTGAGGAATATGTACTTATCCAAAGGGGAACCCTTACACTCAAAGTTCAAGGCGAGAAGTTTGTATTAAACACGGATGAGTCAATTAAATTTCAAGCAAATACTGAACACATTTATATAAACAATTCTGATGAACTGGTTAGATTCTACATAATTATCTTTTATCCCGACTAATCTCTATGACTATTTGATATTCAAGTCATAACAATTTCAACTGAACAGCCCAACAACTGAATAATAAAAGGCTGCCATTTTTATGGCAGCCGGTTTGGATTCCAGTGAGTTTCTTCTATTTTTTTATGAACCGAAAAATAAATCCAGTATATTTGAAGCTTTCGATGATTGCTTATTATAGAACTCGGAATAACCGCAATTCTTACACTAAACAACGATAAACTGATTATGTTGAACATCAAACATTTTGGATAATCCTGTCCCAGTCATCGCGACTTCTTTTTTCCCTGTATCTTTGCTTCCACATTTGATATAACCTTGTTCAGACATACTTGTTCTCCTCCCTCTTAAACTACTTATTTATCTATTTATAGTTTCATCTATTATTTTTACTCCTAAAACTGTTTTTCGCATTTAAAATAGAATGACTTGGGATGATTGTTTCAGCAATTGGATTAATCATTGCAACACTTCCCATGCTTGAAAAAACCCCGTCAGCGCTACTTCAAAGTGATGATGACATTTCCCTTCTTATGCCCCTTTTCCACGTAGCGGTGAGCCTCGGCAACCTGTTCCAATGGATATCGTCGATCGATGACCGCTTTGATCTTTCCAGCCTCAAAAAGCTCTTTAAGGAAGATTAGATTTGCTTGGTTCTGCATGAGGCCCGCAGTTACGAAAATAGCTTTCTTTTTTCCAAGCGCCGCAGTTCGTAACATGTCAAATAGAATGGAAAATGAAAGGGACGTCGAAAGGTAAACGCCTCTTTGCGAGAGCGAGCCTTTACATTGTGCAAAGGAGCGCTTACCCACCGCATCAAAAATGACGTCATAGGTTTGACCATTTGTCGTAAAATCTTCCCGGGTATAATCAATAACCTTGTCGGCTCCATGTGACTTTACCAACTCTACATTTGCTGTACTGCATACTCCTGTGACTTTGGCCCCTAAGTATTTAGCAATCTGTACCGCATAAATCCCCACCGCTCCAGATGCGCCATTAATCAGAACAGTTTGCCCATGCTGTAGCTGTGCTTTATCACGGAGGAACGTCAAAGCCGTTGGTGCACCATCACAGACGGCTACAGCTTCTTCAAAGGACATCGCGGACGATTTAATCGCAAGCGGTGTGTTTTCGTGCAAACATTTGTATTCGGCTTGAGCACCAAACGTCTTTGCACTTAACCCCAATACTTGGTCGCCTACTTTATATCGTGTTACTTTTTCGCCAACCAGATCAATTTCACCGGACAACTCCGCACCGAATATCGAGTTTCTCGGTCTTTTTAAACCGTAAACAAGCTGGACGAGGGGGGAACCTTTTCGAAAGGTACAATCCGCTGGCCCGACTGAAGCCGCTTGAATTTTGATTCGGACCTCATGATCTTTGGGTAGTGGCGTATCTACCTCTTGAAGTTGAAAAACATCCGGTGATCCATATTTGGTGCAAACCATTGCTTTCATTATAGCCTCTCTCCTTTTTTCATCCCTCATAAAAGAATACCTCTTCCAGCGGTAAGTTAAAGGCATGCGCAATGCGAAAAGCTAATTCTAGAGATGGAGAGTATTTTCCCTTTTCGAGAGATACGATGGTTTGTCTTGTTACCCCCACCTTGTCAGCCAACTGCTGCTGAGTCATTTCATCATGGTTGAAACGTAATTTACGGATGTGATTGCCGACAAGATGTTTACCCATTTTTTACACTCCTCTCCGATAGTGATAAAGCTTTGTAACCGAGCCTGTCAAATCGGAAATAAATCCTGAAATGATCAGGGTCATGAACATTACCTGAGAAAGCTGATAAAAAACGAGCGAACCCATTGCAAGAAGAAAGCCGACAATAAATACAAAATAACTATTTCGGTTCGCCTTCAAGTCAATTAACTTATCCAATTCATCCGCGAATGATGGTTCCTTTTCTTTCGTAGTAATTCTAAATACAATGTTAAAAATAATACTGATAACGATATGAGCAATCATTGACAACAAAATCAGCAAAATAACAAAGGAACCCCAATAACGAAAGGTTTCCGGCGACTCCAGACCCCCTTCTGGGTATCGAGGATACATATACAAGCAATACGTTCCGAAAATGAGAATCGTGCTGATCAACGATACTATGCACTTCTTTTCTTGATAGGTCATGGTTTAAACCTCCTGTATAGTCACTTTTACATCGTGTAAAGTAATATATGCATCATGTAAAAAAAAGTTTACATGATGGAAACTATTTAGTTCATTTATTGTTCGACAGCGCCTTATCGTGCAATATTCTTTAAGACCAGATCATTACGATTTCTTTTCCTTGGAGAATCTGTATGATTGGATTTTGTTGATTTAAGCTTGATGGGCCAAAAGCATACCAGGTGCCATATTGGAAAGAATAAGTGGGAAAAACACGAGATGATGAGGTGTTGTTATGGACCATAAAGTGCTGCCAAGGAATGAATGGATTGAAGCGAGAAAAGAGCTGCTACAGAAAGAAAAGGAATTTACGAAGTTGCGGGATGAACTGACACAACAGAGACGTAATTTGCCATGGGAAGCTGTCAGTAAGTCTTACACATTTGAAGGTCCCAACGGTAACTATTCACTAGCAGACTTATTTGATGGAAAAAGTCAGCTGATTGTATACCATTTCATGTTCAATCCTAGTTGGGATCAAGGCTGTAAACATTGTTCTTTTTGGTCGGATCACTACAGTGGGATGATTCCGCATTTAAATCACCGTGATGTCTCTTTTGTATGTCTTTCCCGTGCACCCTTAGAAAAGTTGGAAGCATTCAAAAAACGTATGGGTTGGACATTTCCTTGGTATTCATCAGGGAATACTGATTTTAATTATGATTTTCAAGCATCTTTCACTGAACAAGAAGTAGAGGATAAGCGAGCCTTTTACAACTATACACTGCAGAATCCTATGAGTAGCGACAGGGAAGGTGTAAGCGTTTTTTACAAAGATGAAGATGGAGATATTTTTCATACATACTCGACTTATGCTCGTGGCATTGACATGATGAACATCACATACCAGTTTCTCGATTTGGTGCCGAAAGGTCGACAGGACGATCGCGGACTGCGGCATCGTGATCAATATGTCGCTAAAATATAATAAATTTAATTTGAGGAAAATTTACATCAGAAAGAAATGACAAAATAATGTTGAACTGATTTACTTCCATTTAGACCAATTATTGGTCTTTTTTTATGATCTTTTGTCTATAAACCCTGCCCCTTTTGCGCAATATGAAAAACCCCGCTAAAATGCAGCGGGATCTTCGACTATTGCACCACCTATTCAAGAACTTAAAAGATTGAAGTAATCTTTACTTAATGGTTCCCATTCCGCTAATGGTTACATTTACTTTTACATTTACATCGGCCTTCGAAAAAACTTCATCCCATTGATTTTGGACTTTTTTCCACTCTGGATACGTATATGCTCTTGCATATAGACCATAGCCAAAAGGGTCTATTTTAGCTGTTTGCGCTTTCTTTATTAAATGCTCGAAATCTGTTTTCAGTTTTGTTTGAATACTCTTTTCCAGTTTGGCTGCATCTTTCCTTACATTGAAAGGAAAAAGCATTTCCGTAATGGCAACTCTCATTTTTATGTTAGTGTCAAAAATATAATGGCCGTCATATCTTACCTTTGTTTTTACCTTGATGCTTTGTGTGCCAAAGCTTAACCAATGTTTCTCTTGTCCATTCGGTTCCAACGGGACTGAAAGGGTGAATGGAAAATCCCCTCTTTTTTTGTTCTGCAAGATCCGTAATAATTTGTTTTCGTGTGGTTTGATCGTTAGCTTGTATAAGCCGTTTTCATCCAGAAGAGCCGTTCCGGTCAACATGATTTTGCTATTTTTTTTCATCTCGGTAATACTTGCCGTCTTCCCCTTTTCAATCATTTGCTCATGAAATTCTTGAAGAGTTGTTTTTACCGTTACATTTCTTCTGTAGGCGGTATCTACTAAATTTGCTAAATACAGTGGGAGACGAGGCTTGTCCTTCGGCCTAAAAAAAATTAGGTCCGATACAGGCCCATCTACTGCAACGACTCGTGTGGTTACCGTATTCTTTGGGTCCCGATAGTAGGGATCGATGTACCTTATCCAGTTTTTTTGTTTTAAAAGCTTTTTCCCGATTAAAATTAATTGAGTTTTACTTCCAGATGTCAATGCCATCACCGTGGTATCAAATAGTTCCCTTGAATCTCTAACCGTATAGGCTTTTACAGCGACTTTCTCCTCCTTCATCTGCGCTTCCTTATTAAAGACTGGACTTGTCATGTACACCACTAAATGATTATCCTCATCCAAATCTAAACCAAGGATAAGTGTAAGAGTGACATCCTCCACATTGATTTGGTCCACACATCCGGTCAACATAAAAACCGAGAGCAATAAACAACCTAATATTTTTCTTTTCAAAGGTTTACCCTCCGACGGTACTTTTCATATATCCAGCTATAAGCCCATAAACAAGGAGGAACTACATAAGCCAATTGCAGCCCGCCTTTAACAATCATCGTTTGCCATTTTTCAGATTCATTCCAGGTAGGCTGAAACCAAAATACCAAGCCAATAATAATTAATAATAAGATGATTACATGTGGGCTATGATCCTGTTTTCCAAGTAATTGACTAGAACAAAATGTTGCAAAGTATATGCATGGCATCCATGCTGTGGAAACCACAATCAGATAATGAGCCAATAAAATCATGTCAAACCGCTCCAAAAAGCGAAATTCTATTAATTTAAGTAAATTCAGGACGGGTTGATTAAATTCTAATATCCCATCGGGGCTAAAATAGGCAAAACAGACAATCGTCACAAATAAATAGAACAACATGGTTAAGGTGTTCGCAATGGTAATTCCGAGAACAGCATGTTGCTTTTTTTGTAAAAAGGGGTACAAGAAGAATGCCACTTCAAATCCTAAAAAGGAAAATGCTGTGGTGGGTACTGCGTATATTACTGGTTTCCACCCTTCTTTAAGTAATGGAAGAAAGTGGAGCCAATTTCCATCCCTAAGCGGAATCAAGAAAAAAAGTGGAATCCACATCACCATGTAAAATGATAACTCGGAATATCTGCCTAAAATGCGAATCCCGTTCCGGGCAACCAAAAAAGTGGGAATCGAGAATAATAGTAATATGATGAAATCGGGGGTTCTAGGCAGAAACCATGCCTTGATATAAAGGCAGCCGTTTACAAGAATAGTCCCACCATAAAAAGCAAAGTACAACATGTAAACAATGACTACTGCTTTCCCAATAATCTTTCCGAATAATCGAATAAGAATCTCATAAAGTGTATCGTTTGGGTATCTTTCCACCGTTTTAATAATAAAGATACTCGCCATTACAGAAAAAAACCATCCAATGAGTAAAGAAATCCAACCGTCTGTTCCTGCTTTTTCTGCAAGTACACGCGGAAGAGCTAGAACGCCCGTTCCCACCTGCGTTCCATTAATTAGGAAAATATACTGCATAAGGGTGATTTCATTATAGGCATATTTTTTCATTTTCTCACCTTTTAGTGCGATTTTTCCCTTGCCGAATCATTCGATTGGCCCCTGTGCCTTTCGGGCGTTTTTTCATTACCCATAAAGGAAAACGCATAAAGGCATCCTTCATATCGGTAATTCTAAAAGGAGCTAAAGGACTTCCGTAAGGAGTGCCCAGCGATTCAAGACTAATTAAATGGCCTACTAAGGTCATCCCTCCGATTACAATCCCAATCACACCAAACAAGGAAGCCGCTAGCATCATTGGAAATCTCAATAGTCGAATGGAAGAACTCATATCATAATTGGGGATGTTATAGGAAGCGATGGCTGTAATGGCTACGACTATGATCATAATGTTGCTTACAATCCCTGCCTGAACCGCCGCTTGACCAATGATAATGCCGCCCACAATTCCAATTGTCTGGCCGATTGGAGTGGGAAGCCTGAGTGCCGCTTCCCTCATTAATTCTAAGGTCACTTCCATAAGAATCGCTTCCATCACAGGTGAGAGTGGAACTTGTATCCTGGACTCTGCAATCGATAACAAGAGCTTCATCGGGATGACCTCAAAATTAAAGGAGATAAACGCAACATAAGTCGCGGGCAAAAATAGAGCAATCATTAACGCAATGAAACGCAATAGTCGGATAAAGGAAGCAACTAACCAACGTGTTCCGTAATCATCTATCCCCTGAAAAAAAGACATAAAATTGGTTGGAGCAATTATTACGCTCGGGGAGCGATCCAAAATAATAGCAAATCTCCCTTGAAGAATATGGGATACAGCTGAATCAGGTCTCTCAGTTAAGATAAATTGTGGAAAGGGTGAAAATGGATTATCTTCAATGAACTCAATCAGTTCACCGGTATTAATGATGGCGTCCACATTAATTTTTTGGATCCGTGTTTCTAGTTCTGTTAGCACCTCTTCAGAAGCTACATCACTTAAATATAAAATGGAAACTTTTGATTTCCCCCTAATACCGACTGTCATCTCTTTCAATCGTAATTCCTGTTGGGGGATATACCTGCGAATTAATGCAATATTTTGACTCCCGGTTTCAACAAATCCTTGATGGGCCCCTTTTAGAGAGATTTCATTCTGAGGATCTTTTATTTCTCTTTGCGGCCAACCTTTTGTAGCTAATTGATAGGCTGAGTTTTGACCACCTAATAATAAGATGCTTTCTCCTCCTAAAATAGCCTCTTCGATTTGACTATATGTATAAGCGATTTCTATTTCTCCCAATGTGATTGGCAGTTCCTGATTTGGGTCGAAAGAGCTTTGCATCAGGGGCTTCAGAACGTGATAATGGATCGCATTTTTATCCGTCAATCCTTTTAAGTATACTAAAGCGGCATCTGTCGAATTCCCTGCAATTTTAAATCGACGAATGACTAAATCAGGTGCTTGAGAAAATAGCTGGAGAAGTTTTTCTGTATTTTGAGTTAAATCCGCAGAAAGGACATCATCTTGCCTATTTTTGTTATTTTGTTTGCCCCCAGAAGAGCCCTTGCCTTTTAAAAACTTCTTAAAATGAAACATCCTCTCCGTCCCTCTCAGCTTTTGCATTAAGATTATGTTTTTAATATGCTTTCTTAAAGGAAAAATATTCTATTCACTTTCCTATTCATTATTGCTGTGGTTTGGACTGTAAAGCTAACTGTTTTTACACTTGACATAAAAAACTGCTCATAGGAGCAGTTTATTAAAAAGTCACTCTTCTATTTGATCGCTATTTTCTCCTGAGTTGTCTGCCGAACCTGATTCATCTCCTCCGACAGCATGTTGCTGTTTGGTGTTGGAACTTTCTATAGCAGCGTTCGTTCCTGCTGCACTGTCATCTCCACTACCACTTGCTACCTGAGTAGCACTTGCTTGTTCAGTACTTGTTGTATTGACCTGATTATTTATGACAATCACAATTTCTTCTTCAGAGTGCTCTTTATTCTTTTTATGTGGTTCAATCTGTTTCCCGCCCATACCTGAATTGCTAGCTTGTCCCATAGCGCCAACACTTTGTTGCTGCTCAGTATTCGACGAATCAATTGCAGCATTATTCCCGGCTGCACTGTTTCGTCCAGCACCACTGGCAATTTGTGTAGTATTAGGAGCGCTTGTAAACTGGTTGTTAATGACGATTACAATTCTTCGTGAATCGGCTAGTGGACCCACATTAACATCTTGTTCATTTATTCGAATCTTGATGGTCTGATTAAGATTATTTCCATCACTGCTAGTTTCCCTGCTTATCTGATTAGACTTATTTTTATTTCTATTATTATCATTATAATAATTTTTGAGGCTCCCCATATCCTCACCCCCTTCCATTACTACTACTAATAAATGACTCGTTCGTAATAATGGCTTGGACAAAAAACACTTTTAAAAAAATATGTCACACTTAGTGAGAGTTTTTGGACAAAAGCGACTTGAATAATTTGGTGAATATTTGACACCCTACCAATATTAGGGAAAATATTTGGAGATGTCTTCAAATTAGGACAAAAAAGGTGCAAGATGAGGGGAGTATGTTATTCCTATCGATATGATTAATATTGCTGTGTTAAAAAATTGATCAACTGGTTGAAAAGAAACTCAGCGGGAGTCCAAGAAGCCAATTATTAGAATAAAGAAGAAAAAGTGCTTTGGAGAAGTACAAAATAACCCAAGGCAAAGGGGAAATGTAGTATATGGATAGGGTTAAAATAAGCGCATCCCAGCTTTTCGTTCTAGTATTTTTATTTGAAATGGGTAGTTCAATCCTCTTTGGTCTAGGAGCAAATGCAAAACAGGATGCATGGATTACCATTTTATTAGGGTTAGCAGGCGGTTTGATCGTCTTCTTTATACACTATCGTTTGTTTCTTTTTTATCCAGAATTAATTCTAACCAGCTCTATACAAAAAATTGCCGGAAAATGGCTTGGCCGGATTATCGCCTTATTCTATATCAGCTATTTTATTTATACTGCTTCAGTCGTATTACGAGATTTTGGGGAACTCTTGGTAACGACTGTTTATACAAGTACGCCGTTATTTATCATTAATTCATTGATGATTCTGACCATCCTCTATGGCATACATAAAGGCTTAGAGGTAATCGCAAGAGTGGGACAGATTTATTTTGGCATTATTTATTTAATGGCCATATTTGGATTTCTGTTAATTATTTTTTCCGGGTTAATCCATTTTGAATTTCTAAAGCCCATCCTTGAAAATGGATGGAAACCCATATTTAAAGAGTTTCTCCCTGGCACACTTACATTCCCTTTTGGAGAAATAGTTACTTTCACGATGATATACCCATTTGTGAAGGAACGAAAGAAAATAAAATTTGTTTGCATTGGCGGGATGATTTTAAGCGGGATTAATATTACCATTACCGTAATTATTTCGATTTCAACCATTGGGCCAGAATTGTATAGCCGCTCAAACTTCCCATTGTTAACAACCGTTGCAAGAATTCAACTGGCAAATTTTATCGAGCGGCTGGATGTTCTTTTTTTGCTCTACCTGATCATTAGCGGTTTCTTTAAAATATCATTGTACTTTTATGCAGCAGTTGAGGGTACAGCAGATCTATTTCAGTTTAAAAAAAAGGAAAAATTGTCGTTTCCAATTGGAATGATTGTTTTATTTGCATCCATAACCACGGCATCGACGTATGCTGAATTTATCAAAGAAAATATTGTAATTTTTCCATACTTTTTAAGTTTGCCTTTTCAAATTATCATTCCAAGCCTCTTACTGCTTATCGCATTCTTTCGTAATAGGAAGAAAAAACCTGATACAAATATAAATTGAAAAAACAGCCATTTATATTGCTAATGGCTGTTTTGTATAAGAAATTGGATTTTGTGTTTCTAGTCATTGCACTAGTTTCTTTTTGTAGAGCTTGAATATCTTCGCATTCCTTGTTAATAGAATACTCATTCTCTGAGTTCAAGTGGCAGCTCACCTGTTTACATAATATTTTTATAATAAATTATAGTAGCATCTAATTGTCCGTTTTCCGACCTTGCGTAGTTAGGAATCCTGCCGCCTTGAATAAATCCTAATGAGGAATAAAGTAAATTAGAAGGATCCCCTTCCCTAGTATCAAGAACTAATAAGGTTCTCCCCATCTTTATAGCTGTTTCCTGTGCTTTTTCCATTAATAAACGGCCAATTCCTTTCCTCCGATAATTTGGGTGCGTCATTAATTTGGCAATTTCTGCTCTATGTCCGCCATTCTGCTTTTGGCACAGATGCAATTGTACGGTTCCAGCTATTTCATTGTTCATCTTCGCTAAAAATAAAATCACGCCGGGATTTAATACATTTTCCCAATACTGGTTTGCATCTGAACGATTCAATGGAGGTAAAAAGCCAATTGATGCTCCATCTTCAACGACCTGTATGAGAAGTGAAGAAAGTTCATTTACATGTTCCTCAATGGAGATACAATTTTCTATTTTTATGGTATTTGCTGTTTTTGATCTATTTTCCATATAAACAACCTCCAAATTTCGTAAAATATGATTTTACTTTACTAAAAATACTTATTCTGTAAAAGTCTTATGTAAGAAAATCTTACCATGTATATTCGTTGCTGAAGATAAATGAATTAACACATTCACCCTAATCATAGATTGTTTATCCTAATCTATTAAGCATTTTTTTCATAGATAAAAGCACAATTGTAATAAAAAAGGGTACACACCTAAAGCATGTCTTATCCGTGATACATATAAATACAGTACAACATCACAAGAGGGACAGATGGAAGGGGGGGACAAGCGCTTACTGACGTTCGAGGAGGTAAGGAAGTATTATGAACCATTATTAAATTTAGTTAGTAAGAAAGGAGAAATAATATGCTTCAACCAATGGCTTGGATCACCATTTTAGCTTTTTTGGGTACCCTGGTATTTATTCTATGGAGACCCAAAGGGCTGAATGAAGCCATACCTGCTGCAATTGGTGCATTGATTGTATTCCTTAGTGGCAGTGTTTCATTTTCGGACTTAGGTGTCATCACGGAAACCATTAGTGGTGCAGCGATTACCATCATGGCAACCATTGTCATGGCGATTGTCTTAGAAAGCTTTGGATTTTTTAACTGGGTTGCAGATAAGTTAGCTGAAATATCCAAGGGGTCAGGGGTACGATTATTTTGGTATGTCAACCTGCTATGTTTTCTGATGACCCTCTTTTTCAATAACGATGGAAGTATTTTAATCACCACACCGATTTTAGTCATGCTATTGAACAATATGGGATTAAAGAACCATCAAAAAATTCCTTATTTACTTTCTGGAGGCTTAATTGCGACAGCTTCTAGTGCACCAATTGGTGTAAGTAATATTGTGAATTTGATTGCACTAAAAATCGTGCATATGACGTTGTGGCTTCATACAGCGATGATGTTTGTACCGGCTACACTTGGTTTACTACTCTTAGTCGGGCTCCTCTTCGTTTATTTTCGCAAAATCTTACCAAAGACCATTCCTACTAGTGTATCGGGTCTACACAATCTTTCTGATCATGCAAAGAAACTGGGACCTAAATTTGCTTCGGAGAAGAAAAGGACAAGATTTATGCTATATGTCCTGCTATTCGTATTTGCTGTACGTGTCAGCCTCTTTGTTGCATCCTTTTTCGCCATTCCTGTTTCCCTTGTAGCTGTTCTTGGATCGCTTGTTCTCCTAGGTTGGCGCTGGGCCTATCTAAAGGTTTCACCAGGCGATATGTTGAAAAAAACACCGTGGTATATCCTTATTTTTGCATTTTGTATGTATACCATCATTTATGGTCTAAACAACATTGGTTTAACAGACTGGTTGATCGGATTCATGCGTCCTTTGGTTTCTGGTAGCCTGCTCCATGCGAGTGTCTTGATGGGGACACTTTTAACGTTACTGTCGAACCTGTTTAATAACCACCCAGCGTTAATGGTGGGGACCCTTACCTTAACTCATATGAACCTGGATCTACTCTCCTTAAAAATTGCTTATTTAGCAAACATTGTTGGCAGTGATATGGGCTCGTTACTACTACCAATGGGGACGCTCGCTACGCTCATGTGGATGCATATTTTAAGGCGTGGAAAAGTAATGATTACCTGGTGGCAATATATGAAAGTAACATTCGTCGTGATTCCACCAACTGTATTGTTCACATTAGTGATTTTATATTATTGGGTTTCTTATTTTTTTGGAGGAGTCCTTCAAAGATAAACTTATTTAAAAAGGAGAATAAAGGTGAATTAACATGCTTTTAGATTTCATTGAAAAAAATGTTGAGGTGGAGATAACAGGAGGAATTTTTCACAGAGGAATCTTAATTGATTCCGGATTAGACATCCTTGTTTTGTATCATGAATGTACCCACACCTTTCTCTACATTCCATACGTTCAAATACAAAGAGTAAAAGAAATCAATTTTATCGAGGAAGATCTCTCTTGCGAACCTCATTTAGAAAAACCCATTGATACAGAGGTAATTTCCTATCGCCAAATATTGAAGAACGCTAAAGGATTATACGTTAAGGCATATGTTTCAGGGGACAAAACCATAAATGGCTATATAACCAGCATCATGAATGACTACGTTGTTTTTCACTCACCAGCCTATAAAACAATGTTCATCTCGATGAACCATTTAAAATGGCTCATTCCTTATCCGCCAGGTACAACTCCCTATAAGCTGGACAAAAAAAATCAACTCCTTATCCCCATATCAAGCCCCTTTGCTAGAAGTTTTGATGTCCAGTTGAAAAAGTTAGAAAATCGACTAGTTATTCTGGATAATGGTGACCACCCCGAAAAAGTAGGCTTGCTCGAAAAGGTACAGGATAATCAAGCAACCTTGTTAACAGATGAAGGTGAAACAGTGGTCTGGAATTTAGAGCATATAAAAACCATTCAGGTATCTCATTAAATCGGACTATTGAAACGGGAACAACATCCTTTATTTAAATCTAACTAAATTGGTAGGTGTTTAAATGGGAAATATCAAAAAAACATCAAAAGAAAAATCCACCCATTGTTTAGCGACGAGGATGGATTAATCATACACTTCTAGACTTATTATTTAGACCGGGAGAATCAGTCACGGTCTTTTTTTGGTGTATCACCTATTATTAGCATATGTAATTGAGGTATTTTTTGTTCTAATTGTTAAGAATAATGTAAAGACACATATATTCTTAACCTCAAGAATCATCCAATTAGAGTATTTCTTTCTAATTAGGTAGGTTTGGGTCCAATTACGATTATAGCATCCAATTCTGCAGGGCATGTCAAACTAGCCCGTTTTTACTGAAGAATTCCAAGATTTTAGGTGCCTGCATATCGCTTGTCTCAACTAATAATTGTCCACCACAAGCTAACTCCTTATGGAATTAATAAAATCTTACCCGTACTTTTCCGGCTTTCTAGATATCGGTGCGCCTCTTGTCCTTCTTTCAACGCAAATGTTGTAGGTTCTGATACTTTTAATTTTCCTTCTTCTATCCATCTGAATAGCTCGTTTGATCGAGTAATTCGTTCTTCCATAGAAGTGAGAACATTCCAAAGGTCTCCCCCAGTCAGGGTTTTTGATGCATCCATCAGCATACGAGGATCAACTGGAACAGGATCTCCACCTGACATACCATAAAATACAACTGTACCCCCGATGCGAGTTACAGCAAAGCTGTCCATGAGTGTAGAACCTACCGACTCATAAACAATATCCACCCCTTTGCCGTTCGTTACCTCCAGTACTTTCTGTTTCCAGTCATCCTTATACAGAGCAACGAAATCCGCACCAGCTTTTTTTATTACTTCTACTTTTTCCAGGGAAGATGTTAAACCGATTACCCTACCACCAAGAAGCTTTACAATTTGAACCAGTAGCTGCCCGACACCTCCGGCTGCTGCGTGTACTAAGATAACATCGTTATTTTTTACAGCATAACTGTCACTTGTAAGATAATGTGCAGTTAGCCCTTGAAGTAGTATAGATGCAGCCTGCTCAAATGAAACTAATTCCGGCAGAGGTATCAATTTTTCATATGGAACAGCTACTAGCTCTGCATTGGCAAACGGAACATCTGCAAATGCAATCCGGTCTCCTAAGCTTATGCCTTGCACTTCTGCTCCTACCTTTTCTACAATTCCTGCACCTTCATAACCTAAAATATATGGAGGCTTCCCAGCAAGATGATAATTTCCTTTCCTCCTATAAATGTCGGCAAAGTTTAGACCAATTGCTTTCATTCTTACAAGTATTTGATCCGGGCCGATGATAGGATCCATTATTTCATGATATTCCAGTACTTCCGGACCGCCATATGTATTAAAAACGAGTGCTTTCAAATTTTTGTAACCTCTTTTCATTGAACTTTTGCAAACCATTTTTATTAAATATTAGTCCATTATTAAATGCAAGTACTATTCCCCCTTAATCTTTTTTGTTCCCAAATCTGTCTCTTCGAAATATGGGTTAGTTTTACCACTTTATATGCCTCAGCTACTCCATTACCACCTTAAACAAAGCTTTCCTATTAGTATGCTTTGAAACATAACAATGTATTTCATATTAACTTAACATGAAAAGCGCACTAGAACTTCCACTATATCCTTCTCGTTCTTTCCATCTCTGTTTGTATGATTATTTTCCTTTCTCCAACACTTCTGATTCATATGTACATTAAGAAAATGCCTTCTACACTTAATTGACACTTCAGATAATATTAATCCGATTTTAATAAATAGCCTCCCTTTTTCTAATATAGTAGAGACAAGCAACATCTTAAATGCAAATAAATTGCGGGAAACCACTTTAGAGAAAGGAAATTGTATATGCAAACAGATCAAAATAAATTGAAAATATTACTTAGCAAGGTACCAGAAGTTACGATTTTCTTCTGGATCATCAAAGTTTTATGCACAACAGTCGGTGAAACATTCGCTGATTTCCTCAATTTCAACCTTGGATTGGGTTTAGCTAATACTACCATAATATTGGGAATAGCGTTTTTCATTGTATTATATCTTCAATTCAGAACAACGAAATATGTTGCTAGCATTTATTGGTTAACGGTTGTTCTAATTAGCGTATTTGGTACGTTGGTAACGGATAATTTGACAGACGGAATGGGAGTCCCACTTGAGCTTAGTACTGCCGTTTTCTCGGTGCTACTAGGATTAACTTTTCTTTTTTGGTATCTTAGTGAAAAAACACTTTCGATCCACTCGATTTTTACAAAAAAAAGAGAAGTTTTCTATTGGCTTACCATTCTTTTCACATTTGCACTTGGAACAGCAGTTGGCGACTTATATTCCGAACAACTCGGTTTTGGATATCTAAACACAGGAATAACAGTCATTATTATCATTGCTTGTGTATTTTTAGCTTGGAAGTTTTTGAAACTTGATGGGGTATTAGCTTTTTGGATTGCGTATATTCTTACTCGCCCACTTGGGGCATCCTTAGGAGACTATCTTTCACAACCGAAAGTTAATGGCGGATTAGGCTTGGGGACAACCGTTACAAGTGTCATTTTTCTTATCGCTATTTTTGCGATTATCATTTTTCTTGCTGTTTCAAAAATTGATATAACGGCTAAAAGTGAAACCACCGAAACAAAGCAAACATTTGGAAGTAAGAAAAATGTTTTGGTACAAACCATTGTAGCACTATGTATTTTCTTAGTTGTTGGTGTAGGCGGCTATGTATGGCGTAGCAATGACCTAGCATCACAATCCACTGCTTCACAAACGACATTAGCTGGACAATTAACAGATTTTATTAAAATTGAAAGCGATATTCAAAATGATGTAAACAAAGATAACTTTACTTCTGCGAAAAAGAGTGCAGACAATTTGGAACATCAATGGGATACATCAGAAGCTAAGCTTAGAAAAATAGATGGCACAACATGGACTAAAATTGATGGAACAATTGACGTTGTATTAGCATCGGTTCGTTCATCAAACCCGGATGCCAGCAAGAGCAAATCTGCACTTAGTCATTCGCTTAGTATCATTAACAAGGTAAATAAATAAAAATCTTAGGAACCGCAAATCGCGGTTCCTTTTTTTATTAATTAGGTTCTTTATGTTTTTGCTGTTTAATTGTTCAATTGCTCGTTCTTAAATTATCCGCCAAGCCATTGTCATTTATGCTTTGAAATCCCTCGATTTTTCCTTCTTCTTTTGAAGAGAAGATGACCTCCCCTTCTACATTTGCAGTTTTTTCTTCATCGTCATTTTTCTGATAACCAACTTTTGCTATGAAGGTATAACGATTTGAATGATTCTCACTCTGATTAATCGTAATATGCTTGAGACTTAACTTATATCCATTATCGTGAGCAAAAGTTGCATATTGAGAACCAATTGTAGATAGGAAAGGATTGAGATAATAATCTGTCATGTATGGTCCGTATACCTCTGCTATATACTTATCTAACTCCGGGTTCTCTTCTTTATTATTCACAACAGTCCTATATTTAGGATTCCACATTAGCTCAATAAACTTCTCATCTGGACCCGTGAAAAGGTGTTCAATAACATTTTTTATTGCTGTCTTATGCTGATCTTCCTCTTCTTTTTGAGAGCAAGCAGCAATTAAGAACCCTGACATTATCAACATTAAACAAATAAAAAAGGATTTTACTTTGTCATTATTTTTTGACATAACTCCACCCCTTTTTACTTATTTAACCTTATAGACGTTTTAAATGAATATAAGTTTCAAGCATTTTTCTTCCAATATCCCTATTGTTCGAATAAAAAAAGCCACCAAAATGGCAGCCTGATATTTAAGTAATACAACCGTTCCTTTAAGTATAATATTTCACAATAGTGTAGTGGAGAAATTTGTAGTAAGTATAAGAAAGGGCGTTGCTGCCTGTTTATTTAATAGCTCTGGTAAACTTGGTTGTTGATTTCCGCTCCAGGATGCTCGCTTTCCGCGGGGCGGGCGGTGAGCCTCCTCGGCGCTTAAGCGCCTGTGGGGTCTCACCTGTCCCGCTGCTCCCGCAGGAGTCTCGCACCTTCCGCTCCAATCAACGTTTTTCAAATCAACATGTCCTTTAACACAGCCTATTAATAAATTTATAAGAAATTGAATGATGCTGTGATCATAAGAATTTTTCACTTTTTTAGTTGTTCATTGTCTGTTGGCTTTAACATAAGTTACCCATTAATCGTGTCATTAAGACTTGCTATTTAAATTAGTGACTTTAAAAACTGCCTGTTCAGCTGACTGAAGTGCACCTTCAAGATGTCCACTACATTGTGAATTCGTCTCTGTACCAGCAAAAATAATTTTCTTTTCCCATACACCTTCTACTGGTGGTTGACCATAGCTTTGGTAATTCTTAAGAGGACTGTAGTCTTCCTCAACAGTCGTTTCAGAATCGCTAGACCAATCTTTATAAAAAATAGCCTTTGCGTTTTTAGCTTCACTTCCAAAGAGCTTAACTAACTGGTCACCAACCAATTTTAAAACTTTATCTTGACCCATTTTTTTACGTGCTTCTGGAGGCATTCCGAAGAAACCAAATAATGCACCAGAGCCTTTAATTGGAGAGGCATCATATATTTCTTCTAAAGGACCAACGGCACTCAATACATATCCAGAAAGTCCTAATTCTCTCCAGAAGGGACGGTCATAGACTGCAACTACCTTTGCCTGTCCCGCCATCCACGTAGGTTTTTGTACAATGTCAGTAATAAGATTGGGAGGAAGGGAAGGCGAAAATTCAATATGTTGCCCCACAAGACGAGGTGGCAATGCCAGAATAACAGCATCTGCAGGAAATTTTTTTCTCTTTCCATCAGAAAGCTCTGCTTCAACCGTGATATCACCAGCTTCATTCAGTTGAATTTTTTTAACTCGCGTTTCTAGCTCAACTATTTCTGAAGGAAATGTCTCTGCTAGAGCCTCAATAAGAGACTGCACGCCTCCAGTCAATCGGACCCATTTTTCGTCAGAATTTTCTTTCAGCACACAGCGTTCTGGTGGCTTGATTTGGAATCGTTCTATTAGTATTTCGCCATCCTTATATTGTTCGAAAGTTTCTAAATTAAGCTCTTTTACAAGATTAGCAATATGACTCTCATACTGAGGCCAAAACCACGTCGGGCCAAGGTCAAATCTACCTAGGTCAGGACTGTCTGGAACAGACGAACTCAAAATCCTACCACCAATTCGATCTCTAGCCTCTAGGACTCTACATTTAATGCCTTGTTCAGTAAGTAATGATGCAGCACGTAGTCCACTTAAACCCGCACCAACGATGATTACAGGATTGTTCATATTTTGTTCTCCTTATGACTGTGTATATGTTGTCTACTATTTTGAATCATCATAACATGCACAAAAAAACCATACAATGTTAAAATTGTATGGCAAAGAATATTAAGAAAACTCGTTTAGTAAATTTTTAAGTATCTTTAATCCTTGCTCAAGCTCTCCAAGCGTTTTCGGTGCACAGACAGATATCCTTACAGCCCTTTCTGGAGAACTATTTCCAACCACAAAACGCTCAGCCGCATAAACTTGTACTCCTTGCTTTGCAGCTAACGTTTCAAATTCTGCACCTGTCATTTTGCCAGGTAACAGCAACCAACGAAAGATGCCTGTTTCATCACCTAGACACGTATAGTCTGCCAAATAGCGATTTACGGCTTGGTTTCTCCGCATTGTTTGTTCCCGATGCCCCTCAATTAAGACTTCAAATTGATTCGATACGATTGTACGTGCTGTAAGTTCTGCTAATAACGGTGAAACGGTTATGTTTAAATTATAAAGTGCCTTTGAAATTGGTTCCTTGAATTGACTCGGCGCTGCTACATAGGATAGTCGTAACCCAGGGGCTAATGATTTAGATAAACTTGCGATATAGATCACCTGTTCAGGTGCAAATGATGCGACTGCTGGAAGGGGTTGCTTGCCCAGAAGATGGTACGATGCATCTTCAATAATGAACTGATTATATTTTTTGGCTATCGCTGCAATCTTTTTTCGATTCTCAACAGACATAATGGAAGCTGTCGGATTATGATAATCTGGGATTAAGTAAATGCCTTTAATATTATCATTTTTACAGGCATCTTCAAAGGACGTTGGACTCATTTCATAGTTTTCTGATTTTATCGGTACTATTTGTACACTAAGCATTGCTGCAACTGTCTTTAAGCCAGGATAGGTATGATGGTCAACACCAATCCGATCTCCAGGCTTACAAAGACTTGCCAGTGTAGCTGCAATCGCATTTTGACCCCCATTGGCAAATAAAATGTGTTCAACAGTTGTTTCAAACCCACCTCTTCGGATTAGCTTTATAGCAGCATCCTTTTGCCATAGGCTTTCGCCTGCTCGACCATAACCAAACCATTTTTCATAATCTGTCTCTTGCACCATAGTCTTTAATTGGAGCAGCAGTGGCTCGTAAGATGCATTATCCGGTAGTGTTGCGCCCATTTCAATTAAATGCTTGGGCTTTGTATCTTCAAGTAAATACGCATTGGATAACGCATCATATGATACAAATGTGCCACTTCCAACTGATGCACTTAACAATCCCTTTAACTCACAGACTTTAAATGCCTTTGAAATGGTACTCAGATTTAAATCCAAAAAATCAGCCAGTTCTCGCTGTGGAGGAAGTTTTGTTCCAGGCAATAAAACTCCGTTTACTATATCCTGTTCCAATTGCCCTGCTAGTGCTTGATAAATAGGCTTTTCAGTTTTATCAATCGATGGCTTCCAGCTCATCGGGAAGTTTTCAAAAGAATTAATGGGCATGATACGCATCCTTTTTCACACAATTACATGATTATACCGTTTTTAAATAAAATTCTATGTAGTGAATAACAGTGTAGCCTTTCTTTGCAAAACTTCTATTTTTTACTGGGGAAATTGAGATTCTAGATCAAAAAGTACTTATCGTCAAGAAAATTTCACGTGCAATGATTCACAAATTCTTATTTAATGAATATTATTCTTTCTGAAATTACCGCCCTTCACTTCTGCTACGTCATAAACTGTGACAAAAGATTTTGAGTCAATTTCACTAATAATTTCCTTTAATTTGGTCTCTTCTAAACGATTAATCACACAGGTAACTTCTATAAACTTATCGTGAGAAAAGCCACCATAAACCTCATTAAACGTTGCACTTCGTCCTAAGCGGTCACGTATAGTCTCCACCATTAATCCTGGTTGAGTTGTAATAATTTTAAAGGTTTTTGAGCCGCTCAAGCCTTCTTCTACAATGTGAATCACCTTAGAAGCAATATAGTAAGCAATTGCCGAAAGAATTGCTCCTTGTAGACCGAATACGGTTGAAACGACCATAAACACAAATACGTTTAAGAAAAGAATAAAATCGCTTGTTCCAAATGGTAATTTTCGGGATAGTAATACGGCAAGCATATCGATTCCATCTAATGCACCGCCATTACGCAAGGCTAATCCCATTCCAAAACCAAGGATAATACCCCCAACAACGGTGATTAACAATGTATCCCCTTGTATAATAGCCGGCGTATGGTGAAATAAAATTGTACCTATAGATAGTGAAATAATTCCGATGATCGAAAAAAAGGCAAAAGTCTTTCCGATTTGTTTATACCCTAACCAGATAAATGGAATATTTATGATCGCAATCAGGGCTCCTAATGGTAACTCGAATAGTTCAGAACCAACAATACTTAAACCGGTAACTCCTCCATCTGATACGTTGTTAGGGATTAATACTGTTTCTAGCCCATATGCAGCTATAAATCCCCCAATAATGACTAATAATCCTCGTAAAATCATTCTTAGTTTATTAGTCTTTTGCTTTTGTATTAAACTCATATAATTCCTCTCTTCCTATATTTTGTTATTTAAGCATACCATAAACCCAATGGCTTGAATTTTTGCAGTCAGATTTAGCCTTAGTTTCACGCTGATTGTGTTGTTCCATACTCGTAGGGTTTTGCGTGGGTGTAATAAGTGATGCCATAACTTAAACCAAATAAAACGGAACGAGTAATAACAATGCTAATTAATCTTTTCATTATTTTTAACACTCCTCCTTATAATTAACTTCCTATATTACGAAACTTCTCACAAAATGGTTTCAACCTTTTTTGATTAATAATTCATCCTTATTTAACTAAACTGTTAAGCTTCTTATATACATTAGCCGGAATTTTTCCGCCTATGAATTCTCATACCTATATGGTAATCAACAATGAATCATAACAGGGCCTAATAAATAAAAGTGCAACCAGCTATTGAGGTCGCACTTTATGATAAGAATTGATTAATTTCAATTCCTTTTCAGACTTACCAGAATCACGACAAAGTGATAATAAGTCTGCATTAACTGCATAAGTAAATGTATCTTCTGTTTTTATTTTTTTCTTTTCATTAATAATCAATTCATCCCGTTGTAAAGAGATTTTTATAAGATGGGTGTATATTCCGTCGTTCCCACTTGGTCCAAGCTGCCTTATCCAAATCCGTATTCCTTCTAGTTTGGGCTCCCCCCAACTTATGGAGTCTGCATGATATTTATTATGATAATAATCCACTAAGCTATGATGTATCCATACCTGCATTGTGTCATATATAAACATCTTTGTAGCTTGGTCCTTCACTTCTATTTCTTTTCCGACTGACATAATTTTAGGTTTTTCTAACTTTTTGATGTTAGAAGCAGATGCATTTCCAACAATAAGGAAAAATACCGAAACTACCATTAACGTTACTTTCTTAATAGCAATCACCCCGTGTTTTTTTAGAATAGGGTTGCCAAAAAGATATTTTTTAGTGCATTCCCGATAGAAGTTATGTGCACTCGGGTGTTCTTTCTTCTTGAACCATCCTTCCCCTTTAGTAGAACAAGAAAAATAAGACCACCGCAGCGATCTTCATCTTTAACTCTCGCACCCGTTAGTTCTACAATTCATCGATTCTGACACAAGCCATTCCTCGTCTAGAAAGTTCTTTCAGGACATCTTTTAATGCAAGGATGGTGTTCATTGGAGCATGTGCATCCGCCCCAAGAGTTTCCCCGCAATCATGCAGAAGAATGACATCACCATGTTTTATCTTCTGTAACAGAATGTTTTTCACCTTTTCACTGCCGCCTCTACTTTTCCAATCTTCCGCCATGACCGACCAGTGAATGATCTTATAGTTTTTCATAAGGAAAAAATCAAATAAGTTCATTAACCCCCATGGCGGACGATAATAGATAGGACGTTCACCGGTGATTTTTTCAATAATCAAAGCACTCTTCTCGAGATCCTGTCGAATCTTCCATGGGCTCATGACCCAGTTCGATTTGTGCACGTAATTATGGATTCCGATTAAATGTCCCTCTTTATGCATTCTTTCGATTAACTCCGGGTATTTTTCCGCCTTAGAACCAACAACAAAAAATGTAGCTTTTATATTATTTGCTTTTAACAGGTCCAAAAGTTGCGGGGTGAAAATCCGATTGGGACCGTCATCAAAAGTAAAAGCAATTTTTGTAGAAGAATCCTTTCGTTTTAAAACCCCGATCCCTAAACCGGCAGTAAGAAAATAAGGAACTAGCCAGTAGAATACAAGGACCAATAATAAAACTAAAATCATCATAACCATATCTGACCTTCCCCTTTCAAAGATTTAATCCATTTTTCTCCGGAAGACGATGCTTAAAATAGAAGACAAAATAAAGAGTCCGCCGCCAATGATAAACGGTAGGAATTTTCCATAACGAAATCCTGCAAATATGCTGCTAATCGTGATGGTATAAGGCAGGATCCCTAAGGCGGTTGTCCAAATAAACGCCATTTTGTTTACGCGCAATATCCCGGCCGCATAGTTGATAAAATGGTAGGGAACCAATGGGACAAAACGGATGATCAAAAGACCAATATCTCCCTGCTTTTTTAGCCAGCGATCGATTTTTTCCAGATATGGCTTAGCCATTGGTTCAATGATTGGACGAGCAATCCAATCTGACAAATGATACGCAAGGACGGCCCCTATGACTCCGCCAATGAAAGAATAGAATCCACCGGCAACAGGACCATAGATTTCAATTAGAAAAAGAGAAACAAATTCGCCTGGTGCCGGAATGACATTCACCACACTTTGAATCATAATCCCAAACACAATCCCGAAAACACCAAGCTGACGAATGGATTCAAGCCATCCTTTTGCCGCTCCCGTATGAACAAAGTATAAATAAATTCCCGTAAGCAATAAGAAAATCATCAAACTTCCTATGGAAAGAGTGCGGGCTGTTGGTTTTTTTAACTTTAGCGACAAAAACATACTATTTTCCATTTTCCCACCTTCCTATTTGCTTATAAACCGAAAGAATACATAAGGGTTTGCAAACGATTATATGTCTCTTTTGTATCCATAATAATTTCAACGGATGCAAACGCTGATTCTTTTGGATGGAATTGTTTCGAATTCTCTCTCATTTGTTGAAGAAGTTCGGCATTGCTCAGTAATGTGGATAATTGATCCGTTAGATCACTTTCCGTTTCAGCTTGAATCGCCACCCCTGAACAAACTAAAAATTTAGCGTTATCCTGTTCTTGTCCAGGAATCGGTTTATGAAGAAGCATCGGCAATTCCATGGCAATCGCTTCAAAAGTAGTGACTCCGCCCGGTTTGGTAATCATTACATCGGAGATCGCCATTAACTCGTGAACGTAATCGATATAACCAGTGAGATGGATGCGGTGTTTGGAATCCTTTAGCTTCTCCTTTAATTCCATACGGAGTTTTTCATTATGTCCACAAACAATGATTAATTGAATTGGCTGTGGCAATGCATCAAACTCCTGAAACGTGGAACTTCCTTCGCCAATCAAGCCACAACCGCCCCCCATCACTAAAACGGTTGGCAATAGCGGATCTAGACCATGTTTCTTAAGAATTTCTTCCCGCTTAAAGGATTGAGAAAATTGCTGGCGAATTGGAATCCCGATATCGGCGATTCGATTCTTTTCTACGCCTAATTGAATCAAAGAATCGCGAACTACCTTTGAACCGACTATATATTGATCAGTATGAGGATAAATCCAGCAACTATGATCGGTATGATCCGTAATGGTTGTGACAGTAGGGATATTTGTTAACCCATAGGATTTCACCTTGGACATCACAGCAGCTGCCAAAGGAAACGTACTGACAACAACAGCTGGCTGCACCTCCTCGATCAATTTAACCATTCGTCCAATTCCTGTTGAGAAAATTGTCTTCATCACTTTAGAAAAAGTGTTCATTCTCCGTGTTTTTTGATAAAAGTATCCATACACCTGCGGGAATTTTTTCACTCCTTGAAGATAAAGATAACGACTGACCTGATTGGAATAAGGATGAACCCATTCCATAAAATCAAATACCACAGGTTCTAAGGATGGAAATCGAATCTGTATCGCTTCATTTAAAGCCTGAGCAACTTGAATATGGCCATCTCCATAATTCCCAGTAAGAATTAAAATTTTTTCTTTATTGATTGCCTTCATGGATCTCCACTCCTTTAAAATGTATCTATTTCAAATGCCCCGTTAGCGGGTCATCTTAAGTCATCCTGGCTATACTGAAAAAGACTTCTTTGCAACAGCTTTTACTTTTTGTTTTGGTACGAATAACCAGCTAAAACCGAGTTCTACCATTTTAAATAAAACCTCAACCAAGAATATGGCTGCTGCAACATCTATAATCAAATGCTGTTTAATAAACAAGGTGGCAAGGATAATCGAGATAGAGAACCCCCCCATGACCCATTGAATCCACTTGTTTTTCCACGAGCAATTCCGAATGGCCCGCATCATTAAATAACTGCTCATGACATGAATGCTTGGAAAGCTATTGTATGGTTGATCAATTTGATACACATACTGCAATATTCGCGATAGAACATCATGACCACTGATCACAGGGCGTACAGGCCCCACCGTTTGATAAAAATAATAAATAAGAAAACAAACCAATAATCCAAGGTCAAAAACAAGAACCGTTTTAAATGCTAGTGTACGATCCTTGAAACAAAAGTAAATCAACGTCATCGTTATATAACCAACCCAGGCAACATAAGGAAGTACAAACCATTTCACAACAGGAATGGCTTGGTCTAAATTCGTTACAAGCGAATGAACACCGCGAGCGGGTGTATTCAAGGATGGATAAACCAACATCATCGCTGGTATACTGAGCAAAAAACAAAGCATACCAACTGTTTTCCATTTTTCATGCATTTCCGAATACCTCCTCGTCTGCATGTATATATCGTACAAAAAACTTCTTAAGGAAAAATGCCGTTCTTTCTTAAGATTTTCTTAAAAGTTAATGAAGAATTTCAGAAAATCTTCAGAAATTCTATTGTTTTTTCTTAAGAGGATTAGTGTAAAATTTAGGCATTAGAAAGGAGAGGTTTATATGTCACAAGAAACCATTCTAATTATTGATGATGAAAAAGAAATAAGAGATTTAATCGGGATTTATCTTACGAATGAGGGATATAACGTATTAAAAGCAGCCGATGGGATTGAGGGTTTAGAATACCTTGAAAAGGAAACGGTTCATTTGGTGGTTTTAGACATCATGATGCCTCGTTTAGATGGAATTCAAGCCTGTATGAAAATTAGAGAAAGACGAAATGTTCCTATTATTATGTTATCTGCAAAATCGCAGGACATGGATAAGATCATGGGGTTAACAACCGGTGCAGATGATTATGTCACAAAACCGTTTCAGCCTTTGGAATTAGTGGCAAGAATCAAATCGCAGCTTCGCCGTTACCTTCGTTTAAATCAAACGGATGAAAATCGTCAGATCAATCCAACTGGTCAGATGGATGTGATTACCATCGATGAGCTTACCATTAACATTTCGACACACGAGGTTACAGTCGAAGGTAGAGAAGTAAAGTTAACACCAAGGGAATTTGCGATTTTAGAACTTTTGGCGCGGAATGTCGGTGTTGTGTTTAGTACGGAAAAAATCTATGAACAGGTATGGAATGAACCATTTTATGAATCAGAAAACACGGTAATGGTTCATATTCGTAATTTGCGTGAGAAACTTGAGAATAACCCACGAACACCTCGCTATATAAAAACGGTTTGGGGAGTAGGCTATAAAATTGAACAATAAGAAACCTCTTCTAAAAGGAAGCTACTGGGATAAACTGATTTACCCAGTGAAGTCAAGCATACGAATTCAAGTGATCATCGCGTTTGCATTTTGTATTCTTGTTTCACTCATTGTCGGTTTTGCTTCAAGCCCCTTCTTTGTGAATAAAGATCGAAGGCTTGATTTTACAGAAGGAATTGTAACGATTGATGAAAGTGCTCGAAATATGGTCAGACAATTTAAGCAAATGAATGATGATACAAACGGGCTTGTTAATGAATTGGGAGACGAAGATCCTGTATTTAAAAATAAGTTTCTTAACCGCCCTCTCCCCTCCTCAAAAGGAAATGAGGTATGGTTATCCGTTCCGAATGGCAAGAATTCTGCCTATCATTTAACCAAGAACGAATTGATTCTCTATTTAATACGCATACCAAAACAAAAAAATAATCTCACTACAGCGATTACCAATTTAGATGGGAATGTCCTTTATCAATCGGGAGGCATGGAGAATACGCAGGTAGATCTTCAAGATATTATGGAGAAGGCCCAAAAGGCTTTTGTTGAAAAAGAGCATGAGGAACATCCAACAGTTACAAGAATCTACCCCATCACCCTAAATGGGGGTAAAAACTATTTAATGGTCAGTGGCGTCCCTAAATCAAAAACTTTATACGTGGAAGAACCAGGAGTTACACCCTATCTTATTGGACTTATTACGTTTATTCTCTGTTTCTATTTAATAACCAAACGGAAAATGAAAGAAATTGAGGAGATTGCATTAGGTTTAATGGAAATAGCAAAAGGAAATTTACACTATCGGATTCGCGAGAAAAGCACTGATGAATTAGGGTCTCTTGCAACCAATATCAATTACATGGCTTCGGAATTGAACGAAATGATTGAAAGGCAAAGGCAAACGGAAAAATTAAAGGATGAACTGATCACCAATGTCTCCCATGATTTACGCACCCCGTTAACTTCTGTAATGGGCTATTTAAGACTAGTGAAAGATCATCAATACAAGAATCAAACTCAACTAGACGAATACGTAGATATTGCATACGGAAAATCGGAGCAATTAAAAAAATTAGTAGAGGATTTATTCGATTTTACCCGCTTAAATTATGAGGGTGTACAACTCAAAAAGGAAAAAGTCAGCCTAAATCAAATGCTGCGGCAGCTAATGGATGAACTGGATCCAATCGCGAAAGATCATCATGTGGTGTTTATGAACGAACTTCCGAAAGAACCCATCCTGATGGAGGTCGACCCGAATCAAATGGTTCGTGCCTTGGAAAACGTGCTTACGAATGCTATTAAATATAGTACACCCCCTGGAAACATTCATGTTTACATGGTTAAAAACAAAAAATTTGTGCAAATTTCTGTTTCAAATCCATGTGAATCCCTCTCTGAAGAAGAGGTAACGAGATTATTTGATCGTTTTTATCGAGTGGATGCTTCTCGGTCATCCAATAAATCCGGGGCGGGATTAGGGTTAGCCATAACCAAAAGCATAATTGAATTACATCACGGAACCATACATGTTGATTATAAAAATCAAGTCATTCACCTATTGATACGTTTACCGATAAATGAGGATTATAGTATGGATCCGAAATACTAAAAACGATATAATCAATTGGCTCATCAGAGGTTAACCTGATTAGCAATTGGAAAAATGAAAAAAGACCTGAAAAGGTCTTTTTTAACAGCATCTTCCCGTATTACCGATCATCGAAATCCCTCTTCCATTTCCGCTTCGATCAAGAATTAGGTTTTCTGTATTCGGTTCTATGATAGGGTCGATTGCTACTTTTATATCATTTATCATAACGATTATATCATCTGCTTCTGGCTCATCCAGAGCCAGTCCAATCCTTGGCTGTCCTCAGCCAAAGCCGTCAAAAAAGATACGAATGCACTTGGTATTCTCTTCTTCGAACATTCTTTTAAATTCATCACGAGCTTCGTTAGTGATTTTCATGTTCATTTCCTCCTTCTGTTTTCATATTTGGGTTAATGATTATTATTATTCTCCCGTTTCAGCAAAACGTTTAATACGGCCTCTTATTTCATCACGGACACGTTGGAAGAATGCCCATTTTTCTTCTTCTGTTCCCTCTGCTTTTGCAGGATCATCGAATCCCCAGTGTACTCGTTTAACGTGCGGAGGAGTTACAGGACAGTGATCTGCTGCATGTCCACACAATGTCACAACTAAATCAGCATGATTTAGAATTTTCGGGTCGATTACATCGGATGTTTGTTTAGAAATATCGATCCCAGATTCATTCATTGCTCTTACGGCATTAGGATTCAATCCGTGTGCTTCGAGTCCAGCACTTTTAACTTCCCATTCATCACCTAAAAGTTTTTTAGCCCAACCTTCTGCCATTTGACTGCGGCAAGAGTTCCCAGTACAAAGAAAATAGATTGTTTTTTTAGTCATGATGTATTCTCCTTTATTTTTCGTGTAGTTGTTTATAAATACCTGCCGCGATACTAGCACCTAAAATGGTTGCGACAATATACACCCATAAATGCTGTGTTGTTCCTGATACAAGTGCAGGACCAATGGATCTAGCAGGGTTCATGGATGCACCACAAATCGGTCCTGCAAACATGGCCTCTAACCCGACTGTTGCACCTATCGCAATTCCTGCAAAGGATTTGACAGCTTTACCATGAACAGCTGAACCGAATATAACCATCATCAAGAAAAATGTAAGGATCAATTCCAAAATAAATGATTGTTCCCATGAACCTCTTGGTAATGTGGTGCCGAGTGTTGCGACATTACCAAATAAACCTAACAACGTTGCGCTTGCAGCGATCCCTGCAATGATTTGAATGATGATATAATTAATTGCTTCCCGCTTATTTATATCCCCATGAATTAAAAATGCAATCGTAACCGCTGGATTAAAGTGAGCACCAGAAAGGTGCCCAAAAGCAAAAATTAATGCCATGACAACAAGTCCAAATGTTAGGGCTACACCGACATGGGTTAAGCTCTTCGTAATGTCGTCGATTACAACGGCACCCGTTCCAGCAAAAACCAAAAAATAGGTACCTAAAAATTCGCTGATTAACTTTTTTTTCATGCTGTACTAATCTCCTTGATGATGTAATTGCTTAGCAACCACAACGAATCGTAGGGTTGCTTTTTTCAATTTGTTTAATTTTTTCAGCTTGTTCCGGCACATGCTTTAAAATTTCATCAATCAGTTCATAAAAACCACTTTGATGATTCAAGGAATAATAAACCCATTGACCTCTTCTTTCTTCTTTAAGGAGTCCTGCATCTTTTAATTTGCGAAGATGTTGGCTAATGGACGGCTGACTCGTGTCAAAGATTTCGAGCAGTTCACAAACGCAACATTCACGTTGTTTTAAAATGCCAACAATGGTTAATCGCGTTTTATCACCTAAAAGTTTAAAAACATTAGCAGCTTGGTCTATATCGACGGTGGATTTTAACATTATTGCACCTCATTTTTCACATATAAACATATAACTAACTGCTTATATATTAAATCACTTATTTTCTCGGTTCAAGTAGATTATTGTAAAGTTATTGTAAATAAAAAAAGATCGCCGCAGCAATCCTTCTGAACACAGCCCCCATCATCTACGATAAATGAAATTGAACAAGTATTTTGGATTAGACTTTGTCCAAAATAAGTATTTTATCGCACACTAGGGTTTACTTTTGAGGTATTTCTAGGTTAGAACCTTTTATCCTGTCTGCTTTTCCAATGCTTATGAACTCTTTTCTTTCTTCATTTCACGTATTTCTATTTGCGGTTTTTTCCTTATAATAGTTAAAGCCTTCATCATCCATTTCTTCCATTTTTTTTGACTTTTATTAGTGGGTCCATATAAATATTGCTTCCAAAAATAGCTGGCTGCCTCTTCAAATATTATTATTAAGACAATTAATAGAACAACCATTATCCAAAACACAATTCTTTCCCTCCTTTGGATATTGGATCTCTACAAAATGATATCCAAACCCAAAACCATTCTGCTAATCTCCCTTTATTAGTAATATTTTAACAGATTTTGGATGATATATAAATGCAGTTTTGGGGTAATTAACAAAATTTGGGGTAAACTAAATCCTACAACATTTAATAGATCGGCTCTGTTAAAATTTAATGATGATAAACCCATAATATTAAGAGGAACCCATTATTTATGGATTCCCCTTAAGTTCAATAGGTAAAACTACTGTTGAGTATTACCTTGGAGTGAAAGATTTTTTAGTCAGCATTCCAATGATAGATTATTTGCACAACGCCAGAGGAGAATGTTCTTGTTTTAACCATTTTTAAATTTATCCTCTGGTTCAAATCAATAAACAACGGTTTTCCTTCTCCCAAAACAACAGGGTGAATAGATAATCTAAATTCGTCAACAAGCCCCAAATTTATAAAATTTGTAATGAGACTTGCT
Organism: Bacillus salipaludis; assembly: GCF_004358205.1. Next base: position 34,402 of record NZ_SMYO01000003.1, read on the forward strand.
CCACCATATAGCCAGATATCTTTATCAGCCTTTTTCTTCAATTTATTTACTTCTTCAAGAATATTATCATTTATAAATATTGCTTGATCATCAGTCTCGTTTTGTGTTCTGGAAAAAACATATTTCTTTTTACTATGAACCAATTTCCAAATTTCTTTGTCGGTATCAGAGTCTTCATTTTTCGGAACATATTGTCCCCATAAATCGTAGCTTTTTCTACCATATAAAATAGTATCAATTTGATTTAAGAAATCAGTAAACCCCATATCAGGGTCCATAATGCACCAATCAACTTCACCATTTTTCCCTTCAATAAAACCATCTAAAGTAACTGCTAAATCTAAAATTATTCTTCTCTGTTTTACGTTATTTGTCATAACTATACATCCTTTTATCCTTCAGATTTTGATTCTTCTGTCCCGTTGAATAATGATAGGTATCAAATATCAATTACCTTTAACAACAGAGCTCATAGAACAAAAATAAACTGACCTCGGTAGCTGCATACGAAAAAGACTTTACTCCTGTTGAAATAAAGGCCTCATTTGATCAGTAAATGATTTTAATTTACGCTTCCATCACATTTTTTAAGCTTTTTAAATCTCGTTCAACCATCTTTGCATCTTCTAAAAACTTAAAATCAGACATTCCAGAAACCTGGAATATAGTAAAAATCACTTCACATCCGGTGTTGTTTGGGAACACTCTCATTGGATTATATATTTTTTGCCCTTGTGGTGTGATTACATAATGGTCGGCCACTCCAAATTCATTCCTATCAACATATTTGATTTTCATTTCGCCTTCTGGAGTTTCTACAATCCATTCACCGCGCTCGGACTTTTTGACTGAAAAAGAAAATGTTGTTGCCCATTCTGAAAGGTTTTCAGGATTTGTTATGTACTCATAAACCACTTTAGGTTGACACCTAATTGATATTCCCAACGTTTTTGCATTCATAACTGACATAACTGAATCTCCCCCTTTATTTTTAGTATCCACACCTAACATTAGGTTCTATCCAGAGTCATTTTTACAATAACCTTGTTTGGTTGCAAAAAAACCGCTGCCAAATGACAGGCGAAAATCTAAAAATGTATATATGAAGCACTCGTTAGATTTGGAATTATTCTTGAAATCTTCCCATAATATACGTGTTATAGTATTTTCCATCAGAAAGGATTCGATCTTTTTTCATTAAACCTTCGATTTCAAAACCAAGTTTTTTGTACAGTTCAATCGCTTTTTCATTCGTTTCCAGAACACCATATAGGACAATTTTTTTAATTTGGTTCTCATCAGCCCAAGATATCGTTTCTTTCATGAGATTCTTCCCAATCCCATATCCCCAGAAACCCTTCAATACTCCTAATCCAAATTCCACTTTATGAACAAATCTTTTTAAATCATTACCTTCACAACGTGAATACCCTACTAATCTCCCATCCATCTCTGCAACAAGAAATAAGTTTTTAGGATGGATTGTATCCGTTTCAATTATTTTTTCAAAACCATCTTGATCAATGAACGCCTCTCCTTTTTCTCTGTCCATATTTTCAGTTTCTCCATCAATCTGCAATCTTAATTCTGATACGTTTTTAGCATCACTTTTAAACGCAGATCTAATCGTGTAGGTTAACTCTTTCACATTGAATTTTTTCTCGTTAATAACCATAAATACACTCCATTCATATTTAAATAAATCATATATTATCAGATTGTATTTGAGTCTTTTGTCCGAATCAATTGAAGCGGAATCCTATTATACTTATAACTTTGAGAATGATAAAGTAAAATCATTTTCAGCATACACCCAACTAACGATACCATCAACACATAACCATTACTTTCGAACTATACAATAACAAAATTTGTTAAAAAATGATTCTTTAGAATCTATTTTAAAAAACTTCATCAAAACTATATCAATTATTACATTAATGTTACATAATTGTTACATGAAATCCTGAAAGGAATTTACTTTCCTCTTTCATTTGGGTAAAGGAGTAAAGAAATGAAGATTTCTATACATGACATACTATTAATTTGTTTAGGTTTTGTCTATGGTACGTACGAAATTTTTTTAAATCAGAAGCATCGGGTAAGTAATGAAATTGCAGGTATACTATCCATTATTATTTCACTATGGATTGTAGTTTCATGTGTAAGGTCTTTGAATGGCAAAACTAAATAATAACTAATCTCTTAACATATATGAATTTTATAAATGTACTTTTTTAAAAGATGACGCTTTGTCATCATCATGATAATAGAAAGGAAAATTAATGTTGAAGGAATTTACAGTTTGCTATACGCTTGATCATGAAATAATAACCGAAAAATTGATAAAAGAATTAGATGTGAAAAAAGAAGATGTTGAACGAGAAATAATTGAAAATATGGATCATAACAAATACTTTATTGTGAACAATGAACATGGTAATTATATGATCAATTCAACTTTAGTTCGATATGTACGGATTGTTAGTGAAAAGATATTGGTCAAATAAATACCTATTAAAATAGTGAGGTTTTGAATTTTTAAGCGCACCCGTTATTTGAACAGGGGTCTTATTTTGTAGTTACCCCTTCGTCTGAATTTGTTCCTATAACAACTGTTGCATCTAATTCTTCATCCCTCACTATTTTGGCCATTAGTCCAGCATTAGTAAAGATTTCAAAGCTTTTAGCTGCTTGCCTTTTGCTCGTCTCTACCAAAAGATGTCCTCCAGGAGCAAGCCAGTGAGGAGCCTCTTCCGCTACCTTACGCTGGAGGTCTAATCCGTCCTTTCCTCCGTCAAGTGCCACTTTTGGTTCATATAAGCGTGCCTCCTGAGGGAGCAACTTTATTGCATCAGTAGGAACATATGGAACGTTAGCCACAATTATGTTCACACGACCTCTCAATGAACGGGGCAATGCATTGTACAAGTCCCCTTCATAAACGTTTCCTCCAAGGTCTGCTATGTTTCGGGAGGCACAATGAACTGCGACTGGATCGATATCAACGGAGTATAATAAAATTTCAGGTAAGTCGGTTGCGATTGCAGCACCGACAGCACCCGACCCGCAACATAAATCAACAACAATATTACCGATACGGGTTAATGCTTCTGCTTGCTGGACCAAAAACTCTGTACGTTGGCGCGGTACAAAAACTCCCCGTTCTACTAATATCCGTAGGCCGCAAAACGTTGTAAATCCAAGTACGTATTCAAGTGGTAACCCACTGGCACGTATTTCTACCATTTTCATTAAATCTTCTATACTGCTAGCTTCTGAGATCAGTAACTGTGTTTCTTCTTCAGCAAAAATACAACCTTCACTCCGTAGTCTATCGATTATGCCTTTTTCTATTTTCCTATCTAAAAAGAAAGTCATTTTCTGTCCTATTTATCTCACCACTTTTTACAATTCAAAGTTTTTTTATCAACTTTATGCTAGAGCTAAGAGAAATATCCCTCTCCAAAATCTCATTAAATCAACAAAACCACATCCTATCACTGCTGTATAAAGAATATGAGTCCATATAAAAATAAAATCGGCTGCCTAAATGACAACCGATATCTTAAACAATATTTGCCATTAGCTTAAGTATATGTAGGCTAACATTAGTTATCTAATCCAATAGGATTTATGCTCAGGTAATCTGTTCTTAAATTCAATTTTGCTTGTCTATGCAAAATTCAGACCCTTAGCGAGCCACGGAAGCCCCTGGCAGCATAGTATGATTCTGCCCCATTGTGGTAAACAAAGACAGTGTCGTAGCGGCGATCACAAAAGATAGCCCCTTTGAGTTTTCTTATATTAGCAGGTGTTTTTACCCAACTTGATGTTTTCGTATCGAAATTTCCAAGTTTCTGTAACTCGCGGTATTGTTCTTCCGTTAAAATTTCAATGCCCATGTCAGCAGCCATATCAATCGCGTTATTTTCTGGTTTATGTTTTTTCCTTGACTCCAGCGCTTCACGGTCGTAACAAACATTTCTTCGACCTATTGGACTTTCCGCTGAACAGTCATAAAAAACAAATTCGTCCGTCTTTCTATCATAACCAAAAACATCTGGTTCACCGCCAGTTCTTTCCATTTCATTGAGCGACCACAGTTTTTCAGTATTAGCTTCTAGCTTTACTTGGACTTTAGCCCATTCAAGATCAATATGTCGGTTCATGTTTTTCTCAAAACGGGTTTTCAATGCGCGAAGTAGTTCTTCACGTTCTTCTAGTGGCAACTCCTTATTTCTATTTGTCATATTCCTATCCCCCTTGTTGTATTTATTCATAATGGTTTTGGACTAATTGATCGGCTACTTCAATAAAGTTCAACAAAAAGTAGCTTTTATCCTTCTTGGATAAAGGTTACCCACTTGTTCATAAAAAAGGCTTCCTAAATTACAATAATTCAATAAATCCTTCTGTCCCATGCACGCGAATCCGTTGCCCGTCTTTTATCAGTTTGGTAGCATTTTCTACTCCGACCACGGCTGGTAAGCCATATTCCCGAGCAATCACTGCACCATGTGTCATCAGTCCACCAACCTCAGTGACTAAGCCTTTTATGGATACAAACAATGGTGTCCAGCTAGGGTCAGTAAAGGAGGTGACTAATATATCTCCATCTTCTAGATCAGCATCTTCAATGTTTAAGATGACACGTGCTCTCCCCTCTATCACTCCGGAAGAAACAGGTAGACCTGCAATCGCTTCGGCAGGTAGATTTTCTCGTTTATATTTTCCTGCAATAATTTCACCATCAGACGTGATCACACGCGGGAGAGTCAGTTTTTCATATAATCTGTACTCGTCTTTTCGTTTGCTGATGATCAAGTAATCCAGTTTATTTGTGCGTACGACTTCGCAAAGTTCTTCAAAAGTGAGATAGTAGATATCTTCCTTTTCATGAATAACGCCCGCTTGCACGAGTTGTTCGGCTTCTTTCAGTAAAGCCTGCTTATAAACGAAGTAGCGATGAATCATACCGTATTTTGGATATTCACGATATCCGATGAAATTTCGGATTAGGTCAATCATTCGTTTTGTTTCTTTGGCCTTTTGTTCACCATCCGGTAATTGTTTCAATCGGTCTAATAACTCTTTTTCCTTTTCCAAAGCAACACGAAGCCCTTGCTCGAATTTGCGCTTGCCAGCATTCGGCTCAAAATTTTTGATGTTACCGAGAATCAAGGGGACAAGTGTAGTTGGTTTTTCGCTCCAACGACTTCTGGTAATATCGATTTCTCCGGCACATCGCATTCCGTATTTGGTGAGATAAGCTATTAATGCGCCTCTTGTTTCCTGTCCACCATCAACCTTAACCAGGTCATCCAAAAAGTTATCATCTTTTACATGTTGTAAATAATCAATTACTTCTGGATAGGGACGAATCACATCTGCGACATCCAAAAGTTCAAGACCCATTTCCGAAGTAATATTGTTTGGAACAGATTGAGAAACCGTGTCTGCTGCGTTTTTTTCACCTAACCACTCGTTCATTTTTTCATTGATCCATGTTGAAGCATTCATAGCAGCCATAAATACTGCTGTACTTTGTGGGTCAAATAAAATCTTCTTTAATTCCTGTATATCTTCTAGAATAAAATCAAATAAGTCAGATCCTGATTTCATTTGGATGTTTTGTTTTAACCCTTCTATGGATGTTTGATTTTTCTTAATCAAATCAGAAACGATTGTTGGATTGTTTTCGATTTGTGCCAGCCTATCGGTATTGCCACTAACGTACCTCGGTGCTTCATTTTCATTTGGTAATAATTTTATAAAATCTCCTCGCTCAATTATGTTCATAATGGCGTCTTTCATGAGTGGATCGTGTTGTCCCATCATATTTAATAACATGTTTCTACTAGCAGGCGAAGCCAATTGACGTGCGATATCAACAAATAACCTTCCACCAGCTTTCCGCATCGGTGCATTAGTTGTGAGCAGGAAAAAAGACAATCCCAATGGTTTAATAGGGTCTGTCATCATTTGCTGATGGCCGACAGATATAAAGACGTGGTTTTCTTGATCATTCGCTTCAGGGATGGGAAAAAGAGTCGTGACTGGACGGCTCTGGACAATATAAAAGGTATCATCAACCAAACACCATTCGATATCTTGCGGACAACCAAAATAAGCTTCAATTTGTCTTCCGATGCGTGCCAGTTGTACAATTTGTTGGTCAGTAAGTGTTTGTGCCCTTTGCTGATCAGGATCGATCGGCACGGACTCTGTTCCGCCTTCTTTTCGTCCATAGATAGCCAACTTTTTGGTTGATATCATCTTATCGACGATTTTATTTTCCTGTACTTTATAACAATCGGGGGAGACCAAGCCAGAAACCAGTGCTTCTCCAAGCCCAAAACTGGCATTAATTGATAGCAATTTTCGGTTAGAAGTAATCGGATCAGCAGTAAATAAAATCCCTGAAGCATTTGGGAAAACCATCCTTTGGACGATAACGGATAAATAAACTTGTTTGTGGTCAAATTTATTTTGTATACGGTAGATTACCGCTCGATCCGTAAATAGAGAAGCCCAACATTTTCTAATATGCTGCAGGATGGCTTCTTTTCCGATGATATTTAAATAGGTGTCTTGTTGACCGGCAAAAGAGGCATGTGGTAAATCTTCAGCGGTCGCACTAGAACGAACTGCATATGCATGTTCATCACCATACCGGGATAAATAGTCAGTAACTGCACACGCAACGTCGGAAGGAATTTCTACCTCCATAAGGATTTGTCGAATGTTCTTGCTGATTTCACCAATTTGATCTCGATCATCTGCTTTTAGCATAGTTAGTCGATTCAACAAGGCATGATACGTTTCGTTTTGTTCGATGGCTTTTTGAAATCCCACTGTTGTGACACAAAACCCTTCTGGTACTTGTAAACCTTGAATATTTGATAATTCCCCTAAATTTAACCCTTTTCCGCCAACAAGCAAAAGCTGTGTTTTTTCTATCTGCTGAAAACCGAGAACCAATGAACCCATTCTATCCCCTCCAACAAATTTAATTAAAGTTCTATTGCATTTTAGCAGTAGTAAATGAGAATAAACAGGCTATTTTGACTGTATTTTATATGTTATAATTAAATTAGGGAGAGTACAAAAAAATAGTTAGACCTTCCTCTAATAATCAACTTAAACTTTTCTTTTCTTAAATTCATCCCTATAAAAACCTTTTCTTTCTTTTCCCCAAATTAAATAAATTTAAAATAATCATTAATAAAATGGATATTAATAATAAGCCAGCCATAAAATACCCAAAATACTTTAATGGTTTTGGTAACTTTTTTACAGCATCCTTGCTAACATTTGAAGCATTTCCTTCTATTTTGTTAAAGTGGCCTATAACATCATTAAATAGTTTATTTTCTTCTTTTATACAACCACTCATTTACCACATTTTAACATATTTGCATATTTTTATTATTGTATTAACTGTAAATTCTTATTTAACTATTCCTTTAGTGCAATAAGAAAAACTGCCAAAATGACAGTTTAACTGTAACTCTTGCATCTCGTTTATTGAATAATGATAAACGAATGCGGAAAAAATTAGAATATATTTTACATAACACCCTTGGGTGTTATATTATAAAACGAAACCAAAAGGTGTTACAATTTTAATTTCTTTAGGAGGCATAAGGAATGGACAAACAAGGACAAGAAATGTTTTTAAATTTTATTTTACATAGGGTTCAAGAAGGCAAGGAGGATGAAGCAAAAGAAATACTAACAGAAAACTTCAGGAAACAAGCTGAAGGCACTTTTTCCCAAGAAGATATTCAAGAGTTTATCCCAAAGATGATTAGTCTATTAAAACCAGATAAATTAGAGGAAGTACAAGCAGTTGTGAAGCAATTTTCTGGAGACTTCGGAAATAAATAAGATTAACCAATCTCAACACGATGTTTTCAAGCAATTTCAAATCCTACCCGTCGTATTATGTTAAAAATTCCTGCTGGAAGGGAAATGTCAATTGCTGAAGTTGTTGAATATTTCCCAATAAGCCGTACTGCTGTAAATAAGCATCTTCATATACTATCTGACTCTGGTCTAATAAAAAGTCGTAAGGTAGGACGTGAAACCCGTTATATCCTTAAACTAGAACCATTAGTTAATATACAAAATTGGCTGTCTTTTTTGAACATTTTTGGGAGGATAAGCTTTCTGCTCTTAAAAGATTTGTAGAGGAAGAAAACGATTAGTTATTAGAGAACCGAGATTGTGTTATTTAACAATATTGGTTCTCTTTTTTGGTATTTACTCTTTTTTAAACTAGTCCGCCACCTATAGCACAATATAAAAGCTACCTTCTTGGCAGCTCCGTTCTGATTTTAGCAAATAATTCACTATTGCTTCTTCATTCACTTTGATTCAGGGAGTCATGTTCCTTTAAGTGTTCTTTTCGCAATTCATCTCGATTAAAAACATTTAGAAAATTTGTAGTTTAAAAGATTCAAAGAAATAATTTCCATCCTTGTACTTGAAACACCATTTCATGGACCAAAAATCAATACACCACCCATCATATAAAAAAATGGAAAAAGGAATAAGGCTGAATTTGCAATAATCGCACATAGTGTCAAAGCGCTTTTTTGGATTAGATAAGCTTTTGAGGAAAAATATAGACCAATACTGCAAAATACTAAGGAGAAAAACACTGGTAGGCCTTGAAATTTTTCGAATGTAACAACATCAAATAAAAAATTTATAATAAGTGTCAATGGAACAAAAAACAGTAAATACGAAATTAAAGTGAATATCCTTTGCACATCAGATCTCCCCCTACTTGAAAAACTTTTCTACTTCTAAACTTCTTTTTTAATGTATCATCCTTCATTTTAATCATTTAACCTCTTGAACGAAAATACCTCGTTCGTGAAAAATGAAAAGCCCCATGAAGGGCAGCCAGTATTCGATTTAAAAACCGAAAGTTGAAACAAGAATGATAATCCATACTTTTGACTTATTAATTTCGTAAATTAATGTATCAAATAATTTTCCATCCGTATAAAGCAATATTGCCCATTCACCTGCCTCTGGAATGTTCACACTAGAAGGTGCGTGTGCATCTGCTCCATTATTTTTTCCACCAAGATCTATCGTCCAACCTGTTGTTATGATTTGATGCACTGTTCGGGTTTCTCTGTGAAAACCTGCCACGGTTAATTTGGCTCCTATGGGATATTCATTTGCCCAAAGGTGCCACATCCATTTCTGGTTAATGTTTATGCTTGGCATATCGGCACCAATAACCCCGGATTTATTTTCATTCCCGATAATATTCCCATTAAAAGTAACAGCTTTTTTATCCCAATCAATTTTTTCAATATCACTTTCCTTAACAAATTCTGGTATATCCTCAGGTAGAGGCAACTTACTTTCAACTGTTTTATTTTTGGAGCAACCTGCAATCAAAAAAAGCATACTCAAAAATATAAATACCATAGATTTTTGTTTCAACCATACGCTCCCCCTTAAATAGAATATTTTTCCAACAATTCCAATAATACCAATTTTTACAATATTTATTCAACTAACCTACACCTTTTAAGTCTTGCTACTCTAACAGAAAAAGAGTTGAAAAGATCAATCAATCAGAGCATTTATTTGCACTAACAATAGTTTTTTTGGAGATAAATAAAAAATATCCCACAAAGTGTGGGATTAGTTCTTTTACCAGCTATATGTTTCACCTTCAGCTTCTGCTCTCGGCATCCTTTTCACCTCCGATTAAAATGTAGAATGAAAAGTCTCTATAATGTGTTAACGGGTTCTGTTCGGAAGTGTTTTTTTCCGTTTGATAAACGGATTAGCATCTACCCTAGTGGAATTTTCCCCTTCACCTGCTTTAACGTGGCTACGATAAGAAAGCTAACAATCACTAATAAGAGCCATGAACTCACCTTACCAAGATGAACCATACTCCATGCATCGATTTGGTTTGGATATTCCCAAGCTCCAAAGAACGTTGCAATATTTTCGGCAATCCAGATAAAAAATCCGATGAGTACAAAAGATAGTGCAAGCGGCATACGGTAACGGGTTCCATCAACCTCGTATGTGACCCATGATTGCCAAAAGACAATTATGACAAGACCAGAAAGCCACCAACGAATATCCATCCAGTAATGGTGGGTGAAAAAATTCAAATAAATTGCAGCGGCAAGAGGAACAACCACCAAGGATGATGGCCACTTAACCAGTTCCACCTTTAACCTCCTCCACGCCTGGCAGAGATAACTCGCTACACTTGCATACATAAATCCGCTGTACAAAGGCACTCCATAAATTTTGAAATATCCTTCTTCCGGATAAGACCAAGAGCCCATATGTACCTTAAAAAGTTCAAGACAAAGGCCAATAAGGTGGAACAATGTGATCACCTTTAGTTCATCCAGGGTTTCAAGCTCTGAATGGACCATCCACCACTGCATGAGAAGGCAGATGATCAGAAGCCAGTCATATCGCGGCAGTAAGGGAAGCGGCATGATTTTTGTAAGTGCTAATGAGGCAAAAATAACGACAGGAAATAAGCAAGATAGAGCCTGCTCCCAACCAAAACGAACCAGTTGTTTTCCTGCCCGCAAGATTTGTGCCTCCAGCTTTTGAATCGTTACATTCATGTTTAACTCCCCTTTTATAAAAATGATCTCAATGTCTAATATATCTTGCTAATTATTCTAGAGTGTCTTCATCGCTTCGGTATTCTAAAATGTCCCCTGGTTGACATTCTAAAGCCTTACAAATTGCCTCTAAAGTTGATAATCGTATCGCCTTTGCCTTTCCATTTTTCAATATAGAAAGATTCGCCATTGTTATTCCGACCCTCTCTGAAAGCTCCGTTACACTCATTTTCCTTTTAGCCAGCATCACATCAATATTGATTATAATCGCCATTGTTTTCACCTCAGACCGTTAAATCATTTTCTGATTTTATATCAATCGCCTCTTGCAAAAGCCTTTGGAGAACAGCCGCAAAAACTGCAATCACCACGGAAGCAAACGGAACAACCAATCCGACAAAGATGACACCTGGGGCGTCGTCCTTTTCCGCAAAGAGATAAAAAAGCGGCAAGACTAGCACGTTCAAGGTACTGATTGTGATTGCACAGAATTTGATTTTCTTTAATGCTTCCACAGAAATTTGCGAGAACGCTTTATTTTTATCAATATAGTGTAAAAGTTTGAAAGCCTGATACAAAGCAAAGTAAAAAGGGATTGCTGATGCATAAAAAACGAGGAAAACGAGATATTTTATAAAAGCAAACTCTGGAAGCAATTTTGCTGCAATATTCCCTAACTCAGGCACCAAAAAGATGCACAAAGCAAGAACGGGGATTCCAATAAGAATAACAGTTATCTTTAAAAATAATGTTGTTCCTTTTTTCATAAAAGCACACCTCACTGATTTATGGTTATTTTGAATTTAACACACCATTTATCGTTTTACAATAAATTTTTATCTATTTTTATAATGTTTTTATTGTATAAATCTCAATTTAAGACAAAAATAAAAAGCATTCCTCATTATGGAAAAATGCTTTTTCAACTTCATTTGTTCGCTTATCCAACATATTTTAGGAGATCGACGATTTTTACCGCTTCCTTAATTGGACAGGAACTTTATAGAAAAGTGATAAACAAAGTCAATAAATTAAACTGTATCTCTAACCATTTTTCCATCCATTAACATGCTATTCCTTAATTGAACCAATCTCATTTTAAAAGATAGACGCAACGGTATATTTGACAGTAGAATAACTATAGAAAAAGAATGAATTATTCATTTTCTGAGAAAGGATGAGACCATGGAAGAAACAATTCTTGAAAATATCGTTGTTGCCTTTTCATCCGGAAAAGACTCCGCTTTCTTAGTCAACCAATTGTTAAAGGATCAGAGATATAAAATCGTATCGTTAGTGACAACCTGTACGAACAATGGTACCGTTACAAGTCACCACATTGATGAACACCTGGTTGAAAAACAAGCGGAAGCTATCGGATTGCCTCTATACAAAATAAAAATGAGCGAATTTACCACGGAGAATTTTGAAGATGGTTTAATCAACACCATGGTTCATTTCCGGAAACATTTCGGAGTTACGAAAATCGCTTATGGGGACTTATTTTTGGAAGAGGTCAAAAACTATAAAGAAAAATTACTCAGAAGACATGGATTCGAATTGCTGCTTCCCTTATGGGGACAGAATACGAAAACATTAGCTCGACAAATGGTGGAGGAAGGATGGAAAGCTGCCGTTATATCCATAGATTCAACGAAATTGTCGTCCGGTTTTTTAGGGAAAACCTTAACGAAAGAATGGCTGGAAGCATTGCCTTCTGATGTAGACCCATGTGGGGAGTATGGCGAATACCATACTTTTGTATTTCATGGACCTATCTTTCAATATCCTATTCCAATAGAAATTGACTATCAAATTATAAAAGCAAGGGATCGTTGGAAGTTTGTTGGAATTAAATTAAAAGGTGAGGAAGGAATGAGATGATGAATGTCGAATCAGCATGTACAGCCTCATCCAAGAACAGTTATGCTGATTCGTCACCTGATGTACCGCTCGAAAAAGGCTAACCTGTGCCGTTTGTGCAACAAGAAAAAAAGTCGCAGCTACGATTTTGTTATGATTTAACTCCGCTTTAGTTACATAACATCTATTAGAAAAATTATTCCAATCCAAATAAAGGGAAGATAATAAAAATTATTTTTTAATATAATGAAGCATAGCAAGTTGACCTAATTTTTCTACTTTTGTTAATGTGTATTTTTGAGTAATGTCATCTCCGATATAAAGGGAGATACCTTTCCCTAAAATAATAGGTGCAATGGCTAATTGGAATTCATCAATTAAATTTTCCTTAAAAAATTCACGAGCTAAGTTTCCTCCACCAATTAACCATATGTCTTTACCCGGCTTTTGTTTTAAATCTTTAATGAAAGTTTTGACCTCGTCATTAATAAATGAGGCAGATTCATCTGATTCAATAACAGATTTAGAAAATACATAATTTTTATAATTACTGTATGGATAATCCATATCAAATCCACGAATGACATTATATGTTCCTTTTCCCATAATAACAGTATCAATTCTTTCAAGGAGTGAATTATATCCAGAATCTCCTTCTACTTCTGTTGATTCTAACCATTCTAATGTACCATCCTCATTTGCAATATAACCATCAATTGAAGTGCCAATGTATAAAATTATGTTACGCTGTTTTTTCAAGCGAATCTCCCTTACTTTTTTCAGTTTATAAAATTATTATTATTACTTTAAGTTTAAATCTTAGAATCTGTTTCGTAAATCAAACAAACAAAAGGCGATGCCTTTATTCAGGCATCGCACTCGTAAATTTAATAGAAATTCATTTTTTTTCCATTACTGCAAAGTAATTATTTTCACTATCAGCAAAATTAAATACTCTACCTGTAGGCATATTTACAATTTCTCCTACTGTGACGTTTTTGTTTGATAAGTCACTATATAAATTATCGAAATTTTTTGAGAAGAACATTAAAGAAGGTGTTCCAAGATTTAATTCAGGCGCCATTTTCGCAACAAATTCCTTATTATGGAGAATAATGCTTGTTTCAGCTTCTTTAGTTGAAGCAATTTCAATCCATCTCATTCCTTGACCATTGTCTTCCTCTGAAATTACACTAAACCCTACTTTTTCTGTCCAAAAGTCCCTTGCTTCATCTTGATTGTTAACATACAACATGATTTGACCAACTTGACTAATCATTGATTTTTACACTCCCTTAAAAAAGTAATTACGAAACTCAATGCTCCAAAACCTTACTAATACTGAAAACAGCGTAACGGTAACTCTACTTCAGGGACTCCACAAGCTCGTTCAAACGGTCCCAAGTTTCGGTGATTCCTTGCACCATGCCCATGTCCATGACGGTCTTAAGGGCCTCTTCGGAAACATATTCAGCACGGTTTATTAGCTTTGTCTTTCCACCCAACTCGATGAATTCCAATGTGATCTCGGTGGACGGCATGGAGTCATTCAAATTGCCTTCGGCATCCGAAAAGTAATCGGTGTAGACGATCTTCTCTGGCTCGATAATCTCCTTATAAATCCCTTTTCCCCAGGATTCCATACCAAAAAATTGACCTTGATTCTGATCGACGCACTTCATACAGTAATGCCAAACGCCACCCGGACGGAAATCGACGTTGCAGACCGGAATCTCCCAGCCCCTCGGTCCCCACCAGCGTTTCAGATGCTTCGGCTCTTTAAACATCTTGAATACTAGATCGCGTGACGCATCGAAAATGCGCTCCAGTACCAGTATCCGATCGTTCTCTACTCTCGATACCATTGTGTTGTTTGACATCGTAATTCCTCCTTGAACATGAAATGATTTTATGATTTTTCCTTGTTCTGCAATTCCTTCAAATAATCATCTAAATTGTCGAATCTTTCTTCCGTAACACGCCGGAAGGATTGTATCCAAGAATTCAGCGCTTGGAAGGGCTCTGGCCGGAGCTTGTAGATACGCCGGTTAGCATCGGCCTGAACTTCCACAATCCCGTTTTCGCTTAGCACTTTTAGATGCTTCGAAGTTTGGGGCTGCCTCAATCCAAGTTGATCAGCGATTTCCCCCACGGTCATAGGACCGTCACGCAAGAGTTCGACGATATTCATACGATTTGGTTCTGACAAAGCGCTCAGTGTCGTCATGTTCACACCCGGAATCTTCCCTGACATGTTGCTCACCTCGTCAAGTGATGGTCTCCGGTAAAATCACTTCTACATCATCACTAGTATTATGGTCCTGTTGAATTCATTATACCCAACAGGGAATATTCCCGTCAAGGAATATTTAAAAATTAAAGTGATACCGAGTCAATTCGAATTACAGAATCTAATCCTTCATAGGTTGAGTAAAGTCGTTTTCTCCATTCATATCGTCCCGATTGTCACCTTTACTCTTATGCTCATTAGTATTGTGTCCGGTAGCATCATTTGTTTGATGGTTCAGCATATGGATTTATATTTACTTAGGCATAGATTTAGTATTTGAACACGCCGGTGACCAAATACACTCTAAACAATTTAAAATTCATTTCTCAATTTTTAAGACTAAATAAACAAATTCATTTAGTAAAACACATATTTATGTCCCAAATTAAACTTTTCAATAACTTTTTAGGGTACTTGAAATAAATAGGTTATGCCAATCTATCATTATTCTTATTTAACTGCCCATTTTGTCGAATAAGAGAATCAACAACAATCATTAAAAGAGCCTACTGCTTGAACAGATGTTTTAAAAACAAATCTCCCTTGCAATAGATGTTGAAAGTATATTTCATTAATTCTTTCTTTAGCACTTTTGCATATAATATAGGAAAAATTTTCATTAGTCTCTAAGTAGAGACTAATTCTACTAAAAGCATCTTAGATAAGTTGCCTCCACTAGGCGCTTGCATGAAGTGGAGACGCTTTTATATTTTTAGGGTTAAGCATATTGCGGATTTCGTAGAAATATGATGATTATTGTCCAATCCAAACTTGTCCTATGAAATATATATAAATAGAGAAAAGTATTCTTTCCTCAATAACCCAATAGGTACTGGAGGTGATGTACATGAGTGACGGATTAAATATGTCTTTTACATTAATCGTAGTATTGTTCATTCTCCTTATCATTGTCGGAACTTCTTTTATGGGTTATTAAATCGTACGGAACTAGGGGTAAGATGATTTAAATCTGTCCCTTTGTCTAGACTACTGAAAGGATAGGAGGTTGAATTACACTTGGTATTTTTCCCTGACGGCTTTAGAAGAAGAAGGTTTATCCCTATTGAAATCGAAATCGAGATTGAGAGAAGAAGACGTATTGAAATAGAAATCGAGATTGAGAGAAGAAGACGTATAGCAATTGAAATTGAAAGAAGAAGAAGACGCGGATTCTTTTAAGTAAATGATTTAAACATGTTACCAAAGGGCCTTCGGGCTCTCTTTTTTTAGGCTGTTTTCACCTAATAGTTAATGAACACCCTTTGCTTAAGTACAATTCTTCACAAATTAACTATGAAATATAAAAAGTGATGCAACAGCTGCCTCCATTGTTAATTTCTAATTTACTTAATCAATGCTTGTGTCATCTAATCGTATTTCCGCTACCTTTCCGTCTTCTACTAGCCAGAATTCAATCGTTGCATCTAGTTTATGGTCAACGTATCCGACAATATCCACACCTTGTTCTGTCCTTTTATAGAAACTTGGACCATATGAAGCGATAACATCTTGTTTCGTACTACCAATCTCGATTCCTTTTGCTGTTTTAAAACTAGTTTTCGTTTTTATTCCTTCAACTTCTCCAATTATTAAACGAACAATATCCCCTTTTTCTTTTCCGTTGATAATAGAGGCCGTTTCTAATCCACCTTCCCAATGATAATAATCGTATAAATCATTATTCTCCCTGCTTAGTGGTGCTTTATAGTGCCTTACAAAAGATGGGTTATGAATATTATCGTGCAGCCGTATCTTTCCAAAAGATTCATTTGAAAGGTTGGTTGAATCAGTTTGTTTAAAGTAATAGCTTCGTCCCTCTGTATAAAGAGAAATTGTTCGATAGCATATAACCGCTATTAAAATAATTAACACTGGTAATACAACATATTTTATTCGCATTTTTACTCCCGATTTTATCATTGAAATATTAATTTAGGTGAAGGATTCTTTGAAAGTTCATGTTACAAATTAGATAAGATTGATGAGGTTTTTCAATAACTTCTTTTTAAATGAAAAAATCTTATAAAAAAAATTGCCCCGCTTGGTTCAAAAAGAAATTTACACACTACGGACCAAATTCAATTTGACCTGTAAACAATAAGATAATCACGATTATCCAGAATATAAAAAAAGAAAAGGAGAGGATTAACGATATAATTGGTATTACATTTTTCTCCGTTTTCTTTACTATCCCGATTATAGATAGTACGATACCTATACCCGTTAGCGAAAATGTTATATAATCCCCAACTAAATTCCCGATATTTGCTATTCTTGTAGCTGGGACAAAAACTATAAAAAAGCAAATAGCTCCAATAATAAAAGAAATATAGCTTATTATACCGTGTTTCTTCGGTGGAGCAGTTTTCTTTTCCAAATAAACACAACCTTTCTAAAGGAGTCATCAACCCCTACTCTCAAACAAATCTTATCTCAATAAGACTTTCCGATATGATTTTAACACAATTTTCCATCCAATTGAGTTAGTGATTAGTTTTATTTAACCAACTGTCCCGATATTTAATAAAAATTTATCTATTTACAAGAAATCTCATGAGGGAGATCATTGGATCGATTAATGCACTATAAAATAATTTAACCCAGAAATTAAGAAAGCAATTATACCCCATCTAAGAAGGACACTTTAAAATTTAGGAAAAATGAAAGCAATTCAAATTAAATCTGTAATATTCTTCTAATCGGTGCTAATAATAAGATGGTTAAATAATAAATTCAGGAGGATTTGTATGCAACAGGATCAACAAGCTAAAAAGAATTTAGGGTCTATTATGAAACCAGAATTTGCTGGCACTGATGCACAAAAAGTAAAACAGGAAATTCAAAATGATGTAATCCAAGGAGAAGGTTCAATGACTTCCCGAGAGGCAGGCGCAATGCGTGATTAAAAATCAACTTCATTGCTTTATTAAAAACAGGATATTTCTTAAAACTCTAAACACCATTAAATTCTAATTTAATGTCGGCACGATAAAGCAAAAATAAAAAGGGATAGATGAGCAGGAAACATGCTCTACCTATCCTTTTTTACTGCAAATGAGCCCATTTACATAACTTAATCTTTTTTAGATCGTTTTTTCCTTTCTTCAAAAAAGATCCAATTTCATGTAAAGCGAATACTTTTGTTTTTTTATAAAGTGAACCTGATTCCAGTTAGTAGACTGAAAAGAGCAATGATTAAAGCGATACGAATGACCATTCTTACTCTGCGGCCTCTTACTCTTGTGTTAAGAATAATACTATCACTGCCAACATACTCTAGCGTCCCTGTATATGTTCCGTTATTGGTGACGACTTCTACTTCTTGACCAACCAGTTCAGAAGCAAAACGGTTAAATTCCTTACTACTCATCTTCCTATCATCTCCTTTCTAATTCTATTAAATGATTTCTCTTATTAATTGATTGGATGTTTATAGGACAATCTAAAAATATTTTTGAGCAAATAAAAAATGACTGCAACATTGCGGTCATTTTTATTATCTAATCAGATGGTTTATTTCTCCGGTTTATCCCATTCTGATAGTACGTAGATGGAACATGGAGATGCGAACAATTTCATCATTAAAAATCAAAGTCATCATGTCATCATTTATATCAAATAAAATTCCTTCTATTTTTTCTGGACCGTCATGGTTTATTTTGATCCATTGGAGTTTTTGATTCTCTAACAAACTTAGTAAATTATTAGCTTTTTTATATTCAAAATCTTCAGTAAACTCATTCTTGAATCCTTTCGTATTCTCCGTCACACTTTTTATATGTTGGGTATTATAGTAAACAACCCCATCCTCTTCAGTGAGTAGGACAAAATAATCATTATAAACATCTAATAACTTTCCAACCTTAGATCCGCGACCACCTCGATCAATATTGATTACTTTCCCTACAAAAGACCTCAATAAGTCTAGAAACATAATTGATTACCCCTTTTCAATTAAACAAGCATATTTCTTTTTATTTATATGTATTATCCAGGGGGGCTGTACTAATAAAAATGCCTCTTTTGTTGAGGAACAGTTGTTGATCTGGGTATCGCTTCTTATTTTTGTTCAACTATCGTGCTTATCTAGTGAAAAAACCTATAAAAATATTTATTTAATTTGTCCCCTGCTTCAACACTTAACAATTGTTGTATGTCTTCTCACAATTTCCCATTTATTGATGCACTATTTATTTATAACGATGGATAATCTATAATTTGCATGATGGTTAAGTTCTTCTAAAAATTGATTTAATCGTTCATTGGAGGGAAATTTACATTCGAGAATGTAACAACTATCTCCACTTATTTTAAAGTTATTTATTATGTAATTATCTTGTGTTTTTATATATGAAAGATATGGTTCATGATGCGTAGTTTTTATATAGATATTTATGAATGCATGTATAAACCACCCTAATTTAACCTGGTTGACTTTAATGGTATATCCCTCAATTACCCCACTATCCTCTAATTTTGCAACTCGTGATGCAGCTGCTTGACCAGTCAAATGAACTTTTTTTCCCAATTCTTTCATGGTAATCCGACTGTTCATGGATAACTCATCCAAGATACGCAAATCCGTTCGATCCAACATTTATTCAACTCCTTTCATTATTCAAGCCAAACAGCGAAAAGACTTGATTTTATCTATGTAAATGTTATTCGGTGATAGTATAAACTATACGTAAATCAAAGAGAAGGAGTTTTAACAATGAATATACAACTAATTCGAAATGCCACACTTGTTGTCGAATATGCTGGGAAAAAGTTTTTAATTGACCCATTTTTAGCAGATAAAGGGACTTATCCGCCCTTTTCTAATACCTTAAGACAAGATCAATTGAATCCTCTAGTTGACTTACCAACATCCATTGATAATATTATCAATAATGTGGATGCTGTGATTGTTACACATCTGCATTTAGATCACTGGGATGATACAGCCAAGGAGGTATTGCCTAAGGGGATAAAAATGTTTGTACAAAATGAAAAAGATGCTACAGAAGTTAGAAACGCCGATTTTATAAATGTAGAAGTTTTACAGGAAGATACAGTTTTTGAAGATATCCAATTAATTAAAACAAAAGGTGAGCATGGAAGAGGAGAAAAGTTATTAAACCGTGCCGGTCAAGTGTGTGGTGTTGTCTTCAAACACTCAACTGAAAAAACGTTATATGTGGCTGGCGATACAGTTTGGTATGAAGCAATCCAGGAAGTAATCGATACGTATAAACCAGAAATCATTATTGTAAATGGTGGAGATAATCAAATATTAGAACTTGGTTCTCTGGTAATGGGGAAAGATGACATTTTTGAAGTGTATAAGGCTGCCCCTATCGCCAAAATCATTTCTGTCCATATGGAAGCCGTCAATCATTGGACATTATCAAGAGATGAATTGAAGAGCTTTATTAATGAAAGAGGAATCTCTTCTCATGTTTTAGTACCTGATGATGGTGAATCTTACACATTTTAATTTTTGGCTGTTTTAAACTAGTCTGTTGATTTCCGTTCCAGGCACTTCGCTTTCCGCGGGCGTGCCGGGGAGCCTCCTCGTCGCTTCGCTCCTGTGGGGTCTCCCCTGCCCCGTACTCCCGCAGGAGTCTTCGTGTCTTCCACTCCAATCAACGGGGTAAAAAATCAACAATGTTCTTTAACACAGCCTAATTTTAAAAAAACAGTTTGCCAATTTGTTGGTTTAATTTTATAGATTGCAGTTTTAAACCACTAATATACGTTCTAGACCTATAAGGTGCTCATGATGAAGTTGTTGATCATTATGGGCTTTTATCTTGTTAAGGGACAAAAATTGAATTTATTTGCCCTTAAGTATTGGCACGATTTTCGATTCAATTATTGTAGGAAAGAGGAAGTACTTCCTTATCATTTCCGCATGACGATAATAATTCTGTGGTTTCAATACGCCATTACTTCTCTCTCTTTGTTCTTATCCAAATACCAATAGCACAAGCAACTACCACTGTAATAGTTCCTAAATAAAATTGTACTTTCAGATAATTTGGTATGTATTCCATCAGACAAAAACTCTCCCATCAAATTAGACATTTCTCTTACAGAAAGGATGCATTTTTGGATTGTAGTAACAATGAAATGGATATTAAATGATATGCCAGGTAAAAATATGAATGAATAGGATTATAAAATTTAGTTTTGAAAATGTTGAATTTGTTCCATACTTAGAGGGATCTATCATGAAAGAAAAGTGGAAAATGTATGCTTTGCTAATTATACCTTGGCTATCTGTCAAGAAACTTGGTAAATTGTCATTCAAACGTTACTTTCCTACTATTCTTTTTAGCAACATGGTAATTGCTTTTATAAGTGAGTTGTCCAGGGAGTTAAAGTGGTGGAAAGTAAAAAATCCTATTTTTCCAAAATTAGCAACAGATGTATCATTTGTATTTCGTCCTTTTACAATCCTTAACCTTTGGATCTTCAAATTAACTTACAAGAGATTCTGGTTATACCTTTTAACGAATATTTTTGCTGACTACTTGTTTGCATACCCATTAACCACCATAGCGGAAAAACTACGCGTTTATAAGATGGTAAGAATGAGCCGGAAGCAGCTTTTCTTTTTGAGTGTTGCTGTAGCGATTATTAATTATCTGTACCAATACAAAATTATTGAACCTCAACAAAAAAGCTTCTTAAAATAAACTAATAGTTTGATTAGGTTATGTGAAAAGCCCAGAAATTTAAGATTTACCAGTTTGGATGGTTAACCTAAATCTATCCAAGAACCTCATAGGTAATTTATTACCAAACTGAGGTTCTTTTCACACTTCTATCTTGTAAAAAAGCTGATGCTTTTAGGAAACATCAATCTGTTTTTCGTCATAATAGTTAATTTTAGTTTTTAAATAATACTCCATTTCATTCATTAAATGGAAAACAGATGCCCTAGTTTCAAATTCTATGCGAGATTTTGGCAGTTCAAGCTCTTTCATTTTTTGGTGCTGGCTTTCCAGTTTTTGAAGATGTTTGTAAGCTGTGTTTTCACTCTTCACATCAGCACTGATATCGTAAAGAAATTCGGAGAAAACATGCCGTTGGACAACATCTTCATCCAGCGACGATACAATGGGCAGCATGCGACTTAAAATGACAAATTGCTTCTCCCTCATATCGAAATAATAAAAATACCCCTTCTTATCGGAAAGCAATTGGTTTTCGTCATATTGAATAGCTAACCTTTTACCTTCGTTAAGATTTTCTTCCAATTCCAATAGTTCTTTTCCGTCCCAACCTTGATCCCCTTTTTCCAGATAGGCTCCATATTCAAATAATATTTTTTTGAACTTCTCTTCTATGGCGGATTGGGTTGCCTTTAGGTTTTTTTCTACGTTTGGCATGTAACTGTTTAACAGAATCGCAACCCCTACACCAATGATGACGATTTGGAGTTCATTTAAAGCGATGGGCAGAGTGAATTTCTCAAGCGTGAAGATGTGAAGAACAATTACTACGCTATTCACAAACCCTTTTTGCAGTCGAAGCCGAACTAACAAGGGAATGAGAATCAAAATGAATAACGAAAATACAAGAGGATTAAATCCCAGCATTCGAAACACAAGACCACTCAAAACCAAAGAAAGCGTACAGGCAGCAAATCGTTCCAGTGAAGACCGGATGGACTGCTTTTTCGTCTTTTCTATGCAGAGGATGCAAATAATGGCGGCGAAACTAGCAAACTGAAGCTGAAGCAATTCGGCAATCCAGATGGAAACCCCCGCACCCAACGCTGTTTTGATTGTCCTTAAACCAATTTTCATAAATACACCCCAGTTATTTCTATTCATGTTAGTTTACCATGATAAGCATAAATTTTTGGGTTATTTATTTGTAAAATTTTTGGCATCGCTTTCTTTGATGGTCAAGTGGATGGAATTATGAAATATGCAGTTACAGGAAATACTCGTGGATGAACATTGAATACTCTCGGATAAGCAATAAATACTCTCAAAAATGGATGCTACTCTCGGATGACCTCGCAATACTCGTGGATGAATTTTGAATACTCTCGGATAAGCAATAAATACTCTCAAAAATGGATGCTACTCTCGGATGACCTCGCAATACTCGTGGATGAATTTTGAATACTCTCGGATAAGCAATAAAAACTCTCAAAAATGGATGCTACTCTCGGATGACCTCGCAATACTCGTGGATGAACATTGAATACTCTCGGATAAGCAATAAAAACTCTCAAAAATGGATGCTACTCTCGGATGACCTCGCAATACTCGTGGATGAACGTTGAATACTCTCGGATAAGCCAAGAATACTCTCGTAAAGTCGATGTTCCTATATCTGACTTTGTTTACTAATGAAGAAAAACATAATTACTATCCCCCTTTATTAAGCTATCTACACCAATCCCATCTGCTTTAATTCTTCATCCAAGTAAGGAGCCTTACAATTTGAATTGGTTCGCTCCAAACTATAATAGAACTTAAGAAAAATAACGCGACAACGGATAAAAACTTTGCATTTCCTTTTTCACTTTTAAATATGGCTCCGAAACAAAATAACGAGCCAACAATTAGTAATCCAAATCCTGATGCCATTAGCGGCTCAAAAAATTCTGGAAACATATACGAGGACCCAAAAAACAAAACACCAAATACTGCAAATACGAAAGACCAAAAACTAAAACTTATCATTATAGCACCTCCATTTAACTTATTTTACCAAATACCCTTAAGATTTGAGAAGAAATTGAATAAAATTGTAGCTTAAACAATTAGATGAACCTACACCATAAACTGATTCTTCCTTCCACAATATAAAAAGAAAAGACCTTACTCGATACCGAATAAGGTCTTACAAGGAACTACGCTTTAATTCGACCAATCTTTATGGTGAAAAAGTGTTATTACATCTAGAGTGTCTCCGATTCCAGTTTAAATCCTTCCACCATCACTTCTTCATCGACCTCTAACAAGAGACACCGTTTTCCCTCGAATGTGATATATTTTACATATTTCAAGTCTTTTGGATTGATCGTGACGTCGGCCAGCTTTGTATTGATTTTAATTGTTTTTGGTACTAAGTTGCTTGCTTTGAATTCATATTTTTCATCATCTATTATCGCTTTAAAGGCATGTTCCACTTTAGCCGGTTCTACATTTTCGACCCCGCTGACCGTTAAGATTCTTTCAATATCCCGAGTATCCAACGTAGGAATTTCACTTTCTTCCTTTTCTGCATTCTCTTGGATCATCTTATCGATTTCTTCATAAACATTGGAAATGACCCGAGGTTCAACTTCGTCTCCCATCACTTCCTTTAAGATAAAATCGAAGCAATCCTTATCATCCTGAGCAGTCATAATTTCTTCACTATTTAGAACCTCTTCAATAAATCTCACATCCGGTTCATTGGCTTTTCCGGCACAATAAAGAATATGGTTTACATCTGCAGCATTATCATTAAACGTTGGGAACAGAAAACCTGACATAGGAGACTCTAAATTTATTATAGGATCCACAACATGATAGGACTTATATTCTTTTTCGATATAGTCAAACATCAAGGCTTTTTTCGGGTGATCGGTTTTATTAAGGCTGCAAAGGATAAATTCATTGGAATAAACTGCATCATCCCCACCTTCTTCTGATTCAGGATTCCGCTTCTTGGTAGGCTTTCGGTATTCTCCCCGGATAAATGTTACCACCATATCAAAGTCATATGTACCTTGAGCCAGCATTTTCCCAACGATTTCCACCATGTTATCTTGCCAATCTTCCGAGTCCGCTTGTAATCCTTCGAAAAGGATCGATTGTGTACTGTATTCCACATCCCGCTGGAATTTCAATTCAAACAATTTAGCATCAAGATTACCTGTTAAAACCTTTTTAAAGTTGGCTAAAAACAATTCTTGTGCTTCCTGTTCCAACATTTGAAACGGCTGACAAACTTGATGGTAAATCTCGCCCGATTCTTTCTGAACATACACATTGAAGATTTCACGGATGTTCATACGATAATTATCTAATTTAAATTGCTTTCGGATATTCGCGATGTCTTTTTTATTCATATATCTCATCTCCCATTCCTGATTATACTGTTCAAACAAGAAAATAGTAATACTTGATATTATTTCTACATTATTAGCAGATAAGCAGTAAGTTTGGACCATCCCATTTTAATAATAAATAATTCCCTACTTACTTTTAATATTTGGCAATGTTGAGCTTGGCTGTTGATTAACATATCCTAACAATTTTTAACGTCTAAGAACAATTAATTAATATTTAGGTCAATAAAAAAAGCCGCCATTGGCAGCTAGATCGTTTAAAAGCCTGAGATTCCGTATTTAATTTGCCCATTGCTTCAGAACTTGTTCTTTTGCTATACGATGAACTTCTTCTTCTGTTTGGTTTTTATCCGCAATTACATTTGTTTGATAAACTTTACCGTTATGTGTTACATAAATTGTATACTTGTACATGTTTTCGACCCCTTTATATCTTTCAAGTAATTTGTTCATAATCACATTTTGTTTTCTAACTTTTTTTTATTTTACAAATAAAACGAAAGTGATGAAAGCAAAAAAAAAGGTCAAGATTTGACAAACTTTCAACTTAACAAAAATGAAGATACTCACTAGCCGACGATAAGAAGTCATAAAGTCAATAAAATCAACAACCTTATTATGATTCTAATCGCTTATATATTACTGGTTCATTACTAAAAATGCTGAAACTTGTCGAAATAAAATTGCATTGTCCTAAAACCTTTGTCTTAATGGAGTTAACTTTTGTATACTTTAAACTAGAATAGTTATTGGTTTTTTGGATGTTTGTTTGGCGAATTTCCCATGTTCCATAACCAAGGAGTGATAATGTGATAAATCATGTGAGAGAAAAATTGGAAACTGCCCTTGAAGATTGGGAGTTGATGAAAAAAGCTTCTGAAGATGAAAGTGAAGAATGCGCCGAACGATTCGAGATGCATTTTTATGAGTTTATTGACCAATTAAAGATTTGGTATCAGCATTTAGATCAACCTCCATCAACGATCGAAGAGGCAGAAGATCTTATCGAAATCAGGGAAATTATTAAACTCTTACCTGCCCCGCTAGAACTCAACTTTTTAACAGAACTTGAGCTAATCATTGAAGGAGAAGATCGAGTTCGCTATGATTAATTTTGACCTAGGGACATGGGGTACATCTAACATGCCACCTTTCCCCGTTCCATTCAAAAAAGCCAATCTAGTTAAGATTGACTTTTTTTGATTCATTTTGAAACATTCACTTTTTTTGTTGCACTTACTTTTCCTTTTGCATCTTTTGCATTCACATATAATTTTGTACCTGCCCGCTGTTGCGGAATATTTACTTTATAAGCCCCATAATCATTGGCTTTTGCTGTATATTTCTTTGATCCAATTTTAACCGTTACTTTCGCATGTTTCTCTGTTTTTCCCGTCACTTTCTTAGAAGAGTATTTGACCGTATTCACAGTTGGCCGGTTTGGCGCAACCCGTTTGACCGTAATCTTCCTTACATCCCCTACATTATTTGCACGGTCTTTTGCTTTTACGGATATTACAGTTCCTGTGTTCTGCACGGGAAATACTACCTTATATTTTCCGTACCGATCCGCTTTTGCACTATACGTTTTCTTTGCAATTTTCACATACACCTTTGCATATGCTTCCGTTTTACCGGAGATGATAGCTGCCTTATTTGTTATTTTATTCACGATTGGAACTGCTGGTGGTGTTTTATCAATTACTTTGATTGTTGTGGATAGGCTTACCTCGTTCAGGTAATCTTTATACGTTACCGTAAGTGTTTTCCCCGCCTTATGGACAGGAATAGTAATCTTATAGTACCCAGTTGCATCAGTCTTTTTTGGTTGGCCAATCCGCATTTTGCCATTCATAATTTGAATCATGACATTCGAAGGTGCTTTTCCGGATAAATCTCGATCATGATCATCTACAGGATTCACGATTGGAGCATTTAACTTTTTACTGATATATACAGAAGGAATATATCCTGCTAGCTTTATATCTGTACTCTTATATTTAACCGGATACCAAACAAATTGATTTTGACTAGATGAAGTTTTGTCAAAAGTAAAATGACCATCAATGATTAAAGTGGTGCCTTTTCTTAGGGTAGTACTATTACTACTAGTACTTGGTTGTGAACGTAACCTTACCCCATCCTTCGTCACAACTACCTTGTTTCCTTTTTGATAATAATATCTAGATGCATGCATTTGTGAAGTAATGGTGTATTGCTTCTTTTTAAAAATAATATTTGTATCACTGCCTGGATTATACTCAAAATCAGCACTAGTGAAAGGGAAATATGCTAAATTTATTTCATTTAAAAAGCTGTCTTGTTTAATCCTGGCAAAGACTTTTTCTTGATAAGCGTTTGGATTTCTCTTTCCATTATCCCAGTAGACCGGGCTGTTTACTGGCTTCGTACCGTTATAGGCCATTACAGGGAAATACCAATTTTCAATAACTTCCCGTCCTGCACCATATATTTTAGGCAAATCTGTACGGTTATACATGCTGTTAAGAATGTTAACGCCAACCTGGATATTATAGAAAATATCATTTTTTAGTTTTTCTTGATCATAGGCTGTTTGATTCGTAATTTGCATGATTCCAATGCCGCCATCTTGCGATTTAAATGGCTGTCCCTTACTGTCAAACTGTCTCCAATCACTTTCTGTTGCAGCAACAGCTTTTAAAACCTCAGGTGGAATTTTTGCATCTAGAGCAGCGCTGGTCAACAAGCAGTTTATGTGCTGAGTAGAGGGATTTTTATTGGGTACTATCTTCTCGTATGATGCACATTTGGAAGGCCATAACATCTCCGCAGAAGCCTCTTTATAAGACCATCCTAGAAATATTAAAGAAGTCATCAGCCCTGCTTTCAGTAGCATTGATTTCATTCTTCTCTCCTTATCATTCTTAAAATTTATAAGATTCATTTTACATGATAGATTGATATTTTTCTATTATTTGGGAGAGAGTACTTGAAAAAGTTTACGAAAGAAAAGCGATTCTCCAAATTGAAGAATCGCTCCCGTTACAGCGAAAAAAATCTTTATTATTTTTCATCTTTTTCCTTAAGTTCAACTTGATTTTTCATAGATTTGATATTTATCTATTTTTTTCTTCAACTATACCTATCCCTTTGATTGGTACATTGTTTTTAATATGATTTAAAAAACCAATTGAACCAAGAGCATATAGACAATCGTTCCCCCTGCTATTGAGAGGAGCATATTTCTCTTCCAAATGTGAAGCAGAGTAACCACTGCCACTCCAATAAGTTCAGGGAAACCATGACTTCCAGATAGTAAATGAACATTCTTAAAACAATAGATAACCAAAAGTCCAATTACCGCTGATGGAAGCACTTTGCCAAGGTACTGTATATAATTTGGTGTGGGTTTACCTGATGGGAAAACCATGAACGGAAGAAATCTGGTAAGCATTGTGCCTAAAACAACCATGGCAATGGTAATGATCTGCTGTGTTACATTCATTGTCATATGGCGCTAACCTCCACTTTCTCCATTGGTTTTCTGAGCAGGGTGAGTACACCCAAAATGGCAAACATCGCTGGGATCATAAAATTGTTTCCACCAAAAATAATAAGTGAGACAGTCGAAATCCCAAGACCTACAAGAGCACTTTGGTGCCTCTTCGCTTTCATCCATTGTTCAATGAAAATGACAACAAAGAGAGCGGTCATAACAAAATCGAGCCCTTCTGTGTTGAACTGAACAAGAGATCCAAAAATGCCGCCAATTGCGGCTCCTAAGACCCAATAGCAATGATTGAGTAATGTCACAAAGAACATAAACCAGCCCCTATCCACATTCTTCGGTATATCAACAGTACAATTAATCGAAAAAGACTCGTCGCAAAGCCCAAATATCATGTAGAGCTTTTTCTTCCCTATTCCCCTATATTTATCCAACATGGAAATGCCGTAAAATAAATGCCTTGCATTCACCATTAATGTTAGAAAAAGAGCGTTTATTGGATTGAAAGAGACAAGCAATAAATTTGCTGCAACAAACTCCATTGAGCCTGCGAATATGGTAAGACTCATCATAATTGGGTAAATGGCCTTGAAGCCCAAGGAATTCATAAAGATTCCATAAGCGATTCCCAAGAATACAAATCCTGCAAAAATAGGAACGGTATACGGAAAAGCGGTACGCAATGCACACCATAGGTCCTTCCTTTTTATCATTGAATCACATCCTGATTAACTAAATTTATTTTAATTTAGCACATTAAATCCATACAAAAAACAACATAATTGTATGGAATACAATTATCCTTATATCTAAAAAAGTACCCTCATTCTATTGAATAGAGGTACTTATAGATTTACTCTTTTGAAATAAAAGGGTTTCATTTAAAAGCTATCACAAAAGTATACTGTTCCAATTTTATAATTCCATACAAAAAATGATATGATTGTATGGAAAAAGATCGTAGAGGTGTAATATGCCAGTTAATTCTTTTGAACATTATCCAATGTCTTGGAAACCTGATAGCAAAGCGTTAAAACGTCCATTATATAAATCTCTTGCATCATTACTTGAAC
Source organism: Bacillus salipaludis (assembly GCF_004358205.1). The sequence continues at coordinate 63,818 of NZ_SMYO01000003.1, forward strand.
AGGATATAGTAAGTGGCTTTTTAGCACCTGGGACCAAGTTACCGCCACAACGAGAATTGGCAGATTTTCTTGACATCAATTTCACTACTATTACTCGTGCCTACAAAATATGTGAAGTTAAGGGGTTGATCTATGCCGTTACGGGAAGCGGAACCTTTGTAGCCCCTAATGCTGCTCGTTCCATCACTATTTCCAGGGATAAAACGGCAAACCTTATTGAGTTTGGACTTGTGTCATCTTTTGAGCAAACCAATGCAATTGTAAAAGACACGATTCAAAAAGTTGTGGACAAAAGATACTTAGAACAGCTGCTAAATTATAACGATCCGACAGGTATTCCGTATCAAAAATCGGCAGCGCTTAACTGGATGGAATCCTTCGGTATTCACACGGACCCGGAGCATATCGCTATTGTTTCTGGTGCCCAAAATGCGTTGGCCATTACCTTGGCTGCATTGTTTGAGCCTGGTAATAGAATTGCAACCGATTTATATACGTATTCAAATTTTATCGAGTTAGCAAAAATCTTCCATATACAGTTAGTCCCGATTAAAGGAGACCAGTTTGGGATGCTGCCAGATGAACTTGAAAAGCAGTGTAGCCAAACAAATATTCATGGCATTTTTCTCATGCCTTCCTGCTCTAACCCTACCACCGTTATGATTTCAGATATAAGAAAGCAAGAATTAGCTGCTGTCATCCGCAAACATCGATTAATTTTGATTGAGGATGATATGCATGCCTTTCTGACAGCTGGTATGATTCCTGATTACCAGCAGCCCATGTTCAATTTACTTCCACAACAGAGTGTTTATATTTGTGGTACCTCCAAATCAATATGTTCTGGATTAAGAGTTGCCTATATGGTCTATGGGGATGCATTGCGTGAAAAAATTTTGCGGGCGATTTTTAATATCAATGTAAAAACTTCTTCTTTAGATGCAGAGGTCATCACAGAGCTTATATTATCAGGGAAAGCTCATGAAATTGTTTCTCAAAAGAAACAGCTTGCACAAACGGCAAATGATATTTATTCGGAGTATTTCCCTTTAAAAACGACTGTTGGACATCCCCTTAGTTTTTATCGATGGCTCCCCATTCAGGGTCATAATGATGCTTTCCAATTAGAAATGCATTTGAAAGGGCAAGGGATTCGAGTCTTTCATTCTGATCGTTTTTTAAGCGGTCAGACTACCCCTGAAAAGTATTTACGGATTGCACTTTCTTCTACAAATTCATTAGATGAGTTAAAAACAGGATTAAAAATTTTAACACAGTATCTCAACTAATTTAAAGCAATGAAAATTCATGTAAAATCATCAACAGTTATGAATTAGAGAAAAGCCCCTTTTATTTTTAATAATTATAGGTAAACTATCTTTATCGTTTGACAACCGCTAAATTTGCCATTATCATCAACTCAAACTTATTGACAGGAGAAAGAAAGATGAAAATTTATGTTGATGCAGATGCTTGTCCGGTGAAAGATATCATTATTTCTGAAGGTACCAAGGCTAAAATTCCTATTATCCTTGTTACTAGCTTTTCTCATTTTTCGAATGCGGAACAACCATCAGGAGTAGAAACCATTTATGTTGATTCTGGAGCAGATGCTGCGGATTATCGGATTATGAAGTTAGTTGAAAAAGGAGATTTAATCGTTACGCAAGACTATGGTCTAGCTTCGCTAGGCTTAGCAAAAGGGTGTACCGTACTTCATCATACTGGGTATACTTATACGAATGAAAACATTGACCAATTATTACAAACACGTTATTTGAGTGCCATGGCTCGAAAAAGTGGAAAGCGCACAAAGGGGCCAAAACCATTTACAGCAGAAGATAGGGAAAAATTTAAAGAGCTTTTTATAAGAGCGATTTCACGTTAAAAAAGAACCGGTCATTTTTAAGAAAAACCTAGAAAAATAAATGGTGACAAATATTTAACCTAACCTGCCCCCGTTAGCTGGAAAATTAAAAAGCGAACTCCTTTAAAGGAGCTCGCCACAAGTTGGATCATAAAAAATGGATTTATTTAGCATAAATGACTTAACTATTGCCCGTGGGTCATTCCACATCCGTCTTTTTTGTCCCTTTACTTATATAAGGTTTTGCACTCTTTTTTTTGTTTGCACTTGCCTGCCAACGGTTCCACCCCTTCTTGTCTGTTCCTCTTCCTGTTCCGCCTTTTCCTTTAGCTTTACTCATAAGATCACCTCATTCTCATCTATTTTTCTATTAGTTCCACCAAAACACAAGCAATTCTCCTTTATATTAAAAATTCAGCAATTTTCTCACGAAACAAATGTGTTTCTAATATGCCGGCCAAATGTCCTTTTAAACTATCAAATTCATATAGTTCCACTTGTTTCTCTTGCGTTTTCATGATTTCGATCATTTCTCGATTATAAACGGTAGGCTGCAATAAATCACTGGTACAGGATACCATTAATACCTTTGCGGTGATTTTCTCCAAAGCAGTTTCCAACGATTCCTGCCCGTGTGCGATATCATGCATCATCGTTGCCCTGCACGTGTAATACCAATGACTGGCATCAACAAATGCCGAACCAGATTCAATCGCCTTTGCAACTTGTTTTTCATAAGAAGTTGGCACCTTATAATCCTGATAAGGTCCTTGCTCTTTACTATCTCTTGGATAGGTTGTTTCATAGAATTCCGGAGTAAATGCCCCTGTATTCATCATTTGAACAGCTAGATGAAGACCTTCTGTAGGTTCTTGTCCGTCCTGATAAAACCCCTCCTTCCAATTGGGATCAAGGGCAATTGCACGCATCCCCTGTTGAGTTACATTTAATGAGGTTAGAATTGGATTTTGCGGATTGGTGATTACGCCAATCATCCGTTCCACTTTTTCAGGGTAATTCACGGCCCAATGAAGCGAAATAAATCCACCGGCAGAAGCCCCCATCACGCCATATAATTTGTTGATGCCTAATTGTTTTGTTAAAAATTCATGTTGAATGCCTGCCATATCACGGTACGTGAAAGCCGGAAAATCAAGTCCCCATATTTTACCTGTCTTCGGGTTGATGGATCTTGGTCCTGTCGTAATCACATTGGGGTTTTTCACCTGGACATTGGCAAGGTTATCAGTGCTTATGACAAAAAATTTATTGGTATCTACTGCTTTTCCAGGGCCAATTAAATCATTCCAATATCCTGGATTCGGGTCCTCCGGTGTGTATTTTCCTGCGGCATGGCTTGTACCGCTAAAATAATGAGGAACTAAAATCACATTCGATTTTTCTTCATTTAATTCCCCATAGGTTTCATACCCAAGTGTAACTGGAATGCTTTTCCCATTTTCCAACGTATAGTTTTCAATCGTAAATTGTTGTTTCTTTACATAATTCATATCCATTATCCTTCGCCTCCTATGTTTCTCCCTTTTTCCGACCAAGTACGAGCTCATCATTAGATATATTCGCTTTCCCCTTTGATTGGATAACATCCGATGAAAAAAAAGTGCCTTCCCCTGGTGCTTTAAAGCGAGATGGAAGCCACCATTCCGGAATTTCTAGCTCTCTTGGTGTGGAGTAACCTTCCATTAAGTGCTACAATACTCTTGAAATGGTAAATTTACAATTTACTAGGAGTTCATACCAGTATAACGATATATTCAAAGAGGTGCTTAAAAATGAAAACTGCAGAGGCAGAGGTCCGTGCAATCCTGATAGCGGATAGTCCAGAAACGTTTGTTACACGCCGGATTCCTGAGGTTAATCTAGAATTTGGCGGAATACCGGGGGATCGGCACTTTGGAGTTACTTTCCCGGCGGATTCACGCCAGCCCATGTATCCTAGAGGTACAGAAATCCTCAATCGCCGTCAGATTACCATTTTGGCTGAAGAAGATTGCCGGCAGATTTCTGAACAATTAGGTATTGAGAAGGTGCTGCCTGAATGGCTTGGGGCAAATCTATTGTTGAGTGGATTCCCTGAGCTTACAAGTCTCACTTTGGGTTCACGAATTCTCTTCCCTAATGGTACAGGCTTGATTTGTATGGGCCAAAACCTGCCGTGCGTGTTTCCTGGCCAAATTATTCAACAGCAATATGAGGATCGTCCAAAAATAGCAACAGATTTTGTCCGTGCGGCCTTTAAGCGAAGAGGTATTGTTTGTGCAGTAGAACGACCAGGTAAGATTCGTCAAGGAGATCAGGTACAGATTCTAATTAATAACTTTTCAAATCCGATGCAATAAGAGGTTGTTATTCGACTTATTGGCAACCATGCGCCCAGACCACGATAAATTTACCTCAATAATGTAAATATTTTTAAGCCTCTAACGAATAGACTAGAGGCTTTTTCTATTTTTAATTAGTATTCCTATATATGCCAAATCTGAAGTTCTTAAGTTAATTTAATCAAACACTCACCAAGAACCTTATTATCCCATATCAGTGAAAGCTGATCTCCGTCCGAAACTTGTCCAACCCCTTCTGGTGTTCCGGTAAAGATGATGTCCCCTTCCCCCAATCCGAAGTTCTGGGCTGTAAAATCTAAGATCGTTTGCAAATCAAAAAGCATATTTTTTATATTTCCTTGCTGAACCTTCTCCCCATTTTTCATCAGGATGAAATCCGCTTTCTCTACTTTTTCAAGCCCAGGAAAATCAATGAACTCACTTACAACTGCCGATTCTGGAAACCCCTTTGCAAGCAGCCATGGGTGGCCTTTCTTCTTCAGTTCCGTTTGAACATCCCGTAAAGTAAGGTCAAGCCCGATTGCCATACTGTCGATCGCTTCCTCTACACCCATGCCCATCTCATATCGTTTACCAACTCTTACAACAAGCTCTGTTTCAAAATGGATAGAACCACGATTCCCTGGCAGGCGGATTTCCTGTCCTTCCGCTTCTACCAAGGCATGAGTAGGTTTTGAAAAAAGAAATGGTGAAGTTGGAACTTGATTGTTTAATTCCTTTGCATGTGCTGCGTAATTTCTTCCCACACAATAAATATTTTTAATCTCCTTCATATCCAATCCCTCTTCTTTTCCATATATTGTTTCCCATTTTATTCTACCATATTGAGCTTCTTCTGCTTTATCTAAACTTCACTTTCATATGAATTTATCTAGTTCGCCCATGTTTTCAACTTGAAACATTTAACATTATGATTCAAAATTAACTTATCGGTAAAAACTAGATTTTTAGGAGGTTATATTTTTGGAACAAGCTGTTATTACATACCTTACAAAAAACAGAGATAAGCATTTAACGGAATTAAAGGAATTTTTGGCGATTCCAAGTATCAGCTCTCTCCCTGAGCATAAAGAGGATGTTCAAAAGGCTGCAAAATGGGTGTCCAATGCCCTTCAAGAAATCGGGATGGAAAAGATTGAAATCTACGAAACAAAAGGTCACCCTGTTGTTTATGGGGAGTGGTTGAAGGCAGAAGGAAAACCAACTGTAATGATTTATGGCCACTATGATGTCCAGCCCGTTGACCCGGTTGAATTATGGGACAGCCCTCCTTTTGAAGCAGAAATCCGTGATGAGAAGATCTATGCTCGCGGGGCTAGCGATGACAAAGGCCAAGTGTTTATGCATCTCAAAGCGCTGCAAGCGATTTTTGAAACCACTGGAACCCTTCCCATCAATGTAAAATTCCTGATCGAGGGCGAAGAAGAAATAGGCAGCCCTAATCTCCCACTTTTTGTAAAAGAAAATAAGGAATTATTGTCATCCGATGTGATTGTGATTTCCGATACTAGCATGATGGAGCGCGGAAAGCCGGCCATTTGCTATGGTCTGAGAGGTTTGTGCGGTGTACAAATTGATGTTAAGGGACCAAAAAGCGATCTTCATTCAGGATTATACGGCGGCATGGTTCAAAATCCCATTCATGCTTTAGTCGAGATTGTAAAGTCCTTCCATAACGAAAAAGGACAAATCACCGTTGAAGGCTTTTACGATAAAGTTGCCGAGTTAACAGCGGATGAAAAAGCTGCCTATGCATCACTAGGGATTACGGATCAGTCATTTATTGACCAACTAGGGGTTCCGGAAATGTTTGGCGAAGAAGGTTTTACGTCATTAGAAAGAAATTGGGTTCGTCCAACGCTTGAAGTGAACGGGATTTATGGCGGGTTCCAAGGCGAAGGCATTAAAACGGTTCTTCCAGCAGAAGCGCATGCGAAAATCACTTGCCGTCTTGTTCCAGATCAGGACCCGGATGAAATTGTGGAGCTGCTGCAAAAACATATCAAAACGTATACACCGCCTGGAGTAACAGTAAATGTTTCACTTTTTGACAAAGGCCCTGCATTTGTTACACCATTTGACCATCCAGCAATTCAAGCGGCTGGAAGAGCATATGAAAAAGTCTACAATGTACCTACCTCCTATACACGTGGAGGCGGCTCGATTCCAATCGTAGCTACCTTTGATCAAATTTTGGAAAAGCCGGTTGTGTTAATGGGATTTGGACTCCCAGACGAAAATTTCCACGCTCCGAATGAACATTTCAACCTTGAGAATTTCGATAAAGGGATGGAAACCATTTGTTATTATTGGTATGAGCTGGAACAATCTTTATAAAAATGTAAAGGGCTACTCCAATTGGAATAGCCCTTTTTGATTATACTTTTTCAAATCAAACTAAGAATGCTCCTAATGCAACCATTGCCTTCTTTAAGGCTTGTTCATACGCTTTGTCTTTACCAATAATCGTTCTAAAATCAGCCATATCGCGAACCGTTGAACGTCCTTCAATTTCATAACCATTTTCAAAGATTAGTAGACAAATGGTTGATTTATCACTCATTCGATGAAATTTTTTCTCAACAATCATTTCCTCTAATTTTTTCCTTCGATCATCTTTGATACCAGCGATTCTGGAATAAGGAATGACAATATGATCATAGATATGTTTGTTTTTACAAGTAACAAATAGAAGGTCTTCCCCTTTATGCTCAACATTATTTATTTCTCCACATTTTGGGCAAATACTTTCAATCATCATAGTGTTTCTCTCCCTTAGGTTATAAATGTTTTCGGACTTTCCACTTACCCCTTTGTTTATTCACAAAGGTTCAAAAAATGGGAGTTTCTTTATGAAATTTTCCTTAGTTTATTACGGAAAGTATACACAGTCAAATTAAACTTTCTCTAATTTTTCTGACAATTCAACAATGGATGTCTTTGGTTATAAAAATCAGAAAAAAAAGACCAACGTTCCCGATGATCTTTACACTCGTTTTGCTCCAATATATCTAGCATGCCAATATGGGTTGCTTGTTTTTGTAATCATAACTCCTTTTGAAGAAGAAGCCATAATCATTTTACCGTATCCGATATAAATCGCAACATGTGTTGGTCTGCTTGCTTTTGATGGTGCGAAGAACATTAAATCGCCAGTTTTTAGTGATGAGACATGATATCCGTTTCCATAATACATTGTTGCAGCTGTACGGTTTAACGTTCTTCCTGCTTTTCCATAAGAATATTTCACAAGCCCTGAACAATCAAAACCATATGGTGACATTCCGCCCCATCGATAAGGTACTCCCATATGATTTTCTGCTACTTGAATTGCTCTGATATGATAATTATAAGATGCCGCTTCCGCTTTATCACCCATGTTGGCAAACAAAGTGCCACAAGAAGCAAGAATGACAAATGCCATGATGAATTTTTTTAGCATATTGGTTACCTCCTCGTGTGATTTGATAGTTCCAATATACTAGGAAGGTATAACAGGGACATCACAGCAAATTTACAGTTTTGTTACAAAGTTATTCTGAGATAATTTTTACTCTTTAACGTCTTCATACAACTCTTTAACACATAGGCTTCTCTCCAAGTGAATACAATGTATTATTCCTTTTCCAATAGGAGAGATGAAATGCCTGAAAATATAAACGAGCCCTTAACCATACAACAGATGATTAGCTTTATTCGGAATGGTCTTAAAAAATCGACAGTCCCCAAGAGGATTACTATTGTCGGTGCAGGGATAGCAGGACTTGTTGCCGCGTCGCTTTTGAAGGAGGCTGGGCATCACGTCACCATCCTGGAAGCAAACAGCCTTGTTGGAGGCCGTATCTATACCATCCGTGACCCTTTTAGCAATGGACTTTACTTAAACGCTGGACCCATGCGAATTCCTGATACTCATTTGTTGACTTTAGAATATATTAAAAAATTCGGTTTACCCTTAAACCTTTTTATCAACCGAACAACCACAGATATTCTTTATATAAATGGAATCCGGACACGTCTCAATATGTATGAACAAAACCCAAGTATTCTAAACTTTCCGGTTCGTCCCAATGAAAGAGGTAAAAGCGCAGAAGAGCTGTTTAATTTAGCTTTCCAGCCTATTGTTAATTTTATTAAAAAAAATCCAAAGAGAAATTGGCCTTTAATAGCAAAAGAATTTAAAAATTTCTCACTTGGCTCTTTCTTAAATTCGTACCATTATCAATACGGAACTACCTTTTCAGATGGCGCAATTGATATGATTGATGTACTCCTTGACTATGAAGCCTATATGGGAATGTCATTTCTTGAAGTTTTGCGTGAAGCATCGACCTTTAGTACCAATCGTTACTATGAGATCACTGGTGGTATGGATCTGCTCCCAGATGCATTTATTCCCCAATTAAAAGAGAATATCAGGCTCAATCAGAGGATGACAAAAATGATCCAACATAACAATCGTGTCACCATCCATTCCACCAATCAGAGCAACTTAGAAAATTCCTCTATTACGAGTGATCTTGCCATCATAACAATCCCCTTTTCCGTGTTACGATTTGTGAAGATTGAACCATTCCATTCTTTTACTTACTATAAACGCAGAGCCATTCGTGAAATCAACTATATGGCAGCAACAAAAGTTGGAATTGAATTTAAAAGTAGATTTTGGGAAAGGCATGGTCAATATGGTGGTAAATCAATAACGGATTTGCCGATTCGGTTCACCTATTACCCAAGCCAAGGGATTGGCTCAGAAGGACCTGCTGTTGTTTTGGCAAGTTATACATGGTCAGATGAAGCTTTAACATGGAATGGTTTATCAGATGAAGATCGCATTCAATATGCCTTAAAAAACCTAGCCGAAATTTTCGGTGACCAAGTCTATTCTGAATTTATAGGAGGAACTTCTTTTAGTTGGATCGATAACCCCTATTCTACAGGAGCTGTTGTGGCATTTGATCCGGGCCAGGAAAATGAATTGTTTCCTTATATCACTTTGCCCGAGGGAAGAGTTCATTTTGCAGGTGAACATACAACCCTTACCCACGGTTGGATGCAAGGAGCGATTGAATCTGGAATTAGGGTTGCGAATGAAGTGAATGACTTACCGAAATAAACCCAGGAATTCAGTCCATTCTGCCTAATTCGAACAAGAAGGACGTGTTCGGCAGTCTTCCTTAAAAAATAACCTTCATAAATTTTCTTTGTTCTTCAAAAAAAACTTATAACTTTCTTAATTTAGTCCATAATAAAATTACTTCAAGGATACCCCTAAATTCTTGAAATTGTTGTTTATCCATCCTTCACTAATGGAAGGGTGGATTTTTTATGCAAAAAAATCCCAAAAAAATTGAATAAAAGCTGCCAGAGTGCAGCTTTTATTCAAAATATACGATTAGCTTTCCTATTTAACAGTAAATGTTTTTAATTCATTAAGAGTGCCAGGAACTTTGAGAGCACCGGACTTAATTTTATCAGTCCACTCTTTTACTGCCTTTTCAATAGCAGCTTTGTTTGAAGCCTTGGCATTAATTGGAGCTAAAGCTACACCATCTTCATTTAGACCGTAAAGAATATCCTGTCCTCCAGGGAATTTGCCATCTTTTGCTTTTTGAGCAGTATCCTTTACAGCTACGTCCACACGTTTCAGTGCAGAAGTAAGAACAACATCAGGACCCATGTCGCTTTGATCACGGTCTACACCAAGTGCCCAAATTTCACTGTTTGGATTCTTTTTCTTTCGGTCTGTCGCTTCTTTAAATAAACCGTTACCAGTACCACCAGCTGCATGAAAGACCACATCTGCTCCAGAAGTATACATTTTAGATGCAATTGCTTGACCAGCCTCTGGTTTATCGAAAGCACCTGCGTATTGGACATCAACCTTTGCCGTTGGTTTTGCTGCTTTTACTCCAGCAAGAAAACCAGCTTCGAAACGTTCAATTACAGCATTTTTCATACCGCCGATAAAACCAATATGATTACTTTTTGTTGTAAGTCCTGCTGCAACTCCTGCAAGGAATGCTGCTTCCTGCTCTTTAAAAAGAATGCTAACAACGTTTGGCTCTTTCACTTCCGAATCAATAATGGCAAAATTCGTATCCTTCTGCTGCTTTGCCACTTGATCTACAGCGTTTTGCATTAAGAACCCTATACCAAATACTAAATTAAAGCCTTGGCGGGCAAGTGTCGTTAAGTTTGTCACATAATCAGCATCAGATGTGGATTGCAGATAATCATATCCACCTTTTCCTTTTTCCATGTTATTTGCTTTACCAAAGGCTTGAAGACCTTCCCAAGAAGATTGGTTGAAGGATTTATCATCCACCCCACCAACGTCCGTAACCATGCCAGCTGAGAAGCCATTCTTTTTGTTACCGCCAGTTGAGTTGTTATTCCCCTTTCCACATGCACCCAGAATGGTCCCTGCAGCTAGCAATAACGTTAATAGCAATGCCATTTTTCTCTTTATCACCTTAAAAGTCCTCCTAAAAAGTTGATGAAATACAAAAAACTAACCTGTCTTTTATAAATTAGTTTGTCAAAAAAGGACAGGTTCATTCCATAAATCTTTAATGGCACAATTTCACCTTTAAATCTTTTCCACATTATAGTTTTAATTATTGACAAAAACACATAAAGTAACTATTATAGTTACATGTAACTAGTTTAATTATATCTTAAGAATTGGAGGAAATAATGATGAAAATGCTCGTTACGGGTGCTACAGGAAAATTGGGGTCTAAGGTTGTAGAAACTCTATTGAAAACTGTACCAGCAAGTCAACTCGTTGTAAGTGTACGTAATCCCGAGAAAGCGGAAAATTTACGGGCTTGTGGAGTAGAAGTTCGCCAAGGAGATTTTGATCAGCCGGAGAGCTTAGATTCAGCTTTTGCTGGAATTGACCGCTTACTTCTTATTTCTGCCGATAAAGACAATGAAACACGAATTCGTCAGCATGCTAATGCCGTCGCTGCGGCAGAGCGTGCAGGTGTTAAATTTATTGCCTATACTAGTTTAGGAAATGCAATGGAGAGTAAAAATCTGTTCGCTCCAACTCATCAGGCAACCGAAGAAGCGATCCTGAAAACAGGTATTCCCTACTCCTTCTTGCGCAATAATTGGTACTTAGAAAATGAAATACCAAGCATTCAAGGTGTCCTTGCAGGAGCGCCATGGGTGACATCAGCCGGAAACGGCAAGGTTGGTTGGGCACCACAGCTAGATTATGCTGAAGCTGCGGCAGCAGTTCTCTCAGGTAACGGTCACGAAAATACTATTTATGAACTTTCAGGTAAAGTATTGACCCAGGAAGAACTAGTAGCTGCTCTTGGAACTGTACTAGGTAGAGAAGTACCTGTGCATCAGGTCGATGACGCCACTTATGCCGACATTATGAAGGGTGCGGGCGTACCGGAATTCCTTCTTCCACTGCTTGTAGATATTCAAAGAAGCATTCGAGAAGGCACACTAGATGTTGAAAGCAATGATTTTGAAAAACTAATCGGCCGTCCGGCAACACCAATTAACGAGGCATTAACTGAAATCGTGCATGAACTTTCTCAAACAAAATAATGAAAAACCGATCTTTCTAAGGATGAAAGATCGGTTTTTTATTGCATTACACTATTAAGGAAAGTTTGTTTTAATATGATTAACCATCCAAATCGAGAGGTCATACTTTAGAGGAGGAGGGATGAAAATGAATTCTGTTGAGGCATTTATCCAGGAAATGTTGGTCCTATATGGAATGGCAATTTTAGGGTTTATCGTTAGAAAAAAAGGAATCCTAAATGAAAATGCTAATAATGTGCTTACACAACTGATATTAAATATAACTTTACCTGCCCTCATTTTATTCTCATTAGATATTTCCTTCTCTTTTACATTATTAAAAGAATTTTTATGGCTCGTATCATTGTCAGTATATATTCTAACAGTCTGTTTTCTTGGCGATTTGGATGAGAAGATGTGCAAACCTTCCTGAGAAACAAAAAAGTGTTTATGAGGGACTCATTATTTTTGGCACCCAAGGCTTTATTGGTTACGCAGTTAGTTATGTTATATTAGGGGGGCAGGGTATTGTTTATTTAACGATGTTTAATTTATATTATTTAATTCTCATTTGGACGTATGGGGTATACTTGTTTAGTAAAAACAAGGAGCAAATCAATTGGAAAAATATCTTTTTAAATCCCGGGATTCTCTCCACAATCACTGGACTGATTATTTTTCTCCTACCCATTCGTTTGCCACATCTAATTTCTAGCGGCCTAGAGACCGTTGGCAAAATGACCATCCCCCTCTCTATGATGATGATCGGGATATTAATTGCGAATGTTAAAAGTAAAGAGATGATTTTATTTATAAAAAATATTTACCTATGGAAATCGGTGTTGATCAAACTACTCATCATTCCCATACTCCTCCTTCCTTTTGTAACACTATCCGTACCGTTCCCCCCCTACTGGTAATCGCCGTCCTTGTGTCCGGAATGCCTTCTGCTCCAACTATATCACTTTATTCTGAAAAATTTGGGGCTGATTCAAGCTTTGCATCGTCAGGAGTCTTACTTACCACCATTCTATGTATTATTACCCTTCCATTTCTTTATTTCGTCTTAACGCTTTTTTAGAATATTAATCTAAATTATTTTATATTGGCTCTTCTTAATTACTTCAAGTAAAATGAAGAGCCGTCAATCATTTCGATGTCGCCTCTCGTTTTAATCTCTTCCATTAATTTAAATAAAGAATCATCTTTTCTTTTTGCCTCAATCATACAATCAATTTGCGGAATGCTGCCTTTGATCTCTTTTAGGAACTTGAAAAACATATCGATATTTATGTAATCTGAATGGTGGCGAATTTCTTTATCGCTTTTGGGACTTGATATATGCATTTTTATAGGGAGAGGAGAATCCACCCATGTGTGTACAACTTGACTCCAGTTCTCTTCCCAATTTGGATTTTTATGATGTACAAGATGGTGATGATAATCGAAAACAAGTGGAATTCCTAATTTTTCACATAGAAAAAGTGTATCTTCTAATGTAAAAGAAGTATCATCATTTTCAAGCATGATCGTTTTTTGTATGAATCTCGGGACCTCCATCCAATTATCGATAAAGCGTTCAAGGGATGTTTCTGTTTCCTTATAGTTTCCCCCCACATGCATGACACAACGATGTGTCGGGTCTATTTTCATCCCCTTTAATAATAAGTAATGCATTTTTAAAGTCCTTATTGAATTTTTCAAAATATCCTTATTGGGTGAATTAATCAGGACAAAGTGATCGGGATGAAAGTCAATTCTTATGTTATGTTTTTTGACAAAATCTCCTATCTCCTTCAAATTTGCTTTTAAAGGATCCATATAATCCCAATCAGAAAGCTCCTCATGGTTCGCCAAAGGTATGAGGCGTGAGGTTAACCGATAAAAATGAATCTCAGAAGCTGCAGCATGCTTTAAAATCCTAAATGTATGCTGTAAATTTGATATGGAAATCCGTTCTAATTTGCGAATCGCCGCTTCCCTATCTGCTATTTTCTGGAATTGCGCATAGGTCATCGTTTGAGAGGGGGAAGCATTTTTTAGTTCCATGCTCATCGCAACAAAGCCAAGGCGTACAATCGTCACTTTCTTCCACCTCTTCTCACTCATCTGAATAAATCGTTGATATCTTCTGCTAAACTTGATGTTGATTTCCGCTCCAGGCACAAGCGGTTCGTTGGCGGTTCGGGGATCCTCCTCGTCGCTATGCTCCTGAGGGGTCTCCCCTGTCCCGTACTCCCACAGGACACTGAATTGCTTCCTTGAATCCGCCCACGCACGAAGAAAATGCGTTAGCATTTTCGAAGAGTCTTCGTGCCTTCCGCTCCAATCAACTGCTGTTCAATAATCAACATTGTCCTTTAACATAGCCTTACACTAAAAAGTAAGGCCATCAATCAATGATGACCTTTTTTATCATTAAAACCAATTATTGGCTAGTTTTATTTGTGTTGTTGCTTAAACCTTGTGCATTTGGGTCTACAATATTTGCTCCGTAATCTGGGACATGGCTTGCATGCTCTTCATGATATCGGGACCCTGATCCTTGCTGATACTTCCCGCTTTGTTTTTGATTATTAAGGGCTTGTTTATCAGACATATACTTGTTCTCCTATCAAAGGTATTCTGAAGATTTTAGCAATTGATTATTAATGATTTGGATATATTCTAAAAGCTATCCACTCTTTATATTTTTCATTTTTACCATTACGTATTCATCGGAAGTTGTTTGCACGTAAAACCCTTTAAGAAAATATACAGGGATTTTTTCTCTCGTATCTAACCTATGTATCGGAAAAATACTATTCCTGAACGCTCAAATAAGAATGTTCAAGGGTACGATTACAATACTGGGGGTAAATCAGTATGAATATTAAGGAAGGTGTCATTCCTACTGTCTTAGGCACAGCTGTTACTGCAACTGGTTATGCGCTAAAACAGAAACGAGGAACCAATAAAATGATTGCGAATACTGTATTTGGTTTTGGGTTAGCTCACATCGTTTTAGGACCAATTGACCTTATCCAGCATCGTCGTTAGCAATAATCAAGTGCATCTTTGGAACAAATTCAAAATAAGGAGTGAGCCAATTGGACTTACAAAATCAATCAGTATCCTCGTTACTTGATTACAAAGAAGGAATTGGCAACTTTACTAAGAAAATGCCGAATTTGGCAAGGGCGTACAATGAATTTACAGAAATTTGTTTTCAGGAAGGGACATTAAGTCAAAAGGAAAAGCAATTAATTGCCTTAGGCATTAGTCTTCATGCTCAAGATGAATATTGCATCATTTATCACATGAAGGGCTGCCTAGACCAAGGGTGTTCTGAGGAAGAAATACTTGAAGCGATAGGTGTTACAGCAGCGTTTGGCGGTGGAGCAGTGATGAGCCAGGCGGTCACATTAGTACAACAAGTAATGGATGACTTTAATCAAATAAAACAATAAAATCCTTTTGTCCCCGAGGGTTCTATACCCCGGGGTTATTTAGTTACAACCATTTCTCGAACCCTGTCTAAAAAGTATTCAAGGGCTTCCTAAGTGGAAAGCCCCAATTTTAACAATCCCCATGCTTATTTAGGTGTAATGGAGGAGGAATGAGCCAGCCTTTCTCCTTATTTAATCGGAGTACCTTAGCGCCCAGTGCTGCTTTTTGGATATGGATTTGGCCATACATTAAAGCAACATCTTCCCTGATTGATTTTCCTATAATTTGACTGCACGCCACTAAACCAACAGCAATATCAGCGGAAAGCGTCGCAGCAATGGCGGGATCAGGAATCCTAGCTCCTACTGGAATATCCTCTAAACAAACTTCAGGTGGTTCAGGTGAAGCTGGGGGTAACCCGATTCCATTCTCTTTTAATAACTCCTCCACTTGCTTTTTTTCCTGCTGACATGTATCGACGGCTTCTAATAATAACTTTTTTAAATCCTCGTCTCCTGCATGATTGATCATCGTTTGATACCCTGCAATCATTCCATTTCCCGCTAATACTGAAGCCCAAAGATCAAAAACTTCTCCATAATGTAAAGGCTCTTCCTTCGGATTCCCGCTTAAAATTCCCATTGTTGCCCTCCTTAGCGTGTAAACAAATTTATTCATTAACAGAAACACCTTTCATGAACTACCAATTTAGTTTTCCCAGTTATCAGTGCGACTATGAATTATTTCTTATTGCCTTTTTTATCACTCTCCTTCTCACTTAACGTCCGAAAAATTTGAGTATACATCGTGCCCTGGACTATATTTTCTAAAAAAAATTCTCCAATCAGCTCTATATACTCTTCATCTTCGAACATCTTCTTCCCTTGTAGTTCCATTTCAGCTAATCCTTCATAAGTCGTTAGAAAGGTATATGTATGGTCTTTCCCAGTAACGGGAGTTAATATTTCAACCTTCTGGTCGTAATGATCATTTCTAAATTTTTTAATCTCTCTTAAATTATTTATTGCCTCTTTATATTTATCCTGTTTGATTTCAAATGTTTGATAAACTAAAACGGACATAGATTTCACTCCTTAAAGTTCTGCATGCGCTGTATTATTTTCCCCCTTAATCAAACAATAAATTCTGAAAATGTATCCATTTGAATCCTACTAAAACCATAAATTTTATCTTTTTTTATTTTTTAGACTTGAGCTACGATTTTTTTCATAAAATGTACAAGTCTTGGTAAGGTACAAATTGGAGTGGTGTTTTGAATACAAGTATATTAATTAGCTACATAATTTTGGGCTTTACATTAGCAGCTCCAATTGGGCCCGTAAATTCAGCCCGATTGGATAAGGGGATTAAAAACGGGTTTTGGCATGCTTGGATTGTAGGCGTAGGATCCATGATAGCAGATGGAATCTTTATGTTGCTGGTTTATTTGGGAATGGTTCAATTTCTTGGAATTCCAATCGTTCAAATTTTCGTTTGGCTATTTGGAGGCTTTATTCTTATCTATTCTGGATTAGAAGGTATAAAGAATTCAAATACGATTACTTTGGACTATACTAGAAACAAGGAATCGTTATTAAAGTGCTTTCTAACCGGATTCATCATGTCAATCACCAGTCCTTTATCCATCTTATTTTGGTTAGGCATTTATGGCTCGGTCTTAGCGAAGACTGTCCAAACCAACGGTACAGAATCTCTATTAATTTACAGTAGTATGATCTTTCTTGGTTTGACTCTTTGGGACGTCTTTGTTGCTGCACTTACCTCGGGTTTCCGAAAAATGCTAAATGTCAAAAGTCTCATAGCGGTCTCAATCGTTTCTGGTGTTTCTTTAGTTGTTTTTGGCCTATATTTTGGCTATCAGGGAATTACTGCATTATTAGGTTGAAAAAAAAAGCCCCCTATTGATTGGGGGCCTGGATGGACACTATATTAAGAGAACTCTCCTAAAGGATTATGCCCTTCTTTCTTATTCCAAACCATCTTTTGCATAATAAATGAAACAATACCAATAATCGCTACAAACAGTAAACTAACAAAAAAACCCATTCGAATATTTTTTTCCATCAACGTCCCGCTCACCGCAGCTAAAATGAGCGCGATTCCGATAAAAGCCATAATCTTTCCCCATATTTTTATCTTTAAAATATGAAGTGCAGAAATAATGATGAACAACCAGTTAAATAAGATTAAGATGCCTGCGGCGGTAGTAATATATTCGTAAATTTTACCAGGTAGCAATAAGGCTGTTATGATTGAGGCTATCAATCCAATTGTCGCTAGTCCCAAAGAAGGTAAAGGAAGCTGCTTAAAATTTTTTAGTTTGTTTGAAAAAAACTTTGGAGCGTCCCCGCCATCTGCTAGGGTCACAAGAAGTGTAGTTACCCCAAATAAGGACGCTGTCATCGTTGAAAATCCGGCTAAAATAATAGCAGCATTAAATACATGTGGAAAAAAACCAAAATGATATTTGTCTAATGCCGTTACAAAAGGACTTTCTTTTTCATTAAATGCCCCGTGAGCAGCCATATAAACAGCTAGTCCCAGTGAAATAATATAGATCACGACAAGGACAATTAACATGATAATTCCCGCTTTGGGAGCATCTTCTTTCTTTTTAAGCCTTACCGCCATCAGGCCAATAACCTCTATTCCCCCATAAGCGTAAAAGGCATAAATTAAAGAGGACCAAAAACCTTTCCAACCTTTTGGGAAAAATTCTTGAGATGAATGTGGAAACCCAGGATGTTTTACATCCCCATGGAGCCATCCAAATACTGCAGCCGCGGCAAGTATAATAAACATAATAATCGCAGCTGTTTTAATAACGGCCAGAAGATTTTCAACTTTGTCGAACCCCTTATTGCCCGTTATGACCACAATAATCGAGAGAATCGCATATCCGGCCGCAAAGATCCAAAGAGGAATATTCGGGAACCAAAATCTCGAAAGAATGGAGAGTGCAGTCAGTTGACTTCCCATGATTAAAATATTGGAACACCAATAATTCCAGCCACAGCTAAATCCTGCCCAACGTCCGTATGCTTTGTTTGCATAATAACAGAATGATCCTTCTTGTGGATCCTTAGCAGTCATTTTAGCTAATAAGCTATAGACAATATAGGTTCCAATCGCTGCTAACAAAAAAGAAAACACAATTGATGGACCTGTTGTTTCAATGCCAATCGTAGATCCAAGAAAAAATCCAGTGCCAATAGTACAGCCCACACCAATCAGCGACAATTGCCACCACTTTAAATTTTTATCTTTGCTTTCACTTTTTTTGCTGCTAGGTATAAAAAAATCCATTCTTAATCTCCTCGTATAAATGATAACTAGGGAAATTCCTCAAAGCCTTGTTTCCTCACTCTATCGTTTTCGTTATAATGGCTAAATATTCATTCGTTCGGGTTCAATCCCGGATTATTGTATTTCTTCGTATGAATAATTTTTATTTGTCATCTTAAATCAAACAAAGGAATGATCAAGAAATTAGAAATGCCTACATTTGCTTAAAATGTAGGCATCTTCAATGCTCTTTAATATTCCCTCTTGTTGCCTTTTTTAACATACTCCCATTCCACATCAATATTGGATCTTACCCTTTGAAGCAGCTGATAAATTGTCTCTATTTCTTGTGGAGAAAATCCATTTAATGCAACCTTGTTTGAATAATTCCCTTCTCTTTTTAGAAATGGATACACTTCCTGGCCTTTTTCTGTAGCATAGAGCTTTTTTATTTTTTTATTTTCTTCATCGTTTCTTTTTTCAATGAAGCCTTGGAGTTCAAGCTTTTGAATGGCACGAGCAGCGGTTGTTCGGTCTACTTTAATCATTTCCGCCACTTTCTCTTGAATGATTCCAGGGTTTTCACATATGCGAATTAAGTACAAATATTGGCCTTTTGTTAGGTCGAATGCTTTAAATTCAATATTACTAATCGAATCTAGCGCTCTGGCAATCATTCCAATTTCTCTTAGTATTTCTCTCATAAAAACAATCCCCTTAGAATATTTTGTTGTATTTACAACAAAATATTTTTCATATATACTACATTATGACCTAACAATGAAATATAGAAAAGTGAGCAAACCTATTTCGTGACACTCTGCACTGATTTTTCCACTAAAAAAAGGGAGTTGTTTTTTATTGATTCATAATCGTTGGCTTGTTAATTCTGCATTGTTGAGTATCGCATTCATTTGGGGGATTACGTTTGTTGTGGTCCAGGAAGCCATATCAACCATCGATCCATTTTCCTTTAACTTTCTACGATTTGGTTAAGCTGCCGTACTGATTTTTTTCTTTCTATTTTTTACACAGAAAGAAAAATTTTCTCTTAAAACCCTCATCACTGAATTTAAAATTGGTTCTTTTCTTGGGTTATTATTGTTCTTAGGATATGCCTTGCAAACCTTTAGTTTATTACTCACGACATCAGGGAAATCTGGATTTTTAACAGGATTGGCCGTTGCACTTGTGCCGATTATTTCATATTTCATTCTACGGCAAAAACCTACCTTTCAAGGAATAATTGGCGTTCTATTAGCTGTTTTTGGACTTTACCTATTGGCGTTCACGGGCATGACAGGAGTAAATATCGGGGATTTGTTAGCACTTTTATGTTCATTTGCGTTTGGTCTCCAGATGGTTTTTACAGGAAAGTTTGCTTCTCAGGCCTCCGTCTTATATCTTGTTTTATCTCAATTAATTACCGTTTCGGTTTTGAGTGGAATTTTTGCGTTGATCTTTGAACCTACGCTTAGTCTAACTATTTTGTCACATCCATCGGTGATTATTGCGTTATTGATCACAAGTATTTTTGCAACAGCTTATGCGTACATTGCCCAGACTTTTTTTCAAAAGTCGACCAGTCCTTCAAAGGTGGCTTTAATCTTTTCAATGGAACCTGTCTTTGCTGCACTAGCTGATTATCTTTGGAATGGAACAACTTTGGGAACCCGCTCCATTTTTGGATGCCTATTGATTCTATTTGGTATGTTATTAGCTGAAATCCCATTCTCGAAGTATTTTCCATTTTTAAAAATAAAAAACCAAAAGGTTAATATGTAAGAAAAAAAACCGTTCATGAAATTCGAGCGGTTTTTTAGAGGTCTTTTTCGCTTATAAAGTTTAGTCATCATCATTGGTTTGAACAAGATTTTCCAATCATGAATCAAACAAAAAAACGGCATATGCCGTTTTTAATCTATTCGTTCATCATTTTACTAAACATAACAGAAGTTGCTGCCATTGCAATAACAAACAATCCAAGGATAACATAAAGACCGTAATCCATTTTTTTCACCTCCGTACGCTTTCTATTCCATATTTAATTACATCTAAAACATCCATTATTATAACATTCTATTAAACTAAAAACTATTACAAAAATCACACTCTGACCCTACTAGTTTGGTTTAATTAAGCTTCTAGTTTATTTTTACTCAAAGGCAACATTCCGGCCATAAAAATGATTGGAACTAGATTAACAGCAGCCAAAATAGTTCCCGGAAAATCCGAACCACTTATTAGACCATGTAAAGTCACGAGGATATACAAGATGGGATTTAGTGCATGCAATTTTTGCCATCTTTTATAACCAATTTTCTTCCGGAATTTTGATGTTAAAAAGGTTAATATGAAAAAATAAAAGCCAATCGTCCCCATTGCCATTGAAATGGTTTCATATCCGCTGGCAAAAGGGATCAGCACTTCAGATAGTTTAAATGGGAAGTACGAATCAATCAGTAAAACCCCTAAATGTCCGCACGTCACAATTAAGGACCAATCGGAAAGCACCTCATGAAAATGAAGAATGCCGCTAATTTTCTTTTTTCGTTTCTTTTGAAACGCAGAATAAAGTCCAGTTAAAGCTGCTAGATATAATAGTAGATATGCCACCACTCCTGTTGCTCGTATTAAGTACCATTCAAGAGATTCCATATTATTCGCTTCCCCTCCACATTTCTATTTATTCATTACATTCGGTTAGTTTAAATTGTGATTTAATCCTGCTTTCAGGTTCCTCTTGCAGATTTAATTTATAAAAGTTATCTTAATTTATCCTTAATTCAATTCCATAAAGTTTTTAGAATGTATGAGAATTTAAGAGAATACGATGTGCAAAAAAAGAAGACGAGTTGATGATCAAAAAGGGCTGCCCCAAATTTTACATTGGGGCAGCCCTAGTTTTTATTTATCGTTTTGGTAGAAGAACGTAGCGGTTATGCTTCCGTCTGGATTTTCTTTAATGTCTTTTACATTGATACCAGATAACCCCGTTGCACTATAACCTTTATAAAAGTAGAAGGATCCTGAGTAAACGTTTGCACCGTTTGATTTCAGAACATCTCCTGTTTGGAAGAAATCCTTTTCATCTCCACGGTTGACGCCTTTTTCAAGGTCGAAGTTACCGTCTTTTTGTACAACCGATAACCCATAGTGCGAAACACCATTTACAGGAGTGCTTACGTTATATAGCTTTTTGCCGAAGCTCTCCACGCTATTCACATCATTATACCCTTGCTGGTAATGGCTCAGCGTATTTTCGTCTACATGCCATGCAACAAGTCCATGCGCATTGGCACCTTCACGGCCTAAACCTTGGTTAAATCCAACCTGCTGAATGTTTTCGAATAAGTAGTATTCCGTTCCGTTCGAACCAGGAACCTCCATTTTTACAAATGCGTTATTTGAATTTGATTGGTTAACAGGCTTGAGCGTAATTGTTTTTGCCCCATCAGCAGGCTTGACATTAATTGGTTCTGCCCATCCTAAGAATATTTTGGAAAATGGATCAAAGCTAGTTGGCGAGTTACCCATGTAGGCATTTCCGTTTGGATAACTCATCCATGAACCGCCGGCCATTATCGTATAGTTTCCAGCCCCTTCTGAGGAGTAGTCGACATCATATAGATCAGGAAGACCTAAAGCATGGCCGAATTCATGTGAGAAAACGCCTGCTTGAGTTGGATACGGACCGCTTTTTAATGCATCACTGTATTTACCATTTGTATCATCATATCCAGCAACGTTTCCGCCGATTTCCGGTTCAATGGTGTAGGTTCCGATTTCCACTCCGTCCTTGGTCCATTTGCCTGCATTATCGTTCATAAACTCGTCTACATCTAGTAGGGTCCCATCTTGGTAGTACTTACCATAATAAAGAGCAGATTGAATATCCCACTTGTGTGACCAAATTTGTTGAGGATCCCCGGACCATTCTGCTCCTGTTCCGGCGTGTACGATAAATACGTTTGGAACGACCCCATCTACCGCATATTTCGAGAAGTCCACTTGAGCATCTGCTGCTTCAAGGGTATCAGCAACTAGCTGTCCGACATGAGCATATCCGTTGGTATTATCAAGGTCACCTAATTTCTGGCTTAAGTAAAAATCGGCATTATGTGGAAGCGTAATCCATTCAGTTGGAGCGTCATCTGTTGTAAGAGTGACTTTTCCGTAGCTGCTTTCTTTGTAGGCGTTTTGCATCGTTTTGTCTTTTGGAACATTCGGTCCGTCATATTGCTTAAATTCAGGAAGTTCATATGGATTGTATCTATCCCCGAATATTAAGTCATTAAAATATTTAGCAGGAACCTGTTCAGCAGGAGCTCCTAAAGGTTGTTCATCTTTAAACTTTACGAGTAATACTAACATTGGAATGTTGCTTTTTGTAGGTGAGTACGTCACGTGGTTATTGCCTGGTGCATTAAACTTTTTTCCGTTTGGGAGGTTTTTTAATTTTTTCGCTTGTTTTGTTAAATCCAAGCCCTTTGCTTTTGCATATGCTTCATATTCCGGTGATGGAGAAACCATTTCCGGGGTACTTAATTGGTATTTCGAGGGTTTAGATAATTGATTCGCCGAAATCCCGGATGCTGCCCCGCCTAGAAGAGCTAAAGATAAAGCAGTTGTAGATAACACTTTCCACATATTCACATACCCTCCGATTTCTGAAAAGTTTCAACTCGAATAATTCGATTGCAAAAATATTATATCATCAATTAATTTCTGATAAATCTATATTTTCGGTATTTTTTAAAAAATAAGAAAAATGACCTTCGCACAACTAGGAAAAAAGATAGAGCCAGGAGATTAACTAACAATTGCCTATTGCGGAACCATTCCTTAGGTGCATTTCACCCTCAATTTATTTTCAGTTGCTCAACTAAGCACCACATTAAAGCATTAAAAAAGAGCTGCCGTGGGCAACTCTTAATTTTTGAAAAAAATCATTTATTTTTCAATATTCCTAAATACTCGATCCAAGGACCAACATCCTTCCTGTACCTTTCAGCCATTACTCGTACAATTTGGGATATATGGGTTAAATCATGAACAACCCATGTTGAAAGTAATTCTCTTATCTGTACCTTACCTAATGCCGGATGTATGCCGGTTAATTCAAGATGCCTTTCAGTTTCAATAAGATTCTTAAGTTTCGTAACATTTTGTGTCCGCATTGTTTTGAATTCTTGCAACTTTTCCTCAATCGATCTTTTAGGATTTTCTTTTAAGTGAGAATATCGGTCAAATGGAGGAAATGGTTTACCCTCGCCCTCCTGAAGAATGATCTCCATCCTTGGAATCCAATCATGTTTTTCACCTTCAATGAGGTGCCCGACCACTTCAGAGATATTCCAGGTTCCTTCACCCTCATTAGATTGCAGCCATTCTTTCGATAAACCTGATAAAAAATACTCTAAGGTTTGTGGTGTTCGTTCCAGCACTTCAATGGCTTCATTCAAATTAAAATTCATAAATTACCCCTTTCAATAGGATTAACTAGATTTTCACATTTCAAAAAAGCTATGTCTCTCTACTTTGCAAACTCTAAGAGCAAAATTTTTGTACCACACTGTTTTCCCTTTATCTTGTGCAATTTTATGGGCTGAATTTTCCTTCCATTCTCTAATAGATTCTAATGAATCCCAATAAGAAACTGTAATCCCTAATCCTTCATCTCTTGCACTTTCCATTCCTAAGAATCCATAATGCTGTGAAGCTAATTCTACCATTTTGTCCGCCATTTTTGCGTACCCCTTGTCTCCATCCGTTCTCTCCGACGCAAAAATTACTGCGTAATATGGCGGTTCGGGAGTTTTTGCAATTCCACTCATCCGTATGCTCCTCACAAAAGGTTTTAATTTACGATCATTTTATTCGTTGAAAATAAAAAATATCATTCTTAAACATTGTTACTATATTTAATGTTTATTAAAGTACTAATGATTGGATAAATTCAAGATGGATATATAAAGAGGGCTCGAGGCCCCTTTATAAAACATTATTATTTTAAAATGTTCAATTTTTGTCCGATATAAATCGGTTGATTAGGATCGAGGTTATTGGCTTTAACGATAGAGTCAATCGTTACCCCGAACTTCTGAGCGATCTTCCAGAGCGAATCTCCCGCAACAACAGTATAAACAACAGTGGATACAGTTGGAAGGGTTACAATATATTTTGCTATATATCCTTGATCAGAATAATAGGCATCTTTCTTGTATTCTACTACATACCAGTCTCCAATAGCTGAAACAATTTTGATATCCGTATTCATCGGAAGCATAAATTTTATATCATACTGTGTCCCGGCATAAGTCCGAACATTGGCGTTTACCCGCGTTTTTCCACTGTCTATCTGAAGTATTTCCTGATTGGATGGAACCTTGATTAATGGCTTGGAGACAAATCCTTTCAGCACCGAGGTGACCATACTATAGGATACCTGATACCAATCACCTGTTTCCCCTGTTATCGTAACTTCTGAACCGGCAGGAATGGTCAGTAGGATTGGATTTTGTGTGCTTGGTCCTGAACGCAGGTTTGAATTTTTCACTGTCAAACCGAAACCCTCTGTTATCTGAATGATGTTTTCACGGTTATTATACACATTCGTGTTTCCGGCAAGATCGGTGAGCTTGACAATAAGATAGTAGTTGCCCCGAGTTACGTTAAAGCCGCGGTTGTTTTTTCCATCCCAATAAAAATAAGATGTACCCTTCAAATGGCGGTCCCATCCGATCGTCTGTACTAGCTGGCCGCTTTCGTCGACAACGGTAACATTCATATCTGCCGTTTCACTTATGGTCACCGGGATAATAATTTGATTCTTCCCATCCTGAACCGAAAGCTGATTAACAGGTGCCAAATCGATCGTTGCGGTTGGCTTTTCGGTATCTGCCTGGGTTGGTTTTGGTACTGCATACGTATAAAGGATTTGATTGGATTCTGTTACAAAAATGGTGTCTTGGATGACTCCAATTGGTCGTACACCAAGACCGCCAGTGGTGGTCGACAGCTGGATGGATGCTGAAATTAGCTGGCCGGTTGCTGAATTATAAAATTTAATTTTGTTGTAGTTCTCCAAAATAATTTTGTCCGACGCGACAACCATTCCTCTTGAGCCAACAACAGTCTGAAGCCCGCCAGCAACAAACTGCTCTCCGTACATTGTCTTCCATTTTTGCGTTCCTGTATTTTTATCAATTCCAAAGATATTTTTTTCATCCAAAACAATAAGAGAATCATTCGTCACGGACATTGGCTGTGTAAACATACCGGTAAGACCAAATTTCCATAATGTCCTACCGGTTGCCGGATCAAATGCCCATAAATTTCTTGTATTATCTTTGGCATCCACATAAAGCTTCTCGTCTTTATAGACCGGAGCTCCGTAGATGGATGCACTTGAAGAAAAATCGAATGTCCAAAGAACCGTGCTGCTAGCAGAATCGAATGCGTATAAGCGAACGGTCATTTGAACTGGATTCCGGATAATAGCATACATCCGGTTACCGCCAACTGCGAATGCTCCATCTATTCTCTCATTGGTTTTAAGCGTATAGTTCCATTTTCTTTGTCCCGTTTTTGCATCTACTGCGACAATTCCCTCAATCATGTTAACATCTCTGGTGTAGTAATATAAGGTATTTTGATCAATTAAAAGCCGGCTGGCAAAGGTATCAATTGTCCAAAGTGTTTGCGGAGCCGCCCCTGTATCCTGAATGGCGTACAGTTGATTCATTGTTGAAGCATAGATTACTCCATCTTTTGCGATGAGGTCTAGAAAGGCATCCTTGTTTTCGGTTGAAAAATCCCATTTTTCTTTATAGGTATCCAGGTCGGTTGCCGAAAGGATTTTTTTCTCAATCCGCTCAACAGAATAGAGCTGATTCTGGTCGACACTAAACAGGGATGAAGCATTATTAAATGGATCTTTCTTTAATGTCAAATCTACAGGCACAGTTGCAGTTGAAAAATTGGTGTTTCCCTGGTCAGCCAAATGCATTGGCCAGTTCCCGTTATCAGCCCTTATGTTCCGAACCTTAACTTGATTCTCTAATTCGGCTATTCTTTGCCTTAATTGCTGATTTTGGGTTATTAAACTATTTATATAATGTTGATTGAAATGCATCATTTTTGAACATCACACCTCCCTTTTGGCACTATTCATTTTATGCATAGGTGCCTACATGGTGAGGTTATTCTTAGTTACGTTTCAGACACAAAATTAAAAGGATGACCGTTTGGAGGTCATCCTACTACAATCTAGTCCCTTTAAATATGTTTATTCATGGTGACCATTATGTTCATATTCCATATCGTTTTTAGGCAATTTTTTGGATACTTTTGATTCTGTACCTGGTTTTACGAGTAAAAATTGCCCCATCATCCCGGAATCCTCATGTTTTAAAAGATGGCAGTGATACATAAGCGGGTGCTTAGGGTCGGCAAAGTTCACAAATTCCACGGCAAGCCTCACCGTTGCTCCATTCGGAATAAACACGGTATCTTTCCTTCCTCTTTCATACTCTGGTGGTTTCTGACCGTTTATGTCCAATACTCGGAATGCTGCATCATGAATATGAAAGTTGTGTGAAGAGCCAAAATTGTCAATTTCCCATATTTCTTTCGCCCCCGCAGGCACAATCTCATCAATTCGATCCATTACCATCTTTTTGTCGTTAATCTTTGAATCCATCGTCATTTTAAATTGACGTAGCTTCGCATTCTTTGGAACCTCGATTGGCGGTACTGTAGAAAGTTGACCGGCTAATGGAGCAGATTCTGTTAATTTAGAAGCTGCATCCATTTTCAATAAATCAAATTCACCACGATCAATTTCCCCACCACTGTTATAACTGTGGAGAACGGTTTTCTCACCAGGTTTAAATTCAACAACAATCTCTGCACGCTCCCCCGGACTTAACTTAAAGCGTTTTAATGTGACCGGTTTCTGTAAAAGTCCGGCATCATTTGCTACAAGTTTAAACGACCTGCCATCCGTAAAGCCAAAATTATAGGCTCTAGCATTGGAAGCATTGAGCAGTCGAAAACGCACTTGACTAGCAGTTATCTTAAGAAATGGGTCATACGTACCATTCACGAGGATTTCATTTCCAAGTGTACCATAGGTGGTATCGTCTTTCTCTGATAACTGCCCATCTTTTGTAAACATTTTATCTTGCACAATTAGCGGAAAATCATCGACACCATAATTAGATGGCAATTTTTTTGAATCCTTATCATCGATAATAAACATTCCTGCAAGTCCCCGGTACACATGTTGTGCTGTTTTACCATGCACATGAGGATGGTACCAAGTAGTTGCAGATGGTTGATCAATAGTCCAATGGGGCGACCACGTCTCTCCTGCTTCAATCATCTGATGTGGGCCCCCATCCATCACTGCCGGTAATTTCATCCCATGCCAGTGTAAAGTTGAAGCCACTTCCAAATGATTTACTATATCAAAGGATACGTGGTCACCTCGTGAAACCTTTATTGTAGGACCAAGATAGGAACCATTGAGTCCCCATGTTTTCGCCTTTTTCCCTGGTAAAAATTCTGTCGATCCTGATTGCATCGTTAATTGAAAATGTTTCGTACCGTCCGAACTAATGGTTGGTTTAAGAAGTTGCGGAATTTTTAATGGATGGTCAAAATGTAGTTGACCAACATTAGTTATTGGTTTATCTCCGCCACACCCAGCCAAACCGAAAACAAGTAACACCAACAAGGGGATCATTAATTTAGTATATGATTTCAACTTCTCCGTTTACTTCCTTTCTACTTCAAACCTCTTCATATTTGAATATAGTAATTAACTCGTTTTCTTCCTCCGAATCTATCATAAACATGAAAAAATAAAAATTCAATACAATATGCTTCCTTACGTATTTAACTTCCCATTAACGGAACGAAAGAATATTTTTCTACATCCTTTATATCGACATCTTTTTCAAGTTTCACCCATTATATTTTGGGTATAGATACAAATATAGTGAGGTGAAAGACGAATGAAGTTCAAAAGATTAATAAAAATAATTTTTCCTGTATTCTTAATTTTTACTATGTTATTACTGCCTTTACCTATGTCACAAGTAAACGCAAAAATGAAGACTACCAAACATTCTAAAACAGTAAAAGCCGCTACCTATATCACATCCTTCAAAAAGGTTCATGGTAAATGGGTAGGAAAATTCGATTATATCCAATGGTATTTTGGAAAAGCGGCTGACAGGGAATTTTTAAAAGACTGTAAATGCAGCAAAGATATGGATGGTGCTCCCGATGGTTACTGGATTCGAAATGTAAATCCAAGGATACGGACCTTTACAATTTCGAAAAACGCTCAATTTGTTTTACAGACAAGGAATTCCTATCAAGTAAAATGGAATGAAAAAGTGACAAGAAGCCAGTTTTTTCGATTTTTGAAACAACGGAATAAAGACTATCAAGTTCCTTTCCATATTGAAATTAGAAAAGGAGCTGTTACGAAAATTACGGAACAATATATTCCTTAACTTTAATTCGATAAATGTATTGGCTCCCCTCAATTGTATGCAGCCTGAGGAGGAGCCCTATTCTACTAAGATCCCCCTGGCCCCCCGCCTAAAACCTTTTATTGTGGTTCTTCCCTGCGATAGGAACAAATATGATTAATAATAAGGCACCAAAACCTCTGTTTTGCCTTGTTAAACTATCCAATTTATTCCTAATAAAAAGGAGGAAAAAACCCCAGTGGCATATACACCTTTCTTTATTGAAGCAGTTATTTGGTTTTTCCCTATTATTTTTATGTTCCATGTTTTAGAAGAGATCATAACATTGGACAGTTTTATGGCCAAATTCAAAAACAATGTCCCAAGGTCTTTTCTAGCCAAATTTGCGTTTAAGGTAAAAAAAATGCTAGGTACGAAATCCACCCAGTTTTCTATCTCAGTTGCATGGATTTTGCTTATTATAACTTTTATCACGTTTAAAACCGCTTTCCATCTTCCAATGGGGGGAAACTTTCTTCTCTTTATTGCTGTATTAAATATATTTTTCCTTCAGGCTTTTTCTCATATTGGCCAAACCTTCATTTTGCGTGTGTATACGCCTGGTGTGATTACTGCATTCATAATCGTCATTCCATATTCTCTTCTCACCTATTCTTGCTTGTTTGAATTAGGTCTCATAGATGGACATTTACTATTTAAAAGTATTCCCTTCAGTATGGTAATGGTACCCATTTTTCTTATTGGGAATCTTTTAGGGCAACGATTCAATCGTTAATCCATCCATTCTATCTAGGAATTCATCTTTTTAGGAGATTGTGCCTTTTGTGTAGAAGCCTCTTTTTGTTCGTTTTATAATCAAGGCTTTGATTTTCCGCATACCATAATGTTGAACAAGCATTGACAGGAGGTGAACTTAATGGGTCATCATTGTCACGGCCACTGTCACATTTTTGGAATTTTTCTTGGATTTTTTACCGGTGTGATATGGCTGCTATTTGCAGTATTGGGGTTCATTACTGATTTCTTTCGTTTAATTGACTTAGGGAACCTTGGTCATTTTTTCACGATCCTTATTGCGGTAATTGGCTTCCTTGCCTTCTTTGTTTTTGGATTATATGTATTCAAGCGAGCGTGGAGCTGCTGCCGATGATAATAAAGATAAAAAACAGTCCCTCTAGTTAGTGACTGTTTTTTATCTTTATTGCTTACTGTTTATTATAACCATTCCTTGAACGGTATTGCTGCGGCGCCCGTGTTCGATACCGTAAAGGAAAGCTGAACATATGCACGAGTTTCGTAAAAGGAATCGAAGCAAATAAGATAAACGAACAAATGACATGGACCTTAAATAGAGTGGGGATTCCCAACATCAATTCAGACTTAGGGTGTAAAGTAAACAAGCTTCTAAACCATGGCCCGATTGATAAACGGTATTCGTATTCACCGATTGTTGTATTGTAAATGAGGGTCATATAGGTACCTAATCCCGCCACCAGTAATAACCAAATAATGGTGAAGTAGGAGCCGCCTGTGGTATGGACGCGAACCCTTGGAGTTGTAAATTTTCGAATGAGCATTAATACTAAACCAATTACCACCATTAGACCAGCAATCCCACCACCTGCAGTGGCAAAGAAATGGTACACATGGTCTTCAACTCCAAGTGCATTATACACCTCCAATGGGATTAATACGCCCATTACATGCCCTACAAAAGCAAAAATAATCCCATAATGAAAAACAACCGACGCCACTCTTAACCCTTTTTTTTCAAAAATTTCGGTTGACGGGGCTGTCCAACTTTTCCCTCGAAACACAAAGCGGTAAAAGGTTGCTACGATTAGGATTGTTCCGCATATATAAGGAAAAATGGTCCACCAAAAAACAACTTCCATCTCATCCCCTCCTTAGCGATACATCAATGGATATGGCAATTCATCTAGATCTGCTTGCTCCCGGAGTATCTCTAATGCAGAAATTTCGTCCGTCCCAGGAGCCTCGAATACATACATCATCAATACTTCAATAGCTCGTTTGTAAGGATTATCTTCCGTAAGATTTGATAGTATCCGATTAATGGCGAAAGC
The DNA here is from genome assembly GCF_004358205.1 of Bacillus salipaludis. The sequence continues at coordinate 94,932 of NZ_SMYO01000003.1, forward strand.
AACCCTTCGTGAAAGTTTGTTGAATTTTTCATCTTCCGGGGCAACCGCTAATAATTCTAACAGCATTGGAATGTAATCCGCCAATTCCTTTCCAACTGTCTCGAATCCTTCTTCAAAAATAAGTTTTTGCAATTCGATTAGGGCAAAACCGCGTTTTCTGCTGTCCCCTAACTCGTGGGCCGTTAAGTACAGGTTGGTTTTGTCCTTATAATCGAAGGTTAATACATATAACTCCTGTAACTCCTTTAAAGGCATCTCGTAAAGAGGATGAAGCCTCTCCACTACCTCCCTTTGTATTTCTTCTGTTGAAATTGCTTCTTGAATAAAGGATACAACAGTCGTTCGTTCATTTAAAAACGTTTCCTCTGGGTAATCCATCATCCGAGCCAAGATGGCTAGAATGGCCTTTTTTTCATTCATTATGCATTTTCACTTCTTTCAAATGGGTAGGTTGTCATTCCTTCAGGTGGTGCTAGGTCTTCAATGCTGCATGCTCCCTGTTTATAATGCAAATCATCGTCCATTTCACGGCGGCCTGTTGGAATCACAAATCGTTCATTGTATTTGGCAACTGCAAGCAACCTAGCCATATCTTCTAGTTCTTCCTTTGTCGTGCTTGCTTCATCTATCAATTTCGTCATTTTCTGCGGATCCACCCCGCCTACTGTTTTGGACCGCATATAAACTCTCATAGCTGCCATTTTGAGCAGAACCCTTCGGATGACAGTGGTATCATCTGCAGTTAATAGCGAAGCTAAATATTCCATTGGAATTCTCATTTGGTCCACAGCAGGAATATAACCTTCTGCACTTAAATCCTGTTCATTGGTGATATGATTCATGATCGGGCTAAGTGGAGGCACATACCATACCATTGGCATGGTTCGATACTCCGGATGCAGAGGCAATGCAATTTTCCACTTAATCGCCATTTTATAAACCGGTGATTCTTGTGCACTTTGGATCCAATTATAATTGATGCCTTGTTCCTGAGCTTTTTCAATTACTTCCGGATCAAACGGATCGAGGAAGACGGAAAGCTGGGATTCATACAGATCTTTTGGATCTTCAACGGAGGCAGCCTCTTTGACTCGGTCTGCATCATATAAAACTACTCCAATATAACGAATCCTTCCCACACAGGTTTCCGAACAAACCGTGGGCAGCCCTGCTTCTGTACGCGGATAGCAAAAATTACATTTTTCCGCTTTATGTGTATTCCAGTTATAGTACACCTTATGATAAGGACACCCATTCATGCAAAAACGCCAACCCCGGCATGAATCTTGGTCTACCAATACTATCCCGTCTTCATCTCTCTTATATAAGGCACCTGAAGGACATGAAGCGACACAGGACGGATTTAAGCAATGCTCACAAATCCGCGGCAGGTACATCATAAACGTCTTTTCATATTCAGTTTTGATATGCTCTTGAAGTTTTCGAACATTCGGGTCATTTGGGACGGATTCGCTGCCACCGGCTAAATCATCATCCCAATTGGGACCCCATACGGGTTTATCGATATAGTTTCCTGTAACCATCGACCGAGGACGAGCAACCGGAATACTCTCCCCTTTTTTTCGTTTATGAAGATGTTGAAAATCATATGTCCACGGTTCATAAAATTCGTTTAGGTCTGCCATGTTCGGATTGTAAAAAATATTTGCAAGCTTTGAAAGGGGCCCGCCGGCTCTTAAATGCAATTTCCCATTTCGGAGGACCCAACCGCCTTTATAGCGGTCGGTGTTCTCCCATTCTTTTGGATAGCCCACACCAGGTCTGGTTTCAACATTATTAAACCAGACATATTCCATTCCCGGCCGGTTTGTCCAAACATTTTTACAAGTGACAGAACAAGTATGGCAGCCAATACACTTATCAAGGTGCATAACCATCGCCACTTGTGCTTTAATCCTCAAGCCAATCGACCTCCTTCAACGGTCGGATAATTGTCATCGTATCCCTTTGACTCCCGGTTGGTCCGTAATAGTTAAATCCATAGCTTAATTGTGAATATCCGCCAATCATATGGGTCGCTTTTGGCACAATTCTTGTGACACTATTATGAGTTCCTCCGCGATTTCTGTTAATGGTGTTTCCCGGAACTCCCATATGACGGTCTTGTGCGTGGTACATATAAACCGCTCCTCTTGGCATCCGGTACGTTAACACGGCTCTTGCCACCACAACCCCATTACGGTTATACATTTCAATCCAGTCATTATCTTTAATCCCAATCGAAGCCGCATCTTCTTCATTCATCCAAACTACCTGCCAGCCGCGGAATAACTGAACCATATTATTCGTGTCCGTAAACATGGTATGAATCCCCCATTTTTGGTGAGGTGTCATATAACGCAGCGTAATCGATTTACCGTTGTTTTCGACTTCTTTTTCTCCTTTAATAAAAGCCCCTTTGTTAATTGGAGGGATGTATAAAGGAAAGCCCTCTCCAAAATCAAGCATGACTTCATGATCGAGATAAAAACTTTGTCTCCCTGTAAGGGTATGCCAAGGAATATTAAATTCTTTATTAACCGTAAATGGAGAGTACCTGCGATTATCATTTTCCAATCCACTCCAGACAGGTGTAGAGATTGCTGGCCTTGGCTGGACGGTTAAGGCATCTAAGGTATAATCCTCTTCCTCGCGTCCTTCAGAGATGTGCTTCAGTTTTTTTCCTGTCTTTTCCTCCATCGATTTCCAGCCTTCAACCGCCCTTTTCCCATTCGTCGCTCCTGACATTAAAAGAATCGCGTTGATCGCTTTTTTATCAGAATAAAGATCAGGAAAACCTTTTCCAATGCCAATATGTTTGGAAGGTCCAAGCCGGTCGAGTAATTCTTTATAAACTTTATCTCCAGGGATTTTCACCCCTTTTGTACCGTAACCATTTTTAATATTCGGTCCAACGGTAATCCACATATCATAGACATTTGGATAATCCCGTTTAACGAATTTAAAGTTAGGAAGGGTTTTACCCGGAATCGCCTGGACTTCCCCTTTTCGCCAGTCCATTACCTTTCCGAAAGGCTGAGCGATTTCATTAATCGTATCGTGTGCCAGTGGTGACAGGACGAGATCTTCCTGGGCCGGGAGGTGTTTCTTGGCCAGCTCAGAAAAGCTTTTAGCAATTTCTCTGAAAGCATCCCAATCACTTCTCGTCTCCCATGGAGAAGTGATCGCTGCATTAAACGGATGTACAAATGGATGTAAATCGGTACTGCTAATGTCGTACTTTTCATACCAGGTAGCCGCCGGTAAAATGACATCGGAGAAAAGCCCTGAACTAGTCATTCTGAAATCCATGCTGACAAACAGATCCGTTTTCCCTTCAGGGGGCGTTTCGGAAAGCTTAATATCCTCAGGCTGCCAGGAGCTTTCAGTATCTCCTAAAACAGAATCCTTTGAGCCGATTAAATGTTTGACAAAATACTCATGACCCTTTCCGCTATCACCTAATAGATTGGAGCGCCAATTGAAAAAGACACGTGGGAAGTTCCGAGGGTCATTTGGATTTTCAATCGCAAAATCCAGTTTCCCCTCAACTAGTTGTTTCGTAATATCTTTGATTACCGCTTGGTCATCGTTATTGTGTGACCGGGCATTTTTCACTACATCTAATGAATTTTGCGATAGTTGAGGGAAGCTTGGCAGCCATCCTAATCGAGCAGAGAGCGCATTGAAATCAGCAGGGTGCATATTCGAATATTGACTGCCCCATTCTGTTTCACTTTCCCCTTTTACATACTCATAGCGGAATTGTTCGGTGGCAAAATAAAAAAAGGAAGTTCCATTCATAAATCTTGGAGCTTTCACCCAATCATTCGCAAATGCAATTTGTGAAAAACCTTCTAATGGGCGCACCTTTTCCTGCCCGACATAATGTGCCCAGCCTCCGCCGTTGACCCCTTGTGAACCCGTTAACAGCACAAGGTTTAAGATCGATCGATAAATCTGATCACTATGATACCAATGATTCGTGCCACCACCCATGGCAATCATCGATTTCCCTTTTGTTAACGCAGCATTTTCTGCAAATTCTCTGGCAACTTGAATGACATGTGCCCGGTTGACACCCGTAATGCTCTCTTGCCATGCAGGTGTATAGGGTCTTTGTTCATCATTATAATCCGATGGGTATTCACCTTTTAACCCTCGATTGATTCCAGTATGGGCCAACATCAAATCATAAACAGTTGTAATGATTAATTCGTTCCCAGATTTGTCTTTTATTTTTTTAATAGGGACTTCGCGTATAACCAATCCGCCTTCTTTTTCGCCAAAGTACGGAAATTCAACCATGACTCTTTCTTCAGAATCCTCTAAAAAACTCATTCTTGGATTAATATTGTATAAATCTAAATTCCACTGATTTCCTTTATCCCACCGAAATCCTTCGCTGCCGTTTGGAATTGCAAAATTATCGGTAGTTTCATCCCAAACAACAGTTTTCCAATCACCAAGCTCCTCTTGGTCAGAAAGATCTGATGCCCGTAAGAAACGGTCAGAGCGGTAATTTTCGTTCTTTTTGTTCAACGTAATTAAAAAAGGTAAATCTGTATATTGTTTGGCATACTCCAAAAAGTAAGGAGTTTCTTTATCCACATAAAATTCCTTTAAAATCACATGGGTCATGGCCATCGCAAGTGCCCCATCGGTTCCTTCTTTCGCCGGTAACCACAAATCTGCAAACTTTTCATATTCCGCATAGTCTGGGCTAACACCAACAACTTTTGTTCCGTTGTATCTGGACTCGACCATAAAATGGGCATCTGGTGTTCTGGTTTGAGGAATATTCGTTCCCCAAATAATAAAATATTTCGTGTTATACCAATCTCCACTCTCCGGTACATCTGTTTGGTCGCCCCAAACCTGTGGAGAAGCAGGCGGCAGGTCAGCATACCAATCATAAAAGCTTAAAATAGTCCCACCAATTAACGATAGAAATCTTGTTCCACCAGAATAGCTAACCATCGACATCGCCGGTATTGGACTGAATCCGACAATTCGGTCGGGACCATATTTTTTAATCGTATAAATACTTGCGGCAGCAATCATTTCACAAATCTCTTTCCATGTTCCCCTGACAAACCCGCCCTTGCCACGTGCTTTTACGTATTGTTCACGTTTTTCGGGATTCGAAACGATATTTTCCCACGCCTGTACAGGGTTTTCTGCTTTGCCCAATTCTTCTTTCCATAAAGCATAGAGATCTCCGCGGATATAGGGATGCTTTACCCGTGTTGGACTATATGTATACCAGGAGAAGCTGGCACCACGCGGACATCCTCTTGGTTCATATTCAGGAAAATCATCACCCGTTGATGGGTAGTCGGTTTGTTGGGTTTCCCACGTGATAATGCCGTCTTTCACATGGATTTTCCAACTGCACGAGCCTGTACAATTCACTCCGTGAGTGGACCGGACTACCTTATCATGACCCCAACGGCCACGGTAAGCCGATTCCCAATCACGCGACCGCGGGTTTTCCTCTGTCCATCCATCATTAATGCGCTCCCCTCGGACAAGATGCTTAAGTGAATGAAGCAAATTATTTTTATGCTGTTCCATCGAGACCATCTCTCCCTTTCAATCGATCTCTTAACGGGTTAAATTTTTCACCCAATAATCGAAAAGAGTCTCTACCTTCATTAAATTCTTCCAAAAAAACATCCCAATTTGCTGCATTTGCAGCTGATAGAATGAGTCGTTGCAGCGCATTCATATCAACAATTCCGTAAATGTCCTCTATCATTTCACCAGGAATAGATCCGAATCTCATCCGCAGCACAGCAATTAAATCTTCTCGGTCATCAACGAGTAGGGCATCATCTTGAAATGAAAACAAACGACTTTCAACTCCTTAGGGCTTTATCATTTTATAGTAATCTGCAATTAACAAAGACTTACATTGATCTGCAGCTCTTTCAAAAAATTGGGTCACCTCTTCATCAGGTTCTGCCACCTGTTTAAAGGTGAAATGTTGTGTGACGAATTGAGAAAAATCAGTAGAATACTTTAATGAAACCTCATACCCATTCTCTTCCTTTAAAGCGGTAGCATGTACATCATAGGGATGTAGATGATAGGTTGAAAAAATTCCGACCATTTTGGTATATAATGTTGGTGCCGCATAACGTAATAATTTTTCTTCAAGCAATATCTTCACCTTTTTCCATAACTTTCTTGTCGTAGCTTTCGTTTTTTGTTAGTAGTTTATTCATTTCATCTTCATTATGAATGGAGTCCACGATAATTAAGGAATCAAGTAAAGAGATCATTCTGTAATCAATCTCATCCTGAATCAGCAGGTTCCTCATTTGTTCTACGATTCTACGCATAAGGTCATGATCACGAGTGAGCTGGGTGATAAGCTGGCGTAAATAAGGCTTCTCCTCTGCCATTTCCTTATATAACCCTTCTTCTTCGGATTCTGCATGCTGTAATGTCCGCGATTCCCAATGTTCAATGGTTACCTCTGCAACTTTTTGGGCTTTTTCGATTTGTTCCTCTTTAAGGCATTTATTCAATAAAGCACGTAGTTCTTTTGCCTCATTTAATGCTGACTCATGAATGGAAGTATGGGCATCCTGTTTTCTTAAACTAGGTCCTGACAATTTGATTCATCCTTTCTTTTTATATTCGATTCTTACCATTAGTAAGTTTTTCCAACCGATTTTTCTCTAATCATTCACTGCGGTAAATTCACCAATATAAAAAGGCACGAGTTTTTATAAAACTCGTGCCTTTTTATCATTATTAGTCAAATTTACTTTTTTTCCATTACCGCAAAGTATTTATTTTCACTATCTGCAAAATTGAATACTCTGCCTGTAGGCATATTTACAATTTCACCGACTGTAACGTTTTTATTTGTTAAGTCATTATGTAATTGATCGAAATTTTTCGTAAAAAACATCAAAGAAGGTGTTCCAAGATTTAATTCAGGCTGCATTTTAGCAATTAGTTCCTTATTATGGAGAACAATACTCGTCTCCGCTACATTTGTCGGGGCGATTTCAATCCATCTCATCCCTTGACCGTTATCTTGCTCCGAAATGACAGTAAACCCTACCTTTTCTGTCCAAAAATTCACTGCCTCATCTTGATTATTTACATACAACATAATTTGACCGACTGTATTAATCAACAAGATCACTCCCTTAATATTATTTAATGGAATTATACCACCTTTCTTAGATGGAAAAAAAACACTATAGTATTCTCTTTCATCCTAAAGTAATAGTGAGGAGCTATATACCTCTATCTCATTATATTGTCAAACCATTATTAACCGGGATAATGACTTCAATAATGGTTCCCTTGTTATCGCTCCAAATATGAACGCTTCCATTATGATTTTCGATAATTTGCTTCGAAATCATAATACCGAGTCCTGTTCCATTCTCTTTTGTAGTAAAAAATGGTTCCCCAATTCGTTTTAAAATATGATGCGGGATCCCCCTCCCGGTATCTTTAAAAAAGATCTTCACCTTTTCCTCACTATATTGTTTAATTTCAATTGTAATACTTCCGCCATCAGGCATTGCTTCAATCGCATTTTTTAAAAAATTGATAAAAACCTGCTTCAATTGGTTCTTATCACAATTAATGGTTAGATCCTTACATTCATTCACAATTTTTATCAAAATATTATTCATAATGGCATGCGTGTCAATTAATGTTTTCACATCATTGATTAATGACTGTATATTCTCAATTTCAAATTTCAAATCTTGTGGTTTGGCGAGAACCAATAACTCGCTGAGGATTAGTTCAATTCTTTCCATCTCAGATTGAATGATTTCAAAGTACGTCTTATTCTTAACCTGCGCCTCCATTAGCTGGAGAAATCCTTTTATGGCAGTAAGAGGATTTCGAACCTCATGAGCGATTCCAGCAGCTAACTGTCCCGCGATCGTTAATTTTTCCGAATTCCGCAAGAGTTCCTGTGTCTTTTTCTTTTCAGTAACATCCCGAATAATAATATGCTGAGCTGACTGCTTTTGAAAAAAGGTAGGAATGCCTTTTACTTCCCCATCAAAGGTACTTCCATCAAAACGGATGATTTGATAGGGTTTAAATTCGGTTCTATTCCCGTCCATAATACTTTTGATTCTTTTTTTCGCTTCCTGATGGTCCTCTGGATGGATGAAGTCTAAGATGAATCTCGAAATGAAGTTCTCCATGCGTTCAGGTCCTAATAAATCAATACCTGTTTCATTTATAAAAAGGATTTTCTCATTCTTGGCGATAATCACCGCATCTGGTGAATGCTCTACTAAATCCCGAAAGGCTCTTTTCCTGCTCCATAATTCTTCTTCTGCCTGCTTTCTCTCCGTTATATCCCGGATCACACTGACGATTTCAATGATATTTTTTGTATCATGGTCCACGATGGGATTACATATCGATTCAATCCAAACAAAACTGCCGTCTTTTTTGACGTACCGATATGAGTCTCTGCTGTCTTCAAGCAATGTAAGTACTTTTTCACGTTCCTTAAAAGCCTTTTCCTTGTCTTCAGGGTGTAACAATAACGAGAAATGTTGACCAATGATTTCATCCGCCTCATACCCAAGTATTTTTTCACAGGAAGGAGATACATAATGAATTTTTCCCATTATATTTGTAGTTAGGATGATATCTAGAACATGCTCGGTCAAGACACGGTGAAATTCTTCTATTCTTCTAACCTCAGATTTTTTCTTTTTTACTTGGGTTATATCTTTCAGGGATGCACAAACTCCAACCACTTTATCATCGGCAGATATAGGTATATTGGTTATATTTAAATCAATCAATTTCTCTTGTTTCGTGATCATTACACAATCAAAGTTTTGGACCTGACCGAATGAAGCTTTATGAAAATAGTGAAAAACCATATCCAAACTTTCAATCGGAAACAGCTTTTGCAGCTTCAATTCAATCGATTCTGCGAAAGTATAGAGTAATAGTTTTTCAAAGGCAGGATTTACTTGGACAATATGGCCTTCTAAATCAAAAATGACAATTGCATCCTCATTCTCTTTAAACAAGGTTTGGTTACTGGTCATTTTTTCGGTTACATGGTTTATTAATAATTGCCTCTTTTCGCTTTTGATTGCTTCCATGGGACTGCTCATCTCTCTCTACCAGTTCCTTTCCCTGTTTTTAAATAAAAAAGCCAAGATGAGTAAAATCCCCATCTTGGCTTGTGTTTAGCTCTTTTGTCTAACTCACTACCGCCTTTATGCTGTTGGTGTTAAGATGAGCACGATGGCGCTCTTATCTAGATTAAAATCCCAATCCACAAAAATATCATTTACTTTTGTTTTGAGAATCGTTTCAAAATGATTGCTATTATGTAATAATCTTTTTTCAAGATTGCGTTTAGCAAGTCTTAAAGTTTCTGAACTCCCTAATCGAATTAATTCCCTTTCGATGGATACGAGTATCCCTTTTCGTATGATCACCAATGTTCTTTGGTTTAAAAGGAACGATTCCACTTCCTCTGGCTCTCTTTGAGCCTGAAGACTGATTCTTTTAATTTCTTCGTGAAGCAGCTCTTTTCCTACAAATAAATCATTAATGGTTTCACCAGGTTCTGTTGAAGAAGTATTTATGCCAACGAAGACACCACTTTTATTGTGAAGTCCCCAATCATAATAAAATTCCTTTATTTCCATCCCGGTTAAAATTTTAATATAGGCCTTAAACTCAGGAATGAGTGTTTGCATTAACATATCTCTTGTCTTTTGAACAATCGCTTCCTGATCTTGTGCTAACAAAACATTTTCAGATGGAGTAAGGAAGTTTCGTAAATATACCGTCAATATCGACTGATTATAGGAAACAAATACCGATTCAGGTCCTTTTCCGAAATTTTCACGTAAAGATCTTCCAATATAACTTGCCAACTCCATTTGTACCTGTTTGTTTTCCAAACCTGCTCATCCTTTATAAAGATAAAAGCTTTATTTCTTTTATCCTAATTTTTATTTTATATTTCCAAATCTTGAAGTTCAATACTACTTATTTACTATAAACTATCTTAAATTTCCGACCTAACCCTTTTTTGCAATATACCTCTTAATGCGATCCCCACGATTAATCCAGGAATTACACATAGTATAGGTAACCAAACTGGCCCAAGTAATTCTCCAAATAATTTAAAGTTTGAGGAATAAATACACCCTACCGTTACAAAATATGCTGTCATTACAAATGGGAAAAACGAATGTTTATCCGTTCCTCCCCCAGCATCTCTAAAGGAATCCCACATAGCAAAGAAGTACAGACAGGGGTAAAACAACAACCATTGATAATCTGCTTGAGCAATTGCATTTTCGATGTCACCATGAAAACTTAATCTAATAATTTCGTTAAAATGAGCTTTTACGTTTACGATAAATTCTAAAACTATAAAAAGGAGTCCTTTTAGGTATTTGCCATTAATTAATTGCCCAAAGCCCGGTAAGGCAATACTCCAAAATAACGCTTCTTTCGGATTCGCCACATTCTTCTAACCCCTTGCAATTTCTTTTCGATTTGGTGCTAAAGGTGGTTTTTCAAGCCAGCCATTTTTGATATTACTATTTGATATTACTATCTCCCTCAACCTCCTAAAATATGTAAATAAATAAAGGATAATGTTTACCGATAGAGGGAGTCACTCTCCTTAAAATCCAAAGAGAATAAAATTATTTTTCATGATAATTCTAAACCAAAAAACGGAATAAGGGGATACCTGATGGATTTACAGCCAATGGATGGCATGATACCAATAAATTTAAGTACATTCGAACTCGACGAGACCCACCCTTTACCAACAGTTGGAATGGCGAAACTTTGGGCTACATACATGGGGGAACAGAAGGTCCAGCCAAACTTCCGCCAAAAGCACGTGAAATCCAATTCAAGAAAAAAAGGCCCATTCAGGCCTTTTTCTAATTTGAATATCTATGGGTGTTCAATTAATAAAAGCAAACTGCTCCAATGATGATTAAAAGAATAAATAATACAACGATTAAAGCAAAGCCGCCGCCTGCTCCAAACCCACCATATCCATAACCGCAGCAGCCTCCAAATCCACCGCCGAAACCACCGTATCCAAACATATTTATTCCACCTTTCTTTAATTTTTATTTTTTAATAAAAGCCGCCGTATCCTCCGCCGATAAACGACGCTCCAATTATAATAAGAAGGATAAACAATACAACGATCAATGCGAAACCTCCACCAGCACCTGCACCATCCATTACTAAGACCTCCCTTCTTTAACTCCATATATACTATGCAAACGTCATGATTTTGGCAGGGCTTGTTTATTTTGGTGTTTATCTCTCGCTGAAAATGAAATAAAGCGGGGAGGATCCCCGCTTAGGTTGTCGAGAAAGGATATTTTTCTTGGCAATTTTATTTTTTGCTAGATCTAAATACAAATTTTAATTGATAGTCCCTACAAAAGGGCCTGTTGATTTCCGCTCAGGTCACTCGCTTTCCGCGGGGAGGTCCTGAAGCCTCCTCGGCGCTTGCGCCTGTGGGGTCTCCAGTGACCTCTTTATCCCGCAGGAGTCGAGTGCCCTCCGCTCCAATCAACAGGAGGGGCAAAATCAATTATTAATTTGCTATATATTCGCCAGTCTCTACCTTTACTTTGTTTATTTGTGCTTGCTTTTAAATGGGTTGATTCCGCAAATAAAACAAGTCACCCAACTATATTGTCTATCAAAAATATCCCAAAAAGATACCCAATATACATATCTTAAAAAGAAAAAGGGGATTAGTTGCGGCCATTATCCTCATTATAATAAGGATGAACATTTTCAAGAAGAATCGAAAAATCAATATTATTTGCAATTAAGACTAGAAGAGGGTCATTTGAAACTAATTCATCATAGTTACAAATTCATACTCACTTTGAGTAACCTATATTAGCTTAAACATTAAATCCACTTATTTTAGACACTTAAGGAGTTTAAATCTTTATTGAATGCACCTGTTGATTGGAGCGGAAGGCACGAAGACTCCTCGGAAATGCTATCGCATTTCCTTCGTGCGTGGGTGGTTTCGAGGAGCATTCAATGTCCTGCGGGAGTACGGGGCTGGGGAGACCCCGCAGGAGCGAAGCGACGAGGAGGCTCCCCGGCACGCCCGCGAACCGCTTGTGCCTGGAGCGGAAATCAACAGACTTGTGGCACAGTTAAAACATTATAATTAATTAACGCAGTGAATTGTTAAAGAGAGCAAACAAAATAAAGGCTATCGAAAGATTTTCGACAGCCTGAGCGGGGAGCATCCCCGCTTTATCAATCATTAAAATTTAGTATGATAGTTTTCGATTTCCCATGTGTGGACTGCTGTACGGTAGCTATCCCATTCGGCTTTTTTCATAGAGACATATTCGTTGTAGACATGTTCACCAAGGGTATTAGCGGCAATTTCGCCAGCTTCTAATGCACTGACCGCTTCTGCCAAGCTGCCAGGAAGGCTGTCAATTCCCTTGAACGCTCTAGTTTCTTCATCCATATGGAAAATATCTTCATTAATTGGAGCAGGTACTTCTAATTCCTTCTCTACCCCGTCTAACCCTGCAGAAGCAATCACCGCAAATGTTAGGTAAGGGTTGGAAGATGGATCTGGACAACGCAGTTCTACCCGTGTGGCCAGACCTCTTTTTGCTGGGATACGAATCAATGCTGAACGGTTCGAAGTAGACCAGGCAATATAACAAGGTGCTTCATAACCAGGAACTAAGCGCTTGTAGGAGTTCACAAGCGGGTTAGTCACGGCAGTAAAACTCTTCACGTTTTCTAAAATACCTGCAATAAATTGGTATGCTTCTTCTGATAATTGTAACTCATCCGTCTCATCAAAGAAGGCATTTCCGCTTTCATTGAAGAGGGACATATTGACATGCATTCCAGAACCGTTGATTCCAAAAACTGGTTTCGGCATAAAGGTAGCGTGTAAACCAAATTTCTTCGCCACTGTTTTGACTACCCATTTGTAAGTAGTGGAAAGGTCTGCAGCCGTTAAAATATCTGCATATTTAAAATTGATTTCATGCTGCCCTTCCGCCACTTCATGGTGAGATGCTTCAATCGTAAAGCCCATCGCTTTTAAAGCACGGTAGATTTCTAAACGAACGCGCTCGCCAAGATCGTGTGGAGATGGCTCAAAATAGCCTGCTTTATCCCCAAGCTCTTGGGTAGCATATCCGTTTTCATCTGTTTTAAAAAGGAAAAATTCTAATTCCGGTCCTACTGAAATCGAGTACCCTTTTTCAGCTGCACGATCAACAGTTTTCTTCAAAACATTTCTTGTATCTCCCTCATAAGGCGTTCCATCTGGATTCTTTACCGAGCATAAGAAACGAGCTTCTGAATACCCTTCTTCAACTGTCCAAGGAAGAACTGCAAATGTATTTAGATCTGGCTGAAGATAAAGGTCGGATTTATTAATCGGTGAAAAACCTTTAATCGAAGATCCATCAAACATCATTTTTCCTTCAACTACATCCTCGAGTTGTTCTGTTGTTACGGTTACGTGCTTTAAGATCCCTTCGATATCGACAAATTGTAAATGTAATAGTTCCACAGATTTTTCTGAAATGGTTTCTTTTATTTGTTCAAGAGTTGTATCCGCAGCAGTTGTTTTTGAAATAAGCGTTTCAGTCATGTCACATTACCCCTCATTCTCATGTTATATTTCCTCACATCTAATATTTTTGATTATAGTGAAAAAATCATCCTTTGACAATATTTTTTTGAATATTTTTTGAATATTTATAGTATTTTTTTAGAAAGCGTTTTCATCTACAGTGATTAATTAAGGATTTTCAACCTTTGTTTCCAATTAATATTTTAATAAATATACAGTCGCGCGTATATAAATCATTTTAGTCTTAATTTCCTCATACTCGTAATATCTTATTTAAGGACTCTTTTTCCGCAATTTTTGTGTAATCATCATTTCAAAAAATAAGGGGGTTTCCAATGAAGGCAATCGTTTATGACCAATACGGTCCGCCAGATGTCCTTAAAGTAACGGAAGTGGATATACCAATTCCTAAGGAGAATGAGGTACTCGTAAAAATTCATGCAACATCTGTTAATTTTGGAAACTTGGTTCTTTTAAAAGGCGAACCTTTCTTAGCCCGCTTTGCCTTCGGGCTATTAAAACCAAAATACCCCATACCTGGAGGTGACATAGCAGGGCGGATTGAAGCGGTCGGAAAAAATGTTAAGAACTTTCAGCCTGGTGATGATGTATTCGGAGACTTATCAGGTTGTGGCTGGGGTGGCTTTGCAGAATATGCAGCGATCCCCGAGCAGTCAATTGCATTAAAACCAACCAATTTGTCCTTTGAAGAAGCTGTTGCAGTCCCAATGGCGGGTGTAACAGCTCTTCAGGCCATACGGAATAAAGGTAAAATACAATCAGGACAAAAGGTATTGATAAATGGCGCATCCGGTGGTGTCGGAACTTTCGCGGTACAGCTCGCCAAAGCATATGGGGCTGAGGTTACGGGTGTGTGCAGTACGAAAAACTTAGAGATTTTACGTTCGCTTGGGGCGGACCATGCAATTGATTATAAGAAGGAGGATTTTACCAAAAGCCATCAGCGTTATGACCTAATTTTGGGTGTGAACGGATCTCATCCAATAACTGCGTATAAGCGAGTCTTAACTCCAAATGGTATTTTTGTACATGTAGGTGGTTCAGGTGCTCAAATGTTTCAAGCCATGGTACTGGGACCTTTAATTTCAATGCTTGGTAAAAAGAAAATGAGTACCTTCTTACATAGGGCTAATCAACAAGATTTGATTTATTTAAAAGAACTTCTTGAAACGGGCCAAGTTAAACCTGTTCTTGATCGGTGCTATAAATTAAATGATGTGCATGACGCTTTCAGGTATTTTGCAGAAGGGCATGCTCAAGGAAAAATTGTCCTTACTGTATAAATTAAAGGTAGTTTCATTTATAAAAAATTCACACTGCAAATTCATTTGTAGTGTTTTTGTGTTTTTAACCTAGGCACTATCAAAGCGTTGATACCCTTCCCCTATTTGACCACCTAATTCTCCGGTTCCTCATTTTTCTTCTAATGAGTGGTCATAATAAAGGAATAAGTTCTTCATATATAAGGATCAGATTGGGGGAGATACTTTGAATCATACTTGGCTTTCTTTGTTTCCATTTATTATCGTCATTTCCATGTCCATTTGGCTAAAAAACATCCTGCCTGGTCTTATCCTCGGTTTACTAGTGGGGTCATTGATTTTTAAAGCTGATTTATTAGCTGGAGTCTATCAAACGGTATCCTATATTGTGACAACTTTAACCGCTGGAAATAATATTAAAATCATTGGATTTCTATATTTATTTGGCGGATTGGTTGGGATGATGAACATTTCTGGAGGTATAAAGGGCTTTTCAGAGTGGGTTGGGAATAAAATTCAAACAGAGCGCGGACTGCTGGGACTGATTTGGTTTACCCTCCTTTTTACGTTTATGATGCCGATGTTTCGAATTATGATGATTGGTCCGATTGTTAAATCTTTGATTAAAAAAATGAATTTGCCAAAGCAAAAGGTCGGACTAACGATGGATATTTCAACAGAGTCAGTGATTGTCCTTCTGCCGGTTGCTACGGCATTTGTTGGATTCATGGTGTCATTAGTTGAAAGCAGTATAGGCAAACTTCATTTAGGTATGTCCTCCTACCATGTTTTTTTGCTAAGTATTTTGTTTAATTTTTTTGCTATTGTGATGTTAGTTATCGGGATTGTCCTAACCTTCTGGACTAAAGCAGACAAATCTTCTCTTCTTAACCTAAATCAAAAGCAGTTAGATGAAGAAGCGAATGACCTACACCGGAGTGGTATTAAAAGAGAATTATCGATGGTAAAAGCCCAACCTTGGAATTTGATTTTCCCCGTCTTTTTACTTCTCGGATTATCATTATTTCTATTGTGGCAAAATGGCAGAGCTAAAGGAGCTCATACAATTTTTGAAGCTTTTTCGATGGCCGATGCGACCTTTGTAATGCTATTAGCCGTTTTCATCACCCTTGTTTTATCCTTTGTTTTTTACATAGTGAGACGACAGAAATTGGACGAAATCTTGTACCATTTTTTTGATGGTGGAAACCAAATGATGGAGGCCGTCACGTTGCTTGTTCTCATCTGGTCATTAACCTTATTGGCGGAAGATCTTGGTTTTTCAAAATTTATTAGTTCTACTTTGGGTTCCTTCTTGCCCGCCTTTTTGACCCCGGTCACGATCTTTGTGCTGGGATCAATTGTCGGTTACTTTATTGGTTCCTCCTGGGGAACATGGGGATTATTCATGCCTTTAGGAATGTCCTTAGCGGTTTCTACCGGTGCATCTATCCCATTAACCGTGGGTGCTGTTTTTGCAAGTGGAGCTTTTGGCGCTCTAACCTCACCACTAGGGGATACCACCATTACAACCGCTACCATTTTAGATATGTCACTTATCGACTATGCACGTTTTAAATTAAAGGTGGCGGCCATTGGAGGAGTCATTTCAATTGTTTTATATACGATTGGCGGCTTTTTTGTTTCTTGAGCCGTTTTTGTGAGCAGATTTTAAGGAATTAGCTAGCTTAAAATGTTGGTTATGTTGGAAAATGTTAGTATCTCACAAAAATATGACAAAATTCTTGTAACATTACTGTAATAATGACAAGTTGCATTTAAAGCACATCCTATTGGGCTTTTTCTAGATAATATTCCTTAAAAACACTATATTTCAGATTATTCCGCCAATTTCGAAATACTATCGCAATATACTTGCCATGCTTGTAATGGTTTTAACATCCTCCTGTTCTTTTTATCAGCAAAATTCATGTTAAGCTTATGAAAACTTAGCGGACAAAGAACACGGAGGGTAAAAAAATGCTAAACAAAATTAAAACATTTATGGCAGCTGTTGTACTCTCAGGTACTGTGAGTGCTAATGTACATGCTGCAACGATTACTGTACAAGAAGGAGATACACTTTCAAATCTAGCAAGTGTAAATCATACAAAAGTAGAAAACATCCGAATGTTGAATCATCTAACTTCAGATCTTATTTTTCCAGGTGAAAGATTAGAGATCGCACCTGAAAAACATTATATCGTAAAACAAGATGAAACCTTATTGGATATTGCCAAAAGGCATCATGTAAGTGTTTCACAAATTAAAGAATGGAACCATTTAATTTCGGACCTTATCCACCCTGGATTAGATTTAATCATCTTTGAGGATGTTTCTGAAACCAAATCAAAAAAGCAAGAAGCATCTGAAGTGACGAAACAAGATCAAGTGGATTCAAAAGATAAAGCAACATCACATCCTAAGAAACAGGCTGCTAAGCAAATTACCGTGAAGGCCACGGCTTATACGGCTTCATGTGAAGGATGTTCTGGAATCACAAAAACTGGAGTTAACATTAAAGCAAACCCGAATGCAAAAGTCATCGCAGTGGATCCAAATGTTATCCCTTTGGGTAGTAAGGTTTATGTTGAGGGGTTCGGTGAAGCGACAGCTGCCGATACGGGAAGTGCCATTAAAGGAAATCGGATTGATGTCTTTATTCCTTCCGAAGCAGATGCTATTGATTTTGGTGTAAAACAATTAAAAGTAACTATATTAAACTAGCAATGTAAAGGGCTTCTCCATTTTTTGGAGAAGCCCTTTGCTTTTTTACATATCTATTAAGTTAAGTTTTATAAGATAAAATACTATTTCTCTAAAATAAATTATGGCTCTATTACTCTAATTTTATCACCAATTTCAAAAGACATGAGATCCTCTCCCACGACCACTTTTCCTTTATACGTCTTATTCGTTCTGATTGCCAAATTTGCTTCCGCATCTGTTAAGCCACCAAGTAATACTATATGTGAATAAACTGCTAGTTTTGGCTTTACCTTATTAAATACTTTTCCAGCTTGTTCAGGTGTGGTATGGATATCAAGGATTTTTTGGATTGCCGGTGTTTCATCTTCTGGCCGAGCTGCAGCCACTTCATGTATTAGTAAATCCGTCCCCTTCGCATGGCGAATGAGGTTTTTATTATATCGAGTATCTCCTGAGATCACAACAGAATGCCCATTATAATTCACTCTATACCCGAAGCTTGGTTTCATCGAACCATGGTCAACCAAGAAAGCAATGACCTGAACACCATTGTTCTCATAAACTACTCCTTGGTCAATATCATGACCAATTGCATCTAGTCCTTTGAGATTCTCGTTCTGCGTCTCTTTTCGTCCTTGAATATCGGCGGCATAAGCTTCTCCCATGTGATCCATCATATCCCTAGTACCTTTAGGACCCCATACCTCAAAAGGCACTTCCCTCTTTCCGGCTGTTGGCAATGATCCTGTCAGCCAAACATCAGGAATTCCATTTGTATGATCAGAATGCAAATGGGTAATAAACAGTTTGTTAATTTTTCCTGGCATGACATTCACTTGACTTAGCCTTAAGGCTGCCCCTCGACCAGCATCAAATAACAATTTTTCTTCTCCAACCTCGACTAATGTGGATGGGCCGAAACGCTCAATGCTTAATAGCGGAGAACCAGTTCCAAGAAGAGTTACCTTAAAATCACTTGTCATCTGCGCTTGTGAAGCTTCTTCCTTTTTGTTTTGTGATTGATCAGCCGCTGAATGTAGTGGTGATAAAAATAAGCCCACACCTAAAAGGAATGATAAAGAGATACTGAGTAAACCGATGATCCTTTTCTTTTTCAACATTTCTTCCCCCAATTCTTATGTATTTATTTTAAGAAAGTTCATGATGTACTTTAGAGTTTCCGCGTTTCATATATAAAACTAGGTTTATTCTATAAATCAATTTTAAAAGAGGAAATTTTCACTGTCAAGATTATATTCTGAATATTTTGACGGTATTTACATTTTGGAAGTTTTATCACAAATAAAAAAAGCCGCAATTGCGGGTTTTAAATAGGGATCTATTTCTTTATCCTTTTCTACTTTTTAATTAGATCTGTTCCATAGGAATTGTCGATTGCACAAAGCCAAAGCCCTTTGTATTTTTCTTAAATACATAGGTTGCTCTTCTATCCATTGAAAACTCCGATTTTTTTGATCGGCATCAAGCAGGGTTTGGGAAATAACTAACGCAGAGTCCCCTGCCTCTAAAATGATCATCTCACCTTGAGTTGGTACTAGGCTGTTATTGAAGTATTTTGATATGGCAATAAATGCTTTTTTGATTTCTTCTTTACCTCGTGCAATCATGCCAGGTTTTACAACCAGAATAGCATCATCCATATAGTATTTCATCGATGTATCAAAATCTCATTTGTTGATTAATTCTTTTATTTCATGTTCCATTCTATTCCCTCCCCAGAGATCGATATTTATATATGTACTGTGCTTACTTATTTATAGCAAGCATGCACTCCTAATATTTTTCTACAAAAAACTAAGTATCTTAGTTGTTGGCTGTCGGCAGGTGCAAAATCATCGCTGTTCTAAAAGAAATCTGCTGATTTATGTAGATAAGTTTTTTATGATGGTGGCAGGAAAAACGAGCCCCTATCCCAAAATATTAGAAAAAGACAAAATGGTGTCTATTGAATAAGTTGAAAGGATGGTCGATGTCCGTGACAAAAGATTACACCCTACAACAACTAGCAGAAGGTTTACCGAAATCCCTACTAAATGCATCTGACAAAGAATTGGAAGGATTTCAACTGATTATTGATGAAACAATTAGATTGAGAGAAGGCCATCGGAATTTACAAAAACTGATTAAAACCTTTGCCACCTCACAAATTCAACGCACATAATCTTGTCATGTAGAAGGTGAATTTCACCTTCTTTTTTATTGGAGTTTTTTGGAGAAGCTTTTCATATTTATACCATCCATTCCGTCCCTAACAAGCTAAATTCCTCTTCCTGATCTTTCTCTACGGTCTGTATTATCGAATATACTAATGCTTCTTATTTTCAATGAGCCCCGTTATTTTGTTACAATCATGGAAGTATTAGGAAGGGGAACACAGTATGTTTAAAATTTTTATCATTGAAGACGACCAGCAGATTGTCCGGTTACTTGAGGAGCATTTACATAAATTTAGCTTTGATACAAAGTCAGTGCAGGATTTTGAAACTGTCCGGAATCAGTTTGAACAATATGCGCCCCACCTCGTCTTGCTGGATGTCAATTTACCGAAATTTGATGGCTATTATTGGTGCCGGCAAATTCGTAGTATCTCAACCTGCCCGATTCTGTTTATCTCGGCACGTGAAGGAAAAATGGACCAGGTAATGGCTCTCGAAAACGGTGCAGATGATTACATAACAAAACCATTTGATTATGATATTGTTCTTGCGAAGATCAATAGCCAGCTTCGCCGCGTCTACGGTTCTTATGCGAACACCCAGTCTGGACGAACGAACACTGTGAAAGGATTAAGCCTTGATGTTGAACGGCTGAGCCTTTCTTTACAAGAAAATACCATTGAACTAAGTCATACTGAGGCAAAAATATTAGATGAGTTGATTAAAAAATCGGAGCGCGTTGTAAGCCGTGATCGCTTGTTAGAAAAAATTTGGGATGACCAGGCCTTTGTGGATGATAATACCCTGAATGTTTACATTACACGGGTAAGGAAAAAATTATCCCAAATAGGAGTGGAGCAGGCACTGCAAACTGTTCGCGGACAGGGCTATCGGCTTGTACCGAACTGGGGTGAAAAGGAATGAAGCTTTTCATCCGTGAGCAGGTTCCTCTTATTTTTATCTATATCGGCCAATTAGTGGTGATTACTGCTATTTACTGGCTTGACGGTTTTCACCATTTAATGATTAGTTTATATGCTGCTTTGCTGAGCGGCTTTCTTTTTGCCGGGTATCTTATATTCCGGTATATAACAAACCGCTCGTTTTATCAACGCCTAGAAAAGCCGCTTGATTCAATGGGGGATTTTAGAAGTGAGAACCGTCATGCACCATTAGAAGAAAGCTTACAGCAGCTTCTTTTAAGCCAATTTCAACATTACCAAAACGAACTATATAACTATAAGCACAAACTGGATGGGCATATCCAGTTTATCAATCAATGGGTGCATCAAATGAAAACTCCATTGTCGGTCATTCATTTAATGATTCAGGATGAGGATGACCCTCGTTTTGATGCGATTGGTGATGAACTTGATCGCTTGAGAAAAGGATTGGATATGGTTCTTTATACAGCAAGGCTTGATACATTTGAACGTGATTTTTTTGTAGAGAAATTAAGTTTAGAAACAGTTGTGCGGTCAGTTGTTTCAAGTCAAAAACGGTTGTTTATTCGAAAGCGGATTTTCCCATCGTATCAATTCGGTGAGGAATATCAAATAGCTTCTGATGAAAAGTGGCTCTCTTTTGTGTTGACACAACTCATTACCAATGCGATTCGCTACACCGTTCATGAAAATCGAAAAATCTACTTCCATAGTTATAAACGCGGAATCAAAACCGTCCTTGAGGTACGAGATGAAGGCGTTGGGATCCCGGAGAGCGACCTCCCAAGGGTGTTTAATCCCTACTTCACTGGAGAAAATGGCCGCAACTTCCAAGAATCTACCGGAATGGGGCTCTATCTCGTCAAGCAAATATGTGAAAAACTCGGCCATTACATCGAAATCGAATCAACTGTCAACAAGGGAACCACCATCCGAATCCTATTTGGATAATAGACTGTCCACCCTACACGTACAAAAAAGACGATTTGTCCACGAACGGTGCCTGTCACTTTGTTCAACTTTGCACAACCTTACAATTTTGTAAGGTAGGTGTAAGTTAATGAAATGGCAGTGGGGACGGGGTTGTCGTTAGAATATGGGTATAAATTGATTAGGGAGTTGAGAGAATGTCGATTTTGGATGTACGGCATTTAGAGAAGATTTATGAAGGGAAAGTTGCGCATAAGGCGTTAACGAATATTAATTTTTCGATTGAGCAAGGTGAATTTGTTGGGATTATGGGACCGTCCGGGAGTGGGAAAACCACCCTCCTCAACTTGATTGCCACGATTGACCGGCCCACTTCCGGGGAGGTTTTGATTAGTGGAAAGAATCCCCATATTCTAAACCGGAAGGATACGGCTCTATTCAGACGCCATGAACTCGGCTTTGTGTTTCAGCACTTTAATTTGCTCGACACACTAACCGTGGAAGAAAATATTGTTCTACCGCTCACCCTTGATGGTGTAAGCGTACGTCAAATGGAGCAAAAGCTTCAAAAGGTAGTAAGGAAGCTTGGGATTGATCAAATTCTGAAGAAACGAACCTATGAAATCTCTGGCGGGCAAATGCAACGGACTGCGATTGCGCGAGCAATCATTCACAGTCCATCTCTCATTTTAGCAGATGAACCAACAGGTAATTTAGATTCTAAAGCTTCTAAGGATGTAATGGAAACATTGACGACGATTAACAAAGAGGATGGCGCAACCGCTTTAATGGTAACGCATGATGCTGTCGCGGCCAGCTATTGCCACCGTGTCATCTTTATTAAGGACGGACAGCTCTATAATGAGATTTACCGTGGCGATAACCGTCAGACTTTTTTCCAAAAGATCATCGATATGCTTGCATTGTTAGGAGGAGACAGTCGTGACCTTTCCACAGTTCGTCTTTAGAAATGTTGTCCGGAATAAACGGACCTACTCCGCCTATTTTTTAAGCAGTGCCCTTTCGGTGTTAATTTTCTTTATTTACGCCCTTTTTATTTTTCATCCGGATATAAAAAAGGGTGTGACCTCAGCGACGGCTGTACAATTAATGTCCTCAGCTGAAGTCATTATGTATGTGTTTTCATTCTTCTTTGTGCTTTATTCTGTTAGTACCTTTTTAAAATCACGGAAACGTGAATTCGGGATCTTGATGATGCACGGAATGACAAGGAGTCAATTAAATCGAATGGTGTTTCTCGAAAACATGCTTATTGGTATTGGTGCGATTGCCGTTGGAATTGCATTAGGGATGGTCACGGGGAAACTGTTTTTAATGATTGGCTCAAAAATGATTGGGATCGCCCCACTTCCATTTTACTTGTCGAAAAGAGCATTGCTTTTAACACTTGTGGCGTTTTTAATCCTATTTTTTAGTATTTCCTTGTTTACCACTATCCTTGTCAGGGTAAATAAATTAATCGATTTATTTCAAGCGGGGGAAAAACCGAAAAAAGAGCCAAAAGCATCAGTTTTCTTATCCCTTCTTTCAGCCATTTTGTTGATTGCAAGTTATTTTTTAGCTGCTACAGCTACGATGCAATCATTACTTTTTAGAATGCTGCCTGTTATCGGCATGACGATTATCGGAACATACTTTTTTTATACACAGCTATCCGTTTTCTTGATGAAACGACTTCAAAAACAACGCTTATTTTTTTGGCGAAAAACCAATTTAATTACGATTTCAAGTTTAGCTTACCGCTTAAAAGATAATGCGCGCATGTTTTTCATGGTCACGATTGTTTCAACCGTCGCCTTTTGTGCAGTCGGTACACTTGCATCGTTTAATGTAATGAATAAGCAAATAAAAGCACAATTTCCCGCTGAAATCAGTTATTTAGCTAAGGACGATCAACCTGTCCATCAGAAACACCTGCAGCAAATCGAAACTGAATTGAAGGCTCGAAATATAAAGTATACAACGAACAAAGTTCCGATAAAATACGTTGCAATATCATCATCAACGGATCGATATTCACCAAAAAAAATTGCTGTTGTATCTTTCACGGATTATATAAAAATAACAAAAGCAGCTGGGTTTGATGCTAACGAAAAGCAGTTGATCGGCAAAGAAATCCTTGAAATGCGAACAGCGATTTTAAGTGAGGCGGAGCCGATCACCTATACGTTGGAACAGAATCATTTGAAACTTCAACATGAAAAAATAACCAAAGTTATCGTCCTTCCTATGCAATTAATTATGTCTCAAGGGATTATTGTTAGTGATGAACTTTTTAAAAAGCTAAGACCTGTAAACACAGAAATATTTACAGGCTATTATACGAAGGATTTGGGAAAAACTGCGGGCATGGGTAAGAACTTAACGAAAAATGGAATGTCGTTTTCTTCAGATAAAAATTCATACTCAATGACCGTAAGTGGAACCATTTATGAAAACCAAATGAATATGTATAAGATGATGTTGTTTGTCGCCTTATTAACAGGTGCCGTATTCTTTATCGCTGCAGGTAGTTTCCTATACTTTAGACTATATGCTGATTTAGATTACGACCGCCGCCAATATTTAACAATCAAGAAAGTAGGATTGACGGATCAAGAATTAAATAAGATTGTCACTCAGCAGCTAGCTTTACTTTTCTTTGTTCCAATTGTGGTAGCTTTTGTACACAGTGCTTTTGCCTTTATGGCGTTACAAAGCTTTTACCAGTTATCCATTGTTACAGAAATTATCATCGTCCTTGCAAGCTTCCTAGTTGCTCAACTTATTTATTTCTTCTTTATCCGATATCGATATTTACAGAATTTGAGGAAAACGTTGATTTAAAAAAATAAACAGCTCTCATGATTGGAGAGCTGTTTTATTTTTTTAGGGATTAAATCAATTGTTTTGTAGATCCGCTTCTTTTATTTTAGATATGCACGCAGTCCCAATCCATGGTGCTCTTTTATCCCATCCACGACGAGTTTTGCAATCTCCTTTGCACCTTTATCCTGAAAATGAGTATTATCCTGTACACCTCTCGGGAAATTAGGGTTTGTTCCTGGGTCTATCCACATAAAAAGTTCTTTAGTTTTTTCTGGCCCTAGCTGTTGAAAAAGCTTCTTACTTTTCGCCGTTAAATCAATAACCGCAACATGCTCCTCGTGTCCAAGCTCTCTCATTGCCGATGGATACCTTCCGTGCGTATTCAAAGCATCGCCTTCTGAGGAAAAACGTCTTCTTTCCATCGGAGTGACAAGCACTGGGATCGCACCATTTTGACGAGCACCTGCAATATATTGCTTTAAATAGCTTTTATATGTAGTAGAAGGTTTCGTATAACGTGTCGGATCCTTGAATTTTTCATCATTGTGGCCGAATTGAATGAAAAGGTAATCCCCCTTATGAATTTGTTTTAAGATTCCTGCCAATCTGCCTTCCATGATAAAACTTTTTGAACTTCTGCCAGGTACCGCACAGTTCTTTATTCGAACCCTATTATTAAAAAATTCCGGTAACACCTGTCCCCAACCGGTCCGCGGTGCCATATTGTCGGGGTAATTGGAAACGGTAGAGTCCCCAGCGAGATACAAAGTAATTCTATCCTGCTGAGATGCATCCTTTGATAATTTCCCGAACACATTGGAGGTGATAAACAAAGTCAAAACACCAGCAACAAACAGCATAGCAACTATGGTAAATTTCTTTTCTCGATAATGTTTCAGCGTTTTTCCCTCCCTTCCCCGCGAAATATGTATTCCTTATTATTATAAGCTTTCCATAACTCATCGAACTATCTGGGAAATTGCCGAACTAAAGTAATATATGCCATTAGTATTATAATACGAACCTAAGTACTAATACACCTTTTTTCCTAGGTTCTATTTTTCCCTTTTCAGCTTTATGTTTTCATTTAATAAAATTACCACCTTAGATTAGTTTCCAAACATTAGCGTTGGATTGGATTGCAACAAGCAATTTCAACATCCGTTAAATAAAAAAAGGTATCTTCCACCATTCGGAGGCTTGATACCTTTTAAAAAACATGTATCCGTCTTCATGACAATTGGCAAAAACAAACTATGATGGAGCTTATCACGTTGAAGGAGAAATTATTTATTAAGCTTTTTGTAATTTTTATGATTCACCACGGTTAACACTGGCTCTCCTGCCTTGGTCTTCATTCCTAGTTCCACAATAACTGAGTTATCGCGAACTTGTATAACTTTTGCCTTTTTCCCTTTGTATTCTCCGGTTTTGATCTCGACCAATTCATCTAACTGTACATTTGCAACACTGGCTTTTTCCTTCCCGTTCTCATTTGTTGATTTTTCTTCTGCCATTTTTTGTACCTCCACTTTGATTTCGTTTTTAGTATTACCAAGATATGGGCACAACATTTAGTCTTTATAAAAAATTACTTTACCTTCAAAATTTCCATTTCAATGACCCGTTTCAAATATTCATATTCTTTTTGCTCGAGGATGTCAATTTCTTTGTTAGTAGCCTTTAGAATTTGATCTCTGCATTTGGCAATTCTTTGAATCATCGGGAAAATGGTTAGACTTGAGAGGTTCACAAAGTCATATAAATCAGCCAAACATACAGGCAATTTGTAGCCTTTATTACTGCTCGCAATTAATAACCCGTGATCACGCAGCTTCGAGACGATGTTGGAGCGAAAATTATGCGGGTTCAACTCGATATTGCGTATAGCATTGAGATTATTTAATATTTCCTGTGTGTAAACATATTCATCTGGATTTTCTTTCAGATTAAAAAGTAAAAACTTTAAAAAATCAATGCGAAGTTTTTCATCCTCATCGTCACTTTTGCGATACTTATCAATGTATTGATAAGCTAAATTGACTGCCTGTTTGATGATTACCTCGTCATTCTTAATGTCAGCAGAATCTACCTTGTAGTCATAGAGAAAATTCCGATAGTCATGGGGCCATAAATTGATTCGGACAATTTGAGATTTGATGATTTTATAAAATGATTGATAATATTTTGAAAGATTTTTCTCATACCCTATTGCCAGTGTTCGTGCAGTATATTCCGCCAATTTGATAAGAATATCTGATTTCGTGTTATTGAATCCGAAGCTTGAATAATTAAAGAGATCAGGTATACATTCTTGTTTTACATAGTTGATAAACGCATTCATAAACTCTTTCGGTTCCTGATCGTCCGATATAATATCAAGCTTTTCATATGTATTTGATAAATCTTCGAGGACCTTGCGTGTTAAATATTTTATAAAAGTATTTTTATAGGTGACGCCACTGTTTTCTCTTATTTTCTGCTTGTCGATTACATATGCATATATTTTAAAAGGTAAATCCTTCATTTCATTCAAAATTTGCAACATACGTTCTGGTTGATCTTTAATATAACTAAAATGTTTTTCTCCATTTTGAATATATTTTTGCCATATCCTTTCAATTTCTCCTTCTAGCCCTTCTTTATCGGTATCTTTTACTAGAATAGCCGTAATCATAAAGTGGGTTGAGACGTCACTGTTGTCAAAATCAAAACCATAATCACCATACTCATTGAAAAATGCATATTGGATATCGTTCAACTTCCCCACCTCAATTGTCGATTAATTATTATCTAAATAGTTCGACAAACGGAAAGCAAACCCTCTAAAAGTTATTTATTTCTTGGCTCTGTTAAACCTGGTTGTTGATTTCCGCTCCAGGTACAAGCGGTTCGGGGAGTCTTCGTGCCTTCCGCTCCAATCAACGTTGGTTTAAAATCAACATTGTCCTTTAACAGAGCCTTTTCCTTAAACAAATAAAGAAAATCGGGTGGTGCCAGACACCACCCGAATTTTCTTGTTTCACATAATGTTCCACGGGATTATAATTTTTTAACCATGTTATACCACGTAACTCCGGCATGCTGGGAGTCCGAGATTCCTAGGTTTCGGTATCCATGATTTTGATAGAAGCCGATTAGTTCTTCTTTACAGGTAAGGGTAATGGTTTCGCGATTTTTTTCCTTTGCGGCTTTTTCAATATGAGAAAGGAGTGACGCTGCCACACCACGTGTTTGAAAATGTGGGGTTACCGCTATCCCAAGGATACTTTGATGTCCCCCCGTTTCTGGGTTTTCCTTTAGATCCTTAAATAAGTCATCCGTAATGAAGGGAGTTTTAATAACCGGTCCATTTACAAAACCGATGATTACCCCATTTTCTTCCGCAACAAAAAAACTATCAGGGATAACTTCAATCCTCATTTCAAATGCTTCCTTTGTCGCCGCCTCTTCTTGAGGAAAACAAAGCTGTTCAATGATTACAATATCTGATAAGTCCTGCTCTTTTACGTTTCGAATATTCAACATGCCTAATCTTCCCTCCATCATCAATCTATTTAAGTTTAACACATGGAAGATAATATTTTCTTAAGAATGTCGAAAAATTGAAAAGTATTTATACAAAATTAGGACATTAGAAATGATAAATATTAAAATCTAGTAAAAGAAAACATTTTTAAAAGTTGACAAAATGATTTGACATATCCGACCAGCGTGTTAATATAATAACTGCAGGAAAACATTACAAATGAATAATTAAAGCTATTCCGCTAGAGGTGCCTTTTTAAAGGGCTGAGATTGAAGTGCTACTTCGGGACTCTATGAACCTGATCTGGTTAATACCAGCGTAGGGAAGTGGAAAATAGGATATTTGAGTAACCAAAAGATTGTTTATTTCAAATTTTCAAAAACCACTTCCTTACAAATTGGAAGTGGTTTTTTTCATTTTAACGGAATCTTCTAAAGGGGTGACTAATATTTCAAAGGAATTCCATCTTATTTCAAATGGTCAAATGCCAATTGAGCAATTTGCTGAAATTGCCACAGATATCCATCCATACATAACAGCGATTCACCTGCGAGAAAAAATAAAAACAGCCAGAGAACTTTTTGATGCTGTGGAATTTTTAACAAAGAAAAACATCCCTTTAACAAAAATTATTCTTAATGATCGTGTCGATGTTGCCATTGTTACAAATGCCTCAGGCGTTCAATTAGCTTATCACAGTTTAGAGGCAGACATTGTTAAAAAAAATTTCCCACGACTTCGGGTAGGAAGCTCCATCCACTCTTATGAGGATGGACTAAAGGCGATAGATCGTGCTGATTACGTGTTGTTCGGCCACGTCTTCCCTTCTCATTCAAAACCTGGAAGATGCCCTAAAGGTCTTGAGGAATTAAAAAAGGTATCTCAATTAAACATCTCGGTTATTGCAATTGGCGGGATCACACCTGAAAATACTTATCAAGTTCTTCAGGCAGGTGCAACCGGTATTGCGGTTATATCGGGAGTGTTAGATGCAAAGGATCCAGTAGCAGCGGTAAAGTCTTACGCAAATGAACTAAAAAATGGAGATGAATCAATTGTGTCATTCATATGATGTTGCCATTATCGGCGGCGGAATTAACGGTGCTTCCATCGCCTATCAGCTTTCCAAGTTGGGTAAAAAAGTCATTATTTTAGAAAAAGAAGGATTGGCTTGCAAGGCTTCGAGTGCCGCCGCGGGAATGCTCGCAGCCCAAGCGGAAATCGAACAAGAAGGTCCCCTCTTCCAGCTGGCAATAAAAAGTCAGTCCATGTTTCCTGAGCTTTCAAACGAGTTATTCGATCTTACAGGGGTCGATATTGAGTTCGTCCAAAAAGGAATGTTAAAAGTCGCAGAAACAGATGAAATTGCAACCGAGTTGAAAAAACAGGTTATTTTCCAACAAAATTGGGATTCCAAAATCCAATGGCTCGACTCATGGGAAATAAGCGAAATGGAACCAGCTATTTCACCGAGTGTTGCCGGTGGGATGTATCTCCCAAATGACGGACATGTACAGCCGGAAAAATTAACTCAGGGCTTTGCAAAAGCCGCCATCCACTATGGAGCAGAAATTCATGAAAATACGGAGGTCCTCTCTTTTCTTTTTGAAAACGGGCAGGTCAAAGGGGTTAAAACTTCAAATGGCCTCGTCCATAGTGAACAAGTGATCGTGGCAACCGGTGCCTGGGCTGGCAGATTAATGAAGGAATCCGGTTTAGACCTTCCTGTGTTCCCTGTTAAAGGTGAATGTTTTTCTATCAAAACGGATGTACCATTCATTAATCGGACGATTTTTTCCGATAAACGCTGTTATCTCGTCCCAAAACGAAATGGGGAGATTTATATTGGCGCAACAATGATAGAAGATACTTTTGATGACAAGGTCACTCCGCAAGGAATTGCAACATTAATTGAAAGAGCAACCCATCTTATTCCTAAAATTAAGGATGCAGCATGGGAGCGGGTTTGGTGTGGAATCCGGCCTCAAACAGGTGATGGACTTCCTTATATAGGCGAGCATCCGGAATGGAAGGGTTTATTTGTCGCGACCGGGCATTTTCGGAATGGAATCCTGTTAAGTCCGATTACAGGAAAACTTGTCGCTGACTTATTAGTTGGTAATCAGGATTCTCTTCTTTCCGCGTTTCAGTTGGAGAGGCACACCGAAACGGTAATTTGAGGTCGGAACGGAATATTGCGTTCCGACCTCATTGATACATTACCCTTTTAAAATTTCTAGCAATCTTTCACGAAAATTGCCAGCAAATAATCCGCCATGATAACAAATGACTTTTTCAATGTCATAGCTTAAAAGATTATCAAGTGATTTTATTGCCATTTCATTATCTAAGGCGTATTTCGGATCAGCCGGATATAATTGTCCTTCTTGAACAATTAATGCATCCCCGGCAATTAAGGTTTTGCTTGCTTGATGGTAAAAACTCAAATGACCCGGAGTATGTCCAGCCGTGTCGATCGCAATCACTCCACCACAGTAAGGTAATTCCTGACCACCTTCAATTACATGGTCTACTTTTGCCTTTGGTGGATTTTCTAATCGAGATTTAAAAGCGCGGCGAAAGTCTTCTGGAACTTCAGGCGGAAGCGATTCCAAGGCTTTCGTAATGGATTCAGGGGTAATCCTTAGAATCATTTTTTCACCTTGAATAAACGGCTTTTCTAACTCACTCGCATAAACATCTATTTTTTCCGGGGATTCTTCCAGGATGTTTGGTAAACTGCCGATATGGTCGATATCTTGATGAGTGATGAGGATTTTCGTCAGTCGTTCAAATAAAACGCCTGCTTTTTCAATCCCAACACGCAAATCATTCAAGTTGCCGGGATAACCTGTGTCAATCAAGATTAGGTCATCTTCATCCCAAATGATGGCCGGGTGGATGACATTTACCTCACCAGTAGAATTGATAGAGATTTCTAACATGTGAATACCATTTTTCTTAAACATTGGATCCCTCCAGAGAAAATTAATCATCACTGCGAATCCAATATTACATCTTTAAAAAAGTTTTATCAATACGCAAACATTTAATCATACCATATAAAAATTTTTCCGTCAAGGTATTTATCAAAACAAAGGAGGCTTTACATGAAGCTTTTGTTAAATGGCGAAAGAGTTATACTCCCCGATGATATTGTGTTTGTTTCGGATGTTCTTAATCACTTTGAGGTTCACAATAAAGTGGTGGTCGTGGAACTCAATGGCAAGATTTTAACCAAAACGGAACACCAGAGTACTAGAATATCAGATAAAGATAAAATCGAAATTGTTCATTTTGTAGGAGGCGGTTGATATGTTAAAAATTGGTCCATTATCTTTTCAATCTCGTTTATTACTTGGAACGGGAAAATATCCAAGCTTTGAAATCCAGAAGGAAGCAGTTGAAGTTTCTAAAGCAGAAATTCTTACCTTTGCTGTGAGAAGAATGAATATATTTGAAGCTGGCCAGCCGAATTTTTTAGAACAGCTTGATCCTTCTAAATTTACACTCCTCCCCAATACAGCGGGGGCAAAAACGGCCGAAGAGGCGGTCCGCATTGCGAAACTAGCGAAAGCATCCGGCTTGTGCGACATGATTAAAGTCGAGGTGATTGGCTGCGATCAAACCTTGCTTCCTGACCCTGTTGAAACATTACGGGCGACCGAGGAATTGGTAAAGGAAGGATTTATCGTTCTCCCTTATACTTCTGATGATGTTGTGTTAGCAAGAAAACTGCAAGAGCTGGGATGCCATGCCATTATGCCAGGAGCATCACCCATCGGTTCCGGCCAAGGAATCATCAACCCTGTTAACCTTAGCTTTATTATCGAACAGGCAGTGGTTCCGGTCATTGTCGATGCCGGAATTGGCTCTCCTGCTGATGCGGCTTTGGCAATGGAACTTGGGGCGGATGGTGTGTTATTAAATACCGCTGTATCTGCAGCAAAGGATCCTGTGAAAATGGCAAAAGCTATGAATCTAGCGATTGAAGCTGGGCGCTTAGGCTATGAAGCCGGACGCATTGAGAAAAAGCGATATGCGACGGCCAGCAGTCCTAAGGAAGGAATGAGTATTGGGTGAACGGTCGGTACTCACGCCAGGAGCTTTTTGCACCAATTGGAAAAAATGGGCAGCAACGGATTGCAGATAAACAAGTGCTGATTATTGGCGCCGGAGCGCTAGGTTCAGGGAGCGCCGAGGCTCTTGTTCGTGCTGGAATCGGGAAATTAACGATTGTTGACCGCGATTACGTCGAGTGGTCGAATTTGCAGCGGCAGCAGTTATATACAGAAGAAGATGCGAAGAACCGAACGCCAAAAGCGATTGCGGCTAAAAATCGCTTGAACGCGATAAATTCATCTGTATCTGTTGAGGCTTTGATTGAGGATGCCTCTGTTATAGAGCTCGAGGAATGGGCTCGGAAAGTGGACCTGATCATCGATGCCACCGATAATTTTGAAACACGAATGATTTTAAATGATGTATCGCAAAAGTATGGGGTTCCATGGATTTACGGTGCATGTGTGGGTAGCTATGGAATATCTTATACGATTGTTCCTGATCGGACGCCTTGCCTTTCTTGTTTACTGGAAACGGTTCCTTTAGGAGGAATGACCTGTGATACAGCTGGCATTATTAGTCCAGCTGTGAACATGGTGGTTTCTTATCAAATCAGTGAAGCTTTAAAAGTATTGGTTGGGGATTTGAATTCATTACGAAACAAACTTGTTTCGTTTGATGTTTGGAGGAACCAATATAGTGCTATTTCGGTAGATTCCTTGAAAAACACGGATTGTCCTTCGTGCGGTGTTGAGCGCTCCTACCCGTTTTTGTCATATGAAAATGTAACAAAGTCAGCAGTGCTTTGCGGAAGGGATTCGGTTCAGATTCGTCCCTCCTCTCCTGTTGTGCGTGATTTGGAGGCTTTGGAGAAGGTATTGGTGAACCAAGGAGGCATGGTGCAGCGGAATCCTTATCTATTGTCTTATAGCGTAGATTCTTTTAGAATGGTTATATTTAAAGATGGTAGAGTGATTGTGCACGGAACGAAGGATCTTATGGAAGCAAAAGTGCTTTATCATCGTTACTTGGGGTAATTAGGACTTCGTGTGGGACAGTTTACATGTTTTTATTTGAATTACGTTTCTTCGGCGGCTTTTGAAAAACAGTTTCCTCTTTTGGTAATGGATTTTTTTCCTCCGGGAGGTCCGATAAGACATTTTCATGATTTTTCATGGCTTTGTCCTACCGGCAACACTGGAGAGTCATTATTTTACTTTTCGCTTTGAATTTTGTCCCTCCACGGCTGGAGGGACATTTTTCATTTATTTTTTTAGATTTTATCCTTGCACAGGCGTTGGAAAGATGTTTTCTATCAATTTACGTAGATTATGACCTTCTGCTGCCATCAACTTAATCGAATGTAATATTCAGTTCCTTTAACGATCGAAACCCAATCAGTTTTCTCCATTGCACTTCAGGATCAGATAATTGAAGGTTATCCTTCCAAGCTGAGAGCGATTGAAGTGCAATTTGTGCCTCTAACCGTGCCAAAGGAGCACCTAAACAAAAATGTGAACCATACCCAAAGGCAAGATGCTGATTCGGCTCCCTTTTGATATCCAGTAAATATGGTTCATGGAATTGCTTTGGATCTCGATTGGCAGCACCCAAAAGAATATAAACCTGGTCGCCTTTATTAATCTTTTTCTTCTTGATCTCGATATCCTCTGACGCAACCCGAGCGGTCATCTGTGTTGGACTTTCATAGCGCAAAAATTCCTCAACCGCCCTTTCCATTAGCAAGGGGTTTTCCTTTAACTCCATCATTTGTTGGGGATGTTTCAATAAAACGAGCATGGAATTGCTGATCAAATTAACGGTAGTCTCATGACCGGCAATCACAAGTAAAATGCAGGCTGCCAATAATTCATCGTCCGTTAGCCTGTCACCTTGCTGCTCCTCTTTTATTAACAAGCTGATTAGGTCCTGTTCAGGTCTTACTTTCCGTTTCATAATCAGCTCTTTAAAATAATTCCTAATGATTAACATCTCTGCATTCCCATTGTCTAACACCTTTCTCGATCGTGTAAAATCGATGGTTTGAATTAAGCTTGATGCCCATTCCCTAAATCGATATCGATCTTCTCGCGGTACTCCCAAAATTTTCGCGATAATCTGACTTGCTAATGGAAACGAAAAATCGGATACAATATCCATGGTTTTTTTATTTTGAAACGACACTAGTAATTCGTTGACCGTTTGTTCGATATAAGGACGAAGTTGATCAACCGTTTTTGGTGTGAATACATTACTTACCAGGAAACGTAACCGTTTATGATCTGGTTGATTTTTAAATAGCATCATATCGTTTTGGATATTTTTTAATTCGTCATATTTTTTTGATGCCAAGGGCAGCGGGATGCGATTTATAAAGCGGGTATCTTTCAGAATCATTTTTGCTTCTTCATATCCTGTTACATACCATCCCGGCTGCTTCAATAGATTTCCCCAATGGATTGGATGAATAGATCGAAACCTATCATAAAGTGGATACGGATTATGAAAAAAATCAAGTGGGCTAGCTGGTATCGTTTGTTTAAGAATCGTTTTCATTTCGGTCCCCTTCCTATATGGATAAAAGTCTTACAGAATGAATTTCTGTAAGACTTTTATCCTTTCTATTTTTCTGCCGCCAAGCTTGCCTTCATTTCTTCCACTGATTCAATCTCAAATCCTAAATCCTGTAACATTTTATAATCCTCATTCTCCTCTTGCCCTGCTGTCGTTAAATAATCGCCAATAAAAATTGAGTTGGCTGCATAGAACCCTAACGGCTGTAAAGAACGAAGGTTGACTTCACGTCCTCCTGAGATTCGAATCTCCTTCGTTGGATTGATAAAACGGAAAAGTGCGAGCACTTTTAAACAATAAAGCGGTTTTAATTCCTTTACACCTTGCAGTGGAGTACCATCAATCGCATGTAAGAAATTAACTGGAATTGAATCCGCATCAAGAGCCTTTAAGCTATAGGCCATATCGGCGACATCCTGCTTCGTTTCCCGCATGCCAACTATAACCCCTGAACACGGCGACATCCCGGATTCTTTTACCATCTCAACGGTATTGACACGGTCATCATAGGTATGAGAAGTAGTAATGTTGGCATGATTGTTTGCAGATGTATTGATATTATGGTTGTAACGGTCTACCCCGGCTTCCTTCAGACGATTAGCTTGTTCAGGCTTCAACAGACCAAGGCAGGCACAGACTTTTAAACCGTATGAATCTTTAATTTCCTTAACCGCTTCGACTACATGATCAATCTCTTTATTGGATGGCCCCCGGCCACTTGCCACAATACAGTATGTTCCCACGTTTAAATCATAGGCACGCTTTGCGCCTTCAATGATTGTATCCTTATCTACCATTCTATATGTATTAATCGGCGCGGTTGAAATGGAAGATTGTGAACAATAACCACAATTTTCAGGGCATAAACCTGATTTAGTATTCATGATCATATTCAGCTTTACTTTATTCCCGAAATAACGTTTCCTAATTTGAAATGCCGCATGCATGAGCAACAAAACATCCTCATCCGGACATTCTAAAATTGAAAGAGCCTCCTCATTCGTTACTTCCTTACCCTTTAATACCTGATCCGCAAGCTCCATCCATTTATTCATATTATTAACTCCTTTTCCTGTAAAAGTAATGTCACATCAATGTGTTCTTTTACCATATTTTTCATGTTTTCTAATGTTAAATCTCTCAGTTTAGGAGTAATTCCTAAAATAGGTACACCGCATAACTCTTCAATTAATTTAGGATTTGTTTTTTCAGCAAGACTAGGTTGTTCACTAATTCCATTCAAAACAATCCCGGTGATCGTAAGTCCCAGACTTTTTGCATATTGAACCGTTAGAAAAATATGGTTGACGGTCCCAAGATTAGGCCGGGCAACAATTACAATCGGCAGTTCTAACTCCTTTATTAAGTCACTTACTAAAAACTGTTCTCCCAATGGGACCGAAATCCCGCCAGCCCCTTCGACAATAAAAAATTCGTGTTTTTCTTTAATCTTTTCCCAGTGACTTAAAACCTCTTCCATCCTTACGCTTTTACCTTCGAGCTTGGCTGCAACGTATGGTGCAAGTGGTTCCTTAAATACAAAAGGCGTAATTTCTTCGTAAGATAATGACGTTTTGGACAATTGTTTTAAAAGACTTGTATCGCTTCTTGGATCCTCACGCGTAATGCCGCTAAGCAATGGCTTAAATACCCCAATATCTATTTGCTGCTCTTTAAGTACTGCTGCGATTCCGCTTGATATAATTGTTTTCCCAACATCCGTATCTGTTCCTGTAATAAAAATACCGCTGATCAAATCATATTCAGCTCCTTTCCAATGCAATAAAAGCATTTAAGTAAGTAATCAATTTCATTCGAAGAATGGTCGGATGTGACAGTAAGGCGAATCCTACTTTCCCCAACCGGTACCGTAGGCGGACGGATTGCAGGAGCAAATATTCCTTTTTCCTGAAGCTTTTCAGCAAAAATAACCGCCTTTTTCGGATCTCCGATGATGACAGGAATAATCGGGGTCAGATGCCCCTTCACGACATATCCCATTTCTGCTAAATTCGTTTTTAGTCTTTTTACATTCGAAAACAACTGCCTCCGCTTTTCATCACTTTCCCCGATGATTTCGAGTGCGGCATAGGAAGCGGCACAAATGGCCGGCGGCATAGCGGTTTGAAAAATGAAAGTTCTTGCATGGTTGAGCAAAAAGTCAATTAGTATCTGAGAACCCGCAACAAACCCGCCATCCGTTCCAACGGCCTTACTTAAAGTTCCAATTACAACATCGGGATGGACACCGAAATATTCACTTGTACCCCTGCCTTTTTCTCCCAAAACACCTGTTGCATGGGCATCATCAACAATTACGTAGGCATGATACCGTTTCGCAAGGGAGATAATATATTTAAGCGGGGCGATCGTTCCATCCATACTGAAAACACCATCGGTTACGATAAAACGCCGTTTAAAGTTAGATGTCTCTTTCAATTTTTCTTCAAGATTATCCATATCGATATGTTTATAGACAACAGTTGAGGCCTTGGAAAGTCGGCAGCCATCGATAATACTGGCATGATTTAATTGATCACTTAAAATGACATCTCCATTTTCTGGGAGAGAAGATAACACGCCGACATTCGCTAAAAAGCCGCTTGAAAAAAGTAAGGCAGCTTCTGTTTGCTTAAATTGAGCAATTTTTTCTTCCAGCCTTCGATGCCATTCGGTATGACCGGTTGTTAATCTAGAGCCGCTGCTGCCTACGCCAAATTCGTGGAGAATCGTTTCGGCAGCATAAACCAAATGACAATTATACGCGAGCCCTAGATAATTATTAGAGGAAAATACAATCTGCTCCTTACCATCAATTAACATTTTTGGCAGTGGAGCTGTATTCATTGTTCGCAGTTTCCGATGTAAACCGGCCGCTTTCGTTTGATCAATTCGTACACTTAGCCATTCATCAAACTCCAACGTTCGTCACCTCAATAATCGCTTCTTTCATAATCACTACCATTTCCTTCAATTCTTCAATTGTGCTTACATGCGGCGGCATAAAGACGATAGTATCGCCCAAAGGTCTCGTCAGCATACCGAGCTCTCTCATCTTCAGGGTAGCTTGATAGCCGATCCGTTTTTCCTTCGGGAAAGGCTCCTTCGTTTCCTTTGAAAAAACAAGCTCAATCCCACACATAAACCCGAGCTGGCGGATGTCGCCAACGTAAGGGAGCAATTTCAGCTCCTCAAGTAATTTATGGAGATACTCTGCCTTTTCAGATACATTTTCTACAAGGTTTTCTTTTTCAAATATACGGATATTTTCAAGTGCAACTGCACATCCCAGCTGGTTACCTGTATAAGAATGACCATGGAATAAGGTTTTTAATTTATCGTAGTCATCATAAAAGGCTTGGTAAATTTCCTCTGTTGTCAAGGTTGCTGCAATTGGCAGGTAGCCCCCTGTAATTCCTTTCCCGACTGCCATTAAATCAGGCTGAACCCCTTCATGCTCACAAGCAAACATTTTCCCCGTACGGCCAAATCCGGTAGCAACTTCATCGACAATCATTAGGACATTATATTTTGTGCAGAGGCGACGAACACCTGACAAAAATCCCTCTGGCATCACAATCATTCCGCCGGCTCCCTGAACCATTGATTCGATTGAAAGTGCAGCGATTTCTTGATGTTTTTCAATCAGCAATTGTTCAAGTATATGTAAACATTTATCGCGGCATTGCGCTGGATCTCCGCTTTCAGAATGATAAACAACTGGAATCGGAGCTTTATAGCTTTCAAAAATGAGCGGGCCGTACACTTGATGGTATAGATCGATCGAACCAACACTTACCGCGCCAATTGTATCTCCATGATAACCATTGTGCATCGCGATAAATTTTTGCTTCTCCGGCCGTCCGATATTCATCCAGTATTGAAAGGCCATCTTGAGTGCAATTTCCATCGCTTCTGCACCACTATCGGAATAAAAAACACGAGTCAGTTTTTCGGGACTTATTTCGATTAGTTTTTCTGCCAGTTCTGTTGCCGGGACATTGGTCATTCCTAAAAGAGTTGAGTGAGCAATTTTATCAAGTTGTTTTTTAATGGCTTCATCTAATTCTTTTTTTCGATGACCATGGACATTTAGCCAAAGAGCAGAAAATCCATCATAATATTCCTTTCCATCTGTGTCTTTTACTTTTATGCCTTGGCCGCTTTCAATGATAATTGGATTTTTATCGTAATCTTTCATTTGAGTGAACGGTAACCAAAGGTACTTTTTACTTTTTTCAATTAAGTCGTGTGTCATTTTTCTTCCTCCCATTCAACGAATATTGGCTGTTTTTCTAAGTATGTTATGTAAGCATGAAGATCACTTAAACCATCTATAAAAAAGATGCGGCAGCCGCGTTCATCACCAAACTCTTTTAATCTCGTAATTCGCTGGTAGCCAAGATTTTTGCTGGCAACATATCCTGAAATATATTCCGGATCATCGGACCAACATAATTCTGCGATTGTAGCTGGATGCTGACTTACTTTTGTTGCAAGTACAAGTGCCTCCTTTACCCTTTGACTTCGCGTGATTTTATGGTAAACTGCCCATTTGTCAAAATTCGAGGTAGACCAGTCCATTCGCGAAACCCGAATTCCTTTTTCGTTTCGATTATCGATTCGTTCACTAGAACGGATATCAAACAAAATGGCCCCTCTAAGCCCGGAATTTTCCGTAATTTGCTCAAATGCTCTTTCAATACAGTTTCGGGGAACCCCGGCTATCTCTAAAAGGTTTTGTGCGATTGAATGCCCTTCTTTTACTGATTCCACTTCATTTGTTCCAATCGGTAATGGCTTTAGTTTTGTTATTGGTTGATCTATTAATTCAAGCTGAATCTGCATAAAATCAGGGATGCCTCTTGAATGTGTTAATGCTTTTTCAAGCAGGACATTAACTGCATTTTTCAAATTGCCATAGGTAGAAATAAGTTCGCCGCCGGAAATATGCTTGCCCCCCTGCTTATGGGCCCCATTCTCAGAAGCTCTCATTCTAACACTATAAAAGCCCTCCTCACTCAAAATCTCTTCCTCCCAAATCAATATGTTAACCAAGTAAAATATTAAGTTAACATATTAAATGTTAAAATCATCCATCAAATTTGTCAATAGGGTGCCTGGCACCACCCGATTTTTCTTGTTCCACAAAAATGTTCCACAAGAAAAAAAGAGTGCTAAAAGGAATTGATTTTATATAGGAAGCAGTACCTCATCTAGTAAGGCACAAAAAAACCGTACAGACACCATCCTGTACAGTTTTTTATCAGGTATTAAATTTTTTTAACTATGCTTTATATATATAGTGCTTGTTGTTTTTTTCCGGCTTCC
The DNA here is from genome assembly GCF_004358205.1 of Bacillus salipaludis. Next base: position 134,951 of record NZ_SMYO01000003.1, read on the forward strand.
TTTTTACAAGCAATACATATGAAAGTACTGCTCCGCAACCGGCAAATACGATGACAATTCCCATAGGAATTGCTGAATGTCCTCCGCCAATTCCGACGAGCGGTGCGACAATTCCACCAAATGCCAGCGACATGACCCCTAGCAATGCAGATGCACTGCCAGCATTATTACCTTGTGATTGCATTGCTAGTGAAAATCCTGCGGTATTTACCATGCCGACACTCGATACAACGAAAAATAATGGAATTAAAATGAAAATCAATTTTGCATGTGCCAGTATTAAAAGGAGTAAAACAATTCCTCCTATTGATGATGTCCCCAAACCAAATACCAGCAGTTTTGATTCATGAATTCGTCCTGCCAATCTCCCGGCCGTCTGACTATTGATCATGATTCCCACCGCATTAATTGCGAAAATAAGACTGAACATTTGCGGTGAAGCGCCATAAATATTTTGCACTACAAAAGGAGATCCCGAAATATAGGCAAACATGGCTGCAAAAACCAAACCCTGTGCTAATGCATAGCCCATAAATCGACGATCTAAAATTATCCTTAGAAAGGTGTTATATGTATTTTTAACACCTCCGGCAGAACGCTTTTCATGAGGAAGAGTTTCCGGTAAACCAAAAAGTACAACAAAAAACATCACAATGCCGATACCACTTAAAACAATAAATACTCCCTGCCATGGAACGAATTTTAACAATTGGCCCCCTACCACTGGAGCCAGAATTGGGGCGAGGCCATTGACCAACGCAAGGAGCGCAAAAAACTTTGTTAATTCACTGCCGGAGTATAAATCACGGACAATCGCCCTTGAAATCACAATTCCCGCCGAACCCGCCAAGCCTTGGACCAACCGCAAGATAATTAATCCCCAAATGGATGGGCTAAATACACATAAAAAGGACGCGATAAAATAGGTAATTAAACCAATTAAAAGGGGTTTACGCCGTCCGCTTACATCACTGATTGGTCCGGCGAACAGCTGACCGGAAGCTAGACCAATTACGAAAAAGCTTAAGCTAAGCTGTACGAAAGATGGATTTGATTCAAAATCCTTTGCAATATTAGGTAAAGCAGGTAAATACATATCAATGGATAACGGACCAAATGCAGCCAGCGAACCAAGTACAATTGCCATCCATACCCTCTTAGAGCGGGAAAGTCCCTCCTGATTATTCATTGAATAATCTGCCATATTGATCAATCATTCCTTCCGTCATTTCAGTTTATAAAAAGCCATACCATTACCAATTCATTTCTTTTTTTTCGAATCCCTAAAAGAAATGATCTTACTAACATATGTTAGCAAATTTCCAAAAAATTGATAAGAAAAACACTTATAATATAATGTGTTTTTAGCAGAATGGCTTGAAGATGACGGTTTATTCGTTCACGCTAAAAATTAAATCCCTCAACCAATCACGGCTGGTGGATTTCTTTAAATATCGTTTTATCTTTTTTGAGAAGGAATTAGATTCTTTCGTCTATTTCGTACCAAAATGAACCTTTTCTTTATAAAAGTCTAATCTTTCCTGCGCATTTTCTTTAATGATGATATCAACACCTGTATCAACTATTTTCTTTACATGCTCTCCCTTTATGACTTTTAGGGCTGTTTCAACAGCTAAATGGCCCATATCAAAGGGATTTTGAGCGACTGTTGCAGAAATGGTTCCATCCTTGATATATTTCACCATATTAGGAATTCCATCTGCTCCAATAACCGGCATTACCCGGTCCTCTTCCTTAAGGACCTTTATAATCCGATAAGCAAGATTATCATGTGTAGCAATGAATCCTTTAAGATTAGGATTTTCTATCAAAATCTGATTCACTTCTTTTCTAACCATCTTTAAATCATCTGGAACGCCCGCTTTTTCCGCTGCCACAATCATTCCTGAATTTTTTAAGGCAATTTTAGCCCCCGTTATCCTATCTTTAAAAACTGGGACTGATAGATTTCCAGCGATAATCGCTACTTTATTGCCCGGATGCAGCTCAGAGCTCAATAATGAACCTGCCTTCTTGCCTAAATCAACGTTGTCAGAACCAACATACGCCGTTTTATTCGGCCATGGATTATTTTGATCCATCAAAAGAACAGGAATATGCTTTTTTTTCGTAAACTTATCCAATATCGGAATAACAGAAGAACTAATTGGCGAGACAATTAAAACATCAGGTTTTTCTTGATAGAGTTTCTTTAATATCCGGGCCTGTTCTTCAACTGATTCCTTATCCGTTCCGACTACTTCCCCATTAATACCAAAGTCTTTAAATCCTTGTTCGACACCTGATTTCACTATTTCAAAATATTGTGTGTCTAAATTTTTTAACACTACAACCACTTTCGGTTTATTATATGATTTATAGATTAGTCCAACTAGTATGACGGAAATTATAACAATCATCAGAATAACTACTTTTCCTTTTTTAAACACAAAATCCTTCCCTCTTTTCTGTTTTAAAAACTATGGGTAGTTTAAAAGGAATTTAATTGAAAACGAATCGAGAACGTAGTTCCTTCATTCCCGGTTTTAATATCAATTTCAGCATGGTGGCGTTTGGCCACACTATAACAGATGGCTAAACCCAGGCCTGTTCCCTTTTCCTTTGTAGTAAAGAAAGGTGTCCCTAATTTTTGCAAAACTTCCGGGTTGATTCCATGACCTTGATCCTTTATTTCCAAAAAAACGGCCTGTTGATCGGTATAGGTTTTTATCGTAAGCTGCCCATTTGACGACATCGCATCAAATCCATTTAATGAAATATTTAAGATCAGCTGGCGAATTTCTTTATGATCAAGGAAAATATCTGGACAATCATGTAAATCCAGTTTTACCTGTTTACTAGAACGCATTGCTTCCGCTTGAATTAGTGGAAAAATAGCTTTTAAAATCGCATTCAAACTTTGTTTTTTCTTTACACTAACCTTATTTTTCGCTAGGTTAAGAAATTCCGTGATGATGGAATTAGCTCTCGTTAATTCTTCTAACATGATATCGATAATATCAGGTGCTAAAGGGTCTTTATTATTTCTTGATATTTGTAAAAATCCTTGAACCGTCGTCATCGGATTCCGAATTTCATGGGCAATCCCGGCAGCCATCTCCCCAATTAAATTTAACCGATCTAATCGGGACATCTCTTTTTCCAGAAGTACCCTCTCAGAGATATCGTTTAATACAATCAAAATACATGGCTCAGGATACACATCTATCATTTCAGTTGATAATAATCCATCGCGTAGATCGCCGGTTTTCGTCCGATAATTTATTTTCTTATTGCGAATCTTATAATCAATCTGAATTGGGTTCCCCGTAGCTTCCTCAATAAAATTGTTCAAATTTATTTTTTGTTGTTTAATCTCTTCAAGAGAATAGCCTGTATAACTTAACCAACTGGTATTTACCTCAATAATCGTAAAATCTCTTTTGGAGAAAATCGCCATTAAACTTGGACTAGCAGCAAATATTTTCCGAAATCTTTCTTGTGATTGGAATAAATGGTCAGCAATTTTTTTCCGTTCCTCAATTTCGGATTGAAGCTTTTCGTTTGCCTTAATTAGTTCCTCTGTTCGTTTTTCGACAATATATTCGAGATTATTGAACTTCAATCTTTTAACTTCCTCAATCTGCTTTCTTTCTGTTACATCACGGATCGTACATACAAAGATCTGGTGATTTTCAACGGATGTTTCACCAATGAGAATATCCGCATGAAAGTGGCGCCGGTCTTTCTTAATGCCTACAGATTCAATCACTCTACCGACTGATTTTTTTATAGTGGTTAAAAAAGATAACCGGACAAGATCGTCATCAGATTTATGAAATAGGACAGCAACGTTTTTCCCTATGATATCATCAGCTGTATAACCAAACATTTTTTTTATAGCAGGATTCACGGATAAAACAGAACCTTGTTCATCAAAGGTAACAATCGTATCGACTATGGTTTCTCCAATAACTTTCGACAGTGCCTCAGTTCGACGTAGATTTAACGTGGTTCGATCCAATTTTCGATTGATTTCTTTCAGCTCATTTGTCCGCTCGCGATTCGTTTGAAGAATATTTTCTTCATGTTTTTGATGAATTTTTACAAATTGTTCGATTTTCCGTTTTAATGTATCAGGATGAAATGGTTTAAAAACATAATCAATTGCCCCTGCGGCATAACCTTGATGTACATGTTCCTTTTCTTGACTAATGGCCGTAATGAATATAATGGGAATATGTCTCGTTTTTTCTCTGGCTTTAATCAGCTTAGCCGTTTCAAAACCATTTAGTCCAGGCATTTGTACGTCTAGTAATATAACCGCGAAATCCTGCTTTAGCATACAAATTAACGCTTCTTTTCCCGAGTTAGCACTTACCAAATTATAATTGGGAGAATTCAGTACAGCTTCCAACGCTAAAAGATTTTCTGGATGATCGTCTACCATTAATATGTTCACTTTATTTGTTGGGAAACTACTTATTTTTTCGGAATAGTCTTTCTGATCCGTCGAATTCTTCGTAACAGTTTTCATAACTCGTAAACTTTATCCCCTCTCTTTTTCCCAGCCCGAGAAAGCCTGAATGGCTTAGGCTGTTATATAATAATTTATGAACCTCATTTTGTAGCGTTTTATTAAAATAGATGAGTACATTCCGGCAAATAATAATATCAAACTCATTAAAGGATTGATCGGTTACCAGATTATGCTGGGCAAAAAATACATTTTTTCTAAGAAAGGCATGAAAAAAAACCTTATCGCCAGTGGCCTTATAATATTCCGAAAATGCCCTCTTTCCACCCGCTTCCAGGTAGTTTTTCGTATATAGTTTCATTACATCTAATGGAAAAGTTCCCTGCTTTGCTTTTTCGAGAATCAGATGGTTTAAATCCGTCGCGTAAATTTTCGATTTTTCATAAATACCTTCTTCATACAAGAGAATCGCCATCGAATAAACTTCTTCTCCGGAAGAGCAGCCAACATGCCAAATTCGTATTTCCGGATAATCCTTTATCATCGGGATAATTTTTGTTCGAAAAGACTTAAAAAATGTAGGATCGCGAAACATCTCCGTCACATTAATGGAAAAGTCCAAAAACAAACTCAACATCGTCTCTGAGTCACGAAGGACTTTTTCCTGAAGAGCCGAAACACTCGATAGGTTCTCCTTTTTAACACGTTGGCTAATTCTCCTTTGAATAAAAGGAAACGCATAGTTTCTAAAATCGTATCCATAATAGCGAAAAACAGCCTCAAGCAGTAATTCAATTTCAATATTTTCAATCTCTTCTGATTGCAGAATTGGAGGATTTTTCATTGTATTATTTCAATCCCTTCTATTGATACAGCCAAACCTGCATTAACGAGAAAAGTTGGTCTAAATTAATTGGCTTACTAATATAATCCGTAGCCCCCGCCTCTAAACATTCCTCTCTGCTCCGCTTCATCGCTTTTGCTGTAAGGGCAATGATTGGTAAGGTTTTAAATTCTGAGGTTTGCCGAATTTTCCGCATTGCCTCAAACCCGTCCATCTCCGGCATCATAATGTCCATTAAAATAAGATCAGTATCCGGGCTATTCTTTAATACCTCAATTCCTTCCCGACCGTTTTCTGCTACAATTACTTCCATCCCATTCTCCTCAAGGGCAATGGTAAGGGCATATACATTGCGTATATCATCATCCACTATAAGAATTTTCTTATTATTCAAGATTGAATTCTCACACCGTTTTGGTTGAATCTCTACAGTTTCAAATGTTTCATTCTCATAAAGCGTTACGGCTGCTTCATCCATTGCCGTATTTTCAACCACTGTTTTTTGGCTGTAGGGTAAAAATAACGTAAAAGTGCTCCCTTTTCCTTTTTTACTTGATACCTCAATAAATCCACCTAATAAATGGGCCATCTCCCGGCTAATCGAAAGTCCTAAGCCGGTACCGCCATATTGACGACTGGTCGTTCCGTCTTCTTGAATAAAGGCATCAAATATCGAGACTTGTTTGTCTTCCTCAATTCCGATTCCCGTATCGATAACGGAGAAAGCAAGCATTGTTTTCCTTTTTGTTTTTCCATTGGTTAGTGGACCACTGGCATTTTTTATTACCTTCTGTACTCGTAAGGTTACATTGCCGACCTCCGTGAATTTAAAGGCATTAGAAAGTAAATTCTTCAAGATTTGCTGCAAACGCTGCTCATCTGTCAAGAACGTCTCCGATAATCCTTCTTCTAATTCTGTTGTGAAGCCAACATTTGTTTGAATCGCGACAGGAGAAAATTGGCGATGAATAAATTTCTCTAATTCCTGCAATTCAACCTCTTTTAGATTAATATCTAATTTACCTGACTCTACCTTTGCTAAATCCAGAATATCATTTATTAAATGAAGTAAATCGTTCCCAGACGAGTAGATGGTCCGAATATACTCTTGTTGCTTAGCTGTAAGGTTTCCCTGCCCATTTTCAGAGAGGATTTGCGCTAAAATGAGCAAACTATTCAGTGGTGTCCTTAACTCATGCGACATATTTGCTAGAAACTCAGATTTATATTGAGAGCTAAGCTCTAGTTGCTGCGCTTTCTCTTCAAGCTCCTCCCGAACCTTTTCGATTTCAACATTTTTTTGCTCAGAGGCTTCATATTGCTCTTCGAGTTTTTCATTTGTTGTCCGTAACTCTTCTTGCTGTAACTGCAGTTCCTCTGATTGGGCTTGAAGTTCCTCGGTAAGTGCCTGCGATTCCTGTAAAAGTTTTTCAACCTTCATATGGTTCACAATACTATTAATCTTGATGCCAATATTATTATTGACTGCTTCGAGCAGTTTTACTTGCAACGGACTAAAGGACGTGAAGGAAGCAATTTCAATAACTGCTAGTACATGATTTTCAAACTGGACCGGCAATATAATAATATTTTTCGGTGAAGCTTCTCCTGTTCCAGACCCCACTCTTATATAATTGTCCGGGACATGACTTAAAAGAATCGGACGCTTTTCAAGTGCACATTGTCCAACCAGCCCTTCTCCAAAACGAAAACGCATATAATCTTTATTCTTATCTAAGGAGGCATAACTTGAAATCTTTTTTAAATAATATTGATCTTCTTCCACTTCTTTTATATAAAAAACCCCAAAACTCGCCTCTACCATTGGAACAAGCTTCGTTATTAATAGCTCTGCTAACATCGCCACATTTTCAATTTCGGGGTAAATCGTCGCGATTTCAGCAATTTTTGTATTTAACCAACTTTGCTCTTCTGCTTCTAGTAAAAATTGTTTCTCAAGCTTACTATGCTTCTCCAGTTCATTTGCCATTTTATTAAAAGCAACGGCAATTTCCCCTAACTCACCCTTTGCAGAATGATCAATTCGTGGTAAAGAGTCAAAGTTGCTTGTGGTTGCCCTTTTCATGACATCGGTGATTTTGTTCAAGTTTTTAGTAATGCTTCTAATAATCCAAAACGTAAAACCAATACCAATAACCAAGGCAATGGCAAGGTAGCTGTAAATCACGGTGACTGCCCAATTATATGTATCTTTAGACCCGATCAGTTCATCCTTCAACTTTTGTGATTGCAAGCGATAAAGAATATCGGCAATTTGCATCATTCTTTGCCGAAGCAGTTCTGAATCCTTCCAAAAAGAATCTGGAATTTCAATATCTTTATTTAATTTTTTTTCAACCAAAGCTTGCTGCCCCATATTATTGTAGGTATCATGCAATGTTTTTAACTTTTCCATTAGCTCTTGCGCTTTCTGGTCGGTGTCCCTTTTTTTTAGTGCATCCAGCGCTGTGGCTAAAGTGGTTTGTGAATCTTCCCAATCATTCTTTGCGGCTTTATTCATTTCCTGGTGATGATCGGTTAATGCAGAACTAAGCTCTAAACCAATTCTAGTTGTTTCAAATTTAATATCAGAAGCCATTTCGATTCTTTCATTTAAATCATTCACTACAAGGTTTAAATTCACGGTTGTTTGTTCGAGCATGTTCATTAAAACTAACGCGATGATAAAAAATAATAGCAGTAAAGACCCCGTGCCCGTATAAAGCTTTGTTTTAAATTTCATAATATCCCAGATTCCTTTTTTAAATTTTTAAGTTTCTAAAAAGACTGAATATTAGTAGCAAAAAAAATCATTGCCTTTAACTTTATCTATCATACTGCATTATTATCGAGGATAAAATATTTTTTTTGAAAAAAAGCGAGAATCAGAAGAGGACAGACCTTTCAATACTAGGTTTTTTATGAAAAACAACTCCCCAAGCCGAATGGCCTGGGGAGTTGTTGTTTTAGAAAACAATTGTTTTATTTTGATGTACAATAATTCGGTCTTCCAGATGCCATTTTACAGCGCGTGCTAATACACTTCGTTCAATTGTGCGGCCGATTTTCTTTAGGGATTCAACATTGTCACGGTGATCGACTCTTGCTATATCTTGTTCGATAATAGGACCTTCGTCCAAATCATTCGTTACATAGTGTGATGTAGCCCCTATCAATTTAACGCCGCGGTCATATGCCCGTTCATACGGTCTTGCCCCAATAAAAGCAGGTAAGAATGAATGATGGATGTTAATAATTTTATGCGGGTTTGCTGCTACAAAGTTCGGTGTCAAAATTTGCATGTAACGCGCAAGAACAATGAGATCCACATCATGTTCTTTAAGAAGCTGCAACTGCTCTTTTTCTACTTGTTCACGGATATCTTTATTAGCTGGAATATAATAGAATGGGATATTAAGCCCCTCAACGACATATCTTGCTGCTTCATGGTTACTGATGACTAGAGCAATATCGGCCATCAAATCGCCGCTTTGCCACTCCCATAACAGTTCCAAAAGACAATGCAATTCTTTTGATACAAAAATAGCTGCTTTTTTCACCTTAAATACTGGTGTTAACGTCCATTCCATTGAAAACTTTTCAGCAATTTCTGTGAACTGTTCTTTCATTTCGTTTGCTTTTTCTTTTAAAAAGGGGCATTCGAACTCAATGCGAATGAAAAAAACTCCACCCTCAGGATTGGTTGAGTACTGACTGGATTCAATGATATTGGCATTATGGGAAAATAAAAATTGAGAAATCGTTGAAACAATCCCCGGCTGGTCGGGACAGCTGACAAGTAAACGCCCGCGGTTTTGATTCCGCAGTTTAAATTGTTCAATTTGTTCTTTGAAATTAGAATTCATGATGTTTTAAAACCTTCCTATTAAGTAATGAAAATTATTATACCTTAGTCCGCGTTTAATGTTAAGAATTTTCATACTTACTTTCTTATGAGGACAGTTTTTGGGCAACAGTTTTATGTTTTCTGGAAAAAAATTGTTCAATCGGTTGGTATGCGAATTCTTTCAGGAAACCACGATAATTTTTCCGACAAGTTTACCACCTCTCCAATAATTATCATGGCAGGATTGGTCATGTGATTTTCTTCTACTATATTTACAATTGTTTCAAGTGTTCCAATCACCGTTCGTTGTTCACTTGTTGTTCCTTGTTGGATGACGGCTACAGGAGTGTTCGGAAACTTGCCGTATAATTCCAATTGGCTACATATATATGGAAGATTCTTGATTCCCATATAAATTGCAAGGGTATCAAAACCATGAGCTAAATAGTCCCAACGAATGTTTTTCGGCTTCCCATTAACACAATGCCCTGTTACTACGGCAAATGATTGACTTATATCTCGATATGTAACTGGTATTCCAGCATAAGCAGGTGCCGCTATTCCAGACGTAATACCGGGAACTACCTCAAACTCAATTCCATATTCGGCAAGTATCATTGCCTCTTCACCGCCACGGCCAAAAATAAACGGGTCACCGCCTTTTAACCGAACAACGGTTTTCCCTTCCATCGCTTGTTCCACCAATAATTCATGTATAGCGTCCTGAGAGACACAATGGTTTCCCGGCTCTTTTCCGCAAAAAATCAATTCTGCTTCGTGTCTTCCATAATCAAGAAGTACCGGATTCACCAATCTGTCGTATAAAATAACATCTGCCTGTTGAAGGCATTTTGTCGCTTTTACAGTAATTAAATCTGGGTCGCCAGGACCTGAACCGACTAGATACACTTTCCCCTTTTTTTGTTTCATTTTTCCACACCCCTTCTAACCAGCCGTAACTATTGCAAACTTGCATAAAATGATCGGTAATATTTTTAAGAAAACTGCCTTTCAACCACTGGTCAAAAGACAGTTTCTTCTATCACTCTTCAAATAATAGATAAACCTGATCACTCTCAATCAATGTTTGATAGGTTGTCACACAGCCTCTATCCGGCTTTTGAACCTTCCCGTCATCCAAACAGATTTTCCAATCATGCATCGGACAAAAAACAAATTCTCCGCTCACCATGCCCTCACTTAAGACTCCGCCTTTATGGGGACAGCTGTTCTCTACTGCCCGAACCGTTCCACTGGATAATTTAAATACAGCCACTTCTTTTTTCCCAATACATACCGTTTTTCCAATCCGCTCTTTCAGCTCATGGATGGAACCAATTGATATTTTTGTCACACTTTTGCTAGCCATCAGCTATTTCCTCCTTTATCATGTAATTTTTAAGACATCACTAGTGTCTCAAACAATTGCTTCTTCACCTTTTCATCCTCAGCTATTTCCTTCCACGGATCACGCAGGACGGACAATGCTTCCTCCATCCGTAAATTCAGCTCCCTCCGTTTCTGCAAATCGTCAAGGACCGAACGGATATGTGTTAGACCAACACGTTCAATCCAAGCAGATGTACGTTCCAAGTAGTTTGCTGTTTCACGGTAATATTGCAAGTAAGCACCCGTAATCTCGACAACCTCTTCGTCGGTTTTGACTTTATAAAATAAATCCCCTCCGCGGACATGGGTTCCACCGTTTCCGCCAACATAAATTTCCCATCCGCCGTCGATTCCAATAAATCCTATATCCTTGAAACCTGACTCTGCGCAGCTTCTTGGACAGGCAGAAACAGCCATTTTTACTTTATGAGGCGTTTGCAGACCTTCGAATTTCTTTTCCAAGACAATACCAAGCCCCATCGAATCCTGGGTTCCAAATCGGCAAAATTGTTCTCCGACACAAGTCTTAACTGTTCGTAGTGATTTTCCATAGGCGAATCCAGATGGCATGTCGAGATCCTCCCAAACCTTTGGTAAGACCTCTTTTTTAATGCCCAATAAATCGATTCGTTGGCCGCCGGTTAATTTTACGAGCGGTATTTCATATTTATCAACAACATCAGCAATTCGGCGTAAATCGCTTGAATTGGTGACACCGCCATACATACGCGGTACAACAGAGTAGGTCCCGTCTTTTTGAATATTGGCATGCATCCGCTCATTCACAAATCGCGATTCTCTTTCGTCCCTATGTTCAATTGGATGAACCATTCCTAAATAGTAGTTTAATGCGGGGCGGCATTTGGAACAGCCTTCCTCCGAACTCCAACCAAGGACATACATGACTTCCTTAATCGTTGACAGCCCCTTAGCCCTTATTTCTTCCACCACTTCATCCCTTGATAAAGTGGTACAACCGCAGATGGCTTCTTTTTGAGTTGTTTCCACAAAAGCGGAACCGAGCGTGTGCTGCAAGAGATCAGCTACAAGCGGTTTACAGCCCCCGCAGGATCTAGAAGCACTCGTACACGCTTTGATTGCATCCACTGATGTGCAGCCTTGCTGCTGTATCGCTTGAACAATCGTTCCTTTTGTTACCCCGTTACAACCGCAAATCATTTCATCATCGTTCATAACAGCGACTAGACTGCTGCCTGCTTCCTCATGCAACGGTTGTAAAATCGTTACCTTTTCCGTGTCTGAGATATCTGCTTTCTTTTGAATCATGGAAAACAACCGATTCCCCTCGCTGCTATCACCAAACAACACAGCGCCAACGATTTGATTTCCACGTAATACGATTTTCTTGTAAATATTATCCTGGTCATCGAAGACCTTGATTGCTTTTTTACCTTCTCCCTCGATGAAGTCCCCTGCAGAAAATACTTCTACACCTGAAACCTTCAGTTGAGTGGATAATATGGAGCCTTTATATGGATTGGTTTCAATGCCACAGACGGTTTTCGCTAATACTTTTCCTTGTTCATACAAAGGGGATACCAGACCATAAACCATTCCATTATGCTCAGCACATTCGCCCACTGCATAAACATGAGGGGTATTGGTTTGCAGATAGTCATTCACCACAATCCCGCGATTGACAAGAATTCCACTTTCCTTTGCCCATTCACTTTTTGGCTTAATCCCAACAGCCATTACGACTAAGTCTACTTCAATATCTGTTCCATCACTAAACCTTAATCCTTCCACCCTTTCATTCCCATAAATCTCTTGGGTTTGTTTCTCAAGTAAAAACTTCATCCCTTGTTTTTCTAACTCTGTTTGTAATAGTTTGCCGGCTGTATGATCGAGTTGCCGTTCCATTAAGTAGGGTGCAAGATGGATGACAGAAACCTCCATCCCTAAGTTTAATAGCCCCCTTGCCGCCTCAAGTCCTAATAACCCTCCGCCGATTACAGCCGCTTTTTTATATTTTTTTGAAGCTTCGAGCATTACTTCGGTATCTTTTATATCCCGAAAAGCCGTAACTCCTTCTTTCTCCACCCCCGGTATTGGAAGGATGAAGGGCACTGACCCTGTTGCTATAATTAGCTCATCATAAGGTACAATTCGGCCTAAGTCTGTTACCACCACTTTTTTGGTTGAATCAATTTGGATTACGGTCTCTCCAGTAAATAGTTTAATATTGTTTTCTCGATACCAGTCCCAGTCATTTAATGTAATATCCTTAACTTCTGTGTCTCCTTGTAAAACCTTGGAAAGGAGAATTCTATTGTAGTTGGGATGCGGTTCGCTCCCAAAGATAGTAACCTCAAAAGCTTCCTTTGAAAGTTTTAAAATTTCTTCAATCGCTCTGACTCCCGCCATGCCATTCCCAATGAGAATCAACTTTTTCTTTTCCACCAGATATTCCTCCCTTTGAAAGTTTCTTCACAAACTATAACACAGCGCAATCAAAACATGACTGAACATGTTAGGTTTTCTAACATTGAATTTTAAGAATTTTTTTAAAATAATTTTTTCATCAATAAAAACCTGGGTCACTTAACCCAGGCACCGTTCATGTTTATTTAATTGACCGGAAAATCTACAATCGGACTTATTCTAACAGCACTCACTTTAAACCCCGGCATTTTACAGTCAGGATCTAGTTTATCAGAAACAAGGAGATTAACATTTTGCGAATCTGCCCAATGAAACGGAACGAAGACCGTATCATTACGAATCGTTTCTGACCATTTGCTTCGAACGATAATACTTCCCCTTCTCGATTCAATTTTCACTAAGGACTGGTCCGAAATGCGGTACTTTTTCGCTGTGACTGGATGAATTTCCATGAATGCCTCTACATTTCTAGCCGCTAAGGCGGCACTTTTTCTCGTTTGTACACCAGTTAAGTAATGAGACATGACGCGACCAGTTGTTAAATACAGAGGAAACTCATCGTTTACCATTTCCTTATGAATAACAGGCAAGTTAGGCACGACCACCATCGCTGCCTTGCCATTTTCATGAGCAAAAGAATTTTCAAACAGCACATCCGTCCCTTTATGGTTAGTGTCTGGACAAGGCCAAAGGATTCCCCCTTCATTTCGGATTCGCTCGTAGGTGATCCCGTAATAATCGGCAATTCCACCGCGGCTGGCCATTCTTAATTCGTTAAAAATATCTTCCGCAGACGAAAATGAAAAGTGATCCCTCTTTCCAAGAACCCTCGCAATCTCACAAATAATTTGCCAATCATGCTTTACTTCATCCGGACAAGGATAGCTTGCTTCCCGTAAGGTCACCCGCCCCTCTAGATTCGTCATCGTTCCTTCATCCTCCAAGTATGAGGACGAGGGTAAAATTAAATCTGCTAATCTCGCAGTTTCTGAAATAAATAGATCAACCACTACAAAGAATTTTAATTTTTTCAGTGCTTCCTTTACGAAATGAGCATTGGGATTGGAGACAATCGGATTGGAGCACATTAAAAAAAGCCCCGTGATTTCACCTTCATGGATTTTCCCCATCATTTCATAAGCAGAAACTCCTTTTCTCGGCAATTCATCCTTGTTGATCCCCCACACACTAGCAATATAGGCCCGATGTTCCTCGTTTTCAATAGAACGATACCCTGGGAGCTGGTCTGCTTTCTGACCATGTTCTCTTGCACCTTGACCATTGCCCTGACCAGTAATGGCAGCGTAACCGGAATTAGGTTTTCCGATTTTTCCAGTAGAAACAAGAATATTCAGGAAATTACGAACAGCCATCACCCCATCTGTTTGTTGCTCTACCCCTCTTGCTGTAAAAATCATTCCTGATGCTTCCTTACCAAACATAATTGCTGCTTTTCGAATTTTTTCACGCGGAACCCCTGTTATTTCTTCAATTTCCTCTAAGCTTAATGACAATACATAGCTTTTTACTTTTTCAAAGCCATTTACCCGGTCTTTGATAAATGTTTTATCAACATAGTTTTCCTCAATGATTACCTTTAGCAATCCATTTGCTAAAGCTGCATCTGTTCCCGGCTTCAGTTTTAAATGTAAGTCAGCCATCTTGGTCGTTGCTGTTTCCCGAGGGTCAATGGCGATCAGGTAAACCCCGTTCACTTTTGCTTTTTCAAAATATGGGATGATGGTCGGCTGGCATTCTGCAATATTGGTTCCCGCTAAAATGATACAGCGGGTAAAAGGAATTTCTGACAATCTATTTGTAAACCCTCTGTCCATTCCAAAGGTTTGAGTCGCGGCAGAAGCAGCTGCAGACATACATAGCCGGCCATTATAATCAACGTATTTCGTTTTTACTGCTACACGGGCAAATTTCCCCAGCAAATATGCCTCTTCATTTGTAATCGATGCACTCCCATAAACAGCTAAGGCATTTCGTCCGTCTTCCCTTTGGATTCTTGTAAAATTTTCCTTAATGTGATTTAACGCTTCCTCCCAGGAAACACGGACAAATTCTCCATTCACCTTTAACATAGGATGCTTCAATCGCTCCCTGCTGAAGGCATGTTGATGGGCATTCATACCCTTAATACATAGACGCCCTTCAGAAGTGGGATTTTCTTTTCCAAGCGTCAAATATTTTTTTCTTGAGACAATGGATTGTTCCACTAAGGTCATCTTACATTGCATGCTGCAATAGGGACATTGCGATTCAAATAGTTTTTCTGATTGGACCTTTTGTTGTTTCGTCCGGAAATATTTTAATAAAAGTTCCGTCAAGACTCTCACCCTTTCTTTTTTAAACTTCTTTATAAAACTGCCTTCCTTATGGACGCCTCTTCGCCTAAACGATCTAACAATTGCTGGCGATGTTCGTCGTCAAACAAGACTTCTCTGACATGGATAAGCCCCGCTCGTTCCATCCATTTCCCCATCTTCTCCATATAATTGGCACTTTCCCGATAATATTGAATACAACCGGAGATCATTTCTATTGCTTTTAGATTGGTTTCAGCAATGCATAACAACTCGCTAGTGCGTGCATTGCCTCCGCTCCACCCGCCGACATAGATTTCCCATCCTCTGTCTATCCCGATAACGACTAGATCATTTATGGTTGAATCGGGTCCATTATGAATACAAGCAGAAACAGAGATTTTCACCTGAGAAGGTGTTAAGAGGAATTCAAATCTGTTTACCAGATCATTTGCCAATTCAAGTGAGGATTTTTTTTCACAGTTACATGTGAATTTATTCACTTGATGAATTACATTCATCCCATCATAATCAGTAAGATTACTTTGTTTGTTCTCATATTCAGGGTCGATCATAGTTAAATAATAGTGAATGGCAGGTCGGCAAGTTGTACAACCAGCCCTGTTCTTCCAAGCCAGTTCATCCATCACTTCCTGTAAAGATGATAGACCTTGAACCTGCATTTCAAGAACAACTTCCTCTTCAGTCAACGAAGTACAGTCACACATTGAGGTCTCTTTGACCAGCTTTTCTTCAAATTTATCGCTCTGAATATAGGAAAGAAGCTTAGCAACTAACGGCTTGCAGCCACCACAAGAGCCTGACGCCTTTGTGTATTTTTTTATTTCGTCGACGTTCGTTAATCCGTTTTTTTGAACCGTATCAATAATAGCCCCTTTCGTGACCCCGTTACAATTGCAGATCATGGTATGGCAAGGCATTATAGCAACCGTACTTTCCTCTTGATTAGCAGGTTGAAGCAGTGTCAACTCTTCCCCATCAGGTACAACCTCTTGATTCACAATCATTTCCAGCAATCTCGTTTGGTCTTTTATATCTCCGAATAAGACGGCACCCATCATCTTTTGATCTTGAAAAACAAGCTTCTTATAAACTCCTCCCGGTCCATCATAGAGATTAATAGACTTTGATGCCTCTGTTTCGGCAAACATCCCGACAGAGAATACCTCCACACCTGATATTTTTAATTGGGTGGATAGGATGGACCCTACATACCCTTTCGTGTCCTGACCGCAGATCCGTTTCGCCAGTATTTTCCCTTGTTCATACAAAGGTTTCACCAATCCATAAACCATCCTGCGGTGTTCAACACATTCTCCAACTGCATAAATATTTGGTGCACTTGTTTCCATATAGTCATTGACAAGAATCGCCCGGTTTGTATTGATTCCGCTATCTATAGCTAATTGGACATTTGGTTTCACCCCTACTGCTATCACAACCAAATCGGTTTCAACGTCAGTACCATCTTTAAAACGAAGCCCCTCTACTCGGCTGTTCCCGATGATTTCTTTTGTTTCTTTTTCAAACAGAAACTTTACCCCTTGTTTTTCTAGGTTATTTTGCAGCATTTGGGATGCTGTTTGATCGAGCTGCCTTTCCATGAGGAAGCTCCCATTATGGATTACCTGTACATCCATCCCAAGATTGAGCAGCCCACTCGCTGCCTCCAGGCCTAATACTCCTCCACCGATTACGGCTGCTTTTTTATAATGCTTCGATGCTTCGATTATTCTCTTGCAATCTTCAATGGTCCGAAATGTAAACACTCCATCCTTATCTGCACCAGTAATAGGAAGGAGGAACGGGACGGAACCGGTGGCTAGAATCAAATGATCGTAGGAAATTTCACGATTTTGATCGGTTTTTATCACTTGTTTCTCTTTATCTATTTTTGTTACCGTTTCCCCTGTAAAAAGTTGAATCTGATGTTTGTCATACCACTCTCGTTCATTTAAGGTAATCTCTTTGAATGTTTCCCGCCCCTGCAGAACTGATGACAAAAGAATCCGATTATAGTTCACATGTGACTCACTTCCAAAAATCGTAATATCAAATTGAACATGTGATATTTTGATTATTTCCTCAATACATCTCACACCCGCCATACCGTTGCCAACTAGCACTAGTTTTTCCTTCTCCATTTATAAACCTCCAGCTCTTTTTAAAGATGGTTAATATTACGGGATAAATAACACACCTATTATTCCATAAGTCCAATTGAAAAAAATCATACATGTTACATTTTCTAACATAGAAAATTCATTATTAAAAACCGTGTTAGATTTCTTAACAGAAAAACTGACAATTCCGGAACTTAACGATTACGCTTAAGCAGACAAAAATTTCAAAAACGGAGGTTAAAGAAATGAAAAAAGAGATTAGCTGGATTTTATTTATATTTTTACTAGGGAAAGTATGGTTCTTAAAGAATCCAGGTATCGGTTGGTAAGGATATTTCTCAAAGGGAGTGTTAGAAGATGAAAATATCAGATTTAAGAAAAAGCGGTCATACACCGTCATTAGTTGCTTCATTTTTATACTTTGATGTAAGTTTCATGATTTGGGTGATGCTGGGGGCACTTGGAGTTTATATTACAAGGGATTTTGGCCTTTCCCCTTCTCAAAAAGGGTTGATTGTCGCAATTCCGATTCTAAGCGGTTCGTTTTTCCGGATTGTACTTGGGATCTTAACCGATCGCATCGGTCCTCGTAAAACCGCCATCAGCGGGATGCTTATTACAATGGTTCCACTTTTATGGGCCTGGTTGTTTGGGAAATCCTTAATCGAGCTATATTTTATCGGAATTCTGCTCGGTATAGCAGGTGCAAGTTTTGCAGCAGCCATTCCAATGGCAAGTCGCTGGTATCCACCGCACTTACAAGGTCTGGCAATGGGGATTGCCGGTGCAGGAAACAGCGGAACGCTATTCGCCACTTTATTTGGACCGCGGATTGCAGACCAAATTGGCTGGCATAATGTTATAGGGTTGGCTATTATTCCACTTTTATTGGTTTTTATTATTTATAGCTTGATAGCCAAGGATGCTCCATCGCAGCCACAGGCAAAACCTATCGCCCAATACTTCAATGTTTTTAAAAAGAAAGATACTTGGTTTTTCTGCATGCTTTATAGCGTCACATTCGGCGGATTTGTCGGCCTATCCAGTTTTTTGAGCATCTTTTTTGTGGACCAATATGATTTATCAAAAGTAAAGGCCGGGGATTTTGTTACCCTTTGTGTAGCTGCAGGGAGCTTCTTCCGCCCTGTTGGAGGATGGATTGCTGATAAAATTGGCGGGGGCCGCCTTCTAATCTTTTTGTTCATTGGGGTGACGCTCATGATGTTTGGTGTAAGCCTGCTTCCCGGATTAACCCTGGTGACCATTTTGTTATTGATAGGCATGCTTTGTCTTGGGATGGGAAATGGGGCGGTTTTTCAATTGGTTCCGCAGCGATTCCAAAAAGAAATTGGGATGATCACCGGCATTGTTGGAGCTGCAGGCGGGGTTGGCGGATTTTTTGTTCCGAATATTTTGGGAACACTTAAACAATTTACAGGATCGTATGCAGCTGGTTTTTTGGTTTATGCGGGGGTCAGCTTTGCAGCATTGTTAGTGTTAACAATTGTCCAAGTCTCATGGCGAAAAGCACTGGTATCGAAAGAAGCTTCCGTTAAAATTTAGATCCTAAAAATAAAAGAAGACATGTGCCAGCGAGCATATGTCTTCTTTTAGTTAATTTCATTCCTGCATTTTAACGCTTACCTTGCTTTTCCCTTTCAATTCCCCTTCTGACTGTTGGTCCTTTTTTATAAAAAAGGAAAGAATGAGTCCAAGCAGTGTAAGTATGGAAACCACCATAAAGGCCACGTTTGCACCGTACATATCTGGATGAGAAATCTCCGGGCGCTGTTTTGCTGTTTCTGCTGTTGTGGTCATAACTGTAACAAGAATCGCAGTCCCTACTGAGGCAGCAATCATTTTCATCGTATTATCCATGGCAGCTCCATGAGGAATTAATCGTTTTGGTAGCTGGTTTAACGCAGACGTGGCGACCGGCATCATCACCATCGAAAGTCCAAGCATTCTGATTCCGTATAAGACGGTAATATAGGTCATCGTCGTCGAGGAACCTAAACGTGTAAAG
This sequence comes from Bacillus salipaludis, assembly GCF_004358205.1. The sequence goes on from NZ_SMYO01000003.1 coordinate 154,396, forward strand.
GCAAAGGAAGCCGCAGTCATAATCGTTAACCCAATCATCACTAACCAACGTGCACCAATTTTATCAAACACTCTACCTACAATCGGTGCCATAAATCCACTGACCAGTGCCCCTGGTAAGAGGGCGAGGCCAGCTTCGAATGCAGAAAATCCGCGCATGTTCTGCATAAACAGAGGAATAATCGTCTCAGCCCCAATTAAACCCATAAAGCCAATCATCCCAATGATAATGGCGAACGGGAAAATGGAATACTTAAACACTCCAAATTCAAGCATTGGATGCTTTAAACGTAACTGCCTGGAAATAAATAATACTAATGAAATCACACCAATTACTAGAGAAAGGATGGTGGTCGAATTGGTCCATCCGTAATTTCCAGCAGCAGTAAATCCGTAAAGCAGTCCCCCAAAACCAAACGAAGAAAAGATAATGGAAATCATGTCAACCCTTGGTTTGGAGATCTCTGTTACATTTTTCAAGGCAATAAAGGCAATGAGGATATCGAGAAGTGCAATTGGTAAAATGATGAAAAACAGAACTCTCCAAGAAAAGTGTGATGTTACCCATCCAGACAAAGCGGGACCAATGGCGGGGGCAAAGGAAATCACGAGTCCGACCAAGCCCATTGCTGAACCGCGGCGATTGACCGGAAATATCATTAAAAATACTGTTTGCATCAGGGGAAGCATAACTCCTGCTCCAATCGATTGGATGACTCGCCCGAGTAATAGCATCTCAAAATTTGGCGCAATCCCCCCTGCTAAGGTACCCACCGCAAAAATACTCATGGCCGAAATAAAAAGCTGTCTTGTTGTAAAACGCTCCAATAAAAACGCGCTTACAGGAATCATAATTCCATTGACAAGCATAAATACTGTTGTCAGCCATTGTGCACTATTGGCCGTAACATTCATTTCATCCATTACCGGAGGAATTGCTGTAATCATCAACGTTTGATTTAAGATCGCAATAAACGTTCCCGCTAGTAAAAGTGCCACAATCGTGGAGTGTTTATTACCTGATATCACCATTCAACCATCCCCCATAGTTAATATTTAAAAATTGCCATCCTAAAAAGAATACTTTTACAGATTAACCGATTTTCTCTATTTTTTCTATTTAGTTGCTTCGGTTTCCGAAAAATTTTACAGGAATATTATATTTCGTCTTATGTACATTTACCGCTGGCAAGCCCCAACACATCGATGGTTTTATTTTTTTAAGTTTAAATGGCTATTTATCCAAAAACAAATCATATTTCCAACAATTTTCCACATAAGAAAGTAAGCGTTGGATTCGTTAAATTTTACTTTTAACAAAACATGTTTATACTGTTCTTTAGATTACAAGTTTTTACTGTGAGGAGAGTATTAAATGAATTACAAGGTTGTCATCTTAGATATTGATGGGACGATTCTTCCCCATGGAAAAACAATTAGTCCAGCCACGTTTGGTGCCATTCAGCAATTAAGAGACAAAAATATAAAAGTGGTAATAGCTACGGGTAGAGCTCCTTATTTTTCAAATTCCATTATTCACGATACGGGCGTGGATTCAATGGTCTTTTTTAACGGGGCCTATGCCTATCATGAAGGAAAAGAAATATATAAGAATGCCATTGAGAAAGAGGTTTTAGAAAAGGTTCTAACCATGTCCCATGGTTATCTGCATCCGCTTACCTTTTTAGCTGGAACTCGTTTTACTGTTTCAGACCTAAATCACCCGTTCGTGACGGAAGCGTACATGCATGACTCATGGCAGCTTGAACTGGCACCTCCTCATTTTTGGAAGGACCAAGATATTTATCAATTATTTCTTCATTGTGAGCTAGAGGATGAGGTATCCTACCAACAGGAGATTCCGGAATTAGATTTCAGAAGATGGACTTCGGGTGCTAGAACCTGTGATGTGAATTTGACCAAATCCAACAAAGCGGTCGGCGTATCAAAATTATTAGAAAAGATGGGAATTGCTCCAGATGAAGCGATTGCGTTCGGCGATGGCTTAAATGATATTGAAATGCTATCGCTGGTAGGAATGGGAGTGGCGATGGGGTCAGCACGCGATGAAGTAAAACAGGCTGCGAAAATGGTCACATTTTCTGTCGAAGAAGACGGAGTCCGGTTTGGATTAGAGCGGCTCGGGTTAATTTAGAACTCAGTCCTTCTAGGCGGTATGCTTTAGAAGGACAAAATGTGGGTTAATTGTTTGATTTTGTCCCTCCAGCGTGCCCTGGAAGGGACAGTTTCCTTGATTATCTGATGTTTTTGTCCCTCCAACCTCTCTGGAAAGACAGTTTCCTTGGTTATCTGATGTTTTTGTAACTCCAGCAACTCTGGAAAGACAGTTTCCTTGATAAATAAATGTTTTTGTAACTCCAGCCATTCTGGAAAGGAAGTTTCCTAAATAATCTAGTGATTTTGTTCCCCACCAAATCATCTATATTAAAAATAATATTTTCAAAAATATTAACAAAATCTTCAATAAAATTATCCCCAATAACGACAATCTATTTATAAAATATTATTGAGTTCAAAATAAGAAAGGGTGTGGCGTATGATCATAAAACCGCGGCTAGAACCAAAGAATTTAAAAGTGCTTAGGTCATTAAACACAAGGATGAATTTATCAGAAGATGACAGACAGAATTATCTTAACCTAAAAAAAGGTTATGAGGGAGAAGTTATGTTTGATGAATTAACAAATAAACTTCAATGTGAATGCTATATTTTAAATGATTTGCTATTTAAGGTTAATAATACACTCTTTCAAATTGACTCACTTATTATTACTCAAAAAAAGATTCACTTATTTGAGGTTAAAAATTATGAAGGGGACTATTTTTACGAAAAAGAAGCATATAATACTAGATCTAAATCTGAAATTAAGAATCCAGTTCTACAGTTGAAGCGTAGTGAATCTTTACTCAGGCAATTGCTCTATCATCTCAGCTATCATTACCCAATTGAAGCATTTGTTGTATTTATCAACCCTCAGTTTACTTTATATCAGGCCCCTCTCAACGAACCTATTATTTTCCCAACACAAATTAAACGGTACTTAGCTAAATTCGACTTGGCCCCTTCATCACTAAACGAAAATCACAGGAATCTAGCATCCAAATTACTCTCAGTACATGTTGAGGAATCCCCTTATAAAAATATTCCGTCGTATCAATATAATACGGTGCAAAAAGGACTGACATGTGAAAAGTGTCTCTCGTTTTTGAATCCCACTAACGGTAATAAGTGTAAATGTCACCAGTGCGGTCATGAAGAAGAGGTTGAATCCGCCGTTTTGCGAATGGTAGAAGAAATTAAGCTGCTATTTCCAGAAATAAAAATTACGACGAAACTGGTTTATGATTGGTGTAGGGTCATAGAGTCGAGAAAAAGAATTTGTAGGGTCTTAAAGAAGCATTTTAATATAATTGGGGCGAGGCATTATGCCTTTTATGTTGAAAAATTAAATATATAGCTTACTTATAATTTACCTTTTTAGTAACCTGGTGATTCTCTTCCATGAGGGCTTTGTTCTTTTCAGCCAACCCGGAAGAAAGCTTTCTCCCTTAAGTAAGTTTTCTGTTTTTATAGAACATTTAAAAGACAGTTTCCTATTTTATAAAAAAAGCTGTGTCCTTCCAGAAATTTTGGAAGGACACGTTTCCTTGATAATCTAATGTTTTTATCCTTTCCCCCACTCCGGAAGGACAGTTTCCTTGATAAATCCGGTTTTTTGTCCCTCCACCCACTCCGGAAGGACAGTTTCCTTGATAAATCCGGTTTTTTGTCCCTCCAGCTACCCCAGAAGGACAAGTTTCCTTTTTTCAATCAAGCTTTGTCTTTCCATTCCCCTTAAAAGACCTTTCCCTTCTGAAAAGAAGGCCTAATCTTTTAACCAAAACTAGATTACTAGTTTTATTTAATTTCCGTATCATTGATGTGAGCATCTAAGAAAGGTTTGTAGTTTGGTTCATGCAGTTTTCCTTTTTTATTTAAGATCGTTCCGATAATGAAGTATAAAACGAGCATAGGTGCACCTATATAGAATGAAAATCTTGTATCCGAGCTATAAGCTGTATAAATGGCAATTGCCACTAAAACGAATAAGCAGATGATTGTTGGAATCGGATACGTACCCATTTTGAACTTAAGCTTGTCCACAGATCCGCCTTGTTCAGTAAGCCATTTTCTAAATCGATAGTGAGAAAGGAAGCTACCGAACCAACCAAGAAGTGTATTAAAACCAGCGATGGAAATGAGCCAAATGAACACTTTATCTGGTGATACGAAGTTGGTAATTAGCGAAACCTGTCCAAGGAACAATGTGAGAAGAACGGCATTCATTGGGATCCCACGCTTATTAACTTTTGCCAATGCTTTTGGTGCTTTTCCCTCTTTTGATAATGCAACTAATGTTCTGCTAAGTGCATACACGATAGAGTTTGCCGCGGAAGCCAATGATGTCAAAATTACGATATTCATGATCGTAGCCGCACCCGGTATACCAGCCAAACCAAACAGTCCCGCATAGCCATTACTTAAAACGCTTACATTTTCAAAAGGAACAACTAATCCTATAACAGTTACCGAACCAACGTAGAAAATTAAAATCCTAAAGAAAATGGTGTTTATTGCTTTAGGCACATTTTTCTGAGGGTTTTTGGTTTCTCCTGCTGCTGTTACAACCGTTTCAACACCCAGATATGACCATATGACCCCAGTCATCATCAAGATAACCGCAGAAAATCCATTTGGGAACATAGAATGGCTGTTCAAATTGGATAATCCAATAAAGCCTTGTTTTCCAATCACACCAAAAATCATTAAAACACCAACAATGAGGAAAATGATAATTGCAATTACTTTGATGCCGGCAAACCAGTATTCAGCTTCACCGTATGTTTTTACATCGATTAAGTTTAATCCCAGAATCAATAAGGAAAGCATGATACAGAAAGCAACGGGAGGAATACTCGGGAAAAATTGGTTTAAAATCATCCCCCCTCCAACGATTTCAGCCCCGAGACCGAGAAAGCCGTTGATGCATAAATTCCAGCCAACCATGAAGCCTAATACCGGATGAACAAACAGACCGGAATAAGTCGTGTACGCACCAGGAATCGGCATGAATGTGGACATTTCGCCAAGTCCTTTCATTAAAACATAAACTAAAATTCCAATAACTAAATACGCAATAGGACCGCCAAGCGCGCCCGCTTTTGAAACAACATTCCCAGATGCTAGAAAAAGACCTGTACCGATGGTTCCACCGATGGAAATCATGGTAATATGTCGGGAGCTAAGCCCACGCTTTAATTCATGGCTTTTATTTTCCATACTTGCAAGCCCCTTCCCTTTATTCAATTCTAGTTTCAATACCTTACATCTCCTTTCACTTATCTATTCATTACAAAAGGCTTTCCAAATTTTCAGTCTTTTGTATATTTTATATTATATATTTTATTTTATCCAGTCAATAAAAAAATGACTTTGTCTCAAATGAAACAAAGTCATCTATTTTTATATTCTTTTATCTACTATCTTTTTAAAATCCTCAATAAATGCTGCTACCTGCTCCTCTTTTGTTGCCCAAGAGGTTACAAGTCGAATCGCTGAATAATCTTGGTTGACTTTTTCCCAGATATGAAAGCCATACTTCTTTTCAAGTTCAACGATCACGGAATTGGGCAAAATCGGAAAGATTTGGTTTGTGGGAGAATCAGTCAAAAATGAAATATTTTCTCCGTGAATTTCAACCTTTAGCATTTCTGCCATCCTATTTGAATGTGTTGCCAATTCAAAAAACAAATTATCCTGAAATAGTTCCAAAAACTGTATGCCCAAAAGTCTTCCTTTTGCAAGGAGCGCCCCTTTTTGCTTCATATGATATCTGAAATCTTCCTTAAGGGAATCACGGCAAATCACTAATGCTTCACCTAAAAGTGCTCCATTCTTTGTTCCGCCAATATAAAATGCATCTACCAATGCAGGTAAGTCACTTAACTCAAGGTCATTTTCCGTTGAACAAAGAGCGGATCCCAGTCTTGCACCATCCATAAATAAGATTAGATGGTGGCGTTCGCAGAATTCCCGCAATTGCACCAAGTCATTTTTCTTATAAATTGTCCCTATTTCAGTCGAATTAGATATGTACACGAGCTTTGGTTTCACCATATGTTCATCCGGATGGGAGTCCAATACGGCTTGCAAGTGGAATGGGGTTATTTTTCCATCACTCGATTCTACAGATAGAATTTTGTGTCCGGTCGCCTCAATTGCACCCGTTTCATGCCCTAATATATGACCGGTACTAACCGCAATTGCAGCTTCATGCGGTCGCAGGAATGCTGATATTGCGATCATATTGGTCTGCGTTCCACCCGATAATAAGTGAACATCGATGTCCGACCGGCCGATTCTATTCTTTATCGATTCAATCGCTTTGCGGGTATAACGATCCTCCCCATACCCCTCTTCCTGTTCGAAGTTTGATTCTATTAAAGCATTCAAAATTCTTGGATGTGCACCCTCACTGTAATCATTTTTAAAGCTGTACATATGTTACCCCACCATTTCATTTTATTCCTATTGTAACATTATTTATTTTATGCTGTAGTTCCCCTTTTTAAAAAAAAATGAGTGCTTGCTTAAGGTTAGTAAATTCTTATCTATCCAAAGAAATGGTCAAAATTGATTTTCCAATGAATAGACTTATAGAAAGCATGACCAATTCGCTGAAAAGAGTGATCTTTATGAAGGCCATTACCTTTAAAGCATTTGCCATCACCCATGAAATTGATCTAAACAAAATTGCCATTCATTGCGGTATTCCGAAAAAATTCACTTGGGAAGAGCCTTTAATCTTGAGGGGAAATATTTTAAAAACCATCCTTGGACAAGAAGTTGAGGAATCGCAAATGGTTCTGGTTTTTTCCTTTGGCAGCGTTGTTTTCATCAATCTAATCGACACCAATGATATGATGGTTTTTTTTCAATTTTTCCATTTCTTTGAACCGGACATTGATCTTAATCAAACCTACAAATATACGGATGATTACAGCCTTCATGTTCGTGGCACCGAAACCCTTGAATTAACAGACGAATATGTAGTGGTACCGAGGTATGAAAGCTTTTACCCCGAGTTAATTTCTACTGTGCTCGCCAAATCAGTTGCACTTGAAAAAACAGAGGAACAGCTTGGAAAAATCCACGATAAGCTAGAAACAATGATTGACCGGCTCGAAAAAGGAAAGCTGCGGATCGGCAATAAAGAGCTTGCTAGAACAACAGCGAAAATTGTCCGGCATGAGTACAATACCCTTGCATATATCATGATTTTGGATAAGCCCGATATTACCTGGACCAGCAGCACAGCGAATGAATTTTATGATAAGATGCTCGAGTTCTTCGAATTAAACGATCGGTATAAAATTCTAAAAAGCAAAACAGACATTTTATATAATATAATGGACGGCTTCTCTACCATCAGCCACTCTATTAGAGGACTATTTGTCGAATGGATCATCGTGATACTTATTGTGATTGAAATTGCTCTGACCATTTTACAAATTATCGGCTGGTTTCCGTAAAAATTCATATAAAAATGCTTATCTTTCAAATCAAGCCGTGTGTCGGCAGGAATTCCCAATTAAATTAGGTTAAACCTACCTTTGATCATTGCCTTTTTCATTTGAATAATCTGATTTACCTTCAAGTATCACCCTGTCAATATCAAGATAGGGTTTGCCAACTACTGCATCATTCGACACAATCTTCACCGTTTTATTCATGTCTTTTTTCATAAAAATTCCCTCCATTTGCCCTGATTTATAAACGCTTCTATTAATTTAAACTTTTTTCAACTGAACTATTCATGGTGCCTTCCCCCACCACTGCAAAGCTTTAAAGCACTGTGGGGCATGCACCAATTTTTATCTATACAATTTTATAAAAATTAATGTAAAATGATTAGAAGTATAAAAGAATGGAAAAAAGATGGTGAGATTATTTTGAAAAAATACAAAACCTTATTATTTGATGTTGATGACACATTATTGGATTTTGGTGCGGCTGAAAAAGAAGCTTTACGCTTACTTCTTGAGGAACAGAATTTTCCCCTTACAAATGAAGTAGTCAGTCGTTATAAAAATATCAATCAAGGACTGTGGACTGCTTTTGAAGAAGGAAAACTTAATCTAGATGGGGTATTGAATTCTCGTTTTTCGATTCTTTTTAAGGAATATGGCCTTGAGGTAGATGGTTCATTATTAGAAAAACAATATCGGAGATTACTTGCAGAAAGTCATCAACTTATTCCGGGGGCTCTTGAATTAATTTCCAACCTGCAAAATCATTTTGATTTATATATAGTCACAAATGGTGTTTCGGAGACTCAATATAAACGCCTCCGCGATTCAGGATTATCACCATTTTTCAAGGATATTTTTGTTTCAGAGGAAACAGGCTTCCAAAAACCAATGCAGGGATTTTTTGATTATGTTTTTGCAAGAATCCCAGATTTCGCATTAGAAGATTGCCTAATTATTGGCGATTCGTTAAGTTCTGATATGAAAGGCGGACAGCTCGCTGGAATTACCACATGCTGGTTCAATTCAAAGTTAAAGCCTAATCACTCTGAGATTATTCCAAGCTATCAAATACAGAAGCTTGATGAGTTGTATGAAATTTTAAATTTAACTGCGGTTCATTCATGATTAAAATCTATTAGGATTACGGGGAGCATTAAAAATGCTCCCCCCTTTTCTTTAATACGGCTAAATTCTCTTTTTCACATCGTCTCTAATCGATTCAACCATCTCTTCTGATATATTTGCCGGTAGGGATGTGCCATTCTCGAACACCCAGCTATTCATGATTTCAAGATCTGCTTTTTTAAATGTGATCCTATACTCTCTTTGATTGGAAGAAAATTCTACGGTTACATATTCCTCACTAGCAAAATCATCATCGATGATCATATCGTTAATTTCATATGAATTCACGAGGTATTCTCCTTCAAACAAATTTTCTTACTCTTAAGGTGTACCTTTCATACTGGATTATTCCATATAAAAATTGGATCATTATTATGTATTTGCTTTTATCCAATCAATCAGCTCTGAAATGGCATCCTCCAAATCAACTGCGGACGTACCATCTTCGGGAATTTCCCCAAGAAACTGATTAAATTCATTCATCCTTTCTAAAAGACCGTTTTTAGATTGTTTTGCGTTTTTCTTCAATTCCTTGAAGTCATCGTCTTCACCAAGCTCATCTACATAAGTCCATACTTCTTGCAGGACGGTTTCCAATTTTTGAACTGATCGATGCAGTTCTTGTAATGTTTCAAGTGTTTTTTCCATTTATCGCTCTTCCTTTCAAACAAGTGTTATTATTATAAGTTTTTATGATTCGAGACGCAAAAATTCTAGTACAAAGGGGGATGATAAAATTTAGCGCATAAAAAATGGATAGGAGACCCTTGATGGAAAAGATTCAAAAAATAAATTTTACCCCTTTTACCAAGTATATTAATAGTAGCTTTGCGAAGCTACCGCGAATAACAGCTGAATCCGTGGCTTTAGGCATTTTCCTGGCCTTTGTCGGAGGGTTTTTAGATGCTTACACCTATGTTAGCAGGGATGGTGTATTTGCGACGTCCCAGACAGGAAACCTTGTTTTGTTAGGCGTAGAGACAGCACAAGGACAATGGGACCAAGGATTTAAACATATTCCTCCTATTTTGGCGTTTGTTCTGGGAGTGGCGGTCGCCGAGGGGTTGAAGCATCCAAAGATTACAAGAACCTTTCCCTTTCCGGCCCGAACGGTTCTTTTATTGGAGAGCATTGTGTTAGTCTTTGTAGGAACATGGCCTGTTGAAGTACCAAATATTGTTGTTACCGTAACTATTGCATTCGTTGCTTCTGTTCAAATTTCATCTTTCCGCACACTCGTAAAATGGCCCTATAATTCGGCAATGGTTACGGGAAATTTGCGAACAGCTGCACAAGCAGCCTATACAGCTCTAGTCCTTCATGACCGCCAAGGAATCATTCAATTTTTTGATTTCACGGTTATCATTCTTTCCTTTTTAGTTGGGGCTTTCACAGGTGCTTTGTCCACTATTCACTATGGCACTAAAGCCATTTGGATTGCTTCTATCGTACTTGTTGGGGCTTTGCTAGTTCTAAATGCGAATCCGAAAACTTTGATTCGCAAGGCCAAATAAAAATGGCAAGATCACTCGAGCTATCTTGCCATTCTGAAATATTTTATTTCCCCTCTACTATTTCTTTAAAGATTTCGTAGGACCTCTTTTGTTTTTCAAAATCATAAATATAGGATACCGCCATAATTTCTTGGACATCATATTTTTCCTGGAAGCTTGTTAATTGTTGACGAATTGTCTCTTTGCTGCCTAATAACGCCACATCGGTTCTTTGGTTAGCCATTTCTTTTTCCATCGGTGTCCACAGCTCGTCCATGTTCTCAACTGGAGGCTGTAATGGATTTCGTGTGTTCCGAACAATATTTAAGAAAAATTGATGCATGGTTGTTGACAGAAAGTGTGCCTCTTCATCCGTTTCCGCAGCAATTACATTTAAACATACCATCATATATGGCTTATCTAAATATTCTGACGGCTGGAAGCGTGCGCGATAAATCGATATGGCTTCTTCCATATAGGTTGGTGCAAAGTGGGAAGCAAACACATACGGTAGTCCAAGACTTGCAGCCAAATAGGCTGAGTCTGTTGAAGAACCAAGAATATAAATTGGAATCTTAGTCCCAATGCCAGGATATGCTCTAACATAGCTTTGCTGTTCTTCAGGTCCAAAATAAGTAAGTAAGGCCTGAACATCATCAGGAAAGGTATAGACAGAATCATTTTTTGAACGTCTGAGGGCATTAGCCGTCATCATGTCCGTACCTGGTGCCCGGCCAAGTCCCAGTTCAACACGATTTGGATAAATCGTTGCCATTGTACCGAATTGTTCGGCTACAACTAAGGGAGAGTGGTTTGGAAGCATAATCCCACCTGATCCGACACGAATGGTACTAGTATGTTCTAATGTATGTTTGATTAATATAGAAGTTGCTGAACTTACCAAGGTAGGTGAATTATGATGTTCAGCAATCCAGTATCTTTGATAACCCATTTTTTCAACCGCTTGTGCGAGATCGACCATTGAATCAATCGCCTGTTTCGAGGTTTGTCCTGCGCGAATTGGTGCTAGATTTAATACGGATAAAGGGATATGAATGTTTGCCATAATCATTTGTCCTTTCAAGGTGAAGATGATATTACTATAGTAACAATCCGAATCGAGAAAACAAACTTAAATGCTTATATAGAATATTATCAACTAAAAAACAGAAAGGACTCCTAGTTTTGCTGTTCCTTCTATTTATAACCTATTAACCGACCCGTCTATCACCGACCACCAAGGATTACCATTGGCATATTCAGAAGTACTATTTAAAAAAAAGCGAGTAATGAGCGTTTGGACTCTGCCATCGTTCAAGAAAAGTGGATGCATGGCTACTTGATTCCACTTTTTCCGCACCGTGAGCGTTAAAACGGACTGCTTGTAAATTTCAGCACTCTCAATCGGAACGACTCCATCCCCATCTCCACTGGAATATAATGTATCAAAATTGAAGAAATTTTTCACCCCGCCATCAGGACTTTGGGGCTCTACAATTACTTTGCTTTTTGTGTCTTCGCCCACTCCTGCAAGAATTAGTAATCTTTTCTGCACCTCATCTGGGAGCTCCGTTAAATCAAGCATAGCTGGATGATTAATATCCCGAAATTTTCTCACCTGACTAATTCGGTCAAGAAACATTGCTCTGTCATCATTACCGATATTGGATTGCCAATCATCAGGATTACCTAAATCAAATGCCGAGCCGCCTTCAAATACAATGGCATCTTTATAGATTGGGCATAATTCATATACCGATGGAAACGTCCGGGCAATTTTTCGAAATTCATCATTTGCATTGAAAAGTGGAAATTCAAATCCGCCCTCTCCAGCAGTAAGGGAAATTAGCGCCCGAACCGAACCCATAAACGGGCATACTGCCAAAACGGCATGCTCAATTGACTCATAATTCCCTTTTAAATTTTTCAAATAACAGCTAAACACCATTCCGCCAAGACTGTGAGCAATATAGTTAAACTTTTTCACAGAAAGTTTTTCTTTCAAATATTCAATATAGGTTTCCAAACGCTTACTATTTTCTTCTGAGGATTTCCGCCAGTCGTACCCAAAAATATAGACAGGACTTGCCGTCTTTTTTTCAATAATGTGTACGGCTTGGCGGTAAGCCAAATCTTCCACATCACTCCGCTCAATCATAGATTTTGGATTCACTTCAAAACGGCTATCCCGCTTTAATGCCAGATCATAGATGGTTTCAAATTTACTTTGAACAGCTGACCAGATGGTATCGAAATTTAGGGTATTGGTATTGACGAGTTTTGTACCTTGTATACCCGGGATTAAGATCGTAGGGATCATAACTAATTCCTATTCCTCCTTAATTTTGAAAGTTACCAATATATTATATATTTTTTATTCTATGCAGGAACGTGGACTTCCTTTGTCAAAATGTCTCTATTACGGTAAGACTTTTGACAAATTATTTTAATAAAAATTAAATAATTTAGTAAACATGTAATGTTTTCAGTATGATACATTAAAATTAGCGTGTAAAATCTGAAAACGATTGATGAGTGATCTTATGTTAAATGTAAAAGAAGTGACAGTACACCTAAAAGAGGAAGGTATTACCGATAGTGAATTAACCGTTATTCAGTGGATTCTTGAGGGAAAAATAACGGCAAGAAGGGCCAAAAATATAAAGATCGATTACTTGGTCAATCCCAGTGATTTAGCATCATTTATTATTGAAAAGAAAATCGAGGAGAAAACGAAGAGGTATGGAGTCGATTTTCAACATTGGGAAAAAACGTTTAAGGAAAACCAAAAATTAAAAGAGGATATTGAGCAATTAAAAAGCTCTGTTCGCATTGAACAAGCTAAGGTTCGTTCTCTAAAAAAAATGTTACAAGCAGAATATGCTCTTACTGCTGCTCCCCCACTTACATTTAACACCATATTTGGATTAGATGAGAGCGCCGATCCTTCCTTGTTAAAAAAGGAATTTAAAAAATTACTCAAATGCCTTCATCCCGATCGTGGCGGCGATGAGCAGCTTTTCAAAATATTTTATGAACACTATAATAAATTAAGGTAAGTTCTAAGGAGGCACTATTTTAATCATAAATTTACAATAAAATAATAACACCTTAACAAAAATGCTCTATTCTATTTTTATAAAAGTCTTCTATATTGGAAGGGGTAATCATGATGGTGATGCTTTTTAGAATTGTCATGATGACGACCGTTTGCACCTTTTTTCCTTAAGGTTACTTAATTACAAATTATGACGATGTTCAGTTAAAGAGTTGGTTGAAATTTGTCATATTCGATGGAATTTCTACATATTGTGTAATGTTAACCGAATAATTTTTTTGAAAGGTGTTGTTCATTTTGAAAAATAAACGTGTCATGTATCAAGGAAAGAATTATATCCTTTACCATCAATATTCCTCCGACTTTTGCGAAATCCAAGATGAAAGTTATAGGTTCAATATTTTACTTGTCCATGTATCCGAACTTACAGAAATAGTATAGCCTTTTAAATTACACGAACCTTAAAAGTTTGTTCATAGTTTGTTCATTTTTCGGGGGTAAACTATATCTATGGAACGGAAACTAGCTTTCCAAACCCCCCTTTTAATATATTTTTTATGGATCCGGCGAATGCCGGATATTTTTTTGAAAAAAAACAAGCCCTAAGCCGGGCTTGTCTTTATCGGACGATTAACGTTTTCTTGATAGTGGAGCCATTTGCTTTCATAATCACAGGATAGCTTCCAGGTTTTGTGCTGGTTCCTACCCGCCATGACCAGGTGATGTAGCCGCCGCTGTTTGCTGTTTTTGCTGTTAACCCTGATGCTTTACTTGGACCAGAGCTGTAAATCACTTGGATGGTACCTTTTGCACCCGGTTTCGTTTTGATTGTTATGGACGCCTGTTGACCATGTTTAACAGTTAATGTTGTACCTGTAACTTTTGTTGAACTGGAAGTGGTTCCTTTGGAACTGCTATTGGTTGTTTTTGTACCGGTGATTCCACAGCCGTTTGTTGAGTATCCATTGCTTCTGGCATAAGAACATGATTTGCTGAGACTGTATCCATTTGACGTTACATATCCTGAAATGCTCCAAATCCCTAATTTTTTAGATTTTGCATAGGATTGGGCACTTTGCAATTCAGAAAGATGGTCGGTATTTGGTTTATAGACATAGGCGACTCTGGCGTATCCTTTTTTCACGACATCTTTGTTGTATAAATCTGTTTTTGTGATGTAGACATAGGCTAATAAGCGATGATATTTATCACGTTCATATCCCTTTTTACCGAGCTGCAGATAGATGTGTTTTCCAACCGGAAGCTTACTTTTTGCGTATTTGGCTGCTGTATAGCCGTATGGTTCTACCGGTTTACGAGGATCGACATCTTCCGGTGTATCAATCAATAACATCCGAACCGTTTCATTTTTCCCATTATATTTTACTTGGATGGTATCCCCATCAATATTCTTTGAAACGGTTGCAGGAACAAGTTTGGGGCTTGTTGTTTTTGCCAAGGTTGTATTAGCGCTGGCGAAGCCAGCGAATATAAGCGAAACTGTCAAAGACAATGAAGCTATTAATTTCCCTTTTTTCAAAATAAATTCTCCCTAAAACTATGAAATCTTTCTATTATATTTCCAAAGTTAATCATAGTGAGAAACATTTCTAATGTAAAGGGATTGTTTATGTCTGCAAAAGAAAAAACAACCAATCTCGGTTGTTTTTCCCTTATATTAGTGGTTTACCAGCATCGGGAGATAGATTAGGATCTCCGCCGCCAATAATAACCGTCTCTGACTTGATATCATTTAGTTCAATATTACTTTTATCTGATTGACGGGTTTGATCGATAACATTGCCTTCTGTTTCGTTTTGGAATTCCTGAGGAGAAAATTTTTCCTTTTTCGCCATAGTAACACCCCTTTTCATACGTAGTTTTTGTTAAACAAAATATTTTATACGTGTGGCTAAAGGGCACAATCTTATCCTTTTGATGAATTTTCCCTTCAAATTCCTTTGGAAGACACTTTTCTAGGACCAAATAATGTGTAGTAAAAATGAAGACCCCTTCGCTAATCTAATTTCTTTAGCGAAGGTGTTTTTATATAATTTAAATAAGAGCATTTACATTATGCCGGCTGCGGACGGCTATGCCCATATATGTTAATATAAATTTGTTCAATTTCTTCACCGGTTAAATCGCCTTGTTTCAGCAGTTCCGCTGCAATCAAATGGACGAAGTCAGCGTGTTCGCGAACTAACTTTTTCACCTCAAGCATCTGGGCTTTCAGCAATTCATTAATCTTTGACCGAAGCGCCTTTAGTCCCTCAGCCTGAGATCCTAAAGCGAGCCAGCTAAACAACTCGTCACCCATGCCCACTGCACCTAGGTAAGCACCGGCTAACAAAGTTGCCTGCTGCAAATCCGAGGTAACACCGTTTAATTTTTTTCCAAGAAACTCTTCTTCAGCTGCCCTAGCCGCGAGACAGACTTGGATTTCTGCAAGAATTTCATCATCACTTCGATTATAGCGTTCATGTGTTGGTTTAGTTGCAGCGAGGCCCAGTGCCCCGCCTCGGCGGATGATTGTCACCTTCCACACACGTTCGTGTGCCTTCAAAAGATATTGTGCAACCGCATGACCAGCCTCATGGTATGCAACATTTCGTTTTTCGTCCTCGCTCATGGATCGGAGCGGCTGTTTTAGTCCCCACTCATATGTCTCCATCGCTGCCCGGAAATCCTCATAGCTTGCTAACTGGGCACCACGCTGGTGTGCGATGACAACAGACTCATTCACGATATGTTTTATTTGGGCGGGACTGTAACCAATGGTGTCAAGTGCTGCCTTTTCGGCAGTAATGGTTGGATCTTTTTTTACTTTTTGAAGATAGTAATCGAAGACGTCGACACGGCCATCAAAATCTGGGGAATCAACCCAAAGCTTGCGGTCGAAACGGCCGGGGCGAAGGAGCGCTTGATCAAGTACGTCGGGTAGATTGGTGGCTCCAATGGTTAATACTGCGGGACGATCTGCTTTCTTGCGGCGAAGACCGAGTGAACGAAGGAGCTTCGCTATTTTTGAGTTGTCAATATTTGGTGGATCCATTTGCAAAAGCAGCTCATTGAGAAGACCGGAACCGCCCATACCCATGAGTCCTCCCATCATACCTCCTCCGGCCCCACCAGTCTGACGGCTCATACCGATTGCGTCAATTTCGTCAATAAAAATGATGCAAGCCCCATACACCTTTGAAAGCTTCCTAGCTTTTCGATATAATCCCATCACTTTTAGATTGCCAACACCAAAGAACATATTTTGAAAGCTTGGCGCTGATGCATAGGCAAAAGGAACCTGTGCTTCGTTGGCAATGACTTGAGCCAAGTACGACTTGCCTGTTCCGGGTGGTCCACATAACAGCAACCCTCGGATTGCCTCACCGCCCATTTCCTTGAACTCTTTAACACCTTTAAGCAAGGTAACAATTCTCTTTGCATTTTCTACAATTTCCGGGTTTCCTCGATAATCGTCCCAAGTTGAACCTGTCTCTCCTGGCAGAATCCAATACGTACGCCCTCGGGCCAAGAACCAAAAGAGCGCAACAAATTGGATGATCATAAATAGCATTGCAAACAGCAACTGCAGCAATAAACTAAGAATACTAATTGCAATATTCCAGGCTGTTGGCCCTCCACTCCAAATCAACACCGTGATCAGGACGAGGGCTGCGGCCCAGAGGATAATTTTACGCCACTTAATCCACCGATAATTCCTCATGGTCTCATATCCTTTACAGAAGATTTAGAATATTCTATGAGCAATTTACTTATAAGTTGCCTAGAGTCGAGAAAAATCGGGTAGTGCCAGGCACCACCCGATTTTTCTTGTTTCACAGAATTTGTTTCACAACTACTTGGTGAATTTTCCTTTGATGTCCATTAAATATTTGAGGATTACTCCGAGTCCGCCAATGAAATAGAAGGTCACGAGGATCCAGCCGCTTGGGTCAATCGGGAACAATGAGATAAGGATATTTAATGGCAGTACGAGGTAGATAATATCTTTTAAATAATTTAATACAATGGAAGGAGTGAAGGAACCTTTCCAGAAGGATTGGAAAAATCCGATAAGAAAATCAATGATCATGAGTCCAAAGACGCCCCACAAAGTATAAAGCAGCCAATCTGAAAGTGTAAACGACATGTTTTATCACCACCTTTACTCCAAAATATGCGGTCGGCATAGGACAGGTGATGAGATAATCGGTTAAATAATTAAAATTTTCAGACTAATAATTAGAAAAAAACTGCACCTTTTAAAATATCTTTCATCCTTTTTTCATAATTTGTTCATCTTTAGAAAGTAAAATGAAAACATAAAATGAACAAGCTTCTTATTCATTTTTCTCCCTTTTAATATATTTTTTGTGGATCCGGCCCGAGTGGTCGGATATTTTTTTGAGCAATGCTCCAAGGAACCTTCGTATAAACTAGGAAAGCTCCAAACCCACTATAGGATTGGAGCTTTCTTACGCACTATCTCATTACAAGATTGTTCTTCCTCTTTTCAACCAAATCATTCGTAACTATATAGTGGTATTCTTTTTCAAGTTCACATAAATTCCATTCATATAGATGTTTATTATTTTTCTTGTAAATTCCAAACTTAAGTAGTTCGTCAATCAGGAATTGCCGTTTTTCCTGTCCTGCTTTTCGAAGTAATATTTTCATTTGTTAAACCTCCTAATTATTAACTGGTTTTTTCGGTGGTTTACTTTATAGAATTCGAAATGATTTAGCTGTAACTATTGTTTTATGGACCATAATTAGTAAAGAGGTAGAAAAAATCCTGTCAAAAAGCGTTTGTAGGAATAAATCATAATGAAATAATATTTGATGAAAGAAAATCAACTCCTTTCCCATTGGCCATTATAAGGGCTTATTGGAAAGGGAATTGTCGATACCTGCCAGATGGACACACACTTAATGAAATTGTTAAATTCTTATAATATAAGTAAGAAAAATAAATTTTCAGTAACATTAGGATTTATCTTAGCTCGGTCCCCTATTCTATATTCCCCATTACCGCTTGTTCAAACCTAATTGGATTATTTTTAATGTGTGTTGGAAAGTATGTGTGAAGAAGAAAGTAGTTTTAACCAGTTTGTTATACTGTAGAAAGAACGGGCCATTATAGGAGGATGTAATGAAGAAAAGAATACTTTTATCTTCAGTTATCTTGCTTGCACTTTTTTTAACTTTATTGGGTACATACAAATTAATGAATTCACGGACTTACCAGTTATTTGGTGGTATTACGGACCATGTTAAAACCAATAAAAAGGTGGTAGCTCTTACCTTTGATGATGGTCCTACAAGGAACGTGGACAATATATTGACCCTTCTCGATCAGTACCATGCTAAAGCAACCTTTTTCCTCATTGGCAATGAATTACATCAGCATCCAGATGAGGGACGCAAAATTGCAGCAGCCGGACATCAAATCGGCAATCACACCTATTCACATAAAAGGATGATTTTTAAAAGCCCTAATTATATTAAGAGAGAAATTGTACAAACGGATAAGTTGATTCGCAAAGTTGGATATAAGGGAGAAATCGATGTTCGTCCGCCAAATGGAAAAAAACTTGTCGGACTCCCCTTTTATTTGAACAAGCATCATAGGGATACCATCACATGGAACCTAGAACCGGACACCTATTATACCTCTATTAAGGATAAGGTAAACTATGTAAAACAGAATATCAAACCAGGTTCCATCATACTCCTCCATCCCATGTACGACCAGACTGGAAACGAACAAAAAACCATTGAGGGGATCCTAAAAGAATTAACAGAAAAAGGATATAAATTTGTAACAGTAAATGAACTACAAAACCGATTTTAAATTCGACAAAAATCGGGCGGTGCCAGGCACCACCCGATTTTTCTTGTTTCACAGAATGTTCCATACGAATCTATACTCCTCGTTTATTCCCCCACAGCAAGGTGTGTAATTGGGGTAGAACTTTTACGTTGTTAAAGTCTGAATCTTGCATGACTTTATCAACGAGGAGCTCATATTTTTTTAGTAGATGCATTAGTAGTGCTTGATTGTCAGAGGTGTTGATATCATCATTACCTACCGACAAGAAGAATGGTACATAGGGGTAGCGTTGGTGAATATTTTTGGCATATTCATAATCACGATTATCGAAAATCACAACTTTGAGACTTACATTATGGGAGGATTCCTTCAAATTCTCAATGATCTGGTCTAGTACTGAAAAGTCTGTTACCATTTTCGAACTTGGTGGTTTTGGAGAAATCGTTAGTTCATCAATCTCCAAGAACCAATCCTGCCACTTGCTGCCTTGCGTTTCGAGGCCTATTTTAATCTCATTTTCTTTAAAAATCTTAATCAATGAATCCAAGTTTTTAAGTAGCGCCGGGTTTCCCCCTGAGATCGTAACAAATGAAAAACGATCACCGCCAATTTCCTTTAGCTCCTGCCAAACTTCCTCTGCTTCTATCATCCGAATATCACTTTTTCCAGAACCGTCCCAGGTAAAGGCAGAGTCACACCAGCTGCAGGAATAATCGCATCCGGCCGTTCTGACAAACATCGTTTTTTGGCCAATTACGGCTCCCTCGCCTTGAATCGTTGGTCCGAAAATTTCCATTATGGGTAGTTTAGTCAAGTTCCATCCACTCCCGTCTTGCTTCCGCATAGCTTGTCGGCGTTTCAAAAAGACGCACAAACTCGACTCTTGCACCTTGATACCTTTGCTGTCTTTCTTCCTTTAAAAGTGCCTCAGCCATTTTTTCATAAATCCAGACAACCATGTTTTCCGCGGTAGTATTCATCGGTGGAAGCGTTTCATTTAAATAGCGGTGGTCTAGAAAAATTTCGATCTCATTTTTCCAAATCTCTTTAATATCACCAAAATCAATCATGAGACCACGTTTATCGACAAATCCGCTCAATCCAAAAATCACCTTATACGTATGACCATGAAGATTTTTGCATTTCCCTTCATAGTTATGGAGATGATGCGCCGCATCAAAGGTAAATTCCTTGCTGACGAGGACTCTTTTAGAATGATATTTTAATTGATTTGGCTGGATATCTTCGTTGATTTTTTGGAGTTTATCCACGATTCGAAAACCATACATGTGATTATAACTCCTTTCGTGTGCTTAAATATTGATCTAGTCCGTTTTTTCGTAACTTACATGCCGGGCATTCACCGCAGCCATCTGCGATAATACCGTTATAACAAGTTAAAGTTTTTTCTCTGACAAACTCTAAAGCACCAAGTTCATCTGCCAGCTGCCATGTTTCCGCTTTATCGATCCACATTAAGGGAGTATGAATCACAAATTGTTGATCCATAGACAGGTTTAAGGTAACATTCAATGATTTAATAAACACATCACGGCAATCCGGGTAACCGCTGAAATCTGTCTCACATACACCGGTTACAATATGTTTTGCTCCTACTTGACTCGCTAGCACACCGGCAAAGGACATAAATAAAAGGTTCCGACCTGGAACAAATGTATTCGGCAGTCCCCCATCTTCGCCCTCTTTCACTTCAATATCATCCCTCGTTAATGCGTTGGGAGCCAGCTGGTTTAATAATGACATATCTAAAATATGATGTTTCACACCAAGTTCATTCGCAATATTTTGGGCACATTCAATTTCCAACTTGTGCCGTTGATTATAATTAAACGTTACGGCAATTACTTCTTCAAAACGCTCTAATGCCCAGAATAAACATGTCGTACTATCCTGGCCGCCGCTAAAAACAACAACTGCTTTATCTTTTTTCACGTTAAACTCTCTCCTTTAAATAAAAAAACAGACCCACTAAAGAAAGCAGACCCGTTTTCCTTAGTTTTTTTAAAGAGGGGTGCTAGAACCTCTACCGCAGATATACGGATTTGTATATATTATTAGTCACCAAATTATATTACTATTTTTTACGTTGGCTGTCACTACCCGAAATTTTGAATTCGACAAAAACCGGGCGGTGACAGGCACCACCCAATTTTTCTTGTTCCACAAAATGGTCCACAGGCAATCTAAATATGATGATATGGAAAGCGGACGACGACGGTTGTTCCTTTGTCGATGGAGCTTATAAATTGAATGGTTCCGTTGTATTTTTCGACGATGTTGTAGCAGATCATTAGTCCTAGACCTGTGCCCTTGCTTTTTAGTGAATAAAAGGGGGTGCCGAGTGATTTGATAACTTCTTCTGACATTCCGTTTCCATCATCGGTGATTTGGATTTCGACTTCATTTTTTACTTTTTCGGTCTTTACATGGACAGTATCTCCCACTTTTGAAGCTTCAATTGCATTTTTAATGAGGTTTATCACCAGTTGTTTAAACTCAATGACATTTACTGCAATCAAACAATCTTCTACCACCTTTAACTCAATATGATTATCGTGCAGGAGACCATATGATTTGAGTAAATCTGTCACGCTTTGAAGAACCACGGCAACATCCACTGTTTCCATCCTTTTATCCTTATCCGGTTTAGCTATCGTTAAAAACTGAGAAATGACGTGTTCTGCCGTATTAATTTCATCAATCATAAGAGAAAAATTCTTTTTAAAACCCTCACTTAGAGATGCATCCTTTTCAAATAATTGCAAAAACCCTTTCACGACCGTAAGTGGATTCCTTATTTCATGCGCAACCGCAGCAGCTAACTGTCCCGTTGTCTTCAAGCGCTCTGTCTGCTGGATTTGTTCATAATACATTTGCTGTTTTTTAATCCGAGCAGAAGCTAAATAAAAAATAAAAAATAACATTACTTGACTGGCAATAAAATTCATCAGATTTCCAAGTAAATCCATTTTAATATAAGTATAAAATGATGTTTGCTTATTTAATGAAAAAAAGCCAAAAAGCAGGAAAATAAGTATACTGTTTAAGACTAACGAAAAATAAAAAAGCTTTGAATCAAAAAACAATATGGAGATTGCCGGAATGAAACATAAAAAGATAAATGTTGACCACGTTTCACTATATAAAAAGAACAGCGTGTAAAAATATGCCGCACATATCAAAATAATGACGATTCGAAAAAGATGTGTTTCATGTTTTGGATATAAAAGTAAACATATGGATAATACTGCAACAAGGCATATATGTAGGATCATCCCCGCCCCAAAGTGATGGTACTGTGGGTTCGCAACGAATAATCCCATGATCATAAGGAAAATGATGATGGAGGTAAATAGATAGTAAAATTTTTGAGTAATTAAATTGTAAAACTGCTTCATGCATACACACCTTTTTTAGTGTAAAAAATTTTCAAAAGCTGTTATTATTCTAACAAAATTCCAGTATTTATAAAACTTCTATTTTTCTTCAAAGCCGACCTAGGCCTTTCTCATGAATATTCCCGAGCTAGAGCTTTTTTAAATATGAAACAAAGCTCCTATGATATCATGGTACTATCTTGTCTGATTTTTAAAATAGATTGAAGGGTTTTATTTGAATATGAATAAAAATTACAAAAGGGTTCGTTTTTCCGTTTCACTAGTAATAGCCATGATCGGTGGCATCTTATTCTCTATTATCCATACACCAATTCCTTGGCTGCTCGGGCCGATGGTTTCTATATTTATTGGTGCTCGATTTGGAAAAACTCAATTGTATTGGCCTAGTGGGGTTCGCAACGCTGGTTTGATTATTGTTGGTTATTCCATCGGTTTATCGTTTACTAAAAGTACGCTTCTTCAGATTTTGAAACAATTGCCCACCATGCTGCTAATGACCGTTTTACTTGTTGCATTTTGCGCCGGCATTGCTTTTGTCGTTTCAAAATTAACTGGTGTTGACTATCCAACGGTTTTGACAGGAAGTATTCCCGGCGGACTGTCACAAATGATTATCTTTGCCGAAGAAGTAAAGGGTATTGACATTACAACGGTCACATTCCTGCAGGTTGCTAGGCTCATGATGATTATCTTCTTTGTGCCGTTTCTAATTTTCGGACCGTTTTTTCGGAGTACATCTGCTAGCTCAACTGGGGCATTGATTCATACTGTCCAAACTGCCAATACATCGATTGTTTGGCTTGCAATCCTTTGTGTCATTTGTGCATTTCTCGCCAAAAAACTTAAGTTCCCTACTCCCTTTTTACTGGGACCAATTTTAGGAACAGCAATTGTCAATATTTCCGGCCTGCATGGTCCTGCACTGCCTGCATCGATTTTGGACCTATCTCAATTTATGATTGGCGGTTACATCGGCTTATTGTTAAAGCCGGAAAAACTTCAGCATAAGGCCAGAGTGATTACCCTCGCATTAATAAGCGGGATGGTAATGATTTTAGGTTCGTTGGGCCTAAGCCTACTGCTCGTTTTTCAGGAACATATTACAGCATCGACTAGCTTTTTAAGCGTAGCTCCTGGCGGGATGGATCAAATGGGAATCCTTGCCCATGAGGTTCAGGCTGATTTATCAATGGTTACTGGATTCCAATTATTTCGGTTGTTTTTTATCTATTTTGCGGTTCCACCGCTTTTACGCCTGTTTTTTAAAATGAGCATGCGAAAAACGGCCCGTACTTCGTAAGATTTGGTGTCATAGAGACTATGGCACCTTTAAAAAACAAGTTTGGTTTACATAATATTATTACGATAAATAACACAGCCTTAAAAATTCTAATGTTTAAAAGATGTTTGCTATAATGATGAAAAATAAGCGTTTTTTTGCGGGGGATTTTATGAAAAAAAGATATAGTAATTTGGATGATGTGCAAAACAAAAAGTCCTTTAACGATATGAGAAAGTGGATGAAGGAAAGGCGAAGCAAAGTAAAGGATCTAACCGTTCAAATCCAGCAATCCCCAACTAAGAAAATAAACGAACTCAAGGAAAATCACAGTAAGACCTCCTTCACTTGGATTGGCCATTCAACATTTTTAATCCAAATGAATGGAGTGAATATCCTAACAGATCCAGTTTGGGCGAAACGGATGGGTTTTCAAAAGCGGTTAACGGAGCCTGGTATCTCTTTAAAAGATATGCCGGATATTGATATCGTCGTCATTTCCCATGGCCATTATGATCATTTGGATTTTCCTACTTTAAGAAAATTAAAGGGCAATCCGCACTATTTCGTTCCCATTGGATTAGGAGAAATTTTTTCCAAAAAGGGCTTTCAACGTGTGAAGGAAATGAGATGGTGGGAAAGTACTGAGTACCAGGGACTGACATTTCATTTTGTTCCAGCCCAGCATTGGACGCGAAGGACTCTTTCCGATATCAATACATCTCATTGGGGCGGCTGGATATTTCAACAGGAACAGGAATCGCATTATTTTGTCGGGGATTCTGGTTACTTTCGAGGATTTAAGGAAATAGGCGGAAAATTTGAGATTGATACGGTACTGATGCCGATTGGCGCTTACGAACCAGAATGGTTTATGGCTGTTTCTCATATCTCACCCGAGGATAGTGTTAAAGCTTTTATGGAGTTAAACGCGAAAAGATTCATTCCGATGCATTACGGAGCGTATCGTTTAGCAGATGACACTGGACCTGAAGCGTTAGAGAGGTTGTTGAAGGAATGGGAAAAAAGAGAGCTACCACAGGAACTGTTACGAGTTTTATTAATTGGGGAAACCATTTTTGATTCTTGAAAAGAGTACAGGGCGACCCTTCGGTGCGCCCTGATTTATTTTAATTTAGTTTACATAACATTAATATGGATTACCTAATCGGAAACCAACTGTCTTCCCTACTAAAACAGTGAAAAAATCATTCCTCCCGTCATACCCGCTAGTACAATCACCCACGGAGGCAATTTCATAATGATGAGGAGACTGAATAAAATGGATCCGAGTGCAAAGTCTTTTGCCGATTGAATCGCACTTGTCCAAATTGGGGTATAAAAGGCAGCAATTAGAATCCCCACTACCGCCCCATTTACAGCTAGCATGGCCCCTTTCAATTTCGGGTTTCGGCGAAGTATATCCCAAAACGGCAGCGTCCCCATTACTAATAAAAATGCTGGCAAAAAGATGGCCCCTGTCGCTAAGAGTGCCCCCTTCCAGCCATTCATGACTGCACCTAAATAGGCAGCGAACGTGAAAAGCGGTCCAGGCACTGCCTGTGCTGCACCGTAACCGGCTAGAAAGCTTTCCTTCGAAATCCAGCCCTGTGGAACAAATTCTTTTTCTAATAAAGGCAGGACCACATGTCCTCCGCCAAAAACCAGCGCTCCTGAACGGTAAAAGCTATCAAAAAGTGCTATTGTATGAGATGCTGTGACATCTCGAAGTATGGGTAAAAGGAATAATAATCCGAAAAAAAATGTTAGGCATACTAAGGCCAGCGTTCGGGAAACGGGCACAGGAATGGCTATGTCCACTTGTTTGTCTGAATGTTTGAAAAATAGGAACCCGATTATTGCGGAAATGATAATAATTCCAACCTGTGTAAAGGTTGCCGGAATAAGCAAGCTAACAATTAAAGCTCCTAAAGCTAATGCTTTTCGCTTAAGGTCTGGTGTAAGTGTCCTCGCCATGCCGATGATTGCTTGAGCGACTACGACAACTGCAACAATTTTCAAGCCATGTACCCATCCAGCTTCATTAACATTTAATCCATTTAGGAGAAAAGCAAAAATTATAAGTACAATAACTGATGGAAGGGTAAAACCGAGAAAAGCGGCAAATCCTCCTAAAATCCCCCCTCTCATCATCCCAATCCCAATCCCTACCTGACTGCTTGCAGGACCGGGGAGGAACTGGCAAAGCGCCACAAGATCAACGTAACTGCGTTCATCCAGCCATTTTCTCTTTCGAACATATTCCTCATGAAAATAACCCAAATGAGCAATCGGACCACCAAACGAAGTCAACCCAAGTTTTAAAGCAACCCCAAAAACCTCTACCAATAACCGTACCGTATTTTTTCTAACTGGACTCATAATTCCCCCCCATAATATTTATCCATCAACCAATATCCATTAATTCATTTTTACATCATTCCCCATTAACATTTCAACCTTTTTAGTTTTTGTGCAACATTCGATTGAAAAACAAGAATTTTCGGGCGGTGCCTGTCACCGCCCGAATATTGTCGAAATCAATAGAATCCACTAACCACTTTACTCATACACATTTTTTGTGTATCTGCATTTACTGTAGAGGGGAAAGGAGGAGGTTGATGATATGACTGATTTAAATTTTCATCAAATTGCCCATGAACTATTAAAGAGAGAGGTTGAGGTTGTTACTCTTCAAGGGAGTTTTAATGGCCGCTTAAAAACTGTAGGTTCTGATGTGGTAATCTTGCATAGCAGGGGTAGAGGGGTTCCGACGGATTTGACCATTCGAATTGAGGCAATTGTTGCCATTTATCGAGTGGAAATGATTCCACGGGGTCCATTTGGCTTTAATCCAATGGAAGCGCAATTGGAACACGATGATGAACATGAACACCATCATGAGAGTAATTAACGTTTAAAATTACCTATCTAAATAGACAGAAAAAAGAGCTTGGAATGACTTTGAAGCTCTTTTTTCTTTTGCCCTATCCCCCTTCCATTACCCCGATTAATCCCGACAATCCCTTTATCAACCTCAGTTTTGTGCTAAATAATCGACGACTTTGCATTAGGGTATTTCCCCCATCCCTCGAAGAAATTTGGGAATCCTCAATTTAGTGTCCATCCCACACGAACATTTTCACTGTTTTGTCCACCGATGGTGCCTGTCACCATTTTGGGTTAGAATAGGTTTATCTTTAAAAGTTGGAGTGTATGATTATGGATAAGAAAATTGCTATTATCACGGATATTCACGGGAACCAGTCTGCTTTAAAGGCGGTCTTTGATGATATTGATTGCGATCCTCAAATTGAACATATTTACTGTTTAGGGGATTTAGTCGGGATTGGTTATGAAACCAATGAGGTTCTGGAGCTGCTTGTCTCAAGAAGAGATATTTCCTTTGTCAAGGGGAATCACGATGAAGCCATACTCGATATCATCGCAGGAAGAGAAGTTTATAGCAGAGGGGCTGAAAAAAAGCATCATCAATGGCTGGCAACACGACTAGATCCAAAATATATCTCTTTCCTAAAAGAAATTCCAACCACTCTAAAAGCCAATTACCATGAAAAAGAAATGCTTTTTGTTCACTATCATCTACAAGAACAAAAGAAATTTTTATCGGTTGATAAGGAACCCACCGATAAAAAACTGGATGAATTTTATCAAAACTCGACAGCAGCTATCGTTTGTTTTGGACACCATCATGTCATCCATCATTTTAAGACAAAGAATCGACTCTATCTAAATCCTGGTGCGCTAGGCTGCAATCATAAGCCATATGCCCCCTACGCGATTCTTACAATAGCGGAAAGTGGTGCAACAAACGTTTGTTTTAAAGAAGTTCCGTATGATAATGAAGAATTTTTACTTGGCTACAAAAGACTAAATATCCCCGACGCTGATTACATTTTAAAAGTCTTTCATGGGAACCAGCATTTGAAAAATTTATAACAAGGAGGGTCTTTCCTCCTCTTTTTTACTTGAAATATTATTGAAGAATAACGTATAACGTTCTATAATTGTTTCTTAATGAACGAGTTTCTAATAAATAAGATAGATAAGGGGATAAAAGTGAAACAGTCCAACTCTAGATCCATCGTTTTTCCATTAGTATTTTCCATTGTCGCCATTTCGTTTTCCGCTATTTTCGTAAAATGGTCCCATGCACCCGCAACGATTTTAAGCATGTATCGGATGGGTCTTGCTTGTTTGTTGCTTGCACCGTTTGCTTGGCGGAAGCGGGGCGACTTTGGCAAAATAGCAAGAACAGAATGGTATTTTCTAATTTTTTCAGGTTTATTTTTAGCCCTGCATTATGCGCTTTGGTTTGGGTCCTTAAAGTTGACTACCGTCGCCAGTTCGACGATTATCCTTGCATTACAACCGATTATTGCATTAATTGGCGGCTTTTTTCTTTTTAAAGAAAGAACCACCCTCTCAAGAATATTAATGATGGGAATCGCCGTAATTGGAGCCATCATGGTGGGCTGGGGAGACTTCGCCTTAAGTCAAAAAGCGATAACCGGTGACTTCCTCTCATTTCTAAGTGTAATTGCGGTTGTTATGTACCTTTTAATCGGACAAAGAGTCGTTAAAAAGGTCTCCCACTGGATTTATAGCTTTTCAGTTTTTGGGATCGCCGCGATTTTTTTAGCATTTTACAACCTTGTATCGGGAATCCCGCTTGGCGGCTACGGTGCACGTGAATGGGGAATCTTTGTTTTACTAGCTGTTATACCAAATCTAGCTAATGTAATTTTCAACTGGCTATTAAACTATGTCAATGCAACCACCATTTCAATGAGCATCTTAGGAGAGCCTGTCGGAGCCACTGCCTTATCCATGTTATTTTTAGGAGAAACTCTTGCTGGCTGGCAGATTTTTGGCGGGGCTCTTGTTCTGTTCGGTGTGTTTTGTTTCTTGATTCAACAGCAAAGACAGAGACCAATCGAACAGAAGGAAGCTGCATAGTAAAAAGCGGTGAACCAATTTCACCGCTTTTTTGTTTTATACTAACTTTTCACGAACCGGGACACTCGCAAATTTGTGCCTTTGGATATAAATCAAACGAAGTGATAACGCAATTCCCGCCGAAAGAAGCCCTACTGTTAAGCCAATCCAATAACCAGCCGCTCCCATCCCAGTAAAATTCGCCAATCCATACCCGACCGGAAGACAAATGAGCCAGTAAGCAATTAAGGTCATAATAAATGCAAGATTCACATCTTTGTAGCCTCTTAGCGCTGCCTGTGCCGTTGCCTGTATGGCATCACTCATTTGGAAAAATAAGGCATAAACAAGAAAATGAGCGGTTAAATTAATGACAGCCCGTTCATTCGAATAAAATCCAGCAACATCATAGCGGAAAGTTACAACCAATAGCCCTGTAACCAGTGCCATTAAGACAGCTAAAAAAACTCCTAACCAACTGTAGTCCTTCGCATCTTTATTGCGGCCCGAGCCAACCTCGAAACCTACTAATACGGTTTGCGCCATAGAAATACTGATTGGAATCATATAAAGGAACGAGACAATGTTTAACGCAGATTGGTAGGCAGCGATCGTAGTAACGCTGAACTTACTTAACAGAATCGTTACGACCGCAAACATACTCGTCTCAAAAAAGGTAGACAGCCCCATCGGAACGCCGATTTTTAAAATCTCCCTGCATTCAGACCAAGAGAATTCTTTTAAATGGTTAAACACTTGATAAGTTGAAAATGGCTCCTGCATTTTAACAATAAACACCGTCATTGCAGCAATAAACCAATACGTAATCGAGGTTGCATAACCGGCCCCACCTCCCCCAAGCTCTGGGAATCCCCAATACCCAAAAATCAGCACATAATTTAAAAAGAAATTGACAGGTAGAGATATTAGTAGAATCACCATTACAACACGTGTTTTCCCTAATGCATAAATAAACGACCGTAATACATTAAAAAGAAAAAGAGGAATAATTCCATAACTTAATCCCACCAAATACTCAAAGGCGGGTTTCCGAACACTCTGCTGCAAATTCATTTGATCGAGAATGATATCTAAAAAAATGGAACCAAGAATTAGGACTAGCACACCTATTATTAGGGATAGATAAATACCGTGTTTTACACTCGAGGCTACCTCTTTATTTTTCCTTTCACCATATCTTTGAGCTGCAATCGGCGAGACAGCAAGCAGGATACTGCTTAACCCTGTAAAAATTGGATTCCATATCGAGGAACCAATGGCTACCCCGGCAAGATCGGACGGACTATATTTTCCAGACATAATCGTATTAAAGAACACCATGGAAAACATTCCAAGCTGAGTAATTAAGATTGGAACCAATAGAATAATAATTTGCTTTGTTTTTTCCGTTAAAGTAAAAGTTTGCTTCATGATTGTACCCCTAACTAAGTGCTCTTGCCTAAAACTAGGTAATGCATGATTATTTTATCGTTTGTTGGTGGAAAAAAGAAGTAAAAAAATCGCCCTGATCGTAAAGGACGATTTTTAACCCATTATTTATTTAAAAATTCTCCAATCGCTTCATAGGTGTCTGAGATGTCTTCCTTCGAATCGATTAGGCTGAAGAGATTAAAAAAGCCATGGACAAGTCCTTTTTCCCTTCGGACCATTGCCGATACCCCAGTTTCTCGGAGCTTTGCCCCGTACATCTCCCCTTCATCCCTAAGCGGATCAAACTCGGCGGTAATAATGAACGCAGGCGGCAAACCGCTCAGATCCGGGGCTGTAATCGGTGCAGCATGGTAATCCTCCGCGTATTCCTCTGATTGAACATAAAGCTTGCTGAATAAGGCCATTGCATCGGTGGTTAAAAAATAACCGCTGCCGTTTTCTATGTAGGAGGCGTATTTTTCAGGCTGGTAATGGTCGACGACAGGATAAAGCAACACTTGTTTTGTAATTTCTAGACCATCTTGTTCTTTTGCCATCAGGGCAACGACCGTTGCTAAATTTCCTCCAGCACTGTCGCCTGCTACTGATAGTTTAGTGGGGTCGCCATTCAATTCGACAGCGTTTTGATATACCCATTTGGCTGCAGTGAAGCAATCATTTGGTGCGGCCGGGAATGGGTTTTCCGGAGCTAAGCGGTAATCAACCGAAACAAGAAGATGCTGCGATGTTTTCACAATGCTGCGGCAAACGGCATCATGACTTTCCAAGCCACCGTACACAAAGCCTCCACCATGGAAATAAACAACAATCGGAAATGGTCCATCTCCTTCCGGTGTGTAAATTCGAATCGGAATGTCATTTTCGGGCCCAGGTATGGTGCGGTCGTAGACATCATGAACCTCTTCAACACTTCCAGGCGGAACTGTACTGACGCGGGCACGGATATCTTCAAGTGTCGGCGTATATCCCTCAGGGTATTTTGGTAATAAGTTTTCGATAAAATACTTCATTTTCGGATTCAAAACCATTCCTACCAACCTCCCATTTCAAAATAAAAACCACTATAAAAATATTTTCGTGCTGTCCTGTGCGTAAACCTTTTCTGAAATAGATTTTTGATGAAATCATCTCCCCCTTTTGTGTGTTTTCAAAAAGCTAACGGAGAGCATTCTGATTTGGATCACTTTTTGTAAAGAATTTTTAAAAATGAATGTTTATTTGCGAATTTATTCTGATAAAAATAGTGCCGCTGCAAGGCTTTATTTTTTTATAAAAAAAGCGCCCTGCCGGCGCTTTTTACATCCCTTTTGCAATCTCAATTAATTCCTTCAAATCATTAGTGAAGCCTTTAACTGCCCGATTTCCAACGACAGTTACTGGAACACCAAGAAAGCCATATTTCTCCACTTCTTCTTGGAATTTTGCATTGGTTGAGATATCCCTAGTTTCAAAAGGAATTCCTTCTTGAGTCAGAACCTGTTTAACCATAGTGCATTCAATACAATCATTGGTTGTATAGACGATGACTTGTTTGTTCATTTAACTTTTCTCCCCTTTTTTAAGATTATATCAGTTTTTAAATAATAGATATAAATACACCAGCCATTGTCCACCCCACACGTACAAAATCACCTATTTGTCCACGAATGGTGCCTGTCACCTTATCTTTTGTCCTCTTATGACAATCGCATATTTTGTCGGAATCAGGTAAAATCCAACACCAATCAATG
This sequence comes from Bacillus salipaludis, assembly GCF_004358205.1. The sequence goes on from NZ_SMYO01000003.1 coordinate 186,335, forward strand.
TGGAGTTTAATATCATGGATTTAGGAGGCAAGCTGTTACGAGGAAAATTAAACAAAAATTTATTCTTAATGATATTTTACCTAGAACAACTTGTCTGATAATTTAATAGTTTATATTAATCAACTTCTTGGAGGTGACGAATTTGCCACCAAAGCCACCAAAACGTGGTCCGAAACATCGAAACCGCAAGCATCCAAAACCTCTTCCACCTAATAAATTAGGAGGTATGCAAGGTCCTGGCGGTTTAACTGGTGTTACAGGACTAACTGGATTAACTGGTCTAACTGGACTAACTGGATTAACTGGTCTAACTGGATTAACTGGACTAACTGGGTTAACTGGGTTAACTGGACTTACTGGGCTTACTGGGCTTACTGGGTTAACTGGTATTACAGGTATGACTGGGCTTACAGGAATTACTGGTACAACAGGCACTACTGGTACTACTGGCACTACTGGAGGGACAGCACCAGCTGATGCGAACGGATCAGTGGATTCCATTCAATGGGTAAGGTCCTTATATAACAAGTATATTGATCCAGAAAACTAGGATGAATCTGCCTGCATTCTTTTTACAAGATGCAGGTAGATTTTTGGAGGTGACCATATGGTTTCTATAAGCTTATGTATGATTGTCAAAAATGAAGAAAAAACACTTAGCCGCTGTTTGAATTCTGTTAAAAATATTGTCGATGAGATTATACTTGTCGATACAGGTTCAAATGACCAGACGATAGAGATTGCCAAAAAGTTTGGGGCAAAAATCTATCATTTTCAGTGGATTGATGATTTTTCTGCAGCACGCAATCATGCTTTTTCTCACGCTCACATGGATTATATTTTTACCCTTGATGCCGACGATGTTCTAAGTAAGGCAGACTCAGAAAAACTCGAGCAATTAAAAAAATCCATATCACCCACCATTGATGCTGTTACCATGAAATGTCTTGCCGGCTTTGACGAATCAGGCAATGTTCTTGTGAGTCTAAGGCAGGTCAGGATGGTGAAAAGGGAAAACCAATTTAAATGGCAGGGTGCTGTTCATGAATATCTTGAAGTCCACGGAAATATGCTTCACAGCGAGATCGCTATCACGCATAAAAGGGAACATAGCAACAGTGATCGAAACCTGAGAATTTACGAACAGCGGCAAAAAAATGGTGCACTCTTTTCTCCAAGAGACTTGTACTATTTTGCGAATGAACTCTATGATCATCAACAGTACGAAAGAGCCATTCAAAATTATCAAAAATTTTTACAATCGGGAAAATGCTGGATTGAGGATGTTATTCAAGCACATGGCCGGATTGCTGAATGCTATGCCGCATTAGGGAAAATGGACAACGCCATTCATAGTGCTTTATACGAATTAAAATTTGGCCCCCCACGGGCCGAATCCTGCTGTCGGTTAGGATTTTTCTTTTTACAACTCAGTCGCCCTGAAATAGCAGTCCATTGGTTTCAATTCGCTACTCAATTACCAGCCATAGATACGGGCGGAATTACCAATCATGCCTGCTCTTCCTGGATTCCCCATCTTCAACTTAGCGTTTGCTATTCCCACTTAGGAGATTATCAAAAGGCTTTAGAGCATATTGAAATGGCAAAAACTTTCAATCCGGAGCACGATTTAATTTTAAAAAATGAAACCATTTTGAAAAATTTTATAAAAAAATAAACTATTTTATTTTTAAACAATGCGAAGTACACGTTGAAATCAGTGTACTTTTTATATAAATTACCCTTCAAACCCTCCTTCCATCCCGTCTTGTTAAGATACCGAATGCCCTCATAAATTTTTTTTAATGGAATAAAAAAAACCTTTATTCAAAAAATAAGATGAAAGGTGGGATTCTTTTGATATATATTTTAGCGATTATAGCAATAATCATGGTTGTTGGGTTAATTTATACCTTTAAAAGGGGTAAAGCTTTCAGCGCTAGTAATAGTGAATTTGATGAAGAAATACACGAAAATATTCAAAGACATCCTATATTGCTTAATCCTGTTTTTTTAACCTACATCATCGCAATTACAGTAATTCTTGTGTATATCATTTATCTTGCTTTTTCCTAATTGGAAAATTCAGGAGAGTTAAAAGGAAAAATGGCTGGAGGTGACACTCTTAGCCATTTTTTTGTAAAAGGATATTTAATACTTTTAGGGAGAACCAAGTTCTAAATGAAAAACCTCTCTAAAATATTCTGGTATGGTCAAAAATTCGTAATTTTGTTTTTTGAGATATTCGATGATTTTCGGCAGTGCTTCGACTGTCTTTTCTCTTCGACCACCCCCATCGTGCATCAGTATAATATGATCCCGCTGAATTTGCCTTGATACACGCTCCTCAATTGGCTCCTTTATGGAAAGATTCCAATCCAATGTATCTAAATCCCAAAGAACGGGAATTAGTCCTAATTCCAAGACGGTTCCTTCATTCTCTTCAGTGATCTCGCCATAAGGAGGCCGGAAGATTTGTACTTCCTGCTTCGTGATTTTTTTAATTACTTGATTTGTGCTTTCAATTTCTTTGGTTAACTTCTCATGGCTTAGTTTCGTAATATTCGGGTGGTTCCAAGTATGGTTACCCAGGACATTTCCATTCGAGATCAATTGTTTTAGGATTTTCTGCTGACCTTGTGTAACATTCTTTCCAATAATAAAAAAGGTTGCTTTTACTCCGTAATATTTTAGGATTCGTAGTATATGAGGAGTGTATTCCGATGGCCCATCATCAAATGTTAATGCGACATATCGTTTTTTATTTGTTTGTTCGATTATATTTCCCTCCTCTTTTTAGAGTTGATGAAAATGGAAGGTTGAACCGCATCGTTTCCACCTTCGTCATGATTACTATATGTTAACTGTTAGAATTTGTTTGGTGGATTTCACCCATTCCTTAAAACTTTCCACTAATGCCGTCCCCTGTTTGTCCAAGATACATATAATGATAGAAAAATAAGGCGGTGTAACGGACTTGAGAATTCTATTTATAGATAGTAATGAATTATTAATGTATGGGTTGGCAAATGGTTTTAAAGAAGCGGGGCATAAAGTATTGGTTTCTGGAAAAATAAGTGAGAATACCATTCCTAAATTAATCTCACGCTTTAAACCGGATCTTATTTTTTCTGAAGGATGGGGAGAGGAAAATGATAATGTTTGGAAGCAGGATTTGATCGCGAAACAAATAAAGGCTTCCGGTATCCCCCATATTTACTGGGCGGTGGAGGATCCCCATTTTACACTGGATTTTTCCTTACCTCTTATTTTACGAATGAAACCGGACTTTGTGTTTACACTAAGTGAGCCACTAGTAAACTTTTATAGAAAACTAGGAATTCGCGCTGGGCATTTAGATTTTGGCTACGAACCTAGCATCCATTATCCTAATTCCAAATATGATACTAAATATTCGATTGCTGTTGTCGCAAATGCTTACCCTGAAGTATTGAAACAATCCCCTCAACACTTTCGAAACCAATCACTTACAACCCTCATCAAACCGTTATTGGAAGAAAATATTCGGATTGACTTCTGGGGGAAGGATTGGGATAAAATGGGTGATATTCTTGGGGTAAGTATTCCAAAGGATTGGATTCATGGATATTTACCATATAAGGACGCTTATAAGGTGTATAATTCTGCCCAAATTATTATTGGGCCACAAAACTATAAATCACAGGTAACGCAAAGAACTTATGAAATTTTGGCATCCGGAGGATTTTTTCTCACCTCGGATACCGATGGTGTCAGAGAATTATTTACCCCGGGAGAAGACCTGATTGTATCTTCAAGTCCAGAACAAACACTTGAATTAGTCCGACACTATTTAAAACACCCGGAAGAATGTAAGGCCATCAGCGAAAACGCCCTTAAAACTGTCTCCCCACACTCTTATAAGAACCGCGCTAAACAAGCCATCAAAACTCTCAAAAATGAGTACATTATAAAATGAGGATGACAATGAAGGCGTCATTTACGGTGACCATTTTCGGTGACAGACACCACCCGTGGATAAATCATCAATTTTGTCCACTCCATAAGGACAAAAATATTCATAGAGGCAGGTCCTAGAAAATGTCCACATCAGGTGGACATTTTTCGCGATTTGTCTTTCTTGGGTGACAGGCACCTTGTTAATTCATTCACATATATGCACGAATCCCAATTTAGTTTCATATGTTTTAGGAAGGGATTGATGTGTGAGGCGGTGGTTGTTTTATGATAATGATAAATGGGCAGATTGTTAAGTCTGAGGCACTTAACAAGTTGATTACGGATAAGGAACAAAAGAACATTGTGAAACAAATGGCTGCACTAGGGGTGACCTACGAGTATCAATCAATGGATGAATTGAAATTTGAGCTGCAGTTTAGAGAAAATACCATGAAAGCAGCGACACAGCTTAATAAAAGTGGCGTAAAGTTTACCACTTTCACCTATGCTTTTCCAAATAAAAAGTATTGGCAGCGATTGCCAAACGGAGGGTTCTTGTTAAGGGGCGGCACAGCCCCTTCCACTGCAATCCTTGATATTTTAAAAAATGGGAAACTTTATGCATTTGAGTGCTCAACTGCGATCGCAATCGTACTCTATATTGCCACCCTCTATACGATTGGACCGGAGTTATTTAATCTTTATTTTAAAAGGTTATATTTATTCGATTGGCAATTTGATGAAGACCTCCCCGTCTTTCCAAAGGACGGAGATGACTTTATCCCTGGTGATGTTCTCCACTTCAATAATCCGGATTTCGATCCAAAGCAGCCCCACTGGCGTGCTGAAAACGTGATTTATTTTGGTGATGACAAGTATTATGGCCATGGTGTCGGAATTCGAAATGCCAGCACAATTATTAAATTTTTAAACACAAAAAGAAAGCCGGATCCTGAGGAATCCGCTTATCTTATGAGACAGATTACACGGCCTGTTTATCGGTCACTATTTTTATTAACATTACAAAATTAATCTCATAACACAGGAATGGCCAGCTTTAGGTGGCCATTCCCTACTTATTTTTCACCAACTCCCTGGCTACTGACTATTTTTAATAAATGGACAACCTATTTTTCTAAAATTGTGACGTTCGTCCATGCTTGTCCATCATTTTAGCAGAGTATATTTTCGTAAGGGCCGCTTACAATACCTTCATTTCGAGAAAGGGGGGAATCATTAATGACATCACCACTTTCCAATCTTCTTGTTTGCTTAGGAGTACTACTTGTAATCATTTTATTAGCTCTTGCACTATTCGTCGGTGGAATTTTAGGAGTTGACACAAGTTCATTTGCAGGTGCATTTAATGCAATTGCTGCACAATGCTAATCGAATTCTCACCGGTTACTCACGATAGTTTTAAGGTATATGCATGAGAACTTAGAAGATTACTTTAAATAATCTTCTAAGTTCCTTTTAATGTTAGAAATAAGAGGATTCCAAGTACTTTATTTTCTTTTAATTGATAAATACTTTCAGGATTCACTTCAAACCTTGTAAGTACTATTTAGAAAAGGGTGACAAAATAATGAGTGAAAATCAAAACAAAAAAAACAAATCTATATTGGGAGACAATCTTGATCTAGGGGGCTTATTTAATAATACTTTACAACCGAACAGTAACAATGATGCCTTAATAAATTTGGCTGGGAGCTTAATGCAAAATCCAAATACAATGAATTCGCTAATGAAGGTAGCTAGCAGTTTGTTTACAAATGATGCAGTTGCTAATTCAGTCAATGATACGAGTAAATCGAAGCAAGATGATTCAGCTTCAAGCCTAGATAAAACCGAACTTAGTGTAATCACTTCACAACTTGAAAAACTTTCCAATGAATTAGCAGAATTAAAAGCCCAATTAATTGAGTATAAAGAAGACAATAAAATGTTAATTGAATACATCCTACAGTCGGATAAGATTTCAAAAAAGAAATGATTTCATAACTAAACCTTGAGAAATCAAGGTTTTTCCTTTTAAGAAAGGCTCAGCATGAAGCTGCCACTTAAATCGTAGTATAAATCATTTATTATTTTCCAGGAGGTTATTTTTCTAATATAGTAACAAACTATTTTTCTCAGATCTCAGAAGAAATATTCCCGCAGGCGCTTCCTTTTTCCGTCCATTTTACGGACAATATTGCTGAATTTTTCCGTCGCATCCTTTAAGCGGTCTTTTCTATGTTCTATCATTCTCTTCACTTCGTTTGGACTAGGCCCCCCGCTAACGCTTCTGATTTTTACAAAATAAACTGGAGAAATAATATTATTCCACACTTTCTCGGTAACCTTCACCTCTACGTATTTTTGAATCATCGCATTTACCTCTTCTATATCCCAATCCGACAATTCTTTCTGCTCCTCGGTTGTTTTTTTCGAAATACTGCTGGCAATTTCATGCGCCTGCCGAAAACCAACCCCGTAGTCTCTTGCAAGGGTATCAGCCAATTCCGTAATGGTAATGCATGATTTTTGCGCCATATCCCTGGTACGATCTTTATTTACCTGAAGAGTAGCAATAACAGCATACATCAGCTTCATAACACGATTTGCCTGGTTAAATGACCGGTAAAGATGCGGCTGTAAATCGTCCTCGGTATCAACGATATCCCCGAATGGTGTATTGTGAATCATATTCATGACCGCCTGCGCCTCGCTAAAAGCACTGCTCGCAAGGGACCGTGAATGCTCAATCGAAACCGGATTTCTCTTTTGCGGCATGATACTGCTGACCTGCACATAAGGGTCAGCAACCGTATACGTTCCATACTCTCTCGTTACCTGTAGGAGAAAATCCTGGATCCACCGTCCTGTATTCACCATGCAAGTCATCAATGCCGACGCTGTTTCCAGCAGATAATCCGCACCTGCAATCGAATCATATGAATTTTCTACGAGCCGATCAAACCCCAGCAGCTCACAGGTCCGGACCCTGCTGATTGGAAACCCAGTGGTTGTCATCGCCGCTGCCCCAAGCGGAGATTGGTTGACCGTTTCATAGGCAGACCAAAAGCGCTTGATATCCCGTTGCAGTACATCATAAATAGCAAGAAAATAGTGACCTAGCGTAGTCGGTTGTGCCGGCTGTGTGTGGGTATAACCCGTTATATAGGTTTCCATATGCTCTTCGGCCTTTTCCAAAAGAATCTCACTTAAGTCATAGCAGGAGTTGAACAACTTTAAGAAATGCTCCCTTAGTACCAAGCGATACATAGCCACTCCCATATCATTCCGGCTCCGGCCAAGGTGGATTTTTCCAGCCAGTTCGGGGCCGATTTCCTCAGATATTTTCGCCTCCATCATGAAAAATAAATCTTCATATTGAGGCTGAAAGGTTAATTGAGATGCATCCGTTTTGGCGACTTTATTTGTTCCCTCTAACATCGTTATGGCGTCCTCACCACTGATGATTTGCTGTTCCTTCAACATGATAATATGGGCACGGTGAATATCAAACATTGCTTCAAATAAATAATCTCTTTGATCATTAAAGACTGGGATTAGCAGTTCCTCCGCATAAGTCTTTCCTGGAAAAACCAATCCTTCTTTATTCAAAAAATCCTTTCGTTTACTCATATTTTTCAACTCCAAATTAGCGTACATTTGATTTAAAACATTTCTTCTACTAACATTTTTATGTGAAAAATAAAGATATGCCCGTTTCCTATTGGAAGAAAAGTTTCTAAAAATCTTATTTAGCTTCCCGAAATACCATGCTATAATGGATAACAGTTTAAAATCCAACTACAGTGGAAAGGTATGTGTTCACCATCATGTCGATGCTTAAATCTAAAGCATTAATCAGTTTGTTTCTTGTGTCCATTTTATGGGGCTGTAACTATCCGGTAAGTGCTTACTTGTTAAAAGGTTTCTCACCTGTTTTTTTATCAACAGTTCGGATTTGTTTTACTTCTCTATTTTTAATCATTGTTGCGCTCATTCATAAGGGAATAAGAAAACCGACTGGATCCGAGTGGAAGTCCCTCTTAGGCGTCGGAATCTTTGGAACACTTTTAAACCAAACCTTTTATTTCACAGGACTCCATCACACAACACCGGCTAATGCCTCGTTAATCATTGCGTTGGCGCCAATTGCTACCATTCTGTTGGAGCGAATTATTTTTAAAGTGAGGTTGACGTTAAAAAAATCATTAGGGGCATTGATCAGTTTAATCGGTGTATTTTCGATTATTGGTGGTGCAGGCGGCTCGCTGGGGATTTCATTTGGAGATTTAAATATTTTTGTTGCCATGCTTTGTTTGTCTATTAGTCTCTTATATATCCGACGGTTATCTAAAACCTTAAATTCTTATATCATTACGGTTTATGCCACTGTGCTTGGTAGTGTCCTTATGATACCGGCCGCAGGTGTGGAAAACCTTGTCAGCGGATCTGTGATCAGTCATTCACCTATTATGTGGATTTTATTAATTTGTGCGGGAGTGATTGCCCAAGGTATAGCGGGATTTTGGTGGAATGGCGGTGTAGCAAAGGTAGGTGCTGGAACGGCCTCGATGTTCATGAATATCCAGCCGTTTGTCGCGATTATCGCCTCCCATTTTATTCTTGGTGACCGGATTCTCCCAGCGCAAATTTTCGGAGGAATCCTAGTCTTACTCGGCGTCTTTATCGCCAACATGCCTTCACAGGCTGTCAAACCAGTCGTTCTCAACCAGTCAAATAAAACAATATAAACGAAAAAATGTCCACCCTAGGTGGACATTTTTTACAAGTTGTCTTTCGACGGTGTCAGGCACTTTAATGAATTAGCGAAGCATAACTCCACTAACAAAGGTGAGGAATACGTGTGTGCCCATTTTTACAGTTTGCTGGACGGAAGAATCTTTTAATGGGTCAAGGCAGACGATGTCCATAGCCTTAACTTTAGGATGTTTCCCTGCTGCCAGAACACCTTCAAGTAATTCTGCTGAAGTCAGCCCGCCTGGTGTCGATGCCGGTACCCCTGGTGCATACGCCACATCCAAGCAATCCATGTCAACTGTTAAGTAAATTGTATCCACCTTCGCCGCAAGCTCCTCTAAGCATGCTAAAACTGTTGCTTCAAAGCCCTTTTTCCGTGCATTGCGAAGGGTGATATAGTTCACGCCATGAGCATCAGCGTACTCTTTTAAATCTTTTGTATTAAAAAATCCGTGCAATCCGATGTTGTACATATCCGATCCGTTCACAACACCGCTCTCAATCAAATTACGCATAGGTGTTCCGTTCGATGGCCCGTTATCACTCATATCCCGTAAATCAAAATGGGTATCAAATTGCAAGATCCCAATCCGTTCTCCCGGTTTAGCCTTTTGCAGTCCTTTCACCATCATCGCCGTAATCGAATGATCCCCGCCAATCGAACATACCTTTGAATGATCAAAATGCGTATGAATTGCTTCTGAAGCCTCAATGATATTATCATGGCAACGGCGAATATCGGTGACGTGCATTGGGACGTCCCCAACGTCCAGTGCTGTTATTTCCGCTAAATCAATATCTTCATCAAGATTATATGTTGTAAAGCCCTTCCACGCACGGCGGAAAGCATCTGGGAATTCAGATGCCCCCGAAGCGCTGATTGAAGAACGTGACAATGGCACACCGACCACTACCACTTCAGCGGACTTACACTTTTCAGGATCTGCCTCCGAAGTCAACGGCTGAATCCACTCATGAACCTTCTCGGGAGCACGTCCCTCTGGTTTTACCCATGTAAAACTATGTGGGTTAATTTTTGGATACAAGAAGCTTTTCATGCAACTGACCTCCCTTGACAACCACTGCACCATTTTTCACAACAGTATCTACGTGGTTTACACCATAGGAGTATTGAAGCTTCATATAGTTTGGAACATTAAAAATCGTTACATCGCCTTTTTTGCCGACTTCCAAGCTACCGATTTCGCTCGCGCGATTAACCGCATGTGCTGCATTAATCGTCGTTGCGGCAAGAACTTCAGCAGGAGTCATCCCCATTTTCAAGCAACCTAAACTCATAATGAATGGAAGTGAAACTGTTGGCGATGAACCTGGATTACAGTCGGTTGATAATGCAACCGGCACACCTAAATCAATCATTTTACGGCCATTTGCAGACTCAGCCATTAAAAAGTAAGCAGTTCCTGGAAGCAATACACCGACAACGCCTTTTTCAGCCATTGCCTTCATACCTTTTTCAGAAGCCTTTAATAAATGGTCAGCTGAAACGGCTCCAACTTCTGCGGCAAGTTCTGCACCTTCATATGGCTCAATTTCATCAGCGTGAATTTTTGCCAATAATCCGTGTTTCTTTCCTGCTTCAAGAATTCTCCGTGATTGCTCAGGTGTGAATACCCCAAACTCACAGAAAACATCATTAAATTCCGCAAGCCCAAGCTCCGCCACTTTTGGAATCATTTCGTTGATCAATAAATCAATGAATTCTTCCGGATTTTCCTTATATTCTTTCGGCACAGCATGTGCACCCATAAATGTAGAAACAAGATCGATTACATGCTTTTCGTTCAATTCTTTCGCTACTTCAAGCTGTTTTAATTCAGTTGCCCACTCCATACCGTAGCCGCTTTTTGCCTCGACTGTTGTAACGCCGTGACGCAAAAACTGATTCAAACGTTCATAGCTCTCTGCAAAAAGCTGTTCATGGCTAGCTGCCTGCGTTGCGCGTGTTGTCGCATGAATCCCGCCTCCGGCATTCATGATGTCCATATAGCTAGCCCCTTGAAGACGCATATTAAACTCGTTTTCACGGCTTCCGGCAAACACAACATGTGTATGCGGATCAACTAAACCAGGTGTTACAAGCTTGCCGGTCGCATCAACAACTTCTGCATCAGCCAAACGTGATGCATACTTAGCTTTTAGTTCTGAATCTGTACCAACTGCTTGAATAACACCATCTTCAATCCAAACGCTGCCGTTTTCAATAATTTTAAGCTCAGACATCGCATCCTTAACAAGGGGAGCCTTTGAGCTCCCCTGTAAGGTAACGAGCTGAGAAGCATTTCTGATAAAAAGTGCTTTACTCATTCGTTTTCAATTCCTTTCGGTCAGGTCTTAGTCTTGCTTTAACATTGGCATTTTGATGCCTTTTTCTTTTGCAGTTTTGATTGCAATTTCATAACCTGCATCAGCGTGACGAACTACACCCATACCAGGGTCCGTTGTTAATACGCGCTCTAAGCGTGCTTCTGCTTCTTTTGTACCGTCAGCAACGATAACCATACCAGAGTGTTGTGAATATCCCATACCTACGCCGCCGCCATGGTGTAAGGAAATCCAGCTTGCGCCGCCAACTGCGTTGATCATGGCATTAAGGATTGGCCAGTCAGATACCGCATCAGAACCGTCCATCATGCTTTCAGTTTCACGGTTTGGAGATGCAACGGAACCAGCATCTAAGTGGTCACGACCGATAACGATTGGAGCTGAAACTTCACCTGATGCAACCATGTCGTTAATGATTTTACCAAAGCGTGCTCTTTCACCATAACCTAACCAGCAAATACGTGCAGGAAGTCCTTGGAAAGCAATTCTTTCTTGTGCCATCTTAACCCATTTGCAAAGGTGCTCATCATCTTTGTATACACGAAGTAATGCTTCGTCAATTTTACGGATATCTTCTGGATCTCCAGATAATGCTGCCCAGCGGAAAGGTCCTTTACCTTCACAGAACAATGGACGGATGTACGCTGGAACGAATCCAGGGAAATCGAATGCATTTTCAACGCCTTCGTCTTTTGCCACTTGACGGATGTTGTTACCGTAGTCAAATGTAACAGCGCCTTTTTGTTGCATTTCTAACATTGCTTTTACATGTGTTGCCATGCTTTGTTTTGAAAGCTTCACATATAATGTTGGATCTTCTTTTCTTAATTTATCAGCTTCTTCTAAAGAATAGCCAACTGGTACATATCCGTTAAGTGGATCGTGTGCAGAAGTTTGGTCTGTTAATACATCTGGGTTAAAGCCTTTTTCAATCATTAATGGTAAAATTTCTGCTGCGTTGCCAATAAGCCCGATTGAAAGCCCTTTTCCTTCTTTCTTTGCTTCAAACGCTAATTTCAATGCTTCATCAAGGTCATTTGTTTTTACATCTAAGTATCTAGTTTCAATACGACGATCAATTCTCCACTCATCTACATCGATGCCGATACATACGCCGTCATTCATTGTTACTGCAAGTGGCTGCGCCCCACCCATACCACCTAGACCAGCTGTTAAAGTGATAGTATGTTTTAATGAACCGCCGAACTCTTGACGAGCAAGCTCTGCAAATGTTTCGTAAGTTCCTTGAACAATTCCCTGGCTTCCGATATAGATCCAGCTTCCAGCAGTCATTTGACCGTACATCATCAAGCCTTTTTTATCAAGCTCGTGGAAGTGCTCCCAGTTTGCCCATGCAGGTACAAGGTTTGAGTTAGCAAGCAATACGCGTGGTGCATCTTTGTGAGATTTCCAAACAACGACTGGCTTACCTGATTGAACTAGCATGGTTTCATCATCTTCAAGCTCTAAAAGCGTTTTCACAATTGCATCAAAAGATTCCCAGTTACGAGCTGCTTTCCCAATCCCGCCGTATACAACAAGATCTTCTGGTCTTTCTGCTACTTCTTGATCTAAGTTATTATATAACATACGTAGTGCTGCTTCTTGGATCCAGCCCTTTGCATGGAGTTCAGTGCCTTTATAATTTTTGATTACTCTTTTTTCAGATGTCTTTGTCATTTTTTACACCCCTTAGTTAATGTTTAACTCTGATTTCATTATAAAAAGATAATCTTCTGAAAAATACGAATAAAACATTAGAAAAAGGAAAGTATTTTTTGATTTCAGGGGTGTTTATATAAATATTCTCGGTCTTTATCTATAAAATTTTTAGGAACATATATTATATTTATATTTCCGCATAAAAATGACCGCCCTCAGCGGCGGCCTTTCATGTTTCAAGTATATTTTTCAGTCTTTGTAAGTCCTTCTGATTTTCCCGTTTCATCATTTTCCCCATAAACGGTGCGAAGATTTTCGAAAAACCGCTTGGATTCCCAGCATTCTTTAATGTCATCCTTGTGGAAGCTGTGTCCAGCTTTTCCCATGTATAGGTCGTTTCCATGGGAAAAGGTCCATGTGCCGTTCTCATGACGAGCTTTTGTCCTGAAATATATTCTGCGATCTCATACGTATACTCAAGCCGCCGTCCGAGGAATTCCGCTTTGAAGGCAATTTTCGAGCCGCAAATCAAAGGTTTTGGTGTTTTCCATTCCACAGATCTAATGTTTACATACCATTTTGGTGCATTGTCAGGATCTCCTGCAAAATGAGCTACTTTATCTATTGGAGAATTAATGATGATTTCCGTTCGAACATCGACCATTCTAATCCCTCTTCATATTGTTTTTATCACTAGTTTTCTGCTTGCTCCTTGTCGCTATTCAAATTTTCCGCTTTATTCAGGCGGAATTCCCTTGGTGACATCCCGGATGTTTCTTTGAAAATCCGGCTAAAATAATTGGTATTTTGATAGCCGACAAGATAGGCAATCTCTTTTACTGGCTTCCTTGTCTCGATGAGCAGCCGTTTTGCTTCCTTCATCCGTATGCCTGCGAGGACTTCGGTAAAGCCTTTTCCGGTTTTTGAGATAAGAAGATGGCTGAAATAAGACGGGTTGCGGTCGACATAATGCGCCACATCTTCTAGCCTAAAATTCGTGTTGGAAAAATTGGCTTCCATATAGGAGATTCCCCGTTCGATTGGATCTTGTTTGAAGTTTCGTGAACTGGCTTCAGCTCCAATAAAGATCTTTTGAATAAAGAGAATTAGGTTCTGTACTGTTCGATATAAAACCGTATCATATAAAATCGAATTAAAAATATATCGGTACTCGCGCTCATAAAGCGACTGGTCATCTAGATTAAAGGTTTGCATATATCTCCTGATTTGGGCAAGTATACTTGTCAACCTAATTCTGACCAGACCGGGATCTGGATATGGATTTTGCAACTGGAGAAATTCATCATACAGCCATTTTTTTATTTTTTCTAAATCAAAATTAGTCAGCATATCAATCCAGGTCCGCTGTTCGGGCGGGGTTAAAAACGGATCCATATGCACCCAGTCCGGAGAGTATTCGAATTCAACTACCTGTTTGTAGCCTTGATAATAAGTAAATTCAAGCATTTTCTGGGTTTGAAGATATTTTTGGTTTAGCGTCACAGCTGGATTTTTCCCTGTATAAACCACAATCGCAAGCGGTTCAGAAAATTCCTCATCCCATCTTCTCATCGCTTTTTGGCATTGTTCCGTTATATTTGGGCATGATTCTTGAAACAATAAGACAACCAATTCACTCAGAGCGAAGACACCATGTAGGTCTTTAAATGGAAATTCGGACAGAAAGGAACTCAATGTGCCGATAGTCTCAGCATTTTCCGTTTTAAATGCCGCTATATGATAATCTTCAACTAGGGATGGCTGTGAGATAAACAGGGCTTCATAGGATAGATCTTTGTATGAATTTGGATGGTTAGCGCCAATTGCATTTTTTTTTCTCCCGATGCTTCTTGATGCCTTTTGAAAGGCGGAATTTACCTTTGTGGTCGAAAAAGGCTTAATCATCAGGTCTAACGCCTGCATATCTATCGCAAGTCGTGCCTTTTCAAAGGTTGCCTCGGCACTGGTTAAGACCAAAGTTGGATCGTAAATTTGTATCAACTCTCGAAAGGAGGACCAATCCTCCCTTCCGATCATATCCAGCTCCATCACCACAACATCCGGAATTTCCTGCTCAAATATCACAACAAACTCCTGATAACTAGAAGCTAAATGAATATTCGTAACCGGAATCGAAGACGTCCTCAACCACCACTTCAACCCCTCCCGCTCATTCAAATCCCGATCCACAATTAACCAATTACCCTCCACCTGTGGGACCCCCTTCCAATACGGTGATACAATACGGTGACAGGCACCGTCCGTGGACTTTCACACCAATTTGTCCGTCTCCAATGGACACTATTTTTTGTCATGATACGGTAAGGAGACGATAAAGGTGGTGCCTTTACCTTCTGTTGAAATGATTTCAATCGCTCCATTTAGGGCTTCGATGCTTTGCTTGACTAAATACAATCCGATACCTCTATTATGCCCTTTAGTGGAGAAGCCTTTTATAAAAAGATCATCCACCTGCTCATCTTTAATACCTTTTCCGGTATCGTGAATCTCTAATACAAGCTGACCCTCGTAGTAATCAAACCGAAGGGTAACCGTTTTAATCAAACAATCCTTCACTGCATCCAACGCATTGTCAATCAGGTTTCCTAGAATTGTTACCAATTCATGTGTTGTCTCTTGGCGGCGTGGTTCAGGTAAAATTCCCTCTCCATCAATGGTCAATTCACAGCCATTTTCCCTAGCGTAGCTTAACTTACCTAAAAGAAATCCGGCCAATACCGGGTCCTTAAACCTGCTGACAACAAAGTTCACTTCGGTCTGTTGATGATCAACAAGATCGGTTATATACGAAGAAACCATTTCATAATTTTTCATATGAATTAACCCTGAAATCACGTGTAATTTATTCATAAATTCATGCGACTGGGTACGTAATGCTTCCGCATAAAGCTTAACCCCGGTTAATTGTTCCGCCAACTGCTTGATTTCAGTTTTTTCACGAAAGGTTGCAATGGCACCGACAATTTTTCCTTTCACGATGATCGGAACCCGGTTCGTTATTATCGTCACACCGCCAATGTCCTGCTCCTGATCATAATGATGCTCCCCAGATTTCAAAACAGAGGTCAGCCTTGAATTAGGTAAATACCCGTCAATTTTTCTTCCAAGCGGTGGATCCTGAATTCCCGCTTTTTCAAAAAGCCGAATGGCTTCATTATTTACTAACGTTATTCTGCCCCTTTGGTCAACCGCAAGCATCCCTTCTCTAGTAGACTGGAGCATCATACTTCTTTCCTCGAGTATTTTGGCGATTTCATTTGGTTCAAGTCCAAATAATATTCTTTTGATTTTTCTTGCAAGAAAAAGGGCCCCGATAATTCCGACCAATATTCCAAAAAACGTGCCGATAATGATTATATTCCGGCTTTGTGCAACCGCTTGATTAACCTTTTCTAAAGAAATCCCGACGGCAACAGCCCCAACCTGCGTGTGGCTTTTATCGTAGATGGGGATGAACGAACGTAATGAAACTCCCAATGTCCCTGTGGCTATCGAAACATGTTCTTTTCCTTTCAGGACAGCCTTTTCATCTCCACCAACAAAATGCTGGCCAATTTTGTCTTTATTCGGATGGGATTTTCGGATTCCGTTCATATCCATCACTACCACAAACTCAACCTGTGTAGATTGTCTTATTTGACTGGCAAATGCTTGAATTTCCTTTTCATCCGCCTTTCCAGTAAGCCCGTCGATCACAAGTGGAGTCTGAGCGACGATTTTCGCAATTTGAGTTGCTTTGTTTGCTTGAGTTTTTTCCGTTTCACTCGTTATCCGGTAGGTGATCAGTAAATCGGTTACGAGAAATGCCAAGACTACGACAACGCAAACCATTAACGTAATGACTGATTGCAGGCGAAGCTTCGGCTTTGAGAGTCTATTATATACAAGGCCTTCCACGATGTTCTCCCCTTCTCCAAACCTTGTGATGTTAAATTCCGTACCGATTAACCGGTCTTCCTACCCCGCCATAATGAACATGTATCTTTACTTTCCCTTCCTTTTCCAAAAAATCAAGATATCTTCGTGCTGTTACCCGGGCTATCCCAATGCCTTCTGCCACTTCCTCAGCAGAAACAGGTGTTTTTTGGAGTGAAAGGTAGCTTGTAATTTTAATTAATGTATTTGGGTTTAACCCTTTCGGCAGGTTCTCCATTTCCTGGTCTTCTTTATTTTTTAAAAATAACAGCTGATCTAACTCATCCTGTCCAAGAGCATCTTTTTCCTTCAATTTCATGCGATATCCTTTATAGTTTTCAAGAGACTTTTTGATTCTCTCAAACGTAAAGGGTTTCATAATATAGTCAATGGCTCCCTGCTGGAGGACACGGTGAACGGTTTCAATATCGTTCGCAGCTGTTATCGCTATCACATCGACCAATAAATCTTCTGATCGTAATTCTCTTACCATTTCCAAGCCATTTACATGGGGCATGTATATATCGATAATGGCCAAGTCTGGTTTGGATTCTTTTATTAATGCAAGTCCCTCAAGCCCGTTTGTAGCAGTCCCAATGATTGTAAATTCTTCAATTCTTTCAATAAACTGGCGGTGTACTTCCCGAACCATTGGATCATCTTCTACTAAAATTACCTTGAATGGAAACAACGCTGTTCCCCCCCTGGTTTTATAATCTATTACTATCATCACCTATTTTATCAATATAGTAAATTGAATAAACACTATTTCCAAGAATTTTTAGATAACAAAAGGAACAATAAGACCAATATGACCAAAATATAATCTTTTCTGAATTTTCTTTTATCATGTAGATAGACGGGATGAAAGCGATACCAAAATTAAAAAAGGGGTGTAACAATGAAGAAGATTAATTTTAAAAATTTAACGGTCCAAGTTTTGACAGGTATTCTTCTTGGAGTTATTGTTGGTTTCTTGTTTCCGAAATTCGGGTCTGAATTAAAGGTTTTAGCGGATATTTTTATTAAACTGATTAAAATGGTGATTGCTCCAATTGTCTTTTTCACGATTGTTATTGGAATTGGAAATATGGGAGATTTGAAAAAGGTTGGCCGAATTGGCGGTAAAGCCCTCCTTTATTTTGAAATTATTTCGACTATCGCTTTAGGAATTGGTTTATTGCTTGTCAATATCCTTAAGCCTGGTTCCGGTTTTGATACTCATGGCGCAAAAGCAAGTGATGTTGCACAATTTACAGAGCAAGCAAAAGAAAGCAGTCATGGATTTGTCGAGTTTATTTTGGGAATTATTCCGGATAATTTTGTTGCCGCTATGGCAAATGGCGAGCTCCTGCCGATCCTATTCTTCTCCGTTCTTTTTGGAATTGCGCTTGCATCGTTTGGAGAAAAAGGGAAGCGAGTTGTTGCATTGTTTGAAGATTTAACCGAAATCTTCTTTAAAATTGTTAATATCGTTATGAAGTTTTCTCCAGTTGCAGCATTTGGTGCAATGGCATATACGATTGGTAATTTTGGTCTTGGCTCTTTAGTTTCGCTTGGCAAATTGATGGGAAGCGTCTACTTGACGATGTTTATCTTTATTGTCTTTGTTTTAGGAGCGGTTGCAAAGTTTTACGGCTTTAATATTTTAAAATTCATCGCCTATATTAAAGAGGAAATTTTATTGGTATTAGGTACTTCTTCTTCTGAATCCGCTTTACCAAGAATGATGGAACGTCTTGAAAAATACGGTTGCTCAAAGTCTGTTGTAGGTCTTGTTGTTCCAACTGGATATTCATTTAATTTGGATGGCACCGCCATCTACCTTTCAATGGCAGCGATCTTTATTGCACAAGCCTATCATGTTGATATTACGATTTGGCATCAGATCACTTTACTCGGAATTTTAATGCTGACTTCTAAAGGTGCAGCAGGTGTAACCGGATCAGGTTTCATTACCCTTGCCGCTACCCTTTCAGCTTTTCCGGTTATTCCGGTTGAAGGAATTGCCCTTCTACTAGGTGTCGATCGCTTCATGTCCGAAGCACGTGCCATCACCAACCTAATCGGAAACGGCGTAGCAACAGTCGTTGTTTCAAAAATGGAAAAAGAATTCCACCCACAAGGTGAAACAGAAGAAGCTGATGTAACCATCAGCGCATAAAAAAGGAGGGTGGAGCTTGGAAACCAAGCTCCACTCTCTTTTTGTAACAAAATTTAATTCGTTTCATACTATAAGGAATAATACAATATGAAAGAGGTGCAGCAATTGACTCAAAATATTACAACAGGACCACATCCTGGACAACCTGGAGCATGTATGGCACAATACAACCATCATATCCATAGTCACTCACACCATCATCACTCCAATCCTCACAATCAACAAATGCCATATATGCAACATATGAACTATGGTAATTATGGGACTACTGGCTGGAGACCACCTGGGGCTTCATTTCCTACTTTTTATTAAATTCTTATCGCGCTGATGTTAGACAAGCTTTCTTAGATTGCACCTTCAAATTTGTGAAACTTTCACACGGTGCCTGTCACCGTTCGTGGACAATTGCCCATTTTTGTACACGTGGAAAGTACACTCAATAATATTTTAATAGAAGTAAAGCTTGGAATTGCTTATTCTAAGCTTTTACTTTGGATTAAAGGCGTTTACATAGGATTGAATATATTAAACAAATTTTCTAGATGCACGATTTGTCGTGCAAACCATTGCCCAAAAATATACGACTCCAACCCATACAGGGCTGCTTTTTTCAATGGAACCCGTGTTTGCAGCTTTCTTCGCTTTTGCTTTCGCAGACGAAATGCTGACGGCAAAAGGATATTTGGGTGCATCATTAGTCTAATTAGGTGTCCTTACAGCTGAATTTGATGTTAAAAAGTATTTATTAAAAAAAGGGACCAACAAAACAAACCAAGGTTGTGAAATGACGAAATAGTCAACTCACAACCTTGGTTTTATTTTTGTTTAAACAAGATTTTCCATCCACCCACAACGGACAAAACTGCCGAATTGTCCACGAGCGGTGCCTGTCACCTTTTTTTTGTCACCTTTTTTACTACCTTTTTATCCTTTTACGAACACAGTTTTGATGGCGGTGAAGAATTCTTTGGCGGCTTCGCCTTGTTCGCGTGAGCCGGAGGAGGATGATTTCATTCCGCCGAATGGGGCTTGAAGTTCGACGCCGGCACTTTCGGCATTGATCCTCACCAAGCCCGCTTCCATATCATCAATAAATGTTAGCATTTTGCCAATATTGGCGGTAAAAATGGAAGCACTTAATCCGTATTCTGAATCATTGGCGATTTCTATCGCTTCTTCCAGTGAATCTACCTTGATTAACGCGAGCACAGGCCCAAAAATCTCTTCCTGCGCAATTGCCATATCCGTGGTGACACCCTCAAAAACGGTAGGATTGATATAAAAACCATCCTTCAACCTCGGATCAACAGGCTGATCTCCTCCGCAAAGCAAGACGGCGCCTTCCTTCTTCGCCACTTTAATATAATACTTAACGGTATTTAACTGGCTCTCACTCGCACAAGGTCCCATCCACGTACCTTCAGAAAGCCCGTCTCCAACCTTAATACTGCGAACCTTCTCAAGTAACAATTCCTTAAACGCCTCATACACCTTTTCGTGAACAATCACCCGGCTCGTGCAGGTACATTTTTGGCCGGTTGATTTCAGACCCCCACTAATAACAGCCTCCACTGCTTTCGCCAAATCTGCATCCTCGGTGACAATCACCGGGTTCTTCCCACCCATTTCAAGCTGGAATTTCGCACCGCGGGCAACGGCCCCTTGTCCAACCCTTTTCCCGGTTGCAGAAGACCCTGTAAATGTAATTCCATTAATATCGGGATGTTCGATAAGTCCATTTCCGATCACCGAGCCTGAGCCTGTTACGAAATTTAAAACACCCTTTGGCAGCCCCGCTCTTTCAAAACACTCCACCATTTTAGCCGCCGTCACCGCAGCTTCTGTAGCCGGTTTAAAAACAACTGTGTTCCCGTATATCAAAGCAGGTGCAATCTTCCAAATCGGTATCGCCACAGGGAAATTCCAAGGTGTGATCACCCCAACCACCCCTAATGGAGCCCTGGTAGTAAACATTAACGCACCGCTATCAGATGATGGGATAACATCTCCAGATTTGCGCATCCCTTCCCCTGCATAATAGCGCAAGATCGCTACACCACGAGCTGTCTCCCCTTTTGCTTCCAGCAAGGTTTTTCCCATTTCTCGTGTCATCGTCTCAGCGATGTCATCCAGGCTTGCCTCTAAGATGTCGGCAACCTTAAACAAATAATTTCCCCGAGAAGGTCCGCCAAGCTTCCACCACGATTTTTTTGCCGTTTTGGCTGCGTCAACAGCCGCTTTTAAATCGGTAATTGTTGATTTTTGCACCTTTCCGACCACTTCAAAGCGGTTTGCTGGACTGATACTTTTAATCACCTCGCCAGATTCACTTTCCACCCATTCCCCATTAATATAATTAAAATATGTTTTTGTAAAAACCTCGGTTTGCATTTGCAAAAACACCACCTATTAAAATATTAAAGTTTTACTTTTTGACCGATCCCCAGTTCCAATGCTTTATCATAAATCGCCTTAGCGACGACCACATCCATCGCTGCTAAACCTACTGATTTAAAAACGGTAATTTCTTCATTGGATTCTCTTCCAGTTCTCATACCATTTATGATTTCGCCTAATTCTCCATAAAGATCATCTGCTTGAAAAAGTCCGGCTTCAATTGGATTAATTAAATCACCGCATTCCTCCAATGCAGCTTCCTTGGCTTCGACTACTACTTTTGCAGCACTTGTAATAATTTCAGTTGGTATTTCCTGCATGCTTGGCTTAAAGGATCCCACCCCGTTAATATGTACACCGAGCGCAACACTTTCAGCGGAAAAAACCGGCCTTTCGGAGGTAGTCGCCGTTACAATAATATCAGCAGCCCTTACTGCCTCATCTGCTTCGTCCGCAATGACAATCTCTGGACACTTCTCCTGGTAGCGAGCCTTTAATTCCTCTGCCAATACAGATGCTTTTGATTTCGTTCGATTATATAAACGAATTTCCCTAACCGAAGGCCGAACATGTAAAATCGCTTCAATCAATCCTCTTGCCTGGCTCCCGGTCCCAATTACCCCCAGCACCAACGCATCCTCTTTAGCAAGATACTTTGTTGCCAGACCGGAAGCAGCACCAGTTCTCAAAACCGTTAAGGAAGAAGATTCCATTAAAGCTAAGGGCTGCCCGGTTTCTACATCGGATAAAACCATGACACCGTAAATGGTTTTGTCTTTATTTTTTGGAAAAACGGAGACGAATTTAACCCCTAGACCGCCTCCGTATTCCACTAAAGATGGCATGAACAAGGCCGTTCCCTCTGTTTGGGAAGTGCTAATTGCCGTGCGAACCGGTGTAACTGTTCTTCCCTCTGAATATTCAACAAGTGCCACCTCTACAGCTTTCATCACATCTTCCATGGTAACCGCTTTTTTTATTTCTTCTTCACTTATAACTAACATCCTCTACCTCCATTTCTTCTCATTCAAGCAGTCTCTTATCCTATTAAAAAACCGCTGCTTAATGGGTCTGTTGGGTCCACAACAAATTGGTGCATACCGGTAATAAAGGCATTCCCAGTAATTTTCGGAATGACTGCTGAATAAGGACCAAATTCTGTTTCTTCAATAATTTCTGCGGCAAATTGGCTGTTCACAATACTCTCATGGACAAATCGCTGTCCTTTCTGTAGATGACCTTTTTGTTTCAGAAGGGCTACACGGGCACCCGTCCCGCTGCCACATGGGGATCGGTCAACCTGCCCATCAGCAAAAATCGTTACATTGCGCGAATCGGAATCTTCAAGATCGGGCTCATCGGTAAAAATAACTCCGTAAATCCCATTAATATCCTGTTCAAATGGATGAACGACCTCAATGGACGATTCAATTTTACGCTTAATCTCCATACCAATTTTTTGTAATGCTGCGAGATGTTCAATATCTATCTTTTGGCCAAATTCATTGGCATCGACAATGGCATAAAAAGCACCGCCATAAGCAATATCAACCAAAATATTTTTTCCATCTACCACTACAGGGTAGTTTTCCATAAAAACAAAGGATGGTACATTTTCAAAGGATACGGACTTTACTTTTGTTCCCTCACACTGGGCATAGGCTGTCAGCTTCCCAGCAGGGCTGTCGATTACAACACGTGTTTCCTCACCCGTTGCCGCAACCATCCCACTTTCAATTGCGTATGTTACAGCAGCAATCGTTCCATGTCCGCACATTGTACTTAGCCCTTCATTATGCATAAATAGAATACCGAAATCGGATTCCCCTCGTTCCGGCGGAGTGATTACACAGCCATACATCCCGTGATGGCCCCTTGGTTCAAACATCAACACCCGACGAACTTCATCGTGATATTTTTTAAAATAAGCACGTTTTTCCAAAATGGTATCCCCTTTTAAAAAAGGAACACCTGATGTAATGATTCGAAATGGCTCGCCGCCCGTGTGCATATCAACGGTTGAAAAATGCTTCGTAAACTTCACCGATTTCTCCCCCTTAATGATCGTCCGCTGCAGGAATTAATAAAAACCCTTCATTTAATTCGTCTTCTTCGTTATAAAGGAATGTATGGAAACCCATCACCCATGCCGATCCGGTTATTTCCGGAATGACTGCCGGATAGCCCTGAACTTCACTTGTTTCCAAAATTCGTGCCTTAAATAATGAACCGACGATGCTTTCATGAACAAATTCTTCACCTACGGCCAAATCTCCTTTATTGAACAGTACAGCTAATTTTGCTGAAGTCCCCGTTCCGCAAGGGGAGCGGTCAATTCCACCCGGAGGGACGACAACCGTATTTTTCAAATTGGCATCCGGATGAACCGGATCAGTATAAAATTCAATATGAGTCAAGCCGCGGATAAACGGAAAAACAGGATGAACAATTTCATTCTGTTGATTAATTGTTTTCCGAATCCTGATTGCTTTTTCTATAATCTCAGAAGCATTTGAAGGGGTAAGTTCCAAATTTAGCTTCCTTGCGTCCAAAATCCCGTAAAAATTGCCGCCGTAGGCAATATCACAGTCGATTTCACCAAAACCTTCTACTTCAACCTTTAGCGATTTATATAAGAAAGACTCTATATTTCGGAATGTTACCTGCTTTGCCTTGCCACTTTCTACTAGGATCTCTGTTTTGACCAAGCCTGCCGGTGTGTCCAATGTAATGTACGTGACCGGCTCAACCGCCTCCACCATCCCCGATTCGATTAACGCGGTACAAACGCCAATCGTGTCATGTCCACACATCGGTAAATAGCCGCCAGTTTCGATAAAAATAACACCGATGTCCGCATCAGGATGACATGGGTCAGTTAGTAATGCACCCGACATAACCCCATGTCCCCGCGGTTCATTCATTAAAAATTTACGAATCCAGTCATATTCATTTTTCATTTGCAGCATTTTTTCTGACATGGTGTTGCCAGTAAGCTTTGGCACACCGCTCGTTACCGTGCGTGTTGGGTTCCCGCCGGTATGTGTGTCAATCGTCGTAAACATTTTTTTCGCCGATATCATCTATGCCACCTCGTTTCTAATGTTTAAGGGTGAATGAAGGCGTAAACCGATCATGACGTAGCGGTTCAACAGGAATAATCGTTTTTTCACGCCCTTCTATCATTTCGGAAATCAACTTGCCCGTTACTGCTGCAAGACTAATGCCGTCCCCTTCATGACCGGCCGCAATATAGTAACCGGGAACTTCCTCCACATGAGAAATCACAGGTAAGTGATCCGGAGTCCACGGGCGTAGTCCTGCATAGGCCCGGATAAAATTCATTTCCTTCAATTTTGGATAAAATCGAACTGCCCTCCGTGCAATACAATGGACGACATCCATATCAACTTTCGTGTCAAAACCAACAAATTGCCGGCTGCTTCCGATTAAAAAGTTTTGACTGACAGTTGGTTCGAATACCAAAGCAACCCCGTATTTTTCGGTTTCAGCATCGACCTTCCTCTCCCCGCCGAATTTGGACAGCAGGTAACCAAATTCCATTACTTTTCTGAGCCCAATTGGGAGATTGCGAGAAGCTACAATGATATGGCCCTTACGCGGCTGGATGGGAAGTTCTAGCCCAACCATTTCAGCCAGTTTTGGTGCCCAAATCCCACCGGCATTGACGACTTTTTTAGCAGTGAAATCGCCGTTTGATGTTGAAACATGAAAAACATCATCCGCCAGCACTTTATTTACGCTCCTGACTTCGGTATTTTTTACGATCCTAGCCCCGAATTTTTGCGCACCTTCAAATAATGCATAGGTTAATAGATACGGATTTACGGTTGAGTCAGAGGGACATTCCAATCCGCCTAAAAGATCGTCGGCAAAGTAGACTGAATCCTGTCTGATATCTTCCCGGTCAAGCAGGCGCATGGGTACTCCGGTTTTATTCTGGCGGTCCACCCATTTTTCGGCGGCCATCATTTCTTCCTCCGTCTCACAGACAAGTATGCTTCCCGGTGCACGGTATTCAAACTCCGATGGCAGCTCCCCGCTTAATTCATGGACTAATTTTTGACTATGTAGGGACATTTCCGAATCAAATCCCGGGTCTTTGTCAATGGCTAAAATATTACCGTCACAACGGGAGGAGGTACCGCTGGCCAATTCCTTTTTTTCAATCACTGTCACTTCGAATCCTAGTTTCGAAGTATAGTAGGCAATCGCGGCCCCAATAACCCCGCCCCCGATAATTACAACCTCTGAATGTGTTTTCATGGTTATCCCTCTTTTGAAAAACTTTTATATTTATCTGCGTAAAAATGACTTTTATCTGCGATCCTTCTGGTTTTATCTGAGTAAATTCAACTTTTATCTGCGATGCATCCTTTTTGAAAGAAATTACCCTTTTTTCACGTATAGCTGATTCCCCATTTCAGCCTCCCAAACCTTAAAAGCCATTTCCACCTGCTCTCTGCCTTTTTCAATCCCGGGATGAAATTGAATGTCAGCCTTTTGCCTGGTTGCCTCAACCTTCTCGAGGGCTGCCCTTAGCGGCTCCTCGAATGAGCGAGTCCCTAGTAGCTCCTCAGCAATCGAATAGCCGGCTACCTCACCCTGGGACATGGCTACCTTTGCACTTTCAATTCCGGTAATGTTTCCGGCAACATATAGCCCTTTCAGACCTGTTTTCATTTTTTCACTATGAATGGGAACATGCCCACCGAGCTCTTCCACATAACGGAAAGAACATCCGGCCAAAGCTGCTAATTCCACAAGTGGATACAAGCCGCCAGCAATACAAACAAAATCCGCTTCAATCAAACGTTCAGTGCTTTCAACTGGATTTCCATCCAAATCAATATCCACCACTCGAACTCCTTCGACCTGCTCCGATCCGACAATTTCAACCACAGCCTGCCGCAGCTTGACTGGAATTCCCCAGACACGAAAACCGCTTTTAGGATAAAACTTCAACCCAAACCGTTTCATCGACGGCGATTTCATCATTCCGCTGCCAAAACGAAGAAATTTAGAGGGGGCAAGATGGGCAACACGCAATAGCGAATCCAGGACTTTCCCTGGGTCACCAGCATCTTCAGTAATCAGACTTTTCAGCGGAAGCATCATTGACTCAATTTCAACCCCAGCTAATTCCAACTCACGGGCAATTGCAGTAGATAAAATATTGACCCCGACAATGACTCCACGCTGTCCCGGCCGTACCCGATGCACATTCGTCATCACCTGGGCCGCACCGATTGACATTACCCCCGGCAAGGTCCAACCGGCAATTGGCAGTGCCGTTTCTGCTGCACCCGTTGCCAGCAGCAATGCTTTAGCCCGGATTGTATCCTTTGTGGTGTATACTTTCCATTCGTCCCCCGACCGTTTAAGGTTGTAAACCGAAACACCCATATCAAATTCCACACCCAATTCACGAGCTTCCGAAATCAGACGTTCAGCCGTTTCGATTCCATTCCACCAGGTGCCATCCGGTTCTTCGTGCAGTTGACCGAGCAGCCTGCCGCCAGGTCGTACGAATTCATCGACCACCTTCACTTTTACTCCAGCACGTGCACAGACAATCGCTGACGAAATACCTGCTGGTCCCGCTCCAACAATAAGAACATCCCTCACAAGGTATCGCCCTCTTTCTTAAAAGGAGTAGGCAGCTTTTCTCCCGAATGGACATTCATCCCATTTCGAATTGGGGTTAAACAAGCCCGAACACCTGTCCTACCATCCACTTGAACTCGACATTCATAACAATGTCCGATATTACAATAGATTCCACGAGGCGTACCCGTCTCTTCCTGGCATCGTAATGTTCGAACACCGCTGGCCAGAAGGGCCGCTGCAATCGTTTCTCCCTCCAATCCGCTAAATACCTGATCGTTAAACGTAAAATTCACTAGACCTTTAATCTTTAATTCTCCCAAAATAGGATGATGGACCACCCGATTATTCTTTTCCATTCGAATCATTCCCAATCATAAAAAATTGGATGGGTCGGACAGGCGGCTGAAACCTTAGCGGAATATCGTTCGTCCGCTCTTTCCCCGTTTGTTTTTCAACAATCCGATCAATCAGGTTGCGGCAGGTCCGCCCGCCGCAATACCCCATTCCAGCCCTTGTCCGGAGTTTTAGTTCCCTGGAGGAACACCCGTGAATCTGAACTATTTCTATTAAATCCTCCAAATATACTTCTTCACAGCGGCAGACTACCGTTTTCGGTTTCTCCAAAAAAACACCAGCTTTCCAATGAATATAGGGGGACAAATTACCTCCCCCTTAAATCCTCAAATTAATTCACCTTCACACTGACCGCTTGCTCGAACGCTTCTTTAATTTTTTGAAGCTCACTCTCAGGCAGCGGCATTCTCGGCGGACGAGTTGGTCCCACCGGTCTGCCGGCAAGTTCCATCGAATATTTAATCGCCTGAACAAGCTGCGGTTTTGCATCATAATGATACAGAGGCAGTGAAGGACGATAGAGTTCCAGAGCTTCTTGTACCCTGCCTTGCGATGCCAATTCAAATATTCGTACCCCTTCTCTAGGAAAAACATTTGGGAATCCGGCAATCCAGCCAGTTGCCCCGGCAATCGGACCTTCCATTGCTAAATCGTCAACACCAATCATTACTTCTAAGTCAGTTTTAGCTAAAATATCATGTACACGGCGGATATCTCCCGAAAATTCTTTTACTGCAACCACATTTTCAATCGCCGATAATTTTTTTAGTAAATCCGGTGTTAAATCAACTTTGTAATCATGGGGATTGTTGTAGGCAATAATTGGAATACCAACTTCCGATAATGCCTCATAATGAGCAAAAATTTCCGCTTCAGTCGGATTATAATTAATCGGCGGCAGTGCCATAATTCCGGCCGCACCAGCAGCTTTTGCATGACGAGCCCAGCCTGCTGCCTGATCAGTAGACGGCGCACCCGTGCCGACAACAACCGGTACTCTTCCATTTGCCGCAACAATGACGGTTTCAATAACCTTTGCCCTCTCCTCAGGAGTCAGCGATGCATATTCTCCAACCGATCCTGCCGGGATAATTCCGTGCACTCCTTCCTTAATCAGCCAATCTACATGCTCCTCCAACTTCTTATAATCAACCTGATATTCCTCTGTAAATGGTGTAATAATCGCGACATAAACTCCTGAAAACTTTGCCATTTCCACATTCTCCTCTCAAACTCGAAAAATATTTTTATTTTATGCTAAATAAGCATTAACCACTTTACTATCTTCTTGCAGTTCCGCAGCAGACCCCTCCATCGTCACCGAGCCTGTTTCCAGCACATAACCCCTTGTCGCTAGCTTCAAAGCAGCTCGCGCATTCTGTTCAACCAGCAAAATCGTTGTCCCTTGGTTATTGATATTGCGGATAATCTTCATAATTTCTTTGACAATAATCGGCGCAAGTCCCATTGACGGTTCATCGAGCATCAACAATTTCGGCTCCACCATCAATCCTCGGCCAATCGCCAGCATTTGCTGTTCCCCGCCAGACAACGTGCCGGCCTTTTGCTTCGCCCGCTCCCTCAGACGGGGAAACAGCTCAAAAATATTTTCCACATTATCCTTAATATGATTTTTTTTCTTTCTTTGGGTAAAGCCACCCAGTTCAAGGTTTTCAAGAACGGTCATTGTGCCGAAAATCCGTCTGCCCTCCGGAACATGGACAATTCCCAGTTCCACAATTTCATGAGGACGTAATTTCGTGATTTCCTGCCCTAAAAAAGTAATTGAACCATTTTGGTTTTTCACGAGACCGGAAATGGTTTTCAGCAGGGTGCTTTTTCCGGCTCCGTTACTACCAAGCATTGTCACAATTTCTCCAGGATAGATGGCGGCACTCACCCGTTCTAGTGCCTGAATTTTTCCATAATAAGAGTCTACATTCTTTAATTCTAAGACGGGAGTGCTCATTCATCGTCCTCCTTTCCTAAATAGGCTTCAATCACCAGTTGATTTTGGAAGACTTCTTCCGGGCTGCCATCGGCAATTTTTTTCCCATAATCCAAAACCGTTACATTGTCTGCTAATTTACTAACAAGGCCAATATCATGTTCGATGATAAAAATCGTCAGGTCATATTCCTTATGAATTCGTTTAATCAACAGAATCAGTTCTTCCCGTTCACTTTTATTCAGCCCTGCAGCGGGTTCATCAAGCAGTAACAACTTCGGCTGAGAGGCAAGGGCTCTGGCAATTTCCACCTTCCGTTGCAGCCCATATGGCAGGTTTTTCGCTTGGCGGTTTGCATAATCACTAACGCCGACAAATTCCATTGCTGATTCCGCAACGGTTTTAATTAATTCTTCTTCTCTTCTTTGCGCGGGTGTACGAAAAATAGCTCCTAGATAGCCCTGTCTTGTTTTGCTGTGCATCCCGCTCATTACATTTTCAAGCACCGTCAACGACGGAAAAAGACGGATATTTTGAAAGGTTCGAGCCATGCCCAATTCGGTGATTTTACTTGGCTTTTTCCGGACAATATTATTACCATCGAAAATGATATTTCCTTTGCTAGGTTTGTAGAACCCTGTAATGATGTTGAACATCGAGGTTTTTCCAGCCCCGTTCGGTCCAACAAGCCCGATAATTTTACCTTTTTCAATCGTGAAACTGACATTATCAACCGCCTTCAGGCCACCGAACTGTAAGGTTACATTTTCGATACTAACCAGCGACATGGCGATCCGCCTCCGTTTCTTTTCCTGCTGAAACCGATGCCCTTTCCTTTGCGGACGGCCAGATTCCTTCCGGACGGAAAATCATCATGACCACGAGGAGTCCGCCAAAGATTAGCAGGCGCCAGTCGGAAAAATCACGCATCACTTCCGGAAGGAGAATGACAAATACTGCACCCAATACCACTCCCGGAATTCTGCCTATCCCCCCCAGAACTACAGCTAATAAAATCATCGCTGATTGGTTAAAGCTAAAACTCTGCGGAGAAATCGCCGTCATTTTTACCGCAAAAATTGATCCGCCAAAGCCGCCGACTATCGCTCCAAAAATATAGGCTAATAGTTTTGTCCTCCAACGGTTAATTCCCATTGCTTCCGCTGCATCTTCGTCCTCGCGAATATATTTCCAGGCTCTTCCTAATCGTGAATCTCCTAGTCTTCTGACAATAAAGATCATTAAAATGACAGATACAAATGCCAGATAATAAACCCCTGTTAGACCTGTTAATTGGAAAGAACCAATCGAAGGCTTTGGAATCCCGTAAATTCCCGATGCACCGCCGGTAAAATGAAGATTTATGGCAGAAATCCGGACAATTTCGCCAAACCCTAATGTGACAATCGCCAGGTAATCACTTCTGAGACGAAGTGTGGGTGCCCCGATAATCACGCCTGCAATTGCAGACAGAATTGCGGAAGCAATAATCGCAATCCAAAAGGATAGATGGTATTGTGTCATTAAAATTCCCGTTGTGTAAGCTCCCACTGCAAAAAAGGCCGAAAACCCTAAATCTAGCAGGCCGCAAAAACCAACGACAATGTTTAAACCTAATGCAAGAATGATATAAATCAGTGCCATCAGTGCAACATCGATCCAATAGTTGTCTGAAATTAAGGGCAGGCATGCCATTAAGAGAATGAGTACACAAAGGGCTGCTATTTTCAAAGAGTTTTTTTGAACTGTCTTGTCCATAAGCTACACCCTTTCCACTTCATTCTCACCAAGGATTCCCGTTGGTTTAAAGACAAGTAACAGAATCAAGATTCCAAAGGCAAAAACATCCTTCCAGGCGCTTCCTACATAAACGGTTCCGATGGTTTCAACAATTCCTAGAAGCAATCCGCCAAGCATCGCTCCTTTGACACTGCCGATTCCGCCGATTACTGCTGCTGTGAAGGCTTTTAAACCAATGATAAACCCCATGAGGAAATTGATTTGTCCATAATAAACCCCGTCCATCACTCCTGCTGCGGCAGCAAGTGAGGAACCGATAAAGAACGTCATCGCAATGACGCGGTGAACGGCAATACCCATTAAGGATGTAGCCGTCGAATCAATAGCAATCGATCGCATAGCTTTTCCGTACAATGTTTTGTGAATAAAAATATGTAATGCAACCATCATGAAAATAGAGAAGATAATAATGCCCAATTGCATGTAGGATAGATTTGCTCCGAGGATATGAAACCCTTTATTTGATAGATGAATAGGATAGACGCGAAAACTAGCTCCATAGGTAAGCATGATTCCATTTTGTAAAAATAACGAGACCCCGACGGCTGTAATTAAAACGGCTAGACGTGAAGATGCATTAAATAGAGGTCGATAGGCAATTCTTTCAACAACTACACCAAATAATCCGATTACAACCATCGAAATCAATAGGGCTAACCCTAAACCTAGTAAACTTGGCATACCAGTCAAAAAAGATAGCACGGTGAAGCCGACAAAAGAACCTACCATAAATATATCGCCATGAGCAAAGTTCAATAGCCTGATGACACCGAACACCATCGTATAACCTAAGGCAATTAGGCTATAAAAACAGCCAATGATGATCGCATTTATACATTGTTGTATAAATATATC
The DNA here is from genome assembly GCF_004358205.1 of Bacillus salipaludis. The sequence continues at coordinate 218,125 of NZ_SMYO01000003.1, forward strand.
CATCTAGATCTCCCTTTCACGGGGTGTCCTGGTATAATATGAGACACCCCTAAATCTGATTTTAAACCGTTGGACATCCATAACTGTCTAGCCCCCATCCTGTACGGGCGCTATCTTCTTTTCTATTGTGCCAATGTCATTTGGCCATTTTTAACAATCAATACAACAAAATTAGAAGTGGCAGTCTCTCCATTTCCCTTAAACTTCAATGGACCGCTGAACGTTTCAAAGCCATTTGTTTCGTTTAGCGCCTTGATGACTTTATCCTTGTCTGTTGAACCCGCGCGTTTGATTGCATCCGCCATGACTTTCATCCCGTCATAAGAAATCGCGGAGTATGGTCCTGGATCTGCACCAAATTTTTCTTTATATTTTGGGATCCAATCCTTCGCACTTTCTTGGAATTGCGGTGTTGGAGTAGTCGTTACAAATAGCCCTTCTGCATTTTCCGGACCAGCGATTTTAATAATCGTTGGATCGTTTGAGCCATCACCTACACCAAAGGCACCGGAAACGCCGGCTTGCTTAAATTGTTTTGCCAAAAGTCCGCCGACATTATAGTAACCCGTCCAGTAAGTTGCATCTGGTTTAAGTTCCTTCAGTTTGGTCATGAGTGAGTTAAAATCTTTTTCCTCTGGATTGACCGCGTCAAATGCGATGACCTTTGCACCCATTCCTTTTACTTCATCTCTTGTTCTTTCTGCGAGGTCAACTGCATACGCGGAATTATCATTGATTATTGCGATTTTTTTAGCGCCAAATTTGTTTACCATATATTCAGCAGCAGATTTAGCCTGCGCCGGCGCGGTACTATTTAATAGAAAAATATCTTTGAAGCCTTGCTCAGGAATTTTCGCAGAGTTTGCAGCTGTTAAAATCCAAGGGATATCTGCTTGGTTCATAACACCTGATGCCGGCAGAACAGCACCTGAGCAGTATCCGCCGACAACTGCTACGACATCCTTTGATACGAGTTTGTTAGCACCGGCTGTGGCAATTTGCGGGTCACAGCCTTCGTCCTCTTTAACAAGTTTGATTTTCTTTCCGTTGATACCACCGGCAGCATTGATTTCATCAGCAGCCATTTGAATCGCATTATTCATGTCCTCACCCATTTTTGCACTTGAACCGGTAATTGGGGTTAGCGTTCCAATCAATATTTCGCTGCCTTTGTCCTTGCCATCAGAGGAATCTGATCCTCCCGTTTTCGAGGAACAGGCAGTAATCATCATCATGACGATTACAAGTAATCCTAAGCGAGAAAGCCATTTACTCATTCAAAATATCCCCTTTCTTTTAACAAAATCGGATTGAAAACGGTTTCATTATCTAATAGAGCCACTTTGGTCGGCTAATGATTGGTCTGCCTGCGATTGCAGATTGTACGCAATCTTTAATGCTACTAAAATAAATTTTGCGATTAACTAGGCCAGGAGCATAGTGCGCATATTTTGCAGAGTTGGTCATTAATGTTTGACATTTATCCGGAATCACTGGAGTGTTAATCATACATAAACAAGTATCGGTCAAGAATTTTATTCCGAAGTGCTCAATTCTACCGGCCACACCGTTGTTGAGGGCTTGTTCATAAACGTATTGGGAGGTCGTGATGATGAATTCTGACTGGACTTTTACTGGAGATTTTTTTTCGATTAAGTTCTGGGCTTGTTCTACTTCCTGTTCAATTATTTCTGCCAAAAACTCGCATTCCTCATAGGAAAAATGCGGACTTCCAAGTGTGATCATATCAACCTTTGCTTCGGCACCGGAAGACAGTTTCTCCCACACTTCCCGTAGTTCTGCTTTTGACACTTTATGTATGGAAGCTGGAGGTTTATTGCCCAAAGCATTTTCCACCGATTGTGCTTCAGGTGTAATTCCGACAATATGAAACATTCCAACGGAACCGGCTGTTGCAGTGGCAGCTCCAAAGGCCTTTAAATCATCGGCTGATGGGGTATGGTTTAGACCGGTAATCACAGGTACACCACCATTTACCCTTTGGCCAACAAAATAACCAAAAACTGGATAGAAGAAGGCGTCTATCTCGTGAATCTCCTCCACATCGATTAAAATGGTGCCTTTCCTGTTTTCCTCAAGATGAAGACCTGTTAAGGGAACCCGGCCGATGATGGCAGCACAAATATCCATCAAATCCCCATAGCGGTTTGTTTTTGCTCCAAGGACACTATTGGCATAGACGACGGCATTTGATTCTGCCCAGGCGATATCCATTCCTTTTTGCGGTTTTTCCGGCAACAGGTATGGGGTGCAAGTAAAGGTTGGCTTTGCTCCCATCTGCAGATAGGCATCAGCAAGTCTTTGAGCGCAGTTTGCCCATTCCGCCTCGACACCCTGTTCCTTCCAGCGTTTTCGGTCAATAGAGATGGCATTCATAGTTGTCGGAACGGTAACCTTCCCACCCAATTCGGCTAGCGTTTCAGCAAAATGAAGGCTCGCTGGGCCGGTATAAATACAGCCATCAATATGTGCGCACTCAATATCAATTAGCTTTTTTGCCCCTTGAATTTCCGCCATTCGGACTATAACCCTCATGGCTAACTGCTTTGCTTTACCTTCATTTCCTTCAAGAATGCTTCGATCTTTTTTCGTCAATTCAACCTGCATCTTTGACACCTGCCAATTATAATCTGGGCTTATGTTTATCCTTTAACCACCCCCATTCAGAATATTTCGTGACCTTGTAAGTAGATAAGAGGCACTAACAGAAAGTTGGAATGCGAAATGCCTAGTTGGAGACGGTCTAGATTTGCAATTTTACCTTTCCAGCTTTATCTATAAAAGCATATTTTGCTTTTAACGCATCATCAAAATCTTTAGGAGTTAAGACAATAATCGGGATGGATTTTTGCAGAAATTCATCAGCAACGATAGAGCCGAGCGAAATAATTTCGTCAAGCTGACATAGAAGAATGGCTGTGGGTGCGTGCTCAGAAAAGATCGCTTCGAGAAGGATCCCGCTCCCTGTGCAGGAACCTCTTCCTGTCGGTAAAACAAATACCTTACCAGTTACATTTTCCTTTGATAACGGATGATGTCGGTCAATAATTTCCCCTGTGGTTGGATTTAGTCCACCCCAAAAGCTTAGTGGAACATTTGTGGCTAAAACAGGTCCTTCGGATTGTCCATCTACCAGGACCTGGCCTTTTTTTATAAGGAGTTTACTAGAAGACATTTTTACAACCCCTTTGTTTATTAATAAGGGTGTTGACTCGGAGATGTTTTTAAAAAAACATAATGATATGAAGGAGACTGATAATCATTTCAAATCAGTGAGACTTTGGTTCATTTTCGATGTAATATTTCCCTCGACGTGTTCTGCCATTTTTAATTTGGCCGTATTCGCATCACGGTTTTGAATGGCTTGTGCAATTTCCATTAACTCTATCGCTTGTTGTTCACGAAACTTTTGGTCGTTACCGCTTTCTAAACTTAATGCTGTCTTTCGTAGAACACTTTGAATTCCAAGCATAATGGCAATATGTATTTGGTTTTTTGAGGCATACGCCACTGCTTCATGCATCGCAAGGTCTAGGTCGATTAATTGCTCCCACGGTGTATTGATATCTGTTGTCAGTTCTATGAATTTTTTCGCAATGAGGATAATTTGGTGAGTCTCGAGATGGGTTGCTCTTTCTGCTGCCAAAAAGGCTGTTTTTCCTTCAAAATCGGTACGAAATTCGGCAAGCTCTATAAAGGTTGCTCCGCGGAAGTGAAGTAAGGTTTCCAACGAACGGCCCAGCTGGTCGGGTTTAGGTTCTACTATACTAATGCCACCGTTCACGCCTCTTTTGACTTCTACCACCTGTTCTGCCTCAAGTACCCTTATTGCTTCACGAATGGTTGTCCGGCTTACTTCAAACATACTGGCCATTTCACGTTCGCTTGGAAGCCGATCACCGGTTTTTAATTGGTTACTATAAATTGCATTATAGATTTGAGTGAGAACATCCTCAAAACCTCTAACTGGTTGAACTTTATTAAAAACACTGGCAAACTGGTTGTTTTCCTCTTCATCCACGCAAAAAATCCCTCCCTTCATAATGAATTTCGACCCAAAATTAAAGATTGGAACGTCTAATGGTCAAACCTTTAACCACATTATATTATTATCCAAACACTAAAACTAGCGTGTTATTTTGTGATGTTTTGACTAGTTTTGACGAAAACTGTACGGAACCAACAGTACGGTGCCTGTCACCCTTCGTGGACAAATCGAGGAAAAATGTCCTTTTAGGGCGGACACTTCCTAAACGGGCTTTTGTACTTGTAAAGTGGTATGTAAACTCTTAGAACTGTGACCTCTATATGTAAAAAACCTACCACTTGAATGAATGGCAGGTTTTCCTTTTATTCAATTATCATTTCTTTTTCAATATAACTAGCCCTAATTCCAAATCTAGGTTTCACTAGCTCGATTTCCTCACCTAACAGGATTTTGATGGCGAGGTATGGCATATTGATCCCAGAAAGACAACTATAATGCATCCCCCCGCTCATCCGCGGATTGATTTCCAGTAGTTTAGGGACATCTCCGTTATATTTCACCTGAATGTTAAACACATACGGCAATTGATACTCTTGATGAAAAGCATGAGCCATCTGAATAAGCTCAAAATGTTCAATAAGCTCTCGAACTCTTCCTGAACCTTTTAGCCGTGGAATAGCAGCAATTAATTTTTCTTCTGTTGCCAAACAATCAATGCTATATTCGGGACCGTCTAAGTACTCCAATACCATTAAGTCGGGAAACGACTCACTTTGGCCCAGAATTTCGCACGCATATTGAAAAGGAATCCGACGGCTCATTCCATGATAAAAGAGCTGATCAATGGTGTCATTTTCCTCTCGAATCACCCGAAAACCATTCGCTCCCTCACCGACTACGGGTTTAATACAAACAGTATGCCCTTTTTTCTGTAGCCGTTCATATGCATGTTTAAAAGAATCAACCGTATTCACCACGAAATAATCAGGAATAGAAACCAAAGGTTTACCATTTTTCGCACATTTCTCAATGGATTGGTAGGCTGCAGCCTTATTATCCATTGTCTCCATTAATTCAGCATCAGGGCAAACTAGAACCTTTACACCCAACTCCTCAAATAACGTAAGCCGTTTAGAAATTAGTACGTTTTCCTTTCGAGGAATAAAAATATCAATTTTATGCTTTTTACAAAACTCAAGACAAAACTGAATATATTCCTCACCGGTAACATCCGGTTCAATAAAAGCAAAATCACAATTCTTTAAATAAAGGGCATCCTTGTTGGGATGTGTTCCATAAATCATAAACTTCCGCTGATCCGGATTCTCACGAATCATATCGATATAGTGAGAAACTGTCGTAAACCAGCGATTAAACCAAATATTCATCTGAAACCTCTTTCTGGTTGTTTTATAAAACTTTTTCCATTATAGGCATTCAGAAAAAAATATATACGTTAACCTATTATTCAAGAAAAATAAACCGTGCATAAAACAATTCCAGGTCCAGTTATTAGAAATAAAGGACGTAAACTATTTAACCAGTTTACGTCCTTTTACATTTGCCAAGCTTTTCCTATACCTGCGACCACCGTTGTCCATCCCATGTGGACAAATTTAGCCGTTTGTCCACGTGCGGTGCCTGTCACCTTATTTTGTCACCTTATTTAACGATTACTTTCGGTTGGACTGAGAATTCGATGCTGCATCTTAGGGTGTTGGAGATGAAGCAGGCTTTTTCTGCGCGGACTGCTAGTTCCTCTAATTTTTCGACTGTAACCTCGGCATCCGGGTTTATGTAAATAGTTGGTTTATGATTAATTTGCTTAAATTTCAGCTTTCCATCGATTTTATCAACAATGCCTTCCGAAACAACTTCGAAGCTGACACCCTCAATTTTGCGGTTGCTAATCATCGCTGCCAGTGTAATCATGTAGCAATTATTTGAAGCAGCAATCAAAAGCTCCTCTGGACTTGAGCCAATCCCCGGACCATCAAATTCCTTTGGAACAGAAGCAGTTATATCCAATCCTGCTGCTTCAATATGTCCAGTACCATTCCGATCACCTTGCCATGAACCATTTACAGAAAAACGAGAAATCCCCATTGAAAATCCCCTCCTTAAAATTTCCTTTCTTTTATAATAATTTTAACCTACAATGGAAAGTAATTTTTTCACATCCTATATCAAGAAAACCTAGAACCATTTAAATATTTGCACTTTCTCCTGTAGATTCGTAAGTGCAGTCAACGCACCTATTTCCGTTGTGGAAAGTGCCGCAATTTCGTTCGCGAATTGCGTATATTTTTCTAACTGAGACAGGTTTTCCGGTATCCCTTTTTCATGGAATCCAAACAATATTGCAGCCATGAACGCATCCCCAGCCCCAGTTGTATCAATTGCATTTACCTTTACGGCTGGCACAAAAATTCCGCTTCCACTCCTAATCGCATATGTTCCTTTACTTCCCCTCGTGACCAATAGAAACGGAATCTTCAGGCCCGAGAGCTTCTCCAATCCAGCTTCTAAAGAACTAGTCTCAGTCAGAAACAACAATTCCTCCTCAGCCATTTTCACCAAATCGACTTCTTGCAATATAGAAAGAATTGTTTCCCGGCATTGCTCATCACTCTCCCAGCGCTTCAGCCGAATATTGGTATCAAAAGCCCTTAATAAGCCGGACTCTTTTGCATACTTCAAAGCCCGATCAGTTGTTCCTCTAGCCGTTTCATGAAAAAGTGTCCCGGAACCGAAATAAAAGATCTTAGCATTTTCAAATAAATCACGCTGTAATTCTGACTCCAGCAGCCATTCATCAGGAGTGGGATTGATATAGGAATGAAAAGTCCGCTCACCTTGCTCATTTAAATAAACATATACACGACAAATTTTCTTACTAGGCGTACGGACACAATATTCCGTTTTGACTTTTTCCCGCGCCAGTTCTTTCTCAACAAATAAGCTAGACTCATCCACCCCTAATCTACATAAATAATAGGAGGGAATACCTAGTCTTCTCGTGCCGGCAATCACATTTACCGTAGCACCGCCCAACAACTGTGTAAACTTGGTATTGCTGCGGTCCTTCGAAATATAATCGATAAATGCTTCACCAAACGAAATCACACCATGTTTTTTCAAAGTGTTTGTCACAATCCTTTCAAACATTTACATAAAATTCAAAATATTATAAAATTATTTCTAAGGAAATTATTTTTCTCATTTACTATATACAATAAAAACAAAACTGGAAATATCTTATTTAGGTGGCTATATAAGTGACGATGGCTATGCATATATTTAACTAAAAGCAAAAACAGACCAAAGGGGGAAATTGGATGAAGCGTTTGTCAAAGCAAGAAAAAAGCTGGGTCTTTTACGACTGGGCTAATTCTGCCTATTCGTTACTGATTACGACAGCCATTTTTCCATTATATTTTAAATCGGCAGCAAATGATGCAGGGGTTGCCGCAGTAGACTCGACTGCCTATTGGGGAATTGCCAATTCGATTGCTACCCTGCTGATTTCCATTTGTGCGCCGATATTAGGCACGATAGGTGACTATAAAGGATTTAAGAAACGATTTTTCACTTTTTTCTTTGGACTCGGAATTGTTTTTACCCTGCTGTTAGCCTTCGTTCCCCATCACCAATGGCTGATTCTCTTAATCTGTTATATGTTCACTGTCATCGGTTTTGCTGGAGCGAATATTTTCTACGATGCCTTTCTTGTCGATGTGACCTCTGAGGAACGGATGAACCGGATTTCTGCGAGAGGATTCGCGATGGGGTATATCGGAAGTACCATTCCCTTCATTTTAAGTATCGCCTTAATTATTTTATCATCTAAAGGAATTCTTCCTCTTTCCGTTACCGTTGCAAGTCAGGCTGCCTTTGCGATTACAGCTTTATGGTGGGGATTATTCACCATCCCGATGCTGAAAAACGTAGAACAGGTGTATTATGTCGAGCGTGTTCCCAATCCTGTATCTAATAGCTTTAAAAGAATGGTTGGAACCTTTAAACATATCAAATCTTACCGTGCGCTTTTCCTTTTCCTCGTTGCTTATTTCTTCTATATTGATGGGGTTGATACGGTTATTACCATGTCTACCGTATTTGGTACAGATATCGGCATTAGTTCTAATAACCTCTTAATCATCCTTTTTGCAACGCAAATTGTTGCCTGTCCGTTTTCGATATTATACGGAAAACTTGCAGAAAAATTCAGAGCAAAAAAAATGCTTCTTGTCGGGATTTTTGTCTATATTGTCATTTGTTCCTATGCTTACTTCCTTGATTCAACATTGGATTTTTGGATTCTGGCTATGCTTGTTGCCTCCTCTCAAGGGGGAATTCAGGCCTTAAGCCGTTCGTATTTTGCAAGACTAGTCCCAAAAGAAAATGCCAATGAGTTTTTTGGTTTTTATAATATTTTCTATAAATTTGCCGCTATTTTAGGGCCAACCTTAGTCGGTGTAACAGGAAAACTAGCGGGAGATACAAAAAGCGGCATATTCAGCCTCATTATTTTGTTCGTCATTGGCGGTGCAATTCTACTAAGAGTACCTGAAAAAATAGACTCCTCCCAATCCAATACCGTTTCCAGCTAAACCCAAAAAGGGACTTTGCCACGGCAAAGTCCCTTTTCCAACAATGTCCACTCCACACGGACAAAACCACCCCAAATGTCTTTCTATGGTGTCAGGCACCTGTAGACTCTCTCTGGTCGTCCGACGGTTCCATATGCTAGGTCCGCGGCTATTTTTTCCTCGGACATGAGGTGCTCTAGATAGCGTCTGGCGGTGGTTCGGCTTACACCAATTTCTTTGGCGACGACCTCTGCGGTCAGACCGCAATCCACTTTTCCGAGAACAATCAGTACTTTATCCAGTGTCAGCGGGTCAATTCCTTTCGGCAAATAGGATTTGTCATTTGCCGCCCCAGACCCGCTTACTTCCTTACGCAGCAACTTGTCCACCTGCTGCTGCGTAACATGCAGATTTTCATCGTGTAGTTCCACCAGCTTCAGATGATATTCCTGATAGCGTACTAATGACTGCTTAAAACGCTCAAAAACAACGGGCTTAATCATATAATCGAAAACACCAATACTAATGGCCTCTTGAACTTTATGAATCTCTTTTGTTGCGGTAATCATAATCACGTCCATTTGCTTCACCTGCTGTTTTGTCTCCTTCAGCAAATCAAGCCCATTCATATCCGGAAAATAGACGTCCAATAAAAGAAGGTCAGGCTGCAGTAGTTCGATATAGGTTTTTGCTTCCTCATAATTTACAGCAATCCCCACGGTCTGGAAACCCTCTATTTTTTCAATAAAACGCTTTTGAATTTCCGCAATCCGCAAATCATCCTCAACAATTAACACTTCGATATCGCGGCTCTTTTTCATGTAGGCACCCCCTGCTTTTCGGTATCGCTACCGTAAAAATCGTCCCTTCACCCTTTTCGGATGATAAAGTAACATAACCCTCAAGGTCCCTAATCGCCTTTTGAACAAGGCTTAGACCAATCCCGGCATTACTAACAGTATTCTTTGTCGTAAAACCTGCTTGAAAAATCCGCTCCTGATCCGCTAATGATATTCCCTTTCCATTATCTTCAACCTCGATAATCAGTTCTTTCCCAAGATCGGTTAAAAACAAGGTAACATTCTTTTCTTCCTTGCCATTGTCCCTTACCGCATCAAACGCATTATTAATCAGATTTCCGATGATCGTTACTAGGGTTTCCCTACTAATCTCCTTCGGAACATCTTGAAAACTGCTCTCACGGTCAATTGAAAAATGAATTTTTAGCTCACTAGCCAAGCTGACCTTGCCTAAAATGAATCCGGCAATAATGGGATCCGGGATTTCCCTCATTAAAAAAAGGATGAAACCCTGGGCAAAATCAACTTCTTTAGAAATAAACTCAATAGCTTCTTTATAGGAACCAAGTTGAATCAACCCAAGTAAAGTATAAAGTTTATTAGAATATTCATGTGTCTGAGCCCGCAGCCCTTCAGCATAGGCTTTCACATGGGATAATTCCTGGAGAAGATTGGCAAGCTCAGACTTGTTTCGGAAACTCGCAACTGCTCCAATCACCTCACCCTTTTTATCTAAAATCGGAATGCGGTTCGCCAAATAAACGTCACCATGAATAATAATTTCCTGATCATACTCGGCTTGTCCTGTTTTTACTACATCTAATAGATGAGTATTTTCCAAGACGTCTTCAATTTTTTTCCCGCGAAGCAAAACATCGAGTGGCTCATTTAAAATTTTATGAGCGGTTTCATTCACGACTGTTATTCTTCCCGCTGTGTCGATTGCGATAAGCCCTTCATGGATCGATTCCAGGATGGCATGCTTTTCCTGATACATCCATGCGATTTCTTTAGGTTCAAGTCCAAATATTGCACGTTTTATATTTAATGAGATTAATAGTGCTGCGATTAATCCCCCGATTAAAATAAGTAGAGTGGTAATAAAGATTTTTCGCTGAATTTTTGCAACCTCTGTATGAATATCCTTTTGCATGTAGCCAACGGAGACAACACCGATTACTTTTCCATTGTTAAATATTGGTGCTTTCCCCCTAAGTGAAGGGCCTAATGTCCCAGTCGATTCTGAAATAACCGATTTCCCTTTGAAAACAGCATCATTGTCTCCCCCAACCATTTTTTGTCCCAGCCGGTTTGGTTTTGGATGCGAGTAACGAATTTCGTCGCGGTTCCCAATTACAATAAATTCGGCTCCCACCTGTTTCCGTATTTTTTCCGCGATGGGTTGAATAATGGCGGCTGGGTCGCTAGTAGTAAAAGCGTCTTTAATACCCGGCATATTCGAAATAGTTTGAGCAACAGATAGGGCCTTTGTTCCCATATCGTGCTTAAGATTAGTCTCCATGATATTTTTAAAGGTAATTTCTAATATAACGCCAAGGACAATAATAAGTACGAACATTCCCAGCATTAATTTCGTATGTAAACGCATCCAAACACCTCTATTATTATCATATAAAAAAAAACCCCTTAAAAAAAGGGGTTTTTAAATGGATTTCAGAAATTTTGAAATCTTTATCTCGGATTAACGAGCAGTAAGACCCCCACTTCAAGAATTGAGGTACAAAAAAGATAAGTGTTGGATCAACTGCCCGTAAAAGCCCGATTGGTTCAACTAACAATCAGTGATGAAGCCCCCCAATGATTGAGGTTTCACTTTATCCTTCAACATTGATGACAACTTGTTTCCCTCTCATTTTCATAAGGGTTGGTACAATCAGCCAAAGAATAGCAATAATGAGGAAAGCTAGGGAAATCGGACGGGTGAAAAATACGCTATAGTCCCCATTCGAAATCGTTAAAGCTCTGCGCAAATTGTTTTCAATCATTGGTCCTAAAACAAGTCCAAGTACAAGCGGTGCAATCGGATAATCATTTTTACTAAAGAAATATCCTAAGAGACCACATGCTAGTAATAACAAAAGATCATACATCGATACCTGAACTGCATAGACTCCAAAAATTGAGATCGCGATAATTAATGGAATTAAATATTGTTTTGGTGTTTGAATAATTTTTGCAAAAACTTTTACGAGCGGGAGATTCAAAATTAATAGCATGAGGTTACCGATAAACATACTGGCAATCAAGCCCCAAGCAACACTTGGATGGTCCTCAAATAATAGCGGGCCTGGCTGAACATTATACATCATCAGTGCGCCCATTAAAATTGCCGTCGTACCTGAGCCGGGAATACCCATAGTGAGCAGTGGAATCATCGCTCCTCCAGATGCAGCATTATTCGCAGATTCTGGTGCAGCAACGCCGGCAATTGTTCCTGTACCAAATTTAGATGGATTTTTTGAAATCTTTTTTTCCAGGATGTAGGAGAAAAAAGAAGCTAGCGTTGCACCCGCACCGGGAAGGATTCCTATAAAGAAACCTAGAATCGAACCTCGGGCAATTGGTCCAGCCGATTCTTTAAATTCCTCTTTCGATGGGATCATATTATTAATCCGTGCTATTTCTCCATCTTCTTCTTCTTTTTCCAAAATGGTTTTGAATACTTCGCCGAGAGCAAATAAACCAACAGCTACCGTTAAAAATTCAATTCCTTGATAGAGCCATGGAACATCAAAAGTGAAGCGGGCAATTCCTGAAACGCTGTCAATTCCAATGGTTCCTAATAATAAACCGCAAACTGTCATAATTAGCGCTTTTGTAACCGAATTTCCGGCTAATCCGCTAACTGCCATTAATCCTAATAACATTAGTGAAAAATATTCTGACGGACCGAATTTTAATGCAATGGTTGATAACGGCTGTGCCAGAGCAATCAAGGCGATCAGAGTTACAATCCCGGCCACAAAGGAACCTATTGCAGCGATTGATAAGGCGCTGCCGGCCCGGCCTTTCTTTGCCATCTGATATCCGTCCAAAGTCGTTACAACCGAAGAGGACTCCCCAGGCGTATTTAATAGAATGGAAGTCGTTGATCCTCCATACATAGCTCCGTAATAGACCCCGGCTAAGAGTATGATTGCGCTTGTCGCTGCCTGCTCCGGCGGAAGGGCTCCAGTAACGGATGCCGTGACCGGGATGAGAAGGGCGACTCCGCTCATTGGACCAATCCCTGGGAGAACCCCTACAGCAGTACCAATTAATACGCCAACAAAGGCAAAGAGTAAATTATACCAAATAAGTGCTGTTCCAAATCCATGCATTAAATAATCAATCGTACTCATTAAATAGCCTCCTTTCTAAAAATTAAATCCATACAGGCCAGCCCGGTAGTGTTCCTTTTAGCACTTCTACGAATAAAAAATAGACAATTCCGGAAAAACATGCAGAAATAATGAGTGATTTAATGATTTTCCCGCGTTCCATTGCCTGGAAGCAGACAAAGAGGAAAATAAACGTGGTAATGACATACCCAATCGTTTCAAGCGTTAAAACATAAATTAGAGTTGCTACTAAGATAATAAGAAACGGCTTGTAATCCAGTTTTTCTTTTTTCCCGAATTTGTACCTTTGTCCCCTTAATGTTTCAATAAATAGACGGATGCTTAACAAGGCGAGTGCGATTCCGAGAATGAATGGGAAAATATCTGGTCCGACAACACTACCGTAAGAAGAGCTTGTGAGATTTTTGCTGCCGATGATAAACAGGATTCCAATAACCAGAAACAGCACAGCGGCAAATCGGTCGAATTTTATATCCATTTTATCTAACCTCCTGACTTGAAAATAAGCGGGAAGGAGAAGCTGATTCCCCTTCCCTTTTTGTTTACTTCTGCATGCCTAATGCTTCTAATAATTGTTGAACTTGCTTTTCCTGATCATCCAAGAAAGCTTTGAAGTCTGCGCTGTTTTTGTATTCTAATTCCCAGCCTTGTGTTTCTACTTCGGTTTTCCACTCTGGCGAATTGACTAGTTTATCAATAGCTTTTTCCCAATATGCTTTAGCTTCAGCAGACATTTTTTCAGGACCAAACACACCGCGCCAGATTGTAAATTCAGCATCTATGCCTTGTTCTTTGGCGGTTGGAACATCCTTAAAGTCCCCTCCCAAACGTTCTGCAGCTGTCACGGCAAGAACGCGAATTTTCCCAGCTTTTAAGAATTCCTTAACACTTGATGCATCGGTTCCAATTACGTCTGCGTTACCGCCGAGCAGCGCGGTGATTGCTTCGCCGCCGCCATCATAGGAGACATATTTGATTTTAGTTGGGTCAACACCGTATTTATAAGCTGGCAGAATCGAAACTAAGTGGTCCATGGAGCCTGGTGCAGAACCGCCGGCAAAGGTTAGTTTGCTAGGATCCTTCTTAACTTCTTCCAATACGGATTTTAGATCTTTATATTTTGAATCTTTTTTAACGACAATGGCCCCATAATCCTTTGTTAACTGAGCAAGTGGCGTAGTGTTCTTATAGCCATATGGGCTGTTCCCCTCTTTTTTGAGGTTGTTGATGATAATTGGCGGTGAGTTGACAAAAAGCATGTCGTTGTTTTCAGCTTGCTGGGTAGCATACTCAGCCATAAATACGGCACCGCCGCCACCTGGCTTATTCTCAACCGTTAATGGCTGCTTGACTAGCTTTGTCTCGCTTAAAACCTTTGTAAATGAGCGTGCTGTCAGATCCCATCCGCCCCCTGCACCTGATGGAGCCACAATTGTAATCGCTTTCGTTGGATAGCCAGTACTTTCTTTATTCGTGCTGCTGTTAGATGTTTCCTTACTGCTGCATGCCCCCAAGCTTAGCGCAAGAGCACCTGCACACATTACTGCTGAAATTTTCTTTAGTGTTTTCATTTCATTTCCCCCTTGTAACCGTTTACTTAATTTTATAAAGTTTCAGATAAATTCATAGTTTATACAGTTAAACCGCATAAAAAACTTAACCTCCATTTTGTTCATAAAGTTCACGGAGGGTTCATATTTTTTTCAATATAAAAAAGAGACCTTTTTCAAAGTCCCTTTTCAATCATCATTTTTCCTGTTTTACAATCTTTGATGGATTATTGATTTTATAAAGCACGGTAACATCCACGACAAACTCTTCTTCAACGTCTTTTCCCTTTGGCAATTTTTTTGCCGCAACCTTCCCGTCAAATTCTAGCTTGTCTCCTACTGTTAGCTCAAATTTTTTAAGGGTTTTGCTATGGCTGCACCAAGCATATTCAAGCTCAAGAGGTGAGTCTTGGACTATGGTGACATTCTCTAAAATGACCACTTCATCATTTTCCTCGGTAAATCCATTGTAAGTCAATGCAAACTGTTTAACAGTTGCTGTGAAATGAACCTTTTCTGAAGGAAGATCTAGCTTCTTTGCCTTCTCTTTTTTCGGTTTCTTTGGTTCTTTGGCTTTTTTCGGCTCAGGAGCTTTAGTGGTCTCTGTAGCCGATTCAACTTTTTCATCAGGTTCAGTAGCCAGAATCTCCTCCAAATTGGAACTTTCCGTTTCTGAATCTTGTGAATCGGTTTTTTCCTCTTCCTTTTCTTCAACCGTAAACATACTCTCTTTTCCAAAACTCGCCTGCTGCATTTCCTTTAAATACGCTGGATGGATACAGCTTAAATTGCCATCTTGGAATTCAATGATTAGTGTATTCAAATCATTGGCACGGCCATAAATCTCATACCCTTTAATGGATACTAGCCGCTGGTAGTTCCGCTCCTTATACCAAAACTCTTCCTTTGAGGCAGATAACCCCCACTCCCTGAGCTTTTCCTTGAAATGCTCCTCATCACGGAAAGTTTCAAATTCCCCTTTTGGAGGAATATAATGAGTCAAATCTGATTGTTCCATTTGCGGGCGTTGGATTGCCATTTTTCCACTTCCTTGTTCTAAATAAGTAAATAAATTATATCATGTTCCGGGAAAACTTTGAGGATTAGAATGGGGACGACGCTTTGTACTACCTCAATAGAAAAATCATCGTTTGGCAGCTCCTAACCCAAACCAGTACCCCAAAACCATACCGAATGCAAGGATAACAAAATAAACAAGCCCCGTTGAAATCGCTAAAAAATTTATGACCTGATAATCCCCAGTCGATTGATGCAAAATTGTCCTTTGCACATTAAGCAAAATCGGCTGGTAGATGATTAAGTAGGAAATCAGAACGAGTAAGACCGCAATCCAACTCCTGCCAATAAAATATCTGGTCATTAAAAAGGCAAGGATTCCAAATAGAATTGCTAATCCATACACAAACCAATTAATATATTGCAGCGCTCTTTCCGGTTGATCAAAAAAGGCCAAAATATGTAAACAGAGGATTCTAAATACCCCAAATATTATTGCCATAACCTGTGTTCTAAGCAAAAACTTAATCCAATTCATTCCAAAATACCCCAATTCCACTCCAAATTCCATTAAAACAACTACTGTACGCCCCACACGGACAAATCAACCTAAAAGTCCACGGGCGGTGCCTGTCACTGTATCACTGTATCACACCACAGTGTCAATGCCTTTTAACAAAGTCTCCGATTTCTGCGATGGCTTGTTTTGCTTCGGGGAGAAGGTTTCCGGTTAGCTGCCAGACATGCCACATTCCTTGCCAAATTTTAAAATTCACCGGGACTTGATATCTTTTTGCCTGTGCTGCGAGCATTTCAGCATCGCTAAGTAATAATTCTTCGCTGCCCACTTGAATAAATATTGGTGGAAGACCTGTTAAGTCTGCATATACGGGGGAGATAAACGGGCTTGTTAAGATTTCATCACCAGCATAAACCCGTGCTGCTTTTTTAATGCCATCAGGTGTAAACAGAGGATCTTCTTTTACCTTCTTCCAATAACTTACCCCGCTGCTGGCCAAATCGACCCATGGTGATAGACAAATAATCGAAGCTGGACACCCTATTCCTTCTTCTTTTAATACAAGAGTTAACACAAGACTCAAGCCGCCGCCGGCAGAATCACCGGCCACGAATATGTTACTGGATTCAAATCCCTGCTCTAATAACCATTTATAGATCTTCACGGCATCCTCAATCGCAGCAGGGTATGGATTTTCCGGTGCCAATCGATATTCCGGGAGCAGCACCCTTACGCCTGCTGCCTTCCCAATTTTCCCGGCTAATGCCCGATGGGAGTCCGTTGATCCATATGTATAGGCGCCGCCATGAAAATAGAGCAGTACCTTATCTTCCGCGACAGGCTTATTTGTAAGCCATTCCGCTTCTATTCCCTCTATATACACCTTTTCCACCATACAATTCTTCGGAACCCTTGTCCACATTAATGACGCCCGGTCCATCGTTCTGCGCTTTTCCTCAATACTTGTTCCGACCGTTCTAAGAATTGCTCGGTTCATTATCTTTTTAAAAATAACACTGCGTAAACTTGCCATTTTTGCTCTCCTCTATTACATTCCAGTACTACTCTCCATTTTGTCCATTCCGGACTTTTCTTAAAATCCTCCATCCACAACCAAAAAAGCACACCACTAAAAAAGTGGTATGCCTTTCGCATTCTAATTTTCGACAATCCTGCCATCCTCTGTTATAAAAAAAACTTTGTCATTTTCATTTCGCGCCTTTTCATAATAGGTTACTTGAATAAGTACAGGAAAATGAATCGATTTTAAATGGTGGCTTAGCCTTTTCACTTTTTCAAGTTCTGTGGCTTGTTTCACTTTTTCCCATTTAGTTTTCATATAAATAGTGATTGAGCAGGCTAGCTGGGATGTATAGATTTTTTGATAGGTCGGTATATGGGGACCAAAATATTCCCCTCGATCAACAATTCGCTCGGCGGTAAAAGTTGTTTTGTCCAAGTGGGGGAATAGTCCTTTAATGGTTTTTTTCAGATTACTTGATAACTCACTTTCCCAAAAGACTTTCGGAAATGTATCTGAATATCCGGCAGAAGCATCTTCATCCTCTTCCACCGTAAAGACCAGTTCAGGATGTCCCTTCGGATAGGAATAGGCTTGATACGTTTCACTTAAAAAATTATAATCGATATTTTTTATAATAAATGCATTATGATATTTTTTCGTCAAATAAGTAGTCATATTTTTACTTTGACGATGCTTCTCCCATGGCGTACCATTAAACCCGGAATAGACAAAAAGACTAAGTATGACAATAAGAAATGAAATGATCCATATGAAAACCTTGCTGAATCTTATATGCATCACCCCTATGATTTCAGAATATTTATAATATTTTATTCAATTTTAAAACCCATTATTCCTTCAACCTTTTTTAGAAAAATTGTCTTTTTTATGATATCGTTTAAAAGTAAAATTGAGTTATACAATTCCTAATCAAAGGAGGCACACATGAAAAAATTTCTTCTTTATTTCTTATGCTTGATTTCCCTAACATCCTGCAGTCTTTTTCCAAGAGATAATACAAAGTCTGTGAAAGAACATACTGGTAAAAAAGCTGAAGAGCATCAAATAACTCCTCCTGACGATAAAGAACCAAATCACTCATTGTTAGAAAATACAATGGAACTTGCCCAGGAAGGGAAAGTAGCTACATCTAATTTTGCCGTACACATGAATTCAATAAATGATGTTAAAAAACAATGGGGCCCCGCCGCTAATACCGATCAAATCGGAGGAATTTATTATGCCAATTACCCTGCAAAACACACCGTATTTGGTTATAATGCAAAAAATATTTTGGTAGATATCCGTTCTTACGATGAGCAGCTTCATCAGCTAACTTACCCTCAAATCGTAAAAACTTTAGGCAAACCAGACTATCTTAGAACCAATCAGGACGATCAAATCTATGGCTATAAAATTACGCAACAATTCGAACTACGATTCATTGTTCCGAAAAACACTGAAAAGGTCGATCACATTTCCTTATTAAGTCCAAATGATACTGTCGCAACCACCACTCCTCCCTATATCCTTCCAATAAAAGGAGTATCAAAAAACTTATCGGTGACGGCCTGGCAAAATATGCAGAATTGGCGCAATCAAATGATTCAGGTTGCAAAAAATCATCAAAATTTCGTATTCCTTAATGGTCCGAACAAAAAAAGAGTTGCCCTAACCTTTGATGACGGCCCTGACCTCATGAATACACCAAGCATAATTGAAACACTGGCAAACTACCATTTAAAGGGGAATTTCTTTTTTATCGGGGAGAAAGTAAAAAAGTATCCGGAGGTTGTTCAAAAAGCATACACCAATGGAAATCTTGTGCTAAGCCATAGCTACTTTCATCATGATTTGAGTAAACTCCAGGCTGTGGAAATAAAAACAGATTTGGCTCAAACAGAAGAGGAGATATTTGAGGTAATTGGTAAAAAACCTGCACTGCTTCGTCCACCTTATGGCGCTGTAAATAATACGGTGATCACCACCGCGGCACAAAATGGTTATAAGATTGTCCTATGGTCGATTGATACTCTGGATTGGTCGCAAATGGAAAGCAGTAATATTGAATATAATGTTTTGAAAAATATCCGAAATGGCGACATCATCCTCATGCATTCTGATGATGATAAAGTACAAACAGCTAAAGCCCTGCCACACATCATTGAAGAACTAACTCGAAAAGGCTTTGAAATCGTCGACCTCCAAACATTACTTGGGCAAAAGGCTTACAAATGAAAAGAAGCGTCTCACCTTTTAAGCTGAGACGCTTTAAATTTGATAAAACGAAACCGTATTTTCACGTAATTTTTCAGACACCTCACCAACTGAGAGTCCTTTAATTTTGGCAATCACACGAATCGATTCTTCCATCATATTTGGATGGGTTATCCTCCCTGCAAACGGTCCTTCAAATGGCCATGGTCCATCCGTTTCAACCATCAATTGTTCCAGAGGATAGATTGACACTAATTGTTGGATTTCCGCTTCATACACCACATCCGGTGTTACAGAAATGAAATAGCCGTTTTCAATCATCCTAGCAATCGTCTTTTGGTCTCCCTTAAACCAATGAAAATGTGCCCGATTCCAGGAGTATTTTTCTAAAAGATTACAAACAATGGGGGCTTCTTCATAGACCGCATGAAGAACAATCGGCTTTTTCCATTCTTTCGCCCTTTGTATAAAAATCTCCAATAACGCAATATACTCCGTATACTCTTTCGCAGAAATCTTGCGATCCGCTTTCCTATAATAAGGAAGCCCTACCTCGCCAATTGCAATCATTTCCGTTCGATGCTTCTCCATCCACTGAAAAAGCCTTTCCTGCTCCTCTACAATTGGAAGCGGCTGTTCAGGATGAAATCCAAAGGCAGGTCTAACCTTTTCAAACTCGCTAGCCAACTGAAGATTTCTCTTACAAGATTCAAGATCAAATGAAACCGAAACGAGAGCATCGATCAAACCAGCCTCATCCATGAGGACCTGAATTTCTTTGTCTTTATAATGATCTAGATGAATATGAGCATCGATCATTTTCATCGCATTACCACCTGCCCAGTTAATGTAAAGTGAACCTTGCGTTTCCACTGCAAAAATGGCTCTTCCAGCAGAATGCTCGCATCCCGTGGCCTCGCAAACGGCACTTCCATTTCACTAATTACCTTCGAAGGCTTTTGCGATAACACAAGAATTCGGTCGGAAAGATACAAGGCTTCCTCAATATTATGGGTAATAAACAGAACCGTCCTTTTGTGTGTCTCCCACATAGATAACAGCCATTTTTGCATCTCGAAACGGGTTAATTCGTCCAAAGCTGAAAAAGGTTCATCCAAACAAATCACTGCTTGCGGACTTAACAAAGCACGGATAAAAGCAGCCCGTTGTTTCATTCCACCGGAGAGTTCATGCGGATAAGCTTTTTCATAATCGGCAAGACCGGCAATCTCAAGCATTTCCTTTGCCTTACTGATTTCTTTTTTGCCTTGAAGCTCCTGTCCAAGGACTACATTATCAAGGATGGTCCTCCATGGAAGCAGTGAAGGCGTCTGCGGCATATAACTTATCAAACCGCGCTTTCCGTTAATAACTTTTTTTTCAAGCAGGATTTGACCGTGATCCGGGGCCAGCATCCCACCGATTAAATTAAAAATCGTACTCTTGCCGCTGCCCGAAGGACCTATGATGGAAACAAACTCATCCTTTTTGATAGAAAAATTCATCCCGGTCATGACTTCGTTTGCTCCAAAGCTTTTCCAAACATCTTTCAGCATAAGATGACTCATTTTCCTTCATCCCCTTTCATCTGCCAGCGGACAACCCTTCGTTCCACCACCACAATTATTAGAAAAAATAATAAGCTTAAAAACATAATGGCAAAAATCGCAACAAACACACGGTCGGTGCGGAACGAAGAGGATGCCATTGTCATATAGACGCCAATTCCCTGTTTAGCCCCAAGCCATTCAGAAATAACAGCCCCCATCACACTATAGGTTGCTGAAATTTTCAAACCGGAAAAAACTGATGGCAATGCAAAGGGAAACTCCAGCTTCCAAAAAACCTGCGTTTTCGTAGCACCCGCCATCATCATATAATGTCTGAGCTCTGCGGGAGTCTGCCTGAAGCCGTCCAGTGCTGCAACAGTTATAGGAAAAAAGCAAACTAGGGTGATTACTATCATTTTTGGCAGCAGACCAAAACCAAACCAAATTACTAATAGCGGTGCAAGCACAATGGTCGGGACATTTTGGGATAGAATGAGCAGCGGATAAAAAGAATCTCGTAAAACCGGTATTAAGTAAAGAACCAACGCCACAACTAAGCCAATCACCGCTCCGATTACAAAACCAAATAAAGCAATTTTTGTCGTCGAGAATAAATCCGGATAAAATTCGCTCCAGCCGTGGATGGCTTCAGCAAAAATCTTCGACGGTGCCGGCAGCAGCCACTCCTCAATCTTTGCAGTTTTTACGACAATTTCCCATATCACGAACAAAAGGAGGAGAACCAACAATGGTCTCCACCCTTTTAAAAGCAGTTTCTTCATATTAGCGGTACTTCTCCGTTAATTGATCCATCGTGATTCCTGACGGCTGATACAATACTTTGATTTGAGAAATCACGTTTTTGCTGCCAATCTCCATCATGCGCTCATTCATTTTGGTGATAACACTAAATAAGTGTTCCAACTCACCTTCCATCGTGGTCTCCAAAGGATGAACCTGATATTTTACTCCAGATTCATCAATAATACGGATGGCTTCATCCACATAAGGAATAACATCTTCTCCATCCTTTGTTTTCGGTATAATTTGAATGCTCACTAAGGCATTTGCCATGTGAAACCCCTCCATTATTTTGGTAAAAATTCATTTGTAAATGCTTTTTCGGCATCAAGCTTTTTATCAAGAAGCTTGTGATCGTACATCCAAGAAGCATAGTTTTCCCAAACTGTCTTTTTCTGTAATCCCCACTTTGTTGCATCGTCCTGGTACTTTGGTGATAACCATTTTTGACTTGCTTTGACAAGCTTTGGATCTAAATCCGGCGCCGCTTTGATAAGAATATCTGCTGCTTGATCAGGATTTTTTATCGCAAACTCATACCCTTGTGATGCTGCCTTTAAAAATGCCTTAACGGTATCAGGATTATTTGCAATCATCTTTTCGTTTGTTTCTAACACTGGTGTATAATAGTCAAGTTTCTTAGAATAATCAGTAAGGTAGATCATGTTGATTTTTTGATGGCGAAGCTCTGCCTCTACACCGGTCCAACCGTAATAAATCCAGGCAAAATCAACATCCCTTTTCACAGCCGTGAAAAAATCTGTATCTCCCATATTAATGATCTTTACTTTATTTGCATTGGCATGTTCTTTATCCATTAAAGAAGTAATGACAGACTTTTCAACAGGAGAACCCCATCCACCATATGTTTTTCCTACAAAGTCTTTTGGTGCTTTAATATTTTTGTCAACGGGCGAAGCAAATCCCGATGTATTGTGCTGAATAACCGCGGCAATGGATACAAGCGGAACACCTTGGACACGTGCCTGTGTGACACCCTCCTGATAGCCCACGCCAAAATCCGCTTTTCCAGACGCAACAAGCTGATCAGCACCTGTTTCGCCCGGCTGAATGATATCAACGTCTAAGCCTTGATCCTTGAAATATCCCTTTGCTTTTGCAACATAAAGTCCTGTATGATTCGTGTTAGGTGTCCAGTCAAGAACGACCGTAATCTTTTTAAGCTTTTTGGTATTTTCCTTCGCCGTATCTGTTTCTTTTTTGCTGCTGCACCCGGCAATCAGGAAAACAGTGAGTAGTAATATAAGCCACTTCTTCATTTTTTAAATCCCCCATATGTAAAATTTCCGAAATGTTCGGAATGAATAGTGGAAATAAACTAGAATTCCTTTTGCAGACCGATTTAGCTACTATAAGCATAATAGAACAAAAATTGCCCCAAAACAAATAAAGCACCCGGGTTCTAAGAACCTCGAGTGCATATTGGCAAACAATTTATTTGTTTAAGAATATGTTCCCTCCGCCGGTACTAACCAGATCAGGTTCCAAGGGTCATCGTTTTTAGAACGAACTCTCAACCGGCTACACCGGCTCCCCTACATTTTACAGTATGAAGTTTATTCCCCTACTTATTATAACAGAAGTAATCTATATTGCTAGTATATAATTTTTACTGATCCTACACTACATCATATCCTTGATCATCAATCGTTTCTTTTAGTTTGCTAACCGTAACAACATTTTGATCGAATTCGATATCAACAGTACCTTTATCTAAATGAACCTGTACCTTCTTCACACCTTGAAGCTCTCCGACACTGCCTTCCACTGCCTTTACACAATGGCCGCAGGACATACCCTTAACATTTAACGTAATGCTTTCCATGTTTATAACCCCCGTTATTTTTTCATTAATTTTTGAATCGTTACTAGAACCTCATCAAGAACCTCCATGTCCCCTTCTTGAATTCTTTCAAGTACACAGCTTTTTAAATGTCCCTCTAATAAAATCTTTGCCACACTATTTAGAGCTGATTGGGTTGCGGAAATTTGCGTAATCACATCATCACAGTACGTATCTTTTTCAATCAATCCTTTAATTCCACGAATCTGGCCCTCAATCCGATTGAGACGTGTTACGAGATTATTTTTTACCTTATCTGAATGATGGCTTTTTCTGTGGCTTCCTTCTGAAGCGCAGCACTCATCATCCAAGATTACCTCTTCATTATTATGATCAATAGACATCCGCACGCCCTCCTTTTCATTTTCATATCATACCCCGGTATCGTAATGGATTAGACATAGGCTGACAATCCTATTACATATAAATGGATGATTACTTAATTTTAATTATAAATGGAAATACTCTAACTTTTCCAGCCTGTTTAAATTCTGCCCAAATTTTATAGGTGCCGGGATGGTCAAATTGGGTTTCGAACACGGGTCTTTGTTCATCTTTTGGATGGACATGCAAGTATTGATTTGCATTTTCGTTTAGAATAACAACATGACCGGCAGCACCTAAATACTGCTCAAGTTTGGAGTCATCCAATTGAAACACTAATGTCACAGGAGTCCCGGCTTCAAAAGAACTTACGTTCAACTCCACTTTCTCTCCATCTATTGTTTTTACTAAGGTTTGATCTGGAACTAATGCTGGATGAGTATGGGAAGACACTGGATTACCAACATTAAAAGGAACAGGTTCCACTTTATAATCCAGGTTTTTTGGCTTCACATCAATGAACGCTATATATTTACCTTCTGCTAACGGATAGCGAATTACAAATTTCCCGGGACCTACTTTTTTTGGATGGATGTGATAATACTGATCCAAATGATCATTCACCACAATTAAATGCATCAATTTTTCATGATTAACATCGAGGTCATTAACAGGATTATTTTGCATATCCTTTAGCGTAATTTCTATATTGCCATCTTTATAGCTAAAAGTTGGTTTTACTTCTCCTGCTTCTATACCTGTACTTTCATGATGGTGGCCCGACCCTGACTCATTTTGGGCATGACTTTCACTCGTTAACACCAGTGATTCATGACTCATATCCATCGTTGTCTTAGCTTCCGTCTTAAAATTGGCATCGTATACCCAATAGCCGCCAATAATAGCGAGCAAATAGACTATTGCTGCAAGAGCCCATTTTTTCATTTTATTACTCCCCTTCTATTATTTGGTATTTAATCTAACCTGTCAGCTAAAATTTATTTTAATTTTGGCTCTGTTAAACCTGGTTGTTGATTTCCGCTCCAGGCACAAGCGGTTCGTGGCCGGTTCGGGGAGCCTCCTCGTCGCTTCGCTCCTGCGGGGTCTCCCCTGTCCCGTAATCCCACAGGACACTGAATTGCTTCCTTGAATCAGCCCACGCATGAAGAAAATGCGTTAGCATTTTCGAGAAGTCTTCGTGCCTTCCGCTCCAATCAACGTTGTTCAAAATCAACATTGTCATTTAACAAAGCCTTACAAAATATACTATACCCCCCTATAGTAAAATGTCAAACAAAAAAATAAAATATTTTCCATTTATATTTGGGTAAATTCGCCTTAAAGAGCGATAAAAAAAGCACCTTTTAAAAAAAGTGCTTTTACTTTCGGTCCCCGACCTTTTCCATTAATGTCTCTAACATGGGAATAGAGAATTGATGACCAACAAGATTAAAAATACTTGTCTCTTCTTTTCTTTTATTCTCCTCTTTGATGACCGATATTTCTTTGTGAAGTCGTTCCATTTTTTGATCTAAATGAGTAGCCATGGTTGCAGCTTCCTTTAACTCTACAATCATTTTCTGAGGAACTTCCTCATTATACTTGTAATAAATTTTATGCTCTAAACTTGCCCAAAAATCCATTGCGATCGTTCGGATTTGGACTTCGACATAGACTAATTCCTCCCGGTCAGACATAAAGATTGGTACTTCCAAAATAAGATGCAAGCTTTGATAGCCATTTGGTTTGGGATTTTGAATGTAATCTTTATATTCAACAACTCTAACATCCTTTTGGTTTGCAATCATTTTACTTATTTCATAAATATCAGAGCGAAAGGAACAGGTAATTCTTATTCCCGCAATATCCTTAATATTTTCCTTGATGCTGGCTAACGTAAAATCAAAATCTTTGCGGTAAACCTTTTTTAAAATACTTTCCGGCGATTTTAACCGCGACTTCACATGCTCGATCGGGTTATAGTCATGTATAAAATTAAATTCATCCTGAAGAATACTTATTTTTGTATTCATTTCATCCAAGGCAAACTTATAGGCCATCATAAAACGTGTTAATTCAACCTTTAATTCTTTAATCTCTTTTATATTAAGGAATTGTTCAATTTCCAACCGAAAACTCCCTCTCTCTCAATTCTCTAAATTTTCTTCGTAATTTTCGTCAGTTTGTAATTTTTTCAATACCTCAGGAGGGAAAACCATTCTACAGATTATTTTAGCAGTTTTTTGATATTCCTCGGTATCCCCTGATTCCAACACTTTACCGGTTGTATTCTCAGCAAGCAGCATGATCGACCAAGTAAGTGTGTTTAAATCTAAGTCATTCCAGGTTAGACCCTTCTCACTAGCTTTTTGCAATCCTGCATAGATTCTGCTGTGAATTTTCAATTTTGCAGAAGCTATAACCTTTGAAAGCTCCGGATCCTTTAATATTAATTCAGGTAATACACGATGTAATCCAAGCCGCTGCAATCTATTCCCATGCACTTCAAACAGTTCAGCTAACCTTGTTTCAGGATTCCCGATTACCCAGCTTGGTTCAGGAGGCATCAGTTTTTCAATTTTATCTTCTAATAGCGCCATTAATAATTGACGTTTATCTAAAAAATACCGATAAAAGGTCCCTGTAGCAACCCCTGCTTTGGCGGCAATTTCCTTTGCGGTTGTTTGTTCATAGCCCTTTGAAATAAACAACGCATGCCCACTTTCTAGCAGAGCATTCCTTTTTTGCTGAGCACGCTCTTGTTTTGGAACAAGTGGAAAATCACCAACCAACTGGTCTTCACGGTCTGACATTTTATCACCTCAGATCTAATCATATCATAAATTACAAAAAGGTGAACCTCTGTTCATATTTCCATTGACAGTTTTCTTAAACCATGTAATACTATGAACCATAGTTCATGTTATATCCACTTCTTAGTTGGCACCCCTTGACTAAATGAGATTGGATATAACATGAACATAATTTTTTAAAAATTTCTGGAGTGAACAGGATTTTTGATTTTTTCACCGAATTATTAAAGAAAATTACTGTAGGATTGAAATATCTAGGCACCTGCCGGAAAGATTTTCATATGATGTGAATAATCATAAAATCCCAATACTTCTGTCTAGTGTTTTGTGGTCTTCATCCTATATAATATCACCATACTACCTTGGAAGGTGTGAATAATTTGGCAGCCAATTCTGAACCGAAAAAAATTGACATTAATTCAACCATTTCCTTAAAAGGAATCGTGAAGGCCATCTTTAACGATACCATTCATGTGCAAATTGGTGGAAAGATTATTACCTTACCAAAAGGAGATTTCCTGCTGGACAAATCAATGAATTAAATAAACAATTATTTTTTAAGCCCATCACTTCCCACTGAAGTGATGGGCTTATTTTTAACTCATCTTATCAAATACCGTGTTTTGAACGCAGCGAATCATATCCCCCCTGCTAATGACACCCAGCACATGACTGTATTGATCAATCACCGGCAGCTTTTTAAAATGGTGTTTCGCTAAAAGTTGTACCACCTGTTTCACATCATCCTCAGGTGAAACTGTTACCAAACCATGGGTTTTGGCGATTTTTATGATTTTCAGATTCGCCATCTCTTTAATCTTGCTCTCTAAATTCTGTTCCCAATGATAACTGATAAAAGAAAAATAGTCATTAATTCGGCGGTCAACCGGTTGAATCGCCCTCAAAATATCCCCATCCGTAACAATCCCCTGCAATTTCCCTTCCTTATCCATGATGGGCACACCGCCGATTTTTCTTTCAACCATTATTTTCATTACATCTTTAATTGTGGCGTCGGGACTGGCGGCAATCACACTTGTTATCATAAAGTCCTTTACTTTCATAACGCAGCACCACTTTCTGTTGTATTTATTAATAAACAGCTATGCAACACCTATTATTTGGAACTTTTAATGATTTTATTGCTAAAACATGCCCATATTGGAAGGAAACTGCCATTATTTTATGGATTGACGAGGTGACCTCCTGACACTCTTACTAAGCGCTCGATATGGAGGCATACACTGGTATATCCGCTTTGTGAATACAAATCCATTGATGGTAAGATGTATTTGTTCAATAAAAAACCTAACGGAGGGGAATTTTTATCAATCCATTAGAATTGAATTACACGAGTGAAATGGAAAAAGCCATGCACAAGGCTCATGGAGTTGGCTATCAAGTCTATAGTCAAAAGCATTCAGTGAGAATTAGAGTTGAAAAGCAACGAGAACAGAATTATCGAGAAAGTAAGAGATTGCTTGCAGAAATCACGAATAAACTGTATGCCTACGCTACCTAAATAGAAAAAGGGAACCGGTTAAATTTCACCCGTTCCCTTTTGTGTTTCATGCGTAATCTTCTTATAACAATCACATTTCATTACATGGTCATTGACCATTCCCACAGCCTGCATAAAAGCATAACAAATTGTTGAGCCGACAAATTTAAAGCCACGCTTTTTTAAATCTTTACTAAGTCGATCACTAATTTCGGTAGTGGCAGGTACTTCTGATAAGTCCTTAAAGTGATTTTGAATCGGCTTCCCATCGACAAATGACCAGATATAGGCACTGAACGAGCCAAATTCCTCCACCACATTTAAAAATGCTTTCGCATTCGTTATAACTGCGCGGATTTTTAATTTATTTCTGACGATACCTTCATTGTTTAGCAGCTCATCAATTTTTCGATCATTATAGTCAACAATTTTTTCTGCCTCAAAGTTGTCGAATGCCTTCCGGTAATTGGCTCGTTTCTTTAAAATCGTATACCAGCTTAACCCTGCCTGTGCTCCTTCAAGATTCAAATACTCAAATAGCTGGCGATCATCATAAACCGGCACGCCCCATTCGTGGTCATGATAATCGATATATAATGGATCCTGATTTACCCAGCCGCATCGATTCATTTATTTCCACCTCCTCTTTTTAAAATACCATAAATTAGATTTTTATTAAAAAAGTCCGAAAACTAAAAATAATTCTTCTATTTTTAGCAAAGATATGATAGTTTATTAAGTATTAAAGGATTTCATGCAGCAGAATTAAAAAAATGAAGGATTTAATTCACTGAATTACTACCTTACTAATTCTCTAATCTGCTAAAGTGAGGAAGGAGGATGAGATGAAACAACTTCCGATTAAACTTTTGGTCAAAGAGAAATTCTCCCTTTTATCAGCGGGCCAAAAAAAGGTGGCCAATTATCTAATTGAACATCTTGATGAGTTTGCCTTCAAAACAGCGTATCAAATTGGAAAAAAAACTGGTGTCAGCGAAACCACTGTGATTAGACTTTCTTTTGCACTAGGTTTTGAAGGATTTAGTGACATGCAGACAACGATACAAAATCAACTGCTTCAACAACATCAAGTGGAGCCTTTGGAAAGCAATCAACAAGAAGAAATCAATGATCCCTTTAGAAAGGTAATTGAAAATGAAGTCCATATTTTAAGACATATGCTTAATCCAACGAATATTAATGAGATTTGGAATGCAGTAGATACCCTTATCAAGGCAGATCAAGTATTAATTGCAGGATATTGTCTTTCCCACGCTGCAGCCTACTGGTTTTCCTATAGGCTTAGTACCTTAAGGGAAAACGTCAACCTTTGTTCTCCTAATGGAAATTTTGTCGAGCAATTTTGTAATCTTACAGAAAATTCGGCCGTTGTCGTTTTTTCATTCCCGCGCTATTCAAATGAAACGATTAAAATAGCGGAGTGTGCTGCAAACCACGGTATTCAGATAATCGCGGTTACGGACCGCCTCCTCTCACCCATTGGGCGGATTTCAGATATAGTCGTTACGACAGAAGAGAATGCCGATACTGGAGTGAATTCGATTGCATCCGTCATTAGTTTACTTGACCTGATTATAGAAGGAATCCAGCAAAAAGATCAAAAACGAATCCATTCCCACCAGCAAAAACTAGAAATGCTTTATTCAAGCTTTCATGTTTTTAAAGAATAAATCTTAAAGAAAGTGGTTGAAAATTGAAAGCGATTCCAAAAATTGTCTTTCAATATAAACTACATAAATCAATTAGCATCTAAAGGTGAACTTTTCATTAATCGTAAAAAAATTTTAACCAGGACGTATCCTTGCGTTTCCGGTATAAAAATTTAATAAAATAAAAGAGGTGTTTTATGTCAAATACTGCAAAGAAGTTTCAGACATCAGAACAAATGGGACAAGCTGTTCAACATGAACATTTGGAAAGAAAACTGAAAACCAGACATTTAACGATGATTGCCATGGGTGGAACAATTGGGACCGGTTTGTTTTTAGCAAGCGGCGCGACCATTCATGATGCTGGCCCGGGGGGAGCAATTGCTGCCTATCTAATTGCAGGAATCATGGTATATTTCCTTATGGCCAGCCTTGCCGAAATGGCTGCATTTATTCCTATTTCCGGTTCTTTTAGTACGTATACTGCTAGATTTGTTGACCCAGCTTTAGGTTTCGCGGTTGGTTGGAATTATTGGTATAATAACGCAATTATTCTTGCACTGGAATTATCCGCATCCGCTTTAATTATGAAATACTGGCTTCCTAATGTACCAGGTATTGTTTGGAGTGCGAGCTTCCTAGTTATCATTTTCGGCTTAAATGTTTTATCAGTTAAAGGTTACGGTGAATCAGAATTCTGGTTCTCTATTATCAAAGTTGTAACGATTATTCTTTTCATTGTTGTTGGTTTATTAATGATTTTTGGAATTATGAAAGGTTCTACCGGTGGATTTGAAAACCTTACGAAAGGTGATGCACCATTCCACGGCGGGCTCTTATCCATTTTCAGTGTATTTATGGTCGTAGGTTTTGCCTTTCAAGGAACAGAAATGGTCGGGGTTGCAGCCGGAGAAAGTGAAAACCCTGAGAAAGATATGCCAAGAGCTATTAAACAAATTTTCTGGCGCATTCTTTTATTCTACGTTTTAGCAATTTTCGTTATCGGCTGTTTAATTAGCTATAAGGATCCAAACTTATTAGGCGGCGACTTAGAAAATATTGCTGTCAGTCCTTTTACTCTTGTATTTAAACATGCGGGGTTAGCGTTTGCTGCTGCTGCAATGAACGCTGTCATCCTTACATCCGTTTTATCAGCAGGTAACTCATCCTTATACGTAGGTTCCCGTGTCCTTTGGACATTGGCTGAAGAAGGTAAAGCGCCAGCATTCTTGAAAAAAGTAAATAAGGGCGGTGTACCAGTTAACGCCCTTTACGCTACTACACTTATAGGAATGCTTTGCTTCTTAACCTCCCTTTTCGGAGATGGTACAGTGTATAATTGGCTATTAAATGCTGCAGGTTTAGCCGGTTACCTGTCTTGGTTAGGTATTTCAATTACCCACATGCGCTTCAGAAAAGCGTATAAAGCACAAGGAAAAGATATGAAGGATCTTCCATATGTAGCAAAATGGTTCCCATTAGGACCAATTTTAGCAACAATCCTTTGCTTAGTTGCTACACTTGGGACCAATTATGGTGCGTTTATTGGTGATAAAATCGACTGGTATGGTATACTTGTTTCCTATATTGGATTGCCATTATTTATTGCCGGCTATTTAGGCTATAAATTAGTAAAAAGAACGAAAATGGTTCCACTAAAAGAGGCAGATTTCAGTAGAGAATAATTTTTTCCCCTAACGCCTTGTTATTGCAAGGCGTTAGCCTTTTTTACATACTAAGCATAATGAAGGAAAGGAGAATGAAAAAGCTATGAAAATAAAAGAAATCACTTTAAGGCATTTAAAAATGGATTTACTTTATCCTTTTGTCACCAGCTTCGGAGAAGAAAAAGATCGGGATTTTATTCTTGTCGAAGTGAAAAACGAGGATGGTCTAACCGGGTGGGCCGAAAATGTCGCCATGCCTACCCCCTACTATAATGAGGAAACAGTAAAAACGAATTGGCATATGCTTGAGGATTTTTTAATGCCGCTTTTATTAAATCGTGAGTTCAGTCATCCCAATGAGATCTCTGAAAAACTCTTTGCTCATATTCGCGGAAATTACATGGCAAAGGCTAGTTTGGAAATGGCTGCATGGGATTTATATGCCAGGGAACAAAACATTTCTCTTGCAAGTGCTCTTGGCGGAACGAAGAAAACTATTGATGTCGGTGTCAGTATTGGCATTAAAGACTCCATTGAAGATACTCTAAAGGTGATTGATCAGCGCCGCTTGGAAGGCTATAAACGCTTCAAATTAAAAATTAAGCCAGGCTGGGACGTTGAATTAATTGACAAGGTTCGCAAGGTATATCCAGATATCCCGCTAATGGCGGATGCAAATTCGGCCTACACTTTAAACGATATGGACCTGTTAACCGCACTGGATGACTATAACTTAATGATGATTGAACAGCCCTTAGCCTATAATGATATTATTGATCATGCGGAGCTTCAAGCAAAATTAAAAACACCGATTTGCCTGGACGAGAGCATCCATTCATTAGCAGATACACAAAAGGCATTAAAGCTTGGAAGCTGTAAAATTATCAATATCAAAGTGGGCCGGGTTGGAGGATTGACCGAAGCAAAGAAAATCCATGATTATTGTATGGCACATAATGTACCAGTATGGTGTGGCGGGATGCTTGAGTCAGGAATTGGCAGGGCTCATAATATCGCTTTGACTTCCCTGCCAAACTTTACACTGCCTGGAGACACAGCAGGTTCTGCACTTTACTGGGCAGAAGATATTATTGAACCAGAGGTTATCGCCGAAAGTGGTACCATCACGGTTCCGGACGGTCCTGGAATGGGCTATAAGCCAAGTATGGAAAAAATCGATAGCTTTACTTTATATAGTAAGACATATCGTTGATTGAAAAATGCCAGGATTTTGATTGATCCTGGCTTTTTCTATTATAAAAACAACACCATATATTCCTCATCATAATACGTTTGATCAATTTTTTCCGATCGTTTCTCAAGGCCAAAAGTCTCAAACCCGTATAAATGATAAAGCTTTTTTGCAGATTCATTGGTGGATACAACAGTTAGAGTAATTTGCTCAACACCGCCCATTTGTTTTGCTTTTTCAATGGCTGCCTTCATTAATCGTTTCCCTACTCCCATTTTCCGTATTTTAGGGGAAACGTACATGGCAAAAATAGTGGCTTTATGCCTTGTTTTTCGCTTAGTTTCCCTTACGAGTGTTACAACCCCACACAGCTTGTCATTATCAAATGCTCCATAAGTAAAAACATTTTCGGATTTCAATCGATCTGCATAGGTTTCAAGGGAGTATTCCTTTTCTTCCTCATAGCTTGAAGCAAAGGCTTCAGGATCTTTTTGTAACGCTTCTAAGCGCAGATTCTGATATTGCCCTGCATCCATAGAATTTAATTGTCTGATTTCCATCATTACCCTCCTTCGTGAATTGACTTTATATTTATTGTCAATTTCTAATAAATTCGCTATCTGTTTCCTTTCTCCTTCGGCAAGAATGGAAAAACCATCGTCCCACTCTGTAATTTAATGCATAGAATAACACAAAAAATACTGGAGGGGAGGAGGTATAATCATGGGTTTATATTTTGATCATAACAAGTTCCCTGAGCTTTATAAAAACACTGAGTCCATCCAGGAACCCAATCAACAATTTTCCCGAAATGATGCATTAGCTGATCTTTTAGAAGAACAGAAAAAAGAATTGGAAAGAATGTTCAACCATGTAATGAAAACAATGGATGAAAAAAATGTCAATTTACGTACTGATATTGAACATGATGAGCAGATGATGATGGATATGCTTAATCAAGTATTGACTCGACTTGATCGCCAGGAAGCATTAACAGAGAAAATACTGCGCCAAATAAACCATATTCGTTCAATACTGTTTGAAAGAACCAATTACTTGGCGACAAAAATTGAGGATGGTTATAAGGTCACCTCAACTTATGTGTACAAATTAATGACTGGCTCTGAACAGCCGCTTACATTCTTATTAAGAAATGATAAAAAGGAAGAGAGTAAATGAAGATTCAATAAAAAACCCATCATGTTCACATGATGGGTTTTCTTCTTAAAATTCGCCTTTGTTAAAAATATCTGTTAAAACAGGGACGATTTGCTTTTTACGGGAAACAACGCCCTTTAATACAGCTGTATTATCAGAAAGCGTTACATTATAAGCTTTTTCAACCGCACTTGCTTTGCTTCCGATCGCTAGTCCAACTGAATCGTTTGTTAGTATATCTGTAACAACAAACAAGAACAGATCTAAGTTCTTTTCAGCAACAATTTTTGAAATCGCTGCTTCTAATTCCTCTTTACGTGAAAGGACTTCGTCTGTATCAACTGCATTGACTTGTGCAATTTCTACTTTGCTAGAACCCATTTCGAATTCTTTTGCGTCAAGTGAAATAAGTTGTTCAGTGGTTTTGTCGCTTAAATCGGCACCGGCTTTTAACATTTCTAAACCATACGTATCGGCATCTACGCCAGCGATTTCAGCCAATTCACGTGCTGCAGCAACGTCTTGTTCTGTGCAGGTTGGTGATTTGAATAATAGAGAGTCAGAAATGATAGCAGAAAGCATAAGACCTGCAACTTCTTTGCTGATTTGTTTGCCGTTTTCTTTGTACATTTTGTTTAAAATGGTTGCGGTACATCCGACTGGTTCGCAGCGATAGTATAATGGGTCGCTTGTTTCAAAGTTAGCGATGCGGTGATGGTCAATTACTTCTAGTACACGAACATCGGTAATATCGTTAGCACTTTGCTGGCGTTCGTTGTGGTCAACAAGGATGACTGAATTTACTTCACTTGCAACCGTTTCTACTAAGCGAGGTGCTTCAGCGTTGAAATAGTTTAAAGCATATTGAGTTTCGCCATTAATTTCACCTAAGCGGACTGGTTCAACATCCTGTCCTAGTTGTTTCTTTAGGTCTGCATATGCTATTGCTGAGCAAATTGTGTCTGTGTCGGGATTTTTGTGCCCGAAAATCAAAACTTTTTCCATCTGAATTACTCCTTAACTAAATAAAATATACGGACAAGCCCCTTGGGGGATGACCCTAACGAAAATTATATAATATTCTGAAGGAAGATACAAAATAAATCTGACTGTTTTACTAAGATTAATGGAGTTTCTTCATTAGGCGGTCTTCATCGACCTTATGTAGACCTCTTTCATGGTTCACTCCTCCAGTTTTGGGCTTCATCGACCTTATGTAGACCATTTTCATGACTCTACCTCCACTTGTGGCCTTCATCGACCTTATGTAGACCATTTCCATGGCTCTCTCCTCCACTTTTGGCCTTCATCGACCTTATGTAGACCATTTCCATGACTCTACCTCCACTTTTGGCCTTCATCGACCTTATGTAGACCATTTCCATGACTCTCTCCTCCACTTTTGGTCTTCATCGACCTTATGTAGACCATTTCCATGACTCTCTCCTCCGCTTTTGGCCTTCATCGACCTTATGTAGACCATTCCCATGGATCTCCCCTCCAGTTTTGGCCTTCATCGACCTTATGTAGACCATTTCCATGGCTCTCTCCTCCACTTTTGGCCTTCATCGACCTTATGTAGACCATTTCCATGGCTCTCTCCTCCAGTTTTGGCCTTCATCGACCTTATGAAGACCATTCCCATGGATCTCCCCTCCAGTTTTGGCCTTCATCGACCTTATGTAGACCATTTCCATGACTCTCTCCTCCGCTTTTGGCCTTCATCGACCTTATGAAGACCATTTCCATGACTCTCTCCTCCGCTTTTGGCCTTCATCGACCTTATTAAGACCATTCCCATGGATCTCCCCTCCACTTGTGGCCTTCATCGACCTTATTAAGACCATTCCCATGGATCTCTCCTCCACTTTTGGCCTTCATCGACCTTATGTAGACCATTTCCATAGCTCACTCCTCCAGTTTTTGCCTTCATCGCTGTATAACAAAAATGCACACAGCATCAAAGTACGCCATGTGCATTCCACAAGATCAATCTACTTCACACCTATCGGGACCACTTTCTGTCCAATCGCGGCTATTAATTCTTTCGACATTGGGAAGCTCGCAGCGGCTGGATCCTTCATCACCGCGGGAATGGTTTGCTTTAGAGCCTCTTCAGAAATCTGGTAATCTTTAAAATCAGCCGGAAGACCAACCTTATGCTGCATCACCCTAATTTTCTCGACAACCTTAGCCAAGGACGCTTCTGCAGAATCCCCCTTCACATCCACTCGTAATGCCTCTGCGAGCTCAGCCACTTTTGGTAAATACAACTGTGGAATATACTCCATCACCACCGGTAAAAACACTGCGTTGGCCAATCCATGTGGAATTCTGAACAGTGCCCCGTAAGCATGTGCCAAATTATGGACCGGAATTGCATTCAAAGCGAAACTAAATGCGGTAATTCCCATTAAGCTTGCATGAAGTAAATTCATTCTTGCCTCAATATTCCCGCCATCTGCAACAGCAACAGGAAGATTTTTTTCAATTAAGCGAATCGCATGAAGTGCCTGTGCATCCGTTAAGGCCGTTGCAGTTGGTGAGACAAGCGCCTCAATGGCATGTGTTAATGCATCAAACCCGGTAAAGGCAGTAATAGCTGCTGGCAGCCCGACCGTTAAATCGGGATCCAAAATTGCCATGTCTGCATTAATAAATGGATGGATAATATTGGTCTTCATTTGAATGTCTTCATTAAAAATAACCGCAATCGGTGAAACCTCGGAACCTGTACCTGCCGTCGTCGGTATTGCAATATGTGGAATGGGAATGAAGCCGGCCTTCGGAAACGATTCATACAAAAGCCCTCCGGGAATCGCTTCCTTAATATCCGCTAACCCTTTATGCATCGCATATTTTACCCCTTTTACCGTATCCATTACGCTTCCACCGCCGACAGCTAATAACGCATCTGCGCCAACCTCTCTTGTATACTGCACAGCTTTATTGATACAGTGACTTTCTGCGTCTTGAGCAATATCAAGGAAGGTGCCAACAAGCTCCGGACCGCTTCCATGTCCGGTTAATTTAAAAATATCAGCAACTTTTTCAACCACGCCCGCTTTTTCTAATCCTCTATCGCTAAAAAGTACAACCCTTTTCGCACCTAGTCCGTTCAACAAGCCTGGTACAAGAGCCCGGGAATTGGACCCGCTGTAAATCCGTGTCCGGAGCATAAACTGTGATAAAGTCGTTTTCATTTCAAAAAGCCCCCTATTTATTATATTTTTTAAAATCTATAAAACTCCAAGCTCACTCTCCGTAAATCTATAAATCTCTTCTATTTTCTTGCCTTTTGCTCTAGCAAGGATTTCCATCCGGACCGACAGTTGTTTCATTGTAAAATTCATGATGTCTTCGGGATCTCCACCAAAAGAACTAACCTTCCTTCCTCCTATCCCTTCTTGATTTAACCGAATTGCGAGTGGAGTTAACTCAGCCATTTTATGAGCAACAAATTGAAAGAGATGTGGATGTTCACAAATTAACCGCTGCAAAAGGAAGGTACCGTAGCCTATATGTCTCGACTCATCCTTTTTTAAGTTTCCTACTCCTTCCAAAAGACCGGGCATAATTCCTGCCGTTTCAAGTGCATTATAAAAGGAAAAATATCCAGTTTCCGCCAGAACTCCTTCAACAAACATATTGTAGACAACAGAAGCTTCAGCAATTGACTCCGGAGATTGGTCATCGACCAAGCGTTCCATGGTGGTAGGTAGGATTTCATAAAAAATAGTTTTATAGGTTTCCGTGTGAAAATGCGAAAGATCCCCTTTCTCACCGATTGCATTCAACACCAGCCGGAAAAATTCTGTATGCTTTGCTTCCTCATATAAAAAGGTGGTTAAAAACATTTCTTCCTCAAGGCGGCCTTCTTTTGCAATCGCCATGATGAGCGGTAAAAGGTCAAGCGTTACCGCTTCCTCTCCTGCCTGAAACTGGGAGATGAGACGTAAAATATCCTCTTTTTGCTCACTATTCATGTTTTTCCAGTCTTTTTGGTCCTGAGTGAAATCTATATCTGCCGGATTCCAGGTCCCGAGCCTTTTTGCCTTTTGGTATAAGCGAAAAGGAAATGAATCCTCTAGTAATCCCCTGCTGCTCGTCGTTAACATTTTTCTACTCTCCATCAAACAAACTCCCTTCGTTTAGAAGATTTAAGGAATAAAATTTTCTATCGCTTCTTTTCGTAGTTGTGTTTTAAGAATTTTACCAACACCATTACGCGGCAATGACTTAAGAAAGATAATTTTTCGAGGAGTTTTATTTTTCGCTAAGTGTAGTTGGCAATGGCGGATTAATTCATATTCAGATACTCTTGAACCCTGCTTTTTTACTACACAGGCGACCATTTCCTCCCCCATCCGCTCGTCCGGCACACCTACAACTGCGGCTTCATAAACCTCAACATGAGCATTAAGAATTTCTTCCACATCTCTCGGATAGATATTAAAGCCACCACGGATAATTAAATCCTTTTTTCGGTCCACTATATATACGTATCCTTCATCATCGACCCGGGCCATATCACCGGTATAAAACCATTTATCTTTTAATACCTGCATCGTTTCCTCGGGATTCTGAAAATAACCTGGGGTAACATTATCGCCGCAGACAATCAATTCGCCTACCTCACCAATTGGGAGCTCTACTCCAAGGTCATCGACAATTTTAACTTCCACTCCTGGAATCGGTACCCCGACCGAACCTGGTTTAATGGGAACGCCCTTTCGATGAGCCGTTACCACAGGTGCAGCTTCCGATAACCCGTAACCTTCATAAACAGGTGCAGAGAATTTTTCAGCAAAGGCATTTAGCAATGCGACAGGTAGTGGAGCAGAACCCGAGCCAACCGATTCAAGACTAGATGTATCGTAGCTTCTTGCTTCGGGAAAGGACACCATGGCATGAATCATAGCCGGAACGGCTGAAAAGGTTTTTACTTTATATTGTTCAATCGCTTTAAAGACCTTTTTTACATCGAATTGAGAAAAGACAGCAACCGAACTGCCTGTTAAAAAACAGACATTGGAAACGGTCAGACCATACACATGAGCAAGCGGAAGTACACCTAGTGTTGTCCCGCGTTTAGTACCACTGTGTGTAGCTGAATTCAAGGCATTGGAGTATAAGTTTTTATGGGTTAGCAAAACGCCTTTTGGATTGCCTGTTGTTCCGGATGTATAGAGGATGACGGCTGTATCTTCTTCATTTGAGTTTTGTCCGAAATGATCTTGATTGAGATTGTCCATTACATCGTAGAAGTTTACTAGATTCGTATTTGAAGGCAGGTCTGTTGCTATAATGATGGGTTTTACAGGAAGATCTTTAAGTGCTTTTTCTACTTTTTCTAAAACAGATGATGAGGTAATCACAGCCTTGACACCGGAATTGTGGGCAATATATTGAATTTCTTTTGAATGAAGGGTAAACATGATGGGAACAATAATTGCTCCTGCACGCGAGATTCCTTGGTAGGCAAAAACAACTTCTGGGCAATTGGGCATAACGACAATCACCCGGTCCCCTTTTGCGATGCCTTTTTTCAATAATCCCGCGGCAAAGCTATCCGCAAAATTCTTTGTTTCTACATTGGTGTATTGCTTTTCATTAAAATACAAAAAAGGATATTCCCCGAACTGAGATATATTTGTTTCGAGCAGCTCCCTAAGCTCCACAACATCCATCCTTTCTTAAAAAAGTTGAAAAGAACAACACTGAACACAGAAGTGGAGTTTGCACACTTCTGTGTCAGTAATTATTTAAATGGTAGTATATTACGGATCCACGCTTTTCCCAGACTACTTGGTTTCTTTCCTCTAGCAAATCCAGGTGCCCTTGGATTTGTGATAGCCCTAAAAATACTGTTCTTTCTTGCAGCTGCGGGTACATTTTTAAACAGATCTCAAAAATGGTTTTATCTCCGTCTTGGAGATAGTTAATAATCTGCCTGCAGCGATTCTCTTGTTCTAGCAACCTTAGTTCAATTTTTGAAAGATGATCTTCAAAAGGTTCTCCATGACCGGGATAAATCATTTTTATTGGTAATTTACTGATTTTCTCTAATGAATTACGATATTGTAATAGCGGTTTCGGGCGCTTATCCCCACTGTTAATGGGGGGTTCGATAAAGGCATTAACGGAAAAAGCCTTTAATAAATGGTCTCCTATGATTGTATCGCCTGTATCATGATTCCAAAGCAAAATGTCGCACTGACTGTGCCCCGGAACAAATATAACTTCAAAATCCACTCCGCCTAATGGAACAATATCCCCTTCTCTAAGGTAAGAAACATTCCTCCAATTTTCCTCTTTATAGCTTCGCTGGATGATATTTTTTTTAGAGTCTGCCCCGCATTCTTCCATGAATGTACGGTAAAATCCCTCATTTTCTTGGAATTGTTTGATTCCCATATTAAATGGGCCCCGTGCATTTTCATGAACATAAATAGGAATATCAGCTTCTTTCAAAATAAGTGGAATCCCGCCGGCATGGTCCGTATGGATATGCGTTAAAACAATATGATCCAAATCGCTAAAAGTAATGCCCTCGTTCTCCACTAAAGATTTCAAACGTTGAAAAGAATTAACACCGGGATCCCCCGTATCAACTAAGGTGACAGACTTTCCAATAACCAAAAAGGAGTTAACCGTCCCCTCGGCAAAAAGGGTTTTAAGTTCAAGAGGGACAATTCTAACCAATCCGGCCCACTCCCTTCTTAAATAATTTTTAAATCAAAGAATTTAAGCAAGCCTGCTGCATTTAAATCTATATTTTGATGAAACAAATATTATGAAGAAATTTTTTCAAAAAATAAAATCCTTTATTGAACTTTCTTCTCTACTTTGTCGAGTTCTTCTTCCTGAAGCTTGCGCCATAAAATTTTTCCGCTGCTCGTCATCGGGAATTGCTTTCTAAATTCTACTTCACGCGGATATTTATAAGCAGCCATATAAATCTTGGACCATTCAATAATTTCTTCCTCACTTATTTTCCCTTCATAATTTTCGTTTAAAATCACAAATGCTTTGACGGTTTCCCCTCTCCTTGAATCTGGTACACCGACGACACATGCCTGCTGGATAGCCGGGTGTTTATAGAGGAAGGATTCTACTTCTGTCGGCCAAACTTTATATCCGGATGCGTTAATCATCCTTTTCACCCGGTCTACGATAAAAAAATAGCCTTCTTCATCATAGCGGCCAATATCACCCGTTCTGAAAAACGTTTTACCCTCCATTTCCAAAAAAGAGCCTCTGTTTTCCTCGTCACGGTTATAATAACTAACCATTACCTGGGGACCATTAACAACAATTTCTCCTACTTCTCCCACACCCAGCTCTTTTCCGGTACCTGGTTCGATAATCCTTGCATCAACGTCAAAGGATGGGATTCCTAGACATTGCATTTTTGGGCGGTCTGCTGGGTTAAAATGGGTTTGTGCAATCGTCTCAGATAAACCATAGCCTTCGACAAACCTCAACCCGGTAAGGTTAAACAATTTTTCGCCAACCGCCTCCGGCAATGCGGCCCCGCCTCCGGAAATGGAAGTTAAATTAGCAAGATCCTCTGCCTTTAATTTCGGATTCGCCAGGAAATCCACAATCATCGTCGCAATTGCTACCCAATGGGTGCAAGCCTTCGTTTTGATTAACTCTACTGCCGCCTCACGATTCCATCTTGTCATAATCACCATCGTTCCGCCTGCAAAAATCGGCATATGCATGCTGTGAACCATTCCTGTTACATGGAAAAGTGGCAAAGTTGTTAAATGGACAGAATTCGTTGTCGTACGGGACCAATAATATGCTCCGATCGTGTTTGCATTCACCGTACAATTGGTATGCATACATCCTTTCGGCAGACCGGTTGTTCCAGAAGTATAGGGAAGAACTGCTAGATCATCACCTTTGGCCGTATGTTCAAGAGGAATGAGCTTGGATTCAATCGCTTCCCTCCAAAGGAAATGGTTTGGAAGATTAAAAACCACTCTTGGTGTCTCTACCTCTTTTGGAAGGATACCGGCAAACTCATCTGAAGCGTAATCGGAGTAAGCAGCAATAACCAGATTATTAAGGGTTGTTTGTCCATGTAAGGGACGGACCTGCTCGTATAATTCCTGCCCAATTAATGCCGTATTGATTTCACAATCACGTATATAGAAGTCCAATTCATCCACTGTTAACATTGGATTAATGGGGACGACCACAGCGTTTGCCCTTAAAATTGCATAGTATCCAATAACAAATTGCGGTGAGTTCTGCATAAAAAGCATTACTTTTTCACCTGCAGCGACACCAAGTTTGTGTTGCAAGTACCCAGCAAGGCTATTGACTTCCTCGTTTAGTTGTTGATAGGTGAGATTCTTGCCATAATAATAGATTGCTTCTTGATCTGGATAGCGTTCAGCACTAACCTTGAGGTTGTGATAAAGTGAAGTGGATGGAAGTTTCAAAGATTTTGGGATTTGAGGCCAATAATTGTAATGAAGGGTTAGCATTGATCAACTCTCCTCAACGAATAGAATAAATGTATGTAAACGCTGTCATTTTTGCATAAAAAATAAGGTCGCCAATTATAGGAAACTTAGTGTTCAATTGGCGATACCTTTTCCAAATTTAATTATTTAATATAGTCGATACACGACTTCCCCTTTTAACACTCCTTTATGATCCTGGTTCACTGCTTCTACTTTAAAACGAAGAGTTAGGTCCTGTTTCTCTAGTAATCTTGCTTTAAGAGTGACGACATCGTTTAAAAAGACCATTCCTTTAAAACGGATGGAATAATCTTGAATAAATCCTTCTTCAAAATAGGACGTAAACAGCTTTGCGAGGTTCCCCATTGTCCACATCCCATGCGCAATAATCCCCGGCAGCCCGGCTTTAATTGCTTCTTCATCAATCGTGTGGATGGGGTTATAATCACCAGATGCTCCTGCATATTT
This sequence comes from Bacillus salipaludis, assembly GCF_004358205.1. Next base: position 260,707 of record NZ_SMYO01000003.1, read on the forward strand.
GATTAAGTCGAGCCTAGATACGGGCTCAAGTTGAACCTCTTTCAACGATTCTCCAACCTGTAACTGTGACAATGTATTCATGGTGCTAACACCTTCCTCACTGCTTCAGAAATGACAATTGTCGAGGTAGAGCTAAAAATGGTATTTCCGGAAACATCCTCCCCAAAGCTTTCAAGGACAAGAAAACCCATCTTCCCAAAGCCGCCATTTTTCTCCACATAGCTTTTTATGATGGAATAGCAGAAAATTTCTTCCCCTACCATCAATGGGCGAACATAGTGAAAGGTTTGTTCCCCATGAATCAAGCCCTTGACAGGAAGATGAAAGCCATCAATTTCCCCATAATCGAAAACCCTTGGAAACGTGGGCGGTGCAATATTGCTTTTATATCTTGATTGTTTTCCAATCTCTTCATTAAAATAAATCGGCTGCAAGTCGCCAATTGCTTCAGCAAATTTCTTGACGGCCCCTCTTTCAACGACATTTTTTATTTTTGTTGATTGCTTGCCAATTTGATCTTTAAACAATTCCAGCCCACCTCACATGATTAGCATTTCGGTCCGCCTGCAACATAAATAACCTGCCCGTTGATAAACGATGACTTTTCATCAGCAAAGAAAGCAACTGCATTTGCGATATCAGCTGGCTTCCCGCTTCTGCCAACAGGAATTTGAGAAACGCTAGCTTCAACCAAAGTCTCGAATGGAATGCCGATTCTTTCTGCAGTTGCCATGGTCATTTCCGTTTCAATAAAACCTGGTGCTACCGAATTTGCGGTAATTCCATACTTGCCAAGTTCAATTGCTAATGTCTTGGTGAACCCCTGTAAGCCTGCTTTCGCTGCTGCATAATTGGCTTGGCCGCGGTTTCCAAGCGCAGAAGTAGAGGAAATGTTTATAATCCGGCCATAGTTCTTTTCCACCATGTATTTTTGCACGGCACGAGTTGCATTAAAAGAGCCCTTTAAGTGAACATCCATCACCATCTGCCAATCAGAATCCGTCATTTTAAACAACATGTTATCACGGATCACACCCGCGTTGTTGACAAGGATATCGACTGAACCAAATGTTTCAAATACCTCTTTAATAGCTGTTTCCACTTGCTCAGCTTCGACCACATTTGCAACCTTCGAATAGACCTCATAGCCTTTTTCTCTTAATGCACTTGTTGTTTCATGTAATGCTTCTTCATTTAAATCAATAAAGGCAACCTTTGCTCCTTCTTCTGCAAAAAGCTCAACAATACCTTTTCCAATACCACGGCTTCCGCCTGTGACAAATGCTACTTTACCGTCAAATCTTCCAGTCATTATTTATTCCTCCCAATAAAACCTATCTACTTCTCTAGTAATCATACTATGAATAGGAGAACGCTTACAATTCTTACCTATCAAATAGATTGGCCTATTTTCACATGCCCCTTGATCAGGTTTCGAGCAATAATCATTCGCTGAATTTCATCTGTACCATCATAAATTCTCCAAAGCCTGGCTTCCCTGTACCAGCGTTCAATTGGCAATTCCTTTGTATAGCCCATGCCACCATGAATTTGTAAAACTCGATCTACAACGCGGTTACCCATATTGGAACCATATAATTTTGCTATTGAAGCTAAGTGACGGTTATCTTCCCCTGCATCAAGGGTGAACGCGGCATTTAACACTAACCATCTGGCTGCTTCAATTTCAACCGCAGAGTCTGCAATTTGCCACTGAATCGCCTGTCTTTCGGCAATTGGCTTGCCAAAAGTGATCCGCTCTTTTGAATAATCGATGGCCATCTGCAATAGGCGCTCTGCTGCTCCAACTGCTCTTGCCCCCACAATCCATCTGGCAAACCCAATCCATTCAAGCCCTATATTGTACCCTTTATGAAGCTCACCAAGGATATTTTTTTCCGGTACACGGACATTTTCAAAAACTAACCCGGCTGGTCCCCATTCTCCCATTGTATGTATATATTCAGATTTCCAACCCATTTCTCTATCGACAATAAAACAGGTAACCCCTTCTCGGCCCTGTGTTTTTTGATGGAGCTCTTTATTGGTAATCGCAATCGCCATGACAAAATCCGCTTCGTTTCCGCCGGTGATAAAGGTCTTTTCGCCATTTAGCACCCATTCATTGCCGTCTTTCACAGCAGTCATTTTAATATTTCTAGTATCAGATCCAGCACCTGGCTCGGTCATCGCAAAACAGGATTTCTTGTCACCATTAATCGTGGGAATTAAATAGTTCTTCTTTTGTTCTTCATTTCCATAATAAAGGATATTATCAGCTGAACCGCCAAATTGGAATGGCACAAAGGTTTTAGAAACTTCCATTAACACTATAGCCATCATCATTTGGCCAAGGTTGGCACCGCCATATTCCTCTGGAGTATTGATGCCCCAAAAGCCTGCTTCCTTCGCCTTTAATTGCAGTTCCTTTAGCTTACCAGGCGGTAGGCTTGGGCTTCCCTCTCTTTCGTTTCTCAGCACATCATTTTCAAGTGGAATTAACTCTTTTTCTACGAATCTTCTAATTGTCTTTTGCACCATTTTTTGTTCATCGGTAAGTCGCAAATGCATACCATTCACTCCATTCTAATTCTTAGAATCTCCCCTATATTCCACAAATAATATGCAATTCATTCCGAAAACATACCTACTGGTTAGTATGTTAACTATATTTTATTCTGAACTTTCAGATAACACAAGTCTTATTGCGCAAAGTTTATTAAAAAATCCTTTGGCTATTTTCTATGCCAAAGGATTAATGGGTTATGACTATGAATTACTTTTTTACTAAATGCCTTTTCACGAATAGTTGAAATTGCGATGGAGCTTGCCAGCCAGGCAAGGATACCGGAGGCAATACTTAAACCCCAATTATTTGTACCTTCTAATACAAGGAGGACCGTAGTTACACAGACAATTCCTCCCATCATTCCATAAACTGAACCCTTCGCAATATTCGTTGCTTTCCTCGTTCCAGCAGCGATACCGACCATAATGACGGCCGTCAGCATCACACCGGGAAATGTAGCAAAGATACCAGCTAGAATTTTCCACGGAGAAATAATTGTAATCAGATAGCTTAATGAAACAGCCAACCCGCCTAATAAAAATCGAAAAAATAAGTCCTGTTTATTCACAGTAATCACCTATTTCTATTATGATATAATCACAACTACTACCATTGAGACAACAAACCAGCAAGCCATTGAATGAATAATGCCTCGCTTCCAGCCGACCTTTGGAAGCAGATATCCAGCAAGGATCGCAACCAGGATATTAATAGCCATTCCCCAAAATGCTCCCTTAGAAATAAGGATAGAATGTGCCACTAGCTCACCGCCGCGAAAATCAAGCGCAATAGTCAAAAGTGCAGCAAGATAGACAGCTGGGAAGCGGCAAAAATCCCTCCGGCTTTTTCCCCTAGTTTCTTAGCTACAAGTGTACAAGCAAGAACAGCAGAACCTCCTAATATGAATCGAATCAACAGGGCACTTAATGAAAGATGCATGATTTATTCGCCTCTTTCTGATGTTTAATAGTTTGTGCATTTATTCACGAATTTCTTTACATTGATAGTTTACCTCATTTTCTTTCCAACTCCTGTGAACTTTTTATTACGGTTTTCGAAGCGTTTACATATTAAATTCTTGTCTTTTTATGCATTTCTAGATAAATTATGCATGGTTAAATAAAATTACAAAATTAATTTATTTATTAATTCCTAACAAAACATGTATAAATAAACTTTTTTACAATTGAATTCTTTTTATTAAATTTGGTACGAAAATTGCAACTATTTAAAATAGTTAATTATTACTTTGACAAAGATTGGGGGTATGATTGAAATATGGCTTTCAAAGGATACTTTAAATTTTAAAGCATCCTATTGTTTAGGCTGAAATGAAATCGTTTACATGTTTTTTAAAAAGTAAAGTGTTTTATAAGGAGAGTTGATAGTATTGGAGAATGTAAGCCTTAAACGATCACTTGGACTCTGGGCAATTGTTGGCCTCGGGTTAGGGTATATGACACCTACGATTGTATTTGATACTTTTGGAATTGTGTCGCAAGAGACCAATGGAGTTGTACCTCTTGCCTATCTAACAGCACTGGTAGTCATGCTCTTTACAGCGATTAGTTACGGAAAGATGGTAAAGGTTTTTCCGAGTGCAGGTTCAGCCTATACGTATACAAAAGAAACCATGAGTCCCCACCTTGGATTTTTAGTCGGCTGGGCAGCATTGCTGGATTATATCCTTCTTCCAATGGTTAATGCACTTATCATACGTATTTATATGGTTTCCGTATTTCCGAACGTTCCTGCGTGGATTTGGGTTGTTGTGTATGTTGCTATCGTTACGGCTATTAACGTATGGAGTATGGGGAAAACTTCAAGCTTGAATTCCATACTAGTTGTGTTTGAAGTTGTATTAATTGGGGCCTTTATTGTCCTCGCGTTTATTAAGCTTTCACAAGGTATGGGTCAAGGAACCATTTTCACAGCAGAACCACTTTTCCATTCCAATATCCACCTTGGACATATTTTAACAGGTGCAACAGTTGTTTGTTTTTCATTCATTGGTTTTGATGCAGTCACCATGTATGCGGAAGAAGCCAAAGATCAGAAAACACTGCCGCGGGCGATTATGCTGACCGTGTTTATCGGCGGAGCGATCTTTTTCGTCTGTGGATATTTTGCACAAGCGTTATTCCCAGACGTATCGAACTTCAAAGTAACAGATGATACCCTTCCTGAAATTGGCTTATATGTCGGGGGGACATTATTTAAACTTATTTTCCTTGCAGGTGCTTTTGCCGCAACCGTTGCATCGGGACTTGCTTCACATGCAAGTGTGTCCCGTCTTCTATATGTTATGGGACGAAATGGTGTCTTACCTAAAAAGCTTTTTGGCTACGTACACCCGAAATTCAGGACTCCTGCCTTTAATGTCATTCTTGTTGGTGTTGTTTCACTGCTTGCGATTGCTCCAAGTCTAGAGTTGATTTCTTCATTTATAAATTTTGGGGCGTTAATTGCCTTTACCTTTGTCAATTTATCTGTAATCGCCCATTTCGTATTCCGCCAAAAGAGATATAAAACAGGAAAAGATATTTTCGCCTACATTGTCATGCCGCTTTTAGGAGCTGGATTAACGGGAATTTTATGGTATAACCTGCAGGCTGATGCTCTAATCGGAGGAATTGTCTGGGTAGTCATAGGGTTTATTTATCTTTTATTCCAAACAAAATTCTTTAAAGTTAAAATTACTGATTTTGATTTCGATGAAGCAGAACGTACCACAACTCTATAAATAGTTAGAGAGGGACAGGTTTAATACGGTCCCTCTCTGATTGTCGAGAAAGGGTATTTTTCTCGACATTTTTTTGTCTGACTCCAAACTACCGCTTTTTCATTAAATATTAGCACCTGCTACCTGCCCTGTTGATTTCCGCTCCGGGTGCTTCGCTTTCCGCGGGCGTGCCGGGGAGCCTCCTCGTCGCTTTGCTCCTGCGGGGTCTCCCCTGCCCCGTACTCCCGCAGGAGTCTTCGCACCCTCCGCTCCAATCAACAGGGAGAAATGACCTAATAAATTGCAACACACATTTTCTAACCTGGTTAAATTTGTGTGACAATCTTTTTATAATTTAGGCAGGCTGCAGTTATGTGAGCCTGTTCACTTACATTCGATCAGACAGCCCTTTATAAATAGGGTTTGTATGAAAACCTAAATCTAGGGCTAAAGCTTCTATTTCCAAGGGTAACATATACATCCGTAATAATATTAAACTTCCTGTCTAAAGTCCGGTGTTCAAGGTAACGAAACATTTCCTGCTTAATATCAGGGGACATAAATCATATTCAGGGTCTGTTTTACTAACCCTAACTTCTTTAGTTTTTTAACTTCCTCCCTTTCCTTTAACGGTTATTATCAGACTTGATTCTATCATCTTCTATGCTTATTTAATTCCTCAAAATATTCGCAAGTCACTATTTCCACTTCTTCTTTTACAAACATATGTTATTGGCGTTGCCTTTAAATGAGTAGAGTCCGTAAATTGAACTCGCCCCCCACCATTTGTGATTCATTGCTAAGAGAACTATTCATCAAAACTATCCAGAAAAATATCAATTTCTGTAAAACTATATCTACGATTCTAACTAATCTCGAAAGGTGTGGAATCTAAAAGAAATGAAACATCTTTATTTTTTTCAATTAAATGTAGAAGGTGACCGTCCAAAACTAGATATCAATGGACATAAATTCATTTTCACTTTAGCTAGATTCTTTTAACTAAAACATTAATTTCACCGCTTACTTTTTTAATAGTTTAAAGGAAAGTCTTTATTGAATAACAAAAAGTTGATTGGAGCGGAAGGCGCGAAGACTCCTGCGGGAGTACGGGGCAGGGGAGACCCCGCAGGAGCGAAGCGACGAGGAGGCTCCCCGGCACGCCCGCGGAAAGCGAAGCGCCTGGAGCGGAAATCAACGGGCCTGTTGAAAAGCATAAATATTAATAATGTTATAACAATTAATGCGGTGAATTATTGAAGGAGTAAAGGAAATAAAACATAAATCGAAAGTTTTTCGACAACTTGAGAGGGACAGGTTTGATGTCCTCTTTTTTTCATGTCAGGATTATGCAAGAATGCGTAAATTATGCAAAACTTCATAAAGAATAACAGGTATACCTAATCTGGCTAGATGGAGAAAAGTCGAATTTTGGAGAAAGTTCCTGGCCTTTTCACTCCAAATTTGCATGATTTTATGGTTGGCACGAAAATTGCAAATATTTTAAACAGTTACATTTTATATTAATATAGAAGGAGGATTAATAGATTGGTTGATTAACGAAGGCTTTTAAACTTTAAAAGCTTTTGAAGGATAATTTTAAAATGAAACGGCTTTCATTTTGAAAAAATTTCACATAGGCTAGATGTGCATAAAGGGGAGTTGTTTAAATTGGAGAATGTTACACTAAAGCGTTCACTTGGATTATGGGCAATCGTTGGGCTTGGCTTAGGTTATATGACCCCTACGATTGCATTTGATACCTTTGGCATTGTTTCTAAAGGAACAAATGGGGTTGTTCCGCTTGCCTACCTTACAGCTTTATTGGTGATGCTGTTCACCGCTATTAGTTATGGGAAAATGGTACAGGTATTTCCTAGTGCGGGTTCGGCCTATACCTATACAAAGGAGACAATGAATCCATACTTAGGATTTCTTGTCGGCTGGGCTGCACTGCTAGACTATATCCTCCTTCCAATGGTGAATGCTCTAATTATCCGAATTTACATGGTATCCATCTTCCCAAGTGTCCCAGCATGGGTATGGGTTCTCATTTGGGTGGCGATTTGTACAGGATTAAATGTTTGGAGTATGGGAAAGACCTCAAATTTGAATTCCATTTTGGTTGCTTTTTCACTAATTTTAATTGTGGTTTTTATCATTCTGGCTTTTGTAAAGTTTTCTCAAGGAATGGGGCAAGGAACCATTTTAACAACAGAACCGCTTTTCCATGCGAATATCCATTTTGGTGCCGTTTTGACGGGGGCTACGGTCGTTTGTTTCTCCTTTATTGGATTTGATGCCGTTACCATGTACGCTGAGGAAGCAGTTGATAAAAAAATCATGCCAAAAGCGATTATGCTAACGGTTTTCATTGGTGGAGCTATCTTTTTCGTTACAGGGTATTTCGCTCAAGCCTTATTCCCAAATGTTTCGAATTTCAAAAATACCGACGATACCTTACCTGAAATTGCATTATATGTTGGCGGCACTCTTTTTAAACTATTCCTTCTTGCAGGTGCCTTTGCGGCAACGGCAGCCTCCGGACTTGCTTCCCATGCGAGTGTTTCGAGACTTTTATATGTGATGGGGCGTAATGGGGCCCTGCCGAGAAAACTATTTGGTTATGTGCATCCTAAATTCCGGACGCCTGCGTTTAACGTCGTTTTCGTTGGTGCGGTTTCCATGCTCGCCATCTCTCCAAGCTTGGAGTTAGTTTCTTCGGTTATTAATTTTGGAGCGTTAATTGCGTTTACATTTGTTAACTTATCGGTCATAGCCCATTTTGTCTTTAAGGAAAAGAGATATAAAACGGCAAAGGATCTTTTCACTTATTTAATCATGCCGTTAATCGGTGCTGGCTTAACAGGGATTTTATGGTCAAACCTTCATGCAGATGCACTTATTGGAGGAATCGGTTGGACACTGATTGGGGTACTTTATTTACTCTATCAAACCAAAATTCGTAAAAACGATATTGCCGTTTTAGATTTTGAAGAAGCAGGATGATGTGGGAAGGCAGACCTATATAGTCCATCTCCTATATGAGAATACTAAGCCGCTTGGATTAACCAATTCCAAGCGGCTTTTAGTTTTATAGGCATTTTAAATAACATTTTTGATTGGAGCGGAAGGCGCGAAGACTCCTGTGGGAGTACGGTACAGGGGGACCCCGCAGGAGCGAAGCGACGAGGAGGCTCCCCGAAGCGCCCACGGAAAGCGAAGCGCCTAGAGCGGAAATCAACTACCATGTTCACATTGCCATTTCTATAAATCTTTTACCTTTTTGTAAACATTTTTAACTGTTTCGATACCTATGATTTTCTAAAATTGATTATGATTACCTTGTGGAAAAAAATAATCGAAAGTAGGGATTTTCATGGTAAATGCTTCATTGAAGAAAGGTTCATTTTTGACAGCTTTAGTAACGGCGTTGCTCCTCATGTTCTCTTCCTTCTTTAGCCCGATTGCTGAGGCATCACAGACGAAAGGACAAAAAGTTGTATCCTATGCCCAAAAATATGAAGGAAGTCCTTTCAAATATGGCGGCACCACTCCAAAAGGATTTGATGCTTCAGGTTACACTCAGTTTGTTTATAAAAATGCTATAAATACTAAGATTCCAAGAACAAGTGCCGATCAATATAAAGTTGGTAAAAGCGTTACATTGAGCCAATTACAGCCTGGTGACCTCGTATTCTATAAAACAAATGGAAAAACGGTTTCCTTTGTTGCTATTTATATCGGTAATCAAAAATTCATTGGTGCTACCTCTAATGGTGTAAAGGTTCAGTCGATGAAGCTATCTTATTGGAAAGATAAATATGTTGGCGCTAAGAGAATCATCAAATAACCCGCTTCTGATTAAGTTGATGAAAAAGTTGCAAAAAAAGTGGAAGGATTTTTTCTACTACGTCGTAATAGTATTTCTATGCATTCTTGGTGTAAATTCCCTCTTTTATTTCATCGTTCGTTTATTCATTCGTGATTTTTAAAAAGGCTTGGGGATTTCCCCAGCCTTTTTAAACTTCATTAAAAAGTCCCAGGATCAGAGAATATTCTCCATCCGATCTCTGTTTTTTGGAATCCGATATGGACCACTTCGTAGGAGTAACTATTTCCTAGTGGAACCTTTATATCAAACTCTTTTTCTTCCCCATTATCTTTTTTCTGCACTACTTTTGCTAAATCATAATTTAACATTGATCCCCCGTCGGCATTTGGCTGGACAAGCTTCCTATCGTGCTCTAAAATTTTTGCTTTTTTCATAAAGGTATCGATTGCATCCAATGTATATGAAGAGGATAAATAATTAAACAACTTTGCTTTCGTGTCTAAATCAGCCCCTAGATAACGGTACTCTGAATCACTTAGATTGATGGGTTCGATTATTCCATCTTTCATTTCTCCGCCGCTCATTACATACTGATATTTCACCGCTGCATCCTTTGCGATCTGAATGACATTTACATTTTCAAGGCTGTAATATTCCTGGTACTCGGGTCCGATTTTTACACTTGAAATGATTTGTTCCCTGTTGGAAATAGCTGTTTGAACGAGCTTATTCCCAGCATCGCTCAATTCTTTTCCTCTCCTTATAAAATAAAGATGGTTTTTCGTTTCTCCAATTTTCACTAATTCAGTGTCCTTGATTCCTCCTGACATATCCTTTGTAAAAATCTCGAAGGTAAATAAACTTTTTTGCAGCCTTTGATCAGGAGAAAATAGGACTGAAACGATATCGCTGTTATTTTCGCCGTGTCCGCCTTTCGTTGTAATGTATGGAGCAAGATTACTTGGAACACGAAAGGACAGATTCGGATCATGATATTCAAACAAAACCGAAGAGTCTTTATTTTTTTCCAGCTTTTCAACAATTTGATCCTTTAATTTCAAAAAAGAGCTATAAGACGGAACAACAGTATGAAGCTTCATTCCCTTTTCCAGTGCCTTTAAAGCCAGCTCCGGGTGATTCGCCTTTAAATGGGCATCAGCTAAATAATACCAATAATAAGCGGCATCCGGAACCTCTGCTGTTCGATGTTCATAATAATCAATCACCTTATGAAAATAGCTGGATTCATGTTCTTTATCCACTTCAAAGCTGTTCCCATTCCATTTTAATAGCTGTACCTTATAAACATCCGCAAGATCACGCTGCCAAATGACAAGTCTAGTCAATGAATCATTTTTAAACTGAAGGGCTTCCAATTCGTGATAGTTTAACCTCTGTATCTTCTTAAGTTGTTGCTTATTCCAGGAATAGATTTCCAATACATTCCCCGAAGAAACTCCATCCTGCCAACCAATTAATAGGTCCTTTTGTTGATCTTCCGTTACATCAGCAGAATTGGCCCAGTTAACCGCATAGCCGGTTCCTTTTTTAATAAAAACTTTTGCCCAATCCTTATTTTCTTTTTTTAATACAAAAAAGCCAACCTGGTCTTTGGTGTTGGTTGAACAATAAAAAACAACAATTTCGTTTTTCCCATCCCCATCTAAATCAACGGGCTGCACCGAGTCAGCCCCTACAGGACCATTCGGCACTGAAAAAGTAGTCCCCTTTGGCAGATACTTTGCAGCGATTGCCACCACATTAGCATCATGCTCCGTTTTAAATGCTTTCACGTACTTCGGAACCTGTATAAGACTTTCAGGTTCGGGAAAAAGATTGCAGCCGCTAAGCATAATCATACCGATTGCCGGAACAACCCATTTTCTCATTTGGCTTCCGAACATAACCTTCTCCTCTTAATCTATTTAATTGGCAGACGAATCTCTGCTGTAGTTCCTTTCCCATTCTTACTTGTCAAAGAAAATTTCCCGTGATGCGCTTGGATAACCTCATCGACAATTGCCAATCCGATTCCGCTCCCAGCACCTTTGGACTTCCCTTTATAAAATTTATTTTTCACCAACTGTAATTCTTCTTCAGTGATTCCACTACCTGAATCGATGACTTGAATTACCGCTTCCTTTCCTATGCTCGTTAGTACGACAACAATTTTCCCACCATAAGGGGTGAACTTAAAAGCATTATCCAAAAGATTCATCAATACCTGCTTTAAACGATTATGATCTACAAGAACGGGCACAAGACTTTCATCTAAATGTCCTGAAAGCTGAATTCCTTGTCTCTCAGCCCTTGGAGCTAATTGTTGAATCACCTGTTGGATGAAAGTTGGCAATACGACTTTTTCAATCACCAAGGGCAGTTTACCTGAAGATAAACTCGAGAAATCTAGTAGGTCACCAAGTAAATGATTGAGCCGGTCACTTTCAGTTGAAATAATTTCAAGACCGTTGCGGAAGAAATCGTCTTCTGTCATGGAATTAAGCGTAACTGCCCAGCCCTTGATGGAGGTCAAAGGCGTTCGAAGTTCATGTGAAACAGAAGCGATAAATTCATTTTTTAATTGCTCATGCTTCTCAATCTGCATCGCCATATAGTTTAATGTATCTGCAAGCTTGCCAATTTCATCTTCATTCTCCTTTTTGACTCTGGTAGATAACTTCCCGGAAGCCATTTGTTCCGCAGCCTTCGTAATAACACTAATCGGCTTCGTAATAGTGTTTGCAAGGAAAAAGCTGATGATGGCTGCAGTAAGGATAACAATCCCTCCAAAAGATAAAAGGATTAGCATATTTTTGGTAAAAACGTGATTTAACCGTTCCATTGAGGTAGTAAAGCGAATTGCCCCAATAACCGTACTTCCCCGCTTTAACGGCTGTGTTACAAATAAAATCCGTTCTCCAGCTGCTTTCGTATCTAGATAACCGGTAACACCGGTAAAGGCCATTTTTACATCCTCATAATCGGAAATGTTTTTTTGCTTATTTTCATGGGTATCAGCGATTACATTTCCATTGGGGTCAATTAATTGAACTTCAGCCGATACCAGGAATCGATATTGATTCAATAATCTTCCCGGGTTGTTAAGCAACTGGTTATCAATTAATTCCTGCTCATAATAGGAAGAAAACAATAGGCCTTGGTCGCCTAATGTTTGCTTGATTCCATCAAGATAATAAACTCTTAAGGCGAAAAGAATAATCGCTTCAAATAAGGCAACACTAAAGATGATGAGGATTAAATAACTCCAAACCACTCTCCGTTTTATTCCCTTTTTCATTTATTTATCTCACTATTTTGAAAGGAATAACCAAAACCCCAGATGGTTTTTAAAAACAAAGGCTGAGACGGGTCATCTTCAATTTTCTCTCTTAATCTGCGAATATGTACATCTACTGTTTTTGGGTCGCCAAAATAATTTTGCCCCCAAATTTCATCTAATAGCTGATTTCTTGAGAGCGGCTCGTTAAAGCGCTCAAAAAATAATTTAATTAATTGAAATTCCCTTGCGGTTAATTTGACCAATTGTCCATTTTTGTACAAGCGCTGTGTTTTCATTTCGAAATGAAAAGGGCCAGCTTTGATAACCGGTTCAGGCTGTTTAGGTACTGTTTGATTTGTTCTTCTTAAAACTGAACGAATTCTTGCCACTAGTTCCAGTGGATTAAATGGCTTAACAATATAATCATCCGCACCGAGCTCCAAACCCATGATCTTTTCCATGTCTTGTCCGCGGGCAGAAACAATAACTATAGGAAGTCTGGGATGAGTTTCCCTGATTTTGCTGCAGATTTCAAATCCGTCCATATCAGGCAGCATAATATCTAAAAGGACTAAAGAAGGAGTTCGATTATTTACAAGTGCTAACGCCTCTTTCCCTTCCCCTGCTTCCATTACCTCAAAATTTGAGCGCTGTAAATTAAATACAATTAGTTTCCGAATCGGGATTTCATCTTCCACCACTAAAATTTTTCCTTCTGACATCGTATAAACCTCACATTTTAAAATTTCCCTTCTTCTATAATTTTACATATAAGGTAAAACTAAGCAACGGTTATTTCATTTTATTATAAAAAAATAACCCACGCGGCAGCGAAGGTTTTTATATTGTAAGGTTTCATTGTAGAATTTTATTCTGTTATCCAGCTTTTTCTTTATTACTTATCTCCTCCATTAAAATTTTTAATTGTTTAATCGCTCTATGCTGGGTTGTTTTCACTTTACTTTCCTTCCAGCCTAATACTTTAGCTGTTTCATAAATTGAAAGCTCCTGAAGGAAGCGGAGAATGATTACGCTCTTTTGGTCTAAGGTGCATTGTTCAAGACATTTGAACATATTTTGTGTATCCAATTTTTGAAACACAGACTCTTCCAGCGAAATCGATTCATCCTTGACTTGCTGTTCCCAAGAATCAAATTGATCGATGATCCGCTGTTTCCAGCCTTTATGTTTTCGAAAAGAATCAATGGCTACATTTCTGGCAATTGCAAAAAGCCATGTTTTTTCACTGCTATCACCCTTAAATTGCTGGTAGGCCTTTAATACACGTATATAGACTTCTTGAACAAGATCTTCTGCTTGTTCACGATTATGAACCATATAATACAAAAAATTAAAAACATCCTGATGATATTTTTTATATAAATGATTAAAGACTTCTTCCAATTCATGCTCACACTCCTAACACCATTCAACCTGAGGCAAAGGATAAATCTTCCATTTAAAAAGTCTTAAATTCATATCCCCTACAAATCATACTTTTTTTTCCAGAAAAAAGGGTTACAATCCGGTAAAATCTTTTATTCGACTATGTTACCAATTTGTAACCTTTACGATAGCTTTATTTTCTCGAAAATACTGGAATAATTATGGACTTTATCTAGATTTCCAGTTTTGCATTATTCCAAATTCAATCAGAATCTAGTACTATAGAAGGAAGGTATGTTTTTATGAACAAACGCGGAAATTCACTTACTGAAGGAACTGGAGAATTACATGAAGAAACAAAAACTTGTAATTTTATACTTTGTCTTAAGTTTTATTTGGATATATGGAACAAATTATCTAGTTGAACATTATCTCCCCACCCATTTAATTTGGATTTTTGAACGGTTAAAAGAAATCTTTTATGTGCTTGTTACTGGTGGAGCAATTTATTTCTTTATCGGTAAAAAAGAAGAATTGAATGCGTCCAAAGAGGATGAAAGACGTCTATCCACCTTGATCAATTCGATGGTTGATTTCGTCAACTTTAAGGATGGGGAAGGAAGATGGATTGAAGCAAATGATTTTGGACTTAAGTTATTCCAGCTTGAAAATATTGATTATCGAGGGAAAAAGGACTCCGAATTAGCAGCATACTCAGATTACTATGCCGATGCACTGAGGTATTGCGAGGTATCGGATGAAGAAACGTGGAAAAATGGAATCGTGACAAGGTGCGAAGAAGTGGTTCCAATCCCCGATGGCTCTAGCAAAACATTTGACACAATCAAAGTCCCACTGTTTAATCCGGATGGATCAAGACAGGGCCTCGTGATTATTGGCCGAGATATTACTGAAAAAAAAGAAATGGCCAAAAAGCTGGCAGAAAGCCAGCAGCAATACAAATCATTGTTTGAATACAGCCCGGATATTGTTTATATGATGGACCTAAATGGAGTCCTTTCTAATTTAAATCCACAATTTGAAATTATTACGGGTTATAAAAGGGAAGAAATGATTGGTAAAAATGTAAAAAGCATATTACCTAAACGCTTTCGTCATCATCTTAAGGAATTTATCTCGACTGTCGTAGATGATAGTACGCCAATCATTTATGAATTAAACATCCTCCATGCGGACGGGCATTCGATTACCTTACAAACTACCTCCCTTCCCATTGTTATTAATGGTGAAATAACAGGGGTTATTGGTTATGGAAGAGATGTAACGGGATTGAGGCAAACAGAGGAACGGTTGAGAAGGACAGAAAAACTTTCTGTCGTCGGGGAACTATCTGCAAGTGTTGCCCATGAAATTCGCAATCCGCTTACCTCTTTGAAAGGATTTGTTCAGCTTTTACAGGTTGAGGACCAAAGGCATCAATTTTATTACCAAATCATGCTAGATGAACTTGATCGAATCAACCATATTGTGGGTGAACTGCTGCTTTTAGCAAAACCGCAAGTACTTAAATATACAACTGCTGATATCCAAAAAATCATGTTTGATGTCATTTCATTATTAAATACAGAAGCAAGTCTATATAACGTGCAAATAAAATCAACTTTTCCTGCGAAGGAAACCTTCATGGAGTGCGAACCAAATCAACTTAAGCAATTGTTTATTAATGTCATTAAAAATGCGATTGAAGCTTCACAAAACGGCGGTACGATTCTAGTAAGTATAGAAAAAATCGAACAAGAGCAGATTACGATTAAAGTGAAAGATAACGGCTGCGGTATTACGAAAGAAAGATTAGCCAAAATTGGTGAGCCGTTTTACTCCTCCAAAGAAAAAGGAACTGGTTTAGGATTGACGGTCAGCTTCAAGATCGTGCAATCACATAAAGGAACCATTACATTTGAAAGTCAAAAAAATGAAGGAACATTAGTCACCATCGTTTTGCCGCATAATCCCAAAAAGGCTGAAACAACAAGGCATGCAAAAATTGCAAAACCATAATTCCGATTAAAAACAGTCATTAGATTATGAATGGCTGTTTTTTCAATTTGTCGTCGTATTAGATTTTTCCTTCCTATTTCGAAAAAAGGCAATCACTAGCATAGTACTTGGAATGATAATTTGAAAGGGATAATGTAAATAGACCGTGACAACTACTAACCCCTCTTTAATATGTTCAGAATATGTGGAGGCCATAGTAATCGATGCGAACAAAACAACCAATCCAATTGGAAAGGTAAGCTTCTTCTGATTTAATTGAAATATATCGGCTGCACCGGCAACGGCTGCGTAATAGAAGAGTGTAACTTTAAAAAAACCGCCAATGATGAGATAAAGCATAAAAAGAACATCCAGCCGCTCAATAAAATTCGCCAATTGGATTCTCGAAACGGTTGTTAACAATGGAAAGTTTGACCGGACAAACACTTCCGGACCGATGGTCGATATCGTGATGATTACTGTAATAATGATATTGATTCCACTTAAAATCATCCCGCCAACACAAACAAATTTTACTTTTTTTGGTTCATTAACAAATGGTAAAATCATCGTGAAAACAATCATCTCTCCAAACGGAAAGGTAAGTGTTTCCCTAAGAAACGTTTTAAATACCGGTTTCCAGCCATTTTCAAGAATCGGCTTTAGGTATTCAAAGTGAATTAAGCCAGAAAAGATAATGAGCAAAAATCCTGCTATCGCCATTAAATAGATAATCCCGAAATATAGCTGCCCCACTCTTGCGATGACTTCTAACCCTTTATGTATTCCATAAATAATGGTCAACACCATTAAGGTATTAATGACAAACAGAGGGGTAGTGGTATACACAGTGGTTGTCAATAATTCGCCAAAATCCCTTAAGACCCTCGCTGAAAAATAGATAAAATACGTTATATAAAATAAGGAAATGATTCGCCCCGGCCACTTCCCGACAATCTTTTGTACATAGCTAGTCAAGGGCAAATCCTGATAATAAAGAAATAGACGATAGTAAATAAAGAAGACGAGTAAACCGCCCGCTAATCCTAATAAAATGGCAATCCATGCGTCTTGTTTTGCTCTACCACCAAGACCAAAAAGAATTGAACTCCCCATTTCAAAAAGAAAGACAAGGACGAAAAGCTGGGATGCATTTATTTTTATCTTTTCCATCTACAACTTCTCCCCCTTTGCTTAGGGTTATTTAGTAAAATCGACCCAGAATGGATTTACTCGAATTCCTTCCCGTCTTACGTAAGAGGCTACCTGCACATTTACATCAAGCTCCGCAAATTGATTATCCCAGTCAGTTTTAATTTTTTTCCAATAAAGCGGGAACGTTCGATGAATCGTTTCTCCGAAGCCGAACACATCACTTTTTTTTCTTTGGGCAGCCTTAATCGCTTCTAAAACTTCTTTTTGAATTTCATTTTGAACGAGTTGGTCAATTTTTTTAATTACTTCCGGATTTGAGAGGTCAATAGCCGTATTTGCTTCACTAATCCAGCCTTCGTTCTCAATAAAAACATTTATTAGAGGTTTTCCATTTTTCATGCTTGGTGTGACCTTTGTTTTCGAACGAATGGGTGCAATTGATAATGCATCCTTTTTTCCATTCCAACTCACATTAATATCTGTGCTTTGAACCTTGTTTAAAACCCATACTACACCGCGGGCATTTTTTTGATCAACCCACCCCGTCAATTTTCCACTTTTGAAAAGGGCTAATCCAGCCGCAGCTGGAATGCCGTCAGCTTTTGTTTTTTGTAAAATATCCGATTTCCCGATATTCTCTGTATCGCCAATTAGTCTAATTCCATTTGCCACTGGCTGTTTTCCCTTCGAAACCAGTGCAGCTAGAAAATCATCGATGGGGACGTGCATATTTTCTCCTAACAGTTTTTCTGTTGTATTAATTTCTTTTGTGATCTTATTCACCGGTAGTTTATCAAGAAGTGAAAGCGTTGAAATCATGTCTTCTGCACTTACGTTTCTAGCAACGACCAGCTCTGTTGTTGTCCGAAACTCGGGATCACGGTCGAGGGCGTCCAAAAGATCTAGTAAATCCGTTTTCGCAACTTCTTCACCAACGACAACCAGATTGGTATGAGCGTAATAAAGGCGGCGTGATATTTGCTTTGTTAATTTTCTCGCAGCTTCGGTTAATGTATTACCGGAACTCTTATAGACGACAATCGGCAATCCTTGCCCACCGCCATTCTGTCCTGATGATACATTTCCAGGATTTACAATTTGTACCGAAAATTCAAATTTCTGATTCTCGCCCTTATCTATACCTAATGCCATGACAAATGCTAGATCAGTCAGCTCTTTTTGATTCCAGCATGCGCTTACAATGGGAAGAAAAAGAATGATGAGTAAAAAAATTATCAGAAATTTTTTCATTACTGGTCACCTTTTGTTCCAGATTGATTGTTTTCATTTTGGGGACCTGGTTTCTGATTTTCTCCCGTTCTAACGATATTTCCTTTACTGATAAACATTGGCCGATTTTTCAACGCCCAAATTGGAAATCGTACAATTACATCCTGCTGGTTTTTAATGTTAAATGGAGCTAACGGCATCATATAGGGAATCCCAAATGACCTTAGTGAACATAAATGGATGGTCATAAACATGAGACCTAACATCAATCCATAAAAGCCTAAAATGGTCGCCAAAATCATCAGAACGAAGCGGATTAATCTTGCGGCGATAGCCATCGCGAAGCTCGGTGTCGAAAAATTTGCGATTGCTGTAATCGAAACCACGATTACCATGACCGGGGAGACAAAACCAGCTTGAACTGCCGCCTGACCAATAACTAACGCACCAACGATGGAAACAGCCTGACCCACTGCACGTGGGAGTCTTAATCCGGCCTCCCTTAATATTTCAAAGGTTACCTCCATAATGAGGGCCTCAACAAAGGCAGGAAATGGGACATTCTCCCGCTGAGCTGCAATGGCAATTGCCATTGTGGTAGGAATCATTTCCTGATGGAAGGTGGTCGCTGCAATATAGAGTGCCGGCCCCATAATTGCAATAAAAAAAGCTAAAATTCTTAAGAAACGAATGGCTGAAGAAAGATCGAAGCGTGAATAATAATCATCAGGTGCCTGAAAAAATTGAATAAAAACGGCCGGAACTGTCACGACAAACGGAGTTCCATCGACTAAAAGCGCAATTCTTCCTTCAAGTAGATGGGAAGTTACTACATCTGGTCTTTCAACATGAAAAGTAGTTGGAAAGGAAGTCCATGCCTGATCCTCAATTAATTGCTCAATATAGCCTGAACCAATAATCGAATCGATATTGATACGATTTAAACGCTCTTTGACTTCAGCCACAATTTTTTCATTTGCAATCCCTTTTATATACATAATTCCGATATCTGTTTGGCTGACTTTCCCTATTTTAATCGTTTCAAGCCATAAATTCGGACTTTTTATCCTTCTTCGGAGAAGTGCTGTATTTGTTCTTAATGTTTCTGTAAACGAATCCTTTGGACCACGGATGGCTAATTCCGTTGACGGTTCAGAAATCGCCCTTTTCTCCCAACCTTTTGTCTCAACACTAATCGCCTGATTGTATCCATCTAAAAAAATGATTGTGTTACCCGATAATAAATATTCATAGACCTTATCCCAGTTTTCGATTGCCTGAACACTGCCTAAACCTGTTGCATAATCTAACATCCATTCAAAAGAATTAATCTCCACTTTTTCCAATTCTTCCGTTAATGCTTGAAGGAAAAAATCATTAATTGTTTTATTATCAGCTAACCCATCCACATAAACGACAAATCCTTTTACTTTCGAAAATCTGATTTCCCGAAAAACGATATCAGTACTATCGCCAAATTCTCCCTTAATTCTCGTAATATTTTCTTGATAGTCTCGATTTAACGGTAAATTTTCCGGCTTGCCCGGGTCTTGTTTTTGCCTGTAATTATCGTTTTGCCGTTTTTTTTGCTTCTTTTTTAATATATTCGTTAATATGGACACAATTTCCGCCTCACTTAGAATCACCATCATTCTCTAATATGGGTAGATTGTCCAAAAATCACCAAATTATCCATTTTTGTTTCTGCATAAACGATAAATCGGAACAAACAATATTTGTATTACGGTCAGTAGGTGATGTAGATGAAACTGCTTTTTGTCAGTATGCTGCTTGCTGTTTTCTCGTTTTCTCTGATCATCGGGCTAGACCTATTGATGGGACGAAACCCCAATGATGTTTTAAAGAATGCTTTAAATCCCTTTCGTGTCATGATGCCATCAGAATATCTCATTTTAATTTTTTTCATTCTTTTTTTTCTGATAGACGTCTTCCGTGATTATCTTAGTAAGAAAAAAGGAGATAATTCGTCTTCTTAAATAAAAAAAGGAGGGCTCAATTAGCTCTCCAATTTCGTTCTTATTTTTCTCCATAATCCACGGACGGATTTCATTCTATACTTCCATTTTTCTTTTCTTTTTAGATTCGGTCCAAATAAATATCGTTTCCATCCCCAATTTACTGATTCCTCAAGAAGAATCAAAAATACTAGTAGTCCAAAACTAATCCAAAGCCACATCCCATAGTCCCCTTTACTACTGGATAATTTATCGTATTCAAATTTACCCCTCGACAGCACTATGAGATTAGTTTTTTAGAAAATGATAAATTGGTAGACAGAATGCATGAGATATAACGAATAAGACACTTACAAGAATTGAAGAGATTTTAAAATAATTAAAAAAGGATGCAATTGAGCATCCTTTTTAGATTTTTTCAATACCTGCCACTCTTGTTTTTATATAAACCTTATTACCAGCTGTAAAAAAGAAAAGACTTCCCAAGGTAATAACTGCAATCATCCAAAACATGACTTGACCATGAACATGACTTAATAGAAACCCGCCCAAAACCGGACCAAGAAAATTTCCTATTTTTCTAAATTGCCCTGCACCAAAATAAGCTCCTCGTAAATTTTCAGGGGCGAGGTGATCAATGAGAATGCTGCTCGAAGGAAAAATCAAAATTTCTCCCAGGGTTAAAAGAATGATCGAAAAAGCAGCCGTCACCCAACCGGATACAAAACTAAAACCAAAAAGCCCTGCAGCCATAAAAATGGAACCTGCAAGCATGGCCTGCATCGGCTTAAATTTTTCCGCTATATGACTAATCGGCATCTGAAGGACAACAACCATAACCGCATTAATCGTAAGTAGAACAGAAAATATTACCACGCCGTTTTGCAACTTTGCTTCCAAATGTTGCGGCAGATTTGAATCGAGCTGTACATACCCAATGTTTACTAAAATACTGCCCAAAATTAAAAACATGAGGGCCCGATCTTTACCAATAATCCTAAATGCATTGATAATTGATACCATTTTTTTGCTTTCCTTGTGTTGGGGAATGACCAATCTTTGCAAAAAGAAAAACAATACAATCGCATACAGTAAATAGGTTGTACCTGTTATGGCAAAAGACATTTTAGCGGATGTTGCCGCTAAATAAGCCCCGATTAGCGGCCCAACGGATGCCCCGATATTGATAGCGGTATAACGAAGGGAATAGGCTTTCATCCGATTTTTCTTATCGGTGATATCTGCCATCAATGCTTGTGAGGTGGGTTCAAAGAACGAATTGCAAAGTCCATTCAAAGCGTTTAAAAGGATAAACCAGCCTTGACTGCTGGCAATAGTAAAACCGTAGTAAACGATTGCTAGTGTGAATAAAGATAATAGCATGACCTTTTTTCGCCCGTATCTGTCGGAAAGATGACCGCCAATAAATCCGCCAACGGTTGCCATAAGCGGACTCATTCCGACTGTCAAACCGATAACAACAGGAGGAAGGTCCATATTACGAGATAAATAGATGGATAGAAACGGCAGGGTCATAAAAGCTGAGCCTCTTGCCAGCACAGTACCAATTAAAAGGACCCAAACAATCGTATGAAATTGTCCAAGGTAAGTTTTAATTTTATTCATAAAATTCCTCACTTTATGTATTTTCCTTTATTAGTAAATCAATTTGGGTTCAAAAAGTAAAGAAAAAAAGACCATTTGTGGTCTTTTATCGCTATTCAATCCATTTATATATGGTAATATCATGATAAATAGGTTCAAATAGATCATTTGAATGAAAGCTTTTTAGTTTTTTTACTTTTTGACCAAGGTTTATTCCTTGGGACTTAAATCCTTCGATGACTTTATCGGTCAACAATATCGTCTTCTCGTGATAATACTTTGACTCCAGTCTAAACAATTGATATGTTTCAATTCTTTTGTTTAAGTAAGGTACTTTTAGGTACTGCAGAACTCTTGTTTCTTCCCATGTATAAAGAATGACAGGTTCATCTAACTGCCGAATATATTCATTCATTTGGTAAACTGCAGGTTTTTCTGTTGCTTGTATTTTTAAAAGCTTTACATCACGATTGACTTGACAGAACAAAATTACCACAGTCACTCCCATAACAATTGCAGATGGCTTTTTTGAAAAATGCTTAATCATTACAAAAAGAAGGAGCATAAGAACCAGCGGCAGAACATGTCTTGCTTTTTCAATATTCTGCGCCAGTAACGCCCAGACGAAATAACTAGCGAATAACCAATAAAATAGCATGTTGGATGGATGACTTTTTTTTACCTTTCGAAATAGAAAAGAGAATAAAAGAATATAAATACCTGCAGTTAAGTGGGATTCTGCAAAAGTACCCGTCCAGAAAATATTCTTCCAAATAAACAGGTACATACGTTGAAAAAAGTCTATCTGATCTGTTTCGATAGCCCCTCCCCAATCGGTGAAATGCCCGCTTGTAAATGCTAATGAAAGTTTGATGAATCCGCTTATACTCCCTTCGGAAATAACAAGACCCATCACCCATATGAGCTGAAATAAAAAGGCCCATATGGTGTAGATAAATATGGTTCGCATTGGAGTATTATTAGTTTTTACCTTCAGATAAAATAAATAGATGATGCCGATTGCAAAGGGCAGATAGGAGAGTCGAATACCAAGTAAAACACTTAAAAGGCCCAGTGGGACCAGCATATCCCGGTTATTTTTTGAAGTAATTGCAAACTCAAGTCCCCATATATACCACCATAGGGCCGCTAGTGCGGCCCCCTCTGACATCGGTTGGTTGACCATAATAACAGTATAGCTAGATGAATAAATAATTGCAGTTGATAAAATTGCGTAGGAACGTTTGAGTCTTTTATGTATGATTCGATACAGCGGGATTAGCGAACTTGCATAAAAAAGAATGGTAAAGGAAGTTAGTGCCTGTGAGAGCTCACTCACAAAAACATGCATCAATTTACCGCCTAAAATAAAAAAAGGATAGCCCGGAAAATGCGGCTGCATCTCCATCAGATCGAAACGCTTGACGGCCAAGGCAAAATCAACCTGGTCCCAGGAAGAAACGAACGGGTTTAGGTAAACCCACTGCATGATAAATACAATAAGTATAGAAGCAATCCCCAGCCATTCTATTAAGGTCAATTTTAAAATTGAGTTTTTCATATTTCACCGCCTATTCCATGAAAAAGTACAAGGCTAACAGCCTTGTACTTTTATAATCAATCTTATTTAGCTTGCGGTTTTAGAATTTTAGCTTTTTCAGCATCTTCATTCTTTTTGACCGATTTAACCGATTTCGAAGAAGTCAGCAGATAGATTGCTGCAAAATATCCGATGTACGCAATTACTTCCTCAATCGAAGGCATAGAGGAATAGCCAAATAACGCCTTCAAGAAAACACCTACATCCCCAGATAAGAGCGGTGCATGACCGGTATCACGAAGGTAGTGACTCGCATCAATTGGGTGCTCCGGCAATAGCCACGTCAAATCATAAACATGTGGCATTACACTGCCAATGATATTTAAATCCTGCATCATTGAAATCGCTTGAACGAGCAAACCAGCTGAAATTAGAATAATGAAACCGCCAGTAAATTTAAAGAAGGTACTAAGCGGTACTCTCATCGTTCCCTTGAAGAAGAAATACGATACAATCGCGGCAATCACAACACCAGTGATGGCACCCCAGCCCTGCATGGCGGCACCAATATTCCCCCCCGTAATCGCAGCAAAGAAGAATACGGTTTCAACACCTTCACGAAGAACTACGAGAAAGGAGTGAACCACCATTCCAACCACATTCCCTGTTGAGATAAATTGATTCATTTTACCTTCCATGTTGCCTTTTAAGTTTCGGCTATGGCTCGCCATCCAAAAGACCATTTGCGTTAAAAGCACAGTCGAGACAAGCATAATCCCTATTTTCAAATACATTTCGCTTCCCATTGCAGCAAATCCGGTAAATACGATCTGGAAAAGAAGCGCTACTCCGACACTGGCCAACACAGCAAGACCTGCACCGAGCCATACAAATTTTACATATTTCTTTTGGTTTACCCTGCTCAAATACGTAGTAATAATCCCTACGATTAACAGAGCCTCTAATACTTCACGGAATGTAATTAACAGTGACTGTATCTCCATTGCCGATTCTCCTCCAACTTGCGATATTCTCTTCTATCTTTGTTTTCTTCTTCTCATTACAGTAACGATGACAACAATTAAAACCGCAACAATTAAGATAATTGGAATCCAATTGCGAATATTGGAAATATCCGTCCAATCTTTTTTAGCTGCTGCTGATTCTTGTTCTGTTGCGCTTTCGGCAAAATGTCCCACTTCTAAACTTTTTATTTTAAATTCTGTTTTTAAGGTATTTAAAATATCTTTTTTATTTTTTTTAAAGGAATCAAGACTTGCTTCCTTTTTTCCTACTCCAAATAAGCCCGGATTTCCTAATGCTTCTAGTGCCTGATCAAAGTCTTTTCGTATTTTCTTGTCATTTTCTGGATGCTCAGCCTCTACTGTTGGGGAGAGGGCATCATATGTAGCATGAGCTTTGGCAAGAAGCCTTTTCGTTGTGTCATATTCAGAAAAATTCTTTTCAATACTCTCAAGCCGTCTTGCAATATTTAACACGAGTAACTTTTTCATATTCCTTATCGCTGCTTTTTTATCCTGATCATCGAGGTTCGCCAATATCAACTTAGATGGCTCAGGACCCATATGCATATCGACTTCTTCTTTAACTGTTTCGTAAAGTTTTTTAGCAGAAGTAAAATTGGGAGGGTTCTCATCCAGTTTAACTAACATTTGTTTATAAACTTCTGCAACCTTTTCCTCATTGGGATCACCATATGAATAGGCGTATACCCCCCTCTGCGGTAGGCATGTGATCAACAGTACAAAACAAAATATAAAAACCGAAAATCTTTTCATCCAAACGTTCCCTCCTACACTCTTAATGATAATGATTATCATCGTCTGTGTCAATGTAACCTTCATAATTTTCACATATTTATCACATAGTGATTTACTTATTGTACTTTTTCGCTTACCTGTACCATCTCAACTTGTTGGTTTTTATTTATTTTTTTAACCGGCCTTCTCATTTCTTTTAAAATGGCTGGCAAAACCGAAGTCATATACTTTTTAAATTTGATAAACGACTCTCCTGTATTTCGGACCTGATAACGAATCGGGATTTCCTTCATTCGGAATCCCTTTCGAATCAGATTAAGCGTCACAACCTGGGCATAGTTATAATCATGAATGATTTCCGCTTCCTTCATGGCATTTCTTGAAAAAGCCCGCATACCGGATTGGCCATCGTAAATCCATTTTCTTAATAGTAGTGCCTGAAGCACGGTGAAACAATAGTTTCCTAACCTGCGATTCCATTTCATCCCTTTAATGGTTCCAAGAAAACGAGATCCCATTACATAATCAGCTGACCCATTAAAAATTGGTTCGACCAGCTCCGGGATTTGATCGGCTGGATATTCGTTATCAGCATCAATCATTACCCCGATGTCAGCCCCATGAAAAACACATAGCTCCAACCCTTTTCGGACAGCAGCTCCCAATCCCTGATTGATCGTAAAGCTGTGAATATAGTCTGCCCCCGCAATTCTCGCCACCTCTACTGTGTTATCATTTGAACCATCATTAATAACTAAAACCTCAATGTTGATATTCTGATGAAACTTCCTTGGTATTTTTTGAATCACTTCTGCAATCGAAGCTTCCTCATTATAGGCTGGAAGGAATACGATAATTTTCTTCTGTTTCATTCAACTCTACATCCTTCCTGATTGCATCAATTAATACAGGACCACGGGCATGGTCCGGGTAAGGAGCTCCCAATAAATAAGAAATCGTTGAAGCGAGTGATACTAAACTATGTTTTTCCTCCACTCGTCTCCCCTTCTTAATCGAGTGCCCATACATGAAAAATGGGACATACCTTTCCCCTTCGTCCAAATGTCCGTGACCGCCGATTCCATCCGCTTGGCCGTGGTCAGCACAAACGACGAATGTATAGTTTTCAAGCTTTCCTTTTTCTTGAAGCCATTCGAAATATTCCTTTACCAGTGCATCTGCTTCCTGGATTTTTTCGATATAGTCATCATAAAGGACTCCTCGGCTATGTCCCGTTTGATCGGTTCCTATTAATTGAACAATTTGTAAATCTGGGTCTTGTTCATCCATAATTTTTTTTGCCCGTTCAATAATATTGCGGTCGGCAACATCATTGTGCATCACAGCGGTAACGGTTTCGACATCGCTGCCAAAGGAATCGACAAGATGGGCAATCCCCAGCAATGATCCCTTTTTCCCGATTTTTCGTAAAGAATCAAAAATACTTTCAACTTTTAAACCAAGCTTCCATACCATATTCGATTTGATACCATGTTCAAACGGGTAGGTGCCCGTGAACATGGAAGAGAAACAAACAACGGTTCTTGCAGGGTATACCGTTTCCATTCTAGTATACTCTGTACCATTTTTTCGCAAATAATCAAGGAAAGGTGTATGTGCTTCTTCAAAACGTTCCTTCCGCATTCCATCGATGACCATCACGATGACTTTCTCATTTACAGCGTTACCCGGCACGTCAACATTATCGGTATAGGTGGGAATTACCTTCGGTTTCCAATCAAATAGGTTTTTATGTAGAATCCAGGCAAATAAAAGAATTCCCGCATAAAAAACTGCCAACATAGATAATTCCTTACCAGTCCATCCTGTGCTTGCAGTACCAAAATTCCATAACGATAATAATAGAAGGAACTTTGGCAGCTGTTCTTGAGCATTTCCACTTGTAGAGTCACTATTTTTTAAAACTAGCTTCCAAAACCGGGTGAAATTCAGCCAGGAGGTGCCGATTCGTAAATGATAGTAAAAGGTTCCCCAGAAAAAAACGGTAAAGAAGAAATAGAGACCAATTGCAAACAACAGCAATCCAAGGTTTACTTGATTCCAAATCATTAAATAAGCAATGTATGGAATCCAGAGATAATTTCGAAGGAACAATGGAAAGTCAAACAAGTAATAAATAATTAATAGCGGCACAATACCAAGAAAACCAGCAAAAACATCAACCGGATTAGGTGCTTCACCAATTCTAAAGATTATGTATAGAATCATTGTTCCCACAGTAAAAATGGGGGTAAACGGCTTTCCTTCATTTAAGAGGTTCCAGCATCTTGCCGCAACCTTTTCAAATTTTGATGCTTTTTTCATCCTTAACCTCTCCTCAAACGTAGTAACGCTTTAATTTGTTGCATTTTTACAGCAGGGGATATCAAAAGCAGCATGATCCCTGCAAAATAAGAAAAGATAAATTTATAGCTGTGACTAATTAATGCAACCATATACCCTTCTCTTACCGGATAATGAAAACTGGTTAATGCTGCTGTCATCACTGATTCGTATGTAGAAATTCCCCCAGGGGTAATTTGAAAAACCTGTCCCCCAACTGTTATGGAGTTTACCCAGATGGCTTTAAATGGGCCAAGATGCTGGCCAATTGATGAGGTCACTCCAAAAACAACTACACCTTCAAGAGCCCAGCTCAAAACTGTAAGTGTGAAGATAGGCAGAAAATTTTTAGCCTGAAAACTATTTTTTAATAGATGTAGATGCTTTTTGAAAAGTTTTGGGAGGTATCTCCTCAAGAACCATATTGCAAGGATGATGAAAACAAAAGCAGCTATTAGTAAAACAATGGATGATTTAAACAGAATACCTCGTGAAAAAGCCAAGAGTCCCATGAATGAAAATAGCAGTAAAATTAACATATCTAATACTCTTAACACCACTACCGAATGAGCAGATATCGAAGTTGAAATATGCTTTTCCCTCCAGGACAGGACGCCAATCCTTACAGCATCCCCTGCCTTAATCGGAGTAATATGGTTAATGAATAAACTAAAGAGAAGCCCCTGAAGACAGCTAAAATATCTAACTTTTTTCCCTAAGTAAATTCTCCATGCTTCGGCACGCAGACAAAATGATAAAAAATAACATATAGTTACAATCAGAAGAATCAGTGGGTTATCGACAAAAAACTTCCTCGTTTCCTTCCAAAATTGCTCCGCATGAAAATAACGGACAGAGAGAAAAACAAAGACGATAATTAGTAAAAATCCGCCTGTTCTTACCCAAGCTTTATTCCTTCTTGACTTCTTTGCCACTTTGCTTGATTTACCCTTATACACTTCCATCCGCTCCATATGTATACTATTCCCTAAAAACAGGAAAAACCTTGCAATTGTTACAAGGTTTTTCCACTAAATTATTTCGCTTTTTCTACGATTGTATTCAGAGTGGAGATCAGGTCCTTCAATTGCGCCTCGCCAGCAGCTTTATCTTTTGCTTTTGCGGTTTCAACATATTTATGTGCTTTCTCGTTCAGGTTCTTGTAGGCATCCTCACCAAGCATGGTTTTGATATCTT
Source organism: Bacillus salipaludis (assembly GCF_004358205.1). Next base: position 289,324 of record NZ_SMYO01000003.1, read on the forward strand.
CACCAATGATGTCGATAAATAATGCACCCTCTAAACCAGTTACTACCGCTTTATCATCTTTACCAAGTAATTCCTTGCTTTCACCGTACTCACTGATAGCAATTTTCGCAAATCCGCGAACAAATGCTTTATTTACTGCAGCTGGGTCAAGCTCCGAAACATTCGATTCTAAATTAAATTGTTTTTCGATAAATGCTGTTTCATCAGCAGCATGTTTGTTTAGGTATGAGTATACAGATTGGAAGAATGCCCAGCCTTCAGCTTGTTCTACTTTTGCTGCCTTTTCATCTTTTTTCGCTTCATTTGCCGCTTTTGTAGCATAGCCGTTTGGTAGTGCTCCAGTTGCTAAGTAGAAGGTCTTCATTAAGGTTTTGTCCACTACTTGTTTACCAAGATTAAAGCCTAATTCATCTTTGTTTTTAACAGCTGTTTCGATTTCGTTAAAACCGCCATCAATTGCACTTACAAGATTGGTACCATAAGCAGCATCACGTTTTTCAACTGTAGTTTTTAGAATTGCATAATATTCTTTTGCCTCTTCAATTTCGTGGTTTACTTCTTCAGTTTTGCCCCATTTATCAGCTACTTCAGTAAAATCATGCTTAATTGATGTATAAAATACCTTTTGCATAAGCTTATCAAAAACCTGTTTTACCACAACCGGGTCCAATGATCCGTCTTTGCCAGCTGTTAATGCGGCCGTGATTTTTTCATCAACAGTATCTTCAAATTCTGCATCCCTATTTTGAACTAATTCTTTCAAATTGTTGTTATATAATTTTGTTACTTTATCAAAATCAACCTTTTTGCCTTCCTTGGCTTTCTCTAGCTCTGTCACTGCTTCTGTAAAAACATCTGCATATTCTACTTTTTCTTTCTCAGCAGATTCGTTTTTCTCTACTTCTGAATTTTGATTGCTTTCAACCTTTGATTTATTTGCACTCTCTTCTGCTTTGCCACAAGCTCCTAGTACCAGTGATAATGCGGCCATTGCTGCAAACACTTTAAATTTCATTGCCATTTTGCTTTTCTCCCCCGTATGTAGCTTATTTTTATATTTGATAATGATTATCATTTACATTTATCATTATAATAGAGAATGATTATCAGTGTCAACGAAGTTTTTTTAATTGTTACAAATTAGACACAAATAAAAACGTCCATACTAATAATCAATTGGAAGTTTGGACGTTTTCTTTCATATAATATTCTTTTTAATTTGGGTCTTTATAATTTAAGGCACGGTCACTATCCCCATATCCCTTTGTGGTTGGATCTTGAACGAGACCAAGCATAGAAAGAATGACAAAAATTGCATTAATAAAGGTTAATACTGAACTCTGAACTGCTTGTGTCAATTCAAAATGGATTAAACCCAACATATTTAATCCAGACAAAATCATTTGTAGAACGATCATCACTTGTGAAACAAAGGCAAGCACCCAATGTTTGTTTTTTAAGCGAACTTTCCAGTTAATCATGCTCCTACTCCCTTCATATGTTGTAACCTCTCTTTTCTATAACATATGCTTATGACATAAATGGTTGTCCAAAAAAACTGGTTCTAAAAAAAATGGGTATATTTCTAGAAAATTTACCGTATTATTGGTCTTTTTCGACAAGAAAACTTATAATGAAAAAAGCAAAATTCCTTTGAAAGTTAGGAGATAAAATGGAAAAATTGCAACCCTATTGGGAAAAAATCGTATCTTTTTGGAAAAAGAGGCATCTTACTCAAATTTTTTTATTAATTTTATTGGTCGTTGTTTTATTTACGATTCTTTATTTTGGTTGGATTGCGATAAGAGCAAATGTGGAATCGTTAAAACAGGGGTTAAACCAGCCAACTGTTATTTATGATAAAAATGGAAAAGTGGCAACGAATGTATTAACGAATCGGACAAAAGGCGTGAACATTGAAGAAATTCCCAAATATGTTCCGAATGCTGTTGTTGCGATTGAGGACGAGCGCTTTTATCAGCATGGCGGCTTCGATGTCAGAGGGATTGCCCGAGCGTTTTTTGGAAATTTATTTTCTGGAAGAGTTACGGCAGGTGGAAGTACCTTAACCCAGCAGCTTGCTAAAAACGCTTTGCTCTCGCCAGAACGGACCTACAAGCGGAAGGCTGAGGAATTATTTTTAGCCGTTAAAATCGAAAAGGTTTATACCAAAAATGAAATTTTGCAAATGTATTTGAATCAGGTCTACTTTGGCAGCGGTGCATGGGGGATTGGAAATGCAGCAAAGAAGTATTTTAATAAGGACATCAAGGATGTATCCATTAGTGAGGCGGCTCTCTTGGCCGGATTGCTACATGCTCCGGACTACCTTGACCCTTATAAAAATTATGATGAGGCCGTAAAACGCCGCAATGTGGTTTTAGTGAAAATGAAAGAACTAAAATTCATTACCGCTTCACAATACAAACAGGCAATAAATGAAAAAATTGTGCTTGATAATGGCGGTGGAAGCTTTGTTGACCGGAAATACCCTTACTATGTTGATGCGGTTTTAAATGAGGCAATTTATCGTTATGGCTTGACGCAGGATGAAATTTTGACACGCGGTTATCGGATTTATACCGAAATGGATCAGAATTTGCAGACAGGTTTGGAGAATGTTTATAGTAAGGATTATTTGTTCCCAAGAAGTATGGGTGGCAAATTATCACAAAGTGGGTCTGTATTAATGGATCCTGCCTCAGGAGGAGTGCGGGCTCTTGTGGGCGGACGAGGTGAACATGTATTTCGCGGCTTTAACCGAGCAACGCAATTAAATGCTCAGCCTGGTTCATCGATTAAGCCGCTAGCGGTTTATACGCCTGCACTTGAAGAGGGATATGATTATTCCTCAGAACTGGTAGACAAGCCGATTTCATTTGGCAAATATAAACCGGAGAATTTCTCTAGAACCTATAGCGGGAAGGTTCCGATGTATAAAGCTCTCGAGGAGTCCTTGAATATTCCGACCGTTTGGCTATTGGATCAAATCGGTCTTAATAAAGGTCTTAATTCCTTAAACCGTTTCGGTATCCCTGTCCAGAAAGCAGATAAAAACTTAGCAATCGCGCTTGGGGGAATGAGTAAAGGAGTTTCCCCTCTGCAAATGGCTGATGCATATTCAACGTTTCCAAATGGCGGGAAGCGGTATGACAGCCATCTGATTACGAAAATTGTCGGTCCAACGGGGAATGTCATTGTGGAACATAAGTCAGAAGCAACAAAAGTAACGTCTAAAAAGGTTACAAATCAGATGACTTCTATGTTGTTAAATGTTGTGGAATCAGGAACAGGAAAGCTTGCTCATATTCCGGGTGTTCAAATAGCCGGAAAGACAGGTTCTACTCAGCTTCCTTTTAGTGGTGTTTCGGGCACAAAGGCTCAGTGGATGGTCGGCTATACTCCAAATCTTGTCGGAGCGATCTGGATTGGATTTGACCAAACGGACAGGCAGCATTATTTGACGGGCGCAAGTTCAGTCCAAGTTGTACCGATTTTCAAGGAGATCATGCGATCTTCCCTACCCTATGTTCCACGGGAGAATTTTGATGTGGTCTCGGTGAATGATCAGCTTGCTGGAAAAACCCAATCAAAGCAGGAAATGCAGCAAAAGGCAGAAGCAATTAAAAAGGAATTAAATGCGAATGCCGAAAAGATTGGCAAAACAATTAAGGAAAATGCCCCTGTTTGGAAGGAGAATCTGGATAAGGTTCTTTATAAAGTTGGCGGAGCGGTGGATTCTTTGATCCAAAAGGTTCGCGGAGCTGTGCAATAGAATGGTAAAAGCCCCCAGCCCAGTGGCTGGGGGCCATTTATTATTTTATGGTCTTATCAAAAACAAGTAAAGATATGGTCCTATATTTTTATAGACCTGTTGTGCGCTTCAAAAGTGCCTACAGCTTCACTTATTTTATCTTTGCGGGCACTAACAACCTATATCAACGCCCGGACGCTCTCTTTTTTCCTTCCCACGGGCACTATCAACCCCGTCAGGGACCAGGCGAACATCATTTACCTATTTTTATCCCCAACAACCGCAAACCATAATTGTCTTGAAGCCTCAGTTATATCCCCGGCTTTGCTAATCGCTGTAATAACAGACACCCCGTCAGCCCCTGCTTCCATTACACCATAAGCATTACCAGCATTGATGCCACCAATCCCAACCAACGGAATTGTAAAACCGTTGGCCCTCAGTTTTTCAATTAACAATGTGCCCTGTACCGCTTTCGCATCCTCTTTGGTACTGGTTGGAAAAATCGGACCAATTCCAAGATAATCAGCTCCGCACCTGACAGCTACCTCGGCTTCCTCAAGCGTGTGAGCAGAAACCCCCAGAATCTTATTACCAATCCTTTCACGAATGGTTTCAACCGGTTCATCGTCCTGCCCAATATGTATACCATCCGCATCTAATTCTAGCGCCAACCCAACATCATCATTGACAATGAAAGGAATTCCGTTCATCCGGCAAATTTGCTGGAGCCTTCTTGCAAGATCATATTTTGCTGCTCCATCAAGAGCATCTTTTCCTTTTTCTCGAAATTGAAACAAGGTAATTCCTCCAGCAATCGCTTCTTCCAACACCGTTTCAGGATCTTTATTACAATTATTACTCCCCATAATAAAGTAAACTTTTAAAGCTGCCTGGATCAATTCCTTATTCATTCGTTCCATTTAAAATGCCCCTCTTTCGGTTGTACGCCCAATGGTTCGTTGGCCCATGGCCGGTACCAATGAACAAATCTGCTTCGATTGCCGCTTGAATAAATTCTTTGGCAGTTGCAACAGCCTCATAAACATTGGAACCTTTCGCTACTTCTGCCGTAATCGCCGCTGAAAAAGTGCAGCCTGTACCGTGGGTGTTTCTTGTTAAAATCCGCTTACTATTAAAATAGTAAAATTCGGTTCCATCATAGAGAAGGTCAACAGCATCTTCGAGTTTCTCATCATGGCCGCCTTTTATCACTACATGCTTTGCCCCAAATTCGATGATTCGTTCTGCTGCTTCTTTTCGATCATCAATAGTAGTAATCGTCATTCCTGTTAACACCTCGGCTTCAGGAATATTTGGGGTTACCACCCATGCCAATGGTAAAAGATATTTTTTCAAAGCTTCAATGGCTTCCATTTGAAGCAAGGATGCGCCGCCTTTTGCAATCATCACCGGATCAACAATAACTTTTTCCCACTGATTTTGACTAATTTTTTCAGAAACCGCACAAATAATTTCTGAACTAAAAAGCATCCCTGTTTTAACAGCATTAGTCCCCATGTCAGCTCCTATGGAGTCAATTTGTGCCGCCACTGCTTCTTTTGTCATCGGATAAACTGCTTGCACACCCAATGTATTTTGTGCCGTAACTGCCGTTAGAGCAGACATTCCGAAAACACCTAGCTCTTGAAACGTTTTTAAATCGGCCTGGATTCCAGCACCGCCGCCAGAATCAGAGCCTGCAATCGTTAATGCTTTTCTGACATCCATCCTATTCGCTCCCTACTGCCTGAGTAAAATGACCATATTTCTCAATTTCTGCCCTTGAAACTTGATAGAGCTGATTTAAAAATTCAATTTGAAAACTGCCTGGTCCCATAGCGGCAGTTTTTTCAGCTGCAATTTCAGCTGCAGATCCATAGAAGACTAGTGCTGAAACGGAGGCTGATACCAAATCCTTTTCAACAGCTGCAAAAGCTCCAATCACCGAGGTTAATAGGCAACCTGATCCAGTCACTTTAGTTTGGATTGGATGTCCATTATGAACGATAAAGGTGCGCTGTCCGTCAGAAATGACGTCATCCTTCCCAGTAATGACTACAACTGTTTTTAATTTTTGTGCTATTTGAATCGCCAATTCCACTGAATCCCCATTTGACTGACCGGCGTCAACGCCTTTAATTTCCCAATCGAGACCGGCAACATTGGCGATTTCGGCGGCATTCCCACGGATTACGGAAATCCGAATCTCATTGATGAGTCGTTTTGCTGTTTCCGTGCGGAAAACTGTTGCCCCTGCTCCAACCGGGTCAAGTATAACAGGGACGCCATATTCATTAGCAGATTTCCCTGCAATAATCATGGATTCAACCTCTGCTGAGTTTAACGTTCCAATATTTAAGACAAGCGCTCCAGCTAGTTTCGCCATATCCGCTACTTCTTCAGGAGCATAAGCCATCACTGGTGAAGCACCAAGTGCCAACAGTCCATTTGCGGTAAAATTCGTTACCACTACGTTGGTGATGTTATGGACCAACGGGTTTTTTTCTCTCACCTTTTGTAATGTTGCGCTAATATAATCTTTATTCATATTAAATTTCCTCCTTCTATTAATTCATCACTAATCCGCCATCGACATTTATACATTGTCCGGTAATAAAGGAAGCCCAATCAGATGCCAAAAATAGAACAGCACCTGCAATATCTTCCGGCATAGCAAGACGGTGCATTGGGGTCAAACCAATAATCATTTCCCGAACATCCTCTTTTGTCTCCGAACTTGAATCAGTTGGATATGTAAGACCAGGAGAAACCGCATTAACAGTAATCCCAAAGGCACCCAGTTCCTTTGCAAGATTTCTTGTGTACCCAAGCAGCGCCATTTTCGCTGTTGAATAATCATGATACGGGACGACCGGAAAATCAATTAAATTACTGACGATATTGATAATCCGGCCTGACATTTGCTGTTTCATATAAGGCATTGCCGCTTTACAAATATGAAAGGCACCTTGAAGACTGCCTGCGATTTGCTGGTCGTAATCCGCCCACTCCAGTTCCCAAGCTGTTTTTCGTGTTTTTGGGTTAAACGTGTAATGGTTGAGGGCATTATTGACCACGACATCAATTCCGCCAAAGGAGTCAATGATTTGGTTGATCATTTCCTCGACCTGCACTTCATCACGGACATCCGCTTGGAGCGGGGCTGCCTGGCCTCCATTTGCCTCTATCTCCGAAACGACCTGACCTGCAAGCTGTTCATTTCGCAAGTAATTCACAATCACAAACGCACCTTCAGATGCTGCTTTCTTAGCAACTGCTGCCCCAATCCCGCGGCTCGCCCCTGTTACCAAGATAATTTTATCTTTTAATATCATTCTTTTAACCTTCCTTCTACTCGACATCCGGGTCAAACCGTTCCAAATCCAGTTCAAGGTTTCGTTCAATATCGGTAAACCTCACTAAATCCAGTAAGTTAAAACCGCCATCATGATGCCATCCCGGCTTCGCCCGATTCATTTCGCCAATTGGAGCGATACGATTAACACCCAATGTTCCTAGTAATTCAGCGATTTGAAAAAGACGATTAGGTGATACCGCAAGGCCGCAGGATTGTAAATAGTCTTGATATAGTGCTATTTTTTCAAAATCATCCTCTAATCTTTGTGAGTTGAACACATGGATTGTTCGATTCAACGGTGACCCTTCCATTCCTGCTTCGGCATGATAAATCACCGTCCATGCTGAAGCATTTAGACTTGCAAAGACACTGATGCCATCCCTTGACAATGACTCCAAATGATAGTGATTTCTTACCTTTTGAATGGACATTGCTTCTTCAGCGGTAAGCGTGGCCCGCGGCCGTTTTTTATGATAACGTTCTAATTCTGCTGCAAGCATTTGGGCGAATTGCTTCGGACTGACAGCGCCCCCCTCTTCCACCAATACCGATTGGGGAGATAAACAGCTTTGCTGATCAAAAACCGAAACATCCTCTGCTAACTTATGGATCGTTTCAAAATAATGGTCAGCAGTGAGCGCCTCCTTGCCAACCAAAGCCAGACTAATTTTGTGCCCATAGGATAAAAATTTCTTTCCAAACGGCACAAGTTCACGTACTGTTTCTACCGTAGTATTGGATCCATAAACAATCACCGCTTCCGCCGCTGCAATTGCCTGCTCCTCGAGTTCCTTTGTCCCGCCTTTCCAAGGAAGAATTGCAATGGATTCAGCTAATAGCGGGTCCACTTCTGCTAATGATTCAGCAAACAAAACAGGAAATAGCGGCTCCGTCGTTGAGGTTTTTCCAATATTTGCGGATTTCAGCAGCAGCCCCATGATTAAACTCCAGATTTGTACACCCGGCACGTTTCCGGAGAAGACATGAAAAATCGACCTTGGTCCAAACGCTCTGCTCATCCCCCCTGTTTTTCTTGGACGAAACTCATCGAGCATGGCTGGCTGGTCAAACTCTTCATCTAGGAAGCGCAGGAGTTCTTTTTTGCGAAACATTCTGATGTACCGTTTTAATTCAAGCCGTACCATCTCCGAATCATATCCAGTAATTCTAGGTATTAGAATTTCCGCAAATTGTCGTAACCGGTAATCAGGATTTAGCCATTGCTGAACGGCCTGGTCAATTTTTGCTACGATATCGTTTATTGAGAGAACAGCTAAATATCGATCCCTATTTTCCTGAACAGTCCGAGAAATCTTGGTGATATTACCAGCGGATAGAATCGGATATTTTAGAATAAAAACACCCTTTTCTGTTTCGAACAATTCCTCACGAAATTCAGTCAGCTGGATTGACTTTGGTACCTTATAGACTGGGATTTCTACTACTCTATCATCTACCATAAGTCATCCCCTCATTTTCCATTTGCCTGCAATAATTGGTCAATTGCAATCGAGCAGCCTCTGGCTTCTGACCCCTTTACTCTTCCAAGTAAAACAAAGCCTTCCTCCGTTCTATAACCTAAATCCTCTGTCAAGATTGCCTGGCAGGAATTCCAATTGGCTAGGTCATAATGAGCAATTACCCCTGCCACGCCATTGCTTACAGGCTCTAATGTGTTTGCATCCAGCACAATGGTTTTCACCCAGGCAGGTCCTGTTTTATCGAATACAGTTGTTCCAGTTAAATAATTTGATAAAATAGTTTGATCATAGATTTGCGAGCTTAATTCCGTCATTCCATACATATTGATGCACATTGTACGATCGACATGGAAATACTCCTTGAACATGTAATATAAATGGTCCATTTCTATTTCCCGTGACTGCCCTTTAAAACCGCCTGTATCAAAAATCCGGCTGCCCTTTCCTAGCTGGAACCTGACGTTCTTTTCTTTTAAATAATCCAAAACATGCACATAAGCGAACGTTGCTCCTATCAGGAGAATCGGCTCTCCACGTTCCTCCGATTCCTTTAAAGCGTTTGTCAGCCCTTCCATATCCAGTCCCTTTTCATTGAAAAAGAAACGGCTATTTTCAGTCCCAAAAAAGGTGACAGCATTTGTTAAATATCTGGATAGCGAGGAATTTTGATTAAGATTCGCTGCCGGTGATAGCACAAACATCGTGATTTTTTCTACATCAGGCAAGACAAAATGTTTAAATGGGCACTTCATTGAAGCATCCCAAACTGCCAGAGTTGGGTGATAGTTTTTCCCCTTGGCATTCGGGTTTGTAGTGCCGCTTGTCATAAAAACGGCCTCAGCATCCTCTACAGATTCAGAGGATAACACCATTTCTTTAAATCCTTGAAGCGGAATGGCCGGAATATCCCTCCAATTCTTGACCGTTAACGGGGTTTTGCGCTTTGTTTGGCAAAACTTTTTGTATGGCAGATTAAATTTAAATTGAAAATTAAATAACTTTATTGCTAGTTCATTAAAGTTTGTCTCTGCTTCTGGAGGAAGCCCTTCCGGATACTGATGAATAAATTGTAAAATTTCATTCGTAATTTGTTGTGACTCCGGTCTCATTTTTTACTGCCTCTTTTCTAAACCATTTTGGTAAATTGACCAATAAAACTTGAAGAATAATCGAGAAAAATGCCCCGATAAAAATACTATTGGAAAGGAATGTTCCGATAGTTCCTTTTACATCTTTAAAATAGGTAGGCAAACTAATCGCTAAAAGAATAGAAAGTCCGATAATCATATAGTTGGTTTCGTTCTTTTCCACCTTTGCCAAAATCGAAATACCGGTAAAAACTAAACTTGCTGCCGCAGGTAAAAAGATTCCGCCGACAACAGCATCCGGTGTCAGTGCAAGGATGGCACCAGCCTTTGGCACAAAGCCAAGAACTAAAAAGATGATTCCCGCTACAATTACCGGTTTCCGTGACCCTACACCTGTTAATCTTAGTAATCCTACATTTTGAGCATATGCAGTAGTAGGAAATCCTCCGATTAATGAGGAAATAAGTGAACCAGCGGACTCACCTGCAAAACCGTTTCGGATTCTTTTTCGATCCAAATCAATATCAAGCATTTCCGCGGATGCCTGATAAACTCCCATTGCTTCGATAATCGCAACAATGTAAGCGACAAAAAAAGTCAAAAACCAGCTCCAATGGAAGGTGAATTCTCCGTAGGGGAGAAAATGAGGCATGCCAAACCAGCCTTTTTCACTAATGATTGAAAAGTTTGTTTTCCCAATACAAATGGCAATCAAATCCCCAACAATCAGGGCAATAAGGAAGGAGAATGACTTCCATATGCCGCGGCCGAAAAGAGATAAAACAATAACTACCAAGGCAGTTGGGATAGACATGACAAGCGTACTCGAGCTTGCAAAGCTGTCCATTCCCGGTGTTCCGCCTAAAAATTCATATAATGTAAAGCTTGATAAGGAAATTCCGACGATAAAAATAACGGTTCCGGAAATAACTGGTGTAAATAGAGCCTTTAGCTTTCCGATTATTCCGGTAATGGATAATAGAAAAACAATAATTGCACTTAAAAAGATACTGCCACTTGCAGCCGCAAGCGCATTTGCTTTACCTGCTGAAATCATGATGGAATCAAAGGCTGCGGACGGTCCTTGAACAATCGGCAATCTGACAAGCTTCGTTGCTTGTATCAAGGTAACCAGTCCGGCAGAGATAAAAATGGCGTTGACAATATTGGCTGATAAGGACAGCGGCAATCCAATCATCGCAGCGACAAAAATTGGATCTAGCCAGACATTTGAAACAAAGACATGCTGCAATCCATATAAAAAACTTTTAACTGGCGGTAATTCTTCCTCTACCCCTATTACAATACTTTCTTTCTCATTCATGCTGTACTCCCCTTTATAAAAAATAAAAAAGCCAGATCCATAAAAGGACCTGACTTATAGGCAATAGAAAAAATTAATTTTTTCCACTACTTTCCTACGCTGGTATGATCCAGATCAGGTCCAAAGGGTTAAAAAACAAATTGTTTTTCTCTCAGCCCTGCATCCGGGCACCCCTAGTAGTTTATGAATTTAATAATTTTATCCTATACCTTATTAAAGTGAATAGCAACAATAATATTTTAAAATTCTATATGCAACGAGTGGAAATAATCCCCTGATGCTCTCTTAATTTTTTCTTCAAGACCTTTAGGATAGACGGCAATAAAACAAGTGGAAGGACCGGATGATTTAAAAACATCTACATCCGTTATTAGATTTTCTTTTTCTAAAACCATATTTAAAAACAGTTGATTCAACTCATATAAGATTCCTTTTGATCCCACTGGTAAAACAACCACCTCTTTCAATTTGCAAATTTCTTTGAAAAGTGCCAATGGTACCACGTTATCCGGTTGTTCCACCACTTCATTTCCAACAAGAGGCATCCCAATTATCGCAACTCTTAAAGTGTCTGAAAAAGGTACTTCCATTACTGTATCTGTTTCCTTTTTCCCAATTACGATAATCCCGAGAGCTGATTGCTTTAAGGAAAAATTACTTTCCGTGCTTCCCGTAATGGAAACTTCCTTTAAATTAAGTTCATTTAATCCCTTTTGAACACCCTTGAGAAGATCCTCCCAAGGTTCATTGCCGCAAAAGTTTTGAAGCACCACAGAAAAAGGTTCTCCACCACCAGCCAAACATTCCATAGCAGCAACACGAAAAGAATAATAGGCAACCGTTTCATAGGACACTTTTACGAAATCGTCATCCTTCATTCCAATACCGCCGCTATTATCATTTGCAATAATGAGTGATTCCCGTTCATTTAAAGTGAGCGTAACAAAATCCCTCATTGTTTAGGCTCCTCTTTTTGGACAGCTGTCTTAAATAATCCGGAAAGCCTTGGAATTAACACTAGGCCAATCACCACGTTGATGATTGAACCAATCAGTAACGATGGAACGATCGCCAAATAAAAACTTTTACTCATTAAAAAAATAAACGGGAGAGGTGCGGCAAATGCATTACCTAACACAAAAAGAATGGCAGCAACGATTCTTCTATTTTTATATAAGACACCGAACATCCAAACAAGTACGGCCATTTCTCCGGCTATTAAAATATGCATGGGTCCAAGTGGAAATCCGCCAAATAGGGCCGACAATAAATGTCCAAAGGCAGCGGCAATCGCGCCAAATCTTCCTCCAAGAAAAGCAGCTGCCAAGAGCGCCGGAAAAACATCCAAGGCAACACTGTCAACAAACGCAGGTATTTTAATGGAAGCACCGACAACAGATAAAGCGGTGAAAAGGGCAAGCCAGCTTAGCATTTTTACATCAAAGCTATTTTTCATCTGAACGTTTCCCGCCCCTGAACACTTTTGCGCTCCTAACGTACTCCACATCTTTTACATTTAACCGATTGTTAACGACCCTTGCCAAGGCAAAGAAATAGTCTGACAGTCGGTTTAAGTATTGCAGTGCCACCTCAGGAGACTTCGAATCAGCTTTTACTAGTTTTACCACCAAGCGTTCTGCTCTTCTTGTCACGGTCCTTGCGATATGAATTGAGGCAGCTGGCTTTGTCCCTCCCGGTAAAATAAATCTTTCTAACTCAGGTGCCTCTTCAATATACTCATCGATTTTCTTTTCCAAATAGTCAATTGATTCTTTCTGCAGCTTCATTTCTCGTTTGTCTGAAACATTGGCCAAATCTCCGCCGCAATCGAATAATTCGTGCTGAATGGTTTCAAGGTCGGCTAATACATCTGCGAAAATTTCCGGGTCAAGCTCTTGAATTGCCTGACCGACAAAGCAATTGACTTCATCAACGGTTCCATATGCTTCCACCCTTGTGTCATCTTTATCGACTCGGCCGCCAATGATACTTGTTTTTCCCTTATCACCAGTTCTTGTATAAATTCTCATCCTTACATTCCTCCACCTTTTATGGTTTGATTTAATCCATACCAAATGACGTCGACTTTGTCCGCTACTGCCGCGATGTCCTGATTGGCCCATCCCGCCAAATCGCGCCAAAGTCTGTTCTCTTTCTCCATCGGAACAATTCCTTTTGTAATGTCTGTTCCAATTACCACTAGTTTTCGATTTTTCTCAGCTTTCTCCCAAGAAGTCCAATGGTTTAAGCAGGCTTTCCATATTTCACGTAATTTGCCAGGTTCATATTCTTTCATTAATGCCTTTACCCATGTTTCAATTCCTTCGAGAACAAGCAATTCTTCAGGATGTTCTTCAAGTTCAAATGGAAATGGGTCATTTTGATAGGCTGATTTCCATTGTTCTATTGATTGAATCGGATAAGTTTTTCTTACCCATTCCCTTTTTCCATTAAAGGCACCTCCTGTAACAAAGTGCACCGCTCTCCCCTCCTTAGCGCTTCCCGGTTAGTGGTTAATTCGAACCCTCGATGATGGGGAGATTGCCACTCCCAAAATTCTTTCTTTTCTGGCGCATACTTAGTCAAGAGTTGACGAATGACACCACCATGGGTAATTACCACACAGCTTTGTAAGTCTTTCAGAAGAATTTCATCTACCATCTGTCTCCAGCCAGCTTGAATCCTTTTCTGAAATTGCTGAAACGATTCCCCATCTGGCGGATAATACTGAAATGGATCTGAGAGCCATTTCTGATATCGTGAATCTTCTTTCAATTCATCGTAGGTTTTTCCATCCCAAGCACCAAAATTTATTTCTCGTAACTCTTTTAAAAGCTTGGGATTTGTATTCGGAAAAAATATCTTTGCAGTTTCTATGCATCTTTTTAGGTCACTGGAAAAATAACCATCATAAACACTTTTAACCGGAACTTTGATTTCCCCTATACATATTGGTGAATCCGTCCACCCCAAATAAGCTTTTCGTTTATTCGCTTCTGTCAAGCCATGACGAAATAATGCAATAACCACACTGTCATCCATAAGATTAACTCCGTCCCTTCTACAGAGGCTCCCAAAACATCACCTGTGATGCCGCCAAACCAATTGGACACATTACGGCGGCAAAGGAAATAACATCCACCAGCAGCCAACAATAAGATTGTGACATGAATGATATTTTCATTTAAGAAAATCACTAGGACCAAAAAAATGATGATAAAGATAGGATAAATAATTAACAATTTGAGAGAGACCGCTGTTTGAAACATCGCTGCAAGCCCTTCTTTTCTGGATGATGGGACCGTTACAAGCAAAAGCCCCATTACACTCTTGCTGAAAAAAGGAATCGCTGCAATCAGAAAATATGGAGTAGATTCAGTAATTTCAAAAATAAATAAAAAGCGGCAGCTTAATAAAACAATAACAGAGAGTACTCCAAACGCTCCGGTTCGCGGGTCTTTCATAATTTCCAGCCTTTTTTCTTGATTGCCATAGGAAAAATAAGCATCGCTCGCATCCATCCAACCGTCAAGGTGAATACCGCCGGTAAGAAGGATCGTTGCCAGCCAAAGTAAAAAGGCTGCGGCAAGGTGGGAAAATGGTGTCCATTCTTTTAGTAAAAAAAATAGACTGGCATAGATGATCCCTTGGAACAACCCTAAAAGTGGAAATGCCTGTACCGTCTTACCAAGATGTTCCGAATCCATTGGCAGCTCACGTCGAATCGGGACCGCAGTAAAAAACTGCAGGCCAATGAGAAAACCTTTTAAAAACATCATTCCCCAGAACTCCAATTTTCGATTATTTCTTTTAGAAGGTCCCACTTTAGATGCGCTTTCATTTCTACTGCAAGAGCGGTATATCTTTGATCCTTATAATCTCGCAAATTCCTTATCTCTTTTACCGCGAGCCCCTTCCTTTTCCGAATAAGGTTTAACCAGCGATTTCTCCATTCGTCATTATGAAAAAGGTGGTGCAGATACGTTCCGATGAGTTGGCCGTTATAATGAAAATAGCCTTCTTCTTTTCCGTCTTCCAATTTAAGAAACGAACATCCTTTTTGCTTGATCACCGTTTTTCCCAGATGAATTTCATATCCTTCCAATGGAATTTTTTCAGGAAAACCCGTATCTTCGTGATACGCCGCCACTGTTCTAATCGTTTCCTTTTCTTTATAAAAAATGGTTTTTCCCGGAATCAACCCGATACCCTGTAACCTACTGTTTACGATTCCGGTATCCGAGCCGGCTTCATCAATCATTTCATCACCCAGAATTTGGTATCCACCGCAAATCCCAACTGTAAACCCGCCGTTTTTAAAATGATTTTTAATTTTCACGTCCAACCCTTGATCTTTGATGAACTTTAAATCTTGAATCGTACTTTTTGTCCCCGGAATGATGACCGCGTCTGGCGCACCAAATTCATCAACATGTTTTACCCAGCGAATTGATACATCATCTTCAAATAAAAAGGGTTCTAAATCACTGTAATTTGAAATAAAAGGGAGTTGGATGACTACAACATCAACATCCCCTCTTTTTTGATTTGAAAATTGATTAGCGATAGACAATGAATCTTCCCCATCAATCATATGATGCTCGATATAGGGCAATACCCCTAACACGGGAATCCCTGTTTTTTCTTCAATCCAGCGAACCCCATCTTCAAATAAAGTAATATCCCCGCGGAATTTATTTATGATCACACCAGCTACTCTTTTTCGTTCGTCTGGTTCCATTAGTTCAAGGGTGCCGATAATACTGGCAAAAACACCGCCACGGTCTATATCGGCAACAAGCACAACCGGCACATCCGCTAAAGCAGCCACCTTCATATTGACCAGCTCACGATCCTTTAAATTTATTTCAACCGGACTGCCAGCTCCTTCGATCACTACCATTTCAAACTGATTTGACAGCATTTGAAAGGATTCTCTAATCACATTCAACCCTTTTTCATAAAAATTTTCCCTATATTCTCGCCCGGAAAAGGTCTCAATCGCTTTGCCTAAGTAGACCACTTCTGAGTCCTGGTGGGAACGTGGTTTTAATAGGATTGGATTCATCCAAACCGTTGCCTCCGTTCTAGCTGCTTCCGCCTGAATTCCCTGCGCCCTGCCAATCTCTTTCCCATCAATGGTTACATAAGAGTTATTGGACATATTTTGTGATTTAAACGGTGCAACCTTCACACCTTCAGTCGATAGTATTCGACATAAAGCAGTAACAACCAAGCTTTTACCCACATCTGACGCTGTTCCCTGGATCATAACCCCTTTCATTGTTTCACTCCTTTCATTAAGATGGGGATACCTGCTTCAACCAAATACGCTTCATCTGCAGCTTTTACTAGTTGACGATGGATGTATCCAAGCAATCTACCATATTTCATGACAAGCTCATTTTCGGATAATGACTCGTACACCACTTCATTACTAACAACTATCAACGTTTTCACCTGAATGTTAATCGCTGTAATTCCATTGAGAATTCTTTCCTTGACCACTTCTAAAAAGCTACAATCCCATGATTCTTCTGTAGAAAACAGCTCATTATTCAAGAGTGTCGTTACACAATCAAGCAGCACAATATCCTGTTTCGTCATTTCCTTTGCCCGCTTGCCAATATCTATGGATTGTTCAACGGTTTTCCACTTGTATTTGCCTGCCTCACGATCCAGTTGATGTTTGCTGATACGCTCCTTCATTTCCGTATCTGAAGCAACCCCGGTTGCGAAATAAATGGGGGTTCCTCCAGTTTCAACAGCAATCTCCAGTGCCTTTCTCTCAGCAAAACTGCTTTTGCCGCTCCTAACGCCGCCAGTTATGAAGATAAGGGATGGTGCTTCCGCCACTTTGTAAACACCTCCAGAAGTCGGTCATTCTCGTTACTGCTCTTTATGGCAAAACGAAGCCATTTTCCCTCCAGTCCTGGAAAATTGAATGTATGCCGTGGAATCATCCCGTTGTGAAGGAGAAATTCAAAGAGTTCAAATTGATCGAATATATATGGATCTCTTAATAAATAAAAATTAACGTCAGATGGTGTTACCACAAAGTTTTGTTTTTGGTAAAAATTTAATAGTCTCTCCCGTTCATGAAAAATATAATCCTGCGTTTCTTTGATAAACAATTCCTCTTGCAAACAAAGTTCACCGGTTAATAAGGCAATCGTATTCGTACTCCAATGCGATTGCAGCTCACTTAGTTGTTCAATTACAGAAGGTTCTGCTACTAAATACCCTAATCGAATTCCTGGTATCGCAAACATTTTGGTCATGGAACGAATGATGATTAAATTGGAATATTGATTTATGTAGGGTAGAAATGAATGATAATCTATGAGAAAGTCATAGAATGCCTCATCTAAGACGACAGAACAGTTTTGTTCTTTACATGCCTCTATTATGGCATGGATGCTTGCAGCAGGGTATTGAATCCCTGTTGGATTGTTTGGGTTACAGATAAATAAAGCATCAGCCCCAATCAGACTAGACTGTAGCTCTGCAACATTTAATTCAAATTCTGGCTCTTCCAATGTATGATAGACAATTTCACATTGGTTCACCCGGCAGTTTTTTTCATATTCTGAAAAAGTGGGCTGAATGATGACAACCCTTTTACCCGAGAACCTTCGGGCAACCAAAGCAATTAACTCGGCACCGCCATTTCCAATCAAAATAGACTCATCCAGGATTTGTTCCTTTTTTGCAATTCTTTCCTTCAACCCACTTGCAAAAGGATCTGGATATACATGAATATCCTGATAAAACGCCATCCATTTTTCTTTTAGCAAAGGAGGTGGTCCCAAAGGATTAATGTTTGCACTAAAATCCACATATTCCTTTGGAAGTGAAAGCCCCATTGCTTCATACAAATAGCGTGGATTGGATCCATGTGACGGCCATTTCAATGATGATCCCTCCTGCCCATAATAATAATAAAAATAAAAAAACAGTTTTCCCTAGAATCGTATTCGCCTTTGGGATATGCTCTGCCTTTATCGGCAATAGCGGCTCTCCCATTTTTGCCCGGTCTGAAACCATTCCTTTATAATAATTTATTCCTCCAAGCTGAATCCCTAAAATCGCGGCAACTGCCGCTTCTCCCCAGCCGCTGTTAGGACTTGGATGTTTTTTTGCATCTCGGAACAAGATTTTCCATGCATGACGATACTTCATTTTTTCTGGCTGATTTCCAAAAAGCATGATTAATCCTGTCAACCTGCTGGGGATCCAGTTCATCACATCATCCCATTTGGCAGATGCCCAGCCAAACTCTCTGTACCGTTCATTTTTATATCCAACCATTGAATCGCAGGTATTCGTGGCCCGGTACAATATGGCAAGAGGAGCTCCGCCAATTAGCGCCCAAAATAATGGAGCTGTAACACCGTCACTTGTATTTTCAGCAACAGTTTCAATTGCTCCACGGGCAATTTCCCCTTCACTTAAGGAATCGGTATCCCTGCCAACAATATAGGATAATTTTTTCCTTGCTTCGACTATCACTCCAGCCTTCAATGGTTGATACACTTCAAGAGCCGATTCCTTTAAGCTTTTTTGGGCAATGGTTGTCGAAATGATAATCGCTTCAAGAAAGATCCCCACATACAAGTGAATCTGATAACCTATAAAAATAATAATGAATACCAAAAGAAAAACAATAAGTAAAACACAGATTAGCATCAATACCCCTTTTGCTTTTTTCGCTTGACCATGGTTCCAATTCTTTTCAAAAGATGAAATTAGTGAACCAATCCAGCGAACCGGATGGGGCCAATTGGGGGGATCGCCAATAAGCAAATCAATCATGATTGCAATGGTAATTGAAATTAAATGATGGATAATCACGATTTTTTCCTCTTTTGTGATTTTTGAATCGCTTCGGTCGTACATTGATATACCGCTTTACTAATCAGCTTTCCTAACGGAGTGATCGTACCGGCATACTCCAGAACGCATCCTGTTTGGGTCGCAGCAATTAAGATACTGTCCGTCGAGGTTCCTGTCGCAATAGTCCCCGTAACATTGTCCATTACCTGTAAATCATGGATGGCCTTCACTTTTGCCTCTGTGGCCGTCATGATACTTTGAATAAATGCTTCTTCAGTCAGCTCTCCATTAACAAAAATCCAGGTATTAATCGTGCCGGGCACTCTTTCAAAGGAGTGCAGTTCACTTTTCGAAGCATCAATGGCATTTCCAACACCTGCAGTTACCACGATAAAGATAGAAAAGTCATTTTCTTCATAGGAACGGTAGACCAAATCCTCTAAAATAACAGCAGTCATCATTCC
This sequence comes from Bacillus salipaludis, assembly GCF_004358205.1. The sequence continues at coordinate 308,632 of NZ_SMYO01000003.1, forward strand.
CACGGTTTCAGATGGCTCAAACCCATTCGCTTTTAAAAATGTCGCCATTTCGAGGCGATGGTCACTGCAATTATAACTTTTGTCAACATGACGATTCACAAAATTTTGGTGCCATCCCGTTCCTGAGCCAATCACACCTGAAGACATTGTCCGTAATGGTGCAGGTGTACGCAGCACGATAAACTCAGACGAAATGCCTACCATTGATTCATCTACAATTTTAATCGAATCTTTTTTAATCCCTTCTGGCAATAAGCACATTTGCGGTGCCGCTACTTTCGGATGAGGATGTTTTAGAACTTCTGTATGGTATACGTCCCTTATCTTTTCTTCTCTTAGCACTTCATTCGGAATATGATTGATATTGATTGTGCCGTTTTCGAGCAAGAGCAGGCGGTCACAATATAAACCGGCAAGGTTTAAATCATGAAAAATAGAAATAACCGTCAAACCGGTTTCCCTTGTCCACTGTTTTAATAAATCAAGTAATTCTTTTTGATAAGATAAATCCAAGTGGTTCGTTGGTTCATCTAAAAGAAGAATTTTTGGTTCCTGGGCCAGGGCTTGAGCTAAAAACACCCTTTGTTTTTCTCCACCGGATAACTCTTGAATATTTCTATTTTGAAATGTGGAAATACCCGTCTGGTCCATCACCCGCCTGACGATTATCTCATCTTCTTTTGACCATGATTGAAACCAGCCCTTTTGATGTGCATATCTTCCTAGTGAGACTGTTTCCTTGACGGTATAAGAAAAAGACTCAGAAGAGTGCTGTGAAAGAACGGCAATCATTTGCGCAAGTTGTTTTGAGCCATACTCCATGAGTCTTTTTCCATTAATTAAAATATCACCTTGTTGAACGGGAAGGATTCCACTTAACATTTTTAAAAGAGTTGTTTTCCCACTTCCATTTGGACCTAAAATACCATATAATTCACCTTTTTCTACTTCAAATGAAACATCCTGAAGAACGGTTTCACTTGCATAACCACCTGAAACATGTTTAACGGTAAGCATTTGTTAACCACTTCTTTCCTTCCTTTTTCTCTGCATGAGAATAATTGCAAATACGGGTGCACCAATCAATGCCGTTATAACACCAATTGGCAATTCAGTAGGTGAGATAATCGTTCGGGAAACAAGATCGGCTAAAATTAAAAAACCACTCCCGGATAAACATGTTAATGGAAGTAGATGCCTATGATCAGGTCCCCATAATAATCTAGAAAGATGCGGAATAACCAATCCGACAAAACCGATGGTTCCTGATACAGCTACTGCAGCACCTGTTAGAATCGAACCTGCTGTTAAGATAATTAATTTCCTTTTTTGGACGTTTACCCCTAAATGCTGAGCTCTCTCTTCGCCAAATGACATGGCATTCAATTCTTTGGCATTAAAGATCAAAACGATGGCCCCTATTATAAAAAATGGTAAAATAAGCTTTATGTATTCCCAGCCTCGCATCGAGACACTGCCTAGGAGCCAGCCAATAATTTCTCGAAGTTCATCTCCTGTTAAAGCAATCATCAGTGAAATAAGTGCTCCTAAAAACGAACTAAAAATTATCCCCGTTAAAATAATCGTTTCCACTCGCATGGAACGGTCAATTTTCCTTGCTAACGTAAGCACCAAAAAAATGGTTATAAAAGAAAAGAGAATGCTTAGCACAGGTAATGTAAATGCTCCTAAAACTGGAATCGAAAAGCGAAAAAATAATGTCAAAACCGCCCCTACAGATGCCCCAGAGGATACGCCTAATGTATATGGATCGGCCAATGGGTTTCTAAGCAGTCCCTGAAAGGCGGCGCCGCTGATTGCAAGTGCGGCACCTACAAGTCCGGCCAAAATTACCCTCGGGAGTCGAATGTTCATTACAATGCTTTGATACATGGGGTCCAGTTGCTCTGTAAAATGTATTCCAAAAACATTTGAACAAATGATCTTAATAATAGTAAGAACGGGAACGGATACCGTTCCCATCGAAATTCCTAATAAAATTGCAAAAACAAGGAAAATTCCTGCCAAACAAAATGCAGTGTATTTATTATTTAAAAACATCCGGATAGATGGCCTTTGCAAGATCTCCTACTCCTTCGACAATCCTAGGGCCTGGACGGTTTACTTTATCAGCATTAACATCCAAAACCTGTTTGTTTTTAACGGCTTTGACATTTTCCCAGCCTTTTTGTTTTAAAACCTTTTCAGTTGGGTTTTTTACGTAGAAACCAAATGTAGTCACAATTACATCTGGATTTCTTTTTACCATGGCTTCTTCATCTATTTTAATCCAGCCACTTTGATCGTTTGCGATATTGTCTGCGTTGATCATTGATAACATTTCGTCCATAAAAGTATTTTTTCCAGCAGTATAAATTTCTGGTGCAGGAGACACTTCTACTAATACTTTTTTCTTGTCTTTAACTTCTTTTGCCTTTGTTTGAATAACCGCAAGCTTATCTTTCATCCCTTTGATGATTTCTGCTGCTTTTTCGGTTTCTCCGGTAGCTTTCCCAATTGTGTCAATGGTACTATACACTTGCTCAAAATGATCAGCATTTTTCACCACTAAAACCTTGATCCCTGCATCTCTTAGCTGTTGAAGCGCCGCTTTCTCAATACTTGCAGCGGATTCATGAGCTAACACTAAATTCGGCTTTAAAGAGATGATTTTTTCAACATTTATTTCTTGTCCGCCAACTTTCTCTTTTTTCGATACTTCTGCTGGGTAGTTATCGTAATCAGATACTCCCACTACTTCTTTCCCAAGACCCAAAGCAAATGCAATCTCTGTATTACTTGGGATTAATGACACAATCCTTTCAGGCTTTTTATCAATGACAACCTTATCCCCTAATGCATCTGTAATCGTTACCGGGAAGGCAGCTTGTTCAGTTTTCTTTTCCCCAGCATTTTTGTTCTCTTTTCCTTGGTCTTGTTTTCCGGCACAACCTGCTAACATACCTATTATTAACATTGCAGCTAACAATAGTGAATACCATTTTTTCACGTCTATTCCCCCTGTTTTTAACTGAGCTGATTGCTTTTTATCAAAAAAATATTTTGCACCGCAAAAAAACATCTCCATAGGATCATGGAGATGTTGGTTCGATTAGATTCAGTTACTTATTCGAAAGTAAGAAGAGTCTAGCCTTCCACACCTCCCTATCCTCGTAGGTTATTTGGCGTACATAAATAGGCAGGTTTCCTGACTCATGTTCATCGCTTCCTATGTCTTCCCATCATTACGACAGTGACATTCTATAGGTTGCTCCCATTTACAGTGGCGGGACCGCGTTGGTTTTGCACCAAACTTCCCTTTTAAGCTTAAATTCTTTTTAAAAATTTTAGCACCTATTTTTTAAATTTATTTTTATGACTACTTCATTATATAGGAAAAGAAAATAATTTGTATATGTTTTTAGAAAAATTTCCGTTCAAAGGAAAAACTTTCATCTAAACATGGTTCTAGCAAAAAATCTAACTCTAATTTTCCGAAATGTGGCGAAAGTTATTCAATTGTTCTGCAAAGGTTGGCCATTTCAATCGCAGCTGATGCTGCGTCCCAGCCTTTATTGCCTGCTTTTGTTCCAGCACGTTCAATCGCCTGTTCAATTGAATCAGTTGTCAATACGCCAAAAATAACTGGAATCCCTGTTTTTAAATTGAGAGCAGAAACGCCCTTTGCCACTTCGTTACACACATAATCAAAATGTGGTGTGGAGCCGCGAATAACCGTACCAAGGGTGATAACGGCATCGTACTTTTTGCTTTCCGCCATTTTTTGCGCAATTAACGGGATTTCAAACGCACCTGGTACCCAGGCAACATCCACGTCTGTTTCACTGACACCATGTCTTTTTAAAGCATCCTGTGCCCCACCTAATAATTTACTTGTAATGAATTCATTAAAACGACCTACTACGATTCCTACTTTTAATCCTGATCCAACTAAATTACCTTCAAAAATATGTCCCATGCTTCTTCCTCCATTTGTTTCCTTAATTTTTTTCTTCCTTAATAATGTAAAAGATGCCCCAATTTGTCGTGCTTTGTGCGAAGGTAGTTCGCATTCTCTTTTCTCATTTCCATTTGTAGCGGAACACGCTCGACCACCTCAATGTCATAACCTTTTAAGCCTTTAATTTTTCTAGGGTTATTCGTTAATAAACGCATTTGTTTAACCCCGAGGTCCTTCAATATTTGTGCGCCTATCCCGTATTCTCTGAGATCCGCTCCAAAACCAAGTTTTTCATTTGCTTCAACGGTATCGTATCCCTCTTCTTGAAGCTTATACGCTCTGAGTTTATTCAATAAACCAATACCGCGGCCTTCCTGACGCATGTATAAAAGGATGCCGTTACCTTCCTTTTCAATTTGGCTCAAAGCCGCATGAAGCTGAGGACCGCAATCACACCGGTAGGAACCAAAAACATCCCCGGTTAAACACTCGGAATGAACTCTGACAAGAATCGGCTTCTCAGGATCAATTTCCCCTTTTACTAATGCCACATGCTCTTTACTATCAACAAGATTGGAATACCCAACTGCTTTAAAATTACCAAATTCAGTTGGCAGATTAATTTCCACTTCACGTTTAACAAGCTGATCCTTTTTATTGCGATATTCAATCAGGTCTTTTATCGTAATTAATTTTACATTTAACGAATCCGCAATTTTTCGTAGTTGAGGAACGCGTGCCATTGTGCCGTCCTCGTTCATAATCTCACAAATCACACCTGCCGGCTTAGCTCCACATAATGTTGCTAAATCAACTGCCGCCTCCGTATGCCCCGTTCTTCTTAAAACACCGCCCTTTTTTGCGACTAACGGGAAAACGTGCCCCGGCCTTTTAAAATCTGAAGGTTTAGATTCTGGGTCGAGCAAACTTAAAACAGTTGCGGAACGCTCGAACGCAGATATCCCTGTCGTTGAAAATTTATGGTCGATACTTACAGTAAAAGCCGTACCATGTGAATCCGTATTAACCGATACCATCGGGAACAAATCAAGTTTTTGCGCCAATTCCTCTTGAATTGGCACGCATATTAGTCCTCGTCCATGGGTAGCCATTAAATTTATTACATCTGGTGTTGCTTTCTCCGCTAGGGCGATAAAGTCACCTTCATTTTCCCGATCCTCGTCATCACAGACAATGACAACTTTTCCTTGTTTTAAATCTTCTAAAGCCTCTTCTATTGTATTAAACATTTTGCATCACTCCTTTCTATTATTTAAGCAAATCCGTTATCAGCTAAAAATTGAGCTGTTATGCCGGATGCTCCTTTTTTCCCTTGATCACTTTTTATACCAGTTATAAAATGACCCACATATTTTCCAATCATATCGCATTCTAAATTGACAATATCGCCTGAACCTTTTAGACCTAAGATCGATTCAGATAATGTATGGGGGATGAGTGAAATCGTAAAAGTATGCTCTGTCTTGCCAAAGACGGTAAGACTTGTACCATCAATTGCAACTGAGCCTTTTAAAATAATGTAGTCTAATATCTCTTGATTGGCTTCAATTTCATAATAGATGGCATTTTCAAATGCTTTTTTACTTTTAATCACCCCGGTCCCATCAATATGTCCGGATACGAAATGACCCCCAAATCTTCCCCCGGCCGCCATCGCCCTTTCCAGGTTCACCTTAGAGCCGCGCTTAACTGAATTTAAACTGGATGCCTTCACTGTTTCCGGCATAACATCTACGGTAAACTGTTTTCCGGTAAAGGAAGTGACTGTTAAACATACACCGTTGACAGCGATACTGTCACCAAGATGAACATCATCAAGAATTTTCTTCGCCTCAACGGTAAGAACGAAAGAATCTCCCGTTCGCTGAATATTTGAAACTAAACCAATTTCCTCAATAATTCCAGTAAACATAGTGTTCTCCTCACTTAGGTTCCGCAATTATCCGGATATCATTGCCGATGCGGCTCACTTCTTTTATTTTTAAAGAAACAACCTCTTCCATTGTTTCAAAGCCTTCACCGCCAAAAGAAGCTGGAGCCATTTTACCACCGATCAATTTAGGTGCAATATAGGTGATCACTTGTTGAAATGCACGTTCCTTTAAAAAGCTTCCATGCACCTCCGCGCCTCCTTCAACAAATAATGATGAAATGCACATTTCTCCTATTACTTTTAACATTTCACGGATGATTATTTGCTTTTCCGGCAATTTAATCAGCTTAATCCCTAAATCATGGTATTCTTTTTCCCTTTTCTCATCAATGCCAGAGCAGGTAACAATCCATGTCGGCGCCTGACCATCCGTTACAACGTTTGCAGTTAGAGGAGTTCGAAGATTCGTATCAAGGATAATTCGAATTGGATTTTGGCCGCCTGAAGGCAACCTTGTTGTCAAGCTGGGATTATCCTTAATGACCGTATTGACTCCTACTAGAATGGCGTCATGCTGATGGCGGAATACATGAACGTCCTTCCTTGCTTCCTCACCGGTAATCCATTTGCTTTCGCCTATTGCGGTGGCTGTTTTTCCGTCCAAACTGTTGGCGGTTTTTAATGTTACGTATGGCAAACCGGTACTAATGTTGTAAAAAAACATCCTATTCAGCTCACGTGCCTCTTCCTGAAGCAGCCCTACCTCCACCTCAATCCCGGCATTTCTTATTCTTGCAATACCTTTGCCTGCCACCTGGGGATTAGGGTCAGTAGTTGCAACAAATACTTTCTTAATTCCTGTACGAATGACTAAATCCGAGCATGGTGGTGTTTTACCAAAATGGCTGCAGGGTTCTAGGGTGACATAGATGGTTGCATCCTTTGCTTTTTCGCCAGCCATTTCAATGGCATGGACCTCTGCATGGGGCTCGCCCGCTTTTAAATGGGCACCCATGCCAACGATTTGATTGTCCTTTACCACTACTGCTCCAACTACTGGATTGGGAGCAGTCTGTCCCAAAGTGCTTTTTGCCAAATTCAATGCTAGGCTCATGTAGTCTGTATCATTCATAATGGCGTTTCTCCTTCTATCAGAACATAAAAAGACCCTGAAAAAATTTCTTCAGGGTCCTAATAAAGGCAATAGGAAATTGAGGCTTAAAAAAGAGGGTTTTTTAACCAATTTTTAATCCTGCTTATTTTTTCCTTCTCCCATCCAGACTTTAACTGTCGGCCCTGGAGTTTCACCAGATCCACCGTTTAACTAATGTTAACCGGGTCACGGACTAAGAAGCAATGCTTCATCACCGCCGGTTAGGAATTTCACCTGACCCCGAAGGAACTATTTAATTTTAAATTATTTTAAGTATATCGAATTCAATCCAGAAAGGGAAATGATTTGTTCATAATTTATAGGGAATTTTCGACTTTCCTTTTTTTACGATAATTTTGTTAATATTTTCTTACCGGCAGATAAATGTCAAAAATCAAATTCCCTACAGCATACTCAGGCTTATATTCCTCTTTATAAATTTCTATGCTTAATGCCTGGTGATCCTGTTCATATCCATAGTCTTTCATCCACGAAAAAATCTTCCGGTATGTATTTTCAACCTCTTCCGCTTTCCCCTTATGGGTAGTAAATACGTAATTTTTACGTGGAATCGTGAATCCAACCATGCCTTCAGGAACTTCAGTAATTTCTTCCACTGGTGCAGTAACAAAATAGGTAAACTCAGTTTCCCTGCTATGGAATGGAGCAATCAAAACAGGTTCATTCGTTTTATTTTGTACTTCACGTAGTCGCTCTTCCATCACAGTAAATAGATTTGGAATCTTCTTAGTTTGTGAATATGTTCCATTCCATGCAATCCCAACAACCTTTAATTCCTCTTTTTCTACCACTTTTACCTGCAAAATAACTCCCCCTTTTACAAACATCCTATTTTTATAATTCTTAATTTAGTACCGAAATTCCTGCCTATAATCAAACAAAAAAAGCATCCAAATTAAAAAGGGATGCTTTTGTAAAATTATTTTAGAATATTAGGTATCTTTAATCTGTATTAATCGGCAATGCTGTACTAAATTTTATCTCACGTAGGGATAAACTTGTTTGAATCCGATTTACACCAGGGAGTAAGTTCAACTTACGAATAAATTTCTCCAGTTCCTCGCGATTTCGATTGGCAACTTTTAAAAGATAATCATATTCCCCTGTTAAGCAGTGGCATTCCAGAATTTCCGGCATCAAATTCAGCGCCTTCTCTAAATATTCGAGTTGTTCCTTTTGGTGTATATTCGTACTTACAAAGATAAAACAAAGTAAATCAAATCCAAGCTTCCTAGAATTCAAAACTACAACCTGACGGTCAATATAGCCTTCATTCTCCAAGCGCTTAACTCGAGCATGAGTCGCAGGAGGAGAAAGATTCACCCTTCTTGCCAATTCTGCATTACTAAGTTGTGCACCCTTTTGCAGTAAATCTAAGATCTTTCGGTCAAGTAAATCTAACGGTTTATTCCCTTCCATTACATCAAACATCTTATCCCTCATTCCTTGTACCGAATATTTGATTGTTTACCACCATTTTATAACACATCAAATTAACAATAATACATTTTATACTTATTTTACTTTTAATTATTCTTATTATATCCATATTTACAAAATAAATCATAAAAAAACCGATATTTCTGTTACTATTATTAATATAATATCATTGAAAAGGGGCAAATCATAATGCCAATCTTTTATGTTTTTTTATTGCTTCTTACCAGTCTTCTATGGGGAGGAAATTTTGTTTTCGGAAAATTTCTTGTCGGTCATGCCTCACCGATGACCATCACAACATTAAGGTGGATGATTGCCATCCTTGTCCTATTGCCGATTGTTTTAAAGCAGGAAAAAAAGCTAATTCCCCCAAAATCATCCATTATCCCATTACTATTTATGGGATTAACAGGAGTTGTTTTTTTCAACCTATTTCAATTTTTGGCACTTGAAAAAACCTCTGCAACAAATGTTGGATTGATTTCTACCTTAAACCCGATTTCTATTGCAATCTTTTCTTCCTATTTGTTAAAAGAGAAACTAAAAATATTGCAGATATTTTCAATGGGAGTCTCTTTTTTAGGGGTATTAATGGTATTGGCGAAGGGGGAATTATCACATTTATTATCCCTTCATTTTAATATTGGGGATTTGTGGATGATTGCAGCTGTCATCATTTGGGGGCTTTATTCTATTTGTAGTAAATGGGTGATGAAAAAAATGTCACCCATGCTGGCAACTTTCTATTCTGGGGTATTTGGTTTGGTAATTTTGATTCCATTCAATATATCCAGCTTCCAAATTTCCAATCTCAATTCAAGCTTCCTTTGGGCCATTCTATATACTGGGGTAATTTCAACTGTTGTTTGTATGGTACTATGGAATATTGGGGTTCAAAAAATCGGCGCAACGAGTTCGGGAATCTTTTTAAACTTTAACCCTATTTTTACATCCATCCTTGCCTATTTCTTTTTAGGCGAAAGAATGTCCTGGTCAGAATTTGGCGGCAGTGTCATTGTTATTGCCGGATGTTTCCTATTTTCTTGGTTAAGGTCAGGTATGAACGGAAAATCAACAAAAGTACATGTTAAATTTGGGTCATAGAAAGAAGGTTGTTCACTTTGAACAACCTTCTATCAAGTTATACTAGATTACTTGATTCCCTGTGGAATGGCTAAATATAATCCTTTGGCAATGCGTTCGCCATATTCAGGGTCTGCTTTATAGAAATTCTGGATTACTCGTAGCTTAATATCCTCCCTCTCGGCATGAACAACCCGCTCCGGGACCCATTCCCGGTTAAAATGGGCCAATTTTTCAATTAAATGTACGTCTTGAATTAATGTCGGGCCGCGATTCCTTGCTGTCATTAAATTTTGATTATCTCCTACCGGTGCCCCTTTACTACTATTAAATTATTAAAATTACAAGTTGTTATTCCAATTCTTTTAAAATTAATGTCCAATTTTTTTAAATGTGCAAATTTAGACGGATGTACAAACCAAATCAAGCTTTCAACATTTACTGTAAATAAGACTGACAAGAAGGTGTAGATAATGCCTGCAATATCGGGAAAAGAATATATTGATAGAATCAATCATAATCATGCAGAGATTTGGATTGAGGGTAAACAAGTAAGTGGAAATATTTCTGAACATCCTGCATTTGCTGGTGTCATGAAAAGCCAGGCAAAATTATTTGACCTGCAGGTTTCTATGAACAACATGACCTATACATCTCCTACCAGCGGTAATCAGGTTGGTGTTTCTTTCCTTGAACCAAAAACAAAGGAAGATTTGGCCATTAGAAGAGAAATGGTGCAAAATTGGGCGAGAACGAGTGCCGGGATGTTGGGACGATCACCGGATTATATGAATACAGCAGTGATGGCTTTTGCTGCTGCTGCACCTATTTTTTCAGATTCCTCAAAACTATTTGATCAAAACCTGCGGAAGTTATATGAAGATGCACGAGAAAGAGATTTGACCTTTACTCATACGTTTATAAATCCACAAGTCAATCGTTCTCAAGCTTATACAGAGGATTCAGTAAATGTCATCTCGGCCAAAACCGTAAGGCAAAATGAAGATGGTATTTTTATTAAAGGTGCACGACTTTTAGCAACACAAGGCGGAATTACTGACGAAATTCTCGTGTTTCCGACGCATATGGCTTCAATTAACAAGGATTTTGCCTATGCATTTTCAATACCAAGCAACACTTCTGGACTTAGGTTCCTTTGCCGTGAGTCCTTCCGTTACAAGGATAGTCAATTTGACCATCCTCTCGGCTCTCGGTTTGATGAGATCGATACGATCGTTGTTTTTGATGATGTTTTCGTTCCTTGGGAACGTGTCTTTTGCTACCAGAATCCGGAGAGTTCCTATAGGATTTTTTCCGAAAGCAGTTTTTATCCACTAGTAGGTCATCAAGTAACTGCACGGAGGGTGGTAAAAACCGAATTTATTTTGGGTGTCGCACAAATGCTTGTAGATACAATTAATGTCGGGGAATACCAGCATATCCAGGAAAAAATTAGTGAGATCATTGTTGGACTAGAGACGATAAAAGCATTGCTGTTGGCCTCCGAAGTGAATGCGAAACTAGATCAATGGGGAACGATGACTCCTGATTTCACCCCATTAGGTACAGCAATTATTAGTTATTCTCGTCTTTATCCTAGGCTTTGTGAGATTTTACAGCAAATCGGGGCTAGCGGACTCGTTTCGATTCCAGGTGAAGCGGATTTTTCATCAGAAATAAAGGGAGATCTTGACCAGTATCTACAGGCTGCAAATGCCAATGCATTTGATCGTGTTACACTTTTTCGCCTGGCGTGGGATATTAGTATGAGCGCTTTTGGAACAAGACAATCCCTTTACGAACGCTATTTTTTCGGTGATCCTGTTAAAATGGCCAGTAATGTATATCAAACCTACCACCGGGAACATTCAATTGGATTCGTGAAGGAATTTCTAAATAATCACTAAAACATAAAGAAAACACGCCTCTGTCTTCGCCCTTAAGGGCGAAGACAGAGGCGTAGTTGCACTTATACTTTTCCACTAAAAATTGCTTCTACGTCGAGTTTCTTCTTCGCAGCAATTTTATAATTTCTTAAAGTGCAAAAAAACAAACTCCACTAACTGGAGTTTGTTTTATCATTTTTATGCTTTATGCACATTTACAGCTTGTGGACCGCGTTGTCCATTTTCGATATCAAAGGTAACTTCTTGGCCCTCGTCTAATGTTTTGTACCCTTCGCCTTGAATGGCAGAAAAGTGAACGAATACATCATCTCCACCATCACGCTCAATAAATCCAAAGCCTTTTTCACTGTTAAACCATTTTACTTTACCATGTTCCATTTCTTTTGTAGCCTCCTAGCATTTAGCCAATACATGTTTTGCAAAAATATACTTGCTAGAATAGCTTTTCCCAAAAAAATTATTTTTAAACCATAATCATCAATTTTGAAAAAATTTTATTTTCTCAGTGCCCATTTTCGAATTGCTTTTGCCACTCCATCTTCATTGTTGGCTGCGGTAACCCATTCAGCAGTATCTTTCACGATTTCCTGTGCATTGCCCATCGCCACACCAAGACCCGCTTCTTTAATCATCGCTATATCATTTAAACTGTCCCCGCAAGCCATGACATTCTCCATATCAATTCCAAGACGTTCACAAACCATTTTTAATCCCTTGGCCTTATTTATACCAAGCGGATTGACTTCAATATTCTTAAGAGTTGAATTGCTCAGCTCAAATTCACCTTTGGATTGAAGCTCTTTATTAATGATTTCTCGAATTTCATCATCATCAATATCAAATCCAAATTTTAACCACTCAAAGCTATGCAGGTCCTCCGGCATATCATTAAACCAGTTTCGTTCCGTGCTGATTGCCCAAAACTTCGTATTATGCTGCTTTGACAATTCCCACATCCATTGGATTAGGTCAGCCTTCATTAGATTTCTTTCGACTAATTCACGCTTTTCGTCCCAGACCTCACTCCCATTTACAGTTACAAGAAAGGATGTGAGTTCAAGTGAATCTGCATGCTCCCTGCATGTTCGTAAGGAGCGTCCTGTACTTAGGACAACATAGATTCCCTTTGCCTGCGCTTCTTTTATAGCCTCACGGTTTCCCACTGAAACTTCTCCCTTATCATTTAAAAGGGTTCCATCCATATCAAGGGCAATAAGCTTGATATTAGGTTTATTTATGAAATTATCCATTTATATACTCCCTTCTCTCTTTACCGTTTAGAGTAACATCTTCTTCATGTCATTATCAAAAAATGAGCTTTTCACTTTACATAATTTTATTACTTTTAGCGAATTAGGCTTAAAAGATGGCAATCATCAAGGTGATGATAACTAAAAATAATAAACACCCCACGATCAAATCGCGGGGTATTTTTATCATTGCTGTTTATTTAACTATTGGCTCTGCTAAACCTGGTTGTTGATTTCCGATCCAGGCACTTCGCTTCAATCAACGTTGTTCAAAATCAACATTGTCCTTTAACACAGCCTAACTATTATTAATGGTGATGGTGATGGTGATGATCACCTTTTGATGGATTGGTAATTAACCATTCTTCTTTTGGCACCTGGAAAAATTGAATCCAGATACCGTCCAAATATTCATCGCCTTTTTCAAGAATAAAATCAATGTCCTTATCTGTTTTTACTACCTCATCCTTTTCAGTCGGTGTATCCAGCATTAAATCATAATGAGCATGATCCCCATGCATATGGGTAACAAATACACGAAACAACTTCCCTTGTGCCTCTTCTTGTTCCAACATTTTTTTCAACGCTTTTGCTGCATTTCGATTAATTTTGACTTTCACTTTTATTCTCCTATTCCAAAATAATTTAATTTTATTATCCCATTTATATATCAAAATAGACACCTTTTATCCACATTTTTCCTCAAATTCCGCCACTTTCTACCCAAATGTCAAAAACTTTAACAAATTTGTCACAAATATTTTCAAAAACCTATACAAACATCACAGACAACTTGCTAAGATGACTTTAAGAAGAATCACTCTAAATTAATTAAAATTAACAACCCAGGTATAGGGACCATGAAATGGCAAGTCAAATCACAATATTAAAAGATTAGTAGGGTTGGATCTTGTACAATATTGTGAATGAATTCACACATTTATTTGTGAAAATATGAACAACTTTATTGAAAGGAGCGTAAAAAATGTTTAAAAAGGGTTATTTGATTCCCCTATTAGCTTTTTTACCGGTATTATTTTTAAGCGGCTGTGAGCCAAATATGGTTGTTTTTCAACCTAAGGGGCCTGCAGCAAGAGAAATTTTAGGCCTGATTAACTGGTCACTAATTTTTATGGCACTTGTTGTAATTGTTGTTATTGGCTTGTTTGTATTTATTGTGTGGAAATATCGCGCAACAGATAAAAATAAAGATTACGAGCCACCAGAAGAACATGGCAGTACAAAATTGGAAATCACCTGGACTGTCATCCCGATTCTGATTGTTATTGCGCTTACCATTCCGACGGTAAAATCAATTTATAATCTTGAAAAAGTTCCGAAAGGATATGAAAATAAAAAGCCAATCACAATCAATGTTACTTCCGCAGATTGGAAATGGATCTTTAGTTATCCGGATCAAGGAATTGAAACGGTGAACTATTTGAACGTTCCAGTTGGTACCCCTATTAAATTTAAGCTTACCTCTGCGGGTACGATGAACTCTTTTTGGATTCCTGCTTTAGGCGGTCAAAAATATACAATGGCAAAAATGGAAACTCAACTTTACCTTGTAGCTGATCAACCTGGTGAATATATCGGGAAAAACACAAACTTTAACGGAAAAGGCTATGCAGGAATGGAATTTACTGTGGAAGCCCAATCACCGCAGAAGTTTGACAAATGGGTGAAGGATGTAAAGAACACTGCACCAAAATTATCGGAAAAGAAATATGTTGAACTATTAAAACCATCAAACTTAGGCCGTCAAACCTTTTCAAACACACACCTAGCCTATGTTGATCACGGTGATATGCATTCGAAAACTTACACATTCCCTGAATTGTACAGAAATCACGACTACCCAGGGAAAATTTTTAAAGAACCTGATAACCATGAAATGCACATGGAGGGTCAGGCAGAAGGAAAGTCAATGGAAATGAATAATATGGATATGAAGGACATGGACATGAGTGGAAATTCCAATGGAGGTGACCATAGTGGACATTAAGTGGGATAAGTTTTTTATTACCGGAGACCCTCTAATCTTAGGCTCTCAAGTTGCAATTGCTTTAACCATGATTGGTATTGTTGTAGGTGTAACCTATTTTAAAAAATGGAAATGGCTGTGGCAGGAATGGTTCACAACTGTTGATCATAAACGGATTGGAATTATGTATATTCTTGTCGGAGTACTCATGTTTTTCCGCGGTGGCATTGACGGGTTATTAATGAAAGCCCAAACCGCCACCCCAGATGGAAAAATACTTGATGCACAGCACTATAATGAAATTTTCACAACACACGGCGTCATAATGATCCTCTTCATGGCTATGCCGTTCTTAATCGGATTAATGAACGTGGTTGTTCCTTTGCAAATCGGTGCTCGAGACGTTGCATTTCCGCAATTGAATGCATTAAGTTTCTGGTTAACTTTTGCCGGAGCGATGCTGTTTAATATTTCGTTTGTTATCGGTGGTTCTCCGGATGCAGGTTGGACTGCTTACTTCCCTCTTGCAGGAAAAGAATTTACTCCTGGTATTGGGAATAACTTTTATGCCGTTGCCATCCAGATTGCCGGGATTGGTACATTAATGACGGGGATCAACTTTATCGTCACAGTTTTAAAAATGAGAGCTCCCGGTATGACGTTAATGAAAATGCCCATGTTTACTTGGACATCCTTCATCGCATCAGTAATTATTTGGGCATCCTTCCCTATTTTCACTGTTGCTCTTGCATTAATGACATTTGACCGGATTTTCGGAACGCATTTCTTTACCGTTTCAGGTGACGGAAACCCAATGATGTGGGCGAACCTGTTCTGGTTATGGGGTCACCCCGAAGTATATATTGTTGTTCTTCCGGCGTTTGGAATGTTTTCAGAGGTTATTTCAACCTTCTCTCGTAAAATGCTGTATGGTTATAAATCAATGGTTTTCTCGATTGTTGGTATCGCCCTTTTAAGTATGCTTGTTTGGGTCCATCATTTCTTTACAATGGGTGCAGGGCCTGCAGTTAACTCTATTTTCTCGATTACAACGATGATGATTGCTATCCCTACAGGAGTTAAAATGTTTAACTGGCTGTTTACAATGCGTAAAGGACGCATTCAATTTACAACAGCAATGCTTTGGGCATTAGCGTTCGTCCCTTGCTTTTTGATTGGAGGCGTAACCGGGGTTATGCTTGCAATGGGTGCAGCAGATTATCAATACCATAATACACTATTCCTAGTAGCGCATTTCCACTATGTATTAATTCCAGGTGTTGTATTTGCTGTATTCGCTGGACTTTACTACTGGTGGCCAAAAATGTTTGGTCATATGCTGAACGAAAAGCTTGGAAAACTTCATTTCTGGTTCTTTGTAGTTGGTTTTAATATGACCTTTATGCCAATGTTCTTCCTTGGATTAGACGGTGCCGTCAGACGTGCTTATACGTACTCTGCGGAAACAGGTTTTGGACCATTGATGCTCGTTTCTGCAATTGGTGCAGGAATTCTTGCGATTGGCTTTGGTTTCTTATGTTATAACATTTATTGGAGTGCAAGATATGCGGACCGCAATATTTCAAGCGATCCATGGGATGCACGAACACTTGAATGGGCTACAGCTTCCCCTGTTCAATTCTATAATTTTGCCAAACTACCTGAAGTGAAATCAATTGATGCCTTCTGGTACATGAAGAAACACAATGAAGGTCTAGAGTTAAAAGAAGATGACTTGGAAGAAATTCATATGCCAAACAATTCAGGTCTTCCAATTGTGATGGCAGTTGTCATGGGAATCGCAGGATTCTTCCTCATCTTTGAATGGAAAATCGCTGCACTTGTCGCACTTTTAGGCATCTTCGCCTGCTTGATTTGCCGTTCCTTTGATTATAAGGATGGCTTCCATGTACCGGTAGATGAAATTAAAAAGACAGAAAAAGCATGGAGAGACCTCCAAAAAGGAGTGAAGAAAAATCATGTCAGCTAATGTAAACACTGCGCTACCGCTTGAATATCAAACAGAACAAAGCCGAATGAATATTTTTGGTTTCTGGATTTTCTTAGGTGCGGAAATCATTCTATTTGCAACACTCTTCGCAACCTATGCAGTACTTGACCACCGTTATGCCGGTGGTCCTACCCCACATGAACTTTTCGAAATTAAAGGGGTTATGATTGAAACCATCCTGCTCCTAACCAGTAGTTTTACGTGCGGCTTAGCCATTTATGAAATGCACCGAGGTAATAAAAAAGGTCTATTAACCTGGATGATTATTACTTTATTATTGGGTGCCGGGTTTGTTGGGATGGAAATTGAAGAATTTATTGCCTACGTTCATGAAGGTGCTACGATGCAAACTAGTGCATTCCTTTCAGGATTCTTTGTCCTCTTAGGTACACACGGATTGCACGTAAGTATGGGAATTGGCTGGGCTGTTATGGTAATGATTCAAATTGCGAAAAAAGGTTTGACACCAGTAACAGCCCGTAAGGCTTTTATTATCGGTCTATACTGGCACTTCCTTGATGTTGTTTGGATTTTCATCTTCACATTTGTGTATTTAAAAGGGATGGTGGCTTAAGATGGAGAAACATTCACATGGTACACCACTAACACAAGTATTAGGATTTGTTTTTTCATTAGTTTTAACTTTTGTCGCACTCTTTGTAGCTTTAAAAACAGGTTTATCTTTCAATGCCATTATGTGGATTATCGGCACTCTCGCTGTCATACAAGCCGGTCTGCAGCTGTTTATGTTCATGCACTTAAGAGATGGTGAAGACAGTGCAGCACAAACGATTAACGTGATATATGGTGTTTTTATTGCCGTCGTTACCGTTGCCGGATCGATTTGGGTTATGTCATTTGGTGGAATGTAAAATTGTTTAAAAACCTAGTCTACATACAGACTAGGTTTTTTCATAATTTCTTTACTTTAATCGGACTTACCATTAAAACAGCCAAAAGAATCGTGATCCATGCATTGGAATATGTAAACAATCCCATTCCGGCTAATGGCAGGCCAGCAGCTGGAATCGGCAGACCCTTAAAATACCCAATGGTTGGGTTCACACTAAACCTTGCCAACCTTAGAGCACCCATAGTAGGGAAAAGAATAAAGGCTAGAGAAGTTAAAATAGACGGTGCTGCGATTGAATGAAATATAAGCGCAGGTGCTACCCCAAAGCTAACAATATCCGCCAGTGAATCCAATACCACTCCAAGTTCGCTGTTCACCTTTAATTTTCTGGCAACCCGTCCGTCGAAGAGATCAAAAATAGCCGATAAAAAAATAAAAATCGAGGCACCTCCAATAAATCCACTCATATTAAAGGTGATAGAAAAAACACCACATAAAAAATTTCCGATGGTAAATAAATTGGGCACTGCTTTGACAAGATGATTAACCAACTTCCCTCCCCCTTCATTAAGCAAAACTCCTCTTATCTATAATTTTCTTTCGTTTTCTCCTTTATTCACTTTTTGAGAAGAAATTTATTTCCATTCTTTTAAATTCAACTATACCGAGAGATGGGATTGTACATATATTGATAATATGAAGAAAAAGGGAGGCAATATCATTTTGAATCGTATTTTTCCGGTTCGCTACTTAGGAAAGTTCAAGGAGGGTTTTTCAAAGCCTCAACTATTTGAAATGAATGACGGAAATACTTATCTTGTAAAATTTAAAGACAATCCCCAAGGAACAAGGGTCCTCGTGAATGATTGGGTGGTGGGGAAACTTGCACAGTTATTAGGACTGCCTGTAGCATCTTTTGAGGTGGCTTATTTCTCCAAATCTGATTTTAAAAAGTTCCCTGTTCTTTACCGGTATGGGTTTACACCTGGACATCAATTTGCCAGTCTTTTGCTTAAAGATTGTACGGGCCTTTGGGAGCCTCGAATTAATGAAGAAATTGTCAATCGCGATGCATTGCCGGGTATTATTGTATTCGACTATTGGGTGAATAACAATGATCGGGATACGGGAAATGTTCTGTTAGAAAGGCTTTCTGACAACAAATGCTATCTTCATTTAATTGATCACGGTTTATGTTTTCCAGGATATGCACTTTCAAAAGATATGTTGAAAAAAGTCCCCATGAATTTACTAAAACAGCCTGTTCATACATGGGGTGTTACTCAAATAGACGACCCCAAATCACTTATGCAATTTACAGAAAAAGTCCTTGCACTTCCTTCTGAGCAAATCTTATCGGTCATCAACACCATACCTGACGATTGGGATGTATCTTCTTCGGAAAAGAAAGCAATGTACCAATATCTCCTCTCTGCAAAAAAGGCACTGCCTATTTTAATATTAAAATTCATCAAAAAATATTTCCGTGATTAATGAATCAGGTTGATTGAAATATTCAAAAGAAGTACAGTTCAAGTGAATTGTACTTCTCTTTTTTTGAATTTTATTTTTTTGGACCGCTTCGCTTAATCCTAACTAATTGATAACTTATAAAAGCTACATAAAGCGGAATGGCTACGTATATGAAGTAAGGAAAACGATGCTGCTCTTTCTTAAAGACAATATAAATAGCATAACCAAGGAATAAGGTGATAATAATTCCATATTTCGGCAAAGGAATATCCTTTAGGCTTGGGATTTTAATGGTGCTGACCATTAAATAACAAATGACAAAAAAGGCAATCGGCAGAATAATCGCTGGCATTTTGCCGTGAAATAAGGTTAAAAGCGTTAGTAGTCCCCCACCTGCTGTAATGGGGACACCCGTAAAATAATGTAGTGATGATTTGACCGCATTAATATTGAATCGCGCCAATCGGTATGCACCAAATAACGGGAATAATCCTGAAATCGCCATCCCAAATATACCAAAATCAGAAAAATAGGAATAATAGGCCATCATCGCCGGCGCAACACCAAAGGTTACAATATCGGCAAGTGAGTCTAATTCCTTTCCAAGGTCACTTTCGACATTCAACATCCGGGCAATACGCCCATCCATACTATCGAGCATCATTCCAATCAGAATCAAAATTGCCGCATTTTTATAATCCCCAAGCGCCGAATACATGACAGATAAAAATCCAAAAAATAAATTTAAAAGCGTAAAAAGGTTAGGAATACTGTTTCTTATAATATGTATCACTCCAATTTTTTCAAAAACCTCTCACTCATTATATCCCTGCTTCCTATTATACCGTTTTTCTTTATAAAATTGAAAAACCCAAATAGCAGCAGTCAGCCAAAAAATGCTTGCAAAATATCCCCCAATAATATCACTTGGATAATGTACCCCTAGATAAATCCGGCTTATACCAATGGCAAGAATCATAAAGCAACTAACAATAATTAAAATGGTTCTCCCAATCCTGGTTGAAATATGGCGCCAAAGTAAGAAGGCAATCACACCGTAAAAAGCAAAAGCACTCATAGCATGACCGCTAGGAAAACTATAACCGCTGATCTCAATCAGACGGTGTAAATTAGGACGTGCCCGCTGAAAAAAATGCTTTAAAACACCATTTAAAATTCCTGCACCAGCTATGACACTTACAAATAAGATCAATTCCAAGCGATGATGCAGTACCTTGTAGAGAAAAATCAAAAGGGCAAGAGAAAGAATGATAACAACCTGTGTGGAACCAATAAAGGTAAACAATTTCATTACCTTTGTAAGACCGGGCGTTTCGAGTCCTTGAACCGCCGAAATAACAGTACTGTCAAAATGCCCTATTTTTTCATCACTAATAAGTATGGAAATCATCCCAAAACCAATTACACTCACCAAGCTAATAATAAAGGCAATAAATAAATATTTTTTTATATTCATGAGCTTACTCCTTTTATGATAGAAAAAAGAGGTCCGGTCAGAACCTCCTGGTTTTTCTACGTTTATCTCATGATTTTGTTTCAACTAAAACATCCTTTTTTGAAAAAACAAACAATTTTTGCCCTAAATAATTAAGCACGGTATAAAGTCCAGTACCGACAAGGACCGCCAAATCGGTTCTTATTTTTTCAGTAAAGAATTGATTTGAAAGTAGGATGGCTGAAACTAAATTTTTTCCTAAATCATAAGAAATAAAATAACAGCACAAAATGACCACAATAAAACGGATGGCAGTTTTTGAAACAGCATTCTGACTTTTAAATGTAAAGCTTCTATTTAAAAAGAAGCTTACAATCGCTCCAATGGAATTACCGATGAAGGTTGAGATCCAGTATGAAAAGTGGAACGCATGTAAAAGAAGATACATGACCGATAACCCAACAATCGTATTCAAAATCCCTACCATGACAAAACGAATAAAAGTATATTTCATACCTGCTCCTAATGACCAATTGCCTCTTTTATTTGCTGATTTGTTTGACTAACGGAAAAGCTGTCTCTTTCAATCGCATATCTTGGACGTTTCTTCACTTCAAAATATATTTTGCCAATATATTCACCAATAATACCTAACCCCAATAGCTGCAACCCTCCAACAAACCAAATGGAAATGACTAGTGATGTCCAGCCTGAAACAGTATGTCCTAATAGGTCTTGAATTAGTGCATAGACTCCGGCAAGAATACTAATAAACATCGCCAAGAAACCAATAAAGGTTACAAAGCGGATTGGGGCTACACTAAAGGAAGAGATTCCATCGAATGCAAAGGCAAGCATTTTTTTTAACGGGTATTTTGATTCTCCCGCAAACCTCTCCTTACGATCATAATATACCTTTGCAGATGAGAATCCCACAAGTGGGACCAAGCCGCGCAAAAAAAGGTTCGTCTCTTTGAATTTAAATAATTCCTCAAGTGCCCGTTTACTCATAAGCCGAAAATCCGCATGATTAGGAACTAATTTTATCCCAATTCTCTCCATAAAACGATAGAACCCGACAGCAGTGGTTCTTTTAAAAAAGGTATCTGTTTTCCGGCTTTCTCTCACTCCATAAACAATATCATACCCTTCCCAATACTTTTCAAGAAATGCTTGGATTACGCTAATATCATCCTGTAAATCAGCATCAATGGATATGACACAATCCGATTTCTTCGCTGCCGTTTCAAGACCCGCCATTAATGCATTTTGATGTCCGACATTTTTAGCAAGCTTTAAACCTTTAACAAAAGAATTATGTCCACTCTCACTCTCTATTAACTCCCATGTCCTGTCCTTGCTGCCATCATCCACAAACAATAATTTACTTTCCCTTGAAATAAGCGAGTCAGCGATTAACATTTCCAATACATGTGATAATTGGGTAGATGTTTCCATAAAGACATCTTCTTCATTATAACAAGGTACAACGATGGTTAATACCGGTTTATTCATGTTAAGACTCCTTAAACCACATTATTTTACTTCATAAAGATAAATTTTCCAAGCAGAACTCTTTTGGTTAAATGCCTTTTTAAATTCCAGCTGGTTTTCTTTGGCGTTTAGAATTGGAACAGCCGAGAAAATATATTTTCCTCCCATCATTTTCAATACCTTCGTATTAAGCTGCAGATGATGGATTTCGACTTTTGAATCCTTTGTAAAATCGTACTTCTTTCCTAATTCAGAAACAAAAATATAACATCTCCCGCCCCAATGGTCGAAATAGGATTTTAAAGTGGGACTCTTATCCAATTCTTTTGCAATTATTTTGCGGAACTGATGCTTGTACGCTAGTGGATAAAAATTATTATAAGTATCCAGCGTATAAAAACCATTGTATTGAGCGATAGCAGGATGAATTCCGATACTGACAACACGATAGCTATTTTGCGGCTTACCAATGTACTTTTTAATATCGGAAAATTGAGTAGTTGCATAAAATTGTTTAAAGGTCGGTGTTCCTGCCACACGATAATAGATTTCATTATTTGCCCCAAAAAGCACTAGGAGCTGCGCTGCCAGACATAATTTTACCAATAGTTTCCAACGATTACCCCTCCTCCATAGAATATAGGCACCGACGGCAAACATCAGGTATATAATCAATGGCCTTAAAAAATGAAATCTAGAAAAATTAAAGGTATTTAAAAAAGACACTCTTTCTTTTAACGGTATCCATCCTTTGTAAAACCAAAAAGCATACCAAACAGATAGTATAAAATTCAAAAGAAATAGGTAAAGAAACCGTTTTTCGATATGACCTTTCTGTCGATTCTTTATGACCCAAATCACAAGGAAGGATAGCGGAACAATCACAAATGTATGCAGGGTCATTACATGGGTGTGTCCAAGAAAATAATTTTTGAAAATTAAACGAATCGTACTCCAGAAACCATTGGTTGATTCAAAAAATTCATTCCGATTTGTCGGGGCCTCAGGAAACACTAAAGAATAAACAAGGCGGTACTCGATTATTAAATAGATTAGTGTCATGGCAAAAATGCTGCCAAAGAAGACCCAGTTTACTTCTTTCTTAACCACTAAATCCCGGAGCCAGAGCAACCCAATCGCTGTAAGAAAAAAGAAAAATCCAAGCACAAAACTTGAATAAAAAGGAAGCAGAATGAGCGTAAGCCACTCCTTCCAAGAGTACCTTCCTTCTCTTATATTTAAGAAAGCCCAAAGTGCAAGTGGCATACCGAGAGTGCTCAGCATTCCCGAAGGCCAAAATGGCGTAAGTGCAAATGCCAGCGAAACATAGATACGGATTAAATAAGACTCCTCCGTCTTAACAAAATGTCTTTTTAATAAAAGGTACATACCCAAAAATGCAAAAATCCTTGTAATTGCCTGACTGATTGAAAAGGCAAGCATCGACGGAAACAAATTATGCAGCCACTGGATCCCACTGAATTCTGTCCCAAATGCATTTCTTGGTAATCCATTAATGATTTGCGGGATAACCGAGTTTATTCCGCCAAACAGTTGTCCACTATCATTAAGCACTTTATACCAAGAAATATTCGAATCCAAATTATCATGAACCCGGATATGTGAATTTTCACCTAGAATAAATAATGGTGATAAATAAAGGGCTAATAAAAAGGCTGCAAAATATAAATGCTGTTTTTCTTTACTCAAATTTGTCCAGAATATCTTCATTTTCCCACCGATTCTTAAATCATATTGTTCTATTCCCTTTTTACTTTCCAATTATCTCGAACTATTTTTCATTTTTTATAAGAGTAGTATTGAAAATCTTGCTTTCAAGTTTTTCATAAACATTGATAAGAACACCAATAAACTGATTAAATTTCCCCCATCTTACTGTTAGTAGATAAACTACAACTGCAGTTACTATTCCAATTACCATACCGGCGATGACATCTAATGGATAATGAACACCTGTCCAAATGCGAGAAATTCCAATTCCTGCAGCTAAAATCAACCAAATCCAGCCATCGCGCTTTTTCCATAGCCAAATAGTCATGGCAATCACAAATGCTGCGGTCGCATGGTCACTTGGAAAAGAAGCATTCTTTGCGTGTGAGATCAGCATAATTACATGATGGGAGACAAATGGACGGGAACGATAATAAAAGTCTCCAATAATCATGTTTGTTGCTAATGCAAGACAAGCTGCAATACAGGCAGTTGCAACCATTTTCCGATTTTGCTCTTTATGAAAAAACCAATAAAATAGAATACCTGCAAAAAATAAATACTCTGCTTTATCAGCTAAAAATACCATGAATGGATTCATAAAATGGTCCGTAATGGCTAAATGATTAACCCATTGAAATGCTGTATAATCTAAGTGTGTTAACATTCTTCCTCCACCTTTATCTCACTCTTTTAAAATATTCCTAGTAAAAAACATTTTTACCCACACATGATTAGAATAGACCTCCAGCATAAATTTTGTATGAATCGAGTATTAAATATTTATTAAATTCGATTGTAAAAGAGGGTTTACCCATTAAAAAATTGAAATGATAAAAGAAATGGAGGGTGAGATGAATTTATGTCGTGGCTTATTTTTGCCCTATTATCTGCTGTATCTGCTGCCTTTGTTTCAATTTTCGGAAAAATAGGATTGCAAAATATTGATGCAAATACGGCTACCGCCATTCGAGCGATTGTGATGGCATTCTTTTTAATGGGGGTTGTTGTGTTTGAGGGGAATCTCAATAAAATCCCTGGTATTTTACATGATAAAAAGGCTATTTTATTTATCACTTTGAGTGGTATCGCAGGTGCTGCTTCGTGGTTGTTCTATTTTTTCGCCTTAAAATTAGGCAAGGTTTCTCAGGTGGCTCCTGTAGATAAATTAAGTGTGGTTATTGCAACATTGCTGGCCATTTTCCTTTTTGGGGAGAAGCTTAGCTTGGTGAATGGAATGGGAGTAGTATTAATTGCGATAGGAGTGATTTTGACGGCATTTCATTAAAATGAAAAAGTAAAGGCAAATATAATATGCCTTTACTTTTTTAAGTGTATATTATGAAGCTTTCGATTCTTTTTTCGCTGATTCCCTTGAAAGAAACCATCCTCCTGCAGCAATCCCAACTAAGACGAGATAAAAGCTCATTTTCCACTCGGTTGAATGAGCAAATTCTTCATTTAAAATCGCAAGTGCTGGATGTGAAAGTGTATAGACAACAAGCTTTACCCCTACCCAACCGACAATCATAAAGGCCGCCATTTCTAGACCAGGGCGTTTCTCCAATAACTGGACAAACTTGTTTGCGGCAAAGCGCATAATGATTAATCCCAAGAAGCCTCCTGCAAAAATCACCAAGAACTTACCCCCATCAAGACCACCTATATTTGGAAGCTTTGTTTCAGGCAGCACCACCGCCATAGCCACCGCCGCAAGAATGGAATCAACCGCAAAAGCAAGATCGGCTAATTCAACTTTTAAAACTGTAGTCCAAAATCCACTCTTTTTTGGCTCTTTCGGCTGCTCTTCCGTTTTACTCTTCACTAACTTACGGAAAATATGATTTCCCGCCATGAATAACAAATAGATGGCTCCTATTGCCTGTACCTGCCAAACATCCACAAGATAAGAAATGACAAATAATGAAGCAAAACGGAACATGAATGCACCTGCTAAACCATAAAATAAAGCTTTTTTTCGTTTTTCCTCCGGAAGATGTTTCACCATGATTGCCAGCACCAACGCGTTATCTGCTGCTAAAAGACCTTCCAAAGCCACTAGAACCAATAATACCCAGCCATACTCCAATAAAACTGTAAAATCCATTAAACAAACCTCCTTAAATTTTTTAAATTTCTCCTTTTGCCATTTGAATATTGCGAAAGCTCAGTATCTACAAGAATGTGAGCTATAGCAATAAAAATAGGCCTTTACCCGTGGGTAAAAGCCTAACTTTCCCCCTGGTAATGGCCTAAAAATACAAAAAGACCTTTACCTGAGAATAAATGTTTGATCATTTACCCTAAGTAAAGGTCTTGCTAACAACGTCATTGTTGCCAATAAAGCCGGAGAAATCTGATTTCTCGAAATGACGACTTTACTGTACAGCTACTCCCCTTTAAAAGGAAATATTTAATTACTATAATTATATATTTAGTGTTTCATATTTGTCAATAAAATTACAACCCATATACCTCAGAATATTTCTTCTCCAAGTATTCAACTAAATATTCTGCATTCAATTCTTCACCCGTTACCTTTTGAATCAATTCATTCGGGGTGTAGAGCTTACCATATTGATGAATATTTTCCTTTAACCAATCTTGAATAAGATCAAATCTTCCCTGTTCAATATGATAATAGAAATCTGGCAGGTCTTGTTTAATCTTTCTTAGTATTTGTGCCGCATACAAATTCCCTAATGAATATGAAGGGAAATAGCCAATTCCGCCAAATGACCAGTGGACATCCTGCAGCACTCCCTCTGTATCAGTGCCTGGTGTGACTCCCAGATAATCCTGCATTTTCTCATTCCAGATAGCTGGCAGATCTTTTGCTTCAATTTCTCCCGCCATTAAAGCTTTTTCTATTTCATAGCGAATCATAATGTGAAGATTATAGGTTAATTCATCTGCTTCCACTCGAATAAACGATGGCTGTACGGTATTAACAGCACGGTAAAACTCCTCAACCGTAACATTTTCAAGTGCCTCCGGAAATTGATTTTGAATCTGCGGATAAAAATAATTCCAAAATTCTTTACTGCGACCAACCATATTTTCCAAGAATCTTGATTGGGACTCATGAATTCCAAAGGAGGCACCGCTTTGAAGAACAGAGCCTTCAAATTCCGGATTGATATTTTGCTCATAAATTCCATGACCCGCTTCATGAATCGTGCCAAACAAAGCTGATCGAACATTATGCTCTAAATAACGGGTTGTTAAGCGGACATCTCCGGTATTGACTGTTTGGGCAAAAGGGTGGACGGTTTCATCCAAACGCCCCGCCTCCAGATCAAACCCAATCAGCGGCAATATGAAGCGGTTAAATGCTTTTTGTTTTTCCACATCATAGGATTGGTCAAAAATTTCCGCTGGTGTTGGCCTTCCTGATTGTTGAATTCTTTCTAGTAAGCTCACAGTTGATTCTCTTAATTTAGCAAACAATGGATCGAGTTTTTTAACGGTTAGGCCCGGCTCAAACTCAGCTAACATCGCATCGTATGGATGCTCTTCATAACCATAAATTTCGGCAAACTTTCTTTTATAATTTATAATTTTCTCAAGGTAAGGTAGAAAAAGATCAAAATCATTTGTCCCCCTTGCCTCTTCCCATGCGTCATTTGCTTGAGCAGTCAAGATTGAATATTCCTGAAAGAGGTCCGCCGGAATAGTTTTTGCCTTCTGATAATAATCTTTATACTCCCTTACTTTTGCCATCGTAACAGCATCCAATGATGAAGCGCTTTCATTTACACTAAGCACGTCTATTAAGCTCCCCATCTCCTCTGAAACCGACAGTTTAAATACTTCCGTCCTTAATGTACCGATAGCCTTCGCAAAGGTATGCCTACCTTTTTTGGGTGCCATCACCTTTTGATCCCAGTCTGATAAACCAATGATGCTAGAAAAATGTGAAATTTTTTCATCTAATACTCTAAATTTTTCTAAAGCCTTTTGAACAGTTGGATCAACCACTTTATTCTCCACTATGTATGACCCCCTAATGGTATTAAACAAGCTAATTCAAAACCAGCCCATTCCCTTCTAATTATAAAATAATCCATCCAATATGGGAAAAATTTAAAAAATCTTTTTATTGACAATTTTTTTAATCTTGGTTTCCTAATGCATTTAATTCCCAGTTCCCCTGTATAATTTTTACATCTAAAAGAGAAAAATATAAATTATCTTAGATCTTACATAGGCCATCATGTTTTATAGGAGGCAGCAAAAAAATGTTGGAAGTTAGAAAAACAATTGGAAAGCCCGAACAACGAGTGGATGTCATCGAAAAAGCCACTGGGACGGTAAGGTTTATTGGAGATTTTTCCATGCCCAACCTGGCCCACGCTAAATTGGTTACAAGTACACAGGCACATGCCAAGATTAAGTACGTTGATGTAACAGAAGCATGGAAGTGCCCCGGTGTTCGGTCGATTGTAACGGGAAATATGTTCCCCTTTCACATCGGTCCCATTTTAGCGGATCGGCCACCGCTTGCTTTTAATAAAGTACGATACTATGGAGAACCGATAGCGATTGTTGTCGCCGACCATGAACATCAAGCTAAAAAAGCAGCAAAGATGGTTAAGGTAGAATATGAACCATTGCCAGTTGTGAATTCTGTTCAAGATGCATTTAAAAACGATGCTCCTTTAATTCATGAAAACTCAGGGCAATATGTAAAAATTATCAGTAATGTTTATCCTGTTCAGGGGACCAATATCGGCAGTCATATCAAAATCCGTAAAGGTGATTTCATAACTGCCTGGGAGAACTGTGCAACAAAAATAAAAGAAACCTATTCTTTTAATCTTTCCGACCACGCAGCAATGGAAACGCGCGGTACCAGAGTTGAAATCAACCCGGCGGGAAAAGTTGTAGTCCATTCCAATACACAATCACCCTACACGATTAAAAAGGTGTTAAATCAATTTTTCAATATTCCGGTTGGAGATATTGTTGTACATGTCCCATTAGTGGGCGGAGCGTTCGGCGGCAAGGGAACCGTTCAACTCGAGCCGCTTGCTTATTTAGCCTCAAAGTCAATTGGCGGGAAAATGGTTAAACTCGAATATGAACGAGAAGAGGATTTGATCACCGCTCCCTGCCATATTGGTCTTGATGCGACCATTTCACTAGGAACGGATAAGGACGGGAAAATTATTGCGGGGCAGTATACCTTCCTGATTGACTCCGGTGCATACACGGATCAGGCTGCCGGGATTACGAGAGCAATGGCGCTGGATTGTACTGGTCCATATGATGTACCAAACGTTTGGTGTGACTCTTATTGTATGTATACGAACCACCCGTATGCGACCTCTTTCAGGGGGTATGCACATCCTGAATTAACCTTTGCTGTCGAGCGTACAATGGATCAGCTTGCAAAAAAATTAACCATGTGCCCGATTGAACTGAGAAAAATTAATGCCATTAAACCAGGGAATACTTCCCCGACGCAAACAGTACTTAATGCGAGTAATATTGGCGATGTCGAGAAATGTATTGAACGGGCCAAGGAACTTGTGAAATGGGATGAGGGTCAGCGAATCGAAACTGATACTGAAATGATTAAATCAAAAGGAATCAGTGTTTTTTGGAAAACCTCCACAACGGCTACCAATGCGCAGGCAGGTGCCATTATCACATTTGAAGCAGATGGCAGTGTAAATTTGAACTGTGCTGCCATTGAATTGGGCCAGGGTACCAAAACAATTCTTGCTCAGATTTTAGCTGAACGATTAAAAATGGATATGAACAAAATTCATGTCACGATGGAGGTCAATACCCAGTACGATCCCCATCAGTGGCGGACGGTGGCCAGCAGTACCACCTTTTTAGCAGGAAGAGCGGTAATGGCAGCAGCAGATGATGCCATCTCCCAATTAAAAAGAACAGCTGCTATCGCTCTGCAGTGTTCGGAAGAAGATCTAGAGCTGGGCGGCGGCCGTGTCTACCTAAAACCAAGCCCTGAATACGGTGTTAAATTTGAGGATATCGCTCTCGGATATAAGTATCCAAATGGCCATGCCGTTGAAGGTCAAGTGGTCGGTCACGGAAAGTATATCCAAAGACATCTGACACCAATGGATAAGGAAACCGGATTCGGCAAGCCGGGGCCTTGGTGGTCCGTTGGCGCCCAGGCTGTGGAGGTCGAATGGAACCCGAAGGATTACTCCTACAAGGTTATTAAAGCAGTAACCGTTTTAGACGGTGGAACGATTATTAATTATCAAACAGCGACACAGCAAATGAGAGGCGGGATGTATTTGGGTTTAAGCTTTGCCAGCTGTGAGTCATTTCATTTTGATGAAAATGGTGTGGTACAAAATACGCAATTAAGGGACTATCAAATGCTGCGTTTTGGCGAACAGCCGGCAGAATACCTAGTTGACTTTGTTGAATCCCCAGCAGCTGACGGGCCATATGGAGCCAGGGGGATTGGTGAATATGGTGTAATTGGCATGGCCGGCGCACTTGCGAATAGTTTATCGGCTGCAGCCGAAGTAGAGTTAAATTACCTGCCATTAATTCCGGAACTCATTTGGAAAATGAGAAAGGAGAACATGAAATGATTCCTTTTGACTTTGAGTACTATAGACCTGAGACGATACAAGAAGCTGTCCAAACCTTTGAGGATATCCAAAAACAAGGTAAATCCGTCCTGTACTATAGTGGAGGAACTGAATTTATTACGTTTTCGCGTAGAAATCATCTTACAGCAGATGCCGTGATAGATTTAAAAGGAATCCCGGAATGCAATGTTTTAGAAGTTCAAGAGGAGCAATTGGTTATCGGTTCCGGTGTAACATTAAATCATATAACGGAATCCAATTTGTTCCCTTTATTAGGGGAAGCCGTAAAAAAAGTGGCAGACCATACCTCACGGAATAAAATTACCATCGGGGGTAATCTAAACAGCCGGCTCATTTATCGGGAAGGGATATTACCCCTGCTTTTATCCAACGCAATGGTTAAATTGGCCGGTTCCGAAGGCGAAACTCTAATACCTTTGGAAGAGGTCTTCCAACAGAACTTACAAATCAGTCAAGGTCAGTTCCTTGTACAAATTTTAATAAATAAATCCTACCTTCACCTCCTGCATTTTAGTTTAAAGAAAACAAAGAGTACGAAGGTTGGCTATCCAGTTGTATCTATCGCCGCCTTAGTAAAGGACAAAAAATTACGGACCGCTTTCAGTGGGATTTGTAGCTACCCGTTTCGATCAATGGAAATTGAAAATATTTTAAATGATTCTTCTCTTCCCGTTGATGGTCGCGTACAGCGGGCTGTGGAACGGCTGCCTTCAACGATCGTACATGATATACAAGCCTCCGCAGAATACCGGGAATTTGTTTTTAAAAATGCGTTATCGGAAACGATTGAAGCTTTAAAGGAGGCCATTACATGATCTCAAATGGTTCAGAAAAAACAGTTGCCAAGCTTCATGTAAATGGAGGGACCAAGGAAGTAATGATTCGAAGTGCAGATACACTATTACATACCTTACGGGAGCAATTGGGACTGACGGGTGCTAAAAGGGCTTGTGAAAATGGTGACTGTGGAGCGTGCACGGTATTAGTGAATGGAGAACCACATCATTCTTGCCTGTCACTGACAATTGAAACGATTAACAAGTCAATTAGCACCATTGAAAGTCTATTAGATTCCCCTATCCAAAAGACCTTTATCGAAAAGTGGGCCATCCAATGTGGTTATTGCACACCGGGATTCATTCTGAATTGTCATGCCCTAGCGGAAAAACATCCCGATGCTGATGATTCTGTTATTGAAGAGTGGATGGAATCCAATTTGTGCAGGTGTACTGGGTATCATGAAATAAAAGAGGCGATTGGGGCTGTACTAGCGGAGGCAAAAAATAACCCAGCTTCATAAATCGAAGCTGGGCACTATTTTTAGCCTTTTTTAAAGCTGTTATTTCCTTGATTCAGGCTGTCAATTAGGCCAAGGGTTTGTGAAGCCTGCTCAATTTGCTGCTGGACCTGTTCTAATTGTTGCTGGGTTGCAGTGGTCGATTGTGTAATGGCAATCCCTTGCATTTGGTTTAACTGCTGGGTCGCCTGCTGCAGCTGTTGCTGAGCTTGCTGCAGTGACTGGAGATTATTCATGGAAGCACTTTGTTGTATAGTTGATGTTGCTTGCTGCATCGATTGAAGCGCCTGTTGTTTCTGGGTTTGAAATTGCTGCTCCATCATGGACTGATTTTCCTGCAGCTGTTGTTGCTGCTGTATCATTTGCTGCTGCTGAAAGCTTTGCGATTGCTGCTGAGCATGTCTTTCCACAAAGAGTACCTCCTTTAATTTTCCCTCTTCTTCTAGCTTTCATTAATCAATTTCCTTTTATCCATCATTTTTTTAAAGCCCTATTTACAAAAAATTGTTGAGAAGGTAATCCTTTACACCTATGCAGCTCCATCTGTAAAATAAATAGTAATAATACCAACTTATGGATAGGGCATAATAAAATAGACTTAGCACGGTTGGCATAAAGGATGTGTTACAAAAATGGAGAAAAAGCAAAAGTCCCACTTTCCTTTTCGAATTAATCTATTGTTTTTTTGCGTTTTTCTATTATTTTCTGCACTTATACTACGTCTTGGTTTTGTACAAATTGTTTACGGCGAGAATTTCAAGCGTGACCTTGAAAGGAACGAGGATATTACGATAAAAAATCCTGTTCCAAGGGGAAAAATGCTCGATCGTAATTATAAAGTGATTGTCAATAACATCCCGAAAAAAGCCATTACCTATACAAACATGGGATCCGACCAAGAGGAAATGCTGAATACTGCAAAGACTTTAGCAAAACTTATCGACAAAAAAACTGATAAACTGACAGATTGGGATAAAAAAGATTATTGGATTTTAAAATACCCCGAGTTAGCGGACGACAAAATCACTAAAAGTGAAAATGAACTATACAAAGCAAAAAAATTAAAAGATAAAAACTTATATGAATTAAAAATAATGCGGATTACCAAGCAGGATTTAAAACAACTTACACCAGAAGACCTAGAGGTGGCTGCGATTTTTCGTGAATTCCGAAATGGTTATAAATTCACCCCGCAAATCGTTAAAAATGAAGATGTAACGGAGAAGGAATTTGCAGTTGTCAGCGAAAATCTTCAGTCCCTTCCTGGCGTGGATACGGCAACGGATTGGGAAAGATCCTATAATTTTGATAAGACCTTAAAATCTGTTTTAGGTAAAGTTACGAAATCAGATGAAGGGCTGCCTGCGGATCAACTGCATTATTTTTTATCAAAAGGTTATAATCGAAATGACCGTGTCGGAAAAAGTTATTTAGAAGCCCAATATGAAGATATCCTGCATGGATATAAATCACGGGTTAAAAACGTCACCGATACACAAGGAAATGTGGTAGATACTGAGGTTGTATATGATGGCCAGCGTGGGAAAGACGTTGTTCTAAGCATTGATATGGAATTGCAGAAAAAGGTCGAACACATTATTGAGGAAGAGCTCTGGTCATTAAAGAGACTGCCTGGTACTCATTTCTTAGATCGTGCCTATGTTGTTTTAATGGACCCTAAAACTGGTGAAATTTTAACAATGGCGGGAAAACGCATCGTTCGGGATGAGAAAACTGGAAGAACCGAAATGATTGACGATGCACTTGGAACTTTTACCACAACGTATAATGTTGGTTCTGCTGTTAAAGGAGCTACTGTATTAACTGGTTATAAAACAGGGGCAATCTCTCCTAATACCTATTTGAGCGACGAACCAATCAGAATTAAGAGTACGCCTGTTAAGAAATCATGGATGTATTTAGGGACCTTAAACGATCTTAATGCCCTAAAACTGTCCTCTAACGTCTATATGTTCCGGACAGCCATCAAAATTGGCGGGGGAAATTATATTCCCGATCATCCATTATCACTAAAACCAAATAGCTTTGATATTATTCGTAATTCCTTTGCAAGCTTTGGTCTAGGAACGAGAACCGGAATTGACCTTCCAAACGAACAAGCAGGGTTTAAAGGTTCAAGTAGATTGCCGGGATTTTTACTTGACCTTGTCATCGGACAATATGATACCTATTCTCCAATGCAAATGGCTCAATATGTTTCGACACTTGCCAATGGCGGCTATCGGATGCAGCCCCATATGGTAAAAGAAATTCGAGAACCATTAACTGGCTCTGAGGTGGTCGGTCCTGTTTTTAAACAAATCCACCCGAAAGTTTTGAATATGCTTGACATGAAACCAGAGTGGATAAGCCGAGTTCAGCTAGGGTTTAAAAAAGTGTTTCAAGAGCCCGGTGGGACCGCCTATCCGTACTTTAAGGGTGCCCCCTATTCTCCGGCAGGAAAAACAGGAACGGCGGAAGGATTTTATGACGGGCCTGACCGCTGGAGATATGGTAAAGAACCACCGGGGGTTATTAACCTAAGTCTTGTGAGCTATGCACCGAGCTACAATCCTCAAGTTGCCATGGCTGTGCTCGTACCATGGGCCTATACAGGTCAATCAGAAAATAAAGCAAATTTCCGCATTGGCCGTAGGGTAATGGATACTTATTTTCATTTAAAACAAAAATAATCATCAAAAATGGCTCGGAGTTCATGACTCCAAGCTATTTTTCATTTAAAGATATCCTTTTTTGCAAATAAGATTAGGATTCATAATTATTCCAAAAAAGGGAAACATAATCGGAAAAGAAAGATGCCTGGGAGTTGGAATCAATGGTTTGGTTTAAAAACAAACAAGGACAATATGATAAAAAAGAAGCATTGGAACAATATCTTCAGCAATCAAAAGATTTTAAAAAAGTTTCTTATGTCAATCAGAAAACCAACAACCATTTTAGCTTTTCATTTATTTCCACTCTCATTGATGAGTCAATTATACAGAAAAGCGCACTTCCTTACTTACTTGAAAAATCGTTTGAAACAATCGAGGACATAAAAAAAATCATCCCCCTCTCGGACGTGGAAATCAGCGAGGATCAAAGTATTATCGAACAAAAATTATTTAATGGATATATTCTCCTGACGCTTGAATCAGAAAAAAAGAAATTTGCGTTTTTAGCTGCGCAAAAAGAAATTGTCCGAAGTGTCACAACTCCAGAGGTAGAGTTTAGTGTTATCGGTCCGAAGGAAGCATTTGTTGAATCAATCGAGCAAAATATTAACTTAATTCGTAAAAGGCTGCCTATTAAAGAACTTATTTTAGACGAGTTAACAGTAGGTTCTCTTTCTAAAACAAAAGTGGTGATAATGCACATTGACGGCATTACAGATCCCGTCAATGTCCAAACAGTTAAAGAACGGATAAAAAATGTTGAATTTGATGCGATTACTGACAGTTCCTATATTGTTCAATTAATATCGGATAATAAAAATTCCCCTTTCCCGCAGCTTCTAGATACGGAGCGTCCGGACAGGGTTACAGCAATCCTGGCAGAAGGTAAAGTTGCCATATTTGTTGATGGATCTCCACATGTTTTAATTACGCCAACAACATTGGTTGAATTTTTTAGCTCATTCGAGGATTATTTCTTAAACTGGATTTTATCATCTTTTTTTCGGCTGATTCGGTTGTTTTCCGTTGCATTTTCTATTTTAATAACCCCAGTGTATGTAGCTACATTGTCTTACCATTACGAACTAATACCTACGGATTTGATGAATACATTGGTTACGTCCCGGCGTGCCATTCCACTTCCCCCTATCCTTGAGGCTCTATTTTTAGAGCTCACCATCGAATTGCTCAGAGAGGCAGGGGCAAGACTTCCGACCAAGGTTGGGCAGACCATTGGTATCGTAGGCGGTATCGTTATTGGAACTGCGTCTGTTCAAGCAGGATTGACAAGTAATGTCCTCCTGATTATCGTAGCACTTGCAGCACTCGCGTCTTTTACAACACCCGTTTATAAAATGGGCAATTCGATTCGTTTACTGCGCTTTCCATTTTTGTTTTTTGCTGAATTGTGGGGACTGATTGGAATCGTATTCTGTTTTTGTATATTATTAACCCACTTAATACGACTTACATCCCTTAATCGGCCTTTTTTAGAACCACTCTATCCACCTAGAATGAAAGACCTTAAAGATTCACTTATTAGGCTTCCATTCAGCAAACAATCACACCGGCCGTTAACTTTAAGAACACAAAACCCTATTCGTTTTACTCCGAGTAAAAAAAGTAAAAAAAGTGATATTGACGAATAGGAACCGGAGGAAGGAATATGGAACAAGTACTGCCTGAAAAAGCAAAAGTATCTCCTTTCTTAGTATTTTTTCTCATTCATACGATGCAGTTTGGTGTCGGGGTCCTCGGCTTCCAACGCATTATCGCATTAACAGCGGGATATGATGCATGGATTTCCGTTGTGATTGCCGGTTTAAGTGTAAATATCATTATTTGGATGATGTACAGAATCTCAGAAACAGTAAATGGAGATATAATGTCAGTCCATACCTTTATATTTGGGAAAATAATGGGTAACCTCCTGTCCTTACCATTTGTTTTGGTATACTTGCTTGCGGCTATTATCACGTTAAGACCTTTTATTGAAGTCATTCAAGCCTGGATGTTTGAAGATTTAAGTACCTTTTGGTTTTCCTTGGCTTTTTGTGGATTAGGAATCTATATATTATACGGAGGTTTTAGAACTGTCGCAGGTGTAGCATTTTTTGGAGTAGTGCTTCCAGCATATTTACTATTCACCTTCCTGTTTACCCTTCCATATGCGGATATCAGGAATTTACTTCCAATCTTTGATCATTCGATAAAGGATTTGGCTTTTGCCTCCTATCAAATGTCCTTTACTTATTCTGGGTTTGCAATACTATTGTTTTTTTATCCCTTTATTAAAGAACCAGAAAAATCTAAGAAATGGGCCCATCTGGGCGCCCTTACTACCACTATTATCTATACACTTATTTCTATTGCGACCTTTTCCTTTTTTTCAGAGGGACAGTTGCAAAAGTATATCTGGCCGACATTGACCATGTGGAAAATAGTCGAAATGCCTTTTGTTGAGAGATTTGAATATATCGGCATTGCCAATTGGATTATCATCATTCTTCCCAATTTTTGTATTGCGCTTTGGTGTGCCGCACGCATTTTAAAAAGGATAACAAACCTGAAGCAAAAAAATGGTGTCATCCTCTTATCATTAATTGTATTAATAGTGAACGTTTTTATTAAGACAAGGCAGCAAATTAACACCATTACCGACTATTCTGGAAAAATATTCTTTTACATTAATTATGGATATGTTCCATTACTTTTTTTTCTGATATTGATTATGAAAAGGGTGAAGAAAAAATGAAGAACATCATCATACCCGTTCTAATCGTATCCCTTGTGCTTGGTGGTTGTGTACAAAAGAGAATCTTGGATGATGTCAATCTTGAAACGGGAAGTGCCTATGATTATGTGGATGGTAAAATTCTCGGAACGGCCTTAGTTCCGATCTATTTACCAGATCAAGCTGTGAAAAACAAATCCTTCACGGCCTCCTCTGCCTTAAGCAGAGACCTCTTAAGAGATATCCAGCGCCAATCCTCAGATCCACTCGTGACGGGGAGCATTAAGGTGGTTCTTTTTGGGGAAGAGCTTGCGGAAAAAAAGGGAATTTTAGATTTGATGGACTCATTTCAGCGGGATCCGAGCATTGGCGCCGGCCTTTACTTGGCTGTAACCGAAGGGGAAGCAAAGGATTTCATTGAAGGTAATTATGGAGAAAGAGGAAATGCAGTTTATTTAACCAATCTCATCAAGCATAATATGGAAACAATGGATGTTCCTAAAACAAACCTGCAGCGTTTTTTATTTGATTTTAATCAATTAGGTAAAACGCCTTATCTTCCAAGGCTAAAAAAAATCGGAAAGAACCAAATACAAATAACCGGTATCAGTTTTTTTCGATATGGTCATGTTGTTTACTCTATTCCTGACGAAAAAATGTTCTTCTTTAAGCTGCTTGTTGACGATTACAGTAAAGGAACTTTAAAAGTAACATTAGGCAAGGAAATGGCAGCCATCGAGAGTATCCGATCAAAATTCAAAATGAAGATTACCTCCAGGGATCCTTTAACCGTCAATGTACGGATTAAGCTAAATGCAGTGTTGAAAGAATACTCGGGAACAAAAGTTACCCCTAAGGAAACTAAGGAAGTAGAAAAAAAGGTAGAAGAAAAAATTGAATCAGAATGTAAGAATTTAATAAAAGAATTTAAAGAAAAAAATATTGACCCTGTAGGTTTTGGCCATTTTATAAAAAGCAAAACAAGAAATTTTAATTTTTCTAAATGGAAAACCGACTATCCAAATCTCAAAGTAAATGTTCATGCAGATGTAAAGATTATGGAATCTGGGGTTATTGAGTAGATCATGAAGGACACCTACCTGCTGCTAACAGAGACTGTGTCCTTCATTTTTTTCATTTTTCCTTTAATACTGATTTAATCGCTTTTTCAATCTCCGCGTATCCTGTACAGCGGCAAATATTGGACCTCAACCACTCTTTAATTGTTTGATCACATGCATCCGGGTGCTGCTTAATTAAGGAATGACAATTCATGATGAACCCAGGTGTACAATAGCCGCACTGAAACGCAAAATTATCAACAAAGGCCTTCTGGATCGATGCATTCTTTAATCCTTCAATACTGGTAATCTTTTTTCCAACAGCCTCCACAGCCAACATTAAGCATGATTTCATCGGCCAGCCATCAACATTTACGGTGCATGCACCACAATCCCCATTTAAACAGCCCGGTTTAGCTCCTGTCAGCCCAAGTCTGCTTCTGATAACAAATAATAAGGTGTCAGCAGACCGTACTATTACAGGGTGATCTTCCCCATTAATATGAATAACAATCGAATGGGATCCCAATCAAGCCACTCCTCTCTTCTAGTTCTCCCGTCAAACCGTCGCCCCATCAAGTTCGAATATTACATCTTCAAATAAATGTCGTAAAACAAATAAACGGTATTCACTTGACCCTTCGATATCACTTAAAATGGGTTCGGGTAAGCCCGATAAAGCACGAGTAATACGCTCAGAAACGGGCAATGAACGGTTATTTAACGAGCTTTCTATTTTTTCCGAGCGAAATGGAAATGGACAGAGACCACTCACTGCCACACGGATTT
Source organism: Bacillus salipaludis (assembly GCF_004358205.1). The sequence continues at coordinate 347,507 of NZ_SMYO01000003.1, forward strand.
GGCCATCAATTTTTAATGCATTAATTGTAATTAAAGGATACCCGGTATCCCATTGCTGTCTCCGCTTGATGCTGATAAACGGGGCTTCAATATACCTTTTCTCTGTCGCTAATTGAATTAGAAATTCACCCCTGTTTAATTGCAGCTGTTTTTGAAAAATATCATTCAGGGAAGCTACTTTTACTCCTTCAGGACCAACGCTGACCGCTTGACTATCCGCTAATAAAAATGGCAGTACTGTCTCTCGGTAAAAAATTTGTGCGCAAATATTGCCGCCAAGCGTAATTTTCCCCCGCGCCGTATGGTCTGCCACTTCGCTGGCTGTTTTCGTTAATAAGGGAAATGGATCTGCTTCCTCAATTTGCGTAAGGGTTAGGGAACTTCCCAGAACAAGATAATCCCCATCCATCTCCATAACATGAGATTCTGCCAATCCCTTTAGATCAATAACGGCTTCCGTATAAACAAGATCAATTCTTCCAAGGGTTATTAATTCAGTCCCGCCGGAGATAAACATCGGTTGTTTTCCCTGCTGGTCCAAATATTGGTATAAATCCACTGCTTCCCTTACCGATGTTGGTCTATAGTAATCAAAGTCAAATGGAATCATCACTGTGTCCCCCCTTTGTCTTCCAGATTAGCTCCGGAATCAGAGGTAAATGATGAAGAGATACTCCGGCTGCGATGGAGAGGGCATTCCCAAGTGCACCAGGCATTCCCATTAAACCATGCTCCCCAACACCGCGAGCCCCATATGGTCCATCAAGCTGCGGGGTTTCAACAAAACCGACTAAGAATTCGGGGTTTTCTCCATAGTGCAACGGTCGGTACGTTCTAAGCTGTGGATTCAATACCCTGCCAAGTTCATCAAAATAAAATGTCTCCCTGCCGGCAAAAGCGAGACCCATGCTCATCGCCCCCATCACCTGGCCTTCTGCCGCTTTTTCATTCATGACCTTTCCGATATCAACTACAGTTGCAGCTTTTACAAGACGGTAAGTAAAGTTCCTTCGGTCAAACTCTACTTCCACTCCATAGGCTGCCACGGTCCATTCCGGCCCTGGCTTTCCTGCGCCAGTTTCCGGATCAATCGTTGTGAGATGCCGTAAAATATAATTCCCCTTACCGATGATTTGTCCGCCAATCGCATTTCCATTCGGATATTTATAACCATAGCCAACGTCTTTAAATTCAAGTCCAATGGAAGGATCATCCCGGAGAAAAACCCGGCTGTTTGCCACTTCAAGGTCCTCAATTGGTGCTCTTAAAACACAGGCTGCCACTTCCTTTAACTGGCGAATGACATCATCTGCTGCTTCTAAGACAGCCCTCCCTCCCATAAACGTTCCCCTGCTTGCAACGGTTTTCCAATGCTCGGGTGTTGTTTGGGTATCGACTTCCATTCGTACGTGAACTTTGTTTACGTCCATATTCAATCGCTCTGCAAGAATTTGCGCCAGAATCGTCTTTGTCCCTGTTCCAATTTCAACGACACCGGACATTAAATTAACGCTTCCATCTTTATTAAAGGTTATAATTGCACCAGAAGGAGCATCCGAATCGACAGTAGATGTCTTCCAACTGCAACTTACTCCCTTTACACGTACATAGCGGTCATCAATCTCTTTAATAGCTCCCTCCTCCCAGTTGAAAATTCCTCTTAATCTCTCAATACATTTCTGTAAGTTTCCTACATTACTTTTATTTAATAGAACCCTAGAAGGAGTTGTGTTTCCCGGCTTGATTGCATTCTTATAGCGAAGCTCTAGCGGGTCCATCCTTAATTTTTGGGAAAGTAAATCCATTGTTCTTTCAATCGCAAACGAAATCTCAGAATGGCTGAAACCTCTAAATGGTGAAGCATATGGATGATTCGTATACATACAGTAGGAGTCACACCAAACATTTTCGACATGGTATGGTCCCGTACAATCCACGGCCCCTGATCTTGAAACATCGATGGCTTTATCGGAATAGGCCCCGCCATCCCACCAATAGCCTATTTCCATTACTTTTATATTCCCGCTTCGGTCAGCACCAATTTTAACCTTTGCATCTAATCCAATATGACAGGGAGACGTGAGGATATCCTCTTCTCTGTCATTCAATACCTTGACCGGTCTTCCGCCCACTGCCTTTGAGGCTAAATATGCAAACACTTCAAGCTGGACTGGTGCCTTGCCGCCATAAGCTCCACCAACAAAAGGAGTATGAACAACAATTTTCCCCATATCCTCACCAAAGTAGTCAGAAATAAGTCTTTTGACCATGAAAGGGGCCTGCGATGAAGTGGTAATGTTAATGATGCCATCGGGCAGAATCTCGCAAATCGCACATCTTGTTTCCATTGCTACATGATCCGATGGTGAAAAGGAAAAACTAGCCTCGACTGTTGTTTCACTTTCTTCCCAGCCCTTCTCCATGCTGCCCTTGCGGATTTTATAATGAGTAGCAATATTGGTGCCCGGAACCGGGAAGGATACCTCATCCTTTTTATATTCACCTAACAGTGGGTGTAGAAGGGGAGCATTTTTTTGAAAAGCCTGTGTCGGCGAATTGACTACCGGAAGTAATTCATATTGAACCTTTACCCGACCTGCTGCTTTTTTTGCCTGTGGTGCGGTATCCGCAACTACAAGGACCACGGGCTCTCCATGGTAACGCACCCTTTCATTAGCGATTGGCGGGCGGTCACGTACGCTTTCTCCGATTAGAGGAAGATTTGCACTTCCTTTTACAATGGCCCTAACCCCTGGCATTTTTTCTGCTTCTGTTGTATCAATGGACACGATTCGCGCATGCCCATATGGACTGATGACCATTTTACAGGAAAGCATTTTGACTGATTGGTGGTCATGCGTGTAGCGAGCCCTTCCTGTCACTTTTTCCTGTGCTTCCTTACGTATGACACTTTTCCCAATAATCTCCAATACTGTTTCCCTCCTAACAGCACAAAAATTCCTACCCTATTTATATTCATGCTTTATATCATCCTAGAAGGTTAATTTTTAACTTTGTGAACGCATAATCTTTTAAAAACATCCTTTGTTAGGAGCGGTTGGTGTGAAATTAACCAAATTTATAGACCCTTTGCCAATTCCACCCGTACTAAAGCCAAAATGGAAATCAGCAGATTACACGTATTATGAGGTAAAAATGGAGGAGGTAAAACAAAGTCTGCATAGCCAAATTCCTCATACACCCATATGGGGATATGAAGGATTATACCCTGGTCCCACCTTTGAAGTGGAAACTGGTGAAAGGGTCTTTGTGAAATGGATGAACAATCTTCCTGAAAAGCATCTCTTTCCAATCGACCATACGGTTCACGGCGCAGAAAAGGTTAAACCAGATGTTCGCACTGTTGTTCATCTACATGGGGGCAGGACAGAACCGGAGAGTGATGGCTATCCAGATGCATGGTTTACAAAGGGATTTGAAAAAAAAGGTCCCTTTTTCACGAAAAAAATTTATGAATATGGGAACCTGCAAAGTGCAAGGGCACTTTGGTATCACGACCATGCAATTGGGATTACCCGATTAAATATTTATGCCGGGTTAGCAGGATTTTATCTCATCCGCGATCCGCGTGAACGATCACTAAATCTCCCTAGCGGAAAGTTTGAAATTCCCTTACTGCTTCAGGACCGTTCCTTTTATGAAGATGGTTCCTTATTTTATCCTGAACAATCATCAGAACATCCGACTGAATTTACGCCCTCCATAATTTCTTCCTTTTTTGGGGATACCATTGTTGTTAATGGGAAGGTCTGGCCCTTTCTTGAAGTGGAGCCAAGAAAATATCGACTTCGCTTATTAAATGGAGCAAATGCGAGGTTTTTTCATTTGTTTCTCAACTCGGGACAACCGTTCTTTCAGATTGGCACAGACAGCGGTCTTTTGGAGCGGCCCAATAGAGTTCAGTCACTTCTGCTCGCCCCGGCTGAGCGGGCTGATGTGATCGTTGATTTTTCCAAGTTGAATGGAAAGTCCATCCTTATGAAAAATGATGCACGTACACATTTCCCAATTGGAGATCCCGTGGACCCTGGCACCACTGGGACGGTGATGCAGTTCCGTGTAACAAAACCACTTTCAAGCATGGATACAAGTGTGATTCCACCCTTTATGGAAACAATTCATCGTCTACCGGAGTCTACTGCCCATAAGCAAAGGTTTTTACAATTGAGCGAAGAAAAAGATCAGTTTGGCAGGTCGCTATTTTTATTAGATCAAAAAAAATGGGATGATCCGATTTCCGAAAATCCTCAGGTTGGGACAAATGAGATTTGGTGCTTTGTGAATACAAATGGGGATGATCATCCTATTCACGTCCATCTTGTTCAATTTCAAATTTTAGACCGACTGCCTTTTGATGTGAAACATTATAAAAACACGAGGAGAATTAGATACACTGGTTTACCCGTAGCCCCTGATTCGGGAGAAAGGGGCTGGAAGGATACCGTGAAATGCCCACCTGGTCACATAACAAGAATTATTATTCCATTTTTCCCTTTTACAGGCCGATATGTATGGCACTGCCATATGCTTGAGCATGAAGACTATGAAATGATGAGGCCATATTGGATTCTCCCGCCATATTAGTTTTCTTTTAATAAGGCCGCAGTTTGATTGAATAACGCGATGAAGTATTGCTGGTTTTCCAGTTCCTTTGCAATTGAAACATGCAGGTACTCACTCGGCGGACTACGGTCTGCCGAAGTTTTCTGAAATAAAGGAGCCAAGGCTTTCACTTGGTCACCCCAGACTTTTTGATTCTCAGCTGTCATACTTCCGGATCTAGCCCATGCCATCAAGATTTCCACACTCTGAGCTAAATATGAATAACCCTTTGTTAAGGAGTAAATCCTTTGCTGGTCGAGAGCCAGCTCTTTGATACTTTTACTTGCATATGGATTGTATTTAAGACTTTCTTGGGCATTCTGAATCATTTGCTTTGATTGATGAAGTTCTTCGAGAAGTTGATTTATTTCTATTTGGAGTTGTCCCCCCGCATTCTGATCAAGCCCATGATGAATCCAATCGGAAACCTTGGTAAAGGTGGCTGTTAAATGTTCTGTAAGCTGTATAAGATTTTTTTTTGATTGCTTTGTAAAATTCGGAGGATAGACAAGCATATGGATTATCACAGCTATCATTGCACCAATTAATGTATCTCGAAAACGATCGATTGGATAATCCCCCGCTCTCTGCCCGACGACAAAAACTAGCAATATCGTTAAAGCGACCTGATGGATCGCCGTTTCATCACTTTTCAACCATTTGGCAATGAAGCATCCGATAAGGATTAGAATCCCTATCGTCCAACTTGTTACATTGATATAGGGTGCTGCCAAAACGGTAACGGAAATCCCGATAATGGTTCCTGCCATTCGGTGATAGGAGAATCGAATCGAACGATTAATGGTTGCCTGCATACAAAGAATCACCGAAATCGGGGCAAAATAGGGATGATGCGACCCAGCAATTTGCGCAATTTGCCAAGAAATTGTGCTTGCTACGGCCATTTTCCAAATGAGAAGGGGTTTATTTTGTTTATGTTCAAATGACGGGCTCCCCATATCTTCTCTACCTCACCTTTTGTTAATTACATTTAATCATTATCCTTCCCGCAATGATTTCAAGGTATCCAGTGATAATCTTGTCTAGACACTGGTTCGTTAGGAAATGCTAGGGTTAGAAACTTTATGGGTATGGTGAATTAAATGGGGTTAGTATATTTTTTATTAATAACTTGGTTTGCATTAAGTTTTTTCTTGTTAATGAAAAAAAGTCTTTCAAATACTATTAATATCCTCACCTTTCTGTCTTTTCAGATTGTTCATATTAATTTCTTTACAATTTTTACTTTTACTTTAAACCATTTAATTCCAAATACAAACCCAATGGCTTTTACCACTATTCTTCTTTTTCGTGATCTATCTCTTCCGATTTTTCTCCTCATCTACGTAAATCTGTTTTTCTCATTTAAAATGAAATGGGCTAAAGTAGGCATTACTGCTGCAATCTTTTTAACAATCCAAGCTGCCGAAAATTTATTTTTGCAGCTGGGATATTTTCATTATCGTCATTGGTCCCATTTCCGAGAAGCTTTATTTAATATTAGTTTAATACTTATCTGCCTCCTATTTGCGTACCTGTTTAGGAAAATATTTTCAAAGGAGAAAAATTTGAATGATCATCTATCAAATTTATGATCGTCACTTTAATATTAACGAATATTTTATTCTGTTCATGATACTTGGGGGCTTTAGTTTGGTATATTTCATGCCAAAAATAATGCCGATGTCTGCAATGCTATTCTGTCTTCTATTCGGACCATTTTTTGGAATGTTCTTTGACCATTCCATTGCTGTTCCACCACTTGATTTTTATGATGTTGGCGATGTATCAGACTATGAATTTTTTGATATTTTGTCCTATATGATGTATTGTCCTTTTGGATACCTCTTTATTTATTTCTTTGAAAAATTTAAAGTTAGCGGACTACTGTGTATGGTATATATTTTGGCGTGGACCGTTGGTGCCATAGCGCTTGAATGGCTGTGTGTAAAAATCGGAATTTTTCATTATAAAAATGGCTACGGGTTACGTTATTCCATTTGTGTTTACGTATTTGTTGAAAGCCTATTAGTTATCGTCTATCATTATTTTTTTAGAAAAAGAGTTTATCGCTAAGATTATGTTTATCGAAACACCTAGAAATTCGTTTGCAAAGGGAATGAACACATGAAGAAAAATCGCGCCTTATTTTTAACGGCGGTCGCTTCTGGTACCATGCTGAACCCGTTAAATTCATCAATGATTTCACTTGCCTTAACGAGCATCCAAAAGGATTTCCACCTTTCATTTACAACTGTTTCCTGGTTAATTTCATCCTTTTACCTTGCTAGTGCTGTTGCTCAACCTGTTACTGGAAAAATTGGTGATTTAATTGGCCGTAAGAAGACCTTTATCACGGGATTGTTTCTTGTTGCCATATCAGCTTTTACAGCACCGTTTTCCACAACCTTTCTAATGTTATTGTTCATGCGTCTGATTCAATCGATTGGCAGCAGTGCTATTTATCCTTCTGGGGTATCGTTGATTCGGGACAATATTAAAGATAGACAAGCTTCAGCATTATCGGTTCTTTCTATTTTTGCTTCCGCTATGACAGCACTAGGTCCAACGCTTGGAGGATTTTTGATTGTATGGGGAGACTGGCCGGCGATTTTTTGGGTAAATGTCCCCTTCCTCCTTATTAGTTTGCTACTAGGATGGTATATGTTCCCAAAGGATCCTCCACGAGAGAGAGAAAGTATGAAAGAGTTTCTTTCTCATCTTGATTTATTAGGGATCGCTTTTTTTGCGGGCGGAATGGTCTTCCTTTTATGGTTTTTGTTATCATTTGAATCAAAAATTCATTATCTATCCGGAGTCGCAGGGTTAATATTTTTCTTATTATTTGTTTGGCGGGAGTTACATGTGAAGGTGCCATTTATTGATGTACGGATTTTTAAAACACATCGCCAGCTTTCATGGGTTTATCTGCAGTTTATCGTGTTAAATATCTTTTTTTATTGTTTATTTTTCGGTCTCCCCCTTTATTTCCAGGATGCCATGCATTTTGGTGTGGAAAAAAGCGGTTTGTTTATGCTGTTTATGTCTGGGATGAGTATTATTATTTCACCCATCACCGGTAAATGGATTGATAAGTCGGGGGTTAAGCAGCCGATTATATTTGGTGCGCTGCTATCTGTTTTAGGTGCTATTATTTTGTCTCTTTTCTTTATCAAGGCAGCCAATTGGTGGCAAATTGGGTTGATTTTGGCAATAATGGGTTTGAGTTATGGGATTGGAAATGTTGTTTTGCAAGTGGCGATGTTGAAAGAAAGTCCGAAAGAAATGCTTGGGACCACTTCAGGTTTATTTCAAACCTGCCGATATTTGGGCTCGATTTTATCTTCAATAGTTCTGGGATTAATTTTTGGGTCCGAGGTTTCGTCGGAGAACATGGAAATACTTGGGGGCGTGTTGATTGGAATTGGTGTGGTTAGTTTCATGATGAGTTTGTGGTTTACCGGTGTTAAGAAGAAGAGAGTTAATGTAGGGCTTGGGTAGGGTGCAGGCTTGTTCGTTTAGTGTTTTTGTCAGTTCCCATGCAGGTGATTTTCTGCCATTTGGTGGGCATCGAGACCCGTGTTAGTTCCCGTGCTGCCGATTTTTTTGTCTTTACGGGCACTGAGACCCATTGTTAGTTCCCGTGCTGCCAATTTTTCAGACCCAAAAAGCACTATCAATTATTACCTTGCTTATTGTCCGCCTCAAACGGACAATAAACCCGTTTTGTCCACGAACGGTGCCTGTCACCGCATTATGTCACCGCAATAGTTTTTTGATATGTTCTTTTGGGGTCCAGCAGTTGAATTTGTAGTGGGTTTTGGTTTCGTAGCGTAGCCGGCTGCAGTAATAGTGCATGTTTTTTTCTTTTTTCTCTGCCTTAAAATGCTGGCATGTGGCACAGCAATGGTAATCTTTCATAATATTCTCCACCTTTAATTTAAAACTTACATTTCCAAAACTATTAAAGTTTCCTTCATAGTTTGTTCATAAATTTTCGTTAAGATAAAAACAGGTTCAGGACGAACCTACACCGCTCCCCTTTTAATATAGATTTGTATTGTCAAGCCCGGCAGGCATTTGCCGGGTCATTTTTTTGCCCAACAAACTATAACTTTCGTTCCATATAAAGATCCCGATTTTCAATCGTCTTAAACCCATATTGTGCATACAGTCCGTGGGCATCATTAGTAGCCAACATTAATTTCGCAGCGTCCTTTAAATCAGACTGTTCCGTAATGATTTCCATCAGCCATTTGGATAACTCTCTACCGCGAAATTCATCAAGAATGAAAACATCCATGATCCAGCCAAACCTACAAAAATCACTGACTGCACGGGCAAAGCCGATCTGTTTAGCATTTCCTTGGGCTGGATTTCCCTCGTATACCCCAAAACAAATCGATGAATTCTCGATTGATTTTTTTACAACTTCAAGTTTAATTCCTGGTACCCAATAGGATTCCTCACTTAAAAAATGATGAACCACTGAGACATCAAGGTATTGTTTTTCCGTACAAATAAAAAAACCATCTTTTTTCCAAATTGACATGTTTATCACCTTTCAGAAAAACCATTTCATTTATGGGTATACGAACCCCGTTCCCTGTCAATAACAATACCAATCAAGTAATAAAATGGGGTGGTCATAAATGAAAGGCATTTATTTTATAAATGAACAAATAAAAATAAATAATTTATCGAAGGAAGAAAGCTTTACCCTCCAAGAACAAAGCATTTTAAATCATATTCAAAGCAAAAGCATTCAAATTGTAAAATTAAATCCTAACCAAATCTATCAACATTATTCGATTCCTCATGCACTGCTTTATGATTTGAAAAAGAACAAAGCCCAATTGGATTGTTTGGTCTTCTATTCCCCAGAAGTGATGGAGGATTTTATTTACTCTTACCCGGCCAGGTGGCTTATTTTAAAAAGCTACTTCAAAAAAATCGTCACCTTAGAAGGAAAAAATAACGAGATATCGATTAAAAGCGTTATTTAAGTGTCTTAGCTTTCTTGCGGTAGACAATAACAAAGTTAATCAGAAAGATAACTAATATATAAAAGCCATATAAACCAAAGGATAAGAGCTTATTGCTGCTTAGCGTTGCACCAACAAACGATAACAACAATATATTCGGGATCTTACCGATGGTTGAAGCGGTAAAGAATATGAGCCAATTTACTTTACTAAGACCACAAATAATATTTACAACCGGTGCTGGAATAATTGGAACTAATCGGCAGGCTAAAATGGCAAGAAAGGAATTGCGATTGAGAAATTTCTCATATTCCTGAAACTTAGGATATTTCAAGAGCTTTTCCTGGGCATAATCCCTAAATCCATATCTGGTGATAAAAAAGAAAACTATTGTTCCAGCCATGGCTCCTATTAAAGAGATAAACATACCTTGGGCTGTCCCAAATATTGCCCCAATCATTCCGGCTAACACAGGAAATGGAATCAGCGGGAAAAAGACACAAATTGCTACTAAAAGCATACTGATAAAAATCGAAACTGTCCCGCCTTGCTTTATCAAGTGGACAAGGTCATCTTTCTGCAAGTAGCCGAGTACAATAATCAAAATTAATACACTAATACTGACTAGTCTTTTTAGCATCTATTTCTCCTCGGTTAAAATTTTTATTCTTAGCTATACTACATATTCATTATTTTAATAGAAGAATCCTTCTTCTAACATTAAGACTTTTCAAATGCATAAAACGGCCTTTTATCGTTCGATAAAAGACCTTCCTCGTTTTCTATCAAAATGCTGTTTTTGCACCTAAATATCTAGGCTTCCAATAGGTATTATTCATATCACTAACCGTAACCCCAGATGATGAGGTTGCACTGATAAATTGGTTGTTGCCCAAATAGATTCCAACATGAGTAGGGCCTGGTGCATACGTTTCAAAAAATACTAAATCACCTGGCTGCGGGGCGCTGATTGTTTTTAATCCAGACCATTGTGTCGCAGCAGTTCTTGGGATCGTTATCCCAACTTTATTAAATACATAGCTACTAAATCCGCTGCAATCAAAACCGGTTGGAGTACTTCCCCCCCATAAATATGGAGTTCCAATATATTTTTTTGCCTCAGTCATTACGGACTGTGCCCTCGTTTCTACCGAAGGAGCCATAGCAGTCGTTCCCTTTACCTTTAAAGTTTGTCCCACATAAATGGTATCAGAAGTTAACCCATTCAAACTTTTCAATGCTGCAACCGTTGTATTGAAAGCGGTAGCAATTTTCCAAAGCGTATCTCCAGATTTTACCGTATAGGTAGAATTAGTGACAGCAGTAGTCTCTATTTGAGCTGAAAGTAATAGCTTCTGATTTACATAGATAGTATTAGTAGAAAGGTGGTTCAAGGTTATTAGATTACTAACCGTTACATTGTTAGCTTGCGAAATCTTCCAAAGTGTGTCGCCAGATTTAACAGTGTATACATTTTCTTCTGCACTAGCCGAACCTCCAAATGCTGTAAATAATAATCCGGCAGCAGCAAAAGCTGTTAAAAGTTGTTTTTTCATGGTGGCACTCCTCTTTATTTATTGTTACTACCATCATAATAGAAGATGTAATGTTGGAAATAGCCGTAAAATTTGGAGGGATTGGCTATCTATTCCTATATTGGTAGAGAAAGCACTTAATGTAACAATCATTAGAACCAATTCCAACCTTTATCATAATTGGATTCAGGGCTGTTTTCTTCATAGAACCCCAATGGATTGTAACATTCTTGTAATATATTTTTAATAGTTTAAAAGGGAGAATAGACAAATATCTGTAAAAAGGATTTAGAAATATTGTAACAAACCATCCATTCACAACTGAAAGACAAATTTATAATAAAACTTGAGAGATAATTCTTACAAAATACATAGAATTTTGGTGATAAAGATGCATGGTTTTGAGAAAGGACATCCATCAAGTAATGGCCATCCTTATGGTTTAGGTAAAATCATTGATTACAATCAAAATCCGTTTATTGTGATTTGGGAGGTAACACGGGCATGCCAACTTAAATGTGTCCATTGCCGGGCAGATGCCCAACTGACACCAGACACCAGGGAGCTGACCCATGAGGAAGGCCTTAACCTGATTGATCAAATCTTTGAACTGGATAACCCAATGCTTGTATTTACTGGCGGGGATTGTATGATGCGTGAGGATCTTTTTGAGTTTGCTGATTATGCAGTTAAAAAAGGGATGCGTGTCTCAATGACTCCCAGCGCCACTGCAAACGTTACAAAGGAACGCATGGAGCGAGCAAAAGCGGTCGGTCTTTCCCGCTGGGGCTTTAGTTTGGATGGCCCGACACCCGAAATTCATGATCATTTCCGCGGAACACCAGGATCCTTTCAATTAACGTTTGAAAAAATAAACTACTTAAATGAACTTAACATGCCGCTTCAAATTAATACGGTCATTTCCCGTTACAATTATGATTCATTAGAAAAAATGGCCAAGCTTGTCGGAGAATTAAAAGCAGTGATGTGGTATATTTTCTTACTCGTTCCAACCGGCAGGGGCCAGTTAGATGCTTGCATTACTCCCGCAGAGCACGAAAAAGTTTTCCGTTGGCTATATGAGTTAAGCAAAACGGCACCGTATGATATTAAAACAACTGCTGCCCAGCACTACCGACGTGTCGTACTTCAGCAAAAAGCACGTGAGCACCTCATTACAAACGGCGAAATTTGTTACGAAAATTCGATAACCACCGACTTTGCTTCGATGCACGACGGCCTGAAACGAGCTCCTAAAGGGGTGAATGATGGTAATGGCTTTCTTTTCGTTTCCCATATTGGGGATGTCATGCCGAGCGGATTGCTGCCAATTGTCGGTGGGAATGTTCGCAAGACGCCTCTTGCGGATATTTACCGTGATTCAAAAATATTTAAAGAACTAAGGCAGCCGGACAACTATCAAGGGAAATGTGGTGTATGTGAATATAACAAGGTTTGCGGCGGTTCCCGCTCGAGAACCTATGCCGTAACAGGGGACTATATGGAGAGTGAGCCTTACTGTGTTTACATTCCACAGGCACTTAGAAATCAAGCACCAATAACCGTTTAAAGGGAAATCGGGGCATCCTCTGAGCAAGGATGCCTTTTTTAATGAAGGAATTGATCATTTCGTTTATCAATATATAAGGAACCGTCCTTTTGTAATTCCGCATAAAAGACTTCAGAAAGAATTGTTCCGGCTCGTGTTAATTGCTCATCTACCCAATTTCTGTCTATATTTAATTGCTGTAAATTCTCTTCAATTACCTTGCCATCTGTAATTATCTGCATTGGTATCGGTGCTTGTTGTTGTTGTTTGACCTGAAATGGCAGTTGTTCCTGCTTCAATGGCTGTTTCGCTTCCTTAAGCATTACCGATAATTCCCCACTTGTTTCGAAAATGGCATAATCAACATCTTGAAAAGAAAATACATCTTTTTTACGAAGAAGCATCTGTAACTGTTTTATATCCAAGCTCGATTTTTTTAAAGCCTTTTCTAATACCTTCCCTTGTTTTATGAGAATGATCGGTTCCCCTTCAACTATCTTTCGAAACTTTCTAAACTTTAGATCAACAATACCTACCAATACCGTTAACCCGGTCCAAGTTAAAAGGCTGACAATTCCTGTTGAAACTTTAATACTTGAATCAATGGTCATAGAACCGGCCACCGCACCAATCGAGATACCTGTAATGTAATTAAAAAAGGTCATTTGTGAAATCTGTTTTCTACCCATCAAACGTGTTAATAGAATCTTCGGGAGTTAACATTAGTTTAATATGAGATTTATCCATGAGCCCAACTTTATTGATTTCAAAAATTTCTTTTTTAGCCTCAATGATGGGAAGAAATGGGTCCACTCCTTTTTCAATTAATTTTCTTTTCATTTCAAAAATAAATTGTGAGATTATGTAGGGAGTTTCCGATCCGTCTTTTCCAAGAGACAAAAATAAAGAATTAGAAGGAATCGTTTCTGATTTAGGTCTTACCTTTAAAACGGCCTCCGCAGTTGGTTTCCCGATTGCAGCCCATGCAATTTCCTGAATATCCCTTCTTCTGGTAAGCCAATAATGAATACCTTTATTCCCTCTTTGTTTTAGTACCTTTTCTCCATATACAACCAGCTTTGCATGGCTGAAATCAATCTCTCGATCCACCTTTGTTTTAATAATTCGTACAGCCTCCCCCATAGAATTTGCTTCTTCAGTAACAATCACATATTCACTTGGTGAATCTTTACTTATAGCAGGAATCGCAAATTTAAGGCTGACAAGGTATTTTTTTGAACTGTTTTTCGCAAGATCAACACCAATGCTGACAACAAAAAATCGTTTATCAATATCTTTAAAACCACCTCCGCAAAGAAGCAAGACGACGATGAAAATAATCACTATTTGGATCTTTTTTAAAGAACTCTTCAAGCTGTTTTCCTCCTTGCCCATAAGAAGAAAATGACGATTGTTACAACTTCAAAACAAAAGCGAATTTGCAGCCAGTAAACAGTAAACTTATTTAATAGAACCGTATTTAAATACTGCACCCCAGCAACGGCACAAACAATAAATATCGAAAGCACAATCCATTCCTTTTTCTTGCTTCCTTTATTCTTGAAAGTTCCCTTTAATAATTCAAAGGACGCATGCCAGTGAACCGATATGCTTACAAGGGTAATACTCATATAAAACATTAAAAACAGAAAGATTACCCGTTCAATTGGGCTGTATACCAACCGCAGGCAATCCGCAGTTGAAATCCACGGATATAGAAATTCATTCGCCCCATCAGACCCTTGAAACCCGATGGGAATTAAGAATGTAGTAAAAAGGTTAAAAAGGCCTAGAAAAAAGACGGCAATAAAATTCCAGATTTTCAATTTCCCTTTAATCACACGATTAAAAATCATCAGATTTGTATACCCGGAAAAAACATACGTTGCTGCCGCAAGTGCTTTTAAATTTGGAAATTCAAACAGATGAGTTCCAACCTCGAACATAGAGTCCCAGCTTAATTGGTCACTTGTTAGGGCTTTAAAACCGTAACGAGCATAACAGGTATAAGTGAACGATTACTTTTTTTGATCGCATCCAAAAGCTGTTCGCCCGTTTGAAACATGTTAATGTCTACAGATGTGAGAAATTGCTTAATACGATTTAATACATCTGGGTCAGCGAATTTTTTATCATGCAGAATCATTACCTTAGTTTTGGAGATTTTCCCCACTTCAGTTGTCTCAATTGTTAAAGTAGTTTCGGGATATCGCTGACGAATTAGTCCCAAGTTTGTTGGCAAGCTTTCACTAAAACCTGATTGTGGTCCTTGAATAGTGGTCTCAACGGTTGTATCTAATACAGAACTATTCCGATCCACCTTGCTATCGAGCATGAAAATGGCATCCTGATAGAAAAGAACTGTCACTCCCCTGATTAACTCATCAAGTGTTTTTTGCTCATTTTCAAACGCCTTTATCTTTGGCTGTGATTGAAGATACGCTAAAAAACTATCAGGAGTAAGTATTTCAAAAAATGGTTTTATCAAATTGTTCTGAAGGATATTTTTATCACTAATCGATTTAATATAAAAAGTTTCAATGTATTTATCCTTAGTATGAAGTTCTTTAAAAACCACATCTTCTGCCTGCTGAATTTTGCTTCTTAATGATTCTTTAATCGTTTCGATTCGATTAAACGTCATTTTATTCCCCCGCGTTCCACTTCTTTCCTTTTAACTTTCCTTGAAAATGGGATTTTATTCCGAAATCCCATTTATCGACCAGTATGAATAATTGGGATGAGTTTCCATTACTTTGCCAAGATATAAAAATGGACCTAGAGTAGTTTGTTACGATAAAAGAATGATTTCCTGTTTTTTTCTTCAAATTCGTTTATAGTTAGTTTTAGGAATTTGAATGTGATAAGGAGTTACTATGATTAGAACGCTTGCAATAAACCAGAATTATGAATTAGTCAAGAACGTAGAGGTTTCAAAGCTGGTGAAGGGAGAGTTTCGCTGGTATTGGATTGATTTTCAAGAGCCAAGCGAGGAGGAAACGGATATGCTGCGGGAACCCCTGGACTTTCACCCATTGGCGATTGAGGATTGTATTCATACATTACAGCGACCAAAGCTCGACTATTATGATGACTATGCCTTTTTTGTCACACAGTCACTGAATCCCCAGACGATTACTAGAGAAGAAGTGGATTTTTTTCTCAGTAAACATTATATTATTACATTTCATCATAGATCCTGCTCAGAAATAGATGAGGTTTGGAATCGATTCAGCTTAGGAAAGGCCGTAAAAAAATGGGATCCTTCCCATGTGCTTTATAATGTACTCGATAAAATGGTTGATAATTATTTTCCCTTGGTCTATCAAATCGAAGATACATTAAACGAAATAGATGAAAATTCAAAGGGACGTTCAATGGAGGCTTTGCTGGAGGATCTATTTGATGCCAGACATGACCTTCTCTCACTACGGCATACGATTACCCCGATGCGTGATTTGCTGTATCGAATTATTAATTCACAGCGGTTGACAAGTATTCAAGGCAGGATTGCTTATTTTTCTGATATTTATGATCATTTACTAAAACTGTCGGAGATGATTGAAGCAAACCGTGAGCTGACGACCGATATTCGTGATAGCTATATTTCGATCAACTCACACCAAACGAACCATGTGATGAAAGTTTTAACAGTTATCACTACGATTTTTATGCCGATAACCTTCATTGCTGGACTCTATGGAATGAATTTTCATTATATGCCGGAATTAACCTGGAAATACGGGTACTTTGCCGCACTTTTTCTTATGGCGTTAATTAGTTTGGGGATGTATCTCTGGTTTAAGAAAAAGGGCTGGTTTAAATAAGGAACGGTCAAAAGGGAACGGTGTCCAGTTCCCTTTTGACCGTTAAATTGACTTGAAAACAATCTCCTGAAGTTCTGTCCAATTAACGATTCTTGGAAGCTTCAAATGTCGATTATAGGATTGATCTTTTATATAAACCCTTAATGTTTCGTTCAAAAGTGTATTTAAAACCTCTGGTTTATCATCAAAATAATAATCAAGTTTTAATCCTTTAATGATTTCAACTTTTTCATTGTCTTGCATCCCGTAGAAAAACCGATCATTTTGAACAGGAAATCCTCTTCCCTTTAACCATTCCCTTGTACGTTCTCCATGTTCTTTTGGTCTTGAAGTAATATAGTATATTTCATGTCCTTGCTTTTCTAACTCTTGTAATGTTTCCACCGCCTGTGGGAATGGAGGACATTCGGTGTAATAAATTTCCTCTAATGAATCGTTCCATAGTTTTTTCCCTTGTTCATCCGTTAATCCAAACGGTTCATGAATTTCCACTCTATTTAATCCATGGAACACATTGAGTGGAACATTTTGATTCAACTTTTTATTATAAAGATGAAAGGCATGGCCCCTTAGATCGATTAATGTATCGTCAATATCAAAACCAATTTTCATTTAAAAATCCCTCATTTGTAAATCGGGTATCCTACGAATTTAAAATCTTTGCCAATTTTTATAAAAGAGGTGTCCTTTAGCTCGACAGCATCTCTCATTTTATCTATCCCCTCTCCTTCTAGAAAGGTAGGTGCCTGCCCTCCGCCAACTAATTTGGGAGCAAAATATAAAATTACCTTATCAATTAATTTATTTTCTAGGAATGATGCATTAATCGAACCTCCCCCTTCAATTAATAAAGAAGAGACAAGGTTTTCGCCCAATATTTTTACTACTTCCTTAGGGTCTACAAAGTCTGCAATTGGAAAAATCTTTATTCCTAATGACTTCAGTGATTTCCACTTTTCCTTATCGTAGTTCATGCTCGTGAATATCCATGTTTCCGCTTTTTTATCCTTCACTACCTTCGATTCTAAAGGGATTTTTAATGTGGAATCCATAATCACTCTAATAGGATTCCTTCCATTCGGAATGCGTGTTGTCAACTCTGGATTATCTTTAATGACTGTGTTAACTCCCACTAAAATAGCCATATTTTCATTTCTAAGTTGATGGACATCTACTCTGGCTTCTTCAGATGTAATCCATTTGCTGTCGGATGTACGAGTGGCAATTTTACCGTCAAGCGAAGTCCCAGACTTTAATGTAACAAAAGGTTTTTTCTCCACAATAAATTTGTTAAATACCTCATTCATTTGTTGGGATTCTTCTTGACAAACCCCTATAATTACTTCAATTCCGGCATCCTTTAGTATTTTGACACCATTACCTGAAACAACCGGATTCGGGTCAAGAGTTGCTATCACAACTTTATTAATGCCCGCTTCAACAATTGCAACTGCACATGGCCCTGTTCTTCCATAATGAGAACAAGGTTCAAGTGTTACATAAATGGTGCCCCCTTTAGCCTTATCACCAGCCATACGAAGAGCATGAATCTCAGCATGCGGCTCTCCCGCTTTTAAATGAGCACCGATCCCTACCACTCTGTTCTCATTTACAATTACAGCCCCAACTAGAGGGTTCGGATCTGTCTGACCTTTCATTGCACGAGCATTATTCAAAGCCAAATCCATAAAAAATTCATGACTAGTCATTACAACAAGTCCCTTCATCTTCCAAATGACCTGACTTATTAATTTTAGTCTTCAAATACTTCTCGTTATATTCAGAAATATCCCCCCATAAAGGTTCTCTGCCTGAAACCACTAAGCCAGCGTTTTTTAATGCTTGAAGTTTTTTTGGATTGTTTGTAATTAACGTTACTGGCTTGGACCTTAATGCTTTTAATACTTGTATTGAATCGCTATAATTTCTGGAATCATCCACAAAACCTAAAGCTTGATTAGCTTCAACTGTATCGTAGTCATTTTCTTGAAGGATATAGGCCATTGCCTTGCTGAATAATCCAATTCCACGTCCTTCATGGTTAGCTAAATAAAATAAGGCTCCATTACCATGTTCCACAATCATTTTCATGGATTGTTTTAATTGAAACCCACAATCACATCTTTTACTTCCAAAAATATCACCTGTATGACAAATCGAATGCATTCGAATAATCGCATCATCTGCATATTCGAAATCTCCATAAGCCAAAACACTTGATTGCTGAAATTCTGCTAAATTAACTGAAGATAATTTTTCAATGATCCGTTCAAAATCCTCTGTTACTTCGTCACAATTTAACCAGCAATACCACTTGAAAATTACCGTTTCGCCATATAAGTTAACAGGGAGGCGTATCGGTCCGACTAAATATATTGCCCCTTTTTCTGTTTTAATTAATTGAATTTTATCTCCTAAAACCGAAAGAACTTTAGTGTCTAATTTGGCTTGTTTCATTATAAATGAATCCCCCTTACGTTTTTAATTATCTTCCCCAGGATTGTAGTAATAAGGATTATTTTTATTACTTTTAATTTCATTATTATCAATAAATAATTTTCCATTGTCTAAAAAAGTGGCTAGCATAATGTTTTCTACCTTTTCACCCAATTTTTTAACCTCGTTCATTAGCCAACCTTGTTCAAGTTTTAGATATTTTAAATTATGATAAATAATTTGCCCGTCCATGATCAGTGGAATGGGAATATATTCTTTCTTTATTGTTAGCTTTAAATCATTAGGTTGAACTGGTCGATATTTGGACTTGGGAATCACGCTAATACTTCCTGTTTCTTCCATCACAGCAAGAGCAATATTCCTTGTGTCGGTGTAGCCTTTTACTCTTAAGTGTGACAATAATTCATTTATCGGCATACGCACCTTTTTAAGTCCTTTTCGATCAATATCACCGTTTCGAATCAAGACTGTTGGACTTTCATATAAAATCCATCTTAATTTATTATGTATGGATAATCGGATAAAGATCTTATATAAAATGACTGTGATTACACCATAAATGATGGCTTTTCCTAGATTACTATCCTCAACGGGCGTACTAATTATATTCGTTAGGACAAAAATATACAATAAATCGAAAGTGTGCATTTGGGAAACTGCCTTTTTTCCTGTCACCCTTAAAAACAAATATCCTGCCAATAAAACAATTAATGTACGGTATACGATTTCCAACTTAATCTCCCCTAAAAACACCACTTTTTGCAATCATCTATTTGAATTATTCCCTAATCTGTGTTAAAAACTGCAATAAATATAAAATGCACATCAGATTTTTACCGAGGTAAAATCTCATGTGCACACGTATAATCAATTCAAACTAACTTACTTCCAATTCTTATAATCCACCTTGCCACCTGTTAAATCGATGGTATTGCGCTCACCTTTATAATATTTTTTGCCATCTTTCTCAATAATTAAATTTTCATAGGTATACACCTTTTGACCGTTTGGAAGATGGATGACAACCTTCCTCCCTAAATCCTCCGACGGTGCTTCAATTCGAATCGTGCTAAAATAAAAATATCGAAAGACAAAGAAACCTACTGTTAAAATAATACAAGCAAGAACGAAAAAGAGTGGACCTTTTCGTGAGTATTGCTTCGGCTTATCATGGTATAGTTCTAATCTGGTCATTTTTCTCCCTCCGCCAGTCTGTAAATCACTAATTTTTAATTTCCCCTTACCTATTAAATTGGTCCATTTATGTCCAATTTTCTTTTGTTTTATCCATAAAAAGAATTAATCACTGCTAACCTATGCGCAAACCTGAAAAAAATTGCCGAAAAAACGATTTTTGTCATCTAGATTTCAATTAGTTGTATAATAAAAAAGAATGATTTTGAAAGGAGAATCGCCTTGTCAAACGCAAATACAGCAGAAACCATGAAATTAATTGCGGACCTTGTATCAATCCCAAGTCCGTCCGGAAATACAAATGATGTTATTACATTCGTCGAAAATTTCCTCACAGAGTTACAGGTTGAAACAAAAAGAAATCGTAAAGGCGGATTGATTGCAACCATCCCTGGGAATGATACGAGCCGGCATCGGATGTTAACCGCCCACGTTGATACACTTGGGGCAATGGTGAAGGAAATTAAAGGAAACGGGCGTCTGCGAATTGATCTCATTGGCGGATTTAAATACAATTCAATTGAGGGTGAATACTGTCAAATTGAAACCAGCAGTGGAAAAAAATATACAGGGACCATCTTGATGCATCAAACCTCGGTCCATGTTTATAAAGATGCTGGTAAACTCGAGCGCAACCAGGAAAACATGGAAATCCGGATTGATGAAAAAGTACATAATGCAAAAGATATCCGTGCCCTTGGAATTGAAGTCGGGGATTTCGTTTCATTTGATCCACGGGTCGAAATCACTCCAAGCGGCTTTATTAAATCGCGGCATTTAGATGATAAAGCAAGCGTCGGAATACTTTTACAATTAATTAAGCAAATCAAATATGAAAACATTCCCCTGCCCCATACAACTCATTTCTTAATTTCTAACAATGAAGAAATCGGCTATGGCGGCAATTCCAATATATCACCAGAAACAGTTGAATATTTGGCTGTTGATATGGGGGCAATGGGTGACGGGCAATCTACGGATGAATACACGGTATCCATCTGCGTCAAGGATGCCAGTGGTCCATATCATTATGAATTAAGAAAAAAATTAGTCCGTCTTGCAGAAGAAAATAAAATTCCCTATAAACTTGATATTTACCCATTTTATGGCTCGGATGCTTCAGCTGCGATTCGCGCCGGACATGATATTGTTCATGGATTGGTAGGTCCTGGAATTGATTCGTCCCATGCGTTTGAACGGACACATCAATCATCTATTGAATCAACAGCAAAACTGTTATTCCATTATGTGCAATCAGAAATGGTTTAATAAGAAACGGAGGCTTCGACAAATAAATGTCGAAGCTTTTGTATTTTTGTGATAAAGTTTTCAAATTGACCGGAAACAAAATGACCGTTTTTCTAGTATTTTTTAGAATCGGTATGTGGTTGCAAAAAGTGTACTAAAGAATTAAAATAAATTGCCGATGCAATAATTTTGCACCGGGTTTTTCAATGTTTTTTATATATACAGTCAGAAAAAATTAATAGTGCTCTCATTTATTTTTAATGCAAGAAAATACGATGGGGATTATGATTAAAACGTCAAAGGAAGCATTCACCTGTTTCCTTGAAAGGGCAAACATTCACACTAAAAATCTCAAACAAACTAATATTTTTTCAAAAAAAAGTTCATTTCACATATAAAACGTACACATATTTGACAAATTCAAACGCGGGGTAATTAGTATGATTGATAAACTAAAAGATTTTTTCTATCGTGAAAAAGTGAGGTGGGTCAACAGATTTATTTACTACCTGATCATCCTCCTCTTATTGTTTTTCATGTACGGATTCAATGATGCAAGTGCTGGATCCTATATTTACAATGATTTTTAATGGGGGTACTACCTATGAAACTATTATCAAATATTAAAAAAATGGCGGATACAAAGCCGGAAACACTAGCGTTCGTTTCGCAGGACCAAACAATCAACTACGGTGAGCTTTGGAAGAGAGCGGAACAAACTGCCTCGTTTATTTTAAACACAGAACTTAAGCCGCTATCGCCCATTCTAATTTATGGGCATATGGAACCAGAAATGCTTGTTGCTTTTTTAGGCAGTGTCAGGGCCGGTCATCCGTATATTCCGGTGGATACTTCGATTCCGTTGGAACGGATTGCAAAAATCATCGAGAGCTCGAAAACGAAACTAGTAATTAATGTGTCTAAAGATACCCTACTGGTTGAGGATACATCTGTTCAGGTTGTAAACGTAAGTGAAATCAAAAATCATTCTTTTTTACCCGTTACAATGGATACTTGGGTAAGAGAAGATGAAACTTTTTATATTATTTATACGTCAGGAAGTACGGGAAATCCGAAGGGTGTGCAAATTTCCGCCGATAACCTGCAAAGCTTTGTAGATTGGATGGTGGAAGACTTCCCTATCAGTGGCGGGCTGCGCTTTTTAAATCAAGCACCTTTTTCATTTGATCTTTCCGTCATGGACCTTTACCCTGCACTCGCAAGCGGTGGGACCATTTGGGCAATTACAAAAGAAATGATTGCAAAACCGAAAATTTTATTTGAGGAATTAAAAAAATCGAACACACAGGTGTGGACGTCAACACCTTCATTTGCCCAAATGTGTCTAATGGATCCTTCCTATAATCAAGAACTGCTACCGGAATTATCCGTATTTCTTTTCTGTGGGGAGATCCTTCCTGTTTCGGTCTGTAAGCAACTGAAGGAGCGATTTCCGAAGGCGAAAGTATTTAACACATATGGTCCAACAGAGGCAACGGTTGCGGTAACTTCTGTTGAGGTGACCGAAGAAATTTTACAGGAATATCAAACCCTTCCTGTCGGTAAGGCAAAAGGCGATACGCAAATTGTGTTATTGGATGAAAACCAAAAGCAGATTCTAGATGATGAAAAAGGTGAAATTATTATTGTTGGTCCAAGTGTCAGCAAAGGATACCTTGGGCAAAAGGAACAAACAGAAAAGGCCTTTTTCATGCATAACGGTGTGCAAGCATACCGTACCGGTGATGCTGGTTATATGAAACAGGGTCAGCTTTTTTATAAAGGGCGAATGGATTTTCAAATCAAATTGCATGGCTATCGTATGGAGCTAGAGGAAATCGAATACCATATAGCAAAATCGAAATATGTGAAATCAGCAGTTGTTGTTCCTGTCTACCAAAATGACAAGATTGATTATTTATCCGTTTTGATAATTCCAGCAGAGCACAACTTTGAAAAAGAATACCAACTGACCGGTGCAATAAAAAAAGAATTGGCTGAAGAACTTCCTGCATATATGATACCAAGAAAGTTCTCCTATCACGCGGAACTACCGATCACACCAAATGGAAAAGTCGATCGAAAACAAATTCGTGA
Source organism: Bacillus salipaludis (assembly GCF_004358205.1). The sequence goes on from NZ_SMYO01000003.1 coordinate 371,022, forward strand.
AAAGGTATTATTATGACACCATATGGTTCATTTTCATTCTTTTTCATCCTAGCGATTCTTTTAGCACCAACGGTCATTCTTGGACTGCAAGGAAAGAGATTTCATACCTATAATATGATTGTCTCCGTTCTTGTCTTAGCCATTATTTTTTCATCAAAGCTTACCGGATTCATCGCTTTAATTATTTTTACTATATGGCAAGTTCTGTTAATTCAAGGCTATATCCGCTATCGGAAAAAGGCGAATAGCGGTTTGGTTTTCACTTTGGCAGTAATCGCTTCGATCCTGCCGTTAATGTTTTCCAAGTTCATGCCCTATTTTTCACCGATAAATTGGGCCTCCTTTTTAGGAATTTCTTATTTAACCTTTAAAGCAACTCAAATGATTATGGAAACAAGGGACGGGCTGATTAAACAAAATATCCCGCTCCATCGCCTGCTTTATTTTATTTTATTTTTCCCGACGATTTCATCTGGTCCGATTGATCGCTATCGCAGGTTTGATAAAGACCTAAAACAGGAATTAACAGGCGAAGATTATAAGCTGCTTTTGTATAACGGGATTAATAAAATCTTCCAGGGTTTTTTATATAAATACATTATTGGTTATTCGATCAATCACTTTTTTCTTGCCAATCTAAGATTTATCGCAGCCAATCATTTCGAGAGCCAGCTATATTATATGTATGGCTATAGCTTTTATTTATTTTTCGATTTTGCCGGCTATAGCGCGTTCGCCATTGGCGTCAGCTATATTATGGGTGTTAAATCACCGGAAAACTTCAATTTGCCGTTTATCAGCCGGAATATGAAGGATTTCTGGAATCGCTGGCATATGAGTCTTTCTTTCTGGTTTAGGGATTATGTCTATATGCGGTTTGTTTTTTGGATGACGAAAAAGAAATGGATTAAAAATCGAAATATTACTTCCAATCTTGGCTATGTTTTACTATTCCTGCTCATGGGTTTTTGGCATGGGCTTGAGATACAATACATTGTGTATGGAATTTATCATGCGCTGTTAATGGTCTGCTACAATATGTTTGAGCAATGGAATAAAAAACATAAATGGTGGCCGCAAAATAAATTTACACAGGTTGTTAGTGTCCTGCTAACCTTCCATGTTGTTTGCTTTGGATTTTATATTTTCTCAGGACATTATATTCATTAAGGAGTTTGATTAAGATGGAATTTAGAGAACAAGTAATTGAGTTACTAGCAGAAATTTGTCAGGATGATGCTGTAAAAGAAAATCCGGATATCAACTTATTTGACTCTGCTCTACTTGATTCATTTGGAACAGTAGAATTGCTCGTTCAAGTCGAAGAGCGCTTTGGTATTACCGTACCAATTACCGAATTTGACCGTGATACTTGGGATACTCCTAATAATATCGCCATACAGTTGGCGGATATGAGATGAAACAACCCATTTTTATGCCGCTTTTCCTAGCCTTTTTTGTTTTAATTGGGCTAGTTATCATTCCAAATAAATGGATCGAGAAACTGATTCCGAAGAATAGTGTCAGCGAGGCGGCAACGCAATTAAATCCCTTCATGTTTCAAGGGAAGTATGTGCAATCGAAAATGCTAGAGGATCCCAAGTATCTGCCAATTTATGGTTCATCAGAGCTGGCAAGGCTGGATCGCTTCCACCCTTCCAATTACTTTAAAGTAGCCAATGATGGGTTTACCCCGTTTCTTGTTGGACGGGGGGGCTCTGAATCATTGATTCATTTTTTAAATTTTTCCGAGCATATACATCAGCTCCAGGGAAAGAAAATCGTGTTCGTCTTGTCTCCTCAATGGTTTAATCCTAAAGGAGCGGATGAATCACATTTCGTACCAAACTATTCTTCACTGCAAGGATATGACTTTGCTTTTAATCATACAATTAATCCTGAAGTGAAGAAAAAAGCAATCAAGCGTTTATTGACATATTCCTCCGTAAAGGATGATCCAATGCTATCCACCCTTTACAAAGCGGAGATTTCCCAAAATCCTTGGACAAAAAACGAAGCTATTTTCATTCGTCCGTTTGCACTTGTTTATAGAAGTTTACTAGAAAAAAAGGATTTATACTACACATTAGCAGGCGGTATAAACCGTAAGCGGGATATCAGTCATAAGCTGCAAAATAAATCATGGCAGCAGCTTGAGCATACAGCAGACCAATTCGGAGCAAAACGAGCAACGAATAATCATTTTTATATCGTAAATTCACAGTATAATAAAATTAAAGGTTTTATGCCTTCTTTAAAAAATAAAAACATCCATGCTTCCTATGGAAAGTCCAGGGAATATGGCGACTTCCAGCTTGTGTTAGACGTATTAAAGCAAGCTGGTGCAAAACCATTATTCATCTCGGTTCCCGTCAACGGGCAGTATTATGATTATACCGGTTTCCCAAAACAAGGACGCCTCGCCTATTATCATAGAATTAAGAAACAAATTGAGGCTGCAGGTTTCCAGGTTGCCGATTTCTCCGGACATGAATACGATCCCTATTTCATGAAGGATACCATTCACATCGGTTGGAAAGGCTGGGTTTACACCAACAAGGCTATTAAACAATTTTATGATAGCAATGATAAAAAGGTTGTTTCATTGAATTAAACTAAAACGCTTGGGCTTTAATTGTAGTCCAAGCGTTTTTTCTATTCCATAACCTTTTCAAAATTACACCTATTACTCAACCAATGGGCTATCAAATAGATAATAAAATAAAACGGAACAGAATAAAGATATCTCCATGTTAATGGTTCATAAATACCAATCCATTTAAAAAAGGGTTCTCCAACGAAGGAAGTTAGTACGGCAAACAAAAAGGCTTTATAGACTGGTCTCATCAGCGGTTTCACTTGGATTAAGAACATGACAGACACAGGCATCAACGCTAAGTCATAAGGTAAATAGGCTGGAATTAATGGGATTATCGGATATAGGTAATTCCATGCTTTAAGCTGCATTCCAATAGCATCCAATGAAAGTGAAATGACCATGATGAAAAAGCCTGCAAATAATAATCGATTAGAACTGTTCTTTTTTCGAAAAATCCACCAGCTCCCCCAACATAGGATAACAAGTCCTAAACCAAGCCACCAACGCCATGAAAAAAGAATTTCCTCCATCCATATATCATTTCTGATTTTAAAACCTTGATGGATTAGCTCCATACCCTTATTCATTTCGTCATAAACTTTATTTTTCATAAAATCACCTAAATGTAAAATAAAGTCTATTTTTTACTTTTTAACAATAATTATACATAAATAAAAAAGCCCTCTATTTGAGGACTCTTATTTTGTCTTTTGAAATTTTGTCATATTGGCATTTTTATTTACTTTTTGCAAACCAAATAAACGGCAAATACCAGAAGCCAATCACTCCAGCACTTTTCCATGAACACATCCCCTTAAAACACATCTATCTGTTATCCCTTCTATCCGGTTTGGGTTTTACTACCCTATCTTTGTTCCTGCCTTTAGGTAATACATCTAGAAGTACTTTCCTTTGCTTTTCAATAGACAACTCTAATCAATGAAACAATCGTCATTAAAATAAATCACTTCAGTCAGAATTTTATAACCTTGAATCCCAGCTAAAACTTCTCTTGCTTCTTTTTCAGTATTAAACTCAAACATTTTAATGTTATTCTGTGAATGGACAGTAATAACCCACATAAAAAATTTCCTCCAATTAATTTTTAATTTCTAATAACTAAACAATGCAAGTTCTATGCCAATCTTTACTTTTTATAAAATTCTAAATTTATAAAGTATAAAAACAATGATTTGCCAATTTTTTTTGCGTTTATATAGATAAAAAGTTCATTTAGCGCATAATAATTTGGCAGAAGAAAATATTGCCTTCTTTGGATTAAATTTAGATAGTAGGAGATTATTTGACAAACCTCCGGTTCATTGAAATTAAGTAATTCTTATAATGGTTTCAGATCAATAAAAACAACAAAACACGCTGAAAAAAGAAACTCAGCGTGTTTTTAATAGCCATTTTTAATTAATCGCAGTTGTAAAGAATTTTTTAAACCGTAAACTAGCAATCACTAAACCTATTAATCCAAATGCTAAAAGGATCAGGACGGTTATCCAAATATCCCCCAAATGTGCACCGCGAATCATGACGTTTTGCATGCCCTGCTGTGCCCAATACTGAGGAGTGAATTTGCCGACAATCTGTGCAAATCTTGGCAGGAAATCATAGGGAAACCATAAACCTCCAACAACAGCACCGCCCATCGTAATGATTTGCACGAACGCAACGCCTTGATTTTCACTGCGAACAAATACAGACAATAGTAAACCTAAGCCGGTTGCGCATATCGCCAAACTTATAACAATTAAGATAATTGAAAGCAGGTCTCCAATATGCAAGCCATATACCACTTTTCCAAACACTAATAATACAGTGGATTGAGTTAAAACGACCAATATATTAGGCACCCACATTCCTATTAAATAATGGTAGGATTTCATCGGTGTACTCCTTAGACGCGAAAGCATCCCTGATTCTTTGTCTTTAATGAAATTTCGAACAATTGTGATCATGATAAAAAATACAAACATGACCGTATATCCTGGGACAACTTGCGTAATCATATTTAATTTAGCGGCATTTTCTTTGATTTCTTTCACTTTGACTGGCGGTGTCAAAGTGATTTTTGCCTGATCAGTGTTTTGCCCTAAGGTTTGAAGCGTTTGTGAGAGTTTCGCTTCTCTAAACGATGTTGTCATATTCTCGAGTACCGCTTTAATCGGTGCAACGGCTGAATCTGCTGTTGCATCTCGGAATAACTGGATTTCTGCAGGTCTATTTGCCTTTAAATTTCTCTCGTAACCTTCTGGAATAACCAAAAGTGATGTGGACCGCCCCTCTTTTATTTCTTTAATTTGTTCTTTTAATGAGAGAGAAGAATCCTTTTTTAATTCAAAACCGGGAATTTGCCTTAATTGCTTTAAAAACATTTGAGACATCTCGGAGTGGTCTTGGTCATAAAAGGAAATGGTGATTTTATCTGAGGTGTTTCCAAAAATCGATGCAAAAATGACTATAAAAAAGATGGGAAGTAAAAACAGCCAAAAAAAGGTCCCTTTTTCCTTTAGGACTACTTGAATTTCTTTACGAATAATGCTTTTGATCATTGGCAAGTTCTCCTTTTCTTCGTTAATCTCGGAGGGTCGTTCCTGTTAAGGATAAGAAAACACTTTCGAGTGAAGGTTTCATCATTTCTAATGCCTTTACCTTGGTTCCTGTCTCCGTAACAGCTTGAATGGTATGTTCCATTGAAGGTAAAACCTCATCCGTTTCAAGCAGCCAGCCCTTCTTATGTTCGCTAACCTTATTGATACCTGGGATTACAGGCGGATGTGACTGATTTTCTAACTCAAGGTAAATCGCTTTTGTTGCATATAAGCGTAGTAAGTCATCCAGATTCCCTTGGACAATGACCTTACCATGATCAATAATGGCAATATCATCGCAAAGTGACTCCACTTCTTCCATATAGTGAGTGGAATAAATAATCGTAACACCCTCGGAACGAAGATTCTTTATAATTTCAAAAATATGATTGCGCGATTGCGGGTCAATCCCGACCGTTGGTTCATCAAGAATAATCAATTTTGGTTTGTGGAGCATTGCGGCGGCAATATTAATCCTTCGTTTCATCCCTCCTGAATACGTATGAATAGGGTCATTTACCCTTTCACTTAACCCCACCTGCTTTAACACTTCCTTAATTCTTTCCTTAAGCAGCCTTCCCTTTACCCCATACATTTCTCCAAAAAAGATAAGATTGTTATAAGCCGAAATTTTATCGTATAAGGTAATTTCTTGGGGAACATAGCCGATAAGCCGACGAATTTGATCAGCGGATTTGCGGATATCCTGTCCAAAAACATCTACCTCTCCTGAATCCGCATCAATAATTCCGGTAATAATTTTCATCGTTGTTGATTTTCCTGCCCCATTTGGACCAAGCAACCCAAAACAGCTGCCTTCCTTTACTTGAAAAGAAACATTATCAAGGGCTGTTTTTGCTCCATATCTTTTTGCCAGGTTATTTACTGTGAGAGATCTCTCCATTTCTATCCTCCAAAAAAATCCATTTTTTACAACCCTTATATTATACTTTTCTATGAAAATTGAAATACCTAATTTGGTAAAAGAAAAAATTTAATCATTTTCTAATAATTTAGGGAATCTTAAGAAATAATTAATACTTATCATTTATAATTAGCAAGAACAAAATTTTGAGGTGGTGTTAACCATTAAACAGATCAATAAAACGGGGCTATTGGCACGTTATATTTCTAATCCAAAAGAACGAAGAATTGTTTTAATTTCCTTCATACTATCAGCGATATTCATCATTATTGGAGTTTTGTATGTTGCCCTTTCTTATCAAACCTTAATGATGGAGGAAACACGTCAATATAAGGAGAGTTTTAAACAATTAGGCTCGATTTCACGAATTGGTTTCTTTGCAGTGATTGCCATTTATCCTGTCTTTTTATTATTAAAATGGAAAAAAATAAAGGGAATTCGCCTTGGAGATATTCAATTAAAAACGGTCTTACAGTTTCTTGCTAAATGGGTACGGAAGTGGCATGTACCGGTTGCCTTGATCTCTACAGCAATAGTCCTCCTGCACGGGTACTTGGCCATCATCAGAGGGTTTAAACTGGATTTTACCTATATTAGCGGAATAGTTACGACCATTATTTTGTTTTTCCTGATGGTTATGGGATTAAAACGGTATAAACGAATCGACAAGCAGTGGCATTTGAAGCTGGGTATAGGATTTTTTATATTATTTATGATTCACGCTACCTTTGCTTAATATACTGTACAATCTAAGATAAAAAGTTATAATGAGGATAGAAGTAATTAACCATCTTCGCAAGGAGTGTTACCATGTTTTCAAATATTGGAGTACCAGGATTAATCTTAATCTTAGTTGTTGCATTAGTCATTTTTGGACCAAATAAGCTCCCTGAAATTGGACGTGCTTTTGGGAAGTCGATTCGCGAATTTAAGAGAGCAACCGAAGGAATTGCCGACGATTTAAAGGAAGAATTTAAAGAGGATATTAAAGAAGCCAAACAAATTGATTTGAAAAAATAAAAGGCAAAATGCAAGATGATTGATCATCTTGCATTTTTTTGTTGGTTTTAATACTCGTCCAGATTTCCAAAGGAGCCGAAGAACTCGTAGTGGATCTGTTCTTCAGGGACATTCCATTGTTTTAACGATTGATTGACAACTTTCATAAATGGCGAAGGGCCGCAAAAGTAAAAATCTGCGTCATTGGAAGGTAAAATACTTTGCAGCCATTCAAGTGTAAAAAAGCCTTCCTTATCGTAATTCTTCATTTCATGATCGGTTTCCGTTGGTTTTTCATATATGACGAAGGATTTCACGTTTTTATGTTCCGCGGCAAGGCCGTTGACATGATCCTTAAAAGCATGCATATTGCTGTTAATCGCCGCATGAATATAATAAACTGTTCGATTCGGATTTTCGTTCACGGTTGTATTCAACATACACATCATTGGTGTTAAACCAACTCCGCCGCCGATTAAGACTAATGGCAGGCTGGAATCCATATTTAAGTAAAAATCACCAGCAGGTGCGGAAATCGGGATAATATCGCCTTCGTTGACATGATTGTGTAAATAGTTGGAGACAACTCCATCAGGAATTCCTTCTTTTCTTGAGTCCTCACGCTTTACACTTATTCGGTAATAATCCAAACCAGGTCTGTCCGATAAACTATATTGTCTTAAATTTGTGTATTGTTCTCCGCTCATTTTATCCATTTTCACAGTAAGGTATTGACCGGGAATAAATTTAGCGATTTGTTCGCCATCTTTCGGTTTCAGATAGAACGAAGTAATTACCTCACTTTCTTTCACCTTTTTGTCGACGACGAAATCACGGAAACCTGCCCAGCCCCCCGGCTGCGATTCGGTTGTTCTATACATCTTATCTTCCATTCGAATGAACACATCCGCAATAACCCCATAGGCATCCGCCCATGCATTCATGATATCATCTGTAGCTGCATCGCCAAGGACTTCTTTGATGGCTCCCAATAAATTTTCACCAACAATCGGATAATGCTCTGGCTTAATTTGTAAGCTTCTATGCTTTTCGCCAATTCGCTCCAGGACCGGCATGATTTGACTGAAATCTTCGATGTTTGCGGCGGCACCATAAACAGCATCCGCCAATGCTTTTGGCTGATGACCTGTGATCTGATGTGCCATGTTAAAGATATTTTTCAGCTCAGGGTGCTGTTTAAACATTCGCTTGTAAAATTGCTTTGTAATCGCCTCACCATGTTCTTTTACAACCGGTAAGGTCGCTTTAATAATTTCTAATTTTTTAGGATCTAGTGATTTTACTGTATTGATAACTTCTTTCCATGATTGTTTTGCTTCCAATGTAGTGTTTAAACTCAAGATAAGTTCCCCCTTCATAGAAAGTATGTCCGGACTAAAAGAATGGCATTAAGGTAGGTTTTGCATGTTTAATTAAAGGCTTTGTTATACTAGGTTGTTGATTCCCATCCAATCAATGTTTTCTAATGATCAACATTCACATTTAACGTAGCTAAATAATAAAACATCCCCTAAGTAATATAGGGAATGTTTTGAGGGATCATCTTCTTGATTTATCTGCAAAGGTTTGGAATTGACCCATAAGCTTTTGCCGGGATTTTTTATTTCTAAGTAAATATGCAGCACCAAGTGCAACAGTAGTCATCATTAAATTTTTTCGATTCATTCTTATTCCTCCTCGTGATCTAGCCTTCAATTATATATCTTCCCTCTACTTTCTGTTTTTAAAAGTGGTAATCAAAATTTAACTGTTTCGTAAAACTATACATTTACGTTTTTGAAAAATTAATGTATTCTAAAAATATAAATAATTAAATTTTCAGTTTTTAATAGAAGGTGGAAATTATGTATTTTCACATTGTGGTTGCTGTGCTTTGCTGGGTGTTGGCTATTTCGATTCCTACACTGTCAGATAGGTATATAGTTGCCTTAATGGTCTTAGGTTTTATTGCTCTTCTTTTCTTTTTGAGAGAACTTCTAAGGCAGGTTAATGAAAATTTTCTTGTTCAAGTGGAAGAAGCAGAGAATTCAGACATTCATACTCTTTCTAGTTTTCAAGGAAGATTTTTGATGATCCGCGATGAGGAATCACCGTTTTCGGATGAATTTACCTATATTATTTTTCAAAGCGGATCTGTTGAAATCCCTTTGTTTTGCAGGAATCTTATGATCATTCAAAAGGCCGCACAGGCAACCAGCGAAATAATTGTCTACTATAAGGACAATGTCTTAGTGAATGTGGAAGAATTGGATGATTGAAAAAACAATCCTGCTTTTTTGAACCAAAAACGCTCATTCACAAAGAATGAGCGTTTCGCAAAAAACTATTTTGCCATTAAATCTTTTAACATTTGGTTATGTGCTTTGTATTGCTCCAATAGTTGATTTAGGTACTTTTTAGCCTCTTCGTTGTTTTTTTCTGCAACGGCTTCCTCTATTTCATGGTAAGTTTGCCAATGACTCATGTCCTTGCCGCCATGAACTTTTTTAAGGAATTCCTCTTTGGTTATCTTTCCTTCATCATACTGCTTGCGGAACTTCTCCATTTTTTCCATGCGCTCTTTTTTCCACTGCTCGCGCTTTGCTGCATTTTGCGGGCTTAACCATTTCATCATCAGAACCTTTTTCTCTGAGAACATTTTCGTCCATGCCTCTTTTTTCTCAGGGGTATATTGGTTCACCCAGCCTAAAATTTTCCCTTCTCGCGCAGCCATTTTTGCCTTCCAATCTCCATGCATAAAATGGTGACGATGATTATCTTTATCACAGCAATCTTCCTTATGAATATCATGACCTTCATGATCAACAGGAATATGTTTGTGTGCTGATGCTAGACCTGGTACGGCCAAAAACAACCCAAGAATCAATACAAAAAGTTTGTTCTTCATATAAATCTCCCTCCATTAGTAAAATCATCCATTTTTTAAATGGCACGAATTTATGATGCCCTTTCGCTTTAATAATATTCAATAAAAAAATCCCTCCATAAAGAAGGGATTTTAGAATGAAATTAGAATTCCTGCAAGTTCATCAAATCTCAGTTTACATCCATTCCATAAATTCAAGGCGGTTGCCAAACGGATCATGAACATGGATTCTGTTTGCACCTGGCAAATTATCATCTTCCGTAAACGGTACATTTTTATTTTTTAAATGTGCTTTTAAATCCTCGATATTTTCAATCACAAATGCAGGGTGGGCTTTTTTCGCTGGTATAAAGGGGTCTTCTACCCCAATATGAAGCTGGAAAGTGCCAAATTCAAACCAAACTCCGCCGCGTTTCTTTAATTCTTCCGGTTTTTCTACTTCGTTTAAACCAAGAATCCCATTAAAAAATTCTCGGGCATGATCCTCACACCCTTTTGGTGCTGCAAGCTGGACATGATCAATTTTTTTAAATGAAAAGGCCATTTTTATCCCTCCGAAACATATTATGGGTGCATAGCCTTATTTTACAAAATTTTTAAAATTCCATCAAATTTTATTCATAAAAAAGAGAGCTATCTCTTTTTAAAGAAAATAGCTCTCTTTTTGTTATTTACCTATAAACTCCTGTGTCCAATAATTACCCTTAGAGTTAAAACCAACCCCAATATTCGTATAGTTAGGGCTTAAAATATTTTTCCGGTGGCCTTCACTATTCATCCAAGCAGTGACAACTTCTTTTGCAGTAGGTTGTCCCATGGCAATATTTTCACCAGCTGATTTATAGGTTACACCAAAGTCCCGCATCATATCGAACGGTGAACCGTAGGTTGGACTTGTATGTGAAAAATAATGTTTTGCTTCCATATCATCTGATTTAGTCTGGGCAACTTTACTTAATAAAGAATCTGCTGAAAGTGCTGGAAGCCCATTTTTCTTTCTTTCCGCATTGGTTAAATCAATGACCTGTTGCGCCATATTGCTTATCCCAGCTGGTGCCTGAGTGGTTGGCTGCTGGGCTGGAGGTGTTGTAGTTTTTGGTGTAGTCTTATTTACAGTGCCCTGATTCCCTGTATTTGGATTCGTAACTACACCATTTTTACCTGTACTAGGTAAATTCGTTTTTGGATTTACTGCATTGGGATCAAAACTATAGTACCAAAAGTTTCCTTGTTGGACCCGCTTACTATGTGGAAACTGATGACTTGGCGTATCCGTACTAAAGGAATTCGGGTCGATGGTAATAAACCCATTTTTATTGGCATGAATCTCAGTTGTTGACATCATTTTCCCAAATTCGGTAACCCGATTGTCCCAGCCATTACCATTATTCCGATCATTCCAATCGTAGTCCCTGGTTGACACATTTGGATTGGTTAAATCCCCAGTTGAAACATTACGCGGGTTTAATACCCCCGGATGGTTCATTTCGTCATTTCGGTCATTCCATGTACGATTGTCGTTTAAAGGGTTATTTACTCTTGTTAAATCTTTGTTCAAAGCACTGCGATTATTTACATCATTTGTTGAGACATTTCGATTGTTAACACCTGTATTATCAACATCTGCCTTATTAGTGGAACAAGCTGCTAATGAAGCAATGGCTAATGAAGCAACAACTATTTTCGTCTTTTTAAAGCCCATCGTCACATACCCCCTTAGATTTTAGAAGATACGTTTATTATCTTTTCCACTAAGGATAAAAGTATCGATGGGAATTGCTATACTAATACACATCTTTTTTCATAAAAACAAAAAAAGATACAAAAATGGCTGCAACCCACCAAATGAGGAGGACAGCCAATGAAAAGGATAATGTCATCCCTTCAATCGGTGGAGCCATTCCCCTTAAATAGTCAGTTAACCGTAAATTGACCATAAAAAAATATTTTGCTGACTGCCAGGATGAGACCATGTTGTTTAAAATTGCACCTGAAATAAGAGCTGCAAGCATAATTCCCATCCCCGCTGCCGTACTGCGGATTAAAACGGACAACATAAAAGATAACGTTCCAACGACAATGGCTACAAACCAAACCAAGCCAAAATCCATTAATAAAAATTGCCAAAGCTTTAGTATTTTAACGGAGGAAGTGTTAAGCCCCGACTCACTTACATTAAATCCTGTTAAGATAGGAGTCCCCCATCCTTTGTAGCCAAAAACAAGACCGGATATTAAATAGGAAAAAATTCCGGTGATGGCAATAATTAATGAAACGGCGAGGCAAAGGGTAATATATTTACTCATTAGAATTTTCCATCGTTTCACAGGTCTAGTCAGAAGGAGCTTTATCGACCCGAGACTATGCTCAGATGAAACTAAATCACTGGCAATCACCATCACCATGAGCGGTATAAATAAGTCAATTGAGTTTTCTAAAAACATTCTAATAAAGGTTGGAGCACCCGGTGCAGATGGATTAATATCATGATCCAAATAATATTGTTCCTGCTGCAGGGTTATTTGCAGTTGTTTTTTCCACTCTTCTGAAATTCGACTGCTGCTTAATCGATTCGTCGTATCGACAATTTGCTGCTGCAAAATAGTCCGCCAATCACTTGTGCCCAATTTTTCTCTTTGAGTTTGGACTTGTTTAAACTGCGCGTATGTAAATAAAATAACGAGGACACCTATTATTAAAGCAATGACCACAATCCGCTTTTTAGCGATTAATTTCATCATTTCATTTTGAATCAATTTATTCAATCGAATCACCTCCGGTTAATTCGAGGAATAAGTCTTCAAGTACAGGCATTCTTCGGCTCATTTCTGTAATAAACACCCCTGCTTCCACCAATTTTCGGTTCCACACCGGTGTCAACTGATCATCGAATTCCGTTAAAATAGCACCGTCCTCTGTTTCTTCAATGGTTGTTAGTGAACTTAAGATCTCTTTTCCTTTTTCAAATGGATAAATACGCCATTCCATTCTTTCACGATTCGCTAACAAATCCTGAACTGTATCAATCTTAATAATGGAACCTTTTGAAATGATTGCTACACGGTCGCATAATTGCTGAATTTCACTTAACAAATGGCTTGATACAAGGACTGTAAGGCCTTCATCAACTGCTAAAAATCGTATAAATTCACGCATTTCCCGAATTCCCGCAGGATCTAAGCCATTTGTTGGTTCATCCAGGATTAGCACTTTCGGCTTTCCTAAAAGGGCTTGAGCAATTCCGAGACGCTGCCTCATTCCAAGCGAATAGGTCTTCACCTTATCATAAATTCGATCGGTTAAGCCAACAAGCTTGCTCACCTCTTTAATCCTTTCCTCACCAATCCCTTCAAGCATTCTCGAAAAATGAAGCAGATTATCATATCCTGATAAATAGGGATATAATTCAGGATTTTCCACGATACAGCCAAGGTTACCCATCGCTTCTTGAAAGGAATTTTCTATATTATAACCGCAAATTTTTATAGAACCTGAAGTTGGCTTAATTAAACCCACCAGCATGCGTATTGTGGTTGTTTTTCCTGCACCATTTGGACCTAAGAATCCAAATACTTCACCTTCTTTTAACTCGAAGGACAAGCCTTTGATAATTTCTCTCTTACCGATTACTTTTTTTAGATTCTGTACAGATAATGTGATATTCCCCATCATGACACTCCTTACCAGGTGAGCAAGGCCGCAACGCGTTCAGCAATTAAACGGTACCCCTTCGTATTTGGATGAAACTTATCTGAATACAGATAATCATTCACTTTTAATTCAAATAAATCAAACGTTGGCACAAAAATAATTTTTGGATAGGCAGCACTGATTTCTGCACTGTCATAATTCCAGTGACGAATCACTTTTGACATTTCTTTTCCTTGATCAAATTCGATGAAGGGATTATATAAACCAATGAAAAATACATTAGCAGTACTGTTCACTTTGCGGATCTGCCCAAAGATGTATTTTAAATTATTGAGGTACTTTTTCTCTATGGTTGCAAGACTGCCGGCTTGAAAGTCCATTATTCCTTGTCCGCCGCGGAATAAATCGTTGCCGCCTATTGTCAACAAGATGATGTCTGCTTTTTGAATTTGCCGCTGCACCTCTGTTTGCTTTACTTGTTTTCTTAGCCCGTCGGATTGCTGTCCATTTATTCCGAGGTTGGTAAGCTGTACAGGCCGCTTGGTTTTCCCCTTTATTTCATCTAGCAAATCACCAACATAGCCTTTTCCCGTTTCATCCCCGGTTCCTCTTGTGAGCGAGTCACCAAGCGCAACTATGGTTAAACCTTTTGAATTTTTAGCTTTTTTCGCAACCGTTGCAATCGGAACTTTTTCCGGTTTACCGGCATAATACTCCCCAACAGACCAGCCAAGACCGACCAGCCAGAGAAGGCAAAACAAGATCGAAATAAGGGTAATCGAACGGATTATATTTTTATTCAAACCTATCATCCCTTCTGGCAATTTCTACCTTCATTTAATCATAAATTGTTAGAGAATCAAACTTTTTGATTCTGTTAAAAGACTGAATCACATTACAGTGAGTCAATCCTTTTTAAACCCGAATCCGGGACCTCTTTTTCGAAGAATCGATGGTTGTGAGCAATCGGAAAATTTCTAATAGCATGGTTGTCAAACCAAGCCAGACCCCGCCAAATACATAGCCTGCAGCAATCTGACTTGGGTCTTGGACATGAAAGTAAATCCGGCTAATCCCCATGAACAATAGTAATACAATCCATAGAACAACAAGTATTGTATGGACCAGAAGGTATTTACTATGCCGCAGCATGATAAAAAAGAAAAAGCCGTAAATCACAAAGGCCATTAGAGATTGTTCACTCGGAAAACTATACGGAAACCGTTCCAGCAAGGAGGGTTCGTCCGGTGACAACCGGTGGAAAACATTCCGAAGGATTTCTTCGTATATTTCCCCGCCGGCAACGGCAATGAACAGAAAATAAAGTTCAATCAGCTTATTCTTCCCTTTCCAAATAATCCAGAGAAGTGTATAAAAGATGATGCTAACTAACATCGTTGCCGTTCCAAGCTTCAAAAAGAAATGCATTAATAGATCAAAGTGATTTTTAAAAATGTATGAAATTAACATATTGATGACAGTATCTAATTCATTGATGTCGTTCTCAAGATAGTTTTGAATCAGGTTAATCATTAAAATAATGAAACCTAAGGTTACAAAGGAAATTCCGGCAAGGAATAGCTCAGTCCTCCTCCGTGTATGAAAGATTTCAAGCGCTCTCTTTCCGATGAATACCAGGGTAAGGATAATTTCCTTCTGAAATTTTTTAAAAAGATAGAAGAGGACTAATAGACCCGCAATAATAATACTTCCAATAATTAAATATTTTTTGATAATTTCATGAAAAATTTCCCATTTAGGTCCTAGCATTTTTCCTAACAAAATAAAGGTAGAAACCCAAATGAGGGAACCAATCGCTGAAAAGGTTGAAAAAATGATGAAGGGCAGCCGGGTAATTCCCGAAAAGTAACCGGTAATATGTCTGATCCCCGGAATAAATAAGGCTACAATCAGCAGCTTATTACCGTACTTTTTAAACCAATTCGAGGTTGAATTCAACCGCTCCGGTCCTAAGTGAATTTTTGAGCCGTATTTTTCAAAAAACGGCATTCCTAATTTCGCCCCAATCCAATAAGCAATCATCATCCCTAATAAACATCCAACAGAGGCACAGAGCACACTTGCTAACCAGTTCAACTGGCCTTGATAGGCCAAAAATCCTGCGTATCCCATAAGGGCCTCAATTGGTATGGGCAGTGCCATGATTCCCAAAACTAAAGAAAGAAAGAGAACCAAGTAGCCGTAATCGTTCATAAAACTGGTTAAATACTGCAATTTGTGCCCTCCTCTCTTATGTTATAGTGGTATTTTATCCATACATCTACAATATAGTAATCGTTACCCAGAAATTTAATAGAAAAAACCGACTTCCGTGTTAGGAAATCGGTTTGCCTTTTTGATTATACTAAGCTTCCTTTTGGTCCAAAGAATTCAAAATGGATATTTTCTTCGGCTACTCCAAGATCTTTTAGGGAGCGGTAGACGGACTGCATAAACGGAACTGGTCCACAGAAATAGAATTCGGCATCCTTGTAGGTGACATTTTCTTCAATCCAATCACGGGTTACATAGCCTTCCACATCAAAACTATTATTTTGGCGGTCCTCTTCTGTTGGTGAATCATAGAAGAAGAAGGAATTCACTTGCTCAAGCGCTGTAAGTGCTTCAACTTCGTTTCTTAAAGCATGGACATTTCCGTTGGCAGCTGCATGAATAAAGGTAACCTTACGTTCTGGCTGCATTTCTACAACCGTTTTTAACATACTTAACATTGGCGTGATTCCCACACCGCCGCTTAATAAGGCAATTGGTGTATTTTTCGTCGTGTCTAAAACAAAGTCGCCTGCAGGTGCACTCACTTTAAGTACATCTCCCTCTTTGACTTCGTCATGAAGATAATTAGAAACCCTCCCATCTGGATTAGCAGTACCAGCTTCGCGTTTAACGCTGATCCGGTAATATTCTTTTCCAGGTGCATCTGAAAGGCTGTATTGACGAATATGGGTAAACTTTTCTCCTTCAATTTCAAGTTTAATGCTAATATATTGACCTGGGATAAAGTGGGCAATTTCTTTTTGATCCTCCGGTACTAGATAGAAAGAGGTAATGACATCACTTTCTTCTACTTTGCGGTCAATAATGAAATTACGGAAGCCATCCCAGCCGCCTTTTTGGTTAGTTGCTTCATCATACATTTCTGCTTCAACACTGATAAAAGCATCAGCGATGATACCATATGCTTTTGCCCACGCATCAATAATTTCGTCCGTCGCTGCATCGCCTAATACATCTTTAATCGCTAATAATAAATGTTTTCCTACAATCGGATAATGCTCTGGTTTGATACCAAGGCTGCGGTGCTTATGTGCGATTTGTTGTACAACCGGTAAAATCGCTTCTAGGTTATCAATATACATCGCTGCAGCATAGACTGCACCGGCAAGTGCTCTTTGCTGTCTGCCTTGTTTTTGGTTTGCATGATTGAAAATATTTAAGAGTTCAGGATGATTTCCAAACATTAATTGGTAAAAACGAGTCGTAATTTGCTCTCCATGTTTTTCTAAAACGGGTACAGTGGATTTCACAAGGTCAATTGTTTTTTGGTCTAACATTTTCATACACTCCTCACGTTTTTAACGGTTATCTCTAATCCCAATGTGATTATATGAAATAATTCATTTGAATAATGTGATTTAAATCACACATAAAAAAATAAATCGAGGTCCGAAAATTAAAATTAATACTTTTATGTTCCCAAAGTTGGTATTTTTATGTAATATTTAAGGAAAAAGGTCTTGTGCATTTACCAAATAATAGTTGAAATGGAATAAAAAACATGAATAAAAAACTTTTAATTTTTTTAGTATTTATTTTTGTCACTGGTGTTATTTATTTAGCAATTTTACAACTTAAGATAACTCAATCCAGTCATACGATCGTTCCTAAGAATGCAGATTATGTGATTGTTCTAGGGGCAAGAGTGAAAGGAACTGTTCCTTCCCTCGCGTTAAAATATCGAATTGAGGCTGCAGCCAACTATTTAATAAAAAACAAAGACACGATCGTTATTGCCTCTGGTGGATTAGGTCCAGGGGAAAAAATATCTGAAGCCAAAGCGATAAAAAAAGGATTAATGCAAAGGGGAATTAAGGAAACACGAATAATTTTAGAAAATCATTCGACAACCACATATGAAAAAATTCAGTTTTCGAAAAGGCTAATTCCTTCAAGTGCCAATACCGGTATTCTCGTGACCAATACTTTCCATGTTTACCGTTCACTTGGTATGGCCCGTGATCAGAAGCTAAATGTTTATGGTCTGGCAGCCAAAACACCTGCATCTGCTGTTTTGAAATCTTATACGAGAGAGTATTTAGCAATTACGAAATATTATTTGGAGAAGTATATTTTTTGATGGAAAAGAGCACCTGCTGTTTGCAGATGCTTCTTTTTCTTTATCTTATTTTTGAGAAAACGCAAGTGTCTCTTAGTTCTTTCCCATCACCGGATAAGGCGTCATTTTTTAAAATACCTTCTAAAGTAAAACCTAATTTTTCAGGGATTGCCCGGCTTTTTGTGTTCTTGGTGTCACAGCGGATTTCTATCCGTTTTGCCTTTAGCTTAGAAAATCCAAATTCGGTAATTCCTTGCACTGCTTCCGTTATATAACCCCTTCGACTGTATCGGGTATCAATCCAATAACCAATTTCAAATTTGGGTACGGTCCAATTGATTCTATGTAATCCGGATGACCCGATAAATTCACCTGTTTCTTTATCGAAAAGATGAAGCCTTAAATCCTCGCGGGTTAAGAATTTGGCATGTGCATCACGGATATTGACTTCAACATCTTCTTCGGTTTGATTTTTGTGTGCCCATGGCATCCATGGCTTTAGTTCATTAATTGATGCCTGTGTTGCTGCGTAAACGAGTTTTCCATCTCCAGGGAGCGGCATTCTGATTCGTAATCTTTCTGTGTAAATTTGTTCTGGAAAATCTAGTAGGATTGGTTTCATTTTTGATGTCCCCTTTCAATGGTAATTAATTCGGTGAAGGGAGGGGGAAATCCTTTTTAATTACTTGGTTTATAATAGACTCTTCCCTTGTTTTTCCCGGTATAAGATAAATTCATTGACTTTAGAATATGGTTTGCAATACTTATGGAATCGATATGTAAAAAGTTTCGAAGTTCTGAGTTCGTGGTGGAAGGTATAATGAGAAGAAAATAGTCTTAGAGAGCTTGGATATGAGCATCTTTTGACCGAGTTCCACATTTTGGACAGTACCAGGTTCCGTAGCGATATTCCATACCGATAAAATTACAGTCTGTAATGGGACAATGTGCACTAGTTTGAATATCTTCTATAGAAAGATCAAAGTATGCAAGAATATCGCGATCTTCTGGTATATGATTAGCTAGTAATAGGCGTGTATTTCCCAGTTATCCTTTTATATTTTCCACTTTCCTGAGTTATTTGCCACCTGCGAGAGTATATTTTCCACATCGGCTTTTTTGTTTGCCACTCCACTTCACTCCATCCCTCCCCTATTACACAAAAAAAGACCCTCCCAAATATAATGGAAGAGTCTTAAAAATTAATAAGCTTTTGCCCAATACACCATCTTTTCTGCTTTACCGCCGCAGCATACGCATGTATCGGATAATTGCTCTTGTTCGAAAGGCATACATCTAGATGTTGCACTTGTTTCTTCTTTAATTTTTTCCTCACACGCTACATCACCACACCACATGGACTTAATAAATCCGCCTTTTGTTTCTAGCGTCGTCTTGAATTCATCGAAATTCAACGCAACAGACGTCCTTTCTTCACGGTGGGTCAATGCTTTGTTATATAAATTCGTTTGAATATCATCGAGCAATTCAACAAGCTTGGTTTCTAATTGGTCCATTGGGACAACAACTTTTTCTAAAGTATCGCGTCTAACCAATACCACTTGCTTGTTTTCGATATCTTTTGGTCCAACTTCTAATCGTACTGGTATACCCTTCATTTCGTATTCATTAAACTTCCAGCCTGGCTTCTTGTCACTGGCATCAATTCCAACGCGGGCAACTTTAGACAGCGACTCCTTCAAATCATAGGCAAAATCAAGGACGCCTTCCTTATGCTGAGCAATTGGCACAATCATCACTTGAGTCGGTGCTGCTTTTGGCGGAATCACTAGACCGCGGTCATCACCGTGAACCATGATTAAAGCACCAATAATACGAGTCGTGAATCCCCATGAAGTTTGGTGAACATGCTGAAGCTTACCTTCTTGGTCGGTATATTGAATACCGAAAGCTTCCGCGAATCCTGTTCCTAAGTGGTGGGAAGTACCTGATTGTAAGGCTTTACCGTCATGCATTAAGCTTTCAATGGTATAGGTAAATTTCGCACCGGCAAACTTTTCTTTTTCCGTCTTTTGACCTTTTACAACCGGAATCGCCAAAATATTTTCACAAATATCGGCATACACATTTAGCATTCTAGTTGTTTCTTCATGTGCATCCTCATCAGTCGCATGACATGTGTGGCCTTCCTGCCATAAAAACTCTAATGTACGCAAGAATGGGCGGGTAGTTTTTTCCCAACGTACAACGTTTGCCCATTGGTTATATAGTTTTGGCAAATCACGATAAGAATGGATAATATTTTTATAATGTTCGCAAAAAAGAACTTCTGAAGTTGGACGAACAACTAATCGCTCTGTTAATTCTTCAGAACCGCCATGTGTGACAACAGCCACTTCCGGAGCAAATCCTTCCACATGGTCCTTCTCCCTTTGTAGCAGACTTTCAGGAATAAACAGCGGCATATACACATTTTCATGTCCTGTTTCTTTGATTCTGTGATCAAGCTCATTTTTAATATTATCCCATAAAGCATATCCATACGGACGAATAATCATCGACCCGCGTACGCTGGAATAATCAATTAAGTCCGCTTTTGTGACAACATCGGTATACCATTGGGCGAAATCCTCGTCCATGGCTGTAATGTCTTTTACAAATTCTTTTGCCATTTTGACACCTCATTAAATTTTTAAATATAAAAAGGCCTAGAATCCCCAAAAAAGGGACCAAGGCCTTGGCGGTACCACCCTAAATTCATAAAGCACATGCTTTATACACTCATCATGATAACGGAATTAATCCGCGTGTATCTTCAAAAAGGATCCGATACAGAACTCAGAGGCAGGTTCAAATGACCATCTTAAGAAACCTTCCACCAAATGGTTTCCTCTCTAGATAAGACAACTTCATTTTACTAGTCCCCGTCAATGTTTCAATTAGTATTTTTGAAAAAATTATATATTTCTCGACACAAATTGTCAAATCCTATTTTGGAATATATTTCTGAAGGGATTTCCCAGCCTGATAAAATCGGTTAAAATGTCAATAAAAGGAGTGGATTTCCATGAAACAGGAGCAAGAGGATTTAGATAAGGAAGAGGAAGAAAAAAAATTCCTTCTTGACTATATAAAAATGCAAAATGAGGCATTAAAGCGGATTTTTAAAAATACATTCGATAAAGAAAAAGATAAATGATCAGCCTCCAGACGTGCCTATGCGTCTTTTTTATTGTCCTTCAGTTTTCATCAAACGTTCAAAAAATCCCTATAAAAAAGAAATTCCATTTCAATTATTCCCTTTATAATATACTTATCTTGTTTAATTTTTCATCCCATCTCAATATGAGGAGAATTACATATGAATATTTTATCCATAATCACCACTGCTGTTTTAAGCATCATGACTGTATATTGTCTTTATCTGGTTCACCGTGAGAAAAAGAAAATTACCTGCATGTCCGGCATGATGATTGCAATGGTCGTGGCGATGATGGCCGGACTCCTATCCGGATATTTAATTGGCCTCTATTCGGGTGATATGTTTCTTTCAAGTGGCGCTAGTATGATTATTGGTTTCTTTATTGGATTCCTAGCTGGACAGCCGATAGGGTTAATGGCAATTCTTGATGGAGCCCTTGCCGGATTAATGAGCGGCCTAATGGGGGCAATGCTCGGAGTGATGCTTCAGTTTGAAAATCCATTTATCATGCTTGCTATTTTGCTAGGATTATATATCATCATCATGGGTCTTGTTATTTTATTTGTATTGGTAGAAACAAACAAAAAGTTTTCGCTCGATACCCAGGCAATTTCTCCTTTTGCGATTGTTTCTGCCGGCGTGGTTACTGTTTCATTATTTTTATTTATGTATGGAAGTGACTATGTAAAATTACCAGGTGATGATGCATATGCTCAAAATAGCGCCTCAATTACGCAAGAGGAAATCGATGTATCCAATGAACAAACACCAAAGATTCAAATGAAGGTCACTGAACAGGGCTACTCTCCAAACGTCATCACTGTGAAAAAAGGAGTTCCCGTCGAGCTCATCGTTGATAATCCGTTAGAAAATAGCTGCTTATCCACTTTCACAATGCCTGAGTTTAATATAAACAATGTCAATTTAAAAGTTGGAACAACCAATCTCTCTTTTACACCGAACAAAACGGGTGAATACACCTTTAGCTGTGGAATGGGGATGTTTAAAGGGACCGTGATTGTAAAATGATTTTGGGCTTGGTCATGAAACCAAGCCTTTTTTCATATTTATTCTAGTATATGTTGTTTTCCTTTGGAGGTGGATTTGTGGTAAAAAATGAAAAGGAGATTTCCCCTGGCACACACAAAAACAAAAATGATGTGAAAGTGAATAATCAGTTCAGCTTAACGATTAACTTTGGAGATTCATTGAATTTATTAGCATTAATTACTGGAATTTTTGTGATTAGAAGAATTGGAAAAAGGAACAGAATGAAGAAAAAAGAACAAAAAGCTGCCGGCTGAATGGCAGCTTTTTTACCAATCTTACAGTACTTCGGAAGGGTCTTCGCTGCGATTTTTCCGTTTTCTTTCAGCACTAAGAACTTTAATGGATAAATAGATTCCAGTTCCTGTCAGGGCCATCAATGCTATTGCTACTAAGTCAATCAGCCATTTGATGTTTGTTGTACCAATTCTCCCTTCATGAAGTCCACGAATTATTCCCATCATTCCTTGAGATTCTCTTTTGAACATGCCGGGAGTAAAATTCCTATTCCCTCCGAATCCTCTCCTGCCTTGGAATTGGCCATTATTATTCATCCCTGGTTGTCCAGAAGCCTGACTTGATCCTTGTGAATTTGACCCTTGACTAAATTGTTGATTAAATTCTCCAGGCTGGAAATTTCCGCGAATTCCTTCACCTTGAGTTTGTCCAATTAACCATGGCTCGTTCATCAACAAACCAGTAAGTGATTCCATAAAAATAAAGATGGATGCAATCAAACCAATCCATAAATGTGCTCTTCTAGTTTTTTTCATCGCAAAAAATCTCCCTTCCCGGTTCAGTTGGATAAAAATATTATGAAGGGACTTCCTTAACTTTTTCTTAAGAAAAGGCTGTGTTTAACTTGTTTTTGATTTCCGCTCTAAGCAATGTCCTTTTAAAAATCAACAATGTACTATAACACAGCCAAGAAAAAAGAACCCAAATCAACTCTTCTGGGTTCTTGGAAAAATAATTTCGATCGTTGTTCCTTTTCCATCACTGCTTTGTATTTTTGTTTTACCATGGTGCTTTTCAATAATCCATTTTGCAATCGACAAGCCCAATCCCGTACCTTCCACGGATGTTCGCGCCTTATCACTTTGGTAAAAACGATCAAAGATTTTCGGGATATCTGCCTCCGGAATTCCAATTCCATTATCCTCTACCTTCAATATAATCGAAGAATAGCTTTGCCGGCAGGATAACCGAATTTTGCCGCCTTCGTTCGTATATTTCGTTGCGTTATCCACCAAAATTACAATCAACTGATGAATCCTTTCTTTATCCGCAAGAAATTGAACCGGTTCCTGAACATCTAAATGGATGGTCTTCCCTTGATACGAAACAAACTCTTCATAGTGCTGATAAATTTCCTTCAACAACTCGTCTAACCGAAAACTCTGCTTCTTCATCTCAATTTGATCTGAATCCGATCTAGCCAACATTAATAAATTGCCAACAAGCTTTGAAAGTCTCCTAGACTCCGTTGAAATCGTGGAAATGTCGAGAACTTTCTCCTGAATCGTTGCTTGAGGAGAGCGAAAAAGCAATTCTGTTTTTGCCTGGATAACCGCAAGAGGCGTTCTTAATTCATGTGAAGCGTCTGAGACAAATTCCTGTTGTTTTTGCCAGGCATTTTTTATCGGTACCAATGCTTTTCCCGCTAAGAAATAACCTATACCCACGGCACATATAACCCCAATTCCACAACCAATCATCATAATTAATAACAGGCGGTTTAATAATTCCTTTTCGGAATTGGTATTTCGAATCACTTGAACGGTTACTTTTCCTAAAAGCGGAACATCAATTTTTGTGGAAATATAGCGATAAGAAAAATTTTCAACATTCACATCTTGCAAAGAATCCAATTTCTTCGGTCGGATGCGTTTTTCATTATCTTTAAATAACACGGATTCCCGGTTTTGGTCAGTTATGAGATGATTGTTTTCATCCCATATTAATGTCATAATCCGCGGGTCTCGGTGCATAAATTTCGGCCCATTGTCATCATCAAGCCCTTGATCTTGATGATACTGTTCATTCTGAAAATGATTCACAGATTCCAACAGGGATCGATTCACATCCTGATATAATTTTTTCTCAGTATAAAAATAAATGATACTTCCAAGAATGCTAATTAAAATGATAAAGACTAAAGAATTTAACAGAGTAAGCCGTATATGTGTTTGCCGAAACATTCGCTGTCCCCTTTACTCCTCATTCAGCATATAGCCGACACCGCGGATAGTTTTGATATCTGAATGATAGCCGAATGGCTCCAGTTTTTTGCGGAGATGGTGCATAAACACTTCAACAATTGCAATCGTTGTGTCTGAATCAAAGCCCCACACCCGGTCATAAATTTGTTCTTTTGTTAAAATCGCCCCTTTATTCTGAATGAGGTATTCTAATAATTCATATTGCTTTGTTGTTAATTTAACTGGTTCCCTTTCAACCAGAATATCTCTTTCTTTTCCCAACAATTCAATACCGCGATATTTGATGGTTTGATCGGTAGTGAGACTGCCGCTTCGCCTTAATAAAGCACGAATTCGCGCTTTTAACTCAGCTGCCTGGAAGGGTTTTACTAAATAATCATCACCGCCGCTGTCCAACCCCTTTACGCGATCCTCTAACGAGTCCCTTGCAGTTAAAAAAAGAACCGGAGTCTTCAAACCTTCCTTGCGAATCAACTGGAGGACTTCGAATCCATCGATTTCGGGAATCATTACATCCAGAACAATGGCATCATGTATATTTTGCCTTGCTAAAAACAAGGCATCGTCTCCATTTGATGCCTGATCAACTTCAAATTCATCTGACAATAATTCAACAATGGACTCTAACAATGGCAGATTATCTTCAACAACTAATAAACGCATGATTTGCGCTCCTTTTAAAAAAAATAGTCTAGCTCCTATTATAAAGGAAACAAAGCGACCGCAATATACGATCGCTCTTTTTCCATCATTTATTCATAACGAAGAGCCTGTATCGGGCTTAATTTTGATGCCTTATTGGCTGGGAATACACCAAACACAACACCGACCAAAAGCGAGAATATAAAGGACAAAACAATCACCGATGTCGAATAGGCAATCGTTAAGTTCATCAATGAGGCAATGATCTTTCCGAATCCAATTCCAGCAAGAATGCCGATGATTCCCCCCATTGAACTTAAGACAACCGCTTCAATTAAAAATTGCAGTAGGACATCGCGCCGTTTGGCACCGATTGCTTTCCGGATACCGATTTCCTTTGTCCGTTCTGAAACAGAAACAAGCATGATATTCATGATTCCAATACCGCCTACTAACAAGGAAATGCTTGCAATTCCGCCAAGCATCATTGTCATCGTATTAGAGACTGAGCTTAATGTGTCCATGACATCTTGCTGATTGGTAACGCTGTAAGAATCACTTTTATTCGGGTACAAGCTTGCCATCTTTCGCTCCACTTCATTCATGACAAAATCCATCTGGTCTTGGCTTTTTCCTTGTAAATATACTTGGTTTATACTCGTACTTTTCACTAAGCGCTGACCGGTACTTAACGGAACAATAATGACATTATCTCCACTTTGACCTAAGGAACTTCCTTTTGATGCTAAAACTCCTACCACTTTAAAAGAAGTGCCATCCACTTGGATATATTGGCCGATTGGGTTGTCTACCCCAAAAAAGGTTGAAGCTGTTTCTGAACCTATGACAGCAATTTTCTGTCGATATTCAATATCCAAATCATTGATGAAGCGGCCTTGAGTCACCTTTGCATCCCGAACAGAGGAATAGGTAGCATTAGTGGCAGTTAAGCTAACTTGTGAATTGATCCGGTCCTTTTTCACATTAACACGTCCCGAAACAACCGGGGAAATGGCTTTAACTCCATTTAATTTGGTTAATTGATCAATTTTATCCTCTGTTAACGATAAATCTGTTCCAAATGTATTGATGGTCAACAAATTGGTCCCCAGCTGATTGATACTGCTTGTTACATTTTTCGCAGAACCCTGTGCAATCGAGACTAATATGATCACGGATGAAACACCGATGATAATCCCCAGCATTGTTAGAATAGAACGGAGTTTATTGCTTTTTATGCTGCGAAGCGCCATTTTAATAGATTGGTAAATGCTCAAAGGGGCTCCCCTCCATTCTCAAAAAGCTGCCCGTCCTGGATGCTGACCATTCTTTTTGCCTGTTTGGCGACTGCAAGGTCGTGGGTAATTAATATTATCGTGTGACCAACTTCATTTAATTCCTTCATCACTGTAATAATTTCTTTACTTGTTTTACTATCCAATGCTCCTGTCGGCTCATCTGCCAGAAGGATGGAGGGAGCTCCGGCAAGGGCCCGGGCAATCGCCACCCTTTGCTGCTGGCCGCCTGATAGCTGTGATGGTAAATGTCCTGACCTTTCCAGCAATCCTACCTTCTTAAGACTATCCAATGCTTTATCCTTGCGCTCTTTTGCCGATACTCCGCGATAAAGCAGAGGCAATTCAACATTTTCAATTGCCGTTAATTTCGTTAAGAGGTTAAAATTTTGAAAAATAAATCCTATTTTTTCATTACGAATGATAGCAAGCTGGTTATCATTCATTTTGCCAATGTCTTTTCCATCCAGTAGATAGGTTCCAGATTCAGGTCTGTCGAGACAGCCAACCATATTCATTAACGTCGATTTTCCTGATCCAGACGGACCAATGATGGCTAAAAATTCTCCCTTATTAATTTCAAGGGAAACATCATTCAGGGCATGAACAGTTTCTCCGCCAAGCTTATAAGTTTTCATGAGATGACTGATTTGGATAATCGTTTTTTGCATTAATTACCAGTCCTTCCGCTAAATCCTTGTCCTCCGCCATTTCGGTTAAAACCGCCTCCGTTTCCAAAACCGCCTATACCGCCGCCAAAGCTGCCTTGCATCATACGGCGATTCATTCCGGTAGTGGAAGAAGAATTTTGCACAAGCTGCGGTAATTTAACAATTTCTCCTGCTGTTATACCTTTGGTAATTTCCACATAATCTTCATTGGCTAATCCCGTTTTTACTACTTTTTGCTGAGAAACAGCTGTATCAGTGTTTCCATTCTGTACTAATACATATTTTTGATTATTCATTGTATGGACAGCATCAATCGGAACATAAATGGCATCTTTCTTGCTTGCAGTTAGGATACTTGCTTCCGTACTCATACCTACTTTTAAATTACTTGGCTTCGTAATATGAATGGTTACATCAAACGCAGAAACACCATTTGTCGAAGTTCCTTCATCCGCAATGGAGCTTACTTTTCCAGTGTAGGTTTGATCCGGATATGCATTAACTTTGATGCTGACTTCTTGACCTTTCTTCACTTTCGGAATATCAAGTTCGTCAATTTGCACAACGGTTTGTAAATTTTTATAGTTTGTTAGATGAGCGACAACTTGTCCGTCCGTCACCCGCTGACCTGCCTGGACGGAAAGGGATGTGATTTCACCGGATGCAGGTGATGTAATGGGATCACTTCCGTCTGTGAAAGTAATCAATTCTTCCCCTTTTTTGACCGATTCACCAGTTGATACCAACACTTCATCGATTTCATTGTTGTTAATCGGAGAGTTAATATCCTCAGATGTTACCGGCTGGACTGTACCTGAACCGCTGATTTTCACTTCCATTTTACCTTTTTGAACAACAGCTGTCCGAACTTGAGTAGTTACTTCCTGCGCACTTGTTCTTGAGTTATACCACTGAAATCCTACGAAACCTACTACTAGAATACAAAGAACGATAATAATTCCTTTTTTCATACATACTTACTCCTTTTCTTATTGTCCAATAGGACACTGATAGTTTGGAATAAGCCTATTATTCAAATTAATTCTTAACTTTTCCTTAAAAAAAACCCACATAAGGGCAGAAGTAATTAAAAATATGTACTTATCTATCTAAAAAAAATACTGCCACTCAAAAATGGCAGTATACCTTAAATAGAATTTTTACCAATTAGAATCAGTTTCTAGCCGCTTCATAAACTCTTCTGCAGCATTGTATCCTTGCTGCTTCAAAAGCCAGTTATTTGCCGCAGCTTCAATTAAACCCGCCACATCACGGCCAGGTTGGAGCTGTATCTCAATATGAGGAATTGGAACTCCCATATATTCTGTAAATTCAGGTTCGTAATCCAATTCATTATTAAGAGAATTTTTCTGCCATTTTGTCAGTTCAATATCAAGCGCTATCCTCGTTTCCTCCTGAAAAGCTTTAATTCCGTATACGCGGACCACATTTAACAGCCCGACACTACGTAAGGCGAGAAATTCCTTTGTTTTCCCATCATGCGTACCGAGAATCGTACGTGGGCTGAGCTTTTTCAACACAACTAGATCATCAGCGACCAGCTTGTGTCCTCTGCCGATCAATGTGTGAGCAATTTCACTTTTGCCGACACCAGATTTTCCCCGAAGTAAAATACCCATTCCAAACACATTGATACAGACACCGTGTACGGCGATTTCCGGAGCTAATTCTTTCACCATATAAGCGTCAAGTTCGGTAATAAATTCAGAAGTCGTTCGAGGTGTGTTTGTACATAATAACGGGATACCCTCTTCTATACAAGACTTTCTTAAATAGGTCAGCCCTTCATCCCCAGCAGTAACAATAAAGCAAGGAGGATGATATTTGACGATATTTCCAATGCGCATCTGACGTTCCTCAATGCTTAACTTATGCAAATAATTTACTTCTTTTCTTCCCAGTATTTGAACACGTTCAGTCGGAAAAAAATCAAAATGTCCAACGAATTCCAAACCCGGACGATGCGACCGTGATTGCTTGATTTTTTGTTGTAATTGGTTTTCACCAGTTAATACCTTCAATGAAAATTTTTGCACTAAATTTTCTACCGTTAATATTTTCACATCTATATAGCACTCTCCATCTCTTCAACCCTCTTATACTTGATTTTACTTATAAAAAGAACGAATACAAGGTCACTTTTTGTATATTTTCAAAAAATTGTACACTAAACATTGAAAAAGCACCAGCCTATTGCGGCTGATGCTTCCATTTTTTAAAATTTAAACTACATGCTTTTTATTCTTTTCAGCCTTTTCATAGCCATTGGCCCAGAAATCTGCATTCTTAATTCCTAGTTTAGCAGAATTAAATTCCGGATCCTTCCCTTGCTTCAGCTGCTCTTCATAATCCTTTAATGCAAGCAAAGCCGGCTTAAATAGGATAAGAATGGCAATTAGGTTTAACCATACCATAATACCAAGACCAATATCCCCCATAGCCCAAGCTGTAGATGCAGTTTTTACTGCTCCATAGAACGTAGAACCCAATAGAACTATTTTTAATAATGTCATAGCTAATTTTCTGTTTTTGCCTTTTACTAGATAAGCAAGATTTGTTTCTGCAATATAGTAGTAAGCAAAAATCGTTGTGAAGGCAAAGAAGAATAGTGCAATGGAAATAAATCCTGAACCGAAACCTGGTAAAATCGTATCAACCGCTGCTTGAGTATATCCTGGACCTGGTTCGACGCCTTTTAGATGTTGAACTAAGAATTTTCCTGCTCCGTCTACAGTATTGTAAGAATTTGTAAACAAAATCATAAAAGCTGTTGAAGTAACGACTAAGAATACATCAAGATAAATCGAAAATGCTTGTACAAGACCTTGTTTTGCAGGGTGAGATACCTCTGCTGCAGCTGCTGGGTGTGCACCAGTACCTTGACCTGCTTCGTTTGCATATAGTCCGCGTTTTACGCCCCACATGATCGTAGAACCAAGAATACCGCCGAACACTTCTTCCGTTCCAAAGGCACTCTTAAAAATAAGTGTAAACACTTCTGGGATTTTATCAAAATTCACCACAATAATGGCAATCGCAATTAGTAAATATCCAATAGCCATAAACGGAACAACCAATTCTGCTACTCTTGCAATCCGCTTGACTCCACCAAAAATAATCAGACCCATAAGTGCAATAACCACAAT
This sequence comes from Bacillus salipaludis, assembly GCF_004358205.1. Next base: position 401,244 of record NZ_SMYO01000003.1, read on the forward strand.
TCCAGTAACGGCATTGTTAATACCAAAAGCATTCTTAACGCCTTCTGCGATTGAATTTGCCTGAATACCTGGCATTAATACTGCCATAGCAAGCAGTGTTGCAACTGCAAAAATTACAGCAAACCATTTAATTCCAAGTCCCTTTTCAATATAGAACGCAGGACCGCCTCGATACTCTCCATCTTGCTTTTCTTTATAGATTTGAGCAAGTGTGGACTCTACAAAGGCTGAGGCTGCACCGATAAATGTAATAACCCACATCCAAAAAACGGAACCTGGTCCACCAAACGCAATTCCTGTTGCCGTTCCAGCGATATTCCCTACACCGATACGACCAGATAATGACATGGCTAATGCCTGAAAAGAAGAAACACCCTCATTTGAGCTTTTGCCTGATAATAATAGACGAATCATTTCTTTAACATGGCGAATCTGCAGGAATCTTGTTCGGAAACTAAAGTATAATCCTACCGCTACAATAAAGATGACTAACACTGGGCTCCACAAAAAACCATTAATAATTGTTACCAATTTTTCTACCATAAAAATCCCCCTTTTTATCTATATCTGAATTTTCGTAATTCTCTAGTTGCTATTAAAAGTATAAATGACAGCAGTTGATATTTCAATAAAATATCCGTGTATCCTTCATAAAAAATCTGACTTTACTAAAATATCTTTACTATCCTAATTTTCCGCCATTTCTCATATTATTTAACCTTTTTGCAGTAACAATTAGTTTCCGAGTATATTTATCGAAAATTCACAATATTATTATTTCCTATTCGGAATATCTTTAATAAAAATATGAAACCTATCATCTATTTTTCCGTATTAATTAACAGGGAAATTTCTAGAATTACATATCTCGTTTTATAATAAAATTATTATGCAAGTGGATAGGAGTGAAGGTTGTGGGTGTTTCGCTTAGTAAAGGTCAAAAAGTAGATTTAACCAAGTCTCACCCGGGTCTTGAAAATGTTGTTGTAGGATTAGGCTGGAATATTAGTAATATGGGTTCCAATTTTGACCTAGATGCTTCCGCGTTCCTGCTCGGGCAGAACGGAATGGTGCAAAATGATTTGGATTTTGTTTTCTATAATAACCCTTCTGGAGGAAACGGATCGATTCTATACAGTGGCGATAACCGAGTTGGTTCTGGGGTTAAGGATGATGAGCAAATTAAGATCAATTTAAAAAACGTTCCCTTTCATATTCACCGGATTGCTTTTACGATTACAATTCATGATGCTCAAGTGAAACGTCAAAATTTTGGACAAATTTCCGATTCCTATGTACGAATTTTTAATGAACTAACCAATGAAGAATTGTTACGCTTTAATCTTGGCCGTGATTTCACAGTGGAAACGGCGATTGTGGCGGCAGAATTATATCGACATAATGGCGAATGGAAGTTCAATGCAATCGCTAGCGGCTTTCAGGGCGGATTGGCAGCACTTTGTAAAAATTTCGGTGTAACTGTTGATGATACTCCGGCACCGCCTTCTAACCAACAGCCGAATTATCAACAAAGCCCTCCTGGCCAACAACAAAATCAATCTTTTCAGCCAATTCAGTCATCTGTTACACCTTATCAGCAATCAAATCAATCTTATCAACAGCCTGCCTATGGATACCCAGCTGCGCAAACCTATCCTCAGGCTCCAAGTGCTCATTCAACCTATGGTGGCGATGATATTATTTGCCCTCGCTGCCATTCATCTAATGTCCGTACAGGACAAAAGGGTTTTGGGCTGGGAAAAGCGGCAATTGGAGGGCTTATTCTTGGGCCAATCGGATTATTAGGTGGCTTTATTGGGAAAAATCAGCTGAAATTTACTTGTAACAGCTGTGGAAACTCCTGGTCCCCTTCTCAGACGGACTATGTAGAATGGGCCAATACGCAAAAAAGAAGGGCACAAGAGGTATTCAACCGTTATAAAAGTCAAGATGTTTTAGAGGCAGTTGTTGCTGCGTGTGCATTAGTTTCGATGGCAGATGGTCATCTTGATGCATCAGAACGACAAAAAATGCTCGAGTTTGTTCACCAAAGCGAGGAACTACGTGTTTTTGACTCACAAAAAGTCATTCAGAAATTTAATTTATTTGTATCTAAAATTGAACAAGATCATATGATGGGCCGTGCAGAGGCATTTCGTGCATTAGGTAAAGTAAGAACTAAACCGGAAATTGCAAGATTGATTGCCCGTTATTGTATCGCCATTGGGTATGCAGATGGAAATTTTGATCAGTTTGAAAAGCAAATGGTATCGGATATTTGCCGTGAGCTTGGATTAAATCCTGGAGAATTTCTTTCCTAACAGGGTAAAAGCCGCAATCCTAGTGGATTACGGCTTTTTTCATTTCACCCAAATACGTTTATTTTCAACCCTGTTTGTAAACCCCATTGAGTCTAATTTTTCTAAAAAAGGAATCATGTATTTTCGAGAAAGATCTAAAATTTCCTTTGCATTTCCAACTTCAAACTCTCCACCGGTACCACTGCGAAGTTTTTCCACTGCTGCATTGAATACCTCCCCAGCATAAGCAAGTTGTTCATCTAATAAAACAATCAATTTCTTATCTTCTAAGAAACGCTCTAAATCCAATTCCAACGATTCAGGAATACCTGCAGCCGAAAAATAATCTTTTAGATTACGAACCTTTAAGCCATCTTTTTTCAATGCTTCAAGCATATTTTCCGAACGTTTTTTCCAGTTCTTTGGCACATGCGAAATAAAACTAGAAATAGAAACAAATTGATCTTTTCTTTTAAAAACTCCATTATTGATACCGTTATCCAGTACGAACTCCAATAAAGCTTTCGGTATCCGTTTTTGCATGGTTTGGACCAACTCAGCTTTATTCATTCCGGATTTCATTGGGTGCAGCTGTTGATAGTCCTGCAAGCGGTCATAAATATCCTCTTCGATTGAATGGATGAGCGTCATCATTGTAAACTCTTTACCATTATATAAAAGAAATTCTTCATCCTTTAATTGCTCCGTTAACTTCACTTCGTCAAGTGCAGTTCGCTTAATTAATTCTGTAATGGAAAGACTTTTTGCTTCCATTAAAGCTGTAAAGATTCGCTCTTTCGGGGAACCTGCCTTTTTCTTCTCCAACTCTTCAATCGTCTGATTTCCAAATTTATATTTATCTCCTCGAGGATCAATAACCCAGCCCCCGCCGATCGTCTCCGCTGGGCTTGGCCTGCGAAGAATAAAGCGGTCTCCGCGTTTCGTGAGAATTTCTTCTTCTAACCTAAGCTGGCAAAGAATTTCATCCGTCTTCTCATCAAGCACATTTCGGTCAAAAAAGACAATTCTCCCCATTACCTCTGAAGTTCCAATGTGAAGCTTAATAGGCATCCGCTGTTTGACAATATGCTCAAGTTCTTCTACAACCCGTATCGCAACATCCAATGTTTTTGACACGATAAAATGTTCGGATGATACAAGAACATGTCCTCGTTCCAATTCTTCCTTTGCAACCCCTGATATATTAATGGCGGCCCTTTGTCCAGCGAAGGCTTTTTGTGCCGGTTGGTGGTGAACCTGAATTTGCCTAGCCTTGACATCAAGCCCTGTGGGCATAATTTTTAATGTCTGTCCCTCTTCAACCGTCCCTTCATATACAGTACCTCTTACCACCGTTCCTTGGCCTTTGACCGAAAAAACCTGGTCAATCGGCAGGCGAAAAGCCCCCTTGGCATCGCGCATTTCTTTTTCCTTTAAGGTTTTAATGATTAATTCCTTTATTTCTTCAATTCCTTTTTTAGAAAGACTGTCCACTAGAACAAATGGTGCATCTTCAAATACAGTTCCTGAAAGTTCACCTAAAATATCATCCTTGACCAGTTCAATGAATTCCTCTTCTACACGGTCAATTTTAGTAATGGCAATAATCCCGTTTTGGATTCCTAGGAAACGAAGAATTTCCAGGTGTTCACTTGTTTGCGGCATGACGCCTTCATCAGCCGCCACGACTAGTAACACCAGGTCAATTCCTGCAACCCCGGCAATCATTTGCCGAATAAACCGCTCATGTCCTGGAACATCAATCACTGATATTTGTATTTCATCATCTTCATATAATGGAGCAAATCCGAGTTCGATTGAGATTTGACGTTCTTTTTCTTCCTTTAAGCGGTCGGTATCGACATTCGTGAGGGCTTTTGTCAAGGATGTTTTCCCATGATCAATATGCCCCGCCATCCCAATTGTAAAATACCTTTTTTCCAAGCCAGCCACCTACTTTTTTGTTCTCACCTTTACTGTAGCTTTAATGGTTAATTTGTTCAAGCGAACATTTTTAGACAGAAAAGTAAGCCCCGACTGCCCCGCAGTATTCACCCTTTTTTAAAAACACTCCCGTAAGTCCTAGCCTGTTCATGTAAAATTCAAGTCCTTTTCGTAACGACTGGTTCCCGACCAATGTGCTTCCGATAAAGACCACTTGCTTTACTTGATGAATGGCCGCTGCCTGGAGCGTTAATAACACAATTGTTTCCGTGATCATATTTGAAAGGGCCGCCATTTGATCTGCATCTGTGTGCTTCACCTTATTCCCTTTTGCAAAATTGGCAGCGGTTAGGTTCCCATCAATCGGTGGTTCGGCCGATTCATAAATATCCCTCACCAGTAAATCCACTTTGCCTTTGTCACCTTCATTTGCTAGCATTGTCAGCTCTTGAAAATCCTCCACTTTCGTTAACAAAGAACCGAGCCCTGTAAAGGTTCCTCCCCCCATTCCGCTTCCAAGAATCCGTTCATACTCACCCCCTTTCACAACATGCCACGATGTTCCAGTTCCAATATTGACTAATAGAAAGGGATCCTCCAAATTTCCCCCTTCCTCTTGTAAAAGTAACTTTGCTCCCTCACATGTCGCTTGAAATTCCGGAATGATGATTTCATCTGGAAAAAAATCTTGTTGAATTATATGTGCTTTTCCACCTGTCAAAGCAGCTTTTACATTCGGTGCAACAATTTTTAACCAAGCTATAGCAGTTTCCATCTCAAAAATTGGAAACTTTTTATAATGCATTCTATTTTTTTCTTGATACACAATCTTAATCAACGTGCCGCCCGCATCTATTCCCACTTTCAAACTAAACACTCCTTTATTGTTGCTTTTCATTAAGTATTTGACAATTTACTTAGGTTTCCCTTCCCACCTCTCATAAACCTTAGGGTATATAATGCCTCGTTTCCTCTTTATCCTAATAGTTAAATGCCCTTTTTTAGAATTCGAATATTTTTTCAAGCAAAAGCGTACACAAATTTTTCAAAATTTTATATAATAGGGATATAGAAAGTTTGCACTAGGGAAACTTTTATTGACGAACGAACAAACCTTGGTACAACGAAAAATAAACTTAAAGAAAGGATGGTGTCTTATGAGCCAAACAGATTCAGTTACTGTTCAGAGGGCTCAGGCTGCAGAAAGCAGAACGGTCTCAGCAGCAAGAGATGCCATTAATGGAAAGGTTAAAGGCATCCGTGCATTGCTTCCGTTTCTCGGACCTGCATTTATTGCCTCCATCGCCTATGTAGATCCAGGAAATTTCGCAACCAATATTCAAAGTGGTGCGAGCTTTGGTTATAAAATGCTTTGGGTAATCGTTTTAGCTAACTTGATGGCTATGTTGCTACAAAATATGTCAGCAAAATTAGGAATTGCTACTGGCAGAAGTCTTCCAGAGGTTTGCCGGGACCATATGCCAAAATGGATGACCTACGGCATGTGGGTGGTTTCAGAACTGGCCGCAATGGCTACCGACCTTGCTGAATTCTTAGGTGCAACGCTCGCACTAAATTTACTAGCCGGTATCCCAATGCTATATGCAACGATTATCGTCGGTATTGTCACCTATCTTATTCTAATGTTAGAAAAATTCGGATTCCGCCCGTTAGAAAAATTCATTGCCGCATTTGCTGTTCTTATCGGCTTATGTTATTTAGTTGAAACCGTCATTTCCAAACCGAATCTCAGTCTAATTGCCTACCATAGTGTCACACCGTGGCTCGGCAACAAAGAAAGTATTATACTGGCAGTTGGTGTAATCGGTGCAACAGTCATGCCACATGCAATCTATTTGCACTCCAGCCTGACGCAAAATCGAATTGTACCACGAAATGATATGGAAAAAATCAAAATTCAAAAGTTTAGTACAAAAGAAATCATGATTGCCATGACGCTTGCCGGGTTTGTCAACTTAGCCATGATGTATATGGCTGCATCCGTCTTTAACACCACTGGAAACAGTCATATTGCGGATCTTACTACGGCCTACCATACCTTAACACCGCTGCTTGGTTCAGCCGCAGCAAGTGTATTCTTGATTTCATTACTTGCTTCCGGTGTTTCAAGCTCTGTGGTGGGAACGATGGCTGGTCAGGTCATTATGCAAGGATTTGTTGGATTTACGATTCCATTATGGATTCGACGATTGGTTACAATGCTTCCAACCTTTATTATCGTTGCTATGGGGGTTGATCCAACCCGGACACTAGTTATCAGTCAGGTGGTTCTAAGTATTGTTCTACCTTGTCCGATTATTGCGCTCATCTACTTCACCCAGAAGAAGGAATTAATGGGTGTGCTAACGAATAAACGAATAACTACGATTTTATCAACAATCTTTGCTATCGTGATTTTAGGGTTAAACTGCTGGTTAATTGTTCAGACATTTTTTGGATAAAAGTAAAAAGCACACGAGTTAGATATCGTGTGCTTTTTGATTGTTCAATGTGTTTACCGACCTTTGAAGGACATTTCCATTCCTTTTTAAAACGTTTTGGTCTTCATCGTCCTTATGAACAACATTCCACGAAAGCTTCACTGCTCTTTTGGCCTTCATCGTCTTTATGAAGAACATTTCACGAAAGCTTCACTGCTCTTTTGGCCTTCATCGTCCTTATGAAGAACATTTCACGAAAGCTTCACTGCTCTTTTGGCCTTCATTGTCCTTATGAAGAACATTTCACGAAAGCCTCACTGCTCTTTTGGCCTTCATCGTCCTTATGAAGAACATTTCACGAAAGCCTCACTGCTCTTTTGGCCTTCATCGTCCTTATGAAGAACATTTCACGAAAGCTTCACTGCTCTTTTGGACTTCGTTGCCATCCAAAGTAACGTTATCAGGGACCTGTTCATCGAATTCGTTATTTATTCCACCTTCACCTTAATCGTATCGATTGCATTATAACCATACCCCTTACGGTTCCAAACCGCTTCCTTTGGCTGCTTCCCGCCTTCTGATTCCATAGCCCTCGAAAGGATGGTGTACTCCCCTTTTTCAAACACCTCCCATTTATATTCCCAACGAACCCAAGCATATTTTTCCGGCGATTGCACCAAATTAGCGAAGCTCCAAGTCATCCCCCCGTCCACACTCACTTCAATTTTCGTGATCACCCCTCTCCCAGTCCAGGCAATCCCTGCAATAGTATGAAATCCGGTATTAAGAATTTGCCGATCAATTGGCTGTTGAATCGTTGAGTTTATTTTCATTGTTGTCACAGGTAATTTTCCCTCATCTGAATCCTTTTTGGGGTAATAAACATAATCAACCGCCTGAAAAGGGCCTTTAAATTCATGGTCAATCACGGTGATTTTTTTAATCCATTTTACCGAGGCCATCGCATACCATTCCGGGACAATTAACCTCAGAGGAAAACCGTGCTTAAAAGGAAGCGGCTTTCCATTATACTCATAGGCAATTAAGGTATCGGGATGAAGTGCTTTTTCAATCGGCAAACTCCTACTAAAATAAGTAAGATCGTTTGAGTCTGTTCGTACGCCAAAGTCATATCCCTCAAAAACTACTTCCTTCGCTGCTTCTAAGACACCCGTGTACCTAAGCATCGTCCTTAATGAGACACCCTTCCAAATTCCTTGGCTAATCGCCCCTTTTTGCCACTGCTCACCAAATACCATTGGTTTAAAGAAACCTCTTTTATTCCCTGCACATTCAAGAACTGACTTTAACGTCTTGGACGGTAATGCTTGAATTTCCTCTAGCGAAAAGGTTCTCGAAAAATTCACGAGTCCACCTATAGACAGCCAGTAAAAGGAAGATACAAAATTCGGATATGAAAAATGGTTCCTCCGATAAAACAGTTTTTCAGTTACAAAATCTTTATGGATAAATTGAATCGGTGTTTCCTGATTCTCAGGATCTAACGTTTTGGTGATCAAATATGATTTCGCACCCGTTTTTTGTGAACTTTGCATAAATCTCCTCTCTAAAACTTATATTTTTTTACTTCATTCATATGAAAAAATCCACAAAAAAGAAGACCTAACGAATGAGTTTACTTTAGAGTATTTACAAATTCTAATAGAGGGAGTAAGATATGATTCGTAATTTAATTTTTTGAATCGCTGAGTTCCAATTGGGAACGGGGGAACCATCATTGAAGAGTCTTACAAAAACTTTTCTATGGGGTGAATCTTAAAAAGATATTTCTATTCTAATGCTTGTCTTTTTAAGTAGGGTGACTCTTACATCCGAATCCGTCAGCTAACCTCGTAAGCGTGTTAAAGAGATATCATTTTAATCGTGCAAGCAGCATGTTTATTTCATGATGCAAAAAAACCGCCACGAGGAGATTTCTCTCTTCCGTGGCTTTTTTATTTTTTTAGGTGGTTTGTGAAAAACCCACACTATCATACTCTTAAATAATGTTTTTCGGGAGATGTCTTACATATGACTAAACAGTTTGCAGTAATCGGTATGGGCCGCTTTGGTTCGAGTCTTTCAGCTGAGTTATTTAAAGACGGTGCTGAAGTTTTAGTGATTGATAAAAATGAAAAAAGGATTCAAGAAAATTCAGATTTCTCAACACATGCAGTAGTTGCAGATACAACAGATGAGAGGGTAATAAAAGAGCTAGGTCTTCGAAACATGGATGTAGTTGTGGTAGCCATAGGAGACGATATTCAAGCAAGTATTTTAACTGTTATGATTTTAAAAGAATTAGGGGCCAAACAAGTTATAGCAAAGGCAGTAACAAATCAGCATGCAAAAGTTCTTACTCAGGTCGGGGCTGATCGGGTCGTTTTACCTGAACGAGAAACTGGCATCCGAATTGCTAAGAATCTTTTGTCACCTAATGTCCTTGATTTTATTGAACTATCCGATGAATATAAAATAGAAGAAATTGTTGCCTCTTCATTTATGATAGGTAAAAGCCTTCGTGAATTGGATATTCGGGCAAAATACCAATTAAGTGTTATCGCCATTAAAAGTAACGGAAAGATGAACATCTCACCATTTCCAGATGACACGATTAATCCTGGTGATACTCTTGTTGTCCTGGGTGAAAAGAAACTATTAAAGAAATTCGAAACAAAAACTGAAAAGGCACTATTTATCATATAAAAAAGGAAAAAGAGCTAGGATCGCTGAAAACAATTGATCCACAAGCTCTTTTTTTACTAGGCTCTGTTAAACCTGGTTGTTTATTTCCGCTCCAGGCACAAGCGGTTCGTGGGCGGTTCGGGGAGCCTCCTCGTCGCTTCGCTCCTGCGGGGTGTCTCCCCTGTCCCGTAATCCCACAGGAGTCTTCGTGCCTTCCGCTCCAATCAACGTTGTTTAAAATCAACATTGTCCTTTAACACAGCCTTTTACTAAATAATCCCCCTGATTTGATTACCATTTTCCATAAGCTTAGCTGTATTCTCCTCGTACAAACCCAGTGCCCATTCCCGAATTCGGTCTGAACTTAATTTCTCCCATTTTTCTAAACTAGGAATCTCCTCTACTCCAAATGCAAGTTCCGATAATCTCTTCAAAATGACCAAAGAAGAATAGGAATGCGGTAGAAACGGATCATTTTTCTTTTCATAATAAAATTTATTTATAAGTTTAAATGAATTTGGTTCGTAAATTAATTCAACCAGCTTTGCACGGTATTCTAAATCCTTAGCCTGAAGATGGGGGAAACGAGAAAAATCACTGAAATGCTGGGCCTCGTGCTTCAAATAACTGATTTGAAATTCCCTGCAATCCTGATTCTCCTTTTTATGCTCCGGACGGTCCGCTACATAATAAAGTCCATCTGGTTTTGCCCAGCCGCCGGCAAATTTTTCACCAAATGTAGCATAATGGGCCCAGCTTTGTAAAATAAAATCAGACAAAAAATAAACCGTTACTTTTTGGGTATGGTGTGGCAGTTCAACTGTAAAGTTCTCTTTATCGGTTGTTTTCCAAATATATGGGCCCCTATATGGCGGTGTTACCCCACCGACAAACTCATAACCTTTTTCTTTAAATTGGATCGATAATTGCTCCTCCAATCTATCCAATTCCTCATCTTGTTGATGACCATAAATTAATTCTGAAAGTGAAAGCCTTAGTCGATTTTCTGAATAAATCACACTTTTATGCGTCAACACCGACCTGAAATATTCGAAATAGAAAGAAAGAACCTTTTGGATCCACGGATCCTCGGATTTAAAACGATCATTCGGATTTTCACTAAAAAAACGTTGATAATATTTCGATTCCAGTTCTAGAAATTTAGCATTTTTATCTGGAACTGAACGGAGATATTTATATGCTGCGATTACATCTCCTTGTAAACAATAGGCATACAATTTTGACTCATCCATCCTAAGGCTACCCTCTCCTGTTTTGCATCATAACTTTGATTGTACCAAACTTTTTTACATATAAGAAAAAATAAGTTTTTCCTCTAAGTATTTATTTAGTGAAAAGTTAATCTCCAAAAATCGGATTTTACCTCAGCTTTTAACAAAGCCTAAGTAAAAAAACAAAAAGCTACCTAAGCAGCTTTTTTAAATCCTATTATTTAAATTGGAAATAAATCAGATGATAAGTAACGTTCACCGGTATCCGGTGCCAATCCTAAGACATTTGCATCGGATGGAAGTTTCTTGGCAATTTCTAAAGCATAATAGATAGAAGCTGCTCCTGAGGCACCAACTAAAATTCCTTCTTCAGCAGCCAGACGACGTGCAATGTTCTGGGCATCCTGATCCTCAATTAATAAAATTTTATCGTAAATAGATTGATTTAAAATTTTTGGTATAAACCCAGGGCCCGTCCCAGGGATTTTATGCGGGCCAGGACGTCCTCCGGATAAAACGGGTGACCCCGCAGGTTCAACCACAAAAATCTTTAGATTTGGTATTTTTTCTTTAAGAACTTCACCCGTACCAGTAACGGTACCGCCTGTGCCAGCCGTACAAATGAAGGCATCTAATTTCCCCTTAAATGCCTCGTAGATTTCAATCGCTGTTGTATCCCGATGAGCATCTGAATTCGCACTGTTTTCAAATTGCATCGGAATAAAATAATCAGGGATCTCTTCAGCAATACGGTAAGCTTCTTCAATTGCTCCACGCATGCCGTGTTCTGATGAAGTTAAATGCACCTCTGCACCATAAGCTTTTAGGATTTTAATTCTCTCTTCTGTTGCATTATTCGGCATCGTAATGATACAACGGTACTTCCTAGCGGAACAAACCATCGCTAAGCCTATTCCGGTATTTCCTGAAGTTGGCTCAATAATAACGGTTTTTCCGGGAGTAATTTTCCCCTCTTCTTCGGCTACCTTAATCATGTTAAACGCAGCACGGTCTTTTACACTGCCTCCGGGATTAAAGGACTCCAATTTAATGTAAACAGAAGCACCACTTGGGTCTGCCAAATGATTTAACTTCACGATTGGAGTATGCCCAATCAGCTCTAAAATAGAATTATGTAGTTTCATAATAGCACTCCGTTTCATTCAGTATATTTCTATTGGAATTATAAGCTTTTGCTCTCTATAATTCAATTATCGAAGTTTTAGAAAAGAAGAAGCAACCTCGCCTCTTATTTTAAATTATTTTACTAAAAATCACTATAAACCTATTTCGTTCATTCCCAACTTCATTTTTTATTCACAAATACTTTTTACCTTCCATACTATAAAAGAGAGCAATATCTATTGTAAAATGGCGTTAATATTGTATAATTCATAGTATAGACATCGGAATTAATGGATTAGGAGGTTAAGTATGGGGCTTTTTAAAAATCTATTTATTGATCGTTGCCCTAAGTGCAATAAAATATTAGAAACTCATCAATCAAAAACTTTAAAAGGGATTGTCATCAAATCCTGTCCGGATCAACATTATCAAAAAGAATTTCATCCAGCTTTTGAAACATATATTGAAAGTCATAAGGTTTCTTAACTCAACAACCCAGCAGAATCTGCAGGGTTGTTTTCATTTCCAATCTGCCTTTCTTTTTTCAAAAGTACTGATAAACAAACCTGGAACAACTTCAATGTCCTGAATTAACTGATAACCATTTTTTAAGTAAAGGTTTTTAGCAGGCGTATTATCTCTGCCAGTCGATACTTTAAAAATCGGAATTTCTTTTTTGTCCTCCTCCAGACATAATAATAATTTTTGAGCAATCCCCTTTCGAAAATACATGGAATCAACAATCATTCTACAAATCGTGAGTTCATTCCCTTTGAGTTCGTATGATAATGCTCCTGCTAGCTCCTCTCCTTCAAAATAACCAAAAAAGGTTTCTTTCGATTCTAATAATTCCTCAAAAGACTCTTTTAGGGGAGGTATTTCATAAAAATTAATTAACTCAGCCTCAATTAGATAGGAGGCTCTTTGGAGTTCATATAATTCTTTAACAAGACGTTTATTTTCAAAATCAATTTTTTCAATCATTCATTACCCTCCTAAAGTGAAAATTCCTTTTACATGGAAAAGCAGGTCAAGCATCCACTCATATTATTTCTATAAACATACACTATTTGAAAGGAAATAAGGAGGCAAACAAATTTGGAAAAACAAAATTCACGAAATTTTGGCGGCTCTGCGTATCACCACGGGCATGGTGGCTATTATCCTGGTACAGGTTATCATCATGGGCACGGGGGTTATTATCCTGGACAAGGTTATCATCATGGCCATGGCGGATATTATCCTGGGTATGGATATCATCACGGGCATGGTGGTTATTATCCTGGGTATGGGTATCATCACGGGCATACTGGTTACTATCCTGGATATGGGGCCCATCATGGGCATGGTACCTACAAGCCTGGTAACCGCGAAAAATGATTATGAGCAGCAAACCACAGGTAGTCTCTTGGGAACTACCTGTTTTTATTCCAATTAGAAAACTTTTATTGAACAAACTTATTGCATAATAATAATAAATCATGGGATATGTTCAAAATCATATAAATGTTAAACTAGTTCTATCAGGAATTCTAAAATGGAGGTTTTTAAATGAATTTACAAGATATTATCAAGTTAGATTTTGCCTATTTGGAAACCTTTACGACTCGTACAGACACCACTTGGGGTGCCTTGTTTTGTAATGAAAAGCAACCTGTTTATTATGATGCAAATCATGCTCATATTGATCAAGTTTGCGAGCAGCCTCAATTAATTATCGATGAAGTAATCAATTTCTATCAATCTAAAAATATTATTCCAAGGTTCTATATTTATAATATAGAGTCCCAACAAAATTTAATATCCCAATTAAAATTAAATCACTTTGGCTTTGAGGAATTAAGTAGTCCTGTTCAAATGTGGGATCAAAAGATTGTGGAAAAAGAAGTGAATGAGAATGTAACGATTGAATTGGTAACGGATGATAATTTTGCAGAAGCACTACATATAGAATGCTGCACTAAGGAATTGGGTGGCAAAGCAGTTAGAGAAAAAGCGTTTGAGGTGGAATTTAATCATCCTAATTTTGAACATTATTTACTCCGTTATAACGGGTCGGCTTGCTCAACTGCTTGTATTTTTGTAAGCGGAAATCAGGCCAGGATGGAAAGTGTTGCTACATTAGAAGAATTTCGAGGCAAAGGCTTAATTGGTGAACTTATTCACTATATTCAGGTTGAGGTTGCTGAAAAGGGGCTTGAAAACCTTTGGGTGTTTCCGATCAATGAAAAGGTGGAGAAAGTGTATCAAAAGTACGGCTTTCGAACGGTTACGAAATTAAAAACGGGACATGCATTTTTGGGTGGAAAGAGTATCGCGGAATTACGAGATTGACTTCAAAAAATAGAAAAGTAAAAAATGCCCAGAATAAAGAATCTAGGCATTTTTGTATCATCATTTTGGATAAAGAATCTCATCAATAATCCCGTATTCTTTTGCTTCCTCGGCGCTCATGAAAAAGTCGCGGTCGGTATCCCTAGCTACTTTTTCAACCGGCTGACCGGTACGATCCGAAATAATTTGATTCACATGCTCCCTTAATTTCAAGATACGTCGTGCGGAAATCTCGATTTCGGTTGCTTGCCCGCGTGCACCCCCAAGGGGCTGATGAATCATGATCTCACTATTTGGGAGTGCATATCGTTTTCCTTTTGTTCCTGCGAGCAACAGCATCGCTCCAAACGACGCCGCCATTCCTGTGCAAATCGTCCGAATATCCGGTTTAATATATTGCATCGTATCAAAAATCGCAAATCCAGCTGAAGTCGAACCGCCGGGACTGTTAATATAAAGAGAAATTTCTTTATCAGGAGCATCAGCTGCTAAAAATAATAATTGTGCTACTACACTGTTAGCAACTTGATCATTAATCTCATCACCTATGATAATAATCCGATCCTTTAGCAAGCGTGAATAAATATCATAGGACCGTTCCCCACGGTTGGATTGTTCTATTACATATGGAATCGTACTCAAATAAACTCCTCCTTAAAAGCGTAATTGGCTAAGCAGCCATGCAGAGAGCGCTTATAGGAAAGTGAGTTTGTTTTAAAGGTAAAGTAACAAGTTTAGGCGAATCAACAACACTTTTTATTTGAGGAACCATTTCAATTAGAACGGTTGGATCTTGAAGCTTCAAAGCTTCGTAAAAAAGCTCTGAAAGCACCTCGCGCTCCTCTTCATCCCAATATTTTTCTGCTGATCCCTCTTCTTTCGCTTTTTCTAAACGCTGCTTTGACCGATGAAGATTCGCTTTCACAGCCATTTCGGTGGTATTTAAAAGATCAGCAATTTCCTTGAGCTGATATTGAAAACCTTCCTTTAGCAAAAAAATGACTGCCTGCTTCGGAGTAAACTGCCTTAGCATGATGTCGACAGTAGCCATGATATTGTCTAACTGACTCCTTGCCTCTTCGTAATTAAGCTCGACCTCCGCCTCAATCGATTCATTTTTCCTTTTACGAATCTGGTCAACCCAATGATTGTAAGCCATTTTATTTAATAAAGCAGAAGACATTTTTTCATTAATGGTGTAATTCTTTAATGCCTTCAAAATGGTCTCTTGGGCAATATCATCACCATCCCATTGGTTTTGGGCAAGAAAATGACAATAGCGCTTGAGTTTTGGATAATATTCAATCCATAAAGATTCTTCCTCGTTATCTACAGGACACGAATTTACTCGGTTTAACATTGTGTTCACTCCTTTAGCACTCTCTATCCTTTAAACGTTTCAAGGGGGCTAAAAAGATACGGGGTAAATAATTTATTTTATGTTTTAATCCACATATTGATTTAATTTTTATAATTCAATCTGTTTAATGATTTTTGCAGGATTGCCGCCAACAACAACATTGTTAGGGATATTTTTTGTGACAACCGAACCGGATGCGATTACCACGTTATTGCCGATGATTACACCAGGATTAATCACAGATTTTCCTCCAATCCAAACATTATCACCAATCGATACCGGTTTTCCGTATTCCTTCCCGGAATTCCTTTCTATCGGATGGATTGGATGTGTAGCCGTGTAAATATGAACACCCGGAGCAATGAAGCAGTTAACACCGATTCGAATTTCACATACATCTAAAAATACACAATCGAAATTTGCATAAAAGTTTTCTCCGACATGGAGATTAAAGCCGTAATCACATCTTACATTTGGCTCTACAGATATATTTTCACCTGTGGACCCAAATAGTTCTTTTAATATTTCTGAGCGTTTGCTGATCTCCGTTTCAAGTGATTGATTAAATAAACGGATTAGTCTCCGCGCATTTTCGCGATCCTTTACTAATACCGGGTCAGCTGGGTTATACAGCTCCCCATCTAGCATCTTTTCTTTTTCTGTTTTCATCCAAATTCTCCTTAAAAGGAATCTTAATTTATAGTAATATTCCATCAGTAGACAGTCCAATGAAAAGACGAAAAAAGAGTTGCGAAATTTTTCACAACTCAATTCTTCGATACTTGTCAGCGATAAAAGTCCAATCCTCAACAAACATGGTCCAAAGGTTTGGGCGGCGTCTTACTGCTAATGGATGGTACCCTACGGCTGTTTGAAATCCTTGAACTCGATGCATCTTGCCCCGTAAGCTTTTAACATCTACTAAAGGATCATGGAAAAAAGATTGAACCGCAACATTTCCTAAACACACAATTATAGCAGGATGTTTTACTTCAAGCTGCTCTTTTAAATGGCCCATACAGACTTTGCGGGTTTGTTCTTTATCATAAGCACGTACTGGTTTTCTTTTTAAAATATACGTAATATACAAGTCATCCTTGTCCAAGCCAACCTGATGGACTGCCGCTTGTAATGCTTGTCTTGTCCCGCAAACAAAGGGTGTTCCTTCCCGATCCTCGCGGGCTCCCGGGTTATCGAGAATGACCATAATCGGAGCATCAGGATTCCCTTCTCCCCAGACCATTCGGGTACCATGCTGTATGAGACCGCATTCTCCACAATCCTTTAGCAGTTCAGGAGTTGGTTCCTCCGGCCAAAGTGATGGACAGAAATCTGCCATTAGGTTCCCTCCATAATATGTAGTACATCTTAGTGTCCCATTTTCAGTTTGGTTCAAAACCTTTCTGGCTGATTAAAACCTGATTTTCAGAAAAAAATGGCTTTAACCTTTCATACACCAACCGATATGCTGCTGGCCCGTACCATTCTGTTAAACCCAAATTCTCATATATCTGCTCAATCCCCAGCCGCTTTGTCCGTCTACCGCCGCTGCCGTCTCCCATAAAAAAATCATCGATACAAACCCGATTGACTAATGATCTTAATTTTTCTGGAAACCCTTCACTGCTTGGTAAAACCGGTGCAATCGTTGCCTGTGTTGGAATCCCTGCATCTTTTAGTTGCGCGAGCGTTTTTAATCTTGCACCGATCGGCGGAGCATGAGGTGTAAAATGTGTGCGAATCTCTTCTAAATCTGTTTCAATCGTCATACTGACCCGTACCCTGTCTTCTAATTGAAGTAGAAGGTCTATATCTCGGCAAACAAGCGGACTCCTTGTTTGTACCAGTAAAAAATCAGGAGGTTCAATGGTCATGACCTCCAGCAAGGATCTCGTTACTTTTTCCTTATACTCAATCGGTTGATAGGGGTCAGTGGCCGAGGACATAAAAATCGTAACCCTTCCTTTAGCCTTTTCTCTTCTTAGTTCTTTAATAAGTAAATTGGCAGCACCCTGCTTGATATCCACCCATGTACCCCACTCTTTTTTTCGAAAAAGCGAAACCGGCATTTGCCGGACATAGCAATAGGAACAGGCAAAGGAACAGCCAGTATATGGATTCAGAGAATGCGTATATCCACCAAGATAACCCCTTCCCCTTGTTTAAAAGCGTTTTCGGATTTTTATAAGAAAGCTCACTTCGCGTCATGAAAAATAATTCCCAGTGTATATCTTGTTCCTGATGTAATTGTACTGACTCCGTGCTTTAAGGTTGTTCGATAATACCCCTTTGTTCCCAATACAGGTCGGTTGTTTGTTGGAAAAATTAATCCCGCACCTTGTTCTAAGGTAATAACATGTCCTCGGCTTTGCGCTCTCGGGCGCTGCTCCACTAACAGGAACTCTCCACCAGTATAATCTAACTCTTTTTGATTCAAGGCAAATACGACTTGGAAAGGAAAAAAGACATCACCGTATAAATCCTGATGAAGGCAGTTGTAACCACCGGATTCATATTTTAATATCAATGGCGTGGAGCGAAGCTGATTCTGCTGGTGACACTGTTCAAGAAATTCGTCCAGTGACCGAGGATACGTAACATCACTCCTCAACTGTTCATTCCAGCGGTTTGCTGTTTTAGCAAGTTCAGGGTAAAAACCTTCTCTAAGTTGTTGGAGTTGGTCCGGCAATGGGGCCAGATAATATTTATACTCCCCAACTCCGAACCTGTATCTGGCCATATTAATTGTGCTACGAAAACAGTTTTCTTGATAATAGGTATTCACTATGTCATTACATTCTTTTTTTTTCAGTATCACAGGCAGGTGTGCGTAACCATTCTCCTCCAGTTCAGTTTGAATATTTTCCCAATTTAACCCCAAAATTCGATCTTTGATCCTCATTTTATTTTCCCCTGCCTTCTCGTTCAATAGTAAGCAGATGTTTTTTCATTTCCAATCCACCACGGTACCCGGTTAGCGAACCATTTTTTCCAATGACCCGATGGCATGGAACGGTAATTAGCACCGGATTAGCGCCAATTGCGGTCCCGACTGCTCTAACTGCAGCTGGTTTTTGGATATGTTTCGCAATATCTGAATAGGTCCTGGTTTCCCCAAAGGGAATTTCACAAAGGGCGTTCCAGACAGAGACCTGAAATTCTGTTCCATGATAATCCATTGGTATGGTAAATTCTTTGCGGTATCCATGCAAATACTCAGTTATTTCCACTACATATGGCTGTAATTTTTCATCATCACGGATTAACGTGCTGCTGGGATATCGTTTCTCCGCCCAAGTAGATAGCTCTTCAAACGGTCGATTTTTTGAACCTATAAAACAAAGCCCTTTTTGGGTTGCTGCTATATTGAGAGTCCATCCTTCATGTTCCATTAATGTCCAGTAAATTGTCGATTTACTCTTTGAACTCACTTTTTTCCACCTCCTTGTTCCGATATTCAACGGGTGTTAGCCCGTTTTTCTTTTTAAACAATGTTATAAAATATGGTGTATTCTGCAATCCAACCAATAAGGCAATTTCAGCAATTGTTTTTTTTGAATGGATTAAATAGTTTCTGGCTGTATTTACCCTTATTTGCTGAATGTACTCTACCGGGGTTACTCCTGTTATTCTCTTAAATGTTCGATGCAAATGATAGGGACTGCCATGACAAACATCAGCCAATATTTCCAGTGTAAGTTTATCAGTGTAATTTTGATCAATATAGTTTTTTATCTGGACAACCCATTCCTGGTCAGGAAGCCTGTCACCAGTTGGTTTACATCGTTTGCATGGACGGAAATGAGCGGTCAGGGCCTCTTCCGCATGTTTAAAAATAAGGACATTTTCCTTTTTTGGTGGTCTTGATTTGCATGATGGCTTGCAAAAAATACCCGTACTCTTCACTGCATAGAAAAATTGCTGATTGTAATTGGCATCATTGAGTAGAATCGCCTGCCATTTTTCTTCAGTCAGTTCTTCAGTTCCTTGCCCAATTTTCATTTCCATCACCTCTGAAAATAGTATACCTTCTCTGAGAGACAAATTTACAGATTTAATATGTAATAGCAAGATATCGAAATCATTTTTATGTTAAAAATAGAATAGGGATTTTTTAAAAATTGGAGGTTTTACTTTGATTAATTGGCAAGACCATGAGCATGAACTAACCTTGTTTACTCCAAAGGAATTTAATTTTAAAGAAAATCTAAATTACTTAACGAGATCCCCTATTGAATGTATGTATATGATAAAGGACGAACGGATCTATAAGGCTATATCGATCGGGCAGGAGATATCCATTATTGAAATAAATGCGGATGCAGAAGATAATTTAATGATCCGTTTTTTAGGAGATTCCGCCCCTCCAAGTAAAATGACCAGAACGGCTGTAGCCTACTATGTGTGGGAGTGGTTTGATTTGGAGAGAGATTTGGTACCGTTTTATGTGATGGCAAAAAAAGATTCCTTGTTAAAAGGGGCAGTCAATTCGTTTTATGGATTACGGATTATGGGGATTCCTGATCTTTTTGAGGCGCTTTGCTGGGGCATCCTTGGCCAGCAAATTAATTTGACCTTTGCTTATACTTTAAAAAGGCGACTCGTTGAAAACTTTGGGCAGTGTGTGGAATTTGAAGGTGAATCCTATTGGATATTCCCTAAACCTTCTGAAATTGCCAATTTACAGGTAGAGGATTTAGTTGGGTTAAGAATGACCGTTAAGAAATGCGAGTATTTGATTGAAGTAGCCAATTTAATGGTAAAGGGAAAATTAACAAAAGAAATTTTATTGGATGCTGGAAATTTAAAAGGAGCGGAAAAAAAGTTAGTTAGTATTCGCGGGATTGGACCATGGACGGCCAGTTATGTCCTGATGCGCTGTTTACGGTTTCCTGAGGCCTTTCCAATTGATGATGTCGGACTGCATAATGCGATTAAACATATATTAGGAACGGATAAAAAGCCAACAAAAGATGAAATTTCAGATTTAGCTGCGAACTGGGGCGGCTGGGAGGCCTATGCAACTTTCTATTTGTGGAGGGTTCTATATTAAATATTAGATCACAAAAGGGGGAATCCAGATGAAAATTCGACTTTCAGACTTTAGCGAAAACTGGGGAGAAATGTTTCAATCGGAGGCTGAATTGCTAAAAACTATTTTTGTGAATCAGATCATTACATTTGAACATTTTGGGAGCACCTCCGTGCAAGGCATGAAGGCAAAACCTGTGATTGATATGATGTGTATTGTAAAAGACATTGAAAAAATTGATTTATTCAACGATAAAATGAATTCTTTAGGCTATGATGTTGCTGGGGAATGGGGAATTTCAGGGAGAAGATTATTCCGAAAAGGCGGGGAGAACAGGACACATCATATCCACTTTTAACAATTCGCTAACCCTCAAATTGAACGCCATTTAATATATCGCGATTACCTGCGATCCCATCCTGAGGATGCAGCTAGGTACAGTCATTTCAAAGAAGAGTTGGCCAAACGTTTCGAGCATACCAGAGAATATAGCGCGGCCAAAAAAGGATTCGTGAAGGAAATGGAACAGCAAGCACTCCGGTGGTTTGCAGAAAAATTCCAATGAATATGAATAAAGGAATCAACACCCATTTTACTTCAATAGAGGAAATCAATATGTATTTTGAGAAGTTATAACAAGATGGTAAAGTTCTTATGCCACTTGGACCTACACTTGTAAGTCAAACTTTTGGCTGGGTAGAAGATCAA
Source organism: Bacillus salipaludis (assembly GCF_004358205.1). The sequence goes on from NZ_SMYO01000003.1 coordinate 422,405, forward strand.
TATGGAGTTTCATAGCAGCTGAATCTCCCCAAAAATTAAAACAAAAAGGATGGTCTATAATAATATTGGACCATCCTTTCTACAATTTTCTTAAAGAACTGGTATCCAGATTTCCGAATAGTAATCGTCGCCGGATGGGTCTCCTTTTGGATAAACTTCCATCTCGGGTGAGGCTGCATGCCTATAGCCGCTGGTTGGAAACCATTCGGTAAAAATTTGTTTCCAAGCGTTTTGCATAGCATGGGGCATAGCACCACGGACTTCGAAAACAGCCCATTTAGAGCTAGGAATTTTTAAATGGTATAGTCCTTGTGGAACCTCACCTTCAAATTCCGCTGCTACCCAATAATCCATTTCATCTGAATGTTGATTGGAGTTAGCCACACATACCCCTAAAACACCTTTTATGTTTCCATTATTCAAATGGTAAAGACGTTCACTCGTTCCATTTGCATTCACCTCATCCCAGAGTTTTGGAATACCATCGAGATTTTCTCCATTCACCAGTAAAAATTTCCGTTTAATCCCTACGATTGTAAATGGGTCTTTTTCAATCATTCTGTATTTCATCGGTTCTGCTCCTTTTTAAACAAGTAATAAAATGGTATATTCTAACTATACATAATATTTGGTGAATAGTGTTTAGTCAAACTAAATCGGAAGAAGGTAAGCTATGAGATATGACGTAATTGTTGTAGGCGCTGGTCTTGCAGGTTTAGTGACAACAGCCGAACTTGCTGAAGCCGGTAAAAAAGTACTACTTTTAGATCAAGAACCGGAAGCTTCCCTTGGAGGCCAGGCCTGGTGGTCATTTGGCGGTTTATTTCTTGTCGATTCACCTGAACAGCGCAGAATGGGAATTAAAGACTCACGCGCGCTTGCCTGGCAGGATTGGGTAGGTGCTGCTGGATTTGACCGGTTGGAGGATGAAGATTATTGGGGGATGAAATGGGCGGAAGCTTATATTGATTTTGCCGCAGGAGAAAAACGGCAATGGCTTTACGAAATGGGAGTGCGATTTTTCCCAGTTGTTGGATGGGCGGAACGTGGGGGATACCTTGCTGATGGGCATGGTAACTCTGTACCGCGGTTTCATATCGTTTGGGGCACAGGTCCAGGGTTAGTAAAACCTTTTGAAGAAAGGGTCCGGAAAGCGATGAAGAATGGAATTGTCGCCTACCGTCCGCGACACCGCGTTACTGAATTAATTACCGAAAATGAAGCAGTAACTGGAGTTCGTGGTGATATCCTTGTTCCAAGCTCGGTCGCCCGTGGTGAAGCAAGCTCACGAGAGGTTGTTGGAGATTTTGAGTTTCACTCACAAGCAGTAGTGGTAACGAGCGGCGGCATCGGCGGCAATCATGAACTGATTCGAAAAAATTGGCCTGCACGGCTTGGGGATGCACCCAAAAATATGATTTCCGGTGTTCCTCAACATGTCGATGGTAAAATGCTTGCCATCACAGAGAAGGTCGGAGGCCGCATTGTCAATCGAGACCGGATGTGGCACTATACGGAAGGCATCAAAAACTGGAATTCAGTTTGGCCAATGCATGGAATTCGGATTTTGCCCGGCCCTTCCTCCATTTGGCTTGATGCAACCGGCAAGCGCTTTCCAGCACCGAACTTCCCAGGGTTCGACACATTAGGAACACTGGAAGCAATTATGAAAACAGGATATGATTACTCGTGGTTTATTTTGACTCAGAAAATAATTGAAAAAGAGTTTGCACTATCTGGCTCTGAACAAAATCCCGATCTGACTGAAAAGAGTATCAAAAAAGTTTTATCCCGTGTCCTTCCAGGCCCTACTCCACCAGTTAAAGCGTTCATGGATAAGGGTGAAGATTTTGTAGTGTCAAATACTTTGCCTGAACTGGTTGCCGGAATGAACAAACTTTCGGGAACGAATTTGCTTAAATATGAAGAAATTGAAAGACAGATTTTGGCCAGAGACCGTGAAATGGATAATACCTTTACAAAGGATTTGCAAATAACGGCTTTACGCGGTGCCCGTAACTATCTTGGAGATAAGCTAATACGAGTTGCATCTCCTCACAAAATCCTTGATCCGAAAATGGGACCGTTAATTGCAGTCCGACTCAATATATTGAGCCGTAAAACGCTTGGCGGCTTGCAAACGGATTTATCCGGCCGTGTTCTAAATATATCAGGGAATCCCGTCCCAGGTCTTTTTGCTGCGGGTGAAGTTTCCGGTTTTGGAGGCGGCGGTATTCATGGGTATCGTTCATTGGAAGGGACTTTTGTCGGCGGATGTCTTTTTACAGGAAGGCAGGCGGGGCGTGCCTTAGCAAAAGAATTAAAATAGGTGCAAAAGCAGCGGGTTACACCATGAACTTCGCTGCTTTTGCACCTATTTCTTTTTCAAATAAAAGATTTCTTCGTTTTTGTCATTCCATTTAATGGTGACCTTCATCGGTTCACTTGCATCTATCACAGCGCATCCTGAACAAGCATGAGAGATTCTAATAGTCGCCCCTTTATGATCCTCTTCCTTTCGTTCCGATTTTCCCGAACTATTTTCAATTATGACTTGAAGATTCTTAAAATTGGTATTTTTATTTGCATTTTTATAACCAAAAATGAAGGTTCCATCTTCTCTATTCCCTTCAATATTAGCGGAATATTGGCCTTCCCAGTGTTTACTACTGCCAGAAAGAAAAACCGATTGATTGCTACATGCTGCGAGGCAGAAAATGATAAGAAGAACAAACAGTTTTTTCATCGGATCCCCCAATCTAACGGTTTATATTACATATTCAACATAAGGTAAAATTATCCTTTTTTGAGGCTTTTAATTGATGGTTAGATTAATTATTTTTGGAAGATTTATTTGCCCGTTTTAAAGTTTGTTTGTCACTTTATGCAATATATTTTCTACAGTACCCCATCGCAAAAAACACCGCACTGCTTAAAGTACGGTGTTTCCTATTCATAAATTAATTCATAAACACAAATTCCGTCCTGCTTCCTGTCTGACCGGCAATTACTTCGAGTCTGGCATCAATCCGTTCTTTTAGCTCAGGGACATGGGAGATGATTCCAACCAACCGGCCGCTGCTTTGGATATCGATCAACGCTTCAATTGCCTGATCGAGCGATTCAGGGTCGAGAGTTCCGAACCCTTCATCAATAAACATCGTTTCCAACGAAACGCCGCCAGCGTAGTTTTGAACGACATCCGCAAGCCCCAATGCTAATGAAAGTGCAGCCTTAAAGCTTTCCCCGCCAGATAATGTTTTTACATGACGCTCCTGGCCTGTATATTGGTCAAAGACTAAAAGCTCTAAGCCACTTTGAACATTCCCTTTCGAACGGTCCGTTTTCCGACTAAGATGGAACCGTCCAGATGTCATCCTACGTAAACGAACATTCGCCTCTCTCAAAATATCATCTAAGAAGGCGGCAAGCACAAAGCGTTCAAAGGTAATCCGGAAAGTATTTTTTCCGCTAGAGATATCGGCAAGATGACCAATCAGCTTATGCCTTTCTTCCAGTACCTTCATTTGTTCATTCAAACCGACAATACGTTGATATATTTCTTCGTTATCACGCTTTTTCATAATAAAATCGGTACGATCATGATTCAATTGGTCTACCACTTGGACTAATTTTTCCAGGTCCTCTCTTATAGCTGCAACATCAGGTGTTTTAACATCCTTCAATAGCCCCTGTAACTGTTCGAATTGGTCGGTAACGGATCTTACATCCTCGCGGTAACCGCGGATTTCCATTTCAATAGCTTGGATTTCTCCATCTGATAGTTTCGCTGCGCTATAATCTCCCCATTTTTCAAAACCTTGCACTGATAACTGATTTAGGAACGCTGCACGTTCTGTATCAAGTTCAGCCGCTTTTGCAGTGAGAATTTTTTCAGCATCTACTAATCTTGCAGATTCAGCGGAATGACGTTCCTTTACTACTTGTAATTGTTGTTTAGCAGCCTCGAACTGTTGAAGTAATGACTCATGAAGTTTCTTGGCACCTGTAAGTGCCTTTTCATACTCAGCTTCCGTTCGAAGGTTTTCTGGAATACTTTTCATCATTCGTGTCAAATCAGTATTCTTTGCTGTAAAACGAACCCTTAGATCCATAACCTCATTGGCAAGTTGTTGAAGAGCATTCTGTAAGGCCGTTTTTCCCGTTTCCGCTTTCTCCAAATTCTCTTGCACCTGTCCAAGGAGTTTGATTTGTTCACCAAGGTTTTTCTGAACCCGATCCAATCGCTCTTTTTCAAATGTAACCTCCGATTTCACATCATTCAAATCATTCTCTGTAAAATCGGCCCGATAAAAGTGTATTTCCTTGAGAATTTCATCCAATGCTTCCCGTTGCCTTTTTTCTTCTGAAAGGCGTTCGTAGTAACTGGATTCATCCTTCGATTTATCCTTTTCTAATAGAGTTACCTGATCCTTAGCTGCCTTTAAATCTTGTTCATTAGGAATAGAATCTTCATGAAAGGGTGCAGGGGATGGATGATGTTCGGAACCACAAACTGGACAGGCTTCTCCCTCATGAAGCTTTGCTGCCAAAAGTGCAGCTTGCCCATGAATCCATTTATTCTCTAAGGTTTCAAGATAAGTCTTTGCATCTAAATATCGAGCAGATGTGTTTTCATAACGCCCTTTTACAACCTTCAAATTATTTTCAGCTTTTTGATGTAATACCAGTGTTGTTTCATATTTCATGAGACGTTCAATCTCTGACTGAAGCCGATCCAATTGACCTTTATTTTCTGCAAAGGCAATCTGACCCTTTTCAATTTCCGCTTTTTGCTGAGAAAGAGACTTGAACTGTTCTTCTAGGTGCGCTAATTTCTTTTCTGTTTTTTGCTGCTCTTCCTGCTTTAGTTTCAGCTGGTTTTCAATATGTCTTTTCTCTTTATCGAGTGTTGCAAAGGAATAAACATCCTCTTTCATGTGAACAAGATGATTGATTTCTTCCTGGGCAGCCTGACGCTCCCCTTCCCGCTCGAGTTCTGCTTGCACCTTGCGTTCACTTTGTTGGATAAGGGTAGATAATTTTTCAATTTCGGTTTGAATAGCAGTAACCGAATCTTTCGCTTCATCCATCTGTCGCTTTAAACGATGACAAAGCTCCTCCTGTTTTGCTAAAAGTGCAGCCTTCCGCGCTTTTTCAACTTGTTTTTCTTTGCCCGCAAAAGTATCTCCTTTTGCTTCCAGCTCGTTTTTTCGAATCCGCAGCTTCTCCTTAGTCTCAAGCTGTTTCAGGATCGCTTCTGCCTCAAAAAGCTGTGCCTTCCGCCCATCCTGTTCCTGTATTTTTTCCTTCACTACTTGTTCCAATTTTTTAAGTTCTTCCGCCATTCCGGCAATTTCCTTCAATAATATCGGTAAGATGATCGTGTCATTCTCACTTCCCGCTTCCACGTATTCACGAAGCTCCTCATTGGTTACAGCATGTATTCGGTGAATTGCTTCATTTCTCGCTTTGACCTGCTCCTCAACAGATTTTTTCAGCTCAACCGCTTCATTCTTAAGTTTTTCCTCAACCAATTTATAGACCTGTGTATGGAAAAGCCGCTGCAAAATGACTTCTTTATCTTTACTATCAGAAGTTAACAGTTTTCGGAATTCTCCTTGAGGAATCATCAAAATCTGGCGAAATTGATTGCTGTCAATCAGCATGATTTCTTTAATTTTTTCCTCAACATCACTGACTTTAGATGCAATCAGCTTTTTCTCACCGGTTTCATCTACCATGAATAACTCCGCTTTTGCACCTATTTGCGTATAGCCATCGCCTTTTTCTTTCTTTTTTAATTGCTGGGGCATGCGTGTAATCGAATACCGTTTGTTTCGAAGGGAAAAATCAAGTGAAACCTCGGTCAATAATTCATCCGATGCAAACTGACTGCGAAGTTCCGGTCCATTGCGGTCTTCACCGCTTGCTTTTCCATAGATCGCATAGCTGATAGCATCAAAAATGGTTGTTTTACCCGAACCGGTTTTTCCTGAAATGACAAACATCGTTCGATTGCCAAGCTCCTTAAAGTCAATCGACTCAGAACCCGCATATGGCCCAAAGGCCTGCATCGTTAGTTTTATTGGCTTCATTTCGCTCCCTCCTCTTTTAAAACTTTTTCAATCACTTCAGCCATAACCGACTTTTTGTCGTTTGTAAATTCGGCTGAAGTCATTTCGTTATAAAATTGCTCGAATAATTCAATCTCTGATTTTTTATCCCCTTGCATTGCATTGTAGGATTGTTTTTTCTTCATATCCGTTAAATCGATTTTCCGTTCAAGATGCAGCACATTTGGGTATACCTGGCGCAATTTATTAATCGGGTCGATTAATGCCCCTTCATCTAATAACGATATTTTCAAATAATCATGGACACGTTGTTTTTCGTAAAATGAAGGGTCTAATAATTCGTCCAGATGTCCTTCAAGCTCCCGCATATCATGTGTAGGGGTTAACGAACGGTAACGATGTGTAAACTGACCTTTGTCATCCATTTCAATAATGGAAATAGATTTATTTTGTTTCGCTTCAGAAAAAGAATATTTTAGAAGTGAGCCTGAGTATTTCACCTTTTGGTGGTTAATCGCATCAGGACTATGAAGATGTCCAAGTGCGGTATAGGAAAAGGGTTCAAATAGTTCCGCACCGACACAACCGGAACCGCCGACAGATAATACTCGTTCAGAGTCCGATGTCTTTCCTCCCAACACAAAGGCATGCCCGACCAAAACGTTCGGTTCGTTTGGATTTAACGTTTCCTCCATTTTACCGATGAGTGCCTTCATTGCATCATGGTGGGAATGGATTGAATCATCCTCCAGAAGCTGACGGACGACACCAGGTTCTGCATAGGGTACAAGATAAAAATTAACACCATTCACTTGGACTGGTGTAAACGTATTGGTTAGTTTCCCTGATAAATAAAATTGACTATGCTTGTACCATGAACTTCCAAATGAGAGCCGCTCTGCACTGTCATGATTTCCTGCAATTGAGACAATCGGCGTTTTCAGTTCGACATTGATTTTAAAAAGGATTTGATCTAATAATTCGACGGCATCTGTTGGCGGGACGGACCGGTCATATAAATCTCCAGCAATTACAACGGCATCCGGCTGTTCTTCAGCAACAACTTGCACAAACTGTTCAAGAATTTCGCGCTGATTCTCGGTCATATAGACGCCATGCACCAATTTCCCTAAATGCCAGTCGGCAGTATGGATAAACTTCATTCTTTTCACCCCGTTAGCTAGATTTCAATACTACTATTATAGCAAAATACCATATGTAATAGTTTGGGAAATCTAAGAAGGAAATGAAGGTTTTGTGGATGGCTTGATGGTGAGTGGGAATGGAAAGTATTTTAACTAAACTGGAAAATAAAATGTATTAAGTAGAAAGTATTTTGACCAAACTGGAAAGTAACCCACCCAAACTGGATGGTATTTCAATAACACCCAGAACATTCACCAAAAATAAAAAACAGCCCGATAAATCTACCGGACTGTTGGAATTGGTTTCGTTAAATTACTTTTTAGTTACGTTAGCAGCTTGTGGTCCACGAGCTCCTTCAACTACTTCGAAAGAAACTTCTTGACCTTCTTCTAAAGTTTTGAAACCTTCAGATTGGATTGCAGAATAGTGAACGAATACGTCGTTTCCGTCTTCAGCTTCGATGAATCCGAAACCTTTTTCAGAGTTAAACCATTTTACTTTACCGTTTTTCATGTAAAAAAATCCTCCTATTGGCCTCCATAGAAACCATGTGTAAAATTCACCAAATTACAACGTGATAGCTTTACTTTCACTTTCTTATCCAAACTTCGGTTAAAACTTTGAACAAGCTTTTGCATAAATCTAATCTCGTGCAACGGCTGATTAAAATTTAACATTTATTAGGTATATTGTCAAGAAAGGAACAGTTGACACAAATCTACAATATCCTACATCCATCGCAGTAAATCGTTCCTATTCCATTGTTTATTACCTCATTAAATCTTCTAAAAGGACAGGGTAATGAAAATAAAAGAGAAGGAAATTGTCGAATAATATTTGAGCTATAAATAGGAAAACGCCGAAGAACTTAATTCTTCGGCGTGAGCGTCAACTCTTCTTCTCCATCTTTAAATTTATCTAATATAGAGATGGTATCAACAAGGTGGTTATTAAAGATTTGACGAGCTACAGCTAATAATTCAATAATCATAGGATCTTTTAGGGTATAAATCACTTTATTTCCTTCTTTTGTCCCTGAGACAATATTTTTTGCCCTTAAAACCTGCAACTGCTGGGAAACAGCGGATCCTTCACTGCCAACTAAGGTTTGAATTTCATTAACATTTTTATCCCCTTCAGCTAACAGTTCTAAAATGCGGATTCGTAATGGGTGGGCAAGCGCCTTGAAAAACTCCGCTTTAAATTGCTGCATTTCTAAATTCAAATTTTCCACTCCTTTCTAGAAGGTAGCCGATAACTTTTTCCTACCTTCTGCAGCCCCAGAAGCAGATAACTTACTACACTCCCTAAAGGCAAAATGTTTACAGCCTAAACATTTGTTTTTGTTAATCTGTATGAGGGCGTACTGAATCGCTTCACCTGTATGCTCAAAGAAATGATCCTCTCCAATCATTTGATAGAGGCCGGTCTTCTGTAGAACTCTTTCCGGCTGTGCATTCAGACCTGATATGATAACTATACCACTTTTTGAAAAATGACGGACAATACTGGCTAAAATCGCCTCACCCGTTGTGTCCATAAATGGAACCCGTCCCATTCGCAATAAAAGGATTCCTGGACGGTAGTTAATCGTACTCATGATTGTTTTTTCAAAGGTTTGAGCTGCCCCGAAAAACAATGGTCCCTCCACATTAAAAATACTAATTTGCGGACAATCATGTGTATCCGTCACCATATTTGTATCCACTTTTTCATGCTTATGCTCGCGGTTTGGCAAAGCCTTTGCCGTAACCGTTACATCACTCATCCTCTTCACAAAGATAAGCGCTGACATTACAAGACCTACTTCCACCGCAGTTGTCAAATTGACAAAAACCGTTAATAGAAAAGTAACGAGCAAGGTTAAAGAATCCATCGATTTTGTTTTAAATATTTGGGAAAACACTTTTCTTTCACTCATGTTCCAGGCAACCACCATTAAAATCGGCGCCATACTCGCTAGCGGGATATAGGATGCATGGGGGGCAAAAAATAAGAGCACAAGTAAAACCACGATCCCATGAATAATCCCGGAAAGCGGTGAAACAGCTCCATTTTTTATATTGGTTGCTGTTCGGGCCAAAGCCCCGGTTGCCGGAATTCCACCAAATAATGGCGTTATCATATTAGCTATTCCCTGCCCAATCAGTTCCTTATTGCTGTTATGGCGGCTATTTGTCATTCCATCCGCAACAACAGCAGATAATAGAGATTCAATCCCGCCAAGCATGGCAATGACAAAGGCCGGTTTTAACAATTTCACAATCATTTCCACACTTAAATGTGGAATCTGAATTTGTGGCAATGTACTAGGGATTTCCCCATAGGATGTTCCAATTGTCGCTACTTGACCAGGATAAAAAAATGTTGCCGCAAGGGTGGATACGACTAAACCAATCAGCGGGCCGGGCACCCTTGGCACGATCTTTGGAGTCAATATAATTGTGATCAAGCAAATCCCAGCTGTTAAAATACTGTAAAAATTGGCAGTACCAAGATGAACAAAGATTTCCTTAAGGTTGAGAATAAACTCTTCATGTTTTTTGATTCCCGAAAGCCCTAAAAAGCTTGCCACCTGCCCTGTAAAAATCGTTACGGCAATCCCGGTGGTAAAACCAATTGTGACTGGACGCGGAATGTATTTGATGAGCGAGCCCAGCTTAAAAATCCCCATCAATGTCAGCATAATCCCGGCTAAAAATCCAGCAATTATCAGGTTTTCATAGCCATAAGTCATGACAATTCCGAAAAGAATCGGAATAAATGCTCCGGTCGGACCGCCAATTTGATACTTCGAACCGCCTAATAAGGAGATAAGGATCCCTGCGACAATCGTCGTATAGATTCCATACTCCGGCTTCACCCCTGAAGCGATGGCGAACGCCATTCCTAAAGGAATCGCGATGACGCCTACAATTAATCCCGAAATGAGATCTTTTGGTACACTGCGTATGGAATAATGATGGAATCTTTTGTCAATCAACATATGAACCCTTCTTATCTTCTTATTTTTATATATCTGATTATTTGAATATAGGATAACACGAAGGTTTTAGCAATACTTTTTTCAAAAAAATTTCACTTGTTTTCTATTTTCGCAGATGCTATAATAACAGAGCGATGAGCTGAGTTGTGTAAGCCGAAGAACATTCCTTCATGGAACACACTATGTGGAGTGTGGTTCTTCGCCTCAATACGCGAGAAGGCGCCTTCTTTGAAAGGCGTCTTTTTTTGTTCAATTTTTCCAAATTCTATTAGCACTTCTTTCCTAAATCTTTTACAATAAAGATGGAAGCTTGATTTGAAAAGTGGAGGGATAGACATGAATAACCACGAAATTGATTATAAAATTTATGGGGATGACATGCAGTTTGTAGAGGTAGAATTGGATCCGCAAGAAACGGTCATTGCTGAAGCCGGAAGCTTTATGATGATGGAAGATGACATACATATGGAGACAATCTTTGGTGATGGAAGCGGCGGCGGTGGCGGCCTAATGGGCAAACTATTCAGCGCCGGAAAACGGATGCTGACCGGTGAAAGTCTATTTATGACTACCTTTACGAATCAAGGCGTAGGTAAAAAACATGTTTCCTTTGCAGCCCCTTATCCCGGAAAAGTAATTCCGATGGACCTAAGTGAGTTAGGCGGTAAAATTATTTGTCAAAAGGATGCTTTCTTAGCCGCTGCAAAAGGGGTTACTGTAGGGATTGAATTCCAACGAAAAATTGGGGTTGGTTTTTTTGGCGGTGAAGGTTTTATTATGCAAAAACTTGAAGGCGATGGACTAGCGTTTGTTCACGCCGGTGGTACGATAATTCGCAAAGAACTACTTCCTGGTCAAAGCCTGCGTGTCGATACCGGTTGTTTAGTGGCATTAACGAGTAATGTTCAATATGATATTGAATTTGTAAAAGGAGTCAAAACAGCTTTGTTCGGAGGCGAAGGTTTATTCTTTGCCACCTTGCGTGGACCGGGTTCTGTTTGGATTCAATCACTGCCGTTCAGCCGGCTTGCTAGCCGTGTGTTTGCAGCAGCCCCTTCCCGCGGAGGCGCTAAAGATGAAGGCAGCATTGCCAAAGGCATTTTTGATATGTTTAATGGAGATTGATAGAGAAAGCAGGGCCGTATTTTTGGCCCTGCTTTTAATCTGTTTAAAATAAAAGTGACGAATTTTTCTTGTTCGTCACTTTTAAAAACATTATTTGGTTGGATTCTTTGGACTATTTTCAAGAATTTGAATGTTTTGATCCCTCTCCCCGCCATCTGAAAGCTCTTCGGAAAACTCGTGATTTGCTTTGTTCCCTAATAGCATCTCAGAAGAACGAATGGTCTTTGGTGGTAAATTATTATTAGCTGCTGCCTGCTCGTTCCATTTTCCCATCAAAATCACCTCAAGCTTAGTATTGATATTTTTCATTCCTTTATGATAAAAATACAAAAAACGCTCAAAATGAGCGTTTTTTGTATTTTATATAACCATTTTTTTGTTTTCTTTTAACTGCAGTTCTTGACTTTCTGTTCCATCCTGCTCACGATTCTTCTTAATTTTGAAATGATAAATTAAGTAGCAGGCAATGACAAACGGAACTCCCAGGTAAAGCGCCAAGCGTTGATCCTTATCAAACGCTAAACTTGCAAGAACGATAATGTTTAATGTTAAGCCTAAAATTGGTACAAGCGGGAAAAACGGGGTTCTGAATTTTAGGTCCTCCACTTTACCACCCTCACGGATAAACTTTCTACGAAAAGCAATTTGCGAAGCTGTGATAGAGATCCAGCCTACTTGGGCGCCTAAGCCTGCTACTGAAAGCAGCCATAAAAATACAGTTTCTTCAGCAAAAAATCCTGATAATAAAGATAATAGTGCAATAACCATCGTAATGACAAGTGCGTTAATTGGAACACCGCGTTTAGAAACTTTCGTAAGAGCGGGGCTAGTCATTTTCTCTTTTGACATCGCAAACAACATCCGAGTTGCTGCATAAAGGCCAGAGTTTGCAACTGATAATAATGCAGTCAGGATAACAAAATTCATGATGTCTGCTGCATAAGGGATACCAATGCTATCAAAAACAACAACAAATGGACTTTCGACTACCCCTGCTTTATTCATTGGGATAAGTCCTGCTACAACAAAAACCGCTAATACAAAGAAGAAAAGTGTACGCCAAACTGTTTGTTTAATTGATTGCGGAATAGTTTTCTCGGGTTCTTCACTTTCTCCTGCTGCAATCCCGATCAGTTCGGTGCCCTGGAACGAAAAGTTAACCGTAATCATGGTAATAAGTAAAGCAGTAAGACCATGCGGTAGAAGTCCATGTGCAGTGAAATTTGATAAGAATGGTGCAGGCGTTCCGCCCTTCATATGGACTAATCCAAACATCGCTGCTCCACCTAACACAATAAATAAAACAATGGCAGCAATTTTTATGCTTGCAAACCAAAATTCAGCTTCAGCAAATGCACGTGCGGAAAGTGCATTTAGAGCGAATAGGATGATTGCAAAAACAGCACTCCAAATCCAAACTGGTGTATCAGCAAACCATCTTTGCATCATCTGACCGGCAGATAGTAATTCCAAAGCAACTGTTACTGCCCATCCTAACCAATACAACCATCCAAGTGCAAACCCAGTTCCGGGACCAATAAATTTAGTGGTATAGGTTTGAAACGAACCGGAAACTGGCATGGCAACCGATAGTTCTCCAAGGCATAGCATCGTTAAGAACATTATAAATCCGCCTACGATATAAGAAAGAATGGCACCAGTTGGTCCTGCCTGGCTAATGGTATACCCAGATCCAAGGAATAAACCAGAACCGATTACTCCCCCTAGGGAGATCATGAAAATATGCCTTGCCTTCATCGTTCGTTTTAATTCGTGATTGTTGTTTTCTGGAAAATTCATAGAATTTCTCCTTTCATCCCTGATGTGAATTCGCTTTCAATATGATAAAAAAAATGAAAATAGCGACAATTCTATGCAATAGGGAACGCTTTCAATGTTCCTGCTTGCAATGAGTAGAATAAGCTAATTTGAAAAAATGCGCAAGAGCCAATTCTTGTTAATTTATCACTATTTCTCTTTTAAATATGCAAGTTTCATGCCAACTATAATTGTTTGATTTATGAACTTTTTCGACAAAATGCGCCAAATTTCTTTGCGTTTATATAAATATTTTTGCACATTACTGCAAAAAAAATGCTCCTTCCAAACAAAAGGAAAGAGCATTATATATTTTTACATACAATGTTAAACCGACTCTTATACCCAGCCACGGAAGCGTGATGCTTCTGCAACTTTTCGAATTCCTACCATATATGCTGCTAATCTCATATCTACCTGATGAGTTTGAGCAGCTTGGTAGATATTTTCAAACGATTCGACCATTACTTTTTCAAGCTTCTCTTCAACTTCTTCTTCTGACCAATAATAACCTTGGTTATTTTGTACCCATTCGAAATAAGAAACAGTTACACCACCGGCACTTGCAAGAATATCTGGAACAAGAAGAACGCCACGTTCAGTTAAAATTTTTGTTGCTTCAAGTGTAGTTGGTCCGTTCGCTGCTTCTACAATAATCGAAGCTTTAATTTTATCTGCATTGTGAGCAGTAATTTGGTTTGAAATTGCAGCAGGGATAAGAATATCACAATCTGATTCAAGTAATTCTTCATTTGTAATCGTATTTTTAAATAGCTGAGAGAATGTTCCGAAACTATCTCTACGATCTAACAGATCATTAATATCAAGACCGTTTTCATCATAAATAGCACCATACACATCCGAAACGCCAACAACTTTTGCACCTGCGTCATGCATGAATTTTGCAAGGAAGCTTCCAGCGTTTCCGAACCCCTGAATAACAACGCGTGCGCCTTCAAGAGCCATACCTTTTTTCTTAACTGCTTCTTTAACACACATTGTAACACCAGCTGCCGTTGCAGTTTCGCGTCCTTGTGAACCACCAAGCACTAATGGTTTACCTGTGATAAATCCTGGAGAGTCAAACTCGCGTAAGCGGCTGTATTCATCCATCATCCAAGCCATGATTTGTGAGTTTGTATAAACATCTGGTGCTGGAATATCTTTTGTAGGTCCTACGATCTGGCTGATTGCACGTACATAGCCACGGCTTAAGCGTTCAAGCTCTCTGAATGACATTTTTTTGGGATCACAGATAATACCGCCTTTACCTCCTCCATATGGAAGGTTGGTGATTCCACATTTTAAACTCATCCAAATTGACAGTGCTTTTACTTCTTCTTCATTTACCTCTGGGTGGAAACGCACGCCGCCTTTGGTTGGACCCACTGCATCATTGTGCTGGGAGCGGTAACCAGTAAAAATTTGAACAGTTCCATCATCCATTCTTACTGGAATGCGCACAGTTAATAAACGAATTGGCTCTTTTAATAACTCGAACATTTCGTTTGTATATCCTAATTTTGAAAGTGCTTTTTGAATCACTGTTTGGGTTGAGTAGAACAAATTTAATGCTTCTTCTTCTTGTTGTTGTTCTTTTGTCATTTGATCTATCACAGTATTTGCGGTCATGATTGACACCTCTATAAATGTAATGGTATTGGTTTAACAAATAAAATTATTTAGATAATACTTTTTCAATTTTTTCGAATGCCCAATTGATTTCTTCTTTAGAAATAATAAGCGGTGGGGCAAAGCGAATTACTGTATCATGTGTTTCCTTACAAAGGAGACCTTCTTCTTTCAATTGTTCGCAATATGGTCTTGCCTCTTCTGTTAATTCAACCCCAATAAATAATCCTCTTCCTCGAACATCTTTAATCATTGGATTGTTGATGGTTTTTAATTTTTCAATGAAATAGTTACCTAATTCTAAAGAACGTTCAGCTAATTTCTCATCTTCAAGTACTTCTAAGGCTGCTATGGATACAGCACATGCAAGTGGGTTTCCACCGAATGTAGATCCGTGTGAACCTGGGTTAAATACGCCTAATACATCTGAGTTTGCAACCACACAGGAAATTGGGAATACCCCGCCTCCAAGTGCTTTACCCAAAATCAACATGTCTGGAGTTACCTCTTCCCATTCAACTGCAAACATTTTACCTGTACGAGCAAGACCTGCTTGAATTTCATCTGCAATGAATAATACATTGTTTTCTTTACATAGTTCAGATGCTGCTTTTAAGAAACCTTGTGGTGGGATAATGATTCCTGCTTCCCCTTGAATAGGCTCGATGATAAATGCAGCTGTATTTGGAGTAATTGCAGCTTTTAATGCTTCAAGGTCACCATATGGAACTAATTTAATTCCTGGAAGCATTGGCCCGAATCCGCGCTTATATTCTGCATCAGATGACATACTTACCGCACCCATTGTACGTCCGTGGAAGTTGCCAATGCACGCAATAATTTCCGCTTGATTTTCAGCAATTCCTTTTACATCGTAGCCCCAGCGGCGAGCTGCTTTTAAAGCAGTTTCCACTGCTTCTGCACCAGTGTTCATAGGCAATACCATGTCTTTACCAGTTAATTTACTTACTTTTTCATACCATGGACCAAGTTGATCACTGTGGAATGCACGTGATGTTAGTGTTACACGGTCTGCTTGGTCTTTTAATGCTTGAATGATTTTTGGATGACGATGTCCTTGGTTTACTGCTGAATACGCACTAAGCATATCCATGTATCGAATACCTTCTGGGTTTTCTACCCATACTCCTTCAGCCTTCGCAATTACGATTGGCAGTGGATGGTAGTTATTAGCACCATATTTTTGTGTTTGCTCAATAATGTTAGATGATTTTTGTGTTGTAGCTACTGTCATGTTATATTTCCCCTTTCATTTCGTTGCATTAAATTAATATGCAAGTTTCGTGCCAACTTTATTTTTTGCGGTTTGAAAAGGGTTTCAGCTTTTTGAGCGCCATATTATTTTGCATATATTGATTTTTCAATCACTTAAACGCAAAAATATTTTGCGTATCACCTATTTTTCCGTTAATATAGAATCATAGAGAAAGAAGCAAGGGGAATGACTATGGAGAAAAAATCTATTGAATACTTAGAATATGTAAATCAGATGTACAAACAGATTTTGGATGAAGTGGATGTTGGTGTTCATGCCGTGGACGGTTCGGGAAAAACCATTATCTATAACAAAAAAATGATGCAAATGGAATCGATGGATATCCAAGACGTTATTCATAAAAATCTATTAGATGTTTTCCGGTTCAAGGATAATCAATCTAGTACACTCGTAAAAGCTTTACAAGAAGGTAAGGAAACGAAAAATGTAAAACAAACCTACTTTAATAATAAGGGACGAGAAATTTCAACCATCAATAACACGATTCCAATTTATACCGACGGAGATATTCAAGGTGCAGTAGAAATTGCAAATGATATCACAAAGCTTGAGCGCCTTATGAAGGGAAATATGAATGGTAAGGGTGCACCAAGTTTTACCTTTGATAGTATTATTGGGGAAAGTCCGGCAATCAGAGAAGTCATTGAAAGTGCAAAGCGGGCAACGCGTACCTCTTCCTATGTGTTAATTGTCGGTGAAACCGGAACTGGGAAAGAGCTTTTTGCGCAAAGCATCCATAACGGCAGTAACCGCTTATCAGGTCCATTCATTTCCCAGAACTGTGCGGCTCTGCCTGATAATTTAATCGAAAGTTTGCTTTTTGGGACAAAACGCGGGGCGTTTACAGGTGCAATGGATACCCCAGGACTATTTGAACAAGCAAATGGCGGAACTCTGCTGCTGGATGAAATTAATTCCTTAAATATGAATCTGCAAGCAAAATTATTGCGCGTTCTTCAGGAAAAAACAATAAGAAGGATTGGGGATACAAAGGATACTCCAGTGGATGTCCGTGTCATCGCTAATATTAACGAAGATCCGATTGATGCGGTTGCCAATAATCATATGCGTAAGGACCTTTATTACAGGCTTGGGGTCGTAACTGTTTTTATCCCTCCATTAAAGGAACGGAAAGATGATATTCCATTACTCGTCGAGCATTTTATTCAAAAATATAATAAACGATTCCATATGAATGTAAAAGGATTGCACGAAGAGGTACAGGAATCCTTTCTTGAATATGACTGGTTTGGTAACGTTCGTGAGCTTGAACATGTTATTGAAGCGGCAATGAACAATATGATGGATGAGGAATTAATCCGCTATATTCATCTTCCTTATCAATATCGGAATAAAATGCAGTTAAAAGAACGGATGATTCCAATTTCCTCCGTTGAAACCTTTATTAACCGCAATGAGGAAGTTGCTGTTCCATTGAAGGAACAGATGGAGTTATTTGAAAAGTCTTACATCGAACATGTTTTGAAAAAGAATGATGATAATATCTCTAGAACAGCAAAATTACTTGGGCTAAGCCGACAAAGTCTGCAGTATCGAATGAAGAAACTGAATATCGAATAAAAATTAGGCGGTGTGCAAAATTTTATTGCACACCACCTTTTGGTTTTAAGATTTGCCCGCTACTAAGGTGTACGTTTTCGGTAAGCCAATATCATGGATTTTGTGATTAGGTTCTTCTTCTAATACCGTTATTCGAAGGCCGTTTTGCCCTACAGCAGTTACTACTTCCCCTAACATCCATTTCCGCTGTAATGACTTCGAAAGCTCCGTCTGGTGTTCGGAACCCATATGCTTCGAAAAAGCGACATTGACTTCTTCTAATGACGGATCAAAATAATTCCCCGTCACTTTATGTTTCTTCCCGCTTGAAGTAATGAGCTTTGTTGAGATGGGATGAAATTCATGAAGAATAAAGATTCCACCTTTAGAAAGCTTGGAATAAATGGTTGAAAATAACGGATGTAAGTCAATAAAATAATGTAATACCCCTAATTCCAGTAAGACCATGTCATAATCTTCGTTTTGAATGAGATCTGAAAGGTTTAAGACATCTGAGACTACATACTCTAGTGTAACTCCTGCTTCTCGGGCTACTTCTTTAGCAAAACGTTCATTTTCCACAGAAAAATCAACAATCGTTACATTTGCCCCCAATAAGGAAAGGGCTACCCCCTTAACCCCGTTCGATCCCATTAAATGAAGGATTTTTTTATCTTTTAGATCCCCCATATATTTTAAAAATGGATGCAGACGCCATTCCGGATTCTCTATTATTTTTATCGCAGCATTGGCAGGCTCTCCATATCGATTGATTAATGCTTCGTAATTATTTTGATTCCATGCCCTCTGATTGGCTTTTGTCATTTGTTTTTGATTATTTAAGAGATAAGAATGAACTTTTTCAGCTAGCACCGGATTAACTTTGGGGTTATTCAAGTATGTATAAAATGATAAGCACCAAACCATTACTTCCTCTATTTCTACCGCAATTCGGTAAGGGTTGGTTCGGATAGTTGTATTATATTCGCAATGAATATGTACCCTATTTTCATTGTAACCAAAAGTGAACGAAGCACTTTTGACATCTTTTTTAATCTCAGAAGGCAAATCATCTAGAAACAAAGCATAAACCTGTTCAAGCGCATCCCATTGGACATCAATAAAAATAGATTTCGAACTTTCCATCTGAATTCCCTGTATAGCCAAGGAAGTTGGACCAACAAATTGATAAGAGATATTTTTTTCTTCAAATAATTTAGCGAGACTAAGAATAGTTTTCATAGTGCCTGGCACCACCCGAATTTTGTCGAATTTTATTTCACAAACTTAAGTATTAATACATAAACTATTAATAAGAGGATTGCTTTTTAAGATATGAATCATTATAACAATTAAGTAAAATTCTCTGCAATGGAATCTAATTATTATAACGGATTCTGTTTTTAAAGGAAAAATACAAGCATAAATATTCCATTTTTTACTCATACTAATGAAAAACTGAGGTGATGGAAATGGGATTACTCAACTCCTATAATCAATGGAGAGAAAATAAATACCAAAATTTTGTCTCCAACATGAAAGACCAAGGCAAATGTCCTGATTGCCAAGGCAGAGGCTACACCGTTTATCCCTATAATGAATTTGCTTATTTCAATTCCTTTGAATGCCCAGGCTGTCAGGGCAGCGGTACGTATACAGATTGGGAGGAAACGAGATAATCATTAAAAATCAAACCCTTCGATGGAAAATCGAAGGGTTTTTTGCTGAAATCATTTTCTATTTCTTGTAAAAAACTACCTAAAGGAATGTATCTAGTATCATTGCTACAGCAAACGCTACAAATGAAAGAATCGTTTCTAACACGGTCCACGTTTTAAAGGTTTCTACCACACTTAATCCTAAATACTCTTTTACCATCCAAAAGCCGGCATCGTTCACATGCGAAAACATTAAGGAACCTGCACCTGTCACAATAACCAGCAATTCAAGGTTAACCCCCGACATATGCTGAATGACCGGTGAGACAATTCCGGCTGCAGTGGTGAGTGCGACGGTTGCAGAACCCGTAGCAATTCGGATTAAACCCGCAATGATGAAAGCAAGCACCAATGGTGACAAGGATAAATTATTTGCCATTTTAGCAATGGTATCCCCTACCCCACTCTCAATTAAAATCCCTTTAAATCCCCCACCTGCACCAATAATGAGCGCAATCGATCCAATTGGGAGCAGGCATTCTTCGGTTAATTTTTTAATCAGGCCTCGGTCCATTCCCTTGCGCATCCCGAGAAAATAATAAGCCACAAAAACGGAAATGAGAAGCGCAATAATCGGACTGCCGATAAAAGTAAAAAATTTCATTAACCCTGGAGTCAATCCCAAATATGGTGCTACAGCCGATAAAACCATCAAAATAACCGGAAGAAGGATAATAAAAAAGGATATCCCCGTTCCAGGTAAGGAGGTGGACCTGGTTTCAATTTTAATTAATTCAGGCTCTCCTTCTGGAATCACCCGTTTATGAACCCATTTTGCAAATATCGGGCCTGCGAGGATTGCCGGTATAATTGCCACAACGAGAGAATAGATTAAGACTTTTCCAAGATTGGCTTTATAAATACTAATGGCTGCTAATGCCCCTGGGTGCGGCGGGACAAGGCCGTGAACAATAGATAAACCTGTAATACACGGCAGTGCGATTAGTAAAATATTTTGCTTTGATGTTTTCCAAATGGAAATGACCAATGGTAATAAAATTAAAATTCCTACTTCAAAAAATACGGGAATACCGATAATAAAACCAGATAGTAACATCGCCCATGGCAGGTTCTTAACTCCAAATGCTCGAATAAAAAATTCTGCTATTTGTGTCCCTGCACCTGTGTCGGCCATCATTTTACCCAATATGGTTCCTAAGGCAAGGATCCCAATTAAGTGTCCTAAAACACCGCCAACTCCTGTCTCATAGGCTGCAACAATTTTATCAAGCGGCACTCCCGCTACTAGCGCTAAAAACATACTGGCTACAAGTAAACTAATAAATGCATGCCACTTAAAAACCGATACTCCGACCACGACAATGAGAATCGAGATGACTGTCATCAACAATAAGTATGTATCCAAATATATTCACCGTCCTACTAATATGTTTTCCTGAATTTCTCCAGGAAGATAGTGAACAATTAATCCTCCTATGAATTTCTATTAGATTAGGTGTATTGTTTACCATGTCACAAATGAAAATACAAATTTTTTCTCCCGCATATTAAAAAGGTTTTTGGAAACGTTAAGCTTATGTCTGTTCAACATTTTCTAGGGGGTTAAACAATGTCTGTGTTTGTTTACCAAACGTTTGAAATAAAACAAGACAAATTTAAAGAAGCCATTGAAAATTTAAAAGAAATTAAAAAATTTAGGAACGAAAATTATAATCATCAAGTAGAAATCTTAACACCGATTTCGGGAAAAGATCATACGTATTCCTTTTTTTCCACTTATGAGGGGCTGGCAGAAATGGAATTACAGAACAAAAAAATGTTTGACGATGAGGAATACTTAAAATTAATCAGTGAGTTCTTTTTAGAAAATGTTGTTCAAGGAAGTATGTATACACAAATCTTTCGGACCATTAATGAAGGGAAAGGGTAAAAAATGGGTCCAGCTCCCTCTACGATGGAACTGGATCCCCTTGCCTATTAAAAACTGGAATTCAAAATATCCCTCCTCCTACGAAAATGATATGATTATCACCGAGATTACTATATTACAAGGATGAATTACATGAACAAATTAGTTGTCTTCGCACTGATTTCCACTATAATTCTTGCCGGCTGCAGCTTAAAAGAGGCCAACGCTAAAATGGGCAAAGAAAATAAACAGATAGGCCATTCTTCGAAAGCGCGGTTAAGGATCCAAAATGATTCTTTTCCGGAAGTGGACAATCGGCCTATTTTTCAACCGAGAGCCACTATTTCTATAAGTCCTATTACTTTTGAATCTACAAATGCAATCATTACTACAGAAGATCTTAAGGAAAATGTTCAAGAAATTCGTTACCATATTTGGCGTACAGCTGACGGCCCGCAAGACAGGAAAACCTTTTCTTCTGCTGACGCCGCCAGTGATTTTTCATTCGAGTTTAATACAAATGAATTTTCAGGAAAACGCGGTGAGTACCAAGTGGCGGTCTATGCCGTTCAGGGGGATGGTTTAGATAAGCTTATTGCAAAATCTACTTTAACCTTCCAACAGCATGTCCCGATTTTGATGTATCATGCCATTGATAATTATAATGGTATTGGACTGCGGGAATTATTTGTTTCTCCCGCTAATTTTGAAGATCAGATGCGCTATTTAAAGGATCACGGCTATTCCTTCCTGACTTTTGAACGCTGGGGCGAGGTCAATAAAGTAAATAAGCCAGTTCTAGTTACCTTTGATGACGGAATGAAAAATAATCTAAATGCTTTATGGGTCCTGCAAAAATTACAGGATGACACCTTTCATCCGGTTGCGACCGATTATGTTATTGCTGGGTCGATTGATAAAACTCCTACGCGGCTATCTTCTGCTGATATAAGAGAAATGGTGGATTCCGGTATTTTCTCCATTCAGTCTCACACGATGTCACATGCTGATCTGCCCATGGTGACAAATTTGGAAGAAGAGCTTAAAAGCTCAAAGGAAAAAATCGAACAGGTTACCGGGAAACCTGTAATAGCCATTGCCTATCCCTTCGGTCATGTTGATCGCGCTGTTGTCGAAGAGGCAAAGAAATACTATCAATATGCAACAACTACTAAACCGGGAGAATTTATTGAAACAGGTGAGCCAGACGAAATGCTGCTCATGAGGCGGGTACGGATTTCTAACTCAACGACCATTAATCAATTTGCTGCGTTAGTACAATCATGGTAGTAAGCTATTGATGTGCTTCCTTTTTTATTTGTTAAATGGACACTTTACACTTAGTCTTGGAAATTTTGTCTATAAAACCTCTTTTAAAAAAATCGCTATTAAAATACGAGGAAAGAAAATAAAAAAACCAAACAATGCCATGCACTGTTTGGTTTATTTTCTTGAGGAACGATTGTATTTTCTTAAAAGCTGTCCGAATAATTCTCGTTCTTCTGCCGACCATTCCTCTAAAACTTCACTGATTCTTTCAATTCGTGCTTCCTGATGCTCAAAAAATTCCTTTTTCCCTAATTCCGTTATCTGAAGGGTGTAAGCCCTGCCATCCAATGGGTCCGGTATTCGGTATACATATCCTTTTTGTTCAAGGGCAGCCGTCTGCCTGCTTACCGTAGAAATATCCAACTGGAATTCATCCGCAAGGACCTTTGCTCCTGCGGGTCCTTTTGAAATAATCCTATGTAATAAAAGATAGGCGGAACGATCAAGATGCCCAATATTTCTATTTGCCGAAGTCACTCGGCGGATTAGGATTGCCAGCTCAAGATCTATGGTTACCACTGAATGATCTCCCATATATATCCACCCCGCTTTATCAATTCTTTATCAACATCGTACCACACGGAATATTATTTTGGAATCAATTATCTATAGTCGAACTGAAACTGTAAATATTCTCCATCAATTAGAATACACTATTGACAGGAATAAAAATGGTTGTATAATACAAACATATACTTTTATTATACAACTTGTTTAACATGGGAATCTATGTACAAGGAGGGGTTAGATGCAAGCTCACGATATCATGATTAGTCAAGTACACAAAGTAAAGGATACAGACACAGTCCGGTCTGTGATTGAGAAATTTATTGAATTTGGAATCAGCGGTCTTCCAATTGTAAATGACAGGAATGAAATTGTTGGTTATATCAGTGACGGGGATATTCTAAGATTTATTGGAAAACATGAAGACCGAATCGTTGACTCTTTCTATTATGCATTCGTCATCAAAGGGGATAATGAGGAATTCGAGGAAAGAGAACGAAGAATCTTGGCGTTAAACGTAATGGAAAT
Source organism: Bacillus salipaludis (assembly GCF_004358205.1). The sequence goes on from NZ_SMYO01000003.1 coordinate 445,998, forward strand.
TGCCCAAAAGAAGGTTTATAAGGTTTCTTGGGATGAGGAAATGGAGAATATTGCGGCTGTTTTAGGAAAAAAACAAATTAAAAAAGTTCCAGTTGAACGAAATGGAGTTTTAGTTGGGATTATTAGCCGCGGGGATGTTATTCGAAATTCATTTAAAGGCCTTCTTTAATCTTCATAAAATTAAATATAAACAAAGGGGAAATGTATATGTCATCATCACCAGAATCTGTTGCTTCTTCGCCGACAAAATCGGCCTCAAATGTAGAAGCTAAGGCAGGTTTACTAAGTCAACCAAGAGCAGTATGGGCTGTTTTTTTTGCCTGTATTATTGCCTTCATGGGGTTAGGCCTTGTTGACCCAATTCTTGTTACCATAAGTGAAAAACTCCATGCAACACCAAGTCAAACCACTCTTCTATTCACAAGCTACAATGCTGTTATGGCTGTGGCCATGTTGGTCACTGGAATGATTTCTTCCCGACTCGGCATCAAATGGACACTCCTCTCCGGTATCGTTATTATTGCCATTTTTTCAGCTCTTGGCGGGTTATCAAATAATATTTGGGCACTTGTTGGATTACGCGGCGGCTGGGGTCTTGGAAATGCCTTATTCGTTGCTACTGCCTTGGCAGCGATTGTTTCACTATCAAACAGCGGTACTGCAAAGGCGATTATTTTATACGAAGCAGCTATTGGGCTTGGAATTTCCGTTGGTCCGCTTCTTGGCGGCTGGCTCGGCGGCATGTCTTGGAGAGGTCCATTTTTAGGTGTAGCTTCTTTAATGGTTATTGCTTTTATCGGTCTTATTGCCTTAATGCCAAATGCTAAACCGAAAAATGTTTCTCAAACTAAAACATCTTTAAAGGATCCATTTAAAGCATTAAAGCATCGTTCTTTATTGGTTTTTGGTATTGCAGCTGCTTTATACAACTTTGGCTTCTTTACACTGCTTGCTTTTGCTCCATTTGTTATGGGATTGGATGAACATGGAATCGGTTTTGTTTTCCTTGGCTGGGGAATTTTGCTTGCCGTTACTTCCGTCTTTATGGCACCAATTCTTCAAAGAAGATTTGGAACCGTTAAATCCATGTGTTTCATGTTAACCATATTCGCAATTGTGTTAGCAATCATGGGAATCTGGACCTCTACACAATGGGTGATAATTGCAGCGGTTATTTTTGCTGGAGCATTATTGGGAAATAACAACACTTTAATTACAACTGCCGTGATGAATTCTGCTCCTGTTGAGCGCTCTACTGCATCTGCTGCATACAGTTTCTTACGTTTTATTGGTGGAGCAATTGCTCCCTATTTCGCAGGAAAATTGGCTGAATGGTATAACCCTAGTACACCGTTCTATGTTGGTGCAGCGTTTGTTTTATTATCAGTTATCTTTATTGCATTAAATCATAATCATATCAAACATGTCGATAACGCTGAAGTCGGTCATTGATTTGATTAGAGGGTCTGCCCCGTTTTGGGTAGATCCTTTTTAATGGATCTTGTTTTTCTTAAAGCGGCCCCGAACATCTGATACATCCGCAATCGCCAAAAATGCGGAAGGATCAATATCCTCCACCAAATTTTTTAACTTTGATTCCTCAAGTCTTGTAATAATACTAAAAATAACCTTTTTATTGTCACCAGAAAAAGCACCTTTCCCTTCAAAATAGGTAACTCCTCGACCTAAACGTTCAGTAACTGCCTGTCCAATGACATGTGCTTCTTCGCTTATGATCCAAACAGATTTCGATCCCTCCATTCCGGCTACCACTGTATCAATCGCTTTCGTGGCGAGAACATATGCCAATAAGGAGTACATAGCTCGGTCCCAACCAAATAAAAATCCGGAAGCACCTAAAATAAATACATTAAAAAACATGATGATTTCCCCGACGGAAAAGGGAACCTTTTTATTGATGACGATTGCAAGAATTTCAGTGCCATCTAAAGCACCGCCATTTCGAATTACAATTCCAACGCCTATACCAGCGATAATACCGCCAAAAACAGTTGCAAGAAGAATATCATTTGTAAAGGCAGGAACGGGGTGAAAAAGAGAGGTAAAAATAGATAAAACGAAAATTCCATATATCGTTGAAATCGCGAATGATTTACCTAGATGCTTAAATCCTAAATAAACGAAGGGCAAATTAAAAAGGAAAAGAAAAATTCCAAGCTGCCATCCTGTTATATGTGACAGCATAATCGAAATTCCGGTAATACCCCCATCAATAACATTGTTCGGTACTAAAAATATTTCTAGTCCGGTCGCCATTATTATAGCTCCAATGGTAATGGCTATCGCTCTGCGAATGATTTTATTTAATGGATACTTACGTTGTTGAATCGTATTGATCCCTTCGGTCATATCATCACCCTTACTATTTATGTTTTTAAGTTACCAATTCATTAATAAATATATCTATCTTTATTATATCATATTTTTTACAAAAATATGAACTTCAGTTCATTTTTAGAGCACTAAAAAACCAGCACGCGGCTGGTTATCTTATATATTCAATATCTTTCAAGTAATTCTATGATTACTTTAAATGTCGAAGTAGTATCCATATAGGCATATCGCCCTTTGCCATTCCAGAAGTTTCCCCTTTGGATGACAGGATAACCCATTTCCTCAAGCATTTTTATTTTTTCATCCATATCCTCTACCACAAATGAAATATGGTGGACACTTTCCCCATATGTATCAAGATGTTTTTTCCACGTGCTTGGGGAATCTCCTGGTTCAATTATTTCGAGTTGAATGAGTGGAGTATTAATAAACATATACTTGGATTTGCCTTCTGTTGGCTCCCCTTCAAAAACAACCTGGGTAAGATCGCATGGACCAGATTTTATCACAGCTGGTTTTTCCACACCTAACAACTTACAATACGCTTTAGCAGCAGCATCTAAATCCTTCACAACAATCGCTAGCTGCTCTACTTTATTCGTGCCAAGGAGCGGAGGAGTATATACCTCCGTACTTGGAGTTGTATCCCTTGGTTCCGCACTTTCAAGCAATTCAACTAAAATCTTATGATCCTTCAATGTATCCACATAAACGTATCGTCCATCACTAGAGGTAAATTCACCGCTCTGCAGTAGAGGATAACCATTTTCCTCAAAAATAGAGAGCGTATCTTTAATGGAATCTACATCAAAGGCAAGATGATGAATTCCTTCGCCAAAGGTATCCAGAAATTCACGCATAGTCCCTGGTTCTTCATTTGGTTCGATTAATTCAAATTGGACAGTCGGGGTATTCATAAAAACCAGCTTACTACGTGAATCGGTAGGCTCCCCGCGAAAAACAACCTTAGAAACTTCTCGGTCTCCTGTTAAAAACCATTTTTGCTTTGGTATCCCCAAAAGTTTTGAAAATGCCTCTGAAGCCTGTTCAATATCGTGTACAACAAAGGCAAGTTGATTGATAACATTATTTCCAGCCAATGGCTGTTTTGCTGTCAACGGCTCATTCATTTAAACCCCTCCCCATTAACAAATCAACCAAGACCGCGTACAGAAAGACCCCCGTCGCTTGAAATCACTTCACCAGTAATGGCTTTAGCCTGATCGGAAGCAAGCAATACATAGGCTCCAACATGATCTTCAGGCATCTGGGCGAGTTGAAGCGGGTTTCGCTTTTTAATGCTTTTTGCTTTCGTCTCATTATCCACAATTTTAACGAATGGATGAAGTGGTGGAATAACCGTGAGTTCTGTGAGTGTGCCTCCTGGTGCAACCGCATTTACCCGAATATTTGGCGCGAGTTCGAACGCAAGCTGGCGCATTAGTCCGACTTGAGCGTGCTTGCTTGCTGTGTACCAAACGCCGCCGCCATCAGGATAGAAACTTGCACCTGAAACAGAAAATATAATATTTCCATTTGTTTTTTGTAATTCTTCAAGAGCTGCTTTCACCCCGAAAAATGAGCCTTTTAGGTTAATATTGAGCAGAAAATCATATGCATCGGAAAGGGCCTCAGGAGTCACATCAGCAAATTTAGCAAAACCATCGAAAACACCAGCATTAGCAATAAAAACATCTAACTTTCCAAATTTTCCAACAGTCGCTTGAACAGCTTGCTCATTGTCTTCGTATTTGCTTACATCGCCCTGACAAGTAACAATATTTTCACCAAATTCTTCTTTCATTTTCACTAACTTTTCTTTAGAGCGGCCGATTATGCCCACTTTTGCTCCTTCTTGTATAAACCGCCTTGTGACGGCTTCTCCAATACCTGAAGCGCCGCCTGTAATCAAAACTACTTTATCTTTTAAATCCATCGCCATTGAACATACCTCCCTGGTTATCTACCGTACTTGAATAAGCTGCTATACGAAGATTGCAAGATTTCTTGTGTTTATAGTTGTTTGATCAATAATGAATTCTCTTTTGGAAAGCTTCCACTCCCCATCAACGTAGGTGAATTCATCGTGCCGTTCCCCTGAAATCAGATCATGATGAATATCCGTACTTCGGCTTCGGTAGATAGTTAAATAGCTGTTCACTACCGCTTTTTCATTTGGAGTGAATTCCAGTAACTGTACATTATTAACAGATCTCCTTGTACGCGATGGCGGGATTTCAGCCCAAGCATAATCGGTTTTTAAACGGTCTACTCGAATTTTCAATAATTCATAGTCATCATCAAAAGCAAACATATTTAACGAATAATCAGGACGTTCTACTCCTTCTTTATTGACCCTCACCGGCATTTGATAAGCAATATTCGGGTGCAGTAAATTAAACCATCCATCAAAATCAATATCATCAAGAAACTTTGCTTCACGGTATAACCATTGTTCAAATTCATATGTCGCCAGCATTTTTTCCATACTCATTCTCGATTCCCCCAATCAACGAAATCCCTTACATTAAAAACCTGCCAAATAATTTAAACATGGCGGATTACTTCGTCATCAAATCCAACCAATAACGATAGAAGTTCCTTTGATTCGCCTCAGTAAACTTATCATCAAAAGCAACACCTGGACCAGTAAAATCTTCAACAGGCTTTCTGTGCAAGCCCATGGTATAGTTAAAAGTAAGTTGTTTTACGAGTGGCATAGTTCCTGATGCTGCTGCTGTGATATCCGTGAATACCTCTGTATCATCCTGTTCAAAAATTCCAGATGGACTGAAGGTTAAAACAAATGACTCGCGGGAACGTCTTTTCCAATCCTCTGAAGCGTTCTTCTCTACCAAGAACCAGGTAATAACCTCCATCTTATCAACACCAACTGGTCTCCAAAGTCGAACAGATGTATTTGAAATTAACTGTCCTTTTACCTTGGTATGCGAAATTAAGAATGAAAGGTTTGGAAAAATATTTCCAATCATATTTTTTAGATTAGATAATACTTCATACTGCTCTTCCGTCAAATTAGACTTATACTCTTCTCTCAATTCCTCAGGAAAAGCAAAATCAGGATTCGGAGTACCAAGGTTTAAACCATGTCCATGATCAGTATAAATTTGGTATCCCTTTTTAGAATAAGTCGCGCTTGGAACCATTCCTAGTTTTGCAATGGATCCATGTGTAACCATTGTGTGGTAGGAATCACCAACAAAGTTATCTGCTCCAATTTTCCAGTTTGAATGAATGATGAATCTTTGCGGCGGCCCCAATACTTCCATTTCTGCCCGACCCGCCAAAATATCCACATACCATTTAAACTCGCCTAAAAACTCCTCTAATGGTTCTGCCTCATCATTCCATGTTCCAAAAAGTAAACCTTTATAGGATTCAATTCTGATTTTATAAAGTCCAAGACGTGATTTATCTAAATCCTCACCGTAAATATCTTTTTGCAGCGGCACGCCGACACAATCACCGTTATTTTTAAAATTAAAACCATGATACGGGCAGGTAAACATTGTCTTATTTCCGGCATCGGCACGGCAGAGCTTCATTCCGCGGTGTGTACACATATTATAGAGGCCGCGGATTTCTCCGTCAGCACCTCTTGAAATAATAACGGAATAACCGGCAACATCTCTTGTGATGAAATCATTCTTTTTCGGAATTTCTGATTCATGACCAACGAACAACCAAGTTTTTAAAAAGACTTTTTTATGTTCAATATCATAAACAGTGGGATCCCCTAAAAGATAAGCTGGAATTGCGCCTATTTCGGGTTGTACAGATTCTTTTAAGTAGTCGATTGCTTCTTTTTGCGACATTTCTTCTAGATTCACGTTGGTTTTTAACATCTGCTTATTCCCCCTAAGTATTAGATTTTCTTTCATAATGCAAGTTACCCGGCTTGCTATATTATATTAAAAGAACATCTCCTGCAAAAGTTTAGCATTTATCCAACTAATATGGAGGCATCTTTATTTTTCAATGATGATAGGACACTTAATGCAGCTAAGTAGCTTGTTTTTGGATTATTCGGCATCGGATTGTTTTCCACCTGTAAGGATAACTTCCCAAAAGAGCCAGTTGCTTCTATTATATGATTATTTTTTTCTACTCCAGGATCGGAGATAATTTTTACACTCGTTTGCTTCGGTCCCAGACCTGCTAAAGATAAAATGATAGAAACATTAATATTTTTCGGGAATAATTCAATTGCGTCGGCAGCTGAACCTTCGAACATTACATGTTCACGATCAGTTGGTGCCCCTGGCAATGCTCGTGGAGGTTTTCTCGTAATAATGGAAACAGATTCAAGTTCCCCGATTGATTTTGCCGCTTTAAGAACATCCAACCCTCCTATCGCACCGGATGGTAAGTAAATTTTTGTTCCTTTTTCATGACATATTTTTTCAAGGCTCTGATAAAAATCAACATCAGCTAGGGCTCCCACACTACTTAATACTAAGTCTTTTCCACTTTCAAGAGCAGATGCAGCAACGTCTTTTGCCACTTGGACGGTTGCTGCTTCAATGATAACATCTACATTTGATTGTATAAGTGATTGCATCGATGAAAAACGTTCTGTACTGTATTGTTCAGCCAATTGCTTTGCAGATATTTCATTTCTTGTATAAAGTCCAACAATTTTAGAGTTTGGCAAAAGCCCTTCAATATTGATGCTCTGGAGGAGGAACTTTCCAATGTTTCCTCCTCCAATTAACCCAATTCTCATTTAATATTCCCCCTATTAGTTCGCAAATCCGTATGAGTCTGCGAAATATTCCAAGCCGCAATGTCTTACTTCACGGGATAATCCGCTTTCTTTAAGGCCAGGGAAATCTAAATGAAGATCTTGGAAGATAGTATGGTTATTATGGAAAACTGCTCCTGCCTCTAACCGGTCTGCCAATGTCGCTGCCAACGCCTCGTCCTCTGTCCAAACAGATGCTCTTAAACCAAACTCACTATCGTTCGCTAGCCGGACTGCTTCATCTGCATTAGAGAAAGATAGTATTGGAATCACTGGGCCAAATTGTTCGGCACGAACAATTTCACTTTGCTGGTCTACACCGGTAATAATAGTAGGTAAAATATAATAGCCTTGCTCCCAGGATTCCGGATCTAATTGAATCCCTCCGGTAATTACATTTGCACCCGATTCCTCAGCGCGTTTAATGAGACCTTTTACATAGTCATATTGCGATTTATTATTTAATGGACCCATTTCAACATCTGGTTGAATTCCATTTCCAACTCGAATATGGCTGAATTCCTTCTTTAATTTTTCAACAACTTCCTCATATCTGGATTCATGCACATAGATTCTTTTAATCGCTGAACATACTTGCCCTGCAGCACGTAAAACTCCAAAACGAAGGCGCTTAATGGCAGCTTCATCCAAATTAGCATCTGATAGAACAATCGCCGCATCATTGCCGCCAAGTTCCATATAAAGTTTCTTAACCGTTCCTGAAGCAGCACGGATAATTTCTTTACCCGTCTCAGTACTTCCGACAAAAGCGATGGTACGAACCCTAGGGTCGGTGCAAAGCGCATCTCCAATCACAGCGCCTGAGCCCGTTACGACATTGATGACACCCTCAGGAAAATAGGATGCGACTACTTTTAAGAAAGTCATGATCGTCAAAGGACAGCTCGTCGCTGGCTTCACAACCACTGTGTTTCCTGTTAAAACAGCTGGAATCACGCGTTTGAACGTAAGAATCATTGGCGAATTCCAAGGCGAAATGATGGCTGCCACTCCGCGTGGACGCTTGCGAACCTGTACCTTCTGATTCCCCGGTAAGCTTTCAGGTTTCCACCATTCTATTAATTCTTCAGCACCTTGAATCATAATATCTGAACAGCGGAGCAAATCTTTTTTCGCTTCCACTAATGCTTTTCCATTCTCCCGAACAAGTAGTGAAACATTCTCTTCTACGATTGTTTTGATTTCTTCTGCCGCCATTTTCATGCGGTGTGCCCGATCCTCCAGTTCACTTTGAGACCAGCTTTCATATGCCTTAGCAGCAGTTTCTACCGCCAAATCGACTTCATTTTTCGAACAAATGGCCACCTCACCGACTACTTCATTATGATCGGCGGGATTGATGACATTAGCCGTTTTTTCAGCTTGAAACCATTTTCCGCCAATAAGATATTTGCCTGATACATATGGGTGTGTTGATATCACGTCAATTCCTCCTTATAACTTTTTCGGTTTAAACGCTTCTGCTGCGCCTGGAGGTCCTCCAAATGGTTTTGCCATTGGGCCAACCGCTTCCATATCGACAACGATCATCGTAGGATTTTTTGTGTTTACCGCCTTTTCGAGCTCGGTTACAAATTCTGCCGGGGAACCGATTCGAGCAGCATCAAATCCCATTGATTGAGCTAATAACACAAAGTCAGGGCTCATTAGATCCACCGCAACCTGACGTCCATAGGCATTACTTTGAATATTTCTAAGCACACCATATCCGGCATCATCAAATAGAACAACGATCATTGGCAGTTTTTCCTGAGCGGCAGTTGCCATTTCCCCAACATTGACCATAAAACCGCCATCTCCAGCCATGAGGACAACAGGGCGATTTTTATCGGCCATTTGAGCACCGATGGCAGTAGGCAGCCCCTGCCCTATTCCACCGCCTGATGCGTGAATCGATGTTCTTGGTTCATAAATTTCAAATAATCGGCTTCCCCAAACATTTGCCTGAACGGTAACATCCCGGACTAAAATAGTGTTTTGAGGCATTATTTTGCGCATTCCGTCAAGAATTTGTTCGTACGGACCAAGTGTTGCTCTTAACTGGGAACGTAATTCCTCCCGTACAGACTGCACTTCGTCTAAATATGAAGGATCTGGATTAACTGCAGTTTTATCTACTCCCTGATTTAATGCCTGGAGAATATGCTTGGCATCCCCTACTAAACTATAAGTAGCTTCATAGTTTCGATTAACTGCATGAAAGTCCGCATCTATGGAAATATGTTCTGCTGGAACGGCGACCTTCCAGTTCGAGGTTTCGTTTCCTCTAAACCGAACACCAACACTAATTAATAAATCAGCGTCTTTTATTAAATTTTTAGTCAACTCATATGCTGCAAAATGGCCGATACATTGAGGATGATCTTCCGGGATACTTCCTTTCCCAGATTGACTTGTAACCACTGCTGCACCAATTTTTTCAGCTAACTCTTGAACTTCTCTAGATGCACCTGATGTAATTACACCTCCGCCTGCCCAAATAACCGGTCGTCGAGCATTCTTAATTTTCGTTACGACCTCTTCGGGAACGGATGGAATCGTTTGATTAGCAGAAGCAATTGTTTTAATTTCTTCCATTGAATGATTCGGTATAATGGCAGATTGAAAATCAATCGGAATTTCAAGTGTTACCGGGCCGGATGGATAAGCGAATGCTTCCTGAATTGCTTGTCTAACAACCGCTGCTGCCTGCTCAGGTCTTCTCAAACGAAGCGCCTTCTTAGAAGCTCCTTCCATCATTGACAATTGATCTTTACATTCATGGATGTAGCCTCTTCCTGTTCCTAGATAAGAAGATGCTACCTCACCTGTCAAATGAAGAACGGGAACTCCAGCTGCCCATGCTTCAATTAAAGAACCCGCAGCATTTCCTGCTCCTGTTCCGGTACTTGTAATTACCACTCCCAATTTTCCTGTGGCTCTAGCATATCCATCTGCCATATTGGCTGCACCGCTTTCACCACGGGAACATACTAAGTGAATACTACCCTCGCGAAGAATCGCATCGTAGATTGGCATATTGTGAATGCTGACAATTCCAAACGCTACCTCCACACCAGCACGTACAAGTTCTTTTACGACCGCATCTGCTGTAGTAAATTCCATTTGCTTTTGCTCACTCATCATTTATTCCGCCTTTATCTAATATTAAAGCGCTTTCCCCAACGCTCCAGCTGTTTCAATTGTTGAACCCGCTACATAACTTGCCTTGTTTGAAGCAAGGAATAAAATTACACTTGCAACTTCTTCAGCTTCCCCTACTCTTCCTAACGGGATATTTCTCTTTTTCGCTAAGTCCGCATAATAATCTTCTGCTTTCATGTCGGGAGCATTTTTCATTCTTCTTCGCTCCCATTGATCCGTACGAATTAAACCAAGACTCACTGAGTTGACTAAGATATTATCTGCAGCCAGTTCTTGAGATAAGGTTTTACTTAAGTTTAAGAGACCAGCTCTTGTTGCCGCAGTCGCAACCATATGTCTTTCCGGTTCTTTCGCTAATGTGGCATTGATATTAATGATTCTGCCTCCACCTTGCTTTACCAAATATGGATGAACTGCTTTTACTGCATAAATGATGGCAAAATATTTTAATTGAATTTGCTGCTCCCATTGCTCATCAGTGACATCGAAGAAATGTCCCATGACGCTTTGGCCTGCTGCATTTACAAGTATATCAATACCGCCAAAAAATGTTGCTGTACCTTCGATAAAATGCTTAACTTCTTCTTTATTTGTTACGTCACAGGTAGCGGAATAAATGGATTCTGCCGACCCAAACTTTAACAGGTGATCGTATGCTTTTTCTTTACGCTCTGCATTTCTGCCGCAAACCGCAACTTTGGCACCTTCTTGTAAAAACATTTCTGCTGTTTTTAACCCAACACCAGATGTTCCCCCCATTATCACCGCTACCTTGCCCTTTAATCCTAAATCCATCATGACACCCCTTTTACTAAAGCCTTTAAACTTGCGTATCTACAACTGCCCAGCCAGGATCAGGAATGCCTGCCATAGCTTTGCGAGCTTCCGGTTTTGGAGGGCCGGCAATACCCCATTGATCCATCAGGTGCGGAACACGTTTCCAGACACGCGCTCTCCATTCTGATTCATCTTCAATTGTTTCTAAATAACAGGTATATTCCATTACAAACTTTCCTGGGTCTTGGAAGTAGCAAAAAACATTATCTCCAGGACCATGACGGCCAGGACCCCAAAGTTCTTGGTAACCCGCTTTTCTAACGTTTGAAATTCCTCTCATAACCTCATCCACAGTATCGACTTCATAGGCGATATGATTTACAGAGGCATGTTGATCTTGGTTAAAGGCAATCGAATGATGTTTTCTGTTACAGCGAAGGAAGGACATTTGATGCTCGCTCCAGTCCGTAACCTTAAATCCTAAAACATCTGTATAAAATGCTGTAATCATATCAAGATCTTTCGTGTTCATAACGACATGGTTCAGTTTTACCGGGTCAACATTTTTCTTATTCCAAATCGAGGTATGAATTTCTACCCACGCGGATAATTCAATACAACGATTCTCCGGGTCAAGAAAACGCAGCCCATAACCTTTACCTTCTTCATCCAAATATCCCGGTTTCGCAACAATCCTAACACCTTTTGAAGCTAGCGTCTCTGCCGCTTGGTCCACCGCGTTCTTATCAACCATCCCAAAAGCAATATGATGGAGTCCTCTTTTTTCACCTGCGTGAAGACTTAATATATGATTTTCAGGGCCGGCCCCGCGAAAATAAACCGTATTCTCATCCTGTGCTACTTTATCGAGACCCCAGATTTTTTCATAAAAATCGGCCTGTTCCTGAAGTACCGGTGTAATTAATCCTATATGCCTTAAATGTGTGATTCCTAACATGATGCCACCTCCACTATTCCTCTGCTTTTCCCTATTCTATATGTTTATAAAGTAGACAAGGATGATCCCGCATGTTAATAAAGAGGACCATCCCTGTCGAACGAAAATTTCTACCAATCAGGGAGTATGTTTAAGCTTTGAAACAACTGCCCATTTTTCATTATTTTGCGTTAATGATTGCTTCTCTTTCCTTTGCACGCTTAATTCGAAGTTCCTCTAACGCACTACCTTTTGGATACGTAGGAAGATTTGGCTTAACAGCACCCAGCATAACAAGCATCAATGCTTCTTCATCGCTGTCGTTTCGAAGTCCGCGGTATACCCCAGGAGGTGAGCTGATGCAATCCCTTTCATTTAAAACGATTTCATGAACTTCATCGCTGCCTTCTTCTTGAATTAGAGCAGTGATGCTTCCTTTAATTACAAAGAAAACTTCTTCAACATCGTCATGTAAGTGAAGCGGGCCTTGGCACCCTGCAGGTAAAACCATTGTGCTCAAAGTAAAGTGTTCAGCCTGGATTACATTTGCATCATTGTTAGCTGTAGCACCACGGCCGATGTATCTCATTTGCGCTCTCTTGTAAGATGGGTCAACTTCTTCTTGGAATTTTAAAACGTTCCAATCTAGCGTACGATCTTTTAATCTCGCAACATATTTTTTTTCGAACCCAGCTAAATCAAATTTTTCAGTAGACATTTTTACAACACTCCTCATTTATGTTTTATATTTGAAACATTGTTTTCTTTGTAATCTAATATTAAATCCCAACACTATAATTGTCAATTATAAATATTGAGAAATTTTTAAATATAAAAATATGTTTTATATAGGTAACATATAGCATAAAATTCGAAAATTTATGCCGAAACTCGATTTTGAGACATTTTTTCAATTTTAATTTCCTCAGCTTCTTTTTTCAAAGTAAATAGGTATGCAATGATTCCAAGTGAGGCGGTTATGATTAACATCAAAATCGATGGTCCAAAATCTCCATGAGAAAGATCCACCATCCAACCCATGATATAGCTTGAGAAACCGCCGAGAATATTTGTGAAGCCCATTAGCCCAGCTGCACGCCCTGCAGTCTCAGGTGTTGAAAATTTAACAATAAATAAATTACTTAAATGGAAGACACCGCCTTGAGCTCCCATTGCTAAGCCCATACAGACACCGGCTACAACAGGTTGTGGAGTCAAAATGGCAATAGTTAAAAATAATGCTGTTAAAACAAATAAAATGGTTGCAAGTAAGCTTGGACGCTTTGTTTTATCAGATAGAATTCCACAAAGGATGACAAATCCCAAAGCAAAGAGCCAAGATAAAGAGGTAATTCCGGTCATGGCTTCTTTCGAAAATCCTTTCGCCCCAACTAAATAGGTTGGAAGCCAAACACTAATACCGAAGAATAAGAAGGATGCTACTAACATTCCGAACCACACAATCCAATAACGGAAGTCTTGAGCAAAGTTTTGTTTTTTCGTGTTTACGGATGAATCTGACTGGCGAATATAGGCTAATTCACTTTTATCAAGTCTTGGATGTTCTTCCGGAGTATCTCGAGTCAGGAAAATAAACATTGGCAGTACAATTAATAAGTTAAAACCGGCAAGCAAGAAAAACGCTGCCTGCCAATGGAAAGTTGCAATGACAGTTGTGATGATGATAGCACCACAAGCTGGGCCTAGATAGTTTCCGGCAAGCCAGGAAGATTGTGCTTTCCCAAATTCACGCTGATTAAACCAATTAGAAATAAATTTTCCGCATATTGGGATCATCATCCCCTCGCCAATTCCCAATATGATCCGGCTTACTATAAACATTTCATATGACGTCGATAATCCCCCAACAACCATGGTAATTGCCCAAAGAATTAGACCAAGGATTCCGGTTTTTCTCGCTCCGAGTTTGTCAATAATAAACCCCCAAATAACATTTGATAAAGCATAGGAAATCGTAAAAACAAAAGTAATCATCCCGACTTTTGCCATTTTATCTGCACCCGTTAAGCCTAGATCATTCAGGAAAGTCTGATCCGTTTGGATGATAGAAATACCTAATTTATCAATTTGCCCAAAAAACCAAAAGAAGAATATCGGCACAGCTATATAAACCCATCTTTTGTTACCATTTAACATGAAAAACACCCCTTTTGTTTTACTTAGAAGAATGTACACGCTTCCAAAACTCATTTTATTATTTTACAATAATTTGTATAAAAATGAACTAGTATTCCTCCTTTTTTTAAATATCGCAACTTAATGTTTCGCATACAAAACATTGTTTTGCTTATATTCTTATTTTAAAATTTTACGAAAATTATGTCAACACAAAACACTATATTTGTGTTGTAAATTAAAATTAGTTTTATATATAAAACGCTTATAAAATAAAAAAACTTGCGCAATCGCAAGTTTTTTTATTTATGCATGGAATCCCAAAAATCCAGATAGAATTTGAGATGTTTCAAGTACCTTAGGAATTGCCACTTTTTCAATAAATTCGCTATGAAAAATGGTCTCGTTTGCTACCACATTAATTGAGGCCATTACTTTCCCGCTGCGATCAAAAATAGGGGCTGCTACAGATTGAATCCCTTGATGCAGTTCACCTTTTGTCATCGCATATCCCTGTTCACGAATCATCGCTAATTCATGTTGAAAATCAACAAAATCAGTTTGTGTACGCTCCGTGAATGGTTTTAAGTTTGAACCATATAAAATTTGGCTTAAACGCTCTTGCGGCTGATATGCTAGCTGAACTTTACCATTTGCCACTGCATGCGCTGGAAGTCTCAAGCCGATATTAACTGTAACAGCAGAAACTCCTCTAGCTGGTGCACTGCCAACATAAACAACCTCATTGCCATCCAGAATCGATAAATGACAGGATGCTCCGGTCTCATCCCTTAATTTTTCCATATAAGGCTGAGCAATTTCAGGAAGCTTTAATGTGCTCAAAAAAGAAAAACCTAGTTCTAAAACCTTTGGCGTAAGACTATAGCGCTTCGTATTTTCATCCTGATGAAGGTATCCAAGTGATTGAAGCGTATACAACAATCGAAATGGAACGGTACGGCTTACTTCTAATTCTTTTGCAATTTCCACTAAGGATAAAGTTGGGCGCTCCTCATTAAAAAGTTTTAATATTTCCAATCCCCTAACTAAGGCATTGGCATTATAACGTTCTTTTTCTTCTTTTGCCATAAACTTTCACCATCTTATTGTTAATAACAAGCTTGTCTTACAATTTTATCAAATTTCCATCAAAAATGGATAGAGGTCCATCAAAATATTTTATTATTTGATAGGGACTTCCGTTTGCTTTATTAAAGTGTTCGCAAAGTCGAGGACAATTGTATTAAAGGTCTCTGGAGCCTCTTGATAACACAAATGTCCAGTCCCAGGGATGATCACAAATTTCGAATCTTGAAGCTTTTCATGAAAAACTTGTGACTCTTTTACCGGTGTGACTTTGTCCAATTCTCCGCAAATTACAAGGGTAGGAACATGAATGCAAGACAGTATATCCATATTATTTAAATGATAAAGTGAGTAAGCAACTGAGCGAAAGCCCATTGGCCGTATTTGTGAATAGATTCTTTCCACTTCTTTTAAAACTTCAGGACTCGGCTCCGGTGAAAGCAGGCTTTTCACACGAAGTTTGGCAATTTCTTCCGGTGTTAAGGTTTCGATGTTCTTCAAACGATTTTTTAATTTGCTTTCATTTTCTTCTTTAGTTAACGCTGCTGAACCTCTTGTTGCATCTGAAATAATTAATGCGTCTACTAAATCCGGAAAACGGTAACAAAAATCAAGCGCAATCGCCGACCCCATTGAGTGCCCAAGAAGTATGACGGATTTAAGCCCAAGCTTCTCAATAAAACCCTTTAAGACATCCGCGAATTCCTTAAATTCCTTGAATTCCACTTTTGGATCAGAACTCAAACCATATCCAGGAGCATCCCATGCAATCACTGTATATTGCTCGGATAACCCTTTAAGTTGTTTTTTCCACGATTGTGAATTATTCCCCATCCCGTGTAAAATGATCAAAGGCTTACCATTACCTTCTATTTCATAATGAATAGTTAAATCCTCCACCTGTACAAATGCCATTTTTCCTCCTCCTCATTTTTTGTTGTTTTATTGGTAAAACGGTGTTTTATATTTATTATAATAAAACATCTTTTAAATAAGTCAACAGAATTATCAGAAGTCTTATGGATTCATAAGAAGGTTTTTCGACAAAAAACGGGTGGTGCCAGGCACCACCCGTTTTTTGTCGAGTTGTTAAAGGATGACTTGGTTCGTTTTTATTTCGGCTACTTCTATTGATTCTTTTCTTAAGGAGAGCATGTAGACGACCATTCCGATTAGGGCGACGACGATTAACATGATGATGGATGGTAAGAAATCACCATGGGCTAGGTCGCGCATCCAGCCCATTATGTAGCTGGAGAATCCGCCTAAAATGTTTGTGAAACCCATTAAGCCGGCAGCTCGTCCTGCTGTTTTTGGGGTTGAATATTTTACTGTCAGCATATTGGTCACATGGAAAATACCGCCCAAGGTGCCAATTGCCAGGGCCATGCAAACGCCTGCTAATAAAGCGCTATTCGATGATGCTGCAATCCATAAGAAACTTGCGCATAAACCAAACCAGATAACCGCAAGTAAATTCGGGCGTTTTGTTTTATCTGAAAGAAAACCGGATATGAGTACAAACCCTAAAGCAAAGATGAAGGCAAAAGATGTAATTCCTGCCATCGTCTCTCGTTCAAAATGCTTTGCTTGAATTAAGTAGGTTGGGAGCCAGATGCTAATTCCATAGAAGATAAAAGATGCCATAAGGTTTCCAACGAAAACTACCCAATAACGAAAGTCTTGTGTAAAACCTTGTTTTATTGTTTCACTTTCAGCTGAATCATTTTCGCGAATCATCTTAAGCTCTTTCTCACTTATTCCAGGATGCTGTTCTGGTGTTTCACGTGTGAGGAATATAAACAACGGAATATTGATTAATAGATTACAAAAAGCAAGAAAGAAAAATGCAGCATGCCAATGTAAACTAGCGATAATCGCAGATAATGCTAAGGCGCCAATTGCAGGGCCAAGATAGTTACCGCTGATCCAGGAAGCCTGTGCTCTTCCGATTTCTTTCCTGTTGAACCAATTGGAAATAAGCTTTCCACAGACAGGAATCATAATCCCTTCCCCTATTCCAAGTAAAATTCTGCTCGTCATAAAGGTTCCATATGAATCTGCCAGACCACCCATGATCATCGTGATAGTCCAAATGGTAATACCAATAAATGCTGTCTTTCGTGCTCCGAGTTTATCAATGACAAACCCCCAAAAAATATTCGATATTGCATAGGAGACCGTAAAAATAAATGTTAGGAAGCCAATTTTTGCATTATGATCCGCACCAGTCAATCCTAAATCTTTTAGAAATCCAGGGTCCGTTTGAATGATTGAGATTCCTAGTTTGTCAATTTGTCCAAAAAACCAAAAGAAAAAAATAGGAACTGCTACATAAATCCATCTTTTGTTGTTCGTGAACATTTTTTACCTCCTTATGGTCGTTGCAAAATTTAACTTACCGAAAAAGTCTCTTTTACCCCCTTTCCACTATGTTGACATTAAAAAACATAGTTTTAATAATAGGACTTTATAATTTTTTAAATATTTAGTCAATAGATTTCGATAAAATAGTTTTAAATAATAAATTATGTTTTATATACAAAACTTTTAAATTATTAATTATTTGATGAATACCTATGTAATCTTTGGATTTTTCAGAATTCTTCATTGACATTTAAAACTGTCGATTATAAGATTTATTTGTAGACACAAACTCCGTTTTATATATAAAATATATCTCGGATTACTGTTTTTTATTAAATTCTCTTTTGGGAGGCAAAAGAAAAAACCTGCGTTTAAACAGGTTTACATCTAATAAATTATTTTAAAACTATAAAGGAACATATTCTTCATTTTTCAAAATGGAAAAATATTGGAGCGTCATTTTAAATTTCATTACTAATAGAAATTGCTTTTTTATAATCCTTAGCCGTATCAATATCCATCCCCCAAAATGATGACTCAAAAACCTGAATCTTTGTATAGGCATTATATTTTTTGATAATTTCTTTTCCACCTTGATCTCCCTCTAAATCGAGAAATTCTGAAAATAAACTGCTGCCAATTAAGATAGGATGACCAAGATTCTCATTATATTGAGGCCTGACAATCCTGATTCCTTTTTGCCTTTCCTTTTTATAATCTTGAATTAGTGATTGAACAACTAGATCCGAAACAAGGGGCTGATCGGCTAAAAAAATAAATGCGGCATCCACTCGACCCTTAATTTTATCAATTCCTAATTTTAGAGAAGTAGACATCCCCTGCAGGTAATTATTATTTTTGATATATTCTATTCCATCTAAATCTGCTGCACTTGTTTGAAAATCTTCCAGATATTTCCCTCCAACAAATACGATTGGATGAAGCTGCTGCCTTTTAGTAAGTTCAATCGAGTATCGAAAAAGCGGTTTTCCCTTTAATGGCAGCAAAAGCTTGGGGTTCCCCATTCTACTGGACATTCCAGCAGCCAAAATAATGGCTCCTATTTTAGGCATGAATCTTCATTTTTCCTTGCAATGATGTACCAGATTTCATTGACCGCACCATCATAAGTTCAGAAATGATACTGACTGCAACTTCCTCCATTGTTTCAGCTCCAATATCTAAACCTACCGGGGCATGAATTTTATCCAAAACGGGCAGATTTTCACCTAAGTTTTCAAGCATTTCTTTCGTCCTTGATACGGGACCCAAAACACCGATATATTTTGGATTACTTTTTAATGCGAGAAGGAGTGCGGCTTCATCTCGATTTTGCGAATGATTCATAATGACCCACCAGGCGTCACTGACATCCGCTGGATTAAGGGATTCGGGATTTTGGGTAATATGTACAACATTTGGAAAATAGCGTTTGTTATTAAATTCGCTGCGTGGGTCTAATACAGTAACTGTAAACCCGGTTTTTGCTGCCAGGTCTGCAACCGGGATTGCATCTTTACCGGCACCAGCAATGATAAGCCGTTGACTTGAACGAATGATATCGATGACAAAGCGTCGGCCTTCCACTTCCATAATTTCAGCACGTCTCTGTGATTTCATACTTGTTAATGCCTGTTCATAGACTTTATGAGGCAGTGAACCCTTCGTTTCAACCATTTCACCATTTTTTGCTATTATCGCCTTTATACCCGTTGGAACCTCAAGGATAAAAGAAAATTCCTCATTCTTTTGGAGGAACTGCTCCGTCGTCTTCCAAAATAGGTCCTCCTCTTGAACCGGAAGAATAAGAATTTCTAATGAACCTTTGCAGCCAATTCCTAAAGTCCATATTTCTTTTTCACTTAAATCATAATTCTTGATTAGTGCAGTATTTTCTTTCAAAGCTCGTTCAGCATAGGCAAAAAGATCGTTTTCCAAACATCCACCGCTTATCGAACCGTTCATTTCTCCATCGGTTGTCATCATCATTTTTGTACCTGGAAGCCGGTAAGCAGACCCATTGACTCCAATTAGCATGACAATGACAGTCTTTTTTTTCATCTCCCATGCCCGTTTAATGGATTGGAAGATGGTTCGAAATTCTAATAAGCGAGACATTTGCATTCCCCCTTTTTTAATGACTCGTTCGTTTACTCCTGTTTTTAAACAGGAGTTCAAAAATCTTTTTGCTCAATCCCATCCACACCATGCTGTAGAACAAGGAAAACAACAAAATCATGAGAACCACCGGAACATAGATTGTATGGGAAACAGAAGGACCTAAAACAGGAAATTTAACGATATAAAGTAGAAATAGTATCCCAGCGGCTAATGAGACTCCTCCAAAAAAGGTAATGGCAATCCAATTTTTCCACCATCTGAAGGCTATTCCTAATGACAATCCTAAAAGACCTGTGGTGAATGGAAAAACGAATATTTAACTGGGTTGAAGGATGAGAAGCAGCAAGATGGTTAAGAAATACGACATTATGCCAAGATGAATTGAAATCATTGCGGAAAGAACGATGGGCATAGTAGCTAAAATACTAAAAGCATATCCAATCCCGACAAAAATACCGGCCGATTGAAAAATGGTGGCAATAGCCGCAAGGATAGAGCCTAACACTAATTTTTTCGTTCTCGAATAACCGTCGATTCGAGATTGGACAATTACAAAAGGCGGAAGGTTCCCTGGTTGTTTTTTCAATGTTAGCACCCCCTTTTTTTAGGTAATGCCTCAATAGATAAAAATATGAAGGATTTTAAAAAATCAATATATGTAGAAATGAAGTTTTTGAGTTTACAAGATAAATATGGAATAATTAGGAGAGCGAAGGAATAATTCAACACTTTAAACTATTAGTGAGGTATTTTTGTAATGATAAAACGGGTAACGAAGATTCTATTTTTCTTTTTGATTTTTCCGGTTATGATGTGTTTTTCATTTGACAGAGTTTATGCAGCGACAGACCCTAATCAACCAAATGTAGTGACTGAAGGAACGATCACTATTATCAATACAGACGCAGGTACAAAGAAGCCGATTAAAAATACCCAATACCAACTGTTCGATGTTAATACGAAAAAAGTAGTTCAAGTCTTATCAACTAATAATCAAGAAAAGCTATATCAAAACCTCTGCCAATTGGTTCTAAATATAAACTGAAACAATTAAAGGCCCTACTGCCCTTTAAAGTTAGCAGTAAAGAGTTTTTGATTGAAGTGAAAACAGCCAATAGTGACATCCGGCAGACCAATCGGGTATTTTCTTATATAAAAGAATATAAGTATTTATCAAATGGGCGATTTGATGTCAAAAAGGTATATATTCCTGTAAAATCTCTTAGGCAAAAACCCCAATTACCGAATGGCTGTGAAATCACCTCCCTTACAGCTGTATTAAATTATTACCATTACAATGTCTCGAAAACAAAAATGTCAGATCAATACTTGCCCAAAAAGCCTTTTTATTTCAAAAAGGGTAAACGTTATGGTCCTGATCCCTACAAATATTTTTCCGGGAACCCAAGATCCCGACATGGTTTTTTTTCTTATGCGCCGCCTATTGTAAAAGCTTCGAACAATTATATAAAGAAGGTAAAGGGAAAATACATAGCAAAGGATTTAAGCGGCCGAAAAATAGATGTAATGCTTGATCAATTGGATAAAGGCGTCCCTATAGTCATTTGGGTCACCTTAGATTTAAGTAAACCTAAAATTAAATACGGCTGGTATCTGAGCGGAACCAAAAAATATTTCCATGCCCCCGTGAACCTGCATGCCGTTGTCCTTAATGGATACGACGATAAATATGTATATGTCATGAACCCCCTAAAAGGACATGTCAAATACGACAGCAAAAAGTTTTTCTCCAGCTACAAAGCATTAGGGAGCCATGCAATGATGGTAGCCCCAAAATGATCATTCGACAAAATTCAGGTGGTGCCAGGCACCACCCGAATTTTGTCGAATGCTATCAATCTATTCCAAGTTGACCCAAACGCTTTTGATTTCTGTGTAGCTTTCTAGTGCGTAGGCGCTTAGGTCCCGGCCGAATCCAGATTGTTTGTATCCTCCAAATGGGGAGGCGGGGTCGATGGCATCGTAGCAGTTGATCCAGACGCTGCCTGATTTTAGTTGGCCAGCGATTTTGTGGGCCGTTTTAACGTTTTCTGTCCAGACCCCTGCACCTAATCCATATGGTGAATTATTCGCACGTTCAATGACTTCTTCAACCGTATCGTAAGCCATGACGACGACCACTGGACCAAAGATTTCTTCTTTGGCAATCATCATGTTTTCTTCGACATTTACAAAGATGGTTGGCTCAATAAAGTACCCTATATCAGATTTTCCGCCACCTGACACCACTTTTGCCCCTTCTTGAATACCTGTATTAATATATTCAAAAACTCGTTCCTGCTGCCTTTTTGATACTAATGGCCCCATGGATGTTTCTTCCTCCAACCCGTTCCCGAGCTTAACCTTTTTCGCCAATTCAATCATACCTGCTACCACTTCATCAAATTGATCCCGATGAACATATACGCGTGATCCGGCACTGCAAACTTCGCCTTGATTAAACATAATTCCGTTAAACACACCTGTTATTGCTTTGGAAAGGTCGGCATCTGGGAGGATAATATTTGGGGACTTTCCGCCAAGTTCAAGTGTCAACCGCTTCATCGTATCAGCTGCTTTTTTCATGATTTGCTTTCCAATCGCCGTTGAACCTGTAAACGAAATTTTATTCACATCCGGATGCTCGACAATCGCGTTCCCGGCAATTGCACCAAATCCAGGGACAATATTGATGACACCGGGTGGGAAACCAGCTTTTTCAACAAGCTCTGCAAAATAAAGGGCTGATAGTGGCGTCTGTTCAGCTGGCTTTAATACGATCGTACAGCCGGCAGCTAAAGCAGGAGCCACTTTCCAAGAGACCATATTGATGGGATAGTTCCAAGGAATAATCTGTCCTACCACTCCAACCGGTTCATGGCGAGTATAATTTAAAAAAGGACCGGAAACAGGGATGGTTTGTCCCATTACCTTTGTCGCCCAACCCGCAAAATATCGAAACTGCTCAATCGTACCAGGGAGGTCGACTGCCCGCGTTTCATGAATTGGTTTTCCATTGTCTATCGTATCTAATTGAGCAAATTCTTCTTGGTGTTCCTCTATCAAATCCGCCAATTTATAGATGATTCTCGCCCGTTCTGCGGCTGACATTTTCGACCAGGGTCCCTGTTCAAAAGCGGTCTTGGCCGCTTTGACTGCAAGATTAATATCTTCTCTACCCGCTTCGTAGACAGTTGCTAAAACCTCTCCCGTGGCAGGATTATAGGTTTCAAATGTTTTAGAAGAAAAAGATTCTACAAATTCACCATTTATATATAGTCTTTTTATCCCCTTTAAAAACTCAGTGACTTTACTGCTTATTTTTAATAGTTGATTTGGCACGTAAATTCCTCCTAATCTATGTAAATAAACAGGTCAGGAAGCCCGCTTCCGTGGCTTTCAGCTGACCTGTAATTGTTCTTAAAATTAAAGTGTTCTTTCAAAAGCAGTTAGGGCATCGTCTACAATACTGATTATCTCTTCTACTTCTTCCTTATTAATAATGAGCGGAGGTGCAATCGCAACAATATTTTTTCCTTCCTCAAAATCAGCAGCCCGCAGAATTAATTTATTGTTAAAACAATGTTCAACCACAAAAGCTGCAGCGCGGATTGATTGTTCAAAAGGTGTATCAGTGTCACGGTCAGCCTGTAGGTCAAAACCAGCAAGAAGGCCAACTGCTCTTGGTTTCGTGAAATGCTGATGCTTATCTGCCAGATAAGCAAATCCCTTTTTCAGTACAGTCTCCATATTGTTTACATTTTCAAGAAGGTTGTCGCGTTCAAAAATTTCGATATTTTTCAAAGCTACAGCACAGGCAGTCGGATGTCCGCTATATGTAAATCCGTGCCCTAAAATTTGATCATATTCCACAATGGTGTCCCGAATTTCTTGATTCACCAAAACTCCGCCTAATTGGGCATAGCCGCTTGTAATCCCTTTTGCGACACTCATAATATCCGGAACAACATTCCAGTTATCCATACCGAACCACTTACCGGTACGGCCAAAGCCACAAATAACTTCATCAGCGATTAATAAAATATCATTCGCTTGGCATAAGTCTTTTACCGCTTTTAAATAACCATCCGGTGAAACATGAACTCCGCCTGCCCCTTGAATTGGTTCAAGAATGACGGCTGCAATGTTTTCAGAACCAAGTTTTTCGATGGTGTCACGAATACAGCCTACATAATTCGGATCGGTCTTATCACCCAATTCACAATTGGTTACATGGCCCCTCGCATTGATAATGTCAATATCCCTTGAACCGGCAAAATTGTGGAAGGCATCTATTCCGGTTGCAGTACCTGCTGAAACCGTTGCACCATGGTAGCTGCGGGTGATTGAGATAATTTTCTTCTTGCTAGGACGTCCTTTTAAATTCCAATAGAATCTCGCCAGCTTAAAGGCTGTATCGTTTGATTCGGAGCCTCCGGAAGTAAAGAAAACGGCTGATAGATCCCCAGGAGCGAGGGAAACTACTTTTTCTGCTAAGCGAACCGCATTTTGGTTTGTATAACCATAAAAAGACGAGCTGTATGCAATGGAGCTCATTTGATCATAGGCAGCTTGTGCAAGCTCCTGATTTCCATGTCCTAAATTGACATTCCAAAGCATCGAAACACCATCGATAAAGGTGTCTCCCTTTATATCGGTGACACGGATCCCTTTTCCTTCCTGGAAAATGATTTTCGGACCATTTTTTTGGAACAAGCTTGGCACCGTTGTTGGGTGTAAATAATGCTTCTTATCGGCTTCAATTAACTTTTCAATTTGAGAAACTGTTTGTGGACTTACCATGGGTATTTACCTCCTAAAATTAATTGATTCATCTATTGGGGTTTTACATTAGCTGCTTTTTTAGCTATCAAATTCTTAAAAACTATTACCAAATTGAATATAGTGCAAACAACTTACGGACATATTAAGGAATACTTCCATATTAAAAAATACAAAATATTTAGATAATTGTCAATAAAATTATTCTAACGAATGTCCACCCCATACGGACAAAAATGGCAATTTGTCCACGAATGGTGCCTGTCACCAAAGCTAGGTGGTAACGGTTGAGTTTTCTGTTTGATCGATGGTGATTTTTTGTTCTTCGGCTGGCAGGCGGTTGATTCTTATGTTGAGGTAGCCGTAGGTGATGGCGACTAGGGTGCTGATGTAGCAGAAAAAGGCATATGGTGCATAGTCTAAGGCTGAAACTTTCAGGACAGAGAACATAAAGATCCCGCATGTTGTCCAAGGAAGAAGACAGGCGGTTACAGTCCCGCAATCCTCTAAAGTCCGTCCGAGCAATTTTGGGTGGAAACCTCGTTTCTTATATTCATTTAAATACATCCGCCCCGGGATCACGACAGACATAAACTGGTCGCAGCCGACAATATTGGATGTAATGCACGTCGCAGCTGTTGCCCCAATTAGGCTTCCTGTCCTTTTAATTTTTCTAAGCATTCCGCCTAGAATGGCTTCTAGAACCCTTGCTTTTTCAAGCGTTGCTCCAAAAGATAAAGCAATAAGAATTAAGGAAACCGTATACATCATACTTTGAATCCCGCCTTGATTCAGCAGTTCGTCCGTAACATTATTTCCCGTTTCAGTGGAAAAGCCGTTATTCATGATGGAAAGCATATTACCTAAGGAAATATGTTGAACGAATATAGCAATGATGGCTCCGATCAAGACACCCACGGATAATCCTGGAATAGCAGGAATCTTTAAGGCAAAAATTAAAAAGATAAAAATTAGAGGCGCCAATAACCATGGCGAAATGGTAAAATGTTCTGATAGGATGTTTTGAACATTTGCTGCCATGGACAAATCTGCATGCTCTCCATGAAATTTAAGCCCCAACAATGTATATAACAAAAGTGAAATGATCAGTGTAGGAACTGTGGTGTTCATAAGGTTACGAATATGTTCAAAGAGATCTACTCCTACTACCGCTGAAGTAAAATTGGTTACGTCTGATAAAGGACTCATTTTATCTCCAAAATACACTCCGGAAACAACCGCTCCTGCTACCATTGGTAACGGAATACCTAATCCTTGGCCAATCCCCATTAAGGCAACGCCAATCGTCCCGGCGGCGAACCAAGCATTCCCAGCCATACTTACTAACACAGAGATTATACAGGCTGTAACTAAGAAGTAGGTGGGCGATAGAATGCCAATTCCGTAATAAA
This sequence comes from Bacillus salipaludis, assembly GCF_004358205.1. Next base: position 471,901 of record NZ_SMYO01000003.1, read on the forward strand.
TCATTGAAGGAACAATTCCAGCAGCCATCCAAGCGCCAATAAATGCTCCAATGATCACTAAGATAAGCAAGGCTTTAATGGATACAGCAATTGTTTTTGAAATATCCTCTTCAATGGATTTCCAAGAATGTCCCAACTTCAAGGCAACCATTACCGCGACCACAGTACTCAACAAAAGAGGTACATGCGGATCAGCACCGTACACACCAATTCCCAGTGCAAGGGAGGCTCCCATAAAAACAATCGGGATGAGCGCCATCCATACGGAAGGTAATTCATTTACGGCTTTTTCATGTTTCATTCCATCACTCTCCTTAACGAATGGTAAAGTCATCCTATAGACCTTAAATTAACAACTATGCCAACTAAATAAGTTCTCGGTCCAAATTTAAAATTCCTTTCAACATAAGATTTCCAGCCCTCTCGATATCCTTGGGAACACTATACTCCGCTGGACAATGACTTTTCCCACCGATACTTTTGACAAAAATCATCGCCGATTTTGTAACCGTTGCCATTTGTGCGGCATCATGAACAGCCATACTTGCCAATGTCAAAATGGGCTCACTCATTTCTTGTGCAGTTTTTTGAAGGATTCGAACCACCTCTGAATCCAAAGTAATCGGAGCTTGCTTTAAAAAAATATCTTCCTGGAGTTGAACCTGCCTTCTCTTGGCAATTCCCTTCCATCCTTCTTGGATCTTGCGGACCATTTCATCAATCTTTTCTGTTGATTCTCCTCTAATTTCAAAGGTAAAAACAACTTGACCGGGGACAATATTCGTTGCATTAGGAAATACTTGCATTCTACCGACAGTACCAACTATATCTGTTTCATCTTTATTACAAAGAAATTCTACTTCAAGAACCATTTCTGCTGCCGCCGCCAGAGCATCCCTTCGGTGTTGCATCATCGTTGTACCCGAATGATTTGTCTCTCCGGTAACAGTAACCTTACTGCGATACATCCCTACAACCTTATCAATCACCGCAGCTGAAATATTTTGGTGTTCAAGCCGCTGCCCCTGCTCAATATGAAGTTCAATAAAGGCCTTTTTTTCCTTTGCCAATTCCTTCATTTGCGGAAACCTTTCCAGATCTCCTCCAACCTTAACCAGCTCATATTTAAGGTGATTTCCCTTTGAATCTATAACATGCTCCAATTCCACAGCCGATAATTTACCTGCAAATGCACGGCTTCCAAATGTTGATAAGTGAAAATCATTGGATTCTTCGGCAGTAAAAGATACAATCTCAAGATCATGGTCCAAACGGATCCCATCTTCAATCAAGGTTCGTACAATTTCTTTTGCAACAAGCGTTCCCAGTGGACCATCATATTTTCCGCCATTTGGCACTGAATCTAAGTGTGATCCGATGACAATACTTCCTTTTTTACTCCCGTTCCCTTCCCATTTCCCCCAAATATTTGCTGCACCATCAATTGTTACGGTTAAGCCCAAATCAAGAAGTTCTTGAATGAATCGATTCCGAACTTCTTGATCTTCCTTTGAAAAACTTGGCCTTGTTATACCACCATATTGATTTGCACCAAACTTTCCATAGGTTTCGATATCAGCAAGTAATCTTTCGAGATGAATTTGCATGGATTTGTCACTTCCTTACTCTTATACAAAATAGATAAAAATTACTCATCCCCCTTTACCCCATAGGACGGGGCATCGTCAGGCCGAATCGCTCTTACCTTATAGCTTTCAGCCTGCGGACCGTAAATCTCCCAAAGCTTCTTTAAATCACCAAAAGGATCTTCACTATAATCAACCCGGAGGTCAATATAGGCAAACGGAGTATCAGGATGGTAGATTAATAATGCGATTGAATGTTCTTGATCTAATTCTCCACCCATTTCAAAACCAACTTCAATCGTTGAGATCAATCTCTCTTCCAAAGACTTCCCACCATGTTGATTAAAATATCGGCCCATTGCTTCCGGAATAGTTGGATCACTTAATAGATTTCCAATACAAGCAACATTATCTGTATAATAATCCCCATGGACGCCAAGTGCTTTTTCCCCGGTAAATACAGCTGCTTGACCTTGCGCATCTACTACGGCTAATTGCCGGTACTCAGGAAAATCAGACGCTGCTATCATCGTCCTAATGGCAGACTCAGCATTATATCCATTTTCTATTGTTGAAAATCCGACATCTGCTAATCTAGGATCGGTTACATTTTGGGTGAGAACAATACCTATATTTGATTTTATCCAAGGACATCGTGCACCGACTGCTGGGCTGCTGGATGTCACAATCGCACCAAGGGCACCGGTTTTTGAACAGCGGCCTGCTACAGAAAACGTCAAACCTCTTCCTCCTCTTTAAAAATGGACAGCAGAGCTAAACCCTTGCCTAATTACTGCTGCACCATGATTTTTTATCAATAATCTTTATCCCTCATCACTGATAACTGCTTCGACATCAATCTCTACCAGCATTTCCGGAAGCGCAAGTCCGTTCACAACAAGACCTGTGCTGACAGGGTAAACCCCTTTAAAATGCTTGGCAATTACACTATAAGCATCCTTGCGATAGGAACGATCCGTTAAATAAGTAGTAATTTTACAAATATCTGTCATTTCCCCCCCTGCTTCTTCTAAAAGCTTTTTAATGCAGCGGCATGCATTTTCTGTTTGTTCAATTACATTATCAATGCCATGGAAATTCCCTTCTAAGTCAAAACCAGTCTGGCCTCTCATATAAATATGATTGCCGGCACGCACTACCATACAAAATTCATTAGCTACGTGATGGGACTCTTCTCCAAAACTAGTTGGATAAAAATTATTCGTTTCAAATTTTCGAAATCTTTCATGTGTCATTTTCCAATTCTCCTTTTTATTTAATCTAAATATAGTGATTCTCCATTAATACGACGCGGCATGGTTCCAGCCTAGAAGTTGTTCAGCCTGCACCCGCTTATTTTCTTTTATAAGACTGCGTATTCTGCTCGAGGAAATAACTTCTCCCGATGGACAGCGCAGTGACTCTGTGATCTTTACGGAAAAATATTTCTGTAAAGTAGAAATATTTCCTTCACGATTTTTTCCAAAATGAAAATCAGGTCCTTCCCAAATTTCCACTGGGTTAAGTTCGCCAATTTCCTCAATAAACGAACTTACTTCCTTTGTCATGTAGTGTTCATTGAAGGGAGCAATGATACAAATGTCTACTCCAAGAGATTGAAGCTTCAACAATTTTTCAGACAGAGAGGAGAGCAGCAGCGCATTTTTAAAATAAACCCTTGGCGGCGGGTCAAATGTGTACACAACTAGTGGAACCCCTAACTCAATTGCCCTCCCCTTTGCGGTTTTAATTAATGCTTGATGTCCTTTATGCACTCCATCGAGCGCCCCAATGGTGAGTACCGATGCAGAAAGCTGTAAAGCTCCGTCAAAAAATGTTTGCAATTGTACCGCTCCCTTCCATTATTCTTAAACGGTAAGTGATGTTTTTGGATTAAGATTCGCTGCTTTTCGTACCAAATCACGCATTGGCTCTGCATCAAAGCTACTGTAAGCAGCCATATATTGGGCAAATGGCGGACTTTGAGCAAATAACTCAAATGTCACCTTATGGCCTGCGTAAGAAGAATTGAGCAAATCCCGAGCAAAATAAAGTAATTTCCCACGATCCTCTGCTGACCATTCTCCTACTGAATAATAACGATCGATATAATCAATAATTGCCGGATCCGACATTGTAGTCGTATCAGGTGTGACAGCTAGCTGTCCGCCAACTAACTCTCTCGTCAAGTGAGCCATCGCCGGGAAATTTGTTAGGGCAAAAATTCTTCCAGTATAGAGTAAGGATTGATTAGGCATCATTAAACCGCCAGGGCTGCGTTCTGCATTTGCTACGGCAGCGGTTAAATGTGCATTAATTCCTTCACGATACGTAATTAATTGAGCGATTTTTTCCTTTACTGCTTGAAGCTTTGTCAACCCAGTTTGTTCTACATTCAATAGAGCTGCACCTAGTAAATAATCTGCTCTCCGTAAAACCCTAAGGGTGTAATTAAAGGCTGAATAGCGATGTAAGGTGGAGCGAATGTAGGCAGCCGATTGTAAGGAACGGTGGAACAACACATTTTCCCATGGAATCAGGACATTATCAAAGATTAGTAATGTATCAATCTCTTCAAATTTGGTAGATACAGGATAATCTTCCGGATTTTTCCCTGCCCCAAGTGAAGAACGGCAGATATGTTTTAGTCCTGGTGACCCCATATCGCAGATAAATCCACAAGCAAATGGTGCCATTGCCTCCTGCCCTGCTTCCCAATCTAATATCGTTGGTTTTACGAACGCCTGGTGCGCATAAGCTGCTGCTGTTTCAAATTTAGCCCCTTTTACTACAATTCCTTTATCGTTTTCCTCCACTACATGGAGCAGGGTTCCACCATCTTTTCCGCTGAATAACTTACTTCGGTCACCTTTTGGATCGGTATTGGCCGAAACATGGAAAAGATCCTCTCTTGCGACCCTGTCAACATGGTATTTAATATTTCTAGCATAAGCAGGATCGATTTCATTTAACTTATCTTGCGCATCATATAAGGACCACATTTCTCCAATTGTCTCATCCCCAACCCGGTAAACTACACCGCCAAGATCATCTAAGACCGTTTCGACATACGTACGAATCGCTGCCAGGTCTTCTTTCGTTTCAGGTGTTTTGTAGCCCCTGCAGATTTCCTCACCATCCGGCAATACGGTCTTTACTTTGTCAGCATATTTTTCCTCATGATTAAGATCATACATCCTGGCTTTGACATCCACGATTGGTTTAAATGCGGGGTGATCAGCGACATTTTTGACCTTTTCCCCATCGATATAAACTTCCCTTCCGTCATTTAATGAATCCCGGTATTGCTTCCCTGTCATTAACGCCATCTAAAATCCTCCTCCATATTTTCATAAATTTAATAGATTCATTATTATGTTTCCAAAAATTGACCGAATTTTCCTCGAAAATAGACGAGCGGCTCACCTTCTTCGGCATGCGCTTTCAGAACCTCCGCAAGAAATACGGAATGAGTTCCCCCTGTTACTTCTTCTACAACCATGCATTCTAGCTGCGCAAGCGTGTTAGTTAAAATGGGATTTTCTAGCTCTCCATAATTAAAGGAAACACCGTTGAATTTGTCCGTATTTGCTCTAGCAAATTTTAAGGCCAATTCCTTTTGATTTTCGGCAAGAATATTTACAGTAAAGGATCCTTCGTCTGAAATTGCGTGACAAGTTCCTGTGCTTTTGTTGACACAAACGAGCAGCATCGGAGGTTCTAACGCTAGTGAGCTAACCGCGCTTGCCGTAATTCCAAAATCCACTCCATTATGGTTAACGGTAATAATGGACACCCCGCTGGCAAAATGACCAATGACATTTCTAAATCTCTCTTTATCTTCTAAAGGCAAAAGTTCGTTTCCCTTCAATCCATTTTCCTCCTTTAATCATTTATGGAAATATTCCCAATGTATTCCCTTATCAACACTATACAAATATGAGAAATGATTGTCAATTGAATTTTCAAAAAATTCTTTTCATTTTTTTTGGATATTCTTGCGAAAATGAATAATAGTTACGAATGGTGTGATGAATTGCTATAATGTAACTACTTGGAAAATATATTTAGTTCATGAATTGGTGGTGGCTTTTTTGAAACCTAGAGCCGGTATTGTGGGACCAAGTGATTTTGTCCAATTAATCTGCGACATTGCCGCTGAATACAGTGACCAAATTGAGGCAATTCCGTTTACCTATCAAAATATGGAAGAAGCAACGAATATCTTACTGCAAAATCAACATCGGACGGATTTATGGATTTTTGCAGGACCTGGCCTTTATAAGGCTGCGCAAAGAAGCGGAACGAATCAGCCGTTTTTTTTCCTGGGGTTGGATGGAGCGAGTTTAACAAAAACACTCGTTGAAATCGGTTATAAGGACGGGGCAAGTCTTGAACGGGTAAGTATTGATATGCTGACAGAACGTGATGTGAATGAAACCTACCGTGATTTAGGAATATCAAGCAATCAGGTTTATGTTCACGAATACTTACACGACACTCCTCACGTGGATCTTTTGGCCTTTCATCAAAAACTATTTAATAACGGAAAAGTTAACTTATGTGTAACCTGCCTATACTCAATCTATGAGACTCTCCGTTCTCAAGGCATCCCTGCCTATCGTGTGACGCCGACTAGGAGCAATATTCGCGAAACCTTAAAGAAGGCGATTCAGCAGTGGGAGATGCTGCATTTTAAACAGTCACAAATTGCTTCGCTACTGATCCAAATACAAAGAATGGAGAAAAAATCCGATTTCCACACCGTGTCCTATGATCTTCATCGCTTGAACTTGGAATTACAGTCAGCCGTATTAAATTTTTCCGAATCCATTTCAGGATCGTTTATGTCGATTGGTGTGGGTACGTTTATGATTTTTTCAACGAGAGGTTCTTTACATGATTCACGGCAACAAATACCTTCCCTATTGGAGGAATTAGCTTTAATAACCGATTTACCTGCGAATATCGGCATTGGCTATGGGGATTCTGCACTTGCCGCAGAGGAGAATGCCAGATTAGCCTTAAATCATGCCCAAAATTATGGTACCTTTTCGGCCTTTTTAGTAGATACAAACGGAACCATCGAAGGACCTTTAAAAGAAGGGGAAAATATTACATACAGCTATCGAACGGATAACAAGGAAATGAGCGATAAACTGAAAGATAGCGGAATCACCATTACTACGTTCAATAAAATTATATCTGTTCAAAAACGCTTAGGGACAAACTCGATTACTGCTGCAAATATCGCAGATTGGCTGAAGATGACACCGAGAAATGCCCGAAGGATTCTTAACGGGTTGGTCGAACAGGGAATTGCGGAAATCATCGGAGAAGAGGCACCTACCTCAAAGGGCAGACCAAGAAAAATTTATTATGTTAATAGTGAATAACGAAGGACCTTCCATTCGGAAGGTCCCTGTTTATAGTATTAAACGGTGCCGGTAGTCGAAGATTTCATCTCTTTGCTGACTACTCTCCCATCGACCATCGTCATTTTAACTTTTGTCTCCAATAATTCTCCAATTGGTTTTTCAAAAATATTACGATCGAGTATGGTTAGATCAGCAAGCTTTCCCACTTCTAATGTCCCAAGTTCATGCTCTCTGAAACTACCGTAGGCCGGTCCAATTGTATAAGCTTTCAATGCTTCCGATAAGGAGATACAATCGTTAGAATTCCATACAGTCACACCGCTACAATCCATTCTAGTCACCGCTGAAAAGATTTGCGTTAAAGGATTAAGGGAACGAGCAATCGGTGTATCCGTTCCAAAAGCAATTTGTGCTCCTGACTCTTGGAAGGTTTGAATCGGGTAAACATATTCTAATCGTTGTTTACCAACAAGCTTTTCGTATACCCCCCTTTCCACAATCGCAATTAGATCCGGCTGAAAGGAAGCGATCACACCTAGTTCTTTAAAGCGAGGAATGTCATTTGGGTCGATAATATCGATATGTTCAATTGTATGCCGCGCATCCCGTTTCCCATTTATTTTTTGTGCCTCTTCAAATGCATCAAGCGCAAGCCTGACAGCTCCATCCCCGACTGCATGAAAACGAACTCGATGCCCCTGCCGATCCGCATTCACAACCCAATTGATTACCCTTTCAGGTGGCATTGCAGGTTCACCGCAAAAACCCGGTTTATCTTCATATGGTTTTAACAGCAAAGCAGTGTACCCAGTTATTACCCCATCAAGGAATCCTTTTAAACCGGAATATTTTAATTTTCCGGAGTTTAACTCTTCACCCATTTTTTGTGCAAAGGTTATATCTTCCTTTATTTCGGGGGTCAAATGGATTCTCACTGATAAACGATCATTCAAATCCATTTCCTCTAATAGCTTATAATCCCGAAGAACTTCATCAAATGGAGCAAACATATCATTTACGGACGTAATCCCATATTTAGCCGCCTCCTCCATAAACCTTTCTAGAATCCGGGATTTTTTTTCTTTTGAAAAATTTAATGCCTTTTCGGAGGCGGTAGTCACAGCATTTTCATATAAAATTCCTGTTAATTTACCATTTACTTTTTCATAGGAGCCGAATTCTGGATCCGGTGTAAACTCATTAATTTGTAATACCTCAAGTGCCTTGCTGTTGAGCCAGGCAAAATGTCCCTCCGCATGTAATAAAAACACAGGGCGGTCCAGGATCACTTGATCAAGTGAGTGTCGAGTCGGCATTTGCTGTGGACCCCAATAACTTGAATCCCACTGCATCCCAATAATCCATTCTTCATCAGGATTCTCCTGAGCAAATTCAAATACTTTTTTAGCTGCTTCCTCCTCAGAACGAGCTGAAGCGAGGTCGACACTAACCAATTGGAGCCCGGCCATCATTAAATGAAGATGAAAATCATGAAAACCGGGCATGACCAATTCATCTTCAAATTGATAGATTTCTGTATTTTCATTTATAAGTGGCAGCATTTCATTCATTGAGCCCATACCGATAATTTTATTATCCCTGATTGCAATGGATGCTGGTTCCGGCTTATCTGCCAAGCCTGTAAATATAGAGTTGCTTGATATAATTATATCTGCGTGTATCATTTGTCCATTAACTCCTTTATAAAATAGGCTTTTTTAAATGCGGGTTGTCAATTGTTCATTTACATCAAGCTCGTTCGAAATAGACTTTGATTTTAATTTTTTCATAGGATAATAATACAAAAGGACCGGTACAATTAGCCCGACAATCCAAGCCAGGTCGGTTCCACCTAAATTATCAACAAGCGGGCCAACATAAAAAGAGCTGTTGATAAATGGAATTTCCAACAGGATCGCAATAATATAAGCTCCAAGGGCAATCCAGTTAATTTTTCCATATTGGCCATTTAAATCAAAGAGGGCTGTAACATTATAATGGCCTTTCTTCAAAAAATAATAATCAATTAAATTAATGGCCGTCCATGGGAACATAAAGTAGGAAAGGAAAAGAATTAAGTTTGTGAAATTATTTAGAAAGTCCCCATTTCCCCAAATGGCAAGCCCGCCGCATAAAATTAAGCAGCTTAGCATCAGCCAAAATCTTGTTTGAATGGTACCCTTTAATTTTGTGAAGGTTTCTATGATGGTGGTAATGGACATAAATGCTCCATATAGATTTAGTCCATTGATAGCGGCAAGTCCCATAATGATAATCGCATAAATAATCGGAACAAAAATAGGGCCTAAAAGATGGGAAACTTCTTTCCCGGGATTATCTAAAAATTTTGGTATCGCAGTAGCTAATACAGCCCCCAAAACCATCATCCAAACCGTACCAATTACAGTTCCGGTATAAGTATAGAAAAATGTTTTTGATGAAGGTGTTTTAGAAGGAAGATATCTGGAATAATCCGCAACATAGGGCGCGTATAACAATTGCCACGCAGCAAAAACACTCACACCTAATAAAAATGGTGCGAGCTTAAATTCACTTGGTGACCAACTTCCAGCCGGAAGGTCTAGACCGAAGGCTGCAATCGTTACAAAGAAAAATACGGCTGTGAAGGCAATGGTCAAATACTTAACAATTATGTGAATTAAATCATATCCATAAAGGGCGATCATAAACCCTGTAATACAAATAAGGGCAATTCCGATATTAATTGGAATGGAAGAAGCACTTGAAAGCGCCTGTGCACTGACAACAGCATTACTTGCAAAAAATCCAATATACATGATTACTACAATTAAAAGCGGGATGATTGCCCCGATGATACCAAATTGGGCCCTGCTCTGGATCATTTGCGGGATTCCAAGATTGGGTCCCTGAACGGAGTGTGTGGCCATAAAGATAGCCCCGATAAGGTTTCCTAATAGAATGGAAACCACTGCCCAAAAGAGATTTAGTCCAAATACAATTGCAAGAGCCCCGGTGACAATCGTGAGAATATGCATATTCGCACTAAACCAGATCGAAAATAGATTTCGGACACTTCCATGCCTTTCCTCTTCAGGAATAAAGTCAATGAAATGGTTTTCAATTTTCAAGTAATATCAGCCCCTTATTATTGAATGAATCCAACGAAATGAGGTAAATTTACTGGTGGGTCCTTTCTACATCCAATCCCCTCCCTTTTATTTATGGAATACTTATGGATATTTTCCTATTTTAATCATATCGATAGTGAAAACCTTCGTCAATAATATTTTTAAATTTTACAAATTTTCTATAAATTTATCTACTATTTGTTATTGTAATAAAAAAACAAGATGCCCCCAATAGGTCATCCTGTTTTGAAATCTATTATTAAGCTGCTTTTGTTTCCTTTACTTTTTCCATCACATTCCGTTCCTTCATCACAAACGGATATAAAACCAAACCCACTACAAATAATCCAATTCCTAAAAAGAATGTTTTCATGTCAGCTGTTCCGGTTTTGATTACCCAGAGTGAATAAACCAAGGCTAAAACAGTGATCACACCATCCCTCACCCTGGAACCCTTAATCGTGTCATAGGTTTCACCGGTAAGGACTAATTTTAATTGATAGAGTGCCGATACCAAATAAGGAATCAAATAGGCTAGAGTTGCGACGACAATAACAAAATTATAGGCTTCAGAAATCGTACCGGAAATCGTTGAAAACAAAAAGATTTGCGTCATGATATTTGTTAAGGTTAATGAATTAATTGGACTACCTTTCCTATTCGTTTTCGCGAAAAACGCTGGGAATAATTGAGCTTTTGCCGCCTGATATGGGACTTCAGAACTGACGACAATCCAGCCGACAGTTGATCCAAATAGTGAAACAAGGGCAAGCAAGGCCATGATTTTTCCGCCGCTTGAACCAACTACTTGTCCAATTGCGTCTACTAGTGGTTTTTGTGAAGTTTTTAACGCTTCTACAGGCAGTGCTCCCATTGTTAAAAGTGTGATTCCAATATAGATTACAAGCGAAATAATTAAACCAATAATGGTTGCCATTTTTACATCTCTCTGTGACTTTGCCCGATTCGATAACATCACCGCTGACTCAATTCCAATAAAGGCCCATAGGGTTAAAATCGCGGCAGAATTGATTTGGCTGCCAAATAAAACGGACTTTCCTGCTTTATCAATGAACTCTTTCCCATTACCAATGTTTGCAGAGTCAAAAATAAACAAAGTAATGACGATGAATAAGGCGAACCCGATTACTTTTGCAGCAGTTGCGATAAAGTTCAATTTACCGCCGTCATTGAAGCTTTTGGATAAAATCGCTTGAATGCCCCATAGCATAACCGTACAAACCATGAAGTTAATGAATTTACCCAATTCCAGTGAGAAAGATCCTGCAGTAAAAAGTACTTTTGAGCTTTGCATAATCGGGAAGAATGTGGATAGGTACCCTGCGAATGTAATGATGACTGAGGCAGTTGCTGCCCAGTTTGCTGCCCAATATCCCCATGCCATGCTATACCCCGCAATGCGTCCCGCCTTCGGTGATGAGAACATCGCTTGCGCATAACTTTGCGGACCTGCTTTCAATTCTGGTTTTCTAGTAGACAAATTTCCAAAAACAAGTGCGATAAATAATACGCCTAAACCCGTGATACCCCAAGCGGCCATTGAGCCAAAAGGGCTAGCCACTTGCGCCATATTGCTAGGAAGCATGAAAATGCCCCCGCCAACCATATTCCCAACAACAAATGTTGTTAAAATCCATAATCCCCATTTTTTATTTTCCATGATGGTAATTCCTCTCTTGTAAGTTTTACTCTCAAATTTATTATGCAGTTTCATTAGTGGTCATAGAGTTAACATCAACAAGAATGATGATGATAACGATGGTGGTAGTTCATCGAATGGAATTCATAGTTAATTGTTATCATCATACTAAATCACCTCATCTAATTGATTACGTGAAAAATTATACTACGATATTTTAGTTTGGTAAAGTGGTAAATTAATAGTGAATTAAAGTAAAAATTTAATGAAAGTCAGGAATTTTCCAAAAACAAAAAATAATCGACATAATTCGGGCGGTGACAGGCACCGCTCGAATTATGTCGATTTACCTTTAAGCTAAGTATGCCTCTCTCACTTCTTCATTTGTGATTAGGTCATAGCCGTTTCCTTGGAGTTTGATTTCGCCGGTTTGGATGACGTAGCCCCGGTGGGCGACTTGCAGGGCTTGGTAGGCATTTTGTTCGACGAGCAGGATGGTGATGCCTTCTTCGTTGAGTTCTTTGATGATTTCGAAGATTTGTTCGACGATGATGGGAGCAAGGCCCATGGAGGGCTCGTCTAGCATGAGTAAATCGGGTTTCATCATTAGGGCTCTTCCAATGGCGAGCATTTGCTGTTCACCGCCACTCATGGTCCCGCCCTTTTGCTCGAGCCGGTCTTTTAGTTTCGGAAAATAATGAAACACCTTCTCCATTCTTTTCTCGATCACCTTCTTGTTTTTAACTGAAAATGCCCCCATTAACAGATTTTCCTTTACCGAAAGTCTTGGAAAGATTCGTCTGCCTTCGGGAACATGAGCAATCCCTAACAGGGTTGTTTCATGTGCAGGTTTATTCGAAATATCCGTTCCATTATAAACAATACTTCCTGTCTTTACTTTCGCCAGTCCGCTGATGGATTTTAAAGTTGTTGATTTTCCGGCTCCATTACTGCCAATCAGGGTGACGATTTCCCCTTTATTTACGGAAACATCAATCCCTTTTAAAGCCTGAATCCCGCCGTAAAAGGTTTCAACATTATTTAATTGAAGCATCTCTTTCCCCCTATCCAGCATGAACGGCACCTGACCCAAGGTAGGCCTCGATGACCTTCGGATTTTTCCGAATGTCTTCCGGCTTTCCTTCCGCAATTTTTTCCCCGTGGTCGAGCACAACGATATGTTCAGAGATTTCCATTACAAGCTTCATGTCATGCTCAATTAAAATGACGGTCAGATTAAATTCATCTCTCATTTTTTTAATCAGCTGGGTCAATTCCTTTGTTTCCTTTGGATTCATCCCTGCAGCTGGTTCATCTAATAAAAGTACCTTTGGACCTGCAGCAAGAGCCCTTGCAATTTCCAATCTTCTTTGTGCCCCGTAGCTTAAATTGCAGGCCTTTTCATTTAGCAAATCTGCCAGCCCTACATATTCCAATAATTGATAGGCCTTTATTTCAGAAACCTTCTCTTCCTTCCGAATCCCGGGAAGATTAAATAAGATCCCAAAGAGTCCTGCCCTTAAATGTGTATGCATTCCAACCATAACATTTTCAAGGACAGCCATCTCATTAAATAAGCGTATATTCTGAAAGGTTCTGGCAATTCCCTTTTTACATACCTCATGCGGTTTTAATCCGACTAATATTTCATTTTCCAGTAAAATTGAACCAGAAGTTGGCTGGTAAACTCCTGTAATCATGTTGAAAAAAGTTGTTTTTCCGGCACCGTTCGGACCAATAACAGCGGTAATCGAATTTTTCTCAACCGCCATCGATACATCATTGTTCGCGGTTAGTCCCCCAAAGGTTTTCGTTAAGTTTTTCACTTCTAAAATGGACATTCCTTACACCTCCTGAGCTTTTTCAAGCTGTGATGGATCAGGAGTGATCGCAGTTTTTGTTTCCTTGCTACCATCTCGTAATTCTTTTTCATTATATTTACGATTTTTAGCAGGCAATAGCCCTTTGGGTCGATATAATGCAAAAAGGATTAACAGTAAACCGAAAATCAGCCGTTGCATTTTTGAAGGGGAAAGAGCATCTGGAATCGAAATGACCCCCGTCGAACTTAACTGATTCAGCCAATTCGTCACTTCTGTTAATACTTGAAGGTTCAGTATAGTCATTACGGCTGCACCGAGAATGACCCCTGGAACACTTCCCATCCCTCCTAAAATAACCATAACTAAAATGGTAATTGACTCCAGCAGCGTAAAACTAGTGGGGTCAACAAAGGCTTGTTTTGCAGCAAAAACAACCCCCATCATCCCTGAAAAAGAAGCTCCAATCGCAAAGGCCATCAGTTTCGTCCGAACTAACGGAACCCCCATCGCCTGTGCGGCAATTTCATTTTCCCTAACAGCCTTCCAAGAACGGCCAATTTTTGAGTGTTCGAAACGGCGAACGGTAAAAATCGTAAACAACAAAATGACGAGAACCACATAATAAAATTGGCTAGGATAGAGAAAATCAATTCCAAACAGACGGGGCGGGGTAACAGAGGCAAGCCCCATGGCACCATTTGTAATATTAACCGGACGATCCAGGTTATTAAAAATAATTCTGATAATCTCTCCGAACCCAAGGGTAACAATTGCTAAATAATCCCCTTTTACGCGAAGAACCGGGATCCCGAGCAGAACCCCAAACAATGCCGCGACTAAACAGCCAATGATAATGAAGAACCAAAAGCTTTCCCCTGGAAGCGGGAAATGCCCAAATGGCATAAAATTATTAGCCTGTGCAGTGGCAAATATCCCGTACGTATAAGCTCCAACCGCGAAAAAGGCTATAAACCCTAAATCTAGGAGTCCTGCCATTCCGACGACAATATTTAAGCCCAGAGCCATGGAAATATAGATTCCAACCAGTGTGGCAACTTCCATATAGGATTGATACGCATCCCCGTTGCTTGCGGTAAATGGGAGGAGAAATACCAATACAACCCCTGCAATCAACCATTTTGTGAGATTCTTAAAATTCGTAAAATATAAGAGTAATAGAGAGGTTAGCAGTAGTAAGAATGCAATAACTGACTTTTGAGCTAAAAATAAACTTAAAGATGTAACGCCAATGTAAACGAGAAGAAAGATTCCCTGGAAGATTTTATTATTTTTATAGTTGTTCCATAAAGTTTTCATCTTCTCACCTACACTTTCTCAGTGACCGGCTTGCCTAATAGGCCTTCCGGTTTAAACAGTAATACGATGATTAAAATGATAAACGCAAAAACGTCTTTATATTCTGCCCCGAAGACACCACCGGAAAGCAGCGTTAAATTGGCAGATGCAAACATTTCTAGGACCCCCAGCAATAAACCACCGAGCATCGCACCGCGGATATTTCCTATACCACCTAAAACTGCAGCAGTAAATGCTTTTAAACCAAGGATAAAGCCAATATAGGGGTCAATTGTCCCGTATTGCACAGCAAATAAAACACCTGTGGCCCCACCAAGGGCGGAACCGATAAAAAAGGTCATTGAAATCACTTTATTTACGTTAATCGTCATTAAGGAAGCAGTTTCACGATCCTGCGCAACTGCCCTCATCGCCATACCCCATTTTGTACGATTGACAAATAAGTCAAGCCCAATCATCATGATCACAGCCGTGACAATGACAATCACAAAAGAAGTTTTAATATTCGCATCATTAAACATAGAACTAATCGATGAAGCCTTGATCGATAGCTGGTGGGTAAACATACTTGGACCCGTTACAATATAATTTCCCTTTTTCAATTCAGCTATGAATCTCACAATATCCTGCAATAAAAAGGAAATCCCAATTGCCGTAATCAACGGAATTAGCCGTGGTGCATTTCTGAGCGGCCGATAGGCAACTCGTTCAATCCCCATTCCTAGTAATCCCGTTAATAGTGCTGTTAAAAGAAGTGCCGTAATTAGCATTACAATGGCCGGTACGGCAGAAACCCAGCCCATTCCTGTAAAAACGAGTAAAATGGCTGTTCCCATAAAAGCACCTGACATAAAGATTTCCCCGTGTGCAAAATTAATTAATTCCAATATCCCATAAACCATTGTGTAACCTAATGCAATAACAGCATAAACTGCCCCTAACGTAAGTCCATCAATCAGCACCTGCGGAATTGTCTGGACTATTTCATTCAGCATAGTAAACCTCCTTGTCCCAAAATATAGAAGAAAAAGGGTACTCTCCCTCTAAAGTGTACCCTTTTCAATCTGTTACCCCTTATTTACTCACTTCACCAACAAATTCTGCCGGATATTTTGCTTCTTTAAAGCTATAAATAAACACTTTTGCATATTTGTTGTCCCCGATATCATCAAAGCTAACCTTCGTTAACACACCTTGATAATCCTGGACACCACGGACTGCATCTCTTACTTGCTCACGAGTTGGCAATTTGTTGTTATTGGATTTAATCGCATCCTCAATTCCTTTTAAAACTACGCCCATCGTGTCATAACCATACACGGAATAGGACTCTGTATTCTTATTAAATTTGGCTTTATAGGTTTCGATAAACTTTTGACCTTCTGGAGATTTCGTTGAATCCCCTGCAAGTGAAGTAATATAAGTATTTTTAATCGCGTCACCAGCAATTTCAACAAGTGTGGACGCATCCAGTCCATCCCCGCCCATGAATGGAACATTGATGCCTTTTTCACGTGCTTGTTTGATTAACAAACCGCCTTCAGCATAGATTCCGCCAAAATAAACGAGGTCCGGTTTTTTGGAGACAATTTGGTTAAGGACTCCATTAAAATCTTTTTCACCAACGGTAATTCCTTCAAAGCCAAGAATTTGCGCGCCTTTTTCTTCTGCAGCTTTCTTGAAGGCTTCAGCTAGACCTGTTCCATAAGCTGTTTTATCTTGAACAATAAAGATTTTCTTCGCATGTAAGGTATTCACTGCATATTCGGCACCGGCAGGTCCCTGGAAATCATCACGGGCTACAATTCGGTTGACCGTTTTTAATCCTCTGCTCGTTACTTCAACTGCAGAATTGGCAGGTGATACCATAGGGATCGCATATTTTTCATAGACCTCAGATGATGGAATCGCAACCCCTGAGTTAAAGTGACCGACAACTGCTAAAATTGATTTATCGGCACCAATTAATTGGGCATTCGCCACTCCTTTTTTCGGATCTCCTTGATCATCATAAGGAACTAGCTGCAGATTATAGCCTAATTCTTTAAACTTTGCCTTTTCTTCGTCTAATTTAAGCTGGGCACCCAGTTTAATGGCCTCCCCAATGGTCGCACTTCCACCTGAAAGTGGTGTTTGTGTGGCAATTTTGATCAAATTCGAACTACTTTTTCCGTCGTCACCTGACTTTGAGCTACAGCCTGCTAAAAATAAACTTGCCGCCAATCCTCCCGTTAACAATAACGCTAAAGATTTCTTTAACTTCAATGTTGACCCTCCCCATTTTTTATATAAAAAAACAAGCCCTCTATATGTATATGGGTCAGAATCAAAAATAGGACAAATTATTCATTTTCCATTATTTTGAAAAAATAACCAAATAAAAACCAACACCGTTCAACGGTGTTGGTTTTTAAAGTTATTTTGTGGCACAAAGTTGTTTTTGTTGGTTAAACCACTGAATAAAGTTATTTACCACCTGATCCAAAAATTTAATGGTAGGTTCGTGGGTAAGGTTTCCATCCTGATCTATTTTTTCGTGGACCTGGGCAACATAGACTTCATTTCCTGGGATTAGTAGTGAACCAATACCCGGGCAGAAGAGAATATCACGCAAATGGTTCTGAGCACGAACAGTTCCGAGCGTCCCCATTGTTGCACCCATGATCCAAGATGGTTTACCAATCATTACTTTATCCACCCGTGATAACCAATCCATTGCATTCTTTAATACCCCTGGAATCGAATAATTATATTCCGGAGTAACCCAAAGAACGGCATCTGCTTCAGCAACTTTCTTCTTAAAATCAAATACCACCTGCGGCGGGTTTAATTCGATATCCTGATCATAATGAGGAAGGTCACGAATATTTAAAATTTCAAGGTCAAAGCGGTCCTTATAAGTTCTTTGCACATATTTCGCCAACTTAAGATTATACGATTCCTTCCGAATACTTCCAACGATTGCTACTAGTTTCACAGCTATTTCCTCCCCTTCAACTAAATACTTGTATGCTACAACTCATTAAGCTTACGTAATAAAAGGTAATCATGTCAAAAATGTTGCTCTATTTAAGGGACCATCCTTATTTTGAATTGTCCCTTAAATATTTCTTAATCATTATCACTGTTAAACCATTCCTCTTCCCATTCATCTTCCTCGAATTCACTGCACCATTTGTAGTTTCTTTTTTGAAAGGTAAGTATGTAGTTTCTTAACATGTTATAGCGTAGATTTTTTTCATCTTGGGTAAGGGCACCTGCCCAGGCATATGTTTCAATCAGGCTGATATAATCCATATAAATACGATGATAGATTTGGTCGAGACTCTGCTTTTGTGCCAAAGTATATTTAATATCCTTTGTACAAGTTAAATCCGAATCCCATTTTTCACTATCTTTTTTTTCACCATCTGATTCTTTTTCGGAATTATTTTTTTCATCTAATTCGCTTTCCTTTTCCTTATTAGGCAGAGGCATCACTTTTTCTAACTCGTTATCCTTTTTTTCATAATCCTTTTCTGCATTGGCATGGTATCCGGCGGCGATAAAACAAAAGAGAAAAAATATAAGACTTACGTATTTTTTTATCATTAATTTTCTCCTATAAGTAATTTTCTCAATATAAAAAACGGCACATCAATTATGACGTGCAGCTTTTTTAAAATTTCTATTAGTCTTCTCCCTGATCGTCGTCACCAGGTCCATCGTCGTCGTGGTCATGACCGTGGTCATCGTCACCATGATGACGATCATCATCACCGTTAGATGCCCCTTCTTTTTCTACCTCTAAAACTTTACCTGTCTTCGCATCGATTTCAACTTCATAAAAAATGCCTGCACTTTTAATTTTTACTTCGTAAACGGATCTTCCATCATCCTCTTCTAGGACAACCTTAACAATTTCACCTTTTACTTTTGTTAAAGCAATATCCCCTGCTTCTTTTTCAGAGATCACCTTATTTTCGGCTCGCAGTTCCCCCATTACTTTCGCATGGGCAAACTGAAAACTGCCAAAACTGATTGGGAATAGTAAAACCAGTAAGAGAACTATTTTTTTCATACTCTCACACTCCTTTAGTTTTTTATATCTTGTGTAAGAGTATGAAATTTATTCATTTGTCACATTAAATCCCATTTGTTTTTAATTACAAATCTAAGCCAAGTTCCTGTCATCCAGGAAGTAACAAGGGCAAGCATAACTAGTATCGCAAAAAACTCCTGATTTATAATCCCTGACATGAAAGCCACTGTCGATAAAACAATTCCTGGGCCTCCCCTTGCATTCATAGCGAAGCCAAAGTTTAAACTTGTCAGAGAATTAAGCTTAATTAATCGGCAGGTAAAGTAAACAATGGTCATTTGAATAAAGGTTGCAATTAATAAGTACTGGATAAAGAAATAAATATCAAATGACTTGGCTAAATCTAATTGAAGCCCAACTGTTGCAAAATAAACGGGCACAAACCAAGAAAAGGATAAATTAGAAACGCCTTCTTCGATCTTCTCAGAGACCGTTTCCGGAAGATAAAGCTTTGCCGCAATCCCGACCAGCAAGGCACCGAAGATGGTTTCGACGTGAAAAAAATAAGCAAGTACACAAGCGATAAAAAGAATCACTAAAACATAACCGAGGTTTGAAGATTGGAAAAATATGTTTCTGTCATTCATGGTTAAATGTTTAAAAAGCACTCTTAGCACAAAGAGAATTCCCAATAAGAACAAACAAGTCGTTCCAATACTTAAAAGAACATCACTATAGGATAATTGGTTGCTATGATGGGCAACAAGATTTGTCGCTACACCTAATACCACCCAAAGAAGGATATCGTGCAGTCCGGCAATAATAACAACGAGTTTTGCAAACCTTGTTTTCATAATTCCAAGATCAATAAAAATTTTAGAAATAACAGGGATTGAAGTGACTGCAATCGAAATACAAACGATTAATTTAAGTGCAAGCAAATCATTAGCTGCACCCACAAATTTATTCAAGTCGATAAAACTTGTAACCAACCATCCAATAATAAACGGAAGAACACTGGAACCAATCGTAATAGCAGAGGTGATTTTTAAATCATCCTTCTCAAATTCAGTATGAAATTTTAATCCTGACACGAACATCAAAAGAATTAAACCGATTTGATAAATGAGCCCGAATAATTGATCCTCCAATGGAAATCCGTGAAACAGCCATTGATATGCTTGAGGGTAAAAATAGCCTAATAAACTTGGTCCAAGGATAATTCCCGCTCCAACTTCCCCAATTACCCTCGGAATATAGATCCGCTCACAAAGGTAGCCAAGAATATGCGCTAACGCCAGCAGGCAGCCCATTGCGAACAAAAAATGGCTTACCTGTATTTGTTCGATTGTAAACATATTTCTCCCTCCATAAATACTGTCAGCCTCTTTCAATAGAATAGTTAAAACGCTCCGATTCAATGGTTTTTGCACTACACATCATATGCTTGTTCTAATTGAATGGAAGCAACTTGTCTAAAAATGGGCAGGATGGAAAAATTTTGGACAAGAATGGGACAATGCCGTTCCTTTTCTCTTATTGGATGCAAATAATATAATAGCTTTAATTTCAATCAGGGAGAGAGACCAATGGGAGAGGAAGGGTCGTACTTTCGCAGATTATACAAGCTTTTCAAGGGGGGATTTAAAAAGGACAAGGAAGAAGATGGGGGATTAAAATGGGGCCTCGGGATAGCTGTTCCGTTTTTCTTCAGTTCAAAGTTTGCCGTCCATGATGAAACCATTACGATTCATGGAATTCAAACCACTCACGATGAGTACTCACCCATTAAGTATTCAATCGTTAAAATCACCAAGTTAGGCACTTCAATTGAATATTTTGATAGTGTAACTTTCTACGGGGACTCAGGTGAGGAAGGTATTAACTATACCTTTACGGTTCCAAATGGTACAGGCTATCAGCTGGAGATCTTTAATTATTTTCATTACCATGCATCAGGAAATGTAAAAATGCTAAAAAAAGAGCTGCCATCATGACAGCTCCCCTTTAGTTATACCATAATTTTACAAATATCATTTGTAAATTCTACAGGATCAGGAACCTGAAGCCCTTCAATAAGCAATGCTTGATTATACAAAAGATTAGTATATAGCGATAGTTTCTCTTGATCCTTTTCAAAAGCTTCTTTGAGTGAAGTAAATACCTCATGTTGAACATTGATTTCTAAAATTCTGTCAGCCTTTACATTTTGGTTACCTGGCATCGATTTTAGAATTTTTTCCATTTCCAAGGTGATTTCCCCGTCACTTGTGATGCAAACAGGATGGCTCTTCAACCGTTTTGATATCCGAACATCTTTCACCTTGTCAGCTAAGATTTTTTTCATCGCTTCAAATAGCTCTTTATTTTCCTTTTCCTCTGATTCGGTGTTATTTTTATCCTTATCAGATTCAATTCCTAAATCACCACTAGAAACCGATTTGAATTCTTTGTCCTTGTAAGCCATTAACATCTTGATGGCAAATTCATCGATATCATCAGTGAAGTAGAGAATTTCATAGCCCTTATCTGCAACTAATTCAGTTTGTGGCAGCTTATCAATTCTATCAATGGTTTCACCAGATGCATAATAAATATATTTTTGGTCCTCAGGCATTCTCAATACATACTCATCTAAGGTCACCATTTTCTTCTCTTTAGAAGAGTGGAATAATAATAAATCCTGCAATTCTTCTTTGTGCATGCCGTAATCACTATACACACCAAATTTTAATTGTCTGCCGAAGGACTTATAGAATTCTTCATATTTTTCACGTTCATTCTTTAATAAGCTTTGCAGTTCACTCTTAATTTTCTTATTTATATTTTTTGCAATTAGCTTAAGCTGACGATCGTGCTGAAGCATTTCTCTAGAAATGTTAAGCGATAGATCCTCAGAATCCACCATTCCTTTAACAAAACTGAAATAGTCCGGGAGCAAATCAGCACATTTGTTCATGATTAACACGCCATTTGAATATAGCTCTAAGCCCTTTTCATATTCCGGTGAGTAAAAATCAAATGGGGTTTTCTCCGGAATATATAAAATTGCATTATATCTTACAGCCCCGTCTACACTAATATGGATATGTTTAAGCGGTTTGTCAAAGCCGTAATGTTTTTCGGAATAAAAATTCTGATAATCTTCATCCGTTAACTGGCTTTTATTTTTACGCCAAATTGGAACCATACTGTTGATCACTTGTTCCTCTACATCATCCTCATATTCATCTTCACTGCCCTCTTTAAGCTTTCTTGAGGTCACATCCATTTTAATCGGATAGCGGATAAAGTCTGAATATTTTTTAATGATGGATTTTAGGCGGTATTCTTCTAAAAATTCATCGTAATTCTCATCTTCGCTATTTTCTTTGATTTTTAAAATAATTTCAGTCCCAACTTCATCTTTATCAACTGGGACAATGGTGTATCCTTCCGCACCTTTTGATTCCCATTTATACGCTTGGTCGCTGCCTAAGGCCTTACTGATGACTGTTACAACATCAGCAACCATGAAAGCAGCATAAAAGCCAACACCAAATTGTCCAATAATATCATGGCCATCCTTTGATTCATTTTCCGTTTTAAAGGCTAATGAACCGCTTTTGGCAATCGTTCCAAGATTATTCTCAAGCTCTTCCGCTGTCATCCCAATACCGGTATCTGTAATTTTGAGCAGTCGATTCTCTTTATCAGCGGCTACTTTTATGTAGTAGCGGTCATTATCAAAAGTTAAATTATCATCTGTTAATGATTTATAATAGATTTTATCTATTGCATCACTGGAATTTGAAATTAACTCTCTTAGAAAGATTTCTTTTTGTGTATAGATGGAATGAATCATCATATCTAATAATCTTTTCGATTCAGCCTGAAATTGTTTGGTTTCCATCAAAATTGCTCCTTTCAAGGGGTATATTGTCAATTATATCATTATTTTAGCACTCTATTATCAGGAGTGCTAACACATAATTTAATAACATATTTAAAATGGTTTCGTCAACTATTTTAAACAAAGCGAAAAAGGAACCCTTCTGGATTCCTTCGTCATGTAAAGTGTTCTATGTAGACGAGTTGGAGAACAATAGACTTAACCAAAATAAGTCTCCGTTTCTTCCGAGAATCCAAAGGCTTCACGGTAAGCTGTTTCCGCCTCGTCTGCGGTTTGATAAGCGGCCACTTCATCGGTTAAAGGATAATAGGTTTCATAGAGAAAAAGCGATAGCTCCTCAGGTGATTCGGGATTTTGGACAACTGCTGCTTCTTGGACATTTGCCACATCCTGAGCGTGGGGGTTTCGAATAATTACATAGACAATTTGTCCGGGTTGAAATGATTTGGATGCAGACATCTACTCAATTCCTTTCGTTTACGAATTATTTAAGCGTCTTTAGGATAGAGTTAGCATCCCTCCGCTTAAAAATGCTTTTGGTTAATTGGAAAATATCTATAAAAGTTACTTCATAATCTACTTCCAAACCTCATAAAATGGACAAGGAGAGCAGTTATGGGGGGATTAAAAGTGGCATTAATTACTATACATATTGAAGAAAATTATCAACAACCATGAAAAAAAAAATCCTTACCTTTTTTTGTTTACTGGTTGGAGCCACCCTCCAGGGAATGTCTATGTCCCTGTTTTTATTTCCACACTCTATCCCCTCCGGCGGTGCGGCAGGCCTGGCTATTTTGATGAATCACTGGTTTCATTTATCGCTTGGTTTTTCATTATGGCTTGCTAATATTGTTTTTTTACTATTTGCTTTAAACTATTTCGGTTATACCTGGACTTTACGCACCATTCTAGCTGTTGCAACCACTTCAACAACCGTCGGAATCCTGACCACTAAATTTTTACTTCCCCATATCAATATCGTTTTTGATTTAGCAGCAGGAAGTATTTTTTTTGGAATTGGTGTTGGACTACTTATCCGGGCAGGGGCATCGAGCGGAGGAATGGTAATCCCGGCCCTAATGATTGCCAACTACAAGAAATGGAGTCCGGGAAAAGTGATGATGGGGATAAACCTGATGATTTTTATCTTAACTGCGCTTGTGATTGATTATAAAATCGTCATTTACGCAATTATTTGTCAATTTTTCTCGACGAATATTATCGACTATATTTATACGTTAAAGCTGCAAAAAATAAATATTTTCACGGCAAATTGGAGAAAAAAATAAGAAGAAGCCTGATTAAAGGATCTTCCTCTCTTTTAAAACAAATAGAATTTTGTTTACTGATTCCTCAATCGTATAGCGATCCGTTTCAATTAAGATTTCTGGACGATCGGGGCTTTCATACGGTGACGAAATTCCAGTAAAATCAGGAATTTCACCGTTTCGCGCCTTTTTATATAATCCTTTAGGATCCCGATTCTCACAGACATGTATTGGACATTTTAAAAAAATTTCGATAAATTCGCCGTTCTCAAACATGCTGCGGACAAGCGCCCGATCACAGCGAAAGGGAGAAATAAATGCAGAGGAAACGATATGACCGCTATCTACAAAAAGCTTCGAGACTTCCCCGACTATGCGAATATTTTCCTTTCGATCCTCTTCACGAAAGCTTAAATCCCGATTCAACCCGTGACGGACATTGTCCCCATCCAATACATAACTTTTAATCCCATGTTGAAACAAGGCATAATCGACCGCATTTGCCAATGTTGATTTTCCTGCACCTGATAATCCGGTAAACCAAAGCACGCAACTTTTATGGCCATTCAACTGATGCCGGTCTGATTTTGTTACAGCCGATTGATGCCAAATAATATTTCTCTTCATTCCCCTACACCCTTTATTTTTCTGTATAGACCTGTTTCATCCCTTGGATTAATATTTGTACAACTTCAGGCCGACTAAACTCTTTTGGCGGCAGTTCCCCGTTTTTTAACATTCCTCTAACCATTGTTCCAGATAATACCACTCGGTGCTCCCGGTCATGAGGGCATGTTTTTTCAGATGCCATGTTTTCGCATTTTCTACAATAAAAACTATGTTCGAAAAAGAGAGGCTTGATTCCTAATTCATCTTCTGTAAAATAGCTGAATATTTTTTGTGAATCATATGTTCCATAATAGTTGCCAACCCCTGCATGGTCTCTGCCAACAATAAAGTGGGTACAGCCAAAATTTTTCCTGACGATGGCATGAAAAATCGCTTCCCTTGGACCAGCATAACGCATAGCTGCCGGGAAAACAGATAAAAAGACTCTGTCCTTCGGATAATAGTTTTCAAGTAATACCTGATAACTTTTCATCCGGATTGCTCCCGGTATGTCATCTGACTTCGTTTCTCCTACTAACGGATTTAAGAAAAGACCATCAACGGTTTCTAGTGCGGATTTTTGAATATATTCATGGGCCCGGTGAACAGGATTTCGTGTTTGAAACCCAACGACGGTTTTCCAGCCCAATTCTGCAAATGTTTGTCTTGTTTCAATCGGGTCTAGGTAATAATCTTCAAACTGAATTTTAATTGGTCTTTTTGTAAGTATGATCGGACCTCCAATATAGACTTCCGCTCGCTCAAGAAGTTTTTTAACCCCCGGATGAACATTCTCTGTTGTTCGGTAAACCTTCTCTGCCTCTACTCTTTTATCAGGAAGATAGATTTCCTTTAGCTCCATCACACCATAGACAGTACCTTGATGAATTAAATTAATGGTTTCACCAATATTCAATTCCATTGCTTTTAATCGGTCAATCGCCAGTGTAATTGGTAGCGACCAGGGCAGTCCGTTTGAGAGTCTCATATTTTGAACGACAGAGTCATAGTCGGCTTTCACCATAAATCCTTCGAGTGGACTGTAGGCTCCATTAGCAATTAACTCTAAATCACTTAATGCCATTTTATCTAGTTCAACAACATGATTGGATAAATCAATTGGAGTGTTCAGATTGATACGATTTACCAATTTACCGCCGTGCGGTACACTTACAACCACTTATTTTCCCTCCCTAGCTTTTCCCACAAAAAAGACAGTTATTTCCGCATTTGTATGTGTATTTGCGAATCTGAAGTTGTTTATTTCGAATCCAGCAGTTTATTTGCGATTCAAGCTTCAAACCCCTACGATGGATGTAGTCCGCATTCTGTTTTCGAAGTCCCTGTCCAGCGCCCGGATCGAGAATCAGCAGCGTCTGTTACAGGCAAAGTACATGGGAAACAGCCAATACTTGGATAACCTTGATCATGGAGAGGATTATATGGAAGGTTGTAAAGCTGGATATAGGTTAAAACATCTTCCCACGTCCAATGGATAAGGGGGCAAATCTTGATGTTTTTAAACTTTTCATCCCTATTAATGTACTGAGTTTGGCTTCTTGTAGGAGACTGTTCTCTCCTTAGTCCAGAGATCCATGCTGTTACATCTTTTAACGATTCTTGTAAGGGGAGGACTTTTCTGATGTGGCAGCAAAGATTGGGATTGTCAGTCCAAAGTGCTTCTCCATGTTCTTTGGCTTGTTCTTTTAATGCTAGCTTTGGTTTCACCATGTTAATATCCAAAGAAGGGTAGCGTTTTTTTATTTTATCAATTAATTCATAGGTTTCCGGAAAATGAAGTCCAGTATCTAGGAAAATAATTTTCGCTGTTTTATTCACCTTAGAAATTAAATCAATTAACACAATGCCTTCCGCTCCAAAACTACAGGCATAAACGATTTCATCCCCATATTCTTGATAGGCCCATTTTAATACATCAAAATAATCTGGCTGAGTATCTAAAAATGTATCTAGCCTCTTTTCATCCCAATTTTCATATGTTAGAATCTCAGTCATTTTTCACCCCTCCTTTTTATTATGATTAAATGATAACGTTATACAGGAATTATTTTTTACAGTAATTTTATTCATTTCATTGATATGACCATACTTAATATAGGAAATTAGAGCACGAATCCAAGATCCATGACCAAACACTAAAATATTGTGTAAATCATGATATTTATCTAGAAAAAGAACAATCCTTTCTTCAAAGCTTGTTAAGCTTTCGCCTAAAATGAGTTCACTTGGTTTTTCAATCCATAGACGGTTTTGGTGTTCCACCAATTTTTCCTTCGGTAAACCTTCAAATGGACCGAAATCTAGTTCATCGAGCAATCCTTCTACTTCAGGAACATATCCATAAAGCTGTGCAGTTTGATGTGTCCGTTTTAGCGTACTCGCCAAAACGAGATCAAATGGTTCAATTTTTTTTAAAAGCAATCGATTTTCAGTAATGTCTATTTGAAATTCCTCGGTTAGCTGCGAAATTTCAATATCTTTTCTTCCTTGGAGCCATGTTTTTCTATTCCATTCCGTTGGCAAATGCCTGATTAGAGTAAGTTGCATTCAATGTCCTCCAAATAAAACGTTTCACTCCTTAATCCAAGGCGTTGTGCCTCGAGGATTAACACATCGATAATTTTTACATTTCCCAAGTTAACATTTGGTCCAATTTCCTTAATAAAATACATTTGGTGCTTTGAAGAAGGTGCTTCAAAAATGATCTTGTTTGGATCGATATCTTGAAGTAATTCTTGAATTAAGTCAGTTTTTATCGTCCCACATTTCTCATATATCCCAGAGGTCCCTGAATCTCTTCCTTCCGTAATAACATATTTGCAGCCAGCATTTAGTAAAAGATTGATTTCTTCTCTCCATTCGGAAATTGGCATTTCTTTATCGGCATCCTTTGACCCCACCTCTGCAATTACATGAAATTCTTCCTTTAATTCAGAGATGATTTGGAGGCGTTCTCGAAGCGGAATCTCTAAGGTACCATTCGATACCTCAATCCATTCAATCCCCAGATTGCGTAAGTACGATAGATATTCAGGAATTTTATTTTGAAAGTAACTTTTTTCAAATAATGTCCCACCGCAATAGGGCTTTACATTGTACTCCTGATAGAGCTGAACCTTCTTATTTATATTAGGCGTTACATAAGCTGAACCAATCCCTAATTTTGCGATATCGATAATATGACTGTAATCAGCTAAAATATTTTTTAATTCTCCCAGTGGGGTTCCAAAATCGACAACTGACGTCAAACCAAAAGTTCGATTACCGGATGTCCTTTTTGGCAAGGAAAGAAAATCCATAGGGAAAACGCCTCCTCTTTTTATCTAGGATAGATTATTCACTAAATGGGTGAATGTGTAAATAATGGGCTGATTCCCTCGAAATATAGGCATTTGCCACTGAATAAACATACGACTCCTTTCAAACAATAAAAAAAGGCTTCAATCTAATAGTTAGGGGTGTACATCCATTGCCTAAAAAAAAACATAAAGGCATGACAATATTTGCAATAGGTTCAATCCCGCTAATCTTGGTTTTGGGTAATTCGATGTTGATTCCAATTCTTCCAAAAATGAGGTCAATTCTCGATATTTCACAATTTAAAGTTAGTTTAATTATTTCTGCTTTTTCGATTGCTGCAGCCATCTCTATTCCTGTTCTTGGCTATTTATCAGATCGGTTTTCACGAAAAGCAATCATTATACCTTCACTTATTTTATATGGAAGTGGAGGGTTACTTGCAGGCGCCGCCGCGGCTTGGTTTTCAAATGCTTATCTCTGGATAATGGCGGGAAGAATCATGCAGGGAATTGGTGCAGCCGGAACTGCTCCAATTGCAATGGCCTTAACAGGGGATCTATTTAAAGGCAGCGAACAAAGCAAAGTGCTTGGATTAGTAGAGGCCTCTAATGGTTTGGGAAAGGTCATTAGTCCAATCATAGGTTCTCTCTTAGCTCTTCTCTTTTGGTACGCAGCATTTTTTGCTTTCCCGGTTTTTTGTCTCATATCTGTCCTTTTGACCATATTTTTTATTAAAGAAAAGAAAAAGGAAAAAGAGCCTCCTTCTCTTGGCAAATATGTAAAAGGGCTTATTTCTGTATTTAAAACAGAGGGACGCTGGCTGTTTGCTGCCTATTTAACTGGAGCAGTTTGCTTATTTACCTTATTTGGAATTTTATTTTACATTTCCGATATTCTTGAAAAAGATCATCACATCGATGGTGTCTTAAAAGGAGGCATTCTCGCGATCCCACTTTTATTCATGACGACAACTTCTTACATAACAGGCAGTAAAATCGGAAAAAAAATGAAATTAATGAAAGCTTTGATTATCTTAGGACTTTTATTAATGACATCTTCTTTCGCATCGCTGATTTTTTTAAAAAAACTAATTCCATTCTTTGCTGTTTTAGTAATCAGCAGTATTGGAACAGGACTAGTACTCCCTTGTATTAACAGTTTTATAACTGGGGCGGTTCCGACTGACCGGAGAGGCTTTGTCACCTCCTTATATGGTTCAGTCAGATTTTTAGGTGTTGCAATTGGCCCCCCGATTTTTGGTACGTTAATGGCTTGGTCCCGTACAGGAATGTTCCTGATCACCGCCGGATTAACCTTAATCTGTGCATTTCTTTGCATAGTGTTAATTCATGTAGCGAAGAAAGATCCATCAAAAGAAACCGACACATTGTTTGAAAAATTACAATTTACTTAAAGCGAAAGTGCCTTCCACAGCGCTGGAGCTAGACGATTAAAAAAGGATGAGATTTAATTGCAAATTTATTTTTCACCCGAAGTAATTACCCCCCAATTTCAAGTATTAAATGTGGTTGATTCCACTAATAAAGCCGTTGGAAATGTGGCCTTTCTCTTTGACGAAAAAAAGCTCTATGTATATGGAATCTTGGAGGAAGAAGGAGTTGCCGCTGACTTTAAGGATTTAGTTACTCCTTATTTAAAAGGATTGGTAAAAGCAAAGCATGGCTTAGACATTTTCTCATGCTTGTATGTTGGTTGTAAAAAAATTAAGTTAAATGAGGAAGAACAAAAATAAACCTATTTACTGATGGGGCTTAACCTGGTTCATACTAGATTAAGCCCCTTTTTATTTTTACCAGCAAAGGTTTGTAACAAGGCATTTATCCACTTCATAATTTAGGGATAAATAATAGATTTAAATAATTTGGAGTGTTTGCCTTATGAGTATCGGCATTATAGTGATGGGGCTTTTTATTGGCATTTTGGTCGGACTTACAGGGGTAGGCGGCGCTGCATTACTTACACCCATCCTGGTTTTATTAGGGATCAATCCAGCAATTGCAGTTGGAACGGACCTTGCCTATAATTCCATAACAAAATTTTTCGGATCTTTTCAACATTGGCGGCAAAAGACGATTAACCTTAGGCTTGTGAAATACCTCGCCATTGGCAGTATTCCAAGTACAATCATTGCTGTAGGGACTCTTCATCTTTTCGATGCCTTTTTTCATAATCAAGAACTTGTTATTAAACATGCTTTGGGCTATGTGTTAATATTGGTTGCTTTAACCACCCTGATTAAAACCTTTATCAAGGAAAAATTCGAATGGAATCCCTTTCAAATAAAACCCTTGGAGGAAAAACGTGCTTTAACCATTACAATCGGAGCAATACTGGGTTTTATTGTCGGGCTAACTTCGATTGGGTCGGGCTCATTATTTGCCTTGGCGATGCTTTATTTGTATAAAATGACTCCTTCTGAATTAGTTGGAACAGATATTGCTCACGCTTTTTTATTGGTCACTGCCGCTGGCTTAATGCATGCAGGGATTGGGAATGTTGATTATTCATTAATGTTTAATCTTTTGCTTGGTTCCATTCCAGGAGTCCTTTTAGGGAGCACCTTATCCTCAAAATTCCCTGCGAAACCATTACGGACGATCATGGCATTGATTATCTTATTTAGCGGATTTAAGTTGATATAAAAAACGGCTGTACCCAGCCGTTTTTCTTTTGAACTTCAAAACATTTTTTGACCTGTCCTTATTTTGAAGAATACGACATATACTTTTTTAGATATATTTTTTCTTCGGGAGGCAAAAATGTTTATTTTTCTTGAAAAAGCCGTATTAGGAATGGCATTATTAAGAGTTCTTTCAGGCAGCATCGAAATATTTGCCGCCATTTTAATGATCAAATTTAACTCAGTTGAAAAAGCCTTAATGGTGAATAGCTCTCTTGCACTTGTGGGACCCATTATCTTAATCCTTACCACCACTATTGGCGTTTTAGGGATGGTTGGAAACATTTCGCTTTACAAAATTGCATGGATATTTCTGGGGGTTTGTTTTATTTTAATCGGAGCAATGAAAGGGTAAAAAAAGTACGCAAGATAATTCTGCGTACTTTTTTACTGCTGGAAAGGTATCCTAGTTATTTCATACAAAACTGAAAAAAATTATTAATGTAATTCAACAAGTTCACTTCTTCTCTGACGATTTTTTCTGCCATGTAAGAAATAATATAAGAAGATACATGCAAAAACAACGACACCAACACTAAAA
Organism: Bacillus salipaludis; assembly: GCF_004358205.1. The sequence continues at coordinate 503,131 of NZ_SMYO01000003.1, forward strand.
TACAGACCTCGGTAGCCAATTAAAGGAACGAAAAAGCCGAGGATGAAAGGCCCAATTCCAACTCCACCATCAACAAAAATGAAAAAAGTTGAAGTTGCCAGCCCCATCCGATTTTTTGGCGATACTTTGATGGAAATCGCTTGGGCACTTGACGAAAATGTTGCATATCCAAGACCGACTAAGGCACCAACAACTAATAGCATTATCCCCTGATGAACCTGGCTAAGCAGGATTAAAGCAACCGCGAAGAATAAAAAGGATGGATACATCACAAAGTTTTCACCTTTTTGATCAAACCATTTGCCGGTAAATGGTCTTGAAATCAGAGTGAAAACAGCGTAAATAATAAAGAAGAAACTTCCGACATCTACTAAATTGATTTCTTTTGCATAGGAAGTTAAGAATGTAAGGATACTTGAGTACCCAAATCCCACCAATGCACCGATAATCGAAATCGGTATGGCTTTTACTTCAAAGAATTGATGAATCGAGAACCCCTTCATTTTGGACAATTGTTCATGCGATAGTTCGACTTTTGGAACATTTAAAAAGAATATCGCAACAAAACTCATGACTAAAAAAATAAGACAAACAATAAAATTCATATTAAAACTTGAATGCTGCATAAGGAACATCCCTAAGAAAGGCCCAATCGCTGCAGCAAGCGTTACACTTAATGCATAATAACCAGTGCCTTCACCGCGTCTTGCATTTGGGATAATTTTCGCAACGATTGTTCCTGTTGCTGTGGAAGCAACCCCCATTGCGGCGCCATTCAAGAAACGATTCACAAGAAGAAAGGTAAGACTGTTTACTGCAAAATATAATAATGTGGTAAGTAAGAATAAGATAAAGCCAATGTATAACATCTTTTTCCAGCCGACACTGTCGATTGATCTTCCAGAAAATAATCGTGCAATCAATGTGCCTACTACAAATATTCCAGAAGCAAGCCCAGCTTGACTTGGAGATGCATGAAATTTCTCTGAAGCGAATATAGTGATGGTTACCATTAATAAATAAAATGTAAAGTAAAGAAAAAAGTTTGCTGCTGAGACAATTAAAAAATCCTTTGTCCATAATTTTGGTTTATTCATCTTTTCTACCTTCTTTAAGAATGTTTTTTCTTAATTTTGGGAGTAATTGAAATGCGGCGTTTTGTTCCTCTTTCGAAATCCCACTCATGACACTGTACTCGAGCTCGGTTATTTTCTGTCTAATAATCTGATAAAGGTCTTCCCCTATATCCGTGAGCTGGATCACTTTCTCACGCTTATCTTTCCCAGGGATGACTTTTATAATGAGCTTCTCCTCTAATCGTTTAACAGCCCTTGTAACCGTAGGCTTTTCCACATTATAATAATTGGAAATATCTACTAGGGTTGACTGTTGATTTTTGTTTATATACCAAATAACTTGCCACAAGGAATACGATAGCTCATATTCTCCGAGTGTCTCATTTAATTTGCTTATAAGAGGGCGATATACCCTTATATATTGTTGAAAAAAACCTTGCATTTGAAAACACCACATCTCGCGCTAATTAGTTACCTAAGGTAACTATTTAACACTATACTCTTTTTAAAAAAATTGTCAATTGCTTTGACATAAAAAAAGCACCAATACGGTGCCATTATTTAAAACTTGAATATTTTTTAAGTGGACCTTTACTTTCCCCCGCTTGATGGTAATGATCCGAATCCATTTTCGAATTCTTGTCCTTCCATTGATCATAAGTCATACCGTAGGAACCTTCATCGTTTAAATATTTAATATAATCGTTCCCGTATGGATACAACATATAATCACCCCCTTATTATCAATGTATGCGCTTTCATAAAAATGTGAACAAAAAAAACGCCACTTCTTTTGTGACGTTTTAAGCTCATTTATTTTTCTGCCAATGTATTTCTCTTTATTGGTCTGTTTAACATATTCCCTTTTCTATACGCCATACCCGTAGCAGTTAATAGTAATAGTCCTGTTACAATAAATACAATTTGAACGGGAAAGATTCCACCAATAAAACCGCCAATCATTGGACCGACCATCCCGCCAATTTGATTGGCAGTTTGGTTTAATCCAAATGCTCTTCCCCTGAAATCGTCTGGTGTTGATTTTACGACAAGCCCATTTAATGCTGGAAATACGGCACAGAAAAACACACCATAAACAAAACGAATGACTGAAAATCCCCAAATTTCTCCGAATAGGATTTGTGCCAATGTTCCAACTCCACCGCCGAGCAGTCCTATGACAAGCACTTTTTGGAAGCCAACCTTGTCAGCCCATCTTCCCCAATAGGGAGCAAACAGGGCACTGGCAATCCCCGGAAGAGAGAATACGATACCTGCTAGTAATGAAGCATCTTCAGAAGAGCTCCCTAATTTCACAATATATAATGGGAGAACCGGTTCAATCGTCATGACCGAACAGCTTGTTACAACGGTTAAGGTGAGAACCATCATTAACGTCCGATTGGTCCATGCCACCTTGAAATCATTTTTAACGGATCCCTTCTCTTTACTAGGAGTAAAGTTTTCTTCTTTCACCCAGAAAATAATAAGAAATGTGGCAATAAAGACGAAGATTCCGGCGCTAGCAAAAGCTAAACGATTTCCGACGAGATCAGCAATTCCACCTCCGAGTAATGGTCCAAGAATCCCCCCCGAAGCCGTAGCGGTGGAGATTAAAGAAAGGGCATACCCAATTTTTTCATTTGGTGTATTGGTTCCAATTAATGCGATTGAGCCAGGAATAAATCCACTCAATAATCCCTGCATTATTCTTAATGCTAAGATCTCATAAGGATTCGTTACGAAGGCCATTAATGTATAAATGACAAAAAGAACAAATCCGGCCCGAATAATCATTGGCTTTCTTCCGTACCGATCTGCTACCCTTCCCCAGAAAGGAGAAGCAATTGCACCGGCAAAAAAGGCCGAACTAAAAAGCAGCCCTGACCACATTTCAGTATGTTGATGAACGCCAATTTGCAGTAGAAAAAGGGGCAAAAAAGGAATGACCATCGAAAAGCTGGCCGATGTAAAGAAACAGCCAATCCAAAGCACCCATAAATTCCGTTTCCACGTTTCCATTCTAATCGCACTCCCACTATTTCCTTTGAATGACAAAGATGGAGTCCACCTTACATCCGATCGGTTTGATATTGCCATCATAACACAGAGCGGTTTTATTTTCATTCCCGAAATATTCGGGTGTGAAAATTAAGGATATAAGACCAGGATAGATTCCCACAAATAGAGCTTTATAGATAAATTTCCTTTTAAAATGTGGATATTAACTATAAATAATATATCAACTCCTGATCCCTTTTTATCTTGAATTCTTATTACATCTATTGTTAACTTTAATTATATTGATTATGGCAATGTCTCATTAGATAGATTGTATAGGAGTGATATTTATGAATTCGTCACAACCGAATATATTAGTATTTGACCCCCACCACGCTGAAGAATATGCGAACTGCGTACGTGAATGTGGTTTTAAAGCTGTGAAGGCAGCAGCAACTTACGAGGAAGCAGAAATGTTTTTACCCGGTACTGAGATTATCTTAGGCTGGAAGTTCCCTACCCAACTCCTTCATACACCAAATGCCTTATCTGTCCGTTGGTTTCAGTCGATGGGCGCAGGTGTGAATGATTTAGTGGCCAATTCTTCCATCCCTGATGACATCCTCCTTACTAGAATTGTCGATCAGTTTGGCACATATATTTCTGAATATATTTTTGCCTATCTTCTACATATTGTTAAGGACATTCCGCGAATGAGACAAGCACAAACAGAACGGAACTGGGATTCCTTTATTTCTGACTCCCTTGCAAAAAAAACCATCGGAGTAGCTGGACTGGGATCGATTGGAGCTGAAACCGTCCGTAAGGCTAAAGCATTTGATATGAAGGTTCACGGATTAAGTTTTAGCGGGAAGAATGCCGAAATCGTGGACCAGCACTTTACTGCAAACCAATGGAAGGATTTTGTTAAAGATCTTGATTACCTTGTCCTTACGCTTCCTTTAACAGAAAAAACCTACCATGTTATCAATCGTGAGATCCTTTTCTCGATGAAGCCTGATAGCTGTCTTGTAAATGTGGGAAGAGGTGCACTGATCGCTGAAAATGATTTACAATCCGTTCTTGAGGAAGGGCACCTGAAAGCAGCTATTCTTGACGTTTTTGAAACAGAGCCATTGCCAAAGGATCATCGTTTTTATTCGATGCCAAATGTCTATGTCACTTCGCATTTGTCTGGACCTAGCACTACTGAAGGTGTGACTCAATTTTTTGTGGATAATGTAATTAAATATTTAAATGGGGAAACTTTACACGGAATAGTGGATCGAAAACGCGGATATTAAAAAGGGTCTCCCCAATAGCTTGGGGAAGACCCTATTTTTAATTCAAAAATTTAAATGCGGCATGAACAAAGATGTTAACCGCCATTTCCAATGATTCTTCATCAATCGTAAAACGTGGATGGTGATGGGGATGGACAATTCCTTTTTCAGCATTCCCTGCCCCAATATAGAAAAACGCTCCGGGTGCTTTTTGCTGGAAAGCGGAAAAATCTTCTCCGCCCATATCCGGTTTAATTGACGCTAAAGCCTCTTCCCCGAACAGTTCAAGAACAGTTTCCTCTATTCCCCTTGTAACAGCTTCATCATTTACAACAGGGCGGTAGCCGTAATTGTAGGAAAAATCATAGTCAGCACCGTGTGCCAGCGTAATCCCCTTTATGATTCGTTCCATTAGAGGCGGGATAGACTCGCGCAGTTTAGCATCAAAGCTGCGGACCGTCCCGCCGATTTCTACAGTATTCGGAATCACATTATGAGCGGTTCCCGCCATGATTTTCGTAACTGAAACAACAAGATTATCGAGTGGATCTGTGTTTCTAGAAACAATATGCTGCAAGTTGCCAACTACCTGTGTAGCAATTGCAATCGCATCAACAGTATGATGCGGCTCAGCGGCATGTCCACCGGCCCCTTTAATTGTAATATCAAAGGTATCCGGCGCGGCCTGCATTTTACCATAAACAATCCCAACCTTGCCTACTTCAATCGGCGACCAAAGATGGGTTCCTATTACGAGGTCAACACCCTCCATTACCCCTGCTTCCACCATTTCCTCGGCGCCGCCCGGAAACATTTCTTCCCCATGCTGAAAGAGGAAACGAACCTCCCCTTGGATGCGCTCCTTCATTCCCGAAAGTATCTTTGCAGTCCCAAGTAAAATTGCCGTGTGTCCATCATGCCCGCAGGCGTGCATCACCCCGGGAGTACAAGATGCAAATTCAAACGTGTTTTCTTCTTGAATCGGCAAGGCATCCATATCAGCTCGGATTGCAAGGACCTTACCAGGCTGTGAACCGATGAGGCGAGCCATCACACTTGTCTTTGTCGGGCGGGAAAGCTCCAAGTTCCCAAAGGATGCGAGTGTTTCGTACACAAATTGTGCCGTTTTTTCTTCTTGAAATGATAATTCAGGATTTTGATGGAGATATCTCCTCCACCCGATTACCTCGTATTTTAGTTGGTTTACTTCATTTTTAAAGGTATTAAGCAGCATCTAATGGACCTCCGCATGATGAAAAATTAAATTGCTGAGAAAATTCATAATTATCACTATTTCATTATACGTTAACACATGAGAAAACTAAATAGATTCGAGAAGTCAAAAAAAAACGGTCACCACATGAGGAATCGGTGTCCGTTTTTTCATCAAAAATCATACTAAATTTTTATTTAGGCTATTTTTCCGAAGTGCCTGTTTATCACGAATTCTTGTTAGTCGTTTCGTTTTTTGCTTTTCATACAAATAGTAGACTATAAAGTAAGAGATAATCCCAAGAACGATACCAAAAATGGTCATTCCAATTAAAACATGGACTCCCCCGTGGAGGATACTGATAATGACACTAAAATCGCCATGTAGTAGTTTTTCAAATGAAAATGGTGTACTTTGTCCAATCTGTACTTTCAATGGAAAGACCGCTTTCCCGAGTTTTTTTGCAAAAGGTAACAGGATCACAGGCAGAAAGGTTAGTTTGCCAATAACATTTCCAATGATTGCAGCCGGAAAGGATCCTTTGGCCAGACGTACAATCGGGATAAATAATATATAGATAAGTGACGCAGATGATATCACCAACATTTCCAAACCAAAGCCAATCGCAAAACCTAATGACACTTTTTTGGCCCCGCCAGGAGAACGAAACAGTTTTAAGAAATTCAACCTAAACGCACGTCCGATTCGTTGAAAAAAATTATATTTCTTTTGCCTTATGTTCATATGAAAAACCTCCTTTGTTGCAGGCCAATTTAACAAAAATCACAAAAATAATAACTTTGTATTAATTATAATCAATTTTCGAGTCAGATTGTCACTATTTTTATATTTTTTAGACAGGAAATTTAATACTTCTTTGGGTTTCAACAACAATCGATCTTATTATTCTTGATAAAAAAGATTTTGGAGCTCTATTTTGTTGAAGAATTATATGAGATGGGAGTTTTTTTAGGGAAATTTATCCAAAATATCTTTTACTTTAAAGCTAAATTGGCATACTAAAATAAATGAATTTTTAGGATGAGGATTTTAATAATGAACACAATTATCAAGACATTTTTGGAAAATATGACCTTTATCATCTCCTTTATGTTTCTCGCTAATAAAATAAGTGAATTTATTGGATTAAAGGTCAAAAAGATTTCTAAATATATTTGGATTTCTCCGCTTCTCAGCAGCCTGTTAAGTCTGTTTATTATGAGCTTCCCCTTTGAAGACAAAGGAATGCGGATTGATTTAAGAGCTGTTCCACTTTTCTACACAGCTTATTTAGGAGGCTGGAAATTTGGCCTTATAGCCATTATATTACCAACCATATACCGTTTTTACCTCGGTGGATCGACCACTTTCGAAGGAATTACTCAAGGGATCCTACTCCCTTCTCTTATCGGTTTCCTTTTCCATAAAAAAGCATCTTTTAATCCTCCTTATACTATTATTCATTTGAAGCATATGATTACTGCCTTTTTAGTTTTACATTGCATTCGATCTGTCCTTATGCTTTGGACAACCCCTGTAACCTATCAAACAGTTGCAACCAGGATTTTTTTTGAAACGATTGGCTTATTAAGCATCGCGGTTATGCAAAACGACGCAAAAAGAAATATTTTATTAAGGAAGGAACTTGAATTTCAAGCGAGACACGATGCAATGACAAATTTATATAATTTGCGCTATTTCCGGAAAAAAGTCGAGGAAATGATCAAACAAAAAAAAACATTTGTAATTGCAATGTTCGATGTAGATTACTTTAAAAACTATAATGACACACATGGACATTTGGCTGGGGATGCAGTTTTACGAACGATTGGCAAGCTGTTATCTGATAGCATGCGGGAAGAGGATATTTTTGCCCGCTACGGCGGGGAAGAATTTATTATCTGTTTTAACAACGTCATAAATGTACAAAAAGCCATTTCGGTTGGGGAACGAATCCGCACTAAGATTGAATCTTATAAATTTTACGGTGAAGAAACACAGCCTTCCGGCAAAATAACTATATCGATTGGCATAAGCGGCTGTGCAGATGGAAAAACCTTAGATACTTTAATTAAAGAAGCAGACACAGCCTTATATCTTGCCAAAAGAGCAGGAAGAAATCGAACTGAAGCAAAACTTTAGAAAGACCGTTCTATTCATTGAACTGCCCTCATCAAACTAAAATAAAATCGAAGATAAATACACCACTGTCGTGACGGTAATCATGCTAAAAATCGTAGACATCAATACCACCTGTGCCGCATATTCCGGATGATTTCCATATTCTAAGGCAAAAAGTGCGCTGTTTCTTGATGTAGGAAATGAGCTAGCGATAAATAAAGCCTGCGCTGTAGTACCGTCCAACTTTAATATAATAATAATAAGGAATGCGATAACCGGAGAAAGGACTAGGCGGCCAAGCAAACTTAGGACTAGCGGCAACGAGAACCGGCTAAATTTCAAGTAGGCACTTTGTGCTCCAAGTGTTATAAGCGCTACTGCAATAAAAGCATTAGATGTATTTTTAACAGGCGACCATAAAAACTCGGGAATTTTTATATGAAGCGTATGGAGCAGAAGACCTAATAAAAAAGCATAGATCACCGGATTTTTCAAAAATTCTTTGATTGCTTTTACTTTGCTGTTATCAACGGAAACAGAATTTAGCAGCCCATAGGTATAGGTTAGCAAATTTTGAAAAATCATTACCACAATCTGAATGGATGCCCCTAATGGGTTCTGGTGGAACACCAATTGACTGACAGGCAGGCCAAAATTCCCGGAATTATTTAAGACAATACTGTTTTTAAAAGTAGATGATAAACCGTTATCAAATTTTGCCACTTTACCAATGAATGAACTGAATATCATCAAACTAACTGCTTGCAAACTTAAGAATCCAAGAATATGCAGCATTGTTTCTCCGCCCACATTATTTTGATAAATATTTGTAAAGCTTACAGCGGGCATTAAAAAATACGTATTTAATTTAGATAAGGTGTTCATATCAAAATGAAATTTCCGGTGCAGGAATACCCCAATTCCAATTAAGATGAATACTGGCAAAACAACATTTAATAAGATTTGAAAAAATATATACATAATAAACTCCTATTTTAAAAATCCAAAAAGCCCCTAAGAAGGAGCTCTTTTGAGAAACTTTTAGAATGGTATAATCGTTAAAACGAGAGCAACTAAAATCATGACAACCGTTGAACCGCAAGCCCATTTTAAGAAGGATTTCTGCAGGTCTCCGAAATCCGCACCAACCATCCCTACTAGTAAATAAGTAGAAGGAACGAGCGGACTCAAGAGATGGACTGGTAATCCTAATAATGAGGCTCGTCCAATCATCGCCGGGTCAATTCCAAAACCGCTTGCCGCTTTTGCCAACAAAGGTAATACTCCATAGTAAAATGCATCATTTGACATAAAGAAGGTAAATGGTGCACTAATAATGGCTGTGATCAGCGCAAAGTGTGAACCAAGTGCATCAGGAATATGAGAAATCATGCTACTTGCCATGGCATCAACCATTTTCGTTCCTGTAAGAATTCCTGTAAAAATACCAGCCGCAAAAACCATTGAAACGACAGATAAGGCATTATCAGCATAGTGCATGATTCGTTCTTTTTGTTCTTTCAAATTCGGATAATTGATTGTGATCGCAATCGCAAAACCAATCATAAACAAAACAGTTGTTGGAAGCACTTCTTGAATTAAAGCATATAAAAGTATAATCGTAAGAAGGTAGTTTACTAGAATTAATTTTGGACGTTTGAGGTAAGCATCCTCAGTTGTAGCTGCCATCTGCGCCATTGTGCTATAATCAATTTCCAATACTCCTATCCGTTTACGCTCTTTTCTTCCAAGACAATATGCCATAAACAATACAAACAACACTCCGCCAATCATACTTGGAATGACTGGAGTAAATACATCTCCCATTTCAAGATGTAATGCCGTCATAACCCTGGCAGTAGGACCTCCCCATGGAAGCAGGTTCATAACTCCGGAAGCTGATACTGCAATCCCCGCTAAGACTAATGGTTTCATCCCAATTCGCTTGTACAACGGGAGCATTGCTGAAATGGTAATCATATAAGTGGTGGTTCCATCTCCATCAAGGGAGATTAATAGTGCAAGTACAGCTGTACCAATTGCTATTTTTACTGGGTCCCCTTTCACCACTTTTAAGATTTTTTGAATAATCGGATCGAATACTCCTGCATCAATCATAATTCCGAAAAATAGAATGGCAAATAGAATCATAATCCCAGTTGGTGCCACACTCTTGATCCCTTCTAATGCCATTGGACCCATATCCTTTCCGAACCCGCCGATTAAAGCAAAGGCTACTGGAACGACCATGAGGGCAATCATAGCTGAAAGACGTCTTGTCATAATTAAAACCATGAAAATAATAATCATTAAAAATCCTAAAATTGCTAACATTGTCTTCACCCCTTTTGTTTGTAAATTAATAATAATCAAAATTTTATATAGTGAAAACGTTTTCAAAATAATGTTAATATCGTAAATTAAATTACATTTTGTACATATTGTTCACAGCAGGGATATTTTTCCTGAAATTGTTTCTTTTAGAAATATGACTTGATAACTTGGTTGTTGATTTCCGCTCCAATCAACTTTGTTTAAAATCAACTATGTTATTTAACATATCCCAAAAAATAAAGGACTACTTTTTCGCAATCCTTCTTACACGGGATAATATTTTCTTTCCGGTCTTCCTACAATTCCATAAACCACTTCCGCCTTCACTTCTTTGATAGCGGATAAATATTCTAAATAACGGCGAGCCGTTATCCGTGATGCACCGATTTCCTGTCCGACTTCTTCTGCAGATAGTCCTCCATTTTTGGAATGTATAACTGCTTTCACTTTTCCAAGCGTAATATCATCAATTCCTTTAGGCAATCCAGCACTTTTCCCTGTTCTTTCCTGTTTTCCTTTTCCAAATAAAAGGTCTACATAATTTTGATTCACCTCTTGTTTGGACATTAACAGGGTGTGTTTTTGAACATATTCCAAAATTACCTCATCAAATCGTTCCCGGTTAACCGGTTTGATTAAATAATTCTCTACTCCATAACTTAATGCTTTTTCAAGAAAAACTTTATCGGTTGCAGCTGTAATCATGATAACCCCCATCTTAGGGAAACTCTCACGAATGACAGGCAATAGTTCAGCCCCGAGCATGTCCGGCATGTACACGTCCAAAAGTAGTAAATCAGGCTGTTCTTTTTTTAGTATTTGCAAGGTTTGATCCCCGTTCAAGGCTTTACCAACTACTTCAATTTCCTTGAATTTCTGTAAAAATTTCTCGTGAATATCTGCAATTCGAAAATCGTCTTCCGTAATCACTACCTTGATCTTATTCAAGTTTTCTCCCCCTCTCGCTATCTTTAGGAAGATACACAGTAAAAACAGTTCCACTCCCTGGACTGCTTTGTACCTCAATCATTCCACCCATCTCTATTACAGCCTTTTCTGCATTTGATAGACCAAATCCTCTCGACTCGGTCCCTTCTTTCGTGGTATAACCCTTTTGAAAGAGAAGCGGTATTTCATTTTCATTGATTCCCTTACCATTATCTGAAATTTCAAAGATAATGTCACTACCAATATCCGTTGCGAAGAATTTAACGGTAGAAGATTCTAACCCATATACCGCTTCAAAGGCATTATCGATTAAATTTCCAAGGATGACAATGAGGTTGGAAAGTTTTATATGGTGCGGTAAGTTTTCCAAATAACTATCAGAAGCAATTTCAAAATGAATCTTCTTTTCCGATGCTTTTCCCAGCTTTCCTAAGAGTATAGCCTGGATTTTTGTATCTTTAATCTGGTTAAAAACAACAGAATTTTGAAATTGCAGTGCCTGTGTTTCCAATTGAATCATTTCAATCGCCTGTTGATGTTCGCCCAGCTGAAGCAGACCAAGCAACACGTATAATTTATTGGTAAATTCATGTGTCTGCGCACGAAGGTCTTCAGAATAACTTTTAACCTCCGATATCGTGTTTAACATTTGCTCAATTTCAGTTTTATCCCGAAATGATGCAACTACGCCAGTTATTTCATGTTGATTGAAAAGGGGTGTGCAGTTTACAATCACTGTTCGGTCCTTCCAGACCATTTCTTTATCAATTTGAGGTGTTCCTGTTTCTAAAACTTCATATAAATAGTCTGAAGGAAATAGTCCATCCACCTTCATGAGTCTTACTGAACCATGAATATTTAGGAGTTTTTTGGCTGGTTGATTCATCATCGTGATGAACCCTTTTTGATTGATTGCCAAAATCCCTTCTTTCACCGCATGTAATACTGCGTTTTTTTCTTTATAAAGCCAGGCAATTTCATAGGGTTCAAGCCCCATTGTATCCTTACGAATATTCCTCCCTAGTAAAATGCTGGCAATTAACGAGATGATGAGAGCGAAAACTGCGACATACAGGACCTTGATCACGTTTTTCATGATTTGCTGATGGATATCCTCTAGCAAAAATCCTACAGAAACAATCCCAATGATTTCACCTTTTTGATTAAATATAGGTGACTTTCCCCTAATAGATGGACCGAGTGACCCCTTTGCAGTGGATACATAATATTCTCCCTTTTGAAGGGCTCTTTCGTTATCTCCGCCCCTCATTTTTTTCCCGAGCTTCGATTTTAGTGGGTGAGAATATCGGTTTCCCTCTTTATTTCCTATTACAACAAATTCAGCACCGGTCTGTTTGCGAATTTTTTCAGCTAGCGGCTCAATGGTTTGCGATGGATTTTTTGATTGAAAAGCCTCGATAATAGTCGGTATAAAGGATACCGTTTTTGAAATTTCCAGTGCCATTCTGCCCCGGTTTTCTTCGATTTGCTTACTTTCCATGTAGCTGTAAAAAGCCGTCAGCAGCACGATTAATAATAATCCCAGTGACAGTACCAGCCCAAAGATTTTCGTCTGCAGAGATATTTTTATTGTGTTCAGGCAGGATCCCCCCATACAAAAATGCGAATTCTATTCTACATTATAGCGGTATTTTGGGGAGTTTTCCTTTTTGAAAAGTTATTTATCCTTATTGATGTTTCGTAGATTTTGTTTTTCATGAACACAATTTCGTTATTTACTGAACATAAAAAGGGATAAATCATATAATAAATAATAGTACCGAGGAATGGAGGAAATTTGAATGCCTTCAGTCATTAATTTAGGAGTATTAAATGTTAACACTCCCCAACAAAACGCCAATGTATCAATCGGCGAATCCATTATTACAGGGATGGATTCCAACAGAAAATTTAATCAAGGTTTTGGTAGTACCTTTGGCTTTTTTAATGTCCTTACACTAAATGTCGCGAATAATTTGGATAACTTGGATGGAATTGATGGAGTAATCTTTGACCAAGATATAAAACCAAATTTTGGTGCAAATATATAAATTTCAAAAGAAAAAAACCTTTCATGAAAGGTTTTTTTCCGCTTTATCAGTTGGAGCTTTATCCATTTTATCACTAGGCTTCTTTTTATTCTGATCCTCCTGCATAGTAGTTAACGAAGCTCTTGAATGAGATAAATTATTTCGGTCCCCGTGGATGTTTCCTAACCCCTGGCTATGTTTTTTATTGCTTTTAAAATCGTCGATAAAATTATTTCCGATACTAAAACATGACGCCTCACCAATACTCCCGATTTTGATGGTTCCGATATGAACTGATGGAGATAAAAAAGAGGAGCCCATCGTTTAATCAGCCTCCCCCTTCTCTTTGTTGTTTACCCATAAATTGTCCATCATTAAATTTTCTTTACCTGACAACGTTCCAATTACTTCAGTAACAGTCTGATCGCTTCGAAATTTTTTAATCATATTCTTTTCCCCTAAAAATACACCAGCAGAATTTTTCATACTTGCTATAGTTACATGGTCAAAACGAATATTCATCCGCTAATCCCCTTTTTCCATTTTTATCAGCCTATTCCGTTACTGATGAGATGACACAAACCACCATTAAAAAAGTGGGCATTTATCACATTATTTACATCCAGGTCATACTGTAAAGCAGAAATGAAAAAATGTGGTGAGAAAATGTTAAAATCTTCACAATTTCAATTTACAGGGAATATTAATGTCCAAACCATGGAGAGGCAGGCAGGAATCTTTATCGCTGAAAAAAATACGGCGGTTGGCTGGAATGCGCACGGGAAGGAAAATAAAGTTTTTGGTGATGTTAGCGGGGAATGTAATATTCTCTTGCATAATATCTCAATTTTGAATGACCCGGATTTTATTGATACGCCGATCGATGACCGGGATATCAATTTTTCATTTGAGACTCCTGGTAATGAAAACGAATCGAATATTAGCCTTGATTCTGTTAATGTGACAACGATGCTCAATAATTCCTCCCTGCTCGTCGGGAAAGGTCAGATAAATGGAATAGATGCTAATCAAAAACAAAATGTCTCACACGGTAATACTTATGGAAATATGAATCATATTACTAAAAATTTAAGTATCAATAATGACCCGGATATGATTGATGCAATAATAGATGATCAAGATATCAAAATCGCCAATACCAATTGGGATTAATCAGAATTTATTTTGAAAACGATACCCTTTTGGAGTTTTCATTATTTTTTGTTCATCATCGGAAGCAGTTTCTACCATTGCTTCCTTTTCGTTTTCTTTCTCTATTTTTTGAATTATGGATTTGGCTAATTCTTCTGTCCCACTAATATTATTACCAATTAATAATTTTCCGCTTAATTCGTCAATTTCAATATTCTCAAGCTGAAAATTAATGTTCTCTAGATGATCAATTTGTACATGTTCAAGGTGGATATTTCCACCTTGTTTTTCTTTTTTCTCTTCTTTGACTTTCTCCTGTTGTTGTTTTTCAAGGAGCTCAATAATTCGATCCAGTTTCATAAGAATATGGGGTAAATGGAGGGATGGCTGCTTTTCTTTCGGTTTTTTTTTAAAAGAAAAAAATTTAAACATCAACTCCCCCCTTGTTGATAAACCCTTTGTTAAAACTTATGCAAAAGATAAAGGATTATTAGTAGTTGTTACTAATGTTCACGGTACGATAATAACGTGACAACTCTACCACCATCGCCCCCATTCTTTCATTTTCAGGAGTAATTACTCGGTCTATCCCTTCTTCCCTTAAAGCCTCTTGAGTGACCTTTCCAACAGCAACAGCATGAGTATTAAACTCGAAGGCCTTCAAGATTCCATCAACGCTTCCCATTCTTTTTGCAAAATCAAAGAGAGAACGGACTTGATTTGCGGTTGTAAAACATACGGCATCTAGCTTATCTGTTAACAACTCATCACAGATTGTTGTAATGGTTTCTGCCTCGGGGGCAATATGTTTATAGGGTAGAAGTTTAGTGACAATAGCTCCCCTATCCTCCAGAAACTTGGTTAGTTTCGGAGCTTGTTCACCATGGAGCTGAACCATCACTCTTTTATTGAAGAAATCAAATCCTTCTAGTGATTGAATTAATCCCCGAGTTGTCCCATCCTGATCTACGGCTAAAGGGTTAACCCCAAGCTCTTTTAATGCTGATAAGGTTTTATAACCTCTAGAAGCCGCTTTGGCCAGACGAATAACCTGTAAAAACTCGTTTTCAACATCCAATTTTTTAGCCAATTCATATAGAGTGTTTGTGCCCATACCTGTTGTAAAAATCACCCAATCTGCTCCGTCACGAACAAACCTTTTTAAATCCGGCTCCACTTCCTTTTCCGATAAAAGAACCGTTCCTTGTAATGACCGTACAAGCGGGATACCGCCTTGTTTTTTAATAAGCATGCTGATTTCTTCTGTTTTCCTTGATCCAGTAATGGCAATACGCTTTCCCATTAAATCTTTTTCCATCTATGTATCCTCTTTTCAAGTATGTATTTAATGAAATTATATCTAGAAAGTATGCTGTTGACCAAACAATAAATCCGAAGTATAATACAAACATAAGTTTAATTTACAAACAAAAGTTTAAAAAGATTATCTGCTAATCTTATTACATCTTAGGGGGAGCATATTTTGAAAAAGCGTAAAATCGGAATGGCCTTATCGCTTGTACTCGCAGCTGGTACACTATTAGGAGCCTGTGGAAAAAGCAATGAGACCGAAACTGCGAAAGGAAAAACCTTCTCAGTAGCAATGGTTACGGATATCGGTGGTGTCGATGATAAATCCTTTAACCAGTCTTCTTGGGAAGGGCTTAAAAACTTCGGTAAAAAAAATGGTCTGACAAAAGGTAAAGGCGGCTATGATTACCTTCAATCCCAATCAGATGCAGATTATACTACAAACCTAAATACACTTGTTCGTCAAGGGTTTGATCTGGTATATGGGATTGGTTTCTTAATGCCAAATGCGGTAGAAGCAATTGCAAAGCAGCAAAAAAATACTGAATTTGCCATCGTTGATGCTGAGGTTAAACAACCCAACGTTGCTAGTATTCTTTTTAAAGAGCAAGAGGCAGGATTCCTTGCAGGTATAGCGGCTGCACTTTCAACAAAATCTAACCATATTGGATTTATTGGCGGGATGAAAATCCCTGTGACCGAACGATTCGAATCTGGTTACTTAGCTGGAGTAAAGGCTGCAAATCCTACAGTGAAAGTCGATGTTCAATATGCAGGTGCTTTTGACAAAGCTGAGGTTGGACAAGCCATCGCTGCTAAAATGTATTCAACAGGCGCGGATGTAATTTTTCACGCTGCAGGAGCCACAGGTGTTGGTGTATTCAAAGAAGCCAATGATTTAAAGAAAAAAGACCCCAACAAACAAATTTGGGTAATTGGGGTTGACCGTGACCAAGCCGATATGGGACCGGATGTCGTTCTTACATCCGCTCTTAAGCGCGTTGATGTAGCAGTCCAAGACCTTTCTCAGAAAGCCAAGGATGGAAATTTCCCTGGCGGAAAGGTTACGTTATACGGTTTAACTGAAGATGGTGTCGGCTTAGCACCAATCAATGAAAAAGCTGCTAACAAAACAAATATTGATGCAGCTGTAAAAGAATGGGTAAAAAAAATAAAAGACGGTAAAGTAAAAGTTCCTGAAAATCAGAAAGAATTAAAAACCTTTAATCCAAAATAATCGTACTGTTTAGGAACGAGGTGAGTTTTGTGCCTGAAAAAATGAATGAGAAAGAACAATTAATTTTAGATTTAATCCGAAAGAACCCATACGTTTCCCAGCAAGAACTTGCGGAAATATTAGGATTATCCAGACCCTCTGTTGCGAATATGATTTCCGGTTTAACTAAAAAAGGAAAAATTATAGGAAGAGCCTATATTTTAAGTGAATCACAGCATGTAATTTGTATCGGTGGAGCGAATATGGACCGTAAATTCCATATGAAAGAGAAAGCCCAATTAGGTACATCTAATCCGATTTACGCCACTCATAATGCAGGTGGTGTAGCTAGAAATATAGCAGAAAACCTAGGTCGGATTGGTATGGAAGTGGACCTTATCTCAACAAGCGGTGCTGACAAAGACTGGTCTTTTATTGAGGAAGCATCGTCTTTATACATGAATTTGGAAACGGTCACCCAATATCCAGAAAAATCTACTGGTTCATACACGGCTGTTCTAGACTCTAACGGAGAATTAATTATTGCTTTGGCAGATATGGAAGTGTACGAAGCAATCACACCTGAATTACTTCTTAAAAACGATGTTTATTTAAGCCAAGCAAAATGTATAGTGGCGGATTTAAACTGTCCTAAGGAAACCATTCAATTTTTGTGTGATTTCGCAAAAAGTCATGAAATTCCGATTGTTTTAATACCTGTTTCATCTCCAAAGATGAATCGATTACCAGAAGATTTAGAAGGTGTATCATGGTTAATTACAAACTGTGATGAAACGGAAACTTACTTTCATACTGAAATCAAGACTGAAGCGGACTGGAAAAAAGCATTAGAAAATTGGTTATCACTCGGAATATCCAATGTGATTATTACGAACGGTAAAGAAGGTTCAATGATCGGTAATAAAGAAGAAGGAATTTTCCATGTCCCTTCAATTGAAATAAAGGAAATCATCGATGTAACAGGAGCAGGAGACGCCTTCTCTTCTGCTGTTATTTACACCTGGTTAGAGGGGAAATCATTACCCGAGATTGCTAAAGCCGGAAATGTGAATGCTGCAAAAACGCTTCAAACCCCGTATACCGTCCGTCAGGATTTATCAGCTGAAAAACTACTAAAAGATATGGAGGAATCACCATGAAACAATATATTGAATTATCTGAAGAAGTACGTGCCGCAAAGGAACAAGGAAAACCAATCGTAGCATTAGAATCAACTATTATCTCACATGGTATGCCCTATCCGCAAAATGTCCAAACAGCGCGTGAAGTGGAACAAATTGTCCGTGATAATGGGGCCGTTCCGGCAACAATTGCAATTGTGGATGGAAAAATTAAAATCGGACTATCCGATGAAGAGTTAGAAATGTTCGGTAAAAGCTCAGATGTAGCAAAAGCATCAAGACGTGATTTAGCGTATTTAATTGCAACAAAAAAACTAGGAGCTACAACCGTCGCTGCTACTATGATTTGCGCTGAGGCTGCGGGAATTAATATCTTTGTTACCGGCGGTATTGGCGGTGTTCACCGTGGTGCCGAAACGACAATGGATATCTCGGCGGACCTGGAAGAACTTGGACAAACAAACGTTGCCGTTATTTGCGCCGGTGCAAAGTCGATTCTAGATTTAGGCCTGACAATGGAATATCTTGAAACAAAAGGCGTTCCGGTAATTGGATATCAAACGGATGTACTTCCTGCCTTTTATACCCGCACTAGTGAATTTGCTCTAAACTTACGTGCTGATGAAGTGGAAACTATTGCCTCCACATTAAAAGTAAAATGGGATTTGAATCTTAAAGGCGGAGCTGTTATTGCCAACCCAATTCCTGAAGAATATGCCATGGATGAAAAAAAGATTAATAGCGTAATCGAAACAGCTTTAAAAGAAGCTGATGAAAAACATATTTCCGGTAAAGATGTAACACCTTTCATGCTTGGAAAAGTAAAAGAATTAACCGAAGGAAAAAGTTTAGATGCAAACATTGCTCTTGTGAAAAACAATGCAGTTGTTGGAGCTAAAATAGCAGTAAGTTTTAATGGAATGAAATAAGCTCTTTTAAAGGCTTCAGCTTGCAGGCAAATTCTAGATCCTAGATAAGTCTGCAAGCTTTTTATTTTTTTGTTATTCGTCGGGTGATTTCATAGAGGTTAGAGTAGTTTTATATTTCTTTCAAAAAATAACAAGAAGATTTGAAGAACAAGTTAATCATTTTCTTTCTATCCTTCAGCCGCTCTATTGAAGGCAATTTTCCTCTTTTTTACATGACTTTGTCCTTCCAGCACCCTTTGAAGGACACTTCCACTCTTGATCAACAAAAATTTGTCCTTCAAATAACCTCACTCACCAATAATCATCACCGAAGAAACAACACTTGCTGCCTTTTTCTCATTTTGAAATAAATCGGACACGACGTAGGCAACTTTCCTTCCCAATCTTTCCACCCTTGCCTCAACCATGACCTCTCCCTTTAAAATGGGTCTATGAAAGGTCGTATGCAGGTCAATAGAAGTAAAGCTTTGTTCACCCTTCAACTTAGATGCAACTGCATAGGCCATCATAATGTCTGCCGCTGATGAAACAAAGCCGCCCATTGCCACACCGAGTCCGTTCATAAACTGCTCATTGACTTTCCAAATGCCCTGTGCGACCCCATCCTCCGCCGATGTCACTTCAATTTGCAAAGTCAAATCACATGGAGGTGGTGCAGCGCCATCTGTTACAACCTTCAAAAGATCAAATTCCTTGTTTATTTTCCCCATCCCCAAACTCCTCTCAAGAACTTTTACATGGTAAAAAGACGCAGGCGCTCCTCCATAACTGCACGTGCCTCACTCATCATTCCATCTAATAATTCCTGTACAGTTGGAACATCTTCAATAAGCCCAGCAATTTGTCCACTGTTCATGAAGCCATTTTCACCGTCACCACGCAGGGCACCTTTCAGATGGAAATCCTCCGATGTCATCTGACGGTATTGTTCTTCTGATAAACCGTGACGTTCCAAATCAATAATTTGTTTTGCATAGCCTGATTTTAGTACTCTCCTGACCTGGCCAACCGAACGGCCCAAAATCACCGTTTCCTGATCGCTAGCCTCAATCAATCGATTTTTATATGTAGAATGGAAAGGTGCTTCCATTGTTGCAATTAAGCGTGTCCCCATCTGTACTCCTGACGCCCCGAGCATTAATGCAGCAGCTAAACCATGTCCATCGCCTATCCCCCCTGCAGCTAAGACAGGGACAGAAACATGTTTGCAAATTTGCGGGATCAGCGTAAAAGTGGTCAATTCTAGATTGGAATTAATTCCGGCTGCTTCAAATCCTTCCGCAACCAAAACATCGGCACCAGCCTCTTCTGCCTTTTGTGCATGTTTAACAGCCGCAACAATAACAATCACCTTTATGTTATATTCGTGCAATTGTCCAATATAAGGTGCAGGATTGCCGGCAGACAATGAAACAACAGGTATCTTGTGTTTAATGACAAGTTGAATCATTTCATCAGTATAGGGACTAACATTGATAGGTATATTGATTGCAAAAGGCTGATCTGTCAGATCCTTCGTTTCCAGAATAATCGATTCAACCTGCGCAGGGGTCATCGTTCCGCATCCAATCGTCCCAAGCCCTCCAGCATTCGATACAGCTGCTGTCAGTTGAGCATTACTGATATTACCCATTCCTCCTTGGATAATTGGATATTTTATCGATAGCAATTCATTTACTGATTTCACACAAATTCTCCTCTCATTAAAAAGAAATTGCACGGTTCCATTTACAACAAAGCAGCTCTTCAAAAAAATGGTTGAAAAGCTGCTTTGTTTGTCACTGAATCATATACGGATGGTGTTTAGCATCATAGGAGTCGTCTTTTTTACATAAATCATTATTTTCCTTAAAAATGCTTTCAAAAAAACGACTGGCCGGTTCCGCAAGAAGTTGATAATATTGGTTAAATAATGTGGCTGCAAGGTTTCCATTCCAATTTTCCGGCAATAGTTCTTTTGGAAGTCCGGGATCGATAAACAAAAATTTGCGATATTCATGGACAAGCTTAGTCCGTTCAACAAAACATTGGGCATCGGTCATTTCACCGCGACTAATAATCTCTTGATTGGCAAAAAATTGCTTGCTGTACGTGATAATAAATTCTTCATATTTCTCAACCACATCTTCTAACGGCCAGCTTTTTTCAACTAGAGTTTTATTATCTCTTGGACCGATATATTCAGAGACGAAAAAGTCTACATATTCGCTGATATCATATTTTTCAATAAGGAGTTTCACTTCTTTTTCCAAGTTATTCGGAGAAATCCAGCAGGCATTTGAAAAGCTGCCAAAGCCGCTCCATAATAATTCTTGACGAAGTTCATCCCGAATCTGTCTCTTCTCTTCGGGAATGGTATACATAAGAACACGCCATTTTCCATCCCATTCACTTGGATTCAGCTTGAAAATACGATTTCCTGCTTCTTCAATTCGGTCTATACCCTGTTTTGTTAGAAAATAATAGCTGCGATTCTCGACCTTTTCAGATTGGATCCACCCTTGTTTCAACATACGGGAAACGGCTACCCGAACGGCCTGCTCATTATGACCGAATTCCTTTAGTAGTCCAATTAGACTGCCAATCCAAATTTTATTCCCATAGTGATGAATATAATCACCGTATATTGTAAAAATCATGGAGCGTGTATTTTCACCCATTCATTTCACCCCCCCATTCTTTTTATCACATAATTTATACGAGCGTTATAATTTTTATATATTTTACTCAAAAAAGCAAGCTATTTCCCTGAAAAACGAGGGGCTCTTTTTTCACTAAATGCATTTAAGGCTTCTACGCGATCTTCCGTCGGTATCGTTAGTTCGTATGCTTTTGCTTCAATTTCAAGCCCTGTTTGTAAATCGGTGTTAAGCCCTCTTGTAATCGCATATTTTGCCTGTCTGATGGCAACTGGCCCATTTTTCATTATTTTTGCAGCAAATTCCTCACAAGCAGACATTAATTCGTTACGAGACACTACCTCTAGGACTATACCCAATTCTAGTGCTTCTTGGGCAGACAATTTCTTTGCCGTGAAAATTAATTCCTTTGCCTTTGTTTCGCCAACTAATCGCGGCAATCGCTGTGTTCCGCCTGCTCCTGGAATAATTGCCCAGCTTGTTTCGGTTAATCCCAAAGAGATTCCTTCTACAGCAATAGCAAAGTCACAGGATAGCAGCCATTCAAATCCACCGCCAAGCGCATAGCCATTAACAGCTGCAATTGTTGGCTGCGGTAGCAATGCAATACTGTTAAACACATCGCGAATGGCTTTTACATTTCTTCTGGTTTCTGTTTCTGTTAATGTTTTTCTTTCCTTCAAATCAGCGCCTGCGCTAAAAGCCTTTTCTCCAGCTCCGGTAAAAATAACGACGTGAACATCGGGATTTAACGAGATTTCATTCACCACTTCTTGAAGCTGGGAAAGTGTAGCATAGTTAAAACAGTTTAAAACGTCAGGTCGATTAACGGTAACATAACCAATATGATTTTCTACTTTATATAAGACATTTTCCATAAAACAATTCCGCTCCTTTATTAAGAAAAAATAGCCCTTATAGTCAGACTATATAAGGGCATTAATAGTTAATTTTCAATATTTTCAATGATTGCGGCAATTCCTTGTCCAACACCAATACACATGGTTGCCAGACCATATTGAACGTTTTGTTTTTTCATTTCATGGACAAGGGTAGTCAAAATACGGGCCCCACTTGCTCCAAGCGGATGGCCAAAAGCAATGGCACCGCCATTAACATTTACTTTATCCGCATCAAGCTCCAATTGTCTCATACATTCGATGGACTGGGAGGCAAAGGCTTCGTTTAATTCAACTAACCCAATCTTATCGATTGATAGATTCGCTCTTGTAAGGGCTTTTCTTGAAGCATAGATAGGTCCTAATCCCATTACAGATGGTTCAAGACCCGCAACTGCTCCCACTACATATTTAGCAAGCGGCTTTAAGCCAAGTTCCTTTGCTTTTTCAGCGCTCATTAACAATACGGCAGAAGCACCATCATTTACACCGGATGCATTTCCCGCAGTGACCGTACCTCCTTCAAAAATAGGCCGAAGTTTTGATAGCTTTTCTAAGGAAGTATCCGGGCGTGGATGCTCGTCCTTTGTTACCACTACCTCGTTCCCTTTCCGATCTTTAAAGGTGACAGGAACAATTTCATTCGCAAACCGTTCGTTTTCCATAGCGACTTTGGCTCGTTGCTGGCTTCGAAGCGCAAATTCATCTTGTTCTTCACGTGTGATCGAACAGCGCTGCGCTACATTTTCAGCTGTTTGAGGCATCGATTCTGCCCCGTACATTTCTTCTAATTTTTTATTTGTGAAGCGCCAGCCAATCGTCGTATCCTGAAGTTCCATGGAACCTCTTGGGTAGTCAACCTCAGGCTTGCCCATGACATAAGGAGCACGTGTCATGCTCTCCGTTCCACCAGCAATATAGATATCTCCTTCACCCACAGCGATTGATCTAGCTGCTAGAATTACAGCATCTAAACCTGAACCGCAAAGACGGTTAATCGTTGTGCCACCTACAGTAATCGGCAGTCCAGCAAGAAGTCCTGACATTCTGGCAACATTTCGATTGTCTTCCCCTGCTTGATTGGCATTTCCAAAAATGACATCTTCGATTTGTTCCGGAGGAAGGTTAGGATTTCTTTCAAGAAGAGCCTTGATGACGATGGCGCCTAAATCATCTGGGCGAACACTTTTTAAAGCACCTTTATATTTTCCAATCGGCGTTCTAACTGCGTCGACAATTACAACTTCTTTCATTTTTTCACCAACTCTTCTTTTTTGGTATAATCATAAACACCTTTACCCGTTTTACGGCCAAGTCTGCCTGCAGCTACATATTGTTCAAGTAATGGTGCTGGACGGTATTTTTCGCCTAATTTTTCATGCAAGTATCTCAAGTTATTTAAACGGGCATCCAATCCAACAAGGTCAACTAATTCAAATGGGCCCATTGGATAGTTCAATCCAAGTTTGATAGCTTTATCAATGTCTTCAGGTGTTCCAAGTCCTTCTTGAAGCATATAAAAAGCTTCATTACCGACAAGACAGCTGATACGGCTAGTGACAAAACCAGGGAATTCATTGATTACAACCGTTTCTTTCTCCATTTGTTCCGCCACTTTTTTAATCGTTTCAGCGGTTTCATCACTCGTTTCAAGACCGCGGACGATTTCTACAAGCGGCATTTTGTGAACCGGATTAAAGAAGTGCATTGCAATCGTTTGATCCGCGCGTTTACCATATGATGCAATTTCTGTTGGACTCATGGTAGAAGTATTGGTAGCAAATAAGCAATGTTCTGGTGCAAATTGCTCCATTGTTTC
The DNA here is from genome assembly GCF_004358205.1 of Bacillus salipaludis. The sequence continues at coordinate 527,244 of NZ_SMYO01000003.1, forward strand.
AAAAACCTGTTTTTTAATTACTGCTTTTTCAGGGACAGCCTCAATAATTAAGTCAGCAATAGAACATGCCTGCGGCAGATCACTCGCATAGGATAGATTCGCTTTCGCGAAATTTTCCTGTTCAGAAGAAATTTTTCCTCTTTCGCGTCCTTTTGCAAAAATGGAATTTAATTCACCTTCGGCACTTTTAAGCGCATTTTCATTCACATCAACCAATGTAACGGAAAATCCACCAAGTGCAGATACATAGGCAATCCCTCTACCCATTACACCAGAACCAACAACAACGATGTTTTTCATCAAAGATCTCTCCTTTGTCTAATTAAAACGTACGAATGAGACGTGGAAGTCTCATTCGTACGTGTGGGATATTAAACACCTAGTGGATTTATTGGACGACTTCCAAAGTAAGAAACAATGCTCTTTGTTTCGGTATAAAGATCGAGTGTTTCAATGCATAACTCACGGCCGAAACCTGATTGCTTATAACCGCCAAATGGTGTACCAGGGAAGGCCGAGAATGGGCAGTTTACCATCACGATTCCTGCTTCAATTTGCTTTGCCACACGAGTTGCGCGCGCGCCATCTTTTGACCAAACTGCTGAACCTAATCCGAATTCTGTGTCGTTTGCAAGTTTAATTGCTTCTTTTTCATCCTTAAACTTCATAACTACTACAACAGGCCCAAAGATTTCTTCCTTTACAACTGTCATGTCGTGATTGACATTTGCAATGACAGTCGGCTCATACCAGAATCCACCTTCATATCCTTCTACAACAGCAGGCTTTCCTCCTGCTAAAATCTCTGCGCCTTCTTCAATTGCGGATTTTACAAAGCCATCGATAACTTCTAATTGTGCTTGATCAATGATTGCACCCATATGAGTGCCTTTATCAAATGGATTCGCAAGTACTAATTTCTTTGTTTTTTCAACAAACTTCGTGATGAATTCATCGTAAATATCTTCATGAACATATAAACGTGAACGTGCTTCACAGGATTGTCCAGAGTTATAGAAGATTCCGAAAAGAGATCCATCAACGGCAGCATCGATATCCGCATCTTCAAATACGAGATTAGGAGATTTACCGCCTAATTCAAGCGTAACACGTTTTAATGTTTCAGAAGCTTTTGCCATAATATCTTTACCGATTGGTGTAGAACCAGTGAAAGCCACTTTATTTACTTTTGGATGTTCTACAAGGTAGTTTCCAACCTCTGAACCTGATCCAGGAACAATGTTGACAACACCAGCTGGTACGCCTGCTTCTAAGCAGATTTCACCTAAAATAATCGCAGTAAGCGGAGTTAAGCTAGCTGGTTTTACAATAACAGAACAACCAACTGCAATCGCCGGAGCGATTTTCCAAGCAGCCATCATCAATGGATAGTTCCAAGGAATGATTTGCGCACATACGCCAACAGGCTCTTTTTCAGTAAAATTATGAAATTGGCCAGGCATATTATTAACGACACCGCGGTGTCCGACAATAGCCCCTGCATAGAATTCAAAATCTTCAATCGCTTGTGATACTTGCCCTTGTGCAGCAGCTAAAGATTTACCAGTGTCCAAAATTTCTAATTCTACCAATTCATTGAACCGGGAGCGCATAATTGCGGCAATCTTATTTAACACTTGTGAACGACGGTTAATTGGATATTTACGCCATTTTCCGTGATCAAATGCTTCGCGTGCTGCTAAAACGGCTCTCTCTGCATCCTCTTGTGATGCTTTTGCTACTTCAGCAACTAATTCACCAGTAGCTGGATTATAAGTTTTAATCGTTTTTCCATTGGAGCTTTCTACCTTTTCGCCGTTTATAATTAAATGATAGTAATCTCTTTTTAAAGAAACCGCTTCAGTTACTTGTGTTGTCATGAGTTGATCCTCCTCTTATTTGCCGATAAAGGTTGGTTTTCTTTTTTCCATAAAGGCCTGAACGCCTTCACGAGCATCTTTTGTTAGACCAGCAATTCTTTGGGCTTGCGCCTCTTCTTCTAAGTAGTCAGTAAAGGATTTTTCACCTGTAGATTTGATTGTGCGTTTGATTAATCCAATTGCTTTTGTTGGTAATGCCGCAATTCGCTCTGCAAATTGGGTGACTTCAGCATCCCAGTTATCAGTAGATACCACTTTAGTCGCCAGCCCCAATGAAAGCGCTTGATCCGCAGGGATTTTTTCACCTAAAATCGAAATTTCCAATGCTTTTGCTTCTCCTACTAATCTAGTAAGGAAGTAACTATTACCTGAATCTGGGATTAAACCAATGTGAATAAAAGCATTTAAGAAGCTTGCGCGTTCTGAAAGAATACGAAAATCACAGGCTAATGCAAGGCTAAAACCTGCACCGGCAGCAATCCCGTTGACAGCCGCTATAATCGGTTTCTCACATTGATAAATTTGCTTTATCATCGGCCCGTATTTCTCCCTTAATACCTGCCCATGATCCATATTTTCATCTACTTCTGACAGGTCTTGACCGGAGCAAAAACCACGTCCTTCACCGGTAATAACGATGCAGCGGACCTCTTCAGCTGTAGAAGCTATTTTAATGGCTTTAGTAATTTCTCTATTCATTTGAGCCACGAATGCATTTAATGTAGTTGGCCGATTTAACGTAATCCAGGCCACACCGTTTTCAACAGCATACAAAATCGTTTCGTACATATGGTTATCTCCCTTTAAATTCCGGCTTCCGCTTTTCAATAAAAGCGTTCATACCTTCTTTTTGATCTTCGGAAGCAAATAATAAATAGAAATTTTTCCGTTCATATTGCATTCCTTCATAAAGAGAATAATCCACCGCTTTATTGACTGCATCTTTAATATAACGAATTGAAAGCGGCGCTTGGTTTGCAATAAATCTTGCTGTTTTCATCGTTTCTTCCATTAATAATTCAGGATAGACAACTCGATTAATTAATCCGTGCTGAAAGGCACTTTCTGTTGAAATTCGAGTGCCGTTCCATAACCATTCCAACGCTTTCGTTCTGCCGACAATTTTTGTCAAGCGCTGGGTGCCACCCGCTCCCGGCATAACCCCAAGGTTCACTTCCGGGAATGAAAATTCCGTACCGCTGGCTGCAATTAATAAATCACAGCTCAGTGCCAACTCAAATCCCCCGCCAAAAACAAAGCCTTTTACCGCACCAATGATTGGCTTTTTGATTAAAGATAGACGGTCCCACTCGGCAAATTGATTTAATAGCTCCAATCGAATTGGATCATCCCCTGCCATTTCATCAATATCTGCACCTGCTGAAAACGCCCGTCCTTTCCCCGTGATCACGATAACCTGAACTTTCTCATCCCCGTCGAAAGTTTCCATCGCATCAACAATTTCGTGTACCATTGTTCGATTTAAGGCATTATATTGAGCTGGTCTATTTAGCTCAATAAGCGCTACACCGTCTTGATGTGAAGCTTCAATAAATTTATAAGCTTTCATTAATCGTCTTCTCCGATAACCAAAGTAACTAGCTTACCGGCAAATTTCATTAAGTCTTTTCCAGAAGCTTTACCTTCTTCGGAACGCATGCCCTTTTGTAAATCCTCATGGCTGTCATAACGCATTTCACACATTAAATAATAAGGAGGCTCCCCGCCCATTGGCGTTCCAGTAAATCTTGTTACTTTGATTTCACGCAAGCCAGGAATTTTTTCCGTGATTGGAACATGTACATTATTATAATGTTCATCAAATGCAGCCTTGTCTTCCGGTTGTTTATATAAAGCAATTAATTTAGCCATAATCGATTCTCCTCACATTCTCTTTATCTACATTAAAGTTGATATCGGTTTCATTGCTTCAAATGGGTTTTTACAATTTTTACAGTATAAAATACTTCTGCAAGCTGTCGGCCCAAAGATGTTATCCATGGTCACATAGGTAGAACCGCAAAACGGGCAATCAACATGCCACGATCCATCACTGTCCATTAAACGAGGTGGAGGAGCAATTCCGAATGCTTTAAGTCCATTTCTGCCTTTTTCAGATATCCGATCTGACGTCCATGGCGGGTGGTTGATAAATTCTACCTTAACCTTTTCTACATACTCAATGGCCTTCACGGCATTTTCGATATTTTTTTGAATAATGCTAAGGGCCGGACATCCTAAAAAGGTCGGCAGGATCTTTATCTCAATCACACCGTTTTCGGCCATTACCTCCTCTACCATACCCAAGTCAATAATACTCACTGTATCGATTTCAGGATCTTTAACCTCATTTAATACATCTAATACCTGCTTTTCCAGTGATTTTATAGACATTTGCATGATCACACCTCTTTTCTATGTTTACATTACCATGATGCAGCTGTATCTAAACGATAAACCTCTGAAAGTGTCTCAATCGCTGAAACTAAATCTTCTGTATGTTCTAAATTACGGCCATTTCTTTCTGGGTTTGCCGGAATTTCAGGAAGACTTAACCCAACCGATTGAAGCACTTGCTCCAGTTGTTGTTTCCAGCGGTGAATAAGAACATCGCTTTTTTCAATTAAACCTAGTTCAACAATTTTTTCTCCATCCTTGCCAAGTGAAAAGACATCCCCAAAATCACTCATGACTTGTTCAATTGCGATATTCATTCTTTGCTTTGCTTCGTCTGTTGAACTTAGAAGTTGGACGAACCATGTTTTCCAGTGAAGCAAATGATAGTACAATTCCATATTTACTTTAATGGCAACTTTAGCCAGCGGGTCATAGGAACTATTTTTCACTGAATCAATTTTCACTTTCTTTGCTGTTGTGTAGAAATAATTCCGAACGACTGCGTAAGCCCAATCGTATTTTGGAACTTCCATGTAATAGCCCTCACCATTCGGCCTTTCTACTAAAATACTATTTTTTCTTTCATTAGCAGGTCTTAGGTGGGCGAGTGCATCGGCGTTTCCAATTCCGATTTCTTCTAATAATTGATAGAACATTGCAGCATGCCCCATGCTGTCCTGACTAATTGAGGAGGAGGCAACATCCTCTTCAATATGGGGTGCTAGCCCAAGCCATTCTGATCCTCGATACGAATATAAGAAGTCATCGTCTGCAAGTTGAAATAATAAATTTACAACTGATTCCTTTAATTCAGGAGTGATAGTTACATTTTGTTCTGTCATTTTTTGTTCCCTCCCGCCCATGAAAGAATTTCTTTTTCATCGAGCATTTGTTGCTCATAATGCCGCCATTTTTTCTTTAAGTAGCCGTAGCCTTTCGTTGTACGATAATCTTTATTGTCTAATCTTTGTAAGGTAAGCTTTTCTTCCTTTGACATACCACGGATATCTTCACGGTTTACGACCCAAATATCTGCAACCGGGTCGCGTCGCATAAAGTTTTCTTGAGCCATTACCATCGCCATTTCAGCATTTGGAGCTAACAAGCTAAATTGGTGCTGAAAGGGTGAAGAAGGTGTCCGCTTACTGAAGACTTCGAATTCCTGATAAAATGTTTTCTTTTGATCCATTTTTCTCTTCCCCTTTCGTTAATTAATCGCTGCAGCTAAGGCATCGCGTACCCATGCGTTGTTTTCATAAGAAACTCTCCGCAAGTTCAAGCGTGCTTGTGAGCGAGGGCCATTGTTTTTAATAATTTGTTTGAATTTATTCCAATCAGGCTGTTGGTAAACCCAAAGCTGTTGATCTTCATCAAAATGAAGAGTTGGATCCGGAATCGTTAAACCTAATGATAAAATTCGCGGAATGTACTTTGTAAAAAAGCTTTGGCGTAATTCTTCGTTTGTACTTGTGCGGATTCCATATTTGATCGTTACATCCTGTTTACTTGTACCAGTTGTCGTACTACTTGCCGGTCCAAAGAACATCAGAAGCGCTTCCCACCAGTCATTTAATGACTCCTGGATCATTTGTTTTTGTTCCTCTGTTCCTTCTGCAAGCGCCATGATAATCGCTTCCCCATGCTGTGCATGGAATACTTCCTCTGCGCAAATGCGGTGCAATGCTCTTGCATATGGACCGTAAGAAGCACCAAGCATGTTTGTTTGCGTGATAATCGCTGCACCATCAACAAGCCAGCCAATCATTCCAGCGTCAGCCCAAGTGTTTGTTGCCATATGGAAGACATTATGAAATTTTAAATCTCCATTAAACAGATCCTGCATTAAATCGCCGCGATCTTTTCCATAAGGTTTTAATAAGTCCTCTGCCACACGAAGGAGCAGCTGACCATGACCCATTTCATCTTGAACTTTGGCCATAATCCCCAATTTTCTTTTAAGCGATGGTGCTTTTGGCACCCATTCTTTTTCAGGTAACGCACCCATAATCTCACTAATTCCGTGCTGTGAAATTAATTTGATTAATGCAATTCTGTATTCTTCCGGCATCCAGTCATCTGCTTCAATTTTGTCGCCCGCTTCAATTCGAGCAATAAACTTTTCTAATTGTGCTTGTTCGTTTAAATCTTTTTCAAGGACGCTCACATCTATACCGCCTTTCTCTATATAACGTTTATTTAACGTAATTATATTTTATTGTTATATAAAAAGCAAGAAAATTCTACTATTTTTATAGTACATAACTTATCAATTAATCTATGCTTGCAATCCCGTGCGTATAGAGATGCAAGCATAGATTAAACGTTTACAATTTAATTATATGTCAACTTAATTTGTTACAGGTGTTGCCTTCCGTTTATCTACAACTCTTTTCGCTTTCCCATCAGATCGAGGCAGGCTCCCCGGTTTATTAATAATCGTATCCATTGATACTAAGCATGTTGATTTCATTTGATGCTGGATTGTACGTTTTAATGCTTGAACGGCTGCATGTCCTAAATCTTCACCAACTTCTTGATAAAGATGCTTCTCAATTTCCACATGGAGTTCTACACTATCCAAACTTCCCTTTTTAGTCAGGTGAATTTGATAATTCGGGAAAAGCCCTTCAATTTGTAAAAGTACACGTTCAATCTCAGAAGGGAAAACATTTACCCCGCGGACAATCAGCATGTCATCTGTCCGTCCTTTTAACCGGGACATACGCGTATGTGTTCTTCCACATTTACATTTTTCGTGCGTAATCGAAGCAATATCTCCTGTACGATAGCGAATAATAGGAAGCGCTTCCTTCGTTAAGCTGGTAAATACAAGTTCTCCATCTTGACCATCTTCGACAGGCTCTAATGTTTCAGGATTTAATACTTCTACTAAGAAATGATCATCCGCAATATGCAAACCATTTTGCGCTTCATAACATTCAATCGCTACACCAGGACCCATTACTTCACTTAAACCGTAAATATCAATCGCTTTAATATTCAACTTTTTCTCAAGTGTAGCACGCATTTCTTCTGTCCATGGTTCAGCGCCAAAAATGCCATATTCCAAACTGGTATCACGCGGATCCAATCCCATATGTTCCATTTGTTCCACAATATTTAAAATATAAGATGGGGTTCCACAAATTCCTCTAGGCTTAAAATCCTCAATAACAGTTATTTGTCTTTCAGTGTTTCCTCCAGAAATAGGAACTACTGCCACTCCCAACTCTTCCGCTCCATGATGAAGGCCAAGTCCGCCTGTAAAAAGTCCATATCCGTAAGCGTTGTGGAAAATATCGGACTTTTTTCCCCCTGCTGTTACGATAGCACGTGCTACAATCTTAGCCCAATTACTAATATCGTTTTTCGTATAACCAACAACAGTCGGTTTACCGCTTGTCCCCGATGAACCATGGATTCGATTAACTTCTTCCATTGGTACAGCAAACAATCCAAATGGATATTGATCGCGCAAATCTTTTTTCTTCGTAAATGGAAGCAATCTTACATCCTCTAATGATTGAATATCATCTGGTGTAATTCCTAATTCATCAAACTTTTGCTTATAAAATGGTACATTTTCATAAACCCTTTTTACGGTTTGTTTAAGTCGCAGGAATTGTAACGCTTTCATTTCAGAACGACTCATTGTTTCTATTTCCGGATTGTACATACTATAATCCCCCTTACTTTCATCATCATCAAATTTTTGGATAACACAATTTACACGATAATTAAAATTAATGTAACATAGTTATAGATTAATACCATATTCACACCGTGTCAATGATAATAACTGAAAATTTTAATTTTATGTAAAAATATTTATTTCACCCTTTAAATCCGTTAAAAACAGTGATTTTAGCAAAAAAAGCACCCTTTTCACTGAATTTTATACCCATTATGTTCATTTTTAAATTGATACTACTCTATCAAAATGATATATTTCATTTATAACACTCAACGTTCCAAAAACGTTTTATTAACTAATTAAATAAAAGGGAGGATTCTATGAGTACTCATATCGAAGAAAAAGCGATTCACGAAAAACATTATGAACAGATTGTAGACCTAATGAAAAATGAACCTTATGGTCGATTCCTTGGCATGAAATTGACAAAACTCGGACTCGGTACAGCAGAAGCTGAGTTAACTCCGGGCAAAAATATGTTAAACGCGCATGGAACTGTCCATGGTGGGGTAATTTTTTCTCTTGCTGATTATGTATTTGCCGCAGCCAGTAACTCATATGGAAAAACAGCTGTTGGTGTGACAACCAATGTAAATTTCATGTCTGCAGGAAAATTAGGGGAAACACTCACGGCTACTGCTGAGGAAATTAAGAAAAATCATAAACTGGGGTGGTATGCTATTCGTGTTTTTAGTGGCAAGGAGCTAATTGCTACAATGGAAGCAATGGTATATCGTAAAAGTCAGGCTTTTGTTGGAAATGAGGATTAGGGCTTTATTTTGATTTGTTTTTGCTAGCATATGAAGGCCGTTTCTTGGGGGGCCAAGATGGTTTTGTCCTTCATCAATCTTATGAAGGACATTTCTTCGCGGGTCCTCTCTGGTTTTGGCCTTCATCGACCTTATGAAGGACATTTCTTCGCGGGGCCTCACTAGTTTTGGCCTTCATCGGCCTTATGAAGGCCGTTTCTTTGCGGGTCCTCACTAGTTTTGACCTTCATCGGCCTTATGAAGGTTATTTCTTCGCGGGGCCTCACTAGTTTTGGCCTTCATTGACCTTATGAAGGCCGTTTCTTTGCGGGGCCTCACTAGTTTTGACCTTCATCGGCCTTATGAAGGTTATTTCTTCGCGGGTCCTCACTAGTTTTGGCCTTCATTGACCTTATGAAGGCCGTTTCTTTGCGGGGCCTCACTAGTTTTGGCCTTCATTGACCTTATGAAGGCCGTTTCTTTGTGGATCCTCACTAGTTTTGGCCTTCATTGACCTTATGAAGGCCGTTTCTTTGTGGATCCTCTCTGGTTTTGTTCTTCATCCACTCTATGAAGGACATTTTTCCAGTGTTCCCCGCTAGTTTTGGCCTTCAGAAAAATTTTCTCAACCAACTTCAATAAAGGAACTGGGAATTTCCCAGTTCCTTTGCTTTTCCTTAAAATTCATCATGTGAAGTAAATGGTACATGTAACCTGTTTTCTACCACCCGAAGCCGCTGATTCACCCGTTGAAGACGGAATTGAAGCTGATCAATTTCTCGATCCTGCCGGTCATTTTGCCTTTCTAGTTGATTCAATCTGCGTTCCAGCTGCTGCCATTGGGGTAATTGAAGCAACTGCGATAATTGCGGCATTTGTCGTTCAGGCTCATATTGATACTGTTGTACATAAGGATTATAGTTGTACTGAACTTGCGGAATTGAATAATTTCCATAAGGATACATCTGAGCATCGCTCCTTTATAGTTGAATATCCTATTAATATGTAACCAATTTTGATACGAAACGGCGAATACCTAATAAATAATGCCTATTTCAATATCCCTTTCTACTCCTTAGCATAGTACCCAACTCCAGTGAATAGCATAGTGTAAATTATAAGTGTTTTAATGGGAGGTTTAGCATATGAGCGGCAACATGATTCGCCAACTGGTCAGAGAAAGACAGCAAGAATTAATCGACCTTGCGTCTGCGCTTATCCGAATACCATCCGAAAATCCATCCCCTGAGTTTACTAAATATTCACGAGAAGTTGGACAGCATATTAGTGAGTATTTAAAGGCAAAAGGGTTCACGATTTCAGAATACATCCACCAAGAAAGTGGGCTTGTTACGGTTGTCGGAGATGCTTCATTAGCCGGTGCCGCAGGGCAAAAGCTCCTTTTTTGCGGACATTCAGATGTCGTTCCTGCGGGAGACCGAACACATTGGTCCTTTGACCCGTTTTCAGGGGAAGTTCAAGCAGGTATGTTATTAGGTCGAGGGGCCTCCGATATGAAGGCCGGTCTGGCAGCTCTAGTCTTTGCAGCTGGAATAATTCAAGAACTAGCCCAAAAGCTTAATCTTAGGGGGAAACTGGGTGTTGTTGTTGTGCCAGATGAAGAAACTGGCGGCTATGCTGCCGCGAAATTCATCGACCAAGGAATGATTCAAGGGAATGCCTGTCTAATTGGCGAGCCATCGTACCCTCGCAACCCGGATGTTGGAGAAAAAGCAAGCTTATGGTTTAGGGTGACAATTCCTGGTCAGCCCGGGCATGGTAGCCAACAGCCGATTTCAGGAATCTCCGCTATTAGAAGAGGAGCATTAGTGGTTGAGGCACTGGCAAGGTTATGGGATTTAAAGGCATCTCCACCAGCGGAACTTGTTCCTCTTTTAAAAAAAAGCGAGTGGTTCTTTTCCCAGGAGTCAGGAAATCCCTCACTTGCACAGCTGCTTTATCGCCCATCTTACAATCCGGGTATAATCATGGGCGGTACCAAGGTAAATGTCGTAGCTGAAAAATGCGTGATTGAGGTTGATACACGAGTCCCATTCGGTATGAAGCCTGAGTTTGTACTAAATACGGCCAGAAATCTTGTTGAACAAGTTGCACCAGGCTCGATTGTGGAGCCAATGGGGTCCCTATTAAACCCAAACTGGACCTTGGAGAATCGTCCAATCGTACAGGCATTAGAAAAAGGGATTCGACGAGTCCTTGGAAATGAAAAACCAATTTTCAGTAAATTGCTACTTGCTTCCAGCGATGCCCGTCACTTCCGGAGTAATGGAATTGACACAGTCCTATACGGACCTGGTATTCTAAATACACTTCACGGTTTTGATGAGCGAGTTTTAGTTCGGAACTTGGTTGAATCTGCTGAAATATATGCTGCAACAGCGGTTAAGTACCTTAAATAAAATAAAAAGGGACGAATAAACCGCCCCTGTAATACATTAAAATATTTATTGTTCTATCTTATACGACATTCTCTTCTTGAATCTTAGTATCCTGGTCTTCCGAGTTTTTAAATTTCAAAATTGAGATCGCAACTAACACTGCCAAAACAACTAGACTAGTAATAATACTGACGCGGTTTTGCACGTTAAACACAAATATCACGGATATAAAGCTTAAAATTAAAACGGTAATCGCTGTGATATAGGGGAAACCCCACAATTTGAAGCTCGGATTCATTGGATAGGTTTTCCGAAGTTTTAATTGTGCCAAACAAATGCTGATCCACACTAATGATACGACAAATCCCGGAACCGCCATTAATAACATAAATACTTGATCCTGAGCAACATAAGCAATCATCGAACCGCCGATTAAAACCACGGCACTTAGCATTAGGCTGTATAATGGTACACCTTTGTTTGTTACATAAGAGAAGGACTTCGGTGCTTCCCCTTCTACCGCTAAAGAATGCAGCATTCGCGTACATCCATAAATTCCAGAGTTCGCTGCAGATAATACTGCGGTAATTAAAATAAAGTTCATCAGATGCGCGGAGCCCTGAAGACCAGTCATCGACAATACCTGGACAAATGGACTTGCGTGATCACTTATTTTATCCCAAGGAATTAAACCACAAATGACTAGTATCGGAAGTGTATAAAACAATATAATGCGCCAAATAAAACTCTTAATCACCTTGGGTAATATACGATCTGCATCTTTTACTTCTGTAACCGTTAACCCGATCAGTTCTGAACCGCCATACGAAAACATCACAATTAACAGCGCTGAAAAGATGGACGTCCATCCTTTTGGAAAAAATCCACCATGTTCCGTAAAATTTTGCAGATAGTTCGATTGATTACTTGGAATAAGTCCAAATAGAATACAAGCTCCCAAAATGATAAATACGATAATCATGGTGATTTTAATGCCGGCAAACCAAAATTCAAACTCCCCATAATTTTTCACATTCATCATGTTAATGCCAATAACCAATGCAGCACAGCCCAAACTTAATTCCCAAAGTGGAATAGAGGGAAGCCAATATTGTAAGAAACTGCCGGCCACGACAATTTCAATGACACACACAGCCAGCCACATAAAACAATACATCCAGCCAATTACGAAAGAGGCACGCTTACCGAAGGCTTTCCGAACAAAACCTTTCATATTTGTATTTGGATAGACAATTGCCATTTCTGCTATAGCACCCATCACAACAAGCAGCAACAGACCTGCGAACACATAGGTAAAGATTACTCCCGGTCCGGCTATTGATACCGTTTCCGCGCTCCCTTTAAAAATCCCGGTCCCGATTGCTCCTCCCATTGCCATTAAGCTAATATGGCGTGGCAATAACTTTTTTTGCAGTGATGCAGATTTCAAACATACTCCTCCTTCACTCGATCAAACGATTCAATCCATGCTTTCTATCATACCACGTTATTGACGTTTCGTATTTTTAGATTTCTAGTTTTTTATGTTAATTCAATTGGCCATAGCTTTGGATTTTCAATTAATTGCTTAAAACGATTTGTAAAGGCCACGGCCGTAGCACCGTCAGCCACGCGGTGGTCAAACGCCATCGACATCGTCATGATTGAACGAATCGCAATTTCATCATTCTCCACGACAACAGGCATTTTTTTCGTTTTATGAAAAGCAATTAATCCCGTTTCCGGATAATTAATAATCGGTGTTGCCCCGATACTTCCTAATGGACCAACATTACTGATGGTAAATGTTCCGCCTTTTAAATCCGCTGGTGTCAGCTGATTTTCTTGTGCTTTTTTAGTCAATTCTTTTAGTTTGTCATGAATTTGACGAACCGTTAATTGATCTGCATGATGGATGATTGGGACAATTAAACCATCTTCAGTATCTGTAGCAATTCCAATGTTATATTCTTTTTCTAAACGAATCACTTCGTTTTCTTCATCGAGTTTTGCATTGAATACTGGGAATTGTTTTAATGCTACGGCAATGGCTTTAATAAAGAAAGCAACTGCCGAAACATGGATCCCTATTTCTTTTAAATCCATTCTATAAGCAAGCAGGTCCGTTAAATCGGCCTCTTCAAAATGTGTCACATGTGGAATGGTATAAAGAGATTGGGTCATTTTCTTTGCTATCTGCTTCCTGCGGCCTCTAAAAGGAATCTCTTCACCTTTTGTTTCCTTTTCATTTCGGACTTCCCGTCCACGATTGTCTACGTTTGGCTTTTTTATTTGTTCTATCGATTCTGCGGAAATCGCTTTCATTTCCTTGGAAGACTGCACCAAGTCGCGTTTTTTAACAAAATTGTATATATCTTCTACTGTGATCCGTCCGTTTATTCCTGTGCCTGAAATTTCGTTAATATCTACTTGAAACTCGCGAGCAATTTTCCTTGTGTATGGGGCTGCAATGATAAATTGTTTTTCTTCTTTTCCCTTAGCTTGCTTTGTTGGCTGTGGTTGTGTTGTAGGTATATCCTTTTCTAGGGGTGCTGTTTCTTCCAGTTTCATTTCCATCAATTCTTTTGCTTCTTTTGTCTCCTCTGCTTCCAGCACAAGAAGTGTTGTACCAACAGATACAGTGGTTCCATAATCGACCACAATTTCTTTTACTTTTCCCGATGCAGGAGATGGAAGCTCAGCCACCATTTTATCTGTTTGTACCTCAACCAGAGGCTGATCAACTTTTACTCTATCGCCAACCTTAACAAAATAGTGAATAATCTCTCCCTCTGTCATTCCTTCCCCAATATCATGAAGTTTTACTTCAACCAATGTTTTCCCCTCCTAAAAATACATAACTTTTTCGATTCCGTTTACTACCCGCTTAGGTGTTGGTAAATAATGTTCCTCAAGCGCAAAAAGCGGAACTGGCACATCAAAACCTGTAACACGTTCAACCGGAGACTTCATAAAGAGAAACGATGTATCGTTAATAATGGAAACAATATCATTCCCCACGCCGCCTGTTTGATGGGCTTCATGAACAATTACGGCACGTCCTGTTTTTTGAACAGACTCTGCAATTATGTCTTTATCAATAGGATAAAGGGTTCGCAAATCAATCACATCACAGGTGATCCCTTGTTTTTCTGCCTGTTCTACTGCTTTCAAAGCTACCGGCACCATTGCTCCCCATGCGATAACCGTTACGTCTTTCCCCTCTTTAAGCTTTTTCCCTTTACCGATTTCAACGATGTATTTTCCTTCTGGAACCTCTTCCCGCTCTGAACGGTAGATTCTCATCGACTCTAAAAATAAAACAGGATCCGGGTCTTCGATGGCAGCAATCAGCAGCCCCTTTGCATCGTATGCCGAAGAAGGACAAACAACTTTTATTCCAGGCATATGCGCAAACAATGCTTCCATACTGTCTGAATGCACCTCAGGAGCACGGATGCCTGCACCATATGGCGCCCGAATCACCATCGGAACCGAATAGCGCCCCATAGTTCGCATCCGAATCCGTGATACATGTGTCATGATCTGCTCAAACGCTGGGTAGATAAACCCTAAGAACTGCATTTCCGCTACAGGTTTGAATCCATTGATTGCCATTCCGATAGAAGTACCAATAATGCCCGCTTCACTTAGCGGCGTATCCATTACACGATCTTCACCGAATTCCTCCTGCAGGCCCTCAGTAGCGCGGAATACCCCTCCGTTTTTTCCAATATCTTCGCCAAGTAAAAGGACATTTTCATCCTCTTTTAACATTATGCGCAATCCATCTGTAACCGCTTGAACAAGTGTCAGCTGATTCGTTTTTACGGCAGTTTGTTCTAACGGTCTCTCTAAAGTCATCACCATCACACTTCCCCTCCAATTAATTGAAGATACTGTTCTTTTTGTTTTGCAATCGTCCAAGTTGGCTTTTCAAACACATTATCAAATAAATCATTGATATTTGGTTTTGGAAAACTTTCCATATCTTTTACTGCTTGCTCTACTTCGCTTTCCGTTTCCTCTTTAACCTTAAGCGCCCATTCTTCATCCCAAAAACCGTTTACCTTCATAAAGCGCTCGACACGAAGAAGAGGATCCTGCTTTTCCCTAATGGTATCGCTTTCTGATTGATTGCGGTATTTCCTTGGATCGTCCGCAGTGGTATGGGCACCGTACCTCCATGTGATCGCTTCAATTAAAGTCGGTCCTCCTCCATTACGTGCACGTTCCATGTACTCTTTTGTCTGGAAATAGACAGCAAATATATCGTTTCCATCCACACGTACACCTGGCATATCGTAACCAAGTGCCTTTTGGGCAATGGTTTTGGAATTCATTTGTTTTTCGATCGGAACGGAAATGGCAAATCCGTTATTTTGATTAAAAAAGATTACGGGTGCTTGAAATACACTGGCAAAGTTCAATCCTTCATGGAAATCACCCTCTGAAGTAGCTCCGTCTCCAAAATAAGCTATTGCTGCATTCTTCGTTCCCTTTCTTTTTTCTGCCATTGCCGCTCCCGCTGCATGCGGGATTTGTGTGGCAATTGGTACGGCAGGTGGGAAAATCTTTTTACCTTCTTCCGGTACACAACCTTCCACTCGACCGTTCCAATATAATAGAGTACGAGCCATGCTAGCACCGAATGTTAAGGTAGCTCCGTGATCACGGTAGGTAGGGAATACCCAGTCCTCTTTGCCAAGCGCCAGAGCACTTCCAACTTGAGAAGCTTCCTGCCCTTCAAATGGGGCATACGTTCCAAGTCTCCCTTGACGCTGCAAACTGATGGCTTTTCGATCAAAAGTTCGGATGCGAACCATATGATAGTAGAATTGTTTGACAAGGTCTTCTGTTAATTGGTCTTTATACTGTTCATTTATTAATTGCCCAGTTTCATCGACAATTTGAAAAATTGGAAATTCTATTGACATTGACATCCAATCACCTCATTAGGAGAATTTTTATTTACAAATATCCCATTTAGGGCGTTTTGTATGTGAGAAGAAGCTATTTTGCCTTTGTCGGTCTTCCATTCGTTTTTCACAGAACCGGTTTGCAGCTTGAATCGTTGTGATATTATCCAGCTCTGCCTGCTTGTAAACTTCCAATAAAGACGTGTAAATGGAGCTCGTTTTGGCTAGCACACGCTCTTGATTGTAGCCGTAAAGTTCATCTGCTACTTGAATTAACCCACCGGCATTTACAATGTAGTCTGGAGCATATAAAATCCCTTTTCGTTTTAGTGCTTCTCCGTGATTTTCCATTAGAAGCTGATTGTTCGCCGATCCTACGACTGCCTTAACCTTTAACAGGTCTATCGTTTCATCATTAATAATTCCGCCGAAAGCACATGGAACAAATACATCGGCATCAACTGAATACACTTCGTCTCCGGTTACACGAACGACATTGCCTCCTAATTGTTTTGCATGTTTTTGAATGGCCTTGACTGCTTCTTCATTGATATCGCTTACATATAAATCGGCACCAGATTCTAGCAATTGCTCAGCTACTTTGTAACCTACCTTCCCAAGCCCTTGGATGATATATTTTTTATGGGAAAGATTATCTGTACCAAAAACGACTTTATTGGATGCTTTTAAACCGTAAATAACTCCAAGTGCAGTTGGAATAGATGAATCGCCGCCTCCTCCATATGCTTCTGGAATTCCTACGATGCAATTAGTCTCTTTTGCAGCGTGGATAAAATCATCCATTGAAGTTCCCATATCTGTCCCTGTATAAAAACGGCCGTTTAAAGAATCAACAAACTGACCAAAAGCCCTAAATAGTGCAGGGGTTTTATCCCTTGCTGGATCTCCTATGATAACTGCTTTTCCACCTCCGAAATCCACATCTGCGGCAGCGCATTTATAGGTCATCCCTTTAGATAAGCGAAGTACATCCTCCAATGCCTCATCCATCGTTCGATATGGCCGCATACGGCAGCCTCCCAAAGCAGGGCCAAGGGTTGTATTATGGATAGCGATAATCGCTTTTAACCCTGTTGCCGGATCATTACAAAAAACAATTTGCTGATGCTCATGCATTTTATCAATTACTGTTGCGGTTGTTTCTAAAGATGGTTGGATTGTGTTCATTGTTTTACCCCCATTATCACTGTGATTATAGTAGAAATTATTCCTAAAAAAAGAGAAAAATCAAAGTCTTTCTCAATGGTTAAAACTTTTCGATACATCCCCTCATTTGACAACGTTTACATATTCTGAAAAGATGTTACCCAAACTGAACTTTTAGTTATTTAATAATTACAAAGATTATGTTTCTATTAAATAATAAGGTATAATGTAATCGGAAAACATAACAAATCGCATAAGATTCAGGTGGTTAGTTTTCTATTTGCATAAATTTTTTGATATTTATCTACATTTTGAAAGGAGAACATTCAATGGATCCATTAGACATTCGTCTTCTTGAACTTCTTCAAATGGATGGACGAATAACCTTAAGTGAATTATCGAAGAAATTATCTCTTAGCCGTCCAAGTATTACCGAGCGTTTAAAGCGGCTGCAAGAGCGAGAAATTATAGAGGGATTCAGTGCACGGGTTTGTCCAAAAGCCGTCGGCAGAGATGTAATCGTTTTCATACAGGTCAGCGAAATGAAAATCCTTTCCTATTCAGATTTTGAAAATTTGCTAAGGGACGACCCTGATATCATTGAGTGTCATCGTTTAACCGGATCTGTCAGTTATTTACTTAAGGCTGCCGTGACAGGGATGGACCATCTGAGTAATCTAATTGATCGCCTAACTCCTTACGGAAATGTGAATACTTCCATCGTTTTATCATCACCGGTCTCATTCCGATGCATTACCCCAAATTCCATTGCGCAGTCATAATGGAAATAATTTTTCCACAGAATTTATGTATTTTGCTAGATTGTTAGAAATTTCAACACTTTCATTTAAAAATGGGGAGAATTGTATAACCTTTATTCTCCCTCTTCATTCATTTCTGCCTATTATTTTTTGAAAACCCTTTCATAATCTACTTGAATTGTCAGAAAAAAACAAATATAATATGATTACCAATACATATATGTTGTTTTCTCATATAAAAAAGAGTGCTCCTTAAATGGAACACTCCCTAATCATTCATTTCATTATTTAGTTTGAACGTTCCGCAAGCCATCCACCGATAGTAGGATAAGTAATTTTCGTAGCTTGACTGCCAAATGTAATGGACGTATGACCAACAGGCAGATTCTTATATTCTTTATCCTTGCTAGATATTTTTCCCATCAATGCCTCTACCATATGTGGTTGAGCAATAAGGTCACTCTTACCTGCCAGGTTTAGAACATTCGCTTTAATATTCTTTAGGTCGACTTTTCGGCCGCGGACAACAAGTTCGCCATTAATCAGTCTGTTCTTCTGATAGAAGTCTCTAATCCACTGACGATACGCCTCACCAGGGAACGGAATACCATCATTCAGCCATTTTTGCAGTAGCTTAAAGCTTTTAACAAATCTGTCATTATCTGAACGATCAACAAGACTAATAAAAGGTCCATAAATGTTTGCCATTGGCTTAATCATTTTGTTTCCAAAATCAATCATCTCAGGAGGAATTACTCCTAGAGTATCTACTACTTTATCAATATCAAAATATCGCTCATCAAGCATTGCACCGTAAAGACCAGAATCTGCAAAGTCAAACGGGCTGGTCATAAACACAAGGTTACGGATTGGCAATTCAGGATGCAAGGCCGCAAAAATAGATGTCATGGTACCGCCCATACAATATCCTAAGATGGAGACTTCATCCACTTTTGAAGTTCTCATGACCTTTTTAACAGCACGCGGTATATAATCCATAATGAAATCATCTAATTTCAGATTGCGATCTTCATAACCAAATGTTCCCCAATCAATCATGTACACATCAAAACCTTGATTCACTAAATATTCAACTAAACTGCCGCCCTTGGTTAAATCCAAAATATACGGCTTATTGATAAGGGCATACACCATAAGAAGTGGAACTTTATGTTTTTTCGGATGATCAGAAATAAAACGATAAAGCTTTGTTTTATTCTTTGTCCAAATCACTTCCTTTGGCGTTGGACCTACTTCCGGTTCGGCCTCAGTTGTTAACACTTCAGTAGCCCTTTTAACACGGTTCATTACCTGCTTATATTCCTCGGGAACCATTTTGGCATACTCTTCCCATTCTTTTGTAACTAAAATGCTAATGATTGCTCACTCCTTACATCATTTATTCTGTCTATAAAATATATCTTTAAATCAAACTTTTCATGACAATTACATGTAAAGTCCGCCGTTAATATTTAATTGTTGTCCAGTAATATAGGCACCGTCTTTACATAGGAATACTACACCACGGCCAATTTCTTGAGGAGTCCCTAAACGTTTTTGTGGGATTTTAGCCACAATTCCATCAAGAACTTTCTCAGGAATTGCTTGAACCATTTCAGTACCGATAAATCCTGGGCAAATTGCATTTACCGTTACATTTGATTTCGCTAATTCAAGAGCAAGTGATTTCGTGTAACCAATCAAACCTGCTTTAGCTGCTGCATAGTTGGTTTGACCGAATCCGCCAGCCTGGCCAATAATGGATGAAATATTAATAATGCGGCCACCATCTGATTCAAGCAAGTGCTGAAGAGCTGGCGAAGTAGTATTGAAAACACTGTTTAAGTTCACATCGATGACTTTTCTCCAGTCTTCTTCGCTAAGCTTTTTAAACGTACTGTCACGTGTAATTCCTGCATTATTTACAAGAATATCTAATTTACCAAAGTGCTCTACCGCTGCTTGAACTAGGCGCGCTGCATCATCGCTGTTGGAAACATCTGCTTGAACGGCAAAAGCTTCTCCGCCAAATTCCTGGATTTCTGCAACCATTTTTTCGGCTAATTCTGGACGGCTCACGTAGTTAAGAACGATTTTCACACCTTGTTTTGCTAATTCCAATGAAATTGCTGCTCCAATTCCTCTGCTTCCACCTGTTACGATTGCTACTTTATTTTTTAGTTCAGTCATTTTCTTTTCCTCCTGATGTAAATTAGTTTGAGATTTCACAATGTTTCTCGTTATTTATGTACTACCGGATTATTTTGAAGTTTCCGGTAATTTAAGTGCTGCAAGAATTTGATTAAGCTTATTATCAAGATTTTTCATATCTTTTTTAATTGCTGCTAAATCACGTTGATAACTTGCTGGGTCAATCGTTTTGTCTGCCGCATCTTCCAATAATTCTTCTAAATTATCAACTTTTGCATCCACATTCACAATCAATGAAGATAGATTTGCAAGATCAGTACGTGAAGGAACATTTACAAATTCCAAGTATTTTTCTGTACTCTCATCAATCATCTTTTTAAACATAAGATTCATTTCTAAAATTTGTCCCATTCCTTTAGACGGAAAATCCTCTTTCACCTTATCGTCAAAAAAACTACTAGACTTTGAATAAAAATCTTTCCACATTTCATAAATATTGGTTTCAGAACTCATGATTTCTCCTCCTTTTTCGTTTTGGACATATTAATCATACTAGTTACTTCACAAGAAATGAAGATAAAATATTAGAAATAATCGCAAAATATTACTGCTTTTTTCGACAAAATCCTACATGAATCTTTATTCATTTTAATATTTTAAGAAACTTTTCAACTAAGTGTAAATTACACATATAGAAATGTTTGACAAATATAATCTATAGGTGTAAATTACACGTATAGATTATATTTTTTGGAGTGATATGATTTGACCATCCATCAAAATGAATCTGCTAAAGACACAACTGCTTCGCATCAAGATCGCACGATGAATACGATGCCGAAAAACTTAATGGTTCCGTTTCTGCTGTTAAGTTTACAAAATGTAAATTTACATGGTTATAAGTTAATTCAAGAGCTGGCACAGTTCGGATTTGCTACTATAGACCAAGGCAATGTATATCGGACATTAAGGCAGCTTGAAAAAGATCAATTAGTTTATTCTGAATGGGATACAACAACTGAAGGTCCGGCAAAACGAATTTATTCGATTACAAAAGCCGGTGAAGATTATTTGAAAACCTGTTTTACTACACTTGAGCAATATCAATCCATGATCAATCGCTTTTTTAGTATTTACATGGATATGTTTCTTCCCCCATCGCGCAAACAACAAGAAGGAACAGAAGATAAATAATATTTTCAAAACTAAAATTGTTAACACTGCAGTTAATTAGCTGCAATGATTATAAAATGGGAGGGTTTTTACATGGCACAAAATGTAAAAAAACAAGAACAAGAACAAGTTCGTATTGGAGAATCACTTTTTAACACATGGGTAAATAGTTTGGACAGAGTTACCAATGCACAGAAGGATTTGGAAGAATTATTTCTGCAATCCCTTGAAAAACAAAAATCAACTCTAGAAAAAATGACTGACGATGTTACTCTTATTCAAGAAGAACAAAAGAAATTATTTAATGAACTAAGAGAAAATGCAAAGCTAAACTTGCAAAAGAACTTTGGTCCTTCAGCAGGTCAAGTTTATGAACAGTGGAATACTCAATTGGATGAAGTTTCAAACCGCACCTTACAATTAATCGAAACTCCATACAAAGAAAGTTTAAAATTGATTAATCAGTCTCAAGAACGTTTCCAAGAAACTATTAAAAATGGAATTTCTCAACAACAAAAAGTTCGTGATGAAATTACAGAACAAATCAAAGCATCCCAAAAAGTTCTTTTTGATATTTTTGAAACAAATTCAAAAGCTGCTTTTGCTCTTTTTAAGTAGAAATAGTAGAACAGAGGAATTTCCTCTGTTCTTTTTTATTGATTTCAGGAATAGTATGAATATTGAAAATTGTGTTGACTTGCCACGGTTGCAATTCCTGTATTTTTAAATAACCCTTATTTGACATGACCTTTTAGAAAAACAACAGTTTGTCAGCAAATGAAATTTTAACTAGAGGTGGGGAAATTTTGAAATTTACTGGAAAAGTTGTTTTAATTACTGGGGGCGCACAGGGTATAGGAAAGGAAACAGCAAGGCAATTTCTTCAAGATGGAGCAAGTGTTGTCATCTGTGATTACAATGAATCTTCAGGCAGGGAAGCTCTTGAAGAACTTCAGTCTGAGAATGTTACCTTTTTTAAAGTTGATGTAACAGACAGTTCTCAGATTCAGGATATGGTTCAATCTACAATGGCAAAGCACGGGCGAATTGATGTGTTAATTAATAATGCAGGGATAACGATGGATGGTTTTCTTACAAAAATGAAAGAAACCGATTGGGAAAAAGTTATAAGTGTGAATTTATCTGGGGTTTTTAAGTGCACAAAGGCCGTTGCCCCTATTATGCTTAACCAGGGGTCCGGAGTCATCCTGAACGCATCCTCAGTAGTGGGGTTATACGGCAATATCGGTCAAACAAACTACGCAGCAACAAAAGCCGGCGTAATTGGCTTAACAAAGAGCTGGGCAAAAGAGTTCGGTCCTAAGGGAATTCGAGTAAATGCGGTTGCTCCTGGTTTTATTGAAACCGGCATGACAGCAGCAGTACCAGACAAGGTTCTAAACTTCATGAAGGAAAAAACCCCTCTTAGAAAAATTGGAAAACCCGAAGATATTGCTTCAGCCTATTTGTTTTTAGCCTCTGATCAAGCAGGTTACATTAATGGAACAATTTTAAGTGTTGATGGCGGATTAGTCATATAAGTAAACGTTAGCAAATACGTTATCCTTTCCCATAGAGGTAAATAATCCTGGAGAAACAATTAAATGTTTCTCCTTTTCTTTGATTGAAAAACCCTGATATTTTTCGACAATTTTTAACAAAGTTCCCTATTATTCTATAAAGTTCATTTTTAACTAAATTCTAGTTCCATTTCAATAAAGAGTTGCTTTACCCCCATCCATAAATAAAATGAATGAATCTTCATTTATAAGAAAACGCTAAATTTGTCGAATAATAATTCAAAAAATTGTGGTATTTTTACTGTATTATTTTAAGGGGGAATTGATAATACATAAATTTTTTGGGAGGAAATAAAATGGCAATCAATGAAGTTGTAATTGTAAGTGCAGTAAGAACAGCAATTGGAAGTTTTCTTGGGGGCTTAAAAAACGTCCCAGTCACTCAATTAGGTGCGACTGTAATCAAAGAAGCCATCCAAAAAGCAGGAATTAGTGCAAATGATGTTGATGAAGTCATCATGGGGAACGTACTACAAGCAGGAGCTGGCCAAAATCCGGCGAGACAAGCTTCCCTTGCAGCAGGAGTTCCGCAAGAAGCACCAGCTACAACCATTAATAAAGTCTGTGGATCAGGATTAAAAGCTGTTCACCTAGCAACACAAGCAATTCTTGCAGGAGATGCCGAGATTGTTGTTGCGGGCGGAATGGAAAACATGAGTCAAGCTCCTTACCTTTTAAAAGGCGGACGCGATGGATTTAAAATGGGCGACCAGAAAGTTGTCGACAGTATGATTGCAGACGGCTTATGGTGTGCTGAAAATAACTACCATATGGGAATTACTGCAGAAAACCTTGCTGAGAAATATGAAATCTCTCGTCAAGAACAAGATGAATTTTCAGCTGCAAGCCAACAAAAAGCACAGGCAGCCATTGAATCCAACCGTTTTGCCGATGAAATTGTTCCTGTAGAAATTCCTGGACGTAAAGGTCAAGTAACAATCTTTAGTCAAGATGAGTTCCCTCGATTTGGAACAACTGCTGACAGCTTAGGAAAACTTCGCCCGGCCTTCAAAAAAGATGGTACAGTTACTGCGGGTAATGCATCAGGAATTAATGATGGTGCAGCAGCATTCGTTGTAATGAGTCGTAAAAAGGCGGAAGAATTAGGTCTTAAGCCATTGGTATCGATTAAAGCCAATGCAACAGCTGGCGTGGACCCAAGTATTATGGGGATTGGTCCTGTACCAGCTGTCAAAAAAGCGCTTGATAAAGCAACTATTTCATTAGAAGAGATCGATTTAATTGAAGCAAACGAAGCATTTGCTGCTCAGTCAATCGCTGTAGACCGTGAGCTTCAATTTAACAAAGAAAAATTGAATGTAAATGGCGGAGCAATTGCCCTTGGTCACCCAATCGGTGCCAGCGGAGCAAGAATCCTTGTTTCTTTAATTCATGAAATGAAGAAAAGAGAAAACCGCTATGGTTTAGCAACACTTTGTGTTGGCGGCGGTCAAGGCGTAGCCACTATCGTCGAAAATATTTAATCCTAAAATGAAATCAAAACGAGACTTCCGATAAGGAGTCTCGTTTTTTATTTTTAAGAAAATTTTAAAAAAAATTCAAAAATCTGCCACGAACTTTCCTTCTATTTTTAATCAAATGGGACTATAAATAAATTAAAGGGTTAAACCTTTCTTAGCCCTAACCTATTAAGAAAGGAGGTCTTTAACCATGTCAATGGCTGATTTTGATGATATTTATCAAATTTGTTGCAACTTTGATCCGACTGAAAAATCGAAAAGTATGAGAAAAGTTGAAGTAAATCAGTTAGCGACTGAAGTAATTCCGGATTCAAGATTAACATGTTCGGAAAATTGGTGGGAGATTGTCGAGAAAGATATTCTTGAAGAAGAGATAACCGTATTCGTATAAAAACCATTAGAAACGGCAGGTACATCGAATGAATGATCTATGCACTTAATCCCTTGTTTAATCCATTCCTGGAAATAAACAAGGGATTTCATTATGAATGATTACATAGGGTCAGTCTCCTCTTCCAAGTTTCGCTTTAAACAGGCGGCGGGTTACTGACCCTTCCTACTTATTTAATCATTAATTCCTGACTTACAATGAAAGCTGCTTCTGTGTTTTTGTCTACGTCCTCAACTGTTATGCCAGGCTGTGTTTCGACAAGAACCATTCCTTCCGGTGTAAAATCAAATACAGCCAAATCTGTAATTAAACGGTGTACCACTTGTTTTCCTGTTAATGGAAGAGTACAGGATTTTTTAATTTTAGATTCCCCGTTTTTATTAGCATGTTCCATAACGACGACAACCCGTTTTGCCCCATTTACTAAGTCCATGGCGCCGCCCATACCTTTTATCATTTTTCCTGGAATCATCCAGTTAGCTAAATCTCCTTGTTCTGAAACTTCCATACCTCCCAGGATGGCGAGATCGATGTGTCCGCCTCGAATCATGGCAAAAGATTCAGCACTATCAAAAAAAGAGGCTCCTCTAACAGCAGTTACGGTTTCCTTTCCAGCATTAATTAGGTCAGGATCTTCATTGCCCACGAAAGGATAGGGTCCGATCCCTAATAACCCATTTTCTGATTGAAGCAAAACATTATACCCACTTGGAATTTCATTGGCAATCAAGGTGGGTATTCCAATACCAAGATTGACATTCATTCCGTCTTGAATCTCCTGAACAGCCCTTTTCACTATCAACGACCGTGCATTACTCATAGAATATCCTCCTTCCTTTTATTGAACTAAACGTGGACAACTGTCCGCCTTTCAATCCTTTTTTCATAGTTTTCACCAAGCAGCAACCGTTGTACATAAATTCCAGGGGTATGAATTTCATCCGGGTTTAACTCCCCGGCTTCCTTTATCTCCTCTACCTCTGCGATTGTGACCTTGCCAGCCATTGCCGCTAGCGGATTAAAGTTACGTGCTGTTTTTTGATAGATTAGATTGCCTAATGGATCTGCTTTCCATGCTTTTACAAGAGCAAAATCCCCAACGATACCCTCTTCTAAAATATAAGTTTTACCGTTAAAAACCTTATGTTCCTTCCCTTCGGCTATCGCTGTTCCTACACCTGTTGCAGTATAGAAAGCAGGAATTCCTGCACCGCCTGCACGGATTCTTTCAGCTAGTGTCCCTTGTGGAACGAGCTCTACTTCTAGTTCTCCGCTTAAAAACTGCTGTTCAAAAATCTTGTTTTCACCCACGTAGGAGGAAATCATTTTCTTAATTTGCTTGTTAGCTAGTAAAAGACCTAGTCCCCAATCATCAACGCCACAATTATTGCTGACTATGGTTAAATCCTTTGTACCTTTATCCCGTAAAGCCATGATGGCTTTTTCAGGAATTCCGCACAATCCGAAGCCTCCAACAATTATGGTCGCTCCATCCGGAATATCTTGGACCGCTTGTGTAAAAGAGTCTACGATTTTACCCTTATTCAAAGAAATAACCTCCTTTTAAATAGATTTCTATTAAAATCTATACTGGATAGACTGCATGTTTTCGTTCAGAGAATTGAGTATACTTTGAAGCATACGCTTCAAAACGATTAACCAGTTCCTTACGTAAAGCGTTTCCTGGGATAATGCCGTCAATGATCATCTCAGAAGCAAGGCGGTAAATATCAATGTCCTCTTTATATTCTTCACGTTTTTGCTGAATAAAGGCAGCCTTCTCGGAATCTTGCAATTGTTCAATTTTATTGGAATAGACAGCATTTACTGCAGCCTCTGGTCCCATTACGGCAATTTGGGCCGTTGGTAAAGCAAGGCAGCAATCCGGTTCAAATGCAGGGCCTGCCATTGCATAAAGACCTGCACCGTAGGCTTTACGGACAATGACAGAAATTTTTGGCACCGTCGCTTCCGCCATCGCCGAGATCATTTTTGCCCCATGGCGGATGATGCCTGCGCGCTCCACCTTTGTCCCAATCATAAAACCAGGAACATCTACAAGGAAAAGAATCGGGATATGGAATGCATCACATAGATTAATAAATTTTGCTGCTTTATCGGCCGTATCGTGGAACAATACTCCGCCTTTCACTCGCGGCTGATTGGCAATAATACCGACTGGTTTTCCATTCATACGGGAAAGGCCGGTGATTAATTCAGCAGCAAAAAGCTTCTTAATTTCAAAAAAAGATCCTTCATCAATGATGCGGTCGATTAAATCATACATATTAAAAGGTGAATTTTGGTTTGTTGGAATCAGGTCTTCGATTGTTTTTTCAAATGACTTAGGCGGTAATGTCACTTTGGTCGGCGGCTTTTCTGAGAAATTTGCGGGAAAATAAGAAAGGTATTTTCGGGCCATTTCAAGCGCTTCCTCTTCGGTTTTCGCCAAAACATCACCGCAGCCTGAAATCGAACAGTGCATCCGCGCACCGCCCATTTCCTCAAGCGTTACTTTCTCACCGATGACCATTTCCGCCATCCGTGGTGACCCTAGATACATAGAAGCATTTTTATCGACCATGACCACGATGTCACAAAATGCCGGGATATACGCTCCACCCGCTGCAGATGGTCCAAACAGCACACAGACCTGTGGTATTTTCCCGGATAATTTCACCTGATTATAGAAAATCCGTCCTGCTCCGCGGCGTCCTGGAAACATTTCTACCTGATCGGTAATCCGAGCTCCTGCGGAATCGACGAGATAAATTAATGGAACTCTCAGTTTTTCAGCAGTTTCTTGAATACGTATGATTTTTTCAACCGTCCGTGCCCCCCAGGAGCCTGCCTTGATTGTCGAATCGTTCGCCATAACACAAACAACTTGTCCGTTTATTTTTCCGATCACTGTTACGACACCATCCGCTGGAAGATCTTCTGCCATGCAATTGGCAAATGCTGCATCCTCCAAGACAAAATCTTGGTCAAACAAAAGCTTTAAGCGGTCACGAACAAAGAGTTTTCCCTGCTCGCTATTTTTTTCGTGGTATTTTGCGGCACCGCCTTTATAAATCTTTTCAAGGCGTTCTTGTAATGTAAGATTCTCTGAATGAACTTCTGTAGTCATGAAGTGATCCTCCCTCTCATGTTACTCCCCTTTGTAGACAGGTTTCCGCTTTTCTTTAAAAGCCTGAAGTCCTTCCAAACGATCCTTTGTTGGGATTGTGACCTCGTAGGCATTTTGTTCGATGGCAAGCCCTGTCGCTAATTCCACATCGTATCCTTTATCAATGGAAAATTTAGCCTGCCGAACAGCAATTGGACCATTCTTAACAATTTGTGCTGCGATTTCCAGTACCTTGTCTAACAATGATTCCGGCCGTTCTACAAACTCAACCAAGCCAATTTCCTTTGCTTCTCGTGCATCAATACGTCTAGCCGTAAAAATAAGCTCTTTTGCCCTACCTTTTCCTACGAGCCTTGGGAGGCGTTGTGTACCGCCTGCACCAGGGATAATTCCGAGTGAAGTCTCGGTCAGTCCGAATTTTGCTGTTTCTGAAGCAACACGAATATCACAGGCCAAGGCTAATTCCGTTCCCCCGCCGAATGCCGCACCATTTACAGCAGCAATCACAGGTTGTGGTAATGTTTCCAAGCTGTTGACGCACTCCCTAATCAAGGAAACAGTTTTCTTAACCATCTGCGCATCCATTTCAGCTCGTTCCTTTAAATCAGCTCCGGCACAAAATGCTTTTTCTCCTGCCCCGGTTACGACTAAACAACGGATTGAAGGGTCAAATTTACAAGTATCGATTACATTTTTAAATTCTTCCAGAAGCTTGATTGAAAGTGCATTAGCCGCATTAGGACGATTTAAGGTAATCACAACAATACCGTCTTCTCGTGTTAAAACCTGTAAAACCTGATCCATATCACTCACCTCTTTCATTGGTCAAGCATGCTTGAAGATTTCGGCTAGGTAAACTTCTTCCGATTTTTTCTTGAATAAAGCGTCCTGCTCCCAGTAGTTTTTCTAAGTTGACGCCTGTATTAATTCCCATATTGCCCAGCATGTACAAAACATCTTCCGTCGCTACATTACCTGAAGCACCCGGTGCATAGGGACAGCCGCCTAATCCACCCGTAGAAGCGTCATAGGTGGTAATGCCCATGTCTAATGCTGCTAAAATATTTGCTGCGGCTGTACCGTGTGTATCATGAAAGTGCAGTGCTAATTTTTCAATCGGGAATCGTTTTAAAAGGACATTTAACATCTCTTGAACCTGCTTAGGATTTGCCACGCCAATGGTATCTCCGAGTGACAGTTCTTGAATGCCCATCTCAAATAAATGCTCTGATACCCGAATTACGTTATCAATCGAGACCTGGCCTTCATAGGGGCAGCCAAAAACAGTTGAAACATAGCCGCGAACAGATTTTCCTGCCGACAAAGTTTCCTTTACGACCTCTTCCAAAATGGGAAAGGTATCAGCAATTGATTTGTTAATATTTTTTTGATTGTGTGTTTCACTGGCTGACATAAACACAGCCATTTCATCAACATTTCCTTCTAAGGCCTTCTCCAGCCCCCGCCGATTTGGGACGAGAGCCGTATACGTGACACCTGGCATGCGCTCAATACCTTTTGCTACTTCCAATGAATCGGCCAATGCCGGAATCCACTTTGGATTGACAAAAGAGGTAATTTCAATAGATTGAAGGCCCGTTCGGGACAATTGATTAATCCAGTTAATTTTATCCTCTGTGGAAAGAAAGGACTGCTCGTTTTGCAGCCCATCTCTTGGTCCTACTTCCTTAATGGTTACATTTATGGGCCAGTTCATGCTCACATCTCCCTTGAAGGTTTATTCTATTTCGATTAAAACATCTTCTTCATTCACAAAGTCGCCTTCATTTACTTTTACTTCCTTAACCGTGCCACTAACTTCAGCCGTAATCGGAATCTCCATCTTCATCGATTCCAAAATGATCACATCCTGCCCTTCCTCAACCTTATCACCCGGTTGAACTAATACCTTCCATACATTTCCTGCCATCACTGCAACAATTTTATTCATTAATTAACCCTCCCTGTGTTATTTCGTGACTGTTTTTTTATTTTCTTGCAGATACTTTTCAACAAAATTTGTGGTCGTATCACCGGAAACGAAGGAATCGTGCTCCACTACTTTTTGAAGCATCGGGATATTGGTTTTAATCCCTTCCACCACATAGTGGGATAGAGCATCCTTTAAGATTTCAATCGCCTCATTGCGATCCGTTCCCTTCACAACAAGTTTGGCAATCATAGGATCATAAAATGGGGTCACGACCGACTGCTCGCTCACACCCAATTCATGACGGATGCCAAGACCTTCCGGTAACACAAATTTGGTAATTTTCCCTGGAGATGGGAAGAAGGTTTTTGGATCTTCCGCATAGATTCGGACCTCAATCGCATGCCCATTACGCTTGATCTCCGATTGTTTAAAGCGTAATGTGTCTCCCCATGCAATTTGAAGCTGCTCAGCAACTAAATCTATTCCCGTTATTTCTTCCGTCACGGGATGTTCCACCTGCAGCCTTGTATTTACTTCTAAAAAGTAAAAGTTTTTATTCTCATCCACTAAAAATTCAATCGTGCCGGCATTTTTATAACCAATCGATTTGGCCGCCTTTACAGCTGCTTCCCCCATCTTACTGCGAGTCTCTTCATCTAAAAATGGGGATGGTGCTTCTTCGACGACTTTCTGATGACGCCGTTGAATGGAACATTCTCGTTCCCATAAATAAACAGTGTTTCCCTCTCCATCAGCAAGAATTTGAATTTCAATATGCCTAGGATTTTCCACATATTTTTCAATAAACATTTCTCCGTTACCAAAGAAACTAACGGCACGTTTCTGATTTCCCTCAAATGCTTTTCTAATTTCATCCTCGCCTCGGACGATCTGCATACCAATGCCTCCGCCGCCTGCTGAAGCCTTTAACATCACCGGATATCCGATTCTCTTTGCCGTTTCCACCGCTTCTTCGACATCGGCTAAGGGCGATGTAATTCCTGGAACAACTGGAACTCCCGCCAGCTCCATTAGCTTTCTAGCTTCAATTTTACTGCCCATTTTGGAGATAACCTCTGGAGACGGTCCAATAAAAACAAGACCTTCCTCCTCACACCTGCGGGCAAATTCAGCATTCTCTGAAAGCAGTCCGTATCCAGGGTGAATGCCCTCTGCGCCTGACGTATGTGCGATTTCAATAATTTTATCGATATTAAGATAACTTTCGGAGACCTTTGCTGGACCAAGTAAATAAGCTTCGTCCGCTGCCGTCACATGAAGAGCGTCCTTATCCGCTTCGGAATAAACCGCAACCGTTTGTATTCCCAATGCTTTACACGTTCGGATCACACGTCTGGCAATTTCACCGCGGTTGGCAATTAATACTTTTTTGAACATACCTTTCCACCCTTTCTAATATCATTAAGGAGATATGTAAAAACTAATCATTCATTTTGCAATATTCTATACGACTATCTTTAACTACCAATCTAGAATATTGGAACCAGTCATTACCGATCATTTACATGGAAAATGACTGGTTCTAATTTATGACTATTTGACTGTCGATTTTTCAGCAACTATTTTTTGTATTTGAGTAACGGACGCCGGATCTTCTAGTCCTGTAATATCACCATGAACACTACCTGATACAACAATCTCCTTTAATAAGCGGCGCATAATTTTTCCGCTTACTGTTTTTGGCAGCATATCTGTAAAAACAATTGATTTTGGAGCAGCAATTTTACCAATTTGTTTTATGATCTGATCATTTATTTGTTGTTTTAATTCAGCTGTTCCATTGAAGCCATCAGCCAGACGGACAAATACGAGTGGAACTTCTCCTTTTATTTCATCAGGAATTCCAATAATGGCGGTTTCAGCGACACCCTGACATTCTAGGACCGCGCTTTCCATCTCCATTGTACTTAAACGGTGTCCGGCTACATTAAAGGCATCATCTGAACGGCCAACTACCCATATATGGCCATCATCATCGATTAATGCAAGATCGCTGGCATAATAATTGCCTTCTACCTGGCTAAAATAGGAACCGTAATAACGCTCCGGTTCTTTCCAAAGTGTCCGGCACAGCATAGGAAATGGTTTTGTGATTACAAGATTTCCTAACTTACAAGGTCCCACTGGATTTCCTTCTTCATCCACAACATCTAAAACTGCTCCTAAAAATTGAGTGCCTGAGGATCCCGGTTTCATTGGCGTTAGCCAGGCTGCCCCAGCGATCGGACATCCGGCTGTTTCCGTTTGGCCCCAAGTATTATTGATATAGATCTTTTTCTTTCCTAAAACTTCATATGTCCAGTGCCATGTTTCGGGATCGAAAGGTTCACCAACTAGAGATATGACATCGAGACAGGATAAATCAAATTTTTCTAATGCCTTTTCTCCCATACTTTTTAACATTCTTAATGCTGTTGGGGCAGTAAACAACTTATTCACCCGGTATTTTTCAATAATTTGATAAAAACGGTCCTTTGTTGGATAATCAACTGCACCTTCATAGACAACAGTTGTTACACCATTCGCTAAAGCACCTGCAATTCCCCAAATATGCATCGTTAACCAGCCGATATCCGCGGTACACCAGAAAACATCGTCATTACGGTGATCCATATGATACTTAGCATAGGTATAATTTTGAGTGACAAATGCCATACCGGAATGCACAACACCTTTCGGTTTACCGGTCGTACCACTCGTATAGAACACAATACCGCTCTCATTCGCTTCAATTCTTTCAGGCTCACATAAGATACTTGCCGCTTTTGTCTCTTCATGCCACCAGTAATCCCGGCCTTCTTTCATTTGAACCTCTGAACCTAATCGATTTACAACAATGACTGCCTCAATCGAAGAAATAGATGGCACTACATTATCGACTTTTTCTTTTAAACGAATGACTTTTCCCCGTCTTTCCGTTGCATCTGCAGTGACCAATACTTTTGGTTCAAAACTGATGAGCCGGTCTGTTAATGATTTTTCGGAATAACCTGAGAAAATCGTATTATAAATCGCACCAATACGAAAACAAGCTAAAACGGCAATAAAGGCTTCGGCTAGATTTGGAAGATAAATAGCTACGCAATCACCTTTTTTTACACCAAATGATTTAAGAACATTGGCAAATCGATTTACTTCAGCAAGAAGCATACTATAAGTGTAAAATCTGGTGTCCCCGTTTTCGCCTTCCCAAATGAGAGCGGTCCGGTTTCCTGCCCCATTTTCTATATGTCGATCAAGTAAATTTACACTCGGGTTACTAATACCGCCGACAAAAAAGCGAAAATCAGGAAGTTGCCCACTAATGGTTTCATTCCACGGTTCATACCAAACAAGTTCACGGGCTGCACGATCCCAAAAGGCAACAGGATCTTCTTGAGATTGTTTAAGAAGTTCTTGAAAAGCTTCGCTGCTTCCAATAGAGGTTGAACGCACTTTTTCTACATCTGGATAAACGAGTTTACTATTTGAAACTACTTGTAAAATTCCACTGACATCCATGTAAAATTGCTCCCTTATCTATTTTTTCATCCTGTTGATTTCCGCTCCAATAATCAACATGGTCCTTCAACACAGCTTGCTATATAAATCCTTTAGCAGCCAATTTCACGTGCAATAACCATTCTTTGTACTTCGGAGGTTCCTTCCCCAATTTCTAGAAGCTTTGCGTCCCGGAAAAAACGTTCCACCTGATATTCCTTCATATACCCATATCCGCCATGGATTTGGACCGCTTGATCACAAACCCGCATGCAGATTTCTGAAGCAAATAATTTCGCCATAGCAGCTTCCTTTTTAAATTTCTTGCCTTGATCCTTTAGCCAAGCGGCTTTATAAACCATATTCCGAGCTAATTCAATATTCATTGCCATGTCAGCCAGTTTGAATTGAATTGCTTGAAACTTCGATATGCTTTGACCAAATTGTTTTCTTTCTTTTGCGTATTGAAGGGCTTTCTCATAGGCGCCTTGAGCAATCCCAACAGCCATTGCGCCAATGCCAATCCTTCCGCCATCAAGTGTAGCTAAAAACTGCTTGAAACCATTGCCTTCCACACCTAAAAGATTCTCCTTGGATGCGCTTACATTTTCAAGGATTAGTTCTGTTGTATTCGACGCGTGTAGGCCCATCTTTTCATAATTGTTAATGACCCTAAATCCTGGAGCTTCTGTCGATACAATAAAAGCGCTAATTCCATTGGTACCTTTTGAGCGGTCGGTTACGGCTGTAATCGCAAGATTTTTAGCAAAGCTTGCATTCGTAATAAAACATTTGGAGCCGTTAATTGTCCACTGATCCCCCTCTAACATTGCCGTTGTTTGCGTTCCCCCGGCATCAGACCCTGCATTCGGCTCTGTCAGTCCAAAAGCACCCAAATATTCTCCCGTACAAAGTGGTGTTAAGTACTTTTCCTTTTGTTCATGTGTTCCAAATAAATGGATTGGTGCCCCTCCTAAGGATATATGGGCAGAATATGTAATTCCCGTTGACGCGCATACACGGCTTAATTCTTCTACTGCTATGGCAAAACTAACGGTATCTGCACCACCGCCGCCATATTGTTCAGGAAAAGGCAGCCCCATGATTCCTAACTTGGCTAACTTATTGAAAATTTCCTTTGGAAATTCTCCGGTCCGGTCTCTTTCATCTGCACCTGGCGCTACTTCCGCCTCTGCAAAATCACGAATTAGTTTTCGTATCATCGCCTGTTCTTCTGTTAAGTCAAAATTCATCTTCGCATCCAGCCTCTCATTTTTTTGAATAGAGTAACCAAATCTTGATGCAACCTTTTGAAAAAGGTTTCTTGATGAATACCATTAACATATTTCTTAATCTTCTAATAATTATAACGCAAAAAATTCAGAATACTATGTCAATCTTCATGAAAATGATTCGATAAAATTTGTGGGTTTTATACAAAAACAAGAATTGAAACGCTTTCAATTTACTTCTATAATTTTACTATAGAGATATTTTTTTAGCAGATTGTTAGACTAAGCATTGGTTTCTACGGAATTAGCAATTTTTGATTTTAGTAATAAACACACTAATCTTTTCAGGAGGACCAAAATGGAAGATACATTAACACATCGCCAGCTTCAGTCCTTAATACATATTTCGAATGTCCTCAATACCTCATTCGATATTGAAACCATTATTGAATTAATTATGCGTGAAACCATTTCAGTGGTTGAAGCTGCGGAAGGCGGCTCATTATGGTTATATAATAAAAAACAAGATTGCTTAATTGCTCAATCCGCACAAGGTGTTTTTTACCCTAAAATTTTCCGACAAATCCGTCTTCAACCTGGAGAATCCATGACTGGGATAACATTTGAAAAAAGAAAATCGGTTATTTATAAAAACGAGAATGAAATTAAAACAGCCTTAGCAACATTATCTTTTAAAAATTCAGGTTTATTAAGCAGATCGATACCTGAAAGTTTCCATTTTTCAACGGTTATTTCTGCCCCGATTTTTTTGAAGGGTGAATGCATTGGGGTGTTTACTTTAGATTCTTTCCAACAGTCTTTAAACTTTAAGCCGGAAGACCTTCATCTATTAGAAGCAATCTGCCATCAAGCGGCTGTTGCATTAGAAAGATCCAGTCTCTACAAGGAAAAAGAGCAGACTGTCAAAAACCTTTCGTATTCTATTGAAACGCATAGAACCCTAGCGAATCTTGTTCTTCAAGGAGAGGACCTTCATTCTATATTACAATACATACACCGGTGGATTGGACAAAACACGTTTCTTTTCGATGAGTTAGGAGACCAAATAACCTCTTCCTATGATCCCGTTCTTTCCACCGAGATTCTAATGTATGTTAAGCATCAAGCTGCTATATTGATGAAATTAACTGAAAATTCTCTTTCCGTTAAGGAAGTTGAAGTGGTCGGTGTCCCATATCAGTTGGTCAGCTTACCACTTGGCTCGAAACCGAATTTCCTTGGTTTATTAATGATTCTTTCAACGAAAAAATTGGACGAAATGGATTTGGCCGCTCTTGAACATGCCTGCACGGTTCTTTCCTTACAAGTATTTAAAGAGCAGACCGTATTCGAGACCCAACAGCGTTTAAAAGACGAATTTGTGACAATGCTCTTTACTGAGCAAATGGACGAGGCGCTTTTACAAAGAGCAAAAAGCCTGGACCTAAATCCAGGAGATAACTACATTGCAACTATTATTGAATTTTCAATGGATTCTAACCAGAAGAATCAGCCTAAAGAAGGCATAATTAGAAAAATGATTCAACTTACGAACCAGGCTTTTCTGGGACCTTATACAAAGGGTATGACAGTAACATATCATCATCAAATCGTAGTGCTTCTTTCCGATCATTCTAATACTGCCAATTCTTTCATTGTTTCGCGGGTAAAGGAAAAGATAAAGTGGATTCAACAGGAAATAATGTCGAGAAATTGGGAGGTTGAGGTCGCTTTTGGAATAGGCAGAGTCAAACAAGGGCTGCAGAATGTCCACAAATCTCTCAAAGAAGCTGAGAATTGTTTGAACTTTATTCGCCATTTTCACTGGGAAAATTCAATTCTTAGTTATTCAGATCTTGGGATTCAAAGGTTTATACTGCAAAATCCCGAAGAAGAAGTGATGGAGTTTATCCATGAGGTGCTTGGTCCCCTCATTGACTATGAAAACTCTCGAAAAGGAGACCTTCTCAAAACCCTTTATATCTATCTAGAGGGAAACCAAAATGTGAAAAGGACGGCAGATACCTTACATGTCCACATCAATACTTTAAGCTATCGTTTAAAAAGGATTGAAGAAATTCTATCGATGGATTTAACGGACAGTAAACAGGTACTTAACCTTCATTTGGCTGTAAATTTATACCGATATATAAAAAAACAACCAAGCACACAAATGGTGTGAAATGTATCTAGAGGCAGGCTCAGTTAAATTCAAATTTTAATCGTGCTTGCCTCTGGCTTCCCATAAATCTACATGTAATTCAAATAGTACAATCAAGGAACCAGTTTAGTAGCTTTCGCTTTTTCAGCTGTTTTCTGGATTCGAGTTCCTAATGGTTTCTTTAAGACAAACGCAATCAGAAAACTAATACCTACAAAAACAAGTAGGGCAAAAAAGTCTTTGACAACAATCTTATTTATCATTCCACCGACTGTTTCCCGCAGCATGCTAACACCGTACGTGAAAGGCATGAAAGGATTTAGCTTTTGGAAAAAGGTTGATGTCACACTTACGGGAAATGTTGCGCCAGAACTGGAAATTTGCAGGACCAAAAGAATAATGGCTAATCCTTTCCCGATATTGCCAAACACTGAACACAATGTGTAGGTAATAACGATAAACACCATGCTTATGAAGATACTGAACAACACAAACCATCCTTTATCCACCACATAGGTATGAATGATAAACAAATCTCCAAAAGAAACAATTGCTGCTTGAAATATACCGATTGTTAGAAAAGTTAATAGTCTAGCAAGATAAAGCTGATAGTCCCTATAGCGATTATCCAGATTTTCTACGTCTACTCTTAATGAAGCCACAAGGAGCGTAGCTCCTACCCACAAAGCAAGCATCGTATAAAATGGAGACATCGCAGAACCGTAATTGGGGATAGGAAAAATCCGCTTTGTTTTTAACAGAACTGGATTGGACAAAAAATTGCTCTCCTTCGTCGGGTCATGCTTTAAAAATTGTATCAAATCGTAAATATTGGCACTATTTTTAAACTGTCTAATTCTATCTGCAGCTGTTCTAACTTTTTCTTCAAATCCAGGTAAATCATTTCTGGCCAAATCCGCTGCTTTGTGAATCACCCTTTCAACTTCCGGAAGCTTGGTCCTGACAAGATCCGCTGCTTTTCGAATATCCTCTTCTAGTCCTGGCAAATCATTCCGGACAAAATCGGCAGCTTTATCGATTTTTTGTTCAATTGTTGGTAACTCATTTTTTACAAATGCCGAAGCTGTGTTAATTCCCCCTACTACTTTATCTACTTTTTGTTGTAAATCAACTCTGGTAGCTTGGACGTCATGTTGGATTTTTACTAGTTCATCATAAACCTGGTTCAACTGTTCCTGATTACCCTTGGTATCTGCCTCGTTTGCAGCCTTCGCTTGTTCCATCGCATCCTTAATTTTTGTTTCGATCTCAGTAAGATTTGCTACTACATCTGCTACAATTAAAGATGTTCTTTGTATTTCCGAAAGCTTTCCTTGGAGGGCGAGCACCTTATCGCCTGCATCCTTTACAAGCTGTAAATTATCTTTAACTTTTAAAATACTTGCACCTGCCCGTTCTAGCTCTGATATTCTTTGCTCCAATTCAATAATTTGTTGACCTTTCCTGTGAATCTCAGGAAGTTTACCCTCGAGTTCAATTGCTTTTTTCCCCATCTGATCGATGACCGGAAGTGCCTTCTCTAGTGCAAAAACTTGTTTTTCTACATCTAGAATCGACGGTAAATCTTTTTCTAGTTCCACTCCAGCCTTATAAAATCCTGAAAAAATCGCATCTCCAACGGTTTTAATAAAAGCCTGGCTAATTTGAGCTGTCACACTTGATGCACCTGAGCTAGCAATTTTTGGTGCAACGGCATTGATTTTTTCATTTACCCCAAAAATAATTTCCGGTTTTTCAGGATTCGCGGATATAATGCTAGTTATTTTTTTAGAAAATTCCTTTGGAATGATAAGATAGGCATAGTAGTCTCCCTCCTCCACTCCCCTTTTGGCTTCATTAGTCCTCACAAACACCCAGCCCAGTTTATGATTCTTTTTTAAATTCTTTACTGTTTCATTTCCTACATTAATATTTTTTCCACTGATTCTAGCACCTTCATCCTCATTCGCAACGGCAACTTGTATTCCAGATGTATTCCCATACGGATCCCACATCGACTTGATATTAAACCATGCATACATAGAAGGCAGTATCATAAGTCCTACTACCAACAAAGCAACGGAAGGAACCCTGAATATATTTTTCCAATCTGATCGATAGATGTGCCAAATTTTGCCCATTTCAAAACACCTCATGTCATAGTGCATCCTAACTATTATCTTTTGAAAATGGGCTGATTTTATGACTTAATATTTTATTTGACCATAAAGTGGATTTTTAATGGAGGACAGATTAAGTGAGTTTTTCAATGTGTAAATTAAAAAAAGCAGATACATTAATCATCTGCTTAGTCCTTTAATTTTTCTTTATTAACAATATCCTTCACAACATCTTCAAGAGTCACATTTTCCAAGGTTTTCTCCATAGCTACTTGAGCAGAGGTAAATAACGGGCCAATTGCATCTTGGATATTCCTTCCCACCAGGCAAGCGGGATTGGGTTCTTCATGGACACTAAACAATTCATTCTCTTGTACAACATTCACTGCCTTATATACATCAAGTAAAGTAATATCAGATAAATCCCTGGCTAGTTTCGCTCCCGCAATACCAGGATGTACTTCGACTAACCCGGCTTTTTTAAGCATTCCCATAATTTTCCTTATCACGACTGGGTTTGTATTTACACTTCCAGCTAGAAATTCTGATGAACTGATTCCCTCTTTATTAATTTCAATAAGCGTTAATATATGAATTCCAACTGCAAATCGACTACTTATAGACAATCACAGTCACCTACCTTATCCTTGTTTTCATGTAATTCTTTTAATTATAAAAATATTATACTTAAAATAGGGAACAAATTATAGTGGTCGGGTTTTTTAATGGAACTTCATTGGGTAAACACATTTGAGTATTCATCATAATCTCCATTACTGAACACGTTAAATATGATTTTTTCAAAATGATTTGGATGTCCAGATGATTTTTGAGTCTTAATCAATATTAAAAATATATAAACTGTTATTAACCAGGCGTTTTGACTTATACCTTATTACATATTCCTAAATAGTAAAGTACCATTAGCGCAAACACTAATGGTACTTTGTATATTTAATTGGTTAGAAAATTTATTCTACTTCACCGACAACAGTGAAACGTTCATTTATATGTTGTGGATTTTCACTTTCATCCAATACAGCAATAGCATAGTCTGCATAACTGATATAACTTTCACCTTTTGAATTAACAAGAAGATGATCTTTTCCTGACTGATAAGATCCAGTTCTTTTTCCTTCCGCATCAAATACCGCAGACGGACTGATAAATGTCCATGTAATAGTAGATGTTTCTTGTAATTCTTGCAAGTTTCTTCCTTGCCCTTTTGCAGTTGGGAAAAATATATCTGGAAAATCAGGTGTATCCATTACCTTAACGGTTTTATTCTCATCTACATAAAGACTTCCAGCTCCACCAACAATGATTGCTCTTGTATTTGTTCCTTTTAGTGCCTCAATTAAAGAATGTCCTGCATCCACGTGTGCCTGCTCTTCACCAAGAGGAGCACCGAATGCATTGACCAATACGTCAAACTTTTTAACATCATCAGATGTGAGGTCAAATATATTTTTTTCAATTACCGCAATGCTTTTATCTTTAAGTTTTGACACCTCTCTTACAATCGCAGTTACTTCATGTCCCCGACTAACTGCTTCTTTCAAAATAAAATTACCTGCTTTACCACTTGCACCAATGATTCCAATTTTCATTTTACATTCCTCCCATAATTACAATTCTATTGTAACTAAATTAATTACATGTAATTATAATAATTACATCATTAGCATTTGTCAATACATTTAAAAATCCTTTCCTAATAAGAAAGTAGGGAAACCTCTCTCGAGGCTTCCCCCTTATCAAACCGTACGTGCCCTATTAAGGCATACGGCTTACCAAATGTTACAATGTTTATCAAGAGGATGCATTCCAGGCATTTTGCATCTTTTGTAAGCGATGAGGGGTAAAAT
>NZ_SMYO01000030.1 GCF_004358205.1 Bacillus salipaludis
CACCCGTCCGCCGCTAACCAACAGGAGCAAGCTCCTATTGATTCGCTCGACTTGCATGTATTAGGCACGCCGCCAGCGTTCGTCCTGAGCCAGGATCAAACTCTCCAAGAAAGTTGATATAGCTCATTTGTTACGTTGGCTCATGTTCTATATAATAGAAGAAACATGATTATTATTGTTTGTTGACGTTTTTGTTTGTTTAGTTTTCAAAGAACAATAGCACTTATAAAAAGTGACAGGAATATTATTTTATCAAACTT
Organism: Bacillus salipaludis; assembly: GCF_004358205.1. The sequence goes on from NZ_SMYO01000030.1 coordinate 261, forward strand.
CTTAAATTCTATCAATCATCAATTATTTCCAATTCCGATTGATTTTTGCACTCTTTTCAAGAGCAGCTTTTACATTATATCACGTTATGCACATCAAAACAAGAGTAAATTTTACTTAATCTTGTTTACATATCCACTCTTTCTGGGAGCGACTTTATTAATATAACACCGTGGGTGTTAACTTGCAATAGAAAGTTTTTATAAAATTACTTTTTTGATTCTATTTTCTTCCTACCCAATTTTTAGTGGAAGTTGTAGGTAGAAAGCTAGCCCTCTTTAAATGCTTTGAATTTTTTAGCCAACTGCTTGAAATAAGGGGTGAAATCATTAAATAAAGGTTGTAATTGTTTAGTTGTCGCAACGAACATATCAACTGTTTCCATCAGCTGCATCAAATCGATCTGGTTAAGGAGACCTTCTATCTGATTTAGATTGTTTTGTGAGGAGGTCGGAGCTTCTTTTTCCTGAAAGCCAAATAGCCAACCATCCATTCGATTGGTGGTGCGATTAAAAGATGCCCGCCCAGGTTGCTCCAGAAATTCTTGTGAAGTATTTTCATTCATTTGATAAGGTTCTCTGCGGTTATGACTGCCAAGCATGAGTCTTGAAAACCGGTCGATTTCCTCAATTGGTTCCCTTTTTAATTCATTATCGTTCTCCAGCATTGACCCTCTTCTTCCTTTCTTCTTCTTCTTTTAAATAGAATATGATGGATTTCAAATCAAGGTGTGGACAATCTACCTAATAAATCAAGTTACCGCACCTCATGACTCCGAAAAATGATTAGACCTCATAAAATGATGGGCAAATGAGGATGTATTTTTACACTCTAGTATAAATCCTTATCACCGCAAGTGTAGGGAGCCCCACCCAAAAACTTGAAAATAACCATTAACTAATGTATTTTAAGAGAGCTAAAATTACGTTTTACCTTAGAATAGGAAGTGAAGTTTATGATAAAAATTGAAATACCAAACCCTGATGTAGTATTAACGAAACAAAAACAGCTAGGTGAAAAAGTAGAAGCCGTGATTAGCAGCCAATATGGTTTTACCGATTATCATCGAATTCCGCGTGATAAAGGCGGGATCATCCTACTTTTTAACGCAGAGGATCAACTATTATATGTCGGCAAAGCCCGGAAGCTGCGTCCAAGGGTAAAGAAACACTTTGAGGATACGGTTTCTCCAATAAAGTCGCACCGCGATGAGGTATACAAGATTGCGGTATCTGTTGTCGAAGATCCGATGGAAAGAGAAATTTACGAAACTTACATCATCAACCAGCAGCATGCCAAATACAATATTGACAAAGTCTTTTATAAATAAATCCCGCCCCCATCAAAACACCTTGCGCCATTAGCGCAAGGTGTTTTTCCCATTTTCAACCTCAATATTATTCGTGCTTTCCCGCTTTAATTCCTTACCCGAGCGGGGGTCAGACTCTTGAAATAAAGTTCAATTTTTCTAAAAATTTTAAGTTGTGCAACATATTTTTGAATGCTATACTGAACATAGTAATTTAGTAATCATGATTATAAAATCACTTTGATTGTTTTTTAACAATGATTTAAAGCTTTTAGAAAGCGCTTTAAGGTGAAACTTTTTATGTTAAACCTCTTGTGGCGAAAGAGGAAGAAAGGGATGTTAACATGTCAACAGAATGCAAAGAAAGAGAAATTATCACCAATTTTCCTTATACGTATCAAGCGATTGAAAACACTTGGATTGTTTTAAAAGACGGAACGAGACTCTCCAGTCGGATCTGGCTGCCTGAAGTTCCGGAAGGTGAAAAAGTACCGGCTATTTTAGAGTACATTCCTTACCGTAAAACTGATGGTACAAGGACAAGAGATGAACCGATGCATGGTTATTTTGCCGGACATGGTTATGCAGCAGTCAGAGTGGATATGAGAGGTTCGGGGGAATCCGATGGTCTCTTACAAGATGAATACCTAAAGCAAGAACAAGATGATGCCCTAGAAGTAATTGAATGGATTTCAAATCAACCTTGGTGTGATGGAAACATCGGAATGATGGGTAAATCTTGGGGAGGATTTAATTCCCTTCAAGTTGCAGCCAGAAGACCCAAAAATTTAAAAGCCATTATTACCCTTGGATTTACCGATGACCGCTATAACAATGATATCCACTATAAAGGCGGCTGTCTGTTAAACGATAATTTCTGGTGGGGAAACATTATGCTCGCCTATCAGGTACGTCCGCTTGACCCTCATATTGTCGGCGACAGCTGGCGGGAAAAATGGCTGGAACGGTTAGAAAATATGCCGTTATGGATGGCGCAGTGGATGGAGCATCAAACAAGGGATGAATATTGGAAGCATGGTTCAGTTTGTGAAAATTATGATGACATTGAAGTGCCCGTTCTTGCCATTGATGGCTGGGAAGACTCTTATACAAATACCGTATTCAGCTTAATGAAAGGGCTTTCGGTCCCTAGGAAAGGGATCATCGGTCCATGGGCACATGTTTATCCTCAGGATGGTGTTCCAGGTCCGGCGTTGGGCTTTTTACAAGAGGCTGTTAAATGGTGGGATCATTGGCTAAAAGGAATCGAAAATGATTGCATCGATGGACCAATGATCGATGTATGGCTTGAGGAAAGCATGCCCCCTTCTTCTATTAAACCGGTTAGTAAAGGAGAGTGGGTTGGACTTCAATCATGGCCATCCAATGAGGTTCTTACAAAAACGTATCAATTGACGCGTGGTAAATTACTGGAAGAACAAGATGATAGAGAAGAGCAAGTGTTGTTAAAAACCCCTCTAAATCACGGCCTTTTATCAGGTGAATGGATGGGTGCAGGAGTACTTGGAGAAAGTCCTTCAGACCAGCGATTAGATGATGGAATGGCGATGGTCTTTGAAAGTGACCTTTTAGAAAACCCATTAGAAATCGTAGGCTACCCGAGATTCGAAGTACAATTATCAAGTGACAAACCTAAAGCAATGCTTTTTGCACAGTTATCAGATGTGGCGCCGGACGGAGCAGTTACCCGTGTTTCCTACGGTGTAATGAATTTAACCCATTTAAATGGACAGGACCGGGTAGACTTGCTGACCGCTGGTGAGAAAGTAAATGCTTATGTGAATCTTGACTGTTGCGGACACAAATTTAAAGCCGGACACCGGGTTCGTTTATCAATTGCTACCACTTTTTGGCCAATGTTTTGGACCATGCCGGAGGATGCAACACTTACATTGAATCTGGAAACCGCTAAGTTTTCATTGCCAATCTTTAACGGCAGCCGAACAGCAGGACCGAATATGAGTCCGGAGAGTGCGCCATTAACTCCGATAACCATAATTTCAGAGGGCAAAGTCAATCGTTCGATTTCCTATGATATTGTAACCGATACATGGACTTGTATAACGGATGGTGTCGGCGGGGTATTTGGTGAAGGGGTCTATCGCTTTGATGAAATTGATGTGACCGTTGAACACAATTTGAAGCGGGAGTTGACATTAAGCAATGCTGATCCTCTTTCCGCAAAGTATACCATTTATCAAAAAATGAGAATTGGCCGTGAGGGCTGGTGGATTGAAGCTGACATTACCGTTACGCAAACTTCAGATGCGGAAAACTTTATCATCGTTGGCGAAATGGATGTAAAAGAGAACGGCGAGCCGGCATTCAAGAAAAATTGGGACCAAAAAATTAAACGCGTAGGGCTTTAAGAGAAAAGCAGAAGCGCCTTGGTCAGCCTCAGGCATAGCACAAGCCAAGCCTTCTTAACAGATTGGCTTGTAACCTCGAGGGGCAGGACGCTTGCGCTGGACAATTCTTAAAGCCAGCGATTGGGGGAAATGCGATGGAAGGAAAATTAAGAAAAAATATACCTACTCTAATCATTTTAATTATTGCAGGTGAAATGATTTATACATTGCCATATTTTCGAAACTATTATTATGATGTATTTCTAAAGGACTTTCACTTAACAAATACACAAATGGGTTCGCTCGGAAGTGTGTTTGGAATTACTTGTTTGATTTCCTATATCTTTGCAGGTTATGTGGCAGATCGTTGGAAAACGAAACACTTATTGACGCTCTCCTTAATCGTGACAGGAGCTCTAGGCTTTACCTTACTATTGTATCCCCCTTACTCTGTATTGGTCTTAATTTATGGAGCTTGGGGATTTACATCCATCCTGACCTTTTGGGTAGCATTAATAAAAGCCGTCCGTTCGTTAGCAAATGAAAATGAACAAGGAAAAGCATTCGGCTTTTTTGAAGGCGGACGCGGTGCTGCCAAAGTAATCGAATCCGCTTTGGTTTTAGGACTCTTCGCCTTTGTTTCAAAGCAGCTGAGTGACAAGGTCGCATTGTCCACAGTAATTATTTTCTATTCCGTGATGTGTATTCTTTTAGGGATCATGGTTATGCTGCTTTACAAGAGTCCTGAACAAAACAACAGCAGTGATCAAGGTAACGAAAAGGATCATACAAAATTTAATTGGGATATCCTTTGGAAGATTCTAAAAATGCCAACAACCTGGCTGGCAGCCGTTCTTATTTTAACATCTTATGCAATGATTAATAGTTTCTATTATATTACTCCTTATGCACATGCAGCATTTGGTGCTTCCACCATCATTGCCGCAGCACTGGGTTACTTTTCACAATACTGCCGCCCAGTCGGAAGTTTCTCCTCCGGAATCATCGGGGATCGAATTGGGATTTCCAATATGGTCATCATTGCCTATAGTTTATTGGCAGCCGGCTTAGTCGCTCTCATTCTTTTGCCCGGAAAGCCTTCTCTTATCCTGTTACTGTTAGTCTTTATCGCCGTTGTTTATGTAGCCATGTATGCCTTACAGGCAACGCACTTCGCGATTTTGGTGGAAGGAGACTATCCCGTTGAAACAACAGGAACCGTCGCTATGCCATTAATGATCATCGGGTATAGCGGGGAAATCTTTATGCCGATTATTGCCGGAGCTTGTTTGGACCACTGGGATGGTACCACTGGTTATAAGGTATTATTCGCCATTTTATTAGGCTTAACGATCTTTGGATTGATTACCGCTGTCATTTGGCAAAGAGTAACGAAAGAAAAACGAAAAGAGATTGCCCTTCAGAGAAAAATAATGAAAGAAAAAAAAGCAAGTTAGAATGAGCCCCTAAAATGAAAAGAAGCTGGCGATAAAGTTTTGTTTTTCGCCAGCTTTTTCATTTTGAACCAGTTCCACTACGGATCATTATTACTTCGGCTTCTGAGCCAATAGTTTGGTATAATTTTTCTATCATCTTTTTTAAAAAGACTATGTTAAAGAACATTGTTGAATTTTTAGCCCTGTTGATTGGAGCGGAAATCAACAGCCAAAGTTAACATAGCCCTTAGATCTCACTTCGCCTAAGAACGAAATAACTTATATGGATATAAAATTTGTAAGGAGTATAACGATGAAAAAAAAGGAAATACAATTGAGCCGCATGTGGAAATACTTTGTCGACGCAACGGCTGAAATTATCGAAGAAGAAGGTTTAGAGAATGTAACGATCAGGAAAGTTGCGGATAAGGCAGGTTATAATAGCGCCACCATTTATAACTATTTTTCTGAAATCTCCCATCTGATCTTTTTCGCATCCATGAAATTCTTGAAATCTTACACGGATGAGGTAGCTGTTTATATTGAAAAAGGAAAAGATCCCATTGAAAAGTACTTGTTAGCCTGGGAATGTTTTTGTATTCACTCCTTTAAGCAGCCACAAATTTTTAATGCGGTATTTATTATGGATTTAGGGGATCAACCCGAAAAGCTGCTTGAAGAATATTATAAAATCTATCCTGCTGATTTGATTAACATTCCTGAGGAGTTAAAGATTATTCTCTTTGAACGGAACGTGTCAAAACGGGGGCGGTCCTTCTTAGAAAATGCACTAAGAGAGGGATATATCAAAGAAGAAAACGTTGATGCGATTAATGAATTAACCATTTTAATCTGGCAAGGAATGTTTACAAATATCTTAAATAATCGCAAAAGCTATGAGTTTCAGGAGGCAGTGAAAATCACCATGAACTATATTACAGAGATTGTTCACAACGCGAATCTTTTTTCTTTTAAAAAATATGATCATACGAATCAGCAGTAAAAGCCATAGGGACGGTTCTGGTGGCTCCAAAAAGCCAGCAGAACCGTCCCTATGGTTACCCCATCGGCAAAAACACAATAAAGATGGTTCCGGTCCCGAGCTTGCTCTCGACCTCAATTCTTCCTCCATGTGCCTCTACAATAGATTTAGTAATCGATAATCCAAGGCCTGCTCCTCCCGTTCTTCTTGCACGGGAAACATCTGCACGATAAAAACGGTCGAAAATGAGCGGCAGACTTTCTTCGCTCACCCCTGTGCCATTGTCTTCTACGGAAAGCTTTGCAAACTGATTAGATGCTTCAAGCGAAACCTTAATCACCCCGGATACTGGATCCGTATGCTGGACAGCATTATTAAATAGATTAAGAATCACTTGCTTTAACTTATCTGATTCATAGAATCCAACAACATCTTGAGCAAGCTGAAATTGAATCGCGCGATCTCCCGCCAAAACGTTTAGTTGAGGTTCCATCTCTTCGATTAACATGGAAAGATTGCTCTCTTTAGCCTGTAATTCAGGAGCACGGTCCAGCTTCGTAAGCAATAATAAGTCCTCTACTAATTTAATAATCCGCCTTGATTCCCCCTGCATGCTATTTAATGCTTTGTACAGCTGTTCTGGACGATTGGCAGCTCCCCTTAATAAAACCTCAATGAATCCGGAAATGGAAGTAAGCGGTGTTCGCAGCTCATGAGAGGCATCCGCGATGAAACGTCTCATTTGTTCTTTCGTTTCTCTTTCATACTCAAAGGATTTTCCCAATCTCGCTAACATGTCATTAAACGACTCCGCTAAACGATCAATCTCTTCCTGCCCCTGTTCAACCGGAAGGCGCTCTTCTAAGTTTCCGGCATTGGTTTTCTTCACCGCTTTCACAATCCGTGATAACGGCACAAGGGTTTGGTTCAGAACGCGCAAGTAAATTCCAAGTCCACCAGCTAAAGCTAAAGCGGAAAGAATGGAAAAAATCAATAATTGCTGAAGAAGTACATGCTTGAGCGGTGCCGTATTCGTTCCCAGCTGCAGGATTCCGGAGATTTGATCCTGGAAACCTCCCCCCGCTGGCTTAAACACAATCAATTGCTCGACTCCCTTTGAATTCGTTTCGATACGATAGGAAACATCCTGATGAGTTGAAAAATCCTGCAAAATATTTTGATATTCCTTTTTAGAAAGTATTGGAGCTTGGATACTACTATTTTCTAAAAGGTCTTGAAAATTGCCGTTATTCTTAATCAGCGCAAGCGACATATCCTGTAAAAAGAAAAACTTATGATTTGGCCCCGGGAAAGTGTCCCCGTTGTCATGAGGCTTTTCATTATCATCTGGTAAATCTACATTTAAACCAATATCTTTTGGCAATGACATCAGCCTTGCACTTAGCGTTTCTGCCTCATTCTGAAACAGGAAATCCTTCATAACCAAGTACTGCGTAAGCCCAATCGCCAGTAAAATAAAAGCCAAGATGACTAACGTCCGTGCAAGAAGTTGATAGCGTAAGGAACGGGAAAAAAATAAATTCTTTACCCCCTTCATGAGAAATCTACCCTGTAGCCTGAACCTCTTATCGTACGAATCACCTGGTGCTGCTTATCCCCCAGCTTATCTCGTAAAGAGCGAATATACACTTCCACAATATTCTCTTCCCCAAGAAAATCATAGCCCCAAACCCGATCTAAGATGATGGCTTTGCTCATCACGATCCCGTGGTTCATCACTAAGAATTTGAGAAGCTCATATTCAGTTGGAGAAAGCTCCAAAATTCGGCCGTTATACGTAAATTCTTTTCTTCGGTCGTCCAGCTTAAAGGGTCCATACGTGACTTCATTAAATAGATTCGGGAATTGATTGCGCAGCCGGGCCCGAATTCTAGCCAATAATTCTTCAAAACTAAATGGCTTTATCACATAATCATCGGCTCCGATGGTTAACCCCTTCACCCGGTCTTCCACCTCATCTTTGGCCGTAAGCATAATAATGGAGGTTTGCGCACCGCTTTTTCGAATCATTTTGCACACTTCAAACCCATCCATTCCAGGCATCATCACGTCTAATATCGCAATATGCGGCTCAAATTCCTTCGCTACATTAATCGCCATCAACCCATCTAATGCTGTTTTTACCTCATACCCTTCCCCTGTAAGACCCATCTCTAAAAATTGCAAAATATGTGGTTCGTCATCGACGAGTAAGATTTTAATACCTTCTTTAGCATTCATGATCATACCTCCAGATCCCCTAATAGATATAGTTTCGTCTATTTAGCTGAAAATTAGCTGAATGAAAACTGAATATCGGCTTAATCGATATAAAAATGTCGGAATCGTTATGTAAATACCTATTATACTATGAATCAACTAGTTTGCTGAATTTTTCAGGAAACCTTCAGCTTTCCTTCAAGTCTAATTCAGGTTGGCCGTGCACAATACAGACATGAACAAAACGGGGAGGAGACATGAAAATGGGGAGAAAGAAAATAACATCCTTAGGAGTAGCGAAACGATGCGGACAACTAAAAATATAAAAATACTACTAGTGGATGATGAATTATCGATTTTGCAATTTTTAGAGCTCGGATTAATAGAGGAAGGATTCGAAGTAAGGACCGCTCAAGACGGTGCATCAGCCATCGACTTAGCCAAAGATTTTGAACCACATGTTGTCATCCTCGATGTCATGATGCCGGGAATGAGTGGGATTGAAGCATGCAAGATTCTTAAAAAATTAGGAAATCTGGCTGTTATTATGCTGACGGCAAAGGGGGACGAGGAGGATCGAATGAAAGGACTCGATCTAGGTGCCGACGATTATATGGTCAAGCCCTTTAGCTTTGGAGAACTGGTGGCGCGAATCCATGCAAGAATAAGAAATCAATTTCCCATTCTTTCAGAAAATATCGCAATCGGTCCTTTTGAAATTGATGACCGTCGGAGGGAAATTCGTTTCAATGAAACAGGTCTGAAACTTTCACCAACGGAATATGAACTCCTTCGATTATTGGTGATTAATCACGGAATGGTCCTAAGCAAAGCAACTATTTTAAAGAAGGTGTGGGGCTATGACGCTGGTGGTGAAGAAAATATTGTGGAAGTTTATATCCGCCTATTGAGAGAAAAGCTTCATGATCATAAACGTACCTTAATCCGGACAATCCGTGGTGCCGGTTATCGGCTGGATCTAGCATGATAAGTAAAATAATTGCTGACCTCTTAAAAGGCAGCAAAAGGAAAGGAATCATATGATGGAAAAAACAAATCAATCCGAACCATTGCAAACGAGTAATATGAATGTAAGAGGCCGGCCAGGAAATCCGCCATGGGAACGGCCTGCTCTGTTGACCCTATTGCTGTTGACAGTAATCGCATATATATGGGGGCTTGGCCAATCAGGCTGGTCCAATTCCTTTTACAGTGCCGCAGTACAAGCGGGTACGAAAAGTTGGAAGGCGTTCTTCTTCGGATCCATTGATGCATCTAATTTTATTACCGTCGATAAGCCCCCTGCTTCCTTGTGGATCATGGAATTATCGGCGCGAATATTCGGCCTGAATTCCTGGAGTATGCTTGTTCCAGAAGCACTGATGGGTGTCGCTTGTGTATGGGTCCTTTACCTGACGATTCGCCGCTGGTTCAGTGCCGGTGCAGCGCTAATCGCGGGAACAGTCCTTGCAATGACACCGGTGGCCGCGCTCATGTTCCGTTTTAATAATCCTGATGCGCTCCTAGTTCTGTTACTTACAACAAGTGCCTATGCCTTTACAAGAGCACTTGAGGAAGGGAAAACAAAATGGCTCGTGTGGGCCTCTGTCTTCATTGGCTTTGGCTTTTTGACTAAAATGATGGCCGCATTCCTGATCATCCCTGTGTTTGTAGTCGTCTATCTGTTATTTGCCCCTGTATCGGTACGCCGGCGACTAGTGCAAATGGTGATCAGTGCGATTACGGTTGTGGTTTCAGCAGGTTGGTGGGTGGCGATTGTTCAGCTTGTCCCGGCTGCGAACCGTCCATATATCGGGAGTTCTCAGAAAAACAGCATTCTGGACTTGATTTTTGGATACAACGGTTTAGGCCGGCTTACCGGGAATGAGTCCGGTATGGGCAGCCCAAAAGCTGCGACAGGAGTTTCAACTGCCAATGATATGGTAAATCAAGCGGCCAATATGGGCAGACCCGGCGGCGCCATGGGCGGGAGTTTCAGTGGCAGCACTGGTCTGACACGTCTATTTAACTCCGAAATGGGAGGCCAGATTTCTTGGCTGATTCCTGCGGCACTGATTCTTTTAATCGTTGCGGTTTGGCTTGTCCGCCGGAACTGGAAAAGTGATCGCACCATTCCTGCCATGCTTTTGTGGGCTGGAACGTTCTTCGTGACCGGTATTGTGTTCAGCTATAGTGCGGGAACAATTCACCCGTATTACACAGTTGCCCTGGCTCCAGCTATTGGTGCCATCATCGGGATTGGTGTTGAAGTTCTTTGGACGAGACGTGAACAATTGGCTGCCCGTTTAGGGTTAACGGCGACTATTGCAGCGACAGCAGTTTGGTCTTATATTTTACTTGACCGTACTTCAACCTGGTACCCGTGGCTGCGTGTGGCCACCCTAGTGATCGGGTTGGTTGCTGCTATTACGATGATGATCGCACCAAAGCTTCGGCGAAATTTAATGATGGGTGCTGCCGCAGCTGGATTGGCTGCCTGCCTGGCTGGTCCGTTTGCCTATACAGTCCAGACCATTGCGACACCACATACTGGATCGATGCCTTCTGCAGGTCCTTCGACGGGTGGCGATGGATTCCCTGGCCGCTTTGGCGGAGGTCAAATGCCGCCTGGGGCTAATTCAAGTAATTCGTCTACAGGACAATCCGGGAATTCCGGTTTTGGCGGGCAAATGTCTCCTGGGAACAATTCAGGTAATTCGTCTACAGGACAAACTGGAAACTCCGGCTTTGGCGGGCAAATGCCTCCTGGGAACAGCTCAACTAATTCTTCCCCAGGACAGTCCGGCTTTGGTGGTCAAATGCCACCTTCATCCGCAGGAGGAACCAGGAACGCTAAACAGGGTGGTCCTGATGACAACGCCACACCTGGCAAGAATATCGTAAAATTGTTTAAAAAGGATGCCACGAAATACACCTGGGTGGCTGCAACGATCGGTTCACAGTCTTCGGCTCCATATCAACTAGCGACAGGTGCGCCCATCATGGACATCGGCGGCTTTACCGGCAGTGATCCGACCCCTACCCTTGCCCAGTTTAAGAAATACGTGAGTGATGGAAAGATTCATTATTTTATTAACTCCGGCAGAGGCGGCATGGGCGGCGGCATGTCCACTGATAATACGAATGGAAAAACAAATGGAAGCACTTCTAATGGTAACTTCCAAAGAGGACCAATGGGCGGTGGTTCTAATTCAGAAATCACCAATTGGGTTCAAAACAATTTTAAGACAACAACAGTCGATGGTGTGACTCTCTATGATTTGACTCAACCGAAATCTAAATAATGTGGTTGGAAACGAGCAAGGATTGAGCCCTGGATAAACAGGGCTCGATCCTTTTTATTTTGCTTTTCTAAATTCGTTATCATAAAAATTGTTGTTTTTACACTAAGAAAGCTACTGTATGCGTGCGTTAACAACTTTTATCAGCGAATTTAGACCCTTTATCAGCGAATTGAAAGGTTTTATCAGTGAATTCGGCCTGTTTATCAGCGAATCAAGAAAAATCACCATTTTCCAAAAAACATTTCATTATTTTTCAGGAAACCTTCAGCTTACGCTCATGCTGAATTCAGATTGAAAATCCATAATACAGACATAGACAAAAAGAAGTCATTTAAATACAAGGAGGCAACAAAAATGAATAAAAAGAAATTTACTTCTTGGAGTGTAAGCTTTGCCAGTCTAGCATTCGTCGCTGGCATGATCTCATACCTTGGGATCAACAAAGATACCATAAACAAAACAACTGCCACCACTCAAGCTCAGGTCACAACACAAAGTCCAACCCAGAGTGGAAGTTCTTCGATCACCTATGAACTCCCAAACCGAAACAGAATCAGCGATTCCAAGCAGTCTAATACTCAATCTGTTTCACAAGACCAATCGTTTAGCCAGCATGGCGGTTTCGATACGACGACTGGAGGAACCTGATCATGAGGACGAAATGGAAACGAGGAGGAAAATAAAATGGAGACATTTGAATGGTATGCGATTCGGGCAACCGGAACGATAGCTTATCTATTATTATATGCGGCCGTTCTTACTGGACTGTATTCCATGGTCCAGAAGAAACGAAAAAAGAAAGTAAACAACCTACTTCATCTTCATGAAGTACTGTCAGATTGGTCGTTAATTCTTACAGGGGGACACTTAGGAATTTTGCTAATAGATTCTTATCTCCCCTTTAAACTGTCTGAAATCTTGATTCCATTTGCCAGCGGCTATGAAACGATCTCCATGGCGATGGGTTCAATTGCGACTTATTTTTTAATCTTAACGATCATTACGTCAAAATTCCGCAATAAAATTGGGTATCAAAGATGGCGAAAACTGCATGCGCTAAATCCCATACTCTATATACTCGTTACGTTACATGGATTATTGAGCGGTACGGACTTCCAAGGAACGATTTTGGCGGCCGTGAATATCGCACCCGTCATCATCTTTGGGGGGATGCTGTTTTCGAGTAAGAAAAAGCTAACAGCTGCACAAGGATAAATGGATTGCTTCCGCCAGTAAAAATCAATTTTTCAAAAAAGGGGGTTCATCCCCCCTTTTTTATGGATTCCAGCAACTAATTTCAGGAAACCTTCAGCTGATCTTCAAGCTGATTTCAGGTTGCAGGCCCATAATGAATTCAATGAGATATTTCGTGAAGGAGTGATAGAAATGAATCAAGTTGTTCAATATTCAATCGTTGTACCCGTGTACAACGAAGAAGCAGTGATTCATGAAACCTACCGTAGATTGACCGAGGTAATGAGATCGACAGGAGAATCTTACGAGCTTCTCTTTGTGAACGACGGCAGCCGTGATCGCACAGCCGACATCATAAAGGAATTTAGTGAAAAGGACCCCGCTGTTATTTTAGTAGATTTTTCAAGGAATTTCGGCCACCAAATTGCCATCACAGCAGGAATGGATCATTCAAAAGGAAGGGCCGTAGTCGTGATTGATGCCGACTTGCAGGATCCGCCCGAGCTTATTTTGGAAATGATTGGAAAATGGAAACAAGGCTACGATGTGGTGTATGCAAAACGGACGAAACGAAAAGGAGAAACATTTTTAAAAAAATACACTGCCAAACTGTTTTACCGCTTTTTACATTCGATGACAGATATCGACATCCCGCTTGATACAGGAGATTTTCGTTTATTGGACCGTAAAGTATGTGATCAAATGAATAACCTGCAAGAAAAAAACCGTTTTGTCCGCGGGTTAGTGAGCTGGGTTGGGTTTAAACAAATTGCCGTCGAGTATGAACGGGACGAGCGTCTGGCGGGCGAATCTAAATACCCGCTCAAGAAAATGCTGAAATTGTCGATGGATGGCATTACCTCCTTTTCCTATAAACCATTAAAACTAGCAAGCTTTGCTGGTGCGGGTTTATCGGTCATCGGCTTTTTCTACTTGTTCATTGTCCTATACTTAAAACTGTTTACCCATACTACCATCACAGGTTGGTCCTCCCTGATTGTGATTCAGTTGCTTTTTAACGGGTTTATACTTTTTATTCTCGGAATCACTGGTGAATATATCGGCCGAATCTATGACGAATCGAAACATCGTCCACTCTATATTGTTCAAGAGATCTATCAAAAGAAGCCAGAAAAGAAAATGATATACAGATGACCAAGCGATGGCTTTCTTTTATAAAATTTGCAATTGTGGGTGCGGTCAATACCTCGATTGATTTTAGCGTCTATGCATTCTTGACTTGGTTCAATGTAAACTACATCGTCGCTCAATGTATTTCGTACAGTGCCGGGGTGTTAAACAGCTATATCATGAACCGAAAATGGACATTTGAACAAAAAGGAAAAGGAAGTAAGCGAGAATTTTTCACTTTTCTTGGTGTGAACCTGATTACTTTGGTTATGACTTCTTTTTTATTAACGATGTTTTATAAGCATTTGCGACTTCCATTATGGATCAGTAAGTTACTCGTCACAGCAGCAAGTGTTGGAATGAATTATATTGGAACGAAAAGAATGGTATTTACTAGGGGGGTTCAACCATGAAGATTAAAAAAGCAGTCAACCATTGAAGCAGCCCTTATGAGGGAGGACTTAAAGCATATTGTTCTGATACCATAGGGACGGTTCTCTTGGTCTACTTTTTTATCTTTCTGACAAAAAAAGCCGACAGAACCGTCCCAAAGGTCCAATTAAAAAGCAGCCCCCTAAAAAATTAGGAAAGCTGCCTTACCATTCTATTAATGTTCCACTTTCTGAATAAATTCCCGTGTTCTGTTGTGTTTCGGGTTGTGGAAGAATTCCTTCGGCGGACCTTCCTCCACGATGACGCCTCCGTCCATAAAGATAACACGATCGCCCACTTCCTCAGCAAATTTCATTTCATGGGTAACCAGCACCATGGTCATTCCCTCTTTGGCCAAATCACGAATAACATTTAAAACTTCGCCAATTAGTTCCGGATCGAGTGCAGAGGTGGCTTCGTCAAACAGCATTGCTTTCGGCTCCATCGCAAGGGCCCGGGCAATCGCGACACGCTGCTGCTGTCCACCTGATAATTGGCTCGGATAATGATTCATCCGTTCTGCCAAACCTACTTTACGCAGGTAGGTTTCAGCCGTTGCACGAGCCGCCTCCTTGGATTTTTTACGGATTTTCATTTGAGCAGCCATCACATTTTCCAACGCCGTCATTGTTGGGAATAAGTTAAACCTTTGAAATACCATTCCCACTTCCGTCCGAAGCCTGGCTACATGCTTCTCATCAAATTTTTCGCCCGGCTTTACGAAATAATCACCATGGACTTTTACAGTCCCCGCCGTTGGGATTTCTAAAAAATTAAGGCAGCGAAGAAAAGTAGATTTTCCTGATCCCGATGGGCCGATGATAACTACCTTTTCGCCTTCCTTTATCTCTAAATCGATTCCTTTTAAAATTTCGTTGGAACCAAAGGATTTTCGTAATTGATTGACTTCAATGATCACATTAGACATGACGACGTAATCTCCTCTCTAGTACTCGTACAACTTGAGCCATTGGTAAACTTAAAACCAAATAAGCTAAAGCTAATAGTGTATAAGATTCAATCGTTAAGAATGTTTGAGAGGCGTAAGCTTGAGTCCGCAATAATAATTCATACACGGTTATAAATGCAAGAAGTGAAGTATCCTTTACCATCATAATGATGTAATTACCAAAGGTCGGCAATGCCACTCGAGCCGCTTGTGGGATCACAATCGACCACATCGCCTGCTTGCTCGTATACCCCAGGGCAAGTGCTGCTTCCGTTTGCCCGCGGTCAATTGAAATAATTGAGGATCGAATAACTTCTGACAAATAAGCCCCATAGTTAATTCCCATCGCAACAGTACCTGCTGTAAAGGCGTTAAAATTGATTTGATAATTTGGAATCCAAAATTGGACTACAAGTGAGAGGAGCAACGGTACTACATAATACATATAGACGAGTTGGACAAGTAGAGGAGTTCCGCGAATAATTTCTAGGAATATCACCAATATTCGATTCAGCCACTTGAATTTAGAAATCCGCCCTAAAGCAATCAGTGTTCCAAGGATTAATGCCAGAGCGAACCCGCACACGGTGGCTCCAAGAACAGTCCCCAGTGCTTTTACCAATTCTGGAGAAAGATCTTTAAACGCTGTAGCAAAATCTAAATTTTTTAAAATGTTCATATGAGAATCACCCTTTTTAGAAAAGCACAAGCGCCCGATAAGCGGCTCTGGGACTGGAACTTCGACTAAGGTAAATGAAGAAAACCAACAACATTCAATTGAAGTATAATGAAGTCCTTTTGCCGCTAGGCGCTTGAGCTAAACCATGATAGAAGTCAGGAGCATGTAAGACAAAGAATCTCTTTAAATCTATTTTCCAGCAGGTACGAAATTATCTTCATTTAATCCATACTTTTTCAAGGTCTTCAGGATAAAGCCATCTTCCTTCATCTTATCCAGTTCCTTATTTACCGCATCTAACAGATCTTTATCTGACTTACGGACCGCTGCACCAATATTTCCAGCTGCTTCAGCCTTATAAGGTGATACTAATTTTAAGTTCAACGTTTTATCATTTGTGATACTATAGCCCGCAACCGCACTATCTGTGATACATGCATCAATTTTGTTCGTATTTACGGCAAGAAGAAGCTCAGATTGTGAATTAAACACCTTAACCTCTTTAATTTCGCCTTCCTTTTGAAGCTTTTGCGCAAACTCAAGGAATGCGGTTCCTTTTTGTCCGCCGACAACCTTATCTTTTAAATCATCCAAACCTTTAATAGGAGAATCTTTCACGACAACCAATGCTTCCCCTTCGGTGTACCAAATGTTCGTGAAGTCAGCAATTTTTTGACGCTCAGGCTTGATATACATACCATCGGTTACCATATCCACATTGTTATTATTAAGATCAAGCAGCAAGTTTTCGAACTTTACTTCTTTCATTTCTACTTTTGGAATGCCTAAACGCTTAGCCACTTCCGTGATAATTTCAGCATCAATCCCTGAAAACTTTTTTGTATCCTTATCAATGTAGGCAAATGGAACGTCGTTAGAGGATGCGACAACAAGCACTCCTTTATCTTTAATCCTTTGTAACGCACTTGCGGAGCTATTTTTTGAACCATCCGCATTTCCATTTGACTTTTGGCCGCCGCAGCCTGCTAATAGAATAATAGAAAGAACCGTAAGCAAAAACATTTTGGTCAATCGTTTCATCGAAAAAAATCCCCCTTTTAATTTGGCTTTGTTAAAGAACAATGTTGATATTTAAAACAAAGTTGATTGGAGCGGAAGGTGCGAGACCCCAGCGGGAGCAGCGGGACAGGTGAGACCCCACAGGCGCTTTCAGCGCCGAGGAGGCTCACCGCCCGCCCCGCTTAAAAGCGAGCATCCTGGAGCGGAAATCAACAACCAGGTTTAGCACAGCCTTTAATTTAGCTTTTCACTTCGAGATCAAGCATTCCGCTCCATCTGACATTGGCAGAACGAAGGTGACCAATCAAACCCTCTTGGTTAGACTGCCGTACACAATGTGGTGCCAGGACATTGACGCCTTCTGGCTTGATTTGCTGATAGGTCACCACTTTTAAAAATGTCCCAACCCACACACCGCCTGTATATTTAGCAGCAGCCCGAGTCGGAAGAATGTGGTTCGTTCCACACACTTTGTCTGCATAAACAACAGAGGATAGGTCTCCTAGAAATAATGATCCATAGTTGATAAATTGTTCTTTAATGTCATACGCATTGATGGTTTGAACATGGAGATGTTCTGGCGCCCACTCGTTTACAATAGCAATGGCCTCTTCTAAACTGTCGGCAAGGAATACTTGTCCCCATTTTTCCCATGAAGCACGTGCCGTTACCGCAGTTGGCAAGGTTTTTAGCTGTTCTTCAATTTCCTGAAGAACTGCCACGCCTAAATCACGGTCGGTGGTAACTAAGGCCACCCTGGCATTTACATCATGCTCTGCTTGAGCGAGTAAATCGGAAGCGACATAAACAGGGTTGGCAAATTGATCGGCTATCACCAACACTTCACTCGGGCCCGCTAATAAGTCAATTCCCACCTGGCCATGAACTTGCCGCTTGGCCTCGGTCACATACAGGTTACCTGGTCCGGTAATTTTATGAACCGGTGCAATCGTTTCCGTGCCGTAAGCAAGCGCGGCAATCGCTTGAGCCCCGCCCACGCGGTAGACTTCATCCGCACCGGAAAAGTGAGCCGCCGCCAATACAGCCGGGTGGACTTCTCCCGATTTAGTAGGCGGTGTACAGACCTTCACATTCGAAACACCTGCAACCTTAGCGGGAATGATCGCCATTTGTGCAGAAGATAACAATGGATATCTTCCCCCGGGAACATAAGCCCCAACTGTTTCAATCGGAATCACCCGCTGTCCCAAATACACCCCCGGAATCATTTCTTGCTCAAATTCTGTTAGTGTTCGCCGCTGCGCCTCGGCAAAAGCGCGAATTCTCTCCACCGAAAACTGAAGGTCTTCAATCATCGTTTGCGGTAATTGGGAAATGGCTCTCTGAATGTCGTCCTCTTGGACACGAAGTTCTTCAATCTCCACTCCGTCAAACTGTTTTAGGTAGGCTTTAAGGGCAGCATCCCCCTCTTGCCGAACTCGTTGAATAATGGAAGCAACAGCTTCTTCTACACGAACTGCCTCACCATTGTTCAGCTGTTCCTGTTTTAACATTTCCATGTTCATTTCTCCTTTGTAGGCATATACTGGTTACCCAGCAGTTTTAAAAATGGCAGAATCCGACATGTGTTGGAAAACCATCATTACGATAGATCAGATTGTATCCCCCTAGCGTGTACAATGATTGTATACAATTAACCCTAAAAAAAATGACTAGAGTGTGTACCGAGTAATAATTTGATCAATGGGTAACGCATGATTTAATTTTTTCGTGAAGTCAATATCTCGTATGATGAAAGGAATATGTTCAATTGCAAGTTGCTTTGCGCGGATGGAATCTCGTTGTTTAATGGCTTCATACAATTCCCGGTGCTGATGATTCGAATGGGTTGTTTCCGTTACTGTCACGTCATAAAATGTTTGAATGATAAGCGTTAAGGAAAGAATCTCCCGCAAATATTGTATGAGATAGGAGTTTTTACAAGCCTCAATCACGGCTAGATGAAAGGATTGAATGGCCTGCAGGGCATTCTGTGGCTGATCTTGCTGGTAAAACTGTTCCTCCTGATCCAAGAAAAAGTTCATCCTTTCCAGGTCAGAGGGACTCGCTTGTAGTGCAGTTAAATATGTAGCTTCCGGTTCTAATATTTTTCGAATATAAAAGATTTGTTCCGCTTCCTCAGGTGTCGGGCAATAAACAAAAGTGCCCTTATTGGGAATAAAACGAACCAAAGATTCATATTTCAGACGAGAAAGAACCGCTCGAATCGGGGTTCGGCTCACGCCAAATCCTTCAGCAAGTGAAGATTCTACTAATTGGGTACCTGGAGGAAGTTCTGCATTGAAAATTGCATTCCGTAAAATTTGATAAATCTGCTGTTCCCCCATTTTTGAATTTGGCAAACTAGCCCCCCCTTCAATTATTCTATAATAATAGTTTAGTCCTATTTATCTGAAACGTCAATATATTTATAATTTTTGAATAATTTTGAATATATTTGTCGAAGGCTGACAATAAAAGTCAATTCATATAGACACCAGGCATTTTGGCAACATAAGCCGAACAGTGATTTTCGGATTGACAAGCTGACTAACTCGAATGTCCCCTTTTGCACTGATCATGCGATAGGCATCGGCAAACTCCAGGTTATGTTCCTTTTGTAAAAGCCTAATCCCTTCGATCATAGCCTCTCTTACAGCAGTACGAAATTCTGTTGCGCTTTTAATGATGAGAATATGACTGTCTGTTTCCACGATGGGCGTAAAAAGTTCTACGTTTTCCTTTTTGTTAATTTGAAGTGTGACTTTCCCGCCGATTTCAACACCAGTCCCATTCAATTCCCCATCTCCCATAGATGCGTGCAGATCTCCCAAAGCCAAAAGGGCACCAGTCTGAAAAACCGGTAAATATAGGGTATTCCCTTCCGTAATATCTTTCGTATCCATATTACCGCCATGTTCTCCTGGTGTTGAAGTTGGAATCGCTTCATTAAGGGGGGCAACGCCTATAACCCCGATCATTTTATTAACGGGAAATGTCATCGTGTTATTTAGGATCACCATGTCGTTTTCGATCTTTAAAATCCGGGTTTGTGCTTCACGAATGTAATCACCAAGAAGCCCACCTCCTGGTCTGGTTGACATCACGCCTGCAGAATCAAGTTCAATTTTTTTTATGATAATTTCAAGTACATCCCCCCTTTTCACATCTTCAATGTAAATAGGTCCTGTTGCAGGGTTTACTTTTAAATGAGGGAAGTCAGTGATTAAATCTTTTTCCGTTTTTAAATGTCCCCCATAACAGTCAATCGTTTCGATATCCACTATTTCGCCAAGTTTAACCGAAGCGATTGGTTTATTCGCACTCGAAAACTCGTATACATACTTTCCTTTTATTGTTTGTCTCATGTTTTCACCTTGCCTATTTTATTTTTCTTGGCTGTGTTAAACTTGGTTGTTGATTTCCGCTCCAGGATGCGCGCTTTCCGCGGGGCGGGCGGTGAGCCTCCTCGGCGCTTTAGCGCCTGTGGGGTCTCACCTGTCCCGCTGCTCCCGCAGGAGTCTCGCACCTTCCGCTCCAATCAACTTTGTTTAAAAATTAACATTGTTCTTTAACAAAGCCTTTTTCTTAAGAATAAATCTTGATAAGTAGCTCTGCTCTTATTCTTTTTGTTTCCGCTTAATTCGTCAGATGTGTTCCTTGAGAATTAAAGGTTTTCTCCCTTTTTTCCTCCCTCCCTTGTAATTTTCTACATGATTAAAATAATTCCTTTACGATAAATTAAATCCCCAAAAATCAGGCTTAACCATTTGATTATTTTGCCTAGCCATACGCATACGCTAGAGTGTAGCCGTTACAACTATCCCTCATTACCCCTTGTGTGCACATAGGTCATATAAAGAGTAATCCCAAACAAAAAAGCCCTTAAAGGGCTTTTTTATTGTTCTTACTTAATAAAAGATTACTGCACCAACGATAATTAACAAGATAAACAATACAACGATTAATGCAAAACCGCCGCCGAAGCCGACACCTCCGTAGCCAAAACCGCCGCAACCGCAGCCACCAAATCCGCCGTATCCAAATCCATCCATTTTGTAGCCCTCCTCTTTTTTATTCCTTATAAAATATGTTGATAAGTTATGGAGGTAAGGGCGTTTTCCCTAACTTTTTTTAGGATACACCCAGTAATTTATTACAAAATCTGAGCTTTTCAGGGAAATTATAATTATCTAAATAAGATGACTAAGTAGTAGTTAGCCACCTTTGCCTTTTGGAAAACGAACATCCTCTAGTTTCCGAGGAAGTTTTTTGTCGATAAATTCGTAATTCGAATTTTAACTGTTTATAGCCCGTTTCTTGTAATAGGCATCGCCCGGCCGGAACTTGCTTTTCTCCTAAAAAATCTTGTCTTTCCGTACACGGTTCCTTTTTTTCGTAAATTCCCATTTTTTATTCGAAAGTTCCCTTTATCAGCGGAACCCCCTTTTCAACCATTACCTGTCCTCTTGCCATTACAGTGTCAATTGTTAATGTTTCCTTTTGCAACAATACGATATCAGCATCCTTTCCGGTTTGGATGCTGCCCTTGCTTGAAAGCCTTAACACTTGTGCGGGATTCGTGGTGATGACCTCCAATGCCGTTTCCAACGGGATGCCTTCCTCTAAAACAGCATCTCTTACTTCATGATATAACGACGATACTTTTCCGACTTGAAGGCCTACATACGCCCCATCGCTGTCAAAGAAGGGAAGGCTTGCCTGTCCGTCTGAAGAGAAGGTGATGTGTCCGACTGGAATCCCCTCTTCAAGCATCCTGCGCAATGCCTTGCTGCACTTCACTTCGCCTTCCTCCAAAAACTGAGGAATGGTACTTGTAGTAAAGTCAACATATCCCCCTTGCTTTGCGTAATCAATTCCCGCCTTGAATAATTCTTCATTTCGGTTGATATGTGTCGGATGGAGATGCCGAATCGGAATGTTAGTTTGATCTGCAATTTCATGCAGCAATGAAAGCTTCCCCTCCCCGTCCCCTACATGAATTTCTATTATGCCGGCTTTCCCTGAAAGGATCCCACCATTTCGTGCCGCAGCAGCGACTTTAGCCAGTTCCTCAAATGTGGGTTCTGATGATCGATGGTCAGAAATGGCAATCTCTCCAACACCGATAATTTTGTCGATTAAAATAATATCGTCTTCGATTGTGTCCGTTAGTGTTTTTACGGGCACTTGATAGGAGCCTGTATGAATGAAGCAGGAAACACCCTCTTCTTCAAGCGCCCGCGCCTTGGCAAGTAGACTCTCCATTTTTCGTGTTGTCCCGTCCGTACCAAGTAAGCCAACTAGTGTTGTAATACCTGCGGTTGTAATATCAGTGAGCATAAGCTCGGGAGTGCGGGTTTTGAATCCGCCCTCGCCGCCTCCACCAATAATGTGAACATGTGAATCTATAAATCCCGGAACAACTAAAAGATTTGCTGCATTCATAATTTGAATAGGAACAAAGTTGTCAGGAATCTCAATTTTGTTATCGATAAATGCGATTTTATCGTCTGCTATCAATATGTCTTTCCGTCCTAGGTAATTGGGTGCGTATACTTCGCCATTTTTGATTAAGGTAAGCAATTTTTTTCTCCTCCTGTTAATAATTCTTGGCCTTAAAATGGACCATATCCGATAAAGTAAGCTGTGATGACAGCTATTAATCCGATGAGATATTGAATGAGTACCAGCGGAAGAATCCACCTCGCCCACTTTGTCCAAGAAATACCGGCAATGGCCAAACTTGCCATTAAGGTGGTGGCAGTCGGAAAAATCATATTTCCGATTCCGTCTGCAAAAGAGAAAGACAACACCGCAGTTTGGCGTGTAATATGCAGTAGGTCCGCGAGCGGCGCCATAATCGGCATTGTCAGCATTGCATGACCGCTGCCGGACGCTAGAACAAAGTGAATAAGCGTCTGGAAGCTATACATACCGGCAACGCTTAAATAGCCAGGAAAATGTTTGATGGACTCAGATACTTGATGCAGGAGAGGGTCGATGATATGCCCTTCATTTAATACAACAAGAATCGCACGTGAAACGCCGATGATCAAGGCTCCACCGATTAAGGAAGCAGAACCTTTTGTAAAGGAGTTAACAATACGATCTGCAGACATGTTTCCGATGATTCCAACTACGATTGTCAATATAATGAATAAGGCTGCAATTTCTGTAATGTA
>NZ_SMYO01000031.1 GCF_004358205.1 Bacillus salipaludis
ATTTTAAGTATTAAGTTAATGTTTATTTTTGGTAAGTATTCCAACCGGTGATTTTTTATATTAAATTGACCAAACCTTCCACTAATCAGCCCTTTAGCTTAATAAGTCCTAATAAAAAAAGCGTTAATCCTTCTTGGATTAACGCACCCTTTAGTTTAAGTGTAATTCTTCACAATTAAAAAAGAACCTAAAACATCGCCTTTATTTAATAACTGTTTCAGCTGGTGTAACCCCTTCGAATTCTTTATATTTTGTAACTATTTTAGTGATAAACCAAGTTCTTTTTCCTGTGGCTGGATTTTTCCCCAAAGTAATCTCCTTTTGTCCGGTCCCAAAGTTTTTATAAGAACTTCGTAAATCATAAGTGATTGTAAATTTAATTTTTTCATCACTGATTTTTTCAACCTTTGTTATCCGAAAATTTTCTACCCAAGGGCTTGATTGTCCAGTGTTCCAACCTCTTTTTTCGAATTGTTTTTTTGTTTGTCTTTGGAGGCTAGGTGAAAGCAAGGCATACTGTACAGCCCCACTTCTATTTTCTACACCTAATATCCACAATTCTACGGTCTGTTTAGGATTTTCAGATTGTAAGCCTGTCATAAATGACATTATTTGGCTTTCTAATGGATTTTCTGGTTGAGCAGAAACAGAATTGCTATGAAGTAAAAGTATCACAAATATAAGGGGGAGAAGAATTAAACGCATATAATCACCTCAAAGGGTATTATCTCCACCTATTTTTCAATTAGTCCTTATTGCACTAAACTGCCCCTTTAGTTTAAGTGCAAACCTTCACATTCCCTTACTGACTCATGAATAAATATATTTTTCACTAAATTCTAATGTAATTTTAAATTTATAATAATTGACGGATGGTATCGTGAATTTGAATGAAATTTGTCGAATAAAAGTGAATTCCAAAATAGAAATAGACCCTAAACAGAGAGAGGCTCAAAGAAATGAAATCTACTGGTATTGTTCGTAAAGTTGATGAATTAGGCCGCGTGGTTATTCCAATCGAATTAAGACGTACACTTGATATCGCTGAAAAAGATGCGCTCGAAATTTATGTTGATGAAGACAAAATTATCTTAAAAAAATATAAACCAAATATGACTTGTGATATTACCGGTGAAGTTTCTGACGATAATTATCGGCTTGCCGGTGGAAAATTAATTCTTAGTCGTGAAGGCGCAGAGCACCTATTGAAAGAAATTATGGCAAGCTTTGAATTAGCAAAATAATATAGATTAAAATAAAAAGGCTCTTGAATCTTTGATTCGAGAGCTTTTTGTTTTATAGGACATATATGACCGTTCCTCAGCTAACCTGACCCGATAGTTAAATAGTCTCTTTCCGTTTGGATTTCGAGAATCAAGTCAATAATTCCTCTAAAAAAGAAATTTTAGGGAGAGATGAATTTTGTTTTTGTCAAAGGCATGGGAAACATATGAATCGGATACGAATTGAAGGGTTCTCACCACAAACACTTAATGCATATAAACTTCAATACACATTACTTATTCGATATTTCAATGACGTTAAAATTGATGCCATATCCACTTTTCAACTAAAAGAATACCCGGCAAAGTCCAGCGAAACCTTAAAACCTTCAAGTTTATCTCACCGAATACGTTTTATAAAATCATTTTTTCGTGGTCACATGAAGATGCGATGTTTCAAAAAATCCAGCTGCAAAAATAAAGGAACCTAAAGCAGGGAAACGAATTCCTAAGTTTATCACAGAAATTGAATATTTACGTGAGGCTTGTACCAGCCCATTGGAAAAGGCATTGTTTGAATTCATGTTTTCAACTGGATGTCGCATTGGAGAAATTGTTACATTACAGAGGAGTAGAATTTATTGGTCTAACCGATCCGCCATTGTCAGGGGAAAAGGAGATAAAGAAAGAGAAGTTTATTTTAATATCCGCTGTGAAATTTGGCTTAAAAGATACCTTGAACAACGCCAAGATGGCGATACCGCCATTTTTGTTACCGAACGGTATCCTCATCGAATGTGTATTGCACAAATGAGATATATCATCAAGCGAATTTCGAAAAGGGCAGGCATAAATAAAGCGATTCATCCACACCAACTGAGGCACAGCTATGCTACTCATATGTTAAATAATGGTCCCCCTCTTGAAGTCATTCAGATTTTTTTAGGTCATGAGAAAAGCGAGACTACCAGGATATATGCACAGTTAAGTGGGAGTTTAAGGAAAGAGTTTTATAGGAAGTATTTTAAAAAGGGACATAAAAAAGTAATGATGAAAAAATGTATTGCTTTTCTTCAAGTCTTGCACCCGTTTGTTTAAGTACATTTTTTCACAAACTTATACGCCAGGTAGTCCTCATAATTGACTATAAATATTTCTCCATTAAAACATAGGGTTTGCCGGTGTTCCATCTATTCACTTGTAGAATTTTTTTTTACTTAATTCTCCTGAATAAAGCTGATTTCAAAGGGCACAGATTAGTGACCTTTGAAAATCAACTTTTATTATACAGTATCTAAGGACTTCCTATTTCATTCAACCCTATTTAGTTTGGTGTGTTTTTTCTTTATTTCTGCTGATTTTTTTTATTTTTATTTTTCTCTTCTTTGGTAGAATTTTTCTCATCGTGGGTTGCTTCTAGTATCACAGAAACTGCTGAATTCGCTACTGAACTTTCATTTTCATTTTTATTCCTATCAGAAGAATCTGTTAGAGCCCTGCTCGTTTTGTCTTTTTTACTGGCAGATAATTCAGGTTTGTTTTTTTCGGCTTGTATAGCAACGGAGCCAGTACGTTTTTCACGGGTTTCATCTGTTTGATCCTCTGACATTACAAATGTAGTGTTATTAGGAATTCCTTCCACGCTCAAATTATTTGGGCTGTCATTACTAACTTTTTCTTGTCCTACATCAGTCAAATGGTTGACCGGCGTCCATGATTCCATTGACGAAGGGACAGAACGCTCAATCCGTGCTTCTTCTTTTTTAATGACATCCTGTACCTGCTTTGTTTCTTGAATTTTTCTCTTGCCTACAATCACTTCTTCAACGACTACTGGTCTTTTTGTTACTTCTATCCGTTCTTCCGTAATTGGGATACGAATGATTTCATCCCCTGAAAACGGGCGCCCGTCATAATTTCCATCTATGACAGGACGTCGCTCTATATATACTTCTTCACGCATGAGTGGAACAAGAACAGTTCGCTCTTCTTCAACTACTTCTTTACGAAGCTGTAATTCACCGACTTCTACACGTTGTTTTGTAATATCCAGCTGTTCTTCACTGAGCGGGACTGACCTTGTTTTTTCAGTCTCATATTGTGTTTCATATGTTTTATTAATAGGGCTTTCATACTTATATTGTGTTTTAAAATTAGGGCTTTCATAAGTTCCATACGTATCAACCAGCAAAGTGATTTTCCCCTTTTTTATTTCCTCCTCACACTGTTTTGCTGTAAATTCTGACAGTCCTCTCTCAATAAGTCTGCTGGACAGTGCTCTTGCGGGCCTTCCGCCCATTCCTGCCGTCATCATTGTAACAAAGTTGTCCATCATAACACCTGTTAAGGTACTCATTTGCATGTCCGCTTCTACCATGACTCCCGTATGTGAAGTAATCAATGGAATGTTACTTCTATTTTCTGCCACCACCATCATATCTGTTTCACTATGCCCCTGACGTTTCAATCCCTCAATGACATACAAGACTTCTGACTCTGAATTAAAGGTTCCAACGATTCTTTTTTCCATTCTCACACTAATACCTCCTCTAATATATTAATGCGGGATATAAATGGCATCCCATTTAACGTATGTCTACCCCGGAAGTCATCAGAAGAAACATGGAAAATAGAATCATGTTTAATATTTCGTTTTCATAATTGGACGATTACTGGAACATTGCAGGTTAGAGGAAGAAGAATAATGTTAAGATTACGGTAAAATGGATTGATGGGGTAATAGAAATGAACACATATTTAGATGGCATTTTAAAGTTAAAGGCAGTAACTAATAGCTGGTCTAGCTCAACACGAAAAAAACCTCCGCAGCATCTTGAATTTGATCAAACGTTTCCTATAACTTAAGTACATTTCTTCACAAACATTTCTACGAAAGTTATAGAAGAACCATAAACAAAGAGAAGCTCATTTTCTGAGCTTCCCTCAACTTCCTATTTGAGATTTAATTTCTCCTCTCATACCCGACCTATTTAGCACTGAAATTTATACGTTATATTCTAAATTTATCATTTTCGTTCTTGAACTAAACTGCCATTCGTTGAATAAAGAAAAAGTAATTCCTCGTTATTAAACACAGTTGAAATAAAAAAGACCGTCATTGTGACAATCCTTACTTAGGCAATCGGTGTGCCATTTTTAACAGGCTCATCTGGCATTAAGAGAACTACATCACCCTCTTCTGGAACACCTCCAATAACTAATACCTCAGATCTGAATCCAGCTATTCGACGGGGTGGGAAATTTACAACTGCGACCACTTGACGACCTATTAACGTCTCTGGAGTATACCTTTTTATTATTTGTGCACTAGATTGTTTAACTCCTAATTCTTCACCGAAGTCAATACCTAGTTTAATTGCTGGCTTACGTGCTTCTGGAAAGGGTTCAGCACTTATTACAGTACCAATACGAATATCTAGTTTTTGAAAATCCTCAATCGTTGCTATGGACAAAACAATTACCTCCAAAAATTAAATTACTTTTCCTGGTTGATATATTAACAATTAATGGTACTTTTAGGAATATACTTGTTCCACTATACTGCCTCGTTAGTGGAACAAGCAAAAAAGGCTGCCGCAGCAGCCCAATCTTATTTAACTCTTGCACCCTATAGTTTAAGGTACATTTCTTCACAATCTTTCTTTTAAAAATAAAAAGGGCTGCTGCCGCAACCCTAATCCTATACTATGCTTCCATCGTTTATCCTATATTATTAAAGTGGGGGGTTTTCCACTCCTAAATGAATCCAATTCTCTTTCGGCGGTCCATATACCCATACCCCGAATGGTTTTAATCCTGCTTGTCGAATAAGAATTGGAGCTTGTCCACGTTGATGAACAATATGTTTTATTAAACCCATCAGAATTGAAGCATTTGTTTCTTCTCTTCCGAACGCAATTTGAATTTTTTTAAGAGTCATCCGTCCATTGTTGTTCAATACCCTCGGATGCTTGAGCACTTACCTTTTTGAAAGTTTCAGCGATTTCTTTTGCTGTTGGTGGAACATTTTCAGCATTATCAACCTGATCCATTTTAACACCAAATTTGTTTAAATAATTTGGAATATTTGTGGTAAAATGCCACACAATTCAGCCAGATCTTTCTGGTTGATCATTTTTTATTTGGTTTTATTAATACGGTAGCTGGAGTAGAACGTACCTGCCCGTGGGATCCCGTCAACTAAACAGTTCGCCCCCTACTTGGTTAAACATGTTTTGACTGGTTGGGACCATAATCTCGTTTAACAAGCGAAGCTATGACACTGCAAGAAGTACTAGGGGTAGATCCAAACCACTGTCATAAAATCCATCTCCTTTCACTAAATGCATTAAGGATGGTTTTCCCAACCATAAGCATAATTATTTTCTTTAAGATAGCTGTCTGCTTTATAGGAGAAATTCATTTTTTGGAACTTTTTTGATACCATTTCTTCATTGATAACTTTTGCTTGTTGAAGTGCATGTTTGTCTTTAAATATTGTATTAGGTTGATTCGCTTCCCCGATGATATAACCATTAAAAGTCGCACCAAAAAAATCAAAAATACGCTTAAATTGCATTATTAATGGTAATGCCTTTTGTTTTGAATCTTCCCCACCTACTACTAAAACGTACATTCTTTTATTTTTCATTTTGTCTTTAAAATTAATGTGTAACTGGTCAATTAAGTATTTCATTAGTTGACTTATTCCGTTTAAATAAAGAGGGGTAACAAATAAGATTATTTCGTTTGTTAATACGCTATTCACCATAAAATAATAATCTTTGTTTAATGACAGATACCTTTTCGATTCATGTGGTTGATCAAACATACCAACAATTCGGTATTTCTATCTTTCCGCAAGCTTCCATAAATAACCAACATTTGTAATTCCTTTCATTTGAAGTTTGCGTATTACGATTGATGATATACTATATAAATGTGCATATCCTGAGCTACTCCCATTCAACATTTATCTATGCTTAATGATTTTATGGAAAACAAAAAGAGCCTTTTATCAAAGGGCATAATTATCCCTTGGTGACAGACTCCTCCAGATGTTTACAGCAACTTCAATTGTAATTTATCATTAATATTACAATAACATTACAACCGTTACAAGTTTTCAAAAGCTATAATTCTTAAAGATTTGAACCAAAGTAAGAATGGATGATCAAAAGTATGATAAAACAGCTACACTGTTTGAATTGCATAATAAAGTTTTATAACCATTATGCTGTAATAGGGAGTTTTAAATTGAAACTGGAATGACAAGCCCCTGTCTATTATGCACATGGCGGAGAGGTATGTTCTTTGGACCACGCTTTGAGGACTGTGGTTTAAAACTTTCTTATCTAAAATACGGTAAAGGTGGCTATACATAATTACGCTATTCAGTTTCGTTCGGAGGCTGTTTTTTTATTGTCTAAAGGATCGCCACTACCTTCTTAAATTAAATCCCTGTTAGCTCAGATTGAATACTTACTGTAATATATTTACAATGTTTTTGGCCAGTTACTATGCGAATATTTCCATAGTAAAAATAATAGAAAAATAATCAAAATGATTTTAATAGTTTATAATAATAACGAAAAAATTTTTTTTACAATATTAATGTTAAGTTTAATATCATATCAATTATAAATAAGGTACTACTTATAAAGGCAACACCCTATTTGCTTTTTTATTTTAATACTCATAGTCTATTACCTCTACTTTCAACCCCTGACTGCATCAATTTTGGGGCTGTCGTAGGATGGAGTTACTTTTACTTTAACCAGATTTTGTGCAAAGTTGCTGGGAACATTTTTTTCGTCAGAAATTTAAAGACTTATGGAAATATCATAAGAAGGATTGTTGTTATAAACGATACCAAAAATCCTTTGTGACTCCCAACCAAAAGTAGCAGCATCATTACCTGGATACTCTCGCATTACCCTTTTATCAATAGAGGAAAATACAATATCTCTAATAATGCCTTCTTGTGTGACATACCAATTCCCTACATATGTCTTAAGTGCTCTCAGTAGTGGTTCTTGCTGCAATGGTTGGAGAAACTGTTCAAGAAATGAAATAGCAATTAGCTGGATAAATAAGTACCTCAACAATTAAAGGATCTTTATATTCCAGATTGATCTCAAGTATGGTTCTGTATATCCCAACAGTTGAGACTCTATCTTTTCAAGCATTAGCTGTGATTTAGGTATTAGGGTCCTATTTTTTGCAACGTTAATTAACAAAGAGAAAAGCAGTTAAAAAAATCATTCCAACAATATAAGTTTGAATAGTTGTTGAGGAGTGCTCTTATTTCTTTTTTGAACTAACGGCCCAGTTAAAGAATAAAACAGTTTATAACAAAAAAATAAGCTAACGAATTGGTGAATAAAGAAATTTGAAAAAAGACCTGTTCGACTCCAAATTGGAACAAACAGGTCTTTTGATTTTAAATGCTACTAAGGGTTCTTGTCAGGATTTTTAGTAAATTTAAAAAGTATCGTAAAAATTTTTAATTGCTTTGTCCACATATACCCATCCTTTCCATCCTATATGAATCGTATCCTTCATAAAATAAGGGTCGTATTCATGATTGGAAAAATCAGCAATTGGATACCCTTGTGACTCAATTTGATCTTTAATTCGTTTGTAATAAGAAGTACGGCCTTCCTTTGGAAAACCGGTGTAATCATACCATCTCCCATTAACGGGAATGGAAATAAATAATGGTTTTGCACCTGATTGTTTTAAAAGATCTAGTACAAGCTGAAAATCTAAGTATTCAAAGGATTTACCGTATGATGCACCTATTTTGGAGTCCTTCAATCGAGGAACTCGCTTCTTTATTTTATTGTATTTCGCATTAATCACATAAAATGAATTATTCGTTGACTGCCGTTTACCCATTAAGTCTGCTTGATGTTTTAATTCCCCCCAGGATTTATTTCGTACCTCCGGGCTGACATCGCGTTTGCGCGGAATACCGCCTGCTATCGAATAATATAAATCTTTTTTCGTCAGTATTCCTCTATATACACATGCAAATGGCCGTACAAATGCGGCTTTTCGCTTATCCCAAGCATTATTCGAAACTTCTGCTTGATAAAGAGTCGAAAGCATTCGATCGTCCTGTACGGGTTTAAACTGTAACAATCGTTTCATCACAATCTTCTTCGTTTTTGGGTCAATTTTATCGTTAAAAGCAAGATCATATCCCTGAAGTATTGAGTAATTTGGCACAAAGTGCGACAAATCTGCCCCCTGTGGCTGGAACCATTGGGGGGATAAAACAAATACAAGTTTTTTTCCTTTTAACTGGTCCATATGTTCAGCAAAGTTGAGAACATGAATCAAAGAAATCGAACCACCGCGTCCAATAAGAAAAGGAGTAAACCCTTCATAATTTTCTTTAAAATAATTGGATGGATGAAACCGATCAAGCCTAGCCAACTCGGATGAACCGTATATGGGCAAATACTGATGATCCTGAAGCATTTTTCCCTGAATATATTTACCTTGAAACATGAGAGGATTCAGTTCTGTTGCTGCTTGACTTACTCTTTGTTTTGGAATGAGACGTTCTACCCAGCTATTGGGAATAATAATCAAAATCAACAATGTCAGAAAAGCAAATATCAGCGGTGCAAATAAAGCTTTTTTCATTTAAATTCGGCCAACTGCTTTGCGATATTATTGGGGGTATTCCATGTGTCGCGGTCGAATTCCGTAATGGGTACTTTAATGCCAAACAGTTCTTCGATTTGCACAAGCAATTCTACAGTCCCAAACGAATCGAGCAGCCCAGATTCAAATAAATCAATATCTGGGTCCTCTTTTACTACATCGTCTTGGCAGATTTCCGCCACTAATGCAATAACTTGTTCATTCAATTCCATATAAATCATACTCCTTTATGTAAAAACTGTCCTGAAAAAATATAAAATCCAAAGCATACGAAATGGAACGCGATGATGACAGGCGGTATATGGGCTTTTTTAATTTTGTGGCCACCAATGATATTTCTTATTAATTTGTTCAAACGAATTATTAGCAACAATTAAAAATGCGTGGTAAACCCCATAAAGAATATATTGAATTTCCAATCCGTGCCAAAAGCCCATTAATAAAAATAACAGAATATAACCCAAATTGGAAACTATTTGTCGATATTTACTCCATTTTTTCTTCGTTATCCAAAACACAAACCGCATAAACACATAATCCCTGAACTAAAAGGACAGCATCATATGCCAGCGATTCCAGAAGTCTTCATATTTAAAAGCACTTAAGTAGTTCAATAAAAGCCAATTATGTTTTTCCCTTTTGTTTTCTTTCAAAATAAATCCACGTGTAATAAATTATTCAAAAAACAATAGGAACAGAAAACACATAAGGTCTCTGATTAGCTGGAAGAAAGTATATTAAAAATATCCCGATTATTAGCATAGGTGGCATAAGAATAAAATACTTCTTTTTATGCACGCTGATCCCCTCCCTTTTGTTTAATGCTACCAAAAAAAATCCATTCTCTTGTTCAACTAACCTGCCCCGTTAGCCATCCATGCAGCGCAAAATCAGCGCTGCACCACAGAGAATGAAAATGGCTAAGACCGTCTATACTGTTTTAATGCTGGCGAAGAAGGTCTTTGAACTATGGTGCCTTTGAGCCCATCCGTTAGTCTGACTCCAACGACCACGGTGTACCACCGACTGTCGCACCCTTTAGGGGTAGCACTCATGGGAGATTAATCCTTTTTCTGGTTGTTGCGCCAGCTTTAACTGATTTCAGTTTAAGTAGAAAGGTTGCACAAGTCGATCTACCAGCCAATCTTATATACGATCCTTCAAGAGGCTCAGCCTTTTTTTAAAAACTGGTTTTTCTGGGTCTATTTTTTCATGCCCTTTTTCAGTTTTTATTTTCATGGGAGTTCAATAAATTCAACAAAAAAGCGTAAATCCTTTTTGGATAAACTCAGCCATAATTACTACAGAAAACATTAAAGGCGTGACAATAGATCTCGCCTATTTTTCACCCGAAGAATATTTGCCAAAACTAGGAAATAAGCGCAAGCTGTGTGCTATTAAAAATTGCGCTGTATAATAGGTTGTCATTATCAGGATATCAGAATAGGGAATCTCTGAAACAAACAAATTCCATGATAGAATTGAGTCTGAGAGGACGAATAAAATACTTCCAATTATTGCCCATATATTTTGGGACAAAAATCCAGTCCAACACATTAGCCCATCACCTAGCATACAGAAAAATAATCCGCACCATATAATCCAATGGGGGCGTGATTTTTTATCAGGTATTAGTTTATAAGCATAGAAAAGAATTAGCCACATTGGGATTAATTTAAATATCATTTTGATTGCTTCTGGTTTGCTGGAAATGCCAAATATGTATATAAGGCTCATAAGTAAAATGAAAGTGGGTAATCGATAGGTTTTCAATATATTCACCTCTTTGTATCAGTTTTATTTCTCTTTTTTATTGCCAACAGCTTCTCCAAATAGGATTTTAATAATCTACTATTTTCTTTAAAACTTAACGTTTTCCTTCCGGAAACTAAACTGCTTCTTTAGTCCTGCCACGTTAGTCGAATAAGAAAAAAAGACCGCCACAGCGATCTCCATTTTTAACTCTTGCACCCGTTTGTTTAAGTGTAATCCTTCACAATCTTTTCTACACCTTAAAATTTAATCCCTATTAAGTGTTGTTCCAGAATCCAATACAATAAAAAAAGACGCCTTATCATTCAAGTAAAGCGCCCGATTATGGAAGAACGAAGGTATTAAATACCAAAATCTTCTTTGGAAATTATTTTGTCAAAATACGTATTAACACATCCACATCTGGTAACCCATACTCTTCATCAATCTCTTCTTGAGTGAGAAGACTGTTTAGGATGGTAAAATACCATGACAACATTCTTCGGGGTTCGCCTGGAGAAAATTCACCCGATTCCTGTCCTTTAACGAAAATAGGAATTATCGGATCGATCAGAACATTTGTTGAAACTTCTTCAAAGATTTGTGTGACCTTTTCAGGAACATCTTCAGCTTTGCGAGCACGTTCCATTAACATAAAGGCATACATATTATTCTCATCAAGCATGTTTTTCGTTAAGGTTCTAATTTGTTCAAAAGGTGTTCCTGGTAAGGATCCAACATACTCGAGTTCCCTTCTTGCTTCTCCCATCAATTCTTGGACGAGAGTTATGAAAAGCTCCTCTTTAGAATTGAAGTAACGGTAAATTAATCCTTCACTAATGCTTGCTTCCTTAGCAATCATGCTCGTTTTCGTGCCTGTATATCCTCTGCGGGCAAACATTTTAAGCGCCGCTAGTTTTATCTGCTCTCTGCGTTCGTCACGGATTTGATCAAGCTGCTGCTGTCTGTTTAATGGAGACACCCTTCCAACCTCCGGATCTAATAAATGTCATATTCATTATATCATTTAGTTAGAGAACTTTTGCTTTTACAATTAGTTGATAAACGTGGGAACCAGTGGACGTACCCTCTTGACCAACTCCTCAAGAAACTGATTAGGACGGGCAAAACACGCAAGATGGCCAGCTTTTTTGATGAGAACAAACTCCTTATGAGGGGCTTCAATCTCATCATAATAAGCTCTAGCCAGTTCAGATGGCGTGATAATATCATTATCTCCGTGAAGGATATAAACTGGCACCTCAAATTTACCGTATTTTTTAAAATCAAATTTTATTAATTCATCAAATAGATGGTCAAGGGAATAACTCATACCTTTAAAAATATCCATCAAATCACGTATTTTATGTTCCGGAGAAGAGAGCATAGATGGCAAAATTAAGTCTGTAATCATATTGGGGACATCCTTAATAGTTTTAACGAGAAGTCGATTCCTCTTGTCAAAATCTTTACGACTCCATTGGGATTGATTCGATCCCATTTTCTCAAGCAACTGCACCCCCTTCGTATTGCCTGCCCCGTAAAGAGCGTTGACTGATAATGTATACAAAAGATTTTGTGAATCTGGGGCATTCTGATCTGTACCGACATAGGCATAAAAAAGATCTGGCCGAAGCTTTGCCATCATGATCCCAATTAGGCTGCCTGCAGAGCTTCCAATAAGAATTACCTTTTGATGACCGAGTATATCACATAGGTATTCTGCAACCTCTATCCCATCCTTCGCGAGACGTTCGAAAGTGATTGCTCCGCTACCGTCTTTACCGTTCTTGCCAAAAGTCTTTCCTGCTCCACGCTGATCCCACTGAACGACAATGAAGTGCTTCTCCCATGAACGCAACAACGGACTAAAGATGGAATAAGTCGAAGCCGGACCGCCATGAATCAGTAACAAAACGGGGGTGTTCCGATTCTCGCCACGAATCGTGATCCATTGATCGATACCGCCAATTTTAACGTAACAGCCTTCAACGATGCTGTTAGCCGTGCTGATTTGTAGCTCTTTGACATTCTTTCTCTGATTTCTCTTTCGTAGAACGATTTCTTGGAGGATATTAATTTGGCTCATTCGAACATGCCCTCTTCCCTTTTTAAATGAGTGAGTGACTTACTCAACTATAGATTGAGGTATTTTATGGAAATTGTCAACAACAAATTTTCATCAATAGATAAAAGAAAATTTCTTTATAGATTTCTCCTTCGGAAAAAGAAATAAAATACCCTTTACTTCAATAAGAAAGCCTCCAGTATGATGGCAGCAACTCTTGAATGAAAACACCCTATTAATTCAAGATGATTGTTTTTTTCCTTTCTTACTCCTTGCAATCATAATTCCTCCAACCACACACCCAATCCCTAAAATATGCATTATAATGTTACCAATTTTACCTAAGACATCATCTGTTAATCCAATTAAAAAACTACCAAATAAAATGAGTAAAATGACAAAAAATAATTTCAAATTCATTTTCCCACTCCATAGTGGCATTCACAATTTTAACGAATCACCTTTACCATTCTATGTATTTTCCGTTAGGGAATATCATGGATTTTAGAGCTTTTTTTATGTTCATTTAATTATCCTGCCAGTTAGTGGAACAAGAAAAAAAGCCGCAGCAGCGACCCTTTTGTTTAACTCAAGCACCCGTTTGTTTAAGTACAGTTATTCACAAACTCAAAATTAACATTTATAAAATAAGCATTTTAATACCACCTTAGATATTGGGGGAAAATACCTTTGAGGTGGTTAAAGTGATTAAAAAGATATTAATAAGTATTTGTATTTTTAAATTAATTACAACCAGTGCTATGGCTCAAACAAATCAACAAATACAAATTATCGATATAAATAAAGGTAAAGTCATAAAAAATGTTCAAAAAAACTCTGATTTACAACAAGAAGTAGAGAAATTCCTGGAAGGAATAACAGGGGTTTACGTGAAGTTGAATCCTTATCCTAATAATGGGTTTGTGATAAAAATCCCTTTAGAACCTAATGTTATGGTTAATAATCATTGGTTCAATGACTTTGTAGATGAAGTAATGATTATATTTCCTAGTCAAGAACAACACCCATATTTATTGGTTTTTGACAACGAGAACCAACCATATTTTTTAACATTTCAAGACGATACAAGTAAATTCTTGGGATTATTAAATTTTAAGCCGTAGACCTCAGAAATGAGGTTTATTTTATGCGTTTTAACTAACATGACCGTTAGTGAGTATTTGTGAGAAATCCTTGCTTTTTAATAATACGAAATGCGAATCTCCGACTGTCCACTTTTCATATCTATTTATGGTCCTTCTCCTAGGTTGTCTCCCAGTGCCATGCTTAAGTGTAGTCTTTTATTACGTCGAAAGGATTAATAAATACAAAAAAGCCCTTCTAGGGGCTTTTGTGATTGAGACTGTCTTTGTGACAAGTCTATGTGCTAAGCAAGATTATGGCTTTTCGGATACACTCTAGACTATGCATCAGTTTAACTTGAGTACCTAATCGGTTAAGTTTTACTTGGAGTTATTTTTTAGAACATACCGAGAATTAATTCGTTAAAAAATCAGCCCTTGTCCATTCCATTTCATTATCTTGTACATATATTATTATTACACCAAGCCAGTCATATTACATTACCTTTTTGGATATAAAGAACGTTTGCCATAAAGCAGACGTTTTTTTCGATTTATAGGCATTTCGTACATTTTGCCTTATCAATATGATGTTTGTCCAAGCAATTCTTGTCTTATGAAATATGATACATAGTGAAGGATTTAATTTCGAACATTCTAACAGGTGGTGATAAGTATGTGCTTTGGAGGATTTGGCTACGGAGGCTATGGCTACGGTGGTTTCGGCGGAGGCAGTACATTTGTTTTAATCGTCGTATTGTTTATCCTTTTAATTATTGTTGGTACTTCCTTTATTGTTTAATAAACCAATACACGTTCTAGCGGAAAGAATGATTATGGCTGGAGGTGCAATAAATGGACGGAGTAGGAAATAGTTTTGCGTTAATCGTAGTATTGTTCATCCTTCTTATCATCGTTGGTACAGCATTTGTGTTCTACTAATAAATAAGATGGATGGAGTAGGAAAAAGGCCCTTTATCGGGCCTTTTTTAACGTTTAAAGTGTATTATTTTTTGTTGTTATATTTCTCAAAACACAAAAAAACTGCTGATGCAGCCCGATGCTTATTCAACTCATACACCCGTTAGTGTAAGTACATTCCTTCACAAATATATTATTATTGTGTTGATAATTTCTTTCTATCATCTGCCAAAGGTGGCTGTTCAGCCCATTTGTATTTAATCAGAATATCAAATCCATCTTTCGTATAGTGTGCCATTTCCGTAAGAAGCAGCATATACTTTATTCCTAAGTCTGTCCGTTGACAGGTACCTATGGCTGAACCATACACACCGATGGAAGTAGAACCTAAAAGAGCCTTGTGATGCATCATAAGACGGTCTGAAAAAGGTGAAATTGTTGAATTAGAAACTTCCGCTTCCTCCGATTTTGGCTTTGGAAGATGGTCATTGTTCAATAGGTCCTCCAACGTCTCAATGTGTTTTTTGTAAAGTTCTACCCCACGCCATAAAAAGTTCTTAACCTCTTGAGATTTAGCCACTTGAGAGAAACCCATTGTGAGTGATTTACTTAACTGAACTTTTCGCAAATCCCAGTAAACGTTACTTAACTCAATGCAACTTAACGGTCTTTTCCCTCGGAATATACCTTCAATAAAATTATGGGATTCAATAAATTCATATTGTTCGGAAGGGCTAATAAATGGTGGTCTAGATACAATACCTTTTTCCAATAGTAAATCTAATGATTTGTTGAAAAGTTCCATTGTTTCATTTTGGCAATGTACGAAGTAATCCCTTATGTCCCTACGCATATTTGTTGTTAAAGCGGCGGCATAGCCTGCTAAACCATTGACACTCATTATGTAGGTATAAGATAAGGTAAATTCATCTGAAAACAAGCGAGGAGCAGACAAATCCACATCTGCCTCAGTAAAACCGTGGGGTATCGGAAATTTTTCTTGTGAAAAATAATCCTTTACCTTGGTAATGTGCCCCTCAACCAATTTCAAAGAAAATTCTAAAATCGGACGTATAGAGGCGTCTTCAACAATTTGAAGCATATGTTTGTAAATGCATATTGCCATAGTATCACTCTGATACTGTGACCAAATGTTAGCAATTTCAGGTGCAGTTAATCTTATGTTATGTGGGGTTTCTTCCTTTATAAATTCGGGCATCTTAATCCTACGAAAATAATACTTTATTTTGTACTATTAACCAAAAAAGGATTAATTATGTGATTTTTTACTTTAACTAACCTGCCCCTTTAATGCAATAAAAAAAGCTGCCACAATGACAGCTTGATCTACAACTCTTGCACCCGTTAGTTAAATAACTCAAAGACATATTTCAGCCTTCCAACTACTTGACTTCGACTTTACTACGATTAGGTTTTCATTTTCCCATTTGAGAGTACCTAGAAACCTTGCATATACAACTTCGTTTCCAACCTCTTCTACCAATAATTCGTCAATAATTCTTAGACCTTTTTCATTATAGACCTCACACCTTAACTGAAAGCCTTCTGAACGATGAATTCCCTTTAAGATAGCCATTTTTTTGCGACTTGGACTTTTTCTCGGTGTTTTATCAACAATAAAAACTGCTTCAAAATTCTGTTTCGCAATTTCACTAAGTGCTTCTTCAACATAAGACTCAATAATTGAAGAAGATAATTTCGAATATGTCTTAATTGCAGGCACAATGTAACATCTGATTAACTCAGAAAACTCTTGAAATTTCGCTTGTGTTGATTCTAATTCCAAAAAAGACATATAGTCATAAGGAACAAATATTTGTATCTCCTCAATTGCATTATCCTCTTCAAAGGAAACACTCTTATTTGG
Organism: Bacillus salipaludis; assembly: GCF_004358205.1. The sequence continues at coordinate 16,612 of NZ_SMYO01000031.1, forward strand.
ATTTGCCAAGCAGTATACACTAATCATTTTAAACTGGGCTAATTCCACACCTAATTGAGTAATTTTAGTTGAAAATATCAACTCAAAAATTCTCATTTCGTGTAATCGATTATAGTGTTTTTTGGGACGATTTTTTCCCCAGTCCATAAAGTGAATATTTATCATAAAAGATTCCTTTCGTTTTTTACATATGTACAATTTACTTAAATTTAACACGTTTCCTTCTTAAACTGCCCCGTTAGTTCAAGTGAAACATTTCACAAAGCACTTTCCGCTAGTCGTTTTTTAGTTTTCATAAAATAAGTTGAATGATTGTGGAATAACTCTGGACAAAAACCGACATTTACCATTTAGATGGAAAACATTTACAAAAACATAATAATACCTCAATAAATAATAATCTCACTAATAGCAGTTTTTTGTTTTAATTTTTTCCCTTCCAACTCCATCAATTTAATCAACTTTACCACCTCCATGGATTTAATCATAAAAATAGTCTTCCAATGTGCTTGAATGTTTTTATATTTCTTCTATATTAATATCATGAAGAATTAAAACTTTTGAAATCTCACTTTGAGACAGGGTTAAATCATAAATCCGAATTCTCTTGTCTTGTACAATTTTCATATTGAAAATATGGAGTTCAGGTTGGAGATTCCTCATAACATAAAGTACTATTAAATTAATATTGTTTTTCAAAAATTCATCATGCTACCAAGTGGCTCGTTTGTTGGTAAAAACCCATCATACAGTTTTGTTAAATTTAGATCAGAGGAAGAATTTAAGAGTAATTTAAAATTATTATTCCCACAGAACTATTAGAAGGAGGATATTATGAGCGAAAATATTAAAACTTATGAAGCTGAAGGTATCAAAATATATTGGAAACCCAATATTTGTAAACACGCAGCAGAATGTGTAAAGGGATTGCCAAGTGTATTCGATACCCAGAAAAGACCTTGGGTATCACCCCAGAATGCAACAGCTAAAAAAATCATGGAAGTGATTGATCGTTGTCCAAGCAGAGCACTTACTTATGAGCAAAAATAAACAGAACTAATAAAGTTAGGAGAATGAGGAAATGACTGAAATTAAAATGGGCAAGAATGAATTTTATATTGAGGAATCTAATGAAATTATTGCAAGAATTCAATTTATCCCAAGCGGAAAAGATGTAAATGGAAGAAATTTAATTATTGTAAGCCACACAGTTGTATATGAGGGACATAATGGTCGTGGATTAGGCAAAGAATTAGTAAACAAGATAGCTGAATATGCAAGAGATGAAAACTTATATATTATTCCTGTATGTCCTTACGCAAAAAGTGTTCTTGAAAGTAAGGAAGAGTATCAAGGTGTACTAGCAAATTGATGCCATTTTATTATATCTGTTGAATCACCTACACTTAACTGGACAAAAAATAAGGTCAAGCATAGACTAATCACTAAATCAAGGCATACTGCTAATTAGTATAAGAGATCCAGTGAAGAAGCCACGATAACGAGACAACCAATTTTTTAAATTGCCTAGAGATTAAATAAAAACACCGACATTCAAATCGGTGTTTTTATTTATTTATTTATTTATAATTGGACATTAAACATTTGTCTTAACCTTCTGGTGCCTTCGTAGACCATTGCAGCATTCCAAGAACGCATCTTTCCTTCATAGCCGTGCGCTTAGCCATGTGTTACATATATCTTCGATTATGATTTTATGTGCAATCACATTTAAAAACTGCCATTTTGACAGCTTGATCTGCAACTCTTGCACCCGTTAGTTGAATATGGCCAAAACCTTTTGTTTCAATCCCCTCCGACAAATATTTTTTTAATGGCTGGATTGGAGATTTCATTAATAAGACTTTGATACTCACCTTGTTTTTTTCGTTAATAAACAGCTTGTATTTTTCCAAATCAGTGATTAACACAATAAGTGCCTGTCCTTCATAGGTTGCATCTGACAGATAATAATCGCTTATTTTCCTCAACTCTAGATAGCTTCGGCATAATTTCTTCGAGTTAAATATTTCATTGTGTAAGGCTTCTGTTATTTCGTATGTCTTTATTTTTTTGTCGTCTTATCATATATCAAAACATCAAGCCCCAATAACCTCACTCCTTATGGAATCCCAGTTATTCTAATACTTTATTTAATTAAACTGCCCAGTTACTTCAATAAGAATATGCATTCCCGATGTTCAGTAATGCACTCAATTAGTTGAATTAGTAAGTCTTTATATTGCCCAACCCCATTCACCTTTTAAGACATTTTCTCTTTCATCATTATCAATATCTGCGAAATCCATTCCTTCCGTTTACACTTACGACAAGGTAATGGATAATTCTTGTCTTCATCACATCCAAATAATGTTGAAAAACTTCGTTCTAAATCATTGGGGTCATAGAACAAAGTACAAAGCTCAAAGTCGTGAATATATTGGCATTTACAGAATACACACTCTACAAATCTAAAATCAGCGTAATCATCTAGTATGTCACTGTTTTAAAATTGTTTGCACTTATCATTACTTTTTCCTTTTATTAAATCAATAGCTTTAAGGTATTATACAACATTATTCTTGTTCCACTAACCTCCCCCTTTAGTTGAATAAAGAAAGAGTGATTCCTCGTTATTAAACACCGTTGAAATAAGAAAGTAGGGAAGCCTCTCTCGAGGCTTCCCCCTTATCAAACCGTACGTGCCCTATTAAGGCATACGGCTTACCAAATGTTACAATGTTTATCAAGAGGATGCATTCCAGGCATTTTGCATCTTTTGTAAGCGATGAGGGGTAAAATA
>NZ_SMYO01000032.1 GCF_004358205.1 Bacillus salipaludis
GCCCGCCACCTAACTGTCTACGCTTAAAGACTAAAGTTACCTTTAGCCCTCCAAGACTCGCTACGAGCGAATGGCTAGTTCTTACTCGACGGGAATCCCACCCGTTATATGATACGACCTAGGCTCGGCCGCACACCTGCCACGTTAGTGGAAGAAGCAAAAAAAGCCCACCGAAAGCAGGCAATCTTAAACTATTGCACCCGTTACTTTAAGTGAAATCATTCACAAACTAAGTTATTGAAATATTGCTTAGTTGTTACAAAGGTTCAAATGATTTTGCCTTACTAATTCGATAAGCTATTAAATAGATAATAATGTAAATTGGAAAGGAATAAAAAACATTCCATTTTACAGTTGTATAAAATCCAATCCATTCAAATAATGGTTCACCTATAAAAGAAGTCAATGCGGAATAAATAACAGCTTTTAAAAAAGGATTTAGAGCTGGTTTAAATTGTAGCCAAAGCATCAGAGTAACAGGAATTAAAGTAAAATCCCAAGGTAAAAACGTTGGAATGGTAGGCAATACTCTCCCAGAATAATGCCAAAGCCCAAAAACAAGGCCTAAAAAATCTAGCCAAGAAGCTACACTTAACCCAAAAATTCCAGCTAAAAGCAATCTTGCCTCACTTCCACGCTTTCGCAGTATTATCCATACAAGCCAAGGAATTATTGATAATGCTACTGAAACCCAAAATTCCCAGTGCCATAACGTATGTTCTTTCCAATAGTTTACATATTCCACTTCTACTTGATGTATTCTTTGAAAAAACTTATCGGAACTTATAATTTTTTCTTTTCTAATCAATGGAGTCATCTTTTAATTCACCTTAGAAAAATATATAACTCCAGTATTCCCTATCCTTGTTCAACTATCCTGCACCTTTAGTTCAGTAATAAAGAAGGCTGCCGCAGCAACCCTTTGTTTAACTAAAGCGCCCGTTAGTTTAAGTGAAACACTTCACAAAATGTCAAGAGGGAAGATACAATAGTCATATGATAGAATACCAGCACCCTGGTAGTAGCAAAGGGTCAACAGTTATCATTAGTCACTGTCATATATGTATATTAGTCTATATCTATAGTTATATTCATTGTCCCTAGGGGTAAGCCTACCTAAGGTAGGTGTATTCAGGTACCCCCATAAGCCTGGCATGGGTGAGGCACCCGTCTGAGCCGTGCTATTTATACGGTACGGATTTTAGAACCATCATGGTAAAAAGTAGTTAAAAAATACGTCCTAATAAAGGACGAATTCTAACCTCATAAACCCTACCAGAAAAAATGGGCACTGATTAGAATTATTACTAAGATAAAAAATACAACATTTAAAATAAGGCCATTTGGTTTTTTACCCATTTTTATATTTATCACCTCCATTTATAGGTTGATATAATATATGTAAAAAAGTTATATCTGTATGGACAAGTATATAGTCAAATAAAAAAAGCGTCATTAGGCGCTTAAAAGTGGTGTCAATGGTGGTAAAACTAGGACTACATTATTTTATGAAAATAATTTTGATAAATAAATAGGACAAATGTGGAGTTTAAGGGGAAATAGTCCTCTTATAAATATCGTGGAAGTAAAATTATATGTATAGGTAACGCTTCCCAATTTACACCTTTAAAAAATACCAGTAACCGTGATATTTCATATCAATAAACAAATCAAAGATATTTTGGAAAGCAATAGTAAATGTCCAAATGCAAACTATTTGGATAGAAGTTAGTCGTTTATTTGTCTTACATATGAGGTATTTTTCCAATAAAAATAAAATAAGCGATGCTTCTTGAAGTATCAGGATTTAGTCAGGAGTTTTCTGGTTTTTTTATTTCTTAAAAAATTTTATTGTACGTACTTGTCCCTTTCATTATTTTCTTATTTACATAAAATAAATTATTAGTTCATACCACAACCTTATATCTTCACTTTCCTTGAAAGCGTCAAATTGACGCTTTTTTATTATTTGTTTCACACTTGTCCATTTCATTTTTGAAGACCATTACATAAACTACTGTAAGCAAGCATATTTTTTCACTCTCTTGTAAAGCTTCATTATTGACGCTTTTTTTATTTACTTCACACTATTTATCAAAGCAACATAAATAAGATATAGATTTTCCTCTTTCTTGTTGCACTAACCTGCCAATTTAGCTCAATAAGAAAAAACGCTGTCGAAACAACGTTTTGTTTAACTCTTGCATCCATTAGTTGAACAAAAATTCTTCTTTATATAAGGTTTCAAATGAATGTTACTTAACATATTCCTTTTCAAAGATTCTTTCCTGCCATATCTGATAAAGATAAAGAATTAATGCTAATATTGTCATTGCTAAAAGATTTTGTAGAGGAGAGAAACTACCGTTTTCTCTTATCTCAAGCTTGTTTAACATTTTAGTAAGACCCATCCCGTAGAAGAGGTCGATAATTAAATTAACAATTATATATATCCAAAATCTACGAAATGTAAAATAAAATATCCATATAGTACCCACCAAGAAAACGCCATAAACTGTAAATAATGGCGCTAATTTATCCCATGTAAAAAGAGTCTCTTTAAATTTCCACCAGTTATATGACCAAGCCATTTGAGCTAATATAGTGTTCAACACGGTGGCAAATAGAGCAACAGGCATATATCTTCGAATCGCTTTACCGTTTAAAAAGAACAAAGAAATCCACGGAATAATAAATAAAGACCAAATAACTACCTTAACCATATTTTTGTCCCTTCTAATTGAACTTTTATATATTATGCCATTTTTGGTTAAGTAATATTATTTTCTATTCAATTAACCTACCCCAGTAGTTGAATAGTTTCTTCCGTTTCAATTTCTAGAATAAGGTCAATAATTCCTCTAAAAAATACATTTTTAGGGAGAGATGTACTTTGTTATTGTCAAAGGCATGGGAAACGTATGAATCAGATAAACGAATTGAAGGGTTCTCACCACAAACATTAAAAGCATACAAACTTCAAGCCACATTACTTATTCGATATTTCAAAGACGTTAAACTTGATACAATATCGACAGGTCAACTAAAAGAATATCTAGCAAAGTCAAGCGAAAAGTTAAAACCTTCGAGTTTAGCTCATCGTATACGGTTCATGAAGTCATTGTTTCGGTGGTCTCATGAAGAAGGGCATATAGCCAAAAATCCTGCCTTCAAAATAAAAGAACCTAAAGCAGGGAAACGTATTCCTAAGTTTTTAACAGAATTTGAAATTGAACATTTACGGGAAGCGTGCACCACTTCAATGGAAAAGGCTTTGTTTGAATTTATGTTTTCAACTGGCTGCCGTATTGGAGAAATTGTTTCATTAGAAAAAATAGAATTAATTGGTCAAACTGTTCCGCTGTCGTAAGAGGAAAAGGAGATAAAGAAAGAGAAGTTTATTTTAATATCCGCTGTGAAATTTGGCTTAAAAGATACTTTGAACAACGCCAAGATGACGATGCCGCCATTTTTGTTACCGAACGGTATCCACACCGAATGAGTATTGCCCAAATGAGATATATCATCAAGCGAATTTCAAAAAGGGCAGGCATAAATAAAACGATCCATCCACACCAACTGAGGCACAGCTATGCTACTCACATGTTAAATAATGGTGCCCCTCTTGAAGTCATTCAGAGTTTATTAGGTCATGAGAAAAGTGAGACTACGAGGATATATGCACAGTTAAGTGGGAGTTTAAGACAAGAGCTTTATAGGAAGTATTTTTAAAAGGGACACAAAAAAGCAATGCTGAAAAAATGCATTGCTTTTCTTCAATTCTTGCACCCGTTAGTGGAATAAGGACCAATCCAAATAAAAATTAAGAAAACGCTCTAACCTAATTCGTGATTGGAGTTATTAATAGATTATTACTTAAAATACATGTAAAGATTTAATCCTTAGATAGTTTAAAACCGATAAGACATCGCTCCAGGGTAATATACTTTTTGTAGGTTAACAACAGCCGTGATGGAATCCATGGTGGTGGTGGAAAGGATAGCCTCCATACCCATAATGATGGAAAGGATAACCTCCATATCCTATACCATAGCCAGGATAGCCTCCATAACCCATGCCCATGCCATAACCAGGATAACCTCCGTATCCCATACCGTAACCAGGATAGCCTCCATAACCCATACTGCCAAAGAATTGTCTTTCCATTTTTTATTTCCTCCTCAAATTGTTTCAAAAATAGTGTATGTGTCCATGTTTAAAGAGGAATAGACGTTTACCTATTATACGTGCTTTCTTGGCTGTCATTAAAAGCTCTAATAAAAGCTCTTCTACCTAAAAATGTTCAATTGCCTAAATACATTTACACGAAATTTGAATAAAATATCCTGTAATAAAAATCTCTTCCATTTTCCTTAACCATCCTAAAAAGGATGGTTTTGTATTTTTTTCTATGTTCCACACTTGTCCAATTCAATTTTTAAGACCACTACATAAAATGGATTAATTTCACTCTATTTGAAGCGTCATTTTTGACGCTTTTTTGTCTACTCCAAATTTGTCCCGTTATATCTTTGTCCGAATAAATACATAATAGGCGTTAAATCCAACATTAGTGAATTATTTACTACTTCAACTATCATATGGTTAGTAGAACAAGAAAAAGATCCGCAGCAGCAACTGTTTTGTTAAACTCAAGCACCCTAAAATTTAAGTTTGCTTCACAATCTTTTACTTATAAGAAAAAATGTGTTGGGTCACCTTGTTCAAAAAATGTTTTAGCCTATGATATTCGCATTTTTTGTCGGCGACCCCCAATATGCTGGAAGAATAATCGTCAATGACAGTATTGATAATTACTTAGGCAATATAAAATTGGATTAGTAGAAATATACTGTTTTTTAATTAACGTATCTGATTCTAAACTCTGTCCAAGTTTAACGGGACGTATATTTTATCCCCATGAATTTGCCTATGTATGATGGGGGTTTCAAAGTATTGATCCAAACGATCTACTTCATTTTTATGCCGTGCTCTAGGTTTTTTTACTCCTAACAAATTTTCGAAGCTTTCTCCAAATAATCTCATTCCCTTTCTCCTTTTTTATTTTAATTGAAATACTATTTTTAACATATCCATATTACGGATTTTAATGAGATTGTTACTAATAAAATTGTTATTAACAAGGTTATTTAGAGTTGTACAAACGAATCGTATATTTTAGTCATTTTAGGGATTTGGTTGAAAATCAATTATTATCTTGTCCAAATTTATTTTAAAAATTTTAAAAGAGGGTTAATAAAACTTTTATGTTCATTTCATTCTTAAATGTGCAACTTTTTTAGGGGACCTATAAGTCTTATTAAAATTTTGGAGGCAAGATTATGGATAATAACACTAAAAAGAAAATTGAAGAGGAAGTATTATGCTTATAGTGGAAGAGTTTCCAAAGGAATAACTAAGACTAAAGATATTTTCGGCTTTTTTTATTCAGCTAACAGAAATTTTTTACTTATACATTTCATTTTCTAAAGTAATCACGTTTTCATTGAAAGAAGTTTTACCAACTTGTTTCGTATTTTCAACTAACCGATAAACATTATCACGGCATTGTTTTGCACCTTTTACTAATAATGGTACCCCTATAAAGTCAATTTTCAATCCTCTCGAGAAAAATCCCCCGAATGACATAACAATTGGAACAGTTGGTGATGTATTGGAGAAAACTATTTTTTCATTAAAATGAAATTTATTTTGTAGTAGTAAAGTCAATTCTTTTAATCCTGGAACAACAAGCTTGTTCCTTTTCCGTCCAATTGTATACACTGAGTTGCCATCTTCATCGTTCCCGTGAAAAATGAGTTTTCCAAAATCCTCTTTTGTTAGTCGATTAAAATATTTTACATTTAATATCTCTTCCGAAGTTAGTGTTCTTTCTGATTGAGGTAATTGTTTTAAATGATATGCGGCAGCCAAAGCCGTGGTATGTGTCCCACCATAATCATGGTAAATATAAATCATAGGAGATCATCCTTTATCATTTTATTTGTTTTTATTATTGGCATTTATTCTAAATCCAATTCGGTTGACTATGTTTACTTCACTTTTGTACTTTTTCTATACTTTTGCTTGTTGAAAATTTGGAAGGTGAATTTTTGGAAAAAAACTTCCAACTTAAGATTTGTAAAAAAGTACTAGCAATTTTTTTCTAAAATTTTAAAAAACAATTTAAGAAATTTAATTTTCCTTAAAGGAGGATTTTACCTTGAAGAAAAACCTTTTTTTATTGCTTGCTGGAACTGTCCTCTCTGCAATGGTTTTAGGTGCCTGTAATGCCAACACTGATAACCGAATAACTCCACAGAGAATCAATAACCCTGACAGGAATGATCGTAACTTAGACAACGACTTGGATCGAAATAATATTAATAATGACCTAAATGAACATGATAACGATTTGAATAACAATTATTATGACCCTTCTGAAGACAAAAACACAGATACTGACAAGGATTTTATTAAGGACAGAAACACCAAGCAAGAAGATATTATCGAAGACGATATTGATAGGAATGACCGAGATAATAAAGACGTAATAAGAAAAAAACAAGCATTCGATAAAATCCCTCTCTATGGAAAAAGTCTATCTATACAGGAGGGATTAATTTTGGTAAAAGTGACAAAAACAATAAGAAAAAATATGGTTCCCAAAGTTCCTAAAATAATACAGAAAAGAAAATATCAAAACATTCAACCGAATTTGAATAAATTAGTGGATATAACTCCAGCCTATATATCCCCTTTTTATAAGTTTCTTTCTAATGATTTTAAGTATAAATCCACCTCATAAACACACTATATAAAAGATTGTCTTTAATTAACTTGCTAGGGGGATTTTTATGAGCGATTTTTTAGGGTTATTTGGTGATGACAGAGCTCAAAATGTTGAGAATGAAGATAGACATGAAAATAACCAAACGAGCGGCGCACTCCAGCTTCATAAAGAAGAGGTTGACATTACGAAAAATAAGGTCAATGCTGGAGAAGTAGTCCTCTCAAAAGAGGTTGTGGAAGAACAAAAAACGGTCGACGTTCCTGTCATGCACGAGGAAGTTGTGATAAAAAGAACGAAATTGAATAACGAACGAAGTGATGAACCCATCAGTTCGGAGGAAACTATCCATATTCCAGTTAGCCAAGAAGAAGTTGAGGTAAACAAATATACAGTGACAACCGAGGAGATCTCCGCTGCGAAACGTGAAGTTGAGGAAACCCGGCATATCGAAGAAACGCTTAAACACGAAGAGGCACATGTTAATACAACTGGAAGTGTTGATATCATTTCCGATGATTCAGGTTTTGAAGATATAAATCATAGCTAAAAATAAAACCACCTTAACATCGTCAAGCAATGTTAAGGTGGTTTCACCATTTCTTATGGAGGGAGATTAAGTTGCATGAAAAGCAGAATTCATCAAATGACCATCATGAAGAAGTAACGCTCAAACTACATAAAGAAGAATTGCAGGTGAGCAAGAAGAGGGTTGAGACAGCAGATGTTAGGGTATATAAGAAAACCTTTACCGAGGTTAAACAAATTATGGTCCCTGTTACCCATGAACAGCTAATCATTGAGAAAAAGATTGTAAATCCAAACAGTGACATAGATTCACAAATTGAAACAATTTGCATCCCTTTAAGTGAAGAACATATTGAGGTTACATTAAATCCAACTGTCCTTGAGGATGTTGAGGTTTTTAAGAAACAATGTGAAGAGCTCATACAGGTTAATGAAACCTTGAAGGAAGAAAAAGTCCAAATAAATACATTCGGGGATATAAATGTAATAGTAGACGATCAATAATCACCCCAATAATGCTTCCAGATTGTGCTACATCAAAGGGCGGAGAAGCAAAGCTAACGAAATTATTATCAAAGGAATGGGCAAAGAGAATGTAAACGCTATCTTCCATATATATTCTTGCCATCCATTCCTCCCTCTAAAACCTAATGGCTTTCTCAAAATTACGCCCGTTTTCTCAGTTTTTCGTATTGGTTTAAATATTAATGACACAAGAAGCATGAATGAGAGTTGAATTTCTTTAAATTATAATTGGGTAGTAAGGGACATTGAAATAATACGCACTTCCTATTTTCCTTTTAGCTTAATAACAATATGGAATCGTCGCAATCCCATTCACAATATAAGCATCCGATAGTAAATAATTTTAATTTGATTTAAATACTTAACAAAGCATTACACCACATTTAAGTGGAATCCTTCACAATCTCTTCTACACCTAATCATGGCGATTATAAACCAAGTTACATATATCTTTTTCGCTGTTAACCGCTTTGGCATAAACCAGATAACAATAAGGTTAATACTTAATGCTGTATATGGAGACCACCACATATTTAAACCACCTAATAAATACAAGTATTAGAGATTTAATTAGTTTTTCCAAATATAGAAAATTCATGACACAATTAAAACTTTTTATTTCACCAACCTGCCCCGTTACTTCAATAAGAATATGCATTACCGATGTTCAGTAATGCACTCAGTTAGTTGAATTAGTAAGTCGTTATATTGCCCAACCCCATTCACCTTTTAAGACATTTTCTCTTTCATCATTATCAATATCTGTGAAATCCCATTCCGTCCGTTTACACTTACGACAAGGTAATGGATAATTCTTGTCTTCATCACATCCAAATAATGTTGAAAAACTTCGTTCTAAATCATTGGGGTCATAGAACAAAGTACAAAGCTCAAAGTCGTGAATATATTGGCATTTACAGAATACACACTCTACAAATCTAAAATCAGCGTAATCATCTAGTATGTCACCTGTTTTAAAATTGTTTGCACTTATCATTACTTTCTCCTTTTATTAAATCAATAGCTTTAAGGTATTATACAACACTATTCTTGTTCCACTAACCTGCCCCTTTAGTGCAATAAAAAAAGCTGCCATAATGACAGCCTAATCTACAACTCTTGCACCCGTTAGCTGAATAAGGGAAATTTCCGTTACCCGCACTTCTTTTTTTACAAAACTATCCATGCTCTGACCCTCCCCCTGATTTTCACTTCTTTCCCCTGTATATCCAGGATTTTTGGACTGTATATTTCTAATGGCTCCAGATCAATATCTTGGGCATAATACAGTTTATATACATTAGAGAGGTGGGATAGTATGAGGCTAAGAAATGGGGATTTTTATACAAATGTTTTTACCAATAAGTTATTTAGGTTAAATGAAGATAAAGATAGTAGCTGGAACTTGAGTTTGCGGGATGAAGAAGGTTATCATGAAACAGAAAAGATATCAGGGCGTGATATGATTAGATTGGTAAAAGGTAGTTATAAAAAAAGCTAATAAAAAAAGCTATCCGATTCCTGTCATACTACCTATAATCAAATTTTTTTAGTGGAAAGTAGGTAAAACTTGAAACAATATAAGATGTTCCAAGGAAAAAGTCGCCTTTATGTCGAATATAGTAAATAAAGGGGATTATCCAATGAATAAAGTTGAGTTATTAAAAAAATTACTAAATAGTAGTCGAGGTAATTTGTTTTCATTAGAGATTCCTACTACAAAAGAAAGTGAAAAAAAGATTCAAGAAATGGTTAGAGTATTAGAGGCAGAAAAAAGAATTAAATTAAGAGAATATGTACAGAGAGAATACTCAGTTTATTTACATGGAATAATTAAGTATGCATCCGAATAATCGGATGCATTTTTTATTGGGGTGAATGACCATAGGGTTCTTCAAGTTATACAGTAAGCCAGGATGCGCAAAGAATTTTTATGAGATTTAGAAATTGTGAACCTTCATAACCCACTGAGCCAATAAATCCCCTAGGCATCTATTTTCTTAAATTAACCTGCCCCGTTTGTTCAATAAGGAGTTCAATAAAAAGTGCGTTAATCCTCATTGGATTAACGCACCCGTTATATACGTTTAGCGTGACGCTTTTGGCGGTTGGCACACGTCACATTTACGTTGGCTATTATTTTTAAATTTCGTAAATGTTTTTTCAAAGTTGCTACCACATGCACATTTAAACAGTAACTTTTGAGAAAAACCGTGGTATTCCGTCGTTAGCAACTTACTTTCCGAATTGTTCTCAACAAATTCTTTAATTTTACCAATCGTCCATCGTTTATTCATTCACTTACACCCCCATTTTTTATTGCTAGTCGGAGGCTTTTCTTGGCATCCGTTCAATTATGAGTAAAAGTCGTAATTATCCTAAGTTCCTCATTATAACATGAGCAGGTACACAATTAAACAAATGGAAGGTATCTTATTAACCTGCCCCTTTAGTTCAACAAGAAAGAGCTTGCTTAATGACAGCTCTGATTTTAAACTCAAGCACCCAGTTAGTTCTATAAGCAACCTCGATAAGTTAAAAAAACAAACACTTTCTACCTAAGGAAAGGTTTGTTAGATAAGACTAATTATTTTAATTTAAGTACTATTTTTCCTTTTGCTCTTCCCGCCTCTGCATACTCCAATGCTTTTTGGGCATCTTCGAAAATAAAAACTTTATCAAGTGTAGGCTTAATCACTTCTGACTCTAACATTTTTGTTAAAATTTTCAACTGCTCTCCACTATGCTTCATAAAAAGAAACGTGTATTGGACATTATGTTTTTTTTCTAGCTTCGTAAGTTTATAACTTGCAATTGAAAATAAGGTTTTTTTAAATGAGCTAAATCCATTTTCTTTAGCAAAGCGACCATTCGGGATTCCAGATATAGAAACAATCTTTCCTCCTTTTTTTAATGTTACAAATGATCTCTCTAACGTCGCCCCCCCAATGGTATCAAGAACTGCGTTGTAGTCACGAATCGAATGTTCGAACTTTTCTGTCTTGTAATTAATAACTTCGTCAGCGCCAAGAGATTTTACTAAATCACTACCATCACTAGCTGTAGTTGCGACAAAAGCACCCATATGTTTTGCAAGTTGGATAGCAAATGTTCCTACTCCCCCTGATCCTGCATGTATTAATATTTTATGTCCTTTTTCAATTCGCAGAATATCATGAAAAGCTTGGTAGGATGTCAATCCGACTAGAGGGATGGAGGCGGCTTCTTCAAAACTTAAATTTTTAGGTTTTAATGCAATATCTTCTTGGTTAACAGAGAGATATTCAGTAAAAGTTCCCATTTTATTTGCTCTAGGTCGACCATATACCTCATTACCGACTTTAAACTTCGTGACACTAGTACCTACTTCAACAATTTTTCCAGAAAAATCATTTCCTAAAATTAACGGCATCTTGTATTTCAATAATAATTTTAATTCACCTTTTCGAATTTTTGTATCAAGAGGATTTATACTTGCCGCATATATCTCAACTAAGACCTCGTCATTATTTATTTTGGGCATAGGGAAGTCTAAAAAATTTGGTTTTTTACCGTAGTTTTCAATTGCTAAAGCTTTCATTACAATCCTCCACATTTTTATTTAACGCACATGTATCTTTTCATAACGAACATAAGAAAAAAGATTATGAATATCCCTAGATGGGATATTCATTAAATAAACTATTTTAAGAAAGGATAATCTGTATAACCTTCTTTTCCCCCTGCATAGAGCGTGTTTTTATCAGGTTCGTTTAGGGGAGCACCTGATTGAATCCGTTCTACAAAGTCTGGATTAGCTAGTACCCAAGTGCCTACTGTGACAACATCCGCAAGATTATTATCTACATCAGACGAAAGTTGATCTAGAGGACGACCTGGACGGTTAACAAGAAGTGATTGATCCCAAAGTTGACGCACATCTTTTAGGAATTGCTCGTTTCCAAAGTGCATTAAATGCAGATATGCAAGGTTAAGCTTATTTAATTCACTTATTAAATAGCGATACATCTCAAGGCTATTTTCCCCCTCATCAATGCCTTGCAGTGTTCCTTGAGGAGAAAAACGGATGCCTGTTCTTTCTGCTCCTATTTCATCAACAACTGCTTTAGCTACTTCAATAGCGAATCGAGAACGACCCTCAATCGTACCACCGTATGCATCTTGACGATGATTGGAGTTTTCACTAAGGAATTGTTGGATCAGATAACCATTCGCTCCGTGAATTTCAACTCCGTCTGCACCAGCTTCAATTGCTGAACGTGCTGCTAAACGAAACTCATTGATAACATCTTTTATCTCAAGCTCACTCAATTCTCTTGGTGTTGGAATTTCTTTCATTCCTTCTGCCGTGAAAATTTCTACACCAGGTGCAATAGCTGACGGTGCAACTGCTTGGCGGTGGTGAGGTGTGTTATCAGGGTGTGATACACGTCCAACATGCATAAGCTGAACAAAAATATGACCGCCTTCACAATGAACTTTAGAAGTTACTTTTTTCCACCCTTTAATATGATTTTCTGTATAAATACCAGGTGTATTAGTGTAACCTTGCCCATCATCTGAAGGTTGGGTTCCTTCGCTTATAATTAAACCGACTGAAGCACGCTGACCATAGTACTCTGCTACTAAATCGCTCGGTGTACCATCTGGTAAAGCTCTACTTCTAGTCATCGGAGCCATACCTATACGATTTTTTAAGTCAATGTTTCCGATACGAACTTTTTCAAATAATCTGCTCATATGAATACTCCTTTTTAATAAGAATTAGAATCAAGAAATGAATTTACGTGTTCTGCAAATAGTTCTGGAAATTGAAACAGATGCCCGTGACCAGAATCAGGATATATAATCAGCTGTGCTTTGGGTAATTTCTCTGTTAAGATATAACTGTTTTTAGTCGGTACCATCACATCATTAACACCATTAGTAACAAGTACAGGGTGTTTGATGTTTTGTAACCATTCATAATCATGATTAGATTTTTGTTTAGCCCATTTTGCAATGGCTTGTAATTGTGCCTCTTTTACTTGTTCTGAACTGTTTACTTTTTTCTGATTAAAAATTCTTTGTAGCGAAGCCATTCCTGCAGATTTACTTGTTTCGGTTTGTTCGTAGAAAAAGAACATAAAATCATTTATTCCATCTTCTTCCGTTCCGCCGTGACGATTCATTCTTTCAAAAATCTCTGGATTTGGATTAATACCAGATTCAGGCGAAGTACCTGCCATAATAATTTTTCTTACTAAATCTCCTTCTTGTAAAGCTAGCTCTTGTGCAACCATGCCACCAATGGAAAAACCAAGAATGTCAACTTGTTCTAATCCAAGAGTTTTTATAAATGTTGCTGTATCTTTTGCCATATCAGCAATTGTAGTAGGCGTTAGTCCATCGGTCTCACCAACCCCTTTATTGTCAAATAAGATTACTGGGCGTGTATTTGCAATAGGTTCAAGCATGTTTGGATCCCAGTTTTCCATCGTTCCTCTAAAGTGAACAAGAAATACTACCGGTATACCATCTTGTGTACCAAATTTTCTATATGCGTAACGAGTTCCATCTGCTTCAATAAATTCTGATTCTGTTGGTATTTTAAAGTTTGTCATTTTTGTGTTCCTCCTTAGAAATTAAAAAACGATTTTATAAGTATGCATTATGATGGTTTGTTTCATGCCGATTTTAGAATGATCGTTCTAAAAAGGGTAAAAAAAGAAAGCTAGTCCAACACTGAAAGTGCTAGAGTGATGATGCCTTCTAATTCTTTTTTATTGTAATTAGTTTTTATTAGTACTCTTATACCTACCAAATTGTTGTGTAAGAAACGAGATGTGTTATCAGAATCGATTTCTTTTGATAGCTCTCCACTAGTTTGGCCCCGTTTTATAAGGTTATTAAACATATCTTCAGTACGGTTAAACATTTTTGTAACTATGCGTCCAATTTCTTTGTCCAACAAAGATAATTCAATGGCTGCATTTACTGTTAGACAACCTTTTGGGTATTGTTCAATGGAATTCAGTATGAAAATAAAAACATCACGTATCGCCTGTTTAATGGATGAAGTGCTACTAATTATGCTTTCCATCTCATTGACGATGAGCTCTTCATAGTGATTAAGGGAAGCTAAGAACAATGAACGCTTGTCACCAAATGTGTCATATATACTCCTGCGGTGTATCCCCATATGATCCACCAAATCTTGCATGGATGTTTTTTCATAACCCTGTTCCCAGAAAAGCTCCATTGCTTTTCTTAATACTGCTTTTTCGTCAAACTCTTTACTTCTAGCCATTTTATTTCTCCTTAAAAAATCCATGAACCAATACTAACAAAAACAAACGTCATAATCTATTATAGAATGAACGTTCTAAAATAAACACATGAATTTCAAACCATGATTAAATAATACTCTTTTTAGAACGATTAGTAAAGAATCATAACTAACCAATAATCCCCAACACATTTGCTACATATCACAATGTTATCCGTTAATGTTCACTTAGGGGTACCGCCAAACATTTCTTCTATTAGTTTGGTTTCTTCAGGATTGTTTTCTTCCACTATTTCAATTAATGGATCAAACTCTTCTACAGATGCACTCATACCAAATAAACAAGAAACAGCAATTAGAAAAACCATCTGAGCCCTTACTCAACTAAACTGCCCCTTTAGTTGCATAAGAACCTGAAATGAAGAAGAGAAAAATTAAGACAAGAAGAATTAAAAGGAAATCCTTCTAGCAGCGTCACGGTGGAGGTCTTGCTGATTTAGTTGGTAGCTTAGGTTGGAAAGTACGGGAATTCTTATTCTTGTAATCATAATCGGCTTTATTTTTGTATCACTCTTCTGTTTCTTTATCTTCCCCCATTTGAACACCCCCTAATTAAGCAACCAGTCCTTTTAAATTTTACCACAAACAACCATTATCCTTGTTGAACTATCCTGCCCCGTTAGTCGAATAAGAAAAAAGCCACCAATATGGCAGCTCCGATCTTTAACTCTTGCTACCCGTTACTTTAAGTGTATTTTTTCACAAACCTTTAATTGTTCATTAAGTAAAGTAATTAGCTTTAGTAATATCCCTTATTACCTTAAAGCAGCTTTTTATTATTAATTCAAATAAAAACTTTAATAAAACATGCCAACAATATAAATCAAACGGAATAAAATTTCCACTTGTAGATCAATTTTGTCCAAATTGAACTCTTATCAAATTTTTCACTTTTTCTCCA
The DNA here is from genome assembly GCF_004358205.1 of Bacillus salipaludis. The sequence continues at coordinate 15,073 of NZ_SMYO01000032.1, forward strand.
CTCTTATATTTATATAGGCACGGGTAGCCTTAATTATTGATACAAGTTTATATAAATATGAAGAGCAAGATTATAACTTTACAAAATATGATGGAAAACAAGATTGGGAATACCAAGAGCAAGTTGGTACAAGCAAGTTCTTCTCTTTACCATATATTGTTAAAAACTATACAAAGGAGACATTAAAATTGAATTGGGAGAATTTAGGGTTCGTAATATGTAAACCAGATGCTGTGTACTTACATTTAGAACAAGAAATTTTATCATTTTTGCAGCGAAAAGGTTTTAAGATACTTACTTGCAAATATGTGACTGTTACACCGGATCTATGCCGACTTTTATATTGGAATGAAGGTAACTTAGAGTGGTGGCACGAACTAGAAGCTGAATTCTATAATTTAGGAGAAAGTTTATGTGTGCTGGTTCAAGGTACACCAAAACCACCATACAAATCGGTTTCTGAGCTGATTGTAAAAAAATTGAAGGGAAACTTCAGACCTGAGAAAGCAAAGGAAGGGACAGTACGAAATACGTTTGGTTCAATTAACGGAATATTTAACTTATTTCACGCTGCAGATTGTACAAGTGCTACGAAAAGAGAAGCTGCATTATTTTTTACAACTGAAGAGTTAGAACGATTAACATATCAAGGTACTCCATACTTTCTTAAACAAAAAGAGAAGCACAATCTTGATTTTATAGAAATGTACTTTCGTATCAAGCAGCAATGCATACAAATTTCATCCATGAATCCCGGTGTGAAGAAAAGATATAAAAAATTTATAGATGAGAAGCACATTCAGTCGATTAGTGTAAGCAATTCCATGAAGCAAATTTGGCTGTACAAAACCTTGCAGGAGGAATATCAGATGTTTTATAAGGACATTCGCAAAGACAAATTATTGATGAGTATCACTGACTACAAACATTTTAAAAGAATAAAATTTGATGAGCTATTTCGAGAGTTCGTTACAGTGAGTATAAATCTTACAAGATGGGAAACCTGTTTGTTTAAAACGTCACTGTTATTGGCAGGCAAATTCTCTAAACCATAACAAAAAGACTTCTGAAGAAGTGCTATTTTTTTGTTTTATTTGTTTCCTCCTTGGAAAGAGGTTTTTTAATTTTTGTGAAACTTTTTGATTGGTAAAATCCTATCTGTAGCGAACAAATTTAATTATATTAAATTTCTTTTCCAGAATTACTTGGTTTTTGAAATTGAAAGGCAGGCAGATTCTAATTTTATTCATAAAAAATGAATTTCTTCTCCATGGTAAATAGCTTGGTGCTGCTCCTCGACCTCAACTTTTCGTTTAATTTACTTTCACCAATCGAAAAAGGTTTACCTTAATCGGTTTCCTGTCTTTCAATGAGATTCTTGCTTGCTGTAAAGTGCGACACGAAATCACACTTAACCGTACTGGATCATGATGTTTGCATGACCCAATGTCCTGATAAGCTTTGCATAGTATTTTGCCCGGCAGAGGTTTATAAATGGGAAGGAACACGGATGCAGGTAGGCTTTGAAGGCCGCCATGAATGCGGAAGCTGTCGGATAGGCTGCCCACACGAAAACATTAAATGGGAATATCCAAAAGGCGGACACGGGATTGTGTTTAGGTTAGCGTAAATTGTGAGCATTTTGTGAGCAAATGTGAACATAAATAGAACGCTCTTAACTGTTTGTATAAGTAATTAAGACGTTACTGTTTGATCGGTATCGTCTTTTTGTTTGTCTTTAACAAAATGGCTCTAAAATAGACAGTTTGTCCAATCATTTTTATCCTCTTCTTAATAAATTATAAAGAGAGTTTTAACTAAAAATTAGGGGGTGATTGGAAATATGTCAAGTAGTTCTTCAAGTAAGTCCAGTTCAAATAAGTCCAGTTGTAGTAGATGTAAAGGATGTGTATGCAGACAACTCAGAAAATTACAATCAGGTACTGAAGTAGATTTATTTTTAAAAGGCGGAACAGTAATCGAAGATACCAAGTTCGTTAGCTTCAATAAAAAGACTTGTTGTGCATTCTTCTGTGATAGTGAGGAAGAACCTGGGGTAATCGTTGTCGATTGTAGAGAAATTGCAGGATTCCGATTTGAAGCTGAGTGATTAATAAATAAAAAATAAGGACGATGCATTTTACTGTGTATCGTCTTTTTGTTTGAGTTCTTCATTAATATGGACAATAACAACATCTCAAACACATATATTGTCATTCTGAGAGGTTTACAACATTAGGATTATCATTCACTTGATCCTTAACTTATTTGACTCTAATGCGTGATGAAGAATACCCAGTTCTAGATCACTCAATGCTCTCTTAGGATCAAATAGGTTCAATCCACTCATGTAACTTTTACTCTTAATAAACTCAGTTGACTTTGGCATGGTCGTTTTTGGAGGGAGAGACAAAATGCCTTTTTCCAGCAAATATTGAGTGGCTAACAAATAAATTCTTTGAGTGGTAGAAGTAAGTCCCTCATAAAGCTTTATCACTTGGTTGTTGTAAGCCATATTCATATTCATGGTGCTATTGAGAAATACGCTCGTATTGACTGTGAATCAGCTTCCTTACGGACTTCAAAACAGCCAACAATATCAAGAACAAGAACGGATAAAGAATTGCGGAATACCAAATTTTCCATTGATTGTAATAAAAGTATCTAGATACTTCAGCTAACCACTCGTAAACTACGGCGAAAACCGAGCACCCTATGATGTACCAAAATTTCTGTGCAAAATTCTTCATGTACTGATAGTAATTCAGAAAAATAGCGTTAGCTGCAGGATAAATGCCGAATATGACAATCAAAGATCCCCATTGAACACCTTTCTGGAAGTAGCCGTACCAATCGAGTTTTAGGTCCAAGTAGATGTTTACTATCAGTTCAAAAACGCATGCAAACATACAGGTTGAGAATATCTCAGTTTTAGTCAACTTCTTAGGCATTAACCAGAACACGGCATTAAGTACAATAACCGTCAGTATTAAGAACCACACGTCACCTCACGTCCTTCACTATATTTTCCACAGAATCGAATAATTCATTCGCCATATAGCCGTTACACAGTGCAATTCTTTTGTCTTATTCAAGTAACCTGCCCCGTTAGCACAACAAAAAAAGCTGACGAAACGACAGCTCTGTTCTTCAATTCTTGCACCCGTTCGTAATATAAGGTTAGCCAGATTTTTCTGGTTGACCTTTTTTTAATTGGTTTTATTATATCGGTAGTCGGGGGAGGACGTAGCACCCGTGGGTCTTGAACCCGTCAAGTAAACTGTCCACCCCCTACTTGTATAAT
>NZ_SMYO01000033.1 GCF_004358205.1 Bacillus salipaludis
AACAAAAGAAAAACTCACAAAATGGGGATTAAAAGATATATCCCAACTTTATGAGTTACGATACTTAAAAGATTGAACCGCCGTATACGGAACCGTACGTACGGTGGTGTGAGAGGTCGGGGATTAAATTTCCCCTCCTACTCTATTGTGCTAACGGGCAGGTTTGTTAAATAACAATTGAAACAAGCTGTTCAATGATGCCCCTGGTAAAACAAGAGCATATTAGCTTTCAAGACTGGAACATGTGTCAGTTATCATAATCACTGCTGGGTAAACCTTTTTCAAGAGTGACGTAAAATGGTGTGGAAGTTTTTTTATTTTTCCCATGTGAAAATAGGTATCATGATGTTATATATTTTTTCTTTACTCTCTTCACAATCATTAGTAGAAAAAAGAGTATAGGAATGTATCCATAATCTATAATAAATCCTATTTCCCCTATATAGGTAGTTAACGTATAAATTTGTTGCCCTGTCTTTAAAAAATAAATGATAATTAATACAAGCATAAATATCAAAAGAACCCCATATTTTTGCTTCAAGTTGGTCACCTTCTTTATAATACGGCTGGTACACCAAAAGGAAATACAAAAATTAGGAAGAAGGACAATAGTCCAAGTGGCAATACCAATGAATTCAAATCTCTCAACGAAAGGCATCTCTACTATTTTCCACATCGTTAAGGTTGGCCATATGTTTTTTTGCAACTGTCCTTCAGAATAATAAGCAAAGGTTAAAATCGCAAGAAATGTATAGGCAATCATAGCAATAAGGACAGCCAGATGAGCCCATTTTTTTGATTTTTTCGGTTCTTTGATAAATGGATAAATAAACAAAAGTATCAAATAGCCAGAATAGGTAAAGGACATATGATAAGATGCTTTAACCAGATCCTTTATTGAGTGGTCAAAAATTGGAAGGAGGTTCCTGAAATCCGCATAAGGTATCGTAAATAAAAAAGTGAAAGCTAAATAAGCGGGAAGAACAAATCCAAAAAACGCCACACCTGCTATGGTTCTAATCCCTCCAAAGACGATATAAGTAGCTAAGCAACAAAAAGCTAGAGAATACCAAAATGTACTTAAATCCGGAAACATCCACACTTGAATGACTCTTATAAAATTACTAAGTACAGTGACAGCGCTAACAAGATAATAGATAACAAATGGCAGGGATATGAGTTTGCCCATTTTATTTCCAAATATGACGGTATGAGCTTTCATTATATCTCCATCTGCTGTTTCGGCGATTTTATACATCATCCATAGAATGATATGGATACTTAAACCGGAAATGATAACGGAAATCCATGCATCGTATCCTGCAGTTAATGCGATAATACGCTGGAAGCCAAGAACCCCTACGCCAACCTGCATCTTATGGATCAGAAAAAAAACTAAAAAAGGCGATATTTTTGCTTTTTCAGGCACTATTTGTTCCATTAACCCTTCCTCCGGTTCTTATGTCAATCACTTTTTTGCTTTTTACTCATGTTAAATATCATATTAGGATTTTATACCATTGAAGCTTATAATCATTGATGTTGATCGCTTCATTAAGAGTAATCTTAAGGTCCACCATTCACGGTGTATAGATTAAAAAAGGAGTTAAGGAAGGTAAATCTTAATAAGTATGTCTATATTTATCTTTTCCTTATATGGAATAATTATGAATCATGCTGCAGTATAATGGGTCACCTATATAGGTGGGTGAAATTTTATGATAAAGGCTTGGGAGTAGATATGAAATAGGGACTGCCACCGCCGACACCGCCTCCGTAGCCAAATCTGCACATACTTATCATTACCTGTTAAAATGTTCGAAATAAAACCCTCACTATGTATCTTAATTCATAGGACAAGAATTCTTGGACAAACATCATATTGATAATGGAAAATATACAACTTGTCTATAAATGCAAAAAAACGTCTGCTTGAAAGAGGCAAACGTTCTCTATATCCGAGAAGGTAATGTATAATATGTTGGTTTTACGCTGGCGGTAATCATAATATATGTACAAGATCATGAAATGGACAAGGGCTGATTTTTTATCGAATTAATTTTTGGTTTGTTCAAAAAAATTCCTCCAAATAAAACTTAACTGATTGGGTACTCAAGTTAAACTGATGCATAGTCTAGAGTGTAGCCGAAAAGCCATAGTATTGCTTAGCACATAGACCAGTCAAAGACAGTCTCAATCATCAGAAGCCCCTAGTAGGGCTTTTTTTGTATATATTAATACTTTCCACTTAATAAAAAACTACACTTAAGCATGGGCAGGGAGACAACCTAGGAGAAGGATCTTAATTGCAGATAGTGCCCAACCACTTTTTGGTATTTTACATATTTTATAGGTATCAGCTGAAAAGGAGGTTGTGTTTATGGATGGTGTTGGTTTCGGAGGCGCTGGTGGTGGCTTTGCCTTACTCGTTGTTTTGTTTATCCTTCTTATTATTATAGGAGCTTCATTTGTTGGTGGTTTTGTTTAAGAAATAACCTATACCTTTTTGAAAGGAGGAGTAATTATGGATGGTTACGGTGGTTTTGGAGGCTGCGGTGGATTCGGTGGTTGTTGTTCCCCCGGATTTGGCTACGGAGGTGGCTTTTGCGGAGGCAATCCATTCGTTTTAATCGTAGTATTATTCATCCTGTTAATTATCGTTGGAGCAGTATGTTTTTACTAATTTATACTCTTGAAAAAAGCCTTATAAAAAGGCTTTTTCATTTGTTATCAGAGATTGAGCATCCTTCTAGACTACTTCTATGTCTTTTTATCCTACCTTCACTATGGTAACTCACATACCACCGCGTATTTTCATGACTCAGATTTGTTGTGATCAGTTGAATATATGGTAAATCAACATTCGACATGAAAAAAGAGCAAGCCTGAAGGCGTTGCTCTATAAGCGATTCTCAGAAGAAGAATGGGAAAAACGGGGCACCAAACGGTCTAAAGAAAGGTCTGCCGAAAAATGGCCCAGGGAAAAATCCAAAGCCGTAGCCATCATTTGGTTGCTTTGAATTTAGTTCAGCTATTTCTAAACCGTCCTTTTTTACTTTAACAACCTTGCCGATAACCCAGTCACCTTGTTCATTTTTAAACTTAATCAATTGACCTTCGAAACGACGAGCATTTTCATAATTGAAGTACATGCCAAAAACCTCTTTTCTAAGGGAATTGCTATAAATTATGTAAAGATGCCACATGTTGAGAGTGCAATTGACTATGTCTTGTCCATTTTTGGTAAAAATAAAAACTCGCCTAGTTTGTAAAGAAATTCAATTAAAGTATCGAGTGCAAGAGCCGAAGAGCAAAGCTGTCATTCTGGATAGCTTTTGCCCAGCACAATAAATTAAAATGGTATATCGCACTGCCGATTCTTTCAGCAGACCTTTATTCATCCGTTGCGTATGGGCCAGAAGCGGGAATGACAGAACTTGTTAAGTTTGGGAATGATGCAAAGTGGTATATCATCCCTATTACGATTTCCACTGTTACCTTATCATTTAAAGAAATAGGTTATAAAGGCATGATAAATTCTCATACCTTTTATATATTTTATTGAGCTAATTCAGTTTTTGGCTGCAGGTCAGAATTTGAATTTTGGATTTTGCGTAGTGGAGTTCTGTTCATGCACGCACTAACGGTGTAAACAGCAGAGCATCTAAAAACGCACCTTAATATTCAATGCTACGGGATTGTGAAGAATTGTACTTAAACTATAGGGTACAAGAGTTGAAGTTCTAGCTGCCATTTTGGCAGCTTTCTTTATTGTGCTAAATGTCAGGATAGTCGAAGAGTCCAGATTGATGTTTATTCAGCAATCACGCCAGATTGTTAAGGATGTAGTTTAGCATTAAAAGTGGGGAACCGTATCACAAGCGACAACCCTCTAACCAAATATGGACTGCCCTAAAAAGACATTCCAATCAATGGAAGAATGGTATGGGTTGGTCTATTTTTTTATGTCCTGTCTTATCGAAAAATGTAAAAAAGTGAAAATTGGATACATGAATTTTTATATTTTTTTTACACCTTTGCGGGAAATTTTTACCCTATTTTTACGCGAAACCGAAGTAGAATTTATCTATGCCAATGAGGTCAATCAATACTAAACAAAGCTAATCATTAAATCAGTTTAAGGAGGAATTTAGTAAATTTACTCAGATACACAGAAAAGGATTGAACCATAGGGGGGTATATGAAAAATATCTTGATCTTAGGTATCTCTTTAATCCGAAGTTTGAGTAAGCCGAACAAAGAGAATTTCCACTGGTTGATTAATCGGATGCACTCAACAGTTGAAAACATGAGGATGGAGGTTAGGTATGTTTAACAACGATTTTGTATCAATTGCACTTTTTATTTTAGCCTTTGCTATTTTTTGGGGATTTACTTTATTTTGTGAAAAAGCATGAGGAGGAAATCGGTATGCTTATACCTGGAATCATTGGAGTAGCTTTAATTGTTTATTTGACCTACGTCTTAATTAAACCTGAGAAGTTTTAGGATGAATTTAACAATGATGAACATGTAGGAGGAACATCGAAATGACAAACGGATTAATACAGGTAGTAGTGACCTTAGTAATTGCCATCTTATTGGTAAAACCGGTAGGTGCCTACCTTGTAAAAGTGTTTGATTATGAAAAAACAGGCTTAGACCGGATTTTTGGACCTGGAGAGCGGCTCATTTTCCGTATGATTGGAGTCAAAGATAGAGAGCCGATGGGCTGGAAAAAATATGTTTTTGCCATGCTGCTCACGAACTTTATCATGATGATGCTAATGTATATCGTATTTAGAACACAAAAGTTTTTGCCGTTAAATCCCGATAAGATCGGTAATATGTCACCAGCATTGGCGTTTAATACCGCAGCATCATTTATTACAAATACAAACTGGCAAGCCTATAGTGGGGAAAATTCACTTTCGTACTTATCACAAATGATTGCTATTACCTTTCCAATGTTTACATCTGCTGCCACGGGATTTGCAGTAGCAATTGCCTTTATTCGTGGTTTAGTGGCGAAACAAAATAATCTTGGAAACTATTACGTTGACTTGGTGCGTTCCATTACGCGTGTTTTCTTGCCATTATCTTTTATTGTTGCCTTATTTTTAGTATTTCAAGGATCACCTGAGACATTGCATGGTGCGGTTAATGCTACAACACTGGAAGGCGCTAAACAAACCATTACAAGAGGACCTGTTGCATCATTAGAATCTATTAAACATATTGGAACAAATGGCGGCGGATATTTTGGTACCAATTCAGCCCATCCTTTTGAAAATCCAACACCATTATCAAACTTGATGGAAATTCTATGTATGCTGCTGCTTCCTACTGCATTAGTATATGCATTTGGAGTAATGATTAAAAACAAACGCCAAGGCTGGTCCGTTTTCGCAGCAATGGGAATCATGTTTTTATTGTTTCTATCAGTCGTCTTTTTTGCTGAATATCAAGGTACACCAGCATTAAATGCCCTTGGTGTTCATGGGAATATGGAAGGAAAAGAAGTTCGCTTTGGAATTTCCGAGTCATCATTGTTTACAGCCGTAACGACGGCAGCTACTACTGGATCTGTTAATAATATGCACGATTCATTAACTCCGATTGGCGGTCTTGTTCCACTTGGAGAAATGATGTTAAACAACGTATTTGGCGGTAAAGGGGTCGGGCTGCTAAACGGATTGCTTTATGTGATTTTAACCGTATTTATTTGCGGCTTGATGGTTGGACGTACGCCTGAATTTTTAGGTAAGAAAATAGAATCTAAAGAAGTGAAACTCGCTTCTATTGCATTGCTTACACACCCGGTAATAATTCTTGTTCCAACAGCGATTGCCTTGATTACTCCTGGAGCGATTTCATCTATTTTAAATCCAGGAAATCATGGGGTATCAGAGGTTCTATACGCTTTTACATCAGGAGCTGCAAACAATGGTTCGGCTTTTGGCGGTCTTACAGCAAATACAGACTTCTATAATACCATGATTGGTCTAGACATGTTGTTAGGTCGATTTATTTCAATCATTGCAATGTTAGCAATCGCAGGTTCTTTTGCAACGAAAAAAATGGTTGAAGCCACTACGGGAACGTTCCGTACCGATACATCATTATTCACTGGGATCTTAGTCGTGATCATATTGGTCATCGGTGCTTTAACGTTCTTCCCGGCACTTGCATTAGGTCCAATTGCCGAACATTTAGGAATGTTTCATTAAGGGGGACGTATGATTATGGCAATACAAACAAAAACGCTATCAAAGGATTTGGTCCTGCAAGCCATTATTAATTCATTTAAAAAATTAAATCCATTCGTGATGATTAAAAATCCCGTTATGTTTGTCGTCGAAGTGGGGACGCTCATCACTCTAATTCTTTCGATTAAACCTGATATTTTTGCAGCTAGTACAGTTGGTCGTGGGTATAATATTGCGGTATTTTTTATCCTATTATTTACGGTGCTGTTCGCAAACTTTGCTGAAGCCTTAGCAGAAGGTAGGGGGAAAGCCCAAGCTGATACTCTCCGAAAAACGAAATCAGAGACAGTGGCGAAGATTCGTCAAAAAGATGGTTCATATAAAGAGCTTCCATCTACTTCATTAAGAAAAGGTGATATTGTTCGAGTCGATACGGGTGAATTGATTCCTTCTGATGGAGAAATTATTGAAGGATTGGCTTCGATTGATGAATCTGCCATCACAGGTGAATCTGCCCCTGTTATTAAAGAGGCAGGAGGAGATTTCTCGTCTGTAACCGGAGGAACAAGGGTTGTTTCTGATTTCATTATTGTAAAAATCATGACGGACCCGGGTGAATCTTTTCTTGATAAGATGATTGCTTTAGTTGAAGGTGCTTCCCGGCAAAAAACACCAAATGAAATTGCTTTAACGACTCTTTTGGCTGTGTTAACACTCATTTTCTTATTTGTCATCATGACGTTGGTGCCAATTGCTGACTACTTAAAGGTTCGTTTAGACGTGGCAACACTCATTGCTCTTTTAGTTTGCTTAATTCCAACGACAATCGGTGGATTGCTTTCCGCGATTGGGATTGCTGGGATGAACAGGGTAACTCAATTCAATGTGCTGGCGATGTCTGGTAAAGCAGTAGAAGCTGCCGGGGATATCAATACGATGATTCTTGATAAAACAGGAACCATTACTTTTGGAAATAGGATGGCAAGTGAGTTTGTACCAGTAGCAAATGTTTCTGAACAGGAAGTTACCTTAGCCTCTTTAAAAGCATCCGTAAAAGATGAAACACCTGAAGGACGGTCTGTTGTAGAGTTAGCCCGTAAGCTGGGTGTCGATTGGGATGAAAAGGAATACGAAGGAGCAGAAATTATTGAATTTACAGCAGAAACCCGAATGTCCGGCTTAAACCTGAACAACGGAACGCAAATCCGAAAAGGCGCAGTGGATGCCATCAAGAAATATATCGCTGCCCAAGGTGGAAGAGTTCCTGTAGATCTTGACAAGAAGGCCGATGAAATCGCCATGGCAGGGGGAACTCCGTTGGCTGTTGCCATTGATAAGACGATATACGGGGTTATCTATCTGAAAGATACCGTGAAACCAGGGCTGAAGGAACGTTTTGCAGAACTGCGTAGTATGGGGATTAAGACGATCATGTGTACGGGTGATAATCCGTTAACCGCTGCGACCATCGCTGCCGAAGCCGGGGTTGATGACTTTATTGCCGAAGCCAAACCTGAAGATAAAATTGCTGCGATTAAAAAAGAACAAGATGAAGGTAAATTGGTTGCGATGACTGGTGACGGAACCAATGATGCTCCGGCTTTAGCACAGGCTGATGTAGGACTAGCGATGAATTCAGGAACAATGGCTGCAAAAGAAGCAGCCAATATGATTGATTTAGACTCTGATCCTACTAAACTATTATCTGTTATCGCAATTGGAAAGCAATTACTGATAACACGGGGAGCATTAACCACCTTCTCGATTTCAAACGACATAGCTAAATATTTTGCGGTCATTCCGGCGCTGTTTATTACGATGATTCCGCAGTTGCAAGCTCTTAATATCATGGGGCTGGCATCACCAAAATCGGCGATTCTGTCCGCGTTGATTTTTAATGCGATCATCATCCCGCTCCTCATCCCAATTGCGATGAAAGGGGCAAAATATAAAGCGATGAGTGCGAATAAACTGCTTTCACGAAACCTTCTTATTTATGGACTTGGCGGGGTCGTTGTTCCTTTTATCGGTATTAAAATCATTGATTTGATTGTAGCTGCTCTACATCTAGCGTAAATCAGGAAATCTGGAGGAGATATTAATGAAGTCATTCCTAGTTGCCCTACGAGCTTCTTTGTCCTTAATGATATTATGTGGATTAATCTATCCTTTAGCAACAACAGCCGTTGCACAGGTGCTTTTTCACAAGCAAGCAGAAGGAAGTCTCGTTACTCTGAACGGAAAAATACAAGGATCAGTGCTTTTAGCACAAGGTTTTAAAGGACCGCAATGGTTCCAACCAAGATCTTCGGCTGCAAAATATGATTCAACAGCTTCTGCTGCGACAAATGCAGATGTTGCATCAAGTGATTATGTTAAAACTGTTAAAAACAACGTAAAGCAAGTAAAAAAAGAAGATCCTAATATCGGAAATTCAATTCCAGCAGATTTAGTCACTACGTCTGGTTCCGGCCTCGACCCGGATTTATCTCCTGAAGCAGCGAAAGCACAAGTGCAAAGAATTGCAAAAGCAAGAGGTGTTTCAGAAGATCGAATCCAAGCGCTAATAAATAAACATACAAAAGGTCGATCATTGGGGATTTTTGGTGAGCCACGTGTGAATGTTTTAGATTTAAACATCACATTACAACAATTGAAATAATTAAAGGGGAGAGCCTTTTCTTCCCTTCTTTGTCTATTGCATGAAAGGAGGGGCAAATTTGGGTGAAGACCAATTTCGCAGAAAAACACCTGAGGAAATTTTAGAATCGATTCAAAAAATTCGAAGAGGTCATTTGAAAATTATACTTGGTGCTGTTCCTGGTTCCGGAAAAACATATCACATGCTGCTTGAAGGCAATATTTTAAAAAAACGAGGTATTGATGTTGTTATTGGGAGTATTAGTACCTTAAATCGTCCAAAAATCAAAGAACAAATTGGCGACTTAGAAATTATTCCCTCTATTCATTGGATAGATCATGGTCAAGAGAAATATGACTTGGATGTTGATAGAATCATTACCCGAAATCCAGAAGTTGTTTTAGTGGATAATCTAGCACATCATAATCGCCCGGAGGCTTCAAGATCTACTCGTTTAGACGATATCAATTATCTTTTAAACATGAAAATTAGTATCATAACAACAGTTAATATATTTGAGCTTGAAGATGTAAAGGAGATTGCGAGTAAATTAACAGGTGGTAAAGTACAGGTCCATTGCAGTGTTCCCGAAGATACACTTGCCCTTGCTGATGAAGTAAAGCTATTGGATGTGACTCCTGAAGTAATTCTTCAAAGGCTCCGGGAAGGTGATATTGAGTCTTTCAACGAAAAAAAAAGAACAAGAGATAACTTATTTCATAGGGGAAATCTTGCTGTCCTACGTGAACTCGCACTGCGCTATTTAGCAGGCGAAGTAAATGATGACCTTGATGACTACCGAGAAAAACATGGAATGACTGGTCCCTCTGGAGCTTCTGAAAAAATTTTAGTGACCGTTCAATACCATTGGAATGGATCCATTTTGGTTAGGCGCGGACAGCAGATTACCAAAAGATTAGGTGGAGAATTGCTTGTTGTTTGCTTTCAGTCGTCTAACAAGAAATTATCTAAAAATGAACTAACCTTTAAGCGCGCAATCATAAAGCTGGTGGAGAAAGTTGACGGAGAATTTGAGGAAGTTCCTATAGAGTCTGATTCGGTTGCGGATCAAATTGTTCGATATGCAACGAAACACAGTGTAACCCGAATTGTAATGGGACAATCGAAACGAACACGGTGGGAGGAAATCGTTTACGGATCCATTATTAATAGAATCCTTCGGAAAACGAAAAATATAGATGTATTTATTGTTGCCGACAGAGCAGAAAAGGATGGAGAACGTGTCATTCCAACCAAACAAAGGCAAAAAGATAAAGATAATCCTTATCGGCGACTCACTCTTGGAGAACTGGAAAACAAGATTAATCAAATAAATCGGGGAACATTAAAAGTATATATTGGTGCAGCACCTGGAGTGGGGAAAACGTATACGATGCTCCGGGAAGCGAACGAACTGAAGAAAAAAGGAATCGATATCGTCATTGGATTCCTAGAAACCCATGGGCGGAAAGAGACGTTTGAACAAATTGGTTCTTTAGAAATCATTCCTCGAAAAAAGATTATATATAAAGGAACTACACTTGAGGAAATGGATACTACTGCAATTATTAAACGTAATCCAGAAGTAGTTTTAGTCGATGAGTTAGCCCATACAAATGTGCCTGGAAGCAAGTACCACAAAAGATACGAGGATGTGGAGGTGCTCTTAAATGCAGGCATCTCGGTCATTTCCACGATGAATATTCAACATTTAGAAAGTCTCAATGATAGTGTGGAGCAAATAACAGGCGTGAGAGTTAGGGAAACCGTCCCTGACCATATCTTGCGAAAGGCTAATGAAATCGAATTAATTGATATCTCTCCAAAAGCGCTAAGGGAACGAATGAAGGAAGGAAGAATTTATGCTCCTGCAAAAGTGGAACAAGCATTGAACAATTTCTTTAAAACCGGAAATCTTATCGCCCTTCGAGAATTAGCGTTACGGGAAGTGGCAGATGATGTGGATGAACGGCTTGAGGCATGGGAGAGAAAACGGACATTAAGAGGACCTTGGAGAAAAGAAGAAGTGATTTTTGTATGTACAAATCTGCGGAACGATAGTGAAAGGTTAATACGCAGAGGATTCCGGATTGCTTATCGATTAAAGGCTCTCTGGTACGTGGCTTATGTTAAAGACCATCACCCTTTAACCGACCAGGAGAAGGAAACATTAAATAAAATTCGACAACTGACAGAACGGCTCGGTGGGATATTTGAACAATACGAAACAGGCAATCCACGTAATATCTTTCGAGAATTGGTAAAGCAAATGAATGAGAAAAATGCGACTCAAGTTATAATAGGTCAATCAGCCCGTACCCGTTGGGAGGAAATCAAAAAGGGGTCTGTTACGCAACGGTTGTTAAGAGAAGTACGCCATATGGATGTACTAATTGTGGCTGACCAAATATCAGAACCTCATAAATATAAAGAATAGAAAAAGGTTTGCATTTTAAAATGGAAAGTAATCAAGTGAATCGTGTCTTGGAATGCACAGTTTGTAATTTACATGTCGTAGCAAATTCAAGGGACTGATGATAAGATGAATACTGATCAAGATACATTATATTTCTGTTGCGAGAAGGGATATTTAGATATTTATACCCTAAAATATCGATGGTTTGGTGCTAAATGGAGGTATCAGGGCGGTTATTGTTTTAGGTTAACATTTTTAAGTGATTACCTATAGTAAATTATAAATGAGTTCAATTTAAAAGATAGGGGAGGTGGTAAACGATGGATAATGAACAATGGGAAAGTAGTGAAGGAACGATTCATTCCACAGAAAAAAAGTACGGTGAACTCACTGTTTTTTTAGGTGCATCAAGTGGGGTCGGTAAAACTTATGCAATGTTAGAGGCTGCTTGTATCAAGCAGAAAGAGGGACAATACGTTTTGATTGGTTGGTTGGAGGAATACGATCGTCAAGAGAATAAGGAGAGAATAAAAGAGTTACCTAATATTAAACCTCGCCTTATTCAAGATGAAGAACACCATTTTTTTGAAATGGATATTGAAGAAATTTTAAATCGCCACCCACAACTTGTACTCATTGATGAATTGGCACATTCCAATGCGCCCGGTTCACCGCGTGCAAAACGTTATCGAGATGTGGAAGCGATTCTGATGGCTGGTATCGATGTTTATACTACGATAAATATTTACGAGGTAGAAAGTTTAAAAGACATTGTTTCTAAAATTATCGGTATGGAAGTGAATGAAACTGTACCAGATAAATTCCTCGAACATGCAAGCCAAATTCGTTTGGTGGACAGTCCCTCAGATGAAATCTTACGGAGATTCCAAGAAGGAAAAATCCGGACCATTTCAAAAAACATAGATGCCCGTAAATTCTTTCGTCTTGGAAATATCATTGCACTTCGAGAAATGGCACTTCGCTATGCTGCGGGGCAGGTTGATCAACAGTTAGATGAATACATGCATTCGAATAAAATCCCTGGTCCATGGCCAGTTTCGGAAAAAGTTATGGTCTGTGTTAGTGCCAGCCCTTTTTCAAAACAGCTCATTCGAATGGCTCGGCAAATGGCGACCAGCCTTAAAGCGGAGTGGATCGCTGTTTATGTTGAAACACCTCGCAGGCTTCCAAAGAGTGAGCAAGAACGTTTAGCACTTTCAAGTAATCTTCAATTGGCAGAAGAACTGGGTGCAACCGTAAGGACTATAATCGGAAACAGTGTAGCTGAGGAGATCTTGGAGCTAGCTCGCAGCCAGAATGTAAAACAAATTGTGATTGGCAAGCCAAGGTATTCCCGTATTTGGGAGTGGATGCACGGTTCTGTTGTAAATCAAGTCATTCGAAATAGTCATGAAATTAGTGTGCATATCATACCGGGGCAGGTTGAGAGATATAACGACATAAGGCATGTTACTGTTTCAAGAGAGAATTTGAAATGGAGTCCATATTTTATCATTACAGCATCTGTAGTTTTGCTTACCATACTTTTAAGAATATTTGGTCTATCATTTGATTTGGTAAACATTGCGCTTCTTTACTTGTTTCCCGTTCTCTTTGGGTCAGTTCGTTGGGGGATTGGACCTTCATTCTATGCTGCTGGGATTGGGGTTCTTGCTTTCGATTATTTTTTCGTTCCTCCAGTGTATAGTTTAACGGTGTCCGATTTACGTTATTTGATTTCTTTTGCTGTGTTTTTGGTCGTTGCAACTCTTACGGCAAGTCTAGCATCCAGATTAAGACACCAATTGCTTGAGGTTAGACAGCGGGAAGCAATCACTTCAACATTGTATGCGTTAAGTCGTCAAATGACGGCAGTTACTGATTTGAGCGCAGCGCTCAAAAGTATGGATAGGCAAATTTCTGAAACCATTGGTGCCCAAGTAGCGATTTATTTACCTTCGGAAACAGGTGAGTTACGATTAACAGAATTTTCGAGTGGAGATTTGAACTGGGGTCAGCGAGAACCAGCTATGGTCATAGTAAAGTGGGTATATCGGAATGGGGAGATAGCGGGCAATGGAACACATAACTTACGTGATTCACCTGACTTATATCTCCCGCTGAAAACGGAAGACCAAATACATGGTGTGTTGGCTGTCCATTTAAAAAATCAGGATTTAGTCGTAACTCCTGACCGAATGCAGTTAATTGAAGCTCTTACAAGCCTCTCCGCAATGGCAATTGCTCGGATAAAACTTCAAGAGGAAGCAAAGGTTGTCCATTTAACTGCTGAATCCGAAAGGTTACGAACTGCTCTTCTTGATTCAATCTCTCACGAATTACGTACTCCTCTCGCTACAATTATTGGCTCCGTGACGGCTTTGATAGATGGGGATGCGGTGTTTAGTTCGAATGATCGCCACGAACTCCTATCGACCATTCGTGAGGGAGCCATGCGAATGAATCGCTTAGTTACGAATTTATTGGGAATGGTTCGGATTGAGAGTGGGATGTTACGCTTACGGAAGCATTGGTGTGACCTTGAAGACATTGTAGGGGTTGCCTTAACTCAGGTAAAAGACTCACTTCAAAATCGTGTTATCCGATTGGCAATCGATGAATCCATTCCCCCAATCGAAGTGGATGACGTACTTTTGGAGCAAGTTTTAGTTAATGTATTAAACAATGCTATTAAGTATTCACCTGATCGCAGCGAAATTGTGCTTTCTGCCAAGAAAAACATAAATGTGATTGAAATTTTCATTAGAGATGAAGGGGCAGGAATTCCCCCGCTTGAATTAGGGCGCATATTTAGTAAATTTTACCGTGGGGAATCTACAAGAAATATACCTGGCACCGGGCTTGGCCTAGCCATCTGTAAAGGGATTATTGAAGCACATGAGGGTACTATTCGAGCAACAGAAAATAGTCCAAAAGGAACAATCATCACGATTTCTATTCCTTTGTTTGATCCACCCTTATTGCGAAATGAAAATCTACAGGAAGAAGGTGTTAAAACATCATGACGAGTTCTGGTGCAAAAATACTGGTTATCGATGATGAACCCCAGATTCAAAAGTTATTACGTGTTACGTTGCAAGCCCAAGGGTTTGAAATTGTCGCGGCATCATCGGGGGAAGAAGGAATTCTTAAAACGACAATAGTTCGCCCGGATCTTATTGTATTGGATTTAGGATTACCTGATATCCCTGGTATGGAAGTTCTTCACCGCATTCGCGAATGGACCCAAATACCAATTGTTGTTCTGACGGCAAAGGACCGGGAAGAAGATAAGATTACTGCACTAGATAGTGGAGCGGATGATTATGTGACCAAACCGTTTGGAATGGGTGAACTCCTTGCTCGGATTCGGGTTGCATTAAGACATAATGCCAAATCACAGGATGAACCTATCTTGGATTTTGGAAGGCTTGTTATTGATTTACCTGGACGAACTGTTGAATTAGATGGCGAGAAAATTAAACTGACCCCAACGGAATATGAACTTTTGAAAATACTTGCTACGAATGCTGGACGTGTTATGACTCATAAACAATTGCTTCAGCAGGTTTGGGGGGGGCATCAATATGATACTGATAGTCATTATTTACGTGTATATATCGGGCATTTGCGAAAAAAGATCGAAAATGATTCCGCCAGGCCGAACTTTATCATTACAGAACCAGGAATTGGTTATCGATTTATGATAAATACTTAATTTTGATGAAATAATAACTAACAAATTCACAAATTAAAAATACAAGTAAATTGATATTTTGGATACATATTCTGTCTAGTAAAACACTAAGATAACCTTAGTGTTTTATTTTGTAAAAAGGAGTAAAGAAATTACTCACCCTGCCCATGTTATTGAAATGTGTTTAGGATTTCTATGTCTTTTAGGAATTTGGTTTTCTATTTCAAATTACAATAGCGTTAAACGTGCATAAATTGGTAGACCTATGAGAATGGCTGAGCTTCACGCACAACACAATAAATTAGTATAGTATATCGCCTTGTCTATTACGATTTCAACCGTTGTTTTTTATTGGCCATCTTATGAAAAAACAATTGAGGATTGTAATTCTTTTTTGCTCTATTTTTCTTGTCTCTCCAAATTTCTCTAAAGCCCTTGAAACGCCACTTCAAGGAAAAGAAATCAAATATAACCATAACAGTTTGACTATTCCCGAAATTAAACACCACGTCGATTTTAATGTGCTTGTACCTAAAAATGTACCTGATGATTGGACATTAGAAATCAAAACTTACCCTTGGGAAGCAAAGACCAATTTTACCAACTTTAGATTGCATTATATGGAAAAAACGATGAAAAAATGATGATTTGTATTGAACAAATGAAGGGTTCAATGAAACAAATTGAAGAGAATAACCCAAATGCTAAGACAGTAACCATAAATGGGTATAAAGGCAATTTAATAAAATGGGGAAATGATGGTGAAGTTGACTTTAAAGGAGAAATTGTAACTGGTGGTTTACTTCAGTGGACACAAGAAGGAACGTATTAGAATGATATAGTTCAACGATACAAATGGAGAAGATGTTAGAGATTGCACGGTCTTTGGAATAGTCATTATAGATCCAACGAACGGTAGCGTTTTTTTTGAAGAGGATTGTGAAATACTGTACTTAAACTCCCATGAAATAAAAACTGAAAAAAGGGCATGAAAAAATAGACCCAGAAAAGCCAGTTTTAAAAAAAAAGCTGAGCCTCTTGAATGAAAGAGTATAAGGTTGGCTGGTAAAACGAAATAGTAATACCCTTCTACATAAAAAATAATAATAGGAAGGCTGGCGCAACAACCAGAAAAAGGATTAATCTCCCATAAGTGCTACCCCTAAATGGGCGCGACAGTCGGAGGTACACCGTGGTCGTTGGAGTCAGACTAACGGATGGGCCCAAAAGCACCATAGTTCAAAGACTTTCTTCGCCAGCATTAAATCAGTATAGACTACCTGATCCATTTTCATTCTCTGTGGTGAAGCGCCGGTTTTTGCGCTTCATGGGGGGCTAACGGGTGCTTATGTAAAAGACGGGATGCTGCGGCAATCCCGTTTTCTTATGTGCGCCCGGCATGGGCGATAACTTGGTGGTGAAAGTCCACTACAGGCTTGGCAGTAGGAACTGTTAGCCAATAGCAAGGGTGTCCACCGTGAGGTGGAATCTGAAGGAAGCTGGAGGCAAATTCTCGAACTGA
>NZ_SMYO01000034.1 GCF_004358205.1 Bacillus salipaludis
AGTTTTGAGGGAATGATACCTCAAATAAATAGTCTGGCAATAATGGCGAGAAGGTCACACCCGTTCCCATACCGAACACGGAAGTTAAGCTTCTCAGCGCCGATGGTAGTTGGGGGCTGTCCCCCTGTGAGAGTAGGACGTTGCCAGGCATAATGAAGGACAACCTGACGAGGGTTGTCTTTTTTGTTATTTGAAAAAAGAAGTGACCATTATGATATTGTATTTAAAATAAAGCTGTGTAAGTAAAATATTGATTTTGAATAACGTTTGATTGGAACGGAAAGCACGAAGACTCCTGTGGGAGTACGGAACAGGGGAGACCCCACAGGAGCGAAGCGACGAGGAGACTCCCCGGACCGCCCACGAACCGCTTGTGCCTGGAGCGGAAATCAACAACATAGTTTAACGGAGCCTAAACAAAAGCCAGGCTCCTAATGTCCTGGTCGTTTCAATTCATTAAATACTCATAAATAAGAAATGGACCTTTTTTTAGGGTGCTATTTAAAAAGGATTGAATAAATGGGAAATCCTGATTAGGCATCATCTTCGTTAACTCACTCCACCATTCCGTTTCATAGCGGGCAATCATACTTAAGTTATAAAGAAGCAGATAATGAATTAAAAGTTCCGGAAAATGGAGAAATTCACTTTTTCGAATAGGGAGAACTAAGTGCCCTTTTTCCAAATGATATTTAAAGGGTGAACTGTTTTTCTGAAATGACCCATTAAACATGAAAGAAAGTCCTTCTTCGGAAAAGGAAATAGGATGCATAGATTTCGATGTCAAATACTCCTTTAGTCGATTTTCTGTCATATGGTAATGGTCTAATAATTTATCAGGAATTTCAAATTGTTCTCGTTCTCCCTGGTAGGGTATGCTTGAAAATGTCCTCGTTCCATCCAGTAAAAAAAATAAATCATCTAATTCAGGAATAAGTCTTAATAAATCCTCCATAATGACCTTTTCCCCTTCCAATTGTTTCATGTGAAACATTTTTTCTGACATGAAAGGAAAGAGTCCATTTTTTTGTAGTTTCACCTCATCAAGGAAGAATTGATAATTTTGCTTTTTCCGCTTTCTTGTTGAAACACCATGCGCTAACACACTTGTTGTTTCTGGATATGCCGGGTCAATAGTTAAAATACATGCCTTAATTAAATGAACCAAACCGTAAAAGAGAAGAATCGGTTTAAGAATCAGCGGAGACTTCTCTGCTTGTTCATAATAAATCTGTCCATGTTCCAAATAATATAAAAGGGCGTAACCGTTTTCATAGCTTTTTTGCTCAGGGTTTTCGATCATGCGTTTTTGATAATTGCGTTTTAAAAATAGCTGACAATATTCAGCTGAAAAGAAACACGAAAAGCTTTTCCAGTCTTTATAAGAGATATCCAATCTAAGATCACCTTTTTTCAGAATAATCAAATTAAAACTAGTTCCTTGACAGTATTTTGTCCAATTGATAACCTACAAATAAAAAAATTTGTCCTGGAGGCCTTAAAAATGTGGGAAAATAAATTTGTAAAAGAAGGATTAACCTTTGACGATGTCTTGTTAATTCCAGGTAAGTCTGAAATTCTGCCACGTGATGTAAATCTTCAAGTTGCGTTATCAGAAAACGTAAAGCTTAATATTCCAATTATGAGTGCTGGGATGGATACAGTAACTGAAGCTGAAATGGCTATTGCAATGGCACGCCAAGGCGGTTTAGGCATTATCCATAAAAATATGACCATTGAACAGCAGGCCGAGCAGGTTGAGAAGGTAAAAAGGTCAGAAAGCGGCGTTATTACAGATCCATTTTTCCTCACTCCTGAACATCAAGTATTTGATGCAGAGCACTTAATGGGGAAATATCGGATTTCAGGTGTTCCAATTGTCAATAATGAAGAGGAACAAAGACTAGTCGGCATCATTACAAATAGGGATCTCCGTTTTATACAGGATTACTCCTTTAAAATTTCAGATGTAATGACAAAGGAAGATCTTGTAACGGCACCTGTAGGGACAACATTGAAGGAAGCAGAAGAGATTTTGCAGCAGCATAAAATTGAAAAGCTGCCGCTAGTAGATCATGATGGGGTATTAAAAGGGTTAATTACCATAAAAGATATAGAGAAGGTTATTGAGTTTCCGAATTCAGCAAAGGATCGCCAAGGCCGTCTATTGGCTGGAGGAGCTGTCGGTGTTACAAAAGACACCATGATGAGGGTAGAGGCACTAGTTAAAGCGAATGTGGACGCCATAGTAGTCGATACAGCCCATGGTCATTCTAAGGGTGTCCTTGATACAGTAAAACAAATTAGAAGTGCTTACCCGGATTTAACTATTATTGCCGGGAACGTTGCAACAGCAGAAGCAACAAAGGATTTATTTGAGGCTGGCGCCGATGTGGTTAAAGTAGGTATCGGACCAGGTTCTATTTGTACAACCAGGGTCGTTGCTGGTGTAGGAGTTCCTCAGATTACAGCTGTTTATGATTGTGCAACCGAAGCAAGGAAACATGGCAAGACCATCATTGCCGATGGAGGAATAAAGTACTCCGGTGATATCGTTAAAGCACTTGCAGCTGGAGGCCACGCAGTTATGCTGGGAAGTCTGTTAGCGGGTGTATCTGAAAGTCCAGGGGAAACGGAAATCTTCCAAGGCAGAAGATTTAAAGTCTATCGTGGAATGGGCTCGGTCGCTGCTATGGAAAAGGGTTCAAAAGACCGTTATTTCCAAGAGGATAATAAGAAGTTTGTACCAGAGGGTATTGAAGGCCGCCTGCCTTATAAAGGCCCATTGGCGGAAACCGTTTATCAGTTAATTGGTGGATTACGTTCTGGTATGGGATATTGCGGGACAAAAGATTTAGAAGCATTACGAAACAACGCTCAGTTTATTCGGATGACAGGCGCTGGATTAAAAGAAAGCCATCCACATGATGTCCAAATAACTAAGGAAGCACCAAACTATTCTTTATAAGCTAAGCAGTTTGTAACATAGTAAGGAGGGACCATACCGCCCTCCTTTTTATTTTTGGAAAACAAATAGGTCTTTGCTCTGTCTATGATTTAAAGGGGAGTTATGTTAAAATAACCAAGGTGTATAAATTCGTTGGAGGGCATTATAGTGAATAAATATTTTTATAAAAAAAGTATTCCAGGCTTATTGGCATTAATTATGTTTTTTAGCCTATTTTCAGGCTTAAATAAAGCAGAAGCACAAGCGCCATTAAAGGTGAATGCTGATAGTGCAATTATTGTGGACGGAGAAACCGGAAAGGTTTTATACCAACAAAATGCTGACAGTTTACTTGGTATTGCCAGTATGTCAAAAATGATGACTGAATATATTCTGCTTGATGCCATTAAACATGGCAAGGTGAAGTGGGATCAACAGTATTCTGTGAGTGAGCTTGCTTATAAAATTTCACAAAATCGAAACCTATCAAATGTTCCATTAAGACGTGATGGTAAATATACAGTAAGAGAATTATATCAGGCAATGGCCATTTACTCTGCCAATGCTGCAACAATTGCTCTAGCAGAAGTGATTGCCGGTTCAGAAACAAACTTTGTAAAAATGATGAATGATAAAGCGAAACAATTGGGTTTAAAGAACTATAAATTTGTTAACTCTACTGGTTTAAATAATGGTGATTATTTTGGCCAGCAGCCTGCAGGGACAAGAGCTGATGAAGAAAATGTTATGTCCGCCTATACGGTGGCACAATTAGCCTTCCGCTTGATTCATGATTTCCCGGATGTATTAAAAACAGCTAGTATTCCAACCAAGAAGTTTCGAGAGGGTACAGATGACGAAATTAAGATGGATAACTGGAATTGGATGCTGCCAACATTAATTTACGGTTATCAAGGCATGGACGGTTTAAAAACAGGAACTACTGATTTTGCAGGAGCTTGTTTTACAGGGACTGCTATGAGGGATGGAAAAAGATTTATTACAGTTGTTCAAAATGCGAAAGATGCAAATGGAGCTACAAGCGATAAAAAGGCCCGTTTTGAAGAAACAAGAAAAATGATGGACTATGCCTTCAGTAATTTTAGCAAGGAAGAGATTGTCCCTTCCCATTTTCAAGTGAAGGGTCATAAAAACTTACCCGTGATTAAAGGTAAAGAAGACAGTGTTAAAATTTACTCCAAGTCAGCCATTGATATGATGGTTCTAAATGGCGAAAAACAAAATTATCAACCAGAATTGGTATTGGATAAAAATAAAATTAATAAAAAAGGTGAATTAACTGCACCAATTAAAAAAGGTGAAACCATTGGCTATTTGACGATTAAATCCAAAAAGGGCGACAAACTAAGTTACCTGAACAGTCAAGGGGAAAAGAGCATTAAAGTGGATGTGGTTGCCGCACAGGATGTAGAGAAAGCAAATTGGTTTGTTCTCATGATGAGAGGAGTCGGCAGCTTCTTCGGAGATGTTTGGGGCGGCATTTCTAAAACAGTTAAAGGCTGGTTTTAGAGGAATCTTTAATAGCAAAATATTTTGTATAATCTGGTTGCATTTAGTGGATAATTATAGTAGATTATTAAATACAAATCCTTAATATGTTTAAAGCAATGAGAGGAACTAGTAGCAGGAGTTTATTCTTAAGAGAGCCGGTGGCAGGTGAGAATCGGTGAATGGCGCTTGTGAATCCATCCTCGAGCAAGGTATGGAACCCTCCGATAAGGGGGCAGTAAATACTTTCGGCAGAAACCGTTAATTTTTTTCAAGGTGGGCAGACTTTTTCTGTCAACCAGGGTGGTAACGCGGGTAACTCTCGTCCCTGTTTTTAGGGGCGGGAGTTTTTTATTTTTTAGGCGCTGTTAAACTTGCTGTTGTTTTACGCTCTAGGCACTTCAGTCAACAGGTGTAAAATCAAATGGTCTTTAACACGGCCTATTTTAAAAAAGGAGTGGAAATATATGCTTGATATTAAATTATTAAGAGCTAATTTTACTGAAGTAAAAGAAAAACTTCAGCACCGTGGCGAGGACTTAACAGACCTTGGAAAATTTGAAGAACTGGACCAAAAAAGACGCGATCTAATTGTTGAATCTGAACAACTGAAAAGCAAGCGGAACGAGGTTTCCCAACAGGTGGCCGTTTTAAAGCGTGAAAAACAGGATGCTGACCATTTAATTAAAGAGATGCGCGAAGTTGGCGACAGGATTAAAACATTGGACGATGAGCTCCGCGGTGTTGAAGAAATATTGGAAATGTTATTGTTAAGCATTCCAAATATTCCTCATGAAAGCGTACCGGTTGGGGAAACGGAAGACGATAATGTAGAAATTAGACAATGGGGTAACGTAAGGGATTTCACCTTTGAACCAAAGCCGCACTGGGATATTGCAGACCACTTGGGCATCCTTGATTTTGAACGCGCGGGCAAAGTCACCGGCAGCCGTTTCGTGTTTTATAAAGGCCTTGGGGCTCGTTTAGAGCGGGCGCTCATGAACTTCATGCTGGACCTTCATGTCGATGAACATGGTTACAAGGAAATACTCCCTCCATATATGGTGAATCGCACAAGTATGACAGGAACAGGTCAGCTTCCAAAGTTTGCCGAAGATGCTTTCTTAATTGAAAGCGAGGATTACTTCCTGATTCCAACGGCGGAGGTGCCTGTTACCAATCTTCATAGGGATGAAATCTTAAGCGGTGAGGAGCTCCCTATTCGTTATGCGGCGTATAGTGCATGCTTCCGCTCAGAGGCCGGTTCTGCAGGACGTGATACTCGTGGCCTCATTCGCCAGCATCAATTTAATAAGGTTGAATTAGTGAAATTTGTGAAGCCGGAAGACTCTTACCATGAACTTGAAAAATTAACGAATGATGCGGAGAAAGTCCTTCAATTACTTGAACTTCCATACCGAGTATTAAGCATGTGCACGGGTGACCTTGGCTTTACCGCAGCTAAGAAGTACGATATTGAAGTATGGATTCCAAGCTACGGTACGTTCAGGGAAATTTCTTCTTGCAGTAACTTTGAAGCGTTCCAAGCAAGACGTGCTAATATTCGTTTCCGCCGTGATCCGAAAGCCAAGCCAGAGCATATTCATACATTAAATGGATCCGGGCTTGCAATTGGCAGAACCGTAGCGGCTATTTTAGAAAATTATCAACAGGAAGATGGCAGTGTGGTGATTCCTAAGGTTTTACAGCCATATATGGGCAGCCGCAGTGTAATAAAGTGAAACTTCAATCAGTGGGGGGTTTTTTATCCCCCACTGATTGTTAGTTGAACTAATCGGGCTTTTACGGGCATTTGACCCCTGCAGACTCTTCTTGTCTACGCTAAGCATTGAAGTAGGGGTCTTAGTGCCCGTTAATGCGGGATAATTCCAGAATAAGGTATATTTCGGACGGAGTTTTTCCGTCCGAAAAATTTCATTATTTTTGATTGACAATGAGAAGAATATATGATAAATTATTTTTTGTTGTCACGGAGGAATACCCAAGTCCGGCTGAAGGGATCGGTCTTGAAAACCGACAGGCGGGTTAAACCGCGCGGGGGTTCGAATCCCTCTTCCTCCGCCATAACTTTACTTAAATCGCGCATAAAAACTGGAGATAAAAAAATCGTTACAATTTATTGTAGCGATTTTTTTATGCACTTTTTTAGTGTTAAGACAGTTTAAATGGGTCACTGTAGAGAAAAGGGGCAAGGAATCAAGCGTTGATAAAGGTTATAGTGCCGGTAAAGAAGGGAAAGTCAGGAGCACGGTCACTGACAAGCGTCCATAGTGCCCGCAAAGAGGAAAAAGTAGAGGATGCGGTCACTAAGAAGTCCACATAGTACCGGTAAAGAAGGGAAAGTCAGGAGCACGGTCACTGACAAGCGTCCATAGTGCCCGCAAAGAGGAAAAAGTAGAGGATGCGGTCACTAAGAAGTCCACATAGTGCCCGTAAAGAAGGGAAAGTCAGGAGCACGGTCACCGACAAGTGTCCATAGTGCCCGCAAAGAGGAAAAAGTAGAGGATGCGGTCACTAAGAAGTCCACATAGTGCCCGTAAAGAAGAAAAAGTCAGGGGCACGGTCACTGACAAGCGTCCATAGTGCCCGCAAAGAAGGGAAAGTCAAGAGCACTGGCACCAACGAGGTCTCATAGTGCCAAAGATAAAGAAAAAGTAGAATAAAGCCTCATGAACTCATTAAGAAAGCACATACTGGTTACCCAATATGTGCCTTTTCTTTATTTAAGATTTCATTTAGTTTTTCTTCGACCTCACGGCAAACCTTTTTAGCATCCGCTTCACTTTTCACAACATCCGTAGTGTCCATATCAATAATAAGGACTTCACTTGCATCATACTGATTCAATACCCACTCATCATAGCCCTTCCACACCTCAAAATAGTATTCCTTCAATTCAGGGTTAATTTCGAAGCTGCGGCCGCGCGCCATGATGCGGTCAATTACCGTATCAAACGAACCTTTCAAGTAGACCATTAAGTCTGGAGCCTTTTTAGGGAGCTCTTTTAATTCTTCCATCATATTTTCAACAAGCTCTTCATATATTTTAAATTCCAGGTCGGAAATTCTGCCGAGATTCTTATTTACATATGCAAAATACCAATCTTCATAAATGGAGCGATCCTGAATCGTGTAAACCGGTTCCCTCCAGTTAATGCATTCCTTCACTGTTTTAAAACGTTTATTTAAGAAAAATAACTGTAAGAGGAAAGGGATTCTTTTTGCATCCAATTCTTCTGGAGTCAATTCATAATAGAGCGGGAGAATTGGATTATCATCCACCGCTTCATAAAACACCTTACTTTCAATTCCTTTATTTTTAAAGTGTCCACTTAAGGTGTCAGCTACACTTGTTTTTCCCAGGCCAATCATACCACCGATAACAATACTCACGAACATCCCCCTGTTCTTATAATGTATTAGACCAACTGTTTTGTTTTAATGAATTCGATAGTTTTTTAATAATATGCTGTAAGTCCTCTTCATTTTTTACAAAATCTAACGCATCGCCGTTAAAGCGGAGAACGGGTATTTCTGGATGTTCCTGTTCAAAGCTTGCCAGAGCATTTTCATAATCAATTGAAAGCTGCTCTAAATACAATGGGCTGATATTTTTCTCAACCTCTCGTCCTCTGAGCTTGATTCGCTTTAATAACGTATCAAGACTAGCATTCAAATAAATAATGACATTAGGCTTTTGCATATCGGAAGTCAAAATTTGATAAATTTTGTAGTATTTCTCGTATTCTTGTTTATTCAGGGTCCGAGAAGCAAAAATCAAATTTTTAAAAATATTATAATCAGCTACTACCGCTTGATTTTTACTTAGATAATGAGTGCTGATATCCCCTAATTGTTTAAAGCGATTGCAGAGAAAAAACATTTCCGTCTGGAAACTCCATTCCTCTATGTTTTCATAAAATTTCCCTAAAAATGGATTCTCATCAACAATCTCTTTTAACAAAGCAAAATGAAAATGGTCTGAAATGGCTTTTGCAAGAGATGTTTTACCTACACCAATCGGCCCTTCAACGGTAATAAAGGGTGTATCCCCCATTGTATATCCTCCCTCTCCACTGCCTGATCTTTCTATAATGAACCAGTCTAAAAACCGGGTCTTTTTTACTGTCTTTTTAAAAGTGACACAAAGAATATTTTATCATAATCTTAAGCAGGAAGGGATATGGAATATTTTTTGAGATGTTAGTTTTTTATCGAATAAAAGAAAAAACTGCCGAATAGGGGCAGTTTATGCTCTTTTTGTTACGTTAAAATTGTCAACGATTAACAGCCAGTTTTGCGGGAAGGATAATCCTAATTTCCAATAGCTCATCCCCCGTAATTTTAATTCCTTAATTAAATCAAATTTTGCTTGGATGGAGCGGGCATCTTCAAACCAGACTTCATGCTGCTTGCCACTCTGAGTATATTTAAAAAACGGTGCTTGTGCCTTTGAATCATATTCAATTGGTACATTATGCGTGGCGGCAAGTTGAATCGCCTGTTGCGGGCTGACAGCTTTCGCAACTGAGCCTTGAACAAACGGCAATGTCCAGTCATAGCCATAAAGATTTTGCCCCATGAGAATCTTATTTGAAGGCATTTCACTGATGGCATACTCTAAAACCCTTCTAACAGGCCCTATGGGGGAAACCGCCATGGCAGGGCCGCCGCTATAGCCCCATTCATAGGTCATGATGACAACAAAATCAGAAATTTGCCCATGCGCTTTATAATCATGGCCTTCATACCATTTTCCTTTTTGCGTTGCACTTGTCTTTGGGGCAAGAGCCGTGGACATTAACCAGCCTTCATTTTTAAAGCGGGCCTTTGCCTTTCGTAAGAACGTATTATAAGCCTCACGGTCAGCAGGACGTAAATACTCAAAATCAAAATGAATATCTCTAAAGCCATACTTTTTAGCGGTTGCGACAATATTATTTAAAAATTTATCCTGAATGGCCATGTCTGTAAGTAAAATACGCCCCAACTCGTCACTAAATTGATCATTCTCCTGATTGTTAATGACCATCATCAAAACAACCTGATGGGATTTTGCAATCTCAGGGAAATTGTTTAATAATGGCTCTTTTAATGTTCCGTCGCGGTGGACCTGAAAGCTAAAAGGAGCCAAATAGGTCAAATATGGTGCTGCCTCTCTAGCGCTGCTTTCAAGGACGGGAGCAACAGTGGTCCCACGAGGTTCAACATAGGCATTAAAATCAGCAGGTCTTTTTTTCCCTTGAGGGATATAGAGCCGTAGACCTACAGAGAGCGGTTGTGTGGCTGATATACGATTAATAGTGGCAAGCTGCTGATAAGGAACTCCCACCTTTTGTGCAATACTATATAGGGTCTCTCCCTGTTTAACAGTATAAAAACTCCCGATAATTGGAATCACAATTGCCTGCCCAATTACAAGATTATTTGGATTTGGTAATTCATTCGCATCGATGATATCTTGAACGGTAGTACGATAAGCCTGGGCAATTGTTGTTAAGGATTCATTTCTTTGAACCACATGAATTTGCATGCTTTTCCCTCCTAACGCACATACGCTACAACAATCATATGAGCGTAAAAGAGGTTACATGATATAATTTTT
Organism: Bacillus salipaludis; assembly: GCF_004358205.1. The sequence continues at coordinate 10,083 of NZ_SMYO01000034.1, forward strand.
AGCAGTTGCGGGCTGAATATTTGCTTTTAGTACATTTTGCATCATTGTTAAAGCATATTGATTATCTTGGTCATCTGCAGAGGCGATGCAGTTTTCCGGGACGTAAAGCTGAAATTCACGCATATAGGCGTCATTTGCGGTAAACAAAACACAAATATTTCCGGCAATGCCAGAGAGAATCAATGTGTTCACCTTTAATTGATGGAGCAGAGTATTTAGAGCAGTGCCGTAAAATGCAGAATGCTTTGGTTTAATTAAAAAATAATCATGTTCTTCCGGAAGCAATATTTCAAACACAGGCTGACTATACTGATTTCTACACAGTTCAATTATTTTTGTATATTCTGCCCGCCATAAATTATAGTGGTCATTAATAAAAATGACCGGTAGACCTTTTTCATTAAAGTTCTTCTTTAATTTTTTTATAGGATGGGCAATTTGCAGGGCCTTTTTTGCCAAAATTGGCCCGTGGGAAAAATCAAAGTTATTAATCATATCGATAATGATGAGTGCAGGATGGATATCCTTCATTAAATTACCTCCTCCTATTTTATAGTGTGGAAAGAGCCAATCAATCTTATCCTTGAAAGGAACAAATGATGACGGTGGATGTTAATCTAGATGAATACTATATGAAAGAAGCAATAAAGGAAGCGAAGAAGGCAGAGGCACTAAATGAGGTTCCGATTGGGGCCGTCATAGTCCTAGGGGATGAAATTATTTCCCGTGGCCATAATTTAAGAGAGAATGAACAATCTGCGATTGCGCATGCAGAGCTGCTGGCGATTGATCAGGCCTGCCGTAAAACAGGATCATGGCGACTTGAGGATGCTACCCTTTATGTAACATTGGAGCCTTGCCCTATGTGTTCCGGTGCTATTATTTTGTCCCGAATCAAAAGAGTGGTATATGGAGCACCCGATCCAAAGGGCGGTTGTGCAGGGACCTTTATGAATCTCCTTCAGGATGAAAGATTCAATCACCAAAGTGAGGTAACTCAAGGTGTTTTGGAGGAGGAGTGCGGCCAGTTGTTATCTTCCTTTTTTCGTGCAATCCGGGAGAGGAAAAAAGCAGAAAAGCGTAGGGAAAGGCAAGGGCAGATGGACGGGTTTACAAATATTGACATCGGATAAGCGTTGCATTTTCTCATAAATGTTAGTATACTAAAAAAGTGTCAGATATGACGCATTAAAAATTGTTATCAACTTTGCCGTGCTAGGCGGGGAGGTAGCGGTGCCCTGTACTCGCAATCCGCTCTAGCGAGGCTGAATCCCTTCCCGAGGCTCGTGACCTGTAGGGTCTGCCTTAAGTAAGTGGTGTTGACGCCCGGGTCCTGCGCAATGGGAATCCATGAACCATGTCAGGTCCGGAAGGAAGCAGCATTAAGTGGACGCTCTCATGTGCCGCAGGGTTGCCTGGGTCGAGCTAACTGCTTAAGTAACGCTTATGGGCGCCAGTCGAAGGAAGGTGCACGGCAGTTTAATTACATATTTTTTAGGAAATTACTCATCTCAGAAAAAATGGGATGAGTTTTTTTGTATATTCTAATATTTTCACTTCTTAATTAGATACGTTATAATGAAAAAAGCAGAAGCCTAGACAACAAAAGTTGATGAAAATTTGAGAAGGGGGCGATGTCCATTGGCTTATCAGGCTTTATATCGTGTTTGGCGGCCTCAAACCTTTATCGATGTCGTAGGACAGGAGCATGTGACCAAGACATTGCAAAACGCCCTGCTTCAACAGAAAATTTCACATGCTTATTTATTTTCAGGCCCAAGAGGAACAGGGAAGACCAGTGCAGCTAAAATCTTGGCAAAAGCGGTTAATTGTGAGCATTCGCCTGTTGCAGAACCTTGTAACGAATGTGCTGCATGTCGGGGAATTACTGATGGAACAATCTCGGATGTTTTAGAATTTGATGCAGCTTCAAACTCACGCGTTGAAGAAATGAGAGACGTACTCGATAAGGTAAAGTTCGCTCCCACTGCCGTCAAATATAAGGTCTATATCATTGATGAAGTGCATATGCTATCCATTAGCGCCTTCAATGCCTTATTAAAAACGTTAGAGGAACCACCCAAGCATGTAATTTTTATTCTGGCGACAACCGAGCCTCATAAAATCCCACTAACGATTATTTCAAGATGTCAGCGTTTTGACTTTAGAAGGATTACAGCAGGGTCGATTGTAAAGAGAATGAAGCTAATTGTTGATGAAACGGGTGTAGATTGCGAGGAACAAGCACTGCAAATGATTGCTAGGGCAGCAGAAGGTGGTATGCGTGATGCATTAAGCTTACTGGACCAGGCAATATCGTTTAGTCAAGACCGTGTAACAGTAGAGGATGCACTAACCGTAACAGGATCTGTGTCACAAGGATTTTTATATAAGTTGGCTCATGCTTTTCAAGAAAAGGATGTTGCAAGTGGATTAGAAGCGTTAGAGGAGCTTTTATTTCATGGAAAAGACCCGGCTCGTTTTATTGAGGATTTAATTCTATTCTATCGGGATTTACTTCTCTATAAGACTGCCCCCAATCTTGAGGAATCCTTAGAAAGAGTGACGCTTGACAATGAATTTCAAAAAATGGCGGAAACGATCCCTACTGAACAAATTTATCTGATGATTGACCAACTAAATAAAACACAGCAGGAAATGCGTTGGACCAATCATCCGAGAATCTTTCTAGAGGTTGCAATCGTAAAGTTGTGCCAAATCGAAACCAAACATTCTGATCAGGCTGCACCTGGGCAAATCTCTCAGCTTCTAGCAAAAATAGAACAGCTTGAAGATGACCTGCGGCAATTAAAAACGAATGGAATACAGGCAGCACAGGAAGCTCCTGCACCTGTACAAAAAACAGCACCTAGGACATCAAGAAAAGGATTCCAGCCTGCTGTTGGCAAGATAAATGAAGTTTTAAAACTTGCGACTAAAAATGATATCAATCAAATTAAAAGTAATTGGGCGGAAATGCGGTCACGGCTAATGAAATCACACGCAGCCTTATTAAATGAGGCTGAGCCTGTGGCAGCTTCGTCCACTGCTTTTATTTTAAAATTCAAGCATGAAATTCACTGCCAAATGGCCATGGATAACAACCGCTTTATTGAAACGGTCATGTCTGCACTACAAGAGTTAACCGGCCATCGGTTTACAATCCTTGGAGTGCCTGAAGATCAATGGTTGTCCATTCGGGAAGGTTTTCTAAGTCATCAACATGCTGAAGATGGAGAAGGGAAAGACTCCCAAGAGGGGGAGCAACCCCACATATCTGAAGCGAAAAAACTATTTGGTGCTGAATTTGTAGAAGTTATTGACTAATAAAAATGGAGGTAATGTAAATGATGCGTGGCGGCGGAATGGGAAATATGCAAAATATGATGAAGCAGATGCAAAAGATGCAAAAGAAAATGGCGGAGGCACAGGAAGAACTAGGTAAACAGCAAATTGAAGGTACTGCCGGCGGAGGGATGGTTACCGTCATCGTCTCCGGTCATAAAGAAGTATTAGAGGTTAAAATCAATCCTGAAGCTGTTGACCCTGATGATGTAGAAATGCTTCAAGACTTGGTGCTTGCTGCAACAAATGATGCACTTAAAAAGGCAGAAGAATTAACCAACAATACAATGGGACAATTCACTAAAGGAATGAATCTTCCTTTTTAATGTCCGACATTAGCGCTTGTAGGGGTGCATACGCATTTCTAAGGAGAGGAATAATATAAAATGCATTATCCAGAACCGATCTCAAAGCTGATTGACAGCTTTATGAAATTGCCAGGTATCGGTCCGAAAACGGCCGCTCGTCTGGCCTTTTTTGTCTTAAGCATGAAAGAAGACACTGTATTAGATTTCGCTAAGGCGCTTGTAAATGCCAAACGTAATTTAACTTATTGCTCAACCTGCGGTCATATTACTGATCAAGATCCCTGCTATATTTGTGAAGACGAGCGAAGGGACAGGAGTATCATCTGTGTTGTTCAAGACCCTAAAGATGTTATTGCAATGGAAAAAATGAAGGAATTTAATGGTTTATATCATGTCCTTCATGGAGCCATTTCACCAATGGATGGAATAGGTCCAGAGGATATCAATATCCCTGACCTACTAAAGAGACTTCAGGACGAAACAGTGCAGGAAGTCATACTAGCAACCAACCCAAATATTGAAGGGGAAGCAACAGCCATGTACATTTCCCGGTTATTAAGGCCATCAGGGATTAAGACAACAAGAATTGCTCATGGCCTGCCAGTTGGGGGAGATCTTGAGTACGCAGATGAAGTTACTTTATCAAAAGCCTTAGAGGGTCGAAGAGAATTATAATGTACCGGGGGAATCATTCATGTTTTTTCGACGAAAAGGATGGCTTCGAAAAGAATTTGATGAAAAGCTCTTAACCCAATTAAATAAATTTAAAGAAAATTCACAGCAGCAAAAGGTACTCTTGGAGAAGTGTTTTGATCCTTCAGAAGAGGTTATATGTCAAACAAAGATCGCAGAAGCTAAATACTTCTTCTTAATAAGAGAAGCCAAACAGCGGAATGTATCTTTAAAAAGATAATTGAAAAGCTATCTCATTCTTAGGTCTTTTTTAGATAACTCGTACATAGTTATTAATAAAAGTAATCTGGGAGGGGGATAGCTTTTTTGGAACCAATTATCATAATCTCTGTTTTAGGGGGACTCATTGTTATATTATTATTTTCAGGTGCTCCTTTTAAGCCGGCCCGATTTATTGGCCAAGCTGCGATTAAATTAGTGATTGGAGCATTGTTTTTATTTTTCTTAAATGTGGCAGGTAATCGATTCGGAATACATGTGCCGATAAATTTTGCCACATCAACTGTTTCAGGTTTTCTTGGGATCCCTGGAATGGTTGCCCTAGTGGCTATACAAAAATGGGTCATCTAGTTTGAAAAAAGCCGTTCTTAGAGCCGGCTTTTTCTTTTTGAAAAAAACTTTCAAAAATCTATTGACCTATCAAAAATATTACTGTAATATATTAAAAGTCGTCAGCGATTGACGAATGAAAGCAAAAAAAGTTATTGACTTAAATAATTTTAAATGTTATATTAATAAAGTCGCTTTTGAGTGACGAAGAGAAATTGATCTTTGAAAACTAAACAAACAAAAACGTCAACAACCAATAATATTCATTTCATTTGAAATGAAGCCAACGTAACAAAATGAGCTAAATCAAATTTCTTGGAGAGTTTGATCCTGGCTCAGGACGAACGCTGGCGGCGTGCCTAATACATGCAAGTCGAGCGAATCAATAGGAGCTTGCTCCTGTTGGTTAGCGGCGGACGGGTGAGTAACACGTGGGCAACCTGCCTGTAAGACTGGGATA
>NZ_SMYO01000035.1 GCF_004358205.1 Bacillus salipaludis
AAACATTGTAACATTTGGTAAGCCGTATGCCTTAATAGGGCACGTACGGTTTGATAAGGGGGAAGCCTCGAGAGAGGCTTCCCTACTTTCTCTTATTCGACTAAAGAAGCGGGTTAATTTAAGAAAATAGATGTCCAAGGGATTCCATTGGCTCTATGGGTTATGAAGGTTCACAATTTTTAAATCTCATAAAAATTCTATGCACATCTTGGCTTACTGTATAACTTGAAGAATCCTATGGTGAATCACTCCATTAAAAAAGCATCCGATTATTCGGATGCATACTTAATTATTCCATGTAAGTAAACTGAGTATTCTCTCTGTACATATTCTCTTAATTTAATTCTTTTTTCTGTTTCTAATACTCTAACCAATTCTTGAATCTTTTTTTCATTTTCTTTTGTAGTAGGAATCTCTATTGAAAACAAATTACCTCGACTACTATTTAGTAATTTTTTTAATAACTCAACTTTATTCATTGGATAATCCCCTTTATCATCTACTATATTCGACATAAAGGCGATTTTTTCCTTGGAACATCTTATATTGTTTCATGTTTTACCTACTTTCCACTAAAAAAATCTGCTGGTACTATGGTAGCTTTTTTATTTTTTTTTATACCTACCTTCTACCAATCTAATCATATCACGCCCTGATATCTTTTCTGTTTCATGATAACCTTCTTCATCAAGCAAACTCAAGTACCAGCTGCTATCTTTATCTTCATTTAACCTATATAACTTATTGGTAAAAACATTTGTATAAAAATCTCCATTTCTTAGCCTCATACTATCCCCCTCTCAAATGTATATAACCTGTATTATGCCCAGGATACTGACTTGAGAGCCATTAGGCATATACAGTCTGAAAATCCTGGATATACAGGGGAAAGAGGTGAAAATCAGCGGTAGGGACAGAGCATGGAAAGTTGTATAAACGGAATTTTTCCTTATTCAGCTAAGGGGTGCTTTAATGAAACAAAGCGAAAAATAAAAAGTAAATATGGCTTGGATGAAAACTCCATGCCACTCTTTAGTCAATTATGTTCCTTAGAAATAAAATAGAAGTGGAATCTGTCACCCATATTTCATAACTATTCCAAAAAACACTTTCCAAATAAGATATGCTTAATCCGTATCATAATTTGGGAGGTGCTTTAATTTGTTCAAAATGCAATTTATCAATGCTGACACCCAAGAGATTTTACGAGAAGTTGATTATGAGAACACCAACATAATCAATAGCATAATCGAACAGTTTGAAGAAGAAAGTGTTACAGATGCTTTTCTTATGGATAGTCGAATGAGACTTTTGAAGGCTGATTATGTTACATATTCAGTTGTGGGATCTAATGTCTATAAGTTTTTCTTTAAAGTAAAGTTGCATGATGTGCAACCGATGTTAGCGAGAGGAAACTGAGCGTGTTAAGGGTCGTTAATGCGACTCTTTTTTGATTGAACTAATGGGACATTTGTCTTAAATAACTGGTAAAATGAGGGACTGCAATTTATAATCAAATTAGATAAATACAATACACGGGGGTGGAGTTAATGGATACTATTCAAGAAACCATTAAACTATCTGGTTGGGGCAGAAAAAAAGCAATGGAAAAACAAATAGGGCAGGTTAGCTGAAGAAGGAAAATATGTTAGATAAACAGATTTTGAACGCTTGCTGCTTCGAATAAAATTACCTTCGGATAATTCGTTAAGGGACTCAAAAGGGTAACCTGTTAAGAGAAAAGTCTGCTCCCTTTTTGCAATAAGCCCCTCTCGAGTGAGAAGGGCTATTCTTTATGGTTTAAAAGTAAAAAGTTTGCACGTACTATATTTTTCTACTCCATCATATTATTGGTTGTGGTGATAATCACATTAAGGGAGGAAAAACAAATGCAAATTAATTTAACCGATAGAGAAATGGAACTATTAAGAAGGCTACTTAATACAGAAAGTAAAAATGATCGATGTACAGGTGAACAAGCAGAAATTTACGAAAATATTATAATGAAAATTGATAAAAGAATGAGTTTAAAGAGACTTTAACTGTTTGTATGCCCATCTCAATTTAGAGTAGTGGGTTCACTTCAGATGGTTGACCGCTGAGTCGATCCTTTTTTCTTCTTGAACTAAAGGTAGCAAGTTAGTTTAAAAAGCTATGATAAAATTAAAGAAATATTTACATTAAAAAGGTGAAAATAAATGGAAGAGTTTCCCTGCCCTTGTTGTGGTTATAAGACTTTAGAATAGAAACCTCATGGGACCGACAGTATATGTAAAGTTTGTTTTTGGAAGGATGATTATGTTCAAGCAAAAGATTTTGACTATTGGGGCGGTGCAAACGATTTATCCTTGTGAGATAGTCAAAAGAATTTTTTGAAGTTCGAGCAATAGAAGAAAGTTTTATAAAGAATGGTAGAAAACCAACTATTGAAGAAGCAAGGTATATAAATTGGAAAGCATTTGCTGAGAAATAATTATTCCACCTTCAATTAACCTTGGCTTTCCTTTAAGCAAAGGCTATCACTAAAGGTAGCCTTTTTTTATTGTGCTAAGGATGCAGTCTAACAATTTACCTATTTTCTCACTATAAAAAAACAATGGGCGGCGATCCCATTGTTTTTTACACACGACTCAGGAAATAATTTTGTTGACATTAACTAATAACAAATGATAATATAATAAATTTGTTATTTAGGTTTTATGTGGTATACTTAAGATGTTTTATATTTGGAGGTGGTTAGTTGTTTCAAGTTGGTGATTATATTGTTTATCCTATGCAGGGAGCAGGAGTTATTGAAGCAATAGAAATAAAGGAAATTCAAGGTGAGAAACTTCAGTATTTTATAATAAATATGCTAATGAATAAAATGCAAGTTATGATTCCTATTGCAAAAGTACACAAATCACGGATTCGCTTAGTTATCGATATGACTACTCTTGAAAACGTATTGAACATTTTCCATCATGGTCTAACCGATACAACCCTTTCAATGAAAGAAAGATACAAGATTAATACGGCAAAACTTAGAACAGGTAATATCCAAGAAGGAGCTGAAGTTGTACGGGATTTAATGCGGATAAACAAAAATAAATCACTTAATTCAAGTGAAAAGCAGATGCTGGAAAGTGCACGAAAGATGTTTATTAGTGAACTTGGTTTAATTAGAGGTATCACTGAAAATCAGGCAATAGATTTATTAAGCAACAAGGTAGGATAAGTAATTTATTTCAAAGTTTAACTTTCACGCGGTCATTGTGAAAATATCTTAACCACTCAAATCATAATTATTCATATCCTCTTAATTTCTAACATCATTAGAAAGTATAAATTTTTCCTTTTAATTCCATTTTTATTAGATATGTAAAAAAATGTCAATTTTATTTAAAAATTTTATCAACTGGTGCGGTCATACAACTTTTGAATTAATGTGGGGTCACTTAAAGACAACCCTTTTGTTTTAAAAGAGGTTTTTTCTTATGTTTTAAATATTGGTGCTCATAGGAATTTATATTGTACAAATGCTCCATGAAAGGAGAGAGAATAAATGTATGAGGTAAAAGGTTTTCAAAGTACAGACTTCGAAGAACTTATTCGAGTAGTTAATGAGTTTGTTGGCTCATTAGAGGAAGGAAAGCTTATAGATGTTAAATACAATTCTGTTCCTCTTGCTGTAAGCACCCATACAGAGTATGGGGTTTATCCAGATACAAAATATTCTGCAATGATAATATTTAAGAAATAGCAAGCCTCAAAACAGTTTTTGTGTTGGATTTTTTGTCTTCTTGCAATATCTTACAAAAAATGCTATGATTAAATAGAATTATTTTTGTTCGGTGTAAAGGATTTGTATGAGTTTGAACTTTTCGTCTTGATGATCACTGAGAGCAAGGATAGTATTACATTGTGTGTGTTTACACACTAGGAGGCAACAAACATGGAAAAAGGTAAAGTAAAATGGTTTAATGGCGAAAAAGGCTTCGGATTCATCGAACGTGAAGGTGGAGAAGATGTATTCGTTCATTTCTCAGCGATTCAAGGCGAAGGGTACAAAACATTAGAAGAAGGTCAAGAAGTGACTTTTGACCTTGAAAAAGGTCAACGTGGACCTCAAGCAGTTAACGTACACAAAGCTTAATTATAGAATCCTTTAAACAGGCTCTTATAGTAGAGTCTGTTTTTTATTTTTCTTAAAAAACAAAAACCCCACTCACGAATGAGTGGGGAACATGAAAACAGTAAATCAAATGGTAAACTAAGTGTAGCATACAATTAGGGAATCTCCTAATTCGTATAAATTAGAGTGGCTGGAAAGCAGCTTTTTCTCATTTGAAATGAGAAAAAACTACCCAATAATATATATGGATGTTTTTTTCTTAGTTGAGTACAATCCTTGAATATGGAATCTGAAAGCAAATAGGTGTCGCAAAAAAAAAGGCACTTTTGATGCCTTCAAAATTCATAACTGGTTGGCAATTATTATTTGACACTCTATTCTATGGGAAATAGCAAGTAATTCTTGGGCATTAGTCTTGTAGCTATAAAAAAGAAGCAAGGTATTGATGTAATCTCAATGTATGTGGAAGGCTAACCTTGCTCTTAGTTATATTATTTTATTCCATATATTGTGAAAAAATCTGTCCGTTGCTAATCAAGACCTTTTGACAAATGTGTATTACGAAATAAATATGCACTAAATGAGAAGTCCTTGTTCCACTAACGAAGCTGGTTAGTGGATGAATATTCGAATAACAAAGACCATCGCTATGATGCTCTTTGTTTCATTAGAGGGAATAATGATGAATTTTACAAAAATAGAGCTAATGAGTTATATGGTTTCTAATTAGTGTTGCAATATTTTGGTATGTCGTAATTGACTTTTCAATTGGAGTTATAAGATAATTTAAAGCTTGAGATCGTTTTTGCTTAAATCCATTACTTAGAATCATTGTTTTTTCCATGTATGTAAGCCAAAGCATTCCAATCTCCGATGCACTTAAAGGACTTTTATCATCTAACATGTGTAACCTCCGCTGTCTTTTTTTATTTTTTACAATATATTGAAATCGATTCATAAATTTCAATTAAAGGTCAGTTACTTCCTTGTTTCATTACACGATTGCCTTTTACAAAATATTGATGGTATGGCTCGGTGATGAAAGCACACGCAAGGTAAAGTAGTAATGCTAATGTACCAATATTACCTTATTATGGGGATTCTTCAAATAAGATTTACTTCCACCAAAGAGTTTGTGAAGGTTTACACTTAAACTAAAGGGTGCAAGAGTTACAGATCGAGCTGTCATTAAGGCAGCTTTTCTTATTGCACTAAAGGGGCAGGTTAGTTTAACAAGAAGGTAGTGAATTTTTGACTGTTGCTAATTGCCTTGTGAACACAAGTACAATGAGGAGATACTATACCGCAAATAAAATAACAGCCAAGAATACATCTTACAAATTGGCAAATATCTATACCTTTTTAAACATGGACACATACACTATTTTTGAAACAATTTGAGGCGGAGATATAAAATGGAAAGACAATTCTTTGGTTACGGTATGGGTTATGGTGGCTGTCCTTTCCACGATCATCATGGATTCCATCACGGGTACTGTTGTTAACTTACAAAATGGATTTAACCCTTGGAGCAATATCTTCAGGGGTTTTAAATTGTCTTAAAAGGATTACATAGGTCTTATTATTAAGCTTTGTTAATTAATGTGTTAATTTTTACCGATTATTGAGCTAACGTGTGAAAGAGTAGAAGATCGAGGCTGTCAATGAAGCCGCTTTTTCTTTTTTCAGTTACCATATAATTTTTTTTTCATAATTTATCAGGTGAACAATAATTTATTGAAAGAGGTTGGTTAAATGGTTTTAAAACTTGACATGGAACAATTGCTTTCTGTAGCAAAGGAAAATGGTGTAGTTGATTTTCTTGATAGTAATCCAGTAGAAGTTAAAGCAAAGTTAGGAAAAGGACCTAAGTCAAAAGGTAGCAAAGGTAAAAAAGGCAGCAGCGGGTCCAGTGGCAGTCACGGTAGCAGCGGGTCCAGTGGCAGTCACGGTAGCAGCGGGTCCAGTGGCAGTCACGGTAGCAGCGGGTCCAGTGGCAGTCACGGTAGCAGCGGGTCCAGTGGCAGTCACGGTAGCAGCGGGTCCAGTGGCAGTCACGGTAGCAGCGGGTCCAGTGGCAGTCACGGTAGCAGCGGGTCCAGCGGCAGTCACGGTAGCAGCGGGTCCAGCGGCAGTCACGGTAGTAGCGGGTCCAGCGGCAGTCACGGTAGCAGCGGGTCCAGTGGCAGTCACGGCAGAAGGAGATCCAGCAGCAGTAGCAGTAGCAGCGGATCCAGCGGCAGTCATGGCAGAAGGAGATCCAGCAGCAGTAGCAGTAGCAGCGGATCCAGCGGCAGTCATGGCAAAAGGAGATCCAGCAGCAGTAGCAGCGGATCCAGCGGCAGTCATGGCAGAAGGAGATCCAGTAGCAGTAGCAGTAGCAGCGGATCCAGCGGCAGTCATGGTAAAAGGAGATCCAGCAGCAGTAGCAGCGGATCCAGCGGCAGTCATGGCAGAAGGAGATCCAGTAGCAGTAGCAGTAGCAGCGGATCCAGCGGCAGTCATGGTAAAAGGAGATCCAGCAGCAGTAGCAGCGGATCCAGCGGCAGTCATGGCAGAAGGAGATCCAGTAGCAGTAGCAGTAGCAGCGGATCCAGCGGCAGTAGCGGTACAAAAGGGAGTAAAGGTTCAAAAGGCAGCAGCGGTTCAAAAGGGAGTAAAGGTTCAAAAGGTAGCAGCGGTTCAAAAGGGAGTAAAGGTTCAAAAGGTAGCAGCGGTTCAAAAGGGAGTAAAGGTTCAAAAGGCAGCAGCGGTTCAAAAGGGAGTAAAGGTTCAAAAGGTAGCAGCGGTTCAAAAGGGAGTAAAGGTTCAAAAGGTAGCAGCGGTTCAAAAGGGAGTAAAGGTTCAAAAGGCAGCAGCGGTTCAAAAGGGAGTAAAGGTTCAAAAGGTAGCAGCGGTTCAAAAGGCAGTAAAGGCAAAAGAGGGGGTAAAAGGTAATAATGGGAATTCAATCCCAGATAAAATTATTTAGTGCAATTAGTCAACTCTTCACCTAATAATTTTTTATAAAGTTAAAACGTTCACTTTAAAACCGATTTCATAAATCGGTTTTTTTGCTTCTTATAAAGTAACGGATGATTTCCTTAAAGCAAAGGCACAAAAAGCCAGCCTTTTTCTTCTTCAACTAAAGTGGCAGGATAGTTTAATAAGAGAAATTTTAGTGGTACATGAACCGCCTTCAGTTTAACTTCAAATGAAAACTTCCCCATAAAAAACTACACCTCCAATTGTTATTTGTGTCAAACAATTGGGGTGCAGTGCAGTTCACGTCCAAGGGGTTTTTAGTTTGCGTACTTCCTAAAATCCCTGTTATGGTAACAAAAAAGAGGTTGGGTATCTAAAAGGAACGGCAAAAGTTGTGTCTTGCGTATGATGATAATGAGGATGGTACCCAATTCCATAAGAAGGATATCCGTATCCCATATGGGTTCCGTAGTAAGGATATGGCATATAGCCTGTTCCATAATAATAAGGCATATAGGATCTCATATCTAAATTCATGTTTTCACCTACTTATTTGAGGGAGAATGTCTAGTCTATTTCATGATATGACCTATAACTAGGAAAGAGCTTATCTTTATTCAAATTAGGTGATTACCTACTATGCACACCTGTACAAGCAGAAAAAAATAGTACAGGATATGGATGACAGATTGTGAAATATTGTACTTAAACTATTGGGTGCTAGAGTTGAATAAGATCAGGTTGCTACGGCAGCCTTTTTTCTTGTTCCACTAACGTGGCAGATTAGTTCAATAAGAACACAGAAAAACATCACCCATATTTAGGGGAAACTTTATTCATATTCCCCTTTATCGTCATCATCATCACATTCGTCAAGCACCAACTTTTTTATATGAACTTGAAGGAAAACAATATTGGGTAAACCTAGAAGCTATAAGGGATGAGGAACAGGAAAAAAGCCACTCTAAAACCCTAGAATTACTGTTAAATTGCTGGTCTTCTGCATCCCTACAAATACGGACGGCCAAGATATCCACTCAATTGGTTTTATACGGTGTACTGTTCAGGCTGATAAGGGAATTAAAAAGCCGGCTTTCCTCATATCACAGGAAGTCCGGCTTTTTATTAGGGAAAAATGTTATCTTTGGAATTGGTCATATTTACTATATCAGGGCTTGGTTACAGTTTTATGAATGAAAAACAACAGTTTTATTATTGAAGAACAACAGTTAGATTACAGGGACCTCTACTTAAGTTTACTAAATTAAAAATAGCTTCATAACTTTTAAGTACTGATGCCGAAACTTCATTTTGGTACAAAAGACGAACAATTTTTTGAGGCCTTTGTGAAGTTTTTTCTTTATATCCAAACGATCTCCAACCCTGCAAACCTTGGGCCCTGCCCAAACCCGCAAGGGAAGAACCTCCCCTTGCCCCTTATCCATTATTATGATAAGAAAGATAGAAACGTAGTTGGTGGGGATTTCAATAAATGAAGTTTACATGCGAATAGAAAAGGGGGAGGCACAGGAAATCTGAACCTGTGCTTTTTATTCATTAAAATAACGATGAATCATTGTTTGTAAAAGTTCTTGATGGTCATCAAGAAGGTGATGTTTGGTATCGTGGGTATTATCAATTAATCGATTGTATTCTTTTGTTCGAAAATGCAATGTGTTGTGATGACGCTGAGTGGATGTGTATGTGTACTCAAACGAATTTTCTGCTTTTGTTGCCAAATTCAAGCCTTCTAATAAATTCCTCTTTTCAACAAGTTTAGAAAAGTTATTAATGATGAATTGATGATAATCGATTTTATTTCCAAAAAATGTAGGAATAATAGAATAAAATTGATTCGATAAATTATCAAAATCATTAGAACCTGAATGTAACTTTTCTTCTATTTTATCCAATATTTGAAACCCTCTCGCTATTTGGGTATCTGATAGTTTTCCAAGTGGTTCGAGTGGGGAATAGGACGTTCTGGTTTCTTCTTGTTGTTTTTCTTCGATAATGCCTACCATTTTTTCTTTTCCTTTGAGTGAATCCATTGAACTCGTTTTGATTGGGAGTTGAGTCACTGTAGGAATAAAGAAATCATCATCATCGACCAAAATATGTTCATATCCTTTTGCACGTTTTGAAGAAAGAATATGATTAAATTCCTCTTTGGCAGACAACCTACTATTAAAAAATCTTCCTTCTTTGCGAGGATTCCTACCTATACGCCCATATTCTGTATAGATGCGAAAAGGGTAATCCCCATCTCCTTGATGAAATTCTATGATATAGTATTTATTTGAATTTCCCTTTAAAGAAGCATAGTTTAAAACAGCTCTTTGTTCTACGTCTGTAATCAAAAATAGTGGAAGATTGGCTGAATGAATAGATATAACTCTCACCATAGTAAATCTCTCCTTCTTAAAAGTATAACCCAAAAAAGGTTTGGTTTAATAAAAAAGTACCTATCTCATATATCTCCAATGTAGCGATTGCCATTTCTTGTGTCTTTAATGGGATATACGCACATCCAAAATTCTAGTTGGTTGAGCGTTCCTTTCTTCCTTTAAGCCCACGTATCTCTCCAAGATAGTTATTATTATTTCTCATCAGATTCTAATGATTTTTTACACTTCATTTACACTCTCTTTCCTATTACTTTACATTCTTTTAGTTAAATATTATTGAAAGAAATAATATTTAGAGATTCGTGGAGGAGATTCTAATTGAGAAAAGGAATACGTACAGTCACATTATCATTAACAGTATTATCGCTTATGGCAGCACCTTTTGTTGGGAAGGTAAACGCTGAGGTTCCTAAAACCGCATCAGTAGAAAAGCAATTTGCTCCTGAATTAAAAACAGTTTCCCCGATAAAACATACAGTAGTAATTTTTCAGGAGAACCGTACGTTTGATAATTATTTTGGAACATATCCTTATGCTCGTGGATTTAAATCACTTCCCGGAACACCTAAGGATGTTAGAAATTTCAAATATGTAACAGGTAGTGTACCAAGAGATGTTAACGGGAATGTCTATAACCCTGATTCAAATGGAAATCCGGTATATCCTTGGCATGATGCAGGTAAGGGTGAAATCCAAGAAACAGATGTAAATCATGGTTATACAGCTATGATCTCCATGGCCGATGAAGGAAAAATGGATAAGTTCTATCAGGTGAATCATGATAGTGGCAAGCCTACTGATACAAATGACAAGGGTTTACTATCTATGTCTTATTTTGATTACAATGAAATTCCTGCTTATTGGCAGTATGCTCAACATTTCGCGATGGCGGACAACTATTTTCAGCCTGTTTATGGACCGTCAACGCCAGGTGCATTCTATTTAGTGGCAGCGCAATCTGGAAACGGAAATGAAACCACGAATACAAACACAAATCCTAAGGCTCAAATTACGGGTGACCCATCTCCTAAAAACGGTCCATTTGGCGGGGATAGCACCAATGGACTAAAATATAATCTCACTTACAAAAATATTGGCGATGAGTTAAGCGCATCGAACCAATCCTGGGCATGGTATGCTGGGGGATGGGATGCTGCAAAAGCAGATCCGGCTTCAGCTGAAGCAAAGACGTATTCACCGCACCATAACCCGTTCCAGTATTTCCAAAACTATGAGGATGGGAAATATGATAATAATCTAAAAGATTACAATAACTTCGCAAAGGATATCGATAATGACAATCTTCCTGCGGTTAGTTTTATAAAGGCTGGTTATGGAGATGATGAACATCCTGGTACTGGAAACCAAAGTACTCCATCAGCAGAAGAATTTACAGTAAATACGATTAACAAAATCATGAGCAGCCCATATTGGAAAGATACAGCCATTATTGTTACGTATGATGAAGGCGGCGGATTCTTTGATCATATCGCCCCTCCAACTGTAAATCCTAACGCGGATGGATTAAAAGGTGATGGACCACGCATTCCGGCAATGGTCATCTCCCCATATGCAAAAGAGAACTATGTAAGCCACGTTCAATATGACCATGCTTCGGTTTTGAAGTTCCTGGAATGGAACTATGGTTTACCTGCATTGAACAGCAAGGATGCAAATGCCAACAATATGTTAGATATGTTTGATTTTGAACATCCTAATTTCTTGCCTTACATGTTTAACGATGGTGATTTAACTGCCAAGTCTTCCAATGGGCCAGTTGTTGAAGTACAGCTAAACAATGCCTTATTGGGCGTAAGCCATCCTGGTGAAGCGTCATTTGTAGACAAAAAAGGTAATGTAATGGTCCCATTAGACGATTTTGCCCGTAGCATTAATGGTTCAGTGACTCAAACAAAAGAAAATCGTCTGGTCCTAACAACAAATCAAAAAGACATTGAATGGAAGGTGCAGGGGAGTACAGCGTTTGTAGATAATAAACCAGTACATCTTATAACACCTGCTATCAAGAGTGAAACAGGTATCACCTATATTCCGCTTAAGTCTGCAGTTGATATACTTGGTTGGTCAATGGAAAAACAGGGTAACAACATTGTTGTGAATAGTAAATAACATAAATCATATTTTAGGCTGACTCGGAAGGTCTATATGGGACCGACTGAGTCATTTTTTTATTCATACAATTCAAAGATATAAAATGTAAGATAGGAAGTGGCATCACTTGTCACTTGTGGGTGACAACGGTTGTATGGGCTGAGTTTAAATTGAGCGAAGAAGTAGTAGCTGCTTTAAAAAAATATAAATTTGATGATGTAGCCTTATTAGCTATTTAAAAAACAGTTAGAGATACTATTCTTGGGGCATTTCACGATGTTTTTTCCTTATTGGACGCTGTAAGAGACCCAGAAGATGTTGAGCTTGATGATACTTGGCTTGGATTAACACTAAGCGAGCCTAATGAAGAAGAAGAGAACGAAGGATTTCTCCACGATGAGGTTTATGATGCCTATTGGGATTGGTCGGACCAAAGAAACAAAGATGAAGATTAATAATGAATAAACAGCTTAAGTTAACGCTAACGGGTGTTTGAATTTAAGAAGGGGAGGTTGCTGTGGCAGCCTTTTTTAATTGAGCTAACGGGGCAGGTTAGTGAAAGAACGAATTCCTAATGGTTACGATTGTGCACCATCAGTTAATGTACGATTTTTTGTCCAAGATTATAATCAGGAAAGAAGTGCCCTTGCGGCAAATTATGCATGGGCACTTTATTTCAATAGATATCCATTTTTTCTTTTGTAAATTAGTAATTGTACCAACCGTTGTAACCGTTGTAATCGTTGTATCCGCTATAACAACTACCACAACCACCACAGCCGCCACAGCCGAAGCAGCCGAAGCAACCGAAACATCGGAATCCTCCACAACGAAAGCCCCCGCAACGCATACCGCCGCAACGCATTCCACCACACATCATGCCACCACCACAACGCATACCGCCGCCGCAACGCATTCCGCCAAAATGACGCGGATCATTGATGTTTGGATCAATGGTAATTAAATTACCAACTTGGAAATTATCCATTCCTAACATTTGAAGTTCATTTTGAAGATTCTGCATTTTTTCCTCCATTTGTATTTATTAATTAGGTTAGTCATACACCTATATAGAGAGATGAACGAGGGTTATTCGTCAGTTTCGTTTAAATGAAACCATTATATATACCTGTACTCTCTTCAACAAATTATGATTTCTGTTAGGTCATTGTCACTGATTTAAGTGCCTATTTCACTTTGAGGTAGTATTATATGCTGATTCATTACATAAAAACTTGTGGTTGATTAATCTGATATACTGTTGAAGTTGATGAATCATTGTATGAAAACTAGGATTTAGAATGTGAAAGAATGCACTTAAAGTAACGGGTGCAAGACTTGAAGAATAACAATGCATTTTTTCAGCATTGCTTTTTTGTGGTCATCTGCACATCTTGGGGCCAGATGATCACTTTGTCTTTTGTCAAAACGAAAACGTGAAGTGAAATATACCTTATTCAACTTTGGGGCAGGTTAGGTCAACAAGGGGTATTAAATAAAGGATTAAATTTCCGTATGCAAAAAATGATGAGTATAGTAGAATACGCTGGTTAATAACAATGTAAAAGCTAGCTTGAGAAGAGGTATGAAAAAATGAAATTTCTTGCGTTTTCTATAATATTTGTTATTTTTTATGGCATCTTTGATTGGTTGATAAATAAAACCAATTTTCATCACAAAATATTTGATAACAAATTACTTGGTAAGCCTCGAAAGTATAAATTTAAATTCACCAGAACTGTTTTAATTTTAATAATCGCTCTCTTTACATTCATCTTAGAGTTAGAGAAAGGTTCCCTTAATGAAAAATATGGTAAATTTAATTATATAAGTATTATTATAGGTGCCTTTTTGAGTTCTATTTATGTAAACTTTGCACCATTGATATTTAGTAGAAATCCCTCATTAAGGAAAGATAATTTAAAAGGTATAGCGAAATTAATGTATCAGGATGTTTCAGATGATCCTTGGGATAAAGAGAACCTTACGAAAGAAAATTTAGATTTCACTATTGGAAGCATACGATTTATTGATATGTACTCAAAAAGATTAATGAATACTAAGATTCTGAATGAGCACAAAGATAATTTCGTGCGTCGAATCGGTGCATACATTGGGGAAGTGATTAAACGTAAAATAAACCAGGACTTTAACTGGTACGAGATCGATTCAGTAAAAGAGTATTCTGTTAATTTTGCTGGATTAGATAGTAGAGAGAATCAAAGTGTTCTTTATTCCCAAAAGAGGGATATTGTTATTTCACCCTTATCTGAAGTATTTCAATTCCTAGAAGGACACTCACCATATACTAATTTACAAACTTATGTAGAAGAAATGATTAAGAACAATTCTTTAATACAAAATTAGAAAAAATTATTCAACTACCATGACAGTATAATGGAAAATTCAAATGGGAAGTGCAGTAATAAAGAACTAATGGTGTCATTGTTCAAAAAGTAAAGCCCTCCAATTCAACAGAAATCAGAGGGCTTTTTACAACAACGTATTAACGATTAGGTTACATTCGCTTACTCAATTTTTTAAATGAATAAATCGTGGTAAGAATCCTAAACAGCAGCGATTGCTAAGTAAGAATCATTGAAATAGATAACCTCTGAAAGGACTTTGTTACCCTGAATTTTCTCGAAAGTTTCTCTTGCTTCTCTTTCTGTGTCAAACTCAAACATTCTAGTTTGTTCTTTTGAATGGACAGTAATTACCCACATTAAATAAATCCCCCAATTAAAAGATAAATTTATACCCCCGTGTTTTGTGAATGGATAAGTGACTTTAGAAGCAATTGAAGTGAATAGGAGTATGGTTATTTCTAACAAGGACGATTATAACATGCTCATATCCTTATGCCGATTCTAATTGTTACAAATTATTGACATTTTTGTATTTCGAGGTTCATTTTTTACTTAGATTCCCTCTACTGGAGCAGACGATTGTTATTCCACAAACAGGCCAGATTGTGGAATAACCTATTAAATTGTGTTGTGAAGATTGAGAAGAAATGTACATAAGTTAACTAGGAGATTAGTTTAAAAAAAACCACTGAAATTATGGTAAAATTTAAAAACTTAGATATGCGTATTATAGGGGGAGTATAAATGGATATAGAAATTCAAAGTGATTTCACCAATTCAAATCTCGATGAAATGAAGGAAATTTATGCTTCAGTTGGGTGGACGAAACATACAAACGAGATCATTAGAAAAATATTCGATGAAAGTAATGTCATAGCCTTAGTTAAGGTCAATGGAAGAATTATTGGAATTGGCAGAGGAATGACAGATGGCGTTTTTAATGCCGCAATTTATGATGTAGTCGTTCATCGACATTTTCAAAGGCAAGGAATAGCTAAAAAAATAATGGAGTTTTTATTGGATAAGCTTAGAAATGTTTCTTGTGTACATTTAATATCAACAACTGGTAATGAAGGATTTTATCAAAAACTTGGATTAAAAAAGCTGAAAACAGGAATGGGAAGATATTTAAATCCAAGTCTAAGTCACGAGTATTTAGAGTAATTTTCCTTGTTCAACTACGGGTGCTTATGTAAAAGAGGGGAATGCTGCGGCATTTCCCTTTTCTTATGTGCGCCCGGCATGGGCGATAACTTGGTGGTGAAAGTCCACTACAGGCTTGGCAGTAGGAACTGTTAGCCAATAGC
>NZ_SMYO01000036.1 GCF_004358205.1 Bacillus salipaludis
TAAACCAACAAATTTTTGTACATCCTTCATATTAAACGGCTCCTTTTCGTGTGTAGCTCTACACTTGGTTTATTTTTGGGTAGTAACATTATGACCAAGTGCAACCTACGTTAAGCGATGGGAGCCGTTTCGTTCATTATGACTAAAGGTGCTGTTTCTACAAAAAGTGGAGACGCTTTTCTCTATTCAACTAAATGGGCAGTTTAGTGGAAGAAGAAATTGGATAACTTTAAAAAGAAAACTCGCCATAAACATCTTTGGCGAGTTTTGCTATTTATTACCCAATATGGTCCATTTAAAATACAACTGTCTTCTTAAATAAATGATTTTCTGAAAAGCATTTAAAAAATTTAGTAACTCTTCACAAGTGGTGGTTACTCAATTATGTTCTTCGTTGCTTGGTACATTTTCTCGACGTATTCGTCGATTTCATCCCGTGACATACGTAAGCGATTCACAGAAGTACCATATCCGATTTCGTTTTTACCCTCTTCTAATTCTTTGAAAATGCCGTCTGCGAATTCATCTAATGGTTCTCCAGGCAGACCTGCACCGTTTAAAAAATCTGTATTCACCGCTGGCGGAGCAACTTCAATGACTTCTATAGACCTTAAAATTTTCCTTTGTGAAATTCTATCAGAAGGAAAGGGTAATTTTACCAATAGGATATTTTATATTTTTAAGTATAAAAATTATTTATCATATTAAGCTAACGGGTGCAAGAGTTACAGAACTGGCTGTCATTTAGGCAGCTTTTCTTATGGAACTAAATGGGCGGGTTAGTTGAACAATCGTCATTAGCTTTTTTCCACAAACGATAAATGCGAAAGCCCCAGTTCCTTTAGATAAAAGGGGATGGGATCTGATTGTAGAAAAATCGAGAATATTTTTAAAAGCGTCTTATCAAAATTAGCTTTTTACACCCATATGTTCAATTATTCGCTTCATTGCTTGAACCTGTCCCATATGGGCAGCTTCATGCATCAGCGTTACACACGCCAGTTCTCCAAAGGTTTTACATCCCAGGAATGGTGTTTCTAAAGTGTTGTTTAGTTGTTCAGCTGAAATTTGCTGAAGACGAGCTAATTGATCTTTTAGCTGTACCATAAGTTCATCCATAGTAGGTACATTTCCTGTCCAATCAGCTGGTTTCGTACCGTTCCCGAACAATTCCATATAGTTTGTGGGAAGATGGGTTGTTGCATGAGGAAAACCAAACATGGTTTGTTCAGTAACTGTCAAAACGTGACCAGTATGCCAGTGAATTGTGTTATTGAAACCACCTGGCTGGAGATCTGTTTGGTCCTTGGAAATAGACCCTAAGATCTTGATGAAGTACTCTCTTGTCATTTCAAATTGCTTAAATAAAAGTTCGTTCATTCGCTTTCTCCTCCTTTAACATAAACAACCATATTTTACCATAAAATAAGAGCGAATATGGCCTTTTTCTGTAACAATTTATTGACATTAAATGTCTAATTTTTTACTTTGTTTTCAATAGTTGAACCTAAAATATGGAATAATTTCCGTCCTTTAGCTCATAAGAAAACGGATTCTACAACATCCACACCCTATTAACATGAACTACAACTCGTTATAAAAATGGGGTTGCAACCTTTTTTATTTTTGTAGAGCAAGATTGTGAGAGATTATGGTGCTTAAAATGAAATAACGACCAAGATTATCTGGTCGTATACCTTTAATTATTTATTTTGTTCGTTCAAAAACTCTCTTACTTGCTCTGGAGATTTTGCGTTAGCACTATGTAAATGGGCAAGCTTTTCTCCGTTTTTGAAGATTAGCAAGCTTGGGATTCCCATTACAGAATATTTTTCAGCAAGTTCTGGAAAATCATCACGATTGATTTCGTTCCACTCATATTGACTGTAATCCTTAATGACATCATCGATGAACATATTCATTCTAGTACAGTCTGGGCACCAACCTGCAAAAAATTTTATGATAACAGGTTTTTCATTAGAGACCACTTGTTCAAATGTTTCAAGACTTTTAATTTTCTCCAAGAGATTTCCTCCTTATTAAAATAACCAATGGGATTGATTATTTATTTATTAGTATTGTATAAAGTAATTTCTTCTCATTCAAATTTTTTGATTGGTTAGTACTTGCTCTAATTTAAGACAAAGAAGCACTTATACCAATTGCTATTGGAGTTTTTGCTTTATGGTCATTTTTTAGTGGGTAGAAAAGGTTTTCGTTATAAAACTAACGGGTGCTTATGTTAGGGATGATGATCGCTGCGGCAGTCATTTTTTCTTGTTGAACAAACGGGGCAGGATCGTGGAAGAAAGGAAAGTTATTTATAGTAAGGAATATTTTTCTTTTAGATTGATTTTGATAAAACAATCGTATTAGATGTCGGAGGAAATATAATATGGGTACATTTTAATGCGAGGTGAATTTGTAATAAAATATTGAAAAAATAGCATAAACAAAAAAAGAGCACGGGAAGAAAAACTTCTTATTTCCTTTCCATGCTTTTTTAAGGACTCATTAGATTGGCCCTTTGTATGTCTTTTAAGTTTTAATCTACTTGGAGATTAGATTCGTTTATTCTCGATTTACTTGTTGTGAACTGAATAATAATGCAGATTACGAGAATAGCCAATAAAATAGCGGAAGCGATTTCTGTACCATTTTCTAAACCTAGTCCACCTTTTTCGTGAGGTTTAATCAAGTAATCACCGAACGTTGCCCCGAAAGGACGAGTCAATACAAATGCTAACCAGAATAAAAATACTCTATTTATTTTTGTAAACCAATACGCTAAAAGAACGATTAATATTAACCCACCTGTGACCATAGCGCCTTGAGCAATTGTAAGTCCTAAACCTTGTTCCAGATAATTTCCACCACCAGCTAACGTTCCGACTCCTGAAGCTTTGTGCGATAAAAAATCTCCTGCTGCTGTACCTAGTGTATTAGAAACTAGAATGGCTATCCAATATAGAATTTCAACTCGTTTTGTTGCTATACTCTTAACGTTTAATGTTGGCTCTGTGAAATACCAAAATAAAAAAATAATCACCAGCAAACTTACTAATAGCAGAGACCCTTTCAGATATCCTAGCCCTAATGAACGGTCCATAAAGTCAGAAAATGCTGTTCCTGCAAGACTTGTTGATAAAATAACAGTCCAATAAACAGGAGGAACATATTTCTTAACAAACAATTGAATGGTTAAAAAGATAGCAAATACACCAATGAAAATCAGAAATGGGATTATGTAATTATCTTCTGTTCCAGGTACAGTAACTAAATCACTGCCTGTTTCTCCTAATGTTGTGGCGGCAATCTTCATAATCCAGAATAGGAGTGTCAATTGAGGAATCTTGTTAATTGACGAATTTACGATTTCTTTTGTAGTAGACATTTAAATTGCATTCACCTTTCATTTTTATTTTAAATTACAATAAATAGCCTCTTTATTTATTAAAGTAAGCTGAAAAAAGGATTAATTTTATATGATATTTCTCCGACTGCATAATTTGCATCGCCATCGAATGTGGGCAGATAAGAATGTCATACACAGAGTAAAATATTTGGGGGTTGGTAAAAAACACTAAATATTATGTTTGTGAAGTAAACTACTTAAACTATCGGGTGCAGGAGTTACAGATCCAGCTGCCATTAAGGTGGCTTTTTTTCTTCTTCAAGTAACGGGGCAGGATAGCTTAAGAAAAAACATATACCCAAACAAATATGGTAAAATGAGGATATGAAACAGATGAATATTTAGGGAGGTCGAGAAATGGTAAAGAAGAAAAATGAAATGTATGAATGGATTAAAGCCTTAATAGGTGCACTTGCAATAGCAGTCATTATTCGCTCTTTTTTCTTTACGCCGATTGTTGTTGACGGTGCTTCAATGAACCCTACTCTTCAGGACCAGGACCGTATGATTGTAACAAAAATCGGAGAACCGAAAAGATTTGATATTGTTGTGTTTCATGCTCCAGAAGATAAGGATTACATAAAACGCGTAATCGGACTCCCAGGTGACAGAATTGAATATAAAAATGATGTTTTATATATAAATGGGAAAGCTTACAACGAACCTTACTTGGAAAAATACAAAAATTCATTAAAAGATGGAGGAACATTAACAGACTCCTTCACTTTAAAGGAAACCGCAGTAGGTAGTGATACTGTCCCTAAAGATAGTTTGTTTGTAATGGGAGATAACAGAAGGCAAAGCAAAGACAGCCGTGCTATTGGAGCGATACCATTGAAAAAGGTAATAGGGACAACAAATGTTGTTTATTATCCAATAAAAGATATTAAAATCGTAAATGACTAAATCCAGTTTGACAAAATAGTTAGACTGTTTTCTTCTTTAACCATTGGGGTGCGTTTAATCCTAGAAGGATTACCACCCTTTTTTTGTTGAATACCTTCTTAAATAAACGGAACAGCATGTCTGAATAAATATAATATGTGAAGTATTACACTTAAACTCCCATGAAAATAAAAACTGAATAAGGGCATGAAAAAATAGACCCAGAAAAACCAGTTTTTAAAAAAAGGCTGAGCCTCTTGAAGGATCGTATATAAGATTGGCTGGTAGATCGACTTGTGCAACCTTTCTACTTAAACTGAAATCAGTTAAAGCTGGCGCAACAACCAGAAAAAGGATTAATCTCCCATGAGTGCTACCCCTAAAGGGTGCGACAGTCGGTGGTACACCGTGGTCGTTGGAGTCAGACTAACGGATGGGCTCAAAGGCACCATAGTTCAAAGACCTTCTTCGCCAGCATTAAAACAGTATAGACGGTCTTAGCCATTTTCATTCTCTGTGGTGCAGCGCTGATTTTGCGCTACATGGATGGCTAACGGGTGCTTATGTTAACGATGGAATAGCTGCGGCGATTCCTGTTTTTTATTGGGGTAACGGCTTGGGAGAGTTTAAATAGGAGGAATAATATGAAAAAATTTCGTGGGAAAAAGAGATATTTCCATAAAATATGGAGAAAAGTAAATAGCTTTCATCTGGAACTTGATAATGAGTCATGGTTTAATTTTTATCATATTCACCTTGATTGGGATGGTCTTGGAAAAGGAAGTGTGAAGATAAGAAGAGAGCATATAAAAGCATATTTTGCTATTTATAAAAGGGTATTAAATAAGCTAAAAATGTTTGAAAAATCTTATTACAAGAGTCAAATAAGATTGGGCTGCTGCGGCAGCCTTTTTTGCTTGTTCCACTAATGGGGCAGTTTAGCGAAAGAATGAAATCCTAGTCTTAACAATTGTAAACTATATATAATGTACTATAATATTTCCAATATCATATACAACAAAGAAGTGCCCATGCGACAGTTCATGCGGGGACACTTCTTTTCATAAAAAAGCAATTTTTTGTTGAAGATTTACCAACCTACAAAACAGCTAAAACAACTAAATAAAGCCGCCGCCCATCATGCCACCACACATCATGCCGCCGCCCATCATGCCACCACACATCATGCCGCCGCCCATCATGCCACCACACATCATGCCGCCGCCCATCATGCCACCACACATCATGCCGCCGCCCATCATGCCACCACACATCATGCCGCCGCCCATCATGCCACCACACATCATGCCGCCGCCCATCATGCCACCACACATCATGCCGCCGCACATCATGCCACCGCAACGCATACCGCCGCACATCATGCCACCGCAACGCATGCCGCCGCCCATCATGCCACCGCAACGCATACCGCCAAATATTCTCGGATCCTGACTCTGAGCACCCATAGGAATTAACTGACCAACTTGGAAATTATCCATTCCTAAAGTTTGAAGTTCATTATGAAAATTGAGCATTTTTACCTCCCATGTTTATTTATTAATTTAGGTTAAACTGACATCTAACAAGAGATTTGAACGGAGGAATTTTGTCAGTAATGTGTAATTAAGAGATACTCCGTGTACTCTCTTCAACAAAATATGATTACTTTTAGGTGACTGTTACTGGTTTAAAAGCCTATTTAATGTTAAAAGCTTCATAAAATGTGGTGTCTGGAAGTAAAGTTGGGATTAATTTTATTCAACTTGTTTTAATTCTCAACGAAAGATCTCTTTAAGGGGAAGATTTGCTATTGAAAAGGAAGGAACCCCGTCAACCTTATTCTTGTTAGGAACTAGAGGTGGACTACTGCCCTTGTTTGTGTCGGAGCAAGATTGTGAAGTATTACACTTAAACTATCGGGTGCAAGAGTTGTAGATCAAGCTGTCATTTAGGCAGCTTTTCTTATTGAAGTAACGGGGCAGTTTAATTTAAGTACATTTCTTCACAAACTTATTCATAATCCTATCCCTAAAATATACAAACGCATCAAATTAATTACTCAATGTGTTTGTAACTAAATAGTCGCCTGCTATTTTTGCGAAGTCGAGACGTTTGTATTACTATCATCATTTTGGTCACTTTATCATGTAAATCAAGTCCACCAAAAAGGGCTCTTTTGACGAAAAGTTTTATTGACAAGAGAAGCTATTTAGTAATACTATATACTAGTAGTAAGCAACACTGAATATCAGTAACACAAAATACCTGTGTTACAGAGTACTGAAAAAAATATAAGTAAAATATAAATGGAGGTAAAGAATTGGAAAATATCACGGAAATGCTGAAAGGGGTGCTTGAGGGTTGTGTGCTTGAAATCATCAGCCGTGGCGAAACTTACGGCTATGAAATCACGCAACAGCTGCGAGAACTTGGCTTCACTGATGTGGTTGAAGGCACAGTTTATACGATTACCATGCGGCTTGAGAAAAATAATTTGGTGGACATCGAGAAAAAGCCATCTAATATGGGACCGCCGAGAAAATTTTACACACTCAATGCAGCTGGTCAAGGTCAACTTGAAATGTTTTGGAAAAAATGGGAATTCATTTCAAGTAAAATGAACGAACTTAAAACTAAAATAAAATTAAAAGGAGAAATAAAATGAGTATTTTTGAAAAAATTATCGGAAGTTTGGATGACAAACGAGAATGGAAGGCGATGGAGGCGCGTGCGAAAGCACTTCCAAGTGAGTACCGCAACGCTTACAAAGCTATCCAAAAATATATGTGGACTGCTGGTGGTGGTCCAACCGACTGGAAGGACAGCAGCCGTATCTTTGGCGGTATTCTCGACCTCTTCGAGGAAGGAGCAGTGGGAGGCAAGAAAGTCACTGACCTTACGGGCGAGGACGTGGCTGCTTTCTGCGACGAGCTAGTGAAGGATGAGCAAACTTGGAAGGATAAGTATCGCAAGAAGTTGAACGATACAATTGGTCGTGGCTAACGGCGAAATCCTAGTGGATTTTCGCCTAGCATCGACACTCACGACTCAAATCGTCACTGGGGACGACTTGGCTTCTTTTGCCGACGAACTAGTGGCAAACGCTAAAACCTTTGTCGACAAGTATCGCGAAGATTTGAATCTGAGTTTCATGAAGCGATAGGGAAAAAGTAAATTCAATAGATAATTCCTACTGAATAGCTGTTAACTAATGTAATGTGTCACCTTCACTATTCAGTTTTATTTTTAACTCGGTAGTTAGTAATACTGATTATCAGTCAGACTAAGTAGGAGGGTATAGGCAATCTGGCTCCGCAATGCGCATTTTATAAGGAGGAAAAAAGTATGAGTAATGCAGCGATTTCTGTAAAAGGGTTAAAGAAAACCTTTAAAGATAAGGAAGTCTTAAAGGGGGTCGATTTTGAGGTGCAGCGTGGTGAAATCTTCGCACTGTTGGGCTCAAATGGAGCGGGCAAGACGACGACGGTCAACATCCTCTCAACGCTGATGAAGCCCGATGGCGGCGAAGTAGGTATTTGCGGCTTTGACGTCCAGCGTCAACCGGACCATGTTCGCCAGAGTATCAGCCTGACAGGGCAGTTCTCTAGCTTAGACGGCATGCTCACAGGAAGGGAAAACCTGATGATGATCGCTAAGTTGCGGGGAGTTTCCAATCCCGCTCAAGTCGCCGACAATCTGCTTGCAAGATTCAGCCTGACTGATGCGGCCAACCGCCGGGCGGCCCAATATTCCGGCGGGATGAAACGCCGGCTTGACCTCGCCATGAGCCTGATCGGTACCCCGGAAGTCATTTTTCTCGACGAACCGACCACCGGGCTTGATCCCGAAGCGCGGAATGAAGTCTGGGGTACCATCAAGGAACTTGCGGGCGACGGCACGACCATCTTGCTGACGACCCAGTACCTGGAGGAAGCCGAACAACTGGCAAACCGGATCGCCATCTTACATGGTGGAAAAATCATCACGACCGGTACTCTTACTGAACTCAAAAAGATGTTCCCGCCAGCGAAAGTGGAGTATATCGAGAAGCAGCCGACATTGGAGGAAATTTTCCTCGCGATCATCGGCAAAAAGGAGGAGTTGTAAATGAAAAACAAAACAGGGGTATTACTAGGACGTTTAATGCGCAACATCATGCGCAGCCCGGATACGATTATCACGGTGGCGATTACGCCGATTATGATGATGCTGCTGTTTGTCTATGTATTTGGCGGCGCCATCGAGACAGGCACAGACAACTACGTCAATTATTTATTGCCGGGAATCTTGCTGATGGCGATCGCATCCGGAGTCGCTTACACTTCCGTACGGCTATTTACTGATGTAAAGAGCGGGCTTATGGCGCGTTTCATTACCATGCCCATCAAGCGTTCATCGGTATTATGGGCTCACGTGTTAACTTCACTTGTTTCCAATGCGCTTACTGTCGTGGTGGTGATCCTCGTCGCGCTCTTGATGGGGTTCCGTTCCAGCGCTGATATCCTGGATTGGCTCGCGGTAGCTGGGATACTCGGGTTGTTTACGCTGGCCTTGACATGGCTTGCGGTCATTCCCGGATTGACAGCGAGGTCTATGGAAGGGGCGACAGCCTACTCGTACCCGCTAATTTTCTTGCCTTTTATCAGTTCGGCCTTTGTCCCCACCGAAACCATGCCCAAAATTGTCCGTGCGTTCGCTGAGAACCAGCCCGTGACTTCAATCGTGAATGCGATTCGTGCCCTCTTGTATGAAGGGTCTGTTGGCAACAGTATCTGGATCGCGCTTGCCTGGTGCGTCGGCATTATGGTCATCGCTTACTTCTTCGCTAGTAAACAATTTAAACGCCAGGTAGGGTAAGTACACCATTATGGGATGTTTGCCATATCAATAGTCAGCTGCTGCGATGAATTCATTTGCTACACATGAAGGCTGCTTAAATGCGGTGCAACCATCAATGCCATACTATCGATTGAGTTGATCAAGATGGTAAAATTAACAGCAAAGGATTTCCTCTGGGGAGAGTAATATGGAACAAGTGAATTTTTTTAAAACAGTCTTTTTTTCGAAAAGGTTGAGAAAGCTTTCTTATTTCATAAAAAGTAATTAAAGAACGTTTGCCAGAAGCTGATTTCCAGCACGTTGGAAGCGAGTAAAAGGACCACACTGGAAAATAATATTAGCGATTAATACAGTGGGTGCAGTAATCACCACCATTGTTGCTGTCATCTTTGGAGTTACCAAATTTACAAGTGGAGCGTGGGTTGTTTTATAGTGATACCACTTATCATATTCGCTTCATTAGCCCAATTACCATCATGATCAAAACATTTCATCAGTTAAAGATTGATGTTAACACTCTAAAGCCTAAAGGAAACAGGGTTATCACAATTGTTCTTGTTTCAGGAGTACATCGGGTACCATATCATTTAAAGAAATAGGTTGTATAGGCATGATAAATTCTCATGCCTTTTATATATTTTATTGATCTAATTCAGGTTTTTTTGCGTATTGAGTTCTGTTGATGTACGCACTAACATCGTAAACAGCAGGGCATTCAATAACCCACCTTAATATTCAAAGCTACGGGATTGTAAAACATTACATTTTATTAAATTTAATTTTTACTTAGTTTCTTTTTTCCGTGATTTTATACATGATATAGACACCCATATTGATAAAACAATGGATAAGGCTCCAGTAAATTCATAACTTAACCGATAAATCGGGTTTATAAATAATTCATACGTACCATATAAAAAACCTAAACAAATGAAAATAAGGTCTATTATTGAAATCTTCATTTTCAGCTCCTTAACTTTTAAACCTTTACCATGACCTACCATATTATCAAATAAATACTTTAAATTTGTGACCGTTAAAATTTTAATCCAAGTTCTTTAGAAAAATTCATCATTATATGTCCAATCAATTCTTTATATATTATTTTCTATTCAACCTGTCATTTTGACAGTTTTTCTTATGCACTAAAGTGGCAGACTGGTTTAAGTGTAATCTTTCACATTCTTTAAATGCTCTTAACAATGGCTTTTCGCTTTTGACAATTAAATTGGGGTTGTCTCAAAAAATAGGGAACCGCTTTTGCGTTTCCCAAGGATTTTCTATTTATTTGCATCATTTATGATACTGAGCGAATTGGTAAGTGCAGATTTTGACTTGCTAACATCAGGGCTTGATGAACGAACTGCAGCCAACACTACATCAATGGTTCCATCAATTTTTGTCCAGGAGGTACCATCTATTTTCCTAAGTTTAGGCTCTGCTGAATCCCATTGGTGTTCCAAATCATCCGCACTTTTCTTCGCTAAAGAAGAGTTATGGGAGTTAACATCTTTTAGCATAGTATTTTCAATTGTAGCGAAAGCTGTTAATTGTCCAACTAATGTTGTTGAAGAAGCATTCGCAGATAATTTATTTGCGGTGTTTAGGACGCTGAGCGAATTGTTTAGTGCAACTTTACCCTTGCTCGCATCTGGATTGGCCGAACGAGTAGCTGCTAATACAACGTCAATCGTACCATCAATTTTAGTCCACGTGGTGCCATCGATTTTTCTAAGCTTGGCTTCTGATGTGTCCCATTGATGTTCTAAATCATCCGCACTTGTTTTAGCCGAACTAAAGTTATTTGCGTTTACTTCCGTCAACATATCATTTTCAATTTTAATAAATCCTGTTAATTGTCCTCCTAATGAAGCTTGTGAAGTAACTGTTTGAGATGCTATAGCATTACTTCTCCACACATAACCGCCTATACCAACAATTAAGAAAATACACAGTGCCGCAATGGTTTGGGTCATAACATTTTTCTTACTTCCATTTGTTGGGCCTGTTTTCCCTGTTTCGCTCTTTGCATTTATATCAATTTTTGTAACAGCGAGAAAAACTATAATCGCTAAGATAGCTACAAGAAAAATGACACTTGTCACAGTAGTACCCAACCCTAACCCGCCATTAACTTTTGGTTGAGAAAGGAAATCTCCTATTGATGCTCCTAGAGGACGAGTCAAAATATACGCAATCCAAAATGCTAGTACACCATCAAGTTTCATTTTCCATGCCACGAAAATACACGCAATGATTATAATGACTGTTATCCCTGTATTCAGATAACCAAGACCGAGTTGTTCGGAATATAAATCACCGACTGCAGTTCCGAGTGCAAATGTGAAGAGAATGGTAAGCCAATAGAAAACTTCTCTTTTCCTTGTGAAAATTGAGTGTATTGAGAGAGTTTTTTCACTTAGATACCAGAAAAGAAATGTTAATGCTAGTAGTACGGAGAATACCCCCGTGCTAATTTCAAGAGGTACTCCAATACCGTCTGTCAAATTATCTGTTACCAATGTTCCAAAGACGCTTATAAGAACAACTGTTAGCCAATAAATGCCTGGAACGTATTTCTTTGCTCTAAATTGAAGAAACAACACAATGAAAAAAGCGATTCCCATAATGATGGTAGTGTTAGTTAAACCAAGTCCTAGATTGAAATTAAGAAAATCAGCAAATGTTTCACCAACAGTGGTACATAAAACCTTGATAATCCAGAAGAAAATCGTCACTTCTGGTACCTTGTTAAGTAAAATTTTCATTTTGTTTTGGTTCGTTTCCATACGTAATTTCCTTTCTTAAAGTGGTTTTCCGCAAACTTAACTTTAATACCGCTGACTCTCAAACAGTAGTTGCCATAATTTTAATGATCCAAAGAGATTATTGTTCATTGCTGTATTTATTTACACCAGTTTTCCTGTGTTCCCCAACCTCGTTAATTCAACCACTAGTAATTTTTTTCCAGAAAACCTCATTTCTATTTTTGAAAATAATCATTATTAATACTCCTTTTTCGATTGAAGTCATAATTAACAATTTAAACTATACGATATTGTTTTGGAGTAATTATTAAGAATCAATTAACCCTATGTTAACTGTCTATTAAGCTCTATTGAAAATTGAGTAATGTATATGCTATAAATTGCATTTTTTATGGCAAACTGTTATATATTTATTGTCTAAATTTTCACCATACACATTTCATTAATATAAGGGAGAATTGCAGTGAGCATTTTACATCAATTAGGGGACATAGCAATAAACTGGATTAATTCAATTGGATATTGGGGCATCCTTTTAGGAATGATTTTGGAAAGTGCTTGTATACCAATTCCAAGCGAAGTCATCATGCCTTTTGGGGGCTATTTAGTTTCAACAGGGCATTTAAATATGGTAGGCGTGATTTTGGTTGGAACACTTGGCAATATCATCGGCTCTTTAATTGCCTATGCACTGGGATATTGGGGTGGAAAAAGATTGATCGAAAGATTCGGGAAGTACGTATTTTTGTCAAAAAAACACTTGGAATCTGCTGAAAAATGGTTCGACAAGCGGGGAGAAATCACTGTATTTGTTTCACGTATTTTACCTGCTATTCGTACATTTATTTCCTTACCAGCTGGAATTGCCCGTATGGCCCTTGGGAAGTTCTTAATTTATACAGCAATCGGGAGTGTAATTTGGTCTGGATTCTTAACATATGTAGGATATATGTTAGGGAAAAACTGGGGAAACATTCAAAACTTCTTACATCCTATTGCTTATTTTGTTGCAGTTATTGTATTTTTCATTTTAGTTTACCTAGCTATAAAAGTTATAAAAAGTAAAAAGGCATCAGCTTAACATAAATGATGGATGTTTAAGGACATTTTAATTTTATACTTTTGGCCATCTACCGACGGTTTTTTAAAGCTATCACAGGCATCATAGTTAATATTTTAACTTATCGTTCCTCGGTTTATATTATCCACATTGGAAATGATGGCACTCAGCTATTTCCTACCCGTTCCTTTATGGATATTCATGTTTATGCATTTGAAATTCGTCCACTGGTTAAGAGAAACGTCTAGGCAAGCTAGTAAGCTTAATTAAAGAAGTCATCATCACTGGGTTACTTAAAGAAGCATGGCTTTTTTGGTTTATTAACGAAGAGAGTGTGAAGGATTGTACTTAAGCTAACAGGTGCAAGAATTTAATAAAGGGTTGATGCGGCAACTCTTTTCTTATTCCACAACTAGGCAGGAATGAGAAAAATTAGTGCTCCCATGCGAGCACTAATGGTACAATCTGCTTAATCATAAAAGTATGATGGAGGGGAGTAGCGTGAAAGATTCGATTATATTACGTGCAATTGATGTTGGGGATATTCAAAACTTTGCATTTATCGAGAGGGCAGCGCAGCTATTACAGAACCTCGTTTTAAACGGTGCGGCACTCGGATGGGTCGACCCACCCTCAACGGACGAGGTGGTCTCCCTGCTTCGGGAGTTGTCCGTCGTGAGTGAGCGCGGCGATGCGTGCTTACTTTCAGTTTGGGTCGGACCAGACCTTGCAGGACTCGGATACTGGAGGCGCTATAATCGCCCGACTCATCGCCCAAATGCCGACATCGAAAAAGTAGCAGTCGATCCGCGGTATCAAGGTCGTGGTTTAGGGCGAAAGCTTGTAAGTCAGTTAATTTCGGAAGGGGTCACTACTGGAATTGAGGTATTAACCCTAGATTTCCGTGGTGACAACGAGCGTGCTGCCAAGTTGTACAGATCTCTGGGATTCACGGAATACGGGCGTTTACCTCGGTTTGTAGCTGTTGGTACTATGCGATATGACAAGGTATTATACGCCATCGATTTGCGCTGATAGACGAGTGACGAAAGTCGTATAAATAAACGATAAGAAATTTCGTTACTCTGGCAGCACCAATACTGAGTATTTGAATTTAGCTTCTGTCGCTAAAGGGGGCTTATGTTAGAGATGGGATAGCTGCAGCTATCCCGTTTTTTTATTGAGCTGCCGAAGCAGATTAGACAAGGAAGGAATGTAAAAAAGAAAGGCGGGGGATTTTTATTTGTTTGATATTGCGAAGGTTTTCACTTAAAGTAACGGGTGCGTTTCCACAATAAGTAGAGACGCATTTTTTCAAATTGAAGTACCTCGGCAGGTTAGTTCAGGAAAATAATACAAATAATCCCAATGTATAGGACTTAATAATGTTATTATTTTGTAAAGGGGTGGTTGTATGAAAGATGAGAATAAACCATTTAATGATGCAATAGACCATTTTAACGAGATTGAAGGAAATGCTGGTAACCCTTCTAATGCTAAGATAAACAAGTTACCAAAACCATTAAAATACTTTGGATACTTTATGATTGGTTTCATTTCATTATCCATTCTATTAATGATTATAGTAAATTTATTAAATTAACTAATACTTACGGGTGCTTATGCAAAAGACGGGATGCTTCGGCGATCCCGTTTTCTTATGTGCGCCCGGCATGGGCGATAACTTGGTGGTGAAAGTCCACTACAGGCTTGGCAGTAGGAACTGTTAGCCAATAGC
>NZ_SMYO01000037.1 GCF_004358205.1 Bacillus salipaludis
TAATATTAACAAAAATATAATGGATTGCGCTAACTCTAAAAAAGTTACTGCATCTTATTTCTCTAACTGCTGCTTGGGTTAAGGAAATTATCAGCTGCATTTGCAGCCTTTTTTATGGATTCAGAGGAACAAACTGAATGTAACTTAATAGATATTAAGTTACATTCGAATTGTTGGAAATACTAGACTTAAACTCTATCATTTTATTATGTAACAAATTAAAAAATATGTTACATTGAGATTAGCTATTTTACTATGTTAATCAGGAGGGCTTATGAGAAGCAAAAAAGGTGAAATCAAGGACGTTCAGCCCATCCGAAGTTATGAAGAAATTAATGACCTAAAGTGGTCGATTAAACGATTTTGCGGAGAACGGGATTACATCTTATTCCTGTTAGGGATCAATACGGGACTTCGGGTGAGTGATCTTTTGACACTCAAAGTGAAGGATGTAAAGAAGAAAAAGAAAATCGTAGTGAAGGAAGGAAAAACAGAAAAGCCCAGGATCATTTATTTAACCAATATTTATGGTGAATTAAATGATTATGTAGGGACGCTGGAGGGAACAAAATGGCTGTTTCCTAGTCGTAAAGGGGATAAGCCTATCTCCCGGATCCAGGCTTACCGGCAGCTCAATAAGGCCTCGAAAATGGTGGATATTCCGGATGGGATCGGAACCCATACCATGAGGAAAACGTTTGGTTATTGGCATTACAAACAGTTTAAAAATGTGGCTGAATTACAAACCATCCTTAACCACTCACACCCCGAAATTACTTTACGATATATCGGAATAACGGATGAAGAAATAGAGAATAACATGAAAAATTTTGTGTTATAAGGAGACGAAGACAATGAAAGTAAAGTACAAAATTGGCAACATAGGAGGAATTTAAAAATGACAGTAGACGATCATGCAATTAATAGTTTGAGAACATGGTTTGAAATTGAATATGAGAAATTAAAAACAGAATGGAAAAGTGAACAGTACGAATCCCTTTCTGATTGCCCATCCTTTAAAGCAACTTATACATATAGAGAGGCTTTAAACGTTCTAATTAATGGTCCTCAATATATTGATGAAACACAGTTAAAGAAAATGATAGATGAGGAATTAGAAGTTGAAAACTTTTGGAAAGAAAAATCTTAACGTCATCTTACCAAGATGATGTGTAGTTAGTGATGAAGAGATAGAAAATAACATGAAAAACTTTGTGTTATAAGGAGATGGGGACAATGAAAGTAAAGTACAAAGACGGCAGCATATACGGTCCAGGCTTAACGGATTTCCCTTATCAGGAAGGTGACTATGTGACGATTGTTGTTAAGTATTGGACCATTAAAGAAGAAGCTGAAGAGGATATTTACTATCATGGTCATATAACAAAATTAGAGGACGAAAGGGTAGGTTTTTGGGCTGTATTAGATGATGATCCGGACACAGAGGAATTTTTCCACTTTGGAGATATAGAGGCCGTCTTTGACGGTGATAAAATCCCCTTTCTAGGTGGATGGACTAAGCGTAAAAATTTTTAAAACCTTTAACGTTAATAGCGTGAAAGGTTACATAATAATCTTCTGATTTTCTGGTAATAGTCTTAGCGTACGTTTCCGTATTTTGCTGGTTGGCTCCCAAATAAATTAAATAAGAGCCCTGGAGAAAAACGGGCTCTTACATATTAGTTTTATGAAAAAATTGGTAAATATGATATAACAAGGAATCCTAAAGAAGCTAATAGATAGCAAATATAATATTCTCTTTTACTTTTAAATTTAGATAGCCTGTGAAGAAAAACATAAAGAGAAACGATTACTAAAAGAATAATTGATTGTAACAAGTTATTAGGTAATACTGAAAATATAATTTTGAAGCAAAGTCCTGTAATGATTCCCATAATTATAAACCAAAGTGCCTTGTTAATCATACATACCCTCCTTTATCCTGATTTTACCTTGGTTTATTTGGAAAAGTAAACAGTTTATTCCATTATGATTGTATTGGACAAGTTGTATACCAACCTCCAGATGCACAATATTGGTATTTAGGAATGTAACAACCTACGACTAACATAGCAGTACAAAATAACTTACCATATATAGTTTTTGATAAATAAGGGCATGATACGCCTATCATTTTTTCACATGCGTGATCATACGTTCCACCATCTGACGCATACTGTGTACAGACCCAACAAACTTGTGAAGCAAGTGGTTGAATGGAGCCCAAGTCTTTATCTTTTTTTGCTTGTGCTTCCCTTTGTTTATTTACCTCTTTTTCATAATCTTTATATCCTGCCTGTGCACGATCAATATAACTTTGCAATTCATCATCGCTCGTTATAGGAAATGCAGTTTCCTCATTATTTTTAGAGAAATCCACATAATATACAGATTTATTATCGATGATCCTACTATAATCCAGAACACCTGAACTCAACTTATCGTTATCAAAATTGTAAATAAAAGTTAAAACGGATGTGAACTTTACTTTATCGGCTTTCTTAGCTTCTGTATCATACCCATAACTTACCTCATACTGCGCAATATAACCAATTTGATTTCCATCTTCGTCTTTAGCCGGATTTACAAGGATTGGTTTTTTAGAGAGTAATGCCTTCTCATATTTTTGATATGTAGCGTCATTCTTTATCATTTGTAAAAACTCTTTCTCGTTTACACCATTTTTTGCAAAACTTTTCATTGGAACAATTCCAATCATTATTGCGAACACAAGCAGTAAGGCAAATAATCTTTTTTCAGTAAGAAATTTTCTCATTACTAAAACACTCCCCTTTTTACCATATTTTTCCTGCACTTGAAATTATATACATATTTAGCTTGGTTATTCATAATATTCAAAACGTAATACATAAAAAGGGGGAATATTTGTGGAACATAAAAAAAATACTCGATTATTTTTTATTTGGATTACTTCTTTAACAGCAACATTAGGTAGCCTTTTCTTCTCTGAAATTCTAAAATATGTACCTTGTAATTTATGTTGGTATCAAAGAGCTTGTATGTACCCGATTGTTATACTTTCTGCAATCGCAGTCGCTAAAAAAAATGCCAACTTAGCAAAATATATATTATTTTTCTCGGGAATAGGTCTTATAATTTCGATTTACCATTATTCAATAACTAAATTTCCAAAATTAGAGATTACAAGCATTTGTGGGAGACATTCGTGTAATTCAAATACATTTGATATTGCAGGATTTATCAATATTCCGTTGTTATCATTTTTAAGTTTTATAATTATCTTTATTTGGAGTATCAATATTTCTAGAGAGAGAGGAGAAGTAAGAATATGAGGAAACTAATTATTTCTTTTACCATTATTATATCTTTCTTTGTGGTTGCTAGTATTGTTACCTCTAATGTTATGCGTAGTTCTGCTAAGGAAAATTCCGCCTTTTCTAGAAGTGAACCGAGAACTATTATAAAAACGCAAGATGTTATTACTAAAATAAATAATCAAGAACAGGTTCTAGTTTATTTTTTTTCACCAGACTGTAGTCATTGTAAATCAACGACACTTATCATGAATAGACTTTCCAAGGAATTTAATATATATAAAGTAAACCTTAATGAACATGAAGAGTTATGGGATAAATATAAAATTATAGGTACACCAACTGTAATTAACTTCCAAAGTGGTAAAGAAAAGAATCGATTTATCGGAGAACACTCCGAAGAACAGTATAGAAGTTGGATTAGTTCATTAAATATCAAATGAAAATAAATAGTTTAGAAATATAAAACAAAATCGCTAATGAAATTTTAATCAAGACCCAAGTGATAATCTTTACTTGGGTTTTTTTCTTGCGATTACTTTCTTCTTTTTTTAAAAGTAAAAATGACTCTTCAATGGTACGTTTCCCCTTCCTTGATTTGGTATATGATTTCAAAATACAAAAAAGAGGTAAGTTGCAGAAAAGCTTCCGCCTTTCTGCATTCAAGGTAAACAAATTAGATTCCCTTCCCTCCTACTGGTGAATCACTGAATCACTTCATCACTGATGTAGTTTCAAGTCTTGAAAAACCTAAAGAAAAATTAAAGGAGGGTAATTGAGAAGAGAAAGGGAGAGGAAGATTGTACTTTAAATTGTTCTGAATACAAACGGACAATCATAGATATGTATCAAGTTGATTCACCGGTGCAGTGAACCACCTTAAAATATAGATATATCAAGCAAGGAGGGAATTATAATGAGTCTATTGAAAAACCGTTCGGAGGCAGCAAAAGAACGAAACTTAGGTGGTAAAAGGTGTGTCCGGTTCAGCATTTCCATTAATAACGAGTATGATAGAAAACTATCCAGGTTAGCCACAAGCTGTGGAATGACGAAATCGGAAATGTCTGATCAGCTATTGAGGATCGCCTTAGATTCGCCTAATGTGTTGGATTGGCTGCAACAAAAGTTTAATAAAGTAGAAGAATATAAGGTTCGTCCTACAGTCATCAATAACAAGGTTTATTACTGAAAAAATCTCCCGGCCGGATGGCAAGGAGATTTTTATTTGGCCCTGGAATATTTAATGCCTTCTTTAACCCACTTCTTATCGAAGTTATAACACTTTACACAGAGTCCCAGCCTTTTTTGAGAATCCTTTGTATTTCGTATCGTTTTACTGCAATACCTGCATTTCATTTGAACTACCTCCCTAGAGGATTAATTAGTATTGTTATTGACTAATAGAGGTAGTTATATACAAAAGTCGGTACCTATTATTTTAAATTTACTAGACTTCCCTAGAATTAACAGTTTATAATTAAAGCAACTAAATGAACGGAAAATAAAAAGAGCCTCAAGCGTTTTATAGTGGTGTTGGTAGCACCCTATAAACGTCCGTCGTGCTTACCCACGACAAACACCTGCTCAAAGACTCTTGTTTTAACTATATTATGCCCTTATTTTAAGGGATAAAACTAGTTTTTTCAAGAGGAAACTACTGTCTATTTTTGTAGAGCGTTGTTTGTCGTACATTTTTTTTACGACAGGCAGCGTTCTTTTTGTTTCCGAAAAAGGAGACAGAGACATGACATATTTCGTTGAAACGGATCAATTTAATCAAATGATTTCTTATCATCCCTATGTAACGACCGGAAAAGAGAAGAAAAAAGTAAAATATAGCCTTTTGGATCGTATTCAGGAGGTATTAGGAGACAAGTGGAATCGATTTAAAGAAGGTACGAGACAAGCCTTTGATATGATTTGTTTTTTAGGGACGGAATTGGGGTTTGTTTATGCTGGTGATGAATATCTGGCAAAACGGCATGATATCAGTGATCGGACCGTCAGAAACAGATTAAAGGAACTAGAAGAACTAGGACAAGTCATCAAGGTACATAGAAGGACGAAACGCTGTAACGGCCGAGGAAGGCCCATCTACCTATTTGTAAATCATCCATACTTTCACTATTGGGTGGAGCTGCTTGGCATAAATTTAGAGGATTTCCAAACAGATTTCCAAACAGAAAACGCTAAAACTCCTTGTGAGAGTAAGGATGAAGGGCAAAAAAAAATTTCTACCTATTGTTTACCTAAAAAACAAGAAAGAGATATTAATATAAGCAACAATAGAATTGTTGAATATGTAGTAAATCGAGTAAATGATTCAATTAATAAAGGAACCCGAATTAAATACTTATCAAGTTACATAGACCGAATTGTCCGGTCATTAGAATGGCAATCTTTATACGCCGAAAATAGACGACAACAAGCCCTTAAACAACGGCAACAAGAAGAAAATTCTAAGTTTATTCAAGATGCATTAGGAATTAAAAAACCAGAACCGGTACCGTTTTATAATTGGCTAGTAGAATAAATCAAGTTTCCATTAAATTAACTGAAATACATAAAGGAGAACATATATGAAGTTTATATTTTCTCAAGGTATTTTATTGATTGTTTTATGTATGGTTGGTTGGGTCGTTTTTTATGCTATTGAATCGGTTATGTATTACTTTTACCTTTAAGAGCATAAAAAAGATCCGCTATGTGCGGACCAACTTTTAATCCATAAAAAATGGCGGTATTCTTTTTTGAATTATATGTTAGGCTTCTATTTTCGGCTTATAAGCAGCCTTTTATAAAAATATCGAAGTAAAATAAAGGGGAAATTCAAAAACGCTGTACAGGCCTTTTAATGCCATCTAGGCACCGATGGGATTTTTAAGTGTTTTTCCTTACCGTTCGATTTCCGATTGCTTCTCTTTGTTCTTGGAAAACTTATGTAAAAACTCATTAAACGGTGAAAACAGCTGATTTTCTCTAAAAAACGTTTGAACTTTTTCCAACATGGCTTTAAGCTTGCTGTTTTCAGCTTTTAACTCTTTATTTTCTTGTCTTAATTGACGATTTTCGGAGTCTAATCCAGATATTTTTTGGGTTAAATGCTGATTTTCATTGTTTACTTGAATTACCTGGCGTTCAAGCAAAGGAACCTTTTTCGCTGTATGTTGAAGCTGAATAAAATCATCTTGCTTGATTAGAACGCTGTCACGGCTTGTCAAAGGCTTTTTCGTTTCAATCTGATCAATCATAAGTCCGTGTTTGGTAATCCCGCTTAAATCGCCTTCAAGGTCGCTTAAGCGACCCTTTATCTCCTTGATGGAGGAGTCAATTTGCTGTTTTTGTTCCTGTTTCTCTTGCAGCTGGCCTTCAAGGGATTGAATTTCTTCTCTCACTGACATCGCTTTAAAGCGTTTTGGCTCGACATGTTTTTTGTCACTGGAGATTCCACGTTCCAAAGAGAAGCCAGCTTTTACAATATGTTCGTGAAATTGATCTTGGAGCTGCTGCAACTCGGATCTCTTGCCAAAAAACGCTTTGGCTGCCAATTTGCCGTCCGGCGTGATCGGTACCATTCCTACATGCATATGGGGCGTTTTTTCATCTTTATGAACCATGGCATAAAGAATGTTTTCTTTTCCGTATCGATCCTGGAGAAACCCTAAGGCTTCCTGAAAATAGCGCTTCTCCTCTTCAGGGGGAAGACCATCAAAAAATGACTTATCGGACGTCACCAGAAACGAACAAAGTTTCACAGCATCTCTCCGGATCTTTTTCGTACCGGTATAACGCTCATTGATTTCTTTTTGAATCCGGTCCGTATAATTAATCTTGGAATCATTTAATAAATCATAATTTAAGTACGTTCTATCTTTATCGATATCAAAATTACTATGACTCTCTTTTTCTCGTTGATTATGAATCTGGATCCCTTTGACATCCGGACCTTTTAATTTTTTCATATGAATGACAGCAAAACTCAAACAACATACCTCCTAACCTAAGACACTAAAATTCTTTCATCACCCACTCAGTACCTGGGATTGGCTCCGCCTTTCGTCAGTAGCAGAAGACCTCGGCTATGTTTACGTAGTATAGGCGAGGTCTTCTGCTGGTCACGAGACGAAACAGGAGCCGATCCCCCCTTGGTATGAGTGGGACGATAAGATTTTCAAAACAGACATAACATTAAAATTGAGTAACCTTTTATTTGCGTAGCAAATTCTCTCCTATTTGCGGTCATATGCAATAGAAATCCGTAAGGATTTTTCCTAGACAGAAATCGCAAAACGAAGGCAAGAACACCACCCCAAAATAACGCACGATAACGGGGTCTGAGCGAAGGACTTTACTAGTTTAAGTGTAGCTTACTACACTTTGCATGGCAAAATGGTAAGCTCTGCGAGGCGGTTTCGGCAAGCCGAAAGCCATGCCAAAGCATGGCAAAACCAAACCTTGGGCTCCTCGCCCAAACCCCGCCAACGGGAGCCCGTTGGATCGCATGAGCCTCCGGCGGTCCGAAACCTAGGTTTCGAAACTTCCTCCCCTCGCCGGTAGGCGTCCCCAAAAATGAATTTTGGGAAAGGCCAAGAGGGTCACCCCATAAATGTTCGACAGCCGTACTTGTCCATTCCTTATCCTCCCTTCGGTCCGGTACCATGGACAAAACATTAGGTAGTTTTTTCTGTTAAATTACATTTAACCCTTTAAAAATCCTTTCATGCTCAATAATAGTTAATTAGAATATGAGGACAATTTTTGATCTAGTCTTAGAGGATTTAGATAAAATAGAGTAGAATGATACACAAGAGGTGAATAAACGCATGGAAAACGCAAATGAATTTGGTACGTTATCCAAAGAAGTAGCAATCCATTTAAATATAAATCCTAATACACTAAGGCGTTGGTCACTTGAATTAGAAAAATATGAATACATATTTGAAAGAAATAATAAAGACCAAAGGATCTATTATGAACGCGATATTCAGGCGTTATCAGAATTAAAAATAATTCTAGATAACGGACAATCAATGGAAAACGCAACAAAACTTATTGCGACTAAGCACAAGGAACGAAGAAACGCAGAAAAAACGCTAAGTGTTATTGTTAATAATGAAGAAAATGATGAGAAAATAGCGTTATCTAAGCGTGAATTGAAATCGATGATTGAATCTGCTGTTGAAGAAACCGTAATGAAAGCTATTGAACAAGAGCGTGAAGCCATGTTTAAAGCTTTTGAATTAAAAATGAGTGACACAATTGAACGACGCGATCGGATATTAATGCAAAGTATCAATCAAACAATGGAAGAAAAACGTTTAGAGATTGCAACTGCTCAGGAAGAAGAAAAGAAAAAAGGCTTTTTCGCTCGCTTGTTTAGTAAGTGAAAATACTATTTGAACAAGATAAATTTTATAGGCTATAGAAAAAGGCGTTGGATTTCAATATGTGACAGATAAAGGATTATTGACTAATTAAGATTTTTATTTTATCTTTTGCAAAATAAAAAAAGTAATTCAAAAAATTTTTAAACGATATTCTTAACATTTTTA
Organism: Bacillus salipaludis; assembly: GCF_004358205.1. The sequence goes on from NZ_SMYO01000037.1 coordinate 8,852, forward strand.
AATTCTTAGGGTATACTATAACTGTAAGTTACTGTTTGAGGGTTTGGCGATTATACCCTGGCTAAATAATTAAATCGAAAATGTTGAGGGTTTGGCGATTATACCCTGGCTAAATAATTAAATCGAAAATGTTTGAGGGTTTTGGCGATTATACCCTGGCTAAATAATTAAATCGAAAATGTTTGAGGGTTTTGGCAATTTTCCCTGGCTAAAAATAAAAGTTGAAAATGTAAACTCAAAGGGAGCGCTGTTGGCGCTCTCTTTTTTATGGGGGGATACTTGTAACTTATGGAACAAAAGGGAGAAGCAGTTTCGGTTGAGGAACTAGAAAAAGAAGTAGAAATAATGTTAGAAGAAAATCAATCAAATGAAGAACGAAAAGTGGAGTATGCCTTTGTATTAAATGACTTTTTTAAACAGGATTTTCTTGATCCAGAAGAAGTGTTAGATAAAAATAAAGGTAAGGCTGCCAGAGAAACTAGGGTTTATGTTTGTTTAAAATTGGAATATGAAAATAATACATTTTTAATTCCTCTAAGAAGAGATTTAGCTGGTATGCCTGGACATCCTTTGTTTCAAAAAGCTTGTTATCCTGTACCGTCTGAAAACAAACCAGATGCTGGCTTAGATTTTAGAAAAATTATCGTAGTGAATGAACCTTCTCTTTATAGGATTGATGAAGCGAAAATTTCAGCAAAACAAAGGAATACGATGCAGGATAATTTCGAGGTAATAAAAAATTTAGCAATAGATTATATAGATGGTTTTAAAAAAGCTGCAAGAAAGAATCGACAAAAGCGAGAGCCTTTATATAAATACTCAGCTCTAAATAATTTTTTAGAGGAATTGGGAATTAAATAAGTGTAAAAAAGAGGTGGTTTTAATTATCTCTTTTTTTGTGCGTAATTTTTATAGAAAAAGTTAATGTTTAAACAGACTCAGCTGCGGTCGCATTTTTTTGTATGAACAAACGAAAAGGTGTAGGTAGATGTAACTTAATAGACATTATCCTAAAACTAAAAAAGAGACCCCGTCCGCTGAGGTCTCCTTTAAAAATTAACTTGATTTAGGTTTAGCCCAGAAACAAAAAGCTTTCTTTCCAACAGCGCTAGCGTATAAACGTTGGCCGTTTCGGAGAGTAATCCATGGACGACAGATCCATTCTTTACCCTCGGTGTTTTTTTGTTTGTTGTTATCATCATGACTATTGTTTTTATTTTTCATGATTGGTTCCTCCTCGGTTTTAATTATATTTTTCGCTTGCGGAGGAAACCTAAGTATGATATTTATATTATGAGTTGTTTTTATATGTTTGCTTTTTCGCACAAAGCAAGCGGACGGATTTTACATAACATTTTAATCATGCCGTAGGTTGTCCTCTGCAAGGACACTTACGGTCTTTTTTTTGTCCTTTTTTCATTTGTCCCCCTATTTTTTAAAAATTATCCTCTACCAATATAGAAGGGAACAAAATTTTTAAAAATAAAGCCCGTTGCTATATTAGATCTCAGACTATGTATCGCAAGAAACCCTTAAATAAAATATATCATAATAAAAAGACTTGTCAAGTAAAAGTGTTTGGTATTTTAATATTTTTTTAGATAAAATTCGACAACTCATTGCTGGATTGCTTAATCAAATAATCATTTTAGTAGAATGTCACCGGATCGTTAATTTTTTATTATACAAACATTTGTGCGTAAAATCAAATTATTTTGAAAATGGGAAATGTAACAAAATGGATGTTTTGTTACATTGGATGAACTTCAGATCTGTTGCTTATTAATCTAACTGGAGTGTTTTCTTTACAATTACCCTTATAAAACGGTTAAATCAAACTTTATTTCAAAGCAACATTAAATAAAAAAGACTGTTATTCTCAGGAAAGGAATTAACAGCCTTAAAACAGAATCATATTTCCAGTAGGGGTACCACGATTTTACAAATAATAAGTCGAACTTTCAAGAATTATCTTTAATTTTATTCCCTTTAGAATCATACTTCAGTTCTTGCATTTTATGTACCCGATTTTTAATTTCATCCCAAACATCCGGTACTTGCTTTTCTATTGCATGATCCAAATGATTCAATATTTTTTCCTTCTCCAACGAAAATCCCCCTTAACTAATCCTTTTCAGTTAGTCAGTTTTTTATTGCAGCATTATATTAGCAATATTTATTCATTTTAATTTTAAATGTAATATTTATGTAAAAATTATGTTGCGAATAGTTTACTGAATTGGTATTATATGTATGGTCTCAATACATATTATACCATATTAAAAGAAATTGAAAGGGAGGTTAGAGGGTGTTTTTGCAATCCCCCTTAGAGCGAATGTTTAAATAAAATCTTATACTACCAATAACTGTTTCATTTTTAGCTGCGTCTACCAGTGAATCGGTAGCTATATCTAATCCAGACGGCTGACAATCAAGTGGTAAGTATAGTAGAAAGATTTATATAGGTGATAAAACTACTTTTATACCGGATCCCGAATTTGAATATCTACTGGGGGGAATTTTTAGATTAAAATGACTGGAGTTCTACAGTTAAATTGATTAAAAAGTAAAAGTGATGGAGTATGGGCTTAATAATGAGGATGAAGTACTTTGGAGTGGACATGTACTGCAGAAATGTATTATAGCAACAACTTCCAAGGCATGGTCTCCAGAAACAGTTTATACCGAAGGTCTTGGTTGATAATTACATATGCTTTTTATTTAATTTTAACAAGAATAAAAGATAGTTAATTACAATTATAATTTTTCTTTATTATTTGCCTTATTATGTAAGGTTTTTGACATTTTTACAAGTTTGTTATATTAAGATACTTTTATTAAATTATTATAGAAATGGAGTTTTAATATGTTATCTAAGTTTAAATACATTACAATGGCTAGTATATGTTCAATTGCACTTTTATTTTCCCCACTTTCTAATAGAGCGTTTGCTACGAGTGGGTGGCAGAAGGTAGGTTTTGATCAAATAATTCTAGATGGAAAAAACCAAGTAAAATCTATACACGTTGATTCTCATGGAGGAAATTTTAAGGCAGCTTTCTACGGAGATGCAGGCTATCTTTCAGTAGAATTATGGGAATACGATCCAGATAATCCCGACGATTTAGTAAGAAGTGCCAGAACTGTGTATGGGCATGGAGGAGAGTTAGTATGGGAAAACATCAGTGATGCCCTTGATGGTTCCGACAATACAGCTGAATTTTACCTTAAAATAACGCCACAAAATGCAGACTATGGTTCTTTAAACGTGACTTTTTATGACTAATTAAATCTCTAATGTTGAATATTTTTTTCAAGGCTGTCAGGAAGATTGAGACAGTAGGCTAACTGGAGGCTCAAAGGAGTCTCTTTTTTTATCTAACAGAGACGATATATTAACTTCTTTCCCTTTCCCCTCACGTTCAAGTTTTTTATCATACATACGAATTTGAATGTCGAAAGAATTAGCCCCGAAGTAAATCGTTTTGCCTTTTGAATTTTTGAAATAATAGTTGAAAGTTCTAAAATAACCTTCAAAAGCATCAATTGGCACGTCTAAATGAGAACATCGACCATTAGCAAAAACAATAGCAAACAGCGGTTGCTATGTTTTTGGTTTTAAAACTTGGCAACCTTGACCCGACAATTTGAAATGAACTACCTTATCCTGTTGATGACCTTCGTTGTAAACTACTACATTTCCAAATCTCTTCGATTTTTTGTAACCAAATTAACCTTTCTCTTTCTCCTTAAAAGTTTCTAATTTCAAAACTAAAATTTGAGTTATTAAATTAAGAGGTGGTATATCTAGATAGTAGAAGTGGTAGTATTGTAGTTAATTGATCTCTAGTATCTCTATATAGGGGGTAAGTTGTACTATATAGTTAATCATTTATAGAGGAGGTGCTCACTCCCATTGTTTTGGAATATTGGGTTTCATATAGGTGTATTTATCTTAGGTGTTTTTGTTATGTTTCTAATTGTTTTTGCCAGTAGGAGTAAGTGAGGAGAAGTTGTTGGTCTTATTGTTTTTTAAGGGAGTAGGGATTTTGGAGTTCAAATCTTTTATGGAAGATAAGCACAATTAAGTTAAGGCTAGTCGAGGTTATTAAATCGTTGCAAAAAAATAGACTTCAGGCATAACAGCACCAGCAGGATTGACAACAGCAACAATCAACAATCAATCAAAATAGATCAGGTTGATACCAGTTTAGGCCCCAACCCTTTGGTGTATTATTCTTACATTTTGTAATATTAACAAAAATATAATGGATTGCGCTAACTCTAAAAAAGTTACTGCATCTTATTTCTCTAACTGCTGCTTGGGTTAAGGAAATTATCAGCTGCATTTGCAGCCTTTTTTATGGATTCAGAGGAACAAACTGAATGTAACTTAAT
>NZ_SMYO01000038.1 GCF_004358205.1 Bacillus salipaludis
GACATTAAGTCAAGAGTGATATATAATAACTAAAGTAAATTAACAATCCAGTCTCATTGCGAGGCAGTAAAATATCCAGTCTCATTGCGAGACAGTAAATAAATCGAAAAAAGAGGTTACCTTAAATTTAGGGTAACCTCTTTTCGTTTATATAAACCTAAATTAAATTTCCAATGTAACATAATGGATGTTGTGTTACATTGGGATGAAATTAAGATCCTTTAAGCAAACAGGGCAGTTCTGTTTAAGAAAGATTATGTGGATAGGATGAAGAATATAGACCATCAGGAAGGTAAGTCTTAACTAATTGAAGTGGGGAACTGTAAATTTTGATGTATTTACTAATTTACTTTCATTTGAAAGGTTTCTTTTTTATCATTCCATTCCACAGTTGCTTTTACAATATACTCTTTTTCTGGTAAATTTCCATTTGAACTACCTTTTAAAACTACAGTACCGTCAGGATTTAATTTTTCACGCTTCCCTGACATACTACCATTTGATAAAATGAAGGAAACCTTAATGTTCTTGACAGATTTAATATCCGTTCCTTTATAGGTTAGTGTAATTTTATCGCTTTCTTCATTACCTGAAACTTTTGCAACTAATACAGCAGACCAATGTTCACTTTCGCCTTTATATTTTAAAGAATAATTTTGTTGATTTCCTTGTTGAGGTCCCTTTTCAACTGTTTTACTTTGGGTAGAACAAGCAATTAATACAAATGGGATTATTACAAATATTAATCTTTTTATAATTTTGAACATCGTTTCACCTCTTCTCTTTTAAACCACCATTTTATTAATTTTAACATATCTGGATATATATGTCTGATTTTTCTGTATATTATCATTATTATTAGAAAATTAACCTCTATGAAAAACGGACGCTAATCCTTATTTCAGATATGCGCCCGTTTGATTAAGAGTAAAATTATTTCTTTACTCTATAAAAAAGTGCTTTGTCCAAATTGTAAATGCTATTTAATTTGATGCACGACAAAGCAACCAACTTCTTTAAGGTGAAGCAGATGTTTTCAACTGCGAATAAATCTTAGTACTACCACTATAAATATCTGCTCTAGTGAAACTACCTGCTGTACCATCAGGATACGACAAATATTCACATTGCATAATTATACCATATTTTCCAGTTGAATTAGAAATCCAACTAGGTGTACCTACTGTATAATCACCGCTACAAGATCCTGGGAATCCAGTGCTTTGTTTAGAGCCTTGCTGACTAGCAAATACGTATCCATTTTTTACAGAATAAGTTGAAGATGTTCTTGTCCACCAGCCTTCCGTATTCCATAACTTTACATAATTTCCGCTTACATACCATTCTAATAAATTGTATTGAGTAACACCTGAATATGTTCTAGAATTCGTATCACTAAGGGGTGTTGCCGCTAACATGTAAACTTCATCTCTAGTTGTTCCATCCCTTAGAATTTTTTTCTTTGTTGTAACAGCATATTTTGTATCGAGGTTTAATTCTTTGACCGTATTTTCCTTTTCATCTAAAACAGTGTGTTTTATTTTAAACCTCGGATTGGATATCGTTTCATTTTTCTCCAGTTTTTGTAGGAGTTCCTTAACTATTGGGTCATCTTCTACCTTTGTGACGTGTAATAAACCTTCAGCATTAGTTGGCATTTGAAACATGAGAATACCACACATCAACAACATTAAAGCTGAAAAAAACTTTTTCACAAATAACCCCCCCCATTTTTTAATATTAGAATCTAAATTAATAAATTTTTTTAATTCCCCCCTTTCTGTTTTATTATGCAATCAATTCCCAATATATGGTAAATATTACAGAAAAATAACCATAAATTACATTTTCGTTACATCTAATTTTTACCAATATTTTAGATTAATCGTGTCAAAAATGAATGTAACATAATTGATATTAAGTTACATTCGAATCGTTGAAAATAGTAGACTTTAACTCTATGATTTTATTATGTAACATCTTAAAAAATATGTTACATTCAAATTAGCTATTTTACTACGTCGAATAGGAGGGCATATGAGAAGTAAAAAAAATGAAATCAAGGACGTTCAGCCTATCCGAAGTTATGAAAAAATCAATGACATGAAGTGGTCGCTTAAACGATTTTGTGGGGAACGGGATTACATCTTATTCATGTTAGGAATCAATACGGGACTTCGGGTGAGTGACCTTTTGAATCTAAAAGTGAAGGATGTAAAGAAGAAAAAGAAAATCGTGGTCAAAGAAGGAAAAACAGAAAAAGCCAGGATCATTTATTTGAACAACATTTATGAGGAATTGAATGAGTATATAAACAAGCTGGACGGAAAAGGATGGCTGTTTCCAAGCCGAAAAGGGAATAATCCTGTCTCCCGGATCCAGGCATACAGGCAGCTCAATAAGGCAGCTAAAATGGTGGACATAACAGATGGAATCGGAACTCATACCATGAGAAAAACCTTTGGCTATTGGCATTATAAGCAGTTTAAAAATGTAGCAGAATTACAAACAATTCTTAACCACTCACACCCCGAAATTACGTTACGATATATCGGAATAACGGATGAAGAAATAGAAAATAACATGAAAAATTTTGTGTTATAAGGAGACGAGACAATAAAAGTAAAGTACAAAGATACGGACCAGGCTTAAGGGATTATCAGGGTTGATTCTCTAATTATTAGTAAGTAACTCTTCTGCAAGTAACTGATAAGATTTTACTCGATCATTTAAATAATGAGTGTTAGTTTTAATCATAATTTCATCACTTTGATACAAGCTTTGAAGTTCAACGATTTTTTCTTTTACTTCCATTGGAGTACCAATAATCATTCTTGCTTCCATATTTTTGATTGTTTCTTTTTCCTCAACAGTAAATTGGTATTGTTTTGCTTCTTCAATTGAAGGTATTCCATTATTACCTTCTCCTTTTGAAATTAGTATATTCCAGAATAATTCACCAAGAGCAATCTCTTCGGCCTTCTCTTTTGTCTCTGAACAAATAGCTGAAACAGCAATTATTGTCTTAGGATGTTTCAATTGATTATTTCTTTTAAAAGCTTGGCGATAAGTTTCCAATATTTTCAGTCCGTCAATATCACTAATAAAATGCCCGAAAACATAGGGAAGGCCATTTGCTGCTGCAATCTTTGCGCTTTTGATACTTGTACCTAAAATCCAAGGCTGTGGGGGAATATTAGGAAGAGGAAATGCCGAAATACCATTATATTTATGGTTAGTGGGAAAATCATTTTTCAAAAAATGAAGAAGTTCTACTATAGATTCAGGTACGCTACGAACTTGCTCTGAATAGTTATCAGAGAGAGCTAGCTTTGCTTTATCTGAACCACCAGGACCCCTGCCAATTCCTAAATCAATTCGGTTAGGATAAAGAACTGAAAGCATATTATATATTTCAGCAACTTTATAAGGTTTATAGTATGGAAGTAAAACTGCTCCAGAACCAAGTCGTATTCTATTTGTATGTGCGCCAATATAACTTAACATTACTTCTGGTGACGAGCAGGAAAGACCTGGAATATTATGATGCTCAGTAATCCAATAACGAGTGTATCCTAATTCCTCTCCAATTTGAGCAAGTTTTAATGATTCTTTTAATGCCTGTTCTGCTGTTTTTCCTACAGAGATAGGAGATTGATCTAAGATACTTATTTTCATACTATGACCTGCTTTCACAATAATTTGTTAATCGTTCTGTTTAACTTTAAAAATTTCATTGCTTTTTTTCTCTATAAATTTGTATGAGTCCATACCAAACAAGCTTATAAGTAAGTTCTTTTCTTGCATATATGCTGGGATATAGTCTTTTAATTTAAACATACTATCTGGTAAAGAACTCTTACCAAAAATACTTTGGGTTCTCTTTGTATCTAAAATAAGTTTTCGTTCCTTTCTGTTCAAACATATAAATTGTAAATCATGACTATTCCATCTACTAAAGCCTTTATTATCGGTTGCCATATTTATAGAACCATCTTCTGATTCTATGATATCTATAACAGTTTCTTCATCAGCTCCAAAAATAAATCTTTTACCATCAGTTAAGTCCACCATATCTATCGGATACATCATACAACCTTTTGGCTTTAACGTAGTATAATCAATATTATTTTTTAGTGCGAAACTATGGATGGCACAGACGTGGTTTCCTGCACTATCATGCCTAATGAAAAAAATACATTTATTGCAGTTACTAGTAAAGCTACCTTCTTGATTAATTAATCCAATATTATTAATGTGTTTTTTTGTTTGCTTATAGTCTTCATGGGATTGTGTATCTCTAAAAATTTTATCGACTATGTGCTCGATTTCCTTAATATCCTCTTTTATTGGTGGGTACGGCGATCCTTCACAACATAATCTAGTATGTGCATAGTAACAGTTCAAGCAATCTAAATTCACGAGTCTATTAAGAGATTTTATGTCAAATAAATTGCCTTTGTATTCAAAGATAGTTTTGTTAAAATTTCTTTCAATATATGAATTGGCGTTATTTTTAAGGATTCTACTCATTGGAAAGGTTATAAAAGAATAATTTTTCGCCTTTTTATTAATTCTCATAGGATATCCTCCCGATTTTTTACTTAAGCTTGGAATAATTTTTTTCCAAGCTTAAGATAGATTAGTTATTTAAGCTTTCAGTTATATTTTCAAAATCATAAAGCTTAATAAATTTATTCATTTCGTTTAAAATTTCAATACCTCTTTCTCCAAAGAATTGTTTTCTTTCATTCAATTCTGACATAGTTTTTGAAAGTTCCTCTTTGTACATTCTCGATTTCTTTTTATCACCCAACATATAATACAAATGCATAATTCCAATAGATACATTTGCTGCATGAAAAGAACGGTCAATAGGACGTTTCTTTTTTAATATTGTTGAGGTGGTTAATGCCTCTGGAAGATAGCAATCAGCTGGGTTAGGGAAAATACTATTTACCATGTCATCCAAAAATAGGGTGTTATGGATAAATTCATGATATAATGCTTCAGCATAATCAATAACTGACCATTTTTTAGGTGGATTTAGCCAAAGCAAGCCTAAGAGACTAGAAACTGTTCCTCCTCCAAACCCTTTTCTTTTTGCCAGATAGATAGTACCAAAATGTCTTTTAATTAGTGAATATAAGTTTGGGTGAAGTATTTTTATTAATTCTAGTCCCTTTTCAATTTTGTAAATTACTTCTTCCCTTTCTTCTTGAGGAAACACATGCATATTATTAACTGTATCCTCGCGAGTAATTACTTCATGTTTTATTAAAAGTTCACACAATTCTTCACTGTCAAAACTAATTTTTATATCTTGTCCATAGGGAATTTGAGATTCTTGTAAATTATTTAATGCTTTAAAATAAAGTTCTTTTTTTTGATATTCATCTTTAATCTGCTCGGAAGTGTTTTCTCCAAAGTAGAAATTAATAAGAGAATCTACGTTGTTATTAATAGAAGTACTATTTAAAAATGAAAAGTTTGTACCTTTAGTAAGTGTAGAATCCATATTATCACCTTTCTTTTATAAGCTTTAAGTTAAAATAGATGTAAAAAGGACACTTTCTCAAAGTATCCTTTTTACAAACCTTCTTTACTATTTTTCTTCCTCTTCTTCAGTTTCATCCTCATGAATTTGCATTACAAAAACTTGAACTGGTACTTTAGATTTACCTGTACCAAAATGATTTTCGGTAAAACGTTTAATATTCTCATTAATGTTAGACATAGTTTTCACCTCCTACAAATCAATGAATATGAGAAGGATTTTTGAAATATACATAGAATGTAAAAATTAGGTAATTTCTTAAAAAGGAGTGTAGCCAATGTAATATTCCCCTTTTGGTAAACTTATTAAAAACTAAAAAAGGGGTTATTCTGTTGAAAAATAAATCTTTTAGCTTATTAGCAACTGGACAGTCTTTAGCAAATGCCGGGGATGTTTTTTATATCTTGGCACTTATTTCGGTTGTTTACCATATAACAGAATCTATGTTCTATGTATCATTAGTTCCTCTTACTAATATGATCTCTGGAACTATTAGTGGTATTCTAGCCCCTCTGATAATCGATAAATATAAGTTAAAAAGAATATTAGTTTATTCTCAATTTTGTAAAACGTTAATACTTTTAATGATTACACTTTTTAATTTATATTTAATTTCGAATCAAACAATTTATATTATTTATATTTTAGTTTTTTTTATTTCTTTTTTAGATGGTTGGGCAAGTCCGGCTAGCAGTGCATTGCTACCAATATTAGTTCCTACTGATAAATTAACCAAAGCTAATAGCCTTTTATCATCTTTAAACCAATTTATTCAGTTGGCCGGTTGGGCAATAGGTGGTATTTTAGCAGCATTTCTTCATTCTGTTGGTTTATTTTGGTTAACTCTTTGGCTATATGTATTATCAACTATTATGCTGGCATTAATTGATGATTCAATGGAAATGAAGGATCCAACACAAAAAAACAAAAATAAAATCTTAATAATGATTGAGGGTTGGCGAATTATAGTAAAAAACAAAACTCTGCTAACTGTCCATTTATTAATATTTTGCGAATCGATAGCAAATACTGTTTGGATTTCAGCAATCCTTTATCCATATATCCAGCAACGACTTAAAGTTGGAACAGAGTGGTGGGGATATATAAACACATCACTATTATTAGGTTTTCTTATTGCTGGAATATATGGCTTAAGGTACTCTGACTTCGTTTATAACAAGTTGAGGTCCATAATCATATTAGGCAGTTTTATAGTTTTTGTAACAACGTTTTTATTCGGTTTAAATACAGTTCCATGGGTTTCTCTTATATTAATAGGGCTATATGGTTCTTTTCAGGAAATAAAAAACATATCTATACATACCCTAATTCAGGGTATTGTAAGTGACCGTCTCTTGGCGAAAGTTTACGCAGCAGAAAGTGCAATAATTATGCTTACATTTGGCATTTCAACAGTTTTAATGGGAGTTTTAGGTGATAAGTACAATATCATAGTTGTATATTTAGTATCGTCTCTTTTCCTATGTATTTCCTTCATAATTGTATTTGTTTTTAAAGACAGTCTAGTGGTGAGATTAACCAATGACCAGGCTACATCTCATGCACAACAGAATACAGCTCAACAACAAAATCAATAAAACCATTACAATAATACTTACCCCCTTTAAGGGGGATTTTTTTGACTACAGCCCAGTCTCCCCCCTGCTGGTGAATCACTGAATCACTTCATCACTGATGTAGTTTCAAGTTTTGAAAAATCTCAGGAAAAATTGAAGAAAGGAAATAGAAAAGAGGAGGGGAAGAGGCTGTACTTAAAATGGTTCTGAACACAAACGGACAAGCATAGATATAATATCAAGCTGATTCACTGGTGCAGTGAACCACATTTAAATACAGATATATCAAGCAAGGAGGGAATTTTATTGAGTGTATTGAAAAAACGTTCGGAGGCAGCAAAGGAACGAAACTTAGGTGGGAAAAGGTGTGTTCGGTTCAGCATTTCCATTAATAATGAGTACGATCGAAAATTATCTAAATTAGCGATAAGCTGTGGAATGACGAAATCGGAAATGTCCGATCAACTGTTGAGGATCGCCTTAGATTCCCCTAATGTGTTGGATTGGCTGCAACAAAAGTTTAATAAAATAGAAGAATACAAGGTTCGTCCAACTGTCATCAACAACAAAGTTTATTATTAAAAAAATCTCCTGGCCGGATGGCAAGGAGATTTTTATTTGGCCCTGGAATATTTAATGCCTTCTTTTACCCATTTTTTATCGAAGTTATAACATTTTGTGCAAAGCCCGAGCCTTTTTGAGGAATCCTTTGTATTTCGTATGGTTTTATCACAATACCTGCATTTCATCTAAACTACCTCCCTAGAGAGGATTAATTAGTATTGTTATTGACTAATAGAGGTAGTAATATACAAAAGTCCTTGCCTATTATTTAAATTTACTAGACTTCCCTAGAATTAACAGTTTATAATTAAAGCAATTAAATGAACGGAAAATAAAAAGAGCCTCAAGCGTTTTATAGTGTGGTTGGCGCCACCTATAAACGTCCGTCGTGCTTACCCACGACAAACACCTGCTCAAAGACTCTTGTTTTAACTACATTATGCCATTATTTTAAGGGATAAGACTAGTTTTTTCAAGAGGAAACTAATGTCTATTTTTGTAGAGCGCTGTTTGTCGTACATTTTTTTTACGACAGGCAGCGTTCTTTTTGTTTCCGAAAAAGGAGACAGTGACATGACGTATTTCGTTGAAACGGATCAATTTAATCAAATGATTTCTTACCATCCCTATGTAACGACCGGAAAAGAGAAGAAAAAAATAAAATATAGCCTTTTGGACCGGATCCAAGAGGTATTAGGATCCAAGTGGAATCGATTTAAAGAAGGTACGAGACAAGCCTTTGATATGATTTGTTTTTTAGGGACGGAATTGGGGTTTGTTTATGCTGGTGATGACTATCTAGCAGAACGGCATGATATCAGTGATCGGACCATCAGAAACCGATTGAAGGAACTAGAGGAACTAGGACAAGTTATAAAGGTACATAGAAGGACGAAACGCTGCAATGGCAGGGGGAAACCGATTTACTTATTTGTAAACCATCCATACTTTACTTATTGGGTGGAGCTGCTCGGGATAGACTTAAAGGATTTCCAGACAGATTTCCAAACAGAAAACGCTGAAAATCCTTGTGAGAGTAAGGAAGAAGAGCGAAAAAAAATCCCTACCTATTCTTTACCTAAAAAACAAGAAAGTAATATTAATATAAGCAATAATAAAATTGTTCAATATGTAGTCAATCGAGTAAATGATTCGATTAAAAAAGGAACGAGAATAAAATATTTATCCAGTTACATAGATCGGATGGTTCGATCCTTAGAATGGCAAGCTTTATACGCTGAAAATAGACGGCAACAAGCCCTTAAACAACAACAGGAAGCCCAAAACTCTAAGATTATTCAAGATTTTTTAGGGATTAAAAAGCCAGAAACTGTACCGTTTTATAACTGGTTAGAACAATAGACATCCAGTGAAAACGGCCCATAACATAACAGCAATAAAAACCCCATTTTAAATTCGTAAAAATGTAATGCTCTTCTTTGAAAAACATGTGTTGGGCTTCCATTTTGGGCTTATAAGGTGCCCTTTATAAAATTATAGAAGTAAAATAAACGAAAAGATTAAAAATGCTGTACAGGCCTTTAAATACCTTCTAAAGCCGAATAGGATTTTTGGTGTTTTTTGCTTTTCATTACCGTTCGATTTCTGATTGCTTCTCTTTGTCCTTTGAAAACTTATGTAAAAACTCATTGAATTTAGCAAACAGCTGATTTTCTCTAAAAAACGTTTGGATCTTGTCCAACATGTTTTTCAGCTTACTGTTTTCGGCTTTTAACGTTTTATTTTCTTGTCTTAATCGGTGATTTTCAGAATCTAATCCGGATATCTTTTGGGCTAAATGCTGTTTTTCACTTTTTAATTGAATCGCCTGGCGTTCAAGCAAAGGAACCTTTTTAGCCGTATGTTGAAGCAGAATAAAATCATTTTGCTTAATTAGAACACTGTCACGACTTGTCAGGGGCTTTTTCGTCTCGATTTGATCAATAGCATGTCCATGGTTTTCAATGGCGCTTAAATCGCCTTCCAGGTCGCTTAAGCGACCCTTTATCTCCTTAATGGAGGATTCAATTTGCTGTTTTTGTTCTTGTTTTTCTTGTAGTTGGCCCTCTAGTGATTGAATTTCTTCTCTCACTGACATCGCTTTAAAGCGTTTCGGCTCAACATGTTTTTTGTCACTGGAGATCCCACGTTCCAGGGAAAAGCCGGCTTTTACAATATGGCCATGAAATTGATCCTGCAGCTGCTGCAGCTCGGATCTCTTGCCGAAAAACGCTTTGGCTGCCAATTTGCCGTCCTGCGTGATCGGTACCATTCCTACATGCATATGGGGCGTTTTTTCATCTTTATGAACCATGGCATAAAGGATGTTTTCTTTTCCGTATCGATCCTGTAAAAACGCTAACGATTCTTGAAAATAGCGTTTCTCCTCTTCAGGGGAAAGTCCATCAAAAAAGGATTTATCGGACGTCACCAGAAACGAACAAAGTTTCACAGCATCTCTCCGGATCTTTTTCGTACCGGTATAACGCGCATCAATTTCTTTTTGAATCCGTTCCGTATAATTGATTTTGGAATCATTTAATAAATCTTAATTTAAGTAACTTCTTTCTTTATCGATATCAAAATTACTATGACTCTCTTTTTCTCGTTGATTGTGAACCTGGATCCCTTTGACATCCGGCCCTTTTAATTTTTTCATATGAATCACAGCAAAACTCAAACAAAATACCTCCCAACTTAAGACACAAAAATGCTTTTATCACCCACTCACTACCCTGGGATTGGCTCCGGCTTTCGTCAGTAGCAGAAGACCTCGGCTATGTGTTACGAAGTATAGGCGAGGTCTTCTGCTGGCCACGGAACGAAATAGGAGCCGATCCCCTCTTGGTATGAGTGGGATGATAAGATTTTCAAAACCGAAATAACATTAAAATTGGTTAACTTTTTATTTGCGCAGCAAGTTCCCTCTTATTTGCGGTCACATGCAAATAGAGAATCTGATGTATTTTTCCTGGCCAGACATCGCAAAACGCAGCAAGAACGCCCCCCAAAATAACGCACGATAACGGGGTCTGAGCGAATGACTTTACTAGTTTAAGTGTAGCTTACTACACTTTGCATGGCAAAATGGTAAGCTCTGCGAGGCCGTTTCGGCAAGCCGAAAGCCATGCCAAAGCATGGCAAAAAACAAAACCTTGGGCTCCTCGCCCAAACCCCGCCAACGTAGCACGTTGGATCGCATAAGCCTCCGGCGGTCCGAAACCCAGGTTTCGAAACTTCCTGCCCTCGCCGGAAGGCATCCCCAAAAATGAATTTTGGGAAAGGCCGAGAGGGTCAACCCCATAAATGCTTGACAGCCGTACTTGTCCATTCCTTATCCTCCCTTCGGTCCGGTATCATGGACAAAACATTTGGAAGCTGTTGCTGCAACTTAGATTTTCTATTGGTCATGCTGTTGCTATGGTGTACAATAAAGCCAACAAAACATTGATTTAATTAGAAGATTCAAGCTAATATACGAGAGATTTTATAGGTGAGGTGATACCATGGCGGAACAAGAAATCATTGATTTACCCTTAGGAACAAAAGAGATCGCGGATACATTAAAGATTTCAGAAAGCGTAGTCCGGAAATATGCGCTGGCTTTAGAAAAAGCCGGTTATGAATTTGAAAAAAGCGGCACCGCTCGATTGTTCAAACACCATGATGTTGAGACGTTCCGGATGATTAATAAACTAACAGAAAATAGTAAATTAAACGTAGAACATGCTGTAGCCGTAGTGATGACACGCAACACGCAGACAACATCCAGTGTGGCGGGTGCAAATGCAGTCGTACCAACGGATCAAGAAATTACAAATCAGCACAATAGCGCGCTATTGGCGGTTGGGAATCAACTGAAAATGCAGCAGGATTTAATCAATTCATTGGTGGAAGCAATCACAATTCAAAGGGATGAGTCAGACAAGCGTCATACTGAACTAATAGGGAAAATTGAAAAACAAGAGCAGGTCAATAAAGATTTAAACGATAAATTAAGCATGGCAGTTGACTTGATCCAAAAACTCGATGGTAAGGTTGATAAAATCGAAGAAAACGAAAAAAGAGGCTTTTTCAAGCGGTTATTCGGATAAAAAAGAAGCGATATAAAAAGGTATTTCTTCAAATTTCCTTATTTTATGATAAATTGGTTTTAGGACAAAAAGGGTATCCATTTGTTTATAAATACAAATGTTAAGGAGAGAATGGTTTGGCTAAACCGATTAGAAAAAAAAAATATTCAAATCCAATTACGAATAACCGATTATTTAGAGTATTGGTTAAACAAGCAATTGCTATTCGTTCCATTAAGCAAAAGAATCAACATTTAGTTGAAGAGTGGCTACGAAAATTTGCTGATTTTATTTATGCTGAAGATAATAAACATTTTGAACCGGCAAAGCTGGGGAAATATAAAGCTGGAGATATTATCTTTGCTGAATTTGGTTATAACGTTGGTTCAGAATTTGGTGGTAGTCATTATGCAGTTGTTATTGAAAACAGCCCATTAAACGCAAAAATGATTATGGTTGTTCCTCTTTCGTCATTAGAACCATCGCAGTCGGAAGAAGATGTACACCCAAATGATGCATATCTAGGAGAATTGCCACAACTAAATAAAATTGCCCACAGTGCTGAAGGTACAAAAAGCTTTGCAGTAATTAACCAAACAAGAGCAATAGCAAAGCAAAGAATTATTGCACCAGTAAACAAGTATCATAAACGAATTTTTATAGACGGACCATTATTAGGTCTAATTTATGATAAATTTAAAACAAGATACACAACACAAGGTTTAAAACGTATAAATAAACCAGAAGAGGAATAACGTTAATAAAGTAAGGGAATATTTTAAACAAAAGGGTTTATTAAATAACCTTTTGTTGACATTAAGTCAAGAGTGATATATAATAACTAAAGTAAATTAACAATCCAGTCTCATTGCGAGGCAGTAAAATATCCAGTCTCATTGCGAGACAGTAAATAAATCGAAAAAAGAGGTTACCTTAAATTTAGGGTAACCTCTTTTCGTTT
>NZ_SMYO01000039.1 GCF_004358205.1 Bacillus salipaludis
GGCCCGCTACCTAACTGTCTACGCTTAAAGACTAAAGTTACCTTTAGCCCTCCAAGACTCGCTACGAGCGAATGGCTAGTTCTTACTCGACGGGAATCCCACCCGTTATATGATACGACCTATGCTCGGCCGCACAAGCACCCGTTAGTTTAAGTACAATTTTTCACAAACCTGTTTATATCAATGCAATTTCTGTTCATAAAATAAGAATAATTTTTATTTTAATGACTGATTTACACTTACCTTTATGTAAGTACCTGTACTAAAAGTGCATACTTACATATTTGCAGTGTTTACTTTATTATCAATATATAATTAATATTTAAGGAGGCAAAATTTATGAAAACTCTTGTTATCGTAACACATCCTAGCATAGAAACTTCCGTCATTAATAAGCGATGGGTAGAAGAACTAAAAAAATATCCGGAAAAGTATACTGTTCACGAATTGTCTAAGGTTTACCCGGAAGGAAACATAGACGTGGAAAAAGAACAAAAACTGATTGAATCTCATGGTAATCTTGTTTTGCAGTTCCCTATATATTGGTTTAATTGTCCGCCTCTCCTTAAAAAATGGTTTGACGATGTTTTAGCTTATGGATGGGCTTATGGCTCAAATGGAGGAGATAAATTAAAGAATCGTAGAGTTGCTTTAAGTGTATCTGCAGAAATTAAAAAGGAAGATTATGGTGAAAACGGAAGATATCGGTATACACTTGAACAACTATTAGTTCCATTTGAAATGACATTCCTGTATTGCAATGCAGATTATCGTCCGTTCTTTGCGTTTTATGGAAAAGAAACTGAGCCGGGTACAAGCAAATTGGAAAAAAGCGCTATGGATTATTTGAATTTTGTTGACAACCTGTAATAGGAAAGCTTTATTAAAGTTATAACAAAGAAGTATTATCGCTTAGGAAATACTTCTTTTTAATTAAATAGCTATACCTACCGATGTACATTCTCTAAATCTGGCAAACGGTTCCTCTCTCCCCACTCACACATCATATCTAACAAGGGAATAAGGGAGCGACCACGCTCAGATAATGAGTATTCTACTTTTGGGGGTATTTGAGGGTAATCCTTGCGTATGATAAGACCATCTTTCTCTAACTCTTTTAACATAATACTTAGTGTTTTAAAGGAAACGGTACCAATACTTCGCTTTAACTCATTATGCCTTATAACCTTATTTTCAACCAGCCAATATAAAATGATCATTTTATATTTACCGCCTATTAAAGACAACGTATATCCAAATCCAGTGTCTTTTAGTTCAATTCCAGTCGGAACACAGGTTTTACACACAAGTTACACTCTCCTTTAGGTAAATATATGAATAGGCATCCTTTATAGTTATAATAAATTATTACGCAATCTTTTTGCAAAGGATGTAAACTAAATCGCTATAATGAAAAGAAAAGCAATAATTAAATGCTTATTCTACTATAGGGTGCTTATAAGGTGAAGGATTATTCGCTCGGTATGAAGCAAAAACTTGGAATTGCTCAGGCCATCATCGAAAATCAAGACGTTCTAATTCTCGATGAGCCATTTAATGCTTTAGATTATAAAACGTATAATGATATCAAGGAAATTATAAGATCACTTCAAGCTGCTGATTGAACCATTTTATTAACCAGTCATCATTTTGAAGATATTGAAGAGCTTTGCGATGAGGTGTATTTCATTGCTGACGGAAAACTAAGTCATTTAACAGATGAAGTGAAGTCAATTTATTTTTAACGATGTAATAAAGTTCTATAAAATATTATTGTAACCGTAAGCTTGGATTATAAAAATGAATTAAAATAAATTAGTTCTTCGAACAAGTAGTAGTATTTCATATAAAAACAGTAGTTGATCCTCAACAATCGTAATGAAAAAAAGTCCAATTTCTCCATTATTAATACAGAGAAATTGGGCTTTCTAGTATTGAAATTTCCTTAACGTTGTAAATACGCGATTCCTGACGCTACCCCATAAAAGGGTTCAGCCGAGATACGTGTAAAAATGGGTCATAGGCTTACTTTTTTTCCCATATCTTACGATATCCATAATGGAGTATGGAAAGAATTCGTTATTTTTTGGACCACCCATAAAAAAGATAGATTTTTAGTCAGCAATGTTGAATTAAAATTTATCAAGACCTAAATTATAAAAATCCTTAAAAATAAAGAAGAGCACATATTAGTCATATATAATATATGCTCTTCTTTTATTCAATTAAAGCACCCGATTGTGGAATATTGGAAAATATAAAAAAATCCGTAAAGATGACCTCTCAATTATTTTACTAAAGTTATTAGTACAATAAGAAAAATTTCCATCGGGTCCTATTCTTTACTATACTGTTTTTCAAATTTACGGTGATCTTAATTCCCTATTTAATCGTTTTAATATTGATCTCAAGAAGACACAAGGGTAAATAATCAAGTATAAATTGAAGAGCCACCACGTCCAGTCAAAATCTAATCGTATGATCCAAAAGACAATTGCTTGCAAACCAGAGCAAAAGGTTAGTACTAATGATATTAGTGCAAAACTACACCAAAGCATGTTTTGCTTGGAGAAAAAATAAAGGCTTAAAAATCCCGTAATGGAAATAAGCAAATCTAGAGGTAAAAATGACCAGTTCCATGCAACAAGAATTGGATGATTGTAATCTTTGAATAAATACTGCTTAGGGATTACATGAACAAGTGTTATCAACCAATAAATCAGAAACCCAACATCAGTAATAATAAAAAAATACTTTAACATCTTCATTTGCTTTGTTCCACTTTTGTTTGTATGTTGGATGATTCCTGAACTTTTCCAGTAAAGTTTAAAGTAACTACTCCGATAATAATTAATAAGATTGAAATAATCTTGACAATACTCAAACTTTCTCCAAAATACAAAAAACCGATAAGTGTAATCACAACAATTCCCATCCCTGACCAGACCGCATAAGCAATTGAAATCTCTATGTTTTTTAAAGCTAATGTTAGAAAACTAAGACTGCTAATATAAAAAACAATCATTAAAGCACTTGGAATTATTTTTGATAATCCGTTTGACAGCTTCATAGTAGTGGTACCTGCTACTTCAAAGAAGATTGCCAAACATAGAAATATCCAATACATAAGCATTTTCCCCTCCATTTCTTATTTTTTGTTTAAAATACCATACAAAAGGATTTCTATAATTGATTGAAGCATTTCTCCGATAGTGAATTGGTGTTTTAAAAGAAATTTTGGATCATAGATTTGATTAATGGCACCTAAATATAACTCTATAAATAATGGGAGGTAGATAGGTTTGATGTAGCCGTCTTCGATACCTTTTTCCATAATTAGAAGAACTCTCGACCACTCTTCTTTTAAAAATTGATCTAACTTTACCCACTGATTATAGTGATATCTTTTTAAATCAGACAATAAGCGAATGTCCATTAATTCAAATTCTGTTGGAATACAGATAAGAATCTGTTTAATCTTTTCTAATAAATCTAACTCTTCATTTTCTGCAATTTGTTTTTCTTTCTCTTTAATTTGAGAAATAAGTCTATTTATTACTTCTGTAATGAGCTCATCTTTTGAGGAAAAATGTTCATAAATTGTTCGTTTACTGACAGCTAATTGTTTTGCCAAATCACTAATGGTAAATGTAAATCCTTTTTGATGGATTTGATGAATGGTTTCGTTTATGATTCGCTCTTTCATCCCTCTACCCTCCTAACTAATGGTACCTAAATATTTTTTTTGGTACCATTATTATATAATATTAACTTTCCAAATTTCCACTATTTTCATAATGCGTTATTCAAGTATTTGGCCCTTTAAATAAAGAAAAGCACAATTCTTACTGCAGAATTGCGCCCGAATGGGGGGAATCATTGCTAAATATTATTCTAGATATGCAGCTTGTTGAACTAGAAACTAGTTTTAAATTACTTAGAAATCCATGCTATATATATACAGCAAAAAATATTAGCTGGGCTATGAAGCGACATTGCTCGCTACTTTTTCTGCGCTTTTATCATCATTAGAGATAGATTATCTCCTTATTTACATTTATTTACAACACATGACCGTTTTTGGACTTATCTCGGACTTACCCCCTATTAGCATTATAATATAATCCTATAACAGGGAGCTAACTGAAATATTGGAGATGAAATATTAAAATGAAAGTATACGTATCAGAAGAATGTATTGCTTGTCATCGATGTTATATTTATTATCCAGAGGTTTTTGCAAAGGATGAAGGAGGATATGCCAAACCAAGAACTACAGATCATATAGATAATAAATTTGAGGACATGGCTGAAGATGCAATTGAAACATGTCCTGTAGGTGTAATAAGTTTCGATTGGTAAATTAATCCATAAAACCAACTCTTTTTACGACTAAAATTGTAAACAACAGTAATAAAGGGTGAGGAATCTTTATTGCCTTTCTTCCACTCCTGCTTACGTTTGTTTAATAATAATAGGAGGTGCCGTAGCTACCTCCGTGATAAACTCAAGCCCCTTTAGCTTAAGTGTAATCCCTCACAATCTTATATTGTTTTGTTTGTTGGTAAAAACTAATTCCCTGAAATTTAAAACATTGGATATTCCCTAAGACTACATTTCTTTTATGGCTTCCTTCCAACCTTTTCTTGAATCATTTGAAATCCATATTATACCTCCTTAATTAAGAAACAGCATTTAACACCTCTGTGTTAAGTTCTTTATTCAATTATAATCCTTCTTAATGTGTGACCTGCCCGTTAGCACAAAAAGAAAAGCTGCCTAAAATGGCAGCTGGATCTTCAACTCTTGCACCCGTTACTTTAAGTGCAATCCTTCACAAACTCACAAATCGGTTGAAATAAGAAAATGGCATTACCCCGTGGTTGAAGTAATGCACTTCTTTGAAGAAACACTTAATTTTCTTACTTCTCAACCCAATACCAAATCGCTTATCTTGATCCTCCAAATCATATGATCGTGTTCTTTTTCCCAATAATCCTTTAACAAATAATTAGGGTCTCCAAATTTCTTTTTCCAGATTTTTTGTGAACTTATATATCCACTATCTAAACAAAATTCTTCTATGCCTTTACTCTGTAAAGTAAAATACATTGTATTCAATAGCAAATTCACTACCCCCATTCTTTGGTAATCCGGCCGAACAAATACAGTACCTACCTCAATTAGCTCTTTGAAAGTGTTGTTTGTACAATTACATATGAGATCACTTGCTGGGCCATATTCAATTGAACCAATAATTTTATCATCATCTAAAGCAATCAAGAAATATCGTTCCTCACCATTGCTTTCAAAATCACATTCTAAGTATTTTTCCTTATCTTTGACTTCATCATTAATATCATTCAACTTCTCGCCTAAACCTTCTTTAATAAAAGTATCAGTAATCACTATTCTAAAAAATGAATTTAACTCTTTTATGTCCTCAATTCTTGGCCTTCTTATCTCTACGTTAAGCACCCAAAACTCCTCCTCACTCCTATTCACTTCAATACCGTACTTCAATTATCCTTCTTTAAGTATCCTGTCCGTTAGCACAATTAAAACCAGTATTGCAGCAGCTATCCCATCTTTAACGTAAGCACCCGGTAGTTCAACAAGAAACTGCTCAACTATTATCATCTAAAAGGTTTAAGTCCAAAGAAACGCATATCTATTTCTGTATCAGTAAAAAATAAGGAAGAGGTGAGAGCAAGTGGAAAATGGTAATTTAAAACTTACATCTTCCGAAATAGGAACACTATGGGGGGAGTATGTAAACGGAACAATGACGGAGATAGTAAATAGGTATATGATTTCTATTCTGGAAGACGAATCAATAAAAAAGGTTTTTGAAATTGCCATTGGGACATGGGAAAAGCAAAAGAAGCAGCTTGTTTTCTTCATTGAGAAAGAGGGATTTCCAGTTCCAATTGGATTTACTGAGTCCGACCTTAATAAAAGTGTAGAGAGATTGTTTTCTGACACATTCTGCTTAAATTATTTACATATTATGACTATTCATGGTTTGTTGGGTCATACGACTGCTTTAAGTGTTTCTGTCAGAAAGGACCTACGGGAATTTTATAACTCATGTGATAATGATGCAAAAAGTATGTACGATTTAACCATTGAGTTATTGCTTGAAAAAGGAAAATTCCAAAGAGACCCCTATTTCTATCCTAACGAGAGCCCTGAATTTATTGCTACCAAAGATTTTAGTGATGGATTCTTCGGAAAAGGGAGACTTTTATCTGCTTCAGAATTAATCAGTATTTCTCTTAACATTAAAAAGAGCATTATGGCAAAAACATTATCAATCGGATTCAGTCAAGTCGCTGAATCGAAAGAAGTAAGAAAGTTTTTTGAAGAATTAGAAAAAACAGCAGATGAAAACATACAAGCACTTTCAAAAATTATGCACAAGGATAATTTGCCAGTTCCAATGTCGTGGGAATCAGAGGTTACAACGTCAAAAGACTCTCCTTTTTCAGATAAATTAATGTTGTATCATATGGGTTTCTTGGCCCAAACTGCACAAGTATATCACGGGACAGGTCTAGCTGCAGCTATGCGAACAGACCTAGGTGTAGTTTATGAAAAAGCAATTCTAAAAACATTAGCAATCACCAAAAACTGGTTTGATATTATGGTGAAAAACAAGTGGTTAGAACAACCACCACTTGCTCCCAATAGAAAAGAAATTGCAAAAGAAAAATAACTAAAAATGCCCTTCCTAATCGGTCGGGTATTTTAATTTTTAGAAAGATTATTCTTCCACTAAACTGCCCCCGTTAGTGCAATAAAAAAAGCTGCCTCAATGACAGCTTCCGCTCTTAAACTCAAGCACCCTATAGTTTAAGTACATTTGTTCACAAACTTAGCTTTATTACAGGGATGCTGCCATTTACTTCAAGAAGAAAAGCTGCCGAAAATGGCAGCTGATCTTTAACTCTTGCCCCAGTTGAAGAACAAGTTTTTTATTTTACCAGACTTCCCATTAATAATTCCTTTAACTGGTCAACACTTTTGACAATATGGGTAGGGTTAGAATTACTTAATTCTTCATAAGAACCATAACCATATGTAACTCCAATTGAATCAATACCGGTGTTATTTGCCCCAATAATATCGTGCTTTCTGTCACCAACCATAATAAAGTTATCTAGCTTTTGTTCATTGTACTTATCTAGTATGTATTGAATAATTTCAGTTTTTGATGTTCTTGTTCCATCAAGATTACTTCCTACCACAAGTTCAAAATAGTGGTCAATATTAAAATACTTTAGAATTTGTTCAGAATAAATTGTAGGTTTTGAAGTTGCGACAACCAAAGTGAATTCTTGGTCTTTTAAAGATTTTAAGAGTAATGGAATATTTGGATATAATTTATTTTCAAACATTCCTTTTTCCTTAAACCTTTTCCTATAAAAATCAATTGCTTTTTGTGTATTTCCCTCATCGAAATCATAATATTCAGCAAATGAGACTTGTAGTGGTGGACCAATAAAACATTCAAGTTTGTCAATATCTGGTTCATTAATGTCCATCTTTTGTAAGGCATATTGAACCGATTTAGTAATTCCAACTTTTGGGTCTGAAAGTGTTCCGTCTAAATCAAACAAGATAACTTTATATTTGTCCATATTAAATAAATAAACTCCTTCTTGTAGTTAATGCCAAATCAATTTTATCATATAAATTTCAAAAAAATTGAAATTCTCATTCGACAATTCTTCCATTTACTTCAAGAAGAAAAATTCGTCTGCACTTATAGTAGAAACGCACCCGTTTGTTTAAGTACAATATTTTACTAAGTAAAAAATAATAAAGTTTTAATATAAAAATAGGTATTACCGTTTTGTGAAGTAATACCCCATTACCTAATGTAGATTTTTTATTTATTAATTTCCCCTAAAACATTCACAAAGGGAGATTTAATTGCCACGAAACCCCGAATCGGTCATCTAGCCAACCAAACTTCTTACTGAAACCATAATCGCTAATTAGCAATTGTTGAACTAAACTGTCTGTCAATAATGATTCCAAGCTGTAATCCTCTTGAATCACTCAGCATTTAATTGAATATTAAATTAGCTTGAATTTCTGCAAAGTGTGAAAATTGTCGAACGGTTACTGAGTACAGTTTGTCTTCCATATTATACAATTAGGACAAGGTTTAGGTTTCCAATATCTGGAGGTTTATGATGAGAAAAATGAAAGTATTGATTCTGACGGTTGTGTTTCTTTTGACTATGGCTCTGCCAGCAATGGCGCAAAGCAATTCCCCTGTAAACAAAGGCTCTTTTCAAGGTGCTTCATTCTATGGTTCAGAAGCTACTAGCGATACCTCTGTAGGCCTTTTTACTAACTTTGAAGATAAGGATTCTTACATCCTTTATTACCAAACCTATGATTATGAAAAAGACGAATACTATTATGGCAGCGCTGTAGTTCCAGCAACCAAAGTGGTTTTTGACATTAACAAGGGGACAGCCAAAGTGAATCAGACAGTAGAAGTAAATAAAGTTGATCTTACTCGCGATGAAGAAGGAAATTGCACTGGCGATGAATCGTCGAATTAATGAACTTTCGCTTGAAGAACAAAACGCTAGGTTAGAGGCACAAATTAACCTTTTGAAGGCTGAGAATGAACTTTTAAAAAAGATTCGTATGGCAGAAAGGGGGCTGATAAAGTAAAAGTCCCAGCTAGCCAGAAATTCATTCTGATTGACTCAGTTATTGAAAAGTTCCATCTAAAACATATGGTGAAATACCTTTGTAAGATATCTGGTGTTTCACGTAGTGGTTATTATAACTATTTCTCACAGAAGTCTAGGGACCAAAGAAAACGCAAAGGTGAAAAGGATGCAGCGGCAAAGGAATTGATTTTAAAAGCTTTTCACTTTAAAGGTCGTATGAAAGGGGCACGTCAAATCAAAATGACATTGGCGGGTCAATTTCAGTGTGTCTACAATTTGAAACGAATCCGAAGAATTATGAAAAAACACGGTATCATCTGCCCTATTAGAAAATCAAATCCATACAAAAGAATGATGAAAGCAACACAAGAACATCGTGTAGTGCCAAACCTGTTAAACCGTCAATTTAAGCAGGAGATTCCTGGCAAAATACTACTTACCGATATCACTAATCTAAATTATCAGAATGGACAAAGAGCTTACTTATCAGTTATTAAGGACGGATCAACGGGGCAAATCCTGGCTAAACATATATCAGACCGTATCACTATGGAACTGGCCACTAACACTTTACACAAGCTAAAGAAAAATCGAAACTTTAAGAAAGCAAAAGATGCCTTGATCCATTCAGACCAAGGGACTCACTATACCCACCCTGATTTCCAAAAGCTCGTCAAGAAACTAGGGATACGTCAGTCCATGTCCAGACGGGGGAACTGTTGGGACAACGCACCAATAGAATCATTCTTTGGTCACCTTAAAGACGAGGCCAAAATAAAGTCATGTAAAACTTTAGATGAACTAAAACGAGAAATAAACAAGTATATTACTTACTATAATTATAACAGGTATCAATGGAACCTAAAAAAGATGACCCCTGTTCAATACAGAGATCATCTTCTTCAAGCTGCCTGACCTTTTTTTAAAATGTCCTTTACAAAGGGTACACATTAATCATTAACCGACCTTTTATTTTGTCGATAGTCTCACAAATTCGTCCTTTGAATTTACCTGCCCATTTAAAATAAGGTTGCCTCTATCGATCCCATCTTTAACTCTTGCACCCGTTACTTTAAGTGAAACATTTCACAATCTTTTTTTTGGAAATTTACCTAAAAAAGCTGAATTAATTAATAGAAAAATAAAAGGACTCTCTTTTTAAAAGTCTTAATGCATGTACCTCTTTGTATTAATCTAATCTTCTCGGTTCGCATCACCGTCATTAGCTTCATCGGCTCCTTCGCCGAGATTGTTACCCATCACTCCACCTGTAATTGCTCCTACTACAGTACCAATCGGACCGTAAGCAAGACCCACGGTAGCACCAGAGACAGCACCAACAACAGTACCTACAGCCTCACCAGCATCGTTATCGACTCGATTGCGTTCGTTTTTATCAGCCATTCATTTCACTCCTTATTAAAAAATGGGCAGTGCTTTTCCAGTACAATCCCTTAACATATTTTGTCCTAGAAAGACAGAATTACACGATGAATAATTTACTCCCTTAAATATCCTAACCGACAAGACAATAACAAAAATGTCACAAATTTTGCAACCATTGCACCCTTTAGTTTAACAAGAAACTGCTCAACTATTATCAACTAAAAGGTTTAAGTCCAAGGAAACGCATAACTATTTCTGAGTCAGTAAAAAATACGGAAGAGGTGAGAACATATGGAAAATGATAATTTAAAACTTACGTCTTCCGAAATTGGAACACTATGGGGGGAGTATATAAACGGAACGATGACCGAGATAGTAAATAAATATATGATTTCTATTTTGGAAGACGAAGAGGTGAAAAATGTTTTTGAAATTGCCATTGAGACATGGGAAAAGCAAAAGAAGCAGCTTGTTTCCTTCATGGAGAAAGATGGTTTTCCAGTTCCGAATGGATTTACTGAGTCCGATCTTAATAAGGGTGCAAAGAGATTGTTTTCTGACACATTGTGCTTAAATTATTTACATATAATGACGATACATGGTTTGTTGGGTCATACCACTGCTTTAAGTGTTTCTGTCAGAAAGGACCTACGTGAATTTTACAATTCATGTGATAATGATGCAAAAAGGATGTACGATTTAACCATTGAGTTATTGCTTAAAAAAGGAAAATTCCAACGAGATCCCTATTTCTATCCTAAAGAGAACCCTGAATATATTTCCACCAAAGATTTTACTGATGGATTCTTCGGAAAAGGGAGACTTTTATCTGCTACAGAAATAATCAGTATTTCTCTTAATATTAAAAAAAGCATTATGGCAAAAACTCTTTCAATCGGGTTCAGTCAAGTCGCTGAATCGGAAGAAATAAGAACGTTTTTTGAGGAAATAGGAAAAAAGGCAGATGAAAACATACAAGCCCTTGCAAGTATTTTGCACAAGGATAATTTGCCCATTCCAATGTCGTGGGAATCAGAGGTTACAACGTCACAGGACTCTCCTTTTTCAGATAAATTAATGTTGTATCATATGGGTTTCTTGGGTCAAACTGCACAAGTATATTACGGTACAGGTCTAGCAGGAGCCATGCGAACAGACCTAGCTGTCGTTTATGAAAAGACAATTCTAAAAACATTAACATTGACAAAAAGTTGGTTCGATATTATGGTGGAAAACAAATGGTTAGAACAGCCACCACTTGCTCCCAATAGAAAAGAACTTGCACAAGATAAATAAGATATACCCCTCATTAGTGAGGGGTACACTTTTAATTAACTTTTTAATTTAAGGGATAATTTCAACATAAAGTAGTTATTTCCTTCTTAAGCTAATCTGCCCGATAGTTTAAGAACAACATTTCACAATCTTTCTGGTAGAAAAAGAAAAGGGCGACCTTCTTGTTGGAGAATCGCACTCGTGACTAAAAGCAGAAAAATTTTAAATACCCGAATTGACTAAATGCGAGAATAATCCTACCAAACCTATAACAATTGCAATGCTTAATAAAGCAATCGTATATTTCTTTCTAATCAGATTAAATATCGAAACTATAACACCAAGAGATAGAAGTACAACAGTTGAAACAATGTCTTTAGCAAAATACATATAATTTAGTACCCCTAAAATCACCAAAATCAAAGGCAACAAATTTATGAAAAACTTCATTCTATATCCCCCCAATCTCTCTCCTTATAATAACATAATTATCCAAATGTCAATTAAACCTTCTTAAAGTAGTCGAGTAGAAGGGAGCCTTTCTACCTTCCGGTAGATTGTACTCCTCCCCCTCACAGAACCGTGCTTGCACTATTAATGCACACGGCTCCTCCTAGTTATCGTTTACAGACTGTAGCTAATCTCTTTTCTTAGATTCAGATTTT
>NZ_SMYO01000004.1 GCF_004358205.1 Bacillus salipaludis
ATAGTCTGGCAATAATGGCGAGAAGGTCACACCCGTTCCCATACCGAACACGGAAGTTAAGCTTCTCAGCGCCGATGGTAGTTGGGGGCTGTCCCCCTGTGAGAGTAGGACGTTGCCAGGCTAAGCCCTTTATGGGGCTATTATTTTTGCTGATTTTTTAAAAAAGGCCCCTTGGTCAAGCGGTTAAGACACCGCCCTTTCACGGCGGTAACACGGGTTCGAATCCCGTAGGGGTCACCAAAGTTTTTATTACGACAGTAAAAAAAATGTCATTATAATGGAGGATTAGCTCAGCTGGGAGAGCATCTGCCTTACAAGCAGAGGGTCGGCGGTTCGATCCCGTCATCCTCCACCATAATATTTTTCTTTAAACCTGCCGGTTTAGCTCAATTGGTAGAGCAACTGACTTGTAATCAGTAGGTTGGGGGTTCAAGTCCTCTAGCCGGCACCATGCTTCTTACTTTCCTGAAAGACATCAGCGGAAGCATGCGAGAAATTCCGAAGGGATTTTAAGCAAAAGAATATTTTTAGAGCCATTAGCTCAGTTGGTAGAGCATCTGACTTTTAATCAGAGGGTCGAAGGTTCGAGTCCTTCATGGCTCACCATTTAGAACAATGCGCCCGTAGCTCAATTGGATAGAGCGTTTGACTACGGATCAAAAGGTTATGGGTTCGACTCCTTTCGGGCGCGCCATACTATCGGGAAGTAGCTCAGCTTGGTAGAGCACTTGGTTTGGGACCAAGGGGTCGCAGGTTCGAATCCTGTCTTCCCGACCAGTCCAATGCTTTAAACTATATACTTTTTATTTTTACGGAGGAATACCCAAGTCCGGCTGAAGGGATCGGTCTTGAAAACCGACAGGCGGGTTAAACCGCGCGGGGGTTCGAATCCCTCTTCCTCCGCCATATGTTTTTATCTTCAGCATTGATTTTTAGCTTTAATTTCTATTATCGCGGGGTGGAGCAGTCTGGTAGCTCGTCGGGCTCATAACCCGAAGGTCGCAGGTTCAAATCCTGCCTCCGCAATTTGGTCTGGTAGTTCAGTTGGTTAGAATGCCTGCCTGTCACGCAGGAGGTCGCGGGTTCGAGTCCCGTCCAGACCGCCATTTGTTGGTTCAGTAGCTCAGTCGGTAGAGCACGCCCGAATAAGCTACAATGAATAAGCATCAGCGCACCCATCGAGCTGCTGCTAGAATAAGCTTTCTGAGATGGGGGCGAAGGACTTACAGCTTTATGGTTGTAGGGGATATAAACTAACATGGCTCAGTAGCTCAGTCGGTAGAGCAAAGGACTGAAAATCCTTGTGTCGGCGGTTCGATTCCGTCCTGAGCCACCATTTAATTTCGTGCTTTTTTTATTTTTATATGGAGGGGTAGCGAAGTGGCTAAACGCGGCGGACTGTAAATCCGCTCCCTCAGGGTTCGGCGGTTCGAATCCGTCCCCCTCCACCATGTTTTTTAATAAGGGCCTATAGCTCAGCTGGTTAGAGCGCACGCCTGATAAGCGTGAGGTCGATGGTTCGAGTCCATTTAGGCCCACCAAAGTTTTTTGCGATAGCAAAAAATTAACCATATTATTAATTGTTCCGCAGTAGCTCAGTGGTAGAGCAATCGGCTGTTAACCGATCGGTCGTAGGTTCGAGTCCTACCTGCGGAGCCATTTTATTTTTTTGAGGGAATAACTAATCCCAGATAATCTTTAACACACCTACATATACCATGCGCCTTTAGCTCAGCTGGATAGAGCATACGCCTTCTAAGCGTACGGTCAGAGGTTCGAATCCTCTAAGGCGCGTAAACATGATGAAAAACGCTTGGACAATTGTCCAAGCGTTTTTTTATAACTTGGAGATTTTTGTATAAATAATAAAAACCCCTCTGAAAAAGAAGAATCAGAGGGGAACGTATTTTTTATATTAAAACATTTGTATTCTGTTGTTCATAAACCTTTTTAATGAAATCTAATAGGGTTAAATAGATCAACCCGTTTCCTTCGACCTTTGGTGAATTTCCTAATGGCACCGTTCTTTTTATTAATTGGGCATACAATTCGGGCTCCGTGAGTACTCTTTCAAATTGCTTTGAAGAAAGATCTTTTAATAAGGCAAGTGCCCCTGAAACATGTGGTGTAGCCATCGATGTGCCACTCAGTGTTGCATACGTTCCATTTAGATAAGTAGAAGTAATTTTTTCACCTGGTGCTACGAGGTCTACTTCATTGTTTGAGTTCGTAAAATAAGAGGATTGCCGGTTCAGGTCAACCGCCCCTACACTAATCACTTCATTATAGCTGCCAGGGAAGGCAAACTCATCGGTTGAGGAATCTCCATCCCCTTCATTACCCGCGGCACAGACGACAAGAATTTGATGGTTCAGCACCGCTTCCTTGATCGCATCATGTAATTCTTTTACATCGGTAGGACCGCCTAATGACATTGAAATGATATCGACTTTTTGTTCGATGGCATAGTGAATGGCGTTAATGATCCAGTCATACTGCCCAGAGCCATCTTTTCCTAAAACCTTTAAGATTAAAAGATTTGCTTCCGGAGCAACGCCTGCTACGCCTGTGTGGTTGATTGTCGCTGCAATCGTACCTGCCACATGAGTGCCGTGGCCATTGTAATCCTCGAAGATAGCCGGATTTCCGCCATCGTCTTGTGTAAAATTTCGTCCGCCAATGATTCGATTTTGCAGGTCCGGATGATCGGTATCACAGCCTGTATCCAGTATAGCTACTGTTATACCTTTGCCAGTTGATTGCGCCCATATTTCGGGGGCTTGAATTAGTTCAACACCTTTGGGAATCTCGTTCACGTTTTCTAACTGCTCAATCATTTTGTAGGGAATCAGATAGATAGCATCTTTCATAAAAATCCCTCCTATTTTTTAATTGAAGTCAGAACTTGGTGATAGAGAAATCATATCATTTTGATAGAGGGATAAATAGGTTAAATAGAATTATTTTCCATACAGGCAGGATGTCCTATTATTTTGTGCGCAGAAAAGGGACTTCATTGGAGGGGATTTTTTTCATAGATGAGAGGGAGAAGAAGTTTATTTGTTGTAATTCAGCAAACGGAGTTCATTTTTCAAAAAAGGGGAATGAGCTCCGTTTGTTATCGTTTGGAGAGTGATTATTTAGGATTATAGAGAAATAAGAGTGTTTTACGTTTGCTAGAATGTTTGGACCAGTAATCATGGAATGCATCCAATACTTCTTTCGCAAATGCATCTCCTTTTTCTTCCTGTCTGATCACGCCATAGTTCAGCTGGCCTTGATGTGTTTTGCCAGTCACTTGTTTATAATTACCTGAGTCCAACTCAATAAAAAATTCCACTTCGATTCCTTCGCTATTTTTGATAGAAGCGAGATGATTTCCGAATTCTTCAATCAGAACCTTGGACACCCACCCCTTTTGCTCACTTTCCTTTAAAAATTCTTGATATAGCCTGATAAAAGAATTTAAATCCATTTATCCACACATCCTTTACTAAGAATTGATCCACACATATAGCAGCAATTGGAATGAAAACGGGAAGGTTCAAGGTGATTTAGATTGTATCTATAGACTATATGCAACAAAATAGAAAGTAAGAATAGAATTTGGTCTGACTCCACTCTATTAAAGTTTAAAGCGGTGAAATGTGAATATGTAAATATCTATATGAATCACAATCAGGTGCCTTTTCTGTTTTTTACAATGTTGATAAAATAAGGTGTTATTGGATGTCATCAATGAAGCAGGAGTGAAGATAAATGAGCGGTAATAAAAAATGGTGGATGCTGGCTGCAATGTTCTGGATGTTGATCATCTTTTTGGTAACACAGCTACCTTATTTTACGGGAGAACGTACGGCGTCGGCGATAAATGAAGTGTCCGGCGCGGGAAAGGGTTTGATAGATGAACTGAATTTTATGATAAGGAAAGCTAGCCATTTTTCTGCGTTTGGAATCCTGGCATTCTTGTTTTATAAGGTAATGAGTAACTATCGATTCGCATATTTCTTTGCCTGGGTTACTGCCTTCCTCTATGCCATGTCAGATGAATGGCATCAATCCTTTATGCCGGATCGAATGGCTTCGTTTAAAGATGTATTGATTGATGGGGGCGGGGCGTTTCTAGCGTTAGTGTTGACTTTTTTGGTTAGCAGGTGGAGAAAGGCGGTTGGATCGTAAAATGAATGACAAGGCCGCCTGCTTTATCAAGGGCTGGCCCTATTTTTAAAAGAATTGTAAGAGCATTAATCGTATGATAAGATAATTTGTGAATTTTCCGATAATAAACATATAGAGTACAAGTGGGGAGGTTGAGGTATGAAATTTAAGTGGTTTAAGAGTTTAGTAGTAACCGCTGCTATCTTGGGATTTGGCATGACTGTATCCGAATCCAGTGTGCATGCGGAGGAAGTTTCGTTTTACACAAGCAATCCTGTCATTATAAAAGTGAAGATGCCAACCTATACATATCAGGACATTGAATTAACGAAAAAGATTGCTTTACAAAAGAAGGATACCTTTTTACATGTAAAACGTTTGGTAAAAACAGAAACAGGGAAACCACGGTTACAGTTAACCAACGGAAAATATGTAACGGCCAATAAATTAAAGGTCGTAAAAACAAAAGGGTATCAAAATCCGAAGCGTTATTATCAAGTGCAATACAAACAAATTCAGCCGACTGGGAAGGTGGGCTATAATCTATCACGCGGCTATGAAGGTGTAAAAACGTGGAAAGTCATGCGCAAACTGGGGATTATCGGTACGCATGGGTATGCGAAATATAACAATAAAACATGGTATGCGGTTCGAAGCTTTCAGGCAAAGCATAAATTACCTGTCACCGGGGATGTAGATCTGAGAACTTGGCAGAAGCTAGGGTTTAGTGAAAGCTCATGGTATAGCATCGATAGCTATATCGCACCGTTAAAGGCGCATGCATGGGATGGCCGTTCTGCTCATATTGAGGCAATGATCAAGCAAGCCTATCAATATATGGGGAATCCTTATATTGTGGGGGCATCTTCGTCTCCAAAGTATGGACTTGACTGCAGTGGATTGGTAACGCAGGCCTTGTATGCTGCCGGGATTAATCCGGTGCCTGTGTCGAGTATTCAGCATGCGCATCCTGGGAACGAATGGAACAGCCGAAAACTGTTTGCTTCGAAGAATTTTAAACACGTGCCCTATAGCCAGCGACAACGCGGCGATTTAATCTTCTACTATCAACCAGGCACCCATACCATTTGGCATGTAGCTATTTATCTAGGAAACAACAAAGTAATCGAATCCTGGCCGCCGCGTGTCATGATACAACCAATCAAGAATTCGCATCGGAACGTGATTGCAGGGGTGGCACGGCCGTTTCTTTAATAGTTCGACAAAATTCGGGTGGTGCCTGGCACCACCCGAATTTTGTCGGAAATGTATTATATATTATGGCTGAGGGCTATCTTGTTTTGCTATTTCTTCGCCAAAGTTGTTTGCGATGAAGGTTTTTTCTTCTGCCTTTGTCATGGTTCCGTATGCTTTGCCGACGGTGCCGCCTTGTTGCTGCCAGAAATAGTTATGGTCTTCGGCTATTTCTTCAAAATTCCCCTCTTTCCATTTCTCTAGTATGGCTAGTAGGTCGCTTTTCAGCTCGAAATTGCTGTTTTTCACTATGTTGTAAACTTGGTTAATAGTATCCGGAATCATCGGGACGGCGCCCCATTTTTCTTTGGCCTTCACTTTTTGGTGGGTCATCTTGTGCATAACCTCAATCACAGCCTCTTGCGAACTACTTTTATCCAATTTAATGTCGTATTGAACTCCGCCAATATAGCCAGTCTGTTCTTTCTTCTCCTTTGCAGTATCCTTTTTCGCAACAGCAGTGGTTTCCACTGTATGTTTTCTTTCAAATTCTGATGCATTGTTCATGACTTTATATACTGCAATTCCCCCGATGAAAAGAAAGGCCAATATCATGGTCGTCGTTAAGCTTAAACCTTTTTTCAATAGAATCCCTCCTAAAAACAGTTGGATAATTCTAACTTAACAAAAAAATAGAAGGTGTACTAGCTATAAGTTTGATAGAAAAATAGTAGAGCTGCGTCTGTCCTAATTTCTGACATACCATCCTTCGACAATCGTTTTAAAGCTTTGAAGGGGAAATTTCTTATTTCATAACGGTTTGCTGTGAATCTAATCAAACGTTTGATTGGATAGCGGATTTAAGGGGAACTAGTCAAAGTATGTAGAAGGATTCTATTTTTCGTCAGGATTGGAGCTTGTAAGGAAATAAAAGCTTTTTTATCGACAAAAAATTTCCCCGGAAACTACAAGAAGTTCGTTTTTCAAAAGGGGTTGTCGGGATTTTTATCAAACGTTTAATTGAATGAATTTCTGTGGAGGGGTGTCGAATGAGTCGTCGGATGTTTCATTCTTCCTCAAGGCGGGTAATGTAAATGAACAAGAGGAGGGATTTCAATGTTTAAACATGACAAGCATTTGGTAGGAGTGTACGATACGGAGAACGAGGCGATTCGGGCGGTTGAAGATCTTAAACGTCAAGGGTATACGGCAGAGGAAATTTCAGTCATCGGTAAGAATAGAGAGGATGTAACGGCAATCAATGATGCGACGGGTACGAAAACGGAAGACGGTCTTGCAGCCGGGGCGGCAACCGGTGGTGCACTTGGCGGCATGGTTGGATTGTTGGCGGGAATGGGTGCTCTAGCGATACCGGGGATTGGACCGCTTATTGCTGCAGGTCCGATTGCGGCAACACTGACCGGGGCTGTTTTCGGTGCAGGAGTGGGCGGTCTAACGGGGGCATTGATTGGAATGGGTATCCCTGAGGAGGAGGCAGGGCGCTATGAAGACTATGTGAAAGACGGTAAATTTCTTGTGGTGGTGGAGCGTCGGGAAAATCGTGCAGGTTTAGGGGCAGACGTCCACCAAGATGTTACAGGAAGGAATATGATTGGAAATGATTCACCCAATGCTCCGCTGACTCGGGTGGACCCAGCAAATCGATACTAGAATTCTTATTTAAAGGAAATTGCTATCTTCGGCAATTTCCTTTTTTTGTCTCATTTCCTTGAAGGAACATTTTGGAAGGGGCATTTTATATTGTGAAATGGGGTTTGTTTTTTATTGTGGGTGAAGTGGTACTGTATCGGTTAGGGCATGTTCGCATGACCATGCCTGGAATTTAGACTGGTCTGTATTGTTTGATTTCACTATGTTCATCAAGCTGAGATTACATTTTAAAAAGCCGATATGGGCAGTCATTCGCTCATTATTCTTTACTTTACTTTATTTGTATGTGTTTGGATATTTTCGGTAGGCGCTGGTGCCGGCATCGGAAACCTCAGTTGACCAATGGACACTTCCTGCCGGAAAGCGGCCATTGGTGTGTTTGTGAAAGATAGACTAGGGGTTAGTTAATTCCCATAAGTTATTCCTTCAAAAATCTTTTGTCCTCTCCTTAGTGTAGTCCACTTGAAGAAAGAACTGTCCCCAAGTCTCTATGCTTTCTCTATATCTTTTTGGTCCACATTGAGTTCAATTAAGTTACCATCGGGATCCGCGCAGAATATTTGTGCAAATCCACTTTTGCTGTTTGGCTTTTCTAGAATTTCCACGCCATTTTTCTTCAACCAGTTTAGCGTATTCTGGTAGTTTTCCACTCTCAAAGCAAAGTGGCCTTCTCGGCTGCTCACGTATTTATCTTGGCGAATCGTTTGGGATTTGGGGAGAACAATGAGATGGAGTTGCTGCAGCCCGATTCCATACCATGCCCCTGGAAAGTCAAAGTCCGGGCGTTGGATCTCCTCTAAACATAAAATCCTGCTATAAAAATCCTTAGCCCTCTCTAAATCCGAAACCGTTAAACTCACATGGTGAAGCTCCCTATATTGAATCAAGCCATTCATCTCCTTACTAGATTTAAAGGGGAAACCCACTTGTTCTATCTTAATAGATTATATCATTTTACCAGAAATATGGTTTCGACAAAATTCGGGTGGTGACAGGCACCGCCCGAATTTTGTCGAATGGGTTGGGTAGTACTATTCCCATTCTTTCCACAATAAATTGAGATTAGCAGATGTCTGTTTTTATTAGGTTGTAAAGGGGGTAGGGTGCTGGTGGTATGTAGGGGAGGCAGGTGTCTGTCAGGTTGTGTTGTGGTTTTTAAATTGGTTGAGGAGTTAAGATGCGGATGTTGGATGTATTGTTGACGGAGAAGACGGTACAGGTTAGGTCAAGGGTTGGGGATTGGGTTGAAGCAATTCGTATAGCTTCGAACCCTTTGGTGGCAGACGGATCCGTCACTGGAGGGTACGTGCAGTCGATGATTGACAATGTCAAGTCGCTTGGCCCCTATATTGTCATCGTCCCGCAGATTGCGATTCCGCATGCCCGCCCTGAACAAGGGGTCAAAAAATTATCGATGAGTATGCTTTGTTTGGAAAATCCAGTGAGCTTTTCGGAAAAGGAAGAGCATCAAGTTCGGCTCGTCATTGTGCTGGCTGCCATCGACCATGAGCAGCATTTGCAAGCTTTGTCTGAATTGGTCACACTCCTTGCAGACGAGGATAAGGTTGTTCAAATCATGTCGGCCTCAACTTCAGAAGAGGTGTTATCTGTTGTACATGGAGCATAAAGGAATGGAGGGATGAACATGAGAATTTTAGCCGTATGCGGCATGGGTTTTGGCAGCAGCATGGTGTTAAGGATGACGATTGAAGCGGTGCTCAGGGAAGCGGGGATTTCTGCAAGTGTTTCTACGTCGGATATCAGTTCGGCCAAAGCCGAGCCGGCGGATGTCATTGTGACCTCAGCCGAATTTTCGGAGCTCTTATCTGGGATGAACATCCCGATTGTGACGGTAAAAAATTACGTGGACAAAAATGAAATGAAACAAAAGCTGATCCCAATTTTATCAAAATAAGGGGGACTAACAAATGGCTGTGTTACATTTTATTGTGGATGAGATTTTGAGCAATGCCGCGATTCTTGTTGGTTTTATGGCTCTTATCGGTTTAATTGCCTTGAAAAAGTCTTTAAGTGATACGATAACCGGAACACTGAAAACGATTATCGGGTTTTTGATCCTTGGCGGAGGCGCCGGAATCATTATCGGGGCGCTGAATCCTCTCGGTGCCATGGTTCAAGCAGGGTTCAATCTGCACGGGGTGGTACCGACGAACGAAGCGATTGTGGCGATTGCGCAAAAAAGTTTCGGGGCGCAGACCGCGATTATTATGGCCCTCGGTTTTGTCGTCAACCTGCTGCTAGCTCGCTTTACACCTGCTAAGTTTATTTTCTTAACTGGTCATCATTTATTTTTTATGGCAACCGTTTTAGCAGTTGTGCTTGGCAGTGCAGGGATTACCGGAGTAAACCAGGCTATCCTCGGAGCGATTTTCCTTGGTACGGTCAGCACGATTATGCCAGCGCTGGTTCATCCTTTTATGAAAAAAGTAACCGGAAATGCGCCATTTGCGCTTGGTCATTTTAATACATTAGGTTATATCATTTCGGCATTGGTTGGGAAAGGCACCGGAAAAAATAGCCGGACGACAGAAGAGATCAAGGTTCCGAAAAATCTAGGCTTTTTACGCGATTCGCTGGTTATGACAACGTTAACGATGATTGTGATGTACTTGATTCTTGCGCTTGTTGCGGGTCCGGATGCACTGAAGGATTTTACGGGTGGTAAAAATTATATTGTGTACGTAGTGGTGCAAGCGCTTACTTTTGGCGCCGGAATTGCTGTTGTCCTCATGGGCGTACGGATGATTCTAGCAGAGCTTGTTCCTGCGTTCCAAGGGATTGCCAATAAAATTGTACCAAATGCGCTTCCTGCGCTTGATTGTCCGACGACGTTTACGTTTGCTCCGACTGCTGTAATAGTTGGATTTATTTCGAGTTTGATTGGCGGGATTATCGGGATGTTTTTGATGGGGCCGCTTGGTCTGGCGTTGATTATTCCGGGGATGGTGCCGCATTTCTTTGACGGGGGGACTGCCGGGGTTTTCGGAAATGCAACTGGCGGCCGTCGTGGTGCGGTGATTGGCGCGTTGATTAATGGCTTTTTAATCACGTTGATTCCAGCTTTGCTTTTATCTTTCTTAGGGTCGCTCGGGTTGTCGAATACGACGTTCGGTGATGCCGAT
This sequence comes from Bacillus salipaludis, assembly GCF_004358205.1. The sequence continues at coordinate 10,167 of NZ_SMYO01000004.1, forward strand.
TTCGGCTGGGTCGGAATTCTTGCCGGAGCTATGGCGAAGGTGGGTGTCGGCGGGTTTTATGCTTTAACGGTAGTTGTCTGCGGCGTCTTGATTGCTTTTGCAAGTTTTGTTTCGGTTAAAACGAATAAAGGTGATGCAGAGGCTTAATGGTTGGAGGCTGAGCGGGTGCGATGGGGATTGAATCGTGCCCGTGATGGTGAGAAAAAAGTTTGTGCGGGCACTATGAAAGTGTAATAGTGCCCGTAACTATTTAAAAAGAGGTCCAGTTGGCACTAATGAGTTTGATAGCGCTACAACACTCTTAAGGCAGAGAAATAGGTTGCTTTTTCAAAAAAAATAAGAAACTTTTAGTAGAAAGGATGTAAGCATTGAATTCACCGATTCAGCAGCTTGCCATCAATACGATTCGAACGCTTGCCATTGATAGTGTGGAGCGCGCACAATCCGGTCATCCGGGGATGCCGATGGGCGCTGCCCCGATGGCTTTTACCCTGTGGACAAAATTTTTAAAGCAAAACCCTGAACATCCAAAATGGTTCAATCGCGACCGCTTCATTTTATCATCGGGGCATGGATCGATGCTGTTATACAGTCTTTTGCATTTATCAGGATTTGATTTGACCCTTGAGGATTTGAAAAATTTCCGCCAGTTTGGCAGCCGCACACCCGGTCATCCTGAATACAACCATACCGCGGGAGTAGAAGCCACAACAGGCCCGCTTGGGCAAGGGGTGGCGATGGCCGTCGGGATGGCAATGGCAGAGCGGCACTTGTCGGCCATATACAACCGAGCCGGCTATCCGATTGTTGATCATTTTAGCTACTGTATTTGCGGCGATGGTGACTTGATGGAAGGGGTTTCGGCTGAAGCCGCATCCTTGGCCGGCCACCTAAAGCTTGGACGCCTCATCGTGATGTATGATTCCAATGGGACGTCTCTGGATGGCGAGACAGACCTTTCGTTTACGGAAAATGTTGGCGAGCGATTTGAAGCCTATGGATGGCAGGTTCTCCATGTTGAAAACGGGAATAACGTGGGGGCAATCGAAAGTGCTCTGGAAGCGGCTAGACTGGAAACCGAGCGTCCGACGCTCATTCAAGTGAGGACGATTATTGGATACGGGGCTCCCAATAAGGCGGGAAAAAGTGTTGCTCATGGTGCGCCGCTAGGCAGGGATGAAGCTTCTGCCGCTAAAGCTTTTTACCATTTGGTTTCTACTGAGGAATTTCACGTCCCTGACAAAGTCTATGAATTTTTTCAGACCATAAAGGAGCAGGGGAAGCAAAGAGAAAGGGAATGGATTCAACTTTTTCAAAACTATAAAGAGGTGTATCCGACGCTTGCGGATCAATTTGAACGAATTAGCAATGGAGATTTACCAGAAGAATGGGACTCGGCACTTCCTTTTTATGATGCAGGAGGAAAAATGGCGACGCGGGTTGCCTCCAATCAGGTTCTTGAAGCTCTCGGGCAGCGCTTACCGGAGTTTTTTGGAGGCTCGGCAGACTTGGCGTCTTCTACAAAGGGCAGGATTAATGGCGGCGGCGATTTCCGAGCGGGACACTATGAAGGCCGTAATGTTCACTTTGGTGTCCGCGAATTTGCGATGGCCGCAACGGCAAACGGGATGGCGCTTCACTTTGGTGTACGGCCTTTTGTAAGCACGTACTTTGTTTTTTCCGATTACCTGCGTCCTGCCCTCAGGCTATCCGCCTTAATGGGCGTCCCGGTCACGTATATTTTTACCCATGATAGCCTTGCCGTTGGAGAGGACGGTCCGACACATCAGCCGGTGGAGCAGCTATTATCCCTTCGTGCGATCCCTAGAGTATCGGTAATTCGGCCTGCGGATGCGAACGAAACCGCGTTTGCATGGAAGGCAGCAGTGGTGGAACGAGAGCGGCCGACGGTTCTTGTGCTGTCACGCCAGGATTTACCGATTCTCGAAGGCACAGCCCGTTTTGGGAAAAATGGTGTGGAAAAAGGGGCTTATGTTTTGTCGGAGGCAAAGGGTGAGGCGAAAGCATTGTTGATGGGCTCCGGGTCAGAGGTGCAGCTTCTGTTAGATGCGCAAAAGGTTTTGGCTGAAAAAGGGATTGGCGTATCTGTGATCAGTTTCCCATCGTGGGAGCTTTTTGAAAAACAGTCACAGGACTATAAAAACCAAGTGCTTCCCGACTCGATTGATGTACGGTTGGCAGTGGAGATGGGGTCTTCGCTTGGCTGGCATAAATATGTTGGCAGGAATGGGAAAGTGATTGGGGTCGATGATTTTGGGGCATCGGGTAAGGGGGCGCAGTTGGTAGAAATGCGCGGGTTTACCGTTGAACATATTGTTTCGCAGGTATTGGAACTGTTGGGGGACTGACCAAAGATTGGTTAACCCCAAGAAACCACCACGATAATGCAAAAAAAGGAGAAGTGTTCGCCGCACTTCTCCTTTTTGACATCCTATTTATCTTCTCTCAACAAATAATCATATCCATCTTGGTCCTTAAAGGAGAACATCGTTCCAAACGGCATGCGCATCATTTCGTCTACCTGAACTCCGTTTTGTTTCATTTTTTCATAAGCGGATTCGATATCGGTTGTGCTGAATAGAATCGATGGGTGGGCGACCTTCGATGGATTATGCTGCTCCATTGCTTCCTTCGCATAAAGTACCAAAGTAGTAAATTCGTCTTCACTTGGGCCGACCTCAATCCAAGAAAAATCCGGTCCCATCGGCTGCTCCATTTTTAACACAAAACCAACCTTATTTATCCAAAAATCCTTTGCCTCTTCTTGATCTTTTACATACACCGTTATTTTACCAATTTTATTAATCATGAACGAAAATCTCCTTTATATATATTTGCGTGAATTTAGTTTATCAACGCAAAAGGGCAAAAGCAATTTTGACGTCGGATTTTTGGAGGTAATTTCTCTTAATAAATAGCCCCCATTTACAAGCATTTCTTTAATTCTCCTTAGAGGATGTAAGTTGAATGAATCCATATAAATAGAAAGGGAAAGATGGATTGGCCTATCGATAAACTGTTATAATAAAGCAGTGATTTTATTGTTCGACAAAACCCGGGTGGTGACAGGCACCGCCCGAATTTTGTCGAATACTTTACTAGTTGTGATTTGAAAGGTTGATTGGATGTTTTTGCATTTTGATCCGACGTTGTTGGTTATTTTGGTTGTGTTTGGGTTTTTGGCGGCTTTTATTGATTCGGTTGTTGGCGGGGGTGGGTTGATTGCGTTGCCTGCGTTATTGTTTACGGGTTTATCGCCGGCGGCAGCGGTTGCGACGAATAAATTGGCAGGGACGATTGGCTCGTTGACGAGTACAATTATGTTTTATCGTTCCGGCAAGCTTGATATAAAATCCGTATATAAGCTATTTCCGCTCACGTTTATTGGCTCGATGATCGGCGCTTGGACGGTTCATTTGATGAATCCGGAATTGCTGAAGCCGCTGATGCTGGTCATGCTTGCGGCAGTTGCGATTTATACCATTTTCAAAAAGGATTGGGGCAGTATTTCCAGCGTTAGAAAATTATCCTTCCAGCACATGGCCCTTTTTATCTTTGCCATTTTTGCGATTGGTTTTTATGATGGATTTCTTGGACCGGGGACTGGTTCCTTTTTAATGTTTGCCTTTTTAATGATCGGTTTTGATTTTTTGAAGGCGGCTGGAAATGCGAAGTTTTTAAACTTTGGCAGTAATATTGCAGCCCTGATTATGTTCATGTTTTTGGGGCAAGTCAATTATGCTTATGGTATTCCGATGGGAATTGCTCAAATTGCGGGTTCGATTGTTGGCTCAAGATTCGCGATTAAAAGGGGAAGCGGCTACGTCCGCGCTCTGTTCATTACCGTCACTTTTTTATTGCTGGCGAAAAATGCGTATGATTACTTTCTTTAAATGTTTTTGCGAAAAAGAGGACCTCATCAAAAGGTCCTCTTTCTTAACTTATCTACTATTCAAATAATGGTCATACATTTCCAGACATTCCAGTAGCTCTGTTTTATAGACCATTAATGCCTTTTTTACGGTTTCAGTATGGCTTTTCTGAAGCTCTCGGTTACATTCCTCTAAATCTATTGTTTTCATAACCGTAAGTTCATGATAAATACTGGTCAAATCTCTGCTCATTTCTCCGTTCCCCACTTCTATTTTTGTATTCTGCTCTCTGCTATCAGCATCGCCAAAATACTCACTTTTTAAACAGAAGCAGACCATCTATCCACTTATTTAATGATAAATACCGGGCACGGAGATTTTTGGACGACGTAATGGCTGACGCTTCCGAGGAATAGCTCTTTTAATCCACTCAATCCACGGCTTCCCATTACAACAAGATCGGCGTTTTCTTCTACGATGAAATTGACAATCGACATGGCCGGGCTTCCTTCAATGATGAAGGTTCTTACCTTGTTTGGCAGTTCTGCAAGCTTTTCTTTTACCTCATTGAGCATTTCTTTGGCTTCAGCCAGCTGAGCCTGCCGTACTGGATCACTGTCAAAATTAACATAGTTATAAATAGTTGTTTGTGTATTAATAACGGTAACCACATTCACTTCAATTTTTTCATCCTGTTTGGCCATTGTTATCGCTGTTTCCAACGCCCTTTTACTTAATTCAGATTGATCATACGGAACCACAATTCTTGAGCAAATCGTTAACATCTTCATCATCCTCCTAGAAAAATCAATTTCCTCTTCCTTGCCTTCATTGTATCAGCATCTACCAATCTATAACCCACTAAGATTTGACAATATTAAGGCAATGTAAAAGTGGTTATGGTGCCTGTCACCACCCCAAAATTGTCGAAAACAGTTTGGATATTCATGATTAAAAAGAGGAAGTGGAAAATAATAGGTTTTTGAGGTTTATAGCGCCCGAAAAAGCAAGGTCGGATAGAATTCGGTAGGCATTAAAGGGGAGGGCAAAATAGCTGGCAAGAAAGAAAAAGTGTCCTTCGATGCTCAGTGAAGGACACAATTACTTAGGGGAATCCGATAAATTTCCTTCCAAAAACCAAGACTTAGCATAATTTCTGCCATACTCTTGAGCTGTTAACCACTGAGTTATTTTCAATAATGGCATAGGCTGCATTCGTAATCGCCTGTGCCAACGTTACCCCAGTCCCGCGCACTTCATTGAAGCAAGCCTCGGAATTGTCATTTGTTGTAAATGTATACCCAAACTGCTCTAATCTTTCCACAATACGCATCGCATGATCAAGGTTATCCTCAGGCTGAAAATCGGAATCATGAATAAAAGTACGGTTCTCATAATCATACCAACGATCCCAGCGATTTAACTTCCACCCCAAAATTCTCCGTGCAATTGAATCCGTTTTGTTCATACCCATTACCCTCTTTTCATTTTTTTGATTGGTCTATTATATAACAGTTTTAATTGATTGATAATATTATATAACACAATCACGAAAAACGACCACCATTTTTGGTGATATTTTCAATATTTCATTCGACAAAGTTAGGGTGGTGCCTGTCACCACCCGAATTTTGTCGAAAATAAAAAGCATTCAAGGTGTTGGCCCTGAATGCTTTTATGTGTTGTGGATAACTTGGACTCGTCCAATTTTTCCGTCTGTCAGCCTTACTTTGATTCCGTGGGGATGGGTGGCTGATTTGGTGAGTATGTCTTTTACAATGCCTCTGGTTAGTTTTCCTGTTCGTTGGTCTGCTTTTAAAACGATATCAACCGTCAATCCCGGTAATACGTCTTTTCGATTTTGTCCATTCATTCCACACTAAACGCCCATTTTTCTGCGAGTATTGCTAGGTTTCTTTGTTTGCTGGCTTTTCATTTTTTTCGTGGAAAGATCGCCAGTGGCCTTACCATTCCCAGCAGAGTTCTGGTTCTTTTTGTTTTCAAGCTGCTGTCTCATTGCTTCCTGCAGGCTGATCTTCTTTTTTGGTGCTTCGGTTTGATTGTTTTCTGTCATCGTTAAATCCTCCTTTTTCAAATAGGGTAGTTAGTCCAGTATAATCTATTTTCGGCCGTTTAGGAAATTGATAGAGGGATGAAGTTTGAAAATTATTGGGACAATCCCGAAAAAATTAAAAACCTTCATAAACAGGGATCAACACTCATAGATTATTTTAATGACCAATAAAAGAGGGGGCCGAAGGAATGAAATACAGAAAGTCGATAGTAGGCGGTCTTGTGGCGATTGTGGTCTTGATTCTAGTGTTTTCTTCCCTCACGACAGTGTCATCAGGTAATCGAGGAGTTCTTTTGCAATTCGGTGCGGTTAAGCCGACGATTTTGTCGGAAGGGCTACATTTTAGGATTCCATTTATGCAAACCGTTCAACAGATTGAAGTTCGCGTGCAAAAAGAAGAAAGCTCGCAGTCAGCTGCTTCTAAAGATCTTCAGATCGTCACGACCAAGGTGGCGGTCAATTATTCAGTCGATCCCGAAGCAGTCAATAAACTTTACCAAGAAATCGGCTTGGATTATCGTTCCCGGATTGTAGATCCTGCCATTGCTGAGTCGCTTAAAGCTATTACGGCACAGTACACGGCAGAAGAGCTTATTTCCAAACGGCCCGAGGTTTCAGCCGAAGTGAAAGATATGCTTGGCAAAAAATTAACGAAGTACTATATGAAACTAGAGGACATCAATATTAAAGAATTCGCTTTTAGCGAGGAATTCAATAAAGCAATTGAAGCTAAACAGACGGCGGAACAAAACGCACTAAAGGCCAAACGAGATTTAGAACGCGTCAAAATCGAAGCCCAGCAGCAAGTCACCCAAGCTCAAGCAGAAGCACAAGCCTTAAAACTGAAAAAACTCGAAGTGACCCCAGAACTCATCCAACTCAAACAAATCGAAGTCCAAGAAAAAGCCCTTGAAAAATGGGACGGCAAACTGCCAAGCGTCACAGGCGGCGCCACCCCTTTCATCGATGTAAGTGGGATTACGAAGAAATAATGTTTCGACAAAATTCGGGTGGTGCCTGTCACCACCCGAATTTTGTCGAAAAGAGCAGTCTTATCTAAAGCAGGTTAAGCGTCTATTCCTCTCTCTTATTGGACACATACACTATGTTGGAATTGATCTAAAGAGGAGAGAGTAATATGGAAAATAAGCCCTATCAAGGTTCGAATGTTATGCCAAATTTACCGATGGCGCCGGCGAATGTGATGCCTTCAAACATTGCGCCAAACGTAATGCCGAATATGGTGCCTTCAAATATGCCTTATGTAGCTCCGCAAGTGCAGCCGCAGCCATGTGTGGTGCCGTATTATCAAAATTGCTGTTATCCGATGCAAAATCCGTGTTGTTATCCGATGTATAACCCTTGCTGCTATCCTGCTTACAATCCTTGTTGTTACCCAAGTTACTATCCTTGTTGTTAAAAGATCTTTATAGCAAATAATTATAAAACCCCATTTCCGTGGATTACCGGGAACGGGGCTTTTCTATGTTTGCCTCAGTAATATTTCGGTTATTTCTTTTATCAGTAATTAATTGTGAATTTTGGAAAAATTCATTAAGTAACTGAATAGAAAGTGCCATTCTTGTTGATATTGAGAGTAGAGATGCAAATTAAAAAAGGGAGAGTTGTCTTATGCAAAAATTTGATCAGGAATTTTGGGAAGAAAAATATGCTCACTTTGGTGCGGTTGCAGCCATTACGGAAATTCTTTATTTTGCGGTACATGAGGAATAGAGGAATCCAAAATTCGACAAGTGCCTGTCACCGCCCGAATTTTGTCGAAAAAAAGCCCGTTTCAGCAATTAAGCTGGAACGGGCTTTTTGTGTGGAAATCTTATCGCACATGCATATCGTTGGGATGTGAACCCCTGCGGCGATCTCGATTAAGCTGATGAATTTGCTGCATTTCATCTGCATTTAGCTCGAAATCAAATACATTAAAGTTCTCCTCGATTCTCGCTGGAGTAACAGATTTCGGAATGACAATCGTGTTGTTTTGTAAATGCCAGCGCAATACGACTTGTGCAGGTGATTTACTATGTGCTTCGGCAATTTTTAGAATTACTTCATCCTTCAGCACTTCTCCACCCTGTTCAAGCGGGCTCCACGCTTCCACAAAAATATCATGTTTTGCACAGAAATCTTTTAATTCTTTTTGAGAAAGGTATGGATGGCACTCTACTTGGTTTAAAACAGGTTTTACTTCACATTCGTTTAAGAGGCGCTCGAGGTGTTCGATTTCAAAATTACAAACACCGATCGCTTTCACACGGTCATCATGATAGAGCTTTTCTAAAGCTTTGTATGTATCAACGTATTGATCGAATTTAGGGGTCGGCCAGTGAATTAAGTATAAATCCACATACTCAAGACCTAATCTTGCCAGGCTTTCGTCAAAGGCTTTTAGTGCATTATCATAGCCTTGGTCGCTATTCCACACTTTTGTTGTAATAAAGAGGTTTTCACGGGGAACTGTGGATTCCTGAATTGCTTTACCCACACCTTCCTCATTTTTGTAAATCATCGCTGTATCGATAGATGTATATCCGACTTCAAGTGCTTTCGCTACGGCAGTGGTCGCTTGATTATTTTCGACCTGCCAAACACCAAAACCAAGCTGCGGCATTTTAACACCATTATTTAAAGTAACAAAATTCATTTGAACTTTCTCCTTTACCATTTATTTGTTTCTCAACAACAAAAGTAGTCTTCCCACTGCGATTGGAAAAACACCCCAAATCACATGTTTATTATACTGCAGCGGAAGTGGGAAAGTATAGAATTTAGGATTGCGAAATATAATTAGGTTCGACAAAATCCTGGTGGTGCCTGTCACCACCAGGATTTTGTCGGAATTTATTGATGGATGGAACCCCTAGTCTCGGTGGAATACTTAGGATAATATTCTTCCTTTTGGATATACTTCTGCGAAAAGGGGGGTCGAATTATGTCGAAGGAAAAGAGAATAATTATTTCCTCTTTGATCGTATCTTTTTTGTTGCTTTTGTTTTTAACGCCTAAAAGAAAGATCCGTCAGGCTGCCCTCATCCTTTTATTTCAGCAAACTTATGCCTGGATTACGGGTTTATTTGTGGTTGAAAAGGGATGGATTGCTTATCCGAAACGGATATTTTTCAAGAAATCCTATAAAGGAAGCTTTACTTTTGAACATTTTGTCTTCCCCATTGTTTCTGTTCTTTTTAACCTTTATTACCCTGTTCAAAAGAATTCAGTCTTTAAAGTACTTTATTATCTATTTTACTGTTCCGTTATATGTACGTTAGAAGTTATTGGCGTTAAATATACTCGAGTTGTTACCTATAAAAAATGGCATTGGTATTTTAGTTTTATCAGTATGTGGTTTTCGTTTTATGTTTCTAGAGTTTTCTATAGGTGGTTTTTTAAATATGGACTTGTCAAAGATGAAAAATAGTTCTACAAAAATTTGTTGGTCACCACCTAATTTTTTATCGAATCTAAAAAGCACCTCATTCCCAATAAAATTCAGGTTTGAGGTGCTTTTTGCGTTATGCAGTGTGGTTCACTGCTTTATTTCCTTTTGCAGTTGTTCTACGGATGAACGGTATCACCCAGCGGTCTAAACCGTATCGGCCTGCGTTGTAGCCGGCTGCAATGATGATTGCTCCCATGATAATATCAGTTGGGCTGTGAGAAACGGTTCCTGCCATTATGAATGAGAGGTTCATAACTACTCCAAAGAACGCAGCAGCAGCGGTTAAGCATCCAAGAATTAATCCTAAGCCGACAAGGAATTCACCTAAAGGAATAATGGTATTGAAAAGATCCACATTTGGTAATGCAAAATGTTGTAAGAAACTTACATACCCCGCATAGACGGCGCTGCCATCCGGACCTTTGACCGGGTTGGCGATTGCGCCTTTTAGGAATCCAGCTGCGTCAAACCCGCCTGTTAGCTTGTGAAATCCAGCTGTTAACCAAGAATATCCAAGATATAACCGAACGACGGTAAGAAGGGCTGCAGCGACTTTGTTCTCTCTTAAAAATTTGTTAAACATATAAAAGACCCCTTTAGAAAAAGTATTATTAATAACTTGATTACACTTATATTATAATCCGTTTATCTTGAAATGAGAGTTATTTGTTCACTGTTTCACAAATTTGTAATAAAGGTTTGAACAAATTATTACAAGGGTGTTTGATTCGACAAAAAACGGGTGGTGCCTGTAACCACTCGTTTTTTGTCGAATACCTCAGCACCTTCTTCTGATATTCTCTTAAACTTATTGGCTATAATAGTACTATGAAAATCTTAATTACTGAGGGATTGCTATGTTAGAACAATTAGAACAGTTGCGAAAGGAAAACTATTATTTAAAGCAATTGTTGGTTAAGATGATGCACAATCATAGTGGGATTCATCCTGGTATAATTGTGACGAAGAAGTCTTCCTTAGAAGATAAAATAGCTATTTTTAAAGGTCTATTTAGAGGTAGGACAGATTTTTATGCACAGCGTTGGGAATCTAAAAAAGGCGGTAAGGGCTATGCTCCCGCGTGCGCACTAGAATGGCAGAAACCGATTTGTCAAAAACCAGACCTGCCATGTAATCAATGTCAGCATCGAAAACTCCTGCCGCTAACAGACCAGGTCTTTATTGATCACATGAATGGCAAGCAAACCATTGGAATTTATCCCTTATTACAAGACAACACCAGTACGTTTCTAGCGGTTGATTTTGATAAAAAGCAATGGCAGCAGGATGTTATAGCATTCTCAGAAACCTGTAAGAACCTAAAAATTCCATACCATATTGAAAGGTCGAGGTCGGGAAACGGTGCCCATGTATGGATTTTCTTTTCTACAGAGGTTTATGCCGTTACCGCTAGAAAATTAGGCAGGTTTCTTTTGAAAAAAACAAAAGAGCAAAATACTGGATTTACCCTTGAATCATTTGATCGGTTATTCCCCAGCCAAGATTCTTTGGAAGAAGGCGGATTCGGTAATCTTATTGCTTTGCCGCTTCAGAAAGGGCCGGGGCAGAACGGAAACAGTCTATTTATTGATGAACATTTCATACCCTATCCGGATCAATGGCTGTATTTATCCACCGTACGTAAGATAACGGAGGAGGAAATTCGGACTGCTATTCGTGAAGAGATGGATGAAACAGTGACACCACCGGAGGAAATTCAAATTGAACTCAAAAAGGGAATTCATTTAAAGCAGAGCGGAATTCCTTCCTCATTGTTAACGCAAATTAGCGCTATCGCTTCCTTTACTAACCCAGAGTATTACAAAGCACAGGCAAAAAGATTTTCAACTCAGGGGATTCCAAGAACGATTCAGTGCGCTTACCATGAACAAGACGATTTAGTGCTGCCGAGGGGCTGTTTTGAAGAATTACTCCATTTATTAAAAAAACAATCAATTAAGGTGAATATTTTTGAAGAAACCTATGAGGGTGAAAATATTACTGTAGACTTTCATGGAAAATTAACTTCACAGCAAGCCGAAGTTGTGGACACTTTGGTTAAAGATAATTGCGGTACTCTTTCGGCCACAACCGGTTTTGGTAAAACCGTTGTAGCCACAGCCGTCATTGCGAATAGAAAAGCGAGCACACTCATTATTGTCCATCGCACGCAATTAATGAAGCAATGGGTGGAAAGACTCGCAACCTTTTTAAATGTTTCTCCAAAAGAAATTGGCCAAATTGGCGGCGGGAAAAATCATGTTACGGGAAAAGTTGATATTGCAACAATTCAAAGTTTGAATTACGGAGGACAGTTGAAATCGTTCATTACCCAATATGGGCAAATTATTGTGGATGAATGCCATATTATTTCAGCGGTCACATTTGAAAATGTTTTAAAACAAATCCGGCCCAAATACGTATTAGGATTAACCGCTACGCCCAAACGAAAGGATGGAATGCATCCGATTATTACGATGCAGTGCGGCCCCATCCGTTGTAAAATCGATGCGAAATCTCAGGCAAAAGTTCGGCCGTTCGGTCATCGATTGATTCCAAGGAAGACTCAGTTTACTACGAAAAAAACAGAATTTCACGAAATCTATGAGGAGTTGGCTTCAGATGACGCGAGGAATCTTTTAATTTTTGATGATGTGCTGAAGGCTTTAGAGGAAAGACGTTGCCCCATTATTTTAACAGAGCGGCTTGAACACTTGGAATCTTTGAAAAAACAATTTAATCGGTTTGCAAAGAATATTATTGTGCTAGCCGGAAATATGAAGAAAAAGGATCAAAAAAGGGAGCTTGAGCGATTAGCGAAAATCCCGGACAACGAGGAAAGACTGATTATCGCGACTGGAAAATATATTGGAGAAGGCTTTGACGATTCCAGGCTCGATACCCTATTTTTAACGATGCCCATTTCCTGGAAAGGCACCCTACAGCAATACGTCGGCCGCCTTCACCGCGAGCACGAGGGCAAGCAGGAAGTTCGAGTCTATGATTACGTAGACGAAAAAGTCCCAATATTAAAATCCATGTACGAAAAAAGGATGATTGGATACAACTCTATGGGGTATGTGTTAGGAGATGAAAAGAATGTATCGGAGCAGATGAAATTGTTTTAATTCATTCGACAAAAAGCACCTCATTCCTGGGAAAGTTCAGGTTTGAGGTGCTTTTGCGTTATGCAGTGTGGTTCACTGCTTTATTTCCTTTCACAGTTGTTCTACGAATAAACGGTACCACCCAACGGTCCAGCCCGAAGCGGCCTGCGTTGTAACCCGCAGCGATAATCATGACACCTAGTAAAATATCTAATGGGTTGCTAGAAACGGTTCCGGCCATTACATAAGCGAAATTCATGACAAGTGCAAAGAATACAGCGGCAGTTGTTAAGCAACCAAGAATCAAGCCTAAACCAACAAGGAACTCACCTAATGGAATCATCGTATTGAAAAGATCTGCATTTGGAAGGGCAAAGTGTTTTAAGAACCCAACGTAAGTGGCATAGACAATGCTTCCATCTGGACCTTTGACCGGGTTTGCGATTGCGCCTTTCAAAAATCCTGTAGCATCAAATCCACCTGTGAGTTTGTGAAGACCGGCCATCATCCATTCATACCCAAGATATAAGCGAATGACTGTAAGAAGAGCAGCAGCGACTTTGTTCTCTCTTAAAAATTTGCTAAACATATAAAAGACCCCTTTTAGAAAAAGTATTATTAATAACTTGATTACACTTATATTATAATCCGTTTATCTTGAAATGAGAGTTCTTTGTTTACTGTTTCACAAATCTGTAATAAAGGTTTGAACAAATTATTACAAGGGTGTGGGAATCGACAAAAATCGGGTGGTGCCTGTCACCACCCGACTTTTGTCGAATACCAACTACTTTTTCACAGGGCTTAAGATTACACTTTTTTGATATCAAAATGCTGGTTTATAGCTTGGCATGTATTGCGGAGGGCTGCAGCGAGCTTCTGCTCGTTACCATAAAAACGGGTTGATGGGAGCGGAATCGAGACAGCGCTTAAATTCCCAATTGAATCCAAAATAGCTGCGCCGACTGCACAAATTCCCGGAATGTGCTCTTCCCTAACAAAAGAAACTCCCTCTTTACGAACCACTTCCAATTCCTTTAACAATTCATCCCTGCTTGTAATCGTATGATCTGTGTATGGTTGCAGCTGCATTGGCAACACTTTTTCAACGTCAGCAATAGACATTGATGCCAGAATGGCCTTTCCGTTTGCGGTGCAATGTAATGGAAAAGATGCCCCGGGTTGTGAAGTTGCTTGTAATGGATGCGGAGCAATAATCTGATCCACAAAAAGCACCTTTCCGTTATCTAATACGGAGAGATCGACTGTTTCATTGACTTGATGGGAAAGTTGTATTAAAAATGGCCTAATTTCTTCTCTTATATCACTATGGACTGCATTCGCAAGCATCGCAATCTCGGGTCCAAGACGGAAACCGCCGTTAGCAGAGGCTGCTGCAACATAACTTTCCTCCTCCAGGGCAGTCACAATTCTTTGAACCGTTGACCTAGCCAGCCCCACCTCTTTGGCAATTTGCGATAGACTTAATCCTTTTGGATGTTCCCGAAGCGCCCTCAAGATTTTTGCCGCACGAGAAATGACTTGAACACTAGATGTTTTGGTTTGTTCCTGTTTATCGATGTTCAAAAGTATGAACTCCTTCCTGTATCCATCGTTCTATTATAACGAAAATTTATTATATAACAGTGAAAAAATGGGGCCATTAATTTGCGCCTTATAATAATAAAAGCTGGACAGTAAGAGTAATAAATTGTTATGGACATGTGGATTAATGATATTTTATACTAAGGTTAACCACTTTATGATACAAGTGTACCACAATGTGGTTAAATATAAAAACCTCATTAAAAATGATAATAAAATTAATCCCAAAAAGGACGGTGATTGATATGGATGTAGTTAAAATTGGTGTGATCGGCATTGGAAATATGGGCAGTTCACATGTTCAAATGCTTACCAAAGGCCAAATTAACGGAGCGGTATTAACGGCTGTTTACAGCAGGAATGAAAACCGAATTGAATGGGTGAAGGTCCATGCAAAGGGAGATGTGAAAATTTTCAAGGACGAAGAGGCCTTTTTCAATGATTCAGAAATCGATGCCGTCCTGATTGCAACACCACATTACAGTCATCCAGAACTAGCCAAAAAGGCCTTTGCAAAAGGGAAACATGTCCTTATCGAAAAACCAGCCGGTGTCTATACGAAAAACGTACTGGAAATGAATGAAGCAGCGAAATCTTGTGGGAAAGTGTTTAGCATCATGTATAACCAAAGGGCAAATCCCCTTTATCAAAAAATTCGAGACCTTATTCAATCCGGCCAGCTGGGTGAATTAAAACGAACAAATTGGATTATTACGGATTCATACCGTCCGCAAAGCTATTACGATTCAAGCCATTGGAGAGCAACCTGGAAAGGGGAAGGCGGCGGTGTTCTTTTAAATCAAGCACTTCACCAATTAGATCTTTTGCAGTGGACGACGGGGTGTTTGCCAAAAAGCGTTCGTGCCGTTTGTAGTGTAGGGAAGTATCATGATGTTGAAGTGGAAGATGATGTAACGGCATTTGTGGAATATGATAATGGTGCAACTGGTGTGATCATTGCTTCAACGGGAGAAGCACCAGGGACAAATCGTTATGAGATCGTTGGGGACCGGGGAAAAATCATAGTCGAAAATGAGGAACTTCTTTTTTATCAATTATCACAATCAGAACGCGAATTTAATGCTATGTATGCAGGAGGATTCGGCAAGCCTGATTATGAAAAAATAAAAATTCCCGTAATCAGTGAAAATGCGAATCATGCGACCATTGTTCAAAACTGGGTGAATGCCATCAGGAATGGAACACCGCTACTTTCACCTGGTGAGGAGGGCGTCAATGCGCTGGAAATTTCAAATGCCATCTACTTATCTTCCTGGTTAAACGAAACGGTAGAATTGCCAGTTAACCCAGATCTGTATTATGAAAAATTACAAGAAAAAATCAACACATCCAACTTTGAGAAAAAGCATGTAACGAACACTACGTTGGATGTCAGCGGGACTCATTAGTAATTAAACAACAGAAGATTTGAAGATTGAGAGTTCAACAAAATTCGGGTGGTGCCTGTCACCACCCGAATTTTGTAGAATCCCTAAATATAAAGTCCGTTCGCATAAACGGCGGTCATGGTTCCGGCGATTTCTTCGACGGTGCCAAGGTGTTCGTTGCGGACGATTTCCCATAAGTACATTTCGTTGGTGAAGAACCAGCCTCGGGCGACGAGTCCATGGTTTAGTTCCGTTCGAGCTAGACCTCTTTCTTGAGCGAAGGCAATATCTTTTGAGATTCGTTGGATAAATTTTTCGCGGATTTCTTTCCATTTGGTTGATATCGAAGGGGAAATCCCAATGGCCTGCTCGAACAATTGCATCATGCTTCGTTCGGTTTCGGCCATTTTTAAAAAGGCAGTTGCCTGCGAAAGGATGATCTGCCTGGCTTCCTCCTTTGTTTTTGGTAAAAAGGAAACCTCGGCAATGTCATAAAATTTTTCCATGACATCATCCATCAAAATCATTAAAATTTCCTCTTTTCCCTCAAAATGAACATATGCGGTGCCATAGCCAATCCCCGCTTTTTTAATCATTTGCGAAATCGTTGCTTTTTGAAAGCCCTCCTCAAGAAAAACCTCCTTTGCTGCTTCTAGCAGCTTTTGCTTTGTCTTTATCGAGCGCAAATGGCGTTTGTCAATCACATCATGTTTCTCATTCATATCCGTATCCCCCCGTACTCTCTACCATTAAGCATATAAGGATTTTTCCAAAAATAAAAGTGATTACAACATTAGCAATTTTCAAAATTATAATATTGACATGATGTCATATTTATTGGTATAGTTTCTTCAAGTAATAAAAAGGGGGAAAATCATAATGATGCAACCAACTTTAGAATACGCCAAACAGTTGGACAAGGGGGACTCGTTAAGGCAGTTTCGCGAGGAATTTTATCTAAAGCCAGGGACGATTTATATGGACGGAAATTCATTGGGGCTGCTTTCGAAGCGGGCGGAACGAACCCTTCTAGAATCAGTCGAGGATTGGAAAGAACATGGAATTGACGGCTGGACGATGGGAAATCATCCATGGTTTGCACTTTCTGAGAGATTAGCAGAAAGGTTGGCACCACTAGTTGGCGCATCTGCTGATGAAGTAATTGTAACCGGTTCCACGACCGTCAATCTTCACCAGCTGGTGGCAACCTTTTTTCAGCCGCAAGGAAAACGGACGAAAATTTTAGCCGATGAGTTGAATTTTCCGACCGATATTTATGCGCTAAAAAGCCAGCTGCGTATCCACGGATTTGATCCGGAACAGCATTTGATTCGTGTAAAAAGCCGCGATGGCCGCCTGATTGAAGAAGAGGATATCATTGAAGCAATGACTGATGAGGTTACGTTAGTGATTCTTCCAACGGTACAGTATCGCAGCGGGCAAATCCTTGATATGAAGCGGTTAACCAAAGAAGCCCATAAACGCGGGATTTTAATTGGCTTTGACGGCTGCCATTCTGTCGGCGCGATTCCACATTCTTTCAGTGAATGGGATGTCGATTTTGGCTATTGGTGTAATTACAAATATTTGAATGGCGGACCGGGAAGTGTTGGCGGGCTGTACGTCAACCGCAAACATTTTGGCGCGAACCCGGGATTAGCCGGATGGTTTGGTTCCCGTAAGGATAAGCAGTTTGACCTTGAGCATACTTTCACACCTGCGGAAACAGCGGGGGCTTATCAAATTGGCACACCGCATGTATTAAGTATGGCACCGCTGCTTGGCTCCCTGGAAATTTATGCTGAAGCAGGAATTGAAAATATTCGAAAAAAATCGCTTGAGATTAATCAATATTTCATGGATTTAATTGAGGCGGAATTGGAGGGTATTGGGTTTGAAATTGGCAATCCGCGTGATGATGTACGCCGAGGCGGCCATGTTTGCCTGGAACATCCGGAAGCGGCACGTATCTGTAAATCATTGAAGGAAAATGGGATTATTCCAGATTTCCGCGCACCGAACGTGATCCGTCTTGCCCCGATTGCGCTATATACTTCCTATGAAGATGTTTGGAACGTGGTTCAAATTTTGAAAAAGATTATGGTTGAAAAGCAATATGAGAAGTTTGCGAATGAGCGGGAAATTGTAGCATAGATTGATTCGCGGATAAACGCTATCAATCCGCGGATAAATCACTCCGATTCGCGGATAAAACCCAAAAATTCGCGGATAAAATTCAATTATATACTCTAGGATCTTTCAAAAATCGATTTCTACAAAGGAAAGGCGGGGACGTATGGAGAATAAGATGGAAAAGGGATTAAAGCGGGAGTTAAAAACAAAGCAGTTGACGATGATTGCGATGGGGTGTGCCATCGGGACCGGGCTTTTCCTCGGCAGCGGTCTTGCGATTAGTACGGCAGGACCGGGCGTGCTGATTAGTTATGCGGTCGGGGCATTTATTGTTCTGCTGCTCATGGGGTGTTTAGCGGAAATGACCGTTGCACACCCATCCTCAGGATCATTTGGACTGATTGCCGAAAAATACATTCACCCGATGGCCGGATATCTTGTCCGCTACTCGTATTGGGTTGCCAATGTACTCGCGGTCGGCGTCGAAGTAAGCGCGATTGCCGTTTATATGAAATACTGGTTCCCAACCGTTCCGGGGATTGTCTGGATTTTGCTGTTTGGAGCCGTACTTATTTATGTAAATGCCACCAGTGTAAACACCTTTGCCACCTTTGAATACTGGTTTTCAATGATTAAAATCAGTGCAATTATCGGTTTTATTTTACTAGGAGCCTATGTTTTATTTGGATCCACCTCTGGCGCTGCCAAAATTGGACCTGAAAATTTCACAAACGACGGGGGATTTCTTCCGTTCGGCTTTAAAGGCGTCTGGATCGCCATCTTCATTTCATTGTTCAGCTTTTTAGGAACGGAATTGATTGCCGTGACCGCTGGTGAAGCGAAGGATCCCGATGTTGCAGTGCCAAAAGCCTTGAAGGCAACCGTTTTCCGTCTTTCTACTTTTTACGTCTTAACGCTCGCTATCATGTTGATGATTGTTCCTTGGAAAAATGCAGGCATCGATAAAAGCCCATTTGTAAAAGTAATGGAAATTTTGAATATCCCTGGTGCATCCGGAATTATGAATTTTATTATTTTAACCGCGGCATTATCGGCGATGAACAGTCAATTGTATGCATCGACGAGAATGGTGTTTTCCTTATCGCAGTCAAAATTTGCTCCGGCCGTTTTTGGAAGGGTCAATAAAAGAGGAGTGCCATCATCTGCTCTTGCAATATCCGCAGTTGGGATTATAGTGGCAGCAGTTGTTAGTGCCTTGTTCCCGGAAACTTCGTACGCCTTTATGATGGGAATTTCGATGTTTGGCGCAATTTTCACCTGGTTTATGGTATTTATCTCGCATTTATTTTTTCGAAAAATGTGGGAAAAATCAGGCGGCCGTAAGCTGCCAGTGAGAATGATCGGATTTCCTTATTTGACCATTCTTGGGGCGGTTCTGTTAGTGAGTTTAATGATTACGACGTGGTTTACGCCTTTTAAAATTTTGCTTCAGTTCGGTATCCCATGGCTGGTGTTTTTAACGGTTGTGTATTTCTTTTTTCATAAAAAAAGGGTGGAGGCAGCTGCCCAACAAGATATTGTGATAGAGGATTAATTAGGAGGTCTTGAAAATGGAAAACTCAGAGAATAAAAACTTAGAAAAAGGCATTCAATTAGACTTTAAAAAGGATATGTCTTATGGCGATTATCTCCACCTTGATAAAATTTTATCGAGCCAGCACCGGCTTTCGGATCACCATGATGAAATGCTGTTTATTGTTATTCATCAGACAAGTGAGCTGTGGATGAAGCTGATTTTGCATGAAATGAATGCAGCGATTGCGTGTATTCGTCAAAATGATTTGGAGCCATCGTTTAAAATGTTGTCGCGGGTATCGCGGATTCAACAGCAGTTGATTCAGTCGTGGAGCGTTCTTTCGACACTCACACCTTCTGAGTATATGCAATTCCGCGATAAATTGGGTCATTCTTCTGGATTCCAATCCTATCAGAATCGCTTGATTGAGTTTGCGCTTGGAAACAAGAATGCTCGTACTCTTGCCGTCTATCAGCATCAGCCGGAGCTGTATCCGGTGATGGTGGAGGCTCTTAACGAGCCGAGTATTTATGATGCCGCGATTTCGGCGCTTGTGGCGCACGGGTTATCGGTTGATGAGGAAGCCCTGAATCGGGATTGGTCACAAAATTATGAGCCAAATGCGAGTGTCGAGGCAGCGTGGCTGACTGTGTACCGCAATCCGGATCAATATTGGGATTTATATGAGCTGGCGGAGAAGTTGGTGGATATCGGTAACCAGCAGCAGCTATGGCGATTTAATCATATGACGACGGTGGAAAGAATTATCGGGAACAAAATGGGAACGGGCGGTTCGTCTGGGGTAACGTATTTAAAAAGAGTACTCGATCAGCAGTTTTTCCCTGAGTTGTTGAGTTTACGGACGAAGCTGTAGAATGTAAGAGGCGGTCTTCCTGGTGATGGGAGGACCGCTTTGCGTGATATTTGCGTTTCGGGGCTATACAAGAATTTTTCAAAAACAAATATAAAAAGTAAAGTAGGAGGACATTTTACATGAATCCTTGGATTGATATTTCACAGCCGCTCGACAACAAAATTGCGGTCTGGCCGGGAGATACCCCATTTACATACAAAGTCAATTGGAGCAAGGAAGAAAGCGGCTCGGTTAATGTCGGACAAATCAAGATGAGCACCCATACCGGTACCCATATTGATGCACCGTTCCATTTTGATAATGAGGGCAAGAAGGTCATCGATCTCGATGTGAATCTTTATATTGGCCCTGCAAAGGTGATTCATCTGCCAAAACCAACATCAATCGGAATAAAGGAATTATCTGATTACGAACTAGACGGAGTTACCCGTCTGCTAATCAGAACCGATTCCTTGGTGGACCGACAGGAGTTCCCAAGCGCGATTCCAGAGATTGAACCCGAACTAGCCTCCTATTTAGCTGGATACGGGGTCCGTCTCATTGGGCTCGACCTGCCATCCGTCGACCCCATTGACAGCAAAGAACTCACCGCTCACCACGAACTAACCAGGCACGGAATCCATATCCTCGAAGGCCTGGTCTTGGAACAAATCGAACCGGGTGAATACGAATTAGCCGCACTCCCACTCCCATTAATAGAAGCCGATGGAAGTCCAGTACGTGCTGTTGTAAGGAAAATTTAAATTCGACAAAAATCGGGTGGTGCCTGTCGCCACCCGATTTTTGTCGAATGGATTAATAAAATAATTTTTCTTTTAGAATATCCAGAGCTCGGTTTATGTCTTCTAGGTCTTTTTCCGAAGTATTTTGGATGCGATGAAGGAAACGAGTTTCTATTGATGCAAAGGTCTTGTCCATTATTTTTTCTCCTTCTTTAGAGAGGCAAATATATTGTTTGCGCCGATCTTCTGGGGAACTGAATTTTTTAATTAAATTTTTTTCTGTTAATTTTTTTAACTCACGGCTTGTATTTGGCAAAGACATATGCTGACAATCGCTAATCTCGCTTGGAGAAACAGGCTGATTTACTGTTATATATTCAAGAATGCTATATTGAACGGGCGTAATCGAATCTGATTTTGCATTTTTTGTTAATTCATGTGTTGCTCGATGAACAGCGGTTGTAAAGGCCACACATTTTAAAAAAAGAGCTTTTTTGTCCATAACTCTCACCTCTTACAGACAAGATAACAAAATTGTTATCAAATAACAATTATCATTTGACAACTAAATAAAAAGAGAGTTATTATTTAGTTATCAAATGATAAGTATAAGGGGTGCGCAATGAAAACACTGGTTATTTATTCTCATCCTAATCACCAAAGTTTGTGCTATGCTTTTTTACAAAAAGTTATCAAAGGATGTAACGAAAATCCTCACGTTAAGGAGTTACAGGTCCTTGATTTATATGAAGAGAATTTTAATCCACTTCTTGTGTTTAATGAACATAAACGAAGACGTGATATGTATCGAGATCCTCATATTGAAAAATATCAAAAACAAATTATGTGGGCTGAACAGATGGTCTTTGTCTATCCAATCTGGTGGGGAAGACCTCCGGCCATGTTGCTGGGATATATTGATCAATTATTTGCCGCAAATTTCGCCTATCGGGATAAAAGAGGACTATTTCCAGAAGGGCTTTTAAAGGGAAAGTCCGTTGTATGTATATCCACCATGAAAGGACCAACCCACTATCCGCTTATTTGGTTAAATAATGCCCATAAGATGTTAATGAAGAAAGCCTTATTTCATTTTGTAGGCATCAAAAATATAAAGTTTTTTGAATTTGGTAACATGGAAAGCCCAAACGGGAAACAAGAGAAAAAACTAGAAAAAATTTATCGTTATTTCAAAGGGATGGTGCACGAATATCATTAAAAAATTCCCTCCCGGGCTGGGAGGGAACGAAATGGTTAATCTTCCAATTGGAAGTCATGGTTGAAATGGATTTTTCCATTTTCATCTCGTATTTCTACTGTGGCCTTGTTCGTTGTCGGATCGACTTTGAAGACGCCAAAGTTGAAGAAATTGCCTTCTGCGTACATGCTTTCGGGGCTAAAGGTTGGGTCCAGTGTGCCGGGATTTATTTTTACCGCGCCGATTGGACCGCTGATGAGCTCGTGATAATCGGTTTTGCCGTCATGATTGGCATCATATTTAATCACTTGAGCAAAGTGGACATCCGTCGTAACAAAGAATACATTCTTAATTCCCTTTTCCACAATAAAATCAGAGATTTTTTTGAACTCATTCTCATATCCGGTCGGATCATTTGGGTTTACTTGATTGCCATTTGCCCAACCATCCCTGGCATTTGCCTTTCCAGTTGGAACAGAGATTGGCACAGAAGTAGCAACCAGTTTAATTTTGGCATCCGATTCAAGGAGCTGCTTCTTCAGCCACTCTAACTGTTCCCCGCCAAGCATCGTTTTATCCGCACCGTCTGCCTGGGTATTTGGAGCACGATAACCGCGGTTATTCAAAATCATCATATCGAGGGTATTGCCCCAAGAATAGGTGTGATAAAGCTTGTCTGCAGAACTGCGTTCATTCGAAATCGGCCAATAATCTTCAAATGCCCGAAGGCCAGTCGGTGTCAATGGCTGTGATGGTCCCGAAAAATCGTTGGTCACTTCATGGTCATCCCAAATCGAGAAGGTAGCCGTTTTTTGCAGCAAGCTTCGTAATCCAGCGTCCGTACGGTTCTCCTTATATTTTGCCCAGAAATCCTGTACCGATTGAGATGGAGGATTTGGCACAGCCGGTGTCTTATTATCGGCATAAATCGTGTCACCGCTGAACAGGAAGAAGTCTGGATTTAAAGCCGACATCGCCTTAAATGAGTTATATGGCGGGATTTCACCCTGTCCGCCCGTATCGCCGCCCCAGACCATGGTCAATGGTTTTAAGCTGTTTTCAGCCGGTGCCGTTTTGAATGATCCGTTCACGTTATAGCTGCTGGAAACAGCATGAGCACGGTAAAAATACGTCGTATCCGGCTTCAAGCCATCCATTTTAGCCTTTACTGCAAAATCATTTTCGGCCTCAGCATGAACGGTTTTTACGATAAACGGCTCTTTAAAGCTTCTGTCCGTAGAAATTTCAAATTGGACATTCGCTGCGTCATTTGTCCGTGCCCATAGAATCGCTGATGTATCAGTGACATCACCACTCGCAACGCCATGGGAAATAAATGGCTTGTCCGTTAGTTCAACCATCTTATCAGGATTATTGGTAAACTCGCCATCGACCCCAAGGGAAAGAAGGGACGCTATATCATCCTGGGAATTCACCGTCCATGGATGCACAAGCAGTTGATTTTGGTGTGCTGCCTCCATGAATTTTGGAACAACGAGTTCCTTGCTTGGACCAACACCAGAAGCGTAATTCGCAACACGTTTAAATTCCTGATAAACATCTTTACCCTTCAGCATCGCCCCCGTATATAGCTGAATCAGCTTTACATTTGGCGCCAATGTTTTCAACTTGCGCAGGCTGTCTTCACTGAATG
Organism: Bacillus salipaludis; assembly: GCF_004358205.1. Next base: position 33,806 of record NZ_SMYO01000004.1, read on the forward strand.
ATTCCAGAAAAAGATTCTTGCTATCTAGCACCTTGTTTTTTTGCAAGATTTCAATCAATTTTTCTTCCATTCCCGGATAAACATCTGGTGCTTTTGTTTCCATATAGAGGCCGACTTTTCCGTTCCCATGTTTTTTCACAAATTGAATCGCTTCATCAAGAGTAGGAACATGCTGCCCGATGTATTCTTTCTTCGCCAGCTCCGGATAAGCCGCATTGAACCATGAACCGGCATCAAGACGTTTAATCTCATCCATTGTAAAATCCTTCACACGCCAAGGTGCACGGTCCGGGTACAATTCCTTTGCATTGGTCGTTCTCGCCAATGTTTCATCATGCATAGCGATCAACTGACCGTCCTTTGTCATTTGTAAATCAAATTCCACGTAATCAGCTTTCATTTTAATGGCCTCTTTGTATGCAGCCAGTGTGTGTTCCGGCCCGTATGCAGAGGCTCCCCGATGTGCAATAACCGCTACATCAGAGGTGATTGGCTGTAAGGTAGATTGTCCATTGTCAGTTGCAACGGTTTGGTGAGGTGCTGCTAGAACTGCCCATGGAGCAGCTGAGGATAATGATAAAGAAAGACAAGCAATTCCCGCTACTAAACTCTTTTTCATTTTTCATTCATCTCCTATAGGTTATGTACTCGTACTTAACTTATAGGAGAATTGTAAAGTGGCCTTTAATAGAATATAAATGTTTGGTAAATTTGACAAAAATAGTAAATTTTGCTTATAAAAATAGATGTAAAAGATGCATATTTAATGAAAAATACCTATTTGACAAAAAACGGGTGGTGCCTGTCACCACTCGTTTTTTGTCGAATGTACTATTGAAGTCCTTCAATCTTAATTTCCTTCACCGGAAGGAATTGTTCCTCAGTATTTAAGTAGGTTAGTCTTACTTTATCTCCTTCTTTTAGGTAGATGATGAGTGGTTCCTTTTCAGATGAGAGAATAAAGTTTTGGCGATTGTTGAGCAGAAAGGAGACGACCGTGAAGTCACCTGATTTTTCTTTGTACACTCTAAGGACGGTTCCGCTGACCTGTTTTTCATCGGCTTTTGAACTGCCGTCAACCGTTCCTTTGCCACGTTGTAAGGCTGTTTTATACTGTTTTAAGGCATCGTTCGGCGTAGAACCATAGGCGGAAATTTCCGGATTTGCCGCTGAAACGATAAAGTAGTTTTGTAAAAATCCATTGGAATCAAGGACGGGGGTCAACCAGCTTGCCTCTCCATAAAAGTTATAAAGGATTGGCATTTTTCCTTCCCATTTTTTCTCAATGAATTTTTTTTCAATAATTTGCAGAGCTCCTTGGGAATCCATATACGATTCTTCCGGGTTTCCCGTATAATAGGTTGCCTTGCCCGACCTTGCATTTGTCAACGAATAACCGAGCATTGAGTCGACACTTTTCTTCGGGCTGGTGAAGTCTGTGAAATAATACATGATTCCATTTTCATCAAAAATCGGACTGACATTGGCCTCCGTACCCTCATCAGAAGGCAATTTCACATCTGATTTTCCAAATTTACTATTCCAGTAGCCATGAATAAAGTTGCCAAAATAACTGTTTTGCAGGCTGACAGCTTCCGGTGAGACAGCGCCATCAATAAAATCTGGAGCTTCATCTAATGAATATTCCTTTGTTTCCCCGGTTTTCGCGTCAACTAAAACAACCCCTTCTACGTTAAAACCATTTCGAGCAGAGATGAAATCACCGTAGGAACGAATATAGTATGGTGTCCCATCCTCATCCACTTCTAACTGGACATCACCGAAGAAAATCTTTTTAGGAAATTCCATGCGAATATGTCGTTCAATATTTTTATTGAAAAAAGAAGAGGGGGTATATATCATTTCTTTCTTTATGAACTTAGGATTTGCTGATGAATCAGTTGCGCTTAAAGAAAAATAACCTGGCGTTTCTGACCCCTTCCACCATTTGAAAAACCCCGAGAATTCAACGGGAGCAATATAAACATAGTCTCCGTTCACTTTTTGGATTTGCAGGTTGCCCAGTTCATAATAACTTGTGTTCGGGACCTGTCCAAATGCCTTTTTCATTTTGTTACGGGCAAATTGCGGCGGGACGCTTGCCGGTTTTTCATGCTCATCAAATGCTTTGATTTCAACCTTTTCCGTCATTTTGGCCATCGTATATTTTTCGTTGGCATTAAATAGAAAGGCCGTAAGAAAGTAAATGCCCAGGGCCAGGCTCCCCAAAAACAGGCTTGCTTTAATCTTTTGTTCCAATCCAGTGGAAAGAACTGTCCCGGCCGCCGTTAAGATGATTGCCAGCGGCCATATGACGGATAAATTTCGATCTAGGTTTGAAAAATAAAAGAATGCGAAAATAGCAAGTATAAAAACAATCAAACCCACCACCAAACCTCGAGCTTTTGGAGCATTTCCTTTCGGACTCCTAATAGGGACCAAAATAACCACCGAAACAACACCGATAATAAACGTAAACAAAATCATATTTCCCATAAACCCAATCCCTTCCAACTTCTATATGAATATTCCTACGAACGATGTGCTAGAAAAGTTTCATCGACAAAATTCGGGTGGTGCCTGTCACCACCCGAATTTTGTCGATAACATGTTTATTAAGATAATAGGCTTTAAAAAGGAATTGGGGCGGCATTAACCAAAATCTTACTCTATCAGAGCTCCATTATTCCTTCGTGAAAGCAAAAGATCTTCCTGAAAATGGCAGGCTAATAGAATTTGCAGGTAGTCCTCCGGGTTGTGAAACTCTAGCCCGAGCAGTTCTTCAATTTTTTTAATACGGTTATAAAGTGTGTTTTTATGAATATGAAGTGTTTCAGCCGTTTCGATCATCGATTTATTGCATTTTACATAGGTCATCAGTGTTTTCTCCAGATCATTATTCCTGGCTTTTTCCGTCCGAAGCGGCGTTAAAATTTCTTCGGCAAAGCGCTCAATTTCCGGAGAGGATCCTGTCGGAAATAACCGATTGATTCCCATTTTCTTATAATCCATCATCCCTGTTTGCTTTCGACTGATTAAATAAGCCAAGGATTTATTTGCTTCCTCATGGCATTTCACAATCGATTGGATTCCTTCGTGCGGCGTACTCAGGCCGGCGTGGAGCGGCATTTCCTCGCGATCACTCCACTTGACTAAAAGAGAATGAAGCGAATGGACCCATTCGTTTATCTCGTGTGTATGCTGTGTCGAGAAAAGAATGGTTACTTTATTATGGAATCCAAAAATCAAGGTTCCCTGGCTTGCAATCCGCCGCTTTAATTGGGAAATTAAGCGATGGATCACCGCTTCTAATGTTTGCAAATCTTGATATGCGACTACTTCAACTAATATGACAGAAAAATGTGATTGCGAATTCAACCCTAATAATTCGCCTATTTCCTCTAGGGCTGATGGGTCCTTATATTGCAGCAAGTCATTAAATAATTCCTGCGTTTTTTTGTAATATACCTCTGCCTGGGTTTTTCGTTTTGTTAATTCTAATGCCAGAACAGAACTGGCCTGCTCAATCGTCATTTTATCCTGCTGCGAAATCGGCTCCCGCAGCGGGACGAAAAAACAGCCAAGTGTGACACGATCCGACTGAATCGGATACACATAGTATTCGATTTCGCTCCCATCCACAATCATCATTGAGAAAGGCCTTTTTCTTGTTCTCAGAATTTTTGAGAATTCATCATTACTTAAATAGGAGGAGGGAATGTTCTTTTTTGGGAAAAGCTCCATATCGAGATGATCGAAAAAGAAGATTTCGCTGTTCATCATGCGGTTCAATTCCAGAATGATGAATTCGACACTCTTATTTTGCAAGGAAAGCTGTGTTAATGTTTCATGAATTTCCGCCCGCCTTAAAAACAGTTTATTTTTTTTCTCTAATTCTCGTGTTAAGTTAGTGATTTCCGCTAACCGGGCATTCTTTTCTTGAAAAAGCTTGGCATTTTGAATTGCAATTGCTGCTTGGGCGGCAAATCCTTGTAATAAGCTGAAATCGCGCTCTCTCAATTTTCCCTCTGTGTTAAATTGTTGAACCGCCATAACTCCAATTGCTTTATTTTCCAAGATTAGTGGAATGGCAATCATTGATTTTATTTGCAAAAGATCAATGGAATTTTCAAAAATCGTTAAATTCCCCTTTGTGATGGTTTTCATCTCTTCGAAAACCTCAGAAGGTGATTCATACATCACAGGTGTTCTGTCCTGAAAGACCTTTCCGGTTATCGATTCCCCGCTTTTTATTTTTACCGCCTGAAGTTTTTCATTGTATCCGACAGCTGCACGTGGAATTAATTCATTTGTTTTTTCATCATAGAGCTGCAGGTATCCTTTATCTGCAGCAGGAATGACACTTAGGGCCTGCGTAATGATTTTATTTAACACCTCTTCAAGCTCTAGTGAGGATGTAATCGTAAGACTGCTTTCGATCATGCTGGCAATTTCGGCTTCTTTCTCCCGTAAAGTAATTTCCGTCTCAAGAAAAGAAAACATCACATACAGTTGTTCAAGTTCTTTCTCTGAAAGGTTCACTTTAGGGCTGGAAAGAGTGAGAAGGACCTGATTGTTCTCTGAGTAGTAAAAAGAAACCGCCGTTTGGTTTCCATCAAATTGAATCGTGATGTTGTCTGTTGCTGAAGCAGGCAGAATCGTAAAGTGATTAGGCGCTGTTTTATTATTCGTATATAGCAAATGAGATGATTGCTTTCTGTTTTCAAAAAAGTAAATTTGAAAAGGAATTGGATTGAATTTTTTACAAAGAAAGGTGTAAAGATGCAGATTTTTCATGTAGAAGACCTCCCTATGGACTAGTATACAGTAAATGAGTGATTTTATTGTGCAATTGTACATTGATATAATTTTCAGATATTTTATACTTTTTAGTATAGTAGAAAAACATACACAGTAATTTTTTTATATAGGAGGTCAATGAAATGAACAAGCTTTATGAATTATTGGATCAGGCATACGAAGAAATGGTAGAAATTCGTCGTTATTTACATCAACATCCTGAGCTTTCCTTTCAGGAAGAGAATACAGCCAAATATATTGCCGAGTATCATCGGAATTTGGGACATGAAGTCCGGACAGGTGTAGGCGGCAATGGTGTTGTTGCTACATTGCATGGTGGTAAACCTGGACAGACCGTAGCCTTACGTGCTGATTTTGATGCATTGCCAATTCAGGAGGAGACCGATGTTCCGTACAAGTCGCAAGTGCCAGGTGCCATGCATGCATGTGGACATGACAGTCATACAGCAACCCTTCTCGGACTCGCTAAAGTGCTAAACTGCATGAAGGATGAAATCGAAGGGAATGTCGTCTTTATCCATCAGCACGCAGAGGAGCTTCTCCCAGGCGGCGCGATTGCAATGATTGAAGATGGCTGTTTAGAGGGTGTCGATGTCATTTTTGGCCAGCATATTTGGTCCCCAACACCTGTTGGAACGATTGAATACCGGACCGGCCCAATGATGGCAGCAGCAGACTTTTTTAAGGTGAAAATTCAAGGCCGCGGCGGACATGGATCCCAGCCGCATTTAACAAAGGACAGTGTTGTGATTGGAGCGCAACTTGTCGGAACTATTCAGCAGATTGTCTCACGCCGAGTCGATCCGCTCGATTCAGCCGTTATTTCCATTGGTTCGTTTGAAGCGAAAAATGCATCGAATGTGATTGCCGATACGGCTTTCCTTCAGGGTACCGTTAGAACCTTTAAAGAAAGTACAAGGGAATTTATTGAAGCGGAAATTGAAAGGGTTATAAAAGGAACTTGTATTACTGCTGATTGCACATACACTTATGAATATCAAAAAGGCTATCCAGCCCTTGTCAATCATAAGGAAGAAATGGAGTTCGTTGCGAATCTTGCTGAAACCGTTCCTGGTGTTACCGCTGTGAGGGAAATCGAGCCGCTAATGGGTGGCGAAGACTTTGCTTACTATTTAGAACATGTGAAAGGGGCGTTTTTCAACACAGGCGGCCAAAGCCCAGAGTGGATCGAAACCTATCCACACCATCATCCGAAATTTAACATTGACGAAAAGGGTATGTTAATTGCTGCTAAAGTTTTAGGAGCAGCTACATTAACATATTTGGAGAATAATAAAAAATAAATTGGGGTTAGGCACTTGATCTTTGAAGGGTCTAGTGCCTACGAAAATAAAAAAAGAAAGAAGGGATTCTTATGTCTCAAATGCTTGCACTAGTAATTGTTGTTCTTATTTTATTTATTGGAGACGTTGTGGCGGTTAAGACCAAAGCTTGGATTCCTTCTGTATTTATCAGTGCGGTTTTATTCTTGATTGGCTATTGGACATTTTTCCCGAAGAATATTGTTGAGTTAGCGGGTGTGCCGCCGGTTGTAGCGACAATGATGATCTACTTATTGATTACCAATATGGGCACGTTACTTTCTTTAAAGGAATTAAAGAAACAATGGAAGACGATTATCATTTCGCTTGCAGGGATTGCCGGAATCATTGCGTTATTATTTGGAATTGGAACCTTTATTTTTGGCTTTAAAACCATTGTTGTTGCGATTCCGCCGTTAGTCGGCGGCTTAGTATCTGCCTTGATTATGTCGGAAGGGGCAAAGGAAGCAGGGCTTACAACGTTATCCGTCTTTGCCATCGTCATTTATGTCATGCAAGGATTTGCCGGTTATCCACTTACTTCGATTGTATTGAAAAAAGAAGGAAGAAATCTTCTTCAGAAGTATCGCAGCGGTCAATTGGGTATGGCTCAAGCAAATGAGGAGGTTGCCGCTACAGCTGTCGCGGAACCAAAGGAACTTAAATTATTTAAAAATTTGCCTGATAAATATAATACTGATTATTTCAAATTCTTACGACTTGCATTTGTCGGATTCTTAGCCTTCATCGTTTCCACTTTATTGAAGCCAGTCGTCGACATTAGTCCATTTGTTTTATGTTTATTATTTGGTGTTATTGCACGAAGTGTCGGCTTCCTTGAAAGGCATGTACTGCAAAAAGCGAATGGTTTTGGAATTGCGATCATGGTTCTCATGTTGTTTGTTTTCGATCCGCTGCAAAGAGCAACGCCAGGGATGATTATGGAAATTTTATATCCGTTGATCGGCTGTATTGTGTTAGGTGTCATCGGAATGTACATTTTCTCATTTATCATTGGAAAGGTCCTTGGGGTCAGCAAACACATGTCCTTTGCCGTATCGTTAACAGCACTATACGGATTCCCATCCGACTACATCATCACAAACGAAGTCATCAAATCCCTAACCAAAGACGAAAAAGAACAAGAAGTGTTGACCAGCCACATGCTGCCACCCATGCTCGTCGGCGGATTCATCTCCGTCACAATCGTTTCCGTCATATTAGCAGGAATATTTGTAGGATTTTTATAGGGTGGTTTCGACAAAAATCGGGCTGTGCCTGTCACCACCCGATTTTTGTCGAATTCTTTTTTTGTTTTAAAAGCCATTGTTTCGTTGTATATTAAAGAGGATAATTGGATTTTTATACATTGCTTTTTTAGGTGGCAATGCTTTAGCGCTTGTCCAAGTAGGCAGTTTTTCTATACTCCGGTCACTTTGTCAAAACTTGTAATATAATATTCTTTGAATATGTAAACGTTTTCAATTATAATGTGGATAGGTGGATGGCGCGCGTGGCCATCATGGTATTGAGCGTAGGGTGGGGCCGATACTATCATGATTGATTACTAGGTATGTAGTGACTGCAGAACGAACAATCTATTAGTAAAATTTTATAAAGAAAATCCAGCGAAGGAAAAAGAAAGGGGTAAAAAAACGTGGAGAAACATAAAAACTTGTTTGATCTTTTTGTACAGGAAGACCGATTTGAACTTCATTCCTATTTAACTTATTTGTTCAACCAGCTCTGTGATCATCTTCCAGACCATGTCGAAGAAAAATTGGCGAACCAATAAAATATGAAAAAAAATATGAAAAATACCAAACCATAAAGGCGGCCATTTTATTTTACTGAAAATAAAATGACCGTTTTTTTGTGCTGTTTGGGGACTAGCACACTCGGATGCTTTTGAAAAAGAGCGGTGCCTGTCACCACCCGAAATTTGTCGAATAAATTTACATAATTTACTGAGTAGTCAGAGTTTGTTAGAATAATATTATACGTGGATAATAAAAGAGTTAGCAGCAGGACAGGAGGTTCCATGGGATTACTTGTAAATGACATCTTACAGTTAGAGATTATGAAGGACGCTATGGTGGTTGCCGGGGAAGATTTGGTACAGGAAAAAGAGGTTCAATGGGTTTCTGCTATGGAAATGCCGGTAGAAAGTTTTGTACGAAAGAATGAATTTGTGTTAACTACAGCAATCGGCTGCGGTCAAAACGTGAAGGAATTTGAAAAATTTGTACAAGATGTGATCGATTCTGAGGCTTCCGCACTGGCAGTAGCTTTAGGACGTCATATTTTTGAGATTCCAAATGAAGTGATTGAAAAAGCGCATCAGAATCATTTAATCCTGATTGAGCTGCCGTGGGAATTGCGCTTTTCTGATATCATTGAGGAAGTCATGCTTCAATTAAATGATGTCAATTATAAGGAAAGCAGAAGATCTGAAAAAGTTCAGCAGGAGCTTTTGAATCTAATATTAACCGAGACCGGTCTAACTTGTATTTCGAATTATTTATACGGGTGTATAGAGTACCCAATTGTAATAACCGACCAAATTGGGACCATCCAGGCCCAAAGTAAAGATGCCCCCAATTTTCTCGAATATTGGCGAGGTTATGCTGTAAAAGGGGTCCTTCCCCAGCGGAAGCCAACGCTAAGGTCGTCACATGATCCAATGATTCAAAAAATCCAATCCATTTATATTGACGAATATTGCATCTTACAGCTCCCCGTCATTCAGGTCTCAGGAAATACCCTGGGCTATTTATTCGTCATCTTGCCGTCTGAGGTATTGCTAGATCAGTTTTTAACTCAGTATATTGTCAATGTATTAGAGCATGCTGTCACAACCATCGCTTTGTGGTTTTCAAGAAAAAATGCTGTTGAAGAGGCAAAATCCATTCTTCACGATTCTTTTGTCAAAGAATTAACGAGTGGAGAATTTACGTCTTGGGATTCAGCAAATTCCAGAGCTGAAATTGTCGGCTATAACTTGAATCTTCCCTATATTTGTTTGATTGGCGTGCCGGAAAATTTAAAAAAGCTTTTTCAGAAAAACAATTGGGATGAAATGGCTTATCAGCAGTGGGTTGACAGCATGATTCATTATATAAAAGAAGAAATTTATTATGCTGCCCAGTCCTTGAATAAAGAAGTGATGATTACCTATCAACAAGAAAAGCTGATCGTTATGATTGAAATTTCTTTAGAAAACAAAAAAGAAAGCGTAACCAATTTTTTAGATCTTGTCGATCGCCGCCTGCGCAGTTTACTTCCAAAGGTGGTGATTTCTTGGGGGATTGGCAATTATAATGAAGGGGTTTTAGGTTTTAAGGAAAGCTATCAAAATGCGCTGACCGCCCTAAATATCAGCAGGAATAAAAAAGGAATCGGAAACCGGGTGATGTATGAAAACACAAGGATCGACCGAATCCTTCTCACCCTCTTTCAAAACCAAGAAATGAAAGAAATCATTACAGCCACCGTTGAACCGCTCGTTGAATATAACAAACAGCGAAATCTTGATTTAATTGATACCATCAGTACCTATAATCATTATCAGGGGAATGTAAGTAAGACTGCGAAAGCATTATTTTTGCATCGGCAATCCTTACTTTACCGTTTACGAAAAATTGAAGAGTTAACCGGGCTGTCACTTGTTGACCCAGATGATTTGTTTTTATTAGATTTGAGCATAAAAACTTGGAAAATGGGGCAATAAATTTCGCAGATCATTTTATAAAAAGCTGGCAAATGAAATGGAAGTCACTTCATTGCCTGCTTTTTTTCATTCAAAGTGTATGAAAAATCCGCCTTAGTTATCGACAGTTTTGACAATTGATATCCCAGTACCAAAAACTTAGGATTAGAGTAAAATGCACGGAGGTTGGTTCCATGACAGCTATACAAAGGAAAAAAGAATTAATGAAAATTCGGGACGTATGGGAAGCAAGACAACGAATTAGTCCGCTCATCAAACGAACACCAGTCATCCAGTCGTCCATACTATCAGAAAAAATTGGCCGCAATGTGTATTTAAAGCTCGAAAACGTTCATGAAGTTGGGGCCTTTAAAGTAAGGGGAGCAGCCAATAAAATCCTAAGCTTAAGTGAGGAAGAAAGAAAACGAGGAGTTGCAACGTACTCAACCGGAAATCATGGCATGGCGGTAGCTTATGTAGCAAAAAAGCTTGGCATTAATGCGGTTGTTTGTATTTCCAATCGGGTGCCAAAGGCAAAAGTCGACTCCTTAAAAAGGCTTGATGCACATATTGAAATCGTCGGTGACAGCCAGGATGCTGCAGGTGTGCGCTGTTATGAGCTCGAGAGGGAGAGGGGATTAACGGTTATTGAGCCATTTGATGACCCGTATGTGATTGCAGGTCAAGGAACGATTGGGCTGGAATTATTGGAGGACATCCCCAATCTAAGCGATGTAATTGTTCCGCTTTCGGGCGGCGGACTGCTGTCTGGAATTGGCTTGGCAGTGAAATCCAATGATCCAGGAATCCGCGTAACGGGGGTTTCGATGGAAAAATCAGCTGTGATGTATGAGAGTTTAAAAGCGGGTAAGCCAGTCGTGCTTCCGGAAAGCGAGACACTCGCTGATAGTTTACTAGGTGGAATCGGCCTCGATAATCAATATACCTTTCCAATGGTCCGAAAATATATGGATGAGGTCGTTCTAATTCCAGAAGAGGAAATTGCTTTTGGCATGGCTTTTATGATGGACAAACACCGAATGATGATGGAAGGTGCTGCAGCAACAGGAATTGCAGCTATTTTAGGCAATAAAATCCTACACCAAGAAGGGGATGTTGCTGTTATTATCAGCGGTCAAAATGTCGATCTGTCCATTGTCCATTCGGTCATCGAAAAATATCTTTCAATACACAAGTGATTTTGTCACTTGTGTTTTTTTGGAAGAAAGCGTTTTTTTCGTTTCGCTGATAAATTGGTCAGAAATGCTGATAAATCTCGAAAATTCGCTGATAAAATTAATCTTCACTTACTTTTTGCTAATTTTGACTAGAAACTAGCAAAATCTTTCATACAGAATGTCAGATGAAAAAGCTTTTAACAGTTTTATATAATACAAACAAATAGAAATATTCTAAAAATAAATATAACAAAACAGGAGTGAACAAGATTTATGTCATTCTCAATAACAGAATATAAAGAACGTATCCGCAAAACAAAAGAACGAATGGCTGAAAAAGGAATTGAGGTTCTCCTACTTACAGACCCAGCAAATCTAAACTATCTTTCCGGTTATGACGGATGGTCGTTTTACGTTCATCAGATGCTTGTTGTCATGCTTGATGAGGAACAGCCAAAATGGATTGGACGCGGCCAGGATGCTAACGGAGCAAAAGTAACGACTTGGCTAACGGATGATAATATCATTCCTTATCCTGATGAATATGTTCAATCCGATCTTAAACACCCAATGGATTTTGTTGCCGATCGATTAAAAGAATTTGGCAAAGATAACTGTTCAATCGGTGTGGAAATGGAAAACTACTATTTCACGGCAAAGTGCTATCAGCAGTTAACAAAGGGGCTGCCAAATGCCACTTTCCAAGACGCAACCCTACTCGTCAACTGGGTCCGTTTAATCAAGTCGGATGCAGAAATTGAATATATGAAACGCGCAGCCAAAATTGTTGAAAAAGCAATGCAGGCAGGAATTGATCTAATTGAAGAAGGCGTAAGGGAATGCGATGTTGCTGCGAAGATTTTTTACAACCAGATTACCGGTACCGAAGAATTTGGCGGCGATTATCCATCGATTGTTCCATTATTGCCATCCGGAGAAAAAACTTCGACACCGCATTTAACCTGGACAGATGATCGCTATAAAGACGGGGACGCTGTTATTGTCGAAATAGCCGGCTGCTATAAACGATATCACTCACCGCTCGCGAGAACCGTTCAGATTGGCCGCCCTACAGATGAAATGAAAACTCTTTCGAGTGTTGCAGTTGAAGGCATTAATGCCTGCTTGGATATGATTCGTCCTGGTATCGCGGCTGAAGAAATTGAAGAAACCTGGAGAAAAACAATTGAGAAAAGCGGATTTGTGAAGGAATCACGCCTTGGCTATTCAATGGGCTTGAATTACCCGCCAGATTGGGGCGAGCACACCATGAGCATCAGAAAAGGCGATAAGACGATTTTACAGCCTAATATGACCTTCCATCTCATTCCAGGATTGTGGCTTGACAAATATGGCTTTGAAGCGAGCGAGTCCGTTCGGATTACGGAAACTGGATGTGAAACCTTTGCGAAGCTTCCTAGAGACTTGACGTTAAAGGGGCATCAGCTTTTAAAGTAAACCTTAAATGGAGGTGAATCACACGATGCGAATCTTCACAGAGCAGGAACTAAAGCAATTTGTTTCATTAAATTCTGAGGCTGTAAAAGTGGTTGAAGATGCTTTTACTAGCTTATCACAAGATCAAGTTTCCATGCCGCCGATTATGAGAGTGGATATTGACGATCAAAACGGTGAAGTCGATGTAAAAACGGCTTATATCAAGGAAAAAGAAATGTTTGCAATCAAAATCTCTTCTGGCTTTTTCAATAATCATCTTCTTGGGCTGCCAAGTGGTAATGGGATGATGATCCTGATTAACACAAAAACCGGGGTTCCGGAAGCCGTCTTACTCGACAATGGATACTTAACCGATGTCCGCACGGCGGCAGCTGGAGCGGTTGCAGCATCCTATCTTGCCAAAAATACGATTGAAACCGCCGGGATCATTGGAGCGGGCAGCCAGGCAAAATATCAGCTGCGGGCACTGAATATTGTAAGGAAGTTTCAAAAGGTCCTCGTGTACGCCCGGTCATCTGAACGCGCAAAGAAATACGCGGAAGAAATGACTGCTGAATTAGGAATTAAAGTTGTGGCCGTTGACAGCGCTGAAGCGGTAGTCCGGAATAGTGACATTGTGATTACCACCACCCCGGCAAAAGAGCCAATCATCAAAGCCGAATGGCTGCACCCTGGTCTACATATTACTGCGATGGGATCGGATGCTGAGCATAAGCAGGAATTAGAAGCCGAAGTTTTAGCAAAAGCAGACATTCTTGTCTGTGATACAAAAGCTCAATGTGCCCGGTTAGGGGAACTGCATCATGCTCTTACAGCTGGTGTCCTCTCGGAGGAGTCGGAGGTTGTCGAATTAGGTGACCTAACTTCCTTGTGGGTGGCCGGACGTAAAAACGATGAACAAATTACCGTATGTGATCTAACAGGAACGGGTGTACAGGATACAGCCATTGCCCTGTTTGCTTATAAAGAAATGGTGAAAAGAAACAAAGGCATAACCATCGAAAACAATAAAATTTTACAAAAAAACTAATGAGGAGTGGTTTTAATGACGAACACAAACGCGAAAATGGGAACGAAAGCAGTATGGGCTGGAGAAAAGGATTATTTAGTACATGGAGCAACTCAAGTACCAGTGGTATTGAGTGTTGCTTATGGCTATGACGATATGGACGAATGGTATGATGTCGCAATCGGTAAAAAGAAAGGTCATATCTACGGACGTAACACGAATCCAACAGTACAGGCGTTTGAAGATAAAATCAAAATCCTTGAAGGCGCAGAAGCAGCAACAAGCTTTTCAACAGGAATGGCTGCCATCAGCAACACACTTTCCACTTTTTTAGTACCTGGAGACAAGATTATTTCCATTAAAGATACGTACGGCGGCACAAATAAAATTTTTACAGAGTTCCTTCCGCGTCAGAACGTAGAAGTCGTGTTATGTGAAACAGGAAACCATGAGCAAATCGAGCGTGAAGTAGCGAAAGGCGACGCTAAAATTCTATACCTAGAAACACCAACAAACCCAACTGTAAAAATTACTGATATTGAACGGATGGCAAAAGCAGGTAAAGCGGCTGGAGCATTAGTGATTGTTGATAATACGTTCGCAACTCCAATGAACCAAAATCCACTTTCCTTAGGTGCTGATTTGGTTATTCATAGTGCAACTAAGTTCCTAGGCGGACACGCAGATGCATTAGGCGGCGTTGTATGTGGTTCTGAAGAATTAGTGGAAAAAATTTATCACTTCCGTGAAATTAACGGCGCGACAATGGACCCAATGGCAGCGTACCTGATCCTTCGCGGAATGAAAACGCTTCACTTGCGTGTACGCACACAATGTGAGAATGCTATGAAACTAGCGAAATACCTACAAACGAAGGATCTTGTGGAAGGGGTTTATTATCCAGGTCTTGAAACACATCCACATCATGATGTGGCGAAAAAACAAATGAGAGACTTCGGCGGTATGCTTAGCTTTGCAGTAAAAGGCGGTGTTGATACGGTTCGTGATCTTCTTCCCAAATTACAGTATGCCAACTGTGCTGCGAACTTAGGTGCAGTTGAAACAACTGTTGGACCTGCTCGTACAACTAGCCACGTTGAGTGTACACCAGAAGAGCGTGCTGCAATGGGAATACCTGAAGGATTGATTCGTATTTCTTGCGGTATTGAAGATATTGAGGATATCATTGCAGACTTTGAACAAGCATTTACTCACGTTGAAAATCTTTTAAAAGTGAAATAGACTTCCAAATCAGTAGGAGGAATGAACGGATGGAAAATCATCCTACAGCAGTTCAAGCAAAAGCATTGAGCGAGCAGCTGATTGAATGGAGGCGCCATTTTCATCAACATCCCGAACTCAGTTTTCAAGAGTTCGGGACCTCCCAATTTGTTGCCGAAACACTAAAAAAGATAAAGGGTTTACGGGTGGAAACCGGGATTGGCGTCGAGACGAGTGTTGTTGCAACGCTAACATCAGGGGAAGGACCCGTGATAGCTATTCGTGCGGATATGGACGCTCTTCCGATTAAGGAAGAAAATACGATTGACTATCAATCGAAAAATGAAGGTGTCATGCATGCATGTGGTCATGATGCCCACACCACCATCTTGCTAGGTGCCGCCCATCTTCTAGCAGAGAAATTTGAAAAAGAAGGGCTTCAAGGCACCGTTAAATTTATTTTTCAACCAGCAGAAGAAGCCACTGATGAACATGGACTTTCCGGTTCACCGTACATGGCTCAAGCGGGCGCTTATGATGATGTAGACGCAGCGATTGCCCTGCATATGTGCCCATGGCTTCCGGTTGGAGCGGCCCAGGTGAATAATGGGTATAGTATGGCCAATGTCGACGTGTTTACGGCGAAAATTTTTGCAAGCGGCGGACATGGTGCCTATCCTGAACTAGGAACAGACCCGGTTTGGATGTTGGGACTTGTGATGCAGGCGTTACATGGTGTTGTGGCCCGCAGAATTCCTGCATTGGAAGCGGGTGTCATCAGTATTGGTCAGATCCATGCCGGAACGGCAAGCAATATCATTCCAAGTGAGGTTTTCATCTCTGGGACAATCCGCAGCTATACGCCTGAAGTACGGGACTTATTAAGTCTAGAACTGAAGAAGGCGCTGTCGATTGTGGAACCAATGGGCGGAAGCTACACACTTGAAGTGGAAAGAGGCGAACCTGCCTTAAACAATGACCCTCATGTGAACGAGTTATTTTTAAAGGCAATGGATGAAATGTATCCGGATTTTCAAATTGTTAAGCGTCCCTTTGGGATGGGCGGAGAAGATTTTGGCTATGTGACGCAAAAACTGCCAGGAGCCTTATTTTTCCTAGGAAGCGGGACAGAGGATGGGCTGAAGCGGGATTTACATACACCAATCTTTGATTTGGACGAAAGCAGCTTATCCATTGGTGCCGCGATTCTAACGCAAACGGCTGTGAATTTTTTAAAAGAAAAATCCCAATCTTTAAAAACGGAGGTGCAGGTACATGGCGCATAAATTAGCCTTTATCGGCTTTGGCGTTGTTGGTCAGGGCTTAGCAGAAATATTACTCGAGAAAAAAGAACAATTAAAGGAAAAAGAAGGATTCGAAGCAACGGTTGTGGCGATTTCTGATTTTATCAAAGGGTCGATCTATCACCCGAATGGCCTAGATTTAGATCTTGTTTTAAAAACCCTAAGAGAGACAGGAAGTCTAGAAAATTATCCTCAGACATCAGGTTTAATCATAGGCTGGGATAGTTTTCAAACGATCAAGGCCACAAACGCAGATACGGTTATTGAAGTTTCCTATACGGATGTCAAAACCGGCCAGCCGGCGATTGACCACTGCAAAGCAGCATTTGAAAGTGGAAAAAATGTCGTGATGACCAATAAAGGTCCCGTTGCCCTTGCTTATAAAGAATTATCGGAAATTGCTGAAAAGAATGGGGTTCATTGGGGCTTTGAAGGGACAGTAATGAGCGGCACTCCATCTTTAAGAATGCCAATTGAAACGCTGGCAGGAAATGAGATCAAGGAAATCCGCGGAATTTTGAATGGTACAACCAACTATATTTTAACGAAGATGGAACAAGAAGGCGTTTCCTATGAATCAGCCTTGAAAGAGGCACAGGAGCTTGGGTATGCGGAAGCAGATCCAACAAGTGATGTCGAAGGCTATGATGCAAGATATAAAGTTGTCATTCTAGCAAACTATATCATGGATATTCCATTAAAGGTAGAAGACGTTTCTTGTAAAGGAATCACCGAGATTTCATTAAAGGATATTGAAGAAGCGAAGGCTGAAGGAAAACGCTGGAAGCTGCTTGGGAAAGTGAAAAAGGAAAACGGCGAAGTGACTGCTTCGGTTGCACCGGAAAAGGTTGAGATTACCGATTCATTAGCATCGATTGGCGGCGCTGTCAATGCGATTACGTATGAATGTGATCTGCTGGGGCCTGTTACCTTAAGCGGGGCTGGAGCTGGTAAAACAGAAACAGGATTCTCTCTGTTAATCGACTTGATTCATATTAACCGTGAGCGTAAACCGGTAGTCGTTTAATAAAAAATAGAAAGGCGTGAAAGGGATGACAGTTCAAATCAGAGGACAGAAGATGTTGATTGGCGGCCAATGGGTGGAGCGTGATCAAGTGATTGAAGTGCGCGACCCCCAGGATAATCGTTTGATTGATACCGTTCCAGCAGCTACTAAAGAAGATATGCTTGAATGTATTGAGGCGGCAAAAGAAGGGGCCAAAATCGCGGCCGGCATGCCTGTGCACGAAAGAATCAGAGTCATCCATGCGGCTGCTGATTATATTGAAGAACATAAAGAGCGTTATGCTTCAATCATCAGTCAAGAAGGAAGCAAAACGATTCGCGAAGCGCAAAAAGAAGCCGCCCGCTGTATTCAAACATTAAGAATTAGTGCCGAAGAGGCAAGGAGATTAAATGGGGAAACGCTCTCCTTTGATCAAATGGCTGGCAGTGAGAATCGCGTTGGGTATTACTATCGCTTTCCAATTGGAATTATTGCCGCGATTACTCCTTTTAATGATCCGTTAAATCTTGTTGCACACAAGGTTGGGCCGGCGATTGCGGCCGGCAATGCGATTATCGTAAAACCTGCAAGCGTGACACCGCTAAGTGCCCTATTGCTTGCAGAAGCCTTCTCCTCTGCAGGACTTCCGCCAAATGTGCTGTCTGTCATCACCGGACATGGCCGTGAGATCGGTGACATCCTTGTCACACATCCTGCGATTCGGATGATTAGTTTTACAGGAGGATTGGAAGCGGGAGAAGAAATCGTTCGGAAAGCCGGTTTGAAAAAGATTGGGATGGAGCTTGGTTCCAATTCTCCTGTCATCGTGCTGGAGGATGCGGACCTTGGAGATGCAGTTGAATCGTCCGTATCTGGTGCCTTTTGGGCTGCTGGTCAGAATTGTCTTGGTGTGCAGCGTATTTATATCCAAGCGGGGATCATGGCAGAATTTCAAAAAGCATTTGTTACGAGAACAGAGCAATATCATGTTGGCGATAAACAATCTGTACTTACCGACATGGGACCGCTGATTACCGAAAAAGAAGCGATCCGTGTTGAAAAAATGGTTGAGGAAGCCATCGAAAAAGGTGCCATTTTACTAACAGGCGGAAAACGGAACGGAGCCTTTTACGCCCCTACTGTTTTGACGAATGTTCCTGAAAACTGCAGCATCGCAAAAGAAGAAATTTTTGGACCGGTTGTTCTTCTTTGCCCGGTAGCGGATCTAGATGAGGCCATTCAAAAGTCAAACAGCGTGGAGTATGGCTTGCAGGCGGGAATTTTTACAAAAAATATCGAAAAAGCTCATAAGGCCATTTCCAAATTGGATGTGGGCGGGATTATGATCAATGACAGCAGTGATTATCGAATTGATGCGATGCCGTTCGGCGGTGTGAAAAATTCTGGATTAGGCAGGGAAGGCATCAAGTTTGCCCTCCAAGAAATGACGGAACCAAAGGTCGTGTGCTTTAAGTTATCAGATCAGTAATTTTTAAAAAAAGTTGATTCCACCAGGGAGGAAATTCGCTTATGTCATTTACAACAAGTGAGTATAAAGAGAGAATACGGAAAACGAAAGAACGAATGATGCAAAAAGGAATTGATGTCCTGCTCATCACCGATCCGGCCAATATCAATTATTTATCTGGCTATGATGGTTGGTCATTTTATGTGCATCAGATGCTTGTTGTCATCATTGACGAAGAACAGCCGATGTGGATTGGAAGAGGAATGGATGCGAATGCTGCTAAGGTAACGACCTGGCTCTATCGCGACCATATCATTCCTTACCCGGATGATTATATTCATTCAGACACCAAGCATCCGATGGATTTCGTAGCTGGCTTTTTAAAGCAAATTGGCCAAGAAAATCGCTCCATAGGGGTCGAAATGGAAAACTATTATTTCACAGCCAAAAGCTACGAGCAACTAAAAAAAGGTCTGCCAAATGCTAATCTACAAGATGCAACTTTGCTGGTGAATTGGGTGCGCCTCATCAAATCCGATGCGGAAATTGAATATATGAAACGCGCAGCTGTGATCGCCGAAAAAGCGATGCAGGCAGGAATTGAGCTAATTCAAGAGGGTGTCAGGGAATGTGATGTAGCTGCGAAGATTTTTTACACCCAAATTACGGGAACGGAGGAATTTGGCGGAGATTATCCAGCGATTGTACCGCTATTGCCATCCGGTGAAAAAACCTCGACTCCGCATTTGACTTGGACAGATGAACGGTATAAAGACGGGGATGCGGTTATTTTAGAATTGGCAGGATGCTATAAAAGATATCATTCCCCACTAGCCCGAACCGTTCAAATTGGTAAGCCAAAAGAAGAAATGGAAACCCTTTCAAAGGTGGCGGTCGAAGGCATTAATGCTTGCCTTGAGATGATTCGCCCTGGTATCGCGGCGGAGGAAATTGAAGAAACCTGGAGAAAGACAATTGAGAAAAGCGGCTTTGTAAAGGAATCACGGCTTGGTTATTCAATGGGCTGTAATTACCCGCCAGATTGGGGCGAGCACACGGTAAGTATTCGTAAAGGGGACAAAACAATCTTACAGCCGAATATGACATTCCACCTGATTCCAGGATTATGGCTCGACAAATATGGTTTTGAAGTGAGTGAGTCCATCCGGATCACCGAATCAGGCTGCGAAACCTTTGCCAAAATGCCAAGAGACCTGACCTTGAAGGAATTCGTTTAGTTAAGGAAAATTTAAGTTAAAAGGATAAAATTTATTCGATTAAATAAGGGGATGATGCATGGATGAAGAAAGCTACGATGGCTACTGCAATAGGGAATCTAGTTGAATGGTATGAATACGGTATCTATAGTTATACTGCGGCTCTTATTGGTGCTCAGTTTTTTCCGGAAAAAAGTAGTTCAGTAGCTTTGTTATACGGATTTGCGATATTTGCAATTTCGTTCTTCTTTAGACCGCTCGGTGGAATAATCTTTGGTTCGATTGGTGACCGTTTGGGGCGTAAGAAAGTAATGGTGGTAACGATTATGGTAATGTCCTCTTCAACCGCTATTATCGGGTTAATTCCCAGTTACGGGTCCATTGGTATTTTCGCACCGCTATTATTAATTTTGATGCGGATGACACAAGGGTTAGCCGCAGGCGGGGAGTATACAGGAGCATCTGTCTTTATGAATGAATCAGCTCCTGGTCGGAGACGCGGGCTATTCACTAGTTTACTAGAATCGGGATCTTTACTCGGCTACATTATCGGTTCCATATTTGTCGCGTTGCTCACGTCCGGGCTAAGCCATGACGATATGGCAGCATGGGGATGGCGGATTCCATTTATTTGTTCCTTGCCTTTAGCATTAGTGGGAATGTATGTTAGAACGAAAGTGGATGATACACCAACTTTTATTCAGATGAAGAAAGAGAATACTTTATCTAAGAACCCTCTAAAAGAAATGTTTTCAACTGCTCGCAAGCCGCTTGCGATTGCCTTCTTAAATGTGGCGTTCGCCAATGGTGCTTATTATACCTTGCTAACTTATCTTCCTTCTTATTTTGAGACACAGGTGGGGCTTTCGACAATGCAATCCCTTGTGGTTACGACGAGCGGGATGTTGTTCATGATGATTCTCTTTCCGATTTTTGGTATCCTGGCTGATCGCTATGGCAGGAAAAGGTTTCTGCTCTTATCATCCTTACTAGCTATTTTTACAGCGGTTCCGATTATTGCTTTCGTTTCAGGCGGATCTTCAGCTGGTCCGATAGTAGGTTACTTTGCCTTAGGAATCATTGTTGCGATGTTTATTGGGGTATTTCCTTCGACCATTCCATTGTTGTTTCCGGATCGAGTAAGAAACAGTGCCTATGGGATTTCCTATAATGTTTCGACTGCCATCTTTGGAGGTGGTGCACCATTCATTATCACCTCCTTACAAACAGCTACAGGAAACAACCTCATGCCGGCTTTCTATTTAATTGGGACAGGACTAATGGCCATAGTTTCCATCATGCTCATACCTAAAACCATCAAAAAAGCAACAACCAACGGTGCAATCGAATCAGACACCCACTCTGCCTAAACAGAAGAGCTAAGACCACTGGTCCCTATGGACGGTGGTCTTTTTGAATTCGGCAAAATCCGGGCCGTGCCTGTCACCACCTGGATTTTGTCGAAGCCCTTCAGCCCGATGCAATTGAATTCATTTTTTATCGATTACTTATGTTAAGATAGGTTCTAGTAAGGTTTTTGGAAGGAAGTTGTCATTTATGAATGATTATATAGATGAAAGCAGGCGCGATGATCAGGGTTATAAGCTGGCGGTGGCGGGGACTGGCTATGTCGGACTGGTAGCCGGTGTGTGTTTTGCTGAGGTAGGCCACATGGTGACGTGTGTAGATGTCGATGAAGACAAGATCGCCAGGATGAAACAGGGGATTTCTCCTATCTTTGAGGCGGGCCTTGAAGAGCTTATGAAGAAGAATTATGCGGCTGGCAGATTGCGGTTTACCACAGACTATTCACAGGCCTACAAGGATGCAGACGCGATTTTCATCGGAGTTGGAACCCCGGAGCAGCCGGACGGTTCAGCAGATCTTTCGTCAATTGCTACTGTTGCGCGGCAAATTGCTGAAACCATTGAGAAGGACTGCTTAGTGGTGGTGAAATCAACGGTTCCTGTGGGGACCAACGATAAAGTAGAACAGTTTATCCATGATTTTCTACCTCATCATGGCGGACAGGTAATGGGAAATGGGTCCGCCTCAGAAAAGCCAATCCGAGTCGAGGTAGCTTCAAATCCCGAATTCCTGGCACAGGGTACAGCTGTCCACGACACACTAAATGCGCCGAGAATCATCATTGGGACGGAAAGCAAGTGGGCAGAACAGATGCTGCAGAAGATTTATGAACCGTTTCAGCTGCCGATTGTTTCCGTCAGCCGGCGATCGGCGGAGATGATTAAATATGCCGCAAATGATTTTCTTGCGCTAAAAATTTCCTATATGAATGATATCGCGAATCTATGTGAGCTAGTTGGTGCCGATATTCAGGATGTAGCGGTCGGGATGAGTTTCGATGAGCGAATCGGCGCGAAATTTTTACATGCTGGAATTGGCTATGGCGGCAGCTGTTTTCCGAAGGATACGAAGGCGCTCAACTATTTGGCCGAGCAGCACGGATATGAGCTGCGGACCGTCAAGGCGGCCATTGACGTGAACATCGATCAAAAGACGGTACTATATAAGAAGGCCAGCAAACGGTTGATCACCTTCAATGGCTTGAAGGTGGCTGTGCTCGGTTTGACATTTAAGCCGGGAACGGATGACACACGGGAGGCACCGTCCCTTGATAATGTTCCCCTGCTATTGGAGCAGGGGGCCGAGGTTTTTGCCTATGACCCGGTTGGCGCCGAGCAATTTAAGCGGCGGTTTCCTGAGGGGTCCATTGGAAAAGGAAGTATCACATATGTGGAAAAGGCCGCAGAAGCGTTAGAGGGTGCCCATGTCTGTTTTATTTTTACCGAGTGGGGCGAAATCAAAGCGGTGAAGCCTGAAGATTATAAAAAGTGGATGCGAACACCGCTGGTATATGATGGCCGCAATATTTACCTGGTGGAAGAAATGAAGGGAGCTGGGGTTGAATATTATTCGGTTGGAAGACAAGCGGGAACGCGGAGAAGCGCTGCTGTGCTAGAGAGGGAAATAAATCATGTTTGAAAAAAATAAGACCTATCTGATCACTGGGGCGGCAGGGTTTATCGGCTATTTTTTAGCGCGGAGGTTATTAGAACAAGGCTGCCGGGTCATTGGGCTTGATAATTTAAACGATTATTATGATGTAAACCTGAAGAAAGATCGTCTGGAAAAACTTCGAAACTATGAGCAGTTTATTTTTATGAAAGGGGATATTTCCGACAAGGAAGCGGTCTTCGGAGCATTTGAGACGCATGAACCTCATATTGTGGTGAACTTGGCCGCGCAAGCAGGGGTTCGTTATTCAATTGAGAACCCGGATGTTTATATTCAAAGCAATCTGATTGGTTTTTATAATATTTTAGAGGCGTGCCGGCATCATCCGGTTGATCATCTTGTTTATGCATCTTCGAGCTCAGTTTATGGGGCAAATGAAAAAGTCCCTTTTACAGAGACGGATTTTGTCGATCACCCAGTTTCGCTTTATGCGGCAACGAAAAAGTCAAATGAGCTGATGGCCTATACGTATAGCCATCTTTATAAAATTCCCGTCACAGGGTTGCGCTTTTTTACTGTTTACGGACCGATGGGACGGCCGGATATGGCCTATTTCGGGTTTACTCAGAAGTATTTTGCGGGTGAGCCGATTCGGATTTTTAATAATGGTGATGTGGAAAACGATCTCTATCGCGATTTTACGTATATTGACGATATTGTTGAAGGACTGGTACGTCTACTAGAAGTGCCTCCTATGGCAGATGGAGGTGTACCGCATACAGTCTTCAATATTGGCAACCATCGGCCGGAGAAATTGATGGACTTCATTGAGACATTGGAAAAAGCTTTAGGGCGGACGCTGGGCAGAGAGGTTCTTTTTAAAAAAGTCTTTGAACCAATCAAGCCGGGGGACGTTCCGGCCACCTTTGCTTCGACAGACAGGCTTGAAAAAGCAGTAGGCTTTAAACCTTCAACTTCAATTGAAGAAGGGCTGCAAAAATTCACGGATTGGTATTGTGAATATTATCAGGTGAAATAAAAGGGATGAGTAACATAATGACAGGGGAAAGAGTAATAAGTCAGCCATTTGTTTCAATTGTGATCCCTACCTACAATCGGCTTTATCAATTAGCCGAGTTAGTGGAGGCACTCAGCAGGCAGACGTACAAAAATTTTGAGGTAATCATTGTTAACGATTGTGGGGAAAAGGTCGATGTCCTTCAGGAAGTGTATCCTGATTTGAATCTAGTGATAGTGGAGCTGGGGGAGAATTCGAAGCATGTTTTGGCGCGCAATCAAGGGGTATTACGGGCTAAAGGCGAGTTCATCATGCTGATTGATGATGATGATTTAATTATCCCGACCCATCTTGAAACGATGGTCGGAGCGATTGAGGACTATGATTTGGTTTATTCCGATGTGGAGATTGTGAATTTTGCGGTGGAACACCAGGTGAGGGTTGCAGCCAGCCGGTTTTTGTTTGCCTATGAGATGGACTTAAAGGCAATGAGAAGCTTCTCCACCTATGTTCCCTCCGGAAGTCTTTATCGACGGGAGTTGCATCAAACATTGGGGTTATTTGACCCAGACGTACATAACTATTGGGATTGGGACTTCTTCTTGCGGGTAGCGGAAAACCACCGGGTTCATCGGGTGGCGAAAGCCGGCGTTCTATACGACTTTTCCGATGCGAACAATAACCAATCGAAAGATCCGGCATCAAGAAGGGCCTATCTAGACAAACTATCCGAAAAACACCAGCTTGGAAGCCTCCCAACCAAAAATTTCTTCCAGCTCCTAGAACAACCCGAAGTCAAACAAAGACAAGCCGAAAGCCACATCCTCTGGGACGGCCAACCGTTTCGGTCTCGATTAATTGGGTAAGGGGTTCTTTTGATTCGATAAAAGTCGGGCGGTGCCTGTCACCATTCGATTTTTGTCGAATTTTTTAATGATTTCTAAATACTTTTATTTTTTATAAGGATATTATTACAAAATAACGTGTTTTTTTGCCATTGGTACTCTAAAGATGGTATTAAAGGAGTTTGGGCAAAATTTTCCCTTATGACTTGGTATATCAATATTATTTACTATTTTTTTTAATATTTTTACTTTTATTATCTTAGTTCACATGAAAAATGGACTATGATACGATCAATTTGGTTTTGGAATTGTTGTGCCCATCAATCGAACAATGAAACAACAAATTGAATCAGTCATCATACCTTCCAAAATCATCAAAATTCTTTAATAGAGGTGTGGATGATGAAGCTTAACCAAGCTTTTCAAAACGAGAACCTGAAACTTTTAACGGAAATCCGTGATCTTAAACTCAAAATGCAAAAACTCTACCAAGAAAAAGGTCCAAGCGCCCCCGACTACATCACACTTTCACTAAAACTCAATTTCCTCATGAACGAATACTTTGATGAAAAATTAGTCCATCTGCAATAGACTTATTATCCTATTCGACAAAATTCGGGTGGTGCCTGTCACCACCCGAATTTTGTCGATTCTCCCCTTTTTTTACAAAAAAATCTCAAAATATCTTAAATTTTGTAATAGAGTAATAGTATAATTGTCTTATGGAAATATTTCGATAATAAAAATATGGGGAGGAAGTATGAAAAAAGCAGTTATTTTAATAGTAGTTATGTTGATGTGTTCGACAATGTTCCCGCAATGGCTGACAGGGGGACAGGCCTTTGCAAAGGCCAACTATCCGGATGTGAATGATTATATTAAAACAAAAAAGCTCACACCGGTGAAATTCGAATATCAGCATATCAGTAAGTTTCCAGACTTCAATTATCGCAATGGCTATGCGATGGTTGAAGGGGTCGTCGCCCATGAAACGGCAAACAGCCACTCGACCATCTACGACGAAATCGCCTATATGTCGAAACATTATAACAATGCATTTGTGCATGCATTTGTTGATGGCTCCCATGTCATCGAAATCCAGTCTCCCGATTATGGGGCATGGGGCGCAGGACCGTATGCTAACAAACGCTTTGTCCATGTCGAACTGGTCCGAGTACATAGCTTTGATCAATTTGCTCGCTCCATCAATAACTACGCGAACTACCTTGCCTTTCTACTATTTGAATACAATCTAGGAGTCACAAGCGCTGAAAAAACAGGTAAAGGCACATTGTGGTCCCATAATGCCGTTTCCAAATTCCTTGGTGGTACAGACCATGGTGACCCGCATGGTTATTTTTCCCAATGGGGCTATAACTGGAATGACTTTGTTAATCAAGTCACGCAAAAATACAATACCTTAAATACAACAATCGATACAAAAAGATTAGGCTATATCAAAAACGAAGGCGCAAAAATTTATCAAGAAATTGGTGAAGACACCACTGCCATTACAGCAGATTTAACCTATACCAATCGCGTTTATTACATAAAAGAACAAGCGATCGAAGACGGTCAAATCTTTTTTCTATTAAGTAATGAAAAAGGAATCATCGGCTGGGCAAAGTCAGCGGATTTATCCGTAATGCCATACGCCCTCATCAGTAACAAATCAAAGAATTTTATTTTAAAAGGAACCGGAAAAGCCTATAGCAAGGAATGGGGCCAGAAAAATGACGCCGTCATCGCGACGCTTTCTTCCTATGCCGACCAAGAATTCGCGGTCAACGCAACGGAGCAAATCGGAAACTCGATTTGGTATCGCGGAACGATTGCAGGCCAAACGGTTTGGGTGTATTCAAGCAACCTAACGACCATCACTGAAAGCAGCACAAACCGATTAGGTGTGGTCAAAAATCCTGACGTTAAGATTTATAAGAACATTGGTGAGGAAGCGACTGCGAATCTAGCGGGTGCAACGTATACCAGCACTGTTTTTTACATTAAAAAGAAAGCTGCGGCAAACGGTAAAACCTATTACCTGCTTAGCACGCAGCCAAGCAGCACAAATGGAGTAATCGGCTGGGCAAAATCGACGGATTTAACAACGGAATCCTATGCAGAAGTTGATAAAAATCCGAAGATGTTTTTAATCAATGGAACCGGCAGCGCCTATAGCAAGGCATGGGGCGGTGTAAAGGATTCCACTATTAAAAATCTATCCGTCTATAAGGAACAGGAATTTAAGGCGCAGCTAACCGCTAAAATCGGCAGTACCATTTGGTATCGCGGACAGTTGGACGGTAAGACGGTTTGGTTTCCTTCTTATTCTGTCAAATCAATCAAAGAGAGTAGCACAAGCCGTTTAGGCCGGGTAAGAAGCAGCAGTGTAAAGATTTATAAACTGATAGGAGATAGCTCGTCTAGCTTCAAGGCAGGTTCAACCTATACGAATCATGTCTATTATATGAAGAAACAAGCAAGCTTTATGGGACAAACCTATTACTTGCTGAGCAATCAGGCTAGTGCAAGCAAAGGAGTCATTGGTTGGGTGAAACAAACTGACCTTTCCTCACAGAGCTATGCGCAGGTCAAACAAATAAGCAAAAAACTTGTTGTCAAAGGAACTGGCAGCGCCTACAGCAAACTATGGGGCAGCAAAAAAGACACCATCTACAAAAGCCTATCCAAATACAAAGGAAGTACCTTCAAAATCACTTCCACATGGAAAGTCGGAAAAACAACCTGGTACTACGGCAACTTCGGCGGCAAAAAAGTATGGATCGACAAAAAATATTTGAAATAATGATTCGACAAAAATCGGGTGGTGTCTGTCACCACCCGATTTTTGTCGAATTCTTCCCATTGAAAACGTTTTCGGTGAAAGCTATAATAATTTTAACTCTTCAAGTTTGGTAGGTTTATATTTTTTTATTCAATTAATTTCACCACTGGAGAAATTAAACTAAGAAATTGTGAATACACCTAGAAAAGTAGCATGGGATTATAGTCTTTATTAACACCATGGATAAAATTGCGGTATTGGATTTAAGATTACTTCTATCCCCAATCCTGTTATAGGAGACGAAATGGAAGTAATCCAATCATATTCTTTCAAGGGTATAACTCATATCAAACACAACAAGCAAAGTACCTGAAAAAATTATCAAAGGGGGAAGACAATTGAAGAAGACTCATTTTTGGAAAACGCTGCTGTTAATCGTTCTTTCGGCAATAGTAGTCGTTGGATGTTCCAGCAAGGAAAGCAGCAGTGAAAAGAAGCCTGGTACCAAATCAGGTGACAAAGAAATGGTGATTGCAGTAAATGAAAACTTTATTTCGATGGACCCGCACAATACGGGTGATACCAATTCTAACTCCGTGCAGTCTGCCATGCTTGAAGGGCTATTGGGCTTTGATGCAGAAGGAAAAATTATACCTAAACTAGCAGAAGAGTACAGCGTTAGTGATAATGCATTGGAATATACCTTTAAACTGCGTAAAGGGGTAAAGTTCCATGATGGGGAAGACTTTAATGCAGAAGCCGTAAAAGCCAACTTTGAAAGAATCATGAAAGATGACAGCCTTCGTTTAAACAGCCGCGGATTTAATCTCATCACGAAAATCGATGTAATCAATGATTATGAAATGAAAATCACCATCAAAGAACCATATGCTGGGATGTTAACCAGATTTGTATCCGCAAAAATTCTTAGTCCGAAGCTCTTAGCTGAAGGAAATGACAAAATTGCCAAAAACCCAGTCGGAACAGGTCCATTTAAATTTGTTGAATGGGTTCAAGGCGATCATTTAACCGTTGAACGTTTTGATGGGTACTGGAACAAGGCTGACCGTGTGAAAAAGATTACCTATAAACCAGTTCCGGAAAATGGCTCTCGCGTTGCTATGTTGAAAACAGGTGAAGCACAGGTCATCTATCCACTGCCAAGTCAAAATATTAAAGAATTAGAGAGTAATTCTGACGTTAAAGTAGAAAAAATTCCTTCTACGATCGCACGTTATGTATCGATTAACACGATGAAAAAGCCTTTTAACGATCCGCGTGTTCGTCAGGCATTAAACTATGCCGTTGATAAGGATGCTTTTATCAGTGTTGTCAATGCGGGCTTCGGGCTTCCTTTAGACTCGATTATCCCGAGCAAAACGCTTCACTATGTAAAACAGGAAGAATATCAGCAAAATATCGAAAAAGCAAAGCAATTATTAAAAGAAGCTGGATATGCAAATGGCTTCAAAACGGAAATTTGGGGGAATACAAACTCCGACACGATGAAGGGAATGCAGTTCATCCAGCAGCAATTAAAAGCCATTGGCGTCGATGTAAATATTAAATCAATGGAAGAAGGCACTCTTTCGGATGAAATTTATGGAGCACAAAAACCGGAAGATACAAAATTACAAATGTGGTATGTAAGCTGGTCTGCCTATCCTTCTGATACAACCAATGCGACAAAACCATTATTCTATGGCGGTTCGTTCCCTCCAGAGGGTGCGAATACGGCTTATTACAAAAATGACAAGGTAGACAAATGGATGGATGAAGTGAATAAAACAGCAGATGAAGCAAAACAGGATGAAATCTATAGCAATATCCAGTCCACCATTTATAAAGATGCTCCATGGATTTTCCTAGGCGTCGATGAAATTTTAACTGGCAAGAGAACAAATGTGGAAGGTGTCAACATTACGCCAGATGGCGGAATTGACGTAACAAACGCAAACTTGAAGTAATTTTAATGGTTATAAAAAAGGCGGAGGGGGACTCTCTCCCCCGAGGCTTCTTTCCTTCTTAGAAGATAAGAATAATTAAATTCTGACTTCGAGAACGGTCTAGCGCGCTTTTCTTAGAAAGGGGTTTTCACCATGCTCCAATATATTTTAAAAAGAATACTAGAAATGATTCCTATTCTATTTATTGTTTCTATTTTAATCTTCCTCTTTACCCACTTAATTCCTGGAGACCCAGCACGACTGGTGGCAGGAAAAGACGCCACGTTAGATGAGGTCGAAGCGATTCGGGCGCAGCTTGGGCTCAATCAGCCGATTTGGGAGCAATATTTTACCTACATGGCCCACCTATTTCAAGGGAATTTAGGTACCTCCCTGAAGACAAAATTACCAGTAACGGATATGTTTGTTGACCGCTTTATGCCATCGATTTATTTAACATTAGCCAGTATGGTTTGGGCTTTAATCATTGGATTAATTATTGGAACATTCTCCGCTGTTTTTAAAAATAAATGGCCCGATTATCTTGGGATGGTAACAGCGGTTTCGGGAATTTCGTTACCAGGTTTTTGGTTAGGGTTAATCCTCATTCAGATTTTCTCCGTACAGCTGGGATGGTTTCCAACAGGCGGTGCAGAGGGCTGGCAAAGCTATGTGTTACCATCGTTAACGCTGGGTGCCGGCATCATGTCGATGCTTGCCCGGTTTACCAGATCTTCATTACTCGAAACGCTTAAGGCTGATTTTATCCGTACGGGACGTGCAAAGGGATTGAAGGAATCGGTTGTCATTCCTAAGCATGCCCTGAGAAATTCACTTATTCCGGTTGTAACCATTGCTGGTTTGCAGTTTGGCTTTTTACTGGGAGGCTCCGTTGTAGTAGAAACTGTTTTTAGTTTCCCGGGAATGGGTCGGTTATTAATTGACTCGATTGCCTTTCGTGACTACCCTGTCATCCAGGCTGAATTATTACTGTTCTCCGTTGAATTTATTATTGTCAATTTAATTGTCGACCTTTTATATAGTTATCTTAATCCTAAAATCCGCTACGTTTCATAGAGGAGGGCCGTAATGGAATTATCGAAACAAGTTACTCAAAATCAGACGATCATCACAGAAAAAAGGTATTCTCCGTTTAAGGACTTTTGGAAAAATTGGAAAAAGCAAAAAACAGCGTTCTGGGCAAGTTTTTTTATCCTATTACTGATTATCATCGCAATTATTGGTCCTTATATCGCACCGTATGATCCCTATAAACCAGATTATAATGCACTGTTACAAGGTCCAGGCAAAGACCACCTAGCAGGCACGGATGAATATGGGAGAGATATCTTTAGTAGATTACTAGCCGGTGCTAGAATCTCATTGAGTGTAAGCTTTCTTTCTGTTTTTCTGGGAGCTTTGGTTGGTACCATGTTAGGGCTTGTCAGCGGCTATTTTGGCGGCTGGTTAGACCGGTTTATCATGAGAGGAAGCGACGTCATGTTTGCTTTTCCAGATATCCTTCTTGCGATTGCAATTGTCGCAATCTTGGGACCGGGATTGACGAATGTCGTGATTGCCGTGTCCATTTTTGGTGTCCCATCCTTCGCGAGATTGGTGAGGGGAGCTACGCTTGAGGCAAAAGAAACTGTATTTGTGGAGGCGGCCAAATCGATGGGGGCATCCCATTTTCGAATTATGTTTCAACATATTCTGCCGGAAACACTTGGTAGTTTAATTGTTTTTATCTCAATGCGGATTGGAACAGCCATCTTGGCAGCCTCGAGTTTAAGCTTCCTTGGTTTAGGGGCAAGTCCAGAAACACCGGATTGGGGAGCGATGTTAAGCCTCGGACGTGATTATTTAGGTACATCGTCGCATGTCGTAATGATGCCGGGGATTGCCATCTTTTTAACCGTTTTGGCCTTCAATGTTGTCGGCGATGGGCTGCGAGATGTACTGGACCCGAAAACGAAGAATGAATAAGGGAGTTTGAAAAGGATGGAGAAGCTGCTGCAGGTAGAAAAGCTTGAAACAGAATTCACGAAGGATAAACATAAAACGAAAATTTTACACGGTGTTAACTTTCACATCCATAAAGGTGAGGTTGTCGGTCTTGTTGGTGAATCAGGAAGTGGAAAAAGTATCACTTCCCTCTCCATCATGAAATTATTTAAAGGGACGAGCGGAGAAATTTCAGGCGGCAGGATTCAATTTAATCAAGAGGATTTAACGAGCAAATCTGAAGGGGAAATGAGGAAAATTCGTGGAAAACAAATTGCGATGATTTTTCAAGAACCGATGACTTCTTTAAATCCCGTGATGAAAATTGGCGAGCAGCTGCTCGAGCCGATCCGCCTTCATTTAGGATTTGATGAGAAGAAGGCACGGGAACATGCCGTTTCAATTTTAAAAAAGGTCGGTATTCCAAGGGCGGAGGAAATCATGAAGGAGTTTCCCCATCAGTTATCCGGCGGTATGCGGCAAAGAATCATGATTGCGATGGCGATAACCTGTCATCCACAGCTACTCATCGCGGATGAACCGACGACGGCACTGGATGTCACCATCCAGGCGCAAATATTAGATCTAATCAAACAACTTCAACAAAAGGAACAAATGTCGGTGTTATTGATCACACATGATTTAGGGGTTGTTGCGGAAATGTGTGATCGGGTAGTCGTATTGTATGCAGGCAGAGTGGTTGAAGAGGCGAATGTATTCGATTTATTTGAAAGCCCAAAACATCCTTATACGAAAGGGCTGATTGGCTCTGTGCCAAAGCTTGGTCAGAAAAGGGATAAATTGGACTCGATTAGAGGCAATGTCCCGGACCCGAATCATTTACCTCAAGGATGCAAGTTTGCACCAAGGTGTAATGATGCGATGCCGATTTGTTATCAGGAAGAACCGCCAGAATTGAAATTTGATCATGGCAGGACTTGCAGCTGCTGGTTATACAAAGAGGAAAGGGGGGGCATACGTGTCTAATACTCTTTTAAAGGTATCAGGGTTAAAGAAATCTTTTTCGATTCCGGATGGCATGTTTGGAAAAAAGAAAACGCTCAAAGCGGTCCATGATGTATCCTTCATGATTCCGGAGGGGAAGACGTTTAGTCTTGTAGGGGAAAGCGGCTGCGGAAAATCGACAACAGGGAGACTGATTAATCGGCTGATTGCACCGAACCAGGGCGAAATCTGGCTTGACGGGGATGAAATCTCGGGAAAAAAAGAATCTCAATTAAAAACAATGCGAAAAAAGGTGCAAATGATTTTTCAGGACCCGTATGCCTCTCTTAATCCAAGAATGAAAGTTCGTGATATTGTTGCCGAACCACTTGCGATTCATACGAAGCTATCAAGGGCAGAGCGATATAAACAGGTAGCGGAAATTTTAGAGGTCGTTGGTTTAAGTGAGTATCATGCAAATCGTTACGCCCATGAGTTCAGCGGCGGCCAGCGTCAGCGCATTGGCATTGCACGGGCACTGATTCTGAAACCAAGATTGATTATTGCGGATGAACCCGTATCGGCCTTAGATGTTTCCATCCAGGCTCAAATCCTTAATCTTTTGAAGGATTTACAAGCTGAATTTAACTTAACCTATCTATTTATCTCGCATGATTTAAGTGTTGTTGAGCATATCAGTGACCATATTGGTGTGATGTATTTAGGGACGATCGTGGAGTCTGGGCCGAAAGAGGTTATTTTTTCTAACCCGCAGCATCCGTATACAAAAGCGCTTTTGTCGTCGATTCCAATTCCAGACCCGCGCCTGCGAAGGGAAAGGATTATTTTACAAGGGGATTTACCAAGTCCTGTAAATCCGCCGGCAGGCTGCCGATTTCATACACGCTGCCCTGTAGCGACTGAGGCTTGTAAAGGGACGGAACCTGCTTTGAAAAAAGCGGGAACAGACGATCATTTTGTTGCTTGTCATTTGGTAGAATAGCAGTTTTAAAAAAATAGGAGGGGTTTTCGATGAAGGTTGGATTAAGTACATACAGTTTAGTGAAGGAATTACGCGAAGGGACCATGGACGTATTGGATGTCATTCAATGGATTGCGGATAATGGCGGCGAACATATGGAAATGGTTCCTTACGGTTATTCGATGGTCGATAATCCCGAATTAGCGGATCAAGTTAAGGAAAAAGCAGCAACACTCGGGATTGAGCTGTCAGCCTATTCCTTGCCGGCAAACTTTGTTCAAGAGACTGAAGAGGCTTTTCAAGAAGAAGTGGAACGTCTCAAAACACATGTAGATATCGTCAATCGTTTAGGGATCAAGATTATGCGCCATGATGTAACGGCCTTCACGCTAAAGCCTGAAGAAATGACCATCCATTATTTTGAAGAACATTTTTCAAAATTTGTTAGGGGCAGCCAGTTGATTGCTGATTATGCGGCACAATTTGGTATTACGACTACGATTGAAAATCATGGCTTTAATGTTCAGTCAAGTGACCGGGTTCAGCGGGTGATTCATTCTGTGAACCGTGAGAATTTTAAAACGACCCTTGATGTGGGAAATTTCCTATGCATTGATGAAGATCCGCTTGTAGGGGTAAAGAAGAATATTCCATATGCCGCGACTGTTCATTTTAAAGATTTCTATATTCGTCCTTACTATGAAAATCCAGGGGATGGTGTCTGGTTCCGGACGGTGAATGAAAACTATTTGCGTGGTGCGATTGTCGGCCATGGTGATTTAAATATTCGTGAGATTATCAAACTCGTTAAAAATTCAGGATATGACGGCTATTTAACGGTTGAGTTCGAGGGAATGGAAGATTGCAAGATTGGATCGAAAATTGGAATGGAAAATGTAAGAAGACTATGGAATGAAGTGCAGTAATTTTTACAGAAGGGGTGAAACACATGGAACAGCTTCGGGTTTGTGTGATTGGAACAGGTTCAATTTCCGATATGCACCTGGCATCCTATGCGAACAATCTCCATGCCGTATTATATGGTGTGTACGATTTTTCAAAGGAAAGAGCGGAGGAGAAAGCAAGGAAGTACGGAATTGAAAAGGTGTATGACTCTCTAGAAGCGGTTTTTGACGACCCTCATGTTGATGCTGTCAGTATTTGCACCTGGAATAACACGCATGCTGAAATTTCAATCGGTGCTCTTAAAAGCGGCAAGCATGTTTTAGTAGAAAAACCTCTTTCCATGACAGTCGAAGAAGCGGTAATGGTGGAGGAAGCAGCGCGAAAATCCACTAAAACCTTTCAGGTTGGTTTTGTCAGAAGATTTGCCACCAATACGAGGGTATTGAAATCGTTTATTGATCAGGGGAAATTAGGGGAAATCTACTATGCCAAGGCATCCTGCCTGCGGAGATTAGGGAATCCGGGCGGCTGGTTTGCCGACCAGGCGCGCTCTGGCGGGGGACCATTAATCGATCTTGGTGTTCATATTATTGATATTTGCTGGTATTTAATGGGGCGCCCAAAGGTGAAATCGATCTCCGGGAATACGTATCGGCAGCTTGGAAATCGTGGAAACGTTGGGAATCTAAGTTTTTATAAAGCTGCGGACTATGATCAAGGGAAAAATACGGTAGAAGATTTAGCTAATGCCCTCATTACCTTTGAGAATGGCGCTTCTTTACTTGTAGATGTTTCCTTTACCTTACATGCAAAGAAAGATGAAATTCAAGTAAAATTATTCGGGACAAAGGGCGGAGCTGAATTAGAACCAGAATTGGTTTTGATTAGTGAAGAAAATAATACGATTTTAAATATTCATC
The DNA here is from genome assembly GCF_004358205.1 of Bacillus salipaludis. Next base: position 68,849 of record NZ_SMYO01000004.1, read on the forward strand.
CGCAAATGGATCATCTTAGCTTCGATTTTTCCAATGCGTTTCAAAATGAAATTGATTCCTTTGTGGAGAGCTGTTTATCAGGGATTGAACCAGTGGCACCAGTTGCAGACGGCGTTGAAATCATGAAAATTTTAGCGGGGATTTATGAAGCTGCGGAAAAGAAGTGCGAGGTGAGATTTTAATCTATGACTTCCTTAAAACTGAATAATAAAATTGGGGTTATCGTGGATAGTCTTCGATTGCCGCTCCGTGAAGGTCTTAAAGCAGTAAAGGAAATGGGAGCGGATGGTGTTCAAATCTATGCGGTTAACGGTGAAATGGCCCCGGAAAATTTAAGTGGCCAATCTCGGAAGGAACTTAAATCTTATCTTGAGTCATTAGGATTAGAAATCTCCGCCCTTTGTGGTGATTTAGGCGGTCATGGGTTTCAGGACCAGCAACAAAATAAGCAGAAGGTTGAAAAATCGAAGCGGATTTTAGACTTAGCCGTGGAGCTTGGAACCAATATTGTCACTACCCATATTGGGATTATTCCAGAGGAGAAGGATAGTCCTATCTTCGAAGCTATGCAATCAGCATGTGAAGAGCTTGGAGTCTATGCAAAAAGGATGAATGCCTATTTTGCTATCGAAACGGGTCCGGAGCATGCGGTCAGATTGAAGGACTTTTTGGATAGCCTAAGTACCAATGGAGTCTCCGTCAATTTTGATCCGGCGAATATGGTAATGGTAACGGGGGATGATCCTGTAGAAGGTGTAAAGCTTCTTAAGGATTATATTGTTCACACCCATGTAAAGGATGGGATCCGCCTTAAACCTGTTGACCCTCGCGATGTGTATGGTGCGCTTGGCTATGGAGGCGGTACTGACCATGAAAAAATCGCTCAAATGGTCGCCTCCGGGGAATACTTTCGAGAACTGCAACTCGGAAAAGGTGCAGTTGACTTTCCAAAATACTTCGCAGCCTTACAAGAAATCCAATACAACGGCTACCTAACCATTGAACGCGAAGTTCAAACTAACCCAACTCAAGATATAAGTGAAGCAATTGAATTTATTAAAGCATTTAAGGTAGATTGAGAAGGAGTTGTGTTCGATAAAATTCGGGGCGAGACAGGCGCCGCTCGAATTTTGTCGAATGAATTTAAAAAATGATGTTAGTGCTTTCTTATGAATGGGAGATTTAACATGATTTTTTAAAGAGAGATAGAAAAATCATTTAAAAAGGGATGTAAATGGAATGGAAAAACAGGATCAGCTTTTAATGAAGAAGCAGAATAAGAATTTAGTTTTAGAGATTATAAAGAATCAATCGCCGATTTCGAGGATGGAAATTGCTAAGATCACAGGGATGAGTCCGACATCGATTACGAGGATCGTAAATGAGCTTCATTTACAAGGATTTGTTAAAGAGACGGAATTAGTAACTTCCGGTGTTGGTAGAAAGGCTGTTTTACTTGATGTATGTGATGATGTGTTTTTTACGATCGGAGTTGAAATAGACAAATTTATTATAAAAATCGGTATTGTCAATTATGTTGGGGAGATTGTTGAATTAAGGAGGATTCCAAGATTGGAGTCCGAAAGTTACTTTGAAACACTTGAAAAGGTAAATATGAATCTAAAGGAATTAATTGAAAAAAATCGGATTCCTCATCAAAGGATAATTGGGATTGGGGTAGGATTACCGGGTTTTATTGATAATCAAAACGGAGTTGTAAAGGTATCGGATCAGCTTAAATGGAAAAATGTCAATCTAGCGGAAGATCTTAAACAGCTTACGGCATTCGAAGTCATGATTGATAATGAATTAAAAATGAAGATTGTCGCGGAGGATTTTAAGGGGAGCGCAAAAAATTCGCATCATGCCGTCCTTGTTGGTATTGGATCAGGTATCGGTTCTGCGATGATTCTTAACGGGGAAATTTACCGTGGCGATTCCAATAATGCGGGGGAAATCGGCCATACGGTGATTAATCCGACTGGGAATGTTTGTAATTGCGGGAAAATTGGCTGCCTTGCCACCTATATATCCGAAGGGGCGATTGTTGGGGATGCAAGAAAGGTAAAAGAAATTGATTCCATTCTTGATGTATTTGAGGCATACCGAAATGGGGAATCATGGGCCCATAATCTTATGGATCGAACAACGACTTATATTGCTCTAGCTGTCAGCAATATCCTTTGTCTCTATAATCCGGAAATGATTATTCTGAGCGGGGATACAATTGAAAGGCTCCCCGAAATAAAGCAACCGATTGAGCAGAAATGTGACCTATATATATGGGAACCATTGAAAGAAAGAGTAAAGATCGTTTATTCCCAGTTAGGTGAACATGGGGTTGTTCTTGGCGCAGCGATTCAAGTACAAAATTTGCTTCTGGATTTAGAGTAAACAAGGGATTTCATTTTTTAAGGGGAGAGGTTAGAAAGATGAATGCGGTAAAATTAGTGGAAGAAACTAGAGCGGGTTTAGTTGAAAATGTTCATACAGGAATGATTTGCGGGGTAAATGAAAGGTTAGAAACGATCTTTTATTCAGGAGATCCTGACCACTACACCTATTATCGATCAGCGGCCAAACCTATTCAAGCACTGCCTGCCTTCTTATCGAATATTATAACGAAATATGGATTGACAAGTGAGGAGGCTGCTTTGTTTACTGCTTCCCACCGCGGAGAATCCTATCATATTGCAGCTTTAGAGTCGATGCTAAAGAAATTACCTGTTCGGGAGGAAGAATTATTTTGTCCTTGCTCCTATCCTTTAAATGCAGCGCCAAGGGAAGAAATGCTTCGGGAAAATAAAGAAAAAAGAAGACTTTATCATAATTGTGCAGGTAAACATATGGGATTTGTTACGGTTTGTCGTGAACTTGGCTACCCGGTTGAAGGATATTGGGAAGTGGACCACCCGCTTCAACAACAAATCTTACAGATTCTTTCGGGGCTCTCGGAATTCCCTATTACGGAGATCAAAGTTGGAAAGGATGGCTGCGGGGTCCCCGTTTTTGCCATTCCTTTAAAAAATATGTCGAAAACCTATCTAAAATTAGCTTGTCCTGATTTGATTAAGGACCCAATTTTACAAAAAGCCGTTATACAAATGACGGGTATTATGAATGAGTATCCCCATATGATTGCTTCAGAGCGATTTATTTGTTCCGTCTTGCTTCAAGATCAAAATATTGTCGCAAAAGGCGGAGCACAGGGAGTATATTGCTTTGGGCTGAAAAATGAAAGAATTGGTTTTGCTTTAAAAGTGTTAAATGGATCAGAGGATGTTTGGCCAGTCATTGTCGCCTCGATTTTGGAACAAATCGGGTATAAGAATAAACAAACGATTACGAATTTAAGAGCTTTAAAACCATCTGTTCTAAAAAATGATGCCGGTGATGAAGTTGGGGCCGTTCATGAACGGTTTGCACTGATTGCATATCCCGAAAATGCGGACAAACAAGAAATTTGAAAATAAGTTGCTATGTTAAAGGCTAGCGATGGTTTCTGTATGGAAACTGAAATCAATTTGTAGGGTGGTTGTTCATGCTTAAAGAAGTCTGTGTAGAAAATTTTACGAGGGTCCCCGAGGTAATTGCCAAAGGAGCTGGCCGAATTGAGCTTTGTGACAACCTTTCTGTAGGAGGCACAACCGTCAGCCACGGTGTTGCGGTTAAAACCATTGAATATTGCCATAGGAGCAATATTCAAGTGATGGCCATGGTCCGGCCTAGAGGCGGAAATTTTATTTATAGTAAAGAAGAAATAGAGTTGATGCGAGAGGATCTTGTCCATCTTAAACAATTAGGCACAGATGGAGTGGTGCTTGGCTGTTTAGATGAATCTGGCTGGATTGATGAGGAGGCGATGCTGCGCCTTCTGGAATCAGCAAAAAGCCTAGACGTAACGTTTCATATGGCCTTTGACCACATTCAGCCTGAATGGCAATTGGCTGCAATTGATTGGCTAGCAAATCATGGAGTAAAACGAATCCTAACCCATGGCGGCCCGATGAATTCCCTAATTGAACAGAACCACCATAGGTTGAAGGAATATATCGACCACGCTGCCGATAGAATCATCATCCTACCCGGTGGCGGAATCACAACTAAAAACCTAAACGAAATCACCACCTCCTTAAATATAAAAGAAGCACACGGAACCAAGATTGTTGGTTGAGCTGTAGAAAGAATGATGCGACAAAATTCGGGTGGTGCCTGTCACCGCCCAAGTTTTGTCGAATAATCCCTTTTCTGGATACAAATACTATCCTCGTTTGTATGATTTTCATATAAGGGAGGATTTTTTTCATTGGTAAAGAAATTTATTTTGTTTGTAATTTCGGTGCTGGTTCTGGCGGTGCAGGCGATGCCGTCTAAAGGATTTGCGCAAAAGCCGGATAGCAGGATGCAGCTGCGCTTGCTTGAAACGACCGATATCCATGTGTTTTTGGCAAACTATGATTATTATCAAACCAAGCAGGATGACAAGGTCGGCTTGGTGAAGACCGCCAGCCTCATTAAACAGGCGCGCAGTGAAGTGAAAAACTCCATGCTGTTTGATAATGGCGATGAAATTCAGGGCAATCCATTAGGCGATTACATGGCAAGAGTAAAGGGGTTAAAGCCAGGTGAAGTTCACCCTGTTTACCGGTCGTATAATCTTTTGGGGTATGATGCGACCACGCTTGGAAACCATGAATTTAACTATGGATTGGATTATTTAAAGGAAATACTGAATGATGCAAAAATGCCGGTGGTCAATGCCAATATCGTAAAGGCTGGAACTGAAGAACCGTATTTTACACCGTTTGTTATTTTGAAAAAGAAGGTTGTCGATGAGCGCGGCAAAAAACATAACCTTAAAGTCGGAGTAATCGGTTTTGTTCCACCGCAAATAATGGAATGGGATAAGTCTAATTTAGAAGGAAAAGTGGAAACAAGATCAATTGTGGAGACGGCGAAAAAATATGTTCCACAGATGAAAAAGCAGGGAGCCAATGTGATTGTCGCTCTTGCTCACACGGGAATTAGCGGGGAGTCTTATCAGCCCGGAATGGAGAATGCAGGCTACTACATAACGCAGGTCAAGGGCATTGATGCGGTATTTACAGGACATCAGCATAACACCTTCCCGGGTCCAATCTACAAGGACCTGCCGAATACTAATCTGGAAAAGGGGACAATTAACGGGAAACCGGTGGTAATGGCCGGAGCCTTTGGCAGCCATCTTGGTGTGATTGACCTGCAGCTGCAGAAAAAGCGTGGCAAATGGAAGGTGGTCGATAGTAAAGCCGCCCTTAGGCCGATTGTTGATCCTACGGGGAAATCCCTCGTTCCAACTGATGAGACATTAATGAAGGCGATTAGGCAAGAACATGAGGCTACCATCAACTACGTTAATCAGCCTGTCGGTGAAACGACCGCCCCAATCTATAGCTATTTTGCCCTCGTCAAGGACGATCCTTCTGTACAAATTGTCAATAATGCACAAGCAGAATATGTGACGGGCGCATTAAAGGACCCAAAATATGCGGGCATTCCCATTCTTTCGGCGGCAGCGCCATTTAAAGCAGGTGGTCGTGGCGGTCCGACGTATTATACTGATATTCCAGCTGGAAAGCTGGCCATTAAAAATGTTGCGGATTTGTATTTGTATCCGAATACACTGCAAGCAAAAATGGTAACAGGTGCCCAATTGAAAGAATGGCTGGAAATGAGTGCAGGGCAATTTAATCAAATCAATCCTGCCGGCGGCGAGCAGGCGTTAATTAATCCGGATTTTCCATCGTTTAACTTTGATGTAATTGACGGTGTGCAGTATCAAATTGATGTAACCAAACCAGCGAAGTATGATGTAAATGGGAATATGGTGAATGCGGGCTCAAGTCGGATCGTTAATTTGACCTATCAAGGGAAGCTGGTTACGGCCGACCAGAAGTTCATTGTTGCCACGAACAATTATCGTGCTTCGAGTGCGACTTTTCCGGGAGTTAGTCAAGGTGAGATTGTGTTAAAGGCACCAGATGAAAACCGGCAGATTGTGACCAATTATATTCAGGCGCACAAGCCGCTGAATCCGACTGCCGACCAAAACTGGTCGTTTGCGAAATTTGCCGGTTCGGCCGTTCTGGTATTTGATTCCTCGCCAAATGCGCAAAAATACCTTGGACAATTCCCAAATATTAAATATATGGGACCGTCTGATGGAGGATTTGCAAAGTATTCGGTGGATTTGACGGAATAAAGGAGATTTACAATAAAAAGTGCGAACTCCAATGGGTTTGCGCTTTTTTATTGAAAAAAGAAATGGGGCTTCTAGAGTGAAAGTCCGAGGTATATAGTCCTGGTTTTAGACAAATGTAGGAGAAAATATCCTCCATCCTTATGATTTAATTAAACCCAACTTTTTCTATAATAAAAGTAGAAATGGTGAGGAGAGAGAAAAATGAAAGTAGTTATTATAAATGGTTCGCCTAGAAAAAAGGGAAGAACCAGAATCGCAGCCCGTTTTATTGCAAAAAAATATGATGCAGAACTATTGGATTTAAGTGAAGTTAGCATTCCGTTGTATAACGGAGAAGCGGAGCAGGCAGAGCTGCCAGAGGTGCAGCAATTAAAAAGGATGGTAAAAGAGGCGGATGCTGTTATCCTTGCATCTCCAGAATACCATAGTGCCATGAGCGGGGCGCTGAAAAATACGCTGGATTTTTTAAGTAGTGAACAATTTGCGCAAAAACCAGTTGCTCTTTTAGCCGTAGCAGGCGGCGGTAAAGGCGGAATCAATGCTTTAAATAATATGCGTATGGTCGCAAGAGGCCTCTACGCCAATGCCATCCCAAAGCAGCTTGTTTTGGACCCTCACTGCTTTGACTACGAACAAAACACACTAAATCAGGAAAGCGCTGAGTTAGTTGATGGATTACTAAAAGAACTTATCCTCTATACGAAGTTTTATCAAACTTTATAATGAAAAAGGGTTGCATAGGTTGCAACCCATTTTTTTTTAAGATTCCATTAGGTTTGATACAGCAACGCTTTGCTTTTGATTAGGCTGATCTAAAGGATGAATGGTAGCAGTGCCATTTTGTTGGTCAACATGCTCGATATAAATCCGAGTTCCATTATACATAACATTTGCCATCGTAGTTGAATTGGCAATCTCTTGAGCTCTTTGTGCGTCCATCATTCGAACCTCCTTTTCCTTTAACAGTATCCGCACAATGACAAGGTATATACGCATTTTTATGTAGGTGTGTGGTGTTTCGACAAAATACGGGTGGTGCCTATCACCGCCCGTATTTTGTCGAAAGCTATTTACTCCCTGACCCCGTCTTTGAAGTTTTTGTTCCAGTGTTTGTCACCGGAATGCTCGAAGTCTTGGATGGTGCGTTCGAGGACGTCGAGGATCCATTTTTTGGTTTCGTTTACGGTGTCGTAGAAGGCTTTTTCTGCGATTCCGGAGGTTTTGATTCCGGCTAAGGCGTTTGAGGAACTTAGACGGCGATGTTCATCTGCCTTTTTGTCGAACTCGTCAAGGACATGCTGTACGAATTTACCAAGGTCTTTGTGTTCCTTTGTAATCCGCTGCTGGATTTCCCGCAATCTCTTGTCCATAATTATTTTCCTCCTTGATTCGAGAGTGATTTATTATATTAAGAGACTTGAAAAATCATGGATTAGAATTCCATTAAAATTGTAATTTTTGGGGGACAAACTAAGCATTTGGTTTGTGAATGGATGTTTGTGTTAGAATGGTTTAAGTGATTCGACAAAAATTGGGTGGTGCCTGTCATCATTCGAATTTTTTCGAAAAGTTAATTTGGAGGTGTGGGCTTTGTCCCAGGAAAAATTATCGATTCAGCATTCAAAGACTATTCAAACGCGATTGGTTTTTCCACCAGATACGAATCATTTGGGTACAATTTTTGGAGGGAAAGTACTGGCATATATTGATGAAATTGCAGCATTGGCTGCGATGAAGCATTCAAGTAGTGAGGTCGTTACTGCATCTATTGACTCGGTTGATTTTCTGTCTTCGGCAAAGGTTGGAGATATCTTGACGTTAGAGGCTTTTGTCACCTATACAGGGAGAACCTCAATGGAGGTCTATGTGAAGGTAACTGCACATAACCCTATCCAAAACAAGAAAACTTTAACAACTGAATCCTTCCTAACCATGGTAGCTGTCGATCAAGAAGGAAAGCCCAAACTTATTCCGGGCATATATCCTGAAAGTGAAGAAGAAAAACAACTATTTGAAACTGCCCTACCCCGCAAGGAAAACCGAAAATTAAGGTCGGCACTTCGATAGTGGGACACTGTCTTGAGAATATCCTGCAATTCGACAAAAAACGGGTGGTGCCTGTCACCGCCCGTTTTTTGTCGAATCCGTTCATCCAATCCACTCGCGGTTTTCGGGGTCGTTCGGGTCGATATGCCGAGGGATGCGGTCCTCTGCTGCTTCGCCTTCGTCACATAGGTAGTAGTGTCGGATAGGGTTAAGATTGTCGTCGAGTTCATAGACGAGGGGAATACTGTTGGGAATGTTAAGGCTCGTGACTTCTTCATCGGGAATTTGATCGAGATTTTTCACCAGAGCCCTTAATGTATTTCCGTGTGCAGAGATGATCACGCGTTTGTTCTGCTGTAAATCAGGAACAATCGCTTCCTTCCAATAGGCTACAGCACGCTTTTCTGTATCGAGAAGGCTTTCGGTAAAGGGTATTTCTTCTGCTCCGAGCCCTGCATATTTCGGTTCGGTCAGGATACCCTCATGAGCCTCCTTAGAAAGCTCTGGCGGACGGACTTTGGCTGAGCGCCGCCACTCATTTACTTGCTCTTCACCGAAGCGGGCGATGACCTCGTCCTTGTTCAACCCCTGCAGCCCACCATAATGCCGCTCATTCAGCTTCCACGATTTTTGTACTGGAATCCACACTAAATCCATTTCATGAAGGAGAATCCAACAGGTCCGAATCGCCCGCTTGAGAACAGAGGTATAGGCAACATCGAAGGTAAATCCATGCTTTTTCAAAATCGCACCGGCTTCTCGGGCCCCATTGTACCCCTCATCGGTAAGGTCGATGTCCAGCCAGCCGGTAAAACGATTTTCCAGATTATATAGACTTTGACCATGCCGGATAAAAACAATTTTTTTCACTGTTTTAACCACCTGAAAATAGTTTTTACTTAGTATGCGTTTTGCGGGAGTGAATTATAGATACAACGGGAATTACCGAATTCAGAGCACAATACTTTTACTGCCACAAAACATGTTCCTTTAAAAAAAGAAGCAGCCCACCCGAAAGTGCCTGCTCTTAAATGATATTAAAATGGAACTTTCTTATAATATCTTCTTGTAGTCAGCGGGTGTTCGCGGTATTTTTCCAGGTAGCAGCTGACACGCTCGAGCAAGGTGGCAAAGACGATTGGAGATAGGTAGCTTCGAAATTCCGCTGAAATGCCTGTTAACTCATAGTCTTTCGTATCAAAAACAGTTACTTCCTTCGAATAGTGCTCGGCGAAACGTTCGACTCTTTCTACGAGTGAACGTGTTTTGTCTTCCCCTTTGAAAAGAAGGATGCTGGTGTCTTCTTCGACTAGTTCTAATGTGCCATGGAAGAAATGTGAGGCATGGACTGCTCGCGTTTTGATCCATTGCATTTCTTCTAAAATGCACATTCCATAATAATGCGTTTGGGCCCAATCGATGCCGGCACCGGAAAGGATGTGGTAAGGGGTGTTTTGGTGTTTGCGGGCGAAGGCTTTCGCGCGTTCTTCGGTTGCTTCCTTTACCATTAGTAATACCTCTGGTAAGCTCTTCATTTCCTCGGTGAATTGGTGGTATTGCGGCAACTCGTTTAGTTTATACAGGATGCGGAATGCTAGCAGGTAGGATTGAATGTAAAAGGATTCGCAGGATGTATCATCCTCTGCATAGTTTACAAAGGTGTAGTCTGTCAGTTGTGCCAATGGTGTATCTGCATGACCGACCAGGCTGATGGTGGTGGCGCCTTTTTCTTTAGCGTATTTCGCGGCCTCCACGGTTTCCTTCGTGGTTCCGGAAAGGGAAGGGAGGATGACTAGTGATTTTGGGCCAAAGTGTTTATGGTCAATGAGCATTATTTCTGATGAGATTTCTGTAAAGACAGGCAAGGTAGAGTGTGTTTTTAGGATGAATTCTGCCGGCTCCATTAGGATGGCTGCACCGCCTGTTCCTGCGAAAAATAGGTTTTCAACGCCTTTTTCTAACGCTGTATCAATCGCTTGGTCGAATTCATTTTTTAAATTTAATGCCCCATTTTGGATTTTCAAAAATCGTTCTACATCGAAATTATACATCTTCTACCCCTCCACCTTGTGTTTTATATAACCTTTAGTATGTTACCTCTGGTTATAATTTAACATGAGGATCAGTTGGAAATCAATCATATTTTTTGAAAAATCAAAAATTCAATTTAGCACGAAAAAGACAGCCGTCACGGCACCGGCTGCCTTGGTTACATCTCGTGTGGACGGTATACTTCGCTTTCAAAACGGGCCTTATAGGCGGGATACCTTGATTGGACGAATTCAAAAGGTGAACCGTTTTCGGTGAATCCAAGGCTTTGAAAAAGTACCATAGGACTGTCCAGGTCAATCTTCAGATAAGTAGATTCCCTTGTTGGTGCCTTTTTTACTTCAATCGACCTTTTGGCCTTATGAATGGAAATGTTGTGCAGGTTGAGAAATTTGTATAGTGAACGTTCGGAAAAATCGGTGCGGATGAGGTCAGGACATATTCGCAATGGGATATAGCTGCTGACAAGGCATATGGGTTCATTGTCGACGAACCTTAGGCGCTCTAGTAAAAATACTTCTGAGTCTTCCGGGATTTCAAGGATTTTTGCAACGTCCACAGGTGCTGTTGTCACGATTTGTTGAAGCACCATTGATGTGGGTGTTTTGTTCTGCTGGCTGGCATCTTCGTGGAAGCCAATAAATGACTGCAGTTCATGGTCAGTGTATTTTTTATCCGCAATAAATGTTCCTTTACCGGCTAGGCGATATACCTCACCATCCTGCTCAAGTTCTTCTAGTGCTCTCCTTACCGTTGGTCTGCTTACACCAAAAAGGTCACATAGCTCCCTCTCCGAAGGAATCGGCGTGAGTGGTGACAGGTCCTTAAATTGCTTAAGGATTTTTTCCTTTAATTGTTGATATAGAGGAATACTTTTATCCATTTAAAATCAGATCCTTATCTTTGGATGTTAATAACCTTTGGTCATATTATTGAGTTTATCTTACCTGATTTGCTGAAAGGAGACAATCAAATTTTTCGACAGGTGCCTGTCACCACCCGAATTTTGCCGAATAAATTCATCCTCTGTGTAGACCTTTTTGATAGATTACAATTATTTTAGCAAAATAGACGTCGAAGTTCGTAAAATTCCCTGGGAAATCCTGTCGAAGAACAGGAAATTTCCGCAAATCAGTTATATGATTTTTCAAAAAGGTACCATGCGAAAAATGAACAAACACATTTTCACATACTTTTCACACATTTATACCAAGGTTTTACCCGCCTATTTGTCTATACTTAAAAATGTAATCTGGACAAATAAAGGAGGGATTCATGGTGAAGAAGGTTATGGTTGCCGGAATTGGGGCTGTGATGTTGTTGGGGGGCGTTTATGGAGTGAAAGCGTGTCGGCTGCGGCCAATCCTGAGAAAGTGGAAGGAAAAGCAGTTTCGCAGACAAATTCCCATATTGGAAAACGGCTAGCGTTTCGAGCTAAGTATATATCGATGTGGTGGTTGAAAGTAAATTCGGTGATTCGGTTATAATGGATGGGGAAAAATGAAGCGGGCTTTGATCAACCTGCTGGGAAATGCTATTCGGTATGCGGAAACGAGGATTGTGGTAAGAAGCTTTTTGGCCGAACAGCAGGTTATCGTTGAGGTAAAGGATGATGGTGTTGGATTAGCACCGGGAGGAGAGGAGAAAATCTTTCAACGGTTTTACAGCGGCGATGCCGGCGGGTCAGGGATTGGTCTGGCGATTTCAAAGCGATTATTGAAGGGCATAAGGGGTCCATCCATGCGTTTAACGGAAAGCCAAAAGGAGCGGTGTTCCAGGTTGAAATTCCGCTTCTACTACTTTCCAAAAAAGGGTCTGAACCAAAGGTTTAGATCCTTATCCTTTTTATAAACTTGCCCTTGTTTGCCTAGTGTCCACCCCACAAGGACAAAATCGATAAAAAGTCCACGACCGGTGCCTGTCACCTTTTTGAATAATGGGTTGGAATTCGAGGGAAAATACGGATTGGGACGGAATATTACCTTTAATTACTGCTAGGAAGTTGTTGACCAATGAATCGCTTATTTATTAGATGCACTACTACTATTTTATTTTCTGGACTAATTATGTTTTCAGGAAGTTCCGGGGGCTCTGCTGCATTCGCCATGATCGACCAAGGAGAAAGTAAAAGGCTGCTTCAGATGGATTTACCTAAAAGTATAAAAGAGGGGTTTCCCTTTATTCCTTTGAAAGTCACTCCCTATGCATGGGTACAGAAAACCAAAATTATCGCTCACGGGATGGGCGGAGTTGAAAGGAAAAGAGTGACAAATAGTTTAAAAGCCTTTCAATCCAATTATAAAAATGGTATCCGAGTTTTTGAGGTGGACCTTGTTTTTACGACTGACGGTCATATAGTCGCAAGGCATGACTGGCACGCGTATATGTATCCGTTTTTAGGCCAGAAGAACAAAGGCGATCAACTTTCACTTCAGGAGTTTAAAAGCTTAAAAATCCATGACGGGTGGGAGCCGCTGTCCGTATACGACCTCATCACTTTAATGAAAAGGTACCCTGATGTTTATTTTATCACGGATACAAAATTAGATAATACACGTGTTATTAGCGAGGTTGTGGCTCAATTTTCAAAGGAGAATCAGGCACTGCTGCAGAGAATAATTCCCCAAGTGTACGGGCCAAAAGATTATCAGAGAATAAAGGAGATTTATCCTTTTGAAAATATGATTTTAACAACGTATAGATTAGGTATGATGAGCCGGGAAAATATCCTTGGATTTCTGCAAAATAGCGATATTAAGGTAGTAGCATTGTCACAGAACCAAGCTAGTTTGCCATTTATTGAGAGGCTAAAGAGGCAGGGGATTTCGGTGTATGTCCATACGGTCAATAATAAAGTGGAGGCAAAAACACTATTAAACCAGGGTGTTACGGGAATCTATACAGACTATTTAAGGATAGATGATTTGAAATAATTCATGTCAGGCACCATGTGAAGAATTCACATGGTGCCTGACACCGTTCGTGGACATTTCACTATTTTTGTACACTGTGGGTGGACGGTTGAGGTGTCATTTTCCGAAGGAGGCTTCTCGCTCCTTATAAAGGGATTTTTCCTTATACATTTCTTGGTCTGCGGTTTCAAGAATTTCTTCGACGGTAATCGGAGCCCCAGGTACATAGTGGTAGAGCCCATGACTGACAGAGATGTGAAATTGCTTTTGTTTTTCTTCATTCAGGAACTCGAAATCACGCTGAATATCTCCCCAAATGTGCTCAACGTCTTCCCTTTTCTTTTTAAAAAAGAGGATGATAAATTCATCTCCGCCAAGACGAAAGAGGACATCGTGATGATCGATATGCCGTTTCAAGGTTTCGCAGCAAGTTTTAATTAGATCGTCCCCAGATGCATGGCCGAGACGATCATTGACCTTTTTCAAATCATTAATATCAATAAAGCTAAGAAAAAATTCTTCGGACTCTGGCCCTCCGGAAACTTGTTTACGGAGCTGCTCAATCCCAATCCTACCATTTTTGACACCGGTAAGCATATCATAAGAGGCATGCCTTTCTAGTTCTTCTTCCGTTTTCTTGATATCGGTAATATCCGTTGTTCCAATTAACATACAGGTGTGATCTAAGTAATCAACCAGCTCGAAATGAAGCATGGACCATTTGCGGATATATGGAGTGATTTGTTGCTCCGTTACAATGTTTTTAATCGTTCCCTGTTCCTTTAATCTTGTAAAAATATCATCCTTTTCTTTAGGGGTGCGAAACAAGAAGCTTCCGTCGGTTTCAATGTCCCGGAGTTGATAGTATTCAACTGCCTGGTGGTTCATGAGAAGAATTTCATTGCTATCAGGATTTATGAGAAACAAGGGATTGGGATTTAAATTAAATAAGCGGCGAAAAACTTCCTCTTTCCTGCCAAGCTTCCTTTTGTTTAAAAAATCATTTTTACGAAATGTGTAAAATGCTAGGGCAATCGTAAAAGAAATTACTGCAGCACCCGTGGAATTAATGAGCTTGATTAAAAATGAGACTCGGTCTTGTTCAAGGAGGAAAAGGCCTATAACAAAGAGTAAATGAACCCCCGTAAAATTTTTTAGTAGATATTCCGGATGGACAGGGAAAATGACAGCAACCCCAATTAAGATAATGATATAGGCGTAAAGATTTCCGTTCAGCAATTGACTATTGAGAGAGGAAACGGCTCCTATCAATAAATAAAAAAAGACATAAAGGTGAATGATAGACCCTTTTGCCTTAATGTCGTTCCGTAAATAGCGATAAATCACAATAAAAATAAGCGAAATCATAAGCCCAGAGACATGTACACCTGCTAGCATCTTTTTGTAAGTCGGATAAGCAAGCCCATTTAATAGGAAGAAATCGACAATGAAAAATGCGGGTTAAGTGAAAATCAACATATACGAAACAAGCTTTAAACGCTCAAATAAAACATCATCATTGAAATAAAGAAACTCCCGATCCGCACTGGAGCACACCTTCGATCGATTTAGAAGTTTTTTAGTGAAGGGCCTTAACATCGTATCATCCTTTTAGCTTTGAAATCCGCAGTAGTTTAACATATTCATAAGGATGCTGTCGACAAAATTCGGGTGGTGACAGGCACCACCCGAATTTTGTCGAACACACTTATTTAAGATTTTCCCTGCAGTACCATTTTCCGCGATTCCACGAATCGCTGCATGCGTTTTAGTGCTTCTTGGAGCTGCTGCATGGAGGTGGCGTAGGAGCAGCGAACGTAGCCTTCGCCGCTTTCGCCAAAGACGTTGCCTGGGACGACGGCGACTTTTTCCGCCAGTAGTAGTTCTTCGGCAAATTGTTCCGAGCTTAGACCTGTTGAACGAATCGACGGAAATACGTAGAAGGCACCACCCGGTACATGGCAGTCCAGGCCGATTTCGTTTAAGGCCTGCACCATAAAGTTCCGTCTTCTGCGGTAGCTTTTTCGCATCTCTTCCACTTCATGGTAGGTGTTGCGAAGGGCTTCAATCGCTCCGATCTGCAGCATATGCGGCGCACACATCGTCGTATATTGGTAAATCTTCAGCATAACCTCAACAAATTCCACTGGAGCCGCTAGGAACCCTAAGCGCCAGCCGGTCATCGCGAAGCCTTTTGAAAAACCGTTAATCAAAATGGTCCGCTCATACATCCCATCGATGGCTGCGAAGCTTGTAAAGGTTTCGTCGTAACTCAGTTCCGCATAAATTTCATCAGAAATAACGATTAAGTCATGTTTTTCAACAATCTTGGCAAGTTCCGTTAAATCTTCTCTTGTCAGCATGCTTCCTGTCGGGTTGTTCGGTGAACAAAGCAAAATCGCCTTTGTTTTTTCCGTGATAGCAGATTCGATTTGCTCCGGTGTTACCTTAAACCCGTTGTCCGGTGAAGTTGAAACCGGAATTGGTTTACCGCCAGCCAATGCAACCAATGGAGCATATGCAACGAATGCTGGTTCAACAATCAAAACTTCTTCCCCTTGGTTTAAAATCGCCCGGAAGGCGAGGTCAATTGCCTGACTTGCCCCGACGGTAACAATCACTTGATCTTTAGGATTATATTCGACTGAAAACCGATTATTTAAGTATTTACAGATTTCCTGACGTAATTCCAGCAACCCCGGATTGGCAGTATAAGAGGTAATCCCCTGCTCGAGTGAAAGAATCGTTGCCTCGCGAATATTCCATGGCGTGACGAAATCGGGTTCTCCCACCCCTAACGAAATAACCCCCTCCATACTGGCAGCCAAATCGAAAAATTTACGAATTCCCGAAGGCTGAATGTCTTTTGCCAATTGTGAAATATAGGAAGAATACCCGTTTTTCATGGTGTAACCACCATCCTGCGATCCTTATCTTCGCCGCCTTCAAAATTAACTCCATCATGTTTATATTTTTTTAACATGAAATGGGTGGTAGTGGAAATGACGTGCTCAATCGTTGATAATTTTTCTGATACAAAATTAGCGATTTGATTCATCGTTTTTCCTTCTATTGTAATGGATAGATCATAGGCACCTGACATCAGATACAAAGAGGATACCTCCGGAAAACGAGCGATTCTTTCCGCCACTTCATCAAAACCAACGCCGCGTTTCGGAGTAACCTTTACTTCAATCATGGCAATAATGTTTGCTTCGCCTTCAACCTTACTCCAGTTGATTAATGTCGGGTAACTCATAATAACCTTTTGATCTTCTAATTTTTTAATCGAGTTTTTGACGGTTTCTTCGTCGCTCATGACCATGGAGGCGATGGTGGCCGCCGATAATTGATGGTCCTCTTCAAGTATTTTTAAAATTTCAATTTCCTCACTGCTCAGTTTCATAACGAGCCTCCTCAAAGTATACAACCTCCAGTTTATAGGAGATTGGCGATAATTATCGAAATTAGTCGGTAATATTACTATAATAGGTTATTTTGAAATATCACTCAATTTAAATTCATTATTTTTTTATTAAAATTAGTGGAAAGTTACAGGAGGTTGGCAACCCTTTCCACTTTATTAAAAAATCCCCTCAAAAGCCATACTAAAATTATCAAAATAAGGGAGATGTTAGGGTTTGATTGGATTTATCGGACTTGGAATTATGGGCAGCCGTATGGCTGAAAACCTATTGAAAAGCAGCCATGAAATAGTCGTTTATAATCGAACAAAAGAAAAAGCGGAGGACCTTTTAAAGAAGGGGGCGAATTGGGCTGCATCTCCGAAGGAAGTCGCTGCCCGGTCCACTGTTATTTTTACCATGCTCGCGGTGCCAAAGGCTGTGGAAGAGGTTGCCTTGGGTGAGGAAGGATTTTTGGGGAGTTTACGTGAAGGCAGCCTCTGGGTTGAATGCAGTACCGTCGATCCCGCATTTACACGAAGAATGGCAGCGGAGGCAGAAAAACGTCAAATTCGGTTTTTAGAGGCACCCGTATCGGGCTCAAGAATTCCTGCAGAAAAGGCAGAGCTTGTTTTCCTCGTGGGCGGCAAGGAAGAGGATATGGAGGAGGTAAGGCCGCTGCTTCAGACAATGGGGAAGGATGTTCTCTATCAAGGAGAAACCGGGAAAGGGACGTCCATGAAAATTGTCATTAATTTAATGCTCGCCCAATCGATGGCTGCGTTTGCGGAGGCCCTGAATCTTGGTGAAGCTCTCGGTCTTCAAAAGGAAACTGTTATGGAAACACTGTTAAATGGGCCGACCGCGGCTCCGATGTTGAAAGGAAAAAAGACCAAAATTCTCTCCGGCGAGTATTCGGCCGATTTTCCGTTAAGGCTGATGCAAAAGGATCTTCAGCTAGTTTCCCAGGCGGCATACGAACACTCTTTATCGATGCCAAGCGCCAACCTCACCAAGGAACTCTATGCGTTAGCAAAACAACAGGGCCTCGGTGAACTTGATTTCTCGGCCATCTATCAATTCCTAAAACCAACTAAATAGAAGGATGTGAAAACTTCACAATGGCGAAAGAAACCATGTGAAGTTTTCACATTCCCAGCGAGTCTTTAAGATACAATGTCAAATAGTCGACATTGGTAATTTTTTTATTACAATCGGAACTATCGGTACAAATATAATTGCCGATGGCCTTGTAGTAATCCGGGTTTTTGGACTTTTTCGTTTTTGTTATGGTGGAAATGTAAGCAACCTGGCCAAAGCGGCTACAGAAGGCACAGATATTTTCTTTACTGATGGGAGTAACTTTGCATTCGATGCCGGCAATTTTTCCATCCAGCTCATAAACAATAAATTTTTTATTGGAACTGAGGTCGTTCCAACTCAAATAAGTCAGTTGGCCGTGATCAATTTGTGATAAATCAGGCAGCTTTAATTTTTTATTTTTAGGAAACATCTTTTTCAACTGCTGCTCGGTGATTTTGGGAAAAGGGATCACGTAGGCGGAAAGATGCTGGATATATTGATCATATTCGGCATCTGTCTTCAGCCTTGAAAGGTCGAGCATTTTATGATGTTCCAATGTTGCATTTGGAAAAAGGTCGTTGATTTTAGCATTGGCTAAGTCTTGCACTGCAGCTAAAACGGTAGGGGCCACATTCTTTTTGGCGCTATCCTTAATAAAGGCAATCTGATTTTTTATAAAATTAAGCTGTTCATTTTTAATAAATTTTTCGGTCATTTTGGGTAGCTCCTATCATTCTCTATACTGTTTATTTTAAAAAATACAGCTGATTTCTAAAATGGAGAAAATGGGTTAGAACTGTTTTTTACATAAAAAAGCACTGATGAAGTTTTTTCACCAGTGCTGTTCGATTATGTCTTTTTCGAATAGACAATTTTTTTGATGGTTTCTGTAGAGAGATAGTGTTCCTCGGCTAATTGCTGGATGCTGCAGCCGCTGTTGAACTTTGCTTTAATAGCGGCATTGCGGTGATCGAGCAGCCGTCTCCCGCCACTTGAGGTTCCCCATTTCCGGTACTCCGTTTCCGGTTTGGGAATGTATAGGGTTTCTCCCTGGACATATTTTTGGATTTCTACGATCAGCTTTTCGGGTAAAACCTTGTTTGCATTAATATATTTCATTTTTGCCAGCCCCTTATTTCGATTTTGAAAAAATAAGGTGCAAAGCCAAAATAGTAGAAAAGCTAGGTCGGCGATAAAATTAAATGATTCGCCCCATGCAAAGTATCGCCTTTCCAATACTAGGCTTTGCATGAGTGGCAGAAGTACCAGACAATCTTAAGTGATTCTCCAACTGTACGCACCTCCCTTAATCTGTTGTTATTATAACAAAATCTCCCACAAGCGTGAGGGATTTATTTTTTTACAGGTGCTTCTGCTCCACTTGGAGTGTCCATGCCCACACGTTCAAACTTCCATTGGCATACTGTGTTTTTACAGAATGTCGAATGGAGGGAAAGTATGAAAACACGAAAATGGTTTTGGACAATCGTTTTAAGTGCCATATTGGTTCTCCCGTTGGTTCTCGTAATGTTCCATGATAATGGAGCCAAAAAGCAGTCTGATCCGCCTAAAGCGCAGACAGTCATGAGGGATCATTCCACAAAGAATCCTGGAAAGCCTCACCCCAAGTCCCACTCCCAACCTCATTCCCAGCCTAAACCAAATCCCAAGTCAGACCATCAGCCAAAACCGGAAAAGAAGCCTGCTCCCAAACATAAAACCCTCTGGGGTGTCGATTCCGCTACAAAGGTGGATAAGGCATTTTTAAAATGTGTAAAAAAGCATTATGGCAAGCCAGCTGTGTTTGGCCGTTATTTGGAGACGAAAGAGGGAATCTCGACAGGACTTACGAAAAAAGAGGCTGACTTTCTTCACAAAGAGGGAGTCAAAGTTATTCCGATATTTAATCATTTCATCGATGCCACCGGCTATAAAAAAGGGGTATCTGAAGCAAAAGAAGCAATCCGTTATGCCAAAAAGATAGGAATTCCAAAGGGGACCGGGATTTTCGCTGATATCGAACCGAAATATCCTGTCGATGAAGGTTTTATTCGCGGCTGGGTCGACACCTTGCACAAATCGGATTATAAACCTGGAATCTACGGAGTGTTCACAAAGGAATCTAAGGTTACCTCTGCATATAAAAAGGCGATGGAGAAGGATAAGGAGATTCAAGATCAGACCATCATCTGGAGCAGCAACCCTGAACCTGGAATCACCAACAAGGACAGCGCACCCAAATTTAAACCAAAGGCCCCCGACAAAATAGAAGTATCCATCTGGCAATACGGAATCGACGGCCCAACCTGCAACATCGACACCAACCTCATTCAGTCAGACGTAATAGAGGACCTATGGTGAATACGGTGCCTGACACCGCCCGTGGACTTTTCGCTCTTTTTGTCCGTGTGGGGTGGACGCTTATGGTCTATCAGCGTTTTTGTTAGCTTTATCAGCGGAAACTGGGTTCCAATTGGCGAAACGAGGAGTCCGATCAGCGATAACAGCTCTCCAATCAGCGAAACACAAAACTAAACACAAAGTGCCTGTCACTAATGTGAAAATTTCACAAAGCTGACAGGCACTACCCAGGAATATCTATTACCTATACCCCAATTTCACCGAGATCCGCCTTCCATATTCCACTACGCTGTCAATCAACAGCTTTTCCCGCTCCTCCGAAACTTGGAAATTGACATACCCGATGCTAATGGCGCCAATCAGTTCATTCATCTGGTTAAAAATGGGGGCGGCCACCGCCGATGTCCCCTTCGTTTTCTCACCATGACTGATGCCATACCCCTGCAATTTTACAGCCTGTAATTTTTCGAAAAATGCGTCCTGCTCCTCTACAGCGACCAATTCTCCAACAATTTTCTGCGACTCCGCATGCGGCAGGAACGCGAGTATCGCCTTGTTTGCAGCACCAATATGCATCGGAATCCGATTGCCGAGCTGGTCATAAATCCGAATCGGGTTGGTCGGACAATCAATTCTTTCAACCACAAGCGACTCCAGCCCAAACGGCTTATTGTAATAAACACTTTCTCCAACCTCGTTCATTAATCGCTCCATTTCAGGGCGAATCTGGCCGACAAAATCGAAGCTGTCATATAACTGCAAACCATATTCCAGCCATTTATTTCCCAGTGTGTAAAGTTTCGAGTCCGGATCCTGCTGAATCAGTCCATGCTCTTTCATTGAATTCAACAAGCGATGGATGGTACTAACAGGCAGGTCGCACTCCTTCGATATATCCGTAATCGACAACCACTTTGCCGCTTCACTACCGGAAATAATCTCGATGATCTCCATTGCACGATCAATCGTTTGCATTTCCTCAACTCCCTTTTTCTAAATAATGATTGAAAATTCCGTAATGTGGAACATTATCCTTACTATACATTAATTTTTAAAAATTAAAAATATTGACATGATTATCGAACTGCTATACTATCAAATTATAAATTTCATTTGATGAAATAAAATTCCACTATATGAAAAAACGGAGGTCGATTACATGTTTAAAAATGTTATTGTTAAAACACCTGGGAAAACATATGTAAACGGATTAACCACTTCAGATCTTGGAACACCAATTTTAGAGAAGGCGCTGGAGCAACATACTTTTTACATAGCAGCCCTTAAACAATGCGGCGTGGAGGTAACCGAGCTTCAAGCAAACGAAAACTACCCTGATTCCACCTTCGTTGAGGATACTGCTGTTCTTACACCAGGCTTTGCCGTAGTATCCAATCCCGGCGCAACCACTCGCAATGGCGAAATTATTGAAATGGAGCCGGTATTAAAGAAGTTTTATGATAAAATCTATCGTATTGAAGCACCAGGAACTCTTGACGGCGGGGATATTTTACAAATTGAAGATCATTTCTATATCGGAATTTCAGCGAGAACGAACCATGAAGGTGCCAAACAATTAAAGCAAATCCTTGAATCGGAAAACTACAAAGCTACCATTGTTGAATTAGAGAAATTCTTCCACTTAAAAACCGGGGTTAACTACATTGGGGAAGGAATCATCTTGGCCGCTGGTGAATTCGTCGACCATGCTGATTTCAATTCTTACAAAAAAATCATTGTGCCGACTGAAGAAGAGTATGCAGCCAACTGTATTCGCGTCAACGATTATGTTATCGTTCCAGCTGGATTCCCGAAAACTAAGAAAAATATAGAGGATGCAGGCTTCAAAACCATTGAAGTAGATACAACTGAATTCCGTAAATTAGACGGTGGACTAAGCTGCTTGTCCTTGCGTTTCTAAATCTTCATAGAAAAAGCTGCTCCATTCTGCTGCTCCTGACATGAAATGCCAGCCTATTAATGATAGTAAATAGATCGTTATAGCAGTATATTTAAAATGAGTTCCGCTTTTTTAGACAAAGTGTAATACCTTAAAAGGGGATAGAAGATCATGACAGAATATCAGTGGGCAACAAAAGAAGGGCTTCGCCGTTTGTTATGCGAGGTGGTGAGCTGGGAAAGCCGGACATTGACGCCGGGAGAACGGGAATTCCCTAAAAAGCTGGAAGCAAAACTACAGAGTTTGCCCTATTTTCAAGAGAATCCTGGTCACTTAAGTCTTCATGATGCGGATTTAGGTAGAAGATTCGTCACCGCTCTATACAAACATCCAGAAGCCCAGGATACCATTGTTCTCATTAGTCATTTTGATACGGTTTTTACAGCGGAATACGGGGATATCGAAGAATTCGCCTTCAAGCCTGAGGAATTAACGCAATTACTTTATAGCCGAATTGACAGCCTGCCGGAGGATGCAAGAGAAGATCTTCTTTCTGGTGAATATCTGTTTGGGCGCGGCACGATGGATATGAAAATGGGTCTCGTCATGCATATGGGATTAATTGAAAAGG
The DNA here is from genome assembly GCF_004358205.1 of Bacillus salipaludis. The sequence continues at coordinate 91,476 of NZ_SMYO01000004.1, forward strand.
CTTCCGCAGAAAAATGGCCAATTAATTTTATTTTACTTACGGTTCCGGATGAAGAAGTCAATTCGGCGGGTATGCGGGCCGCTGTAGTGAAATTAGTTGAAATGCGTGAAGAACACGGTCTCACCTACAAATTATTTCTAAATGGAGAGCCGGTATTTACGCAGCAGCCGGGTGACCGCAATTATTATATTTACTCCGGCTCGATCGGTAAAATTATGCCTTCCGTGCTTTTTTACGGGCGCGAAACCCATGTCGGCGAACCGCTGAGCGGGATTACTGCAAGCTATATGGCTTCGTTTATGACGCAGCAAATGGAGTGGAACGTTAAACTTGAGGAAACGGTGATGGGAGAAAAGACGCCGCTTCCGGTGACACTCCAGCAAAAGGATTTAAAAATGGAGTACTCGGCACAGACACCATTTCGTGCAGCTGCCTTGTATAATGTATTTTTAATGAAGCGAAATGCAGCGGAAATCATGGATATTTTTGAGGAGATTGCCGGGGACGCAGCAATGGCCTGCAATACGGCCTATCAAAAAATTTGTACGGCTCAGGGCGTAAAACCGGTAGGGGAAGTCCATGTTCTCCGTTATGAACAATTGCTCGAGCATGCTGTTGCAAAACTTGGCCAGGATTTTGTTAATTCGGTGAAAGCCGAGGTTCTCGCCAACAGCGAGTGGGATGACCGCGATAAGTCCTTCCAAATCGCTGATACATTAATGATTGAGTGCCAAGAGCTGGCACCGGCAATGATTTTGCTCTATGCACCGCCATATTATCCGGCTGTCAATTCGTCTGATAGTGAATTTATTCGTGAGTGTGTGAGCCATATTAAAGCGCAGGGGATGGAAAATTTTGGGCTGCCGGTAGGACAAATCCACTATTTCAATGGCATTTGCGACTTAAGCTATGTGAATTACAACGATACGAATGAAGGATGGAATTCTTTTGTCGCCAACACACCGGTTTGGGGAGACAGCTACAGCATCCCATTCGAGGAAATGAAACAACTCCAAGCACCCGTGCTGAACGTGGGGCCATTTGGGAAAGATGCCCACAAACGCACCGAACGCCTCCATATCAAGAGCGCATTTGAAGAAGTTCCGGCGCTTGTGGAAAGCCTAATCAAAAACATGATCAAAAAAAAAGTTGAAGTTTAGGCAAGGAGAATCTAGCAACAGCTAGCATTTTCTCATCTTTCACGATTTTGGAAATAGTTGCAGTTACAACAATTAATTACATTCGAATTTTTTTAAAAAACATAAAAAGGCTGAATCGCTATGATTCAGTCTATTTTGTGAAAATTCAGGTTTTGTAACTTTTAATTGGGGAATTATTACTTTTCATTCTTTCTTATTTACCATCCGTATCCATGATGGTGCCACGGATGATGAAATCCATAGCCAAAACCGCCAAAGTATGGGTAGTGATGGTGATGGAACCCATATCCACCAAACATATACGGATTATAACCTACACCGATAATTGGATAACCAAAAACTCGAGGCATACAAACACCTGCTTTCATTTATTATATCCACACCATAGAAATATGAAAATGGAATTGGAAATGAGCATTTCTCACTAAAAATGGGCATAAGGCAAAAATGCTTACACAAAGGTGCCAGGCAACATGTGAAAATTTCACATGTTTTTTTCGCATGTTTACAGTTGCAATGGCAAATAATGACTTCATGAGTACTTTTGTTGTGAAGGATGAATGAGTTGGAGCATGTTGTGATTTTAGCAATTTTACGTACAGTTGTTTCTTTTATTATTCTAATGGTGGTCACTTACTGTATTGGCAAACAGGTAAATGCTCATAAAAACCATTATAATTTTGCATTGTCTATAACGTTAGGTTCATTTATTGCAAACATGGGCTTTGATACTAATCTCAAATTTTACCCGATGCTGGCAGCCTTTCTTACACTTATATTTCTCTACTTAATCATGTCTGCTTATTCTGCCAATAGCAGACGTCTTCGCATCTGGGTATCAGGACAACCAACCATCATTATCGAAAATGGCAAGCTTTTGGATTCAAATATGAAGAAAGTAAAATACACTCTCGATCATTTGAATCTGCAACTAAGGGAGCAGGGAATCTTTGATATTGTTGAGGTGGAATTTGCCTTACTTGAGGTGAGTGGAAACTTATCGGTGTTAAAAAAATCACCTTTTCAGCCTGTCACCAAAAAGGATCTAAATCTTGATCAGCCTCATCAAGAAAACAGCCTTCCAGTAGAACTGATCATGGACGGAGTGGTTATTGATAAAAACCTCAATGATCCGTATTCCAAACCATGGCTTGAACAACAGTTAAAAACGAGGAGATTAGAAATAAAAGACATCCACTATGCGGTCGTCGGAACCAATGGTTCTTTTTTTATTGACCTTTATCAGGATTAGTTGAAGTCACCAGTGGGCAAAGAATAGGGGTGAGTGTGTTCGACAAAAATCGGGTGGTGACAGGCACCACCCGATTTTTGTCGAATTTTATTTCAAATCTTCAATTGAATTAACATCCATATAGGCTGGAACAACTAGGCCGAGTTTTGTGCCGGCTAGGTTTTCGCCTAGGTCTTGGAATTTGCCTTTGTATTTTTTGTAGTAGTCGGCGTGGGTAGATGGGAGCCAGGCTGCGACGGAGGCGTCGAGGCTGCCATCGGCTATGCCGGTCCACATTGGTCCTGCTTCTACTTGTCTTAACGTAACTTTATAGCCCATGTCGGTTAAGACTTTTCCAAGGACATTGGTGCTGGCAATTTCGCTATCCCATGCAACATAGCCAAGGGTAACTTTTTCGCCAGAACCTTTCTTCGCACCCTTCGTCCATTCGGCTACCTTATCCGCATTATCCTTTACCCATTTAGCGGCAGCATCTTCTGGTTGGTCTCCATCTTCAATACCGTTCATCACGACATTCATATCATCGGGAGTCCAGTGGAATTGGTCGATCACTTTAAAGGCTTCTGGTAAATCTTTTTTAAGTCCATTACGGGCAATCGTATGGATCGTTTCATCCTTGCCAAATGAACCTTTTGGATCCTCTAAGTATTTCAAATCAAATTTGGCAAACATCCAATGCGGTGTCCAGCCGGTAACAATAATTGGCTCTTTTTTGTCATAGGCTTTTTTCAAAGCGGCAGTCATTGCAGCACTTGAACCTTCAACCAGCGTCCAATCATCTAACCCATAATCCTTGATTGCTTTGGCAGATGCCTTCATCAAACCGGCACCAGGGTCAATCCCGATGATTTTATAATCAACACTATCCCCGACTGTTTTTCCCTTAGCATCCGAACTTGTTTTATCTGATCCACATGCGGCAAGTCCCATGGTCAATAAAGCTGCGAGTAACATCAATATCCATTTTTTCATTTTAGGCGGTTCCCCCTTGTTTTTTGCTTTTTCCGATATTTTGCGTAATCCGGTCTAGAATGATCGCAATGACAACAATCGATAGACCGGCTTCAAACCCTTTTCCAATTTGAATCTGTGTAACAGCCCGGTACACATCGGCACCTAGACCAGGAGCCCCAACCATGGAAGCAATGACAACCATGGATAGCGCCAGCATGATACTTTGGTTAATCCCTGCCATGATCGTAGGCATGGCTAGCGGCAGTTGTACTTTTAGCAAACGCTGTCCGGTTGTCGATCCAAACGCCTCGGTGGCTTCAATAATATCAGCCGGAACCTGCTGGATGCCGAGAATCGTTAAGCGAATGGTCGGCGGCATCGCAAATATAACCGATGCGACAACCCCTGGAACAACACCTATATTAAAGAAGAAAATGGCTGGAATCAGGTAGACGAAGGCAGGCATTGTTTGCATAAAGTCCAAAACAGGTGTCACCGTTTGTTTGACTGCTTGGTTTTGTGAAGCCCAAATACCCATCGGTATGCCTAAAACAATCGAAATGATGACGGCTGTGAGTACAAGCGCCAAGGTTTGGAGCATTGGATCCCAATAGCCGAGATTTGCGATTAAAAATAAACCAACTAATGTAAAAAGTGCAATTCCCTTATTAGCGATTTTCCAAGCAAGCAGTGTTAATAGAATCATAAAAATATAGGAAGGGATATAGCCGAATCCTGCGACTAAGCCATCGACAAATGATTCAAGGACTTCGGAAACTCCGTCAAAAGCCACTTCAAAAGCTGTCGTCAGCCAATTGACAAAAGCATCCACCCAATCGGCAATCGGGATTTTTGGCAACCATTTTTCCATCGTTTATTCACCCCTGCTTTCTTGAACGGCTGCGACTTCGGATTTTGCGGTTTCTAATTGATTAATTGTGTCATTGTTGCCTGCCAGCGCAGCAATGACGGCCCCTCTGACAAGAATCCCGCTTAAGCGCTTGTTTTCGTCGACAACCGCTACCGGAATTGACGCGGTCGAGACTTTTTCAAATAAATCGGTTAATAAAGTATCGGGCGCAACAGTGGAAATATCCGTTTGTAAAATTTCCCGGACTAAGAGGCCATGTTCAAGCGCGTTTTTTGCATCAGAGGCAGTGATCGCTCCGAGTAGAGTTTTCTTTTTATCCACGACATAAATACTCGAAATTCCTAGTTCCCTCATCATCTGTAGGGCAACTCTCGGACCTTTTTCAATCGAAACAGACTCGGCACGTTTCATGACATGACCGGCTGTCAATACTTTGGATAGGTCCACATCCTCTACGAATCTCTCAACATAGTCGTTTGATGGGTTAATAAGGATCTCCTCCGGTGTTCCAATCTGAACGATGGAACCATCCTTCATCAAGGCAATACGGTCACCGATTCGGAGCGCTTCGTCAAGATCGTGAGTTATAAACACAATTGTTTTTTTCATCGTTGACTGTAGCTCGAGCAGCTCATCTTGCATATCTTTGCGAATTAAGGGATCGAGTGCACTAAAGGCTTCGTCCATTAGCAGGATATCGGCATCATTAGCAAGGGCCCGGGCCAATCCAACCCGTTGCTGCATTCCGCCGCTTAGCTGTTTCGGGTACTGGTTTTCATATCCTTCGAGCCCGACAAGCCTTAAAGCCTCCAGCGCCTTTTCTTTGCGGATTTCTTTTGCAACCCCCTGGACCTCCAGCCCATATTCGGTATTTTCTATAACCGTGCGGTGAGGGAGGAGTGCAAATTTCTGGAAGACCATACTGATTTTTTTACGGCGCATGTCCCGTAGCTGTTCTTTGTTCATTTTTACAATATCTTTCCCATCAATCAGGACTTCCCCGGATGTAGGCTCAATCAGGCGATTGATCAATCGCACCAATGTCGATTTACCGCTTCCGGATAAACCCATGATGACAAAAATTTCACCGGCTTCGACTTCGAAGTTGGCCTGGCTAACACCTACAGTTGCACCAGTTTTCTTTAAAATGCTTTGTTTGGTCTCTCCCACTCTCAATAGCTGAAGAGCTGTTTTTGATTTTCCAAAAACTTTTGTAACATTACGAACTTGAATTTTATAGTTGTTACTCATAGATTCACCTCAATTTTTTCGAACTGACTATCTTATTGTAGATTATTTTAGATTTACTGGGCAATGTTGGTATTACGCCAAATCTGTTCATAAAGTACGTACAGAAAAAACTTTACAAAGTGTATTCGTATTATTCTTACAATTCCTCCGAAATGCTCCCTAATGCTCCCTAACTAGCTCCTTTACTTTTCAATTTTTCATGATAATCTAATAAAGGACACGATTGTAAAGTGAGTGTGAATTGGATCATGGATGGAGAACAAAAGCTTGAGCATGCCCGTGAGCGGGTTATAGAGGCGATTTCTCAAAATATGAATTTATATGGTGTAACGGAATCTGTTGGACGTTTATATGGTGCTTTGTATTTTCAAGAGGGACCATTGACATTAGATGATATGAAGGAAGAGCTCGGGATGAGCAAAACGAGTATGAGCACATCTGTGCGAAGTCTTTTAGAGTTAAAAATGGTCGGGAAAGTTTGGAGAAAAGGGGTCAGGAAGGACCTTTATCAGGCAGAGCCGGATTGGTATCAAACCTTTATTGATTTTTTTACGGTTAAGTGGAGAGCCGGGATTTCAATCAATGTTTCGGCGATGGAAAAATCACTCCGGGAGCTTCGGTCGCTTTTAGAGGATGAAAGTGTCGAGGAGCTTACAAAAGAGAAGGCCAGGCTGGATATTGAAAAACTCACTTCTGCGCTTGAATACTATGACTGGCTGAACCGGTTAGTGGATAGTTTTGAGTCCGAGGAGATCTTTGAGTTTATACCGAAGAAGAGATAGTGCTTTTACGTGAAAAAATCACCTGCCTAGTTGGCCGGTGATTTTTTCTTTAAACTTTTTAAAATCGTAACTGTTTTCCCGTTATTGGTCGCTTTCACGAGCCCGATGTTTTTGGCGAAGTAGGTAGTATAACCGGAATCCTCTTTTACGATGATGCAATTTTTAAAGTTACCGGCCGGCGTTTTGACAGTTTTCGTGATGGAGATAATCCGTGCCTTGCCCTCACCTTCGTAACCGACGTCCCATGACTGGCCCACCTTTGCCGGGTATTTGATATCAATATAGTACTCGGAGTCAATATATCCTGTGTACAGGCCTATACTGTTTTCGCTTACAATGAATAATTGTTTCTCAGTTGATTTGGAGGAGTAGTACCATTTGTCCCAGGTTTGGTTATACTTTTTCCCAGTGGGGATCAATTGGTAGGTTCCATCTTTGCTTGTATAGGTATAAACCTTGGTTTTGTCTAGTAGATAGCTTGCGCGTTTTGAAGTTTTGAATTTTAGATACTTCGTGTAAACGTAGGCTTTTTTTGACTTGTAGCGAATTTCAGACCATTTTTGGGATTTCGTTTTAGAATAGACGGTGACCTCGGTGCCTTTTTTCAAGCTTCCTATTTTTTTAGCGCTGAGGCTAGGTTTTTCTCTTACATTTAATATACTTGCCGTTACGGTCGCGGTCGACTTGGACTTGGTAACCGCCTGTGCAGGGATATTAAATGGAAGGAAGATCCCAACTAGTAGAGAAAGTAGAATCGTTAATTTCAGCAGAGATTTCAAAGCCACCCCTCCATTTCCTTTATTACTATAATTGTAACGAACCTGGAAACAGAGAGTAACCCAATATAATAACAAATATTCAGACAATTTATTCGTAGAATATCCAGGAAAAATGTAGAAGATTGAAGAGTATTGAATGGGGGAGGTATGGTTCGACAAAATTCGGGTGGTGACAGGCACCACCCGAATTTTGTCGATTAGACTTTTTCTACATTTACTCTGCCGGAAAAGAAGGTGGCGCCGCCGCCCATGTCGGCGATTCGGTCGGGTGTTAGGGTGTTTACGAGTTGCCTGGTGCCTTGTTGGTCTGCCCAGAGACCTTGGGTGACGAGGACCCCTGGGAGGACGTTTTCGCCGATGCTTACTTTTAGGATGCATTCGCCTCGGTGGTTCCAGATGCGGACCTTGGCACCGTCCTCAATTCCTTCCTTAACTGCATCGCGAACATTCATATGCAGGCGCGGTTCTTTTTCAAGTGTGGTGTGCTTTTGATTGTTTGAAAAAGTAGAGTTTAAGAAATTATGGTTTGGTGCCGGAACAAAGGAATAGTCGAAAGCTCCGTCCTCTTGTAAAGGTATATAGGTTGGCAATGGGGGATGCCCATCCTCCTTCATTTTTTCTGAGTAAAGCTCAATTTTTCCACTTTGGGTTGGAAGCTTTCCAGGGAAAAGCGGTTTCACCTTGGCTTTCAGATAATGATGTTCCGCCAGCCCCGCAAAATCAATGCCTTCCAAATAAGGATTTTTCAAATGATCCAATGCTTCGGCTATCATTTCTGCTTCAGATTGTTTAAAAACAGGTTCATCAAAACCCATCACTTCAGCCAGTAGCTGGAAAACTTCAACATTCGATTTTGCCTCGTAATATGACTCGATGACGGGCTGCTGAAGCTGAATATAGTGATGCCAGTAGGAGGTGTAAAAATCCGTATTTTCAAAGGATGAAGTCGCTGGCAAAATGATATCAGCATACTTGGCCGTATCGGTTAAAAATAAATCATGGACGACCGTAAATAAGTCTTCCCGGGCAAGGCCTTCGCGGACTTTATTGCCATTGGGCGCAACTACTGCCGGATTTGAACCGTACACAAAAAGGGATTTCACAGGTGGGTCCAATGTCAGCAATGCTTCACCAAGAAGATTCATATTTATAACGCGGGTGTTTTTATTTTTTAATAAATCTGGGCGCTGTAATCGAAGCTCATTATGTGACAGGTAGCCGCCATTTCCCTTAATAGCTCCGCCGCCTTTTACAAGCCATTGGCCGGTGAGTGCGGGAAGACATGCAACCGTTCGGACGAACATCCCGCCATTGTCATGGTGCTGCGGACCGTTTCCGATGCGAATAAAAGAAGGTGAGGTTTTTCCGTACATTCGCGCCAGTTTATAGATATCCTCGGGAGAGACACCTGTGATTCTTGAAACAGTGTCCGGGTCATATTGGCGGACATGTTCGCGAAGTTCTTCGTATCCCACGGTGTATTTTTGTAAAAAGTCTTCGTTGACCAGGTTTTCGGAAAATAGAATATGCATGATTCCAAGGGCGAGGGCGCTGTCGGTTCCTGGTAAAATCGGAATAAACCAATCTGCTAATCTGCCGGTCTGGTTTTTGTGAACGTCAATGACGACAATTTTCGCCCCGTTTTGTTTGCGGGCCTTTTGGGCAATCGCCACCTGATGCATATTGGTGCTGACGGCATTGATGCCCCAAAAAATGAACAGTTTCGAATGGATGGTATCTTCAGGATCAATGCCGAAGCTGCCGCCCATCGTATATTTATAGCCGGCTGAACCCGCAGAGGAGCAGATTGATCGATCGAGCTGGGAAGCGCCTATGCGGTGGAAGAAGCGGCGGTCCATGGCTTCCGCGCTGAGATTTCCCATATTCCCATAAAAACTGTAGGGGAGGATGCTTTCCGGTCCATCGGTTTGGATCAGGCTTTTCCAACGGGCGGTTATCGTTTGGATTGCTTCATCCCAAGTAATCTGTTCAAACTGGCCTTCTCCTTTTCGCCCCGTTCGTCTTAGCGGGTATTTCAAACGTTTCTCATCATTGATCCGGTCAGTCATATTCCTGACCTTATTACAAATATGGCCTTGAGTTACCGGATGATTAGGATCTCCCTCCACCTTAATAATTTTCCCGTTTTCCTTTTGTAAAAGAAGACCACATTGATCCGGACAATCAAGCGGGCAAACGGCCTTAAAAATACCGTTTTGGCTCATGACTGTACCTCCTTTTCATAGTTTTCACAAGGTGACAGGCACCGTTCGTGGACTTTTTATCTATTTTGTCCGTGTGGGGTGGACATGTTGTGGTGAATACATTTTTTGGATGTTGTTTTTATCATAAAGCAGTTTGGGATGTCCCGCAAGGTAGGAATAGTGGAAAACGAGAGGGGCCCAGCCGACCAAAAAACCGCAACAAAAAAGTCCCAAGTGCACGATCTAACCTCGGCATTTGGGACTTTCATTTATATTCTATTTTAAGATTTTCACTTTAACCGTTTTTCTGCCCCATTGAATGGCTTTTTTATAAGTAGGCATGAAAACATCGATTTCTTTTCCTTTGATGGCGCTGCCTTTGTCGGCGGCAATCGCATAGCCGTAACCTTCAACATATACCTTTGAGCCTAGTGGAATCACTCTAGGGTCAACCGAAATCACTTTTAGATTCGGATTTTTCTTTAGGTTAAGACCTGTGTAGGTTTTACCTGAGCAGCCTGCGCAATTAACCGTATAAGCAGAAGCACTCACTGTAATGGTCTTTACTACTTTTTGTGACTTGCTTGCTGTTACTTTGCTAGTAGTCTTTTTTACAGTTTTACTAGTTTTTGTAACATTACTAGTAGCAGGCTTCGTAATCTTTAATTTCTGGTTTGGATGAATGACATCTGATTTAAGATGGTTCCAATTTTTTAGATTGGTAATCGAAACATGTGTTGTTCTGGAAATCTTATAAAGGGAATCGCCTTTTTTAACGGTATATGTATTAGATGCTGCGGATGCTCCACTATTATGTGCTAGTAATAGAAATGCTGCAAGACTTATTGTTGTGAGGAATTTTTTCATAATTCAAACTCCTTTTCTTTGATACTAAAAATATACCATGGTAGTGTTACAGTTATATTTCAATCGTTTACTAGTTTTATGACATTTTTCTTAAAAAACGGCTTTTTATGACGAAAATGTGAAATTTCTACCTTATTCTGGGATTAAGTGGAGAATATTGGGGGTATAGGGGTGGAATGTGAAAAAATCACATAGGTGTCAGGCACCTATGTGATTTTTTCGCAAATTTTATTTTACCTTTATTTTCGTAGTTTTGCTTACATTTTTGGCCTTATCTGTTGCTGTAACAGTAAGAACTGTTTTCTTTTTTTGTGCTTTGATTTTTACTTTAAATTTGCCATGTGAGTCTGTCTTGGTTGTTCCGACCGTTTTATGGCCCACTTTGACGACAATCATGGAACCCGATTCTGCTGTACCGCTAAGATTTTTCGTTGTGCTTTTTACAACGGTTTTCAATTTCGGTGCTGCAGGAGGGCGTTTGTCTGTCACGGTCACCGGCACCGAACGTGCATTACTAGCAGCATCCTTAGCTGTCACGGTCAGTTTTGCACCCGCTTTTTGTACAGAAATTCCAACTTTGAAGTTTCCGTAAGAATCCGCCTTGCCATAATATTTTTTCGAACCTGCCACAACCGTAATGGATGCGCTTTTTTCCGTTAGGCCGCTAACCGTCTTCGATAGGTTAGACACGGATTTAACCTTTATAGAGGCAGGCGGGATTTTATCGACAACCGTTATGGTTTTTACCGAACTTACGTGTCCAGCAGCATCCTTAGCGGTTACAGTTAGCTTCGTTCCAGCTTTTTGTACCGGAATGAACACTTTAAAGCTTCTGGCAGAATTGGCAACAGCTTTATAGCTTGCGGAACCAATTACAACCGTAATCGTCGCTCCGGCCTCAGTTTTTCCGATTACTTCCTTTGAAAGGTTTGACACTGTGTTCGTAATCGTAACCGCAGGGACGGTGACGTCAACGACCTTCACGCTTACAACATCACCGGTATATCCAGCCGAAACAGATAAAATCGTACCCGCCTTTTGCACAGGAATCGCTACAGTAAAATGCCCGTCCCTATCAGCGACTGCCGTATATTGCCGGCCACCAATTTTAATTGTAACCGTTGCCCCCGGTTCAGCCGTTCCCGTGACCGAGTTGGATCTTTCAGTTACCTGACCAACTGTTGGTCTGAAGTAGGTTAAAGCCTTATATGCATTTAGCTTTTTACCGCCTGAAATTTTTGTATTTAATGAACTCAAGTTGTCGCCGGATGCGAGTAGGATCTTTTTCAATTGCTCGGCATCAAAGCTTGGATATTTTCCTGCCAATAGTGCTGCAACACCGGTCACATGAGGGGTGGCCATCGATGTTCCGTCAAAATACTCATATGCATCATTGTAATTCGTCTCAGCAGGGAAAATCAGGTTGATTTTCGCCAAGTTCGTATTATTGCTTGTAAAATAATCAGTATAAGGGGCATAACCAAGCGGGTACTTTGCACCATCATAAATCGTCCCGGGTACCCCTACAGCGGTTCTTGCCGCACCTTCCCCTGTAATATGGAGGGAGAGAGTATTCGTTACAAAACTGGAATCCTCATTTTGATACAATAAATCTTCACCGCTTAAAATAAGAGATTTCTGACCTTTCTTCAAAAATTGATCGAGGGAAGTGAGATCATTATTGGTTAAAGTAGGATATTGATTTCCCATTGCGTACCCTGAAAACCAAATGACCGTATCATAGCTGCTGAGTATTCCCAAGTCTGGGCCGGAATTATCTGTTGATACTGTTACTTCTTTATAAGTACTCACCCCGGCTTGTTTTAAAAGTTCCTCGTACTTTTTCAGGAAGTTTGGGTAACCATCATCAGATTCATCATCCTGAACTAATAATATCTTTGAAGCGGCTGTAACCCCTAAATAATCGAGCGCTTTTTTAAAAGCCTCTGGACCGTCTGTACTAGTCATGTTTTCAAAACCAAAGCCATTCACAATCGCTTTATATTGATTGGCAGAATTATTAATCTGAGCAGAAACGCCAGCCTCTAATTTTTTCGGAACCGTACTTAGAATACTCACACCGGGCGCAGCAATATCCACACCTCGAGTCCCGTAGTTCGAAAAATTTGCTAGTTTACCAGTGTTATCGATCGCAGCAACAGAAATAATATTTGGGCTGGTAAAGCTTGCCGGGTAATCAGGATAATAGTCAATATTTTTCCCGTCATTACCCGCCGCCGTGACAAATAACATGTTCGAGCGTTCAATCGCATCCTTCAGGGCTTGGTCATAATCAGAACCGCCCCAGCTGTTATTGGAAATTTTAACGCCCATCTTCGCCGCATAATCAATCGCTGAAATCGCATCTGCAGTGGAACCGCCATCAGGGCCAATGAACTTTAATGGCATAATTTTTACATTCGGGGCAATCCCGGTTACCCCAAGACCGTTATTACTTGACGCCGCAATCGTTCCCGCCACATGGGTCCCATGCTCGTCGCCATCAGCCGCATCAAAAACGGAATTATCATGGTGAAGGAAATCCCAGCCATGCACATCATCTACATAGCCATTTCCATCATCATCTTTCCCGTTATTGGCAATTTCCCCCGGATTCGTCCAAATATCACCCTGCAAATCAGGATGATTGATATCCACCCCCGTATCAATCACTGCAACAACGGTCTGACTAGGGTTTGCAAGTTTATGAAACTCCTGCATGGCTTCCGGGTAATCAATATCCATATCGGTGGCCCCAATGCTGTCGGCAATCTTTTGTCCTGTATTGTGGAGGCCCCATAATTGATTAAACGACGGATCATTTGGGAGAGCAGAAGGTTTATATAAATAGTTGGGCTGAACATATTCAACCGAAGGATCTGCCTCCAATTTTTCCATTTGGCTATCCATTGACGTGCCAGTTTGTACCTTCACAACCTCAGCATCAATTGCTTTCAGCTTTTTCAGCGATTTGAGCGAATGCTTCGTTCGAACCTTCGTGGACACTGTATTATTTTTATACTTAACAATCAGTTCACCAGGCACATACTTTTCTTGATTCTTTTTTGAAAAAGCTGCCCGTGCTGCTTGCATTGCTAGTTTCTTTTTGCCAACAAGGTCTGACTGTGAAACGGATTTTTCTAGCATGTTGTTGTCGTGCTTTTGTATTAATGCATAGTTCTCATCTTTCTGCTCATTCCTTGCAGCAAATACTAGAGCCGAAGCCGAAGAAGAAAAAACTAGTAAACCAGAAAGAAGAGAGACTGCAACCTTTTTGTACACTCGACCAATACCCCTTTCGGTGCCAGGCACCTCCGAAATAACTAGGATTCTATTGAAAAACAGTACTTTTTGTCCAACTACTATATATTACAATATTCATAGGGGAAATTATATAAGTCTCGCTATCTGCCAAATTTTTTTTATAGGAAAGGGAACGGCCCCGTCTTGGCCGTTCCTTTCGTATTGTTTATTCAGCTATCCTCTCCCTCAACTTTTCGCGTGCTCCCGCACGCCAGCTTTTGACAGCAGACATGGAGACGTTTTCTTTAATGGCAATCTCTTTAATTGAAAGATCATGTAGTGCAGTGTATAGCACCCATTTCCTTTGGTTGGGTGTTAAGGTGGTGCAAACGGATAGGATGGTTTCTGTCTCTAAAGGATAATCAATGAAAATCCCTTCGGCGGTTTCCCAGAATTCTTCTTTAGGACAGACACAATTTTCTTCATATTTGTGTGCTTTAGTTAATTCTAATAGAAGGAACCCTCTAATATAGTTGTAGGCATAGCTGGTGAAGTTTCCTTTTTCGGGTTCAAAGCGATTGCTTGCCTCCCAAAGGGCAATCAGACCATGTTGATAGAATTCATCCCAATTTTTATAGATGTGCAATGTGTGAATGATTTTATGGATCATCGGACTATACTGGACAACCAACTCTTCAAAGCTTTCCAAGGGAAATCCTTTCAGAAAGCGCGCTTCACCTTTTATTCCCGGGTACCTCTACCATAATGGGAAAAAACATTTCCATCGAACCGACCAAAACCAAATTTGAATGTAAGTAACAGCTAAAAACTTGATTTTAGAGATCAAAATTCACTTTTGGGGGGGATTTTGGTTATTTCAGCTGTTTTTTATAGATTTTTCGACAGGTGCCTGTCACCACTCGAATTTTGTCGAATAACAATGGCCGCATATGCGCTATTGACAATTGCTTTATTGGCTCATACGATATTAATGTTGTTTGATATTATGCTAGAATAGCAAAGTGAGGGAAACGAAATGGGTTGGATGATTATATGGGCGCCATTGTTAGAACTGATTGTTGGCAGTTTACTTTATATAAAGTTTGCGGAGAAAATAAAGGATATCGCTTTTTTGATTGTTGTACAAATTATTCTTTACGTCGTTCTCATGAATGGTTTGCTTTTATATGGGTATTTGAGTAAATAGGGATTGACCGAAAATGGACAATCCCCTATTTGTTTCACAAGGTGTAAAGGAGTAATCCTATTACCCTGCAATTCTCGTATTGTTATCAATCCCTCTATTTTTCCGTGAACGGAACCAGGCGAGGATAATGGCTGCAATTAATGTAAAGCCTAGATAGCCCATTAGCGGGTATACCGTACTGACTAATTTGATGAATCCGACAAAACTGGCTGCAAAGGAAAGAACGCCGAAGCCAATGACTGCTGGTTTGAATTTTTTAGAAGAAGGTTTGATCAAGCGTACGGAAAACGCGTACAGCATTCCAACAGCTGTGTTATAAATCATCCCAAGTAACGCGATCGACATCAATGCACCTAGAACCGGATGCATATGGTTGGCAAGCATCAATGTAGGCATGTCCACACTTTTCAACTGGTCCATTTTCACAAACATTCCGATATTGATCAATAAAATCAATAATCCCAGGCCAAGTCCTCCTAGAATACCACCGCGTCCAGCCACCTTCGAATCCTTTTCCGTTCCTCCCATGACCGCAAGCATCGCTGCTCCTGCAGCAATATTATAGGAAACATAAAGAAGTCCACCCATTAACCAGTTTGATGCAGCTTGCGGCTGCGCTTTTGCAATCGCATTAAGGTCTGCAAAACTTTGGTCCATTGTAAAAAGTGAATACCCTGTGATGATTAAGACCAATACCATTAAAAACGGTGTAATCATACTAATGATGTTTAACAATTTTTGTACATTCAAGCAAACCGTTAAAATCGTCAGAGCTGCCATAACAATATTCCCGACCATTGCCGGCAGTCCGAATTGCTGTTCAAAAATCGAACCGCTTCCGGCCATCATTACAACGGCAACACCAAATAAGAAGAAGGTAATAATAATATCGACAATAACCCCTAAATAACGCCCACAAATATGATAGATTACGTCTTTATGGGAATCTGTTTTAAGACGCGAGCCCAACTGGGTCAGCTGCATGCCCAAAAAGGCAAAGAAAAAGGTTGCAATGATGCCTCCCGCGATTCCCATCCAGCCAAAGCTAGTGAAAAATTGTAGAATTTCCTGCCCTGAAGCAAATCCGGCGCCAACGATGATTCCGACATAAGCGCCGGCAATCTGAAAACTTTTTTTCATATCCATTCTCCTTTGTAGTTTTAGAAAAATTCGGAAAATTTAACCCGTAAAGAGAGAGGAGGCCAACTCCCCTCAATTTAATAATTTTGCTTTCTTACTGTAAATGACTCAATTGCGTCAATGTTCGGATCATATCCAATTCCTGCCTTACTTGGCACAGTAATTAGCCCGTTATGGACTGTAACTTCCGGATCAATAATATCCCGCTCCCAATAACGAGAAGATGCTGCTGTATCTCCAGGCATCGTAAAATTTGTGAGCGTAGTCAAGGCGATATTATGCGCTCTGCCAACCCCGGCCTCGAGCATCCCGCCGCACCAAACCGGCAGACCTTGTTCCATACATAGGTCATGAATCCTTTTCGACTCTGTTAGGCCTCCAACTCGTCCAATTTTAATATTAATAATTTTACAGCTTCCGAGACTGATGGCTTTGCGTGCATCCTCATAGGAATGGATGCTTTCATCCAGACAAATCGGTGTAGTCAGATGTTTTTGCACAAGCGCATGGTCGACAATGTCATCAGAAGCGAGTGGCTGTTCAATCATGGTTAAGCCGAACTCGTCCAGTTGTTTCAACAACTCCAAATCTTGAAGACGATAGGCAGAATTTGCATCAGCCATCAACTGGATGGTTGGAAAATGGCGGCGGATTTCACGGATAACATCGATATCCCAGCCCGGTTTGATTTTTACTTTGATACGGCGGTAGCCTTCTGAAACGGAACCGTCAATAATTCCCAGCAAATCGTCTACTGATTTTTGAATGCCGATACTGATCCCGACTTCAATTTCTTTTTTCTCACCACCGAGTGCGGTTGCAAGAGGGAGATTTTCCCGTTTTGCATACAGGTCCCAAATTGCGCCCTCAATCGCTGACTTTGCCATATTATTTTTTCGAATGGGTTCGAAGAGGGCGGACACTTCGTCAGGGTGGCTGATTTCCTTATCCTTAATCATCGGAATCAAGAAGTCCTCGAGTATATGCCAGTTGGTTTTTAGTGTTTCTTCATTATAAAGAGGGGATGTGAAAGCTACGGATTCGCCCCAGCCTGATGCGCCATTCTCATCCTGTACCTCTACTAAAATAAATTCTTTATCTGTAAATGTTCCAAAGCTAGTCGTGAATGGAAAGTTCATCTTCATTTTTAAGTGACGGAGAATTACCTGTTTAATCATCATTTAAATGGCCTTCTTTCTACTGGAAGTAAATCTCGTTTTTTTAGTAAATAGTAATGGACAGGTTCGTCGGCTGTTTTCACAACCCTTACGGCAGTAAATCCATTGGCAAATAGGGATTCAAACAATTCCCGCGTCTTCAGGCGCCAGTCAAGCGCCAGCTCGGGGTAATCCTTTTTCATTTGCTGGAACTGGTTTGAAACAGGGATAAGCAAGGCTTCGCTGTTAAAAAAACTACTAGGATCAACCTCTGCAAGCTGTGGAAGTCCATCTGCTGTTTGCACATATGGTACCCGTTCAATCGCCGCCAGGTCATCCTGATGTTTTTCCTCAATATAGGGATTGGTGATCCACCACTCTACCTGAAAACGGTCGGAAGGCAAGCCTTGATTAAGTCCATCCTTCATTTCCCCGTAGCAATTTTTCACATATGTACTGCAAATTGCTTTCAGCTTTGTCAAATTCAAAAAGGCATTTACGCTTTCAAGCGGGTCATATGTCCAAGTCAGTAAATCATAGCCCATTTCAATCGCCGCGTTCTTTTGCTCTTTCTTTAAAAATTCACCAATGCCTTGTCCTCGATAGTTTTCGTCAATTCCAAGCATATGTGAGCAAAGGTAGGGTTTGCCATTAACGAAGCCCGGGAAGCCGTAACTAAATCCTACTAATTGATTCTTTTCGTATGCTCCGACGACAATCCCGCCGTTTTTAACAGCGGTTAGGGTTTGGTGAATCGGAATCGCCGGGTCTCCCCAAACTGCTTTTTCTAGTTGTTGAACTTGTTTGAGTTCTTCAATAGTCTTTATCTGTCTTACTTCAACAGTGCTGTTCATAGTGCTGTGGCGCCTCCTTTTTCAAATGTTCAAAGGTATTCATGATGGTTTTTGTTAAAATTTCAATACCTGAAAAGATTGCTTCATGATTAAAGGTCATTTTTGGATGATGCAGACCAGGGGATAGGTCACAACCAAGGCCGAGCATCGTCGCTTTAATGTGTGGTCGTTTTACTGTGTAAAAATGAAAGTCCTCACCACCGCTTGAAGGGTAGGGGGCTGTTACATTTCCGAGTGTATCAACTATGGCTTTTTCCATAAGCTTTTGGGCTTGCGGATCTACCTTTGCTGCTGCGACAAAAGCTTTGGTTTCAAGCGGAATCTCTACTTCGTACAGGGCGGCAATGGCTTGCGTGATTTTTTCTACCTTAGCGGTTAATGTTTCCATGACCTCGTTTGTTTGCGCTCTAAGATCCAGATGGAAACTTGCGTGACCCGGAATCAGATTGCTGCTTTCGCCGCCGGCATGGAACTTGGTCATCTTCACAGAAGATGGAACCATCGGATCGACATGAATTTTTCCCATTTCGTTGATAAGGGCCGCGCCAATTTCAATGGCATTTTTTCCAAGATGCGGTCTTGCTCCATGCGCATCTTCACCGATAATTTCACCGGCGATAAACTTAGCAGAGCCGTGAAAAATGGCAGGTGTTGCTGTGCCATCCGAGATTTCTTGGATTGGGCGAAGGTGAACGCCGTATAAAAAGTCGAGGTCATCGACAATTCCTTTTTCAACCATTTTTAGGGCGCCAGTACCTTTTTCTTCTGCGGGTTGAAATAGGACCTTGAGTTTCCCGCTAGGTTGATAGTTTAGTTTTTTGAGAAGCAGCAGGACGCCGATTATCATCGTCATATGGGCATCGTGCCCACAGGAGTGATTGGCTTTGAAAGTACCGTCTACCTCCTGCCATAGGGCATCAATATCGGTCCGCAGTCCGACCTTGTGTGGTCCGTCGCCGATTTCAACCACAAGCCCCGTGCAATCATCAAATGTATGCGGCTGAAGCCCGTTCTGCTGTAAAAGATTTTTTATGTAGGCCGTTGTCGCTATCTCCTCCCAACTCGCCTCAGGATGCTGATGCAAATGATTAAATATCTCAAGTAGCATTGGCCGTAACTCATCAAGCTCAGTTCTCATACGAACCGCCTCCTAATAAAATTCGGTGACAGGCACCGTTCGTGGACTTTTCGTCTATTTTGTCTACGTGGGGTGGACATTAAAGCTGTTAGTCACAAAATAGATGGTCGACATCAAGTGTTTCGTATTGATGTTTGCGTTTTTCAAATTGTTCCTTATTCTGTACGGATACGTTTGCTACTAGAGCATTTAATAATGAAAAAAGTGATGGCATGGCATCAAGTGTTGATTTTTCTGGCTGGGATATGGTAAGAACCACATCAGCATATTGGCTGATTGGAGCGACGGGGGAATCCGTTATTCCAATAACTGTTGCTCCTTGGTTCTTTGCCAGCTCTGCCATTTTTACTGTTTCTTTTAAATAGCGGTGAAAAGAGATGGCCAAAAAGACGGATTGATCATTCATCCGGTCCAAGGTCAGTATTAGATCATCGGTATCCGGCTTATATAAGAAAACATTTTTTCTCATTAATCCCAGCGTGAAGGATAGCCAATGTGCTGCTGCATAAGACGAGCGCAATCCAGTAATAAAAATTTGTTTGGCTTGAATGAGGTGATGGACTGCCTTTTGAAATTGTCCCTCATCGATTTGTTCTGCAGTCCGTTTTATGTTGTGGCAATCTTGATCCATTACATTTGTAAAGAAATGTGGCTGATTAACCAGTTCCAGCTTATTGGAATAGTACTGATCCAAGCTGCTTTTTGGTAATAGCAGGTTTTCTCTGACGGTTTTCTGCATTTCGGAAAAACCATTAAATTGTAAGGAATAGCAAAATCGAATAACGGTGGTTTCACTAACTCCTACTGCTTTCCCGATTTCCCCGGCTGATTTTATCGCAAACTGCTGTGGCTGATCCAATAAATATTTGGCGATTTTTTGCTGGCTCTTGGATAGGGTCGAGAACTGGGTTTTCAGACTTTCTAGAAATACTATATTAATCACCCTTTCATAACGGTGAAGTATAAAATTCAAATTAAACTATTATGAAGCCTAAACTTCATTTGATAAAACAAAAAATATCATAATTCAGAAAATTCCGCAACACCCAATTTCAAAATTTCACAAAGTGACAGATAGGGTGACAGGCACCGTTCGTGGACATTTTGCCTCTTTTGTCCGTATGGGGTGGACTTTTTCATCCTGACTTAAAAGGGAATGACTTCCCTGAATCATTTTGTATGGAATGTTTTATTGAGGAGATGATTTTTATTTAATCTTTTTGATGATTCAAAAGTGGAACTTATGATGAAGGGCAATGGGGAGGAGAGCGTGAACATTACATTATTCATACCTGAAATAAGTCTCATCTCTTTTTTGCACGAATACTAATCCCCAGCGTCCCTATCAGAGCCTTGGTCCCCATCTGAATAATGGCCTTCAGAAGAGTATTCCCTTTCATAAGAGATGCTGTTGTCATTAGGGTCATTGTTTTTAGTATTCTGGTTTCCACTTCCGCCGCCGGGGAAAAATAAAAAGGCAACAATAACCGCAACAATTCCTGGAAACCTCTGACCTGTAACGAATAGATATATGCCATCCAAGAAAAAGAGGCCGCTAATCACCTTTAAAATAACCCTTAAGGTTTTCAGAGTCATTCCCCCTAGAAAAAGGATAAATATCACTTATATAAAATGAATATTATCTTTATGGGACTTTTATACATTTCCATTTCATTACAATTACGGTGACAGGCACCGTTCGTGGACATTTTGGTCATTTTGTCTGTGTGGGATGGACAAAACAGTGCATACTTAAACTAGTCTGTTTTTCGCATCCCTATGGTATGTTACTCTTTAAGTATTATATATACATAAGTAAAGGTGATCTAAATTGTTAAACAAAATAAAAGGGGCACTTTTTGGTTTTGCGATTGGCGACGCTTTAGGAGGAACGACAGAGTTTTTGACAAAGGAAGCAGTCAAGGAACGGTACGGGCAAGTGCGGGAAATCATTGGCGGTGGTGTTTGGCGGCTGGAAAAAGGGGAGACAACCGACGATACAGCGATGACCTTGGCGGTTGGCAGGGGAATTTTAAAACACCCACAAAATCTCGTCAGTGCGATTGGTGAGGAATTTTTAAAATGGAATGCCTCAAAGCCGAAGGATATTGGGAATATCATTCAAACCGTTTTTGAAATTTATGAGGGGGACTGGTTTGAAGCTTCGAAAAAAGCCCATTTTCACTATCTTAATAAAAAGTCAGCGGGTAATGGATCATTGATGCGATGTCTCCCGGTTGCGCTTGCTTATTCAGATCTTGGAAAAATTGAAGAAATAACCAAATTACAATCAAAAATGACCCATTATGATGCTCTTACGGAAGAAGCGTGCGTTATTTATAACCGAATTGCGTTTCAGATTCTTCAAGGGAAGTCTCTAGGGGAGGCAATTACCAGCGAGGTCAAAGGCACCATTTATGAAGAGGCACTGAAGGGCAAAATGCCATCCTGCCCTCCTGATGGTTTTGTTGTTAACACAATGAAATGGGTGTTGTATTGGCTACTAAACGAGGACACTTTCTTGGGGGTAGTAATTGGGGCAGCAAATGAGGGATATGATAGCGATACTGTTGCTGCCATTGCCGGCGGTCTGGCCGGGTTACACTTTGGTTTTGAGGAATTGCCGAAAGACTATTGCCAGGTGCTCCTGCAAAAGCATGAATTAGAGCAGCTAGCCCTTGGTCTATATTATTTTTCCAAGGGGGAGTAATCAAAAAAAGGCTGGAAGAAGTTCCAGCCTTTTTGCATAAGTATTTTTATCGCTCACAAGCAATCAAATCTTTATCCCGATCACGTGATTTATTCGCGTCATAAAGTGCCTTTGAAACAAATGGTTTGTAGTGGGTCTTTCCTCCTTTGTTTTTCACTTTGGAAGAACGGGCTACGCCCCCTTTATACACTTTATTCATAGCCTTACAGTTTTTAAACGTAACAATCTTTGATTTTGCTTCTGCTACATTTTGTGAGCTTGAACCGTATGAAAAACCTAAAACAAGTCCAAAGGCGAGTAAAAATGCAAAAAAACGTTTCATTTTCTAATTACCTCTTTTCCCTATATTTACCTTAAAAATAATAATAATTTACTATTACATATTTTTCAATAGAATAAGAAACTTTTAGAATTAATCTAGAAATCGACAATTTTTTTATAAATTAAGCAGGACTTTAAAACTAGAAATCGAATTATTATAAGGAGAGGAAACATGTCCTCCTTAAACCCAACAACCACCCAGTTCCTCGTAACTTTTCCTTACCAAACCAACTTACAATAAGGAGTGACTCCCGTATGGCTCGTAAGCCTCGTGCCTGGCTTCCCGGCTTTAAATACCACATCATCAGCCGCGGAATTCGAAAACTACCACTATTTTTAGATGACAGAGATCGTTATAAATATCTAAATCTACTAGTAGAAATAAAACAAGAATACCCCTTCATCATCCACACCTACTGTCTGATGACCAATCACATACATCTGCAGCTTGAAACCATCGACACATCTCCGAGCATCATCATGAGCCAGCTCAATACCAAATACGCCCGGTACTTCAACAAAAAATACCAGTTTAGCGGACATCTTTTTGAAAAACGATATAATGGCGAACTGATTGATTCTGCCGCCTACGAGCTCGACCTCAGCAAATATATTCACCTAAACCCTGTCAAGGCTGGCATCGTAGCGCGCCCCGAAGATTATCCTTGGAGCAGCAGCCGCGCTTATCTTCTCGGTGAAACCAACCCGCTTATCGAAACCAATCAGATTTTTTCCTACTTCCCAAACCCACCAATCGAACATTACCGTGAATTTATCCAAAAGCCATTTATTGATGAAGCAGCAAAACAATTTTTTGAAGAAATCTATTGAAAGGAAGACAAAACTATGTCTGCTAAAGTAACCAGCATCGGCCTAAAAGGGCTCGAGGGCTATCGTGTAAATGTTGAGGTCGGGACATTTGTCGGCATTTCTTACCCGGCTTCCTTTATTTTGCTGGCAGCGATGAACCCGTGTCCGTGTGGCTATGCCGGGTCAAATAGCCATTATTGTATTTGCACACCAAGGCAAATTCGGGCATACCAAAATAAGCTTTCCGGCCCATTACGTGATCGATTTGATATTCAGCTTTTTATGAAATCAGAGGATTTTCGTTCTTTAAAGGGAAAAACGGAGGAGTCTTCGCAAACAGTAAGAAAGAGGGTAGAGTCGGCAAGAGAGAGGCAGTATGATCGATATGGGGAGGAAGTTTGTAATAGCAGGGTGCCTTATGAGGCCTTAGTCAAAATGAGTCCATTAACCAATGAACAGCAACGGTCCCTACAACAGGTTTCCCTCAAAAAAAATTGGAGCAATCGTACCTATATTAAAATCATCCGGCTGGCACGGACGATTACTGATCTGCATGGGGTCAGGGAGATTACCGATCAAAGTATTTGGGAAGCCATTAAATTGAACACAGGTGTAAGCGGGAGACGCAAAAGCAGTCTTGTTTTATAAAGGAAAAGGGGTGTAGAGGCTTAATCTACATCCCTTTTTCCATAAGATGAACCGGCTATTCATCCTCATCTTTCTTATCTTTTTGCTGTTCCTGTAAGGCTTTGAGCAGCTCTTGCACATCAATTTTTCCATCTTTATTTAGGTCAGCCAGAATGCTATCCGGCGTGCTTTGTGGCGTTGGGGCAGGAGGAACAGGTGCCGGCGCCGGATTTGCTGCTACCGTAAGAGTCTGCTGTTTCGGTCTAAAGGCAAACGTGAAAACCAATAGTAAAATGACTAAGAGCCCTGAAACACCATCGACAATATAGAAGAGGGTGCGGTAATCGGACCAAAGAATTTTACTGTCGTCGACCTTTTTCTCCGCATTGGTGATGTATTGCTTGATTTCTGAATGATTCGGGTAAATCCGCTGGACGGCCTCAAATTTTTCTAAGGCATTTTTGTAATAACCGCCCCAATACAATTGAAGGCCTTCTTTGTAGAGGGTGTCGGTGTCACTCTTCGTATTTTTCGCACCTGCATCATTTACGAATTCTTTAACTGTATTAACCGGAACGGCAAAGTTAAAGCCTTGAACCTCCTGGCCATTGACTGTGTCGCCTCTAAATGTTAATAAACCAACGATTTCTCCCTTTTCGTTCACCACTGGTCCGCCGCTATTTCCGTGGGTGGCGGCAGCATTTAGTTGAATCACTGGACTGCCTTGCTTCGTATTTTTTGAAGCGGTGGTAATCTGGCCGCTATTGGTTGTCGAAATTAACGAGGAATCTGGCGATAATAGGTCCGAATCAGCCGCCGCCGGATACCCGCTGACCCAGATATTTTCTTGGTTTTGGATATTATCGGAGTTACCAAGCGTTAAAGTAGGGAAGTTTTTCCCTTCAATTTTGAGAACAGCTACGTCTTTGCCTTGATTGACAGGAGCACCGTAGGCTTTAATTTCCCCATCGAGAATGTCTCCGCCAGGTAAGATTACTTTTGTGACCATCTGAACGTCAGTGTAGAGATTATACTTAGCGAGATAATTTACGACAGCATTATAGTCGTAATTATAGGTTTTGGCGATTTGCTCGGCCAGCTGATGCATGGCTTCTGTGGCAACATCACCTTTTTCCATCTTGGAGATTTCTACTACATGGGCATTGGTTACGATATAGCCATTTGAACTAATAATTGCACCGGACCCAGATCCGCCAATTACGGATTGATAGTTTAATTGTTTTAAAAAATCGTTGATATCTGCGTTATAGCCGTTATATTGCCAGCTGACAACGGCATAGTTCACAATCCGTACAACGGCCGGACGGATGTACTCCGCAAGCTTTTGCCCGGTTTTTAAACTTCCAGTGGACGGCTTAATGCTCATAAGGAAGAAAGAAGTAACCATAACCGCAATAAGCAGCACACTGATTGGAATAGTAAAAATGGCTCGTTTTTTCAAAAAGGAAACACCCCTTAATCAAATTTTCCACCTCAGCAATATATTCAGGGAACAGACAAATGTAGTTTTGTACACAAAAAAATAAGCGGTGCCTGTCACCGCTCGTGGACTTTTTGGGTGTTTTGTGCGTTTGGAGTGGACATGACTGATTAAATCCCAATCCAATCGTATCCAACCCGTTGCATTATGCGTTATTTGATTTCGGCACCTGTTTCTGGTCCTGCATATATTTGTACTTTTCCAAGTTGTTTTGTTTGGATGATATAGACATTTGGCCAAGTCTCACCTAGAATTTCGTATTGGAGTCCGCCATATTTACTTGGACGCAATTGATCAGGCAGGGCATTTTTCTTGATTGGATCTTTATTAAGCGGGTAAATTCTCCAGGAATCGGCTGAAGCCGGCAGGTAAAGTGTCTTCTTTTTACTGTCAGTGCTCTCTTTTGTATAGGATGATGAAGAAGAGGCCGGCCGCTGTAAAGCCTTTTTAGAATCTGAAGCTGTTTTCGTTGTCGTTTTTGTTGTTTTTGTCAACTTATGGAGGTTGAGTGCTTTAGCGAGTCCATTTACATGTCCGCGTGCTACGTTGTTTATCCAATCTGGATCCTTCATTTTTGCTAAGTCATTGGTATTGTCAATAAAACCATTTTCCGACAGCATCGCATCCATGTTAGATTCCCGAAGAACGTGGTAGTTTGCTTTCTTTATACCACGATCGATAAGATCGTTTAATTTAATGACTTCCTTATGAATGGTCCGCTGAATTTCTGCTGTCCGTGAATTGTTGGAAAGAAGGTCATGAATATAATCCTCGTAGCCGGTTCCACCGCCTGAATTAATGTGAACAGCCAAGTAAAAATCAGCACCCCAAGCATTCGCCATATCAGTCCGTTCCTCGAGGGAAACCGTTTGGTCGCCGGTTCTGCTCATTTTGACTGTGGCATTCTCATATTCATCTTCTAACATATCGCGAATTCTTGTGGCAATTTTATGAGTGACATCTTTCTCGGCTAGACCAGTTCCGGTTGCTCCCGGGTCACTTCCACCATGACCGGGGTCAACAAATATCTTTACCATATTTATCACCTCTTAATTTTATATGTAAGCGGCCAAACTCCCGTTATAGGTCTATCGAACTGAAAAAAGATGGTGAAAAATAAGTGACAATATAAGGTGACAGGCACCACCAGTGGACAAATCATCAAATTTGTCCGTTCAGAGTGGACAGTAGTTTTTTAGATTGCCAAGTTTCTTAAAAACGATATCTATCTTAAAAAAAGAGGCTGTTCCAAAGTCTGCCAAGCAACGGCAAATGGAACAGCCTCAAATTTATTATAAAACACTAAACCTCTCATCTCGAACATCGCTGATAAACATATGTCCAGGTGCGTGGGTAATCATGATGGACGGTTTACTTTTCATTGCTACCGCTTGTGGTGTAACACCACAAGCCCAAAATACCGGAATTTCTCCGTCCTTAATGGTTACAGCATCCCCAAAGTCAGGCTTAGAAACATCAGCAATCCCAATCTGACTTGGATCGCCAATATGAATCGGAGATCCATGCACAGCTGGAAACCGTGAAGTAATTTGAACCGCACGAATCGCGTCCTCCGGTTTCATCGGCCGCATGCTGACCACCGTTGGTCCTTCAAACACACCGGCCCGTTCACATGGAATATTCGTCTTGTACATCGGAACATTACAATTCTCCTCAATATGACGAACCGGAATCCCACTTTCCATAAGCGGTGTCTCGAAGGTAAAACTGCATCCTAGCAAGAAACCAACCATATCATCTTCCCAATACTCCGATATATCCGTTACCTCTTCAGTAAAAACACCATCTCGGTAAATCCAATACCGAGGGATATCCATCCGAATATCAGCATTCTGAGCAATTTTCTCAGGAACAAAGGACCCTGGTTCCGTCACATCCAGGAGCGGACATGGCTTAGGATTTCGCTGGCAAAATAATAGAAAATCAAATGCATATTCCTTCTTTAAAATCACTAGATTCGCTTGTGTGAACCCTTTTGACATCCCCGCAGTAGGACCTGTAATCGTTTGACGACGAATCAATTCCCTTATTTCTTCAGGAGACATATTTCCAAAGTCACTCATTTTAACCCTTCCTTTATGAAATCTATTTAAAAAGCAAAGGAATTTGTTCAATTAAAGTATCGATTCCTAAATACCCCATGACCACAACTACGATTCCACCAGTAATCGTCAGCCACAGTGGATGTTTATATTCTCCAACCACATTTTTCTTATAAACCCCAATTAACAAGGTTCCTAATGCAATTGGTAAAATTAGTGCATTGAGGGCACCTACCAAAAGTAAAATTTTAACCGGTTTGCCAACCAACGTAAATGTCAAAGTGGAAACCAAGATAAATATGATAATAATCCAATTGTGATATTTCTCAATCACGGGACTAAAAGAACGAATAAATGAGACCGAAGTATATGCTGCTCCTACAACAGAAGTAATCGCAGCTGCCCACATGATGATTCCAAACATACGGTAACCGATCTGCCCTGCAGCTAATTGAAAAACGGAAGCCGGAGGATTTGCTGCATCAATTTGTAGACCCTTTGAAACCACGCCAAGTACTGCTAAGAATAAGGCAACACGCATCAAACCTGTTACAACAATGCCAGTTACGGAACTTTTTGTCACCTCTGGTATGGATTCAACCCCTTTAATTCCGGCATCTAACAAACGATGTCCGCCGGCAAAGGTAATGTATCCGCCAACTGTCCCGCCAACTAGCGTTACGATGGCAAAAATGCTAATTTTTTCTGGTGCAACCGTATTGACTATTGCTTCCCCAACAGGAGGAGAGGTGATGAAAGCAACATAAATCATTAAGAGGATCATGATGGCACCGGCAACTTGGGCAACCTTGTCCATCGCTTTGCCTGCTTCTTTTACAAGGAAAATAAAAATTGCAAACGCAGCACTAATGATAGCGCCGGTTTTTGGATCCAACCCGAGCATCGCATTTAGTCCAAGACCTGCTCCGGCGACATTTCCAATATTAAAGGCAAGACCGCCAAGAACAATCAGTACGGCTAAAAAGACTCCTAGTCCGGGTAAAACCTTATTGGCGATCTCTTGGCCGCGCAATCCGGAAACCACGATAATCCGCCAAATATTGATCTGTGCAAAAGCATCAAGAAGTAATGATAGTAAGATGACAA
This sequence comes from Bacillus salipaludis, assembly GCF_004358205.1. Next base: position 119,474 of record NZ_SMYO01000004.1, read on the forward strand.
ACGCAAAACTTGCAGCCAATTGCTGCGTAAAAACAGTTGTTTGTGTTAAAAAACCGGGGCCAATAGCGGATGTAGCCATTAAAAAAGCGGCTCCCATCAAAACACTTGTGCTGGTTTTCTTTTTCTTTTTTGCTTTTTCTGCTGCTACATTTTCTTCGACTTCTACTTTTTTCGCGATCATTTAGTTTCCTCCCAATCTATGTGCTGATGGATGATACAGCGATATCATTTCGCTCTAATGTCTCTTTAATATATTTTGCAAAAGCAAGTGCATGTTCGCCATCACCATGGATGCAAACCGTATCTGCTTTTAATGAAACTTCTGTATTTTGCTGTGACGTTACTTTTCCTTCTGTCACCATTTTTATTACTTGTGTGACCGATTTTTCTTGATCAGTAATTAAGGCATCCGACTGCGACCTGGAGGTCAACGTACCGTCTGTCTGATAGGTGCGGTCAGCGAAAACTTCATGCGCAGTTACAAGACCCAGCTTTTCTCCGGCCTTCACCAATTCACTTCCGGAAAGTCCGAATAAGACCAATTCAGGGGAAACATCATAGACCGCTTGGGCAATGGCTTCTGCGAGCAATGCATCCTTTGCTGCCATATTGTATAAGGCACCGTGAGGTTTTACGTGCTGCATACTCTCGTTATATACAGATAAAAAACCTTGAAGAGCCCCGATTTGATAGACCGCCATGTCATAGGCTTCCTGTGGGGTAATCTTCATTTCCCTGCGGCCAAAGCCATTTAAATCTGGCAGTCCGGGATGTGCGCCGATTTTCACCTGATTTTCAATCGCAAGTTTGACCGTTTCTCTCATTACACTCGGGTCCCCAGCATGAAAACCACAAGCGATATTTGCAGATGTCACATACTTTAAAATTTCTTTCTGTTCGGCTAAGCGATATCTGCCAAAACTCTCTCCAATATCGCAATTTAAGTCCACTTTAAATCCCATGTTATCCTCCTTATATTTTTTATTGGAACCTACCAAACTCCACTTTTTATAAAGCGTTTTCATTTGAAAAATGGAGTTTAGTTCCGAAATTAGGAATTGCAGTTTTAAAATTTAAATTTATTCTATCATAAAATAAAAAATCTGAGTAGACAGAAATCAGGAATTTTCTAAAAATATAAAAAGGGATAATTTTTATACAATAAACAGCTTGTTTTTTAAATTCCGAATATTATAATGATTGTATATCCATTTTTTAAAACATAAGTTCCGAATATAGAAACTATCGGAGGTTTTACAATGTGTTCTCGTATAAATGAAACCGTCATCAAACCTTTAGGTGATGCAGCCCTGATTGTCCAATTCGGGGATGAAATCAGTCCGGCCATTCAACAAAAGGTTCAGGCCTTCTCAGCCATGGTAAACCATCACCCATTTGAGGGCTTTGTAGAGTCCGTACCCGCTTTTACGAATGTTACCATCTATTACAATCCGGTGGTCGTGCACCATTCCATCGTGAATCCTCAACCAATGACTCCATTTCAAAAAGTGAGTGCAAACCTCAATGATTTACTGGAGCGAATGGATGATCAGCAGGTTTTTGAGGGGAGATTGGTGGAAATTCCCGTTCTCTATGGGGGAGAATATGGGCCGGATTTAGAATATGTAGCTTCTTTTCACAAAATATCAGCCGAAGAAGTAATCCAAATTCATACTGAAAGTGAATGTTTGGTGTATATGATTGGATTCGCTCCAGGGTTTCCATTTATGGGAGGAATGGACGAAAGAATTGCAACTCCCCGAAGAGAAAGCCCAAGAACCGCGATTGTCCCAGGTTCAGTCGGAATTGCCGGTAAGCAGACGGGCATTTATCCATTGGAAACGCCCGGTGGATGGCAAATTATCGGCCGTACACCGCTTGATTTATTTCGGCCGGATCTAACACCTCCGACCTTACTAAAAGCTGGAGATAAAATTAAATTTTTCTCGATTTCTCCTGAGGAATTTAACGCCTATAAGGAGGGGAGCAAATGACAGTAAAAGTACTTCACCCGGGACTCCTAACAACCATACAAGACTTGGGGAGATATGGTTCACAAAAATATGGTGTCATTGTCAGCGGAACGATGGATTCTTATTCACTCCGGGCAGCGAATCTGCTTGTTGGAAATAAAGAAAATGAAGGGGCCATGGAAATCACCTTATTCGGCACTTCACTTTTATTTGAAGAGGAACGGATCATCGCGATTACCGGTGGCGATTTACAGGCCGTGATAGACGGTAAAAAAGCAGCAACTTGGCGGCCGATTTTGGTCAGAAAAGGGTCTGTCTTACAATTCAAATCCGCAATCTATGGGTGCCGCGCCTATGTTGCCTTTGCCGGCGGGATTGCTGTTCCTGAAGTGATGGGAAGCAAAAGCACCTATCTTCGCGCAGGAATTGGCGGTTTTAAAGGCAGGGCTTTACAAAAAGAGGATATCCTAGATTTCGGTGAGATGAATGATCGGAGTCATTCTATCAACGCAAAATTAAAAAAATTGGAATGCAACCCGTCCTGGTCCGTCAACTATACAAAGCTAGTTAACTTACAGCAGACGCAGACGATTCGTGTGATCAGGGGCACCGAGTTTGAACGGTTTGATGAAAAAAGTAAAACCAGCCTGTTTCAGGAACCGTTTAAGCTCACAACCCAAGCCGATCGGATGGGCTATCGCATTGAAGGCCCGCAGCTTTCATTAAAAAAGAAATTTGAATTATTGTCTGAAGGGGTCACATTTGGAACGATTCAAGTCCCGCCTAACGGGAACCCAATTGTCCTAATGGCGGACCGGCAGACAACTGGCGGCTATCCCAAAATAGGGCAGATTATTTCAGCTGATTTACCAAGCATGGGGCAACTGCAGCCGAATGCCGTCATTCATTTTAAAGAAATTTCCCATGAAGAAGCGGAAAAAGAGCTAATAGCAAAGGAAAAAATCATCGATGAAATAAAAGTAGGAATCCGCTTTAAAATACTCGGATGAGAGGAAACAAAATCATGAAATGGAATGAACTAAAGGAACTAATCGAAATACTCGATCACTCTTCTTTAGATGTATTAAAGATAGAGAATCAGGAGATCAAATTATACTTTCAAAAACATGATGCCGCAACTATTGATTTTACAGAACAGCAAACGAAAACAACTGAATCCGTGACAGCGGTTGTGGAATCAGAAAAACCTGCTCCCAAAAGAGAAGAAGGTTTACACCAAATCAAGTCCCCAATGATTGGCGCATTTTATTCCCGTTCCAATCCCGATACAGACCCTTTTGTACAGGTAGGAACCGTTATTGAAAAAAATCAGACACTTTGTGTATTAGAAGCTATGAAACTATTTAATGAAGTCGTCTCAGATGTAGAGGGAGAAATCATTGAAATTTTAGTGAAAGATGGGCAGATCATCGAATTTGGTCAGCCTCTGTTTTTAGTGAAGGTTGGTGGCTGATTTGCTAAAAAAAATCCTTATTGCCAATCGCGGGGAAATCGCAGTCCGGATTATTCGTGCATGTAAAGAAATGGAGATTAAAACGGTTGCTGTTTTTTCGGAAGCGGATCGGGAGGCGCTCCATGTGAAACTTGCAGATGAATCGTACTGTATCGGCAGAGCGCCTTCAAAAGAAAGCTACCTAAATGTGGAGGCTATTCTCGGTATAGCCACCTTAACAAAAGTAGATGGAATCCATCCTGGGTATGGATTTCTTGCCGAAAATGCGGATTTCGCTGAATATTGCCGTAAGTGCGACATTGAATTTATCGGTCCATCCCCAGAATCGATTCGAAAAATGGGTATCAAGGATGTTGCGAGAGACACGATGAAAAAAGCTGGTGTCCCGATTGTACCCGGTTCAAATGGAACGATAAAGGATTGTGCAGATGGTTTAGAGATTGCTAGAAAAATAGGCTTTCCGGTCATCATTAAAGCCACTGCAGGCGGGGGTGGAAAAGGAATCCGTGTTGCGCGCAATGAAGGGGAATTAACAAAAGGAATTGAAATGACCCAGCAGGAAGCGAAAACCGCATTCGGAAATCAGGAAGTGTATTTAGAAAAATTCATCGAAGATTTTCGTCATATTGAAATTCAGATTCTTGCAGATACATACGGAAATGTCATCCACTTAGGGGAACGCGATTGTACGATTCAGCGGAGAATGCAAAAACTTGTGGAAGAAACCCCGTCGCCAGCACTTTCAGCGAAAACCCGGGAAAAGATGGGGGAAGCGGCTGTTCAAGCAGCAAAAGCGGTTGAGTACGTTGGTGCGGGAACAGTTGAATTTATCTATGATTATAAAGAAGATCGTTTCTATTTTATGGAGATGAATACGCGGATTCAGGTAGAGCATCCGGTTACAGAGATGGTCACAGGGGTTGATTTGATTCAAGAACAAATTCGTATTGCTTCTGGCGAGTCGATTAAGTTGAAGCAAGAGGATGTCGACATGGACGGCTGGGCGATTGAATGCAGAATTAATGCTGAAAATCCTGCCAAAAACTTCATGCCTTCACCAGGTAAAATTGAAGAATATCGCTTACCGGGGGGGTTTGGGGTACGGGTCGATTCAGCCATCTATGCCGGCTACCAAATCCCACCGTTTTATGATTCGATGGTCGCCAAATTAATTGTTCATGGGCGGACAAGAAACGAAGCGATTAAGAAAATGCTTCGTGCTTTAGAGGAGTTTACGGTAAAAGGGGTAGCGACAACGATTCCATTCCATCAAGTACTTCTGAAAAATGATGTTTTTACCAGTGGAGAATTTAATACAAATTTTCTTGAGACTTACTCATTAGAGATAAAAGACTATTAAAAAAACATCCTCTATTTCCTGTTAAACCAGGTACATAGAGGATGTTTTTTATGTCTGGCTATAACCCAGCCGTTTAGAAATTTCTTCTGTTGCTGCTTTTATTTTTTCGGAGAAAATCCGGATGTTTTCATTTTGATAATTGGCTTCAATTCCTGCAATACTCATGCCGGCAATAACGTCACCTTTATGGTCGAAAATCGGTGCCGCAATCGCAGCTGTGTGATCCTCTAACTCCGAATAACTAATCGTATACCCATTTTCCTGTGCTTGGCGAATCGTTCTCAACAGCTCGCTCTTATCGGTAATCGTTCCCTTTGCAAAAGATTTAAACTCCGCTGAATCCAAATAGCTTTGAATTTCTTGCTCGGGTAAAAAAGATAAAATCGTACGAGCACAAGCACCCGCATACAACGGGCTCCTTCTACCGATGGCGGTATATAAACGAACCTTTTGGTTTGTATCAATTTTTTCTATATAGATTGCCTCTTCGCCTTGCTTAACGATAAGGTTGATCGCTTCCCCTACATCGTCATGCAGCTCTTGCATAATTGGATAGGCAATTTTTCGGATATCCAGTCTGGATGAAACAAGGTGACCAAACTTAAGAAATAGCAGCCCTAAGCGATATTTGTTATCCGTCCCCTTTTCTAAAAACTCCATTTCTTCTAAGGACATTAACATTCGATATACGGAAGTTTTCGGAATCCCTGATAAATCAATCATTTCTTGAAAGGTTAAGGCCGCATGATTTTTAAATAAATTTAAAATATCCATTGAACGGACAACCGTTTTATTTTTATGATTCATAGTGTTACTCCTTTTAAAAATAAGGCTTTGTTAAAGAACAATGTTGATTTCTAAACAAAGTTGTTTGGAGCGGAAGGTGCGAGTCTCCCGCGGAAAGCGTGCATCCTGGAACGGAAATCAACAACCAAGTTTAACACAGCCAAAAATAAAGGTATAAGCTGCTTTTCTATTATAATAACAAATTTGTGGCAGGGATTGTAAGTGGAATCAACAATATTCTCCTCGTTGCCTCATAAGCTAATATATACGTCTTAGGTCTTAGTCTTTTTTACATTTCCAGGTCAATGGAAAGCAGGATTTTTTTCGTGTATTGTTGAAATATGGAAGAGCAGTACATGATTTTTACAATAGAATGAAACATTCATTCCATGTTGCTCGTATGAATAAAGAGGACTATTAAGGTCAGGAGTCGATTTAACATGAACCCAATCATTTCGTTGATTATTCGATCGTTTGTCGCCGTACCGATGACGGTCATTGTTTGGCTAATTAGCAATTTTGCGTTTAACCAACCCTTCCTGCTTTCCAGTGCATTTGCGATTGCTGCTGGGGTGATCACACATTTATTCCTTGGCTTGTATATGCAAACACGTTTTTTAAAAAAGCATCGGTTAACTCGAAAAGAATATTTATATATTATGAAAAATTTATCAGAGGCCAAGCGGAAAATCCGCCGCTTGAATAAGGCGCTTTTTGGAGTCCGCGATATTACTTCGGTTAAACAAAGAATTGAAATCCATCGCATCGCCAAAAAAATATATAAGATCACAATGAAAGAACCGAAACGCTTTTATAAAGCAGAGTCCTTTTATTTTTCTCATCTAGACTCCGTGGTAGAGCTCTCTGAAACCTACGGATTTCTCTCAACACAGCCGAAAAAGAATGCGGAGCTCGAGCGGTCGTTAGCTGAGACGAGGAGAACGGTAAATGAATTGAACAAAACCTTGGAAGAGGACTTGTATAAGCTGATTTCCGATGATATCGATCATTTAAATTTTGAAATTGATGTGGCGAAACACACGATTAAGAAGGAAAAAGAAGCAAAATTCGATGATGAAAACAGGTGGTTGAAATGAACGAAAACAATGTAAATAAAACGGGAAATTTATTAGACGACATTCTCGCCGATCCATTTGGCGACCTAGAAACCTCCCCGGTGCAAAAAGCTGTCCTTCAGAAGACCCAGTCAGACGACAGGCCGGTAAAACTCATTAATGTCATCCCCGAGGAAAACCGGGCAAGGGCTTATCAGATTGCCGAGCAAATTGACCCGGCCAACCACCAGGCGATGATTTTATATGGCACGCAGGCACAAGGGAAGCTGCTATCCTTTTCCCATGCGATGCTTGAACATGTTCAAAAAAAGGATGTCGGGGAAATCGGCGAAATTATCAATGATTTAATGAAGCACCTAAACCAGGTTAATCCGGATGAACTAAAGGAGGGCAAGCCGTCCTTTTTTGCCCGTATGTTTGGAAAAATTTCAAGCTCGATGCAAGAGGTGCTTTCCAAATATCAAAAAACGGGGGCACAAATTGATCGTATCACCGTAAAATTAGAGCGCAGCAAAAATGTGCTGATGTCGGATATCAAATTGCTTGAGCAGCTTTATGAAACCAATAAAGAATACTTTCATGCGTTAAATGTGTATATTGCCGCAGGGGAAATTAAGTTAGAGGAAATGCATGAAAAAACTATTCCACAGCTGCGTAAAGCAGCCGAGGCAACCAATGATCAGATGAAATTCCAGGAGGTCAATGATATGCTCCAATTCGCTGACCGATTGGATAAACGCTTATACGATTTGAAGCTGAGCCGTGAAATCACAATCCAGAGTGCACCGCAAATTCGCTTGATTCAAAATACAAACCAAGCCCTAGTGGAAAAAATCCAGTCTTCGATTGTAACGGCGATTCCGCTTTGGAAGAATCAAGTGGCGATTGCTTTAACGCTAATCCGACAGCGCCATGCAGTTGAGGCCCAAAAACAGGTTTCCAAGACGACCAATGAGCTATTGCTAAAAAATGCCGAAATGCTGAAAACCAATACGATTGAAACCGCCAAAGAAAACGAACGCGGCCTCGTCGACATCGAAACCTTAAAGAAAACCCAAGAAAGCCTGATCACAACGTTGGAAGAAACCATGCGCATCCAAGAAGAAGGCCGCAACAAACGCCGCATCGCAGAACAAGAACTCGCTGCTATGGAAAATGACCTAAGGATAAAACTCCTTGAAATCAAGGGGAAATAACATTTGACAAAAATCGGGTGGTGCCTGGCACCACCCGATTTTTGTCGAATTTCCCTCCGCTATTTGTTTACCGGTGTCGCATTATAATATTCTTCTAACGTAATTCCCTTGTCCATAATCTTGGTGGCAATTTCTTTGCCCACGTAACGGATATGCCAAGGTTCGTATTGGTAGCCGGTTATTGCTTCTTTGCCCTTAGGATAACGGATGATAAAGCCGTACTCTGCTACATGCTTCTCCAGCCAAACGGCTTCTTTGGTTCCGCCGAAGCAATCGGAAGCAGCGCATCTTCCATCTCCTCCGGTCACATCGATGGAAAGCCCTGTTTCATGCTCGCTCGTGCCCGGCAGCGCACTGTAAGTCCGTGCCTTTTCATATCCATCCCGTTTCACATAGGTATTAAATAAAGCAACTTGGGTAATGTGTGAACGATAGGCCGACACACCTAACAGAACCACTCCATCCTTCTTCGCCCCTGCAAACAGTTTTTGCAGTGCATCGGCTGCTTCCTTGCGCATTTTTCTCTTATCCGATCCCACTGGCGCCCCGACAAAATCAACTTTTGTAGCAACCAAGTCCTTCGGATTATAGTTATCTGGGAGCTTATTTTGCTTGTTTACTAGGACCGGAATACTCTCCGGATTGGAAACCGTCTGGATACTGTCGCCCTTCGGTTTTTTTACCGTAGGTTTTTTGGGGCTTTCTGTTTTATGTTGATTTTGCTGATCCGATTCGGTATTTGTATCGGTTTTTGGAGGAGTCGTTTGCTCCGTCTTCGGTTGATTCGTTTCCTTTGGCTTTTGATCTGCATTTTGGCCAGTAAAGCTGCAGGCTGCTAAAGAAACCGATAGGACAAAACAACATGCTCCTGTTGATAATAATTTAAACATTTCAAAACTTCCTTTTTTATAAAATGATACAAGAGAGCCTAAAAAAAATGCTCCTATGTTTTTTGACGATCATAAAAATACGAAGTTACAACCTTGTGAAAAAGTTATCTGTAACCGTGACGCCATTCTCTAGAATAACAAAAATATTCGCCAGTTTAAATGGAAATTTCTAAGGAATTAGACTCAAATATAGAGTGGAATTCTCCACAAAAACCCCTACCCTTTACCTGATTTCCTTTGTCCTTTTTATAAAATTTGGTATCATGAAGTTGGACGATTTTGTCAGTAGATACACTTTGGAGGCTCATATGGAGAAAATTAAGGTAATGACCGTTTTTGGAACAAGACCGGAAGCCATAAAAATGGCTCCACTTGTAAAGGAACTTGAGAAAAATCATGAACAAATCCAATCAATTGTGACGGTAACAGCACAACACCGGGAAATGCTGGACCAGGTTTTACATATTTTTCAGATCACGCCCGATTATGATTTAAACATAATGAAAGCGAGACAGTCACTGATTGATGTGACAACCCGCAGCTTAGAAGGCTTAAATGAAGTATTTCAGGAAGTGAAACCGGATATTGTCCTCGTTCATGGCGATACAACGACCACTTTTGTTGCAAGCCTTGCTGCCTTCTATCATTCGATTCCAATTGGCCATGTCGAGGCAGGGCTTCGGACAAGGAATAAATATTCACCCTATCCGGAGGAAATGAACCGCCAACTGACGGGAGTCTTGGCCGACCTGCATTTTGCTCCGACAGCTCAGTCCAAACAAAACCTATTAATCGAGAATAAAAAAGAAGAAGCTATTTTTGTAACCGGAAATACTGCCATTGATGCGTTAAGCACGACGGTGAAAAAAGATTACTCCCATCCAGTTCTAGAACAACTAGGAAGCAGCCGTTTGGTGTTAATGACGGCCCATCGTCGTGAAAATACCGGTAAGCCGATGGAAAATATGTTTACTGCCATCAGAAGATTGGTTGAAAAACACGAAGATATCCAGGTAGTCTATCCGGTTCATATGAATCCGGTAGTCCGTGAAATTGCCGGCCGAATTCTAGGTGAGAACAATCGAATTCACTTAATTGAACCACTTGATGTGATTGATTTCCATAATTTCGCTTCAAGAGCGTACTTAATTTTAACCGACTCAGGCGGTGTGCAGGAGGAGGCACCGTCATTAGGGGTACCCGTTCTCGTTTTACGCGATACAACCGAGCGCCCGGAAGGAGTCGAAGCGGGAACCTTAAAGTTAGCCGGAACTGAGGAGGAAACGATTTTTCAGCTTGCCGATGAACTTTTAACTGACCAGCACGCCCATGATAAAATGGCGAAGGCGTCAAACCCATACGGAGACGGCCATGCCTCCGAACGAATTGTCGAAGCCATTCTTTATCATTTTGGCGTTAAAAAGGAAAGACCTGCTAACCTGGGGGCAAAATAATCAGAAGCTGTTTCCAAAAGTCGCTAAAGTGGCTTTTAGGAACAGCCTATTTTTTTAGAAAATCATTTGCGCAAATAAAATTGCTTTTATCGCAGATAAATAAGGCAGGAACGCAGATAAAATGCACTTTATCGCAGATAATCTGTCTACCTGCGCAGATAAAATGAAATTTCACTTCAATTTGTGACCAATTTCTGTGATTACACCATTTAGGATGATTAACCCAACACTAAAATGCTAAATAGAGAGAGGGCTTTCTTATGAATCTATTAAAAATCCACCATGTTGCCATCATTTGTTCAGATTATCAAAAATCAAAAGATTTTTATGTTCGAATCTTAGGGCTGACTCCTAAAAATGAGGTGTATCGCGTGGAACGGGACTCCTATAAGTTAGACCTTGAGGTGAACGGCGACTACCAAATTGAGCTGTTTTCCTTTCCAGACCCGCCGGGCCGTCCGAGCTATCCGGAGGCAGCAGGGCTAAGACATCTTGCCTTTGAAGTAGGGGAAATTGAGCAGGCTGTCCACTATTTAATCGAACAAAAAGTGAAAGTGGAGGCAATTCGGGTCGATCCGCTGACAAATAAGAAGTTTACCTTTTTTGCAGATCCCGATGGACTTCCAATTGAGCTCTATGAAAGAGGATAGGCCTTTTTCCCCTTTAAAACGCTTACATGGTGGAATATATTAGTAATAACACATCATCGTACGAAACGGCAAACCCATTGAAAAATGGTGACGCAAAACTAGAGGGGCTAATGTTTTTTATAAAAGAAAAGCTAAACCGCGCTGAAAGGATATTACTTTTCTCTTTCTAAAAATAATGCCAGCCAGTTACCGAACACGAACACTCCTGCGATTTTGTGTAAAGCGAAAAGGGAGGCCATATGTGTGAAAAATTTTATCACCAAAGGAAAGTATTATTGGCATTTATTTCAGTACCGCCACAATGAACTGCTTCAGCAAGACTGTCTCTGCGAGGAGCTAAAATCAAAATTAAAGGTCAAAGCCATCTACCACAACAGTAAAGCCGTTGAACTCGCACACCAATGTGATGAAGCTTAATCTTTACAAAAAAGCCTAGGAAAATATCCTAGGCTTTCAGTATGTTTATTAAAAACGACTGTTTAACATTGAGATTTGTCGGTCAATCCTTAAAAATCAAACTTCTGAACAAAATTACAATTAGAGCAAGCCCGGCCAATCAGCCGATGGGTTTTGGCGTTTTCGTAATAAATTTCCTCTAATCCACATACAGGGCATTCGATAATGTGGAAAATTTGTCTTTCTCCTAAGATTGCATCCAACAAAAATTCAAAGTGCACGCTAATCGCCCCCAAATCTAGCTTTTCTCTACCATAACAAATACTAAATGAGAGATTAGAAGAAAATTGTCAGATGAGAGTCAAATTTTTTCGACAACATCTGAAACAGAAAGAAAGCTGGCCCACTGGACCAGCCTGCTTTCGTTTGGGGGAGGGGTTAATTAAAACAAATTTTCAAGCTTTTACGACTGCCTATTAATGTTTAGCTGCATCAGGTTGTGCAGGCAGCTTACCATCTTTAGTGACAATTAACTTAGCAATTGAACCTTTCATAGCCTGATCAAATTGGTGAGACAATACTGAATATGTTCCTTCTTCTACTACAGTAAATTCAACAACTGCTCCACCACTAGCAGGGATCATAACTGATTGCATACCTTTAAGGTGGTTATAAGGGTTACCATCAAGATATACATCATCAAAAACTGTACCTACAACGTGGAAGCTAACAGGTTGTGACATACCCACATTTTCAAAGTATAAACGAACCTTATCGCCAACTTTCGCAACGAATGGAGTATCACCAACTTTACCATTTGCGAGTTCCCGAACATTCATCGTATAGTGAGAAGGATTTCCATTCTTCATGTCTTCGGCATTGCCGCTATCAAACCATTCGTTATTAACCACTACATACTCTTTATCCACTTTATTAGGATATGGATTTGCATTATCTTTAACAATGATTGTCCCAACCATACCATTCGCAATATGCATCATAACGGGAGCAGTACCACAGTGATACATAAATACTCCGACATTGCTTGCTTTATAAGTAAAAGTACCTTTATCATTCGGTTTGACATCAGCAAAATTCTTAGTCGGTGAAGTATGCACAGCATGGAAGTCCATTGAGTGATTTACAGTTGGGTCATGATTCTCTAATGTAAAGTTGATTGTATCACCTTTATTCACAATAACAACTGGACCTGGAGCCTCGCCATTGAATGTCCAAGCTTTATATAATACATCTGGTGCAACTTGCACATCTGTTACGGTTGATGTCATGGTTACATTAACCTCATGCTTACCAATACGTTTAATTTTAACTGGTGTAGCTTTTTCGTTCATATTTTTCTGAGTAGGTAGGATCGTATTTTCATTCACATATTTACCATGGCTCATATTTTCCATAGTATCATGGTTGGCAGAAGCACTTACTTGTGGAGTCTTCTTGGCGTTTTTTTCAAGTTTCAAGTTCGTCGTATTACAAGCACTTAATACCAACATAGAAGTCATCATCACCGTTGCAACTTTTCCCACTTTTTTCATTTTAATCTCCTCCATTTAACCTCATTTTTTTATAAAAAAGAATAGTTTTGTATGTCATTGTTAGTTGCCTCTAGTGCCTAATATCCTTGGCTTTTTTAAGCCGTTTAATTGTCTAGCTTCAGCGCCTAGCCCCTTGAGGTCGCTGCAGTCCTGGCGATGAAGTCAGAGAACGACTTCACCGCCAGGACTGCAAGCAGCTGTTGGGTCTGACTATGGCGCTTACGCTTTTCTTGTAATTTGATTACACTTTCATTTTATTCTCGGGGGGATATGGAACGAGTGATATTATTCACTTAAAGAGGGGTACCCAGTGAACAAATTGTGAAATGGTGAGCAAGGTAAACATAGTGAAAAACATAGGTATATAGTTTGTGTGAATAAGCGGTATTTAGGACATTCTAATAGTGTAAATTATAAAAATTTGGAGGGATCAGTTTGAAAAAGGAACAGGACGAAACAAGTGAAGGTTTAAATCAAATATTTGAGGTAATCAATGCAAAAGGGGACACAGGTGAACTAAAGGAAATTGTTGAGAATAAAGAAGAGGTGGATGAAGGCCAAAACCAGTAGAGAGGATCAAAGAAATGGTCCTCATTAGGTGGATGAAGGCCAAAACCAGTAGAGAGGCCCAAAGAAATGGTCCTCATTAGGTGGATGAAGGCCAAAACTCGTAGAGAAACCTAAAGAAATGGTCTTCATCAGGTGGATGAAGACTAAAACTCGTAGAGAGACCCAAAGAAATGGTCTTCATCAGGTGGATGAAGGCCAAAACCCGTAGAGAAACCCAAAGAAATGGTCTTCATCAGGTGGATGAAGGCCAAAACTCGTAGAGAAACCCAAAGAAATGGTCCTCATTAGGTGGATGAAGGCCAAAACTCGTAGAGAAACCTAAAGAAATGGTCTTCATCAGGTGGATGAAGGCCAAAACTCGTAGAGAAACCTAAAGAAATGGTCCTCATCAGGTGGATGAAGGCCAAAACTCGTAGAGAAACCTAAAAAATGGTCTTCATCAGGTGGATGAAAGCCAAAACTCGTAGAGAGACCCAAAGAAATGGTGTTCATCAGGTGGATGAAGGCCAAAACTCGTAGAGAAACCCAAAGAAATGGTGTTCATCAGGTGGATGAAGACCCAAAATCGTAGATAGACCTAAAGAAATAGTCTTCATCAGGTGGATGAAGACCAAAACTCGTAGAGAAACCCAAAGAAATGGTCTTCATTAGGTGGATGAAGGCCAAAACTCGTAGAGAAACCTAAAGAAATGGTCTTCATCAGGTGGATGAAGACCAAAAATCGTTGAAAAAACCAAAGAAATATCCTTCATGTGGCGAGGAAGGACAAAATCAATCCAAAAAGCAAGCAAGCTGTCTATCAAAAATCCATCGAGCATCCAGTCCACAATGACATCAAGCAAAAAACCAAGCTATCCATTCACCGCAACCAATTCGGACTTCTCTTCTTCCTTCACATCATAAAGCTGCTTGATCATGTTAATAAACGGTTCAACGAATCGTGGGTCAAATTGTTTTCCGGAACAATCCCGTAACTCGACCATCGCTTCATAGTAGGTTTTCGTTTTTTGGTACGGTCTTTCCGTCGTCATGGCATCAAACGAATCAATTACACAGAGAATCCTGGCCAGCTTCGGTATCGACTTTCCAGCGAGACCATATGGATACCCAAAACCGTCATAGCGTTCATGATGAAGCTCTACAAGAGGAATCAAGTCGTCGAGCTTTTTATTCGTTGAAATGATCTCCTTGCCCCACGTCACATGCTTTTTCATCATTTCCCACTCATGTGAGTCCAGCTTTCCTTTTTTATTTAATATATCGCGGGGAATTTCAATTTTTCCAATATCGTGAATTAACGCTCCAAGAATAAGCGTTTTCCGCTCATGGTCACTCAAGCCTAACGTCCTCGAAAAATCAACGGCATATTGGTACACCCGCTTACTATGCCGATAGGTGTAAACATCCTTTGACAGGAAAATCTTTAACTGCTGTTCAGCCCCTTCTAGATCTTTTTCAAGAGAAAGGGAGCGACCGATGGAATAATCTGAATGCTCATTAAATACTTGAACAAGGTTTTTGCCTTGGTCTTTCGCGGCGTACATCGCCTTATCGGCCTTATTGAGCAGCTCGGAAATATTGTAGGTCTCTTTTTCACATTGTGCAATCCCAGCTGAAAAAGATAGGCAGCCGTATGGTAGCCCTTCTACGCCTTTAAAATAGGTATCATTCGCCTTTTTTCGCAGCTCATTCATAAATGTAAAGGCCTGCTTGCGGTTGGTATTTGGCATGAAGATGGAAAACTCTTCGCCGCCGTAACGGGCAACAGTATAATTTTTCGCTTCCGTTTCCTCTTTTAAGATGCCGCCAAATTTCTCAAGTAAATAGTCGCCTTGAATATGCCCGTAAAGATCGTTGTATTTTTTAAAATCATCAATGTCCAGTAAAGCAAGGCTTAGTGGCTGTTCACTTTCCTTTGCGACAGCTAACTCTTTTTCTAAAAGCTCTTTAAAATACCCGTGATTATTGAGACCCGTCAGAAAATCCTTGTTTGCTTTTTCTGAAATGTCCTTAAATAATTGAAAATGCTGTTTAAATGCTAAGGATAATAGGAACGAAATATATGTAAACAGGAAGATACCTAGTAATTCCTCGGTCTGCATTAAAATGACTAATACAAGCGATAACATAAGAGTACTCAAGTAGGTGGCAATCGTTTCTTTAATGACTCCGTTAAAAACTTCTACCAAACTTTCAGAGGCATCTAATATGAAGTAAATCCCAATTAACAGTACATTAATCACAAAGTATACACTTAAAGAAATCACATAAGAGAGGATATTTTCAATATGTATATTACCAATATGTCCGCCAGTGAGTATAAATGAGTAATAGGCACCACTAATCATCAAAGAATAAATAGAGAAATTAAACAGATGCTTCCACCACACGATTTTTCGTTGGGTAACTGCAAAAATAATCGAATGAATCATTAAAATATTTAAAGTGAAATGAACACCGAATAAAAAAAGACTTGCTAAATAAATGGAAGAATCCATGGACAAGGAATTCCCCTTCGGAGGGAGTAAGATTGTGTAATGATTTAGAAGAAGAATTGATCCGGTAATTGCCGAAATCATAATCCATTCCATCGTAGAGTGCTGTTTGAAGTCGTTTAGGAATAGAAAGGAAATTATTCCTAATGCTGAAACAAGTGAAAGATATCGGTTAATGGGCGTCTTTACTATACTCATTTTCATCACTCACATGAATAAATTTAGGAGAAGTTTTTAAAAACTTCTCCTAATTATTATACTATTAAACTAACTTAAATCCAGATGTTAACGCAATAATTACAGAGCCAATGATGATGGCATTGTACAATACACTTGTTAATTTGATGCCGTGTTTTTGTTCGTTTTTCATTATTTTTCACCTCCTTTCAAGGAGAGTGAAACTGACTTTGTTCCTTTTGAAAGTGGGGGATGAATCATAAGATGTTGAATAAAGAAGAAAATTCCGATATTCATAATGATGTCGCCGATGCTAATGATTTGTGTGCGAGGATAAGGCTTCGTGATGGGAATGATATCTCCTAAAATACCAAGATGAGTTGATGATGTTAACATCGTGTGCTTTGCATATAGTCCTTCTTTAAGAGCGGTTACATAACTGGGGTCTAAAACGGTAGCTGCTTCTGGCGAGACCGGCATTCGTCCACCATTCATAACCATGACAAGAAAGTTAAGAAAGACTCCTGCTAAAATCAATAGAAATCCAGGGTTCTTGCGGTTCATCCATAAAAAGAGTAAACCAATCACATAAACTGCAATGTATATGGAACCGCTTACCTTTCCGAGAAATTTAAAGTGGTTTTGTAAAAAGAACACAATCAATTCAATTGCCAATAACAGTGGAAACATCCAACCCCACTTAAGTTTCAGGTGTGCTAGCGCTCTTACATCGCCTTTTCGTAAAAATCCGACAATAAAAGAAAGAATAATTCCGTCAAATACCATAAAAAGTACCTGCCTATGATCATATTTTTATGGAACAATAGTAATATTTTAAATTCCCGGTTGAGTTAAAATATTCCCAAAATAATGATAAATGGTGGAAAATGTTGAAGGCAAGAATATTTTTTGGGAAAAGATGAAAAATGTGTCTTTGGCCTTATAAAATTGACGAATTTTGTAAAAAATAACCTGTAAATAGGTCTATTGATGTCTTTTGTGAAAAATACGAAACACGAAAAATTCTATGGCAGAAAAATAAATATCTTGGCCAAATTATTATTTGGAAGTCTATTCCCAATTGAACCAGTATATTTCTAGTCATTAGGAATCAAAATTGATTAAAATGAAGATAACGATAGAGATATTTGCCTATCCATATGGTAAGTTATTAATATTACAATCTAAAAAAGGGGAAAAATTCATGACACGAAAATGGAAATGGCTGATCGCCTGTTCCTTTTTTCTTCTTTTCTTAAATGGAGTTGGATTTTTCGCAGTGCATTTCTTGAGCAGGTAAGAGATGTACAGTCAATGGGGAAGGGGGAAGAAAGATGTTGACAACCAATCTAACGAAGCCGCTTTCAAAAAAAACGCTGGCGGCCATCCTTGTCATAACGCTTGGTGCTGAAATAGTTCTTTATTTTATGAGATACACCTATTTGGCGGGTACTTTATATGATGCGATTATGGTCGCGTCTTTCTTTATTGGCTGGAAATTGCATCACAGAATTGTTGACGCGACAAGTGGTCGGCCGACAAAGCGTCAACGCGCCCTTCAATTTACCGGTGCCTTCCTAGTTTTTTTTATTGGGAGCACGATTATCAATATATATTCGAATCTAGCCTTCCCAGCCTTTAACAAGAATTACGATCAATATGTTCAAGTCTATACTGACCCGCAAACGACAATTGACGGAGCCACTTCTACGTTTTTTTCGACGATTGATAGCGTCGGTTCTGATTTATATAATGATACTCTTGCCGGGCTCGAAGAAGTTTGGCGCTTAGGCTATATCATTCTTGTTTTAATTGTCTGTAAAAAGATTTTCCCTCGCCGCTGGGAAAATGGCTCAAGGGACATATTTATCTTATTTGCCCTCTTTTTCACATCGATTCTCTTTGGTATCGACCATACATTGGATACTGTCCAAACCTGGCCTGTCCGGATTGGAGCAATTGTAACCTTTGCCAATATGGGACTGATTTTAGGACTAATTCTATTGTGGACACGAAGCCTCTGGGTGACGGTCATCGTCCACTCGGTTTACGATATTACAACCACCTTGTCATGGAATTATTTTCATTATGCGGTTGAAACCTTTGCCCTTGCCGCCTTTATTCTTCATATTATTCTTTTAAAATTTGAGAAAACACAGCAATCCATAGAACTCACAGATTAAAGGGGATGCCACCTAAGGCATTCCCTGTTTTATTATACACCATATACATAGGAATGTTTTTTATACCAATATTGAATGGTCCCATTCTCATACTTTTTATATTTAATTGAAGCTTTCTGAAATGCACGTATTAAACGATCCTTTTCCAGTTCCTGCTTTACATATAATTGGTTCAAAGAGGGTGTCATACCTGTTAGGTTATTTTTTAGCATGTCAGTTAAAATCTTCAACCGTTCTTCGTTTACTGTAAGAAAGTCACTCTTCAGTTCTGAGAAATTAGCAGGGGCTTTCAAATCCTTTGCCTTTTCATTTAGTTTCCTTTGCATTGATAATGCTTGAATGATTTTGTCTCTCGAAGGGCTCGGTTCGGACCTAATATTGTCCAATATTCGGTCACCTTTTCTATTCAGTTTCTGTGCCTTAGCTAGATAGCTGATTAAGGATTCTTTCATTTCAATGGTAATCTTGTTGTAAATCGCTAAAGAAAAAATGAGAAGGACGAAAATGAATAAAACCGTTCCTGTAATCCTAAAGCCACTCTTGTCACGATTGGACTGATGCACAATTTGAGGATGAATGTTTTTTTGTTCTGTTTGAAGAAGCCCTTTTATTTGCAGTTCTTCAAGCTCTTGACGGATCTTTTGTTGCGCCGGGGTCAGCATCATGAACCTCCAAAATAATAAATTAAACTAGTCATACCAAAAATACAATAAAATAGGATGAAAAAACTAGATAATATCCAAATTTTAGAAATATTACCTTGAAGTGGTTTAGACTATTAAGATTTTATTTTTTCACAGATGAGCAGAGGTTTGTACATGGAAATCCCATTTTCTCCTCTATTGCTAATCATTTCGCCTGATACAGTACTATGATTAGTGAAAACAATGATGGACACTCCATTTTTAAAAGAAGAAGAAGCCTACCTTAGTCATACAGAAGGGGTAAAAAGATTCAAGCACGCCTTAAAGAAACGATTGTTGTTAATTTGTAGATGTAAAAGATAAGCATGGTTTGAGTTGGACAACTCCATGGCTTGAATGAATACCCATAGAGGTGGTGCTTTCTTTTGCAGCATAAATTAATAGAAACTAGCCAACGGGACTTGATTATTTAAGAAAAGACATTAAGACGACCTGATAGAGTTCAATACAAAGAAAATAGAGTATAAAAATGTAAAAAAGAACCCATACAGGCTAATCAGAATGCCCTTTTGAAAAAGTGATTTTTGCAAATAGAAGTGTTTTTTATTATTATCAATAGGACTCGATCTCCCAATTAATCATTAAAAATTATATTAATAATATCCATTTTCCCTCACTTTTTCTAATTTCCTAACATTGTGCATCAATTTGTTAACCAATTTAAGATTTGGAGGATTTAGTTTTGAAAAAATGTATTACTGCTTGTACCCTGACTATTTGTATATTATTAGTTGTTCTAAAAATTGGAATAAATTTTGAAAATCCAAATCACATATCAAGTAATGGGAAAGTCAGATATCCTCAGACAATAAATGCAAACAAGTATATTTATACAAGAGGAGAAACCACCCAAAGACCAACTGGTGTTCCAAAAGGATATATTTATTTGGACACTACTTTAAAAAAACTTATCTATTGGAATGGAGAAAAATGGGTTGATGGGAATTTTATAAATATTAGGGACTTTGGGGCAAAAGGGGATGGTATTACAGATGATACAGCGATTATTCAAAAAGCTTTAAATATAGCTAGAGATCATGGGGGAATAAAACTATATTTCCCTAAGGGTATTTACAACATTACAACTTTAAGATTGTTTAAAAACACAAATATATATCTTGATTCAAACGCAGTTATTAGGAGAATTGGGAAAAGTACTAAAATGTTTGTTAATGGTGAAATTGGAAATTTTAATTATTCCAGTGGATATAGTGGAGACGGGAATATTCATTTTAGTGGAGGGACGATTGATCTAAATACCCTCAAAGCACCTATCCCATCCGAACTCAGTACAAGTGCTTTTGAAATAGCTCATGCAGAAAATATAACATTTAAAAACTTAAAGGTTATAAATGGACAAAACGGCCACTATTTCCAAATTTCTTCTAGTAAAAATGTAATTTTTGATAACTGTTGGTTCGGTAATGTTCAATATACAAATAATGCAACAAAAAATTATGAACTGATCCAAATTGAAGAGGCTACAATTCATTCATTTCCGACTTTTGGTACTTATGATGGGACGATTTCTAAGGATATAGTAATTCAAAACTGTTATTTTGAAAACATAATCCGTGCCATTGGAACACATGGTTACCCACGTGATAAGGATGGTATTACTCCTTTGCGTTATTGTGAAAATATACGAATAACTAATAATGTGTTTAAAAATGCGATTAGTAATTTCGGTCATTTTGAAGGTTTTAAAAAAGTATTTTTTGAAAATAATATTTTGGAAAATAGTGGGGAGTCGCCTATCTACTTTTCTCAAAGTAAAAACTATTCTATTAAGAATAACAAGTTTATTAATACAAAAGGTTCTTGATTAATTTTTATAGTATTTTATATGTTCAAGTAAATAAAAGGGATTTACTTAAGTAAACACAATCTATAATTTCCAGAAAAAAGGTTATATGAGGTATATATTTTTATGATAAAATAGGTCCTACGAAAATCTATAAAAATGGCGATAAAAGACAAATTACGACAAAAAATGTGGTACAATTATACATATTTTTGGTATTTTTGTAGAATTTTTTTATATTAAGTAAATAAAAGATTTACATTAAAAATTTTACCTAAACAATTAATTAAGAAAAATTTATAAAGCCTCTTAGTGAAAAAGCTTAAAAGATATTGAAAATGAGGAGAGATATTTAATATGAACCAACCCTATATCTCAGTAATATTACCGATTTATAACGTAGAACAATATATAAGAGAGGCTTTTGAGACTTTATTAAATCAAACTATTGGTTTTGAACATTTAGAAATTATTATGGTAAATGATTGCTCAACTGATGGGACAATTAAAATTCTAAATGAATATGCTCATAAATACACAAACGTAAAAATAATAAATTTACCTGTTAATTCTGGAGCGCCTGGAACACCTCGTAATGAAGGGATGAAGGAAGTTAACGGAAAATATACAATTTTCTTAGATCCTGATGATTTACTTCCAGTTGATGCATATGAAAAATTATATAAGGTAGCAGAAAAATGGGACTCAGATTTTGTAATGGGAACTATGGAAAGCTTTAAGGATAGCGATCCGAAACGGAAAACTTGGTTTCACATGACATTTCGAGATTATTTAATGAAGAAAAGTTATTATAATGTTTCAATAAAAGAAGTACCATTCTTTCTGCAAGTAAAAACAGCAGTATACTTAAAACTAGTAAAATCTAACTTTATAAAAAAACATGGTTTAAGATTTGTTGAAGGCATGAAAAATGGGGAAGATAAGTATTATGATATGCAACTATTTACTTTAGCGAAGAAATTTAGTTATATTCCTGAAACTATTTATCTATACAGGACTCGAGATGATGAAAATAATCTTTCAATGACCCAGCAAGATATGGAATCAACAATACTAAATGATTGCAAGGCAGCTGAAATTGTCAAACCTTTATTATCAGATAAACAGTATGAGGTATTTCAAATTAATGCATTACGGTCTCTTTTTTGGAAGTTAATAGATCCGGCATTTAATGCACTTCCTTATGATAAAAGAAGATATCTTTTAGAAAGAATTAGTAAAGTAGTTTCTTCATACAACGAAGAGCTGATACAAAAATACTTTAAATTGGAATTACCGATTGTAAGTTTATTAAGTAAAGGTTATATCGACTTAGCAATGGAGTATACTCAAATGCATATCTCTCGTAAATTTTGGTATGTTCAGGGCAATAATTTATTAAAACAATACAAAAGACAAACTGCATTTCTTAATAGTAAATCCTGGAGGATAACAAGGCCATTAAGAATATTAAATGAAAAAAGAAGGAAATTTAAAAAGCAATTTAAGATGAAATTTTCACAATAATCTTATGAGTTTGGACAAAAATAAAAGAAAATAAATTTTTAAATAATAACTGGGGGGAAGTATTGTTTAATAATGGGAGATGGTTTAGTTGTAGCAAAGCCAAAATTGATAAAGTTGAAAATTAGAAAAAATTTTTTAACGGGTAAAATATTATTGGACGATATAAAAGGGAATGTGACTATAAAAAAATTAATGTTTGTTCACCGGAATAGTTTGGAAAACGAAAAGCAAAGTTTTCCTGTTTTTGTAAAGAAAAAAGGGGCCAAATACCATATTATCTTTAATATAGACATTACAAATAGTTCTTGGAAACCTTTTTATTGGGATGCTTATATTGGGGTGGAAATTAATAATTTACTCCATTTTTTTCGTGTGAAAATTTCAAATGATAAATTGAAATTTAAGATGAATGCATTGCCTTTTTTAAATTCGATTTGCTTAAATCAGGATTATCACATTTTTCCTTATATTACATCTTATGGCTCGTTTTCTCTTACGTATAAGAAAAGAATGTATTATGAATCAAAAAAGTATATGTTGAAATGGCTGCTAGCATTTCTTATTTACTTGTTTTTAAAACCATATTGGGATTATAAAAAGATATGGTTAGGTTTTGAAAAACATGCCAATGTAGCTCAAGATAATGGTTTCACTTTTTTTCGTTATTGCTATGAAAAGCAAAAACATAATAATTTCTACTATGTAATAAGAAATAATTCTCCAGATATCCCAAATTTTAAGGGTATGGAAGATAAATTAGTATTTTTTATGAGTTTAAAATATATGATTTATTTTTTTGCTTCTAAATTATTAATCTCCTCTGAATCAAAAGGACACTTATATGACATTAGGATTCAAAATGGATTTTTTAGAAGAGTTTTAAATCGAAAAAAGAATATCTTTTTACAACATGGCGTTATTGGATTAAAGCGTGTAGATAATATTTTTCACAAAAATAGTAATAACCGGGCCGATTTATTTATTACTTCATCGGATTTCGAAAAAAAGATTATAGTCACAAATTTTGGTTACCAAAATGATGAAGTTGAAGTTACTGGGTTATCTCGTTGGGATAACCTACAAAATAATATTTATACACAAAAAATTTTAGTAATGCCAACTTGGAGATCTTGGATGGATGATATTACAGATGAAGAATTTGTAAAAACAGATTATTATCTGAGGTATTCAAAGCTAATCCAATCTTCTGAATTAAAAGAACTAATACAACAATTCGATTTAACGATAACGTTTTATTTGCATCATAAATTTAAAAAACACTTAAGTCTTTTTAAATCTGTAATCGAGCAAATAAAAGTAAATTGTTATGGTGATTCTCCTCTACAAAAAGAAATTATGGAATCATCCTTAATGATTACAGATTATTCTAGTGTTGCTTGGGACATGTTTTATTTGAAAAAACCAGTGGTATTTTACCAATTTGACAAAGAAGAATATTTAAAAAATCAGGGGAGTTATCTTGATTTTCCTAAGGATTTATTTGGTGATCAAGCCTTAGATTTAATGAGTTTAATTATTTTAATTAAAGGATATGCAAGTAATGGCTTTCGAGAAAAAAAAAAATATTCCATAAATAGGGAGAAGTATTTTAAATACATTGATCATAAAAATAGTGAACGTATTTTTAATACAATTAAAAAACATTTTCCTTATTATTTAAGTCAGTTTAAGTCCAAAAATTAGTGACATTCATGCAGATGTGAGATATAGAAGGAGAGTCATTTATGAGCTTGAGTTTAATAATTTTACCGGGAAGTTTTCCGTTTTTAGAAAAGGAAGGTAAAATTCCTGCAAGTATGAAAATAGAAGTTGACAATGGAAATCTTCATCTTGTTCACTTATACGACGTGAAATTGGAAAATACCTCAATAGAAGAAAATAAAAATGTACGTATTGTTTCATGTAACCAAATAAATTTGAAGGAAATTAGCACGGAATTTATTATGTTTCTAGACAAAGAAACTTCCTTTAGCAAAGAATTTTTTGACGTAATATTATCTGAAATAAAATCGAAAGAAAGGTATGATTTTATTCAGTTGAGAAGGGAAGGCGTGGTAGAAAGACTTGATGACCTTACAGCATTTTTTCATGCGGATTTTGATGATATTGTTTCTCCAAAAATAATAAGAAAAACAGTTTTAAATAAGTTTGATTTTTTTAATCTAGAAAAAGTTAACCGGTCGATGTTGGCTCGACTTTACTTTGAATTATTTAAAGATGACCTTCATTTTAAATTTATAAATAATGTTACTTTCAAACAAACATATAAAGAGAGTAAAGACGGAATCATTTCAGAAGGTGAAATATTAAATTCTCTTTTATTTTCTTATAATAATATTGAACAAAAGAAATTTGAAATATTATTTAAAAAAGCATTGGTAAAGAAGGTATTTAAATTAATTGATAATCGAAATTTTGTAGATTTACTGCCTTATAATCGGCAAGAATCAATTTTAGAACTACTTAAAGAGCTTTTGTTGAATGTGGATGATCCTTTGTTGAAGAACTGGGGTCTAAATGGGTACATTCCATTTGCACAAATGGTTCGTGAGGGACTCTTTTCAGAGGCTCTTTATTATATGCGCATTTTAAGAGGGAAGCGTTACTGGTATAACACTGCTAAAGAATTAGAAGGTAAAATAAAGCAATATCCGATTGAAGAGTCGGTCTCATGGAAAATAACAGTTCCTTTACGAAAAAGTGGATTATGGAAAGAACAATTTAAAAATTACTTTTTAAAATGGTTACTCCTTTTACTCTCTTTCCTAGTAAAACCATTATTTATCGGGAGGGAAGTTTGGTTAGTTAGTGAACGGTCTGATCAGGCAGAAGATAATGGTTATTATTTCTTTAAATATTGCCGTGAAAATTATCCAAATAAAAAAATACTCTATATTATTAAAAAGGATTCTCCACATGTGGGAAAAATTGAGAATTTGGGTAACATCATATACCACTCTAGTTTGAAACACTGGATTTATTTGTTGATTGCGAAAAAATACATTAGTGCATGGGTTTTTGAAGAAAGCTCCTATCCAGAAAGTAAAATTAATTTTAAAAACCTATTTAAAAATATTATAGTAAATAAGCAGCAAATCACTCTTCAACATGGCGTTATTATTCATAACATTGCTCCTTACTTAAATAAGAAAATATATAATCAGAAATTATTCATTGCTAGTTCAAATGCTGAAAAAGAAGTGATTAAAACAACTTTAGGCTATGAAGATGAAGATATTGCTGTTACTGGTTTAAGTAGATTTGATAACCTCCGCGATTTGGAAATAAAAAAACAAATTTTAATTATGCCTACTTGGAGACGTTCTTTGTTTAGGTTGAATGAAAATGAATTTCTTTTATCAGAGTATTTTAACCGTTATTATAATTTAATTCGTAATGAACAATTTTTAAATTTAATTGAAAAGGAAAATATACAAGTAAAGTTTTATATTCATAATCAAATGCAGCATTTTATTAATGATTTTGCCTTTAAGCATCCCATGATTCAATTTCTTACAAAACAAGATGCAATTGTTTCTGATTTACTAAAAGAAAGTTGCTTATTAATAACAGATTATTCCTCAGTTATGGCGGACTTTTTATATATGGAAAAACCTGTGCTTCTATACCAATTTGATCCCCTAAATAATCATCATGGTCCCGTAAAACAAATTCAGTATTCGGATTTTGGCGAGGTAATTACTGAGGAGTCTATTTTAGTAAATAAAATAAGCATGCTTGCGAGTCGAAATTTTATAATTGATAAAAAATACTTAAAGAAATCGAACAACTTTTTTGCTTTCAAAGATAATAATAATAATGAACGGATTTTTAAGGCGATTGAGAATTTAAATAACTAGAGGGGAAAAAAATGAAGAAGTTTAATATTAGTAATTTTGTTTATGAAGATACTTCAGGAAGGGTTTATTTGTAGCTCAACTTCTTGACGATTCTACCTATTACTCCTTTATAAATAATAATGGATCATAATTAATATCAATTAAGTCATGTCACAAGATTAGTGATCGAAAAGTTACAGTGGAATTTAATTTGGATGATCTTTTCCAATTTATAGATATTTCGCATGATTGTTCTTGGTCCTTAATTTATAAATCTGATTCTGAACAATATGAATGTAATGTTGGTAAAGGAAATTTTAATTACTTTTTCTTTAAAGGAAAGAATTTTTATAAAGTAAAAACCATATTTAACAAAAAAGCACAATTGCATTTTATATTCGTTTTATTTTAGAAAGTGTATTTCCAATTCATAAGGCAATTGCAAATAATGAGTGGGATATTGTTATTACTGTTCGTGAAGAAAATGGAAATTTGGAAGAATTTCAGGTAAAAATGATAAGCACCTACGTTAGAGTGAAATAATTTAATATTAAAGATTACTGATTTTATTCTCAAAATAAGGAACTATATCAAATTGAATTCAAATCATATTTTTTACTTGGTTTACTCCGAGGAAGGGTGAAGAAATGGACATTATTATACATGATATAGTTTATTTTGACGATGGTTTAGGCATTTTAATTAAATTACCAGAAGAGTTAATAGGTGAAAAAGTTCTTCTTGAGATTTTTAGAAGAAATACTGATTTTCCATTTGTTATATTTCGTAAAGAAATAATACCTGAATCTTCAGAAGTAGATATTATAATTAATTGTTCAGACTTTAAAGTCCCCAAATTTATTAATCTTAATGAGGTATGGGACGTTAGGTTAAAAGTTAATTTACGTCAGCTTACTTTACAGAATATTAGAAATGATGTAAAGACTTATTATTTAAAAAAGCCGTGGAAAAATTTTAATTTTAAGCCTTATTGGACTAAGGAGAATAATCTAGCATTCTTTATTAAATTTAATAAAACGAATTTGCAATATTCTATTAAGGATATTTACATTTCAAAAAATCTACTTATTAGAGCAGAAATATATGAGATAGAGTCTAAAAGTAAATATTTTATATTGTTGAATGATGAAACTTTTGAAGAAAAGTATAGAATAGATACTATATGTTATTTTGAAATTCCAATTAGTAATCTTCCTCTTGATAACACTGGGAATTTTAATGCAAAAATTGCTCTTTTGGTTTTACCAAATGGTAATCAACCGTTAATTATGATACCTGGTGCAGATTCTGAAATATTTAAGGTTCAAAATGATAAATTTAAAATTAAATTATCGATTGATAGCATAAATTCTATTTTACAGATAAATAAAAAGAAAAAAGGAATATCTATAATAGGCTCTTGTGTTAGTCGTGATAATTTCAATAGACATTTCAATGAAGATTACAAAAAAGATTATGAGATGTTTAAATTACAAAATCAGACTTCAATTATTAGTCTAGTGTCTAAACCGATTACCTATAATACAAATGAGATAAATAATATTGGTGATTGGGAAGCAGAGCAGTTATGTACTGAACTTGATAAAAGTTTTTTTAGAAATTTAAACTTTAGAGAGAATGATTTTATAATTTTAGATTTCTTTTCTGATGTGTACTTTGGTGTAATAAATTTTGATGGTATGTATATAACAAACAACTATTGGGTTTTACAAAAAACAAATCTTTATAAGAGGTTATCTTCATATCCTAAATTAAATATCATAAATAATTTTGACGCTTATTTTGAATTGTGGAGGAGATCGATACATGAGTTTTTTAGAAGAGTATCTATTATTTTGCCACATTCAAAAATTATCTTACACAAAGCTAGATTCACAGATAGTTATATTAAAGATGATGGTAGTGTTGCTTTATTTAATAATGCTAAAGAGGTTTCGAAATATAATAAAGCATGGTCTGCTTTAGATAGGTATATTGAAGCAAATTTTGACGTTATACCAATAAGTATTGATGAAGGCAAACTAATTTCAACTGAAAATCATAAATGGGGGAAATTTAATGTTCATTATGATCTTCCATACTATCATGAATTTATAAAAAGATTGAGGGAGATTTCAGAGGATTAGATTTTAAAAATTAACTGATTTTAATTTTTAAAATTGCCCCGAAAAATTTTGAAAGAATGAAATAATAATTTATTCCACATTACTTAAATACTGTGGTCAGACTGTAGACAAATCCCAAAAAAACGGGTTTGCCTACAGTCTTTTTTGTATAATTAAGTTACAAACTATTTTATAACTCATTTAAAAGCATGTGCAAATAAACGTAAATTTGATAAGGAAATTGTTTGGAAAGAGGAGAAATTCTATCAGATTAGACTTTTGATGAAATCAATGATGAAGTTTATTTGGCAAGCAAAAAATGCATTAAACGGCAATCAAAATTGTATCCACGTCCCAACGCATAAATTAATCTTGTATCATTGAATTTTTGTAATCGTGGCTACACCATTACAAAAATTTAAATGTGAGTGATGGATCAGTTGGTCAATGATCGGCTTCAGTTAAATTCGGATCACCAAAAATGTGATTCCATTGACCGAACTGAAGATTTATCGTAATAATAATACTCATAGTCTAATAACGCATATAGATAACCTGAAATAGTAAAAGAGGTATGTAACCCAGTTCGTCAAAATCAATAAATCTAGTTTCTCTATTTGCTTAAACAGCTTATTAAGCGTTTCTTTTCATTGGTTTCTAATAATCTGTTGACCATCGATGCCACCGTATAGAATTTAATATTGGATTAAGTTCAAAATATATTTTTAAACTAAAACTGAATTAATAGAAGAAAAGGGATAAAAAAGGGTTTAAGCTTTTTTTGTGAGTCACGTTTTAAGAGCACCTAAAGCAATAAAAGGTGATATTAACGAAAAAGTATAAGTAAGATAAAAATAACTTCTCTTCTGTCTAATTTTTGAAGTTAATTAAGTTAATAGGTGTAAAATTTGTTTTGAGTTTTTTAATCTGGATTATAAATGATATACAATCCATTAAAGTAGCTTCGTTAGATATTTCTAAAAATTTCTTTTGAACAAGAAAAGATGCCCATTTTATGGACATCTACTTTTTTAAATGTAATTTTACAAATAAAATAAGGATAATAGAAATTTTTAACTTGGTGACAAAAATTAGTTCATTACAATTTCCTTCTTAAGAATCTCATTTATAAATTCCAATACTTCCTCACGTAGTTCCTCATGCTGCAATGCAAACTCAATCGTTGTTTTCACAAATCCAATCTTCTCACCAACATCATATCTTTTACCTTCAAAGTCATAAGCAAAAACACGCTGAATGTTATTTAATTGTTGGATTGCATCAGTCAGTTGAATTTCTCCGCCAGCCCCAGTTTCCTGGTTGTCTAAGAACATAAAGATTTCAGGTGTTAGGATATATCTTCCCATGATTGCTAAATTAGATGGAGCCGTACCCTGTTTAGGCTTTTCCACGAAGTTACTTACCTGATAACGGCGTCCCATTTGGGAAGAAGGATCAATAATACCATAGCGGTTAGTTTCATTGTCAGGTACTTGTTGTACACCGATAACAGAAGAGTGGGTATCTTCATATTCATTAATGAGCTGCTTTAGACATGGAGTATCACTTTGAACAATGTCATCACCTAATAGGACTGCAAATGGCTCATCTCCAATAAACTTTCGGGCACACCACACCGCATGGCCTAAGCCTTTTGGCTCTTTTTGGCGAATATAATGGATATCTGCAAGATTGGAAACATATTGGATTTCATCCAATAAATTAAATTTTTCCTTTTCAAGAAGGTTTTGTTCTAATTCTGGAGTGTTATCGAAGTGGTCTTCAATTGCGCGCTTGGATTTACCAGTCACAATAATAATATCTTCAATTCCTGAAGCAATTGCTTCTTCTACAATATATTGAATCGTTGGTTTATCAACGATTGGAAGCATTTCTTTCGGCATAGCCTTTGTGGCAGGCAAGAAACGTGTTCCTAATCCTGCAGCTGGAATAATTGCTTTACGTACTTTTTTCATTCTCACTACTCCTTAAAAAATAATTACGATTTATTTATAAATAAAATGAAATTGTTAAATAATATCAATCTCTTACAGAATACGAAAAATTGTATCAAGGCCATATTAAATTTTAATGTAATACGCAAAAAATGTAAATATCTGTTTTTTGGGAAGAAAATAATTGGTATAATGGGCATATTTTATTTTTTATATTTTATTACAGTTTTTTTAGAAAAGTCTTTCTGGAGAATAATAAAATATTAAAAATTCAAACCTTTTAAAGATTATTTCTCTGATGATTTGGATATCAAGGCAAGTGAAAGAGTAACTATTAAAAGCCGAAAAATATGCCTGCTTGAAAATTCTATAGGATGGGTGCTTACTCTTTTATACCGCTTTAAAATATTCACTATTTATGTTATGTTAAGAATGATGGGTAAATTGCTATTAACTATTTATCAATTATTTTACGTACCTAGGAGAGAAAATGAGTGCTTCTATTGTTTTTAAAAATGTAACAAAAAATTATAAAATGTATAAAAAGACTTCAGATAAATTATTAGATTTGGTCTTGCCGAAAGGCTATGGAGAAGATTTCTATGCCTTACAAAATATTTCCTTTGAGGCCGAAGAGGGAGATGTCATTGGGATTATTGGTGTGAATGGTGCCGGTAAATCTACCATTTCCAATTTAATCTCTGGAGTCGTACCACCAAGTTCAGGATCGATAAAAATAAATGGCGAGGCTGCTCTCATTTCCATTGGTGCTGGATTTAATAATCAATTAACTGGTAGAGAGAATATCGAGTTAAAATGCTTGATGCTCGGGTTTTCAAAAAAAGATATCCAAACGTTAATACCTGAGATTATTGAATTTGCTGATATCGGACCGTTTATTGATCAGCCAGTGAAAAAATATTCCAGTGGGATGAAATCGAGATTAGGTTTTGCGATATCAGTAAACATAAATCCGGATATATTGGTGATTGACGAGGCTCTTTCTGTCGGGGATAAGACCTTCACACAAAAATGTTTAGATAAAATGAATAGCTTTAAAGAAATGGGAAAAACGATTTTCTTCATCAGCCATTCGATTGGGCAAGTAAAAGAGTTCTGTCAAAAGGCGCTTTGGTTAGAGGCAGGGGAAATCAGAGCATATGGAACGATTGAAGAGATTATTCCTCAGTATGAAAAATTTATAAAGCAATTCAATAAGATGTCGAAAGAAGAAAAGAAACAGTTTACTCAGCAATTATTAGAGAGAAGAAGTGAAAAACGTCCTACTGCAGAAGAACATGAAGATCATCCCACCATGCCGATTAGAAATCGTACAAGGAAAAATCCTAAAAGAATCGGAATGAAGAATCTTAGTTTTATTTTGGGGTTTGTACTCATCTTAGCTTCTGCTGGAATATATCTAAAATTGGATAAAATCTCAACCTTTTTCAACAATGACGAAAAGGTACAAGCAGTAAAGGCTGCTAATACGAAACAAATAAAAGCAAATACTAAGGATAAACCAGTAAAGAAAGCTAGTGATAAGGAGCAAAAAGATATTCGCTATGTTCAAGTGGACGATGGTTTTGTAAGGAACAAACCGGATTTAGTCTCAAGTGAAAAAATTTCAATGGTTTATTTTGGTGAATCTATAACGGTTGAACAGGAACAAAAAGATCCGACTGATAATATTAATTGGTTAAAATTTAAATTAGATGATGGTAGGGAAGCTTGGATTAGCGATAAACTAGTCACAAAGGTAGCCTCTCAAATTAATGAGGACAGCTTTATTCCAAAACTAAGTACCATTGCACAAGTTGACCAGTTTACTGAATCGTTGGGTTATCTTGGTAAAATAGAAAAGGATTTGAGCCTTTCAGACAATAACAGCGCAGTAAAATTAACCTCTAATCAAGATGGTAGAATTACTGAAGTTGATTTGGCGATTAATGGCATGACCCCTGATCAAATTCATGAACAATTCGGTACGCCTGTTCTTAGTGAGGATGGAAAATCCTATCTATACCATGGAAAAGAGTATGATTTTATTTTTTATTCTACCAATGCAAATTCTTTTAATCAGTTAACCATCAAACAGATCCAATCTTAAACAGTGATATTATGAAAAACCCTCCTTTCAAACATAGTAGTTTAGCAGGAGGGTTTTTTTTAATATGCTGACTCTAGTCACTATCTTAAAACAAAATTAAAATGATAGAATGATAGCTATAAGTAATAGATAAAGGGGGATAAATAGTGAGATATTTATGGTCATTTGGCTTTTTACTTTTAAGTCTGTCTTTTATGACATCATCTGTCTCTGCTGATGTAGTAAATATCAATTCCAAGGCTCTATCATTTGATATGAATGTAAAACCAAAAGAGTTTAATGACCAAGAACTAATCGTAAAATTTAATCCGCACCTTTCTAAAACAGAAAGAAACACAATTCTAAAAGGTATAAATGTAACAGAAGATGCCCATTTGGAGGAGAGCGACTTTTCTTTTGTCAAAGTTCCTAAAGGTACAGATTTAACTAAAATGGCCCAAATATTATTAGGAAAAAAACAGATTATTTGGGCAGAGCCAAACTACAAGGTGAAAAGTACATATATTCCGCAAGAACCAAACTTTCAAAAACAATGGTACTTAAATAAAATTCAAATGCCTAAAGCATGGGACATTACAAAAGGATCGCCCCATATAACCGTCGCTGTGATTGATGATGGGGTGCAGCAGGACCATCCTGAACTGAAAGGGAAAATCGTCAGTCCGTATAATGCCGTATCGGGAGGGTCCCGTTATACTCCCCATGAACATGCAACACATGTTGCCGGAATTATTGCAGCGAGCTTCAATAATTCAGGGATTGCGGGGATCGCTCCTAATGTAAAAATTATGCCGATTAATGTGTTTAATGGGGATGAAGCAAGTGATTACGCTGTTGCCCTAGGGATTAAATACGCGGTAGACCACCATGCAGACGTTATCAATATGAGCTTGGGAAGTCCGAATTACAGTGCTCTCTTAGACTATTATACAAACTATGCAAAATCTAAAGGTGTTATCCTTGTAGCCGCTGCTGGAAATGATGGTACTTTTACAAAGACGTATCCTGCAGCATTTAAGGCTGTTGATGGGGTGGGTGCTACTGATAGCTCTGATCATAGAGCGTATTATTCAAATAAAGGAAGTTTTATTGACTTCACTGCTCCAGGGAGTAACATTTATTCATCTATTAATGGTAGTTCCTACGCAAACTTATCTGGTACATCGATGGCGGCTCCAATTGTATCAGGAGTTGCTGCACTTGTTCTTTCTAAAAATCCGTTTTTAAGTCCTAATCAGGTTGAAAGCGTCTTGAAACGATCAACGATTGATTTAGGAAGAAAAGGCCGAGATGACTACTATGGGTATGGCAGGATTGATGCATACAAAGCTGTTAGGAATACGCCTTCATCAACTGCGACAATTAATACTCCTAAAACTTATACGATGACGGGAAAAAACAAAGCTGCTTTTTCTTTGAAGTTGCCTGGTCAAGTTAAGCTTACAATCTCGATTAAAGATTCAAGTGGAAAAACAATCAATTCTATATTAAAAAATAAAATCTCTTCTGGAAAAGTTTCAGCATTTTGGAATGGGAAATCGCTTAATGGAAAATTTGTTCCCACCGGTACTTATAAAGTGGTGATGAATGCATCGAATAGTCGAGCTTCCATCTCTAAGACTGGAATGATGAAGGTCATTAACCATACCTATGCTGCCATTTTGGTTTCAGGAGAATATCCGTTTTCTCCTAAAGTAAGTAAAACGATTAAAATCCCTTACCAGTTAACGCAAAAAGCAAAGGTTTCTGCTATCGTAACGGACCCAGCTGGTAAGACTATTAAGAAAATATTTGTAAATAAATCATTGACTGCTGGAAAATATTCGATTGTCTGGGATGGAAAAAATACAAAAGGACAAAAGGTTAAGGATTCTACCTATAGGCTGGTTCTGTCCTTGATTGATATCCATAATAAAAAAGGAAAAACGAAAACAGTTCCAATCAAGGTGGACACGGTTCGTCCTTCTGGAAAAATCACATTAGCTTCGAGTCCGTTTAAAATGGATACGAAAAACAAAAGTACGATAAATCTACAAATGTCGGAAATCGCAAAAACTAGTGTCTTTGTCACGAATGAAAAAGGGACAATCATAAAGGAACTATTGAATAAGCGGTTAAAAGCTGCGGCTATTAGTTGGAATGGACAAGATGCTAAAAAACAATTTGTAATGGAAGGGAAGTACCGCTATCTTATTATGGCAAAGGATTTGGCGGGCAATTCTATAACTATCCAAAGCAAATGGTTTAATTTACAGGATTGGCGAGTTCCAATCATACAGTCGGAAAAGGAAGTTTATTCAACATTGCAAGGCAAGTTGCCCATCGCTTATACGTTAAGCAAAGGGGGAAAAGTAACGATTGAGGTTACTCAAGGGGAAACATTGATCAAATCTATCAAAAATAATTTGGTTGAAAACTCTGGGGACCAATCGTTCCAATGGGATGGAACTGATATCAGCAATCAGCTTGTGAGTATTGGAGATTATCAATATAAAATCACAATTTTGGACAACTACGGTTTATCCAAATTCTTTACAGGGAACATTCATATCGAATAAAAAAACGAGGGTCTCTAGAAAAGGAGCCCTCGTCTTTTGTATCTATTTTAATTCCAATTGTGCTTTTAATTCATTTTGAATTCTTTGTTTTTCAGCATCCGGAACAATGTAATAGTAAATATGATTAATCATAGAACCGTTTCCTTTAATGCTCATTTGTTGAACATTATTGGCAGCAGCCCGGTAATTCTTTTGAATATCCTTTATTTGATCAAAGGTCAGATTGGTTCGTACATTATTTCCAAGCGCGGAAAAAATGCTTTGGTATTTTGTAAGCGAGGAGAGGCTTGCACCTTCTCTTAGAACACCTTGTATGATTTCACGCTGACGTAACTGGCGGCCAAAATCTCCTCGTGGGTCTTCATGTCGCATTCTAGTAAAAGCAAGTGCTTTTTTACCATCTAATGTTACTTGCCCCTTAGAGAAACGATACCCATCCTGAGTAAAGTCTATATCATTATTAACTGTTATACCACCTACAGCATCAACAATATCTTTGAACCCTTCCATGTTTACCTTCACATAATAATCAATTGGAATATCTAAGAAGTTTTCAACTGTATTCATCGACATTTCTTCATTACCAAATGCATATGCATGGTTGATTTTATCCACTGTACCATGACCGACAATTTCAGTCCGAGTATCACGCGGGATACTTAGCATTTCTACTGATTTGTTATTTGGATTAACTGCTAATACAATTATAGTATCAGAACGACCTTTATCGCCTTTTCGTTGGTCGACCCCTAACATAAGCACGCTAAAGGGTTGTTTATTTGTTAGTGAGACTTGTTCAGCACGTTTATCTGATTTCGTTCGATCTATTGGCTGATGCATCGTTTCAACCGCATTCGTTAATGATTTATATACAGAAAATGCATAAGCACCAATTCCAAATAAAAGCAAGACTAAGACAATTCCAGTAACGCGGAGCCATCTTCTTTTCTTCTTCTTTTCAGTAGCTCGCATCATTAAACCTCCAATATTTTATATTAAAGCACAAATAATAGAATAGCAGATTTTGGCGAATTTTCATACAAATATTTGAAAAAGATGTAGAAAGACCTGTTTGGATATGTTGGAATCTTTTTTTTAATAATACCGGTCATAACCTCAACTTATCGCTTGTGCTACTTTTATTTTCTCAAATTAATCTTCAGTAAAACTTTTGTAAAAATAGAAATAAACCCTATTAATCTACCAAAAATCCTAGTAGAATAATCTTGCAATACAAAATTTTATGTCGAAGGGCGGAAGATGTGTGAAGAGAAAGATAAAAAGAAACATGAAGAGACGGCTGTTAAACAGTTCTCTAGCAACTGCACTTGCTCTTACAATGGTTCCATTGAATATTTTTCCACACTCAGCTAAAGCAGCAGGAATTTCTGAGAGTACAGTAAAACTACGTTTCCTAGAAACTACAGATTTGCATGACAATGTAATGGATTATGATTACTACAAAGATGCGCCTACAATTGAGTATGGACTGGACCGTACAGCACAGTTAATCAAAGCAGCAAGAGCAGAAAAAATAAATCCTGACGATCAAACTAGTCCTACATATGCACAAAACTCCATGTTATTTGACGCAGGAGACTTGCTTCAGGGAAATCCAATGGCTGATTATGTGGCTAAGGTTAAGAAATTAACAGCGGACGAAGTCCACCCTGTTTTCAAAGCTATGTCTCTACTAAATTACGATGCTGGTATTCCTGGAAACCATGAATTTAATTATGGTTTAGATTTCTTAAATACTGCATTGAAACATGTCCCTTACAATTTTGTAAACGCTAACATTTACGAAGACGATCATGATAGTGATCCGACAAACGATCAAAACTACTTTACTCCTTATAAAATTATTAACAAAGTGGTTAAGGACCAGAACGGGGAAGAACAAACCATCAAAGTGGGTGTCATTGGTTTTGCTCCTCCGCAGATTATGCAATGGGATAAAGATAATCTCGAAGGCAATGTCATTGCAAAGGATATCGTAAAGACTGCTCAGGAATTTATCCCAAAAATGAAGGCGGATGGCGCTGATATTATTGTTGCGATTGCCCACTCCGGTTGTGATGTTTCACAAGCTGATCAAGAAAAAGCTGAAAATGCTGTATATGGTTTAGCCAAGGTAGCAGGAATTGATGCTCTTCTTTTCGGGCATGCGCATGTAAACTTCCCTGGCGACGCTCAATTTAACAATAACGACACAATTGATAATGTAAATGGACATATTAATAATGTTCCGGCAATGGAAGCTGGATTCTGGGGTAATAACCTAGGGGTTATGGACCTTGATTTACAAAAAGTAGACGGGAAATGGACAGTAACAAACTCTAAGGCTGCATTAAGACCGCTTACGAAAACCCTTGCAGACAAAACAAAAGTAGCCACCGTTGATGGGCCTGATCAAGAAATCGTTGAAGCTGTAAAAGATGTTCACGAAGGAACTCTTGAGTATGTGCGTGGGAAAATCGGCACTACCTCTGCTCCGATGTACAGCTTTTTTGCTCAAGTGCAAGATGATCCGACTATCCAAATCGTTAACAATGCGCAAACAGATTATGTTAAAAAGTGGATTGCTTCTAAAAACCCGGAATTAGCAGATATTCCTGTCTTATCTGCTGGTGCACCGTTTAAAGCCGGAGGCAGAAGCGGCCCTTCCTACTATACGAATATTCCAGTAGGCGAACTCTCAATTAAAAGTGCCAATGACTTATATCTCTATCCCAATACTTTGAAAGCAGTAGAAGTAACTGGTGAAACAGTACGAGAATGGCTTGAAATGTCTGCAGGGCAGTTTAATACTGTCGATCCTAATAAAACGGAACCGCAAAATATCGTAAATGATATCTTCCCATCCTATAATTTTGATGTCATTGATGGTGTTAAGTATCAAATTGATATTACGCAAAAACCTAGATACGACAAAGATGGTAATCTTATTAACTCTGATTCTCACCGGATTAAAAAATTAACGATGCCAGACGGTTCTCCAGTGAAGGATGATCAAAAATTTATTGTTGCAACAAATAACTACCGTGCTGGTGGCGGGGGGAACTTCCCGGGTCTTAAGGGTGGAATTGGAAAAGTAGTGGTCGATTCACCAGATGAAAGCCGCCAGGTATTAATTAACTATATTGCAAACCAAGGAACAGTGAATCCTTCGGCCGATAACAATTGGAAGTTCGCTCCTGTTGGCGGTGTTGCCAAGCTCGTCTTTAATTCATCACCAGATGCTAAGCCATTTGCTGCTGCGTCACAAAATATTAAAGACATTGGAGCTAATCCCGATGGTTCTGGCTTTGAACAGTTCGCTCTGGATCAAAACGTTCATGTTCAATTATTAGGTATCAACGACTTCCATGGCCAGCTTGATACTTGGAGAACAATCAAAGATTCAACTGGAAAAGTGGTAGATTACTCAGGCGGTATAGAATATCTAGCAGCTTATTTGAAACAAAGAGAAGCTACTAATCCTGCTAATACCCTAATGCTTCAAGCCGGTGACCTTGTTGGGGCAAGCCCTCCAGTGTCTGCTCTATTACAAGACGAGCCTACCATTCGTTTTATGAATGAACTTGGCTTTGATGTAGGTACAATCGGTAACCATGAATTTGATGAGGGCGTTGCTGAAATGAAGCGTTTAATCTATGGCGGCAGCAATCCTAAAACAGAGAAATATGAAGAAAAGTATGGCAAGTTTACTGGTTCAACGATGGACTATGTAGTTGCAAACGTGGTGGATGAAAAGACAAATGAACCTATTTTACCTCCATATGTATTAAAGGAAGTGGATGGCGTTAAGATTGGATTTATTGGCGTTGTCACGACTGAAACACCAACGATCGTAACTCCTAGTGGTGTATCAGGTGTCAAATTTACGGATGAAGTAGAAGCTATTAATAAATATGCAAAAGAATTAACAATTCAAGGAGTTAAAACCATTGTAGTTCTTGCCCATGATCCTGGTACATCTAATACAGATGGCTCAAATGCAACTGGGAAAGTTGTCGATATGGCAAAAGATATTGACCCTTCCGTGGATGTGATTTATGGTGCACACGACCA
The DNA here is from genome assembly GCF_004358205.1 of Bacillus salipaludis. The sequence goes on from NZ_SMYO01000004.1 coordinate 158,425, forward strand.
TAAATATTTAAACACTACAGTAAGTGGAAAGCTTTTAGTCCAATCCTGGTCTTATGGAACGGCTTTTTCGGATATTGATTTAACCATTGATCCGATCACACAAGATATTGTGTTTGAAAAGGCAGAAGTAGTTGACACACTTCACAGCAAGATTACTCCTGATGCGCACATCAAAGCGGAGCTTGATGGCTATCAAGAAGATATCAAACCAATTACAGGTCAAGTGGTTGGTGAAACAGCAGATGTTATAAGTAACACTGCAAATGAAAGTGGAGAGTCTGCACTAGGTAACCTTATTGCAGACGGAATGAAAGCAACGACTGGTACTGATTTTGGATTCATGAATTCTGGTGGAATTCGTAACCCGCTTCCAAAAGGAACGATTACGTGGGGGGATTTATTTAAAGTTCAGCCATTCGGTAATGATTTAGTCACTATGACCATTACTGGAGACCAAGTAAGAACTTTATTAAATCAACAATTCCAAGCACCGCCAAGCTATAATAAAATTATGGCAATCTCAGGACTACGTTACACTTGGTCTGACAAATTACCGTATGGACAAAAAGTCCTTGATATCTATCTGCCAAATGGATCAAAAATTAATCCTGCAGGAGAATACACAATCACTGTGAATAACTTCATGGCAGACGGCGGAGACGGATTTACTATCCTAAAGTCTGGTAAAAACCGTGTAACCAATAAGGTTGATTTAGATGCGTTTGTTGACTATTTTAAATCATTGCCACAGCCAGTTAGTGCAAAAATTGAAGGAAGAATTATGCTAGATACTGTAGCTCCAAATGCTCCAGATGTGAATGAAGTGAATGATCAATCAACAAAAGTAACAGGTACGACTGAAGCTGGTGCAAAAGTTGAGGTTAAAGCAAATGGAACGGTAATTGGTTCTGCTGTTGCAACAGATAATGGATGCTATACAGTAAACATTCCGGTCCAAAAGGCTGGATCTGAGTTGCTCGTAACTGCAACTGATAAGGCATTAAATGTAAGTGCAGGAACATCAGTTATCGTTAAAGATGTAACTCCTCCTAATAAACCGGTTGTAGATGATGTAGAGAATGCTGATAAAAAGATAACCGGAACAGCCGAAGCAGGATCTATTATCACTGTTTCCAGTAATAAAGGAGTTCTTGGCAGTGCAACGACTGGGCAAGATGGGAAATATTCAGTAGCATTAAAATCTGCTCAAACAAAAGGAAATGTCCTTAAAGTAGTTGCAACAGATGGCGCGGGTAACAGAAGTGAGGCTACTACTGTAATTGTTAGTGAAAAAGCACATCCTGTTTCTCATCGTTAATATGGTAGAGAAAATAAAAATAACAAAAAGAAACGATAGAGAATACTTTTAAAGTTGATCACTATAATATGAAGAAAGGTCCCTAAAGAATATTTCTTCAGGGACCTTTTTTATAAGTATTTTAAAAAAACAACCTTTGCACTAGCCAGATGAAACCTAAACCCACAATCACTATTGAGCTATAACGAACAATTTTCTCCGAAATCTTCTGCTTGAACAAATAAGTTAAAAGCGGTAGCAGCAAGAGAACAATAGTTAATTGAACGGCTTCAATCCCCAGATTAAAATTCACTAAGGCAACAGCAAGGTCCTTTTTAGGAATCGCCATTTCCCGTAAAAGAGTTGCAAAGCCGAGTCCATGAATTAAGCCAAATAAAAAAGTAATCGTCCAGCGGTAACGGATTTCTTTTCTAAAAATATTCTCAGCTGCTACATAACAAATACTAAAAGCAATCACCGCTTCAACAAACCTTAAAGGAAGGGTAACCACCCCTAACACCGAAAGTGTTAGCGTAATACTATGTGCAAGTGTGAATGAGGTCACAATGGCTGCGTATTGTTTAAAGGTTTGCTTCCTTAATAATAAGGCAAGCAGAAATAATAAATGATCGTAACCGGTTAAAATATGCATCATCCCTAGCTTGAAAAAAGAAAACCAGGTTGAGGTTGTGGGCAGGGCATGCGCCGTTGGTGTTGTTTTTTTCTGGATTTGATCTTGTACCGCTTGTCCACTATCGGATTGCTGCTCCTTCTGAACCTCGGTTAACAGCATTGTCCAAGTCCGGTTATCCCCTTGTAATGCCGCTTCACTTGTTTCTCCCTGATAATTTGCAGAAATTAAATTTACATAATTGGTTGCCGGGTCGTTTGCGTAGAATCCGTCATTAAAACTAATGGTTTCCCCGGGAGAAACACCCGGATACTTTAGATAAATAGATAGGAATATTTTGTTTGATTTTTTGATAATTTTCATCTTTTCTAGTTCTGGAGTCTGTTCCTTGTTGTCTTTATCCAGGGCTATTCCCTCGGTAAGCAGCTCTTCAATATGGTGCTTTTCTTGGTCAATTTCCGATTGTTGAAGAACCCAGTCTTTGTTTTTATCAATTCCTTCGATTAATTCCATAATCGATAGGGTATCAATGGAAAAAATCACATCTGTTTTATTTTGATCCATTGTTATTTGCGTATAACTAGCACTATAGGCATGTGCTTGTACGGTCATAGGGTGGTAAACACTAGATATAAACACTCCGTATAAAAAAATGGCAAGGGTAAATCTATATATGGTAGACGTCTGACCTTGTCGTTTTTTTATAAAAAAAACAGGCACATAAAAACCCCCTAAATTATTATATTAAAATAATTTCCTGAAAGTACCAAAAAATCATAAAAAATCAAATTACCTTAATATAATCACATTTTACCTGCGTTTGTATACAATTAATAAAAAATTTACAAAATATTTATATAATAATTTTGATTAGTATATATCTAAAAATCCAAAAATTTTGTAGAATTAAAGAGTATTAGAATTATATTAAGGGGAGGTTAGAAAGTGGATTTTAGAAATAAATATTTTAAGCGCTGGACAAGCTCATTTCTGGCTGTTTTACTCCTAATCAGCACGTTTTTGCCAAGCGGTTTGATTAGCAGGGCACATGCTGATATGGCGGATCATGTGGTTATTTCCCAATATTTTGGTGGGGGAGGTAACGCTGGGGCTCCATACAACAAGGACTTTATTGAATTATACAATCCTACCGATAAGGATGTAGATCTTACAAATTGGTCTGCCCAATATGCTTCTGCAGGCGGGACGTCATGGGCAGTCATTGCGCTATCAGGAACAATTAGATCGCATGGCTATTATTTGATTGCTGAAGCAGGTGGTTCAAATGGTGTTGATATTCCTACTCCAGATGTATCTGGCGGGATAGCAATGGGTGCTTCCGGTGCTAAAATCGCATTATTTAAAGATAAAACTACTGCAGCAACAGGAGCAAAACCAGCAGATACGGTTGATTTTGTGGGAGTGAATTCTACAAATGGTTTTGAAGGTTCTGCTGGAACAAAAGCTACTTCAAATACATCAAGTGCCCAACGCCGCCCATATGCAAACGTAGACCCTGCAACGGGAAAAGGTAATGCATGGGATACAGACGATAATGCAGCAGACTTTTATGTAGGGCCAGTTGCAGCTCCAAGAAACACTGCAAGCCCAACCGAAGATCCAATGATCCCACAAATCAGCTTGCAGCCTAAAGGAAATAATATTCAATTTTTAAAAGACGGCACATCCATTACAGTAAAAGGTAATGCAGATGCAGTTGAACCAAATTCTACTGTTAATGTTTATGAAAACGCAACCAAAGGAACGGCTCTTGGGACAGCTACCGCAGGGGAAGATGGAAACTTTAATATTAGCTTTACAACTGATAAAGCCCTTGCATCCGTTTTTGTGGCTTCAACACAGACGGATCTTGCTGAGAGTGCGGCAATTGAAGTCAAAGTTGCAACACAAAGTGCATCAGTGGATCAAACTAAGCTTAGCTTCACAGTCTCCAATGGAACTGGTACATTAATCGGAAACGCAGGCAGTGCCTCTGCCAATGCAAACATTAATGTTTATTCAGATAACACTGCATCTTCAAGCGTAAAATTAAACAGCCAAGAGATTAAAGCTGGCTCATCAGGAGATTTTACAGCAACCATTAGTAACGCTCCGAACACTGTTTATGTAACACAGATTACCAATTCTGCAAAAGGAATAATGCTGGAAAGCGTTCCTGTTTCCGTAACCAAAGCAGATACATCCGTGGTTACATCCATTAAAGATGTGAGATCCTATGATTCCAATGGGCAGCCTCTAAATCTAAATAAGACCTTTACAATTGAAGGTGTCGCAACTGTAGATAACCAAATTCTTGGTACACAGAAGCAAAACTTCTACTTACAAGATGCTACTGGCGGAATCAATATATTTAGCACAAGCTATGAAACTCTTTTTAAAGTTACTAAGGGAGATAAATTAAGGGTTACTGGTAAGGTTATTGTTTACAACGGACTTCTAGAATTTGATACTACTTCCATTGAAAAAATCAGTGAAGGTGAGCCAATTCCAGAACCAAAGGTTATGTCAATTGTTGATTCAACTACCTTTGCGACAGCAGAGCCGCTTGAAGGTAGCCTGGTAACGGTAACAGGAAAGGTATCTGCAACTGCAAGTACTCCTCCTAACTACAATGTAACCTTTGTAGATGAAAACAACAAAGCAACTACATTAAGGGTTATGGGTACAACAGGTATTGTTCCTGATACAGATTTAGTAACAGGTAAAAGCTACACGGTTACTGGTGTATTAGGTCAATATACTACCAATAAAACACAATTAACTTCCGGATATCAAATTTATCCACGAAATGTAAAAGATATTGCTCCAATCTTAGGGATTACGCATACAGCTTTGACAGAAGTATATGAAGATACCAATGTATTATTTGAAGCAAATGCTGATGGTGCAGAATCTGTAACTGTCTACTACAGAGAAACGGGCAAAACAGGTTATACAGCTTTGCCAATGACAAAAGGCAGTGAAAGCCGCTATACAGCAACATTAGATAAAGCAAATATCACTCAAAATGGCTTTGAGTATTATATTGAAGCAAAAGAAGGGGAACAGGTAAAAACAGCTGGTACAAGTGATAAGCCTTATACTGTTAAAGTAATTAAGGACACAGTCGGACCAGAATTCAGCGGTGAAACTCCACAAAATGGAGATAAGATTGAAACTCCTCAACCTGAAATTTCTGTTTTAATTAATGACCCTAGCGGAGTGGATGAAACTTCCGTCAAATTTACTTTTGATGGTAAGGAAATAACGGCTCCAGATGCAGCGATTAGTAAAACACAGGTTAAATATACTCCTGGTGAAGATCTTGCCCTTGGAACCCATACAGTGAAAGTCGAAGCAAAGGATGCAAAAGGAAATACAAGCTTAAAAGAATGGACGTTTGAAATCGTTCCGCGATTCACAGGCGGCCATCACTACCGTGGTACAACACATAACCATACGAACATTTCACATGATGGTGCTGGAACTCCAGAAGATGCGTTAAAAGCTGGTAAATACCACCATTATGATTGGTTTGCGTTCTCTGACCACTCCCATGATATTGATCCTGATCTGCTTGGCAAAGATACTGTTGACCACAAAGGTATGCAGGAACGTACAGGTGGAACACAGTGGCAAATGACGAAAGACCTTGCAAAGGAATATACAAAAAATGGTGAATATGTTGTCTTTCCCGCGTTTGAAATGACTTCTACTACATGGGGACATTCAAATATTTTTGGAACGGACAATTTTATCGACCGAAATATTAATGGAAAGCAATACCAAGATTTAAATCAGTACTATGCATGGGTTATGACCTATGATGATATCGTTGGTCAATTTAATCACCCTGACATGTCTGCAAATGCATTCAATAACTTTAAGCCGTACAATAAAGATGTAGACAGACTATTTACAATGCTTGAAGTAGGAAATGGTTCTGGTCACTATGGTTATGCGAATGCTGAAGCTAAGTTCTTCTCTGCACTAGATTTAGGTTGGCATGTTGCCCCTACTTACGGTGAGGATAACCATGAAGGAACTTGGGGTCAAACAAACCAACGTACGGTTATCGTTGCGGATGATCTTTCCCAGGATTCATTAATGCGTTCAATGCGCAATATGCGTGTGTATATGGAAGAAGATCCAAACTTCACTTTAGATGTTTTAGCAAATGGCTACTATATGGGTTCAACCGTTGACAGCAAAACGTTAAAGTTTGATATCAAAGGAAGCGACCCTGTGGCAGAAGCTCATAACAGCACAGATTACAGCTACCTCCCAACCTCTTATAAATCAGACGATAGAATTGCAAAGGTTGAACTGATTACAAGTGGCGGCAAGGTAGTGGATTCTATTGCACCAATGACAAAAGATTTTACATGGAATCCAACTTATACCGTTTCAAGCGGCCAGCAATGGTTTGTGGTAAAAGTTACACAAGCGGATGGAGAAAGAATTTATTCTGCTCCAATCTGGTCAAAAGAACAACCGGTTGATGTAAAAGTAAATGGTATTGATATCGACGGCGGTGTTGTGATCGGCGGAAACCCTTCAAAATTAACTGCGACGGTTGCCAATAATGGTACACAGCCAATCAATGACCTTAAGGTGGATTTTTACTATGATTCAGTAGATCAGGGTCATTTCATTGGAACAAATGATATTGCATCCATTTTAAGCAAAGGTTCTTCGAATTCATCAACAACATGGACGAATCCTTTAACAGGAGATCATGAGATTATTGCAGTAGTAACATCAAAAGAAGGACTGGATATTGGGGATGTTCAGTATCATTTAGCAGTAAAAATTAAGCAGCCGCTAGGCATTAAAGTGTTAATCGATGCGAAACATGGCAACGAAAACACATCAGGTGACAGCGGTTCGTATAAAGACAATTTAAAAGCATTCACATTACAGCTTCAAAAAGAAGGCTATACAGTTACTGAAAATACAGCAGCAATTACCGATGATGTATTAAGCAATGTAAAAGTTTTAGTAATGACTGCCCCAAGAACAGCGCTTACAGCAGCTGAACAGGCTGCAGTTGCGAAATTTGTGAAAAATGGCGGTTCATTATTGATGGCTGGTAAGAGTAACAATAGCTCTGACCCCTCTATTAATAATGGTTTACTAAGCGACATTGGTACAGCAATCCGCATGGGTAACGACGGAGTATTTGATGATAGTAAGACAGGAAACTTCTGGTCTGATCCTGCTGTAAGCCCATGGGCTGTAAGGGTTCACCCAGGTCTTGTTTCTAATTATATTACGGACCGAGTATCGTTTGTTGATTACTACAGCGGTACAAGCTTGTCAGGCCCAGATAATCAGCCGTTAACTCAAACCGGCAATGTTACAATTCTTGCAAAAGGTAATGAAACCACTTATCAAGGTAATATTAAGGGTGGCAATACGTATGATGCTGTTTCTGACAGCACAGGCGGATCGCAGATTCCATTAATCGCTTCTGATGAAATCGGCGATAACAAGGGTCGTGTGGTTGTCACTGGTATGAACTTCTTTAACGATAAGCAAATGGATGAGTCATATGAGCCAAAAGGAAATAATGAGTTAGCACTCAACGCTGTGAACTGGCTTGCACATCGCGATATTAAGGTTACGAAGATTGCCGATGTAAGAAAATTAGATGACGATCAAGAAGCAGTAATTGAAGGAACGGTAACAACCGGCGCCGGCGTATTCTTCGATGCGTTCTATGTTCAAGATGAAACTGGCGGAATCATGGCATTTAAAGAAACGCCAGACGAGACATTAAAAGCAGGGGACAAAGTTCGTATTTACGGTCACCTTAAAACCTATGAAAATAACAAAGAGTTCGAGTTTAATAGCTATGCAATGGATGTTATTAAAATTGGCAAAGGTACACCGATTGAACCAAAAGTAGTTTCAACAGGTGATGCAACTTCAGCTGAAAACCAAGGACTTCTTGTGAAGGTAACAGGTAAAGTTGTAAAACAATACGATGAGAATTCATATGTAATCAACGATGGCTCTGGTGATGTATTAGTATTTACGGATGGATATATTGTGAACCAAAGCGGTCCGGTTCCGGTTCTTCATAAAGGAGATACATTGGAAGCAGTCGGACTTTCAGGTAAGTTTGCGGAAGGTGACCGGATTCGTGTTCGTGATACGAAAGAATTAATTGGTACACTAGCAAAAGCTCCTGAGGTAACGGGTGTAGAAAACAATCATTCTTACAATCATGATGTAACCATTTCTTTCGATAAAGGAACGGCTACATTAAATGGCAAGGATTTTGTTAATGGTGCAAAAGTTTCTGAAGATGGATCCTACACACTTGTAGTAACGGATGAATATGGAAATGCAACCACCGTTATTTTTACCATTGATCAAACAGCTCCAAAAGTAACAGGAGTTAAGGACAAGGGGCTTTATAATCAAGATGTGATGATTACGTTTAATGAAGGAACCGCGACATTAAATGGGATAGCATTTGAAGGCGGCACCGTTGTTAGTGAAGAAGGAAAATACACATTAGTTGTAACGGACGAAGTAGGAAACAAAACAACTGTTGATTTCACGATTGATAAAACAGCCCCTAAGGTTAGTGGAGTTGAGGATGGATACTATAATCGTGATTTAACCATTAGCTTTGATGATGGAACCGCAACATTAAATGGTAAGGATTTTACAAGCGGCACAACGGTTTCGGCTGAGGGAGATTACACCTTGGTGGTAACGGATGATGCCAAGAATGATACAGTTGTGAACTTCACGATTGATCAAACAGCTCCAACTGTAACAGGTGTTGCAGATAATAGTTACTACAATAAGAACGTGACAATTACCTTTAATAAGGGTACAGCAACATTAAATGGGGAAGCCTTTGATAGTGGAACAAAGGTTAGTGAAGAAGGAACTTACACATTGGTAGTAAGGGACAAAGCAGGGAATGAAACAACCGTTCACTTTACGATTGATAAAACAGCTCCTGTAGTCACTGGTGTAAAAGACCAGGGTCTGTACAATCATGATGTGGCTATTGAATTTAATGAGCAAGGTGGTTTATTAAATGGGAAGTCCGTTCCTTCAGGAGTTGTTGTTTCCGAGGATGGAACCTATACATTAACTGTAACTGACCAGGCGGGGAACGTCACAACGGTTAACTTTATCGTTGACCAAACGGCGCCTGTGCTGAAGGTTGCAGTAGATAAGCCAATTCTATCTGTACCAAATAATAAATTAGAAAATATTAAGGTGAATTTGGAGTATTCGGATGCGTTATCTGGAATTGATTCTGTTGTACTGGAATCGATTATAGTTAACGAAAAGAATGCAACCGAGGACGACATTCAGGACGCGAACTATGGAACTTCAGATACAGAATTTAAATTGCGCTCTGAAAGAAACGGTACTGGTGAGGGTAGAGTTTATACGATCACCTATCTGGCAAAGGACAAAGCAGGTAATAGTACTAGAACAACTGCAACTGTTACTGTACCGAAAGGGAACCAAGGAAAGTAGATTTAATAAAGGTGAATACAAAAGAATTAGTAGAAAATGTAAGTTCCTTAAACTGTCAAGAAATAATAGCTTAAAAGAGAATGCCCTCGATTTTTAGAGGGCATTCTTTTGAGAATAATTCACCTTAATTGTAATAATTATGAGAATACTAGTGTGACTTACGTGGAAAATAGTGCTAAAATAATAGGTGACTCGAATGATGTAAGCTGGAGAGATAAAGTGAAACCTTTTACTTTTATCCGAAAAAGTCAGTCACGAACTTTACCTATAATAGTATTATAAAGGTTTATTATACTTATAATGGATTGAGTTACACGTCCTACCTGTACAGATAAGCAAAGGGTGTCCATTGGGCATTTCTTTGTTTTTTTGTTAGTAAAATTCAGGTAAATGAAAAAGATAATTGCTATACTAAATCTATAAAGGTTAAAATTATAATAGTAATTTGAATTTAATGGATAAATGGATCCTTTTTATGAATATTTAATTTTGAGGGTCGTTATTTTTTATAGTGAGGTGTTTTTTATGACGATTTTAGTTACTGGAGGAGCGGGATATATAGGAAGTCACGCTGCTGTTGAACTTTTGGAAAATGGATACGATATTGTAATTCTGGACAATTTGTCAAACAGTCAAAGGGAATCAATCAATCGTATTAAAGAACTGACAGGAAGAGATTTTCCTTTTTGTGAAGTTGACATTTTGGATCGCGATGCTCTAGATCGTCTATTTAGCCAGTACAATTTTGATGCAGTTATGCATTTTGCTGGGTTAAAGGCTGTTGGAGAATCAGTCGAAATTCCATTAAAGTATTACAATAATAATATAGTCGGCACAATTAATTTATGTGAAACAATGGCCAAACATAATGTGAAGAAACTAGTTTTTAGCTCTTCAGCCACAGTCTATGGGGACCCAGAGAGTGTACCAATCGATGAATCTGCTCGTTTGAATGCAACCAACCCATATGGACGGACTAAATTAATGATCGAAGAGATTCTAAGGGATTTAAATGTTTCTGATTCTACCTGGAGAATTGCTTTATTGCGTTACTTTAACCCGATCGGTGCACATGAGAGCGGTAGAATTGGAGAAAACCCAAGTGGGATTCCGAATAATTTAATGCCATATATTTCACAGGTTGCAGTAGGAAAAAGAGAAAGGCTTTCCGTATTCGGTAATGATTATGAAACGCACGATGGCACAGGGGTCAGAGATTATATCCATGTGGTTGATCTTGTAAAGGGTCATTTGAAGGCTCTACAATACTTAGATCACAATGAAGGAATCGAAACCTTCAATTTAGGTACAGGGACCGGATACAGTGTTCTAGATATCGTGAATACTTTTAAAGAAGTTACTGCCCAAGAGATTCCATATTCAATAGTTGAACGACGTCCAGGAGATATTGGGGTTTGTTATGCCAATCCTGAAAAAGCAGAAAAAGTACTTGGTTGGGCAGCAGAAAAAGACTTAAAAGAAATGTGTCGAGATACGTGGAATTGGCAATCGAAAAATCCGAATGGGTATGAATGATGTTTTATTCATTTATAGAATAGATAATTTAATTTAGTTAAATTTATTCAACTAAATTAAATGTAGGGTGTTCCAAATTGATTGATTTGGGGCACCCTTTTTTTTGTCGTTTTCAAGAAGGGTCTAAAATTAAGTTCTTTTACGGATTGGAATAAATCTAAGTATAATATCTTAACATATGGATATTTTTGATATAATCATAGTGTTTTTAGACTATTGAAATGATGGGTAAGGTTGATGGGTTCACGATTTTAAAAAGAATTTTAGCCATTTTCATGATTGCTGCTTTAATGCTGCCAGCTCAAAGCGCAAGTGCGGCAGAATTAACAGCCACTGTTGGTTCCAATAATAAGTAAATGGAACGAGTCCTAGTATTTCTTTTAAAAACGGGCAAGCAGGCACTGCTAATAGTGGAATCAAGAACATAAAAATAGGAGTATATGACTCATTAGGGGGGAAGGACCATGGTTAAAAAGTCTGCAACTGTGCTGTTTGCTATGCTACTGATATTAAGTACGGGGTTTTTTACTGATTCTGTTTCATATGCAGCCGAGCATCGTTCTAGTAAGGTTGTCTACCTAACCTTTGATGATGGACCCAATCAGTATACTCCAAAGATTCTTGATATTTTAAAAAGGAAAAAAGCACATGCCACTTTCTTTATGATTGAAGGAAATATTAAACGGAACCCTAAAACCGTAAAACGCATCATTAAAGAAGGCAATTATCCGGGGCTGCATAGTGTTTCCCATAGTATAACCAAACTTTATCGCGGCAGTTCTAAAAATGTTGCCATTGAAATGGAAAAGACAAGACAGACACTACTTAAGGTTGCCCATTTTAATAGCCATCTTACAAGAGTTCCCTATGGAAGCAAGCCCTATATGACACAGCCGTTCCGAGATGCTTTAGCCAATAAAGGATTTAAAATGTGGGATTGGAATATTGATACGCTAGATTGGAAGTATAATAGAACAAATCCTGGCACGATCACTTCAAGGGTAAAATCAGGACTCGTGGGGAAAAAAGGTCCGATTGTCATCCTGTTTCACGATTCAAAAGGTACGGCACAACAACTTCCTATCATTATAGATTATCTTCGAAAAAAGGGCTATACCTTACAGGTTTATAATCCGAAACATCATATTGTGATGAATTTCTGGGGTGACCGGAGGTTCTAGATAGGTTAAAATATTGACTGCAAAAAGGCTAACAATAGAGGATTAGCCTTTTTATTTATCATTTATTCATTTTCTATACATAATAGCTATAAATTGTTAAAATCTAATAAGAAACTTGTCGAATTCTAGGAGTGTGGAAAAAAGATATACAAATAATCTGGATAGCAGACCTTTTAACTCATAGAATTTGTCAAAGATTAATGACCATAAATTAAGGTAAAAAACAATTATAGTAGGGTGATCAATAAAAGATGATATTACAAACGCTAAGAAAATTGAAACGATTTTTAACGAATTCAAATAAATATCGGTTAAAAAAACAATTAATAATTCAGCAAGAAAATCAAAAGCTATACATAAATGGTGAATTAAATAAGCAATTCAAGGCAAAAGAACTTTGGCTTATATCTGATAACGAGGAATCAAAATTTAAAATAGCTGAAACTAATCTGTCTTCAACCTTCTCTTTTGAAACAGATTTAACAATTTACGAGGAATTGATTCAGGAAGATGTATATAAATTTTTCATTTTAGTGCAAGTTCCAAAATCGGTGTTAACTGAAAGTCAATATAATAAGATTCAATCCACTGCTAAAACGATTCAAAATCATGACGGCAATATTATTTTAGAGTACTTCATTCGTATGGGAAAATTTGAAAAAACTCAATTTAAGGGGTTAGATGGATTTAAATTAGGACAAAAATCAGGAATTATTTATCTTACTAAAAACAATTTTATTTCCGTAGCATTTGATAAAGAAGTAAACGGCAAGCTGAAGGTAAAAATTGAAAAAATAAAATCCAGCAAAAATCAATTTTTTATTAGTGGAAAAGTTACAATACAGGTTTCACATATTAAGGAAGCTTCTATTTTGTTACAGGGGCGTGAAACAGGAATCAAGGTAGAAATACCTATTGAAATTGATTTTAACCATGAAAAGACTATTCAATCATACGGAAATAACATTTATCAATATCAGGCGACAATTAATTTTAATTCATTACTAAACGGTAAACCTTTAGATGTGGATATATATGATTTCTATTTAAATCTTAATTTAAATAATAGTTCTGAAAATAAAGTGGTGAGAATAGGATCCCCTACAATTAGGGCAAAACGATATTCTAAACCTGCTTATGCCCACGATGGAGATTTTATGTATATTGTCACACCGTATTTTACATTTAAATATGTGAATCTTTCTATTCAAATAAATATGTTCGAAAAGGATACTCTTAACTATTTATTACGAATGATGAAATGGGCATTGTTCCTAAGATTTCTAAACAATTATCGGGATATTTGGATTGTAGGAGAACGCCCTTATAAAGCTCAGGATACGGGATATCACTTTTTTAAATATATGCGGATAAAGCACCCGGAACGAAATGTTTATTATGTAATTGAAAAGGATTCTCCTGAATTAGAGAATGTAAAGGACCTTGGAAATATATTGTTTTATGGTTCAAAAGAACATATCTGGCATACCATAATGGCCCGAAGAGTTATTGGATCTCATCATGCTGATTATCTTTACCCGTTAAGAACCGAAAACTTTAAAAAGATTGTCAAGGCCAAAAAGGTCTTTTTACAGCATGGAGTAATGGGGACAAAAAACATGGTAGCCAATTATGGGGTTACTTCTCCTAACTTTTACACTGATTTATTTATTGTTAGTTCAGACTATGAAAAAAGCTATATTGTTCAAGACTTCGGTTATCATCCTGCCGATGTAGCTGTTACAGGTTTATCAAGATTTGATAGTCTTTTTCAAAAAGATGTAAAAACTAAGCGGCAATTATTAATTATCCCAACGTGGCGGGAATGGATTGTTACCGATGAAAAATTCCTGGAAAGTGAATATTTCGAACGTTATCGTGACTTGGTTAACCATCCGGCGCTTCATGAGTACGCAAAAAAATATGATTTTGAGATAGTTTTTTGTTTGCATCCCAATATGCAGAGGTTTACTCCCTTTTTTAAGGACGCTCCGGTCAAAATTGTTAGTCAAGGAGAGGTGGATGTACAACATTTATTAAAAGAAAGTGCCATGATGATTACTGACTATTCCAGCGTTGCATTTGATATGAGTTTCCTGCATAAACCGATTATTTATTATCAATTTGATCGTGACCGTTTTATTGGAAAATTTCCATCCCATCTTGATTTAGATAATGACCTTCCAGGGGATATTGTGTATCAAATTGAAGATGTCCTTAGTAGCGTTGAAAACTATGCGCAAACCAATTTTGAAATGAAACCTGAAAATAAAAAACGTGCAGCAAAATTTTTAAAATATCATGACCAAAATTCTAGCAAGAGAATTTATGAAAAAACGCTTAATATTCGTAAAAAACCACTATATTCATCTGTAATGAAAAGTGAAGTAATTAAAGCTTTTTATAGGAGATTTAGAAAAAGTAGATATTATTTTCCTCTTATGAAGACTTTTTATAAACTGGCAAAAACAATGCTTCCAGTGAATCAGAAATTAATTTTATTTGAAAGTGGTTTAGGCAAACAATATGCAGATAGCCCTCGCTATATTTATGAGGAAATTGTACGCAGAGGCCTTAAGTATAAAAAAGTATGGGTATACAATCAGCAGAAACGGTTTAATGACCCGAACACAATATATGTAAAGAGATTAAGTATTAAATATTATTATTATCTTGCTAGAGCTAGATATTGGGTCAATAACCAAAATTTCCCTACCTATATTCAAAAAAGAAAGGGTACTACTTATATACAAACATGGCACGGTACTCCTCTAAAAAAGATGCTGAATGATATTGAAAATGTTCAAGGCAGGACGGATGATTATGTGGAACGTGTATCCGGGGCTGTTAAGAATTGGGATTATTTAATTTCACCAAGTCCTTATGCAACAAAAGCATTTAAAAGTGCTTTTCGTTATAACGGAGAAATACTAGAAATTGGTTATCCTCGAAATGATTTATTTTACTGGAAAAACAATCAAGCCATTGCTAAGAAAGTCCGGAACAGCCTTAAGCTTCCAGAAGGTAAAAAAGTCATTTTGTATGCACCAACATTTAGAGATAATCAGACAGACGGTACCAATAATTTTAAATTTGATATCAATTTTGATTTTGAGCAAATGAAGGAAAAGTTAGGAAATAATTATATATTGCTTCTGAGAATGCATGTCGTTGTTAAAAATAAAGTGGTTATTCCTGAGGAATACAAAGATTTTATTTTTAATGTATCTTCTTATCCGGATATTCAGGAACTTTATTTGATAACAGATATACTAATAACAGACTATTCATCTGTTATGTTTGATTTTGCCAATACAAAAAGGCCGATTTTATTTTACACATACGATTTAGAAATATATCGTGACCAATTACGCGGATTTTATATGGATTTTGAAAAAGAAGCCCCAGGGCCACTATTAAAAACGAGTGATGAGTTAATTGCCGCTATACAATATATAGAGAGCATTCAGAAGCAATACAAAAATAAATATCTTGATTTTTATAATAAATATTGTAAGTTAGAGGATGGATTCGCATCAGAACGTTTAGTCGATAGAATATTTGGAACAAACGTTGGAGGAAAAAACCATTAGTTATTTTAATGGTAAATTAGGGGGCATTTAAAAGGATTGATAAAGTAATTGCCCCCTATTTTATTTGAGGTAACGGCTTGATTAAATTTATGTGAGGTGCAACTTAATGGTTTTAAACCGACTTAGAGGTACAATCAAACGGACTGTATGCTCATTAAGTAATGTGAAGTATCAAAATGATCGTATATCCATTTTAATAAAATTGGATTTTTCAGATGAAGCATATAGTAAAGGAGCAAAGTTCCTTTATTTAATTAATAGGAAATCGAAAGAGTCACTAAAGTTCCCAAACAGTACGAAAGGAGATGACCTTCAATTACAATTTGAAATTCTAGTGAATCGGCAAAAAGACTTTATAACGAATGGTATTTGGGATGCCTATTTACAAATTGAAAAAGAGGGGAAAGTTAAAAAGATTCGTATTCAAAATAAATATACGGATTTTATAGAAGCTCCCCCTTTTTACATAAAGGATTTAAATAAAAATTTTTTAGCCTATGCGACTGTTAAAAGAATGTTATCTTTTAAATGTGTTGACAGTGAGCCAATATTAAAAACAGAATCTTTTGTTCTGGAAGGGAACGGAATTCTAAGGATAAATGGGTATTTATTAGAACCTTCTTGGAAAGTAAGGGATCTAAAAGCTGTTCAGAAAAGGCTTATTCTTCGTTTTGGTGCTGAGGAAGAAGATATAGTCATTCCCTTGAATGATGTTATTCGTGATGATATTTCAAACCTTTATGGTCAAACCCACTCCAATTACGATTGGGCGGGTTTTTCGCTTGATTTGGACTTTCGAAACCATACATATGGATTAAAAGATGGAATCACAGCAAAAATGTTCATCCGTTATGAATTTAGCAATCAAATAATCACTTTGCCAATTATGAAGCCTTTGTTTGCCGTTTTTAATAAAACTACGCCCATCCAAACTTCAGAAGGAATAAAAAATATCGTATTTAAAGAAGAAAAAGGAAGTAAAGTAATTGAGGTTTTATTAATAAAGGAAGAAGTGCATGCAGAAGTAGATACGATATATTCAGAGCAAGGCGAGATTACCCTTCATGGAAGAATGATTACCACAAATGAAACAAAACATTCTTTAGAAAAAGCCCAAATTGTGGTTAAAAGACGTTCTTCGGACGAGTTCTATCTTCTTCAGATAGAAACGAACTTGTCTTCTTTTCATCTAACTATAGATTTAAAAAGTCTTATGGATACGAGTGAACTTTTTAGTCCGGGAATATGGGATCTTTATCTTCAAATAGAAAATAAACAGTATCGACTTGTAACACGTTTAGATGGAATTGTTAATAAACAAAAATTTATTACGTTTCCCCAGCATCGTATAACGAACTCAAATGGCAATATTATTGCCATAAAGCCCTACTATACATTGTATGATGAAGTATCCATTCTTTCCCGCGATTATATTAGTTCAAAAACGATTGAAAAGGCTGAAATCCAAAATGGTAAATTGTTAATTAATGGAAAATTGCATATCCAAAACCCAAATGAGGATCTTTCAGCTACTCACAAGGGGCATATAATCTTCAAAGGACCGTATGGCAGAAAATACAATCTTCCTGTTATATGGGAATTGAAGAAAACAGAGAAAGCAAAATATGAATTTCAATTCTCACTCTCAACAGACCTAACTACAGTAGGATTAAGGGAAAAGGCAGATGAGTTACTGAAAGACATAAATTTTGATTTGATTTATTGCGAGATCTTTTTTGAAGACGGCAGTGCCTCTTTTACGGTAAATATTACCCCAGAAAAAGTAGTTTTATCATTAGAAGATCAATTAAAACAAACCAAAAAAAATCGTGAACGTTTATCTAAATGGGGACTTCGTTTCTACCGTCTTTGCAACAAACTGCTGCCGGTGAATCGGAAGGCTGTAATTTTCCAAAGTTTTTATGGTAAAAGCTATTCTGATAACCCGAAAGCAATTTATGAAGAAATGCTTGCTGAGCATCGCAATTTTAAAGCCATTTGGGTTCTTAATAACTTAAAATTCGATGTGCCAGGAAATCCAATCTTAGTAAGGCCTCGTTCTTTCAAGTATTATTACTATATGGCCATTAGTAAATATTTTGTTAACAACGGAAATTTTCCTGATTTTTATGTGAAACGTAAAGGAACTGTTCACTTGCAAACTTGGCATGGCACTCCATTAAAGAAATTAGGATTTGATGTTGACCCTAAGTCAATTGCTTATGCGGAGAATACTTCCCCTGAGTTATTAAAACGAATTAAAAGATGGGATTATCTGATTGGTCCTAATCAATACACTGCAGACATTTTAAAAAGGGCCTATAAATATAAGAAACAAATGCTGCCTGTCGGGTATCCCCGAAATGATATTTTCTACAAAGGAAATTTAGGAAAGAAAGCAGAGAAAATTAAAGAAGTATTGAATATTCCAAGAGATAAAAAGGTCATATTATATGCTCCTACATGGAGAGACTACGAACATCAAAATGGAAATCAGCATAAGGCATATGAATTTAAATTTGATTTAAAAGCTTTCAAAGAAAAATTTGCAGAGGGGTATGTTCTTCTCGCTAGATTACACTATTTTGATGCGAGCCGGATAAAGCTTCTTGGCTTTGAAAATTTTGTTTACAATGTTTCCAGCTATGATGATATTTCAGAGCTATACCTAATTACAGATTTGTTGATCACTGATTACTCTTCCGTAATGTTTGATTTTGCTAATTTGAGTAGGCCAATGATATTTTTTGCCTATGATTTAAAACGCTATGGCTCTCAAGTCCGGGGATTTTACTTCAATTTTAGTAAAGAAGCTCCTGGCCCAATTGTCACGAATCAAGAAGGTTTATTTGAGGCAATTGAAAATATTAGTGAAGTTAAAGAAGAATATCAGGAAAGATACGATAAATTTAGAGAGACATTTTGTGAATGGGAAGATGGTCAAGCATCAAAACGTACCATAGAAGCAGTCTTTAAGGAAATATAAGAAAGGAGAACATTTTGTGAAACTATATTTTTTGGTGTTTGATATTTATGGAATGGGCGGAACAGTAAGAACGGTGTTAAATGTAACGAACTATTTAGCACAAGCAGGTTACGATGTTGAGATTATTAGTGTATTTCGTTACCGCCAAGAACCTTTTTTTGCGATTGATCCGAGAATTACTATTAATGTACTGCACGATATGGTCAATCGAAAGAATAGGAAGGACAAATCTCCAATTATTGAGAAATTATCTAAAATGAAGAGTAGGCTTATTCACCCTGATGATGAAGCGATTCATTTCTTTTCACTTCTAACTGATTTAAAAATGTATAAGTACTTAAAAACAATTACTTCAGGTATTTTAATCACAACTCGTCCGAGTTTTAATATATTTGCGAGTAAATATCGAAATAAAGCTGTGCGTATCATTGGCCAGGAGCATTTAAACTTTTCCATTTATCCCGACCGGTTAAAAAAAGCAATCATAAAGAATTATATTCATTTGGATTATCTAGCGACGTTAACGGATGAGGATACAAAAGATTATAAACGACTTCTTGAGGGAAGAGATCACAAGGTAAAGGTAAGAAAGATTACAAATTCAATTCCTAAATTACAGGGTGTTATTTCCTCGCTGGAATATAAGACGATTATCGCCGCAGGACGTTTAGTGCCACAAAAAGGATTTGATTTATTAATCGAAGCATTTAAAATCGTCCATGAAAAATATCCAGATTGGAAGTTGAAAATTTTTGGTTATGGACGTGACAAAGATTTTCTCATGGGTTTAATAGAGGAAAATAAACTTTATAACCATGTACTTCTTATGGGACCTACGCAGCATATTGATATTGAATTGTCTAAAGCGTCTATCTATGCTTTAAGTTCGCGATTTGAAGGTTTCGGGATGGTCATTGTCGAGGCTATGCAATGTGGTGTACCAGTTGTTAGTTTTGACTGTCCAATGGGACCAAGTGAAATTATTTCTCATAATGAAGATGGCCTGCTAATAGAAGATGGTAATGTAGAAGAATTTGCAAAAGGTTTAATTGAACTTATGGGGAACGAAGAGAAAAGGAAATACTTTGCTAAAAATGGGTTAATAAATGTCAAAAGATATGAAATTGATCAAATAGGTCAGATATGGAAAGAAACTATCGATGAAGTTTTCCAAAGTGTATAAAGAAAGTGTGTTTGTTCCTATAAAAGATGAGATAAAACCTATATAGAATTTTAAAAAGTACCCTATAGAGTAGACACTTAAAAAAGTCTACCTATGGGGTACTTTTTTGTATAATTACAAAATCATAACTAGAGAAACTAACTTGGAGACGGAGAAATTATGAGTAAAAAGATTTTTACAGAGAAGAAATCAAGAACCTTTCTAATAACCCATATGTTAAATGTCCTTTACAAAGGGTACACATTACTCCCAATTATAGGTTTTTTGTTATTAGAACTAAGGAAAATATTAAATTATACAAGCGTATTTTTTAATATAAAATTAATGGTAATCCTCTGGTGAAAGAGTGGACTCCAACACTCAATAAATGTAAAATAGTGAAGTTGAAATGATTGTAGTTCAAAAAATATCTGTTATTTCCTCTAAAAAGAGGGCTAACTTAGTCTATTTGTTGAAATGTGAATTTAGAAAACGTGAAAATCTTTTTAAGAAGCTTGAGTAGTAAGTATCTCTAAAGGGGCTACAATTTATGAATAAAAAAGTTATTAGAAGAAGAATTAAATTTATTATAGAACCCATTTTTAACTATTTTAAAAAAGCAAATCATCGTAGAAATGTTCAATATACCCGTTGTTATGAAAAATTAGATGTAGTGGATCATACGATTTTATACGAGAGCAGAGATGGAAAAAGTGTTACAGATAGCCCTTACGCTATTTTTAAATATCTTTTAAATAACCCAGATTATAAAAATTTTACGCACATTTGGTCCGTTAGCAATTTTGAAGAATTAAACAGTGTAATCAGCCAATATTCTGGAATGGATAATGTGAAATTTGTCAAACGCAATTCTAAAGAATACCTAAAATATTTGGCTACCAGTAAGTATTTAATTAACAACTCTACCTTTCAATCATTTTTTATTCCAAAAAGTGAACAGGTATATATCAATACTTGGCATGGAACACCATTAAAAAGTATGGGATTTGATATACCAGGAAATCCAGCTCATTCCCAGAATGTTGTTCGCAACTTTTTAAGTGCTGATTATCTTTTAAGCCCGAATGAACATACAACCAATATGTTTGTCGAGAGTTATAAGCTTAAGGGGATTTATTCCGGAGAAATTATCGAAGAAGGGTATCCAAGGATTGATTTGACACTTAATACGGACCCTGAATCATTCAAAACCTATTTAGGCGGATTAGGTTTAGAGCTTGATCAAAACAAACAGACGATTCTTTATGCTCCAACTTGGAAGGGGACGAATGTCTCAAGAGCAAAGAATGATATGTATCAAATCATTGCCGATATGACCTATTTAAAGAATCAAGTCGGAGAAAAGTATAATTTACTCATTAAAGTCCATCCATTTTTATATCAGCAGGCAAAGATGTTTGATGATATCAAAAATATTTTAATTCCCGATTTTATAGACACCAATGAGTTATTAAATATAGTGGATATCTTAATGACCGACTACTCGAGTATCTTTTTTGATTTTTTAGTAACCAATAAGCCGATTTTATTCTATGTCTGGGATTATGACGATTATAATGAAGAAAGAGGGCGTTATTTGTCAGACGATGAATTACCTGGTCCTACCCTTTTTACGATTGAAGAAGTAAGTTCAGCTATTCAGAATATTACCAAAGTCAATATGGAATTTAAGGATGTCTATAACCAAGCAAAAGTTAGGTTTACGGGCCATGAAGATGGAAGTGTAACAAAACGGATTGCTGACTATATTTTTGGTAAGAGTATATCTTCATTAAACATACTGAACAACTTTGATACTAGGAAACAAAGAATCCTAATTTATCCTGGCGGGATGATGAATAACGGCATCACGTCTTCCTTTATCAATCTGATGGATAACATAGATTTTAATCGGTATGATGTGAGTATTTTTATGAAAACACCTGACTCAAAGGAAGCATTAAATAATATTTCTAAGGTTAATAAGAACGCAAGGTTTTTATTTCGACATGGTCTTGCCGTATATAGTCTTTTCGAAGTATACCGGGATAAATTCGTTCATAATAGAGGGGCGTATACAGCCTTCATGAAAATGCTTTATCCCAAAAACGCATATAAACGGGAGTTTAAAAGATATTTTGGTAGATCAAACTTTGACCTTGCCATCGATTTTAGTGGCTACAGTTTATTCTGGGCAAAATACCTACTTATTTCCGATGCTAAGAAAAAAATCTGCTATATGCATAATGATTTATTATCCGATTGCGAACGTACCATTAACGGACGCAGGCCACATCGAATTAATTTACGAGGGCTTTTTTCCGTTTATCATCAATTTGACAAGCTTGTAAGTGTTTCATTGGGAACAATGGAACTGAATAAAAAGAATTTAATTGAATTTGCGGACGAATCAAAATTTGATTACGTAATGAATTCAATTAATCCGGAAAAGATTCTAAGATTAAGTAACGATGAAAATAACGAAACACAGGAAGTCTTAGAAGGAGAAGAAGTTCCAAAAAATGCTTCGTTTAAATCAAGGGCGATTATAAATAATCCCGGAGAACATTTTGTTTGGAACCGACCAGAGGTATTGAGTGATGCTCGAAGGGTGTCTCCTGCAAAAGATTATCTAAATAAAGAAGTAGTCATTATAAGGGAATTAAATAGAGAAACCAATATTTATTACAAATTCACAATAGAGGACAGGATTATTGGCTGGCTTGATCAAGAATGCTTCGAACTGCTTCCGGATAGTATTCTATTCCAAAGACCAGTCAACAAAGTGGCCATTCTAAAGAATGTTCGAGGAAATGGGATTTGGACCCATCCTTATAGTGTAGAAGGAATTAAAAAAGTATCTTCCAGTTATGATTTTAAAAATCTCTATGTTGAAGTGGATTTAGAAGCTAAAACACAGCATGGTTTATATAATCAGTTTTCTATCAATGGAATATTAATCGGATGGATCGATTCTTCTGCATTGTCAGTCATTAAAGAATTCGACTATACGAATATGTCTAACTCAAAAAGAGAAAAAGATTATTATAGAAGGCTTAATTATAATAGACATCAAGAAATTATTACCCATTTAGAAGATCGAACCTTGGAAGAGGAGTATATAAACAAGCAAGCAATTATTTCAAATCCGGAGAAATATGTGGTCTGGAGCAAACCATATCCCAATGCAGGGTGTAAACAGGTCATGGATGCAAGTGAATGGTCGGTTTGCGAAGTTTATGTTATAAAAAATAATCGAACAGATAAAGGAACTTTCTATCAGTTTTCCAGTAAAGGAAAAACAATTGGCTGGTTAGATATGAATGCTTTCACTTTTATCGAAGAACCAATTATTGAAGTAGAAACAACACAGGCTGAGGGAATTCAAACAGCTAATGGATTAATCCCTGAACCATCAAAGCGTGATTATAATTTTATCAATATGGGAAGGTTATCCCCGGAAAAAGCCCAGGATAACTTGATTAAAGCTTTTGGTCATTTTCATAGAGGCTTTAAAAATTCCAAGCTTTATATTTTAGGAGAGGGCCCATTAAGAAATGACTTGCAAGCATTAATCACAGAGCTAAATCTTGAAGAGTCTGTTTACCTTGTAGGACAATTAGATAATCCGTTTAAATTATTGAAAAAATGCGATTGCTTTGTTCTATCCTCCCACTATGAGGGTCAACCAATGGTATTATTAGAGGCGATGACACTTGGAATGAAAATTATTGCAACCGATATTGTCGCCAATAGAACAGTACTAGAGCAAGGAAGGTTTGGATTATTAGTTGAAAATAGTATTGAAGGACTTGAAAATGGACTGAAACAAATGGCTAAAAATGAATTGGATTACCGTCCGGATGAATTTAACCCAGATGAATATAATAAAAAAGCAATGGATACCTTTTATAAGGTCTTAAAATAATGGATAATTAGGAGTACTGCTCCAACAGAATGTATGCCGGGAATTATAACATTACCGAATAAAATAAGGAGGTACTTACTAATGAAAAAGGTTAGAAAAGCAATCATTCCAGCGGCTGGTCTTGGGACAAGGTTTTTGCCAGCTACTAAAGCGATGCCAAAAGAAATGCTGCCAATTGTGGATAAACCGACGATTCAATATATTGTTGAAGAAGCAATTGAATCGGGGATAGAGGATATAATCATTGTAACCGGAAAAGGAAAAAGAGCGATTGAGGATCATTTTGATAACGCGTTTGAGCTTGAAGAAAATTTAGCTCAAAAAGAGAAATTTGAACTCTTGGAACTTGTCCGTGAACCAGCAAAAGTAGATATTCATTATATTCGGCAAAAAGAACCCAAAGGGCTTGGACATGCCATTTGGTGTGCAAGAAAATTCATTGGGGATGAACCATTTGCAGTCCTGTTAGGCGATGATATCGTCCAAGCGGATGTGCCATGTTTAAAACAATTAATGGATGTCTATGAAAAAGTGGGAAGTTCGGTAATTGGTGTTCAAAGAATCCCAAAGGAAGAAACCAATCGATACGGTATTGTTGATCCTATTGGGCAGGATGGAAGATTGTACGAGGTAAAAAATTTCGTGGAAAAGCCCCCGGTCCATTTAGCCCCTTCAAATCTCGCAATTATGGGAAGATATATTTTAACTAATGAAATTTTTGATATTCTTGAACATCAAGAAACAGGGGCCGGTGGAGAAATACAGTTAACTGATGCGATTCAGAAATTGAATAGCAGCAAGAATGTTTTTGCCTATGATTTTGAAGGAACAAGGTTTGATGTAGGCGAGAAATTAGGTTTTATTAAGACAACATTAGAAATAGCCTTAAGCAGAGAAGATCTTAAAGATCCATTGTATGAATACTTAGTTAATCTTATCCATTCTCAAGCTAAAATAAAACAATAGAAATTTCTTAAATAAGGTTGCTTATATAACATAAGTAGCCTTCTATTTTAATTTTCTTTAAATTATGGTAGGAGCGGTTCTATGTTATCTTCGATAAAAAAAATGCACATAACAAAATTGGTTTATAAAAGTTTATTTTTGCTCGTTTCCATTTTTCCTAGAAGGAATAATTTAATTATATTTGAAAGCTTTCTTGGAAAGCAATACAGCGACAACCCAAGGGCTATTTATGAGTATTTAAAAAAGCATCATCCAGAATATCTATTAGTTTGGAGTGTCGATCCCCGGTTTCAACAGGGATTTGTTGATAAGGGGATCCCGTTTGCCAGGCGTTTTTCAATTAAATGGTTGTTTTTAATGGCGAGGGCGGGGTTTTGGGTGACAAATAGCCGAATGCCGTTATGGATTCCGAAACCTAGGAATACTATCTACTTGCAAACATGGCATGGTACACCCTTAAAAAAACTTGCTCATGATATGAAGGAAGTATTAATGCCGGGAACGACCACGGAGAAATACAAACAAAATTTTTATAATGAATCGCGGAATTGGGATTATTTAGTTTCGCCCAATCGTTATTCAACGGAAATTTTCAAACGTGCCTTTAAATTTGAAAAAGAGGTCATAGAGTCCGGTTACCCAAGAAATGATATTTTTTATTTTCCAAATCGTGACGATATTGCAAGTGAATTTAAGAAGGAACACCATCTTCCAGAAGACAAAAAAATTATTCTTTATGCACCGACTTGGCGGGATAATCAATACTATCAAGTTGGAAAATATAAATTAGATTTACATTTGGATTTGGATAAATTTAAAGAAGAGTTAGGAAATGAATATATCGTTATTCTACGTATGCATTATTTAGTTGCTGAAAACTTTAACCTGGATGCTTATAAGGGGTTTGCTTATGATTTCTCCAAGCATGAAGATATTCGGGAACTTTATTTGATTAGTGACCTACTTATCACCGATTATTCATCTGTCTTTTTTGATTATGCAAACTTAAAGCGGCCGATGATTTTCTTTACGTATGATTTGGATGAATATAAAGACGATATTAGAGGTTTTTACTTTGACTTTGAGAAAAAAGCTCCAGGCCCGCTTGTTGAAACAACAGAAGAACTAATCGAAGAAATTAAAAATATTGAGAATGATGCAATGTTAACTGAAAAATTTAATGAGTTTTATCAACGATTCTGTTACTTAGAGGACGGACATGCTGCAGAACGAGTTGTAAAAGAAGTGATTTTGCAAAATAACTAAAATGATTTTTGCCATCGGACTTGTTTGATGGCTTTTTTTTTTTCTGAATAGTACTAATTCAGGAATATATTAGATGTTACATCCTAAATTTTCACTTTGGGGCAAGTTTTTCCAAAATCCTATTTAAAACCAGCTATGAATAAGTGATAATAATAGTATTGTAGAAAATTGCTGTTTAATAGAAAAGGTTGGATAAAAAGGCGGAAAAATATATAGGGGTGTAGGAAAATGAAGAATCTTGGAAAAATTGCTCTTTTATCAACAAGTATAGTTTTTAGTGGAACTTTGGGACCTTTATCTCTGGAAAATTTGAGTAATGTGGAAGCCGCTAGTACATTGAAACTAGCAAATATAAGCTATCAAACAACTGCGAATTTAAACTTAAGGACAGGGCCTGGTACGAAAAATAAGGTTGTGACAACAATCCCAAAATCTAAAACTGTTACTGCTTCTGAACAAACAGGCAATTGGTTTAAGGTTTCGTATCAATATACCTCAAAAGGGAAAAAGGTCACGAAAATTGGTTGGGTAAGCGGATCTTATCTTAAGAAAGTTGCTCCCACTACAGTTACGAACACGACTACAGTCAAGTTTAAACAAACGACATATCAAACAACATCAAGCCTTAACCTTCGTTCGGGAGCAGGGACGAAATATAAAGTTTTACGTACGATTCCTAAGGGGAAAGCCGTCACAAGTACAGAAAGAGATGGAACCTGGTATAAGGTAGTTTATACATATACTTCTAACGGAAAAACGGTAAAAGTTACCGGCTGGGTCAGTGGTACATACTTAAAAGAATATTACAAAACGTCAAATCTAACTGGTGCTTATTATTTTACAACAAAGACTGTAAGCCTTTATCCAAGTGCAGATACTAAGAAAAAAGCACTTTACAGCCTTGCCGCAGGGAATGGCTTTTATATTACTAGTAAAGTTATTAATAGTATTGGTGAAACCTGGTATAAGGTTTCCTTTAATGGAAAGACGCTTTACCTGAACAGTAAGGATGTTTATTTAGTCTCGGTACAATCTTTAGAGGCCGCAAATTATCAGTCCAATAAAGAGACGTACCTTTATACTTCGGTTGGAAAGGCTTTTTCAAAAGTAGCGCAAATTCCAAATGGTACGGTTATTTCCACCAGTAAACAAATTGGGGATTGGTTTGCAGTAAATTTTAATGGAAAATCCGGCTTTGTTTATTCAAAGGATTTTACAAAGTACAGCTTACCATCCGAAGAAAAGCTGGATGAAGCTGGGGATTATCTTGCATTGACAGATG
Source organism: Bacillus salipaludis (assembly GCF_004358205.1). The sequence continues at coordinate 185,768 of NZ_SMYO01000004.1, forward strand.
CAGTTTTACGAGTCAAACCTGATGATGCTTCTGATTTGTTATCTTCTATTCCAAAAGGTGCAAAGCTTTCTCTTATCGCAAAAACATCTAATGGTTGGTATAAAGTTACATATAACGGGATGACCGGTTATATTTTTGGAAACTACATACAAAAGGCTGAAGACCTTCCGCCTGCAAAAGAAGAGCCAAGTGAAGTACCAATTGCCAAGGCAACCTATTTGGTTTTGGCGGGGTTAAATCTTAGGGAGTCTAATGATACAGAGTCAAAGAGCCTCGGGGTTATTCCAAAGGGAACAATTGTTGTCCCGGCAAGCAAAACTTCTGATGACTGGTATAAGGTTTCATACGATGAAAAAACAGGATACGTTTATGGCAATTATCTTCAACAAGTAATTACAGGTGATCCAATGGGAAATCGAGATGGTTACCAATTCATTGACTTGAGAACACAATCTACTGTAGCACCAAGTCAGATTGACAACTATATAGCGAGCTACGAAAAAAACACGGGTATGACAAGCATTCTTCATGGGAAAGGGAAAGTATTTATTGACACTGGTAAAAAGTATGGGGTAAATGTTTTATACTTGGCCGCTCATGCGATTCATGAAAGTGCTTTTGGGACATCACCTATTTCGATAGCGAAAAATAACCTATTTGGCTTTGGGGCTTATGATGCAGCACCATATATGTCTGCTTATCGTTTTGCAAATGTTGATTTATGCATTGACTATATTGCCCGTGAAATTAAGGCTACTTATTTAAATCCGTCGAATTGGAAGTATAATGGGGCCTATCTTGGTTTTAGCACGAAAACCTTATCGAATACCAGGATTGATGAAGCAAGTAAAGGCATGAACTTTTACTATGCCAGCGATCCTAACTGGGGTAAAGCCGTTGCTCAGCATATGGAAAATATCCTCCATTACGATAAAACTTTTTATACAAAAGCAAGTGTAGATACTTCTTTTCCAACAAGACCGGCCGTCCCAGCAGGTAGTGACATTTTCCCTGCTAATATTTTCGCGGTCGCAAACAGCAACCTTGTCCTAGATAGTAAAAAAGGAATGAATGATGCTGTAAAAACAATTACTAAAGGTACATCGTTTAATGTCCTGGAAAAAACAAATGATTACTGGTTAAAAGTTATGGTTGATGGCGAGGAATATTGGACGAATGATGTTAAATTTAGTTCCTATACAGATTATCTTTCCGTTCAAAATTTAGGCCGAGTAACTGCAGTAAAATTAAATGTCCGTCCAGATGCGTCGACGAACAATACACCAATTGCATCTTTATCCTTGAATGATTTTGTGCAAATCGTTTTGAAAAAGGATGGCACCTTATCAATGGATTCTTCCAAGGGATGGTATCAAGTGATGTTAGCTAGTGGTACAACTGGCTGGGTTAGTGCGAATTATCTTTATACGAAAGATTTTAAATAAAATGAAAGTCTTGCAGTTTATATAAAAAAATAGACTTATAGAATGTTACAAAGAGTGTAGTAAATGAAAAACATGGGGAAAGTGAGAGTGCTAGTAAATAATACTCAGTTTTGGCTTGATAATATTCGTTTTTCAGTATATAAGGACTGTATTTCTGTACTGAATTTGGGCAGAGTGGCCGTATCATCACTGAATGTACGTTCAGGTCCTTCCACATCCGAGGGGATTATTGGAAACCTTTATCTAAACCAATACGTTCAATTATTATTGGATGACGAAAAAAAATTATCACGGACAGCTCAAAGAAATGGTTCAAAGTTAAATTATCCAATGGAAAAACTGGCTGGACGAGTAAAGCCTATATCTTACAAGAACTAAAATAATCAAAAAGCTGACATGCATCATATATTGATGTGGTCAGCTTTTTGATTATATAGGGATTCCTTCTATTTTGGTATTTTAGTGGAACATAATGGATATGCATTGAAATTTAAGATTGATAGTCTTATAATGAGTTGGTAAGTTAATTTTATGTAAATTTAAGTTGTTTTTATTGTAAATGATTGAAGTTTTTTGATAGATAAATAACTCTTTCATAGGAGGTAACATAAATGAAAAAGGTACTAACATACGGAACTTTCGATTTACTACACTTCGGACACATTAATTTATTGAGCCGTGCAAAAGATCTAGGTGATCATTTAATTGTGGGCCTGTCAACAGATGAATTTAACAAAGGTAAAAACAAACAAGCATACCACAGCTATGAGAATAGAAAATTAATTTTAGAATCGATTCGTTTTGTTGATGAAGTGATTCCTGAAAACAACTGGGATCAAAAAATTAAAGACGTTATTAAGCATAATGTTGATATCTTCGTCATGGGCGACGATTGGAAGGGCAAATTTGATTTCCTTAAAGACTATTGTGAAGTAATATACTTACCAAGAACCATTGGTATTTCTACTTCACAAATAAAAAACGATTTAAACATGGTGAAAAATGGTTAGGGAACTAGCCATTTCTTTTTATTTGGTTGTCTTTAAGTGTGTATTTTCAGTTTTCAATCTGTTGCCGCTTAAAGACAAAACCACCTTTGTTATCAGCTTTGGTGATAACAGCCAATATGTCTTTGAGGAAATGCGTCGCCAAAATATTCAAAATGAAGTAGTTTTCTTGTGTAAAGGTAAAAGTATCGCCCGATTTAAGGGCTATAATGATGTTGCCCGTGTTCCATTTGAAACCTACAATTTTTTGCAATGGTGTAAGTCTGTTTATCATTTAGCGACATCCCGACATATTTTTATAGATAACTATTTTGGCTTTCTTGCGTCTGTAAAATTTAAGGAAGAGGTTACTTGTATTCAGCTATGGCATGCATCTGGTGCGATTAAAAAATTTGGCCTTGAGGATGGGTCTGTTAAAAACAGAAGTAAACGAGCAAAACAACGTTTTTTACAGGTTTATCAGCAATTTGATAAAGTCGTTGTCGGTTCTGATGTCATGGCAGCTACTTTTATGAAATCCTTCAATCTTAAAAAAGAAAATATTTTAACCACTGGAGTTCCAAGAACAGATTTCTTTTTTAACGAAAAAGAGAAGCAAAAGGCGATTCAAAAGCTTACTCGTACGCATAGCGTCTTAAAGGATAAAAAAGTCATTCTTTATGCACCAACCTATCGTGACCATGAGTTGGAGAATTTCTCGCTTCAACTGAACGTAGAAAAGATGATCGAAGAACTTGGAAATGAGTACATTTTAGCCTTACGTTTACACCCTGCGATTAGAAACTCGGTTGATTTTTCTGCATTACAATCAGACTTTGTTGTTGATTTCTCCTCCAGTCAGTATGATATCAATGAGTTGCTTGTTTTGGCTGATTATTTGATTACAGACTATTCTTCGATCCCATTTGAATTTTCCTTATTACGAAAACCGATTATTTTTTTCGCTTATGATTTAGAAAAATATAAAAAGGACCGCGGTGTTTTAAACGGCTTTGAAGAAAATCTTCCTGGTCCGATTGTAAAAGACACAGATTCGATCATTGATTTGGTTCAAAATAACCGCTTCGATCAAAAAGTTGTTGACCATTATGCTGAAAAATGGAACAAATACTCCAATGGCCGCTCAAGTCAGAATTTGATCCGTTATTTATTTGAAGAAAAAGGTGCGCAAATTCAACAACGAAGAGCACAATAAAAATAAAAACCAGCTTCGAGTCCAATTATTGCTCGAAGCTATGTGTTTTTATAATGCCCATTTGGGGAAATTAATGTATAATGAACAAGGTTATTATTGTTAAAGGAAGGACAAATTAAATGAAGTCGATGATTACTGTTATTAAGGAACAAATTAGCTCCTTATATCTGATTTTACGATTATCAGCATTTGAAATGAAAAGCGCCAACACTAATAATTATCTCGGAAGATTTTGGGAAGTTTTAAATCCATCGATTCAACTTGCCATTTATTGGTTTGTTTTTGGATTAGGAGTTCGAAAAGGTAAATATGTTGACATGGGTCATGGGATAGATGTTCCTTTTTTTATTTGGATGTTAACGGGGATGATTGTCTGGTTTTTTGTTAATCCTGCAATCTCAGCTTCTTCTCGTTCCATTTATACAAGAATCCAATTGATTTCGAAAATGAGCTTTCCGATGAGTGCCATTCCTTCATTTGTAATTATGGCAGGGTTTTATACCCATCTCATGTTGGTGGCGGTTGTAACAATCTTTTTACAATTTACTCCTTATAAAATATCTGTTTATTTTGTCCAGCTTCCCTATTTTATGCTGGCAACCTTAATCCTTTTATTGGCTCTTGGTTTAATTACATCCACGTTATCGACAATTGTAAGAGATGTGCAGCAAATTGTTCAGTCTATTTTAAAGATGATTCTTTATATCACACCGCTCCTTGTGCATTTTGATAGATTAGAGATAAAGGGAGTGGATTATGCATTTTTACTAAAATTAAATCCGCTTTATTACATTGTTGAAGGTTACAGGGCTTCCTTGCTTGGAACTGGTTGGTATGGAATTGAAAATCCTCAATACACGTTATATTTTTGGATTTTAGTTCTTGTACTGTTTCTTTTCGGTTCTGTATTGCATATTAAATTTAGAAACCGTTTTGTTGATTTCTTGTAATTATTAGGGGTGATCTCATGAGTGAAACGGTCATTGTGAAGGATGTTTATAAGAAGTATAAAATGCATAAGTCACCAAAGGAAAAACTTTTGGATGTAATCTTACCGGGCGGCTACGGGGAGGACTTTTACGCACTTCAGAATATCTCTTTCACAGCACATCAAGGTGATGTTATCGGTCTTGTTGGAGTGAATGGGTCAGGAAAATCCACCCTTTCAAATATCATTGCAGGTGTAATTCCACCAACTTCCGGTTCTATAACATCTCATGGAACAACCTCTATCATTGCTATTTCGTCTGGTCTTGATAATCAATTGACAGGCAGGGAAAATATTGAATTAAAATGTTTAATGCTCGGCTTTAATAAGAAAGAGATTCAAGAGCTGGAACCGCAAATTATCGAATTTGCGGACCTTGGGAAATTTATTGATCAGCCAGTAAAAAAATATTCAAGTGGGATGAAGTCCCGTCTCGGCTTTGCCGTCTCTGTTACAGTAAATCCGGATATACTCATTGTGGATGAGGCATTATCGGTAGGTGACCAGGCCTTTGCTGAAAAATCAAAGAATAAAATGTTTGAATTTAAGGAGCAAGGCAAGACGATTTTCTTTGTCAGCCACTCAATGAAACAAATAAAGGAATTCTGTGATAAATCGCTATGGCTGGAGTACGGAGAAATAAAGGATTTCGGTAATGTTAAAGAGGTTATTTCCGAATATGAAAAGTTTTTAAAGAAATATAAGGCCATGACTCCGGAGGAACAAAAAAAATTCCGTGCTAATGCGATTAGGAAACAAAGCGGTCTTGCGACAATATAAATTTTTAAAAAAACCTAAAGTGGTTAGCTGGAATTAGCTTCCGTTTTAGGTTTTTTTCTTTTTATGAATGTAAATATTAAATGTATTACTTATATGGAAAGGGGCCGTTGAATATCAATCGTAGTCGAAAAACGTCTATGGTTTATCTGGTTTTGTTTATTTATATTGTTTTACAGCCCATCCTTGATCTCTTAACATCGTTATCGCTTCGGCTGCGGGGACAGGATTTTACCACGGGATTATTAATTCGTTTGGCTTTTCTTGTATTTATGGGGTTGTATGCAATGTTTTTTTCGAAAAGGGTGAGAAATTACTTCCTGTTGCTGGCTGGATTCTTCATTATTCATTTACTTATCAATCAGCACATGAAGCCCATCTTTTCGGTTTCAGTTGAAGTTAAATACATAGTCAAACTTGTTTATTTTAATGTGGCACTACTCTTTTCTTTTGTTCTTTTTAGTCGGGAAGGAGGAATCCGAAGGCATAAGACGATTGATGCTATTGTGATCGCGATAACATTGATGGGCATAATCATGATTGTTTCCGGCCTAACCGGTACCGCGTTTAACAGCTATTCATGGGGAAAAGAAGGGCATGTGGGCTGGTTTTATGCCGGGAATGAAATCGGAGCGATCTTGGCGATGGGTTTTCCAGTAGTGGTGTTGACTGCCCTCCAAAAAACAAACTGGGCCTGGATTTCGGTGTTGCTTGTCATATACTCATTGTTTGCCTTAGGGACGAAGGTTGGTTTTGGAGCAATCGTCATCGTCTTGCTTTTGGCGTTGTTGATATCCCTGTTTGGAGTAGTCAAAAATCGTTCCGGTTGGATACGGCCAATTTTGCTCATGCTACTCTTCGCTGGAACCTCTTGTTATTTTCCGTTTTCCTCCATCGCTAGAAATATGAATATGCATTTGAATTTGGTTGAATCGAATCAATCGCAGGATGAGGTTAAAACAGAGACTCCTGGAACCGCAGGGACCCCCGTTGTCCAGATGGAAAATTTGGTGCTAAGCGGGCGGGAACATTTCCTATCCATACAGAAACAATACTTTAGCGAAGCTCCCATTACGCAAAAGCTGTTTGGAATGGGGTATGGGGGAAATTATCCGCAACAACCAAAGCTGATTGAAATGGACTTCTATGATGTGTTTTATTCGTTGGGATTGTTCGGGTTTATTTTATACTTTATTCCGCTTGCTTGGATCCTGGTGCAAACGGTACGGTATGCACTGCGTTATCTTCCGGAAAGCTGTACGATAAGAAATGTATTAATCGCAGCAGGAGCCGTTCTGGGATTAGGGATTGCTTTTACCGCGGGACACGTTTTAACGGCCCCGGGGGTAAGTATCTATTTAGGACTGCTGCTGGCTTATTTAATGACGATTCTTAAGGACCAGAGCGGAGAGAAGGGATTGTAAGGGAACCTGCATTGGAGCGGATTCCCTTTATTTTTGTTTTCTCCTTTTTACAATGGCAATCACTCCGAGAATTTCTTGCGATTTTAGAAGAAGCGCAAAGGCTGTAAATATAGCAAATGTAATCATTGTAACGAGAACTAGATGGAGAATTGGATTTGTTATCGGTAGTATAAACCCTGATAGCCTTGAAGCCATAAAGACAATCCCAAAAAGGATGAGTAATTTCCCCATGCCATTCCTAAAGGATAACTTTGCGGTTTTTTCAATTGGGACATGCCTAGAAAGACTGAAAAATAATAATAATGTTTGAAACAGCATGGCAATTGCGGTGGCAAGAGCAATCCCGCCAACGCCAATAAAATGAGCCAAAATAATGCTCAAAACGATGTTTAATGCAACGGAAAGGATACTGCATGTCATCGTCACCTTTGTTTCTTTTAAGGCGACAAAACAGCGGTTCAAATACTCCTTTAATGCCATAAAGATCATTCCAAAGGTATAAAAGAAAAAAGCTTGTTTTGTCATCATTGCGGCTGTATCATCAAAAGCCCCCCGCTTAAATGCCAGTTCCACTAGGATTTTGCTCTCGACAAGCATCACAACAGCAATTGGAATTGCGGCAAAGGTAATGATTGAAATTCCTTTGAATACCCACTGTACAAACTCTCCCCCCTTTTTAACAGCCGAATCTACAACCGACGGAAAGATCACGGTAATCAGGGATAATAGGAGAATACTAAGGGGCAGGTACATTAATTTATTGGCGTAATTTAATGCCGAAACGCTGCCCTCCGGAAGCCGGGATGCAACCATTCGGTCTACCACTGCATTTATTTGATAGGCCCCAGAGGCAATGATAATAGGTGAAAATAATTTAAGTGTATTAAAGATTTGTTTCTGATAGGTTTTAAAGGCGAAATTAACGTAAAAAACTTGATATTTTTTTATAAAAGGAAAAAGAATGAAAAATTGACTGACCGCACCAAGAAGCGTTGCAACCGCGACACCGTAAATCCCATAATGTTTGGTTAAAAATATGATTGTAATGATTACAAATAAATTTTGTGGTATCGCAATAAACGCTGGTGGTGCAAAGACTTTTTCATATTCAAGGATCCCGGTCATGATCGCCGATAGGACAAAGAAACAAAAGCTCGGCAGCATAATCATTGTTAGTTGGATGGTAAGTTCAGCTTGTTGGATGCTAAAGCCTGGCGCAATCATTTTTGTCATAAAGGGTGTCACTAAATAAAATACGAACGTTAGAAAAACGGACAAGGTGATAAACAGTGTTGCCAAGACGCTAATGATGTTGCTAGCTTCCCTCTTGCCTTTTTCCTTTGCTTCAGCATAAATCGGTGCAATTCCGCTGGTAATCGCCATTCCGACAGCGGCAAACAGCAGGACAGGAATAATCGAGGCAACAAAAAAGGCGTCAGTAACAGTGGATGCGCCAAAATAAGCGGCCATCAATAGGTCGCGGCCGAACCCGAGTACCTTGCTGACAATCGCAATTAACGTTATAATTCCAACTGATTTAATCATTTTCATAAAAGTCACCGTCTTTGACTTGCCAAATGGTTCATTAGCCATTATGGTCAATATTGTAGCAGGATATATGTAAGGATATGAAAGAATGAGGATTCCATATGAAAAATAACGTTAATATATTGGGAATAAATTTTTTAAATAAAGGATTTAATGAAGTTGTTGAATTGCTTTCTGAGCGAATTGCTAAGGGCATTAAAACATTCGTCGTAACTGCAAATCCAGAGATTGTGATGTATGCAAGAGAAAACGATGAGTATCGGAAAATCGTCCAAGAGGCCGATTATATCGTTCCGGATGGGTCCGGTATTATTTTAGCTGCTAAAATCTTGAATACGCCGATTCAGGAACGGGTGACAGGCTATGATTTAACCGTACGGCTTTTGGATTTAGCGAATCAGAATCGATGGCGTATTTACCTATTGGGCGGCAAGGAGGAAACGAATAAGAAGGCAGTTGCTAATATCTGCGAGCAATATCCTCATTTAGTGATGGCCGGCTCCCATAATGGGTATTTTAAAGGGAAAGAGGACAAGATTGCTGACGAAATCAAAGCAGCCAATGTGGATATTGTATTCGTGGCATTAGGCTTTCCGCGGCAGGAAAAGTGGATTTCATCTCATTACGCGACATTTTCAAAGGGTATTTTTATGGGAGTTGGCGGCAGCATTGATGTCCTTGCAGGGGAGGTTAAGCGTGCCCCTGTTGTTTGGCAAAAGTTAAACCTGGAATGGTTTTACCGGCTCGCAAAACAGCCATCCCGTTGGAGAAGAATGCTTGCTTTACCAAGGTTTTTGGTGGAGATTTTGAAGGTGAAAAGGTAATTGGGGCTGGGAATGCATTTTACGACTAAGTTTATTATGAGTGCTGACAAAGGGCCCTACCAAAGGTGCTAGAAGGACAAAACCTGCTAGACCGACGAGGGAGCTGTCCTACCAAAGGTTCTGGAAGGACAAAACCAGTTTGACCAACGAGGAAGCCGTCTTACCAAACGTGCTGGAAGGACAAAACCAGCTAGACCGACGAGGGAGCTGTCCTACCAAAGGTTCTGGAAGGACAAAAGGATAACAAAGAAAAGCATACTGTTCTTTCGGCTCAATAGTAAAAAACCCTCTTTGAAACACCCGAATTTTAACGAACCTTAATGCCCTTTACCCCATTGGATAAATCTAACGTACATGATTTTCCGCCATTATGGTAATAAACAATAATAGATGAAACTTTTTATCGAAAAAAGTCGTCAATTTATTGAACCAGAAGGTGAGAAGGGTGAAGGTGCTTCATTTAAATGCCGGGGTGGAAACCGGCGGGGGAATGGTTCATATTCTTGATTTGCTTGAAAACAATCAAGAAACCGAAATCATTTTAGGACTTTTTGAAGAGGGTCCTATGTACGAGAAAGCAATCGATAAAGGAATTAAAGTTGTACTTTTTCACCAAAAATCAAAATGGGATCTTACGCTTCTAAAAAAAATCATATCGTTAATTGACCAAGAAATGATTGATATTGTTCACACCCATGGACCGCGGGCTAATTTTTACGGATGCTTTTTAAAAAGAAAAAGGCAAGCCTTACGTTGGATCACTACTCTCCATAGCAACCCACGACATGACTTTCTGGGCCGGGGATTGCAAGGTGTGATGTTTACCGCACTTCATTTATGGGCATTAAAAAAACCAGATCATTTTTTAGCCATTTCCGAACGATTCAAAAATTTATTAGTCGCTGAAGGTATTGATGAAAATAAAATTACCCCCATTTTTAATGGTATTGATTTTAAAAAAACCTTTTGGACAGAAAAGATCTCGCGTTTTGAATTAAACCTCGTGGACAATGACTTCTTAATCATTATGGTTGCTAGATTATGCCCGGTAAAAGGACATTCTACAGTGTTTCAGGTTATCAAGGAATTAAGCCTTCTGCATGACAATGTCAAATTGCTTGTTGTGGGTACAGGCAGCTTAGAAACAGAACTAAAACAGCTTGTTTCACGGCTGGGAATTGAGAACCATATTCTTTTTTTAGGCCAACGTCAGGATGTTCATGCTTTATACGAAATCTGTGATGTTAAATTACTTGCTTCCTTTAGTGAAAGCTTTCCACTTGTTTTGCTAGAGGCGGCTCGGGCTAAAAAACCCATTATCACCTCCGATGTAGGCGGTGTTCGTGAATTAATCCCTTCGAAAGAGTTTGGCTGGATTGTTCCGGTTAATCAAAAACAACCAATGCTCCATGCAATAAAAGAAGCCATTCATTTCCGTGAAAAGGGTAAGCTAAGAGAAATTGGTTTGAATCTTTACAACCATGCTTCCACACAATTCACCATTGAAAATTTTCGTAATAGCGTCCTTACTGTATATAAAAATCTTGGATAAAAAAAGAATCCATTATGGACCCTATGTTACAAAAATCGCTCAAAAAATTGGTTTTTTGACATTATTTTTACAATATGATTTTTTTAGACCAAACTAAAATCTATGTGCTATAATATACACGTTGTATCAAATAGAAAAATATGCCTTGGTTCTAAAATTCAGAAAGGGGCATTATATTCATAAGGAGGGTCTTTATGCTTTATTTGACCTTTTTATTATGTTTTTTATGCTCCATTCTTATCACACCGATTGTTAAAAAATTGGCCTTTAAGGTAGGAGCAACAGACAACCCGAACCAACGAAAAGTCCACCTGAAGATTATGCCGCGATTGGGCGGTTTGGCGATATATGTAAGCTTCATTCTTGGGCTTCTCCTCATGCATCCAGACAGTCAGTATCACGCAGCCATTGTGGTTGGGAGTGTGATCATATTAGCTGCTGGTATATTAGACGATATCTATGAATTATCAGCAAAAATAAAGTTTTTGTTACAAATTTCAGCAGCCCTCATTGTTGTTTATTGGGGCGGTGTCCATGTTGATTTTATTAACTTACCATTCGGCGGGAACTTATATTTTGGTGCCATGAGCGTACCGATTACCGTCATTTGGATTGTCGGTGTTACCAATGCAATCAATCTGATTGATGGACTTGATGGTTTAGCAGCTGGTGTTTCATCAATTGCATTAATCACGATTTCCGCAATGGCGATTGTCATGGGAGATCCGTACGTTATGACAATGGGTGCTATATTATTAGCAAGTACATTAGGATTTCTTATTTTCAATTTTCATCCCGCGAAGATTTTCATGGGAGATACAGGAGCTCTTTTCCTTGGGTATATGATCGCCGTTCTTTCCTTATTAGGTTTTAAAAACGTAGCGTTTATCTCCTTTGTTGTTCCTGTCATTATTTTAGGTGTTCCCATTTCGGATACATTCTTTGCAATTGTGCGTCGCCTTTACAATAAAAATCCGTTATCGGCTCCGGATAAATCCCATTTACATCATTGCTTACTTAAATTGGGCTTTACTCACCGACAAACGGTATTGTTGATTTATGCCATGAGTGCGATGTTCGGCTTAGCTGCAGTGATCTTTACGATGACAACAGTATGGGGATCAATTTTAATGCTGATTATCATTTTGTTGGCAATTGAATTGATTGTTGAAAGCATTGGCTTAATCAATGCAAATTATAAACCCTTACTCAAAATTGTCCAGGTATTAGCAAGAAATCGTCAATAATGAAAGGACCTTTGAGTGGGTCCTTTTTATTTTTGGATTATATCTTGTGCGATCTGATTGGAGTCATAGTATAAAAAAGGAGATATAGTCTATCGCCAATGAAGCTTAAGGAGACACTTTTTACGGACCAAGAGAAGGTTTTGTCGCCAATAGAGCTGATAGAGGAGACACTTTTTATGGTCAAGGAGAGTATATTGTCCCCAATGGAGCTGATAGGAGACACTTTTCAAGGAGGAAACAGAAGAATTTTCTTTAATAATATAAAGCGCACTTTTTTCTGAGAAAAGACCCCGGCTGATTTCTTCAGCCGGGGTCTTTTTATTATTGACTTGTTCCAGTCGAATCACTTTCACTTGAAGACGTAGTAGTTTTTCCTAATAGATGGTTTTTCAAGATTAACTTTGTTTCATCTAATGAGGCTTGATCTAATCGATAATAATAAATCCCACTAATCCGTGAATCTGAACCTTTTAAGGTAAGTGACTCAGTATCTAAACCGCCTGCTTTAATATAGTTTAGAAACGATATCATTTGATCAAATGTTAAATCCGTTGTCATATTTTTACCAACTGCATCGATTACCTTTGAATAACTGGTTACATTTTTAACAGAAGTTGCTTGTGAGAGAATCGACTTCATAATTTCCTGTTGTCGTTTTCCACGATAAATATCGCTGTCATAATGTCTTGTTCTTGCTAGAGCCAATGCTTGTTCCCCGTTAAGATGTTGCATTCCTTTTTGTAAGGTAATGGCACCCTTATGATCCTGAGAATCTTGTTCCGTAAAGGTATATGGAACATTAACATCAATTCCGCCTAGGGCATTAATGATATCCATAAACGCATTGAAATTCATTTTTACATAATAATTGATTGGCATATCAAGTAATTCTTCAACGGTATCAAGTGTAAGCTTTACCCCGCCATAGGCATGTGCATGAGTGATTTTTGTGTAGATATTCTTTTCTGGAATATAAACATAAGAATCACGCGGGATGCTTAGTAGCTTAATGGATTTATCTTTTTTGTTAAAAGTTGCTACCATCAAAGCATCCGAACGAGGGTTTCCTTCTTTCCGTTTACTGCTGTCATCGACTCCAATAAAAAGGATCGAAGTGTTTTCTACTGGCACATTTTTAAATACACGTTTTGATTCCCGATCAATCGGCTTATATGATTTATTCATTACCGATTCTGCTTTGTTATAAAGGAAAGTGGCATAAGCTGCACCGCCCAGTCCAATGACTAATATAGGTAATAAGATCCAGGCTAAAAGTCTTTTTCTTTTCTTCTTAGATTTTTTATTTATACGGTCTTGTCTATTTGCAGACATAGATGATCTCCTTTTCATTGTAAAATACTGTATGAAAACATACAGAACCATGATTAATTCTATAATATTTTAGGAGATTGGTAAAATGAAATTTTTTGTAAATCGTAAATTTAATGTTGTATATTGTTGGAATTTGTAAAAAGATGTACTTTAGATGAAAAAAGGCCAATCCAGCAATGGTCAGCCGTTTAAATATCTTCCTCCAGGTAAAGTATTTCCCCTTCACTAATTTTAGCTTGTCCATTGGTCATTTCTGTTATCCAAGTGCTGAATTGCTCAATTTCGCCTTCTTCAACAAAAACTTCAAAATCTACTGTATCTAAATAATGAATTTCTTTGAGCGTATAAACAGAAGAACGCAGTTCATTTTCCAATTTACCAAGCCATGTATAATCGACAGTAACATGGATGACTTTCATTAATTTCCGCTCAACCACACCAGTTGCTGCAATTCCTTCTGAAGTTGCTTTTCCATACGCACGAATCAGTCCGCCGGCTCCCAATTTAATTCCTCCAAAATAACGGGTGACGACAACCGCTGTATCCTTCAAATTCTTTTTCTTTAATACTTCGAGGATTGGAACACCAGCCGTGCCACTGGGTTCGCCATCATCATTGGCTTTTTGTATTTGATCGTTTTGGCCAATTAGATAGGCGGAACAATTATGAGTTGCATCCCAATGGTTTTTCTTAATCGTCTGAATAAAATCCTGTGCAGCTGCTTCCGTTTCAACTCTTTTTATATGGGCAATAAAACGGGATTTTTGAATAACAATTTCATGTTCTCCGGACTCTTTTACCGTATAGTAGCGGGATAGCATAGGTGAGCCTCCTTCAATTTTTCTGAAAAAATGACTTGTGTAATATAACTTTAATATATGTGTAACCTTAGCATGGTATAATAAGTCATGTTTGATAGTGTAAACCTGATTAGGGCTTATTTTTAATAGTAAAAAAGTTTTAGAAATAGTACACTTATTATACAACTTTTTTACGAAATTTGAGGGTTTAGTTATCTTTAAATTTCTATATTAATACAATCCAAGGTAAAATATGTTAAAAGGCCTTTGTTCTAAGGACAAATCGCAGGGTACACAAAGCTTCTTAATGGAGGCATTTTTATGAAGATAAAAAAAATTAATATGAAGTCGATTGATGAAATTCGTGAAAAAATGATTGAAACCGTTACTTCCAGTAAAACGGATATATTTCAAATTGAAGAGCAGTGCCGCCAGGATTACGACAGCATGAGGAATGAGCTCCAAGCCATTAAGCATATGGTGGAGAAGCTCTCGGGTGAAGGCGACTCCCTTGAGGAACAGGTTAGGCAGGCTCGTTCAAGGCTTTCTGAAGTGAGTATGAACATTAAACATTATTCGGAGGGCGAAGTCCGGGAGGCGTACGAAAAAGCGCACCAGCTTCAAATGGACCTCACTATTAATTGGCAATACAAGAAGCAGCTTTTGGATAAACGAGATGATCTTGAACGGAGACTGCTGGCACTGGATGATACCATTGACCGAGCCGAGCATCTGATATCGCAAATCTCCGTTGTCATGAATTATTTAATGAGTGAAATGGGCGTTGCGCTCGAGGATGCGAAAGCGAAGCAGGACTTTGGCTTAAAAATTATTGAGGCTCAGGAAGAAGAGCGGAAGAGGATGTCACGGGAAATCCATGATGGTCCCGCGCAAATGCTTGCCAATGTGATTATGCGCTCAGATTTAATTGAGCGTGTGTATCGGGAGAGCGGACCCGAGGATGCTTTTTCAGAGATTCATAGTTTTAAAAAAATGGTCCGTTCAGCACTTTACGAGGTTCGCAGGATTATTTACGACCTTCGTCCTATGGCGCTGGATGATTTAGGATTAGTTCCTACCCTCAGAAAATACCTGCTTACCATCGAAGAATATCATAATCACTCCAAAATTCATTTTGTGAATATTGGACTAGAACACCGTCTTCCAGCTAAGTACGAGGTCGCATTATTCCGAATGATCCAAGAGTCAGTGCAGAATGCTTTAAAACACGCCAATGCCTGCGAAATAAAAGTAAAATTAGAAATGACTCAGACATCTATTACAGTACTCATTAAGGACAATGGTGCTGGATTTGATACGAGTCAGAAGAAACCTGAATCCTTTGGGATTATGGGCATGAAGGAACGGGTCGACCTGCTGGATGGCGAAATTATGATTGAATCAAAAATTGGTAAGGGAACTGCTGTTACCATTCATGTTCCGCTGCCTGAATAGGAATCAATTAACCAGAACTTAAAGTGATTTAAACAACGAAATCTTATTACAAGGATTAGGGAGGCGAAGAAATTGACGACTAAAATTGCCATTATCGACGATCATCAATTGTTTAGAGAAGGAGTAAAAAGGATTCTCGAATTCGAAAAAACGTTCCAGGTTGTGGCCGAAGGGGATGACGGCAGCGAAGCGGTTCGTATCGTCCAAGAATTCACTCCAGATGTGGTCATCATGGATATAAATATGCCACAAAAGAACGGAGTAGAAGCAACCAAGGAGCTTGTAGAAAAATTCCCGGAGACAAAGGTCATTATTTTATCGATTCATGACGATGAAAATTATGTTACACATGCACTTCAAACTGGTGCGCAAGGGTATCTTTTAAAGGAAATGGATGCCGATGCCCTCATCGATGCAGTTCGCGTCGTTGCTGACGGTGGCTCCTATTTACATCCAAAGGTTACGCATAATCTAGTGAATGAATACCGCCGTTTAACAGCGGGAAAAGTATTTGGAGGCTCATACGTTCAAACGGTAGAAATCCGCCGGCCGCTTCATTTGTTAACGCGCCGTGAATGTGAAGTACTGCAAATGCTTGCTGATGGAAAAAGTAACCGTGGAATCGGGGAAGCCCTTTTCATCAGTGAAAAAACTGTTAAAAACCATGTCAGCAATATCCTGCAAAAAATGAATGTAAACGACCGTACACAGGCCGTTGTCGTTGCAATTAAAAATGGCTGGGTAGAAGTTCGTTAACGCATAGATGCGTTAAAATACTTTTGGAGAGAACACGCTTTCGGGCGTGTTCTTTTTATGTTTTGATAAATTAATGCAAAATAACCGGATTTCGGATAAAATGGAAAAACAATAGTCTAGACAAGGATGGTATTTTGTTATGAAAACAGCAGTTGTCACGGATAGTACTGCATACATCCCGAAGGAATTACGTGATAAATGGAATATACATATGGTCCCGTTAAATGTTATTTTCGGAAATGAGGCTTACCGGGAAGAGGTTGACATATCCGCAGAGGCATTCTACCAAGAGGTAAAGGAAAAAGGTTTGCCAACTACTTCACAACCGCCAGTCGGCCAGTTTGTTGAGCTATTTGAGCAATTAGCGAAGGAGTATGATGCGGTCATCAGCATCCATCTTTCAAGTGGCATTAGCGGAACCATCCAGGGGGCTGTCACGGCAGGAACGATGGTAGACGGGATTAGGGTCTATCCGTTTGATTCAGAGATCAGCTGTATGGTTCAAGGCTTTTATGCGATTGAAGCTGCGGAAATGGCGTCAAAAGGTGCTGATGCGGATACAATCATGGAGCGCCTTGAAGAGCTGAAGCAATCAGCCAGGGCTTATTTTATGGTCGATGATCTTTCCCATTTGCAGCGAGGGGGACGCCTTTCAAGCGCTCAAGCCTTTATCGGCAGCCTGCTCCAAGTGAAGCCGCTGCTCCATTTTGAAAATAAGGTTATTGTGCCTTTTGAAAAAATCCGTACACGCAAAAAAGCGATGAAGCGGATTGCTGACTTGCTGGGGGAGGATGCGGCCACTGGTGCATCCTATTGGGCTGTCATTATCCATGCTAACCGCGAAGCGGAAGCACATGAGTGGAAAGCGGAGTTATCAGCGATGTATCCGAATGTTGAATTTTTAATTGGCTATTTTGGAGCTGTAATCGGAACCCATCTAGGCGAAGGTGCAATGGGGATGGGCTGGATGAGGAAGTAATTATTGAAAATCACTCCGGATGTATTTTCGGAGTGGTTTTTTGTTGACCTATTTTTAAAAGATATTTCGACATAAACAGGAATTTATCAGTTCCTGTCGAAATTTTAAAATAACCCTACAGATTTTTCCTCCATTAATCTTAACTACAATCTCCCAAAAAGAAGGTGCCCTCATGCGATTCGCATTGAAAAACAATATCCTCTGCCCGCAAAAGGAGGATTCCCTGCCGATTTCCCACATCCCCAACATCCCGCAGCCACCACCTAACCCAAACTTTCACTTTAACCCTGAACTGCAACTGCTTCTTACCGGCAAACAGCTTCTCACAGACGACATCCCATCGAAGGAATTTCAAGTTCACTATGAACAAGGCTATGTAACCTACCGTAAAGGAATTGATTACCTCGGAAAACAGCCGATTTGCGCTCGTTGCGGAAACAAGGACCCGCAATGGTTCGCCCGCTTTCCATGCGCACGATGCGGCGAAATATGCCTCTATTGTCGCCACTGTATTATGATGGGAAGAATAAGTGAATGCACCCCTCTTATCGGCTGGAATGGTCCCCCGCCGGAAATAAAACTCCCCGGAAAGATCATGGAATGGCAAGGGAAACTTTCATCTGGACAACAAGCTGCATCCGACAAGGTGGTTGAAGCAATTGAGCAAAATCATGAACTTTTGGTATGGGCAGTATGCGGGGCGGGGAAAACCGAAGTTTTGTTCCATGGGATCGAGACTGCACTAGCCTCACGAAAAAGAGTTTGCATTGCTACCCCAAGAACCGATGTAGTTCTCGAACTTACTCCACGTATTCAGGCTGCATTTCCTAGTATCCCTGTTGCCTCCCTCTATGGCGGGAGCAAGGACCGTCATCTTTACGCCCGCCTTACGATTGCGACCACACATCAGCTGCTAAGGTTCTACCATGCCTTTGATACCCTGATCCTTGATGAAGTGGATGCTTTTCCTTATACCGTAGAAGAGTCACTCCAGCATGCGGCTGTACTGGCAAGAAAACCGGTTTCAGCGATGATTTATTTAACCGCCACTCCTAATCAAAAATGGCAAAAAGAATGCCGGCAGGAAAAAAGAGCCTATACGACGATTCCAGCCCGATTCCATAGACATCCGCTTCCAGT
Source organism: Bacillus salipaludis (assembly GCF_004358205.1). Next base: position 204,237 of record NZ_SMYO01000004.1, read on the forward strand.
CCCGCAATTTGTCTGGTGTGGGAATTGGCAAAAGAACCTCCATAATAACAAACTACCCGCAAATGTGCTTCAATGGATAAAAAATCGAATTGAAAGTAATAAACAATCACTCATATTTTTTCCGCATATTCCTTTGATGGAAAAAGCGCTTCCCATCCTACGTCAGTTTGCTCCAAAGATTGAAGCCGTCCATGCGGAAGACCCGGAACGAAAGGAAAAGGTACAAAAAATGCGGGCTAAGGAAATTCCATTACTTTTAACGACAACGATCCTTGAACGGGGCGTTACCTTTCCCAACATCGATGTCGCCGTTGTTGGTGCTGAGGATGATATTTTTTCTGAAAGCGCACTTGTCCAAATTGCTGGAAGGGCAGGAAGAAGCGCGGCCTTTCCAACAGGGGTGGTTACTTTTTTTCACTATGGTAAAACGGATGAGATGCTAAAAGCAAAGCAACAAATTGTTTTTATGAATCGGGAAGGAGTTAAAAAGGGACTAGTCGATTAAAAAGAGGTGAATTCCGATGATTCTTTTCCAACAGGAACGTTGTTATCTTTGCCATCAACCCATCCCTTCCATCATTGGATGGCGGGCGATTTTTTCGCCAGAAAAAGATCAATACCTGTGCCCTGTGTGTGAATGCAAACTTGAAAAAATAGCTGGGGAAACATGCAGAATTTGCTGCCGGCCATTCCGTCATTTAGACGAGAAATTTCGTCATGGGGACCTCTGTCATGATTGTTTGCGGTGGGAGCAGGACCCAGAGTGGCAAGGGCATCTCGATAAAAACACTTCATTATATCTTTACAATGATTTTTTAAAAGAAGTGATTGCTGTATTTAAATTTCGCGGTGATTATATCGTTGCGAAGGTATTTGCAGACCAAATTCATGAAGTGCTTCAAAGAATGAAAGCAGATGTGGTCGTACCAATTCCATTAAGCGAGGAGCGCCTCTACGAACGAGGTTTTAATCAAGCAGAGGCTCTTTTATTAGAGGCAGGTTGTACATCAACACCGCTGTTAACCAGGGTTCATTCTGAAAAACAATCAAAAAAAGCAGATCCGAACGTATTCATCTTCCACAAGTATTCGCAATTAACCCGCAAATTGATATCCAAGGAAAAAACATTGTATTAATCGATGATGTATACACAACCGGTTCAACCCTTAGACATGCTGCAAAGCTTATAAAAAAAGAAGGAGCAGCCGGTATTCAATCACTGACTCTTGGAAGATAGGAAGCCAAATAAAGGTGGCAAACATTGTATGCCGCCACCTCAAAACACTAATATTTCATTCTAAGCGCGTGCTGTGCATTGTGAACATCCTGCCCAAGCAAAGGACCTAAATCATATGAAGGATAATAGCCGTGTTTGTGCATGTAGTTATAGGCCCGTTCATGCCCGTGGATTGCAGCAATCAGCTGATTAGTAAAGGTTTTTCTTAACGCAGGTGTTGCCGTTTCCGTAATGGCGGCTGCCAGGCAGCGGACTAACTCTTTAGAGAGAGCCAGCAAATCGGCTGCAAAAAAGCTGACATCCTGACGGGCTTCTGCCTCTCTCCCCTGATATCCCGGTGCCGAAGGGTAAAATTGAAGCAGCTCATTTAAGTTTCCTTCAAGCTCCCCTATGCATGTTCTGTAAAGCTCTCTTAATTCCTGGTCTTCAACCTTTTTAAACGACATTTTTAGTTTCATTAAGCCAATGGATTGAAGCGCAACAATTTCGTGTAATTCCATTGTTTCATGCCATGCGAGTAATCTTCTTTCTTGCTGAGCCATATGGATGCCTCCAATCATTTTTTCATCCTTTGTAACCTATTCTATGGGCATATGAGTGGTAAATTGTCCTATATAATATTAAAATTTAGTTAAAATAAATTATCCATTTTACCCAGTTTTACCCACGTGCATTCCACTAAACACATGTTTGCTACTATATATGCATTGTTTTTGTCATGAAATCGACAAAATAATGTACTGTTTTAGCAGGATATTCATAGGGTAAAATAGAAATGTATTTACATAGTTTTAAAAAAAGGAGGAGTTCACTTATGAATTATAACGTTCGTGGTGAAAACATTGAGGTAACTCCAGCAATTCGCGAGTATATTGAAAAGAAAATTTCAAAATTAGAAAGGTATTTTACTGAAGCACCTGAAGCAAAGGTTAATGTTAACCTAAGGTTCAATCAAGATAAAACTTCCAAAGTAGAGGTTACTATTCCTCTTCCACATCTCGTCCTTCGTGCAGAAGAAACAAATGTAGATATGTATGCGGGGATTGACCTCATTTCTGACAAGCTTGAGCGTCAAATTCGCAAGCATAAAACAAAAGTGAACCGTAAATTCCGCGAAAAAGGCGATTTTCCAATCACCTTTGCAACTGCTGAAAATACAGAGTCTCACGATTTTGAGGATGACGAACTAGAATTGGTTCGTACAAAACGCTTTGACTTAAAACCGATGGACAGTGAAGAAGCGATCCTACAAATGAACATGCTTGGTCATAGCTTCTACGTGTTCACCAATGCAGATACGAACCGTACAAACGTTGTTTACAAACGTAAAGATGGTCGTTATGGCTTAATCGAAGCGCACTAATAAAAATAAAAATAAAAACGCAGCCCCGAATCTTTAGGCTGCGTTTTTATTTTTCAATATATCGCTTTCAGAATATTCAGTATAATAGAGTGAATAGAAGTAAAGAGGTGTTGGCAATGAACTTTGATTTTCATTATCATCCTTATCCATCTCAACGAACTACCGTTTTTGCAGGGCGTGGAATGGTCGCAACCTCCCAGCCTCTTGCCGCTCAAGCAGGACTCGATATCCTCAAAAAAGGTGGAAATGCCATTGATGCAGCAATTGCGACTGCAGCGGCATTAACCGTTTTAGAACCAACCTCTAACGGGATTGGCGGCGATGCATTTGCGCTCGTATGGACCAAGAATAAGCTGTACGGCTTAAATGCAAGCGGCCCGGCCCCGAAAACCTTGACCATCGATGCTTTAAAAGCGAGAGGCTATGACAAAATTCCTGCCTATGGGTGGGTGCCTGTTACCGTCCCCGGTGCTCCTTCCGGCTGGGCAGAACTTTCAAAGAAATTTGGCAGATTGTCTTTAAAGGAAGTTTTAAAGCCTGCGATTGATTATGCTGAAAATGGTTATCCGCTAACTCCAATTTTGGCGAAATACTGGGGCTATGCCTATAAACGCTACAGACAAATATTAACAGGAGGCGAGTTTAAGTCCTGGTTTGAAACCTTTGCCCCAAAGGGACGGGCACCAATGGTGGGGGAAATCTGGCATTCGGAAGGTCATGCTTCGTCATTACGTTCTATCGCCGATACAGACGGTGAAAGCTTTTATCGTGGCGAAATCGCGGAACAAATCGCCGCTTTTGCCGAACACTATAAAGGGTTCATTTCTCAGGAAGATCTTGCCGGTTACCGTGCAGAATGGGTAACCCCAATCATGGTTCATTACCGAGGTTACGATGTCTGGGAGATTCCGCCAAACGGACAGGGTCTTGTTGCCCTTCTCGCATTAAATATTGTCAAGGGCTTCAACTTCACCGAAAAGGAAACCGTCGATACATACCATAAACAAATCGAAGCGATGAAACTCGCCTTTACAGATGGAAAGGCACATATCACAGACCCTTCTTTTATGAAAATGAACCTAGCTGACGTTCTTTCCGACGAATACGGGTCCATCAGACGGAGTGAAATTGCTGCAGAGGCCTCTCTCCCACTCCCGTACAAGCCTCCTAGCGGGGGCACGGTCTATCTTGCCACAGCAGATGGTGAAGGAAACATGGTTTCCTTTATTCAGAGCAACTACATGGGCTTCGGCTCCGGGTTAGTGGTGCCAGGCACCGGAATTTCCCTGCAAAATCGCGGACATGATTTTTCGTTAGATTCGGCACACCCTAATGCGTTAATGCCAGGGAAAAGGACATTCCACACGATAATCCCTGGATTTTTGACAAAGGGAGGTCATGCTGTCGGGCCATTTGGCGTGATGGGCGGTTATATGCAGCCGCAGGGGCATCTGCAGGTTGTTATGAACACAATTGATTTCGGTCTAAATCCGCAGGCGGCGTTGGATGCTCCCCGTTGGCAGTGGATTGAGGGAAAAAAGGTTCAAGTTGAGCCGCATTTCCCGCAGCATCTTGCTCATGCGTTGGTAAGGAAGGGGCACCAAATCGAGGTGGTATTAGATGCAGGGGGATTTGGCCGCGGTCAAATCATCTGGCGCGATCCGGAAACCGGCGTGTTAATGGGCGGTACCGAGCCGCGAACAGACGGAGCAATTGCGGCCTGGTAGGAAGTGTATGCTTGGAGCCAGTTTGGGGAGATTTCAAGCTACATACTTGCTTGAAGCAAAGAGGCTGTCAAAAAGCTATGGTTTGCATAGTGAATGACAGCCTCCTTTTTGTAAATAGGTGTGGTATAGGATATGAACTTGGTATTTTTTTATGGTGTAATTGACACTGTTGATTTTTTAGGAGCATGGGCTGCCTCGATAAAGGATTTGCTTTCCCCACCATGACAGTTTGAACATGCCTTACTTTCTATATCTTTTTGGATTTCTTCCTTTGTACCTTCACTTATTATTTTATGACCGTGAATTGAATCATCTAATGCCTTACCCGTTACCCCAAAAATTGCAGTTTTGCTATTATGGCATTTCAAACAGAATTCGCGTTCACTGCTAGCACCCCAATCTCCAGATATAAAGGAGAAAGGTTCAGAATCTTGGTCTTCGTGACCTAATTTTGTTTTTAACAGCATGCGATTTGTGGATTTATGCGTATCATGACATTCCGAGCAAGGTAAGTATCCATTCAGTTGACTGCCGTCAATTGCAGTTATTTTGTGTTTAGAATCGCTATCCTGATAATATTGAAGAATATCCTTTGTTCTAACTTTTGTTTCTTTTTCGTTATTATGGCAGGTGAAACATAAGTCGAAATTATCTTTTTGCCCAACGGCTGAAAACCGTTGATAATGAGATATTTTATATGGATCTTTTTCAGAAGCTAATTGACTTGCTAGATTTTTATAATAGTTAGAGTTTAACTCATGACATTTCTCGCAAAGCTGATTATTGCTATCAATTTCTCCAACCTTTCCACCATCAACTTCATCTTTATCCTCGTGTTTATATACAAAATGGTCTTGTAATAAATTTGGATTCTCTTCACTCCAAGTAAGATGTGGATTATGACAGGCTGTGCACGTACCAGATTTCATTTCATGGTCGGTTATTTGCTGTGTTTCATGCTTTGACTTAATATCTGAACTAACGTTTTCAAAGACGGGCGCTGATGTACCATCGTGGCAGGCCATGCAATAACTATTTTCTAGGTTTTTCATATTTCTGTTTTTGGTCTCTAAGCTTTTGTTATCTCCGTAATGGGGGCTATGGCAAATGGAGCAGTTATTTACATTATTGGTGTAGTACCCATGGGGCTGCTCCGCCCAATCAGAAAGGTTCTTAAAATCACCGGAATTAGACTTATATTTCTGATCATATAAAAATAAATTATTAACCGTATTACTCACTGTTGTGAATTTCCTAACAATCGGAAATAGCGGTGTACCCTCGTCATCCACATAGGAGGAATTGTATAGAATATAATAAGTTGTACTTGGTGACAAGTCCTTCAATTTTAGCTCAATTTGGTTTTGGGTATTTATTGTTATGTCACCGGAAATTTGCTTCTGTTTATTAAAAACTGCAATTGGACTATATTGATTTGGATGGTCGAGAATTAGTTGATCCAAAGCATCATTATTACTGACCTCAGCAGTTATGGTCGGGTTCAACGAGATATGTGTTAAATCATCATTTTTCATGACATCAACCGGTTCTGTCACTTCTTCTATTTTTTCCTTTCCATCGACGAATTCTTTTTTCTGCGTAATAAAAGACATAATGGAAAGCGACTTTATATGAAGACGAGCATCTTTTATTGTGTATCTCTCTGATTCAATAGAGCTGTCGCTTGCTTTAATATAATAGGTGCCTGCTTTGTCCGTTAATACTTTTTTCATTGTCCAATTTCCATCTGTAGATGGGTGTATAGGAGAATTCAATTGTGGTTGATCTTTCGAATCAAATAATTTTATTGTGATATCTTCTAAGGGTGTCTGATTATCGGATACAGTCCCAGTAATCGTAGTTTCCTCTCCTTCTACTTTAACATTGTTAATTAAAATGGAAGGAGGGGAATTAGGGGGAGAATCTTCGGCATCAGTTTTAATAGGTAAGGTAAGGGAGTATATAAGGACTAAAATCATTATGTAAAGGATGTTTAATTGTTTATTGTTATTTAGAAATTTCATGATTGATCCATTCCTTTAGGCTGCAACATATATAAATTGTAGATTTTATTTATGTAAACAAATTAAGTAATTTTAATATAAAAATTTCGGGAATCTACATTATTATTATACTTTTATTGTTAATGTAAAAGGATAACAGAACTGTGAATAATGTTTGTCTCTTTTGTGAAGGGATAATTGACTTATTTGTGAACACCCACCTATAATTAAAATAAGAAAGCAACCTACTGAAGTAAGTTGCTTTCAAGTAAACTTATACTTGCCATATCGGGGCTAACAAATAGTGGGGCTATTTGTTAGCTCTTTTTTAATAGTCAAACTCAATACCATTACGGTCAGAGTCTATACCAGGTGTTGAGTTATATTGATAAGTGTCAGTGTTTCTTGTTCCTTCTGAGTGAGAAGAAGTATGACATCCCCAACATACAGCCATGTTCGTGTAACGTTTTAGAGCAGAAGATGGGTTCTTATCAAGTAAATAGTCTTTAACTATTGAAGTACGAGCTTCACCAGTTACACCTGGGAAGTAGTTTGTAGTATCATCTAAGATATTTTGGTAAGTTAAACCACGAGCATCACGCATTACAGTTACATCAGTACCATGTGCATAGTGACAACGTACACAAGTGTAGCTGTCTGATGTTGTGGTGTGGCGATATGCATGATCAAATGTACCAGTTTCTTTTCCAGAGCCAGCTAGGTAGTCAGTGTGACAAGCAGAACAGAATGTTGACATAGCAACCCCTCTGTTTGCTACATAACCAGGGTTAGTAGATCCATCAGCTTTTTTACTTGCCCATAGTGAAGATGCTGTAGTTGTTGTTACATTGTTTGCATTAGGGGCTGAAACGTCTAACTTAACTACATAACCACGAGCAACATTACCGGAAGTTAATGATTTAACAGAGGAAACTAAAGCTGTTTTAGAAGCAGGAACCCCGGCAAAACCGTTACCTAAAATTTCACCTTTTTTCAATTGATCAGTATCGAATACTTCTTTACCAGTAGAATCTTTGAATGCTGTCCAGTAATGTTTGACATGGTTTTCGTCGAATTCATAACCATGTAACCATGGATCTGTATCGTTTACATATTTCGTGCCGTTCCACTTCATTAATTGAAGAACAGTATCACCAGTTGTTAAGCCTTTTGCAGAATAAGCAGCATCAACAGTTGTTCCAATTTCAAAACGATAAAGAACATAGTTAATGGTAACATCTGCGCCAGTTGCATCTTTGTAAGTAACATCTGCTGCAGCATTTTTAGCTGTAATGTCAGTTACAACAGGCACGTTTTCTAAAAGTTTACCGCCTTTAGAAACAAGCGTATTACCCATATCGTTTGGATTTTCATGTAATAAACGATCTGAGTAGGAACCGTGCGGTGCGTGGCAGCTTGCGCAAGTAAATTCAGCTTCCCAGTTACCTGTACCAGTACTATTACCACCTGGAGCTGCTTTTAATTCAACTGTTCCATTAGCTAAGTGAACAGACATGTTACCATCATGAGTTCCTCCAAAGGTCCCAGCAGAGTTAGAACCAGTAAATACGTTATAGAAACCTAATGTACCATCATGACATGCAGTACAAGTTGCATATTCTCCGTCTTTGAACAGTAAGTTTTTAGATGCGCCTGTGTGTGTTTGGTGACAGCTGGCACAAGAGTTCGTGTTGTTCATATATGATCCGTGAGTACGTTGTGTTCCGTGTGTTCCATCTGCGTTTTTAACCATATCATCAGATTTGATAACATTGTTAAAATCAGAGTTTTGACCTCCCACACCTGAACCTGTTTTATTTGCGTTGCTTTTTCTAACAGTGTCGTAATTGTTGTCTTTAGCACTATCATCTGTAACTAATCCGCCCTTCATATCCGCAGGATCTCCGGGTGGTGTTCCTACAGGGTTACTACCAGCAGCGAAAGCTACGACACTAAACATTCCCACAAAAAGCAATGTAAGCAGGAATGAAAAGCCTAATTTGACCTTGCTCATTCCAAAAACCTCCCTTGTTACTTCTTTTTTTCTCTCTTTTTTTAAAAACTATGGATCTAAAACTTGTCCAAGCTCGTTTGGGGCACCACCTCCTTAAAGTGAAGAATTATTTAGTTATACATTGCAATACGTTCATTTAAGGTATCTGTAATATAAACCTGGTCATGTTCGTCTACAAATAAGCCATTTGGCAGGTAGAATTGTTCGTTTTGATCTCCCATTGTACCGAAGTGGAAAACCTCGGAACCTTTTTCGTCAAATCCATAAACCATGTGGGTAAGGTTGTTTACAATGTAAAGAATGCCTCGAGAATCTACGCCAATTCCTCGTGGATTTACAAAAACAGAGGAACCTTTTCCATTTTTTGAACCGTTAATAGTTCGAATAAATTTACCGTTTTTATCGTACACTTGAACCCGTTGATTTCCAGAATCGGAAACAAAGATATCATTATTTTTCTTGTCGATTGCCACTGCATTTGGAGCTTTAAAAGTATCTTGTTTATTAGTTCCAGTACTAATTTCAAATAACTTTTTACCATTAAGATCAAAGATAAAAACCTTATTTTTTTGAACGTCCGTTACATATAATTTTTCATCATAGATGCGGATACCAGCAGGAGATTCTATTACTTTCTTTTTATCATTAAAATATTTTAAGAATTTCCCTTTTGGTTCAAAGATAGAGATTTTACCATTATATAAATCTGCTACATACACATTTCCTTTACCATCACCAGCAATACCGTATGGGAATTTAAATTGACCTTTCCCTTGGCCCTCTTTACCAAACCTAAATACAGACGTTCCAGATGTATCAAAAACTTGCACACGTTTATTATTCGTATCAGAAACATAGAGGAACTCGCCAATTTTTGCGACATCCATCGGCTTATCGAGTGAATTATCAAAGTCACCGTAAATTGCTTGGCTAAAGGAAGGAGGGCCATCCGGATTAACTGCATTCGGTACCTTTTTCACGACTGATTCCAAATTAAAAAAGTAAATAGCGGCAAAGGCAGCAATCGTAAGAACAACAATACCGCTCATCCACCAATAAACTGTTTTTTTCATCATGTGTTTTCAACCCCTTTACTAGTTTTTAGAGACTCTTTTCAACCCATCAAGGGCTGGTTTGTACAGAGGGTCATAATTCAATGCCGTTTTATAAATTTCTTCCGCGTTCCTTTTATCTCCTTGATCTTCCGCTACTAGTCCAACTTCGTAAATGATATCTGTATTGGAAGGCATCAATCGATTTGCTTCGTTTAGAGCTTTAATGGAGTCTTTATACATTTTAAGCTTACGGAAAGACATTCCTTTCAATAGCCAGCCCTTATAATCTTTAGGTGATATTTCAGTAGCTTTTTGAGCCATTTTTATGGAATCATTTAGGCGATTTTCCTCGTTATATACAAGTCCTAAGTTAAAATAGGCATTAAAATAATTCTTGTCTAAGTCAAGAGCCATTTTATATTGTTTTATCGCTTCATCGTTATTATCATTTAAGAAATAAGCATATCCAAGGTCTACATGGGACTTAGGCTCATTAGGTTTAGCATCTGCTTCAGCTTTTGCACTTTCTAATTGTTGTTTTAAACGATTCATATTGTATTTTGGCCAAAGGTACTTATTGCTGACGTAATAACTGGCACCAACTGCAACAACTAATGTTATGGTCAAAATAAGTAGTGTTTGCCACCATTTGAATTTATCGTTTTTAGATTTTTTTACTTGTTTATTAGGTGTTTTGTCTTTTTCAAGCTCTTGCTTATCGTTGAGTGGTTGTTCATAAGCTTCCATACAAACCCTCCTAATCTAGCAAAGTTTCATTCATTTATTCTTTATGACACGCAGAGCATGTTCTTTTTACGTGACAGGTATAACAAAAATTTGTTACCTTTTGATTTGCTGCTAGCGGAATAGGGTGCCTTTTCTTGTCAAATCCTTTATGCATTGCTGGATGACAGGAAGAGCAGGCTGCCGTTGCAGTTTGATACTGACTTGATTGCTGATAATTATGACAGGCTAAACATTTCTGTTTATCCTTAGACGCTTGAATTTTATGTTCCAACATCCACCGGCTATCATGACTTGCTGGCCGTTTGCTATGACAATCCTTACAGAAGGTATTTTCTTTTGCATAATCCAATTCGGTAATATGTGGTTTGGTCGTTTTAATGTTTTGCAAGACCTTTTCAACAGGAGAAACAGTCTCTAGCCCTTCAATTTTCTCCTTCGACATATACCCATGGCAGGAGTCGCATTTTTGAAGATTCTTGCCAGCTATTAATCCGTGAGTAGAAGCTTTAAATTCAGGATTTTTATGGCTCTTTGGTTCCATACCTGTTTTATGGCAGGTTTTGCATGCAGTTGAAACATTTCTTGCCTTATGGCATTCCATACAAGTGTCCATGTCAGGACGAGTAAATTTTAAATCGGACATTGCTTGTGTACCAATGGATTGATCCCATTTAGCATAATCTGTTTGGTAGGTCATTTTTCTGTCGGCGATTTTCCCGTGGGCGACGCTGCTATGACATTGGACGCATTCTACCCCTTCATTTAGATGCTTATCGTGGGGGATGATGAGATCCCCCGATGGTGTTACATCACGAGTTTTCAAATTGTGACATTTTTCACATGCGCTGTTAGGCACCTCGTTGGGCATTCGGATAGGAGTAGCAGTGACGCCCAAAGAATGGTTCTTTAATTGTTCAACCAGCCCTTCCGCTTTATCTTTCGCCAGTTTCTTAAATACCGGATCGGTATGGCAATTTACACAATCCACTTCATTATGAGTCGATGCTTTCCACGTATAATACTCTGGTTTCATCTCATGACAACTTTGGCAAAACTTCGAGCTTGATGTTGCCTTTAGACCCGTAAATCCTACGAAAAATAAGATGGCTAGAAAAAACAAAGTGATCGTCATATATTTGATTAACTTATACAGATAACGGGGAGGGGCCGGCATCTCAGTATGTTCTTCTTCCATAAAGCGTCCCTCCATTTTTATAAAAATTATTTTTTTACAGGACTTTTAAAGCCGGTTCTGTGGCAGTACTCACAATATACATCTGTAGGTGCTTTCGTATCAGTTGATCCTGGTTTTGGTTTTTTCTGGTCATGGCAGACGAAGCATTGTGATTTCGCTTCAGCTGTCAGTGCTTTCGTTGAGTGAGCTGTCAGCCATTGATCGCTTTTCGTATGTCCAGGAGGACGCTTATTGTGACAGGTACTGCAAAACTTATTAATACGGGACTGATCTTTTACCACCTTGATGTCAGGTTGATAATGTGATTTTTTTACACCTAATTTAAGAAGTGAGATAATATCTTCTTTTGGTATTTCTCTTACCCATTTGGAATCCTGGTGGCAGGTTACACATTTATTTAACTCTTGAACCGCTGTACTTCCGTGTTGTTGGTTCCATAGGGCAACTTTGTGGGATCGTGGTACTTTGAGTTTTTTATGACAGGTTCCGCATTCCATTGAAACCTTCACATTTGTTTTTTGCTTTCCAATCGCTTGTAAAATGATTTCCTGTGTCTTTTGGTCATGATTGGCTGCGAGTTCTGCCGTATTTTCGTCTTCCTTGACTGGCTTCGTGGACGCTGCCTTGTTTTTTCCTTCTGCAAGTTTTTCAAGTTCTTCTGGATTTGGCGGAACAGTGTATGCGACATCTTTCCAAGGCTTTTCACCCTTGTTCACTTTATCGTGACAATCGATACAAGTTCCCATGTTCGGACGCACATATTTTTCTTCAATTAATTTTTGAGCATTTTTTTCCGTCCACTCTCCACGAGCACTGTCAATATTTAAACCGCGGGCAGCAATCTTCGCGTGGACAACCCCTGCGTGGCAGGTGATACAAGGAATGTCTTTTTCAATATGGCCTTTATGGTTGACCTTTAAGTCACCAGATGCGGTGACAAGCCGGTTCTTCGAGTGGCACTGTAAACAGTTTTCATTTGAAACGGCTTCTTCCTCGGTTTGAACGATTTGTTTTGGCACACCGGTAACATGGTAGTAAACTTCTTTCATAGACTTCACCTTGTGTGTCAGCATGTTGGTGACGCCGGGCTTAATATGACACTGCACACAGGAGATTTGATTATGAGCGCTTGCCGTATAAGTGGTATATTCAGGTGCCATTTCATGACAGCTGGAGCAGAAGGATGGCGAGTTTGTAATAGAAAGTACGCCGTATCCTCCGCCAAAAACGACGATACAACCAACAAGGGATGCAAATAATAATTTCCAGCGAGTAACGGGATTTGTCCAATCTATATCTCTCCACATTTGCCAGAGTCTCTTTATTGGGCCCGATTTTTTTCTATTTTCTCTTAATTCGGGATCGGCCTCGGAATTTTTCTTTTTTCCCAAAAAGCCCATTTTGCTCACCCTTCCCATTTTTATTGAGCTATCTACTTTATTTTCCATCTAAACTTCTCTAAAGGTAGTATCTAACATAGAATGGGCATATTCCAATGTACAATTTGTGAATATTTTTCCAAACAAACTTTATGATAAAAACAACGTAAATACATTGAAAAAAGCGGATTATTTAATAACTTATAGGTAGTGGTTAGTTGTATAAAGGTTAATTTTTATACGCATTTTAGAATGTTTATTCATTTTTGTGAGCACTAAGAAACTATCGATTAATAGAGGAATTAAACAAGTTTTTGTTACAATTTTTCATCAATGGGAACTTTGTTGTCACACACATAGCGGAAGTGGTAAGATGGAAAGTGATATTCAATTCATTTTGGCAGGATTTAGTACCTAATATTGCGAATTCTTTATAATAGCAATCTCGATAAAAAGGAGAGTTCAATCACATGATGGGGATTTTAAATAAATTGTATGATGTGAATAAACGTGAGTTAAAACGCTTAGACAAACTAGCGAATCAAATAGAGGCACTTGCGGCTGAAACAGAAAAATTATCAGATGATCAGCTTCGTGAAAAAACAGATGAATTTAAACAGCGTTATCAAAATGGAGAATCACTTGATGATTTACTGGTTGAGGCATTTGCTGTTGTCCGTGAAGGGGCACGCCGTGTCCTTGGATTGTACCCTTATCATGTACAGTTAATGGGGGGAATCTCTCTCCATGAGGGAAATATTTCGGAGATGAAAACCGGGGAAGGTAAAACGTTAACGGCTACGATGCCGGTTTATTTGAATGCTCTTTCCGGTAAAGGAGTTCACGTTGTTACGGTCAATGAATACCTTGCAAGCCGTGATGCTCAGGAAATGGGGCAGCTTTATGAATTTTTAGGGTTAACGGTTGGGTTGAACCTAAATAGTATGACGAGTGAAGAGAAGCAGGAAGCATATGCTGCAGATATTACCTACGGAACTAACAACGAATATGGTTTTGACTATCTTCGTGATAACATGGTCCTTTATAAGGAACAAAAGGTTCAACGTCCGCTTTTTTATGCAGTCATTGACGAGGTGGACTCCATCCTAATTGACGAAGCGCGTACACCGCTGATTATTTCCGGTTCTGCCCAAAAATCAACGGCTCTATATATTCAAGCAAATGCGTTTGTGCGTACGCTGACGAAAGAAAAGGATTATTCGTATGATGAAAAAACAAAAGGCGTTATGCTGACTGAAGAAGGGATTAGCAAAGCAGAGAAGGCTTTTGGTATTGAAAACCTGTTTGATATGTCCCATGTTTCGTTAAATCATCACATCAATCAAGCGTTAAAAGCCAATGTCAGCATGCATCTGGATGTGGATTATGTCGTTCAGGATGGCGAAATTGTAATCGTTGACCAATTTACTGGTCGTTTGATGAAGGGACGCCGCTATAGTGAGGGCTTACACCAGGCGATTGAAGCAAAGGAAGGCTTAGAGGTACAGAACGAAAGTATGACAATGGCTACGATTACGTTCCAAAACTACTTCCGGATGTATGAGAAATTAGCCGGGATGACGGGTACAGCTAAGACGGAAGAAGAGGAATTCCGAAACATTTATAATATGAATGTCATCGTGATTCCAACGAATAGACCGATTGCCAGGGATGACCGTGCGGATTTAATTTACTCTACAATGGAAGGGAAGTTTCGAGCTGTTGTTCAGGATATTGCAGAACGACATCAAAAGGGACAGCCCGTGCTTGTCGGTACGGTTGCAATCGAAACATCTGAGTTAATTTCCAAGCTCTTATTGAAAAAAGGCGTTCGACACAATGTCTTGAATGCGAAAAATCATGAACGTGAAGCAGAGATCATTGCGGAAGCAGGCCATCAGGGTGCGGTAACGATTGCAACAAACATGGCCGGCCGTGGTACAGATATTAAGCTTGGCGAAGGGGTTACCGATTTAGGTGGCCTTGCTGTTATTGGGACGGAGCGCCATGAAAGCCGCCGGATTGATAACCAGCTCCGCGGGCGTTCAGGCCGCCAAGGGGACCCGGGGATTACCCAGTTTTATTTATCAATGGAAGATGAGCTTATGCGCCGCTTTGGTTCTGATAATATGAAATCGATGATGCAGCGCCTTGGGATGGATGATTCCCAGCCCATCCAGAGTAAAATGGTTTCAAAAGCAGTGGAATCAGCGCAAAAACGTGTTGAGGGTAACAACTTTGATGCGCGTAAGCAGCTGCTGCAATATGATGATGTGCTTCGCCAACAGCGTGAAATCATCTATACGCAGCGCGATGAATTACTTGAGTCTGAAAACTTGCGTGAAATTGTGGAGGGCATGATTTTACGAACAATCGAGCGGAATATTGAGGCACATGCGTCAATGGCGGATGATGAAGAAAATTGGAACCTCCAGGGTGTTGTGGACTTTGTCCATGCCAATCTTCTTCCTGAAGGGGATATCACCTTAGACGATTTAAACGGTAAAGACCCTGAAGAGATGACCGAGGCTATTTTTGCCAAGGTGAAGGTGCGTTATGATGAAAAAGAGGAGCTGCTTTTCCCAGAGCAAATGCGTGAATTTGAAAAGGTCGTTACGCTTCGCTCTGTAGACTCAAAATGGATTGACCATATTGATGCAATGGATCAGCTTCGTGATGGAATCCATTTACGTGCATACGGACAGACGGACCCTCTTCGCGAGTACCAGGCGGAAGGCTTCGCAATGTTTGAAGCAATGGTTACTTCAATTGAGGAAGAAGCTTCCATGTACATCATGAAGGCAGAAATTCGCAACAATTTAGAACGTCAAGAAGTGGCAAAAGGCGAAGCGGTTCATCCGAAGGACGATGGAGAACCCGTTAAGCAAAAGCCAAAAGTGAAGCAAATGGATGTAGGACGAAATGATCCATGTATTTGCGGGAGCGGTAAAAAGTACAAAAATTGCTGTGGAGCAGGGAAATAATTGATTTTTTCATATAAGAAGCGAAATCTTATGGGATTTCGCTTCTTGCTTTGCTAGGGATCCTATATTATGGAGAACTTTAAGTTGTGAATAACCTTATTGTTTATGTGGATATTATTTACTGAAATGTTGATATTTTTTGTTAATTTGTTAATAACTAACTGGATATGTGGATAAATAAATATATCTTGTTGGTAAGTGTTGAAAAATATCGGTTATCCACAATTTGTTTTTTCTTTCATTAAAAAATTATCCCCAACCTGGCGAAACGGCTTGTTTTGGATTTTTGGAAGGTATGCCGTTATAATAGATTAGGACTGACTTAAATTATTTGCATATACTACGATACAAAATGAATTTTTTATAGAGGTGACCAGAATGGAATTAGCAGAAATTCGGAATGAATTAGAAAAAACAGCTAAACGTTTAGCGGACTTTAGGGGGTCTCTTTGACCTTGAAAATAAGGAAGCTAGAATTGCTGAATTAGACGATCAAATGCTTCATCCTGACTTTTGGAATGATCAACAGGCGGCTCAGGTCGTAATCAGTGAGGCAAACGGCTTAAAGGATCAAGTAAATGAATTTACTGATTTAAATGAAACGTATGAAAATTTGGAATTGACATATGAGCTCGTTAAAGAAGAAAGTGATGCGGAATTACAAGCGGAACTGGAAGAAGAGCTGGGACAGTTGACAGAACGTTTAAATCAATTTGAATTACAACTTTTGTTAAGTGAAGAGTATGATAAAAATAATGCGATTTTAGAGCTTCACCCTGGTGCAGGCGGTACAGAATCACAGGACTGGGGTTCAATGCTTCTTCGGATGTATACAAGATGGGCTGAGAAAAAGGGCTTCAAGGTGGAAACACTTGATTATCTACCGGGAGATGAAGCAGGGATTAAGAGTGTGACTTTAGCCATCAAAGGGCATAATGCGTATGGTTATTTGAAGGCAGAAAAAGGGGTACACCGCCTTGTACGGATTTCGCCATTTGATTCCTCGGGCCGCCGCCATACCTCCTTTGTTTCATGTGAGGTTATGCCGGAGTTTAACGATGAAATTCAAATCGATATCCGCACAGAGGATTTAAAAATTGACACGTACCGTGCAAGCGGCGCCGGCGGTCAGCATATCAACACGACCGATTCAGCTGTACGGATTACCCATGTTCCGACAGGGGTAGTAGTAACATGCCAGACGGAACGCTCGCAAATTAAAAACCGTGAGTCAGCAATGAAAATGTTAAAAGCAAAGCTGTATCAGCGCGAAATTGAGCAGCAGGAAAAAGAACTTTTGGAAATTCGCGGCGAACAAAAAGAAATTGGCTGGGGAAGCCAAATCCGTTCCTATGTTTTCCATCCCTACTCAATGGTCAAGGATCATCGTACGAGTACCGAGTCAGGAAATGTGCAGGCTGTAATGGACGGGGAAATTGATCCGTTTATTGATGCTTATTTAAGATCAAGAATTTCATAATCAATGAAAAAGCCTTTGCCCTAGGATGCGGTAAAGGTTTTTTCATTTTTAAGGGACAAAACCTGGCAGTAGAATAAAAAAATTGTCCCCCAAGGACGAAATCCAACAGAAGCGATAGCGAAATGTCCTAAAACCCAATTTTAAGGACGAAATCCAATAGTCGTACCAGCAAAACATCTATAAAATAGGCCTTTTAGGACAAAATGATTTAAAAGAAGAAAAAGTCTTATCACTAATACCCCTATTCCACTTTATCGCTTCAACTGAATGCTATTTACACCAAAAAATACCCATGCTATACTCACACTCGAAATTGATAAACACAAGGGGAATACGAAATGAATAAAGTTCTAGAACTCACACAAACGAATCCGAAAATCGAAGTGGCCATTGACTATGTTTTTGTCCTCATCGGATCAGCCATTATTGCAATTTCTTTTAACGTTTTTTTACTGCCTAACCAAATTGCTTCCGGCGGAGTAAGCGGCATTAGTACGATTTTACATACTGTTCTTGGATTGGAGCCAGCGTATGTTCAATGGGCATTCAATATCCCGTTGTTTATTGCCGGCGTCATTTTTTTAGGAAAACAGTTTGGCGCAAAAACACTGGCCGGTACCATTTTTTTACCCTTCGTTGTATATTTCACAAAAAATATGGAGCCTTGGACCCATGACGCTCTACTTGGAGCATTGTTTGGCGGTATTGGCGTTGGGCTTGGCTTAGGCATTGTTTTTAGAGGGAGAGCATCAACAGGGGGAACAGACCTTGCAGCACAAATTATTAATAAATACACTGGATTTACCCTTGGGACATGTGTCGTACTCATTGACGGGTTAATTGTCCTTACCGCTGCGATAGTATTTGATATCGAAAAAGGGCTTTATGCCCTCATTGGTTTATATGTGACCAGCAAGACCATCGATTTAATTCAAGTTGGTTTTGGCCGTTCAAAAATGGCCATGATCATTACTAGTAAACAAGAAGAGGTTCGCACAGGAATTTTGAATAAAATTGACCGTGGTGTGACAAAACTATCAGCATATGGTGGATTTACTGACCATGAACGCCCAGTTCTCATGTGCGTGGTTGACCAAACGGAGTTCACAAAATTGAAACAATTGGTTAAAACCCTTGATCCATCTGCATTTATCGTGGTTATGGATGCTGCGGAGGTATTAGGTGAGGGTTTCAAACGTGCGTAGAATTGGTATACTTGTTAAGTAATGGTAAAATTTTCTGAAGGGGGGAGTAGCAGTGAAGAAAAAGCTACTTACATTATTATTGGGAACTTCCCTAGTAATGGGACTTGCTGCATGCGGCGGCGGATCGGACACATCTAAAGACAAAGACACAACGACCAAAACTACAGACACAAGCGGCGGAGGAAATGATGTTGCCGCAGCAGCTGAGAAAATCACGGCTCAAAAATGCTCAAGCTGTCATGGTGAAAACCTTAAGGGTGCTGTAGGTCCAGACTTAACAAAAATTGGCTCAAAGTACTCCAAAGATCAAATTTTGGACATTCTTAAAAACGGTAAATCCGGTGGAATGCCTGCTGGCTTAATTTCCGGCGATGATGCAGACAAAGTAGCAACATGGCTTGCCTCTAGAAAGTAAATGTACAAAAAACGTTCTGTCCTAACAGAGCGTTTTTTTTGTGCATAAAAAACAGAAAAATGTCGAAGTTTGTTACTGAGGTAACTGTAGAAATAGCGGAAAATACGTCTACACTTGTATTCTTTGAAAAGAAACTGTAATATATTTATCGCTTTTAATAGTGTTTGATGATGTTATAATAAGGCTATGCGAAATTTTGCACGTTTCGTAAAGTATTTTGCGGCCTTTTGCAAAAAATAAAAGATTATTGTCGAATTTACTTCATTCACAATAACTTTCCTACAGGTGATTAAATGATAGAATTGCAAGAAGTATACAAGAAATACCCAAATGGTGTATCCGCTATTAATGGGATCGATGTTCGAATTAATCAAGGTGAATTTGTCTATGTGGTAGGCCCCAGCGGCGCTGGAAAATCCACTTTTATTAAAATGATGTACCGTGAAGAGGTTCCTACTTCCGGAACGATCACGATGAATGGTGTCAATTTAGCAAAATTAAAGATGAGAAAGGTTCCGATTTTTCGCAGAAATCTTGGTGTTGTCTTCCAAGACTATAAGCTTCTGCCAACCTTGACTGTCTATGAAAATATTGCCTTTGCGCTCGAGGTGATTGAGGCACAGCCTAAGTTTATTAAAAAGCGGGTCATGGAGGTTCTCGACCTCGTTAATTTAAAGCATAAGGCAAGAATGCTTCCGACAGAACTTTCAGGTGGGGAACAGCAGCGTGTGTCAATCGCTCGTTCCATTGTAAATTCACCGAAGGTTGTGATTGCCGACGAGCCAACTGGTAACTTGGACCCGGATACATCATGGGAAATTATGAAAATATTTGAAGAAATTAATAACCGCGGAACAACCGTTGTAATGGCGACCCACAATAAAGAAATTGTTAATACAATCCAACATCGCGTAATCGCCATTGAAGGTGGAAAAATTGTTCGTGATGAGCAGAAGGGGGAATATGGTTATGAAAATTAGAACCATTGGCCGCCATGCCCGCGAAAGTATAAAAAGTATTGGCAGGAATGGATGGATGACATTTGCATCCGTAAGTGCCGTTACTGTTACTCTCATTTTAGTTGGTGTCTTTTTTGTGATTATGATGAATCTCAATAAAGTGGCCCAAACGATTGAAGAAGACGTTCAAATCCGCGTTCACATCGATGTTGCCGCAAATAAAGCCGATACGCAAAAATTACAGAGCGAGCTTGAGGGTATTCCTGAAGTAAAAAGTGTGAAATTCTCATCAAAAAAAGAAGAATTAAAGGACTTAATTAAGGGTCTTGGTGAGGAAGGAAAGGCATTTAAGCTTTTTGAACAGGATAATCCGCTTAACGATGTATTTATTGTAAAAACGAAAAATCCAACTGATACGATGATGGTTGCAAAGAAAATAGAAAAGTTTAATTTTGTTGCAAAAGTAAAATATGGTCAGGGCAGTGTGGAAAAGTTATTTAAATTTATTAAGGCAAGCCGAAACGTCGGTGTCGTCTTAATTATTGGTCTATTTTTTACAGCCATCTTCTTAATTTCAAATACAATAAAAATTACCATTATTGCGAGAAGAAGAGAAATCAAGATTATGAGACTAGTAGGAGCAACCAATAATTTTATTCGCTGGCCATTTTTCTTGGAAGGCCTATGGCTGGGAGTATTAGGCTCTATTTTGCCTATCATCTTGATTTCGATTGCCTACTATAACGCATATGATTATCTGGCTCCAAAACTTGCCGGTAATTTTATGCAAATTCTCCCTTACAAACCATTTGTCTACCAAGTATCCGGCATGCTGATACTCATGGGTGCGTTAATTGGTATTTGGGGAAGCGTTATGTCTGTAAGAAAATTCTTGAAGGTTTAGACTTTTTGAGGAAGGGTTCTTTACTGCACCCTTCCTTCCTTTATTAAAAAAAGATTTACATAGATTGCAAGGGAAAGGAGAGGATAGGACAATGAAAAAATCAGTTGTTGCAATTACGGTCGCTGCTTCGATGGGAATAGGCAGTTTATTTACAGGAAGTTCCCTTGTAACAGAAGCGGCCTCCATTTCAAATTTAAAAGATAAACAAAATGAAATTCACAATAAACGTTCAAATTTAAAGTCCGACATAAATGATGCCAATACAACAATCAATGATCTACAGGGTCAGCAGGCAAATGTAAAGTCTGAGATGAAACGCCTCGATTTTGCCATTGGAGATACCAATGCAAAGATTCGCGATAAGACGGCTAAAATTGGCGAGACTCAAGGCAAAATCAATCAGCTTCAGGGAGAAATTCAAGTCATTGTGGACCGGATGGAAAAACGCAATAATTTATTAAAAGAGCGTGCACGTAATTATCAAGAAACGGGCGGGATGATCAATTATATTGATGTGCTGATGGGTGCAAAAAGCTTCAGCGATTTCATTGACCGAGCCAATGCAGTAGCAACCATTATGGAAGCCGATCAGGAATTATTAAAACAGGCGGATATGGATAAAAAAGAACTGGAAGAAAAACGGATGAAGGTAGAAGAAGATTTGGCCAATCTCCAAGAGATGAAGAGCGAATTAGAACAAATGAATAAGCAATTGAGTACGCAGCGGGCTGCAAAAGATAAATTGCTTTCAAAACTCGTTCGGAAAGAAAAAGAAGTTCATGATGGAAAACTAGCATTAGAAGAGGAAGAGCAAATCCTTGCCGGGCAGGAGGCAGCGGTTCAAAAAGCTATTCAATTGGAAAAGGATCGTCAAGCAGCAGCAGCGGCGGCAGCAAAAGCTGCAAAAACGCCTGCACAGCCTAGTGGCGGTGGGGCTTCTGGTAAAGCACCGGCAATCTCGGGCGGCACCTTCACGAGACCTGCTTCTGGTATCATAAGCTCTGGATTTGGGACTCGCCCTGGATTCCGCCCAGGTGAATTCCACTACGGAGTCGATATTGCCAATCATGCATCGAATGTACCGATTCTAGCCGCGGCAGATGGAGTCGTAATTCGTTCCTATTATTCTAACAGTTATGGAAACTGTATTTTCATTTCGCATTCAATAAATGGACAAGTTTATACCACAGTTTATGCCCATATGGAAGCTCGTTTAGCAGAGACAGGTGCTGTCGTGAAGAAGGGCCAGCAAATTGGAATCATGGGAAGTACCGGTGATTCTACAGGTCAGCACTTGCATTTTGAACTTCATAGAGGGCAATGGGTGCCGGATCGTCATAACGCCATCAATCCTGTGGGAATCGTGCCACTTTAATGGAAGAAGCTAAGCTTCTTCCATTTTTTTGTTTCTTGTTATCTAAAATCATATCTTGTCCCTTTGAATCATATAAGTTAATAATTAGGCTGAAATGTGACGCCTTTTAAAATGTAAATGGACAGGCAGTTTTCGCCAAAGGAGGGGACGAGAGCTTGAATCGAAAATGGATTGCCCTAATGATGACGGGATCGCTTTTAACAGGGGCAGGAGGGACCTACGCTGCAATGCAATGGGTAGAAAAGCCAAATGAGAATTCCATCCTTGATAACAAGGATCATGCATCACTGGCAAATGATACAGAAAATCTAGAAAAAGTAGACCAGGCCTACGATTTAATTTTAAATCGATATGTCGAAAAGGTGGATCGCAATAAACTGGTTGAAGGAGCCATTCAAGGGATGCTTTCTACATTAAATGATCCATATTCGGTTTATATGGACAAAGAAACCGCTAAGCAATTTACTCAAACATTGGACTCCTCTTTTGAAGGCATTGGTGCGGAGGTTGGAATGGAGGAAGGGAAAATCGTGATTGTTTCCCCATTCAAAGGCTCTCCTGCTGAAAAAGCCGGATTAAAACCGCATGATCAAATTTTGAAGGTGGACGGAAAGAGTGTGCAAGGGCTTGACTTAAATAAAGCTACCTTAAAAATCCGCGGCAAAAAAGGAACGACTGTAAAATTAGAAATTGCCAGACCGTCTCTTAAAGACCCGATTACAATTGAAGTCATGAGGGATGAAATTCCACTTGAAACCGTACATTCATCTACAAAGGAACAGAACGGGAAAAAGATTGGCTACCTTCAGGTAACTTCTTTCTCTGAAAATACGGCGGCGGATTTTAAAAAGGAATTGAGCACACTTGAAAACAAGCGTGTGAAAGGACTAATTATTGATGTTCGCGGAAACCCAGGCGGATATCTAAACAGTGTTGAAAATATTTTAAAGGAATTTGTTCCAAAAGATAAGCCGATGGTTCAAATTGAAAAGAGAAATGGCGATAGAGAACGATTTTTCTCTTCTTTAAAAGAGAAAAAGGAATATCCGGTTGTTGTTCTTGTTGATAAAGGCAGCGCATCTGCATCCGAAATTTTGGCTGGGGCTTTGAAAGAGGCAGATGGGTATCAACTGGTAGGTGAAACTACATTTGGAAAAGGAACGGTTCAACAGCCCGTTTCAATGGGAGATGGCAGTAATATAAAATTAACCCTATTTAAGTGGCTGACTCCGGATGGAAATTGGATTCATAAAAAAGGAATTAAGCCGGATGTGGAGATTAAACAGCCGGAAATATTCCATACCCATCCGATTCAGGTTACCGACCCGCTCGAGCAGGATATGAATAATGAACAAGTAAAGAATGCTCAAGAAATATTAACCGGACTGGGATTTTCCCCTGGACGTACAGATGGATATTTTAGTGCTGAAACCACAGCTGCAGTAAAAGGATTTCAACAATATAATGGGTTACAGCCAACAGGGAAAATCGATTCCATCACAGCAGCAAAGCTTGAAGAATCAGCCATAAAGGAAATGAAAAAAGAGAAAAATGATCTGCAGCTTCAAATTGCTTTAAGGATGGCTGCCAAATAAAGAAACAATGACCTCGGTCGTTGTTTCTTTATTTTCATTTTTTGACAATTTTATTAACTTTTGGAGAATCCTAGGGAATTTCCGCGGAAATAGTAAGAACCGAAAGGGATAAAATATTTACTAATGGGGTAGAATTGTATTTCTTGTCCAATTTCAAGAAACTAGCAATAGGTTTTATAGCGGCAATTTGATAAAATAGACTTTAAGAGATTTTGCAGAATAGATTGAGAGATTTATTTATAAAGGCAGGTGGCAAAAAATTGGCGCAAATATGGTTGGTAGAACTGCTAAAAGGAATTGGCAAGTTATTTCTACATCCCATTTTTTATTATCTTCTATTCTTATCAGCAATTTTAGGGGTAATGAGAGTAAAGCGGGAACGGAAAAATTTCCATGTTCGGGCGCATGATGCTTATTTTGAGCTTCGGCAGCTATTTCCTCTGGGGATCATGGTTGGTCTTTCACTTTCGATTGTTTCCATTTTGGCGGGCATTGTTGTTCCGTTTGCGGCAATCGTTCTTACTGCTGTCTTTACGTTATTGTGGAGTTTTACTGCCAATATTCGGTTGATGTCACCCGTTTACACAGTTGGTGCGGCATTTTTTACCTTAATCATCATGACAGAAAATAAATGGTCAATACCCCTTTTTTCAGAAACGTTTCATTCGCTTGACCAAAAGGTATATCCGTCAGTAGTGGTCGTATTGGCCCTTTTATTTATTGCCGAGGGAGTCATGATTACAAAGAACGGCAGTAAAGGGACCTCTCCCAAACTGGTAAAAAGTAAACGGGGTCAGAGTGTTGGGGCCCATGAGGTAAAACGATTATGGTTTTTACCGTTATTTCTCCTCGTACCGGGGGATGCACTTAGCCTCCCGTTCGATTGGTGGCCTGTTTTTCATGTTGGTGCTGAAAAGTACTCGCTCATACTTGTTCCCTTTGCGATCGGTTTTCAACAGCAAATCCAAGGGATGCTTCCAAAAGCAGCCATTCAGCTTTATGGACGACGTGTAATTGTACTTGGCTCGATAATCGCGATTCTTTCCATTGTCGGATGGTGGTATCCGCTTCTATCGATTATTGTAGCTGCGTTTGCAGTGATTGCCCGTGAGTCATTAGCATTAATCCAAAAATTGAAGGATGATAGTCTGCCATTTTATTTTTCAAAAAAGAACAATGGTTTGATGATTCTTGGAATTATTCCGGATTCCCCAGCTAGTAAAATGGAATTGAAGGTTGGAGAACTTGTAACAAAGGTCAATAGTGTTGTAACTTATAACGAAAAAACCTTTTATGAAGCGCTGCAAAAAAACCGCGCTCATTGTAAACTCGAGGTTCTCGATACGAATGGAGAGATTCGTTTTGTCCAGAGAGCCTTATACGAAGGCGATCATCACGAATTGGGCATCCTTTTTGTTCAGGATGAACGGAAGTTTGATGATGAGAAAATCAGCTAAAAAAAGAACCTGAAATGGTTCTTTTTTTTTGTGTCCCAGCAATTGGTCCAAGTTTTTAAGGTACTAACATCCAAGAAAAAGATTGACATTCAAACAGTGGTTTGAATATCAAATAATCAAACGAATATTTGAATAAAAGAGGGTGAAGGCATAAAAGAACAGGATGTTTGTGAAATAACCTGTGTTGATTCCGATAAAACTACACGTGTTCAACAACATCTTCAAAATCGAAATATCGCAGACGTAGCGAAAATCTTTAAAGCGTTAGCCGATGAAACAAGAATGAAAATTGCTTATGCCCTGACCCTGGAGGAAGAACTTTGTGTTTGTAATGTGTGGCGAATATTGTCGGAGCAACCACCGCGACTGCGGGTATAAGTCCCAGCCCCCTAGTCAATGAATTGAAATAGGAAGTTGAGAAAAAATAACTTAATCGGAATTTTCGTTTTAGCAAAGGATACAAACTTCTTCATTGGGATAGATAACAAAAGAGCCCTTTACTTCATACTGTAAATGAGAGCTCTTAGGGGGGAATAAATTGGGACATCACCATCACCATGGACATGATCATGGACACCACCATCACCAACCGGCCAATTATGGTTTTGCTTTTGGCTTTGGGATTACCTTAAATGTAATTTTTATTTTGATTGAGGTCATTTATGGGATACTAAGCGACTCTCTAGCATTACTTGCGGATGCAGGACACAATTTAAGTGATGTACTCGGACTTGTCATTGCCTGGATTGCTGTTTGGCTGGGGAAGAAAGCACCTACAGCTAAGCGAACGTATGGATTTAAAAAAAGCTCCATTCTTGCTGCTCTGTTTAATGCAGTATTCTTACTTGTAGCAATTGGTGCGATTGCTTGGGAAGCGATTCAACGATTTTCTTCTCCCGCTCCTGTTGCGGGTAAGACCGTGATCATTGTTGCTCTTATAGGTATTGTGATAAATACAGTTACCGCATTATTATTTATGTCTGGAAGGAAAAACGATTTAAATATTCGTGGGGCCTATTTACACATGATGGCGGATGCGGTGGTGTCACTGGGTGTTGTCATATCAGGTTTCATTATGCTTTGGTCTGGTTGGCAGTGGATTGATCCCCTTGTAAGCCTAATTATTGCGATCGTCATTTTCCTTGGTACATGGGGCTTATTGAGTGAATCATTAAATTTATCTCTTGATGCTGTTCCAAATGGAATTGATGTAGATAAGATAAGATCTTATTTAAAAAACTTACCTACGGTTATAGAGGTTCATGATTTGCATGTTTGGGGAATGAGTACGACTGAGCCGGCTTTAACGGTTCACCTTGTGCGTTCCGAAATTACGGATAATGATCAATTACTTCAACAGTTAACGAAAGAGCTGCATGATCATTTTGGAATTGAACATACGACCATTCAAATTGAAAAAGGGACATTTGACTGTGCCCAAGCCCCGGTTGATACCATTTAACAGCTCAGCAAAAAAACAACGAATGTATCGTTGTTTTTTTGCTGACTTATTTATTTAAAAAGATTTTAAAACAAGTTCCTTTTCCAGCCTCGCTTTCAGCAGAAATTTCCCCGCCATGGGCTTCAACTAACTCCTTTACAATTGCAAGACCTAATCCAAACCCACCAGTTGCTCTTGAACGAGATTTGTCCACTCTGTATAAACGGTCAAAAATATGCGGAAGATCTTTCTCTGGAATGCCTATACCTTGGTCAGTGATTACCATATGAATGGCTTCGTTTCCTTCAAAAACTTTTATATGCACACATGTATTTTCTTTTGAATATTTAAGGTTGTTATCTAAAAGGTTTAAGAGAACTTGCTCGAAACGAATCGGATCCAGATCAAAAGTTAAATTTCTTGAGCATTCTAATTTGAATAGTATTTTTTTTTCATTAAAGGCCGGCAAAACCTTTTCGAGGATAGATTGTAAAAAATCACTGAGATTCACTTTTTGTTTAGAAATAGAAAAAGTATTTTGGTCCAATTTTGCCAAGTCAAATAATTCTTTAAGTAATCGGCTGACATGATCCGCTTCTTCTTGGATAATATCGAGGTATTTATCACGGTCTGATTCAGCGAGTTCCTTTCTTTTTGCAATATCTGCATATCCTTTGATATAGGTTAATGGTGTCCGAAGTTCATGAGAGATACTTGCCAAAAATTCATTTCGCTCTTGTTTTAAATAATTTAAGTCATTTGCAAGAGTCTGTATGGATTGTGCTAATTCTCCGAGTTCATCTCGGGAGGGCGGTGGAAGTGTAACGGAAAAATCCCCTTTGCTTAATTTTTTTGTTGCTTCTTTCATCGAGATCAGAGGCTTTGTTAATGCCTTTGATAAAAAGAAAATCGTAATAATCATGAAGAGTAGAATTAAAACAGATGCTAAAAGGAAATGTTTATTTAATTGAGAAATTAACTTCTGAACCTCATCTGTGTTCTTGAACATATATACATATCCCGCTTTTTCTCCGCCCTTATTAAATGCGGTAACGGTTGCAATATATTGTTCCTTTTGCCAATCCGATTGCAGCACCCGTCCATTTCTTGGGAGATTATCAATCGGTTTATTTAAGATAGTCCTCATGCTTTGGTTGAGTTTACTAGAGGAAAGTAAGACATCACCGGTTGTGTTCGTGATAACAACTTCAGTATCTGTATGGGATTCCATTAAACCAATGTGATGAAGTGTGGCTGAATCTGAATTGATTTCCAAGACAGATCGATGACTATTTCCCCTTGCTTGAAGCGAACCAAGCTCCTGATGAACCTGCGAATGTACTAAATTATTATGTAAAAAAAACATCGAAAAAATTTCAATCACCAAAATACAGAAAAAAAACCACATGCCTAATTTAATTGAAATCTTCATACCTGCCACCTATTTTGATTTTAATTCAGAGCCCTCTTTTACCCATTTATATCCTATTCCCCAAACGGTATAAAGATGGTTATCTATTGGAAATCCTGCATTTCTTAATTTTTCTCTTAAATTCCGAATATGAGAATCGACCGTTCGGTCATCGATATTTGAATTTAGGCCCCAAATGGCTGTAACTAAATGATCTCGGGAGTACACTTTCTTAGGATTTTTTAAAAACAATCCCATTAATGCAAATTCCTTTGGTGTAAGGGGAATATGTTGATTTTGAAATTTTAACTCCACAGTTTCTTCATTCCATTCTAATTCGTTGAAAATAAGCATATGTTGATGATCCTTTGAATGACTTGCCCTTCTTAATAATGCTTCAATCCTGGCCATTAGTTCAGCTTCGTGAAAGGGTTTCGTTACATAATCATCGGAGCCATGTTTTAATCCTTTGATTACATCGCTTGTTTCACTTCTAGCCGTTAACATGATAATGGGAATATCTGAAAATTCCCTGATTTTTCGGCAGGTCATCCACCCATCCATTTCAGGCATCATCACATCAAGGAGTACGATGTCGATATTTTCCTTCTTCAGGTGCCTTAAAGCATCTTTCCCTGATTCAGCCTTCAAACATCTATAATCATAAGGTGTTAAATATAGACATAAAAGGTCGAGCATACGGGTTTCGTCATCCACTAGTAAAATTGTCTTCAAAACTCTCCCACCTTACCCTAAGTTACGATCATTATAAAAGAAAAATATGAAGAAACCTTGCAGATTAAGTGTTTTATTATTTCGATTTTGTGTCAATTGGCTCGGCTTTCATAAATGACAAACTTTGTCCAAGGAAAAACCATAGTTTCTGCACACTTTTCCATTAAAGTGAAACCATGTTAATTAATACTCTTATTTTATACTTTATGGGAATGAGGTGAATAGTTTTGAAGGCTAAATGGATGTTTATGATTATTCTGGTTATTGTATTTTCCGGTGGAAGAATGGCTATGGCAGATGAAGGGAATCAAAAGATGCCATCAACATCAAGCCTTAACGGAAACGAACTTTCCGAGCACAACATAGAAGGAATGGACGTGAGCGGGGAACACACCGCTGACAGCCATGATATGGAAGGAATGGACATGAGCGGGGAACACACCACGGACAGTCATGATATGGAAGGAATGGATATGAGCGGGGAATACAACACTGAAAATCATGATATGGAAGGAATGGACATGGAGGGCAGTGGACACTCCCATGGAACGGTAATTGAAAAACCAGCTAATTTAATGGTGTTGGATACTTATGGTGCAGTTAATCTTTCGTTTATTGTGATTGGAATATGGAATAAGTGGTTTAGAAGAAAGGATGGTTCCAATGGCAATTCCAAGTAATCAATTAACTAATGAGGAAAAACGGATGGAAGAAAAGCAGCCTTATAATCTATTATCCATACCGATTATAAAAAAATTTATTCAGAGCCGATGGTATCCAGGCATTTTTCAATGGATCGTCCTCATCGTTTTTTCCGTTATTGTTTATGAATTAGTTGCCGGAACCGTTGACCCAACACGAAATGTCGGAACTTCGTTAACCTGGGTTTTATGGTGGCCGCTAATCCCAATCTTTTTCCTCGTCATTGGAAGGTTTTGGTGTGCGATTTGTCCATTTGGCAAATTGAGTGATATTGTTCGAAAAACGATTGGCAGTAATCGGCCGATGCCGAAATTTTTAAGAAAATATGGGCTTTGGATGATTGACCTTTTTTTTATCGGAATTACCTATAGCGATCATATTTGGGGAATTGTTGAATCCCCAAGAGGATCCGGTTATTTACTCCTATTACTAGTCACAATGGTAATTGCTACATCCGTTTTTTATGAACGAAGAACATTCTGTAAGACTCTTTGTTTCCTTGGAGGATTATCTGGTAACTATTCACGTTCTGGTTCATTAGAACTTCGCGGTACTCCGGAGATCTGTAAGACGTGTAAAACTCAGGTCTGTTTTAAAGGGAGCGATAAGGCAGAAGGCTGCCCAATGTTTCAATTTGTAAGGACAATGGATTCATCGGCAGATTGTAACCTTTGCGGAAACTGTGTGAAATCTTGTCCGAAAGACTCGATTCGGATTTCTCCAAGGGTACCTACATCGGAATTATGGGGAATCAAAAAACCGATGATTGAGCACACCTTCTTGGCAGCCGTTATTATGGGAATTGTGTTTGTTCAAAACATCACTATGGTATCCATCTGGCAGGATATTTTAAATGCAATTGGTTCCATAACCGGGACAGATAATTATAATGTAAACTTTACGGTTGCCTTTATTATTTCAATGGCCATCCCAGTAGCACTATTATTAGGAACAGCAAAAATTGCAACCGTAACCGGTGGTTCGGCAGAAAAAGTAAAGAAAAACTTTATTCGATTCGGTTATGCGATTATTCCATTAGATTTAGCAGGTCACCTCGCACATAACCTTTTCCATATCATTACGGAGGGAAAAGCAATCTGGTATAACACCGCAGCATTATTTGGGTTGAATGTAACAAGAGCGGATTTAGCATTTGCTCCTGCCTCATCTGTTCAAATGCTGCAGTATATTATTATCGTGATTGGAATGATTGGTTCCATTTATACAGCTTATCGAATTGGCAACAAAGGATCTTTTAAAGCATTGATGCCGTATTATACTTTAATGGTAATACTTGCAGTAGCAAATATTTATTTGTTCTCACTCCCAATGATGCACAGGGTCTAAAACACTAAAAACCTTAGCCCATGATCAATGGGCTAAGGTTTTTAAATTGATGTATGCGGTGGGAATCACGGCATGATACTAATTCCGTTAGGTGTTTTTCCAACGTTTATCGTCTTGACCACCTTATTTTGGGAGTTATCGATAACATTCACGGTGTTTTCAAACATATTGGTTACATACGTTAATTTATTGTCTGGACTTGTTACTACCCCATGTGAGCCTTTGCCCGTTTCAATCGTTGCAGCCACATGTTTTGATTTTAAAACTACCTTAGTTATAGAATGTGAAGGGGAATCCGCTGTTCCTTGATTAGCGACGTAAGCAAATTGATTTCCCGGCCCAATATAAACCTGTGCAGGTCCATTTCCAACTTTGACCTTATCTACTTTTCCTGAAGCTAAATCTACAATGGCTAAGGCATTTTCTTTATTTAATGTAACAACTAATGTCTTACCATCCGTTGTAATTCCCGTCGTGACGGGGGTTTCTCCAACTTTAATTTTTTTGTCCTCCTTCAGGGTTTGAAGGTTTAGAACACTCACTGTGTCCTCCCCCATATTTGCCACATAGGCGAACTGGCTATCCTTGGATATTCTAAAACCGTGCGGGCCCTTTCCGGTCGGAATGGTTTTAACTATCGCATAATTTTTAGCATCAATCACGGAAACAGTATTATCCTCATTGTTTGTAACCAAGACGTACTTCCCATTTTCCGTAAAGACGATATGCGCAGGGTGGTTGCCTACTTTTACTTCTTTCATAATTTTATCTTGAATTGGATCAAAGAATATTGCTTTTCCTGTCATATCCATAGAATTGTCATGGCCATGCCCATTCATCATTTCCGGAACAACCGTAGCAGCTACCACTTTTCCATTAGGTGACACCTGAATATTATGAACGGCTCCATCAAACTTAAAGGTTGAAATAACCTTTTGCTCATTCAGGCTTATTTTTGAAATACTTCCACCTTCATTTGCTGTAAAGAGGAATCGAGCTTCCTGATTTGTTATTGATACCTGAGTTTTTTCCGTTTTTCCATTTTCCTTATTGGTTGTATTTCCACACCCTGCAAGGAATAGGGACAAAATTAACATGCTGGTAAAAAATAAAGCTAAATATTTTTTCATTGATTTTTCCTCCTTTGCAATTTCAATACCATGATAATGTTTAAATTTGCAGAAAGTATGGATTTTGATAAAAATGTTACAATCAGCTATAAATACACGGGAGTTTTGGCGAATTTATGACAAAATCAAAAATGCATTATTTCTTGATAGTTATCTGATAAAGTTATTTTTAAGTAATACTGTTAAAAAAATATAAACAAATTATAAATCGGGCTTTACATAGGGTAGGGGGGTATAGTATTGTTAAAAATAAGAAAAAAATTAATTAACAATATCCGAAGGGAATGAACATAATGGAAAAGGTATCATTAAATGTTATAGGAATGTCTTGCGGTCATTGTGTAAAAGCAGTAGAAGGAAGCGTCGGTGCACTTAACGGTGTCTGTTCCGTTAAGGTCGATTTGAAGGCAGCAAAAGTGGATGTAGAGTTTAATCCAAATGAAATTTCATTGGATAAAATAAAGGAAACCATTGATGACCAAGGTTATGATGTGAAATAAAGAGTGTGAAAAAGACGTGCTAGCTCCTAGCACGTTCCTTTTCACAAAAATATATACCTATATAGGGTATAAGGAGCTGGCTTTTATGAGTCAAAATATAAAAGAGACTAATTTACAGATTTCTGGAATGACCTGTGCTGCATGTGCCATTAGAATTGAAAAAGGTCTTAATAAATTAGAAGGCGTTGAAACTGCAAATGTGAATCTGGCCTTGGAAAAATCTAATGTTAAATATGATCCCGAAAAAATCAAGGTCGAAGAAATAGAAAAAAAGATTAAGGATTTAGGATACGAGGTTGTCAATGAAAAAACTGAATTTGATATCACTGGAATGACATGTGCCGCTTGTGCGGCCCGAATCGAAAAAGGCCTTACTAAATTAGAGGGTGTTGTAAGGGCAAATGTGAATTTAGCCTTAGAAAAAGCGACAGTGGAGTACAATAGTGGGGTTCTCTCAACAGGTGAAATCATTCAAAAGGTGGAAACCCTCGGTTATGGTGCTCATATCAAGGAAGATGTAAAAGATACGATTGACTATCGCCAAAAGGAAATTGAAAAACAAACAGGGAAGTTTCTTTTTTCGAGCATCCTTTCAATCCCGCTTTTATGGGCAATGGTAGGTCATTTCAGTTTCACTTCATTCATATGGGTTCCGGATATGTTTATGAATCCGTGGGTTCAATTAGCTTTGGCCACTCCGGTTCAGTTCATGATTGGGAAACAGTTTTATGTTGGTGCCTATAAAGCTTTAAAAAATAAGGGTGCCAATATGGATGTTCTCGTTTCACTGGGAACTTCCGCTGCTTATTTTTATAGTTTATATCTATCTATTGTCTCTATTGGAAGTCACGGAAATTCAGTGGAGCTTTATTATGAAACAAGTTCAATCCTGATTACATTGATCATTCTTGGAAAGCTGTTTGAGGCGAAAGCAAAGGGTCGTTCATCTGAAGCGATTAAGAAATTGATGGGTCTTCAAGCGAAGACAGCAATGGTTGAGAGAGCAGGAATTGAACAGGAGGTCCCGATTGAGGAAGTAATCGTTGGGGATATCCTTCATATTAAACCCGGTGAGAAGATTCCAGTCGATGGAAAGATAATAGAGGGCCGTTCGGCTATTGATGAGTCGATGTTAACAGGTGAAAGCGTTCCTGTTGATAAAAGTCCTGGTGATGAGGTAATTGGAGCTACCATCAATAAAAATGGATTTCTCAAAGTGGAAGCAACAAAAGTTGGCAGGGATACAGCTTTGGCACAGATCATTAAAGTTGTGGAAGAAGCCCAGGGATCAAAAGCGCCGATCCAACGTCTAGCTGATAAAATTTCCGGCATATTTGTCCCTATTGTTGTGGCACTTGCCGTCCTAGCCTTTGTTGTTTGGTATTTTTTCGTAACACCCGGGGATTTTGCAGAGGCGTTGGAGAAGTTGATTGCGGTTCTCGTAATTGCCTGCCCGTGTGCATTGGGATTGGCAACACCAACTTCGATTATGGCTGGTTCAGGGCGAGCAGCAGAATATGGAATTCTGTTTAAAGGCGGGGAACACTTGGAAATGACGCATAAAATTTCTACTGTTGTTCTCGATAAAACTGGCACAGTTACAAATGGTACACCGGTTTTAACCGATGTTTTCACAAACAACTCTAAATCAGAAGAATTTTTATCACTTGTGGGATCAGCTGAGAAACAATCCGAACACCCACTTGCTCAAGCGATTGTTCAAGGGATTAAAGATAAAGGAATTGCTTTAAAGGATGTAACGGAGTTTGAAGCGATTCCTGGATTTGGTATAAAGGCAATTGTCGAAGGAAAAGAGCTGCTGGTGGGAACAAGAAAGTTAATGAAACAGTTTAATGTATCTGCGGAAAATGCTCTTGATCAGATGGATGTATTAGAAAGGGCTGGAAAAACCGCGATGCTTACAGCAATAAATGGTCATTTTGCAGGAATAGTGGCCGTGGCGGATACGATAAAAGAAACATCCCAAACAGCGATCAGCCGCCTAAGAAATATGGGAATTGAAGTAATCATGATTACAGGGGATAATCAGCAAACAGCAAATGCCATTGCAGTTCAGGTTGGAGTAGACCAGGTAATTGCTGAGGTACTTCCTGAAGGGAAGGCGGATGAAATCAAGAAGCTTCAGGCACAAGGTAAAAAGGTTGCCATGGTTGGAGATGGAATCAATGATGCACCGGCCCTTGCTATTGCCGATATCGGTATGGCGATTGGGACTGGTACGGATGTGGCGATGGAGGCAGCTGATATTACACTAATTCGCGGGGATTTAAATAGTATTGCTGATGCCATTTTTATGAGTAAAAAGACGATTCGTAATATTAAACAGAACCTTTTTTGGGCGCTTGCCTATAACACACTTGGTATTCCGGTTGCTGCGCTTGGGTTCCTTGCACCTTGGCTTGCAGGGGCAGCAATGGCATTCAGTTCCGTTTCAGTTGTTTTGAATGCATTACGGTTGCAAAAGGTTAAATTGTAAAGGTGTGGATATGATCCACTCCTTTTTATGGTGAAATCCTTATAGGAAATACGGAATTTCAATAGCTAATTTCATTTTTCTGTTGCAATTTTGTGAATAAATTTTTAGAATTAATTAACAGAAATGAATGAATGAGGTGTACCCATTGGTGATTAAATTTTTGTCGGCGCTTATTTTGCCGGGCTTACTCGTTTTGTTTTTTACACGGGTCACTTACAATCGGATTATAGGACTTGCATTAACCGTCGCACTTATTGCTGCTTCTGCTTATAAAGGTTATACCCATACTTTACCGCTTATTATCATCGATGCTCTATCATTGACGGCCGGTTTTTGGCTGGCTGCAAAAATGAAGCCGAGAATCATAAAAAAAAGCTAGAAGTCTGCCAAATCAGGATTTGGCAGGCTTTTTGTTTTTTATAATTAATAGACAGGATATTGGATTCGCGGATAAACCTGGTCAATTCGCGGAAAAACATTTAGTTTCAGAAAGACTAGTAATTTTACGACGGTATTCTATTTAATTTTAATTTGAGTGTAATATAGGTAGGAAAACAGCACTTATTTCAAAAAAACGAATATTCGTTCGCATATTATTGGTTTGTTTTTGGTGTTTTGTGGTAACATGGTAATATATATTATGGAAAGAATCACTTTTCAGCCGCAACCGGTCCGAGACTTTCTTAAAAAGGCAGAAAAGTAATGAATCGAACCTATTGTATTTAGGGGGAAATTTTGTGAAGGACCAATTTGAATTAGTATCTAAATATTCGCCGCAGGGCGACCAACCTGAAGCTATCCGTCAATTAGTGCAAGGAATCCATGAAAATAAACGTTATCAAACCCTTTTAGGAGCAACTGGGACGGGTAAAACATTTACGATTTCCAATGTCATTAAAGCGGTAAATAAGCCAACCCTTGTGATTGCTCACAATAAAACCTTGGCCGGCCAGCTGTACAGTGAGTTTAAGGAATTCTTCCCAAACAATGCTGTGGAGTACTTTGTCAGCTACTATGATTACTATCAGCCGGAAGCCTATGTTCCACAGACTGATACATTTATTGAAAAAGATGCAAGCATCAACGATGAAATTGATAAATTGCGGCACTCAGCAACCTCTTCGCTTTTTGAGCGGAATGATGTCATCATCATTGCCAGTGTTTCGTGTATTTATGGTCTCGGTTCGCCAGAGGAATATCGTGAAATGGTACTTTCACTCCGAACAGGGATGGAAATTGAACGCAATCAGCTGCTCCATCGTCTCGTCGATATCCAATATGAACGAAACGACATCGATTTCAAACGGGGAACATTCCGTGTCCGCGGTGATGTGGTCGAGATCTTCCCGGTTTCACGGGATGAGCACTGTATGCGTGTTGAATTTTTCGGCGATGAAATCGACCGGATTCGTGAAGTAGATGCCTTGACAGGAGAAATTATTGGAGAGCGGGACCATGTAGCTATTTTCCCTGCCTCCCACTTCGTTACGAGAGAAGAAAAGATGCGCATTGCCATTGAAAACATTGAAAAAGAACTCGAAGAACGCCTAAAGGTCCTTCGGGAAAATGATAAATTGCTTGAGGCTCAGCGAATCGAACAGCGGACACGCTACGACCTGGAAATGATGAGGGAAATGGGCTTTTGTTCAGGTATTGAGAACTACTCGCGCCATCTAACATTACGGCCGCCAGGTTCGACACCTTATACCCTATTAGACTATTTTCCAGAGGATTTTTTAATGGTTATTGATGAATCACACGTGACATTGCCACAGGTCAGAGGAATGTTTAATGGGGATAAAGCTCGGAAAGAAGTGCTTGTTGAACACGGATTCCGCCTGCCTTCCGCATTAGACAACCGGCCGCTTACGTTTGATGAATTTGAAAAACATATTCACAATATTATTTTTGTGTCCGCCACCCCTGGTCCCTTCGAGCTAGAGCATACACCGGAAATGGTTGAACAAATTATTCGTCCAACCGGCTTGTTAGATCCGCCAATTGAAGTTCGTCCAATTGAAGGACAGATTGATGATTTAATTGGTGAAATCCAGGATCGAGTGAAGCGTAATGAACGTGTGCTGATTACAACATTAACGAAAAAAATGTCAGAGGACCTAACCGATTACTTAAAAGAAATCGGCATTAAAGTCCAATACCTTCATTCAGAAGTCAAAACGCTTGAGCGGATTGAAATAATTCGCGAGCTGCGTCTTGGTAAATATGATGTCCTCGTTGGAATTAACCTGCTCAGGGAAGGTCTCGATATACCGGAGGTTTCGCTTGTAGCTATTTTAGATGCGGATAAAGAAGGGTTCCTCCGTTCGGAACGCTCTTTAATCCAAACGATTGGACGTGCGGCCCGGAATGCAAACGGACAGGTAATCATGTATGCTGATCGGATGACTAATTCAATGGAAATGGCGATTAGTGAAACGAAGCGCCGTCGCGAGATCCAGGAGGAATATAACCAAAAGCACGGGATAACACCAAAAACGATACAGAAGGATATTCGCGATGTTATTCGTGCAACGCATGCGGCTGAGGAGCAGGAAGACTACAAACCGGCAGCAGCACTTGGCAAGCTGTCCAAGAAAGAAAAAGAACGCTTAATTGCCGATATGGAAAAAGAAATGAAGGAAGCCGCCAAGGCGCTTAATTTCGAGCGTGCCGCCGAGCTTCGTGATTTAATTTTAGAATTGAAAGCGGAAGGATAACTTAATCATGGCAATGGAAAACATTATTGTAAAAGGAGCAAGGGCTCACAATCTTAAAAATATAGATGTTACAATTCCGAGAGATAAACTAGTGGTCGTAACGGGACTTTCCGGGTCAGGAAAGTCCTCGCTTGCCTTTGATACCATTTACGCAGAAGGTCAGCGCCGTTATGTTGAATCCCTTTCCGCCTACGCCCGGCAATTCCTTGGACAGATGGATAAGCCGGATGTCGACGCGATTGAGGGATTATCTCCGGCAATCTCGATTGATCAAAAAACAACAAGCCGAAATCCGCGGTCAACAGTAGGAACAGTAACCGAGATTTATGATTACTTACGACTGCTGTTTGCTAGAGTTGGGCATCCCACTTGTCCGATTCACGGAATTGAGATTTCGTCACAAACGATTGAGCAAATGGTAGACCGAATTCTGGAGTATCCGGAACGCACGAAAATGCAAATCCTTGCCCCAATTGTATCTGGCCGTAAGGGAGCACATGTAAAGGTGTTCGAGGATATTAAAAAGCAAGGCTTTGTACGTGTCCGGGTCGATGGTGAAATGCTCGATCTCAGTGATGAAATTGAGCTGGAAAAAAATAAAAAGCATTCCATCGAAGTAGTTGTTGACCGGATTGTCGTAAAAGAAGGGGTTTCTTCAAGGGTGGCTGATTCCCTTGAAACGGCCTTAGGACTCGGAGCTGGAAAAGTCATCGTCGACGTTATTGGGGAGGAAGAACTACTATTCAGTGAAAACCATGCCTGTCCGCACTGTGGTTTTTCCATTGGGGAATTAGAGCCGCGAATGTTTTCTTTTAATAGCCCGTTTGGTGCCTGCCCTCAGTGTGACGGGCTTGGCTCGAAGCTT
This sequence comes from Bacillus salipaludis, assembly GCF_004358205.1. The sequence goes on from NZ_SMYO01000004.1 coordinate 242,676, forward strand.
GAGGTCGATGTTGACCTTGTGATTCCAAATAAGGATTTAACGCTAAAACAGCATGCAATTGCCCCGTGGGAGCCAACCAGTTCGCAATACTATCCGCAGCTGCTTGAGGCAGTCTGTGATCATTATGGTATCGACATGAATATTCCAGTTATAGATATTCCAAAACACCAAATGGATAAAATTTTATATGGATCTGACCGTGAAAAAATATATTTTCGCTATGAAAATGATTTCGGACAAATCCGTGAAGGTCATATTGAATTTGAAGGAGTACTCAGGAACGTTGAGCGCCGTTATAAAGAAACAAGTTCCGATTATATTCGTGAACAGATGGAAAAATACATGGGACAGCAGCCATGCCCGGCTTGTAAGGGGTATCGTTTAAAACCAGAAAGTTTGGCTGTCTTAATCTCTGGCAGGCATATTTCCCAGATTACGGACCTTTCTATTGAAGAAGCGCATCAATTTTTCTCCGAATTGAATCTATCTGAAAAAGAGATGCAAATTGCTAGGTTAATTTTTCGTGAGATTAGTGAGCGCTTAGGATTTCTGATTAATGTCGGTCTTGATTATTTGAACCTTAGCCGTACAGCGGGAACTCTTTCCGGCGGTGAGGCCCAGCGGATTCGCTTAGCCACCCAGATTGGATCACGGTTAACAGGGGTATTATATATTCTTGATGAACCTTCCATTGGACTGCACCAACGGGATAATGACCGTTTAATTGGAACCTTGCAAAACATGCGCGATATCGGGAATACCTTGATTGTCGTCGAACATGATGAGGACACAATGCTTGCGGCGGATTACTTAATTGATATCGGACCTGGTGCAGGGGTGCATGGCGGGGAAGTGATTTCTGCTGGTACACCTGAAGAAGTGATGGCCGATCCTAATTCTTTAACCGGCCAGTATTTATCAGGAAAGAAATTTATCCCACTCCCACTTGAACGCAGAAAATCTGACGGCCGTTTTGTTGAAATTAAAGGAGCCTCGGAGAACAATTTAAAAAATGTCAATGTGAAAATCCCACTTGGAATGTTTATTGCCGTTACCGGTGTCTCTGGGTCAGGGAAAAGTACGTTGATTAATGAAATCCTTCATAAGTCACTGGCACAAAAGCTGCATCATGCCAAAACGAAGCCGGGTGAGCATAAGAGCATTAAGGGGATTGACTATTTAGAAAAGGTCATAGATATTGACCAATCGCCAATCGGCAGAACTCCGCGTTCGAACCCAGCGACATACACAGGTGTGTTCGATGATGTTCGCGATGTTTTTGCGACAACGAATGAGGCAAAGGTTCGCGGTTATAAAAAAGGCCGTTTCAGCTTTAATGTTAAAGGCGGCCGCTGTGAGGCCTGCCGTGGTGACGGGATTATCAAAATTGAAATGCACTTTTTGCCTGATGTGTATGTCCCTTGTGAAGTGTGCCACGGGAAACGCTATAACCGCGAAACACTTGAGGTAAAGTACAAAGGAAAGAACATTGCCGATATATTAGATATGACGGTAGAGGCGGCTGTTCAATTTTTCGAGAACATTCCAAAAATCAGCCGCAAGCTGCAAACGATTTTGGATGTGGGGCTTGGCTACATCAAATTAGGGCAGCCGGCAACCACGTTATCTGGAGGGGAAGCGCAACGGGTGAAATTGGCATCGGAGCTCCATCGACGTTCAACTGGAAAATCCTTCTACATTTTGGATGAGCCGACAACCGGATTGCATGTGGATGATATTTCTAGGTTGCTTGTTGTGCTTCAGCGCTTGGTAGAGAATGGCGATACCGTTCTTGTTATCGAGCATAATCTTGATGTGATTAAAGCAGCGGATTATTTAATTGATCTAGGTCCGGAGGGCGGCGATAAGGGTGGTACTATTGTGGCGACCGGTACACCGGAAAAGGTCGCGGAGGTTCCTGAGTCCTATACAGGAAAATATTTAAAACCAATTCTTGAACGTGATCGCGTGCGGATGAAAAAGCAAATTGATGAAAAAGAAATGATTGCAAAAAGCTAAGGCCAGGTGCTCTAGCTTTTTTGCATGGGGAAAACTGAAACTTTAATTCCACTCAATTCGTATTAATAAAGTAGTACAGAAGGCGTAAAAGTCCCAGGAATGGAATAAGATGAATAGAATAAATGATTCGGGGTGAAAAACATGAAAGAGGAAAGAAAGCGGATTTTACAAATGGTTGAAGAGGGAAAATTAAAGGTTGACGAGGCACTATCCTTGCTTGAGGAGCTGGAAAAGGCACAGCAGACCATGGAGCAAAAACAGGAGCAAATCGTTCGTGAGCTTTCCACTGCAGTCAAGTTTGAGGAAGCGAATAAGGAAAATCAAGAATATGCAAATGGAAACAGGTTCCAATCTACAAAAGATAAAATATTTGACTTTGTTGATTCCGCTTTAAAAAAAATTAAAGACTTTGATCTCGATTTAAACTTCGGACAATCCGTAGAAATCTCCCATATTTTTCAACATGGCGACGTTTATTTAAAGGATATGGATTTGGATGTGGCCAACGGCTCATTAAAAATTGCTGCATGGGATCAGAAGGATGTTCGGATTGAATGTCAGGCAAAGGTATATCGGGTTGATACACCCGAACAGGCAAGACAAAACTTCTTAAAGGATGTCATTTTTGCCATAGAGGGGGAAAAACTGCGCTTTACGACCCAGCAAAAATGGATGAAGGTCGATGCGGTTATATATATCCCGCAGGCACAGTATGAACGAATTCGTGTAAGAATGTTTAATGGACCGATTTCAGGTGAAGAATTGAATGTAACCGATTTTCGCGTCAAAACCGCTAATGGTAAAATTGACTTAGCAAGGGTAACTGGAAAGCGAGCGGAAATCGAAACAGCCAATGGTCATATAAAGCTTCAAAATAGTATTATTGATGATATTGAGGCTGAGACCATTAATGGGGCAATTAAGCTGGATGGGAATTTTAGAAAGATGGCAACGCAAACATTCAATGGCAATGTAACATACAGCCTGAATGGCAATCGCTGTGAGTTAATCTCAGCAAAGGCAACCACAGGCAGTATTGATCTTTATGTTCCGGAGGGTGTTCCAGTTAATGGGGAATTAAAAACCAATCTCGGCGGCTTTAATATGAAGCTTGAGGGGGTCCAAATTCTCGAGGAAAAAAGCGAAATGATACAAAAATTACTGCGTTTCGAATCGATTAATCATCCTGAGCGACAGTTAAAGGTATTTGCCGACACAAAAACGGGTTCTATTACCATTCATAAATCAGACGGAGTTATTCCATTTAAATAGGTGGGAGTTTACATGAAAGAAACATTATTACCAATTGAGCAGGATGCGAGAAGATGAGATGGCTGATAGGAGTCCTAATTAATGCTATTTTATTTATGGCGCTTGCCGGATATTTTCGTGAAAGTATCCAACTGGCAGGTTTTACAGCTGCCCTTCAAGCAAGTTTTCTGCTCTCCATACTAAATATTTTGGTACGCCCACTGTTAATCCTGTTAACCCTGCCGGCAACCATTTTAACACTTGGCTTATTTTTGTTTGTGATAAATGCGCTTACCCTTGAGATTACTGATGCCATTATGGGACCGGCCTTTGAGATATCCGGCTTTGGAATGGCTCTGTTTGCTGCCATTATCATGGCAATTGTTAACCTGATTATTCAAAAGACGATTTTGGAACCTTCTAAAAAACAATAAAATGAAAAATAACGCGGGAGTGAATCCTGCGCTATTTTTTTGCAGTAAAATCAATAAAAACGTCAGTTCTTCGGCATAAACTTGTTCGGAAAATGGACATGGTTGTGTGGGAATTTAATAGAGTTGCATCTGTTTGTTTTCTTTTGCTCCTATGGTGTCATTTCAGAGAAATTGTCTAAATTATTTGGTTCTTGTTTAAAAAATGCTAAAATAAGAGGAAACTTATTTTAATTAATACCACTAGTATCAGCACTTATAACCAAATCATCAGCATCATTAGAAGTTTGCGCTTTTCTAAAAAAGGAGGAACCTACTTGGTAAAGGTACGCACGAAGGAAATTTTAGAAAAATTTCATCTAGAACTTATGAGTGGTGAAGAAGGAATTAACCGCCCGATTACCACAAGTGATATTTCCCGCCCTGGAATTGAAATGGCTGGATACTTTGAGTTTTATCCTGCAGAGCGAATCCAACTGTTAGGAAAAACAGAGCTTTCCTTTTTTGAGGAACTCACACCAAGTGAACGCATGTCTCGAATGGAACAGCTTTGCACCGATATTACTCCGGCAATCATTGTCACACGTGGATTAGAGGTTCCTCAAGAACTGATTGAAGCGTCCGAACGCGAATCTGTTCCTGTCCTCCGCAGTGGTATGAAAACAACTCGATTTTCCAGCCGGTTAACCAATTTTTTAGAAAGTAAACTTGCGCCAACGACCGCTGTTCACGGTGTATTAGTCGATATTTACGGCGTCGGGGTGTTAATTACTGGTAAAAGCGGCGTTGGTAAAAGTGAAACTGCTTTGGAATTGGTGAAACGCGGGCACCGCTTAGTGGCTGATGATTGTGTTGAAATCCGCCAAGAGGATCAAGATACTCTTGTTGGAACTTCTCCAGAATTAATCGAGCATTTATTAGAAATCCGCGGGCTCGGAATCATCAATGTTATGACGTTATTTGGTGCGGGAGCTGTCCGCAGTAACAAAAAGATTTCGCTCGTCATTAGTCTCGAAAATTGGGATTCTCAAAAGCAGTATGACCGTCTTGGTTTAGACGAAGAAAAAATGAAAATTATTGATACAGATGTCACCAAACTGACTATTCCTGTTCGCCCAGGACGAAACATCGCAGTAATTATCGAAGTTGCGGCGATGAACTTCAGGCTTAAACGGATGGGTGTCAATGCCGCCCAGCAATTTACTGAGCGTCTCTCCGAGGTCATTGAAGAAGGCGAACATGAAGACATTTAAGGGAAATAAGGAGACTAGAACATGAAAGAAAATATTCAGCCGCTTAATCCCATTGCTTTTACACTTGGACCCATTCAAGTGCATTGGTATGGAATTATTATTGGTTCAGGATTGGCGCTTGCTTTGTTCCTTGCCATCAGGGAGGGGAATCGCCGCGGCCTGCCAAAGGATACATTTGCAGACTTAATGCTTTGGGCGATCCCGATTGCGATTATTTCAGCGCGGATTTATTATGTGATTTTTGAATGGAAGTATTATGCCCAGCATCCATCTGAGATTCCAGCCATATGGAATGGCGGGATTGCCATCCATGGGGCCCTTATCGGCTCCGTTATTACCACCTATGTTTTTGCGAAAAAGCGGGGAGTGTCCTTTTGGAAAATTACTGACATTGCTGCTCCAAGCCTCATTCTCGGCCAAGCCATCGGCCGATGGGGGAATTTTATGAACCAGGAAGCTCATGGTGGGGAAGTCACGAGAAGCTTCCTAGAAAATTTACATTTACCGAACTTCATTATCAATCAAATGTATATTAATGGAACTTATTATCATCCGACATTTTTATATGAATCTGTCTGGGACTTTATTGGCTTTATTTTATTAATACTGCTTCGCCGTGTTAATCTGCGCCGCGGGGAGTTATTCCTTTCCTATGTGATCTGGTATTCCGTCGGCCGTTTCTTCGTTGAAGGAATGAGGACTGACAGCCTTATGCTGACTAGTACTCTCAGAATGGCACAAATGATTTCCATTGTCCTAGTCATTGGTGCCGTGGCAATCCTGTTGATTAGACGAAAGAAGAATCTGTCAGAAGAGCGTTATTTAGATCAATCCATATCATAAGGCGGTGTGAGAAACAACCATGAAGAGCAACATTACCACCCTTCTATTTGATTTAGACGGGACATTAATCGATACGAATGAATTAATCATTGCGACTTATTTACACACACTTGAAAAATATTACCCAAACAAATATAAGCGAGAAGACGTACTTCCGTTCATGGGTCCTACCCTTCATGAGGCATTTTCAACCGTTGACCCTGACCGGGTTGAGGAAATGATTTTAGAATATCGGACCTATAATCTTGCCAACCATGATTTGCTCGTGAAAGAATTTCCTAGTGTGCTGGAAACCATCGGTACTTTGAAGGAAAAGGGCTATAAGCTTGGAGTTGTCACAACCAAGCGTCATGATACGAGTTTAAAGGGTCTACGCTTAATGAAGCTCGAGGAATATTTTGATGTCGTAGTTGCGCTGGATCATGTGACAAAAGTGAAGCCAGATCCGGAACCGATTCTTAAAGCGTTGGAGCAATTAAATTCCCAACCTGAGGAAACCATTATGGTCGGTGATAATTTCCATGATATTTTGGCTGGGAAAAATGCAGGAACAAAAACAGCAGGAGTCGCCTGGACCATTAAAGGCCGAGACTATCTTGCCAAATATGAACCAGATTATATGCTAGAGAACATGGCAGACTTATTAACCATTCTCGGAGAGTGAGAAGGATGAGAAATACAACCCGCTATCCGGTTGAAGGGGCGAATTCCCTATGGCATGTTTATAAGACTGTGCCATTTTGGAAGGTGGTCAAAAATTTTATTGTCATTCAGCTGGCACGTTACACACCCTTTCTCGGGATGAAAAACTGGCTGTACCGCACCTTCCTTCGGGTAAAGGTAGGGGAGCAAACCTCCTTTGCGTTAATGGTGATGCTCGACGTCATGTTTCCGGAAAAGATTAGTGTTGGCCGCAATACGGTGATTGGCTACAATACCACCATCCTGGCCCATGAATATTTAATCAAAGAATATCGGCTTGGCCCGATCGACATTGGCAGTGAAGTCATGATTGGCGCGAATTCGACGATTCTCCCTGGAGTTACAATTGGAGATGGGGCGATTGTTTCAGCCGGAACCCTTGTACATAAAGACGTACCGCCAGGGAGCTTTGTTGGCGGCAATCCAATGAGGGTAATCTACACAAGAGAAGAACTGGAAAAGCGCTGGGCAGCTGACCCGATTTATCGAAAAAATGAATAAGATTTTAGAAAAGAGCCCGGTTTTAGACTAGGCTCTTTCCTATTGTACAGACTATTCAATGAGATTTTTTCATTGACGAACTGCAACCCTAGCGTTAAACTACTAATAACTTTACTTTACTACCATATTAGCAGACTAAAGGATTTCCATAAAAAGGATGAGCGTAATGAGTCGTTTGTTTATGTTTGAGAAACCATTGGGCATGAGAGATACACTTCCAGAGTTATTTGAAAAAAAACATCGTGTTCAATCTTTATTAGCTGAAACGATTAAGCTTTGGGGCTATCAATTTATCGAAACCCCTACTCTTGAATACTATGAAACGGTCGGAGCGGCTTCAGCGATTCCGGACCGTCAACTTTTTAAATTACTTGATAAAGATGGGTATACGCTCGTATTGAGGCCGGAGATGACCGCCCCGATTGCACGTGTTGCCGCTTCTAAGCTATTGCAGGACGACCTGCCATTAAGGTTAGCCTATACGGCAAATGTTTATCGGGCTCAGCGCCGTGAAGGCGGGAGGCCGGCAGAATTTGAACAAATTGGCGTGGAGTTCATAAATGATGAGACCGTCTCGTGTGACGGTGAAGTGATATCACTTTTAGTCTCCTCTTTAAAGCAAGCCGGTTTGGATAAATTTCAAGTATCAATTGGCCATACCTCTTTTACCGAAGAATTATTTTTACAAATATTAGGTACGGAGGAACGGGCAGATTCACTAAGGAGATTTTTATTTGAAAAAAATTATGTCGGGTATCGTGAGCATATTCAAGCGCTCTCGTTGTCCTCGATTGATAAACAAAGGCTTCTGCAATTCCTAGAATTACGCGGCGGGGCAGAAGTGATCGGCATGGCACTTGATTTAATTGAAAATGAACAAGGAAAGCAAGCGATCCTCCAGCTCAAAGAATTATGGGATGTCCTCAGTGATTATGGAGTGCAGGATCAGGTGAGATTCGATTTAACCCTTGTCAGCCATATGAGTTACTACTCAGGAGTTTTCTTTGAAGCCTATGCAGGCAATGTTGGTTTTCCAATCGGTAATGGCGGCAGGTATAGTTTAATTGAGAAGTTTGGTAAAAAAGCAAGTGCGACCGGATTTGCACTTCAGCTTGACAGGGTATTAGAAGCTTTGGGTGAATTTGAAACCCAAAATGACTTGCAGTGTATTTTCTTCAGCCAGGAACGGCGAAAAGAGGGCTTTCTGTTAGCTCAAAAAATGCAGGAACAAGGGGAACGGGTCGTGCTTCAGGATATTTCCGGAGTGAAAAATCTAGATGCTTTTTCAAAGAAATTTTCCAATACCATCTATTTAATTGGAAAAGCAGGAAAGGAGCCTGCAGATGAGTGATTTACTAACGATTGCGATGCCTAAAGGACGGATTTTTGAAGAGGCGGTTGTATTACTTCGCCAGGCAGGCTACAAGCTGCCGCCGGAATTTGAAGATTCCCGTAAGCTAATCATCGATATTGAGGAAGAAGGTCTTCGGTTTATTTTATCCAAGCCAATGGATGTCCCTACTTATGTTGAACACGGGGTTGCCGATGTCGGTATTGCTGGGAAGGATGTTATGCTTGAGGAAGACCGAGACGTGTATGAGCTTCTTGATTTGAAAATCAGCAGCTGTTATTTGGCGGTGGCTGGTCTGCCGAACACGAAAATGAACGATGTGGCTCCAAAAGTAGCCACCAAATATCCCAAAGTGGCGGCTGCCTACTTCCGTGAGCAGGGCGAACAAGTGGAAATTATCCGTTTAAATGGATCGATTGAACTTGCCCCGATTATTGGTTTATCCGATCGGATTGTAGATATCGTTTCTTCCGGCAGGACATTGAAAGAAAACGGTCTTGTCGAATATGAACGAATTGTCGATGTGACTTCACGGGTCATCGTCAATCCTGTTAGTTATCGAATTAAGGATGTAAAAATAAATGAACTCGTATCAAGGCTTAATGAAGTGGTTTCAGCGGAGGTGGATTTATAATGAAAATTCAAAAAGTGGATGATTTGGTTTCCATTAAACGTTCGATTGAAACCGGTACGTCGGAACAGCTGTCGATTGTAAAAAATATTCTCTCCGATATCCGCACCCGCGGCGATGGAGCGTTACGGGAATATACAGAAAAATTTGACCGTGTACAATTAGCTTCTTTTTTCGTAACGGAAGAGGAAATCGCGGAAGCCTACAAGAAGGTGGATGAGGGTTTTGTTGCAATTGTTCGAGAAGCAGCGGAAAACATCCGCTCCTTCCATGAAAAACAGCTGCGTCCTTCCTGGATGACAACAGAAGAAAATGGAACAATCTTGGGACAAAAAATCACACCGCTTGATTCCGTAGGTGTTTATGTACCGGGAGGAACCGCCGCATACCCTTCTTCGGTGCTGATGAATGTGATTCCGGCTAAAGTCGCAGGGGTTAAACGGATTGTCATGGTATCGCCGCCCGACCAGGAAGGGAAGCTGCCTGCTGCCGTTTTAGTTGCCGCAAAGGAAGCCGGCGTGAAGGAAATCTATAAGGTCGGCGGGGCACAGGCAATTGCTGCACTTGCCTATGGAACAGCTTCAATTACAGCCGTTGATAAAATTACCGGACCGGGGAATATATTCGTTGCACTGGCAAAGCGTGAAGTTTTTGGAGATGTCGATATCGATATGATCGCCGGACCTAGCGAGATTGCAGTTCTTGCGGATGAAACAGCTAGGGCTGAAGAGATTGCAGCCGATTTATTATCACAGGCAGAGCATGATCCACGTGCCTGCAGTGTTCTAGTCACACCATCGCAACAATTGGCAGATGAGGTTTCTTTGGAGGTTGAAAAACAGCTGGCTTTGCTTCCGCGAAAAGAAATTGCTGCGCGTTCCATTGCAGATTACGGTGTCATTTATGTGGCAGAAAATCTGGATCAGGCAGTGGAGACAATCAATGTCCTTGCACCGGAACACTTAGAAATTATCACTGAAAATGCAATGGAGCTTCTTGGGAAAATCCGTCACGCAGGGGCGATTTTTATTGGACGATACAGTTCAGAGCCAGTTGGCGATTATTTTGCCGGTCCGAATCATGTATTACCGACCAACGGCACAGCACGGTTTTCCAGCCCATTAAATGTGGATGATTTTCAAAAGAAATCCAGTGTCATTGTATACAGTGAAAAAGCTTTAAGGGATAACGGTGCGAAAATCGCAGCGTTTGCCCGCATGGAAGGGCTAGAAGCACATGCAAGGGCAGTAGAAATGAGACTGAAAAACTAACTTGAGGAGGCCCCTTCATGGAAAGAGTGGCAGGAATTGAACGGAATACAAATGAAACACAAATTAAACTTTCTTTAGCAATCGATGGTGAAGGGCATTCAGAACTTGAAACAGGGGTGCCATTCCTTACACATATGCTTGACCTATTTACAAAACATGGGCAATTTAATCTTATGGTGGATGCGAAGGGCGATATTGAAGTTGATGATCACCATACTTCAGAAGACATCGGAATATGCCTCGGACAGGCACTTCGTGAAGCACTCGGTGATAAGCGGGGAATCAAACGCTATGGAAATGCGTTTGTACCAATGGACGAAGCATTGGCGCAAGTCGTGGTCGACCTCAGCAATCGCCCGCATCTTGAAATGCGGGCGGAATTCCCAGGTCAAAAGGTTGGGACTTTCGATACTGAACTCGTCCATGAGTTTTTATGGAAGCTGGCCCTTGAAGCGCGAATGAACCTTCATGTTATTGTACATTACGGAAAAAATACACATCATATGATCGAAGCTGTTTTTAAAGCATTGGGCAGGGCGCTTGATGAAGCGACGACGGTTGACCCACGTATCAAAGGGGTTCCATCGACAAAAGGGATGTTGTAGTAACAATAAAAACCACAACGAAGGGAGTGCTATCGATGATTGGCATTGTTGACTACGGAATGGGCAATCTTTTTAGTGTCAGTAAGGCGCTAGAGCGTTTAGACGCAGATTATTTTATTTCCGCCCAAAAAAGTGATTTGCTTGCGGCAGATGCGTTAATTCTTCCGGGTGTTGGTGCGTTCCGGGACGCAATGGAGCGCTTGCCAGTGGAAACGATTAAGGAATTTGCAGCAACAGGAAAACCGCTCCTTGGAATTTGTCTTGGCATGCAGCTTCTTTTTGAGGAAAGTGAAGAACATGGACCAACGAAGGGATTAGGCCTGTTACCAGGAAAGGTTGGCAGATTTCCAGGAAAAACAGATCAAGGAGAAACCTACAAGGTTCCTCATATGGGCTGGAACCGCCTTGAATTTGTTAAAGCCTCACCTCTTTTAAAAAATCTTGAAGAGGATTACGTTTATTTTGTCCATTCCTATTATGTGGACGCTGCTGACTCGGATGTATTATTGGCGAAGGCAAACTACCATGAGGAAGTCTCTGCAGTTGTTGGCAGGGAAAATATTTTTGGAATGCAGTTTCATCCGGAAAAAAGCAGTAAGCTTGGAATGGCACTTTTAAATAATTTTTTACAATTGGTTGATAAAAAGGAGGTTGTACGATGAGTATCACAATTTACCCTGCGATTGATATGCTGGGCGGAAAATGCGTACGCCTTCTGCAGGGAGATTACGAAAAAGAAACGATTTATGGGGACTCCCCTTTTGCGATGGCACAACAATTTGCGGCAGATGGGGCAGAATGGATCCACATGGTAGATCTTGATGGGGCAAAGGATGGAAAACGTGTTAATGATCGTTTTGTTATTGAGGCAGCCAAGCAATTGTCGGTGAACATTCAAATCGGCGGCGGTATTCGCTCTGAAGAAGATATCGCCCATTACCTTGAAAATGGGGTAAATCGGGTGATTATTGGGAGCATTGCTGTTTCTAATCCTGATTTTGCAATTGAAATGATTAAAAAATACCGAGAGCAAATTGTAATCGGCATTGATGCGAAGGATGGCTTTGTGGCAACACATGGCTGGCTTGATACATCAAAGGTAAAGGCGGTTGATTTAGGCAAACGGTTTGCTGAAGCAGGTGCCGAGACGTTCATTTTTACAGATATCGCCACAGATGGAACGCTTGCCGGACCAAATATTGCCGCGGTTTGCGAACTGGCAAAAGTGACGGGCAAAAATGTAATTGCTTCCGGCGGCGTGAGCAGTTTAGCCGATCTCAGTGCCTTAAAATCGGTTTCCTATCAGGGCGTAGGCGGTGCCATTGTTGGAAAGGCTCTCTATGAAAACCGGTTTACTTTAAAGGAAGCACTTGATGAGGTGAGAGTATGGCCTTAACAAAACGAATTATTCCTTGTTTGGATGTAAAAGAAGGCCGGGTTGTAAAAGGAATCCAGTTCGTCGAGCTGCGGGATGCCGGTGATCCTGTGGAACTGGCGAGATTTTATGATGAACAAGGTGCTGATGAACTTGTATTTCTTGATATTTCTGCATCGGTAGAAGGCAGAAAAACGATGGTTGAGGTTGTAAAAGCAGTTGCCTCGGAACTTGCAATCCCTTTTACGGTTGGTGGGGGAATCAATGCTTTAGAGGATATGAAACGAATTCTTCGGGCCGGGGCAGACAAGGTATCATTAAATACAGCTGCCGTTTTAAATCCCAAGCTGATTGAAGAAGGCGCTAATTTTTTCGGATCTCAGTGTATCGTTGTTGCCATTGATGCAAAATTTGATAAAGAGATCGGGACGTGGCGTGTTTATACCCATGGCGGCCGCACACCAACAGATAAAAAAGTAGTAGAATGGGCACAGGAAGCAGCTGCCCTTGGTGCTGGGGAAATCTTATTAACGAGTATGGACAGCGATGGCGAGAAAAATGGCTTCGACCTTGAACTGACAAAAGCAGTGGGCGATGCAGTATCGATCCCGGTGATTGCTTCAGGCGGCGCGGGAAATGCAGCCCATTTTGAAGAAGCATTTCTAACAGCAAAAGCGGATGCGGCACTTGCGGCTTCCATTTTTCACTATAAAGAAACGTCTGTACATGAAGTGAAGAGCTACTTAAGGGAAAAGGGAGTGACGGTACGATGAAGGTGAAATTTGATGAAAAGGGACTTGTTCCTGCGATTATCCAGGATGCGGGTACAAAAGAAGTATTAACACTTGCTTATATGAATGAAGAATCGCTCAAGAAAACATTGGAAACAGGAGAAACATGGTTTTACAGCCGCTCTCGCCAGGAGCTTTGGCATAAGGGGGAAACGAGCGGGAATACACAGTCTGTTGTGAGCATTAACTATGACTGTGATCAAGATGCGCTCTTAGTACTTGTTTATCCGAAGGGCCCTGCCTGCCATACCGGTGCGGTTAGTTGTTTTTCCGAAAGAGTATATGAAGGCGGATCAAGTTTAGACGATTATCAAATCTTGCAATCTCTTGAGAAAGTCATTTTAGACCGGCAGCGGGAACGTCCGGAAGGGGCATATACAACCTACCTTTTTGAAAAAGGCGTCGATAAGATTTTGAAAAAGGTAGGGGAAGAAGCAGCGGAAGTGATCATTGCGGCAAAAAATCGCAGCCATGAAGAACTAAAGTGGGAAGCATCGGACTTACTCTACCACCTTCAAGTTTTGTTGGTTGAACAAGAACTTCCGTTTAAAGAAGTATTAAAAACATTAGAAGAAAGACACAAAGACCGGTCGTAAGTTGGCTGGTTTTTTTCTTTTCGACAAAACTCGGGCGGTGCCTGTCACCACCCGAATTTTGTCGAATTTCTACTGTCTTTGCCTTCCAGACTCTTCTCGTACAAGCGCCTATTATGTTATACTACATTAGTTATGTAAGTTTACTGAAAGATGGAGGACATTATGGGAAAAGACTCGAAAGCAAGAATTCAAAAGGGAAAAATTCTCTCATTTGTCCCAACAGGGGAATATTACTTCAAGAAGGGATTAAAGGCCTACTATCGACGTGACTTTATCAAAGCAAAGAAATACCTAGGGCGTGCCATGCAGCTTGAACCAGGTGAACCCATTATTACTTGCCAGTTGGCTATTGTATCGACAGAACTAGGTGAATTTGAAAATTCAAATCGACTTTTGCATCAGATTCTTGAAGAACTTGATGAACAAATGGTAGAATGCCATTATTTTTTAGCGAATAATTATGCCCATATGGGATTATTTAAAGATGCTTATCACCATGCAAAACTTTATATAGAGCTTGAGCCCGACGGTGAATTTATTGAAGATACAGAAGACCTACTCGAGTTACTTCTTTTTGAAGAAGAGGATCTTGAAGATGAGCTTTATCAGCAGGATGATCTTATTGTAAAACAAGAACAAGCCAGAGATTTACTAGAGTCAGGATATTTTCCAAAGGCAATTGAATTATTAAAAGACGTTGTCGAAGAATATCCAGAGTATTGGTCAGCCTATAATAATTTAGCCCTTGCCTATTTTTATTTAGGAAAAACAGAAAAAGCAGAATCGATTTTAGAGGATGTTTTGGTGAGAAATCCGGGGAATCTTCATGCCCTTTGCAACCGGCTTGTATTTGCCCATTATCAAGGGGAATTTAAGAGCGCTGAAAGATTAATGGAATCCTTGAAAAAAATAAAACCGCTTCTTGTTGAACAACAGTTTAAATTAGGGGCAACGTTTGCCTTAGTAGGGGAATATGAACTTGCCTACTTTTGGCTTAAAAAGCTATATAAAAATGGCTTTGATGGAGACGGTCCATTCTACTATTGGCTCTCGAGTGCCGCCTACCAAATCGGTAATAAACCCTTTGCCCAAAATATTTGGAAAAAGGTTCTTGAAATCAATCCTGAAAAAGAAGGATTTGAGCCATGGAATACTGACAAAGTGCAGGGGAGTGGATTTGAGGACCATCCAAGTTCCATATTTCAAAAATTAGACAGTGATTATATTGAGGAACGATTATTTGCTCTATTTCTTACAGCTTTATCAGATAAAGCGGAAGATATTTTTTCATCCAAACGATTTTTGGATAACCAAAAGCTGACGCCGATGGAACAGGAATACATGTCGTTTATCAAATCTGGTACCCCATCGATTTCGGCTGATGCGCATGAAATTGCCGCGCTTTTATACCAAAATCATCAACCAATTGGTCCGATTGAATCGGGTTTATATTTAATCTGGTTTTCGACATTTGTGGAAATCTCGAAGTCGGATGTCAAATTGAAAAATAAGCAGGCCTGGGCCGGAGCAATTGACTATGTTTGGAACAAGCTTCGCAGCGAAAAAGTAACGCGTGAGGAAATTGCAGAACGGTATGGGCTTTCCACAGCGACTGTCGGAAAATATGTTAAATTGGTGAACAACTTTTTAAACTGAAACAAGGTATTTTCGCTCTTTTAACAAGCATATTTTTGGACTATAATCTATTTGTTTTATACGATTAGGGAAAGGGAATGATATAACCTAATCGTATTTTTTATAGGGAGTGAAAAAAGTGTCCGAAGAGAAAATTTATGATGTTATTATTGCGGGTGCCGGCCCAGCTGGTATGACCGCTGCAGTATATACTTCACGTGCAAACCTTTCAACACTTATGATTGAACGCGGAATGCCAGGCGGGCAGATGGCCAATACTGAAGATGTTGAAAATTATCCAGGCTTTGAAAGTATTTTAGGCCCGGATTTATCCACCAAAATGTTTGAGCATGCTAAAAAGTTTGGTGCAGAATATGCCTATGGTGATATTAAAGAAATTGTGGACCATGGTGAATATAAAGTAGTAAATGCAGGTTCAAAACAATATAAAGCCTATTCGGTCATTATTACGACTGGTGCTGAATATAAAAAGGTTGGCGCACCTGGTGAAAAGGAACTAGGCGGACGTGGTGTTTCTTATTGTGCAGTTTGTGATGGTGCTTTCTTTAAAAACAAAGAACTTGTTGTAATCGGCGGCGGTGACTCAGCTGTTGAAGAAGGTGTTTATTTAACAAGATTTGCATCAAAGGTAACGATTGTTCATCGCCGTGATCAGCTTCGCGCTCAAAAAATTCTTCAAGACCGAGCGTTTGCCAATGAGAAAGTGGATTTCATTTGGAATCACACCATCAAATCGATTAACGAAAAGGATGGTAAGGTTGGCAGTGTTACATTGGTTTCTACTGTAGATGGTGAGGAGCAGGAATATAAGGCGGATGGTGTATTTATTTATGTCGGAATGCTGCCATTATCGAAACCATTTACAAACCTTGGGATCACGAATGAAAATGGCTATATTGAAACAAATGAACGAATGGAAACAAAAGTGCCTGGAATTTTCGCTGCTGGAGATATTCGCGAAAAAACATTGCGCCAAATCGTAACCGCTACAGGTGACGGCAGTATTGCCGCACAAGCTGCCCAGCATTATGTCGAGGAGCTTAAGGAAGAATTAAAACAAAAACAATAAAAAATGGAAAAAAGTAACTCTGTTTTAATTCTTCTGTAACAGTAGTGAAATATTGATGGGGTAAGATAGAGATAGTAATTGACCCCCTTTAAAAATATACCTTTTTTGTGCACAGGCTAAAGCCTGTGCTATTTTTTTGCTTTTCCTGAGGATTTAAATAAAGCAGGAATTTTTTAGTTAATTATCAAATTTGTATTCATTGTGACTGGATATTAAAAATAGTATAATGAAATGAATCATGAACACGGAAATTTTTTTGAAAAAAAATTATCGATAGAGGCTAGTTTTTAGTGCGTGGGGTTAGGCGCTTACGTTTGTGAAAGAAGGTGAAAAAAGTGCAGCGAGTCACCAATTGTGTTTTAATAAGGGATAATCAAATCTTGTTGCTGCAAAAGCCACGACGTGGCTGGTGGGTGGCACCGGGCGGCAAAATGGAGCCGGGTGAGTCTGTCAGAGATTCCTGTATTCGTGAATACCGCGAAGAAACGGGAATATATTTGAAAAACCCACAATTAAAAGGCGTTTTTACGATGATTATCAAAGAAAATGATTGTGTGGAATCTGAATGGATGATGTTTTCATTTTTGGCCAATGACTCAGATGGCATGGATGTCGAGGAGTCAGAAGAAGGAATTCTTCAATGGCATACATTGGATCAGATTAAAAATCTGCCAATGGCAGCGGGTGATTATCATATTATCGATTATATGATTCACGGAAAAGGAATCATTTACGGCACTTTTACGTATACAAAAGATTTTGAACTAATCAGTTATCGATTAGATCCAAGCTAATTTATAGGGGGAATTGAAAATGAGTACCGGGTCTACGGGCGATACTCAAATGGTCATCATTACAGGAATGTCTGGAGCAGGAAAAACAGTTGCCATTCAAAGCTTTGAAGATTTAGGGTTCTTCTGTGTGGATAATTTACCCCCGACATTATTACCAAAGTTTCTTGAACTAATGAAGGAATCAGGGAATAAAATGAATAAAGTGGCCTTAGTCATGGATTTGCGTGGGAGAGAGTTTTTTGATCATCTTTTTAAAGCTCTTGATGACCTAGCCGAAACCTCATGGGTTACACCAAGGATTTTATTCTTAGATTCAGATGATTCCACTTTAGTGCGCAGGTATAAAGAAACAAGACGGTCACACCCGCTTGCCCATGAAGGGCTTCCGTTAGAAGGAATTAAGCTGGAAAGAGAGCTATTAGAGGAATTAAAAGGCCGGGCCCAATTAATTTATAATACTTCAGAGATGAAACCGCGCGAATTGCGGGAAAAAATTTTAACGGAATTTACTGCGAATAAAGAACATATCTTTACTGTTAATGTCATGTCATTTGGATTTAAGCATGGGCTTCCAATCGATGCTGACCTTGTATTTGATGTGCGTTTTCTGCCAAATCCACATTATATTGATCATATGCGCCCTAAAACAGGAATGGATGAGGAAGTCTCCAGTTATGTTTTGAAATGGAGCGAAACCCAAAAGTTTTTAGAAAAGGTTACGGACTTGCTTTCCTTTATGCTTCCTCATTATAAGCGTGAGGGAAAGGCACAATTGATTATTGCGATTGGTTGTACGGGCGGGCAGCACCGCTCAGTAGCACTTGCGGAATATATTGGGAAGTTTTTCGAGAAGGATTACAAGACTTGTATTTCGCACCGTGACATTGAAAGGAGAAAGGAAAAAACTACATGAGCAATTTCGGACAGCCAAGAATCGTCATCATTGGTGGGGGAACTGGATTGCCTGTTTTGTTGCGAGGGTTGAAGCAATATCCTGTTGATATCACTGCGATTGTTACCGTTGCGGATGACGGTGGAAGTTCAGGGAGATTGCGGGACGATTTGCATATTCCACCGCCCGGAGATATTCGTAATGTATTAGCGGCCATGTCGGATGTAGAGCCGCTTGTCGAGGAAATGTTTCAGCATCGTTTTAAAACCTCAAATGAGTTATCGGGACACTCACTTGGAAACCTCATACTTGCTGCTATGACATCGATTACCGGCAACTTTGTGCATGCTATTCAAGAAATGAGTAAGGTTTTAAATGTTCGCGGCAAGGTATTACCTGCTGCCAATCAAAGCGTAGTACTGCATGCTGAAATGGAAGATGGGACTGTCGTTTCAGGTGAATCGAAGATCCCGTATTCCGGTAAAAAAATAAAAAGAGTTTTTTTGACACCAGATGATATTCGTCCATTACCTGAATCCATTCAGGCGATACGCCAGGCTGATCTAATTATCATTGGCCCAGGAAGCCTTTTTACAAGCATTTTGCCGAACCTTCTT
This sequence comes from Bacillus salipaludis, assembly GCF_004358205.1. Next base: position 261,324 of record NZ_SMYO01000004.1, read on the forward strand.
GTTCCAAAGCTTGGTGACGAAATATGCAAGGCACATGCAAAAAAAGTGTATATCTGTAATTTGATGACACAGGCAGGGGAAACGCACGGCTTTACAGCAAGTGATCATGTAAAGGCGATTTACAATCACATGAAATGCGCGTTTATTAATACAGTTCTGGTCAATAATGAAGAAATTCCACCGGAGGTACAGCTCCGTTATAATGAAGAATTAGCGGACCCTGTTCTCTATGACTTTCCATTTCTTTATGAGCTCGGTTTAGAAGTGGTTCATGCTGATATTGCCATTCAGGAAAACGGGGCATTAAGGCATGACCCGAAAAAAGTAGCAAACATCTTATACAATTTGCTTATAGATGAAACTAAAAAGCGTTATCATCGTAAATAATAGCAGGCAAGAAATTTGAGGGGGGTGAAGGGATGTCTTTCGCTTCGGAAACAAAAAAGGAATTAACCAACTTGGAAGTGAAAACGTGCTGCATTCAGGCAGAGCTTTCTGCTTTAATTCGAATGAACGGTTCCCTTTCCTTTTCAAACCGGAAGTTAGTTGTCGATATTCAAACAGAAAACGCGGCAATTGCAAGAAGAATTTACACATTGTTAAAAAAAAGCTATGATGTTCAAGTCGAGTTGCTCGTTCGAAAAAAAATGCGTTTGAAAAAAAATAATGTTTATATTGTCCGGTTAGCGGATCAAGCAAAAGAAATTCTAGAGGATACGAAAATCTTAGGTGAGGGCTTCACCTTTATTCATGACATTTCAAACGATTTAATCAAGAAGAAATGCTGTAAGCGTTCTTATCTGCGCGGTGCATTTCTTGCAGGGGGATCCGTGAACAATCCGGAGACGTCTTCCTATCATTTGGAAGTTTTTTCGCTTTATAAGGAACACAACGATTCTTTATGCGAATTAATGAATACATTTGGATTAAACAGTAAAACGCTTGAGCGGAAAAAAGGTTTTATTACTTACCTAAAGGAAGCAGAGAAAATTACCGAGTTTTTAAATATCATCGGTGCTCATAATGCCCTTTTACGTTTTGAGGATGTCCGAATTGTAAGAGATATGAGGAATTCAGTTAATCGTCTTGTCAATTGTGAAACAGCGAACTTAAATAAAACGATTGGTGCATCCATCCGCCAGGTAGAGAATATACGTTATATTGATCAAATGGTTGGACTTCATATCTTACCGGAAAAGCTTAGGGAAATTGCGGAGCTCCGGATCAACTATACAGATGTTACACTTAAAGAGCTTGGTGAAATGGTTTCCGGAGGAACAATCAGCAAATCAGGAATCAATCATCGTTTAAGAAAAATTGATGAAATTGCAGAAAAGCTGCGAATTGGTGAAATAGCTGTAAAAAATAGATAATACTTTTGAGGAGGATACTAGAAATGTTAGAAAGACAAGTGGAGGTAAAATTGAAAACCGGTCTTCAGGCCCGCCCTGCAGCCCTATTCGTACAGGAGGCTAACCGTTTTTCGGCAGATGTTTTTCTTGAAAAGGATGGCAAGAAGGTTAATGCAAAAAGCATTATGGGGTTAATGAGTCTTGCTGTCGGTTCAGGAGTGGTCATTAATATTATTGCTGATGGTACTGATGAAGAAAATGCCATTACGACCTTAACTGATTTTGTCGAAAATGAACACCATCATTAAGTAAAAAAGGTTGGCTTAGAATAAAGCCAACCTTTTTTTAAAAAAACAACCGGTCAAAATACCGGTTGCTTTAGACATTACTTTTTATTTTTCTCATCCAATAAATTGCGGGTAATAATGTTATCGATTAGCCCGTATTCTTTTGCTCTTTCCGCTGTCATAAAGTTATCGCGGTCTGTATCCTTGGCAATCACTTCGAGCGGCTGGCCAGTCCGTTCTGCTAAAATTCCGTTCAATTTATCACGGAGGAATAGAATCCGTTTTGCAGCAATTTCAATTTCTGTTGCTTGCCCTTGAGCACCGCCTAGTGGCTGGTGAATCATGACCTCTGCATTTGGAAGCGCGAAACGCTTGCCTTTTTCCCCTGCAGCAAGTAAGAATGCGCCCATAGAGGCAGCCATCCCGATACATACAGTTGATACATTCGGTTTAATATATTGCATCGTATCGTAAATGGCCATTCCAGCTGTGATACTTCCGCCAGGGCTGTTGATATAAAGGGTGATGTCCTTTTCAGGATTTTCTGCTTCAAGGAATAATAATTGGGCAACAATGGAGTTTGACACATTGTCATCAATTGCACTGCCAAGCATAATGATCCGGTCTTTTAACAGACGAGAATAGATGTCATATGCTCTTTCCCCTCTGTTCGTTTGTTCAATAACTGTAGGAATCAAATTCATTTTTCTTCCTCCTTTAAGTATGAAAGATTTTACTTATGTATAGTTATCATACACTGATGGTCAATAAAGGTCAAACATTTCGATTGTAAAATTGTTCGACAACTTTCCTTCCTTCATCATTTCCATCTCTCCTAAATTTAAACCTATTTTCCCCTTGCATTTAGGACAGATATCGCATATAATAGGTAAGTCGCTAATATTTGCCCTCGTGGTGCAACGGATAGCACGTAAGATTCCGGTTCTTGAGATGTGGGTTCGATTCCTGCCGAGGGCGTCATAAAAGCCTCCTGTTCTGTAAACGACAGGGGGTTTTTATTTGTCTAAAATTTCGACACTTTCTTTTAAAATATCTGAAAAAATTTAACCTTCGAAAAAATATCCAAGCCCCTTAAAACCCTTATAAATCCTGTATTCTTCGCAATCCAATTGAAAAAACATTCCATATACCAATTTCTTGCCATACACCAAATCCCTCCAATCATGTAAAATAGAACTATGGGGGGATTGGAATGAACTTAAAGGCTGGTTTATGGCAACAGCAAACGTTAAAATTAACCATGACGCAGGAGCTCTCGCAGGCTATTGCGCTTTTGCAATACAATGCTCAGGAACTAACTGCTTTTTTGGAAAATAAAGCGCTTGAAAATCCCCTAATGCAGATTGAAAATGGGAATGTTCAACCGATGAATCCGTTGATTGACCGAAACCGGAAAAAATCGCAAAAAGCAGAAAAAGACTGGATTGAGCAGATTGCCGGAAAGACTAGCAATTCACTTGAGAATCAATTAATTTCTCAATTAAACTTAAAAACTCTTACATCTGAGCAATTAAAGATAATCCGTCATCTTATTCATAATCTCGATGAAAACGGTTACTTATTTGGTGATCTGAGTGATATGGCTAAAGCGTTAAAAGTGCCGGAAGAGCTTGCCTGCGAATGCTTACTCATCATTCAAACACTTGAACCGGTAGGAATTGGTGCCCGGAATCTACAAGAGTGTTTATTGATTCAAATAGAATGGGAATATCCTGATGAAGAATTGGCTCATAAAATTATTTCCGATTACTTTGTTCCCTTTGCAGATAAGAAGTGGAAACAAATTGCAAAAGAGCTGCAGGTATCACTAAAGGATATTCAAGATGTATTTGATCTTATTCAACTGCTCAATCCTAAGCCGGGAGCACAATTAGGCCTTGGGGATTCTACTACTTATGTTATTCCTGATGTCATAGTCGAACGGAATGGGGACGAGTATACGATTCGGATGTGTGATGACTCCCTGCCAAGACTTTCATTTAATGATGGTTACTACAAGAAGTTTTCTGGTATTCAAGGGCAGGATCCTAGTGTTACGCGGTTTTTGCAGGAGAAAATGCAAGATTATCAGTGGATATTGAAAAGCATTGAACAAAGGAAAGAAACGTTAACAAAAGTAGTGGCGAAAATTTTAGAAAAGCAGGTAATCTTTTTCCAAAAGGGGCCAAACTATTTATCGCCGATGACAATGAAGGATATTGCAAGTGAACTGGAAATTCATGAATCGACAGTCAGCCGTGCTGTTCGTGAAAAATTTGTGCAAACACCAGTTGGAACTTTCCCGTTGAAATCATTTTTTACGAGTACCATTCAAACTACATCTAACGAAAATACTTCATCAACTTTAGTAAAAAAAGCAATTTCCTCTATGATTGAAAAAGAAGATAAGCAAAAACCACTTTCTGATCAAGAAATTGTAGAACAGCTAAAAAATGCCGAAGGGATGGTCGTGTCGAGACGAACCATTGCGAAATATCGTGAACAATTAGGAATTCCTTCTTCCTCCAAAAGAAAGCGGTTTAATTAAAAGGAGTAAAACATGGAACCAATTCTCGTTACCTTATATACAAGAACGCGCTGTCCATTATGTGATAAAGCAAAGAATTCTTTAATGGAACTTAAAGAAACCTGGAATTTTGCTCTGGAAGAAATTGATATAGAGGAAAGTGATGAACTAACGGAACGTTATGGCTTAATGATTCCAGTTGTTCATATTGATGGAGAAGAAGTTGGATTTGGCTATGTTGATAAATTTGATATAAGTAACCGTTTGCAAGAAAAATCTGAATCTTAACTGTTGAAATTACATTTCACTCCTGCTACAATAAAGGAGTGATTTTTTTTATCTGTAGCGGGACATAATATGTCACGGGTGGACATTTTACGGCCAACTACATAATATAAAGGAGCTTATGCTCATGCAATCAATCATCGACATCCAAAAAAGGCTAGTTCCTGATATTTTACAGATGCTGCAGAAAAGACATCATATTCTGAGATACATCGGATTCATGCAGCCAGTAGGAAGAAGAAGCTTAGCCGTAAGCCTTGGGTATACGGAGAGAATTCTCCGAAGTGAAGTGGACTTTTTGAAGGATCAAAACTTAATATTCACCAATAGTGTGGGAATGAGTCTAACATCTGATGGAAAAAATTTACTTGAAGATTTGGAAGGACTCATGCGTGAACTTAAGGGCATTGATGTGATGGAATTAGAATTAAAGCATCGTTTGGGTATTAAAAACGTCATTATTGTCCCGGGTGATAGTGAGGACTCTCCGATGGTGAAAAAGGACCTTGGTAAGGCAAGTGCCTCTTACATGAAAAAACATCTTGGAGGAAAAAATATTATTGCTGTGACTGGCGGTTCCACAATGGCGGCTATTGCCGATGAGCTTTCTCCGGAAACGGATCAAAAAGAGATTTTATTTGTCCCAGCGCGGGGTGGTGTCGGTGAGGATGTTCACAATCAAGCCAATACCATTTGTTCAATTATGGCGACAAACATGAAGGCGAAGCATCGTGTATTTTATGTGCCTGATCAGGTTAGCCCAGAGATTTATGATTCACTTATTAAAGAACCTGGGATTCATGAGGTTTTAGAGTTAATCAAATCGGCGAGCATGGTTCTTCATGGGATTGGGGACGCTATGACAATGGCTGAACGTAGAAAATCAAGCTCCGAAATCCTTGGGAAAATTGAAGAGGGGAATGCTGTTGGCGAGGCATTCGGTTATTATTTTAACGAGCTGGGTGATATTGTACACAAGGTATTTACCATTGGTATTCAACTCAACGATTTGGCCCGCATTCCGGAAATCATTGCAGTAGCAGGCGGTGCATCAAAGGCTAAGGCCATTCGAGCCTATATGAAGCAAGCACCGGCATCCACGATTTTAATAACGGATGAAGGTGCAGCAAAGAAGTTATTAAAAGGATAAATCCTTTGAATATAAATCCTTAACCAATTAAAGGAGGAAATTATCATGACAGTAAAAGTAGGAATTAACGGGTTTGGTCGTATTGGACGGAATGTTTTCCGTGCGGCATTAAACAATTCAAATATCGAAATCGTAGCAATCAATGACTTAACAGATGCTAACATGTTAGCACATCTTTTAAAATATGATACTGTTCACGGAACTCTTACTGAGGATGTAACCGTTGATGGTGAATACTTAGTGGTAGGCGGACATAAAGTGAAAGTTATCGCTGAGCGCGATCCTGCACAACTTGGCTGGGGAGATCTTGGTGTTGAAGTAGTTGTTGAATCTACTGGCCGCTTTACAAAACGCGAAGATGCTGCTAAACACCTTGAAGCGGGTGCTAAGAAAGTAATCATCTCTGCTCCAGCAACAAACGAAGATATTACAATTGTAATGGGCGTTAACGAAGATAAATATGATGCGGCTAACCATCACGTACTTTCTAATGCATCATGTACAACAAACTGTCTTGCACCATTTGCAAAGGTATTAAACGATACATTTGGCATCAAACGCGGTATGATGACAACTGTTCACTCATATACAAATGACCAACAAATCCTTGATTTACCGCATAAGGATTACCGTCGTGCCCGTGCAGCTGCTGAAAATATGATTCCAACATCTACTGGTGCTGCTAAAGCTGTTTCTCTAGTTTTACCAGAGCTTAAAGGCAAATTAAATGGTATGGCTATGCGTGTTCCAACTCCAAACGTTTCTGTTGTTGACCTTGTTGCAGAATTAGAAAAAGATGTAACAGTTGATGAAATAAATGCAGCGTTAAAAGAAGCTGCTGAAGGTCCATTAAAAGGAATTTTAGCATACAGCGATCTTCCATTGGTTTCAAGCGACTATAATGGCGCAACTGTTTCATCTACTATTGATGCTTTATCAACAATGGTTCTTGAAGGAAATATGGTTAAAGTACTTTCTTGGTACGATAACGAAGTTGGATACTCTAACCGTGTTGTTGACTTAGTAGATTACATCGCTCAAAAAGGACTTTAATCATAGAACATTTCTGTTTGGACGGGATTGGCAAAAACGCCAAGGGCAGTCTATAATGGTAAATGGTGTGACAAAGGGGAGTGGGGAAGATTCCCCCTCCTTTTTTTAATGTAAATGGATGTACCATTGATCGTTATCCGAAGTACATATTAAGGAGGTCCTTTCATGAACAAGAAATCATTAAAAGATGTGGATGTTAAGGGGAAACGCGTTTTTTGCCGAGTGGATTTTAATGTTCCTATGCAAGATGGAAAAATTACCGATGAGACGCGGATTCGTGCCGCATTGACAACCATTCAATATTTAATGGAACAAGGGGCAAAGGTTATTTTGGCGAGCCACTTTGGCCGTCCAAAAGGCCAAGTAGTAGAAGAAATGCGGTTAGCGCCTGTTGGCAGACGTCTCGCGGATTTGCTTGGCAAAGACGTTAAAATTGCCAATGAAGCACATGGCGAATCTGTAAAAGCCTTGATTGAAACGATGAATGATGGGGATGTTCTTCTTCTTGAAAACGTTCGTTTTTATCCAGGTGAAGAAAAGAATGATCCAGAGCTTGCAAAAGCATTTGCAGAACTTGCGGATGTGTATGTGAATGATGCATTTGGTGCGGCACATAGAGGACATGCTTCAACTGAAGGGGTAGCCCACCATCTTCCAGCTGTTGCCGGATTCTTAATGGAAAAAGAATTAGAGGTTTTAGGAAAAGCACTTTCTAATCCTGAGCGTCCTTTTACAGCGATTATTGGCGGTGCAAAGGTAAAAGACAAAATTGGCGTTATTGAAAATCTATTAGAAAAAGTTGATAACTTAATTATTGGCGGTGGCCTCGCTTATACATTTATAAAAGCGCAAGGACATGAAATCGGTCAATCACTGCTGGAAGAAGATAAAATTGACTTAGCTAAGTCTTTTATCGAAAAAGCAAAGGAAAAAGGCGTTAATTTTTACATGCCGGTGGATGCGGTTATCGCAGATAAATTCTCTGCGGATGCGAATACACAGGTTGTTTCAATTGAAGCGATTCCTGCTGATTGGCAGGCACTTGATATTGGCCCTAAAACCGCTGAGATCTACCGTGAAGTAATTCAAAAATCAAAATTAGTCATTTGGAATGGACCGATGGGTGTATTCGAAATGGATAAATTTGCAGGCGGTACAAAAGCAGTTGCCGAAGCACTTGCGGAAGCGGAAGGAACGTATTCCGTTATTGGCGGTGGAGACTCTGCAGCGGCTGTGGAAAAATTCCATTTAGCAGATAAAATGAGCCACATCTCAACAGGCGGCGGTGCTTCTCTTGAGTTTATGGAAGGAAAAGCATTACCTGGAGTCGTGGCATTGAACGATAAATAATATTTATAAATATTGCTGTGTTAAAGGTCAATGTTGATTGGAGCGGAAGGCACGAAGACTCCTGTGGGAGTACGGGGCAGGGGAGACCCCGCAGGAGCGTAAGCGACGAGGAGGCTCCCCGGACAGCCCACTGAAAACGAAATGCTTGGAGTGGAAATCAACAAACAAGTTTAACAGAGCCTCACTTTAGAAAGGATGGGACAGCATGCGTAAACCAATCATTGCAGGCAACTGGAAAATGCACAAAACTCTTTCAGAAGCAAAAAGCTTTGCAGAAGAAGTGAAAACATTAGTTCCTGCACAAGACAAAATTGAATCCGTCATCTGTGCACCTGCATTATTTTTACAAAGCTTAGTGGAAACAGTTAAGGGCAGCGATGTAAAAATCGGTGCTCAAAACATGCATTTTGAAGAAAGCGGAGCCTTTACTGGAGAAATTAGTCCCAAAGCTCTTGCTGATTTGGGAGTGCAATATGTAATTATTGGGCATTCGGAACGTCGTGAAATGTTCAATGAAACAGATGAGTCTGTAAATAAAAAAGTTCTTGCAGCTTTCCATTACAATTTAGCTCCAATCGTTTGCTGTGGTGAAACACTTGAACAGCGTGAAAACGGCGAAACGATGAATTTTGTTGGAGGCCAAATTGAAAAGGCGCTGGCTGGTTTAACAAGTGATCAAGTAAAACAAACTGTTATTGCGTATGAACCAATTTGGGCAATTGGCACTGGTAAATCCTCTACTTCAGAAGATGCAAACGAAGTGTGTGCACATATTCGTCAGGTGGTTGCAAAGCAATTCTCAGAAGATGTTGCGAATGCGGTAAGAATTCAATACGGCGGCAGCGTGAAGCCGGGCAATATTAAAGAATACATGGCACAGCCTGATATCGATGGTGCTTTAGTTGGCGGAGCCAGCCTTGAAGTACAATCATTCCTGCAGCTATTGGAGGCAGGAAGCAATGAGTAAATCTCCTGTTGCGCTCATTATTTTAGACGGCTTTGGATGCCGCGATGAACAGAAAGGGAATGCTGTTTATCATGCGAAAAAGCCGAATTTTGATCGTTATTGGGAAACTTTCCCTCATTCCCATTTAACAGCATCCGGTGAAGCAGTAGGTCTTCCTGAAGGACAAATGGGAAACTCTGAAGTCGGGCATTTAAATATCGGTGCCGGTCGGATTGTCTATCAAAGCTTAACTCGTGTAAATATTGCAATCCGTGAAGGGGAATTTGAAAAAAATGAAACCTTCACCGGAGCAATGGAACATGTGAAAAAACATGGAACAAGTCTTCATTTGTTTGGATTACTTTCAGATGGAGGAGTTCACAGTCATATCAACCATATGTTTGCTTTATTAAAGCTTGCAAAGGATGAGGGCGTTGAAAAAGTATATATTCATGCCTTCCTTGATGGCCGTGATGTTGGGCCGAAAACAGCAGAAACATATATTCAGCAGACGCTGGACAAAATGAAGGAGTATGGTGTTGGCGAATTTGCTACCATCTCTGGAAGATACTATTCAATGGATCGTGATAAACGCTGGGAGCGGGTTGAAAAATCCTACCGTGCAATGGTTTACGGAGAAGGTCCTTCGTACACAAATCCATTGGAAGTTGTCAAGGATTCGTATGAACATGGCATTTTCGACGAGTTCGTCATTCCATCTGTGATTACAAAAGAAGATGGACAACCTGTGGCAACGATTCAGGACAATGATGCCGTGATTTTCTATAATTTCCGACCTGACCGTGCCATCCAAATTTCAAATACGTTCACGAACGAAGATTTTCGTGCTTTTGACCGTGGTCCTAAGCATCCAAAGGATTTATTCTTCGTTTGTTTGACACATTTTAGTGAATCGGTTGATGGATATGTTGCTTTTAAACCATCAAACCTTGATAATACCCTTGGTGAGGTCTTATCGCAAAATGGATTAAAACAATTGCGAATTGCCGAAACGGAAAAATATCCGCATGTCACATTCTTTATGAGCGGAGGCCGTGAGGATAAATTCCCCGGGGAAGAGCGAATTTTGATTAACTCTCCTAAGGTTGCTACCTATGATTTAAAACCTGAAATGAGTGCCTATGAAGTTACGGATGCCCTGTTAAAAGAAATCCAAGCAGATAAATTTGATGCCATTTTACTAAACTTTGCTAACCCTGATATGGTTGGCCATTCCGGAATGTTGGAGCCAACCGTTAAGGCGATTGAAACGGTCGACGAGTGTTTAGGAAAAATTGTTGATCTTATTCTTGAAAAAGGCGGAAAAGCGATTATTACCGCTGATCACGGAAATGCCGATGAAGTCATCACGCTCGAAGGTGAGCCAATGACGGCCCACACAACAAATCCGGTACCTGTGATCGTAACAAAACCGGGTGCCCAATTACGTGAAGATGGAATACTTGGCGATTTAGCCCCAACCATGTTAGATTTATTAGGTGTACAAAAACCAGCTGAGATGACAGGAACATCATTAGTTAAATAATTAAATTTATTTTTAGGAGAGATACAAATGCCATTTATTGTTGATGTTTATGCACGTGAAGTTTTAGACTCCCGAGGTAACCCTACTGTTGAAGTGGAAGTTTTCACTGAATCAGGCGCATTCGGACGCGCATTAGTACCAAGCGGTGCTTCTACAGGTGAGTACGAAGCAGTTGAGCTTCGTGACGGTGACAAAGGTCGTTACCTTGGCAAAGGTGTTTTAAAAGCCGTTGAAAACGTAAATGAAATTATTGCTCCATTCTTAGTTGGAGAAGAGTTCAGCGTTCTTGATCAAGTTGGTGTTGACCAAGCTTTAATCGAGTTAGACGGAACTGAAAATAAAGGTAAATTAGGAGCAAACGCGATTCTTGGTGTTTCTATGGCCGTTGCTCATGCTGCAGCGGATTACTTAGATGTTCCTTTATACCAATACCTTGGCGGATTCAACTCTAAGCAGCTTCCAGTACCGATGATGAACATCGTAAACGGCGGAGAACATGCTGATAATAACGTTGATATTCAGGAATTTATGGTTATGCCTGTCGGTGCGCCAAACTTTAAAGAAGCATTACGCATGGGCGCAGAAATTTTCCATAGTTTAAAAGCAGTTCTAAAAGACAAGGGCCTTAACACAGCTGTTGGTGACGAGGGTGGATTTGCTCCAAACCTTGGTTCTAACGAAGAAGCACTTCAAACGATCGTGGAAGCAATCGAAAAAGCTGGTTACAAACCAGGCGAAGAAGTAATGTTAGCCATGGATGCTGCATCTTCTGAATTCTACAACAAAGAAGATGGAAAATACCATCTTGCAGGTGAAGGCGTTGTGAAAACATCTGCAGAAATGGTAGATTGGTACGAAGAGCTTTCTTCTAAATATCCAATCATTTCAATCGAAGATGGCTTAGACGAAAACGACTGGGAAGGTCACAAGCTTTTAACAGAGCGTCTTGGCAAAAAAGTTCAATTAGTTGGTGATGACTTATTCGTAACCAATACGAAGAAGCTTGCTGAAGGTATTGAAAAAGGAATTGGAAACTCAATCCTAATTAAAGTTAACCAAATCGGAACTCTTACTGAAACTTTTGATGCGATTGAAATGGCAAAACGCGCGGGATATACTGCTGTAATTTCTCACCGTTCTGGTGAAACAGAAGACAGCACAATTGCTGACATTGCAGTAGCAACAAACGCAGGTCAGATCAAAACTGGTGCGCCATCTCGTACTGACCGTGTAGCGAAATACAATCAATTACTTCGCATTGAAGATCAATTAGGCGAAACATCTAAGTTTAACGGAATTAAGTCTTTCTATAACTTAAGCAAATAATTTTTTGTATAAACCTCCTATAGGTGTGGGGAACCCCACATTTATAGGAGGTTTTTTATGTTTTACAAGAGATGTCGAATAGTTCATTCTGATGAACTAAATTTTGTCGAAGGTTAGGTATTTTTGGGTGGATGGGGTGAGGGAAGAGTGGTTTAAAGGAATTAGGAGGAGTGGATTTCTGAAAGAAATTAGAAGTGAGGTCGGACCTTTTTACCAATATATAGATAAAATAAATTGGAATAAAGCTTATTAGTAAAACGAAAATTATTTACTAAAAATTACAAATAATGAATAATAAGGGTGTATTTCAAATAAAAGGGGGATTTAGTTAGATGTTTCGAAAAAAATCGATGATTACGGTTTTAACAGTTGGGATGGTTTTATCCTCTGGGACTGTTTATGCTCAAACGACAAGTCCGGCAAATGGACAATCAGACACAGCCTTTGACAACAAAATTATCAAAAAAATCAGTGCGGATAATATGTATAACACCATTGCCTTGTTATCAGAGCAGCCAAGGGAGGCTGGTACAGAAGGGGAAGTTCGTGCAGTAAATTACATAGAGGGGCAGTTTAAGAGTTTAGGTCTTGAAACAAAAGTAATCCCGTTCCCTATTTACGATTATCTGACAAAACATGTGTGGGTGAAAATTGACGGTATAGACTTGGATGGAACGGCACCAAGAGCGTTTAGTGGCAGCGTGAGTGGAAAAGTGACAGCCCAGCTTGTGAATGTTGGAAAAGCAAAACCTGAGGAAATTACTGATGCTGTAAAAGGTAAAATTGCCTTAGTGGAACGTGGGGACCTAACGTTTGTTGAAAAGGTGCAAAATGTTCTTGAAAAAGGTGCCGTTGGGGTCATTATGTATAATAATGTTAATGGGAATAGTTTTGGACAAGTTTCAGAAGGACAGAATATACCGGCAGTCGCTATCACACGTGCTCAAGGTTTGGCATTAGTTGATCAACTAAAGTCCGGACCAGTTGAGTCAACCTTAGATGTCGATATTGAAAAAATTGAGAAAACTTCTTATGTGGTGGAAGCGAAATTGAAGCCGAACAAAAATAAGGATACCGGGCAAATCATCACCATTGGGGCGCACCATGACTCTGTTCATGGCGGTCCGGGAGCTAATGATGATGCCTCAGGGGTGTCCGCTGTCCTAGAATTAGCACGAATATTTTCTAAAACTCCGATTGACACAGAAGTTCGATTTCTTACCTTTGGTTCAGAGGAAAGGGGTCTGGTTGGTTCATCGTTTTATGCATCAAAGCTTCCAAAGAGCGATGTGGAGCGCATGGTTGCCCACTTTCAAATGGATATGATTGGCGGGCGTGATGCAGGGGAAGATAATCCCGCAGGCGGCTTAATCATGTATACAATCGACGGTAAGAAAAATCTTGTAACGGATTTAGGCTCCTCTGCTGGTGCAAGAACGATGGATGTAGCGATACCATATGGACAATTAGGCCGAAGCGATCACCAACCATTCCATGAGCTTGGAATTCCTTCAGCACTATTTATCCACTCACCGGTTGAGCCTTGGTATCACCAACCGACGGATACAATTGATAAAATTAGCAAGGAAAAGCTTCAGCAAGCTGCTTCAATCGTAGGAGCTGCTGCTTATCAAATTGCGCGTCCTGACACGCCAGCTCTAGTAAATGCACACGTAGCTCCTGGCCCAGTTGATTATGATTTTGATGACCGCCCAGTAGATTAATATGTTCAAAAAACGGCTTAGAACTTATGTTTAAGCCGTTTTTCTCTGTGGGAACTTCTTTTTTAGAAGTATTTTTAAGTTAATATACCTTTAAATGATTGCAAAATATATAATTTCCCAAAAGCTGTCACAACAACTCTATTGTGGAAAGGGAAATAATATGGTAAATTTAAGTTACTGTGATGCACGTGTAACTGGAGGTGGCCTTATGCATACATTCGTTGTAATCTTGTTAGTAATCGTAAGTATCGGACTTATCGCTGTTGTTTTACTTCAATCAGGAAAAAGCGCTGGTTTATCCGGTGCCATTTCAGGTGGTGCTGAATCACTATTCGGTAAGCAAAAAGCTCGCGGTATCGACCTAATCCTACATCGAATTACCGTCGTTTTATCGGTGTTATTTTTTGTACTAGCAGTTGCTGTTACCTACTTTAAAGTTTAAACCTGGCCGCAGGCCGGGTTTTTTTGTGCTTTTAGAGGAATTGTTCCTCCAAAAAGTGTCGATATATCTTAAAAAGTGTTGATTTATCTTAAAAAAGTGTCGATATCCCTCCAAAATTGTAGATATTTTCTAAAAAAGTGTTGATATCGCAAAAACAACGCTTTTCCAAGCTCACTGTAAGCCTTTTTTCTGGAATGTTCCCCACCCCATTGCTTAAACTAAGATAAGCTAGAGATAAAGAAGGAGTTTTTACATATGAGAATTTCATTACCAAAGCCATTTACCTTTGAAGGAGGAAAAAGAGCGGTTCTCTTGCTCCATGGATTCACTGGGAATTCCTCGGATGTGCGGATGCTGGGCCGTTTTCTTGAAAAAAAGGGCTATACTTGCTATGCCCCACATTATAAAGGACACGGAGTCCCACCAGAGGAGCTTGTTCATACCGGTCCTAAGGATTGGTGGCAAGATGTACTGAATGGCTATGAATTTTTGAAAAATAAAGGTCACGAGGAAATTGCAGTCGCCGGTCTTTCCCTTGGCGGGGTATTTTCTTTAAAATTGGGTTACACTGTACCTATAAAAGGCATCATAACTATGTGTGCGCCTATGTATATTAAAAGTGAAGAGGTTATGTACCAAGGCGTTTTAGAATATGCCCGCGAATTTAAAAAACGAGAAGGAAAAACAGAGGAACAAATCGAATTGGAAATGAACGAGTTTGCAAAAACGCCCATGCAAACCTTACGCGCTCTTCAGGAGCAAATCGCAGATGTTCGGGACCATGTTGATTTAATTTATGCTCCAACCTTTGTGGTTCAAGCTCGCCATGACAACATGATCAACACGGATAGCGCCAACATTATTTACAACAACATTGAGTCTGTTCAAAAACAAATCAAATGGTTCGAAGATTCCGGACATGTGATTACTCTAGATAAAGAGAAAGAACAGCTTCATGAGGATGTATATGCCTTTTTAGAAACATTGGAATGGAACGATTAAAGCACCCGAAAAGGAGGGATTTGCTTGGAAGATACAATTCAAAAGCATATTGACAAGCTTTTGCATTATATGAAGGACGAAGCCTATAAACCGTTGACTGTACAAGAGCTAGAAGCTGCATTTGGAATTCAGGACTCCAGTGACTTTAAGGAATTCGTTAAGGCATTAGTCCAAATGGAGGAAAAAGGATTAGTAGTCCGAACTCGCAGTAACCGCTACGGCTTGCCGGAAAAAATGAACCTAATTCGTGGAAAATTAACAGGACATGCAAAGGGCTTTGCCTTTGTGATTCCGGATGAGCCGGGAATGGACGATATTTTTATTCCTCCGAATGAAACAAACACAGCTATGCACGGGGATACCGTTTTAGCTCGTGTATCATCAGAGAGCTCCGGCCAGCGCCGGGAAGGCAGTATTATTCGGATCATTGAACGAGGAATTCAGCAAATGGTCGGAACTTATGTGGAAAGTAAAAGTTTTGGTTTCGTAATTCCGGATGATAAAAAGTTTGCTAGTGATATTTTTATCCCGAAAGCTGCTTCAAAGGGAGCAGTGGAAGGACATAAGGTAGTTGTAAAATTAACTACCTATCCAGAGGGACGCAAAAGTGCTGAAGGGGAAGTCATTGAAATTCTTGGACATAAAAATGACCCGGGAGTGGATATTCTCTCGATTATCCACAAGCATGGTTTGCCAATGGCTTTTCCGGAGGATGTTTTGCAGCAAGCAAATGAAACACCGGATACCATTGATGAGAGTGAACTGGCGAACCGACGTGATTTACGGAACGAAACCATTGTGACGATTGATGGTGCAGATGCAAAGGACCTCGATGATGCCGTAACGGTTACGAAACTTGAAAATGGAAACTATAAGCTTGGTGTACATATTGCTGATGTCAGCTATTATGTAAAAGAAGGGTCACCGATTGATGTAGAAGCTGAGGACCGGGCAACAAGTGTTTATTTAGTAGACCGAGTAATCCCGATGATCCCTCACCGGCTTTCAAATGGAATTTGCTCGTTGAATCCAAAAGTGGACCGCTTAGTTCTTTCTTGTAATATGGAGATTACCTCGGAAGGTCAAGTGGTGGATCATGAAATTTTTCAAAGTGTCATTAAGACAACTGAGCGAATGACCTATTATGATGTTAACCGAATTTTGATTGATAAAGATGAGGAAACTAGAAAACGCTATGAACCGCTAGTTCCAATGTTTGAGTTAATGGAAGAACTGGCTGCGATTTTACGCGATAAAAGAATGAAACGGGGCGCCATCGATTTTGATTTTAAAGAATCAAAGGTATTAGTCGATGAGGAAGGAAATCCAACAGATGTGGTTCTACGTGAGCGTTCCGTTGCCGAGAGATTGATTGAAGAATTCATGCTTGCCGCAAATGAAACGGTCGCAGAACATTTTCATTGGATGGAAGTTCCGTTCATTTACCGTATCCATGAAGATCCGAAGGAAGATAAGTTACGGAAATTTTTCGAGTTTATCACCAATTTTGGCTATATTGTAAAAGGGACAGCCAATGAAGTGCATCCAAGGGCTCTTCAAGAAATTATTGAAGAGGTTCAGGGAAAGCCTGAGGAAATGGTTATTTCAACAGTGATGCTGCGCTCGATGCAACAGGCGAAGTATGACCCGGAAAGCTTAGGGCACTTTGGTCTTTCTACGGAATTTTATACCCATTTCACCTCGCCGATCCGACGTTATCCGGATACGATTGTACACCGTTTAATTCGCACGTATTTGATTGAAGGCAAGCTGGATGAAGCGACAAGGGAAAAATGGAATGCCCAGCTTCCGGAAATTGCAGCCCATTCTTCAAGAATGGAGCGCCGTGCCGTTGATGCAGAACGTGAAACGGATGAATTGAAGAAAGCGGAGTACATGGAGGACAAAATTGGCGTTGAGTATGATGGAATCATCAGCTCTGTTACCAATTTTGGGATGTTTGTTGAGCTTCCAAATACCATCGAGGGACTTGTTCATGTCAGCTATATGACAGATGATTATTACCGCTTTGACGAACGCCACTATGCGATGATTGGTGAACGTACGGGTAATGTATTCCGGATTGGTGATGAAATTACTGTTCGAGTTGTGAAAGTGAATAAAGAGGAACGATCAATTGATTTTGAAATCGTCGGTATGAAGGGTACACCTCGCCGCGAACGATCAGAGGCACCGAAGGTCTTTAAGACCGGCAGTGATACCAATAAACCTCGTAGAAACAAGCAGCAGGGCGACCGCAATCAAAGGTCTGGTGAAGGCGGCCAGGGCGGCAACGGTTCGAAGTCGAAAAAGAAGCGCAAATTCTACGAAAATGTGCCGAAAAACAAAAGTACGAAGCGGAAAAAGAGAAGATAATCTAGTGGAGGCTGTCGTAAAAGGTTGATTCATATGCCTTTTTGATAGCCTTTTTTGATAATCAAAGTAAGCCGACGTTTTATGAAGGCTAAAACATTAGAAGAATCTGATGGAAATGGTCTCATAAGGTCGATGAAGGCCAAAAAAGAGAGGGAGTTTCATGGAAATGGTCTTCATAAGGTCGATGAAGGCCAAAAAAGAGAGGGAGTTTCATGGAAATGGTTTTCATGAGGTCGATGAAGGCCAAAAAAGAGAGGGAGTTTCATGGAAATGGTCTTCATGAGGTCGATGAAGGCGAAAAAAGAGAGGGAGTTTCTTGGAAATGGTTTTCATAAGGTCGATGAAGGCGAAAAAAGAGAGGGAGTTTCTTGGAAATGGTCTTCATAAGGTCGATGAAGGCCAAAAAATAGAGGGAGTTTCTTGGAAATGGTTTTCATGAGGTCGATGAAGGCTGAATAGAGAGGGAGTTTCATGGAAATGGTCTTCATGAGGTCGATGAAGGCCGAATAGAGAGGGAGTTTCATGGAAATGGTCTTCATGAGGTCGATGAAGGCTGAATAGAGAGGGAGTTTCATGGAAATGGTCTTCATGAGGTCGATGAAGGCCAAAAAAGAGAGGGAGTTTCATGGAAATGGTTTTCATGGGTCGATGAAGGCCAAAAAAGAGAGGGAGTTTCATGGAAATGGTTTTCATGAGGTCGATGAAGGCCAAAAAAGAGAGGGAGTTTCTTGGAAATGGTTTTCATGAGGTCGATGAAGGCCAAAAAAGAGAGGGAGTTCCTTGGAAATGGTTTTCATGAGGTCGATGAACGCCAAAAAAGAGAGGGAGTTTCATGGAAATGGTTTTCATGAGGTCGATGAAGGCCAAAAACTGAAGAGGAAAATCAAAAGTGGTCTTTCAAAAATAGTTCCGCAGATAAAATCTAACTTATCGCAGATAAAACCTCTACTACCGTAGATTAAAGTGGATTTTCCGCAGATAAATTTTCAAAAGGTTGTTAAAACCTCGCCAAATACCCGTTTCAATTGTACAGCCCCAAGAATTCTGCTACAATTTAAAGGAAATAGAGGTGAGAACATGCCAAAAGGTGAAGGAAAAGTTGTTGCGCAGAACAAAAAAGCTTATCATGACTATTTTATCGAAGAAACGTACGAAGCCGGAATCGTTTTGCAAGGAACTGAAATCAAGTCGATCCGTGCGGGTAAAGTAAACCTAAAGGATTCATATGCCAGAATTCAAAATGGCGAAGCGGTTTTATTCGGGATGCATATCAGTCCCTATGAGCAAGGGAATCGCTTTAATCATGATCCATTAAGAACTCGTAAATTATTGCTTCATAAACGTGAAATCAATAAACTAATTGGTGAAACAAAGGAAGCGGGCTATGCGCTTGTACCATTAAAGCTTTATTTGAAAAATGGCTTTTGTAAGGTTTTAATTGGCCTTGCAAAGGGTAAGAAAAATTATGATAAGCGTGAGTCTCTGAAACAAAAAGAAGCAAAGCGTGAAATTGAGCGGGCATTCCGAGAACGTCAAAAGATGTAGTTTACAAATACTTACAATTGAAATTTTCCCGCAGTGTGTTATAATAAATTTGTCGCTAAGGAGCGACGGAAACTTTTGCTCTTAACTAATTCTTGAGCACCCGAACGTCTTGCTAAAATCTTTCATTAGATTTTAAGCACATTTTATAATGGGGACGCTACGGATTCGACAGGGGTAGTTTGAGCTTAGGTTGCGAGTCGAGGGGATCGGCCTCGTTAAAACGTCAAAGCCATAACTGGCAAAACTAACAACAACCTCGCTTTCGCAGCTTAATACTGCATAGCGGTTCCTCCCTCCATTGCCCATGTGGTAGGGTAAGGGACTCACTCTAAGTGGGCTACGCCGGATTCCACCGCCTGAGGATGAAGGAAGAGAACAACCAGGCTAGCTGACCGGACGCCTGTCGACAGGCATATGGCTCAGCGAAGTGCCAATATGTCGACTACACTCGTAGAAGCTTAAGTGCCGATATCTTTGGACGCGGGTTCGATTCCCGCCGTCTCCACCATACATAGGTGGATACAAGACCAGCATAAATAATGCTGGTCTTTTTTATATTTCAAAAAACATTTCCTCAAATGCTATTTTCCTCCACGATCATACTGCATTATACTTTCCAATCCAAGGAATCACCTTTTCATATTTCGAACATACATTCTGTTTTTATTTTAATCCATTAAAATCTATTTTTAATTTAATTTAAAATAATTTGAATTTTTAGTCATTTTTGATTATGATTAAATCAAAAATGACTAGGTGATAAAGATGAATTTAACTTTAGATGACTCCATTCTTTTAAAGCATATTTTAGAGCATTCTTTTGATGAAATCTTTATTGCGGATGCATCGGGAATGGTTTTATATACAAGCCAATCTACTGAAAAGGTATTTGGAATTCCTAGTGAGCAAATTGTGAATCATAATATTTTTGAACTAGAAAATCAGGGAATGTTTTCGCCATCAGTAATTGCGAATGTCTTGAGAACCCAAAAAAAAGATACGTTAATCCAAGAAACGAAGCATAATAGAAAACTCATAATCTCAGGTTATCCAATTTATGACTCAACAGGCGAATTAGTTGGAGCATTGAGTGTTTCAAGGGATGTTACAGAATTTGAATACTTAAAAAAAGAAAATGAGCAGGTTGCTAAGGCATTGAAATTATATCAAGAAGAGATTGCAAAATTAAAAAAACAAGCGGCAAATCCATTCTTTCTTCGTAACAGCAAAATGGAAAAAGTTTTTGATATTGTATCAAAAGTGACCAATCTAAGTGTTACGGTCCTACTAGAAGGGGAGTCCGGGGTAGGTAAAAATCATATTGCCCATATGATTCATCAAATGTCTACAAAAGAAAATCATCCGTTTATTGAAGTAAACTGTGGTGCGATACCTGAGTCCCTATTTGAGTCGGAACTATTTGGGTATGAGGAAGGAGCATTTACCGGTTCTAAAAAAGGCGGTAAAAAAGGGTATTTTGAGGCAGCAGGGGAAGGTACATTGTTTCTCGATGAAATTGGTGAATTGCCAATGAATCTTCAAGTGAAATTGCTTTCTGTATTGCAGAACCAAACGTTAATGAGACTAGGCGGTAGTAAAAAAGTTGAGGTAAAGTGCAGAATCATTTGTGCTACAAATCAAAACTTAGAAATCTTAATTAAAGAAAGGAAATTCAGAGAAGATTTATATTACCGAATCAATGTAGTTAAAATTGAGATCCCACCCCTTAGGGAACGAAAGGAAGAAATCATTCCACTCATTTATAAGATTACAGAGGAAATGAATCGAAAGTATGAAATGAATAAACATTTTACCCCGGCAATGATTGCATGGTTAAGTCAACAAATCTGGCCGGGAAATGTTAGGGAATTAAGGAACTATATTGAGAAAAAGATTATCACTTCAAGTGGCATTGAAATAGGTATTGAAGTAGAGGATGAAGAGGATCAAAACAAAATGATTACAGAATCCAATGAAATGACTTTAAATGATTATATAGAAACAATAGAAAAGGAATATATTGTCCGGATGTATCAGAAATTTCCTAGCAGTATTAAACTTGCTGAAAAATTGGGGATTAGTCAATCCACTGCCAATCGGAAAATAAGGAAGTATGTTGATGGGGGTAGTCAGTTTTGACTATAAATTATCTGCTGCCCGTAATTTATACCTTACATAATCATGAATAAGTTCATCCCAGTAAAGATTGGCATGAAAGTTGCATTATTTTTAGTGAAAATCTAAAAAGGAGGCATATTACATGTCAAATCAGGATGAAAAGCAATTTTTGAATTTACCTTTTACGGGAATCAGTACATTTGGAAAATACCCTGTTTGCCCAAATCTAAATGAATTGGATGCAGATGTTGCAGTCATTGGTGTTCCAAATGATATGGGTACGCAATGGAAATCCGGTGCAAGAATGGGTCCAAGGGGGATTCGTGAAGGTTCAACGCTTTATAGCTTTGGGTTAAATGGTGCCTATGATATCGAAAAAGATATTACGTATTTGGGGCCAAAATGGAAAGTAGTTGATTGCGGAGATGTTGATATGGTACATGGTGATATTATCCAGTGTCATGAAAATACTGAAGAAGCCATTAGGAAGATTGTTTCAAAAGGAGCCATGCCGGTTGTCTTAGGCGGGGATCATTCGATTTCAATTCCCGTCGGAAAAGGGTTAGAGGATTTAGGACCTTTTCATGTCATTCAAATCGATGCTCATTTAGATTGGGCAGACCATCGTTCCGGGCAGCGGCTTGGTCATGGAAGCTGCATACGGCGTTTATCTGAAATGGATCATGTTCAGAAAATTTTTCAATTTGGGATTCGTGGAATTAGCAGCAGTTTAAAGGAAGATGTAGATGCTGCCCGAGAATATGGCAGTGTCATCTTATCACCGAGGAAAATGAGAAAAATGGGATTTGAAAATGTGTTGGAGCTGATTCCGGAGGGAGAGAAATATTACATCACCATTGATATTGATGGATTAGATCCTTCCGTAGCGCCGGGAACAGGTACACCTTCTCCTGGAGGATTTATATACGATGAAGTTAATGAATTGCTTGAAGGAATTGCGAAAAGAGGAAAGGTAATTGGTTTCGATTTAGTTGAAGTAGCCCCTCCCTATGATTCTGCAGGAATGACAGGGCAAGTAGGCGCGCGCCTGGCATTGGACTTGCTTAGTTTTGTTTTAAAAGAAAGAGAAATTGATGAGGAAAGCAAAGCGAAAAAGGAAGAAATTCATACTTAATATTATTCTCCAAATTAAATAACGGAGGTATGTCGATGAAAATAGAGACAAGAAGCATTGAGTATATTCCTGCGAATGAACGTCATGGAAAAGCGAAAGGATTATTTTCAGTTTGGTTTGCTGCTAATATGCATATTACCACGCTAGTAACTGGAGCATTGTGTGTTACGTTCGGTTTAAATCTTTTTTGGAGTGTTGTTGCAATTATCGTTGGTAATCTATCAGGAGCTATTTTTATGGCTTCCCATTCGGCACAAGGACCAAAACTTGGAATTCCACAAATGATTCAAAGCCGTGCGCAATTTGGTGTGATTGGTGCAGTTATTCCCTTGCTTCTTGTTGTTTTTATGTACTTAGGCTTTTTTGCAAGTAGCGGATTGTTAGGAGCTCAAGTTTTGAGCAGTACATTAAACATCAATTTAACATTGAGTATTATTATCCTCAATATCATTACCTTTATCGTGACAATGATTGGCCACGATTTAATTCATAAAATGCAGAAATACTTGACATGGGTATTTTTTATCGTTTTCGTCATAGCAACATTTATTGTCTTTAAATTACCAGTGCCGGCTGGAAGCTGGTCTCCGGCCAATTTTAATTTTGGGACATTTATGTTAGCTGTTAGTGTGGTTGCAACCTGGCAGATTTCTTTTGCGCCATATGTTGCTGACTACTCAAGGTATTTACCGGTGGATACCTCTTATTCAAAAACCTTTTGGTATACGTATGCCGGGTCTGTTCTTGGAACTGGTTGGATGATGCTATTGGGAGTGTTTTTGACGACAGCGATTCCGGGTTTCCTAAACCACACCGGTGCCAATTTAGCACACCAGTTTGGCAGCTTCTCATTTATCATGTTTGCCGTTATCCTCTTAGGTCAGCTCTCAATTAATGTGTTTAATTTATATGGTGCCTTTATGTCAACTGTAACCACCGTTGAGCCTTTTTCAAAAATTAAAGTAACGCCAAAGGTAAGATTTTTCTTTGTGTTTGGAATAGCAACAATTGGAACAGTACTGGCCATTTTGGGGCAAGGGAATTTCTTATCGAATTTTATAAACTTTATATTATTTATCAGTTACTTCTTAATCCCATGGACAGCCATTAACCTCGTTGATTTTTATGTGTTGCGCCATGGCGAGTATAGTATTAAAGATATCTTTGATTTAAATGGGAAGTACGGGAAGGTTAACAAAATTACTGCTATATCATTCTTGGCATCCATTATTGCTGAAGTGCCATTTATGAATACATCCCTCTATGTTGGACCGGCTGCCAAGGCAATGGGAGGAGCCGATCTTGCTTGGATTTTAGGAATAGTCGTCCCGGCTGTACTCTATTATGTTTTAATGAAAAGAAAATTGAGGGATATGCCTCAGTTTTCAATCCATCATGTTGAGAATGATACTTCTTCAAATTTAAATTAAATATCGGATAAAAGGATAGAAAGCGGGAATGTAATATCCCGCTTTCTATCCTTTTTTGTGTAGAAACAAATAAGTAAAATCAGGTCATTCGTTGAGGGAATATCCTCCTATATTTCCTCAAGTTTTGCCCTTTTGTTCTATTGAAGGATATTTTGGGGTTCGTTTTAATTAGTAAATGTCGAGAAGTGTCGAAAAAAGTTATTGAAGGAGGTATATAATGATAAAACAACGTATACCATGGTTCGATAACGTAAAAGGCCTTTTAATATTTTTAGTAGTGTTTGGGCATTTTATTGAATCATATCGAAATCATTCACATCCGGGAATTATTCTATATCTTTACAATGTAATTTATTTTTTTCATATGCCATTATTCATTATGGTGAGTGGGTATTTCTTTCGTCCGCAAAAATTCAAACGGATTATTCAATTACTTTCAGTGTACCTAGTCTGGCAAATCGCGAACGGCTTCTTACAAAAATTAATTCAGGATCATTCTGTGGTCAATTTATCACCAGAAGGAAGAATATTTGATATCTTTGACCCGTATTGGACGCTCTGGTACTTACTTGGAATCGTCGTGTGGAGTATTGTTACGCCATACTTCTTGCGCCTGCGGTTTCCAATCATCATATCACTTATTTTTGCTGTTGCTATAAGTTATGTTGACCACGTACCATCTTGGTTCTCAATGAGAAAATTAGTGAATTTCTACCCGTTTTTCTTAATTGGCTATAGCCTTGCGAAGAAGAACGTTCTTATCAGCCTTAGCCAAAAAACGAAAATTTGGAAAATACCAATACGTTGGGGAGCCTTATCCATCGTGGCCGTATTCCTTGTTTTCATGATCTTTTTTAACCAATTGCCATCAGGGACAGAATTTTTATTTTTACGAAGCTCCTACAGCTTTTTTACTTGGTCAATCTTAAAGGGAGCAGTCATTCATCTAGCTTACTATGGAGTTGTTGTCGTCCTTTCCATATCACTTATGCTGCTTGTTCCAAAGGAAAAGAAACTGGTTTTCTTTAATAAACTCGGAGTAAACTCCTTGTTTATTTACTTGATTCATACAAATATTGTCCGAGTATACCGCGAAATAGCACCGGAGCAGCTTGTCAGCCATAAAGGATTTGTCATTTTGGGAGCGATTCTATTTGCTTCAATTGTCTGCTGGCTGCTGACAAGAAAGTTTATTCTCAACCTATTCAAGCCAGTTATTTTGCCACGTTTAAACTGGATGATAAAGCAAAAAGAAATCCACTCATAAATGTTTTGCCATTTTATGTCCAGGAAGGTATACTATTTTGGTGGAAAAAGTTTTATTAAATAACTTTAGGTTGGGAGTAGGAAAATGTCTCAATTAAATATTGAAGCCTTTCGTGCGATTAATAATCTCGGGAAGGACCATTCGTTTTTAGATCCAATTGCCGTTTTTCTTGCAGAATACATGCTATATTTTTTAATTTTAGGAATGTTAGTTTATTGGTTTACTAGAACCGATAAAAACAGAATGATGATTATCTTGTCCGTTATTTCTGTAGCAGTGGCTGAAGTCATCGGAAAAATAGCCGGTAAGCTTTATTCGCATTATCAGCCGTTTGCAGAGCTGCCGCATGTTAATAAGCTTGTAAGCCATGCTGTAGATAATGCGTTTCCGAGTGACCACTCGATTATCTTTTTCTCAATATGTTTTTCAATCTTGTTGGTTCGCAAAAAAGAGGGTTGGTTATGGATTATTCTGGCCTGCTGTGTAGCCATCTCCCGTGTAATGGTTGGTGTTCACTATCCTCTAGATGTAATAACAGGTGCTCTTATCGGAATCATTTCTGCTTTGTTTGTTTACTTGATTGCTCCAAAGCTTTCTTTCTTAAACAAACTGCTTGCTATTTATGAAAAAGTAGAAGGAGTCATTCTGCCAAAATCGAAATCTGGCGACAGAAATAAAAACTTTTAATAAAAGAGGGCTGAAACTTTAAGTTTCAAGCCCTTTTTTAAGTTATCGTTAAAATCCATGAATGCAGGATGGATAGGATGGACAAAAAGGTTAAACTTGCAAATACCGAAAGAAACCATCTTAAATACTTGGAGCCCGTTCGTGAAAATAAAAATGATGCGCATAAACTAAACCAAATAACCACTGTCACAATGATGAAACCGTCCAGTAGATAATAGGGCAATACTCCCCCAAAAAATCCCATGCCTAAAATGCTGCTAATAACAATTGGCGAAACCAAATCCTTGCTCTTCATGATAACAGGCTCACTCGTCGCCTCAAGGCATTTTGTCGAAAGCAGGGGATAGAGAAAGTAAGGTAAGACGAGCCCAAAGCTTATTCCTGTCAGCAGCCTTCGAATATTGCTTGATTCAAATAACTGCAAATAAGATCCCAATCCGTCAATCATCAATGGAACAAGAAATAACAAAAGGAACAAGCTTGTTTTTACAGAAGGGATGGTTAAGCTTTTTTTCCTTTTAGTAAAATGCAAATAAATAAGGGATGAAAAGATCCCGATATAGATTCCTGTATCTCGGGCACAAACAGACAATGTTTCACCGGAAGCATGGAGTGAACGTTCCTCAAGCTGATGACAAATCGCTCTTCCTAAAAAATGAAATAATTCTTGAACCATTGTTGTTACCCACTCCTAAAGAAAAACCCAATCCACAAGGTGAATTAGGTTCTAATGATTTAATATCCGGACATAAAAGCAGGACCAATTGAAAGCGCGGATGCAGCAAACCAGCAAATACAACTTAAGACAATGGCGACAATTCCGACGATCAAGCAAGTTTTTCCAACTTGTTTCTTTTCAGGTTCCTGATCATTCAACCATATGATTCCTAAAATAATACCAACAACAGGAATAAAAAAGGACAAAATGTATAGCAGGGCTTTAAGACCACCTGACATCAGCATTCACCTCCATTAGTTTATGGAAATTTTCACATATGAAAATGTATGTTATGGAGTGGGGGATTTTGTCTGTCCATGATTTAAATTTATATTTTCGTTTTAGGGGCAAAAAAAAGAGACAGCATCTGTCTCTTTAAAGTGATAGGATATCTCCCTGCTTTAGGCCTAATTGTGAAATTGCCCCTGCTGGAAGTTCAATAACGGAGTAGGCTTCCTTGATGGGCTTTACAAAACTCCAAGGTTTTAATCTTTCAACCACTTTTACAATTTCTCCTTTATGGCTTAGAAAAACAGCATCGATTTCAAAATGCATGAAACACATATGGATAGAATTACAAGGGGATATCCATAACCCCTCCTCGACCAACTGTTCTTTTCGAAACATTAGTCCTTTTAGTCTAGTAAAAAAAGAATCTGCAAGTTTAATAGAAAAAGGGATGGTTTTAATTAATGGCTCCATTTTATACTCTCCTATCATTCAATTTGTTCGATATATTGAATATACAATAAGAACGATTCGTTCTCAATAATGAAAAATGTTGAATAGTGTCGTTTTTTATTTAGAACAAAAATAGGAAAAACTATTTACATTTCGGGACAATGGTACTATTATTAACTCAAGGGTTGTTCATTAAAAAGAACAAACAACAAAGAAATATAGAACAATTAGGTCGCAAGCATTGTTCGATACAGTGAACTAATCTTAAAAACTAACAAAATATTTAGGAGGAATGAAACATGTTGAAAAAAATTAAAAATCTAGTAGTACAAGAAGAAGGACAAGCATTAACGGAGTATGGGTTGGTTATTGGTTTGATTGCCGTTGGTTGTGTTGTTGCTCTAGGTGCTTTTAAAGATAAAATTGTAGCACTTTTTAATGGGATTAGTTTTAAATAATTAAATTAAAAATCCCTGCTTTTCAGACATGAGAAGCAGGGTTTATTTATAAGGAAGGGGGAATAATATCTTGGAAGATATTATCCTTGTAATTGTTCTTTTAATCTGTCTTTTTACAGATATAAAATCACGGAAAATATTAAATATTGTAACTTTACCTGCTATCGTTTTCGGCCTAGTTTATAACATACTTACGACTGGATTTGAAGGTTTTTTATATAGCGGCAAAGGTTTCCTAGCGGGACTCGGTTTACTTATTATTCCCTATTTATTAGGTGGCATGGGAGCAGGTGATGTAAAACTAATGACAGTAATTGGGGTATTAATGGGAAGCAATTTCGTTTTTTATTCGTTCATTTACACAGCCTTAATCGGAGGAGCAATTGCTCTAATACTGATTATTAAGAAGAAAGGTCTAATAAATATCATTAAATCCATATTTTTCAATGTTGTTTTTTTCAGAAGTAATCTTGGTTCAATACTTTTATCAAAGGATAAAAAAAGTAGTATTTCATTCCCATATGGAGTAGCGATTTTCTTTGGTACATTATGCACACTTGTCTGGGGTGGTTTTTAATGAAATCGGAAAAAGGTCAATCTCTGGTTGAGTTTGCATTGATTCTGCCTATCTTAGTGTTATTGCTGTTTGGAATTATTGACTTTGCGCGAATTTTTCATGTGTATTTGACCATGGATCATGCGGGTAGAGAAGCAGCACGGGCAGCAAGTATTGGTAAAGATGATAGTACAATCAAAAGCACAGCTGTTTCCGATGCATCAAGCATTGGCTTAACAGCAGATAAAGTAGGGGTTACTCCTTCAGGAACAAAAACATCTGGATCAAATATAAGTATAACAATTACTTATCCTATAACATTTCTTACCCCAGTAATTGGAAACATTGTTGGACCGATAACTTTAACAGATACCACTGTAATGAGGGTGGAATAAATGAAAAGATTTTTAAGCTTGTTAAAATTGCGAGATGAAAGCGGTGCGGCTTTAGTAATAGTGGCTATTTCAATGGTTGCTCTTCTAGGTCTCACTGCTTTAGTGATAGATGGCGGCAGGCTTTATTTAGAGAAAAGCAAGTTGCAAAAGGCTGTTGATGCGGCTGTTCTAGCAGGAGCTCAAGGATTAACAACAAATCAGGCGCGGGCAATCGAAAATGCTGAAGATGTCTCACAAAAAAATGGCTATCCACTAATAAAAGACAATTTAACCTTAACAAATGATTCTATTAAGGCGGTTAAGCAAATTAATGTTCCACTGACTTTTGCAAGAGTATTGGGAATAAATACTGCAGATGTTAGTGCTACAGCAAAAGCTATTATTGCACCATTAAAATCCGCTAAAGGAATTGCCCCGATTGCGGTAGAAAAAAGCGCAGTTCCGGATAAAACAAATATCACATGTGGAAATGTAGAAAATGAGTCGGGAAAAAATAGCCCCGGGAATTGCGGGTTTCTTGATATAGATGGGAACGGGGCACCTGATGTAGAGGATGGAATTAAAAATGGGAGCAAAAAGATGGTCTCAATAGGTGATAAAGTTTCTACAGAAACAGGTGACATGAATGGACCCATTAAAAAGGCTGTTGAAACTGACTCTGACTCTTTAATTAATAGTGACAAAGACAAAGATTGGTGTCAGTCTGCGGCTACTGCTGATAACACTTGTAAACGGGTAATTTATATAGCTATTATTGATTCCTGGGAGAGCATCAATGGTAAAAAGCAAGTTGAAATTCTAGGTTTTGCTCCCTTTTGGGTCAAGGAATATGATAGTCAAGGAAAAAATAAAAGTATCGTAGGACAATTTATTAATTCCGTCACTGCAGGGGAAATTGGTGAATCTGGCAGCTACAATTATTTAAAAGGCGTCAAGCTTGTAGAGTGAAACTGGAAAGTCGTTGAAATAGGGGAGGACACTATGAACACAAAAAAAATTTGGATCATTTCATTAATATTGGGAATAGCTTTTGCAGGTATTGCCTATCTGTCCATATTTTCGAAGGGGAAAGTCTCAGAAGCTTCTACTGTAGAGGTAACTCAGAAAAGCGATGAGAAAAAATCGGATGAGGAACAAGCGAAAAAAGAAGAAGCACTAAAAAGGGAATTCAATAATCCGCTCGTTGTTGTAAGTAATGGCAAAAGGGCAATTTCGATCAATGTTGACCCAGCACAAGGGGTTTCAGGGTATATTGCCCCGAATTCCAAAGTTGATGTAATTGCCTACGGAACGAAAAAAGATGATAAAACGAAAAAAGAATATAGATCAGCTGTGCTAGTTCTTGAAAATGTAAAAGTCCTATCTTCTGGTAAATCCAGTGACAACAAGGAAGAAGCCCTCCATTATGAATCCGTTACATTGGAGGTTACCCCAAAAGAAGGCGTTATGCTTAGTTTAGCTGCCAAAGATAAGGATGGGTTCTATTTAATGCTTAGAAATACAGAGGACCCAGATAAAGGAAAAGTTGGTCTTAAGCAAACAAGAGAAGTAATCAAAGAGGGGGATTAAATCGAAATGAGCATAAACTGGGTTTATTTTTCTGATACGAATACACCTCCTGGAGAAATAAAATCACTTTTAGAAAAGAAGCAGTTCCGATTAACTGCGACCAACGAAATTGATAGACTCCGATCGCTTTTAATTGAGAATAATCAATCCGTATTATTTATAAAATCTCATACACTTTACAATGTATTTGATTTTTGTCAGGAAATATCTGTTCTTTACCCGCATGTTTATATCATCTTAATTGTACCTGATAACTTAGAAAACCTGAAAAAAGCAATGTTGATGGGGGCTTCGGATTCCTTGCGTTCGTCGTACACTCAGGAAGAACTGAATGATGCAATTGAGCACGCAAAGAAATATATGCAGCACCGGGCAAAGAAGGACCAAGGCTTAGTTAATTTAATAAAAGAAAAAAGTAAAGTAATTGCCGTTACCAATCCAAAGGGCGGCGTGGGCAGGACAATTGTAACCGTTAATCTAGCTGTAGCGTTCGCGAAAATGGGGAAAAAAGTGGCTGTAATTGATGGAAACCTCCAATTTGGTGAGGTGGCCATGTATTTTAATGTAAAACCGAAAAAAACGATATATGAATGGGTAAAGGAAGGATATGGCAGCGAACAATATTCAATCAACCAATATATGACCACTGTTGAGGGCAATGTCTCGATTCTTGCCGCTCCTCCTCGTCCAGAGTTCTTTGAAGGAATTTCAGAGAATCATATAAAAGCAGCCGTCAACGAAGCAAAGAAACTATTCGATATTGTCTTAATTGATATGCCGATTCACATATCAGAAATTCATTTACGATACCTTGATTTAGCCGATGAGATTTTACTAGTAACGCAAAATGAAGTTTCCGTTTTAAGATTAAATCAACTCTATTTAGAGATGTTAGAATCGATTAACTTAAAGGATCGCGTAAAACTAATTTTGAACCGTTTTGTAAAGAAACAGGGACTTGATATTAAAAAAATTGAAGCAATCTTAGGGTTGAATATCTTTTTCACCCTGCCGGATCAAGTAAATGTTGCGTCCTCCTCGATAAAAACAGGGCAGCCGTTTATTCTCTCGAACTCACGGAGCCAGCTTGGGAAGGCTGTTTTAAAGCTTTCAGAAAAGCTAATTGATCAAAAAATTGGTGAGACCAAGAAATTAAAAAAAGTAAAACGCTGGTCTCTATTTGGAAAGAGAGGAGAACAAAGGAATGTCACTATTTAAACGGTATAAAGAGGAAGCGGCTGCAACGATTACACCAAATGCATCAAGTACACCAAGTATACAAAGTAAACCCATCAAAGAGGTCCAAGAGTCTCCGGCTATAAAAAAATCACAGGAATTTTGGAACATAGAAGCAAGTCTTCACAATTATCTAGTAGAAGAGTTGAAAAAGTATCCTAGTCAGAATAAAGAGCAGGAGAAAATGAAAATAGAGGAATTAGGAGAAGCCTTTTTTAATGAAGAAGGCGGACGATTAACCTTTGAGGAAAAGCAAGAAATTTTTGAATACGTAAAGGATGAATTGCTTGCATATGGTCCGATTACTCCCCTGTTAGAGAACCCATTAATTAGTGAGGTAATGGTCAATTGTCATGATGAAATTTATTATGAACAAAACGGAAAGATTACTAGGAGTAATGTAAGCTTTATGGATGACCAGCATGTTATGAGGGTAATCGAGCGGATTGTTGCCCCCATTGGCCGTCGAGTCGATGAAAGTTCTCCGATGGTGGATGCTCGCCTGCCGGATGGCTCGCGTGTGAATGCAATTATTCCTCCACTTGCTTTAAAGGGACCGAGTTTGAC
Source organism: Bacillus salipaludis (assembly GCF_004358205.1). Next base: position 293,052 of record NZ_SMYO01000004.1, read on the forward strand.
AATACGGAAATTCTCGGATACTCCTTTTACCATTAAAGATTTAGTCGAATTTGGAACATTAAGTGAGGAAATGGCGGAATTCCTCGATATTTGTGTTAAGTCCAAACTCAATATTTTTATCAGCGGCGGTACAGGCTCTGGGAAGACTTCAACCTTAAATGTTCTCTCTTCCTTTATCCCAAATCGTGAACGAATTGTTACCATCGAAGATGCAGCAGAGCTTAAACTTCATCAGGAACATATTGTTTCGCTCGAATCCCGTCCTGCGAATATCGAAGGAAAAGGGCAAATTTCAATTCGTGATTTAGTCCGGAACTCGCTGCGGATGCGGCCTGACCGGATAGTAGTTGGGGAGGTTCGTGGAGCCGAAGCACTGGATATGCTTCAAGCAATGAATACCGGTCATGACGGCAGCTTAAGTACTGGGCACGCTAACTCCCCTAGAGATATCCTTTCCCGCTTGGAAACCATGGTGTTGATGGCAGGCTATGAGCTTCCTGTCAGGGCAATCCGTGAACAGATTGCCAATGCCATCAATTTGATTGTTCATCAGTCAAGATTAAAGGATGGTACGAGAAAAATAACCCATATAACGGAAGTACTGGGAATGGAAGGCGATACAATCGTTCTTCAGGATCTGTTTTTATTTAAAGAAAAGGGACATAATGGCGATGGTCTGATTCAAGGAAGCTTTATTAGCACAGGTATCAGGCCAAAGTTCACAGAGCAGCTTGAATTAAATGGATACTCCTTGCCTGCTTCTTGGTTTGTTGGAGAGTGGTTTAATTGAAATTAGTCATCGAATTGGTCTTTGTATTTTTAGTCGTTAGTATTTCGATGTATCTTATCTTAAGCGGGTTTTCAAAAAAGAGGAGAATGAATCACCGAATCAAGGAGTTTTTGCCAGTTTCGCAAGCGGAAGAGGATGAAAGTAAGAAAGAAAAAAGACCACCGCTTTCTAAACAGTTTATTCTTTCTCTATCAAATATGTTTAAAAATGTTCAATTTAGCAGGAAAACAGAAAAAATGCTAGTAGAAGCTGGTAGTGGATTGAGGCCGGAGGAGTTTTTTGCGTTGAGAATTTTAGCCTCTGCCGGTTTCGGACTATTCACAGCTTTCCTAAGCCTGCCATGGTTTCTTTCTGCTATTGCGGTAATTATTGGTTATGCCATTCCCCATTATTTTATGAAACAAAAACGAAAAAAACGGTTAACTCGGTTGTCCTATCAGTTAATCGAAGTCTTGGGGATGATGGCTAATTCCATGAGGGCAGGCTTTAGCTTTATGCAAGCAATGCAGCTTGTTGGCAAAGAAATTCCAGACCCGCTTGGTCCAGAATTTGATCGGATTGTAAGACAGGCAGGACTTGGGATGCCATTAGAGGATGTATTTGAAGAATTAATTGACCGATTACCTAACAAAGAATTGGAAGTTGTCGTTCAGGCCATTCTTGCACAAAGGAAGAGCGGCGGAAATCTTGCTGAGCTATTGGAAACAATGGAAGAAACAATTAGAGGCAGAGTCCGAGTGCTTGAAGAACTAAATACGTTAACAGCGCAGGGAAGAATGTCATCTTGGATCATCACCTTACTGCCGGTTGGACTTGGCTTATATTTAGCGTTTGTCAGCAAAGATTATTTTTCACCAATGCTGCATCATCCATTGGGATGGGCAATGCTCACTGTAGGCAGTGTCTTCATCATTATTGGGTGGGGGGTAATCCAGAAAATCATCCGAATTGAGGTGTAGGGTTCATGTTGAACTTTGTTTTCGTTGTTCTATCTGCCGCATTTGCAACCTTCGTAGTGGCAGGTTCCTTGTTAACTATTTTCAAAAAGGAAATTGCTTTCAACGAACGTGTTGGAAAGTTTTTTGGGGAAACAGTTAAAAAAGAAACAAATAATTCTTTAAGAAAAAAGAATGATGACAGGTTAAGAGAGCTTTTTGATCGGTATTGGAATAAGGGAACCAATTTATTAAATCAAAAGGTTTCCAAAGTGGAAAGAAAAAAACTAGATATCCTTTTAAGGGATGCGGGCTACCCTTTCAAGTCCGCAATCGATTTTAGGCTTTTTCAATTTGTATTGAGTATTGGTATAAGTGTGCCGATCGTTCTCTTTTTATTGCCAGTTGCGGACAATAAAATGTTAGTGTGGTTGATGGCAATCACTATGGCGATTTTTGGATTCCGGCTTCCTGTGTTCCAGCTTGGGAAGAAAAAAACAGCAAGGGTTAAAGAAATTAATAAATCAATGGCTGATTTTTTTGATACGGTAAACCTTTTGCTTGAGGCAGGGATGGGGCTGGATTTGGCACTCGCAGAGGTGTCAAAAAAATATAAAGGTCCGCTGTCAGAAGAGTTTCTTCGAACATTAGAGGATATGAAGCTTGGTAAATCAAGAAGAGAAGCTTTTTACGAGCTTCGGAAGCGTGTCCCATCTGATTCGTTTCAGAGTGTGATTACCTCGTTGATTCAAGCGGATCAGCTTGGGATTGGAATGGCAAAGGTTTTAGGGAATCTTACCGTACGTGTACGTGAACAGAGACGTGAAGCTGCAAGAGAACAGGCGATGAAGGCACCAGTAAAAATGCTGTTTCCAATGGTGTTTTTCATTTTTCCAGCATTATTTATTGTCATATTGGGACCTCTAGTTATTACGTTAATCACAAAGGGTCTAGGAGGATAAATATTTTTTTAAATGTTTTGTTCTTTATTGTGAATGAAAAGTACAACAAAAAGAATCTGCTAGTCAAGGAGAGATTTTATGGAAGGAACTAAACTCAAATTACTTCGTGAAGAAAAAGGTTTATCAATAAGCCAGTTAAGTGAGTTATCGGGTATTTCAAAGTCTTATTTAAGTTTAATTGAGCGGGATATCCAACGGAATCCTAGTATAGAAATATTAGATAAATTAGCAACAACTTTAAAGGTAGACATAGACCAATTCATTAAAGGTAACCAAGATGGTGAAACAAAGATAAGCAGCGGCGTGATAAAGGGTACATTAAAGCTTGAAATCGAATTGTCCGAGGGTCAATTAAATACTCAAAAATTAAGGAAAATAAAGAATTTGATTCAAGAATTGAATACGGAGTAAAACTAAACCATGGTGATTTGTTATAAATCACCTTTCTTTATTTTGTATGAATATTCTCCCCTCCCTTCCCCCCAAAAATATTTTCTTCATTGAATTTTTTTCTCTCAAAGTAAACAGCCAATAAATCATTGACAAAATGATTTCATCGCCATTATAGTTAACTTTGTTAATAGTTAACGAGTTGAACAATTAAACAGTAGAATCATTCGAGTGAGGTGAATCGATACATAATGGCTGATAAAAACATTCAAGAATTAGTGGACCGTTATATCACGCTTTCCTTTTCCGTTAATAAAAAAGGGGAATCGCTTGTAAAAGAGCAAATTAGCAGTGATCTCACTAGTGACCAGCACTATATGTTAAGGTATATCCACAAATCAGGTACCTGTACATCTACTGAATTGGCAGAAGTCTTTGAGGTGAAAAAAAGCGCCATCACTGCCATTATTAATCGGATGTGGGAAAAGGGTTTAATTCAACGTACCCGTGATGAGAATGACCGGCGTGTAGTGTATCTAACGTTAACGGAGAAGGGCATTGACTTATTTGAACAAACGGAGGATCGAATCTATAAATTAGTTGAATCCTTAATTACCCAATTCGATGAAACCGAAATCAAACAATTTTTAAATACGTATGAAAAGATAAATCGAATTCTTATCGAAAATAAAAAGCTACAGCAGGAGGAGTAAACGGTGAGGTTTATTATTAAAAGTAAATGGCTCGTGTTAATTGCCTGGATTGCAGTCGTAGTGGGGTTATTCATGATTGCTCCGAATATGGCTGACCTTGTCCGTGATAAGGGGCAGGTCGATGTTCCAAAGGGATATTCCTCCCATTTAGCTACGGAGATTATGAATCAGGTTCAGAAACAGAAGGATGGCGGCAAGGAAACCCAAGTCGCCCTTGTGTTTCATGATAATAAAAAGTTATCAAGTGCTGAAATAATCGAAGCAAAAAAGGCGATTCAAGCATTGGAAGACAACAAAGAAAAGCTTGGTATCACAGAAATCCTAAGTCATTTTAATGAAAAGAGCTTAAAAAATCAGCTTGTTGCTAAGGACGGGAAGTCCATCCTTGCTTCTGTTAAGGTGAACTGGAATGACCGTGAGCCCAAAGAAGTTAGTGCTGCCTTGTATAAAACAATTGAAACTGTAAAGGTGGATCATTATTACACCAGTAACTGGATGATCAATGAGGATTTGATGAAAAGCTCTGAAGAAGGCTTGAAGAAAACAGAGGGAATTACAGTCGTGTTTATTTTAGCTGTATTACTACTTGTTTTTCGTTCATTAATATCACCTTTAATTCCATTGCTAACAGTGGGTATTACTTATCTGGCTGCGCAATCGATTATTGCTATTTTAGTAGATAAGCTGAATTTCCCTGTATCCAACTATACACAAATCTTTCTGGTTTGCGTTTTATTCGGAATAGGAACGGATTATTGTATATTATTGCTTAGTAGATTCAAAGAGGAATTATCTCAAAGAGAAACGATCGTTGATGCAATCGTAGAAACATACCGAACCGCTGGACGAACGGTGTTATTCAGTGGTTTAGCCGTGATGATTGGGTTTGCAACGATTGGTTTTTCTCAATTCATCCTCTACCAATCTTCTTCAGCGGTAGCCATTGGAGTGGCAATGCTTTTGATCGCCTTATTTACAATCGTTCCATTCTTCATGGCGGTATTAGGCAGAAAACTTTTCTGGCCGTCAAAGGGCAGTGCGGAACATGCTGAAAGCAAGCTTTGGGGGGCTGTCGGAAAGTTTTCCCTGGCTCGTCCAGTGATTTCATTATTAATTGTTGCGGCTATTTGTGTTCCATTTTTAGTTACGTATGATGGGAAATTATCGTTTAACTCATTAGAAGAAATCAGCGGAAAAGTTCCATCCATCCGTGCTTTTAATGCGATTGCTGACAGCTTTGGTCCTGGTGAATCAATGCCGACCCAAATCGTGATTAAAAATGATGAGGCAATGAATTCAACAGACTATATGGAATTGGCAGAAAAAATTAGTCAAGAAGTAGAAAAGGTGGATCAAGTTGACACGGTCCGTTCTGTCACGAGGCCTACAGGTGAAAAAATTAAAGACTTTTACGTGAATAAACAAGCTGAAAGTCTTGGGGATGGTTTAGGAAAAGGAAAGGATGGAATTACAAAAATTAGTGACGGCTTGCAAGAAGCAGGCAGCAAGCTTTCAAAATCCGGGCCGCAATTAAAAGGAGCAGTGAACGGAATTAACGGGTTAATTTCAGGAACCGATCAATTGCAAACGGGTTTGACTGATATTCAAACCAACCTTGCCAAAATTGAAAATGGAATCCGCCAAGGCTCAGCAGGTTCTACAGAACTGATAAAAGGTTTAGAAAAAACGAAAGCTGGTGCCGAGGACTTACTTGCTGGCTATAAAAAGTTGCAAAAGGGTTATCATAACATAGATGCGAATCTAAAAACATTAAACACCAAATATAAGGATGTAGGCGGTGGATTAACAGCTTTATCCAGTGCTCTTGCCCAGATTAAGAACGAAGATTTTACCTATTTGGAAAGTCATTATGATGGATTGGCGAAAGAAGGGCAATATCAAAAAATAAAAGGAACCGTTCAAGTACTCCAGCAGCAGCTAGCACCTCTTTCCGGTGGACTTAATCAGTTAAACGCTGGTCTTTCTCAAATTACAAAGGGAATGGATACGGCGAACGCTGGATTTCAAAAAGCAAATGGCGGCCAGCAGGGACTTGCTGCTGGTCTGGAAAAGTTAATTAAAGGAATTGAGCAGCAGCAGGCAGGACTTGACAAGTTGGCAAACGGTCAAGGTCAAATTGTTGCTAATATGCCAAAACTGACTAGCGGTTTGTCTGGAATCAATGATGGACAAAAGCAACTGCTTACTGGATTTGGCGGTCTAACAGGCCAATTAACGCAGTTATCGAACGGGCTTGACCAAAGTGCGAAAGGGTTAAATCAAGTGTCGGATGGTCTTGGTTCTGCTCAAGGTTATTTATCCGATTTATCCGACTCGACCAGTATGTCAGGATTCCATATGCCAAAAGAAGTGGTGGAAAGCAAGGATTTTAAACAGGCAATGGATACCTATCTGTCGGATGACCGAAAAGTTATGACATTGGATGTGGTATTTAAAGCAAATCCATATTCAAATGAAGCGATTCACCAGGTTCCTGAAATTAAGGATGCGGTAAAAAGAGCGGTTAAAGGTACAAAGCTTGAAAATGCGGTTGTTGCCGTTGGCGGTATTACCAGCTCAAACGCAGATTTAAATAAAATGTCCAATCAGGATTTTTCACGGACAGTTGTCCTTATGCTGATTGGAATTACGCTGATCTTAATTCTTTTATTTAGATCTATTATCATGCCGATATATATTATTGGCTCATTGATTTTAACTTACTATACAGCGATGGCCATGAATGAAGCGCTATTTGTAAACCTGTTGGGCTATACAGGAATCAGCTGGGCGGTTCCATTCTTTGGATTTGTAATTTTGATGGCTCTGGGAGTCGATTATAGTATTTTCTTGATGGATCGCTTTAATGAGTATAAGGATTTAAAGGTAGCAGATGCGATGCTGTTATCGATGAAAAAGATGGGTACGGTCATTATCTCGGCAGCGATTATTTTAGGAGGAACATTTGCGGCAATGATGCCTTCAGGGATGCTATCATTGCTCCAGATTGCTTCGATTGTCTTAGTTGGTTTATTATTGTACGCGTTCGTCATCTTGCCATTGTTTATTCCAGTCATGGTTAAAAACTTTGGCAAAGCCAATTGGTGGCCGTTTAGTAATATGACAAATAATTTAAAATAGATTAAAAAAGAGGCATCTAAGTGATGCCTCCAGGCTGTCGAAAAACCTTCGACAGCCTTTATTTTATTCATCTGCTTTAACAATAAACCGCGTTAATTTATTATAATATAATTAACAAAATTATTAATAAAGTGGCGAATTCCAATGTTCAAACCTAAATAGTCCTCTCAAAACGAATATGAATTTGTATCTATAGATGAAATAGTTCTTGATGGAAAAAGTGTGTGGCAATATTTAAATTTATTATCCCTGTTGATTGGAGCGGAAGGTGCGAAGACTCCTGCGGGAGTACGGGGCAGGGGAGACCCCGCAGGCGCCTAAGCGCCGAGGAGGCTCCCCGGCACGCCCGCGGAAAGCGAAGCACCTGGAGCGGAAATCAGCAGGACTTTGAGCATGCACAATATTTAATGATAATTCTGTTAGTTAGACTCAAACAAATTAAAAAATGCCGGTACATATACCCTTTCTCGACAATCCGGAGGTATCCAAGTGATGTCTCTTTTTTTAATCTATTTAAAGTAAAAACTTTTAATAGTTTTGTAATATTTTTGATATATTTGAAACATTTTGCGAGAAAAATCGTCTATAATGGGCGTAAGGACATAAAATTACAGCAAAGAGGGATTTAAAAAAATGGGGATGGGGAAAAATAGATGGTTAAAGGGAACCTTTCTGTGCAGTGTCGCTTTGGGCATACTCACTTCAGGGGCCTTTATCATCTATAATTTCGGTTCAAAGGCAGAAGCAAATGAACCTAGTATCGGAGAAAAGGACAGAAGTTTAATGTCTTTAAAAAAGACAGCTGGATCAATTTATCAAGTTACGATAGATGATTTGTTTGAAAAGGAATTATGGCAAGAGAAGCAGCATGCCGCTGATTTACGGCATTGGCAAAAAGTAGATGACGAGATTCATAATAAAGGATATAAAACAACTGTAAAGCATAGTGCTCCAGAACACACAGCCGCAAACAAAAATAAAACTCCTAAATCATCGAAAAAGGACACCGATTTAGTTCAGCCAAAGGATAACAAATTAAAAACAGTAAATAGCAGAAAAAGAACCATTTATTTAACTTTTGATGATGGACCGGAAAGCTTTTCGGAGGATATTCTTGCAGTACTGGAAAAATATCATTACAAAGCTACTTTTTTTATGCTCGATGGCAATATTAAAAGATATCCCCATGCGGTTAAAAAGATGGTGAAGCTTGGGGAAAGCATCGGCATTCATGGTGTAACCCATAATGTTAAACTTTTTTATGCATCGGAAAAATCTGTATTGGGAGAATTAAATAAGACCCAGTATTCTTTAAAAACCATAACAGGGGAAGATTCTCATTTAATTCGAACACCTTACGGAAGCTATCCATATATGACTAAAGAAGAAAAACAGGCAGTCTCAAAAAGCGGGTATAGGATGTGGGACTGGAATATTGACAGTCAGGACTGGTATTACAGGGACGAACGATTTGTAAAAAATGTAATCCAGCAATTGAAGCAGAAATCAAAACAAAAGGGGCCGATTGTAATCCTAATGCATGAAAAAAGGGAAACCTTGAAACACCTGCCTAAACTGCTGGACTATTTAAGCAAGCACGGCTATGAAAGTAAAGCGCTGGACGACTCGATGAAACCTGTCCATTTTTAACGTTGCTGGAAGGAATGTTTTTAAAAAGTAACAATTTTAAAAAATGATTTGTTATAATAAATTTAGTGTATTTAGACTATAAGTACAAACAATGGGGTTAGATTAAATATATGATCACTAAACTTTGGCAGAGCAGCGGTTTTAAAAGAATATTAATCTTCATTTTCATTGCCCTTATCATATATGGGATGAAAGAGATGATTAACTTAATTTTATTTACCTTTATTTTTACGTTTTTAATGGATCGTTTAGTTAAATTTATTGAGGGGAAAGTTCGACTGAATCGAAAGATCATTGTGGTGGTCTCCTATGCGGTGATTGTTGGATTGCTTTCGTATGGATTAGTCGTTTATTTACCGCTTATTGCAGCAGAAATAACGCAGCTTATTAAACAATTAACCACCTTCTATACAACAAAGCATGATAATATTGTTTTAAATTATATCACGGAAAAAATTGAAGAAATCCAAATATCGAATTACTTAGAGCAGGGATTTACCTTCTTAATCAAATATTTTACAGATATAAGTAAGGTAAGTCTGCAAATTCTTTTGGCACTTTTAATGAGTTTATTTTTCCTGCTGGAAAAACCAAGGTTAATTGAGTTTACAAAGAAATTTAAAAAGAGCAAGATTTCCTCCATTTACGTTGAAATTGAGTTTTTTGCCCGAAAGTTTGTGGGGACATTTGGTAAGGTAATCGAGGCTCAATTAATTATTGCAGTCGTTAACTGTATTTTAACAACGATTTCTTTATGGATCTTGGATTTCCCACAGCTGGGCGGACTTTCGATTATGATTTTCCTTCTAGGGCTCATTCCGGTAGCAGGGGTGATTCTATCGTTAATTCCACTGACGATTATCGCCTACAGTATCGGTGGTTTAATGAAGGTTCTTTATGTTGGAATAGCCATCGCGATTATTCATGGGATTGAAGCCTATATTTTAAATCCAAATTTGATGTCGTCTAAGACCAATCTTCCTGTTTTCTATACGTTTATTATCTTGATTTTCTCTGAGCACTTTTTTGGGGTTTGGGGTTTGATTGTCGGAATTCCGATCTTTGTTTTCCTTCTGGATGTTTTAGAAGTGACGGATCAAAAAAAGGTATAATTTGAACCCCCATTCTAAAAAGAATGGGGGTTGTGTTATTCTAAGGGTATTGAAGGAGGTTATAAGCATGAGCGAATGTAAGCTGGACCATTCACATGAAGATGTAAAAATGAAATATGAATCACAGGCAGCCTTTTTGCCTAAAGAGATGCAGCCATTATTTAAGCAGTTTTTTGAAAAAGAACATTCACAGGAATTATTGAATGAGGTTTTCCATTTATTAAAAAAATACGATCTCGTGTCCGATGATGAGAAAAGTGTACGAAACAATCGTTTATTTCTAGTTTTAGAAAATGCATAAAATGAGGGCCCGTTTTTAAGACGGGCCGCTTTAGCAGATACAGGTCTTTTTCTTTACGCCAATTTTTCCTTTTTGGTCAATTTTTTTAATATATTCAGTTGCAATTGGTACTTTACAGGCTGTTTTCCCTACATCGACCTGCACTTTTCCGATTTTTTCTGCCACTTTAATTGCCTCATTATGTAAGGAAACTATATATGCACCGACACATATCACAAAGAGATTCATCACGTAACGAACCCGATTTTTTTCTTCATGAATGGTTGCCTCGACCAGATCGAGTAATTTGCGAATTTCAGTTATATCTAAATTTTCATCAGGGGCAATCGATAAATAGTTTGCATAGGTGCTCCAGCCGCAAACGGCAATCATTTCTTTTTCAGACCTCATCCATTCCCGTGCAAGTTCAAGGGCATATGGACTTTCGGCGGCCACCCCTGCCACCGTGTATTCAGAAAGTAAATACCAATTTGCTTTCTTCACCCAACCCTGAAGTGTTTCTTTTGAGATTTTTTGCGGATTAATCGAAAGTCCTGCCAAATACATTGCATCATGGTTATCAGAATTAAATAACGCTAATGCTAATTCATGATCCTTTTTTACGTATTTTACCAATTTTTTTAAATCTCCAACCTTAACTCCAAAAAGAGGTTCTTTTGCTCCATGGTTGACAAAGGTTTTTTTCGTTTGTTCCGACCCAAGTTCAGCTAGCTTTTTCATCATTTCATCGAAAGTCATGTAATTTCTCCTTTTGTAGATATAAATACATCTTTGTTTCTTAATTTCTTGACGGGTTATTTAAATACCTTCTACAATATACCTTGTTTTCTAAAATATTCCGTTTTTATACAAGGGCTTCTTGAGATTTTTTCATGAATCCAGGTGATTTAGAAAATATTAAGGGTATTAATTATATAAAAAGAATAGGGGATACGATGAGAGAATTATTTCAGTTATTAAAAAAGGGCAATAAGTCAGCGATGCTGGCTGCGATTATTAATACGATCATAGCTATTATTAAAGGGGTTGCCTATTCGTTTACGGGAAATGTAGCGATGTTCGCTGAAACGATGCACAGTTTAGGGGACGCGGCAAATCAGTTATTTGTTTTTATTGGGTCTGCCTTAAGTAAAAAAGCACCAACGGAACGATTTCCCAATGGATTCGGCCGCTTGGTCAACTTAGTTCTATTAGGTGCCGTCCTAGTCGTTGGGATAATGGCATTTGAGACAATTGTGGAAGGCTATCATCATGTCATCCATCCTACAGCATCCCATGGATTTGTCCTTAATATTGTTGTGTTAGGAGTCTCAACGATTCTTGAGACATCCGTTCTATTTAGAGCGATGAAGGAAATTTTGCATGAAGTAGAGGTCCAGGCTAAAGGCTTAAATGTATTTGCTCAAAGTTTTGCGAATTTGGGGAGAGCAAAGCCCGCTACGAAACTGGTTTTTATGGAGGATATGGTCGCAACACTCGGCGGCTTGTTGGCAATTATAGCTGTCCTTATTTCTCATTTTACCGCTTTTCACCAGGCAGAGGGACTTGTTTCGATTATTATTGGAGCGATGATGTTCTTTGTCGTCGGCAGGGTATTTTTAGATAATGCCGCAGGTGTTATCGGGCAGGCAGATGAAGAAATGGAAGACAAAATTGGTAATCTCGTGATGGCAGATCCTGATGTGAAGGATATCCAGGGGATAACCGTTATTAAAGAGGGGGAGGATCTCCACGTTGAATTAGAAATAGAGGTTGATCCGAAATTGACAGTTGCTGCAGCAGATGATATAAAAGACCGCCTTGAAGAAAGAATTATGGCGGAAAAGGGTGTAGTCGACGTCACCATTGAAATTGACGAAGATGATCAGGTCATGAATTGGAAACCTCAGACGGAAGAAACGGCAAAATAAGTATAAAACAAATTGTATGTTGGGAACCTAATTTTAAACCGTGTTTTTAGGGGGGATATAATGGTTTCACATACGGCAAGATTATCCAGTTCAGAAATTGGGGGATTATGGGCAGTTTTTCTCCAAGAGGATATGGGAATTCGGTTATTGGAATATTTTCTTCATCATAATCAGGATGAAGAAATAAAAAGTGTACTAGAGCAAGCCCTTACTGCTTCCATTAGTCGTATTCAGCAAGTAACCGATATTTTTAAGGAAGAAGGAATCCCCCTGCCAGATCGACTCACAGATGAGGACGTCGACTTATCTGTCCCTCCTTTGTTTTATGATGCATTTGCTTTAAGCTTTGTCTATTCGGTGGGCCGTATGAATATGATCAATATGGGATTTGTCACTGCAAATGTCGCAAGAATGGATGTTCTGAATTTTTTTACAACCATAGTGAAAGAATCTGCCACTTTGTATCAAGATGCTACTACTTTAATGCTTAAAAAGGGAATCTATGACCGCCCTCCGATGATTCCGTACCCTAATAAGGTTGAATACATTGAAAAACAATCATATATTTTGGGACTTGGTAAGAAAAGACCGTTAAACACAGCGGAAATTACTGAAATTTTCTTTAATGTCGAACGGAATTATTTTTCAATTCTCATTTGTACGGCTTTTTTACAAATTGTTAAAGACAAGGAAATTAGAAAATATATTAAAGAAGGAAAAAAAATTTCTGAAAAGCAAATTCAAGTATTTAACGATCTTTTTATGAGAGAAGAGCTTTTAGGAGTAAAGCCAACTACAATGGCGGTAACGGATTCACAAGCAGCTCCTTTCTCCGATAAATTAATCGTTCTACTTTTTCATTCTTTAAATGCGATTGATATTACTTTCCTTGGGCACGCCCTGTCCTTATCAATGCGAACGGACCTAGCGGCTCATTATCAAAAGTTTATCCTTGAGATTTTGCTTTATGGAGAGAAGGGTTTTAATATCATGGTAAATAGAGGCTGGCTTCAAATGCCTCCACATGCACCAAATCGAAGAGAATTAGAGGGTTTAACGTAAAAAGGTTCGTCGTCTCGACGAACCTTTTCTTATTCCCATGGTTTATTAATGGTTAAGTGCTCTGCTAATTCTTTGCTGTTTTGTCTATGCACTTTTCGTTCTTCAGCCCGTTTTGAAGCCGTTTCATGTAGTTTTTTTTCTTCCTCAGTTTCAGGAATGATTCCAGGTACTGGTGCGGGTTTGCCGTCATCATCTAAGGCAACAAACGTTAAAAACGCGGTGGCAGCGATTTTTCTATCCCCAGTAATTAGATTTTCAGCAATAATTTTTACAAAGACTTCTAATGAAGTTCTCCCTGTCCAGGTTACAAACGATTCGAAGCAGACAGAATCATCAGGAGTAATTGGACTTAGAAAATCAACTGAATCGGTAGAAGCTGTAACACATTCTCTTCTTGAATGCCTTACAGCAGAAATGGATGCAATCATATCTACATCACTCATTAGTTTTCCGCCAAATAAGGTATTGTGATTATTTACATCATTGGGAAAAACTCTGCTTGTCCTTACTACTACTGACTCTTTACAAGTTTTTGCGTCCATATTTAATCCTCCCGTAAGTGCTCGCAATATATTTATTTTTTACCAGAACTTCTGGCACTAACCGAAAATTCTAATCAAATGTTCATGATAATTTAAGGGAAAAAGTGGTTTAATGGAAGCATTATGATAAAAATAAGAAAAGGATATGGATGGTATGGGGGATTGGAATGGTAAAAAATCTTCTAATTTGTTTTGTTGTCGTATTAATGATTGTTGGTCAAACAGCCTGCCAAAACAATAAAGGATTCATTAATCGTCCTAATCGGACTTTAGCAAAACAGCATGAAGTTAATCTTAAAAAGATTATCCAAAAGGGAAACAATGAACAAGAACGAATTAAAGATTATTTAACTCACATGCATCTTAATGGAAGTGTTACGGTTATCAAGAATCATAAGTTGGTCTTTAACAAAGGAATGGGCTATGCGAATTTCAAGAATCATATTTTGAACCAACCCTATACTACCTATCCAATTGGTTCGATTTCAAAGGCGTTTGTAGCGGTATGTATTTTACAACTGCAAGAAAAAGGCATGCTATCGATTGAAGACCCTTTATCAAAATATATTCCCGGTTTTCCTAATGGCCAAGAAATAAAATTAGTTCATTTATTAAGCCATACTTCAGGAATTCAAAAACCGTTGTGGAAAGTCTGGGATACTAAGCCCGTGGATATGATACACGAGGCGGAAAGAAGACCACTTCTATTTATACCGGGCACAAGATGGGATTATAAGGACATTAATTATCTCATATTGGGCTATATTGTTGAAAAGGTGTCGGGAACAACACTGCATGAATATATTCAACATAATATTTTTGCTCCTGCAGGAATGAAAAGTTCAGGATTTATTACGAGGGAAAATCTTTTTCCTTTTACATCAACTGGGTATTTAAAAATAGGTCAACATCTGCATTCCATTAAAAAGCTGAATCCGTATCCTCTTTTTGGCTGTGGAGATATTTTTACAACTGCCCTTGATTTATCTCGTTTTGATGAGGCATTATTTGGTGGTAAACTTATTTCTAGAAATCGTTTGAAGGAAATGCTTAGGCCAAGAAGTATCTCGAAATATGGACTTGGGCTTTATAACTATGGCGATCGCATATTAAGCCGAGGCGTTTTATTAGGGTGGGAATCACTTCATGTATATTATAATGATAAAACCCAAATTACGATTTTATTGAATATTCATTCTAAAAGGACAAAAATTAAAGCCATTGCAAATGATATTCACACAATCATAAAATTGGGGAAATCCCACAATTTGAAGATGTGACCTAGTAATTTCCTAATGGCAGTGTATAGAATGGAGGAAAAAAGATGAGTATGCAAAACCAAATTATGCAGGAGTTAAATGTATCTTCTGAGATTAACCCTAAAGAGGAAATTAGAAAGCGAATTGATTTTTTAAAAAATTACTTACATAAAACAAAGGCTAAAGGTTATGTTTTGGGGATTAGCGGCGGTCAGGATTCAAGCCTTGCCGGGCGCCTCGCGCAGTTATCGGTTGAAGAGCTGCGGAAGGAAGGAACGGAAGCTGTTTTTATTGCAGTCCGTCTGCCTTATGGTGTTCAACAAGATGAAGACGATGCACAAAGGTCGTTGTCCTTTATTCAGGCAGACCAAGACTACGTTTTTAATATAAAGTCTTCTGTTGATTCTGTTCAAACGGAGTATGATGGGATGTCAAAAGGTAAACCTTTAAGTGATTATCAAAAAGGAAATGTAAAAGCTAGGATGAGAATGATTGCCCAATATGCAGTTGGAGGAATGGAAGGGCTACTTGTAATTGGAACTGATCATGCTGCTGAAGCTGTTACCGGATTTTATACGAAATATGGCGATGGGGGCGCAGATGTTCTTCCGCTTTCAGGTTTAACAAAACGCCAGGGAAAAGCTTTGTTAAAAGAACTTGGAGCGGATGAGCGTTTATATTTAAAAGTACCGACAGCAGATTTATTGGATCATAAGCCAGGACAAGCAGATGAAACGGAATTGGGCATTACATACGATGAGCTTGATGATTACCTTGAAGGTCGACCTGTTTCAAAGGAAATTGCCGAGAAAGTTGAAAATCGTTATCGCATGACGGAACATAAACGCCAACTGCCAGCAACTATGTTTGATTCTTGGTGGAAATAACTTTTAATGACCTATTAGAATTTTCTGATAGGTTTTTCTACATTAATTTTTAATAATCGGATAAAATAACTTTACAGAAGTCATTAGTTGTAATATGATAATCCAAGTAAAACAATAAGAATTAGGGGGTTATATTGTGAAAAAGCTTTCAGTTTTATTTGCACTTTTACTCAGCTTTATGTTAATTCTGTCAGCATGTGGTACAAGTAATAATGATACCACTAAAGATAATAAGAATGATAATCAATCTGCTTCAAAGGATAAAGATTTATTGGCTAAGATTAAAGCAGATGGAAAAATTCTCATTGGTACGGAAGGTACATATGCACCATTTACGTTCCATGATAAAAGCGGTAAATTAACCGGTTTTGATGTCGAGGTAGCTACGGAAGTGGCCAAGCGTCTAGGAGTAACACCGGAATTTAAAGAAACACAATGGGATGCAATGTTTGCCGGATTAGATGCAAAACGTTTTGACATAGTTGCCAACGAGGTTGGAATTCGTCCAGACCGTCAGGAAAAATACGATTTTTCAAATCCATACATCACATCAAGCGCAGTTCTTATTGTACGTAATGACAACAATAAAGTGAAAAAATTTGAAGATATAAAAGGTTTAAAATCTGCTCAATCTATGACTAGTAACTATGCGGATATTGCAAGGAAATTTGGTGCAAATATTACCGGAGTAGAGGGCTTTAACCAAGCGATTGACTTATTGGCATCGAAACGTGTTGATGTAACGGTCAACGATAAAATTTCTTTCTTAGACTATAAAAAACAAAAGCCTGATGCACCTGTAAAAATTGCGGCAACTTCAGCAGATGCTTCACAAAGCGGATTTATGTTTAGAAAAAATAATCAAACACTAGTAGATGCAGTAAACAAAGCATTAAACGATATGATTTCAGATGGAACATACAAAAAAATCTCCGAGAAATGGTTTGGTGAAGATGTACTTAAATAGTATTTTTGCTGACCCGGAAAGAACAGCTCGTTTAATGGATATTGCACAAAGTTCCTTTCTGCCCCTTTTGAAAGGGGCTATTTTTTATACAATACCCTTAACGCTGATTACCTTTGTCATTGGTTTAATCCTTGCCATATTAACTGCGCTGGCGCGGATTTCGCATCTTAAAATTTTACAAATGATTGCTAGGATTTATGTTTCTATCATTCGGGGAACTCCATTGTTAGTCCAGCTGTTCATCATTTTTTATGGTTTACCGACGGTTGGAATTACACTGGATTCCTATGTCGCAGCTATTATTGGTTTTTCTCTCAGTGTCGGTGCTTATGGCTCGGAAATTATTCGTGCCGCGATTATCTCAATCCCAAAAGGACAGTGGGAAGCAGGGTACTCGATCGGAATGTCTTATTCTCAAGTACTTAGAAGAATTATTCTGCCTCAGGCTACAAGAGTCTCGATACCGCCATTATCAAACTCATTTATTAGTCTTGTAAAGGATACGTCGTTGGCATCTCTTGTTCTTTTAACGGAGTTGTTTCGAAAGGCACAGGAAATTGCTGCAACCAATTATGAATTTTTATTGGTTTATAGTGAAGCGGCACTTATTTATTGGGTCATTTGCTTTTTCCTTTCCATCCTTCAACAATCATTGGAAACGAGATTGGACCGCTATGTGTCTTAAGTAAAGGAGAATGACCATGATATCAATTAAAGGACTATATAAGCAATTTGATCAATTAGAAGTATTAAAAGGGATTGATCTTGAGGTGGAAAAAGGAAAGGTTGTTGTCATTATCGGCCCGTCCGGTTCTGGAAAAACAACGATGCTCCGCTGCCTGAATGTTTTGGAAACACCAACGAAGGGTGTAATTTCCATCGAAGGGAAAAGTCTTGATTTTTCTAATCCTGTTTCAAAGAAGAATATTGCTTCTTTTCGCCGCTTAACCGGTATGGTTTTTCAAAATTATAATTTATTCCCGCATAAAACTGCTGTGGAAAATGTGATGGAGGGGCCCATCATCGTAAAGGGGCAGAGTAAGGATACGGCTCGTAAAAAAGCAGTGTCTCTTTTGGAAAAAGTCGGACTTGGTGACAAAATTGATTACTATCCTGCACAGCTTTCCGGTGGACAGCAGCAGCGGGTAGGTATAGCAAGAGCGCTTGCAATGGAGCCGGAGGTTATGTTGTTTGATGAACCGACCTCAGCTCTAGACCCTGAACTTGTCGGAGAGGTTCTTAAAGTAATGAAGGATCTTGCCCAAGAAGGAATGACGATGATTGTCGTTACCCATGAAATGCGCTTTGCCCGTGAAGCAGCGGATGAAGTTATTTTTATGGACCAGGGTGTTGTGGTTGAAAGAAACAAACCGGAAGAGATTTTCACGAATCCAAAAGAAGAGCGGACACGGAAATTTTTAAATATGATTCAGTAAAGTGTTATGGCTACGGTCATAGCACTTTTTGTTTTTCAAGCGAAGAATGATAGTGCCCGTGCAAAGGGAAAAATCGTGAGCATGGGAACAAACAGAAGTTGATAGTGCCCGTGTGAAGGGAAAAATCGTGAGCCCAAGAACAAACAGAGGTTGATAGTGCCGTTTCGGAGAAATAAACCAAGAGCATGGGCACTTACAAGGATTCATAGTGCCTATGAAGAAAGGAAAAAAGAGAGTTCGCACACCATACATTGAGACAATTAACACATAAAAGCAAAGGCTGCCTGTGTTTCTTTCATCACAGGCAGCCTCGTTTTCGTGCTATTCAGCTGTCTTTTTCACTTCTTCAGTCAATTTCTCAATGCTTCTTTTCACATTGGATTTACCTGAATAATTCTCAATTAATTCCTTTACATCAATTCCACTTGAAGCTTTTAATGACTCTTGGAGACTCGCCATTAAGTTCGTCGCATAACTGGTGATTTTATTGGCACCGCCATTCGCTCCCGATTCGCCACCCGTATCAACAACGGTAATTTTATCGATATTCGAAAGCGGGCTCGCCACCTGCTTCGCATATTCTGGAAGCATTTTGATCACCATGTCGAGAATCGCGGCTTGACCGAATTGTTCGAACGCCTCGGCAATTTTTTCTTTTGCTTCTGCCTCAGCAAGACCTTTCAAGCGAATAATTTCAGCTTCGGATTGACCTTGTGCTTTCTGTGCTTCCGCTTTTGCAAGACCATCCATCCGGATACGTTCTGCCTCCGCTTTCGCCATTGCTTCAATCCGGTATTTATTGGCTTCCGCTTCCGCAATCTCTCTTGCCTTATTTGCAGCAGCTGCCTGCTCAACAGAGTAGCGGTCCGCATCCGCTTTTTTCTTTACTTCAGAATCGTACTGGCGCTCACGACGGAGAATTTCTTTTTCTTCCAGTTCAATTTGTTTTTGCCTTTCAATGATCTTAATCTGCATTTCCTGTTCCGTAACTTCTTGTTTCGATCTGGCACTTTCAAGATCATAGGCCATGTCGGCACGCGCCTTGGCAATATCCTGTTCACGGCGGAATTCAGCAATTTTCAACTGATTGATTTTTTCTGCTTCAGCGATTTCTGTTGCTCGTTCCAATTCAGAACGCTTTGCTTCCTTAGATGCTTCCGCTTTTTTGATCCGTGTTTCTTTTTCTGCTTCAGCTGTAGCAATATCGGCATCACGCTTTACTTGAGCAATCCGTGGTTTACCTAATGAGTCTAGATAACCATTTTTATCACGGACATCTTTAATCGTGAACGATACAATTGTTAAGCCCATTTTTGCCAGGTCTTGAGAAGCGACCCTTTGAACTTCCTGCGAGAATTTATCACGGTTTTTATAAATTTCTTCAACGGTCATCGAACCAAGGATTGACCGCAGGTGACCTTCGAGGACTTCACGCGCTTCATTTTCTCGGTCTTCCTTTGCCTTTCCAAGAAATTGTTCTGCAGCTGTAGCAATTTCACTAATCGACCCGCCAATTTTAATGATTGCTACCCCGTCAGCCATAACTGGTACGCCCTGTTCCGTATAAACCTCTGGGGTCGTAACCTCTAACTTACTGGAAAGAAGGCTGAGTGGTTTTGCTTGTTGAAATACTGGTAAAATAAAACTACCTCCGCCGCGGATAATTTTGATTTTATTACCCGATTCATCCACATGAACATTACGGTTTCCAAGGAAACTACCTGTTACAATCAGTGCCTCATCCGGCCCCGCGGTTTTATATTTTGTAATAAAAACTCCGATTAAGGCTATTAGAATTAATGCTACAATCCCAATAATCACCCAAATGATTCCAAAACCCATTGAAACTCCCCCTTATATAAAACTTTCTATTTCTTGATTAATGGTAACCTGAAGGATCCCATTTTCAACTTGGACTACAAGTACCTTTGTACCATTTGGTATGGCCACGTCATCAAAGCTCGAAGCTGGTTTGGCAATTCTGCCGCTAATATTTTCAATCATGACTTCCCCAAATCCGTCTGCTGGAATGGCTGTGATAACTGTGCCAATTCTGCCGCGTAAATCACTTTCTTTATAAACAAGTGACTCTTCTGCCGACGATAAGGGAATAAGAACGAAAACATTTAATAATGTCACCACTATAAAAGCCACGACCGCAGAAATCCCCAAAATCAATCCGTAATGGAGCGATGACAATTTTTCCAGCAGAAATCCAGAGGCTGAGAGTATGGTCACAAATGCAAAAATAAGGACCGGATTGAGAAAATGCAACCCGGCATCCCCGGCTCCATGAAAATGAAATACATCTGCAAACAAAACATACAAAATGGTTAAAACACCTGAAATAATAAGTGCGTATAAATAGATGGTTTCTAAAGGAATGCTTAACGGCTCCATAAATAGGCACCACTCCTTTTCTTTGTCTATATTTGTATATACGTATAAAATATGTAAAAAGTTTCACATTTTCATTTTACCGGAAAAATTTGGTTGAAGGAAAGGTTTTTTAAAGGAAAATTTTGATTTTGATATATTAATATTTTCGCCCATTATAAAGCAAAAAAATAAGATGTCCTTGCAACAGGACATCGGTATATAAAGAGAGAGGTTTAGGGAAAGAGGAGCCAGTGTTTCTTCCACTTTCGTTCTTACACCTACATATTAGCGGGAAAGATTGAAGATATGATGAAGAAGTTGTGGTGAATTTGTGAAGTTGAAAACATCACAGACATCAAATGTTATAGTTAGGGTGAGAGGGAGTGGTGTCCGATGAAAATTTTACTAGTAGATGATGAAAGAAGAATAATCGAAGTTCTCGAAGCCTACCTCGAAAGGGAAGGATATGAGATGCATCGTGCAGATAATGGCATTGATGCTTTAAAAAAGGTGAAAAACGTCCAGCCTGATTTAATTATATTAGATTTGATGCTGCCGGATATTTCCGGTGAAGAGGTTTGCCATCTGGTCCGAAAAGAATCCGATGTTCCGATTCTAATGCTGACAGCTAAATCGGCGGAGGATGACCGGATTAATGGGATCATTATCGGAGCTGATGACTATTTAACAAAGCCATTTAGCCCGAGAGAAGTGGTTGTTCGTGTACAAGCCATTCTACGTCGTGTGAAAAAATCAGAAAAAGTGGAACGGCTAGAATTCAACGGCAAAAAGCTTGCAATTGACCTAGAAAAAAAAGAAGTAACCATAAATGGACACGAAATTATGCTGACGCCGATAGAATATAAACTTTTAACTAATATGGCATTAAATCCGGGGAGAGTCTACAGCAGAATGGATTTACTCGAAAAAATTCAGGATGAAGGCATGTTTTACGAAGGGTACGAGCGCAGTGTGGATACCCATATAAAGAATCTTCGTAAAAAAATTGAGTTGGAGTCACGGCAGCCGGAATTTATTTTAACTGTATTTGGCATGGGCTATAAATTTGGAGGAGTTGCCGATGCTGCAGACATTACGGTCTAAAATTCTTTTTTATTTATTATTAATCTCCATGATTGGCATTCTATTGGTCAGCTTTTTTATCCAATGGGGGTTTGAAGCGAGCTTTAAAAGCTATTTAGATCGTAATCGTGAAAAAAAGATTGAAAGAGTGATTGTTGAGATTGAAAAAGATTATAAAAAAAATGGCCATTTTACAAGTGACCCTGTTTTTAACCTGCTTCATGAGCATGCCATGACTGACCAGCTCTATTTTCAATTATTCGACCGTTTTGGCCGCCTGCAAATGGACTCCTCAAAAATTAGAGGAATGTTAAATAGCTTGGGATTAACAGAACCGGTTACGATTGGCGAGGAGTGGCATACGAAATCCTATACGCTGAAGGTAGACCAAACGGTGATTGGGAAGCTAGTAGCCATATATCCAGAAGGATTAATTGATGATGAGCATACATTTTTGCAAACCATTCAGTTATATATTTATGGAGCTGTTTGTTTGACCATTGTCCTAGCAATCCTTTTTAGTATGCTTTTTTCCAAAAAATTAACTTTGGGTTTGAAAAAACTCTCTTTTGCGGCAAATGAACTGCAGCAGCATAACCTTTCTGTCCGGATCCCTTTGGTAGGATTGCCGACAGAGGTAAAAGATTTAGCGATTTCGTTTAATAATCTGGCCGAATCCTTGGCGAAGGAAGAAATGCTGCGTAAGCAATTTACCGGTGATCTTGCTCATGAACTAAGGACACCACTTACGACGTTAAGGAGCCAAATTGAAGCCTATCAGGATGAAGTTTGGGAACCAACACATGAGCGTTTACAACAGAGCCATGAGGAATTAATGCGTTTGGTTCGCCTTGTAAATGAGCTTGAAAAGCTGCTTGCAGCAGAAAACCCGCAAATTCGCTTGGAAAAAATCGAATTAGAAGCTGGAAGTGTCCTTGCGGCTTTATGGGATATGTTTTTACCAGTGTTTAATGAAAAAGGTGTTCATCTTGATATTGTTGAACCTGGGGAGGAAGAAATGTTTTTTGCGGATAAAGACCGCTTAGTGCAAATCCTTTCAAACGTTCTAAATAATGCATTGAAATACACGCTGGAAGGTAAAAATGTTAGGATTTCGGTTCTTACCAATGAAGAGGGGTATGTTGGATTTCAGATTGTGGATGAAGGCTCTGGAATCGCAGAGGATGATATTCCCCATATTTTTGAACGATTTTATCGGGGTGACAAATCTCGTGACCGTAAAACAGGCGGTGTCGGGATTGGCCTATCCATTGTAAAGGCTTTGATGGACGCCCACCAAGGAATGGTCAAGGTTAAAAGTACAGTAAACATTGGAACAAGCATTACGCTGTGGTTTCCAAGGGAAATTAAAAATTGAAAATGCCCGCCGTCATAGGCGGGTCAGATTAGGTCATTCACATTATAGATTCTGCCGGTTTCTGCTTCACCGCTAAGGGCAAGGTCAACAAGTGCATTCGCTACTTTTTCCGGTGGAAGCAGCAAGCTTTTTTCTTTAAACTCTTTAAAGTGCTCAAGCTCCTTAAATGCTTCATTGGATGAGGAACGAATGGTTTCCTGCATTTTTGTGTCCATAATTCCAGGACTTAGGGCATATATTTTATGAGTCGATTTTGCCGCAGCCTGCTCTAAGGCAACCGTTTGGGTAAACATATTTAACCCGGCTTTTGCGCTGCAATAAATGCTCCAGCCCTCAATCGAACGAACTGCTGCACCTGAAGTGATATTAATGACCTGAAGGCTTGTATTGGCCTGCTGGGCTTTCTTTAAAAATAGATTGGTAATTAGAATGGGGGCAATTAAATTCACATCGATATTGCGAATGATGGGGGTTTGGTCTAAATTGCCCACTGTATGAATCGGTTCAATCACCCCTGCATTGTTAAATAAAAAAATTTCTTCAGGATTTTTAAGAAAAATATAATGGGTGATGAGCATAAAGATTTCCTGTACTTCCTCTTCTATAGACAAGTTGCAGGAATAGTGTTTATAGTAATTTCCTTTTTCAGCTGCTAATTGTTTAATTTCCTCATTTTCTGTCCGGGAAACAGAAATGACTGCTATTTCTTCCATTAGTAATCTTTTCGCAATCGCTTCACCTAAGCCTTTTGAAGCCCCTGTAATAATAGCGTATCTCATGTCATCCCCCTAGATTCTTTTTGAATATTGTATTCCTCTTTTTTCCTTAAATCAACCAATCGTTCAGAAATTGTTCAAAAGTGAGCATACAAGATTGTAGTACTATAGACGTAAGAACTTTATATTAAAGGATGAGATTTTGATGACAAAGCTTCTTTATATAACTGTTAACCCAAAAAGGGATGGAAAGCTTTCAAAAGGAATGCAAATTGGTGAGGTTTTTCTTGAGGCTTTCAAGAAAGAAATCCCGGATGTGGAAATTGCACAGATGCATTTATATGACATGGAAATCCCGGAAATTGATATGGATTTAATGTACGCACGTGCCAAGCTATCCTTTATGGGACAAACTTTTGACCAATTATCAAAGACTGAGCAAACCAAAATAACGAAAATGCATACTCTTGCGGATCAGTTTATTGATGCGGATGCGGATTATTATGTCTTTGTCACACCGCTATGGAACCTTGGGTCTCCAGCCATATTAAAATCCTTTCTTGATAATCTATTTATTGTTGGAAAAACCTTTATCAACACAGAGGATGGTCCTAAAGGGCTACTAACTGGAAGAAAAGCGATTCATATTCAAACACGCGGAGGCATTTATTCAACAGGACCTATGGCTGATTTTGAATTTGGCGACCGTTTTTTAACGACAGCATTAGGCTTCCTTGGTTTGGAAATGATGGACTCAATTATTGCTGAAGGAACAGATCATTATCCAAAACAGGTACCGGAGATCATGGCAAGGGCCAAACAAGAAGCCATGGAAAAAGCAAAGGCAATGGCAAAAGAAACAGCTATCATTAGCAACTAAAGCGGCTCAGATGGTGAGCCGCTTTTTTAAAACTTACCTGTTAATTGGAAAAACAAGACCGCAAATCCTAAAATCCAGACATAAATAGCAAAGGGCCTTAAGGAATGCTTTTTCAAAAATCCAACCATCCATTTGACAGCAATATAACCAAATATTGCGGAGGATACAATCCCAACTAATAACGCCGATAAAGAAATGGTTTCACCCTTGCCCTCGAATAATTCAAAAGACTGAAGGACTACAGCACCTGCAATCGCCGGTGTTGATAGGAGAAAGGAAAAGTAAGCCGCTGTTTCGCGGTCCAATTTTCTCCATAATGCGGCAACAATGGTCATACCAGAGCGGGAGATAGCTGGAAAAATCGCAGCTGCTTGAAAAGTGCCAATAATAAATGCATCCTTATAGCTGATTTGGTCCATTTTTTTATAGCCATTTTTTGCTGAATCCGCAAACCAAAGGAAAACCCCTGTAATTAAGAACTCCCAGCCGATTGTGGCTCCTGTTTTAGAAATTTCATCAAAATAATCCTTAAAGGTCAACCCAATAAGAACGGCTGGAATGGTTCCAATAATTAATAATAAAGTTAATTTGCTAAATGGCTTCTTGATGATATAGATGAACTCGTTCTTGTAAAATACCAATACAGCAAGCAGGGTTCCAAGATGGAGCATGGTATCCAATAAAAGCCCCGCTTCCTGCAAGCCAAACAAATTTCTACCTAAGTATAGGTGGCCTGTACTACTGATTGGTAAAAACTCTGTTAATCCCTGAATAATTCCGAGCACCAGTGCTTCAAGTTTGGTTAACATATTTTCCCTCTCTTTTATGGTAATGGAAAGCTTGTTTACTTTATAAATATTCGTAAAAAGGCGGGCTATTCAATTATTTATTAAATTTCTCCTTATCTTCTCTCTAAGATTAGCAAATAATTGGATTGTTTAAGTAAAAATAGTGCAAAAGCTTTTCATTGTCCATAAAATAGAAGTAAGTATGTTGGAGGGGAGAAGCACAGTGAAAAATAGCCATTTATTATTTAATACTTCCATTGGTGTTCAAAAGCCTGAGAATATCCGAAATAAACAGCAAGCTTGCCCTTTTTGTGACCGCGACCAATTGACGGATTTGATCGAAGTCGATGGTCCTATTATTCTGTTAAAAAATAAATACCCTGTTTTGGTAAACGCTTATCAAACCGTTTTAATTGAAACAGATGAATGCCATCAGGAATTATCGATGTACTCGAAAGATCATTTACATAGACTTTTGCAATTTGGCCTAAAACATTGGCGTGATATGGAGGAAAGTGGTCATTGGAAATCAGTCCTCTTTTTTAAAAACCATGGGCCATTATCAGGAGGAACGATTGCCCACCCCCATATGCAGATTGTTGGCTTAAATGATCTTGATTACAAGGAGAAGGTTTCCGAAGGCGTATTTGAAGGGATTGTCATAGAAGAAACAGACGGAGTGGTCTTTTCTTTATCAACTAAGCCAAGGGTTGGCTTTTATGAATTTAACGTGGAAATGGCTGATGAAGGATACGTCGAGGCTTTTGGGGACTATATTCAAACAGCAGTCCATTATATTCTAAACCATTTTCCATTTAAAGCTACCAGCTATAATTTGTTTTTTCATCATATTCATCAAAGAATTTTTGCGAAAATTGTGCCTAGGTTTGTGACAACACCGCTATATATTGGCTATGGGCTTCCACAGGTACCTAATAATTTGGAATGGATGGTGGAAGAGGTTAAGAAATTCTACTTTCAACCTGAAATTCCCAGTGAAAATCTGGATTAACCATGTAAATTAACCCATTCGAAGGTTAGAAGTTGTGATTTGCGGATAATAAAAATATAATGAAGGAATGTAAAGATTCTTTTAAGGGTTGGTGCATTAAAAGGAGAATGAATGAGCATGACTTCCAATCACAATAACTCAACTTCGAAACTTGATTATAGTCTTATTTTTATCTTATTGTTACTCTGTTTAGCCAGTTGTATTTCGATCTATAGTGCACAGGCAAGCGGCCAATACAAGGAGAATTTTGTATTGAAGCAAATTGTCTGGTATGCGGTGGGAGGCGGAATCATTGCCGGGGTTATGACCTTTGATTCTGACCAATTAAAGAAAATCACATGGTACCTTTATGGCTTTGGTATTTTTCTTCTAGGATTATTGATTATTGCCCCGCCAAGTATTGCACCAGTCATCAATGGCGCGAAAAACTGGTT
Source organism: Bacillus salipaludis (assembly GCF_004358205.1). Next base: position 319,779 of record NZ_SMYO01000004.1, read on the forward strand.
TAAGGTCCCTGGGATTGGTTCGCTCCAGCCATCAGAGTTTGTGAAAATCTTTATTATCCTGGCTCTGGCATGGGTGATTGAAAATCATCATCATAAACATCTGGTAAAAACAATGCAATCGGATTTCTGGCTGTTAATGAAGCTGGGAATAGTAACAATGTTTCCGTTAATGCTGATTATTAAGCAGGACTTAGGGACTTCGCTTGTCTTTTTATCGATCATGTTAGGTATGATTTTTATCTCGGGAATCTCCTGGAAACTTCTTTTACCGATTTTTTCAGTCGGAACCGTGCTGATTTCTACGATTTTTTATTTTGTATTGGTGAAACCGGATTTGTTGGAAAAGTATCTTGGGGTAAGACAGTATCAGTTCAGCCGGATCTATTCTTGGCTTGATCCCTATAATTTTCAAAGTTCTGCAGGCTATCAATTAACCCAATCCCTTCTGGCAATTGGTTCGGGACAAACATCAGGAAAAGGGTATGGGAACAGGGATGTATATTTACCCGAGAGCCACACTGACTTTATTTTTAGTATAGTCGGCGAGGAATTTGGCTTTGTTGGTGCAAGTGTTTTAATCAGTTTATTTTTCTTGTTGATTTACCACATTACCAAGGTGGGTATGGAAACGAAAAATAATTTCTATACGTATATTTGTGTCGGGGTGATCAGTATGATTACCTTCCACGTTTTTCAAAATATCGGGATGACCATTGGAGTATTACCTATCACCGGTATTCCGCTGCCGTTTATCAGTTATGGCGGCAGTTCGTTAATGGGGAATATGATGGGGCTCGGATTAATTTTTTCCATTCGCTACCATTATAAGAAATACATGTTTTCAACCACATCTTAAGTAGATGGAAGGTGTCGAAAGTGGAAGAAAAATTTTTACAGCAATTTGAAGCAATCCTCGATAAATACAGCGAACTCCTTGTCGGAGAATGCGATACAGAAACAAAAGAAAAAGTAAAAGTATGGGCACTCTACACCCATATTGCCAAATCCATGCCCGCGCTGGCCAAGCATTGGAATAGCATGTATCCAGAAGCAAAAGAACAAATGAAAGAAATTGTGGGCGAAATCAAACAAATGAATGAAGAACATCGTAAGAAATAAATTCGACAAAAATCGGGTGGTGCCAGGCACCACCCGATTTTTGTCGAAAAGCTATTACTGTTCAGCTCCGGCGCCTAGCCCCTCGAGTGGCTTCGGCCCTGCCGATGAAGTCAAAGAACGACTTCACCGTCAGGTCCTCCAGCGCTTGTCGGGTCTGATCAAGTCGCTTCCGCTTTTCTTACTGAACCATTCCGCCATTTGGAAGTTGGTTAGTGTAGCCTTGGAATTGCTGATAGGATTGTTGAAGTTTTTGTTGTTCGGCGGCCTCGACTGCGTACCAGCCTTTTTTAAACATTAGGTTATATAGGTCTCTTTGGCAATTTTGTGTTTCGGTAAAGATCTGCATCATGTCCTGATAGAGGCCTTGATGGCTTGCTTCGTGCAAGGCCATGCTATAGGAAGTGGTCATATACTTTTCAGTTGTTAATAAATCATTGATAAAATCGCGTTCATTCATTTGTGGTGTTTTCGGAACCTGTGTTTCGGGATTTTTAATTTTTTGTTGGTTTTGGTTCTGATTTTGGTTCATCATAATCTCCCGCTCCTCTCTTATTGCATACCATTTAGCGGTTGCTGTGAATTTGCATGGTGCCCAAGATGATTAAGCAGCTGCTGATAGTGGCGCTGATGCATTTGGCCGCATTTTTCTGCTTCCGTTTTTAACTCTTGGTCCTGACATTGCTGGGCAAAAAAATGGGCCTTTTTAGCCGCCAGTAAGTTCCAAGACATCATATCGGTTAAATAAAGAGAATCCTTTGTTGAAATAATCCCGGGAGGCTGCTGCATGATATTCTGTTGATTTTGCATATTCATATTCGACTGAGCCGTATTCATGTTTTGCTGCTGCATGTTCATATTTTGTTGCTGCATAGTGATTACCCCTCCTGTATCTATAATCTTTTACCACTTTATCCTTTGTTAAAAGGGAATTTTTATGCCCGTTAAAAAATGCATTTTCCGTGAACAAAAAACAGGCTGAAAAAATTCAGCCTGTTTATCTTTTCTTGAATTGGTTGTTTTGGCTGTTCCTTTTTCCGCCGCCGTCATTTTCAACGTTAGGACCAGCATCCCCCTGAACGCTTGCCGCGCTTACCCCTGCTTTGGAGGGGTTTTTCTTCATTTTGCCCATGATTATCACCTCAAAAATAGAATGCCCATTGATTAATTTTTATTGTATTAAACCAATAAAAATTAATTTTCAAAAAAATTTCAATTTTCCGCGATTATAGATTGCGCAAATTTTTAAAATCTTTTATAGTTAATAGTAACAGAACTCATTCAAGTGAATTTTTTTTACTCAAAAAATGAATGAGTATTCATTCAAAGTATCGGAGGGGGAGACCATGTTGAACCAACAAATTAAAAAAGCAGCTGTTCTAGGATCTGGAGTAATGGGCTCGGGAATTGCTGCCCATCTGGCAAACAACGGCATTTCAACACTTTTATTGGATATTGTGCCTCGGGAATTAACGGAAGAAGAAAAGGCGAAAGGGCTTACTCTTGGAGATAAACAGGTCCGAAATCGTATTAGTCATACATCCATACAAAAGCTTTTAAAACAAAAACCGGCACCATTAACGGTGAAAAAAAATCTTGACCTTATTGAGGCAGGAAATCTTGAAGATGATCTAATCAAATTAAAGGATGTTGACTGGGTCATCGAAGTGGTCGTTGAAAATTTAAATGTCAAAAAGCAGGTATTTGAGCGTGTTGATCAATATCGTAAGCCAGGCAGCATCATCAGTTCAAATACATCCGGAATTTCTGTCGAAGCAATGGTTGAAGGCAGATCAGACGATTTCAAGAAGCATTTCCTGGGAACTCACTTTTTCAATCCTCCAAGGTACTTAAAATTGCTTGAGGTCATTCCTACTCAATATACTGACCCTGAAGTTCTTGCTTTCATGAAAACCTTTGGTGAGGACGTATTAGGGAAAGGGGTTGTCATAGCAAAGGATACACCAAACTTTATTGCGAACCGTATTGGTACGTACGGACTTTTGATTACACTTCAGGAAATGCTAAAAGGCGGTTACAGTGTCGGTGAAGTGGATTCCGTTACAGGTCCGTTGGTTGGCCGTCCAAAAAGTGCAACCTTCCGTACTCTCGATGTGGTTGGTCTCGATACCTTTGTCCATGTGGCCAACAATGTATATGAACAAGTGGAAGGAAAGGAAAAGGAAATCTTTGAAGTCCCCACCTTCATGAAAACGATGCTTGAAAAAGGCTGGCTAGGCAGTAAATCCGGCCAAGGGTTCTTTTTGAAAAAAGGCAAAGAAATTCTTGAACTTGATCCTAGTACATTAGAATACAGTCCACGCAAAAAATTATCCACCCCTGCAATAGAACTGAGCAAACAGGAAAAGGGCAGTGCCAATAAATTGAAAGCGCTTGTATATGCCAAGGACCGTGCCGGTGAGCTTTTATGGAATATATTCAGTCCCGTTCTCGTTTATTCCGCTCAATTACTAGGCGAAATTGCCGATGATATTGTTGCGATTGACCATGCAATGAAATGGGGTTTCGGCTGGGAAATGGGTCCGTTTGAAACATGGGATGCCATTGGTGTAGAAAAATCCGTTCAAAAGATGAAAGAAAACGGACTTGAAGTCCCTGCCTGGGTTACAGAAATGCTTGAAAAAGGATTTACGACTTTCTACAAAGAAGAATCCTTCTACGATAACGGAGAATATAAACCGGTTGAATTTAATCCAAAGGTAATGGATTTGAAAAAAATTAAAAAACAAAAAGGGGTCATTAAGAAAAACAGCGGCGCCAGCTTAATCGATATCGGAGACGGTGTAGCGCTTCTCGAATTCCAATCTCCTAATAATGCCATCGGTCTTGATATCATCCAAATGGTAAACTTTGCCATTGATGAGGTAGATAAAAACTACAAGGGCCTGGTAATCGGGAACCAAGGAAAAAACTTCTGTGTCGGAGCCAACCTTGCCATGATTTTGATGGAAGCCCAGGATGATAATATTTATGAATTGGATATGGTTGTTCGTCATTTCCATCAGGCGATGATGAAAATTAAATACAGCTCAAAACCAGTTGTAGCTGCACCATTTGCCATGACGCTTGGCGGCGGAGCTGAGGTTTGTTTACCGGCTGCCCATATTCAGGCATCTGCCGAGACTTATATGGGACTTGTTGAAGTCGGTGTCGGTTTAATCCCTGGCGGCGGCGGTAATAAGGAGCTTTACATTAAGCATTTAGAGAATCTTCCAAATGGTGTGCCATTTGATTTACAAAATGTCGCTAATAAAGTATTCGAAACGATCGCAATGGCTAAGGTGTCAACCTCTGGTGAGGAAGCGCGGGAAAATAATTTCTTAGATTTTGCTGATGGGATTAGTGTAAACAGCGATCACCAGCTATATGATGCAAAGCAGGCGGTCCTTGCGCTCCACGAAAAAGGCTATAAACCAAAGGTTCGCAGAAAAGTTCCCGTTGTTGGTGAAACCGGTTATGCGACCCTGTTACTTGGTGCAGAGGGAATGTTTCTGTCAGGCTACATCTCCGAGCATGACTTGAAAATTGCCAAAAAGCTTGCATATGTCATTGCTGGAGGGAAGGTTCCATTTGGTACTGAAGTAGATGAACAGTATCTATTAGATTTGGAAAGAGAAGCATTCCTGAGTCTTGTTGCAGAGCCAAAATCGCAGCAGCGGATGCAGCACATGCTTGTGAAAGGAAAACCATTAAGAAACTAAAATAATAGATTGGTATTTTTTAAAAGTGAAAGAAGGCGAGGGAACGTTATGAGAGAAGCGGTCATTGTAGCCGGAGCTCGGACCCCGGTTGGTAAAGCGAAGAAAGGAACGCTTGCCAATGTTCGTCCTGATGACTTGGGAGCATTGGTAGTAAAAGAAACTTTGAAACGTGCTGGAAATTATGAAGGAAATATCGATGACTTAATCATAGGTTGTGCCATGCCGGAAGCTGAACAAGGGCTTAACATGGCACGAAATATAGGTGCTCTTGCCGGGCTTCCACATACTGTTCCTGCGATTACCATCAATCGGTATTGTTCTTCTGGATTACAGGCTATTGCTTATGCAGCACAAGGAATTATGCTAGGCCACACCGATACTGCCATCGCGGGAGGGGCGGAATCGATGAGCCTAATCCCGATGATGGGTCATGTCACTCGACCAAATTTAAAATTAGCCGAAACCGCACCGCAATATTACATGAGTATGGGCCATACAGCAGAGCAAGTGGCAAAGAAATATGGAATCACCCGCGAAGACCAGGATGCATTTGCAGTGCGAAGCCATGAACGTGCAGCAAAGGCAATTCAAGAAGGAAAATTTGTCGATGAAATCGTACCGGTCGATGTCACCATCCGTTCAATTGGCAAAGACAATAAGCTTGTTGAAAAAACGATTCAGTTCTCACAGGATGAAGGGGTTCGTCCTGGCACGAACGTAGAAACCCTAGCGAAGCTCCGGCCGGCCTTCTCAGTAACAGGCTCTGTTACGGCAGGAAATTCTTCGCAAACGAGTGATGGTGCTGCTGCTGTGATGGTCATGGACCGTGAAAAGGCTGAATTGCTCGGTCTAAAACCGCTGGCAAAATTCAGATCATTTGCTGTTGGCGGTGTCCCACCAGAAATTATGGGGGTAGGCCCGGTTGTTGCTGTTCCAAAAGCTGTAAAGTTGGCAGGACTCGAACTTTCTGATATCAATCTCTTTGAATTGAATGAGGCATTTGCTTCCCAATCGCTTCAAGTTATTCGTGAGCTTGGCCTTGATGAAGAAAAAGTGAACGTAAATGGCGGCGCCATTGCACTTGGCCACCCGCTAGGCTGTACAGGTGCCAAGCTTACATTGTCACTCATTCATGAATTAAAACGCAGAAATGAACAATTTGGTGTCGTTACGATGTGTATTGGCGGCGGAATGGGCGCTGCCGGCGTATTCGAACTTCTTTAATCAAGGCTATGCTAAAGAACATTGTTGATTTTTATACAAAGTTGATTGTAGAGGAAGGCACGAATAACAAACAATTTTAATTTATTCAAAAGGGGCTGATATGTAAGCGCCCCTTCTGAATAAATTCGATGAATTTCCAATAGGAGGAATTTTTTAATGGCAAACCAAACTGAAAAAATCATAAAAGGCGGAAGCTTTTTAATTGAAGATGTTTCCTATGACCGTGTGTTTACACCTGAGGATTTTTCGGATGAGCATAAAATGATTGCGAAAACAACCGAAGACTTTGTGGAAAATGAAGTGCTTCCACAGGTTGAGTATTTAGAAAAACATGAGTTCGACCGTACAGTAAAACTTTTAAAAGAAGCAGGGGAGCTTGGACTACTAGGTGCAGATGTACCGGAAGAATATGATGGAATAGGCCTAGATAAAGTTAGCTCATCACTTATTACTGAAAAAATGTCAAAGGCCGGTGGGTTCTCACTTTCACATGGTGCTCATGTCGGAATTGGATCCCTGCCAATCGTCCTGTTCGGAAACGAAGAGCAAAAGAAAAAATATTTACCTGCACTTGCTTCAGGTGAAAAGCTTGCTGCCTATGCCCTAACAGAGCCAGGCTCAGGATCCGATGCACTTGGTGCAAAAACAACAGCAAGATTAAATACGGAAGGAACTCATTATATTTTAAATGGTGAAAAGCAATGGATTACCAATGCCGGTTTTGCAGATGTGTTCTGTGTTTATGCAAAAGTGGATGGCGAGCATTTTACTGCATTCATCGTTGAAAGAGATTTCCCCGGCGTTTCAACGGGTGCTGAAGAAAAGAAAATGGGAATTAAGAGCTCTTCTACTCGGACGCTGATTCTTCAGGATGTACCGGTTCCAAAAGAAAACCTTTTAGGCGAATTTGGCAGAGGTCATGTTATTGCCTTTAATATTTTAAATATCGGCCGTTATAAGCTCGCAGTCGGTGCTGTTGGCGGTTCTAAAAATGCTTTTGAAATGACCGTAAAATACGCTAATGGGCGCCAGCAATTCAAAACACCCATCTCTCAATTCAACCTAACAAAAGAAAAATTCGGTACCTTGGCATCGAAAATATATGCTGCTGAGAGCTCTGTATATCGAACAATTGGATTATATGAAGATAATCAAGGAAAACTTTCAACCGAAGAAGCAAAGGATATTAAATTAGTGGCTAATTCCATTGCTGAATATGCAATCGAATGCTCTCTAAATAAATTCTTTGCAAGTGAAGTTTTAGATCAGGTTGTTGACGAAGGTGTTCAAATTCATGGGGGATACGGGTTTATGCAGGAGTATCCAATTGAAAGAGCCTATCGTGACTCCCGTATTAACCGAATCTTTGAAGGAACAAATGAAATCAACCGTCTTCTTGTACCAGGAACATTTGTGAAAAAGGCAATGAAAGGCGAACTGCCATTATTCCAAAAAGCATTACAGCTTCAGGAAGAATTAATGATGTTAATGCCGGAAGAACCTGGTGATGAGCCACTCGCACAAGAAAAATATTTAGTGAAAAATGCGAAGAAAATTGGTTTATTGGCTGCTGGTTTAGCTGCACAAAAATACGGCAAAGCACTTGAAAAAGAACAAGAAGTTCTTTCGAATATTGCGGACCTCGTATCCAATGCCTATGCGATGGAATCCGTTGTATTACGTACAGAAAAAGCAATTGCCAAATCAGGTGTTGAGAAGAATCAACAAAAGCTTCTTTATACGCAAATTTTCTGTCAAGAAGCCTTTAATGAGATCGAGCAGATTGCAAAAGAAACATTAGTTGCGATTGAACAAGGCGATACGCTTCGTATAATGTTGTCTTCGCTTCGTAAATTCACCCGCCATACCCCAATAAATGTTATTGCGAAAAAACGACAAGCTGCAGATGTGATCATTGAAGCAGAACGTTATATCGTTTAATTCATATGAAGCTCTCTTCTTTTAGAGGGGAGTTTTCTCTTTTTTTATAAAAATTTATATGGCAGGAAGGATTTTTGCGAAGAAAGTCGAATTTTTTCTAATGGACTTGATGATAGAATCCATTCTTATTCCTGCTTAGCACGACTGATTTAAAATTGTCTTATTATTGTGCTATTTTTATATTAGGAATTTTGACTCCGTTATGGTAAGATTCAATTGTCACTCTGAAGTTTAATTTTGGAAAAGAGGGCGGTGAAACAGATGTCTCTGACTTTTTACTGGTATCCTAAATGCGGAACCTGTCGAAAGGCAAAGAAATGGCTGGATGATCATCATCTTTCCTACAAGGAAATACATATTGTTGAAAATCCCCCTTCTAAAGAGGAATTAACGGGATTTTATCAAAAAAGCGGTTTAGAGTTGAAAAAATTCTTTAATACTAGCGGTCAAAAGTATCGCGAATTGGGTATTAAGGATAAAATGAAGTCTGCATCGGATGAAGAATTAATTGATTTACTTGCATCAGATGGGATGTTAATCAAAAGGCCAATTTTAACAGACGGAGAAAAAGTTACCGTTGGCTTTAAAGAAGAAGAGTATGAGCAAAAATGGCTGTAAGCGTTTAACGATCTGCTTTTCTTGTCTTCATTATGGAAATCGATTTTTTTATCGATAATAGATTTTAGAAAAATTAATGGAGGGATTTTCGAATGAGTACACCAAAAGAGTTACGTTATTCTGAAGAACATGAATGGGTAAAAGTTGAGGGAGAAAAAGTGCGAATTGGAATTACTGACTTTGCACAGCACGAACTAGGAGATATTGTATTCGTTGAGCTTCCTGAAATTGGCGATGAAGTTTCTGCTGACGAACCATTTGGCAGCGTTGAGTCCGTTAAAACTGTTTCTGAGCTATATGCTCCTGTCAGCGGCAAAATCGTTGAAATTAACGAAGATTTGAGTGACAATCCTGAATTTGTAAACGAATCTCCATATGAAAAAGCATGGATGATTGTAGTTGAAGTTTCCGACAGCAGCGAATTGGACAAGCTGATGACTGCTGAACAATACGAAGAAATGATTAACGAATAATTATGTAATCTAAGCACCTTGATATCAGGGTGCTTTTTTCACTTTATTACCATTTTTCAAAAAGTATATTAGGAAACAAATAATACAATATAACAGGAAATACCTTCATTTAAAAAGTTATCTTCCTTTCTAATTTTTTCGGTAAAAATGGACATAAAAGCAAGGCTCACGTTATATGTATATCTAGAATATGTTAACATAAACACAAGACTTCATAATACAGGTGATGATATGAATGACTCATATGTTGACAAGGTTCTTATTGTGGAAGGGACATCTGATAAGAGAAAGGTCAAAAGAATTGTAAAGGAACCTGTTGAGATCATATGTACCAATGGGACCATTAGTATTACAAAGTTAGATGAATTAATTGATTTTCTTGAGGACAAGGATGTCTATATTCTAGTGGATGCGGATGCGGCTGGAGAGAAGTTGCGAAAACAATTTAAAAGGGAATTTCCCCAAGCTGAGCATATCTATATTGACCGGTCTTACCGCGAAGTTGCAACGGCCCCTGAACACCATCTTGCGACCGTCTTATTAGGGGCAAATATTGATGTGCATACACAATTTTTGGAGAATTGCTGAGTGAATCAATGAAAGAATGGAATCGAGATGAATTCTCATTATTTATAGAAAATAAATCGACAGGGCTCGTGTACTTTTATACACCTTTATGTGGGACCTGTCAGGTAGCTTCAAGGATGTTGCAAGTCATTGAACAAATGGTGGATTGCAAAATGGGGAAAATGAACTTAAATTTTTACCCCGATTTTGGGAAAAGCTATGGTATCGAAAGCGTTCCGTGTTTAATGTTTATTCACAATGGTCAAGTGGTTGAACTGCTCTACGCTTTCCGCTCTGTGCCCTATCTAATTGAAAAAATCAATGAAAACCTAACATAAAACAGATGCTGCTATCCTAGCAGCATCTGTTTTAATTTGTCGACAGGTTTTGAAAGGATTCTGGTTCTTTTTGCTGAAATAGTTAGTAAGCAAATAGAACGGAGTGATAAAGATGATGGAAATGATTCAAATCTTTCTGATCAAGGTTAAAGAGCGTGATCACATACGATCTCTATTAAATAATGAGGATGGTCTGATGGTCCGTTTTATTTGCGGGCATCAAAACATTGATATTTTTTTAAAAAATGGAGAATGTACATTGTTGCATGATCCAAGCGAGAATTTTACAGAATGTGAAATTTACGGTGAGATAGAAACAGTTCAACAGCTTCTTTCGGGTGAACGGAAATTGAGATCTCTTATGCAGAAGGGGCGACTCCAAGTAAAAGCTTCTTTCCGAACCTTGCTGCTTTTGGAGGCGCTTTTTTATTTAACTAAAATTGACACAAAGTCTTACAGAATAATCTGAATAAACCTATTGACTCTATCGGAATAAAGGTGTATTATCTGTTTAAATATTCAATTAATAATAATAATTTAATAAATATTCTTATCCAGAGCGGTGGAGGGACTGGCCCTATGATGCCCGGCAACCGGTTTATACACGGTGCTAATTCCAGCGGAGCAATATGCTCTGAAAAGATAAGAAGAGAGAGTCCCCTCTTCTTATGAAGCGGGGTTATTTTTTTGACAATGTTTAACAGAGCCATTTTTTAAAAGGGAGTGGATTAGTGTGGGAGTCGATCAAAAAAAATTACGTTTTGAAACTTTAAGTGTTCATGGAGGCTTATCTCCAGATCCTGTAACGGGTGCTCGTGCCGTTCCAATTTATCAAAACAATGCCTATCAATTTAAAAGCACAGAACACGCCGCTAACCTTTTTGCGTTAGCAGAGCCTGGTTACATATATACACGGATTCACAATCCAACCACAACTGTCTTTGAGGAAAGGGTTGCCTTATTAGAAGGCGGTGTTGGAGCTCTTGCAGTTGCAAGTGGGATGGCCGCCATTACCTTGGCAATTTTAAACCTTGCTCAAGCAGGAGATGAAATTGTCGCAGCATCAACATTATACGGCGGCACTTATAATCTTTTCGCTGTAACATTACCAAAATACGGAATTAATGTGAAATTTGTTGACCCTGAAAATCCTGAAAACTTCCGTACTGCCATCACGGAAAAAACAAAAGCGGTTTTCGCCGAAACAATTGGTAATCCAAGCTTAACCATATTAGATATTGAAAAAGTGGCCGATATTGCCCATGCGGCAGGTGTTCCGCTGATTATCGACAATACCTTTGCAACACCATATCTCTGCCGTCCGATTGAACATGGGGCAGATATTGTCATTCACTCTGCTACAAAATGGTTGTTAGGAAATGGTACAACAACAGGGGGAATTATTGTAGACGGCGGTAAGTTCGATTGGAATTCGCCAAAATTCCCGGGCTTTACAACACCTGATGCGAGCTATCATGATCTTGTTTATGCGGAGGCACTTGGTGCGGTTGCTTATATTATCAAGGCACGCGTTCAATTGCTGCGTGATCTTGGACCGGCATTAAGTCCTCAAAATGCTTTCCAATTTGTACTTGGACTCGAAACCCTTCATGTTCGTATGAAAGAGCATGTTGCCAATACGAAGCAGATTGTGGATTATTTAGTAAACCATCCTGCTGTTGAATGGGTATCCTATCCAGGACACCCATCACATCCTGACCATGAGCTTGCTGAGAAATATTTACCAAAAGGTGCCGGCTCGATGGTTGTATTCGGTATCAAGGGTGGTAAGGAAGCAGGAGCTAAGTTAATTGATTCCATTACTCTCTGGGCACATGTGGCCAATGTTGGGGATGCGAAGAGCTTAATCATTCACCCAGCAAGTACCACACACCAGCAATTAGACGCTGAGGGTCTTAAAGCAGCTGGAGTTTCTGAAGATTTAATTCGTCTATCAATCGGTATCGAAAATGTTGAGGATTTAATTGAAGACCTTGAATCTGCTATTGAAGCAGCAACTGGGTTGATATCGTTAACGGCCAATGCCTAAAACTACCATGTCTGATTTTTTCTAAATATGTAGAATTTTCGTTGACACCCCTTTTTATCCGTGATACGATAGCTTTCGTAATAAAATGATTGCTTACATCATATGTGTGTTAATTGAATATAGGATGCTTAATGCTCTTATCCAGAGAGGTGGAGGGATGTGCCCGATGAAGCCCGGCAACCGTCAATTTGATTGAAATGGTGCCAATTCACACAAAGCTATTGCTTTGAGAGATGGGAGAAAGGTTGAATTTATTATGCCTTTCTGCCTGCGCAGAAAGGCATTTTTATTTTTCTAAAATAGAATGTTTTATTCGAAACCATCAAACCCTATGTTTAAGTGATACGGAGCAATTGGAATTTTTACTTTTACGTATATATGGAAAAAAGAAGGTGAATTCTATGATTTCTATAAAAAATGTTCGAAAAATTTTCCCTTCGAAACAGGGGCAGTTAAAGGCAGTAGACGACGTGAACCTGGAAATAAACAAAGGGGAAATTTTTGGGGTAATTGGTTATAGTGGTGCGGGTAAAAGTACGTTAATTCGTATGTTAAATGGATTGGAGCTTCCTACAGAGGGATCCGTTACTGTTGCCGGCCGTGAAGTTTCAAAGATTAAGGGCAGTGATTTGCGAAAAGCACGCCAAGAAATCAGTATGATATTCCAGCACTTTAATTTACTTTGGTCAAGAACTGTAAGTGAGAATATTGAGTTCCCATTGGAAATTGCAGGGGTAAATAAAGCGGAAAGAGTAAAGCGTGTCAGCGAGTTGGTGAAACTAGTTGGCCTTGAAGGCAGGGAAAATGCTTATCCTTCGCAGTTGAGTGGCGGCCAAAAGCAAAGAGTTGGTATTGCCCGTGCATTAGCGAACAATCCAAAGGTTTTGCTTTGTGATGAGGCAACCTCAGCCCTTGACCCGCAAACCACGGATTCAATTCTTGACTTGTTGGTCGATATCAATAAAAGACTTGGTTTAACGATTGTTTTAATCACCCATGAGATGCATGTAATTCGTAAAATCTGCCACAGGGTAGCTGTGATGGAAAGTGGAAGAGTCGTGGAGCTTGGTCCGGTGTTAGATGTGTTTAAAAACCCTCAGCAGCCGATTACAAAGCGCTTTGTTCAGCAGGTAACAGAACCGGAAGAGACAAAAGAAACTGCTGAGCATTTGCTTGAACTTTATCCACATGGGCAAGTGGTGCAACTCTCTTTTGTGGGGGAAGCAACAGAACAGCCATTAATTACAAACGTGATCCGGGATTTCGATGTTGTCGTAAATATTCTTCAAGGGAAAATTTCGCATACTCAAAACGGGTCATATGGAACATTATTTATCCATTTGGATGGACAATCTAATGAAATTCAAAAAGCCATCAATTTTATTCACTCACAGCAAGTTGGCGTGGAGGTGATCAGTAATGGCTAACCTAATGGAAATGGTAAATTGGGACGAATTAATTGCAGCAACACGTGAAACCATTTATATGACTTTTATTTCAGTGTTTGCAACATTTGTTTTAGGGCTATTACTAGGCTTGTTGTTATTTTTAACAGCTAAAGATAATTTATGGGCAAATCGAACAGTTAATGTCATTATAGCTGGCTTTGTTAATATTTTTAGATCGATTCCATTTATTATTTTAATTGTTTTATTAATTCCATTTACAAAATTAGTGCTTGGGACGATGCTCGGGCCAGATGCGGCGATGCCGGCCCTGATTATTGGAGCAGCTCCTTTTTATGCAAGAATGGTGGAAATTGCCCTAAGGGAAATCGATAAAGGTGTTATTGAGGCATCGCAATCAATGGGAGCAACACATGGCCGTATTATATTTAAAGTATTAATACCGGAATCTTTGCCAGCATTAATTTCAGGGATAACTGTAACGGCTATTTCGCTAGTTAGCTTTACAGCGATGGCTGGAGTCATTGGTGCAGGTGGACTTGGAAATTTTGCCTACCTTGAAGGTTTTCAGCGCAATAGACCATTTGTCACGTTGGTTGCAACAATAGCGATTTTAATTTTAGTATTTATTATCCAATTTATTGGAGATTATTTTACAAAGAAAACAGATAAACGTTAAAAGGAGGAGTTAGAAATGAAGAAAGTAATTAGTCTCATTTTCGTTGCATTATTAGCATTTGCTTTAACAGCGTGCTCAGGTGCAAAAAATGATACGGCAAAGAATGATGGTAATAAAAAATTAGTCGTTGGTGCAACTGCTGTACCGCATGCGGAAGTGCTTGAAGCGGCAAAACCTTTATTAAAGAAAAAAGGAATTGACCTTGAAATAAAAGTTTTTCAAGATTATGTTCTTCCAAATGTAGCATTAAGGGATAAAGAACTTGATGCAAACTACTTCCAGACACCAGGTTATTTAGCACTTCAAATGAAAGAAAACAAGGATTTTCATTTTGTGAGTGTTGGTGAAATCCATAAGGAACCAATTGGAATTTATTCTAAAAAATATAAAAGCTTAAAAGACCTTCCAACAGGTGCGAAAATTATTATGAGTAATTCACTTAGCGATCATGGCCGTATTTTACCTATTTTTGAAAAAGCAGGTTTAATTAAGCTTAAAAAAGGCGTTGGCGCGAATGCAAGAGTAGAGGATATTGTTTCCAATCCAAAGAAACTCGATTTCTCAACTTTAATTGAAGCGAAATTATTAGCTTCTTCTTTCCAAAGCGGTGAAGGTGATGCGGTTGTTATTAATACAAACTACGCATTAGAAGGCGGTATCGATATCAAAAAGTATGGAATCGCATTTGAAGGTAAAGATGTAGTTCCAGCAAATCTTGTTGTTGTTCGATCTGAGGACAAGGATCGCCCCGAAATTAAAACACTTGTTGAAGTTCTTAAATCAAAAGAAATTCAACAATTCATTAAAGATAAGTACCATGGTGCCGTTTTGGCAGCAGAATAAAAGAGAAAGAAACCAGTGCATTTATGTACTGGTTTCTTTCTATGAGCTTTGCTCAATTTAGAGTAGCTTTTCAGTTATGTTTGCATTACCTTACATGAAACTAATTCTTTATGTGAAAAATAAATTGAATTTGAGTTTTAATACCATGGCAATTGATTAATTAATAAGGTATTATTTTACTCGGGTGTTTTTTACATAATAGTTTGTCTGAATTTTCTTTTTTTATTCTCATTTAAGGTGGTTCCACTGAAAATCATTTCACGTTACCACTGTTTAGGAGTTGCTAACAGATTCTATTTGTTATAAGATTGTAATGAGAATAGAATGAGAATGAATTTTTTAAGTACTGCGTTCTATAAGACACAATAACTTTCTTTTCGGAGGTATAGATATGGCTGGATCAACATTAACTATCAAGGATCTACATGTAGAAATTGATGGAAAAGAAATTTTGAAAGGTGTAAACCTTGAAGTAAAAGGTGGAGAAATCCACGCAATCATGGGACCAAATGGTACAGGTAAATCGACGTTATCGTCTGCAATCATGGGTCACCCTAAATATGAGGTAACGAGCGGAAATATTATTTTAGACGGTCAAAACGTCCTTGAAATGGAAGTAGATGAGCGAGCTCGTGCCGGCCTATTCTTAGCTATGCAATACCCAAGTGAGATAAACGGCGTAACGAATGCCGACTTTTTACGTTCAGCAATCAATAGCCGCCTTGGTGAAGGCAATGAAATCTCCTTGATGAAATTTATCCGTAAAATGGATAAACAAATGGAATTCCTTGAAATGGACCTTAATATGGCGCAGCGTTATCTAAATGAAGGATTCTCCGGCGGTGAGAAGAAGCGTAATGAAATTCTTCAATTAATGATGCTTGAGCCTAAAATGGCGATCTTAGACGAAATTGACTCTGGTCTTGACATCGATGCCTTAAAGGTTGTTTCAAAAGGAATTAATCAAATGCGCGGTGAGGATTTCGGCTGCTTAGTTATTACTCACTATCAACGACTTTTAAACTATATCACTCCTGACTACGTGCATGTAATGATGCAAGGCCGTATCGTGAAATCAGGCGGTCCAGAACTTGCACAACGCTTAGAAGCAGAAGGATATGACTGGATCAAGAAAGAACTTGGAATTGAAGATGAAACAGTTGAGCAAGCTTAAGTAAGCGTTAGGAGGATTACGATGACAACAGAAACGAAATTACCGTTTGATCAGGATTTTGTTCGCTCCTTTTCAAAGCAAGCAGGTGAACCTGCTTGGATGGAAGAGCTCCGCGTAAAGGCATTTGCTGATGTCAATATACTTCCAATGCCAAGACCGGAAAAAACAAAAATTGATAAATGGAACTTTACCCAATTTGCTTCACATACTGTGAAAAGCGAGCCATTCTCTTCTCTAAATGAATTACCTGAAGAAGTAAAATCGCTCGTAGCAGAAAATAAAAATCTATACATTCAACGCAATCAAACACCTGCGTTTTTATCTTTATCAGAAGAACTTAAAAACAAAGGCGTCATTTTCACAGATCTTTTTACTGCTGCAAAAGAGCATGGTGATTTGTTGAAAAAATATTACATGACTCAAGCGATTAATGCCGATGAGCATCGCTTGACTGCACTTCATGCAGCTCTTGTAAACGGTGGAGTATTCTTATATATTCCAAAAAACTTAGAAGTTTCCGAGCCAATTCAGGCTGTCTATTTACATGATAATGCTGAAACGAATCTTTTCAACCATGTCATTGTCGTTGCGGAAGATAATAGTTCTGTTACGTATGTTGAAAACTATATTTCTACAGTAGATTCAGCTGCTGGAATCTTCAATTTAGTGACTGAAGTAGTTGCAAACGCAAATGCTCAAGTTCGATATGGTGCAGTTGATAATCTTGCAAAAGGTATCACCACTTATGTAAACCGCCGTGGTGTTGCCGGCAGAGATGCCAGAATTGAATGGGCACTTGGGTTAATGAATGAAGGAAACACCATTTCCGAAAACACCACCAATCTTATTGGTGATGGTTCTTATGGGGATACCAAAACGGTTGTGGTTGGACGTGGTGAACAAACACAGAATTTCACAACGAAAATCGTCCACTTTGGCAAGAACACAGAAGGATATATTTTGAAGCATGGTGTAATGAAAGACAGCGCGACATCAATTTTTAATGGAATTGGTAAAATTGAACATGGTGCATCAAAATCGAATGCCGAACAAGAATCACGCGTGTTGATGCTTAGCGAAAAAGCCCGCGGTGATGCAAACCCAATTCTTTTGATTGATGAAGATGATGTCACAGCTGGCCACGCTGCTTCTGTTGGTCGTGTTGATAACGTTCAGCTTTACTACTTAATGAGCCGCGGTATTCCAAAAGCGGAAGCAGAACGATTAGTTATTCATGGATTCCTCGCACCTGTAGTAAATCAACTTCCAATTGAAGGTGTTAAAAAGCAGTTAACTGAAGTGATTGAAAGGAAAGTGCGTTGAGATGAATATCCAAGATATTCGCAAACTGTTTCCGATTCTAGACCAAGAAGTTAATGGTAAGCCACTTGTGTATTTGGATAGTTCCGCAACATCGCAAAAGCCTATTCAAGTGATTGAGGCCGTTGAAAAATATTATCGTGAAATCAATTCCAATGTCCATCGTGGTGTGCATACATTAGGTACAAGAGCAACAGATGCATATGAAGGTGCCAGGGAAAAGGTTCGCAAGTTTATCAACGCAAAATCAACTCAAGAGATTATTTTTACTAGAGGAACAACGACTTCTATAAATACGGTTGCAGCTAGCTATGCGGCAGCAAATTTAAAGGAAGGCGACGAAATCGTCATTACTTATATGGAGCACCATAGTAATATCATCCCTTGGCAGCAGGTTGCCAAACGGACAGGTGCCATATTGAAGTATATCGATCTCCAAGAAGATGGCACTATTTCTTTAGATGATGTAAGAGCACAGGTTACACCAAATACGAAAGTTGTTTCCGTTATGCAAGTTTCAAATGTACTGGGTTCTATTAATCCTGTTAAGGAAATTGCTAAAATTGCGCATGAAAATGGCGCAGTAATGGTGGTAGACGGAGCTCAAAGTGCACCACATATGAAAATTGATGTTCAAGATTTAGACTGTGATTTTCTTGCTTTTTCCGGACATAAAATGTGCGCTCCAACGGGTATCGGCGTTCTTTATGGCAAAAAGGAGCTGCTTGAAAATATGGAGCCAATTGAATTTGGCGGTGAAATGATTGATTTTGTCCATTTACAAGAATCAACATGGAAGGAACTGCCGTGGAAATTCGAGGGCGGTACCCCAATTATTGCCGGTGCTGTCGGCCTTGGAGCTGCCATCGACTTTTTAAATGAAGTTGGTTTGGATAATATTACCGAGTATGAACATAAACTTGCTGCTTATGCATTAGATAAATTATCTTCCGTACCTGGTATTACGATTTATGGACCTCATGATCCAGCAAAACGTGCAGGCTTGGTTACGTTTAATATTGATGATGTTCATCCACACGATGTTGCAACTGTCCTCGATGCAGAAGGAATTGCCGTCCGGGCAGGACATCACTGTGCACAACCGTTAATGAGATGGCTGAAAGCCACAGCGACAGCACGTGCCAGCTTTTACCTATATAATACGGAAGAAGATATTGATAAACTCGTTGAAGGGCTTGTCAAAACAAAGGAGTATTTCAGCGATGTCTTCTAATTTAGATTTAGATGCACTTTACCGAAGAGTTATAATGGACCATTATAAAAAACCGCGTAACCGTGGTATTTTAGAGGATGGCAGTCATACGATTAATATGAATAACCCAACCTGTGGCGACCGCATTCAATTAACCTTTAAGGTGGAAAATGGAATCGTCGAGGATGCCAGGTTTGAGGGTGAAGGCTGTTCGATTTCCATGTCCTCTGCATCGATGATGACGCAGGCGATTAAAGGGAAAAAAGTCGAAGAGGCTTTAAAACTTTCAAAAATCTTTTCCGATATGATGCAGGGAAAAGAAGTAGATGATGATATCGATTTAGGTGATATTGAAGCACTTCAAGGTGTTTCGAAATTCCCTGCCAGAATCAAGTGTGCAACCTTAGCATGGAAGGCCATGGAAAAAGGTTTGAAGGAAGAGGAATAATAATATAACGGTAAGGAGTTCACACCTTACCTGTTTAAAAGGGAGGAAGACGACAATGGCAAAAAAAATGCCTGAAATCGGTGATTATAAATATGGTTTTGCCGATAAAGACGTTTCCATATTCCGGTCAAAACGTGGTTTAACACGTGAAATTGTTGAAGAGATTTCAAAAATGAAGAGTGAACCTCAGTGGATGCTTGATTTCCGCTTAAAATCACTTGAGCATTTTTATAATATGCCAATGCCACAATGGGGCGGGGACTTAAATTCATTAAACTTCGACGAAATCACTTACTATGTAAAACCATCTGAGAAATCGGAGAAGTCATGGGACGAAGTACCGGAAGAAATCAAAGCGACATTTGACAAGCTTGGTATTCCAGAAGCAGAACAAAAGTATCTTGCAGGGGTTTCTGCTCAATATGAATCTGAGGTTGTTTATCATAACATGAAGGAAGATCTTGAAGCACTAGGAATCGTTTTTAAGGATACCGATTCAGCTCTTAAAGAAAATGAAGATATTTTCCGTGAGCACTGGGCAAAGGTTATTCCTCCAACTGATAATAAATTTGCTGCATTGAATTCCGCAGTTTGGTCAGGTGGTTCATTTATTTATGTACCGCCGGGTATTAAAGTGGATACACCATTGCAAGCCTATTTCCGGATTAACTCAGAAAATATGGGCCAATTTGAACGTACTTTAATTATTGTGGATGAAGGTGCAAGTGTACACTATGTAGAAGGATGTACTGCTCCTGTTTATACAACAAACTCCTTACACAGTGCGGTTGTTGAAATCATCGTTAAAAAAGGTGGATATTGCCGTTACACTACCATTCAAAACTGGGCTAACAATGTTTACAACCTTGTAACAAAACGGACAGTCTGCGAAGAAAATGCCACAATGGAATGGATCGATGGAAATATCGGTTCTAAATTAACAATGAAATATCCTGCGGTAATCCTTAAAGGTGAAGGTGCCCGCGGTTTAACTCTATCCATTGCGATTGCTGGCAAAGGTCAAGTCCAAGATACAGGCTCTAAGATGATTCATCTAGCACCAAATACATCTTCGACAATTGTATCTAAGTCCATTTCTAAGCATGGTGGAAAAACAAACTATCGTGGTTTGGTTCATTTCGGCCGGAAAGCTGATGGAGCCCGTGCTAACATTGAGTGTGATACGTTGATTATGGATAATTTATCGACATCCGATACGATTCCATACAATGAAGTGTTAAATAACAATATTTCACTTGAGCATGAAGCAAAAGTTTCGAAAGTATCCGAGGAACAGCTCTTTTACTTGATGAGCCGCGGAATTTCTGAACAAGAAGCAACTGAAATGATCGTAATGGGCTTCATTGAGCCATTTACAAAAGAATTACCAATGGAATACGCCGTTGAAATGAACAGATTAATCAAGTTCGAGATGGAAGGTTCTATCGGTTAATATGAAAAATCCGCTTGCTGACTTTGGCAGGCGGATTTTTGTGTATTTTGGTATTTAACTGAAGTTACAAAAAATACACAAAAAATTAGGTTATGCTATTATTATAAACGGAGGTGATGTGGATTGATTTACATCGGTGTTACAGGCTGGGGCGATCAAGACAGCCTTTATCAGGGGCAAATATCACCAAGGGATAAACTAAAAGAATATGCGGGGCATTTTCCGATTGTTGAAGTTGACTCGACTTTTTATGCTATCCAGCCACAGCGAAATGCCGAGAAGTGGGTTAATGAAACACCCGAATCCTTTCAATTTATTGTAAAAGCCTATCAGGGGATGACGGGACATATGCGCGGTGAAATTCCCTTTCACAATAAGCAGGAAATGTTCTCGGCTTTCAAAGATTCACTTGAACCATACATAAACAAAAATAAATTGGCAATAGTCCTATTTCAATTCCCACCATGGTTTCATTGTTCACGTGAAAATGTTGAATATTTAAGATGGTGTAAAAATGAAATGGGTGAAATCCCTTGCGCACTAGAATTTAGACATCAATCGTGGTTCACACCGCAATACCGAAACAAGACACTTGATTTTATGAAAAAAGAAGAATGGATTCATAGCATTTGTGATGAACCGCAATCGTGTGAGGGGTCTATTCCCACTGTATTAGAAACCCTTGATTCTGAACAGGTCTTAGTCCGCTTGCATGGCCGTAATGTTCACGGCTGGCAAAAACGGAATGCCGATAATTGGCGTGAGGTCCGATACCTTTACCGCTATAATCAGCAGGAACTTGAGGAATGGGCTGCTAACCTAAAAAAATTAGAAACTGAATCCAAGGACGTTTACGTTCTCTTTAATAATAATTCAGGCGGAGACGCGGCGGATAATGCGAAAGAAATGATTGACCTGTTAGAAATAGAATATGAGAGCCTTGCCCCAAGGCAATTGGATTTATTTTAAAGAAGGAGAATACAGAAATGGAATGGGTTATTTTACTGATTGTCGGACTTTTAGCCAGTTCTTTAGGTTCGCTAATCGGTCTTGGCGGGGGAATTATTGTCGTTCCAGCACTTCTCTATTTTGGGGGATTATCGTGGTTCGGTCATGTTTCACCTCAAGTAGCAGTTGGGACTTCATTGTTTACAATGATTTTTACCGGTTTATCTTCAACACTTGCGTATATGAAACGGAAAACCGTTGATTATAAAAGTGGTCTTATTTTTTTGATTGGAAGCGGACCCGGAAGTATTTTAGGTGCATGGGTCACTGAAAAATTGAATTTGCACTCATTTAGTATCTTTTTTGGAATCTTTATTATTTTCGTATCCATTGTTTTATTGTTAAAGGATAAGTTAAAGCCGATTCCCTACCGTAAAGAGAAGGGGATTGTACGCACTTTTAGGGATAATGAAGGCAAAACCTATGAATATGGATTCAATCCGTTTGTCGGGATTCTAATCGCCTTTATAGTTGGATTTTTGTCAGGAATCTTTGGTGTGGGCGGAGGTTCATTAATGGTTCCGACCATGATATTAGTGTTTTTCTTTCCGCCGCATGTTGCGGTGGCAACTTCCATGTTTATGATTTTACCAACATCTATCCTCAGTTCGATTACTCATGTGGTTTTAGGAAATGTGAATTGGCTTTACGCTTTAGCATTAATTCCAGGTGCGTGGATCGGGGCTAAGGTAGGGGTTTATTTGAATTCAAAGCTTAAAAGCAAAACGATTGTTTTGATTTTACGAACGATATTAGTGATTGTTGGGCTTCAACTTATTTATGAAGGAATTATAGGATAAGGAAGAGAACTTAGAATGGAAATCATTCAGATTTATCATACAAATGATATTCATAGCCATTTAGAGCATTGGCCGCGAATTGAGAAATTTTTATTAACCCAAAAGGAACTCGACCAAAAGCAAGGAGATGAAGTTTTCCTTTTTGATATTGGTGATTTCATCGACCGCTGGCATCCTTTATCAGAGGGAACAAAAGGAAGAGGAAATATTGAACTGTTAAATGGTTGCGGCTATGATGCTGTAACGATTGGCAATAATGAAGGGATTAACCTGCCTTTTCATGATTTGGATCATTTGTATGACGATGCACAATTCGATGTGTTGCTGGCGAATTTATATAAAGAGGGAAATACCTCTCCTGAATGGGTACAACCCTATAAAATTTATCAAACAAAAAAGGGGACCCGAATCGGGGTTATTGGCTTAACGGCACCGTTTACGCATCTTTATCAATTGCTTGGCTGGGAGCTTTCTGATCCAATTGCAGAGCTCAGGAAATGGATGAAACCATTATCGGAAAAAAGTGATCTTATCATTTTACTGTCCCATCTTGGTTTAAATATTGATGAGCAGATAGCAGTAGATTTCCCTGAAATTGATGTTATTCTTGGGGGCCATACCCACCATATTCTTCTAGAAGGAAAGCAAATAGGGGAAACCCTTCTTGCTGCTGCAGGAAAGTACGGCAACTTTATTGGTCTGGTTACCCTAACACTACAGCCTGATAAAAAAATTGCAAACAAACAGGCAATTCTTTTTCCGTTTGAGACGCTTTCCGAAGTGAAAAATGAGCAAAGCAAGATAGATGAATTTTTTTCAACTGGCAAGGAGCTTTTAAAAGAGAAAATTACTTTTTTAAAGGAACCTTTAGAGGCTAACCCCTTTGAAAAGACCAAGCTTTCTAGGATATTGTGCCAGGCACTCCGCGAATGGTGCAAGGCAGATTGCGCCTTTATTAATGCAGGATTACTCTTAGGCCCGCTATCAGGAGAGGTTACAGCAAATGATTTATTAGCCATTTGCCCCCACCCCATTAATCCTTGTAAGGTAGATTTAACCGGACGTGAATTGCAGGAGGTTCTCGAAAAAACGAAGGATCCCGATTGGCCGGAAAAGAAAATCCTGGGGCTTGGTTTTAGGGGAACAGTAATGGGAATGATCGTATATGAAGGGGTCATCTTCCAAGAGGATGCCATCTATATAAATAATGAGAAATTGGATTTTGAAAAAGTTTACTCTTTGGCTCTTCCCGATATGTTTACGTTTGGACATTTCTTTGACGAAAATTTTAAAAGGAAACAAAAAAAATACTATCTCCCAGAATTCCTACGTGATTTATTGAAATGGAAATTACAATTGGATGCTTAGGGTATACACTCTTTTTCGGGCACTGTCATAAAGTGTAGAAGAAGGGAGTGTGGGAACTTGATTGATCTTTCACCAATCGAATTGAACGGCCATACTTTTTTAGCAGTAACTGTACTGCTTCCAAAAACAACGTTGCTGTCAATCTCAAACGATAAGGGATATATTATGTGCGGTGCCTTAGATGTTGGATTATTAAATGATCAATTAAAGGATCGTAAAATTGTTGCCGGCCGGGCAGTAGGAGTAAGAACCATCGACCAGCTCCTTAACGCCCCGCTGGAGTCGGTAACATTTGAGGCTGAAAGCTTAGGGATTTATAAAGGCATGATTGGCAGGGAAGCCCTGCTGAAAATGATTTAAAACAGCTTGTCTGATGGCAGGCTGTTTTTTATGATTTGTGCTAGGTCCACCAGTTCAAGCATACACATAGCTTGTAAGGGGGGATTTTTTTGGCAAAATTTCGTTCGCGATATAAGCGTAAGGGACCACTGCCTCTCCGCTATGTGATGCTGCTGTCATTTGTCTTTTTTCTCTTTTCTTCTGCACTTGGCTTATGGATGATCAACAAAGGGCTAGAGCCGACATTAATGAGATATGCTGAGTCCCAGTCCAGAAAAATAGCTGCATCTGTGATCAATAACGCCATCACGAAAAAAACAGTGGACGTTGGCGATGTGATTGGAATTGAACCTGGGACAAATGGAAACGCACAAAGCGCCTATTTGAAAACAGAATTAATTAACCAAAAATTATCGGAAATTACCAGTCAGATACAGAAAAATTTGTCGCGTGCGGAAAAGGGAGACGTCGATGCACTAGAACAATTAACAGATGTTGAAATCGAAAAAGAATCAACCGAAAAAACGGATGGGATTGTTTGGTATGTACCCTTAGGTCAGGCAACCAATCTTGCTCTATTTGGTAACTTGGGTCCAAAAATACCGGTAAGATTTCATGCTATCGGGGATGTGCGTCCGGATGTAAAAATTTCTACAGAAGCATTGGGAATCAACAATACATGGATTAAGGTGAACATCCATCTTGAGGTAGCGGTTCAGATTATTACACCATTTGCAACGAAAATTACCAAGCTAACTCAAAATATCCCCGCTGGAGGAAAACTAATCGAAGGTAAGGTTCCACAATTCTATAACAGTGGAGGCGGTTTGCTGCCATCCATTCAATTACCGGATTCAACAAACAGTAACAAAACCACTACCACTAACGAAGAGAAATCTAAGTCCAAAAAATAAAAGGACTGTCTTTTAGCGGACAGTCCTACCTTCTTTTTCTTATTTTAATTCTTTCCTGACGTTCCCACATGGCTAAATGTGGATATGGATCAAATGACCATTCGGTGATTCCATTGTCTTTATACATCCCATAGTGTAAATGTGGAGGGAATTTACCGGATGTTCCTGGAGGCCCATAACCAGAGCTTCCAACACTGCCAATGACCATTCCCGGTTCGACCACCTGACCAACGGATAAATCCTTTGCAAATCCATTTAAATGAGCAAAATAATGGTACGTATTATTTATGTCACGTATACCAATTCGCCAGCCGCCGAATTTATTCCATCCCTTCATTTCTACAATCCCATACTTGGTTGCCCTTACAGGGACACCGTAACCGGCAAAAATGTCGGTACCTTCATGGATTCTTCGTCCACCCCAGCCTCGTGCATCGCCCCATGTACTGCGATAGCTGTGATTAGCCCGAATAGGCATTGGGAATGCTTGGTCATCAAGATTTAGTCTGCCAAAGTGACGGTAGACCTTTGCCTTTCCCGCAATGATTCCAACGGTTTTATCACGATGATAATAATTCCACAAACCAATCTTAAGATTATCATGATCCAAGCCATAAGAAAGAAGGTAATGGGCAAATGTATATAAAACATCTTCATCATTATTACTATCCGCTTTTCCATCTCCATCCCCGTCGACGCCCAATCCATTAAAAAGCTGAATCGTTGCGGGATTTTGATCTGTTGGGTTAGGGTTTGTAAGACCTGCCCATTTTTCTGGGCTGATATAAATCGCAATCACACTTTCTGCTTTCGGCAAGTCTCTACGGACTTGACGGATACTTCTTTCATATTGATCAATGGCAGCAAGGTAGTACCAAGGAATCTGTGTAATCGTTTCAACTTTTTTGTAAAGTTTCATTCTTTCCTGGTATACATCAGGTTCTTTCGCATGAGCATCCCTGACAGCAAATGTAGAGGAAAAGAATAAAAGGAAAGTTCCAATTATCAGAGCTGCCCGCACAGGAATCCTCCTTCCAATTAATGTACACCATTAGTTTATGATTCTTTAGCCATTTCATAATGGTTAATAAATGGTAATGAATGTTTTTAGAATGAAATAATTCACAAAGTTGCAAAGTATTCTCGACTTGTCCTTCTGTGTACTCTATGTTAAAGTGACAACTGAGAGAACTCATTCACATACATAATGTAGGGGTGGAATACATGAGCACAAAAGAACCAATTTTAAGAAAGCCGGAATGGCTAAAAATAAAATTAAATACAAATGAGCATTATACTGGCTTAAAAAAAATGATGCGTGAAAAGAGCCTTCATACCGTTTGTGAAGAAGCGCGCTGCCCGAACATTCATGAGTGCTGGGCGGAAAGAAGAACGGCTACCTTTATGATTCTCGGAGATGTTTGTACCCGGGCATGCCGCTTCTGTGCGGTTAAAACAGGTCTGCCAACTGAATTAGATTGGCAAGAGCCTGAAAGAGTGGCTGACTCTGTTCAGTTAATGAACTTAAAGCATGTCGTCGTTACAGCTGTAGCCAGAGATGACTTGAAGGACGGCGGTGCTGCTGTATTTGCAGAAACCGTAAGAGCCATTCGTAGAAAAAATCCGTTTACCAGTATTGAAGTTCTGCCTTCAGATATGGGTGGCAAGGAAGAAAATTTAAGAATCTTGATGGATGCAAAGCCGGATATTTTAAATCATAATATCGAGACCACCAGACGCTTGACTCCAAGTGTAAGGGCAAGGGCTAAATATGATCGCTCATTAGAATTTTTACGTCGTGCAAAAGAAATGTATCCGGAAATTCCAACTAAATCAAGCCTAATGATTGGGCTTGGGGAGTCAAAGGAAGAAATTCTTGAAGTTATGGACGATTTAAGGGCAAACCAGGTAGATATTATGACCATTGGCCAATATTTACAGCCAACGAAAAAGCATTTAAAGGTTCAGAAATATTATAGCCCTCAGGAATTTGAGGAATTACGACAAATCGCCATGAGTAAAGGCTTCAGTCATTGCCAAGCAGGGCCACTTGTCCGTTCATCCTACCATGCAGATGAACAAGTAAATGAGGCGGCAAAACATAAGCAAGCTTTAGGTGAGCAAGAAATAAAAGAAGCATAACAAAAAGAGTTCAGCCGAATGAAAACGGCTGGACTCTTTTTGTTATTTAATGCATTTTACGGTCATCCGATGTTAAACCATTTTCATCTTCACTATCACTTAAGCGGTTTCCTTGTGGAGAGTCTTTCATTTGTCTGATAACATAGTTAATCGAATGTCTGGCGTTTTTGTTCCTTGCATCCATATGCGAAAGGTTTTCAACATCGCGCATTAAAGCTTTTTTATCGGTAACATATACATGATAGTATCGTGGAACAACAGACATGGCTGTCCTTTTTACCTGATCCGCTGTTAAATTACGATCCTTGGAATCGGTTGTATAAGCAACCAAAACCTCCTGGTCGGTTACCAAGGTTGCTACATCATGTACATTCGGCAGGTTTGTACTGTACTTACTAATAATATTCGCTACCTGTTCACGATCAAGGGCAGTGTAATGATTATTAGCTGTATTATCGTTCATGATTGGACTTTTTTGATGGCGGACATATCCGAAATCATTACTGACATTTCGAACACCCCGGCCAGCCCCCTCATTATAAAGCTCAGTCCTTTTATTGTTCACATTTATGGAATTTCCGCTTTCCTCGTAGACATCCCGGTTATTCATATCCTTTGAGCAGCCTGTTATGGTTGTAATCGTACATAACCCAAGGATGATCATCAACTTTTTCAATTTAAAACACCTCCTTTTTTTAGAATAGCCAGAAGGAGGATTTTTTTTCTTAGTAATTGATGGTGAATCGGTTATAATGGGAAGTAGGATTGACTGGTAAAATGAGGTGATAACATGATTGTAATAAACAATACCATTTATGATATGGTCGAGGAATACCGTAACGGATTTAACGAAGAGGCCTTTAAGGCAAGGTACAGTGATATTTTATCCAGGTATGACTATGTTGTCGGAGATTGGGGCTATGGGCAGCTCCGTTTAAAAGGATTTTTTGATGATCAAAATCAAAAGGCGACGTTCGATACAAAAATAAGCACACTTAGCGAATATATATATGAATACTGTAATTTCGGCTGTGCTTATTTCGTTTTGAAAAAAGTAAAAAAATAATGAAAGGACCCAAAAGCGGGGTCCTTTCATTATTTTATTCATTCATGGAATACGGCGGCTGTGCATCTGTATCCGGGTCATCATGCGGCTGATGTGCAGGTTCTATTTGTCGAGGTGCATCTTCATGCAATGATTTGAATTCCCAGTTAAAAGCTGAATAACGGCGCTGTCCCTCTTTCCAAGGAGTACTCTTATTCTGTACGGGATCATTTACTCGGAAAGTTGAGCCATAGGGTCCTTCTGGAAACTCTTGGGCGGTCAAATAATTTTCCCGCTTTTCCACCGTTGATATTTCTGTATATTTTTCCGCATCCTTTTTAGACATGTACCTCACTCCTTTTATCGTTAGTATGATAAAAGAAGTTCCTAAACATAATATCAATTTTTTGGTTAAACGATTTCAGAAAGAAAAGATCTTAATTCCTCTGCATCCTCTTCATTTAATTGAAAAGCGAATTCTAAATATCCTTCTTCTTCCAGGTCATCATGTCCGATAATGGCAAAACGGTTCCCTTGCATATCAAGGACAAGATGTTTGCCATAATGACGACTTGTTTGGACAATCGCTAGATCAAAACGTTGGTTTTCACCCACAAAGCTGACAAATCTCGTTCTTGTATTTTCTGTATCATCATATAAGAAAAATCGTTCGTTCATAAAACGGTCTCCTTTATTCACAACTTTTTTCGACACTCCCTTAATCATATCAAATATACAGTAATAAAGGGAGGAATGTTTTTTAATAATTAAAATGTCGTGAAAAGACAAAAGGTGCCAAAATGTGGTATAATTGTACTAATCACGTATGTTGACTTTTGAGAGGAATGAATGGAATGGTCCGTTGTTACATTGAAAAAGTTAAACGTGTAATACAATGGGGAAAGCTCCTTTTACCTCTTGCGTCCATACGATATTATCCCCCTCAATTTAATTTGCGCAACCCAATATTGGAAGGTGTTTCTGCTGCTTTTAAAGCAAGGCATGATGTAGCAGTAATTGTTTTTACCATAAAAAATTATTATGAATTGTCAGAAGCGGAGGGAAACTTTCATTCCTCTCCATTTATAAAAAAAATGAAACGAGTTTTTCAGAACTGTATAGAAAAGGAAATGGAAAAAAATGATGTTATTGCCCTTCATGACTATTATGAAGATGGCATTACCCTAATGATTAAGGTGGACTATGAACGGCATAGCCTCTCTGAAATTGATGAACTTGTGAATAAAATTATCCAAGAAGTGGAGCGTGATCTTCTCCAGCAAAATCCACCAGTCAGACCTGTTTTTGATGGTGGTTATATGTTCGTGGAGAAACATAATTTTTCGATTCAAAGCTCCATTGAAAGGGCTCATCGCCAGGCAATTGCAATGGCGGAACGAAAGATAGATGCAGAGTTGAATGAAATGATTTTTACGTTTAAGAAAATCATCTCTAAAAAAGAAATTCACCTATGGGCACAGCCGATTATTGATGTGGCAACAAGCGAAATTCACGCTTGGGAAATGCTAACTCGTGGTCCCAAGGGTGTATTAGAGGATCCTTTTCCGCTTTTTTCTGTTGCTAGGCAGACAGGAATGCTATATGACCTTGAAATGATTATTTTCGAAAAGATTTTTCAACAATTAAAGGCAACAAAAAGCAGGGAAAATATTTTTGTGAACTGTACGCCGCTGACGATTGGAAATATCCGATTTCCCCGCGATATTAAACAGTTACTTGAAAAATATAGAAGAATTTCCCCCAAACAGATTACGTTTGAAATAACTGAACATGATTCAATTGATGGAGTTGAAAATTTTACCTATAATCTTAAGGTCTTACGGTTAATGGGATTTCGATTTGCTGTTGATGATACTGGAGCAGGTTATAATAGTTTAAATACGATTAGTGAAATCATGCCTGATATCATTAAAGTGGATCGTTCCGTGATTGAGAATATCCACAAAAGTCCTGTAAAGGAATCCATGTTGAAGGGATTATTACTCGTGGCACGAGAAGCAGGGTCGTTAGTGGTAGCGGAAGGTATCGAAAATGAAGAGGAAGCCTCTGTATTAACGCGTAATAAGGTTGATTTAGCCCAAGGATACTATTATGCTAGACCTACCGCACTGGTGAAAGGAATTGCAACATAAGAGAAGCGGAAACAAGGAGTGGACAATCATGTATTTTGTTGATAGGGAAAAAATTGAAGCCATTTTAGTTTTTTTTGAAAAGCAAATTAGCCTTTTTTTAAGCCAGAAAAATTGGTCATCGCCAATTGAAAAGGCTGCTCTCGAACGTTTGACGCAGATGATGCTCGAGTCCGTACTGGATGTCGGCAATTCGATGATTGATGGATTTATTATGCGTGACCCTGGAAGCTATGAAGATATTATTGAAATTCTTACAGACGAAAAGGTGATTTCTGCAGAAAACGGCAATCGTCTAAAGATTCTCATTCAATATCGAAAATCTCTTGTGCAAAATTATACCGAAATCAATCATGATGAACTGTTAAAACAATTTTTAGAGAACATCGAAGCATTACACCAATTTTCGGCCAATGTCCGAGAATATATTGTAAATGAATTAGGCCCCGTTTCAGCATTTAAAAATTAATTATAAGACCGTCATTTGCGGTCTTTTTCCTATTTCAGGAAGGAGTATCTAATGAAAAAATATCAAGGTTATTTAATTGATTTAGATGGTACGATGTACAAAGGAACAGAGCGAATCGAAGCGGCTGCCGATTTTGTCAAAAAACTAGCAAACAAAGAAATCCCTTATTTATTTGTAACCAATAATTCTTCACGAACTCCAGCGAAGGTTGCGGATAAACTACGTGAATTTGATATTCCTGCAGAAGAGCATCAAGTGTTTACAACTAGCATGGCAACAGCTAATTATATTTTCAGTCAAAAGCCAGATGCTTCAGTTTATGTGATTGGTGAGGAAGGAATCCAAACCGCCATAAAAGAAAAAGGATTTCTAACTGCATCCGAGAGCGCTGATTTTGTGGTGGTTGGAATTGATCGTGCGATTACCTATGAAAAATTAGCAGTTGCCTGCTTGGCTGTAAGGAATGGGGCTGTGTTTATTTCTACCAACGGCGATATTGCGCTTCCGACAGAGCGAGGATTACTGCCTGGGAATGGTTCATTGACCTCTGTCATTTCCGTATCAACCCAGACAAAACCAATTTTTATTGGGAAGCCTGAATCGATTATTATGGAGCAGGCACTAAAGGTGTTGGGGACGGCCCAAGATGAGACCTTAATGGTGGGGGATAACTATGATACAGACATCATTGCGGGAATGAGTGCCGGCATGGATACTTTGTTAGTACATACAGGCGTTACCACAAAAGAATTGCTCGCCGGATATGACCGCAAACCAACCTATGTGGTGGATACATTAGACCAATGGGAGCCATAAAAAAAGAATGGAAGAGAGTTCCATCCTTAGGTTGTGTAAAATAGGGATTTTTCTCAGTAATTTTCTAAATCTAAAAACCAATTGTTTTTGAAAGTTCCTACAAAAGGGCTTGTTGCACAGACCAAACTTTAAAAATAATTAACGCGGTGAATTGTTAAAGATAACAAATAAAAAAAAGGCTATCGAAAAAGATGATTTTCGACAGCATGAGGATGGAAGAGTTCCATCCTTTTTATTCTTTATCCTGTTCCTCTTTGCGTGCAGCCCGGTGTGCCAAACGGCTTGATGCAGCGGCAGCAATCGCACCGACAATATCATCAAGGAAGGTGTGGCATTCACCAGTTGATTTATCGTTTAAATGAGCAAGGATACCTGGTTTCTGCTTATCAATATAACCGTAATTTGTAAAACCAATTGAACCGTAAACATTCACAATTGATAACGCAATAATTTCATCCACACCATAAAGGCTCTCGTCACGTTTAATAATGTCCTGGAGCGGCTCCTCTAATAAGCCTTTTTCCCCTAGTTTATCGAGCTGTATCCCTGTTAAAATTGCGTTTTGAACCTCGCGCTTTGACAGTACCCTTTCTACGTTGGCAATACAGTCCTCCATTTGTAAATTTTCATGATACTTATTTTGGAGAAAATAAACTAAATCGGCAATATCCTGAATTTCAACGCCTCTTTCTTTAATCCATCTTCGAGCGGTTTCTTCAAGAATATCCATTTTTTTGTCTGCTGCCATACAATCACCTTTTCTATGAATTTTCACGATTGTTCTCTATATATTATTGATTTTTTCCTTAACATATGCACTTTTTTCAAAAATGAATTGAAAAACGGGAACCAACAAGTTTTTAAAGACCCCTACATATATATAAAGGAAAAAGAGGTTTCGAAAGAGGTGGCGGCATGCTGCAGAAATTACTGGAGAACCAGTATGGAATAAAGGTTGAGGAATATCTGAAATTAGATTCCTATGACGCTTTAAGGGGAAATGGCTGGCTTTATTTAGTCTCTAAGCCCGGTGGCAAGGAGGAAACGGATATTTCGGAATTGGAGAAAATAGCAGTGCATCTTAGAAACTTTGGAGACCAGCATGTTCCAGTTTTCCTTTCATCAAAAGACGGGAATTTGATAACAACCTGGGAGCAAAATAAATATTGTGTTCTCGCAAACAAGCAGACTGAAAAACCACAAAAAATTAAATTAGGCCGCAAATTGGCCAAATTCCATGAGCGCGGCCGAAATGTTCCGTTTCAAATCGAAAGAACTAGCAGGATTGGCCAGTGGAAGTCCCTATGGGAAAAGCGCCTGGAGCAAATGGAGAAGGTATGGAATGGACAGTTGTTTCAAACACCGGAGGATGAATTTGAAAAAATGTTTATTGAATCTTTTCCTTACTATTTGGGGTTAACCG
The DNA here is from genome assembly GCF_004358205.1 of Bacillus salipaludis. The sequence continues at coordinate 352,838 of NZ_SMYO01000004.1, forward strand.
AAAATGCCATTCAATACTTAGTGGATACCGAAATTGACGATGAACCTATGGACTTTGATGCTGGAACTGTGTGCCACGAACGATTTTCAAAAAATTCTTGGGGCAGAAATTATTATATTAAAAATCCATTTGATTGGGTATTTGACCATCGGAGCCGGGATCTTGCTGAATGGACCAGGGAGCGCTATTTCAGAAACAATCAAACATATGATCAGGAATTAAAACAGTTTTTCGATGAATATCAAAGCATTGCTCCATTGTCTTCCTTTTCTTGGCGGCTTTTATATGCTCGTTTATTATTTCCATTACATTATTTTGAGTGTGTTGAAAATTATTATATTACTCGATCTGAACAAGATAAAAAGCTTTTGGAGGAGAAATTAAGTAAAATCTTAAGGCAATCATCAGAGTATGAACAATTTCTTGGGGGCTTTTACCTATTATCAGGAGCTCCAATTAAAAGACTGAATCTACCACTGCCTGAATGGCTTATGGTAAAATAATTTTAAAAGTGTGGTAAGGAAGGAAATACCAATGAAGCCATATATTTATATAACAAGGAAGTTGCCAGAAGAAGCAATTGCGCCGATTCGGCAAAAATATGAAGTCAAAATGTGGGACCACGATGACGTTCCTGTGCCGAAGGACATCTTACTAGCGGAAATCAAACAAGCAGATGCCCTGTTAACCATGGTATCCGATACGATTGATGAAAAGGTACTAAATGAAGCGAATAACCTGAAAATAGTGGCCAATTGTGCTGTTGGGTATGACAATATAGACCTTACTGCGGCTGCTAAAAATAGGGTGATTATTTGTAATACCCCTGATGTTTTAACAGATACAACGGCTGATCTGACCTTTGCATTATTAATGGCCGTTTCCCGCAGGGTGGTGGAAGCGGCTGAATTTATTAAAAAGGGACAGTGGAAAAGCTGGAGTCCGTTTTTATTAGCAGGTCAGGATATTCATCATAAAACACTTGGAATTGTTGGGATGGGGAAAATCGGAGAAGCGGTTGCCAAACGTGCGTCCGGATTTGAGATGAATCTCCTCTACCATAATCGAACTAGGAAGCCGGAAATCGAACAGAAACTAGGCACTGTTTTTTGTTCGTTTGAGGACCTCATAAAAAAGGCTGATTTTGTCGTCTGTTTAGCACCGCTAACCGACGAAACCCAAAATATGTTTACCCGGGAAGTTTTTCAGAAAATGAAGCATTCCGCCATTTTCGTTAACGCTTCAAGAGGACCCGTTGTAGATGAACAGGCCCTATATGACGCACTTGTTACAGGAGAAATCGCCGGGGCTGGTTTGGATGTATTTGAGAAGGAACCTATTGATGACGGGCACCCATTACTTGAGCTTTCAAATGTTGTTGCTCTCCCGCATATCGGAAGCGCAAGTGTAGAAACAAGAACGGCGATGATCAATTTATGTATTGCTAATATTGAAGCGGTGTTAGAGGGGAAGCTCCCCTTAACAATGGTGAAAAAGAATTCGAAGATCTGTACGAATTCTAAATAAAAAGAGCGATTGCCGATAAGGCAATCGCTATTATTTTATTAAAATACTTGTTCAACTTCGACAATTCCAGGAACTTCTTCAAGAAGTGCTCTTTCAATGCCGGCTTTAAGCGTGATGGTCGAACTTGGACAGCTGCCGCATGCACCTAATAAACGAAGCTTCACAATACCATCCTCAACATCAACTAGTTCACAATCCCCGCCATCGCGAAGAAGAAATGGTCGTAATTTATCTAATACTTCTTGGACTTGTTCTTTCAATTCTAACTCTTCCATTCCCATCGACTCCTTTCCTATTTATATTATAAAGTGATTGACAGTAAAAATCCATTCCGAAGAAACTGGCAAAACACCCATTTAATCATTTTCTTTCATTTTTAAGGAATAGATGTTGTAAAATAAAAGAAAAAAACAAGGATGAGTCAAATGGAACATAATCAAGTAGAAATTATATTATACGGAGCAGAGCAGCTTTGCCCAAGCTGTGTAAATCTCCCCTCATCGAAAGAAACATTCGAATGGCTGGAGGCTGCTATTGTACGGAAATTTCCGGAACAGCCCTTTAAAATGACTTATGTAGATATTCATTTTCCTCCTGCAGAGCCTGAAAAGCAAAGTTTCGCTCAAAAAGTGATTGAAGAGGATATGTTTTATCCTGTGGTAGTCATCAAAGACAAAGTGGTCGGCGAAGGAAATCCGCGGTTAAAAACGATTTTTTCCGAGCTTGAAAAATATGGATACAAAGCGGTTTAAACAAAAGAAGGGGATGGTCCATTTATATGGACATCCCCTTCTTTCATGCCATTATCCATTATGATATTTGTACATCCATAAGATACCGGACTTGATCAGGCGTGCAACACGTCCTGTAATCGCTGAATTGCCCATCATTCCAAATCCTTGTTTCTTCCCTAGGGATCCGAGTATGCCTTTTAATTTGATTGGTGGGAACGATGCAGGAGGTTCTTCACCATTCCAACGTTTTCTCAATACCTCCACAATTTGCTCTGCTTGCCCTTCCGCTAATTGTGCACTTGGTGCATGTGGGAGGCTTGCACAGTCACCGAGGATATAAATATGTTCATCGGTTTTCAGGTTGTGTTGAGGAGTAAGGACCACTCTCCCCATGTTATCTTTTTCCTCAGGAAAATCACGAACAATTTTGTTTGCTTGAATTCCAGCTGTCCAAACGATGACATCACAATCAATCGGTTCATCATGGTTATATAATCTTTTTTCTTCTACTTTTGTTATATTGGAATTGTTGATAATTTCAACGTTATGCCTATTAAACCAATTTTCAACATATTTACTTAGGCGGTCAGGAAATGAAGATAGAATGTGCTTTCCTCTGTCAAACAACTTAATTTTAAGGTCATCCCGGCTTTCACTTAATTCACTTGCAAGCTCTACGCCGCTAAGACCAGCTCCGACAATGCTGACCACTGATCCGGGAGGAAGATTATTTAAAACAGAATAAGTTTCACGGGACTTTCCAATGCTTTGAATACTGTAAGTAAATTCATCAGCGCCAGGAACACCATGATACTTGTCCTCACAGCCAAGACCAATAATTAAATCATCGTAGTTAATTGGTTCATCATCTTTTAGAAGAACCTTTTTTTCTTCTCTTGCGATTCCGGTAACTTCACCAAACTTTATATTTAACCGAGGATGTTCAGGAAAACAAACACGAACCTCTTTATCGGAAATGGTTCCTGCCGCTAATGCATAGTATTCGGTTTTAAGACAGTGATATGGGACTCGGTCCACAAGTGTAATCGTTACGTCTTCCGGAAGATTGTTCGGAAGGAGTTCACTAAGAATTTTCATTCCTCCGTATCCTCCGCCAAGAATTACCAGGTTTCTCATTTTAAAATTTCCCCTTTTTACAAAACAATTGTATTCCTATTTTTAATGTTCCTTTTTTTTTCGATTTATTGCACGTAGAATATAGCAATAAATTGGAATCAAGGATTTAATGGTTTATGAGGTCAAGAGCAATTTCACACAATTACGAGTATAGCTAAGAATTGGCGAAATAACAACAATTTTCATGTTTTCTTGACAAATTGAATGCACTTTGTTAATTGACGGTATCCCCTAAAAAGAGTACGATTAGTAGGTATGAAGAGGTGAAGGCATTGATTAAACCAATCATTGAATTTTGTATAAGCAACTTAGCAAATGGCGCACAGCGGACGCTTGAAATATTAGAAAAAGATCCGAATTTAGACATTATCGAATATGGTTGTCTTGGATATTGCGGAAAGTGTGCAATTACACTTTATGCACTCGTTAATGGGGAAGTAGTATCTGGAAAAACTCCGGAAGATCTTGTAGATAATATTTATCAATACTTGGAAGAAAATCCAATGTTCTGAGAAAAGCAAAAAGCGCCTGTTTAGCCCTGACAAGAAACCTTAGTGGAGCTAGGCGGTGGAGCTAGATAAAAGAAAGGAGCGTTAACCGCTCCTTTTTTCATTTTTTATCATATAATAGTTATTATAAACGATTTGTTGTACCAGTAATCTGAAGTGGATATACTAAATTAAAAAGCTTAAAAGGGGGAACTAGAATGAGTAATGAGGTTGTTATTTTAACCGAGGCGGCTGCCATGCAAATAAAAGATATGATGAAGCAAAATGAAGAAGAAGGAGCCCTTTTACGTGTGGGTGTCAAAGGCGGGGGCTGCAGCGGCTTATCTTATGGAATGGGATTTGATCATGAAGTAAAGGAAGATGATCTTCATTTCGAACTGCATGGAATTCAAATCCTCGTCGATAAAGAAAGTGCTCCTATTTTGCAAGGAACAAAAATTGATTATAAACAATCGATGATGGGCGGCGGATTTACGATTGAAAATCCGAATGCTATTGCCTCGTGCGGTTGTGGATCTTCTTTCCGAACAGCAACGGCTGCAGGTTCACCTGAGGAATGTTAGCACTTAAAGGGAAAAGGCGTCCGCATAACGGGCGCCTTGTGAGATTATTGATTAAACATCGAAGAACTGTGTAATGGCTGAACTTTTGCCTTTGGGTCAATATATGATTTTGCGTTGTTAACGGCAGTTGGTGCCTCACCAAATCCACAGGCAATTAATTTCACTTTCCCATCATACGTGCAAATGTCCCCTGCAGCATAAATTCCCGGTACATTTGTTTCCATTTTAGAGTTGACTAAAATCGAATTCTTTTCAATTTGCAGGCCCCACTCTTTTATCGGTCCAAGAGATGACACAAAACCATAATTACAAATGACGGCGTCGACATTAATGGTAACCTTTTCTTCACCGTTCACACTTTCAAGAATAACTTGCTTAATTCCGGAATGGTCTCCAATTAGTTCTGCAGGAACATAGGGAGTTTTTACATTAACCTTTGAATTGAATAAGTTTTTAACACTATGTTCATGGGCTCGAAATTTGTCTCTGCGGTGAACAATCGTCACTTTTTCTGCTATCGGTTCCAACATTAAGGCCCAATCCACTGCGGAATCTCCGCCGCCAAATATTACTACTTTTTGATCGGCAAATTTATTTAAATCTTCGATAAAATAATGGAGGTTTTTCCTTTCATACTGTGCAGCACTTTCTAGTTCTAAGCGGCGAGGCTGGAATGCACCGTTTCCTGCCGTAATTACCACGGTTTTTGAATAATGAACTTCAGCATTTGTTGTTAATTTAAAAATACCGTTTTCTAGCTTTTCTAACTTTTCAACAGATTGTTCAAGCGCAACCACTGGATCAAATTTCGCCATTTGCTCTTTTAGGTTATTTACCAATTCTTGAGCACGAATTTTTGGAAAACCGGCAACATCATAGATATATTTTTCAGGGTATAGCGCTGACAATTGACCGCCAAGTTGTGGTAAGCTCTCAATGATTTTCACTGAAGCTTGTCGCATCCCTCCGTAAAACGCGGTAAATAAACCAACAGGACCTCCCCCGATAATGGTGAGATCAAATACCTTTTGATCATCTTGCACTATGAATCCCCCCAGCTAGGTAGTAACAATCTTCACCCCAATCATACCATAAAAATATTAAATGCTCACTTGAATTGCGGGGAATATTCGCTCAATTAGAAATTGCGCATTAATTCATTACCTTAGTTGGAATACATGAATCGAAAATGTTCAACCTATAATTATGTTAAATAAATTAAAAAACCGCTTGAAAACTAGATGAAAAAGGAATAAGATGAATTGTGTATATATTGTTACTATTATGTGACAATATCAGAACATTGTTTAATTAAGAGAGTTTATAAAAAATAGGAATATTAATGTGCATCCTACTGTAATGAGAAGTAGCTGCTGATTTCTTTGCACCTATTCGTGAAAAATATCACAAAGATTTCGCCTTGTAAACCTAAAGAAATCTGCCGATTGGCAAGCGCCAGTGGGGCCCAGTTGTGCTATCGACAAATAAAAACAAAGAAATCAGTGGATGATAAGGCAAAAGGTTCATTAAAATAAAATAAAGGTGGAAGTGATTACTTTGAGAAAGCCAAAAATTGTTATTGTCGGGGCAGGATATGGCGGACTTATGACAACAGTTCGTTTGCAAAAATTATTAGGTGTGAATGAAGCGGAAATCGTGTTAATTAATAAAAATGATTATCATTACGAAACTACATGGTTACATGAAGCATCAGCAGGCACATTACACCATGATAAAGTGCGCTATGATATCCGCAATGTAGTGGATCGGAGTAAAGTTGAGTTTATTCAAGATACAGTTGTCGAAATCAATAAAGAAGAAAAGAAAGTCATTTTAGAAAATGATCAAGTCAATTATGATTACCTTGTTATTGCACTTGGCGGTGAACCAGAAACATTTGGAATTAAAGGGTTAAAAGAATATGCTTTTGGTATTACCAATGTCAATTCCTCTCGTCAATTACGCGAGCATATTGAGTACCAATTTGCTACGTACAATATGGAAGAAGAAAAGAACGATAATCGCTTATCTATTGTAGTTGGCGGTGCCGGATTTACTGGGATTGAATTCCTTGGCGAATTAACGAACCGTATTCCAGAGCTTTGCCAGGAATATGATGTGGATTTCCAAAAAGTTAAAATTACTTGCGTGGAGGCAGCGCCAACTGTTCTTCCAGGCTTTGATCCGGAATTAGTTAGCTACGCAGTTTCTCAATTAGAGCGGAGAGGCGTAGAGTTTTTAATCGGTACTGCAATTAAAGAAGCTACTCCTGAAGGAATTTTTGTCGGTAAAGGCGATGAAGAGCCTTATGAAATTAAGGCTGGAACTGTCGTTTGGGCTGCAGGTGTACGTGGGAACGCCATTATTGAAAAATCTGGTTTTGAGGCAATGAGAGGCCGCGTGAAAGTACAACCGGATCTTCGTGTACCGGGATTTGATGATGTATTTATTATTGGTGACAGCTCCCTAGTTATTAATGAAGAGATTAATCGTCCATATCCTCCGACTGCACAAATTGCCATGCAGCAGGGTGAGGTAGTTGCTAAAAACATTACAGCACTTGTTCGAAATAAAGCAGAGCTTGAAAACTTTACCTTTGATAATAAAGGTACTGTTTGTTCCCTTGGTGAAGATGATGCGATTGGTGTAGTATTTGGCAAAAAAGTGACTGGTTCAAAAGCAGCCTTCATGAAAAAAGTGGTTGATAACCGGGCCCTTTATATGATTGGCGGTACATCACTAGTACTGAAAAAGGGCAAGTTGAATTTCTTTTGATAAAATTTTTAACAAAAGGGCAGAAAAATTCTGCCCTTTTTTTTCATATCTTTTCATGAAATTGTAATTTAGGAGGTTCCCATGAGTAAACGCGGTAAGGTGTGGCTGGCCGTCTCGGGATTGGTAAAGTATGACGAGAAATGGCTTGTAGTTAAGAAAAGATACGGTGGGTTAAAAGGTCAATGGTCGTTGCCGGCAGGCTTTGTTAATGAAGGAGAAACAGCGGATGAAGCTGTTATTCGGGAGGTCAAAGAAGAAACGGGTATTGATTGCGCAGTGAAAGGTTTAATTGGGCTAAGAACAGGTGTAATAAAAGAAGAAGTAAGTGACAATATGCTTATGTTTTTACTTGAGCCGAAGGGCGGTGTTCAAATTATTCATCAAGACAGCGAACTCTATGAGGCGCGATTTATGACACCTGAAGAGCTTCTGCAAGAAAAGGAGGCCTCTATTCTTTTAAGCTACCTAATAAATCAAACCAATTCCTTTTTAATACCTTGTAAAGATGGTTTGAATCCGGGTAATCAGTTCGGATATACAGCATATAAAATATTTTTGTAATTTTTAGAAAATTTAAGTAACCATTCGAAAATGAAAGAAAACTCCAGATGTATCCGTTTTCTTATGTTAATTTGCTTGTATTTCCTCCTTTTCTTTTTTTCATTTTCTTGATATATTATCAGAAAATTTAGTTAATAAAAGAGGAGGATGAATAGTGTGACTGTAAAAAATTTGGATACAAAAACATGTGATTATTGTTCTGGAAATGGTTATTTTCAACTTTTACTTGGCGGCTCTGAAACCTGCTCCTGCTGCGAAGGTACAGGAAAGAAGCAGGAGTAAACAAATGTAACTGAGAAAATTTGCTTCTTCGAATTCTTCGGAGGGCTATTTTTTTGGCATAATCGTTGACCTTGAGGATTCTTCCGCTCAGGCTTATAGGTTTGTGCTTTTCGCCCCTGAGCAAGGCGCTTCCGCTTTTCTTTTCTATTGACTCCCTTTTGGACATTCAGTACACTTAATGTTGATGTGTCAAAGGGGGAATTTTCAATGCAGATGAGCATTGTTGTCTTAATTATCTCGATGTTATTATTTCTTGTGTTATTTTTTGGAATAGGATTTATCCTTAATATGCTTTTAAGAATGTCATGGATTATGGCGATTATTTATCCAATTGTCGCGATTTTAATTGTTGATAAAGTACGTTTTATTGAATATTTTACGAATAGTAAAGCTGCCTTCGGACAACTCGGGCATCGGTTCAGTTCACTTGCAACTGCTGACATCTTAATTTTAGTTAGCGGGCTGGCTGGTGCTATTGTCTCAGGCATTGTCATAAAGCTTTTAAGAAAAAATGGATACCAGATGTTCTAAGACTTTTTACCATGGTAAGGAGTCTTTTTTATTTACTTCTTGAATAATTCTTTTCCCCTTGGGAAATGAATATTTTTTGAGGAGTGAAAAATTTTGATGACTATTTTAAAAAGTTGGGCTAAGCGCTTTGTGATGACAATTCTTTTCTTCCTGGCGCTTTTAGTAACCTATCAATCCCTTTCCGGGGTGAATGCCCAAACAGTATTGAATTTTGTTGATCCGTTTATTTCGTCCAGTAAAACGGCAGCAGGTACAGTCCCAACGTTAGAAGAAGCCATTGATTGGTCTAAATATCCGAAAAAAACGGTTATTGCCACGGGTTACACTGCAGGGTTTGAGTCAACAGGAAAATATCAAGGGCATCCTGAATATGGAATTACCTATTCGGGTGTAAAAGTGAAACGGGATTTATATTCAACCATTGCAGCAGATTTAAATGTTTTTCCGGTAGGGACCATTTTATTTATCCCCGGCTATGGCTATGGTGTAGTAGCTGATAAAGGCGGGGCAATAAAGGGAAATGAGTTGGACCTGTATTTTAATACGGTTAAAGATGTTTATAATCAATGGGGCAAAAAGAAATTGGATATTTATGTTGTTCAAAAAGGAAATGGAAGTCTTTCTGAACAAGAATTAACAACATTAAATGAAAAAAAGTCGATGCAAGTATTCAGGCAGCAATATATTCATTCTGAGAAAAGATAAAAGCAGGCAGCCGCCTGTTTTTTCTATTTTCCAGCCTCTAGTCAAGCCGCTCCCGCTTTTCCTATTGTTTTCGATTCTCGAAAGAATTTTTCTTTTTCGTTATAATAAAGTTATAAAGATACTAAGGGGGAAAAGTCATGTTTGAAATGAAAACAGAATTTAATGAATCAAATGAACATGAAGGTTTGGTCATCGGTCTTTTTGACCGGCCCGAAAAATTCACGGGTTTATTGGCAAGGCTTGATGAAATATTCGAAGGACAGCTTAAAGAGCTTGTAAAGTCTGGAGATATTACCGCTAAATTTAAAAGTATTAATAAAATACATACTCTTGGAAAAATGGGTGTAAAACGAATTTGGTTTGTAGGTCTGGGTAAAGAAAAGGAACTATCCTTTGAAAAAGCACGGGATGTGTTCGGGAAACTTTTTAAGCTGATAAAAGCACAAAAACAGGAAGAATTAGCTTTTGCTATGGAAACGTTTACAACAGAGGGGCTGACAGCGCTGGATGCTGCTCATGCAGCCGGTGAAGCATTGGCACTAGCGACTTATGAGTTTAAAGGCTACAAACAGAAGTCAAATGAACCGGAGAAGAGGCTGGAAAATCTAACAATCTATTGTGGATCCAATGATTTTGAAGAACTAAAAGCATCGTTAACAGTAGGATATGCGTTTGGAAAGGGAACTAATTCAGCCCGGACACTTGTGAACACACCAGGAAATTTGCTGACAGCTTCCGATATGGCTGATTATGCAAAGAATCTTGCTGCTAAGTATGACTTTGAAGTGGAAATCTTAGAAAAAGCGGAAATTGAAAAGCTGGGGATGGGTGCGTTTTTAGCAGTAAATCAGGGGTCAACAGAGCCACCGAAAATGATAGTTCTTAAATATCAAGGAAAGGATGACTGGAAGGATGTTATTGGTCTTGTCGGCAAAGGGATTACCTTTGATACCGGAGGCTATTCCATTAAAACAAAAACAGGGATTGTTGGGATGAAATCAGACATGGGCGGTGCGGCAGCTGTGTTAGGGGCAATGGAGATTATTGGGGAAATAAAGCCTGAACAAAATGTTGTCGCTGTTATTCCGTCTACTGACAACATGATCAGCGGATCGGCCTTTAAGCCTGATGATGTGATTACTTCGATGAGCGGTAAGACGATAGAGGTACTAAATACGGACGCTGAAGGTCGTTTAGTCCTAGCGGATGCTGTTACATATGCAAAGCACCACGGTGCTGAATACCTTGTGGATGTTGCAACCTTAACAGGGGGTGTGATTACTGCACTTGGTCTTCACACAACGGGTGCCATGACCAATCATGACTCTCTATATGAGCAGGTTTTAGAAGCATCAAAGGAATCCGGAGAACGGATTTGGCAATTGCCACTGTTTGATACCGAGAAAGAAAGAGTACGAAACAGTAAAGTGGCTGATTTAAATAATTCACCTGGAAGTGAAGGTCATGCCCTTGTTGCGGGTGCGTTTATCGGAGAATTTGCGGAAGAAACACCATGGGTACATTTAGATATTGCAGGAACCGCAACTACCTCTAGGGAATACGACCTTGGACCTGCCGGTGCAACGGGTGTCATGACCCGGACACTCGCTCTATTTGTTGAGCGTTTTGATCCAATTGAAAAATAACTTCATCCTCTGAGCCATCTTGGGTTTTTTATGTATTTGCCCACTCAAAAACCTTTCTGTTCGCATATGAAATAGTGTAGGCAAGTATATACGAAAGGGAGGTATGATGGCATGTACCCTTATCGATATCCCTATCCCGTTCAAGATCAAAGATTTATCGGGTTGGGCTGGCCGTTGGCGATAGGTGGACTTGGCTTTTTAGGAGGATTATTAGGTGGAGGATTAGGTGGGTTTGCAGGAGCAGCATTAGGAAGCCGCCCGCCATGGGGCTATCCCGGATTCGGCTATCCAGGCATGGGTTACCCTGGATTTGGTTATCCGGGCATGGGTTACCCTGGATTTTATTAAACAGAGTAAAAACAGCTCCAAGGGCTGTTTTTACACTTTTTAGAAGAGCAATTTTACATTACATAAAATAATCTCTAAAGGAGAGGTAAAAATGGTTAAAAACACATTATTAGAAGCATTAGGGATTGAAATAACCCATTTAGAGGCTGGGAAAGTAATTGCAACGATGCCGGTGGATGAGCGTACAAAGCAGCCTGTTGGTTTACTGCATGGCGGGGCGTCTGTGGCGCTGGCAGAAACGGTTGCTAGCTTAGGTGCTTATGAATTGGTGGACAAAGAAACACAAGGGGTTGTAGGTCTGGAAATAAACGCAAACCATGTACGGTCTGCAAGAGAGGGTATTGTGACAGCAGTTGCAACCGTTCTGCACCAAGGAAAAACAACAATGGTATGGGATATAAAAATAAGCGATGAAAAAGATCGGCTTATTTGCGTATCCAGATGCACAATGGCGGTCATTTCCTTAAAAAAATAAAGTCACCGAAAGGATGAATTTTTCATCCTTTTTTCTTTGGATGATTTGTAGGAAAATTTAAAAAAATCACGACCATTTCATGTTATAATAGAAAATAATAAAAAATTTCTTATATGTACAATTTTTTGTACAGGTTTCTCAATATAATGTAGTAAGAAATTTGTTAGAAAAGGTGGTGAAAAAGGATGGGAAAGCGGCATTGTTTATTTATTGATTTTGAATTTACCATGCCAGAAAGAAATGTCCGTATGAAGGAGTTTTATCCTGAAATTATTGAGGTTGGTATTGTTTCAGTAATAGATGATCAAATCGTTGATCAGTTTTCATCCTATGTGACCCCGCTTAAATTTCCTACGCTTTCAGAACGCTGTAAATCATTTCTACATATTTCTCAGGATCAGGTAAACAAAGGGATTACTTTTTTTGAATTAATTCGAAAAATGGAGGAGTTCAATCAAGGGTATGAAATGACCATTGTTACTTGGGGAAATATGGACATGAAGGTGTTGCGCCATAATTGTCTTGCAGCCGGAATTCCGTTTCCATTTCATGCAGCTGAGTTAGATCTATCCATGGAGTATAAACGATTTTTTGGTGATCAAAACCAAACGGGTCTTTGGAAGGCGGTTCAAGAGTATGGCAAGGAAGGGACAGGCAGACACCATCGTGCACTTGATGATGCGCTGACTACTTATAATATATTCAAGCTTGTAGAAAAGGATAAACGTTACTTGGAAAAACCTAAACCAACGACGATTGGGGATCGAGTGGATTTTTCAAAACTATTAAATGAATTCGCATAAAAGGCCAAATCATTCAAATTGATTTGGCTTTTTATGTGTATATATATAGGCTGTTTTAGTAAACTTTGTTGCTAATGAACATGGGTGGTTGATTTCCACTCCAGGATGCTCGCTTTCGCCGGGCGGGCGGTGAACCTCCTCGTCACTATACTCCTGCCGGGTCTCACCTGTCCCGCTGCACCCGCAGGACACTGAATTGCTTCCTTGAATCCACCCACGCACGAAGAAAATGCGGTAGCATTTTCGAGGAGTCTCGCACCTTCCGCTCCAATCAACCTATTTCCTGGAAATTTCCTATCATAACATATTAAAAATTAACAACCCTTTAGAAAAGACCTTTATTTAAAATAATCCTTTTCCAAGGAATCTATCATTTTTAAGCTCATTTCTGCCCAGTCTGAGGGGGTTTCATTTAGCTCTTTCTTCATTACCTCAATGGCTTCTTTTAAAGATGCTTGGTAATCCGGTACTTCCTCCTCAAAATGCTTGACCATTTGCTTCGGTATATTGGCTTGTTCTCTAAAGGCGAGTGCGCGTCTTTCGTGAAAAAAAAGTACATCTGCACTCTTCGGATTATGTAAGTCGCCTTGCATCGGATGTTTCTTAACCGCCAAAACCTTTACTAAATAATGTTGCGTCCGTTCCTCTGTTATTTCACCAATATATTTGCCTGTTTTATATATCGCTGTAACACGATCGCCAATTTTAAATTCCGCCAAAATAAGCCCTCCCTGCTCCTTCATATCTTTCATTTTAAAAGAATTACAAACAAAGTGCAAAAATAGTAAATTTCGGTTAAATTAAAAAAATGGAGGGATGATAATGAAAAAGAGCTTAAAAATATGGACTGCATTGCTTATCATCATGTTTGTAATAGCTGGATGCGGGACAAGCAATGACAAGCATGAATCTAAATCCAAAGGCAGTACATTAAGCACGGAACAAAAGGAAGGGGACAAAAAAGTGTCAAACGCCGTCTATCCTCAGCTAACAAAGGAAGTCTCTGAAAAGGAAAGATTAGTCGAAATGGAAACTTCAATGGGAAATATTAAAATAAAATTATTCCCGGAATACGCTCCAAAAGCGGTTGAAAATTTTGTGAAGCACAGTGAGAAAGGCTATTATGATGGTCTTATTTTTCATCGTGTAATAAAAGATTTCATGATACAAGGCGGAGACCCGAACGGAAATGGAACGGGAGGGGAAAGCATCTATGGTGCACCATTTGAAGATGAATTTTCGAATAATCTCTTTAATCTTCGCGGTGCATTGTCAATGGCTAACTCAGGTCCGAATACGAATGGGAGCCAATTCTTTATCGTACAAAATTCTGATCTTGATCCATCCATGAAGGAGCAAATGGAAAAGATAGAGTATCCGAAGGAAATCATTGCGGCTTATGATAAAAATGGTGGAACTCCATGGCTAGATCACCGTCACACAGTGTTTGGACAAGTCATTGAGGGAATGGATATTGTAGATAAAATTGCTGATACACCCGTCGATAAAAAGGATAAACCAACGAAAGATGTTGTCATTAAAAGGATTAATGTCTTAAAATAACCCTGACTATAAACTTGGTTGAAACTATTTTTATTGCTATAATGGTATGAATGGATTTCCTTGATGAAAGGGAGAAAGAAAATGTTTCAACCACACATCTTGTCGTTATTTTTATATTTTCCGAAAGATAAATCAGAATATATCCCCGCTGCCATCACGTTTTTCATCTTCTTTATTGGAGCTGTTTATGCAATGAAATTTATCATTGCTATTTCCAAACGTGAAGCCAAAAAGGCAAAAGAGTTAGAAGATCGAATCATGAATCAGCATAATCAAAAGGAACAGTGAATCAGGCTGTTCCTTTTTCATTTATGAATAGCCCCTAGACACATTGGAGATACTATTTACAAAATGTCTATTGTGGAGGTATTAGATGAAGAAATATTGGCTGATCCTTCCTTTGCTTTTACTTGCAGGATGTACCGAAGAAAATCCTAAAAAGATTGATGTTCAAATGTTTAATCCGGTTGGTGATTCCCTAGGGAAAATTACCTTATCAGAACAGGCAAGCGGAGTAAAGATGGAAGTAAATTTATCTGGATTAACACCAGGAGTACACGCGATACATATTCACGATACAGGAAAATGTGAGGCTCCTGATTTTAAATCAGCGGGAGGCCATTTTAACCCGGAAAATAAAAAACATGGACTGCTGAATCCGAATGGAGCCCATGCCGGAGATATTCCCAATTTAATTGTCGGAGATGACGGGTCGGTGAAAGCGGAGCTAATGGCACCAAATGTCTCTTTAAAGGATGGAAAAAAATCTTTATTTACTAAAAAGGGCACTTCCATTGTCGTACATGCGGGAAAAGACGACGGCATGACACAGCCGGCCGGAGACTCCGGAAAACGAGTGGCTTGCGGTGAAATTACAAAAGACAAGAAGCAAAAAGGTCAAGGTTCTCAAGATGAAAAATAAAAAGTAAATGTTTGGCTTTCTCCTGCCTTGGAGAGGCCTTTTTTTCATGCCTATTGATTACTATAACTTGATTTCTGTTCTCACTTTGCTGAAAATAATAGTCGGAGTTTATAAAGAAATTTAGGAGTGCACAGCCATGCGGAATAAATTATATTATCAAGACCCGTACATTCAGACTTTTTCATCCGCCATTTTGAAACAGGAAAGCGATGACTCTGGAAACTGGTATGTTGTTCTAAAGGAAACGGCTTTTTATCCAACTGGTGGCGGTCAGCCGCATGATACCGGAACAATCGGTGGAAAAGCTGTCATAAATGTAGAAGAAATCGAAGGGGAAGTTCGTCATTATCTTGAAGAGCCTTTAGAGGAAAAGGATAAAGAAATCCAGGGAGCAATCAATTGGACACGAAGATTTAATCATATGCAGCAACATTCTGGGCAGCATATTTTATCAGCTGCGTTCAACCAATTGTTTCATTATCAAACCGTGGGCTTCCATTTAGGGAAAGAGACGGTGACCATTGATTTAGAAACAGATACTTTAACGGCGGAAGAGGCCTATACAGCTGAGGAACTAGCCAACCAAGTGATCTTAGAGAATCGGCCAATCGAAGTAAAATGGGTGACGGAAGAAGAATTATCCTTTTACCGGCTGCGTAAAGCAACAAAAGTAAAAGAAGATATTCGACTTGTGATTATTCCCGAATTTGATTACAATGCATGCGGCGGGACCCACCCGAATACAACGGGAGAAGTACAAGCTATCAAAATACTTGATTGGGAAAGGCAAAAGAAAAAAGTCCGAGTTCAATTTGTTTGTGGGAATCGTGTTCTTCAGCAGCTGAACGAAAAGAATAAAATTTTATTGGATCTAACCCGGCTCTTAAATGCCCCTGAGAAAGAAATGGGACAGGCTGTAATACGTCTTCTTGAAACTGGAAAAAGCCTTGAGAAATCACTTGAACAGACCCAGGATCAGCTTTTACATTATGAGGCAAAGGAATTGCTTATAAAATATAAAGATCAAACCATCGGCGAAGTTTATCAAAACCGTACGATTCAAGAGCTACAAAAGCTGGCGCGTTTGATTACAACCGAAAATGGAGGTTCACTTGTCTACCTGTTGTCCGAAAATGAAAACCGCTTGCAAATCGTATGTGCAAGAGGCACTGCCAGGTCGGAAAATATGAAAACAGTTATTGGAAAGGCTCTTGCCCTTATTAACGGAAAAGGCGGCGGCAATGACTCTTTTGCTCAGGGCGGTGGGGAAATGAAAATCTTAGGGGAACAAATGCTGCAACACCTAGTTAATTCCTAATTAAAATTTAAAAAAAGGCAAATGTTAATAAGTAGGAAGAGAAGAAGTATTTCGATAGAATTTTTTGCATAAAAGTTGTTTGAAATAAATTTTCTATTATAATTAGGGGTAAATGAAATTTTTTTCAACTACTGAAGGGATGAGTTTAATTTGAGGACACAACAAGTAGGAGTAGTTGGCGTTGGTGTTATGGGAAGAAGCCTGGCGCTAAATTTTGAAAGTAAAGGTTTTTCTGTCTCTATTTATGATCTATCAATTGAGAAAGTAAATGAAATACTTGATAGTAACCAAGGAAAAAACCTATATGGGACAACAGATATAAAAGAGTTTATTCAATCACTTGAAATTCCACGCAAAGTTCTATTAATGGTAAATGCCGGGCCGATTACGGATAAAGCGATCGAGTCTCTCTTACCCTATTTGGATAAAGGTGATATCCTCATTGATGGTGGAAATAGCTTTTTCAAGGATACAATCCGTAGAAATTCCGACCTTGCCGAAAAAGGAATTCTGTTTATTGGCGCAGGCGTTTCCGGCGGGGAAGAAGGGGCGCTTAAAGGCCCGGCAATTATGCCAAGTGGTCAAAAAGAAGCATATGATGAGGTAGGACCGCTTTTAACGGCTATTTCTGCAAAAGTAAACGGGGATCCATGCTGTACATATATTGGGCCAAACGGGGCTGGGCATTACGTGAAGATGGTTCATAATGGCATCGAATATAGCGACATGCAGCTTATTTGTGAGTCCTACCATCTCATGAAAGAGCTGCTTGGTTTAACTGCAGAGGAACTCCATGAAGTATTTAAGGAATGGAACGAAGGAGAACTGGACAGTTATTTAATCGAAATCACGGCGGACATTTTTTCGAAAAAGGATTCTGACACAGGGAAACCGCTTGTTGATGTTATTTTGGATACGGCTGGTCAAAAGGGAACGGGAAAGTGGACAAGTCAAAGTGCGCTTGATTTGGGAGTACCGCTTTCGATTATCACGGAATCTGTTTTTTCACGATTCCTTTCCGCTTTGAAACAGGAACGTGTTAAAGCGAGCAAGATTTTAAACGGTCCTGCCAAATTTGATTTTACCGGGGATAAGAAACAATTTATCGAATTGATTCGAAAATCATTATATTTAAGTAAAATTGTTTCCTATGCACAAGGATTTGCCCAATATAGGGTGGCTTCTGATGAGTATGGATGGGATTTAAAACCAGGAGAAATTGCGATGATTTTCCGTGGCGGCTGTATCATTCGTGCAGCATTCCTGCAAAATATCAAAGAGGCATATGACCGTAATCCGAATTTGGAGAACCTTTTATTGGATTCATATTTCCAATCAATCGTCGCTGATTATCAGGATGCTGCGAGAGAGGTGGTTTCCGTTGCCATTAAGGCTGGTATACCGGTTCCGGGGCTATCTAGTGCCATTGCTTATTATGACAGTTATCGCTCTGAGGTTCTTCCAGCGAACCTGCTCCAAGCACAGCGGGATTATTTTGGTGCTCATACCTATCAGAGAGTGGATAAAGAAGGCACCTTCCATACAGAATGGCTTGCAAAATAGAATGGACAAAGCCAGGCAGATTTTATAAATTTGCCTGGCTTTTTATTAGGGAGAAAAAAACGTATACTAAAACTATTAAATGGGGGTGAGATCAATGGGAATTTTTGATGGAATAATGGGGAATGCATCTGAAGTAACCCCTGCAGAATTACAAAGGGAATATGCGAAAGTCCTTGCATCAAATGAAAAAATTGAAAAAGCGTATAAATTAATTCGAGATTTATTTATTTTTACAAATAAACGCCTGATATTAGTGGATAAACAAGGGTTAACGGGGAAAAAGACCGAATATCACTCCATTCCATATAAAAGTATTACACATTTCAGTATTGAAACAGCAGGTAATTTTGATTTAGATGCTGAATTAAAAATATGGATTTCCGGAAATGCGCTGCCGCTTCAAAAACAATTTAATAAGAACTTAAATATTTATGAACTTCAAAGCGTTTTGGCGGAATATGTACTTAAATAGGGGAATTTAGGTGATAGGAATATGGAAATTAGTCAGCTTCAAACGAATTTAAAATTTGTCGATTTATTAAATGAATGGGATCCTTTTCAATTAAAAGAGGGGAACTATGATACAGAGATTGCTGATACGATTCAGGCGATTCATGAATTGGAGGATCCGTCCGAACTTGCGGAAAAAATTCAAAGCATTTACGAGTTTTCTTTTGAACAGGTCATACCCATCGACCTCTGTCTTGAGATTGCGGGGAAACTGTTGGTCATAAAAAACAGTGACTCCTGCTCAATTTAAATAGGTTGTTATTTCCGCTCCATGCACAAGCGGTTCGTGGGCGGTCAGGGGAGCCTCTTCCGCGGGTCTCCCCTGCTCCATACTCCCACAGGACATTGAACTGCATCCTTGAATCCACCCACGCACGAAGGAAATGCGTTAGCATTTTCGAGGAGTCTTCGTGCCTTTCGCTCCAATCAACGTTGTTCATAAATCAACATCGTCCTTTAACACAGCTAAATAAAAAAAGAGGACATCCCGGAATAGGGTGTCCACTTCAAAAAGGGGGAATACTAGAAAGCCTTATAGAATAAGGATTTCCAGTTTCCTTTTTTTTATACATAAAATGGAGAAAAAATAAAAAAAGCGGCATATGCCGCGCCATATCATATACTCAAATGTTTCTACAATCCTTGATCAATGGTAGAGGATTGTGTATGAAACGCTTGGTCTAAAAGTTCTGATGCAGGAATATCTAATACGGTTGATAGCTTTAAAATCGTCTGTCTGCTTGGAACTTGCTCTCCAGATTCGTATTTTTCAATCGTAGATAATCCTACTCTAACCTTTTGCGCCAATTCTTGCTGTGTCATATTTTGCATTTCACGGCAGTTTTTAATTATTTGGCCGATTGATCTCATACTATTCACCTCTCCTAGAAAAAATTACTTTTATACATATTTTATCATACTATATCAATAAAGCCGATGGTGAAATTGAACATTGTGTTAATTTTTAAAATATTTCTAGCAATTTTTATTGCCTTTTTGATTTAATGCCATAATTGTGATATAATTTTTTATTGCATATATTGGGATATAAATAAATCATGATTTAGGAGTGTTTTCATGTCGGAAAAAATCGAAACAGGCAGTATATTAACAGGTAAGGTAACAGGAATTCAGCCTTACGGTGCATTCGTAGCGCTAGGGGAAAATACACAAGGTCTTGTGCATATTTCTGAAATTACACACGGCTATGTAAAGGATATTAATGACCATCTTAAAGTTGGCGATGAAGTAAAAGTAAAAGTTTTATCTGTAGATGAGGAAGCAGGTAAAATTGGTTTATCGATTCGAGCTACCGAAGAAGCTCCTGCTCAGCAGGCTGCAAAGCCGGTCAAAAAGCCTCGCAAGCGCCAAGCAGCTGCAATTGTTCCAGATGCTGAAGGAATGCAAGGATTTAATACACTAAAAGATAAGCTTCAAGAATGGATTGACCAATCACAGCGCGAAGAAATAAAAAAATAATAACCAAAAAGCCCGGATGTTTAGAGTTCATATAACATCTGGGCTTTTTTATTGGCTATGTTAAAGACCCTGTTGATTTTTAGTAAAGTTGATTGGAGGGGAAGGCACGAAAGACTCCTCTAAAATGCTAACGCATTTCCTTCGTGCGTGGGCGGATTCAAGGATGCAATTCAATGTCCTGTGGGAGTACGGGTCAGGGGAGACCCCGCAGGAGCAATGCGACGAGGAGGCTCCCCGAACCGCTTGTGCTGGAGCGGAAATCAACAACCAAGTTTAACAATGCCTTTTTATTAACAAAATCTAGTAAAAATCTTTTTTGATATTGGGTCATTCTTTTTCTTCCCTCGGCTACAATAATATTAGTACATATTTCATCATTGAAATGGAGGAAAGCTTTATGGCAGCAGAAATAGATACAAATAAAGTAATTGAACAAACAGAGAAATATGGTGCCCATAATTATCATCCGCTTCCAATTGTCATTTCACGTGCAGAAGGAGTATGGGTGGAGGACCCTGAAGGCACTAAATACATGGATATGCTTAGTGCCTATTCGGCCGTTAACCAAGGACATCGTCATCCAAAGATTATTCAAGCCCTAAAGGATCAGGCGGATCGAGTTACCTTAACATCAAGGGCCTTTCACAACGATCAGTTAGGGCCTTGGTATGAAAAAATTTGTAACTTAACAAAAAAAGAAATGGCTTTGCCTATGAATACAGGCGCAGAAGCGGTTGAAACAGCCTTTAAAGCAGCACGCCGCTGGGGATATGACGTGAAAGGAATTCCGGAAAATCAGGCGGAGATTATTGGTTGCAATGGGAATTTCCATGGCAGAACAATGACGGCTGTTTCTTTGTCATCCGATCCCGAGTACCAAAGAGGTTTTGGTCCAATGCTTCCGGGGATAAAGTTAGTTCCATATGGTGATTTAGAGGCATTGAAAGCAGCGATAACCCCTAATACTGCGGCCTTTTTAATTGAACCGATTCAGGGAGAGGCTGGAATTGTCATCCCACCGGAAGGCTTTATTAAAGCGGCATTTGATCTTTGTAAACAAAATAATGTTCTTTTTATTGCCGATGAGATTCAGGCTGGCTTGGCACGTACCGGGAAAATGTTTGCATGTGAATGGGAAAACATTGAACCGGATGTATATATATTAGGTAAAGCATTAGGCGGAGGGGTAATGCCGATTTCATGTGTTTGTGCCAATAAAGATATATTGGGTGTATTTAATCCGGGATCCCACGGTTCTACCTTTGGGGGAAATCCACTTGCTTGTGCTGTTTCTATTGCTTCGCTTGATGTATTGGTCGATGAAAGGCTTGCTGAAAAATCCCAAGAGCTTGGCGAGTATTTTATTAGTAAGTTAAAAGAAATAAACAATCCAAAAATTAAAGAAGTCCGCGGACGCGGGTTGTTTATTGGAGTGGAATTAACTGAACCTGCACGTAAATATTGCGAAGAATTAAAGGAGCAAGGACTGCTTTGTAAAGAAACGCATGATACAGTCATTCGATTTGCACCACCGCTTGTGATTACGAAAGAAGAATTGGATTGGGCAATAGAAAGAATTCAAAAGGTGTTGGGCTAAAAAAAAAATCCTTGCTAAATATAGGCAAGGATTTTTCTTTTTTGTTCAGTTCGAGCACTTGGCATCTCCGATTTTTATTACCTTGTTTCTGTTTCAGGTGACTCTTCAAAGTGTTCATTTGCCTTGAATAAAAGGCCGAGATTTAAGAGTCCAGCTACTCCAACTAATCCATAAATAATCCGTGCGAGTGCGGTATTTTGGCCGCCAAAAATGGTTGCCACAAGATCAAATTGGAAAAAACCTATTAATCCCCAGTTTATCGCACCGATGATGGTAAGTACTAAGGCAATCCGCTGCAGAGAACCCATATATGTAGACTCCTCCTTTTTTATTAATTCCTATCTTTAGAATGAAACAATTTCCAAAATTATATTCGCTTTTTCTTTTGAAAACATAAAACTAGTTTTTTGCAATTAACATCATAATAATAAATAATGAAGAAGGAAAAGGAGTTGAGATTTATGGAGAATTTTACTTTTTGGAATCCAACGAAATTGATTTTTGGAAAAGGGCAACTTGAACAATTAAAAAACGAGATTCCGAACTACGGACATAAGGTTTTACTGGTGTATGGAGGCGGAAGTATTAAACGAAGCGGCCTTTATAATCAAGTATTAGATATATTAAAAGAACTAAATTGTGAGGTTTTTGAGCTTCCAGGTGTGGAACCGAACCCCCGTTTATCAACGGCTCGAAAAGGTGTAGAAATTTGTAAACAAGAAGGAATCGAACTCCTATTAGCCGTTGGCGGAGGGAGTGTGATTGATTGCACAAAGCTGATTGCTGCCGGGGCTAAATATGATGGGGATGCCTGGGATTTAGTAACTAAAAAGGCAATTGCCACTGATGCACTGCCATTCGGGACGGTCTTAACACTTGCTGCAACTGGTTCTGAAATGAACTCAGGTTCTGTGATCACGAACTGGGAAACAAAGGAGAAGTATGGTTGGGGAAGTCCTGCCACATTCCCGAAATTTTCAATTTTAGATCCAGTTCATACTTTTACGGTCCCAAAAAATCAAACCGTTTATGGGATTGTTGATATAATGTCACATACTATAGAGCATTATTTTCATCTTGAAGAAAGTACGGATTTTCAAGATCGCATGTGCGAGTCATTATTAATTACTATAATGGAAGCAGCGCCTAAATTATTGGCGGACCTTGAAAATTATGAATACAGAGGAACGGTTCTTTACTGTGGAACAATGGCATTAAACGGCATCCTTAATATGGGCTACCGCGGGGATTGGGCTACCCACAATCTGGAGCATGCCGTTTCAGCCGTTTATGATATTCCGCATGGCGGCGGACTTGCCATCCTCTTTCCTAACTGGATGAAGCACAATCTTAACGTTAAGCCTGAACGGTTCAAACAGCTTGCTGTCCGGGTATTTGGTGCAAACCCGGATGGAAAGAGTGCGGAAGAGGCAGGTCTGGAAGGAATTCAAAAACTGCGTGACTTCTGGAACAGTCTCGGAGCCCCATCACGTCTGGCAGATTACCAAATTGATGATAGCAAAATTGACCTGATGGCTGACAAGGCAATGGTAAATGGTGATTTTGGTAATTTTAAAAAGTTAAACAGGGAAGATACTTTAGCAATTTATCGTAGTTCAGTATAAGCTTCAAAGGCCCAGGCAGCCAATGCCTGGGTTTTAAAAAATCTGTCGAAAATGGACGCGCTTTCATTGTGTGCCCGTTCTTGATTATCAACCCGGCATTCGTTAAAGTGGTTATTGAAACTAAATTTACTGGAGGATCCTACATATGACACACGTTCGCTTTGACTATTCAAAAGCATTAACCTTTTTTGGGGAACATGAACTTACATATTTACGTGATGCTGTGAAAGTTGCACACCATTCTCTTCATGAAAAAACAGGGGCTGGCAGCGACTTTTTAGGGTGGATTGACCTTCCAACTGAATATGACAAAGAAGAGTTTTCCAGAATCCAGAAAGCTGCAGAAAAAATTAAATCCGATTCAGATGTTTTACTTGTAATTGGAATTGGCGGTTCATACCTTGGGGCTCGTGCAGCGATTGAAATGTTAAACCATAGCTTTTATAATGTCCTTCCTAAGGAAAAACGGACTACACCTCAAATTATTTTTGTCGGCAACAACATCAGTTCTAGTTATATGAAAGATGTCATGGACTTGCTGGATGGCAAAGACTTTTCAATCAATGTTATCTCTAAATCTGGGACAACAACAGAACCGGCAATTGCTTTCCGGATCTTCCGCAAGCTGCTGGAGGAAAAATACGGCAGGGAAGAAGCACGTAAAAGAATTTTTGCAACCACTGATAAGGCAAGAGGGGCTTTGAAAACATTATCCAATGAAGAGGGCTATGAAACGTTTGTGATTTCGGATGATGTCGGAGGTCGTTATTCTGTTTTAACAGCAGTCGGTCTTCTGCCAATTGCGGTAAGCGGAGCAAACATTGAAAAAATGATGGAGGGGGCAGCACAAGCCCAAGAGGACTTTAGCCATTCGGAACTTGAAGATAATGCAGCCTATCAATATGCTGCTGTAAGGAATGCTCTGTATAATAAAGGCAAAACGATTGAAATGCTCATCAACTATGAGCCGGGACTTCAATATTTTTCAGAATGGTGGAAGCAGTTATTTGGCGAAAGTGAAGGTAAGGACCAAAAAGGAATTTTTCCTTCGTCCGCTAATTTTTCAACTGATTTACATTCATTAGGACAATATGTTCAGGAAGGGCGCCGCGATTTATTTGAAACGGTAATAAAGGTTGAACAGCCACGTCATGAATTGACCATTGAAAAGGCAGATAATGATTTAGATGGCTTGAATTATCTTGCCGGTCAAACGGTTGATTTTGTGAATAATAAAGCCTTTGAAGGAACGATGCTCGCCCACACAGATGGCGGAGTACCAAATTTAATCGTGACCATCCCATCACTCGATGAATACACATTTGGCTATCTTGTTTATTTCTTTGAAAAAGCCTGTGCAATGAGCGGTTATTTACTTGGAGTGAATCCATTTGACCAGCCGGGTGTTGAAGCTTACAAGGTAAATATGTTTGCCTTATTAGGGAAACCAGGATTTGAGGAGAAAAAAGCAGAACTTGAAAAGCGGTTAAAATAACAGAAAGAGAGTGCTGAAAATCATCAAGCACTCTCTTTTTGTTTTGAAATTCTTTCTGTTGGAGAAACTATCTTCATTGAAGATAAGGAGGTTTTATGATGATTGAGTTACCATCAAAGGTAGAGGGGCAACAGTTTGATTTGTATAAGCTGGAACAAAAATTGAAGCCAATCGGCTATATGATTGGCGGTAATTGGGATTATGATCATGGTGCATTTGATTATAAAATCGATGGTGAAGACGGGTATGAATTTTTAAGACTTCCATTCCAAGCGGTTGACGGGCAGCTTGATGCAAATAATTGTACAGTTGAATTAGGGAGACCATTTCTCCTATCCCATGAATACCAATCGGACATCGATGAACGTGTCGATTCGGCAGGGACCTTTAATCAATTTCAGGAACCTGTTGATAAAGATGCCAGTTTCCCTACTCAGTTTATTGACAATGGTAAAGCACTTGTACAAGAATTAGAATCAGTTTTATTATCAGAGTAGGGATTATTTAAAAATTAACAGTAAATCATGTTTTTCTATTCTGAGGGAGTGGGAAGGATTTAAAATGGTTTCTTCCCCTCTTTTGATCCCCATTACTAAACTTCCTTCTTTTAAATGATGATGACAGACCTCTATGAAGGTTTTTCCCATTTCATTTTCATTTACAGTGTTGGCGGACAATCTGCTTTCCTGTAATTGATGGACGAAATCCGATAAAAGCCCATCCCCGTTAGAATGAAGACTGTTTACCATAAATACACTTGTTAATTTATTGGATTGAATGACCTCGTCTGCTCCTGCTCTAAGTGCATTTACCACTTGTTCCGCAGTTAAGATTTCCACAATACATTTTACCTTTGAACATAAGCCTTTAATGGTTAATAAGGTTAAAATACTGTTCATATCGGCTTGAAGTTCATCATTTCCCCGATCGGCCGTTATCAAAACCTTTTCTGCCACCGATATATTACTTTTTGTAATCGTTTCATCAACATGACCCTTGCCTTGAATAAAGTGGACAAATTTTGAATGGACCGGGTTTGCTTCAAGAGTTTCGTCAATTAAAACAACCATTTGCGGAGACGTTGAACGGGTGATCTTATCAATCAACTCTCTTGACCTTTCATTCCAGCCAATAATGATAATATGGCCTTCTCCTTTAAATGCAATTTTTCCTTCGGATAAGGCATCCTGTTTTGTCACAGCAGCAGCTGCTAAGGTTCCAAAATAAGAGGAAACGATACCGGCGCCAAGCAAAATTAGAATTAAGGCGATAAACCTGCCCAAAAGGGAATGTGGAACATAATCCCCATACCCTACCGTTGTTCCGGTAATAATCGCCCACCAAATACCATCAAATATAGAAGGGAAGGTTTTGGGCTCGACAAAATGTATAGAAATTCCAAATACTAGAAACACTAGTAAGGCAATTAAGAGGATTCGAATTAAGAGAGGTAATCTTAAAAAACTAATATAAACACGGTTTGGCATGTTCTCACCCCGATACTCGATTCTATTCCATTATTGACGTAAAGAAGGCTAATCTAATCAGGTATCAATATTTTCTATTGCTAATTTGTCACAAAAAAATTACCTTTTTCATGGATTGTTCTATTGTAAACATTTACAAAATCGAATAAATTATGAATAATAGTATGCAATCAGAATCAACATGAAATGGGGTCTGAGGACATGAATATTACAGTAAACGCACTATTATCCAATATTGAAAAAACAAGATTAGAAATGATTCTATTAGCTCATCAGTTTGGATATTCTAATCCCCATGTGGTTCAATGCAGTCAAAAACTCGACCTTTTGCTAAATGATTATAGTAAAAAGATAAATATGAATTAAAAAAACCTTCCTGGTCTCAGGAAGGTTTTCAGATTGTCGAGAAAGGTTATTTTTCTCGGCAATTTTCCATTTTGTCTAAATCTAAAATACCAATTTTTATTATATGATTGTCCATGCTAGTGGGCCTGTTGATTTCCGCTCCAATCAACAGGGATTAGATCATTAAGAATTGCAACACACCTTTTCCAATCTGGCTAAGTGTGTTGCAATTTTTTTTATATTTGGGCTGGCCCCAGTAAGGAGAGCCTGTTCACTTACATTCTCCATCCCCATAATCAGCAGTAGCGAAGCCGTACAGCCATTTTGAATCTCCAAAGTTTAGCTCAATTTTTTCCTTTCTAAATTTATAAAGCATTTTTCCCCATTCTGATAAGGAATAGAAACATGAACATTGCCAGGCGTAATGAGTGGAATCCGTAAATAAAAATACGCCCCTCGGCCATTTTGTGATTCTTTGTCTTGAGACCAACTTCATCGAAAAAATCGTTAAATATATCAGTATCTTTAAAATATGGTGTTGACGATTTCCGTTGAATCGTTGAATGCTGTGGAACGAATCATGGAATTTTAGGAGTAAAAATCGATAGCAAATGATCATTGTAATTTCTCTCTTTCAGAACGAATAAAAAGTACCCCATCAACATTATTTTAAAAAGAATTAGGGAATCAGATAAGAGACCATTATTCTTGCTATAAAAGACGAAATTTTTTTAGGAAAAAAGAAAAATCTATATGATTTTGTAGGTAAAGAAGGTGGTCTTCCGGAACTAATCTATCAATAAAGACAAATTCATATTCACTTTTCCTAGATTCTATTAGCTTAAACATTAAATTTACTACTGATTTTTATTAATTATTGGGAGTTGTAGGACTGTATTGTAAACACCTGTTGATTGGAGAGGAAGGCACGAAGACTCCTGCGGGAGTACGGGGCAGGGGAGACCCCGCAGGAGCAAAGCGACGAGGAGGCTCCCCGACACGCCCGCGGAAAGCGAAGTGCCTGGAGCGGAAATCATCAGACCAGTTGAACAGCCTATATATGAACCTTATTATAATAAATTATTAAAAGAAAAGAATGGAATAAAGAGCTATCGAAAGTTTTTCAACAGCCTAAACACCTTCCTGGTCTCAGGAAGGTTTTTTTTCTTATTAGGAGTATGAAAAGTTTTCCAATCATATGAAAGGGATAATTTTCTACTGGAATGCAAAATTTAACTATAATTAAAAATTTTGAGGTGTAGCAGGTGTTTAGTGAAACGAAAAAGGAGCAAAAGTTGATTTTTTTTGCTTTGTTGGTTTTGGCAATTTATTTATCCCCGCTTTTTATACTACAGGAAAATGCCCATATCCGTGTTCACGATAATTTAGATTCAAATTTGGCGTGGTATAAGGTGCTGGCAAAAAGCGGAGAAATGTTCGGCCCGGTAAATGGAATGATTCCTCAAATTATTAATGGAGTACCAAGAAATACATTCGGAACAGAGTTTAGCCTGATTGTCTGGCTATATGCTCTATTTCCAACGATGATTGCCTATGGAATCAGCCAAGCCATTACAAGGATTGTTGCTTTTTTTGGAATGTATTTGCTTCTAAAGAAACATTTTCTGCCGGGGGATAACTGGAGTTTTTATCAAGTAAGTGCTGCATTAGCCTTCGCCCTAACCCCATTTTGGCCGTCGGGAATGTTAAGTACGTTGGGAATGCCTCTTGCCCTTTGGGCTTTTCTAAATATCCGTAAGGGACAAGGAACAGCCAAAGATTACGTAACACTTACGTTGCTGCCGTTATATTCAAGCATCGTTCTAGGATTTTTCTTTTTTTTAAGTGCAATGGGAATTTTTTGGCTGGTTGATGTGATAAGAAGGAAAGGGTGGAATCTACATTTTTTATTTTCCATCGTGTACATGATCTTCATTTTCATGATAGTAGAATACCGTTTAGTGTATTCCTTTTTATTCGTTTCGGAAGCAAATAGCAGGGATGAATATTTCCATGCCCATTTACCTTTATGGCGGGCGATTAGACTGACATTTAAAAACTATGTGCTGGGGCATACCCATGTCATGACTGTACATACTCTCTTTATCCTCCCAGCGACATTTATTGCTTTGTATTTTATTTATAAGAAAAATATATGGAAACAAGAAAAGCTCTACGTGTTCTTATTTATCTTAAATTTTGTATTGTCCCTTTGGTATGCCTTTTGGTTTTACAAGGGGTGGTTGCCAATTACAAAGCGGTTTCATTTTATGGATACGTTTAACTTTGCCCGTTACCATTTCCTACGGCCGCTCGTCATTTACGCTAGTTTCGCTCTTGCCTTAAAAATTATTTCGCTTCAAGGGAAAAGTTGGGCTAAAACCGCTAAATGGTTTGTCGTACTGCAACTGCTGGTTTTAGGGTTATTTAACGATGAAATTATTTACCATCAGAAACCGACAGTAAAAGAATTTTATGCAGAGGACTTGTTCAAAGAGGTAAAAGAATACATCGGTCTTCCACAGAAGAATTACAGGGTTGCCAGTATTGGGATTCACCCGGCTGTATCTCAATACAATGGCTTTTACACGCTTGATACGTACAATAATTTTTATCCGCTAACCTATAAGCATCATTTCCGGAAAATAATTGAAAGGGAATTAGCAAAAAATAAAACAGTTCGCACCTATTTTGACAAATGGGGTGGGCGCTGTTACCTATTCACGGCCCAGCTTGGAAAAAGATACATGATCAAAAAAGACTCAAAAAGGCACTTAAAGGATTTACAGCTAAATACAGCCGTGTTTAATCAATTGGGCGGCCAATATATTTTTTCAGCCTTACCGATTGATAATGCAGAGGAAAATCAACTGAGCCTTGAAAAGGTGTTTAAGTCAAAAACCTCAGCATGGAAAATTTATTTGTATAAAACAATCGAGACATCGGAGGTAATGACTAGATGATTGAAGCAAACCTTACGATTGTGGTTCCTTGCTATAACGAGGAGGAAATCCTGCCTGATACGATTTTCGAATTAAAGCAGCTTTTAGAAAGCTTGAAAGAGGAAAAGCTTGTTTCCTCTTTCAGCAAAATCCTTTTTGTCGATGATGGCAGTAAGGACCGCACCTGGGAAATTATTTATAAAGAAGGTTTGAAAAATGAAGCGATCCGAGGCCTTAAGCTATCTCGAAATGCCGGCCACCAAAACGCACTATTAGCGGGTCTTTTTACGGCAAAGGAAACGTCAGACTGTCTAATTACGATTGATGCCGATCTCCAAGATGATATTCAAGTAATCCGGGAGTTTATCAAAAAATATCATGAAGGCTGCGAGATTGTTTACGGGGTCCGAAAAGGTAGGGAAACGGATACAATCTTTAAAAGAAGCACGGCGCAAGGTTTTTATAAAGTGATGAAAAAAATGGGTGTCGATTTAATTTATAATCATGCTGATTTTCGACTAATGAGCAAAAGGGCAGTAGAGGAACTGGAACGCTTTAAAGAGGTAAATTTATTTTTAAGGGGAATTGTTCCGCTCCTTGGTTTCCGTTCAGATGTTGTTTATTACGACCGGAAAGAACGGCTTGCCGGCGAAACGAAGTATCCATTAAAAAAGATGATTGCATTTGCCCTTGACGGTATTACTTCTTTCTCCGTGTCTCCGATTCGTTTTGTCTTGTTTATCGGTTTTGTCTCCTTTTTTATGAGTCTTTTATTTGGGGGGTATTTTTTAACTCTTAAGTTTTTAGGGAATACGCAAACTGGGTGGACCTCGCTTATTACGTCCATTTGGCTGATTGGCGGCTTACAGCTGATTGCTATTGGATTGATTGGAGAATATGTTGGGAAAATCTATAAAGAATCAAAGCAGCGTCCAAAATATATCATTGATATTGATTCCTTTAATTTGCCGGTTTCCAGGAACCACTTACTAAATCGAACCCTTGAAGATGAATTTTTTAAAAGAGAGCTAAAAAAAGTTACTGAAAGGAACTAAGCTAAAACGAGTTTTTCTGAATATAGGAAAACTCGTTTTTTTGTGGTACAACCCATCTTTCCCGAATAAAAATGAAAAGACAGGCTTTATTTTTATGCAGGGGGAGAGAATAATGAATATATTTCTAAGCTACATTTTATTGGGATTATCACTTGCCGCGCCGATTGGTCCTATTAATGCAGCACAAATAGACAGGGGAATTCGGAGCGGCTTCATGCATGCCTGGTTAATCGGGGTGGGGGCCGTTGTGGCAGACGGGATTTATATGCTCATCGTTTACATAGGTGTGGTTCAGTTTCTTGAAACACCAATCGTCCAAACCTTTTTATGGCTCTTTGGCTCTTTTGTACTTATTTATACGGGAGTAGAAAGTATTTTAAAGGCCGGTACATTAAGCTTGGAGTATACACGAAACAAGGAACCCCTAATCAAATCGTTTTTCTCGGGTTTTTTCATGTCAATTTCCAACCCATTAACGATTCTATTTTGGTTAGGGATTTATGGTTCGGTACTGGCAAAAACAGCTGCCACCTCGAATAGTGCGGAGTTAATTGTTTATAGTACTGCGATATTTATTGGACTTTTACTATGGGATATTACCATGGCGGGGGTTTCAAGCAGCTTTCGTAATTTTTTAACTTCCCGCTTGCTAGTTATGATTTCCCTTTTTTCTGGGCTTTCTTTAATTGGCTTCGGACTCTATTTTGGAATTCAAGCTTATCAGCTTTTATTTTAATTGTAAATTGAGTATTTAGACTTTTTAGAATTGTATTTGTTGACAAAGAAAACAACCTCCTATTAATATTATGTTTATAAGACGATATTTGGTAAATCGTAATACTGGTTTAATTGAAGATGGAAACTTTAAAAAGGGGGGAAGTTTGTGCATCTTACAGCTCAAAGAAGTGAATTAATCGAAGTTGCCAAAGGCGAACGGCCCGCAGATTTATTTATAAAAGGCGGAACGGTTATTAATGTGTATTCAGGGGAATTCTTGAAACTTAATATTGCCGTGTATAAGGATTGTATTGCCTACGTAGGGCCAAGTGAATCCTCGATTGGAGCCCAAACAAAGATCATTAACGCAGAAGGGAAGTTCGTATCCCCTGGGTTTATCGAGGCACATGCTCACCCATGGGTGGTTTATAATCCCGTTAGTGTTACGGAGAAAGTGCTGTCATTAGGAACCACCACCACTGTTAATGATAATTTATTTTTTTATCTACATATGGGGGCAAAAGGATTTAAAGCAATGGCAAACGATTTAAAAGTATTGCCTGGAAATTTCCTCTGGCTGGTCCGGCTTGTTTCACAAGCCGATTATCCGGGTGAACGTGAGTGGTACAATCATAAGGATATACAGGAACTGTTGGAACTTGATAATGTTGTAGGATCAGCGGAGGTAACGCGTTGGCCGCTTTTATATCAAGGGGATCCATTTTTACTTGAAACAATGGATTTTATAAAGAAACTGGGTAAGGTTTCTGATGGGCATACAGCGGGTTGCTCTTATGAAAAATTAAACGCGGTTGTGGCATCCGGTGTAACAGCATGTCATGAAGCAATTACAGCTAAGGAAGCTTTTGACCGCCTAAGACTGGGCATGTGGACGGTGCTCCGAAATAGCTCATTGCGCCCGGATTTAGGGGAGCTTGTCAAACTTATTGTTGACGGGAAGGTAAACACAAGCAGAATCGTAATGACAACGGACGGTCCGCATCCAGGATTTATTGAAAAAGAAGGCTTTGTTGATGGACTTGTCAGACAGGCTGTTGAACTTGGTGTCCCTGTGATGAATGCCATTCAGATGGTCACCGTCAATGCTGCAACCTACCTAAGGCTTGATGACTACATTGGAGGTATTGCTCCCGGCAAAAAAGCAGATATTTTGCTGCTTCCGAATTTAGTTGATTTTCAACCTGATATGGTCATTGCATCAGGGGAAATTGTTGCTGAGAATGAAGAATTAAATATATCTCTTCCTGAGATCGACTGGAATCAATATATTGTAAGGGAACCATTTGCTTTTTCAAAATCAGCTTTAGAAAATTTGAATCTGTACCGATATCCGCATCCGTCCGAAAAGGTTCCTGTGCCAGTTTCCTATTTTAAAAGTAATGTCATTACCCAAAGAAAGGATACGGAACTTCCGTCCGTAAACGGATATGCGGATCTTTCGCACCATGAAGGGCTTGTATATGCTGCTTTAATTGATCGAAGGGGTGAATGGGTCTCAAAGGCGATATTAGAAAGATTTGCCGTAAATCTGGATGGTATGGCTTCTACCTATAATACGACCACTGAGCTTCTCGCGGTCGGAAGAAATCCGGAATCGATGAAAAGAGCGGCAGTAAGAGTCCATGAAATGGGAGGAGGAGTTGTCATTGTCGACGGTGATGAAGTGGTGTTAGAAATTCCTCTGCCGCTGACGGGAATGATGACATCGGATCCAACCTTTTCTGCAGCAGTGAATTACCATGACCAACTTTTGGCCGCTGTACAGGAGCGTGGTTTCCCATTCCATGACATTCTTTATACATTGTTATTTTTAACCTGTGATTTTCTACCGGGGCTTCGGTTAGTTCCATATGGTTTATATGAGGTCAAGACGGATGAAATTTTACTGCCTTCTGCACCATTAAATTCACTAACCTATCAAAATAATTAAAACAATAGCAGCAGCCATGGAGGCTGCTGTTTATATTTTTAGATTGCTGTTTTGTAATTTTGTTAGAAAATCGACCTAAATTCTAGAGGTGACTGATGGATTTGGTCTTCATAAGGAGGATGAAGCCCCAAACGCTAGAGATGCAGTTGGATTTGGTTTTCATAAGGGGGATGAAGCCCAAAACGCTAGAGGTGACTGATGGATTTGGTCTTCATAAGGGGGATGAAGCCCGAAACGCTAGAGGTGACTGATGGATTTGGTCTTCATAAGGGGGATGAAGCCCGAAACGCTAGAGGTGACTGATGGATTTGGTCTTCATAAGGGGGATGAAGCCCGAAACGCTAGAGGTGACTGATGGATTTGGTCTTCATAAGGGGGATGAAGCCCGAAACGCTAGAGGTGACTGATGGATTTGGTCTTCATAAGGGGGATGAAGCCCGAAACGCTAGAGGTGACTGATGGATTTGGTCTTTATAGGAGGGATGAAGCCCAAAACGCTAGAGATGACTGATGGTTTTAGGCCTCAAAGATGGCCCGAAGCCCAAAACCAGCTGCTTTCACCATTTATTATTTTACCGAGTAGTGCCATACCCCGTTTACAAGCTCTTTCACAATTTTCCCCTGTAATTCAAGATAGTCTAGTTGACCGATGATTTCGGACATGACAAGAGAGAATTGATCGTAATAAGTATTTTTGTAATAGGCTTCAGCAATTGCACTTCCAGTAGTGCATCCTGATTGAATTAATTGGATCACGCGTTCTGCTTTTTTCTCAATCCGCTCCAGTCGTTTTACAATCAATGAATCAGGTTTTTCAATTAAGATGCCATGGCCTGAAAAAACAAGATCCGCATGAAGGGATAGGCATTTTTTTAAGGAAGCAATCTGCTGTGAGAGGGTTGGAAGCCGAGCACCATATGAGTCCGGCTCAACTAATGCATTACTTGAAATATGCTCAATCAACAAATCCCCTGAAAACAACCAGTTTTGTTTTTCATGATAAAAGGCGATTTGGTCCGGAGAATGTCCCGGAACCTCAACGATTTGAAAATTGCTTACTTGCTTATCCTCAATGGGAATGAGATTAGCTTGAATCATATTTTTTTTATTTTGCTTTATAGCTTTTTTCAAATAGGCTGTTTGGTGTTCCCCCTTATCCCCACAGCCCATTTCCCTGTAAAGTTTTGAATAAAAATCTACCCTCATTTCCAGGAAGTTTTTGTCCCGTTTTAAGCGGGCAATGGAATCTGTGTGACAATATACTGGAATTGGGCTTATAGATGTAATTCTATCCACTAAGCCTACATGGTCGATATGATGATGCGTAAGGAGGATTTCCGTAATATCCTTTATCGTAAATCCATTTCTTTTTAGGCCATCCATTAAGCCATTCCAACATGC
The DNA here is from genome assembly GCF_004358205.1 of Bacillus salipaludis. The sequence continues at coordinate 387,404 of NZ_SMYO01000004.1, forward strand.
CTCATTATTCCATCCGGCATCAATCAACGAAAGGGATTGATCTTGTTTTACTACATAGAAGTTTACGCTTTTTAATGATGACGGTTCAGGAATCATGATAGGGAAGACCTCAATGCAGGATTTATTTAATTCAATCAAAGATTACACCCCTTTTTATTTTCGAAATTGCGAAATTAATGTAAATTATACCAATGAATGGATGTATCAACAAAGAATATGCATCGCTCTTTTTTATGTTTTTACTACGTCCGTATTAAAAAAGTGTAAAAGTAAGAAAACAGAAGAATGGGTATGGAAATGAAAGAAAATTGCAGATTATTATGGGGAATTGAGTGTATTTGGTATTTTAAAAATAATAAGAAAATTATGTATATTATGTATATAGCACGACAGAAATAAAAGCATAATAAAACCTTGAGGAGGATTTTAAATTGACAACAGTAACCGAAACGAAAACATTAACAGTAAAAAAACTAGATGGAGTTGCAGAGGTTCACATTCATGTAAACAAAACGAATGCATATGACTTGGAATATTATAAAGAATTAAACGCAGCCATTGATGACATTCGTTTTGACAGCGATATTAAAGTTGCTGTATTAATGAGTGATATGCCTAAATTCTTCTCAGCAGGTGCGAATATTAATTTCTTAAAAGCAGCAGAGCCGCGCTTTAAAACTCAATTCTGCCTATTCTGTAATGAAACACTTGATAAGATTGCCCACTCTCCACAAATTTGGATCGCATGTTTGGAAGGGCACACCGTTGGCGGCGGTTTAGAAATGGCGTTAGCTTGCGACTTACGCTTCATGGGTGACCAAGCTGGTAGAATCGGTCTTCCGGAAGTATCTCTTGGCGTATTGGCAGGTACAGGCGGTACACAGCGCTTAGCCCGCCAAGTTGGACATTCTAAAGCGCTTGATTTAAACATTACTGGTGAAACATTAACACCTCAAGAAGCTCTTGAAATTAAATTAGTTGATCGAGTTTTCCCACAAGAAGAAACGAGAGCAAAAACATTAGAATATGCACAAAAAGTTGCCAAAAGCGCATCCTATGCAGTTTCCAATATTAAGCTTTCGATTATGAATGGTAAAGAAATGCCTCTAAATGTGGCAATCCGTTACGAGGGTGAACTACAAAACCTATTATTCCGCTCTCAAGATGCAAAAGAAGGACTAAGCGCATTCATCGATAAACGTGAAGCAAATTGGACTGGGCAGTAAAATACAAAATGGCGATATCGGCAATCGATATCGCCATTTTAATCAAAGAAATAGAAGTGGGGGATTTGCATGCGTTCAAACGAACTGGAGGTTTTAATTAATTGGGGAGACACGGATAAAGCGGGAATTGTCTATTATCCTAACTTTTTTAAATGGTTTGATATCGCAGGCCATCAATTTTTTAGAAGTTGTAATCTAGCTCCTGCAAAATTGGAAGAAGAACGGGGAATCATTGTTCCATTACTAGATGTTCAATGTACATTTGAAAAATCATTACTCTATGATGATCTCATCATCATCCATACAAAAGTAGAAGAAATCAATCGGAAAACAATTAAATTAAGACATGTGATCTATAGAGATGGTGTTCGCTGTGCACAGGGGTATGAATTACGGGGCTGGGTAGAGAAATCACCGGAAGGAATCAAGGCTGTTATTATTCCAGAAGACGTTAAAGGCATTTTAAATGAGAATATTGAAACAAAGGTTGATAAAAATAGACCTAGGTTTAATGCATAAGCTAAGACAATCCTCTATAATATTAATGTCTCTTAAGAATTTACATAAAGTGAAACTTCAATCAGTGGGGGGTTTTTTTCACCTCCCACTGATTGTTAGTTGAACCAATCGGGCTTTTACGGGCAGTTGATCCCCCACTCACTCTTCCTGCGTACACTAAGCCCTTAAGTGGGGGTCTTACTGCCCGTTAACGCGGGATAAAATGCGAATACTACTAAGTACTGGATGGTGGCAGCAATGAAACCGAGATCACTAATGTTTACTCTATATGGAGAATACATTCAATATTATGGAGAAGAAATCTGGGTAGGGAGTTTAATTCAATTAATGAATGGATTTGGTATCTCAGAATCCTCTGTCCGCGGTGCCATTTTAAGAATGGTACAAAAGGATTTATTGCAAGTGAGAAAGAAAGGAAATAAAAGCTATTACTCTGTAACAGAGCTGGGGAGAAGAAGGGTCGAAGACGGGGTAACAAGAGTATATTCAGCCCCTAGAGCACATTGGGACGGGAAATGGAGAATTTTAAGTTACTCTTTTCCTGAGGAAAAACGTGAGCTTCGCAATGAAATTCGCAAGGAGCTGACGTGGACTGGATTTGGAATGCTTTCAAATAGTACCTGGGTCAGCCCGAATCCCCTTGAAAATCAAGTAATGGAAATGATTAAAAACTATAAAATAGAAGAAAATGCGATCCTTTTTAGCTCCTCCGACGTTGTTTCACATCCTAAAGAATGGATTATGGAAAAGGGCTGGGATTTTCAACAAGTTACCGATAATTACATTCATTTCATTGAAAAGTATTCACCTAAATTTGAACAACTGCGTGAAAAGGCGTTGAATAATGAGTTATCTGATGAAGAATGTTTTATTAAGCGAACTACGATTGTTCATGAATATCGAAAGTTCCTTTTTCAGGACCCGGGGTTTCCGCGGGAGTTAATGCCTGTGGACTGGGTTGGAACAAAGGCTAGGGAGCTATTTTGGAATATTCATCAATTAATATCGATTCCCGCTGTCCGTTATTTTGAATCTATATATGAAGCTGCTCCTGATCGTGATATTAAACCTCAACGGGACAAGGCCATTAATCCGTTTAAAGAAGTTTATGTGTAGACAGGAAAGCGCAAAGGGAGGAAGACATGATAAACACCTTTCAAAACGGTGAAACTGTGACCATTGAAAAAATTGTTTTTAATGGATATCGCATTGGGATTCCCATCCCTTTTCCGATTAAGTATGTGTATTGCTATCTGTTTAAACAACAGGATGGATATGTTTTAATTGATGTTGGCTACAACAACAATCGTGGAAAAACAGCCTGGGAAGATGCCTTTCGAGAACTTCATATGGAGCCGGGCGAGATTAAAACGATTTACTTAACCCATTTCCATCCTGATCATGCCGGGCTTGCAGGCTGGATGCACCAATTAACGGGGGCGCCAATCTTTATGCACGAGATTGATGCCAAAATGATGGAGCATGTTTGGGGAGAAAATAGCAGCCAAGCAAGAAACATCAAGAAAATGGTAATCGAACATGGGACCCCTCAGGAGTTAGCTGGCGAGATTGAAAAACAAATGGATGTATTAGTACATCATGTGCAGCCACTCCCTGCCATTCACACGATTACTGACCAGGTGGTGTTTGCAAATAGAGAATGGAAGGTCATACATACACCGGGTCATAGTACAGGGCATATTTGCTTTTTCCAAGAAGAAGAGCGTGTGTTAATCTCAGGGGATCATATTCTTGAAAAAATTACCCCCAATATTAGTGTGTGGCCGGGAGCGAGCCAGACACCGCTTCATGATTATATAAATTCTCTTCATAGAGTAGCAGATTTACAGGCTAAAATAGCCTTTACAGCCCATAGAAGGCCAATTGGGAACGTAAATGAGCGGATTAAGGAACTTCTGCAGCACCATGAAGAACGGTTAGAATCCATTTTGGCGCTGGCACAAAACCGGACAGCTTTTGAAGTTGCCGGGGATCTATTTGCCCATAAGGAGCTAACCCCGCACCAGTGGCGTTTTGCTATTGCTGAAACAATCGCTCACTTAGACTATTTATCTATTGAAAACCGAGCAGAAAAAATAATGGGATTTCCGATAAAATATGAAAAATCGAACGAATAAAAAGGACAACACATTTGATATGTGTTGTCCTTTTTTACTTCGTCGTATAAAAAACGTATAACCAAGGACTGGTTATTAGGATAAAAGAAGCCCACCAAGCTTTAAAAAGTAAGCTATTGGGAGAGGTTACTTGGGAAAACAGGCCTTTATCATAATTAAATTACGTTTTTAATATTAACAACATAAAAACGTAATAAAGTAATTGACAGATAATTATTAATATTCTATATTATATTATATAAACGGTATATAAAAAAACGTAATGAAGAGGGGAGCTAAATATGAATCAAGCTGAGGTTTTGTTAGATGAGATTCGCAATGGTTTTGTCGTGGAATGTAAAGAGGATATGAACGAGGAGTACCTTCGTGCCTTAAAGCAAACATTAACGATTGTTGGCGACACTGAGCTTTTAAGTGTTCCGCCTTTATTAACGGTATACAATCAAGCTCCCAATCTTAACTATAAGATTACTGCTTTAGCCGTGATCCAAGATGAAATTGGCCATGCCCATATCGCCTACAGGCTATTAGAGGATTTAGGGGAAGATGTGGAGGACCTTCTTTATAAACGTCCTGCAAATCGCTGGAAAAATCCTTACGCTTTTGATTTTAAATTAGACAACTGGATTGAGCTTGGTGTATTTAATGGGCTATTTGACAGGGCCGGCTACACACTGCTTGGAGATGCATTCGAGAACACCTCCTATGGACCCTGGAAACGTGCTTTAGTAAAAGTGGATAAAGAGGAATTGTTCCACCTCCGAAATGGCGAAATCATTATGAAGGCGGGAATGAAAAATCCGGAAACAGCTAAGCAAGTACAGAAGGCTGTTGATTGGATGTTCTTAATGGGCTTAGAGTTCTTCGGTGTTGCTGATAATCTAAAAAGTCGTTCAGCCCAATTAGATTACAAGTTAAAGGGCAGGACAAATGACCAGTTGAGGCAAAAATGGCTGTCAACGGCAGTTCCATTCTGTGAATCCATCGGGGTAAAGGTCCCAGCTCACTATGATGAGGAACAAGGCAAGTTTTTTATTGATATTCCATTTCCTTGTAAATTCGATGCAGAAAATAAAAAATGGCTGATCGATCAACCGGACACCTGGGAAGGTGTAATCGAACGGTTTAAAAAGCGTGGACCGCAAAATCAAGAGTTTGTAAGACGAATTCAAAAGGGCTTCGATGAAATGGAAGAACTGCGTGCCGAGGAGGTAAGTTAATGATGCAAATAATGGAGACGGAGAAATATTGGGATGCTTTAACTGAGGTCATGGATCCTGAATTTCCTATAAGTGTTGTCGATATGGGATTGATTTACGGAATTACGAAGGTCGATGAAGGAAAGCTCGCAGTAAGGATGACCTATACTTCAACAGGTTGTGGCTGTATGCAGTGGATTGAAAACGATATCAAGGAAAGGCTGCTCCAAGAAGAAGATATCGCCGAGGTGGAAATCGAAGTAGTTTGGAGTCCTCCGTGGACCGTTAATAATTTATCTGAAAAAGGAAGAGCAAAACTTAAAACATGGGGGGTAAGTTCATAATGGTCAATAATCAAAAACTAGAATACCTCCTTTTTACCCGTATCAAACGAGGGGATGATTTGATTCAAATCGGGTCATTTCAAGCGGAAAGTGATGAATTGGCAAAGGTGTATGCACAGTATATTTACGATGAAGAAGACTGGGTTGAAATGCAAGTCGTAAGAAAAGAAGCATTTATTGCTGTACGCCTTCCGGAACCACTATTTGAAAAAGAGGGTGTAAATTAATATGAAAAATCAAAATCTAGTTTCTCTCGTTGAGGTAGCAGAAACGATTGCAGATAACAAATTTATTTTAGGCGATCGTCTTGTTGAAATAGGAATCAGCGGTCCGAACCTGGAAGCAACGCTTTCCTCAATTGCAATGGCGCAGGCAGAACTTGGTCATGCCAGACTGATGTATAAATGGGCAAATGAATTACAGGGTTTAAATGGAACCAAGATTGAAGTGAGAGGACAAACAGGCAAAGCATTTCCATCTGTAGTCAATACGACTAATTGGATTGGTTTGATCGCTGGTTTATATGCTGTGAATGTTGCGGTTGATCTTGTTATGAAAGCGGTGATCAATACCAATCATCCCAAGGTAAATACCCCATTTAGTAAAATGCTCAAAGAACAAGAGGAACATCTTCTTTATTCAAAAAGCTGGTGTAAACAATTGCTAAATGACACAGGGGCTGTTCCCAAAACATTCAGGCAGGAATTAGAAAAAGTAACAGTTGAAGTCGGGCAGTGGTTAAGGACTGTGGAAAATGACGAACTATTAATCTCTGAAAAAATATTCAGGGAAAATAGTAATCTTATAGCCCTCTACAAAGAAACCATCGAAAAGCTAATCAGCCTTGGAGATGTACAGCATGTCTAATCAACAAAATCTAATTCAATGCTCATTTTGTTCATCTGAAGACGTTGAAAAAATCTCTTCATTCGGTACAGCACAATTGGTTCGACAGTATTATTGCAACCACTGTCATTCAGTCTTTGAATATATTCGCTGGCAGGGCGCACCTTCGGAAAATGAGGGGTGTCTAGCATCAAAAGAAGGAAATTAAGGTTCTCATTTTTTCTCCGGCAAGGACAATGTGTATTAGGGTTGGTCATTTCCATGATGTTGAAACTCTTGATTTATATACAGAAACAAAGAGTGTTGTTTCCTATGTTGGGGCAAAACCGCTAAATATTATCGGAATATAAAAATATTTCATAAAATATATATATTAAATTTCCAGGAGGAATTATCATGACTCAAGTCAAATTAAATACTAAAACATTAACGGTAAAAAAAGAAAATGGTGTTGCTGAAGTCCACATCCATGTGAATAAAACAAATGCTTACGATTTGGAGTATTACAAAGAATTGAACGCAGCGATTGATGATATTCGTTTCGATACTGACATCAAAGTAGTTGTATTAATGAGCGATATGCCGAAATTCTTCTCAGCTGGTGCAAATATCAATTTCTTAAAATCAGCAGAGCCAAGATTTAAAACGCAATTTTGTTTATTCTGTAATGAAACATTAGATAAGATTGCCCGCTCACCGCAAATTTGGATCGCTTGTTTAGAAGGACACACAGTTGGCGGCGGTTTGGAAATGGCGTTAGCTTGTGATTTGCGTTTTATGGGCGACACTGCAGGAAAAATTGGTCTTCCGGAAGTATCCCTAGGAGTATTAGCAGGAACGGGAGGAACACAACGCTTAGCCCGTCTAGTTGGACATTCAAAAGCGCTTGATTTGAATATTACCGGCGAAACTTTAACACCGCAAGAGGCTCTGCAAATTCAATTAGTTGATCGTGTGTTCCCTCAAGAGGAAACCCGTGATAAAACATTGGAATATGCAAGAAAAGTTGCAGATAGTGCAACATATGCAACTTCCAACATTAAGCTTTCCATCATGAATGGTAAAGAAATGCCGTTAAATGTAGCGATTCGCTATGAAGGAGAATTACAAAATTTATTATTCCGTTCCCAGGATGCAAAAGAAGGATTATCAGCCTTCATCGAAAAACGCCAGCCAGAGTGGTCTGGTCAGTAAGAAGACTGGGTCTAACCTTTTAAAAGAAGGTTAGACCCTCCTTTCGTGTGGGTGTGCCCGTTCATTTTCTGTAGGTAGATAAATGAGATTTTAGTCTTCAATATACTTCTGGGGGTTAAAGAATGCTAGAATTAGCGAAACAATTAAATGGCATAAAAGATTATTACAATTGTACAACTTTTTTTATCGAAGAGAAGGTTCGTAATGGACTCGGTAATAAAGTGGCAATTTTTTCTGACAGCGATGAAATTACATACCAGGAGCTCCTTTTTAAAGTAAATCAATTTGGAAACGCTCTCAAAAGTATTGGCGTTGAACAGGAAAATCGAATTTTACATGTCATCTATGATTCCCCAGAATTTATCTACTCTTTTTTTGGTGCAACAAAAATTGGAGCCATTCCAATACCTGTCAATACAGCAATGAAACCAAAGGATTATGAGTATTTTTTAAACCACAGTCGTTCAAGGGTCCTGGTCATCCAAGAGGACGTTTGGGAGACCATTAAGGAAAATAGGGATCGATTCATTTTCTTAAAATATATTATCGTTATTTCAGAAACCGGGACCCTCTATGAGGATACCATTGATTATGATGAATTCATCAGTCAAGCCTCTTCTGAGTTGGAAGATGCTGTTACTACCTCTGAAGATCAAGCTTTTTGGCTGTATAGTTCCGGCAGTACTGGCAATCCAAAAGGAGTTGTTCACATTCATAGGAGCATGGAAGTGGCTGTTAAAAACTATGCCGAAAACATTCTAAAAGTAAATGAAAATGATCGGACGTTCTCTGCTTCTAAACTTTATTTTGCTTATGGACTTGGAAATGGAATGTACTTTCCACTTGGAACTGGAGCTTCGACCGTTTTAATGAAAGAGCGGCCAACACCGGAAAATATTTTTAAAACCATTGAAAAAAATAAGCCAACAATCTTTTTTTGTGTACCGACATTATATGGTTCGCTTATTCAGTATGTCGAAAAAACAGGGGTAATTCCAGATCTATCCTCTGTTCGAATATGTGTATCAGCAGGAGAAGCTCTTCCGTCCACCTTTATGAAAAAGTGGAAAGAGTTGTTTAACCTTGATATTTTAGATGGAATTGGTTCAACAGAGGCATTGCATATTTTCCTTTCTAACCAGGCACACGATATTAAAGCAGGAAGTACCGGAAAAGTGGTTCCAGGTTATAAGGCTAAAATCGTAAACGAAGAGTCTAAACCGGTGGGTGTTAATGAAATTGGCGACCTGGTTATTCAAGGAGATAGTGTTAGTATTGGGTATTTTTGCAACTTATTAGAAAATCAACGGAAGTTCCACGGTGAGTGGATGTATACAGGAGATAAATATTATCAGGATGAGGAAGGATATTTTTGGTACTGCGGACGCTCGGATGACATGCTTAAGGTAGGGGGAATTTGGGTTTCACCGATTGAAATAGAATCGACCTTAATTCGTCACGAGTATGTGCTTGAAGTGGCCGTTGTCGGGTCGAAAAATGAGAGTAATCTTGTTTATCCAAAAGCTTATATTGTCTTACGAGATGAGATTGAACCAACGGAAGACTTGAAAACAGAGCTTAAGCTTTTTGTTAAACAAAATCTCGCTCCTTATAAATACCCACGGGAAATTGAATTTATCTCAGAATTACCGAAAACCGCGACTGGAAAAGTACAGAGGTTTAGGTTGAAACAAGTGTAATAGTATAGGTGGAAATAGCCAGACCTTTGGTTCTGGCTATTTTTAATAAGAATTTGGACTGACGAATGATAAAAAGTGTATTAAATATCTCTGCCCGTTGCCCCAACCGATTTATCGGTATCTTCCGCGCTATTATATTCCGGGTCGTTAAGACCTGGTTGCTGTCTTTTTTCACTTCCTAAATAACTTGCCCGATGTTTTTGCTGAATTTTATTAAATTCGTTCCAGTTTTCATTTACCATTAGTTTCCCTCTTTTCTTGGCTGCATTTATATTTTTTAAGATACTCGCACCAGGGAATCTTATTCAGTTATTCCATGGAAATGCCATTAGGATTTTGATGGAATTAAATTTTCATTACATAAACATTCGTAAAAACATTGAAACTAAATAAGAAAAGCGGAAGCTTCTTTTTGAAAGGGGTTTGAGCAATGCTGTCGACTGAGCAGTTAGCTGAATTACGATTGCAATTGTTAAAGGAAAAAAACGAAGTGGAAAATAACTTGAAACAAAATAACCATTTTGGCTTGGAACAAGGGTTTTGGCATGAATCAATGGGGGAATTATCAAGTTATGATAACCATCCGGCTGATCAGGGATCGGCGCTTTATGAGCGCGAAAAGGATATTGCTTTAAAGGAGCATTATGAATTGCAATTAAGCAATATTAACCACGCTCTAGAGGCAATGGAGAATGGAACTTACGGGAAATGTGAGGTTTGCGGTAAGGATATACCAACTGAACGTTTAGAAGCCTTACCAAACACCACCTATTGCAAGGAGCATAGTCCTGACCAAGTCGTTTCTCATGAGCGCCCGATTGAAGAAGGGGTATTAATGCCGCCATGGGGTAAATTTGATATGGATAATCAGGACGAAGATGTTGCCTTTGACGCGGAAGACTCCTGGCAGGCTGTTGCCGAATGGGGAACATCTGAAACACCATCTGATATGGTCAATCCACAAGATGATTACAATGATATTTATATTGAGGCTGACGAAAACATAGGATATGTTGAGGACTTTGAAAATTTTACCGGTAACGATATGTATGGCAAAAATATTACCGTTTACCCGAATGCTCAGCATGAACGCTATGAAGATGCGCTTGATGAAGAAGGCATTATGACAAGCTTCGGCGATCTTCCTGCATTTGAACATGATGCGTATGTAGATAACAATAACAAAAACGAAAGAAATATCTAATTCTGGTGCCAGACAATATAAAGAAAACAGCTTTCATCGATGAGAGCTGTTTTCTCTGAGTTCTTATTCTTGTTCATTTAAATCGTTTGTTTCGATGACGCCCTCCATATAGGTATCACTTACCTGTTCGTGAGTTGTTGCCAGACCTGAAGACAAAGCATCATTTTTTTGATAATCATTTGCATTAAAATTACGTCCTGCGATTTCTGTACTGCCGTTTTGATTTTTTTTAACCATAGAAACCACTCCTTTATTGAAAAATCTTACAGACGTATTTTCTCTTATTAACTGATATTTAGTCTAACTATTTTAGGAGTTGATAATTATGAATAAAAAAAGCTCATTTCCCTCTAGAGAAGAATTAGATCAAGCTTTTCATTTTCTTCAGGATGAAATCACCAGAATTTCTGTAGTTGAAGAAGTTGAAATGGTGAAACAGGAAAATAAAGGACAGGTCGAATAATAATTTGTTGAATGTGTCCAACTATGGTTCAAGGGGGCAAGACTTTTTCTCTAGACCCATCCAGGAAAAGTTTGGTATGATTTCAAGAGAATTTTTTGAGGTGGTAGACGATGGAAATGAGGGAAACTCTTGCTAAAAAAATAGCCTGGATAAGTGTAGTCAGTAATATTGTCCTGACATTGGGGAAAATCTTCATCGGCTGGCTCGGGCATAGTGATGCCGTGTTTGCCGATGGGATTCACTCTGCAGCTGATGTATTTGCTTCCGTCATTGTTTTATTGGTGATAAAAATTGCCAATAAGCCGGCCGATAAAGAACATCCGTATGGACATGGAAAAGCAGAAGTTATTGTTTCCGAGATAATTGGAATTTTGTTGTTTGTCGTAGCCCTATATGTGGTTTATGAAGGAATCAGCGGATTCTTCCATAAGGTTGAAACACCAAGTTATTTAGCAATGTGGGTAGCGGTTTTTTCTTTTTTTGCAAAAATAATTCTTTACCGTTCATCCTTAAAAGTAGCAGAAAAGCATAGGAGTAAGGCAATCGAAGCGATTGCTTTTGATCATAAGGCTGATATTGTTGCTTCCATCGCAGCAGCCATCGGGGTTCTTATTTCCATTATCGGCGTGAAATTTGATATTCATGTTTTACTTTACGGTGATAAGGCGGCCAGTATTTTTGTTGCCTATTTAATTTTTAAAATTGCGAAAGAAATGATAACGGAAGCATTTGACATCTTACTCGAGAGAAATATTAACAGCGAAATTCTTCAAGAATATATCTCCATTATTTCCGAATTTCCTGAAGTAAGGAGAATCGACCGAATTCGGGCGAGAGAACATGGACATTATATATTGGTGGATTTAAGGATTTCCATTGATCATTTTAAAACCATTAAAGAGGGTCACGATCTTTCTCATTCGATTAAACAAAAATTGATGGACCATTTTGATAATATTAAGGAAGTGCTGATTCATTTAAATCCATACTTCCCTAAGGAAAAATAAAACCAAAAAAAACTGCTTTGTACTTTTTGCCTTTAGGGTTTATGATAAGAAAGGAATAAAAAAGTTAAAGGAGTTGATATTTTTGAGTTATTCCATAGACCCGGACCCAAGTAGGCGAGGGGAAGTCAATGTGATCTTTGAATTGATTGAATTGGTTTCTACAAGAATATCAGCTCTTGAAAAGGTTGTTGGCTTCCTCAAAAACGAATAATGAGGAGGTTTTGACATGTTGGAGATTTTCAAAAGTACAGAAACAAAGGTTTTAGAAAAAGTAGATGTTGTATCAAAGGGCTGCTGGATTAATATGTACGCCCCAACAGCTGAAGAAATAAGCCGGATTGCAAATGATGCACAAGTCGATGTCGATATCATTAAAGATGCCCTGGATGATGAAGAACGTCCAAGGATTGAGCGCGATAATGGTCAAGTATATATTATCGTTGACTTTCCCTATATTGTTCACGATGATACCGGTTTAGCTGTTTATGAAACGATTCCAATTGGGATTATTCTAACGGACGATTGTGTAATCACCGTATCCTTAAAGGATACACCGATTTTAGAAGAATTTAGAAAAAATAGAGTAAAAGAGTTCTTTACGTTTAAAAAGACCCGTTTTGCCCTGCAAATTTTATTTGTCATTTCATCTTATTACCTACGCTATTTAAAACAAATCAATAAGAAAACAAATGAAATTGAACGTGAAGTGCATCAATCATTAAAAAATAAAGAATTATATGCCTTTCTTGCCTTAGAGAAAAGTTTGGTTTATTTTACAACCTCACTAAAATCGAATAAGGTTGTCCTTGATAAGATTTTGCGTTTTAATTATTTAAAAATGTATGAAGAAGACAAAGATTTACTTGAAGATGTCATCATTGAAAAAACACAGGCGATTGAAATGGCGGAAACCTATCGTTCCATCTTGAGTGGGATGATGAATGCCTTTGCTTCCATCATTTCGAATAACCTAAACATTGTCATGAAATTTTTAACATCGATTACGATTATCCTATCATTCCCGACGATGGTGGCAAGTTTTTATGGGATGAACGTCGATATTCCGTTCCAGCATGCAACCCACTCGTATGCCATTCCATTAGTTATCTCGGCCCTTTTAACGAGTTGTACGGCTTTTATTTTTTGGAAAAAGAAATATTTCTAGAGTATTAGTTTTTTATATTAAAAATGACAGGCACATTTGCGGCCTGTCATTTTTCTATCTCCTTGTAATTTTGAAAAGTAAAGTTGGGGGAAAGGATTGGGTCAGTACTCTTGTCTTGGTTTTTATATTTCCTTCCTTTTTTTGTGTAATGGGCATCCATTCCCGCCTCAAGTTCTTTTTTCATCATATTAATTAGTAAAATTAAAAAGAAGTAGGCAAATAAGGGGTCCAAGATAATCCAGGGGACTCTGTAAAATTCTCGATAGTTTTGACCGATTAATCCTGACCATTCCCTCGTTAGTGAAGCATCCTGGGCTGGAACACTATGAGCGCCAATTCCTATTCCAATCTGTTCCGTTCCGGCAATTCCTTCCGCCGAAATCCCGCCCATATAAATATTGAAGGTACCAAGAAACATGATTAATACCAATGTATTCAGTAATTGTTGAACAAAGATGATCAAACCGTAGGAGGTCATATAGGGTTTCAAATGCCTTTTAATAATATGGAAATGACCCGCCCCCATTAAGTAGGAACTTTGAATAAAAGATTTTCCCTTTAATTCAGAGATGATATCGGATGTATTGATTAATACAGAAGGAATTCCGATAAGGACTAATATGATCATCTGATAAACAATGATGAAAGGAGCAGCCCCTTTTATATAGGTAGTTGAAGTAGCTGTAATTAGTAATAAGGTGATAATAATTGGGGGAATGATCCGAAATACAACAAATAAGTTTTTTACAATCGGCAACAGCAGATTAAGCCAGAAGGAGAATATAATTCCTAACACTCCTCCTATCAAAAATCTTAGGATGGTGATCCCAAAAGTGATGAGGATTGTATATTTTGCTCCATAAATAATCATCAGCAGGATGTCTGCGCCATTTCGGTCAGAACCGAGAAGGAAATGCGATGAAGGAGAAAAGGGTCGAACATCAATCATCTTACCTTTGTTATCATATAGAATGATTGTCGTGTTGAAGTCAGGTGGACCGTATAGGGGATAAAGGAAACTTAGAATTAGGATTAGAATCAAGATGAGTAAGCCAAAAGTTGTTTTTTTGTATTTGAATATCTTCATAGACTGTTCTGTTCCTTTCTGTTCATTCTAATGGTTACAATCCACGCAAGTAATTGTGAGAGAATAACAGGAACGGCAAAAAGCAGAAGGCTTATTATATATGGGACGATCCGCTTAGCATAGAAGGATTTCACAATTACAATATAGCCATTAATATTAAATAAGTACTCAACGACAATAATATTTGTAAGAATGTACCAAATAATTACTTTTAAATGAATTAGTAATAAAGGAATCACGTTACGCATGATATGTTTAAAATAAATGGTTCCCCGTGAAAGTCCTTTTGCTCTTGCTAAAAGAACATAATCCTTTACCTCTTCATCTGCAAATACCTTTAATAAATACTGAATCAAAAAGAGTGCAGGTAGAAAAGACACCACGAAAACAGGTAAAAAATAAGGTTGTGTACTCATCCCGCCATATAACTGAAACAATTTAATCCCGTATGTCTTATAGATATAGATGACCATATATTGTAATAGAAAGATAATTAATAGTTCAGGTGCAGTCGTTGTAAAATCAATTAAACCTTTTAATCTTTTACGGACATTTGTCGGCAGCATCATAATGGCAGCGGAAATAACTACCCCAATAAGGATGACAGATAGAAGGGCCAGTGATAAGATGCTCATTGTATAATAATATTTATCAATGGTTGAAGCATTTAAATATTCAAAAATAAATGGAACTTCGTCTTTGATATGTAGAAACCAGCTTAAGTTACTTTTTGAGTACTCCCAGTATAAGCTAAGATCCATTTCGATTCTTTTTTCTTCAGCATTGATTTGGAGGAATATAGGGATATTCATCAAAAAGACAAAACCAGCTAAAATGGCGGTTACTTGTATGGGGAGAAATAATAATTTTTTAATCAGATTTATCCATTCCTTCCAAAATATACTAATTGGCAAAATCTATTATAAAATATTCAAACTTAAATTGTCATTTGTTTTCTTAGGGTAGATGTTCGAATGAGTAATCTGCAATTTAGTCAGCTTTATAATCTTCCCTTATTATGAAGCATAAGAAATGATGATTGGAAAAATTTGTTTGTATCCAGTAATGTTAAAAATGGGGTGAGGGGGATGAACAAGGAATTTTTTAATTCAATTGAAAAAGAAACCTATACGAAACGGCCTGTCGACCCACAGTGGATGGAGTTAGTTCAATCAAGGGCAAATGTTTCTGGGAAGATTGCAGTGGATATTGGTGCAGGCGGCGGAATCTATTCAGTTGCATTAGCGAAATTGGGAGCGGCAAGTGTCATTGGAGTCGATATCTCTGAAAATATGATTGCCGGAGCGAAGGAGAATTGCCGGGAATATCCGCAAATTAGCTTCCAGGTTGGAACAGCCAGAGAATCGAATCTTCCAGGAGGGACAGCAGATGTGCTGCTGGAGCGTGCGTTAATCCATCATTTAAAGAATCATCAATTACCGGAATGTTTCGCGGAGGCTAAGCGAATTTTAAATGAAAACGGTGTATTCATCGTTCAGGACCGGACAATTGAGGATTGCTCGTTAGCTGGAAGTAATGAGCATATTCGTGGTTTCTTTTTTGAACAATATCCGGAATTGCTGAAAAAGGATATTGCTAGAAGGCATTCAGCTGACACAATTAATTCTTATTTAACAGAGGCAGGTTTTCAGCATGTTGAGGTTCTGTCTTTTTGGGAAAATCGCAAAATTTATAATACGCTTGATGAATTGAAGCAGGAGATCACTTTGCGTAAAGGCCGTTCGATTTTGTTTGAATTAAATGATGAACAGGTTCAGCTTCTAGCTAACGGTATTGGAGAACGAGTAACGAAATCTTTTCCGTTGGTTGAAAAAGAAAGATGGACGATATGGTTTGCAAGGGCATAGACAAAATTTTGTCTATGCCTTTTTTCGTCCCTTTTTTAGGAGAATGGACTGATTATATTAAATTAATGTTCTGAATAGTTTAGATAAGCAGCGGTGTGCTGTAAATAGAAGGGGTGAGGTGTGCGAGTGAAAACGAGAAGAGTAATCGGTTCAGTAGTACTTAGCGTGGCAATGGGGGTATCCATGTTTGCAACAGCGGCATTTGGGCAGCAAACCAGCAGCCAAAGTCGGGATTCCTACCGAGTTTTAATTAATGGACCGGCCTCTGAAAAAGCGAGGGCAAAAGACAGCTACGGAAAACGTTGGGATTTTGGTAGCAAAGGATTTACTACAACGGTTAATGATCATCAGTATCAGGCGTTATTGAAAAATAAAAACTTAACAATTGAAAAAGTTCCGGAAATTCAGATGGAGAAAATTGTGGACCAAAAAGGTAAGCCTGGGGGCATTGCTAGCAGCGTTCCAAGTGATCGGACACCATGGGGAATTCAGGCAATCTATCATGATTCTGCTATAACAAAAACAACAGGCGGCAGTGGAATTAAAGTAGCAGTTTTGGACACGGGAGTTTTGAAAACGCATAAGGATTTAACTGCAAATGTCGAGCAATGTAAAGACTTTTCGCAAAGGAAAACCGCATTGGTTGAGGGCAGCTGTGCGGACGGCAATGGACATGGAACACATGTATCAGGAACTGTTTTGGCAAATGGCGGAAGTGGTAGTGGGATTTATGGAGTTGCTCCGGAAGCAAAGCTTTGGTCCTATAAAGTATTAAACGATCGAGGTTCGGGTTACTCGGATGATATTGCTGCGGCGATCAGAAGGGTTGCCGATGAATCCGTTGCGAATAAAGTTCATGTCATTATTTCGATGTCACTTGGTTCCAGCACGAAGGACTCACTAATTTCAAGTGCCGTTGATTATGCATATGGTAAGGGTGTACTTATTGTGGCGGCTGCCGGAAATGATGGTCCGGGAACAAATACTATTGGGTATCCAGGTGCATTAATGAATGTGGTGGCGGTTGCTGCTTTAGAAAATGTTCAAGCAAATGGAACTTATCGTGTTGCAGATTTCTCTTCCCGCGGGAATCCGGCAACCGATGGTGATTATATAATTCAAGAACGAGATGTTGAGGTTTCTGCACCAGGTAGAGCAATTGAATCCACTTGGAATGACGGCTCTTATAATACGATAAGCGGTACATCAATGGCCACACCGCATATATCCGGTCTAGCCGCAAAAATTTGGGCTTCTAATTTATCATGGTCCAATACTCAGCTTCGGACAGAACTGCAAAATAGAGCAAGAACTAATGATATTTTAGGCGGAACTGGCGCTGCAGCAGGAGATGACTATGCATCAGGATTTGGTTTTCCACGAGTAAATTAGCTCTTCTTGTATATAATAGAAAAAATAAAAATACAAGAGGAGGATGAATAAGATGAAAGAAAAAGAACCCCAATTTCAAAGTGGCGAAGAAATAGAACAACTGGCAAAAGGCCTCTACGGACTAGACCCAGAAATGAGCCTACTATCCGTCAACTTTGCAACCACAGAAAATCCTCTATTAAATGAACATTATCAAGAGGATCCAAAAGAAGACGATTGATTCGACAAAATTCGGGTGGTGCCTGTCACCACCCGAATTTTGTCGATAATATTTTGAATTTTCCGGTGGTTTTTGGTTGATTACTAGATTTTAACAATGATACTATAAAACTCGAGGGTTGAAAGCGTATACAAATTGCTTTTATTCTCAGAATCTTGTACATAGGGAGGAATTACATTTGAGTCAAGTAACAGTCGGTCTAAAAGAAAAGGTAGAAAAATTTCTATTAGGGAAAAAGAAACTGTATATTGATGGTCAATTTGTTGAAAGTCTCTCTCAAAAAACATTCGATACGTATAATCCTGCAACGGGTGAAGTGCTTGCTGCAGTTTATGAAGCCGGTCCGGAGGATATTGACCGTGCAGTAAAAGCTGCTAGGAAAGCCTTTGATGAAGGTCCCTGGTCGAAAATGAGTGCAGCTGCACGCAGCCGCTTAATGTACAAGTTAGCGGATTTAATGGAGCAAAATCAAGAAGAGCTTGCCCAATTAGAAACACTTGATAACGGAAAGCCAATACGGGAAACGTCTAATGCGGACATTCCGCTT
Organism: Bacillus salipaludis; assembly: GCF_004358205.1. Next base: position 405,523 of record NZ_SMYO01000004.1, read on the forward strand.
GCCGTTGAACATATGCGCTACTATGCCGGCTGGTCAACAAAAATTGTTGGGCAAACCATTCCGGTAAACGGACCATTCCTTAACTATACACGCCATGAAGCGGTTGGAGTCGTCGGACAGATTATTCCATGGAACTTCCCGCTGTTAATGGCAATGTGGAAGCTGGGTGCAGCCCTTGCCACAGGCTGTACGGTTGTATTAAAACCTGCAGAACAGACTCCGCTGTCTGTTTTATATCTGGCTGAACTAGTTCAAGAAGCAGGATTCCCAGATGGGGTAATCAATATTGTCCCTGGTTTCGGTGAAACAGCCGGCCAGCCGCTTGTTGATCATCCGTTAGTTGATAAAATTGCTTTCACAGGCTCTACTGAAGTTGGTAAATCCATTATGGAGAAAGCTTCAAAGACGCTTAAACGCGTAACACTTGAGCTTGGCGGCAAGTCACCAAATATTATTTTACCGGACGCGGACTTAACAAAAGCTATCCCTGGTGCCTTAAATGGAGTTATGTTCAACCAAGGCCAGGTTTGCTGTGCTGGGTCCCGCGTATTCATTCAAAAGAAACAATTTGATAATGTTGTTGCCGATATGGTAAGCCATGCAAAAAAAATTAAGCAGGGAGCAGGTTTACATGCTGACACGGAAATCGGACCGCTTGTATCTGATGAGCAGCAGAAACGCGTGCTTGGATATATTGAAAAAGGTTTGAAGGAAGGTGCCGAATTGTTAGTGGGCGGAGATAAGCCATATGAACAAGGCTACTTTGTTTCTCCGACCATTTTCGCTGATGTCCGTGATGAAATGACGATTGCTAAAGAAGAAATTTTTGGGCCAGTTATTTCCGCAATGCCATATGAGGACCTGGATGAATTGATTAATCGCGCAAATAATAGTGAATATGGCTTAGCCGCAGGGGTTTGGACGAAGGATGTAGCTAAGGCACATTATATTGCAGGGCGACTCCGTGCTGGTACTGTATGGGTAAACTGCTACAATGCTTTTGACGCAGCATCACCATTCGGAGGCTACAAACAATCCGGAATTGGCCGTGAAATGGGTTCATATGCATTGAACAACTATACGGAAGTCAAGAGCGTCTGGGTTTCGTTAAAATAATAAACTGACTTATAAGCTAGCAAAAACGTTTATGCGTTTTTGCTAGCTTATTTTTATTGGACACCGTTTTTTAGAAATTTGAATAAAGTATTGGAAGCAGACTTCTTTTGAGGGAGTGTCTTCATGAGTAATAAGAATGGAAATTTTTCAGAGTTGGAACAAAAGAGGCTAAATATTGAAAAACAAATTTCACTTGGTATTTGGATTCAGGTGATTGGGGCAACAATCGAATTCTTAGGGATTGCAAAGTTAAGGGAGATTAGCGATAATCCAGATTCGATCCCTGAAAAAGAAGTACTAACTGGTGCCGGCATTCAAGCACTCGGAACATTTTTTGAAGCGATTGGGGTTTCCGGACAGATTACTGGAAACGACAATAAACTTAAATTAGACGCCCAAAAATTAGCAATAACAGGTGATTGGCTCCAGTCGATCGGTGCGGCCTTAGAAGCTGCCGGTGGAACTGGGGAGTTTTTGGAGGAACAAGAAAAGGCAAATTTATTTGTTCCATAAGGTAGGATTAAATGGTAAAAATGGGCATGCTAACTGTATGTGTTGATTAAATTGTAGGAGGTTATTATGCAATCATTTATCGTTAGTTTCCATCAGGAAGACAATGTAGATAGCATGCAAATACAAAAACTAAACCAACAGGATTTTGAAAAAGCAACCGAAGGTGGAACAAGACATTTATTTGATTTAGATACTAACGTTGGCTTTTTTGTCTTTTTTGATTCAGAAGATGTCGACGGCGTTGTCTCTTATTTAATGCTTCAATATGAAGAAGACAATGAAGAACCTGTTGGCTGTTACTCTTTCCGACTAGAGGATTTTTATGAATTCACGGCGCTTTACCTAAACGACCTGGAATTTAATGAAGAAACTGAGGAAGAGGAAGAAGAGTACGGACCGATACACCATTTAGCACATTTATTGTTCCATATTGTTGAAGAAGGTAAGGACATTGAGGTGTAGTTTTGGACTTATTGTTGAATCGGGCGCTTTCGAGAGCGCCCTTTTGATTGTTATCAGCGAATTTTTGCAGTTTATCAGCGAATTGGACCACTTATCAGCGAATCCATTTTTACCAAGGAATTGTCTTAGGAAAATAAGTACGATTTTTGTTCGCCCCGGAAAACTTAAGATTTGAAGCCTGTAATAATCTTTTAGCTGTATCAATTGATTTAATATGCATAAACTCCCGAAACTCTCGATTTGTTATTTTCATATCAATCAATAAAAAATAGTCTTTAAGTGCACCAATATGAGCATCTATTGAATAATGCTGACATTTAGCACAAAACCATTTCTGTTTCTTTCGAATCATAGGGAGATATTTACAGTAGGGGCATTGCACGCCAGTTAATAACTCTAACCTTTGAATACCGAATTTCTGAAGAAGATATCCTGTTGGTGGAGTGTTCATTTTCAATAGAAGGCGAGAAAGCTTACGGAGGTCTTTTGCTGTTAGAATGGGGGTAGTATAAATACCTTCAAGATCTTGAATTCTTTTTAACATCACATCCCCTTTACATACTTTTGGTTTTACTTTATAAGCATTTTTTCCCGTAATGACATACGAAGCATAACTATTGCTTATAACAACTAAATAAACAACTGGAACAGGGGGAAAATGATTCGCAGCCAATAGCTTCTTTATATATTCTTGATGCCTTTCTGCCTGCGTAATTGGATAGGAATACCCTTTTTCTTCCTCACCTTTAATTTGGATAAATTGCTCATTTTCCGTATCAAATATTAATTTTCCGGCCATATTTTTCACATCAATTATTAGGATAAATTCAGGTGTTAAGAGAAGAGTATCAATTTGGCAGTTGTAGTCACCATCTGGAAGGTTTAGATCGTGGAAAATCAGGTATTTCAGTTTGGGGAGTTCACGATAATAAAAATCTAGAGATTGTTCGCCCTCATATCCAGCTTGTCTTCTGCCTAATTCATCTGAAATTTGCTGGTATCTAGCATGACTCAAGGGAATACGCCGTAAAATAGCGGATAAAATGAGAATTTTTAATGGGATTGTTCTTTCTTTTACTAACAAAATGATCACTCCTTTTATTTTTTCTTCTTAAAATTAGCATATAAGTTCTCCAGAAAACTAAATGATTTGTAAAATCTTTATGAACAAATACCTTATCAGCGAATCACGAAGATTTATTAGCGAATCTGATACATTTATCAGCGAATCTGATACATTTACCAGCGGATTAAACCAATTTATCAGCGAATCCAAATCCCCAGAAGAATCCACCAGCATATTAATTGAAAAACCACCTATACAACGTTATAATTACCTCGAATTCAAAATAAATTCTCCACGAACGGAGGTAAGGAAATGTTACAAAGAGAAATACAACGAACCTGGACCGTGCAACATCATCAGCAAAGCCCAATCCATGCGGCAGGAATGGTGCTCGATCCGACTAACATGCATGAATTTGATCCATTTCTTTTCCTGGCCGAAGATTTTTTCAAAAAAGGTACCTTCGATTTTCATCCCCATCGCGGGATTGAGACTGTAACCTATGTCATCGAAGGAAAACTTGAACATAATGACAATAAAGCGGGCAAAGGAGAGCTAGGACCTGGCGATGTTCAATGGATGACGGCAGGAAGAGGCGTCATTCACATTGAAGACCCAGCAGAAGGCGACACCGTTCATTCCTTACAGCTATGGGTTAACCTTCCTCGTGAACACAAAATGACCGAGCCGTGCTATCAAAACCTTCGAGGTCAAGACATGCCAGTCCGCGAAGAACAGGGTGTGCTGGTTCGTATTTTTTCCGGGTCATCGGGCGGAATAAAGTCCTCGACGAAAAACTATGTTCCAGTGACATTTGTTGAAATCAATCTCGAAGCCGGAGCAACCATCTCCCAGGACTTACCTGGAGATTACAGCGGTTTTATGTATGTTCTTGATGGAAGCGGACTTTTCGGGAAAAATAAGGTAGAAGCCGAAAAAGGCCAGGCATTGCAATTAGGCAAGGGTGTAGAAGGGGACGCGAGCGAAGTGACCATTCAGGCGAAAGAAAAACTGCAAGTATTGCTCTATGCGGGAAAACCTCTAAACGAACCAATCGTTGCCCGGGGGCCATTCGTAATGAATACAGAGGAAGAAATTCGCCAAGCTTACCGCGATTATATGGACGGAAAGTTTGGAGAGTAACTAATATTAAGGATGGGAAAAAAGGTTTGGCAGATTACCAAACCTTTTACTAAATTTTAAAAACGATTCATCATTTCTTTAGAATTTGTCTCGCTCATCATACCACCGTTTCCATGACAGGTCTTGTACATGTTTTTCAACTCTTCTTTAGATGAATTAGGATGCATTTTTTCCATAAAAGGCAACATTTTTTCGAAGTTTAGACCATTACCAGAGTTGCCGTTTCCTGCTGCAAAAACTGCTGTACCTGCGCCAAGAATTAGTGCTGCACTAAAAATACTCATTGCAATTTTTTTCATTATAAACAACTCCTTTCATATCTTACCTTCATCATAAAGCAAGAATTTGCAGAAAAGATGGATAGGGAATGACGAATTCGTGAAGTTTTAAAAAAGCACTGGTTCTCTAAGAGACCAGTGCTAAGCCAGTTATCCTTTTTTCGCCACGACAACCCTTGCTTTCCCCATGAAAAAGATGGTTACAGCTGCGATTGCAATTGGAATTAATGTAAGTAAAAACGTATGTGTAATGGAATCAGACATAGCGTGAACAATTTTATCCAAGATAAAACTAGGAATTTTCGCGCGTTCACTAGCTTCGAAGATTTGACGCGGGTCCATGTTAGACATAGAAGGAGCTCCGCCTGCTCCCTGCATCCCCTTAAAAGCTTCTTTCAAGTTATCAGTAAATTCATTCGTTTGAATCGAGCCGAAAATCGTTACTCCAAGCGTCATTCCGAATGAGCGAAGGAAGGAGTTGGTGGAATTGGCCGTTCCCCGGTATTGCGGCTCCAAGTTGTGAATCGATGCAGTTGGTAAAAGGGAAAAAGAAAACCCAACGCCAAATCCGACAAGAATCATATAAAGAGTTAACATCCAGCGTGCGGTATCCGTTGTCAGATTTCCAAGCAAAATCATCCCGGCTAAATAGGAAATGATGGAGATCACCATTAAATTACGATATGAAGTTTTGGTTAAGAAAATACCACCGACAGAACTTCCTGCAACTGACCCTAACATCATAGGAGTCAAAATTAACCCTGCATTCTTAGCTGAGCCGCCATAAACAGCCTGAACAAAAATCGGAATAAACACCGTTAATATTATAAATGTACCGCCATATAAAAACGCAAGAATTTGCGAGGTGGCAAATAATCGTCTTTTAAAGAGCCAAAGTGGCAATATCGGCTCTGCTGCTTTAAATTCAGCAATAAAAAAGGCCACGAAGAAGACGAAGAAGCTAGCAAACAAGCCAATAATTTGAGCTGAATCCCAGTCATATTCCTTGCCGCCAAGCTCAAGAGCAAACATTAAACTAACGACCGAAATAACAAGTGTGATGGCACCGACCCAGTCAATTTTTTGCTTAGAGTGCTGAAGGGATTCATGGTAGAAACGAACAATTAAGAAAAGCGAAACGATTCCAATTGGGACATTGACATAAAAAACCCAATGCCAGCTAATATAGTCGGTAATATAAGCCCCTAATAATGGACCCAATACACTCGAAGCGCCAAAAACGGCACCAAGTAATCCAGTCATTTTTCCACGGTTTTCCTGTGGGAAAATATCAAAAACGATGGTAAAAGCAATCGGCATTAATGCTCCACCGCCAATCCCCTGGATGGCACGGTAAATGCTTAACTGAATAATACTTTGGGCAATTCCGCAAAGGGCAGAACCAGCTAAAAAGATGACTAAACCAAAAATAAAGAAGCGTTTGCGCCCGTACATATCAGATAGTTTGCCGAAAATCGGCATTCCGGCCATAACCGCTACCATATAGGCAGAAGTCACCCAAATAAATTTGTCGAAGCCTCCAAGATCTGAAACAATGGTAGCCATCGCCGTTGCGACAATTGTATTATCCATGGCAGCCATTAAAATAGCTAATAAAATTCCAGCCACAACAAATTTAAGATTATTATCTTTTTTAATCATGAAATGTCTCCTTCTTTTGTATGGTCTTCCTAGATCTTCTTTCATAGGGTAAAAAAGTTTGATAAGATGAAATATACTAAGGAAACCTATTATCTTGATTATCAAGATAAAGTAATTTTAAAAGGAAGGATGAAACATGTCAATGGATTTATTTAATCATCCTGATACAATAAAGAATCTAATAAAAAATTTGCGGAAACTGAGCACAAGAATGGTTCTTTTTCAACAAACTGCAGCCCATTCAATCGGCTTGGTTCATACTGATTTTAAAACAGCGGACATTCTCAATGAAGCAGGCCCGCTTACGGCAGGGGAATTAAGTAAGGTAACCGGTCTGAGTACGGGGTCTGTTACTGCTCTTATTGATCGACTCGAGCATGCGGGGTATGCCAGGAGGGAGAAAGATCCGAACGACCGCCGACGGGTCATTATTGTACCAGTAAAAGAAAATCAATGCTCCATTAAAGAGCATTTCTTACCTTTAAACAAATCGATGACTGAGCTCTGTTCTCATTATAATGAAGAGCAGCTGGCATTAATCAGCGGCTTTTTAGAAAAAACAATTGCCATCCATGAAAAAGAAATTCAGGCGGCAAGCCGATACGAAGTTAAAAAAGAGGAGCTCCAATAAAGAGCCCCTCTTAATAAATCATCTTTGAAAAAACTCAACCCATTCACCATCATGTCCGTGAAAAAAGAAATAGCGGTACCCGTTTGGAAGTGTTGTGATTTCTTCATCGATCAATTTCACATCTAATCCTTTTATAAGATTGAATTCTGCTTCAATATCATCGACCAACACAGCAAAATGATGCACTTTGCCTTCTTGAGGGAGATTATCATTATAGCCTTGAATTAACTCTAGTTCGGTTTCATCGGAGCCATTGAAACCGAGAAAGGCCAAGGTCATCGACTCATCAGAATGAATGAATTTATCCTTCAGCTCCATTCCCACAATTTCTTGATAGAATTTGATAGATGCATCGATGTCTTTTACCATAATCCCCACATGGTCAATTTTCTTTCCAGGCATTTTCGGTTTCTCCCTTAGATTATGATTTTAAGACATCATGGTCAACGTAGCGTTCGCCGTTTAATTCGCTAATTACATTGATGGCAACCTTTGCTCCGTCACCAGCAGTTATGATCGTATGTACACTCACACCAGCAACTGTTCCAGCTGCCCAAATTCCATCTAGATTTGTTTTTCCTTCAGCAGTTACATCTAGAACCGTTTTAATTCTTGGCTCTGTACCTGGCTTGGTTTTTAAGCCAACTGTTTCAGCAAGAGTAACTAACGCGCCAGTAGCAATGATAACATGCTTGGTTTCATAACTTTCACCATCAGTTTCCACTTTATAGCCATTATCTGTTTTAACGATATTGTTTACTGTACCCTGAACTAGTTCAGCGCCAAATTTACTTGCTTGCTTTTTACCAATTTCAATTAAATCTGGACCTGTGATTTCTGCTACACCATAATGATTTTCAATCCAAGCACGTTTTGTCATGCTTTTGTCATTGTCAACAACCAATGTTTTCTTTCCAGCTTTTGCGGTAAATAAAGCAGCACTTGCTCCAGCTGCACCTGCGCCAACGATCACTACATCAAACATACACATACCTCCAATTTTAATTATAATAATTCTTATTTAGATTAACTTAAATCCAAAATATTGTAAAATAAACTGCTCTATATTCGAAATCTTTCAATAGCAGTATGTCCATTTCCGAATAAAATAAAAAGAACCATCTTTTCCTTCTGTGGAATAATGGTTCTTGTACTTGTTTTTGTATAAACAATCTTTTTTCGTTTTGGTTGTTCGTGTTCTCATATCTGCGAAAACAAAGACGCTCCGTTTTAGATCAGGCTTCAGCTTTCCTTCGCGTTCCATTTTTTCGCGCAGCTTTTTGGCTTTTGATTTTGCCATTTTCATCACCTCATATATAAAGAGTAATACCATTATATAATACTCCTATATAGAGGTGAATAGATTATTGTTCCTGACTTTTTAATTTCGATGAAGTTTCGCGTTTCTTTGCATGATGAAAGAAGTAATAGAGTACAGCACCAATTAAAACATAGAATGCACATAAGAAATATAGAGAGCTATAAGACATTTTTGCAGCAACTAATCCGATGAAAAATGAACCAAGAGCAATACCGGTATCGTAGATTGATAGAAAGGTAGCCGTAGCCAATCCACGTTTATTCGGAGCAGCATCTTGAATCGCAATTGTTTGGAAGGTTGGAAATAATGTTCCCCATCCTAACCCGATTAAAGCGGCTGAAAGGAGGAAGGTAAACGCTCCATCAGCTTTACTTAATACCAAAAGCCCGATCGCAAAAAGGATAATACATGGATAGAAAAGAACGTTTGATCCATATTGATCCAACCATTTTCCGGTAAAAGGTCTTGAAAGCAAAAGGAAAGCAGCGTAGACCACAAAGAATAGACTTGCTACATTTGCCAAGTGTATTTCGCTCGCATAAACGGATACAAAGGAAAGAAGCGCCGAATAGACGATGGCTAAGAAGCCGCCAACAATCGAGATGGGTACCGCAGATGCTTCGAATAAATTCCGTACAGAAAAGGAAGATTGTACTGTCGGCTCAACTTTCTGTTCTTTTTTCGGAAGTTTAATACTAAGACCGGTAAGAAGGGCAGCAATTGCAACTACTAGTGTTAAAGTAAACAACCAACTAGAGCCCCATTGCTGAACGGCGAGCAATCCTAGAAACGGCCCTAATACCATCGCCATGTTGATTGACATCACAAAGTAGCCCATTCCTTCGCCCCTGCGCGAGGAAGGTATTAGATCAGCCACAATCGTCCCAGCTGCTGTTGTTGCTATGCCGAAGCCAACTCCATGTAATAACCGAATGATGAGAAAGCCGGTGATTGATTTTGGAAAAAAGTAAAAGAGGGAGGCACCTGCAAAAATGATTAAAGCAGTTAACAATACCTTTCTACTCCCTGCCCGTTCTAGCCATTGCCCTGCCAGCGGACGCGAAATGATGGCGGAGAGCAAAAATACAGTGGTCATTAAACCTGCTTGTGAAGCACTGCTGTGGAATTCCTTTAACGCAAATATAGGAAGAGTCACTAGCAAAATATAAAAAGTTAAAAACAGAAAAAAGTTACTTAGGGATATACTAATAAAATCCTTTGTCCACAATTTCGGTTTCGACATGTGGAAATCACTCCTTTAAAAGTTTATGTAGCCAGTCAATTTGAATCGTGCATAGTTCTTTCTGGGATGTTTCAGGAAGATGCTTTAATAACAATTTGTTTTGTTCCGTTACGGCCCGTTCCCAGTTTGGATATTCATTTAAAGCTGCATCCGTTAATTGGATATGTTTTTCGCGTTTGTCTTTACCCGGAACCTGTCTTACATACCCTTGCTTGACAAGCCTTTGGATCGTGCGAGTCATTGGAGGGGCTTCAACGAATAAATAATCACATAGTTCTTTCTGGGTTAAGGAGCCCTTCGTTTTTAAAGCAAATATAACGGCCCACTGTGATCCATATAAACCCATTGGTTTCAAGACTTCATTCAATTTATTAGTAAGATGTCTGGATAGCTGGTGAAGAGTATGGAAGAGTTCGTGGTTATACATTTAGATATGTCACTCCAGATCAAAATCGCAAATTAGTTACCTAGGTAACTATATGCCTGTTTAAAGGAAATGTCAAGGAATGTTCACAGATTGGCTACTATGAATGAATAACAAAAATCCCGTGGAATCATATTGAATTCCACGGGATTTTTAAAAAATTCTATTTCAACACATTAAAATACCTTGCTTCCGGATGGGCAAATACCATCGCCGATACTGAAGCCTCCGGTTCCATCATACAGCCATCCGTAAGCTGAATGCCGATATCCTCCGGCTGAATTAATCTAAATAATTTCTTTTGATCCTCTAAATCCGGACAGGCAGGGTAGCCAAAAGAAAAACGCTGTCCCGGATATTTGGCTGCAAAACGATCCTGCATTGTAAAATCAAGCGGGTCAGGGAATCCCCAGCGATCGCGCATTTGCCTGTGGATTAACTCCGCAAAGCCCTCAGCAGACTCTAAAGCAAGCGCCTGAAGAGCATGGCTTTCTAAAAAGCGTCCTTCGGCTTTAAATTGGTCTGCCTTCTCGCGAATACCTCTGCCAGCAGTTACAGTAAAGAAGCCTACATAATCCTTTTCTCCGCTTTCTACTGATTTCACAAAATCAGCTAAACATAGATGCGGCTCAGAATCCTGACGAGGAAAATCAAACGTTTCAATCACTTGCTCTGGATTTTCTGGATCATAAATATAAATTTTATTCCCCTCTGATTGAGCAGGGAAAAATTGATAAACTGCTGCAGGAGTAATCCAGCCTTCTGAACTTGCACCTTGAAGCAATTGATCGACAATCTCTTTGATCTTCAAAGCTTTCTCATCTTTTTCTGCAAGTAATTTTGAAAGCTTGCCTTTTAGACCAAGATGGTGTCCAATCAACATTTGCATATTGATATACGGTTCAATATGTGAAAGCGAATAAGAACGTAACAAATGGCGTTTTGTATCCTTAGGAACAAAAACAGGAACATTCGTTGAAATGGCTGGTCTCACCTTTACTGCTACAGCACTTGCTGTACGGAGATGGCTGAAATCATGAACAACCTCCGCAGCGGCCAATTTTTCCTGTCTTTCTTCCAATAACTTTTCGCGTTCCTCAGGAGTTTGTACTTGATTAGCAAGTGCTAAACCAGTCATTGCATCTTTTGCGTAAAGAACCAGACCATCGTATTCTTTGGAAATCTTTGTATCAGTAAATTTCCTAGAAAGAGCGGCACCGCCAACCAAAATCGGTAAAGAAATGCCCGCTTCTTTTAAATCCTGTGCGGTTAAGACCATTTGCTGGGCAGACTTAACTAATAAGCCGGATAATCCAACGATGTCCGGTTTTTCTTTACGAATAGCTTGAATCAAGTCTGCTGGGGTAACCTTGATTCCTAAATCCACGACTTGGTAGCCATTATTGCCGAGAATAATATCGACAAGGTTCTTCCCAATATCATGAACATCGCCTTTGACCGTTGCTAAAATTACTTTTCCTTTAGAGGCAGAGGTATCGCCTTTTTCCATATGCGGCTCTAAATGGGTCACGGCAGCCTTCATGACTTCAGCGCTCTGAAGAACCTCAGCAACAATCAATTGGTTGTCATTGAAAAGACGGCCAACCTCGCTCATTCCTTCCATTAAAGGACCATTAATAATATCAAGGGGAGCAGGATATTTAGCAAGCGCTAAATCTAAGTCCGGCAGCAAGCCTTCCTTTGTTCCTTCGACAACATAGTAGGCGAGTCGCTCTTCTAAGGTCATATCAGGAAGGGTAGATTTAGCTTCTTTCTTTTTCCCACGGTACATTTCAGTAAAGGTGGCTAATGATTCATCTGTAGTGTCAAATAACAGCTTTTCAGCTGCTTCGACTTCTTCCTTAGGAATGGAAGCAAACCGCTCAAGCTTCTCTGTATTGACAATTGCATAATCTAATCCTGCTTGTGTGCAATGATAAAGGAATACGGAGTTTAAAACTTCTCTTCCAACTGGAGGAAGTCCAAATGAAACATTACTGATTCCAAGAATGGTTTGAACTCCAGGAAGGTTTTCTTTAATTAACCGAATTCCTTCCACTGTCGCTTTTGCGGACCCAATATATTGTTCATCACCCGTTCCAACCGGGAATACAAGCGGATCAAAAATAATGTCCTCCGATTTTAAACCATATTTATGAACGAGTATGTCATGGGATCGTTTCGCAATTTCGAGCTTGCGTTCTGCAGTTACACCCATGCCTTTTTCATCAATGGTTCCCACAACAGCAGCAGCACCATATTTGTGAATCAATGGTACAACTGCTTCAAAGCGCTCTTCTCCATCTTCAAGGTTAATCGAATTGATGATTGCTTTTCCTTGTGAATATTTAAGCGCTCTTTCAATGACTTTTTCATCGGTTGAATCGATTACAAGTGGAACTTTTACTTTTTTAACGACTTCTTTAATGAACTTTTCCATGTCGATGATTTCGTCACGGTCAGGGTCGGCAAGACAAATATCGATAACATGTGCGCCGCCTTTTACTTGTGCGCGGGCAATCTCTGAAGCTTCTTCAAATTTGCCTTCGGTTATTAACCGTTTGAATTTGCGGGATCCGATTACATTCGTCCGTTCTCCTACCATGATCGGTCTTAAGGTCGGGTCATCATATATAAACGGATCAATCCCCGATACCATATGGACAGAGGAGGACTGCAGTTCACGCGGTTGATAATTCTTCATTGCTTCAGCAATTGCCTGAATATGCTCAGGTGTTGTTCCGCAGCAGCCGCCGACAATATTCAGCCAGCCATGTGCTGCAAAGTCAGAAAGTTTTTTTGCCAAGGTATCAGGTGTTTCATGGTAATGACCTTCTTCATCAGGAAGCCCTGCATTTGGGTAACAGCTGATCGCAGTAGTTGCTAGACCCGAAAGAGAACGAATATGGTCCTGCATAAATTCTGGACCGGTTGCACAGTTTAAGCCAACCGCAACTGGTTTCATATGTTCGACCGAAATATAGAACGATTCAATCGTTTGACCGGCAAGTGTGGTTCCCATTGGCTCAATGGTTCCTGAGAGCATTAATGGCAACGTTCTGCCTGTTTTTTCAAAAGCCCGGGAGATTCCGATGAAGCCTGCTTTCACATTCAGCATATCCTGACTTGTTTCAAGGAGCAAAAGGTCGACTCCACCATCAATTAAGCCGACTGCCTGCTCTTCGTAAGAGGCAGCAAGCTCATCGAAGGTGGTTCCGCCGGTCACACTTAATGTTTTCGTTGTTGGTCCCATTGAACCAGCAACATAGCGCGGCCAATCCGGAGTGGATATTTCATCAACCGCCTTTTTGGCAATTTGTGCGGCAACCTTATTCAATTCATAGGCTTTGTAGCCCAAATCGTATTCATCTAAAACAATGCTGGTTGCTCCGAACGTATTTGTTTCGATAATGTCTGCCCCGGCCTCAAGGTATTCGCGGTGGATACTTTCAATCACTGCGGGTGCAGTTAAATTCAGGTTTTCATTACAGCCCTCATATTCTTCCCCGCCAAAATCTTCAGCACTTAGGTCTGCGCGTTGAAGCATGGTTCCCATTGCGCCGTCCATGACAAGAATTCGTTTTTGTAATTGTTCACTGAATGGTGCTTTCGACATAGAAGTTCCCCCTAATTTCGTTCGCGCGCTGGTTCGTATAGGCTGCCAGCTCAGCTGTTATCTCATATCGTAAAAATGGTGTGATTAAATAAATCCCATTGAATAAATCTAATGCTGTATCAATTAATGATTTCGTTATCTCAATTCCTTCTCGAACTGCCTGCTGCGGTTGATCATTCAACCTTGCCATTCTGTCACGAATCGAATCGGCAATTTTGATTCCAGGGACTTCATTATGAAGGAACTCAGCATTTTTACTACTTGTAAGCGGCATTAAGCCGATATAGATTGGTGCACTTAGATGTTTCGTATTTTCATAGACTTCGATTAATTTTTCCTCTGAAAAAACAGGTTGGGTGATAAAGTAATCTGCTCCATATTCGACTTTTTTCTCCAAACGTTTTACCGCTTTTTCAAGGGTTCTGACATTTGGGTTAAAGGCGGCAGCAATACTGAAATCAGTTTTTTGTCCAAGGTCTTTTCCTGAAAAGGATAAGCCTTCATTTAGCTGCTTAATCATTTGAATCAATTCAAAAGAAGACACATCGTAAACAGAAGAAGCTCCAGGGAAATCGCCCACTCTAGCAGGATCTCCGGTTATCGCCAAAACATCATTCATCCCAAGAGTATGAAGTCCCATTAGATGTGATTGCAAGCCGATGATATTTCGGTCCCTGCATGCAAGATGAATCAGCGGCCGCATTCCTAATTCCGCTTTTACTCGATATCCTAATGCTTCATTAGCAATTCTTACTGTGGCAAGGGAATTGTCTGCAAGTGTAATCGCGTCAATCCCAGCTTTCTTTAATGCCTTTGCGCCTTCAAAGAACTTAGTAATCGAATCTAGTTTCCTGGGTGGATCTAATTCTACGATAACTGATGGCCGTTCCTTTACAACCTTTTCAAGAGGAGGATATTCTCTCTCTGGAGTTCGATCATCAATCGTTATTTTCTTTGGTTTTAATTTTACAACTTTTTCGACAATTGGAACAGCATTCTTTAATTCCGAAGCAAAAGCTCGAATATGTTCCGGCGTTGTTCCGCAGCATCCGCCAAGGAGGCGTACTCCTTCGTTCCGGAAGGCCTGGGCTGATTTTCGAAAATAATCGGCATCTCCTTCATAATGAAACTTTCCATCCGTATAAGCAGGAAGGCTTGCATTCGGATAAGCAGATAAAAAGGCATGTTCCGGGAGTTCAATCTGCTCCAAAGCGAGAAGCATATGGTGCGGGCCAAGCCGACAGTTCAGTCCAATTACATCCGCCCCGAGTCCTTCCAATCTTCTTAACGCATCATTGACAGGGGTTCGGTCCTGAAGAATCCCAGGCTCTTGCAGCGAAATTTGAGCAATGATGGGAAGTTTTGTTTCCTTCCTTGCAATGGTTAGGACCGTTTCTAGTTCTTCCAAATCGTAAAACGTTTCGAGCAGCAATCCATCTACCCCTTCGAGTAGAAGGCAATAAAGCTGTTCACGAAAGCTCCGTTTTAATTCTTCAATCGTTATCGAATCCGGTTTAATTCCACGATTTCCGCCAATTGTCCCCAGCACATAAGCATCCTGCCCGGCTGCCAACTTTGCGTTACGGACAGCGGCACTGTTAATTTCTTTTACCGAGTCTTCTAGTCCGTATCGCACAAGTTTTAAGTAGTTTGCTGCATAGGTATTTGTTTGAATGACGTCCGCCCCAGCCTCAATATACGCCTTATGAATTTTTTGAATTTGCTCGGAGTGGGAGAGATTCAGTTCCTCAAAACAAGAATCCTTTCCAAAGGAATAGAGCAGCGTTCCCATCGCACCGTCAGCGATCAAAATTTGATTTTTTAATTTGTCTAAAAAGCTCATTGTCATTCTCCTTGCTGCAGCACTAATTGTTCATGGCGAATTTGCGCAAAGCCTTGCGAAAAATCTTTAATTAAATCATCTGGGTTTTCGAGTCCTACTGAGAGACGGAGCAGGCTGTTCGTGATCCCGCGCTTTTCTCTTTCGTCCTGTGGCATTGCTGCATGTGACATTTTCGCTGGATAGGATAAAATCGATTCAACCGCTCCAAGACTGACGGCAAATACAGGTAATTTAACGTTTGAAACGAAAGTTCTTAGTTCTGCTTCATCATTTAATTCAAATGATAATACAGCTCCAGGCCCTTCTGCTTGAGACGCTTGAAGTTCATGCTCAGGATGTTCCTTAAGACCCGGATAATAGACTGATTTAACGAGCGGATGCGAATTTAAATATTCCGCTAGTTTAATAGCTGAATTTTGCGATTGCTGAAGCCGTACATGGAGTGTTTTAAGCCCTCTTAAAACAAGCCATGCATCTTGGACGCCAAGGATTGCTCCAAAGGAATTTTGTAAAAATCCTAGTTTTTGAGCAAGGTCTGCATCCTTAACTACGGCAAGACCTGCAACAACGTCACTGTGTCCTGATAAAAACTTAGTAGCACTGTGCAATACAACATCGGCACCAAGTTCCAATGGTTTTTGCAATGCTGGTGTTAAAAATGTATTATCAACAAATGTTAACGCTCCAATTTCCTTTGACAATTCACTAACTGCTTTAATATCTGTAACCTTTAATGTTGGATTCGAAGGAGTTTCCACATAAAAAGCTTTTGTATTCGGCTGGATTGCTGCCTTTACCTCATCTAGGTTCGTCATATCAACGAAGGTATGTTCAATTCTGTAACGTGTAAGGACCTGTGTCACCATCCGAAATGTTCCACCGTATACGTCCTCTGTGATGACAATATGGTCTCCGGCAGAAAGGAGAAGAAAGGCTGTGGAAATCGCAGCCATACCGGAGGAGAAAGCAAATCCTTTCACTCCGCCTTCTAATTCAGCAATAACATCTTCAAGTGCTTCACGAGTTGGATTTAAACTGCGGCTGTAGTCATACTTTCCAAATTGGTCAATATCATATTGGTGAAAGGTAGAAGCATGCTGAATAGGCACACTTACCGCACCAGTAGCAGGATCGAGTTTATGGCGGTTATGCAAAAGCAAAGTTTCGAAACAAATATCCTTATTTTGCATTGATAGTCACTCCTTCATGAATATTGGCAAAAGCTTTCTCTAAATCAATAATCAAATCTTCCGCATCTTCCGTTCCTACAGAAAAGCGAAGTAAACAGTTATCAACACCTGCGGCAAAACGAACTTCCTCAGGGATATCTGCATGTGTTTGTGTTGCTGGATAAGTAATGAAGCTTTCCGTACCGCCAAGACTTTCTGCAAAAGTAATTAAGGATAATCCTTGTAAAAATGGATTCACCCATGAGTCTTCTTTGACTCGGAAAGAAAGCATTCCACCTTTCCCAGGGTAAAGGACATCCTTGACATCTTCATGGTTGGAGAGATATTCCACAAGTTGCTTCGCATTTTTCTCGTGTTGCTTCATTCTGAGCGATAATGTTTTCATTCCGCGCATTAACAGCCAAGAATCGAATGGACTCAACACGGCACCTGCACCATTGTGATGGAAGGCAAGGGCTTCACATAATTCTTGTCCTTTTGCAACAACCAGACCTGCGAGCACATCGTTATGACCGCCAAGATATTTGGTCGCACTGTGAATCACAATATCTGCCCCAAGCAGGATTGGCTGCTGTAAGAGAGGGGTGTAAAATGTATTATCAACAATCAGCAAAATCTTGTGTTTCTTGGCAATTTCAGAAACAGCGGCGATATCTGATTGCTGCATAAGAGGGTTTGTCGGAGTTTCAAGGAAGATGGCCTTTGTTTTAGGGGTAATCTTACTTTCAATCTCACTCGGACAACAGGTATTTACATATTGAGCGGTTAAGCCCCATTTTTTATAACCTTGTTCCAATATGCGATAGGTCCCGCCATAAAGGTCTTCGCTGACTATCCATTCGTCACCGGATTGGAATAAGGAAAGAATTGTTAAGATGGCAGCCATTCCGGAGCTACAGGCATAGCCTTGATCGCCGCCTTCTAAATCGGCAATTGTTTTTTCAAGCAGCTGGCGTGTTGGGTTTCCGGTACGGATATAGTCAAATCCGGTCGATTGGCCGATTCCTTCGTGACGGAAGGCAGTAGAGAAATAAACCGGTGGATTGACGGTTCCTGTTACGGTTTCACTGCGGTTTCCAATTTGAGCAAGTTTCGTTTCAATTTTGTACATGATGATCACTCCATTTTAAAAAGTATAAATTATCGACTTTGAGAATTATCCAGCTCCAGGTGCCATCGGCTCGAGGTTCACAAGCGGGTCCATCCAAAAGGTTAAAAAGCAACCTTTCGGCCGGCTCGTCTTGTGCTAGTCGCCGATAAGCAGGCGCCTTCCGCTCTCAAAACAAAAAAGGTCTTCTTTAAGAAGAAGACCTTTGTCAGACGCTCACATATGTCATTCTTCTTATCTCGCAAATTATTAATGGTAATTTGCAGGACTTAGCACCTTTTCAATGAACGAAGCCATTGAAGGTTGCTGAGGTGTCTTCGGGCCATTCCCTCTACCTCTCTTGATAAGAAATTAAATTATTTGGATTATTTATAAAATTTACTACAAATTATTGGTGATGTCAATTTGTTTTTAAAATCAACAAAAATAATCAATTAAATATAGTTGACTATCATAAATTATGGTAATAATCTATAACTATATTTCTTAATAAAGAACGATAAAGTAAAATTAAAGCAATATATCGAGAGGATAGCTAAATGATTATTTCACAAAAATTGACCCAACAAAAATTACTTGAAATTTTAGTTGCCGCATATGAAATGGGACAAGAAGTAGAGAGTGTGGATTTGAAAGAATTTGTTGAAGAAATCAAGGATAAAGTTTTAATGGTCATCTATCCCTCGAATGATAAGTAGGAATTGAACATGAATTCCATGCAAAGCTAATCCAGTTATTGAAGTTAAAATTTAAGTAGATTCGACATTATATGTTCTTTACTAAGAACTTATTATTCATTATAATGGAACGAAAGGAGAGTGAATTTTATTATAGGGGGTAATTATGTTAGGTTCACAAATTCAAAAATTAAGGCAGGAAAAAAAACTTACTTTATCTCAACTAGCAGAGAAAACGGATATTTCAAAATCCTATTTAAGCCATATCGAAAGAAATATTCAGACCAATCCAACTATTGAAGTATTGGTGAAAATTGCTGCTGCTTTGGATGTCGATCTTCATACACTTTTATATCCTAATAAAGACATTTCTGAATCAACGAATACTAAAAAGGTACATGTAACAAATTGGAGTGAAATTATTAAAGCTGCTCTTGAAGCGGGATTGATTAATAAAGCTGATTTAAAGGAAATAAGTGAGGCCATCGAAAATGAGAAACAAGGCAGTAGAAAAAATTAATTTTACACGAGGTGAAGCATAAGAGTTCTAATAACAGGTGGTTATGGCCTCTTCCACTGCTGTTCACGGTCTAAATTATTTTCCATGGGCAAATTCCAATTTTAATGTTCTTAGTAAAGAATTTAAATGATTTACATCGGTAGTTATTAATTTTTGTAGGAGAAAATTATGATTCGAAGGAATAAAATTATATATTTTTCAGCAATTCTCTTAGTAATCTGTTTACTTCTATATAACAATCATGTAGAGAAAAATCAAGGGGTGAGCAAGGCAGGAAATGTTCAACCCGAATATGTTAATGTGGATGAATTTGGCGCAAATGGTGAGGATTCAAAGGATGATTCTGAATCCATACAGAGAGCAATTAACTATAGCCAAAAATCAAAGATAGGAAAAGTAAAGTTACTTGGGAATAGAAATTATATTTTAAGGAACGGATTAGTTCTAGCAGAGGGGGTTGAATTAGAATTTGGACAAAATACAAGACTAATAATTAAAGGAAACTTTCGGGTAATTACCGTGAAAAAAAATGCATCCATTTCAAATGGAATTCTAGAAGTTGTAGATGACCACTTTAATTCAGATGTTATTTATTTAGACGGAAGTCAAAAATTTTGGTCATGGGACCGGACACAAATAAAGAATGTAACAATATTAAACACGAGTGGTTCATATAAGGGTACAGGTCTTCATCTTTATGCTGGAGGCTCGGACCAGTATATTTGTTTTGTGAAATTTACGGATATGAACATAGCAGGCTTTCATACAGGGGTTAAATTGGAAGCTAAAAAGCCGCAAGATTCTAAATATAGTTTTATCAACGGTAATCGATTTAGTAATCTAACACTTGATGATTGTATAAACGGTATTGATATGAATAGTTCTGTAACCGTTCCAAATGAAAGTTCTGGTAATGAATTTAATGGGCTTCAAATCCAAGTAACTAAAAATACTAAAAAAGCTATAAAAGTTAGTGGGTCTGATAATAAATTCGAAGGTATTATATGGGACATTCATATATTGGGGGACCTTGAACCAATCATAGATTTTTCAAAGGATTCTACAAGG
The DNA here is from genome assembly GCF_004358205.1 of Bacillus salipaludis. The sequence continues at coordinate 425,404 of NZ_SMYO01000004.1, forward strand.
AGCAGCTTATTTATGAATGTGAGTTCAAACAATATTAGGGATTATGGTGAATATAATTATTATTCTTCACCCGAGGAAGAAGCAATGAAAAGATAAAGATAATTATTCATCACTATGACTCTTAATAAAAAGCATACTATAATCTTTTTGTTCGTTATATTGGATATTCAGGAGGTTATCATGAACGGAGAAATAAACTTAAAAAAGTTTTTAAGCATCATGCGAAAAAGGATATTCACGATTATTGTTACAGTGCTATGTGCTTTTTTATTAACAACCATATTATCTATTTATTTTATAAAACCAACCTATGAAGCAACTGAAAATATTTTAATTGGAAAATTAGTACGGGATAAAGGTGCGTATACTGATTCACAAGAGATTAGTATGTTACTTGCCTCGACAATGGATTTTATAAAAAGTCCCATTGTGTTAGATTCTGTTCGGGAAAAATTGAATATAAAGGACCAAGAATTAGAGAAGAAAATCGTTGTTCAAAATAATCGGAATTCCCAAATTGTGAATGTTGTCGTAAGGGATCACGATATAGAAACCGCGAAGGAACTGGCTAATACTGTGGCGATTACATCGGTTAATAAAATGAAGGAATTATTTGGTGTGCAAGACATTAAACTTTTAAGTGATGTAAATGGAAAGCCTGCGGCAAAGCAGGTAGGAAGTATGACTTTAAATATTGCTATTGGTGTTGTAGTAGGATTTTTCCTTGGAATAGGTCTGTCCATGCTTAGAGAGTATTGGGACGATTCGATTAAGGATGAGAGTGAAATTGAAGAATTGATTGGCCTACCTGTTCTTGGAGAAATTAATTTGAAAAATAAACTTAATAAATCTCGAAACAAAAGACAAATGAAGCAGCAGGCTCAAATTTTAAATGGAAAAAATGGGGGGCAAATAAGTGTATATGAAAAGGGATGAAACGAAAAAAATAATGCAAAGGCTAAAGTTGAATGAGGAGTCAGTTAGTACGGAACAAATTCGAATGATTCGAACGAAGATTGATCAAGCTTCAGATCGGAAATCGACTTTATTTATGCTGACATCCCCCCAATATGAAGCAGAAAAATCAATCATTTCCACTAAATTAGCAAAATCATATGCCGAACAAGGGAAAAAAGTGTTGTTAGTTGATGCTAATATTCGAAATCCTTCCCTACACCATTGGTTTCAGATTTCAAACGATAGTGGTTTATCAAATGTGATTTTGAATAATGAAGAGATTCACCTTTATTATAAAGAAACATTGGTACCAGGCTTAGTTGTTTTACCCGCAGGTCCAAGTCCATTAAATCTATCAGACGTGTGGGTAACGAGCAAAATAAAAGACATGGTTAGCAAATGTGAAGCAGAATTTGAGGTTGTTATTTTTGAGGCACCAGCTTTTTTAACAGCCTCGGATTCTCAAATTCTAGCAAACCATTGTGATGGCGTTATTTTAGTCGTAAAAGCTAATAAAACAAAAAAAGAAGATACGCTTAAGACGAAAGAGTACTTAGAAAGAACAAATAATCAAATAGTCGGGGTCATTTATCAAACAGGATGATGTGGATCGGGAAATCGTTAACATGTGTAATAAGGTGGCTAATTTATGGTGAATCCAAAGAAAAATTCAATTACGAAGAATATCATACATCTATTTTATAGTACAGCATTATCAAGTGTTTTAAATGCTGTGGCATTAATTATTTTAGCTTCCTATTTACACTCTTATTATTATGGAATGTTTAGCGTCGTTTTAGCATTTGCCATGATTATGGGCTATTTCACAGATGCCGGTCTTAGTACAATAGTTTTAAGAGAAGGGTCAAAAAAAGAGGTGGATACATCCATTCTAATCTCCTCCTATGTAAAAGTGAGATTGGTGCTGCTTGCTGCTACTTTTTTATGTGGTTTTCTAATTATTCACCTATCGCATTCTGGGAACCCAGAACTGATTCGAACAGCCTATTTTTTAATTATACCGATGGTTATTGGAATTGCTTTACAAAGCATTGGGACTACCTATTTTCAACTAATGGAGAAAATGCAATATTACGGATTAATTCGAATTGTCTCTGCGGTTGGTTTAGTTCTAACCCTCTCAGCAGGGATGATATTTCGTATTAATCCACTTATGATTTGCACATTATATGGTATTTCTTATTTTGTAGCAGGTATTTTTGGATTATACCTTGTTCATAAAAATGTGCAGATCTGTTTAAGTGGTCCATTTCATAAAGGATTATTACAAAATTTAGGCTCATTTACATTAGGGGGGCTGCTTTTTGTGCTGCTGCCTCAATTAGGACCGTTAGTGTTGGAAAAAACTATGAGTCTTAAAGATGTAGGGGTATTTGCCGTAGCCTACCGAATCCCGCAAGCGTTGCAGCAAATCTCATTTATTGTTGCTGGAGCATATTATCCAGTGATGTTTAGGTCCTTTAATAATAATTTTTTGGATGATCATTTAAGGCACAACTTAGCACTGATAAAAATCATTTCTTTAGTTGGAATGGCATTGACAATTCCATTTTATTATATGTCAGGTTATGTTATTCATTTGTTGTTTGGTGAAAAGTGGATTGACGCTGCATTTCCACTGAAAATTTTATCAGTAATTCTTACTTTCCAAGCGATAAATATTGCATTAGCCGATGGCTTAACAACAAGAGGATTACAATTAAACCGAACAATTGTTCAATTCATCTCTGCTTTTTCAGGTGTCTTTGTTTATATGTCAATGAGTCAATCTTTTGGTGTTTCTGGTGCGGCTTTTGCTGGAGTAATGATTGAAGTAATTGCCTTGCTGGGATATTGGATATGTATTCCTAATCGTTGGATCATGGCAAAAAAGGTAATTATCCCTTACCTATCTTTTTTTGCCATTTGTTTGGGCAGCATAGACTATTTTCTGGATTCCCTCCCACTTTTAGCAACAGGATTGAATTTTATTTTATTGGTTTTTGTAGTTCTTATCGATAAAGAAAGCATGGAAAAGATTAATAGGTATTTAAAAACAGCAGGTTTCAATCATTATTGGAAGTCGAAGAAAACTGAGGGGGGTTAAGGTGAATAACAAAATAACTTCAAAATCCGATAAATATAGCTTTACAATCTTCTCTCTTTTTTTGTTAGTGATGCTTACAAATTATTATATTTATGTAGGGTTTGCAATTAAACCATATATGATTTTTTTACTCTTGTATTTAATGATTCATATAGGTTCATTTAGCTTTCAAAGGCTTCATTTGTTTGAAATTGCAATGTTGTTCTTTTTCCTGATGTATAGCTTCTCCGGGGCCTTTTCATTATATCCTGCCTCGAGTATTAGAGCAATTTGTGGAATAATTCTGTTTCTATTTTGTTATTTTATTATGAAGTCAGTTATTCAAAAGGCAAATGATTCTATGACTGAAAGAGCTATTTCAGATGTTGGAATATTTTTCAATATGGTTAGTTTAATTCTATATTTTGTAGGCCTAAAAAGCTTTGGGTTTGTGTTCGATGGAGATAGGGTCTATCAATTTGGCGTGATGTTGGATAGAGATTACCCACGTTTAATCGGATTATTAGAAGATCCTAATTTCTTTGTTTTTTATAATACGATCTTTTTTTCTTATTATCTATGTAATGCTAATTCCATGAAAAATAAGCTGGGATTGTTTTTATGCATCATTACAAACATCTTAACCTTTTCAAGAGGCGGCTTATTAGTTATGGCATTCCTTTTGGTTATTTATATCCTTATAAAAAACCCAATTAAACAATTAAAATTACTGGTCGGTATTATCGCTTTATTATTTGTTTCAGTTTATATCGCAATTGTTTATATGAAATTTGATATTTACGGAATCATACAATCGAGAGTTGAGGACCTTTCTCAGGATGGTGGAAGTGGAAGGATAGAATTATGGGGTAGAGCGTGGGATTACTTTACTTCACATATGGTTATGGGGATAGGTGCTTTTAATTTTTCAGAGTACAACTTATTTCAATATGGAGATAGTTTGGAGGTACACAATACATTTATAGCCATTTTGTCAGAGTCTGGATTAGTTGGAATAACATGCTACGGTCTATTTATTATTTTAGTGTTTGTACAATTATTCAAAAGCAATGTGATTAAAAAGAAGCTTTACCTACTTTTAACTTTTGTTGGAATGATTCTTCAAATGGCGTTTCTTTCGTTAATTATTAATGACATGTTTTTTATGTATTTAGCGATTTTATCAACGTACTTTCATACTACAGAGAACGCGTTTAAAAATGAAAAGAAAAAAATTGTTTTATTCTCGTCTTTATTTTCCCATAAACAAAAAATAAAATTGAATGTTCATTATAAAGGAAGTGATGTAATCCATGAATATTCTAATCATAACAGATAAGTTAATATTTGGTGGAGCAGAAATGTATTTTTGTAAATTAGAAAATCAATTGCAACATCCTGACATTACCTTTCACTATGCGGCAGGCTCAGGAGAGTTATATGAAAAACTAAAGCATAAATATAATTTTAGTGAAATGAGTAGAACGAAGCATTATCAAAATATAAAAAAGCTTAGAGATTTGATTACTTTTAAACAAATAGACGTTATCCATGCCAATAGTTTGAGGATGGTTCTTTACTGTATAATTACCCAGAAATTAACAAAAAGGAAATTCAAGATTGTCTACACAAAACATAATGTTACTGTTCTGGAAGAAAAGAGTCCATTTATTTTCGCACATTTATTAAATAAATATGTTGCGAGAATCATCACGGTTAGTGAATTCGAAAAGAGGAATCTTGTTAAAGCAGGGATAGATCCCACTAAAATCACGACCGTATATAACGGCGTAGATTTAAATCAGTTCGTTTTTCACCGTAAAGTACAGGGGGAGTCCTTTAATGTTGGAATATTAGCAAGATTATCAGAAGAAAAGAATCATGAGTTATTTATTAACATTGCTAAACAGCTTCGCAACAATCCTAATATCATGTTTTACATTGCAGGAGACGGACCAGAGAAAGAAAATATAAAGAATATGATTAAATCACATAGTCTTCATCACAAAATAAAAATGGTAGGAGCTGTTCACAAACCAGAGGAGTTTATAAAGGAAATGGATCTCTTAGTACTAACATCCTATCGGGAAGTCTTCCCTATGGTTGTCTTAGAAGCTATGGCAGTTGGGACACCAATTATTTCTATTGATAGAGGCGGGGTTGGTGAAGCGATAATCGGAAATAAGACCGGTTTTCTTATAAATGACCATTCAACAGAAGATTTTTGTAATAAAATCTTGGCTATTGAGTCAGATAGGGAGATTAGAGAGCATATTATTGAAAATGCCAGAAGAAAAGTCCAAACTGAATTTTCATTAGAGCAAATGGTAAGTAATACTTTAAAAGAGTACTTAAACTGCAGCTGATGGTACAGCATTTTAAACGATACATCCTATATTTTTTTGTTTTCCTATTCTTTATTGGGAATGGATTATTCGTCTAAAAGAACATTTTTTCTGTATTACTCTAATTTGTAGACTTAAGAGTATTAAAGAAAGGAGAAATGAAATGAATGAAGATTTTGGGAGAAGAAGGTATGTAAAAATGTTCCTAGCAGTAGTAGATATCACAATAGTGTTTACAGGTTTCATTTTGGCAAATGGCATATTGCAACAATTTTCAATCATGAACATGGAACTTATTGTCGATTATTCTTGGTTAATAGTAGTTTCGGCTGCGTCGGTTGTACCTTTGTATCTATATGACCTTTATACAGATTGGCGAAGGAAAGGCATTCATCATTTGGTCTATTCAATTGTATTATCGATGATTATCTTCTCAGGTTTGGAATCAATAATTTCATTATTGACTCCTTATTTACCTTTCCAGCCAAGCTACATTTTAGCAGCATTTCTTATTCAAACGACTCTATTAACCTGTTTCCATGTATGTGTTTGGTATATAAATAAGAAATTATTCGGTAAGAAAAAAGTCTATATTATTGGTGAAGCATCCAATGCCGGCCTTTATTTGGCCGGAAAATTACTAAATCATCATAATGGGTGGTTTGAAATTGAGGGATTTATCCCTTTAGAAAAAAAAAGGAACCTTCATGAATACGTCAAAAAATGTGATCTATTTCTGCTTAGTCCTGCTATAAATAGAAAGGATTGTGAGGAAATAGCGAGAGTATGCATCAGATACGGAAAAGAAATATTGATGGTTCCACAATTATTTGAGTTGTCCTTTATTGGGGCAAATACACAACAAATAGATGATATGCTGGTTGTTTCGATAAAACCTCCCCTTTTAAATGTATCACAAAAGATTTCTAAACGGATCTTTGATGTGATGGTATCAGCAGTGTTATTAGTTATAGCCAGCCCATTCTTCATGATTTTATTCTTTTTAATCCCGCTAACCTCAAAGGGACCAGCTTTTTTTAAACAGGAGCGTATTGGACTAGATGGGAAACCTTATTGGATTTATAAGTTTAGGAGCATGATTCAAGATGCAGAAAAAAGAACAGGTCCAGTATTAGCAACAGATAAAGATCCAAGAATTACTTTAGTTGGAAGGATTATTCGAGCAGTTCGTTTAGATGAGCTACCGCAATTAATAAATGTCTTAAAGGGTGAAATGAGCTTAGTTGGACCAAGACCTGAGCGGGAATATTTCATCAATCAATTTAAACAAACTCTCCCTGATTATCCCTATCGGTTAACTGTAAAGCCGGGAATAACAGGATTAGCCCAGGTATTAGCAAACTATACCACCCCTGTCGAAGATAAATTGCGTTTCGACCTACTGTATGTTCGAAATTATTCTTTTACGCTAGATATAAAAATTCTATTTCAAACCATCAGGGTTGTTCTTCAACGTGAGCAGGCCCAGGGGGTGAAGGAAGGGAGTATTTATAATCAAAAATTACTAAAAAGGCTTGAAAAAAACAAGGTTATGAATCATTAAAATTAAATGCTTTATAAGTTAACAGCGTATATTCAACATACAAAAGTCTAATTGACATGGAGGGACTGTGAATTAAATGAGATTCGCTACACAAACAGTTGTTTCAATTATCACTCCAACCTATAACGCTGCAAGATTTATTACTGAAACCATTCAATCTGTTAAGGAACAAACTTTTTCAAGTTGGGAAATGATTATCGTGGATGATTGCTCTTTAGATAACACGGTGGATATTGTAAAGAAAGAAATTGAGAAAGATTCAAGAATCAGGTTAATTGAACTAAAGAATAATAGTGGCCCGGCGAATGCGAGAAATAGGGCTATTACTTCTGCAAAGGGAAACTTTCTAGCCTTTTTGGATAGTGATGATCTCTGGCAACCTCAAAAGTTAGAGCGGCAGCTAATGTTTATGGAAAAAAATAATCTTGCTTTTTCATATACGGATTACAGAATTATGACCGAAGTTGGTGAAAAAACAGATATTGTGTTTCAAGTACCAGAGAAAATGGATTATAAGGACCTTTTAAAGAATACAATAATTGGAACATTAACCGTGATGCTTGATAAAAGAAAAATAGGAAAAGTACAGATGCCATTATATCGCGATTGCTCAGAAGATTACGGACTTTGGCTTTCAATATTATCGAAAGGGATCCAAGCGTATGGTCTGAATGAGGAGCTGGCAATCTATAGAAAATGTGAAAACTCCCTTTCTAGTAACAAACTAAAATCTGCACGAAAAACATGGAACACATATAGGAAGGTTGAAAAAATCAATATCCCATATTCTTTATGGTGCTTTGTAAATTATTCATTAAATGCTTTAAAAAAACATTCTAGGGCATAGCACGTGAGGAAGAGGATGATTTTAAGAAAAGGAGAGAAAAGTATAGAAAGCGGAAGAAGAAAATTATTATATATACAGGTATCAAGGGCAATAGCCATCTTATTTGTACTTTTAGGGCATGTAAATATTTTGTTTTATACAGAGTTTAAGTACAATTGGTTTCATTTAGGGGAATGGGAAAGAACTGGCGGTGTAGATTTCTTTTTTACTGTAACTGGTTTTATGATTTATTATATTTATCATGGTAAAGCGGGTAATTCAGGAAAGGCAACTGAATTTTTCTTGAAACGTGTGATTCGAATTTACCCGTTATATTGGTTGTTTACTTTATTAACGATTGCGGCATCTATTATTTTTCCTTTTATTGATGAACCATACTCTTTTGATCTTATCATTAAATCAATGCTTACCTTACCTACAGATCCTATTCTTGCATCAACTTGGTCACTTAGTTATGTAATGTTTTTTTATATCATATTTACTGCGTTTATATTCAAACCAAAAATTTTTAAACCAATTATTTTTTATGGATTATAATTTCAATTTTACTAGAGCTTAAAGTCATTCCAAAACAAGGAAATTCATTTTTTACCAGCTTTAGTAATTTAGAAATTTTATTTGGATGCTTAGTAGCGCATCTAACCCTCAATTACAGATTTAGATATTCTTCCTTATTGATAATACTAGGCATGGCCGGTTTTCTGGCTGTTTGGATCAATAATATTTACCACCTAATTGAACTACAGGCACCGATATTCTATTCGCTATCTTCAATGATTCTAATGCTTGGTATTTCGGAAAAAGACAAAAAGAATCGAAAGGTTCCAAAAGCGCTTTCTTTCCTAGGCGACGCCTCTTATTCAATATACATTGCACATGGGCCTTTTTTACAATTTTATATCTTGATTTTTAAGAAATTAAATTTAATGGGGTCAATTGGCTACTTCTTTTCCATGTCAATGGTAATTTTATTAGCGGTGGTTTCTTCCTGTTTAGTCTATATCTTACTTGAAAAGCCTATGTCTAATTATTTAAGGGGGGTTGTTTTCAATGGGAAAAAAATTACATCTTTAAAAACGGCTGTAAAAGTTGCAAAATAAACCATTTTTGACTATTTGTTCTTATTTAAGAACAATGAGTAATTTTATAATGAAAACATGTAGGAGGCACTATGAAAAGACTTTTTGATATTTTTGTGAGTTTACTACTGTTGTGCCTCTTTAGTCCCATCATTCTGGGGGTTGCAATCGTGGTCAGGTTGAAACTTGGTTCACCAATTCTATTTAAACAAAAACGAGTCGGGTATCAGGAGCGGATTTTTACACTATTTAAATTTAGAACAATGACAAATGAAAAGGATGAAGCGGGAAACGATTTACCGGATTCTATTCGCTTAACAAAAGTAGGGCTTTTAATCAGACGATTAAGTATGGATGAGTTGCCACAATTACTCAATGTGCTAAAAGGCGATATGAGCCTGGTTGGACCCCGGCCGCTATTAGTTCGATATTTGCCCTACTACTCTCAAGAAGAAAGAAAAAGGCATACTGTTCGGCCTGGAATTACCGGGTATGCACAAGTAGAGGGGAGGAACGAACTGGACTGGAACACGAGACTGGCATTAGATGTAAATTATATTGAAAACCATTCTTTCCTCTTAGATTTAAAAATTATTTTAAAAACAATTAGCAAAACATTAAAACGCGAAGGGATTGCCAATGTCCCTGATCAACAAATGTTGGATTTTGACGTAGAACGACAGATAAAAGCAAAGTCTTTAAAAGGTGGATAAAAAAACCAATGGAAATACGAATCGAAGCCTTAAAAAATAAAGATGTTCATCAAATACCCAAGCTAATTGAATCTGGAATGGATAAAGATATTTTTCCACTTACCATTTTTAGTTCAATTGGCTATGAGGCATACTTAAAAAAATTGCTTACCATACCTGAGGAATTTCGAAGAGTGAAGCTTTACGGAGCATTTATTGAAGACCAATTAGCAGGATATACGGAATGGCGTATTTTAAAGAATCATCTTTTTTTAAATAATATTTATGTATTGCCTGAATATCAGGGATTGGGCATTGGAAGATCCCTTCTGGTAAAACACGGGTATAAGTTGTTGGATGAAAATAGGAAATCGAACCTATCCCTCGATGTTTTTAATAATAATACTAAGGCAATGAATTGGTATGAGAAAATTGGCTTTGTTAAAAAGGATTCGACCTACTGGTATGTTGGTGAGCAGCCTTTTGTAACGGCGTCGAATTGTTTTAATGAATGTTATATAGAGAACTATCCGAATGCTGAGGTTGAGCAAAAGGCATTTGGTTTTTCAATGCTAACATGTACAACTAGAAATGGAGTTTATCAAATAGGTAGAATAAATCATCAATTATATCGGCTAACAAATGCTAAATCTTTTCATGATGATGATTTACTACATTTTCTTAATAAGTTGGACTCAAAACGAAAACTTCTTTTAATGGCAAGTGAAATTCTCTCAAGTCAATTCCCGGCCAGATTGGCTTGTCAAAGTAACAGGATGGATCTAAAGATTTAAAAAGAGTAATTTACTAGCTCGGTTATAAAAAAATAAATCGAATTTAAACATTCTATATAGGTTTTAGGGGGAAAAATAGTGGTTTATAAAGTATTTGATTTATCTCAAAAAGAGAGTTGGTATGAATTTTTAGGAAAAACTGTAAGTCAGGATATATACTTTACACCTGAATACTTTGAAATTTATGAGAGAAATGGGGAAGGGGAGGCAAGGCTTTATATTTATGATAATGGCCAGGATTTTGTCTATTACCCGTTCTTAATGAGAAGGCTTAAAACCTTGCCCAGTTCAAAGGATATTTCAAAAAAATATGGGGAATTGTATGATATTACAACTCCTTATGGTTATGGAGGTCCAATTACCAACACGAAAGACGAATCTAATAAAAAGCAGCTATTCAGAGAATTTGAGGATTCATTTCATTCTTATTGTTTTCAAAATAATATTATTACTGAGTTTGTTCGATTTCATCCATTAATTCGGAATGATCAAGATTATAAAGATATAGAATCTACCTTAAACCGTCATACTATTTACATTGATTTGTCATTGGATTTAGAAGAGATCTGGGCCAATTATGATAATAAAAATAGAAATAGGCTACGAAAAGCAAAAGCAAATGAATACTTTAGAATGGTCCATCGAAATCCAAGAGAATTGGATAACTTTATTAATCTATATTATAAAACGATGGATAAGAAAAATGCATATGAATATTACTATTTTCAGAGGTCCTTTTTTGAAAATAGTGTTGAACTTTTGAAGGATCACCTGGAATTAATAGAAGTCGTGATGGACGATAAAGTGATCATGTCATGTTTTTTTATGCACTATGGTGATTTCATTCATTACCATTTGTTAGGTTCAGACGAAGAATATTTAAATTTCTCACCTAATAATTCATTAATTCATTACGTAGTGGAATGGGCAAAGACTAAAGGGAAAAAAGCTTTACATTTAGGTGGAGGATACACCGGGGATAGTGATACCTTATATCGGTTTAAAAAGCGTTTTAATAAATATGGAGATGTACCTTTTTACATTGGGAAAAGAATCCGTAATGAGAAGATTTATTATGAGTTAGTTAAAGACCTGCCAGTTTCCGAAAATTATTTTCCCCTGTACAGGCACCCGGATTTGACCTTTCAAAAGCAGCTTAGTAAATAATAATTTTTTATGTTTATATTTCAGAATTTTTAGAGAATAGGGTGGGTTCATGGAAAGTAATAAGAAGAGAATTTATCTATCATCACCACATATGACCGGAAATGAACAGAAATACATTGATCTGTCTTTTAAAACAAATTGGATTGCTCCATTAGGTCCAAATGTTGATAGGTTTGAGGAGGATATTTGTCAATATGTTGGAGTAAACGATGCATTGGCAGTCAGTTCAGGAACAGCGGCTCTCCACCTGGCATTAAGATTGCTTGATGTAAAAGCTGGGGATAAAGTTTTTTGCTCCACACTTACATTTATTGCTAGTGTAAATCCAATTCTGTATCAACAAGCTGAACCAGTTTTCATTGATTCAGAGTTTGATACATGGAATATGTCGCCAGATGCTTTAAAAAGAGCATTCATGGATGCTGAAAAAGAAGGGAATTTACCTAAAGCGGTAATTGTAGTTCATCTTTATGGACAGAATGCCAAAATGGACGAAATAGTAGAAATCTGTAATTTTTACCAGGTACCTATAATTGAAGACGCAGCTGAATCACTTGGTTCCACCTATAAAGGGAGAAAAAGTGGCACGATAGGTAAATTTGGTGTGTTTTCCTTTAATGGAAACAAAATTATTACCACATCTGGTGGAGGAATGTTAGTTTCAGATGATAAAACAGCAATTGCTAGGGGGAGGTTTCTTGCTGCACAAGCAAGAGACAATAAGCCTTATTATCAACACAGTGAATTAGGTTACAATTATCGGATGAGTAACATCTTAGCAGGAATTGGGATTGCCCAACTATCTGTAATTGAAGAAAGAGTAAAACAAAAACAGGCTATTTATCAGCGGTATATTAGAGGATTAAGCGATATTAAAGAGATTGTTTTGATGCCTGAATACAAAGGAACACGACACAATCGTTGGTTAACTACTTTTTATATAGATTCAGAACAACCATTGTTTACGCCATTTGAGTTAATTCAAGAATTAGAAAGAGAAAATATCGAAGCAAGACAAGTATGGAAACCAATGCATTTACAACCCTTACTTAATGAATACAGATTTTATTCTCATTCAGAACATTTGAATGTCGCAGAAACTTTATTTGAAAGAGGGATCTGTTTGCCGTCGGGGACCAACATGACCGAAGATGAACAATCACGGGTAATACAAATTATTCAATCCTTTGTAAGTCGAAGAAGGGAACAACACTTTATTGCTAATTTTTAAAAATTAGTAAACCATTTTATGTCCGGGTGTTCTCTAAAAAGAACAAAATGGTTTCTTTAAATAGAAAAGAAAGGAGTGTCCACCCATGAGTTTTCAGAAACGGCTACTTTCTTTAGTAGTAGTTGATTCCTTAATCGTGTTTGCATCCGTATATATCTGCAGCTTTCTACTTTTCTCTGGCTGTGTTGTTCCTAAAGTACCGTTAACACTTGTATCAACAACCCTTCTTGTAAGTCATCATTTATTTGCCTCTAGATATAGGCTGTATAAGAGGGCTTGGGAGTATGCAAGTGCAGATGAAATGGTAACCGTTCTTAAAGCTGTAACCTTTTCCGTCATTACCGCAGCGATTATACAATGGATTATTGGACAGCAAATTTATTTTCGAATTTTAACCACAACGTGGATGATGCATTTATTTTTAATTGGGGGTTCCCGGTTTTCATGGCGCATCTATAAAGAAAAACACTTTTCCGGAAATAAAAAGGTTAAAAAGCGGACGCTTATTATAGGTGCGGGGTCTGCGGGTATGCTGGCAACAAGACAATTAAAGAATAGTAAGGATTGTGATCTAATTCCTGTTGCCTTTATTGATGACGATAAACAAAAGCAAAATCTTGAAATTTTAGGTCTTCCCGTAATTGGTGGTTTGAGCAGGCTTAAAGATATAGTTAGGGATCTAAAAATTGAAAATATTATCATTGCAATACCCTCTCTAACAAAAAAAGAACTACACAGTATTTATTTGGATTGCATCAAAACAAAGATTAATACACAGATGATGCCGATGTTCGAGGATTTAGTAACAGGTAAGGTCTCTGTTAATGAAATTCGCAATGTCGAACCGGGTGATCTATTGGGCAGGGAGCCTGTTGAATTGGACACAAACTCGATTTCAAAATACATTACTGACAGTGTTGTACTGGTAACAGGTGCGGGTGGATCCATTGGTTCAGAAATTTGCAGGCAAATTTCTCTGTTTTTACCGTCAAAACTTATACTCCTTGGTCATGGCGAAAATAGTATCTATACCATTGAGATGGAATTGAAGTCCTCCTTAAATCATCATTTTGAAATTGTTACTGAAATTGCTGATATTACAGACCGGGATAAAATTTTTACGATTATGAATCAATATAAACCAAGGGTTGTATTTCATGCTGCAGCTCATAAACATGTTCCATTAATGGAGAGAAATCCAGAGGAAGCTATTAAGAATAATGTAATCGGGACAAAAAATGTTGCAGAGGCGGCAGGAGAAAATGGTGTGGAAACATTTGTCATGATTTCAACGGATAAAGCAGTAAACCCAACGAGTGTTATGGGTGCTACGAAGAGAATAGCCGAGATGATTGTTCAGGAACTAAATCATAAAAGCAATACTAGGTTTGTAGCAGTCCGTTTTGGAAATGTATTAGGAAGCAGGGGGAGTGTCATTCCATTATTTAAGGAACAAATTTCAAAGGGCGGTCCCATAACAGTAACACATCCTGAAATGACAAGATATTTTATGACCATTCCTGAGGCGTCCAGGCTCGTTTTACAAGCTGGAGCAAATGCACAAGGTGGAGAAATATTTGTCCTAGATATGGGAGAACCAGTAAAAATTGTAGATCTTGCTAAAAATTTAATTCGATTATCAGGTTATTCTGAGAACGATATAGAGATAACCTTCTCCGGAATAAGACCAGGAGAAAAACTATTTGAAGAAATTCTTAGTAAGACTGAAGTACAGGATTTTCAGATCCATCCTAAAATTTTCGTAGGTAAGTCGGTGAATGTAGAAGTAACAAAAATAACAAAATTACTTGAGGTTTATAACCATCTAGATAGAGATGAGCTAAAGGAAGTACTTTTATATATGACGAATCAACCGAAAGAAATTATGCAAGTGGTTATCTAGCAGTTTAAGAAAACCTGAAATTGGATGGAGAGTGTTCGGATGTTAACAAATAGTAGAGAGATTCTTTTAGTTGCTCCCTTTACAATTCTTCCAGGAGAAAAGGGGTTTAATAGATTCACGTATATTGCTGACAAATTAAGTTCTAAAGGGCATAGGGTTACCTTACTTACAAGTAATTTTAAGCACAGCGATAAAAAATTTAGGGATAATGCGAAAATTGAAATGATCAGTAAGAGCCTAAAATATAAAATCGTTATGTTAGAGGAACTGGGATACCAAAAAAATATTGGGATTGATCGTATTCAAAGCCATAGACAATTTTCTAAACAATTGGCGTTTTATTTAAAAAATATAAAACATAACCCGGATGTGATTTACTGCGCTTACCCTATGATGGACGCTGCTTTTATTGTTGGGAAATATGCCAAGAAATTTGAAATCCCATTTGTTATGGATATCCAGGATGTCTGGCCAGAGGCAATCAAGAATGCCATTCCGCTTCCAGAGATATTAGTGGATGCCCTATTATACCCTCTTACCATCTATGCCAATAAAATTTATAGTTTAGCAGATTATGTTGTGGGCGTATCTAAAAGTTATGTGCAGCGTGTAAAAAAAGTTAATCTGGATGCCAGAAGTTACTTGCCTATTTTTATTGGAACAGACCTGGGTGTTTTTGATCGGTATAAAGATAATCCAGTTAACAAAGAGCCTAATGAATTTTGGATTACCTATATAGGAACTATTAGCTATAGTTATGACCTGGAAACAGTCATTCGCGCAGTTTCAATTCTAAAAGATAAAGGGTTCACTAATATCGTTTTTAAAGTATTTGGGTCAGGCCCATTACAAGCGAAATTTGAGAATTTGGCCAATCAATTAGGAGCCCCCGTGGATTTTATGGGTCACTTTACATATGAAGAGATGATTCCATATTTAGTGAAATCTGATATTGCAGCAAATGCAATTAGTAAAGGTGCTCAACAAAGTATTACCAACAAAATTGGAGATTTTCTATCCGCTGGATTACCTATATTAAATAGCAGCCTTAATAAGGAATTTATGGACATGGTAACAAGCGAAAATATTGGTCTTAACTATAATCCTGGTGATGCGGTTAAATTAGCCGCATTAATTGAACAGCTTTATACAAATAAAGGTTTGCGCGCAGCATATGGGGAAAACGCTAGGAGATTGGCAGAAGAAAAATTTGATCGAAGACATTCGTATAAAGAAATTTATAGTCTTATTGAACGTGCAACGGTTTAAAGAGGCCATTACACTATGTTTTCAATAATCAGACGACAAGGAACATTGTCCATTAAGAAACGAAAAAAAATAAGAAAAAGAATTTTTTTTATAATCGTTTTATTATTCACTTTTTTCCTATTGTTTGCAGGCAGATTTCTTGTGGTGGATGAAGCACCAAAAGCAGCGGACGTAATTGTCGTATTAAGTGGAGGAGAAGGACGTCTTGAAAAAGCATATGAACTTTATCAATCGGGATATGCAAGAAAAATGATTGTATCCAATGGACTGGCAGACAATCTATGGGAAAGCGCTATAAGACTTTTGCCAAGGAAATCCGTAATATTGGAGAGAAAGGCAGATAGCACATATGAAAGTGCAGTCTATGTAAAAAAAATTATGAAAAAGCATAAATATCATTCTGCACTGATCGTCTCATCTGACTACCATATGAGAAGGGTGAAATATAATTTCAGTAGAGTCTATAAGGATAGTGATACGAAACTAATTTATGTTGCCAGTAATACAACCTATGACCCAAAGGCATGGTGGTTAAGTAAACACAATGTTGGCATCACTATTAGTGAATATATAAAAATAATTGGCAATACCTTTGGAATTTACGGAAATGATGCAAAGAGGAAATTATATCAATATATAGAAGTGTTTTTTTATGAATAAGGAAAAAATAATAATTATACAAAGGAGAGATAATTTTGCCTAAAAAATTAATAAATGAAATCTTCTTAATGAGAAGTATTTCATGTCTAAGTATATTACTTCTTCATTCATTGGCGAGGGCCTATGCTGACGAAAATAATACTGTCAATTTAGTCAGGGTTTTATTAACTTTCGGTACGCCAGCCTTTATTTTTATTTCTGAATTTATCTTATCACGTTCGTATCCGCAAGAACTTCCATCTAATTTTTGGTCGAAAAGGTTAAAGTTTATTATGGTGCCATATGTTTTGTTTGGCACATTTTATGCTTTCTTAAAAGCATTCGAACAATCGATAAGCTCTGGCAGTGATTTAATGGGGTCCTTTATAAATTTTTTATGGAGGCATCTTTTGTTAGGGGATTATCATGGTTATTTCATACTAGTTATCTTTCAATTTTACCTGCTTCATTATTTCTTTGATAAATTTTTAAAAAAGTGGAATCCAGCCTCGGTCATGGGAAGTGCACTTTTAATAAATTTAATTTATTTAGGATTTTTCAATTTTGTTAAACCATATCCATCTGAAATCGGTGCATACATTTGGGATAAATTCTATTGGATTCCCTTTTTTGGCTGGTTGTTTTATTTTACACTTGCCTATTACTGTGGTAGAAACTTTTCATCATTCATTAATTTTTTAAATAAATATTCCAAGTGGGTGATTGTAAGTCCACTACTATGCGGAGGAATGTGTTTATTTTTATATGATTCACATCTAATCTCTAGTATTTCATCCAAAAGGGTCGATATGGTGTTTTTTACTACTAGTATGATTTTGCTGATTTATTATATTGCTACGAAACTTCCTAAGGTTCCTAAAATTTTCGTTTGGATTAGCCAATATTCGTTTGGAATTTATTTAATCCATCCTGTTTTCTTAGCTTTAATGTACGTATTTTTCAACCGACTTTCTCTTGATATGAATCCATTATTCCAAACCATATTCTATTTCATCGGCAGTCTGCTCTTATCAATCGTAGTTACCTTCGTCTTGAATAAAATTCCATATGGATATTATTTTGTTGGGAAAATAGGGATAGGATTGAACAGCAAGAAAAGTAGAAATCTAAAAGATTCTGATCTAAAAACAGTGCATGGCAGATCTAAATATATATAAGTTCAAACAAAAAAGAACCATTAATGATCCTTGTAATAGTGGTTTTAGCGTCTAGAAGGGCATTCCGTGATAACAGTTTGTTAGTCATGGAATGCCCTGTGTTTCCTTAGAGAAATAGTTTTAAAAAGTTTCAAATCTATTTTTTGTTTTCCCGCTATTAAGAATACGATTCGCTGGTATTGATTTCATATCCAATTCATTATAGTTACTTTCTGGCTTAAATATAAAAATAGGATTCGAATTTTGAATGAGTTGCAAGTCCCAACACATACCATCTATCTTGTTATATTGGCCTTGAATAGACATGATGAGTTTCGTATTCGATGAAGGTTGGATTTGTAAATTTGTAAAAGAATTCCCGCTGCATTCATTGGGGATGGTTTCACTGCCTTCTAAAACAATATTTTCAATACAATCTTCCAATGAGATTTTATCAAAACGATTAGCATTAACATATGCAAATCCACTAGCGGGTTTAACCGCCTTTAAATAAATACCTTTTTCAAAAGATACAATTTTGATATCTGTGAAGTTTACATATGAAATCTCATGGCCGCTCCCACCTGAGTATAGCCGGATCCCAATACCTGAAACTGTCCCTGTCCAATTCACCAAGACAAGATTTTTGAGTGCAGTATTATTCCACGTATTGTAGTATTGGTATTTTCCATCCAAGTAAATAGCTTCTTTGCTATAACCTTTATAATCAATCATAATACTAGCATTACACAATGAAGAATCCTTTTGTAGTTCAAACCCCCGGACATTTGCGCCCATAATAAACCTTGTCGCGTAACTTCCTTGTAATTTTACCCCTTGTTTAATAATAATTGTACCGGTTAAATAATAATCTTTATCGGATGCAATGACTGTTTTTTTAGAGTTTTGCGAGGCGAAATCAATCGCTGCTTGAATTTTGGCTTGGGGTGTATTACCTGTAAAATCCTCAACATAAACATTTGGATTTTCAGCTATTCGAATCACTCCCTTAAAAATTGGTAGAATCTATTAGATTCTTACTCTATTCTATGATTAACGAAAGATAATGGAATAATAAAAAAGCACATTTATTTCCTAAAAACTCAGATGTACTTAAATCTCCATTAGGAAAAGTGATAAATATTTTAATTTAAATGGAAAAATCCATCTCTTTTTAATGATGGATCTTTTAATCTTATTTATATAGAAGAATATTTAATTGACTTTTTCTGTCAATTGTTGCTAGTAATACATTTGATACATCAGTTTGATGGAAATTTCTCAGGTGATTATATAACCATTTTTCATCTCTTTTGATTTGCTGAAGTACATGGAAATTTATTTTCCCCTCCGAAATAATGGTCTTTGGTAAATCAAAAGGTTCAGTTTTCATTTGGTAGTTCGATGGTGTAAGCGGCTCAAACTGAGGATCCAAAAAAATAGACATTTGACCGTCTGCTTCCCATAGTGCCAAAGCTACTTTTTTTACATCCTCCACTTTCTCTTTTCTTAATTCAGCCAATAAGTAATCTACTGAAATTCTTGCTTTTAATAATCCTTTATTTAGAATCTCTCCATCCTTAATGAGCGGGATAGGATCAGAATCCATAAACTTGCGAAAGCGAGGCCATTTTAAGGATATAGAAATACAAATCATATATAAGACAATGATAATCATCGTTGAGATAATCGAACCTTTCATCCCAATGCTATGGTCTGATAGTGGATGTGCAATGATATTCCCTAACATTAAAGCCATAATGAAATCCAACAATCTTAATTGAGAAATGGCACGGCTGCCCATAATCTTTGCAGAAAAAAGCATAAAGAAAAAAGTAATGATCGCTCTTAAACACCATTCCATTATTGTTAATGATTCTTGCCCATGGAAAAAATGCACTATTCACACCTCAAATAAATAAAACTATTTTTATTTAATATGGCTTTTATATAAAAAATAAAAACCGAATGAGTTGGATATTTCTTGAATTAAAATTTTGTCGGAATTTTTGGGACTGTTCTTGTTCGATATAGTGAATTTTCGTGGTAATATTTTCTTAACGAAATAAGGATTTATAAGATAAAGGGCACACGTTTTAAAAGAGTGGGAGTAAAGCTTGAGTGCAAAAGTAAAATATATTGACCACTGAGCTACCTAAAATACCTATATTTTAGGAGGGAAATTTAAACATGGGAATCCATCAAATTGGCGAAAAAGAACTAGATAAAGAATGGTTATACTTGATTATTCAGGCACGTAATTTAGGAATTACGATTGCAGAGATCAAAAAGTTTCTAAAAATCCCCTAGGGAAAGGACCTGCTTCAAAGCGAGCAGGTCATATTTGGAGGGGGAGTTTGGGTCATTCAATTTTTATCAATAATGCAAAAACTTCACACATACTGGAAAAGGAACCTCGATATTTCTTTCAATCAAAGTAAGTTTTCCTGTCTCAACATCTCGGCGATAAAGGACAAGATTGCCTGATTCCTGGTTAGATCCGACCATATATCTGCCGGTTGGGTCAATCGAAAAATCTCTTGGCCAATCTCCTTCAGAGGAAACTCGATAGACAAAGCTTAACTCACCAGTAGTCTCATCCACACTAAACACAGCAATGCTATTATGCCCGCGATTCCCGGCATAAACAAAGCGGCCGTCAGCAGAAATATGGATGGCACTGCCTTGATTGTTTTCCTTAAAATCGTCAGGAAGTGTAGAAATAAATTGGTTCGCTATAAAATGACCATCTTCAGCGTGATAAGTAAGGAAAATGACCTCTGAGCTAAACTCCGTCATCACATAAGCAAATTTTCCGTTTGGATGGAAAGTAATATGTCTTGGACCGTTTCCTGCAGGGGTGGATAAACGGCTAACCTCCGTTAATTCTCCATCAATGTTTACTTCATATGTAAGAAGTAAGTCGGTGCCTAATTCAACCACTACGATATATTTTTCATCAGGAGTGATTCCCGCAAAATGGGTATGGGCCTTTTCTTGTCTTGGATCTGGACCAGAACCTTCATGTTGTATAACGGAAGCAGGCTGCTGAATGAAACCTGTTTCAGAGTCAAGCAGATAAGATTCAACGGTTCCTTTATGATAGTTTGCACTAAATAAATATTGATTTTTGCTGTCCATGCTAACATGGCAAGGAGACGAACCGGGAGCTAACTGGGTATTCATTGGGGTAAGTTCACCGGATTCGCTATCAAGCGAAAAAGAAGCCACTCCGCCTTCTTCACCTTTTTTTATAACGGCATATAAATATCGATTATCCTGACTGATGTTAAGGTAAGTAGGGTTGTCCAATTCAGCAACTGCTTTAATATCGGTTATTTTTTCATTTTCAGTATCTAATTTAAATGTGTAAATTCCTTTGCTGTCACCTTTTGTATAAGTGCCGATGTATCCGGTGTATTCGCTTTTTGAAATCATTTTCGCCTCTCCTTGTGTATGATTTTCCGTTTTATTTTACCATAGTAGGGAAAGTTTATTTATTTTCACTTATCAGAACACAAATAAAAAAGCATGGAAACTCATGCTTCTTCATCGGTCTTAACCCATTCCCCCGACCACTTCTCTATTTCCCTTATGATGGACTCCATCGCCATTCCTTTTTCCGTTAAAGAATACTCAATTCGTACCGGTGTTTCAGGAAAAACTTCTCTTTTTACAATCCCTTCATGCTCTAGGTCCTTTAATCGTTCTGATAAAAGACGTCCACTGATGGGAAGAGAGGATTCGATTGTACAAAACCTCTGTGGGCCAGATAAAAGTTGATAAATAATAAAACCAGTCCAACGCTGGCTGAGTAATTTCATAGCCTGCTCAAATTTAGGGCACAATGTTGATGGATTCATACTTATTCACCTCTATGATCTTTATTATACATATGGTGATTGTAAACAATCAATTTAATTACTTGACGTAAATATATTACGTTATTATAGTTAGTTACATAAAGTAAGTAAAGGAGTGAAAGATATGCTTCCATCTTTATTTTTAGCGCATGGTTCACCGATGTTAGCAATTGAAGATAACAATTATACAAGATTTTTAGAAAAACTTGGCCAGCAATATCATCCAAAAGCGATTGTCATTTTTACTGCTCACTGGGAAGCTGAAACATTAACCATTTCTTCTTTAGATGAATCGTATGAAACCATCTATGATTTCTACGGATTTCCACCGGAGCTTTATGAAATTAAGTATCCCGCAAAAGGTTCCACTAAACTCGCATCATATTTAAAAGACCGATTAGCACAAGCAGGAATTCCCTCTAATCTGGATACGAAGAGAGGGTTAGATCATGGTTCTTGGACGATGTTATCAAAAATGTATCCAAATGCCGATATTCCTGTTATTCAAGTTTCTGTTCATCCCTTCCTGCCTCCAGAAATGCAATACAAAATCGGTGAGGCATTAAAAGGCATTGGGCAAGAAGAGATTCTTGTTATTGGAAGTGGGGTAACGGTCCACAATTTGCGAATCGTTCATTGGGGACAGAAAGAACCGGAACCTTGGGCTGTCGCCTTCGATGGCTGGCTTTTAGAAAAAATTGAAAAGCAAGATTTAGCTAGCCTTTTCGAATATGAAAAACAAGCACCGAATGCCAAGACTGCTGTACCAAGGCCGGAACACTTTGTTCCATTTTTCATTGCGATGGGCAGCGGAAACGGTTTGGACCAGGTACAACCAATCTATCGCGATTATGAATTCGGAACACTGAGCTATCTGTGTATGAAATTCTAAGGCAGTTTTTCAAAGATTGTTGTTTTTAAATAGGTTATTTTGAGAAGTTGATTGGAGCGGAAGGTGCGAGACTCCAGCGGGAGCACCGGGACAGGTGAGACCCAACAGTCGCTAAAGCGCCGAGGAGGCTCAACGCCCGCCCCGCGGAAAGCGAGCATCCTGGAGCGGAAATCAACCACACTTTTTTTAGTAAAGAGCTACAAAGTTTACGAAAAAATGCAAATCTAAAATAGTGAAGTGCCATTTTTCGATGGCATTTTTTTGGTGTAATATTAACATTTTGTGAAGGTGTTTCCTTTTGTTTCACATTAGAGGACAGGTTTAGTACAATTAAACCTATCTTAGAGAATAAATGAGGAGTTTAAATTTTATGGCAAATAACAAAAAAAATACGAAACAACAGGGGAGTTCATCTAAGTTCACCTTTTGGATGATCGGCTTAATAGCGGTATGTATTCTTGGCTTTATTTTTCTAGGAAATCACAATAAAAAAGTTGAAAAACCAGCGTCTAAGTCGGAAGTCGCAATTGATTATTCTGGCCAGCCATTCCTTGGAAAAAGTTCAGCACCAGTCTCCATTATTGAATTTGGCGATTATAAATGCCCAAATTGTAAAAACTTTGCTGAGGGTGTGATTCCAGTAATTCAAAAAGAGTTAGTTGATACTGGAAAAGCAAAACTATATTTTTTTAACGATTCTTTTATTAATGTAGACTCAGAGCGAGCTGCAAAATTTGCTGAAGCAGTATACCACGAGCTTGGAAACGATACTTTTTGGAAATTCCATGACCTGCTTTATAAAAAGCAGCCGGAAGATCCTAAATATGAAAAAATGGATGTTTATGACAAGAAATTTTTGACGAATACACTAAAAGAAGTAGCGAAAGAGGATGAGGTCAACAAAGTCGTTGCTTATTTTGATGCCAACAAGGCAAATGCTGCTTGGCAAAAGGATATGGATTATGTTACAAAACTTGGTGTAACAGGAACTCCAACTATCTTTGTGGACGGAAAGATGTTCCAAGGGAAATCACTTGATGATTTGAAGGATATGGTTGATAAAGCAGCAAAGGGGAAATAGGTAAATGAATAAATCCTTATTACTTGCTTGGGTTGCTGCAATTATCGCCACACTTGGGAGCTTGTACTTTAGTGAAGTCCGTCATTTTATCCCATGCACACTTTGCTGGTATCAAAGAATTTTCATGTACCCATTAGTGATTATTCTTGGAATCGCCGGCTATCGAAATGATTTAGCCATCTATCGATATGTTTTACCATTATCCATCATTGGGATGCTTATTTCTGGATATCATATGGTGCTGCAAAAAATACCGTACCTGCAACAGTTTGAAATGTGCACTACAGGTGTTCCTTGTTCAAAGGATTATCTGAATTGGCTTGGTTTCATAACCATTCCGATGCTGGCGTTTGTTGCGTTTACCATTATTACGATAAGCCTCATATTTCTTGCTAGAGAAAGCAAAAAAGAGACAATTTAGTCTCTTTTTTTATTGGCACTGTTAAACTGGGTTGTTGATTTCCGCTCCAGGCACTTCGCTTTCCGTGGGCGGTCTGGGGAGCCTCCTCGTCGCTTTGCTCCTGTGGGGTCTCCCCTACCCCGTACTCCCACAGGAGTCTTCGTGCCTTCCGCTCCAATCAACTTTGTTTAAAAATCAATTTTGTTCTTTAACATAGCCTTTTTATTAAAGATTTACGGTAAAAATTTTCAAAAACTCGAAATGTTGATTTGCGGTTCTAGTAAAGATAATTTAAATATAGGTAAATATTTTTAAATTAAATTATCGTAATATTTTGTATAATCCTGGATACAATGATTGCGCAAAGTGGAGTAGAAGAAACTATTTTTGAATAATGGGTAGTTTGGATTTAAGAATGTAAAGGAGAATATTAATGGAAAATCAATCCTTAAGCCAAAATCTTATTCATGCTAGTGAACGGGGAGAATATGATCTTGTCGAACAGCTTTTAAAAGACGGTGCAAGTGTAGATTATAAAGATGCGGATGGCAGAACTGCTTTAATGGCGGCAACACAAAAAAATCAGGAAGATGTTGCAAAGCTATTAATTGGGGCCGGAAGTGATGTTAACGCAAGAGATATTACCCAACTCTCTCCGTTTATATGCTCCGCAGCAAATGGTTTTCATAAAATTTTGCGTTGGATGATCGATGCAGGTGCTGATGTAAAAAGTGTGAATCGGTTTGGCGGAACAGCTTTATTGCCTTCGAGTGAAAAAGGATATTTGAAAACCGTACAAATTTGTTTGGATGCAGGAGTTCCGGTAAATCATGTCAATAATCTAGGATGGTCTGCACTACTTGAGGCAGTTATTTTGGGAAATGGAGGCAGATTATATTCTGATATCATTCAAACCCTTATAGATGCAGGTGCAGATGTTCATTTGGCTGATAGAGACGGTAAGTCGTCCCTTCAACATGCAAAAGAGCTTAATCAGCAAAAAGTTGTAAACATTCTTAACATGGAATATAAAGAAAGTAATGATTCTATAAAAAAAGCAAAAGCTTTAGCGTTAACGGATAAGTATGAAGATGCGATTTTGGAAATTGATAGAGGACTTGAATTCGATTGCAATAATCTTGATCTAATCTATTACAAAGGATATTTCCTGCTAGAATTAAAGAAACATGTTGCTGCTTTAACTGAATTCAATAAAGCACTAACGCTTGACCCAAAGGATCTAGACTTTTATTTTTACACCGCAAATTGTTTCAGATTAATGAAAAAACCGGAGCAAGCTCTGAATGAATATGATAAAGCATGTAATTTGGATCCGAAGGGAACATTTTACCGCTACCATAAATCAAATTATTTAAGAGAGCTTGGAAGGCATGCGGAAGCTGTAATTGAAATGGATAAGTTACTTGCTCTTCAGCCGAATAGATACGATTTTTCTTTTCATAAGGCAAATAGTCTAAGATCACTCGGCAAGCATGAAGAATCAATGGAAGCAATTGAGAATGCGATTGCAACAGATCCAACGAATCCATTGTATCATTTGCATAAAAAGCAATCTCTTGAATTGCTGGAACAGAAGTGAACTAGGTTAGGAAAAAAACTAATTAGAACACTTTCTCGTATTAAAAACCGCACAGCAACAACTGTGCGGTTTTTAAATTAGCTTAAGATATCAAACTTAAAAGTTAAGAATTTGATAATGTTTTTTATATGGGGAGTTAAGTTCTGTTAGGTACAATCAGTGTACGTCGACGAAATCATAAATCAGAATACAAAAGAAATACTATTTTATTGAGAAATGCCAAAAATGAATTAGGAGATGAAATAAATGATCAAGAAAGCAAAAATATTTACACCTTTACTTGGATTGTCAATAGCATTAGCTGCGTATAACACAATTGCACAAGCCAAAGTAAGTAAACAAAAGAACGACACAAAAATAGAACAAACGAATATTCAATCCGAAAATAAACTGACTAAAGGTCAGAAAATGGCTAACATCCTTAGCAGTACAAATTGGCAGGGTACAAGGGTATACGACAAAGACCATCATGACTTAACAAATGAGAATGCAAACTTCATTGGTCTTGCAAAATATGATGCGAAATCAGGAAGATATGAATTTTTTGATGCGAAAACTGGTAAAAGTCGTGGCGATAAAGGTACTTTCTTTATCACCAATGATGGGAAGAAGCGAATATTAATTTCAGAATCAATGAATTACCAAGCTGTTGTTGATATGACAAAACTAACTAAAGATGTTTTTACCTATAAAAGAATGGGAAAAGATGCTAATGGCAACGATGTAGAGGTATTCGTTGAACATGTTCCATATAAAGGAAAGGAACTGTCTTTTACGGATCCAGACAAGCAGTTGGACACTACTACAGGGGATATTGTTAAAAACATTGATGGGGATAAAATTTTAGGCAGCACTCTTTGGCACGGTACAAAGGTATTAGATGAAAACGGCAATGATGTTACAAAATATAATTCAAATTTTATAAGTCTGGCAAAATTTGATGACAAGACGAATAAATATGAGTTTTTCAATGCTCAAACGGGCGCAAGCCGTGGTGATTATGGTTACTTTGATGTTGCACATGAAAATAAAATAAGAGCCCATGTTTCAATTGGAGCTAATAAGTATGGTGCCGCTCTTGAACTTACTGAGCTTAATAAAAATAAATTTACTTATAAAAGAACTGGTAAAGACAGTAATGGCAGGGACATAACGGTATTCGTTGAACATGAGCCTTATAAAGGTGAATTTAAACCAAAATTTAGTTTTTAAAAACAACTATTGAAATAATTGAATTCAAAACAAGGTTGTCTACAAAAAGGTGGCAACCTTGTTTCCTTTACGGTAAATTTAAAAAAACTGTACCTCGGCAGGAGGCACGCTTATGTCCATTCGGTGGCGATTATTCATTTCACATACAACGATGCTAATCGTGACGCTAGTACTTTTTTTAATAAGCGCTTTGTTGATTCCGGTGGCAATTACAGGGGATATTCGAAGTATTAAAGATTTGTATACACGTCAATATGCGCTTAAGCCCTTAACAAAACCAGAGGAAAATGTATTCCTGGATGTTAAATATTTAGCGAAAAAACAGCCAAATCAATTGTTAAATCAAACCATGCTTAAACAATATGATCAAAAGTTAGATTCAGTTACCTCTGGATTAATCGTCCGTAAAGGAGATAAAATTGTCCATTCCTCAAAAATTTTAAACTCTATAAAGGATGAAAAAAAGCTTCCTCCATTTGAACCGGAAAATATTAAAGTAAGAGATACCATCAGTATCGATCATCAATTTTTTTTATATGTAAAGTTCGATTTTTATTTTCCGAATCAAGAAAAAGGCAGTGTTATCATTATGAGAGAAGTAAGTCCATTTGTTGAGCTTTCGAGAAGCTTATTTCCATTAATATTCGGGCTATTATTTCTTTCATTAATTCTTGTAAATGGTTTATTAAGTTATTTTGTATCCAAGAGTATTATTAAGCCGTTATTTTCTTTGAAAAACGCAACAGAACAAATGGGTGAAGGGAATCTGAATGTTAAGATTGAGTATGATAGACAGGATGAGATTGGTCAGCTTAATCATGCATTTGACAAAATGAGGACAAAACTAAAAGAATCCATTAAACTTCAGCTTCAGTATGAGGAAAGCCGAAAGGAGTTAATTTCGAACATTTCACATGATTTAAAAACACCGATTACAGCGATCAAAGGGTATATTGAAGGAATCCAAGATGGTGTTGCAGAATCACAGGGGAAGACGGAGAGATATCTTTCAACCATCAAACGAAAAGCGACAGATATGGATCAATTAATTGACGATTTATTTCTATTTTCCAAACTTGATTTAAAAAAGATGCCCTTTTCCTTCGAGGACATTGAAATCATCCGTTATATCATCAATTTTGTTGAGGAAATAGGTTTTGATTTAGAGGAAAAGGATATAAAAATTTTTGTTAAAAATAGGACAGAAAACGAAGTAAGGGTCATTGCCGATCGTGATAAGTTAAGAAGAGTATTGTCAAATATAATTAATAATTCCATAAAACATATGAAAAAGGCAGAAAAACAAATAGAGATTTATATTCAAGGTAAAGGGGATTTTGTAGAAATTGAAGTCCGTGATAATGGTTCAGGAATTGAACAAGAGTCACTCCCTTATATTTTTGAACGTTTTTATCGCGTTGATACGTCAAGAAATAAATCAACCGGCGGGAGCGGTCTTGGCCTTGCAATAGCAAAACAGATTATTACAGAGCATGGCGGCGATATTTGGGTGGAAAGTAAATTAGGGATCGGTACAAGTATCTTTTTTACGCTGAAGAAGACAATTTAGAGTGGTGAATACATTGAAAAAAATTTTAATCATTGAAGATGATCTTGATATTGGGGAATTACAGCAAGATTACCTGGAGATTAATGGACATGATGTTGAATTACAAACCTCAGGTAAGGAAGGGCTAAAACGTGCATTAAATAAAGAGTATGATCTATTAATCATCGATATCATGCTTCCGGAGGTGGATGGCTTCGAAATTTGTAAACAAGTTAGAGCTGTAAAGAATATCCCGATTTTAATTGTCTCTGCCAAGAAGGAAGATATTGATAAAATAAGAGGCTTGGGTCTTGGGGCCGATGATTATATTATTAAGCCGTTCAGTCCAAGTGAGCTGGTTGCCAGGGTGAAGGCCCATCTGGCACGCTATGAGCGTTTAATAGGAAATATGGATACGGCCAAAAAGGAAATAAGAATCCGAGGGCTTGTCATTGACGAAATGGCTCGGAAGGTTTATGTGAATGATAAGAAGATATCTTTAACTGCGAAAGAATTTGACTTATTGCTTTTCTTAGCTCTGCACCCAAATCGGGTTTTTAGCAAAGAAGATCTATTTGAAAGCATATGGGGAATGGATTCATCGGGGGATATTACCACCATTACGGTGCATATTAGAAAAATCCGCAATAAAATTGAAAAAGACCCATCCAACCCTCAATTTATTGAGACAGTTTGGGGCGCTGGTTATATGATGTCGGTTTGAGCTAGTATTAACTTCAGACAGAAATGCTTTAATAGTAAATCACTTTCTTTTATCCCTGTTATTATTGGGAAGAAGAAAGTGATTTATTTTCTCTTTCACGGAATTCTGTAGGAGATATTCCTACAATTTTGCGAAATAACGTACTGAAATAGTGCTGGCTGCTGAATCCGGATTTTTCGGCAATATCCGATATCGTCCAATTTATGTTCGTAATCAAAAATTGTTTGGCTGTTTGAATCCGATATTGGATTAGATACTCAGAAAAGGATACCCCGACTTCTTCATGAAATTTCCGGCTCAAGTATGTCGGATTAACATGCACCTGATTCGCAACAGTTAACAAGGAGATCTTTTCATTGAATTTTTCATGGATCAACTTTAGTGAACTGTCTATAAGACTGGAATAACCCTTTTCTTGCTGTTTGTCCTTATATTTTGCTAGAACACTTAATAATTCACTTTCAATAATAGGCTTGGTTAAATAATCAACTACTCCGATTCGAATGGATTGTTGTGCATAGTTGAAATTCTGACAGGCTGTCACCATAATGATGTCCACTTCCTGATTGATTTTCCGCAATTCTTCTCCGAATTCCAATCCTGATTTTCCTGGAAGGTTTATATCTAAAAAAGCCAATTGGATAGAAAAATTCTGATTAATCTCATGTGCTTGGTTTGCATCGGCAGCTTTGTAAATCTTCCAATTGGGGCATTCTGATTGAAGCATATATTCCATTTGTTCCAATTCTAATGGCTCATCATCAACAATTAAAACATTCATTTCTTCATGCCCCCTCATTAAGAGAATAATAAAGTATAAATTTTGACTTCGAGAATTTGTCTAGCTCCAGCGCTTAGCCCCTCTAGGGAAAAAATGAACTGCTTTTTTCCTAGGTTGCAAATCTGCTCCTGCGGCAAAGCATATTCAAGGAAGTACCGTTTACTCCTCGCATGCCTGCAAAGATGAAAATTCAGTGATGTAGGCATGCCGATGAAGTCAAAGAACCACTTCACCGTCAGGCCCTCCAGCACTTGTTGGGGCTGTTCAAGACACTTCCGCTTTTCGTTTTTCACTAAATTTTAATCAAAATCAATATTTTAAGTAAATACAACAAGAGGATCTAGTAAAAAAAGTTTAAAAAATAGTATGAATTCTGAAAATATAAAAAAGACCTTTTTTTTATAATTTAAATAGGTGTTGTACTCGTTCAAGGGTATTTCTTGAACAAGTCTGAGAGGAAAAGGAGGCGGACCTATTTGATTGACTTACTGCTTATACATGGAACCGTGATCACCATGGATAAAAATAGACGAATTCTTCAAGATGGTGCAGTCGCCATAAATAAGGGAAGAATTTTAGCTGTAGATACAACAGAAAGGCTAATGGGAAAATTTGAAGCTAAAAAAGTGTTGGATTGCAGCCATCAGTGTATTTTACCAGGATTAATTGATGTTCATGGTCATGGCGGACATTCGATGTTTAAAACGATTGCAATGGAGAATATTGACTTTTGGATGCCAATTATGACAAATACGTATAACCATTTTGTAACAGATGATTTTTGGTATTACGAAGGAAAGCTTTCTGCTTTAGAACGATTAAAAGCTGGAATCACGACTGGAGTTTCCGTTTTAGGTTCGATGCCGCGGTCAGATGATCCGATTTTTGCAATCAATCATGCTAAGGCTTATGCCGAAGTTGGTGTTAGAGAGGTGGTTTGTACTGGTCCTTGCAATCCCCCTTGGCCGCATTTATTCAGCCGCTGGGTTGATGGGAAAAGAGTAACTAGAGAAGTAACTTACGAGGAAGTAATCAAGGGTGCTGAAGCAGTCATCGAAGCATTGAATCATGCGAATCAAGATAAAACAAGAGCCTTTATTACACCATTTGTAATCGTTACTTCCGTAGACCCTTCCAGTCCAACTTCACCGGCGAGGCTTTATGGTTTAACGGATCATGACCGCTTACAAGCGAAAAAGATTAGAGAGATTGCGAGAAAATATAATACAAGAATTCACTCGGATGCCTTTGGTGGAATGATTCATTTGGCCGTCAAGGATAAGGAAAATGCACTTTTAGGTCCCGATGTTCACCTTCAGCATTGCCGTGGAATTTCTTTTGATGAGGCAAAAATTTTAGCTGAAACAGGTACAAATGTGAGTGCGTCACCAGGATTTACACAGGTACATGCACGTACACCCATCATCGAATTACTTGAATTGGGAGCTACAGTTGCTATTTCTACTGATGGAACTTCTCCATCCACAAGCTTTGATCTCTTTCAAGCAATGAGGAAAACTCAGTTTATTCATCAAGCAGCATTAAGAGACGAATATTATTTACCTCCTGGAAAACTATTGGAAATGATTACAATCGATGCCGCGAAATGCATTGGCTGGGATGACGAATTGGGATCGCTGGAAGTCGGGAAAAAAGCAGATGTTATTACCGTCAACCTAAATCAGCCCCACCTAACGCCTGAATTTATGCATGTACATCGACTTGTCTATCAAGCTGTAGCAAATGATGTAGAACATACAATTGTAGATGGAAATCTAATCATGGAAGGGCGAAGCGTTCTAACCGTTGATGAAGGTGCGATTTTAACTGAGGCCAATGAAGAGGCATGTTCCACCATCAAGCGTGCCGGTCTTGAAAAATACATGCAGCCAACAAAATATTTTTGGGGACATGCACGTGCCTATATTGATGAAAAGAGATATAACGAGGAAGATTATGATTTTACTATAAAGAAAGGAGCATTTGAATGAAAACTAAACTAAAAGGAAAATATGTTATCGGCTATGATGGATATGATCATGTCCTCCTTAAAAATGCGGAGGTTGTTTATGAAGATGATACCATCATCTATGTTGGGAAAAACTTTCCTGGAGAAGTAGATGAAATGATTGACACTGGTAACGCAGTGATAAGCCCTGGTTTTATCGATTTAAACGCACTTGGAGATATTGACCACGATATCTTACATTTAGAGGCAGGGGCGAACAGACAGAAAAATCTGCTATGGTCGGAGCGTTATATCGAAAAGGGTCATCATGAAGTAATGACAGAAGAAGAAGAGGCTTTTAAATCCTTATATGCCTATTCACAGCTGATCCTTCATGGAATTACGACCGCCATGCCGATTACGTCTGTTTTTTATAAGAGATGGGCCGAAACGTATGAAGAAATTGCGGCAGCTGCTCAGCATGCAGGTAACCTAGGACTTAGATTATATATCGGGCCAAGTTATCAATCCGGGATTAGAGTGGTTCAGCCTGATGGAACGATAAAGCTTTACTGGGATGAACAAGCAGGGAAAGAGGGTTTACAAAAGGCTGTAAAGTTTGTTGAGGAATTTGATGGTGCTTTTGATGGCTTGGTAAGAGGAATGCTTGCACCGGAACGAATTGAGTGCCAAACAGCAGAAAGCTTGAAACAGACCAAATATTATAGTGAAAAATTAGGGGTTCCCATAAAACTCCATGCTGCTCAAGGAAGTTTTGAATATCATACAATTGTAAAAGAACATGGAGCAACTCCTATTCAATATTTGTATGATCTTGGTTTCTTAGGTTCACAAACGGGAATTCCGCATGCACATTTTATATCTGGATATAGTGAAGCAATGGCTGGCCAAGGGGATGATTTGCGTTTATTAAAAGAGACGAATACAACGGTGATTCATTGTCCTTTAATCATCGGCAGGCATGGTTCAGCACTTGAAACTTATGCAAAATATAAACGGGCAGGAATCAATTTGGCACTTGGAACAGATACGTTTCCGCCTGATATGTTTCAAAATATCAGAACCGGCAGCATGCTGTCACGTATACAGGAAAGGGACGTGGATGACTGCTCCTATGCAGATTTCTTTCGTTCTGCCACTCTCGGTGCTGCTAAGTTTCTTGGAAGGGAAGATCTTGGTCGCATTGCTGTTGGAGCGAAAGCGGATATCATTGCTATTGACTTAGATGGATTTTATATGGGAGTTTTAGATGATCCGATTCGAACCATGTTTGCTAGTGGGACAGGAAGGGATGTTAAATTATCGATTATCAATGGCAGGGTCGTAATGAAGGACCAAAAGATTCCAGGCCTTAATTTAAATGAAATCAAAGACAAGGGACAGCTCTATTTTGACAAGATGAAAAAAGGATATTTAGAAAGAGATTATCAACAGCTGTCCGAAACTGAATTGTTCCCAGCTTCCCTTAAAATTGTAGAATCTATCTGATTAAAAAAGTAGTAAAGATATTGCAAATTTAAGTAAAGATATTTGAAATAAAATCGTCAGAATATTTTTTATAATTAGACAAACGCCAATAAAATAAAAAATAAGGGGCTATGTCTAATGAATGTAAAAAAAGTGTTAGGAAAGTTTTTTCTCGTTTTGTTGATGGCCATGATGATTGCTGGCTGTTCAACAAATAAAAATGTAAGCACAAAAGGAAATGAAACGAGTAAAGCTTCAACTGAAGGTAAAACATTAGTGATTGCGCGTCTATCAGATGCAGAAAATTTAGACCATCAGTTTATGTCAACAATTAATGCAGCAAGCGTAACACATGAAAAAATTTATGAGGGTCTGGTTGGAAGAGATAAAAATTCGGAAATTCAGCCATTACTAGCTGAAAAGTGGAAACAGTTGAATGATACTACATGGGAGTTTTATCTTAGAAAAGGTGTTAAATTCCAAGATGGTTCACCATTTAATGCACAGGCTGTAAAAGCGACATTTGATCGATTGTTAGATCCAAAGGTCGCTTCGCCGAGAGCGGTTGTATTTAAAATGGTGAAAGAAGTAAAGGTCGTAGATGATTATACGGTTCAATTTATCTTAACAGAGCCATTTTCACCATTACTTTCTATTTTGGCTAACCATGAAGGAGACATTATCAGCCCAAAAGCGATTGAGAAATATGGAAAGAAAATTATTCAGGAACCAGATGGAACCGGTCCTTTTGCCTTCAAATCTTGGACACCAGGGCAGGAAATTGTTTTAGTTAAAAACGAGAATTACTGGGGAACAAAACCAAAGTTAGATAAAGTCGTATTTAAGGTAGTTCCAGAAGAAACTACAAGAGTCTCCATGCTTGAAACAGGTGAGGCTCAAATTGCTGAACCGCTTTCAGTTGAGATGATTGACACGGTAGAAGGTTCACAAGCATCCGAAGTATACCGCAGTGAAGGATATGGAACCGAATATATTGGTTTTAATGTTAAAAAGAAACCTTTCACAGATGTTCGGGTTCGAAAAGCAATCGCACATGCCATTGAAATGGATTCCATTATCAAGGGAGTTTATAACAATGTAGGTAAAAAAGCCAATTCCCTCATGGGGCCAAAGGTTTTGGGCTACAGCGCTGACCTAAAAAGATATGATTACAACCTTAATGAAGCGAAAAAATTACTTGCTGAAGCGGGTTATCCAAATGGATTTGAGACTACTTTACTAACAATGGACGACAAACAAAGAATAAATCTTGCTGAAGTTGTTCAATCTCAATTAAAAGGAATTGGGATTAAAGTGAAGGTTCAGGTTATGGAGTATGGTACCTTTGTTCAACAAGTAAATAAAGGGAATTCGGAAATGTTTATTCTAAGCTGGAGAAATGCAACCGGGGATGCAGACTATAATCAATACAATTTAATGCATTCCGCTTCTCAGGGACCTGCCGGGAACACTTTCTTTTATAGTAATAAACAAGTTGATAACTTGATTGACGCAGCCCGCAAAGAAAAGAATGAGCAAAAACGAATCGAGCTTTACAAAGAGGCTCAAGAATTGGAAATGAAGGATGCTCCATATATTCCGGTAAGGGTAATTGAAAATGTTGCCGCAGTTGCTAAGAATGTGTCAGGCTTTTCGATTAGTCCATCTGGTTATTTGGAAATAAATGATGTAACGATTAAATAAGCAGTGGATAAAAGGGATATTCCTAATAGGTATTCCCTTTTGTCTTGTCTTAACGCACAAAGGAGAATGAATATGAACAGCAGTTATTGGTTAATGAATGCGAGATTAGAAGTTGGCTTTAAAAACGAGAATGGAAAAGTAGTCGGTACAGAAACTGAAACGTTCAATTTATTCATTACGGATGGAAAAATCTCTGAAATTGTTAAGGCCGGGGAACCAATTTCAAATCATTTACCAACGAAGGATGCAAAGGGATTGTTGTTGCTCCCATCGTTTATTGAAAAGCATGTTCATTTAGATAAAACCTATATGGGTGAAAACTGGAGAGCATGCATTCCGGCAAAAGGTGTGATTGAACGCTGCGAAATCGAAAAAGAGATTCTTGCAACTATACCATCCAGTACAAGTGAACGCGCAGAAGCCTTACTAGAGATATTGCTCGCTTCAGGTTCTACACACGTAAGAACTCATGTAGATATTTATCCTGAAGTGGGGATACAAAACTTAGAAGGAGTTCAATTAGCATTAGAATCGTATTCTAATAAACTAAGTTCCGAAATTGTTGCCTTTGCTCAACATGGCTTGCTCCGTCCCGGTACAATTCAGCTTATTAGAGATGCAGTACGCAATGGAGCAGGGATTGTTGGTTCGGTAGATCCAGCGACAGTGGATAACAATATTGAAGAATCATTAGTTCAGTTAATGGACATCGCAGTGGAGGGAAATGCAGATATCGATCTTCACCTACATGATCCCGGTCACTTAGGAACTTTTACGATGAAACGGCTTGCCTATTTAACAAAGGAAGCTGGCTGGGAAGGTAGAGTAGCAATCAGTCATGCTTTTGGACTTGGGGATGTATCGACAGGAGAAGCGTTTGAAGTTGCGCAAATTTTGAAAGATGCCGGTATTTCGATTGTAACAAGTGTTCCAATCGGCAGGGCGATTCCTCCAGTTAAATCCCTGACAGAGTGGGGAGTGGAAGTAGCAGTAGGAAATGACAATATTTATGATTCATGGTGGCCAACAGGAAATGGGGATGTTCTTGAAAGAGCTGGACGCCTATTAGAGTATTTCAGATGGACAGATGAGGTATCACTCTCTCAGGCGTTGAAATATATAACCGGCGGTATAACCCCACTAAACAAAGAAGGTAACCAAGTTTGGCCAAAGGCAGGAGATTCGGCCAATATGGTTCTAATCGATGCCAGCTGTTCGGCCGAAGCAATAGCAAGACGATCAAAAAGATCCGCAGTATTTTTTAATGGAAATCTTGTCTCCGGTTCATTAAAGTAACAAACTCACTCGCATTCAATTATAATTTAGTTTATGAAAAAGGATCTCTGGGAGCCCCAGATTTCCTTTTTCATTTATTAAAATTAAGGACTGGTAAATGATGATCCGAAATTATCTTCTTTTGTTATTCTGTGTTACTTGCTGGGGCAGTAATTTTATATTCGGAGCGATATTGGTAAAAGAATTCTCTCCCATGCTTCTTTCCGCTTTAAGGTTATTTTTTATTGCGATTTTTATCGTGATATACGCACTTAAATGTAAAAAATGGAAAAGGATTGATCGAAAAGACTGGTTGTTTTTTATTTTATTGGGGTTGGTCGGTGTATTTATAAACCATTGGACCTTTTATGCTGCGCTTGAAACAGCCGATCCGACAACATCCGCTATAATATTAGCCTTAGCCCCTATTACAACGGCTTTATTAGCTTCCGTTTTTCTTGGGGAAAAACTTACATTAAATTTATCAATCGGGATGATTATGGCTTTTATGGGAGTTTTCTTTGTGATTACAAATGGGGATCATCTTCATTTTTCAATTGGCATTGTATGGATTTTTATTACGATGCTCTCTTTTTCCATTTCAATGATTATGGTAAAAAAGCTAACGGAACGCTATCATTCTATTACCATCACTGTATATTCTACAATAATCGGTTTTAGCAGTTTAGCTCCAGTTGCCCTCACAACGGAATCTCCCCTTAAGATGAGCAGAGATTATGGTCCTTGGATTTTATTAATTATTACTGCCATCATCATGCATGGAGTTTGTACGTTAATTTGGAACAGCCAAATTGAAAAGGTAGGGGCTTCAAAGGCTTCATTGTTTATGAATTTGGAACCTTTTATTGCAATGATTGTCGGCCTGATTGTTTTAAAAATTAACATTACACGCTCGCAAATTTTAGGTTCTATCTTAATCATTATCGGGGTAATAATCGCAACACAGTTAAAGGATAAACTGGTTAACAAAGAAAACAGCTTGGTAAATTACCAAGAATACGTAGATGCTATTAAGAATCTGAAAAGACATAAAAGAGAGTACTGAAAATATCAGTACTCTCTTTTATGACTACGAAGACGGTTTCTTTTTATGGAAAAGTAATGTAGAGATAAAATGGATTAAACAAATACACAATGGGACAAAAAAACTAATCCATATCGTTTGAAAACTACCTGCAGAGGGCATGAATAGAAGGCCTGCAATGGTCCCAACCAATGCTGCGAAAGGAATGATGGCAGGAAGTATTTTTTTACTTAGAATAATATAAAGCATGGGTATGATGACGGATGCATAAATATTACCAAAGAAAAATAACAATTCAATTGGTTTTGGCGGCAAGATGCTTACGACTATTAACAAAATAAGACAAATTGAACCGGAAAAAACATAGGTCCATTTCCATTTTTCATTTTCGGTTTGCTCATGGAAATACCCAATCATGTTTCGAACCATCAATACTGTAACTGAGTGTAATCCTGAACTTAAGGCGGACAAAATGACACAAAAACAAAATAATATAAACAAAACAATTAATAGGTTTGATTGAATTTTATTAACTAACTCCAACAGGATTGTATAAATATTTTTGAAACCTCTTCCGAAAATGGCAATAAAAATTAGAGTGGATATTGAAAGAGGAATCGTTGCCCATAAAAATCCTGTAAGAGTGAAGGTTATTCGAATTTTTTCTTTTTGAATGATAAATAATCTCTGCCACGTAGCACAATCGAATAGAGCTTGACCGATCCCAATAATGATTGCTGCAAGAAAAAACCAAATGGCATCATAATTTTTAAAATATAACAAATAGGGATGATACAGCTTAACCCCATCGTAGACAGGGTAGACACCTTCTTGAATGAAAAAATAGACGGGAATAACAATGACAGCTCCGAAAACAAGGGTAATCGTCACACCGGAAAGCCGATGGAGCCATTGCATTCCGCCTACACCGCTAAATAAAAAACAAATGAATAAAAAGATAAGCAGTCCGATGGAAATAGGAAAGGGAAAGAGAAGATGCAAGAGGATCCCTGCCCCCAGTGCCTGGATAAAAATTGAATAGAGGCTTGTTATAAATAATAAGGCCATCATGATCCAAAAGCCGGTTGGAGAAAGTTTCGATTGTAATACATCGCCAATCGTTTGATGGTCTCTGTACTTGGCACAAATTTTTTGAGCAAGAAAACCGAAAAAAATAAGTGCAAAAGCACCCATTAACGAATAAACGATTACTCCGGAAAGCCCGTATTTCATTAATGATTCTGGTGAAGATAAAATCGTATTCCCTGTTACCCAACGAGCGAGCAGACTTACAATTCCATAGCCAACACCAAGTTTGACTGTACCTGCAATATATATATGATATTTTTCTTTATTCAATCCTTAAATCTCCTTTAAACGATAATCACGTGGTGATTTCCCCGTCATTTTACGAAACATTTGGCTAAAATAATGCTGACTATTAAATCCACATTTCTCTGATATTCCATTAATACTCATATCAGGACATTCAATTAACATTTTTTGTGCTGCTTTTAAACGAACTTCATTCAAATATTCTGAAAATCCCATTCCAACCTCTTCTTGAAACTTGCGGCTTAAATAGGCAGGATTTATATGGATTTTTGAAGCTAAATAATTTAAAGTTAGTTTCTCATTAAATTCGCTTTGAATAATTTGAACAGCTTGATAAATAAGGTCGGAATAGCTGCCAATTCGCTCGTATTTTATAAGGACTTTATAAAGATCATCTTCAATTACAGGTTTTGTAATATAATCAACGACACCAAGTCTAATCGATGTCCGGGCATATTCGAAATCTTGGAAAGCCGTTACGATTATGATATCGAGCGTATAAGTTTTGGATAATTCTTCTGCTAACTCCAACCCATTTTTCCCTGGCAGGTGAATATCCAGAAATGCAAGGGTTATATTATTGGAATGCATAATTTGGATGGCTTGAGATGCATCCTGTGCTTTGAATAGATTCCATGAGGGAAACCTATTACTAATTAAATAGTCTAATTGCTCTAATTCCAATGGTTCATCGTCTACAAGTAAAACATTCATGGGGTTTCCTCCGTTTTCTTACGTTTCCTCCAGCGTCTTAAATGGGAATATGGCAGTAACGGTTGTACCGTCACCAGTATTTGATAACTGAATTGCAGTATGTTCGTTAGGAAATAACAATTTTAACCTTTTTTCAATATTCCCTAATCCCAATCCACCTTCATTACTCTGAAATTGTTGAGCAAGGTTAGTGGAATTGTTCCATACTGATACTAGAACATTCTGATTCTTTTGAACAATATCGATTTTTAAAATAGCTTCTCCAGGAATTTTTTCGAAGGAGTGTTTAAATGCATTTTCCACAAAGGTCTGAATCATAAAAGGAATCATTACTGCATGTTTTACATTAGGTTCAATGGAAATATGAAATTTTAGTCTGTCTCTGAAACGAACTTTTTGAATTTCTAAATAATAACCTGAATAAATTAATTCTTCTTCAATGGTGATAATGGATTCGTTTTTTTGGTATTTGTATTTTAGCAATTTCGAAAGGGTTTCAATCGAGTTGATTAATTCAGTTTTTCGATCAAGCCTGGCTAAACTTAAAATAGAATTCAATGTATTAAAAAAGAAATGCGGCTGTATTTCTTGATTTAATTGATTATAGAGCGCAGTTTGCAGCTCTCGTTCAAGAGCAATTTCTCTTGTTTGTTTTTCTAGAAGATCAATTCGTTTTTCAAAAATAATTAAAAAGAGTAAGGTGAAGGCACCTAATAATGGTGCTAATATACACAACATAATATAGATGGAGAAAGCATCTAAGGTTAGCATTTACAACATTCTCCTTTAGAGAATACAAAAAGAGAGCGGGAACTCTCTTTTTTAATTTTACTATTATTTTATAAAATAAAAACCTTCTTGCAAATAAGATGAGTCTGATTAATGTTGGAATTCCTCCGCGAAATGACAGCTGACGTAATGGTTTCTTTTCATTTCCCTAAGGGCTGGTTCCTCTGTTTTACATTTACTTGTAGCAAACGGGCAGCGTGTATGAAAACGGCACCCTGTTGGAGGATTAATAGGTGACGGAACATCTCCCTTTAGTAAAATCCTTTCCTTTTTGATCTCGGGATTTGGGACAGGAATAGCTGATAATAATGCATTTGTGTAGGGGTGCAGCGGTGAATCGAATAAGTCTTTTTTCTCCGCAATTTCTACGACTTTTCCTAAATACATAACCATTACCCGGTCCGAAATATGTCTTACCACACTTAAATCGTGTGAAATAAACAAAAAGGTAAGATGGAATTCCTTTTGCAATTTTTTTAACAAATTTAGAATTTGCGCTTGGATGGAAACGTCAAGTGCTGAAACCGCTTCATCACATATGATTAATTTAGGGTTTACCGCAAGGGCCCTTGCTATGCCAATCCGCTGGCGCTGTCCGCCACTGAATTCATGTGGATAACGATCAAGTGCTTCAGGCGGCAGTCCGACATAATTAAGCAATTCAAGCATCCGTTCCATTCTTTTTTCTTTAGATACTACTTGTTG
The DNA here is from genome assembly GCF_004358205.1 of Bacillus salipaludis. The sequence continues at coordinate 466,239 of NZ_SMYO01000004.1, forward strand.
AATCGCCATTGCTTCATTCAGTATTTGCTTGATGGTTTGGCGAGGGTTAAGCGATGCGAACGGATCTTGGAAAATAACCTGCAGATCGCCACGTAATTTTCGCATTTGGCTTTTATTTAACTCAAGGACATTATGGTCTTCAAAGTAAACTTTTCCACCCGTTGGTTCATCCAACCGAAGGATCGCCCTGCCTGTAGTGGATTTGCCGCATCCAGACTCACCGACAATACTTAAAGTTTCCCCTTCATATATATGAAAGGAGACATCATCAACGGCCTTTACATAGGATTTTGGTTTAAACATGGAGTCTGTTTTAACCGGAAAATATTGCTTTAGATGCTCCACTTGTAAAAGAAGTTTTTTGTCTGCAGTTGCCGCCATTATTACACAACCTCCTCTTCTTGGGGATGTGCTGTCCATTGATCTGTAAATTTCCAGCAACGAACCTTCACATTGTCTTCGAGTTCAATCAAATCGGGAAGTTTTGTTTCACAAAGAGGCTGCCTGAATGGGCAACGTGATGCAAAACGGCAGCCTTCCGGCATATTGTATGGACTTGGTACCGTACCCTCAATGGTCTGTAATTCATCCCTGTCTTCATGAATCTTTGGCAAGGATTCCAATAATCCCTGTGTATATGGGTGTTGTGGATTGGAAAAAATCTTTTCCGTTGGCGCATGTTCGACAATATTCCCTGCATACATGACGGCAACTGTATCACATGTTTCCGCGACAACACCCAAATCGTGTGTAATCATTATAACGCCCATACCGAGTTTTGTTTGAAGATCCTTAATTAGTTCTAAAATTTGCGCCTGAATGGTTACATCCAATGCTGTTGTCGGCTCGTCGGCAATTAAAACTTCAGGTGTACAGGCAAGCGCCATCGCGATCATTACCCGCTGACGCATTCCTCCGCTTAGTTGAAACGGCTCTTGTTTAGCACGTTTTTCGGGAGATGGAATTCCAACCAATTTAAGCATCTCAACTGCCTTATTCCAGGCATCCTTTTTCCCCATTTTTTGATGTAGCCTAACTGCTTCAGCTATTTGTTCCCCAACACTAATAACCGGATTAAGGGATGTCATTGGTTCCTGGAAAATCATCGAAATTTCGTTGCCGCGAATCTTAAGCATTTCTGATTCTGAAATGCTTACTAAATCCTTACCTTTAAAAAGGATAGAGCCGTCGGCGATTTTTCCTGGAGGAGAGGGAATAAGCCTTAATAGTGAAAGGGAAGTCATACTTTTTCCACATCCAGATTCACCGACTATTCCCAATGTCTCTCCTTTATGGAGGGTAAAATCAATTCCATTCACAGCTTTACTTATTCCTCGTTTTGTATGGAAATGAGTTTTGAGTCCTTTAACTTCTAAAATAACTTCCTTTTTTCCTTTCAAGTCCATTCACCACCTATTAATTTAGTTCAATCCGTTTATTAAAAAAGCGATAGAAAATATCGACGAATAAATTGACAATCACAAAGATAAGAGAGGCAACAAGGACTCCGCCCTGAACCATTGGTAAATCTCTCATTCTGATCGCATCAACGATCATTCTTCCCAGCCCGTTTATCGCAAAAATAGATTCTGTCAGGACTGTCCCTCCTAATAATGAACCAAATTCCAGACCTACAACGGTGATGACAGGAATGAGTGCATTTCTTAAGGCATGTTTATAAATAATGACTTGTTCCCGTAATCCTTTGGCGCGAGCAGTTCTGACATAATCTTGGCGAACGACTTCAAGCATACTGGATCTTGTCATCCTTGCTACAATCGCGGCACCGCCTGCTCCTAGAGTAATAGCTGGAAGGATAATATTTTGCCAGCTGTCCCACCCGGCAACAGGTAAGATTTGCAGTTTAACAGAAAAGAAATACATCATCATCAATGCTAACCAGAAGCTGGGAAGGGAGATGCCTAGTAACGCGACAATCATGACACTGATATCCGTCAGTGTATATTGTTTGATAGCAGAAATGATTCCGGCAATCATTCCTAAAATAATGGTAATGACGATACTGTAAAATGCGAGCTCCATTGTAATGGGCAGCCTAACCATAATTTCATCCAGCACAGGCCGGCTGTTTTTTAATGAAACACCAAAGTCTCCATGGAAAATATTAATCAAGTAATCAAAATATTGAATATATAAAGGCCTATTTAATCCTAGTGATTCACGAATCCCCGCAATGGTTGCTTTGGAGGCACCCTCTCCTGCGAGTAATACGGCAGGATCTCCTGGGACCATTTGCATGATTAAAAAGACAACTAGGGTTACTCCGATCATCACAGGTATGGTTTGAAATAATCGGCGGATTATAAACATTAGCATGGATTTTTCAGTCCCCTCTTAAAGGATTTTTTATTTTTTCATCCGTGGATCAAACGCGTCTCGTAATCCATCTCCAAAAATATTAAAGCCCATTACTAGAATTGAAATAGCGAGGCCCGGGAAAAGAGCCATAAATGGAGCTGAAAAAATGAAATCTCGACCATTACTAAGCATGGTTCCCCATTCAGGCGAAGGCGGCTGAGCGCCAAGTCCTAAGAAAGATAGACCTGCAGCTGAAAGAATAGCTGTTGCAAGCCTTAAAGTTCCTTGAACAATAATTGGCGACAAAATATTCGGGAAAATGTGTTTGGTGATAATGGTAAAATCATTTGCTCCTAAGGAACGAATCGCATCAATATACTCTAAGCGTTTGACTTCAAGTGTCGAACCACGAACAATTCTTGCAAAAAGGGGTACAGAGAAAACACCAACCGCGATTGTCACGTTGATTAAACTAGGTCCGAGGGCACTAATAATTGCAAGAGCGAGTAAGATACCAGGGAATGCAAGCATAACATCCATGATTCGCATGATGATGGTATCCGCCCACTTGCCAAAGTAGCCGGCAATAAGTCCAAAAATAATTCCAAAAAATGCACCGAAAAGAACAGCTGCAAAACCCACTCCCATCGATAAACGCGAGCCATAAATAATCCTGCTTAAAATATCTCTTCCTTTATCATCCGTTCCCATCCAGTGATGGATGGAAGGAGATTGAAGCTTATGTGTTAAATCAACATTGTATGGATCAAATGGTGCAAGTAATGGAGCAAATAATGCAACCAAAATATAAAAGAGAATAATAAATGCTCCGACCATAGCTGCTTTATTATCCATTAATATGGAAAGGGACTCCTTCCATTTGGATGATTTCTGATAGGCAACGGTTTGTTTCAAGTTAACGGTTTGTCCGGTTTTAACTTCAACTGACATAAAATTCCCCCCTGAAATTCATTGTTATATTCATAATGTGTTTACCACTGATTGCCTCCTCTCTTTACCTCCTTCTTTTTTGTAAGGCTGTGTTTAACTTGGTTGTTGATTTCCGCTCCAATCAACTTTGTTTAAAAATCAACATTAGTTCTTTAACAAAGCCTTTTGTAAAAGAATTATTATCAAATTATCAAAATTTCAACCAATGTAAAATATTTTTTAAAACAGTTGTCAAAATATTTTAAAAACATGTAAAAATTCTGTAAATATTCAATTTATTATTCTTCTATAATTCAATTAAGCGCAAGAAGGATTGGTAGAAAAGGTAAATTGCATGTAACATTCAAATTCTTACAAAAAGGGGAGAAGAAAATGAAGAAGAAAAAATCAATCTTTAAAAACGGTATGCTAGTCGTTTTAATAGGATTAGTTCTATTGTTTACACAGGCATGTTCAACAAAATCAAACACAGAAAATAAGACCGATAATAAGTCCGAAGCAGCAAAAGAAGGAGGGACGTTAACCATTGTTCGTCTTTCAGATGCGACAAAGCTGGATCCGCAGTTTATTACCGATATCCCATCAAATAATGTTATCTATCAAAAGGTTTATGAAACATTGGTTGTACCCGATAAGGACATGCACATTCAGCCATTACTAGCTGAATCTTGGAAAGTGATAAATGATAAGACTTGGGAGTTCAAACTGAGAAAAGGGATAAGTTTCCATGATGGTGCACCGTTTAATGCAGAAGCAGTAAAAGCAACTTTAGATCGATTGCTGGATCCAAAGGTTGGATCACCTTCTCGTGCAAAATTTGAAATGATTAAAGAAGTAAAGATTGTCGATGATTATACCGTGCAGTTATTGCTTAAGTATCCATATGCACCATTATTGTCCATTCTTGCAAGTAGTGAAGGAAGTATTATCAGTCCGAAAGCGATAAAAGAAAATTCGGAAAAGTTGTCTGAACACCCAGTAGGTACAGGTCCATTTGTTTTTGAAGATTGGAAATCCGGTCAGGAAATATCTCTAAAGAAAAATGATAAATACTGGGGTACAAAACCAAAGATTGATCGTGTAGTCTTTAAGGTTGTTCCTGAAGATTCAACACGTTTAGCGATGATTGAGACAGGTGAGGCACAAATTAATGACCAGGTTCCTGTTACGGAGATCGAACGAATCGAAGCGTCTAATACAATGGGCTTGTATCGTACAGATGGACTTGCAGTTGAATATCTTGGGTTTAATGTAAAGAAAAAACCGCTTGACAATGTCAAGGTTCGTAAGGCAATTAGTCATGCGATTGAGAGGGAAGCGATCATTAAAGGTGTTTACAACAATGTAGGGACGCTTGCCAATTCGGCAATGAGTCCAAAGGTATTCGGATATAGTGAGAATGTACAGCCATATGATTATGACATTAACGAAGCAAAGAAATTATTGAAGGAAGCTGGATATCAAAAAGGTTTGAAATTAACCTTGCTAACCAGTGATCGAAAAGAGCGTATTAATATGGCTGAGGTTATTCAATCCCAGTTAAAAGGAATTGGGGTTGATGTGGAAATTCAGGTTATGGAATATGGTGCTTATATTGACGTAATAGAAAAAGGTACATTTGATATGGCAATCGGCGGCTGGGGAAATGCCACTGGAGATGGAGACTATAACCAATACAACTTATTCCATTCCTCATCACAAGGTCCTGCCGGAAATACTTTTTATTATAGTAATCCGGAAGCAGACAAACTTATCGTAGCAGCGCGCCAAGAAATGGATGAAACAAAACGAAAGGCTCTTTACGAGAAAGTTATGAAAATAGAATTAGCTGACGCAGTCTATGTACCAATCCGAAACTATGAGCACATTGCAGCTTATAGCAAAAATATTAATGGTTTCTGGATGAATCCTGCAAGCTATTTAATGATTAATGATGTGACTGTGAAGTAATCATCATCTGAGGCACTTACCTTATTGATAAGTGCCTCTATTAGTATTTTAAGAGAAAGATATAAAAATAGGAGGAATGGAAATGAAATCTTATTGGTTAAAGAATGTTCGTCTCGAAAAAGGATTTATTTTTGAAGAAGGACGAATTGCTGGGACAGAAACGGAAATTTGTCATTTGAAAATAGAAGACGGAAAAATAGCTGAAATCAGCTATACAGCGCCTCTCCCTGAGGAAAATCAGGTTGATGCTAAAGAAAACCTTCTATTACCCTCATTAAGGGATATGCATATTCACATCGATAAAACTTATTATGGCGGCCCTTGGAAGGCTTGTACCCCGTTAACCAAAGGAATTTTTACGAGATTAGAAGAAGAGAAGGAACTGCTGCCGAAATTATTGCCAACTGCCGGGGAGCGGGCGGAAAAAATGATAGAGCTGCTCCTCCAAAACGGTCATACACATATCCGAACACACTGTAATGTAGACCCAGTCATTGGGTTGAAAAACTTAGAGGCAACTGTCAATGCCCTTGAAAAATATAAAGATGTTTTAACCTATGAAATTGTTGCCTTTCCACAGCATGGATTGTTAAAGAGTAATTCTGTTCAATTAATTCGTGATGCTATGCGAAATGGTGCTACCCTAGTTGGCGGAGTTGATCCTGCAACAGTAGACAGAAATATTGAAAAATCACTTGAAACAATTTTTGATATTGCTGTAGAAGCAGATGCAGGGGTGGATATTCATTTACATGATCCTAATAGTTTAGGTGCGTTTACCTTTGAAAGAATGGCTCATTATACGAAGGAAGCAGGAATGAAAGGAAAAGCGACCATCAGCCACGGTATCGCCTTAGGTGATTTACAGGGAAATGCACTTGAAGAAATGTCTGCAATGTTGAACGAGCAGAATATTGATGTAACGACAACAGTTCCTGTGAATCGCCCGACGATTCCGATTCCAACTCTGGATAAATTAGGTATAAAGGTTTCTGTTGGACATGACAGCATCACAGATCACTGGTCGCCATTTGGAACAGGGAATACCATTCAAAAAATTAGTATCCTCGCAGAGAGATTCCGAATGATTGAAGAGTATTCATTATCAGCTTCTTTGAAATATGCAACTGGAGGAGTTACTCCATTAAACGAAAAAGGCGAACGGGTTTGGCCAAATGTTGGGGATGATGCAACGATGATGTTGGTAAAGGCCTCATGTTCAGCTGAGGCCGTTGCACGAAGGTCAGAAGTTGAATCTTTATTTTTTAAAGGGAAAAAGGTGGAAAGTAAACTAGAAAAACCAAGATCTGTATTAGCTTAATAGACTGGAGGAGGAATGAAAAATGGCATTACCATATTGGTTAACCAATGTTAGGCTCGAAACCGGCTTTGTTAAAGATGAAAAGGGAGCTGACGAAACAAAGACAGAGCTTTTTCATTTAAAAATAGAGAATGGAAAGATCGTAGAAAAGCAGAAGCATAGCTTTGAAATACCTGCCGAAGAAAAAGTAGTGGATGGAAAAGAGCTTCTAGCGATTCCAACATTTAAAGAAATGCATAACCATTTAGATAAAACCTATCTTTCTCTTGATTGGAAGGCATGTAAACCGTCAAAAAATTTAGCAGACCGCTTGCGTTTGGAAGCATTGGAGCTTGAAAAATTAGCACCAACAACAAAACAACGTGCAAGCAATATGATTGAATTACTTTTATCAAATGGGGCAACACATATCCGTACGCATGTGAATATTGATCCGTATATCGGTTTGAAAAACTTGGAGGGGGTCAAAGCCGCACTTGAGGAGTACTCGGATAAATTGACCTACGAAATTGTTGCTTTTCCACAGCACGGCTTGTTACGAGAAAATGTCATTCCGCTTATGAAAGAAGCTATGAGATCTGGGGCTCAGCTTGTCGGTGGACTTGACCCGGCTGGTATTGACCATAATATCGAAAAATCTCTATTTGAGGTAATGAATTTAGCGACCGAATTCGATGCCGATGTAGATATTCATTTACATGATGGGGGACATGTTGGATATTATACTGTTGACAAATTAACTGAGTTGGTATCGGAAGCAAATTGGCATAATCGTGTGGCAGTTAGCCATGCATTTAGCTTAGGGGATGTACCAATCCCTCAACAAGAGGAGATTGCTGATAAATTAAGTGCATTAGGAATGTCCATTATGTCAACCATCCCAATTACCAGAACATTGCCTCCAATTGATATTCTGGATCAAAAAGGAGTAAATGTGTTTTTAGGGTGTGATGGATTTTATGACTCTTGGGGGCCATTTGGAACAGGGGATGTATTAGAAAAGGTTACAAACTTCTGTGAACTTTATAGAAAAAGCGATGAAAAATCACTTTCTTCATCTTTAAAATGGGCCACAGGTGGAATGACATCACTATCAAAAGATGGTAAGGTTACTTGGCCGCTGGAAGGCGATGAGGCAAATCTCATTTTAGTAAATGCCTCTTGTTCAGCAGAAACAGTTGCCAGGAGACCAAAGCGTGAGGCTGTTATTTTTAAGGGAAAAGTAGTATACGGAGAAATTTAATCTTCCAAGAATCAAAAGAAGAGACAGCCCTTTCTTGTCTCTTCTTTGTTTTATTATTGTTGAAGTTCCTGTTGCTTCACCTTTAACCTTTCCTCTAATACACGTACCATATGAAGGAAATGGTCCGCCTCTCTCACGACATGGTCGGCCAATAACGGATCAATTACATTTCTGATTTGACAATTTTTAATAAAATCTAATCCTGCCTGCTTAAAATTGCGAATTTCTTGTGCAGCGTTTTCACTGTCTTTATTCAACTTTCCGATAATCGGGTAGGTTGGTTGTTTCTAATAGAGCATTGATTCAACATCTCTTGCCTGATTGAGAAGAACTTCAAAATCATCCCCAAATTTCAATGCCGCTCTTACTAAATTTCGTTCCGATTGATCTAATAGTGAAGCAATAAATCGGGAATGCTCCATCATAATCCGTAACCAAAACACATTTTCTTTAATAATCGCATCTTGAATGGGATCTAAAATTCCTTCATTGAATTTTTTTAACGTCCGCATAAAATATTCAGCTTCCCTGGCAATATGGTCGACCAGAGGCGGAAAGTTAAATCCCATTACCTTACAATTGATGATTAAGATTAGAAGATTTCTTTTGAAATTCCGTAAACCTAAAACTAGGTTAATCGAGTCTTCGTTTAATTTACGGACAGCGGTAACGTTATTGGGAGTATTGTAGGCTCTTTTTTCCTGTTCCTGAAAATAATGATAAAAGCGGTCTGTCTGTTGAATCAGATGTTTGTCATGGCGGCCAAAACCTTCGCCCAAAAAATAAGAATGCTCTTTCATAATACGCAGCCAAAATTTATTTTCTTCTAAGGAGCGTTCGATAAATAGTTGTTCCGTTAATGATTCTGGCTGTGCGGCAAATGTTTCCGGGGCAATTAACATTTGATTGTTAGAATCTATAAATCCTGATTTACCATCATTAGTCCCCCCTTCTAAAAACACGCATACATTCTATATGTATTAGCGTCCAATTCTAGTTATGTTTTATGGAAAAATAAATTTGGGTAAAGAATAGATGTAAGAAAGATAACTGGAGGAAAAAAATGAAAGCTTCGGATTTATTGGTATATTGCTTAGAAAACGAAGGTGTTGAATTTATTTTTGGAATTATTGGTAGCGAAGTCATTGATTTGGCCGATTCTTTATCAAAATCAGAAAAAATAAAATACATAACAGTCCGGCATGAGCAAGGAGCTGCCTTTATGGCTGATGTATACGGCCGTCTTAGTGGAAAGCCTGGTGTATGTCTGGCAACACTCGGACCAGGAGCGACAAATCTATTAACCGGTATTGCAAGTGCCAACCTAGATCACTCTCCTGTTGTAGCAATAACCGGTCAAAAAGGCCTTAATGTACAGCATAAAAATGCGCATCAGTACGTTGAAATAGTTAAGGTTTTTGAACCGGCAGCAAAGTGGTCGGTGCAATTAAAGGATGCCAATACAATCCCGGAAATCATCAGAAAATCTTTTCGGGTTGCTACTAGCGAAAAACCGGGGGCAGTCGCAATTGAGTTACCGGAGAATATCGCAAAAGCCAATACTACAACCAAACCTTTAACCCCTACACCATTGCCAATGAGTGTGCCTTCAGGAGAAGCTTTAAGGGAAGCCGCTCGATTGCTAAATCAATGTAAAAAGCCATTTATTATTTTGGGAAACGGGGTCATTAGGCAAAATGCTGTAAAGGAAGTGCAAACTTTTATTGAGCGGTTAGGCTGCCCGACTGCCAATAGTTTTATGGCAAAAGGGATTTTATCAAAAGAGCACCCACAAAATTATTATTCATTTGGTTTCAATGAAAAGGATTATGCCATCCGGGGGATGGAGGAGTCCGATTTACTTGTGGTAATTGGTTTTGACATTAATGAAAAACTACCGTCGGAATGGAATAAGAAAAAAGTATCGGTTCTCCATATCGACCCTTTACCTGCCGAGGTGGAGGTGGGCTATCCGGTTGTGGGAGAATTAGTAGGCAATTTAAAGGAAACGCTTCGTTTGATCTTTGAGCAGGAGATTCTGTCTAAACCTTGGCAGCCAGCTGGAGATCTAAAGAAGCGAATAGAAGACGCCTACTCTATTAGTGAAAATGTGCCTAACCCTGCAAATTTAACACTTGAAAACATTCTACATGTAATCGAAAAATTATCTTCTGAACAAACAGTAGTTATTTCGGATGTAGGAGCTCATAAAGTCGCAGTAGCGAGAACCTTTCAACCGAAACATGCAAACCAACTCGTGATTTCCAACGGATTAGCTTCAATGGGAATATCGATACCAGGTGCGATTGGGGCGAAATTGGCGGCACCGGAAAAAACGGTGATTGTGTTAACAGGGGATGGGGGAGCATTAATGAATTTCGCCGAGCTTGAAACGGCCAAACGTTTAGGGCTGACTTTTATCATTATTTTATTAAATGATTCCATGTTAAAGCTTGAAGTAGAGGCCATGAATAAAGCGTTTGGTGAAAATTATGGGGTAACCTTCTCAAACCCTGATTTCGTACAATTGGTAGAAAGTTTCGGGGCAAAAGGCATGAGAGCAACTCAAATTACCGAGTTTGAAGAAATACTGGCAGCGGCAATGGGTAAATCGCAAGAGATTTGTTTAATAGATGCGATTTTGCAGGAAAAGGTTTAAGCGATAGACGACAAACTCCAAAAAAGAGGTGGCGGTGAACAAACGTTCACCGCCGCTTCTTTAACCCTATAATCCAATCATCATCAGTACATCATAAAGGATGCACCAACAATGATTAAGAGGATGAATAGAACAACAATTAGCGCAAAGTTGTTTCCGTGTCCATCAGACATTGTAGAATCACCTCCTACTTCTATTCATAATAATTTATGCTTGTTTTTTTCACGCGTAATGGACAAAGGTTGATTTTTTGAAAAATGTTGAAAAATATCTAACTATGAGGAAAAGGGACTGAAATGAGGAAAAATAAAAAAACGGACTCAGAACATCTGAATCCGTTAGTTTTATAAAAAATCAACTATATTGCGGACGTAGTTTAGTCCGTTTATTAACGTGCTGCTCTGCCCCTATTGCAGCAATCGCGCCATCCGCTGCAGAAATGACCGCTTGTTTGATTGGAGTTCTTCTCGCATCCCCGCCGGCAAAAACACCTTCGGCACTAGTCTGAAGAAGTTCATCAACACTCACATAGCCTTCCTCATCTCGCATTACTGCGCCTTTTAAGAAATCGGTTCCCGGTTTCATCCCGCCAAGATATAAGAAGACACCATCTGCATCCCATACTTGTTCTTCTTTTTTATCATTTAAAATCACAATTTTCTCAACGCTATCCGTTCCAATAATTTCTCTTAAACGATGACGGCGATAGATTTCAACCTTTGGATTGTTTTCAAGCCCGGATAGGTCTGCATCCCCTTTTAAATTCTCAATTGGAATTAATAATTTGACCCTTTTACAATATTTTGAAAGTGTTTCAGCCTCATGAATGGCTTCTTCGTTATCTCCAACAACTGCGACAACCTGGTCCTGATAGAAAGCGGCATCGCAAGTTGAACAGTAGCTGACACCTCGTCCGGTAAATTCCTCTTCTCCCTTTATTTTATTTGATGGAGCCTTTGCACCAACCGCAATAAAGACACTTTTCGCTTGAACCGTTCCCTTTGCCAATTCAATCTTCTTAATTTCATTCGTGAAATCCACAGATAATACAGTAGAACGAACAAATTCCGCCCCAAAATCCTTTGCTTGAGCCTGCATTCTAGTTAAAAGCTCGAGACCAGTCAGTTCTTCACGTACTCCTGGATAGTTCGCGATTTTATGGGTAATAGCTAAGGTTCCCGCCTTAGGCGCCTTATCAATGACAAGAGTCTTTAATTTTCCGCGTGCTGCATAAACAGCTGCAGATGCTCCGGCAGGTCCTCCTCCGATTGTAACAAAATCATAAACTTCTTCGAGAACTTGAGGGGTTACAGGTTGAAAAATAGATGTTTCCTCAACCTTCACTTGTTCCATAGTTGGTTTTTCCTTGTTGGACGAACTATCAGCATCTTCAGGAATATCAAGAAGCTTCCTAAACTTTTTCTCTTGAAAACCTAATACAAGCTTGCCATTAATAAAGGTTGCAGGTGTACCAAAAATTTTCCGTTCCTTTAGCTGATCGAAATACTCTTTATGTATGGAAGCATTCCGTTCTTCGTATTCAATTCCCCAATCCTTTAAAGCAGATTTTACTTTTTCGCAATAAGGGCAGCCAGTACTGCTGTAAACAATTACTTCTAATTTTTCTGTCATAATTGCAGCCTCCTAAATAAATCCTTTTCTGTTACTATTATAATAATATTAATATTAGTTAAAAGTCAATCCTTTTTAATAATTATTATAATTTAAATGAATGCAAAAAACAGAGTCCAATCATCATGCTGGACTCTATAACAGGTTTAAATTGTTTTACCAAGGAAGGCTTGGAGCATCCAAATATGTTTTTCTAAGCCAGAGTGGATGGCTAGAAGCATATCGCCGGTCGTTTCATCATTCAATTCCCCGGCTAAGTTCATTCCCTCTTTTAATTCCCCGGTGATAATTGAGAAATCGTTAATAATGGATTGAACCATGGCCTCAGCGGCTTCGTTGCCGTTTGCTTCTTGGATGGATGAAAGCTCCAAACATTCTTTCATGGTTGCGACAGGATTTCCACCAATGGATAAGAGTCGTTCGGCAAGTTCGTCCACGTGAACACCTGCTTCATTATAAAATTCCTCGAATTTAGTATGTAACGTAAAAAATTGGTTTCCTTTTACATACCAATGATAATTATGAAGCTTCATGTAGAGAACAGACCAATTGGCGATTTGCTTATTTAATACACTAACTAGTTGATTATTCATTAATAAAACCTCCTCATTTTCAATTTCTTCTATATTATTTCTAAAAAGATAGGAAAGATTCCTTTTTGATTTTTAGTTGAATGATGTCAATTTGGTGAAGATTTCCGGTTTGTGTTACATGAGCGAAACATCTTGTAAAAAAGCATCCTAAAACATCCAATTTAGTTGAGGTCTGGAAAAAAATGATTTTTGGTTGGTAATTCCATTTGCTGAATAAATGCATTTATAGCAGTGGCTAAATGAGTTTATTTATACCTTCCACTTTTTGGGTACTGAATAAGAATGTTACAACTGATAGCCTTATAGATAGACAAACGAGCGAAATGATTAGGAGGTTTTAAGATATGAAATTTAATAAACTTAAGAAACTAGTAATTGCTGCGGGTATGATGGTATCTTTATCAGCATTTACTTTAACAACAAAATCAGAAGCGGCAACAGGAACAGCACATAAAGTACAATATGGTGAATCATACTGGAAAATTGCAAAAGGATTCGGAATACCTGTAAATAGCTTAATGGCAGCAAACCATAATGCACCTCTTTATGCAGGTCAAACTATAACATTACCATACTCTACAGTCTCAGCAGCAGATAAAGAGCTAATGGCTCGACTTGTACATGCAGAGGCAGTTGGTGAACCTTATGCAGGAAAAGTGGCAGTTGCTACGGTTATTTTAAACAGAGTTTCAAGCCCTGATTTTCCAAATACCATAAGAAAAGTGATTTATCAAATCTCTAATGGACACTATGCATTCACTCCTGTACAAGACGGTCGAATCAATCAACCAGCCGACGCAGCATCCAAACGTGCTGTAAATGAAGCATTAGCCTTTAGAGGTCAAGGAAACGGCTCACTATTTTTCTACAATCCAAGAACAGCTCAAAGTAAATGGATTTTCTCACGACCGGTTACGGTTACAATCGGAAATCATCGATTTGCAAAATAAGTGCCTGGCACCACCCGAATTTTTCTTGTTTCACATGATTGTTTCACACCCCTAAAAAGCAGTGGATTCCGTATTATGGAATGCCACTGCTTTTTATTATCTTTAATTATGAAGAAAGTACTCAAAGAATGTCGAAATTTCTGGTGACAAATTTTATTTACTATGGAATAATGTATGCATGAATGCATAATTCTGAAAATTGTTAATTAACTGCACTAATGAAACTAACTACCGATAGTAAGTGTTTTTTCTACTATTATTAGAGTAGAAATATTGGCATAAAAATTGCACTTTAGTATATTGAACTTTTTAAAAGTAAGGGGGAGTGAAAAATTAGTGAAAATCAAAAGGGTTATTTACCCGTTGAAAGCGGTTTAATTATTTAATTTTTGGGGGAATGATATGTGGAAAATACTGTACATTTAAAAAGGTCGCTCAAGTTATGGCAGATTGTCGTTATGGGGCTCTCTTATATGGCTCCCATGGCTGTTTTTGACACCTTTGGAATTGTATCTGGGGAAACAAATGGGCATGTTCCAACAGCTTATATCATTGCATTACTTGGAATGCTATTTACAGCTATAAGTTACGGAAAACTCGTTCGGGTTTTTCCAGAAGCTGGATCGGCGTATACGTACACACAAAAAGCAATTAACAGCCACTTGGGATTTCTTGTAGGCTGGTCATCTTTGCTGGACTACTTATTCTTGCCCATGGTCAATGCACTATTAACAAAACTATATTTAAATTCTTTATTCCCTTCCGTTCCTGATTTCATTTGGGTATTGATTTTTGTTGGAATCGTTACATTTTTAAACTTGCGAAGTGTTAATATTCTTGCAAATTTCAATGCATTTTTTGTATTTGTTCAAATAGCGATTATTATTGTATTTATCGTCCTTGTTATAAATGGATTGAATCATGGTGAGGGGCAGGGGACTGTATTCAATTTACAGCCTTTTTTTAAAGAAGGAATGAATGCCTCCCTTCTAGTTACCGGCGCAACAATTCTTTGCTTTTCTTTTTTGGGATTTGATGCGGTTACGACTCTTTCGGAGGAAACACCGGACCCGAAAAAAACAATTCCTAAAGCCATTTTGCTTACTGCATTATTCGGCGGCATTATCTTTGTTGTTACTTCCTTTTTTATTCAATTATTTTTCCCAGACATTTCAAGATTCAAAAATCCGGATGCAGCACTTCCGGAAATTGCACTTTTTGTTGGTGGGAAACTGTTCCAATCAATTTTCTTGTGCACCACTCTTGTAAATACTCTCGCTTCCGGCCTTGCATCTCAAGCCAGTATTTCACGTTTATTATACGTAATGGGGCGTGACAATGTATTTCCTGAAAAGTGGTTTGGTTATATTCATCCAAAATATAGGACACCGGTCTTTAACGTGATCCTGGTAGGAGTGATTTCTCTTTCGGCTTGGTTCTTTGATTTAGTAACAGCTACTTCTTTAATTAACTTTGGTGCGTTAATGGCCTTTACATTTGTTAACCTTTCTGTCATAAGTCATTATGCATTCCGGAAAAAAATGCATCGAACGCCAAAAGGATTTTTCAATTATGTAATTATGCCATTAATTGGGGCCGGGACGGTTGGGGTTCTCTGGTTCAACCTTGAAGCCAGTTCTTTGATTATGGGATTAGCGTGGTTTACCATTGGGTTTACATATCTACTCTATTTAACGAAAGCTTTCCGTAATGCTCCGCCACAATTTAAGGCTGAAGAAGCCTAATATATGGTAGTTGAAAACGCATTCTAGCCAATTAGAATGCGTTTTTTTATTTTTCTGAAAAAATTATGCAAAATTGCATAACCTCAATCATTTTTTCATAATTTTCAAAAGCGCATAGCTGCTATGTATTAAAAAAACTCAGTAAAATAGCGGCTTTTTCAAGTTGGCACGGAACTTGCTAATACCTTTTATAAGAATAAAAAATGAGGTGTTAAAATGACAGTCAGTACACAGAAAAATGATACTAATTTAAAGGAACAGGATAATTCGCTTAATGAATTTCAAGAAACATTAAAGGAAGCGGCAAGCGTCCTAAATTATCCATCTCAAGTATTTGAATTTTTAAGTAAACCAATGAGATTTTTAGAGGTTAGTATTCCGATAACCATGGATAATGGGCAAACAAAGATTTTCCAAGGATACCGTGCTCAGCATAATGATGCACCTGGTCCAACTAAAGGCGGGATTCGTTTTCATCCAGATGTTACCCCTGAGGAGGTAAAGGCATTGGCCGGATGGATGAGTTTAAAATGCGGAATTACCGATCTTCCATATGGAGGGGCAAAAGGTGGAATTATTTGCGATCCGCGTGAGATGAGTTTAAATGAATTGGAAAAATTGAGCCGAGGCTATGTAAGAGCAGTAAGTCAAATTGTCGGACCAACAAAAGATATTCCCGCACCTGATATGTATACAAACTCTCAAATTATGGCCTGGATGCTGGACGAATATGACCATATCCGTGAATTTGACTCACCAGGATTTATTACCGGTAAGCCTATTGCCTTGGGCGGGTCCAAAGGCCGCGAAACAGCTACCTCTAAAGGTGTTTTATATACTTTACAAATGGTAAGTGAATTAAAAAATATGCCATTAAAAGATATGCGCGTAATTATTCAAGGTTTCGGTAATGTCGGAAGCTATTTAGCTAACTATTTATATGAATTGGGAGCAAAGGTAATCGGGATTGGAGACCTGCTTGGTGGGGTATATGATGAGAATGGTTTAGATATCCCTAACTTAATTGACAGTCGGGATTCATTTGGAATCGTCAGCAACCGTTTTAATCAAGCGATTACAAACCAAGAATTATTAGAAAAAGAGTGCGATGTTTTAATTCCGGCAGCGATTTCTGGTGTAATTAATAAACAAAATGCTCACAAGATTAATTGTAGTATTGTCATTGAAGCAGCGAACGGACCGACTACAAAAGAAGCGTTGAACATTCTTGATGAGCGGGATATTCTGGTTGTCCCTGATATCCTTGCAAATTCCGGCGGAGTTATTGTTTCCTATTTTGAATGGTGTCAAAACAATCAAGGCTACTACTGGAAAGAGGAAGAGGTTGACAGCCGCCTTAAGGAGAAAATCACCGATAGTTTTAAAAATGTATATAACACCTCAAAAAGATACAACGTCAATATGAAAATTGCTGCCTATATCGAAGGAATCCAGCGCTTGGCAGAGGCTTCAAGATTAAGAGGCTGGCTTAAATATTAAGCTTTGTTAAAGGACCATGTTGTTTTTGAACAACGTTGATTGGAGCGCAAGGCACGAAGACTCCTCGAAAATGCTACCGCATTTCCTTCGTGCGTGGGCGGATTCAAGGATGCAATTCAATGTCCTGTGGGAGTACGGGACAGGGGAGACCCCGCAGGAGCGAAGCGACGAGGAGGCTCCCCGGACCGCCCGCGAACCGCTTGTGCCTGGAGCGGAAATCAACAACTAAGTTTAAAAGGCCAAATATAAAAGAAGGGGGATTTTTTTAATGAAATTAGAATTCTTATCTGAACAAAAGGAACAGCAGCTTCTCCACTATTTTTGTATTATTTCCAATAACCACCGCTATGATTTAACGATTGGTTACTCCGAGCATTTCTTTGGAAAAGCAATGGTCACCTCTTTGCAGACAGGAAACATGGTATTACTTTGCCAGGAAGATACCCCTAATGATGAATTTTGGGCATACAAATTAGGAATTGAACAAGAAGACATTCCTGAATTCTATGAATTTTTTGATCTTGTCTTACACACGCAATCTTTTCAGGAGCAATATGAACATTAGGAGGTTAGAAGGCATGGATTTTGATGTGGTTCTTAGCCCTGTATACGGAAAGATTGAAAAAGTTTCCATAAAGGGAGAATCCAGAATTTATGAGTGGGAGCCATTATTTACAATCAAAACTGCAGAAGGTATCGTCGAAACGATTCAAACGGGAATAAGCGGAGAAATTCATTCATTGGAGGTTCAAGAAGGGGATCAAGTCATTCCCGGAATGGTCCTGGCATATGTTAAAGAAGATTTGTTCTTTACAGGAAGCGACTAACTTTTTAAAAAAAGGAAGATGGAGATTACATCTTCCTTTTAAGCATTTTTTTCTATTTGAAATTTTCTGTATTACGTGTAGTATAAGATTGACAAGGCTTTAAGGGGGATGTAATAGATGTTTTCCGTGGCAAAGGAAAAAATTAAGCCAATAATAGCAGTTGAAATCAGCGAGAATCAAGAAATAGTTGGATCTTCCATTAAAAACATCAAGGAACCCTTTTTATTCCTGAAAAAACAGGACAAATTATTTGCCTATGCGATAATGAATACACCATTACTTGAAAAGCTGGAAAGGCAAAATTTCAAGTTAGCGGTTTTACTTGAGCATACAAAGTCAATTGAAAATGTCTGTTATTTAGGGGAACATATTTCATTACCCGTCCTATTTCAAATTGTCGGGGAACCATTTGCAATCATAAGAGGAGAGGATGGAATTCCGAGCGGCTACATTCTCAGGGAAGACATCCTGGCAGAGCTTTTTAAACAAGAAAATAAAAGTGTGGATTTATTAAAAATCATGCTTACCTCGATACCAATGGGGATGTTTGTTTTAGATAAAGAAAAACGAATCATCAATTGTAATGATGCTGGCTTAAAAATGATTAAATCAACCTCCGATCAGGTTTTAAATCTTCCGGCAGAAAATATTTTTAGCGGAGAGCACATTCAGAATGTTTTTGAAACCGGAAAAACGCTTCTAAATCATCTCGAAATTACCAACGGAACAGGGGTCCTCGTTGATTATAGTCCTATATTAAACTATGACCATGAAGTAGATGGAATCATCATCGTGGTACAAGATTTACCAATGGTTGAAGAAATGGCGATGGAAATTGAGCATATCAAGGATTTAAATAAAGACTTAAATGCCATTCTTTCGAGCATTTATGATGAGATACTAGTAGTAAATGCGAAAGGTGAATTAATCAGGTACAGCGAAAACATCATCCAGGACTTTTGGAAGGTAGATTTAAAAGAGTTGATTGGAAAAAATATGTTCCAGCTTGAGGACCAAGGGTTGTTCACTCCTTCTGTGACAAGGTTAGTTATGGAACGAAAGAAAAAGGTTTCTGTTGTTCAGGAAACGAAAAATGGAAGACGGATTCTTGCGGTTGGAAATCCTATTTTTAATGATGAAAATGAATTGGATCGTATCATAATTGCTTCTAGGGATATCACAGAAACTACTAAGCTGAAAAGCGAATTAAAAGAAATGAAAAAGATCTCAGAGCAGTATAAGAAGGAATTGGATACGTTTAAAAGTAAGGACCGCTTTTTAAAAAAGTTAATTTATTGCAGCCCGAAAATGGAAAAGATTATGGGGCAAGTAAAGAAAATTGCTGATTTTTCTTCCACTGTCCTGCTCAATGGGGAGTCCGGTGTCGGAAAGGAAGTTATTGCTCAAGCAATTCATCAGCTAGGAAAACGAGCGGAGTATCCATTTCTAAAATTGAATTGTGGTGCCATCCCGGAAAATTTATTGGAAAGCGAATTATTTGGATACGTAAAGGGTGCTTTTACAGGTGCCGATAAGAACGGAAAAGACGGATATTTCAAACAAGCGGATGGGGGAATCCTGTTTCTGGATGAAATTGGTGAAATGCCGATGCATCTGCAGGTAAAGCTGCTGCGAGTTCTTCAGGAGCAGGAGGTTATTCCTGTCGGCAGTACCACTCCGTTTAAGATCAATGTCCAAATCATTGCTGCTACAAATAAGAAATTAGAGAAAATGGTGGAGGAAGGTACCTTCCGAGAGGATTTATTTTACCGCCTGAATGTCATTCCAATTCATATTCCACCATTAAGAGAACGGGTTGAGGACATTTCGTTGCTTGCATTTCATTTTCTTCAGCAGTTAAATGAAAAATATGAGCGGAATTATCATTTAACACCGGATGCGATTAATGTGATGGAGTTTTATCCATGGCCAGGGAATGTAAGGGAATTGCAAAATATTATTGAAAGATTAGTTGTTTCTGCGGATGAGCAGGCTATTGATGCAGAATTTGTCAGCCAGTTTTTATCATTAGGCTATGAATATAAAAAAATGAAGCCTGTGATTACGAGAGTCATCCCTCTGCAGGAGGCAATCGATCAGGTGGAGGAACAGTTAATTGTCCTCGCTATGAAGCAATATAAAACAACAACCAAAGCAGCAAAGGCATTAGGAATCAGCCAGTCCTCCGTCAGCAGGAAATATCAAAAAATTGTAAGTGAGAAAAATCTAAATACCGAAAAATTATCCACATAATCACCAAAAGCTGCATCAGACCTAAAATCTGATGCAGCTTTTTTTTATATATAGTATGGGTAAAAATTTTTGAACCAAAGTTGATTGGAGCGAAGCGCCTGAAGCGTAAATCAACCACCATGTTCAATAGGGCCTATGCAAAAAATAATAGGTTTATGCAAAAATGAATAGCTTTCTGTAAGGTAACTTGTTAAATCCTTTAATTAATAGGTTTTTAGAGTTGGCACGCTTCTTGCATTAATAGATAGTGAGGATTAATTAAGGAGGAAATTTCACATGGTCGAAATAAAAAACCGAGTTGCAAATCTAAAAATGTTTATTGATGGCGAATGGAAAGATTCTGAAAATCAAGAAACACGCCCAGTCATTAATCCAGCCAATGGTGAAGTGATTACCCATGCACCTGAGGGTACGGTCGCAGATGCACGCACGGCAATCTTTGCTGCCCGCAGAGCCTTTGAAGAGGGAGTATGGTCTGGATTATCAGCACAGGAAAGAGCCTCCTATTTATTTAAAATTGCTGACAAAATTGATGAGTATGCAGAAGAATTAACTCAGCTTGAAACAATGGACAATGGTAAAACCTTAAGAGAAGCTGGGGGCGATATTGGTGATGCAGCTGCTTGTTTCCGTTACTATGCAGGGTTGATTACTAAACCGGATGGCTTTACCTACCATGTAGCAGATCCAATGCAGGCAATGGTAGTCCGTGAACCTGTCGGCGTTTGCGGCTTAATAGTTCCGTGGAATTATCCATTACTAATGAGTGTTTGGAAAATTGCTCCAGCATTAGCTGCAGGAAATACAATTGTCTTTAAACCATCTGAAGTAACTCCGGTAACTCCGAAAAAATTATTTGAAATTTTTGAAGAAATCGGTTTGCCAAAAGGTGTTGCCAATATGGTCATGGGAGCGGGGGCAGTTGTTGGAAATGAAATTGCTTCTCATCCTGAAGTAGACATGGTTTCGTTTACCGGCGGCACGAAAACAGGAAAACATATCATGAAAACTGCGGCAGATACCATGAAAAAGGTTTCTTTGGAGCTAGGTGGTAAATCACCAAATATTATTTTTGCAGATGCTGACTTTGAAACCGCTGTAGATTGGGCATTATTTGGAATTTATTGTGGTACAGGTCAGGTGTGTTCGTCTGGATCAAGAATTCTTGTCGAAGAAAGCATTTATGATAAGTTTGTTGACCGTTTTGTCGAAAGAGCGAAGCAAATTAAAGTTGGTCCAGGGAATAATCCTGATTCAGAAATGGGACCACTTGTCAGCCAGCAACACATGGAAAAAGTTCTTCATTATATTGACCTTGGAAAACAAGAAGGTGCAAAGATTGCATGTGGTGGTAACAGAATTGTTGATAATGGTCTAGAAAATGGCTATTTTGTTGAACCAACTGTTTTTGTTGATGTAAACAATGATATGAAAATTGTTCAAGAGGAAATCTTTGGTCCCGTTGTTTGTATTCAAAAATTCAAGGATGAAGCTGAAGCGATCAAACTTGCTAATAGCACTGTTTACGGCCTTGCTGGTGCTGTATTCTCAACCGATGGAGCAAAGGCTTTACGAGTGATTAAAAAGGTTCGTTCCGGAATTACCTGGATTAACGCTTACCACCCAACTTACAACGAAGCACCGTGGGGCGGTTATAAACAAAGCGGTATCGGAAGAAGTCTTGGAACATTCGGTCTTGAAGAATTCCAAGAGATTAAACAAATTAATATTAACCTGCAGGTTGAACCAATCGGCTGGTTTTCAAACTAATTTTGAAAAGTGAAAGCGCCCGTTTTAGGGCACCGGAACTTGAAAAATATATATACAAAATTCAAATATTTATAACTAACAAGGAGAGATAAACATGAGTATCGATTTTAAAAGTGAAGTAAAAAGTGAAAAGAATCAAAATGTAACCGAATATATTAACAAGGTTTTAAATTTAATAGAAAAAGAAGATATTACGCAAGAAGATGCAGCTTGGATTACAAAAGAAACCCTTGATGGTTTCCGTGAAAATGTCAACCCTGGATTCCTTGAATACCGTAAAACCGTTACTGAAGGAGGTCAATTCGCTGCAGTAGAATGGTCTGATAGCGGTGCTGGCTTTAAAGATGTTAATGGTAAAGAATATATTGACTGTCTTGGCGGCTTTGGAATTTACAATGTTGGACACCGTAATCCAAAGGTTGTAAAGGCGGTTACTGATCAATTAAAACGCCAAGCCCTTCACAGCCAGGATCTTCTTGATCCACTTCGTGCAATGCTGGCAAAAATTTTAGGTGAAATTACCCCTGGTGATTTGAAATATGCTTTCTTTACAAATAGTGGTACAGAAAGTGTCGAGGCAGCTTTAAAACTTGCAAAAATGTACAGTGAGAGAACGACTTTTATCTCTACTACTCGCGCGTTCCATGGAAAGAGCCTTGGTTCATTATCCGGAACAGCGAAAGGAATGTTCCGTAAGCCATTCCTTCCATTAATTCCTGGTTTCCGTCACGTTCCATTTGGCGATATCGACATGATGAGAAAAACGTTTGAAGTTTGTGCATCAGTCGGGGAAGATGTGGCAGCTGTTATTCTTGAGCCTATCCAAGGTGAAGGCGGAATTATCCTACCTCCAGAAGGCTATTTAAAACAAGTAAGAGAGCTTTGTGACCAATATGGCGCATTACTCATTTTCGACGAAGTACAAACAGGTATGGGCCGTACAGGTAAAATGTTTGCGGCTGAATTATATGATGTAGTACCAGATATCATCTGTCTTGCAAAAGCGTTTGGCGGCGGTGTAATGCCAGCTGGTGCGATCGTGGCAAAAGAGGAAGTGTTCAAAAGCTGGTTCGCTAATCCATTTATGCATACAACAACATTTGGAGGAAACCCGCTTGCTTGTGCTGCAGCCATTGCTACAATCGGTGTGTTAATTGAAGAGAATTTACCACAGCGTGCAGCTGAGGCTGGAGAATACTTCCTTGCTGAGTTGAAAAAAGCAACGGTTGGCCATGAAGATAAAGTACAAGAAATCCGTGGTCAAGGCCTAATGATTGGCATCGAATTCCATAAGGATGAGATCGGTTATGAGGTGTCAAAAGGAATGTTTGATAACGGTATCCTTGTTGCAGGAACATTGATTAACTCAAAAACCATTCGTATTGAACCTGCTTTAACAATCAGCTATGAAGAAATCGATAAAGTTGTCAGCACCTTTAAGCAAGTGCTAGCTCAAGTGAAATAACATCGTTTAGACTAAGGGATATGTTTTTTTAAGGGGGAGCAAAAAGACGTGGAAAAGAAATATGTTAAGCTCCAAACATCCATTCCAGGACCAAAATCACAGGAACTATTAGAGCGTCGAAACCAATATGTTCCTAAGGCGATTAGCAATAATATTCAATCCTTTGTGAAAAAAGCACAGGGTGCAATCGTGGAGGATGTTGATGGAAATATTTATATTGATTTTGCAGGGGCGATTGGAACATTAAATGTCGGTCATTCCCATCCGAGGGTGGTAAGAGCCCTTCAGGAACAAGCAAGTCAATTTATTCATACAGGGTTTAATGTCATGATGTACGAATCCTATATCAAGCTTGCGGAGAGACTCTGCAAGCTTGCCCCTGGCAATTTTGCAAAGCAGGCAGCCTTTTTTAACAGCGGTGCGGAAGCCGTTGAAAATGCAGTTAAAATTGCAAGGAAATATACGAAACGACAAGGAATCATCTCTTTCACAAGGGGTTTTCATGGCAGAACGTTAATGACGATGACTATGACAAGCAAGGTTAAGCCGTATAAATTTGGTTTTGGCCCATTTGCACCGGAAGTTTACAAAGCGCCATACCCTTATGTTTATCGCCGTCCTGATGGGATGAGCGAGGAACAATACAGTAAGATGATTATTGAGCAATTTGAACAGTTTTTAGTTTCTGAAGTTGCCCCTGAAACAATTGCAGCAGTTGTTATGGAGCCGGTCCAAGGTGAAGGCGGATTTATTGTTCCTGATATTGCCTTTGTAGGGCGTGTCCGAGAAATTTGCGATCAATATGGCATTTTATTTGTAGCTGACGAAATTCAAACTGGATTTGCCCGAACAGGTAAATATTTTGCCATTGAACACTTTGGGGTTGAACCGGACTTAATCACTATTTCTAAATCGATGGGGGCAGGGGTGCCAATCAGTGGTGTGATCGGTCGTGCCGAAATTATGGATGCCGCTGAAGTCGGTGAAATTGGCGGCACATATTCAGGCAGTCCGCTTGGATGCCGTGCTGCACTAACCGTTTTGGATATTATTGAAAGTGAAAATCTTAATGAGCGTGCCGAGAAGTTAGGAAATAGAGTTGTAGAGAGAATGCAAATCCTTGCTGAGCGCTTTGACTGTATTGGCGATGTCCGTGGTCTTGGTGCCATGTGTGCAATGGAAATTGTGAAGGATAAGCAGCTAAAAACTCCTGATAAGGAAACGGTTGGAAAAATCGTCAAAGCTGCAGGAGAAAGAGGGCTTTTATTATTAAGCGCGGGAATTTTTTCTAACGTTATTCGTATCCTAATGCCGTTAACCATCACGGATGAACAGCTTGAAGAGGGTCTCAAAATTCTTGAGGAATCCATGGAATCGGTATTTGCCATTGATCCGGCCCTGTAAAATCGGAGGTAAATGAATGGAAAGAGTAGAAAAAAAGTATCAAATTTATCCGATGTATATAGATGGAAATTGGATTGGAAATGATTCTGAGATTTTTACTGAAATCGTGAATCCGGCAACAAAGGAAGTTGTCGGTGCTGTCCCAACTGGTGGAGCCTATGAAGCAATTAAAGCAGTTGATGCAGCTCATACCGCATTTCAAACCTGGTCAAAAAAGACAGCCGATGAGCGTTATCAAATATTAATGAAATGGCATTATTTAATTGAAGAAAATAAACATGAGATTGCTAGAATCATGACAATTGAGCAAGGAAAACCTCTTAAAGAAGCATTGGGAGAAGTGGTTTACGCCAATGGATTTATTTCTTGGTATGCTGAAGAGGGAAAAAGAATTTACGGGGAAACGATTCCTGCATCACATCCAAATAAGCGGATCCTTGTTCGAAAAGAACCTGTCGGGGTTATTGCGGCCATTACGCCTTGGAATTTCCCGGCTGCGATGATTACGAGAAAAGTCGGTCCTGCGCTAGCTGCAGGCTGTACAGCCGTTGTAAAACCGGCCAATCAAACACCGCTTACAGCATTAAAATTGGCTGAGCTTGCCCATGAGGCAGGGGTACCTAAGGGAGTTATAAATGTCGTAACCGGAAGATCTTCAGAAATTGGTGATGTTTGGTTAAAGGATTCTCGTGTAACGAAAATTACCTTTACCGGTTCGACAGAAGTTGGGAAAACATTGATGCGTGGAGCTGCTGACACAGTTAAAAAGGTATCACTTGAACTTGGTGGAAATGCTCCATTTATCGTTATGGATGATGCCGACTTAAGAAAAGCGGCTGCGGGTCTAGTGCAATCCAAATTCCGTAATGCCGGACAGACCTGTATATGTACGAACCGTGTCTATGTTCAGGAAACAGTCGCAAATCAATTTGTTGATTTGTTCCAAAATGAATTAGAAAAATTAAAGGTCGGTAATGGTTTAGATGAAGGAATCGATGTTGGTCCATTAATTGATCAAGCCGCTTTATCAAAGGTTGAAACACTTGTTGAGGACGCAGTAAATAAGGGTGGAAAAATTGCTTTTAGCGGTGTAAAACCAGCTGAAGAAAACGGATATTTCTACGCTCCAACCATCATAACAAATATTAATGATGAGATGGAATGTATGCGGGATGAAATTTTTGGGCCGCTTGCCCCTATTGCAACCTTCAAAACGGAAGAGGAAGTTATTGATCGTGCAAATGACTCTATTTATGGACTAGCAGCCTATGTATATACACAAAATTTAAGCCGTTCCTTTAGAATAACCGAACAGCTTGAATATGGAATTATAGGTTTGAATGATGCCTTACCATCGACAGTCCAAGCACCATTTGGTGGATTTAAGGAAAGCGGCCTTGGCAGAGAAGGCGGTCATTACGGGATTGATGAGTATTTAGAGGTTAAATATATTTCAATTGGTATAGATTAAGTCTTTTATAAGTAAATATTTTATAGGAACTGCCTAATTTATTTATCCCTCCTTTTCAAAGGACTTCAAATAAAAGCCAGTAAAACCTTCAGTGATGATTTTGTCATTGATAGTTTTATTGGCTTTTTTATCGAATTTAGGAGGAAAATGACGAAGCTGTGTTTAATATAATATGAAAAGATATATAGAGATGGGTGAAATTATGGCGGGCTTAAATACTTATTTTTTGGCAGGGCACTCCCGTTTGCCTCAAGGAATGGCGGCACAAAATGTATTTGAATCTTTAACGATTACTGTGGAAATCGATAAAAAATACGGTGTGATTATTGAAGCCTCCTGTACGCTTGCTACAGAACATGGCAGGCATTATGTCCAGCAAATTCTGAAAGGGCATAGTCTTCAGGATGGAATTGAGGATATAGTTGAAATTTTTAAGAATGATTATCGCGGAAAAGCCGCAAATGCATTAATTGCTGCTATAAAAGATTTGTATAATCAATATATTAGTCATGAAAACTCATTGCCTATTTAAATAGAAACGGGCCATGCTGCTTAGTCAATTAGCATATGGCTTTTTTTGGCTTTGGCTGTGTTAAAGGACAATGCTGATTTTTGAACGGCGTTGATTGGAGCGGAAGGCACGAAGACTCCTCGAAAATGCTAACGCATTTTCTTCGTTCGTGGGCGGATTCAAGGAAGCAGTTCAGTGTCCTGTGGGAGTACGGGACAGGGGAGACCCCGCAGGAGCGAAGCGACGAGGAGGCTCCCCGAACCGCCCCCGAACCGCTTGTGCCTGGAGCGGAAATCAACAACTAAATTTAACATAGTCTTGGCTTTAAAAAATATAGGCTGCTGTGGTACGATAAAGGATAAAAGCGCAGGAAGAAGAGGGACTGTAAATGGTAAAAACAATTCTTTTTGATGTCGATGGAGTTCTATTAAGTGAGGAGCACTATTTTGATGCCTCAGCACTGACGGTTTGGGAACTGTTAATCAGCAAAAATTATTTAGCTTTATCACCTGAGTTGTTTAAAATAAGCTATACAGAATCTGAGATTCAACAGATTCGTACACAGGTGTTTGAGAATGACCAAGTATTAAAGCTTCAAAAATCACGCGGTCTAAATGCAAACTGGGATATGATTTATTTAACCTTTTGCTGCCAGCTCATTCATCTATTTGAACAAATTATCGATAGTGAACATGAAAAAATCAATCAGTGGCTCAAAGCCCCAATTTCAAGGGATACTTTAGTAGAAATGGGACAGGTTTTAAGCCAATATCAGGTTCAAATGAATTTCGCTTTATTTACTGAAGAGTTTGAACGGTCACATGCCGTTAAACAAGAGCTTTTAGGGTACCTAAATGTACTAGCAAAAGAAAAGCTAGGAGTCGAAACGTCTATTTTTGATAAGGACCGGACGCTTTGGTCCGTTTGTGAACATGTATCCCAGGAATGGTATGTTGGAGATGAAAATGTATTAGAATCTACGGGGAGACCCTCCGTTCAGCTAGGTAAAGAAGGATTTCTAGCAAATGAAACAACGTTAGCACCAAAAAAGGATATTGCCGAGTTTTTCAGTTTCCTAAAAAATTCCGGATATAAGATTGGAATTGGAACTGGTAGGCCTGCCCTAGAAACGATATTGCCTTTTCAGCATTTAGATTGGTTAAAATCCTTTGATGAAAAGCATATTGTTACAGCTGATGACGTGTTAATTGTGGAGAAGGAGTTCCCTCAAGAAGGGTCCTTGTCTAAGCCGCATCCATACACCTATATATTGGCTGAACAGGGGAAAGGGGCTTCTCTAATCGATTATTTGAATACCCCGCTGCCACTTGAAAACAGGGAAGAGATCTTAGTTGTTGGAGATTCGTTAGCAGACCTTTTAGCGGCAAGAACCATCGGATGCAAATTCGCTGCCGTTTTAACCGGATTATCTGGAAAAGATGCAAGAAGTGAATTTGAAAAGCATGAGGCGGATTATATTTTGGATTCGGTGCTAGATGTAAAGAGTATATTGTGATAAAAGGGATGGCAGCTTTGCCATCCCCATTTTAATATTACAATAAGCTTTCTACTTTCTGCGGGTCTATCTGCCCTGGTTCAGATGGAATGAAATTCTCTAACTCTAGCAATTGCACCTCTTCGATGCCGACGGTTAGGTTCAAGGCTTGCAGAACATTTGTATTCAGGGTTTTATCGAGGGTTAGGACCATGATGGCCTCGCCTCCGACTGCAGCTCTACCTACCTGCATCGTGCCGATATTGATTTCATAGTCGCCAAGAAGAGAACCTACTTTGCCAATCATACCAGGAACGTCCTTATGTTTAATATATAATAGATGTTCCTCCGGCTTCACATCAATCCGATATTGGTTAATCTTCACAATCCTTGCACCGTAGCCATTTAGGACCGTTGCACCAATTTTAGCCTTTTCATCACCATGGGAAATTGTCAGCTCCATATAATTCGCGAACCCTTTATTAGTAGCATTTTTTTGCACATTATAGGAAACACCTTGTTCCTTTAGAAGGTGCAGTGCATTAATTAGATTGACAGAATCGCTTAAATGATAGGAAAGAATTCCTTTTATCATGATACGATTTAATAATTCTGTGTCTTCTTCAATTAGGTCCCCGTAATAATTGATTTCAATTTTAGCAGGGGCTTTTTTAAATAATTGAACGACAAGCTGGCCAATTTGATCCCCAAGCGCTAAATATGGCTGCATTTTTGCCTGAGTTTCCCCTGACATTTGCGGCATGTTTACGGCATGATGGACCGACTGCGATTCAAAAATTTCAATGATTTCAGCGCTGACCTCTTGTGCAACCTTTTCCTGTGCTTCTACTGTAGAAGCTCCTAAATGCGGTGTCACGATAATATTTGGATTTTGCAATAATTCAGGGTCTGACACTGGTTCCTTTTCAAAAACATCCAGTGCCGCTCCCGCCACATGACCGGATTGAACTGCACGAACCAACGCCTTTTCATCAATAATTCCACCGCGAGCGCAATTGATTAAGCGGACGCCTTTTTTGGTTTTTTGTAAATATTCCTCATTAATAAGTCCTTTTGTATCGTTTGTCAAAGGGGTATGGATGGTAATAAAGTCTGATTCCCCGGCAACTAGGTCAAGGCTGGCTTTCGTAATCCCTAATTTTTTCGCTCGATCATCAGTTAAATAGGGGTCAAAACCTAAAATGTTCATTCCAAAGCTTTTAGCCCGTTTTGCCACTTCTGCTCCGATTTTACCCATTCCGATTACACCAAGGGTTTTCTTATACAATTCAACCCCTTTAAATGAGTTGCGATCCCATTCGCCGGAAGAGGTTTTTTGGTGTGCCTGTGGAATTTTTCTTGCTAAAGAAAGCATCATCGCTAAGGTATGTTCTGTAGCTGCAATGGTATTTGCGCCTGGTGCGTTAATAACAATAATCCCTTTGCGAGTGGCGGCATTCACATCGATATTATCTACACCTACACCTGCCCTTGCTATAACCCGAAGCCCGCTAGCTTCTTGAAGCAATTCTTCGGTAACTTTTGTTTGACTGCGGACAATCAAGGCATCATACATACCAATAATCTTTTTTAATTCTTCCGTTGGCAGTGTTGGCTGTCTGTCCACAATAAAATGGGGATGATCAAATAATGCCTTTAAGCCTGTATCGCTAATTCCATCGGTAACCAGTACTTTATACATATCCATTCATTCCTCCCAGTTTAAAATAAAAAATCCCTCATAACAGACAGTTGTGTCGTGTTATGAGGGACGTGATCAACCGTGGTGCCACCCTCTTTTGCTGCATAGATTTCATACAGCCTCAACATGTTAACGGTTTTTACCGGGCAGGCCTACATACTATTTCGGCGTGCCAGTTCAGAAGTGCTGGGTATGTTAAGAAAGGACACCGGTTCACAGCAGCCACCGGCTCTCTGAAGTCCCTTATTAATACCGTCTTCATCATCACTATTTTAAATTGAATACAATTTTTTTGTGTGAATTTATTGAATATTCTACATCCATATGTTTAGAATTGTAAAGAGCTAATGGAAATATTTTCTGAATAATCTTATTAAAATTTTTTCCCAAAAGTTATATGCCTTGTGTGATAAGGCGGAGAGCGATTAAAATTATATTTTAACAGAACACATCTATTGTAAAAAGATTTAGAGAATTATATAATGTCTACTATACAAATACATTTGTGCATTTAGGGTGGACTTTTAGGAGGGGAAAGTAATGAAAGCTATCTCAATTGGATTATTAGGTTTAGGAACAGTGGGATCTGGTGTGGTACAAATCATCAAAAATCATCAAGACAAATTAATGCATCAGGTTGGATGTCCTGTTGAAATAAAAAAAATACTTGTAAACGACTTACATAAAACGAGGTCTGCTGAGATCAATACGCAAGTTTTAACAAATAACCCTGATGATATTCTTCAAGACCCGGAAATCGATGTGGTAATTGAGGTAATGGGTGGAGTAGAAGAAACGAAAAAATATTTGCAAAGTGCACTTCAGAGTGGCAAGCATGTAGTCACTGCAAATAAAGATTTGATGGCTCTTCACGGTTCCGAATTATTAAAGCTAGCCTCGGAAAATGGCTGCGATTTGTTTTACGAAGCCAGTGTTGCAGGGGGAATCCCAATTTTAAGAGGCTTAGTTGACGGGCTTGCATCCGATCGAATTACTCAATTAATGGGGATTGTAAACGGTACAACGAATTTTATTTTAACAAAAATGAGCTCTGAAGGACTTGCCTACGAGGATGTCTTAAAAGAAGCCCAAGAGCTTGGATTTGCTGAGGCGGATCCAACTTCAGATGTTGAAGGATTAGATGCTGCACGTAAAATGACTATCCTTGCTACATTAGGTTTCTCCATGCATATTGACCTTGAGGATGTAAAAGTCAGTGGAATTACTCAAATAACTGAAGAAGATCTGCGGTATGGTAAGCAGATGGGGTATACAATGAAACTGATTGGGAATGCTCATCGCGAGGGTGAAAAAGTAGAAGTGAGCGTTCAGCCAACCTTTTTATCTAATAATCATCCGCTTGCATCTGTGCAAAATGAGTACAATGCGGTATATGTTTACGGCGAGGCTGTAGGTGAGACGATGTTCTATGGACCTGGGGCAGGGAGCCTGCCAACAGCAACAGCGGTTGTTTCCGATTTAGTGGGTGTGATTAAAAACTTAAGACTTGGTGTTAACGGAAGAAGTGCGGTGGCACCACAATATCCGAAACGACTGAAGGATGACTCGGAAAAGTATTCGAAATACTTCCTACGTATTCATGTGCAGGACGAAGTTGGCGTATTTGCTGAGATTACCTCGATTTTTGCTAAATATGGTGTCAGTTTTGAAAAAATCCTTCAGATGCCGGTAACAAAAAATGAAACCGCAGAAATTGTTTTAGTGACGCATCAGGCTTCTTTAACCGACATTGAGGATATTTTAGTAGAGTTAAAGGATTTAACTGCAGTTAAGGAAGTTAAGAGTTCGTACAAAGTGGTTAGAAAATAGAGAATAAAGGAGCTGTCTGTTGATGACCCTCGATAACAGAGTACAAATCAAAGTTCCAGCAAGTTCTGCAAACTTGGGTCCAGGATTTGATTCCATTGGAATTGCTGTCGATTTATATTTAACGTTAGAAGTAGAACAAAGTAATCATTGGGAATTTATTGCGGAAACTGAGGAATTAAGTCAATTCCCCAACAATGAGGAGAATTTCATGTGTCAAGTGGCCCTTAAGGTTGCTTCGAAATATGGAAAGACCCTGACGCCATGTAAAGTGAAAATTAATAGTGAAATTCCATTAGCCCGTGGACTTGGTTCAAGTGCTTCGGCGATTGTTGCAGCGATTGAATTAGCTGACTTTGTTGGAAATCTTGGGCTGGATACCCGTGAGAAGTTATTGCTTGCAACTGAGATGGAGGGGCATCCAGATAATGTTGGAGCATCGCTATATGGGGGATTGGTTGTGGGATGTTATCACCATAATGAAGTGGACCTTGTGTCATTTCCCAATCTGGCGTTTGAAATGATCGCTGTTATTCCGAATGAAGAATTATTAACAAAGGATTCGCGTGGAGTTTTACCGGGAGTGCTTCCTTATTCGGAGGCAATTCAAGCCTCTGCAACCGCAAATGTATTAGTTGGTGCCCTTCTTAGTCAAAATTGGGAGCTAGCGGGAAAAATGATGGAGTCCGATTTATTCCATCAGCCATACCGAAAACAGCTGATTCCTTTTTATTCTGAAATTGAGGTAGCAGCTAAAGAAAATGGTGCCTTTGGAGTGGCTTTAAGCGGGGCAGGCCCAACAATGCTTTGTTTTGCAGAAAAAGGGAAAGGCAGAAAAGTTGCTGAATCACTTCAACAAACCTTTTCAGCCATGTCCGTGAAACTTTTAAACATCGATGATACTGGGAGCAATGTTTATAATTTAGAATGTGCAAAATAAAAAGGGCAGCCTAGCTGCCCTTTTCTAGTTTTTTAGAAAATCCTCAAATGCTTCTTTACTTAGTGGTTTACTAAACAAATACCCTTGCATCTGAATACAATCTTTTGATCGTAAGAATTCCTTTTGGTAATCCGTTTCTACACCTTCGGCAATAACATCTAAATGAAGCCCTCGGGCCATATTAATAATCGCCTCCGGAATCTCTGTATTGACAAGATTCTCGGTAATATTTTGAATAAAAGATTTATCAATTTTTAACGTGTTAATCGGCAAGTTTTTTAAATAACTTAGGGATGAGTACCCTGTACCAAAATCATCAATGGAAATGGCTATACCCATGTTTTGGAGTGATTGCAGCGATTGAACAAGTTCCTTTGAATTTGTAAGAAGAATACTTTCCGTAATTTCGATTTCGAAATTCTTTGGATTTAATTTACTTTCCTGCAAGATTTCCTTAACCTGTATTACCATATTAAGAGGCTCCTGAAATTGCCTTGCTGAGAAATTTACTGAAATGTTTAATGACTGATGATATTTCGTATTCCATTCACTTACTTGGTGACATGCTTTCTTCATGACGATTTCCCATAGAGATTGAATTAATCCGGTATCCTCTGCAATCGGTATGAAAACCTCGGGAGAGACAAAGCCTAATTCTTCATCCGTCCATCTTAATAATGCTTCTGCTCCGTAAATAGTTTCCGTTTGAACATTCATTTTTGGCTGATAGTGGACCTCTATTTTTTGACTTTCGATTGCTTTTCTTAGCCGTGATTCCAATCTTGGCCGTTCTTGATTCATATTGCTAATTTGTTCATTAAAAATAACGACTCGGTTACCGCCCAATTTTTTAGCTGAGTACATCGCCATATCAGCATAAATGATCAAGGTATCTAGATTATTTGTGTGCTCAGGATACATACTGATACCACAGCTGGCACTTAGATACACTTCAATTCCAGCAATTGAGTATGGCTTTTTTAAAGTATTAATGATTTCTTCTGCAACTGCTTTTGAGGCCTTCACATCCAGATTATTCATCAGAATGATAAATTCATCGCCGCCTTGTCTTGTAATGATGTGATTATCTTCAGGCAGGCATTTTTGGATTCGATTTGCTACGATTTTCAGTAACTCATCCCCTTTGTTATGTCCAAAGGAGTCATTAACATGTTTGAAACGATCCAAATCAATAAATAAAACCGATACAGTTTCTCCTTTTTCATTTGCATGATTAATAATAGGTTGTAGCTTTTCTTGAAAGTATCTTCGATTGGTTAAACCGGTTAGCGGGTCGTGATACGCTTGGTATTCAATTAGTTTTTTACTCTGGTTTAAATCATTTACATAGTGTTGTAAATGATTTGATAAAGCGTTCACGTTTTCTGTCAGAAATCCAAGTTCATCTTTACGATTTAAATGTAACTTTTTACCAAAGTTACCTTGGGCAATTTCATTCACTTGTTCAACAATGTAACCAATTGGTTTAGTAATGGAACGTGAAAAAATAAAACTAATAATCAGAACAACAATCATAATCACAATAGAAAGCATAATGTGAACTTTTAACTCGTGTAACAATTCACTCTGGATAAGGCCATAATCATAAACAAGGCAAATCACATAGGGTTGATCAAGTTTCGTTTTTACCGGAACGAATGTCTTCATGACAGATTTGTCTTTTAGATTGTCTTTATAGGACTGTACTTTATTTGTTTGTATAGCTTTTCTAACAAATTTGGTATCTACATTAATATTTGGGTACTTCTCGTAAGAACCATACCATTTTGGCTCGGCAGAAATCCGGGTATAATCATTTCCATTTAAATGAACCTCTTCTTTCTTTTTGCCAAAATTCTTTGGATTCAAAACAGACATTTCCAGGATACCTGGTTCTTTTGTAAAGTTCTCAATAATTTTCCCTGGACCAAAACGCTCTTCGTATTCAAGAACTTTATGGTCTCGGAAATAGGGGTCAATTATATAATTGGTTGTACCATCATAGTAATAGCCCCATTTATCAATATGATCGGGATTAGATGAGGCTTTCTCCATTGGGCCTGACCAATAATAGGGTAAGGAGAGCCCTTTTTTTACAGTTACAGGCTTTAAGGAAAAAAGCTGCAGGTAGGCATCATACCAATAGCCCCAGCCTTTTGTTCCCATATTAATTTCTTTTGGGTCAGAGGATCTGACACCAACAACATCATCCTTTGTCTTGGCTAAAAGTGTAATGTGGGAAACTCTTAATTCCTTTGCAAGTTCTTTTAGCTGTTCATTTGTTACATCTTGGTATCGTGGTGGAAGAGCCTTTCTTATCGCGATGGAGGCAATTCTCAGCTCTCTTGCAAGGATGTCTTCCACATATTCTGATCCCTGTTTAGTATTTTCAACTTGAACAGAAACTTCTTTGGTGATCATGGCGATTTCCTTTTCATTATAGTCAAGTAGTTGATTTTTTGACCGAATATAATGAAAGGCATTATTAGCAACTAAGATGATAAATACAATAAGACAAAAAATTAATGGAAGTTTCTTTTTAATCGACAATGAAGCAACACTCCAATTACATAAACATTTTGAAGAATTTTGGAATTTAGTATTTTCCTTGTGTAAAAATATGTTTATTTTGCTTAAAGAATATCATAATCACATTATAAAAGTAATGAGTAAAAACAGGAGAATGAGCATGGGGAACATTATGAGGAGGCAACTTACAAAAAGAGAATTCAGCAGCGAGGCTGCTGAATTATTACCCATTTAATCCATGTAACCACTCTTGGTAGCATTCATGACAAAGTGTTTCATCTCGTTCAACATTGGAAGTCACGAAGGTTACGTTGTGATGCTGATCTTGTTCAATATCATTTGTACAATAAAAACATTTTTCACTCATTTTTTCCACCTCGTTAATTATGAATGAGTTTAGTTTTTACATTTTTTGTGTTTTCTTACGTTGAAAATTTCACCAGGTTTTTCCTTTGAGTTTCGTTTGAAAGATTCCCTCAATTCTTACTATTTTTGATATGATTGATTTGAGCATAAATCTATTATGACTGGTGAGCCAAATGAAATTTACTTTTAAGAATAAAGCAGCAGGAATTAAATTTCTTTTTTATCGCAGCATCCGCACGAAAATGGTTGTATTTTTTCTAATGGTAGCACTCATTCCATTGGCCATTTTCGGTCTGCTGTCCTATCAAAAGTCCTCGACGATTGTGAATAAACAATACAATGATTATGAACGATTTGCTGTCTCTCAATTGGATAAACAAATTGAAAATACGATTCAGCAGATGTTTGTGGTTTCAAAGGATATTAATCACTATCTATCGGATCCAACTTTAATTATTTTAAAAGAAGAAATACCACGGACCTATTCGGCATTTATTGAAAATAAAAACTTTGAACGCTATTTAGAAGCACATAAAACCTATAATACAAAGGGAATCTACCTCATTACGAATACAGGCTACTACTATGGAAATAATCAAGTGAATATCCACCAGCTTTTTCAAAAGCCTTTTTGGAAGGAAATTAATAATTTAAAGGAAGGGCAGCTTTGGATTGGCTTCTATAATGCTGACCATTACTATACAGGCAATAAAAAGGAAAAATTAATTGGGATGGTTCTTCCAATTGAAAGCCAGTTTGGGGTATTAAAAGGCAGTAAGCTTTTGATCGAAACAAACGCTGATGAATTGCTCTCCCATATTAAGTTTTTAGAGAAATCGTTGCATTCTTCGATTACACTAAGAAATGGAAACCATCAGATTGTATATAAAACAAATCATGCACCTAAAAATTTACCATCAGATATTGTCTTTAATAATCATATCGATACCTATGGATGGGATATTATTGTTCGGATCCCGCAAAAGTATTTTTATAAATCATCCAATGTAATTTTTCATTATACTGTTTTGGCAATTTTATTTTCCATCATCCTTGCCTGCATTTTAGCCGTTGTATTTTCGGTTCCGCTCTCAAAACGAATTAAAAGCCTTAAAGCCTCCATGGAAAGCGTAAGTAAAGGGGATTTAAATACCCAGATAGCGGTTACTTCGGAAGATGAATTAGCAATCTTGGGGCGAAGCTTTAATGATATGGTCCATCAAATTAAGGAATTAATTGAAAAAATTAGTCAAACAGAACGTTTAAAAAGGCAGGCAGAGTTAAAGGCATTTCACTATCAAATTAACCCACACTTATTATTTAACACTTTAAACTCAATCCAATGGAAGGCAAGACTGTTAGGGGCAAAAGAAGTTCAAGAAATGATCTATCATCTAACAGAAGTTCTTCATGAAAACTTAAATTTTGCCGATGAATTAATTCCTTTGAAAAAAGAACTACAAACCATCCAGCATTATTTAAAGGTTCAGGAGGTACGTTTTGGCCATACATTTGAATATGTTGAAACCTTACAAGAAAATTGTTTAGAATGTTTAATCCCAAGGATGACACTCCAGCCTTTATTCGAAAATATCTTTTTTCATGCATTTGAAGATGGGCAAGGGAGAATTGAGCTCAAGGTGGAAGAAAAAGATGATTATATTGAGCTTACGTTAGAGGATAACGGAAAAGGAATGAATGAAGAGACCATTAGGAAACTGCTTGACCCGAGGCAACATGATGAAGGAGGAAAAGGGATTGGCGTATATAATGTTGACCAACGCGTTAAACTCCATTTTGGAACGGAGTATGGCTTATCAATCGAATCAGTCGTAGGTTTAAAGACAATTTTTAGAATGAGATGGCCGAGAAGGAGAAAACTCAAATGATAAAGGTACTGATTGCTGACGATGAACTAATTGTACGAAAAGGATTAATGGCAACCGTCGAATGGGAAAAATATAATATGACAGTGATTGCTGATGCCCCTAACGGACAAAAGGCCTGGGAGTTGTTCGAGGAGCACCGTCCTGAAATTGTGATAACGGATATTGTTATGCCGGAAGTGAACGGAATTGAATTAGCCAGAAAAATTAAACAATTATATCCTGATACGAAAATATTACTATTAAGCTGTCATCGGGATTTTACCTATGCGCAGGAAGGCATGAATATTGGAGCCTCAGGTTATATAGTGAAAACAGCTTTTCAGGATCAGCAATTTGAAGAATATCTAAAGCGTTTTGAAGGGGAAATTAATTCGGTTCATCATGACCAAAAAACGTTTGATTCGTCATCATTGGCAAAGGAGTTTTATGAGTGGTTATGTGACTTTGAAAATTCATTTCCAATGATATTAGAAGAGTTATTCTTAAAAGAGTGGAAATGGATGCAGCAGCCCTATTATATTTATTTATTAAATCGATTAAAAGACAGTGATTTTCTGCTTACAAAGTTACAATCCGAGGAAAAACTAGTTGCAAAAATTTCTTGCGGTCAAGATCAAGCATTTATTTTTATTCCCGAAAAGTCACAGCGGCAATTTGAGCGATTGCTTGTCGAGGCTAGAGGGGGTGAGCCAGCCGTTCGTTGGAATATAAATGGTCCAAATCAAGGAATCAAGGAATGGATGGACGGGGTTTCCACCCTATATAGGCAGCTGCAATTTGAAAAACAATTTAAATATTCGATGGAAAATTGGCCATTACCAATTCAAAAGGCGGTACAAAAGATTATTTTACATTTGGACGAACCTCTTTCTTCTACAGATATTGCAAGTGAGGTTGGGTTAAGCCGCAGCCATTTTAGTACAATGTTTAAAAAGGCAGTTGGTGAAAGCTTTATTGCCTTTACGGAAAGAATAAGAGTACAAGTTGCTTGTGATCTTCTTGAAAAAACATCCTTAACATCACAGGAAATTAGTGAAAAAGTAGGGATTCAGGATGGTAAATACTTCAGCAAATGGTTTAAAAAATGCATCGGGGTCACACCTTCAGACTACCGGCAAAACAAAAAGAAGAATATCATCTAACAAAATTCCTAATCATTCTGCATCTTGCGAAATTTCAAACAATATTACAAAAAGAATAAGATGAATTTAAGTTTAAGACCGCTTTCATTAAGGTTACAATGAAAGCGGTTTCTGTTATGTATAAGGAAAAAAAGGGGGAATTAAAAATGAAGAAAATTACAGTTGCTTTTTTAGTATTCCTTTTGCTTTTTGCAATGGCCGCATGTTCAAACAGTAAATCAAGCGGTACAGAAGACGCAAAAGGTAATGACAGCAGCGGAAAAACCACGATTCGATTTGCAACATGGGATTCTGGGGAAACATTAAAAATTCAACAATTGATTGCGAAAAAGTTTGAAGAAAAAAACCCAAATGTAAAGGTACAAGTAGAAGCTTACGGAGATGGATTTGACCAAAAACTGGCTGCGGCGTTTGGTGCAAAAAACCCGCCAGATGTTATGTATATGTGGAATTTCCCAGCTTACTTTCAATCGTTAGAGCCGCTGGATAATTTGATTAAAAATGATTCTGAAATGGATATGAATGATTTTTATCAGGGGTTATTTAATTACTCCAGCATATACGGGAAAGTATACGGGATGCCAGCCGGGTTCACCACAAGGGTTGTTTATTTTAACAAGGATTTATTTGATGCAGCAAAGATTCCTTATCCAAAGGATGGCTGGACATGGGATGACTTTAAAAATATCGCCAAGAAATTATCAGACCCATCCAAAAAACAGTATGGATTTGGGGTAAGGCCTGAACCCGATACTTATGATCTACAAGGCTTTGTTTGGAGCAACGGCTCAAGCTTCATTAGTGAAGACGGAAAGAAAATCAAAGGATATATGAACAGTCCGGAAACCGTTCAAGCACTGCAAAAGTTTGCAGATATGGTTAAGGATAAAAGTGCTGTTCTTGTCGGTGGAAAAAATCAACAGAGCGGTGATGATATTTTCAAGGCAGGCAAGCTTGCCATGTGGGAAAGTGGTATCTGGCCATTGGAGGGCTTTAAGGAAGCTAAGGTGAACTTTGGAACTGTGGAAATGCCTTCATTTGGCAGCAAGCCAGTAAAAGGAGTGATCGCATCGTCTGCGGTCTCGATTGCAAAAGATTCAAAACATAAAGATCTTGCATGGAAGTTTGTAAAATTTTACTCTTCAGCGGAAGCAATCAAAATGAGAACAGCTGATTTACCTGTACGTATTAGCGTTGTAAAGGAAATGAAAACGGATCAAGATCCGATGATTAAACCATTTTACAAAATGCTTGAAAGATCAAATGATACGCCTGCTTTCTTATTAAATAAAAATTGGGATGAAATTAATCGCAACTTATCAGCAGCTGTCAATGCGATTATGCTCGGACAAGATGGAGAACAGTTATTGAATAAGGCTGTGAAGGATTCCGAGAAGTATGTAGGACAGTAAAAACTAAAAAGAGGTGTTTTTTTGTTGAAACCCGTGTATACCTCACCTGCACCTATTGTAAAAATCAAAAAACAAACTAGGTGGGACAAAATTGTCCCCCTCCTTTTTATCGCACCATGGTTGATTGGATTTTTAGCTTTTACATTAGGTCCATTGCTCTATTCACTGTTTATTAGTTTCTTTGATTGGCCGATTGTAGGTGAACATAAATTTATTGGTCTTGATAATTATAAGACGATGTTTACCGACGACCCGTTATTTTGGGAATCATTATGGGTGACCGTAAAATTTGCTGGTTTATTTGTCCCTCTTAATCTCATAACCGCTCTCTTTCTAGCGATTTTATTGAACCAAAAGATAAAAGGACACTCTATATTTCGAACCCTTTTCTATTTACCGTCGGTTATCTCCGGAGTCGCGCTTGCGATGATTTGGGCTTGGGTTTATAACGGCGAATATGGAATCCTGAACTACTTTTTGTCACTAGTAGGAATAAAAGGACCGGATTGGTTAAACGATCCACATTCAGCATTGATTGCAATGGTTATTGCCAGTCTTTGGGGACAAGGGACAATGATGCTGATTTTCCTGGCAGGCTTGAAGGCTATTCCCCATGATTTATATGAAGCAGCTTCCATTGATGGAGCAAATAAAATCCAACAGTTTTTCAAAATCACGATTCCGATGTTAACACCGACGATTTTATTTAATTTAATCACAACGATTATCAGCGCATTTCAACAATTAACCCTTGCTCTTATTCTGACTGGGGGTGGCCCGCTGAGATCCACATATTTCTATGCAATGTATGTTTACGAAAACGCCTTTAAGTATTTTAAAATGGGTTATTCCTCTGCTAATGCCTGGTTTATGTTTGTCATTGTCTTAATTTTAACTCTATTAGTCTTTAAATCATCATCAGCCTGGGTTTATTACGAAGGGGAAGTTAAAAATAAATCGTAATATAGAATACCGGGGTAGGGGAGTGCTTCATGAAAACAAAAAGAAGAATTGAGAAAACAACCGTTTATATACTACTTATCTTTTTTTCCTTGCTATTCTTGGCACCCTTTTTCTGGATGC
This sequence comes from Bacillus salipaludis, assembly GCF_004358205.1. The sequence goes on from NZ_SMYO01000004.1 coordinate 507,188, forward strand.
TGACGACTTCATTGAAATCACAGCATGAGCTTTACCTTTTTCCGCCTAAATGGATCCCATCAAAATTCGAATGGGGAAATTTTAAAGAGGCATGGATGTCCCAGCCGTTTAATCAATTTTTTGTTAATACCGTCACAGTAACCGTCATGTCGACAATTGGTCAGTTGATTTCATCTTCTCTGGTCGCCTATGGTTTTGCACGATTTAGGTTTAAAGGAAGAGACTTTTTGTTTATTGTTCTGCTTGCTTCGATGATGATTCCTTGGGAGGTAACGATGATTCCACAGTATATGGAATTTAACTTCCTTGGCTGGATTAATACGTTAAAGCCGCTGTTTGTACCTTCTTGGTTTGGGGCACCATTTTATATTTTCTTAATGCGGCAATTTATTATGTCTATACCCAAGGAACTTGATGAGGCGGCACGTATGGATGGTGCGAATCCATTTCAAATCTACTATAAAATTTATCTTCCTTTAATGAAGCCATCATTGATTCTAGTTGCCGTATTTAATATTTTAACCTGCTGGAATGATTACTTAGGCCCGCTTGTTTTCTTAAATGACCAAAGTAAGTACACATTAACACTGGGCTTAGCACAATTTAAGGGAATGTTTGGGGTTGATATGGAGAGCATTATGGCTGTAACCTTCTTAATCAGTCTGCCGCCGCTCGTCTTATTCTTTTTTGCCCAGCGCTATATTGTGGAGGATTCCTCCAGGTCAGGAGTTAAAGGCTAAAAGAATTGTGATGAGGATAAAGAAGAGGTGGATAGAATGTTTGATATTAAAAAGGTTCCTTTCAGCCGCAATGGTTCATATATGGTCATTTCACCCTTGCATGGAAAGGATGAACAACATCTTTATCTGAGAAATATCCGAAACGGGGACAATGATTTAGGTGAGGTTTTTCGAATCGAGGTTCTAGCTGATGGTCAGGTGGTACAGTATGCCCCGGTACTAAGCCCAAATTTTCTTCGGCTTGAGACAGACAGGGGATTTGCTGACTTCGTTATCAGTGAAGCAAAGGTATTGCAAATTCGAAGTGTTGGAGTAGGGGTCCGCCTAACTGGTATAACAGGGGCATATGATTATGCGGTTCCGGTTAATAATGACCGTTTTGAGGTCAATTATTCAAAACAGGAAATCCGTTATATGATGACTCCTATAAAAGGCCAGCTTTTGATGGATGCACCCTTTCAAGAACAAAGATGCCTTAAGATCGTGGCTGATTTTTTGCCTGAAACACAGTCGTCGGAAATGGAATGTGCAATTGAAGAGTTTTTTACCGTGTGGAACGAGCGGGAATATTTACAATTTTCAAACGTTCTGGAATCTGTTCGAAATGAATTTCAAACTTGGCTGGATCACTCTCTGGAGTGCGATGTCAAATTGACTAATGGGCGGGAACTTGCAGCATATATCACGTGGTCTTGTATCGTTCAGCCTGAAGGGAAATTAACAAGACCGGCTATGTACATGTCAAAGAATTGGATGACGAATATTTGGAGCTGGGATCACTGCTTTAATGCATTGGCATTAGCAAAAAAACAACCCGAATTAGCATGGGATCAATTTATGATCTTTTTTGAACATCAGGATGAGTCGGGAATGCTCCCAGATTTTCTTAACAATCGCTTTGCTTTATGGAATTTTACAAAACCGCCGATCCATGGATGGACATTAAAACAGCTAATGGAGAACCGTGACATAGTGACAAAGGGAAAATTGCAGGAAGTGTACGAACCATTATGTAAATGGACAGAATGGTGGTTTAAATACAGGGATGATGATCATGACGGAATACCCCAATATAATCACGGAAATGACAGCGGCTGGGATAATAGCACCATTTTTCATCAAGGAACACCGATTGAAAGCCCTGATTTATCTTCCTTCTTGATTTTACAAATGGAGACACTCTCTGAAATAGCAGAGGAATTAGGGGAAAAAGAAGAGGCTCGGGAGTGGGCTAAGAAATCGAACGATTTACTTGACCGAATGATCCGTCACTTTTGGATTAATGAACGGTTTGCGGCAGTGAAGTCCGGGGACCATTCAATCATTGAATCAGAAAGTCTTGTACTTTATATACCTATTATTCTAGGAAAACGACTTCCTGATTCGATTCGGAAAAAATTAGTGGAGGGAATCATATCCAACGATTTTTTAACGCCATTCGGGCTTGCTACTGAAAAGCCAACTAGTGCTTATTTCCGAGAGGATGGATATTGGCGAGGGCCTATCTGGGCTCCGACTACTTTATTAGTTTATAAGGGATTGGCCGATTCTGGGGAAACAGAATTAGCGCAGGTAGTGGCACATAGGTTTTGCAATATGGCAAACCAATCAGGAATGGCTGAAAACTTTCATGCCCTAACGGGAGAAAGCTTACGTGATCCAGCTTTTACATGGACTTCAAGTGTGTTCCTAATTTTGGCAAATACTTTAAATAGTTATTAAAATTTAGTGTCGTAGGAGGTTTTACAATGTTAACTCAAGATTATTTTGGTTTGGAAAATAAGGTGTGTGTTGTAACGGGGGGCGCTTCAGGAATTGGCCTTGCAACTGCCACACTTTTGGCGGAAGTAGGAGCTAAGGTGATTCTTTTAGACATTAATGCGGAAAACGGTGAGAGAGCAGCATCTGATCTTAAAAATAAAGAAAATCAGGCAGAGTTTGTCCAATGTGATGTAACGAAATCAAGTGAATGTGAAAAGGTACGTAATTATATTGAAGCAAGTTACGGCAGAATTGATGTTCTTTTTAACAATGCCGGGGTGATTCGAAGAAAGACAGTGGTTGATTTGGAAGAGTCCGATTGGGATTTAGTATTAGATGTTTCCTTAAAAGGAATTTATCTTCTCTCAAAATATTTAATTCCGCTTATGGCGTCCGGCGGTGGAGGCAGCATTATTAATACTGGTTCGGGATGGGGAATAAAGGGTGGAGATCAAGCGGCTGCCTATTGCGCAGCGAAGGCTGGAGTAGTGAATTTAACAAAAGCAATGGCAATCGACCATGGCCCACAAAATATTCGTGTGAATTGCATTTGCCCTGGTGATACCGATACACCGTTATTAAGGGACGAAGCCAAGCAGCTAAATCTAAAAGAAGATGCCTTCCTCGTATCATCTGCTAAAGGACGGCCATTAGAAAGACTGGGTACACCAAGAGATATAGCAAAGGGAGTACTTTTCCTTGCAAGCGACCTATCATCTTGGGTGACGGGTACAGACTTAATTGTAGATGGCGGAGGATTGGCTTAACTTTTTTTAAAAATAAAAAAATAATAGATTTAAGATTACAGGGAGGTAAGATTATGGCGCAAAAAGTACATCCTTATATACCGAATATGGTGCCAGAAGTACAAGCGGAGATGTTAAAGATAATTGGAGCCGATTCCATCATGGAATTGTACTCCTGTATCCCGGAAGAACTTCAGCTCAAAGGGGAATTAAAGCTGCCGCCTGCATTAACAGAATATGAGCTGCGGCGGCATATTGAAGGAATTCTTAATAAGAATACCAGTACAAAAGAATATTTAAATTTCTTAGGGGCCGGCTGCTGGCAGCATTTTGTTCCTGCTGTATGTGATGAAATCAATCAGCGCTCTGAATTTTTAACCGCATATGCGGGGGAACCCTATGAAGATCATGGACGATTCCAGGCCCTTTTTGAATATCAGAGTCTAGTAGCAGAACTAGTAGATATGGACGTTGTCAATGTACCGACATTTGATTGGGGACAGGCGGCAGCAACATCGATTCGAATGGCTGCGCGCATTACCGGAAGGAAAAAAGTATTATTGGCAAAGACCGTTGCTCCGGAACGAAGCAAAATTATCGTCAATTATGGTACACCGGAATTGGAATTTGAGTTTGTTCAATTTGATACCAAATCGGGAGCATTGGATTTATCGGATTTAAACGCAAAATTAACGGATGAGGTGGCTGCCCTTTATTTTGAAAATCCTTCCTACCTTGGATTTATTGAGGCACAAGGGTCGGAGATTTCTACTTTATTAAAAGAAAATCAAACCTTGATGGTTGTTGGGGTGGACCCAATTTCTCTAGGAGCTCTTGCACCACCAAGTCATTATGGTGCGGATATTGTTTGTGGAGACCTTCAGCCACTCGGCATGCATATGAATTTCAGCGGCGGTCAGGCAGGCTTTATTGCAACTCATAATGATGTGAAATTTGTAAATGAATATCCATCCCGTTTATTTGGAATTGTTCCAACCGTAAAGGAGGGCGAATATGGTTTTGGCGATGTAGCATATGACAGAACCTCTTTTGCCTTAAGGGAAAAAGGGAAGGAATCCGTTGGTACCCAGACAGCCTTATGGGGAATAACCGCAGGTGTCTACCTTGCGTTACTTGGGCCTTATGGAATACAGGAAGTAGGCCAAACGATTATGCAGAACAGTCAATATGCTGTACAGCAGTTAAATCAAATTCCTAGTTTATCAGGATCGCGATTAGATTCACCATTTTTTAAAGAATTTATCGTTGATTTTAATCAGACTGGCGTCACTGTTGAAGAGATTAATCAAAGATTAGTAGATCGGAAAATTTTTGGAGGGAAGGACCTCTCAAAAGAATTTCCGGTGTTTGGTCAATCAGCCTTATTTTGTGTAACGGAGGTCCATACGAAAGAGGATATTGATTTTCTAGTTCAATCCCTAAATGAAATCTTAACGAAATAACAGAGAGGAGCTTTTATTCATGCGAAGGATAGAGCGTATAAGCAAAACTCGTGATTTTCATCAGGCTAAATGGAATGAGCCCATTATTTTTGAACTTCATCAGCCAGGAGAAAAAGGAGTCGAATTGCCTCCGGTTAATGAAAAAATTGCTGCAGCAGTTGGGGATGGAATATCGGCAATACCTAAGACCATGCAGAGAAATCAAAAAACTAGTCTTCCTGAAATTGCGCAAGCACGTGTATTGAGACATTATTTAAGATTATCGCAAGAAACCCTAGGATCTGATTTTAATGTGGAAATTGGCCAGGGAACTTGTACGATGAAATATATTCCGAAAATTAACGAATTGTTAATTCGTGACCCGAAAATCATGGAGCTTCATCCGTTACAGAATGTTGATACGGTTCAAGGAATGCTGGAGATTTTTTATAAATTGGATCTTTATATGAGAGAAATTTCCGGGATGGACTGTTTTTCATTCCAGCCAAGCAGTGGAACACAGGCGCTTTTTACAATGGCATCGATAGTTCAAAAATATCATGAAAAAAGGGGCGAGGGGGATCAACGTGATGAAATTATCACCACCATTTTTTCCCATCCATCCCAAGCTGCAACGGCAGCCGTAAAGGGCTATAAAATTATTACCCTTCATCCAGATGAAAATGGTTTCCCGGATATTGAAAAATTAAAAGCAGCGGTTTCTGAAAGAACTGCCGGTTTTGTTGTTGCAAACCCGGAGGATACCGGCATTTTTAACCCATGGATTAAAGAATTTACCGACATCGTTCATCGAGTGGGCGGGATTTGCTTTTACGATCAGGCGAATGCAAACGGGCTTTTAGGAATTACCAGAGCGAAAGAAGCCGGTTTTGATATGTGTTTCTTTAATCTTCATAAAACTTTTGCTGCACCGCATATGTGCGGCGGGCCAGCTACGGGTGCATTGGGAGTAAAAGCTGAATTAAAAGAATTCTTGCCGGCACCAATTGTGGAAATGGTAGGTGGAAAATACCTGCTTAATGAAGATTTGAAGCATTCAATTGGAAAGGTACGCTCCTTCCACGGTGTAGCGCAAACGGTTTTACGTGCCTATGCATGGATTCGGGCACTTGGTGCTGAAGGTCTTAAGGAAGTCGCAAAAATTGCCGTTTTAAACAATAACTATATGTATCATAGGGTATTGGCAATCCGCGGTGCAGGTGCACCGTATGTTAAGGGACACCGTCTTGAACAGGTTCGTTACAGCTGGGAACAGCTTACAAAGGAAACGGGTGTAACTACAGAAGATGTAACGTTAAGAATGACTGATTTTGGCCTCCATTACTGGACTAGTCACCATCCCTATATTGTCAAACAGCCATTCACCCTTGAGCCGACAGAGTCTTATTCAAAAGAGGATTTAGATGAATATATTCATTCCTTAGAGCAAATTTCAAAAGAAGCATATGAAAATCCGGAAATTGTCAAATCTGCCCCGCATAATAGCACTATACACAAAATTGACGAACAAGACTATTTGGATAACCCGGAAAAATGGTGTATTACTTGGCGCACGTATTTAAAAAAGACAAAAGAATTTGACTCTGTTAGATAGGCGGTTTTAAAAGGTTCAGTAATGAATGACAAATGGGGGGCTAAGAATGAGAAGGTACCTTTCTATTATGTTAGCAATTGCACTGATTTTACTCGCTGCGTGTTCAAATTCAGCCAGTAATGAGGGAACAACCGGTGATGCGAAACACCCATCAGGGACAATAACGATATGGGGATGGGACGTTGCAGCAGCAACGATGAAAGCCTCAGTAGAAAAGTTTCAAAAGAAATACCCTGATGTAAAAGTGAAGGTAGAGGATTTCAACAGCTCAGATCTTTATGACAAATTAACGGTGGGTCTAGCAGCGAGAGGTTCTGGCCTTCCCGATGTTGTTTTAATGGAAGATGAACGAATTCCAGGCTATGTCCATCAATTCCCTCAAGGTTTTTTAAACTTAAGTAAGCTCGGATATGGAAAGTATAGAGATTCTTTCAACCCTGCAAAGGTTGCTGCAGATCAAGATAAGGAAGGAAACTTTATTGCCGCACCATGGGATATCGGTCCTGCAGGAGTTTTCTACCGTGTCGACTATTTTAAAAAGGCGAATGTCAATCCAAATTCGATCAAGACATGGGATGACTATATTGCAGCTGGCAAGAAAATTAAAGCAGCAACTGGTGCGAAAATGCTTCCAATCGATATTCCAAATTATGATGGCGTCTTCCAATTGATGATGCAGGAGCAAGGACTTTCTTATTTTGATAAGGATGGAAAAACCACCCTTCAATCTAAGGAAGCCATCCGGGCAATGGATGTTATTAAAAAGCTTCATGATGAGGAATTAATTCTTAACAACAAAGGCTGGGATGGAATTGTAACGGCCACTGTAAACGGCAGTGTTGCGACCGTTCCTTATGGAGTTTGGTATGCAGGGTCGATTATGGATCAGGCGCCTAAATTAAAGGGAAAATGGGATGTATTTTATTTACCAAGCTTTGAGGAGGGCGGAAACAGGTATGCAAACGTTGGCGGATCTTCCTTATTGATTCCGGCGACAAGCAAAAATCAATCCGCTGCCTATTCCTTTGTTGACTTCTTTACAACAGATAAAGAATCTCAATTATTAGGCTTTGAAAAATATGGACTTTTCCCTTCGTTAAAGGAAACCTATAGTGCGCCGCAATTTACCGAAAACAACGAGTACTTTAATAATAGCCCGATTTTCAAAAAATTTGCCGATATTGTCGATCAAGTTCCACGAATTAATGTAAATGAATACTTATCAAAAGCAAGTACCCTAACTAGCAACGCGCAAGCAGCGATACTACTGGAAAATAAATCTGTCAAATCCGCATTGAAAGATGCCGAGATTCAATTAAAAAATGAAGTAAAATAGAAACACTTTTGGGATGAGAGGGGAGTTCACTCCTCTCATTTCTATCATATTTGGGTGTCAGGGGGGAGATACAATGGCTCAGACAGAAAAGGTGCAAAAAACAGTAGCGGCCTTTCGTGTCAATGCGAAAAAAAATATCGTCACACCTAAAACTGCTCCATACTTTTTTATTGGTCCCGCATTGCTATTGTTAGTCGTTTTCACGGTTTATCCGGTAATCTCTTCGTTAATTTTAAGCTTCCAAGAGGTTCGCGGTGTAGAGAAGACGTTTGTGGGTTTTGCAAATTATTCGCGATTATTTCATGATCCGATTTTTTACAAATCATTATTAAATACATTTGAAATTTTGATCGTTCAAGTTCCAATCATGCTGTTCCTATCCTTATTGATTGCTGTAGGACTCCACTCTTCAATGGTAAAGGCAAAGGCATTTTTTCGAATTTCTTTTTTTATGCCAGCAATCACAGCATTAGTCGCGGCATCGATTGTATTTATGATTCTATTGGATGAACATTTTGGACTTGTAAACTATTTTTTATCCTTTTTTGGAGTAAAGCCTGTTCATTGGTTAACCAGTCCTTTTTGGGCAAAAGCTTCTGTGATTCTAGTCATGACATGGAGATGGACGGGATACAATATGGTTATTTTTTTAGCTGGTTTACAAAATATCCCTTCCGAATTATATGAAGCTGCCAGTATAGATGGAGCCGGAAAGGTAAAGCAATTCTTTATGATTACCATTCCACAGTTAAAACCAGTGTTTATATTTACAGTGGTGATGTCCACGATTGGGACGCTTCAGCTCTTTGATGAACCATTTATTTTAACCCAAGGGGGACCAAATAGTGCAACAATGACCATTACTCTTTATTTATATGAAACTGGCTTTAAATTTTTTGATTTTGGCTATGCATCAGCCATTGCCTATGTCCTAGTGGTGATCACGGCCGTCATTTCTTGGATTCAAATGAAATTGGTAGGTGAGTAGAATACATGAATACTTCAAATGAGATGTCTTCAAAAATCGGTATATATGGATTGTTGTTCATTGGGGTCATTTTTTCGATTGCTCCCTTTTATTGGATGCTTGTCAGTTCTACTCATCCATCTGGAGAAATTTTTAGCCTGCCGCCAAAGCTTTTGCCAGGAGATTACTTAGCCAAAAATTTTCACTCCCTTGGTGAATCATTAGGGATTGCAAAAATTTTTTGGAATTCATTGTTTATTGCTCTTGTCTATACCTTTTTCAGTACCCTTATTTCTGCAATGGCCGGTTATGCATTCGCTAAATATCGTTTCAAAGGAAAAAAATTGTTTTTTTTCATGATTTTATGTTCGTTAATGATCCCCTCTCAAGTTACCCTGATTCCATTGTTTGAAATGATGGTTTCGTTTAACTGGCTAAATACGTATCAAGCGATTATATTACCCGGCCTTGCTTCCCCTTTTGCCATTTATTTAATGAGGCAGAATATGCAGGCCGTTCCGGACTCGATTATTGAGGCTTCAAGGGTAGATGGGGCAGGGGAAATGAAAATTTTCTTTTCGGTCATTTTACCTGTGGTTCGACCGGCTTTGGCGGCAGTAGCGATTTTTCTATTTATGTCACAATGGAATAGCTTAATCTGGCCGCTTATTACACTAAATTCAAAAGAGATGTTTACTTTGCCTGTTGCCTTATCAAGCTTAATCGGAATGGCACGGATTGATTATGGCCAGCTGATGATAGGCACCACTTTATCAACCATCCCGATTATGATTTTCTTCTTGTTGCTGCAAAAGCATTTTATATCAGGGATTTTAGGTGGATCGGTAAAAGAATAGAGTTAAATTTCGAGGTGACAGATATGAAAAACATAAAAAGATGGGAAGACGTTTATACTGATGGGATTAATCGGCTTGCTGCACGTGCTCACTTTATTAGTTTTCCATCTCGTGAAGCAGCGAAAACAGGAGAAGTCGTCAACTCTCATTATTATCAGAATCTTAATGGGATGTGGAAGTTTACTTTTCTCGAAGCCCCTGAATATTGGCCAGATGGTTTTTACGAAGAAGATTTGGATACAACAGAGTGGGACAATATCGTTGTCCCGGGAAATTGGCAGATGCAGGGTTATGGTAAAATGCATTATTCAGACTTGTGGTATAACTTTCCGATCATTCCACCACGAGTACCTACAGATAATCCAACGGGCATTTATCGCCGAGAATTTGGTATTGACCGTGATTTTGACGATGAACAATTAATCCTACGTTTCAATGGGGTGGATTCGGCATTTGAATTGTATATCAACGGTCAATTTGCTGGATATAGTAAAGGTGCACGGATTCAATCGGAATTTGATATTACAGGGCTTTACCGGCAGGGTATTAATACGATGACTGTTCGGGTTTTTCAGTGGTCAGATGGCACGTATTTAGAAGATCAGGATATGTGGTGGCTAAGTGGAATTTTCCGTGATGTTGAATTGTATTCCAGGCCACAGTTAGGCCTTTATGATTACTCAGTAAATACGACGTTTGATGATGATTGGAATGACGCAGTATTTACGGTTCATGTGAAGCTGTCCGAAAAGCGGCAACAAACAATTGTTTATGAATTGATCGACCCGAATGGAAACCAGGTTTTTATCGAGGAACAAGAGGCAGATGAGTTTTTTTCTCAAAAGATTTCATCCCCATTAAAATGGAGTGCAGAACAGCCGAATTTATATCACCTTTATATGACTGTTTTAGAAGAGGGTAGAGTCATCGAGGTAATTCACCAGTCTGTTGGATTCCGTTCCATTGTTCTGGCAGGTAATCAGTTCCTTGTAAATGGTGTCGCGATTAAACTTAAAGGTGTTAATCGTCATGATTACAATCCAAAGACAGGTCGAGTGGTTACAAGAGAAGAAATGGAGCAGGACATTAAAACAATGAAGCAAAACAATATTAATGCGATACGGACTGCCCATTACCCTAATGCCCATTCTCTTTATGACCTTTGTGATTATTACGGGATGTATGTCATTGATGAAACGGATTTAGAATGTCACGGCTTTGAACTGACAGCGAAATATGATTGGATTAGCAATGATCCTGAGTGGGAAACGGCCTATGTTTCTCGGCTGGAACGAATGATTGAACGAGACAAGAATCATCCTTGTATTATCATGTGGTCGCTTGGAAACGAGTCATCCTTTGGTGATAACTTCCGTGCAATGGCAAAACGGGCCAAACAACTGGACCCGACTCGTCTTGTTCATTATGAAGGTGATTTTAAAGCAGAAGTGACCGATGTTTACAGTACGATGTATACATGGCTGGAACATAATGAAAAATTGACAATGCAAAAAGTAATTGAAAAAACAAAAAAGCCGCATATTCTTTGTGAATATGCACATGCCATGGGAAATGGACCGGGTAATTTAAAGGAGTATCAGGATTTATTTTATAAATATGATCAACTTCAAGGCGGATTTATCTGGGAATGGTTTGATCACGGGATTGAAACCACTTCGGAAAGCGGTGAGGTTTATTACCGTTATGGCGGTGACTTTGGTGATGACCCGACGAATGGAAACTTTTGTATTGATGGATTAATCATGCCTGACGGGACACCTTCCCCAAGTCTATTTGAATATAAAAAGGTCATTGAACCAGTTCAAACGGAATGTTTGGATATTGAAAATGGGAGTTTTCGTTTGACCAACCGATATGATTTTCTATCGTTGGATCAATTAGAATTAACCTGCTCACTCTATGAGGATCATAAATTACTAGAATCAAATAATGTGGAAATCCCGAACGTAAGGGCGCGGGAAAAAGCGGAAATCCAGCTTCCCGTAGCAGATGAGATTGAGCAGGTTAACGGTGCGAATTATTATTTCGTCTTTTCATATAAACTAAAACAGGATACACCTTGGGCAGCAAAAGGTCATGAATTAGCAAATGCTTCCTTTGTATTGCCTGGAAAGACTAAGATATCTAAAAAACATGCTGCCGGGGAACTTGGATTATCCAAGAATGGTGCGTTCGTATTCGTTAGTGGATCTGATTTCATTGCCACTTTCGATAGTGTAAAAGGAACGTTAAAACAGATCAGTCGGAAAGGGGAAATTTATCTTCAAAATGGACCGCAATTTCATTTTTGGCGTGCGCCGATCGATAATGATATGTACTTGCTGAAGGATTATCGCACGAAATACTTTATGCACTTAGGTCATGAAATTGTGGAAGAGGTCCGCTATGAACTAAAAGATGGTGTGTTCGAGTGGTATGTGGATGCCCTTTACGGTACAACAAACAGTTCATGGTATTATCAACTTCAGTATTTTTATAAAATTTATCCTGACGGAGATATTGTATTTACGATTAATGGTATTGCATTTGGTACAAAAGAAAATGCTCCTGTCATGATTCCGCGTTTAGGTGTTCATCTTCAGCTCAATAAAGATTTTTCACAAACTATATGGCGTGGAAGGGGACCAGGAGAAAGCTATCCCGATTCAAATCAAGCCAATCATTTAGGGGTATACACTCAAACGGTAGAAGGGTTATTTACTAATTATGTTAAACCCCAAGAGAATGGCAATCGTTCAGATTGCGATTGGGTCAGCTTTACGGATAAAAGTAAAAACAGTCTAATTTTTATTGCTGACGAAACATTTAATTTTAGTGCTTCACACTATGAGGTAGAAGACCTGGAGAAGGCTAAGCATACGATTGACTTAAGACCACGTGACTATATTGTTTTGAATATTGATTACATGCAAAATGGTCTCGGCAGTAATTCCTGCGGGCAAGACCAGTTGGAGAAATATCGTTGCAAGTTTGAAGACTTCTCGTTGAAATTCCGAATTTCCTTATTTAACGGTAATCTAGAAACTGCAGTAGAGCTTGGACGCGAAAATTGCGAATAACCAGAGGATTCCCAACATCAACTCTCGATGTTGGGTTTTTCATTTAATCGAACTAATTGGAATAAAAAGATTAATTGCTTTATTTTTGATAAACAATCATTATGAATAGATAATCATTTGAATTGAAAGTAGGGATTTTTTTGCCTGATTTTATATCATTAGGTATTTCAAAAGAATTAACGGAAACATTGCGCAGCTTCGGTATTGCCACACCGACCCCCATTCAGAAACAATCCATACCGGTTGTCATGAAGGGGAAAGATGTGATAGCGCAAGCTCAGACCGGAACAGGTAAGACATTTGCATTTATTTTGCCAATCCTTGAAAAACTTGACGCGAATGCTCTTCACGTTCAAGCACTTATTGTAACGCCAACAAGAGAATTAGCGTTACAAATTACCCATGAAATTAATAAGATGATTCAGGATATAGAGAATGTGAATGTTTTAGCCGTTTATGGAGGACAGGATGTTGAAAAACAGTTAAAAAAGTTAGAAAAAAATGTCCAAATTGTCGTTGGAACTCCGGGCAGGCTTTTAGATCATATTCGAAGAGGAACACTTGATTTATCGAGAGTTCATTTCCTGGTTTTAGATGAAGCGGACCAAATGCTCCATATTGGGTTTCTGGGAGAAGTAGAGGATATAATTAAAGAAACGCCAAAGAGCAGACAAACGATGCTCTTCTCAGCAACGATTCCGGATGAGGTTCGGAACCTGGCGAAAAAGCATATGAGGGAGCCGGAATATATACAGGTGGAAAAAAGGCAAGGGCCTGCTGCGAATGTAAAACAAATTGCTATCCACACAATTGATCGGGCAAAACAAGCAACGCTTATTCAATTAGTGGAAACCCACCGACCATTTCTAGCGGTTATTTTTTGCAGAACGAAACGTAGAGTCAGCAAATTGTTCGGAATTCTTAAAGCACATGGATTTTCTTGTGATGAATTGCATGGGGATTTGTCGCAAGCCAAAAGAGAGCAAGTCATGAAAAGATTTAGGGACGCTGAAATTCAATTGTTAATCGCGACGGATGTGGCTGCAAGGGGACTGGATGTTGAGGGAGTGACCCATGTATTTAACTACGATATTCCGCAGGATGCAGAAAGCTATGTTCACCGAATTGGCAGAACGGGTAGAGCGGGCATGAAGGGGTTAGCCATCACGTTTTATTCCTCAGCCGATCGCCCGACTCTTGATATGATTGAAAAAGAATTAAATATTCGGATTCAAAAACAAGTGCCAGACGGTGCAACGGAGCAGATTAAAAAGTCAGATAGGGATTCTAAGCATGACAAGCCGAAGCAAATCAAGGGGAATCAACAGAAACGTAAACCTTTGAACTCAAAGGCAGGTCCGTTAAAAGGGAAACGGAAAAACAGTGAAAAGACAAGCTGGGGAAGTTCTGCAAAGAGTTCTAGGAAAAATAGAAGTGGAAAGAAATAAAGAAAGGGACTGAAAAAAAATCAGTCCCTTTTTTGAAGCAATGAAAGAAATCTTACTGCCCCATCCCAATTCCTGTATTAGATTTAACCAGCACTTCCTCAAACTTCTTAACATCCGCCTTTTGGCTCGAGAAGATGGTGCCAAAGTAACCTGCTAGAAATCCGAGTGGAATTGATACAATTCCCGGTGTTGTATATGGGAAGATAGGGTTGCCGACAAAAATGGCTTTTCCTACCTCAGGACTTATTACACTTGGGCTAATTAGAACTAACCCAATTGCTGAAATTAGTCCAACCACCATTGCCCATATTGCACCGGAAGTGTTAAAACGTTTCCAGTAAATGGTGTAAATAATAACCGGCAGGTTGGCACTTGCTGCTACTGCGAAAGCAAGTGATACTAAGAAGGCAACGTTTAAGGTTTGTGCGCCAAGTGCAAGAATGATTGAAATAATGGATACCCCAATTGCTGCATAACGCGCCATCGTCACTTGCTGCTTTTCAGTTGCCTTTCCTTTACGAAGGATTTCATTGTAGAAATCATGAGCAAAGGCAGAAGCTGCTGTTAAAACAAGACCCGCAACAACGGCAAGGATCGTTGCAAACGCCACTGCAGAAATAAACGCGAACAACATGTTACCGCCAATCGCTTTAGCTAATAGTGGTGCCGCCATATTTCCGGCAGGATTTGCTGTCACAATTGCTTCATTGCCAACAAATGCAGCTGCACCAAAGCCAAGGAAAATTGTCATAACATAGAAGATTCCAATGATCCATGTAGCATAGACAACGGAGGAACGAGCTGTTTTTGCATCTTTAACTGTGAAGAAACGGACAAGAATATGTGGAAGTCCAGCAGTCCCTAAAACTAGACATAAATTTAGCGAGATTGTATCCAAGCCAATTTTATATTTCACTCCTGGATTTAAGAAGGCTTCTTTTAAAGGAGTTGCAGTTTTCATTTGCGCAAACATATCAGTAAGGCTGAAATTGAATTTAGCCAGTACAATAATTGAGATTACGAAAGTGCCGCCCATTAAAAGAATTGCCTTAATAATTTGTACCCAGCTTGTTGCATGCATTCCTCCAAAAATAACGTACACGGTCATTAAGACTCCAACAATTAATACGGATGTCGTATAATCCAAACCTAATAATAATTTAATTAGTGCACCTGCTCCAACGAGTTGCGCGATCATATAAAAAATAGAAATCGTAACAGTGTTCATCGCAGCAAAGCCACGAATCTTTTTGGTATCAAACCGTGCTGCAATCATATCTGCAAAAGTATATTTCCCTAGGTTTCGTAAAGGCTCTGCAACTAAGTAAAGAACAACAAGATACGCAACTAGGAAACCAATACTATAGAAGAAGCCATCGAATCCGGTTAAGGCTACAGCTCCTGCAATTCCAAGGAAGGATGCAGCCGACATGTAATCACCAGCAATGGCCAGACCATTTTGCCAGCCTGTCAGTCCCCCTCCGGCAGTGTAAAATTCGCTTGCATTTTTCGTCCGCTTAGAAGCTAAATATGTAACGATCAGCGTGACGAAAACAATGGCGAGGAACATAATAAATGCAGCTTTATTCATTTGCTATTGCCTCCTTCTTGGATCACTTGATTTGCCATATCATCGAATTTAGCAGCCTTTTTCGAGTAAAGGATGCATAATCCCCATGTCATAACAAATTGAAGGAAAGCAAATACCCATGCCCAAGTAATATTGCCTATAAATTTATGATTTAACACTGTGGAATAAGAAGTTAGGATTGGTAAAGCAAAATAAAAACAAAAGAAGAAGATGGTTACTGGGATGATAAATTTTTTCTTTTCGGAGAGTAATGTCTGAAATGATGAAGATTGTGCAATTTTACTGTAATCGTTTTCAATATTGTTTGCCGTCTTTTTAGCCTCCAATTTAAAGCTCCCCCTCTCAAATTAAAACCTTGATTTTTTTATGAGGAAAAAACTAAAAGACAAAGGTGACTTAAGTGTAAGAAATATAAATATCGATTCTCCTTTTTCACCTCCTTGAGGTGATTTTTAAAAATTTAGAAAATTCTAATCTAAATCTAATTATAGTTTTTATCTACCAAATTTTGCAAGAGGAAATTTCAAAAAGGAAAAATGGACTATCTACGGCATAAAAAAAGAAAGCCTTTGTTTAACAAAGGCTTTCTTTTTTATGGAGAATAGGGGGCTCGAACCCCTGACCTCTTGCATGCCATGCAAGCGCTCTCCCAGCTGAGCTAATCCCCCGAATGAGTTGCACAAGAAAATTATATATGCTTTTGGTTATTCATGCAAGAGGAAATTATAAAAAAAGAGCCAAAGGATATGGCTCTTAACTAATACTTTCAACTTCTACCTTTTTAACTCCTTCAAATTGTGAAATAGAGTAGTAAACATCGGTTGTTTTTTCGCGATAATCTACAGCCACCAAAATTTGTACCGAGTGATCGCCATTGTCTAAATCCTTAATTCGTATTCTACGAATAATATATTGTTTTTCCATAATAAATGTTATAACTTTTTCAATCTGATCTTTATCTCGCATGAATAACTGGAGGCTAATTTCTTTTTCCCTTAATTGTTTTGGACCAATAAGCTTCAATAGAAATGGAATTAATTCTACGCTAATAATTAGGAGAGCAACTCCAGCAAATGCTTCCCAATAAAAGCCCGCTCCAAC
Source organism: Bacillus salipaludis (assembly GCF_004358205.1). The sequence continues at coordinate 523,872 of NZ_SMYO01000004.1, forward strand.
AGCAATTCCGATTCCGGCGGCTCCCCAAATCATTGCCGCGGTAGTCAGGCCGGAAATAGTGTCATTCCCCCTCCTTAAAATAACACCGGCTCCTAAGAAACCAATTCCAGAGACAATCTGTGCAGCAAGACGGAGCGGGTCCATTGTAATTCTCACGTGGTCTGAATTAGGGAACATGTAAGCTGATTGAATGGAAACAATCGTTAGCAGACAACTCACAATAGACATAACGAGACTTGTTTTTAATCCTACTGGCTTTCTTTTCAACTCACGCTCTAGTCCAATGATGAGCCCAAGTACTGCGGAGATCCCAAGTTTTATCAGTATTTCTGTATTAATACTATTCATGTAATTCACGCCCAATTTTTAAATCTAATTATAAAATTTATTATTTATTATATCGTATGAATGAGAGGCTGGAATTATTTTGCTGAATTTTATAAACGAAAAGAAAAGGATTGCAAGACACTACTGTATTAAGTCTATAAAAAGTATTGTGATAATAATTTCTCCAATAAATAAAACAGGTCATGCCTGTTAATTTGATTTAGTTTCTTTTAAAAAACTTTTAAAATTATATTGCAATCATTTATTTATCATGGTATATTAAATCTCGTCCTCATCGAGAGCGTCATTCAACGAAAAATAAATTCCAAAAAGTTGTTGACATTATGAAAGAGGATATGATAAATTAAAGAAGTCGCTTTTGAGCGGCGTTGAAAAAGTACTAGCTAATAAAAATGTTAGTAGTACTGATTGTTCTTTGAAAACTAAACAAACAAAAACGTCAACAAACAATAATAATCATGTTTCTTCTATTATATAGAGAACATGAGCCAACGTAACAAATGAGCTATATCAACTTTCTTGGAGAGTTTGATCCTGGCTCAGGACGAACGCTGGCGGCGTGCCTAATACATGCAAGTCGAGCGAATCAATAGGAG
>NZ_SMYO01000040.1 GCF_004358205.1 Bacillus salipaludis
GCCACCTAACTGTCTACGCTTAAAGACTAAAGTTACCTTTAGCCCTCCAAGACTCGCTACGAGCGAATGGCTAGTTCTTACTCGACGGGAATCCCACCCGTTATATGATACGACCTAGGCTCGGCCGCACACCTGCCCCGTTAGTCGAATAAGAGAAAAGGTGCCGTAACAGCCTTAGTTTCTTGAATTCAAGCATCCATTATTTAAATTACATAATTTCACAATTTGACTATAAAAATTTTTTAAGTTATGATCTGTTTACTTTAAAAGAAAGGCTGAAGATAATGATTCGTCGTTTGAAAAAGTTTAAAAACGTCGCTGTGGTATTAAGCTTCTAAGTAAGTCTTAGAATCTACAATACTTAGAAGCGAGGTATATAGTTATGAATCATCCATTATTTAATCATTGGTCTGAAACAAAGTATTTAAAAGATATAGTGACAAATCCACTCATTGAAGTAGGAGAGTATTCCTATTATTCAGGGTATTATGGTAATCAAAATTTTGAAGATGGCTGTGTAAGGTATTTATGGGGTGATGCTAAATCTCAAGAACTATTCAATCCAATTGAACAGTTTGGTTGGCATCTAGATAAACTCATTATTGGAAATTATGTTTGTATTGCAAGTGGAGTTGTCATTTTAATGGGGGGTAATCATAACCACCATTCAGAATGGATAACGGTTTATCCATTTGTTGAGCAAATAGGACAATCATATGAACCAAAGGGTGATACTGTCATTAAAAGCGATGCCTGGATTGGTATGAATGCTATAATAATGCCTGGCGTTTCAATTGGTGAAGGTGCAATCGTTGCAGCAGGTTCTGTGGTCTCTAAAAACGTCCCACCGTATACAATAGTTGGTGGTAATCCTTCAAAAGAAATAAAGAAACGGTTCACAGATTCAGAAATTAATAAGCTAATGGAAATGCGTTGGTATGATTGGGATAGAGAATTGGTTGAGAGAGCCATCCCTCTATTGTCCAGTTCTTCCATTGAACAGTTATATGATTTTTATAACATTGAAGTAAAGAAAAGATACTCCAGTTAGAAAAGCTACATTCTATATAGGATGTAGCTTTTTGTATACATTTTTTATTTATCACACAAAAATTTAATAGTGTACTCTTTTGAGCTAACCTGCCCTCGTTAGAACAACAAGAAAAGGCTGCCAAAATGACAGCTGAATCTACAACTCTTGCACCCGTTAGCCACCCATGAAGCGCAAAATTCATCGCTTCACCACAGAGAATGAAAATGGATCAGGCAGTCTATACTGTTTTAATGCTGGCGAAGAAGGTCTTTGAACTATGGTGCCTTTGAGCCCATCCGTTAGTCTGACTCCAACGACCACGGTGTACCACCGACTGTCGCGCCCAATTAGGGGTAGCACTTATGGGAGATTAATCCTTTTTCTGGTTGTTGCGCCAGCCTTTCTGATTTAATTTTAAGTAGAAAGGTATTACTATTACGTTTTACCAGCCAACCTCATACTCTTACTTTTCAAGAGGCTCAGCCTTTTTTAAAAAACTGGTCTTTCTGGGTCTGTTTTTTCATGCCCTTTTTCCGTTTTTATTTTCATGGGAGTTCAACAAGCACCTTTTTTTCTATCGATATATCTTCTCACTTTTCAATGCAGATTACCCCGAAAGAGTAATACAACAGGCTGCGTTTTTCTACTCAATGGACAATATCATTGATACATTGTTCCTTCTGTTGGAGAACCCCTTGATAACGTCTAGCATATGTCCGTAGTTTCCCGCACAAATCTCTATAGCAGGGAATCTTTTGTTATGCTAACTGAAATTTTGTATTGGTTCTAAATAACTAAACTGATTGGGCTCTTTTAGAAATTATCTCTTACAGCCCAATTTAAAAGGCCTATACTACGATCCAAATCTTCTTTCACTTGATTCTTATACCGTCGAGCCTCATCCATATTGGCAATTTGATATACCTTAAGCTCCTGGCGCTTAGATCCCTCTTTTATAATCCGGGACCTTGTTATAATTCCATCATCCAGCAGCTCGTGCAATCCTTTGTAAACTTCAGAATGATTAGGCTTATAATTGAATTGCTTAAACGTTTTATAAAAATCCTCCAACATTTCTTTACCGTATGGTCTCCCCTGCTCTATCCACGAGAGCAAATACAGCTTCACAAACGCACGCTGCTTGATTAAAAAGTTATCTCGATTCCGTGGTTTTACCTCTTTTTCCTTTATTATATTATCCTCCAAAATAAACCCTCCTTGCTGACCGTTTGGTGGTGTTAATTGGATTATAAACCATTTATTGTCCGGGGCGTATATACAATATAGGTTGTGAATTTAGAACATATTGAAATTAATAAATTATTGGTAAAACAAAGCCCCAGTTTGAATTAGATTCAGCTCTGAGATGTTATCGATTAGGTTTTATAAGTTAATAGTTATTATGATGTTGCCAATTACATATAATATACATTATATACTGATATATTATAATACATATATGTTGAAATATATGTTTAATATTTTTATTATATACACATATGGATATTTAAGATTTAAAAATCCCAATCTCTCAGTTTAAGGGGATTGGGTTAAATATCCCCTTAAAGTTTTAACTCTTATTGTAGAAATAAAATCAACAATATTATTTAACAGGGCCAAAAAAGAAGGAACACCCTCTAGATGTTCCGCTCCAATTCCCCTTCAAGAATTATCTTGTCACTTTAACAGGGGACAAGATAATTCCTATTGTTTTTGATTTTGCTTCAACATCATTTTATAAAACTGCGTTCGGCAGCTCCGACTGAAACCCCGATTCCCCCGACCAATTGAACGTTAATATAGATGGGTATTCCTCCTTCAAATATCGATAACTGTTTGGTTTTCACTTCTATTATCTAACTCTATACGGCATTGCCTCTTATGGACTGCTGGCACATAGGTAAAATTTGCTATACAATTTGAGGATGGAACTAAAACAAAGTGTGGTGAACAATGTGTTTAAACTATTACTAGTTGAGGATGACGCAACGCTTTATCAAGAGATAAAAGAAAGGTTAACAGGTTGGTCTTATGAGGTTTTTGGAGTTACGGATTTTAGCAATGTGATGCAGGACTTTACAGATGTGAAACCTGATTTAGTGATCATTGATATCCAGCTGCCCAAATTTGATGGGTTTCATTGGTGCCGGATGATCCGATCCCATTCGAATGTGCCGATCCTTTTTCTGTCTTCACGGGACCACCCTTCCGACATGGTGATGTCCATGCAGCTCGGCGCGGATGACTTTGTCCAAAAGCCGTTTCATTTTGATGTGTTAATTGCCAAGATCCAAGCGATTTTACGGCGCGTTTATAATTACAATACCGAACAAGTCCAGTTCAAAACTTGGAATGGAGCTGCTGTGGAATATCAAAAAAATACGGTGACCACTGAGGCGGGCTCTATTGAACTTACGAAGAATGAGATATTAATATTAAGAGAATTGATTGGGCAGAAAAATAAAATTGTCACCCGTGAAGCGTTAATCAAAAGCTTATGGGACGATGAGCGCTTTGTCAGTGACAACACGTTAACCGTCAACGTCAATCGCCTGCGGAAAAAACTCGATGAACTTAGTCTTGGGCAATATATTGAAACCAAAGTGGGACAAGGCTACATCGCAGTTGAAGAGGCCCAGCCGCTATGATAAAAAAGTATCTTATAGAACGGCAGAGCTGGATTCTCCTGATATTGTCCTTGGAATTTTTGGTTATTTTGGTTGCGTTTCTTGATACGTCGATCCCATTGCTTCCACTTCTCTATATTGTATTTATTTCGTTGATTATTTTTGTGATTTTCTTGTTCATTCGCTATCAGAAGGAAACGATATTCTATAAAGTCTTAGAGGAAAGAGAAAACAACCTGGATCCTAATAGCGTCCCCAGTGCCTATCGTCCTTTTGAAGGAATCATTGAAAAGAGCCTTACGAAACAAATTGATTTTTTAGCACAGGAAGCGGCTGCAAATTGGACGACAATGGAGCAGGAAAAAGACCAAATGTTATCTTGGATACATGAAGTAAAGACACCGTTAACAGCGATGCAGCTGATTATTGACCGGATGGAGGATGAAAAACTGAAAGCGGATTTACGGTATGAATGGCTACGTATTCACCTTCTGCTGGATCAGCAACTCCACCAAAAGCGGATGCCCTTTATGGAAAATGATTTGTATATTGAAAACACAAAACTAAAACCATTAATTTTTAACGAAATCAGAACCTTGCAATCATGGTGCATGCAAAAGGGAATTGGTTTTGAATTGGAACTGGAAGAAGAGGATGTCCTGACGGATGCCAGATGGATGGCGTTCATACTCCGACAGCTGTTAACGAATGCCGTGAAATATAGCGAGGCATCTGACATCCTTTTAAATAGTTATGTCCAAGACGGACGAACCTGCTTTAAAATCACTGATTTCGGACGCGGAATCGCTCCAAATGACCTGCCCCGCATTTTTGATAAAGGCTTTACCTCTACAGCCAACCATCAGGATGGTGCGGCAACTGGTATGGGACTATACCTTGCCCAAAAAGCTGCCCGGCCATTGCTGATCAAGTTTAACGTTCACTCTGAGCTTGGAATAGGAACGGCAATTACCTTGACCTTTCCGCAAAAAAATGAGTTTGTTCATATTATCGGCATGTGACAAAAATGTCATATGCTTTTGTTGTTTTGTTCGTCCAATCGAAGGAACGGCAGACCTAAGCTTACTATAATGAAGCTATCGGATAATAAAGGAGTGTGTCGTTATGCAAATACTTGAAGCTACTAATATTCAAAAAAATTACGGTAACAAGTTTAATAAGCAGGAAGTATTGACAGGATTGGACTTAAAAATTGTAAAAGGTGAATTCGTGAGTATCATGGGTGCATCGGGGTCAGGTAAGACAACCCTGCTAAATGTCCTTTCTTCAATTGATAGGGTGAGCAGTGGGATAATTAAGATACAGGGAAAAGAAATCACCCGTATGAAGGAAAAACAGCTTGCCGAGTTCCGCAAGCACCATTTAGGCTTTATTTTTCAGGAATACAACTTGCTGGATACCTTGACGGTTAAAGAAAATATCTTATTGCCTTTGTCCATTTCCAATGCCTCCAAACAAGAGGCAGACCGAAGGTTCAACGAATTGGCATCACAGCTAGGGATTAACGAAATCGGCAATAAATATCCTAATGAAATATCAGGTGGCCAGAAGCAGCGCACCTCGGCAGCACGGGCATTTATTCATAACCCGAGCATTATTTTTGCAGATGAACCAACAGGGGCACTCGATTCCAGGTCAGCCTCCGATTTATTAAATAAACTGAACCAGTTAAACATCAGCAGCGGCGCCACGATTGTAATGGTAACGCACGATCCTGTGGCTGCCAGCTATAGCAGTCGAGTCATTTTTATTAAGGATGGTCAAATATACACCCAACTGAATAAGGGTGATCAATCACGCCAAGCATTTTTTAAAGACATCATGAAAACACAAGGTGTATTGGGAGGGGTCACCCAGAATGAGCATTAATCATTTGATTATCCGTAATCTGAAAAAGAATCTAAAAAACTACTATCTATATGTGTTTGCCCTAGTCTTTAGTGTTGCCTTGTATTTTGCCTTTGTCACTTTGCAATATGACCCGGCGATGGACGCGACAAAGGGCTCCATTAAGGGTGGCGCTTCCATTCGGGCAGCATCCGTTCTACTTGTCGCCATTGTGGCGATCTTTCTGCTGTACGCGAATACAATCTTCATTAAGAGGCGCAGCAAGGAAATCGGCCTGTTTCAACTCATTGGGATGACCAAAAGCCGAATATTCCACCTCCTGAGCACTGAGAACTTTTTTCTATATTTCGGCTCCATGGTAATAGGAATATTCCTTGGCTTTTCATTTTCCCGATTTATCATGATGATTCTGTTGAAAGTCACGCAAGTGGATGCGGACGCCGTTTTACGATTTTCAACCAAGGCTTTTGTGCAAACTCTGATTGTGTTCGTCACCATTTATTTGTTGATAATGTTGATGAATTATATATTCATAAAAAAACAGTCCATTTTGGCTTTATTTAGGATTACCTCGTCGACCGAACAAAAAGTAAAGAAATTATCGATTTGGGAAATTCTGATCGGAATCATTGGTATGATTCTGATAGCGGTTGGCTATTACGTTTCTTCAAAATTATTTGGCGGCGATTTTACCACGATGAATGAATTATTCATGGCGATGATTGGAATTCTTGGTTCTGTCATCATCGGAACCTATCTGTTTTACAAAGGCTCCGTCAGTTTTATATTCCATTTGATCCGGAAAAAGAAAGATGGGTATTTAAACATTAACGAGGTCTTATCACTCTCTTCCATTATGTTCCGGATGAAATCAAACGCCTTATTATTAACAATTATCACTACTGTTTCCGCTTTGGCCATTGGACTTTTGTCATTAAGTTATATTTCTTACTACTCTGCTGAAAAAATGGCTAAAAATAATGTGGCTGCCGATTTTGCCTTCACCAAAACGAAGGATGCCGAACAATTTAAAAAGGCATTAGAAGATAATCATCTGCCATTTAATGAAAAAAGAGCCGAAGTCATTCAAGTAAATGCTGACCTATCGACCATTATGGAAAACGGATTGCAGGAATTAACCATTAAGCAAAGCAGCGTGCCTCTCCCAGTCGTCAGTGACAAGGCTTTGATAGACATGGATCTGTCACCAGAGGAAACGATCTTTACCGGTTATAATGATTTGCTACAATCATTTATGTCACTAAAAGATTCAGGGCAAATCAAATTGCATGGACAAAACGAGGACATTTCTTTACAGTATAAAGGCTTAGCAAAAGAATTTATTGTTTCAAAATATTTTACTGGCGGTGGCTTCCCTGTGGCGGTTGTCAACGACTCTGTCTTCAAACAGTTAAAAAATAATCTTGACCCTACCATCCAAAAGGAATCCTCTTTATTTATTGGGATTACGTTGAAGGATGAGGAGCATGTTACAAAGGCGAATGATCTGTTCAAAGAAATGTTTGGGAATGAGGACTACTCGATGGATTCTCGGTTGGAAATGAGCAACTATCAGAAACAAAATATGGGACTGATCATGTTTATCGTCAGCTTTTTGGGATTAACATTCCTGATTACCTCTGGCTGTATTTTGTATTTTAAACAAATGGGCGAAGGTGAAGAGGAAATGCCTAGCTACACAATCTTAAGGAAACTCGGGTTTACCTCGGGGGATTTGGTGAAAGGCATTCGCGGGAAGCAGCTGTTTAGTTTTGGGATTCCTTTAGTAATCGGCTTATCACACAGTTACTTTGCAGTCAAATCTGGCTGGTTCCTCTTTGGGACGGAACTGTGGACACCGATGATTGTAGTCATGATTGTATATGCCACATTGTACTCTATCTTCGGAATGCTGTCTGTTCAATATTACAAGAAGGTTATTAAAGAAGCCCTATAACGTGAAAGGCTCTAGTATGGTTGTAGATGCTGGAGCCTTTGTTTTATTTTTTGTAAGGCTAAGTTAAACTTGTATGTTGATTTCGGCTCCAATCAATATTAAAACATCATCAACATTGCTTTTAACACAGGCTATTTTAAAGATTTGTTAGAAGAGCATGGAGTTATTGAAAAGAAATAGTAAAAGTATTGTCCCTTTTTGAAAAAATCGAAAGAACAAAACAATATATATTTTAATTATGAAAAGAACATATTCATATAAAATGATAATCCCAATTTACATATCAAATCCATTAGAAAAAGTATGAAAGTAATATGATACTCTTTTTTCTAAACAAAAATGTACAGAATACCCTCTCTTTTAATTAATATATATTAGTAGAACGCCAATACCCATATTTCTAAAACAAAACTTGCTTGATCATATACATTTTTGTCTATAAAACTATGTGTTAAATTTCTAGCTTCCAGTAAACTCATATTTATTCCTCTTTTCCTAAAAATAAAAAAAGCAAGGAGACTGTGCCATTTAACGCTAACTCTTTGTATTGGATGGCATTTTGCAAAAATGCACTATCTAAAACAAAGGGCCATAGATAAAGCATTGTCTATAGCCCTTTAGCTACTTGATGTTCTTCTATAGCCTATAAAGTTAAACCACCATCGACAAGTGCAATTGAACCTGTCATATAGCTTGCTTTATCCGATGCTAAGAAAGCAACCATTTCAGCGAGTTCTTTCGGATTTGCATAACGGCCCATTCTCATATTAGATATCTCTTCTGGAACATAACCGCCTTTTTCAAACTGATCAGCAACACTAGCTGTTAATGCAGTTTGTACACCGCCTGGGCAAAGTGCATTAATACGAATTCCTTTTTTCACATATTCTAGCGCAGCACCTTTGGTTAAACCAATAACCGCATGTTTGCTTGCAGAATATACAGCCACACTATGTTCAGGGCGAATTCCTGCAGTAGAAGCAGTATTAATAACGGACCCGCTTCCTTGCTCGTCCATTACTTTTAATACATATTTCAATCCAAGGAAGACTCCTTTTACATTGATTGCCATAATACGGTCAAATTCGGATTCTTCTACTGTTGTAAAAGGTGCAAACTTTTGAATAACACCCGCATTATTGAAAAATATATCAATACGCCCATATGTTTCTACGGCTTTATTTACATAGTTTTGTACATCTTCACTTTTCGATACATCCGCAGATACGAAGATCCCTTCTCCGCCTTGTGCCTTAATAAGTTGTAATGTTTCTTCCCCAGTTTCTTTATTAAAATCAACTAAGACAACTTTCGCACCCTCAGCAGCAAGTTTCAGACTGCTTGCTCTTCCAATTCCGCTTCCTGCCCCAGTGATCACCGCAATTTTATTTGTTAATTCCATGTTCAATTCCTCCTTATTTATGTCTCCCCAGCATCACCTATTCTAAAGCTTCTATTTTTGTATTAATTGTAATATTCTACGGATAATAGTATTTTTTTAATGTAATAATAAAAAGTGTAACCTATTTCAATAAAATTGAATGGAGTATATGAAATAGATGGAAATATCCAAAAAAGATTTGCAATATATTTGTCAGCTTATTTACGAAATTCATCAAATACCCGTCTATTATGTCAACCAATTTGGTGAATTCGAATACGAATTTTCGCGAAGTGCCCTACGGAAAAATCCGTATTATGCTCCGTTGAAGGAGCAAATCAGCATCTATACGTATGAAGATGATCCCAATGATTTTCCTATCTTCTTTTCTAATTCAAATTTAAACTTTTTCTTTGTCAATCTAAAAAAAACAAACCTTTTTTTAGGATCCATTATTGTTGGACCTTCTATTATCTCAGAAATATCAGAAGAAAATATAACCAAAATGATAGATAATTTTAAAAGAAACGAGAATAAGAGGAATCTCATTGAATATTATCAATCCATTCCCATTATAGACAATCAACAACTTCTAACAATTAGTTTATTGGTTTATTATTTGATTTATCATAAAAAGTTGGATAAAAGTTTTGTCATCCAAAATAATAAAGCGATAGCACCCGTAATCATTGAAACAGAGGATCCAGACCTTGAGCTTTCGAAAGGGAGAAGGAATTTCATTTTTCATTCAAATCTTTCATATGAACGTGTTTTGCTTGATTATGTCAAAAACGGACGAATAGATAAAATTCATGATGTCATTAATTACTCAATTATCGGGGAGGCAGAATTAGGATTGTTATCTAAACGGAGCCGCTTAAGGAGTGAAAAAAATTTAATGATAACAGGAGTTGCCCTTGTTTGCAGAGCTGCTATTGAGGGCGGATTAAACGATGAAACAGCCTTTACTTTAAGTGACTTCTATATTCAACAACTAGAGGAATTAGGAAGGTTAAAAGAAATATTAAAATTAATGGAAGAAGCTATTATAGATTTTACCAATCGTGTTCACCAATTAAATGATGAAAAATACACTGCAACAGTAACCGCTTGTAAACATTATATTTATAATAATCTTTACGGCGAAATCACACTAGATCACCTTGCACAAATGTGTCATTTAAGTCCAAACTACTTATCATCACTATTTAAAAAAGAAGTTGGAATCACAATAAGTGAATATATTCAACAGCAACGAGTTGACGAAGCAAAAAAGCTATTAATTTTAACAAATTATCCGATTTCAGACATTGGCACATGGCTAAATTTTAACGATCAAAGTTATTTTATAAAAATCTTTAAAAAATACATAGGGTTAACCCCTAGGCAGTTTAGAAATAATCATTCTTCTAAGAATACATCAACATAATTATATATAAATGAAAATTTAATCGTATGATCCGAATGGTCCTGTTGGTGAAAATCCGCGTAATAATCATCCTTATTATAGATTATTATGAATATGGGAAATTGATATAAAAACCCTAATTACTTAATACAACGAGTAATTAGGCTTTGGTTAATCAAATGATACAAAGTTAATATTTCTAATAAATCATCGTCTATTAAGGATTTTTTCTTTCACCATGTTTCCCTATTATTACTAATTGAGTAGATAGTTTATTTTCAACTTAAGCTATTAACTTAAAAACAGGAGAAAAATAGAGGGGAATTCAGAAGAATCAAATTATATACGTTTTTATTTCTATTGTTTTCGTTTTCATGGAGAATGTTCCGGTTTTCATTGATTTTGCTAGGATTAATCCAAACGTGTGATAATTATCGTCAATCCAAGATTTTATTCCACGCTTTCTCCGGCCCTTACCTCACGATAAGTACCTTGCGCTTCCTTGGTGGTTGGTCGATGTGCACCCCCACAGTGGACTTTCACCACCTAGATAGTTGCCATGCCTAGCACACACAAAAAAAGCTGCCGAGATTGGCAGCTGGCTCTTCAACTCTTATTTGCTAAAGAGGCGAATTAAATAACCTCCGTGATGAACATTTCTTTTTATTTCATTATTTCTTGTTTATCGTAATCCCTTAACGCCCAAGTTAAAATATCATTTGCGTAAAGGCCTACTTCGCCTGGTGAAATTTCAACAAACTCACCATCAATAAATGCAGCCCAATGGATGTTTTCTGTAGGTTTTTCAACCAATCCATTGATTCCTGTAATCATACCGTTTGTTTCCGCTACATCAAAGTTGTTTTTGGTTATGTCGTAAATATTGTCCCCCTCTTCAAATGTTATATTTTTCTTTACTATAACTTTATTGTTTTGATCAATAATCTGAATAATGCTATTTACTTCGACTGCATATGCTGGATTTGCAAGCCATAAAGCAAACAAAAAGGGGAGTGCAAAAGCAAGTTTGAACATATATATCCTCCTCATTTTTTCTTATTTTTTCCTAATGTCATTTAATAATGAGTGTTATTTGCATATAAAAACACCTAACAAGTTGTTAGGTGTAATTTCAAATATAAATAGAATTAACTATAACAGAACGGGTTTCCGGTAATATGCAGTTAAAATTTATTATGAAAGGGATCTTGTTTATTCCACAATTCAGTATAGTGCCCATTCGGATTTGATAATAGAGTTTCGTGGTTTCCTACTTCTACGATTCTTCCTCTACGATTTTATCAACATAGGTTATAGCCGATAATCTGTGTGTACTAAGATAGTTGTTTTTCCTTTATATACTTCATTTATGGTTTGCTGGATTTCCTTTTCAATTTGTTTTCATTTTAGCATATTTTACTTCAGCTAAACTGCAACGTCACCACTATAAAAAAAGTGATTGCCGCAGCAACCCCCTCTTTAACATGTCGAGTAGAAGGGAGCCTTTCTACCTTGCGGTAGATTGTACTCCTCCCCCCTCACAGAACCGTGCTTGCGCTATTAACGCACACGGCTCCTCCTAGTCATCATTTACAAAATATAGCTAATTTCTTTTCTTAAGTCGTATATATTAAC
>NZ_SMYO01000041.1 GCF_004358205.1 Bacillus salipaludis
GAATCTAAGAAAAGAGATTAGCTACAGTCTGTAAACGATAACTAGGAGGAGCCGTGTGCATTAATAGTGCAAGCACGGTTCTGTGAGGGGGAGGAGTACAATCTACCGGAAGGTAGAAAGGCTCCCTTCTACTCGACTAGTTGAACAAGAATTTACGAATTTAATGAATTTGTTTGGTTAATAATTGGTGTCACTTTAGAAGGTAATTTGCACTTATTTTAATGCTAGTTTGCACTATAAATATATACAAAAAGCCCAAATTCTCAACATTAAAATTGAGAATTTGGACTTTTATCATTACTACGGAATAGCGCCCTTTTATGGAAGAGCGTTATTGAAGCAATGCACCCGCATATCTTTTCTTTTCAAGTATCCGTTACAGAGCTAACATTCGCATGAATTATCGTAAAGTTATTTAAATACCACTATTCATCATCATTAAAACGATTAGATTCGTTTAGATTTAATCAAAACCATGATCCAATAATAGGATATCGAAAAGGACGATTATTAATTGCTTTAACAATTCCATTAATCGGAGCTATTATAGCAATGAGTCCAAAAATAATGAGGAATGGAATCCCAATTAATATCCAAGAAAAAAAAGCAGACACTGAGATTAAAATACCAATCACAATATGAAATACCAAAGCCTGTAAGGATAAGCTTTTAATTTCTCGATCTGAAATAATAAAATATGTGATAATGGGAACTAGTATAGGTGCAAACCAAGTACTAGCATGAATCAATATTTTGAATCCCTTATTTTCCATTTAAATTTACTCCTCTTTGTATCGTAATATTTAACAAATCTTTATTCATTAATCATTATAAAGTCTTGGTTAGAATATTACATCAGGCTATGAACTAAATCGTTATACGACTTTGGTCGTAGTCCAAATTAAGACTGGTGCTTATATGGAAGATCCTGCTGCCATCGATGCAGCATTTTTATTATGCTAACGGGGCAGGTTAGTGAAGAATATTAAAGAAGAATAAGCACCTATTTTACAAAGGATGCCTGCACTTAGTTATTTCGTTTGGCTTTAGCCTTCTGCTTTTGAAATCAATGGTCCGCCAAAATGGGGAACGAAAATTGCTAAACTTAATGGTCACTAAATCATAAGGCGGATTATGAGCACCGTTAAATGTCGTTACCTGAAGGGTGACATCAAAGTAGTAGCTGCCTTGTTCCAACTTCTTGATTTGGAGAATTTGTTCGCAATAATACTGCTTCGGTTTACCGAAATGTATCTTAATTTCTTTGTCAATTGAGGGAAATAACAAATTCAAGATTAGTTCATCACGCAACTCTACATCATTTTTAGTTATCGCTTCTGCTTTCACGGGTGAATAACAGAAAAGAGTGAAGCAAGCAAACAATATTAAAAGACTTTTTATCATAAAATCCTCCATTTAATGTTTCTTTTATGATGAACAATTTAAGGAATTCTTATTTCACTAACGGGTGGAAGAGGTAAAGAATGGGGATCGTTGCGGCGGTCTTTTTTCTTATTCGACTAACGGGGCAGTTTAGTTGCATAAGGAATAATATAAAATTTACTTTAATGTTAATATTAGTCTAAATAGATTTTTATATAAACAGGAGAATTAAAATGGAAATTCGTTTAGTTGAAGGTTCAGACTACTATGTAATTTCACCTCTAATCAATGAGTGGTGGGGTGGCAGGAATATGTCTGATATGTTACCAAAATTATTCTTTGACCATTTTACACAAACAAGTTTCATTGCAGAAAAGGATGGTAAACTTGTGGGTTTTCTAATAGGATTCCTTTCTCAAACTCATTCAAATGAGGCATATATTCATTTCGTTGGAGTTCATCCTGAATACAGAAAGCATAATATTGGAAAACATTTATACAATAAATTTTTTGATGCGGTAAAGCAAAATAATCGAAGTATTGTTCGTTGTGTAACGTCACCTGTCAATAAAGTTTCGATTGCTTATCATACCAAGATGGGTTTTGAAATTGAAGATGGAGATAGAATTGTTGATGGTCTATCAATAAATACGGACTATGACGGACCAAATCAAGACAGGGTTTTATTTGTAAAAAATTTGATTAAATTCTAGTTTCTTATTGAACTCCCATGAAAATAAAAACTGAAAAAGGGCATGAAAAAATAGACCCGTAAAATGTGGTCGGTAAATAAATGAAAAAGAACTATACAGTAATGTTTCTTATGTTTTTTGCCGCTTCGATTGCGGGTGGGTTAGCATATAAAGAATATCTTTGATTTTTCAATGATAGTGGAGTGGGTTTAGGAACAGTCTTCCTCTTTTGTGCTGCATTTTTCGTTGGAGAGAACCAAAGGACTCAAAAGGCACAGTAACTATAATGGCTGTGTCATTTTCTTTGTTAAGATGCTTTTCTAAAGTTATGAACAGTGATAATCTGTATGCTCAAAATTATGATTAAAAATAATAAAATCCCCTTTATATATAATGGACTATAGAAAGGATATCATAAAATGAAAAGAATAATCTTTGGTTTAGTGGGAGTAGGAATCATGTCAGCAGGATTAATCTTCGGTAGTGGAATTATAGAAAAACAAGCGGAAGGTAGTGAAAAACCAAATATAGACGCATTGTTAGCTGAAAATGGATTTACAGCAGAACCACTGTCGAATGATGAAATGAAAGAAATGGATTTATATCTTGAAAAACATCCAAAAGAATTTTCAATTGATAGAACTGTAATTGGAAAAGTGAAAAATCATGAAAATTCAAAGGTTATAGAAGTTGCCATATCACAAACATCTGGTATTCTTGGTGAAATTCAGGCCGGAAATCCAGAAGAAGCTGAAAAAGTTAGAAAAGAAAAGGGTTTGTCTTTCATTCCTATTTATTTAAATCATGATAAAGATAGATAAAATAAATTTTTAATTTAAAGGGGATTTTTATTTAAAAATAGCTTAATTTTTTTCATAACAAAACGATAGTACCTAAAACATATCAAAAAAGGTAGTTTGGTAAGTTCTACACTGATTGGTGGGTAATAACGGCAACTCCTTTTCCATTGACGGTTGGAGAGTGTACATTTTACACAGATGCAGAATAAGTAGCTCTTGAGTTGACAGAGTACGTGACTTTAATCCCGACAAAACGTGTGCCAGATGAGCTTTATCAACGAGTACGTGAACATTATGATGAAAGACAATATGTTGACCTTGTTCTAATTATCAATCAAATTAACAGTTTGAATAGAATTTCTATTGAAATGGGAATACAGCAACAGAAAAGTAATATTCTCAACAATCATCTAAAGTCCGTCTCAGATTGTAGACAAAAAGCATCCAAATAACCAACCTGGATGCTTTTACATTGGTTGCTTTTATGGAGCAAAAAATACCACTATTCTTGCTCTCATTGATCATCAAGACGAAAAGCTCTTACTAATACTATCTTTACACCGAACAAAAATAATTCTTCTTTAAAATAGATTTTTTGTAATTAATTGCTATGAACCTAATTCTTTAACCATAGCACTGTCTATACCATATATAGGTTGTAAAATAGCTATGGTACCAAATCTAATTATGATAAAGGATGATTAATTTGATGAAACCTAGAATCGGAATGGTAGGACTGGGTGGTATCGCTCAGAAAGCATATTTGCCTATTCTTTCAAAAGAAACAGATTGGACATTTGCGGGTGCATTTTCACCCAGTAGAGAGAAGAGAAAGGCAATCTGCAATCAGTATCGTATACAAGATTTTGATAGCTTACCAGTATTGGCTCAAGAGTGTGATGCCGTGTTTGTACACAGCTCTACTGAATCACATTATGAAGTGGTTTCGGAACTGCTTAACAAAGGGATAGATGTATATGTCGATAAACCATTGGCAGCATCTATTTCAGAAGCAGAAAAATTAGTCGAATTAAGTGAAAACTTGGGAAGAAAGCTTATGGTTGGATTTAATCGTCGCTTTGCTCCAATGTATGTGAAAGCAAAGGAAAAAGCGAATAAAATAGCTTGGGTATGTGTTGAAAAGCACAGAACGGACAGTGTGGGTCCTTTTTCTTATGAGTTCACAATGTTAGATGATTATCTTCACTTAGTTGATACAGTACGTTGGTTGGGTGATGGAGATCTTAGTGCGCTGTATGGAACTGTTCATACAAACGATGAAAATCAACTTTTATATGCGCAACATACGTATGAATCCTCTCAAAATATATCTTTCACCACAGCTATGCATAGAAAAGCAGGAACGAATTTAGAACAAATAGAATTGATAACAGACGGAGCAATTATCCGTGTAAAAAACATGAATACAACAGAAATCGAAGAAGAAAATGCAATAACTACAATAGTTCCATCTTCATGGGAAACAACTTTAAAACTACGTGGCTTTGAAGCTGCTGTACAGCATTTCATTTATTGTATTCAAAATGATGAGCAACCCCTTGTTGATGGATTAGAAGGGTTAAAGTCTCAACTACTAGTTGATCAATTACTAAAGCAAAAATAATTAAATACATAAGTAAATGGTGTATAAAGCTAATAGTTGTCAAAAGCGAAAAAGAATAAAATTTAATTGTGAAATCTCAGGAGGAAACTAGAGTTGCCTAGTATTACAAGAGTTATTGAAGTACATCAAGAATTAGAAAATGTATCTAATGCACCTATTTTGATTATAAATGGAATATTATGGATATTTTCGGGGGGTGGTATTTATTGTACATTTGTTAAAAGATAGAAAATCATTTTCTCATCTTGGATTAACATTAAGAGGATTTTTCTTTGTAATAAAACTATTAATAATAAGTTATTTAACCATTTCAATTAAGAATTGTAATTTTATTGGTATAATATGTAAATTAGATATAAATCTTAACGTGTAAATATTTATAAGAGGAGAATGTCTATGGGAACTAACGAAGTAAAAAGTTTAAACTAAAATAAGCGGGAGGGGGTTAAAAAATATGAAACAATTGGGGACGCTATACTTTTTCTGTGGAAAAATGGGAGCTGGAAAATCAACTAAATCAAAACAATTGGCGATAGATAAACAAGCGGTACTGTTGTCAGAGGATGAATGGCTTTCATCTCTGTATCCCAATCAGATTGCAGCATTTGAGGACTATCTAAAATTTTCAGCGCAGCTCAAGCCGTTGGTCAAAAAGCATGTCCAAAACATATTAAGTGTCGGTACAGATGTAGTGATGGACTTTCCTGCTAACACTAAAAAACTGCGAAAGTGGTTTTTGGATATGGCGTCAGAGGTCAATGCAAACCATCAACTAATTTTCCTTAATCTAAATAACGAGCAATGCTTACGTCAAATTGCACAAAGGCGTAACGAACAACCCGAAAGAGCAGCTTTTGATACGGAAGCGGTGTTTATTCATGTTACTAAATTTTTTGAAGCACCAGAGGCATCCGAGGGTTTAAATATTTTAGAGTTTAGCGGAAAAGAATCTTTGTGAAGTTGTTACACTTAAACAAACGAGTGCTTGAGTTGAACAGTGGGGTTGCTGCGGCAATCCCATTTCTAATTCTATGTGTTAAAATAATAGTCAAAAATTGAAAGGGATGTAGTCGATGTCAAGAGGAGAACATTTACTTCAAGAACAATATGGAACAACAAAGAGAGCTTCCTCTTTTTATGAAAATCAAATGCTTAACTACCTTAACAATAAGATGACTGAGTTTATATCAAAACAAGGTATGATGTTCATATCAACGGCTGATTCGAATGGAAATTGTGACTCCTCTTTTAGGGCTGGCTCAAAAGGCTTTGTACGTGTTATTGATGATAAAACAATAATATTTCCCGAATATAAAGGGAATGGTGTTATGGCAAGTTTAGGTAACATCATTGAAAATCCCCATATAGGACTAATGTTTATAGATTTTTTTGAGAATAGCATAGGATTACATGTTAATGGTAAGGCTGCTATTATCGAAAACAGCGAATTAAGCTCATTTAATATTCCTGAAGAGATAATAAATGATATTAAAGAGAAAGAAGGAAACAAGCCTGAACGTTGGGTTATGGTAAAAGTTGATGAAGCATATATTCACTGTTCAAAACATATACCAAAACTACAACATATGAACAAAAAATTATATAGGGGAACTGAAGATGAAGAACAAAAGAGTGGAGATTTCTTTAAGACAAAACAAAGTATGAAACAGTAAAGATTGTGAAGAAAAGCACTTAAACAAAAGGGTGCAAGACTTGACAAAAAGCAATGCATTTTTCAGCATTGCTTTTTGTGGTCCCTTTTTAAAAATACTTCTTATAAAGCTCTTGCCTTAAACTCCCACTTAACTGTGTTTATATCCTCGTAGTCTCACTTTTCTCATTGACCTTATAAACTCTGAATGACTTCAAGAGGGGCACCATTATTTAACATGTGAGTAGCATAGCTATGCCTCAGCTGGTGTAGATGGATCGTTTTATATAAGTCTGCCCTTTTTGAAATTCACTTGATGATATATCTCAGTTGGGCAATACTCATTCGGTGTGGATACCGTTCGGTAACAAAAATGGCGGCATCGTCATCTTGGTGTTGTTCAAAGTATCTTTTGAGCCAAATTACACAGCGGATATTACAGTATTTCCCGAATAGGAGATACCACGAAAACGGCTGAAAATGATCGAATACGGGATTTTTATTGTCTTAGAGGTTTATTTATCTACCTTGGCGAAATATCTATTCCAGATTATTTTTATAATTTAGTTTAAATATACTTTTAAAATCTAGCTCAGCAATTAATACACTTAATAATATGAGTAATGCACCTAAGTAGCCATTAAATGTGAGCGTTTCACCCGTGAAAAAGAAAGCAAAACCTGCTGAAAAAACAGGTTCTAATGAAAAAATAAGACCCGTATGTGTAGGGCTAGTATATTGCTGTGCAATAACCTGAACAATGAAAGCTATTGCTGTACATAATATGCTTAAGGCTAAGATTGAAAACCATGATTCAACAGTGTCAGGAAGTTTTGGGGTTTCCATAAACATTGAGAAAATGAGACTAAATAGGCCGACAAAACCTAGTTGTACTACCCCAAGAGTAATTGAATTAACATGCTTAGTCATTGTCCCTGTAACAATGACATGAACCGCATAAAATAAAGCAGATAAGATACATAATATATCACCATTAGCTATCTTTAATTCGTTATTTAACGTTAATAATCCTATTCCTACTATGGTTAAAACAATCCCTAATACTATTTTTTTTTCAGGTCTTTGCTTTAAAAATATAGATGATAATACTGGAATAAAAATAACTGTGAGACCCAATAAGAAACCGGCATTAGAAACACTTGTATACTTTGTTCCAAAAGTCGCAAAAATATAAACTATAAATAAAATAGAAGCTAATATAAACGCATATTTTACAGTTTTAAAATCAATTTTGATTAAGTGCTTGTAAAATATTATACCTGATAAAAGAAAAGCAATAATAAATCGTAATGCGATTAAATTATATTCTTCTATGTATTTGAGACCAACCTTTGTAAGTAAGATGGATGCACCCCAAAAAAATGTAACCATTAGTAGCATTAAATCAGCTTTTAATTGTATTTTCATCTCTATTCCCTCGTTGTTTATAATTTGTAATTTCATAACCCTTTTACTACTACAAAATCGTCTTTACTTCTACAATATTTAATTTTTATATTTTTGGGTTCCATCATTTACTTTAATTGGTGTTCAGCCGTGGTACGTGGTGCGCGTTGTTTCCAGACAATCTGCGTTGAAACATGCAATAAATCTGGAGGATTACACAAATAATCTAACTTTCACCTGGTCGTGTATGCCATGCGTGTAGCGGTAGTATTTCCTTTTCCTTATCCTTTTGTAAACCGCTTAGTCTCTTGATAATTTCCTGTGTTTTCATTATAATTCGCATTATTAAATTAGTAAAAATCATGTTTCTAATGAAAATCATGAGATTTACTCATGAAGGAGAGGACTGATTTGAATATTTCACAATACGAGGCTTTTTTGAAAACAATTGAACTAGGGAGTTTGACAAAAGCTGCACAGACACTAGGTTACACCCAGTCTGGGATCACCCATATGTTAAATGCATTGGAAAGTGAATTCAGACTGAAGCTTCTGAACCGTGATCGTTCAGGTGCTACTGTTACTTCAGATGGTAAGCAACTATTACCATATATTCAGGCAGTATTGAATCGTCAACATAATCTGAATAACAAATTAGACGAGATACATAGATTAGAATCAGGTCTAATCAGAATTGGAACATTTACTAGTGTGTCAGCACAATGGCTTCCGGGCATGATAAAGAATTTTAGATTGGACTTTCCAAAAATTCAATTTGAATTATTACATGGTACGTATCAAGAAAATGGAAAGTGGCTTATGGATGGGAGACTCGATTGCGCTTTTGTTCGAGTGCCCGCTAATAAGCAGTTAAAGACGATATTCCTAAGAAGAGACCCTATAGTAGTTGTTTTGCCTGAAAATCATCCTCGTGCACATGATGCATTTTTTCCAATCTCAGGTTTATCAGAATATCCATACATAAAACTTTATGAAGGTGCGGATGATGAGATATCAGAGATATTTACAATTCATCAAATAACGCCAAATGTTCACTTTGTCGAAAAAGATGATTATGCAGTTATTGCTATGGTTGAAAAAGGGTTAGGAATTAGTATTTTGCCTGAGTTAGTATTAAAGAATACTTCTCGCAAGGTAGTATATAAAGAATTAGAAATTCCATCATATAGAGATTTAGGGGTTGCCGTCAAAGACACAACAATGCTTTCAACTTCTGCGCAAATATTTTTAACATATGTGCAAACATGGATTTCTAAAGAATATTCTTAAAAATTCAATTCGGTATTGTTAATATAAGTAGTAGAAATTCCTTGCTTTTCGCATTGCTCCTCCTGCAGTTATTAGAGATGAAGAATCGACAAACATATTATTACAATGGTATAAGGAAAATGGCATAAATGATATTGGCTACGAGGACGAAACACTAATGTTTGATGAGGATGATAATTATATTGGAAAAGGACCAAACGGATTTTATGACCTATTGCAGGTAGTTTCTGATGTATCAAAAAGATTACATGATAATAAAGTTATTATTAATACTTTTAACAAAGAAATACCTATCATTATTCACGATTTGGAATATTCTTGGTACACAGTAGAAGCAACGCAAAATGGAAACCCTAATGGAATAGCCAACATATTCTTGGAAGCATTAAACCAAGAGTTTCCAGAGTAAATACTTAAACTATAGGGTGCTTATGTTAAAGAGGGGGATGGCTACGGCGGTCCCTTTTCTTATTCGACTAACGGGGCAGAATACTTAAAGAACAAATTCGTATGAAATAAAAAAAGAGCAACGCTTTTGAAAGTTGCTCTAATTTTTTAATCTAATGCTTTTATTTTAAGACGCAATTAATTTTTTCTTAATTGCTTTTCTTTTTGTTATATACCGTTGTGCAAAATAAGAACCTAATACATAAATAACTGCTAGTGCTTGAAATGATAAAGTTTCTACCGTTGGAAAAATACAGAACCAAACTTGAGCCCAATTAGGTATATAAAGATTACTAATTGTGGTTGTACTCATCCAACCTGCTAATTGCATCTCTTGAATAGTTTCACCCACCATTACTGCTAGGACTATTACTAAAAGAGCACCGGTAAACACTAACATCTTTTTATGAGGTAAACGACGTTGGGCTAAAAATGTGAGAACGCCAACGATCATCGTTAATGCTAAACCAATTAAAGCTCCTTGAAGAACAATTTCCGATCCTGCTTTTAATCTCAAATTCTGTAGGAATAGAACCACTTCAAATCCTTCTCTATAAACAGATGTTAGACCTAGAATGAAAAGGGACCAAAACGTAGATGCTTGAACTATTTCCCCTTTATTTGAAGTGATTTTTTGTTTCTTTTGATTATGGAGTTTTATCCATCCAGTCCAATAAATTTGGTGGAAAAACCAGTTCATAATAATAAGTAAAACAACCACTGCTAAAATACCAGTAAAAGCTTGAATATTTAATTCAGATGCGTTCACTGCTGAGATGATAGCTACAACAATGAACCAAGTGGCTATGGTAGCTAAGAATGAAACACCAGCACCTATTGAGATAGGTTTCCATACAGAGTCTTCCTTTTTACGTACTAGTCCAGAAATTATAGCAGCTAACACTAATATAGCTTCTAACCCTTCTCGAAAAACAAGGATAGCAGTATTAATAATGGCTGCACCTGGTGTTATGTTTTTTGCTGTAGGATCCGGATTACCATGATAATTTACTCCTTGCCATATAATAACACCAATCAACACTGCTAACGCAACAGTTATAAGAAAGGTCTTGAGATTAAAGATTTTTCTTAACACTTTGATCAACTCCCAAATACAAACGATAATGATAATCTCTATCATTTAGAATGATTTAATTTTAGCCAAACTTATATTTATGAGTCAACGAAATGATCAAAATCTAATTAGATTTTAATCTATTTACATACTGGGGTATTTTTTCGACCAATACTACTTTAAGATTGGGACTAGATGGATGCATCTCTTAATTCTTATATAAAAAATGAAAAGATAAAGGTGAAATTTTATTATGGGTGTATATGTCATTTGAACAATGGAGGAGTATTTATAGTACTTTCGGTGTTATGGTGATGGGGCATAGATAAAAAAACACCTGCTTAATATGATTGGATTGGAGCAGGCATATGTTTAGTGGGTGTTTCGGTTATGTTATTAGCTCCCAGTCAATAAAAAACAGGTTACATTTTTTCTTCAAGTAATGGGTGCTTATGTTGAAGAATAGGGGCTGCTTTGGCAGCCCTTTTCTTGTTCGATAAACATACAGATATAGTGTTTTACACTGAGTTGTTATTGTAAAGAATTTTGCTCCCATTGCAATTTAATTTATTTGGATTGCGGAAACGACCAAATGATTATGGTCCACCTCTATATGATACTGTTTTCCATTTGTCCCTTTTACTAAATAAATCAGATCTGCACCAATTAAAGATCCAGTTTTCGAATAAAGGGAATACGAAATCATTTTTGTACCTTTATCTTTCATGGCTTGCCTTAGACTTTCATCAAGAGTTGACCGGTTTATGTAGTTTGAAAAACCAATAAAAATAATGACGGCAACTACTACTGCAACAAGAAAGTACCAACCTTTTTTATTAGCTTTAGACATGGGTTCCCTCCTAAACTATTTTAATAATAACTTAGATAACTGTATTTATTATGATTATTCAGAATGTTGATTAATACATGAATAGAATTCAATTAAATTTTAATAAGAAAGGTTGAGAATTTTTAGGTAGTAAGCTTATTCAATAATGAAATTTGGGTGCATGACAAAATGGGGCTAATACAAAGGTACTTATAAATAGAATAAACCTGTCAAAACAATCTTTTTTAAATAAAGCAAAGGCTTTTTCAAATCAAGGACTTATTTCATATTCAACAAACAGGCCAAATTGCGGAGGGCACAGTACGAGTAAGAATATTGTTCCTAGATTGTTTTGTGAAGTATTTCACTTAAACTATCGGGCAGGTGTGCGGCCGAGCCTAGGTCGTATCATATAACGGGTGGGATTCCCGTCGAGTAAGAACTAGCCATTCGCTCGTAGCGAGTCTTGGAGGGCTAAAGGTAACTTTAGTCTTTAAGCGTAGACAGTTAGGTGGCGGGCCGAAAGC
>NZ_SMYO01000042.1 GCF_004358205.1 Bacillus salipaludis
TTAATATATACGACTTAAGAAAAGAAATTAGCTATATTTTGTAAATGATGACTAGGAGGAGCCGTGTGCGTTAATAGCGCAAGCACGGTTCTGTGAGGGGGGAGGAGTACAATCTACCGCAAGGTAGAAAGGCTCCCTTCTACTCGACTGTTTCACAAAAACTGGCTGTTTCGGCAGTCCTTTTCATTAACTTTTATTTAACTAAAGTGGTAGTCGTTAAATAGGGAATATCATTAGAATGGGGAACAGTTTGATGTGGATTTTAAAAAAAGTTTGATCAAAAGTCCTGTATTGATATATAGACTTTTTTTGTTCCAAAGATTGTTGAAGAACCCTTGGTGAAATAGAAATTGTAAAGGAATGTAATTAAAGTATAAATTCGCTCTTTACAACTTTCATTCTTGAGAGTAATATTTTCTTCATAGAAAACTCATATCATGCCTAATCCCATTTAGGGAACGGAGGACCCAATTTTTTGGGGGTTAATTCTACAAAATATGTAGAAGGGATGTTTAACTCTTTCGCCATCCTACCCGTCAGCTAACTTCGTAGGCCAAAGCGAAGGAGGTCAAAAGACCACCTTTTGAAGGGTTTCTTTTTTGTGTTTATTCACAATAAAGGATTTTTCATTTTAGAGGTCTTTTTTTGTTTGTATTTTTTAAAGGGGGCAAAATAAAGAGGGATTAGGATTTACATAAAAAGAATGTAACAAATTGAGTTATTGTATAGGGACTAACTTAAATTTTTCATTATAGCTCAAAAAAAAATTGTTACCTGCAAAGGGGAAAAAGAAGTGACTCATCCAGCCCATTTTATTGAATTGTTTTTTGGAATAATTTGCTTGGTAGGTATTTGGTATTCTATTTCGAATTTCAACAGTGTTAAACGTACATTAATTGGCAGACCCATGAGGACGGCAGAACTTCACGCCCAGCACAATAAATTAATATGGTATATCGCACTGCCGATTCTTTCAGCAGACCTTTATTCATCCGTTGCGTATGGGCCAGAAGCGGGAATGACAGAACTTGTTAAGTTTGGGAATGATGCAAAGTGGTATATCATCCCTATTACGATTTCTACTGTTATATTATTAGCCATCCTGATTCTTTCCTATATTATGGGAGTCTTAGCCTACCCAAATGGGGGCGGGGCATACGCTATTGCAAAGGATAACTATAAACAACGGTGGGTATCCTTAATTGCGTCAAGTGCATTACTTGTAGATTATATCTTAACGGTAGCTGTTTCAGTCTCTTCTGCACTAGCAAATGTTGTCTCCGCATACCCAATAATAGCTCCTTATGAAGTAGTCCTTGCTGTGCTTTGTGTCTTTCTTTTATTAATGGTGAATCTTCGGGGAGTTGCCGAATCTGCTAAAATTTTTGCATGGCCGACATTTGGATTCATGGCTTGTATGTTGATTATTGTCTATACTGGTTTTTTTGACGAGACAAGGCATGGTTTTGTTCAACAGAGCACACCTACTATAGGAAACGCTCCACAAGGAATGACCATTTTACTTATATTAAAAGCATTCAGTTCGGCTTGCTCTGCACTAACTGGAATCGAAACCATTTCAAATTCTGTGCCTATCTTTAGAGAACCTCGTCAAAAAAATGCGATTAAAACCTACATCGCATTAGGCACAATCACGGCCATAACCCTTTTGGGATATGCTTATCATTTATATGTAAAGGGGATTAGTCCAAATCCTAATAATACCATGCTATCTCAATTATCTGAGTCCTATTTCGGACATGGGCTTTTGTACCAAATAATCATATGGTTTACTTTTGTCGTACTCATTCTCGCAGCCAATTCAACGTTTACAGGTTTTTCCCAATTAGCTGCCATCGTAGCTGCTGATGGATTTCTGCCTCGTGGATTGACGAATAGAGGAGATCGATTAGGTTATTCTAATGGGATTATTGCACTGGCAGCTATCGCTAGTTTATTGATTATCGCCTTCAGGGCTCAAACAAATGCCTTAATACCGTTATATGCAATCGGGGTTTTCCTATCATTTACAGTTGCCCAATTCGGCCTTATCAAACTATGGATTCGAGAAAAGGGTTCCGGTTGGAAAATCAAATTAGCCATTAACATAGTAGGAGCTATTGTTACAACCGTTGTTGCTGTCATTTTTGCTGTTACCAAATTCACAAGTGGAGCGTGGGTTGTTTTAATTATAATACCACTCCTGATTTTCTTTTCACTGGCAATCCATCATCATTATCAAAACATTGCAAATGAACTCAAGATTGATCTTAAATCCTTTAAACCTAAAGGAAATAGAGTTATCACAATTGTTCTTGTCTCAGGAGTACATCGTGTAGTTCATAACACCCTATCTTTTGCTCTAGGTTTATGTAATGAAAACATACTAGCAGTATATGTAGGTTTTGATGATGACTCTATGAAAAAAATGGAGGCAAAATGGGAGGAATGGGGAAATCCGTGCAGGCTCGTAACTCTGAAAAGCAAATATAGGTCGGTGTTAGAGCCTTTTTCAAGATTAATTAAAATGATTGAGGAAAAAGAAGAATTTAAATCACAAATCCAGATTGTTATACCACAATTTATTCCTAAAAAGTGGTGGCATAATTTACTGCACAATCAAACTGCTTTATTACTTCGTTTATGGTTATATAGACATAAGGATGTTGTGATTACAACGGTACCATATCATTTAAAGAAATAGGTTATAAAAAGGCATGATAAATTCTCATGCCTTTTATATATTTTATGGATCTAATTCAGGTTTTTGGCTGCAAGTCAGACGGTGAATTTTGGATTTTTCGTATTGGAGTTATGTGTTTTTTAAAAAAACATATAAAAAAATCTACATATTGCGTTTTCTATATAAAAAAATATATAATTAAATGGACTTTAAAAAATGAGGTAGTTAGATTTGGAAGAAAGTAAGAAAGTATTAGAGAGTTTTATCCCTGTAGCAAAATCTACTGCAAAAATGTTTGGACCAAACTGTGAAGTCGTTATTCATGATTTGACGAACCCTCGATGCTCCGTAATGTTTACAGTAAATAACCATGTTACAGGAAGAGAAATTGGTCAATCATTTGATCACTTAGTGAAGACTGTTTTACGTTCAGAAGACTTTAAAGATGATTATCTTGCAGGTTATACATTTGTAACAGAAGATAAGCGTACGATTCGTTCTTCGACTTCATTAATACGTGATTCCAAGCAAAATGTGATCGGTGCTTTCTGCATAAATTTTGATGTTGAAGCACTAAATCAAATGCAACAATTTATGAGTACCTTTCTTTCAACACAAGTTGAAGTTCAAAAGAATGAAACAAAATCGGATGACGAAATTGAAAATGTTGAAGGAATAGTGGATCAATTGATTCAACAAATCATTCAAAACAGTGTACATCCAGTCATGAAACGCCATGAAAAGATTGAATTAATTAGGTTTATGGACGAAAAAGGTATTTTTTTATTGAAAGGATCTGTTGAGAAAGTCGCATCTTTATTGGGCATTTCCAAAGTAACAGTTTATAGTTATTTGGATGAAATCAAAAATAAATCAAGTGAAGGGAGAATCAAATGAAAAGCATTTTTGAGGTAGGAAATTTAAAATCAAATGGACACTATGCATTAGCAGCCGTTCATCAGAACACTGTTTATGTATCAGGGCAATTTGCCATTAATCCAGAAACCCGTGAAAAGCAATTTGGCTCCATCGAAGAAGAAACATTACAAGCACTTAAAAATGTGGAAATGATTGTAGAAGCAGCTGGAAGTAAAAAAGAGCAGATTTTGCGTATGACATTATATATTCCTGATGTTAAGTTATGGGATAAAGTAGATACTGTTTATAAGGAATTTTTCGGTAAACATAAACCAGCACGTACTGTTGTACCCACTAGTGAATTACATTTTGGATTCAAAATTGAAATTGATGCCATTGCATATATTTAGTTATATTTTTTTTGTTTATTTTGTATAAAAAAGTCTAATTTATATAAAAAATTATCTGAAAGGAATGAAAAATGATGGAACAATTTATTTGTAACCGTTGTGGCAAAAAGCATGATATTACACCAAATAGATGGAAATGTGAATGTGGTGGAGTATTAAACATAGTAAAAGATTCTCCCAAAATTGATGTTGCAGCATGGAATAACTATCCCAATACATTATGGCGTTATTTTGAAACCATGCCATTTGCAAAGGATTCTAAGACATGGGAATCGGTGACAATGGGTGAAGGTCAATCACCTTTAATCGTTCTAGATCCTATGGAGCCAAATACGTATGTAAAAATTGATTATATGATGCCTACATTATCTTTTAAAGATCGAGGAGCCGTTGTTTTAATGACGAAGGCAAAAGAATTAGGGGTATCAAAGGTGATTGCTGATAGTAGTGGTAATGCGGGAACGGCGATTGCAGCTTATGCAGCACGTTGTAATATTGCCTGTGATATTTATCTAAGCGATGAAACTTCACCGAAAAAGATTGCTCAAATAAAAGCACATGGAGCAACGATTAAAGAAATTCATGGTACACGAGAGGAAATTGCAGCTGCGGCACAAAAAGCAGTAGACGCAGAAAAAGTTTTTTACGCAAGTCATGTGTATAATCCTTATTTTTATGAAGGAACTAAGACTTACGCTTATGAAATTTACGAGCAATTAAAGGGAGCACCAGATGCATTAATCATTCCAGTTGGTAATGGTACACTTGTACTTGGTGCATACTATGGTTTTAAAGAGTTATTTGAAAGCAAATTAATAGAAAAAATACCGAAGATTGTTGCAATCCAAGCAGCAAACTGTGCACCTCTTATGAGAGCCTATGAAAATGGGCTGGAAATAGCAGAACCTGTAACCAATAAAGGTACTTTAGCAGAAGGTATTGCCATTGCAGCCCCGGCACGTTCAAGACAAATTTTAGAGGCTGTACGTGAAACAAATGGTTTATTTATTGACATTAAAGAAGATGAAATTCTGAGTGCACGAGCAATGCTTGCTGATAAAGGTTTCTATGTTGAAGTCACAACAGCTGCAAACTATGCAGGTTATTTAAAATATAAGAAGGCACCGGATGAAAAAATTATAATCCCCCTTTGTGGTGCAGGAATTAAATCAAAATAACTGTGGAATAAGGGATGTTCGTGCCCTTTTTATTACAGTAACCTGTTTATTGTTAGCGAAAAATATTTATGATTCTTTTAGATTATAGAAAACAAAGGAGAGGACTATGGAAACTACGATAAGAAAAGTAGATCAGGAACAAGTATGGGGTTTAAGACATGAAGTCATGTGGTCCGATAAACCCTTTGAATATATAAAATTAGAAGATGATGATTTAGGTATTCATTTTGGTCTTTTTAAAGAAAGCACACTGGTTTCTGTCATATCACTATTTATAGACAATGAAGAAGCCCAGTTTAGAAAATTTGCAACTCTTCAACAAGAGCAAGGAAAAGGATTCGGAAGTGAATTGTTAGAATCTGTATTGAAGGAAGCAAAGATTCACGGCGTGAAAAGAATTTGGGTAATGCCAGAAAGAATAAGGTGGATTTTTATAAAAAGTTTGGTTTACAAGAGACCAACTCTAGTTTTATAAAAGAGGGGAAATCCTACGTTATAATGGAGAAAAATTTGTAGTTAAAATGATTACGAAGTAACGGGGCAGATTACTGAAGCTACACGATAAGTAGCCTTTTTTTGCTAAATAGGGATTAGTCGGGAATAATTGGTACCGAATATTTCGTATTCTTGAAAACACTTTCAATTAATGTTATTGTAAAGAGGAATTATTTTTGTTCGGTGTAAACGATAGTATAAGTTTTAACTTTTCGTCTCGATGATCACTGAGAGCAAGGATAGTAATACATTGTGTGCTGAAAGTGCACTAGGAGGCAACAAAAATGGAAAACGGTAAAGTAAAATGGTTTAATAGCGAAAAAGGCTTCGGATTCATCGAACGTGAAGGTGGAGAAGACGTATTCGTTCATTTCTCAGCTATTCAAGGTGAAGGGTTCAAAACTTTAGAAGAAGGTCAAGCAGTTACTTTCGATGTTGAGCAAGGACAACGTGGCGCACAAGCTGCTAACGTACGTAAAGCTTAATTTAGAAACATTTAACAGGCTCTATTTTTAGAGTCTGTTTTTTTATTTTTTGTTAAGAACAAACAAAAAACCCCACTCACGGATGAGTAGGGAATTCCAAAACAGTAAATCAAATGGTAAGAAAAGTGTAGCACACAAATAGGGAATCTCCTAATTTTTTTTCTTCAGGTAGAGTGTAGACTGTAATATATGAACTAAGTTTAACAAATGGGGGCTATTTTTTAAGAAAAACGCTCTGTTAATCGATTATGTTGATATTTGATTTTGTTCTTTAATTGGTATATAAATTTGGACAAAAGCGAGTGGTTTCGAATGGCATTAACGGACATTATTAAGGAGGTTCAAAAACTCATCACCACAGATCAACTTCGTTTAAAAGAGTTTTTTATAACCTCTCTTTCCGCATCTGCTGCAAGCGAACCGATTTTTAAAAAGATATCCGAGCAGAAACACAAAGATGGATGCACTTGTACTCATTGCCATTCGAAAAATGTGGTCCGATTCGGAAAATAGATGTGGAAATCTCCATGTTTTCGGTTACTTCGCTTTCCTTCTCCAATAAGGGGCATTAAGTCGGTTCTTGGTCATTTCTAAGTTTCGCTTTGGGCTGTTTGAACACTTCGTCCTGCCACAGTTGATACAGATAGATGATAAACGCAAAACCGACCATCATTGCAACAATAGCTATTGTAGACAAAGTCGATTTACTCGAAACAAGCCCCATCCGTTGCCATACCGGGTAAACGATGTACATAAATAACCCGTCCAAAAGTATATTGACAGTCAAATACACCCAAAATTTCCCAAAAGTAAAGCGGAATACCCAGATAACTATTACTAAATATGCTCCATACACCCAAGGAACCGGGACGATTTTATCCCACCCGAACAGACTGGAACCTGTCTCATTCCACCATCCGTAATGGTAAGCCGCTTGATATGCCAAGGTATGAATAACGGTCATAAATAGAGCGACTGGCATGTATCTGCGTACAGTATCCATTTTGAAAAAGAACAATGACGCCCAAGGCAATATCAAGAGTGACCAGAGAATAATCTGTTTCATTCCATTAATACCCCACATTAGTTTTACGTGTAGTGTTACTCTCGGTTCATATATTTATTCGATTTATCAGATAAAAGTAACTGAAACACCAACTTGGATGGATTTCAATACCTTTGTGAAAAATTCAAAAAACTAATGATAAGTTAAGTAACTGGTGCGACTCTTCAAGATGAAGGATGCCTTTTATTGTTCCCAAAGAAAGATTATGAAATATTACACTTAAACTATCGGGTGCTTGTGTTAAAGAAGGGATTGCTGTATAAGCAATATGTAAAAGATAGGATTAAACCGACAAAATGGTGCACATAATGTCGGACGGATACATTCAACTCCTGTTATTCTATTGATGAAAGGGGGTCATTTAATGGATTTGCTTAAGAGCATGAATGATGCAATGAGGTATATTGAGGATAACCTCACTAACGAAATAGACTTTAAAGTGGTGGCAAGAATCGCTCATTGTTCCGAATATCATTTTAAAAGAATGTTTTCTTTTCTTGCAGGTATAACATTATCAGAGTACCTTCGCCGTAGGCGACTGAGCTTGGCGGCATTTGAGCTTTCCAATAGTAATTTAAAGATAATTGATATTGGGGTTAAATATGGATATAATTCTCCAGACTCTTTTACTAGAGCTTTTCAAAATTTACATGGTGTAACACCATCAGAAGCAAGAAACAACGGACAGCAATTAAAAGCCTTTCCACCAATGACCTTCCAATTATCAATTAGAGGAGGAAATGAAATGAATTATCGAATCGAACAAAAAAAGGCATTTAACATAGTTGGTATTATGAAAAGAGTTCCAATTATTTTTGAAGGGGAAAACCAGGAAATTACAGCAATGTGGAAATCTTTGACTATAGAAAAAATAGATCAATTAAAAAAACTCTCTAATGTTGAACCTAAAGGGATGATTCAAGCATCTACAAACTTTTCTGATGGACGTATGGAAGAAAAAGGAGAGCTTGATCAGTATATAGGAGTGGCAACAACACAAAAATGCCCTGAAAACTTTTCAAAACTTGAAGTTCCTGCTTTAACCTGGGCGATATTTGAATCAACGGGACCTTTTCCTAGTACCTTACAGGAAACTTGGGGAAGGATTTTTTCTGAGTGGTTTCCATCTTCCAATTATCAAGTAACAGAAGGACCCGAAATCTTGTCGATTAAAACCAAAGATTTAACTTCACCATCTGTGAAAAGCGAAATTTGGATTCCAGTTTTAAAAAAATAATATAAATTTTAGCTCAATGAGCTGTTTTGGACAGCTCTTTTTTTATTCTTAAGAAATGGAATAATTGTGAATATATATACTTAAACTATCGGGTGCTATTGTTGAATAAATATTTTTGAAGACGTTTCCGCTTGGAAATCGTTTTTTTAAAATTTAATGATGTCATTGTTCAAAAAGTAAGGCCCTCGAATTCAACAGAAATCCGAGGGCTTTTTACAACAACGTATTAACGATTACGTTACATTCGCTTACTCAATTTTTTAAATGAATAAATCGTGGTAAGAATCCTAAACAGCAGCGATAGCTAAGCAAGAATCGTTGAAATAGATAACCTCTGAAAGGATTTTGTTACCCTGAATTTTCTCGAAAGTTTCTCTTGCTTCTCTTTCTGTGTCAAACTCAAACATTCTAGTATGTTCTTTTGAATGGACAGTAATTACCCACATTAAAAAAATCCCCCAATTAAAAGATAAATTAATACTCCCGTGTTTTGTGAATGGATAAGTGACTTAAGAAGCAATTGAAGTGAATAGGAGTATGGTTAATTCTAACAAGGACGATTATAACATCCTCATATCCTTATACCGATTCTAATTGTTACAAATTATTGACATTTTTGTATTTCGAGGTTCATTTTTTACTTAGATTCCCCCTACTGGAGCAGACGATTATTATTCCATGTTCGAGGGGTCAGTCCCCAGGTGGAGTAAAGCGTTACCTCACCTGGGGACTGACCCCAAATTACGACTCATCGGATAGGTTGAGCTTAGAAACAGATTTATTTACGTCGCAGTCAACAATAATCAGCGTCGAACACAAATATTGTGAAAATGATTGATTGTGAAAAAATACACGTATACTAACGGCTGCGAAACTTCAAGAAGAAGGTCGCTTTTTCTTTTTTACAAGAATGATTGTGAAATGTTGTACTTAAACTATCGGGGCAGTTTAGTTCAAAAGACATAAATGAAAATAGTATTCCATAAAGGTGTTATCAATGTGGCAAAAAATCCATATTTAAGTAAAATATTTTCTATACTTCAGGCTCACGTTTGTAGTCAGTTTTTCCACAAGTCCATTATTCTTACAATCGATTCCAAAATGAATAGAAAACAATACTAAAAGTTTTCATTTACAAAAACTTAACCATTCATTAACTTTATTTCTATTTCTTTTTAACCATATTTCAAACTACAATGGAATCGAATACAAATTGAGGTGAAAAATAATGGATGAAGAAAAAGCGTATTTAGGAATTGTCATTATCATGTCCTATTTAAGGGATTATATTTTCAGCTTCACTTTTATCAATGTATTGGTTCTTCTTTTTAACTCTCCTTATAATATGCTTGAAAATGTTATTATTTGTGCTGTGCTATCTGTTATCCCCACATACAGAGAATTTAAAGAAAAACGGAATGATTCATGACGTCCTGATGAAGCTTTTTTAAAAGCTCCGTTTCCCTGCCCAAGCTCCTTGCATCTTACTAAGGAATACAATTTGCCCAATATGATATGCGTCGTGCAATGCTAAACTCTTCAGTTCAAGCACTAATGAATTATCTTCTCCTGGGATCTGTCTATACAAATCTTCATGTTCTGATTTTGCTAGTATTTTTCCAAGTTCACGATGAACATAAAAGTATTCTTGTTTTGTTTCCTTCCAATTTTCTAACGTCTCAGTTGGTAATTGAAATGTAGATTCATTATTTTCTGCCTGTGGTTCATTCGCTGTTTCATCAAGAAATCGCAACAGAAATCTCAACAGAAATCGCTTTTCATAGAAAAGTAGATGACAAACTAATTCCCAAATGGAATGTGCCCCCACAACTGGTTTCCAAATTGCCTGTTCAAAAGTAATATCCTCTAGCACTTTTTCAAGTGGTGGAAACCAGTCTTCTTCATCCAAGCAGCTTGCCCATTGTTGTAACAAAAGTGTTTTTACATCCATTTTCTATTTCCTCCAATTAATCCCTTTGTTCAAAATTCATTTGTGGCGTATTGTAGATTGCTATTAAACTGCCCTTTAACGGAACGACAAACATTCCGTTATTTGGAAAATTATAATAGCATTTTATCATATGTTGTTTTAACTGAGAAAGAACAACTGTCTTAAGATTGGGCTGCTGCAGCAGCCTTTTTCTTATTGTGCTAACAGGGCAGTTTAGTGGAACAAGGCATACATATGGAATTACAGAATATCTTTAAATAGTTAAAGATAAAGGGGGAGAACCATATGGGGTGTTATGTGAACGATTGCGTATTCTATCAAGAGTCTAAAAATGATAGCATATTAAGCAATAGACCCTGAAAGGAGATAGAACGGTGGATAAGAGCAGGCGTAAGGAATTAAAAGAGGAATTTAAGGAATTTAAGACCTATATGGGCATATATCAAATTAAAAACAAGGTTAATGGAAAAATTTATGTTGATAGCTGCCCTAACTTAAAAAACAAGTGGCTAACACTGAAAATGCAACTTGAAATGGGGAGATTCGCAAATGCTCAGTTGCAAAAAGATTGGAGTCAATTAGGGGGAGATGCATTCGTATACGAAGTACTAGAGAAGAAGGAAGTTGAAGAAAGTACAGACAGACGCTGGCAGCTTAAGCAAATGGTAAAGCAGTGGTTGGAGAAATTACAGCCATACGGTGAGAGAGGGTACAATAAGCCTGCAAATTAAAGCACTATTTTTAGTGCTTTATAATATATCATTTTTTGTGAATAATTTTGCTAAAAATAATGGATGCTTGAGCTTAAAAAGGATCGTAGTTGCGACTCATTTTCTTGTTCGACTAACGGGGCAGGTGTGCGGCCGAGCCTAGGTCGTATCATATAACGGGTGGGATTCCCGTCGAGTAAGAACTAGCCATTCGCTCGTAGCGAGTCTTGGAGGGCTAAAGGTAACTTTAGTCTTTAAGCGTAGACAGTTAGGTGGC
>NZ_SMYO01000043.1 GCF_004358205.1 Bacillus salipaludis
CCACCTCACGGTGGACACCCTTGCTATTGGCTAACAGTTCCTACTGCCAAGCCTGTAGTGGACTTTCACCACCAAGTTATCGCCCATGCCGGGCGCACATAAGAAAATGGGATCGCCGCAGCCATCCCATTCTTTAACTCTTGCACCCGATAGTTTAAGTACAACATTTCACAATCTCCCCTTCAACATCCTTTTATAGTAGCTAAAACACAAGTCCTATTACTGTTAAAGAGAAAAGTAACGGGATTGCACTACCAACTCTTAAACAGCTGGAAAGCAAAATATAAATAGACTAACGAGTTTTTTCTCCCCTGGTCGGTTTTTCTTCAAACGCTTTAGGTGTATATGTCCTATTCTTTTTCATCGTTACATTCATCCCTGTGTATTTATATACATAATAATTCTCTGCTTGTTTTAATTAACCTTCTTCATCAAACTGACCGTTACTTCAATAAGAAAAGCTGCCGAAAGTGACAGCCCTGTTCTTCGACTCTTGAGAACAAGAAATCTCTTTTAATAACTACCCTTCCCCCCCTCATTTTTCAGGTAATTCAGGAAAAATTAGATTTACTAATAACGATACAAAAACACAAAACCAAAGTACTGCTATGTTGGAGAAGTAGCTTCTAAAATTGAACATAATTAGAAGAAAAAGAAAGAATACTAGTGATTGCACCCACCTCGGAAAATATCGCCTACGATTACGATTTATTTTCTGTACAGGTTTGTATAGTATGACTCCAACTAGAACAATAGCTATAGAATTAAACAATGCTATCCACCAAGAATAGTGATTCCAAAACAAAACACTAAATAATAAAATGACTATCAATAAAGAACTATAAAATTGCTTATTTAAAATTTTTTTCAAAAATATCCCCAAAACTTATTTCAATAAACTACCCCGTTAAGCTCAACAAGCAACAAGATGTTGCCGCAGCAACACCTTGTTTCATCCTATCACCCGTTAGCTGAATAATATTTTTTCAGCAATTAAAACTTCCTAGAGTCTGTTTCTCTTCTATTTGGAAAAATTTCCTTTGCAATATCCTCAAGATAAAGAGTTCCGTGAATACCATTAACTTTTTTCTTATCCACCATTTTCGAGTAAAATCTTTAGTAAAAATCAGTGTGTCAAGGTTTGGGAAATCGCTTGTAAATAATATATTTATTTTCCTCTTTAGCCTTTATTATTTTAGAAGCTAACTGATTAAGTTCAGCAGAATTTTTCTATATCGTTGAATATGTAATCACATCATAAAACATTGATAAAGATTCAGGTGGAATAAATGTAATTCCCCAGAAAGCTAACCCAAACTCTGGACGTTCAAGCGAATGAAAGTAGGTTCTCATAATAGATAAATGCTCATTTAAGTGAATAATAATTTCATCATCAACAGAAATACAATTATATTTTTGGGTTCATAACCAATATTTCTTTTCACTATTTCAATATCATCAATGATTCCAAATTCATGAACAGGCATTATTATCAACCCCCTGATACAAATAATACAATGCTATTCCACTAAATTGCCAGTTAGCTCAACAAGAAAAAGACCGCCGTATCGACCATCATCTATAACAAAAGCACTCAGTTTGTTAGAGAAGAACTCTAATTTGTACCAAGCAATATTTCTTCAATATATTCACTTATTTCTTCTTTAATTTCTTCTAATGACTCATAAAAAAAAAGCTCTCCATAAAGGGAAAGCTTAACGGAAAACATTTCTTAAAGGACTAAATGAATTATGTTGTCTCTTAACGTCCATGTTAGTCATGTTTACATATTTCCTAGTCAATGACATGTCTGTGTGACCTAATATTTTTTGTAAGCTGAAGGGTTCTCCTCCATTTGTAATGTAAAGTAATGCTCCTGTGTGTCTTAAAATATGGACGAACAGATTTCTTAACTTCAGACAGCTCTGCAACTTCATGAAGTCTAGTTCTCCAAGTATTAGAGAGCATTTCTCTACCATCGTAGGTAAGGAATAGCAGGTCTTCTCCAAAGTCGTCTGACTCGTTCATGTATTCCTTTAAGAGTTTCATTGTCTTAGTGGACAGTGGAACTTCCTTTGCTTTACGAGTCTTAGTATTCATAGCTTCCAGCTTTGAATATTAAAGTTTTAATTGGGTATGGAAACGATTCGAGTAATGAGGACCACTATGGAAAATATTCACATTGATCCCTAGTCTATCATGTAGTGTCCCTGTTTTAGTTTCTAACAATTTCCATTTCCTTATTTTGTATCGATAGTGTATCACTCAACAAGCTGATCCTCAATAAAATGCATCTGCTTCATGACCTTTCCTTCCTTACTTTTATCATAAACAGTGTATTCCTTTTGTGGTTCAGCATCTGACCAAATGGTATAGGCAATTAGATCATTCTTATGATGTTCCAGCCTATCTGTGTCCATGTACCTTTCATCAGGCTGCCAATCTCTTGGCAAATCCTCACTTTCCCGATAAAAGGACAGATCGAAAATCCTGTTTTTTCCTTTGATTCTTTTCATCTCATCTTCAACTGGATGATTCTTACTGTATTTTTCAACTAATTCTTTCAACTCTATTAAATCTTTTGGTGGATTTAGAATCATAAAATGCTTTCTAAGAGTCTCCACTTCTTCACCCTTTTGACCAACGACCTCTTCTGTATTGGCAATTTCGAAAATCTTTGTTTCCCCGCTTGATTCCTCATTCTTTGTACATCCAATTAAGCTTAATGGAATAAAGAGTGTACAAATCATCAAAACGATAATTTTCACATTAACTTTAATCATAATTCTCCCTCAAATGGTATATCCATTTCCATTACAGACACAAAAGGCTTATATTTCCCATCATATTCATCAAAGTGCTGTAGGACAAACCAGGAACGGAATCCTGCTAAGTTCTTATACACCTTCTCAACATCTGGCTGATCCAACCCAAAATGATCATATAAACGAACACGCATGACTCCTTTAAAGTATTTCCGTTCTAATAGAAAATCTTTTACGGATACAGTATTCCCCCACGTATCATTTACCGTAATGGTCAGTCCACCTACTCGGTCACTCCATGTGCTAAACGTCGGATAACTAGCATTTCTCTGGATAAAATTATAAAATGCATTTATATCCTTTGTACTTTGATCAAACTTAAGTGCTGCCAAATTTCCTCCATTTTTCTTCAGCTCATCGACTAAGGCCTTTTTGACAAATTCAACATAGGCTTTCGTTGTTTCATGCTCACTCGCTTCTTTCGTTAACGTCTTGTTTCTGTATTCTTTACCAGTTCCATCCCTGAAATGATTAATCATATCTACAATCACATCTTCCATATCTCCCATGGCAAACAAACTTGTTGACATATCTTCGAACTCATTAAAGAGGATACTTGGGAAATAAGATTCCAGTAATTGGAGTCTGAACATCCAGCTAATGTCTTTGATTTCATCTTCAGTATAATCATTTGTTTTCATATCATTCGCGACATTTCCATTTTCATCATGGCCTTCTGGTCGGTCTGATTGAAAAATGACCGTATTGGATAAATCAGAGTACAACGGTTTCAAATCCTCCTTATCAGGCTTTCCATCTCCGTCACTATCTTTTCGGTCAGGAAAACTCTTTGGAAAGAAACCTTCAAAGTGAATAGGAACTCCAAAAATAGTTACCGTGAATGATTGGAATGGACCCATTTCTTCGCCATCGGTTAATCCATCTCCGTCACTATCTTTCTTGTTAGGATCTGAGTAGATGATTCCGTATGGTGTCTTCATTCCTTTTATTTCATAGATATCGTATAAGCCATCACCATCGGAATCTGTTGTATCGATCCCTCCATCACCTGATTCGTCGCTAGGGACAATGTCATTCAACTTATTGCTGCTTGCAGCTTGATCGTTCTTTCCCTTCGCCCCCGAGTAATCTATTTCCCTACTCCAAAGCTCCAGCCATTTTTTCTTATCAACAATCAGAAATTCGCCAAAGCGAGTCGTTTTCACACTTATTGTATTCTTACTTGCATTCAATTCCGCGTTAAGGCCTTCATACATTTCCTTCTCTTCATTGTACCAAATGATGCCTAAATCATTTTCCGCTGTGTCTCCTAGCTTCACTTTATCATACGTAAATGTAATGCTTGCTTTCTCAAATGCTGATTTCGTAGTTATGCTTACAGGAGAACCAATCATACCGTGTAAATTAGTTGTTTTAACGTTGTTTGTGCTGCTAATTCTAGTTGTTTGATTGATATTATCCTTTGCACTAAACTCAACTTCTACGCTTTTAATTTCTGCTTGATCAGGCTGAGTCAATGATTGACGAATCGATTGTTTATAGAGTTGTTGTGAATCCTCAATTCCGTCATTGTCGCTGTCTGCAGCATTCGGATTTGTCTTTAAAGCATATTCATCTCCATCACTTAACCCATCGCCATCTGTATCAACCTTATTAGGTAATGTTTTAAACTGATGTACTTCAAATCCGTCAGTTAAACTATCTTGGTCTGAATCTCCCTTAATCAAATTTGTTTGATAAGCTTGCTCGTCTTTATTACTCAGGCCGTCTTCATCGCTATCTTCATCGGCGTCACTTATGCCATTACCATCTGTATCATATTTTGTCGGAGAAATTAATGATTTAACCTCATATTCAATATTGTCCTGCAATCCATCACCATCTGTATCCTTTTTATATGGATTCAGTCCCTCCAGGAATTCTATTCCCTCTGTTATAGTGTCACCATCAGTGTCTGAGGTAGATTCAAAGAACTCTTTATTAAATGAGTAGCCAGCTTTTTCAAGTCCGAATAACACTTGTTTATATGCATTTTGATAGGATTTTGAGGCAGGGATAGCTAGATCTTTTTCTAGAAACTCATTACCTTTTTCAGACATTTTCACCGCGTTATTCAAATGAGCTTTTACCCGATTTTCTTTGTAATCTGCTTGATCGGAGATATCCTTTAAGATACCGATTGCATTTTTATTGACAATTTTATCCGATAAATAAAAATTAAAGAGTATATCTGCAAGTAAAACTTCAGTTGGTTCATTAAAATCGTTTTCTGATAAATAACCCCATAGACATATGGTTAACTTATGTTTGATTTTCAAGAGCAGATCACTTTTAAGAACCACCTCTTGTATGTACTCCTCTTGAACGGCTTGTTCATATTGGTTAATCAATTGTTGAAGTACATCATTAATATCTTTTTGTTTAAATTCTCCGGTTTCATCAATTTCCGCTATCCGTTTAGAATCAAAATTAGCATTAGTTTCTTTTATGACTGTCGCGAAACGCTTTAATTCATTTATTGCCATCTGATCATAAATTTTTGCAATTCTGGTGTCCTCATAGAATTCATATTCACTTAACCACTGTTTTACATTTTCCTTACTAGAATTCATTTGTTGTCCTTGATTAGCATCCTTAATACCCTTTGCCACCACTGTTTGCCCAATTCCGCCGAAAACAATTGAAAAGCTCAATAAAATAATCAGTATACTTTTTATTTTATTATTCAAAATGAAAATCTCCTCTATAAAAATATTAATTTAACCAATAAAAATATAACGATATTTAGATAAGCTACATGCATTTACTATGGTGGATACTTATAAAACTTATTTGGTTTAATGATAAAAGCATACGATATCGTGGTCCCCGTCCAAAGAAGTATTGTCAAAATCCTTGAGATAATGTCATTAAATCAACTCCCTCTATAAATATTGATATATCAACGGTTTTACCCGTTGGTGGGGTGTCAAAAAAATATTTTTTGACACTCTGATTAACATTATTTTATAAATATGCGAAACTCTTACATTAGTTAGGTACGCTACGCTGTCACCACTGGATAAATATGGTTTGTGGTGGGTGGAATCGGTAAGCAATGCACAATGAACCTCTTCTTATGTAGCTTTTAGTTTAATTTATTTATTTCGTGATTTTAAGGTAATAATTTCCTAAATTGGAAATTTTTTTATAAATCTTTAGACCTGTGATATCTTACGATAAAGGTAAAAGAAAAATACTAACTGCGTATCTTATTCATTATCAGTTAATCGTAAATATGAAGTTAGCAAAAACAGCAATCCCATACATAAGGGATTGCCGTTTATCGACTATGCATGATTTTATACTTCGTTGATATATCAAGTTTTTCGGCTTCTAAAGAAGCTTGTCAGACGATAAAAAGTAGAATTTTTATGCATCTACATATTCAATATAATAGCCGTAAAATGAAAAATAAGGCTTATCCTTGTTCCAGTATAGCGCCCGATTTTTGCAGATCATTTCAAGGCCATATTGAACAAAAACGGCTAATAGGATGTAAATACTTTCTATAAAATTAGAAAACAACTAATGATATATTGAAACATTGTTCACCCTTTATTAAATATCCTGTACCCGCATTTTATCTAATTAGATTCTTTTTGTTTACTGTCTAATACAAGGTCAAAAAAATTCATATGGTCAAAATATGGTCACAAGCGCTTTTTTGACCCCCCAAAAAACCCAACCGATTCGGTTGAGAGCCTTGAAACGTTGATAATTAACGTTTTGAGAACTGAGGTGCGCGGCGGCCACATTTAAGACCATATTCCTTACGTTCTTTAATTTATATATATAATATGAAAAAAACGGAAAAAGACTTTTCCTAAAAAGCCTGTCAACCAGGCTTTTTTTAAATCCTTTTTATAATGGAATTCTTAACCATTCTATATGTTTTGTGGTCAAAATGTGGAAAACTTCAGCATATCAACCATTTTTAAAATTTCACCTGAAATACATTTAAATAATTTTTAATAACGACGAGGACACACCCGAGGACAAACACTGAAGAGCAGTTGCTAGTCCTTATTGCCAGCTTGCCGAAAGTGATTCATTAATTAAGATAGCGTTATTCAAACTTTCAAAATTTGTTTTTTATTTACTTATATTTATTATTCTGTTCGCCTTCTAGTTATATAAAATCCTTTCCGCCTTGATACTTTCACAGTATCTTTGTAAAGGAAAAAAGCATTTAGGGTAGGAGTGCATTTCCCTCTACCCTAAATAATAATTATTTATTAAAAGTCTAGAGCTAGAGCTTTTGGGTTGAACGGATATTGGATAAAAGGAACTGGGAGATTTCCAATTAGATTTTTTCAAAAGCACTTATTAGGGGTGCTTTGGCAACACATGGGGGGGTGATGAGTTTACACTTGTTTTTAAAAAAATTTAGTTTAGAACGCTGAAGAGGACTGTCTTGGAAACCCTTAAATAAAATGGACTAACAACCCTTAGTTTCCTTTCCTCTTTTTTAAATAAGTAGATATTGGTAGTTTAAAAAGCGTAATATAATAGTAAACGCTACATGAAATAGACTCCTGATCGGGAGTTCTTTTTCATTTTAGAAATAAAAGCCACCAAGGAATTAGTATTTTCATGTGATTATCCTAATGTAGTCAAAAAATTATTAATCATATTTTTGCAATTCATTGTATAATTATAAATAACTTTTCTATATCTGAGAAGTTACTACACATGAGGGCTCCCATATCAAGGAGTCCTTTTGTATTTTTATTTGTATATAACCGCAAATCGTACCAGCAAGTTGTGCAATCCCCATTACAAATCCAAACATGCAAAAACAGCTGCCATTGGTTTTTTTATTAATCCACAACCTTTCGGAGAATACAGAGTAATTCTGTATTTTTATAAATACTCCTTATGAATGTTTTGTACATTTATGCTTTCGAGAGGGGTCCTTAGTTTTATTTATATATTGGAATAAATTTTATCCGTGCTTTACTACCTTATGTATTTTCTTTAAACTTTTGCAATTTCATTTCCTAAAACGTTGGATATTAGATTTTCTACAGAATGAAATTTCAAGTTATTTTTACCTAGAAAATACTAGTATATTTTCCTCTTTTTTCATTGGTTAATATTGGTATAATTAAAACACCCCTAATTTTATAGATAAATTGCTAGATGAAAAGAACCACTTAATGGAGGTTCTTTTCATAAGGAAAAAACTACCCTATAGAAGGCAGTTTTAATACAATCAATGATCACTTATATAGTGCCGCTGG
Source organism: Bacillus salipaludis (assembly GCF_004358205.1). The sequence goes on from NZ_SMYO01000043.1 coordinate 8,072, forward strand.
TATCCTAAAATAACTTAATACAATCGTTTTTTTTATAAATTTAACATTTATGACTTGGAAAGTTAATAGCCTGCTACGTTTGGATCAGACGAGAAAAAACCTTACAGATAAGATTTTTATTAATAACCAAGACTTGATTTCTTGGATTATATCAATATTAAAAAGGAGATAATTACTAATTATGAAAAAGAAACTCTTTTATGCTTTTTTAGCTGGATCTTTAAGTTTTTCACTAGGCGGTTGCTCAGGTCAAACGAAGGAAGCATCTGAACCAAAAGAAGAGGAAGCTTTTGAAGCAGAGAACAAACAATCTACTCATTGGTCATATGAAGGAGAAACAAGTCCAAAAAATTGGGGGGAATTAGATACGTTATACTCTGAATGTGTCGATGGCAAGGAACAATCACCTATTAATATTGAAATATCTGGGGTTCAATCAAATCACGCATTGGATGATGTTAAAACCACTTACCAACCAACGATATTTTCTCTCAAGAATAACAGTCATACTGTACAAGCCAATACATCTGAAACAATTAATAGCATAGTAGTGGAAGGAACAGAATACAAACTTGCTCAATTTCATTTCCACCAGCCAAGTGAGCACCAGTTTAATGGGAAAAACTTTGAAATGGAGATTCATCTAGTGCATCAAGATAAAAATAACAAGCTAGCGGTACTCGGCATTATGATCAAAGAAGGAAGCAAGAACAAATCTTTGGCAGAGATTTGGGGCAAGTTGCCAAAAAAAGAAACCAAAGAGGAGACCAAGTTAATTCAACCGATTAATTTGACAAGCCTGCTACCGAAGAGTAGGAATTCATTTCAATATAATGGCTCGCTAACAACACCTCCTTGTTCTGAAAAAGTTGAGTGGGTAATATTAGAGCAACCAATTGAGATGTCCAAAGCACAAATCGATGCTTTCGGTAGAATCTTCCCGGATAATCATCGTCCTGTACAACCTCTGTATGAACGTGACATTCATACGAGTAATTGAGCAGTACCACAACAATTTAACCAAGCACAACAAGCTCAGCAAATGGGACAACAAATTTAATAACAATAGGTTGAACATTTAAGCAATTAACAAGTAATCGAGGATTCAGTTCAAAAACTGATTTCTAGATTTTATAGTGTAAGACGAAGTCAATATTAAAAGAGTAGCCCTGTTGAGCCACTCTCATCTACATCCTTTTTCATAATGAGTAAGGATGGTTGGATTTCTTCGTATATTTTGTAAAGCATTTGAGCATAATAAAAATGTAAGGTTTGTACCTTAAAATTGTATAGTTTATCGGACTCCCCTTTTTCTAAACTCCATCAATATTGTTGGGGTTTGTTTTTTTACAAATAAAAAGAGCGACCATTTAGTAATTTCATTAAATTTTACTTTTAACTGTCTACGCTTAAAGACTAAAGTTATCTTTAGCCCTCCAAGACTCGCTACGAGCGAATGGCTAGTTCTTACTCGACGGGAATCCCACCCGCTATATGATACGACCTATGCTCGGCCCCACAAACACCCGTTAGTTTAAGTGCAATATTTCACATTGTTTCTTTTGGAATAATAAAAAGGGTTAGACTTCTCTTTAATTTAATAAAGAAATTTAAAAAACTTCTAGAATTACCCTATAATAAAGCAGATGTTGTTCGAAATCTTTTTTATAAGGTTAGGGTGGAAAATTTATGTAATAAAATTGGATTGAATACTAAGGAGATAGTAATGCGATTTAAAACACTGTCTAATGAAGCGTTAATTGATATATATTTAACGGCTTATGAACAAAAATTAAATGATTCTTTTTTAAAATTGTTGTTTGACGAAATTGTGGAAAGAGACATATATGACTTATTACTTGAGACTAGTTTACAATCCTAGTCTTATTTTTTTTAGCTTTTTGAGTCGATTACGATATAATGGAGTAATTTCTCACCTTCCATTATCCTGCCAGTTAGCACAATTAGAAAAAGTGATATGTTATTGAATCATAGCACATGATTTGTTTCAGTCTGTTTCTATGTTGCCAACAGAGTTTTTCTCTGAGTAAAAAATACAATGAAATTAGGAGATCCACAATTTATATGCTACACTTGGTTTACCATTTGATTTACTGTTTTTAAGTACCCTACTCATTTTTGAGTGGGGTTATTTTTTTCTAAGAAAAATAAATAACAGACTCGAAAAAAGAGTCTGTCCGGTTTGGTATTTTATTTAAGCTTTACGAACGTTAGCTGCTTGTGCTCCACGTTGACCTTGCTCAACATCAAAAGTCACTTCTTGACCTTCTTCTAATGTTTTGTACCCTTCGCCTTGGATAGCTGAGAAATGAACGAATACGTCTTCTCCACCTTCACGTTCGATGAATCCAAAGCCTTTTTCGCCATTGAACCATTTTACTTTACCTTTTTCCATGTTTGTTGCCTCCTAGTGTGCTAAGCACACACAATGTATTACTATCCTTGCTCTCAGTGATCATCAAGACGATAAGTTTTTACTAATACTATCCTTTACACCGAACAAAAATAATTCTTCTTTAAAATATCATTTTTTGAAATTATTTGCAAATAGCCCTAATTCTTTAACTATAACACCCGTTCGTATTATAAGGTCAGCCAGATATTTCTGGTTGACCAATTTTTATTTGGTTTTATTATAACGGTAGCCGGGGTAGAACGTAAGCACCCGTGGGACTTAGAACCCGTCAAGTAAACCGTTCGCCCCCTACTTGCTTAAACATGATTTGGCTGGTTGGGACATAGATCTCGTAAGCCAAACTACAATTTCAAGCAGTTCTTGATCAGGTTTTCCCTGAATATGTAGGTGTTTTTGGGATTTATATTCTGTTGTTTCTTTACTAACTTTATTAGATTATCCTACATCTAACGATGTCTTAGAAGCAGGAGAAGAAACGATAACAGTTA
>NZ_SMYO01000044.1 GCF_004358205.1 Bacillus salipaludis
TAATAGTGCAAGCACGGTTCTGTGAGGGGGAGGAGTACAATCTACCGGAAGGTAGAAAGGCTCCCTTCTACTCGACTAGTTCAGGAAAATAATACAAAAAATCCCAATGCAGAGGACTGAATAATGTTATTATTTAGTAAATGGGTGGTTGTATGAAAGATGAGAATAAACCATTTAATGATGCAATAGACCATTTTAACGAGATTGAAGGAAATGCTGGTAACCCTTCTAATGCTAAGATAAACAAGTTACCAAAACCATTAAAATACTTTGGATACTTTATGATTGGTTTCATTTCATTATCCATTCTGTTAATGATTATATTAAATTTACTAAATTAACTAATACTGACTGGTGGCTTTTTCTTATTCAGCTAACGGGTGCTTAATGTAGTAATAAATAAGATCCCAATTTCTCTAATTTAATACAGAAAAATTGGGCTTTTTAGGCTAATAGGAAAGTATAAGTGCACTACGCCTCTGTCTTCGCCCTTAGGGGGCTCGCCAATCGGCGAGTTTTCTTTATATTGAAATTTCCTTAACGTTGTAAATCCACATTTTCTTGACGCTACCCCTTATTGAGTAGAGCGTACTAAATTAATAAACTTCCTAAGTCCTTTCGAGATTTGTTCTTCATTGGCATAGGAATAGCTTAACCGAAGCCATGAGGATGGCTCCTTTAAGGGGTCACATATTTGTCCGGGAACAAAGGATATTGATTGCTCCAGACTCTTGACCAATAAGTCTTCTGTTGACAGGTGGTCTGGGAGCTGTACCCATAAATTTAAGCCACCATTTGGGCTGGTCCATTGCCAATCTGTTACGGACAGTTTCGTCCTCCATGATTTCCTTTCGTATTTGCAGCGCAATTCGCAGTTTCTCAACATGTTGCTGTAGTCTTGGTGATGAAAAGTAATGCAGGAAAATCTTCTGATTTAAAAGCGGTGATCCATTATCGGCCAATGATTTTACTGCTAGCAGTGATTTCATCACGGAAGACTGACCGTTCATCATGACGGCTATTCGCAGCCCTGGTGATACATATTTGCAAAAGCTTTTGATATAAATCACCATGCCGGAAGTATCATAGGTATACATGGGCGGTGGCGGCTCTTGGTCAAAAAAGATGTCGTAGTAAGCATCGTCTTCTATTAACAGACAGCGGTAGTGCTCGGCTAACTGGACTAATTGCTTTCTTTGAGCCGATGGGACCGTGTATCCGGTTGGATTATGGAAGGTTGGATTCAGATAAAACAGACGAGGTTTGTGTTTTTTCATGATGAATTCAATCTGATCTAAATCATATCCGTACGGATAGATATCGACGCTTACAATATTGGCTCCTTGTGCTCGAAAAATATCAATGGCAGAACTATAGCTCGGTCGCTCTAAAAGGATAATGTCTCTTGATTTTACAAATGCCTGTGCTATCAGATGAATGGCTTGCTGGGAACCTGCCGTAATTAATAGCTGATCTGGATGTGTAATCGTTTTAAAATGCTGATTAAAATAGTCAGAAAGTGATTGACGCAGTTCATGATCGCCTTGAACGGTGGAGTAGGTGGAAAGAACCTTTGGGTAGAGATCAAAAACTTTTTTTACATAGTCCGATATGAAGCGATTTGGCAAAAGATTAGGGTCAATTAATGCCTGCGAAAATTGATAGGAAACAGGGACCTGATGGATTTCCGATAAATGATTTTTTTGCACATATGCAGAAACGATCGGATTTTCCAGGCTTTCAAATTTATTAATTTCACGGGATTGGACATAATAGCCGGATTTATCTTTGACATAGACTTTATTTTCCTGTTTAAGATGCTGGTAGGCCTTTAATACGGTTAAACGATGAACCTTCATCTCAGCGGCTAAATTTCTAATTGACGGGAGCTTTTCATTCTCTTTCCATTCATTGAGTTCGATTCGGTGTAATACATAATCGTATACTTGTTTAAATAAGTAATCTCTATTCATTTCTTTCCCTCCCAATCCCTTTGATTTTAGCATGTTTCTTCTTAATCTGTTCTAATGATTTTCATCTGTTCTATTATCCTTCACCTATAATGGAGCAAAAAGGAGGAATTGACATGGTATTGTTTGGTTATTTGTTTATGTGTCTGATTTTTAGTACAACATTTCTTGCGATAAAAATAGGGATTGATGCAGGCGTACCGCCTTTTTTCTCAGCAGGCATTCGCTTTTTTTTAGCAGGTTTGATTGTATTTGTCATTATGAGGTTAAAAAGAAAGACTACACTAAGGATGTTTTTTCGTATGGAGATGCTATTGTCGGGGATTGGGCTGACTTTTGGTACTTTTGCCACATTATATTGGGCAGAGCAGTTTGTCCCGTCAGGAACTGCAGCCGTCTTGTCAGCTACCGGGCCGATGATGATACTGTTGATTCAAACTTTTATTTTAAAAACGAAAGCAAATTCGAGTTCCTTTATTGGATGTTTTATAGGAATAGCGGGGGTCTTTCTCCTCATTTTACCGAGCTTTACTTTTCTTGTTAATTCCTTGGTGCTGGGCGGCTGTCTCTTAATTATGGCAGGTGAGGTGTTTTATGCATCAGGAACAATTTATTCGAAAAGGGTGATCAATCGGTTTGATAAAATTTCCCCGATTGCTTTAAATGCCGTTCAAATGATGCATGGCGGGATCCTGTTAATGATTTTGTCTCTTGTGACGGAGGATTTCCAAGTGTCTGCTTTAGTAAGTCCGGCAGCAATCGGATCGTCCCTTTATTTGATAGTAGTTGGATCAATGGGCGGACATAGTCTCTATTACTGGCTTGTCTCCAAGACAAACACGGTTTTCCCTTCAACCTGGCTTTTTGTTTCACCAATTCTTGCTATGGTGCTGGGAGTCGTTTTTTATCATGAAACTCTTTCATGGTTTTCTGGTATAGGTGCATTGACGATTATCCTTGGAACCATAATCATTTCGCTGCCAAATTTGAGGTCTTATCCGCACTCCTCAGTTAAAGTTTTAAGTGGCAGATAAAGAAGCACGGTGTTGGACACTTCCCCGCTGGAGGTGGCTTTAATAATGATTAGGATGAAATACTCTTAAACCAAACTTCATATTCGATTTGGAATTAAAGATTAATCTCAAAAATCGGGCGCTTTAATGGAGGAACGACAAAAGCCCAATTTCTCTATTGTCATACTGAGGAATTGGGCTTTTTAATATTGGAATATCCTTAACGTATGTTTTCAGCGTTTCGTTGGTGGCACTCCTTTGAGGACTTTTATTTAAAAGTGACAATTTACATAAGCTTTATGTTCTTAATTTTTTGTACATGCTTTTCGTGTATATAGGAGTAGTAGACCTACTCCTTTCATCCAGCACCTAGCTGGACTTTTTTTGTTACATTTCTCTAGGTAAAAACATAAAAAATTGTAAAGATAATCCTAATCCCATACCCCTCCGAATTAGAACACCCAAAAATAGGCCCAGTTTCGGCGTTGCTGTAACCAGGGGCAAAGTAGCAAAATGCTATTCCACAATCGGTCGCAATCCTGGAACAAGTATAAGAGCACACTTTTCATTTTAGGGCCAGATTGAGGAGGATCATTTTAAAAGAAAATTGGGTATTTATCGAGGAGATTGTGAAGAAATGTACTTAAACTATCGGGTGCAAGAGTTGAAGAACAGGGCTGTCGTTGCGGCAGCTTTTTCTTATTGCACTAATGGGGAGTTTAGTTGAAGATTGGTTTATCTTTTGTCCAATAGTTCCATTAAATTGACCAACTGTTTTGGGCTATATTCGCACTGCACATAAGTACATTCCTATAAATAGTGCATACGATAATTTGTATAAATCTATGAAGGGATTGAATAAGATGTACTATACCCCTTGGATGTATCCATACCCATATCAACCTAATGTTTATGGTGCTAATATCCCAATGTATAATAGTTATATAAGACAACCTGATTACTGGAATATTTATGATGACGCGAGAAACAAGGTAAAAGATTATGGGCGAAAACCATTTGTAGTCAATATTAATGAGGCTGCCAAGCAAAACAATACCTATCGAACTGCTTTATGGACAGGAAATCATTTGCAAGTTACATTGATGAGTCTTAAAGTTGGTGAAGACATCGGTTTAGAAATTCACCCTAACGTTGACCAATTTTTACGGATTGAACAAGGTCAAGGGATTGTTCAAATGGGCAACAGAAAAGATAATTTAAACTTTGTACAAAATGTTTATGATGATTTTGCCATTATGATACCTGCCGGAACCTGGCATAATGTTACCAATACAGGTAATACCCCTTTAAAACTTTATTCCATATATGCTCCTCCACAACATCCATCTGGTACGGTTCATTTAACTAAAGCCCAGGCTTTAGCTGCGGAATAAGACTAGAATATATCTTTTATTACTTAAGGGGGTAATATTGAAGAACTAGCTGCCGTATTGCAGCTTTTTTTATATAAGATATGCTATAGAATGCCTAATTACTGATTTATACGAGATATTAACAAAAAAGACCAGACGTATGTGTACGTGATCTTTTCTACTTTATACAATTGCTTAATGATTTTCTTTCATCTCACGTTCAAGTCTTGCAATTTTTTGTTGAATTTTTATTAAATTTTCTTCGGTAACACGAATTTGTTGTAGAACATTGATTTCTTGTTGTTTCATCATTTCTAGTCTTTGAGGAATAGTATCATCCCCATCCATTGACCAATCTACAAACTGTTAAATGTCCTTGATTATCATAGTAGCGTAATTGAGAAATGGATAAATGATTGATTTTTGCAACTTGTCCGATCGTATAATTCATAGAATTTCCCTTATCTTGTTTACCAAGGAATAATCCCATTTTTATTAAGGATTTTACCATTATAATTTGTTTCGCTTAAGGCGTATTTAACAATGATTTGTGCACCTTCCGCAGGTGTTTTTCCTCCTGGAGCATTGCCATTAAGGTCGGTAGTGGTAAAACCAGGTGTAACTCCTAAAATTTCAGGACCGTTTGTACCAAATTCTTTACCAAAGGCTAATGTTAAAGAATTTACAGCGGTTTTTGATGAATTATAGCCTAATATATTAAGTTGTCCAGCATCACCATTGTCAAACATCGTTTGTGAAGCCATATCGGTAGTGACGTTTACAATTTTCCCACCCTGAGATTTTTTTACTAGTGGTAAAAAGGTTTGAATCATTTGAAATGTTCCAAAGAAGTTAACATCAAATTCTTGACGCAGGGTTTCTAATTTTAATTCACTAGGCAATATACCGAAATCGAGTGCAATCCCTGCGTTGTTTATTAACAAATCTATGTGATCCGTAACTTCAAGGATTTTATTTATTGATTTTTGAATTGATTGTGTGTCTGAAATATCAACTTGAACAAATGAAACATTCGAAAAGCCTAAAGATTGTACAGCTTTTTGTCCGAGTCCTTCATTGCGGGCTCCTAAAAATACGTGATAATTTTTTTCTGCTAATTGACGGACAATCTCATACCCAATCCCTTTATTAGCACCTGTTACAAAAGCGAATTTTTTCATATATTATTTCCTCCAATGTTTATATTGATTAGATACAATTAAAAAGATACAACCTTAACCTAAGTTAAGGTCAAGGTGTTTTTTAGGGAAACGATAAAATCCTTTTAATCAGTAACATTATTCTTATTTATACAAGTAAAATTTCCTGCTGACTTGACTTTATAGTCGCAAATCTCAGCAGTTAAAATAGCTTATGTTAATAATCATCCTGCCATTGTTATGGGTCGGAAAGCAAGTGCATTTCCCAAAAAACTTGGTGCCCTTAAAAGAGGATTCCTGGCTTGATTAAGCTCATACTGATATCCCATAATTTCCGGGCAGAATCCTGGTCATTTGCAGTTTCAGTAGTTTCTGTTTCTTTGCAGTTAACAAAGAATTTACCGCTAACGCCAAGAACATTAGGAGAGGAAGCAAGATAGACTGGTGTAACTGCACCTTTTTTCGGATTAGTTGAGAACGTTTTGAATATCGTCCGTAGGATCCAAGGCATGTCATGCATAAGAATAGAGCGGATAATTCCAGGATGAAGGCTGTTAACGGTAACACACTTTCCGTCAAGCCTCTTTGAAAATTCCTTAGTAAATAAGATTAAACCTAATTTAGTAGGCCCTACTGCTCTGAAAAAAGCATAATTTTGTTTGGTCATAAGGTCATCAAAGTTCATTTTAATTCCGTTGTGCTTGGAGGCTACATTAATAATTCTTCCTTCACCACTTGCTTCAAGCGACTCCAGTAAGAGGTGGGAAAGGATAAAATGAGATAAATAGTTTGTGGCAAACGTGGTTTCAATTCCATCTTCAGTTTCAGAACGTTTTGCTAAAAAGACTGCTGCATTATTAATTAAAACATCTAACTTGTTATACTTTTTCTTAAATTGATCTGCTGCTTGTTTGACTGAACGCTGAGATGATAAATCAGCAAGAAGGAGATCTACTTGGGTATTACCTGTTTCTTCAATAATATCTTGAATCGCTTTTTTGCCACGTTCCTCATTTCTGCATAATATAACAATTGTTGCTCCTCTTTTAGCTATTTCCGTGGCTGTTGCTTTACCAATCCCTGAATTGCCACCAGTAATTAAACAAATTTTCCCCTTCATCGATTTCTCCCCTTCTCCAAGCAATTCACTTTTATTTTTTTTCAATCTTTTCAAACGTTTTTCCATGGATGGCATTTAAAACAGATTCAGATGCAAGAAAATCATGTGGGAATCCCAGGTCAATTTTGCTAGCTTCATTTAATTGGGTAAGATGAGTTTCTGAAAGACAGAAAGCCAAACTTCCAAGATTGTCTTTCATTTGTTCTTCTCGTTTTGCACCAATTAGCGGAATGACGGTACCAGCTTGTTGACGGACCCAGTTTATTGCAACTTGGGCAGGGGAAACTGCTAGTTCTTTTGCGATTTCTTCCACAACTGCAGCAATAGCCCGGTTGCGTTTATTTAAGCGTGCACTTTGAGGAGATAATCTCCCTTTTTCAGATGAAGGATTACTGTATTTTCCCGTTAGTGCACCGCCAGCCATTGGTGCCCATGCAGTAACCCCAATATCTAAAGCTCGTGCCATTGGTAATAAATCTCTTTCTGGAGTCCGCTGCAACAAATTGTACTCCACTTGCAAGCCGATAAACGGAGTCCAACCACGGAGTGTGGACAGCATATTAGCTTGTGAAACAATCCAAGCAGGTGTATCCGAGACTCCTACATAAAGAATTTTTCCGGAACGAACTAAATCGTCAAGTGCACGCATCACTTCTTCGACCGGTGTCATGAAATCCCAAGCATGAAGCCAAAGTAAATCAATATAATCGGTCTGAAGCTGTTTTAAGCTCTTTTCAACGGATTGAACAAGATTTTTTCGATGGTTACCGCCTCCATTTGGATCGTGTGGACGAGTGTTCAGTGTATATTTAGTCGCAATGACAAACTGTTCACGCTTTTCACGAATAAATTCCCCAACATATTTTTCACTTGTTCCATTCGTATAATTGACAGCCGTATCAATAAAATTCCCACCAGCTTCAACGAAAGCATTGAAGATTTTTTTGCTTTCTTCCTTAGAAGCGCCAAATCCCCAGTCTTCCCCAAACGTCATTGTACCTAAAGCTAATTCAGATACTCGTAAGCCGCTTCTTCCTAACAATTTATAATTCATTACAAGACCTCTTTTCTAATAGTTATTTTTCAAATGACATACCAGCTCTTCAGCACTTTCGAGGACTTGTTCGTTCGTTAAGAAGCGTACTCCCTGTTTCGTAAAAGTGGGCAAGAACCGCATGCCGGTCAAGTTGGCTGTTGCCTGAAATGGTTTGGTTAACTCGCTTATGCTGAAATGATTGTATCCGCCAGCTTGATAAGCTTCTTCAGGTCCGCCTGTTGAAATTACTAACATAAACTCTTTGCCGCGCAATTTCGTTCCTTCTGACCCATATGCCCAACCGTAAGTAAGAACTAAATCCTGCCATTGTTTTAACAAAGCGGGTGAACTGTACCAGTAGAATGGGAATTGAAAAACGATACGATCATGCTCCAATAGAAGCTGCTGCTCTTTTTCCACATCAATCTCAAATGTTGGGTAATGTGCATAAAGATTATGGACCGTAACATTTTCTTTTTGCTGAAGCCGGTTCATCCACGTTCTATTTACCTTCGATTGTTCCAGGTTTGGATGGGCTACTATAACTAATGTTTTCATTTTGATCACCTTTTCAATTGTTTGTACACGTAAACAAAAATCATAAAAAGGTATTTCAGTGGAAGAAATACCTTTATTTAAATATTTATATTAAGCTTCAATTAAGGATGGCTGAAGAACGTGATTTACATATGCTTTTGCATTTTCTTCAAGTTGTTCATCTGTGACATGCATAACACCATTCAGCACAAATAAAGGCATAAAAGTGGTACCTATGAGGTTGCTTGTTTGCTGTAAAGGAGTTGTTAAGGTCTCCATGGTAAAATGATTATAGCCAGTAGGCTGATAAGAATCTTCCGGTCCAAAGGTTGAAATCGCAAGACCTAGTTCTTTACCGTGAAGCTTGTCGCCGCCTTCGCCATATGCCCAGCCGTAAGAGAGCACTTCATCCTGCCATTGTTTTAACAAAGAAGGCGTGCTGTACCAGTAGAATGGAAATTGAAGAATAATACGGTCATGTGATTCTAATAGGTTTTGTTCGTGTGCTACGTTTATTTTCCCGTCTGGATACGCTTGATAAAGCGTATGAATCGTAATTTCTTCGTGTTTTTTTAATTCTTGCATCCAAGTGCGGTTTATTCGAGATTGTTCCAAATTAGGGTGGGTGATAATTACAAGAGTTTTCATTAGTAAGTCTCCTTTTGTATATTTTCTTTTCTAGTTTTGATTTCACTTATTGTTGCTCTTCCCGTGAAAATTAAATATTTGTACATACAAATGTAATTTTAAAAAATTTTACTTTTCTTTAAAGATAATTTCTGTTTCCGTATGATTTTCGAACATACTATAAAATGTATTCGCAATATTTTTAGCTGAGAAATAGGTTCCTTCTTGTACAAACCCATTTATCATTAATGTTCCAACGTAAATTCCTTTAGGGCTCAATTCTTGATGCAAGCTGTATGCTAAATTGCGAATACCTGCATTTCCAATCGCTAATGAAGCATAGTCAGCATAGGGTGAAGAGCTAATCCGCCACCGGTTAACAAAATGGTTCCATTTGGCATATAGGGAATTACTTCTTTTACACTAGTAAGAGCTCCAGCTACACTGATTTTAAAATCTTCTACTAATTGCTCAGCGCTTAATGTTGTTGGTTTGCCTGGTCTTCCTGCAGCAGCATTGTATAAAAGTACATCAATTTTTCCATAAGTTTTAATTACCGCATCAATAGCTGTTTTTATAGATTCTACTGAAGAGACATCCCCTGGAAATCCTGTTGCTTCAATCCCATCATTTTTAAGTTCATTATTTTTGTAATGACATACTGCGGGAAATCAGAGCAACTTTAAAACCTTCTGTTCCGAATTTCCTTGCTGTATTTAAGCTAATCCCTGATCCAGCACCGACAATTAGCAATATTTTTTCTGACATATTTAATCCTCCTAAATATTTGTATATACAAATGAATGGGTAAAAAAATTACAGTTCTCTTTCTAACTTATTGCTCGCTTCATGAAGAGTTTTACTTAAATCTTTACTGAACTCGCGTCCTAAGATTTCGGAATAACTATTAAACAATTCCTTTAAAGAAACCCGAAACTGCAGGTACACCTTTTCTCCTTCTTCAGTTAAAGAAATCAGTGTTTGTTTTCCATCCATTTTTCTGGTGACCAGCTTAAATTTTTCAAGTTTATCAATAAACCTCGTACTTGTGGAAGGTGCAATAGATAACTTATGACATAGTTCCTTCTGTGTGATTTCCGGATGGAACTTCACAATCATTATCATGTAAAGATATGAAGGTGCAAGGTCACCGAAATCAAATGTCTTTTCGGTTAATTTTGTAATGTTACGAGCAAAGCGGCTGGCTGTAAAGTAAAGACAATGAATTAATACCTGTTCTTCTTCATTCATTTAATCAAATCCTTTTATTCATTTGCATATACAAATTAACACAAAATTACATAAAGGTCAACTAAATCATATTTCTTGTTTCCATTAAAAAGTAAATTATAAACTTTGTTCCAAAACTTATTAAGATTACATGAAAGGGATGAAATAAAAGAAAGCATTGCTATTGCGTGAAAAAGCCAATGGAGAGACATGAAGGTAGAAGAAGTCAAAACAACAATTCCCGTCTAGGAGAGATATTAGTTGAGGTATATGCGGTTTGGATAAATCCTGTTGATTATAAAACATTTTTAAATTTTAAAATGCTTTTCTTATAATAACGGGGGTGATGCTTTATTAAGGAATCACCTTTCTTGTTTGATTTATGAAGAAGATTGTGAAGTATTGTACTTAAAGTAATGGGTGCTATAGTTTCATAACAAATGGGCTGTTTTCGGCAGTCCTTTTTCATTGCCGTTATTGAACTGATATGAACGAAACTGTCAACCCACCACACCCAAATGTTTTTATTTAGCGTTTTATTCAGTATGAATAGAGTTATTCCTTGTTCAACTTATAGACCAAATATCCTTTCGGATCTAGCTTGTCAAGG
>NZ_SMYO01000045.1 GCF_004358205.1 Bacillus salipaludis
TCTCCTCGGAGATGGACTTTCACCATCTGGGATTCAGTATCATCATCATCAACCAGTCGTTTCACCGAGATGACGTCTCTGTCAGATAATGAAAAGAAGAGTGTCGACTAGATCAACACTCCATGCGACTGCCCGTCGCACAAAAAGGGTCGCAGCAGCGACCCCTTATTCAACTCTTGCACCGTTAGTTTTAGTACAAATCTTCACAAACTTTAAAATAAATCTGTACCCTATATATTACAATAATCTCATCTTCTTTCTTTTATCAGAAACACCTCTTCTACCACCTCGTAAAATATATACTTTAATCTCAGCTATTAATACTTTTCCAATACAAGTCTTAACATTTCAAACAACAAAAAATTAAAAAATATCCAGACGCTGCCATAGACGTAGCCACCAGCAATATCACTTGGGAGTACGTTAGTCAATGCAATATTTGCAATAGCAAAACCAATTAATAGGAATAATCCAATAATAGGAATGGTTATTGTTATATAATTCCTTTTCGAATGGCGAACAAGAAGAAATAAACACGTTCCATAAATAGTGATCATAATCATTCCATTTAAATCAGGAAAATTTGCTGAATGAAATTTCCCTAAGAAACCAAATCTTTGTAAAGAGTGAAAAATCTGTATGACTGATTCATGGAATATTCTTACTCCTAAAATTGGAACAAATAGCAAAAGGTACTCAAGCACCCTGTTCCTTCCCTTTATCCAAATACGGATGATGGTTAAAGCGATAATGCTAGAAAGTGCATACAGAGGTTGGAATACTAAAAATCCCTTCATCCAACTCATATATACAACTGAATGAACCATGTATTCGGCAATTTCATTAAACTGAGTAAATTCATTGTATAGATAATCTTGAGCAAGCCCCAACATCAAACTAACCATGCCAATTAAAACTAAAGTGAGGATAATAAGAAATATTTCGGTTGCCCTTATTGTTTTTAGTCGCTCTATTAACCGATTTAACAAATGAATAAAAAATTCTTTAATTTGAACTTTATAAAATCGATAGGCAAAATACCCTACTAACAATACTGCCAAACCAATTAAAAAAACAATTAAATATTTACCTGCTGCTTGATGAAAACTCTTCCATTGAGGACCCAACACTTTCCCAAGTGTAATAAAACAAACACCCCATAAAAATGCTCCTATATATGCAGGAATGATAAATTTTCGAAAAGGCATTTTAGAAATCCCCGAAATATACCCAGTAAAATGCCTAATCCCTGGAATGAAATAAGCAAACACCAACAATTTACTGCCCGAGCGTTCAAACCAAGCAGCTGTTTTCTTATATCTTTCAGGACCTAGATGAATGTGCTTCCCGTACTTTTCAATAAGTTTATATCCTCCTGCCTTGCCAATCCAATACGTCACGGTTATTCCCAAACCACCAGACAAAAAGACAATCAAAAGCGCTAAAAAATAGTTCATTTTCCCTTGATATACAAAGTATCCTGCATAACTCATTAAAAGTTCACCAGAAATAGGCAGGGCCATGAGCTCAAGGAAGATTCCAATAAATAAAATCAGATAGCTGTGTTGTTCGAATAGTGTTATTAAATATGACATATCAATGCCTCCAAAAATGCTAAAGAAGAAAAGATCCAATAAGAATAATTTCACCTTAGCTCTATTTACAATGTAGCACGATTTTTGAAATAAATTTGCAGCTTAATGAATTATTAATCTTGAATTAATGGAAGAAAAAGGTTTATGTATAAAATAAAAAAGCTATTCCCTTTTCGAAAAGGTTACTAGCTTTTTTAACAAAGACAGCATACTATTAAAGCCCAGCCAATGGCAATCCAGCTGGTGGTATGGGCAATCCTTTAAAATACCCAATGGTAGAAAACTAAACTTAGCTAAACTTAATGCCCCCAAGGATAAATGCTAAGAGTTAAGATAGACGGTGCTGCTATCGATTGAAATAGAAGTGCAGGGGCTACTCCGAAACTAACCATATCCGTTAGGGATCCAATACGACACCGAATTCATTGTTCACTTTAAATGTTCTTACAATCCTTCCGTCAAGAAGATCAAAAACAGTGGAAAAGAAAATTAAAATGGAGGGTACTTCTATAAATCCACTCCTACTACAGGTTATTGAAAGAATTGCACACATAAAAATCCCAATCGAAAAAAATTGGGTACAGCTTTTACTATCTGATGGATCAAGGCAGTTCCCCTTGACATTAACGAATCCTTCCATTTAAGTATCATTTTCTAAATAACCTACCCTTATACTAAAATGTCCATTATTCATTTTAATGAAATTTTAATGTTTTATTAAGGACGAAAGTACAAGTTTATTTTATATAGTTAAATTGCCCATTTTATTTCCAGTGCCGGACTTGGTTTCATGACAAATAAATATAAAGTTATTTGGGTTTAAGTTAAATAAAAAAGTTAGGGAGGCAAAACAATGAAAAGGTTGGTTGAAGCAACCATGCAAAGAGCCATTCTGATGATTGTTTGTATTGTCATCATCTTGGCTTGGGGGGGTATTTCGGCTTACCAGATGCAAAGGGATTATTTGCCTGGGATAAACAATACAACCCTTACAGTTAGTATGAGAGTGCCTGGGTATCAAGCAGCTCAAGTAAAACAGCAAGTAACCGATAATCTGGCAAGTGCCGTCAAAACAGTAGATGGTTTATCCAATGTGGAAAGCACATCCTATGACGGCGGATTATTTATGAGTTTATATTTTCCAATGAATACAGACATGAAACAAGCTGAAGATCAAGTCAATAAAGCATTAGCTATTGCTGATCTTCCGCAGACTATTACATCTACTCCTTCAGTTACTCGATTAACAACAAGTTCATTCCCGATTTTAACTTACAGCGTAACCAGTTCAAAATTGGATGAGGCAACACTTCGCTCAACAGCAACACAGGAAATTATTAAACAATTAAAATCTGTCCCTGGTGTAGCGGATGTTTCCGTGTTTGGGGGAGCAAAAGATGGATATGTATTAACGGTCCGTATGAAAGACCTAGTGAAAAACGGGTTAACATTGGATGATATAAATAAATCGTTTGCATTAGCCGTTCCATCTATGCCGTCAGGTACGATTGCAAACAATCAATTGTCGATTCCAGTTTCATTTGACGGTTTACCATTAACTGTGAAGCAAATGGAAAATGCAACAATAATGAACAAAGCAGGAAAAGCGATTCCTGTATCTGCATTTGGGACTATCACTCATTCACTAAATGACGTAAAAACAGTTTCCAGAACAAACGGAAAACCTAGCGTTACGTTAAATGTGATCAAAACACCATCAGCCAATATTACGGATGTAGCCAATCAAGTAAAAGACCGGGTTGCACATCTTCATTTGGATACGGTAAATCCAAAGGATGTTTCTTTTAAAGTCCTACTTGACCGAGAAAAAGAATTAAACAGCTCCCTTTTTGGATTAGTTCGAGAAGGTTTACTTGGATGTTTATTCTCAATGATTTGTGTATTCTTCTTCTTCCGAAATGTAAGAAGTACACTATTAATAGCTATATCACTGCCAATTTCATTACTGGCAACAACGGCTTTCTTAAAATCAATGGGTATCACGTTAAACATTTTAACGGTATCAGGTTTGATTGTAGCGATGGGCCGTATTGTCGATGACTCGATTGTTATATTAGACAACATGTACCGTAAACGTGAGGAAAACAAGGAAAAACCTTTGCTTTCCATCCTAGCATCATCGGTTGTTGAAATGATTCCTGCAATATTAGGCTCTACCTTAACGACCATTGCCGTTTATATTCCTATCGCGTTTGTTGGTGGAGTCATTAGTGCTTCATATAGCGGATTTGCTTGGTCTGTCGTGATTGCACTCATCATTTCATTCTTTGTTGCCATGCTTGTTATTCCAGCTCTTGCTTTCATGGGATGGAAAGGCGGAAACGGAGAAAAACAAACCGTAAAACTCGATACAAAAATGAAACCAATACTGCAATCTGCATTTAAACACAAAAAAGCAATGATTATTGTTTCTATAGTGGTATTTTTAGCTGCTGGCGCCTATTCTGCTTTTCTTCCAGTAAGTTTATTACCTAGTGGAAAAATCGGACAAATTGCCATTAAAGCTGAATTACCAAAAGGAAGCACACTCATTCAAGTCGATTCAGAAGTACAAAAAATTGAGAAAACATTGAAGGCAAATCCAAAAGTCGATGCGTATTCAGCTAATTTCGGTTCGACTATGACACCTCAAAGTGATGACGTGTTTGACCAAGGCGGCGGCTTTATCACCTATCCAAATGTCGCTAATCTTTCTGTTGTGTTGAAGAACGACAAGGATGCTGATGCTGTTATTCAACAGTTACAAAAGCAGCTTCCGACTTTATCTAAAGATGTTACTTATACCGTAACAAGCCAGAACATTTCTGGTGATGATTCACAAATGCGTATCTTGTTCACAGGTTCAGACCAAGCAACATTGGATCAAGTCGCACAACAAGCGAGAACCAACTTATCAAAAATTGCGAACCTGAGTGTAGATGGAAAAGTAGATTTAACGAACGGTTCTCCAAAGTATAAAGTGACTTTTGACCAAAAAGCGATTCAAGATAAAGGCGTAAAAGTTGCTGACATTTTAACGGTCATTAACCGCTATATGTCTCAATCTAAGGATGCAACGGTTACCGTGGATCATAAAGCACTTCCTGTGGACCAATATTTAGATCAAATTGCAACAGGATCAAACTCTACGATCACCTTAAATGCTTCTGCGGATGATGTCTTAGCATCTCTTGCGGCTGAAAAATTAATAGGAAATAATGGTCAGATGGTTCGTTTTGACCAAATTGCTAAGATTGGAAAAGATACATCTGCTTCAACCATTAGCGAACGAGATGGTCAGCCATTCTCCCTTGTGACTGCACAGATTACATCAAATGACATTAGTAAAGTTTCAAATCAAGCAGATAAAGTTCTAAGCGATATGAAACTTCCTAAAGATGTAACGTACTCATTGGGGGGTATTACGCAACAAGTAAAAGATATGATTTTTGATATGGCTGTTGCCGTTGCTTTCTCTATCCTTTTAGTATTACTCATTACTTCTTCTATTTTCAAAGGATGGAGAGCACCATTATCTGTACTTTTAAGCATTCCCCTTGCTTTAAGTGGTGTAGTAATTGCCTTAATTTTATTCCACGGAGAATGGAATTTAGCTGCATTAATTGGGGTTCTGATGCTTACAGGTATTGTGGTGACAAACGGTATTGTATTAATTGATAAAATTGAAAGAAATCGAAAAGAAGGAATGGATGTTAAAGAAGCTGTATTGAATGGTAGTCTTTCAAGGATTAGACCGATTTTGATGACAGCAGCAGCAACAATCCTAACATTGTTACCACTTGCGTTTTCACATAATGTAGATACTGTCATTTCTCAAACGCTCGGTATTGTAGTAATTGGCGGAATGGTAACATCAACAATTAATAGTTTCATTATCATCCCTATTATTTACGAATGGTTGCATAAAAAAGCAGCAATTAAAAACTTTAGTGCTTCCAACGAAACCAAAATAAGCTAAGAATATTATTTAAGGTTTTAATTATTAGAGATGGAGAAATCATCCAAGAACACCGACCAAATGTCGGTGTTTTCTTGTTTTCTCCTGTCTGCCCTTTTCTGCTAAACTGCCTCGTTACTTCTATAAGAAAAGCCGCCAAAAAAGGCAGCTGGATCTTAAACTCTTGCACCCGTTAGCGTAAGTACAATGCTTCACAAACTTCTATTCAAAAAGTGGTAAGTTAATTCCTTTAACCAACCCTCAAACCATTCAATGGGCAGTTTTACTTTAGAAAAATCCAACTGTTGCAGTTCTTTAAGCGAGAACGTGTTAGTTAAATATAAATCCCACTGTGCAGAAATATCCTCTAATATGCCGTATAGCTTTTCATCATTCAATCCATCCTCATTCATATAATGCTTATCACACCAATTACAAATCTGTTGATGAGTATATTGATTTGTTTTATTTACCACACTCTTTATCAAATCAACAAGGTTTTCTTTACTAAACGACCAATCGATTTCAATAAAATTTGATTCATTCCAGCTACCTACATATCGGTTTCTTCCCAACAGTTACACCTCGGTCTAAAAAATGATTTGTATTTAATTCAACGTATCTTGAATGGATTCCTTCTTCAAGTAAGCTGCCCCTTTACTGCAATAAAAAAAGCTGCCACAATGACAGCTCGATCTTTAACTCTTGCACCCGTTAGCTTAATAAGCATTAATAAAAAAGTCTATTCTTAATTAGTATTTACAGGCAGATTATTATTCTGACTTCGAATTCTAACCCCTAAAGCAATTGCAGCTCCAATACAGCTAGAAAGGCACCCTACTACCAAATAAATTGATGGAGTTGATTCACCAATTAAAACAGAAGCAACCCCTCCAATTACTGGGAATAGAGCTACCATATACCCGCTTTTTGCCCCTCCAATTTTTTCTACAAGTTTTAAATAAAATAGCCAAGCCATAAAAGAAGCAATCAAAGTTAAATATAGCAAAGCAGATAAATATGTAACTGTTGTTGGAAGTATAATTTTATTTCTTTGGAACAGTACAATTACCCCCATTAAAATACTAGCAATTGTAAAACCAATAGCATTTGCATAGATAGGGTTAATCTTTCTATTAGCATTTCTTGCAGAACTTGCATCACCAACAGCTGTTAGAATCGTACCTAACAAAGCAATCATGATTCCTTTTAAATCAGTAAGTCCTTGAAAATCATTTAAGTTCGGATAGATTAGGACACATACTCCAAATACCCCTAGAATTCCCCCAATTAACACGCGAGAATATAATTTCTCCTTTAAAAAAACACGGAGAGCAATCGGAGTCAATATCACTTTTAACGAAAAGATTAATGTTACAATGGCCGCAGAGCTCAAAATTGTGGCGTAATAAAGGCACAGATAACTTAATGCAAAGTTACATACACCAAAAACTATAATAAACGGAAAATCTTTTGAACGTGGTCTCCCCTTTGGTTTAAGGAACCACACAAGAACTAAAAATAAAAAAGCTGTCATAACTAAACGATATGATAATGATAATTCCAAACTGACTGGAGTTCCTTGAATTTTCACCGCAATAAAATTTAGCCCCCATACTATTAAGCAAAATATGTACATAAAATATGTCATTGCATTACCTCATTCTACAGTTTATCTTAATATGTTTAATAACCTCTCAGTTAGTAATTGTAACAAATTTGAAGCAGTCAATTAACCACGATTTGAATATTTTTCTTATTGAGCTAAACTGCCCCGTTAGTTCAATAAATTCAACAAAAAAGCGTAAATCCTTTTTGGATACATTCACCCATAATTACTACAGAAAACATTAAAGGCGAGACGATAGATCTCACCTACTTTTCACCCGAAGAATATTTTCCAAAACTAGGAAATAAGCGCAAGCTGTGTGCTATTAAAAATTGTGCTGTATAATAGGTTGTCATAATCAGGATATCAGAATAGGGAATCTCTGAAACAAACAAATTCCATGACAGAATTGAGTCTGAGAGGACGAATAAAATACTTCCTATTATTGCCCATATATTTTGGGACAAAAATCCAGACCAACACATCAGAGATATAATAACTATATACATAAGTACGGGAACTATTAAAGTATCATTATGATTCTGAAGCAATGCAGCGATTATGTGATACCCCATAACAAAGCCATATAATCCAATAGGTATAATCATAAGAAGTGAAAGCTTTGTAAAACGCCAATAACGGGAAAACCCTGCTGTATAAAACAGATGCCCAATTAGGAATGCTGCTAAGCCGATAACGAACCATCTAATTAGCCCATCACCTAGCATACAGAAAAATAATCCGCACCATATAATCCAATGAGGGCGTGATTTTTTATCAGGTATTAGTTTATAAGCATAGAAAAGAATTAGCCACATTGGGATTAATTTAAATATCATTTTGATTGCTTCTGGTTTGCTGGAAATGGCAAATATGTATATGAGGCTCATAAGTAAAATGAAAGTGGGTAATCGATAGGTTTTCAATATATTCACCTCTTTGTAACAGTTTTATTTCTCTTTTTTATTGCCAACAGCTTCTCCAAATAGGATTTTAATAATCTACTATTTTCTTTATAACTTAACGTTTTCCTTCCGGAAACTAAACTGCTTCTTTAGTTGAATAACAAAAAAGCCACCAATAATGGCTGCTGGTTCTTCAAGTCGCGCACCCTTTAGTCCAATAATATTAATACTTGCACACCATTAAATGATTCCCATCTGGGTCTTTGAAAATAAACCAATGATTATGCATAATTTCTGTTGTTAATTCTACATTCTGCCCTTTCATATATTCGTATGCTTGTTCTATATCATTAGTATTCAAATGGAAAAGTGGTGTATTGGTGAAATTTTCCTCTGAATAAATCTTGCTATCTAAAACCATCCCTTTTCCATTCATTGATAATTTTGTCACGGAACGGAATCCTCTTCGAATGAGCATTGCCCAGATGCGATACATTATTAAGCGGATTTCAAACCGCGCCAGCTTTAACAAAGACATTCATCCGCACCAACTAAGGCACAGCTATGCAACCCACTTATCGAATAATGGAGCACCTCTAGATGTTATTCAAAGCTTATTAGGTCATGAAAAAAGTGAAACTACCCGGATATATGCCCAGTTAAGCGGAAGCATCAGACAGCAATTATATATGAAGTATTTTTAAAAATAAATAAATCAGCGCATCTCGAATGCCCTGCTTTATTTCACTCTTGCACCCGTTAGCTTAAGTACATTTTTTTCCTTAACTTTTTAAAAATCAAGTACTGAAAAATCAGCTATTGTCCAATTAAGCTATAGCGCCAATTATTGCACCGCATAAAGCTTCCTAGAGGATATTCAAATTCGCATTCAGAAATAAATTGAAAGTCAAGCTTCCGACAAATTGCATTTGAAGCAGGATTATCAATCGATGGAAATGCGTGGATGTATTTATATTTGTTCTCACTAGATGCTTCTTCAATTGCTAACTTTACTGCATTTGTAGCTATCCCTTTCCCTTGATATGAGGGTAGAACGCTCCATCCAGTTTCATATACACTTTCATTATTCCAAGTAGTTTGCCAATATCCCACAGAACCTACTGGTTCTAATTCTGGTAACAATGTTATGCTGAACATACGTCCTCTATTACCAAGCTCAAGATATCGTTTATGTCGATTCAAAATCTGCTCTTTACTCTCTGGACCTCCAAGATGCTGCATCATTTCTGGAGCGTTTATAAGAAAAAGTAAATCAAGGTCATTATCCTCCCAAGGCTTTATCTGAATGATATGGTTACTTTCTTTCAACTTTTCTTCATCTCCTCACGACTTATTATTTACTCTTTCTTTATGAAAGCTAAAATTCCTTTTTTTAATGATATTGTTGTTTAACTAAACTGCCCCGTTAGCACAATAGAGTAGGAGGGGAAATTTAATCCCCGACCTCTCACACCACCGTACGTACGGTTCCGTATACGGCGGTTCCGTATACGGCGGTTCAATCTTTTAAGTATCGTAACTCATAAAGTTGGGATATATCTTTTAATCCCCATTTTGTGAGTTTTTCTTTTGTTATCGCTTGATGCAGAATCTCACTTTTAGATATCCGCCAGTATCCCTTACGGGAG
>NZ_SMYO01000046.1 GCF_004358205.1 Bacillus salipaludis
ATAGCATAAAAACTATATCCAACTAAATACAACAAAACCTTCCAATAAGCGAAATGAGGAAGGTTATTTGGCATGGACATTTTTAGTATATCATGACGGGATCAAACATTTTATTGAAAAATGTTGACAAACTATTAGCTGGTTTACTTTAAGTGCAATAACTCACAATCCCATTATGCTTCAAACTGATTGAAGAAGAAAAAGGCTACCGAGGCAGCCCATTTGTTGTGAAACTAACGTTTTACGAGTCCATAAGTAATAACCAACCCTTAAATACAGAGTTACTTTTTAAATTAAAATAATACTTAGTAAATCTAACAAATTCTTGCGTATTAACCTCTTTGTATTTATAGAAATCATAATAGCATTTCAAGAATTTTTCAGCCTCTTTTATTCCACCCCTTTTTTCAAACAATTTCCATAGCATAACCTCTGATTTACCATAAAAGTATGAACTTGCATTTGATGTATATTTATCTAAAGGCATATTTACTGGAAGATTTAATTGTTCTATAGGTATTGATGAAAATGGATTGTCATGTTTCGATTTAGAAAAGTAATATAGCTTTGCAGCAAAGTCTGCGAACCCCTCATCAAGCCAAGCTTCATTATAAGGGTCATTACTAATCATACCGTAAAACCATTGGTGTGCAATTTCATGAACAACCATATATTTGAGTCCAGCTGGATTTACAGAACCAAGATTGCGAATAGATCCAGCTGTTACTATTCCTGGGTATTCCATCCCCATTTGGTTTAGTACTATATCTAATTGTTTAAATGGATATGAACCAATATTCTTTTGAAAGAAGGTTAAGGCATCTGAAGCAGTTTCACTAATATCCATATTTAAATCTTTATCTTCTTGATTTCCAAACACCCTGATATTTACGTTTCCTTCCTTTTTTTCGGTGACATTTGGCTTTTTAAGTATCGCCATAAATAGTTCTTTTACATTTCTAACTTCAAATGAACCTTTGTTTTCACTAGGATATTTGTCATTCTTGCTTGTGGAGACTATAGTATAATCATTCGGAATGTCATAGGTTACTTTAAAATCACTGAATGCAGTATGATAGGTTTCTCCGTGGGTTGTGTATTCTTCCTTATTCCATTTATGATTTCTATATGTCGCAACCATAGGATAGAATTGTGCCAAATAATAATTCCCATTCTCCTTTGTAAATCTATAGCCGTTTTCTGGGAGAGTTAAATCATAGGCAAAATCAACGGTAACTTCTTTGTTAGAGTCTAATTTACTTACCAGAGGAATGGTTAATGTATCCTTATCTAGTTTAAAATCAACTTTTTCTCCCCCGACTGCAACTTTATCAAATTGAACTATAGAGGGGTGTTCTAATTGTGGTGAATTGTTTTTTGTAAACATATTCGGAATAAAGTAAAACACTAAATTGTCCCACGAATCTTTAGAAACGTTTTTTACTTTTACCGTTGTTTCTAAATGCAACCTTCCGTCTTGATTCATTGACAACCTGATATTATATTGGCTTTGACTTCCTGGGGGCACACTTTTTGGAGAGAATTGCATTTTGGGTGTTTTTTCAATTTTAGATGACTCTGCTTGTTTAATATCTTTTAATAGCAACCAAGTAGCGAATGAAATAACAATTATTACAGGTAATAAAATCAAAACAAATTTCTTATTATAAATCGTATCTCCCCACACCTTCCTCAATATTCCAATAACAAGAAGTATTCTCGATTGGTACTGTTATTTCCTTCCTTTTTTTGGTACCTTTAGTCAAATATCTATAATAAAAAAAGACTGCCGAAACAGTCCGTTTGTTGTGAAAGTAATGCACCCGTTAGTTTAAGTGAAAATCTTCACAATCTTTTTTTACCTTAACAAAATCTAATCCGTTGATGTGTAGTGGCATATCAAAAAGACGCCTTCTTACTAAAGAAAAGCGCCCTTTAATGGAATAACCAAAAAAAGCAGCAGCCATAGGCGAGAAAATAAAGTCCTAAGTTCTATTGAACAAACATTCCCAGCTGAAACGTAATATTCAAAGTGATTAAGGTTTTTTTGGCCGATTAACTTTTTTATCGTATTCTAATTCAGGGAGACAAGATAGTCGGCAAGTTTATCGAAAGTACCCTCAAGATCTTGTTGAAGCTTTGGAGCCATACCTTTGTATGTTTCTTGTTCCTCAGCTGAAGCGTTCACAGGGCAACCTTTCAGTTTTAAAACAGTTTTACCGTCGTCATCTTCTAGCGTTATGATATTCATAATTTCAAGAGGCCAGCTCACGCTAAAAGGCGCTCGGACCGTATTGCCTTGCTCATCGGAAAAGGATCGGATAAAAACCACTTTCTCAGGTTCGACAATCTCCTGGTATTCAAATTTTCCCCACATAACCTGATTTCCGTCAGGAGACGTCTGAATACCTAAAAACTCGCCTCCAGAACGAGCATCCATTTTAACGATTTCGAGGGTGACCCCCTTTGGTCCCCACCATTTCGCGAAATGCCCGTACTCTGTCCATGCTTTAAATACGAGTTCGCGAGGGGCATCGAATACACGCGTAATTGCAATTTCGAACGATTGATTCAGATTGTTATCCATGAAAATCCTCCTTGTTTTTTTGAAGGGAACTATTCCCCTACTTTGACAGAGTGCTTGAAGCCTGAACCAGAAGATCTGCCAGGAGATCGTAATCGGGTGATATCTTCGTCTGGCCCGCCCATTGAACGGATTAAAGACCAAGAAAAATGGACTGCTGAAAACAGTCCATCGCTGTTCAATTCTTGCACCCTTTAATGGAATAACTACACCACTTGATTTATCTATTAATGTGGAATAATAAGCCAACGTTTCTTAAACAACATTTATTGATTTTATAATTATCTAAAGCCATTCCGTTAATTCAAGATGAATTATAATTCCCTCTCTTTAGCACTTATCATTTCGTAATTCCCGAAGCATTTGAAAAATTTGACCTCTATGATGCGATTCATGTTCAATCAAATGGTAAACAACCCACTCAGGTGTGACGTCATAATGTTCAATTACTCTCGGTTTACGCCAATCGGTTAAGTCCATTGAACGAAAGTGAGAAAGAAATACTTCGCGTACCTTATTAAGGCGGTAAAAATGTTCCTCTATACTTTCTCCCTCAAAGTGAGTTAAATTGCCGTCAGTTCGATGTTCTAAAGGAAATAATGCGCTAATTTCTTGATCCCAATCAGTTCCAAGTACTTCTACATATAACCAATCTGCCTCGATCAATGCAATGTGATACAAGAGTGTCCCATTGATTGTCCTTCGCCTAATTTCCGGTCAATTAAGCTTTGGCTGGTTCCAGTTAATTCAGTTATAAGAGTACGTCGTACATCCTCTAGACACCATAGCCATCGGCCAATCTCTTCTTCATACTCTGGTAATGAAGATACCAGTAAAGTTCTTCTCTCCAACAGATCAACCTCCTCTAATTAAAATACTTAACATTCTATTAAAAATAGATGTTTCCTTCTTTTAAATAAAAATATTCTTCCCGTATTCCACAATCTGTCCCTTTAATAAAGAAAGAGCGCTATTCTTGCTACAGAATCGCGCCAGATTGCGGAGTATCGGTAAAATAAAAATTAATGTTTACCCTTTATAGGTATAAAAGCTGAGTGGTCTTGGATCATCAGCCAAATTGGGCACTCTACGATATATCACGTAGGATGCCTTGCTTTATTTTATGTGTTAGCCCTCAGATAAACTTGAAAAGTAACTATTTTACTCATTTTAAATATGTTCAGTTAATAATTTCTCCCTTGTTTTTGGCTAAATTTTCGCGCCATTCACGTCGCTCCGTAGTTGTCAGTTTCGCCCACTCTGTTTCTTCACCAATAATTCTTAAAGGTTCTTTTGAGCGATAAGATCGTGTTAAGTTACCCGGAAACTTTTTGTCAGTAACATTTGGGTCGTTTTCAAATTCACCTGTTGGTTCTATTATATAAACGCGTTCTCTTCCTTCTCCTTTTGCTAATGCTGCTGCAAGTCCTGCGCCATTGGCATTAGCAGTGAAATAAATATGGTTCATTTTAAGCTCAGGTTTGTAATTTGAATCTCCACCCGCTGTCAGTAAATCACCAACCTGCAAATCTGCCTTTGTCCCATGATAAAATGGTCCTTCATCAGAAGGTGCACCCTCATATGAATTTGACAATTCATAATTTCTTTTTGCATTATCAGAATCACACAACTCCTCATAGAATTTGGCAATGTTTAAATATAATGTTGAGTATGCACTCTTAACATTTTCATCATTTATATTTAGTGCACACTGTAAAGATGTTTCCATCCATTTCAATTTGTCTGTAATACTCTTTTGTTGACGAGCCAAATGATAAGCTGCAATAAACCTTTCATAGTCGTCTTTTGCTTCGTGCCAAGCTTGATGAAACATCGTGGTTGCACCTTCAACGTTTCCGCCATCTTCCATGTTCATCCCACTCATACAGAGTTTAATAACGACGTTGTTTGGATCAAATTTTATATTCATCTAATCTTACCTCCAAATTAATGAAATCACATTTTGAACTACATTTCTTCATTATTTAAAAGCCCATGCCTTTCCTGTGATATTCTAAAAAAATAAATTTATTCCGCTAACTGGCCCAAGAAATGAATACGTTATTCCCCGAAAGCGCCCGATTATTGAAGAAACTTGGTCTGTATGATTTACTCATTAGCCACACAACCATTGTAATTGCAACTGAGTAAGCCTCCTGTCCATTCGCGAACAGGAGGCTTTGTTTGTTGGTGAAACGGAAGTATGTTTGCTATTACTGCGGTTGCTCTCCTGGGACATTCACTTGGAAAGTAACGCCGAACTTGTCCTTTACTTGCCCGTACAAGGGGCTCCAATCCGTCTTCTGAAGAGGCATAATGACTTGTCCGCCGTCTTCCAAAGCGGCGAAGATTTCTCTAGCTCTAGCCTCTTCTTTGGGATGGATGGCAATCTGAATCGTATCGCCTGGCTGATAAGGCATGCCTGCGAACGTATCGGTGAACATGAGATCCGCGTCGCCGACTTTCAAGTGTGCATGCATAACGCGATCCTTCATGTCATCCGTCAACGGATGATTCGGGTCCGCCGGCATATCTCCGAACGTCATGATACCCATCACTTTCCCGCCAAGCGCTTTCTCGTAAAAATGGATCGCTTCTCTCGTGTTACCGTCAAAAATCAAATACGGGTTCAAACTAATTGACATCATTCAACAGCTCCTTTGGAAAAATTTGGACAACCTCTTATTCATGATACATCAAAATTGAGCTTGCGTAAACTGGACTAACCCACTTGATGGATAACGGTTCCAATTCTAAATAATCCTTATTCGATTAAATGGCCCGATTGTTGAATAAAAGCTAATGACTATTGTTCATACAGATAGGTAAGGGTTTGAAGTTATCGCTCCCTTTTCCCCCCGTTCACACCGTACATGAGACTTTCACCTCATACGGCGTTCCAACTAATCCAATTCAATTTAATCACCAACACTTCAGAAATCGTAGCCCCTTCTGTGTCTCAATTCTTCCGTTTTAATAAGTCGGTGCCTCCCGTAGGAGGTGAACCTCTATTAGTCTCACAAGAACCTTATTAACCGATAAAGATTTGCCTTGCATGATTAAATGATTCTTCATTAGTCTAGTGGCTATCCCTCTAGGCTGATTAGACCTTTCATTGGTACTGTGCCACCACTTTCACTGATATAATGACAAGTTATACAATAACTAATGTCATTATTGCTTTCCTTGCCAACGCTTCTTCGGGAGTAAGCCCTCCACGTTATCAGCTTACAACGTTGAGTTATATCTATTATAGAATGAACTTAGGTGCTTCCTGTAAGCCTGTTAGTATTCATACGCCTATAACGTATCATGGATTTTCATATTAGTTATTTTTACTCACCCACATCTAACCTCACAATTTGGTGATATACACATTTCTATGTATCGCAGGTATAGACCCGTACATTCAGAAGTTCGTCAGCTTAACCTTTTCTTTTAGGTTTAATTTGCATTCTCACCATATTCATTCAACTCAAGCATCATGATTTACACCACCCCATCGGGTAGGCCTTCGTCAGCTTAACCTGTTACGGTAAATTCTCACGCCTTTTCGCCGAGCTTATAACACTATCTTTCTTACTAAATCAAGTGCTATTCGACTAAGAGAGAACCCTTCAGGGCGTTACTCCTTCATTTGATTCTTCGATATAATCCTTCAGTTCCGACAGGAACTGTCTAGCCTTTACCAGAGAAATGTAACCATCCTCCATTTAAGCTAGAAACATTTCGCACAACTAAACTGCCCGTTAGTCGAATAAGAAAAAAGCCACCAATATGATAGCTCCGATCTTAAACTCTTGCACCCTTTAGTTTAAGTGCGTTTATTCACAAACTTATCCTTTTTACAGTTCGTTTATTACAGGAATGCTGTCTTGTTTGTAAAAAAACGACTGCCCTTATTTGCAATCGCCCTCGTTAGCTCTATTTTGACTAACTACTTCACCAAATGTTTCCTATTAAGCGAATTATCATTCTTGGTATAAACATTAAGATGTTCCAAACCACTTCAAATATAAACTCAATTAGGATATCTTTAAAAAAGCCGTCTCTATTTCTTTCTTTACTTTTCATCTTATAACTCCCAATTAATCAATCGTTGTTTAACTATTCTGACTCGGAATAGCAAATTCAATCCTTTAAATATATTCTACTTTTATTTTCTATTTCCTTCTACAACCTGCCCCGTTAGTGCAGCAAGCATAACTTCACAAAAATGTATAAATATTAGCTTATATACATTTTTTCTTGAGTATATATTCATAAATATACTGCCAAAACATACATTAATTAATTTACAAAAACATCCAAATGAGGGTCTGCCTGATTAACCAAGGGAATCATGCATGCCTCTACATGTAAAAATGTACGTTTCAAACTGGAAAAAAGTGTCCCAATTTATCAAGCAAAAACTGTGTCATCTCTTTCAAGCGGTCACAATAGATTATCTTACTCCACTAAAGCTACCCGTTTAATAAAAATTCCATTTAAAAAGGAACCGCGATTGGCGATTCCTAAGATTATTATTTATTTGCTGCGTTTATGGTTCTAAGTGAATTGTTAAGTGCTGTTTTACACTTGTTTACATCAGGATTCGATGAACGAACGGCTGCTAATACAACGTCAATCGTTCCATCAATTTTCGTCCATGTTGTGCCATCTATTTTTCGAAGCTTAGGTTCCTGTGTGTCCCATTGATGTTCTAATTCATCTGCCCCTTTTTTCGCTGAAGCAAAATCACTTTTATTTACAGCGTTTAGCATATCATTTTCGATTTTTGCAAAATTGTTTAACTGTCCAGATAATGTAGTTTGTGAAGCACCAGATTTTGATGTTGATTTATTTGCACCTTTTAAGACACTAAGTGAATTAGTAAGTACTGTTTTGCTTTGATTAACATCAGGTTTTGAAGAACGAACAGCTGCTAGCACAGAGTCGATTGTTCCATCAATTTTTGTCCATGTAGTGCTATCAATTTTTCGAAGCTTAGGTTCTTGTGTATCCCACTGATGTTCCAAATTATCAGCGCCTTTTTTTGCTGAAGCAAAGTCGTTTTTATTTACAGCGTTTAGCATATCATTTTCAATTTTAACAAAATCGTTTAATTGACCTGCTAATGTAGCTTGCTCTGCAGCACCTTGTGATGCAATATAATTACTTCGCCAATTATAACCACCTATACCAACAATTAAGAAAATTACGAGTACAACAATCGTTTGTGTTAGCACATGTTTCTTATTTACATTACTTTGGTTTGTTTCCGCTATATCACCTTTAGCATTTGTATCAATTTTTGAAACGGCAAGGAAAACGATGATCGCTAAAATAGCGATAAGAAAAATCACGCTCGTAACGGTTGTTCCGAGTCCTATTCCGCCATTTACTTTTGGTTGAGATAGGTAATCTCCAAGTGACGCTCCAAGCGGACGAGTTAAAATATACGCAGTCCAGAAAGCTAATACCCCGTCAAGTTTCAAAAATTTATAAGCTAAGAACACAAGAGCAATAATAATAACAACGCCAATTCCTGTGTAAAGATAACCAAAACCAAGTTGTTCGGAATATAAATCGCCGACCGCTGTTCCAAGTGCAAAGGTGAAAAGGATCGTAAGCCAGTAGAAAACTTCTCTTTTTGTAGTAAAAATCGAGTGGATCGAAAGTGTTTTTTCACTAAGATACCAAAATAGAAAAGTCAGTCCTAGTAGCACCGAGAAAACAGCTGTACTAACCTCAAGTGGTACGCCCATATTATCTGTCAAATTATCCGTTACCAGTGTTCCAAATACGCTTATAAGAACAACTGTTATCCAGTAAATGGCCGGAACATATTTGTTTGCTTTAAATTGAAAAAACAATGCAATAAAAAACGCAACTCCCATAATGATGGTAGTAAGAGTTAAACCAAGTCCAATGTTGAAATTGATGAAATCAGCAAATGTTTCACCAACAGTTGTACATAAAACTTTGATGATCCAAAAGAAAATCGTCACTTGTGGCACTTTGTTAAGTAAAATTTTCATTTTATTTTGGTTTTCTTGCATATATAATTCCCTTTCTTTAAGGTGGTTTCCCACAACTTAATTTTATTTTTCTCTTTAAATAAGGATACCCATCTAAAACCAAGTTTAGCATTAAGGAAGTCTGCGCTGTTTCTCCCACACTGGTTGTCATAATCTTGACGATTCCAAAAAATATGGTGACTTCTGATTCTTTGCTTATCATTTACCGACCTGAAAAGTAGTCATTGTTATAAAGCAATCTCCATCTTTTATTTTCATTTGATATGATGTTAGTCTCTACTATATTAGAAATGTGGGGGCTATTTATTAAAAACTAATTAAAATTAACTTAAGTGTATATTAAGTATAAGCAACATTTTCTTATTGTATATACGGTGCAGGATTGTTGAATACTTCTTTAAATTTAGAGTGGCTAAAAATGTCACTCTTTTTTTGGAAAGTAATTTTTTATTTTTGATAAATACTAGCTTTAGTAAAAAAATTAAAAATAGATTAAATTTCGAGTATTTCATTGACTCATATTTTTGTATTAGATAAAATCAATTTATTGTAATTGAAAAAGATTATCATTATCAGTTTTAGGGAGTGCATAGATTAAAATGTTCAGGAAAATCTTTAATTTAAAAACTATACTTATTACATTTTCTCTACTTGTAGTTATTGGTGTTATCATATGGCAAGGTATCCATTTTCATGGTAATCCGGATCCTACAGCAAAAAACATAACACCAGGTGCAGCCATTATTAATACTGCTATCCTTGTTTTTCGAGAAGGATTAGAAGCTATATTAGTGTTAGCTGCTATAATTTCTGGACTAGTTCGTAAAAAGGAAGACACTGTATGGAAACCTATCTCAATAGGTGCTGGTGTTTCATTCTTAGCTACCATAGCCACTTGGTTCATTGTTGTAGCTATCATCTCAGCAGTGAACGCATCTGAATTAAATATTCAAGCTTTTACTGGTATTTTAGCAGTGGTTGTTTTA
>NZ_SMYO01000047.1 GCF_004358205.1 Bacillus salipaludis
CTCGGAGATGGACTTTCACCATCTGGGATTCAGTATCATCATCATCAACCAGTCGTTTCACCGAGATGACGTCTCTGTCAGATAATGAAAAGAAGAGTGTCGACTAGATCAACACTCCATGCGACTGCCCGTCGCACAAAAAGAGCCGCGGTTACGACTCTTTGATTCGCTAAAGCATTCGTTGAACATGAAGGCTTCATATCGTGTATGATCAATCCTGTATTATTTACTTTTTCAAAATTGTAAATTATTTCTCCAAAAGGTAAACCCCTTAATCAATTATTCCCATTGGCACCTGGCACCGCATTATTGGACAAATATTTATTTACAGAAAACATTTACTAAAAAGCCCTCATGAAATATCAATACCTATATTGTACCTATTAGAAATCCTGACAGTGTCGCTTTAAATGTAAAGATTTGTTCATCCTCTGTTCATATAGGAGGTATATTCTAAGTTTGTAAAAAAGAGATTGGAGGAATGAATTGTGATCCTTTCGTGGAAAGAAATGAAGAAAAATAAAGTAAGATTTTTGATATTAGGTTCAATTGTTTTTCTTGTTAGTTTACTAACTTTTATTATTTCTGGTTTGGCAAATGGATTATCACAAGACAATGCTGCATTAATTAAAGATTTACCACAAGGACAATTTTATATGACTAAAGATGCAGAGAAAACGTATAACCTGTCAAAAATAGATCGCAGTATCCAGAATAAAATATTAAACAAACAAAAAGATGCTGTAGCATTTTCTATTCAAATGGGTTTTCTAAATGATAAGGATGATAAACAACAAAGTGTTGCCTTTGTTACATCTACCGGTTCAAAGTTATTTAAAAATGTTAAACACGAAGAAATTATTTTAGATAGCTCCTTAAAAGATAAAGGTATAAAAGTTGGAGATACCTTAACGAATAATCAATTTAGTGGCAAGTTTATTGTAAAAGGTTTTGTTGATCAAAAAAAATATAGTCATGTCCCTGTTGCTTATATCAATATGGAAGATTACAAACAAATTTACAAGGTCAAAGAAATGCAATTAGTTTTCATCCCAGGAGGAGATTCTTCACAAGAATTCACTGGATTACAATCATTTTCACAGAAAGATTTTCTCAATACGATTCCAAGTTATAACGCAGAACAAATGTCTTTAAATATGATTGTTTGGTTTTTAGTGATCATTAGTGGAATGTTATTTGCAATCTTCTTCTATATGATGAACGTTCAAAAGATTGGTTTATACGGTATTTTAAAAGCAATTGGTGTAAAAACAAGTGATTTATTCAAAATGATGTGGACACAGATGATTTTTATTACAGTCATTTCACTAGCTATGTCTATTGCACTCAGTCAAGTCTTTAATATGATTGCACCTAAAGGAATGCCTTTTCATTTAACTTTTGAAACAACAGCTCAATTGTCTATCGTCTTTCTCGTTATCGGCTTTATTGGAGCGACACTCTCAGGTATACAAATAAAGAAAGTTGAACCATTACAAGCAATACAACAAGGAGAGGTTTAATATGACAATATTTACGATTGATGAAGTTAGAAAAACATTTACGAATGGGGAAGTAAAAGAAGAAATATTAAAAGGAATTAATCTTTCTCTAAAAGAAGGCGAAGTCACAGCATTAGTGGGTGCATCAGGATCTGGTAAAAGCACACTTCTTACAATCGCTGCAGGGCTTCAACCTGCCTCAAATGGACAAATCATATTTGAAGGAAAAAATATGACGACAATGAGTGCAGAACAAATCCGAAAAGTACGAGCAAATAAATTTGGTTTTGTCTTTCAATTTGCACACCTTGTTCCTTTTCTAACAGTCGAAGAACAATTAATGCTAATGCTTGATGTTTCTGAATCAACATTAAGCAAACAAGCAAGAATAGCAGAAGCTAATACCATTCTACAATTAGTTGGAATGGACCATCGAAAAAAAGCTTATCCGTCTTCATTGTCAGGTGGGGAGAAACAACGGGTTGCCATTGCTCGTGCAATGATTCATAAACCTAAAGTTCTCTTCGCAGACGAACCAACTGCAAGTCTAGATTCAAAAAGATCTAAAGATATTATGATATTAATAAGAGATTTAACCAAAACGTTAAATATTACTACCTTAATGGTTACGCATGACGAAGAAATGCTTTCTTACGCGGATCATATAATTAAAATGAGCGATGGTCTAATTTTACAGAACGAAGATTAATCCTGGAGCTTCAGGGGAAGAATTGAAGTCACGCTTATTAATATTTGGCTGTGGTAAAGAACAATGTTGATTGGAGCGGAAGGTGCGAGACTCCTCGAAAATGCTATCGCATTTTCTTCGTGCGTGAGCGTAATCAAGGATGTAATTCAATGTCCTGCGGGAGCAGCGGGACAGGTGAGCATCCTGGAGCGGAAATCAACAACTACGTTTAACAGAGCTTAATATTTAGTAACCAGCCTGCCGTATAGCGACGGGCTATTTTTTATATACCAGCTTAAAAATAAGTTAAAAAGCGACAGCTCTTGATGAGCAATCGCTACTTTTTAAGTAAATAACAAATGAGCAGAAAAAATTACTGTCGTAACTGTGATGATATTAAATACTGTAGACATTAAAACTGCATGTGCGGCATATTCAGCGGTAATCATAAACAGGGTTCCAGCGGTAACCTCCGTCAACAATTACCTTCTGCAATCAATTCATCAAAGTTGCACATTAATTTTCTTATAACAAAGTGCACTAATCAATCTGAAAATACATATAAATGCCT
Organism: Bacillus salipaludis; assembly: GCF_004358205.1. The sequence goes on from NZ_SMYO01000047.1 coordinate 2,762, forward strand.
ATAAAGTTTTTAATGACTATGTAGCTTGTACGGTACAACTGTCGTGTCGATGCTGAACTTCTTTAAAAATGAAATTCTCCATTTTATACGAACAGTTGAAAATATTTCCGCAAGCTTGTGTTGAGAGTGAGGTAAGTATTTTGCCGTTTAAACCACATCCCAATAATACTGCGATTGTAATTACAGACCCGCAAAATGATTTTATGAGTCCCGGAGGCAGAGGTTATCATCTAACAAAAGATAATATTGAAAAATACAACACTATACAAAACCTCGAGCTATTAATGAGAACTGCACTGAATAAAGGATATCAGCTTTTCATATCCCCCCATTATTTATACCCTCATGATTATGGCTGGCAATTTACAGGAAATGAACAAAATATGTTATTAGGCCTTAAAATGTACGAAAAAGCAAATGCGTATACACCACCGTCTGTAGGAGCTGATTTCGTTCATTCTTTCAAACCTTATATTTTTCATAGGAGAACCATCGTTTCCACTCCACACAAGGTTGCTAGCCCACAAACAAATGACTTGGTATACCAGTTACGGCAACATAGAAAAGAGAGGACGATTATTGCAGGGGTGCTTTCCAACATTTGTGTAGAGTCCCATATGAGGCATTTAATCGAAAATGGGTTTGAAACAGCTATTGTATATGATGCCACTGCAACGATAAGTGAAAAAGATTTTCAAGCAGCCGTTACCAATTATAAAGCCTTTGCCAGTGCTACTTGGACGACACAGGAAGCAATTTCAAACTTATAAAATAGTATGCTCAATGGTAATTTCATATAAAACTTGCCCGTACAGTCCCTAAGTTGGTGGCTTGGTCAGAATAAGGGCTTGGAATAACGTATGGCTTTAAGAGCGCAAAACCCCCTTCAATCTTGTTTGGAGGGGTAATTCTTGCAAAGATGAAACCATAACGATTTCACCCTAGCGCCCTTCCATTACTCCGACTTTAAAAGGATGTAATTCCACATCCATGACTCCGGTTTGAACAGCAGGGTCGTTTTCAAAAAATTTTTGAGCGTCTTCCGCAGATTCCGCTTTATAGATAATGATCCCATAAGCCCCATCTAAACATGGGCCAGATAAAACCACTTTACCTTCCGCGTACATCTGCCTAACGTATTCAAGGTGTTTTCCCATTATTGCCTTTTCCTCAGGAGTCATTGTTGCTAGCCAATTCTCCCGTTTTGCCTTGCCAATCGCCAAGAACTCAAGTTGTTCCATTTTCAACCACTCCTCAGTTGTCCTTTAATCAATCTATTTTTCCACAATAAATGGAATGGATACCTGAAAAATTTTGCCCAGGAACAACTTCAGAAGATATTTACCTCTTCAAGAATATGTTATAATAAAACTTATAACAGTATTGGGAGGAACATTATTTTTATGTCAGTCGAAATAGGCAGCAAAGTACAAGGTAAAGTAACAGGCATCACTAATTTTGGAGCATTCGTAGACTTACCAGATGGATCAACAGGTCTTGTGCATATCAGTGAAGTTGCGGATAGCTATGTAAAAGATATAAATGACCATCTCAAGGTAGGAGACCAGGTTGAAGTAAAAGTGATTAGTATGAAAGACGGAAAAACTTCCTTGTCCATAAAAAAAGCGATAGATAGACCTGAAGGACAAACCTCTTCTTATTCACAACAACGCCCACCACGCTCGGGCAGAGGTGATAACCGTTCCAAAGACTTCCGTCCAAAAGGTCAATTCAAACCAAAAGAAAGTTTTGAAGATAAAATGGCTCGTTTTTTAAAGACGAGTGAAGAGAATTTGTCTACCCTTAAACGAAACACTGGAGCAAAACAGGGCGGTAGAGGCGGAAGACGAGGATAATAATCAGTCTTTTTCTTCATTGAAATTAATGAAAGCTATTTTCTCTCTAAGTAGAAAATAGCTTTCACTCCATTCCAGTAGCTGCACCTGTTATTATTATTTTACCTCGTTCAATTCGATATACCCTTCATTACAGTCCTCATCCCTACATAGTTTGGATTAATAAAATTTCATCAATGATGGGAATTTCTTTATTCAATATAGTTAAGAGATTTCCTTCAATCTGATTGTCAATCTCACAAACCGTAATCGCCGAACCATTGATCTTTGAACGTTCATTTGCCATACGGGCAATATTTAACCCTTTTTGATAAAGAGATCCTGATAACTCGGCAATAACCCCTTTTCGATCGGAATGGCGGATTACAAGTGTTGGTCGTTCTCCGGAAAACTTTAACGGGTAATCATCCAATTCCTGAACTTCTACTTTGCCGCCGCCTAACGAACTTGCCAATACCTTTACCCTTCGCGTTGCCCCTAATAATTCTACTAGCACTGTATTCGGGTGGTAACTTCCAAGCACCCGTTTCGTAAACTCGAATTGTAATCCATTTTCTTCCGCAATGGAATTCGCATTTGGAATGCCTTCATTCATGGTTGTTAACCCAAGAACCCCTCCCAATAATGCTAAATCTGTGCCATGTCCTTGATAGGTTTCGGCAAAGGAACCCATCAGGGAGAACTTTGCAAATAATGGTTTTTCATTTAATAGCTGGCAGGCTATGTTGCCAATTCGAACAGCACCTGCCGTATGTGAACTGGATGGACCGACCATGACAGGGCCGATAATTTCATAGGCGCTTTGATATTTCGCCGGCCCGCAGCTGCTTGTCGTTTCGCTGAAAATCTGCGCCTTTAATTTTTGACCTGTCGGGGTGCCGGCCAGACCGCCAATCCCGGTTTCCCTTAGCGATTCAGGCATTTGCTGCCCGACTTCATGCATGACATGAATCACCTCATCAGGTGGAATGATGCTGACCACCCCTGCCAACGCCATATCTGCTGCAGCCTGCGCGGTAATCGCGTGTAATCCGTTCCGAACGATACATGGAATTTCAACTAGCCCGGCAACCGGATCACAAACGAGTCCCAGTGAATTTTTTAGAGCAATTCCGATGGCATTTCCAACCTGCTCGGGAGTACCACCGGCAAGCTCAACTAAAGTGCCAGCTGCCATTGCGGTTGCTGAGCCGATTTCCGCCTGGCATCCGCCGGCAGCTCCTGAAATGGAAGCTTTATTAGCAATCACCAAACCAAGGGCAGAGGCAGTGAACATCGACAATACGATCTGCTCTCGTGGGAATGTTCCGCTATCCAGAGCGTGAACGAGCACTGCCGGCAAGATTCCCGCTGAACCTGCAGTCGGTGTTGCTACAATCCGCCCCATTGCTGCATTAACTTCTGATACGGCCAACGCATTGGCGGCGGCGTTTAATGTCACGGGATTGATAAAGGATTTTCCATTTTCGGCATATTGGTGAAGACGGTACCCATCACCACCGGTCAAGCCGGTACGAGACATTACAGCACTTGTAGTCCCTTTGCGGACAGCCTCTTCCATTACCGTAAATTGCTCGGCCATTTTTTCGATAATCGCTTCCCGTGAAATGTTCTTTTGCTGTATTTCCGTTTGGATCATTAATTCAGCAATCGTTATGCTTTGCTGCTCGGCCAGTTCAATTAGTTCCCTTAAACTCATGAAAGACATCATACCACTCCTTAAAAAGGGGACGTTTCCGATAAGTAAAGCATTTTAACCATCCCCGCTGTGTGATCCTTTGATTTTTTTATATTAAACCGCTTTCGGTTTTGTGCCTTTTTCGTTTTCAAGCATCGTCTAACGGTACGCGTTTTTCCATTTTTAACAGATAGAAAATACCTGTCATGAGGGCAAGGAATGCAATTCCCACGATTAACGGGATACGCGTGCTTGGATTGATAAACATACCGACAAGGACCACTAGTAAAAAGACAATCGTAGCATAGTTGCTATACGGTGCAAACGGCATTTTAAATGGATGTTTTTCCATTGCACCAGCATTTACTTTTCTAAATTTGATTTCACTGATGAGCAGTACAAACCATGGAATCATTCCTGGGAGTACACTCGCACTATATACATACACGAAGATCGATGGCGGTGCAATAAAGCTTAACACAACTCCAAGGAGCAAGCCGACTAAAACCGTTAAGGTTGAATATACAGGAACTTTATTTTCCGATAATTTGGCAAAAATCTTTGGTGCTTGTCCATTTTTCGCCAATGTGTAAAGCATCCGTGTGGCGCTAAAGATACCGCTGTTACAGCCGCTCATTGCTGCCGTGATCACAACAAAGTTAATAATGCCGGCTGCAGCCGTAATTCCAATTTTGGCAAAAACCGAAACGAATGGGCTGCCAATTTGATTGAGCTGGTTCCAAGGGTAAACAGTTACAATGACAAAGATCGCACCGATATAAAAAATTAAAATACGCCAAACGGTTGTACTCACAGCATGTGTGATGGTTTTTTTCGGATTTTCTGCCTCTCCAGCCGTAATACCAATCAGTTCCACTCCTTGATAAGCGCCGATTACGATGGAAAGGGCAAAAAAGAATCCTTTAAAGCCGCCGGTGAAAAAGCCGCCATTTTTCCATATGTTCGAAAATCCAATTGCATGGCCACCATTCCCGAAGCCAAAGAGAATAATGCCAATACCAGCAATAATTAACAAGATAATCGTTAATACTTTAATTAATGAAAACCAGAATTCAAATTCACCAAAGTTTTTAACCGAAATCATGTTGGCAACACCAAGAATCACCATTGCGACTACCCCAGGGATCCATGTTGGCAGATGTGGGAACCAATAATTCATATAGGAACCAACCGCGATGATTTCAGACATGCCGACAATGATCCATTGGAGCCAATAGCTCCAAGCTGTCAAATATCCAGCTAAAGGATGGATATATTTATTGCCGAGGTCAGCAAATGAACCGGTAGTTGGTTCCAAATAAAGCATTTCCCCCATCGAGCGCATAATGAAAAATAGGAAGAGACCGGCAACTGCATAGGCAATCATAACGGATGGGCCCGTCCATTTAATCGTACTGGCGGATCCCATAAATAACCCAACCCCGATGGTGCCACCCAAAGCAATCATTTGGATATGACGCGATTTAAGGCCACGCTTTAATTCCTGTTCTTTTGACATAAACGGTCCTACTTTCCCTCATTGGATTTTTTTAACCTCTTCCTCTTTTTGTGTTTCTATCTTTTATACCAATATAGGTTCCCCAAATGGAAGGTTGTAATATTAAAGGCGTTCCGATGTTTAAATCTCGATGAATCCGTTTCCATAATTGAATAATTGAATTAATTGCATCTGGCATATACATCATATCCAAGTAAGTACCTTTCACTATATAGGATGTGTATTTTTTGTTTTTTAACGCTTCATAGAAAATATCAACCGCATTGTCTGTCGTTCCTCCACCGATGTGTTTTGTAAGAAATCAATCCGGAGAAGCTGACGTCGCGTCACCAACACCAAATTTTGCAAAATAAAAACGCCTTGCCACGTTGGGCAAAGCGTTGATATTAAAGCGTTTAACGATACCGGTGGTCGGGGTCGAACCGACACTCCTTGCGGAACACGATTTTGAGTCGTGCGCGTCTGCCAATTCCGCCACACCGGCAAAATAAAACAAACAGGGGTAGTAGGAATCGAACCCACACTGAAGGTTTTGGAGACCTTAGTTCTACCTTTAAACTATACCCCTAAAGTGGTGGAGGGGGACGGATTCGAACCGCCGAACCCTGAGGGAGCGGATTTACAGTCCGCCGCGTTTAGCCACTTCGCTACCCCTCCATCTATAAACAACAATAAAATAATGGCGGAGGAAGAGGGATTCGAACCCCCGCGCGGTTTAACCCGCCTGTCGGTTTTCAAGACCGATCCCTTCAGCCGGACTTGGGTATTCCTCCACTATTTTAAAAATAATATGGTAGCGGCGGAGGGGATCGAACCCCCGACCTTACGGGTATGAACCGTACGCTCTAGCCAGCTGAGCTACACCGCCATATTTCAATTATTAATCTATTTTCTGTTATGGCGCGCCCGAAAGGAGTCGAACCCATAACCTTCTGATCCGTAGTCAGACGCTCTATCCAATTGAGCTACGGGCGCATTTATTGGAAAAAAGTTTACGTTGCAAGAAAACTTGGTGCCGAGGACCGGAATCGAACCGGTACGGTAGTCACCTACCGCAGGATTTTAAGTCCTGTGCGTCTGCCAGTTCCGCCACCCCGGCACTTTTGGAGCGGAAGACGGGATTCGAACCCGCGACCCCCACCTTGGCAAGGTGGTGTTCTACCACTGAACTACTTCCGCATTTATTTAAGTGATTTGCTCTTTTAAAAATATGGTGCGGGTGAAGGGAGTCGAACCCCCACGCCTTGCGGCGCCAGATCCTAAGTCTGGTGCGTCTGCCAATTCCGCCACACCCGCATATAAAAACAGCCTGGCAACGTCCTACTCTCACAGGGGGACAGCCCCCAACTACCATCGGCGCTGAGAAGCTTAACTTCCGTGTTCGGTATGGGAACGGGTGTGACCTTCTCGCCATTATTGCCAGACTATTTATTTGAGGTATCATTCCCTCAAAACT
>NZ_SMYO01000048.1 GCF_004358205.1 Bacillus salipaludis
GTTAAACAGACTATATTTAGAAGAGAATACTTTGTCCAATTTGATGGCATATATCCTCTTTTTTAATACATATTGGAATCTATAACCAGATGTTGAAATGATAGTCTAATATGTATATAAAGATTAAGGAACATATGTTTTTTTGTTGGAGGACGTAGCCCACAGCGGGAGGCGTAGTGAGGTCGTAAGACCGAGCGTAAAAAGGGTTTAGGGGGTTGAAGGATCTATGCGTGTACAAGAAGTAATCTTAGAGGAAGGAAAGAGATACATATTAGTAGATAGAGAGGGCTTTCCTGTAATTCCTGTCGTCAAGTACCTCAAGTATTTGGATGTGACAGGGAAAAGCAGCAACACCCAGAAGACTTACTGTTATGCGCTAAAGCAGTATTTCCTTTATTTACAGGAGAAAGAGAAAGATTACAAGCATGTAAGATTAGAAGACTTGGCGGAGTTTGTGGGATGGTTAAGGAATCCCTATGAGAGCACGAAGGTGACGTCTCTTCGACCTGTACAGGCAAAGAAAACAGAGAGGACAGTGAACCTTACGGTTACAGCGGTAACAAACTTCTATGATTACTTATATCGTAATGAAGAGCTGCCACATGACATTGGTGAGAAGTTGATGCGACAAGTCTTTACAGGAGGAAAAACACGATATAAGGGTTTCTTGCATCACGTCAATAAAGACAAACCGTCCGTACGGAATGTGCTGAAGGTAAAAGAACCTCGCAAGAGGATTCAAACACTCACAAAGGAACAGGTACTACAAGTGATTGCAGCGACAACCAACATGCGGGATACCTTCCTGATTCAACTCCTATTTGAAACAGGATTGCGGATTGGAGAGGCTCTCTCCTTGTTCATGGAGGACTTCAAATTCGACCATGGAAAAGGGCACCGTATCCGCCTGACGGACCGCGGGGAATTGGAGAACGGCGCGAAGCTCAAAACAGGTGAACGAGAGATATTTGTGTCGCAAGCGTTGATGGATATATACGATGATTACCTGTACGAAGTGATTGATGAACTGGACATTGATACCAACTTCGTGTTTGTGAAGCTGAGTGGAAAGAATATGGGTAAGCCCATGACATACAGTGATGTCGAGGCTCTTTTCAAACGGTTGCGGCAGAAAACAGGGATTGATGTTCACCCACATCTGTTCCGTCACACACATGCAACGATGTACTATCAGGAGACAAAGGATATCAAGCAGGTGCAAGAGCGTCTGGGACATTCCCAAATCCAAACGACCATGAACTTGTATCTTCATCTTTCAGAAGAAGACATCCGTAAGGATTGGGAAAAGGCACAGGGCGCATTTGAGATGCAGAAAAAACACTGAAAGGTGGGAGAGAATGAAACAGAAACAACAAAAAAATACAGGAGAATTAGGTTTTCATGAACGATTACAGCAAGAGCTTTCGTGTTATCCTGTTAAGACCATACACGAAGATGGTTCCGTTACCACCCAGCAAGTGAAAGACCCATACTTCTTGATCAACGACAGTTGGAATGTTGGCTTTGTGGGCGATATTAAACAGTTCGTGGAGATGATGGGGAACTATAAAGAAACTGCACAAAATATCTATTTCCGACTCGCAAACCCTATGGTCAACTTAGAAGTAAAGTATGTCTGTTATCACCAGCTATTCAATGATAAGTGGTCTTTATCAAGTGTTTTTGGAAAACAAGCAACGAACTTACGAAGATTGACACGGTTTATAAATGAAAAGTACCCTCCCCTTCAATCTCTGCTTGATTTGGACATCGAGAAGGCAGAGCGAGAATGGTTGTTTTGGCTACATGAGCAAGGGTTTCAAACACAACGAATTCTACATCGTGGTAAATATACTGGTAAGTCGTCCGTAGCAAACTTTCTGCGATTCATCTACTACAACTTGTCTGTATTGACCGATACGCGTGAAGAATGGGATAAAGACCGATGGGATGTGCGAGAGTTGTATGATAAATATGGAATCGCATATAACAAAAGCAGATCTGATTATCATCTCGATTTCACCAAAATTGAACAAGGAAACATGCGTGGGCAAGTAAAAAAATACATCAAGCAACGCCTCCTAAGTAAGAACAATTTCTCGTGGGGTACAGCAAGAGAATACTTAAAGTATTTACCTGAATTTTTATCTTTCGTATTTTCATTGGAACCAATATGGGATGATTTAAAAGGACTCAAACGATCTCATATGGAGCAATACATCCAATTGTTACATGAATACGCCAAAAGCAATTTAAGACGAAAAGATGCACACCCGGAAAGGTATATAGCGGAGGGGCTAAAAATCATAGGAAAATTTTTGGAAGATATTCAAAAATATGAATACGACATAGCCCCTGAAAAGCATGTTGGATTATTACTCTTTCCAGAGGACAAGCCTAAACGAAGGAAAAAGTCTATCGACCAAATTGAACACATTCCTGAATTTGTATTGGAGCAACTCTTTACACACATCAACGAATTACATAAAGATGTCATCCCTGTCATATTGGTGGCTTTTAAAACAGGACTACGAATTTCGGATGTATTGGGATTAACCTCGGATTGTCTGGAACGGCTTAACGGCAAATACTCGATTGTGACTGATATTGAGAAGACCTATGTGAAAGGACATCGAATTCCGATTGATGAGGAATTGGCAAATATCTTGGCAGTTCTCATTCACAAATCTAAAGAGAATAGTAATCAAGACAACAACCCCGAAGGGTTTATTTTTATTCGCTATCGTGGAGCTCGGAAAGGTAGACCGTACTCTCAAGGTTGGGTTCGAAACAGAGTGAATGAATTTGCGAAAGAAAAAAACATTGTTGACGAGAACGGGAACCTTTTTAATATTAAGACTCACAAATTCCGCCACACCTATGCGGTAAAAATGTTAAACAGTGGTGTTGACATTCTAACAGTGCAAGAGTTATTAGCCCATGCTTCCCCCGAAATGACCTTACGGTATGCCAAATTGTTAGATGATACAAAGCGTAAGGCATTTGAATCTGTCATCAACCAGGGTGTATTCAGTTTCGACTTGAACGGTGAAGTACAAGAAATTAAAGCAGTTGAAGATATCCCACAAGACATCCTTCAAGCTCTCTGGCAGGATCATAAATTGAATGCGATGGACAACCCATACGGGACGTGTCATGCAAGGTTGAAAGGGAATTGCCCTCATATGGAAGCCCCACCTTGCCTCACGTGCAATGGAGGAAGCCCGTGCAAAGACTTGGCAATCGGCTTTTCAGAATTGGATGTAGAAAAATACGAAATGCACGTAAAAACAACGTCTAGAGCCGTAGAAATAGCAAAACAGCATGGCCGTGATGACATGGCAGAAAGGCACGAACGGAACTTACAGCGATACCAAGGTATATTGGACAATATCCGTGAGGGACATGTCGTCTTCGGTAGACAAGATCGCATGAAGAGAAAGCAAGGTGTAAAAAATGGCTGATTATGACCGCAGAGAACAGTTAAAAAAGATTCATGCCTCACGGAAGTCGGCCACCTATCAAAAGGTCGATGAAGCCATTCAACGGCTCGTACGAGCTAACGTGAACATCAATTTCAACAGTGTAGCAAGTGAGGCGGGCGTAGCGAAAGCTACGCTATACAACAACCTTGAGTTGCGTGATCGGATTGAATCCCTGCGACAACAACAAGCGAAAGCACCTACATCGAAGCAAATCAAACGAGAGATGGATGACAATAATAAAGATGCCCTGATTGCTTCTTTACAGCGTCGAATTAAGAAGCTAGATGGTGAAAACAAAGAACTAAGAGAACAATTGAAAGTGGCTTACGCAGAAGTATATAAAAAAATCTGAGGGAACACCGTTCCCTCCTTTCTTCAACTAAATGGCCAGATTGTTGAACAAGGATTGTAGTTAATGATGGTATTACATATGGTTATTGAATTATAGTAAGATATGTTTAATATCAACCTCGTTAAGCCTTATCATAAGTAAATGAAGTTCTTCACAGGTAAATTCGTGAAGGTAATAAACACGGAAGAATAAGACTCTCTCTACTATCTTTACTAATCAACAGCACCTGTTCGTTTTATTTCAACCTTAATAGTTGATTTTAACTTTAATGTTGAATACTTTTCCCTCAAATCTTTATCACTTAAATTGGAATATTTTCTGATGCTTTTTATTTTTCTCCCAATGCCAATTGGATCAGTATTTAATTTTCTTAACTCCTCAAGAAAATCCCCCAAATCTTTGCTTAGTTCTTCCCCAAGCAGTTGCTCCAATTTTTTTATAGATTTCTTATTGTTAAGAGTAATTGCAGGATGTACTTCTATAGTTGAAACCTTAATCGTTGCGTTTAGATAAAAGTCATCTTCGTTAGATAATTCAACTTTTCCGCGGTGCTTTATTGGGCGAATTGTAATATTAAATTTATCTCCTTTTGGCTTTTTGACTAGTGGTATTCCCTTTTTTTCTAAAACCTCTAGAGGAATGTTTAATGTTATATCTCCCAAAGAAGCCCTGCGATTGGTAAATAATTTTATGAACAAGGTTTTTGTTAAAGAAATAGAACCGACCATTTTATCATCCTTAAATAATGCCACCTTTTCAATATAGGGTGCTGCACCATTCTTATTCGATATAATAGGTAAGGTAGGATCGATGCCAATTTCGAATAGCGTGGAGAAAAAATCATGCAGGTTGGAGTTTATTAACATTTCATTCCTTTCTTGCTTATCCAATAATTGATAAATATATGACCCCATCTCAGGGTATTCTTCATAGTTATTATTTTTAATGACTTCTTCAGTATTGTTTGTAATGGCCAAAAATATTAATGATCCAATGCTGCTGTCTCGTTGCATTGTATCTAAAAAAGATGAAATTCCTATCATTTTACTTATATCTTTATCAAATAGTATTGTCCTCAATTGTCCAGATGTAATGTCGTGGCTTGTTTGTTGTTCTAACCTTTGTCTTATTTGTTTGCTTGTAGTACCGACGGCAGAAATGGTTACACTTGTTTTTTCTTCTTTACGGTCGAATTGCAACAAGCTAATAGAGCCTTTATATGTATCTTTATCAAGTAAATCATAACCAATAATAGTTGAAATCCCTTGCCTTTCTAATATTTTTCCAGGGGGCACGCATGCAGTACAGAGAAGACAACAAAATAGAATAAGCCATTTTTTCATCTTTTCAACTCCATTAAGAATGTGAAAAAATTTTAGATTTAATGATTGAAATGAAATATAACAAGATCGGATAGATAAACCATAGGTAAAAGCCGACATGACCAACTTGATCAAAAAAAAGGTTATTGTCGACTCTTTTGGTGACAAAAAAACTCGTGATAAAAATGATTATTGAGATTACCCATATACCATGTTTTTGTTTTAAATGAAATATTTGTTTTACTCCTTTTGAAGAAATGAACAGGTATAAACATAAATTTGGAAAAATAACCAATATCCATAATGGAACGGCAATAAATTCAAACCGTTCAAGAAATGGAAAATGGACCGTGCTTATCATACTGACCACAGGCCAAATATGTATTTCTAATTCCTTTGGACTAAAAAATAATATCGAAATAACAGTTGTTATTAATACAATAAGTGTAGTAAACCAGATTGCTAATTGACTGAAAAAAAGCAGCTTTTTTTTCTCCTTTATAAATGGAAAAATAAAAAATAAAGTTTCAAAACCTAACATTGTAAAACTGGTTTTAAATACTCCTTTCATTATTTGTGCTGGGGTTGCCGACATGACGGGTAAAATTCTAGTGAAGTTTATCGATTCAAGTGGTTGATAAATAACAAATACAAGCCATATAGTCATTAATAAGGATAAGAAACATACCCCTGCAATTACTCTGAATCCGCCAGATACGGCATAAATGGTTACTAATAATAGAGCTAAAACACCTACCCATTCATCAACTCCTTCATATCCCCATGTCAGGGACAATTCAACATAAGAGATGATGATAGAGTAAAGTGCTGCAATAAAGTAAATAACAATAAAGGTATTGATGATACTGCCTATAAAGCGACCAAATAAATTCTCGTGTATTTCATAAAGATTACAGTTTTCATATTTAGCAAGGATGCTAATTATCATCCAAATGATAACACTAATGAATAGTCCGGAGAGTAGAACGCTAATCCAGGCATCTTGCTTAGCTTCAAGAAAAACAATTCTAGGGACGCCAAGTATGCCCATCCCGATTTGTGAAGTGTGAATGATAAAGAAAGCAATATAGGCGTTTACAAAACTAATATTTGATTTCATTATCCACCTCAAAATTCATCTAAATCGTTTTCTGTTTTTTTAAATTTCCATCCTATCCGGAATACGTTTAATGGACGATTGACAACAGGACGTTTCCTATAAAAATGGTGTGGAAGCCGTATGAGGAAGTATTTTAAATCCTTTTTCCTAAACGGGTATAGAGGTGCAAGATAAGGTCTATTTAAGGATGTCAACTTTAACAAGTGGACAACTAGTACACAGACACCGATCATAATCCCATTAAAACCCCAAACACCTGCTAGAATAATGAAAGGAAATCTGGCAATTCTTATAGCAGTCCCCATCTCATAAATTGGAGCTGAAAAAGCCCCTAATGCACTAAATGCCACGATAATAATTAAAATATTGCTAGTTAAGCCAGCCTCAACAGTTGCTTGACCAATAACAATCCCTCCAACAATCCCCATTGTTTGACCTACTTTTGATGGAAGACGTGCCCCTGCCTCTCTAAGTAATTCAATTAATAATTCCATTAATATTGCTTCTAGTAAAGGGGGAAAAGGAACTTGTGAACGTGATTGCCCAATGACAATTAACAATTTAGATGGTATAAGTTCAAAGTGATAGGTAAGGATTGCAACATAGAATGCTGTAAAGAGCAGTGATCCAGCCATAGCAAAAAACCGTATAAATCTTATGAAAGTACTCAAAGACCAGCGTAAATAAATATCTTCTGTTGATTCAAAAAACGAAAAAAAATTAGCAGGCCCAATAATAGCCACTGGGCTTCGATCTAAAAGGATACCAACCCTTCCATTTAAAATAGAATAGAGAAATCGATCGGGCAGCTCTGTCATAATAAACTGTGGAAAAAAAGAATAATGATTATCTTCAAGACACTGTGACAAAACCGAACTGTCAATTATATCATCAGTTGTAATATTTTCAAGCTTCTGCTTAAGTGTTTCTAGTATGTCTTCATCCGTTAAATCTTTAATATATATAATTCTTAATTTCTTCTTAACACGTTCTCCTATTTCTAATTCATCCGTACACAAATTAGAATTATTTAGATTTTGTCTAATAATTTGTATATTAGAAGACAATGATTCTGTAAACGAAATTTTAGGGCCGTATACCAAAGATTCAGTTTCTGCTTTCTCGATGGATCTTTCATTTGGATTAGCACAATTTACTAAAAGAGCTTTACTTTCTTTTAATAAGTAAATATAAACGAATCCATTTAAAAGTGAAGAAATAATTTCTTGTTCCTTAAAGTCAATCTTTACTTCGTCAATAGGGATATTTTTCATTAAATAAGAAAAGGTTATATCTTTTTCTGGAAGCTGTTGAATGAATTTAATTACATATTCATTAACTGTTTCAGCCTTAATTAAATTTTTCATAAAGACAACTTCCAGACAATCTCCAGCGACTTCAAGTGTTCTACACATTAAGTCTGGTGATTCGTTGAGGATGTATTTAATTTTTTCATAATTTGGGCAGTTATTTTTATTTGGATGGATTGTCATTTGAAACATATCCTTCAATAGATTTTTTTTTAATATTTGAAGTAAGAATCATTATTATACTTGTTATAACAAAGAAGTAAGGATTGAGAGTATTTTTAGGACCTTTGAATGTTTTTTTATTTTGAACAGAAAGAGATTTCATGGGGATATAAACTGTGTGAAAACAGCATTAGTAGCTGTGTATTTTAAAGTGGATGAATAAAAACCTCACTTAGATACGGAGAACCGTATCATAAATAACGGTAAACTAAAAATCATTTTTGGTGATAAGGATTGTTTTTGATTCTGTATAAAACTAAATGGTGAGCGATAGTTTAAAAACGGGTGACCAATTTTGACGCCTATTTTTCATATTTTTGTTATTCAACAATCGGGCGCGATTGTTGGGCAAGAATTAAAAGGGTGATACATATTAGTCATGTATAATATGTATTGCCCTTTATTTTTTTTACTTTTTACAAATTAGGTCTTGATAAC
>NZ_SMYO01000049.1 GCF_004358205.1 Bacillus salipaludis
CTTAAAGGCTTTTCACTTTAAAAGTCGTAAGAAAGGGGCACGTCAAATCAAAATGACATTGGCGGGTCAATTTCAGTGTGTCTTCAATTTGAAAAAAATTCGTAGAATCATGAAAAAATATAATATCGTTTGCCCAATTAGGAAAGCAATTGAGGGGGCTCCTCTTTTCAAGACTTGCTTGTTGAATCCAATTTATAAGTCTATTAGTGACTGATCGCCCTTCATCTATGCCTGGAAGGCTTTCAAAGAAGGTAGACCCGCATTCCTTACATTTGTACCGTTGTCTTTTGACGAAGATTCCCACTCGTTTTGCATGCATCGGCAAATCAAAGAATAACTGTTCCTTTTTACCATGCTTGTATAGATTAGCAACCGTACCATATTTTGGACAATAAGAGGGAGGTGGTAAAGTAGTCTCAACCAAGAACCTGTAATCATATACGCTCTCCTTCATATCAAGAATTTTAAAACTTGGTAGATTGAGCATATTAGTTGTCATTATTTCATTTCCTTTGTTGTATTGATTATTTACTAATAGGGGTACCGTTCAGAAAATGCGGTTATAACTCTAAGCCCGTTTTTCTGACGGTGCCCATGATAAAAGTCTCGCAATCATCGTACATATATGGATGATCCGCGAGACTTATGTGTTTACTATTAACTCCTTGGATAAACAAATTCATTCAAGAAATAAGGCACAATGCTCCCATGATAGGCTTTTCTTTCCTCAACAAAATGCCTTATCTCTGTAAAAAATGCCTCATCTAGTAATGGATATTGCACTGTTCGAACTTGGTCTAAGATTGAGTTATGTTCAATAACTGCTTCAACACTTGCGATTAATTGATCAACAAGTTCTTTGCTTGGTGTGATTCCCATAATATCTTTATATATCTGTGCATCTTCTTTTATATCCAACACATGGTATGGCAACTTCATGTCGATATGGACTCCATCAACAAGGTTTTCTTCATATAAAGTTCGCAATTTTTGGTAATATACTCCGCTAGTTGTTACAATTATTTTCCCATCAAAAAGTGCCCTCACTTGTTGCAATAGGTCACGCACTTCATTTAATGGATTAATCAGAAATTCGCCACCGCTGAACATTACGGCATCAAATAAAAAGCTGCTTTTCTTCAAATAGTCATATAAATCATCTGTGGTCTTATATTCTTTTGGTGTGTTGGCAATTATCTCATCATAATTGTGACAGCCAAAACAATGAAGGGGACAGCCTGTCAACGAATGAATCAATAATGTCGTATGATTAGGCAAATCAGTAAATGTGCGAATAAAGTTATTGTATAATTTCATTGTGTATTCACCGCTAATTGACGGTGAACAACCTCCTTCAACACATCTTCTTTTAATCGTTTTCTAATCGTCCAATCATGTCTTCTTGCTTTCGACCAAAAGTTATATTTCCCTTCATAATATCCCTTATCATCAACATGTATATTATTTCTGGAGATCATTTTCAAATAACCAATAACCCTGCTGAACGTCGCAATGTCTTCTGATTCACAGACAGGGCAATGATGAATGTTCTTGGCATCTTCAGCAATAATTTTCTGACCGCAACTCATACAAGACGTAATAGTTGGTGTCAATGTAATATAATTAATCGGTTTATCAAATATTTTATCCAAGTATTTTGCTAAGGCTTCTGGCTTTACTTTAGCTTCAAGAAAATGGTGTAATACACTGCCTGACGTAGCGTAGCCTTGGAATTCAGCACTGTTTTCCAATTGTTCTAGGAAATCCTCTTCAGAAAATGGTGTCATACAACCACTGGTCAAGTAGGGATTTTCTCCTTCACCTTGCACAAAGATTTCTCGATTATTTGCTTTTGCCCATTTAAGGTCATGGCGTGCAAGTTTGATGGCAGCATTTTCGGCAGGGGCATACTCAATTCCACATGCCACTTTATCTCTCACAATAAATTCATTTACAATCTCTGTCATGTATTGCATAATTTCATGAGCAATCATTTTTCCATCTTTATCTTTAATTCCATCCCTATAGCCCAAATTTATGAGGCCCTCATTCATACCAGTAAGGGCGAACACATTAAAATAGTTTTTCAAGTCTTTATTAAAGGCAAAGAAAGTCGGGTATAATTCCTTGTTTTGTTCAATCCACTTTCTCTTTTCCATGTGAGCTTCCTGCATGATTTCCATGTATTCACGTATCTTCACTTTGACAAGATCCATGTCATGTCCGAATTCCAAAAGCACTCTATTCATGTTTAAATTGAGCACTTGTACAGCACCTGTGGAACCTGTTGATGATCCGAAAACACCACCGCCAGCTTTGGATAGTGTCTCTAAGTTGATTTGCAACCTGCAGCAGAGGCTTCTACTTACTTCTGGATCTTTTGCTTGAATTAGCGGATTTAATGTTTTGTAATATGAATCCTCAAATGGCTTTGTTTTAAAGTTCTCAAAATACACACCACCCCAATGATACATTTTGTCCAATAGCTCGATAAATAATGGGTTTTGGTAATTAAAATGATCATCGATTTGCACTGTTAATAATGGGAAAGTAAAAGGAATCCCATCACTGCCTGTCCCGTTTTTCATCACATCAATAATGGCTTGATTTATGCGGTCAAAGTAAATTACCGAGATATCCTTATATTGTATATTTCGTCCTTCACCACCGATGACGACATATTGATCTTTTATTTCTTCAGATGGTTTCCCGAACTCTAATGTAATATTGGAAAAGCTACTTTGTGCCCCAGATCTAAGTGGCATATTGAGTTCCCAGATGAAACTTTGAAACAGTTCTACGAGTTCTTCATCTGTGTATGTAATGCCACGACTTTCCTCATCAAACAAATAAGAAGCTACAATGGTTGATAGTTGTGCTAGCATGACTGCACCTGAGACCTGCTGTGATACTAATGTAACAACATTACTAAAATGCCGTAATAAAGTTGAAATCCGCTTAGTTGGTTTGGAGGAGATCATATTTTTTGCCAGCGACGGAATACCTTTTGTAGCAATGTCCATACAGCTAATGGATACACAATATGGTGCAAGCTGCTTATCGTGCACATAGACAATTCCCTCATCATATAACTCTTTTATTTTTGGTGGAAGAATGTGATTAAAAAGAAATTCTTCCTCCGCATGATTCGTTAAATTATGCCTTAAGAGTGGTAAGGAATAAACATAATTACTATTCTCATGCCTGAGATAATCTGTTTGCTTGTTTTCTTTTAGTGAAGTGAATTGGTTAATAATGTCAATCGTATTTTGGAACATGTACAAACCTCTCTTTTAGACTTTTTAATTATGTATCTTGTTAACCCCTCTATCACATTAACACAATATATGGCGTGTGATTGTGATGCTGATCACTGTATATTGATTATGTCTAAAGGAAAGATTTGATGCGGTCCCCCCGAGGAGTCTCACTGGATGAAAATATAGTCTTACCCGAAGAAAAACACAACAAGTTGATTATGAGGTAATCAACTTGAAAATGGGCTTAGCGTTGTAAATTCACGGTACCCTATAGCCAAAATCGGTGTTTATTTTGGAGTCAATAATCCAATCTGATCATAGTGAGTAGTGTGTGAATACCTAACTCCAACCAATCAAGCTACTTCTTTTACTTTTTTATCCATCTTTTTTTTGTGGAAATTTTCATATTGGATTCCACACTATTATCCGATTTATAGTATGTTAGGTGTTATCTGTTTAAATAGGGTATTCTACACGATAATTCGAATACCCTAATAATTAAGATATGCCACAAAAAATTGTTCGTCTTTTGTACCAAAATGAAGCACTTTGATTCAATTTAATATTCGCTTTTTTCATTAAAGGAGTACCGCCAGCAAAACGCAGATTTACAACGTTAAGGATACTCAAACACAAAATATCCGAATCCCTCAACACTAAGGGGATAAGTTCGGTTAGGTT
Organism: Bacillus salipaludis; assembly: GCF_004358205.1. Next base: position 3,942 of record NZ_SMYO01000049.1, read on the forward strand.
CGACGTTCTTTTATGTGTCATAAAGTGTCTATAAGAAATGAAATATTGCAAATTATAATTTTAAGCTTTCTGACACACTGTTTACGGTAAATCATGGGTTTGTCAAAAAGCATGCTTTTTGACAGTAGCCACACATTTTCATTTCTGTTGTTTAAAAACGTTTGTTATGTTATTCCATAAAAGGGCCAGATTGTTAAGGAGTGTTTTAAGATAATATTGATATAATTAGAATATATATAGAACAAGGGAGTTTTCCAATTTGCTAACTAACCACTTGGATTTTCGATTAGAAGCTAAAATTAAAGAAATATATGAGCAACACAAAGTTCGCTCTGCAAAAATAGATTGGGGTTATTATGAGTTTCTGCCATGGGATAAAGCTCAAGATTTTAGAAGATTACCCTGGGATAAGAGCCAAGTTATTCTCCCTAGTGGCGTAATTATCGCTGTTGAAACAGCCTTACTTACTGAAGTTAATTTGCCTTGGTTTACTTCTCACTTGGAACAAACATTTAAAGGTAGTTTATCAGTTATCACTGACTTTGTTCATACTTGGACAGCAGAAGAAGATCAACATTCTAATCTACTTGAAAATTATTTACTTATTACACGAAACGTAGACCCTAAGCGATTACACGAACTTCACAAACAAACCGTTGAGGGTGGTTGGTCGCCTGATTTTCATACCCCTTTTGAAACAATGGTATATACAACACTTCAAGAACTTGCGACAATGGTATTTTACAACAACGTAGCCAAAGTTGCCGGTTCACACGACAAAGATTTATCTTCTCTATTAAGAAGATTGGCTAAAGATGAAATTTTACACTATGCATTCTATCGCGACGTAGTAAAATTCCATTTGCAAATAGAACCAAATTATTGCTATTACCTGGGTCATGTTCTTAAAAACTTTCAAATGCCTGGAACAGTAATGCCTGACTTTGAAGAAAGAATGGGCACTATCGCAAAAGAAGCGAATTATGGTCCTCTTGAGTATTTTGACCAGGTATTAGATGTTATTGTTGAGTACTGGGAGTTGGAAAAGATAAGACCAATTGCCCCTGAAGCTGAGAAGGCTCGCGTAGACATTATTTCTTATCGTGATAGATTAAAAAAAGTAAGAGACCGCCTAGCTAAAAATAAAAAAGGTCCCAATGAATAAACAACGGTCAAAAATATAAAATAAGTTCATGTTTTAGTATTCCAGAATAGGGCGCGATTGTGGAGCAACACAAGTAGAAAATGATTAAACTTTTTTATAAAACCGAAATTTAAATCTGCTGGATAAGAATCCATTTTGATCAAACTTTTTTCAAAATGGATTCTTTTTGTTTATCATAAAATACTGGTTTGTGAGGAATTTTTGATTAAACTTTATTTAACAGCAACACTAAGTTAGACCAATATATGTATATTCTCCTCAAAAATGCAGTTGGAGAGCTTGTAGGAACAAAGATCCTAAAAAAACAGAGTAAGTTCATTTGAAACCTCGTTACATATAAAAACACCATTCTTTCTATCATATAACAGAAAGAATAGCGTTTTTTTCATTTTGTAGATAATGATTTGCCTTAGCTTGATGGGGATGCGGTCGTACCCCAAAAAAGGCAAGAATTAAAAATGATGCTGGATTAACAGGGGAATTAGAGAATAATCAAGAATAAATAGGTTAAATGGTAAAAAAGAGGGTGCTACAATGGCTTCAAAAAAGAAATGCTCCAGGCATAAAGAAATCAAAATAGAGGCTCTTTTGACAATTGAAAATAGAACGTATATTAGTAGTTATTGTTTTTCTTGTTGGATAGACCAAAAGGAACTAGAATGATGCATTCCAATAAAATTTTCTTTGTTTTTAAGTCATGGAGAACAGTTTTCTATTTGATTATTTGTATATTTTGTTTATTAATTTTAGCGGGATCTTCTCTTATTGTGAATCAGCCCCCTATAAAATCCGGTGCTATCATTATGCTCGGCGGCGGTTGGACAGAACGAGCTAAAGAGGCAAGTATGTTATATAAGGAACATTTTGCTCCTGTTATTATCATATCGGACGGAGGAACAAGAACTAAACCATCAACGAAATCTGCAAAACAGGAAATTGAATGGCTTGAAAGTTATGGTGTTCCTAAAAAATTAATTATTCCCGAGTTTCGTGCACAAAGCACTTACGGAAATGCAGTTTACACCAAAGACATTATGCATAAGTATAACTTCCAATCAGCCATAGTAGCTTCATCCTCTTACCACATGAGAAGAGTAAAATATATTTTTGATAAGGTATATTATAACTCGGTATAAGATTAACTTACTGCGCCGCGTTTGTTCCGGAATATACCACATATTTTTGGTGGGATAGTCTTGCCGGTTGGAATCATATGATATCTGAGTGTATAAAACTTGTAGGATACTGGGTTCATTATGGAATATTAAATAAAAACCGATGACATCGCGTAAATTAATATTAAAATTATGTGCTCTTTTCTTAAGAAAAACAACAACTTTAAAGAGTTCGTTTATAAACGAAGGCAAAAAAATCTCTACAACGGTTAGCACTACCTTCTTGTCTCTTTTTTAATTTTCCTTTCCTTTTCTTTTCGCTATTGGCGTAAAAATGGGATTAAAATGTCTGGTACGTATGAAAAAGCCGATCCAAAGTCCTCCGATAGCAGAAATAAATTCCTTTTCTCTAAATATTACTATGGATCGTCATTTGTCCCGGTGGCATCCCCTTTTCTTGTTCAACTAAATGGTAGATTAGTTTGAATTAAATTATTTTCCGAGGGTAATCCTAAACAAAAATATGGGAAAAGGGAGATTAATAATGGATACTTTAAATCCAATGGATGTTATAAAACCAATTGATTTTAGTTCAAAAGCATTTGACGAGAACCAACCATTAACATCCGTTGAAATGGGAAAACTTTGGGCGACTTATGTGGGAAACAGTATGTCCTTTCAAATTTTAAGTTATTTTCTTCAACATTGCGAGGAGGAAAATATAAAGAAACTATTAGAAAATGGTTTAGACTTATCAAAGGACTTTATGAAGAAAATAGAAGAAATTTTTAAAAAAGATAATTTCCCTATACCTGTAGGATTTACTAAGGAGGATGTAAATCTTGGTGCCCCGCGTTTATACGAAGATGAATTTTATGTTCATTATTTAAAATATGTGGCTAAGGCAGGGCTTAGCCTTTACGCAGTAGCAGTTCCAATACAAATGAGGGAGGATATAAGAGAATTTTTTATTTATCTTAATAATTGTGTAGCGATCCTTTTAGGGCAAATTAATAATGTATTAGCTGTAAAAAGGTATATCGCAAAACCTCCTATTATTCCAACACCAGAAACAGTTGATTTTATTCAAAAACAAAGTTACTTAAATGGTTTTGTTGGAGATGTCCGACCTTTACATGCATTAGAGATTACTCATCTTTATGATAACATTGAGAATAACACAGCAAGTAAGGCATTATTATTGGGATTTTATCAGACAGTTAGAGATGAAAAGATAAAGGCGTTATTTAAACGTGGATTAGACATGACTAATAAGTCAATTAAGCAGTATATGGAAAAACTTCAGACAGAACACCTGCAATCACCGTCATACATTGACCATTTAGTTACAACATCTACATATCCACCTTTTTCAGATAAAATAATGTTATTTCATAAAGTGGACATGTTCTCAATGAAGATAAGGGCTTTTGGGAACTCACTTGCGGTAAATGGAAGAAGGGATATGGGATTTTTGTACGGGAAGAAATCTCATAAATATTACTTTATTTATCGATGACGCTACAAATATCATGATTGAAAAAGGGTGGTTGGAATCACCGCCAAAAGCATTTGACAGAGTTTAATTATTACTAATTCGTTTATTTTATGGTTTAATTATTTATTTTTGATTGTAATATGGGAAGATGCTTATACATGCAATCGCCTTTTTGAGCTTACTTTTAATAAACAGATTGTGAAAAATTGTACTTAAAGTAACGGGTGCAAGAGTTAAAGATTGGGATGGCTGCGGCGGTCCCTTTTTGTGCGACGGGCAGTCGCATGGAGTGTTGATCTGTCGACACTCTTCTTTTCATTATCTGACAGAGACGTCATCTCGGTGAAACGACTGGTTGATGATGATGATACTGAATCCCAGATGGTGAAAGTCCATCTCCGAGGAGAC
>NZ_SMYO01000005.1 GCF_004358205.1 Bacillus salipaludis
AGTCTGGTAGCTCGTCGGGCTCATAACCCGAAGGTCGCAGGTTCAAATCCTGCCTCCGCAATTTGGTCTGGTAGTTCAGTTGGTTAGAATGCCTGCCTGTCACGCAGGAGGTCGCGGGTTCGAGTCCCGTCCAGACCGCCATTTGTTGGCTCAGTAGCTCAGTCGGTAGAGCAAAGGACTGAAAATCCTTGTGTCGGCGGTTCGATTCCGTCCTGAGCCACCATTTAAATTTCAATAGCATGCTTCCAAGTATGGCGGTTGTGGCGAAGTGGTTAACGCATCGGATTGTGGTTCCGACATTCGTGGGTTCGATTCCCATCAGCCGCCCCATAAAATGCGGGTGTAGTTTACTGGTAAAACCTCAGCCTTCCAAGCTGATGTAGTGGGTTCGATTCCCATCACCCGCTCCAAAATATGGGCCTATAGCTCAGCTGGTTAGAGCGCACGCCTGATAAGCGTGAGGTCGATGGTTCGAGTCCATTTAGGCCCACCATATTTTAATTATTCCGCAGTAGCTCAGTGGTAGAGCTATCGGCTGTTAACCGATCGGTCGTAGGTTCGAGTCCTACCTGCGGAGCCATATAGAGAAGTACCCAAGTGGCTCAAGGGGCTCCCCTGCTAAGGGAGTAGGTCGGGTAACCGGCGCGAGGGTTCGAATCCCTTCTTCTCTGCCATAAAATTTAATCGGCCCCTTGGTCAAGCGGTTAAGACACCGCCCTTTCACGGCGGTAACACGGGTTCGAATCCCGTAGGGGTCATATAGTAAAGCTGATGATATAGTTCATCAGCTTTTTTATATTGAAGGATCCTCCGCCATAGAATCTATATGAGACTGAATTTTATGAATTACTTTTGTATGTTTCCTCAATGTACGTATAGGGGATAGATGTAAATAAGCCACGAGACTAAAAGTGTCTCCAATACAGCGTATAGGAGACAGATACGGATGTATCATGACTGAAAGTGTCTCTTATAGGGCGTATAGGAGACAGATATCGGTGTATCATAACTGAAAGTGTCTCCTATAGAGCATTTAGTAGACAATTATGAATGAATTAAGGCTAAAGTGTCCCCAAAAGGCCCCTTTAACAAGTATTTGTTAAAAAAGTATCTCTTACGCAACATGCTGCATTTATGAAGATTTTTATAGGTTCATGTACTTTCTACTTTTAAAAATCATTATTTCCACTTTCTACGTTTTACTTTCTGATTTAGCAAATATACGTTCCACTTTCTACGTTTTACTTTCCGGTTTAACCAATATACTTTCCACCTTTCACACTTTACTTTCCACCTACCAAAATTTATCGTCCGCCTCGACCCAAACCGAACCACTCTCCATTAATATTTTCCTCTATATATCTTCCACTCCTACAATCACAAAATGTAAACGCTGCCAGGCAGAAACTTTTTTTAAGAGATTTCATCTGTTTTTGTCGAGAAACGTTATTTTCTTTGTCTGTTATGCTCGAATTCTGTCGAAAAAGCAAGCAATATGGAATTTGATAATAGTTATTGTCAGAAAACATAAAAAAGTATTTCAACGAAAATACAATAATTACAATTATAATTGTACTTTGTAATACATATTTTCAATGGAGATGAGAAAAGCCATGGCAGTGAATACATTTTTTCCTACTGACTATCAGTTGCATTTATTTCATGAAGGAAGCTTTTTTCAAAGTCACCAGCTTTTTGGCGCTCATATCTATAAAGATTCCGATAAAGTATATACACGGTTTTGCGTATGGGCCCCTAGGGCGCTAGAGGTGAGGCTAGCTGGCGATTTTAATAATTGGAACGGAAAGGGATATGAACTACAAAAAGTGAATGATGAGGGTGTTTGGATTCTCATAATGGACCAGGACCTTGAAGGACGCCTTTATAAGTACGAAATTATGACTGAAAATGGTGAGGTCATCAAAAAGGCTGATCCATATGCATTTTATTCAGAACTACGTCCGAATACTGCATCAGTTGTTTATTCCTTAGAAGGATATTTGTGGCAGGATGAACAGTGGATGAATCAGAGAAGGAAAAAAAACTTTCTATCAGAGCCTTCTGTTATCTATGAAGTTCATCTAGGGTCATGGCTGAAGAAGCAGGATGAAGAATTTTTATCCTATAAGGAATTGGCGGCAGAGCTTCTTCCCTATGTTCTTGAACATGGGTTCACACATATTGAGTTATTACCCCTTGTTGAACATCCGCTCGATGCGTCTTGGGGATATCAAGGTACAGGTTATTATTCTGTAACTTCAAGATATGGTAAACCGGAAGATTTCATGTATTTTGTTGACCAGTGCCACCAGCAAGGAATAGGAGTTATTCTTGACTGGGTACCAGGGCATTTTTGTAAAGATGCACATGGTTTATATCAGTTTGATGGTTCGCATGTCTACTCTTATAGTGATGTACATGATCGGGAAAACCCGGTATGGGGGACAGCGAATTTTGATTTAGGAAAAGCTGAAGTGCAGAGCTTCCTTATTTCAAATGCCTTTTTTTGGATGCTTTACTACCATATTGATGGTTTTCGAATGGATGCGGTTGCCAATATTATTTATTGGCCGAATGCCGACGGAAAAATTGAAAACCCATATGGGATTGAATTTTTAAAGAAATTGAACAAAGAAATCCACGAATATGATCCATCCTTCTTGGTGATTGGAGAGGACTCAACTGATTTTCCTCGTGTCACCACACCGGTTTGTTATGGAGGATTAGGCTTCGATTATAAATGGAATATGGGCTGGATGAATGACATGCTTGAATATATGGAGACACCCCCTTATTCTCGTTCAAAAGTCCATTCAAATGTATCCTTTTCGCTTTTATATGCATTTTCAGAAAACTTCATGCTTCCATTCTCTCACGATGAAGTTGTCCATGGGAAAAAGTCATTATTAGATAAAATGCCAGGTGATTATTGGGAAAAGTTTGCTCAATTACGACTATTACTGGGCTATATGTACGCCCACCCTGGCAAGAAACTGTTATTTATGGGATTTGAACTAGGGCAATTTTCTGAATGGAAAGATAAAGAACAGCTTGATTGGAACTTGCTGGAGTATGACATGCATCAAAAAATGAATGTGTATGTTAAAGAATTAACAAAGTTTTACAAACGTTCAAAACCTCTTTATGAATTAGACCATCTTCAGGACGGATTTGAATGGATTGATGTAAATAATCATCATCAATCAATCTTTTCTTTTATCCGAAAAGGAAAAAAAGTGGAAGAGTCATTAATTATTATTTGTAATTTTACAGGGGTTGGATATGAAAATTATCGGATTGGTGTTCCGTCCCCTGGAGAATATCGAGAAATTTTTAATAATGATTACGAAATATTCGGCGGTGCCGGATGGATGAATAAAAAGAAAATCATCTCTAAAGAGGAGCCGTTTCATGGCAGGAGATATTCTGTTGAAGTAACCATTCCGCCATTTGGATTCCTCATTATTAGACCTGTCAAAAAGCGAAAGGAGAGAAAAGGAAATGGGAAAGAAAAAGTGCGTAGCCATGCTATTGGCAGGAGGGAAAGGAAGCAGACTTAACTCTCTCACAAAGGACCTTGCAAAACCGGCTGTACCTTTTGGGGGGAAATATCGGATTATTGATTTTCCTTTAAGTAACTGCTCTAATTCCGGTATCGATACCGTTGGTGTTTTAACGCAATATCAGCCATTACTGCTCAACTCGTATATTGGAATTGGCAGTGCCTGGGATCTTGACCGAAAGGATGGCGGGGTAACTGTTTTACCTCCATATAGTGAATCGTCTGAAGTTAAGTGGTACACAGGTACGGCTAGTGCCATTTATCAAAATTTAAATTATCTTAAGCAATACCAGCCGGAATATGTGTTAATACTTTCCGGAGATCACATCTATAAAATGAACTACGAAAGCATGCTTGAATATCATATTGAAAAAAGGGCGGATGTCACGATTTCCCTAATTGAAGTACCATGGGCAGAAGCCAACCGCTTTGGCATTATGAGTACGAATGAGGATATGAGAATTACAGAGTTTGAGGAAAAGCCGAGCAGTCCTAAAAATAATCTTGCTTCCATGGGCATTTACATTTTTAGCTGGAATATACTGAAAGAATATTTGGAAATGGATGAAAGAAATCCTCATTCCAGTCATGACTTTGGAAAGGATGTTATTCCTTTATTACTGGATGAAAAGAAGAAACTTTATGCCTACCCTTTTAAAGGGTACTGGAAAGATGTAGGTACGGTCCAAAGCCTTTGGGAAGCCAATATGGATTTATTAAATGATAAGTGTGAATTAGATTTATTCGATCTTGACTGGAGAATTTATTCAGTTAATCCGAATCAGCCACCGCAATATATTGCCCCAAATGCTATCGTTACAGAATCACTTATCAACGAAGGGTGCACCATTGAAGGTGAGATTGAAAAGTCAGTTCTATTTCAAGGGGTAAGTGTGGGGCAAGGGACAATTATAAAAGAATCAGTCATTATGCCTGATGCAATTATTGGTAATAATGTCTTGATTGAAAAGGCAATTGTTCCAAGTGAAGTTACGGTTCCGGATGGAACAGTCATTCGTTCATATGAAGATGAAATTATCCTTGTGACAGAAGAAATGTTAAGTGGGCTATATCCTGCGTTTTAAATAAATAAGGAGGGAATAAGGTTTGAAAAGAAGGCTATTAGGAGTAATTGACGCAACAACCTATCATGAAGATTTAGAGGACTTAATCACACACCGCTCACTTGCAGCCCTGCCTTTTGGCGGGCGCTATCGAATGATTGATTTTATTCTTTCCAACATGGTTAATTCCGGAATCCGCAGCGTGGCGATTTTTCCGAAGCAACAATACCGTTCATTAATGGACCATTTAGGTTCAGGAAAGAATTGGGATCTAAATCGAAAACGAGATGGACTGTTCTTTTTTCCTTCGCCCATTCTCGAAAATGATCAAAACAAAGTCGGTTCATTTGATCATTTTGCGGCTAATATGGACTATTTTTATCGCAGCACCCAAGAATACGCAATTATTGCTAATTGCTATACTGTTTTTAATATGAACTTTAAACCTCTTTTGGATTGGCATATCCGTTCAGGTTGTGATATCACAGAACTCCATCACAAAGACGGCCAGCCGATGGAGATTTACTTAGTAAAAACCTCCCTGCTTATGAAATTAATTGAAACCAGAAATGAAACAGGGTATACCTGTATGAAAGACGTTGTTCGGGATATTCATCATGAATACACAGTCTGCCACCATGTATATGATGGATATGCAGTAATGATTGATTCATTCCAAAACTATTATTCTACGAGTATGGAAATGTTAAACCCAGCTGTTTGGAAGCAGTTATTTTTAAAAGACCAGCCAATTTTAACCAAGGTAAAGGATGAGCCGCCATCAAAATATATCAAAGGCTCAAGCGTAAAAAATACGATGATTGCCAATGGCTGCATAATCAACGGTACAGTTGAAAATAGCATTATCTCTAGGGGCGTTAAAATTGGTAAAGGGTCAGTTATTAAAAACTGTATTATCATGCAGAAGTGCCAAATCGAGGATAATTGTTACCTAGATTCGGTGATTTTAGATAAGGATGTCAAAGTTCAGGCTGGAACCCAATTAACGGGGACAGCTCAGAATCCATATGTTATTCGTAAAGGTACGAAACAAGGAGTGTTGATTAATTCGTGAAAGTTTTATTTACAGTTTCTGAATGTGGTCCATTTGTAAAATCTGGAGGGCTTGCCGATGTTGCAGGCTCTCTTCCCAAAGAATTAAAGAGTCTTGGTACAGATGTTAGAGTGATCCTTCCTAAATATGGTACAATTTCTGATGATTTTAAGAAGGAAATGAAAAAAATAAAGGAATTTACTGTTCCCGTAGGCTGGAGAAATCAATATTGCGGGATTGAAGAGCTGGTTTACCAAGGACTTACCTTTTATTTTGTCGATAATGAATATTATTTCAAACGAGAAAGCCTTTATGGTTTCTTTGATGATGGGGAAAGATTTGCTTTCTTTAACCGGGCTGTGTTAGAAGCCTTATCACACCTTAATTTCTTTCCAGATGTCCTCCACTGCCATGACTGGCATACAGCGATGATTCCTTTCCTTCTAAGAAAGGAATATTATCAACGAAAAGGGTACGGTAAAATCCGCACAGTCTTTACAATTCATAATCTTCAATTTCAGGGAATTTACCCAAATGAAGTATTAGAGGATTTATTTGGAATGGACCGTAAGGCTGTCGATTTGGGACAACTGGAGTTTTTCGGAAATGTTAATTTTATGAAAGCTGCTATTGTGGCTGCCGATAAAATTACGACTGTTAGTCCTACGTATAAGGAGGAAATACAAACACCAACCTATGGTGAAAAGTTGAACGGTCTTTTGAAAACAAGGGAAGAAGACCTTCTTGGAATCCTGAATGGGATTGATGAGGATTTTTATAATCCGGAAAAGGATCCATTTATTTATCAAAGGTACACGGCCAATAATCATGAGAAAAAGTCCGTTAATAAACGCGAGATTCAAAAGCTTTTTGGTCTGCCGCAATCCTCGGGGACTCAGCTTATGGTGATGATTTCCCGACTTACGAAACAAAAAGGGTTTGACCTGGTTAAATGTGTCCTTAGAGAAATCCTGCAAGAGGATATCCAGTTAATTGTTCTTGGAACAGGCGATTACGAGTTTGAAGAATATTTTAGACAGGCTGCAAGGGTTTATCCTGAAAAATTAAAAGTTTATACCGGATTTAGTGAAGAACTGGCTCATAGGCTGTATGCTGCGGCAGACCTATTTTTAATGCCGTCACTCTTTGAGCCATGCGGGCTTGGTCAGATTATTGCCATGAAATACGGTGCCATTCCGATTGTTAGGGAAACCGGCGGGTTGAATGATACCGTTCAAGCCTGGAATGAAGCAACAGGTGAAGGAAATGGCTTCTCATTCAGCCATTTTAATGCACATGACATGCTCTATACGATTCAGAGAGCCATTCATTTTTACCATGATCAGAAGGTATGGCCAAAGCTCGTAAAGAGGGCTATGGAGACGGATAATAGCTGGGCACAGTCCGCATTCAGATATAATCAACTCTATGCAGAGCTCATCTCAAGGAGTGAAACTCATGTTTTCTAGTAAAAACGGGTTTAAAAAGACTTTTTTAAAAAGAGTTGAGATGGTATGTGGGACTAGTTTTGCCGAGAGTACGGAGCGGGACCATTTTCAAACCCTAGGAAATATGATTCGTGAATATGTAAGCAATGATTGGATTAAAACCAATGAACATTACCGGGAAACGAAGGGGAAACAGGTTTACTATCTCTCCATTGAGTATCTTTTGGGGAAACTTTTACGACAAAATTTAATCAATCTTGGTATCGAAAATGTGGTCCAAGAAGGGCTTGGGGAACTTGGGATTGATTTAAGCGAGTTAGAAGAGTTTGAAGCGGATGCAGGCTTGGGAAATGGTGGCTTAGGTAGGCTGGCCGCCTGTTTTTTAGATTCCCTCGCCTCGCTTAATCTTCCTGGCCATGGATATGGCATCCGCTATAAACACGGGTTGTTTGAACAAAAGATTGTCGACGGGTACCAGGTTGAACTTCCGGAACAGTGGCTTCGGAGCGGGAATGTTTGGGAAATTCGTAAGGCAGATTTAGCGGTTAAAATTCCATTTTGGGGGAAAGTAGAAGCTAAAATGGAAAATGGCAGGCTTCAGTTTCAGCATTTGAATGCTGAAACAATTACTGCCGTGCCCCATGACATGCCGGTAGTCGGCTATAACACTGACACTGTCAATACATTAAGGTTATGGAACGCCGAGCCTTCACAATTTCCGATCCACCATGATATTTTAAGGTATAAAAGAGAAACAGAGTCTGTTTCGGAATTTTTATATCCTGATGATACGCATGATGAAGGAAAGATTTTACGATTAAAGCAGCAGTATTTTTTAGTTTCTGCGAGCCTTCAATCCATTATTAAGTCCTACCGTCAGCAGCATGGCAATTTAGCACAACTTCATGAGTATGTCTGCATCCATATCAATGATACTCATCCTGTTTTGGCTATTCCCGAATTGATGCGGATATTAATTGATGAGGAGTCATTTGAGTGGGACGAGGCATGGAATATTACGAAAAATACCATTTCCTATACCAATCATACCACTTTAACAGAGGCCTTAGAAAAATGGCCGCTCAGGATTTTCCGCCCGCTGCTTCCACGAATTTATATGATTGTAGAAGAGATCAATGAACGGTTTTGTAAGGAACTTTGGGAACGGTATCCTGGGGATTGGGACCGAATTGCGAAGGTTGCCATTATTGCGGATGATCAGGTGAAAATGGCTCATTTAGCAATCGTCGGAAGCTTCAGTGTAAATGGGGTTGCGAAACTCCACACAGAAATTCTAAAGAATCGGGAAATGAGTCAGTTTTATCAGTTGTTTCCGGAGAAATTTAACAATAAAACGAATGGAATTGCCCATCGGCGCTGGCTATTAAAGGCAAACCCAAAATTATCGGGCTTAATTTCCGAAACAATTGGTACTAATTGGACACAAGCACCGAATGAATTAGTTCGGTTAAGCGAATATGAGAATAATACATCCTTCTTAGAACGTTTAGCGAAGATTAAAAAGGATAATAAAGAAAGACTTGCAGATGTCATTCATGAAAAAACAGGAGTTGCAGTTGATACGAATTCTATTTTTGATGTGCAGGTAAAAAGACTTCATGCCTATAAACGTCAGCTGCTCAATGTTTTACATATCATGTATCTTTATAACCAAATTAAAGAGGATTCAAGTTTTTCGATGGTTCCAAGGGTGTTTATTTTTGGTGCTAAAGCTTCACCGGGATACTATTATGCAAAGAAAATCATTAAATTAATTAATACGGTTGCAGAAAAGGTCAATCATGATCCAAAAGTCGGTGATCGTATGAAGGTCATTTTTATGGAGAACTATCGCGTTTCATTAGCAGAGAAAATTTTTCCCGCTGCTGATGTAAGTGAACAAATTTCTACAGCGAGTAAAGAAGCTTCGGGAACAGGAAATATGAAATTTATGATTAATGGAGCCCTTACAGTAGGAACACTGGATGGTGCTAATATTGAAATCCGTGAATTAGTAGGGGATTCCAATATTTTTACTTTTGGACTTACGGCGGATGAAGTACTGCATCATTACCAACATGGCGGCTACCAGTCCCTTGAATATTATCATCATGATTGGCGGATTCGGCAGGCCGTGGACCAGCTGGTCAATGGATTCTTCCCAGGAGTATATAATGAATTTGAGCCGATATTCGATTCTCTACTTGAGGAGAATGATCAATACTTTGTTTTAAAGGACTTTGCCTCCTATGTGGATATTCAGAAAGTAATTGGCAACACTTTTATGGACCCAATTAAGTGGCAAAAAATGAGTTTAGCGAACATTGCCAATGCCGGCTATTTTTCCAGCGACCGAACGATTCAAGAGTATGCTGATGATATTTGGGGCATTAAGTAATAGGCTGTATTAAAGTATAATGTTGATTTTTGAACAACGTTGATTGGAGTGGAAGGCACGAAGACTCCTGTGGGAGTACGGGACAGGGGAGACCCCACAGGAGCGAAGCGACGAGGAGGCTCCCCGAACCGCCCACGGAAAGCGAAGTGCCTGGAACGGAAATCAACCACCAAGTTAAAAAGGGAGACCAATAATACGGCCTCCCTTTTATTATGAGAAAAAGTGTCCAATAAAGATTCCGACAGCTAATAGAAATCCAAAGATTGTATTCGTTTGAGCTGTAGCTTTCATGGCTGGTGCCATTTGAATAGGAAGGGTGTTTTCGATAAATCCCTTTGTTGCTTTGATTGCTTTTGGTGCACTAATTATAACAATTGCGACCCAGGCAGGAGTGACTCCGGCAACAATCAGAGCGATCACCCAAAGATAAGAGAATGTAAACATCCCAGCAAGTAGATATATAGCTCTTTTCTTTCCTAGCAGAATGGCAACCGTTTTTCGGCCGTTTTTCTTATCTCCATCAAGGTCGCGAATGTTATTGGATAGCATGATTTCACCGACAAGTACCATACTAGGAACAGACACAAGAATGCTGGTACTAGTAACTGTACCGGTTTGAATAAAGAAAGAGATTAAAATAATCAACATTCCCATAAAGAAACCAGAGAAAATCTCTCCAAATGGGGTATAAGCAATTGGGAAAGGCCCTCCAGTATAAAAATATCCGATTGCCATACAAATCAATCCAACTAATGCAAGCCACCAGCTGCTGTTTGCACAAATATATACTCCTAATAATAAAGCAATCCCATAAAAACCAAAGGCAAGATTTAAAACGGTTTTTGGTTTAATTCCATCACGGACAATCGTACCGCCAATTCCGACCGATTCCTCATTATCTAAGCCTCGTTTGAAATCAAAATACTCATTAAACATATTGGTTGCTGCCTGTATTAACAAACTGGCAATCAGCATAGCAATAAAAAGTCCCACGTGAATTTTTTCATATTTAAGTGATAGTGCTGTCCCAAGCAGGACCGGTACAAAAGATGCCGTTAGCGTATGGGGGCGGGTCATTTGCCACCAAACCTGAAAACCGCGGTTTGATTCCACAGCTGAACGCTGTAAATTTGGCTGCATATTTATTCTCTCCCTTTTAAAATTTTATCTATATTCCAAGCTTAATTTCTAATAGGACCAATGATCTTTCCAAATACTAAGTGTAAGAAAACAAAGAGTCAGTGTCAATGGAATTTTATTAGTTAGCCTAGCAGATAATACCTGTTTGATTGAAAAGACCGTTTAACTAGCATGAGGAAATACCCGATTATACTGTTTTTATACGAAAAAGAAAAATTTACTATATAATAAGGAATGAAAAGGAAGGAAAAGACATGGATTTATTGACTTTTTTACGATGGGAGTAGTATGTTTAAATAGGCTTGAAAATGAATGGATAACAGCATTTTTAGCTGTTTTGGAGGGATTTTTTTGGTTACCATTCACGAATTAGAATTAAAGGAAAGGGGCCTTTTGGCTCTTACAAGAGCAAAAAAACTTGGCCGGTCCATTTTAGTAAGTGAAGTTCATCAAATGGATTGGATGAACCCTTTTACATTTTTTTTGCTGGGGAAGGAACGCTATCTGGGTGAACGTTTTTTCTGGAAGGACCCAACAGATGAAATAGTGCTTACAGGTATTGGAATATCAAAACAAATTCAGTCGGATCAGGCTACTGACCGCTTTTTTCATGTTGATAAAGAATGGCAGACTTTTTTAAAGGATAGCCTTATTTATAATTCATATTCAGAATCGGGGGTCGGGCCCGTCATGTTTGGCGGATTTTCTTTTGACCCTCACAAACCCAAAACAAATCTTTGGTCAAAATACCCGGATTCACTGTTTCATATCCCGAAATACATGTTAAGTATTATAAAGGGTCAAACCTTTCTTACAACCAACATTGTTTGTACCCCAAATGATGATGAATCATTATTTACAAAGATTCTGGACGAAAGAAATCAGCTTATACGTTCCAGCAATCAGAAGTTCGAAACAAAGTCAGCAGACCTCCTTATGACGAAAGAAATTTCCCCTGAATCGTGGAAAGCGTCCGTTGATGAAGTTGTAAAGGATTTAAAGACAGGCCCATTAAAAAAGGTTGTTCTTGCCCGTGAACTCCGTCTGTTATTTAATACTACGGTTGAACCGGAATCCGTATTAAATCGGTTATCTGAGCAGCAACAAGATAGTTATCTCTTTGTGTTTGAATCCAATGGGGATTGCTTTATCGGGGCTACTCCTGAACGGCTAATAAAGAAGCAGAATACTCACATTTTTTCGACTTGCCTTGCAGGCTCTATTTCGAGAGGCCAAACAGAGGAAGAGGATGAACATTTAGGTAAGACCTTATTAAACGACAAGAAAAATCTAATCGAGCATGGTTATGTTGTTGAAATGATTAAGGAAGCTTTAGAGGAATCCTGTGAAGAAATTATCCTTCCTGATAAGCCGCAATTAATGAAAATTAGAGACATACAGCATCTTTATACACCAGTTGTGGGAAGAGCTAAGAGCGATGCTTCTTTGCTCCATATAGTTGAGAGGCTCCATCCAACACCAGCCCTTGGAGGGCTGCCAAAAAAAGAAGCGGTTGAAAAAATCAGGGAAGTAGAAAAACTTGATCGGGGCTTTTATGCAGCACCCCTTGGCTGGGTGGACTATCGTGAAAATGGAGAATTTGCTGTTGCGATTAGGTCCGGCCTTATTCAGGGAAAGGAAGTTTCCTTATTCGCCGGATGCGGTGTTGTTTCCGATTCTGAATCAGAAAGTGAATATTTAGAGACGGATTTAAAATTTAGACCGATGCTTCGTGCTCTTGGAGGAAATTAAAATGAGTCATCAGGAATCACTAACTGCTTATATTGCAGCATTTGTTTCAGAGCTTGTGCTTTCCGGCATAACCGATGTCGTAGTCAGCCCAGGCTCCCGTTCAACACCAATGGCTATGGTCATTGCGGAACACCCAGACTTAAAACTTCATATCCATGTAGATGAACGCTCGGCAGCGTTCTTTGCATTAGGGATTGCAAAGGCTTCCAATCGTCCAGTAGCGATCCTGTGCACATCAGGAACGGCCGCTGCTAATTATTATCCTGCAATTGTCGAAGCACGATACGCAAGGGTACCGCTACTCGTACTAACGGCTGACCGTCCGCATGAACTACGAAATGTGGGTGCACCGCAGGCGATTGATCAAATTCATTTATATGGTCATCATGTTAAGTGGTTTTCAGAGATGGCATTGCCTGAAAAAAATGACGAAGTGATTCGCTATGCAAGAACCGTTTGCGCTCGTGCGGCAGCTATTGCGACACAAGCTCCAGCTGGCCCTGTCCATTTGAATTTCCCTTTTAGGGAGCCGTTAATACCAAAGCTGAATGGTGAGCTGTTTCATTTGACGGAACGCCCGAATGGGTATGTAAACGTCCTTAACGGAGATGTTACGATAGACGATGAACAATTTAAGGCGATTGCCTTGTTGCTTGAAGAGAATGAAAAGGGAATTATTGTATGTGGGAATATAGGTGACAAGGATTTTGCAAAAAATGTGACGAAGTTGGCGGAAACCTTAAACTATCCAATTCTGGTTGACCCATTATCACAGCTAAGAAGCGGTAAACATAATCAGGAGCATATCATCGAAGCTTATGATACATTTTTAAGGAATGAAGATGCGAAAAATAATCTAAAACCTGATATAGTGATCCGTTTTGGAGCCATGCCTGTTTCAAAAGCGTTAACAATCTTCCTAAAAGAAAATCACAATGCATTGCAATTTGTGATTGATAGTGGAGGGGGCTGGCGTGACCCTGCTGCATTAACAACCAATATGATTTATTGTAAAGAATCAACTTTTTGTAAAAAGTTAGCATCAAGTGTTGAGCGAAAATCGACAACATCATTTTTAGATAGCTGGAAAAGGGTTAATCAACTGACGAAGGACCATATGGGTATGATAAGAGATGCTGCCGAGTTAAGTGAAGCGAAATTATTCTCCCAGTTGGCGGACATTCTTCCGGAGGGTGCCACTTTATTTGTCGGAAATAGTATGCCTATACGGGACTTGGATAGTTTTTTCCTTAATAATGATAAATCGATTACCATTATGGCCAATAGGGGAGCGAATGGAATTGATGGCACCGTTTCAACGGCTTTAGGTGCGGCTTTATATTTAAAACCTCTTTATCTTGTAGTAGGAGATTTAACGTTTTTCCATGATTTAAATGGATTATTGGCAGCGAAGTTACATGAAATCGACATTCAAATTCTTGTTATTAATAATAATGGTGGAGGAATTTTCTCCTTCCTTCCACAATCGGAACATTCGACTCACTTTGAGCTGCTATTTGGAACACCAATAGATCTTGATTTTGAATATGCTGTTAAGATGTATAACGGGAATTTTACTAGAATTAAGGATTGGGATCATTTTTATTCGGTAATGAATAATGCCAAAACACCTGGTTTAAATGTATTTGAACTCGTGACAAATAGAGAGAAAAATACGGAGGAACACCGCGAATTTTGGCGATCAGTTTCCCAGGAAATATCAAACTTTGTCAATGGTGAACATGAATGGACGTAATGGTTGATGATCTGCAGGTTCATGTCGAAATATACGGAAAAGGATTCCCATTACTTTTGCTGCATGGGTTTACAGGAGATGCCTCCACTTGGACTCCTTTTTGCTCTGTTTGGGGCGGACATTCCAAATTAATCATTCCTGATATCGTGGGCCACGGTAAAACCCAGATGAGCGAAGATTTAGAGCGCTATACGATTGAGTCAGCTGCTGGGGATTTGAACCTCTTACTTGAACACTTAGAAATAAATCAGATTGACGTTCTTGGATATTCAATGGGGGGGAGACTTGCATTAACCTTTGCCATTCTTTATCCTAAAAAGGTAAGAAAGCTGATTTTAGAAAGTGCTTCACCAGGTCTAGAAACCGAAGAAGAACGGAAAAACCGCTGTATAAATGATTTTAAACTTGCTCGTTTTATAAAAGAAAAAGGAGTCCATTCATTTGTTGATTATTGGGAGACAATCCCATTATTCGCAACGATGGAAAAACTTCCGGATGAAACGAAGGAGTCAATTAGAAATCAGCGGTTAAACAACTCCCCGATTGGGCTTGCTAACAGTTTAATTGGAATGGGAACGGGTGCTCAGCCCTCATGGTGGGAGAATTTAAATCAGCTATCCTGTGAGGTTTTACTGCTTACTGGTGAAAAAGATGTTAAGTTTTGTCGGATTGCAGAAAAAATGATGGAAAAGCTGAAAAATGGTAATTGGATTGTGGTTCAAAAAAGTGGACATGCAATCCATGTGGAAGATGCTGAAAAGTTTGGTACAATAGTTAGTGACTATTTGTCGAATAAAACAAAAGGAGGATCAACTTATGACAGTTGAATGGGTTGCAGGTCGCAAGTACGATGAAATTATTTATGAAACCTATAATGGGATTGCGAAAATTACCATTAACCGCCCGCATGTACATAATGCTTTTACACCAAAGACCGTAATGGAATTAATTGATGCTTTTGCTTATGCACGTGATGACTCAAATGTAGGTGTTATTGTATTAACAGGTGCAGGAGATAAGGCGTTTTGTTCCGGGGGAGATCAGAGCGTCCGTGGACATGGAGGCTATGTGGGGGATGACCAAATTCCTCGTTTAAATGTGCTTGATCTTCAACGTCTAATCCGTGTCATTCCGAAACCAGTTATCGCAATGGTAAAGGGGTATGCAATTGGCGGAGGACATGTCTTACATGTTGTCTGTGATTTAACAATTGCAGCAGACAATGCTGTTTTTGGACAAACAGGACCGAAAGTAGGAAGCTTTGATGCCGGATATGGTTCAGGCTATCTTGCAAGAATTATAGGACATAAAAAAGCCCGCGAAATTTGGTATTTATGCCGTCAATATAACGCGCAGCAGGCGCTTGATATGGGTCTTGTTAACACTGTTGTTCCACTTGAGCAGGTAGAAGAAGAAACCATTAAATGGTGTGAAGAAATGTTAGAAAAGAGTCCAACAGCTCTTCGCTTTATAAAGGCTGCCATGAATGCGGATACCGATGGATTAGCTGGACTTCAGCAATTTGCCGGAGATGCTACATTACTATACTATACAACGGATGAAGCGAAAGAAGGCCGCGATGCATTTAAAGAAAAGCGTAAGCCTGACTTCGGTCAATTCCCGCGATTCCCTTGATTTTAAAAACAAATTTCAATGCAGCTTGATGGTCTCCATCAAGCTGTTTTAATAGAAAGCGGAACTTTAAAAGTTGGTGACTACGATGCAAAATGATTTAATGCCTAATTTTTTAAAGAATAGATCGTATTTAACACCTAATCGCGTAGCGGTTTATTTTAATAACAGGCAATTAACTTTTCATGAACTTTATGAACGATCAGTTGAAACAGCAGGCAAATTTCAAAGCCAAGGTGTTAGAAGGGGTCAATATGTGGGGGTTTTATTAAAAAACCACTTGGATACAATTGTGGTATTATTTGCACTCCAACTTCTCGGAGTTAGAGCTGTTATTCTCAATAACCGTTTAACCTCGTCTGAAATCATTTGGCAGCTCAAAGACTCACAGGCTGCCTTTTTGATAACCGAAAAAAGCTTTGCTGATAAAGAACTTGAAATAAGAGACATGATTCCAACACTTCCAACCCTTATAAAAGAACAATTGGACAGCCTTCCAATGGAAACTCCTGATATAGAAGAAGAAATTAATCTTGGCGATGTTTGTACCATAATGTACACCTCCGGAACCACAGGTAAACCAAAAGGAGTTATGCAGACATATGGAAATCATTGGTGGAGTTCTGTTGGATCCGCCCTTAATCTTGGATTTACCGATTCAGATTGCTGGCTTTGTTCGGTCCCTCTTTTTCATATCAGTGGTTATTCCATCCTCATGCGTAGTGTCATATATGGTATGCCAATCGTTCTTCATGAGAGCTTTGACGTTGAAAAAATCATAGAGGATTTTCATAGTAAGAGGGTTACCATTATGTCCGTTGTAGGAACTATGTTAACAAGAATTGTTGATTTCATTGGTGAAGAGCAGCTGCCGCAATCATTCCGCTGTATGCTTCTTGGCGGAGGGCCTGCTCCATTGCCATTACTTCAATTCTGCGTGGCAAAAGATATCCCTGTATTTCAGACATATGGCATGACAGAAACTTCCTCACAAATTGTAACCTTGTCACCGGAGTATAGTATTTCAAAATTAGGTTCTGCTGGAAAGCCGCTTTTTCCTTCACAGGTTCGGATTATGCTTGATGATGGTCGAAGAGCTCAGGAAGGCGAAACAGGAGAAATTTTCGTTAAAGGCCCCAATGTTACTCCAGGTTATTTAAACCGTCCAGGAGCCATGTTAGACAGGACGAAGGATGGCTGGTTTTCGACGGGGGACATCGGATATTTAGACGATGAGGGCTTTTTATATGTATTAGATCGCCGTTCTGATTTGATTATCTCAGGAGGGGAAAATGTTTACCCGGCTGAAATAGAATCGGTGCTTCTATCCCATCCTTTTGTTAAGGATGCAGGGGTAACAGGACAAGAGGACGAACGATGGGGTCAGGTACCTATTGCTTTTATTGTGATAAAAGAGGGAATCGCTGTATCTCGAAATGAACTTGAATTATTTTGTATGGAGCGTTTAGCCAAATACAAAGTGCCAAAAGATTTTAAGTTTGTTGAAGAGCTCCCAAGAAATGCTTCCAACAAGCTGTTAAGAAGAAAGCTTAAAGGAGAACATTAGCAATCTAAAAGAACCAGGCAGATCACAAATGCCTGGTTCTTTTCTTTATATTCCCTCTGCTTCAAAGGTTTTACAGTCTGTTTCTTGAATATTATCTGCTGTTTTTCCTTTATGACTTACAACATATATTTGTTCAGCGCTGCATTTATTTCCTTTTGCCCAATAAGTACAGTTATTGACTTCACATAAAACATCTTGTGCCATTTTGTATCACTCCTTTTAATTTCGTAATACAGCTATAGCTTTTGATGTTTGGTATTGATCCATCCATGGGAGTAAAAGGAATTTTATTTAGATAAAGCCGTTTTTAAAGTCGCTAAATTTTTATTCATTAAAGTAAAATAGGTTTCTTTATTTTTAATATTTTCTTCGGTTAAAATGGCTAAATTGTGGATGGGAAGTGCCTTTGCACCAATTTCATTTTTAACAATTTCTCCTAATTTGGAATGAACATTTTGTTCAAAAAGAATATAGTGTAATCCTTCACGGTCGGCCAATGAAATGATTTTTTCTAATTCCTTTTGTGTAGGTTCATTCGTTGTCGATAAACCGGAAATACTAATTTGCTTAATCCCATAACGAGTTTCCCAATAGCCAAATGCAGCATGGGTAACGATTATTTCTTTATGTGGTGCATTTTTTATCGTTTCTTGATACTTTGTATTCAGATTATCCAATTGCTTTGCAAGCCTTTGGTAATTTTCTGTGAATAATGCTTTATGCTGCGGCATTTTTTTAATTAATGAATTTTTAATGACTTCGGCCATTTCTTTAGAGTATATAGGGTCAAGCCATACATGGGGGTTTATATCGCCATGTTGATGGCCATCTTCATCCGCTTCATCAGCATGCTGATCTTTTGGAAGTTGAAGCTGATCAGCAGCTGCAACTAATGTAACATTCTCGTCCTGCAAGGTGGTCTTTGCCTTTTCTACAAATCCTTCAAGACCTAAACCAATATAGAAAAACAGGTCTGAATCTGCAAGGTTCATCATATCCTTTTGCGATGGTTCAAAGGTATGTTCATCCGCTCCAGGGGGATAAATGGTTTTTACATTTACGTATTTTCCGCCAATTTGTTCAGTAAAATACTGAAGTGGGAATACTGTTGTATATATGGTTAATTGTCCTTTCTTTTTTTGCACTTGGTTATTATTTGATGTACATCCTGACAAAAGCAAACTTAAAGGAACTAGGATCGAAAGAAAAAGAATAAATTTTTTCATAAAAACTCCTTTATTAATTTAATAAATCGGATTAATTACGATTTAAATAAGAAAAATTTTTAAAAATAGCATGTATAATACGGAACGATTCCGATTTCCTTATGTATCTTACAAAAAAATAACCTTATTTGCAAGCAAAAAGTTTACTGCCGCAAGCAGAATTTATATAAGATAGAGAAAAGGAAATAGATACGAAAGGTAGATGGCTATGACAGGAAAGAAAATGTTAAATGATATTTTGGAATTTAATAAGCAATTTGTGGAAAATCGAGAATATGAAAAATATGAAACGACCAAATTTCCAAAAAAGAAAATGGTGGTCCTTACCTGTATGGACACCAGATTATTGGAGTTATTGCCAAAAGCGCTGAATTTAAATAATGGGGACATCAAACTTGTCAAAAATGCTGGTGCGATTGTTTCCCATCCGTTTGGTAGTATTATGCGCAGCATTTTGATTGCAGTCTTTGAATTACAAGCAGATGAGGTAATGGTCATTGCCCACCATGATTGCGGCATGAGTGGACTAAAAGCAGGCCCGGTAATTGAAAGTATGAAAAAGCGGGGAATTTCAGAAGAAAAACTTGAGACATTAAAATATGCAGGGGTTGATTTTGAAGAGTGGCTGCATGGATTTGATAACGTCCAAGAGAGTGTTGTTCACAGTGTAAATACCATTAAGTATCACCCGCTAATGCCAGAAGGCGTACCGGTTCACGGCCTTGTTATTGATCCAAAGACAGGAAAGCTTGATTTGATTGTCAACGGATACGAGGACTAATCACCTTTTCGCAGCACTTTTTTTTCAGGAACAGGATCGAAACCGCCTGGATGAAAGGGATGACATTTTAATATCCGTTTGATTGTCAGCCAGCCGCCCTTAAAAGCTCCAAAGCGTTGAATGGCCTCCATGCCATAATGGGAGCAGGTGGGATAAAAACGGCATGTTGGCGGTTTTAAAGGTGAAATCACCAATTGGTAAAAACGAATCAACCCAATAAATGTTTTTTTAATCATGCAGTTCACCTCTAGAGAATCAATATCTACAACATATCATAATTTTAAAGTAACGTCTAAATTGTTAATTTGAACTAAGTAGATGTAAGAACTCGGATTTTATAGTATGATAGGGAAGAAATAAGTAAAGGAGTGATATGAATGCCTTCAGTTGAAAGCTTTGATCTAGATCATAATGCTGTTAAAGCCCCGTATGTCCGCCACTGTGGTGTCCAAAAGGTAGGCAGTGACGGTGTTGTTAATAAATTTGATATCCGATTTTGCCAGCCAAATAAAGCGGCCATGAAACCAGATGCCATTCATTCTCTTGAACACTTACTGGCACATAATATTCGTGAGGCTGCTGAAAAGTATGATTTCAGCATTATTGATATCTCGCCTATGGGTTGTCAAACGGGCTATTACCTTGTTGTTAATGGAGAACCAACAGTTGATGAAATTATTGACCTTATTGAAGATACAATGAAAATTTCTCTTGAAGCAACAGAAGTTCCTGCAGCAACAGAAAGGCAGTGCGGGCAGGCAAAGCTACACAATTTAGAAGCTGCTAAAGATTTAATGCGTGAATGGCTTAAAATCAGCAAAGAGGAATTAAAGCAAGTATTTGCATAGCAAAAAAACTCCTATTCAATCGAATAGGAGTTTTTTTATGGCCTATTTTGTTCCTCTTCATCCTTGTTTTCTTTCTCTGCATAAGGATTATCTTCCAATGGATCAACGGAATGTTTATATGAGTAGGCTTTAGAGGTGGTAATAACTGCAAGCAGTAAAACAACGATTACAATTACAATACATACTACGAAAACTGCATACATCTTTTTTTTCCTCCCTTCCCACACTATTGTAGCATGCCATTAACCTTTTTTTGTACAAAAAAAAGGAAATTGCCCAAAGGCAATTTCTCTTTATTCTATATGTAAAATTAATGTATATTACGAGGATAAAAGGTATGTGTCCGGTGCTGTCCATATTCTTCTTGAGCAAATTTGCCCTTTAAACTTTCGATTAAATATAACCCCATTAAATCGTAAAGTTCTTGTTTATCCATATCTTGGATTAATGAGAGTAAATCTTCATGGGACATTTCCTCAAGAAAAGCGAATGCCAGCATATCAATATCTTCTTCGTCACCAGTCAATTTATTCCGATACATTTCGTATAGTTCATCAACTAATTTCAAATTGGTCACCTCCTATGAGAATATTTTACTTAATCACTATTTTATCCCTTTTTCATAATAAAAAATCTGTTACCTTAATTTTATGATAATTATACAGCATTCATTTCTAAAAAATGAACCAAAATTTAAAAAAGAATAAAATTATCTTTTCGGAAGTATTATTTGGGGTTAGTTAGGAAAGGAGTAGTGTTTCACTACCCCTTTTTAGGTTGAAGTTATTCTTATAAGAAAGCAGGCTCTGCCTTATTGATGAATAATTCCCTAACTTTTACATGGGAAGGAATCAATGGGTGGTTTTGAATAACGTTCACACTTGTATATACATTATCTTTAAATGTACCACTGCCCTCGAGCCATTCCATTATACTATCTGCTGGATACTCTGGCTTGCAATGTTTAAAAAGATAATCAAATATTTGAATTTTGTTCTGAATTTCTTTGTTTTCGTTTATCTTTTTAACGATTGCCTCTAAGTTATTGTGGTTATTTTCTGAAACTGCCACAATAATTTCATCTACATTTTCCTGATAAACAGAAAGGATGATGTCCCTCATTAAATCACCGAATGGCGAAATGACTGGTTGGAAACACTGCAAAATTAAGAAGTCCTCAGGATCCATTTTGATATTTTCTTTAATAAGCCCTTCAATTTTTTGGTCCATTCCAATAACAAAAAGGATTTTTTTCTTCCCATCTATATACATTTCATTCACCTTCTCAAGATAATTTGTTCTCTAAATTATTAGAGAGCTTAAAAACCATGATTCGTTCTCCAGTACGTGTACTAATATCAGTGTAAAAACTAATCACTTCCTGACCCGTGATCGTAAAGATAATCTCCTTTAATTCTTCTATACCTGATTCCACTAAACTATTTCGGGTCTTCTTAACGGATAGCAATCCCTCTTTGTCCTGACATAATGAATATTCAGCTGGAGATAAAATACCATGCAATATGACAAAAATCATATCCCGTAAGATATCTGATTTAACAGATACTGATCCACGTCCAAGATAACTTTTTTCCCAATAAGTTAAAGCTTTACTTATTTCAGCTTCAACCATTCCTTTTGACTTATCCATATTGATTCCTGTTCCTTCTCTCTTTTTAAAAGTTAAAAATAAATATGAAACATTATAATTGCATTATGTGAGGGGAAGAGCTGTTATGACCAACTCTCCCAGTTTCCTTCTGGATCAATAGATGCAAGCCGAATCCATCCATTTTGTACTTTTTGATAGAATTCTTGACTCTGGTTAAGTGCCCTTTGCACATATTCTCTTGGCGCTTGAATTACCATCAGAAGTCTTATTGGAGCGTGATAGACCTCTTCATCAGAATGCATAACGGATTGCCATGGAAGTCCGGATAATAAGTCACTGGCATTCCCTTGCATCACTCCGATACCGGCAGTTACGGTTTGGGTTGCTTTATTTCCACTGCCATAATAATGCGGTGCAACAGTAGAGGCATAATACTGCAAGTTAATCCATTGGCAAACTGTTCCTGGACCATTAATGATAGCGGAAAGTAAATCACCATTTTTATCATTTTGCCATTTATAATTATGCAGAAAAGCTCTTCCGTTCAAATTGCAATCTTGGGTTAGGTTTCGTTCTCCGATAATAAAGGAGGCATTGCGTGCCAGGCCCCACTCTGGACGTACTTCACTCCAATCTTCTGCAAAGCGTTCTGCTTCTCTCTTCGGATTTTTGCAAGTCAAGTTGATATTTGGTAATTGTGGTATACGTTCAGCATTGGCTTTTTCACTAACTTTTAACAATATGGACTCTATTTGATCAAATGCCTCCTTGGCTGAATCCGAAAGTTCCGGAACATAAAGCCAATTCAATTTATCCAGTGTAGTAATATGTTCGGCGGCCGCAAAAACCGTATCAACCGGAATCGAAATTCCCTCCCTAGCGAGAGTTTGCCGAACCTTTGGAAGATTACACAAGGACGCGAGCACTCGGGCATTGAATCCACTCGAGGCTCCACCACATGCACCACAGTCAAGTGCAGAGGCATAAGGATTGTTTGTGCTATGACTTCCATGACCGCAAATAACCACTAATGGAGCGAAATATTCAGTAAGTCCCATCATCTTCAGTGCTTGACGTACGTAGGACACTTTTTCCTCATCAGTAAATCCAACAGGCAACTCTGAATGTAAAGTATACTCACGTTCTAATGAGAGTTTAGTGGAAGGTTTTTGCAGCCAAGTTTTTCGAATTATGCGTAAAGCAGATCCGGCCCCTCTAGGAACAAAACTTCTTACTAACGTTTGTAAGCCCATCCATGGACCGCTAATCTCCGGCAGCAGCATGCTTGAAGGAAGGTTATGTTTCATTGTCTTAAATGTTGAATTGAGTGAATGAGCAGCCTTCCTTCTTTGTTGATACTGCTTTAATTCCAGTTCAGATGAAGTTTCTTTTACTTTAAATTGCGGTTTAAACATAACCGGTAAAGAGTTATGGCTGTGATGACATCCAAGCTCAGAGGTTTCGATTGGCAAACCGAAAAAACCAGCAGCTCCCATTGTCTCAAATGGTCCCTCTTGTTCAAGGTTACGGCGAAAAGGCTCAGAGCGTACATCAATACAAAAGATAAATTGTGCCATTACAGGTTTTACATACTTTTCTGAATTCGGTTGTTTTGATTCGATTATTTTCTTTAATTGATTTTCGTATGTTTTTTCCCATGCTTCTAACCAGAGGCGCTGGCGGACAACCCGATCAAAACGATGGGCAAGTGTGAAATGTGCTTTTAGTTCTGCAGTAGATAACTGGGCTAATCTGTTGAGTGGTATGCCACCCCACTCGTCCCAGGCTGCAGCCAACGGTTCTATTAAGACTTTATCCTCTATTTTTTTCTCAGGCAAGGGAAGATAAGGTTTAATCAAAGCATATTCCAGAGAAATTCGAACAGCCAAATATTCCTCAAGCAGTGAATTTTCCTGGGATGATTTCTGTGAGCGCCAAAGCATCATTCCCGCCCAGCCTGGAAGAGCAAGTAAATGAGCTTCTAGATACTCCTGTATCTCATAAAAAGGAATTTCTAGCTTCATCAAAGCCTTCATTAAAGCATCTTCAGCTTTTTCAGGTAAATCATTAAGTTCTAAGCGTACAGAAGATTTTAATGCTGGGTCATACTTGACTAATCCCCGCCAAGCATGATAGAAACCATCTTCCCGATTCGGCATTGACAAAACAGCCTGGGATTCATCGAGAAATAATTTACACCACTTAATCATGTGGCGATTGAGATCTTTCGCTGTTCCTTCATTTCCGAGTTGATCCAAGCATTGACTAAACGTTTTAATGGCATGTTTTTCGGAAATCTTATGCTTAAAATGACTTAGTTTCTTTTCGAACCTTCTAAACTCCTGTGTTTGTGGTAGTTTGGAAGGAGGGTGGTCCATCAAAAGTGCAGAGCGACAGAAGCGTTCTGCAACATCACGCGGTACGTCTAAAGATTGTGAATCCAGCCAATTATGAAGGACAATTTCGAGAAATTCCTGTCCAATTTCACCTCGTTTATATGCCGACTTTAATATAGATTCTGTCGGATAAATATCGACATCACAAACATCCTTGAGCCGACGGGCGACTTTCTCAAATGGTTGCTGTTCTAATCCCATCCACGGATTTCGCGCAGCAAACGTATTAATAGGTCCAAGGGGTGATATGACTTCAGCGGCTGATTTCACCAAATCGTTAAGATGCTGGGGATAAGATTCCTTTTCTAAACTGGATGATCGTGCCAATGTTAATGTAGTACTCACCGTAAATTTCCTCCTTGAGACAGTAATCTTGTCAGATACTTTGGATGGCTTTCAAAGAATTTATTTTTCGGTTCACTTAACCGTAAGAGCCACAGATAAATGACAGCAAAGGCCGCGGATGAACGATAATGAAATAGTAATAAACCAAGAGCACTGCAAGCTAGCACAATAATCAGAAGCATAAGGGTTGCAAGGGCAGGAGGTTGTGTTCCAGTTCCAATTTGAACGGTTTCCTCTAACAATCTATAAAAGGCGGTATGCACGAAGTGGAAAACAATACCTGCCCCTGCAAATAGTATAAATCCTGCTACTCGCCCGACCTTACCGTTTGCATGTGCAACAAGCTGTTTCCAGGCTAGTAAGACAGACCATCCTAAAATGATAGCGCTCATTAATTGATACCCGTCTTTAGGGGAAGTCAACCAAAAGACAGCACCCAGGAACAATCCTAAAACGCCCCCACTGATTGTCCATAACCAAGATGAAGGTTGTGTGGTCCTGATGATTGATTTACGGTGTTGCACCGCAGCCCCAGCCTGAAGGAAAAGGGTGGCCTTGAATAGACCGTGTAACACAGCGTGAATGATGGCTGCCCAATAAGCCCCTAATGCACATTGAATCAGCATGAAGCCCATCTGTGCGATCGTAGAGCCTACGAGTTGTCGTTTATAGTCAACCTGGACCAGCATAATTCCCGTACCCATTAAAACTGAAAAACTTGATAATACTAACAGAACCACCTGTGCCACATCTCCACTAAAAAATGGTGCAAATCGGGTTAACATAATTCCACCGGCATTTACAATCCCTGCATGCATCACAGCAGAAATAGGTGTTGGCGCAATAACTGAATCTAACAGCCAGCGGTGGAAAGGCCATTGTGCGGCTGGAATCATAACGGCCACGATTACCAGCAAGCATATACAGGTTTTTTCCCATGAATCAAGTTGCTCAAGACTATTCTCTGAAAGTACCTTTGACAACTGCCACTGTCCTGTTGCCTGTCTAATCCAGAGAAAAGCTGACAATAAGATGATCCAACCAAGGGCGAAAAGACGACCGGAGAGCCTAGAAGCATTTCGGGCAATTTGCCACTCTTTTTTTAATCCGATGAGAAGGGTCAATCCTAGAAGTGTCGCTCCCCAGCAAAGTAATAATAATCGGGTATCATTACTTAACCAGGCAAGAGAATCGGCGGCCGTAGTCATGGTAAGCAGTGTAAAATACTTCCGGTAAGAATGTTCCCCAAGTAAATAATGAACGGAGTACCGCTGCACAATAAAACTAATCGTAAATACAAAACATGCAAGCAGCCACGATAATGAATCAAGATGCCACGGGCCGAAATTTATTTCTCCATTTCTAAAAACCAGGGCGATTAGTGCGGAGATCGCGGGCAATAAAAGAATTGCAGTATGAACACGTACAAAATTCAAGGGAACTTTCGGATTTAATAGCAACATGGAGCTAAGCACAGAAAGTGCAACCATGAGAAAAAAAATCGTAGGCAGTAAAATCATTTGCATCAATTTCCTTTCTACTTAACATTTTTAAAACAAAAAAACCGACAATTTTTCAATGTATAATAGTTTTGTAATCAAACTATTATACGCTGAAAATTGTCGGTTTACTTTTAACTAGCCTATTTTAGGCTTTTTACTAGTCTACCTTATTATATAATTGTTCCTTCCTTGTCAAAAAGGAAGCATATTCCGAATTAACCTATTCCATTTTTCGTTAAAATTATAGATTTCCTTTTTCATATAGTCATAAATAAATGATTAACCAAATGCTAAAGGAAAATGAATTTTATATCTTAATAGAATAAGTTTTATATAGTAATAATGTTACTACTCATTAAACATTCTGTCAATGAATACGAACGGATGAAATAAAAAGAATAAAATGTATCACTTTGTGGAAAATGATAATTAGTGTTAAGAAAATTGGGCTGCCTCCGAAATTTCAGAGGAAATGGCCAAGAAAAAGGGGCTGACTGCATGGATGGACAAAAGAAAACCTATTATATAGATGTTGGAACAGGGCATATAACACAAAGTGCCCGGAGTTCAACATGGAGCTATAAAATTCAAGCAACGGATGAAGAAATTACTGAGCTGCGTGAATTATTTGATCAGAACTATTCAACGGAATGGGATAATTTTATCCGCGCCCATATTCCCTATGTTGAATATCACCATGATCGTGAAAACCACCGGTATGATAGTACGATTCAACAGGTTTATGGAATAATTTTCAAACTCGGTGATGAGGAAGCAAGGAATCATATTGAAACGATGAATATCCTGCCAAAAAGTGAATAATAAAAGGAAATCCTTATCCATCCAAAGATAAGGATTTTTTGTTTCCTGATTATTGATTATAATAAAAGAATCAACGGTAATAGGCGGTAATGAGATGATAGAGTTTATTGATCAAAATGGGAATCAAGTTGAGTTATCTTTTTCTGAAAAAATTTTTCCCGAAAAGGCAAAGCACGTACTGGTCATTTGTCAATATAAAGATTCCTGGTTATTGACGTGTCATAAAACACGTGGTCTTGAATTTCCTGGGGGAAAAATGGAGGAAGGAGAAACACTGGAAGAAACGGCGCGTCGTGAGGTTTATGAAGAAACAGGGGCTCTTCTTGGTGATTTAAGGCGAATCGGGGAATACAGGGTAATCGATCCAAAAGGTCCTTTTGTAAAGGCAATTTTTTGGGGAATCGTGAGCATGTTAAACAAAACGAATACCTATTACGAAACCAATGGCCCTGTTCTTGTGAAAGGAGATCTTTTACAACTCCGGTTTGGTGATGAATACAGCTTTATTATGAAAGATCGAGTCGTGGAAGAATGCCTTCAAGTTCAAGGTAGAAGAGAATAGCGGCATTGGTAGTGATTACTGCTATTCTTTTATTTTTATCAAAAATTTTGAATTTTCCCTAATAACTGAATTGACAAATAAACTAGTTTATGAGAATATAATTTTATGAATCCGCTTTCAACTATTCGATTCTTCAAAAAACAATAGAATATTTTACGGTTGATTGTATTGGGAGAGAGTAACAAATGTTGCCGCCGAAGGAGCAAATTCCATAAAAGCCTTGGAATAAATCTCTCAGGTAATAAGGACCAGTACATGACGTAGCTCTGGAGAGTGCATATTTCTTTATATGCCACCAAAGGGGATCTGCTTTTTTAGCAGGAAACTTTCAGGTAAAAGGACAGAGAAGGCAGTAATAATGCCTTCTTCTGTCCTTTTTTGTTGTCAAAAAGGAGGTAAAGAAAATAGGTTGGATTTACTGAAACATGATGAGGGTGTATTCACGCTTTGAAAAAATTAGGAAAAGAGGGGAATCAATGCAGGAACAAAAATTAGATAGGGGTTTAAAGAACAGGCACGTTCAGCTAATCGCCATTGGCGGGGCAATTGGAACGGGGTTATTTCTTGGGGCAGGAAAATCTATTCATTTGGCAGGACCTTCGATTTTATTTGCTTATATGATTACAGGTGTCATTTGCTTTTTAATTATGCGTGCACTTGGCGAACTACTCTTAACTAATTTGAACTATCATTCATTTGTTGACTTTGTTCGAGACTATTTAGGTAATATGGCAGCTTTTATCACTGGTTGGACCTATTGGTTTTGCTGGATTTCGATTGCCATGGCTGACTTAACAGCGGTTGGTCTCTATACCCAATATTGGTTTCCGAATGTACCACAGTGGATGCCAGGATTAATTGCTCTTGTTATTCTGTTAGTTATGAACCTTACAACTGTTAAACTTTTTGGTGAAATGGAATTTTGGTTTGCATTAATCAAAGTAATTGCCATCTTGGCACTAATTTTCATCGGGCTTGTCATGATTATTAAAGGCTTTTCCACAAATTCTGGGCCATCCAGTTTCAAGAACTTGTGGAGCCATGGAGGCATGTTTCCAAATGGAATAAATGGGTTTATACTTTCATTCCAAATGGTCGTGTTTGCATTTACAGGGATTGAACTAGTAGGACTTACAGCGGGTGAAACAAAAGACCCGGAAAAAGTAATCCCAAAAGCCATCAATAATATCCCAATCCGTGTTTTTATTTTCTACCTTGGCGCATTATTTGTCATTATGAGTATTTATCCTTGGAATGCCATAAATCCGGCAAAAAGCCCGTTTGTCCAGGTCTTCGTAGCGGTTGGTATCGCAGCTGCTGCCGGTATTGTTAATTTTGTCGTGCTTACATCCGCAGCTTCAGCATGTAATAGCGCCATCTTCAGCACAAGCCGGATGGTTTACTCACTAGCCAAGGATAATAATGCACCTGTACCATTCGCAAAACTTACTTCACGAAAAATACCTTCAAATGCATTATTCTTTTCAACAGTTGTCATTCTCATTGCCGTAATTTTAAACTATATCATGCCGGAAGGAGTATTTACACTAATTACAAGTATTTCTACGGTATGTTTCATCTTTATTTGGGGAATTACTGTCATCAGCCATTTAAAATACCGTAAAGTAAGACCAGATTTGGCAAAAGTAAATAAATTTAAGTTGCCGTTTTATCCTGTTTCCAATTACTTAATCCTTGCTTTTCTTGCATTCGTTTTGGTTGTCCTTGGGCTAGCAGAAGATACTCGTGTTGCCTTGTTCGTAACTCCTGTTTGGTTTATTATGCTAATTGCTATTTATAAGGTACGGAATCAAAAGGAAAACCATGCAGATCCAGTGAATCAAGAAAAAATTGCAGAAAATTAACAGCAAACGATAAATGATCTTAATTACTTTTTATTGTTATCGCTTTCAAAAATTTATAAAAAAAGCTTGACGTGAATTATGTTAGCGATTATTCTGAAAATAATAATAAATAGAGCGGATGACGGTTGTGGGAGAGTGCAAATTAACACGCCACCGAAGGAGCAAGTTCCAAAAAGACCCTTGGAATAAATCTCTCAGGTAGATGGAACCATAACTGGACGCAACTCTGGAGAGCGCATAAATAATTATGCCACCAAAGGGGAAGGTTCTTTTCGTAAAAGAGCTAAACTCTCAGGTAAAAGGACAGAGAAGGGTAGAGCAATCTTTATGCTACCCTTTTCTGTCCTTTTTTGCGTGCAAAAAAGTGAGTGTTTCTATCGGTTTACTTGGAAAAAATATCTTCGGTGATAAGGAAGATATTCCATGTTTGAAACATCAAAGGGTAGTTGAACCATTAAAAGGAGGACTAGAAATGGGATTACAACAAAATGATTCAACTATTTTTGAAGCAATTAAGAAAGAGCAGGAACGCCAGCATCAAACATTGGAGTTAATCGCTTCTGAAAACTTCGTAAGCCAAGATGTATTAGAAGCAATGGGAAGTGTGATGACGAATAAATATGCAGAAGGCTACCCAGGGAAGCGTTACTATGGTGGATGCGAATTTGTTGATATAGCAGAAAATACAGCGATTGATCGCCTAACAAAGCTGTTTGGCGCAAAATATGCAAATGTTCAGCCACACTCAGGTGCACAAGCGAATTTTGCAGTATTCTACGCATTGTTGCAGCCTGGTGATAAGGTCATGGGGATGAACCTTTCACATGGCGGGCACTTAACTCATGGAAGCCCTGTCAGTGTTTCAGGAAAATGGTTTGAAATTGTCTCCTATGGTGTGAGAGAAGACACTCAATTGATTGACTATGATGAACTGGAAGAGATTGCAAAAAGAGAAAAACCAAAATTGATTATTGCGGGGGCAAGTGCTTACCCAAGAGTAATTGATTTTGCTCGTTTTAGACAAATTGCTGACAAAGTTGGTGCAAAATTCATGGTGGACATGGCGCATATTGCGGGACTTGTTGCAGCTGGTCTTCATCCATCACCAGTCCCATTTGCTGATGTTGTAACAAGCACTACACATAAAACGCTCCGTGGTCCGCGCGGCGGAATAATTTTAACCAATGATGAAGACATCATAAAGGCCATTAATAAATCAGTGTTCCCAGGGATACAAGGCGGTCCCCTCATGCATATTATTGCAGCCAAGGCGGTTGCTTTCAATGAAGCACTGCAGCCAAGCTTTAAGGAATATGCAAAACAGGTCATTGAAAATGCATCAACACTTGGCGAAACATTAAAAAATGAAGGTGCTGCACTAGTTTCTGGGGGAACGGATAATCATATCGTTCTTTTAGATTTACGTCCGTGGAATTTAACTGGAAAAGAAGCAGAAAAATTATTAGAAGAAGCGGGTATTACCGTAAATAAAAATACGATTCCATATGACCCGGAAAAACCGTTTGTTACGAGTGGGATCCGGATGGGAACTGCAGCTCTGACAACACGCGGAATGAAGCAGGAAGAAATGGTGGAAATCGGGAAAGTCATTGCCGCTGTTCTGAAGAGTAAAGGGGACAAAGTCGTGCTTGAGAAAGCAAAGGAAACAACAAAAACGATTTGTGGCGCCTATCCGTTATTTCAACAAGCTGTAACAGTGTAAGAAAGGGGCAAATTGGGATGGAATTTCAGAGTTGTTTTGACATTATCGGTCCGATTATGGTGGGACCATCGAGTTCTCATACAGCTGGAGTCGTATCAATCGGAAAGTTTATCTTCGAATTGTTAGGAGATTGTCCGGAAAAAGCAAATATTGTATTTTATGATTCATTTGCCGAAACCTATCAAGGTCATGGAACAGATAAGGCACTTCTCGGAGGATTACTTGGGATGGATACTGATGACTCGCGAATTAAATCTTCATTAGATTGGGCTAAAAAACATGGCATGCAGTACCAATTCGATTTTGCAGAAAACTGTGAGTATTACGACCATCCAAATATTGCAATGGTAACAGCAAGGTGCGGTGATTATGTTGTTAAAGTTGGCGGTGTTTCTCTAGGCGGCGGCTTATCTAAGATCTTTATGATTAACGAGAAGATGGTTGATATTCGATTGAGTGCAGGGGATGATTTTGCCGTCCTTGCTCGTCATTACCAACCAATCAGGAAAGAGCTTATGGAGGCAATATGATGGGAATTCAGTCGATGAGAGAACTAGTCGAAGCTTGTGAAAAAGAACAAACAACCATAGGCGAAATGATGTTGATGATGGAAGCAGAAAAATCAGGGAGAAACAAAGAAACCATTATTGCCATGATGAGAGAGCGACTAATCAAAATGAAAGAAGCTGTCGACAGCGGCATCAAAGATGACTCAGCTGCACCAAGTGGGATTTCCGGCGGGGATGCTGTGAAAATGTATGATTACATGAGTCAGGGAAAGGGTCTGTCAGGAAATTATATAAGTAATGCAATGGCCTTTTCATTGGCAACCTCTGAAGGTAATGCCCGTATGGGGGTCATAGTAGCAACGCCAACCGCCGGAGCAGCCGGCATTTTACCTGGAGTTTTGTTTTCGCTTCATAAAAATGATGGTACGCCCTTTAAAGATTTAGTTATGGGCTTGTTTACTGCAAGTATGCTTGGTTTAGTCATTGCAAACCGTTCTTTCATTTCAGGAGCAGCTGGAGGGTGCCAGGCTGAGGTAGGGTCCGCAACTGCCATGGCTGCCGGAACAATCGTTGAACTAAAGGGAGGCACACCACAACAGGCCGTGAATGCCACTGCCATTGCCATGAAATCACTCTTAGGTTTGGTTTGTGACCCGGTAGCAGGACTTGTTGAAGTGCCATGCATTAAACGGAATGTGATTGGGACTTCCATTGCGTTTTCAGCAGCGGATATGGCCCTTGCCGGGATTGAAAGCCGGATTCCTTGTGATGAAGTCATTGA
The DNA here is from genome assembly GCF_004358205.1 of Bacillus salipaludis. The sequence continues at coordinate 32,346 of NZ_SMYO01000005.1, forward strand.
GGCGATGTATAGGGTTGGAAAAGATATGCCTAGGACACTCCGGGAAACAGCTCTTGGAGGACTGGCAACGACAGAAACAGGCAAACAGGTAAAAGAACGGCTTTTTTGCAGGAAATTATAGGAGGTATAACAATGGGGATAGATACAGCATTAAAACAAACACCACTTTTTGAAACTTATGGTAAGCATGGTGCGAAGGTTATTGACTTTGGCGGCTGGGCACTACCAGTGCAGTTTTCCAGTATTTTAGATGAGCATGAAGCGGTCCGAACAAAGGCAGGACTTTTTGATGTCTCCCATATGGGTGAAGTGCTCGTTGAGGGAAAAGATGCAGAGAGTTACATTAACTACTTGGTTACAAACGATGTAACAAAACTTAGCATCAATCAAGCACAATATACCGCAATGTGCTACCCAGAAGGCGGAACGGTCGATGATTTATTAGTATATAAATTAGACAATGAAAAATATTTACTCGTCATTAATGCGGCTAACATCGAGAAGGATTTTGACTGGATGAAGCAACAGGCAAAAGGGGAGATGACGCTCCAAAATATTTCGAATGAAATCGCTCAGCTTGCCATTCAAGGTCCAAAGGCTGAAGGTATCGTTCAAAAATTAACTGATATCAACCTATCAGAAATTGGCGCATTTAAATTTGCCCAACATATCAATCTAGACGGGGTAACAGATGTACTTGTATCTCGCACCGGTTATACAGGAGAAGATGGTTTTGAACTATATTTAGCTGCTGATCAAGCGGACACCCTTTGGGAAAAGCTTTTAGAAGCAGGAAGTGAGGACGGCTTAAAGCCATGTGGACTTGGTGCACGTGACACACTCCGTTTAGAAGCACGTCTGGCACTTTATGGTCAAGAACTTTTAAGTGATATAAGTCCGCTTGAAGCAGGAATTGGCTTTGCCGTAAAACTGAAAAAAGAATCCGATTTTATTGGAAAGGCTGCACTTATCGCCCAAAAAGAATCAGGTTTAAAACGGAAGCTTGTTGGGATTGAAGTCACTGGACGAGGGATTCCGCGTCACGGTTATAAGGTTGTTTCGGAAGCTGGAGAGGAAATTGGGGTTGTTACATCCGGAACTCAATCACCCTCTTTAAAGAAAAGTGTTGGACTTGTTCTAATTTCTGCGGAACATGCTGAAGTGGGGACACCATTAAAAGTGGAAATCCGTAATAAGATGATTGATGCCGTTGTTGTGAAAACACCATTTTATAAAAGGGGTTAATAGAGTAATAAAGATACTCTCGCAGACTCTCAAACTGGCAGCACACCTAATCCACAAACATACTTAAAAATGATTTTTTTAACTTATTAAATTCTAATTAATCGTTGAAGGGAAGAAAATATGATGACACAAGCAATTGCAACTTTACTATATAGCAAGGAACATGAGTGGGTTTTAAAGTTAGACGGAAATCGAGTACGAATCGGGATTTCTGATTATGCACAAAAACAGTTAGGAGATATCGTATTTGTTGAAAATCCGCAAGTGGATGATGAAGTAACAGCGGATGAATCAATGGGAACAATCGAATCGGTTAAAGCCGTTTCTGAAATTTTCGCTCCAGTATCAGGTACAGTAGTCCGGATAAACGAAGAGTTAGAAGATGCTCCTCAGACAATTAATGAACATCCATTCAGCAAAGGCTGGTTGGTAGAAGTGGAAATGTCAGTTCCTGAAGAGCTTGAATCCCTTTTAAATGAAGATGAGTATAAAGCATTTATCAATGAAGAAGGAGAGGAATAAGATGGCGAATACTTATAGATATCTCCCTGATACGGAACAAGATAAAAAGGAAATGCTCGATTTCTTAGGAATGTCTTCAATCGAAGAATTATTTGAAGATATTCCATCTGAACTTCGCTTAAAAGGTGAATTAACTATTCCAGATGCGGATCCAGAACCTATTTTAATGAAGAAATTGAACCAACTTGCTGCAAGTAATTTAAATGCAAATCAATATCCAACTTTTCTAGGTGCGGGTACATATGATCATTACATTCCAAGTGTTGTTGATCATATGATCTCACGTTCAGAATTTTATACAGCTTATACACCATATCAACCAGAAATCAGCCAAGGGGAATTACAAGCAATTTTTGAATTCCAAACCATGGTTTGTGAGCTGACAGGAATGGATGTGGCCAACTCCTCCATGTACGATGGCTTTACATCACTTGCAGAAGCTGCCTCACTTGCTGTTGCTTCTACAAGACGTTCAAAAGTAGTTATTTCAAAAGCTGTTCATCCTGAATCACGTGCAATTTTAAACACTGTTGCTAAGGGTCAAGAATATTCAGTTGAAGAAGTAAGTCTTGATACAGATGTAACAGACTTAGAACAACTTAAAGCACAAGTAGATAAAGGCACGGCTGCTGTTATTGTTCAATATCCAAACTTCTTCGGTTCTATTGAAGATTTAACAGAAATTAAGAAAATTGCTGATGAGGTTGGTGCTCTTTTCATCGTAAGTTCAAACCCGCTTGCATTAGCTCTATTACAATCACCAGGTAAACTTGGAGCAGATATTGTTGTCGGGGATATGCAGCCACTTGGTGTTCCTATGTCCTTTGGGGGACCGCACTGCGGATATTTTGCTGTTAAACAAAAATATATGCGTAAAATTCCAGGTCGTATTGTAGGACAAACTCATGACGAACAAGGAAGACGCGGCTTTGTATTAACCTTGCAAGCTCGCGAGCAGCATATTCGCCGCGATAAAGCGACTTCTAATATTTGTTCAAACCAAGCACTAAATGCTCTTGCCTCTTCTATTTGCATGTCAGCATTAGGAAAGAATGGTGTTCGTGAAATGGCACAGCAAAATATTGAGAAAGCTGACTACATGGCAAAGTCTCTTCAAAACAAAGGCTTTAACGTTTTAAACAAATCAGCATTCTTCAATGAATTTGTTGTAGAACTACCACGTCCAATTAAAGAAGTTAACACTAAGCTCCTTGAATCAGGGCTCATTGGTGGTTATGACTTAGGTATTGATTACGGATTTGACAATCAAATGCTGATTGCGGTAACAGAACAACGTTCAAAAGAAGAGATAGACAAATTTGTAGAAGCATTGGGGGCTGTTGTAAATGGTTGAATATAATGATCTAATTTTTGAAATCAGTCGTTCAGGTCGTGTAGGTTACAGCCTTCCGAAAAGTGATGTTAAAAGTGTTGATTTACAAGATAAATTTCCAAAACACTTAATTCGTGATGAAGCAGCAGAACTACCTGAAGTATCTGAGCTTCAACTTGTTCGTCACTATACTGCACTTTCAAATAAAAACCATGGGATTGATAATGGATTCTATCCTCTTGGATCTTGCACGATGAAATATAATCCGAAAATTAACGAAGATGTGGCACGTCTAACAGGTTTAAGCCGTATTCACCCATATCAACCAAGCGAAACGGTACAAGGTGCATTAGAGCTTTTATATAATCTACAAGAAGAGTTAGCTGTAATCACTGGTATGGATGCAGTAACATTACAGCCTTCTGCAGGTGCTCAAGGTGAATGGACTGGATTAATGATGGTTAAAGCTTACCATGAGCAAAAAGGTGAAGTTAGAAAGAAAGTTCTTGTTCCAGACTCCGCTCATGGTACAAATCCTGCTAGTGCGAGCGTTGCAGGATTTAAGACAGTAACGATTCCATCAAACGAAAATGGATTAGTTAACTTAGATGAATTAAAGAAACATGTGGATAGTAATACCGCTGCATTAATGTTAACAAACCCTAATACACTTGGTTTATTTGAACAAGAAATCGCAGAAATTGCTGCTGTAGTTCATGAAGCAGGCGGATTACTATACTATGATGGTGCGAATGCCAATGCGATTTTAGGAAAAACAACTCCAGGAACAATGGGCTTCGATATCGTGCATTTAAATCTTCACAAAACATTTACTGGTCCACACGGTGGCGGAGGTCCTGGTGCAGGTCCTGTTGGTGTTAAGGAATTCCTTCTTCCATATTTACCTGTACCACGTGTTGAAAAAGACGGCGATAAATTTGTGTTGAATTCAAATTATCCATTATCTATTGGCCGTGTAAAAGGCTATCATGGAAACTTTGGAATTTTGGTTCGTGCATACACTTATATTCGTACATTGGGACCAATTGGATTGCGTGAAGTTTCTGAAGGGGCTGTCCTTCATGCGAACTATCTTCGTAAAAGACTTGAGCCTTATTTTGATGCACCATATTCACAAATTTGCAAGCATGAATTTGTATTATCTGGATCAAGACAGAAGAAGTTGGGGGTAAGAACCCTTGATATGGCCAAACGTCTGCTTGATTTTGGGTATCATCCGCCAACCATCTACTTCCCGTTAAATGTTGAGGAATGTTTGATGATCGAACCAACAGAAACGGAGTCAAAGGAAACAATGGATGCATTTGCTGATGTGATGATTCAAATAGCCAAAGAGGTTGAAGAAAACCCTGGTATTGTATTAGAAGCACCACATACAACAGTGATTGGCCGATTAGATGAAGTGCAGGCAGCGAGACAACCAATTTTGCGTTATAAAAAAGAGGAATCGGCAGTAAAAGTAAAAGAACCTGTAAACGTATAAAGTGAAACTTCAATCAGTGGGGGTTTTTTTCATCCCCCACTGATAGTTAGTTGAACCAATCGGGCTTTTACGGGCAGTTGGACCCCCACTTATGCTTCCTGTTTCCACTTGGCCTTGAAGCGGGGGTTCTTACTGCCCGTTAATGCGGGATAAAAGAAACCTTCCGTCTGTGCAGGGATTCCCTTGCACAGATAATTTTCAAGTTTAACAGATTATATGTTCCGTTCATAGGAGTGAATAAGATGGCAACTGAGTATGTACGTAAACCAGAATGGCTTAAGATAAAATTAAATACGAATGAGCAATATACCGGGTTAAAATCGATGATGCGTGAAAAAAAGCTTCATACCGTCTGTGAAGAAGCAAAATGTCCGAACATTCATGAATGCTGGGCATCTCGAAAAACGGCAACCTTTATGATTTTAGGAAGTGTATGTACACGGGCCTGTCGATTCTGTGCCGTTCAAACAGGGCTTCCTACAGAGCTTGATTGGGAAGAGCCAGAACGCGTAGCAGAATCAGTGGAGCTGATGGGATTAAAGCATGCCGTGATTACGGCTGTTGCCCGTGATGATTTAAAAGATGGGGGAGCCGGGGTTTTTGCAGAAACGGTCAGAGCCGTCAGACGTCGTAATCCATTTTGCAGCATTGAAGTTCTACCTTCTGATATGAATGGAAAATATGAAAATTTAAAAACGTTAATGGATGCAAAGCCTGATATTTTAAATCACAATATTGAGACAGTGAAACGTTTATCACCAAAAATACGTGCCCGGGCTACATACGATCGTTCCCTTGAGTTCTTGCGGCGCGCAAAAGAAATGAATCCTTCTATTCCAACAAAGTCAAGCATTATGATTGGCCTTGGAGAAACAAAAGAGGAAATTATCGAAACGATGGATGATCTTCGCGCGAACAATGTGGATATTATGACCATTGGACAGTATTTGCAACCTACTAAACATCATTTAAAAGTCCAAAAATATTGGAGTCCGCAAGAATTTGAAGAACTTAAAATAATCGCCATGTCAAAAGGCTTTAGTCATTGCGAAGCGGGTCCGCTCGTTCGCTCCTCCTATCATGCAGATGAACAGGTCAATGCAGCAAAAGCGAAGGCACAATAAAGGTAAATAAGTGATTAGGAGAAGAGGAGCGTGGTCCTATGAAGTTAAAAGTGACAGAAGCTGCGATAGACAAACTTAAAGAGCTGATTGAGACGGAAGGAAGAAGTCCCCGGATTGATGCGGATGTAACAGGGGGCTGCGGGATGTCCGTTAAGTTTTCAATTGTTTTTGATGAATCGCGTCGAAACGATTTATGCATTGAAATGGAAGGAATACAAATCCGGCTGGATCGTTTTACTAAACGCTATTTAGATGAAGAAACAGAAATTGATTATCAAGTTGAACAGGGGTTTCTAGTTGGAGACAGCTTTACCTCAAGTGCATGTGCAATTGAAATCGATTAATGGGAACCTGGTTGTGTCGTAAGATGCAATGAATATCTCTAATTTTTATTACTTATAATCTAAGTTTTCCGGTAGGTATTATAGGTATTTTTGTTTGGAAAGGAGAAACGAAAATGACAAAAGAATATGATGTTGTTATTATCGGCGGTGGACCTGGAGGATACGTAGCTGCCATTCGCGCATCTCAATTGGGTTTAACAGTAGCGGTTGTTGAAAAAGGGAAAATAGGTGGAACATGCCTTCATGCTGGGTGTATCCCAACCAAAGCCTTATTAAGAAGTGCAGAATTATATTCTCAAACAAAAAATGCAGAGCGGTTTGGTGTCATTGCCCCTGAAATTGGACTTGATTTTTCAAAAGTACAAGCTCGGAAAGAAGAAATCCAAGAACGTCTTTTTAAGGGGATCCAACATCTAATGCAAAAAGGAAAAATCGATGTTTATGATGGAAAAGGCAGTATCTTGGAGTCAAAAGATGTATTAGTTGAATTGAACAATGATGGCGGAGAAATCATTATAAGCCCGCGGAATATTTTAATTGCGACAGGTTCCCGGCCAAGAACATTCTATGGCTTGGAGGCAGATGAAAAGTATGTGATGACATCAGATGAAGCCTTAGAAATGGAAACACTTCCAAATTCCATCATAATTGTTGGCGGTGGGGTGATTGGAATAGAATGGGCATCGATGCTTGTGGACTTCGGTACACAGGTTACTGTGCTTGAATATGCTGATCGTATTTTACCGACAGAAGATAAAGATGTTTCAAAGGAAATCCAACGCTTACTAAAGAAAAAGGGAGTAAAAATCATCACAGGGGCAAAAGTTCTACCGGAAACGCTTGAAAAAGGTGATGGTGTTTCGATAAAGGCAGAGCATAAAGGGAAAGAAACATCATTTTCTGCCGATAAACTTTTAGTTTCCGTAGGGAGATTACCAAACACGGAAGGAATTGGACTTGAAAAAACGGGCATTGAAATGAATGGAATTTTTATTAAAACAAATGATTCCTATCAAACAAAAGAACCGAACATTTACGCAATTGGTGATGTTATTGGCGGCTTGCAGCTTGCTCATGTCGCTTCACATGAAGGAATCATTGCTGTTGAACATATAGCTGGAGAAAGTCCTAATGCACTTGACCCAACTCTTGTTTCAAAATGTGTATACTGCAGTCCTGAAGTAGCAAGTGTTGGACTTACAGAAGATGAAGCAAAGGAAAAAGGATTTCAAGTAAAAACCGGTAAATTCTCATTTCGTGCAATCGGTAAGGCACTCGTTTTTGGTGAATCAGACGGATTTGTCAAACTTGTTGTTGAAGAAGGAACAAATAAACTGTTAGGAGCTCACATGGTGGGTCCTCATGTAACGGATATGATCACCGAGTTTGGTCTTGCCCGTGTATTAAATGCGACTGCAATGGATATTGCCCATACAATCCATCCACATCCTACATTAGCCGAAGCAATAGGTGAAGCAGCACTAGCGGTAGATGGAAAGGCCATTCATGCATAAAGGAAGGTGAGAGAGGAAATGATCACAAAGTTAAAGCTGAATCGTGCGGTACTATTAATTTCTTGTCCAGAAAAGCCAGGTATTATCTCCACAGTAACGAATTTTTTATTAGAACACAAAGCGAATATTGTCCATTTTGATCAACATACAACGGACCCACACTCTGGTGTATTTTTCATGCGGATTGAGTTTGATTTGGAAGAATTAGATACTTCATTTGAAAAACTTGAACATGATCTTCATATGTTAGGGGAGGAGCATGCTTTAGATTGGCAGTTAAGCACGAATAAAAAAAGGAAGCGAATGGCTATCTTTGTTTCCAAAGCAGATCATTGTCTCACCGAGCTTCTTTGGAGGTGGAAATCAAAGGAAATCCCGGTGGACATCCCTTTGGTAATTAGTAATCATCCCGATTTAAAAGAGGAAGTTGAAAGTTATGGCATCCCTTTTTATCATATTCCAATGTCTCATGAGACAAAAGAAGAGGCCGAACATAAAGCGTTAGAACTAATAGACGGGAAAGTAGATTTTATTGTATTGGCAAGGTATATGCAAATTCTCTCCCCAAATTTTATCTCTCATTTCCCGAATCAAATCATTAACATCCATCACTCTTTCTTACCGGCATTTGTTGGTGCAAATCCCTATGTGAGAGCATTTAACAGAGGTGTGAAGTTAATCGGGGCTACTGCCCACTATGTAACGAATGATCTTGATGAAGGACCAATCATTGAACAAGATGTACAGCGTATTAATCATCGTTTTACAGTTGAGGACCTAAAGACGGCCGGGCGCCATGTGGAAAAAAGGGTTCTAGCTGAAGCGGTTTCCTGGCATGTTGAAGATAAAGTACTTGTTCATGGGAATAAAACGATTGTATTTGCATGAGAGGCATGAAAAAACTAAAAAGAATAGCGATATTTTTTCGCTATTCTCAGATTGTCGAGAAAGTGTATTTTTCTCGGCAATTTTTTACTTTGTTTAAATCTAATACCCATTTTATTATTGTCCCTCCAAAAGGGCCTGTTGATTTTCGCTCCGGTTAACAGGGGTGCAAATCAATTATTTAATTCCTCATCTGGAACTAGTTCATCAATAGAGACAAATTCATTTTCACTTTGCCTTGACTTTTTTAGCTTAAACATTAAATTTACCACTTATTTTTATTATTTATTGGGAGTTATAGTCTTTATTGAATACACCTGTTGGTTGGAGCGGAAGGCACGAAGACTCCTGCGGGAGTACGGGGCAGGTGAGACCCCGGAAGCGCCAAAGCGCTGAGGAGGCTCCCCGGCACGCCCGCGGAAAGCGAAGTGCCTGGAGCGTAAATCAACAGACCAGTTGAACAGCTATATTTTAACTTCTTATAATAAATAAACGCGGTAAATTATAAGAAAGAAAGTGAATGAAATAAAAGGCTATCGAAAGTTTTTCGACAGCCCGAGAATAGTGATACATTTTCGCTATTCTTTTATTAGTTTTTTTTCAATAAAGTCCACAAGTTGGTACATAATCGTTGCTAAGACGGCAACAACAAGGAGTGACAGCATCACTAATGTAAAATTAAATACCTGGAAGCCGTAAATAATTAAATACCCTAGCCCTTTAGCTGATACAAGGTATTCTCCTACAATTACTCCTACCCATGATAATCCGACATTTACCTTTAAAGTTGAGATAATCGTTGGAAAACTGGCCGGCAGAATCGCTTCTTTAAAGCATTGAAAACGAGTGGCACCAAATGTTCGCAGAACTTTTATATAGTTCGGATCAACTTCGCGAAAGGACGTATAAATTACGATGGTTGTCACAATAACAGATATGATGACTCCCATAGCAATAATCGAAGGATAACCCGGACCTAAAGCGACAATTAAAATTGGACCAAGGGCCACTTTTGGCAAAGCATTTAAGATTACTAAATATGGATCGAAAATTTTTGAAATCATCGGGGACCACCATAATATTGCAGCCATAATAGTGCCCAGTAATGTCCCTAAAATAAAACCGAAAATGGTTTCAGTTAATGTGACCATCGTGTTATCAAGCAATGTTCCATCTTGAATTTTATCCCAAAATAATAACCCAATTTTGGAAGGGGAACTAAAAATGAGCGGATCAACCCAATGGAGTCTGCTTGCAACTTCCCAACCTATAAAAAATAAGAGGAAAATTAACAGCTGATAAAATCTTACCCATCTATTTTCAACCTTTAAGAAGTGCAGGTATTCCTGGTGAAGCTGTTTTACTTTATGAGGATTCAAGGGACTCCAACTCCTTCCATATCATCTCAAATAAGTTGGAATATAATTCGTGGTTTCGGGCTTCAAGTGGTGATAAATCTCTTAGCTCATTTGGAATTTGAAAAGTTTGATGGAGCTTCCCAGGTCTTGCTGAAAACAAAAATACCCGATCACTCATGGCTATGGCCTCACCAATATCATGTGTAACAAGGATGGCTGTTTTGTTTAACTCTGTTAATGTGTTAGAGACTAGATCCTCTAATTTTAACTTTGTTTGATAATCAAGTGCTGAAAAGGGTTCATCCAGCATCAACAACTTAGGCTCTGTTGCTAATGTTCGAACGAGTGCAGCACGCTGCCGCATTCCTCCAGATAATTGTTTTGGCAGTTGTTTCTCCACACCTTTTAGACCGATTTGATTTAAAAGCTGTAATGTTTTCGTTTTCGACTTTTCATTCAGCTGGTTTGATAATTTCAGTCCCATAAGGACATTTTCCTCAATTGTTTTCCAAGGAAACAGGTAATCCTGCTGAAGCATGTAGCCAATTTCATTGTTGTTCGAGGATATAGGTTTATTTTCGAGAAGTACCGTCCCTTGGGTCGGTTTAAGTAACCCTGAAATAATGGATAGAAGCGTTGTTTTTCCACAGCCGCTTGGGCCGAGAAAGGAGACAAATTCCCCTTCCTCGATTTTTAAAGAAACATCGGAGAGGGCCGTGGTCACGGAGTTTTTTGTCAAATAGGTATGATGGATTTCATTAATGGCTAAGAAACTCATCGGACCGCCTCCTAAAGTAGTTTTAAAAAAATTTAGAGCCTTGGTGTCATTATTTTTGTATGATTTTTTCTGCAACACTGGTATTCACTAATGTTTTGTAATCAACTTGCTTTGGTAGTTCGCCTGCTTCTTTCATAATGTTTTGGAGATTGTTCCATTCTTCTTCATCGAGAATTGGGTCTGTAGCAAAAGACCCTTGATTTTTATAACGATCAACCACCATTTTAATAATTTCAAAGTCCGTGTCCTGGAAATAAGGCTGAACCGCCTTAGCAATTTCTTCAGTACTGTGCGTTTTCACCCATTGTTGAGCTTTATAAATGGCTCTGGTGAATCTTTCAACTGTTGCATTATGCTCCTTCATATAACTTTGCTTTGCCATAAAAGTGGTATAGGGAACATGACCTGATTCGGTGCCGAACGAAGCGATGATATGACCTTTTCCTTCTTTTTCAAAAATACTGGCGGTCGGCTCAAATAATTGGACAAAATCACCAGTCCCGGAAGCAAAAGCACTGGAAATATTTGCGAAATCAATGTTTTGAATTAAATTTAAATCTTTATGCGGATCAATTCCGTGTTTCTTTAAAACAAACTCCCCCACCATTTGAGGCATACCGCCTTTACGCTGTCCTAAGAAGGTTTTTCCTTTCAGCATATCCCATGAAAAGTTATCAATTTTTTCTCTGGAAACGAGAAATGTTCCATCTGTTTGTGTTAGTTGAGCAAAGTTTATCACCGGATCATCTGTTCCTTGGGTATAAACGTAAATGGAAGTTTCTGAACCGACTAATGCAATATCTGTTCCACCGGACAGTAATGCTGTCATGGTTTTGTCGCCACCGAAGGTAGTCGTTAGTTTTACATCCAATCCCTCAGCTTTGAAAAATCCCTTTTCTAGGGCAACATATTCAGGTGCGTAAAAAATTGACCTCGTTACTTCAGCTAACCGAACTTTTTCCAATTTTTTTGTCTTCGTAGTATCATTATTGCAGGCTGCAAGTGAAAACATAAGAATAGCAATAAGAAGCGTTGAGAAACTGAATTTTAGCCATTTTTTCATGTTAAACCTCCTAATCTTCAAAAATCTGGGCTGCTTTTGCATACGATATCGTATGAAAAGGGAAAAAATGTGTGAATGCCCAGTGACAAAATTTTTTAATAAATAGGGAGTGGTTGCGTTGAATGCAGATACAGGAAAAATCATTGAAATGGATCGGTTTCCCTCCCCAAATCCGAATGTTGAGCTGAAGCTTGTTACCTACCTTTCAAATGGATTAAAGGTGAAAGGAATGCTAGCAGAGCCAAAATATGAAAAAACAAATGAAGGATTTTTATATTTACGCGGCGGGATTAAAAATGTTGGAAGAGTTAGACCAGCTAGAATTGCTCAGTTTGCAGCGGAAGGGTTTATTGTTTTTGCACCGTTTTACCGGGGAAATCAGGGTGGAGAAGGGAATGAAGATTTTGCCGGTGAAGACAGGGAGGATGCATTTTCGGCCTTTTTGCTGTTAAAATCCCTTCCAAAGGTTCAGCATATTCATATTTTTGGTTTTTCACGAGGCGGGGTGATGGCGCTCTTAACAGGAATTCAATTTCCAGAGGCAGCATCCCTTGTTACATGGGGAGGGGTAAGTGATATGGCCTTGACCTATATGGAGCGCACTGATTTGCGTAGAATGATGAAAAGAGTGATTGGCGGTACACCTGAAAAATTTCCTGAGCGATATGAGGAACGGACTCCCTTATTTAAAATGGAGGCGTTAAAAGCACCTGTTTTAATTATCCATGGAGTGAATGATCATAATGTTTCGGTTGAACACGCATATCGTCTTGAACGGAGGCTGAAAGCTTTAAACAAGTCTGTAGAGCCCTGGTATTTTGAGTCATACACTCATTACTTTCCTCCGGGGGTAAATCGAAAAATTGTCCAAGATTTAACGAATTGGATGAAAAGGCAAATCAAAAGATGATAGAATGGAAGTAACCAATTAGCAGAGGAGTGGGTCATATGGGCATGCCTCTTGAGTTAAACACGATGATAGTGACAAAAGGAAATGAAAAGCGGGTAGAAGAAAATCTGTTCTATTTAGTAAAAGAAGGATACAGGCTCTATCCAATTGATATTCCGATTGAGGTTCGAAAAACGATACAAAGTGATTCTAATGGAACAGCGGTCATTCGGAAAGTAGAATGGCAGGAGAAAACAACTAAAATTACGTACCAATTAATTTCATTGAATTCAACGAATTAAGCAGGGGTTTTTACACCTGCTTTTTCTTTTATTAAAAAATCAGTTTCGCAGATAAAAGCATGTTTATCGCAGATACATCATCCAGTAACGCAGATAAATGTCCCCTTATCCCAGATAAAAGTGCGTTCACCACAGATAAACCTAAATCAAGATAAAAAAAGAGATGCCATTCATTTGGAATGGCACCCCTTTTTCATATTATGCGATTGGTCCGCCTTTTTCTTCGATATCGCTTGCGGCAGATGAAAACTTTTTGAAGTTTTGACGGAATTGTTCAGCTAATTCTTTTGCTTTCAGTTCATATGCATGTGCGTCAGACCATGTTTTGTTAGGCTGAAGCACCTCGTCTGGAACTCCTGCAATGTGAAGCGGGATATGAAGACCAAAGATTTTATCCTGAACAGTTTCAACATGATTTAATTCACCTTCAAGAGCTGCCTGAACCATTGCTCTTGTATAGGAAAGCTTCATTCTGTTGCCAACGCCATATTCTCCACCAGTCCAGCCTGTGTTTACAAGGAAAACATTTGCACCGTGTTCAAGGATTTTCTCACCAAGCATTTCTGCATAACGTTTTGCAGGCAGCGGCAGGAATGGCGCCCCAAAGCAAGTTGAGAATGTAGCCTGTGGTGAAGTGATTCCACGTTCTGTACCGGCAAGCTTCGATGTATAACCGCTCAAGAAATGGTACATTGCTTGTTCCTTTGTTAATTTAGCGATTGGAGGCAGTACGCCGAATGCATCAGCCGTTAAAAAGACGATTGTATTTGGATGCCCAGCGATGCTTGGCTCAATAATGTTATCAATCGCTTGAATTGGGTAAGCTGCACGTGTATTTTCTGTTAATGTGTTATCATCATAATCAGGAATTCTTGTTTCAGGATTCGTAATGACATTTTCTAACACAGTTCCAAAACGAATGGCATCAAAGATTTGCGGTTCTTTTTCACGAGTAAGACTAATGGTCTTTGCATAGCAGCCGCCTTCAATATTAAAAACTCCATTGGAAGACCAGCCATGTTCATCATCACCAATTAATTTGCGATTTGGATCTGCAGATAGCGTTGTTTTACCTGTTCCAGATAGACCGAAGAATAAAGCGACATCACCTTCTTGGCCAACATTTGCAGAACAGTGCATGGAAAGGATATTGTTTTCAGGTAGTAAATAATTCATGACAGAGAAAATGGACTTTTTCATTTCTCCCGCATATTCTGTACCACCGATTAAGACAGTGCGGCGTTCAAAAGAAATAATAATAAATGTTTCGGATTTTGTCCCATCAACAGCCGGATTTGCTTTAAAATTTGGTGCGGAAATAACGGTAAAGCCCGTTTCGTGTGCTAATAACTCTTCTGCATTAGGACGAATAAATAATTGATGGGCAAATAGGTTATGCCACGCATATTCATTAACCACTTGGATTGGCAGGCGAGATTTTTTATCTGCCCCGGCGAATCCTTTAAAAACAAAGATTTCTTCTTTTGTCTTTAAATAGTCAAGGACTTTATTGTAAAGGTTTGTGAATGCTTCTTCAGAAATAGGCTGATTGTTTCCCCAATCAATTTTATCCTTTGTAGATCCTTCAGCAACAATAAATTTGTCGTGAGGAGAACGTCCAGTATATTTACCAGTTGCTACACTGATAGCACCTGATGAGGTTAAAGTTCCTTCATTACGGCTTAATACTTTCTCTACCAATTGCGGAACGGATAGTTGGATTTGAACATTTTTTTCATCTAATAATTGATTTAATTCATTAGGGATATGAAGAGAATTCATTTGGATGGGACCTTCCTTTTTAGTTTTTTTAGCAGGGACTGCATCTTGATAAAAAGTATAACACATTTAATTTATTAGTCTATACTAATTCGAAAAATAACTAACATTTTATACATTATTCATAAATTAATGCGTTTATTTAGGCAAAATGTTCATTAATATTATTTTTTACAAAAAATAATTTTTTCGCTGATTTTTATTGTTGGTTTATTTTTGAAAAATTGATTGACATCCTTCGACATGGTAGGTTAAGATTTAAAATTGAACGGATACTCTCTTATCCCGAGCTGGTGGAGGGACAGGCCCAATGAAACCCAGCAACCTGCTATTTTCAGGAAAGCAGTCGACAAAAGGATATTCCTTTTTAAACTGGTCATTTTCTAAGCAAAGGTGCTAAACCTGAAGCAAGGCTAGACCTTGAACGATAAGAGTGAAAGGCGCGGAAACAGTATGCTCTTGACCTTTCCTCAAATGGAAAGGTTTTTTGTTTTGGTGCAGTAATCTTTTATTTCTACCCTTGAAAATGTACAATGGGCTTGTTTTTCTCATAAAATGCCCGTATTTATTTCATACTACTAAGGGAATGAGTACCGTATCAGCCCGAGGTTAAATGGAAAAGGTTTAAAAGCCGACACAGATAACCTCATATAATAAATTTAGGAGGAATTCAGATTGTCAACAAAACGTCGTTTGTTTACTTCTGAATCAGTAACCGAAGGTCATCCTGATAAAATCTGTGACCAAATTTCTGATTCCATTTTAGATGCCATTTTAGCAAAGGATGCTAATGCACGTGTTGCAGCTGAAACTTCAGTTACAACCGGATTAGTTCTTGTTGCCGGTGAAATCACCACTTCTACTTATGTGGACATTCCAAAAATCGTTCGTGAAACCATTAAAGGAATTGGTTATAACCGTGCAAAATATGGCTTCGACTCCGAAACCTGTGCGGTATTAACCTCAATTGATGAACAATCACCTGACATTGCAATGGGAGTTGATCAGGCACTTGAAGCACGTGAAGGTCAAATGTCTGATGAACAAATTGAAGCAATTGGTGCAGGAGACCAAGGCTTAATGTTTGGATTTGCTTGTAATGAGACAAAAGAACTTATGCCGCTTCCAATTTCACTTGCTCATAAGCTAGCACGTCGTTTAACTGAAGTTCGTAAAGAGGAGATTCTTCCATACCTTCGTCCAGACGGAAAAACTCAAGTAACAGTGGAATATGATGAAAATGATAAACCAGTTCGGATTGATACCATTGTTATTTCAACCCAGCATCATCCTGAAATTGCTCTTGAGCAAATTCAACGCAATTTAAAGGAATATGTAATTAATCCGGTTGTACCAAAAGAACTAATTGATGAAAATACAAAATACTTCATTAACCCTACTGGCCGTTTCGTTATCGGCGGGCCTCAAGGGGATGCAGGTCTAACTGGCCGTAAAATTATCGTTGATACGTACGGCGGCTATGCTCGTCATGGCGGTGGTGCATTCTCCGGTAAGGATCCTACAAAGGTTGACCGTTCTGCTGCCTATGCAGCGCGTTATGTAGCAAAAAATATCGTTGCTGCAGGACTTGCTGAAAAATGTGAAGTACAGCTTGCATATGCTATTGGTGTAGCAAGACCGGTATCCATTTCTGTAGATACATTTGGTACAGGTAAGGTAAACGAAGAGATTTTGGTTGAATTAGTAAGTAAAAACTTTGATCTTCGACCTGCAGGCATTATCAATATGCTTGACCTTCGCCGCCCAATTTACAAACAAACAGCAGCTTACGGACATTTCGGACGTACAGATGTTGATCTTCCTTGGGAGCGTACAGACAAAGCTGACGCCCTTCGCGAACAAGCAAATCAATAAACATTTTAAGGAAGAGAGTTACACAACCGTGTAACTCTCTTTTTTTCGTCACATACATAACCGGTAAGAAGAATAGGATGTTTAAGTCATCCTAAACAGGTGAAAACTGGATAATATCTATATTTTAATATGAAGCAGGTGAGATACGATGTGCGGATTTATTGGCTGTGTCGATGATCAGCCAAGGGTTTATAGGGATGAACAAAAACAGCAATTTAAAACGATGAATGATATCATTACCCATCGTGGACCTGACGATGATGGGTTTTATCATGATGAATATGTTCAATTTGGGTTCCGCCGCTTAAGTATCATTGATATTGAAAGTGGGCAACAGCCATTAACATTTGAAAATGAACGTTATTGGATTATTTTTAATGGTGAAGTATATAACTATATTGAATTACGTGAAGAGCTTTTAATGGAAGGAATTGAATTTACCACAAGTTCTGACACGGAGGTCATTGTCGCTCTTTACAGTCATTTAAAAGAGCAGGCTGTTGAAAAACTTCGTGGTATGTTTGCCTTTATTATTTGGGACAAACAGGAACAGCGGCTTTTTGGAGCACGGGATCCCTTTGGCATTAAACCATTTTTCTATTTTGAAGAGAATGGAAAAACCTTCTTTGCTTCCGAGAAAAAGAGCATTTTGCTTGCACGTAAAAATGAGGTTCTGAATTATAATGCCTTGCAGCACTACTTTACCTATCAATTTGTCCCCGAACCGGAAACCTTATCAGAAGGAATAAAAAAATTAGAACCTGGACATTTTTTTACAAAAAGAATTGGCACTGCGATGGAAATAAAAAGGTACTGGAAAGCGCAGTTTCATCCTATTAACCGATCGGAATTTGATGTGATAAAAGAAATCAGGGATGTACTCACTGAATCGGTAAAAATTCATATGCGCAGTGATGTTCCAGTCGGTTCCTTCCTATCAGGAGGAATTGATTCGTCTATTATTGTCTCATTAGCAAAGGAATTTCACCCGGCGATTAAGACGTTTTCAGTAGGTTTTGAACGAAATGGATTCAGTGAAATTGATGTTGCGAAGGAAACGGCAGATAAACTTGGAGTTGAAAATATTAGTTATGTGATTCCACCTGAGGAATATATGGCTGAACTCCCCAAAATCATGTGGCATATGGATGACCCACTTGCCGACCCGGCATGTGTTCCTCTTTATTTCGTAGCCCGTGAAGCGCGCAAGCATGTGACGGTGGTTCTCTCCGGTGAAGGAGCGGATGAGCTTTTTGGCGGATATAATATATACCGGGAACCGCATTCACTGGAGGTTTTTAATAAAATCCCAAGAGTGGTGAAATTATTTTTAAAATGGATGGCCTCCGTTATGCCGGAAGGTACAAAAGGGAAAAGCTTTATTGAACGCGGGGTAACTCCAATGGAGGAACGCTATATTGGGAATGCCAAAATGTTTACGGAAGAACAGAAGCGGGAGTTGCTGAATGTTTATCAAGAAGGTTTGAATTATACGGAGATTACTAAATCTTTTTATCAAGAATCATTAGGATATGACCCTGTTAACCGCATGCAGTTCATTGATATTCATACATGGCTGCGGGGCGATATCTTATTGAAGGCCGATAAAATGACGATGGCCCATTCTTTAGAGTTGCGTGTTCCCTTTTTAGACAAGTCGGTCTTTGCAGTTGCTTCTCAAATACCTGAAAGTCTGAAAACAGCAAACGGAACGACAAAGTATATTTTAAGAAAAGCTGTAGAGGGAATTGTGCCGGATCATGTGTTAAATCGAAAAAAGCTGGGGTTTCCTGTCCCGATTCGCCACTGGCTGAAGGATGAAATGAATGAATGGGCGAAATCTACCATCCGTGAAAGCGAGACTGATCATCTAATCAATAAAAGCTATTTATTGAAGTTATTGGATGAGCATTGTCAGGGTAAAGGGGATTACAGCCGGAAAATTTGGACCGTGCTTATGTTCATGATCTGGCATCAGGTATATATTGAAGAAAAGTACTCATTTCAGAGGGAGTTTACAAGAGAGCCAGAAGTATTAAAAAACTAAGGGACTTATCATCATCCCTTAGTTTTTTGTTTGCAGTGATTTATAATACTGACCCTTTTCTGCGTATTCCCGAATGATTCTTTCCATGTCTTTAATATCTTCAGCGTTTAATTCGCGAATGACCTTTGCTGGTCTGCCAAATGCCAATGTATTTGGAGGGATTTTTTTACCTTGCGGAACAAGACTGCCAGCACCAATAAATGCACCCTCCCCAATTTCGGCTTGATCTAGAATAATGGAACCCATCCCGATTAATGCCTTTTTTCGAATAATACAACTATGTAAAATGACTTGATGACCAACGGTTACTTCATCTTCTAAAATGAGCGGATTATTTGGACTTTGGTGCAGGACGGAATTGTCCTGTATGTTTACCTTATTACCGATAATGGTAGGTGCTACGTCCCCGCGGATGGATGTGTTAAACCATACCCCTGATTCTTCTCCGATGGTAACATCGCCGGTGATGGTGACATAGTCAGCAATAAATGCTGAATCAGCAATTTGTGGGTATTTATTTTTAAAAGGATAAATCATTCATTTTTTCCCCTTTCTAGGTGATGGTTTTATTTTAACTAAAACGAGGAAGAAATAAAAAGTATTTGAACGTCTCTCATTAAATGCATGTCATTTTTGTAACTTATGTTAAAATAATATAATAATTATGACTAGGGTTCTAATATTTTGTCTATTGTTTCGTTCTAGCACGCAGCGCTTGCGGTTTCTAAGGAGGAAGGAAAATGTGGAAGTGGGAAGCAGAAGGGGAGGCTAAGGCGGTTATTGTGATGGTTCATGGGGCAATGGAACATCATCGCCGCTACGGTTGGCTAATTGAAATGTGGAGAACATCTGGCTTTCATGTCATCATGGCCGATCTTCCCGGTCAAGGCATGACCACTAGAACCCGCAGGGGCCACATTGATTCTTTTGATGAATACATACTAGAAGTGAAGGACTGGGTACAGGCTGCCTATCGCTACAATCTGCCTGTATTTTTACTAGGTCACAGCATGGGCGGTTTAATTTCGATTCGGCTCATGCAGGAGGAGAGAATGAATTTAGCCGGTGTGATTCTTTCTTCCCCTTGCCTTGGCCTTGTCCAAAAGCCATCCAGGTTTTTAGAGTTTCTCTCGTATGGTTTGAATTTTGTTTTCCCTTCCTTTCGAATCAATTCTGGTTTAACGGTGGAAATGGCGACAAGGAATCTGGATGTAAGGGAAGCCGATGTAAATGATACTCTATATGTGACAAAGGTTTCTGTCAGATGGTATCGTGAATTAACGACAGCAATGAAGCTTGGCTTTTTAAATTTGGAAAAAACGCATGATGTACCTATCCTTGTAATGCAGGGTGGGGATGATAAAATTGTCAATAAAAAAGCGGTAAAAGATTGGTTTAACCATGCCCTATTTTCAGAAAAAAGATTTAAGGAATGGCCAAAATTGTACCATGAGATTTTTAACGAGCCAGAGCGGGAAGAGGTTTTTGAATACGCAAAAGACTTTGTTACCAGTCAGTTGAAAGCAATTGGGTATATTGTATAAAAAAGAGGTGGAATGATGAGTTTTTCGATGATGCCAATCAATCTAATGTCAAACGTATACCGTAAAATCATTCCGGCTGTGCACCAAGAATTAGGCTACTGGAAAAAACGCGCAGAAAATATTCCAAATTCGGAGTTGCGAACCCAGGCACTTGCCAGCATTGAGCATAAAACCTTCCATTGTGAAGGTGGTGCAATCCTAGCATTAACTGCCAATAAGCATTATAAAAAAGCCGTTAAATTTATTGTTGCTTATCAAACCATTAGCGATTATTTGGACAATCTTTGTGACCGTAGTACATCCCTTGATCCAAACGATTTTGCCGCACTTCACGAATCCATGACAGATGCACTATCAATTGAAGCAACAAGGAAAAATTATTATCGCCTTCGTGAAGACCAGGATGATGATGATTATTTAAATGATTTGGCTGAAACATGTCGTTCGGTATTAAACGAAATGGGAAATTATGAGTTAATCAAGAAATACCTTCTAGAGCTTTGCAGCTATTATTGTGATCTGCAAATTCACAAGCATGTGGTAAAAGAAGAGCGGGTACCTAGGTTGGAAAATTGGTTTAATCTTTATAAAAGTCAACTTCCAGACATGGAATGGTACGAGTTTTCTGCATGCTCTGGTTCTACACTTGGGATTTTTTGCCTTATTTCCTATGCGATGCGGGAGGATTTCCAGGAGAAGGATGGGGAAAATATCCGTAAAGGTTATTTTCCTTATATACAAGGCCTGCATATTTTATTAGATTATTTTATTGATCAAGAGGAAGATATTGAGGGAGGAGATTTAAATTTTTGTTTCTATTATGAAAATCAGGAAAAGCTCTTTAAAAGGTTGAAACACTTTGTTTTAGAAGCTGACCGTCATACAGAATACCTTCCTCACAAGAAATTCCACCAGTTGATTAATCGCGGTTTGTTAGGGATTTATTTATCGGATCGAAAAGTAAGAAAACAAAAGAATGTTCGGAAATTAGCAAAGGAAATCATAAAGACCGGCGGAATCATTAGCTACTTCTTTTTTATAAATGGACTAGCTTATCGTTCTTTTCAAAAATGGGTGCCATCATTTGCTACAAGATTGATAAAGTAAAAAACCAGGCCTTTTCAAACCTGGTTTTTAACGTTTTTCAATCGCCACAATAAATGGCGGATGATTTTGTTGGTTGATAAATTGATACATTAGGACATGAGCAGACTTTTGGTCGAGTGTTTGACAATACTCTAGTACCGCATCACGCTCAAATGCACCTTCAGAATGACCGTGATAAATGACAAGAATAATGATTCCTTCAGGCTCCATTATGTTTAAAAGCTGCTCAACCGCTGCAATAGTCGTTTCAGGTTTTGTGACAACCGTTTTATCGCTGCCTGGTAGATATCCGAGGTTAAAAATTGCTCCTGTTATTTTTCCGTAATCAGCAGCGGGAATTTTTTGTTTAATTTTCTCGTGTCCTTCATGAAAAAGTGTTACCCGTTCGTGCATGTTATGCTCGGACAGCCGTTCTTTACTTGCTTCTATGGCTTCTTCTTGAATATCAAAACCATATACTTTACCATTTTCGCCGACAAGCTCCGCTAAAAATAGGCTATCGTGTCCGTTCCCAAGTGTTGCATCAACAGCAATATCACCAGGTTTTACAGCTTTGGCTAGTAACTGTTTTGCAAAAGGAAGAATCCGCTCTAATTTCATTGGATATTCCCCTTTTGAAAAAATTTCCCCTGCCAGCTGTTTCTTCTTTTTAGCTCAGCATTAATTGCATTCAAAACTTCCCATTTATTTACACTCCACATTGGTCCAACCATTAAGTCAATTGGTCCATCACCGGTAATGCGATGGACAATCATTTCGGGTGGTAAAATTTCTAATTGGTCACATACTAGGCTTACATAGTTTTCTTGGGAAAGAAACTCTAGCATACCTTTTTCATATTGTTTTACCATTGGTGTCCCTTTTAAAAGGTGAAGTAAATGGATTTTAATCCCTTGAACATCTAATTTTGCGACCTCACGAGCAGTCTCCATCATCATTTCATTCGTTTCAAGCGGCAGGCCGTTAATTATATGAGAGCAAATGCGAATCCCATGTTTTCGTAACTTGTTAACTCCCTCAACATAGCATCGAAAATCATGAGCGCGGTTAATTAACATGGCTGTCCGCTCATGAACAGTCTGTAAACCAAGCTCGACCCAAAGATAAGTTCTTTCATTTAATTCAGCCAGATATTCCACCACATCATCTGGAAGACAGTCCGGGCGGGTGGCAATCGACAGGCCCACAACGCCTTCCTGTTTGAGTACTGCTTCATATTTCTCACGAAGGACCCCAACAGGTGCATGGGTATTTGTGAACGCTTGGAAATAGGCCAGATATTTTCCGTCTTTCCATTTTGTATGCATTTTTTCTTTTATTTCAAGAAATTGGGTTTCTAATGTCTCGGAACGGTTTCCGGCGAAGTCCCCGGAACCTGAAGCGCTGCAAAAGGTACAGCCTCCATGAGCCACCGTACCGTCACGGTTTGGGCAATCGAATCCGCCATCTAATGCCACTTTAAAAACCTTGTGGCCGAAATGGTGGCGAAGATGATAATTCCACGTATGGTAACGTTTATCATCTAATGCATATGGAAAAGGTTTCGTTTCAATCATTCGAAAACCTCCTTATTAAAAAATTTTATAAAGAAGCACATAAAGTAAATTTTATCATGAAGTATAGGCTTATCCAAATGGATTTTATTTGCTGTTATAGGAAAAGAAATCGAGAACAAAATAAGGATTGAAGCGGTGCGCTTCAGGGTTTACAGCAATAGGAAAGGGGTTCTAAGATGGCTACTCGTGATTCAATGAGTCATTTAATTCAGCAATGTGAGGATGCTATTCGATTTGCCCAGGATCAATATCGGGAAGGCAGCCTTCAACAACATTATAATAACGATGATTATACGAATGCCCTACAAGGACTAGAACAAACTTATCAGGATGTTTGTAAAATGGCACAATTTGCAAATGGACAACAAAGGGAGCAGCTGCACAGAATGAGACTACAGCTGCAACAGATTCAAAATACAATGATTTTACAGGGGCCTTATCAAAATACACAAATTCTTGAGTAACCAATGAGGAGGAAACTTTGGTGAAAAAACGGTCGAAACAGCAAAATCCGGAACAAAAAACAAGGAATGGCATCAATAATAACGATTTAGAGTTAGGTCAGGATGTTGATTTAGTAAAACAGGCAAAAAAGAAATATGAAGAGACAGGCGGTCAACCAGTAAAATCGAAATTTCATCAAGAAAAGGAACAATCTTCTTAATAAGTTGTTAACCCTCAACATATTGTTGGGGGTTTTTTATATTTGATTTTTCAGTCGAAATAAGGCAATGAAAAAGGATTGCGCGTTAGGTAAAAGTACACTACACTTATGTAGGGTTTCGAAATATTTATATGTAAAGGGGAATTTTCATGCCGCGTGCATTATGGCTGTTAATTATTGGGATGGCAGTGAATTCAACTGGCTCTTCTTTTTTATGGCCTTTAAATACAATCTATATTCATGATCATCTAGGAAAAAGTTTATCAATGGCTGGGGTTGTTCTTATGTTAAACTCTGGTGCAAGTGTTATTGGTAACCTAATTGGCGGTAGTTTTTTTGATAAGTATGGGGGTTATAAATCAATTTTATCAGGTATTGGGGTTTCATTGTTTGCCATCATCGGCCTTTCGATTTGGCATGGCTGGCCGGAATACGTGATTTTTTTAACCATCATTGGACTTGGAACTGGCATTATCTTTCCTTCGATGTACGCTATGGCAGGTTCTGTATGGATTGAGGGTGGTCGAAAAGCTTTTAATGCTGTGTATGTTGCCCAAAACCTGGGTGTAGCAGTAGGGGCTGCTCTATGCGGAATTGTTGCTGATTATTCTATGCAATTAATTTTTCTAGCAAATGCTGTTATGTATATCATATTTTTCTTCATTGCCGTTTTTGGCTATAGGAATATTACTGTGAGTACCGTAAAACAAATGAAAAAGCAAGAAGAACATATTCAGGTAAAAAACAAAAGGAATTTAAAATCATTACTTATCCTATGTTCTGGTTACTTGCTATGCTGGGTAGCCTATGTTCAATGGACAACAACGATTGCTTCATATACGCAGGAAATCCATATTTCATTATCACAATATAGTTTATTATGGACGATAAATGGTGCACTCATCGTTCTTGGCCAGCCAGTTTTAAATAGTGTTTTAAAACGCTGGGTTACTTCGTTAAAGGTACAGATGGTGACAGGAATCATCATTTTTATTATTTCATTTGTCGTAGCTGGTAATTCAAATGCTTTTTTGGGGTTTCTAATGGGGATGATTATTTTAACAATTGGGGAAATGTTTATTTGGCCCGCGGTCCCAACAGTTGCTTTTGCCTTATCACCTAAGGGTCGTGAAGGATTCTACCAAGGAATTGTCAATAGCACTGCCACCGGCGGCAGGATGCTCGGTCCGCTATTAGGCGGAATAATCGTCGATCTATACAGCATGTCCACTTTATTTACAGTATTAATCGCATTATTTTTGGTGGCTATCGTCACAACCCTAATCTATGACCGCGCAACGGTGACAGGCACCGTTCGTGGACAAATCTGAGGATTTGTCCGTATGGAATGGACAAAGTGGTTTTTTTAACCTCTTTGTCTATTTTTATGTTTAAAAGAGAAGGAATGCGGCAATTCTGAATTTAGGCTTTTGTTATCTTGCAAATTGCCGGGAAATTTTATACAATATCCGTATATCTTTATATTGAAAGACATGGATTAGGAATAGTAATGGTTCCTGCCCGTTTAGAGAGTTGACGGCTGGTGAAAGTCAATCGGGTACATCATGAACTCGCCTAGGAGTTGCAGGCACGAAAGAATAGTAATGTTTGCCGTTTACCGCGTTAAGGATAATGAAGCGAGTGTTTTAACACTAATGTGGGTGGTACCGCGGGAAGATACATACAATCCTCTCGTCCCTGTTTAGGGATGAGAGTTTTTTTATTTTTAAGGAGGAAAATCTTATGAGTTTCGACCATCAACAAATCGAAAAGAAGTGGCAAAAGAAGTGGGAAGAAGAGAAAACATTCAAAACAAGCGAAGAGTATGATAAACGAAAATTCTATGCGCTTGATATGTTTCCATATCCTTCCGGTGCCGGACTTCATGTCGGACACCCTGAAGGCTATACAGCAACAGATATTCTTTCACGTACGAAACGGATGCAGGGCTATAATGTTCTTCACCCAATGGGCTGGGATGCCTTTGGTTTACCTGCAGAACAATATGCGTTGGATACCGGAAATGACCCGGCAGAATTCACCGAACACAATATTAACACGTTCCGCAGACAAATTAAATCACTAGGTTTTTCTTACGATTGGGACCGTGAAGTAAACACAACTGATCCTGAATATTATAAATGGACCCAGTGGATTTTCTTGAAACTATGGGAAAAGGGTCTTGCTTATATTGATGAAGTGGCGGTTAACTGGTGTCCGGCACTTGGAACCGTATTAGCAAATGAAGAAGTCATCGATGGAAAAAGCGAACGTGGAGGACATCCGGTAGAACGCCGTCCAATGAAGCAATGGATGTTGAAAATTACTGCCTATGCTGACCGTTTGCTTGAAGACCTTGAAGAACTTGATTGGCCGGAAAGTCTGAAAGAAATGCAGCGCAATTGGATTGGCCGCTCTGAAGGTGCTGAAGTCACCTTCCAAATCGATGGACATGATGAAACCTTCACTGTATTCACAACCAGACCCGATACACTATATGGAGCAACCTATGCAGTACTTGCCCCTGAACATACTTTTGTTGAAAAAATTACAACCGCTGAGCAACGTTCAGCAGTGGATGCTTATTTAGATAAAGTAAAAACCAAAAGTGATCTTGAGCGGACAGATCTTGCAAAAGAGAAAACAGGCGTATTTACAGGTGCTTATGCCATAAATCCAGTAAATGGTGAAAAAATGCCGATTTGGATTGCTGATTATGTATTAGTAAGCTATGGAACTGGTGCAATTATGGCGGTTCCGGCACACGATGAACGCGACTACGAATTCGCTAAACAATTCGACCTGCCTATTAAGCAAGTAGTTGCTGGCGGTGATATTGAAAAAGAAGCGTACACAGGTGACGGGGAACATATTAACTCTGAATTCTTAAATGGTTTAGATAAAACAGAAGCAATTCAAAAGATGATTGCTTGGCTTGAAGAAAAAGGAATTGGCACTAAGAAAGTAACCTTCCGTTTACGTGACTGGTTATTCAGCCGCCAACGTTACTGGGGTGAACCAATTCCAATTATCCATTGGGAAGATGGCGCAATGACCGCTGTGCCGGAAGAAGAACTTCCGTTAATGCTACCAAAAACAACGGAAATACGACCTTCTGGAACAGGTGAATCACCACTTGCTAATATCGATGACTGGGTAAATGTGGTTGATCCAGAAACTGGTAAAAAAGGCCGTCGTGAAACCAATACGATGCCGCAATGGGCAGGCAGCTGCTGGTATTATTTACGCTATATTGATCCAAAAAATAATCAGGCACTTGCTGCTGAAGAAAAATTAAAGCATTGGCTTCCAGTTGATACCTATATTGGCGGAGCAGAGCATGCGGTGCTTCACTTACTTTACGCTCGTTTTTGGCATAAGTTTTTATATGATATTGGTGTTGTGCCAACGAAGGAACCATTCCAAAAGCTATTTAATCAAGGAATGATTTTAGGCGAAAATAATGAAAAAATGAGTAAATCTAAAGGAAATGTCGTCAATCCGGATGATATCGTGGATAGCCATGGTGCTGATACGCTCCGCTTATATGAAATGTTCATGGGACCTCTTGATGCCTCAATTGCATGGTCAACGAATGGCCTTGACGGTTCACGACGCTTCCTAGACCGGATTTGGCGTTTATTAGTGGAAGAGAATGGCGAGGTAAATCCGAAGATCCAGCCAAACGAGGAAGCCGCTAATTTGGAAAAAATTTATCATCAAACTGTAAAAAAAGTTACAGAGGATTATGAAGGTTTACGTTTTAATACGGCTATTTCACAAATGATGGTATTTATCAATGAAGCATATAAATCAACGGTCCTTCCAAAGGATTATATGGAGGGCTTTGTGAAATTACTTTCACCAGTCTGCCCGCATATTGCAGAAGAGCTTTGGGAAAAGTTAGGCCACAGTGGTACAATTTCCTATGAAACATGGCCAGCATATGATGAGGCAAAGCTTGTCGATGAAGAAGTTGAAATTGTCATCCAAGTAAATGGCAAAGTGAAAACAAAGCTAAAGGTACCAACAGATGCGAGTAAAGAAGCGTTAGAAGGTATCGCCATGGACGATGACCGGGTGAAGGAACAAATCGAAGGAAAAACTATTCGCAAGGTCATAACGGTTCCGGGTAAGCTAGTCAATATCGTGGCAAACTAATACAATTGAACATCCTCCAGCAAAAAGCTGGAGGATGCTTTCTGAAAGGATGGTTAATATGGAGGAAATTCAAATTATTACTCCGGAAGAATTAAAGTCGAAGCTTGAGCAAGGGGAAAAGCTGGAGCTTGTTGACGTAAGGGAAGATGAAGAGGTTGCTGAGGGAATGATTCCGGGTGCAAAGCATATCCGGATGGGAGATATCCCGGTCAACCTTGATTATTTCGATAAGGATAAAGAATATATCTTCATATGCCGCTCAAGCCGCCGTAGTGAAAATGTCTGCTACTACCTGCAGGAACAAGGCTATAAAGTTCGCAATATGATTGGCGGCATGATGAACTGGACAGGTGAAACCAAATAAACGATTCCACAAGTGGAATCGTTTTTTCTTTTACCTAACATTTCCCTCAAAAATTCCTCCTCTCCAAATTTTTCCCTCCTGATCAATGAGTACTGCTTGGGTTCTTTTTTCGCGGATATAACTCTTTCCATCCTTATCTCCTAATAAAAGAACGGTCTTTGCCCATACATCCGCTTCAACAGCGGTGGGGGCGGTCACGGTCGCTGAAACAATATTGCTCTCAGACGGCTGGCCGGTTCGAGGATCTATCAAATGATGCTGCCACTCCCCGTTTAACTTCCACCTTCTTTTCATGGAAGTTGAGGTTGCAACCGCACCACTTTCAATCTGAATGGAGGAGAGGAGGTTGGAAAAATCAAATGGACTCTCAATTCCAATATTTAATGACCGCGGCAATGCTCCAAAAATGCGTATATCCCCGCCGACATTAATAAAGCCAAATCCTATTTTTTCTAATAATTCTGCTGCCCGGTCAATCACCCAGCCCTTAGCAATTCCGCCTAAGTCAATTTTTGAAAAAAGAATGGCTGATTGCTGTTTCTTGTCTAAAACAAATGGTTTATTATTATGAAATACATTCGGGGAAAGGCCGGGTAATTTAAATGATTGTCCTTTAATATGCTCAATTGATTTTACATAACCGCTGCTTTCAAGCGAAGTTAATACTCCCGGATTGAAAACACCACAAGTTTCAAGAAAATATTGTTCAGCATCTGTTAGGATCGAAAACATTTCAGGAGAAACGGTTACTTGTTTGCCTATTTGTTTATTTAATTGGGATAATTCGCTATCCTCTATAAACCGGCTGCAGGTGGACTCGATTAAATCAAAAAGTTTATAGATCGGCATCAAATCATTCGCAAACATTTCTTGGTTAATCGAGATTTTCACCATTGTACTCATGGAGTTAAATTGATATTGATACATCAGGTACCACCCGTTGTTGTGTCAAAGCCATCATGATGCCCAAATGAATGACTACCGCCAGAAAATTGATCTTGATTTTGCTGAAAAGAATCATCGCGGTTCCCTTGCCCATATTGCGATGCTTGATCATCATCAAAACTAAAATTTGAATTCGAATTGGAATCTCCTGATGACTGATTTCCACTGGAATCAAGATTATTTTGTGCTTGTTGATTTGTATTTTGATTAGCCTGAGAGTTTTGACTCACTGCTGCTTGATTATTATTTCCATTTGATAGTCCGAGATAGGATACCATCCCTGCGACTAATGCCAAGCTCCCAAAGCTGACGCCCCAAGAGATTCTTTGTTTTTTATCCAATTTTCTTATCTCCTTTCCTTCTTTCTGATAGTAGTTTAAAAGCCGAACCTTAAATTATTCTTAAATTTTTGCGGGTTTTGATTTTTAAAATTCTGAAAATGAGGAAATAATGATAGGAAAAAACAAAAGGAGAGAGTAAAGTGATTCAGGTTAAACTGTTTGACCGGGAGCATGAAAAGGATTTGGAAAAGGAAATGAATCGTTTTTTAAAAGGTTTAGATGAGAAAAGCCTGCTGGATATAAAATACAATGTTGCGGCAATGACAGAGGATGAAGAGGAGGAACAAATTTATTGTTTTTCTGCGATGATTATATATAGATCCTGACAATTATTTGTCAGGATCTAGCTTTTGCAGAAAGTGCGGCATTTGTACCGGCAAGCCTTCCGGTTACAAGTGCAGAGGTAATATTGTATCCTCCTGTATATCCATGGATATCAAGTATTTCCCCACAAAAATATAAACCATTCATCATTTTAGAGCCCATCGTTTGTGGCTCAATTTCTTTTACTGAAACTCCGCCACCGGTGACAAATGCTTTTTCAAGTGGCAGGGTGCCATTCACTTTAAAGGTAAATTGCTTGCAGCTTTTTGCGAAATTACGAATTTTTTCATGAGAAACAGTTCCACACTGTACAGCAGGATCTATCTCATTGTTCTCCAGTAAAAATAGAAGGTATCGCTCTGGAAACATCCCTTTTAAGGTGTTTTTTATACTCCTCTTTGGTTCATTTTTTACCAGCTTACTAATTTCTTGAAAAAGGACCTCCTCTTTTTTGTCCGGGATGACATCTAGGCTCATCGTTACCTCTTTTAAATTCCACTTCTTCATCGCTTTGACAACAAATTGGCTGCAGCGTAAAACAGCTGGGCCGCTTACCCCAAAATGAGTAAAAATCATATCCATACGATGAGATATAATTGGTTTGCTTTTTGGATTTAAAACACTTAATTCAATATCCCTTAAAGACAGTCCCTGAAGGGTTTTCTTTTGGATAAACGCTTCGCTTGAAGTGACAGGTACTTCTGTCGGGAACAACTCGGTCACATTGTGCCCGGCTTTTTCTGCCCATGCGTATCCATCCCCGGTTGACCCGGTATGGGGAACAGATTTTCCACCTACCGCAATTACAACCGATTTTGAGGTTAGCTTTTGACCATCCCTTAGTGTAACGCCTGATACCTGCCCGTTTCCATAGAGGACTTCCTTTACGGCCGTATTTTTAAAAACCCGGACCTTCAGTTCTTCTAATTTTTGCAAGAGAGCATCTACAACTGATTGAGCTTTATTCGACGCTGGAAACATCCGCCCGTGATCTTCCTCTTTTAAGGTTATCCCGAGTTTTTCAAAAAAAGCAATAATATCCTCATTACTAAAAATGGAAAACGCACTATATAAAAATTTACCATTCCCTGGAATATGTTTTATAATTTCATCAACAGGGAGCCGGTTTGTCACATTGCACCGTCCTCCCCCTGAAATAGCAAGCTTTCGTCCAAGCTTGTCTCCTTTATCAATCAAAAGAACTCTTGCACCCTTTTCACCGGCGGCTATTGCTGCCATCAGGCCTGACGGACCACCGCCAATGACTATACAATCAAATTCCATTCTCTCACCAACTTTATGTTCCTAGAAATTTTTGGTTAAACTATTGAAATACATTATTTTATTATAAACCTTACCATTTTTTCTGAAAAGAAAACGGAAAGTCAATATTTAAAAAAATTTAATATGGTTGCTAGTAGCGTCAAAGGGAAAACAGTTGTAAACTACTATAGTGTGCAAAAAAAGTCGAATTAACTTTGAGGAAGAACATATTTTAAAATTATAACATGAATACTGTCTAGCTCCAGCGCCTGGCCCTCGAGGTCGCGTCGGGCCAGCCGATGAATTCAAAGAACGACTTCACCGGCTGGCCCGCAAGCAGCTGCCTTAGGCTGAACAAGGCGCTTACGCTTTTCGAAGTAGGAAGGGATTCTATGTCGTCTAAGCTTTTAAGAGGAACATTTATATTAACCTTTGGAACGATTTTATCAAAGGTTCTTGGCTTATTCTATGTCATACCTTTTTATCAAATTGTCGGGTCTTCGGGAACAGCGCTTTATCAATACTCGTATGTTCCTTATACGATTTTTATCAGTATTGCAACAGCTGGGGTACCGCTTGCCGTTTCAAAGTTCATTTCCAAATACAATGCTCTAGAAGAATACGCTGTTGGCCGCAAGTTATTTAAATCAGGCTTAGTGATTATGCTGTCGACCGGATTTGTCTCATTCTTAATCCTCTATTTTTCTGCCCCGCTTTTCGCAGAAATGATGTTTACGAAAAATGAGGATGTTGGTTCAAGTTTAAAGGATATCACAACGGTTATTAGGGCAGTAAGCTTTGCATTGATCGTCGTTCCGTTTATGAGTCTAATCCGCGGATTTTTCCAAGGCCATCAATCGATGGGGCCATCCGCAGTTTCGCAGGTAATTGAGCAAATTGTCCGGATTGCCTTTACACTTGCAGGTGCATATGTTGTCTTGCATTGGTTAAATGGCAGTACGGTTCAAGCGGTTAGTGTTGCAACCTTTGCTGCATTTGTTGGAGCTATCGGAAGTCTATTGATGCTATTTTGGTATTGGTATAAGAGAAAACATTATTTGGATGAACTTCTCATCCATGATAAAGGAACCATTAATATTTCATTGAAAGAAATTTATAAAGAAATCGTTCTTTATGCAGCCCCATTTGTATTTGTAGGAATCAACAATCCGTTATTCCAGGCCATCGATCAATTCACCTTTTACCGTGCATTAGGGGCAACGGAATTTGCTAAATCAGCTTTTTCCATTTTAAACTTTGAGTCTCATAAGATTGTTATTATTCCAGTCTCACTTGCAACTGGATTTTCGTTGGCACTGGTGCCAAGTATTACGAAAGCATTCGTTGAGCAAGACCGAAGTGGTTTGAATCGCCAATTAAATCAAGCATTTCAGGTACTTCTTTATTTAACTTTGCCAGCAGCCATTGGACTTTCTTTACTGGCTGAGCCTGTTTATACCGTATTTTATGAGCATAAAATGCTGGGAGTGGAAGTATTAAGAGCATATGCTCCTGTAGCAATCTTGTTTTCCTTGTATTATGTAACGGCCTCCATTTTACAAGGGATTAATGAGCAACGCTTTACTGTTTTAACCTTGCTGGTAGGATTATTGATAAAATTATCATTAAATATTCCACTGATACAAAAGTGGGGACCACAAGGGGCAGTACTGGCAACGACTCTTGGATATATGGCAGCCATTGCGATTAACTTATTCGTAATTAAAAAATTTGTAGGGTTTCAGTATCGGCTTGTCTTTCGGAGAAGCTTACTAATCTTCATTTTTGCCGGCTGTATGTGGGCAGGCTGTGAAATCGTTTATCGGTTATTAACGTTATTCCTTTCACCTGCTTCTAAAGGGCAGTCTCTTATTATCATTGTCATTACGGCAGCAGTGGGAGCAGTAATCTATTTTTATCTTGGTTTAAAATCAGGATTGATCAACCGATTATTTGGTGACCGCGTTGACCGGATAAAGCAAAAGCTGCATTTAAGAGTTTAAAAACCTTCTCAAAAGGGGTGTAAGCCATGAGAATTGATAAAATGCTGGCGAATCTTGGATATGGGAGCCGTAAAGAAGTAAAACAGCT
This sequence comes from Bacillus salipaludis, assembly GCF_004358205.1. The sequence goes on from NZ_SMYO01000005.1 coordinate 65,268, forward strand.
TCTAAAAAGCGGTGCCGTAAAAGTAAACGATGTTGTTGTAAAAGATGCGAAACAGCATGTGGAGCCTAATCAAGAAACCGTGACACTAAATGGTGAAGTAATTGAATATAAAGAGTTTATTTATTTGATGATGAACAAACCGCAAGGGGTTTTATCAGCTACTGAGGATAATTCCTGTGAAACGGTTATTGACATATTGGAGCTTGAGGATCAAGTGTATGAGCCCTTTCCTGTCGGTAGACTGGACAAGGATACAGAAGGTCTGCTTTTGATTACGAATGATGGTCAATTGGCCCATCGCTTACTTTCTCCTAAAAAGCATGTCCCAAAGACATACTTTGCCGTAATTGACCAAGAGGTAACGGAGGAAGATGTCCGTGCTTTCGGAGATGGGGTCACACTTGATGATGGCTATAAAACAAAGCCAGGCGAGTTAAAAATTTTAAAATCAGGGATTCGTTCTGATATTGAACTTACGATTACCGAAGGGAAATTTCATCAAGTAAAGAGAATGTTCGAAGCGGTTGGGAAAAAGGTCGTATACCTTCAGCGAATTTCGATGGGGCCGCTGGCTCTGGATGAGACACTCGAACTTGGCGAATATCGCGAACTAACGAAGGAAGAAGTGGAGTTATTGATGGAGTTTCAAGTGAAATAGAATAAAGCTAGGAAAAAGCAGCCAGTCCTGGCTGCTTTTCCATTTGGTTGCTAATGTTTTTGATTTTCGTAAACCGAATAACCGCCGATATTTTTAATCCATAGCTTTGCATTTTTTCCATCCTGATCTGCAATCCATAAATCTTCCTCAGCAGATGCAATATCTTTTTTTCGCAACCAAGTTACCTTGCTGACAGAAGGAATATAAACCGGGCTGTAATCCCCCAAGCCTGCTGGTGGATGAGTAATCTGAGTCTGCTTCTGGTCATTTATATTGATTAAAAATAAGGATGGATCGGGGCGTTTGATTGCTTCGTTTGACCACTCTTTTTCTTTTACCCTTGAAACGTAAAGTGCATTGTCATCTTTCCATCCGAATCCTAATTCAGCAAAATTCACTGGGGTCAGACTGAGGGTATTGTAGGCCGGAAGTTCAGTGACCTTCATGGTTTTATTCTTGAAACCAAAAACAATTCTTCCACCACCGGCAATGTAACCGATTAAATCTTTATGTAATGCCCACTGTGGATGATCCACTCCAAGGATAACCTCATCTAAGACCTCGAAATTCTTTCCATCCGAAGAAATAACACAAACCATATTACTGTCCATTGACCAAGACGCTGTTGGCCCCACAATAAAAGAAATCCACTTGCCATCAGGAGAAAACTGAAAATCAGTTCCATCAATTGCGATAATACTGATATTGCCTTTCTTCAATTCTTTCGGGATTGTATAAAAAGGCTTTACGTTTTTAGTTAAGCTTGTAATCTTTTTTAAATTCTTTTCCAGTGTTATTTTATAAAGGACTGGATTTGTCCATCCATCAGGGCGTAATGATGCACTTGAGGAAGTAATTAAGGAACGGCCATCAGGGAACCAATTATAATCCCCAACTCCTAAAGCAATATTATAAAAATGTTTAAGATCCGAGACATTTAACACGCCACCGCTTTTAAAGGCTACCAAATCCTCGACAGGTGACCATTTCGGATTCGTGCCATTCACCGTAATCCTTTTATGCTTTTTCGTTTCGATATTATAAACCCATATTTCTGTACTATGTTCAGAGGCCGAGCTGGCTTTTTCTTTTGTTTGGATTTGGTACAAAATCCACTTTCCATCATGCGACCATTGTGGGGCATAAGGGTAAGTACCCGGTTCTTTCGTTTGTTTCTCTTGCTTGCCATTCATCATTGTCCAAAGGAAGCCATTTTTGATATAGGCCATTTTTATATGAGCCTCAATTGGTTCTGCCTTTGCAAAGGTTGGCATGAGCAAAAATAAAATAAATACGATGGAAATTTGTTTTTTCATTCTTTCACCTCATCTTCAATTATTTTCCACAATAAAGGGAAAATTATGTTGGAAAAAACAAATGAACAATATTTGCAAATAACATGATTAGACAGTGGGTAATCTATAAATATTTACTTGGGATTTTTGAAAAGGGGGAAAGTATATCATGAAGCTAACACATGAGCAGCGGATTGAGTTACATGGCTTTAATAACCTGACAAAATCACTTAGCTTTAATATGTATGATATTTGTTATACAAGAACGAAAGAAGAACGTGAGGCCTATTTGCAATATATTGATGAGGAGTACAGTGCGGACCGATTAACCAAAATGTTAAAACATGTTTCGGACATCATTGGAGCCCATGTCTTAAATATTGCCAGTCAGGATTTTGAGCCGGCTGGAGCAAGTGTGACTCTATTAGTATCAGAAGGTCCTGTTGAGCACGCGCCATCTGAATCCTTTGAGGAATCTCCTGGGCCGTTGCCGGAATCAGTCGTCATGCAGTTGGATAAAAGTCATATTACCGTTCATACATACCCGGAATATCATCCAGATGAAGGCATTAGCACCTTTAGGGCGGATATTGATGTTTCTACCTGCGGAGAAATTTCACCGCTTAAGGCACTTCATTATTTAATCCGGTCGTTTGAGACAGATGTGATGATTGTTGATTATCGCGTTCGCGGATTTACTAGGGATAAAAGTGGCCATAAGTTATTTATTGATCATGAAATCAGTTCGATTCAAAATTATATTCCTGAAGATGTTGGCGAAATGTTTGATATGATTGATGTAAATGTTTACCAAGAGCATATTTTCCACACAAAATGTAAGCTGCGGGAATTTGATTTAAATAATTACTTATTTGGTTACACAAAGGACAAGTTATCCCCTGACGAACACATTGAAATTACCGAAAGAATTAAAATGGAAATGGACGAAATTTTTTATGGGAAAAATATTGTTCAATAGCCAAGAAAGAGGGTGCCCCAAAAGTATAACTTATAGGGGCGCCCCCTTTTTGCAAATGGTTCCTTTGACTTGTCCGTTGATTTACGCTTCAGGCGCTTCGCCTTTCCGCGGGCGTGCCGGGGAGCCTCTCCTCGTCGCTTTCGCTCTTGCGGGGTCTCCCCAGCCCCTTACTCCCGCAGGAGTCTCGCGCCTTCCGCTCCAATCAACTTTGTACAAAAAATAAGAAAATCATATTCATGAATAGATCCCCGTTTCGGTAATAGGAAATCAAAAAAGAGAGCAACAAAGTTTACGAAATCAGCCTTCTTTTATGGAAATTATCCATTTAACAAATGATGAAGCATTCTTTCCTTGTTATCAAAAAACTGTTTCATCATTTTATAGTGATTGGTCTCTTCTAGAGGGCATTCATGAATCCCTTCTTCTGTAAACTCAAAAATTTTCGCATTAGGATATGCCATGATTATTGGAGAATGGGTTGCAATAATAAATTGGGAATGATCTTTAACTAGGTCATGAATTCTTGTTAGCATCGACATTTGCCTCAGCGGTGAAAGAGCGGCCTCAGGTTCATCCAATAGATAAACCCCATTGCCACGAAACCGATGAAGAAATGTGGCAAAGAAGGCCTCTCCGTGAGATTGTTCATGCAATGAGACTCCCCCAAAAGAATCGATGACTCGAGGACCGCTGCCTTCCATATCTAATTCCTCAATAGTTGAAGCAACATTATAAAAACTTTCTGCCCGCAGGAAAAAACCATCACTCGGTCGATTAACTCCTTTTATAACCCTCATATAATCCCCAAGAGGTGAGTGAGAATCATAGGTTGAAAAATTGAAGTTTAGGGAACCTCCTTCTGGATTAAAACCTAATGCAAGGCCAATTGCTTCAAGCAAGGTTGATTTTCCCATCCCATTTTCCCCAATGAGAAAAGTTACATTTGGGTGGAATTCTAATTCATCCAACGACCTAAGACTGGGCAGGTTAAATGGATATTTTTTAAAAGAAGGCACTTGACTCCTCTTTAATTGGACGCATCGTAAGTATTGATTTTTTATCATAAATATACCTCAAGAGGAAATTTTACTTTGATTGTATCAGAAACTTCTGCTTCTATTAAATGAAACTTTTTCCAAAATTTAACGTAATATTGGTAGAGAGAAAAAGTTACGAGGAGTGGCAGAATGAACAAGGATTCACTTTATTTTAAAGATAATTTTTTTTCGTCTGGCAGGACGGAGGTTTATAATAGTTTAAAAGAAAAGGTAGGGGATTTAGATCTTAAGAGCGCCTTTTCTTCTAGTATTGACGTAATAGATGGGAATGGGAAAAAGATTATTAGTGGTAGATTTGGTTTATTTAGCAATAAATGGAGAATTTTAAACGGCTGTGAGCAAGAAATAGGGATCCTTAAACAAAAGTTAACCTTCTTTGCTAAAAAATATGAATATAATGCCTTTGATCGAGGTGTTTATATCATTGAAGCAGAGGCTTTCTCCCGTGAATATGAGGTATTTGATGAACAATCGAACCAAATAGCCAAATTTGAAAAAGTAAGCGGATTCTTTGCCTCCCCAGCTTTTCAATTAACTAATCTTAAAGAGAGTCTCCGTTCAGAGGAATTAATTGCGGTTATAATGGGAGTCAATGCCATTCAAAAAAGAAGAAGTAGTAATGGAACTGCTGCAGGCAGTACGGGAAATTGATTTTTTTTAAGTTTTTAATAAATCTATTTATTGAATGAAACAGGTCTATTAAGGTGACTTTACTAATTGTAGAGTTGCCTTTTTTATTAAAAGGCTTTGTTAAAGAACAATGTTGATTTTTTAACAAAGTTGATTGGGGTGGAAAGCGAGCGCCTGGAGAGGAAATCAACAACTATGTTTAACATCCTATTAAAAAAATAATTGACATGAAACCAAAGGGTGTTATATATTTTAAATGCGAAACCAAATGGTTTCTTATTTGTTTGTACAAATCTCTTATTAAAACCGGAACATTTTGAGGAGGACTTTTAAAAATGACGAATGAAACACTACAGGATATTAGATATACAGAAATCTACAATGCTCCCATTGATAAAGTATGGGCCGCTGTTGCCACTTCAGAAGGTCTTTCTGCATGGTTCATGCCGAACGATATGGAACCGGTAGAAGGCCATGAATTTCATTTGAATGCCGGACAGTTTGGAATGTCCCCTTGTAAGGTTACACTAGTCGACCCGCCTAATCGTCTTTCTTTTAATTGGGGAAAGGATTGGACCCTTACATTTGAATTAAAAGAGTTAGAGGGCAAAACTGAATTTACCTTAATCCATGGCGGCTGGGATGCGAATAAGGTTACTGAATTTGGTGCACCGCATACTCCAATCCGTGAAAATATGAACCAAGGCTGGGCAGGTCTTGTTAAAAAATTACAAGGATATGTTGAAGCATAAATGGAAGCTTCTTCGGCCAAACATGATGTCTTTCAAGCCATCGCTGACCCAACTCGCCGAAGGCTGCTAAAACTTTTAAGCCAGCAGGAAATGCCTGTTAAAGATATAAGCGATCAATTCCCAATTAGCCGGACCGCCGTTTCCAAGCACTTAAGAGTATTAGCTGATGCAGGTCTGGTTAAGGAGCGAAAGGTTGGAAGAGAAACTCGGTACAAGCTTGAACCTGAGCCATTATATGAATTAAAGGACTGGCTCCAATATTTTGAAATCTTTTGGGAGAACAAACTCTCGGCGCTCAAGCGCTTTGTGGAATCCGATGAGCCCAATAATCGTAATTTATCGGGACCTGCCGGGGAAATCAAGTCTGAAGAATAGAAAAAGTGATACCCATAACAAATGGGTATCACTTTTTGGTTTAATATGAAGTGTCCACTACCTTTTTAGAGTGCTGGATATGGTTTTTTATTGCTAATTCATTTTTCGAACAGTAAAAGAAAGAACAATCAAAATTCCCATGATTACCAAACAAACAGTTGATCCTATTAGATTATTTGAATTTAAGAGAAATCCAATAAAAATGACACTTAAAGAAACAATCGCAAAAATAGTAATGAATGGGAATCCTATTACCCTGAAAAACGGTTTGCTTTTATAATGTGGTCTAAGCTTTAACTGAGCTGCACAGATGCTAATCCAAATTAACATCACTGTAAACCCTGGAATCGTCATTAAGTAACTAATTACCTGGTCTGGGGTGATATAGGCTAAAAAGATTCCGACTAAAATCCATGCACTTGTAATCAAAATCCCAGCAATCGGGGTTCCATTTTTAGAAATTTTTAATAGACTTTTCGGTGCTACACCGCTTTGTGCCATTGAAAATAAGGTTCTTGATGTAGCATAAATACCGGAATTGGCTGCTGAAAGAACTGCCGTTAAGAGCACAAAGTTCATAATATGTGCGGCACCTGGCAGCCCGGTAATACTCAATACCTGGACAAAGGGACTATCTACGCCTGATACCTTGTTCCATGGTATCATTCCGCAAATGATAAGGATTGGGAAGATATAAAAGATAATGACTCGCCATACGGCCCCTTTAATGATCTTTGGCAAAACTTTTTCAGTATCTTTTGTTTCCGTAACAGCAACCCCAATTAATTCTGCTCCGCCATAGGAAAACATTACAACTAAGAAGGCGCTGGCCACTCCGTGAAAACCGTGCGGGAAAAAACCGCCATATGCCGTATAATTGGACAGCGGGTCGTGAATCGAGCTTGGGATTATTCCTACTAGGATTAATACACCCAAGATAATAAAAGCCGTTAAAGCTAAAATTTTGATTCCTGCAAACCAAAATTCAAGCTCTCCATAGTATTTAACTTGAAATAAATTAATTCCCACAATCAATAATCCACAAAAAAGACTTAACAGCCATAATGGCGCAGAAGGGAACCAGAATTGCAGGAAACTTCCCGCAGCGAGCAACTCAACGACGGTAACAATGATCCAGTTAATCCAATAGAGCCAACCAACAATGAACGAAACTTTGAATCCAAATGCTTTATTAACCAAAAGCTGTACGTTTAAGTTTGGATAGGAAACTGCCATTTCCCCTAATGCTGCCATAATGATTAGCAATAATATTCCGCCAATAAAGTATGTTAATACAACACCTGGACCAGCGATATTTAATGTATCTGAACTTCCTTTGAAAATTCCGGTCCCAATCATTCCAGCTAAGGCAATAAGCTGAACATGACGAGGTAATAACCCTCTTTTTAATCCTTGATGATTTTTTTCCAAAATGCTCCAACCCTTCTATATTCAACAAGTTTTCTTTTGCGCTTAAACGCTTTTATGTGTTAAAGATTTTTATATTAATATAATATATTTTAAAAGTTTATAAATCAAGTATAGTCTGATATCTTTGCCATAATGATAAATAATTTCACTTTAAGAATTTTTTTGCCTAAAGGAAACTTTTTAGATTTCACGAATAAAATAATAGTAAAATTGGAGGGTGATAGAAATGAATTCGACACCGCGTATCCATAAAAAAATCTTAAAATATTCTTTCCTTTTTAAAATGCTGGGCATTATAAATGACCAGGAATTTAAAGCAATAACGGGTGTAGATTTTTTACATGCTGACGGTAAAAGGTAAGTGGCGGAATTTTTCTAGGAATGACTTATTTTAAAAAGGGCAAAAAAATAGCAAGCGAAATCATCGCATGCTATTTTTTCATTATTTTGTTATTCATTAATAAACTGTTTAAGAAGTCATTTTTACTTTCTTTTCTGTGGTGGTCCATTTTCCGCGGCTTGGGCTTATAACCAAGTCATTATAGGCTAAGACATTTAAATCTCGTTGTATGGTGCGAGGAGTGATACCAAATTCCTCTACAAGTTCCTGCGTTGTCACAGTGCCATTATTGCGAATAAACATGTAGATACATTTGATGCGGTTTAACATCCGGTTAGTTGAAGGTTTCAAAGAACCACTCCCTATCCTTTTTTCAAACCTATGGCGAATTCCCTCTACCGACAGCCTCTTTGAAGAAGTATTCTTCAAGAATATGTAGTTTCTTTTCCGCAGACATCTCCTTTGCATGGACGTTTAAGTGGACACTTAGATGTCATACATCTAACCTTATTGTACCCACAATTTCTGAAAATTTCCACCATTATACATCATTTTACAAATAATCTTTTTTTATTTATAGATAGTGGTTACTCCCCCTCCTTTAAATTCTCTTAGTATAGAATATGGGGAATCAAGCTAGAAATATGATAAATTAATTGAATTTTTTGTAAATTTATCATAACAAAAACTATCCGGATTTCGCTTTTGTTATGAAAATTGGTAAGATATTTGCAATAATAATATTGTCTTTACGTATCATATTTGCTTTAGGAGGCATTTGAATTGACAAAGATTGATTGGATCATTGAGGTGGAAAAAAGAAAAGAGGCACTGCTCAAAGATGCACAGGGACTATTACATATTAAAAGCCTATTAGATGAAGAAAATGCTACGCAGGATGCCCCACTTGGTAAAGGGGTGAAAGAAGCATTAGATTACATGCTGACTCTAGGGGAGAAGGATGGGTTTATCCCTAAAAATGTTGGGAATCTAGCTGGTCACCTGGAGTTTGGAGAGGGGAGGGATTTGCTAGGAATTCTCTGCCATGTCGATGTTGTTCCAGAGGGGGACGGCTGGACAAGTAATCCTTATGCAGCTGAAGTGCGAGATGGAAGAATCTATGCAAGGGGAGCGATTGATGATAAAGGGCCGACAATAGCAGCTTATTATGCCATGAAAATTGTGAAGGAACTTGGTCTGCCGTTGAAGAAACGGGTACGAATGATTATTGGAACGGATGAAGAAAGCAATTGGCGCTGTGTGGAACATTATTTTCAGCATGAAGAAATGCCTTCTCTTGGGTTCGCTCCGGATGCTGACTTTCCGATTATTAACGCAGAAAAGGGAATTTCCGACTTTGATATGGTTCAAATAGGAACGGATCAGGTTAATACAGATGCAAATGTTGAAGTTCAAACCTTTCTTTCAGGGAAAAGATATAATATGGTTCCTGATTACGCAAAGGCAGTAATTCAGATTAAGGAGAATCAGGCAGAGATCACTGAAATGTTTACAAATTTTATGAACCAATATAAACTCGATCATCAATATTCAGAAGAAAATCAAGAGCTCACTTTAGAAGTAAAGGGAATTTCTGCTCACGGAATGGAGCCAAGAAACGGTAAAAATGCAGGCCTATTCTTATCAGAGTTTCTTTCAAAGCTCAATTTAGATCGAAAAGCAGCCCGATATTTTCAATTTGTTTCCCGTTATTTTTTTGATGATTCAAGGGGAGTTCATTTGGGAGTTGCTTTTTCGGATGATATTTCAGGGGAATTAACCATCAATCCTGGTAAGTTCTCTTATACAAAAGAGTCCGGTGGGACAATCGGAATGACATGCAGATACCCTGTCACTAACAAGATGGAAGCAACAAAAGAAAAATTAGACGCGCTGTTGAAAAACGAAGGTTTTACGATTGAAAACTTTTCAGATTCTAAACCGCATTATGTTGATGAAAAGGATTTCTTGATTCAGACGTTAAAGAAGGTTTACGAAGAGCAAACGGGTGAGCAAGCGGATCTGCTGGCAATTGGCGGTGGAACCTATGCACGTTCTCTTAAGGCAGGTGTAGCCTTTGGGCCATTATTCCCGGGAAGACCGGATGTAGCCCACCAAAAGGACGAATATATTGATCTTGAGGATTTATTCAAAGCCACAGCCATCTACGCACAAGCAATCTATGAACTGGCAAAAGAAGAATAAGCAAAAAAGTAAAGACGTGTCAGCAACCCACTGCTGCACGTCTTTTTTTAAGGATATTTGTGAAGTTTGCAAAATCCAATTATTTAAAGATTACCTATGTTAATGGGCCTGTTGATTTCCGCTCCAGGTGCTTCGCTTTCCGCGGGCGTGCCGGGGAGCCTCCTCGGCGCTTTGGCGCCTGCGGGGTCTCCCCTGCCCCGTACTCCCGCAGGAGTCTTCGCACCTTCCGCTCCAATCAACAGGGAGCGATTCAATATAAAACTTGCCACACACCTTTTCCAATCAGTTTGTTGCAATTTTTTATAAAACTCTTAAACAATGTAAAAAATATCGGAAACCTCTGGATTTTGTTTTAGATACAAATGGAGGCAAATCGACTAAAATTAAGTAAAGGAAGGAATTAGAAATGAATCATCAAACTCATTTTTTTTACGCTGTACCAATTCCAAAAGAAATAAAATTAATTATGAAAGACCATTGTGAAAAATTAAAACAGTCCCTTCCTTTTAACCGCTGGGTACATCATGAAGATTTACATATTACTTTAGCCTTTTTAGGATTTGCACCTTCAGATCAACTTGAAAAATCAATAGAAAACGTCAGTAAAGAACTATGGGGAACATCTTCTTTTTCACTGCAAATCAACCAACTTGGAACTTTTGGACGTAAAGAATCCCCCCGTATCTTTTGGGCGGATACGATAAAAAGTGATGAACTTCAATTGGTAAGAAGAAAAGTATTTACAGCATGTGAAAATTCAGGTTTTCAGCTTGAAACAAGACCGTTTCGTCCTCACATCACCCTTGCAAGGAAATGGACAGGGGATCAAGCCTTTCATCATGATAAACTTGATGTTTGGCAGGAACTACAGCCGGAACCCCTTGCTTTTATAGCTAGTGAAGTGGTTTTATTTCAAACCCATTTAGAGAAAACACCAAAATATGAAGTAAAGGAAATTTTCCCTCTAATAAAATAAAAAGGTTGATTCGGTATGAAGACCATCTACTTTATTATTAATCCCAAGGCAGGAAACGGGACCTGTAAAAAAATCTGGAGGAAGATTGAGAGCCAATTAAAGGTCGAGCAAATACCATATATAGCGTTTTTTACGAATTCCCCGGGACATGCAAAAACACTTGCATCGCAAATTGCGGAGAGTGTTGAGGAGCACACCATCATCGTTGCACTTGGCGGTGATGGAACCATGCATGAAGTGATGAATGGAGTTGTAAACTATAATAATATCACTCTTGGATTTATTCCGGGAGGATCAGGAAATGATTTTTCGAGAGGATTTGAAATTCCTTCTAATCCGAAGCTGGCCCTTAATGCACTACTCCATTTAATGCAAATTGAAGCCAGCGTTGATATTGGGAAAATCGATAGGGGGAATCAAGCAGTTTGCTATTTTATAAACAATATGGGTGTTGGGTTTGATGCGCTGATTTCATATGATGTGAATCGTTCAAAGATTAAATCCGTCTTAAATAGCCTATCCTTGGGAAGGTTAGTATATGTTTATTTTTTATTGATTAAACTTTTTAAGTATAAACGTTCAACAATTCGTTTATCAATTGATGGTAAAACGCATATATTTGAACATACATGGTTTGTCACAGTTTCGAATCAACCCTTTTATGGCGGTGGTATGAAGATTGCTCCAGATGCCAAGCCAAATGATGGCGTTTTTGATATTACAGTTGTCCATCAATTATCAAGGCTGAAACTGTTATTAGTATTTATTAGTGTTTTTTGGGGAAAACATGTTCTTTTTAAGGAAGTAAAAATGCTTAAAGGCAAGAATATTTCTATTCAATCATCAGCCCCCCTTTTTGCCCATGCTGACGGGGAGTTTATTGGTTATACTCCGATAAAGATACAGCTCAAATCAAAGGCATTAAAAATTCTGACAGTAAACAAAATTTACAAGAATTTGGTTTGAAAGAGAGGGATTCGAATGATTTCCAGTGAACGAAATTTTCTTGCCTACTTGGATGAGATGAAGATCATTGCGATTCTTCTTCCTCTTTCATATTACCAAGGTATGTCCGCAACATTTTCGATAAGTGATGGAATTAAGACACAGCCTCTAAAGATACTCGAGAAGAGACGAATTGAAAATAATAATAAATATGTTTGTCAGCTTGCAGATGAAATTAGTTTTGGAAAAGTATACTGGATAATGGATGAGCATGGTGGTAAAACAGACCTACAAATAGGTGCAGTGATTCGTACAGAATTATTCGATAAAAAATATTATTACGATGGAGATGACCTTGGGGCAAAATGTACGGAAACTTATACCCAATTTAAACTATGGGCACCGACTGCTACCCAAGTGAAAGTCAAACTACGGCAGCCTCAGGGTCCATATGCTGAAATTGTAAAAATGAAGCGACATGATAGAGGGGTTTGGTCTGCAATAGTCCATCGTGATTTAGACTATCATCACTATACTTTTCTAGTCCTTGTGAATCAAGTATGGCAGGAAGCTGTTGACCCATATGCTACAGCTGTTTCGGTCAATGGGGAGCGAGGAGTAATCGTTAAGTTGGAAAAAACGGCGAGACCGAAAATCCCCTTGCCTGAATTGGAAAATCCAGTCGATGCGATTATTTATGAAACACATATCAGGGATTTTACCATCCATCCCAATAGTGGAGTAAGGCACAAAGGGCTTTATCTTGGTGCAGGGGAAATTGATACAAAAAGAAAAGAAGGAGACGTGACAGGTCTATCTTATTTAAAAGATTTAGGAATAACTCATATTGAATTTTTACCCTTTCATGATTTTGCCGGGGTAAATGAATTAGAAGCAAAAAAGGAATATAACTGGGGCTATAACCCTGTACATTTTAATGCCCCTGATGGAAGCTATGCTACCGACCCAACTGATCCCTATTCCAGAATTAAGGAACTAAAGCAGTTAATTGATCAAGTTCATTATAAAGGTTTAAAGGTAATAATGGATGTCGTATATAATCATGTGTACAGTCGTGAAAACTCCCCATTTGAAAAAATAGTACCGGGCTATTATTTCCGTCATAATGAATTTGGGATGCCCTCAAACGGTACAGGAGTTGGAAATGATATTGCATCAGAAAGAAAAATGGTAAGAAAGTTTATTCTTGATTCCATTCGTTTCTGGCTGGAAAAATACCATATTGATGGTTTCCGTTTTGACTTAATGGGAATTCTTGATGTGGAAACCATGTCCGAAGTCAGAAAGATGTGTGATCGATTGGCTAAGGGGATTTTGTTAATTGGTGAGGGTTGGAATTTAAATACGCCCCTTCCGCTTGATAAAAAGGCAATCATTCAAAACCAGTCCAAACTTCCCACTATTGCTCAATTTAATGATAAATTCCGGGATACGATTAAAGGGAGCACCTTTAATTTATTTGATAAAGGATATGCCTTTGGAAATGAACATCACTATGAGGCAGCAGCCGATTTAATTGCCGGCAGTGTTGGGGTTTTGAAAAAGGAAAATAAGTTATTTAATGAGCCCTCTCAAACAGTCAATTATGTGGAATGTCACGATAATCATACAATGTGGGATAAACTATTGGCATGCTATCGAACGGAAGATGAATCCATTCGAATAAAATATCATTTGCTTGCAACAGCCCTGGTGATTTTGTCACAGGGAGTTCCTTTTCTTCATAGCGGGCAAGAATTCTTTCGCACGAAGCAAGGTGAAGGGAATAGCTATCGATCACCTGATTTTATAAACCAAATGGATTGGAATCGAAAAAGCCGTTATATAAATAGTGTTCAATATATAAAAGGTTTAATAGAAATTCGAAAAAAATTATCCTGTTTTAGATTACGCACCGCTGAGGAAATCCGCTCATCCATGAAACAAAGTCCCCTTCACGCTCCGCTCATCACCTTTGTCTATCAAAATAAAAATGGAGAATATCGTGAAGTCATTCTTGCCATAAATCCAAGAAAAAATGAAGAAATAATCAGCCTTCCAGAAGGAGAATGGTACGTGTTAGCTGACCATTATGAGGCTGGGATTTCTATGAGCAAAAGGATTTCTGGGGGAGAAATAAAAATTCAACCTATCAGTATAAATATTTTTGCGAAAAAATAGATTCTTTAGATTTACTTGACGAAAAAAGCTCTTTGGGGATAAAATTTATTAAGATGGCTATTGTGTGAAATGATATCAATAGCTTTTTTTATTTTAATTATTTAGTATAAATTCTCCTTAAATTTTTAAGCTGTGAAGTATTACAGGGAAAGAAAGAACCTTCCAGCAGCAAGGATTTTACTTCGGAATAAAATGGGCTAGTACCCCATTAGAACGGTCATAATTGAAGGTGAACAATTTTGGAACATTTACTTGGACAAGAATGGGAAATTGTCCCGGCTGGTGGAGCGACTGGAGAAGCTTTTTTTGCCCGGTATCAGGATCAAAAGCTTTTTCTGAAACGTAATTCTTCTCCATTTCTTGCAGTCTTATCTGCTGAAGGCATTGTCCCGAAGCTTGTTTGGACAAAACGATTGGAAAATGGTGATGTGATAACAGCACAGCAATGGCTTTCCGGAAGAGAACTTAAGCCGGCTGAAATGGATCAAGAAGTCGTCGCAAAACTTTTGAAGAAAATTCATCGCTCGGAGCCAATGCTAGGCATGTTAAGCCGCCTGGAAAAAACGGCAATGTCTCCTGAAACGATTTTTCAATCCGTGCAATCACAATTAGATTCAGAGGTCCTGGGATTACCGGAAGTGCAAAAAACGATGGACTTTTTAAAAGAAGAAGTATCAAATATTTATAGCGAGGAAAAGGTTGTTTGCCATGGTGATGTTAATCATAACAACTGGCTGCTCGATGAAAACAACCAGTTGTATTTGATTGATTGGGACGGTGCCATGATTGCTGACCCTGCTATTGATTTAGGATTACTGCTTTATTGGTATATTTCAGAAGAAAGCTGGGACAAATGGTTAGCGATGTATGGAAAAATGTTAACAGACGATTTAAGACTGAGAATGAAATGGTATGTGGCCATTCAAACTATATCTTCCATACAATGGCATAAAAATAAAAGTAGATTTCAGGAAATGGATAAGTGGGTTAAGTTTTTAAATGTCATTCTTTAATTATGAGAATTGATCAATATTACTAACCCACCCGGATAGGTTTTCTTGGTTTGAAAGGATATGCTGGTCTAAATCAGCAGTCTGAGCTCCATTTTGGCTGTACTGATAAACTTCCTGCAAAATGCTTTTTACATTTTGATCGACTTGTGTATTAACCATAAGGGATTTTACTAAACGTTCCAATTGTTCACATTCAGCAACAGATCCACAGCAATCTGTTTGATGATTGCTTAATATATCTTTTAGTAACGTAACTTGGTCTTGGTGACTTAATGGCATAGCGTAACACCCTTTCAAGTGATAATAAGTAGAATTCACAGTTAGGTTGTGAATTCTTTTTTTGTTTATACATTGCATCTAAGTTACTTGATTTCCAAAAGATTCGCCTTGCACTTATGGATCATAGCATGTTAAAGTTTGAACGAAAATATTTTTAGGAGTGTAAAAATGAGACTTCGAAATAAGCCTTGGGCAAAGGAGAAAATAGAGCAGCACCCACAATATATAGTTCCCAATCCTGAAGATTTTAAAGGAAGATGGAAGGAAGCATTTGTGAAAGATCAGCCGCTTCACATCGAAATTGGAACAGGCAAAGGCCGTTTTATTACAGAAATGGCGAAGGCTCACCCGGACATTAATTATATGGGGATTGAGGTATACGACAGCGTGATTGTTGCGGCTTTAGATCGCTTAATTGAAGCGGATTTACCGAACCTTAAGCTATTAAATGTTAATGCAGAGGATTTAGAAAAATACTTTGCAAAAAACGATGTGGCTCGCGTGTATTTGAATTTTTCCGATCCATGGCCAAAAGTACGTCATGAAAAAAGAAGATTAATGTATAAAGACTTTTTGAAAAAGTATGAGGACATATTAATCGATGGTGGGGAAATTCATTTTAAAACGGATAATCAAGGTTTATTTGAATATTCGTTAAGGAGCTTTTCGGAATATGGTTTATTATTGAAATTTGTCAGTCTCGACCTTCATAACAGTGATTATGAAGGGAATATCATGACAGAATATGAACAAAAATTCTCTGAAAAAGGCAACCGCATATACCGTTCAGAAGTAAAATATCAAAATGAAGGAAAGGACAGTTCTTTATAGGGCTGTCTTTTTTGTTTTCCTGAATTATCAGACAATGGTAAAATAAAGGAAGAGGAGGAGAGGTCCGTGGAAAAATTACAAATTGGAAGGGTAACGCTTACATGGCTTACCGGAGGAGTTACAAACTTGGATGGCGGTGCGATGTTTGGTGTTGTTCCAAAAATATTGTGGGATAGAAAATATCGGGCTAACGAAAAAAACCAAATTGAATGTCCGACAGATCCGATATTAATTCAAATGGATGGGATGAAAATATTAGTTGAGTCCGGAATCGGAAAAGGAAAATTAACAGAAAAACAATTGCGGAATTTTGGGGTAACAAAAGAATCGGAATTGGATTCATCTCTTGAAAAAGTAGGACTAAAACCGGAAGAAATTGATTACGTTCTTATGACTCATTTGCATTTTGATCATGCAGGCGGTCTTACGAAACTTGTTGATGGGGAATATGTTTCAGCTTTTCCAAATGCGAAAATTATTACGTCAAAAATTGAATGGGATGAAATGCGTACCCCTAATATCCGCTCCAAAAATACATATTGGAAGGAAAATTGGCAGGCAATTGAAAAACAGGTCATACCCTTTGATGAAAAGTGGAACTTAGGTTCCCTCACCTTGATTCATACCGGTGGACATAGTAATGGACATTCGATTTTACTCATTGAAGATGGCGATGAGGTTGCCATTCATATGGCGGATTTACTGGCAACTCACGCCCATCAAAATGTGCTCTGGGTAATGGCCTATGATGATTACCCAATGGATTCGATTGCCGCAAAAGAAAAATGGCTGCCATATGCCCTTGAGAAAAATGCCTGGCTTACCTTTTATCATGATGCTTTTTATCGTGCAGTTAAATGGGATCTAGACGGACAACTAACGGATGCCATTAAAAGAAACTAAAAAAAATGGGGCGTACCTATCAGTACGGCCCGTTTTTATTCTATTTACTTGGTAACATGAACGTCTATGACCGTTCCCGTTTTAGCATCAGCGACAAATTCATATTGCTCGGCTGTACCCTCGTTATTTTTGGATATGCCGCCTTTATATACTTGATAATGGATATGTTGCTTTTGGTAGGGCACAGCTTCCATATGTATCCATGACCCGTTGATGTCTCCGTTTTGTTTAAACTGTTTTTTTACATTTGCTAATACCCGCTCAGGTGAAACTGTTGAATTTTTTGAAATGATTTCTCTTACTGCTAAACTGCTTATTGCTCCTGCTGCCGCACCAATGATAAATGATTTCCAGTTCATACCTTCTGTACCTCCGAAATATGATTTAGAAAAGAAAACGTTTCGGTTAAGAATTCTCCTTTTAGTATATCGTATTTAATGGTCTGAACATAATATAACCATTGGCGATTTGAAATGTTGGTCATCTAGGAAATGATTCTGTAAAATAAATGTATACATAAATAAATTTTAAGGAGTTTGAAAATGAACGAACAAACATTAAAGCTTTTTCAAACCTTGACAGAGCTTCCCGGCGCTCCTGGAAATGAACATCTTGTGAGAAAATTTATGCGGGAACATTTAACACCTTATGCGGATGAAATTATTCAAGATAACCTTGGAAGTATTTTCGGTGTGAAAAGGAGTAATGAGAGTGGTCCCACCGTAATGGTAGCAGGACATATGGATGAAGTGGGCTTTATGGTTACTTCCATTACCGATAACGGAATGATTCGTTTCCAAACACTTGGCGGCTGGTGGAGCCAGGTTCTTTTAGCACAGCGGGTTCAAATCATGACGAAAAATGGCCCAGTTATTGGCGTCGTGGGCTCAATTCCTCCTCATTTACTCGATGATTCAAAGAAAAATAAACCGATGGAAATCAAGAATATGCTGATTGACATTGGTGCGGATGACCGTGAGGATGCGAAGAGGATTGGCATTAAGCCAGGTCAGGCAATTTTACCGATTTGTCCATTTACTCCAATGGCCAATGAGAAGAAAATTTTAGCGAAGGCTTGGGATAATCGTTATGGCTGCGGATTAGCGATTGAACTACTTCAGGCAGTAAAGGATGAAATTTTGCCAAATACTCTATATTCCGGAGCTACGGTCCAAGAAGAAGTAGGATTAAGAGGTGCACAGACTGCTGCCAATATGATTAATCCTGATATCTTTTTTGCACTAGATGCAAGCCCTGCTAATGATATGTCAGGGAAGAAGTCAGAATTTGGCCAGTTAGGAAAAGGGACATTGCTGCGAATCCTTGATCGCTCAATGGTTACCCATCGTGGAATGAGAGAATTCGTCCTCGATATGGCTGAAACCCATAGTATTCCATATCAATATTTCGTGTCGCAAGGCGGTACAGATGCAGGAAGGGTTCACTTGTCCAATGAAGGTGTTCCAAGCGCCGTAATCGGAATATGCTCTCGCTACATCCATACCCATGCTTCGATTATTCATGTAGATGATTATGCCGCAGCTAAAGAATTATTAGTCAAACTTGTAAAAGCATGTGACAAATCAACGGTAGATTCTATAAAAGCAAATAGTTAAATATTAAGAGGGGGCATTTGGATATGCCTCTTTTTAGCGAAAAAAGGAGCGGCACCATGAAAATCATTATCGGAACTAAGAACCCTGCTAAAATTTCCGCAGTTAAAAATGCATTTGTTGAAACAGAAGCGGAGTTTCTCTCCTTAGATATCCCGTCAGAAGTAAGTGACCAGCCGTTTTCGGATGATGAAACAATTCAAGGAGCAATCAATCGGGCACAGGGGGCTCTAGGACAAGGAAATGGTGATCTAGGTATTGGACTTGAAGGCGGTGTCCAAGAATCCAAACATGGGCTATTAATTGTAAATTGGGGGGCACTTGTTGCAAAAGGCAGAGAACCGATTATTGCTGGAGGAGCAAGAATTCTGCTCCCTGAAGAAGTTGCGGCACGTTTGAGGGCAGGAGAAGAATTAGGGCCAGTAATGGAGGATTTCTCCAACAAGGAAAATGTCCGTAAAAAAGAAGGTGCAATCGGAATTTTTACCAATGGATTCATTAAACGGGATGAAATGTTTACCCATATCGTGAAGCTGCTAGTTGGACAATACACCTATCAAATAAATAGGGAATAAAGAAATTTCTCCTTGTTTCGACAACAAATATCGACAAATACCTTGTCATGTAAAGAATGTGAAAGGTATGATGTATATAGGAATGGTCGAAAAAGGAGGGAAATCATCTGAAATTCTTTAAGACAATTTTTATTTGTATCCTAGCTATTCTCATATTAAGTTCCTGTGGGAAGCCATCATTGAAAGAGGCAAGTAAGACCGCTGTTGAAACTGTCAAAACTACTTTTAATGAAGACACGAAGAAGCCTAACAAAAAAAGCGGAGAATTCCAATTTTACCTGCCATTTGGCTATGAGATTAATGATAAATCGCCTAATAATATAGTTTTAAAAAATGGTTCAAGAACTTTTATCCTATTTAATAATCCGCAAGAAGATTTGGCAAGTGAAGTAGTTTACAAAGCAACAGTGGCACAATATAAGCATCTTTATACAAATGAAAAATTTAAGAAAAATAATGAACTTGGATTTATCTTGGTAAAACATTTGAAGGATGATTTGAATGAAGTTACGGTAGGAATTGGTGGAACCAAGATGACCACTCAAACTAAAACAAGCAGTTTAGCAGATGACGCTAAAACGATGATGCAGATTGTTCATTCAATAAAAAAATAAGCAGGAGGTAATGAAATTGAAAAATTTAGAGTCTATGGAGCAATTTGAACAACTTCGGGATAAGGGAAAAACGATTTTTATGTTTTCAGCAAACTGGTGCGGGGATTGCCGTTTTATTGAACCGTTCCTGCCTGAAATCGAAGAAAATTTTAAAGAATATACTTTTGTTCATGTTGACCGCGATCAGTTTATAGATCTTTGCCAGCAGCTTGATGTATTTGGAATTCCGAGCTTTATTGGCTTTGAAAATGGAAAAGAACTTGGTCGCTTTGTTAGTAAGGATCGAAAAACCCAAGAGGAAATCGAAAACTTCATCAAGGGCCTAAAATAATTACGTTTCTCTCTCCATCTCCTTTTGAGATGGAGTTTTTTTAAAAGAAAATTTAACATTCGACTTTGAGAATTGTCCAGCTCCAGCGCCCAGCGACTAGTGTACTTCACTCGCCTCCCTACGATAAGTCAACATCGAATCGCTAACGCTCTTCGTGTTTCCTTTATCTCAATCGACTCGCTCCAGTCCTGTCGTGTGCTAAACGGGCGCTTCCGCTTTTCTTATGTTACAATAAGTGCGCATCTCCTTTGATATGGAGGGATAAGGATGAAAATGGATAGTAAGAAAATGCGAAAAGAATTAGAACAGCGATTGGCGGCTCCTGGTCGGAACTTTACGTATAACCGTGATAAAGATCAGCTCCGAATCGAAAATTCTGCGGCTGGAAAAGGAATTACGGTTTCTTTATCTGGAATAATTGCTAATTGGCATACCAATAAAGAAAAAGCGATTGATGAAGTGGTTTATTATGTTGAAGAAGGCCTAAAGGCGATGGAAGATAAAATCCAGTTAACAAACCACGAGAAACATATTTTCCCTGTTATTCGTTCTACATCATTTCCGGCTGAAGCAGAAGAGGGTGTTCCTTTTTTAGTCGATGAGCATACAGCGGAGACGAAAATCTATTATGCGATTGATATGGGAAAAACGTATCGTTTAATTGATTCACGTGTGCTGGAAAATGAGGGTTGGGAAGCAAATCGGATAAGAGAAATTGCGTTATTTAATGCCAGATCCCTTCCAACCCCATTAAAGGAAGATCATGTTGCTGGAAATGTCTTTTATTTCCTTAACACAAATGATGGGTATGATGCCAGCCGGATTTTAAATAAAGGCTTTTTAAATGAGATGCAAAAGAAAGTTTCAGGAACAATGGTATTAGCTGTACCGCATCAGGATGTGCTGGTCATTGCGGATATTCGAAATGACAGAGGCTATGATGTTCTAGCACAATTAGCGATGAGCTTCTTTGCTAATGGCCATGTGCCCATCACGGCATTGTCATTTTTGTACGAGGATGGGGAACTAGAACCAATCTTTATTTTAGGAAAAAATAAGTGACAAAAATGAGGAAGGATCACAACAAAAAGTGGTCTTTTTTCATTTGTATTTTAAGAATTCCAACCTATTCCACTATATTTCGACTGATTTTTAGATTTCTTGTCGAAATATTATCAAATACTGCTAAAATAGAATAATAGATGAAAGTAGAAAGAGTGATAGTTTTGAGCTGGATCCAAAACTTTTTTCAAAGGTTTAAAAATGATGAGGAAGATGAAAATGATTACGAATATGAACTGAACCATTCTAGAATACATAATGAAATGAGAGACTTTCCCTCTAAAAAAAATAATGAAGGCGGCAGGGATATAGATGCCCGTATTTCCTACCAATATCCAAAAGGGAAAATTCGTTTACCTATTATCCCGGATGAAAAGTCAATCGAAAATAAGGGTGCAGCTTCAAAGAAGCGAACAGAAAGACAGCAAAAAAGTAAAGAGACAGAGCATTTTGAGGTTGTGCAAGAGAAAAAGGCAGCTCCTAAAATACAAAAGGAGCAGGAGCCAAAAAAAAGCAGACCTTTTCATGCAACCGAAATTCCATCTCCAGTTTTTGGATTTAAAAGACCTGTGAAAAGCAGCAATTCAATCATTGTT
Source organism: Bacillus salipaludis (assembly GCF_004358205.1). The sequence goes on from NZ_SMYO01000005.1 coordinate 86,910, forward strand.
GAGCACGAGCTGACTCATTTTATAAAAGAGGATACAGAATCAACCCAAAACAGTCAAAAAATGATGGAAGAGATTCAAGTTCCACCACAGGAACAAAATGAAAATCCTGTTATCCTGGTAACAGAACCCGGTCCGTTAGTTGAGGAGATTGAAAAAGAGGAAGATTCAAGGTTGGAGCCATCCTTAAATATTTCATATTCAATACCGGATCGTGAGCAAGAGATTCCTTCAGTTCAAGCGGTTGAACCTGAAAACTTACCACCACAAATAAGTGTAGAAACCGTTCAGGTGCATACGGAGAACCCAAGACCAAAACAGTCCCATTTACCATTCAATGTCATGATGTTAAAGCAGGATAAGGAGAAATGGGAAGAAAGAAAAATACAAAGAAAAATGGGCATGGATTCCCGAATACCGCCTGAAATAAACAAGCCGATAGAAACGGTTAAGAAAGTAAAAGTGGTTCATGAGGAATTGAAGGAAGTGCCAATTTTTCAAATAGAGAAGGCTGCACCGAAAAAAGAGGCATTCATTAATGATGAAATCAAGGTCCATTTTGAAGAGGCAACCACTCATGATGAACCTGATGCTCATAAAGAAGAGGCAACCACTTATGATGAACCCGATGCCCATAAAGAAGAGGCAACCACTTATGATGAACCCGATGCCCATAAAGAAGAGGCAACCACTTATGATGAACCTGATGCCCATAAAGAAGAGGCAACCACTTATGATGAACCTGATGCCCATAAAGAAGAGGCAGCCACTTATGATAAAACTGTGGCCCATGAAGAAGTGGCTATTTCGGCAGCGGATACCTATCAATTTCCTGAATTTTCTTTGTTGAGTCCACCAGTTGTAGTTGAAAAAGATACAGAGTGGATTCAAAACCAGGAAAATTTATTAAACCAAACCTTACAAAATTTTAACGTTGGAGCAAAGGTGGTTAATGTAACACAGGGTCCAGCCGTTACACGCTTTGAGGTTCAGCCTGAGCCGGGTGTCAAGGTAAATAAAATTACAAACCTTAGTGATGATATTAAATTAAGTCTTGCAGCTAGAGATATCCGGATTGAGGCTCCTATCCCAGGAAAGCATACGATTGGTATTGAAGTTCCTAATCAAAAGTCACGGCCGGTCTTTATAAATGAAATTATCCAAAGTAATGTTTTTAAGGAATCCACCTCGCCCTTAACGGCTGTATTAGGGCTCGATATTTCAGGAAAACCAATTGTAACTGATTTGAAAAAAATGCCGCACGGCTTAATTGCCGGAGCTACGGGGTCGGGAAAAAGTGTTTGTATTAACACAATCCTTGTTAGTTTATTATTTAAAGCTAGTCCTGAAGATTTAAAGTTATTGCTGATTGATCCCAAAATGGTTGAATTAGCTCCTTATAATCGAATCCCACATTTGGTCAGCCCGGTTATAACGGATGTAAAAGCTGCAACAGCTGCCTTAAAATGGGCTGTTGAGGAAATGGAAAGACGCTACGAGCTTTTTGCCCATACAGGTGTCCGAGATATCAACCGCTTTAACGAACTAGCAATGGAACATAAGAGATATTCCGACAAGCTGCCGTTCATTGTCATTATTATTGATGAGTTAGCTGATTTAATGATGATGTCACCGGCAGATGTTGAGGAAGCCATTTGCCGAATTGCCCAAAAGGCTAGAGCGTGTGGGATCCATTTAATCGTGGCTACCCAAAGACCTTCTGTAGACGTTATTACAGGGCTAATCAAAGCAAACATTCCAACACGAATTGCTTTTTCCGTTTCATCACAAATTGATTCGCGAACAATCATTGACATAAGCGGGGCGGAAAAATTGCTTGGACGGGGGGACATGCTCTTTTTAGAAAATGGTTCATCGAAGCCTGTCCGTTTGCAAGGTACATTTGTTTCTGATGAAGAAATTGACCTTGTTGTTGCACATGTAAGGGAGCAGCAGGAACCGGATTATTTATTTGAACAGGAAGAACTTTTAAAGAAGGCGCAAGTGACAGAGGAGGAGGATGAACTTTTTTATGAAGCCTGCGAGTTTATCATTGACCATGGCACGGCCTCAACCTCTAGTTTGCAACGCCGTTTTAAAATCGGGTACAACCGTGCAGCAAGATTAATGGATATGCTTGAAGCAAATGGGTTTATTTCCAGTGCAAATGGAAGTAAACCGCGTGAGGTTTTAATTACGGCATCGGATTTAGAAGCCTTTTATGAGGCGAATTCAAATGGATAACCCAATACTCTTTGAATTAAAAAATGAAATATTTGAAATAAAAGTAAATAGTTCTTAAATAGTTTTTAAGAACGAAGAGTGTTATAATATATAAATGTGATTACAATGAGAATATAGTTAAAATTAGCAAATAAAGTAAGATGTCATATACTGTTTTACAGATAGACGTTTGTTGGAGGTTCTTTAGATGACTATTTACCATTTTGTAGGTATTAAGGGGTCTGGAATGAGTGCGTTGGCACAGGTTCTGCACGATATGAATTTTGAAGTGCAAGGCTCCGATGTCGAAAAGCGCTTTTTCACTCAGGTAGCCCTTGAGCAATCAGGAATAAAGATCCTTCCCTTTCAAAAAGAAAATATTAAACCGGGAATGACCATTATTGCAGGAAATGCTTTTCCTGATACCCACGAAGAAATTCAAGAGGCGATGAAGCTGGGGCTTCCGATTGTCCGTTACCATCGCTTCTTGGGAGATTTTATGCAAAACTTTACAAGTATTGCGATTACAGGTGCCCATGGAAAGACGTCCACTACTGGGTTGCTTGCTCATGTTATGGAAGGAGCCAAACCTACATCGTTTTTAATTGGCGATGGTACAGGGAAAGGGCAGGAAGGCGCTGAATATTTTGTATTCGAAGCATGCGAATACAGAAGGCACTTTTTATCGTACTTCCCTGATTATGCAATCATGACCAATATAGACTTTGACCATCCTGATTATTTTGCCAATATTGATGATGTTTTCTCTGCCTTCCAAGAGATGGCCATACAGGTAAAAAAGGGAATTTTTGCATACGGTGATGATGAGCAGCTTCAAAAAATCCAAGCAAAGGTTCCGGTATTATTTTATGGTTTTGATGAAGAGAATGACTATCAAGCCAAAAATCTTGTGAAAACAACAGATGGAACTAGCTTCGATGTGTTTATCCGGAATACTTTTTATGATTCCTTTACAATTCCAACCTTCGGTGATCATAGTGTCTTAAATTCTCTTGCTGTCATTGCCCTTTGCCACTACGAAGAAATTGATGTGGCTATTGTCAAGGAGCAATTAAGCACGTTCCAGGGAGTAAAAAGAAGATTCTCGGAAAAAAGAATTGGTTCACAAATTTTAATTGATGATTATGCACACCATCCTACTGAAATTAAAGCAACAATTGAAGCGGCTAAACAAAAATATCCTGATCGTCAGTTGATTACCGTTTTCCAGCCGCATACCTTTACAAGGACGCAGGCGTTTCTTGAAGATTTTGCTGAAAGCTTACGCAAGGCGGATAAGGCCTATTTATGCGAAATTTTTGGTTCTGCACGTGAAAACCATGGAAAGCTTACAATCAAGGATCTTCAGGACAAAATAGAGGGAGCGGAGATTCTTTCAGAAGAGAATACATCTGTCCTTAAAAATTTTGATAATGGTGTGATTATTTTTATGGGTGCAGGAGATATTCAAAAATTTCAAGAGTCCTATGAAAAGCAATTATCTTAAAAAAGGATGCCAGGCAATACCTGGCATCCTTTACCTTTATACTAAATGATCTGGGTTTAATTTTTCTAATTCGGGGATCACGAATAGACCGTCCTTGCGAATTAAGACATCATCAAAATAAATTTCGCCTCCGCCATATTCAGGACGTTGAATATTGACCATATCCCAGTGAATATTTGAATGGTTCCCGTTAAAGGCATCATCATAGCATTGACCAGGTGTAAAATGGAAGCTTCCTGCAATTTTTTCATCAAATAAAATATCCTGCATTGGATTTAAAATGAATGGATTTACGCCAATGGCAAATTCCCCGATATAGCGTGCTCCCTCATCCGTATCAAAAACTTTATTGATTCGTTCTGAATCATTTGCTTCTGCTTCAACAATTTTTCCATCCTTGAAGGTTAATTTAACATTTTCAAACGTAAATCCCTGATAGGGGGATGGGGTATTATAAGAAATCATGCCGTTTACAGAGTCACGAACAGGAGCTGTATATACTTCTCCATCCGGAATGTTTAATCTTCCTGCACATTTAATGGCTGGGATATCTTTTATGGAGAAGCTAAGATCTGTTCCCGGTCCGGTTAAACGAACTTTGTTAGTACGGTTCATAAGTTCAACAAGGCTGTCCATTGCCTCATCCATCTTTCCATAATCCAAGTTACAGACATTGAAGTAAAAATCTTCAAATCCTTCAGTGCTCATTTTAGCTAATTGAGCCATAGAGGATGTTGGGTAACGAAGCACAACCCATTTTGTTTTTGGCACCCGAATGTCACGGTGGACTTTCTTGCCAATTGTATTCCCGTGAATCTTCATTTTTTCATCTGGTACGTCTGCATGCTCATTTATGTTATTGCCGGAACGCAGTCCTATGTATGCATCCATTTGACTCATTACATTGGCCTCAAATTCAGCCATCATATTATATTGTTCTTCCTTTGCACCGAGTAATAAAGAGCGGTCCACTTGATGATCTTTTAAAAGAACAAATGGGTAGCCTCCAGCTTCATAAGCTTCTTTTACTAAAGCGGTTACAAGTTCACGCTGCAATCCGAAATTCTCAATTAGTACCTTTTCACCTTTTTGAAGCTGGACAGAATAGTTAATTAAATTTTTTGCGAGTTTCTCAATCCGTGTATCCTTCATTTCATACGCCTCCGAAAGAAAATTTCTTATACTGCTTCTCTATTTTACCCGAATATGGATGAATGTTGAAAAATAACGATATTTTATAAATGTGTTGGCAGGAAAACAAGACAAAAAGATTGAAGTAGTATAAAATGTTGATGAGGTTTATGCCCAACATCGTTGGGTAATACATATAGGTAGAATCAAGCGGAGGTGCCACAATGATTATTATTTTATACTTAAGTGTTGCATTGATTGCAATTGCCTTTCTAGTACTTGTGATTTATGTTTCCAAAATGCTTACGTCTCTAAGGGAGACATTGAAAAGCGTTTCAAAAACTCTTGAAGGGCTCGAAACACAGCTTGAAGGAGTCACAACAGAAACAACCGTACTTTTACAAAAAACGAATGCTCTTGCAGATGATTTAAAATATAAGTCAGAAAGCTTAAATAGTGTTGTGGATGCTGTAAAAGATGTTGGTACAACAGTGAGTAAGTTTAATGGAACTTTACAGGACATTACCCAATCCTTTGACAAGCAAGTTGAAGAAAGTAAAGAAAAAGTTTCTCAAGTTATTCAATGGAGTAATGTGATTCTTGAACTTAGGGATAAATGGAAGGCAAAAAGGCAAGAAAAAAATATGATTACCCCAAGTGAAACCGGCAGAGTTAGGTCAAGATAATATAGGTTAACTCAAGGAGGGCGTTTTTTATGTCTAATAAAGATAACGAAACACGAGAAACGAACCAAAAAAGAAACGAAGATTCCGGTAATAGTTTTTTACTTGGCGCCTTAGTAGGCGGGATGGTTGGTGCGGCTGCCGCACTGTTTTTTGCACCAAAAGCAGGGAAGGATTTGCGAAACAAACTAAGTAACCAAACGGGTTTTCTAATGGAAAAAACCGCAGATTTGCGGGGAAATATGATGAACAAAAGCAGCCAGCTTGCTTCCAAGACAACATCGATCACACAGGGCATCGTTCAACAATCAAGTGATCTTTTAAGCAAAACAAAAATCAAACCGAAGGCAAGGGAAGAAAAAGAGGACAAGTCAGATGTCATTTATATTCCCATTCAAACCCACCAACAAAAAAATGTAAGCATAAAGACAGAGGCACCACTAAACAACGAGGATATTAAGAGAAAACTAGACGAAGCAAAAAAAGCCCTCGATGAAGAAGAGTTAAAGGTAAAACAGTAAGAATTTTTAAAATTTAAAAGACAGTGTTTTCTTTTGAACAACGTTGATTGGAGCAAAAATCAACAACTAGGTTTAAGACAGCCAAAATCTAAACTGATTATTTGTGATAGAAACGGTGAAGTGATAAAATGACTTCACCGTTTATTTTTTAGGAGGGAATAAGAATGGTTGACAAAATAGAAACACAAGAACAGTTTGAAACATTACTGGAAAAAGAAGAGAAATTTCTTCTTTTAAAACATAGCTTAACATGCCCGGTTAGTCAGGCAGCTTATCAGGAATATCAAAAATTTGCCGATAATGAAAATAGCATTCCTGCTTACTTTTTAGCTGTACAGGATTCACGCCCATTATCAAATGATATTGCAGAGAAGTTTAATATTAAGCATGAATCACCACAGGCTATTCTTTTTACAAATGGGGAGCCACGCTGGAATGCCTCGCATTGGAAAATTACCAAGCGTTCATTGACAGATGCAGTGGGTGAAAATCAGTAGTATTTAAAGGCATCCATAATATGGGTGCTTTCGTTTTGAAAAATGTACAATTTTTTCTATAAGCATCACATAATTCAAATATCAACATATTTTAATTTAATATCCCTTATAAATACTTTAGTGCTTAAAAGCGTTTAATCAATAAAGAAAAAAGTGGTGACAAAAATAATTTTTTCCGCTATAATAAAGCCTAATTATTGAAAAAATAGAAAATTTATTTCAATACAATCTTAAAAAAGTAGGACACCGTTCAGTATTTATGAATATAAATATCTGATGGGTTATGAAAGGACGGGGAAAATATTGAGCACAAATGAATTGGATCACTTACGATCACGTGTGGATGAATTAAACTTGGAATTGTTGAGGTTAATTAATGAAAGAGCTCGACTCGTCCAAGAGATTGGGCAAGTAAAGGGGAACCAGGGAGTTTACCGTTACGATCCAGTCCGTGAAAGAAAAATGTTGGAGGTTATTAAGGAGCATAATGATGGTCCTTTTGAAAATTCAACAATTGATCATATTTTTAAAGAAATTTTTAAAGCTGGGTTAGACCTGCAAAAAGATGATCATAGTAAAGCATTATTAGTTTCGAGAAAGAAAAAGCCTGAAGATACAATTGTTACGTTAAAGGGTGAAAATATTGGAGACGGTAAACCGCACTTCGTTTTTGGTCCTTGTGCAGTTGAATCTTATGAGCAAGTTGCAACGGTAGCTAAAGCAATGAAGGAAAAAGGACTAAAACTTCTACGTGGCGGTGCATATAAGCCAAGAACCTCTCCATATGATTTCCAAGGTTTAGGCGTCGAAGGCTTAAAAATTTTAAAACGTGTTGCAACTGAATTCGATATGGCTGTAATCAGTGAAATTGTAAACCCTGCGGATATTGAAATGGCAGCTGAGTACCTTGATGTGATTCAAATTGGTGCCCGTAATATGCAAAACTTTGAATTATTAAAAGCAGCCGGAGCTGTAAAGAAACCTGTTTTATTAAAAAGAGGCCTTGCAGCAACCATTGAAGAATTTATCAATGCAGCAGAATACATTATGGCACAAGGAAACGGACAAATTATTCTTTGTGAACGCGGTATTCGCACATATGAGCGTGCAACAAGAAATACATTAGATATTTCTGCAGTACCAATTTTGAAACAAGAGACACATTTACCAGTTATGGTGGACGTAACACACTCCACTGGAAGAAGAGATTTATTGCTTCCTGCTGCTAAGGCGGCGATTGCAATTGGAGCTGATGGAGTTATGGCTGAAGTTCATCCAGATCCAGCCGTAGCATTATCCGACGCCCAACAGCAAATGAATCTTGAACAATTTGATAATTTTTACAATGAGTTACTAGCATCACACTTTGTTCGGATCTAAAATTAATAGTAATTATTTCTAAAAAACCTTCTGCAAACTTGTGCAGGAGGTTTTTTTACTTAAAATATCCGAAAATAGAGGAATCTCATTGCGGCTTCTACGTTCTTGTCGTATCATTAAATAGATAATTAAGATTGTTTATTATATCACAAATTAAAATAGCGGAAACGATAGACTAAGCTAAGGAAAAAGAAAATGACTAGGCTTTGTTAAACTGCTATAAAATAAAGAAAAATAATGTATCGTTTTAAGGAGAGTGTTGAGCGTGAATGTGACGATTTACGATGTTGCCCGGGAAGCAAATGTTTCGATGGCAACCGTTTCACGTGTTGTGAATGGAAATCCCAATGTTAAACCGGTTACCCGTAAAAAAGTATTAGAAGTAATTGAACGGCTTGGATACCGTCCGAATGCTGTTGCAAGAGGATTAGCTAGTAAAAAAACTACTACTGTAGGTGTCATTATCCCGGATATATCAAATATTTTTTATGCTGAATTAGCACGGGGTATTGAAGACATTGCAACAATGTACAAATACAATATTATCTTAAGTAACTCTGACCAAAATAAAGATAAAGAATTACATTTGTTTAACACGATGCTTGGGAAACAAGTGGACGGCATAATTTTTATGGGAGGAAATATTACTTCTGAACATGTAGAGGAATTTGAAAAATCACCTGTCCCTATTGTGCTTGCCGGCTCTATGGAAGAAACCGAAACGATTCCTTCCGTGAATATTAATTATGAACAAGCCGCTTATGATTCGGTTAAAGAATTTATCGATAAGGGCCACAAGAATATTGCCTTTGTCGTCGGTCCATTATATGAACTGGAGAATAAGGTAAAAGGGTATCAAAGAGCGCTTGAGGATGCCGGGATTCCATTTAACGAAGAATTGGTTGTTGAAGGAGATTACACATACGATTCAGGAATTGAAGCCTTTGAAAAGTTATTGGAAGCACAAGAACGGCCAACTGCCATTTTAGTGGCATCTGATGAAATGGCACTTGGGGTTGTCCATGGTGCTCAGGATAAGGGGTACAATATACCTGAAGACTTTGAGGTCATTACCTCGGATAATACAAGATTGGCCCTTATGGTACGTCCACAGCTAACAACTGTTATTCAGCCATTATACGATATCGGCGCAGTGGCAATGCGTCTGTTGACTAAATATATGAATAAAGAAAAAGTGGAGCGGCATACTGTTGTTCTTCCACACCGAATTGAACATCGTCAATCAACAAAATAAATTTAAAAGGGCTATCTGCAGATAGCCCTTTTAATATTAGCTGGATTGACTCTTTTGCTGATTTCGAATCGGATATAAAGCCTTTTCAAGCGTCTGTAAATTTTTTTCAGTAATTTCTGCCTTTCTTGGAATCGGCAAATATAGATTGTCTGGATCGTCCCATTCTCTTGGTATTTCAACAGGGGAGTCCTTCTGCCAGAAGTGGACCCATTCCTCGGGTAAATTACCATAACAATTGGAGTTTTCAGTCATTTCCAGCCAAATAAGGGCCCATGCACGTGGCACCACTCTCCAGATGTCATACCCGCCGCCGCCAACAGCAATCCAGCGGCCATTACAATATTGATGGGCGATTTCATGGGCAAGCTTTGGTATTTCGCGGTAGATTTTCATCGTTGCGGATAAATGTGTCAATGGATCAAAGTAATGAGCATCTGCCCCATTTTGGGTGAGAATAACATCTGGCTTAAAGAAATCAGCGACTTCCCTAATTGCATGTGAATAGGTGTGAAGCCATGATTCATCTTCGGTAAAAGCATCAACAGGGATGTTAAACGAATAGCCATAACCTTTACCTTGGCCGCGTTCATTTACGTTTCCTGTTCCGGGAAATAAATATCTGCCTGTTTCATGTATAGACAGGGTACATACATTAGGGTCATCATAAAAAGACCATTGGACACCATCCCCATGATGAGCATCCGTATCGACATATAAAACGCGCGCATTATATTTTTGCTGCAGATACCTAATTGCTACAGAGCTGTCATTATAAATGCAAAACCCGGAAGCTTTTCCTCGAAACCCGTGGTGAAGCCCCCCTCCCAGGTGAACTGCATGAACTGCTTGTCCTGTCATTACCTGGTCAACTGCTGTTAATGTTCCGCCAACTAGTAATGAGCTTGCCTCATGCATATTTGGAAAAATTGGAGTGTCCTCGGTTCCTAAACCATAATTTTCTGCTATTTCAATAGGTAGTTGATCATGACCAGCCTTAAATACGGCGTCAATATAATTTGGATCATGAATAAGGCTGAGATCCTCTAAAGTAGCCGTTCTGGGTAAGATAATTTGCTTTTCATCCAGTGCATTTAATTTTTTTAGTAAATCTACTGTTAATTTAAGCCGAAACTGATTAAAAGGATGATGGCTGCTGAATTTATAATTCAACAGTTCTTCTGAAAAAACAAATGAACATTTATCTGTCATAGTGAAATCCCCGGAAGATTTGGCCATAGAACATGGTGTCCTGCTTTTTTTAAATCTTCAATTAGCCCCGTTGGGTTCATCATTTGCACGCGAATAACGAGTATTTTAAATTGATCATCCTTTTTGTCTGGGTAAACAAGCACACTAAGAATATTTGCGTTACGTTTTCGTATTATACAAGAAATTTCACTAAGCATTCCGGTTATATTTGGGACCTTTATTTCAATTTGTGACCCGGGCTGATGGGCACCGGTTAATTCCACCATTGTTCTTAGCAGGTCTGTTTCTGTGATAATTCCAACGAGCTTTTGATCATTGATGATGGGAAGGCAGCTGATTTTATGTTCATAAAATAGACCTGCCACCTCTTCTACAAAATCAAGCGGATGGCCTGTAATCACATTTTTTTTCATTATCGTCACAACTGGTTTTTGTAAATCCTCCAAGTGTTCATTGGCATGAAATATAGAGGGCATTGCATCACGGATATCCACGACTGTAACTAACCCTACTAAATGATTTTCGGAGTCTATAATGGGCACATGGCGAATTTTTTTTGATTCCATAAGGCCTAAGGCATCCTTAATCGAATCTGTTGGAAAAAGTGTTGCAACGTTTGGTTTCATGATTTCTTCTACGATCATTGGAAAATCCCCCTTCATAAAAACAGTTTCAGTGTCCAGCTCCAGCGCCTAGCCCCCTCGATGGTCTACAGTCAATCCGTCAAGAAGGTTAAAGAGCAACCTTCTCGCCGGCTTGTCTTATGCTTGTCGGGGCTGACCAAGGCGCTTCCGCTTTTCGTTTAATACATAAACCGATTCATAAAGCGCAGGCGGTCAAATTTTTGGACGGATTCGTTATCTACCCTTTTGCCGATCTTGACCATTAAGCAATTTGCAGGATGGGAACAAATTTCAGGATCATCGGTTGCATACCATTCAAGTCCACCGGCATTCATCATTTTCTCCATAACCTTTCGATATTCCCATACATTCAGACCTGTTCCTTTTAGATCCCAGTGCCAATAATATTCAGTCGTAATCGTAATATAATCTTCCATCGCATCATCCATCATTGCCACGAATATGAGATTTTTCCCAACAGCACAGCCCCTAAATTGAGGAATGACTTCAATGGCACCTAATTCTATTAAATTATCCATTTTTCCTTCAGACCATCTTTCAAGCGGGTCTGGATAGAGGTAGGTAACATAGCCAACAATTGTATGGTGAGATCTGGCGATAATAATTCTTCCTTCCGTAAGATCGGCAATTCCCACCAATGCTTGGTGTTGCTGCCTGGGCGGACGAAAGGCGGTAAGGTCCTCATGAAATTCGTAACCTGCAAGCTTTTCCGCTGAGATTGGTCCTTCTATAATTAAATTTCCGTGAGGGGTCTTTAATTCTTTTGCATTGTACGTTTTCTTATGTTCCATTTGATCACCACCTGGAAATGTGTTTCAAATATAATTCTATTATACAAAAAATCTATTTATTAGAAGCGTTTTCACAAAATTTTTAGACACTTTTTATAGATTTCAAAAAAATTATCATACAAAAAAATAATTTTAAAAATTGAGAATAGTCTCTTTTTGTAATATAATTATCTCAATAAAACTTAAGGGGGAGAATTAGATGAGAGTGGAAGCGCTGCCAGTGGTACAGGGAGAGTATAACCTACCAAATTATGAAGAATTGTATAAGAATTTTAATTGGGAAGAAGCTGAAAAGGAATTTTCTTGGCACGAAACAGGATTGGTAAATATGGCTTACGAGGCGATTGACCGCCATGTAAAAACCTTCCGGAAGAACAAAATTGCTCTTTATTATCGTGATGGAGTAAGGGACGAAAAGTACACATTTAAAGAAATGAAAGAACTGTCAAATAAGGCAGGCAATGTTTTGAAAACCTATGGCGATGTCGATAAAGGCGACCGTGTATTTATTTTCATGCCTCGCTCTCCAGAGCTTTACTTCACTGTTTTAGGTGCGATTAAATTAGGAGCGATTGTTGGTCCGTTATTTGAAGCATTTATGGAGGGGGCCGTCAGAGACCGTCTTCAGGACAGTGGTGCAAAGGTACTTGTTACCACTCCGGAATTGCTTGATCGTGTTCCTGTAAGTGAATTACCTGATTTAAAGCATATTTTTGTAATCGGTAAAAATGTAGATGAGCAGGGACCGGTTATTGACTTCTTGAAAAAATTGGAAGAAGCAGAGAAAGAGTTAAGAATTGAATGGGTTGAAAGAACAGACGGCATGATTCTACACTATACCTCCGGTTCTACTGGGAAACCTAAAGGAGTTTTGCATGTACATAATGCGATGGTTCAGCATTACCAAACAGCTAAATGGGTTCTTGATTTAAAAGAAGACGATGTTTACTGGTGTACAGCGGACCCTGGCTGGGTTACAGGAACCTCATATGGTATATTCGGACCATGGTTAACAGGAACCTCTAATGTCATAGTTGGCGGACGTTTCAGCCCTGAATCATGGTATCAAATGATTGAAGATTTTGGTGTTACAGTTTGGTACAGTGCCCCAACTGCTTTCCGGATGTTAATGGGAGCCGGCGATGAACTTGTGAAAAAATATAATCTTAGCTCACTCCGTCATGTTTTAAGTGTAGGGGAGCCGCTAAATCCTGAAGTTGTAAAATGGGGAGCAAAGGTATTTAATAAACGAATTCATGATAACTGGTGGATGACGGAAACAGGGGCACAGCTGATTTCAAATTACCCATGTATGCCGATTAAACCAGGATCAATGGGGAAACCGATTCCAGGAGTAACCGCAGCGATCGTTGATGACCAAGGTAACGAATTGCCACCTTACCGTATGGGCAATCTTGCGATTAAAAAAGGCTGGCCTTCCATGATGTACACAATTTGGAATAACTCAGAAAAGTACGAGTCCTATTTTATGCCTGGTGACTGGTATGTTTCTGGCGATTCAGCGTATATGGATGAAGAAGGGTATTTCTGGTTCCAGGGACGTATTGATGATGTGATCATGACTTCCGGTGAACGTGTTGGTCCTTTTGAGGTTGAAAGCAAGCTTGTTGAGCACCCAGCAGTCGCGGAAGCAGGCGTTATTGGAAAGCCGGACCCAGTTCGTGGGGAAATTATTAAGGCCTTTATCGCCTTAAGAGATGGCTTTGAAGAAACGGAAGAATTGAAAGAGGAAATTAGACAGTTTGTGAAAAAAGGTCTTGCAGCACATGCGGCACCTAGAGAGATTGATTTCCGAGATAAGCTTCCAAAAACTAGAAGCGGTAAAATTATGAGACGTGTTTTAAAGGCATGGGAGCTTAATCTGCCTACTGGTGACCTTTCAACAATGGAAGATTAAAAAGTAGAAAAAACCGCACTCTGTGCGGTTTTTTCTACTTATTTATTTTTCTCTTTGTTGTTATTTTCCTTTTGGTCGGTGTTTTTATCGGTACCCCCCACCTCCACCAAATTAGAGGGCGGGGATTCCTTACCGGCAATATCGACTGCCGTAACATAATAGGTTCCGCTTGGGACCGAAAGAGAAAGGCTTGATCCGCTTTTAATACTGGCTATCTTCAATTTTAAAAGCCCCGCGTGATAAACCCGGTAGCCAATGACATCATTTTCCGAAGATGTTGACCAAGCTAGTGTATTTGCGTCAGCACTTAGCCTTACGGATCCCGGAGTCTTGCCGTTATCAACAATCTTAGCGGTTGGGACAAGAATATGCGCCCAACGGCTTCTGTTTGGAATGAGCTGGCTTGGATTATGAAAGTTCCTTCCAACCATTCGGGTAATGAAATCGGGATTTAAGACAAGACCTCTTTGCGCAAACTCTGCAGGTGTTGAATCCAATGCTAAATATTTTCTGTCGCCAATCATAACATATTTTCCGGCAACTAAACTATCATCCACTTTTGTCGGGACATATTTAGCATTGAAGTAGTCACTCTCAACCAAGCCCGCATTTACGCAAGCTGCCGATGGCAAGAGACCTGATACAGCGCAATAAGAGCGTCTAACAATTCCGTTTGGCATTTTAAATTGCTTTTTCGGAGCAATTAAGGACGGCTTGATCTTATAGGCAGAATTGATTAAATCAACCCAAAGATTGTTTGTCCGCTGACTATACGACATATATCCGTAAGATTGAAGGGATTTTGGCGTATCATAACCCGTCCAGATTCCAAATGTTACATTCGGATTGGTTCCAACCAGCCATGAGTCTTTATAATCGACTCCTGTACCTGTTTTTCCGGCCCAGTCTGTTCGAAATTTAAGACGGTAATTAATGCCCGCAGCCGTACCCATTCGCATAACATCACGCATCATATCTAATGTTAAATAAGCGGTCTGAGGTGTAAAAACCTTAACAGGTTTAACCTGATGCTGATAAATCACTTTCCCATTTTTATCGACGATACTGTCAATCATATAGGCGTCGATAAATTTCCCGCCATTTGCAAAAGTTGTAAAAGCATTCGTATTTTCTTCAACTGTAACTCCGTTGCTTAAAGAACCAATAGCCGTTGAAAGGTTCGTATAGTCTTCACTTCTAAGTGAAGAAAAACCCATTTTTTCCAGGTATTTAGCCGGCCGTTGATTAACAATGTCCCTGTATAACTTCACAGCAGGCACGTTATAAGACCATGCCAGGGCGTATCTTGCAGAGACTAAACCACTATACCTCATGTCATAGTTATGGGGCCATGGGCTGCTGCTTGCCGGGTTAAGGCTCAAAGCAACATCTGGTAAAGTTGTCCCGGGGGCAGCCTTTCCCATTTCAATTGCCGGTCCATAAACAAGGAGCGGTTTCATGGTCGACCCATTTTGACGAATCGCGTTGGTAGCGTGATTAAGCTGCTGTTTATCATAATCTCTTCCGCCAACAAAGCTAATGATTTTACCGGTTTTATTTTCAATCAAGATAGCCCCAACTTCCACGGGCTCCATGACGGTTTTGACCTTACCTGTCTCCGGATCCTTCTTTTCTTCCGGTTTATCAGGTCCATAATATGGATATCGATCCTTAACTTTTTGCATGGCGTCATACATTTTTTTGTTAATGGTTGTGTGAATCTCATAACCATTTTGTTTTAAATCATGACTGGCTAAAGTTTGGTACTTGTATTGGAGATTGCTGTCTTTCTTTAATTCTTTTTCACTGATTCCGTCCTTTTGGGCCAAAACCGTAGCAAGAACATCGATTGAACGTTTTTCAATTTCAAATGTCAACCAAGGATATTTTTCCAAAGGATTTGGACGCGGTGGTGTAAAATCTTTTGTAATGTCATAGGCCGCCGCTTCAGCATACTGCTTTTTGTTAATGTAACCGCCATCATACATCCTTTTTAAAACGGTTTTCATCCGGTTGATTCCCGGTTCCAAATTTTCTTTCACTTTTCCGTCTCTTGTAAAAGGGGTGTATCCGAAGGGGCTTTGCGGTAACCCTGCGATAAAGGCTGCTTCTGGTAGTGTGAGCTTGTTTGCGCTTTTCCCGAAGATTCCTTTTGCTGCTGCCTGTACCCCTGCAATATTTCGTCCGGATGAATTTCGACCGAATGTTGAAACATTTAGGTAGGCCTCAAGAATTTCTTTTTTGGAGAAAAATTTTTCTAAACGAAGGGCAAGTAAGATTTCATTTGCTTTCCGTTGAAAGGAGACCTCATTGGTTAAAATTTGGTTCTTAATAAGCTGCTGAGTTAACGTACTGCCGCCTGATTGAACTGCTGAATTGGTGACTTCCTGAAATAGGGCGCGAAAAACGGCTTTTGGAACCACACCATGATGCTTGTAAAAATACTCGTCCTCTGTTGAAATGACGGCTTTTACAAGGTAATCAGAGACCTGATCCAAATTTACTTCTTCACGTTCAAGATCTGATCTTAGTTTTCCAAGGTAAACATTATCAGCAAAATAGAGGTCAGAAGTCTCAGTATAATTATAAATATCTTTTTTCAAACTACTGTAAGAGCGGACGGGTTCATCCTTCACAAGTGAGGCAAAGTACCCTGCACCAACACCGGTAGCAAAAGAGCCTCCAAGAATAAATACAGTTAAAAAGATTAGAAAAAGATTCCAAACCACAGAATATGTAATTCGAGCACTCTTTACTGTTTTTTTATGTGTAATCAAGTTTAGGGATGATTTTAAAACTTCCATCCAAGCCTGCAGTCTTTCTTTCATTAAGAGCATCACCTCGACTTAAATCACATACATTATAGCATATACATGTTCAAAAAAATGACAAAGTTCTACATTTATCTTAATTTTCCAATTCAAGTTTGACAAAAGTCATGGAAATATGGTAAAAAAGGTATAATCAATTTTATAATTTTAATGCTGTGAAGGGAATCAACAGTAGATTTTCTATCCCTGTTTGTAGAGAGTCAGCGGAGGGTGAAAGCTGATACATATAGAAAATTGAATTACGTCCTGGAGCTTTCTCTGTGAAGATTAGAGTAGCAGAGAACGGATAAGCCGTTAATTTTTCGAGGTGGAGGAATTTTTTTCCTCAAGCCGGGTGGTATCGCGTATTTATACGTCCCTGCATGTTTGCAGGGGCGTTTTTTATTTTCTTTTAGGAGGCTATTTTAATGAATTTATTAGAGGATTTGGCATGGCGGGGAATAATCTATCAGCAAACCGATGAAGAAGGTTTAAAAGATATTTTATCAAGTGAAAAAATTTCATTATATTGTGGTGCAGACCCAACAGCAGACAGCTTGCATATCGGCCACTTAGTTCCGTTTTTAACACTTAGAAGATTTCAGCAACACGGGCATCGTCCTATTGTGCTAGTCGGTGGGGCCACGGGTTTAATCGGTGATCCTAGTGGTAAAAGTGAAGAGCGTAACTTGCAAACATTAGAAGCCGTACAAAAAAATGTTGAAGGCATTCAAAAGCAATTAGCAGCGATTTTTGAGTTTGACGGAGAAAATGGAGCCACTATGGTAAATAACTATGACTGGGCTGGTTCCATGGATATCGTTTCGTTTTTACGTGATATCGGGAAACATATCGGTGTAAACTACATGTTGGCGAAAGATACTATTGCGAATAGACTTGAAACAGGGATTTCTTTTACTGAATTTACTTATACGATTTTACAAGCGATGGATTTCAACCATTTATATGAGCACCATAATTGTAAATTACAAATTGGCGGCAGTGATCAGTGGGGGAACATTACCTCTGGGCTGGAATTGATCCGTAAAATGCAGCCTGAAGGCTCAAAAGCTTTTGGATTGACAATTCCATTAGTAACAAAAGCGGATGGTACCAAATTCGGTAAAACCGAAGGCGGTGCCGTTTGGCTGGACCCTGAAAAAACAACACCATATGAATTTTATCAGTTCTGGATCAATTCAGCTGATGCGGATGTGGTTAAATACTTGAAATACTTTACTTTCCTGTCGCATGAGGAAATTGAGCAACTAGAAAAGTCGGTAAAGGAAGAACCTCATCTACGTATGGCGCAAAAGGCTTTGGCTGAAGAAATGACTCGATTAATTCATGGTGAAGAGTCATTGCAGCAGGCAATTAAAATCACCCAGGCATTGTTTAGTGGTAATGTGAAAGAGCTTTCTGCTGCAGAAATTAGACAAGGATTTAAAGATGTTCCTTCATTTGATGCTTCCGATTTTGAAGGGAATCTCGTTGACCTGCTTGTGGAAGCAGCGATTTCACCATCAAAACGTCAGGCGCGTGAAGATATAACAAATGGAGCGGTGTCTGTTAACGGTGAACGTATTACAGATGCTTCCTACTCCCTAGCTGAGAATGAGCGGATTGAAGGACAATTTACCATCATCAGAAGAGGGAAGAAGAAATATACATTAATTAAATACTAAAATAAAGGGGCTCTTGGAGAATTTCCGAGGGCTCTTTTGTTTGAGTTTTTGATGGGAGCCTTTAGGAGACAAAATAGAGGTGGAAAGTGTCGCCAATACTGTGTTAAGAAAAGAAATCTGTAACTAAATAGTAAATTTCATTTTATGTTACAACAGATTAAATTAAATCGTCTAATATTATAGGAGAAAGACGGGGGTGAGGTATTTGCGGTTAATGTTTCATGCTATTTTTATCATTGTGCTCACACTTATTACATTTTTTGGTTTAGGACCAATTATGTTAGCAGATGGAAGTTTAGCAGAAAGAATCATCACAGCATTCATTGTATTAATTTTATATGTAATCATTGTCTTTTTTTATCGAAGGTCACTTCAATCCATTAAAAAACGAAAATAAAGAGATCCTGAGCAAATTGCTCAGGATCTCTTTATTACAAAGATTAACGAGAATAGAACTCAACGATAAGAGTTTCGTTAATTTCAGCTGGTAATTCAGAACGCTCTGGTAAGCGAGTGAAAGTACCTTCTAACTTATCAGCATCGAAAGTTAAGAAATCAGGAACGAAGTTGTTTACTTCAATCGCTTCTTTCACAACGTCAAGATTGCGTGATTTTTCACGAAGGGTGATAGTTTGTCCAGCAGTTAAACGGTATGATGGGATATCAACGCGTGAACCATCAACAAGGATATGACCGTGGTTAACTAACTGACGTGCAGCACGACGAGTACGTGCTAAACCTAAACGGTAAACAACGTTATCAAGGCGTGATTCAAGTAGAATCATGAAGTTTTCACCGTGTACGCCGCCTAATTTACCAGCTTTGTCGAATAGGTTGCGGAATTGACGCTCATTTACTCCATACATATGACGAAGTTTTTGCTTTTCTTGTAATTGCAAACCATATTCAGAAAGCTTTTTGCGTTGGTTAGGACCATGTTGTCCTGGAGCGTAAGGACGCTTATCTAATTCTTTACCTGTGCCGCTTAGAGAGATTCCAAGACGACGGGATAATTTCCAGCTAGGGCCGGTATAACGAGCCATGAGAGACTCCTCCTTCGTGTTTTTATTTTGGTAAAATAAAAACGGTTATGAAACAACGATGATAGCCATTTTGTTTTCAGATACCTTCGCCCTAGCAGCAGAGGGTTACAAGATACCCCATCATTTGAAAAAGTGTTCAAGTGAGGAACAAAATGAACGATTAAAGTGTTCACATAAGCTGCAATATTTTACACAAGGAGTATTATATAATTTTATTTACTGAGAAGTCAAGAATATTTTGTTATAATAATGTATAGCCAAAATTTTGAAGTCTTTATAAAAGTTAGAAAAAATTCAAAAAAGTAATTAAAAAGGCGATGGATTTTCACTATAATAAAGTGAGGGTGTATATATTTGGAATTAGATCGAGAAAATTGGGTGAGCTAATAATGGACGTGTTCGGTGATCATGTAACCATACAAAATGACGAAAACAGATATAAGCGGTTATTTCATATAACTGAAAAATTCCATTCTTTAATGGATAAGGAATCTCTTTTACGAGAAATAATTGTTTCTCTCGAACAGTTGTATCCCTCATTTTCCTGCTATTTGCTTCTTTCTCAAGATTATCACAATCAAAACGAATTGCCCATTATTGATCTGGAATATGATAGTGAAAATATTATAGCCATGGAGGCTTACGTTTCAGGGAATACCAAAATGGAAAATTCTCTTGAAGAGAGGCGCTCTATCCTTTATGCGCCGTTAAAAGGGAAACAAGGGGTTTATGGAGTTCTGCAGATCATTGCTCCTAACATCCTTGTATTTCCAAAAGACGAAATTGAATTTATCACTTTACTGGCAAATGCGGCTGGCGGTGCATTGGAAAATACCAAGCTTTATCAGCAGTCCAGGCAGGTTATTTCCGATTTACAGTTAATTAATGAAACAACACATCGTTTAAACTCAAAACTCAGGCTAAAAGATATGATTAGCTATATGACAAATCAAATTAAACATTCCTTCCAAGCAGAGGAAGCAGGTTATTTCCTGCTGACAGACAATTTGATTAATAGTAAACTACTGCCAGGATCTACCCCATTCTTTTATACGAAACAAGCATATCCATATATTGAATACATAAAAAATAAAATACTGTTGGAAAAAGAGGCGCTTTTTTTCGGAGATATAAACATTCCTAGTATTAATGGAATAAAGTGTTTTCGTTCCATAATGGCGGTTCCAATGGTCCAAAGAGGAAAATTTAAAGGTTTTAGTATTGTTATGAATCAAGAACCCTATTTCTTTTCATTTGAAGCCTTTAAGCTTCTGCAATCGCTGATTCATCATTCCGCACTGGCGCTTTCCAATTCGATGCTTAGGGAAGAATTGGAGAGAATGATTATTACAGATCATTTAACGAAACTTCATTCGCGAAATTATCTTGATGAAAAGATTCAATTGTCAATGAAAGAGGACGAGCAAGGGACATTCATTCTGATTGATATTGATAATTTTAAGAACATAAATGATACGTATGGACACCAGGTTGGTGATGAAGTATTGGTTCAAGTGGCCAATATTATTCGTGGAAATATTCGCGATCATGATGTTGGAGCACGCTGGGGTGGTGAGGAAATGGCCATCTACCTTCCTAAAGTGTCATTAGAGACAGGGGTTGCAATCGCTGAGCGCTTAGTAAAAGCTGTGGCCGAATGCTCTGTCCCATCAATTACCGTATCTTGCGGTGTATCCTATTGGCATATGGACATGCTTGATTCCTATAACTATTTATTTAAAAGGGCTGACGAGTCCCTCTACACAGCAAAAGGGACAGGGAAAAATAAAGTCATTAATCAAAATGATCGCATAAAAGCAAGTTAAGGCATCTATGGATTCATGGGTGCCTGAATCCATATAGGTTGAAATTTTGTTTACGTACTTTATCTATATAGGCTTCATATTCTATAAAAATGGAAGCGTTTTCAAAATAGGAGGGGTAAAATTGGAGGATAAAAACTTACGCTTTGAAACAGAGGTCATTCATTCAGGTTATGTTTCAGATGAACATCAGGGGAGTCTCGTTCCACCCTTGTATCAAACATCAACCTTTACCTTTTCCACTGCTAAGCAAGGGGAAAAACGGTTTTCCGGAGAGGAAGAAGGCTTTATTTATTCACGTTTAGGGAATCCAACTGTAAAAATACTTGAAGAACGGTTGGCAATACTTGAAAAAGGGGGTGCTGCTTTAGCCTTTTCATCCGGAATGGCAGCTGTTTCTGCTGCATTAATTGCTTTAACGAAAACAGGTGACCACATTCTTTGTTCACAGGGTGTCTATGGCTGTACCTTTGGATTCCTGCAACTTTTGAAAGAAAAATATGGGATTGAACATGATTTCTCTTCAATGGATTCAATAGAAATGGTGGAAAAAGCGATCCTGCCAAACACCGCATGTATTTATATTGAAACACCAATAAACCCTACAATGAAACTGGTTGATTTAGGGCAGGTGGCTAAAATTGCGGATGAAAAAGGCATACCGGTGGTGGTGGATAATACATTTTGTTCTCCTTATTTACAAACCCCGCTTACCCATGGCTGTGATGTCGTCATCCATAGTGCCACAAAATATATTTGCGGACATGGCGATGTCCTTGCCGGTATCGTCGTTGGTAAAAAAGAATGGATTCAAAAGGTTTCAAGAACAACGCAAAAAGATATTGGAGGAATTATTTCACCCTTTGATGCGTGGCTTTTGCTAAGAGGATTAAAAACCTTACCAATTCGAGTCGATCGTCATTGTGACAATACAGAAAAAATCTTTCAGTTTTTAAGAAATCATCCTAAAATTGATGCAATCTATTACCCTGGTGATGCTGATCACCCGGACTATCAAATTATGAAAAAACAAATGAAAAAGCCCGGGGGCCTTATTTCTTTTTCAATAAGAGGTACAAAGGAAACAGCGCAGCGGTTGATGAATGAGCTAAACTTAATTAAAATTGCTGTTAGTCTTGGGGATGCAGAAACTTTAATCCAGCATCCGGCTACGATGACACATGCAGTTGTTCCGGAAGAAGAAAGACGAAAAATGGGGATAACGGAAAATTTACTTCGGCTTTCGGTAGGGCTTGAAGCCTGGGAGGATATTATCGACGACCTCGAACAGGCCCTAGAAAAGATATAATAATAAAAAGCAAGGAAGAGGAAAGACTCTTCCTTGCTTTTTATTATTAAATATGCTGGACTAAAATTTCAACAAACTCTTCTAATTTCTGCTGATCAAGTTCGTCGAAGCGGTTTGTTTCTGGTGAATCAATATCCAAAACACCAAGTAATTTTCCGTTTTTTAACAATGGGATAACAATTTCAGATTGTGATGCAGCATCACAGGCAATATGGCCTGGAAACTGATTCACATCTTCTACTCTGACTGTTTCCCTTAACTTTGCTGAGGTGCCGCAAACGCCTTTTCCAACAGGAATTCGAACACAGGCAGGGAGACCTTGAAAGGGTCCTAATACAAGTTCTTCCTTCTCATCCATTAAATAAAACCCGACCCAGTTGGTACGGTCAAGAAATTGGTTTAACAAGGAGCAGGCATTACTAAGATTCGCAATTTGATTTTTCTCATCATGAATCAAGGCATGCAATTGTTTTTTTACAAGCTCATAATTTTCCTCACGACTACCCGAATACATTTCGACGTTAAACATGTTTTTTCACCTATGTTTCTTTAGTTTTTTATGTTATTTTAGCAAATTACCGTGAAACTAGGTAGAATTTGTCGATTTTTTATTAAAGGAATAAGCGGCAAAATAAAGAAACCTTATTTAAGGAGTAAAAAGTTCGATCCACTTTCGAGGGGGAAAGACATGAAAAAAAATATAAAGGAAGCAATTATTGAAGCAGCGATTAAATTATTTAATTCAAATGGATACTCTGGTACATCAATCAGAGATATTGCAGGCTATGCGAATGTAAACTCTGCAACTGTTGCTTACTATTTTGAAAATAAGCTCGGTCTTTTAGAATATTGCTTTACGCACTTTTATGAACAATACCTCGGGATAATGGAAGAGGAATATGCCCTGGTGGGACTCGGTGCCAAAGATTGCGTAAAACGAATGACTGCCAAATTGCTCCATTATCAATGTGATAATATTCATTTAGCAAATGTCGTGTACCGTGAAATGTCATTGGATTCTCAAATCGTTAGGGAAATAATGTCAACGTATAATCTTAAAGAAAAATATTATTTTCAAAAAATATTTGAAAAAGGGATGGAATGGAAGGAATTCCAGCCTCACTCTGTTCCTTATTTGATTATTCAGCTTAAGGGTTTACTAATGATGCCATTTATGAATTCTCATTATCTAAGAGAAGTAATGTATATTTTTCCAAATGAACGTTTCTTTGAGCAAAAATATTTAAATGAAATGTACAATTGGATTGAAAATACCCTTTGTAATGGTGTTGTAGTAAAGAAAGAGGCTATTTTATGATGAGCCTCTATTTTTTTGATTTCTTTTGCAAAAAAATTGAAAATTATAGTCAAAAATTGTCGTTTACATGGTATCATAAATACATTGAATTGAACATATTGTGCTATTTTTATATAAACTGACACCTAAAGAGAACTTGAAACGATGTTTTCCGGAACAGGAGGCTTACATGTGAAGTATTTCATAGGATTTTTTATCCTTATGCTAGCTTTATTTGTATTAGGATATCTAATAAAGAAAAAGTATTTTAAAGAAATGGATCGGTTAGAAGCGTGGAAAATCGATTTGTTGAATCGTCCAATTTTAGAAGAAATGTCCAAGGTCAAGCAACTTAATATGACGGGGCAAACAGAAGAACTGTTCGAAAATTGGCGTAACCAATGGGATGACATTGTAACAGTAAAGCTCCCGAAACTAGAGGAAATGTTATTTGATGCGGAAGAATACATAGACCGCTACCGATTTAACAAGGCGAAAACAGTTCAACGTACAATCAATGATACCTTGCAGGAAACCGAAAATCAGATCACAAAAATACTGGAAGAATTGCATGAACTAGTCGGCAGCGAGGAAAAAAACCGGGTAGAAATTGAACAATTAAAAGAATTATACCGGGAAACAAAAAAAGTACTTCTTGCCCACCGGCATACCTTCAGCAAGGCTGAAAAAAGTCTGGAAAAACAACTGGAAGAGATCACGAAGAAGTTCCAAGAGTTTGATGAAAAAACAGAGAATGGAAACTACCTTGAGGCTCGAGAAATTGTTTTAACAATTAGCAGCCATTTAGGGACCATTAAAAATGTGATGGAGCTTATTCCACAGCTGTTAATTGAAGTTCAATCCATCCTGCCGGCACAACTTTCCGAAGTCTATGATGGGTTTAAGGAAATGGCTCAGCAGGGCTATTACCTAGAGCATATTCAATTGGAAAAAGAAATTAAAGCATTAGAAGAAAAGCTTTCAGAAGCAATTCGCTTGATTGAGGAAACGGACTTAGATAAAGCAGTTGAAGGTGTAAAAGAAACCAAGGATCGAGTGGATATCCTTTTTGATTTACTTGAAAAAGAGGTACATGCTAAGCACTTTATCATTAAAAATGAGAAAATTACCTATGATCTACTGATAGAAGCACAGGAAGAAAACGACCATCTTGTTGATGAAGTGTCGAATGTCCAGCAAACCTATCATTTAAAAGAATATGATTTTGAAACACAGAGACATTTGGAAAAAGAGCTTTCAGCAGTGTTTAAGCATTATGAAATCCTTGTTGAAAAATTAAAAATTAATGAAACAGCTCAGACCAAAATAAGTGAAGAATTAAATGAGATAAAGGAACAGCTTGAAAACATCAGAGAAGAGCAACAGCAGTTTGCAAATAATCTTCAATCATTACGTAAGGATGAGATTGAGGCAAGGGATGCGGTTAGAGAACTGACAAAAAAAGTGGGGGAAGCCGTTCGGCTTGTTTCCAAAAGTAATGTACCTGGATTGCCCGAGGATTATAAATATTTGTATGAGGACACAAATGAGAGCATACAAAATGTGAAGCTGCAGCTTGAGGAAAAACCGCTTAATATTTCTGCCCTTAATCAATATTTAGAAATTGCAGTTTTAACAGTCGAAAAACTTACTCATTCTACATTGGAATTGATTGAAAATGCGATGCTGGCAGAAAAGGCTATTCAATATGGAAACCGGTACCGCAGCAAATTCCCTTCCGTTGCAAAGGGATTAATGGATGCAGAACAAGCTTTCAGGCATTATGAATATCAAGAGGCTTTAGAACAGGTCGCAGCATCATTAGAAGGGGTTGACCCTGGAGCCTTAAAGAAAATCAAAGCAGCAATTGCAAATGACTAATAAAGATAAGCAAAAAACCGAATCAGCATCTGCTGTTCGGTTTTTTGCTTTTGTTAAACAGAAATTTCACTTGAACCATCTTTCTAAAATGAAGCAATGTATGATAAGATTATTTTTTGCATAAGGGTTTTCGGATTCGTTAGGGGGAAAATCATGATTTATTTTGACAATAGTGCGACAACTAAACCATATAAAGAGGTTCTCGATTCATTTTTGACGGTTTCTAGTGAATACTTTGGAAACCCGTCCTCACTAAACGCATTAGGTGGACAGGCTGAGAAACTTTTAACAAAGTCAAGGGAACAGGTGGCAAATCTTTTATCTGTAAAGCAAACAGAGATATTGTTTACATCGGGAGGAACCGAAAGTAATAATTTAGCGATTAAAGGTGCTGCCTATATTCATAAAAATAAGGGCCGCCATTTAATTACGACAAGCATTGAGCATGCCTCTGTCAGACAATCATTTGAGCAGCTTGAGCAGGATGGATTTGAAGTAACGTACCTTCCAGTTGATTCAACCGGTCGGATTCAAATAGAAGACCTCGAAAAGGCAATTAGGAAAGACACCATCCTCATTTCGGTTATGCAGGTCAATAATGAAGTTGGGACCATCCAGCCAATAAAGGAAATCGGAGAATATTTAAAAAGCCATCCTAATATTTTGTTCCACGTGGACGCTGTTCAAGCTGTCGGAAAAGTCCAGCTATCATTACATGAAAACAGAGTGGATCTATGTTCTTTTTCCGCCCATAAATTCCACGCCTTGAAAGGGACTGGAGTTTTATATGTTCGGGAAGGTGTACGATTGTCCCCATTATTAGCTGGAGGAGGCCAAGAGCGGAAACTCCGCAGCGGTACAGAAAACGTTGCAGGGGCAGTTGCCCTATCTAAGGCGTTACGAATGGTATTGGCGGAAGGGAAAAACGGGATGGAAAGAATGAAAAAAATTCGGGAAATCCTAAGGAATGGGTTAAGTGAATTAGAAGAGGTTCAAATCCATACGCCCATTGAGAATGCCGCTCCACATATTTTAAATTTTTCCATTAAAGGAATAAAACCCGAGGTTCTGATTCATGCACTAGAAGAAAAAGAAATCTATGTTTCCACCACAAGTGCATGCTCATCTAAGAAGAAATCCTCAAGTGCAACATTGCTTGCTATGGGGGTTCCGGATGAACTGGCTGAAAGTGCAATACGAATTAGTCTCTCCTTTAATAATACAGAAAATGAAGCCATTGATGCTCTTTCAGCAATGAAAGAAGCTTCTGATCATTTACGAAAGGTAATGAAATAATATGAATTATGATCGAATAGTCATTCGCTATGGAGAATTGTCAACGAAAGGCCGTAATCGAAATAAATTCGTTGGTAAATTAAGAAAAAGTGTTAAATTGGCCCTTTCCGCTTTTCCAAAAATAAAAGTGGAAGCAACACATGATCGTATGTATGTTTTATTAAACGGTGAAGATGTACAAGAAATTAAAATGATTTTAAGAAAAATATTTGGGATCCAAACATTTAGTCCGGCTGTTAAGGTAGAGAGTGATTTGGAGAAAATGAAAGAAGCTGCTCTTGAATTAGTTGGTTCACTTTATCAAGAAGGCCAAACCTTTAAAGTTACCGCGAAAAGATCAGATAAAACTTTTGAATTGGATACGGACGGAATCAACCAACTATTTGGTGCTCATCTGCTGTCAAACCTTCCTGGTCTAAAAGTAAATGTGAAGAAGCCGGATATTAACTTATTGATTGAGGTACGTAAAGAGGCTGTTTACCTTTCATGTGAAACAATAACAGGGGCCGGGGGATACCCGGCGGGCTCCGGTGGTAAAGCGATGTTAATGCTGTCAGGTGGAATCGACAGCCCTGTTGCTGGGTTTATGGCCATGAAGCGAGGTCTTGAGATTGAGGCCGTTCACTTCTTCAGTCCGCCGTTTACAAGTGAACGGGCTAAGGAAAAGGTGATTGACCTTGCTAAAAAGCTAGCTGAAGTGTATGGTCAAATGACGCTTCATATTGTTCCGTTTACGGATGTACAACAGGCAATACGTGAACAAGTTCCTGAAAACTATACGATGACATCCACAAGAAGATTCATGCTTAGAATTACCGATAAAATTAGAGAAAAGCGGGAAGGGCTTGCCATTATTACCGGCGAAAGCCTTGGTCAAGTGGCTAGTCAAACACTTGAAAGCATGTTTACCATTAATGAGGTTACCAATACCCCCATCATACGGCCGCTTGTAACGATGGACAAAACCGAAATTATTAAAATCGCTCAAGAATTCGATACCCTTGAGATTTCGAATAGACCGTATGAAGATTGCTGTACGATTTTTGTCCCTGCGTCGCCAAAAACAAAGCCCCGCAGAGAGAAAGTCCAGCAATATGAAAGCTATTTTGATTTCGATCCTTTGATTGAAGAAGCAGTTAATGACACGGAGACTATTACAATTAAACCGGATCTGGGTAACGATGATTCAGAGTTCGATGAATTATTTTAAAATGAATTTTTTGTGAACAATTACCAATTGATATTAAGAATGAACCTTGTGAGTTCTACACATTATATACTCACAAGGAGGTGATATCAAATGGCAAACAACAATTCTAATCAATTACTAGTTGCTGGTGTTGAACAAGCTCTTGGCCAAATGAAATACGAAATTGCTACTGAATTTGGTGTACAACTTGGTGCTGATACTACTTCTCGTGCTAATGGTTCAGTTGGTGGAGAAATTACTAAGCGTTTAGTCGCTATGGCTGAGTCTCAATTAGGCGGCAGCGGATTTACTCGATAACAAATAAATAATATGGCTACAGAGAGCAGGAATTATTCCTGCTCTCTTCTTTTTTTGTTTTATCTCATTTGATTGTATCAATAACGAACTTAAAAAATGTTTTTCGAATAATAATAATTTAAAATTTTAGGACAATTTTGTATAATAAAATTGGACGTAAATTTTTATTGCTGAGGGGGAGAGTTATGAAACGTGAGGATTTAATTGCACCGGAGAACTACAATCTTGTTTCTGAAGTAGAACGTTTTGCAAAAGACCCGAACAAATTAGCATTAAAATGGGAAAATGAAACAGGTGAAACAAAACAGGTTACATATGAAGAATTATTGAAAAAAGTAAATCAAGCAGGTAATGTGCTGATTCATAATGGTTTACAAAAAGGTGATACAGTTTTAGTGATTGTTCCAAGACTGATTGAAGCCTATATTGTCTACCTCGCTGCATTAAAAGCGGGGATGGTGGTAATTCCAAGCTCTGAAATGCTAAGAGAAAAGGATTTACAATACCGGATTACACATGGAGATGTTAAGGCTGTTATTAGTTATTATCCATACGTGGATCAATTTGAAAATATTAGTACTGCCCAATCTCTTGTGAAATTTTCCCTTGGAGGAAAAATGGAAGGCTGGAACCATCTGGATGAAGAAATGAAAGCGGCTTCAGAGAATTTTGATATTGCCGATACGAAAAGAGAGGATATGGCCTTTTTATCCTATACCTCGGGTACAACTGGGAATCCTAAAGGAGTGGTGCATACCCATGGCTGGGCATTTGCCCATCTGAAAACGGCTGCGTCTAAATGGCTTGGCATTAACGAAGGGGATACCGTTTGGGCAACGGCCGGTCCAGGCTGGCAAAAATGGATTTGGAGTCCATTCTTATCAGTCCTTGGGTCAGGCGCAACAGGTTTAATATATAATGGCAAATTTGAGCCTAAAAAGTATTTAAGCCTGCTACAAAAATACGATGTAAATGTTCTTTGCTGTACACCGACAGAATATCGATTAATGGCAAAGGTAGATAACCTCGCAGAATATCAATTGCCAAACCTTCATAGTGCAGTATCCGCTGGGGAACCACTCAATCGCGAGGTAATTGATACCTTTAGGAAATACTTCCGTGTTGATGTTCGGGACGGCTATGGTCAAACAGAAAACACTTTACTTGTTGGGGTTACCAAGGGAATGCCGTTAAAACCTGGTTCCATGGGCAAACCAACTCCGGGAAACCGTGTTGAAATCATTAATGAAGAAGGACAAGTTTGTCAAGTAGGTGAGGTGGGCGATATTGCCGTTCATGTTGAAACGCCTGCTTTATTCAAAAATTATTATAAAGACCCAGAACGAACAGCGATGCAATTCCGTGGGGATTACTACGTAACGGGCGACAAAGCGAAAATGGACGAGGAAGGCTATTTCTGGTTTGAAGGGCGCGGCGATGATATTATCATTAGTTCCGGCTATACAATTGGACCATTTGAAGTAGAGGATGCGCTTGTTAAACATCCATTTGTCAAAGAATGTGCCGTAGTGGGAAGTCCTGATGAAATTCGCGGGTATATCGTCAAAGCGTTTGTTGTTTTACAAGAGGGGATTGATTCGAACAATCCTGAATTAACAAAGAATCTTCAAGAGCATGTAAAGGAGCTTACAGCACCATATAAGTATCCTAGAAAGATTGAATATGTATCGGATCTTCCGAAAACCACTTCCGGAAAAATCCGCCGTATCGAACTTCGCCAAAAAGAAATGGAAACTTTAAAAAGTTAATTAGATAAAGAAAATCGGTAAATTCCGATTGTTAAGACTGTCGACAAATCCGAAGGATTTTGGGTTTATCGACAGTCTTTTTTGGTTGTCTACGTTAAACTCCGCTCTAGGACCTCCCCGCGGAAAGCGAGTGACCGGAGCGGAAATCAATAGGCCCTTTTGCATGGGAAATCCATTAAATAGTATTAGATTTGACAAAGTAGAAAGTTGCTGAGAAAAATACCCTTTCTTGAAAATCTGGCAATCGGTTCTCGATTGTTTTTTATTTTGGGCAAAAATTGGTGAATTAAAATTCCCCCTTTTCCTTCCGTTTCACGTTATAATAATAAATATTTCGAAACTAGAAAGATTGGGGAACAGAACAACAATGAATAAATCAGAGATAAAAAAGGGAACCTTCCATGCAGGTTTCTCCTATTTCTTATGGGGGCTGCTGCCCATCTATTGGAAGCTCATCGATCAAGTAAGTGCCTTTGAAATTCTTGCGAACCGAATTTTTTGGTCGTTTATTTTTATGGTCCTAGTACTTTTATTAACAAGAAAATGGAGATTATTTACTCAAACCCTTAAAGGATTTGCACAAAATAAAAAACAGCTTTATGCCCTGGCCATTGCCTCGTTATTAATAAGCATTAATTGGTTTGTCTATATTTGGGCAGTTAACAGCGGTCATATGCTCGAAGCAAGCTTTGGCTATTATATCAATCCGCTCGTGAGTGTCCTATTGGGAATGATTGTCCTAAAAGAAAAATTGTCAATTGCACAATATATCTCATTTGGCCTAGCCACTATTGGGGTATTGATCATTTCAATTTCCCATGGGAAATTTCCTTGGATTGCCATTAGTCTAGCACTTTCTTTTGGGTTATACGGCCTTGCAAAAAAATTAATCAATGTAGAGTCAGCCGTGGGATTAACTCTTGAAACATTAGTTGTTGCACCGATTGCAGCAATATATATGTGTTTCCTATTTATTAATGGTACGAATTCATTTTTATCAGCAAGTGCGGTAACCGATTTACTGTTAGTAGGCGCCGGAGCGGCAACGGCTGTACCACTGCTTTATTTTGCAAAAGGTGCACAAAAAATTCCGTTATCCTTACTTGGATTCTTACAATACATTGCGCCGACTTTAACCTTAATTTTAGGCGTGTTTGTCTATAAAGAACATTTTTCAAAAACACAGCTGCTTTCCTTTATTTTTATTTGGTCCGCTTTAACGATTTATTCTTTATCTAAAACAAAACTATTTCCTCAGAGAGGATTAAATATCCAAAAAGAAAAATTAAACGGATAAAAATAGCAGCCACCGAGTTTAATTCTAGGGTGGCTGCTTTTTTATAGAAATTGTCTTTTCACTTTATGCCAGAATGAATTGTCTTTTAATTTAAGCGTCTTAATTTTTTTATTGCTCATTTTTATTTGAATTTTTTCCACATGGCGAATACTTAATGCTTCATTGTCCATACCCATTACGGGATGGTCATTTCCTTCTGAAATCACTTTAAGTGTCAGCGTACGTTCCTCTCCAATGATAAATGAAGACCCCAGTGTGCGGTACCGATTATTATTTAACGAAGCAACCTCACTGATTTGCATACAGGAAATTAACGGGTCAACAACGGAACCATTTAGTGATTTATTATAAGCAGTGCTGCCTGTAGGTGTGGCCACCACCAGCCCGTCTCCACGGAAGGTTTCAAAATGCAGCTGGTCAATGAACACGTCAATTACCAGCGTTTTAATAATGGAGGAACGGATGCTGAACTCATTCAAACATGGGAACATCCCTTGTCCATCCACTGTCACTTCAAGAAGAGGGTAACGACGGACTTCAAATTGTTCATTTACTGAAGCTTCAACCATTTTTGAGGTATCATCAATCCGAAAATCACAGTACATACTTAAGTTTCTAGTAGTCGAAATACCAGCGTAAAGACAATCCTCTCTAAAACCTGTTTTCCGGACGGCCTGCAGGAAAGTTCCGTCATGCCCGATGCTGGCAATAATATTTGCTTTCAGTTGATCATCAACGATCGTAAAACCATATTGTTCAGCTAACTCATAAATATGCGAAGCTTTTGAAAGCATATCGGCATCACGTGTGTGGTAAAAGTAAATATTGCGGCGACTTTCCATAAATGGACCTCCTAAATACAAAAATAATTTCCAATTTTTAACGTTTATAAAAATATCTTTTGATAAAATGATGATAATCTTATTTAGTTTAGCATTTTTTTGAAACAATATGAAAATACGGACGTAAATTTAACTGGATTGACACAGGTGGGGGGAAAGAATATGAATGGAAAACGCTGGGCAGCACTCGGAATTGCAGCAGCACTATTTTTTGTCTCAGTGGTTATTAACTTTTTATCAGCTTTTGCCTTTAAGGGTATTGAGACGGATATAGGTGAATTTTTATCAACAAGTGAGCAGCCTTTTACTGAAGAGGTAGTTAAAGACGGAAGCGAGCTAAAAAAAATTGCAGTCCTAGATGTGGATGGGGTTATTCAAGATACGGGTGAAACAGCCTCTTTATTACAAAGTTCCGGCTATAACCATCAGGACTTTATGAAAAAATTAAACTATATCAAAGAGGATGATACAGTCAAGGGTATCATCATAAGAGTCAATTCTCCCGGGGGTGGAGTCGTCGAAAGTGCCGAGATCCATGATAAACTAGAGGAGATTCAAAAAGATACGAAAAAACCGGTCTATATTTCAATGGGGTCAATGGCAGCGTCGGGAGGATATTATATTTCAACAGCAGCTAAAAGGATTTATGCAAGTCCAGAAACACTTACTGGATCTCTTGGAGTTATTATGGAAGGGATCAATTATGAAGGATTAGCGAAGAAGTATGGCGTCGATTTTGTCACGATTAAAAGTGGAAAATATAAAGACATTATGAGTCCAACTAGAAAAATGACCGAGGAAGAGCGGCAAATTCTTCAACGAATGATTAATAATTCGTATCAGGGATTTGTCAAGGTTATATCTGAGGGCCGCCATTTAAGTATTGAGCAGGTAAAAAAGATTGCGGACGGGAGAGTATATGACGGTCGGCAGGCGAAAGAATTGAATTTAATTGATGGCTATGGATATTTGGATGATGTTATTAAGAAAATGAAAAAGGATGAGAATTTGAAGGGAGCAAAGGTTATTCGCTATTCAGATGACCTTGGATTTGGTTCATTATTCAGTATGCAGGTTCATAAATGGATGGGAGAAAACGCGGAAATGGCCGGAATGCTAAAAATTCTCTCTAAACCCAATTCACCAAGGCTCATGTATCTTTATGCGGAATAGGGGCGAAGTAGATGGAAAGCAATTATGATCAAGAAAACAAAAATCAAATAGAGGATCATCGCTCCGAAGAAATGATGATACATCAAGAAGAAGAGATTAACAGCGAAAACAACGTCCAACTAAAAAAGGAAATGATAAAGGAATTACCGCGATATCCAATTCGATATGCCGGATTTTGGATGCGTTTTTGGGCATATCTACTTGACTTAATTATAGTTGGGAGCCTAGTCAGGCTGTTGATTAAGCCTGTATTTCGCATACTTGACATCTCTTTAGCTGAATTTAATATGTTTGCTCCCATTTCTATTGCTTCTGCGGTTATTTTTTATTTATATTTTGTCTTGATGACGAAATATTTCCAGCAGACACTTGGCAAAATGGTATTTGGGATAAAAGTAGTTGATTTGAATAAGGATCAATTAACTTGGGGAACTGTTTTATTCCGTGAATGGATCGGCCGCTTTATTTCGGCGACAATCATTGTCGGATATGTAATTGCTGCCTTTCTTCCGAAAAAACAAGGATTGCACGATCTCTTTTCAGACACTACGGTAATCCACGCAGAAAAGTAATTTTTAAGCCTATCAACTTTTTGTTGATGGGTTTATTTTTTTGCCTTAAAGCCATACTAATAGGCTGAAAGGCTGTGAATGAAATTGATCTGGGTCCTTCTAATCTTTGTTATTCTTGTGCTCTTATTCTTACTGATTATTTTTACAAAGCTGACGATTAAAGTGAATTATTATCACCATAATGACAATGATGATTTAAAAATCGAGTTTAAGATTTGGTTTGGCCTGATTAAATTCAAAAAACATATTCCATTAATTAAAGTGGATGATGATTCACCAAGTATTGTTGTCAAAGATAAAAAGAAAAAAGGCCATTCTTCTGAAAAATCCTCAAATGATGAGGTACATCAAATTACTCCCGATGAAATGATTACGAATTTTAATAATACAAAAGAAATTCTAAAGCATATAGTTGATATGCATATAATCATCCGTAAGTTTTTAAAAAAGGTCTCTATACAACAATTTGAATGGCATACGATGTTTGGGATAGGGGATGCTGCACATACAGGAGTATTATGTGGAGGACTTTGGACGATTAAAGGAGGTATTGTTGGTTTACTAAGTAACTATTTTAATTTAAAAGAAATGCCTATTTTACAGGTTACACCACACTTTCAAGCAACCGTTATTCAAACACAATTTTCATGTATGTTTCAGTTTCGAATCGGGCAAGCTATTTTAGCAGGATTAAAACTAATAAAATTCTGGAAGGGCGGACGCCCGAAATTAAAATCAAACACTAATTTTTCAAAGGAAAAAACTAAATCCGTTTGAAAGAGGAGGAAACTACGATGTCTGACCATCCAATTCAAGGTTTGATGACAACGGCAATGGAAAGCTTAAAAGAAATGATTGATGTAAATACAATTATCGGGGATCCTGTTGAAACCCCGGATGGAAGTGTCATTTTAACAGTTTCAAAGGTTGGTTTTGGATTTG
This sequence comes from Bacillus salipaludis, assembly GCF_004358205.1. Next base: position 121,912 of record NZ_SMYO01000005.1, read on the forward strand.
CGGCCGGTGGAAGTGAATTTAAAGGAGGCGGCGGTGGAGGCCAACAAGGTCAGGGCCAAAATCAAGGTCAGGGCCATAATCAGTCAAGCCTCCCATTCGGAGGAGGAAGCGGAGCCGGGGTTTCTATTACACCCATTGCCTTTTTAATTGTAAATTCTCAAGGTGTGAAAATGCTTCATTTGGACGAAAGTACTCATTTGTATGAAAAAATATTGGAACTGGCACCACAGGCAGTGGATAAAATCCAGCAAATGTTTTCGAAAAGAGATCACCTACATTCAACCAGCCAGCAAAATAGCCATCAGTCTCAAGAAAAACATGATCTTGATTTATAATGAAAAGGTTAATCTTCCGAGAAAAGGAGGATTAACTTTTTTCATGGATAGGTTTCAGGTTGAAATAATTGCAAAAAAGATTCTGAAAAGATATATTTACACTGTACATATTAGCGGTATGACATTAAATTGCCGCTCAATTTGATAAAAACAAAGGAGGATGTAAATATGGCAAACGTGACATTTGGCGGTAAAGCGGTAACATTATTAGGCAGTGAGGTAAAAGTAGGGGAAAAGGCACCTAATTTTACTGTGCTTGCAAATGATCGTTCAGAGGTTACTTTAAATGATACAAAGGGACAGGTGCGTTTAATTACTTCTGTACCTTCTTTGGATACAGGTGTATGTGATGCAGAAACACGTCGTTTTAACGAGGAAGCAAACAATTTAGGGAATGTAAAAATCCTAACGATCAGCTGCGATCTTCCATTTGCACAAAAGCGCTGGTGTGGAGCGAACGGAATCGAAAACGTACAGACATTATCCGATCATCGTGACCTTTCTTTCGGTGAAGCATATGGTGTTGCTATGCAAGAACATAGATTATTAGCACGTGCAGTGTTCGTGGTTGATTCCAGCGATACTGTGACATATGTTGAATATGTGAGTGAAGCAACGCATCATCCTAATTATGAAGCAGCAATCGAAGCAGCTAAAAGTGCGAAATAATTAAATGTAGAGGAGGCCTCGTCAATGGCGGGGTCTTTTTTGATTATATGGAGGTTATAGGATGAAAGTTTCTCCAGTTGAAGAGCTTTTTACGGTATTTAATCAGACGGCCCTCGTGATTCAGGAGGAATTAGAATGCAGCTTTTTAGAGGCATTGGCTGAAACAGGGGAGAACCTTTTTCAGGGTTCTATCCTTCAGGAGGAGTTAAGTGAATTAACCGTAAAAAGACTAAAAAAACATTATGAAGAAATTCAGATTAATAAATATTCAAATGAAGAAATTCGAAAAGCGTACCAGCTTGTGATTTTAAAAGGGATGCAGGAAAATGTGCAGCCAAATCATCAAATGACGCCTGATTCGATTGGTATGCTTATTGGTTATTTAGTTCAAAAGTTTGGCGTGCAACCATCAATGCGCTTGCTTGACCCGGCAATTGGAACAGGTAATTTATTAACGACTGTATTAAACCATTTACAAAAGGAAGTGGTTTCAATCGGCGTTGAGGTTGATGACCTTTTAATAAGGCTGGCTTACATTAATGCTAATTTGCAACAGCATCCCGTAGAGCTTTTCAATCAGGATAGCCTCGAGCCATTATTTATTGATCCAGTTGATGTGGTAATTGGAGATCTACCTGTTGGTTACTATCCGAATGATGTTCGGGCCGCGGATTATCAATTGCAGGCAAAAGAAGGGCATTCCTATTCACACCATCTATTTATTGAACAAAGTGTCAAGCACACAAAACCAGGAGGGTATCTATTTTTCCTGGTGCCAAATACACTTTTTGAAAGTGACCAAGCCAAAGGGCTTCACGAATTTATAAAGGAACATGTTATTATACAAGGGTTCCTTCAATTGCCAAATAGTATGTTTAAAAATAAGAGTACGGCAAAAAGTATTTTAGTTTTGCAGAAGAAAGGTGAGGAAGTTCTGCCTCCAAAGCAAGCTTTACTTGTTAATCTGCCAAGTCTGTCAAATGCTGCAGAAATGGATAAAATCTTATTAAAAATGGACAAATGGTTCCAAGAGAATAAACCAAAAAACCGATAAAATATCGGTTTTTTTTCAGGCTGTCGAAAATCTTTCGATTGCCTTTTATTTTATTTGATCTCTTAAAAAATGCACTGCTTTAATTCATTATATATTATTAGAGTTTGGTCTCTGCAACAAGTCTGTTGATTTCCGCTCCAGGTGCGTGCGGTTCGCGGGCGTGCCGGGAAGCCTCCTAGGCGCTTTGGCGCCTGCGGGGTCTCCCCTGCCCCGTACTCCCGCAGGACAATGAATTGCTTCCTTGAATCCGCCCACGCACGAAGAAAATGCGTTAGCATTTTCGAGGAGTCTTCTCGCCTTCCGCTCCAATCAACAGATGCATTTTTAAAAAAATTTCACTCCATGAATATTTAAAATAATTGGTGAATTTAATTTTAGGCCAAGAAGAGTTTCGCCAAAGTGAATAGAATTCGTTTCTGATGGATTAGACCCAGATGACTACCTTCTATGCTTGATTGACAAATCTATTGGTTTTTCGTCTATTATTTAAAAAGTAAATCTGGAATAATGCTTTATAAATTTATAAAGGAAAAAATTGGGCGAAGCTTCGCAGGCTGGAAAGAGCTCTTCGTGGGCTTTCCGATTCCGGTTATGGGATTTGGACAGAACCGGTGAACAGGTTATTACCGCAGCCTGCCAAAATTATAGAAGATTACAATACAGTTAACAAGGTTTGAAAAAGTGTGTTGTAATACATTGTTTTACTAGCTTGTTGATTGGAGCGGAGGGCACTCGACTCCTGCGGGATAGAGAGGTCACTGGAGACCCCACAGGCGCACGCGCCGAGGAGGCTCCAGGACCTCCCCGCGCGGAAAGCGAGTGACCGGAGCGGAAATCAACAGGCCCTATTGCAGGGAAATCAAAAGACAAAGTAAAAAATCGCTAAAAAAATACCCTTTCTAAACAATCTTAACCGATGAATTTTTGTTTTTTTGTTTTTTACTAATAGTACAAAAACTTTGAATAAAATTATATTTTAGATGTAACCGCTGACACTTAAATTACTCCTTGAAATGTGACAAATCGAGTGTTTAAATGAGTAATTGAGAGATATATTCAATTTCGGTTTGCAAAGGCTAAAGATGAGAGAAAAGAGTCCTTTAAAACCGATGTTTTTATATAAAAGGAGCTGTAGCAAAATGTCTAAAATTATTGCAATCAATGCCGGCAGTTCATCCTTAAAGTTTCAATTATTTGAAATGCCAAGTGAGAATGTTATTACAAAAGGGTTAATTGAGAGAATCGGTTTAAAAGATTCTATTTTTAATATCACTGCACATGGTGAAAAAGTTCAAGAAATCATCGATATTCCAAATCATGATGTGGCCGTTAAAATGTTGTTAGATAAACTTACGTCGCTCAGAATTATTGAATCACTGGATGAAATTGAAGGAATCGGACATCGTGTAGTACATGGTGGAGAAGCCTTTAATGATTCTGTTCTCATTACCGATGACGTATTGGCAAAAATCGAGGAGCTATCGGAATTGGCGCCACTGCATAACCCGGCAAATATTACTGGAATTCAAGCATTTCAAGGAGTATTGCCGAATGTTCCGTCAGTTGCTGTCTTTGACACAGCCTTCCATCAAACGATGCCTGAAAGCTCTTTTTTATATAGTCTTCCATATGAATACTACAAAAATTATGGAATTCGAAAATATGGTTTCCATGGTACGTCCCATAAATATGTGTCACAGCGTGCCGCTGAGCTATTAGGTCGTCCAGTTGAACAACTGCGCCTTATATCCTGCCACTTAGGGAATGGGGCAAGTATTGCAGCTATTGAAGGCGGTAAATCAATTGATACTTCAATGGGCTTTACACCACTTGCAGGGGTTACAATGGGAACGCGTTCAGGAAATATTGACCCAGCGTTGATTCCATATATCATGGAAAAAACGAATAAAACGGCTGAAGAAGTTCTTGATATTTTAAATAAAAAGAGTGGAATGCTGGCTGTTTCCGGTTTTTCAAGTGATTTACGGGATATTGAAATTCAAGCGAAACAAGGAAACGCCCGGGCAAAACTTGCGTTAGATGTATTCGCAAACAGAATTCATAAATACATTGGTTCCTATGCATCCCGTATGTATGGTGTAGATGCGATTATTTTTACTGCGGGAATCGGCGAAAACAGCGATGTGATTAGAGAAAATGTTCTTAAAGGGTTAGAATTCATGGGAGTTTACTGGGATCCTGCCCTTAATAAGGTTAGAGGAGAAGAAGCCTTCATTAATTATCCTCACTCACCTGTTAAGGTATTGATCATCCCGACAAATGAAGAAGTAATGATCGCCCGCGACGTGGTTCGCTTGGCAAATTAGGATTTAATATAAAAGGCAAAGTCTCTCTAAAGGGATTTTGCTTTTTTTAATCCTTCTGTTTCTTTATGCTATACTTAAAGAAAGAATTGGAAACAGGAGGAGTGTTTTCATGCCGCTCTCAGACAGGGAGAAAAACGTCTTAAAGGAAATAAGGGAATGGGAAAATCATTTATTCAGTTATGAAGTAAATGACTTTCAATTGACCTATGAAAAATACTTAGAGCGTTCCTTTTTACTTTTACCCAAAATGGTTCAAAAAAAGTTTTTTCTATTAGTCGACAACTGGTTGTTTCACTTACATGGCTTGATTCAGGGTTCCCAGCTTCAGATGGATGCGAAGGAACGAATTCTTTCATCCGGAAGGATTTTTTACAAGGAGTTAGAAAAAATAGATGATCTAAAAAAATTAGATATCAATCAACTGCAATACATAGCCCAGCAACAAATTGCCAAGCATCGGCTGTATTCCTTTGCACAAGGTGGACTATCTGGAACAGGCGGTACCCTGCTTTTAGGAATGGATATTCCGGCAATTGCCGTGATTAATTTACGAGCTGTGCAATTAATTGCCATGACTTATGGATTTGAGGTCAATACTCCTTTTGAAATGATGACTTCACTGAAGGTTTTTCATACTGCTACACTTCCTCCTAGGATTCAGAAGGATGGATGGGCGGCGCTCATGCATGAATTAGACGGAAACGATGATTTTTATTTTTATCAAGGGAATGAAGAAATAACGGATATTACCTGGCTGGAGCAGCCTGTCCAACAGCTGTTAAAGGCAATGGTCATTGCTTTATTTCGAAAAAAATTGATTCAGGGCATTCCGCTTGTCAGCATGGCGATTGGGGCAGGGGCAAATTATCAGTTAACAAGGAAAGTTACGGAAGTTGCCCACAAATATTATCAGCTTCGTTATTTAAAAGAAAAAGAGGAGTATCCGGATGAGTACGAAAGAGCATAAAAAAGAAGCGCCGAAAACCGTTCATTGTAAAGTAATTACGGTTAGTGATACACGAAATGAAGAAAGTGACAAAAGCGGGAGATTGATGATTGACCTCCTAGAGCAAGCAGGTCATAAGGTCCTTGATTATTGTATAGTAAAAGATGAAAAAGCCCCTATTCAAGAAGAAATTTTAAAGGGCTGTGAACGAGAGGATATCGAGATTATTATCACCAATGGAGGCACAGGTATTGCCAAACGGGATGTGACGATTGAGACCGTCAAGGCGCTAATTGAAAAAGAAATTGTTGGGTTTGGAGAATTGTTTAGAATGTTAAGCTACCAGCTAGATATAGGATCTGCAGCCATACTTTCACGAGCTATTGCAGGGGTTGTGAAAGATAAAGCCGTTTTTTCTACCCCGGGCTCTTCAGGTGCCGTAAAGCTTGCGATGGAAAAACTTATTCTTCCAGAAATAGGGCATGTGGTAAGAGAATTGAAAAAGGACTTGAAATAAAAGAGGCTCCCATAAGCGGGAGCTTTTTCTAATGGTGCATTTTTACTGAAACAGTTTGATTTGCGCGATACCAAATCCATAAATCATTAATAATGGAAGCGAGATCCGCGATTTCACTGTTTAGTTCACAGGAACGAGGGAAGTCGCTTTCATCTGAAAGTTGTGATTGTTTTTGATTAATCGTATGTTCAAGTTCTGCAATTCTGTCAGGAATGGTGCCGCGAATTTGCTCCCAATAGAACAAGATAGCAGCCTGGGTCTGGCGGGAATACTGTTCCCAATCTAGTTGAATGTCAGGGAGTTGAATTCCCAGACGTTGATCGAAAGAAAAATGTTCTTCCATACATTTGCCTCCACATGTATAGTTTTTTTTATTTTACTACACATTATCGGAGCTTTCACTGGAAAACTATTAATCTAACCTAAAATATAAATGTAAAACAATTACACAAGTTAATAGCATTATGTATTTTTTATTAAGTCGATGATTCATCATCTCTTTTACCCGAATTATACAACAATTGGAAATGTATAGATGTGCCAATTTTTCGAACAATAATGGGGTATTAATTATTGAAGGGGGCAGGCACATGAGCAAGCGTAATCCGAATAAGCAAAATATTTTTGAGTTTGATGAACAGGGGACAAATGAGGTAAGCGAGCAAATCTTGAATTCGTATAATAGCGGATTTATCGGAGAGGGAACCGAACAGACTGAAAGCAGCAGTACAGAAGGTTAGGCAGGGAAGGATGGAAGGCTGTCCGAATGAGGGCAGTCTTTTTCTTTTTTTATTCTATTTTCAATAAATCACTGGAATCTATATTCATAACAGGCTTTGACATTATTAAGCTTATGGGTGGATATAATAGTAAATATGGATGATTTAAAATGGAGGTAAGGATATGCGGATTGGAGTACCTAAAGAGATAAAAAATAACGAAAATCGTGTAGCGATGACACCTGCCGGGGTAGTAAACCTATTAAAATTTGGTCATGATGTATATATTGAAAAAGGAGCGGGGCATGGATCTGGTTTTTCTGATGAGGATTATGCTTCAGCTGGAGCAAAGATAGTAGATTCGGCCGGAGAAGCTTGGTCGATGGAAATGGTTATGAAGGTAAAGGAACCACTCCCAAGTGAGTACTCCTATTTTCGTGAAGGGCTAATATTATTTACATATTTACATTTAGCCCCGGAACCGGAATTAACCAAAGCTCTCATCGATAATAAAGTGGTTGGAATTGCCTATGAAACCGTTCAGCTATCAAATAGAAGTTTGCCATTATTGACTCCTATGAGTGAAGTAGCTGGTAGAATGGCAGCACAAATTGGTGCTCAGTTTCTTGAAAAGGTTCATGGCGGTAAAGGAATATTGCTTTCCGGAGTGCCGGGGGTTCATCGAGGAAATGTGACAATTATCGGTGGCGGGGTTGCCGGTACCAATGCAGCCAAAATGGCCATTGGATTAGGTGCGAAGGTTACGATTATTGATTTGAACCCCGACAGGCTTCGTCAATTGGATGATATTTTTGGTTCAGACGTGACTACGTTAATGTCTAACCATTATAATATTGCCGAAGCTGTTAAGGAATCAGATCTTGTAATTGGAGCTGTCTTAATCCCGGGAGCAAAAGCACCGAAGCTTGTCACGGAAGAAATGATTCAGTCAATGAAACCGGGCGGTGTTGTCGTAGATATCGCCATTGATCAGGGGGGGATTTTTGAAACAACAGACCGGATTACGACACATGATAATCCAACATATGTAAAGCATGGGGTAGTCCATTATGCTGTTGCAAACATGCCAGGGGCTGTTCCGCGTACCTCCACCATTGCTTTAACAAATGTAACGGTTCCGTATGCATTAGACATTGCGAATAAGGGATATAAAGCGGCTTGCCTTAAAAATGAAGCATTGTTGAAAGGAATTAATACACTTGGCGGCTATGTAACCTACGAGGCAGTGGCAGAAGCACATGGTCTTCAATTTAAGGATACAAAGACATTGTTAGAAAAGGTGTAAGGTATATAAAAAAACCAGCTTCAATTTGAAGCTGGTTTTTAGTTACTAATATGTAGCCGCAATTGCCGTATTCATATAAGAAAGTTTTAAACCACCACTCCTCAAAGTGGGTGTTCGCAGAAACCTTCCTGCCTGTCCTCCATGTCTTGTAGACAGAGGCATGTCATTTCAGTTTCAATGTTAAAACTCCCTTTTACAGCTTAAAGGTTAAAACTTTATTATCATTACGTACAATGCAGCTTGTATTATTATTTTACTGCAGATTACTCGATTGTTCAATAGATAAAAATTCCATATGGTTATTTAATAATTTGTAATTCTTTCGGGAAGTTTGTTAATACTTTAGCACCGTCCGCGGTAATAAAGAGATCATCCTCAATTCGAACCCCGGCTACCTCAGGTACATAAATTCCTGGTTCAATTGTATATACCATGCCTTCTTCGATGACCAACTGATTTGTTTCAGTCATGGAAGGATATTCATGAACACTAATTCCAAGTCCATGTCCTAAACGGTGTGGAAAATACTCTCCATATCCTGCATCAGCAATAATTCTGCGGGCGGTTAGGTCAACCTCTGCTGCTGTCACACCAGGCTTACTAGCCTCAATTGCGGCAAGCTGCGCTTTTAAGACAGTGTCATAAATTTCTTTTTGCTTATCATTAATGTCTCCGTATGCAACGGTTCTAGTGATATCAGAGCAATAGCGATCAACGACAACACCGAGGTCAAATAAAACCAAATCGCCTTTTTTTATTTTTGTTAACCCCGGGTTGCCGTGCGGAGATGCAGCGTTTGTACCAGTTAAAACCATCGTTGCAAAGGACATTTCGGTAACGCCCTTTTGTTTTAATGCATATTCGACTGCATTAAGAACATCTAATTCTGTTTTGCCTTCTTTGATTTCACTTGCGCCGAATTCGACAGCATAGTCTGCGAGTGCACAAGCCTCCTCGATAACTTTTAATTCCTTAGCATCCTTAATCATTCGAAGAATACGTAATTTTTCTTCAGCAGAAATAAAAGCAGCTTTTGGGAAAAGGCTCGATAGTTGTTCGTACCGTTCCACATTCATATGTTCTTTTTCAATCGCTGTTTTCGATACGATTCTGATTCTTTTTTGAATAGAGCTTTGAATCATTTCCCAAGGATTTTCGATGTCATTATATCCTATGATTTCATGGTCCCATCCGGAGCGTTTCGCATCATGAACTTCCATGGCCGGACAAACAAGAAATGGTTCCTCTTGTTGAAAAACAACAAGAGCCAGCAGGCGTTCATGCGGATTCGTAAAATATCCGCTTAGGTAAAAAACATTTTCTGAAGAGGTGATGAAGCTTACTTCGATTTCATTTTCTTTCATCCAAGCTTGAAGCTTTTCTACACGTTGATTCATGTTAGTTCCCCCTTAAAAATCATTTCCACTTTTGAGATTATCAATTTAACGCCTGAATGTAAACAAACTGGGCTTTAGAAGTGATAGTTTATTATAGGACTGTTACAGTTCAGTTTTTTGCTAAAAGTGTTATCTTTTGGGTAAAGTTATTTTGTGAGGAAGGAATTCCTAATTTTAGTATGGAAGTAATTATAAAACTATTTAATGAGAGGAGTTAAAACAATGAAAATTTCTTATCATGGCCATTCCATTGTTCAAATTCAAACGGAAGGGAAAACAATTTTAATTGACCCGTTCATTCGAGGAAACTCTTTAACGGATCTAAATGTGGAAGCGGTAAATCCTGATGTTATTCTGTTAACACATGGTCATAACGACCATGTCGGTGATACGGTTGAAATTGCAAAAAGAACCGGTGCCCTTGTTGTTGCCAACGCTGACCTAACCACTTATCTCAGCTGGCAAGGTGTTCAAACCCATGGGATGAATATAGGCGGTGCCTATCAATTTGATTTTGGAAAGGTCAAACTGACACAGGCTTTTCATGGATCAGGTTATGCAACTGTTAACAATGAGATCGTGTATTGCGGCATGCCAACGGGTATTTTGTTTAGCAATGAGGGTAAAACAATTTACCATGCCGGCGATACAGGGCTTTTCTCCGATATGAAGTTAATTGGTGAGCGTCATCCAATTGATGTTGCCTTCCTGCCAATCGGTGATAATTTTACGATGGGCGCGGAGGATGCGGCTTATGCTGCCAAATTATTAAACGCGAAAACAGTTGTGCCGATTCATTTTAATACATTCCCGCCAATTAAGCAGGACCCGAATAAATTTATTGAACTACTTGAGGAACAAAACGGTAAAGTTCTTCAGCCAGGGGAAGCTATAGAATTATAATGAATTAAGGTATTTGTCTACTTTTTTTCCTCTTTCTAGCATAAATATGAAACAAGCAGTTTTTAAGGGAGGAAAAAATGTGAAGAAAAACAGATATTTATTATGTCTTTTACTTTGCGGAGCAATGCTTTATTATGCAGTGCCTCAATTATCGGTAACCGCACCGGGGCAGAAAGGGATTTTTGCTTTAGCGTGGCTTGCCTTTGCTCTAATGGTGATTGCCGGTAATTTAACGGGAATTCTTTATAGCCCGAAAAAAGCAGCTCAAAAACATCAACCAAACCGCAGTAAAAGAAAATCCCGCATGTTTCATTAAAGAGTATAAGAAAAGCTCCGGTAGAACCAATACCGGAGCTTTTTCGTAATAATGTAACAATCCTCATTGTCTAGCTCCACCGCCTAGCCTCTCGAGTCGCTTCGGTCCTGCCCATGAAGTCAAAGAACGACTTCACAGTCATGCCCGCAAGCAGCTGTCGGGGCTAACCAAGGCGCTTCCGCTTTTCTTGTATTGTATCAAGGCTTTTTTAACTCTATAATTAAATTTACACACGGAATCCGGGAAAGTCATTACTGGATGAATGGGAATTTAAAATAAAGGGTGACGGTCTTGGCTACAAAACATGAACAAATTTTACAATATATAGATACACTTCCTGTAGGCGAAAAAATCTCTGTCCGCCAAATTGCAAAGGCGATGAATGTCAGCGAAGGAACTGCCTATCGAGCCATTAAGGAAGCTGAAAATAAAGGATATGTCAGCACCATTGAACGGGTTGGGACCATTAGAATAGAGAGGAAGAAAAAAGAAAACATCGAAAAACTTACCTTCGCAGAGATTGTAAATATTGTGGATGGTCAAGTTTTAGGGGGAAGAACGGGACTCCATAAAACACTTAATAAATTCGTCATTGGAGCAATGAAATTAGAGGCAATGATGCGCTATACCGAAGCGGGCAACCTATTAATCGTCGGCAACCGGACGCAAGCTCATGAGCTTGCCTTGAAAGAAGGAGCGGCAGTCCTGATAACTGGGGGATTTGATGCCGAAGACCAAATCAAAAAGCTTGCAGATAATCTTGAATTGCCAGTTATCTCAACGAGCTATGATACGTTTACTGTAGCAACGATGATTAACCGTGCCATTTATGACCAATTAATAAAAAAAGAAATTATCTTGGTGGAAGATATTTTAACTCCTTTGTCTGAAACATTTTTTCTAAAAACATCAGATAAGGTTTCAAAATGGCATGAATTAAATCAACAAACCACCCACAGCCGTTATCCGGTTGTAGACCATAATATGAAGGTTCAAGGGATGGTTACCTCAAAGGATATATTAGGGCAGGATTTTGAAACAACTATTGATAAGATTATGACAAAAAATCCAATGACTGTAAGCGGAAAAACAAGTGTTGCTTCCACAGCCCATATGATGGTGTGGGAGGGAATAGAGGTTCTTCCGGTGGCAGATGATTCGAACCGTTTAGAAGGGATTATCAGCAGGCAGGATGTGTTAAAAACGCTGCAAATGAATCAACGGCAGCCGCAAGTCGGTGAAACGATTGATGATATCGTAACCAACCAGATGGAATTAATTCAAGGGAAGGCAAAAGGGGAAGAGGTTTATTCCTGTGAAGTCAGCCCGCAAATGACGAATCATCTTGGAACCATTTCCTATGGTGTCTTTACCACGATTGTCTCTGATGCGGCAAATCGAATTTTACGAAGCTATAAAAAAGGCGATCTTGTCGTTGAAAATATGACCATCTATTTTCTTAAACCCGTTCAAATGGAAAGTACACTAGAAATTTATCCAAAAGTGCTTGAAGTAGGGCGGAAGTTCGGTAAGGTGGACGTTGAGGTATTTAATGACGGCATATTGGTTGGGAAAGCGATGATGATGTGTCAGCTAATTGATCGAACCTAAAAAATACTATGTTAAAGAACCATGTTGATTTTTAAACAAAGTTGATTGGAGTGGAAGGCACGTAGACTCCTCGAAAATGCTAACGCATTTTCTTCGTGCGTGGGCCGATTCAAGGAAGCAATTCAGTGTCCTGTGGGAGTATGGGGCAGGGAAGACCCCGCAGGAGCAAAGTGACGAAGAGGTTTCCCAGACCGCCCACGAACCGCTTGTGCTAGGAGCGGAAATCAACAACTAAGTTTCACAGTGCCAAAAATAAGAAAAGCCGCTCCTGATATTAATGGAGCGGCCTTTCATTTATTTACTGTCTTTTTAGGGCCTCGGCTTCTTTAACAGCAAATGGCAGGTAATGTTTATAAGCTTTATACCCTGTCCAAGAGCTTATGCCGCCAATGATAATAAAAACAGCAGCAACAATAATGGTAACGGTTGTTTGCGATAAATATACAGTATTAATACCGAAAGAGAAGACAAAAAGACCAAGGGCAATACTCGATTTAGCCGAAAGCCATTTCTTTTCAGCAGGACGGTTGCTTCTAAAGTACTTTGTTTTATAAAATAAGTATAGTACAAATAATAGGACAATTAAAATAACGAGTACTGACATTTTTAGCTCCTCCGAACTTTTAAAAAATCATCTACTATTGTACAGGTTATCATCAAAAAATGCCAGAACCGGTTCAAAATGAACAGAAAAAGGAGACGCCATGCAAGAAAAAATCTTAGAAACAATTAAAAAATATGAAACCATTATTGTTCATCGCCATGTTCGTCCAGACCCTGATGCATATGGTTCCCAATGCGGACTTGTCGAAATGTTGAGAGCATCTTTTCCAGAGAAAAAGATTTATGCGGTGGGCCGCGAAGAACCATCCCTTCATTTTATGCAGCGATTGGATACCATCGAGGATGCAGTATATAACGGTGCACTTGTGATTGTGTGTGATACAGCTAACACAGAAAGAATTTGCGACAGCCGGTATACTTTAGGAGATATGCTGATAAAAATTGATCACCATCCAAACGAAGACCCGTATGGAGACCTTTTATGGGTGGATACGAGTGCAAGCTCTTGCAGTGAAATGATTTATGATTTCTATTTATTTGGGAAAGAGCAAGGTCTGAACATGAATGATAAAGCAGCAAGACTCTTGTATGGAGGGATTGTTGGCGATACTGGCAGATTTCTTTATCCAAGTACAACAGAAAAGACTTTTTCACATGCAGGAGAATTAATCCAATATAATTTTTCACGAACAGAACTCTATGACAAGATGTATGAGCTGGATTTAAATATCATTAAGTTAAATGGATATATTTTACAGAACTTTGAGCTGCAGGAATATGGAGTGGCCTCGGTTATTCTTACAAAGGAGCTTTTAGAGGAATTTGGGGCGAAACCGCCGGAAGCCTCCTTATTAGTTAGTACATTAGGGGACGTTAAAGGAATCACAGCCTGGGTCTTTTTCATTGAAGAAGATGACCAAATTAGGCTTCGCCTCCGCTCAAAAGGACCGGTAATTAATGGAGTAGCACGCAAGTTTAAAGGCGGCGGTCATCCCCTTGCTGCAGGTGCATCCATTCATTCTTGGGATGAAGTGGACTTAGTTTTAAACGAACTACGAGAGGTTTGCAAATCTCATTCCTAATTATTAAAATTAATGGCTGTATTAAAGGATAATGTTGATTTTTGACAACGTTGATGGGAGCGGAAGGCGCGAAGACTCCTCAAAAATGCTAACGCATTTTCTTCGTGCGTGGGCGGATTCAAGGAAGCAATTCATTGTCCTGTGGGAGTACGGGGCAGGGGAGACCCCACAGGAGCGAAGCGACGAGGAGGCTCCCTTGGACCGCCCACGAACCGCTTGCGCCTGGAGCGGAAATCAACCTCCAAGTTTAACACAGCCAAATTAATAAAAATTCGGCCCTTTATTGTTAGGGCCGAATATTATTCATCAAAATTAATTTCAAGCTCAATGGAAAGAGTGGTATAAACAATCATTTCTTTCACTTCCAGCTTGTATCTTTTATTGTTAATTTTCACTCTTTTATTTTCAATGATTTTTTTAATCAAATCCTTACTTTTATAAACAGTTTCGAGGTCCTTGGCCAGCATCATGCTAATATCGTCCTTTACGGATTCCTCTGTTTCAAATGTACTTAGCTGATCAAGCTTATATTTCTCCCAGTTTGTAATCCGAACATTTATTTTTTGAACTGTAATTTGTTCAATATTGCGTTTATTACTCTCTTTATATTCCTGTTGCCAAATATTAATATCCTTTTTCAATTCCAGGATTTCATCCTCCTGAAGACGGATTTTATGCGTATGCTTTTCTTGCCATACCCCAAAAATATATAAAAAAATGACCCAACTAATTGCACCGCCAACAGCCATTCCGGAAAAAAATCTTTGCCATGCGGGCCTTCTATAGTAAGGCGGGATTCTCATGATAAATGCTCCTGTGTCAACCAATTGATTATTAGAGCACCTGTTTGGGCACCGCCAAGTGCGGAAAGAATTAAGAGGATCTGTTTAAATACATCCTTTGTCTCAGCATTAAAAATTCCTCTCTCAAAGCTGTACACAGCATCAAAGGTCCCGCCAATCGCTGCTACAATTGCCCATATTCGAAGGGCTGAAGACAAACGAGCAACGGCTGTCAGAGGCGGCTGTCCAGTTAGGAAAGAAGCAATTCCCCCAATTAATGACCCGCCAAGTAAAACGCCTAAGGCAATAAAGTAGCTTTCGATAAAAGTAGGAAAAAACCCAATCTCTTTCATGATTTCAACCGCCCTTACACAAAATCAGTAATCTCTTACTCATTTATATGGACAAAGCCTAACGAATATGTTTTTTGCACTAAAATATGAGTAATGTCTAGCTCCAGCGCCTAGGGACTCTATGGTCTACAGCCAATCCGTCAAGAAGGTCAAAGTACAACCTTCTCGCCGGCTCGTTTTATGCTAGGCTACAAAAAGCTAACGCTTTTTGTACGCATTAAGTGCGGCTAATCACTGGATTTGCTACGCTTGCCAGTGATTAGCCGCACTATATTGCCCCTGACCAAGGTGCTTCTGCTTTTCTTTAGGGGAACATATTTTCTTTTTTTCAATGAAGTTCTATAATAAGAAATAGATAATCGTTTTAAGGGTGTGATGACTAATGTCTTTTATTCACCTGCATGTATATAGCGCGTACAGCTTATTAACGAGTACGGCATCTGTTCCTAATTTGGTAGAAAACGCAAAGAAAAAGGGTTTTTCCGCCATAGCGATAACAGACCGAAATGTCATGTACGGAACAATCGAATTTTATAAATTATGTAAGAAATTTGATATAAAACCCATCATCGGTTTAACCATAAATGTTCAAAGTGAAGAAGCAGAGGCGGAGTCTTTTCCGCTTGTCTTACTGGCAGAAAATGAACAAGGCTTTAAAAACCTATTAAAAATATCAAGTGCGGTTCAAACTAAATCACCAAGTGGTATTCCTTTCAAGTGGTTAAAACACTATGCAAAAGGGTTAATTGCTATTACCCCGGGAATCGAGGGGGAAATTGAACAATATCTAGCAGAACGGAAGGAAGAATTAGCAGAAACTGCTGCCAGAAAGTTGAGGGGAATTTTCGGTAATGACCATCTTTTTTTCTCGATTCAAGATCATCATTTGGAGAAAGAAAGATTGATAAGAGATGGAATTCTATCACTTTCCCAAAAGTTAAATATACCCATTGTTGCAACAAACTCTGTTCAGTATTTAGAAAAAGATGATTCTTTCGCACATGAAGTCATGCTGGCCATCAAAAATGGTGATAAAGTAAATGATGAAAATCATGAAAAATTGGGGAGTGACCATTTTTATTTAAAAACACCAGAAGAAATGGTTGAGACTTTTTCTGAAATACCGGAAGCCTTAGAAAATACAATCGCCATTGAAAAACGCTGTCAGGTAAACATTGAATTAAACAAGACTTTTCTACCTGTATATCCAACAGAAAATGGTATGCAAGCAGAAGATTATTTGGACATGCTTTGTAAAAAGGGATTAGCTGAGCGTATAACTAATCCTTCAGAAGAATATCAAAAAAGGCTTGCTTACGAATTATCGGTCATTAAACGAATGAAGTTTAGCAACTATTTTTTAATTGTTTGGGATTTTATGAGATATTCTCGTGAGAATGGGATTTTGACCGGGCCGGGCCGGGGGTCGGCAGCAGGTTCTCTTGTTGCCTATGTACTGTACATTACGGATGTAGACCCGATTCAGCATCATTTATTATTTGAACGTTTTTTGAATCCGGAACGAATTTCCATGCCTGATATTGATATCGATTTTCCGGACCATCGCCGCGATGAAGTCATTGAATATGTTGCAGATAAATATGGGGATTTGCATGTTGCTCAGATTGTCACGTTCGGAACAATGGCGGCAAAAGCAGCATTGCGGGATGTCGGCAGAGCATTTGGATTCAATTCAAAGGAATTGGATCATCTTTCAAGGCTTATTCCCACTCGATTAGGAATAAGTCTAAATGCTGCCTATAACGAATCAGAGGCATTAAGAAATTTTATTCACGAAAATCAATTGAACCGGCGTCTCTATGAGACTGCCTTGAAACTTGAAGGGCTCCCGCGGCATACATCCACGCATGCGGCAGGAGTAGTGATCAGTGAAAAGCAGCTTGTTGATTTAATCCCCATTCAACAGGGAAGCGGAAATGTTTATTTAACGCAATATTCAATGGAATACCTTGAAGAAATTGGCCTGTTAAAAATGGACTTTCTTGGATTAAGAAATTTATCGCTGATTGAATCCATTTTAGCTTCCATAAAGAGAAAAACCGGTAAAAAAGTAGAGATCGGTTCCATATCACTAAACGATTCTGAAACGTTTGAACTGTTAGCGAGCGGGGAAACCACAGGAATTTTCCAGCTGGAATCGGAGGGAATGAGAAAGGTGCTAGTCCGCTTAAAGCCCTCACGATTCGAAGATATTGTGGCGGTTAATGCGTTGTACCGGCCAGGTCCAATGGAAAATATCCCGCTGTTTATTGATCGCAAACATGGAATAAAGCCCGTTAGTTATCCACATCCGGATTTAAAAAACATCCTTGAGAATACATATGGAGTCATCGTCTATCAGGAGCAAATCATGCAAATTGCCTCGACAATGGCCGGATTCTCGCTGGGAGAAGCCGATTTATTGAGAAGAGCTGTTGGAAAGAAGCAAAAAGAGACACTGGACCGTGAGCGAAACCATTTTGTCCAAGGGGCTTTAAAAAAGGGTTATGAACAGAGTTTGGCGAATGAAATATACGATTTGATTGTCCGCTTTGCCAATTATGGATTTAATCGAAGCCATGCAGTTGCCTATAGTATGATTGCCTATCAGCTTGCTTATTTAAAAGCACATTATCCATTGCATTTTATGGCGGGGTTATTAACGGCTTCGATTGGAAATGAATCAAAAATATCGCAATATATTATGGAATCAAGGCAAAAGGGGATTAAAGTACTTCCTCCTTCCATAAATAACAGCGGGTATTCATTTCAAGTGGAACCGGAAGGGATTCGTTATAGTTTGGCGGCTATCAAGGGTATCGGTGCAGCTGCCTTGAAAGAAATCTTTGGAGCAAGAAAAAAGAAAAAATTTGAAGATTTATTTGATTTTTGCAGCCGTATTTCATCGAAAGCAATTAATCGTAAACAGCTTGAAACCCTGGTTCATTCCGGAAGCTTTGATGAATTTGGGGAAGACCGTGCGGTCCTGCTCGCCAGTTTAGATGTTGCAATTGAACATGCCCAGCTGGTGAATCCGGATGACTCCAGCCAAATTGACTTTTTTTCCGGTGAAGAGTACTTTCCGAAACCAATGTATGTACAGGTTGATCCAATTAGGTCCGAGGACAAGCTTTCCTTTGAAAAAGAAGCACTCGGATTTTACCTTTCCAATCATCCTGTTTCCACGTATGAACAGGAGTTAAAACAAAAGGGGGCTCAAGCGATATTTGAGCTTACTATGAATAGGAACAGGGCAATTTCAGGAATTTATGTTACTGCCTCAAAAAAAATTCGTACGAAAAAAGGTGAATCGATGGCCTTTCTTACCATTAGTGATTCAAGTGGTGAAATGGAGGCAGTGGTTTTTCCTGCTGTTTATAAACGCTTTTCAGCAATTTTAGACCAAGGGAAATTTGCCGTCGTCGAGGGAAAGGTAGAAGAAAGGGAAGGGAAACGTCAATTTATTATCCAGCAGGCAGCAGAAATGCAGCACTGGCTTCAGGAAAAAAAGCAAAAAGCCTCTGTGTTATATATTAAAATTGTCGAGGGAAAACAGGATGAACTTTCTTTAAGGAAATTATATTATTTTTTAAAGGAGGAAAAGGGGGATACTAGTGTTGTCTTACATTATGAATCCACCCGAAAAACTGTCCGATTAGCAAGTGAATATAATGTACATCCCACTTCTAAATTATTGACAAACTTGGGGGACTTTCTTGGTCCCGATAATGTCGTATTGAAAGAATAATTCTTTACAACTTTCGCAGATATGTTATAGTGATAAAGAGACGAGTGTGGTCAGACCACTCATAGTCGGAGAGATTTCAAAAAAACTTTTTGGTGATAATTTAAGGGGTGACTTAGCTTGACTTTACGTGAAGAAGCATTACATATGCACCGCATTAACAAGGGGAAATTAGAATCAAAATCAAAAGTTCAAGTTCGAAATGCTAAGGATTTGAGTTTAGCATATTCACCAGGTGTAGCGGAGCCTTGTAAAGATATCTATGAAAAACCCGAAACTGTTTACGACTATACAATGAAGGGGAATATGGTTGCCGTTGTGTCCGATGGGACAGCTGTACTTGGTCTTGGAAATATCGGCCCTGAAGCTGCATTGCCTGTTATGGAAGGAAAAGCAGTCCTATTCAAAAGCTTTGCAGGAGTGGATGCTTTCCCAATCTGTTTAAATACTACAGATGTTGATAAAATCGTTGAAACTGTTAAGCTGATGGAACCAACCTTTGGCGGTGTCAATCTTGAAGATATTGCTGCTCCACATTGTTTTGTTATTGAAGAAAGATTAAAAAAAGAAGCCAATATCCCAATTTTCCACGATGACCAGCACGGTACAGCGATTGTTACGGCTGCTGGATTAGTCAATGCCTTAAAGTTAATTGGTAAAAAGATGACTGAAATTAAAGTGGTTGCGAATGGCGCCGGTGCTGCCGGGATTGCAATCATTAAATTGTTATATCATTATGGTGTAAGAGATATTATCATGTGTGATACAAAGGGAGCCATTTATGAAGGCCGTCCTGTCGGAATGAACGCCGTTAAGACTGAAGTGGCGAAATTCACTAATCATGATAATTTAGCTGGAAGTCTTGAAGATGTAATTAAAGGCGCGGACGTCTTTATTGGGGTTTCTGTTGCTGGTGCCCTTACAAAAGAAATGGTTGCATCTATGAACGAAGATGCGATTATCTTTGCCATGGCTAACCCTGATCCAGAAATTATGCCTCATGTAGCAAAAGAAGCCGGGGCAAAGGTTGTTGGGACAGGAAGATCAGACTTCCCAAACCAAGTAAACAATGTTCTTGCATTCCCTGGGATTTTCCGTGGAGCGCTTGATGTTCGTGCGACACATATCAATGAAAAAATGAAAGTGGCTGCTGTTGAGGCGATTGCTGGTTTAATCTCAGAAGCTGAGCTTAATGAGGATTATGTCATTCCGGGACCATTTGATCCCCGTGTTGCACCTGCAGTAGCATCAGCTGTTGCAAAAGCTGCAATGGAAACAGGAGTTGCACGTATTAAAGTTGACCCTGAAGAAGTAAAAGAAAAAACGATGAGACTTGCTATTATTGGAAAAAGTGAGTGAGATCGTAAGTGTCAAATACGAAAGTTTACCTCGAAATTGTAAAGCAGTTGAGAGAAATGATCACTGCTGACGGACTTAAGTCCGGCGATAAAATACCATCTGAACGGGAATTATCAGAGCGCCTGAATGTCGGGCGCTCTTCCGTTCGAGAGGCCCTTAGAGCATTAGAATTGCTGGGGTTAATTGAAACGAGACGCGGGGAAGGAACCTTTATTAGAGATTTCCGCGGGAACCAGCTTGTACAACTTTTAAGTACCTTTATTTTACAGGATGAAAAAGCGAAACAAGATGTTTTTGAAACAAAAAATTTAATTGAAATGGATTGTCTCCGATTAGCCATTCAACGAATGGGTAAAGAAAGTATTTTGAAACTCATTGAAAAAGTTAAATCCGGTCAATTGGATGATGATGAGTTTTTTTACCGAATCATTGAAAACGCTGATAACCATTTATTTTTAAGAATGTGGTTAATTTTAAAGGATTATTACAACTCACTCCATTTAAGAAAAGTTGAATATAAACGGGAAGATTACCTTATTTTACTCGAAGCGTTAGCGGAAAAAAATGAGCAAAAAGCGCTTTCAGCCTACCGGAATCTGCGAAAATTGTCTTCTTTAGCGACAAATACTAACAAAATTTGAACCCCAAATCCTTTATAGTGGATACAGACAAGCGATGCCCGGATAATGGGATTTTTGATATGTGGGTGGTCTGACCACTTTTATAAACCCGCAAAGGTATGAAGTGATTAAAGAATAGAAAGACTTTTGATTAGAAGATGTAGCTCTTGCCGATTGGCCTAAGAACTACAACGAGGGAGGTTATTTTTTGCTTAAAGACCTTTTTACAAAAAATAATACAAAGAAAAGAAAATATGCAACCATTCCAACTGAAACGGTAAAAAGTGATGTACCTGAAGGAATTATGACAAAGTGTCCTTCATGTAAAAAGATCATGTATACAAAGGAATTAAATAAAAATCTAAAAGTGTGTATACATTGTGGTCATCATTTCCAAATGAATTCAAGAGAGCGGCTTGAAAGTTTTCTGGATGAAGGTAGTTTTGAAGAAATAAATGAAAATATGATTTCAAAAAATCCTTTGAATTTTCCTGATTATCTGGAAAAGCTGGATAAAGACCGCGAAAAAAGTAAACTAAATGAAGCGGTTGTAACTGGAATTGGAACTGTGAATGGTCATAAAATTGTTGTAGCCATTATGGATGCCACCTTCCGAATGGGAAGTATGGGATCGGTTGTTGGTGAAAAAATAACACTTGCGATCGAAAAAGCGGATGAGCAATCCGTACCATTTATTATTTTTACTGCTTCCGGCGGTGCCAGAATGCAAGAGGGAGCACTAAGTCTTATGCAGATGGCCAAAACCAGTGTTGCCTTGAAGAGGTTTAGTGATAATGGCGGTCTAATTATTTCAATGATGACACATCCAACTACAGGCGGTGTTTCCGCAAGCTTTGCATCGCTAGGTGATTATAATTTTGCAGAACCAGAGGCTCTGATTGGCTTTGCAGGTCGAAGGGTTATTGAACAATCCATCCGTGAAGAATTACCGGAGGATTTTCAAACAGCTGAATTCCTTTTAAAACATGGGCAGCTTGATGCAATTATTTCTCGTTTGGATTTAGTAGATCAAATTACTAACATTCTTGAAATCCATCAACCTGGAGGTGAAATTGAATGGTAGGAGAACTAGAATTTGAACGTCCAATTATTGAGCTTAGAAAGAAAATCAGCGAAATAAGGGAATTTACCAAAACAGCTGATGTTGATCTAAGTTCGGAAATTGAAAAATTAGAGACACGCTTAGAGAAACTTGAAAAAGATATTTACGAAAATATTAAGCCATGGGATCGCGTGCAGATTGCCCGCCATCCAAACAGACCGACAACACTCGATTATATTGCGGAAATCTTTGAAGGCTTTTTTGAATGTCACGGCGACCGGACCTTTTCGGATGATGAGGCAATTGTCAGCGGAATTGCTAAATTTAAGGGATTACCTGTTACCATCATCGGCCATCAAAGAGGTAAGGATACGAAGGAAAATATCCGCCGGAATTTTGGAATGCCGCATCCGGAGGGGTACAGAAAAGCACTTCGTTTAATGAAGCAGGCAGATAAATTTAAACGGCCGATTATTTGTTTTATTGATACAAAAGGTGCCTATCCTGGGAAAGCCGCTGAAGAACGTGGGCAAAGTGAAGCGATTGCAAAGAACCTTTTTGAAATGGCTGGTCTGCGGGTACCTGTAATCTGTATTGTTATTGGTGAAGGCGGAAGCGGTGGAGCCCTCGCACTTGGTGTCGGCAATCGGATTTATATGTTGGAAAACTCTACCTATTCAGTTATTTCACCCGAAGGGGCAGCAGCTATTCTGTGGAAGGACGCCGCTCTTGCAAAGAAAGCGGCAGAAACGATGAAGATTACCGCACCAGACTTAAAAGAACTGGGTGTAATTGATGATATTATCCCTGAGATTAAGGGCGGTGCCCATAAGGATGTTAAAAAGCAGGCAGAGGAAATTGAAAATATGTTAAAGACTTCCTTACAAGAACTTCTTAAACTTTCAGAGGATGAATTGATTGAAGATCGCTATAATCGATTCAGGACAATAGGTGAGTTTTCACTTGCAAAGGATTACATTGGTGTTCAGTAAAACGTGTCTTTTTTAGACACGTTTTTTTATATCAAGGTCATTTTTTGTAACATAATATTCATTGAAAATTATTAAAAAAGACAATGATAACGGTTGCATTTACAATTAAATCGCTTGCAGTTGACAGACTATTCCGTCTATTTATTTTTGCATTATGAATCAGTTGTTATCGTTATTTCTTCATGTTATTTTATAAATATTCAAGTGTTTTATGCGAATACTAAAAGCAGTTATCAACAAAATAGGCTGAGAGTCTAATTTTTTTTTTGCAATACATAAATTTAGGTATTTTATAATGGGGTGTTTACCATGAAAAAAATTGGGGTACTTACGAGTGGTGGAGATTCACCCGGTATGAATCCGGCAATTCGTGCAGTTGTTAGAAAAGCAATTTATCATAATCTTGAAGTTTACGGTATCTATGGTGGCTATTCAGGATTGATTTCCGGTAATATAAAAAAACTTGAACTAGGTTCAGTTGGAGATATCATTCATCGGGGTGGGACCATGCTTCATTCAGCCCGCTGCCTGGAATTTAAAACAAAAGAAGGTCAGCTTCAAGGAATTGAGCAATTAAAGGCTCATGGAATTGACGGGTTAGTGGTAATCGGAGGAGATGGTTCGTACCGCGGAGCAAAAGCTTTGACTGAGCAAGGTTTTCCTTGTGTAGGTGTACCAGGAACGATTGATAATGATATACCAGGCACAGAGCTTACTATTGGATTTGATACGGCGCTCAATACGGTAATTGATGCTTTAGATAAAATCCGTGACACAGCTACATCCCATGAAAGAACGTTTGTGATTGAAGTAATGGGTCGCAATGCAGGTGATATTGCTCTTTGGGCAGGTCTTGCCGGCGGAGCCGAAACTATTTTAATTCCTGAAGAAAATTTTGATATGGATGAAATTGCTGACCGTCTTCGCAAGGGTCAAGAGCGTGGTAAAAAACATAGTATTATTATCGTGGCTGAGGGTGTTTGCAGCGGCGTTGAATTTTCTAAAAAACTAGAGGAAGCGACAGGCTTTGATACTAGGGTTTCCGTTTTAGGACATATTCAACGGGGTGGATCACCAAGTGCTGCCGATCGTGTCCTTGCCAGCCGTTTAGGAGCAAGGGCTGTGGAGCTTCTACTTGAAGGTAAGGGTGGACGTGCAGTCGGAATCGAAAATAATCGGCTTGTCGATTATGATATCATCGAAGCGTTAGGGAAGAAACACACATTAGACCTGCAGCTTTATAACCTTTCAAAAGAATTATCCATTTAATCATGCTCAATCTAGGAGGAAATAAAGGATGTTACGGAAAACAAAAATTGTTTGTACAATCGGTCCTGCAAGCGAGTCGGTTGAAAAATTAACACAATTAATTGAATCGGGAATGAATGTAGCAAGATTGAATTTTTCCCATGGTAATTTCGAAGAACACGGTGCACGGATTAAGAATATTCGTGAAGCCGCAAAAAAAACAAATAAAACAGTCGCTATTTTGCTTGATACTAAAGGCCCTGAAATCCGTACAAATAATATGGAAAACGGTGCAATTGAATTAAAGTCCGGGGAAAATATAATTATATCGATGACAGAAGTAGAAGGAACACCGCAAAAATTTTCCGTTACATATGCCGGGTTAATTGAAGATGTTCACGTAGGCTCGAAAATTTTATTGGATGATGGGCTAATTGGTCTTGAAGTAACAAAAATAGATCAATCTGCAAATGAAATTCATACAAAAATTTTGAATAGCGGTACATTAAAAAATAAAAAGGGTGTAAATGTACCGGGAGTTTCTGTTAATTTACCAGGAATTACAGAAAAAGATACAAAAGATATCCTTTTTGGGATAGAGCAGGACATCGATTTTATCGCTGCCTCCTTTGTTCGACGTTCCAAAGATGTTTTGGAAATCCGCCAGCTTTTAGAAGAAAATAATGCAGCCCATATTCATATTATCCCTAAGATTGAAAATCAAGAAGGTGTTGATAACATTGATGAAATCCTGGAGGTTTCCGATGGTTTGATGGTCGCACGCGGTGATCTTGGGGTCGAAATTCCTGCAGAAGAAGTTCCACTTGTACAAAAAATGTTAATTAAAAAATGTAATGCACTAGGTAAACCAGTTATTACGGCAACGCAAATGCTTGATTCGATGCAGCGTAATCCAAGACCGACACGTGCAGAAGCTAGTGACGTTGCTAATGCCATTTTCGATGGAACAGATGCTATTATGCTTTCAGGGGAAACGGCTGCCGGCACGTACCCTGTAGAAGCCGTACAGACCATGCATAATATTGCCTCAAGAGCTGAACAAGCACTAGACCACAAAGAAATCCTATCAACCCGCAGTAAGGATACGGAACATAATCTGACTGATGCGATTGGGCAATCAGTAGCACATACTGCACTTAATCTTGATGTAACCTCAATTGTTACGCCAACGGCGAGTGGTCATACAGCAAGGATGATTTCGAAGTATCGTCCGAAAGCACCAATTGTTGCTGTTACATCAAATGATTCGGTGTCCCGCCGTTTATCCCTTGTTTGGGGCGTGTACCCGCAGCTGGGAAGAATGTGCGCAACCACGGATGAAATGCTCGAAATTGCTGTTGAAGAAAGTGTAAATAGCGGTATTGTCAAACACGGAGATTTAGTGGTGATTACGGCTGGTGTTCCTGTTGGGGAAGCCGGTACGACCAATTTAATGAAGATTCATGTTGTTGGTGATATCATTACAAAGGCTCAAGGCATTGGACGGAAGTCTGCTTTTGGAAAAGTAGTGATTGCACACAATGCAAAGGAAGCTATGGAAAAAGTAAAACCAGGATGTATTCTAGTTACAATTGGCTCTGACCGTGATATGATGCCTGCGATTGAAAAAAGTGCCGCACTTATTACAGAAGAAGGCGGTTTAACCAGCCATGGTGCTGTAGTAGGCTTAAATTTAGGGATTCCTGTAATTGTCGGTGTTGAAAATGCCTTAAACCTATTTACAGATGGTCAGGAAATCACCGTGGATGCAGCAAGGGGCGTTATTTATAACGGACATGCGAGTGTTCTATAATAAAAAAAGAAGGGCTTTTGCTCTTCTTTTTTCCTTTTCAATGGTATGATTGTCTTAACAGGTAGTAGGGGGGAGAAGGAAAATGCGTTACTTATTTTTATTGATTATCATTATTCCGGCTGCTGATATTGGGCTGCTCCTTTTTTCAGGCAAAACAATTGGAGTATGGCCAACACTTCTCTTTATCCTTTTGACAGGGGTCCTAGGTGCCTATTTGGCAAAAAAACAAGGCATACAAACCATTCGAAGAGCACAGGAACAGCTGCGCTACGGACAGATTCCTGGTGAATCAGTACTAGATGGTGTGTGTATTCTGATTGGAGGAACGCTCCTTCTTACACCCGGATTTATTACCGATATCCTGGGATTTCTCATGCTTTTCCCACCAACTAGAAAACCAATTAAATTCTTAATGAAAAATTCGTTCCGCAAATGGATTAATAAAGGCAATATTAAAATAATAAAATAAAAAAACGTCAGCAGCGGAGCTGACGTTTTTTTATGCTTCTTTTCCCACAATGAATCCCCATAAATCATGAAAGACATTTGCACGGTAAAGTGTACTGATAATGACAAGGGTAACTGGGCCAAGGATTAATCCTAAAAACCCAATTAATTTAAATCCGACGAATAAAGCAATTAGGGTTGCTAATGGATCAAGGCCAATATTAGAAGATAGAATTTTCGGCTCCATAATCTGTCTTTGAGCTAAAACAATCACATATAGAACACCTAACCCAATAGCAAGTCCTGTATCTCCAGAAATGACCTCATAAATAATCCATGGAACAAAAACAGCCCCTGTCCCTAGATAAGGAAGTACATCGACAATCCCAGTGACGAGCGCAATCGTGATTGCATAATCGACACGAAGGATAAGCAATCCGATTAAAATAATAACAGTAGTGATGGAAATAAGGGTTAATTGTGCTTTGATAAACCCAAATAAGGCTTTCTTTAAATCAATAAAAACAGTTTTTCCACTGGACTTTGCTTTTTCAGGTAATAATTTTCCACCAAGGGCTGACAGACGATACCAATCCTTGCTGATAAAGAAGGTTGCCAGTAAAGAAAAGATTAAGACGGTAGCGGCAGTTGGAAACCATGATAAAATGTTAGGAATAATCCCGAAAAGGTTTTGGATGAATGAACCGACAGTGGAACCAATATTCTTCCCTACATTTTGAATATTTCCGATAATGGTATCCTGCTGTCCGGCATCAAGCTTGTTAAAAACACTCGTTAATTGATTATAGAAGGGAATAATCTGGGCAGTGACGACTTTTTCAATATAATCGATTAATGTATCAAGATGTTCCGGTACTACTGCGGCAAGGTAATTTGCTCCAGAAACAATTTCTGCAACTAATAATGTAATCAATCCCGCAAATAGAGCAAAAATAAAGATTAGCGATAGGAAAACAGCGAGTACCCTCGGCATTTTTGCTTTTTTCTCCAATA
Source organism: Bacillus salipaludis (assembly GCF_004358205.1). The sequence goes on from NZ_SMYO01000005.1 coordinate 149,094, forward strand.
TATTAACCAAAGGATTAATTATAAAAGCAATAACGAGCCCAATTAGAAATGGATAGGTAACCTTTGATACATAATAAAAAGATAAAAATCCAAGAACCACAATTCCTACTACTAAAAGGAATCTTAACGTTCTATATAAATACTTTAGATTCAAGCTTAAACCTCCTCTCTAGAATGATCTATTTTAATTAGATATATTTTAACATTTTTGAATGAAACTGCATATTTTTCCAATCTTATTTTTAAGGACCTTTTTATAATGTTATACTGATATATTTATAATGGGAGGTGCACAACAAATGATGAGTCATTCATTATTGTTTTTATTGTTATTACTCGGAATTGGTTTTATAGCTAAAAATAACTCCTTAATGATTGCGATTGCAGTTTTGCTTTTACTAAAATTTAGCGGATTAGGGGCAAAATCGTTCACCATTTTGCAATCGAAAGGAATCAATTGGGGTGTTACGATTATTACAATTGCAGTACTAGCTCCGATTGCAAGTGGAGAAATTGGTTTTAAGGATTTAACAGGCGCATTTAAATCCTCATTTGCCTGGATTGCCCTTATCTCCGGTATGGCCGTTGCCTTATTAGCAAAAGGGGGGGTCTCATTACTTGCGAATGATCCTCAAATTACGACAGCACTAGTTTTAGGAACCATTTTATCCGTTTCGATTTTTAAAGGTGTGGCAGTCGGACCGCTTATTGGGGCAGGTATTGCCTATACAGTGATGAAAGTTGTTGATTTTTTCACTTAGAAATTTTGTAAAAATAATATTTTTTCTTTTTTTCAAGTCCTTCTCATTCACAAAACTCTGATAATTGTTTATAATAGAACGTGTAAGCGTATCCTTTTTTTACATATCTCACTCATATATGATAAAATACCTTTATAATAAGCAATTTATTATGAAGGAAAGATTTTGCTTTTTTCCGAGCAAGCGCTCACTCTATTTCAATCTATTGGAAAAATGGGTGAGATGAGTAAACACTATAAATGGGAAAAGTACAACCTACTTTATTCTTTTCATCCAGGATAGCTTTTGCTAACTTTTTTTGAAAGCCATAATAAACAAATGGGTAATGGGGAATTTTAGAAAGCAAAGGAGAGATTTACGATGACGGTAACACGTGGACTTGAGGGGATTGTAGCAACAACTTCCTCCATCAGCTCAATTATCGATGACACACTAACTTACGTAGGTTATGACATTGATGATTTAGCAAAAAATGCTAGCTTTGAAGAAGTTATTTATTTGTTGTGGCATCGTCAGCTGCCGACAGCAGAGCAATTGAAAGAACTTAAAAAAGAACTTTCTGAAAATGCAGCACTTCCTCAAGAAGTAATCGAACATTTCAAAATGTATCCTATTCAAAAGGTACATCCAATGGCAGCGCTCCGCTCAGCCGTTTCTCTATTAGGGTTATATGATGACGAAGCCGATGTAATGAATGAAGAAGCAAACTATAAAAAAGCGGTTCGTCTGCAAGCAAAGATGCCTACAATTGTAGCAACATTTGCGAGGGTTAGAAAAGGTCTAGAACCTGTTGCACCAAAAAAGGATTTAAGCTTTGCAGCTAATTTTCTTTACATGTTAACAGGAAATGAGCCTAAGCCTATTGCCGTGGAAGCAATTAATAAAGCACTTGTCTTACATGCAGACCATGAATTAAATGCCTCTACCTTTACTGCACGTGTTTGTGTGGCTACATTATCAGATGTTTACTCCGGAGTTACAGCTGCAATCGGAGCATTAAAAGGTCCGCTTCACGGTGGAGCTAATGAAGCTGTTATGAAGATGCTTACTGATATTGGTACAATTGAAAATGTTGAACCATATATTCGCGGCAAGCTGGAGAAAAAAGAAAAAATCATGGGCTTTGGTCACAGAGTATACCGCCAAGGAGACCCTCGTGCAAAGCACTTAAGAGAAATGTCAAAGAAATTAACAGAACTTACCGGCGAACCATTCTGGTATGACATGTCTGTTAAAATTGAAGGCATTGTTACCGGCGAAAAGAAATTACCGCCAAATGTTGACTTCTATTCAGCATCTGTATATCACAGCCTTGGTATTGATCATGATTTATTCACACCAATCTTTGCTGTCAGCCGTGTTTCAGGATGGCTTGCTCATATTCTAGAGCAATATGAAAACAACCGCTTAATTCGTCCGCGCGCTGAATATACTGGTCCTGGAATGCAAAAATACATTCCAATTGAACAAAGAGGATAATTTTTATTTTACTTTTTGCTCAAAAATTGATGTAATAGTATTGTATGAAAAGGTTAGAGGTAACTCTCTAACCTTTGATTAAGTCGTGGAATACGGGTTATGAAACTTTAATCCGACAGTTATACATAATAGGAGGAGAACATCTATGCAAGGCGAAAAAATTACTGTAAAAGATGGCGTATTAAATGTTCCAAACAATCCAATTATCCCGTTTATCGAAGGAGACGGTACTGGTCCTGATATTTGGGCAGCTTCGTATCGCGTATTAGATGCAGCGGTAGAAAAAGCCTATAAGGGTGAACGCAAACTTGTCTGGAAAGAAGTTTTAGCAGGGGAGAAAGCATTCAATCAAACAGGGGAATGGCTTCCTTCAGAAACTCTTGATGTAATCAATGAATACTTAATTGCGATTAAAGGCCCATTAACAACTCCTGTTGGCGGTGGAATTCGTTCATTAAACGTTGCACTTCGTCAAGAATTAGATTTATTTGTATGCTTACGTCCAGTAAGATGGTTTGAAGGGGTTCCTTCACCGGTTAAACGTCCTCAAGATACAGACATGGTTATTTTCCGTGAAAATACTGAGGATATCTATGCTGGTATTGAATATGAAAAAGGTTCAGATGCAGTTAAAAAAGTGATTGAATTCCTTCAAAATGAAATGGGCGTTAAGAAAATCAGGTTCCCTGAAACTTCAGGTATTGGAATTAAGCCTATTTCTGAAGAAGGAACCAAACGTCTTGTTCGTGCAGCCCTTAACTATACCATTAAAGAGGGACGTAAATCTCTTACAATTGTGCACAAAGGTAATATCATGAAATTTACTGAAGGCGCATTTAAAAACTGGGGCTATGAAGTGGCTGAAAAAGAATTCGGCGATAAAGTCTTCACTTGGAATCAATATGACCGCATTAAAGCTGAACAAGGCACTGATGCTGCAAATAAAGCACAGGCTGATGCTGAAGCAGCAGGTAAAATTATTGTAAAAGATGCAATTGCGGATATCTTCTTACAACAAATCCTTACTCGCCCTAAAGAATTTGATGTTGTTGCGACAATGAACTTAAATGGTGATTATATCTCCGATGCGCTTGCAGCACAAGTCGGCGGAATTGGTATTGCACCAGGAGCAAATATTAACTATGTAACAGGACACGCTATCTTCGAAGCAACTCATGGAACTGCACCAAAGTATGCAGGTCTTGATAAAGTAAATCCTTCATCTGTTATCCTGTCAGGTGTTCTTATGTTAGAACATTTAGGCTGGAATGAAGCTGCCAATTTGATCACGAAATCAATGGAAAAATCTATTGCTTCTAAAGTTGTAACATATGATTTTGCCCGTTTAATGGACGGAGCAACAGAAGTGAAAACTTCAGAATTTGCCGATGAGCTAATCAAAAATATGGAATAAGTTTATTTCCTTCAGGGCTGTTTTTAAAACAGCTCCTGAAAGGTTATGCATTTTAGATTTAATACTTTTTTAAAAAAGGGGAGAGTCAAAATGTCTTTAAAACGTAAAAAGGTTTCTGTAATCGGCGGAGGTTTCACTGGTGCAACTACTGCATTCTTACTTGCACAAAAAGAACTTGCAGATGTAGTTTTAGTTGATATTCCTCAAATGGAAAATCCAACTAAAGGAAAAGCATTAGACATGCTTGAAGCAAGTCCTGTTCAAGGCTTTGATGCGAACATCACAGGTACTTCTAATTACGAAGATACGGCTGATTCTGATATCGTTGTTATTACAGCCGGTATTGCCCGTAAACCAGGCATGAGCCGTGATGATTTAGTTCAAACAAACCAAAAAGTAATGAAAAGTGTAACACAGGAGATTGTTAAGTATTCACCAAACTGTACAATTGTAGTTTTAACCAACCCAGTTGATGCAATGACCTACACTGTTTTTAAAGAATCTGGCTTTCCTAAAAATCGCGTAATCGGCCAATCAGGAGTTCTTGATACAGCTCGTTTCCGTACGTTCGTTGCCCAAGAATTAAACCTATCTGTCAAAGATATTACAGGTTTTGTTCTAGGCGGACATGGGGATGACATGGTACCGCTTGTTCGTTATTCCTATGCAGGCGGTATACCTCTTGAAACATTAATACCGAAAGATCGCTTAGAAGCAATTGTTGAACGTACAAGAAAAGGCGGCGGAGAAATCGTTAACCTTCTTGGAAACGGCAGCGCATACTATGCTCCTGCAGCATCTTTAGTGGAAATGTCTGAAGCAATTCTGAAAGACCAACGCCGCGTCATTCCTTCCATTGCATATCTTGAAGGTGAATTTGGATATGATGGAATCTACCTTGGCGTACCAACTATCCTTGGTGCAAATGGAATTGAAAAAGTTATCGAACTTGAATTAACTGCTGACGAAAAAGCAGCATTAGATAAATCCGCTGAATCGGTACGCAATGTTATGGGTGTACTAGCTTAATAAATTTGTGAATTCGGGGTTTATGCCCCGAATTTTTTTCGAATTGGATTGAAACCGTTTACATAAGGGGGAGATTAAATGCTTTTAGGGAAAAAGAGAAAACTGGGCCGGAAAATTAAAGAAATGACCGTTGGAGAAAAATTATCGCTAACCGAAAAAATTGAAGATAAAGACCTTTTACTCTATTTAGGATTAACAGATGATGCCAATCCCCTTTATATTCAACATGACTATGCATCACAAACACCATTTAAAAAACCAATTGTCCCGGCTATTATGCTGACAGGAATCCTCACTTCCGCTATTTCGAAGTATTTACCGGGTCCTGGAAGTCGCATTCTGAGTCAGGAAATTGAGTTTCCAAAACCGGTTTACCATTATGGAACCGTTCATTTTTTATTTGAGGTAATCGAAGTAAATCAACCCGATCATTTCGTCATGATTCAAGTATTGGGTCACAATGAAATTAATGAAGTGGTCATCCAAGGAAAAGTAAAGGTATGTCCGCCATACCCGCTCGAAGGTTTGGATGGACAGGCATTGGAAAATTTTTAATACGAACAGTTAAGGGAATGTAGTCTGCACATTCCTTTTTTCATTTTACCGAGGTTAAAGGTTATTGGAGAAATTTTTTAAGGTTTATATTATAATAAAAATTGGAAACTTGGATAGGACAATAAAATAGGGGCAAATTTATATAAAAGCGGAGGATTCTATGAAAAATAAAGTACTTGTTGTGGATGATGAGCAATCAATCGTAACCTTGCTTCAATATAATTTTGAACAGGCTGGTTTTGAGTGTCTTACAGCAATGGATGGTGAAGAGGGAAAAAGATTAGCTGAAACAGAGTCACCTGATATCATCATTTTAGACCTTATGCTACCAAAACTAGATGGAATGGATGTTTGCAAACAGCTTCGCCAAAACAAAGTCATGACCCCTATTCTAATGTTAACAGCAAAAGATGATGAATTTGATAAAATATTGGGCCTTGAATTGGGTGCAGATGACTATATGATTAAGCCATTCAGCCCAAGAGAAGTAATTGCTCGAGTGAAAGCAATTCTAAGAAGAACACAAGTACAGCCCGAACTTAATGAAAATACAAAAGATATCGAGCAACTTGTAATCGGGGATTTAAAAATTTATTCAGAAAAACATGAAGCTTATTTTCGAGGGGAACGATTAGAGCTAACATTAAAGGAATTTGAACTTTTGCTGCATCTTGCACAAAATAGTGGAAGGGTTTTAACCCGGGACCAATTATTAAGTGCTGTCTGGAATTATGATTTTGCCGGAGATACAAGGATTGTCGATGTCCATATATCGCATTTAAGGGAAAAAATTGAAGATGATACCAAGAAGCCAATCTATATCAAAACCATTCGCGGACTGGGGTATAAAATGGAGGGGCCAAAAGGAGAATGATAAATTTTCGTAAAAGGCTTCTAATTGCACTAATTGCTACCATAGTGATTGTCTTAACTGGATTAGGAATAATGCTTAGTCAGTTATTGAAAGGTTATTATTCTAATTCATTTTACCAACTAAAACAGGAATATGGACAATATGGGTGGATTTTATTATTTAGCCTGGGAATTATCTTACTTATCATTCTTTTTCTTGGATATTTGATTACAGCAAGATACACGAAACCGATTGAAGCCGCGACACAAGTGGCAATGGAACTTGCTAAAGGAAATTATCGAGCAAGGACTACTGTGGGTGGATTTAACGAAACAGGAATGCTTAACCAGTCGATAAACATTTTGGCAAAAAACATTGAAGAAATGGTCAAATCTAAGGAAATGCAGCAGGATCGGTTGACGGCTCTGATTGAAAATATTGGGGCAGGCTTAATTTTAATTGACAGCCGTGGATTTATAAATTTGATAAATCGTGGCTATAGTGAAATATTTCATGTGGATCCTGCAGATTATTTGTTTAAACGTTATTTTGAAGTGATGGACCATGAAGAAATCTGTAATTTAGTTACAGAGGTTTTCAGAACTGAGCAAAAGATTAGAAAACAAATGTTGCTTCCATTATTTATTGAAAGAAAGTACTTTGATGTTTACGGGGTGCCAATCATTGGGAAAAACAATGCTTGGAAAGGCATCTTGCTAGCTTTTCATGATATAACAGAAATAAAAAAGCTTGAGCAAATGCGTAAGGATTTTGTTGCAAATGTTTCGCATGAATTAAAAACACCGGTCACATCAATCAAAGGATTCACTGAAACACTTTTAGATGGGGCGATGAACAATCAAGAAACATTGGAAGCTTTCCTCTCGATTATTTTAAAGGAAAGTGACAGGCTGCAAACGCTGATTCAGGATTTATTGGACTTGTCAAAAATTGAACAGCAAGGATTTAAATTGGCTTTGCAAGAAGTAGATTTGACATTATTACTTAATGAAGTGATCACAATGTTGAGTGGAAAAGCACAAGAAAAGAAAATGAACATTGATTTTTATCCAAACCAGGAACAGGTATTGATTAAAGGCGATTTGGATCGATTAAAACAAGTGTTTATTAATTTGATTGCAAATGCGATTACCTATACACCTCCTGAAGGAGAGGTAAAGGTCATATTACTTGAACATGGAAAGAATGTTCGAATTCATGTGAAAGATTCTGGAGTGGGAATTGAAAAGGATGAAATTCCTCGAATATTTGAGCGCTTTTACCGTGTAGACCGGGCTCGAAGCAGGAATTCCGGCGGAACTGGTCTAGGTTTAGCCATCGTAAAGCATTTAGTTGAGGCTCACCATGGAACAATTAGTGTAAGAAGTAGTGTAGGCGAAGGCAGTGAATTTATTATCGAATTTAGTAAATAGTGAAAGTAACCTTGGATTGGTTGGTGTAATAAATTTACATAAACTTAATAGTTTCTATATATTTAGTTAACATTGTCGTTATATGATAATTGTACAAGCCCCCAATCCAAGGGAACCAAAGAAAAGGTGAAAGTTACCCCGCTTTCACCTTTTCTTTTTTTTGCGTACTCAACGTTATTTTCTTTTCTTTTTCCAGTCATGATAGAATAAGAAAAGGAAATTATGTTTTTATAAAGATATATACATAATCGTTTATAAATGTAATATGAGGAGGTTCCTGATGGATCAGAAAAAGCTAGTATTAATAGACGGGAATAGTATTGCCTACCGGGCATTTTTTGCGTTGCCGCTGCTGAATAATGATAAAGGAATTCATACAAATGCAGTTTATGGTTTTACCATGATGCTGATGAAGATTATTGAAGATGAACAACCGACCCATATCTTAGTTGCCTTTGATGCAGGAAAAACGACCTTTCGTCACAAAACGTTTGAGGAATATAAGGGTGGCAGGCAAAAAACACCTCCAGAATTATCAGAGCAATTTCCGTTTATCCGTGAACTGTTAGATGCCTATGGGATTTCACGTTATGAACTCAACAATTATGAGGCAGATGATATTATCGGCACTCTCTCACTAAATGCTGAAGAGAATGGTTATGATGTAAAAGTGATCTCCGGAGATAAGGATTTAACACAGCTATCCTCGAATAACATTACAGTCGGAATTACCCGAAAAGGGATTACAGATATTGAAGAATATACTCCAGAGCATATTCAAGAAAAATACGGTCTTACTCCTGGGCAAATTATCGATATGAAGGGTTTAATGGGAGATTCATCTGACAATATCCCGGGGGTACCGGGAGTCGGTGAAAAAACGGCAATTAAATTACTTAAGGAATTTTCGACACTGGAAAATCTTCTGGATTCCATCGGGCAAGTCAGCGGTAAAAAACTGCAGGAAAAGCTCGAAGAATTTAAAGGCCAAGCGTTAATGAGCAAAGAGTTAGCAACGATTGAAAGAAAGGCTCCAGTCGAAATAAAACTAGATGAAATTTCCTATGAAGGGTTTACCAGAGAAAAAGTGGTGGCATTTTTTAAAGAATTAGGCTTTAATTCATTGCTGGATAAACTCGGAGAGTCTGAAGTAGGTGAAGTTCAGGACGATTTGGAAGAGATCGAGTTTCAGATTCCGGAAGAAATCACTGCGGATTTATTTGCCGATCATAATTATTTCTATGTGGAAATGCTCGATGACAATTACCATTATGCTGACATTATCGGTTTTTCACTGGTAAATGAAAACGGGAATTTTTATTTTCCAACGGAATTGGCAATAAAATCAGAGGAATTTAAAAAATGGGCTGAAGACGAAAATAAAACGAAAACGGTATATGATGCAAAACGTTCAGAGGTTTCTTTAAGAAGATATGGAATTCATTTAAAAGGTGTCGATTTTGATACTTTGATTGCTTCTTACATCATCAACCCGACTGAAAGCATTGAAGATCTTGCATCCATTGCAAAAAGAAATGATGTTCATAATATTCAATCTGATGAAGCCTTTTATGGAAAAGGAGCCAAACGGAAAATTCCCGATACCCAGCTGCATGCGGATCATTTAGTAAGAAAAAGCTTGGCAATGTCTGTTTTAAAGGAAAAACTGGAACATGATTTAATACAAAATGAACAATATGAATTGTTCACTGATCTTGAGATGCCGTTATCGCTTATTTTAGCAGATATGGAGGCATGTGGGATAAAGGTGGACAGCGAGCGGCTGCAGTTGATGGGGCAGGAGATTAACGACCGTTTAATCGACATCGAAAAGGTCATCCATGAATTAGCAGGTGAGAAGTTTAACATTAATTCGCCTAAACAACTAGGGATTATCCTATTTGAGAAATTGGGTCTGCCTTCATTCAAGAAAACGAAAACGGGATATTCAACTTCTGCTGATGTATTAGAAAAACTGGCGCCTGATCATGAAATCATTGAATATATTCTTCTTTACAGGCAATTAGGTAAGTTGCAGTCAACCTATATTGAAGGGTTACTTAAGGTCATTAATCCTGAAAATAGTAAGGTCCATACAAGATTTCAACAAACTTTAACTGCGACAGGAAGACTAAGTTCTATTGATCCGAACCTGCAAAACATTCCAATTCGTTTGGAAGAAGGACGAAAAATTCGGCAGGCCTTCGTTCCATCCGAAAAAGACTGGGTGATTTTTGCTGCGGATTATTCGCAGATTGAATTGCGTGTCTTAGCGGATATTGCCGGTGATGCCAAACTGATTCAAGCCTTTAAAGAAGACCTGGATATTCATACGAAAACCGCGATGGAAGTATTCCATGTCAGTGCGGAGGAGGTCACCTCTAATATGAGACGTCAGGCAAAGGCCGTAAATTTTGGAATTGTTTATGGAATCAGCGATTATGGTTTATCACAGGGATTAGGTATTACCCGTAAAGAGGCAGGAAATTTTATTGAACGTTATCTTAACAGCTATCCGGGTGTCAAAGATTATATGGATGATATCATTAAACTGGCAAAACAAAAGGGATATGTTACGACATTATTGCAGCGCAGAAGATATATCCCGGAAATCACCAGCCGTAATTTTAATATTCGCAGCTTTGCGGAAAGAACGGCGATGAACACCCCGATTCAAGGGAGTGCGGCTGATATTATTAAAAAAGCCATGATTGAGATGGATGCAGCACTGAAAGGGCACAACTTAAAAACAAGGCTATTGCTTCAGGTCCATGATGAATTGATCTTCGAGGCACCACAGGATGAGATTGAAATTTTAAAAACGTTGGTACCGGAAGTAATGGAACATGCACTGGAATTGAAGGTGCCATTAAAAGTAGACTATGCATATGGGCCAACCTGGTTTGATGCCAAGTAAAATGAGGTGAATTTGAATGCCTGAACTTCCAGAAGTCGAAACGGTGCGAAAAACGTTAAAAAATTTAGTTCTTCATAAGAAAATTAAAGATATCATAGTCCATTGGCCGAAAATCATAAAAAATCCCGTAGAAATCGAGCAATTCATTGATGCCCTAAAAGGGGAAACCATTTTGGATGTGGGGAGGAGAGGGAAATTTTTAATCCTATATACCGACCATTATGCGCTTGTTTCCCATTTAAGGATGGAAGGAAAATACGGACTCTATCCTAAAAATGAGCCTTATGATAAGCATACCCATGTGATTTTTCATTTTACCGATGAAACCGATTTAAGGTATCGTGATGTTCGTAAATTTGGAACAATGCATTTATATAAAAAAGGGGAAGAATTTTTCCGGCCGCCATTATTTGATCTTGGACCAGAGCCCTTTGATGATACCTTTACAAGAGATTATTTAAGCGAGATGTTAAAAAAGACAACAAGGAAAGTAAAACCGGCACTTTTAGATCAAAAGGTCCTCGTTGGGCTTGGAAATATATATGTAGATGAAGCCCTTTTCCGGGCAGGGATTCATCCGGAACGGATTGCGAATACATTGACTGAGGAAGAAACCACAAATCTTCATCGAGAAATTATTCATACATTAAGTGAAGCAGTGAAAAAGGGCGGAAGTACGATACGTTCTTATGTCAACTCTCAAGGAGAGATTGGCATGTTTCAGCTTGAATTATATGCCTATGGACGCAAGGGCGAAGCATGTAAACGATGCGGTACACCGCTTGAAAAAATAACGGTCGGCGGCCGTGGAACACATTTTTGTCCAAGCTGCCAAAAGATTTAATCATGATGTAAAAGCCGGTTTAAAGGCACACATAGGATAGGCTCCTTCCATATACTATCGTAGTGATTGACAGGAAGGAGCCCTAAATCAATGGTTCAATTGTTCTCACTTCTCTTGCTAGCTCTTGCTCTTAGTCTCGACAGCTTTAGTGTTGGATTTACCTATGGATTAAGAAAAATGGTCATGCCGGTTAAATCAGTTCTTATCATTGCTAGCTGTGCGGGATTATCTTTATTACTCGCTGTGTCAATCGGACATGGTCTTGCAAAAATATTATCACCAAGTATAACGGCAGGGCTTGGGGGATTCATCCTTATTGCTTTGGGTGCAGGAGTCATTTATCAATATTTTCGGCCGGAAAAAGAGAAAGAAGTTCAAAAACAAGAAAAAACAATTGTAAATTTTGAAATTCGCTCTCTCGGTTTAGCCATAAATATTTTGAAAAAACCAATGTCTGCCGATTTTGACCAATCTGGTACCATTACAGGAATTGAGGCATTAGCGCTGGGGTTTGCGTTGTCATTAGACTCTTTTGGCGCAGGAATTGGGGCTGCTATGCTTGGGTTTTCCCCTTACTATTTGGCGATAGCGGTAGCGATTATGAGCCCATCCTTTGTCGTTTTTGGAATTAAAATTGGAACATTCTTTCACAAATATGAATGGATTCAGAAATTTACCTTCTTACCGGGGGTCATGTTAATCTTAATTGGAATATGGAAATTATGATACGAAAAGCGGAAGCGACTTGTTCAGCCCCAGCAGCTGCTTGCGGGCCTGACAGTGAAGTCGTTTTTTGACTTCATTGGCAGGACCGAAGCGTCCTCGAGGGGCTAGGCGCTGGAGCTAGTTAATTCTTGTAGTCAAATGAATAATTTTTGTTAGATAGAAAGGATCAGAGCATGTCACTCGTTATTGGATTAACAGGCGGAATCGCCAGTGGAAAAAGCACGGTATCCAATATGTTTAAGGAAATGGATATCACCGTTATTGATGCAGATATCGAAGCACGCCTTGCAGTGGAAAAAGGTGAGCCTGCCTATAACAAAATTATTGAATCCTTCGGCAGCGATATTTTACTTCCGAATGAAGAAATTGATCGTCAAAAATTAGGTTCGATTATTTTTCACCATAAAGACAAGAGACAGCTCTTAAATGAGATTGTTCATCCCGAAGTACGAAAACGAATGAGACAACAAATGGAAGCGGCCATTTCGAATCAAGAAAAAATCGTCGTTCTCGATATCCCATTATTATTCGAGAGCAAGCTAACCTATATGGTCCAAAAAACAATTCTTGTTTATGTAGAACGTGAGGTTCAGCTCCAGAGGTTGATGGAGAGAAATCAGCTTTCGAAGGATGAAGCGGAGGCTAGAATCCATTCACAAATGCCGCTTGCAGAAAAAGTAAAACTGGCGGATGCCGTCCTCAATAATAATGGCACCCTAATAGAAACAAAAAAACAACTCCTTGAAGTTTTAGATAAATGGGGAGAAAATCTATAATGTATAACCTATTTGAGAAGGGATTTCCCTTCTCTTTTTTTATTGGAATCGCTAGTTTTTAGCGTTAAATCAAGGGATTTTCACCTGGGTGAATTATCTGAAAAATAAAACATTAAGAAAATCCGCATATTATTCATCACAATTACGGATTAATATGTTATACTAATTACAAGAAAACAAGTTAACAGTATAACACTTATGCGGAAGGGGCCGTAAAATGAAAGCAAGAATTGCAATTAACGGTTTTGGGAGAATCGGAAGGATGGTTTTTAGAAAAGCGATCCTTGAAAATAAGCTTGAAGTTGTAGCGATTAATGCGAGCTATCCGGCTGAGACATTAGCTCATCTTATTAAATATGATACAAATCACGGACCTTTTCAAGGGGAAGTTATTGCCTTAGATGATGAGTTAATCGTAAATGGAAAAAGAGTGAAATTATTAAGCAGCAGAAATCCGGAAGAACTTCCTTGGAAAGAGCTTAATATAGATATCGTAATTGAAGCAACAGGTAAATTTAATTCCCGTGAAAAAGCAGCATTACATTTGGATGCAGGAGCTAAAAAGGTAATTTTAACTGCTCCAGGTAAAAATGAGGATGTTACCATTGTTGTTGGGGTAAACGACGAAATGCTTGACCTTAACGAGCATGACATCATTTCAAATGCATCTTGTACAACAAATTGCCTTGCGCCAGTCGCAAAAGTATTGGATGAAAAGTTTGGAATTGAATCCGGTTTAATGACAACGATTCATGCCTATACAAATGACCAAAAGAATATCGATAATCCACATAAAGATTTACGCAGGGCTAGAGCGTGTGGACAATCTATCATTCCAACAACAACTGGCGCTGCTAAAGCATTATCCTTAGTTTTACCACAGCTTAAGGGCAAATTGCATGGAATGGCGCTTCGTGTTCCTACGCCAAATGTTTCTTTAGTTGATTTAGTAGTTGACTTAAAACAAGATGTTACAGTTGATGATATTAATCATGCATTTATTGAAGCAGCAGATGGACCATTAAAAGGAATTTTAGATTTTACAATGGAGCCGCTTGTTTCAGTTGATTTTAACACAAACCAACATTCAGCCATTATTGATGGTCTATCTACCATGGTAATGGGCACAAGAAAAGTCAAGGTACTTGCTTGGTATGATAATGAGTGGGGCTATTCATCACGCGTTGTTGATTTAACTCTATTTGTCGCACAAGAATTGGCGAATACAAAACAGGTGAAAGTGGGATAAAACCCGCTGAAACAAAAAATTGCTGTCAATTGGCAGCAATTTTTTTTACATAAACGGTATGTTAAAGATTTGCTTGGAGCGGAAATCAACAGGTAATTTATAATAGAATCTTTAAAAATTTTTATTTTGATAGGTTGCAAAAAAAATATAAACAAAGTATACTAGTCATCGTGAACTTCTTGAAATTAGGTAACGATCGATTACTTAAAGGGTTAGGACCTCTCTGGACTAACTTTCCCCCGTGGTAATTACTTTGCTACCGTCAATAACAGGATTTCAAGAACGAAGCAAAAATCCTTAGAGGGGGAAATTGAATATGGAAACTATGGGTAGACACGTAATCTCAGAATTATGGGGATGCGATTTTGAAAAATTGAATGATATGGACTTTATTGAACAAACTTTTGTTGAGGCAGCTCTTAAGTCAGGTGCGGAAATCCGCGAAGTGGCTTTCCATAAATTTGCTCCTCAAGGCGTGAGCGGTGTCGTGATTATTTCTGAATCACATTTAACCATTCACAGCTTCCCAGAACACGGATATGCGAGCATTGATGTGTATACTTGCGGCGATTTGAATCCGAATATTGCTGCCGACTATATCGCAGAAGCTTTAAATGCGGAAACACGTGAAAATATTGAAATTCCACGTGGTATGGGCCCTGTTCAAGTGAAACAGGCAAAAGTCCTTTAAACCTTATAAAAGTGAAAATGGCAGAAGAAGAGGCGTATCCGATGATACTCCTCTTTTTATTTTCATAATATTTGATGTAAACTAGGAAGAAAGATATTTTTTGGGAGGATGGATATGGCACTTTTTGGGAATATGTTCTTAAGGTTTAGTAAACAAATTGAAACCTCTGATAAGCACTCAGATGAACAGTTAAAAACACATTACTATAAATCCAGTTTTAATCAATTATTCCAATCTGTTGAGGAATTATTTAGGCAGGATGCGGATTGCCGGATCATAACCGTATCGAAAGAGCGAGGCGAAATAGCCGTTGAGGTAATGAAACCATTTCCTTGTTTTCTAATTGCTACGGTCATATCAATTAGAGGAATGGAAACGGCTGTGGATTTTAATCTTTCAACCGAACATTTTTCAGTCGGCGGGACCTATCCTGCTTTAAGGAAGAGAATCACTTCTTATTACGACAAGCTAAAACAACTACATACATATATTGGTACAGGTAAAAACGCCTAATAGTTCTACTTGTCTTAAAGGGTTGTTTTTTATAAGATAAAGGTAAGATATGATGACACTTGTTCGGGTTTTGTCGGATAGATTTGGAGCTGATTAACAATGAAATGCCCATCTTGTCAAAATTATGGTACACGTGTGCTTGATTCCCGTCCAGTTGATGAGGGGCGGGCAACACGGCGCAGACGAGAATGTGAAGAATGCGGCTATCGTTTTACAACCTTTGAGAAAATTGAAGAGATTCCCTTAATTGTTGTTAAAAAGGAAGGTACAAGGGAAGAATTCAGCCGGGATAAAATTTTAAGGGGCTTAATTAAAGCTTGTGAGAAGCGCCCTGTTGCATTAAAAGAATTAGAGGATATCACGCAAGGGGTAGAAAAAGAACTGCGAAGTCAAGGAGTCTCCGAGATTAAAAGTGATATGATTGGCGAAATGGTGATGGACAGACTCGTAAATGTGGATGAAGTCGCATATGTCCGATTTGCCTCTGTTTACCGTCAATTTAAAGACATTAATGTATTTATTAATGAATTAACAGAACTGATAAAAAAAGAGAAATCATAGGGAGCTAAAGAGACTTTGGCTCTCATTTTTTTCACTGGAAAAATTTTTATAAGAAGGGTTTGAAATATATGGCGCAGCATTGGCAGGAGCTTATTCCAATCGATCGTTATATTGTTGCGGCCAGTGGGTTACTACATGAATATGACCGAAAAGTGCTGACCTTATTGTATCAGCCATTAATTGGATCAACCTGCTCTAGTTTATATATGACACTATGGGCAGAGCTTGAAGAAAACAGAATGTGGTCTGAACCCTCCACGCATCATTTATTAATGAATTTACTAGGGCATAATCTAAAAGATATTTATGAGGCACGATTAAAGCTGGAGGGAATTGGTTTATTAAAGACATATGTGAAAACAGATGAGGAGCGCTCGTTTATTTACGAGCTTCACCCGCCGCTCACGCCAGAACAATTCTTTTTAGATGGAATGCTTAATATTTATTTATATCGAAAAATCGGCAAGAATCATTTCGCCCGGCTAAAGCGGTTTTTTAGTGATCAAAAAAAGCCGAATGAAGAGGGATTTGTTGAAGTTACAAAGGCATTTCAGGATGTCTTTGCCTCAGCTACCCCTGGAAGCCTGCAGTATATGCAGGACATTCAAAGTGAACTGGACCCTGGCAATGACCAGCAGTTTATCGGCCGGAATGAACAGAAACCAATTGTGGTTGATGTGAATACCTTTAATTTTGATTTATTACAAGCGGGATTAAATGATTCACTTGTACCGAAAAAAGCACTCACTCCAAAAGTGAAAGAGGTTATTAGTAATCTTGGATTTCTTTATGATATTGATCCGATTCAAATGAAAAATATCGTCATAGGGGCCGTTAATGAGGTAAATGAAATTGATGTCGAGGAATTAAGAAAGGCTGCCCGTGATTGGTATCAATATGTCCATTATGATCAGCTGCCGTCCTTAATTGAACGAACACAGCCGCACGTTTACCGCGTTCAGCTTGAGGAGCCAAAAACACAGGAGGAGCAGTTAATTCGTTCATTGGAGACCACTTCGCCTGTGAAGGTTTTTAAAGACTCCTCTGGCGGTGTCGAACCTTCAAAAGCTGACTTAGAAATTATCGAAGAAATGATGTTTAAACAAAAGCTTCTCCCGGGAGTTATGAATGTACTCATTCAATTTGTATTACTAAAAACAGATATGAAATTTACAAAAGGGTATGTTGAAAAAATCGCCGGGCACTGGGCAAGAAAGCAGGTTAAAACAGTTAAAGAAGCGATGGACCTCGCAAAGAAGGAGCATAACACCTACCTTGGGTGGAGTGAAACAAAGAAATCGGGAAAATCTTCTTCAAAGCAAAAGCCAATTCGAACCGAAGTACTTCCTGAGTGGTTTGAAGAAAAATCTCAGACAGCAGCTAAAGATGCTCCTGTCGAGAATAACAAGGAACTAGAAGCGAAAAAGCGTGCCATCGAGGAAAAATTAAAGGCATTTCGCAAATAGAGGGTGACGAATATTGGAAAGAATAAACCAAACCTTGAAGCGGTTGGCCTCAAATGAAAACTTTCAAAAACGCTATGAAAAGATGCGGCGGGATCTACTCCAGCATCCTGATATTAAAGCATTTCTTAATGAGCATCGGGAGCAAATAAACGATGCAATGATTGAAAAAAGCTTAAGCAAACTTTTTGAGTATACGAACCAAAGTAAGGAATGCAGCCGCTGCCAAAGTCTTGACAGCTGTATTAATATGATGAAGGGCTATCATCCTTCTCTTGTTTTAAGGCGTAATTCGATTGACGTGGTATATGAAAAATGTCCACGGAAGGTCATTGCTGATGAAAAAAGGAAAAACGAGCAATTAATTAAAAGCCTTTATGTCCCGAGAGATATATTAGAAGCGACCTTTGAGGATTATGAGGGTGATTCAGGCAGACTTGATGCAATTGATCATGCTGCCGACTTTTTAATGAATTATGAACAGAATAAGAGGCAAAAAGGGCTATATCTTTATGGCAAATTTGGGGTTGGGAAATCCTATTTATTAGGTGCAATTGCCAATGAGCTTGCAAAAAAGAAAATTTCCTCGATGATTGTCTATGTTCCTGAACTGTTAAGGGAAATGAAAAGCTCCATAGCGGATTCAACCTTAAATGAAAAAATTGAAGCATTAAAAAAAGAACCAATCCTAATGTTGGACGATATTGGTGCAGAAGCTGTGTCCAGCTGGACGAGGGATGAGGTATTAGGACCAATCATGCAGTTCCGGATGCTTGAAAATCTGCCGACGTTTTTTACCTCTAATTTTGATTATCAAGGGCTGGAACATCATTTAACCTATAGCCAGCGTGGCGAGGAAGAAAAAATGAAAGCCCGCCGGATTATGGAAAGAATCCGTAGTCTGACTGTGCCTGTACAGGTAGATGGCCCAAACCGCCGAAATTAAATAGGGATGATGAAAAAAGGATTGCTAATATAATATTGGCATTCCTTTTTCTTTTGGGATAACTGTCTAGCTCCAGTGCCTAGCCCCTCGAGGTTGCTTCGGTCCCGGTGATGAAGGCAAAGAGCGCCTTCACCACCAGGCCCTCCAGCGCTTTTCGGGGCTGATTAAGGCACTTCCGCTTTTCTTATTCTATTTTGGCCAAGTCCCCCATATATATTAAAAACAGAGTTTGGGACATAGGGGGGATTTGGTTGGCGGAAATCATCTTCCAAGGCAAGATGGATGCAAAGCGATTTTATAACCACTTGCTGACGTATTTAAAAGATTGTTTAACTGAACATGATATTCTTCTCCACGAAGATCGATATATAGTAAAAATTTTTGAAGGCGGATTATCTGCTTTAACGTTTGAAAAAGTAAAGGATGCCTTTTTCGGGTTTATTGTAAAAATAAAGACAGAAGACTGGTATAGGGACATACTCAAGGAACATTTTTATTATGATGACCCCGAAGAGCAGCAGCAAATTATCGATATTATTTATTCAATCCAGGAAGGGCATCGGGAGGATTTAGCCATTTTATTAAAAGAAACAGCTGAAGAACCGAAGGTCAAGGAAGCAATTGAACAGGTTTTTCAAGAAAATATTTCTTTTTCCTTCGATTCCTTTCTTAAATTTCGGCTGCGTCCCTACCTGCAGATGCTTGAAAACTATGTAGAAATTTCAATTGATGAATATAAAATGGAGCAGGAATATCAAATGTTTATTCAAACTCTACGTGAATTTTTGGCTGGACGAGAGCCGAAAATGGACACGCTCCATCTATTGTTTGATGAGGAAATCACTTTCTTTACTGCCCAATTTGCAGAAATCAAAAGGGGGGAGTTAACAAAAATGATTGACCGAAAATTACTGGTGAATCATCCGGTCTATGTTGACTCTGCATCGATTGCACCGCTTTTGTCGATTGCGCCCAAAACGATTTTTCTTTATGCAAAGGAACCTGATGCACCGCTAGTTCGAACAATTCAAAATATTTTTGAAGAAAGGGTTACGCTCAAATCCTTTCAAGCACTGCGGAAAGTAAAGGAGCAAGAGGAGTATAGGAATGAAATGGGGGAAAATCATGCGTGAAAAATAAAAATGCAAAAATGGGCTAAAGGAACTTGATTTTTCAAAATTGAATCATTATAATTACGTACATAGTTTACTTACAATCATACATGCGTAAAAAGTAATGATAAGGATAACAGTATTTTTTTACGGTTTCTAGAGAGGGAGGTCCTAGGCTGAAAATCTCCTATCACGAGAAAAATACTTACCACCTTTAAACTTCGGCAGTGAATACCTTTCTTTTCTGCAGGGTTAGTAAATGCTGACGGCTAATCATCCGTTATTTGTCCAAAGTCATTTTAAAAAGCAAAAGGTCTTTTAAAATGAAAAATTGGGTGGAACCACGTGTTAATTATAACCCGTCCCTTTCTTTAGGGACGGGTTTTTTTATTTTTATAAAAAGTGATACGGGATCAAATTTAATCCCGGACACTTAAAATATGAAGGAGGAATTATCATGTCAGACGTTGTTAAGATTTCGTTTCCAGATGGGGCAGTAAAGGAGTTCCCACGGGGAACAACAACGGAAGATATTGCTGCTTCCATCAGTCCCGGCCTCAAGAAAAAGGCGATTGCCGGCAAATGGAATGGTAAATTAGTTGATCTTCGCCGTCCAATTCCAGAAGACGGTTCAATAGAAATTGTTACACCGGATTCAAGTGATGCATTAGAGGTTTTACGTCACAGTACAGCTCATTTAATGGCACAGGCAGTTAACCGGCTTTATCCAAATGTAAATTTAGGTGTAGGCCCTGTCATTGAAGGCGGTTTTTATTATGACATGGATTTGGAAGATTCGTTAACACCTGAAGATCTTCCAAAGATTGAAAAAGAAATGGCGAAAATCGTCAATGAAAATCTTGAAATTGTTCGTAAAGAAGTAAGTCGTGCAGAAGCTGTACAACTGTTTAAAGAAGCTGGCGACCCGTATAAGCTTGAATTAATCGAAGCGATTCCTGATGAGGAAACAGTGACAATCTACGAGCAGGGTGAATTTTTCGACCTTTGCCGCGGTGTTCATGTACCGTCAACTGGAAAAATTAAAGAATTTAAGCTTTTAAGCATTGCAGGTGCCTATTGGCGCGGTGACAGCAACAATAAAATGCTGCAGCGTATTTACGGTACAGCCTTCTTCAAGAAAGAAGATTTAGCAGAACATCTTCGTCTGCTCGAAGAAGCAAAAGAGCGTGATCATCGTAAAATTGGTAAGGAATTAAGTCTTTTCACAAGTTCTCAATTAGTTGGGCAGGGATTACCATTATGGCTTCCTAAGGGGGCAACGATTCGACGTATCGTTGAGCGTTATATTGTTGATAAGGAAGTAAGCCTAGGATATGACCATGTTTACACTCCGATAATGGGGAATGTGAATCTTTATAAGACTTCAGGTCACTGGGACCATTACCAGGAAGACATGTTCCCAGTTATGGACATGGATAACGAACAATTAGTGCTTCGCCCAATGAACTGTCCTCATCACATGATGGTTTATAAAAATGCGATTCACAGCTACCGTGAGCTGCCAATACGGATTGCCGAGCTAGGAACTATGCACCGTTATGAAATGTCTGGTGCGTTATCAGGGTTGCAGCGTGTCCGGGGAATGACTTTAAATGATGCCCATATCTTTGTCCGCCCTGATCAGATTAAGGAAGAATTCCAGCGCGTTGTCCGCTTAATTTTGGATGTCTATAAAGACTTTAACTTAACAGAATACTCGTTCCGTTTGTCCTACCGTGATCCACAGGATAAAGCGAAGTACTTTGATGATGATGCAATGTGGGAAAAAGCACAAAGCATGCTGAAGGAAGCAATGGATGATATGGGTCTAGAGTATTATGAAGCGGAAGGGGAAGCGGCATTCTACGGACCTAAACTTGATGTTCAGGTTAGAACAGCATTAGGTAAAGATGAAACACTTTCTACTGTTCAATTAGACTTCTTATTGCCTGAGCGTTTTGATTTAACTTATGTAGGGGAAGACGGAAAGCAACACCGTCCAGTTGTTATTCACCGTGGTGTCGTTTCAACAATGGAACGCTTTGTTGCCTTCTTAATTGAGGAATACAAAGGGGCATTCCCAACATGGTTAGCACCTGTTCAGGTTCAAGTTATTCCGGTTTCACCTGCAGCACACTACGACTATGCTAGAAAAATTCAAGAACAGCTAAAAAGCGCCGGCTTCCGTGTTGAATTAGATGGACGCGATGAGAAGATCGGCTATAAAATCCGTGAAGCTCAAATGCAAAAAATTCCATATATGCTCGTTGTAGGCGACAAGGAAGTCGAAGAGAATGCCGTCAATGTCCGTAAATATGGCGAACAAAACTCAGAAACTATAGCCTTTGCGGCATTCCTTGATGCATTAAAGGACGAAGTAAGAAAAGGCTAATTTTTTAAAAGGAAGGATTTACCTTCCTTTTTGTTTTTGAAAAAACTATTGAATAATTTTTTGTTTCTTGCTAAAATAAATTTCGTTGCATGAACATAGTCTATTTGACATTACGTCTTTGCTTATGTTATAGTAATCAAGGTGAAAATAGAATACGATTTTAGGAAAAGAAGGAGCACCCGCTTCTCACCTGATTGACGCTTTTTAGCAGTTGGCAGGTTTTACGTGAACTTTTTGTTTTATTACTTATGTTTCGTAAAGTGTGGGTGGTTTCATCCGCACTTTTTTGTTTGGTTAAAAAAACAAAGCATTGCTTAAAAGTTTTAGTATCTGACGATTTGCTTAGTGTCATAAGTAACGAGGAGCCTTTTTAAGATCCTTCTTGACCTGGATGTTGTTTTCGTGATTAAACCTTGGAGGTGGCTAATTATTAGCAAAGACATGTTGTTAAATGAGGGAATTCGCGCTCGTGAGGTTCGCCTAATTGATCAAAATGGTGAGCAGTTAGGAATTAAATCCAAAAACGATGCGTTGGAGATTGCAGGACGAGTGAATCTTGATTTAGTGCTTGTAGCACCAACTGCAAAGCCTCCGGTAGCCCGAATTATGGACTATGGAAAATTTAAATTCGAGCAGCAAAAGAAAGACAAAGAAGCTCGTAAAAACCAAAAAATCATTACCACGAAGGAAGTTCGTCTAAGCCCGACAATTGATGAGCATGATTTTAATACAAAGCTTCGAAATGCCATTAAGTTTTTGGAAAAAGGCGACAAGGTAAAAGCTTCAATCCGATTCAAGGGCCGGGCAATTACCCATAAAGAAATCGGTCAGCGTGTGTTAGACCGTTTTTCCCAAGCGTGCAAAGAAGTTGCGACCATTGAGTCACATCCTAAAATGGACGGACGAAGCATGTTCCTAGTTCTAGCACCTAAAACAGACAAGTAATAAGGAGGAAGTTCCCAATGCCAAAAATGAAAACTCACCGCGGCGCTGCAAAGCGTTTCAAAAAGACTGGTTCTGGTCAATTAAAGCGTGACCACGCTTATACAAGTCACTTATTTGCTAACAAATCTACAAAAGCAAAGCGTAAGCTTCGCAAATCTTCACTTGTTTCAAAAGGCGATTTCAAACGCATTCGTCACTTATTAACTTACGTTAAATAATCTCGTATTTTCGATTTATATAGGAGGGAAATTACATGCCACGTGTAAAAGGCGGTACAGTTACGCGCAAGCGTCGTAAAAAGGTTCTTAAATTAGCAAAAGGTTATTTCGGTTCTAAACATACTTTATATAAAGTTGCAAACCAACAAGTAATGAAATCATTACAATATGCATTCCGTGATCGTCGTCAGAAAAAACGCGATTTCCGCAAACTTTGGATTACTCGTATCAATGCAGCAGCACGTATGAACGGTCTATCTTACAGCCGTTTAATGCACGGATTAAAGCTTGCTGGTATCGAAGTAAACCGCAAAATGCTTGCTGAATTAGCAGTAAGTGATATAAATGCATTCAATGAATTAGCAAACGTTGCAAAACAACAAATTAACAAGTAATTATATAAAAAGCCATTCTCTTCTTTGAGGATGGCTTTTTCTCATAAGGAGGAATCGTGAGTGGAGGGGAAAACAATCTTAATACTCGCTTATATTGTTATGAATTTCACGGGGTTAATCATTATGTGGGAAGATAAACAAAGAGCGATTCATCATAAATACAGAATTCAAGAAAAAACATTATGGCTTGTGGCATTGTTCGGCGGTGCAGTAGGAGCAACGATGGGAATGCAGCTTTATCGCCATAAAACGAAGCATGTTCAGTTTAAAATCGGTTTTCCGTTGCTAGCCGTTATAGAATTTATCCTAATGCTCTATTTATTTTTAAAATATTAAGTGTCTTTTAGGAATTCCTGAATCGGACTTTTCCAATGAATCTCGGCATATGGATATTTTTCACAGATCTTTTTTTCAATAAAAATAAAGTCTTCTTTAGCTAATCCACTTGGCTTATTTTGTGGCCAAATCGTAATGGAAATAGCGGTACTACCGTTATATTTTTCACCTGTAAACACAGCCCCTTTGTAGGTCAGCTGGAAGTTCCTTCTAACATCATCACTATCAAGAAGCAAAAAACGCTTTTGTTTCCGGGCAGATTTAAGCTTCCTAGAAGGGGTAAAAATGTTTTTGAGTATGACATAAAAAAAGAAAATAATAAAAATCAATAAAATGATGCGCAGAAACCAAACCATTGGTAATGCCTCCCAGAGAGAGTTTTCTTTCTATACGATAGCGTGGCAAAAAAGTTTCATTCGTTTTTGAGTTTGATATAATTCTCTAAGGGAGTGATCAAAAAGATGCAGCTTGAAAAATTGTTTGAAATGCAGAAAGCATTAGATTCTCATATTCAAGAAAAACATGGTTTGATGGCGGAAGATTTAGTAAATAGAAAGATTCTTGCATTGCTTGTTGAAATTGGGGAATTGGCAAATGAGACCCGCTGCTTTAAGTTCTGGAGCGTAAAACCTTCTTCTACAAAGGAGGTTATTTTAGAGGAATTTGTTGATGGTATTCATTTTATATTATCTCTTGGGATTGAATGCGACTTTCATGACCGTGAATTAGTAATGAGACGCACAGAAGCCTCGATGAACCTAACAGAACAATTTCTTGCGATTTACGAATTAGTTGGTAATTTTCAAAAGAATAGAGGTTTTAATGAGTATCAAGCATTATGGGAAGGGTACTTGCAATTGGCTTCACTTTTGGGATTATCTTCTGAGGAAATCGAACAGGCATATTTTGCAAAAAACGAAGTAAATTATCAAAGACAAGAAAATAATTATTAGAAGGAAAATTTGTTAATTTGTTAATCGATTTTGTATAATGAAAGTTGGTACATAAGAGGATGTTTTAGAAGTGTTAAGCTAGACATTCTCAAACAATCCAATCAAAAGGGGGCAGAAAAATGGCTAAACTAGATGAAACTTTAACAATGTTAAAAGATTTAACTGATGCCAAAGGGATTCCCGGTAATGAACGCGAAGTTCGCGAAGTCATGAAAAAATACATAGCTCCATATGCTGATGAAGTTATAACAGACGGACTTGGCAGTTTGATTGCCAAAAAGGTCGGTAAAGAAGGCGGTCCGAAGATTATGGTGGCCGGTCATCTTGATGAAGTCGGCTTTATGATTACCCAAATCGATGATAAAGGCTTTCTTCGCTTCCAAACTGTCGGCGGTTGGTGGGGGCAGGTCATGCTCGCTCAGCGCGTGACGATTGTTACGAAAAAAGGTGAAGTAACCGGTGTAATCGGTTCAAAGCCGCCGCATATTTTATCTGCTGAAGCGCGGAAAAAACCAGTTGAAATTAAAGATATGTTCATTGATATTGGTGCCTCAAGCCGTGAAGAGGCAATGGGCTGGGGCGTTTGTCCGGGGGATATGGTCGTTCCATATTTTGAATTTACGGTAATGAACAATGAAAAAATGCTGTTGGCTAAAGCTTGGGACAATCGAATCGGCTGCGCGATTGCAATTGATGTTCTAAAACAATTGCAGGGTGTGGACCATCCGAATGAGGTTTATGGTGTGGGCACCATTCAAGAAGAAGTTGGTTTACGTGGAGCGCGGACATCAGCTGCAAAAATTGAGCCGGATATCGGTTTTGGTGTTGATGTAGGAATTGCCGGCGATACTCCTGGAATTTCTGAGCAGGAAGCCATGAGCAAGATGGGGAAAGGACCGCAAATCATTTTATATGATGCATCGCTTGTTTCTCATAAGGGCTTACGTGATTTTATCACAGATGTTGCAGATGAATTAAATATTCCGTACCAGTATGATGCGATTCCAGGCGGTGGAACGGATGCAGGTTCGATTCATTTGACGCATAAGGGTGTTCCGACTTTAGCGATTACTATCGCTACGCGTTATATACACTCTCACGCGGCCATGCTTCATCGTGATGATTTTGAAAATGCGGTTAAATTAATTGTGGAAGTCATTAAGCGATTAGACCGCGAAACGGTTGATAAGATTACATTTGAATAAAGATATTTTCCCCCGGGGGCAGCGCCTCGGGGGATTTATTTTATAGTCTCTATTAAAATTAGTTGTTGATTTCCGCTCCAGGCACAAGGGGTTCGTGGGCGGTTGGGGGAGCCTCCTCGTCGCTTCGCTCCTGCGGGGTCTCCCCTGTCCCGTACTCCCACAGGACACTGAATTGCTTCCTTGAATCCGCCCAAGCACGAAGAAAATGCGTTAGCATTTTCGAGGAGTCTTCGTGCCTTCCGCTCCAATCAACGCTGTTCAAAAATCAACATTGTCCTTTAACACAGCCATTTTATAAAAAAACTGCCGATCTCAAAATCGGCAGCTAACTTCATCCATTATTGTTTTAAACCATTTTCAAGTGAAGACAGCATCTCTTTTTTCTCATCCTCGGAGGAATTTTTCCAAATTACTTCAAATAATACCCCAAGACCTGGGAGCATTTTTTCTTCGCCATTTTGGATGGCATCCACAATTGTATCCTCTAACTCAGCCTGTGAGTTCCCAGATACATTATGAATAATAGCATTTCTTAAGTTTAGGTTCATCCATACACACTCCTTTTTAGCCTTCGATTCTTTATTATCATTTCTAATTTTGGTTTAATTATGTATAATGAGGAAATTAAAAAGCATGTAAAAGGAGATTTACTGTTGAAACACATTCAATCTGTCCAAAATCCACTGGTGAAACAATGGAAAAAGCTGCAAACCAAAAAAGAACGTGATAAAACAGGATTGTTCATCGTAGAAGGATTTCACTTAGTAGAAGAGGCCCTAAAACAAAGAGAACAGGTTCTAGAAATTATTATTTCAGACAAAGCGGAGCTGCCGCCGCGCTGGGATACCGGATCAGTATCCATCACACTAGTAACAGAAGAAATTTCGAATACATTATCCGACACAGAAGCCCCGCAGGGAATTTATGCAATTTGCCGTCAAGAAGGCAGCGAAACTGCACTAAATAATGCGAAAACATTTCTATTCATTGATGCAGTTCAAGACCCGGGAAACTTGGGAACGATGATCCGTACAGCAGATGCTGCTGGAATTGAGGCTGTTATCGTCGGACACGGCAGCGTGGATATTTTTAACGCAAAAGTCCTAAGGTCCGCACAGGGCAGCCATTTTCATCTCCCAATTGTAAGGGGAGACCTAAATGAATGGATCCAAATACTGAAGGGAAAAAACATCCCGGTTTATGGTACTGCACTTGAAAATGCTTCTGTTTATACAGAAACTAAAACATCTGAATCCTTTGCTCTTGTCGTCGGTAATGAGGGAGCTGGCGTCAGTAAAGAGATCCTGTCCAATACAACCGCCAATCTCTATATCCCGATTTACGGCAAGAGCGAATCCTTAAATGTAGCCGTCGCAACTGGCATCCTTCTTTATTATTTGAAAAAATAGGCTTGATTAGGGTTTGAAACCGCAAGAAAATTATTATATAATAATGAACAATATTGATATTCTCAAAAACAATGACGGAGAAAAGTATCTTGTACAGAACCTTTTAGGGAGAAAGTGCCGTGACTGAAAGCACTTTTACGCGTTCACACAAGAGAAGTTCACCTCCAGAGTTGGCATCGGGACCATTTTCGAGCGAAAATGTAAAGATGCATCGGCGAAAAGCCGTTATCCGAATGAAGCGAACGCTAATGTTTTATACATACAGTGTTTACAAGGGTGGTACCGCGAACAAAACCTCGTCCCTTTTTGGGATGGGGTTTTTTTATTTTGTTGAATTCGACAGAATCCGACAGGTGCCTGTCGCCACCCGAAATTTGTCGAAATTAAAAGGAGGAAATTCTGATGCAAGAACGTTTAAAGGAGTTGCAGGAGGAAGCAATCGGAAAGATTGAGCAGTCTTCTAGTTTGAAGGAATTGAATGATATTCGTGTTGCGTATTTAGGGAAGAAGGGGCCGATTACGGAGGTGCTTCGCGGGATGGGTAAGCTTTCAGCGGAAGAGCGTCCGATTATGGGGGCACTTGCGAATGAGGTGCGTGAAGCCATTTCTGTAAAGCTTGAGGCAAAGCAAAAGGATTTAGAGGAAGCAGCGGTAATGGAGAAATTGGCATCGGAAACGATTGATGTTACGCTGCCTGGTCGTCCGGTCAAAGTGGGGAACCATCATCCATTAACAAGAATTATCGAAGAAATTGAAGATTTATTTATCGGTATGGGCTACCAGGTGGCAGAGGGTCCGGAGGTTGAGCAGGATTACTATAACTTTGAAGCGTTAAACCTGCCAAAAGGACATCCGGCTCGCGATATGCAGGACTCTTTTTATATCACAGAAGAAATCCTGCTTCGTACGCATACATCACCGGTTCAAGCAAGGACAATGGAAAAGAATGAAGGTAAAGGTCCGATTAAAATTATCTGTCCGGGTAAAGTGTACCGACGCGATAATGATGATGCGACACACTCCCATCAATTTATGCAGATTGAAGGACTTGTGGTTGGCGAAAACATCCGTATGAGTGATCTGAAAGGGACATTAGAGGTTTTTGCAAAGAAAATGTTTGGTGAAGACCGCGAAATCCGCCTTCGTCCTAGTTTTTTCCCATTTACAGAGCCATCTGTTGAAATGGATATTTCCTGTAAAATTTGTGGTGGTCATGGCTGCAGCGTATGTAAGCGAACAGGCTGGATTGAAATTTTAGGTGCCGGGATGGTTCATCCAAACGTATTGGAAATGGCCGGATATGATTCGAAAAAATACACAGGCTTCGCATTTGGAATGGGTCCAGAGCGGATTGCCATGTTAAAATACGGGATTGATGATATTCGTCATTTCTACACAAATGACGTTCGTTTCTTAAAGCAATTTTCAACGCATGAATAATAACAGGCCATCGGTCACTTAAGTAAATCAATAAGGAGGAGTAACGACATGTTCGTTTCATATAAATGGCTCCAGGATTATGTAGATTTATCCGGAGTAACGGCAGAAGAATTAGCTGAAAAAATTACAAAGAGCGGGATTGAAGTTGAGGGCGTTGAGGTTCTTAACGAAGGAATTAAGGGTGTCGTAGTTGGGTATGTTCAAGAACGTGAACAGCATCCAAATGCAGATAAACTTAGCAAATGTCTTGTTGATATTGGTGAAGAAGCACCCGTTCAAATTATTTGCGGCGCACCAAATGTCGCCCAAGGACAAAAGGTTGCAGTGGCCACGGTTGGTGCAGTGCTTCCAGGCAATTTTAAAATTAAAAAAGCAAAGCTTCGCGGCGAAGAATCAAATGGGATGATTTGCTCGTTAACGGAGCTTGGCATGGAAGGAAAAATTGTACCAAAAGAATATTCTGAGGGAATCTTTGTTTTTCCTGATGATGCTGAAGTCGGGACTGATGCGCTGGCATTATTAAACAGAGATGACCAAGTTCTTGAGCTTGGGTTGACACCTAATCGATCCGACTGCTTAAGCATGCTTGGTGTTGCCTATGAAGTGGCAG
Source organism: Bacillus salipaludis (assembly GCF_004358205.1). Next base: position 178,319 of record NZ_SMYO01000005.1, read on the forward strand.
CAATCCTCGGGCGCGATGTAAAGCTTCCGGAAACAGTTCTTCAATCAACTAGTGAAAAAGCATCTGATTATGTAAAAGTGGTTGTTGAAGCAAAAGAGGATAATCCGCTATATGTTGCGAAAATGATTAAAAATGTAAAAATAGGCCCATCCCCATTGTGGATGCAAACACGCTTAATGTCAGCAGGAATTCGTCCACACAATAACGTCGTCGATATTACAAACTATATTTTATTAGAATACGGTCAGCCGCTTCATGCGTTTGACTACGACCGCTTAGGTTCTAAAGAAATCCTTGTCCGCCGAGCGAAAGATGGGGAAAAGATTGTAACACTTGATGATGCAGAACGCACCTTGACCTCTGACCATCTTGTCATCACAAATGGTTCAGAACCTGTAGCCATTGCCGGAGTAATGGGTGGTGCTAACTCTGAAGTAATTTCAGACACCACTACGGTTCTATTAGAAGCGGCTTATTTTAGTGGGGCAGCTGTCAGAAAAGCTTCAAAAGACCATGGATTACGAAGCGAAGCAAGTGCGCGTTTTGAAAAAGGGGTTGACCCGAATCGTGTTCGTGCTGCAGGAGACCGGGCAGCTTACCTAATGGTGAAATATGCCGGAGGTGAAGTGTTAGAAGGTACTGCAGAAGTGGATACCCTTACAGTTGAGCCTGCTATTGTATCAATTACACTTGAAAAAATTAACCGTGTCCTTGGAACAAATCTAACTGCAGCCGATGTTAAAGATATTTTTGACCGTCTGCAATTCGGTGTGACGATTGAAAATGATTTCGTTACGGTTTCGGCTCCGACCCGCCGTGGTGATATTAAAATTGAAGAAGACTTAATTGAAGAAGTAGCGCGTCTATATGGCTATGACAATATTCCAAAAACATTACCAATCGGTTCTTCCACTCCTGGAAAACTATCTGATTATCAGAAAAAACGCCGTATTGTCCGCCAATATTTAGAAGGTGTGGGACTTTATCAAGCGGTTACGTATTCCTTAACTAGTGAAGAAAAAGCGGCGCAATTCGCTCTTAATCAAGGTGAGTTCATCCGCTTGGCGATGCCGATGAGTGAAGAACGGAGCATTCTCCGCTTAAGTATTATGCCACAGCTGTTAGAGGTATTAAAATACAATAGTGCCCGTCAAAACGACAGCTTGGGGGTTTATGAAACGGGTGCTGTTTTCTTAGCTAATGGGACTGAAGTCCTTCCAACAGAGGAAGAACATGTAGCGGCTGCGATTACCGGCTTATGGCATAGCCATTCATGGCAAGGTGAGAAAAAGCCTGTTGATTTCTTTGTTTTAAAAGGGATTTTAGAAGGAATGTTTGCGAAACTAGGACTGCTTGATCAGGTGAATTTTGTCCAAGCGAGAGTAGATAGCATGCATCCGGGCCGTACAGCGGAAGTACAGCTGAATGACCAAAAAGTGGGCTTTATCGGGCAGGTACATCCAAAGGTGCAAAAAGAGCTTGACTTAAAAGACACTTATGTGTTCGAGCTTTCGTTGAAAGATATTCTTGGTGAGGAAACCGCTGCACTTCAATATGAAGCAATTCCTCGTTTCCCATCGATTACAAGAGATATAGCCCTTGTAGCCAATAAAGAAACAGTTTCCAACACCTTGAAGGAAATTATTTTAACAACAGGTGCTCCTTTAATTAAAGAAGCCCATGTGTTTGATTTATACGAAGGGGAGCATATGGAAGAAGGCAAAAAATCCATTGCGTTCTCATTAAAATATGCTGATCCAGAGCGGACTTTAACAGACGAAGAAGTCACAAAGGTTCATAATAAAGTGCTTGATGCATTAAAAGAAAAATCTGGGGCAGTATTACGAGGCTAGATAAAAGAGGGGCTGAATATCAATTCAGCCCCTCTTTTTCTTTACAAGATTCATCGCTTTTTCAGTGTTGGCAAAATGCAGTTTCACATACGCAGGCAAAACATCCTGCCCTTTTTTCAAAATCAGCTTGGCTGCCGCTTCATCTACCTGTGACCCTGCACCCTTAGGAATCGTAAAGCCTGCTGCAGCACTGAGTTTATCGATATACTGAACGAAGGCATAGCGCGCAAGGATGGAGGCAGCAGCAACTGCTAAATGGATCCCTTCTGCTTTCGTACTAAAATAAACATTCTCACGGGCAATCGCTTTCTGTCCCTTAAGATGTTGAAAATAAGTACTCTCCTGCACAAATTGGTCAATCAAAATGGCCTCCGGTTTTGCAGGAGAGATTTTTTCTAACACATGCAAAATCGCTTGATTATGTAGGATCGCCTTCATTTTCCCCTGTGACATTCCCGATTGCTGCAGCCTATTATACTTTTCATTTTTTAAAGTTAGCAGGCTGTAAGGAACAACATCCTTAATTACTTTAGCAATTGCAATAATTTTTTCATCATTTAAATCTTTTGAATCTCTGACACCCAATTCTTTTAATAGAGGGATATCCTCTTTTTTAACAAAAGCAGCGACGACTGTAATCGGGCCGAAAAAGTCCCCGGTACCGACTTCATCCGAACCAATGGCGGACATAAGTCCTATTCCCGTTGGCACATTGCCCTTAGCTGAACCAGTTTTCGCCGCAGTATTGCTTTTTCGAATAGGCGCAGAAGCTTTGGGAGTAGAATTCCCCCATTTGCTTGCCTCTCCTTCACAATTATTGCCTTGAAAAAGCACTTTGCCTGACTTATAGGCCGTAATCATACAAGCTGGGGTTTTGGCAGCAAAAATACTGCCAGGAGGCGTTTTATCGGTCAGAAAGGAATTATAATAGTTTTTCATTTTTGTGATTTCAGTTAGATCGCAATTTAAAACAACATTCCCCAAAATTTGCACCACATTTCTATAAAATTAGATTTGATTATGTGAAATTCCCAAGAGTTTTCCACATTTCTGTATGGTTTAACTTTTCCACGTATACCCGTTCGTGGTATGATAGAGAGTAGGATTCCTTTGAATGGAGGCATTTACGTTGTCAAACTCACAAAAATCAAGAACAACCGTTGATATTTACGGACAGCAATATGTCATTGTCGGAGATGAAAGTTCAAGCCATATCAGGCTTGTCGCCTCATTAGTTGACGATAAAATGCGGGAAATCAGCTCCAGGAATCCGTCGCTCGATGTAAGTAAATTAGCCGTACTAACAGCGGTAAATGCCGTTAATGATTATATTAAAATCAAAGATCAATTGGAGCGGCTGAAAGCTGAATTAATTAAGGAAAAGGACTGAAAAGTCAATGCTGGATTTAGCCATTATTATTTTATTAATTATCGGATTTTTTACAGGTCTTAGAAGGGGATTTATCCTTCAGCTTGTACATTTAACAGGTTTTATTATTGCATATATTGTGGCAAATTTATACTATGATGATTTGGCTTCAAGGTTAACATTGTGGATTCCTTATCCCAAATTAGGGGAAGACACTACCTTAAAGCTGTTAACGGGCAGCAGCAATATGGAAGTAGCCTTTTATCGGGCGATTGCCTTTGCCATCATCTTTTTTGCTGTAAAGGTACTGTGTCAAATCATTGGTTCCATGCTTGATTTTATTGCCCATTTGCCGGTCCTTAGATTTTTAAATGTTTGGGCAGGGGGATTCCTTGGATTTGCCGAAGTCTATTTACTTATTTTTATTTTATTATATATTGCAGCGCTTATTCCATTGGAAGTTTTACAGAATCCATTAGATCATTCTGTATTGGCCGGGATGATAGTAAAGCATACCCCAATCCTTTCGCAGCAAATTAAGAGTCTATGGATTGAATATTCAACTGCTTTAACTTCTCTGTAGCAGAGAAGTTTTTCTATTGATAAGGAAATGCTATTCTTTAAGGTGGGTGGAATTCATGGAAGTAAATAAAAAAGAAGTCATTCGTTTATTAGAAATCATTGCGGTCTATATGGAACTGAAAGGGGAAAATCCGTTTAAGGTTTCCGCTTTTCGAAAAGCCGCCAATGCTTTGGAGGCAGACGAACGCAGTTTATCAGAGATTGAAAACTTTACGGCGATTTCCGGTATTGGGAAAGGAACGGCCGCTGTCATTGATGAATACATAAAAGACGGTACATCCACTGTATTGGATGAGCTAAAAGAGGAAGTTCCAGCTGGATTAATTCCGTTATTGCAAATCCCTGGACTCGGAGGCAAGAAAATTTCAAAGCTATATCAGGAGCTGGGAATTGAGGATGTCAATGATTTAGAGGAAGCCTGTAAATCTGGCAAAGTGCAGGGGCTTGCTGGCTTTGGCAAGAAAACAGAAGAGAAAATTTTAGCGGCTATCGCGGGCTTAGGCAATCGGCCGGAGAGGCTGCCACTGGCCTATATGCTTCCAATTGCGGAGCAGATTGAGGCAATCTTGGCAAACACCCCGGATATTGAGCGCTTTTCAAGGGCAGGAAGTATCCGCAGAATGAGGGAAACGATTAAAGATTTGGATTTTATTATTGGGACGAACCATCCTGAAAGTGTAAAAGACTCCTTGCTGAAACTTCCAAAAATTAAAGAAGTCATTGGAGCTGGAGACACAAAGGTTTCCGTTGTATTTGGACTAGATTATGATGTTTCAGCTGATTTCCGACTGGTAAAACCGGAGGAATTTATTACGACCTTACATCACTTTACCGGTTCAAAGGACCACAATGTCCGCATGCGCCAGCTGGCTAAGGAACGCGGTGAGAAAATTAGTGAATATGGTGTTGAAAATCTTGAAACAGGTAAAATTTTGACTTTTTCCTCCGAGAAAGAATTTTTCAAACATTTCGATCTCCCGTTTATCCCGCCGGAAATCAGGGAAGATGGCAAAGAAGTCGGAGAATTCACAGCAAATGAGGAACTAATCGAGCTGAAGGATATAAAAGGGGATCTCCATATGCACTCAACATGGAGTGATGGGGCCCATACGATCGAAGAAATGGTCGAAGCCTGCCGTGCCAGAGGCTATAAATATATGGCAATTACCGATCATTCCCAGTATCTCAAGGTGGCCAATGGTCTTACTAGAGAGCGGCTTTTAAAACAAAGGGAAGAAATAAAAAAATTAAATGAAAAATATGATGATATTCTCATTCTATCTGGGGTGGAAATGGATATTCTTCCGGATGGAACATTAGACTATGAAGATGATTTACTCGCTGAGATGGATTTTGTGATTGCCTCAATCCATTCCGCTTTTTCCCAACCACGGGAGAAAATTATGGAACGGCTTAAAACAGCTTTAAATAATTCCAATGTCGATTTAATTGCCCATCCAACCGGCCGAAAAATCGGACGCCGTGCCGGCTACGATGTCGATTTGGACCTGCTCATTGAGCTCGCAAAAGAAACCAATACGGCCTTAGAATTAAATGCAAACCCAAACAGGCTTGATTTAGCGGCAGAATATTTAAGAAAAGCACAGGCAGCGGGTGTAAAGATTCTGATTAATACGGATGCACATAGAATGGATACATTAGCCCATATGGAAATTGGCGTTTCAGCTGCCAAAAAGGGTTGGATTAAAAAATCCACGGTGATAAATGCACTGGAAACGAATGATTTACTGGAATTTTTGCATAATCGATCATAAGAAATAAGGAGGTCTCTTTCCATGCAAGAAAGAACCTTAAAGGTATTAGAATTCATTAAAGTGAAGGAACAGTTGCTTGACCATGCTGCTTCCTCACTTGGTAGAGATAAAATAAAAAACCTTGTTCCCTCAACAGATTTTTCCGAAGTCGTGAAACTCCAAGCAGAAACGGATGAAGCGACAGCTGTACTAAGGTTAAAAGGAAATGTGCCTCTCTCAGGGGTTCACGATATACGGGCACATATTAAACGTTCGGTCATTGGCGGTGTCTTGAGCACGCATGAGTTGGTTCAAACTGCCAGCACGATCTATACAAGCCGGCAAATGAAACGTTTTATTGAGGAGATTGCGGATGAAAAATTGGATCTACCTATTTTAGCAGACCAAGCCGGACAAATTATTCCGCTGACAAACCTTGAACATTCAATTAAATATGCCATTGATGAAAGTGGAGAAGTGTTAGATGGGGCCAGTGAGCTATTGCGTTCGTTGCGGTCCCAAATGCGCTCCAATGAGGCAAGGATCCGCGAAAAGCTTGAAAGCATGATTCGTTCTTCAAGTGCGCAAAAAATGCTGTCTGATGCGATTGTGACGATTCGTAATGACCGATACGTTATCCCGGTAAAACAGGAATATCGCGGACACTACGGCGGAATCATCCATGACCAAAGTTCCTCCGGACAAACATTATTTATTGAACCACAGGCAATTGTTCAATTGAATAATCAGCTCCAGGATATTCGGGTAAAAGAGCAGCTTGAAATTGAACGGATATTAACGGAGTTATCAGCAAATGTGGCTGAGCATGAGTCCGAACTAAAGGTAATTGTTGAAGTTCTTGGTGATTTGGATTTTATTTTTGCAAAAGCACGATATGGCCGGCAAATTAAAGCGTCAATGCCAATCATGAATAATGAAGGAAGAATTCGTTTATTTAAGGCAAGACATCCATTAATCCCGATTGAGGAAGTGGTCGCTAACGATATTTTCCTTGGAACAGACTATTCAACGATTGTGATTACTGGACCAAACACGGGCGGGAAAACAGTGACATTAAAAACATTAGGTTTATGTTCGTTAATGGCTCAAGCTGGGTTGCAGGTGCCAGCATTAGATGGTTCGGAGCTCGCTGTTTTTCATGCCGTGTATGCTGACATTGGCGATGAACAGTCAATTGAACAAAGCTTAAGTACCTTTTCCTCCCATATGGTCAATATTGTCGATATCTTAAACAAAGTGGATTATAAAAGTCTGGTTTTATTTGATGAACTTGGCGCCGGTACTGACCCGCAAGAGGGTGCGGCATTAGCCATCTCAATTTTAGATGAGGTGCATAAAAGGGGAGCGCGGGTGATTGCCACGACCCATTACCCTGAATTAAAGGCCTATGGCTATAACAGGGAAGGGGTCTTAAATGCGAGTGTCGAATTTGATGTAGAAACACTTAGCCCAACGTACAAGCTGCTATTAGGGGTACCAGGGCGAAGCAATGCTTTTGAGATTTCCAAGCGACTAGGATTGAACGACCGGGTAATCGAGGCTGCCCGCTCCCATGTCAGTGAGGATACCAATCAAATCGATAAAATGATTGCTTCCTTAGAGGAAAGTAAGCGCCAGGCTGAAAGAGAACAGGAAGAAGCCCGTGATTACTTAAAGCAGGCAGAAAAGCTTCATAAGGACCTGCAAAAACAAATGATAGAGTTCTACGAGAATAAGGACAGCTTGCTCGAAAAAGCGGCCGAAAAGGCTAAGGATATTGTTGATGAGGCAAAAGGAGAGGCTGAAAAAATTATTCGTGACCTTCGGAAAATGCGCATGGATAAGCATGCCGAGATTAAGGAACATGAGTTAATTGATGCGAAAAGACGCCTTGAAGAAGCAGCACCTGAAATCAAGAAATCAGCAAATTCAACAGCGAAGAAAACGAAAAAACATACATTTGCATCTGGTGATGAAGTAAAGGTTTTAACTTTTGATCAAAAAGGCTTTTTAATCGAAAAAACTTCATCAGGTGAATGGCAGGTTCAAATTGGGATTCTCAAAATGAAGGTGAAAGAAAAAGACTTGGAATATTTGAGCACCCCAAAACAAGTAGATACAAAACCTATGGCCATTGTAAGAGGAAGAGATTCTCAAGTAAAACTTGAACTGGATCTTCGCGGGGAAAGATATGAGGATGCCTTGTTAAAGGTGGAAAAATATATCGATGATGCATTATTATCAGGGTATCCACGTGTTTCGATTATCCATGGAAAGGGTACGGGGGTTTTAAGGCAAGGGGTTCAAGAATATTTACGAAATCACCGCTCCGTTAAAAAAATTCGCTTCGGAGAAGCCGGTGAAGGCGGATCAGGTGTAACCGTGGTTGAATTCAAGTAGATTTCAACTGGTGAATTTAAATCATGTTCGGGGAGAAGCGTAATGAACCAGTTTTGGGAGAACGACTATATTCAAATTGCAGCCAATTATAGTGTTGTTATTTTATGTATGATTGTCTTTTTAGCGATTTTTGAAGTGGTAACGAAATATCGAAATTGGGAAGAAATTAAAAATGGAAATATGTCGGTGGCAATGGCGACAGGGGGGAAAATATTTGGAATCGCCAATATTTTCCGCTATTCCATTGAGCAGAATGAATCGCTGCTCATGATGATTGGCTCAGGAGTTTTTGGGTTTGTGCTTCTTTTAGCCGGTTATTTTATCTATGAATTTCTAACGCCGAAATTTAAGATTGATGAAGAGATTCAAAGTGATAATCGGGCAGTTGGTTTTATTTCGATGGTCATATCAATCGGATTATCTTATGTAATTGGTGCAGGAATATCGTAAGGGGAGAACTTTAGTGGAGACATTAGCAAAGGTACTGATGGGATTGTGCGGGCTGTTTTTGCTGATCGGATTAATTTATATGATCTTTTTTTAAATACAAACCGCTGAAAATATTCAGCGGTAATTTTTTTGCTTTGTTACTGGCTCAAACTTCGTACCGCTTTTCATTGTCTAAAAAATTCACCTATATTATAATGAAAGTAGTTAGAATTTTTTAATAATTTTAAAAAAGGAGGAGTTCAATGTCCGACCTCAAACCATGGTTAAAACACTATCCGGAGGAAATTCCCGCCACATTGGAGTATTCTACAGAGCCTGTTCAGCAATATTTAATCAATGCAGCCAAAAATTATCCAGATAAGATTGCGATTCATTTTATGGGGAAGGAAATGACTTATAAAAAGCTTTATGAAGAGTCACTCGTGTTTGCCGGGTATCTTCAGGACCTCGGGATTTCAAAAGGTGACAGGGTCGCAATTATGCTTCCAAATACACCACAGTCAATTGTTGCCTACTACGCTATTCTTATGGCGGGCGGTATTGTCGTTCAGACCAATCCTTTGTATACGGAAAGGGAACTTGAGTATCAGATGAAGGATTCAGGGGCAGTCGCCATCATTACCCTCGATATCCTCTATCCGCGTGTATCCAGTGTACAATCGCGAACCGATCTCAAGCATATTTTTGTAACCGCCATCAAAGATTATCTGCCATTTCCAAAAAAATTAGTTTATCCGTATATCCAGAAAAAACAATATGGAATTGTCGTCAATGTAAAGCATGAAGGAAGTACCCATCTTTTGAAAGAGATTATAAAGGGTCAGCCGAAGGAATTAAAGGAGTTTGATTTCAATTTTGAGGAAGATTTAGCCTTACTCCAATATACAGGAGGAACAACGGGTTTTCCGAAAGGGGTTATGCTAACGCATAAAAATTTAGTCTCAAATACTTCAATGTGTCAGGCATGGCTTTATAAATGTAAACCGGGTGAAGAATCAGTCCTTGGAATCCTGCCTTTTTTTCATGTGTATGGCATGACAGCTGTTTTGATATTATCTGTTATGCAGGCGCAAAAAATGATTTTATTACCCAAATTTGATGTCGTTACTACATTAAAAACAATTGATAAAATGCGCCCGACCCTTTTTCCAGGTGCACCAACCATTTATATAGGTCTATTGAATCATCCTGATTTGAAAAAATACAATCTTTCTTCCATTAAGGCCTGTATTAGCGGGTCTGCTCCATTACCAGTTGAAGTTCAGCAGAAGTTTGAAGACGTAACCGGAGGCAAATTGGTAGAAGGTTATGGTTTAACAGAGTCCTCACCTGTTACCCATTCGAATTTCCTTTGGGACCGTCCAAAAGTGAAAGGAAGTATTGGGGTTCCGTATCCAGATACGGACGCCGCGATTTTTTCAATGGAAGGTGAAAGACTTCCTGTGGGAGAAATCGGTGAAATTGCCGTAAAAGGACCACAAGTAATGAAAGGCTATTGGAACCGGCCCGAGGATACAGAACAAACCTTACGAGATGGTTGGCTGTTAACGGGAGATCTTGGCTATATGGATGACCAAGGATATTTTTATGTGGTCGACCGTAAAAAAGACATGATTATTGCAGGCGGGTTCAATATTTATCCTAGAGAGATAGAGGAAGTTTTATATGAACATCCGGATGTACAAGAGGCTGTAGCCGCAGGAATTCCTGATCCATATCGCGGGGAAACGGTTAAAGCTTATGTTGTACTAAAAGATGGTTCAACTGTCACAGAGGATGAATTGAATCAATTTACTAGAAAATATCTAGCTGCCTATAAGGTACCAAGAATTTATGAATTTAGAAAGGAGCTCCCAAAAACAGCTGTTGGAAAAATTTTAAGAAGAACATTGGTTGAGGAAGAAAAGAAAAAACTAGATGAGGAACGACCTAAGCATGCATAACATGGAAAGGCCGTGAAATTCAGGTCTTTTATTTTTTGACAGAATCAGCTTGTCTTCTTTTGTTGTTTAAAGTTTTCGGAAAAATTGGTATAGTATTTCTTGACAGATGTTTGAATAAAATCTATTATTAATTTATGAATGATGGTTCATTCATTTTCTATCCCAGATAAAAAATGAATGAACTTTTTCTTCAAAGGGGGGATATGACAACGATGAAAAAAAATAAACCAAAGTATATGCAGATTATTGATGCAGCAGTAATTGCCATAGCAGAGAATGGCTACCACCAAGCTCAGGTTTCGAAAATTGCCAAGCAGGCAGGAGTGGCTGATGGTACCATTTATCTTTATTTTAAAAACAAAGAAGACATCCTAATCTCACTCTTTGAAGAAAAAATGGGGAACTTTGTTGAAAAAATTGAGGAAATGATAGCAGGAAAACACTCGGCGGCAGAGAAATTATTAATAATGATAAAAGCTCATTTTCAAATGCTCTCTGATGATCATCACTTGGCAATTGTTACCCAGCTCGAATTACGCCAATCCAATAAAGAATTGCGCTTAAAAATAAACGACGTTCTAAAAGGATACTTAAAGCTGATAGAGAGAATCGTGTTGGAAGGCAAGGAAACAGGGGAATTTTCAATTGACCTGGATGTGCGCCTTGCAAGGCAGATGATTTTTGGCACAATTGATGAAACCGTGACATCGTGGGTAATGAATGAGGAAAAGTTTGATTTATACGCACTTGCACCCTCGGTCCATCATCTTTTAATTAATGGATTTGGGAGCCGGGAGTGTTAATCAAATGGGGGGAGAAAATTGAAATTTTTAAAATGGTCTAAAGAAGACCAAATCGCAACCATCACGATTGAACGTCCTCCGGCGAATGCCCTTTCATCAGGTTTACTCAAGGAACTTTCGTCTGTGTTGGATGAAATTGAATCGAATCTTGATGTAAAAGTGATTGTACTACATGGAGAGGGGCGCTTTTTCTCAGCGGGGGCTGATATTAAGGAATTCACGACCATTTCTTCGTCAGAAGGTTTTTCGCAGCTTGGTAAATATGGACAAGATGTTTTCGAACGTATGGAGAAGTTTCCAAAGCCGATTATTGCCGCCATTCACGGGGCTGCTCTTGGCGGGGGCTTGGAGCTGGCAATGGCCTGCCATATCAGGCTTGTCAGCGAAACGGCGAAGCTTGGCTTACCGGAACTTCAGCTTGGGTTAATTCCAGGTTTTGCTGGAACGCAGCGACTGCCAAAATATGTCGGAGTTGCCCGTGCTGCAGAAATGCTTTTTACTTCTGAGCCAATTACTGGTGTACAGGCTGTTCAACATGGGCTTGCTAACCATGCTTATCCAGAAGGGGAAGTATTAGAAAACGCTTATAAATTGGCTAGGAAAATTTCTAAAAAAAGCCATGGCTCTTTAAAGTCAGCTATACTATTATTAAATTATGCAAAAACAGAAGAGTTCTATGAAGGTGTAAAAAAGGAAGCCGAGTTATTTGGTGAAGTATTTATGTCAAATGACGGCCAAGAAGGAATCCAAGCCTTTATTGAAAAAAGGGAACCACATTTTAAAGGTGAATAAACTTCGCTAGCGTGGTTGAACGCGCATCGAAGCCTTTATAAAATTTTTTTCGAAAAAGTTTTCTTAATCTTTCAAACTGAGCGAATGCTCGAAATTTAGGAGGGAAACCATGAACATTTATGTGTTAATGAAAAGAACCTTTGATACTGAAGAAAAGATTTCGATTTCCGGAGGAAAAATCAATGAGGACGGTGCAGAATTTATCATCAATCCTTATGATGAATATGCGATTGAAGAAGCCATTCAAGTACGAGATGCAAACGGCGGCGAAGTAACCGTCATTTCCGTTGGCACTGAGGAAGCTGAAAAGCAATTACGTACAGCATTAGCGATGGGTGCTGACAAAGCGGCTTTAATTAACATTGAAGATGATATCGAACACGGTGATCAATTCACAACTGCAAAGATTCTTGCTGAATACTTAAAGGACAAAGATGCCGATTTAATCCTTGGCGGTAATGTGGCAATTGACGGCGGCTCTGGTCAAGTGGGTCCACGCGTTGCAGAACTATTAAATATTCCATATGTAACAACCATCACAAAGCTTGAAATTGACGGAAGCAATGTAACCGTTACCCGTGATGTTGAAGGAGATTCTGAGGTGATTGAAACGAGCCTTCCATTGCTTGTTACAGCACAGCAAGGCTTAAACGAACCTCGTTACCCTTCATTACCGGGAATCATGAAAGCGAAAAAGAAACCGCTTGAAGAACTTGAATTAGATGATCTTGATCTTGAGGAAGATGACGTTGAAGCAAAAACAAAAACAATTGAAATTTATTTACCGCCTAAAAAAGAAGCTGGAAAAGTTTTAAGTGGAGAGCTTGCTGACCAAGTAAAAGAACTTGTTCAACTTCTTCATACGGAAGCAAAAGTAGTTTAATCGGTTTACAATAAGAGACTTGTCAATTGGCTTAGGAAGTTGGGGAAGGAAAAAGACAGGGTTGAACGATTAGCCAAAATTGTTGCAGGAGGTAAAGGGAATGTCTAGAAAAGTATTGGTATTAGGGGAAGTCCGTGACGGATCATTACGTAATGTTTCATTCGAAGCAATTGCTGCTGCGAAAACAGTGGCAGAAGGCGGAGAAGTGGTTGGAGTTTTGGTCGGCGAAGCTGTAAGCGCTTTAGGTTTAGAACTCATTAAATACGGTGCGGATCGTGTCGTTGTTGTCGAAGATGAGAAATTAAAGCAATATACATCAGATGGTTATTCTCAAGCTCTTTTAGCTGCAATTGAGCAAGAAAAGCCGGAAGGTCTTGTTTTAGGCCATACTGCACTTGGAAAGGATTTATCTCCAAGGATTGCCGGCAAGCTTGGCTCCGGCCTCGTTTCTGATGCTACTGCAGTTGAAGCTGCAGGTGGTAACATTGTCTTTACAAGACCAATCTATTCAGGTAAAGCATTTGAAAAGAAAATCGTAACAGATGGCTTAATTTTTGCATCTGTTCGTCCAAACAATATTGCTCCATTAGAAAGAGACGACAGCAGAACAGGCGAGGTTTCCAGCCTTTCTGTTGATATTAAAGACCTTCGTGCGATTATTAAAGAGGTAGTTCGCAAAGCAAGCGAAGGAGTTGACCTAAGTGAGGCGAAGGTAGTTATTTCCGGCGGACGCGGTGTGAAAAGTGCCGAAGGCTTTGAACCGTTAAAGGAATTAGCGCAAGTTCTTGGCGGGGCAGTTGGAGCTTCCCGTGGTGCATGTGATGCTGATTACTGTGATTACTCCCTGCAAATCGGGCAGACTGGTAAGGTAGTAACTCCTGATTTATATATTGCCTGCGGTATTTCCGGAGCGATTCAACACCTTGCGGGAATGTCTAACTCTAAAGTAATTGTTGCCATCAACAAAGATCCGGAAGCCAACATCTTTAAAGTAGCTGACTATGGTATTGTCGGCGACCTATTTGAAGTCGTACCAATGTTAACGGAAGAGTTTAAAAAACTTAAAGTTCACTCATAATAAGAAAAGCGAAGGCGAGGGTGCTCACGCTTGAAAATTGAAGCGAGCGGAATGATCCGCTCGCTCTTATTACGATTTTGTAAAGAATACTTATGGATTTAATGGGAAAAATATCTACGAAACATATTATTAGCTTGATTTACCAAACGATGGTATACTTTCGGTAGTAATTCAGTAATTTATAGGAGGTCAATATAAATGGCTATTTCACATGTAACTGATCAAAACTTTTCTGCTGAAACAGGTTCAGGTCTTGTTCTTGCAGATTTCTGGGCACCATGGTGCGGACCTTGTAAAATGATCGCTCCTGTTCTTGATGAACTTGATTCAGAAATGGGCGAAAAAGTAAAAATCGTTAAACTTGATGTTGACGAAAACCAAGAAACTGCCGCTAAATACGGCGTTATGAGCATTCCAACTTTGCTTGTTTTCAAAGATGGCGAAGTTGTCGATAAAGTTGTCGGCTTCCAACCAAAAGACGCATTAGCAGGCGTGTTACAAAAACACGTTTAAAAATAGCCCAAAAAACCTTAGCTGGAACTTTCCGGCTAAGGTTTTTATTTTTCCTATAAAACACAGCTTTTCTTTAAACGTAATTTAATTTAAACTTTAGCTATGTTAGAGAATAATGTTGATTATTAAACCTTAGTTGATTGGAGCGGAAGGTGAGGAGGCTCCCCAGACCGCCCACGAACCGCAAGCACCTGGAGCGGTAATCAACTTTTAAACAGATATAAAGAATGGGGTGGGGTGGCCGGAATGAACGAAACAATAAAACAAAAATTAACATTACTGCCTGATCAGCCTGGCTGCTACTTAATGAAAGACCGCCAAGGAACAATTATTTATGTAGGTAAAGCAAAAGTCTTAAAAAATCGTGTCCGCTCCTATTTTACCGGCTCACACGATGGCAAAACATTGAGACTGGTAAATGAAATTGAGGACTTCGAATACATTGTAACTTCCTCTAATATTGAAGCACTGCTTCTTGAATTAAATTTAATTAAAAAGTACGATCCTAAATACAATATCATGCTAAAGGATGACAAAAGCTATCCGTTTATAAAACTGACAGCAGAAAGGCATCCAAAGCTAATCATTACAAGAAAAGTTAAAAAAGATAAAGGCAAATATTTTGGTCCCTATCCGAATGTTGGAGCAGCAAATGAAACAAAAAAGCTGCTTGACCGCCTCTATCCATTACGGAAATGCTCGACCCTGCCGGACCGCGTCTGCCTTTATTATCATTTAGGACAATGCCTCGCACCATGTGTGAATGAAGTGGCGGAAGAACAATACAAGCAAATGACCGATGAAATTACCCGCTTTTTAAATGGCGGCTATAAGGAAATCAAAAAAGATCTTACCGAAAAAATGACCGCAGCGGCGGAAGAATTGGATTTTGAGCGTGCAAAAGAATTCCGCGATAAAATTATCCATATTGAAACGATTATGGAAAAACAAAAAATCACGATGACTGATTTTACTGACCGTGATGTGTTTGGCTATGCTGTTGATAAGGGCTGGATGTGTGTCCAAGTCTTCTTTGTCAGGCAAGGGAAACTCATTGAGCGGGATGTATCCATGTTCCCGATTTACAATGAACCAGAGGAGGAAATCCTCACCTACCTAGGTCAATTTTATCAGAAGTCCAATCATTTTAAGCCAAAGGAGATTTTAATCCAGGATGAAATTGATCTCGACATGGCTGAACAACTTCTTGAAGTAAAGGTGTTGAAGCCTCAGCGCGGGCAGAAAAAAGATCTCGTTAAAATGGCGATTAAAAATGCGAAGATTGCCTTGAATGAGAAATTTTCATTGATTGAGAAAGATGAAGAGAGAACGATTAAGGCTGTAGAGACCCTTGGAAATCTTCTTGGAATTTATACGCCGCATCGGATTGAAGCCTTCGACAATTCAAATATTCAAGGGACGGACCCGGTGTCGGCAATGGTCGTATTTACCGATGGAAAGGCAAACAAACGGGAATACCGCAAATATAAAATTAAATCCGTTCAGGGACCTGATGATTATGAGTCAATGCGCGAGGTTACGAGACGAAGATATGCAAGGGCTTTAAAGGAAGAACTACCACTTCCGGATTTAATCATCATTGACGGTGGGAAGGGACATGTCGAGGCGGTTAGAGATGTATTAGAAAATGAACTTGGTCTCGATATTCCAATCTCCGGCCTAGTGAAGGATGAAAAACACCGTACATCTCAATTGTTGTACGGGAATCCCCTTGAAATAGTCCCGCTTGCAAGGAACAGTCAGGAGTTTTATTTGCTGCAAAGAATTCAAGACGAGGTTCACCGATTCGCGATTACCTTTCATCGCCAGATCCGTGGCAAAACAGTTTTTCAATCGCTGCTCGATGATATCCCCGGTATTGGAGAGAAGCGGAAAAAAATGTTATTAAAGCATTTTGGTTCCGTGAAAAAAATGAAAGAGGCCAATCTTGAGGAACTTATTGAAGCTGGCCTGCCGGTAAATGTTGCTGAAGAATTAATGAAAAAACTTCAAAGTTGACCGTTGTCAGAAGAATAGTCCTATGCTATAATGAGTGAAAATTTAATAACACTTTATCAACGTAAAGTGTAGGTAGAGGTGCGAGCTTCAAGAGTAGTGGTTCTGAGAAGGATGAGCTTCAAGGAAGAATCATGAAAGGGAATGTTCGCCGAAGTGAAGAGAGTCTCATTTCTTTCTTTGCTGGTCCTGTGTTGAATAAATACTGGATTGTCAAGACTACTAGTAGGTCTTGGAGAGCTATCTTACATTGTAAACGCAAGAAAACTTTTTTTGTGTTCCCAAAGCAATGAGATACTCTTCTCATTGCTTTTTTTGTTTTTCAGAACTACATAGCCTTACAGGAAGAAGGGGAAAAAATGGGTTTAATTGTACAGAAATTTGGGGGAACGTCCGTTGGCAGTGTTGAAAGAATCATGAATGTGGCGGAACGAGTGAAAGATGAAACGATATTAGGAAACCAAGTGGTGGTGGTTGTTTCCGCGATGGGAAAATCAACAGACCAGCTTGTAAAATTAGCTAAAGAAATTTCTCCACAGCCAAGTAAACGGGAGATGGATATGCTGCTTACAACGGGGGAGCAGGTCTCGATTGCCTTATTATCGATGGCATTAAATCAAAAAGGACTTGAGGCTGTTTCCTTTACAGGCTGGCAGGCGGGAATTGTTACGGAACCTGTTCACGGAAATGCCCGAATTACCGATGTTAGAACGGAGGCAATTGAAAGCCAATTGTCACATCGAAAGGTTGTCATCGTTGCCGGTTTCCAAGGCATTACCGAAAGCGGCGAGATTACCACACTAGGACGCGGGGGCTCTGATACTACGGCAGTCGCATTGGCAGCTGCACTAAAAGCGGATCGATGTGATATTTACACAGATGTAACCGGGGTATATACGACTGATCCCAGGTATATTAAAGGAGCAAGAAAGTTGAAGTCTATTTCTTATGATGAAATGCTTGAACTTGCCAATTTAGGTGCCGGTGTACTCCACCCAAGGGCTGTCGAGTTTGCGAAGAATTATCAGGTACGGCTTGAAGTTCGTTCAAGTATGGAGAAAATTGAAGGAACAATCATTGAGGAGGAAGCAACAATGGAACAAAATCTAGTAGTCCGCGGTGTCGCATTTGAGGATCAAATTACGAAAGTAACGGTATTAGGTCTGGCGAATTCATTAACAAGCCTGTCTACCATCTTTACAACACTTGCACAGCATCATATTAATGTTGATATTATTATTCAAAGTACAACAGAGGCAGGAGCTGCAAATCTTTCTTTCTCAATCAAGACTGAAGATTTAATGGAAACTTTAAAAGTTCTTGAGGATCATAAAGAATTGCTAGGCTACGAGCAAATTGATGCAGAAAACCAATTATCCAAGGTGTCTATCGTCGGTTCAGGAATGATTTCCAATCCGGGGGTTGCTGCCAGAATGTTTGAAGTATTGGCTTCCAATCAAATTCAAGTAAAAATGGTCAGCACCTCAGAAATTAAGGTGTCAGCAGTGATCGAAGAAGAAAATATGCTAAAAGCCGTCCAAGCACTTCACAACGCCTTCGAACTATCCTCCGTAACAGAATAACAATGTCCGTCTGAGGCGGATAAAACAAGCAATTTGTCCACGAACGGTGACAGGCACTATGTGAATTCTTCACATAGTGCCTGTCACTTTTTAGTCTAGGGTATCTTTTTTGTCCCATTTTACAGTGAAGAGTACTTTGTTGGATTTTTTTATAGGGTGTTCGAAGGTTTCAGCGATGACCTTTTTTTGAAGTTCGATTTGCTGGGCAAGGAAACCGGCCTCGAGCTGGAAGTAATATTCAGCCTTTGATTTCACTCGGGAAACAATTAGTGGACTAATGAGTTCAAATTCCATTTCATCCTTATTCTCATTTTTAATCGTTAAGTGTCCCCATGAAGCCCTCTCGAAAAACTCAATCAGTTCATCATAATGATTTAAAGGGTACATTCTAGCTAATCGCTTTCCTGCCCAATATAGTATTTCAGGAGTGTCTTTTCCTAAAATTTCGGGTAAAAGAATTTCTCTGATTAGCTCATATCCAAAAATCGACACCGTTCTCGTCTCATCTGATTGCGTGTTTAAATTAACTGCCGTACTATCGTTCAATAGTATCCCCTCTTTCTACCATTCTATTATATACAATATTGGTTAAATTTCATTACTGAATTTTAGATTATAAAACGGTTAAGGAATCCAATTTCAAGGATTGTTATTTCGCTATACTTTTTTTGCGTACCATCATAACTATATTACCTTTTTACTTTAATTTCTATCCTTTACATAATGATAAATAAAATGTAGTTATAATGGAAACGCTTCCAAAATCAACCTCAAAAATGTAAGCGCTTAGCATTCTTTTTTACTACTAAAATCGCAAAAAAATTGTATTTTTAAAAAATAATTCTGTATACGGTTTCTTGACGCTCTATGTCGACAGGAGTAAAATGGACATGTCACAATTTTGTCATAGTGATGCTAGGTTGAATTTTCTTTTTAAATGGTTTATAAAAAGGAAGGAAACTTAACATCATTCTTATTATTTAAGGGGGGTAAATTATGGCGGGAAATCGAGAGTTTATTTCACGAAGAGTACACTCGCTGCTAGGGGTCATTCCAATTGGTTTGTTCCTTATCGTGCATCTAGTAGTCAACCATGCCGCTACGGGCGGAGCAGAATCCTTTCAAAGAGCAATAAATTTTATGGAGGATCTTCCATTCCTTATCGTTCTAGAATGGGTATTAATTTATTTGCCATTATTATTTCATGCAGTCTATGGCCTTTATATTGCCTTTACATCAAAAAGCAATGTCGGCAGAATGGGGTACTTCAGAAACTGGATGTACATTCTGCAGCGTATAACAGGGGTGATTGCCCTGATCTTTATTGCATGGCATGTATGGGAAACACGGATCGCCAAGGCATTTGGGGCTGAACTTAATTTCCAAATGATGGCGGATATCTTATCTTCACCATTCATGTTTGGTTTCTACTTAGTGGGAGTTCTTTCAGTTATTTTCCACTTCTCAAATGGTTTATGGTCATTTATGGTAAGCTGGGGAATTACCATTTCACCACGCTCACAAGTCATTTCTACATATGTGACTTTAATCATTTTTGTGCTGCTTTCCATTATTGGAATTCAAGCGCTTCTAGCATTTGTGTGATCAACAAATTAACGAACGGAAAATATTGGATTTAGGATTAGGGAGTGAGTCACGATGAGTAAAGGTAAGGTGATCGTAGTCGGTGGTGGTTTAGCTGGCTTGATGGCAACCGTTAAGGTGGCAGAATCGGGGACACCGGTAGAGTTATTTTCTCTAGTTCCGGTGAAACGTTCTCACTCTGTTTGTGCCCAAGGCGGTATTAATGGAGCAGTAAATACTAAAGGGGAAGGCGACTCTCCTTGGATTCACTTTGACGATACAGTTTATGGCGGAGACTTTTTAGCAAATCAGCCTCCGGTTAAGGCAATGTGTGAAGCTGCGCCTGGTATTATTCACTTATTTGACCGGATGGGAGTTATGTTTAACCGTACCCCTGAAGGATTACTTGATTTCCGCCGCTTCGGTGGAACACAGCATCACCGTACAGCATTTGCCGGTGCAACTACTGGTCAGCAGCTACTTTATGCGTTGGATGAACAAGTTCGCCGCCATGAGGTAGAGGGCTTGGTTACAAAGTACGAAGGATGGGAATTCCTTGGTGCGGTATTGGATGACGAAGGCGTTTGCCGCGGTATTGCTGCTCAAAATTTAAAAACAATGGAGATTAAATCTTTCGTGGCTGATGCCGTAATTATGGCAACTGGCGGCCCTGGGATTATCTTTGGTAAATCAACAAACTCTGTTATTAACACTGGTTCTGCTGCGTCAATTTTATATCAGCAAGGCGTTTCCTATGCAAATGGTGAAATGATTCAAATTCATCCAACTGCAATTCCTGGTGATGATAAACTTCGTCTCATGAGTGAATCAGCTCGTGGAGAAGGCGGTCGTATTTGGACCTATAAAGACGGTAAACCTTGGTATTTCTTAGAAGAAAGATATCCTGCATATGGAAACCTTGTACCACGTGATATTGCAACACGTGAAATTTTCAATGTCTGTGTGGATATGAAACTAGGAGTTAATGGGGAAAACATGGTCTTCCTTGATTTATCACACAAGGATCCGCATGAATTAGATGTAAAATTAGGCGGAATTATTGAGATTTATGAAAAATTTGTCGGAGACGATCCGCACAAAGTTCCAATGAAAATTTTCCCTGCCGTTCACTATTCAATGGGCGGTATGTGGGTTGACTATGACCAAATGACGAACATTCCTGGCTTATTTGCAGCAGGTGAGTGTGATTATTCACAGCACGGTGCAAACCGTTTAGGAGCGAATTCATTACTATCTGCTATTTACGGTGGTTCTGTTGCAGGACCTAACGCTGTTCGCTATATTGGGGGACTTGAAAAGAGTTCTGATGCTATTTCTTCTTCTGTATTTGATCGTAAAGTTAAAGAGGAAGAGCAAAAATGGAATGCGATTATGTCAATGGACGGAAATGAAAATGCCTATGTTCTTCATAAAGAGCTTGGCGAATGGATGACTGATAACGTTACAGTTGTTCGTTACAATGATCGATTGTTAAAAACAGATGAAAAAATTCAAGAGCTTTTAGAGCGATACAAGAAAATTAACATCAATGATACAGCTAAATGGAGCAACCAAGGTGCTGCGTTTACACGTCAATTACAGAACATGCTTCAATTGGCTCGTGTTATTACACTTGGGGCTTATAACCGTAATGAGAGCCGTGGTGCTCACTACAAGCCGGATTTCCCTAAACGTAATGATGAGGAATTCTTAAAAACGACAATGGCGAATTTTGTTGACGCTACTTCAGCTCCGGCATTCCATTATGAAGATGTTGATATCTCGCTGCTTGCTCCACGTGAACGTGACTATACTAAAAAGCATTAATTGAAAGGGGAGTAGGAAAAAATGGCTGAAACAAAAACAGTAAAATTTATAATAACCCGTCAGGATACTCCAGACTCTGCTCCTTTTGAGGAGGAGTTTGAACTTCCATACCGTCCGAATATGAACGTTATTTCGGCGTTAATGGAAATTCGCAGAAATCCTGTCACTGCAAAAGGACAGGATACATCCCCAATTACTTGGGAAATGAACTGTCTTGAAGAAGTATGCGGAGCATGTTCAATGGTTATCAATGGCAAGCCGCGCCAAGCTTGTTCGGCGCTTGTTGATAAATTAGAGCAGCCAATCCGTTTGGCACCAATGAGTACTTTCCCGATTGTACGTGACCTTCAAATTGACCGAAGCAGAATGTTTGATTCCTTAAAGAAAGTAAAGGCTTGGATTCCAATCGATGGTACGTACGATTTAGGTCCTGGACCACGTATGCCTGAGAAAAAACGTCAATGGGCATATGAACTTTCAAAATGTATGACATGTGGTGTATGTCTAGAGGCGTGCCCAAATGTGAATAGCAAAACAAACTTTATGGGTCCTGCTGCCTTTAACCAAGTTCGGTTGTTCAATGCTCACCCAACTGGTACGATGAATAAATCTGAGCGTTTAAATGCATTTATGGAAGATGGCGGAATGCAAGGCTGTGGTAATTCACAAAACTGCGTGCAATCTTGTCCGAAAGGGATTCCAATCACAACATCAATCGCAGCTGTTAACCGTGACGCTACCATGCAATCATTCAGAAACTTCTTTGGAAGCGACAACGATTAATCCAGTTTTAAAAACCTTCTTTTCTTAACGGAAAGGAAGGTTTTTTTATTTCCGTTCCAAATACGAGTTTTTATCCTAGTCCATTTGTTATAATGTAGGAAATTTGAAAAAGGATGGTACGGTAAGGGTGAAGTCAAAGATTCCACTTCTGTTTGTTTTAGTCGGTCTTATTTTAATAGGGATTGGAGTTTGGCAGTTTATTGATGTGAAAATGCAAACAAAGGCGTCACTTAAAGAGGCAAAAGAAATCGTCTCAGAACAGCAGCCAATCGATTCAAATCAAAAGCCTAATGAAAAAAATAAACCTAAAGCCAGAAAAAAAAGTAAAGCTCCGAAAATTGGCGATACCATTGGCTTGCTCTCTATTCCTAAAATCAGTGCGGAATTACCGATTGTTGAAGGAACAGACCCCGATGATCTGGCAAAAGGGGTGGGTCATTATAAAGGTTCCAATATGCCTGGTAATCACGGGCAGATTGTTTTATCGGGACATCGAGATACCGTTTTTCACCATCTGGGAGAATTAAAAAAAGGCGATACCTTAAAAGTAAACGATTCAAAGGGCAATTTTGAATATGAAATCACCCATATGAAAATCGTTAAAGCAGATGACACTAGCATTATTACTTTGCAAAATAAACATGAGGAATTGATTTTGACCACGTGTTATCCTTTCAGTTATGTAGGAAATGCTCCAAAACGATATATCATTTATGCCAAGCCTAAATCATAAAAAGTTCCGGATCATAACTCGGAACTTTTTATTTTTTAACTTTTAGGCTGTGTTAAACTTGTCTGGTGAATTTCCGCACCAGGCACTTCGCTTTCCGCGGGCGTGCAGGGGAGCCTCCTCGTCGCTTCGCTCCTGCGGGGTCTCCCCTGCCCCGTACTCCCGCAGGACACTGAATTGCTTCCTTGAATCCGCCCACGCACGAAGAAAATGCGTTAGCATTTTCGAGGAGTCTTCGTGCCTTCCGCTCCAATCAACAGGGATAAAAATCGACAATGTCCTTTAACACAGCAAACTTTTAAATTATAATAGGATTAAAGAGTACTGAATGACTATTCATTTTTTTGAAAAGGAGTTGACAAATAAGATGGTGAGAGCAAATTATATAGATGATTTTGATAAGTGGCAGCATGAATTCGAATATTTTCTCCCAATCAGGGTTAGGTTTTCCGAAACGGATATGTTTGGACATTTAAATAATACAGTTCCATTCGTTTATTTTGAGGAAGCCCGGACTGAATATTTGAAATCCATTGGTTTTATGGATGAGTGGGTAAAGCCTGAAAGTGAAACATTTCCGGTTGTTGCCGATCTGCAATGTGATTTTTTACAGCAAATTTTTTTCGGGGAGAATTTAAAGGTATATGTAAAAGCCGCTTCAGTCGGAAATTCCTCTGTTGATCTTCATTATATGGGCAAAAAAGAAGACGATTCTGTTGGGTTTGTAGGAAGAGGAACGCTTGTTCAAATCTCAAAAAAGGCAGGAAAAGGCGTTCCCTGGACAGAGGAAATGAGAAATCTGCTTGTACGGCATATCGATGTTCAAATATAACGAAACAAAATCATTTTTCAGATAGTATTTATAGTCACTACATTTGTAGAGTTCACATAAGATATGGTGACTAAATATATACCCACCCCACGGTTCATAACTGGCGAAGGCAAGGAGGGTCACAATACTTGAAGGAGAATGATTATACTCACAAGCCATTACTCACCAAACGCGAAAGAGAAGTATTCGAACTGTTAGTACAAGACAAAACAACGAAGGAAATCGCTGGTGAATTATTTATAAGCGAAAAAACGGTTAGGAATCATATTTCCAATGCCATGCAAAAGCTTGGTGTTAAGGGGCGTTCACAAGCCGTTGTAGAGCTCCTTCGAATGGGAGAGCTAGAACTTTAATCATGACCGGCATCCTTTTGGGACGCCGGTTCATATTTTTATAAAGATATTTTCTTATTGCATGCGGTTGTAAAACACCGTAATAGCTTTTTGGTAAAAAAACAACGGTTTATGTTCCTGCTTGAAATTTAAGCGAAAAAAGTAGAAAATATATACAAGCTTAACTCATCTTTAGAGAAAACAACTCGTTAAGCGGCGCTTTAAGTTGAGGGGAAAGCATATTATAGGAGTGTATAATACATGAAACTCGAAAATTCACAAAAAGTGAACGGGGAAATAGTGGCGAATATTGAAAAAGATTTACGGTACATATCCGGGATTATTAAACAAAAAGGAAGAGAAATGTTAAGTAATTATAAAATTACTCCTCCCCAGTTTGTTGCCCTGCAGTGGCTTTTTGAAGATGGAGATATGACAATTGGGGAATTATCTAATAAAATGTTTCTTGCCTGTAGTACCACCACAGATTTAGTCGATCGTATGGAGAAAAATCAACTCCTTGTCCGGGTAAAAGATCCGAATGATCGTCGAGTAGTGAGAATTCACCTGCTCGAGGAAGGCGAACGAATTATCAATGAGGTAATCAAGAAACGTCAAGTATATTTAGAGGAAATCTTAAAAAACTTTACCACAGACGAGATTCTTCTGGTCCAAAACAATTTAAGTAAACTGCATCAGGAAATGCGTTAAGAATGAGGCGATAAGCTTGAAACAACCAATAGGTGTAATTGATTCCGGCGTTGGGGGGTTGACGGTTGCAAAGGAAATGATGCGGCAGCTGCCAAATGAAAAAATCATTTATTTGGGAGATACGGCACGTTGTCCTTATGGACCAAGACCAACAAAGGAAGTTAGAAAATTCACTTGGGAATTAACAACCTTTTTATTAGAAAAGCAGATTAAAATGCTGGTCATCGCTTGCAATACGGCAACAGCTGTTGCTCTGGATGAAATTCGTAGGGAATTAAAAATTCCAGTGCTCGGTGTCATTTATCCAGGAGCACGGGCCGCGATAAAGCGAACAAAAAACTATCGGGTTGGCATTATAGGCACCCAGGTTACCGTAGAAAGTGGCGCATATGAAAAGGCATTAAAATCGTTAAACAGCAGGCTGTTTGTAAAAGCCCATGCCTGTCCTAAATTTGTTCCGCTGGTGGAAAGTGGCGAATATGACGGGCCGATTGCGGAAAGAATTGTTACGGAATCCTTGCAGCCGATGTTACATTTAAATTTAGATACATTAATTTTAGGATGCACGCATTATCCTCTGCTTGGTCCGCTTATTAAAAAAGTAATGGGTCCGGAGGTTA
Organism: Bacillus salipaludis; assembly: GCF_004358205.1. The sequence continues at coordinate 203,757 of NZ_SMYO01000005.1, forward strand.
ACGTGATTAGTTCCGGTGATGAAACTGCGAGAGAAATCAGCGCCATCCTCCAATACAACGGCCAGCTCGAAGAATCTGAGGACGAGCCGGAGCACGAGTTTATTACAACTGGATCAAGAGGCATCTTTTCCAAAATCGCCTCCGAATGGCTGGACATGCCGGTGGACAATGTACAAAAAATTAAATTATAAGTTAGAGCTCCTAGTTTCTAGGAGCTCTTTTTGGTACTTTTGAAGAATCGAGTGAGGGGTCCTGTGCTTTAGTGAGGAAAAAAAGCTTTTCGGTAAAAAGGAAAGGCGCTGCATTACCCTTTAGGAGGAAAAAATCGCAAAAGAGGTAAAAGGAAAGGCGTTGCATTACCCTTTAGGAGGAAAAAATCGCAAAAGAGGTAAAAGGAAAGGCGTTGCATTACCCTTTAGGAGGAAAAAATCGCAAAAGAGGTAAAAGGAAAGGCGTTGCATTACCCTTCAGGAGGAAAAAATCGCAAAAGAGGTAAAAGGAAAGGCGTTGCATTACCCTTTAGGAGGAAAAAATCGCAAAAGAGGTAAAAGGAAAGGTGCTGCATTACCCTTTGGGAGGAAAAAAGCACCCAAGAGGTAAAAGGAACCCCTATCCATTGCCCTAAATAAGAAAAATAAACCTTTCATAGTAAAAGGAGATCCCAACACAACTACCCCCAAACAAAGATTTTTTAGAGAATGTCCAAATTTTTTTTTCAAGACGGTCTAAATTTCCGGAAGGCTCGTATACATGGTAGTACAAACTGTCTTGGGAGGGAATTTTATGTCTAAAAATAAAAATAAAGCAGTCATCCTTGTTTCGGCTATGTTTGCTTCGAGCGTTCTATTATCCGGCTGTGGCTTATTTAATACAGAAACGGAAAAGAAAATCGACCCGCCGAAATCCGTCTCCATGGACACTGGAAAAACGGTAAGCAAAGAAACAGTGGCTAAAACAGAAAATGCAAAAAATACCATCAAAACAGAACTATACCTCATCGATAAAAATGGTTATGTAGTGCCGCAGACAATAGCACTGCCGAAAAAATCCTCTACCGCCACACAAGCTCTCGAATACTTAGTCGATAACGGACCAGTTGAAGATATGCTGCCAAACGGATTTAGAGCAGTCATTCCGGCAGAAACTTCATTGTCTGTTAACATTAAGGATGGCGTAGCCCATGTTGATTTTTCAAAAGAATTTAAAAACTATCAGCCTGAAGATGAGTTGAAAATTCTTCAATCCATTACCTGGACATTAACCCAATTTGACTCCGTTAAGTCTGTACAGTTATCCATGACCGGGCATCCATTAACCGAAATGCCGGTAAACGGTACACCAATCAGTGATCACTTAACGAGATCCATCGGAATCAATATTGATACAACGGATGTTGTTGACATTACCAATACAAAACCGGTAACTGTATACTATATTGGCGGTGAAAAAGAAGGCTCATACTACTATGTACCCGTAACACGCCGGGTTAGCAATAATGTAACCGATAATATTACTGCTGCTGTAAATGAATTAATTGAAGGGCCAAGTCAGAAGTCAAACCTTCTTTCAGAGTTTATGTCTGACGCAAAACTTCTTGAAGCGCCAAAAGTGGAAAATGGACAGGTGACATTGAACTTTAATGAGAATATTTATGGAAGCTTCGAAGAAAAGGAGATTTCGCAGGCCGTGTTAAACACTCTTGTATTATCATTAACAGAACAGCCGGGAATTGAAAAAGTTGCAATCGAAGTGAAAGGGAAAGCAGGGCTCAAAAATGAACAGGGTAAAAAAATATCTGAGCCTGTAACTCGTCCGGAAAAAGTAAATACAGGTAGTTTTTAAAAAAAGTTTTTTGTTATACTATATAATGACCATGAAAGAGGTTGGCTTCCCGCCGCCTCTTATTTATTTGTCTGGCTCTTAGCGTCCCTTAAAAAGACGCTTATGCTTTTCTATTTGCCAGATAGGCCTGCTTAAACCGACGAGGCGAGCTTGATCATGAAGGAGGAAGGTTAGTGCGTGTTGATGGACGTGAACCATTGCAGTTAAGACCCATACATATTGAAACAAACTATTTAAAGCATCCGGAAGGCTCGGTGCTCATTTCTGTTGGGGACACAAAAGTAATTTGCACCGCTACAATTGAAGACCGGGTGCCGCACTTTATGAGGGGAGAAGGCAAAGGCTGGATTACAGCGGAATATTCGATGCTCCCAAGAGCGACGGCATCAAGGAATATCCGGGAATCTTCTAAAGGGAAAGTGTCCGGGCGCACAATGGAAATTCAGCGGCTGATTGGCCGTGCCTTAAGGGCTATTGTAGATTTAAAGTCTTTAGGGGAAAAAACAGTTTGGATTGATTGTGATGTCATTCAGGCTGACGGTGGAACCCGTACGGCTTCCATTACCGGAGCATTTGTCGCGATGACGCTTGCTTTAAATGAATTAGCTGAAAAAAGAGCGATAAAATTCCCCATTACTGATTTCCTGGCAGCGACCAGCGTTGGAATTTTAGAAGAGAACACTACCATCCTAGATTTAAATTATCCGGAGGACTCCGGTGCTTTGGTTGATATGAATGTAGTCATGACCGGAAGCGGTGAATTTGTTGAACTGCAGGGAACAGGTGAGGAAGCTACATTCTCCTATAACCAGCTTCAAGAATTACTTCATGCGGCACAAGCCGGATTGAGTGAGCTTTTTGAACATCAAAAAATTGCTCTTGGTGCAGATATAACGGAAAAAATTGAAGAAAGAAGAAAAAATAAATGAGAGAAGTTATTATTGCAACTAAAAACCCCGGAAAAGCGAGAGAATTTGAGAGTATTTTTGCAAAAAGGGGAATCGAAGTCAAAACACTATTAGATTTTCCTGAGATCCCTGAAGTAGAGGAAACAGGAACTACTTTTGAGGCCAATGCAATCCTTAAAGCAGAAGCGATCTCGAAAGCCTTGAATAAAATGGTCATTGGAGACGACTCCGGTTTGATTGTGGATGCATTGGAAGGTAGACCTGGTATCTATTCAGCCCGATATGCCGGAGAACATAAAAATGATCAGGACAATATTGATAAGGTTCTTTCTGAGCTAAAGGATGTCCCTGAGGAAGAGCGGACGGCAAGATTTTATTGTGCACTGGCGGTGGCTGTGCCGAATCAAGAAACGATGACGGTTTCGGGAACTTGTGAAGGCCGGATTTTAACAGAAAGAAAAGGGACGCATGGCTTTGGTTACGATCCGATTTTTTATGTTCCGAATTTGGGACTTGCAATGGCTGAGCTTCCTTCAGAGGAAAAAAATAAAATCAGCCACCGCGCAAACGCCTTAAAGAAACTTGATACGGTGCTGGATTCAATTTTAGAAAGAACAAATCAATTATGAGCAAGATTTTGATTGTCAGCGATAGTCACGGAATGACAAAAGAGCTTGAAATTCTGCGGGACAGACATATGAAAGATGTCGATTTAATGATTCATTGCGGAGATTCGCAGTTAATGCCGGATGACCAAGCGATTTCAGGGTTTGTCACCGTATTAGGGAATTGTGATTTCGGTGGTTATCCTTTAGAAGTGATCGAAGTGGTAACTGGCCGGAAAATTTTCGTTACTCACGGGCATAAGTATTCGGTTAAGTCATCTTTGATGAATTTAAAGTATAAGGCGCAAGAAGTAAACGCCGATATTGTTTGTTTCGGGCATTCCCATATATTAGGGGCGGAGGTCATCGGTGGAACGCTGTTTTTGAACCCCGGAAGCCTTCGTCTGCCCCGGGAGCGCTTTGAAAAAACGTACGTTATTCTAGACCTAGCAGATGAAAAAATAAAGATGACCGTTTTTGAATTAAACGGTCGTGAATTAGTCGATTTAGGTTATGAATTTACCTTGCCGAAAAAATAATGGGGAGTGTATCTCCCCATTTCTTGTTTTTAAAAAACAGCAAATTTTTTATTGACTTTTATTTTTTAGGACTATATAATAAAACTTGTCTTTGATAAATGACTACGTCCCAGTAGCTCAGCCGGATAGAGCATACGCCTTCTAAGCGTACGGTCGGGAGTTCGAATCTCTCCTGGGACGCCATCTACATACCAAAATGAACTTTACTCACCCAGAAAAGGTGAGTTTTTTTGTTTTTTACCGAATTCGTGCTACACTAATTTTCATCAACCATAAGGGCGGAATTTTATGAAAAAGCGGGAACGAGTTAAAAGAAAAGAGAATGTAATCTTCTTTCCCGGGCTTGAACAGCGATTAACGGAAAAGGGTTTAGAAAGCCTGCAATTAAAAAAGTTTGAAGAAGCCATCGAGCTTTTAGAAGGGGCGAAGGAACTTGACTCGGAAAATGGCGATGTGCTAATGGGATTAGTCTTAGCCTATTTTGAAGCAGGTGCTTACCGCAAAGCAAAAAAACTTGCAAACGAACTGTTACTAAAAGGAATTGGCGATTATTATCAGATGGTCGATTTATATTTGACCATTCTGATCCAGCTGCACGAATATCAAGAAATCGTTTCAACAATTGAAGTCTTATTGGATGAAAAAGAAATCCCACCCGAAAAACAGGATCATTTTCTAACCATCCTGCAATTTAGCAAAAGGATGGCGGAACAGAATCAAGCAGATGTGGAAAATGATAATTCGGATGTAACTGGTCCAATGAACAAGAGCCTGAACCTTTTTTCCTTACAAAATACAACGGAACAAATGCTGCTCCTATCCAAACTGGCGGAGAGGAACATTAGACCGTATATAGAGGAAATTACAGCCTATCTAATCGCAGAAACAGGACAGTCCTTTTTTAAAACAACCCTGCTTACTCTACTAAAAGAGCAGGAATATGATAAGGAAATCGAGGTTCAAAAGTTTCATCAAATCATAAAGATTATTCCGATAAAATTGCCTGAAGTTCATGCCCAGCCCAGGATGGAAAAAATCATAGAACATTTAAAAGATTATCTAGAAAATAGTAACCCGGTTTTATTGGCAGATATAATAGGTATGGTAGAACGAATCTTTTTTATCAGCTATCCTTTCGAGCTAGAGCCGAAGAATGCTAAAGCATGGGCAGCAGCCTTCCATGTTCTAGCAGAGGAATATATGGGAAACGATGCAGAAATTATTGATAGAGCGGAAGAATACGGTGTTCCTAGTGAAGAAATCAATCTAGCAATCGTTAAAATACGAGAAATAGAAGAAATTTCTTACCCCAATTTTTAGGCAGTGTGTTGAAAGAAACCAATCCTATGATATAATGTAGGGGTCGCATTCTGAAGAAATTCGATATTTTACAACAAAAAGTGGATAATGACTTGATAGAACAAGACATATTCATACAATTCGTTACGAATGAAATGAGAATAGATGTTGGAGGGAAAAAACGGTATGACAGCTAAGTGGGAAAAATTAGAAGGAAACCGCGGTGTTCTTACAGTTGAAGTAAGTGCTGAGGAAGTAAGCAAAGGATTAGACGAAGCATTCCAAAAAGTTGTAAAACAAGTAAATGTTCCAGGATTCCGTAAAGGGAAAATGCCTCGTGGCATGTTTGAAAAGCGCTTTGGTGTTGAATCATTATATCAAGATGCTTTAGATATCATTCTTCCTGAAGCATATGGAAATGCAATCGATGAAACAGGTATCGAGCCAGTTGATCGTCCTGATATTGATATCGAGCAAATGGAAAAAGGCAAAGAGCTTATCTTCAAAGCTACTGTTACAGTTAAGCCTGAAGTAAAATTAGGCGAGTACAAAGGTCTAGAAGTAGAAGAGCTTGAAACAAATGTTACAGATGAAGACGTACAAAAAGAATTAGAAACACTTCAAAATCGTCAAGCTGAACTTGTTGTAAAAGAAGAAGGTAAAGCTGAAAACGGTGATACTGTGATCATCGACTTTGAAGGTTTCGTTGACGGTGAAGCATTTGAAGGCGGAAAAGCTGAAAACCACTCACTTGAGTTAGGTTCTGGCTCTTTCATCCCTGGCTTTGAAGAGCAGCTTGTTGGAGTTGCTGCCGGCGAATCAAAAGACGTAGAAGTATCTTTCCCTGAAGAATATCATGCTGCAGAGCTTGCAGGTAAACCAGCAGTTTTCAAAGTAACTGTTCATGAAATTAAAGGAAAAGAACTTCCAACACTTGATGATGAGTTTGCAAAAGATGTAGATGATGAAGTTGAAACATTGGATGCATTAAAAGAAAAAATTAAAACTCGTTTAGAAGACAGCAAAAAGCATGAAGCTGAGCATAACCTACGTGATACTGTAGTGGAAAAAGCGGCTGAAAATGCTGAAGTAGAAATCCCAGCTGTTATGATCGATAGCGAAGTAAACCGTATGCTTCAAGAGTTCGAACAACGCTTGCAAATGCAAGGTATGAACCTTGAGCTTTACTTCCAATTCTCAGGTCAAGATGAAAATGCCTTGCGTGAGCAAATGAAAGAAGAAGCAGCTAAGCGTGTACGTATAAACTTAACGCTTGAAGCAATTGCGAAGGCAGAAAATCTTGAAGCAACTGATGAAGACGTTAATGCTGAACTTGAAAAAATGGCTGGCATGTACAATATGACAGTTGACAATATCAAAGCAGCACTTGGCGGAGTTGAAGGAATCAAAGCAGATCTTCAGCTTAAAAAAGCAGTTGACTTTCTTGTTGAAAACAAAAAATAATTAATTTTTAGCAAGGCACGATTCCATCGTGCCTTGTTTTATACATTTTATCGATTACATATTATAATAGGGGTAGGGAAACCTTTTTATTAAACCTCATGAAAAGCCTTATACATTTTTGCAGATGGGCAGGAAAAATGGAATTACATATCGAATTAAATTAAACCAAATGGATTTAAGGTTGATTTTTCAAAATTATGGTTATGCTTAATGGGTACATAAGTTTCTGTTATGATGGCGAATCCCAGTAAATTTAACAGTAGCAAACATAAGGCTTTTTATTTCCAGTCCATCGGCAACATGTGTTACAATGCAATACATACCACTAAAAATAGAAGAAAAAAGATTCGGATTTATTTGGGATTCGCAGCTTTAAAGTTGTGTGACAACAAGTATCAAGGGGTGAAAAGATTGTTTAAATTTAATGATGAAAAAGGGCAATTAAAATGTTCTTTCTGTGGTAAAACACAGGATCAAGTTCGAAAGCTGGTTGCGGGTCCAGGAGTTTATATATGTGATGAGTGTATCGAGCTTTGCACAGAGATTGTTGAGGAAGAACTTGGAACAGAAGAAGAAGTAGAATTTAAAGATGTTCCAAAGCCAAAAGAAATCTGTGAAATTCTTGATGAATATGTCATCGGCCAGGATCAGGCTAAGAAATCATTATCGGTAGCCGTTTATAATCACTATAAGCGGATTAATTCCAATAGTAAGATTGATGATGTTGAGCTTGCAAAGAGTAATATTTGTATGATTGGACCAACTGGTAGTGGGAAAACGTTATTAGCACAAACATTAGCGCGCATTCTTAACGTACCATTTGCGATTGCCGATGCAACTTCATTAACCGAGGCTGGTTATGTTGGTGAAGATGTTGAAAATATTTTGCTTAAATTAATCCAAGCTGCTGATTATGATGTTGAAAAGGCAGAAAAGGGCATCATTTATATTGATGAAATTGATAAAATTGCCCGTAAATCGGAAAATCCATCGATTACAAGAGATGTTTCCGGTGAAGGCGTTCAACAGGCATTATTAAAAATTCTTGAAGGTACGGTTGCAAGTGTTCCTCCACAAGGCGGCAGAAAACATCCGCATCAAGAATTTATCCAAATTGATACAACTAATATTCTATTTATTTGCGGTGGTGCATTTGATGGCATCGAACCAATCATTAAACGCCGTTTAGGGCAAAAAGTCATTGGATTCGGCTCAGATGTTAAGACCCAAGAAATTGGACAAAAAGAGCTTCTTTCAAAAGTATTGCCTGAGGACTTGCTTCGCTTTGGCTTAATTCCGGAATTTATCGGACGTTTACCTGTTATTGCAAGCCTTGAGCAATTAGATGAGGGTGCTTTAATTGAAATCTTAACGAAGCCGAAGAATGCTTTGGTGAAGCAATACCAAAAAATGCTTGAAATTGATGATGTAAATCTTGAATTCGAAGAAGGCGCTCTAGTGGAAATCGCGAAAAAAGCGATTGAACGAAAAACAGGTGCCCGCGGATTACGTTCTATTATTGAAGGAATCATGCTTGATGTGATGTTTGATCTTCCATCAAGAGATGATATCACGAAGTGTATCATCACGCAGGAAACGGTTTTAGATAACAGTGAACCGAAGCTGATTCTAGAAGACGGAACGGTTGCCAACGAAAAATCTGCATAATGAAAACGAGTTAAAGTACCTAATTATAGCACTTTAGCTAAACAATCAAAGAACCTGGCGGTGTGCCAGGTTCTTTTTTTCTTACCAAACCGCACAATTTGTGGTTTATTACACCCAATCGCAGGAAATACTGAAAATATCTATCAGAATTAATCTGCAGGAGGGGATAGTATGAGTTGGACGGGGATTGCCTTATTTATACAGCTCTTTTTTGGAATCATCATTGGGCTTTATTTTTGGAATTTGCTTAGAAATCAGCGAACACAAAAAGTATCCATCGATAGAGAATCAAGAAAGGAAATGGAGCAGCTTCGCAAAATGAGATCCATTTCTTTAACCGAACCATTATCAGAAAAAGTACGTCCTACTAGCTTTAAAGATATTGTTGGGCAGGAGGATGGAATTAAATCATTAAAGGCGGCATTATGCGGTCCCAATCCACAGCATGTCATCATTTACGGACCGCCTGGTGTAGGGAAAACAGCTGCAGCCCGCCTAGTTCTTGAAGAAGCGAAAAAAAATAGCAAATCACCATTCAAACCGGCATCTGTTTTTATTGAACTTGATGCGACAACCGCCCGTTTTGATGAACGGGGAATTGCCGACCCATTAATTGGCTCTGTACATGACCCGATCTATCAAGGAGCTGGGGCAATGGGACAAGCTGGAATTCCACAGCCAAAGCAAGGCGCCGTAACAAATGCACATGGCGGCGTATTATTTATTGATGAAATTGGTGAATTGCATCCTATCCAAATGAATAAATTGTTAAAGGTGTTAGAGGATCGGAAGGTTTTCCTAGAAAGTGCCTATTATCATGAGGAAAATAATCAAATCCCAACACACATCCATGATATTTTTAAAAATGGACTCCCTGCCGATTTCCGGTTAATTGGGGCAACAACAAGAACACCGAATGAAATTCCCCCGGCGATTCGTTCGCGCTGTATGGAAGTGTTTTTCCGTGAATTAAGCGAGGAAGAAATTAGTTTAGTTGCAAGAAAAGCAGCAGATAAAGTGAACCTATCCATAAGTGAAAACGGTGTTGAAACACTTTCAAACTATGCAAGAAATGGGCGGGAAGCAGTTAATTTAGTGCAAATTGCAGCCGGACTCGCCATCCAAGAGGAACGAGACTTTTTAAAAGACGAAGATATTGAATGGGTGATTCATTCCAGTCAAATGTCACCGCGCATGGAAAGAAAAATTAATGATGATTCCCAAGTTGGTCTTGTGAATGGGCTTGCTGTTTACGGCCCGAATTCCGGGGCGCTTCTAGAAATTGAAGTAACGGTAATACCGGCAAAGGAAAAGGGTTCGATTAATATTACCGGTATTGTGGAAGAGGAAAGTATTGGCGGTCAAGGCAAATCGATTCGCCGCAAAAGTATGGCTCGCGGTTCGATTGAAAATGTGATTACCGTATTACGTTCGATGGGAGTTCCTGCTGATGACTTCGATATCCATGTGAATTTCCCAGGCGGAGTTCCAATTGACGGACCATCAGCGGGAATTGCGATGGCAACCGGAATTTATTCGGCCATTTATAAAATTCCGATCGATAACAAGGTAGCCATGACTGGGGAAATTAGCATTCATGGAAACGTCAAACCAATTGGCGGTGTTTATCCAAAGGTGAAGGCAGCGAAAAAGGCCGGTGCAGAAACGGTTATTATCCCGGAAGAAAACATGCAGTCGATTTTAAATGAAATTGAGGGCATTAATATAGTTCCAGTCACTCATTTACACGAAGTATTTGAGATTGCCTTGGTCAATGAGTTAGCCCGGAACAAAGTCATTCCGGCATCCATTGAACTTTCAAAGAAAGAATCTATTTAAAAAAAAACTTCGGTTTGTAAACAAAAACAAACCGAAGTTTTTTATTGGCATGGAAGAAAACGAAATGATTGGGGAAAATAGAATCATATCTAACACGCTTTTCTTTTATAGTCTAGCTCCAGCGCCTAGCCCCTCGAGGTTGCTTCGGACCTGACGATGAAGTCAAAGAACGACTTCACCGAAGGACCTAAAGCCTTGTCGGGGCTGACCAAGGCGCTTCCGCTTTTCTTATAAATAGACACTTTTTTGCAAATAGGATAGAATTGTACAAAGATGAATTCTAATTCACTAATGGAAATATTGATTTTTGGAGGTGCAGTATTTTGGCGAAAAACAATGAAATAATCGTCCCCCTCCTGCCGCTTCGGGGGCTGCTTGTTTATCCGACAATGGTCCTTCATTTAGATGTAGGACGGGAAAGATCGGTTCAAGCCCTAGAAAAAGCGATGGTAGATGACCACTTAATTTTTTTAACAACCCAAAAAGATGTGTCAATAGATGAGCCTTTGGAAGAGGACATATATAAAATTGGGACTTTGACAAAAGTAAAGCAAATGCTGAAGCTCCCAAATGGGACCATCCGTGTGCTGGTGGAAGGACTTAGCAGGGCTGAAATCGTAACCTTTCATGACGAAGAAGATTATTATTCTGTCGTCATTCAAACATACGATGACCCGGATACAAAAGATGTGGAAGATCAAGCCCTGATGAGAACGATGCTTGATTATTTCGAGCAATACATAAAACTATCGAAAAAAATCTCTGCTGAAACTTTTGCATCAGTTACCGATATTGAAGAACCCGGAAGGATGGCAGATATCATTGCCTCCCATTTACCGATTAAACTTAAGGATAAGCAGACGATTCTTGAAACGATTGACGTAAAAGAACGAATGGGCCTCGTCATTGATACCATCCATAATGAAAAAGAAGTCCTTAATCTTGAAAAGAAAATCGGCCAGCGAGTAAAGCGCTCAATGGAAAGAACGCAAAAGGAATATTATTTGCGTGAACAGATGAAGGCGATTCAAAAAGAATTAGGTGATAAGGAAGGTAAAACCGGGGAGGTCGCTGATCTTACTGAAAAGATTGAAAAGGCTGGAATGCCGGACCATGTAAAACAAACAGCATTGAAAGAATTGGATCGTTACGAAAAAGTTCCATCAAGCTCTGCTGAAAGTGCTGTGATCCGCAATTATATTGAATGGTTAATTTCGATTCCATGGTCAAAGAAAACGGACGATGATATTGATATCAATCGTGCGGAGCGAATCTTAAATGAAGATCACTATGGTCTTGAAAAGGTGAAAGAGCGGGTACTTGAATATTTAGCTGTTCAAAAGCTGACCAATTCGTTAAAAGGGCCCATTCTTTGTTTAGCTGGGCCTCCAGGGGTAGGGAAAACAAGTCTGGCAAAATCGATTGCGACCTCGCTTAATCGTAATTTTGTCCGGATTTCTCTTGGCGGTGTCCGAGATGAATCGGAAATCCGCGGCCACAGAAGAACCTATGTCGGGGCTATGCCGGGAAGAATTATTCAAGGAATGAAAAAGGCGGGCACGATTAACCCAGTCTTTTTACTGGATGAGATCGATAAGATGTCCAGTGATTTCCGCGGTGATCCTTCTGCAGCCATGCTGGAGGTGCTTGACCCGGAGCAAAACCATAATTTCAGCGACCATTATATTGAAGAGACGTATGATTTATCAAAGGTCATGTTTATTGCCACGGCCAATAATTTGTCTACTATTCCGGGGCCGTTGTTAGACAGAATGGAAATTATTACAATTGCAGGTTATACCGAAATTGAAAAAGTTCATATTACAAGAGATCACTTGTTACCAAAACAAATTAAAGAAAATGGACTTTCCAAGGGAATTCTTCAGGTTCGTGATGATGCAATTTTAAAGGTTGTCCGTTATTATACACGTGAAGCAGGGGTTCGGAGTCTTGAACGGCAAATGGCGACCCTTTGCCGGAAAACGGCTAAAATCGTTGTTTCCGGTGAGAAAAAACGAGTCATTATTACCGAAAAAAACATCGAGGAATTTTTAGGCAAGCCAAGATTCCGTTATGGTCAGGCAGAAGCAAAGGATCAGGTGGGGGTTGCAACCGGATTAGCGTACACAACCGTTGGCGGGGATACGCTGCAAATTGAAGTTTCACTGGCGCCGGGTAAAGGCAAGCTAGTTTTAACAGGTAAACTCGGTGATGTCATGAAGGAGTCGGCCCAGGCGGCATTCAGTTATGTTCGTTCGAAGTCGAAGGAACTTGGCATCGAGGAAGATTTCCATGAAAAATATGATATCCATATTCATGTTCCGGAAGGTGCCGTTCCGAAAGACGGGCCATCTGCAGGGATCACCATTGCCACGGCGCTTGTCTCAGCATTATCCGGAAGACCAATCCGTCGTGAAGTCGGAATGACGGGAGAAATCACGTTAAGAGGTCGCGTTCTTCCAATTGGCGGATTGAAAGAAAAAACCTTAAGTGCTCACAGAGCCGGATTAACAAAGGTCATTCTCCCGAAGGATAATGAAAAGGATATTGAGGATATCCCAGAAAGTATTCGAAATGAAATTGAGTTTGTGCTTGTATCGCATGTAGATGAGGTATTAAAACATGCTCTGCTTGAAGGAGTCGTAAAATGAAAGTAATAAGTGCAGATATTGTCATCAGCGCTGTAAAGCCAGAGCAATATCCTGAAACAGATATACCGGAATTCGCCTTAGCGGGGCGTTCCAATGTAGGAAAATCATCTTTTATTAATCGAATGTTAGGTCGAAAAGCTTTAGCAAGGATTTCTTCCAAGCCGGGAAAAACACAAACCTTAAACTTTTTTATCATAAATGAAGTGCTCCATTTTGTTGATGTTCCTGGTTATGGCTATGCTAAGGTTTCAAAAACGGAGCGTGCTGCCTGGGGGAAAATGATTGAAACATACTTAACTTCGCGGGAACAGCTAAAAGCCGTTGTCTTAATTGTTGACTTAAGACATCCGCCGACACAGGACGATATCATGATGTATGATTTTTTAAAGCATTACGAAATCCCCTGTATCATTATCGCCACGAAGGCGGATAAAATCCCAAAAGGGAAATGGCAAAAGCATTTAAAGGTAACCCGTGAAACCTTGGATCTAGACCCGAATGACCATATTGTTCTTTTTTCATCAGAAACTGGTTTAGGGAAAGATCAGGTCTGGTCGCTGCTGCAAAGCTATATGAAATAAGAAAAGCGAAAACGCCTCGTTCAGCCCCGAAGCAACCTAGAGGGGCTTGGGGCGCTGCAGCTAGACAAAATAAACGCCCGGGATCGATCCCGGGCGTTTATTTTTTGCGTTTCAGTATAAAATAAATACCAACAATAATTAAGAGGACGGGCCAATATTTCCAAACAACGGACAAACCGTTTTGCAGAAAGCCAAAATATCCATCAATTTTATCATAAAACAGCAGCAAAACAGCTAAAATTAGAAATAAGAAGGCTTGAAATAAACCTGTATTCACTTTTTGAAAACGAAGAAAAAACCCTAATGAAATAATCAGCATTAGCATTCCAATCGTGTTCTGAGGCCAAAAAGATACCTGTCCGACAAGATGAAAATGCAACCCAAAACCAAACATAATCACCCCGGGAAGAATTCCCTCATGGTCCTTAGCGGCATAGCCTTGACCAAGGAAAGCTGCGCCAACAATAAGAAGCAAGGTTGGCCACGTATAAAATTGTTTAAAAAGAGTGATATGTGATTGCTGTAGTAAAAAATAAGCTCCAAAGCCGAGCAGAATAATTCCAGGAAAAATTCGTTGATTTTTCATCTAAACCACCACTTCCAGAAAGGTTCACTTGAATATCGTTCGTTTTTTTGATACTGTACATAAGGAAGGAATTTGTCGAAATAGAATCCTTATCAATTCATAATCATATCATATAGTTTCATTTTCTGTTCACATTTTTCGGGTAAATAAACAAATTATCCATGGTATAATCATACTAGTTAAATTTGCAATCTTACGGGGGGTGTCTTAATCAATGCATATATTAGTGATCGGTGTAAACTATAAAACTGCCCCTGTAGAAATCCGTGAGCGGTTGACATTTAATCAATCCGATCTTGTGGATGCCATGAAAAAATTAAACGCAAAGAAAAGCATCCTGGAAAACATTATTCTTTCTACATGTAATCGTACGGAAATTTATGCGGTTGTCGATCAATTACATACAGGCCGCTATTATATAAAGGAATTTCTGTCAGAATGGTTTGGACTTGACCAAGCGGAGTTTTCTCCGTATTTATTTGTGTATGAAGAAGATGGTGCAGTGGAGCATCTGTTCAATGTAACATGCGGATTAAATTCCATGGTTTTAGGGGAGACGCAGATTCTTGGACAGGTACGAACAAGCTTTATGCTTGCACAAGAAGAAAATATTACCGGCACTGTGTTCAACCACCTATTTAAACAAGCGGTAACGGTGGCAAAACGGGGGCATTCTGAAACGGATATCGGGGCAAATGCCGTATCTGTCAGCTATGCTGCGGTTGAATTGGCGAAGAAAATCTTCGGTTCATTATCTGGTAAGCACGTTTTAATTTTTGGTGCGGGAAAAATGGGCGAATTAGCTGCTCAAAACTTACATGGCAATGGGGTTAAAAAAGTAACGGTAATCAACCGTACATTTGAAAAAGCACAAGAGCTTGCCACACGCTTTGGCGGTGAGGCAAGAGGACATGAAGAGCTTCAAAAAGCGCTTGTAGAAGCAGATATTTTAATCAGCTCAACAGGAGCAAAGGATTTTGTCATCACAAAGCCAATGATGGCAAAGGTTGTAAAAGCGCGGAAGGGCAAGCCCTTATTTATGGTCGATATTGCCGTGCCGCGTGATCTAGATCCGCAAATTGCTGAGCTTGAAAATGTCTTCCTTTACGATATTGATGACCTAGAAGGCATTGTGGAAGCGAACCTGCAAGAGCGCAAGAGAGCTGCTGAGAAGATCATGCTGATGATTGAAAAGGAAATCGTTGAATTCAAGCAATGGCTTGGCACGCTTGGTGTCGTACCGGTCATTTCAGCACTTAGAGAAAAAGCCCTTGCGATTCAGGCCGAAACAATGGTTAGCTTGGAACGAAAGCTTCCAAACTTATCAGACCGAGACATAAAAGTATTAAATAAGCATACAAAGAGCATTATTAATCAGCTTCTAAAAGATCCAATTTTATCAGCGAAAGAATTGTCTGCAAGACCAGATGCGGAACAGGCGATGGCGTTATTTAAACAAATATTTAATATTGAAGAGCTTGCAAAGGAACAACAATTGAAAGCAGCTGAATCAAAACCTTTACCCGTTTCTAAAGTGCAGGCTGCCTTTGAAGTCTAAGGGGCCGTTCGATGTTTAGTGTCTTAATGACAAGGCTGCACGAACTTACCGTTGTTCTATATGCCTTCAGTGTGTTGTTATATTTTTTCGACTTCATTCACCATAACCGGAAGGCAAATCGTATTGCCTTCTGGTTACTTGCGTTTGTATGGATTTTGCAAACCGTCTTTTTGTTTTTCTATATGGTTAAAACAGGAAGGTTCCCTGTACTCACCATTTTTGAGGGGCTTTATTTTTATGCCTGGGTATTAGTCACACTATCACTTGGGATCAATCGTTTCTTGCGGATTGATTTTATCGTCTTTTTTACCAATATCCTTGGCTTTATTGTCATGGCGATTCATACCTTTGCCCCGATGCAATACCATTCGCATGTGATGGCAAATCGGCTGGTTTCCGAATTGCTGCTGATTCATATCACGATGGCCATACTTTCTTACGGAGCTTTTTCATTATCCTTCGTTTTCTCCCTGTTATATTTGCTTCAATATGATTTATTGAAACGAAAGAAATGGGGCAAGCGATTATTAAGGCTTGCAGATTTGGAAAAACTGGAGAGACTGTCATACATAACTGCGATTATTGGTGTGCCAATGCTTTTGCTAGGCTTAATTTTAGGGCTGCAGTGGGCGTTTCTCAAGCTTCCCGGGATGGATTGGTATGATATGAAGATCATCGGGTCGTTTTTATTGCTAACAGCCTATAGCATCTTTTTATATTTACGGACTGTAAAAAACATCCATGGGAAAAATTTAGCCTTATGGAATGTCGCATCCTTTTTAATCGTATTAATTAACTTTTTCTTATTTGGTCGATTATCATCATTTCATTTGTGGTACTCGTAAACTAGGAGGCAATCATGAGAAAAATTATCGTAGGTTCCAGACGAAGCAAATTAGCATTAACTCAAACCAATTGGGTCATTAATCAGCTAAAAAAACTTGGTGCACCCTTTGAATTTGAAGTAAAAGAAATCGTGACCAAGGGTGATAAAATCCAGGACGTAACCCTTTCAAAGGTTGGCGGAAAAGGGTTATTTGTTAAAGAAATTGAGCAAGCCATGCTAAACAAAGAGATTGATATGGCCGTCCACAGTATGAAAGATATGCCTGCTGTGCTGCCGGAGGGACTTACGATTGGCTGCATTCCTTTCCGTGAGGACCACCGTGATGCGCTTATTTCCAGAGACCATATTAAGTTAAATGATTTAAAACCGGGTGCGATTATTGGGACTAGCAGTTTAAGACGCAGTGCCCAGCTATTAGTTCAGCGCCCTGATTTAGAAATTAAATGGATTCGCGGCAATGTCGATACAAGATTAAGCAAGCTGAAGGAAGAAGAATATGATGCAATCATTCTAGCGGCAGCTGGTCTATCCCGTCTTGGTTGGGCAAGTGAGACGGTTACGGAATTTTTAGATGCGGATCTATGTATCCCGGCTGTTGGTCAGGGTGCCTTATCGATTGAATGCCGTGAAGATGACCATGAGCTTCTCGAATTATTTGAGAAATTCACCTGCAAAAAAACAGAGCTTGCTGTCCGCGCTGAGCGTGCTTTCTTGCAAAAAATGGAGGGCGGCTGCCAGGTGCCGATTGCCGGCTTTGCAACGGTTGAAGATAACGATGAAATTGCCCTGAAGGTTTTAGTCGCATCCCCTGAAGGAAGAGAAGTATATAAAGAAGAGCTTCGCGGGAATAATCCGGAAGATTTAGGGGTTCAAGCAGCTGACCTTTTAATTCAAAAAGGGGCAAAAGACTTGATTGACCGGGTGAAGCGGGAGCTTGAGGGGAAATGATTAAGCCTTCCCCTTTGCTTGAAAAAAAGGTCCTTGTTCCAAGGGGTGAAAATCAAGCAAAATCCTTTTCGCAGCTCGTCGAAACCTATGGAGGGATCCCCGTTGAAATTCCTCTGATTGCCTTTCGGCCGATTGAAAGCAATCAACGCCTTCAAGCCTGCTTGAAGGCTCTTGATACATATGACTGGATTATTTTTACGAGCAATGTGACGGTGGAAACATTCTTCTCGTTTTTACCTGGACAGCAAAGACTGCCGAAAATCGCCGTGATTGGCAAAAAAACCGCAGAGGGATTGGCAGCGAAGGGACTGCAGGCTGAATTTGTACCCTCCGCATTTGTTGCTGAGACATTTGTGGAAGAATTTTTACCGATTGTTCGTCCTAGTTTGAGGGTTCTAATTCCTAAAGGAAATTTGGCCAGAGATTATATTGCTGCTTCATTACGTATTGCGGGTGCAATAGTGGATGAAGTGGTCATTTACGAAACATTTATGCCTGAAGAGAACCGAATGAAGTTAGCGAGTATGCTTACTGAAAAACAAATGGATATTTTATTGTTTACCAGTCCTTCAACCGTGGACAATTTTATGGGTGTCATTAATGACTTAGAATTGAGAGGTAAATTAACGGGCTGCATAATCGGCTGTATAGGCCCTATAACCAAGCAAAAATTACTTTCGTATGGATTGCCGGTTCATGTCTCTCCGGAGGAATATACGGTTAAGGAAATGATAAAAAGTACGATTGCTTATATTGAGAGGGAGGAATTATAAATGGATTTACAATTTTCACGTCACCGCCGCCTGCGTTCAAGTGCGAGCATGCGTGCACTTGTGAGAGAGAATCACTTAAAGGCAGAAGACTTCATTTATCCACTGTTTATTTATGAAGGGGAAAACATTCGCAAAGAGGTTTCTTCGATGCCGGGAGTATTCCAAGTTTCAATGGACAATCTTCAAGCGGAAATGGAAGATATCGTTGCACATGGTATTAAAGCGGTTCTATTATTTGGAATTCCAGCTGAAAAAGATGAGTGCGGTACACAAGCATTCCATGATCATGGGATTGTTCAAGAAGCAACTCGTTTTATTAAAGAAAAATACCCTGATGTACTTGTTGTTGCAGATACATGCTTGTGCGAATACACCAGTCACGGTCACTGTGGTGTGGTCGAAGGGGAAAAAATTCTGAATGACCAGTCGCTGGACTTACTGGTAAAAACAGCGGTAGCCCAAGCGAAGGCCGGAGCGGACATTATTGCTCCTTCCAATATGATGGATGGGTTTGTGGCGGCTATCCGTGTCGGACTAGATGAAGCAGGATTCACAGAAATCCCAATCATGTCCTATGCCGTTAAATACGCATCTGCATTTTACGGACCTTTCCGTGAGGCAGCAGAAGGTGCGCCACAATTTGGTGATCGTAAAACGTATCAAATGGATCCGGCGAACCGTATGGAAGCGTTTAGAGAAGCAGAATCGGATGTTGCTGAAGGTGCCGATTTCTTAATTGTAAAACCAGGTATGCCATACCTTGATATCGTTCGTGATATTAAAAATAACTTCAATCTTCCAGTGGTTGTTTACAACGTCAGCGGTGAGTATTCGATGATTAAAGCTGCAGCATTAAACGGCTGGATCGACGAGAAAAAGACTGTTCTTGAAATGTTATACGGCATGAAGCGTGCAGGAGCTGACCTAATTATCACTTATGCAGCAAAAGACGCAATTCGCTGGTTAAAAGAAGAAGAATAATCACGGGAAATGAGGGATTGCAATGCGTTCGTATACCAAATCAATTGAAGCCTTTAAAGAAGCCCAAACGCTCATGCCTGGCGGTGTAAACAGCCCTGTGCGCGCTTTTAAATCGGTCAATATGGATCCGATTTTTATGGAGCGAGGCAAAGGGTCAAAAGTTTATGATATTGATGGAAATGAGTACATTGATTATGTGTTATCATGGGGACCGCTTATTCTTGGCCACTCAAACGACCAAGTGGTTGAGTCTTTGAAAAAACAAGCAGAAATGGGTACAAGCTTTGGCGCACCGACAGTTTTGGAAAACCAATTAGCCCAGCTTGTAAAAGAACGTGTTCCTTCGATTGAAATCATCCGTATGGTTAACTCAGGAACGGAAGCAACGATGAGTGCTTTACGCTTAGCTCGCGGATATACCGGCCGGGACAAGATTCTAAAATTTGAAGGCTGTTACCACGGGCATGGCGATTCATTGCTGATTAAAGCCGGTTCCGGTGTGGCGACTCTTGGTTTGCCTGACAGCCCAGGGGTGCCTGAGGGTATTGCGAAAAATACGGTAACGGTTCAGTACAATGACCTTGAAGGCGTGCGCTATGCATTTGAGCAATTTGGCGAGGATATTGCTTGTGTGATTGTTGAACCAGTTGCAGGTAATATGGGTCTTGTGCCGCCACAGCCAGGATTTTTAGAAGGTCTTCGTGAAATCACTACGCAATACGGAGCATTGTTGATTTTTGATGAGGTTATGACAGGTTTCCGGGTGGGCTATAATTGTGCACAAGGTTACTTTAACATTACTCCTGACTTAACGACTCTTGGTAAAGTAATCGGCGGCGGACTTCCTGTTGGTGCATACGGTGGTAAAGCGGAGATCATGGAGAGAATCGCACCAAGCGGTTCGATTTATCAGGCTGGAACATTGTCTGGAAATCCGCTAGCCATGACTGCCGGTTATGAAACATTAAGCCAGTTAACGCCGGAGCACTATGAAGAGTTTATCCGTAAAGGTGACCTGCTTGAAAAAGGCTTTAAAGCCGCTGCGGAAAAATACGATATTCCAATTACGTTTAACCGCGCAGGTTCCATGATTGGTTTCTTCTTTACGAATGAAGATGTTATCAATTATGAAACAGCGAAAACATCGAATCTCGAGTTCTTTGCGGAATATTTCCGTCAAATGGCGGATCAAGGGATCTTCGTACCGCCTTCCCAATTTGAAGGACTATTCCTATCCACCGAGCATTCGGATGAAGATATTGAAAAAACCATCCAAGCTGCAGAAAATGCTTTTTCAAAGCTTAGAAAATAATCTTTTGTCTAGGACACTCACCTTTTGGTGGGTGTTTTCTTATTATAGGGGCTGATTTCGTAAACTTTGGTGCTAATGAGCAAGAATGGTTGATTTCCACTCCAGGTTGCTCGCTTTCCGCGGGGCGGGCGGTGAGCCTCCTCGTCGCTTTGCTCCTGTGGGGTCTCACCTGTCCCGCTGCTCCCGCAGGAGTCTCGCACCTTCCGCTCTAATCAACCTCTTTCTAAACATATTTCCTTATCAAAACCTATTAAAAAAACAACAATCCTATAAAAACAGCTATTAAGAAAGACGAATAGAAAAAGACATTGACGAAGTTTTGCGTACTATAATCGCTTTTTTATCATATTTATTTATCATCCCTCATAGAGTGTAAGTGACATAGTGATTTTACGTGAAGGAAACGAAAGGAGGAGTCGCTTTGTCTCAGGAGAATCAATCGAGCCTACGTTTTTCCTTGGAGGAATCTTTGTGGTTTAGAAAGGGACAGGAAGTCGAAGAACTTGTATCGATTTCCCTAGACCCGGATATTACCATCCAGGAAAATGATCAATACGTAATCATTCGTGGTTCGTTGGAATTAACCGGCGAATATAAGAGTTTCCAAGAAAGTGATGCAAATGAACAATTTCAAGCTGCTAGTCAGAAATATGTTGAAAGGGTAGATGAACAGGACGAAGGCGTCTGCCAATTTGCGCACCGCTTTCCAGTGGACATTACTATCCCGAATAATCGGATTCAAAGCATCTACGATATTGACGTCCTGGTCGAATCCTTTGATTATTCCCTTCCGGAGCGCAGTTGTCTAAAACTATCAGCTGAGCTGACGATTAGCGGCTTATATGGCAATGAAGAACAGCTCGAGCCGCAAATTGAAGAAGAACAGCCTGAGTTGGAAGTTCTCCATCGTGCTCAAGATGAAAACGAAGAGGAATTATACCAGCAGCCAGTACAGGCAAATCCATATGCGGAATCCTTCCTATTCGAAGCAGAAGCAAGAAAGCCTCGTGAAGAGGAAGAGAAACCAGAAGCATTTCCGCAGTTCCCGAATTTTTCCTACCAAGCACAGGACTATGAGCCTGTAGAGCAATACCAGCCTTCCTGGAGCTTCCAAGAATCACGCAGCGAAGGGAACCATCCATTTGAAGTGGTCGAAGAAATTACGGAAGTTCAAACGGAAAATGTTCATTACGAAGAGGATGTAAACATGATCGAAGAAAGTTCTTCATCCTCTGAACAGGCTCCAAAGCAAGCAAAGAAGAAAAAGCCTGCCAAAAAGAAAAGCATGACGTTAACCGAATTTTTTGCACGAAAGGAGGATGGTGCAGAACAAGCAAAACTAAAGGTTTGTATTGTTCAAAAAGGAGAAACAATCGAAAACCTTGCGGATCGTTATGATGTGACCGTACAAAATCTTCTTCGTGTTAACAACCTTGAACTAAGTCAGGATGTATACGAAGGGCAGGTATTATATATACCGGTTGGATTTGCAAAAAAATATTAGAAATATCTAACAGATGAGCGGGTTTTAAACCCGCTCACCTTGTTGTAAAATCCGAAAAACAAAGAGAGTTGAGTAATATGAATGACTCCAATTGGCTTGAACGGCTTTCTCCCATTCTTGAAAATTATCAGATTAAGCCTTATTTTGTAGAGGATTTCGGCAGTGTCCTGAAGGTCTATTCCAACAAAGGAACCTTTGCCCTCAAAAAAATCACTCCTACAACAGGAACGGATTTTATCCGCCATGTCCATCTTTTATACCAAAAAGGCTATAACCGCATCGTTCCTATTTATCCAACCATGGATGGCCGGTATGCAGTCCTCCATAATAATGAGCTGTATTATTTGATGCCGTGGATGTCAAACGAGCTTAAGGAAGACCGTGTTCACCGAAATCAGCAATTATTCCGTGAACTGGCCAGGCTTCATACACTATCGGCAAAAGAAATCGATGTGAGCAAGGAAGAACGAACCGAGCATTACGAAAAGACCATTCAGCAGTTGGAAAAACATCAGGAATTTCTAGAAGGCTTCATTGAAGAATGCGAAAATAAGACCTATATGTCGCCGTTTGAATTATTGTATTGCCTGTATTACAACGAAATTAGTATGGCACTGCGTTTTTCAAAGGAGCGATTTGAAGATTGGTATGAAGAAACGAAAGACTCAGAGAAAGCCAGGATGGTCATAATCCATGGAAAATTATCATCAGAGCATTTTCTATATGATGACAGAGGATACGGCCATTTTATTAATTTTGAAAATGCCCGGTATGGGTCACCCATCCATGACATGCTGCCATACCTATCAAGATCCTTAGAAACCATGCCAAAACGGAATAATGATGCTATTGAATTGGTCCAGCATTATTTTAAATATTTTCCTTTTAAACAGGATGAAAAATTACTTTTTTACAGCTATTTAGCTTATCCGGTCCCAATGATCCAGGGTGTGGAAGGTTATTATCGCAGGCAGGATGCAAAAAATGAATTAAAGTTTGTCCGGCAGCTGCAGCGCCGTTATTGGCATTTGAAAAACTCGGAATATGTAGTGACAAGTATGTTCGAAATGGATAAACAGCAGCAGCTAGCAAAAGAAGGAGCCCAGCAGCAATAATCTTGCTACCAAGGCTCCTTTAAATAATTTCAAACATAAGTGAAAGGCCGACAACGATAAAAAATGATAATAACAAAACATCAAAGACTGTCGGTAAAAACAGTGTACGGATAAATTGAAAAATAATAAACGGAACAATAAATTGCGCGGCGATTCTGCGGCAGGCTCGAAACCAGGGATGGTGGGCAAATTTGTTGAATTTTCTCCTTCGCACCGAAAGAGTCCTCCCTTTTTAACTGACTTTCTTTATGTATATTCTTGACCCCGTTCAAATTCCCCAAAAAAATACTAAAATCTGTCTAATACCTTAAAAAGGTCTACTTAGTATAAAATTTAAAAAAATAGGCAATCATTATTGACGTCAACACCCTATTTTGGGTAGTATAACAATATAATTTAATTAGCTAAGCACTGACAGGGAAGAGTACATTGCAATCTGCTTTTAGAGAGGGAAATCATTTGCTGAAAGATTTTCTAAGTAGAACATTGGAAGGTCGCCCTTGAGCTTCTTCTGCGAAAGGATCTATATCCCATTAGTAGAAGACGGATGAAATCCGTTATCCGATGAAGAGCCAATCGTAGTTTGATTGGAAAAAAGGTGGTACCGCGAAGCAACTCCATTCGTCCTTTTATGACGAATGGAGTTTTTTTATTTTTCGGTACAGTTTTTGTAAGAAACAAAGGAGGCAAATTTAGATGGAAACAAAAGAAATTACAATGCCGACCAAATACGATCCGCAATCGATTGAACAAGGTCGTTATGATTGGTGGCTGAAAGGCAAATTTTTTGAGGCGAAAGATGATAAAGAGAAACAACCATATACGATTGTCATTCCTCCGCCAAACGTAACAGGAAAACTTCATTTAGGTCATGCGTGGGATACAACCCTTCAAGATATCCTTACCCGGATGAAACGGATGCAAGGCTACGATGTTCTTTGGCTTCCTGGAATGGATCACGCCGGTATCGCTACACAAGCAAAGGTTGAAGCGAAACTCCGTGAAGAAGGCAAAAGCCGTTATGATTTAGGCCGTGAAGCATTTGTCGAGGAAACTTGGAAGTGGAAGGAAGAATATGCTTCTCATATCCGTCAGCAGTGGTCGAAGTTAGGACTAGGGCTGGATTATAGCCGCGAGCGTTTTACTCTTGATGAAGGTTTATCCGCTGCGGTTCGTGAAGTTTTCGTTACGCTTTATAAAAAAGGCTTAATTTATCGCGGTGAATACATTATCAACTGGGACCCGTCCACAAAAACGGCTCTTTCCGATATTGAAGTTATTTATAAGGATGTTCAAGGCGCGTTTTATCATATGAGATATCCACTAGCCGATGGATCCGGACATATTGAAATTGCAACAACTCGTCCAGAAACCATGCTCGGGGATACAGCAGTTGCTGTTCATCCCGAAGATGACCGTTACAAGCATTTAATTGGTAAAACTGTTATCCTGCCAATCACCGGACGCGAAATCCCAATCGTCGGTGATGACTATGTGGATATGGAATTCGGTTCAGGGGCTGTAAAAATTACACCTGCACATGATCCAAACGACTTTGAGATTGGCAACCGTCATAATTTAGAAAGAATTCTCGTTATGAACGAAGATGGCTCGATGAATGCCAATGCAGGCAAGTATCAAGGCCAAGACCGTTTTGAATGCCGTAAGCAAATTGTTAAGGATCTTCAAGAACTGGGCGTTCTTTTCAAAATTGAAGACCATCTTCATTCGGTTGGACATTCCGAGCGGAGCGGTGCGGTTGTTGAGCCATATCTGTCCACTCAATGGTTTGTAAAAATGCAGCCACTTGCGGATGAGGCAATTGCCCTTCAGAGCAAGGAAAACAAAGTAAACTTTGTTCCAGACCGTTTTGAAAAAACGTATATGAACTGGATGGAAAACATTCGTGACTGGTGTATCTCCAGACAGCTATGGTGGGGTCACCGTATTCCTGCTTGGTATCACAAGGAAACAGGTGAGGTTTACGTAGACCATGAGCCGCCGGCAGATATCGAGAATTGGGAACAGGACACTGATGTATTAGATACATGGTTCAGTTCAGCATTATGGCCGTTCTCAACTATGGGCTGGCCTGACAAAGAAGCAGCTGATTTCAAACGTTACTTCCCTACTGATGTACTAGTAACTGGCTATGATATTATCTTCTTCTGGGTATCAAGAATGATCTTCCAAAGCATTGAATTCACAGGCGAACGTCCTTTCAAAGATGTTTTAATTCACGGACTTGTTCGTGATGCACAAGGACGCAAGATGAGTAAGTCTTTAGGAAACGGTGTAGACCCAATGGATGTCATCGATCAATACGGCGCTGACTCACTCCGTTACTTCTTATCCACTGGCAGCTCACCTGGCCAGGACTTACGTTACAGCACTGAAAAGGTTGAAGCAACATGGAACTTTGCCAATAAAATTTGGAATGCCTCCCGCTTTGCCTTAATGAACATGGACGGTCTTAAGTTTGAGGAAATCGATTTTAGCGGAGAAAAATCAGTTGCTGACAAGTGGATTTTAACAAGATTAAATGAAACGATTGAAACAGTAACAAGACTTTCTGCCCGCTATGAATTTGGTGAAGTCGGCCGTGCCCTTTACAATTTCATTTGGGATGACTTCTGTGATTGGTATATTGAGATGGCAAAGCTGCCTCTATATGGAGAAGATGAAGCGGCGAAGAAAACAACACGTTCTATTCTTGCATATGTTCTGGATAACACAATGCGTTTACTTCATCCGTTTATGCCATTTATCACGGAAGAAATTTGGCAAAACCTTCCTCACAGTGGCGAATCGATTACAACTGCTCAGTGGCCTGAGGTAAACCCTTCGTTTACAGACGAAGAAGCAGCACAAGAAATGAAAATGTTAGTAGAAATGATTCGTTCTGTACGGAATATCCGTGCAGAGGTTAATACCCCAATGAGCAAAAAGATTAAAATGCTTGTAAAAGCAAAAGACGAATCTGTTCTTAAAGCGCTTGATAAAAATCGTGCTTATATTGAACGTTTCTGTAATCCTGAAGAGCTTCAAATGGGTATTGCGATTGAAACACCGGATAAAGCGATGACTGCTGTTGTTACTGGTTTAGAAATCATTCTCCCGCTTGAAGGCTTAATCAATCTTGAGGAAGAAATTGCACGTCTACAAAAAGAATTCGATAAGTTCACAAAAGAAGTAGAACGAGTTCAAAAGAAATTAAGCAATGAAGGCTTTATCAAAAAGGCTCCTGAAAATGTCATTGCCGAAGAAAAGGCAAAAGAACAGGATTATCTTGAAAAGAGAGCAGTTGTCGAAGCGAGATTAAATGAACTAAAAGGATTATAATAAATAAGACGAATCCGTCATTGGATTCGTCTTTTACATAAAGGCTCTGTTAAACTTGGTTGTTGATTTCCGCTCCAGGCACTTCGCTTTCCGCGGGCGGTTCGGGGAGCCTCCTCGTCGCTTCGCTCCTGCGGGGTCTCCCCTGTCCCGTACTCCCACAGGAGTCTTCGTGCCTTCCGCTCCAATCAACGCTGTTCAAAATCAACATTGTCTTTTAACACAACCTACATAAAAAAAACGGGGTGTCAAAAATGTTTGCAACCTATCAAGAAGCCCTTGACTGGATCCATGCAAGGCTAAGACTTGGGATCAAACCTGGTTTAAAAAGAATGGAATGGATGATGGAAAGACTTGGGCATCCAGAAAATAAAATAAAAGCGATTCATATTGGCGGAACGAATGGTAAAGGCTCAACAGTCACCTTTTTGCGTTCTATGCTCCAAGAACAGGGATACAAAGTCGGAACATTTACATCTCCTTATATTGAGCAGTTTAATGAACGGATTAGCATTAATGGAATACCAATCGATGATGATGAATTATTGCAGCTTGCCAATATTATTCGCCCGCTTGCTGATCAGTTAGAGGAAACAGAACTTGGCGGTCCGACAGAATTTGAAGTGATTACGGCCATGTCTTTTTATTATTTTGCTGAAATAAATCCTGTAGATATTGCCATTTATGAAGTAGGGCTTGGCGGTCGTTTTGATTCTACAAATGTCATCTTGCCGATTGCTTCGATTATAACGAATATTGGACTCGATCATACCAGTATTTTAGGGGATACTTATGAGGAAATCGCTTTTGAAAAGGCGGGAATTATAAAAAATCAAACACCTATTTTTACTGCAGTCAAACATCCTGGGGCATTAAATGTGATTGAAGAGCAGACGAAGCAAAAGGATGCGCCGATTTATCGTCTCGGTGAGGAATTTACAATCAGCGGTCATCGGTCGGTTTCGAAAGGTGAAATCTTTTCAATGAAAAATGCCTTACATTCATTGGAGGAAATTGAAATCAGTATGATTGGCAAACACCAAACCGAAAATGCCGCTCTGGCTATTACATCCGCTCAATATTTAAATCAAAAGGGATTGATTTCAATTACAGAGCTGTCCATTAGAGAGGGATTAAAAAAGGCTTACTGGCCAGGAAGGTTTGAAATACTTTCAGAAAAGCCTCTTGTCATCATTGATGGTGCACATAATGATGAAGGAATTGCCACGCTTGTTAACGAGTTAACAAACCGTTATTCGGATCGTAACATACACATTGTCTTTGCTGCATTAAAAGATAAAAAATTTGATAAGATGATTGAACAGCTTGATCAAGTGGCAGATAAAATTTCTTTCGTTTCATTTGATTATCCGCGTGCAGCAACTGCCCAAGATTTATATGAGAAAAGTAATTCGCAAAATAAGGAAATTGTAGAGAATTGGCAGGAGTATTTAAACGAAGCAATTCAAGCTATGCCATTCGATGGATTGTTATTAGTAACAGGTTCACTTTACTTTATTTCAGAAGCAAAAATTTTATTATGCAAGTATTTTAAAAATATGTAGATTTTGATTTAATAAAATAATTTCGCCTTAAATCAAGTTGTTCAAAATGTTTATGGCCATCAAAGCGGCTTTAATCGAGGTTGCAACTGCAGCAGAGCTCCGTAAGATAATGCGTTAATTTTGATAATTTGAATCGCATTTTACGCCGGGCAATATATGATAAGAGGAACCGTGCTGATAAAATGAAAAAAATACAAAAAGAACCCAAAATAGGGTTCTTTTTGTATTTTTTGTATATTGATATAATAGGTAATTTGATATAATAAAAAAAGAATAACCAAAATAAGATTCAAAAATTTAAATTTAAAACAGTCCAAAAGAAACTGGTAAAAACAATGGAAAGGGTAATATCGTTGTGGTAATTATTTTTTAGCTTTGTGGAGTGGGAATTATTGATTAAACCACAAAATATATATTTTAGTGTAAAACATGCTCAAAGTGTATTGTGGAAACCCAAGGGCAAAGTGCACAAGGAAGTCAAACTGTTCCATAGTCAAAAAGTAGTATTAAGACTCAAGGGTTTTCTTTGGCAAGTATCCTTAGACTGAAAAAATTAAGCTTTTTTCTAATGGCTTCGGGAGTAATTCCGATGCAGGTTTCATATTTCTTATTTTACCAGAATGCCTGCGTGTCCAGCTAAAATAGATATAAGAGAGGGGAGTAAATTGATAGTGGAAATATTTATATATTCATATATTTTCTTCTTAGGTTTATGTCTTGGCTCCTTCTATAACGTAGTCGGTCTACGGATTCCAATAAATCAATCAATCATAAAACCAAGGTCACATTGTCCAAATTGTAATCATACTTTATCCACGATAGATTTAATTCCAGTATTCTCATATGTAGTATTAAACGGGAAATGTCGGCGTTGTAAGGCGTCCATTTCTCTCTTTTATCCAATTATTGAAATGATAACAGGAATTCTTTTTATGTGTGCACCAATTATAATGGGCTGGTCATATGGGTTAATCGTTGCATGGACCCTTATCTCATTATTGGTTATTATTTCTGTTTCAGATATTAACTATATGATAATTCCTGATAAAGTTCTCCTCGTATTCTCTGCTCTTTTTTTTCTAGAGAGAGGGTTTTTTCCGCTTTTACCGTGGTGGGACTCAATTTTAGGGGCACTAGTCGGGTTTACTTTGCTTTTTATTATTGCAGTCTTGAGTAAAGGCGGTATGGGTGGCGGTGATATTAAGTTATACGGCGTAATTGGTTTCGTGATGGGGGTCAAGCTTGTATTGATTTCCTTCTTCCTAGCAACGTTTTTTGGAGCGTTTTGTGGTCTTATTGGAATGCTAATCGGAAAGGTGAAAAAAGGAAAACCTATACCTTTTGGACCTTTTATTGCTCTAGGTGCATTAGCAGCTTATTTTTTTGGCAATCAAATTTTTTATTGGTATCGATCCATGATGTAAGGAGTATTCAAAATGGCAATCAATTTCATGTTTGGTAAAAACAGAACATAAATAAAAAATTTGACGAAAGTCTACGATAACAAGACGACAAAAGTCTTGTTATTTTTTTTTGTCAATATGATAGGATGGAACAAATTAGCAGTTTGGTAGAGAGAGGTGTACAAATAGTGGACAAGCCCGATAAAAATGGCCGTACTATTACAATTAAATTAAATGGTGAACCACATACGTTTCAGGAAGAAATAAAAGAAGAGGAGAAAATAGAAACAAGGCAGCTACAGCCTGAAGTAATAGATGTAGAATCTAATCAGAAAGAAAAGGATGTTTTTTTGGAAACAGCTGCTGCCCAAGAGTCGATGGATGAAAGTTTCGATTGGATTATCCCTGAAACCGAAGAGCATGAAATCCAAGAATATAAAATTGTTCACCACCAAAAAAATAAGAATAGTACATTACCTAAGATTGCATCCTTTACTACCAACACCAAAAATAAAGATGGAAAGGGATTCCAATCCATCATTATTTCAGCCGTATTCGCTATCATCCTTGGCACCGGTTTTGGTTTTCTTATGCTTAAACTTGTCCTTACTGAACATAGCAATAAGCCAGCAACTGAGCAAGTCCTAACAGAAGAGCAAGGTGGCCAAAAAGCCGAAACACCTGCAGCAACAGGTGCAACAGCTTCAGTAAAGCCCATTACCACCTTTGTTATTCAGGGCGGTGTTTTTTCTTCAAAGGAGGGGGCCCAAGCAACTGCCGTTCAATTAGCGGAAAAAGAAGTACCTGCACAGTCAGTTGAAATTGACGGCAAACAGTATTTATTTTTAGGAGTGGCAAGTACGATTGATGATGCTAAAAAGCTTGGGAGTAAATATAAAGATGCTGGAATAACGGATGTATGGGCTAAATCACTCTCAGTTGATCAAAAGGATATCAATGGAGTAAATGCCGCTGATAAAACATTCCTCGACACAGTAGGTGCCGTCTACCAGGACCTTACTGAAGTAACAGCAGTTGCCCTATTATCAGAAAGTATTCCTGAGGAATCGTTTAAAACCGTATCCGCATTAATCGCGAAAACAGATAGTACGGCACTGAAAAATACAAAGGTAAAAAGCCTGCAAAATTTTCTGGCTATAGCTGCCGAAAAAGTAGCGAACTATCAAAAAAACAAAGATCAGAATAATCTTGTAGAAGCTCAACAAAATCTACTAAATTTTCTTTCCTTATATTATTCGCTGTAATCAAATTTCGACATCTGAAACACAAATCGCTATTTTCCGGGAAATGAATCTGCAAAAAAGCCTGTTCAAAAATGGACAGGCTTTTCATCATGAACATAAATTTAATTGTATAATTTGACAATTTTCTTCAAATTTTAACGATATATAAATTGTTTGCTCAGGCATAATCTGATACGATTGATTTGTATCTCCCTATGATGAAAAAAGCAAAAAGGTAAGGTGATGAAATGCAGAACCTCATTTTAGCCTCTTCTTCTCCACGGCGAAAAGAACTTCTAGAAAACCTCCGCCTATCTTTCGCAATTTCAAGTAGCGATGTTGATGAAAGCTTTGAACCACATCTTTCACCAGAAGAAGTCGTAGTGGAGCTTGCCAGCCGCAAAGCCCGGGTCATTTTTCAAGAGAACCCCGACGCTTTTGTGATTGGGGCTGATACCATCGTGGTTGCGAATGGCCAAATCTTAGGAAAGCCAGCGAATGAAGCAGAAGCTATCAGTATGTTAAGGAAACTTTCAGGAACACAGCATGAAGTATACACAGGTGTTGCCATTATTTCTTCAAAAAGCTCAACCCAGTTTTATGAAAAAACGGAAGTTTGGTTTTGGGAGTTAACGGATGAGGAAATTAACTTTTATGCGCAAAGTGGGGAACCGCTTGATAAAGCAGGTGCATATGGCATCCAAGGACTAGGGAGCATGCTTGTCAAAAAAATAAATGGAGATTATTTTGCGGTTGTCGGCCTGCCAGTTGCACGAACGGTTCGGGAATTAAAAAGGCTAGGCTATCCATTGCCGTATTAAGTGTTCATTAACTCCCAATGAAAAGGGAGGAAAAATAGTGTCCACTAATTCATTAATGATTCGGGATTTCCCACAGGATGAACGTCCAAGAGAACGTTTTATTCAACATGGTCCACAAAGCTTGTCCAATCATGAGCTCATTGCCATTTTACTAAGGACTGGTACAAAGGATGAATCCGTCCTGCAATTATCGAATCGCCTCTTAACCCATTTTGAAGGATTACGTTTGCTGAAATCGGCCACCTTGGAAGAAATTACTGAAATTAAAGGGATTGGTTCAGCAAAGGCGATTCAAATTCTTGCTGCTGTTGAAATTGGCAGAAGGATTGCCAATCTAAATTACAATGACCGCTATGTCATTCGCTCTCCGGAGGACGGGGCCAATTTTGTCATGAATGACATGCGCTTTTTGTCACAGGAGCACTTTGTCTGTCTGTATTTAAATACGAAAAATCAGGTGCTTCATAAACAAACCATTTTTATTGGCAGTTTGAATGCATCGATTGTACATCCTAGGGAAGTATTCCGTGAGGCATTAAAACGTTCGGCGGCTTCTATTATCGCTTTGCATAACCACCCCTCTGGAGATCCGTCTCCGAGCCGTGAGGATATTGAGGTGACGAAGCGTTTAGTTGAGTGTGGAAAAATGATTGGAATCGAGGTCCTTGATCATCTGATCATTGGTGAAAACAAATTTGTCTCACTCAAGGAAAAAGGTTATTTATAACAATAGGTTTTTATTTGACTCTAGGCTATAATATTAGTTATGATTTTTTAGGACTGTTTTGGAATTTTACGTTTTTTTTACAAACAATAAAGTTCGATTAAATGGTAAAGACATTACCTTTAAGATTAATTGCATTTTCGTATCAGAAAGGGAGATACAACGTATGTTTGGAATTGGTTCAAGAGACCTAGGAATTGATTTAGGCACAGCAAATACACTTGTATTTGTAAAAGGAAAAGGAATTGTATTACGTGAGCCATCTGTAGTGGCTTTACAAACCGATACAAAATCGATTATCGCTGTCGGAAATGACGCAAAAAATATGATTGGCCGTACACCAGGAAATGTTGTTGCCCTAAGGCCAATGAAGGACGGCGTCATCGCCGATTTTGAAACGACTGCCAAAATGATGAAGCATTATATCAGCCAGGCACAGAAGAACAAGGGTGTTTTTGCAGGTAAGCCATATGTCATGGTTTGTGTACCATCGGGAATTACTGCGGTTGAAGAAAGAGCAGTAATTGATGCAACACGTCAAGCTGGTGCGAAAGATGCCTATACGATTGAAGAGCCGTTTGCAGCTGCGATTGGGGCAAATCTCCCGGTCTGGGAACCAACAGGAAGCATGGTAGTGGATATTGGCGGCGGAACGACTGAAGTTGCCATCATTTCTTTAGGTGGTATCGTAACAAGCCAATCCATCCGCATTGCCGGGAATGATATGGACGAATCGATTATTTCGTTTATTCGTAAGAATTACAATTTAATGATTGGGGATCGTACTGCTGAAACAATCAAAATGGAAATTGGTTCTGCAGGTGATTTGGATGGAATTGAAAATATGGAAATCCGCGGCCGTGACTTATTAACTGGACTTCCAAAAACCATTGAAATTACAGCTAAAGAAATTGCGGTTGCCTTAAAAGA
Source organism: Bacillus salipaludis (assembly GCF_004358205.1). Next base: position 236,803 of record NZ_SMYO01000005.1, read on the forward strand.
CACCGTATATGCCATCGTTGACGCGGTGAAAAATACGCTTGAAAAAACTCCGCCGGAACTTGCGGCAGATATTATGGATCGCGGCATTGTGTTAACAGGCGGTGGAGCCCTTCTCAGAAACTTGGACAAGGTGATTAGTGAAGAAACTAAAATGCCGGTTCTTATCGCTGAAAACCCGCTTGACTGTGTGGCTATCGGAACAGGTAAAGCATTAGATCAAATTCACATATTTAAAAATAAAGCGAAAGACTCACGCTAGAAAAATAGAGGTGTATAAATCATGCCACAGTTCTTTTTGAATAAACGACTGATTGTTTTGCTTCTCAGCATTATTATTCTCGTGGCATTGATTGGGTTTTCTATGAGGGAGAGGAGTAAACTTACCTGGCCGGAGCAGTTTGTTAAAGACTCGGTCGGCTGGGTTCAATCCCTGGTTTCAAAGCCTGCGTATGTTGTTGCAGGCTTTTTTGAAAATCTCAAGGATTTAGAAAATACATATCAAGAAAATAAGGAATTAAAATCACGTGTCGAACAGATTGTCAGTCTTGAATCCCAGGTTCAAGATTTGAAAAAAGACAACGCAGATTTACGAAACGTTCTTGGTGAGAAAAAGACTCTGAGAGATTTTAAACCGCTGCCAGCTACCGTTATTGGCAGAAACCCTGATCGCTGGCATGAAATGATTATCATCGACAAAGGTAAAATTAATGGAATCAAGCAAAATATGGCGGTTGTTACCGCGAATGGACTAATTGGAAAAGTAAAAAATGTCAATCAATTTAGTTCGACTGTTCAATTATTAAGTGCAATGGATCCGAAAAACCGGATATCAGCTGTCGTTCAAGGGCAAAAAAATTCGTTTGGATTTGTTGAAGGCTTCGACAGCGAGAAGAAATTACTACAAGTAAAAACCATCCCATCAGGAGCGAAAATTAAGAAAGGACAAACCGTTGTCACCTCAGGTCTTGGCGGTGTGTTCCCAAAAGATTTGCCAATTGGGAAGGTAGTGGAAGTGAAACCGGACCAATATGGTCTGAATCAAACAGCATTAGTAAAACCTGGCGCGGATTTTTATGACATTCAAAATGTTTTGGTTATCACGAGAACGATGACTTCGCCTGATGTAGGACTGGTTGATAGTAAGGGGTTGGGATTGTGAAAAAATTCCTTCTTCCTCTTTTATTTTTGTTTTTATTTTTATTAGAAAGTCTTTTTGTGCAATTAGTTCCTGCAGATATTTTTGGACCCCGTAAAATGTGGGTTCCGCATTTTTTATTTTCTGCCGTTCTTTTTCTGACTATTTATGGCGGCAGAAAGTACGGCATTATTTACGGTGCTGTTTTTGGGCTGCTATTTGATATTGTTTATACGGAAATCCTTGGAATTAACCTTTTTCTTTATCCGTTTGTAGCCTATATCGTTGCAAAAATTATGCATGTATTGCAAAACAATATTATTGTTGCATTTATCGTTTCTCTTTTCGGAATTGGGCTATTAGAGATTGGTGTGTACGAAATGGATTCCTTAATTCATGTGACACAGCTTAGTTTTATGAGCTTTGTCGAAATGCGTATTTACCCAACTCTACTTTTTAATGCAATCTTTTTACTTCTGGCCGGCTATCCCTTCAAAAAATATTTTGAAAAATATTCTCAAGTATTACGGGACGAATAATGAATTAAAAAAGAGGAGAATAGACTGGGCGTGTCGAATTTATATAGTGCGTGTACTCTGACTCATTTAAATGCATGATTTTCATGCATTTTTTGGCTGGTAAGAAAGTATAAACTTATTCTAAGTTAATACTTTCTTCCTGCGCATAAGTGCAACTACGCCTCTGTCTTCGCCCTTACGGGCTCGCCAGTCGGCGAGTTTTCTTTAAATCCTTTGGGGATTGTGTTTGATCGACGGCGCAGCCCTTTTCTTTAAACTTGAGGTGAAAATTCTCCATGAAAAAACGACAAAATGTAACGATAAAGGGAACAAAGGAAGGCTTGGTCCTTCAACTAGATGACTGCTGTTCCTATGAGGAACTTAAAAAAGAACTGGATGAAAAGCTTTCTACTAACCTAAGAACCGAGGAAGACAGTCATTTCCTTGCGGTAAAGGTGAATGTAGGAAACCGATTTTTAAGTGATGATCAAAGGGAAGAACTTAAAAACCTAATTCGGCAGAAAAAGAATTTGGTTGTTGATGATATTGAATCAAATGTAATTACGAAAGAGGAAGCGAAACGGTTAAAGGCAGTAGATGAAGTCGTAACGGTTTCAAGAATCATTCGTTCAGGCCAAGTATTAGAGGTTCCAGGGGATTTATTGTTGATTGGTGACGTAAACCCTGGAGGAACGGTTATGGCCGGTGGCAATATTTTTATTATGGGAACATTAAAAGGAATTGCCCATGCAGGCTGTACAGGAAACGACGAAGCGATTATTGCCGCATCCAATATGAGGCCAACACAGTTAAGGATTAGCGATTGCTTAAATCGAGCACCCGACATTGTTCAAGATAAAGAAAAACATGAAATGGAATGTGCCTACATAGATGAGGACCGAAAAATCAGCGTAGATAGATTACAAGCTTTAATACATTTAAGACCTAATTTAACAAGATTAGAAGGGGGACAATAAAGTGGGAGAAGCTATAGTAATTACATCTGGTAAGGGTGGCGTCGGCAAAACAACGACTTCTGCTAATATTGGGACATCTCTGGCCCTTCAAGGAAAAAAGGTTTGCTTAGTCGATACAGATATTGGTCTTCGGAACTTGGATGTTGTGATGGGACTTGAGAATCGTATTATCTATGACCTTGTTGATGTCATTGAGAAAAGATGTAAAATTCATCAAGCATTGGTCAAGGACAAACGCTTTGATGATTTATTGTATTTGTTGCCTGCCGCTCAGACTGTTGATAAATCTGCGGTGAAACCGGAGCAAATGAAAGAGTTAATTACCCAACTAAAACAAGACTATGATTATATTATCATCGATTGCCCGGCTGGTATTGAGCAGGGCTTTCAGAATGCTGTTGCCGGGGCTGATAAAGCGATTGTGATTACTACCCCAGAGGCTTCTGCTATTCGTGATGCGGACCGGGTGATCGGTCTTCTCGAAAAAGAACAACATATGGAGCCGCCGAAATTAGTAATTAACCGGATTCGCAACCAAATGATGAAAAACGGCGATATGCTGGATGTCGATGAAATCACTCAGCATTTGTCGATTGAGCTTTTTGGGATTGTGGCGGATGATGAGGAAGTCATTCGCGCAAGCAATCACGGGGAGCCGATTGCAATGGATCCAAACAGTAAAGCATCGCTTGCTTATCGGAATATTGCCAGAAGAATTCTTGGCGAATCCATTCCTCTCCAGTCCTTAGAAGAACCGAATAAAGGTATGTTCACAAGGCTTAAAAAGTTTTTCGGTGTAAGATAATTTATAGATTTGTAAGTCTGTTCACAGGGCGTGGACAGGCTTTTTTTGATGTTGGTATTTTCTTTCCACTTTTATTAATATATTTTCCAGTTTAGGTAAAATACTTTCCATTTCAAAACCCACATATCAAGATAACAAACCAAGGATTTTTTTGAAGAGTCATACTCCTTAAATCTCTTTCATAAACTTGTACAAAAAGTGGGAAAAGGGTTGATGGATATGGCGCGGTCGACACCGGATGAAATACGCAAAAGAATCAATAAACGGAAAAAAGAAATAGGTATGCAAGAAAGAAATCCAGACCGCCAGCTGGCTTGGCCTGGGGAAGAAGAAAAGTACGGGTTCAATCATGTATCTTCCTATGGAAGTGGACCAGATGACGAAGGGCACCCGCTGTTTCGCATGGAAGTTTTTATTTTTAAAATACTGGCTTCAGTGTGTCTTTTTTTAGTAGTTGCGATTTTGTTTCGAAATCATACAGCAACATTTGACCAAGCCAGGAATGTAGTCCGAACCACAATGGACAAGGAGTTTAAATTTGCAGTAGTATCCCAGTGGTATGAAGAAAAGTTTGGCAAGCCACTTGCTTTGCTGCCTTTTAATGAACCGAAAAAAGAAAAGCAAACAGAAACAGATACAGCAGAAAAGCCTGCCTTGCCTGCAACCGGTAAAGTTCTAGAAAACTTTGAGAAAAACGGGCAGGGGATTATGATTGAAACGGCAAACGGAGCCTCGGTCAGAGCGATGAATGGGGGAACTGTTACATTTTCAGGTGTAAAGGATGGCATCGGAAAGACAGTCATTATCCAGCACTCCGATGGAACAGAAACCTGGTATGGGAACTTAGCTGACATTCAAGTCAAACTTTATGATTATGTGGAAAAAAGAAAAGTGGTCGGAACGGTATCATCAAGTGAAGAGAAATCAAAGGGTACGTACTATTTTGCCATTAAAAAAGGGGATGATTTTATCGACCCGGTCCAGGTGATCCGCTTTGAGTAGAGTGAGAGATTTACTTCAACAGGTTTATATTCATCCACTGTTATGGATTATTGTCGCACTTTCGATTGCAACCGCACATTTTCGAGAGGTTTGTCTATTGTTAGGAATTATTTTTATACATGAAATGGGGCATGCGGCTGCAGCTTCATTTTTTTCATGGAGAATTAAAAAAATAACGCTCCTGCCGTTTGGCGGGGTTGCTGAAATGGATGAACACGGCAATCGTCCGTTAAAGGAAGAGGCAATAGTTGTCCTTGCCGGCCCTTTACAGCATGTCTGGATGGTCGGTCTTGGCTTTTTGCTCTACTCCAATTCCTTGGTGTCTGCAGATTTATTTTATTTATTTTTCCAATACAATTTAATGATACTCATTTTTAATCTTTTTCCGGTGTGGCCGCTTGATGGCGGTAAGTTAGTCTTTTTATTCATGTCACTCAAAAAATCGTTTCCATTCGCGCACCGGGTCACATTGCAGATTTCCTTTATCAGTCTCACCATTTTCTCGTTGCTGATACTTTTTACCGCTCCGTATCATCTCAATGTCTGGGTGGTCATCGCGTTTCTGTATTTCTCGCTTTACCACGAGTGGAAGCAGCGTCGCTTTATTTTCATGCGTTTTCTGCTTGAACGCTATTACGGCAAGAAAAGTGATTTACACTTATTAAAACCGATTCAAGCGAACGAACATGATTTGTTAATTCATGTCCTCGAAAAATTTCAACGCGGCTGCAAGCATCCGATTATTGTTGAGGGGAACGGCATGGAAAAAGGAATGTTAGATGAAAATGAGCTGTTGCACGCTTATTTCACAGAAAAACGCTTAACCGACAAAGTTAGTGATTTGCTGTTTATGTTTTGAGAATCGGGTTTGGGGCAATCTGCTAGTAAAAGGTGGTTTAGCGCCAGTGAGATTGGCTATCCGACAATAGGCGTAGTCTACCCGACAATAGGAACAGCTTATCCGACAATAGGAACAGCTTATCCGACAATAGGAACAGCTTATCCGACAATAGGAACACAGTCTATCCGACAATTGAAGCACGCTATCCGACAGTTGGCTCTCCTCTCCAAAAAGGGTATAATAAATGCATCAAAAATAAAGTGGGGCCGCCCGATTGGATCAATTAATCATCAATTATCAGTCAAGAGAAAAAAGATTTGCATTCATGCGAAATCATAAGGTGGAAAAAATGGTTTTTGACCGGCCAGAGCAGCGTTCTTTGGTCGGTAATATTTATTATGGGACCGTTTCAAAGGTACTCCCCGGAATGAATGCCGTATTTGTCGACATTGGCGAAGAAAAACACGCCTATTTGCACCGGGACCTGCTGCCTTCCTATGTTTTATCATTAGATAAAATAAATGAAAAAAAGGGCATCTCAACATTTGTTCATCAAGGTGAAAAGCTGCTCGTACAGGTGAACAAAGATGCGACAGGAACAAAAGGGATGCGGGTAACAGGGATTATTGAAATCCAGGGAAATCAGCTCATCTACATGCCGCAAGGCCGCTATGTGGCGGTATCGAAAAAAATTGCCGATGATAACGAGAAAGCCAGCCTCCGCCGGATTGGCCATCAGCTCAAAACAGCCGACGAGGGAATTATTTTTCGCACCTCAAGTTTATTTGCAACAGAAGAAGAAATACATCAAGAACTTGAACAACTAAGAGTTCAACATCATGAATTAATGAAGCAGGCTGAAACCTTTAAAAAGCCCGGGTTGATTTTTCAAAAAGATACATTCGTTGAAATGCTAATCGAAGTGATGGCAAATATGGATAACGGCGAAGTCCTCGTAGATGATCTTTCATTAAAAAGAATATTAGAGGAACACAATCAAAACGCCACGGTAAGCTATTACGGCGGGAAGGAAAATATTTTCGCGGTGAACCGGGTTGAGCATGAAATCGACAAAGCGCTCAAACGGGTCGTTTGGCTCGAAAATGGTTCCTATCTTATTTTCGATGAAACGGAAGCATTAACGATTATTGATGTGAATACTGGCAAGTTCTCTGGAAAAAGCGACTATCAGGAAACTGTATTAAAAACAAACCTCTTGGCAGCAAAGGAAATTTGCCGGCAGCTGCGCCTTCGTGATATTGGCGGCATAGTCCTGATTGATTTTATTGATATGCATCGCGAGCAGGACAAGCAGTCAGTATTGGCAGTTTTTGAACAGAATAAAGATGAGAATCGTATTAAGTTGATTGGCTATACACCACTGGGCATTTTGCAGCTGACACGAAAGAAAACAAAGGTTTCCTTGTCAGAAGCGTTAACGGTTAAATGTTCCGTTTGTGAGGGAACGGGCAGAATTTTAAGTCAAGAAACGGTGGCTTTCCGGCTTGAAAGGGAATTAGTCGAGCACCGGAATGGAGATTTTGAAGCGGTGCTGGTGGAAACAACGAAAGAGGTAAAAGAAGCAATGGCACATCACCTTGAATTCTTAGAGGAATCTCTTAAATTTAAAGTTTATTTTTCCGTGAAGCCAAATCCAAGCCATTATTATCTATTAAAACAATTTGGTGAAGAAAGTGAGATGGCCCAAAAAGCTGGCGATTTCTATTGACACTTTCGTTTAAAATATGTTAGTATCTTAATGTTATGTTTGTAGCACCCGTGCTACAACCGCACAGAACAGGTAGTAAGTTTTATGCTTAAAGCATAGACGCCTGTGTATGGCGAGTCTGAGTTTATAAGGAGGTGCAGTTCATGTACGCAATTATCGAAACTGGCGGTAAGCAATTGAAAGTTGAAGAAGGCCAAGCAATCTACATTGAAAAATTAGATGCAGAAGCTGGTGAAACAGTTACTTTTGACAAGGTCCTTTTCGTTGGCGGTGAAGATGTAAAAGTAGGAAGCCCTGTTGTTGCAGGTGCTACAGTTACAGCTAAAGTTGAAAAACAAGGCCGTGCGAAGAAAATCATTGTTTTCAAGTACAAAGCGAAGAAAAACAACCGTAAGAAGCAAGGTCATCGTCAACCTTACACTAAAGTAGTCATCGAAAAAATCAACGCGTAAGGTGTTGAAATATAGATGATTGGAATTACGATTGATCGTAATCATTCCGGTGAAATTCAATCCTTCGAAATAAGCGGACATGCTTTTTTTGCCGACCGAGGCAAGGATATCGTCTGTGCAGGCGCATCTGCCGTTTCAGTTGGAGCTATCAATGCTGTTCATGCCATTACTGGTGTGACACCAATGATTGAACAGGGAGATGGTTTTCTCCGCTGTGTCATTCCTGATCATTTATCAGCTGACATACATGAGAAAATCCAGATTCTTCTCGAAGGTATGGTCGTTTCATTACGAACGATTGAAGAAGAGTACGGAACGCACATAAAAATTACCTTCAAAAAGCAGGAGGTGGAATAAATGTTATTAAAATTAGATCTTCAGTTGTTTGCATCTAAAAAGGGAGTAGGTTCTACCAAGAACGGACGTGACTCTATCGCAAAGCGCCTTGGTGCTAAGCGTGCAGACGGTCAATTCGTAACTGGTGGTTCAATCCTTTACCGTCAACGCGGTACAAAGATTTACCCAGGTGAAAACGTAGGCCGCGGCGGAGACGACACTCTTTTTGCAAAAATCGACGGCGTTGTAAAATTCGAACGTTTAGGTCGTGACCGTAAGAAAGTGAGCGTTTATCCAGTAGCTCAAGAAGCTTAAGCTTTTAATAAAACTCTAACCGGTTGGTTAGAGTTTTATTTTTGCAGATGTGAGAAAAAATTGCCAATTGGAATGATGGGAAATCATCCGAAACTCCATAAGTACTTCTTCATAAAAGCCGCTTTTTTTCCTCATTTGGACATAATTCGCAAAAAAACGCTTACTCATGGTTGCTTTTTTGATATACTATCAGAAAACGGTTATCGGACAATTAATGTGGGAGTGCAGGGAATGAAGGATCTAGATATTGTTGAAGTGCTTCGGCATTCGCGGCACGATTGGTTAAATCGGCTGCAATTGATAAAAGGAAATTTAGATTTAAATAAAATTGATCGGGCTAAAGAAATCATCGATGAGATTGTCATTGACACGCAGCAGGAATCAAAGCTCTCCAATTTACAGATGCCGATGTTTGCTTCATTGCTTTTAAAATCCAATTGGGATCAACCACATTTTCAGCTTGAATTTGAGGTTCTATCCGATGGGGATTTTATAAAAATAGATGATGCATTATTAACAAATTGGACAAAGTCCTTATTTTTACATTTAAATCAAGCAATTGAAGTATTTGGTGAAAACCATTTATCGATTACCATTGACCCGCAAATTGATGGTGCTCGTTTCTTTTTCGATTTTAGCGGGATAATAATAAAAAGTGAACTGATTGAACAATTCCTTTCTGAATCTCAAGGACCTGAACTGGTTCATGAAGTAAAGGAATTTTCTGAAAACGAACTCGCATTAGAAGTTTTTATGCCTTTTTTAAAAAGAGGATAGGGCTTCGCGATTCTCGTTGGTAGATCAGTTTGTTAAATGCAGACGGGAGGTCTACAACAAAATGTTTGTCGATCAAGTGAAAGTATATGTTAAGGGTGGAGATGGCGGCAATGGTATGGTCGCATTCCGCCGTGAAAAATATGTTCCAAATGGTGGTCCTGCAGGCGGGGACGGCGGAAAGGGTGCAAACGTCGTATTTGTCGTTGAAGAAGGTTTGCGCACACTAATGGATTTCCGCTATCAGCGTCATTTTAAGGCACCGCGCGGGGAGCATGGCATGTCAAAAAGCATGCATGGAAGAAATGCAAAAGATATGGTTATTAAGGTACCACCGGGAACGGTTGTAACTGATGCAGAAACAAAGGAAGTCATTGCTGACCTTGTTGAACATGGCCAACGTGCTGTTATTGCTAAAGGCGGCCGTGGCGGCAGGGGAAATAACCGCTTTGCCACACCGGCCAATCCGGCTCCGGAAATTGCTGAAAATGGTGAGCCGGGTCAGGAGCGCGATGTAATCCTTGAATTAAAATTGCTCGCTGATGTTGGGCTTGTAGGATTCCCAAGTGTCGGGAAATCCACTTTATTATCGGTTGTTTCAGCGGCTAGGCCGAAAATTGCCGAATATCATTTTACGACGATTGTTCCTAACCTTGGCATGGTGGAAACGGAAGATAACCGAAGTTTCGTCATGGCTGATTTACCTGGATTGATTGAGGGGGCCCATGAAGGTGTAGGCCTTGGCCATCAATTTTTACGGCATATCGAAAGGACCCGTGTCATTGTCCATGTCATTGATATGGCAGCGACAGAGGGCAGAGATCCGTACGAGGATTATTTGACCATTAATAAGGAATTAAAAGAATATAATCTAAGGCTGACCGAGCGTCCGCAAATTATTGTTGCGAATAAGATCGACATGCCGGATGCGGAAGAAAATCTGCAAAAATTTAAAGAGCGCTTGGAAGACGATTATCCAATTTTTCCGATTTCCGCTTTAACAAGAAAAGGGCTGCGCGATTTATTATTTGCGATTGCTGATAAATTGGAGGAGACACCGGAGTTCCCTCTTGAGCATGAAGAGGAACAAACAGGTGTACATCGTGTTCTATATAAACATGAGAAGGACCCTGACCACTTTAAAATTACGAGAGAGCCAGATGGTTCATTTGTAGTTTCTGGCGAAAAGGTGGAAAGGCTGTTTAAGATGACAGACTTTTCTCGTGAAGAATCTGTCCGCCGTTTCTCGCGGCAGCTTCGTGGTCTTGGGGTGGATGATGCCTTAAGGCAAAGAGGAGCAAAAGATGGGGATATCGTAAAATTGCTGGAGTTTGAATTTGAATTTATAGAGTAGCCTTCCTTGGTGGTTGGAGGTATAGAGATGAAAAGGAATAGAGTAGAGAAAAAATTCTATTTAGTACGTGAGGATGTTCTTCCGGAGGCAATGAAAAAAACGATTGATGCGAAGGAATTGCTTGAACGGGGTAAGGTGGAATCCGTCCAGGAAGCTGTCCAGCAAACCGATTTAAGCCGAAGCGCGTTTTATAAATATAGGGATACTGTTTTTCCTTTTTCGTCGATTAAAAAAGAAAAATTGGTCTCGCTCTTTTTTCATTTAGAAGATCGTTCCGGTACCCTTTCAAAATTGCTAAGTGTTGTTGCTTCGTCAGGCTGTAACTTGTTAACGATTCACCAAACCATCCCTCTCCAGGGCCGCGCGAATGTGACGCTTTCCATGAATACGGGGAACATGACCATGGAAATTGATGAGTTATTAACAGAATTAAAAAAGCTCGAATTTGTAGAGAATGTGGAAGTGCTGGGAACAGGTGCATAAGGAGGAGTTGTTTGTTCCTTATGAAAGCTGCTCCTAGCTTTCTTTTATTAGACATGACAACGAGGGAGTGGAGAAAAAGTGAAGGTAGGTTTCTTAGGACCAAAGGCAACGTTCACCGAAATTGCGGTGATGAGTGTTTTTTCAGAAGATGAGCTTGAACCGTTCCGGACGATTCCGGAATGCATGGATGCGGTTGCCGATGACAGAGTAGAGTTAGCGGTTGTTCCAATTGAAAATGCTCTTGAGGGTTCTGTAAATATTACTTTGGATTATTTAACCAGGGTAGTGGATATCCCGATTGTCGGGGAAATTACCATTCCGATTAAACAGCATTTTATGGTACATCCTTCGAATCAGGAGCATTGGCAGGATATAAAGCATATTTACAGCCATTCCCATGCCATTGCCCAGTGTCATAAGTTTTTACATACGCAGTTTAAGGGTGTTCCATTTGAAAGTGTAACATCGACGGCTGCGGCGGCAAAAATGGTAATGGACCATCCGGAATGGCAGGCAGCAGCGATTGCCAATGAGTTAGCTGCAAAAGAATATGGACTGCAGATTGTTCAAAGAAACATTCATGATTTTAACTTTAATCAAACGAGCTTTTTTATTCTTTCGAATAAAGATATGGATTTACCGTTAATGGAAGCAGCGAATGCTACCTACAAAACGACGATTATGGTGACTCTTCCTGCAGACCATGCCGGAGCGCTCCATCAGGTGCTATCTGCTTTTGCCTGGAGGAAATTAAACCTTTCGAAAATTGAATCGAGACCGATGAAGACCGGAATCGGCAATTACTTTTTCATTATTGATATCGAAATGAAGCTTGATGAGGTGTTGATTCCTGGAGCAATGGCGGAGTTAGAGGCACTTGGCTGCGGTGTAAAGATTTTAGGAAGCTATCCTTCGTTGATGGTGGAGTTGGATTAGGTAGCTTGTGAATTTTCAGAGTTTTAAAAAAAGGATCCGGGAACATGTTTCCGGGTCCTTTTAAGATTCCATTAAAAAGCCTTCACGTTTTAAGGCTGCTTCTGCTTCGTCAAGTGTCTTTTCACTTGGAGCTGAAATGGTATGAAGATGGATGCCGTCGGTTAATTCCGACAATAATGCTGCTTTGGTCGATTTCAGGTTTTCGATAAATTGTTTGACTTCCTTGCGGTTTGAAACCATTACGGATGCCGTTAAATCCCCGTATATCGCATGTTCGATTTTAACATCCTTGACCAATACACCAAGGTCCACCAACAGGTTGAGCTCCTTTTCAGTATCTTCCGGTTTATGAAAAGAGGGAATTGTTCTTTCAAATGCAGTGTTTCCGGCATTTTGATGTAAATATAGGTAGCCTTGGCTTGTGGCGATAATTGGTTCATTTTTTGCCTTGAGAAGGGTAATATCTCCAACGATGACCTGCCTGCTGACGTTTGTCCGGTTAGCTAAATCACTGCCAGTCAGTGGCTCAGTACTTTCTTTAAGCAGTTGAAGGATCAGGGTTCGCCGTTCCTCCCCTAAGATTTTCTTTTGCTCCATACAAGACCTCCTAGAAATTTCAAAGGGTTTACTATTTTGGGTTGTTAGTCCTTAAACCCTGAAATAGTAAGCCCATCAACCTAATATTTATCGTTTTTAGCATAACATAATTTACTCTTTTTAAATAACTACAGTGCCTTTATATTCCTTAACAATCCCAACGAGCGCTTCCCCAAGCTTCAAAACATCCTCTATGCTTGTTGACCGTCCAAATGATATCCGAATAAATTCCTTCGCTTGCCCGTCGCTAACTTCCAAAGCCTTCATCACCTTCGATGGGGACTGCATCCCCACTTGGCAGGCACTTCCGGTAGAAATCGCAAATCCGAGACGATTACATTCTAACATCACCCATTGCCCCTCAATCCCTGCAATTCGAAGACCAATAATTGAAGGCAGCTGAGCACCCTCCGCCTCAAAAAACTGAACCCATTGCTGAATCGGATTAAGTGCTTCTAGTAATGCCGTCCGGAGCCCCACATAATGATGATAAGTTTCCGAAATAGAAGGAAATATTAATTGAGCAGCTGCCGTCATGGATGCAACTCCAGGTACGTTAACCGTCCCAGGTCTTAACCCTTTCTCATGTGAGCCCCCTGGGAAAAAGGGTTGCCAAGAAATGCTGGGATCAATATAAACGCCCCCAACTCCTTTTGGACCATAAATTTTATGCCCGGAAAAAGAAAAGCTGCTGACTTGCGGTGCCAACGTACTAATATTGATTTTTCCAAATGACTGAACAAAATCACTGTGAAAATGAATATTCTTTTCCTTGCAAATGTGTGCAATTTTTTCAATTGGCTGGATGGTACCAATTTCCGAATTTACATGCTGAATCGTGATTAACACTGTATCTGGCCTGATTGCATCTACGAGTTTCTGGAGATCAATCAATCCAGATGACTGAAAGGGAAGGAAGGTTATTTCATACCCTAATGCCTTGAGACGATTTAAAGCACCATGAATCGATGAATGTTCTGCCACACCTGAAATAATATGTTTTCCTTGTTTTTTAGGAGCGGACAATAAAGCTTCGATTGCTAAAAAATTGCTTTCCGACCCGCCGCTTGTAAAAAATAACCCGTGTTTATCGACATTTACTAGATTGGCCAACTCTTCCCGGCAGTTTTCAAGCAGTGCTGAGGAGTTGCCGCCGATGTCATGGAGGCTGCTGGAATTCCCAAAAAACTCTGTAGCTGCTTGAACGTAAACCTCGGCTGCTTCCGGATCGATAGGCGTTGTCGCTGCATAATCAAAATAAATCATTCTCGGATTCTCCTAACCTTAAAAAATACTTGATATTAGTGTAAATCTGTGTAAATATATATGTCAAGACACCTGTAAAACCAGGAGGGTCAAAATATGACTTATACTGATGTGTTAATTATTGGAAGCGGAGTAGCAGCTTTACAGCTGGCAGTCCGTTTAAATAAGGAATTAAATGTGAGAATTATCACAAAGTCAAAAATTAGGACGGCGAATTCTTACTTGGCCCAAGGGGGGATTGCAGCTGCACTTGGTGACAACGATCATCCTGACAAGCATTTTATGGACACGCTTGAAGCGGGGAGATTTCATAATCATCCGGAAACGGTGCAAGAAATCATCAACGCTGCTCCCAAGTTGATTAGAAATCTTTCAAGTCAAAGTGATGTATTTGACAGGGATCAAAATGGTGAGTTACTTCTAGGAATGGAAGGGGCCCACTGTGAAAAAAGAATTGTTCACGGTGGCGGGGATGCAACAGGAAAAAACGTCATGGAACATCTTATCAGCATGGTAAAAGAAAATGTCCAAATTGAAGAAAATACCTTCGCATTTGAATTAATTATAAAAAATAAACGTTGTATGGGTGTCAAAGCGAAAAAATTAAATGGATACATTGAGCACTACTACGCCAGCCATGTAATCCTGGCAACGGGAGGCTGCGGTCAGCTTTATCCGTACACTTCCAATGCTGAAACCGTCAGCGGCGATGGGATTGCTATGGCGTATTTAGCGGGTGCTGAAATTGTAGATATGGAATTTATCCAGTTTCATCCCACGCTTTTATATATCAATGGTGAAACAAAAGGGTTAATATCTGAAGCCGTACGTGGTGAAGGTGCCATTTTGGTTACAGAAGATGGAAGTCCCATCATGGAAGGAATCCATCCTTTAAAAGACCTGGCACCAAGGCATGTTGTTTCGCAAACCATTTATAGCTATCTCAAACAGGGTGTGAAAATTTATTTAGATATAAGTAAAATTAGCAATTTCAAAAATAGATTTCCAACCATTACTTCGAATTGTGAGGAAAACGGAATTGCCATTTCTGAAGGTAGAATCCCAGTGGCACCGGGAAGTCATTTTTTAATGGGAGGTATCAAAACCGATCTCATTGGACGTACCTCGATTGAAGGTCTCTATGCCATTGGCGAGGCGGCTTGTACCGGTCTTCATGGGGCGAACCGTTTAGCAAGCAATTCTTTGTTAGAAGGTTTATTTCAAGGGGAAAAACTTTCAGCTTGGCTGAATAAGGCAAAAATGGAATTGCCTGAACCAAAATACTCTCATTATTCAACAACAAGCACAGAGATGTTAAAACTTCCGGATGTCCAGATCTTAAAAGAACGGATGATGGAACGAGTCGGAATTGTCCGAAATGAACTCGATTTGAAAAAACAAAAAGATTGGCTGAATCAATGGGAAACAGTTGATCAATTAGACTCATACAGCATGGAAGACATAAACAAAATCTTTATGCTGACGATTGCAAAACTCATCACGGACTCGGCATTAAGAAGAACGGAAAGCCGCGGCGGTCACTACCGAAGTGATTACCCATATGAGGATGAAATAAATTGGTTAAAGAAATCAATCATTCAAAAACGGGAAGTGGAGAAGAAAAATGAACACATTGAAACTGCGCTCGCAACTTGAACAATTTTTTATAGAAGATATTGGAGAACAGGACATCACAACCGATTTAATTTTTTCGAACAATACCAATGGGGAAATTGTCTTCTTATCAAAAGATAACGGAATTTTTTGCGGAGAAGAAATCATCCGAACCGGCTTTCAGGTATTAAACCCACAACTCACAACTCAAGTTTTTGTAAGGGATGGCGAGGCCATTGAAAAAGGGCAGCAGCTCGCAACTGTCACTGGAAAAATTGCAGACCTATTAAAAGGTGAGAGGGTTGTTCTAAATTTGCTCCAGCGGATGAGTGGAATTGCCACCTTAACAAAGAACGCAGTAACAACGCTGGGCAGCACTCATACAAAACTATGTGACACAAGAAAGACAACACCGGGACTTAGAATGTTTGAAAAATATGCGGTTCGCTGTGGCGGCGGCTACAATCACCGCTATGGATTATACGACGGAATTATGATCAAAGATAACCATATTTCCTTTGCAGGATCCATTACAAAGGCTGTTGAAGTAGCAAGAGAAAAGGCCGGTCATATGGTAAAGATCGAAGTCGAGGTAGAAACGGAAGAACAGGTAATCGAAGCGGTAAATGCTAAGGCGGATATCATTATGTTTGATAACCGTACCCCTGAAGAAATCAAGGAATTAATTAAATTGGTACCGCCTGGAACCATTACCGAAGCTTCCGGTGGAATTCAATTAAGTAACCTGGCATCCTTTCAGGATACTGGTGTGGATTATATTTCTTTGGGCTTTTTAACCCATTCGTATAAAGCGCTTGATATCAGTGTAAAAGTAAAATGGAACTAAGGGGTGGAATAAGATGAGCATTCTAGCAGCCTTACAAAAAAACCGAATGATACCGGAAATTTATAAACAAATGTCAAGAGAAGCATTGGAAGAACGGGTACGTGAAGTAAAAAATAAGCTGGGATCAAAATTGTTTATCCCGGGACATCATTATCAAAAGGATGAGGTTATTCAGTTTGCCGATGCTACTGGCGATTCTTTAAAACTGGCTCAGCTTTCAGCTGAAAATAAGGAAGCAGAGTTTATTGTTTTTTGCGGTGTTCATTTTATGGCAGAAACAGCCGATATTTTGACAAGCGAGCAGCAAAAGGTATTTTTACCAGATATGAGGGCTGGCTGTTCGATGGCGGACATGGCGGATCTTCAGCAAACGGAGCAGGCTTGGGAGAAGCTCGGGGAGATTTTTGGAGACACGATTCTTCCATTAACCTATGTAAATTCAACAGCGGCTATTAAATCTTTTGTTGGAGCACATGGCGGGGCAACTGTTACCTCTTCCAATGCACATACAATGGTAAAATGGGCTTTCACTCAGAAGGAGCGGATTCTATTCCTTCCTGATCAGCATTTAGGAAGGAATACGGCTTTTGATTTAGGTATTGATTTAGATGATATGGCTATTTGGAACCCAATTACAAACACACTGGAATATGAAGGTGATGTTTCAAGTATTAAGGTCATTCTTTGGAAGGGGCATTGCTCCGTACATGAGAATTTCACGGTTAAAAATGTTATTGACGTAAGGTATCAACATCCAAAAATGAAGATTATTGTTCACCCGGAATGCCGCAGAGAAGTTGTGGAACTGTCAGATATGGCCGGATCAACAAGTTATATTATCAAGGCTATTGAAAATGCAGAACCTGGAACTGAATGGGCAATTGGGACAGAAATGAATCTTGTAAACCGAATTATTCACGATCATCCGGATAAAAAAATAATTTCGCTTAATCCTCATATGTGTCCGTGTCTTACAATGAATCGGATTGATTTGCCACATTTAGTCTGGAGCCTTGATACCTTAGAGGATGCATCTAATCATAATCTTATTAAGGTGGATGCAGAAATTGCCGAGAATGCAAAATTAGCTTTAGAAAGAATGCTAGCAAATTCATAAATAACTGTTAAAAGGGATGCATTTTTAAAATGTATCTCTTTTTTTATATAGAAGAATTTATCAGCAAACCGAGCCGCTTTATCAGCGGATTGAAGAGATTTATCAGCGAATCGAGGCACTTTATCAGCGAATCGAAAAAATCCATCAAATCAACATCTATAAAATAATTCATCAGGGTCCAACTCATATTTTTCCCAAAAAAAGCATATGTTTTTGTGAAGAATGATAGCACTTTGCCCATTTCCACATAGACTATATGGACTTATGCATAGGAGGGAAATCAGAGTGAAGATCCATATCGTACAGAAAGGGGATACTCTTTGGAAGATCGCCAAGAAGTACGGCGTGAATTTTGAAGAGCTGAAAAAGATGAATTCCCAGCTCAGCAACCCTGATATGATTATGCCCGGTATGAAAGTGAAAGTCCCGACAACAGGGGGAATGGTAAAGAAAGAAGCACCTGTAGGGAAACCGGAAGCTGCCATCAATTTAGGAGCTAAGAAGGAAATGCCGCTTGTTGAACACCCATTTGCCAAGGAAAAGCCTATAGCGAAAGAAATGCCGATTAAAGAAATGCCAATTAAAGAAATGCCAATTAAAGAAATGCCGATTAAGGAAGTTCCAATAAAAGAACAGCCAATTATTAAGGAAGCACCAAAAGTACCTTATACTCCAAAAATGCCTCTCCCAGTTGTCCCAGAAATCGATATTAATAATTATTATATGACAAACATGACAAATATGACGGTAAAACCGGAGTTGCCGCCAAAACCGGCAAATATTTTACCCGAAATAAAGGAAGTACCGAAAAAAGAAGTACCTGTACTTCCACCTATGGAGGCACCAGTTGAGCAGCCATGTGTTCCGATCACACCTGTTATGCCTGGACCAGGATTCTGCCCACCAATGGAATTCTACCCGCAGCCATATATGCCATATCAACATGGTGGCGGCTATCCGGGGACGCTAGATGGCTATGCAGGTATGCATGGTGGTTATCCAGTAAATCCGGGTGCCTATCCAGGAGCACCTGGTGTTGGTGCCTATCCAGGAGCACCTGGTGTTGGTGCCTATCCAGGAGCACCTGGTGTTGGTGCCTATCCAGGAGCACCTGGTGTTGGTGCCTATCCAGGAGCACCTGGAGTCGGAGCCTATCCAGGCGCATTCCCAGCACCTGGTATGGCACCAACTGTTGCAGGAGCATCCTTTGCACCGCATTTTGCTGATGAATCCTCATCCTTTATGCCGCATATGCCGGTTATGAACCCGGGCTATAATCCGGGAGCAGTGATGGGAGCACAAAATCCTGCCCAATATCCGGTAGGAGGTTACCCGCAAATGCTTGCAGGACCAGCTGCACCGACTGGTTATCCTGAAGGGTTTCCAGGGGCAGGAACAGCAGGATACCCAGCTGGACCGGCAGGATTTCAAGGGGCACCCGTAGGGTATGAGGGTTACCCTGGAGGCATGCCTGGAGGATTTCAAGGGGCACCTGCAGGATATGAGGGTTACCCTGGAGGCATGCCCGGGGGATACCAAGGAGCACCTGTAGGATATCCTGAGGCTTATCCGGGTGGAATGCCGCCTGGATATCAAGGAAGACCGGCAGGATATCCTGAGGGGTACCCGGGGGGAATACAGGCAGGTTACCCGCAGGCCGGATATAGTGCTGGGCCACAGGGGGGCTATCCGGGAGAATATCCGACCGCGCAGGGTGCAGTTAATCCCGCTTCAGGAGGAGCACCATACAACCCAGGATCGCCATACGGGCAAACCCCTTACGGATACCCGCCAATGGGATCTGCTTTTGAATCACCGGAAATGACAGGAGCACCAGGTGGTATTCCTGCGAGAGCGGGAGGGGATTGTGGATGCGGCGGACCGGCCAAGGGTGCAGTAACAAATTTCGTCCCATCTACTCCACCTATCTATAGTGCACCCTATACTGGACCAGTCAATGTCGCGCAGCCACCGTATATGAATCCTTATGGGATTGGGCCAGAAGGAGCAGGTGCCTACGGGATGCCCCGATTTGATGAGAGCAATGACGAGAACTAACAAAAAGGGAGACGATGCATATTTGGATCGTCTCTTCTCTTATTTTCAATCAAAGTTCCAAGAAAAAATTAAGCAATTTGTTCCTATACGAAAGAAAGTTTTTTACGTAAAAACGAAAAAAAATATCTATATCATCAAAGGTTACCGCTCAAATAGAAGACTGAAACTGCAGGAAACTTTTACAACAACTTTAAAAAATGAGGGATTTAGCAAAACCTATCTGTATGTCCAGCCTGTCAAAGAACCCCTTTATTTTGAAGGTACCCATTATGGCGTGATCGAATATATAGAACCACATAAAACCAACTTTTCGTATAATTCGAAAGAAAATATTATCGAGGGTTTAAAGCTATTAGAAGAATTTCACAAGGTCACCGCAGCCTTCGAGATACGTTATCGGACTTTAATTTCGAAGGGAGATCTGGTTGGGAAATTTCAGGAGCGTTCGTCCATCTTTATAAATAATCTTCCCGTTTTAGAGTATTTAATAAGCCAATCCTATCTTACTGAAATGTTAGAATGGGCTAAATGGTCATTGGACGGAATTTCCGCAAATCATACTTTTTTTGAAAAAGAACCTTTTGTCATCCTTCATGGGGATGTAGCGCACCATAATTTCTTACGCGATGCCTCCGGGGCTTTAAATTTAATTGATTTTGATTTAATTCAAGTTGGCCCTGATGTCCTAGACTATTTACAATATGCAAACCGGATTCTGCCATACTTGGAATGGTCCTTCGAGCGGCTTTATGAGTTTGAACCATTTCAAAAGTTTTTAAAGGAAAAAGCCTTTTTATATGCCTTGGCCTACCCTTCCGATATTTTTCGTGAATGGAACCGTTTAATCAGGGAAAATTCTCATATAAAACCCTCTAAAACAAAGTATGTATTGGAATTAACAATCAATCAATTTCATTTACGCAGGAAGTTTTTCAATGAGCTAAAAAAAATGGTTAAATAGATGCTTCCGCTTTCTGGCAGAATGAAAATCCCTTCTGAGAACAACCTAAGAATGAGCATATTTCCCTATGCTCATGATGTTCTTTGAGGGGGTTTTTCGCTTGAACAAGAAACCGTGGATGATTCCTCTATCTGCCTTATGTATTATGGGGCTGGCAGGTTGTGCAAATTCTGATCGAGCTGGTGTAAATAACAACAATGATAATAACGTAGCACGTCCAATGGGGTATTACTCAAATGAAAAACATCCAAATAATAACAATGGATTTCTTATCGATAACGATGGACCACTGACGGAAATGATGGATCATACGCTTGGGGATGAGGGGAACTATCAAAGGGATCAACGGAGACAGCTGCTCCAGACAAGGGATGAAAATGGAAACCCTCCGAATCCAACCAAACCTCTTGCGAACCATGATCATAATCTTTTCATGAGAGACAATCGATTTAGTACGGGAGATGTGAATTACCACAATCACTTAAATGTGAAGTACAGCGGCAATGATGCTGCCCATGATTCGGCAACACTTGGAAGAATCACCAATCAGATCAAGCAAAAGGCAGAATCAGTAAATAATGTACAAAACGTTCATTCAGTCATCTATGGTAATTCGGTCATGATTGCGATTGATTTAGTTGATCATAGCCGTGCAGCCGAGACGAAAAAAGCGGTTCAAAAAGCTGTAAAACCATATGTGAACGGTAAAAAGGTGTCGGTCATCACTGATGAAGGAACGATTAGTCGCGATCGTAACACGACAAATGAACTCCTTGAAGGTAAACAAATACCTTGATGAAAAAGGGTAAAGCTGCGGGCTTTACCCCTTTTTCATTTGTTAAGGATAAAAAGGCAAAAAAAGGCTAAACTAGAACTGTATGAATAAAAAGAAGAGGTGATTTGCATGAAGTTCAAATGGATGGTAATGGCTGGTTTCTTCGCTGTTATTTTGGGAATGGCCCCTGGTATGGACATGACAGGATCCGCCGCACAACAAGATCGCCATCTTGAACAGCAAACGAAGGAGCCTCTGAAATTAAAGGTTACTTTACAAAGGGTTTATTTGGATGGCGAGCTGAGCGAGGAAGTAGTTCAGGAAATAAGCTGGTCACCTGAAAATTTTTGGGCGAAATACGATCAATGGCAACTGATTACAAGAGATGGAGAAAATTTAGTTTTTCGTAAAAACGTAGACGATATTTCACCATTGTTAAAGGCAAACGGTTACTTCGGCATTACCAATGAAGGGGTATTGACCATTTTTAACGGCAGACCGGGCCAATCTAGAATAATTCAATCTTTTTTTCAAATAGATATTAGGAAACTCGAAAGCAAAAAGCAAGAAGAGCTCCTGCAGGGAATCCCTATCAAAACAAAGGATCGTTACGTAGAAGTTTTAGAAACCTTTAGGCACTACTCGACTGAGGCAGCCTCAAAAAATTAATGAGTCGAACATAAATTCAGACTGATGTCATTAATCAGCCTGTTTTTTTTCGTAAAAATTAAACTTTGTCATATTAAATGATTTCTGTCAGCGGAAAATTGTCTCCTATCAGCGTAACGAATGATCTAATCAGCGAAAAATTGTCTTCTATCAGCGTAACGAATGATCTAATCAGCGAAAAATTGTCTCCTATCAGCGTAACGAACGATCCAATCAGCGAAAATCATTCCCAATCAGCGAAACCAACCATCCAATCAGCGAAACCAAAATCCCACTAAGGAAAACGGGTTATTTTCTTCAACACCCCCAAAATTTTATGTTAAAATGAAGTTTAGTCCAAACTTGGGGAGAGAAGATCATTGTTTGAATTTATTAAAGGGACCGTTGAATTTGTCGGTCCGGAATATATCGTCATCGAAAATGGCGGAATCGGGTATCAAATATCAACCCCTAACCCGTTTATATACTCCGGCAAAATGGAAACGATGGTAACAGTATATACTTACCATTACGTCCGTGAAGATATCATGGCCTTATACGGCTTTACTACAAGGGAAGAAAAAAGACTTTTTACAAAATTATTAAATGTTTCCGGGATTGGACCGAAAGGGGCGCTTGCCATACTTGCCTCCGGTGAAGTGCAGCAGGTTGTTTCCGCCGTTGAAAATGAAGACGAAGGCTTTCTTGTTAAATTTCCGGGAGTCGGCAAAAAAACAGCGAGACAGATGATTCTTGATTTAAAAGGGAAATTACAGGATATTGTCCCGGATTACTTTCCGAATTTATTTAATGCCGACCAATTTGCGGCACAGCAGGTACCGGCTGCCAACACTTCCTTAGAAGAAGCAATTCTTGCTCTTAAAGCCCTCGGCTATTCTGAAAAAGAAATCAAGAAGATTTCGCCGGAATTACAAAAAGAAAAACTTTCAACAGATCAATACATTAAAAAAGCCTTGCAACGGCTTTTAAAATAAGGTGATGATTCATGGAGGAAAGAATTATTTCGAGTGAAGCGAATCAGAGCGAAATAAGTTTGGAACAAAGCCTTCGGCCGCAAAACTTAAAGCAATATATCGGTCAAACCCAGGTGAAAGAAAATCTGGAGGTTTTTATTGAGGCAGCGAGACTCCGGAAAGAAACCCTTGATCACGTTCTCTTATACGGACCGCCTGGTTTGGGGAAAACTACACTTGCAGTCATTATCGCCAATGAAATGGGCGTAAACATTCGGACTACTTCAGGACCGGCAATCGAACGCCCGGGTGATTTAGCAGCCATCCTTACAGCTCTTGAACCGGGAGATGTGCTTTTTATTGATGAAATTCACCGGCTTCCGCGCTCAATTGAAGAGGTGCTTTATCCGGCAATGGAGGATTTTTGCCTTGATATTGTCATCGGAAAAGGACCAAGTGCCCGTTCTGTCCGCCTCGATTTACCGCCTTTTACACTTGTCGGTGCGACCACAAGGGCCGGTTCGTTATCGGCGCCACTCCGGGACCGATTTGGAGTTTTAAGCCGTCTCGAGTATTATAAGGAAGACCAATTAAAAAACATTGTCCTTCGCACTGCAGAGTTGTTTCAAACCGATATTGACGAGCAATCGGCGATGGAAATTGCAAGGCGAGCAAGAGGGACCCCAAGGATTGCCAACCGCCTGCTTAGGAGGGTTCGAGACTTTGCTCAGGTAAAAGGAAACGGGACGATACATCTTACACTTGCCATGGAAGCCTTGGACCTACTACAGGTCGACCGGCTTGGACTTGACCATATTGATCATAAATTGCTGAAAGGGATTATTGAAAAATTCCGCGGCGGGCCTGTTGGTCTTGATACAATTGCTGCATCGATAGGGGAAGAGTCAGAAACAATTGAAGATGTGTATGAGCCTTATCTCTTGCAAATTGGTTTTTTACAAAGAACCCCAAGAGGAAGAGTTGTGACCCAGGCTGTGTATGATCATTTTGGCATGGAGGTGCCTGAGAAGTGACCGGTCTATCCAAAGCACTAATGATTATCGGTGCGATTATTTTTATTATTGGTTTCCTTATGCCATATTTGCATTTGGGTAAGCTTCCGGGAGACATTGTCATTAAAAAAGGGAATGCAACCTTCTTTTTCCCGATTGTTTCATCGATTATAGTAAGTATTGTCCTATCATTAATTTTTTACTTCATAGGAAGATTTCGATAAAGTAAGGATGTAATAACATGAAAATAGACTTATTTGATTTTGAATTACCTGAAGAATTGATTGCACAGGTCCCATTGAAAAATCGGACGGACAGCAGATTGATGGTGTTAAATAAAGAAACAGGCGAAATTAAGCATGAGATTTTTAAAAATGTGACTGAGTATTTGCGTGAAGGAGATTGCCTTGTGTTAAACGATACCAAGGTATTGCCTGCACGCCTTTTTGGCGTTAAAAAAGACACTGGTGCCAAAATAGAAGTACTCCTATTAAAACAGCTTGAAGGAAACAAATGGGAAACACTTGTCAAACCCGCAAAAAGAATAAAAGAAGGAACAGAAATTGATTTTGGCGACGGGCTGCTGACTGCGGTATGTACGGAAACCTCTGAGCATGGCGGCCGTGTATTTGATTTCAAGTTTGAGGGGATTTTTTACGAGGTATTGGATCAATTAGGGGAAATGCCACTTCCTCCCTACATTAAGGAGCAATTAGAGGATCGTGACCGTTACCAAACCGTGTATGCACGCGAACTGGGATCCGCAGCTGCACCGACAGCCGGTCTTCATTTTACCGAAGAACTATTGCAAGAAATCAAGGAAAAAGGGGTTCATATTGCATTTATTACCCTTCATGTCGGCCTTGGGACATTTCGTCCTGTAAGTGTGGACGATATCTTGGAGCATGATATGCATTCCGAATATTATATGATGACCGAAGAAACAGCCCAATTATTGAATGATGTGAAAAAGCGCGGAGGAAGAATTATTTCGGTTGGGACCACCTCGACTCGCACACTTGAAACCATTGCGTCAAAAAATGACGGGGAATTTATTACAGGTAGCGGCTGGACGAGTATCTTTATTTATCCGGGATATGAATATAAAGCGATTGACGGGTTGATTACCAATTTCCATTTGCCAAAATCGACCTTAATCATGCTTGTTAGTGCCTTGGCAGGGCGGGAAAATATATTGCATGCCTATAATACAGCCGTCGAAGAGGAATATCGTTTCTTTAGCTTTGGAGATGCGATGCTGATTATCTAGTCAATGGATTAGGAAGGAGAAAAAATTTTGACAGCGATTCGCTATGAATTAATTAAAACATGTAAACAAACAGGGGCACGTCTTGGTCGCGTCCATACACCCCATGGTTCTTTTGATACACCTGCATTTATGCCAGTTGGTACACTTGCAACAGTAAAAACGATGTCACCTGAAGATTTAAAAGAAATGGGTGCTGGAATTATTTTAAGTAATACCTATCATTTATGGCTTCGTCCAGGCCATGAGATTGTTAAGGAAGCCGGCGGCCTTCATAAATTTATGAATTGGGATCGGGCAATTTTAACGGACTCAGGCGGTTTCCAGGTATTCAGCTTAAGTGAATTTCGTAAAATTGAAGAAGAAGGGGTTCATTTCCGCAACCATTTGAATGGAGACAAATTATTTCTATCCCCTGAAAAAGCAATGGAAATCCAAAATGCCCTTGGCTCTGATATCATGATGGCATTTGATGAATGCCCGCCATTTCCGGCGACCTTTGAATACATGAAAAAATCAGTGGAAAGAACTTCAAGATGGGCCGAGCGCTGCTTAAATGCTCATCAACGTCCCGAAGATCAAGGTTTGTTTGGAATTGTTCAAGGCGGAGAATATGAGGAACTAAGGAAGCAAAGTGCGAAAGACCTTGTTTCCCTTGATTTCCCGGGTTATGCAGTCGGCGGTTTGTCGGTTGGTGAACCAAAAGATGTAATGAACCGGGTGTTAGAGTTCACGACACCGTTATTACCAACGAATAAACCGCGCTATTTAATGGGAGTCGGTTCACCTGATTCATTAATTGATGGAGCTATTCGTGGAATTGATATGTTTGATTGCGTCCTGCCAACTAGGATTGCACGAAATGGAACGTTGATGACAAGCGAAGGCAGATTGGTAGTGAAAAATGCGAAATATGCAAGAGATTTTGGTCCGATCGATCCAGATTGTGATTGCTATACATGCCGAAATTACTCGAGAGCCTACATACGTCACTTAATTCGCTGTGAAGAAACGTTTGGAATTCGATTAACTTCTTACCATAATCTCTATTTTCTGTTAAGATTAATGGAGAAGGTCAGACAAGCCATCATGGAAGACAGGCTTGGTGATTTCCGAGAAGAATTTTTTGAACGTTATGGTTTTAATAAACCGGACGCGAAAAATTTCTAATAGATGTTACTTGAAAGGAGGGAAATGTAAATGCAAGGAATTGGTACACTTTTACCATTAATTTTAATGTTTGTGTTGTTTTATTTCTTATTAATTCGCCCACAGCAAAAGCGTCAGAAAAACGTACAAAATATGCAAAGCAGTTTAAAAAAGGGTGATAAGATTGTCACGATTGGCGGCCTTCATGGCTTTATTGATTCCATCGATGACAATAAAGCAGTCATTAAATGTGGAGACGGCAGCCGTCTTACCTATGACCGCTCAGCGATTCGTGAAGTAACGGAAGCGAGCAAAGAAGCTCCAAAAGAAGCTTCAAAAGAAGCTTCAAAAGAAGTTAACCTTGAAAAATAATTGCGGAAAAAAGGAAGCCGATCCATACTAGGCTTCCTTTTTTACATTGAAAAATTTTCATGCTGTTCTGGAATTATTGTTTGTGGCGATATTCACTCCAAGAATGCCGCCCATCATTGCAATCAGTGTATAGCAGGAGTGATAGATAATCTGATCGAAAGAGAATAGTTTATCATAACCTAAGTATTGAAATAAGAAGACGACGAGGGAATAAATTAGGCCTGTTACTCCCCCGATTAACCATCCTTTTTCCTTTCTTTTCCCTCCGGATAGAAATCCGCCGCCAAATAATGCGATAAAGGATAGGGCGGTGACAATGTATTGGAGTGATACTTCCCGTGTGGAGGTAAATTTAAGAATTAACGAAACAATAAGGCTGCTAATTGCTGCAAAAGCGAAGATAAAAATGAGCCCGTATAAAATGGATGTACCAAAGCTTTTTGATTCGATTTCAACTCTCCCCCTTCAATGCCTTATGGCAGTCTATATCATTCCTGTATAAATTCCTTCCATTGGAAGCTATACAGTAACCTTCTTAGTACAAGTTATTCAAAATGGTTGGAAAGTAGAATCAAAAAAATCTGCCTATGCTCATAAACATGGTTGTTGATTTCCGCTCCAATTAACAATAACCTTTAACACAGCCATTTTTTGAATCATTAGTTATTGGGTAATTATTCCACTTGTTATTCCCATTACTTTGCAAATAATAGATTTGAATGTACAAAAAGGGGAGACAAACAGTGGAAGTTTATTTGAATATTGCGTTTCGGACTATTTCTTTATATGTAGTGATTCTTGTGATTTTCCGCTTAATGGGTAAACGGGAAATTGGCGAATTAAGTATCTTGGACTTAGTGGTTTTTATTATGATAGGTGAGATGGCAGTCATTTCAATTGAAAATACGAAAGATCCCTTGACTCATACGATGGTTCCAATGGTCTTATTAATGTTAATTCAAATCTCACTTGCTACGATTTCCTTAAAAAGCAAACGATTTCGGAATTTAGTTGATGGGCAGCCGACCATCATTATAAACCGGGGAAAAATCGATGAACATGCAATGAAAAAACAACGGTATAATTTCGATGATTTAATGGCTCAATTAAGAGAAAAAGATATCCGAAGCATCGCGGATGTTGAATTTGCCATTTTAGAGGCTTCAGGGAATTTGTCAGTAATCGAAAAACTGCAGGATCCTAATAAACCGAATAAAAATGGGGATATTACGATTCCATTAATTATGGATGGTCAGATTGATGAAGAAAATTTAAAAAGAATTAATAAAACCAATCTTTGGCTAAGGCAAGAGCTAAAAAAGAAGGGGCATCATGACATAAAAAAAATTTCCTTTTGCAGCTATGAAAATGGAAAGTTTTTTATTGATTTACAGGATGAATGAGGAAAGCCACGTAAAACCCGTGGCTTTTATTCATTATCGAAAAACTAAGTTGCCAATGATAGGAATTCGTTTGAGTTCCTCTTTTTTTATCAACCCTAGGCCCAAGAGCAGGAGGATATAGAGAATAGAGATCCCCGCAGTAGATATTACCACACGAATGGCTAAAAATTGGTTAATCAGGAAATGTCCAAACAGCCAATAACCACACCAGCCGGAAATCCCCATGGCAATAAACGCTTTTGCATAATCACGAATATAAAAAGAAAAAGCAATTTTCTTTAAGACGGTGGCAAAATGAAGGACCGTTACCAAGACAAAACCAACAATAATTCCTAATGCTGCGCCGGTTATGCCAAAAGAAGGCTGGGAGGCCAGCAAAAAGATAACAGCAGTTTTGACGACTGCCCCGATTAGGCTGTTAATCATCGCAGCTCTTGCTAAATTTAATGCCTGCAAAACGGCTTGAAGCGGACCCTGATAGTAATAAAATAAGAAAAATGGTGCCATTAGACGAATAAAGTATGAACCATTTGATTTACCATACATGATCGTCATTAATGGGTCAGCTAGTACATATAGGATCACAACCGCAAGACCGCCGGATAAAAACGCTAGCTTTAATGCCTGCTGCAGACGGTATTCGATTAATTTATGATTGTTTTGCGAATTAGCCTCACTGATGGCTGGGACTAAGGATGTTGCCAATGAAAACGTAATAAATGAAGGGAGCATTAAAAGAGGCAGCGCATATCCCGTTAAGGCACCATATTGTTTAGTTGCTTCCACTGCCGCCACACCGGCCAGTGCTAAGCTATTGGCCACCACAATCGGTTCAAAAAACCAGGCAACCGAACCAATCATCCTGCTGCCCATCGTTGGTACGGCAATTTCCATTAAATCTTTGAAGGTTTTTTTTCCGGAATAAACAAATTTAAAAAAGTTCCTTCGAAGTCTAAATCGTTTTTTGAGCTTAAATGCAGTCATTAAATAGACAAGGGAAAACAGTTCCCCGATTACCGCCGAAACCATTGCTGCTGCTGCGGCATATTGAATTCCATAAGGGATAAATGCTTTTGTCATAACCGCAATCAAGGTAATTCTCACAAGCTGCTCTAGTATTTGGGAGTTAGCAGACGGACGCATGTTCTGTCTCCCTTGAAAATATCCCCGTAAAACGGAAGATACAGCAATAACCGGAACAACCGGCGCAATTGCAACAAGTGGATAGTAGGTTCTCGGATCTGTGAAAAGCGTTGTTGAAAGAATCGGCGCAAGCAATATTAATGCCGGAGTAAATATAAGAGATAAGGATAGAGTTATGGCAAGTGAAACAACTAATATTTTTTTAATTTCCTTATGATCGCCCCGTGCTTCTGCTTCAGCAATATTTTTCGATATGGCAACAGGCAGCCCGAACTGAGTGATGGTTACTGCCAGAATAAAAGTCGGAAATGCCATCATATAGAGGCCAACGCCCTCTTCTCCAATACTTCTCGCTATTACAATCCGATTAATAAAGCCCAAAACTCTTGTAATTAGGCCCGCTATTAATAGGATGAAAGTCCCTTTTAAAAACTTCGACATTCAACTTCCCACCTTCTCAAAAAAGAAGAATTCATATACAATTAACTATATGCACCAAGGTGGACAAAGCATGACAAGCAGAATTGTTTTTTAGAAAAACTAATGGAATGGGTGACCTTTATGGAGGAGGCAGTTGGGATGGAGAATAGCCACGCATACGATCATTTTCGTACACAGGTAAAGCCGGCATTAGCAAGCAAACTTTCGGAATTTAAGATTCTTGGTTATGATTCGGTTACGGAAAGCAGCTTATGGGGATACTTGCAAAAGAAAAAATGGAAAAAGGTAAAGGATGAAATCTATTTACATGAAATTATCCAGGATATTCTTAAGGTTAAAGTAAGTGATTACATGAGTTTTGCAACGATTGAAGCCTATAAATCACCCGAGTTCTCTCTAGAGAATGAAAATGAGTGGAAGAAACTGTTCAAATAGACTTCCATCTTTACAATGTCTTCATATTTTTGTAAATTGACAGCCTTTCCATATTATCTCATAATGAAGGCAATGGATTTTTCATTATTGTACTAGGCTTGTACGTTAAAGTGCTTTGTCTTATGCCTAAGGAGGAAGAAATACATAATGGTAAAACGCAGTAGAATCCTCGCTTTCCTGCTTATTATTGTACTGCTGGGAAGCACAATGGGAGTCACCACGAAAGATATTTTACACAAAATTAAGCTTGGATTGGACCTTCAGGGCGGCTTTGAAGTTTTATATGAAGTTCAGCCATTGAAAGGACAAAAGATTGACAAAAAGGTTTTGGCTGATACAGCCGAAGCGCTTGATCGACGGATTAACGTCCTTGGTGTTAGTGAGCCGAGTATTCAAACCGAGGGAAATAATCGGATTCGAGTTCAGCTTGCCGGTGTAACCGACCAGAATAAGGCGCGTGAGATATTATCCACACAGGCGAACTTAACGTTTCGTGATGCCAATGACCGCTTAATGATGGATGGGTCTGACCTGAAGCAAGGTGGTGCCAAACAAACCTTTGATGAAAATGGTAAGCCAAGTGTATCCCTGACATTAAAAAGCGCTTCAAAGTTTGCTAAAGTAACAAAACAAGTTCTCGATATGGCACCAAATAATGTTCTTGTTATTTGGTTGGATTTTAATAAAGGGAAAGATTCCTTTAAAACGGAAGTAACGAAAAAAGATCCTAAATACTTATCTGCTCCACGAGTTAGTCAGGTATTTAATCAAGATACCGTTTCCATTGTCGGTGATTTTAAAGTCGAAGAAGCACAAACTCTTGCAAAACTTTTAAACGCCGGCGCCCTGCCTGTAAAACTAAAAGAAGTTTATTCCACTTCAGTAGGAGCCAAATTTGGTGAGCAGGCATTACATGATACCATTTTAGCGGGGATTATCGGGGTTGCGCTGGTCTATCTATTCATGCTTGTATATTATCGTTTTCCAGGTTTTATTGCGATTCTTTCTTTAAGCATTTATATTTATCTGGTCCTCTTGATTTTCGATTGGATGAATGGGGTCTTAACCCTGCCGGGAATTGCGGCTATTATCCTCGGGGTTGGGATGGCCGTCGATGCGAATATCATTACCTTTGAACGGATAAAGGATGAGCTTAAAGTTGGTAAATCCATTAAATCAGCATTTAAGGCTGGTGAAAATCATGCATTTAGGACCATTCTTGATGCCAACTTGACAACGATGTTGACAGCAGCTGTTTTATTTTTCTATGGGACAAGCTCAGTCAAAGGGTTTGCTACAATGTTACTTGTGAGTATTTTTATGAGCTTCTTAACTCAAGTTTATGGATCTCGTCTATTATTAGGTCTTTGGATCCATAGCAGTGTACTGAATAAGAAAATAAGCTGGTTTGGTGTGCGTCCGTCTAAAGTTAAGGATATTGCTGAAAACTATGATACAGTAGATCTCCCAACTAGATATGATAAATTAGATTTCGTAAAAATGAGAAAGACATTCTTCATTTTATCAGGAGTGCTATTTGTTGTAGGTATAATCGTTCTTTCTGTTTTCAGATTGAACTTAAGTATTGACTTTACAAGCGGTACCCGTGTTGAGATTCGATCAAATACTCCTTTGACAACTGCACAAGTTGAAAATGCCTTTACTAAACTTCATTTAAAAACAGATGATGTTACCATTTCTGGTGATAAAAAACAAATGGCCGGCGCAAGAATGATAGGTGTTTTATCTAAAAATGAAATTGCCCATTTAAAAAATGAGTTTAAAAAAGAATTTGGCTCGGAGCCAAATGTCAGCACCGTTTCTCCAACAGTTGGTAAAGAGTTGGCGAAAAATGCCTTTTTATCTGTTTTGATTGCATCCATTGGAATTATTCTATATGTTACAATCAGATTTGAAATGTATATGGCGATTGCGGCTGTGATTTCCTTGCTTCACGATGCGTTCTTTATGGTTGCCTTCTTTAGTATCACTAGACTTGAAGTCGATTTAACCTTTATCGCTGCAGTCTTGACGATTGTTGGTTATTCAAATCACGATACAATTGTAACCTTCGACCGGATTCGTGAAAACCTTCATAAGAAAAAACGTCTCAAAACCGTTCAGGAGATCGCTGAAGTAGTGAACGTAAGTATTCGTCAAACATTAACACGTTCCATTAACACTGTTTTAACTGTATTAATTACCACAGCCGCTTTAATGGTTTTTGGTAGTGCATCGATCCGAAATTTCTCCATTGCATTGTTCGTTGGTCTCATTGTTGGGGTATACTCTTCGCTCTTTATTGCTAGTTCATTATGGTATGTAATGAAATGTAGAGAGTTAAAGAAAAAGGGTGTTATTAAAACAGAAAAAGTAAAGAAAAAGTACACTGATCAACCTCAAGTGTAATAATCGTGAAAAAACCGCAGAAAATCTGCGGTTTTTCTTATACACGCATTTCTGATTGAAACGTTTATTCCACTCCTGTATAATATTAAAGTCTGAGAGGTGACCTTTACGCATGTTAAAGTCAAAAACAAGATGGATTGTTCGAGAGTCCGACCAAGCGAAAACAAAAGAAATCGCAGCTGAATTGAAAATTACACCTCTTGTAGCATCGCTGCTTGTTAACCGCGGATTAGATACCGTCGATTCTGCACGGTTTTTTTTATTTGGCAAGGAACAGTTTCATGACCCTTATCTTTTAAAAGGTATGGACCTTGCTGTAAAAAGAATAAATGAGGCTATAGAAAAACAAGAACCGATCTTAATTTTTGGGGATTATGATGCGGATGGTGTAAGCAGTACGACAGTTTTAATGATCACCCTTCGTGATTTAGGGGCCAATGTTCAATTTTACATTCCAAATCGTTTTACTGAAGGCTATGGCCCGAATGAAAATGCCTTCCGACATGCAGCTGATATTGGAATAAAATTAATCATAACGGTTGATACGGGAATTTCTGCAATACATGAAGCAAACATAGCAAAAGAGCTGGGACTTGATCTCATTATTACTGATCACCATGAACCGGGTCCAATTCTGCCTGAGGCGCTTGCCATAATCCACCCAAAGCTGCCGGATAGCGTTTATCCTTTCCGTGAGCTTGCTGGTGTTGGAGTTGCCTTCAAACTGTCCCATGCACTTTATGGCCGGCTCCCTGAACATTTATTTGAAATAGCAGTCATTGGAACGATTGCAGACTTAGTATCCTTGAAGGACGAAAATCGTCTTATTGCCAAAAAAGGTTTAGAAAACCTTAAAATGACAAATAATATTGGTTTAAAAGCGATTTTTAAATTAGCGGGAGTTGACAATAAGTCGATTAACGAAGAAACCATTGGATTTACTCTTGCGCCGAGAATCAACGCAGTTGGGCGCTTAGAAAATGCCGATTTAGCTGTAGAGCTTCTTCTTTCACAGGATCCTGAAGAGGCTAAAAGTTTGGCCGAGGAAATGGATTCTTTAAATAAATCAAGGCAGTCCATTGTTAATACGATTACAGCTGAAGCCATTGAAGAGGTAGAAAAGAATTATCCGATTGACTCAAATCATGTTCTTGTCATTGGTAAGGAAGGCTGGAATGCAGGTGTAATCGGGATTGTCGCATCCAGATTAGTTGAGAAGTATTATCGACCGACGATTGTTTTGAGTTTTGACAAGGAAAAGGGTCTTGCTAAGGGCTCTGCACGGAGTATTTCGGGTTATGATTTATTTAAAAATCTTTCAACCTGTCGTGAAATACTGCCTCATTTCGGCGGCCATCCAATGGCAGCTGGGATGACACTTACGATTGATGATGTTGCTGAGCTTCGTTCAAGGCTTAATTCTCTGGCTAAGGAGCAACTTTCTGATGCCGACTTTATTCCAGTTACGTATCTGGATCATGAAGTTAGGCTAGAGGACATTAACCTTTCGGCTTTAGATGAATTGAATTTATTATCACCGTTTGGGATGGACAATCCAAAGCCAAAGGTGTTAATTAATGAAGTTGCCATTTCGACAATGAGAAAAATTGGCAGTGATCAGAATCATCTAAAGGTTCTCGTGAGCGAAAATGGTGCGAATCTTGATGGAGTTGGATTCGGATTAGGAACTTTGGTGGACCATATTTCTCCTTCTTCTAAAATTTCATTAATCGGAGAATTATCCATCAATGAGTGGAACAATATCCGAAAACCACAAATTTTCGTCCAAGATATTGCCGTCCGTTCATGGCAATTATTTGACCATCGCGGCGGAAAACGCTTAAGCCATCTTGCCGGTTCCGTACCGAAGGAAAATAGAAAGTTTATTTTGTTTAAAAAGGAACTTTATGAGAAAATAGATTCTGAACTAATTGACGATGTTGTGATTATTGATCATTCCGAAGCGGCAAAGGATTTGGATCTTACTGAAACGAATACGGTTTTAGTTGATTTCCCAACTTCAAAAGAAATCCTCTTTAATTTATTTAGAGGAAAACAGCCTGCAAGGATTTATGCATATCTTTATAAACAATCAAGTGATTTTTTAAGCACTATTCCAACGCGGGATCATTTTAAATGGTTTTATGCCTTTTTGTTAAAGAAAGGGCCGATTGATTTGAGACGACATGGTGATGAAATTGCGAAACACCGTGGATGGTCACAGGAAACAGTCACCTTCATGGCAAAGGTATTTTCCGATTTGGAATTTGTTACAATAACCAATGGATTTATTACATTGAATAAACAAGCGCAAAAGCGTGATTTAACTGACTCAATTACCTATCAAACTAAACAGGCACAACTTTTACTTGAGAAGGATTTATTATTTTCATCTTTTCAGCAATTGAAGGACTGGTTCGACCAGGTCATTCATGAGTCGGTTGAAACTGAGGAGGAAAAGACGAATGGATTTAAAACAATTTATTAGTATCGTCGAAGATTAC
Source organism: Bacillus salipaludis (assembly GCF_004358205.1). The sequence continues at coordinate 271,453 of NZ_SMYO01000005.1, forward strand.
CCAAAACCAGGAATTAAATTTAAGGATATTACTCCTTTAATGAATAATGGAGAAGCGTATAAATATGCTACGGACCAAATTGTAGCTTATGCCAAAGATAGAGAAATAGACTTGATTGTTGGACCGGAAGCACGCGGGTTTATTATTGGCTGTCCTGTGGCATATTCATTAGGAATAGGCTTTGCACCCGTTCGTAAGGAAGGAAAGCTCCCTAGGGAAACCATTAAGGTTAGCTATGGTTTGGAATATGGAAAAGATGTCCTAACCATCCATCAAGACGCCATTAAACCTGGACAGCGCGTCCTGATTACGGATGATTTACTAGCAACAGGCGGAACGATTGATGCTACCATTCAACTAGTGGAGCAGCTTGGCGGTGTTGTAGCCGGGATTGCCTTTTTAGTCGAATTATCTTATTTGGATGGCCGTAAAAAGCTTGATGGATACGATGTATTAACATTACTTCAGTATTAAATAGGAACGAGGGCACTCAGCAATTGAGTGCTCTCTTCTTATAGGAATTTAGGGCTACATTTACCAAAATGTTTCGACATTTACGGAAAAATTACGTCAATCTCTTTACATCTTCGTGTTTTTTTTCGATAATAGTAACAATCATTCTAATTTAGGAGCAAGTTTACGAATGATATTTTTATAATAAATGAGAAGAAAAAAAAGGTGATTTTATGGCGAACGATCAAGTGTTAACCGCCGAACAAGTCATCGACAAAACAAGGGCATATTTAAATGATGAGAATGTTGACTTAGTCAAAAGGGCATATGAATATGCGAAACATGCTCATCGTGACCAATATCGAAAATCTGGCGAACCATATATTATTCATCCCATACAGGTAGCTGGCATTCTAGCTGACCTCGAGATGGACCCTGCAACGGTCGCTGCTGGTTTTCTCCACGATGTTGTTGAAGATACTCCTGTAACGTTAAAAGATATGGAGCAGGAATTCAATGATGAAGTGGCCATGCTTGTCGATGGTGTAACAAAGTTGGGGAAAATTAAATATAAATCGCACGAAGAGCAGCAGGCTGAAAATCATCGGAAAATGTTTGTGGCCATGGCTCAGGATATCCGGGTTATTTTAATCAAGCTTGCAGACCGTTTGCATAATATGAGGACGTTAAAACATCTTCCTGCTGAAAAGCAGCGCCGGATTTCAAATGAAACATTAGAAATTTTTGCACCTCTTGCTCATCGACTTGGGATCTCCAAGATCAAATGGGAGCTTGAGGATACCGCCTTACGATATTTAAATCCGCAGCAATATTACCGTATCGTTAACTTAATGAAAAAGAAGCGTGCGGAACGTGAGCAATATTTAGATGATGTCATTGATGAAGTCAAAGGGCGTTTGAATGAGGTATCCATTAAGGCAGATCTTTCTGGGCGGCCAAAGCATATTTACAGCATTTATCGAAAGATGGTGCTGCAAAATAAACAGTTCAGTGAAATTTATGATTTGCTGGCGGTTCGGATTGTTGTAAACAGCATTAAGGACTGTTATGCCGTACTAGGAATCATTCATACTTGCTGGAAGCCAATGCCTGGCCGTTTCAAGGACTATATTGCCATGCCGAAACCCAATATGTATCAGTCCCTTCATACAACGGTAATCGGCCCAAAAGGGGATCCGCTCGAAGTGCAAATTCGAACAACGGAAATGCATCGAATTGCTGAATTCGGGATTGCGGCCCACTGGGCATATAAAGAAGGCAAGTCGTTAAATGACAGTGCCTCCTTTGAACAAAAATTAACTTGGTTCAGAGAAATTCTTGAGTTCCAAAATGACACTGCTAACGCGGAAGAATTTATGGAGTCGTTAAAAATTGATTTGTTCTCTGACATGGTGTTCGTCTTTACGCCAAAAGGTGATGTGATTGAGCTGCCATCCGGTTCCGTTCCGATTGATTTTGCTTATCGAATCCACTCCGAAATCGGTAATAAAACGATTGGTGCAAAAGTGAACGGCAAAATGGTAACCCTCGACTATACACTAAAGACGGGCGATATTGTCGAAATTTTAACTTCCAAACATTCCTATGGACCCAGTCAGGATTGGTTAAAGCTTGCCCAAACCTCACAGGCGAAAAATAAAATTCGTGCATTCTTTAAGAAACAGCGCCGAGATGAGAATGTGGACAAAGGAAAAGAGCTTGTAGAAAAAGAAATTCGGGCAATGGAATTTGATACGAAGGAGATTTTAACTCCTGAGAACCTAAAAAAGGTTGCTGAAAAGTTCAATTTTATGAATGAAGACGATATGTATGCGGCTGTTGGCTATAACGGGGTTACAGCTCTTCAAGTGGCCAATCGTTTAACAGAAAAGTGGCGGAAGAAACGCGACCAAGAGCAATCGGCTAGCATCGCAAATGCTATTACCGATTTGAAATCCTTTCCTTCCTCTAAAAAGCGCGAGTCGGGTGTCCGAGTTCAAGGAATTGATAATCTTTTAATTCGCCTATCAAGATGCTGTAATCCTGTTCCTGGCGATGAAATTGTCGGATTTATCACAAAAGGACGCGGGGTTTCCGTTCATCGCTCTGATTGTACGAACATAGACTCAACCGATGCTCAATCAAGATTGATTCCTGTCGAATGGGAATCCTCCTTGAACGACCGGAAGGAATATAATGTTGATATTGAAATCAGCGGCTATGACCGCCGTGGCCTCCTAAACGAGGTATTGCAGGCAGTAAACGAAACAAAAACGAATATCTCAGCTGTTTCAGGCAGGTCTGACCGCAATAAAATGGCAATGATTAATATGTCAATTGCAATTCACAATGTGAATCATCTGCATAAGGTCGTTGAGCGAATTAAACAAATTCCTGATATTTATTCTGTTCGCAGAATGATGAATTAAAGGGGTATATGTATGCGAGTTGTTGTACAACGCAGTAAAAAAGCAAAAGTGACGGTTAACGGTGAGATTACAGGTCAAATTAGCAGTGGACTTGTATTACTTGTCGGAGTTACGCATGATGACAACGAAGAAGATGCTGCTTATTTAGCCGACAAAGTTGCCAACTTGCGCATTTTTGAGGATGCGGCTGAAAAAATGAATTTATCCTTATTAGATGTTGGCGGGGAAATCCTATCTGTCTCACAGTTCACTTTATATGGGGATTGTCGGAATGGAAGAAGGCCAAGCTTTATTAATGCGGCCCGCCCGGAACAAGCGATTGGTCTATATGAAACCTTTAACAGTTTGTTACGCGATAAAGGAATCCACGTTGAGACAGGCCGTTTTGGAGCGATGATGGAAGTAGAGCTGACAAACGACGGCCCTGTCACTTTAATTGTAGACAGCAAGGCATAGAAAAACCTTGGCACTATATTAGTGCCAAGGTTTTTAGTTATCCTTAAAATAGCGGGTCAGCCCATTATATAGGCCTGTAGCGGCATTTTCTTGGTATTGGTTTGAATTTAAGGTCATTTCTTCTTCAGGGTTGCTTAAGTATCCAAGTTCCATTAAAGCCGCATTTTGACTATTCTCCCGGATGACATGATAATCGCCAAAACGAACTCCTCGATAATTCAGCTTTGTTTGATTAATAGTTGACGAATATAAATATTCAGCAAGCGATTTTTGATAGGTATGATAGTAATAACCAGTCATGCCCCGGACACTACTATTACCATTTGCATCATAATGTATGCTGACAAAGGCATCGGCTTGATAGGTACGTGCAATACTGACTCTTTCAGGGAGAGAAATATAGGTATCGCTATTTCGCGTAAGGATTACGTTCGCACCGCTGGCTGTTAATTTATCATACAAAAGCCTTGCCGTTCGTATGGTCAGATTCTTTTCAAGTGTTCCGCTCGCACCGGTTGTCCCAGTGTCTAATCCACCGTGGCCGGGGTCAAGGACAATTGTTTTATTTCGTAAATCCGAACCTGCTCCTTTTTTCTGAATTGATGGAGAAGTACCGTTAGTGGAAACTAACCAGCCTGCTACATAGCCGATCGAACCATTAGCGAGCTTAATCGCATACCAATCGTTTTCCTCTCTTTTTACGGCAAATGTATCTCCTGCATTTGCTCTTAATAACACATCCGATTGGACATTCGGTCCTTTGCGAATATTGGTTCCATTATTGACTATCGTAACCTTGTTAGCTTTTGCGACTGGCTCGGAACTGACATTCGGTGTCGTTACATCCATATACCAACCAGCTACCCAACCATACCGATTCGGCTCAAATTCAATCTTTATCCAATCATTCTTCTCCCCTAAAATGGAAAAGCTTTGACCTTTATGTACTGAACCAATTATCGTTGCATTTAAGGATGCCTCGCTGCGAATACTAAGGCTGCCTGCTGTTACAGTTCCAATCGTCCCTGACGTGCTTGAAGTCGTGTCATTGCCCTTTTGAGTATTCGTTTGAAAATCAAGAAATTGACTGCTGACCCAGGCAGCCTGTCCGTTAAATTGGATTTGAGTCCAATTATTTTGGGTGCCGTAGACGTTGACTGTCATACCCTTTGATAGTTTTCCTACCGCTGCACTGGCTGACGATGGGGAAGTGCGGACGTTTAAGGACGGTACTGTAACAACACCGACACTTGTTTTGTTGGATGTAACGCTAGTATCATTGTTCGCTTTAGAAACTACCCAATCCGCCACCCAGCCAGTTTGGCCAGCAGATAGTTTTACCTCGATCCAATCGCCTTTTTCCCTAATGATTGAATACTTTTCCCCTTTATTTGCTTGTTTCACCAATGGATAGCTTAATCCGGGACCTTCTCTGATGTTAACAACCGCGGAGGAAATGGTAATTGTTCCACTTGCAGCCATACTATTTCCTTGCGGCAAAAATCCCGCTATCAAAGTAAAACAAAATACGAGAATAATGAATTTTTTGCCCATCTTGTTTCCTCTCTTAATTTTGCACTTTTCTATTATTTTATCGTAAAGGGGAATGGAAATCATTCCTTTCTTGTAAAAAAAGTCCAATATTCCTCTATCAGATGTTGATAATTCTTTCTTTAATCCTGCAATTTTTCTCTATGATTGGTAACAATAGAGAATATAGATGAGGATTCGAGGTGATTGGTTTATGAGAGCAAGTGAAAAAGGAATGAACGTCCAATCGATGGAAGGCCGGATTTTTGGAGTTGATTTTCATGATTTTATTCAAAAAGAGCAGCATGCGGGTACCATTGAACTTGCTTCTGAATTTGGATTGAATATGAGAGATGTCAGAAGGTTAAAAAAACATCTTGGAAGGTCTTAAAACTCACTTGACAATCTTCCTGATGCTCCGTATTATTATATAAATAAAATGTCATATTTAGTGATAACTAATGATGGAGCACAGTAGTTAAGCATAAAGCATGAAAAGAGAGGAAATGCCCCAGGCTGAAAGCATTTCTGCATGAATCTTAATGAAGGAACACTCCGTAGGTTTCTCTCTGAAAAAGGTATACTCTAGTAGGAGAAGAACGTTAACAGGCGTTAACTGTACGAGCGGAAGAGTCCAAATTTGGGCTTTTCAACTAGGGTGGCACCACGGGACTATAACTCTCGTCCCTTGTATTTATACAAGGGATGGGAGTTTTTTATTTATTTTTTTACATATTTGTTAGGAGGAAAATGGAAATGTCGATTAGCATTCCACGGGGAACGCAGGATATTTTACCCGGTGAAATTGAAAAGTGGCAAATGATTGAAGCAAAAGCGCGCGAACTTTGTGAGAAATACCAATACCATGAAATTCGTACACCGATTTTTGAACATACTGATCTCTTTTCAAGAGGTGTGGGTGATACGACCGATATTGTTCAAAAAGAAATGTACACCTTTGAAGACCGAGGCGGACGGAGCATTACACTGAGACCGGAAGGAACTGCTGCGGTTGTAAGGTCTTTTGTTGAGAAAAAAATGTTTGGCTATGCGAATCAGCCAGTAAAGCTTTATTATATGGGCCCGATGTTTCGATATGAGCGCCCGCAGGCCGGACGTTTTCGCCAATTTGTTCAGTTTGGAATTGAAGCACTAGGAAGTAACGATCCCGCAATTGATGCAGAAGTCATTTCTCTAGCAATGAACTTGTATAAAGAAATGGGTTTAAAGAAGCTGAAACTTATCATTAACAGCCTTGGAGATAAAGAAAGCCGGATTGCACATCGGAATGCATTAGTGAATCACTTCCAGCCACGGATTGGTGAGTTTTGCCATGACTGCCAAAACCGTCTTGAAAAAAATCCACTACGGATTCTTGATTGTAAACAAGACCGCGATCACGAGCTGATGAAAACAGCTCCGTCTATTCTTGATTATTTAAATGATTATTCAAAAGCTTATTTTGAAAAGCTGCAGCAATATCTTACACAATTGGATATTCCGTTTGAAGTGGATGCGAACCTGGTCCGCGGCTTGGATTATTATAATCATACTGCATTTGAAATCATGAGTAATGCGGAGGGATTTGGCGCGATTACCACATTATGCGGCGGCGGAAGATACAATGGTTTGGCAGAGGAAATCGGCGGACCTGAAACACCGGGAATTGGCTTTGCCCTTAGTATCGAACGATTCATTGCTGCCCTAAATGCTGAAGGCGTTGACCTCGAGATCAATCAAGGCATTGACTGCTATTTGGCTGCACTTGGCGAAGAGGCAAAGGATTATACGGTAGGACTTTTACAGCAATTAAGAATGGCTGGTTTTTCGGCTGAAAGAGACTATTTGGATCGAAAAATCAAAGCCCAATTTAAAGCAGCTGACCGATTAAATGCCCGCTTTGTTGCCATTCTTGGCGACGATGAGTTAAAAAATAATAAAATCAATGTAAAAAATATGGCGACAGGTGAACAGGTAGAAATAGATTTAGATTCATTTATTCAACACTTTCAAAGGTTGCAACCATAAGGGGGAAAAACAATGTTTGGCAGATCGTATTTTTGCGGAGAGGTTCCGGAAACAGCAGTAGGAGAGAAAGTAACATTAAAAGGATGGGTGCAAACCAGACGCGATTTGGGCGGAGTCATTTTTATCGATCTTCGTGACCGGTCTGGGATTGTACAGGTCGTATTTAATCCGGATTTATCACAGGAAGCACTTGAAATAGCTGAAAAAATCCGTAGTGAATATGTTCTAGATATTCAAGGGACAGTGGTTGCCAGAGAGGCATCGACCATTAATGAAAAAATTAAAACCGGTAAAATTGAAGTACAGGCTGAAAAAGTAACCATTATCAATGAAGCGAAAACACCACCATTTATGATTACTGATACAACAGATGTTTCAGAGGATGTCCGTTTGAAATATCGCTATTTAGATTTCCGTCGTCCGGTTATTTTTGAAACCTTAAAAATGCGCCATCAGGTGACAAAACAAATTAGAGACTTCTTAGATTCCGAAGGTTTCTTAGACATTGAAACACCGATTTTAACAAAAAGCACGCCTGAAGGTGCCCGGGATTATCTAGTACCAAGCCGCGTTCATCCTGGTGAGTTTTATGCGCTGCCACAATCACCGCAGTTGTTTAAGCAATTGTTAATGGTTGGCGGTGTTGAGCGATATTATCAAATCGCCCGCTGTTTCCGTGACGAAGACCTTCGTGCAGACCGTCAGCCTGAGTTTACTCAGGTCGATATTGAAACAAGCTTTTTAAGTCAAGAAGATATTATGGCCTTAATGGAAAAAATGATGACTCAAGTCATGAAAGAAGTTAAAGGTATTGAGATTCCTGCTCCATTCCCGCGGATGACGTATGATGAAGCAATGAGCCGCTTTGGTTCAGATAAACCGGATACCCGTTTTGGTTTAGAGCTTGTTGATCTTTCTGAAATTGTGAAGGATTCAGGCTTCAAAGTCTTTTCAGCTGCTGTGGCAAATGGCGGTCAAGTAAAAGCTATTAATGTAAAAGCTTCTGCGGATAAATATTCTCGTAAAGATATTGATGCCTTAACAGAATTTGTTGCTGTATACGGAGCAAAAGGTCTTGCTTGGTTTAAGGTTGAAGCTGAGGGGATAAATGGTCCAATCACAAAATTCTTCTCTGAAGAAGAAGTAAATGCGATGAAAGCGACGCTTGAAGCTAGTGTTGGTGATTTAATTCTATTTGTTGCTGATAAAAAGAGTGTTGTCGCTGATGCATTAGGTGCACTAAGAATTAAACTTGGTAAAGAATTAGGGTTAATTGACCAAAGCAAGTTTAATTTCCTATGGGTTACAGATTGGCCATTACTTGAGTTTGACGAAGAGGAAGGCCGCTATTTTGCTGCCCATCATCCATTTACAATGCCGTTCAGGGAAGATCTTGAATACTTAGATACGGATCCAGGAAGGGTTCGCGCACAAGCCTATGACATTGTTCTTAACGGCTATGAGCTTGGCGGAGGTTCTTTAAGGATTTTTGAACGGTCCATTCAGGAAAAAATGTTCAAGGTGCTAGGTTTTACACCTGAAGAAGCGAACGAGCAATTCGGATTCCTGATGAATGCCTTTGAATATGGAACACCGCCGCACGGTGGGATTGCCCTTGGCTTAGACCGTTTAGTCATGCTCTTAGCAGGCAGCTCTAACCTTCGTGACACGATTGCTTTTCCGAAAACAGCAAGTGCAAGCGACTTGTTAACGGATGCACCAGGTGAAGTTTCCAAGGCACAATTAAAAGAGCTATATTTAACACTAAATGTAAATAAATAACAATAAAACGCTTTCATGAACCCTTGAATGCCGATTTATTTTATGCTATTATAAAACCAATCCAAAAGAGTCCTGAAGTGTTCGTTGTATTACCTGAAATATTGACCGAACATTATTTCTTCGGGAGTCCAGAGTTTTTCGGCAGCGCAAATGCCTCGGCCCATAGCGGATTAGGGGACTTGCAAAACAGAGAACAGGACACCCACCTGCTAAGTGCGGGATCAATATGAAGGAAGCCAAAAGCGACGGCACGATTGGGACTCTTTTCAAATTGACCTTGATAAACCTCCTATATGGGAGGTTTTTATTTTCCCATATTTTTAATAAATCTTATCTGAATACTTGTTTTTAAATGATGGTATGATATATTTTTATTCGGGAAAAAGATACCTAATGAAATTAACATAACTGGAGTGAAATATATGCTGCATCAATTTTCTCGAAATGAGCTGGCGGTTGGTAAAGAAGGAATGGATATCATGAAAAACAGCACGGTTGCTGTTTTAGGAATCGGGGGAGTCGGTTCTTTTGCCGCCGAGGCGCTTGCTCGTTCCGGTGTCGGCCGTCTTATTTTGATTGACAAAGACGATGTAGACATCACCAATGTCAACCGTCAGCTTATTGCTTTATTATCAACAATTGGCAGACCAAAGGTGGAAATCATGGAGGAGAGGATTAAGGATATTAATCCGGATTGTGAAGTGATTTCACTAAAAATGTTTTATACGGAAGAAACTTATGAAGAAATTTTTAACCACAATATCGATTTTTTTGTAGACGCCTCCGATACGATTATTTATAAAATCCATTTAGCGAAGGAATGTTTAAAGAGAAATATTCCAATCATTTCAAGTATGGGTGCAGCAAATAAAATGGATCCAACCCGTTTCCAAATTGCCGATATCTCTAAAACACATACAGATCCGATTGCAAAAGTGATCCGGACTAAACTCCGTAAGGAAGGAATTCGCAAGGGGATTCCTGTTGTTTTTTCCGATGAGAGCCCGATCGTGATTCGTGAGGATGTCCGTCAGATTGTCGGGAATGACAAAGCGGAGATTCGTAAGGCTAAGATGCCGCCAGCTTCCAATGCCTTTGTTCCGTCTGCCTGCGGTTTAATCATGGCAAGTTATGTGGTAAGAGAATTATTAAAAGATATCAAAATTCAACGCGTGTCAGATGAGAAATAAGCTTAAGGCCCTGAACTTTGTTCAGGGCTTTTGTTTATTTTTAATAAGATTTTATAAAAAAGCGGTGGTGTCTTCTTTTTGAAACACCCTCATCAATTATTTTAACGGTATTGTTAAAACATCTACTTTTGAGCCATCTTTCGCCGAATAAATAAATAGCTCGAATGCTGCCCCTTCTCCTGTTTTTTCAGCAAGTGACTTGTCAAAGGAAATCTCAAAATTTCCCCATGCTGGAGCTCCTTCGGTTTGATAATGGTCTTGTAGAATGGTTTTATTACCGGAAGTTACCGCATATTGAAAGACACCTTCAAATACTCTTGCCTGCCCTTTTACCATGATTTTACCGTCTTTTTCAGATAAGACTACGTTTTTAAAGGAATTGTTTTGGTATACCTTTGGGTCATCCTCCTTAGGAGGCTTCTTGGTCCCGGTAGAAGGCTTATTTGGATCGGCCGGGGGTGTTGTTGTTTCCCCTGAAGGCTTCGATGGAACACTTTTTGGAGGCTTGGTGGTCTCATGTTCGGTTACACTGGGTTTCTGTTTAACATCCACATGGACCCTAACACCCAAACTGTACGCAATAACTCCTAAAATCACGATGATACACAACATTAACAAGTTTGTTAGTTTCATTAGGTTCACCCCCAAAACCGCTTGATTTTTTTCTTCCATCTTACCCCTATTATATTCATCACCCCCTCCCTTTCTACACAATATCGAATCTTTTCGTACGTCGCAGGTCCTAGAATTGACTCATTCTCAAGCCGTTTTAATCAAGAAAGACCTCACATTATAATAAAAATTAGAAGGAATGACATCAAATGCAGGAAAAATTTTCAAATTTAAGTTAAACTGGTAAGGTGGCCTTTTTTCGACAAAAGATAGAGAGAGGAGAAGATGAGTTGGATTCGATTGTAGAATTAAAAGATGTGACGAAAATAATCAAAGGGAGAAAGATCATAGATCAAATTAGTTTCCAGGTAAACAAAGGGGAGGTCTTTGGCTTTTTAGGGCCAAACGGGGCCGGGAAAACTACGACCATCCGGATGATTGTGGGCTTAATGGGCATCACTTCGGGTGATATTACCATTGGAGGAGCCAGTATTAAAAGTAATTTTGAGGATGCTGTCCGCCATATTGGTGCCATTGTTGAAAATCCGGAAATGTATAAATTCTTGAGCGGATATAAAAACCTTGTGCATTATGCAAAAATGTCAAAAGGAATAACGAAAGAGAAAATTGATGAAGTGGTCAAACTGGTCGGGTTAACAGACAGAATCCACGACAAGGTAAAAACGTACTCACTGGGAATGCGGCAAAGATTAGGTTTGGCGCAATGTCTTTTACATGACCCCGAGGTACTTATCCTCGATGAACCCACCAACGGTTTGGACCCGGCTGGAATTCGGGAAATCCGCGACTATTTGCGCCTCCTTGCAAGGGAAAAAAATATGGCTGTCATTGTATCAAGTCATTTGCTTTCAGAAATGGAAATGATGTGTGACCGCATCGGAATTATTCAAAACGGCCGTTTAATAGATGTACAGCTTGTCCAAGAATTTGTGCAAGGTAATGAAGTCACATATGAACTTGAAGTGATTCCAAGTGAAAAGGCACGCTCCATCATCCAAAACCATTATTCAGACGTTAGAGTGTCCCATTCGAGAAATGGCGTATCTTTGGAGCTGGCCAAAGAAGAAATTCCGAATTTAATAAAGTTATTGGTGGAAGGTAACGTTCAGGTCTTTGGAGTTAAAGAAGTGGCAAAAACATTAGAGGACCGCTTCCTTGAGGTTACAGGTGAAAAGGAGGAAGCTAGAATATGATGAATTTAATTCAAAATGAATGGATGAAAATTTTTAAGCGCCCAGGAACGTTTGTCATGATTGCAATTCTTCTTGTCGCAGCGTCGATTGTGGCTGGCTTTTTTAAATATCAGGAGTCAGGAAGTAAAGCCGGCGTTGACCAAAAATGGGAGCAAAACCTGAAGCAGGAGAATGATGCTTTAAAGAAGCAGTATGACCGAAGCGGATCAAAGATCGAAAAACAATTCCTTAAAAGAGAGATAGCCATCAATGATTACCGGATTGAGCATCATATTGCCCCACAGGAAAGCTATGATGTTTGGACCTTTGTAAAGGATGCTTCGCAATTAATATCATTAGCAGGGCTGTTTACGATTATTGTTTCCGCAGGGATTGTTGCAAGTGAATTTAATTGGGGCACGATTAAGTTGTTGTTAATCAGGCCGATTAATCGAACGAAAATTTTACTCTCTAAATATTTAACAGTTTTACTTTTTGCATTATTCCTGCTGGCCGTGCTTTTTGTATATTCAACCGTCATTGGCGCGATTTTATTTGGGATGCCTGACCAGGCTGTGCCATATTTGAATTACAATAATGGTACAGTGACTGAGCAGAATATGGTGGTTCATTTAATGAGTTATTATGGTTTGAGCTCGATTGGAATGATTATGCTGACAACCATGGCATTTATGATTTCGTCTGTGTTTCGAAACAGTTCACTTGCCATTGGTATCTCCATCTTTTTAATGTTTTCCGGAGGAAACTTAACTCAATTATTAGCATTGAAATTTGATTGGGCTAAATATATCTTGTTTGCTAATACGGATCTCATGCAATATTTTGAAGGTTCTCCGATGGTGGAAGGAATGACCTTATCATTTTCCATCATCATGCTAATTGTTTATTTTGTTGTTTTCCAATTTCTGGCCTTCTTTACTTTTAAAAAGAGAGATGTGGCTGCGTAATATTGTTGATACCCGCTAAAAAGTGTTGATAACGGCAGAAAAAAATAGCCTCCGCGTAACGCGAAGGCTATTTTTTTCTGCCTGTTAGTTTTGCATAGACCGTGGCCAGTGCTTGTTCAAACTTTCCAGTCTTTTTTGGTACATAGTATTGTTTATTTTTTAAGCGATTCGGTAAATATTGCTGCGGGACCCAGCCATTTTCATAGTCGTGCGGGTATTTATAGTCAATTCCCCTGCCCAGCTCTTTTGCACCTTTATAATGGGCGTCGCGCAAATGGTCAGGAACTTCTCCAACATTGCCTTTTTGAATATCCTCAAGCGCGGATTGAATCGCAAGCACTGCTGAATTGGATTTTGGTGATAAACATAATTCAATCACTGCGTTAGCAAGCGGGATTCTTGCTTCCGGGAAACCGATTCGTTCTGCTGTTTCAATCGCCGCCAGCGTCCGTGCCCCTGCCTGGGGACTGGCAAGACCGACATCTTCAAAAGCGATGACAAGCAAGCGTCTACTAATGCTTACCAAGTCACCAGCTTCAATTAACCTGCCAAGATAATGAAGTGCAGCATCTACGTCACTGCCGCGAATTGATTTTTGGAAGGCGGAAAGAACATCATAATGGCCGTCCCCATCCTTGTCAGCAGCAAAACTCTTCTTTTGTAAGCATTCTTCTGCTATTGCCAAGTCAATATGAATAACGCCTTCCCCGTCCTTATCGCTCGAAAGGACAGCTAATTCTAGGGCATTTAAGGAACTTCTAACATCACCATTTGATCCGATTGCAAAATGATTTAGAGCTTCATCGGTCAAGACAACCCTTACGTTTCCAAAGCCTCTTTCCGCGTCTTCTAAAGCTCTTGTCAATGCTATTTTTACTTCTTCCGGCTCCAGCGGCTTTAACTCGAAAATTTGACATCGGCTGCGGATCGCCGGATTAATCGCGTGGTATGGATTGCTCGTCGTTGCCCCTATTAAAGTAATTAATCCATTTTCTAAATAAGGGAGCAAATAATCCTGTTTCGCTTTATCGAGGCGATGGACCTCATCCAAAAGAAGAATTACCTTTCCGGACATTTTTGCTTCGGCAACGACAATCTCCATGTCTTTTTTATTATTGGTTACGGCATTTAGGGTGCGGAAAGCATATTTAGTACTTCCGGCAATTGCACTTGCAATCGAGGTTTTGCCAATTCCAGGCGGACCATATAAAATCATCGACGTCAGCTGTTTAGCTTTTACCATTCTGGCAATAATTTTTCCATCGGCAACAAGATGCTGCTGTCCGACAACCTCTTCAATGGTTCTGGGACGCATCCGAAATGCTAGAGGCTTTTGCTGCATAATCATCTCTCCAACTGAATACTGTCTTTTCTTATTGTCTAGCTTCAGCGCCTAGCCCCTCTAGGTCGCTTCGGCCCAGCCGATGAAGTCAAAGAACGACTTCACCGTCTGGGCCTCCAGCGCTTTTCGGGGCTGACCAAGGCGCTTCCGCTTTTCTTATTACGATATCATTTTTTCTGTGAAAAGCATATTAAAGAACAATATGGTATAATAAATAAATGCCTATCAAGTTACTGAGGATTTGATTCCTGTTGACATTATAAAAAATAATTTTAAAATAGAAAAAGTTGAAATGAGGTGCCTTTAAATGAAAATATCGACGAAGGGCAGATATGGTCTGACCATTATGATTGAACTGGCTAAAAAATACGGTGAAGGTCCGATTTCACTAAAAACAATTGCCCAAGCAAATGATTTATCGGAACATTACCTAGAACAATTAATTTCACCGCTTCGCAATGCCGGATTAGTAAAAAGTATTCGTGGAGCATATGGTGGTTACATTCTAGCTGATGATCCTGCAAAAATTACTTCCGGTGATGTGATTCGTGTTCTTGAAGGACCGATTACACCGGTAGAGGGTATTGAGGATGAAGAACCGGCAAAACGTGAGCTTTGGATTCGTATTCGCGATGCGATTAAGGATGTATTGGATAATACAACATTGGAAGATTTAGCCAGCCATAGCGATGATGGTGAGTCAGAAGCTTATATGTTTTATATTTAATGTCAAAGGTAATTGTATAGATTTCATTTGAATGAAGGTGGAATTATGGAACGAATCTATCTCGACCATGCCGCTACAACACCGATGCATCCAAGAGTTATGGAGAAAATGCTTGCAGCCATGAATGAAACCTTCGGGAATCCCTCAAGTATCCATTCTTTTGGAAGAGAAGCTCGGCACAGAATCGACCTCGCACGCGAAAGAATGGCAAAAAGTATCGGTGCAAAAGAGGTAGAGATTATTTTTACAAGCGGTGGAACCGAAGCGGATAATATGGCCCTATTTGGCGTTGCTGAAAGTTATCAAGCGAATGGGAAGCATATTATAACCTCACAAATAGAGCACCATGCAGTACTTCACGCCGGTCATAAATTAGAAAAGATGGGGTATGAGGTTACCTATTTGCCTGTGGATGAAACTGGAAGGGTGTCTGTGGCCGAATTAAAAAATGCATTAAGAGAAGATACTATTCTCGTCTCAATCATGTACGGGAACAATGAGGTAGGGACACTCCAGCCAATTGCTGAAATTGGGGAGCTCTTGAAAGACCATCAAGCAAAATTTCATACCGATGCTGTACAAGCCTACGGTGTTGAAAAAATAGATGTTAACGAATGTAATATTGACTTGTTGTCCGTTACAGCTCATAAAATTAATGGCCCGAAAGGTATCGGCTTTTTATATGCCCGCGAAAATGTTAAACTAGCGCCACGTCAATTTGGCGGAGAGCAAGAGCGAAAAAGACGTGCCGGTACCGAAAATGTTGCCTCAATTGTTGGTTTTCACGAAGCTGTTTTAATTTCGGCGGAAGAACTGTCTGAAAAAAGGAATAGGTACATGGGGTTTAAGGAGACGTTTATTCAAAAACTCCGAGAGCACAGAATCGATTTTGCACTAAACGGAACACTTGAACATTCGCTGCCACATGTATTAAACTTAAGCTTTCCGGGGACAAATGTCGAGCAAATGCTTGTGAATCTCGATTTGGCGGGAATAGCGGTCTCTAGCGGTTCAGCATGTACAGCGGGTTCGATTGAACCTTCTCATGTACTGGTTGCTATGTTTGGAAAAGGATCTGAGCGGTTAATTAATTCGATTCGCTTTAGCTTTGGTTATGATACGACTACAGAGCAAATAGTGAGAGCGGCTGAAGAGACAGCCAGAATTGTAACTCGCTTAAAAAAATAGATGTACGAAACACTTTTATGAGATAGAGAGGTGAAAAAAGATGGAGACTAGAGAGCCAAAAGATATACGAGTGGTGGTGGGCATGTCCGGTGGAGTCGATTCTTCGGTTGCAGCGTTACTTCTAAAACAGCAAGGTTATGATGTTATCGGGATTTTTATGAAAAACTGGGATGATACGGATGAGTTTGGCGTTTGTACGGCGACAGAGGATTATGAAGACGTAATCCGTGTTTGTAACCAGATTGGCATTCCATATTATGCCGTTAATTTTGAAAAACAATATTGGGATAAGGTATTTACCTACTTTTTAGAAGAATATAAGGCGGGCCGAACCCCGAATCCGGATGTCATGTGCAATAAAGAAATTAAGTTTAAGGCTTTTCTTGAGCATGCGGTGAACCTCGGTGCTGATTATCTGGCAACAGGCCATTATGCGCAGGTTGAGTACCGGGATGGAGAATATAAAATGCTCCGTGGTCTCGACGAAAACAAGGACCAAACCTACTTCCTAAACCAATTGACACAGGATCAGCTTAGCAAGGTCATGTTCCCGATTGGTAATCTTGAGAAATCCAGGGTAAGGGAAATTGCCAAGGAAGCTAATCTTGCGACTGCAACGAAAAAGGATAGTACTGGTATTTGCTTTATTGGGGAAAGGAACTTTAAAGAATTCCTAGGCCAATACCTGCCTGCCCAGCCGGGTAATATGGAAACTTTTGACGGAAAAGTTATGGGAAGGCATGAGGGACTTATGTATCACACCATCGGTCAACGTCATGGACTCGGAATTGGTGGTGCCGGTGACCCATGGTTTGCAATTGGAAAGGACCTAAAACGTAATGTCCTTTATGTTGGACAAGGCTTTCATAATGAAATGCTTTATTCCGATTCCATTATTGCGGATGCCGTCAGCTGGGTTTCCAATCAAGAAAAACCTGCTGAATTTGAATGCACTGCAAAATTTCGCTACAGGCAGGAAGACCATAAAGTAACCGTCCATCTTCTTGAAGACAACAAGGCGAAAGTGGTCTTTCATGAGCCAATCCGCGCCGTTACCCCAGGACAAGCCGTCGTCTTCTATAACGGTGACGAATGCCTCGGCGGCGGAACCATCGACGAAGTCTACAAAAATAACGAGCGCCTGACCTACGTCGGCTAAAAAAATCCCTGATTCCCCTTTTGGAATCAGGGATTTTTTCGACAAATTTCGGGCGGTGCCTGTCACCGCCCGAAATTTATCGAATGAACTTACCATAGAAAAAAATATGGTATACTCTCAATAGAATGGAGTTGACTAGTTTGGATAAGAACCAATTGGGTGTTAAATATATGCAGGAGGGTAATTGGGAGGAAGCGGCGAAGGCTTTTAATGAGGCGATTTCTGATAGTCCGCAGGATCCGGTTGCTTATATTAATTTTGGAAATGTGCTTTCTGCTGTTGGGGATGATGAGAAAGCTTTGAAGTTTTATGAGAAGGCGATTGAGCTAGATGAGAATGCTGCAGCAGCTTATTATAGTGCGGGAAACCTCTATTTTAATAAGGAACATTTTGAGCAGGCGAAAAAAATGTTTGAAATGGCGTTGAAAAAAGGGCTTGAATCAAGTGATAACTTTTTTATGCTCGGTATCACCCTTATTCAGCTCGATCAAGGGAAATTTGCACTGCCTTATTTACAAAGAAGTGTGGAATTAAATGAAGAAGATGCTGAGGCACGCTTCCAATATGGATTATGTCTCGCTCAATTACAATTCATTGATGAGTCAATTGTGCAATTGGAAAAATGTTTAGATCTTGATTCCCAGCATGCAGATGCCTGTTATAATTTAGGTGTTGCCTATGGCTTTAAAGAAAATCCAGAAAAAGCAGCAGAAATGTTTGATAAAGCACTTGAAATTCAGCCGGATCATTTGCTTGCCGGCTACGGAAAAAAACTAATTGAGAATGAAAAATAATTATTAACCCTTATGTCTCAAGGCCATGGAAGGAGGGAGTGTAATGGAAAAGCAGGACTCACTTGATTTATTTGCCGAACAAGGAAAGTTCGTGAAGGGGAAGCATCTTGTAACGATTTTTCATAATGAGCAAAATCTATACACCGTCCTGAGAATTCGTGTGGAAGAAACCAATGACCAATATGAGGACAAAGAAGCAGTGGTAACTGGTTATTTTCCGAAAATTCACGAACAGGAAACGTATATTTTTTACGGTGAATTTAAGGAACATCCGAAATTTGGTCTTCAATTTCACACCAATCATTTCCGAAAAGATATTCCTCAAACCGAACAAGGTGTTATTACTTATTTATCAAGTGAAATGTTTAAAGGGATTGGCAAAAAGACGGCGGAGAATATTGTTAAAGTATTAGGAGAAAATGCAATATCAAAAATTCTTAATCAGCCATCATTGCTCGATTCTATTCCAAAGCTGCCTCCTGAGAAGGCGAAAATGCTTTATGATACGTTAATGGAACATCAGGGACTCGAACAAGTCATGGTCGCCTTAAATCAATATGGCTTTGGTCCGCAGCTTTCGATGAGAATTTATCAAGCTTATAAGGAAGAAACCCTTGGTATTATTCAGAAAAATCCTTATAAATTGGTCGAAGATATCGAAGGAATCGGTTTTGGCCGGGCAGACGAACTAGGGTATCAGCTTGGCATCTCCGGAAATCACCCAGACCGAATCAAAGCAGCTTGCCTTTACACGCTTGAAAATGAAAGCATGCAGACAGGACATGTATACATACCTGCCAAAGACTTATTAGAAAAAGTAAAAAACCTTCTAGAAGAAAACAAACGAGATCAAATTGAATTTTTGGATATCTCGAATGAAGTTGTTAAGCTTGAAGAAGAGGGGAAAATAATTGGCGAAGAGCAGCGTGTTTACCTCCCCTCTTTATATTTTGCTGAAAAGGGCCTCGTGACCAATATTCATCGAATCTTAGAGCAATCCGAGTACAAAGAACAATTTCCTGAATCAGAGTTTTTACTTGCACTTGGAAACCTTGAAGAAAGACTCGGCGTGGAATATGCCCCCTCGCAAAAAGAAGCGATCCAAACGGCCTTAATGTCCCCAATGCTTATTTTAACAGGCGGACCAGGCACTGGTAAGACGACCGTCATCAAAGGGATTGTCGAGCTTTATGCCGAACTTCATGGCTGCTCCTTAGAGCCAAAGGATTATCAAAAGAAAGACGAACCCTTTCCTTTTTTACTTGCCGCACCAACGGGCAGAGCGGCGAAAAGGATGAGCGAGTCGACAGGTCTTCCTGCCGTTACAATTCACCGTTTACTTGGTTTTAATGGAACAGAAGGTTTTGACCGAGATGAAACAACACCGCTTGAAGGAAAAATTATTATTGTAGATGAAACGTCCATGCTCGATATTTGGCTGGCCAATCAGTTGTTTAAGGCGCTTCCGGAGCATATACAAGTCATTTTGGTCGGAGATGAAGATCAATTGCCATCTGTCGGGCCAGGACAGGTTTTAAAAGATCTGTTGAACTCAGAAAGAATTCCGACGGTTAGATTAACCGATATCTATCGTCAGGCAGAAGGGTCTTCTATCATTGAACTTGCCCATGATATTAAAAAGGGGTTTATACCGGCTAATGTAACATTCAAACAAGCTGATCGATCCTTTATCCGCTGTTCAACTGCACAGGTTGCGCAGGTTGTGGAAAAAGTCGCATTAAATGCAAAAAACAAAGGATATTCGGCAAAGGATATCCAGGTGTTGGCACCTATGTACCGCGGACCGGCAGGGATTGACCGCTTAAATGTTTTACTACAGGAAATTTTTAATCCCAACCCAGATGGTTCGCGTAAAGAAATTACTTTCGGTGATGTAAAATACCGAATCGGTGACAAAGTGCTTCAGTTGGTCAATCAGCCGGAAAATAATGTTTTTAACGGTGATATTGGCGAAATTATTTCGATCATCTATGCAAAAGAAAATACCGAAAAACAAGATATGATTTACATTTCCTATGAGGGTCATGAGGTAGAATATACAAAGCAGGATTTGACGCAAATTACCCATGCTTATTGCTGCTCAGTCCATAAGTCGCAGGGAAGCGAGTTTCCGATTGTCATTCTCCCAATCACAAGAAGCTACTACCGAATGCTGCGGCGGAATTTAATTTATACAGCGATTACCCGCAGTAAACAATCATTAATTCTCTGTGGTGAAGAAGATGCCTTAAGGATGGGCGTCGAAAGAGCGGATGAATTAAGCAGACTTACGACCCTTTGCCATAAGCTGCAGGAATCCATCCCTGCCAATGGAACCGAAACAAATTCGGAAACACAAATTACCGATGGGTTGACATTAGAGGAAACCTTAATGAAGGTTGATCCAATGATTGGAATGGAAAACCTTACACCTTATGATTTTATGGTTAATAACTGAAACTATAAATGTTCGGAAAGGTGGGACACTTTTTGCGGACATTTTCTTTATTAAAAAATCAACCGGTGTTTGACATCAAATCAGGGACGAAAATCGGTGAAGTAAGTGATTTGTTTATCACAAGCAATGGAGTCGTAAAAGGTTTATTGGTCAAAAAAGGCGTTTTCAAACAAACCGTTTTTTTGGACATTCAGAACATTGCTTCCTTTGGGGCGGATGGTGTCATGATTGAAGATGCTGACCATTTAGAAAAGCTTAAAACACCTCCGGAATATACTTTTTCGCATCAACATCCCTTAAATGGGCACATGATTGTATCAAAGAGCGGAGATTCAATCGGCTTATTAAAGGATGTATATTTTCTGGAAGAATTGGGCACAATCGTAGGGTATGAAATTACGGATGGCTTCTTTTCAGAAATCACTGAGGGGAAACAGGTTATTCAATCCGAAAAGCCCCCGGCGATTGGAAGAGATGCCATCATCGTAGATGTTAACCAAACGTGAGGTGTCTTTTTCATGTTAAAGTGTCCCAATTGCCAGAGTAAGGATATCGGAAAAATTGGTATTAACCAATATTATTGCTGGAATTGTTTTATTGAATTGTCCCTTTCTAAAGGCATTATTAATACCCATCAAGTCGAGGAAGATGGGACTCTTAGTTCCTTAGATGATTTGTTTGAAGAAGAAGAGCGTCGTTACACCATTTAATTTTAATCAGCTAGCACCTGTTCGGAGAATTCCTATCTTAAAGAAGAGGTGATACGTATGAATAAAATGATGACGACTGTTGTTGCTTTTGGGGCGGGAATGGCAGCTTACAACTGGGCACAGCGAAACAATGTTATGTCAGCCCGCAATATGAAAAAAATGCAGAGGAAAGTTAAACGAACGATCTTTTAAACCAAAACCCCCTCCATTAGAGGGGGTTTTTAATGCATAATTCCTACCTCCCCCTCCAACACTAACCAAAAAGGGGTGAGTGGGTTGGATATTCGTATGAAATGGTATTACCGAATTGGGTTCTTGCTCCTTTTATTAGTGGCGATTTATTTGTTTTTTAAAATTCGTTTTGTCTGGCTGCCAATAGTAAAGGTTGTATTTTATATTTTATTACCTTTTCTAATAGCAGGTTTTATTACCTATCTGCTTCATCCGATTATAGAAAAGCTTCATGAAAAAGGACTTCACCGTGGCCTTGCAATATTCCTCATCTACTGCCTATTCTTTGGAGGTCTCGGCTATGCTTTATACAAGGGAATTCCAGCTTTTATCAATCAGTTAAAAGATCTATCGGAAAGTGCTCCACTTTTAGCGGAGCAATACCGTGGCTGGATTCATACTCTTCAATCCCATACACGGGAATGGCCGGATGGACTTCAAGGAAAAATGAATGACGGAATTGATGCATTTGAGGAAAAGTTAAATTCTTTGCTCACTATCATGGTCGAAATTCTCTTAAACTTTCTTAATTCTGCGTTAATCGTGATGATTATTCCATTTATCGCATTCTATATGTTAAAGGATTTCCCCTTAATTAAACGAGTGGTGTGGTATTTAACCCCTCGGAAATGGCGCAGACAGGGAAAACGTTTTTTAAGGGATGTAGACGATTCATTGGGGAGTTACATAAGGGGGCAGCTCCTTGTTTGTGTCATTATTGGCAGTGCTGCATCACTATTATTTTGGGTTTTTCATTTGCGTTACCCGCTCCTTTTAGGATTTATTGTTGGGATAACGGATGTCATCCCTTATTTTGGTCCTATTTTAGGTGCAGTTCCGGCAGTTATTATTGCCGCTACCCTTTCAGTAAAGCTTGTGATTGTTACAATCGTAATTATTTTAGTGCTACAATTTCTTGAAGGGAATATTCTTTCCCCTTATATTGTCGGAAGAAGTCTTCATATGCATCCGCTCCTCATTATGCTCGCCATCACGGCCGGTGGAGAAATTGGCGGTGTTATTGGGCTCATTTTGGCTGTCCCGGTACTTGTTGTCTTAAAGGTGGGAGCTAATCATGCAAAAAATCATTTTATCCAAAAAAATACGAAGGATTCCCCGTCCTAATTGACAAACAATTTTAGAGTGGCTATAATTCGTCATATAGTATGAATAAAAATGTATGTAACATGTTGAAGGATCGAGTATGTTGTAGACCATTTGTAACGCCTAAAGTGCGTGAAGAGAGGAGCTTCCAAGGCTGAAAGAAGCTCTAAATGAAGGATGACAGAAAGCTAATCCAGAGTGCAGCTAATCCCTG
The DNA here is from genome assembly GCF_004358205.1 of Bacillus salipaludis. Next base: position 294,021 of record NZ_SMYO01000005.1, read on the forward strand.
CCGTTTTGCCGCGTTAAGGCAGCTGAGAGATGAATACAGCTTTTGTATTCATAATCAGGGTGGTACCGCGAGTCAAGTCCTCGTCCCTGTTTTAGGGATGAGGGCTTTTTTGTATTTTTTTAAATATAGGCTGTGTTAAAGGTCAATGTTGATTTTTTAACCCTATTGATTGGAGCGGAAGGCACGAAGACTCCTCGAAAATGCTAACGCATTTTCTTCGTGCGTGGGCGGATTCAAGGAAGCAATTCAGTGTCCTGTGGGAGTACGGGGCAGGGGAGACCCCGCTTGGAGCAAAGCGACGAGGAGGCTCCCCGGACCGCCCACGAACCGCTTGTGCCTGAGAGCGGAAATCAACAGACAAGTTTAACACACCTAAATATATTAGGAGGTCTAAACAAATGAAAAATTTAACAGGCTCTGAAATCCGCAAAATGTTTTTAGACTTTTTTAAAGAAAAAGGTCATTCCGTTGAACCAAGTGCACCCCTTGTACCGATTGATGATCCATCGCTTCTTTGGATTAACAGCGGGGTTGCAACCTTAAAGAAGTATTTTGACGGCCGGGTCATTCCGGAAAATCCAAGGATTACAAATGCACAAAAATCAATCCGTACCAATGATATTGAAAATGTTGGTCAAACAGCCCGACACCATACATTTTTTGAAATGCTTGGGAATTTCTCCATCGGTGATTATTTCAAAGAAGAAGCGATTATTTGGGCATGGGAGTTTTTAACGGATCAAAAATGGATTAATTTTGATCCAGAATTGCTGTCCGTTACCATCCATCCGGAAGACGAAGAAGCATATGAAATTTGGAACAAAAAGATTGGGATTCCTGAGGAACGCATTATCCGCCTTGAAGGGAACTTCTGGGATATCGGTGAAGGCCCAAGCGGTCCAAACTCAGAGATATTTTATGACCGCGGTCCGGAATATGGTGATGACCCGGCAGATCCAGAGCTTTATCCTGGAGGAGAAAACGAACGATATCTTGAAGTATGGAACCTAGTATTTTCGCAATTTAACCATAATCCAGATGGAACCTACACGCCGCTGCCAAAGAAAAATATTGATACCGGCATGGGCTTAGAAAGAATGGCGTCTGTCGTTCAAAATGTTCCAACAAACTTTGATACGGATTTATTTATGCCAATTATTCGTGCAACAGAAGAAATTTCAGGCGAAAAATATGGTGCAGACAAGGAAAAAGATGTTGCCTTTAAGGTAATTGCCGATCATATTCGGACAGTTGCATTTGCTGTTGGTGATGGTGCATTGCCTTCTAATGAAGGTCGTGGTTATGTATTGCGCCGCTTGCTTCGCCGCGCGGTCCGTTATGCAAAACAAATCAATATAAACCGTCCGTTTATGTATGAACTTGTTTCTGTTGTAGGGGAAGTGATGCATGACTTCTATCCTCAAGTAAAGGAAAAATCAGAGTTTATTCAAAAGGTAATTAAAAATGAGGAAGAGCGTTTCCATGAAACACTTCATGAAGGCTTAGCGATTTTATCAAATGTCATTAAAAAAGAGAAGGAAAAGGGAAGCGACACGATTCCTGGAGCAGATGTTTTCCGACTGTATGACACATACGGATTCCCTGTTGAATTAACGGAGGAATATGCTTTAGAAGACGGGATGAAAATTGATCATGACGGGTTTGAAGAGGAAATGGAACAACAGCGCGAGCGTGCCCGCGCAGCTCGTCAAGATGTTGATTCCATGCAGGTTCAAGGCACTGTGCTTGGAAATCTGAAAGTCGAAAGCCAATTTATTGGCTATGGAAATCTTCAAACAAATGCTAAGGTTGTTGCGATTATTAAAGATGGTGAATTAGTCCAGGAAGCAGCAATTGGCGAAGAAATCCAGTTTATCCTGGATGCTACTCCGTTCTATGCAGAAAGCGGTGGACAAATTGCAGACCATGGTGTACTTCAGGCTGATGGTATTTCTGTAAAAATTAAAGATGTTCATAAGGCTCCAAATGGCCAAAACCTTCATAAGGCTGTGGTTGAAGCGGGAACCCTAAAAACCGGTCAAACGGTTACAGCTGTGGTTGACCAAGTAAACCGTGTGAAAATTACAAAGAACCATACGGCTACCCATTTACTTCATCAAGCATTAAAGGATGTACTTGGAACCCATGTTAACCAGGCAGGATCATTAGTTGAACCTGATCGGCTTCGTTTTGACTTTTCCCATTTTGGACAGGTAAAACCGGAAGAACTTGAGCAGGTTGAGCAAATTGTGAATGAAAAGATTTGGCGAAACATGGAGGTAGATATCAATTTAAAACCAATCGCTGAAGCAAAGGCAATGGGGGCGATGGCCCTATTTGGCGAAAAATACGGTGATATTGTCCGCGTGGTAAAAGTTGGTGATTACAGCCTCGAACTTTGCGGTGGCTGCCATGTTCCGAATACTTCCGTTATTGGTTTATTTAAGATTGTCTCAGAAGGCGGTATTGGTGCCGGGACAAGAAGAATTGAAGCGGTTACTGGTGAAGCGGCATACCTGCTTTTAAATGAACAGGTTGGATTGCTAAAAGAAGCAGCTGAAAAGTTAAAAACTAATCCAAAGGACATCGTATCTCGTATTGAGGGTCTTTCTGCCGAAATTAAGCAGCTGCATCGTGAAAATGAATCATTGGCAGCAAAGTTTGGAAACATTGAAGCAGGAAATCTTGTTTCCAGGGCAAAGGAAATTGATGGTGTTAACGTATTGTTTGCAAAGGTTCAGGCAGCTGATATGAATAACTTAAGGAATATGGCTGATGATTTGAAACAAAAACTTGGATCTGCTGTCATTCTTTTAGGAAGTGTTCATGAAGGAAAAGTGAATTTAATTTCTGCTGTTACAAAGGATTTAAATGAAAAGGGCTATCATGCCGGAAAATTGATAAAAGAAGTGGCAACACGATGCGGCGGCGGTGGCGGCGGTCGCCCTGATATGGCTCAGGCTGGCGGTAAGGATCCTGAAAAACTTGATTCTGCCCTGCAATTCGTCGAAGAATGGGTAAAATCCATTTGATAATGGGACAAAGTAGTGTAAAATGTAGGTAACTGAATTAAAAAGCTCCAGCGACTTATCCAGACACTGGAGCTAGATTAGACAATTTTCTCCTTATCACGAATGCGAGGTGCAATAAAATGAGCTCATTTGACAAAACGATGAGGTTCAGTTTTCCTGAAGAGCCTTTTGAACACGATGTAAACGATGTTCTTTTCCAAGTATACGAAGCCTTACAGGAAAAGGGGTACAATCCAATTAATCAAATTGTCGGCTACCTTTTATCCGGTGATCCTGCGTATATTCCAAGGCATCGGGATGCCCGCAACATTATTCGCAAGCTTGAACGGGACGAAATTATTGAGGAATTGGTTAAATCATATTTAAAACAACAGCGTGAGGTTTAATGAATGCGCATCATGGGATTGGATGTAGGCTCAAAAACAGTCGGGGTGGCCTTAAGTGACGAACTTGGCTGGACTGCACAGGGTTTAAAAACGCTCAAAATCAATGAAGAAAAGAACGAGTTTGGTTTTGATGAAATTGGTCAAATAATAAAAGAGAATCAAGTCAGCCAGGTTGTCATCGGACTCCCAAAAAATATGAACGGCACAATTGGTCCGCGCGGAGAAGCAAGTCAAAATTTTGCAGCGGAGCTTGAAAGACGCTTTGATGTTCCGACCGTTTTGTGGGACGAGCGGCTTTCCACCATGGCCGCCGAGCGCGTGCTTCTTGAAGCAGATGTAAGCCGGAAGAAACGGAAGAAAGTAATCGATAAAATGGCTGCAGTGATGATTTTACAAGGCTATCTAGATAGCAAAAATTAATGAGGTGAAAAAATGGATCACGGCGAAAACAATATTACAGTAGTAGATGAGAATGGAAATGAACAATTATGTGAAGTATTATTTACCTTCGATTCAGAAGAATTCGGTAAATCATATGTTCTTTATTACCCATTAGGTGCGGAGGAAGATGATGCAGATGATATCGAAATCCATGCTTCTGCCTTTATCCCGACTGAGGACGGGGAAGACGGCGAATTAATGCCAATCGAAACCGATGAAGAATGGGATATGATTGAAGAAATGCTCAATACCTTCCTTGAAGAACAAGAGGACGAAGAATAAATGTAAGAAAAATGACCTATTTTATAGGTCTTTTTTTTTGCCGAAAATCCTACTTTTTTCTGCAATTTCACTGAAAAATTGACATTTTTCGCTGCGTATGATGAAATTACTACGATATCTTATTATAATATTTTATTTATTATTGGTAATTTTGTGAACGTTTTACTGGCACAGGGGGGAGACTATTGGCAACTGAAAATAAAGGGCCAAATAAAGAAGCAATTAGAAAAAAATTATTGGAACATCAAAGTGAAGCAAAAATTGTCAGACGTATTGTCTTAATCATTTCGATCATCATTATTTTACTCATTGTTGTCATTGGCGGCGGCGGATATTTATACATTCAATCAGCACTCAAACCAGTGGATCCAAAGAGTAAAATATCAAAAAAGGTCGATATTCCAATCGGTTCATCTGTCACAGGAATAGCTGAAAGATTAGAGTCGAATGGAATTATTAAAAATGCAAAAGTATTTAAATACTATGTGAAATTAAAAAACGAGGGCGGATTTATGGCCGGAAATTATGAGCTAAGCCCTTCGATGGATATCCCGGAGATTGTCGGCCGTCTGAAAACAGGGAAGGTTCTCCAGCAGGCAGCCTTTAAGATTACCATTCCGGAAGGAAAGCAATTAAAAGAAATTGCCCATCTTATGGCAAAGGCAATCCATAAAAAAGATCAAGATGTGTTCAATCAATTAAATGATAAAAATTTTGTTAAAGGCATGATGGCGAAATACCCAATGTTATTAACAAATGAAATTCTAAATTACAATATCAAGTATCCACTTGAAGGATACTTGTACCCGGCAACCTATTCCTTTTATAAGAAAAATCCATCTGTCGAAGAAATAGTATCGGCGATGCTCGATAAAACAAAAACAGTATTATCGCAATATACAGCTGAAAGTGAAAAGAAAAAACTTTCAGTTCATCAACTGTTAACAATGGCATCGTTAATTGAAGAAGAGGCTACCGAAAAGGCAGACCGGAAAAAAATATCAAGTGTTTTTTATAATCGGCTAAAAAAGGGAATGCCCCTGCAGACGGACCCGACCGTGCTTTATGCACAGGGGAAACATAAGAAGAAAGTCTATTATGCAGATTTAGAAGTGAGTTCACCTTATAATACGTATAAAAATACCGGTTTACCTCCAGGTCCCATCTCGAATGCTGGGAAAATCTCCATAGAGGCCGCACTTCGCCCTGAAAAAACAGATTATTATTATTTTCTTGCTACAGCTGATGGGTCGGTTATTTTTACAAAAACACTTGCTGAGCACAATCAGGAAAAAGCCAAGCATATTTCCAATAAAAAATAGGTATAATTTAAGGGGGGAAATTAGCATTCCCCTTTTTTTTATGATAAAATAATTCAAGTGTTTTAATAAAGCAACCCATAGCGTTTCTGTGAACGCTATTTTTTCATGTCTAAAGAGAGCATTATGCTTTTATAGGATTGAGGTGAGTAGCTTGCATTACGAAAAGCTACATTCTTATATAGAAAATTTAATTTTGGATCGAATTCCATTGCTGCAGGAAATGGAAGAATTTGCAAAGAATCACCATGTCCCGATCATGGAACTGGCAGGAATCGAAGCGATGCTGCAACTTCTCAGGATACAGGATTCAAAAAAAATCCTCGAGGTTGGTACTGCGATTGGCTACTCGGCACTGCGCATGGCTTATACCTTACCCGATGCCAAAATTGCCACCATTGAACGAGATGAGGAGCGCTTTGCATTAGCAGAGGCCTTTATCAACCGTTCCGGAAAGAGTGAGCAAATTTCCCTTATTAAGGGGGATGCGCTGGAAGTCGAAGGCCTTGTGGCTGGCCATGCTCCATTTGATGCGATTTTCATTGATGCCGCAAAGGGCCAATATAAGAGGTTTTTTGATATTTATTCAAAGTTCCTTTCTTCAGGTGGAATGATTATCACGGATAATGTCCTATTTAAAGGACTTGTTTGTGAATCAGAAATCGAATCGAAACGAACAAGAAATCTTGTAAGAAAAATAGATGATTTTAATCGCTGGCTTATGGCCCATCCTGACTATGATACGATCATACTCCCTGTTGGTGATGGTGTGGCTATTAGTAAAAGAAGAGGTGAAAAAGAATGAAAAATCCAGAAATTTTAGTGACTCCTTTATCTGTAGAGGATATTCTGCCACTTGCAGAAGCCGGTGCAGATGCATTTGTAGTTGGAGAACAACGATATGGTTTGCGGTTAGCCGGTGAATTCAACCGTGAACAGGTTCAAAAAGCGATTGAACTTGCCCATTCTAAAGGAAAAAAAGTATATGTAGCCATGAATGCCATTTTTCATAATGAAAAAGTGGCGGAATTAAATGATTATATCCGTTTTGCTGAGGAGGCTAATGCGGATGCAATTATTTTCGGTGATCCTGCAGTATTATTGGCTGCTCGGGAAACTGCCCCAAACATGAAGTTACATTGGAGCACAGAGACAACCGGAACAAACTGGTATACCTGTAATTATTGGGGGAGAAAGGGCGCAAACCGGGCCGTTCTCGCACGTGAAGTAAATATGGATGCAATCGTTGAAATCAAGGAAAAAGCGGAAGTGGAAATTGAAGTTCTTGTTCATGGAATGAGCTGCATGTTCCAATCGAAGCGTTCCTTACTTGGTAACTATTATGAGTACCAAGGAAAAGTCATGGAAATCGAAAATCGTAAAATGCAAAAGAATATGTTCCTGCATGACAAAGAACGTGAAAATAAATATCCGATTTTTGAGGATGAAAACGGTACGCATATTATGAGTCCAAATGATATTTGTATCATTGATGAATTGCAGGATATGTTAGAGGCTGGCGTCGATTCTTTTAAAATTGACGGAATTCTGAAAAGCTCTGAATATATCCTTGAAGTGACAAAGGCATATCGAGAAGCCATTGATTTATATTTTAAAGATGAAGAGCTTTATGAAGATAAAAAAGAAGAATTATTAGCGGCCATTGAAGAAATTCAACCGCCTAATCGTCCTTTAGATACAGGGTTCTTTTTCAAAGAAACGGTTTATTAAAAGGAGGGAAATTGAATATGAGTATTGTTAAAGATAAAATATCAGAGATTATTGATGGTAAGCGCGTGATTGTTAAAAAACCCGAGCTGCTTGCACCTGCAGGAAATCTTGAAAAATTAAAAATCGCTGTTCAATATGGGGCTGACGCCGTATTTATCGGTGGCCAGGAATACGGCCTCCGCTCGAATGCCGATAACTTTACATTTGAGGAAATGAAAGAGGGCGTGGAATTTGCTAAAAAGTATGACGCAAAAATCTACGTAACCACTAATATTTATGCCCATAATGAAAATATTGATGGATTAGAAGAATATTTAATGGGCTTAAAAGAAGCTGGTGTAGCCGGAATTATCGTAGCAGACCCGTTGATTATTGAAACATGTAAAAGAGTGGCACCGGGTATTGAAATCCATCTTAGTACGCAACAATCTCTTTCTAACTGGAAAGCTGTCCAATTTTGGAAGGAAGAAGGCTTGGAGCGGGTGGTATTAGCACGCGAAACAAGTGCGGAAGAGATTAAAGAAATGAAAGAAAAAGTGGATATCGAAATTGAAACCTTTATCCATGGCGCCATGTGTATTGCCTATTCAGGACGTTGTACGTTAAGTAATCATATGACAGCACGGGATTCCAACCGCGGCGGCTGCTGTCAATCATGCCGCTGGGATTATGATTTATATCAACTCGAAGGCGAACAAACGGAAGCTCCGCAATTTGCTGAGAATGATGCGCCATTTGCGATGAGTCCGAAAGACCTAAATTTGATCAAAGCCATACCGCAAATGATTGAAATAGGAATCGACAGCTTGAAAATTGAAGGACGGATGAAATCGATTCACTATATTGCCACAGTTGTTAGTGTATATCGTAAAGTCATCGATGCCTACTGTGCAGATCCTGAGAATTTTGTCATCAAGCGTGAATGGTTAGAAGAGCTTGATAAATGCGCAAACCGTGAAACGGCACCGGCATTTTTTGAAGGCGTTCCAGGGTATAAAGAGCAAATGTTTGGTAATCATAGCAAGAAGACAACGTTTGAATTTGTCGGCCTTGTGTTGGATTATAACGAGGAGACGCAAATGGTTACCCTTCAGCAGCGTAATCATTTTAAACCGGGAGATGAAGTCGAATTCTTCGGTCCGGAAGTTCAAAACTTTACGCATGTCATTGATAAAATATGGGATGAAAAGGGTCAAGAGTTGGATGCTGCAAGACATCCGCTTCAAATTGTACAATTTAAATTGGACAAACCGGTTTACCCTAACAACATGATGCGAAAGGAGAACTAAAATGCGCAAACCGGTTGTTATTGGTGTAACCGGCGGCTCCGGCTCCGGAAAAACCAGTGTAACAAAAGCTATTTACGATAGCTTTAAAGGACATTCCATCCTTATGCTTGAGCAGGATTATTACTATAAGGATCAAAGCGAGCTCCCTTTTGAGGAACGGCTGAAAACGAATTATGATCATCCGCTTGCATTTGATAATGATTTGCTAATTGACCATATTGAAAGGCTTTTGCGCTATGAACCGATTGAAAAGCCAGTATATGATTACGCGCTTCATACCCGTTCAGATAAAATTATTCCTGTTGAACCAAAAGATGTTATAATCTTAGAAGGAATCATGGTTCTCGAGGACGAACGTCTTCGGAATTTAATGGATATTAAACTCTACGTGGATACTGATGCCGATTTAAGAATTATCCGCCGAATGCAGCGTGATATTAAAGAACGGGGCCGGACATTGGATTCAGTCATTGATCAATATGTGAACGTTGTACGGCCTATGCATAATCAATTTATCGAACCTTCGAAACGGTATGCGGATGTTATTATTCCTGAAGGCGGACACAATCATGTAGCAATTGATTTAATGGTCACAAAAATTCAAACAATTCTTGAACAAAAGTCATTTTTATGAAACAATAACAAATAATAGCCTAATTGATTCCAATTTGGAAAAATATTATTGCGGCGCGCCCTGATAAAAGGACGCGCTCCTATGCATTTACAAAAGATGCATACAACCTACATATATCTCAAACACAATCTTTTGGGGGATTGTGATACTAGAAGGAGTGAGAAGTTTTGGCAGCAGAAAAAGTATTTCCAATGACACAGGCTGGTAAAGAAAAACTTGAACAGGAACTTGAATACCTAAAATCCGTTAAGCGGAAAGAGGTAGTGGAGCGGATTAAAATTGCCAGAAGTTTTGGTGACTTATCTGAGAACTCTGAGTATGATTCAGCGAAAGAAGAGCAAGCATTTGTCGAAGGCCGTATTACCACATTAGAAAACATGATTCGAAATGCAAAGATCATCGAAGAAGGCGAAATGGCAAGTGATTCCGTAACCCTAGGAAGATCGGTAACATTTATTGAACTTCCTGATGGTGAAGAAGAAACCTATACGATTGTCGGCAGCGCCGAAGCAGATCCATTCGAAGGGAAAATCTCGAATGATTCACCAATCGCGAGAAGCCTTATAGGTAAAAAGGTTGGAGACGAAGTCTCTGTACAAACTCCAGGCGGCGAAATGAGCGTTAGAATTATTACCATTAAATAATAAAACAGAATAAATTGTTTGAAATTTCCAAACCTCGTCAAAACTTTTGACGAGGTGTTTTTTATGTGGAGAAGACGAGCAAAAGGATGGCTTTTCATCTGTATTTTCTTTTTAACGTTTTTATTATTCCGGCTTATGCAGATTCAATTAATGGATACAGAGTCTTTCTCCAAGCATCATATTAATTTGTTGGAGGAAAGCGTTAAACAGCGAACTCAGGAATTAGTGATTGACAATGGCAGAGGGGATTTTCTAGACCGGAATGGAAATATGCTGGCCTATAAAAAGGAATCAGTTCTTGTGCTTTTTCCTTTTTTAAAAAAAATGAATTGGGATGTTGAGAAGGTTTCGTCCATTACTGGTATTCCTCAAGAATCTCTTCAGCATGCGGTTGAAACAGCTAAAAAACCATTTGCCTATGGGAATCCAGAACCCTTGGAATTAACCCATTCACAGGTGGAAAGAATTAATGCACTGGAAATTCCAGGTGTCTTTGCGATTGATAAAAAGTTTGAAAGGGCAACTGTTCCCGCTGAGCAATTAATTGGTCTTACAGGTGAGAATCTAAAGGTAATGATGGAGCGTTATCCAAAAAAGGATCTTCCAAGGGAAACCTTAATCGGAGTGTCCGGCTTAGAGAAAAGCTTTGATGAATTTCTGCTTCCTGAAGGGAAATCAAAGCTTGTTTATCATGTTGATGGTGATGGTGCTCCGCTATTCGGGATAAATGTAAAGTATGTTGACCCTGCCAACCCGTTTTATCCTGTTAATGTAAAAACCACTATTGATAAAAAAATCCAGAAAAAGGCAGAAGAAATCGTCGATAAATATAAAATTAAAAAGGGCGGTTTAGTGCTTTTAGATATTAAAGATAACAGTATTTTAGCAATGGTATCCCGTCCTCATGTAAATAAACAGGATCCATACAATGGTTCAGGAGTCGCAAATCGAATGTTGAAGCAGCAAATTATGGGGTCCGTTTTTAAAACTGTGGTAGCTGCTGCTGCTATTGATCAAAATCTAGATAATCCGGCAAGGTTATTTAATTGCAGTAAGAAAATTAATGGTGAGCCTGAGGTGAAATATGATTACGGAGAATTGAATTTTTCCGAAAGCTTTGCCAGAAGCTGTAATCGTACTTTCGGTGAACTCGCAAAAGAATTACAGAAAATCGATCCAAGTCTATTAGAACAATACGCAGCTAAATTATCATTAATTGGCCCTGTTGGCTGGACGGGGGATGTCTATCATACGAACGATTTTAAACAGCTCGGTGAAGAGGAGAAAGGCCGGGTGTTTCTGTCTGATGCAGCTAGAAAGGACCCTAATTATGTTTCGATGTCCGGTATTGGCCAGCATGAGGTAAGATCCACCCCGTTAGCTGTTGCCAACATGATGGCCACTATTGCTAGAGGCGGTAAAAATGAAATGGTCAGGGCAGTGTCTAAGATTCAATATAAAAATGGGACAACAATGGTGAATTTTCCTCTGCAGGAATTGCCAGGTGATACGATTTCCCCTTATACCGCTATGAAATTGCAAAAATTGTTAAGGGAAGTTGTAATAAACCCAAATGGTACCGGAAAATGGTTTCAGGACCTGCGCTATGAGGTTGCCGGGAAATCAGGTACTGCTGAAACGGGTAAGTTTCAGGACGGAAAGCAGCTTCATAATAAATGGTTTGCAGGGTATTTTCCTTATGAGAGCCCTAAATATGCGCTGGTAGCTGTAAATTTAGATGTGTATGACAATGAGGGCGGGGTTAATTTATTATTTGCTGACATGGTCAAAATGCTTTATGCCTATGATCAGGAGAGTGAATAGTCTTTTCGATTGGTTTTGAGTGATATCTCTTCAAGTTCACGGAGAATCATGGTAGAATGTTGACAGCCTTATTTTTAGGAGGAGAGTAACTTGAATAACGATTTTGATTCTCGTTCGGGATACAGAGCAAAACGTAAAAAGACAAATTTAATATTAAATGGTTTGATTGTCGTTGTAATCGTCTTAATAGTTTTCGTTGCTTACAGAATCTTTGCGTCAGGTGATAGCAGCGCGTCACCGAAAAATGATGTTCAACATACAACTGAAAAACAAACAACACAAAATAAGAATCAAACTGATTCAGCTGAGGAAACCAATGCATCTGTAGCAGATGAAAATGCTTCCTCTGATACTGCAACAGACGGTACATCAGTAGAGGATCAAGAAGGCAGTACAAATGATTCCCAGGAAGAAGCTACAGACAAAGAAAGTACCGCCAATGACGAAAAAACTACTGAAAACAAAGATTGGAAACCAGTAGGGACTACGCAAACAGGTGAACATACCCCAGTATATGACACCAGCTCGGCAGATTGGCAGGAGATGCTTAATGCTATATCCTATGCAACGGGCTTAGACCAAAATAATATGATTGTATGGCATCTTGGCAGGGACCGAAGCAAACAGAATGCTTCGATTGGTACGGTATCATCAAAAGATAAAAAACAAAATTATACAGTCTATATTGAATGGGTTGACGGTCAAGGCTGGAAGCCGACAAAAGTAGATAAAAACTAAGGATGGGCCTAGCGGCTTCATCCTTTTTTAGGCTTGTGCTATTCCATGTTGGCTTTTAAACAAAGTAATTGGAACGGAAATCAAAAACCAGGTTTAACCATATATATTGAGTAAAAAAATGTATTATGGTAACATAGTATTCGTCTAATCCATAGTATGCTTATAGGAATTATATGTTTGCATCAGGAGTGTGGAAATAATGGGCAGAGAATTTTTAGATCTATTTGAACAATGGGCAGATTCATATGATGATACAGTCATTGGCCGTGATCAAGAATATAAAGAAGTATTTTCCGGATATGAGGAAATTTTAGAGTTAACAGCTTTCCAGTCTTCTGGTCATGTGGTAGAGTTTGGGGTTGGAACTGGAAATCTGACTAAAAAGCTACTAGCACGTGGTTTAATCGTAACAGGGATTGAGCCTTCCTCGTCCATGAGGGAAATTGCTCTCCAAAAACTAAATAACCAAGTCGTGGTTCTTGATGGCGATTTTCTAGAGTTTCCAGAGATCAAAAACATCGACACATTTGTAAGCACCTATGCCTTCCATCACCTGACAGATGATGAAAAAGCCTTTGCAGTTGAAAAATATAGCAAGCTGCTTTCAAAAGGTGGTAAAATAGTGTTCGCGGATACGATGTATGAATCCGAGGAAGATTACTATCATGCAATAGAAAAAGCAAAAAGCGAAGGCTTTCATAATCTGGCAAACGATTTGGAAACTGAATACTATACAACAATTCCCGTTTTAAAAGATATATTGGAAAATAACGGATTTAGTGTTTCATTTAAAAAGTGCAACGAGTTTGTCTGGTTAATGGAAGGAATAAAACGCTAAGAAAAGCAAAAGCGCCTAGGTGCAGTAGCTGGACTGGAAAGAGGTTAAGGAATGAAAATCGCAATCATTGGAGCTATGGAAGAAGAAGTAACTTTACTAAGAGATCATATCGAGGGAAGAAGTCAAGAAACAGTGGCAGGCTGTGAATTTACATTTGGCCAAATGCATGGGGTAGAAGTGATTTTGCTTCGTTCCGGAATTGGAAAAGTAAATGCTGCCATGTCAACGACTATTCTCCTTGAAAAATATAAGCCTGACTATATTATTAATACGGGATCTGCAGGAGGCTTTAACCCATCACTTAACGTAGGGGATGCGGTGATATCAACTGAGGTTCGTCATCACGATGTAGATGTAACGGCTTTTGGCTATGAATATGGGCAGGTTCCCCAGCTCCCTGCTGCATTTACCGCAGATGAAAAATTAATTTCCATTGCAGAAGAAGCTGCAAAAGAGCTAGAAAATTTCCAAATTGTAAAAGGCTTAATCGCCACAGGAGATTCCTTCATGGAAGATCCTGCACGGGTTGATTTTGTCCGTTCTAAATTTAATGACCTGCAGGCTGTTGAAATGGAAGCTGCTGCAATTGCACAAGTATCCCATCAATTCGGTGTTCCATTTGTCATCATTCGTTCCCTTTCAGATATTGCAGGTAAAGAATCAGAAGTTTCCTTTGACCAGTTTATTGATCAGGCAGCACGGCATTCAGCTACTTTAGTAATGAAGATGGTAGCAGCATTAAGATAGACTTTGAAAGTGGTGGGAAAATGAATGTTTACAATAATGTTCATGAATTAATTGGTCATACACCTATTGTAGAAATTACGCAGTTTCCATTACCTACGGGTGTTCGTTTATTTGCAAAGCTGGAGTTCATGAATCCGGGTGGCAGTGTAAAGGACCGGCTCGGTGTTGAATTACTAAACGATGCCATTAAGAGTGGAAAAATACGTGAAGGCAGTACCGTCATCGAACCAACCGCAGGGAATACGGGGATTGGCCTGGCACTTGCAGCCATCAATAAAGGCATCCAGATCATTTTATGTGTACCGGAAAAATTCAGTATTGAAAAACAGGAGTTAGTGAAGGCGCTTGGCGCAAAAATTGTTCACACTCCAACGGAAAAAGGAATGAAGGGCGCTATTGCAAGAGCGGAGGAACTTCTTAAGGAAATTCCAAATTCTTATTGCCCACAGCAATTTGGTAATCCGGCAAACCCTGAGACGTATTATAAAACACTCGGCCCGGAAATTTGGGAGCAACTGGATGGCCAGGTGGATGTTTTTATAGCTGGAGCAGGAACCGGCGGAACTTTTATGGGAACGGCCCGGTATTTAAAGGACCAGAAAAAAGAAGTAAAAACAGTTATCGTAGAACCGGAGGGGTCCATCTTAAACGGAGGAGAATCCGGTCCGCATAAAACGGAAGGAATTGGAATGGAGTTTCTTCCAGGATATATGGACCCAGCCTATTTTGATTCGATTTATACGGTTTCCGATGACGATGCATTTGCCCTTGTAAAGGAATTAGCGGCAAAAGAGGGCTTACTTGTCGGAAGCTCTACAGGTGCGGCATTTTATGCTGCCTTAAAAGAGGCAGAAATAGCAAAACCAGGGACAAATATTGTTGTCATCTTCCCTGATGGCAGTGAACGATACTTGAGTAAAAAGATTTTTGAAGGGGGACTTTAGGGTGAAAAGGAAAACAAAATTAATACATGGCGGCATTAGTGAAGACCCGGCAACAGGTGCGGTATCATTTCCAATTTATCAAGTAAGTACGTATAAACAAGAGGGGGTAGGAGGCCATAAAGGCTTTGAGTATTCTCGAACCGGGAATCCAACCAGACACGCACTTGAAGAGCTGATTAAAGATATTGAGGGTGGTAAGGCAGGTTTTGCCTTTGGCTCTGGTATGGCGGCGATTACTGCCGTTTTCATGCTGTTTAACAGCGGTGATCATGTCATTCTAACAGATGATGTATATGGCGGTACCTTCCGTGTGATGACCAAGGTCTTAAACAGAGTCGGGATCGATTCCACTTTTGTTGATACAAGTAATTTAGAAAATATTAAAAAGGAAATTAGACCAAACACAAAAGCCATTTACTTAGAAACACCAACCAATCCGCTTTTAAAGGTAACCGATATTGAAGCAGCGGCTATGATGGCAAAAGAACATAATCTGTTAACGATTGTTGATAATACCTTCTCAACACCATATTGGCAAAACCCTCTTGAGTTTGGAGTAGATATTGTCCTTCATAGTGCGACTAAATATATTGGTGGGCATAGTGATGTCGTTGCAGGTCTAGTTGTTGTGAACGACGACCAGCTTGCCGAAGACCTTCATTTTGTTCAAAATTCCACTGGCGGAATTTTAGGGCCTCAGGACTCATGGCTTCTGATTAGAGGGATAAAAACATTAGGAATTCGCATGGAAGAAACGGAAGCAAATACAAAGGAAATTGTTGAATTTTTGCAATCACACCCTAATGTGAAAAAGGTCTATTATCCTGGGCTTGAAACCCATCCAAATCATGCTATTGCGAAAAAACAAGCCCGCGGTTTTGGCGGTATGGTTTCATTTGATGTTGGCAGTGCGGAAAATGCCGACAAATTATTAAGCAGGGTAAAATACTTTACGTTAGCTGAAAGTCTCGGCGCTGTAGAAAGTTTAATTTCTGTACCGGCTAGAATGACCCATGCATCAATCCCTGCCGAGCGTCGTGCGGAATTAGGAATTGTAGATGGTTTGGTCCGTATTTCCGTTGGACTCGAGGATGTTGAAGATTTAATCGATGATTTGAAACAAGCGTTAAAATAAATCTCTTGACCCGGCTCAGATGCAGCCGGGTTTTTCAGTTCACTTTTTCTAAAATTTACATCCGCTTTCCATTTGGTTTCTATGTTAAAGTAGGTTAGTAGATTTTAAGAAAAGCAGGTGAACAGCATTGAAAATACAAACAAAATATCTTTTTGAGAAGATGGTGGACTTTAAACGGTTTGCAACTGTCTTATTAGCTGTCGGTGTCTTTTTTTACTTAGGCGTAATCATTCCATCCGGGTCAAAGGATCCAACGGATTTAAATATTATGATGCTTGTATCAGCAAGTTTTTTAGCTGTTTCCATTTTATTTTTTGCTCAGTCGAAAATTTACAAATTGAAATTAATGGAAATAGAAGATGACCATGAACATAACTCAAATTAATTAGCGTTCCAAAAAGTGACGTTCAGATTGTCGAGAAAGGTAATTTTTCTCGGCAATTTTTAATTTTGTTAAATGATCTTTATTAAAAGGTTGTCCATGCTAATGGGCCTGTTGATTTCCGCTCCAGGTGCTTCGCTTTCCGCGGGCGTGCCGGGGAGCCTCCTCGGCGCTTTGGCGCCCGTGGGGTCTCCCCTGCCCCGTACTCCCGCAGGACACTGAATTGCTTCCTTGAATCCGCCCACGCACGAAGAAAATGCGTTAGCATTTTCGAGGAGTCTTCGCACCTTCCGCTCCAATCAACAGGGAGCTTTTTCCTAGTACTCCTCCCATATATGTCGTGTTAGGGCTAATAACTTATTTTTCAGATAAGGGGCCTGTTGATTCGGACTCAATCATCTTTGAAATCAACATCCCTGTGGATTATGACTCCATTCAACTCAATCGGCTTTGAAATCAACATCCCTGTCTGAATTAGGGCTCCATCCGGACTTGACCGTCTTTGAAAATAGCATCCCCTGTCTGAATCAGAGCCCCATTCGGACTTGGCCGTCTTCAAAATCAGCATCCTTGTCTGAATTAGGGTTCCATTTGGACACGATCATCTTCGAAATTAACATCCCTGTCTGAATCAGGGCTCGATTCGGACTCAATCATCTTCGAAATCAACAATCCTGTCTGAAGCAGGGCTCCATTCGGACACGACCGGCTTAGAAATCCACAACCATGTCTAAATCAAGGCTTCATTCGGACTCATCGTCTTGGAATCATCAAATTTGTACAATAGTATTTTTGCGAGTAAATTTAGTAAGAGAGCAACAAAGTTTACGAAAATAGCCTTTTAAAAAAAATATGGGGAACAAATGGGCATCATTATCCTCGTTGGGAATGAAAATTTTATCCATTACGGAGAAAAAACTATATATTTGTCAATCAGGCGAAAAGGTGGTTGTCCGGAACTTATACATCAATAAAAACAAATTCAAATTCCCTTTAGCTAGGCTCTTTTGGCTTAAAAAATAAATTTAACACTTATTTTTATTAATTTATTGAGAGTTGTAGAATTTTTAAATCAACAGACCAGTTGAACAGCCTATATATTATGCTTTTTATATAAATTAACGCAGTGAATTGTTAAAGTAAGTGAATGAAATAAAAGGCTATGAAAGTTGTTCGCGCCTTCGAAAAGGGACGCTTATTTTTTTGCCTATTTTGAAAAAATTGCTAAAAAAAGGTTTACAAAGTAATTTGATGTGGATATAATTACCGTAGTTAGTAAAAAATTCTAAAAGGAGGTCGAATCAAATGATGATGTTATTAATTCCATCAGCAGCGAAATTTAATAAACTAAATAATGTGCATTCGACCAGACTGGAATGGATTGCTTAACGTATTTTACAATACATATCCATGCCGCAGGGAGAATGACGCCTTGCGGTATTTTTGTGCCTAAAATTAGCTAATGCTAAAAAGCCGCAGGAGGAGTTGCTTCTTGCGGCCTTTTTGTGCCCTTTTTATAGTCCCTTTGGATATGTACTGCATAATGTGTAGAGGTTGTATAAATTTCTTTAAAGGAGGTGAACCAATATGACCCTGAATATTTTATTCTTTTCAATTACGATCAAAAAACGAAAAATGAGCCTTGAAGAAGCTGTTCAGCAGGAAATGGTTGAAAAGCTATATGAGCAAACAAAAGATCGTCAAAGCTCCATGTATCACATATTCTAATTGCTGCTTGAAAAATAAATCTGTTTTAGGAGGTGAAATCTAATGACCCTGAATATTTTATTCCTTTCGATTACGATTAAGAAACGCCGGATCAGTGCTGAGGAAGCAATGCATCAAGAAATGGTAGAGAAGCTTTACGAGGAAAATAGAGATCGGCAAATTTCAATGCATCATTGGATGTAAGTTCCAAAAATTCGCTAACAAAGAAAGGTGGTTTTATATATGATTTATTTCATTCAAGGAAGAAAAGCTAGTTTGTGGGTTATGAAAGATACCACCTAACGAACGTTAAATAGGAGGTTATGGTAATGCCGTTGCATGTTGTTTTATTATCACTTTTCCTAAGGGGTAAGAAAAAGAAGTCATCATGAATCTGTTTATCATATACTTTGATCGTTAACAAAATGTTCACAACCCTTGAAGATAGATACTGTGAAAATATGATAAATTCTAATTAGACATAGCAGAATCATTCTTAAAGGGGTGGGGAATATGTTGTTTATGGTTGCACTTTCTCTTGTCATTACAGGAGCGATTGCCTGTTATATCGCCGCAGAGGTAGCAGCATAATGATTAAACTCAAGCACCAACCGTTCCAATGGTTGGTGCTTATTTTATTCGACTTCGAGAATTTGTCCAGCTCCAGCGCCTAGCCCTCGAGATTGCTTCGGCCCTGCCAATGAAGTCAAAGAACGACTTCACCGTCAGGTCCTCCAGCACTTGGCTGCAGAAAGCTAACGCTTTCTGTACGCATTAAGTGCGACTAAGTCTTTGGCTTCGCTACGCTCGCCAACCGACTAGTCTTACTATATCGGGGCTGGACAAGGCGCTTCCGCTTTTCTTATAAGAAATAAAAAATAATGGACAGACACAATCTCCCTGTTTTCTACATAGGAATTAGTTATAGGCACTAGTCTAATATGGCTCGGGGGTGGAGATGCATGTCTGGAATTTTTACGGCTCTCGGTTATTTAGTAAAGGAATTTCTTTTTCTTGTTTCCTATGTAAAAAATAATGCCTTTCCACAGCCCTTGTCTGCTGCTGAGGAAAGAAAATATCTTCGTTTAATGGCAGAAGGGGATCCACATGCACGCAATATGCTGATTGAACATAATCTTCGTCTTGTCGCCCATATCGTCAAAAAGTTTGAAAATACTGGTGAGGATTCAGAGGATTTAATTTCAATCGGAACCATTGGACTGATTAAAGCAATCGAGAGCTATTCTGAAGGAAAAGGAACAAAGCTTGCCACTTATGCCGCAAGATGTATTGAAAATGAAATTCTCATGCACTTAAGGGCCCTGAAGAAAACAAAAAAAGATGTTTCCCTTCACGACCCGATTGGGCAGGACAAAGAAGGAAACGAAATTTCTCTCATTGATGTACTCAAATCAGAATCAGAGGATGTTATCGACACCATTCAATTAAATATGGAACTTGAAAAAATCAGAAAATACATTGATGTCCTTGATGATCGGGAAAAAGAAGTCATTATTGGCCGCTTTGGACTGGATTTGCAAAAAGAAAAAACCCAACGGGAAATTGCAAAAGAACTTGGGATTTCAAGAAGTTATGTATCGAGGATTGAAAAGCGAGCCCTTATGAAAATGTTCCATGAATTTTATCGAGCGGAGAAAGATCGAAAGAAAAATCGCTAATGAAAAAATGGAGCGGGATTAATCCTGCTCCATTTTTCCATTCTTTAAGAGAACCTTCCAATTCTTACCGCCATCGGTTGTTTCATATACATCATTCTTATAGGTTGTGAAAGCAATTTCCTTCTTGTTTTTCGGATTAACTGCTAAATACGTAATCGGATTGTCATAATCCAAGAAAGGGATTTTCCAATTTTTTTGGCTTTCATTTTTAGGGTTAATGGTTTTTAATAAGATGTTTCCATCTTCAACACTTGAATATAAAAGGTCATTATCCATAAATGTTAAGGCTGTTACCATAACAGGATTTGTAATCAACTTCATTGTATTTCCATTGTCTTCTGAGTAATAAATACCTGACCTCGTTGACATGGCCATTAAATCACCATTAATAGGGTGAACGGCAATCATACCGAGCGAATCAGCGGTAAAATCTTTGAATTCACTCTTCTTCCAGCTCATCCCGTTATCCTTTGAATAATTGACACCGGGTGCTAGTTTGTCGCTTTGTTCTTCATTAATGACATAAATGCCATTTCCTGAAAAGCTTGCGGCCATGAAATGAAAATCCTTTTGACCGTAAAAAGCCAATTGATCGATTGTTTTGCCTTTATCTATGCTTTGAACTAATCCAAGCGGATTCTTTAAATCCGTTCCTTTTTGCGGATGACCGCTTGCCAGAAATCCCTTTTCGGTTGCTTGAAATCCCATATAGTCATGGAGATTGGCGGTTGTTTCAAACCATTTTGAATCCTTATACATTTTCAAGCCATCATGCGCGGCAATATAAAGCTTATTGTCATTGCCGGGATAACCAATCCCATGGATATGATCCACTTTTAAAGTCTTTGCCTCGATAATCTTATAGGAAATGTTAGTTTTAGAATTTTTTGTTTCTTCTTGTGGTTTCTGGCTTTGACCTTTATTTGAGCAGCCGGCGGCAACCATCATTAATCCTAATAAAATAGTAAAAGTAATCTTTTGAATCTTCACTTCTTCTCCTCCTGAACGAACCAAAAATCATAATCCTTCACGGATCTCTTACTGAATCCTTTTCCTTCCACTTATACCCCAGTCTCTGCAAAGTTGTCAAATTTCTAATTACTTTTCCTAAAAATAGAATTCTTTGAAATATAAACATATAATAAATTTGTACATATATAAAGGAGGGAAAAACATTGACAGCCGTTACATATTCAGATGTTTGGGATCTAGATGTGATTTTTAAAGGTGGGAGTGATTCTCCTGAATTTACTACTCACTTACAAAAAGCAGAACATTTAATTCAGCTGTTTCACACAAAGGTTAATCAGTGGACACCAAAAAATAATCTGGAGGATACGATCTATTTACATGAGTTATTAGTAGATTTTGAGAGCGTTGCCAAAAAGCTGCGTCAAGCCGGGGCGTTTGTTGGCTGCCTGCAGGCACAAAACACGGAGGATCAAAAGGCAAACCAACTTGATTCGAAAGTAACGAGTTTAAGTGCTGTTTTTCAGACAGCTCTTGCAGGCTTTGACAACCTACTAACTTCAATTGGCGATTCCATTTGGGGACAAATGCTAAAGGATGAATCATTGATTGACCTTTCTTTTGTGTTAAATGAACGCCGGGAACGGGCGAAGGATAAATTATCGAAGGAAGAAGAGGCATTAATCAATGCCCTTGGGGTAGATGGCTACCATGGATGGGGACAGTTATATGACTTAGTAGTAGGGAAAATTAAAATTCCATTTACAGAAAATAGCGAAGAAAAGCGGCTGTCAGTCGGTCAGGCATTTAATAAATTTTCAAGCCCTAATCGAGAGATTCGCGCCGAAGTATTTAAAAATTGGGAGCAAGCCTGGGGAGAGCAGGCAGATCTTTTAGCTAAAACATTGAATCACCTCGCAGGCTTTCGTTTAAGTGTTTACGAAAAAAGAGGCTGGGAAGATGTGCTAAAGGAACCGCTTACCATCAGCCGCATGGAAAAAGCAACACTTGAAACGATGTGGGCCGTCATAACAGAAAGTAAGGAATTGCTTGTCCAATATTTAAACCGAAAAGCAAAACTGCTGGGATTAGAAAAATTAAGCTGGTTTGATTTAGATGCCCCATATGGCAAGACGGAATCTAAAGTTTCCTATCAGGAAGGTGCAGAATTTATCCAACAGCAGTTTTCACATTTTGGCGAAAAAATGGCGGCATTTGCCCGAAAGGCTTTTGAAGAACAGTGGATTGAAGGCGAGGATCGTCCTGGAAAAGCACCAGGTGGTTTTTGTACCTTTTTTCCGGAAAGTAATCAATCACGAATTTTCATGACCTATTCCGGGACTCCATCCAATGTCTCCACTCTTGCGCATGAATTAGGGCACGGCTTCCACACATTTGCAATGAAAGGTGTCCACTATTTAAATCGAAATTACGCAATGAATGTTGCGGAAACAGCCTCTACCTTTGCTGAAATGATTGTTGCTGATGCCGCCGTAAAAAATGCAAAAAATGAAGAAGAAAAGCTTGTTCTCCTGGATGATAAAATTCAAAGAACGGTTGCCCTATTAATGAATATTCACGCGAGGTTCTTGTTCGAAACAAGCTTTTATGAAGAAAGAAAACAAGGTCCTGTGTCGTCAACAAGGTTAAATGAACTGATGCTCTCAGCGCAAAAAGAAGCGTATTGTGATGCCTTAGATGAATACCATCCATTATTTTGGGCCTCAAAGCTTCATTTCTTTATTACAGGGGTGCCGTTTTATAACTTCCCGTATACTTTTGGTTATTTATTCTCATTGGGGATTTATGCAAAGGCTCTTGCGGAAGGAAAAGGATATGAAGAAAAGTATATTGCTTTGTTGAGGGATACGGCTTCCATGACCGTAGAGGATCTGGCAGAGAAGCATCTGCAGGTAGATTTGACACAAAAGGATTTCTGGGAACAGGCCGTAAAACCTTGCTTGGATGATATTTTCGAATTCCTTGAATTAACGAAGGATAAGTAAGAACAATAAGCGAAAAGCCCGGCAAAAAGGATCGCCGGGCTTTTTCGATTAAATTATACTTTTTTAAGTTTAAAGGAACTGACCATAAGAAATGATAAAATAATAATGATGAATAAGAAGGTTTGAGGCGGCAGATAGGGAATTGCAAGAAAGCTTAGGGTGACTAAACAGCCTGCTGCTGTAATGGGTAATCCTGTAAAATACCCATTGCTTTCGGTAATGTTAAAACGTGCTAATCTAAAAGCACCACATCCGATGTAAAATACAGTAAAAAACGATCCGGGACCGCCAAAATCGTTTAAGATTCCTTGATACAATAATAGTGCCGGTGCGACTCCGAATGATATAATATCACTCATGGAATCCAATTGTTTACCTAGCTCTGATTCAATGTTGAATTTTCTGGCAATCATTCCGTCAAATCGATCGGCTAATGCTGCAATAAAGATTAATAACAGGCTTAATCTTAGGTTTCCGTGAATTCCTAAAACAATTGCAAAACCGCCTAATGATAGGTTTGTTAAGGTGATAACATTCGCTGTTTGGCTTTTAAGTTTTTTTATTGTTTGATCAACAACGTCCGATAAAAACATTTCCGCTCACTCCTTTTTAATTAAACGGGAGAGAATCAATTTTTCTAAGTATTTACTCTATAATATTTAATATTAAGGGTTTTATGACTAATCGTAAAGAGTATTTTTACACTATTTGGGGGGAATTCAATGCTACAGCCTTTTTATCGGCTACTAATCGAATTAACAAATGGAAGGTGGACATCGTTCCTGTTAAAACGGTTTGCCCGTTCTCGAATCAGCCGTATTGCTGTCCCGTCCTTTGCAAGGGTTTATCGATTAAATCAGGAGGATATCGAAAATTCTTTTCAAGATTTTCCTACACTTCATGATCTTTTTATTCGAAAGCTGCGGAAAGATGCGAGACCGGTGGATCTAAGTTCAAATGCAGTTGTAAGCCCGGTAGATGCCGTAATTGAAGATATTGGACCCATTAAAGAAACCAGCGAAATTGTGGTTAAGGGTAAAATCTATTCAATAGAAGAGATGCTGGGAGATCGTTCAGTGTTAGAAAAGTATTTAAATGGGAAGTACATTATTCTTTATTTGAGTCCAAGTCATTATCATCGCATTCATAGTCCCGTTGATGGCACCATTACAAAACAATGGACTTTAGGAAGGAAATCCTATCCGGTGAACAAATGGGGCCTGAAATATGGTGTAAGAACCCTTGCAAAAAACTTCCGGGTGATCACGGAGCTTGAAACTCAATTTGGACATGCGGCTGTTGTAAAAGTGGGGGCAATGTTTGTTAATTCGATTGAAACCACCCACAATGGAAGTCAATTAAAAAAAGGCGAAGAAATGGCTTATTTTAGTTTTGGTTCTACCGTGGTCTTACTATTTGAAAAAGGGATGTTCGAAATGGACTCCTCTATCCATCCGCCAAAAGAAATTAAGGTTGGAGAGAAAATTGGAAAAATTGGTAAATGAACCTGCGATCACGGCACTTAAATGTGCCGTTTTCAAATGCAAAGAAAAAAGCCCGTAATCGGGCGTATTCAAAAATGGTTAGGAAGAAATTTTAATTTTATTAAATAGAGAACGCCGGTGAATTTCCGTTTCAATGAGGCGAATAAAATCAGTACTTAAATTTAATTCTCTAGCTTTATAATAGGATTCAATCAATAATTCATCTGAAAGTTTACGCATGGCAGAATTCACCTCCAATTTAATGGTTCTATAAAGATAAAAACAAACATATAATGTAGATTCATTTGCTGTAACCTAAATCTACCAAATATATTAAATTAGAACAACCGTTCCAGTTATCCACATAAATGGGTGGATAACTTGTGATTAATTTGTTTATAAATTTTCAAAATCTGGATATTTCAATGGGTATAATGTTAATAATGTTATCCACAAAAGCCTAAAAAGGAGGATTTTGTCGAAAAATATTTTTAAATAAATAATATACTTTGAAACAAAGGGTAAAATTGGTTATGATGATACAAGGAAAAGCAGAGCAGCTTGATTTGGTGCTTAAGCTAGACAATTCTTAAAGTCCTATTTAATGAGGTGTAAGCTTCGTGTTAAAGCAATTTTTACCGGATGAACATGTGAAGAGCATTCTAGACATAAATCCAAATGAATTAAAAAAACGAGGGATTAAGGGAATTATTACCGATTTAGATAATACCCTTGTCGAGTGGGACCGTCCCAATGCAACCCCTCAATTAATTTCTTGGTTTGATGAAATGAAAAAACATAATATTCTTGTCACGATTGTTTCAAATAATAATGAAGATCGTGTGAAGGCATTTTCTGACCCACTGAGAATTCCGTTTATCTTTCGAGCACGTAAGCCGATGGGACCTGCTTTCCAGAAGGCGATTTCCCAAATGGGCATTAAAAAAGAAGAAACAGTGGTAATTGGGGATCAGCTATTAACAGATGTACTAGGCGGGAATCGGAGCGGATTATATACCATCCTTGTCGTTCCTGTTGCGCAAACCGATGGGTTTTTTACTAAATTCAACCGTTTTGCCGAACGAAGAATTATGAATTGGTTTCGTAAAAGAGGCTTAATTCAATGGGAGGATTAATGTGTGAGTGAACAGCAAAATATTTGCCTGGGCTGCGGTGTTAAGGTTCAGACGGATGACCCAAGTGAATTGGGTTACGCACCGAAAGCTGCATTAGATAAAGAAATCTTAATTTGTCAAAGATGTTTTCGGTTAAAGCATTATAATGAAGTTCAAGATGTCAGCTTAACCGATGATGACTTTTTAAAAATATTAAATGGACTTGGCAGCACAGATGCCCTGATTGTTATGCTGGTCGATATCTTTGATTTTAATGGCAGCTGGCTGCCTGGTTTACACAGGTTTGTTGGTAATAATAAGGTACTTCTTGTTGGAAATAAGGTGGATTTATTACCGAAGTCGGTAAAGCATCATAAATTAATCAACTGGATGAAACAGGAATCAAGAGAACTAGGCTTAAGACCGGAGGAAATTCTTCTCGTTAGTGCGGCCAAAGGGCAGTATATTAAAGAGGCAGCAGCCGTTATCGATGAAATGCGTGACGGAAAAGATGTATATGTGGTCGGTTGTACCAATGTAGGAAAATCGACTTTTATTAATCGAATTATTAAAGAAGTAACCGGGGAAGAGGATGTTATCACCACATCACATTTTCCTGGTACTACCTTGGATATTATTCAAATCCCGCTTGATGATGGGAATTCCTTAACTGACACACCTGGAATTATTAATCACCATCAAATGGCCCATTTTGTTGATAAACGTGATTTAAAAGTGATTACACCGAAAAAAGAAATCAAGCCAAAGGTGTTCCAATTAAATGAGGGACAAACTTTATTTTTTGGCGGACTGGCTAGATTTGATTATGTCAGCGGGGGTCGAAAATCTTTTGTATGTTACGTTTCAAATGAATTAAATATTCACCGCACTAAGACAGAAAACGCGGAAGATCTTTATCAAAATCATGTTGGCGAAATGCTGACCCCTCCACGACAGGAGCAGCTGGATACGTTTCCGGAGCTTGTCAAACAAGAATATGTGATTAAAGAAGGAAAAACAGATGTTGTTTTTTCCGGACTCGGCTGGGTAACCGTTAACGAACCCGGTGCAACCGTTGTTGCATACGTACCAAAAGGCGTACAAACCTTATTAAGGAAATCATTAATATAAAGAGAGAATGGGGAGAAACAGGTGAAAAAGCTTTTTGCAGTGTTGGGAGATCCGATTGGGCACTCGATGTCCCCAGTCATGCATAATGACTTATTTTCTTTTTATAATATCGATGCGCATTATCTTCCTTTTCAAGTGAAACCAGAGAATTTAGGGGATGCCGTAAAAGGCTTAAAGGCCATCGGTGCCGGGGGATTTAATGTTACTATACCGCATAAAAGTGCAATCATCCCTTTTTTGGATGAAGTGGATGAATTAGCTCTTCAGATTGGGGCAGTTAATACAGTTGTAAATAAAAACGGCAAATTCATTGGCTATAATACAGATGGATTAGGGTTTTTAAAAGGCTTGGCTGATGACGGTCTTTCAATAACCGAAAGCAAAGTATTAATTATTGGCGCTGGCGGGGCAGCAAGGGGGATTTACTTTACGATTGCAAAAAGCGGACCAAAAGCTGTCGATATTGCCAATCGGACGGTTGAAAAGGCTGCGAAATTGGTTGAGGAATGTCCATTCCAAATCCCTTCAAAAGCGATTTCGTTATCCGAAGCAGCTGAAACAATGGGAGAATATGACTTAATTATTCAAACGACCATGAGTGGGATGTCCCCGAATCTTGATGAGCAGCCAGTAAGCATGGAAAATATTCAAGATCAGGCACTTGTTTGTGATATCATATACAATCCGCTTGAAACAAAGCTTTTACGAGAAGCAAAACAAAAAGGTGCCAGGATTCAAATTGGAATAGAGATGTTTGTGTATCAAGGGGCACTTGCATTTGAAAAATGGACAGGTATTTTCCCTGATGCTAAAAGAATGAGAGAGAATGTTTTACAACAGCTGGGAGGCACATCAAATGTTAACAGGTAAACAAAAAAGGTTTTTACGATCAAAAGCGCATCACCTAGACCCTATTTTTCAAGTAGGCAAGGGTGGCGTAAATGAAAATATGATTAAACAAATTTCGGATGCCCTAGAGGCAAGGGAATTGTTTAAGATCAGCATTTTGCAAAACTGCGATGAGGATAAAAATGTAGTGGCTGAGCAGCTTGCTGAAGGCACAGGGGCTGAAATTGTCCAAATTATTGGTCATACAATTGTCCTCTATAAGGAATCTCTCGAAAAAAAGCAAATTGTACTACCATAAGAAACTAGGGAGGCGCTTTTCATGAAGAAGGTTGGAATATTGGGAGGAACATTTGATCCACCACATTACGGGCATCTTTTAATTGCAAATGAGGTCCTTTCCGTACTTCAGCTTGATGAGATTCGGTTTATGCCGAATCAAGAGCCTCCTCACAAGAAGAAAACACAATCAGTTGATAATCATGATCGAATAAATATGCTGAATCTAGCCATTGAAGGAAACAGCGCTTTTAAAATTGAAACGATAGAGCTTGATAGAACAGGTCCTTCCTATACCATTGATACGATAAAAATCTTAAATTCACGGGATTCTGATGATCAATTTTACTTTATTATCGGCGCTGACATGATTGAATATCTGCCGAAATGGAATAAAATTGACGAACTGATTAAGCTCGTAAAATTCGTTGGTGTTGAGAGACCTAACTATAATCATTTGACAGAATATCCGATTCAATATGTAGATGTACCTGCTGTTGATGTTTCGTCAAGTATGATTCGAGAGCGTCTCGAGAATGGCAGGACGATTCGTTATTTATTGCCTGACTCGGTAATTCGTTATATTGAGGAGAAACAGCTATATGGAACGAAATGAGGCACTTAAAGTCGTAAAGGAACAATTGACAGACCATCGCTATCAGCATACGCTTGGGGTAATGGAAACAGCAATAATCCTTGCTAAACAGGTTGGTGCAGATGAAAAAAAAGCAGAATTGGCAGCAATTTTTCACGATTATGCAAAATTCCGACCGAAGGAAGAAATGAGAGAAATTATTCTCACTCAAGGGTTTCCACAAGATTTATTGGAATATAATGCAGAATTATGGCATGCGCCAGCAGGAGCTTATTTAGTGGAAAAAGAAGCAGGGATTACTGACACTGATGTCCTAACAGCCATACGCTATCATACTTCCGGCAGACCAGGAATGTCTTTACTTGAGAAGGTAATCTATTTAGCGGATTATATTGAACCTGGAAGACACTTTCCCGGCGTAGAAGAAGTAAGAGAGATGGCAAAAGAAAATTTGGATAAAGCTCTAATTAAATCGATTCAGAATACAATCAGCTTTTTATTGAAAAAAAATCAACCAATTTACCCTGAAACATTTCAAACCTATAATGATCTTGTCAAAAAACTGGAGGATTGATGAATGAACAATCAAGAATTGCTTAAAATTGCGGTTAAAGCTGCCGATGACAAAAGAGCGGAAGAGATTATTGCCCTGAATATGAAGGGAATTTCCTTAATTGCTGATTACTTTATTATTTGCCATGGAAATTCAGATAAGCAAGTACAAGCTATTGCTAAAGAAATGAAGGAAAAGGCAGAAGAACACGGTTATGATGTAAGAAGAGTAGAAGGCTTTGATGAGGCAAGATGGGTCTTGATTGATCTCGGCGATGTGGTTGCCCATGTATTCCATCGAGAAGAACGCAGCTATTATAACCTCGAACGTTTATGGGGAGATGCTCCGCATGAAGATGTTCTCAGTGAGTTAAATTCATGAGTTACGAACAATTTGCCTATCTATATGATGAACTGATGAAGGATGCTCCCTATGAAAAGTGGGTCAGATTTGTTCAAGATAGGCTGAAAGAAAACGGTGATAGTGGTATTCGTTTTCTTGATTTAGCGTGCGGGACTGGCGAACTGTCCATTCGATTCGCCAAGGAGGGTTTTGATGTTACAGGAGTCGATTTATCAGAGGATATGCTCGCTGTAGCTCAAGCAAAGTCTGAAGAACAGGGGATGTCTATTTCATTTTATCAGCAAGATATGACCAGGTTGGAGGGACATGGTTCATTTGATGTTATTGGGATCTTTTGTGACTCGCTTAATTACCTGAAAACCGAAGAGGACGTTCTTCAAACCTTTTCATCGGTATATCAGCATTTGAAACCAGGTGGAATATTCATTTTCGATGTTCATTCGATTTTCAAAATATCTCAAATTTTTATCAATCAAACCTTTGCATTAAATGATGAACATGTCTCTTATATATGGAATAGCTTTCCGGGTGAGTTTCCAAATAGTGTCGAGCATGACCTCAGTTTTTTCGTTTTAGATGAAAAGTCGGGGATGTATGACCGATTTGATGAACTTCACTTTCAACGAACCTATCCTGTGGAAGACTATAAAAATTGGTTGCATCAAGCTGGTTTTGGTTTTGAAGAAATCAAAATATGTGCAGATTTTGAAAATACAGCTCCATTGCCACAATCCGAAAGAATCTTTTTTGTGGTCAGTAAAAAATAAAAGCCATCTTTTTTAAAAAGATGGCTTTTTATAGAGGAATTTGTCTTTTAATGGCGAATTAATGATTAAAGAACTGCAGCCCGACCTTCTCGAGATCCTCGTCAAACTTTGCGTGTGTGGCTTGAAATACATGCTCGAAAACTTCACCTATTTCTTTTTCCAGCACCTTGATCCCCTCACCTGTTATGCCGCCCTTTACACAAACCTTTTCTTGTAATGATGGTAATGTATAATGCCCTTGTTTAATTAGCTCTCCTAAACCAACAATCATTTCACTTGCTAGTATGGTTGCCGTTTCTTCATCAATTTCCGTTTCTTTAACCGCTGCTACGACAAAGCGCTGGAGTAAATAGCTAAAAAATGCAGGGCCGCAGCTGACGATATCGGAGGCAACTCTTGTTATCTTCTCATCGATAAAAACCGGAACAGAAATCTTCGAAAACAGATTCTCCACTTTTCTCTTCCAAACATTATTACAATGGTCTCCATAGGTGATTAATGAAACTCCCGACAGCGCCCGGTTCGTTATGCTTGGAATCACCCGGGCAGTTGAACAAGTAACCTTCTGTTCTATTTGGATGGTACTAATAGGGCTTGTAATTGAGATCACGCATTTGTCTTCATTTAAATAGGGATTGATTTCTTCGAGAATTTTGTACACATCAAGTGGCTTTACACAAATAAACACGAGATCGGATTCAACCGCCACCTCTGCTGCATTGTTCCCAACCCTTAGTTTTTTATATTTATCTTTAAGCAGCATCGCTTTTGATTTTGTTCTGTTTGTGATCAACGTTGAAGAAGGGGAAATGGCTTTTCCATCGATTAAGGCTTCCACTAAAATCCTCCCCATATTTCCGGTGCCGATGAAACCTATATTCATTGTTCCGACCCTCCTTTGCATACAAGTTTCTCTTTTAACAATATGAAAATCAATAGCGAAATATACCTTTAGAAAGGATGGTTCTTTGTGAAAGATTGGTTTATGGAACATAAGCTCTTTGTAGTTATTGCTGTATTAATTTCTATAGGTGGAATTTATTATTTTTTTATTTATCAAGAGAATCCTACCTCTGTAACCGCGCCACAACTGAATAGCACGGAAAGTGAGTTTCAAGGAGAGAACACGGCCAAGCAACCGGAAGAACCGGCAAAGAAAGAACAAAAAGCAGAAGCGATTATGGTGGATGTGAAAGGACAAATTAGGCACCCTGGAGTATATCCTGCTACAACAGGAGAACGGGTGATTGATTTGATTGAGCGTGCAGGTGGTTTAGCGAATAAAGCAGACGAAAGCCAAGTAAACTTTGCTGAACATGTTCAGGATGAAATGGTTATTTATATTCCTGCGAAAGGGGAAACAGATTCTCCTCCTGCCGCTATTGCGGGAAGCGGCCAAATGGGTTCTACCGGAGGCACTCCTGCCAACGTAAAAGTGGATTTGAATAAAGCCGACGCTACTCAATTACAAACCTTACCGGGGATTGGACCTGCAAAAGCTGCTGCAATCCTTGAATATCGTGAAACATCTGGTGGGTTTAAAACGGTTGAAGATTTAAAAAACATCAGTGGAATTGGAGATAAGACATTCGAAAAACTGAAGGATTTGGTAGAAGTTCACTGATTTCTTTAGTTTGACCAAATGAAATATCCCCATTACACTTAAATCAGTGATTAATGAAGTTTTGGGGGAGTAGAGAATGGAAAGAATTTCGTGGGATCAATATTTTATGGCACAGAGCCATTTGCTTGCTTTAAGAAGTACATGCAGCCGCCTAATGGTAGGGGCAACGATTGTTCGCGATAAACGGATTATTGCCGGGGGTTACAATGGTTCAATTGCGGGAGGTGACCACTGTATCGATAAGGGGTGCTATGTCATTGACAATCATTGTGTGAGGACAATTCACGCTGAAATGAATGCATTGCTTCAGTGTGCGAAATTTGGTGTCCCTACTGCAGATGCAGAAATATATGTGACTCATTTTCCTTGTCTGCAATGTTGTAAGTCAATCATTCAGGCAGGCATTAAAACTGTTTATTATGCTGAGGATTATAAAAATCACCCCTATGCAATCGAGCTTTTTCAACAGGCGAAGGTTCATGTCGAAAAAGTAGAATTAAAGGAACAAAGCATTGATTTTAGCACGCTAAATCAATAAGGAATTATATTAGCGCCGGCAATCCCAACCGACCGGCGTTTTTGTTTCTTTAATTCAGAAATGGAGAAATATCATGGAAGGAAAATATTTTTATTTTGCTATTTCTGCCTTACTGGGTGTTTTATCTTCGCTCAATATAGCCGTTCCATTTATTTTCGCTGCAATTGTTTTCTTTTCTTTAGTGTTTACATATAAAAAGTATTCTTCCCCGCAGTTATTCCTCCTGTTTGGTGTTTTCCTGGTGTTTTTCCTGTCTGCCCAGAATGTCAAAATTAACAGCCAAACGGTTATTCCATCGAGTACGAAGGTTTTTTACCTAGAGTTTATGGATGATACGAAAATAGATGGTGATTTATTGCAGGTAATGGCAAAGGAAAAAGCGTACAAAGAAAAACTCTTAATTCGTTACCGGATTCATTCGGAGGCTGAAAAGGGAGCTATGAAAAATAAAAGTTTTTATGGAAGGTTATGTAAGGTCTCAGGAGAATTGTCTAAACCTTCAATTGCTAAAAATCCGAATGCCTTTAACTACCGTGCGTATTTAGCGAATAAAAAAATTTATTGGATCGTTGAAACCCAGAAAAATCCTTTGCAAACCTGTATCCCCCAAAAATTGACACCGGTTGTTTTTATTAAAGAGCTCCGTTTTTATGGTATCCATTACCTTGAAACTCATTTTCCACCAGAAATCTCCTCGCTTTCAGCTGCCTTAATCTTTGGGGATCGAAGCCTGCTTGGTCCTGAGGCTTTAGTTGATTATCAAAAAACGGGAATTGTTCACCTGCTCGCTATATCCGGTTTACATGTATCTCTTTTAATTGGAATGGTTTATTATCTTGGGATTCGAAGTGGTCTTACAAGAGAATTTATGACGCAATTTCTGCTTTTTTTACTGCCAATCTATGCTATTTTAACTGGCGGGTCCCCGTCCGTCATTCGTGCCGTTTTAATGATTTTTCTTGTCCTTATAACGGTAAAGTGGAAAAATAAAATAAAACTGATCCCAATTGATGCAATCAGCATTGCCTTTATCCTCTATTTACTCATAAACCCCATGGTCGTTTATGATGTCGGTTTTCAGCTATCATTTACAGTAAGCTTTGCGATTATCGTATCCGCCAAAATCATCCTCAAGAAATATCGAAATAGCTTAGCTAAAATGCTGGTAACATCGATTATCTCCCAATTAGCTTCACTACCATTATTGCTTTACCATTATTTTGGGGTTTCATTGATCAGTATTGCAGCCAACCTGCTGTACATCCCTTTATTTTCATTTGTTTTTCTTCCTGGTTTATATTTTTTATTTTTTATTCAAATTATTTTTCAAACAACTCCTTCCATCCTGCTTGCTTTTTTTATAAAAACCATTACGCTTTCCAATCAACTAATCCATTATCTTTCTGATTTTTCTATCGCCCTTTTTGTTCCAGGCAGACCCGGAATTCTTTTCCTCATTCTGTATATGGCAGCCATTCTTGCTGTTTTTTTTGTATGGGAAACTCCTTCCTATGTAAAAAAGCAACTTCATATTGTTGTCTTAACCGGCTTTTTAGTAAGTTTTCAGATCGTTTGGAATTGGCTGAATCCAGTTGGAGAGGTGACAATGATTGATGTTGGGCAAGGGGACAGTATTTTGATTCATCTCCCATCTGGGAAAGGAAATTATCTGATTGATACAGGCGGGACTGTCTCCTTTACAGAAGAAAACTGGAGGAGGAGGGAACGGCCTTATGAAATAGGAAGAGATGTCGTTATCCCATTTTTAAAAGGAAGGGGAATTACGAAAATTGACAAGCTTATTTTGACCCATGGGGACATGGACCATATTGGCGGTACATTCGCGATCCTTAAGGAAATGGAAATTGAACAAATTCTAATGCCTTCTGTTAAGGAACCATCACAAACTGAATTGGAAATTATTCATGAAGCGGAGAAAAAGGGCATTTCAGTCATGAAGGTTTCAGGAGGTATGAAATGGAAAACTAAGAACTATTTATTTTATGTCCTGTCTCCTGAAAAAAATTTTGAAGGAGAGCGGAACAGTGGGTCTATTACCATATTTGCTAAAATTGGCGGCCTTACCTGGTTCTTTGGCGGTGATCTTGACAAAGAAGGAGAAGAAAGGATCATTCATCACTATCCCGAATTAACCGTCGATATATTAAAGGCGGGGCATCATGGAAGTAAAACCTCGAGTTCTGAAGACTTTATTCAACAAATAAAGCCAAAAGTGGCCCTCATTTCGGCCGGTGAAAAAAATCGATTTGGTCACCCGCATAAGGAAACATTAGATATTTTACAAAAGTATCATGTGTTTATTTATCGTACGGATCAACAGGGAGCCATTACCTACCGTTTTTATAATGGACATGGAACCTTTTCAACCTTTCTGCCATAGGATAAAACATATTCAAAATAAATTTTTTCCAGAAAAAACGGCAAAGAGACTGCAGTACACTGCAGTCTCCTGAAAAATAAGTATGTAGCTAATTTATTAGGATCCAATTAACTTAATGACTGTTGCAATAATAAACATAATGGCAAAAAAACCAAATGAAACCCCAAAGCCTACTCCAGAATCAATAGCATCGTTCCGTTTACTTTGAACATCTTTCTCGAATTCATTCACAGTCTACCCCTCCTATTTCAACATATAGTATATGATATTTAAGTAAAAAAATCCAGCGTACTTAGAATTTTGCTCCACAGTGCAATGCTTAAAAAAATGGCGATTTACTTTCCTAAACTGACAAGAGTTAACACAAATAGTTTGTCCCGTCCCGTTCAAAATAATAGTACAAAAGAAACTCCGCCGAGCGATGATGGTTCCTAGGGCTAATGTTGCAGGCGTTCAATATAGATCGGGAATTGGTACTATCCAAAAAGCTGCCAATTCCCTTTAACTACTTGTCAAATCGTCCAAGCTTCTTTACGATAGGAAAGGAGATTTTTTTTTTCGGGGAGCGTAAAGTGATGGTATTGGATATTTGGAAGAGAATAAAAAAAGGGGATTTTGCTCCCGTTTATTTATTGTACGGGAAAGAGGCTTTTTTAATAAATGAAACAAAACAGCTGTTACTCGACCGGCTTTTAAAAGAGGATGAGAAGGATTTTAATTACACTGCCTATGATTTAGAAGAAACACCAATCGAGGTCGCCTTAGAGGATGCCGAAACCTTTCCTTTTTTAGGTGATAAAAAAGTAATTTTTCTACATAACCCGCAATTTTTAACCTCTGAAAAAATAAAAGAAAAGATTGACCATAATTTATCCCGGTTTGAAACCTATCTAAAGGAGCCGGCGCCTTATACGGTGTTGGTCATTTCCGCACCGTATGAAAAGCTGGATGAGCGGAAAAAAATTACGAAGGAATTAAAACGAACGGCAGAGGTCGTCGAAGCAAAGAAACTGAATGAACACGAATTAAAATCATGGGTGAAAGAACGTGCAAGAGGGTATGGAATTGATATCGAACCGAGTGCTCTTGAGTTATTACTGACACTTGCAGGTACCAATATGTTTATGTTGTCTAGCGAAATGGATAAACTGGCCTTATACGCCCAAGATGAAAAAATGATTCATGCTGATTTGGTAGAAAAGCTGGTGTCGAGAACATTAGAACAAAATATTTTTACCTTGATTGAAAAAGTAGTGTCCCGGAAATTGGATGAAGCTCTAAGAATTTATTTTGATTTACTAAAACAAAATGAAGAGCCGATTAAAATTTTGGCTTTACTTTCCGGACAGTTTCGCTTGATTTATCAAGTGAAGGAGCTTTCAAGAAGAGGCTACGGACAGCAGCAGATTGCCGGTTTTTTAAAGACTCACCCCTTTAGGGTTAAATTGGCTGCCGGTCAGGCAGATAAATTTACGGATGAGGAATTGACAAACTTAATGAATTTGCTTGCCGAGGCAGATTATCAGATGAAGACCGGCGGGATGAATAAATCGCTGCTGATTGAAATGCTGCTATTCCGCCTGAATAAGTAAGTGAATATAAGAAAAAAACGATTCCAAGGAGGAATCGTTTTTTTTGGCTAATTATAGAGCGTTCGCTTTTTTAGCAAGGCGAGATTTTTTACGAGCAGCAGCGTTCTTATGGATAAGACCTTTTGCAGCAGCCTTGTCTAATTTACTTGCAGCAGTAACGAAAGCTTCCTTTGCAGCAGCAGCATCATTCGTTGTAACAGCAGCTTCTACTTTTTTAACAGCAGTACGCATTGCAGATTTTGCAGTTGTATTTTGAGCGTTACGTGCTTCGCTTGTTTTCACACGCTTAATAGCAGATTTAATGTTAGGCATTACATTCACCTCCTAAAGAGAATCGAGACTATATGAACTCGACTTTAACATTCATTCACAATTATTCAGAACAAGAGATATTTTATCAAACGAACGCTTATATTGCAATACTAGAATTATCGCTTGCATGTTTTTAAGTAAAAGGGGAAAAAATAGGAAATAGTATTTTTGGATGGGAGCGTTGTCTACTATGAAGGAGCAATCAATTGATCTTAGTAAATACTCTATTCGAACAGACCTGGCTATTGAGGCACGGGAGATGGTACTTGCCGGACGAGGGGACTCAGTTCAGCAGGAGGAAAATCTATCCCAAATTGAAGGCGTCATAATAAAAGAAAAAGATGTGGATGATATAAAAGTTTCATTAGTAGAAGTTACCAAAGAAGGAGAAAAACAATTAGGAAAAAAAGCTGGGAGATATTTAACACTCGAAGTGCAAGGAATACGTGGGCAGGACACAGAGCTGCAGAAAAAAGTAGAAGAGATTTTCGCGCATGAATTTGCCCATTTTTTAGAAGGGACAGGCATTAAAAAAACACACTCCTGTCTTGTGGTAGGGCTCGGGAATTGGAATGTTACTCCTGATGCACTTGGGCCGATGGTTTGTGAAAATTTGCTGGTAACCAGACATTTATTTCAGCTTCAGCCTGAGAATGTGGAAGAAGGATATCGCTCTGTTAGTGCATTGTCACCAGGTGTTATGGGCTTAACGGGGATTGAGACAAGTGACATCATTTTCGGTGTGGTTGAAAAAACAAAACCTGATTTTGTCATTGCCATTGATGCCTTAGCCTCTCGATCGATTGAGCGTGTAAATTCGACGATTCAAATTTCTGATACAGGTATTCATCCCGGGTCAGGGGTTGGTAATAAAAGAAAGGAATTAAGTAAAGAAACTTTGGGAATTCCTGTCTTTGCAATTGGGGTGCCAACCGTTGTGGATGCGGTTTCGATTACGAGTGATACGATTGATTTTATCCTTAAACATTTCGGAAAAGAATTGAAGGAAGGAAATCGTCCGTCGAGATCGCTTGCACCCGCCGGTATGAGCTTTGGGGAAAAACGAAAGTTGACGGAAGAGGATTTACCGGAAGAAAAGCATCGAAAAACCTTTTTAGGGATCATTGGGACATTATCGGATGAAGAAAAGAGAAAATTAATTTATGAGGTTCTATCGCCGATTGGCCATAATTTGATGGTCACACCAAAGGAAGTGGATGTTTTTATTGAAGACATGGCGAATTTAATTGCCAATGGTTTGAATGCATCGCTTCACGGGGCAGTCAATCAGGAAAATGCCGGGTATTATACGAGGTAGTTTTACTTTAGGCTTCCTACTTCTACTAAGAGCCCTTTTGGTGTCTAGTTAATAAATCGGTTCTATTAACTCTAGCATCGACATAATATTTAGTAGAAAAGTCTATGGGGAATCTTGTCTGTTGATTTGCGCTTCAGGCGCTTCGCTTTCCGCGGGCGGGTTCGGGGAGCCTCCTCGGCGCTAAAGCGCCTGTGGGGTCTCCCCTGTCCCGTGCTCCCGCAGGAGTCTCGCGCCTTCCGCTCCGATCAGCACAGAGTTTTAACACTGGTAAAGAATTTATAGAAAGAAAGGAAGCGGCTGTATGAAGTTGTTTATGCTTAAAAGTTTAGGGATTGCAGCTTTAATGTTTATCTCTGTTTTAGCGGGAATGCAGCTGGCGAATGACGGGATTCATCGAATGAAGGGCTATAATGATCCTAATTTTCAAAAGGCTGTTACGATAAATGATAAAGGGAATGACTTACATGCCTCGGTAATGGGAAATCAAATTACCAGCCATGATATCGAAACAAAAAAGAAAAAGCTAGAAGAGATGAATGCATTTAATTTATTTTCTTCAATGGGCAAAAAAATGTCCGAAGGAATTTCCGGTGCGTCTAAAAAATTAGTGGAAAGCATTTCTAAGTAACGCGAGTACGGTACCAGACGGCGTGTTGCCTTTTCTATTTTCACTTTTCATTGAATCTTGATTATCCTACTGCTATAATCAAAAATAGTGTACTTGTGTGAGTATAGTAGGAGTGAACGACCATGAACAGAGAAGACAAGCTCAAACGACAATCAAAGATTAGAAATTTTTCAATTATTGCCCATATTGACCATGGGAAATCAACGTTAGCAGACCGAATTTTAGAAAAAACGAATGCATTATCATCCCGCGAGATGAAAGATCAGCTTTTAGATTCAATGGACCTCGAGCGTGAGCGCGGAATTACGATAAAGTTAAATGCTGTACAATTAAAATACAAAGCAAAAGATGGAGAAGAATATATTTTCCATTTGATTGATACACCGGGACACGTCGACTTTACCTATGAGGTATCAAGAAGCCTTGCTGCCTGTGAAGGCGCGGTATTAGTCGTTGATGCTGCTCAGGGAATTGAAGCACAGACACTTGCAAACGTATACCTTGCTTTGGATAACAATCTTGAAATTTTACCTGTTATTAATAAAATTGACTTACCGAGTGCTGAACCTGAAAGAGTTCGTAATGAAATTGAAGAAGTCATTGGCTTAGATGCATCTGAGGCTGTTTTAGCTTCTGCAAAAGCAGGAATCGGAATCGAAGAAATCCTCGAACAAGTGGTAAAAACAGTACCAGCACCAACTGGAGACCCTGAAGCGCCATTAAAAGCCCTGATTTTTGACTCTCTTTACGATGCCTATCGCGGCGTTGTTGCCTATATTCGTGTGGTAGAAGGATCCGTCAAGGTTGGCGATAAAATTAAAATGATGGCTACTGGAAAAGAATTTGAAGTAAATGAAGTAGGCGTGTTTACTCCAAAGGCTACGATGCTGGACGAATTAAACGTTGGTGATGTCGGCTTTTTGACTGCATCTATTAAAAATGTTGGCGACACCCGTGTCGGAGATACCATTACAAATGCAAAAAATGGCGCTGTTGAGCCGCTGCCAGGTTATCGTAAACTAAATCCAATGGTGTATTGTGGACTTTATCCAATTGATACTGCCAGATTTAATGATCTAAGGGAAGCACTTGAAAAACTTCAATTGAATGACTCTGCCCTTCAATTCGAACCTGAAACCTCACAGGCACTGGGCTTTGGCTTCCGTTGCGGTTTTTTAGGACTCCTTCATATGGAAATCATTCAGGAACGGATTGAACGTGAATTTAAAATCGATTTGATCACAACTGCACCGAGTGTTATCTATCATGTTTATATGACAGATGGAACACAATTAAATGTAGATAATCCGTCCAACATGCCGGAACCGCAAAAACTTGACCGTGTTGAGGAGCCGTATGTAAAAGCAACGATGATGGCTCCTAACGATTATGTTGGTGCGATTATGGAACTTTGCCAGTTAAAGCGCGGAATTTTCGTCGATATGCAATACCAGGGAGAAAATCGGGTAAGCATCATTTATGAAATTCCATTGGCCGAAATTGTTTACGATTTCTTTGACCAGTTGAAATCAAGTACCCGGGGTTATGCATCTTTCGATTATGAACTGATTGGCTATAAACCATCCAGTCTGGTAAAAATGGACATATTATTAAATACGGAAAAAGTCGATGCATTAAGCTTTATCGTCCATAAAGATTTTGCCTATGAACGTGGGAAAGTCATTGTTGAAAAGCTGAAGGAGTTAATTCCAAGACAGCAATTTGAAGTGCCTATTCAAGCGGCAATTGGTCAAAAAATTGTTGCACGTTCCACGATCAAAGCGATGCGTAAAAACGTATTAGCAAAATGTTATGGCGGCGACATTTCTCGTAAACGTAAGCTGTTAGAGAAACAAAAAGAAGGTAAAAAACGAATGAAACAGGTTGGATCTGTTGAAGTACCGCAGGAAGCCTTTATGGCGGTATTAAAAATGGATGACAACAATACAAAAAAATAAATGAAAGGGAGGTTAGGATCTGTCTGATATCAGGCAAGTCTAACCTCTTTTTGTTACTGAAATAGAAGGTGAAAAAATGATTAATGCAGCCTATCTTCATATCCCATTTTGTGAGCATATCTGTCATTATTGTGATTTTAATAAAGTGTTTTTAAAAGGCCAGCCGGTAGATGAATATTTGGACGCCCTGAATAAAGAAATGATTTTGACAGTAAAACAATTTCCATCCAAACAAATAGATACGATTTTTGTTGGAGGAGGAACACCCACTTCATTAAACGAGCAGCAGCTTTACCGGTTTTGTGAAAATATAAATCAGAACCTGCCAAAAAGCGAAAATTACGAGTTCACCTTTGAGGCGAATCCAGGGGACTTAACAAGGGAAAAATTAAAAATATTAAAGGATGCGGGTGTAAATCGAATCAGCCTTGGTGTGCAAACCTTTAATAATGAGCTTTTAAAAAAAATCGGCAGAGTACACCAGGCGAAGGATGTTTTTCAATCAGTTGCAAATGCAAAAGAGGTTGGTTTTGAGAATATTAGCATTGACCTAATCTTTAGCTTACCGACACAGACTATTACGGATTTAAAAGAAACTTTAACAGAGGCATTTTCTCTAGATATTACCCATTACTCAGCCTATTCTTTAATCATTGAACCTAAAACTGTTTTTTACAACCTATTGAAAAAAGGCAAGCTGCCAACTCCAGGCGAAGATACAGAAGCTGTGATGTATGAATTGATGATGGAAGAAATGGACAAACATGGTTTTAAACAATATGAAATCAGCAATTTTTCAATTCCGGGCTATGAGAGCAGGCACAATCTAACCTATTGGAATAACGACCATTATTATGGATTTGGAGCAGGAGCACACAGTTATGTAAATGGGGTCAGACGATCCAACCTAGGCCCCTTAAAAAAATATATCGATCAAATAAACAATGGAAATCTTCCAGTCCTTGATGAACATCCTGTATCGTTTGCGGAACAAATGGAAGAGGAAATGTTTTTAGGTTTAAGGAAAACAGAAGGTGTTTCCATATCTAAATTTACATCTAAGTTTGGAAAAAATCCTTTTGAGTTGTTTCGGAAAGAATTAGAGGATTTAATAAATAAAAAGTGGCTGGAAATCAACGATGAATATATCTTTTTAACGAAAGAGGGACGCTTTTTAGGGAATGAAGTTTTTCAATCATTCTTGGGAGTTGTTTAGCCCTAAGGTTATTCTTCTTTTCGATTACAAATGATTGACACCTTCCCCCCTTTTTGATAATTTATTAGTAGAATTAGCACTCGATGGTTATGAGTGCTAACAGAGGTGATGCGTGTGTTAACAGATCGTCAATTGTTAATTCTTAAGGTGATTGTTGATGACTTTATTCGATCTGCGCAACCTGTTGGCTCAAGAAGTTTATCGAAGAAGGAAGAAATTTCGTTTAGTTCGGCAACGATTCGGAATGAAATGGCTGACCTTGAGGATTTAGGCTTTCTAGAAAAAACTCACACTTCATCAGGCAGAGTTCCATCAGAATTAGGTTATCGTTATTATGTTGATCATTTGCTTTCACCACAAAAGCTAAATCAGCATGATGTTTCCATTATTCAATCGCTTTTTGCAGAAAGAATTTTTGAGTTTGAAAAGATTATTCAAAAATCTGCAAAAATCCTATCTGAATTAACGAATTATACATCGATTGTCCTAGGACCAGCTGCAAGTATTAATAAACTTAGGAAGATTCAAATTATCCCATTAAATAAAGAAACAGCTGTTGCCATCTTTGTTACGGATACAGGACATGTAGAAAATCGTACTTTTTATTTGCCGCCTTCTGTTGATGCGAGCGATTTAGAAAAAACCGTTAACATTCTAAATGAACGGCTGACAAATGTTCCCCTTGAGGAATTAACCGGTAAAATTTATAAAGAAGTTGCCCTGTTACTTAAACAGCATATTCATAATTACGATTTTATGATGAAGACCATCACTGAATCCCTGAAAATGCCTGTGAATGAAAAACTTTTCTTGGGCGGTAAAACCAATATGTTAAGTCAGCCTGAATTTCACGATCTATCCAAAATTCGCGGCTTGTTAACAATGATTGATCAGGAGGATTGGCTTTATAACCTAATCAGAAAAGAATCGGAAGGGCTAAATGTTAAAATCGGCCGTGAAAATGAAAATAGTGCAATGGAGAATTGCAGCCTGATAACGGCTACCTACTCTGTTGGGGCTGAAAAATTAGGGACGATTGCCATCCTCGGCCCGACCCGCATGGAATACTCTCGTGTCATTAGTTTACTTCAGTTAGTTAGTAAGGATTTAAGTTCAGTCCTTACGAAACTGTATCAAAACAATTAGCACTGGTAATATTGAGTAAGGGTGAAATGTCCTAGTGTTTCGCCCCTCTTACCATGAATTGGGATATTTTAATAAATGATGATAAATGCTTTAAGGGAGGTGAGTAAGTTGACGAACGAGAATCAAAATACGATTAATGAAGAAATGGCTGAACAGACACAAGAAGCAAATCAAAAGGTAGAACTTACTGAGGAAAATACAGCAGAGACTGTATTTGCTGAGGAAGGGACAACAGGTGAATCAACCGTTCAGGACCTTTTAAAAGAAATAGAGGGATTGAAAAGCAAATTAGATGAAGCTGATAACCGTTAT
This sequence comes from Bacillus salipaludis, assembly GCF_004358205.1. The sequence goes on from NZ_SMYO01000005.1 coordinate 336,926, forward strand.
CTAAGGCTTCAAGCTGATTTTGATAATTTCCGCCGTCGTTCTAGATTGGATCAAGAAGCGAGCGAAAAATATAGAGCACAAAAGCTAATCACAGATTTATTGCCTGCATTGGATAATTTTGAAAGAGCCATGAAAGTGGAAGTGGACAATGAACAGGCAAAGTCACTGCTTCAAGGTATGGATATGATTTACCGCGGTATAGTGGACGCCTTGAAAAAAGAAGGCGTGGAACCAATTGAAACAGTTGAAAAAGAGTTCAATCCACATTTGCATCAGGCTGTGATGCAGGAATCAAACGAAAACTATGGTTCAAATATTATCATTGAGGAGTTCCAAAAAGGTTATTTATTAAAAGACCGAGTGATTCGCGCATCAATGGTAAAGGTAAATCAATAAGCCTACATATTATTTTAGGAGGAAAAGGCAATGAGTAAAATTATTGGTATTGACCTTGGTACAACAAACTCATGTGTTGCTGTACTTGAAGGCGGCGAGCCAAAAGTTATTCCAAATCCAGAAGGAAACCGTACGACTCCATCTGTTGTGGCATTTAAAAATGGTGAACGCCAAGTAGGGGAAGTGGCAAAACGCCAAGCAATTACAAACCCTAATACGATTATTTCAATTAAACGCCATATGGGTACTACTCATAAAGAGGATGTGGAAGGAAAGAGCTATACTCCACAAGAAATTTCAGCCATCATCCTTCAATATTTAAAATCTTATGCAGAAGATTATCTTGGCGAGCCGGTAACAAAAGCGGTTATTACTGTTCCTGCATACTTTAATGATGCAGAGCGCCAAGCAACAAAGGATGCAGGGAAAATTGCCGGTCTTGAAGTTGAACGTATTATCAACGAACCAACTGCTGCCGCTTTAGCGTACGGCTTAGACAAAACGGATCAAGATCAAACGATTCTTGTTTATGACCTTGGCGGCGGTACTTTTGACGTTTCCATTCTTGAACTCGGAGACGGTGTATTTGAAGTTAAAGCAACGGCTGGTGATAATCGCCTCGGCGGTGATGATTTTGACCAAGTCATTATTGATTATCTTGTAGAACAATTCAAAAAAGAAAACGGAATTGATCTTTCTCAAGATAAAATGGCTCTTCAGCGCCTTAAAGATGCTGCTGAAAAAGCAAAGAAAGATTTATCAGGTGTTACTTCAACACAAATTTCCCTGCCATTTATTACGGCTGGTGCTGCTGGACCACTTCATTTAGAAGTAACGATGTCTAGAGCGAAATTTGAAGAATTGTCTGCATCACTTGTAGAACGTACAATGGGACCTACTCGTCAGGCACTAAGTGACGCTGGCCTTTCTCCATCTGAAATTGATAAGGTCATCCTAGTTGGGGGTTCAACAAGAATTCCAGCTGTTCAGGAAGCGATTAAGAAAGCAACTGGAAAAGAGCCGCACCGCGGTGTTAACCCTGATGAAGTTGTGGCAATGGGGGCTGCTATTCAAGGCGGTGTTATTACTGGGGATGTAAAAGACGTAGTATTACTAGACGTAACTCCTTTATCCCTTGGTATTGAAACAATGGGCGGGGTGTTTACCAAGTTAATCGACCGTAACACAACAATCCCAACATCTAAATCTCAAGTATTCTCTACTGCAGCTGACAATCAAACAGCTGTTGACATTCATGTTCTTCAAGGTGAGCGTCCAATGGCAGCGAATAATAAAACATTGGGCAGATTCCAGTTATCCGATATTCCACCAGCACCACGTGGAATTCCGCAAATCGAGGTAACATTCGATATCGATAAAAACGGTATTGTTAATGTCCGCGCTAAAGATCTTGGTACTAATAAGGAACAGCAAATTACGATTAAATCTTCTACCGGCCTTTCTGATGAAGAAATTCAAAAAATGGTGAGAGAAGCAGAAGAAAACGCTGAAGCGGATAAGACACGAAAAGAAGAAGTAGAGCTACGCAATGAAGCAGACCAGCTTGTCTTTACAACGGAAAAAACGTTAAAAGACCTTGAAGGCAAAGTCGATGCAGCTGAAGTGGCAAAAGCAAATGATGCCAAGGATGCATTGAAACAAGCCATTGAAAAAAATGATTTGGATGAAATCCGCAGCAAAAAAGATGCATTACAAGAAATTGTTCAGGCTTTATCTGTTAAGCTTTACGAAGAAGCTGCGAAGCAAGCACAGGCACAGCAAGGAGCAGAAGGTGCTAGCGCTGGCGGTAAAGATGACAATGTAGTAGATGCAGAATTTGAAGAAGTAAAAGACGATAAGTAATAAATGAAAGAGAACATATGGAAAAGGTCAAAGTCAGTCTAGCGGCTTTGGCTTTTTCTTTGATTATTTATTATAAGGACATTAAGCTTTTTATTCTTGCAATATAAATCTTTAGAGTGTTAAAATAATCTTTATGTGAATGATTCGGGAGTGGTAATCATGAGTAAACGGGATTACTATGAGGTGCTGGGAGTTAGTAAGAGCGCTTCAAAGGATGAAATAAAAAAAGCTTACCGTAAGCTCTCCAAAAAATATCATCCAGATATTAATAAAGAGCCGGATGCAGCGGATAAATTTAAGGAAATAGCTGAAGCTTATGAAGTATTAAGTGATGATCAAAAAAAGGCCCACTATGATCAATTCGGCCATACTGATCCAAATCAAGGATTTGGCGGCGGAGCTGATTTCGGAGGCGGCTTTGGCGGATTTGAGGATATCTTTAATACGTTCTTTGGCGGCGGCGGTTCTAGAAGAAGAGATCCAAATGCTCCAAGGCAGGGTGCTGACCTTCAGTACACGATGACGGTAACTTTTGAGGAAGCAGCGTTTGGTAAAGAAACCGATATTGAAATTCCCCGCGAGGAAACGTGTGGAACCTGCAGCGGTTCCGGTGCTAAGCCGGGAACAAAGCCGGAGACATGTAACCATTGTCATGGAACAGGTCAATTAAATGTTGAACAGAATACTCCGTTCGGTCGGATTGTTAATCGCCGGACATGTCATTATTGTAATGGAACAGGGAAAGAAATTAAAAATAAATGTTCAACCTGCGGCGGAACAGGAAAAGTGAAAAAACGGAAAAAAATCCATGTAAAAATTCCTGCTGGTATTGATGATGGCCAACAATTAAGGATGGCTGGTCAAGGAGAAGCAGGTATTAATGGAGGTCCAGCAGGAGATCTTTATGTAGTTTTCCATGTGCGTGACCATGAGTTTTTTGAAAGAGATGGCGATGACATTTATTGTGAAATGCCAATCACTTTTGTTCAAGCGACATTGGGGGATGAAATTGAAGTACCTACCCTGCATGGAAAGGTTAAGCTAAAAGTGCCTGCAGGAACTCAAACAGGAACCCAGTTCCGCTTAAAAGGAAAAGGTGTTCCAAATGTTCGCGGCTATGGTGTCGGTGATCAACATATCATTGTCAAAATCATTACGCCGACCAAGTTGAATGATAAGCAAAAGCAGCTTCTTCGTGAGTTTGCTGATATTAGTGGAAATGCACCAATTGGTGAACATGAAGAAAGTTTTTTCTCTAAAGTAAAACGTGCCTTTAAAGGTGAGTAAGGATTGGAGTTGGTAGTATGAAATGGTCCGAAATTAGTATCCATACAACAAATGAGGCAGTCGAACCTATTTCTCATATATTGCATGAGGCTGGAGCAAGCGGTGTAGTCATTGAAGATCCATTTGAGCTGACAAAGGAGAGGGAAGACCAATTCGGGGAAATCTACCAACTTAATCCCGACGATTATCCGGAGGAAGGGGTAATTGTCAAAGCGTATTTACCTGTAAATAGTTTTTTAGGGGAAACGGTGGATGCCATTAAGGAATCAATCAATAATTTGATTATTTATAATATTGATATTGGCCTAAATAAGGTGACCATCAGTGAAGTGAATGAAGAAGAATGGGCAACCGCCTGGAAGAAGTATTATAATCCAGTAAAAATTTCTGAGAAATTCACGATTGTTCCAACATGGGAAATTTACACTCCGGTGAGCAGTGATGAACTAATCATTGAATTGGACCCTGGGATGGCATTTGGAACTGGAACACACCCGACAACCGTTATGTGTATACAGGCTCTAGAAAGAACCGTTAAGCACGGCGACAGAGTAATTGATGTTGGTACAGGTTCTGGCGTATTAAGTATCGCAGCAGCCATGCTTGGTGCTCTTGACGTGAGAGCCTATGATCTTGATGAAGTCGCAGTTACCCAAGCTAAATTGAATATCAAGCTGAATAAGGTAAGTGAGTCTGTCTCTATTTCGCAAAATAATTTGCTTGATGGTGTAGAAGAGACTTCTGCGGATGTCGTTGTGGCTAATATTTTAGCTGAAGTGATATTAAGGTTTACCGATGATGTGGCGAAGGTCTTAAAACCAGGTGGGTGCTTTATCGCATCCGGCATCATTCAGCAAAAGAAAGACCAGGTCAAAGAGGCTCTTGTTGAGTCTGGCTTTGAAATAACAGAAACGATTTTAATGGAAGATTGGGTTGCGCTAATTGCTAGAAGGGTATAATGGATAAAAAAGGAGCTTAGACTCCTTTTTTTAATTTCATGGCTTTAATAATCAATATTTTTTTAGTAAAATAAAGAGTAAAATGTTTTTAAAGAGGGTGCATCGTGTGCAACGCTACTTTGTTAAAGACCGAGCAAACGGAAATCGTTTTATGATTGATTCCGAAGATCGACATCATATTTTAAAGGTCATGCGCATGCATATTGGTGATCAACTCATGTGTGTGGACCCGCAGGGGAAAACGGCTGTATGTGAAATTGCAGAAATTACCGATGAACAAGTCGTTGCAGACGTTGTACAATGGAAAGAAGAAAATTCTGAGCTTCCGATTTCTATTACAATCGCCAGCGGTCTGCCAAAAGGAGACAAGCTGGAGTGGATTATTCAAAAGGGGACTGAGCTTGGTGCCCATGGATTTATGCCCTTTTCAGCGGCAAGGTCCGTTGTAAAATGGGATGACAAAAAAGCAGCGAAAAAAATAGAGAGATGGCAAAAGATTGCCAAAGAAGCTGCGGAACAATCCCATCGTGCTATTTTACCAGAAGTGTCCAACTTGGTAAGCTTTAAAAATTTGCTTGCGGAAAGCAAAAACTTTGACTATAAATTAGTTGCATATGAAGAAGAAAGCCGAAGCGGGGAAACTTCGATTTTTTCCTCCACTCTTCAAAAAATGGAAAATGGTCAATCACTTTTATTCGTTTTTGGACCGGAAGGTGGATTAACGGAGGAAGAGGTTCGGCTTTTAAAAGAAAATGGTTTTTCTATTTGCGGATTGGGTCCGCGGATTTTACGAACGGAAACGGCGCCTTTATATTCACTTGCGGCGATTTCCTATCATTTTGAATTAATGAGGTGAGTTCTAATGGCAACAGTCGCGTTTCATACACTTGGATGTAAGGTAAATCATTATGAAACTGAGGCCATTTGGCAGTTATTTAAACAAGAAGGTTACGAACGGGTCGATTTCGAAGCGATTTCCGATGTATATGTGATTAACACTTGTACGGTAACAAACACGGGTGACAAAAAAAGCCGACAAGTGATTAGAAGAGCTGTAAGGAAAAATCCGGATGCTGTTATATGTGTCACCGGTTGTTATGCACAAACATCCCCGGCAGAAATTATGGCCATTCCCGGGGTGGATATTGTAGTGGGAACACAGGATCGGATTAAAATGCTTGGTTATATCGAGCAGTATAAAAAAGAGCGTCAGCCAATTAATGGCGTAGGGAACATTATGAAAAGCCGTGTTTATGAGGAACTGGATGTACCTTCATTCACAGATCGAACGCGCGCTTCATTAAAAATCCAAGAAGGCTGCAATAATTTTTGTACCTTCTGTATTATTCCATGGGCACGCGGCTTAATGAGATCACGTGATCCAAAAGAAGTCATTCATCAGGCACAGCAGCTTGTGGATGCCGGCTATAAAGAAATCGTGTTGACAGGTATTCATACCGGCGGTTATGGAGAGGACATGAAGGATTATAACCTTGCAGCGCTCCTTCGTGATTTAGAAGCGCAGGTGAAAGGGTTAAAACGCCTTCGTATTTCATCGATTGAGGCAAGTCAGATCACTGACGAAGTCATTGAAGTCATTAAATATTCAAATATTATTGTCCGCCATTTGCATATTCCGATTCAGTCCGGATCGAATACGGTCTTAAAGCGGATGCGCCGGAAATATACAATGGAATTTTTCGCTGAAAGATTGGATCGTTTAAAGGAAGTACTTCCAGGTCTAGCTGTTACATCCGATGTAATTGTTGGTTTCCCGGGTGAAACAGAAGAAGAGTTTATGGAAACTTATCATTTTATTAAGGAGCATAAATTCTCTGAACTCCATGTCTTCCCGTATTCTAAAAGGACTGGTACTCCTGCTGCACGAATGGAAGATCAAATTGATGAGGAAGTTAAAAATGAGCGGGTTCACCGTCTCATTACTCTTTCCGATCAATTGGCGAAAGAATATGCTTCACAATTTGAAGACGATGTTCTTGAAGTTATACCGGAAGAAGAATATAAAGAGGAACCAAATTCCGGTTTATATGTTGGATATACAGATAATTATTTAAAAGTTGTACTTTCGGCAACAGAAGAAATGGTTGGGAAAATTGTAAAAGTGAAAATTACGAAAGCCGGATACCCTTATAATCAAGGGCAATTCGTTCGGATTGTTGAGGATACTACAGTAAAAGAATTGTTTATAGAAGAAGAAGCTGCCATGTAAGGACCCTATATTCGGGTCCTTTTTTCTTTGAAAGGGGTATCCTATATTCAGCAGCAGATTTCATTTTACTTCGCCATATCCATTGAATCGTGAAGGGAGCAAACAAATGACAACTGTCAAGATTGCTGCAATGATTGATCATACTTTGTTAAAACCGGATGCAACCAGGCAACAAATTGAAACCCTTTGCCAAGAGGCAATAGAGTATAAATTCTTTTCCGTTTGCGTGAATCCTGCATGGGTAAAAACTTGTAGTGATTTATTAAATGGAAGTGATGTTAAGGTTTGTACGGTTATTGGTTTTCCATTAGGAGCGACAACATCCGAAACAAAGGCATTTGAAACAAAAAATGCGATTGACAACGGTGCTGATGAAGTTGATATGGTTATTAATATTGGGGCATTAAAGGACCGTAATGACCAATTAGTGGAAAGTGATATTCGGGCTGTTGTGGATGCTGCAGAAACAAGGGCGTTAACGAAAGTAATCATTGAAACAAGTCTTTTAACTCAGGAAGAGAAGATTCGTGCCTGCCAGCTTGCCGTTCAAGCTGGTGCTGACTTTGTAAAAACCTCTACAGGTTTTTCTTCCGGTGGGGCTACAATAGAGGATATTTCGTTGATGAGACAGGCTGTGGGTCCGGAACTGGGTGTAAAAGCATCCGGCGGGGTTAGAAGCACTGAGGATGCACTTAAAATGATTGAGGCAGGCGCAACAAGAATTGGAGCAAGCTCAGGTGTTGCCATTCTTAAAGGGCTAACCGTTACAAGCTCCTATTAAAAAAGACGGCCTTCATGGCCGTCTTTTTAAGCTTTTTTTCCATGTAAATATAAAATCATTTCTCCAAATTTTGTCGCAAACGGCAAAACAATAATGGAAGTAGCCACATTAAAGATCACGCTAATATGTGCAAGTTGTACATCTTTATGGCTGGCCAGCAGATCTGCATGTTCGGTTAGATAGGGGATGAGCGGGATAAACAGTGCAACCCCAAAGACGTTCAGCCAAACATGGGCATATGCCGCAAGCCTGGACTCTTTACCACCGCCGATAGAAGCAATAATAGCTGTAATACATGTCCCAATATTGGCTCCAAGCATGATGGCAATTCCGGCGTCGAGTTGAAGGAGCCCGGCTGTTAAAAATCCCATTGCAATCCCAGTCATGGCGGTGCTGGATTGAATTATTGCAGTAATGAATGTTCCTGTAAGCAAACTAAGGAAAATATGATCATTAATTAAGAGAATATATTTATTTATATAGCTCAGCGATGTTAAAGGATGTGCTAATAATTCAAATCCTTTCATTGCCGTGAAAACAGAGGCAATTCCAAATAAAAGCATTCCTATGCTTCTCGCCTTTCGATTTTTAAGGATGATTAGAAAGGCGCCCAAAATAGCTAATGGTGCTAAAATAGCATCTATATCAAAAGTAATTAACTCAGTCTTAAAGGTTGTTCCAATATTTGTTCCTAAGATAATCCCAATCGATTGCGGGAAGGTCATAATCCTTGCTGAAATCAATCCAATTGTGATGACCATTACGGCGGAACTGCTTTGGAGCAGTGCTGTGATAAATGTCCCTGTTACCATCCCTTTTAAAGGGGTCCTCGTTAATTTAATCAGCCATGTCCTCAATTTTTCTGCAGATAAATTAAATAATCCAAACCTTATAATGGTCATTCCAAATATAAATAATAAAATACAAAGAACAAATAATATGATGTATAGCATGTCTTTAGGCCCCCTCGCTTCATTCTATGGCCTATATTGTTAGGACATGCCACTTTTAGGGGAAAATTAGACATATTTTCATTAATTATTCTTGTCAATTATGAATAAAAAATTAAAAAGCTTGGATAAGCACCTGTAATTAATATTGACCTTGTTTCAAGGTTATATTATAATTGCAAGGTACATGGATTGAATGTAAGTGTGTTGTGTTTCGGAGGGAGGGAAAGAGAATGTCTAAAACCGTCGTTCGTAAAAACGAATCGCTTGAAGATGCTCTTCGTCGCTTCAAACGTACTGTATCAAAAACAGGTACTTTGCAAGAGGCAAGAAAGCGCGAATTCTACGAAAAACCAAGTGTAAGACGTAAGAAAAAGTCTGAAGCAGCAAGAAAACGTAAGTTCTAAGAGAGGGTGTAATTTATGAGTCTTCTCGAGCGTTTAAATAATGAAATGAAACAAGCAATGAAAAACAAGGAAAAAGACAAACTCAGTGTGATTCGGATGGTGAAAGCTTCACTGCAAAATGAAGCGATTAAGCTTGGTTCAAGTGAGCTGTCTGAAGAACAAGAGTTAACAGTACTTTCTCGCGAAGTAAAACAACGCAAAGACTCCCTCCATGAATTTGATAAAGCAGGTCGCGAAGACCTTGTTGATAAATTGCGCACGGAACTCTCGATCGTTGAGTTGTATATGCCAAAACAGCTTACTGACGAAGAGGTATCGGATATTGTAAAAGAGACAATCGCTGAAACCGGTGCAACATCAAAAGCGGATATGGGAAAAGTGATGGCTGCGATTATGCCGAAGGTAAAAGGTAAAGCAGATGGATCACTTGTAAATAAACTTGTACAACAACACCTTTCATAATTATTCTGACATCAAAGCCGCAGGCATATAATGCCTGCGGTTTTTATTTTTAATAATTATGCTATGTTAAAGGAGAATGTTGATTTTTGAACAGTGTTGATTGGAGTGGAAGGCACGAAGACTCCTCGAAAATGCTAACGCATTTTCTTCGTGCGTGGGCGGATTCAAGGAAGCAATTCAGTGTCCTGGGGGAGTACGGGTACAGGGGAGACCCCGCAGGAGCGAAGCGACGAGGAGGTTCCCCGAACCGCTTGTGGTTGGAGTGGAAATCAACAACTAAGTTTAACAGCCAATAATTTATGCATTCTGGTTTTAAATATCCAAGAAGGTGAAACTTTAACCAATGTCGAACGTAAATATAGCAATAGATAGAGAAGGGGGGATTTAATTGGTTGCTTTTCTTACGGATCCAATTGTCATAACCGTTCTATTAACCATCGCTGGTGTTGGTATTGTCATGGAACTTTTTTCTCCCAAATTTGGGATACCTGGGTTTATTGGTGTGTTTGCCCTCCTATTATTTTTTTACGGACATTATCTCGCCGGACTTGCTGGGGTTGGTTCATTTGTCCTTTTTGTTGCCGGAATCATCCTCATATTTTTAGAACTATTTCTGCCGGGGGCAATCTCCGGGACCCTTGGTTTGGCAGCGCTTATCTTCAGTCTCTTCTTAGCTGGTGGAGACACCCTGCAAATGGGCATCTCCATATTAATCGCTTTATTTTTTTCGATTTTGATGTTTTTTATTATGATCAAAATTTTTGGTAAAAAACTTGTTCTCTTTAATAAAATGATACTCTTTGATTCAGCAAGAAAAGAGGATGGGTATGTCTCAAATATCAATCGAACAGATCTTTTGGGCATGGAAGGGACAGCTCTCACCATTTTACGCCCGGCTGGTACTGCCATTTTTAACACTGAACGGGTGGATGTGGTCAGCGAAGGAGGCTTTATTGATCAAAATGCAAAAATAAAGGTCATTAAGGTTGAGGGAGCACGTATAGTTGTGAGAGAAATTAAATAATTAGGAGGTTGTTTCATTATGCCAAGCGGAACGATTTTTGTCATTGCAATTATCATTGTCGCACTCATTTTCTTAGGGATCTTATTATCCTTTGTTCCTGTGATGCTTTGGATTTCAGCACTTGCTGCCGGTGTACGTGTAAGCATCTTTACACTGGTTGGAATGAGACTTAGAAGGGTAACGCCAAGCAAGGTAATTAATCCGTTAATAAAGGCTCACAAAGCGGGGTTAAACGTAACGACCAATCAGCTTGAAAGCCATTACCTGGCCGGAGGTAACGTTGACAGGGTTGTAAACGCCCTTATTGCCGCACACAGGGCAAATATTGAATTATCGTTTGAACGCTGCGCAGCCATCGATCTTGCGGGCCGTGATGTGTTAGAGGCTGTTCAAATGAGTGTCAATCCTAAAGTGATTGAGACCCCCTTTATCGCGGGTGTTGCAATGAATGGGATTGAAGTTAAAGCCAAAGCAAGAATTACCGTTCGGGCCAATATAGAGCGCCTTGTCGGGGGGGCAGGTGAGGCAACCGTCGTGGCTCGTGTAGGAGAAGGGGTTGTATCAACCATTGGTTCCTCTGAAAGCCATAGTAAAGTGTTAGAAAACCCTGATTCCATTTCGCAAACCGTTTTATCTAAAGGACTAGATGCTGGAACAGCTTTCGAAATTCTTTCCATTGATATTGCGGATGTTGATATTGGTAAAAATATTGGTGCGGAACTTCAGATGGAGCAAGCGGAAGCGGATAAGAAAATTGCCCAGGCAAAAGCGGAAGAACGCCGGGCTATGGCTGTAGCCCAAGAACAGGAAATGAAGGCAAAAGTCCAGGAAATGAGGGCCAAGGTGGTCGAGGCTGAAGCAGAAGTACCGCTTGCTATGGCCGAAGCGCTTAAGTCTGGAAATATTGGGGTTATGGACTATATGAATATTAAAAATATCTCAGCGGATACGGATATGAGAGGATCGATAGGCAAGATAACGGGTGATAAAAAAGACGATCGCTAAAACGGCCGCCATCCATAAGGAATAATCTAAGGAGGATCGGTCATGGAAACCATTATTTTTTTAATTATTATCGGTGTTCTTTCATCTGTTTTTGGAAAGGCAAAAGCAAATAGGACACCATCAAAGAATAAATCTTTCACGTTTAATCAATTTGATGAATTTCGTGAAATTTTTTCGGAAAAAGTTACGCCAAAACAAGTAAAATCTATTAACAGAATAGAAGAACCTACTGTCACTCCGCGGAATATCGAAATCAACTATGACCAAATTAAGCAGGAAGCTGAATCTATCACCACCGGGGTCAGCAGGGTGCATGAGAGGCAAAGGGTTGAAGATCTGAAGCCCCAAGCATTGGATAAAGAAGATCATAATGAATTAATTTCGGATAGTCCTGATGCGCAAACCCTAATTAATGGAATCATCTGGTCAGAGATCTTGGGTGCTCCTAGAGCAAAAAGACCGTTTTATTCAAGAAGACGCTAAAATAATAAACCTGGTTTTGAAAAGGAAAAAGATGTGCTAGAACTTCCTTACATTTCATAAATATGAGATGAAAGGGGGTTCTTTTTTTATGGCAAAAAAATGGGGGCAACTTGTCCGGAATTGGATGACAAAGAATATGGATCTTCCTCAAGATGTCATGATGGATTTACCCCGTATCACGATGATTGGCCAGATTCATATCTATATCGAGAACCATAAAGGTTTATTGACCTTTACTGATAAAGAACTCCGCCTGCTTTTAAAACAAGGGCAGCTTTTGATAAAAGGTAAGTCCTTCGTGATTAAAACCATTTTACCTGAAGAGATTTTATTGGAAGGAAGAATTGATCAGGTCATCTATATAACTGAAAATCCGGGAGGAACAAAATGAAAAACCAGTGGATTGAATTTTTATTTGGCAGGGTAACAGTAAAAGTTACGGGGAGAGGAATTGAAAGATTCTTAAATGTACTAAGCAGAAATGGCCTGCTCGTTTGGAATGTTAAAAGGCATGGAACTGAAACGATTACGTTTAAAATGAGGCTGCAGGATGCACTGAAAATAAGACGGTTTGCCCGAAAAAGTGAATGTTCCATCAGCTTCTTACAGCGGAGCGGTGTTCCGTTTTTATTTAAAAGATTATTAAAAAACAGCGGCTTTTTGGCAGGAGCTGCTTTGTTCTTACTTATCATTTTAGTGTTATCCAATGTTATCTGGGGAATTGAAATAAAAGGAGCTAAGCCTGCAACAGAGCACAAAATTCGCAAAGAATTGGACAAGATGGGGGTGAAAATTGGCAAACTACAGTTCTTTGTTGATAACGTGGAGGGTATTCAAAGAAGGCTGACAAACAATATCAACGACCTTACATGGGTCGGTGTGGAGTTGAACGGGACAACCTATCACTTTCAAGTGGTTGAAAAAAACGAGCCAAAGAAGCCTAAAAAATTTGCTCCCAGGAATTTAGTCGCAAAGAAGAAAGCCATAATTGCTAAAATGTATGTTGAAGATGGACAACAAGTCGTTAATATCAATGATCATGTTGAGCCAGGTCAATTACTGGTTTCAGGGGAAATCGGGATGGAAGGCAAAACAAAAGCGATTGCTGCAAAAGGAGAGGTATGGGGAGAGACGTGGTATAAAAGTCACGTAGAACTCCCCTTTGAAACCAATTTTACTGTATTCAACGGTAAGGAAAAGGAGAAACATTTTGTAAAGGTAGGAAATTTTGAAATTCCTGTATGGGGGTTTGGAAAACCGGAATTTAAGGAATATGAAACAGAAACGAATGAACACAAAATTCACTTTTTAAAATGGGAATTGCCTGTTTCCTTTGTTAACAAAACTCTCCGTGAACGTGAAGAAATTAAAAGAAGTTATACTGTAAAACAAGCTGAACAAATTGCACTTGAGATGGCTAAAAAAGAAATAAAAAGTCATTTAGATGAAGATGCTATTATTAAGGATGAAAAAATTTTACACAAGTCAATTAAGAATGGTAAAGTTATACTAGATATCCATTTTAAGATAATCGAAAATATAGCAATCGGACAACCAATAACCAAGGAGATACATGAATGACAGTAAACCTAAAAACAATCAATATGCAGCTGGAAAATCCAAATGAGGCGATTGCGCTTTTAGGAAATGCAGATGCTAATATTAAAATTATCGAACAAGAGTTAAATGTTTCAGTCGTCACTAGAGGGGAATCTGTTAGCTTATCCGGGGATGAAGAAAAGGTTATTCTTGCGGGACAGGTTCTTGACAAACTAGTTGTATTAATTCGTAAAGGAATAAACATTAACCAAAGGGATGTTCTTTATGCCCTTCGAATGGCTGAAAAAGGAACACTAGAGTACTTCGTCAATATTTATGATGAAGAAATTGCCAGGACAGTAAAAGGAAAATCTATTCGGATTAAAACAATTGGTCAAATGCAGTATGTAACAGCAATCAAGAAGAATGACCTTGTGTTTGGAATTGGTCCGGCAGGTACCGGTAAAACCTACCTAGCGGTTGTCATGGCTGTCAACGCGCTAAAAAATGGTCAAGTAAATAAAATTATTTTAACCAGGCCTGCTGTTGAAGCGGGTGAAAGCTTAGGATTTTTACCCGGTGATTTAAAGGAAAAAGTTGATCCGTATTTAAGGCCGCTGTATGATGCGCTTCATGATGTTTTGGGAGCAGAGCATACCGGTAGGCTGATAGAGCGTGGTACAATTGAAATCGCCCCGCTTGCATATATGAGGGGACGGACATTAGAAGATGCATTCGTTATTTTAGATGAAGCCCAAAATACAACGAATGCCCAAATGAAAATGTTTATAACCCGTCTCGGATTTGGTTCGAAAATGGTTATTACAGGAGATCAAACACAGGTTGACCTTCCAAAAGGGGTTAAATCGGGTTTAATTGTTGCAGAGGAAATTTTATTAAATGTTAAGGGCATTTCATTTATTTTCTTAGAACAAAGTGATGTTGTCCGTCATCCATTGGTAGGCAGGATCATTGAAGCGTATGAAAAGAAAACAGTAAAACATTAAAAATGGGGATAGACCTTAAAAAATGGGTTTATCCCTTTTTTTTATTTTGTTATAATGATTAATCCATTCTATTTTGCAGATGAAACTTATCTTAAAAACTGTTATCATTTTACATAAAGCTTGCATCAAGAAAAACAGCTAGTTATTGATAAATTTTTATCCGATTAAAATGAAACGTACATAACGATTTGATTTTTATGGTTTTAAAAACCCATAATAATGGTGAAGGAACCTTGCATTTGGGTCTTTTAGGGAGGATAAAGATGGAAAAAATGCAGCAACATTTTATTCGAATACGTAAGCTGTTAGATTATACGTTTTTTCGTGTATTATTTTTTCTTGTTTTAGGATTAGCTTTATATGCTTCAATGTACAGTAATGTAAAACCTGAAAAATTGGACTTAAGTTTGTTTTCTGTTGCTGAAAAAACTATACGCTCGCCTGCGACCATTGAGGATAAGAAAAGTACAGAAATTAAGAGGCAAGAAGCTGTAGACCAAGTTCAGGATGTCTATACTCTAAAGAAGGAATATACGCAAAACAGAGTGGATTTAATTACTTCCATTTTTGATACGGCTTCAGAAATTAATGATGAGGAAAGTAAGAGCACAAAAAAAGAGAATGACGTAAAAACCACTCATGACGAGGAGCCTAGTGTATCTGAAAAGGTATCGAAGTTAAAAGATAATTTAACTGAAAATGTTACAAAGGATTTACCTGATTCTGTTTTTACTGCACTTGTACAGGCTGATAAAGATGAACTCTCTATCACCAAGGATCTAACCGTTACCGCGATTAATAATGTTATGACGAAAAGAATTTCTACGAATGATGTGGAGAATGCCAAAAAAAGGGTGGAAGAGGAATTAAAATATTCGACATTGAATGATGACCTTAAAAGTGCAGCCATAGAACTCGGCAGATATGCAGTTGTGCAGAATGAATTTTACGATCCAGTGGCAACGGAGGATTTAAGAAAGCAGGCTGCAGAAGGTGTGGAATCTGTGAAAATCCTTCAAGGGCAAATTATCGTGGAGGAAGGGGAATTAATTAATCAGGAAATTTATCGGCAGTTAAAGCTTGTCGGTTTATTAGATAATGAAAAATCCTATAAACCATTCCTGGGATTATTTATTCTGATTACCATTATTCTTTTAGCTGTTAACTATTATTTTTATCAAACAAAAACCCAGCAGGAAAAACGTCAGACAAATCTGCTTTTGTTTGGGATTATTTTTGTCCTGTCCATCTTTATTTTAAAGGTCATTAGCATGCTGCAAATCTTTAATTATTCAGGGATTGGCTATTTATTCCCGGCAGCAATGGGCGGGATGCTGATTAAGATTTTAATTGATGAAAAGCTTGCGATTCTAACATCGATCATTATGGCGGTTTGCGGCAGTATTGTCTTCAATGAAGGTGTAACTGGAACCCTGAATTTTTCAGAAGGAATTTATATTCTTTTTAGTTCACTTGCAGGGATTTTGTTCTTAAGTTCCCATAACCAGAGGTCAAAAATATTACAGGCCGGTTCGATTACAGCAGGTGTCAATCTTATAACGATTTGGGCGTTAATGTTCCTTCCAAATGGCCAATTTTCTGGTCTGGAATATGGGTATTACTTTTTAACTGCACTCGTTTCAGGCATTGCCTCTGCTGTTTTAACCATTGGTTTGCTTCCTTTATTTGAAGCTAGTTTTGGGATTCTTACAACCATGAAGCTGATAGAATTATCAAATCCGAATCATCCGCTTTTAAGAAAAATATTAATGGAAGCACCAGGTACTTATCATCATAGTGTCATGGTTGCTAACCTTTCAGAATCAGCCTGTGAAGCGATTGGGGCAAATGGTTTGTTAGCACGGGTCGGTAGTTATTATCATGATATTGGGAAAACACGGAGGCCAAACTTTTTTATTGAAAATCAAATGCATCTTGAAAACCCGCATGACAAACTGCCGCCGGAAAAAAGTGCGAATATCATTATTGCCCATGTGACGGATGGGGCCAATGAATTAAAGAAATATCATATGCCAAAAGAAATTATCGATATTGCAGAACAACATCATGGAACCTCTTTACTAAAGTTCTTTTACCATAAGGCACTGCAAAATGAAGAGGAACCTAAGGAAGAGGATTTTCGCTATCCTGGTCCAAAAGCACAAACAAAGGAATCGGCTGTCGTTGGAATCGCCGATAGTGTCGAGGCCGCTGTCCGCTCTCTTACACAGCCTACTCCGCTATTAATCGAATCCCTTGTTAAAAAAATTGTCGCGGATCGTCTCCAGGATGGGCAGTTAAATGAATGTGATTTAACTTTAAAAGAACTTGAAGCGGTAACCCATACTCTATGTGAAACATTGAAGGGGATTTTTCACTCGAGAATTGAGTATCCAGAAATGACTAAGAAGGTGAAGCAAGCATGAATTTAGTGATTGATTTTTTAGATGAAACGAATGAATTGTCTGATGAACAAATCAAAGAGATTGAAAATCTGTTAACCTTTGCTGCTGATAAACAGAAGATTGAAGATGGAAGCGAAGTTTCTCTAACATTTGTTTTGAATGACAGGATACAAGAAATAAATCGTGAATATCGCCATAAAGATTCCCCAACAGATGTCATATCCTTTGCAATGGAGGAGCCTGGGGAAGGGGAAATTGAATTAGCAGGTATGGAAATGCCGCGCGTTTTGGGTGATATTATCATCTCGATTCCAAAAGCGAAGGAACAAGCCGAGGAATATGGGCATTCTTTTTTACGGGAGCTTGGTTTCCTCTCCGTTCATGGATTTTTGCATTTATTAGGCTATGATCATATGACGGAGGAAGATGAAAAGGAAATGTTTACGCTGCAAAAGGAAATTTTAGATGAATATGGACTCACGAGGTAAGGGTAAGACGATTCCATTACTACGTTCCTTTGCCTATGCAATAGAAGGGATTAGGACAGCTATAATAGCTGAAAGAAATATGCGGATTCATCTCCTTTTTTCTTTCCTTGTAATCGGAGGATCATTTTTCTTTTCGATAACAAGAATGGAGTGGCTGTTTATCATTTTAGCAATTAGCGGCATGTTTGCCTTAGAGCTAATCAATTCAGCAATTGAGCGTGTTGTTGACCTTGTGACGGAGGAATATCACCCGCTTGCCAAACAAGCTAAGGACCTTGCTGCGGGTGCTGTCTTCCTTTACGCCATTTTTTCGGTTATCATTGGAATCATTGTATTTTTTCCATATATCCGAGAGTTATTTTCGTAAACTTTTTCAACCATTCTTAAAAAATATTGGAAATTGTGAAGTTGTTTACAAATAATTGACTTTTGGGAAAATTCTAAATTTTTTTATTACGTTTTTGCTACAAGTAATGATTTTATTTGGAAAATGAGGTAAAATAAAGTAAGCAGAAATTTCCTGCTTGAAAGGAAGAAGATTTGTGAACATTCAGCAACTAATTGAAGAAGCAAAAAAAGCAAGAGAAAAAGCCTATGTTCCTTATTCAAAATTTGGTGTTGGTGCTGCACTGCTGACAACTGATGGAAAAGTTTATCATGGCTGTAATATCGAAAACGCTGCATATAGCATGTGTAATTGCGCTGAACGAACGGCCCTTTTTAGTGCCTATGCGTTAGGAGATCGTGATTTTCAACTGCTGGCAGTTGTTGCAGATACCGACCGTCCTTGCTCTCCTTGTGGTGCATGCCGCCAAGTTATTTCTGAGCTATGCCCTAGGGACATGAAAGTCGTATTAACGAATCTAAAAGGTGATACTTTAGAAATTACAGTGGAAGACTTACTTCCTGGTGCTTTTTCACAGGAGGATCTGCATGCTGAATAATTGGAACGAAAACAAAGGCTATAAATCAGGGTTTATTTCCATCATAGGAAGGCCAAATGTAGGGAAATCAACATTTCTAAATCGAGTTATTGGTCAAAAAATTGCCATTATGAGTGACAAACCGCAAACGACTCGAAATAAAATTCAAGGTGTGCTCACACTCGATGATACCCAGATGGTTTTTATCGATACACCTGGAATTCATAAACCAAAACACAAATTAGGCGACTTTATGATGAAGGTTGCTCAAAATACACTAAAAGAAGTGGATTTAGTTTTATTTATGGTAAATGCAGAAGAAGGATTTGGCCGTGGCGAGGAATTTATTCTTGAAAAATTCCAAACTGTCAACACACCGATTTTTCTTGTGATTAATAAAATTGATCAAATTCACCCTGATGATCTATTGCCGATTATTGAGTCTTATAAAGAAAAATATCCGTTTAAAGAGATTGTTCCAATCTCAGCCCTTGAAGGAAACAATGTCGAGCGTCTTTTAGATCAAATAAAGACATATTTGCCGGAAGGACCGCAATATTATCCAGCGGATCAAGTAACTGACCATCCGGAAAGGTTTATTATTACAGAGTTGATAAGAGAGAAAGCGCTTCATTTAACAAGAGAAGAAATCCCTCATTCCATCGCAGTCGTTCTTGATAAAATTGAACGTCCAGCGGGGAAAGATATTATTAATGTAATGGCGACCGTTATAGTTGAAAGAGACTCGCAAAAAGGGATTATTATTGGAAAACAAGGCAGTATGCTCAAGGAAATTGGTAAACGTGCCCGTGTGGATATTGAAAATCTCCTTGGGTCAAAGGTGTTTTTAGAGTTATGGGTAAAAGTCCAAAAAGATTGGCGGAATAAAATGTCCCAGCTTCGCGATTTTGGCTTTAATGAAGATGAATATTGAACGAATCACCCTAACTAAAATATTATCCTTTCAATCAAATTATGCATGGACAACATTAACAAATTTTTCGTCTTATGATTTTGGCAAAGGCAGGCTATGATAAGTGTAAGGTTTGGGATATTTAAGGCTAGTCTAAATAATGAAAGGTGGGGTTTTCGATGATGGATTTTACGTGGAAAGTATTTACCCAAACAGGTAATATTGACACATATCTTCTCTTTAAAGAGCTTGAGAAGGAAAACCAAGAAATACCCGGAAATCAGAATGAAGATCTAGCGGAACTTGATTTTCCCATTTCATAAGCACGTCTTTCGCATCCATTGGATGGTGATATCATGCTTCAGAAATGTGAAGGCATCATCATTAGAACGACTGATTACAGTGAAACAAATAAAATTGTAACCATATATACCAGGGAATGGGGGAAGGTTGGCGTTATGGCTCGAGGAGCAAAAAAGCCTAACAGCCGGCTATCCTCCATTACCCAGCTTTTTACACATGGATATTTTCTTATCCAAAAGGGTACTGGCCTAGGGAGTTTACAGCAGGGCGAGTTGGTTACTTCAATGCGTTCAATTGGTGAAGATATATTTTTAACCGCATATGCGAGTTATATTGTTGAATTAACGGATAAATGTACAGAGGACCGAAAGCCAAATCCTTATCATTTTGAATTGTTATTTCAAACATTAAATTATTTAAATGAAGGTTACGACCCTGATGTTCTAATGAATATTTATGAGATGAAAATGTTAAATGTATTGGGATTGTATCCAACATTAAATCAATGTTCCGTTTGTGGCAGTACAGACGGGCATTTTTCTTTTTCTATTCGAGAAGGCGGGTTAATCTGCCATCGTTGCTTGGAAAAAGATCCCTATCATTTAAAAATTTCACAGGCTACAGTAAAATTACTGCGCTTATTTTATTATTTCGACTTATCAAGGTTAGGCAATATTTCAGTAAAACCAGAAACAAAAGCGGAGTTAAAAAAGGTCATTTCAACATATTATGATGAATATTCCGGACTTCATTTAAAAACAAAAAAGTTTTTAAGTTCTATGGATCAATTTCGAAATCTTTTATGATTGTTGTGTTGACTTTTTACCTTGTTTTAGGTAATATTTTCTTTAAAATAAATAATTGCCATGATGGAAAAGAGTACTTAGAAACTTCTATAAAAGCGAACCTAGGATGGTGGAAGCTAGGTTATAGAACTCCAAGGAAGGGCGTTCCTGAGCAATCATGTGCTGAAATGCACATTTAAAGAGGCTGACTTTACTTTCAGCAAATAGGGTGGAACCGCGGGTTAACTCTCGTCCCTATGCTTATTCAAGAGCATAGAGACGGGAGTTTTTTATTTTATTGGCTTTGTTAAAGAACAATGATGATTTTTAAACAAAGTTGATTGGAGCGGAAGGTGCGAGACTCCAGCGGGAGCAGCGGGACAGGTGAGACCCCACAGGCGCTTTTAGCGCCGAGGATGCTCACCGCCCGCCCCGCGGAAAGAGAGCATCCTGGAGTGTAAATCAACAACCAGTATAACACAGCCATTTTATTAAAAAAGGAGACGAAAAAAATGAGTGTAACAATGGACCAAATTGTATCCCACGCTAAACATAGAGGCTTTATTTTTCCGGGATCTGAAATTTACGGAGGACTTGCAAATACATGGGATTACGGCCCATTAGGTGTTGAATTTAAAAACAATATTAAACAAGCTTGGTGGAAAAAATTTGTACAGGAATCTCCCTATAACGTAGGTTTAGATGCAAGTATTTTAATGAACCCTAGAACATGGGAAGCTTCCGGCCATATCGGTAATTTTAATGACCCAATGATTGACTGTAAGAATTGTAAAGCTAGACACCGCGCCGATAAATTAATTGAAAATGCTCTTGAAGAAAAGGGTATTGAGATGATTGTAGACGGTCTATCTTTTGATAAAATGGAAGAGCTCATTAAAGAGCATAACATTGCCTGTCCTGACTGTGGAAGCCACGATTTCACTGGCATCCGTCAATTTAATTTAATGTTTAAAACTTTCCAAGGGGTAACCGAAACAAGTACGAATGAAATTTTCCTTCGTCCTGAAACAGCCCAAGGAATTTTTGTTAACTTTAAAAATGTGCAAAGAACGATGAGGAAGAAACTTCCATTTGGTATTGCGCAAATTGGCAAGAGTTTCCGTAATGAAATTACACCGGGTAATTTCACCTTCCGTACAAGGGAATTTGAACAAATGGAATTAGAGTTCTTCTGTAAACCGGGAGAAGAGTTGGAGTGGTTTAATTATTGGAAGGGATTTGCTGAAAAATGGCTGCATTCATTAGGTTTAACTAGAGAAAACTTGCGTCTTCGCGATCATTCGGAAGATGAACTTTCACATTATAGTAATGCAACCACTGATTTTGAATATAAATTCCCGTTTGGCTGGGGAGAACTATGGGGCGTAGCTTCAAGAACTGATTATGATTTGAAACAACATATGCAATTTTCCGGTGAAGACTTTAATTATATTGATCCGGAAACAAATGAAAGATATATTCCGTTTTGTATTGAGCCTTCATTGGGAGCGGACCGTGTAACCCTTGCATTCCTTATTGATGCTTACGATGAGGAACAGCTTGAAGATGGAACATCACGTACAGTGATGCATTTCCATCCTGCTTTAGCTCCAATCAAGGCTGCAGTTCTTCCGTTATCGAAAAAACTTTCTGAAGAAGCAAAAGAAGTGTTTGGCACATTATCTAAATATTTTACTGTGGATTATGACGAAGCAGGTTCAATTGGTAAAAGGTATCGTCGCCATGATGAAATTGGTACGCCTTACTGCATTACCTATGACTTTGACTCAAAAGAAGATCAGATGGTTACAGTAAGAGATCGGGATACTATGGAACAAACACGTATTCCAATTGCTGAACTTGTAAGCTTTTTACAAGAAAAGATGGTGTTTTAAGAAATTTAAAAAGGTGCGGGATTCCGCACCTTTTTGAAATGTTATCTTTTTAACTTAAGATAAAAATCGTATATAATATTGCTAAAGAAGATTAATTGTCGCTATATTCATGAGCGAGTAAGGCGGTGAGGAAAATCGAACTGACAAAAAGGCAAGAGCACATTTTACAAATTGTTCAGGATAATGGTCCGATAACGGGAGAACATATTGCTGAACAATTAAATCTGACAAGGGCCACACTTAGACCAGACTTAGCGATTCTTACGATGGCCGGGTATTTAGACGCACGGCCTCGCGTTGGCTATTTTTATACAGGCAAATCTGGAACTCAGCTTTTAACGGAAAACTTGAAAAATTTTTTAGTAAAGGATTATCAGTCTATTCCCGTTGTAGTGAATGAGAATGTTTCAGTATATGATGCGATTTGTACTATGTTCCTTGAGGATGTAGGTACATTATTTGTGGTGGACCAAAACACCCTTTTGGTAGGGGTTTTGTCCCGAAAGGATTTATTGCGAGCGAGTATAGGAAAGCAAGAGCTGACATCCATACCCGTTAACATCATCATGACAAGAATGCCCAATATTACAATGTGTGAAAAAGAGGACCTATTAATTGATATTGCCCAAAAATTAATTGATAAACAAATTGACGCTTTACCGGTGGTAAGAAAGACTGACAAAGGTTTCGAAGTAATTGGCAGAGTTACGAAAACAAATATTGCAAAAGCTTTTGTTGCTCTTGGGAATGAATAAGGTAAAGAATTTGCAGAGGAGCTGTTTAAGGGGAATGAATATACCGATTATTTACGTTGTATCTGATTCAGTGGGGGAAACAGCTGAATTGGTAACCAAAGCAGCAATTAGCCAATTTAATGGATCAGGGATGGTTTTAAAAAGATATCCCTATGTTGAAGATAAGGAACATATTGATGAAGTGATTTCGCTGGTATTAATGGATCAAGCGATGATTGCCTTCACGTTGGTAAAACCTGAAATGCGTACATATATGATGGAAAAGGCAAATGAATCGGGAATCCATACGGTTGATTTAATGGGTCCATTGATGGATCAAATTCAGGTTTTTAGCGGGAAAACACCTTTATGTGAACCAGGGTTAGTAAGAAAACTAGATGAAGATTATTTTAAAAAGGTTGAGGCTATTGAATTTGCTGTAAAGTACGATGATGGAAGGGACCCGCGCGGAATTCTCAAGGCGGATATCGTGTTAATTGGGGTATCAAGAACTTCAAAAACGCCTTTATCGCAGTATCTTGCTCATAAACGGTTAAAGGTTGCCAATGTTCCTTTAGTACCGGAAGTAGACCCTCCTGAAGAATTATATAAGGTTCCCGCCGAGAAATGCTTTGGACTAAAAATCAGCCCTGAAAAATTGAATAATATCAGAAGAGAACGCTTGATTGCCTTAGGGTTAAATGATAGCGCCAGCTATGCGAACATTGAGCGGATTAAGGAAGAATTATCTTTCTTTGATCAAGTTGTACAGAAAATCAGCTGTCCGGTAATTGATGTAACCAATAAGGCAGTAGAAGAAACCGCGAATGTCATTTTAAATTATTTTCATAAAAATAGACGGTGACACATAATCTCTTTTGATTATGTGTTTTTTCTGTAAACAATTGGCTTGAAAAAAAGAAAATAAAATGATGGTAAAATCAAAATGAATATACTATAATAAAAAATTGTGATAAAAATGAATCTTTTAGGTTTAGACTTGCATGTGAACGAATAAACTATTTATTGTTAGATGTCAAGGAAACTCTCCTAAAAAAAATTCGACATAATTCCTTTTATAAAAGTTACCGGCTAAAGAAGGAATATGTGGGTTGATGTAGAATTATTACTACTATTAACGGCAGTCCGACTATTTTTGTCGATGCGACTCTTGCCCAGTAAAAGAGGAATTTGTCGAAATTGCTTCTGGTTTTTCTGATAAAGTTCTTTTTGTCACTTCCTATGACTCATCATAGAATAAAGGTTTCTACATACTCAGTTTGGAAATATGTTGATTCTAGGATAGAAACCGCTGATTTGGGAAAGGACAAAACCTTTTAGTTCACAAGACCGGGCAAAATTTATCATGCATTAAGAAAAAAATGTCGAAAATTGCAGGAATTTAATTATTCTTTGTAGAATAATTGTTTGAACAAATGGAGTTGTTTTTCATGGCTGACCGAATTGCAGATGAAAAAATAGACCAAATTCGTCAGGCTGTTGATATTGTTGAAGTAATCAGTGATTATGTTCAACTTAAAAAACAGGGTAGAAATTATTTTGGATTATGCCCATTCCATGGAGAAAATACCCCATCATTTTCCGTTTCATCCGATAAACAAATTTTTCATTGCTTTGGATGTGGCGCGGGCGGAAATGCTTTTACATTTTTAATGGAGCTTGAAGGTATTTCTTTTCAGGAAGCTGCTGTGAAGTTGGCAGAAAAGGCGAATATTGAGCTTCAAGTGAATTTCTCCCATGATGGAAAAGAGAAACGAATTTCAAAAGATCTTCAATCCATGCAAGATGCTCATGAACTTTTACGTAAATTTTATCATCACTTGCTTGTAAACACAAAAGAGGGTCAGCATGCATTAGAATATTTGCTTAAAAGAGGCTTTACCAGGGAATCGATTGATAAGTTTCAAATAGGCTATTCTTTAAATTCTTGGGATTTTGTTTATAAATTTCTTACAAAAAGAGATTTTCCACCGGAATGGATGGAGAAAGCCGGTTTGATTATCAAGCGTGAAAAGGACGGAACCTATTTCGACAGATTTAGGGATCGTGTCATGTTTCCAATTTTTGATCGAAATGGTAAAACGATTGCTTTTTCAGGGAGATCTCTAGGGGCTGACGAGCCCAAATATTTAAATAGTCCCGAAACAGCAATCTTTAATAAGAGTAAAATTTTATATAATTTTCATTTGGCAAGGCCAAGTATGAAAAAAGCTCAGCAGGCTGTTTTATTTGAAGGCTTTGCAGATGTTATTGCTGCAGACCGGGCCGAAGTTGAAAATGGGATTGCTACCATGGGTACGGCGCTGACAGAGGAGCATATATCCTTGTTAAGGCAAAATGTTCAATCTGTTTTGATTTGCTACGATTCCGATAAGGCTGGAATTGAAGCGGCCTATCGTGCAGGGAGATTGCTTGGCGATACGGGTCTTCAGCTTAAAGTAGCAATGATGCCCGAAAACAAAGACCCAGATGAATATATTAATAAATTTGGCCCTGAAAAGTTCCGCAATGAAGTAATAAGCGCAAGCTTAACCTGGATGTCTTTTAAGTTCCTTTATTTTCGAAGAGGAAAAAATCTTCAGCTTGAAGGAGATAGGCTAACCTATATCGAAGAAATAATTAAGGAAATAAGTAAATTACAAATGGCTGTTGAAAGGGATCATTACCTAAGACAGCTTGCGGCTGAATTTTCGTTATCGCTCGATGCTTTAAAGCAACAGCAAAAACAAATCTTTTTTGCAGAAAAAAAGAAATCAAATGCGACCAATGTACCGCTTAATAAAACAATTATTAAGCCGGTGAAAGTGAATGATTTAAAACCTGCACACATCAATGCAGAACGGTACTTAATTGCCCATATGCTTAAAAATAGAGATGTTGCCTACAAGGTACAGGAATTATTGCAGGGGCAAACGTTTAATGTGGATGAACATCAGGCAATAATAACCTATCTGTTTGGATTTTATGAAGAACATCTCCAGCCTGACTCAAGTGCTTTTTTATCCTATATCCAAGATGATAATCTCAGAAGTTTGGTTGCAAACATTGAAATGATGTCCATTAATGATGAATTAAGCAGCCAAGAATTAAATGATTATATCAAACAGGTGTTGAATTATCAAAAAATGTTAAAGATAAAAGAAAAAGAACTTGAAGAAAGAGAAGCTGATCGAAATAAGGATTACAAGAAGGCAGCTGCAATTGCAATGGAAATTATTCAATTACGAAAATCACTTTAGTACTCATTATAGTGTCTTTGATTTCTGGAAGGAGGGGGACATATGGCTGAAAAATCTGCCCGTTCAAAAGAGGTTGAAAATGAATTAACCCTTGAACAAGTAAAAGACCAGATTACCGAGCTGGGAAAAAAAATTGGTGTCCTTGCCTACGATGATATTGCTGAAAAAATGGCTAATTTTGATCTGGAATCTGATCAAATGGATGAATTTTATGAATTCCTAGGTGATCAAGGAATAGAATTAGTCGGAGAAAGTGACGAGGAAGACCCAAATGCTAATCAATTAGCAAAAGAAGATGATGATGAATTTGATTTAAATGATCTTAGCGTGCCTCCTGGAGTTAAGATTAATGACCCTGTCCGTATGTACTTGAAGGAAATTGGCCGAGTTGATTTACTTTCAGCTGAAGAGGAAATTTCCTTGGCAAACCGGATTGAACAAGGTGATGAAGAAGCGAAACGACGTCTTGCAGAAGCAAACCTGCGACTTGTTGTTAGTATTGCCAAACGTTATGTTGGCCGTGGAATGCTATTCCTTGATTTAATTCAAGAAGGAAATATGGGTCTTATTAAAGCGGTAGAAAAATTTGACTATCGCAAAGGCTTTAAGTTTAGTACGTATGCCACTTGGTGGATTCGTCAGGCTATTACACGCGCGATTGCCGACCAAGCTCGTACAATCCGTATTCCGGTTCACATGGTTGAAACCATTAATAAATTAATTCGAGTTCAGCGACAATTACTACAGGATCTTGGCCGCGAACCAACTCCTGAAGAAATTGGTGAGGATATGGATTTAACTCCTGATAAGGTAAGAGAAATCCTTAAAATTGCGCAGGAACCCGTTTCCCTCGAAACTCCAATTGGAGAGGAAGACGATTCGCATCTTGGCGATTTTATCGAGGATCAGGACGCAACCTCTCCTTCTGAGCATGCAGCATATGAATTGCTTAAAGAGCAGCTAGAGGACGTTTTAGATACATTAACCGACCGCGAAGAAAATGTTCTTCGTTTGCGTTTCGGCTTAGATGATGGACGTACCCGTACTCTAGAAGAGGTAGGTAAGGTTTTCGGTGTAACTAGAGAACGTATCCGCCAAATTGAAGCAAAAGCATTGCGTAAATTGCGACATCCTAGCCGCAGTAAGCGTCTTAAAGACTTTTTAGAATAAAACCCCTCTAAATAGTTTACTTCTTTATTGAAGTAAACTATTTTTTTTACTTAAAAGACTTTTGTTTTTTATTTTACTGAATTGTCTTTCATTTTGCAAATAGACGCCAAAATACTTTTTTGCCTTAAATGAGTTAAATGTTTTTCTGGAAAAGGAATTATTTGGGTTTTTGCGAACGAAGAGTAGGTTTACACTTCTAATTTCACGTATACCTATATAATAATATTTGTATAAAATTTTTAAATATTGGAAAAAAAGTCCTTGCGTAATATAATTAGAAAGCGCTTATAAAAGATTCCTTAAAGTGGATTAAAATTACCAGAAAAATTGGTTGTTAAAAAGAAAATAGGGAAAAATAGAAAGAGGCTGAGTGGGGATAAAATTTCGGTCTCTTTTATCTTTTTTATAAAGAATATTGGACAAAGTAAGATTAGGACTTTTCCTTCTGTCAATTTTCAAGTAAAATAGTAGTTGTTTGTAGACGTTCTATTATTTAACAGCAGTACTTACATAAGGGAGGTTATAGCATGAAGCGAAATCCGGTTATTCCTTACATTTTGATCTTTGTTTTTGGAATCGGATTAACATTCTTATTATCCTTTAAAGGCCTCGGCGATATGAAAGAGGTTGCGAAGGATAAAAATGGAGGTAAAGGCGCCGAAAAGACAGAAACGGTCGCTTCTAAACCTGAAGACATTTATAAACAAACATGTATTGGCTGCCATGGTGATCAATACCAAGGTGTGGTAGGTCCTTCATTAAAAGGTATCGGCAGTAAGATATCTAAGGATGAGATTATTCACATCATCACAAAAGGTAAAGGCAACATGCCGCCAAACTTAGTTCCACAAGAACAAGCTGAAGCAATGGCAGAGTGGGTATCAAAGATTAAATAAAAAATGTAATTTAAAGAAAGTCCTTTGCATCTGTAAAGGACTTTTTTTATACTTAGAAAAGCGGATAGGTGCTTAGCTTTAAGCGACAATCGAGACAATGGCGCCTAGAGCTGGACAATTCTCGAAGTAGAATGTCTTATTCAGATTATTTATAAGATGGAATTCTAAAAGGTGTGGTGAAGATTTTTGAACACAGATAAATTATCTAACCGTTTGGCGACGGTTGCAAAATATGTTCCAAATGGAGCAAGGCTTGCCGATATCGGCTCAGATCATGCCTATTTACCTTGCTTCCTTGCAAAAAACGAAGCAATTTTATTCGCTATAGCTGGTGAAGTGGTGGAGGGACCATTTAAATCCGCCGTCGGAAATGTACAATCAGAGGGTCTGTCGGAGATTGTTTCGGTTCGTTTCGGTAACGGCTTAGAAGTCATCGAGGTTGGTGAAGTCGATTGCATAACCATTGCGGGGATGGGCGGAGCCCTGATTGCAAATATATTAGAAAATGGGAAAGAGAAGCTACAGACCGTTAGGCGGCTTATTTTACAACCGAATATAAGTGCTGCTTCCATACGAAAATGGCTTATCGAGCACCAATGGGAGCTTATTGCGGAAGAAATTCTAGAGGAAGATGGAAAAATATACGAGGTTTTGGTAGCTGAAAATGGCGACACTTTTAAACCATATAAAAACACCCAATTAGAACTTGGGCTTTTAGTAGGTCCCTTTTTATTAAATAAAAAAGATGAAGCATTTAAAAAGAAATGGCATTTGGAAATGGAAAATTGGAAAAGAATTTATTCCCAGCTTGAAGGGGCGGCAACTACCGAAGAAACTGAGCTGAAAAAACAGGAACTTTTAGAGAAAATTAAAATGGTAGAGGAGGCGCTAGGGGATGAAGATAGCGAACGGTCATGAAATTATCCAATTATTTGAACGATTTTCTCCAAAAGGTTTAGCAATGGAGGGCGATAAAATTGGTCTGCAGATTGGCAGGCTCAACAAAAAAATAGACCGAATTATGATTGCCCTTGATGTTCTGGAAGAAGTCATTGACGAAGCGATTGAAAAAAATGTTCAGCTCATTATTGCTCATCATCCTCCTATTTTTCGGCCGCTAAAAAATCTGCTTACAGATACAACTCAGGGAAGAATGATTGAAAAACTGTTAAAACATGATATTGCTGTTTATGCAGCTCATACCAATCTTGATGTGGCTAAGGGGGGGGTTAATGATTTACTTGCAGCAGCTCTTGGCTTGGAAAATTCAAAAGTCCTTGTCCCTACTTATGAAACCCCATTAAAGAAAATGGTTGTTTTTGTACCGAAAAGCCATGAGGAGCAAGTTAGAAAGGCACTTGGAAATGCAGGTGCAGGCTTTATCGGAAATTATAGCCATTGTTCCTTTTCAACAGATGGTACAGGAAGGTTTTTACCTGGTGAAGATACAAAACCATACTTGGGAGTACCCGGACAATTAGAAGAAGCAGTGGAGGTACGGATTGAAACCATTATTCCGGAGCCGTTGCTTAAAAAAGCCATTTCGGGGATGATTAAAGCCCATCCATATGAAGAGGTTGCCTATGATGTCTATCCGGTTGAAAATACAGGTGAAGTACTTGGATTGGGCAGAATTGGAACAGTTCAAGAGATGACATTAAGGGAATTTACCGAGAAAGTAAAAAACGCTCTTGAGGTAGATCAGGTAAGAGTGGTTGGTGATTTAACCGCTAAGATTAAAAAGGTTGCTGTGTTGGGCGGCGACGGAAATAAATATTTTACACAGGCAAAGTTTAGCGGAGCAGATGTCTATGTTACCGGGGATATTTATTATCACACAGCACATGATGCAATGATGTTGGGATTGAATATGATTGACCCAGGTCATAATGTTGAAAAGGTAATGAAAAAAGGAGTTACCGCCGTACTTCAAAAAATGTGTGAAGAATCCGGCTACCAAGTAGAGATATTTCCTTCTGAAATCAATACTGATCCATTTACTTTTGTTTAAGAGTAAAGTTCATGGAAACCGATAATTTATATAAAGCGAAAACCGGTCCATGACCGGTTTTTGTTAACTTTTTTTCACTTTAGGAAGAATCTTGTTCAATGGGACGTTTTTTCTTCGTTCCCATGTGGCTTCATTATTTGGGTCAAATTGTTCAAGAAAACTAATTACTTCTTTGGTGATTGGTGTTGGTGTGGAAGCACCGGCTGTTACAGCCACTGTTTTAGCGTCCTTAATCCATTCAATTTCCAGCTCTTCGATATTCGCAATACGATATGCTTTTGTTCCGGCAATTTCCTCTGAAACCTGTGCAAGACGATTTGAATTATTACTTTTTGGATCGCCAACAACAATTGTCACGTCCGCTTCAGTTGCTTGACCAGCCACCGCCTCTTGACGGATTTGTGTAGCATGACAAATTTCATTATGGACCTCTACATGCGGATACTTTTCCTGAACCTTCTTCATTGTATCTGCGACATCCCATTGGCTCATCGTAGTTTGATTTGTAACGATCAGTTTGTTACTATCGATGTTTAATGCTTCTACATCCTCAGGAGTCTGAACTAAGTGGACAAATCCCGGAGCAACGCCAACAGCACCTTCTGGTTCTGGATGTCCTTTTTTTCCAATATAGATTGTTTGGTAACCCTGACTAGCTTTTTCATGTATTAAATCATGGGTCCTTGTTACGTCCGGGCATGTAGCATCAATCGTAACAAGCCCTTTTTCTTTAGCAATCTGACGAACCTCTGGAGAAATACCGTGGGCTGTAAAAATTACGGTACCTGATTCCACTTTATCAAGGATGTCCTTGCGATTTTCTCCGTCAAGGGTAATAATCCCTTCCTCGGCAAAAGCATCTGTGACATGCTTATTATGAACGAGCATTCCGAGAATATAAATCGGACGTGGTAATGTTTTATCTAATGCGGCATTTCTAGCGATGACCATGGCATCGACAACGCCATAACAATAACCGCGTGGTGATATTTTTATTATTTCCA
This sequence comes from Bacillus salipaludis, assembly GCF_004358205.1. The sequence continues at coordinate 368,106 of NZ_SMYO01000005.1, forward strand.
TATAAGTAAGTCCTCCCAAAAAGAACATGAAATTCACAATCTATGTATTTATTATATAAAACTAATAGAAATAAAACAAAGATACATTTTTCCTTTATTTTTATTAACGCCAATAAGGACGTGGCTTCACTGTCCTTTTTTCGACAATAAAAATAAAAAGAATGCTGTTCCCAGCATTCCTGGTTTAAATATAGAGTTTAGGAACTGAAGTTCCTTTCTGACGCTTTGTTTCCTGGTGGTCTGGGCGTTTTCTTGATTCTGATTTTTGACTGCTGGAATGTTTCCTCGTTGTGTGCTGTTTTTTTGGCTGAGTCCGTTTTTTACCTTCTTTAGTAGTGTTAGAGGTAGTTTTTGAACTCGATTCATCCTTGTCTGTGCTTTCGTCAACTTTTGCTGATTCTTCCGTGTGGTCAGGTGCATTTTTTAAACCCCTGTATAATTTCCACATAGCCGGCAAATTTTTGACGAGCGGGCCATACTGCTGGATCATCGGGCCAATGGTTTGCGCCGTTTTTAACACTTGCTGGGTGTTATTTAATAAGCCGTTAATACTACCTGGATTACTTAAGGACTGCAGTAGACCTCCACCACCGGAAGCTGCTCTACCGGCGCCCTGTATAGCTCCAAGTCCATTCATTCCGCCTGCTGGATTGCCTCTTCCTAAAATCCTTGAAAGCAGTCCTCCGCCTCCACCTCTTCCCATTTGTCCGGCCCCGCCCATCATAGGGTTTCCGCCGCCGAACATATTAGTGCCTGGTCCAGCCATCGGATTTCTGCCGCCAAACATACTTGCACCTGGTCCGCCCATTGGGCTTCTGCCGGCAAACGGGTTCATCATTGGTCCGCCTCCGCCAAATGGACTTGATCCTGGTCCCATCATTCGGGGGCCCATTCCCCCTTGCATTCCGTTCATAGGTCCTGGTTGCATCTCTATACCTCCCCCCAAAAAACGTCTTCATGCTTTAAAATATGCATATAACCAATTTTGGTTTAGGTCTAATGCACAGGACAACAGGAATTTTTCTGATTTAAAATGTGATAAAAGGTAAATGATGTAAATAGAAAAAAGATTACTGGAGTTTTGGATGATTATTTACTATAATTGCATGATGGACGAAAAGCGGAAACTCTTGTAAATGCAAGAAAACCATTCCTAAAACAGATTAATTTAATGAGGAGCAATTAAATGAAGGAAAATCAATTTGATCGTTTTAAATTTCAACCTTTTATCATAGAAGCACTAAATCAACAAGGTTTTTATCAGCCAACTGAAATTCAAGAAAAGATGATTCCACTGGTTTTAAAATCAGAAAGCGCCATTGGGCAATCACAAACCGGAACAGGTAAAACACATGCTTTTGTTTTGCCTATTCTTGAAAAAATTAAACCGGAGGTTCAGCAGGTTCAAGCAGTCATTACCGCCCCAACAAGGGAACTAGCCTCGCAAATTTATCATCAAATTTTAAAAATGACAGAACATTGCAGCGCAGAACAAGCGATCATGACTAGATGTTATATTGGTGGAACGGACAAGCAGCGGACAATTGATAAATTAAAGGTGCAGCCTCATATTGTGGTAGGGACACCTGGAAGAATTAAGGATCTTATGACAGAGCAAGCCTTATTTGTGCATACTGCGGATACTCTCGTTGTCGATGAAGCAGATATGATGCTCGATATGGGATTTATTGAAGATTTGGATCAAGTTGCGGCGAAAATGCCGGAAAAATTACAAATGTTAGTTTTTTCTGCAACCATTCCCGAAAAGCTGAAACCGTTTCTTAAAAAATATATGGAAAACCCAAAAATTATCCAAATTGATTCAAAACAAAGGGCAGCAGTTAATTTAGAGCATATTCTTTTACCATCAAGACATCGAAATAAAAAACAATTGGTTCATGATGCATTACTAGCTTACAATCCTTATTTGGCTATTGTTTTTACGAATACCAAAAAAATGGCGGAAGAAGTCGCTGGTTTTTTAATTGAAAAAGGGTTAAAGGTTGGTAGAGTCCATGGGGATTTAAATCCGCGTGAACGTAAGAAAATGATGAAACAAATTCAAGACCTTGAATTCCAATATATTGTTGCCACCGATTTGGCTGCAAGAGGAATTGATATTGAAGGGGTCAGCCACGTCATTAACTATGAATTGCCGACGGATTTAGATTTTTATGTTCATCGGGTAGGGAGAACGGCAAGAGCCGGAAATTCGGGGATTGCTCTTACCATCTACGATCTTTCCGATGAAGATGCCCTTAACCGTTTAGAAAAAATGGGGATCCAATTTAAATATGTAGATCTTAAAAATGAAGAATTTGTTGAGATAGAGGACCGAAATAGGCGTAAAACAAGGGTTAAGCAAGAAGACGAGGCGGATAAAATTGCTAAGTCAATGATTAAAAAACCGCAAAAGGTTAAACCGGGCTATAAAAAGAAAATGCAATGGGAAATGGATAAAATTAAAAAACGGCAGCGAAAATTAAACCAGAGAAAAAAATAACGAGTGAATGGAGAGGGACAAATGTTGAAAATTGGATCTCACGTTTCCATGAGCGGCAAGAACATGCTTCTGGCTGCAAGTGAAGAAGCTGTATCATATGGTGCAAATACGTTCATGATTTATACCGGCGCTCCACAAAACACACGAAGAAAAAAGATTGAGGATTTGAACATCGAAGCCGGAAGAAGACATATGGAAGAGAACGGGATTTCTGAAATTGTTGTTCATGCCCCCTATATTATTAATATTGGGAATACAACAAATCCGGATACCTTTGAATTAGGTGTAAGATTCCTTCGGTCAGAAATTGAGCGGACAGAAGCACTCGGAGCAAAGCAAATTGTTCTCCATCCCGGTGCACATGTCGGTGAGGGAACAGAAGCAGGTATTAAAAAAATTATTGAAGGATTAAATGAAGTCTTAACTGGAAAAGAAAATTTGCAAATAGCATTGGAAACAATGGCGGGGAAAGGCTCGGAATGCGGGAAATCCTTTGAGGAACTTGCGATGATAATCGATGGAGTTACCTATAGTGATAAGCTTTCAGTTTGTTTTGATACCTGCCATACCCACGATGCCGGCTATAATATTGTCGAAGATTTTGATGGTGTATTAAATGAATTTGATAAAATAATTGGAATTGACCGCTTAAAGGTTCTGCATATTAATGATAGTAAGAATGCTGTCGGAATGAGAAAGGACCGTCATGAAAATATTGGATTTGGGCATATTGGTTTTACTGCCCTGAACTATATTATTCACCATCCGCAGCTTACGGACATTCCTAAAATTTTAGAAACTCCATTTGTCGGCGAGGATAAAAATAATAAAAAGGCTCCTTATAAATTTGAAATTGCTATGCTTCTTGAACAGAAGTTCAATGACAATCTACTTGATGAAATCATGCAATCATAATCAAAAAAGCTGTGCGACTTTGCACAGCTTTTTTGAATCCTAATTAGCTTTTGTTAATTGCATAAATAGTTTATTTACTTCACGTGCTGTTTCCGGTCCGGCGGCTTTGGCTATTTCTTTTACTAATGCAGCGCGTTCACGGTCATCAAAAATATTAATATTTTTTCCTCGTAAGTATTCAGCGATTTTTTTCGCTTGGGTTCGGTTTACCGAAATATTAAATTGCATGGCATACTTTAATAATTCTTCGGCAGTAATGGTATTAATTTTATGATTAATGATGTTTTCAAATATCCTCACCTTCATCACTCCTCTGTGCTAATGTATGAAAAAGGAGGAAGAATGTGACTCATCCTAAAGAATTTTATGGGCGTATTTTGAATTACTTTACAACTGGGAAGACCTATTGTATACTACATGATATTAAATCGGAATGATTCTTAAAATTAAAGGTGAGAGTTCAGCATATGCAATCAATCATTGAAATTAAGCATCTTTTTTATCGTTATGAAAAAGATACGGTCCTTGAGGACATTAATCTTTCAGTTCCAGACGGCTCTTTTTTAGCGATTGTCGGACCAAACGGTTCAGGAAAGTCAACGCTTTTAAAGCTAATCCTAGGTCTTTTGAAACCGCAAAAAGGCGATATTTATTTATTCAACCAAGAGCTAAGTAAATTTAAAGATTGGCAAAAAATTGGTTATGTCTCCCAAAAGGCCAATTCTTTTAATACCGGATTCCCGGCAACTGTATTCGAAGTCGTCTCGAGCGGCCTAACAAAAAAAATAGGGATGTTCCGGTTCTTTAAGAAAGAACATTCACAAAGGGTAATGGAGGCACTCGAGGCAGTCGGAATGGATAAATTCAGCAGGCGGAATATTGGTGAGCTTTCAGGTGGTCAACAGCAGAGAGTATTCATAGCACGTGCACTTGTCAGCGAACCGAAGCTCTTAATCCTAGATGAACCGACGGTCGGAGTAGACGCACAAAATGTAAATTCGTTTTATCAAATGCTGGGAAATTTAAATCACAAGAGGGGAATTACCCTTTTACTGGTGACCCATGATATTGGCACGATATCAGAAAAGGTAACACAAGTCGCCTGCCTAAATAAACATATGCATTTTCACGGGGATACAGAGGAATTTGAGAGGTATAGAACAGAAGGTATCTCGGATTTCTATGGGCATGGTGTTCACATGCTATCCCATCAACATGATCATGGAGGCGAGTCAGATTGATTCAAGGAATTTTTCATTATGAATTTTTACAAAATGCCTTTTTAACCGGAATCATGATTGGCTTCCTCGCTCCTTTATTAGGTGTATTCATTGTTGTAAGAAGACTTTCCTTAATTGCCGATGCCTTAAGCCATGTTACGCTGGCAGGAATTGCAGCAAGTCTTTTAATCGAAAAATACTTCACGGTGATGGCGGGGTTAAATCCACTTTATTTGGGGATGGCCTTTTCAGTGGGCGGCTCCTTATTTATTGAAAAGCTAAGAGGAGTTTATAAACATTACCAAGAATTAGCGATTCCGATTATCCTTTCAAGCGGGATTGGACTTGGAGTTATCTTTATTTCACTTGCCAATGGATTCAACACTGATTTATTTAGTTATTTGTTTGGCAGTGTATCGGCGGTTAGCCGTACTGATTTATGGGTTATTTTTATTATTTGTCTTTTAGTCGTTCTTGCAATTATTTTATTGTATAAAGAATTGTTTTTATTATCATTTGATGAAGAGCATGCCAAGGCATCTGGAATTGCAGCCAAAAGTATTCATTTTATTTTTATCGTAATGGTCGCACTTGTCATAGCGGCTTCGATGCGGATTGTCGGAATTCTATTGGTTTCCTCGTTAATGACTTTACCTGTTGCTGCAAGTATCCGAATTGCCAAGGGGTTTAAACAGACTATTTTCTTTTCAGTGCTCTTTGGGGAAATCGCTGTAATGGGAGGACTCTTTACTGCTTATTATTTAGATTTGGCACCAGGTGGAACGATTGTCATGATTGCAGTTCTTATTTTAATTTTTTCCATTCTTTCTAAAAAAATGACCGTTCATAAACAGGTGCAATAGAGGTGAAACACGTGAACGTTAATGATGCAATACAATATTTAAAAGAAAAGGGTTTTAAGCACACAGGGAAAAGGGAAGAAATGCTGCAGCTATTTGCGGATAGTGATAAATATTTAACGGCTAAGGATGTGTTAGACCGATTAAAAGAAGGGTATCCTGGATTGAGTTTTGATACCATCTACCGCAATCTTTCTTTATTTGTAAAAATGGGAATCCTGGAAATGACTGAATTGTCGGGGGAAAAGCATTTTCGTTTTACCTGCTCCCATCATAGCCACCACCATCATTTTATTTGCCTTGACTGCGGAAAGACAAAAGAGATTGAAACTTGTCCCATGAATGAGTTAAGTGAGGATTTAATCGGGTATGATATATCGGGCCATAAATTTGAGATTTACGGAAGATGCCCGGACTGTATCCAATAAAGATAATAAAAAAACAGTTTGTTTAAATAAGCTGTTAGGCTGTCGAAAATCTTTCGATAGCCTTTTATTTTATTTGTTACTTTAATAATTCACAGCGTTAATTTATTCTAATTTTAGAGTTTTGTCGTGCAACAAGTTTGTTGATTTCCCCTCCAGGACCTCCCCGTGGAAAGCGAGTGACCGGAGCGGAAATCAACAGGCCCTTTTGCAGGGACAATCAATAAATTTGACAAAGTAAAAAATTGAAAATACCCTTTCTGTAAAAAAAACAGCTTGTCATTGATCTGCCCCCCCTAAGTTGGATTATTAGTCCAACCTAAGGGGGTCACTTCATCATAACAAGATGTTTTTTTTGTAATTAAACGGTTAGTATCGCTTTTTTTTCTTCATGATTTGTTTTTAACCAATGTTCAACCCATTTAAATGCTTCAAACCAATTGTTGACACGGACCACCCCAGATGGAATTGGATCTTGGTTATAGGGGGTATTAAATAAAATAACCGGGATATGACATTCTTCATGTATCATTACAGCATTATCGTGCTTATCCTCAAAAAATATGTCAACCCGATGTTTTTTTACCGTCTCAACTTTATCATGTGATCCAATTAAATCAATGTTATGGTAGGTTAACCCTTTTTTTCTGAACCAATTTTTTGTATTTTCTAGTAAATGTGGGCCGCGGGCGCTGATGAAATATAGTTGATGTTGATCCTTCCACATATTTAGAATATCGTCAGCACCGTCTGAAAGAGGTGACTCCTCATAGATCTTTGGCTCGTTTTCACTAAACCATTTTGAAAATTCCTCTTCCGGAACATTTACAAAGGGAGTCAAATCGTATTGGTTTATATCGGAAAGGTGAAGATTTAACCCAAAGTCTTTATTTATAAAGGGTAAAAGCGCTGAAGGACTTGTTACCGTTCCATCAATGTCAATGCCAAATTTTTTTTTCATTGCCGTCACCTACATTGCTAATTAGTATCTTATTTTATTGTACCAAAGAGAGTTATTACACTAAAGCTAAATATTTTTGAAGTTCTTGAAGAAAAACCCTATTGCAGACAAACATTAACAAACTAAAAAGAAAAAGAAAACAAATACTAATAAGGCTCCTATAACTGAAAGTGAGGGATCAAGATGGCAGACCAAGAGAGAGACACTGGGGTGCGTGAAAATACCGAAAGTGCATACATTGGACAAGACATCCCAAATAACCCTTCAGACTATAGGGAAGAAACGGCAGCAGAAATTGCTGCACCTATACCTGTTGCTAGGCGGAGGGAACATGATGATATTAGAGGCCGGGCAGAGGCTGGAACGGGTACTGGTTATGTTGCATTAGCACTATCGATTTTATCTCTGTTTGTATTGCCGATTCTTTTTGGTGCAGCAGGTATTGTGTTAGGATTCATTGCTAGAGGCAGAGGTGCAACTGGTCTCGGTGCATGGGCAATCGGGATTGGTGTCGTATCGATTATCATCGGTATTTTTATCCTCCCATTCTTTTAACCAATAACCTGCAATAGGGGCAATTGATACGAAAAAACCCGGTAGTTTTTAATTAACTACCGGGTTTTTTCTTATCTCGTCACTTTTTCTTCTGCAGCTTTTTTCCTGAAATATTCCTCTGCGACTTGGTCTATTTCTTTTTTCAATTCTTCGACCATTTGGTCTTCTGGAACTTTACGGACAATTTCTCCTTTTCTAAATAACAGGCCTTCACCGCGGGCACCTGCAATCCCAATATCAGCTTCCCGTGCCTCACCAGGACCATTGACAGCACATCCCAGCACAGAAACCTTGATAGGGGCCTTAATGTTCTGAATGTATTCTTCCACTTCATTAGCAATACTAATTAAGTCGATTTCAATCCGTCCACATGTAGGACATGAAATGAGTGTTGCGGCATTGGAGGAAAGTCCAAATACCTTTAAAAGTTCTCTTGCTACTTTGACTTCTTCAACAGGGTCCGCACTTAAAGATACTCGAAGTGTGTTTCCAATCCCTTTGTTGATGATTGCTCCTAATCCAGCTGCACTTTTCACTGTTCCGGAAAAGAGTGTCCCCGATTCTGTAATCCCCAAATGTAGTGGATAATCAAAAGCACGAGCAGCTTTTTCATATGCTTCAATTGCAAGATTGACATCAGATGCTTTCATGGAAACAATGATGTCGTGGAAATCGAGATCTTCAAGAATTTTGATATGATGGAGGGCGCTTTCGACCATTCCATCAGCAGTTGGATAGCCGTATTTTTCAATGATTCGCTTTTCAAGAGAGCCGGCGTTTACACCGATACGGATTGGAATCCCGCGTTCTTTTGCCGCTTTTACAACAGCTTCAACTTTTTCTCGTTTTCCAATATTACCAGGATTGATACGGATTTTATCTGCTCCGCCTTCAATCGCCTTTAATGCCAATTTATAATCAAAATGGATGTCAACTACAAGTGGAATATTAATTCTTTTTTTAATTTCAGATATAGCATTGGCAGCACGCTCATCCGGACAAGCTACCCTGACAATTTGACATCCGGCTTCCTCTAGTCGCTTGATTTCGGCTACTGTAGCCTCGACATCATGTGTTTTAGTGGTTGTCATACTTTGTATAATGATTTCATTGTTTCCGCCAATCGTTAAATTACCAACTTTAATTGGCCGGGTTTTCGTACGATGTATAATTTCACTCACGTGGAATTCGCTCCTTTAAATTGGAATTCGAATAAAAGGTAAATAATAATCAAATCAATTTATTTTATCAGTCATTTACTAATCTTGACAAGACAAACGGTTTTATCCCGATTACTTAGATTAATCAGAACTTGATTAATTTGAATAATCAGGAAATTGATAAGTGGCCCCAACTTGAATTTTTTCGGGTGAATATCCAGGATTTAAAAGTTTGAAATCCTTTACTAAATCGGTAATCGACACGGGCAGGGGCTTCTTTAATTGATGTTCAACAATGGATATCACCGTTTCACCTGGTTCAACGGTTGCTTCAAAAGAAGGAATAGCTGATTTTTTTTGTGAATTAGGTTCGACCTTTGCCTCGACTGTTTGGATTGAATCGCTTGGCAGCGTACCGACCGTTAAGTCAATGTATATAACATATATAATCAAAGCAGTAAGCACTAGACCAAATAATTTCTTCATATGTACAGACCTCCAAAAGGAAAGTTTGTACATTTTTATGCTTGTCCACTTTTAAATAGACCAAAAAACACACCAAAAATGGTGTGTTTAGTCGATTTTTTTCGGTTTTGGTATTTCATTGATTGCTAAATATAACACAATGATGATGACAAACCAGTTAATTAAAAAGCTGTTTGGTACAGAGGTCTTTAATGCAGCCATAATGGTGAAGAATAGGGTCGGTAATGTTTCACTATAAGCAGCCATTCTCCATAAATGACGGTAATTTAATTTTCTTCCTAGAAGGTTTTTTAATGCTAATCCAATAAAGGCTAAAACGGAAACCTCAATAAAACTTGCCGCACTTGAAAATAAATAAATTAAAAGAGCAGCGATCGGAATAATGATCGTTTTCATATCGTCTAAAGCTTGAATGAAGTCCATTAAATCATTTTGAGCTATGTGTAATCCTTGAAGCATTGAATAAGGATAGGTTTGGACCTCTCCACCGGAGGCTAATACAAACTCGTCCTTTAATAAGGCAAAGGCATTTTCCTCATCGGCAACATCCTTTTCAGAGACAGCTCCTGTCGGATCAAGCATGATGGAGAATTGATTTTTATTGATGGTAATGGGAACTTTCGTATCTGCTTCAAGTTTGCCGTTCTTAATTTCAAATGAAGGAATTTCATCTTTAATAACAGTCCTTGCCGTGTCAATACCGTTTGCAAGGGAAGTACTTAAATAATATACAGACGGGAGAATAGAAATGAAAGTAAGGAAAAATACATATAAAATTGTTTTTCCAATACCCTGAAACCGAAATAGAGCTATATCCTTAGGGGAATATAAACTTTTATAAAATTGTTTAAAAATATTCATAATGACCACCTTTATATTGATTCACCATTCTATTGTAGCCGCTTAAAGCGTTATATACAAGAATGATCAAAGTTAACAAAGGTAAATTGAAAATTCCTCGCTTAATTAATTCCGCAAATTTCATTTTTACAATTCTGGCAGTCAACTTCTTGTTTCAGGTAACTTAATTTTTTGATAATGAATTTTTGCTGATCATAGGAAATGATTTCTTTCTCTCTCAAATCTTTTAATAATCGTTGAATGACTTCCCGTGTTCCAAATGTTAAATTGGCTAGCTCCTGATGGGTTATGGGGATGTCGATGAGAATTCCATCAGGAGTTGCAACCCCGTAGGAATTGCTAAGACGAATTAAAATTGAATATAAACCGCCCCTTTTTCCATTCATAATTAAATCCATGCATTTTATTTGGGCCTTGATATAACTGATGCTCAACCAAGCGAAGAGAGCATTCATGGCATCTGGATCTAAGGAAACAAATTCTTCAAATTGCTCCTTTTTAATCATGATTAGTTCACAGTCTGTGTGTGTTTTTGCGTTAAATTGGTAATAGGGGTTTTTAGAAAAAAGCTGATACTCTACCAGAATTTCATGATGACTTAAAATTTTTAGTGTAAAGTCCTTGCCGATTTCATGAACCCTCCCAATAGCGATACTTCCTTTAACTATTAAGTATATATAGTTTACAAGCTCCTTTTCTTGAAATAGAATCGTGCCAGCTTTAACTTGTTGAATGGGCTCATTTATAGAAAAAAAATTATGTAATAACTGATAGATCATCATATTTGATTTTTGCATATTCTCCACTCCTCAATTTGATTTAAATGCGGAAAGGGTATCCTGTCAATAAGTGGTTTTTCATTAATTAGAGACAGGTTTTTCTCATTTAGCTCTAAATGTTGATAGAACAACCTTTTGAAATCATGACAACTTTTTGAAAAATTCCAGGGATAGCAATATGTTTTTTTATTTACCTTTTTGATGAATAAAAACTGATATTCAGGGGATTGTATCTTTGTGGTATTAGCGCAGGCATTTCATTTGAAACCGGCTGATATATTTGGTAATCTTAAGGAGAAAAGCTTTAGAAATATTCTAATATCATTATGATTTTAGTTTACTAAGGCCCAAAATAAAAACGTATACATAGGAGGATGTAACATGGCATTCGAATTACCACAATTACCTTATGCAGAAGATGCACTTGAGCCACACATCGACAAAGAAACAATGAACATTCACCACACTAGACACCACAATACGTATGTAACAAACTTAAACAACGCTTTAGCAGGAAATGAAGAGTTATTATCTAAGTCTGTTGAAGAAGTAATCTCTAACTTAGATGCAGTTCCTGAAGCTGCACGTACTGCTGTACGTAACAATGGCGGCGGACATGCTAACCACTCTTTATTCTGGACAATTCTTTCTCCAAACGGCGGCGGTGCACCATCTGGCGAATTAGCTGATGCCATCAACAGCAAATTTGGCAGCCTTGAAGCTTTCAAAGAAGAATTTGCTAAAGCAGCAACTACTCGTTTCGGTTCCGGCTGGGCTTGGTTGGCTGTAAATAACGGAGAATTAGAAGTTACTAGCACTCCTAACCAAGACTCTCCATTAATGGAAGGTAAAACTCCAATTCTTGGTCTTGATGTTTGGGAGCATGCTTACTACTTAAAATATCAAAACAAGCGCCCTGACTACATCGGTGCATTCTGGAATGTAGTAAACTGGGATGAAGTAGCGAAGCGTTACAGCGCAGCGAAATAATTATGTATTGAAAAGGACAGCTAACTTTTAGCTGTCTTTTTTAATGGAATTGTTTGCAGAAAGGTGAATAAGAAAATCTTGCTTGTTAAAGACTACCCTTATGAAAAAGGGGAGTTTTTATGGCAAAAAAATTTAAGTTTTTGGGTGAAGTAGAACTAACAAAGGATCTCACATTATTGCTATTAATTGGTGGATTATATTCCCTAAGCGTTGCTCTTTCCAACACATTTGTGAACATTTACTTATGGAAACAAACAGGACAATATTCTGATTTGGCATTGTACAACCTATCCATTGTTGTTCTTCAGCCATTGACCTTTATTTTAGCCGGAAAATGGGCGAAGAAAATTGACCGAGTCATTGTTCTTAGAATTGGTGTAATCTTTCTGACATTCTTTTACGTAACTGTTTTAGTAGCCGGGAAACATGCATCAACCTATCTTCTGCTTTTAGGAAGCCTTTTGGGGATTGGCTACGGGTTTTATTGGCTCGCCTATAATGTTTTAACATTTGAAATAACCGAGCCGGAAACTCGAGATTTCTTTAACGGTTTTTTAGGGATTTTATCATCGGCAGGAGGTATGATTGGTCCTCTAGCAGCAGGGATTATCATCACACGATTTGAGAAATTTGCTGGTTATTCCATTGTCTTTGGCTTATCACTTAGTTTATTTGCTCTCGCTGTTTTCTTAAGCTTTTCTTTAAAACGCAGGCCAGCGCATGGAAAGTATTGTTTTACGAGAATTTTGGCGGAAAGAAAACAAAATGAAAATTGGCGTCTCGTAACGAATGCTCATTTTTTTCAGGGCTTAAGAGAAGGGACGTTTTTGTTTGTCATTTCTGTATTCGTGTACATTTCAACAGGCAGTGAAATGGCCTTAGGAACTTATGGCCTCCTTAATTCCGGTATTTCCTTTATTGCCTATTACTTTGCCTCAAGGTTAATTAAAAAAAGAGCCAGAAAAAAAGCGATTCTCATTGGCGGCATCCTTCTTTATTTAGCGATCTTGTTAATTGTTTGGGATGTGAATTTCGTTAAATTGTTAATTTATGCAGCCACCATTGCGATTGCTTACCCACTTTTGCTGGTACCATACATTTCAACTACATATGATGTCATTGGTACAGGGTGGAAAGCAGCTGAAATGAGGATTGAATATATTGTTGTTCGGGAAATTTTCTTGAATGTTGGCAGGGTTGTTTCGATTTTATTATTCTTAGTCGCCATTACTTGGTTTAATGAGAAAAACAGTATCCCGATCCTCCTATTAATATTAGGGGCGGGACATACATGTATTTATTGGTTTATCAAACGAGTTCAAATACCTACTGCCTAAAGCGATGAGAAGAAATTTACTCATCGTTTTTTCCATTTTTTATAAAGAATATGTGACTTTAGTCGATTGTTGTAAATTGGTAAGGGTTGATAATAGTAAAAGTGAGCTTTTTCTTATAGAATAAAGAATGTTATGTTGAGCAATAAGGAAGTGAGAATCGATTTTGAATCAAAAAAAGAAAAAGAAGAAGACACATGTTCCCTTTCGGTTAAATATGTTATTCTTTGTTGTGTTTTTACTTTTTTCTATACTTATCCTGCGTCTTGGTGTAGTCCAAATTGTCTATGGGGATGATTTTAAACGGGAAATTCAGCGGACGGAAGATATTACAGTCAATAATCCTGTCCCCCGCGGTAAAATGTTTGATCGAAATGGGAAGGTTATTGTTGATAACAAGCCATTAAATGCGATCACCTATACGAAATATCAAAATACAAACCAAGAAGAAATGATCCAAACAGCTGAAAAGCTGGCTAGATTAATTAAAGTGGATACGTCTAAAATTCGTGACCGTGATAAGAAGGATTTTTGGATGATCAAGAATCCAGAAAAGGCGAAAGAAAAAATAACAAAAAAAGAATGGACATTATTTGAACAGAAAAAATTGGATGATAAGGATCTTTATCAATTACAACTTCAAAGAATTACTGACAAAGACCTTAGTAGTTTTTCTCAGGAGGACCTAAAAACATTAGCGATTTATCGGCAATTTAACAGCGGCTATGCTTTAACTCCGCAAATCGTGAAAAATAAAAAGGTGTCAGACAAAGAGTTTGCGGTCGTAAGTGAGAATTTGGAGAATCTGCCTGGTGTAGATACGACAACCGATTGGGATCGCAAATATCCATTTGGGAAAACGTTAAGAACGGTCTTAGGCAATGTCACTTCTTCTGAGGAAGGTATTCCAAAGGAACAGATTGAGGAGTATCTTGCCCGGGATTACAGCCGAAACGACCGAGTGGGAAAGAGTTATATTGAAGCGGAATATGAAGATGTACTTCATGGTCAAAAGGCTAAAGTGAAAAACCAGACTGATAAATCTGGAAATGTTTTATCTACAGAGCTTCTTTCGCAAGGTAAACGCGGCAAAGACCTCGTTTTAACCATCGACATGGATTTGCAGCTAAAGGTTGAAAAAATTATTGAAGAAGAACTATGGAAAGCAAAAGCTTATCCAAGAACCGGATTATTAGACCGTGCCTTTGTTGTTTTAATGGACCCTCATACTGGTGAAGTGTTAACCATGGCTGGTAAGCAAATTGCCCGCAATGATAAAACCGGTAGATTGGAAATGAGGGACTTTGCCCTGGGAAATATAACAACCTCTTATAATGTTGGTTCTGCAGTTAAGGGTGCTACAGTTTTAACAGGATATAAAACAGGTGCAATTCATCCAGGGTCAATGCAATTGGATGAACCGTTAAGAATTGCCAGCACGCCAATTAAAGCTTCATGGAAAACCTTTGGGTGGATTAATGATTTACAAGCACTTCAAGTTTCTTCCAACGTCTATATGTGGAAAACTGTTATTGCCATGGCTGGGGGACATTATGCTCCCGGGCAGCCGTTGCCATTGGACTTAACAAAAGTTAATACAATTCGGCAATCCTTTAATCAATTTGGCTTAGGATCTATGACGGGTATCGATCTCCCTAATGAAAGCGCAGGGTTTAAGGGGATTGTAAGACAGCCAGGTAACCTTCTTGACCTTGCAATTGGTCAGTTTGATACGTATACCACTATGCAGCTTGCTCAGTATATCTCTACTATTGCTAATGGTGGGTACCGCGTACAGCCGCATCTTGTAAAGGAAATACGTGAACCAATTATGGAAAAAAATCAATTGGGGCCGATTGTTCAAGAAATTCAACCGAAAATATTAAATCGGATAGATGAAAAGGATTCGTGGATTAATCGTGTAAAAGAAGGATTTAGAATGGTCATGCAGACAACAGGAGGTACAGCTTACAGTTATTTTAAAGGTGCTGATTACAGTCCTGCAGGGAAAACTGGAACGGCTCAAGCATTTTACGATGGACCTGACCGTCAGAAATTTGGGAAAATCCCTCCTGAGGTGATGAACTTAAGTCTTGTGAGTTTTGCGCCATCTAATAACCCTGAGGTCGCTATGGCTGTTTTAGTTCCATGGGTTTATCAAGGAAATAGCGGACCAAGTGTAAACAACTATATTGGCCGCCGAGTATTAGATGCTTATTTTGATTTAAAGAAGGAACGGGCAAAGAAAAGTCAAAAAGCGCTATCGGCTGATAAAAATAATGGTTAATAAAAACCTTGTCTCATTTAATTTGAGGCAAGGTTTTTTTGCTTTTTACACATTGATAAAAGTAAAAAAATCGACATGGATTTACAAAAGGTTTACATTCCCTTAAAACACAGTTAACAGTCAGGTATTATCATGAAACATGTAAGCAAAACAAAAAACCACCAAATTTCTTAGGGGGAATTACAGAAAATGAAAAGCTTTAAAAAAATTAGTCTTGCAACAATTTTAGCAGCTTTAATGGTAGTGATGGCTGCCTGTGGAAGCACAACATCCAAGGAAACAAAAGAATCTGCAAAGAATGATCAGTCGAATACAAAAGAACTTTCCGGTTCATTAGTTATCTCCGGTTCAACTGCATTACAGCCATTAGCGTCTGCGGCGGCTGAAGAATTTATGAACAAAAACTCAAAAGTAAGCATCCAAGTAAACGGCGGTGGATCCGGTACTGGTCTATCACAAGTTGCCCAAGGTGCGGTCCAAATTGGTAACTCTGACCTTTTCGCTGAAGAAAAAGGTGTCGATGCAAGCCAATTAGTTGACCATCAAGTTGCTGTAGTTGGTATTACTGCTGCAGTAAACTCTAAAGTTGGTATTAAAGATATTAAAAAAGCTGACCTTATCAAAGTTTTCACTGGTAAAATTACAAACTGGAAAGAGCTTGGCGGAGCAGACCAAAAAATTACGCTTGTAAACCGTCCTGATTCTTCAGGTACACGTGCAGTATTCAATAAGTTAGCATTAGATGGAGCTACTCCTGCTGAAGGCGTTACAGAAGATGCATCAAATACAGTTAAAAAGATTATTAACGAAACTCCAGGTGCAATTGGATACCTTGCATTCTCATATTTAACTGACAACACAGTAACAGCTCTTTCAATCGATGGTGTAGAACCAACTACAGAAAATGTAACAACTGGTAAGTTCCCAGTTTGGGCTTATGAGCATGCTTATACAAAAGGTGAGCCAAACGAAGTAGCAAAAGCATTCCTTGACTACATGATGAGCGATGAAGTTCAAACTAATATTGTAACTAAACAAGGCTATATTCCTGTAACATCAATGAAAGTAGAACGTGATGCAAAAGGGAATGTTACGAATAAGTAATCAAAACAAAGAAAAATGGGGTACCCAGTAATTGGGTACGCCATTTTTCTTGTAATCAATTATTTTTTAATGGGAGGGTTGTTTACATCAACATGAAAGGGTAATGAGTTTATTCCTTTTTCTTTACCATAGAACAGCTCTTGAATTTTTTGATTAGCCTCTTCTGCCTCTGAGTTTACAGATGCTGAACTCCGAGCACCATAGTCTTTAAATCCTTCATTCATTTCTCGATTTGCTTCCTCTGCTTCATTTTCAAATAGACGATCTTTCCTCACTGTAATTCCTCCTTTTTTCCATAGTTATATCTTCTCTGCTTCGGGATATATTATTAATTTTTTATACTCACTACCAACGTATGGATTATTGTTATTTGTTAAAAACTATTTCTGTTCCATTTCATCCGAATTGTAAACTTATGTAAATGTTTTTACAAAAAATTAATATTACTTTACGTAGCGTTTACACAGAATTCAAATGCAGTTAACACTTCACCGTTACTATGTAATATGTAAGGCAGACAAGTAATCAAAATCCTTAGGGGGAATGAATAAATGAAAAGCATAAAAAAGTTTAGCCTTGTAACAATTTTAGCAGCTTTAATGGTAGTAATGGCTGCCTGTGGAGGCGGAACAAATAAAGATCAATCAAAGAATAATGACGGAGCTAACACAAAAGAACTTTCTGGTTCTTTAGTAATTTCCGGTTCGACAGCATTGCAGCCTTTAGCGTCTGCAGCGGCTGAGGAATTTATGAACAAAAATTCAAAAGTAAGCATCCAAGTAAATGGCGGTGGGTCTGGTACAGGTCTATCACAGGTTGCACAGGGTGCGGTTCAAATTGGTAACTCTGACCTTTTTGCTGAAGAAAAAGGAATGGATGCAAGTCAGTTAGTTGACCATAAAGTCGCTGTAGTTGGAATTACAGCTGCAGTAAACCCTAAAGTCGGAATCAAAGATATTAAAAAAGCGGATCTTATCAAAGTTTTCACTGGTAAAATCACTAACTGGAAAGAACTTGGCGGTGCAGACCAAAAAATTACGCTTGTAAACCGTCCGGATTCTTCAGGTACTCGTGCAGTATTCAATAAATTGGCTTTAGATGGTGCAACTCCTGCTGAAGGAATTACAGAAGATGCTTCAAATACAGTTAAAAAGATTATTAATGAAACTCCAGGCGCAATTGGATATCTTGCTTTCTCATATTTAACTGATGATACAGTAACAGCTCTTTCAATCGATGGAGTAGCACCAACTACTGAAAATGTAACAACTGGTAAATTCCCAGTTTGGGCTTATGAGCATGCATATACAAAAGGTGAGCCAACTGGAGCAGCAAAAGCGTTCTTAGATTACATGATGAGCGATGAAGTTCAAACGAATATCGTAACTAAACAAGGTTATATTCCTGTAACACAAATGAAAGTAGAACGTGATGCAAAAGGGAATGTTTCGAACAAGTAATTGAAATACTAAATGAAAAGGGTGTGTCATCAAAAGTAAACCTTTTGGTGCACACCTTTTTTAGTTACATTTTCATATACCGATCATGAAATACATTGAGGAAAATTAATCATCTTTACAAAAACTTAATATTACTTTACCTATCCTTTACATTGAATTCAAATTAGATTAACACTTTGACGTTAATATGTAACAAGTAAGGCAAACAGTAAATGTATCAGGGGGTACCCTGTTAAAACGTAAGATAGGGGTGTTTTACTTTTATATGGAAAAAGTGATTCCAGCAAAAGATAGATTATTAAAATCACAAAAGAATTGGATGAACGGGGAAGTAAGAGGAAAGATCATTGTTTTTATATGTGCGATTATCATGATATCAGCAACGATTGCGATTACAATTTTTCTAGGGCAAAAAGGATTGCAATCTTTTATCAAAGATGGTGTAAATCTTTTTGATTTCGTAACCGGTAAGATTTGGAATCCTACCGACCCAGCAAAGCCGCTGTACGGAGCACTTCCATTTATTTTGGGATCTTTCGCAGTAACGTTTCTTTCGGCACTTATTGCTGCACCATTAGGAATTGGCGGAGCCATTTTTATGACTGAAATTGCGCCATCTTGGGGAAGAAAAATACTACAACCCGTAATAGAACTTTTAGTAGGTATTCCTTCTGTTGTTTATGGATTCATTGGACTTACAGTATTGGTACCATTTATAAGAGGACATGTTGGTGGACTCGGGTTTAGTTTGCTTTCAGGAATGATTGTGCTTTCGATTATGATCTTACCGACTGTAACAACAATTGCTACAGATGCTATGAGTTCTCTTCCGAATAATCTTCGAGAAGGATCATATGCGCTAGGTGCAACTCGTTGGCAAACCATTCGAAAAGTGTTAATTCCGGCAGCCTTGCCAAATTTATTGACAGCAGTTGTTCTAGGGATGTCTAGAGCATTTGGAGAAGCGTTAGCCGTACAAATGGTTATTGGAAATGTGAAAACCATGCCTCACAGTCTTTTAGATGCATCAGCCACATTAACAACGATTATTACTTTAAATATGGGCAACACGACGTTTGGAAGCCCTGAAAATAATGTTTTATGGTCTTTGGGGTTAATTTTATTAATAATGTCATTCGCTTTTATTCTTTTGATTCGCTACCTTTCATCTAGGAGGAAGATTTAATGAATTCGAGAGTAGCCGATCGGATCGCAACAGGTGTTTTTGTTCTGATTGCCGTCATTATCATTGCAGTTTTAGTGGGTTTATTTGGTTTTATTTTATTTCACGGTTTGCAGCATGTTTCTTTCAAGTTTCTAACCACCCCATCAAGTAATATGATGGCTGGCGGAGGAATTCGCGATCAATTATTTAATTCATTTTATGTCCTGTTTATTACGATGTTGATTACTATTCCTCTAGGCGTTGGCGGCGGGATTTATATGGCTGAATACGCTAAACCGGGGAAAGTGACAAATTTTATTCGCTCTTGTATCGAGGTTTTGGCTTCCATGCCTTCGATTGTAATTGGGATGTTCGGTCTATTAATGTTTGTTACCTTAACAGGTTGGGGCTACACCATTTTAGGGGGAGCACTTGCACTTACTGTTTTTAACTTACCTGTAATGGTAAGGGTTAGTGAAGATGCGATTCGTACGGTTCCACGGGAGTTAAAGGAAGCGAGCCTTGCACTTGGAATCACTCATTGGCATACGATTAAGACGGTTTTATTGCCAAGTGCCTTTCCGGTTATTTTGACGGGTGCAATCCTTGCTTCAGGTCGTGTCTTTGGTGAGGCAGCAGCTTTATTGTTCACAGCTGGATTATCAACACCAAGATTAGATTATACGGATTGGAATCCTTTTTCTGATGTGTCACCATTGAATATCTTCCGTCCTGCTGAAACTTTGGCAGTTCATATTTGGTCGGTTAATACCCAAGGGTTAATTCCGGATGTTAAAGACGTTTCAAACGGTTCAGCAGCTGTTTTAGTACTTTCTGTTTTAATTTTCAACCTGCTTGCCAGATGGATTGGCAGTCTAATTCATAAAAAGATTACTGCTACTAAATAAAGAAAAAGGTGAGATTGGATGGTTACAGCCATGAAAGAAAGAGAAACAGTAGAAACTGCAGCAAACCTAGAAGAGTATATTACTCCAATACCAAAAGAAAACATACTAAAGGTAGATAATCTTGAAATTTTTTACGGTGAAAAACGTGCAGTGAACGGTATTTCAATGGATATTGAAAAAAACTCCGTTACAGCACTAATAGGTCCTTCAGGGTGCGGAAAGTCTACATTTTTACGCAGTATTAATAGAATGAATGACCTTATCCCAGGAGCGCGGGCAGAAGGGGAAATTAATTATGAAGGTCTCAATATTTTATCGGATCAAATCAATGTAGTTGCATTGAGAAAAGAAATTGGAATGGTTTTTCAAAAGCCAAATCCATTTCCAAAATCAATCTACGAAAATATTACCCATGCACTAAAGTTTAGTGGAATAAGAAAGAAAAGTCAGCTCGACGAGATCGTAGAGGAGAGCCTACAAAAAGCAGCTCTATGGGATGAAGTGAAAGACAGACTTCACAAATCAGCTCTTTCTCTTTCAGGTGGGCAGCAGCAGCGTCTTTGCATTGCACGGACGATTGCCATGAAACCAACGGTTATGCTTTTGGACGAACCTTCTTCTGCGCTTGACCCAATCTCGAATGCAAAGGTAGAGGACTTGATTGTTGAATTGAAAAAAGATTACTCCATAATCATTGTAACCCATAATATGCAGCAGGCATCACGGATTTCCGATAAAACAGCCTTCTTTTTAAATGGTGACTTAATCGAGTACGATGCAACAGAAAAGATATTTACAAATCCTTCAGTACAAAAGACAGAGGAATATATTTCAGGAAGGTTTGGCTAAGGAGGATATTATGACTTCAATAACAGTTCACAGACAAGCTTTTCAAATAAATGATTTAAACTTGTGGTACGGAGATCACCACGCACTCAAGAGTATAAACTTTCCAATTAACAAAAAAGAAGTAACGGCGATTATTGGTCCTTCAGGATGCGGGAAATCAACGTTTATTAAAACCTTAAACTTAATGATTAACTATGTACCAAATGTAAAAATGACTGGGGAAATTAATTATAATGACCAAAATATCTTAAATGAAAAAACGGACCTTGTAGACCTGAGAAAAAATGTTGGTATGGTTTTTCAAAAAGGTAATGTTTTTCCTCAATCGATTTTTGATAACGTAGCATATGGACCTAGAATCCATGGAGTTAAACGAAAAGTCCATTTGGAGGAAATTGTCACAAAGGCATTAATAGATGTAGCGTTATGGGATGAAGTAAAGGACCGTCTACATGCACCGGCACTAGGTCTTTCCGGTGGACAGCAGCAAAGATTGTGCATTGCAAGGGCACTGGCAACTAAACCGGATGTTCTACTTATGGATGAGCCTACTTCCGCTCTTGATCCAATTTCCACCTTGAAAATTGAGGAATTAATCCTAGAATTGAAAGAAAAATATACCATTGTTATTGTAACACACAATATGCAGCAGGCATCCAGAGTATCAGATAAGACTGCCTTCTTTTTAATGGGAGAGTTAATTGAGTTAGACGAGACAGCTAAAATATTCTCGCAGCCTTCAGACCAACGTACTGAGGATTATATTTCAGGAAGATTCGGATGATAGAGGTGATAAAATGAGTACAAGATCGAATTTCGACAATCAATTAAATGAGTTAAAAAAATTAGTATTGGATATGGCAAAAAAGTCGGAAATTGCCATTAAGGATGCAATGGATGCCCTCATCCAACAAGATCTTGAAAAGGCTAAAGAGATTATAAATGCAGATAATATTATTGATGATTTAGAGCAAGACATTAATAATAAAGCAATCATTCTTATAGCGAAAGAATCACCAGTAGCAACAGACCTCAGAAGAATTATTGCAGCCTTAAAAATTTCTTCAGAGGTGGAGCGTATAGGTGATTTAGCCGTAAATATTGCAAAATCCTCACTTCATATTGGGCAGGAAAAGCACGTTAAAGAAATCATCGATATTCCGAACATGATGAATCTGGCACTAGAAATGTTGTCTGAAGCCTTATCAGCCTTTTATACTGAGGATATAACACTTGCACAAAGCTGTGCAGAGAAAGATGATATAGTAGATGAAATGTACGGGAATTTGGTCCACGAATTAATGGGCTATATTCCCAAAAATCCGAATGCAACCAATCAGATTACTCAATTAGCATATGTCTGCCGCTACATTGAAAGAATTGCTGATCATTCCACCAATATTTCAGAAAATGTTATCTTTTTAGTAACAGGAAACCGTTATAATTTGAATGCTTAAAAATCAATGTAAACACCCAAGGATGAGGCCATAAAACGCCTCATCTTTTTTATTTTCACTTAAAAAAATGTCGTAACCATTCATTCGGATATGAGGAAAATGTCGATTTCTTATTGATAGAAGGTGTTTGTTCTCAAAAATAAATTTTTTCCAAGTCATAATTAACTATGTCATAAGGAATAGCAAGATACGACAAAATGTGTTTATTGTGCCTTTTACGTTCAAGTGATACGATAAAATTATAAAAAATATGAATAATTTGGAATTTTAAGCATAAAATGATTGTTTACCATTAGGAGGGCATTATGATTGATGAAATAATAAAACTACGAGAGGAAGGATTATCGTTTAGAAAAATCGCCTCAGAACTAGACACAACGGTAGGAAGAGTCCAATATCGCTGGAATAAATGGATCAATAGGAATGAAAGAAATACGAACGATGAACCGGATATACAAAACAATAAGGAAAACCAATCCTCTGCAAGCGGGTCTCCTTCGGCCTTTGTTCCCGTAAAGGGGGAGTTGACAGCAAGGCTTGTCACACCACAGAAAATGATCCTATTCTGGGAAGTTTCCGAATTACCTCGAAATGTTATTCAACTATTCTTTGATCAGCCATTTGATGATTTCATATCCGTTGTTCGGATTTACGATGTAACTGACATGACCTTTAATGGCAGAAATGCACATCATTTCTATGAGATAGCCGTACCTTACCAAAATGGTCATTGGTATGTAAAGGGGTTACTTTCTAATCGTCATTATATTGCTGAACTTGGTGTCAAACTCGGAGCGGGCTTTTTTCCAATTATTCGATCCAATACCATTCAAACTCCATCAATGGAGACGGTAAGTGGATATCAAATAAGTGATAACCTAAACCAGTTTCAAAAAATAGAGACACAAACTCCAAAATGGATTGACCATGTAAGCACCTATACTTACTATGCACAAACAGAAAACATGGAGGAGAACAATGGATAATACAAAATACTCGCTCACTGATATGGAGCGGATATCTCAGATTCATCGCCCATTAAACATTTTGATGTTAAGTTGGGAGTACCCTCCGCATGTAGTGGGTGGGCTTTCAAGGCATGTATATGGATTATCTGTTCATCTTGCCGAATTGGGTCATGAGGTTCATGTTGTCTCATTGCTAAGAAATGACTTGCCTTCTTATGAAAAAATAAATGATGTTCATATACATCGCGTTAAGCCATTGAACGAACAGGATGAGGATTTTCTATCCTGGATCGGCGGACTTAACTTGGCGATGGCGTATAAAGTGGCAAAATTGGCTGATGAATATAGCTTCAGTATGATTCATGCTCATGATTGGCTCGTAGGGACCGCAGCCATTGCCTTAAAGGATTCGTTATCCATTCCATTACTAGCTACCATTCATGCTACAGAATATGGAAGGAATAATGGGATTTATACTGAAATGCAGAAGTTTATTCATAGCAAAGAGCAGCAGCTTGTATCAGCGGCTCACCAAGTTATTGTATGCAGCGAATATATGGTTGAGGAAGTGACCTCTATTTTTGATGCAGCTGCTGAAAAATTAGCCATTATTCCAAATGGGGTTGATTTGTTAACCAATAGCGAAGAATCAGTTGATTTTCCCCATAATCTCCAAGATAAAAAATATATCTTTTCAATGGGAAGAATGGTGAAGGAAAAAGGATTCGAAACGATAATCGAGGCGGCAGCCATTGCAAAGGAGCTAAAGCTTGAATACACCTTTGTAATTGCCGGAAAAGGCCCGATGCTGGATACCTATCGTAAGCTGATTCAAGAAAAACATTTGGAAGACAAGATCACGTTTATTGGCTTTATATCCGAGCAGGAGCGAAATACTTTCATACAAAATTGTGAAATGGTCGTTGTTCCAAGCTTGTATGAACCTTTTGGAATTGTTGCACTTGAATCAATGGTTCTTGGAAAGCCGACAATTGTTTCAAAAACAGGCGGATTAAAAGGGATTGTGAAACATTTGCAAACGGGGTTGCTAATGACTCCTGGAGATGCCAAAAGCTTATTGGAACAAATTTTATTTATTTACAAAAATCCTAAAAAGGCAGCGGAGATGGCTAAAGAGGGTCAGCTGGTGATGAAAAGCTTATATAGCTGGAAACGCGTTGCAATGGAGACAAGCAGATTAATCGAAGATCTATTATTAATCCAATTAGTGGATGAAACAGAATGCTAAGTAAATACCCTATTTAGGGCAAAAAGGTGGTGTTAATCCGATGAGCCTAATGGAGCCGTTAAAGATTGTTCCAACCTCCCTTAATCATTTCGTTATCGAGCAGCTGCAGTTAATTCCGGGAATATGGGTAAATGGTAAAGTTTATTGGATGCAAAATTGTACAGAAAAAGTAATTTACGATGAAGAATTGGTAATTAAGCTAAAACTTGAGCATATCCATTCAAAAATTTCCTTCGCAAAAATCTACATTAGTAATCACAGCATAGCAACAAAAGAAATCAAAGTTTTAGTTATGCATCATAATCCGAATTTAACGGGGGAGAATTTTACGTTTATCTCTCCGGTGGAGAATCGTATTTTTCATCTTACCAATGAAAAGCTAATCCTCGTAAATGGTAAATACAATGGTTCTGACATGAAAGAATGTACTGTTCATCCGTCATGGAATATCTTTACTGATAAACTATGGAGTAATTTAAATAAAGGCAGCTTAGTGTACCAGCCTATGGCAAAGGGTCCGGCTGCAAGTGTTTTTACGATGAAAATGTCAATAGGGCCTCGTGATACCAATAAAATCAGTACTTGGGCAATCAATGGGAGCAATAAAAATGAGCTTATTTCTATGGAATGTGCACTTTTAAAAAACACACTAGCATTTCCTTTCGAAAAATGATATTATAGAAAAGTCGTATGAACGAACTAGCTTAATGGTTTGGAGGGAAATCAACATGCGTGTAAATATTACGCTAGCTTGCACTGAGTGTGGAGACCGTAACTATATTTCAACAAAAAATAAACGTAATAACCCAGATCGTCTTGAGCTTAAGAAATATTGCCCAAGAGAAAAACGTACAACCGCACACCGCGAAACAAAATAAGCAGTAGGAGCTTCCTGCTGCTTTTTTTGTTGTCCTAAAATAAGGAGGAATCCGATAATGATCGATAAAAGATCCTTTCGAAAACAAATGATGGATAGATTATCACAAGTTTCGAGGCCTATTTATGAAGACCTCTCTTATAAAATTGCCAATCGGATGTTTGATGAACAAGATTGGAAAAATGCACGCGTTATTGGAATTACCATTTCTAAAGTACCTGAGGTAGATACATATCAAATTATCAGAAAAGCTTGGGAATTGGGAAAACAAGTGGTTGTCCCTAAGTGCCTGCCTAAAGAAAAATTGCTATCTTTCCGAATCTTGACTGAATTCTCGCAGCTTGAATCCGTATATTATGGTTTATTTGAACCAAAAGAGGAACTTACCAAAGAGGTTGAACCTGGCTTAATTGATTTATTAATTGTACCGGGTTTAGCTTATACAAAAGAAGGATATCGAATAGGTTTTGGTGGAGGGTATTATGATCGATTCTTATCAAATTATAGCGGTAAGACAACATCGCTTGCTTTTGATATGCAAGTAGTTCCCGAGTTTAGCATTGAGGAACATGATTTACCGGTTTCAAAGATTATTACGAACCATGAGGTTATTATTATAAAATGATGGAAAAATGGATCATTATTGCTATCATTATCTTTGCCGGAATTCTCGCCTACCTTGTTAAAGCACTTACGAAATCGGGGGCTCTAGCAGCTATAATTGTAGGGGCTGCAGTCATGCTCGGTTTTGGTTTAAATGGTCTTTTTCTCCTTGGGACTTTTTTTGTTTCTTCAAGTTTATGGTCTGAGTATAAAAGCTCTGTGAAGAAAACCATTGAAGAAAAATTAGCAAAAGGAGCAACAAGGGACTGGAGGCAGGTTGCTGCTAATGGTGGTGCTGCAGCTCTTTTCAGTCTAATTAACTTCCTTCAACCTAACATCATTTGGCTGCTTGCTTTTGCTGTTTCACTTGCAAGTGCTAATTCGGATACATGGGCATCGGAAATCGGATCATTAAGTAAAAAAAATCCGCTTTTTATCCGAACATTTAGGCCAGTGGAAAGAGGGACCTCGGGTGCAATCAGTTTTTTGGGTACTAGTGCTGCATTGGCAGGGGCGTTGTTAATTGCTCTTTTAACATTATGGCTATTTCATTTACATATTTTTCTTGCCTTCCTTATTTTTCTATTCGGTTTTTTGGGTAATTTGATTGATACGTTATTTGGGGCTTTTTATCAACAATTATACAAGTGCAGTCAGTGCGGGATTGAGACGGAAAGACGAATTCATTGTCAAAAGGAAACCTTACGGATAAAAGGTATTAACTATATTGATAATGACATGGTAAACTTTTTATCGGGTTTAATTGCAGCATTATTGGCATTGGGTATAGTGCTTTTAGTAGTATGAAAACTATTTTTTAAAGGTGGGTTTGAAATGGTCAATCGAGTGAATCGGGTTGCGCTTATTGGAACAGGTTTTGTTGGTTCAAGTTATGCTTTTGCTCTTTTAAATCAAGGGATAACAGAAGAGCTTGTCCTGATTGATTTAAATAAGGAAAAAGCTGAGGGTGATGCCATGGATTTAAATCACGGTCTGCCTTTCGCCCCTTCCCATACAAAAATTTGGTATGGAAGCTATAAAGATTGTGATCAAGCTGATCTTGTAGTCATAACCGCTGGGGCTAATCAAAAGCCCGGTGAAACAAGACTGGATCTTGTTGAAAAAAACACAAGGATTTTTAAAGGCATTGTCCAAGAGATTATGTCTTGCGGTTTTGATGGGATTATTCTTGTAGCAACAAATCCTGTAGATATCTTAACTTATGCTGTTTGGAAATTCTCCGGTCTTCCGAAAGAAAGGGTTATCGGTTCAGGCACAATTCTCGATACGGCCAGATTCCGGTATTTATTAGGCGATTATTTTAGTGTGGATGCCCGTAACGTACACGCTTATATCATTGGAGAACATGGTGATACGGAATTACCTGTCTGGAGTCATGCTGATATCGCGGGTATCTCCATTTCAGAATGGACAAAAAATAAAGAAGGCTACACAAAAGATGACCTTAATCAAATCTTTTTAAATGTTAGGGATGCTGCCTACCAGATCATCGAACGAAAAGGAGCAACCTTTTACGGAATTGCTATGGGACTTGTAAGGTTAACCAAAGCGATATTACAAAATGAAAATTCTGTCTTAACCGTTTCGACGTATCTCGATGGGGAATATGGGCATAGAGATCTATATATCGGGGTTCCTGCAGTGGTTAACCGTAATGGTATTCGAGAAGTTGTAGAGTTGGATTTAAGTGAGGAAGAAAGAAATAAATTTGCAAATTCAGTCGCTGTTTTAAAGAAAACAATGGGGCCGGTGTTAAAAAATATTTAACCTATAAGGTTTGAGTTCCTCCATTGATTTTGTCCCATTATTATTGGTAACAATGGATAAAACTTATATCTATTACACAGAATAGTTGTAGGAGGGATCTATTATGTCTCGTGCTATTACATCTATTTTTTTAATTGGTTCCATCGGGTATTTTGGATTTCGTTACCGATATCGGCTTATTAATTTGCTGCTGGCATCCGGCTGGCTACGCCGCCTTGCGGTAGGTTCCATTATGAGTTTCCCAGGAGTAAAAAATAAAATGCTGCAAACTGTTTTTGGAGGACCATCTGAAAGGTGAAAACCGCAGATGGTTTTTTTTATTCTGTAGAAACCATAATAAAATTGCCGGAATGAGGACATTTAGTCATGGATTTGAATGGATTTCGGTTATAATGAAACCATCCAATAATTATTCATTCTATATAGCTATTACTTAGATAGAAAGTGGGAGGAGTATTGAATAAAGAGGAATTCATCTTTTGGCGCTTAGCTCATTTCTTTATTACAGAACAAGGTTATCGCATCATTCAATTATTTGATAATCAAAAAGAGCTATGGCTAGAAAAATTAGAAAATAAGAACGCACCTATAGTACGTTTATACAATCAAGACCTTAATTGGAGCAATTCCATGCAAAGGGATATCGAATTTACCGCAGCGAATGGAGAGAATATTCGTAAACAACTTCGTCGTGGTGATTTGATTATGGCGAACATTTATATCAGTTCCTATCCACCAGTAGATGAATATGAATATCGTCTGGAAAAGCCTTATTTTTATCCGGAGGGAAATAAAACCTCAATTGTCTCTATTTTATTTGCAAATGAGAATTATGAAACAGGCTTTCAAACTCTTTCTCGTCTACTAGAGAAGCAGGTATTCTTCGATATTAATGACTCGTATACAGAAGAAACCATCCAGGCTTTAAAAAAATCTACACTTGAGTCTGCTTTAAATCAGGCAGAAGCGGAAAAAGCTGTTTTTGAAAATGGTAGGCCGTTATTTACCTATTTATTCATGATTGTGCAAGTCCTCGTCTTTTTTTGGCTGGAAATGCACGGAGGAAGTACCAACAATTCCACATTAATTAAATATGGGGCCAAATTTAATCCTCTTATCTATGAAGGTCAGTGGTGGCGTTTTATTACACCAATCTTCCTTCATATTGGTTTTTTGCATTTAGCTATGAATACACTTGCATTATATTATTTAGGAGTTGCCGTTGAAAGATTATATGGTAATCTACGATTCCTTTTTATTTACTTGTTCGCTGGTATTGTTGGGGTTATTGCCAGTTTTATTTTTAGCCCAAATCTATCAGCAGGAGCCAGCGGCGCCATTTATGGATGTTTTGGAGCATTGCTTTATTTTGGAATGATACAGCCAAAGCTTTTTTTCAGAACAATAGGCCTCAATTTAATTGTTGTTCTGGGAATCAATCTTGTTTTTAGTTTTACAGCTTCGGGTATCGATAGTGCTGGTCACTTGGGGGGCTTAGTAGGAGGATTTCTTGCAGCCGGAGTGGTTTACCTTCCAAAGCAGAAAAAAGTATTCCTCCAAGCAGTATTTTTCCTATTGGCTGCAGCTCTTATTTGGGGGTCCTTATCTTATGGGTATAGTTCTGGCGCAAGGACAAGAGATGAAAGCTCCAGTTTAGCCCTTGCCCAAGAATATATAAAGCAGGATAATTATGATCAGGCTTATCAGGTATTAAGGGAAACAGAAAAAAAATTAAAGAGTCCTTCGGCAAATGTTTATTTTCTTCTATCTTACACGGAAATTAAAAAGGGAATGCTTTCGGAGGCAAAAATTCATTTAGACAAAGCGATCCAGTTGTACCCTGATTTTGAAGAAGCTTATTATAATCTTGCGCTGATTAATATCGAGGAAGGGGACTTTAAAGAAGCGAAGGTAAATGCGGAAAAAGCCGTTAAGATAAATCCAAACCGCAAGGATTACTCGGATTTAGTCCAAAAAATTAACCAACATCTTCAATAATCTTTTGTCCGGAATAATTCGGATTTTACTGTTGCTGTTACAAAAATATTTTCTTGAGGCGTGAATTGGCATAAGGTATACTTTTTTTGTACGATTCATTGTATTTCCAATTTATAGAATTTTAAGGGGCAGGAAATGAAAACAGTTTACGAGATTCAGCAATTTTTAAAACAATTTGGAACGATTATTTATATTGGTGATCGAGTGGCCGATATGGAACTGATGGAAACGGAATTAAAAGAACTTTATCAATCTCAATTAATTGAACCAAAAGAATACCAAACAGCAGTATTGATCCTAAGACAAGAGATTCAATTTCAAAAAGAAAAAAGTCGAAGATAGGTGAATAAATTGCAAGATAAATGGATTGTAGGCGTGGACCTTGGCGGCACAACGACAAAATTAGCATTTCTGACTACTAGTGGAGAGATCCTACAAAAGTGGGAAATACCAACTGATAATTCAGATGAAGGCCGAAATATTACCTGTAATATTGCAAAGGCGATTAATGAAAAATTAGCAAGTCTCGGTGAAAATAAAAATAGATTAATCGGAATTGGGATGGGTGCTCCAGGTCCGGTTGACTATGAAAATGGAGTAATCCTGAATGTTGTCAATTTAGGATGGAAAGAGAACTATCCCCTTAAGGAACAACTAGAAGTAACGACCGCTCTTCCTGCTGCAATTGAAAATGATGCGAATTGTGCAGCGCTAGGTGAAATGTGGAAAGGGGCGGGTGGTGGAGCAAAAGATTTAGTTTGTGTCACGCTTGGTACCGGTGTTGGCGGCGGAGTCATAATCGGCGGGAACATTGTCCAAGGTTCTAATGGTGCTGCTGGGGAAATCGGACATATTACGGCTATTCCAAATGGCGGTGCACCTTGTAATTGCGGGAAAACCGGTTGTCTTGAAACGGTTGCTTCAGCAACGGGGATTGTCCGGTTAGCAACGAAAGAAATTTTAAAAGGCGATTTAAAAGGTGAATTAGCTGCGAAACAGGCTGCAAACGGTAAAATAACGGCAAAGGATGTTTTTGACTCTGCAAGAAATGGAGACCAGATGGCAGTAAAAGTATTAGATGAGGTAACATTTCATTTAGGTCTCGTTTTAGCAAATATCGGAAATACCCTGAATCCGCAAAAAATAGTTATAGGCGGCGGTGTTTCAAAAGCTGGTGATATCCTCTTAAACTCTGTGAAACAACAATTTAATCAATTTGCATTTTCTTCCGTTAAGAAATCAACAGAGCTCGCATTAGCGACATTAGGAAATGATGCAGGTGTCATCGGTGCAGCATGGCTGATTAAAAATAAATTAAATTTATAAATCATCGGAAACCTGCCATCGCAGGTTTTTTGTTTTATAAAATTCATCTTTTTCTTTTCTTTTCATATGATTTTTATGATGGGAGGGGGAAAAATGGAGGTCCTGTTTCGATCTGAAGACTCCTTATGGTATTATAGCAGGCTATTTATGGTACCGTTAAATTTGATTGAGGACTCAAATCGTGATATAAATCCGAAGAATATCGAAACCTCAAAGAAAATAATCATTCCTGGTTATGAAGCAGTCCCATACAGAATAAAAAACGGGGATACGTTAGCCGGAATAGCTGCTTCAAATAATTTTCCACCAGATGCCTTACTTTTACTAAATCAAACACAAAAACCTGATCAATTGCTCCCGAATGAAACCATCCTACTACCTGAAAGAGTCACAATGCCTTTTTTAACTACCACAAAGCCATGTTGTTCTGCAATTCTTTACGACGCAATCTCTTCACTAGAAAGGGTTTACCCTTTTATCAACGTGTCTATCATAGGGAAAAGTGTCTTAGGAAACCCAATCCATGAAATCAGAATTGGGAAAGGAACAAAAAAAGTTCATATGAATGCATCCTTTCATGCAAATGAATGGATCACCACCTTGATTTTGATGGATTTGTTAAATCATTATTTACTCTCGGTAACAAATGGAATGGCCTTTAGGGGAGTTTCTTCTTTACAATTGTACCAAAGTGTAGAGCTTTCTATTGTACCCATGGTTAATCCGGATGGGGTTGACCTTGTTATAAATGGGCCGCCTGAATCAGTTCGCAAGAAAGTGATGAAAATTAATAATGACAGCGATGATTTCGTTCACTGGAAAGCGAATATTCGCGGGGTGGATTTGAATAATCAATATCCGGCAAAATGGGAGATTGAAAAAGAGCGGAAACTGCCGAAGCTGCCGGCTTCAAGAGACTTTCCCGGGAATGCTCCGTTAACTGAACCTGAAGCGATTGCCATGGCTAAATTAGCGAAAAGCACTCCTTTTGACTGTGTTGTCGCTTTTCATACCCAGGGAGAAGAATTTTATTGGGGATATGAGGGTTTGGAACCACCTGAAGCTGAGAAGATTGCAAAAGAAATGGAACGATTAAGCGGGTATAAAGCCATTCAGTATGTTGACAGTCATGCAGGGTATAAGGATTGGTATATTCAGGAATTTAAGCGTCCTGGCTTTACCATTGAGCTAGGAAGGGGGATAAATCCGCTTCCTCTTTCAAAATATGAAGAAATTTACTTACGGGCTGAGGCGATTTTTTTAGCTGCGCTACTTCATTCATAATTTAAAAAACACGCCTTGTAAAATTAAAAAATTCTCATTAAAATAATCGGTAATGGATCTTTTTATTTACTTTGGAAAGCCGTTAAAACGGCTTTTTCATTTTTTGGGGACTGAAACATTCTGTTAATATGAACGTCTTAAATTATATATAGAATTTTTAAACGGAGGGGTTTGGATTGGTTCATTTTGGAATACAAAAAGCTGTCCGATATATTTTTCCAATCATTTTGTTTCTTTCCCTCCTCCTTGGAGCTTGTAATCTTCAAACGCAAAAAAAATCTAATCAGACTCCCCAAAAAAAAAATGGAACTACTTTCTCCATAAAGGATTGGAAGCTCCCGCTTACTGTCTCGAAGGGTGAGTTTTTTAAGATCGCAGGCTGGGTTTCTGAAAATCAAATCCTATATATTACGAATATAGAACAATCCTCAAATATTTATATTTATGATTTCTTAACGGGGAAAAGTAAGTTTGTTTTTAAAACAGATTCCCCAATTGTTAATGTTCAAATAAGTCCGTCTAAAAAGTACTTCTTAGTACAGTCCTCCCCTTCTACCTATGAAGGTTTGATTGAGATTATAAATCAAGAAGGGAAAGTATCTTGGAAACACCCCATGGCATCTTATGAATTAGAATTTGAATGGAATCCCTACGACGAATCAAAAATCCTTATTTCAAACTTTAATGAAGACTGGACCTTTAAACTTTTTTTAATTGAAATGAATCATTCAAAAATGAAAGGGATTTCTGTGCCCCAGCCTTTTCTTCAATGGGTAAATCGAGACCGGATTGCCTATTTAAAATGGGATGAAAAAAAATCAACACTATCTGCACCGCTAGTTTTTAAGGACTTGGAGAATGGAGAGGAAAGGCCAGTGTTCTCTGGTGTGTTTCATTTTACCGTGTTTCCTGATTTGCTTTTAACCATCGAAGCAAATAAGGTGGATAAAACAAACTCGACATATACATTTTTTGACAAAAAATTAAAGCCTATTTTCTCATTTTCCATTCCACAGCTTACTAACTATTCGGATTGGGTCGTGCCCAATTATGATTTTATCGAAAATAAAAAGGAATTTATTGCTTTTAGTCCATTAGAAAGTACCGAGGCTGACTCGTATACGGAGGGGTTTAATCTTGTTACATATAATCTTAAGGATGGAAAACACCAGTTAATCCTCTCTGGGATGAACGATGCTCCGCTAAGTTGTTCACCATCGGGGAATGCTTGCTTATATGGGAACAGCTTTGAAAAGCTGATTGATTTAAATACCAAAAAAATTTACGATTTGATAAAAGAATGACTGTGAAAAGCCATTCTTTTTTTCTTGCTTTGCCAGGTATGATAAAATCACACTGTACTAAAAATTAATGAACCAAGCAGGTGATTAGGATGGCAATTGTTGATGTTACCGTTATTCCACTGGGGACTGAAACACCCAGTGTGAGTAAATACGTGGCTAGTGTACAAAAGGTATTAAAAAGATATGAGGCAGAGGGGAAAATTCATTACCAGTTGACCCCCATGAATACGATTATTGAAGGGGACCTGCCCGTTTTATTTGAAGTGATTCAGGCGATGCACGAAGCACCATTTGCAGAGGGGATTCAGCGGGTAGCAACAAATATCCGTGTGGATGACCGCAGGGATGTAAAAAGAAGCATGGAGTATAAGGTAGATAAAGTAAATAGCCTTTTGCAAGATTAATAAAAAAGACTGCCTAAAGGGCAGTCTTCTCTATATTGTCTTAGTGCGTTCCAGTCGGAATTCCGTGGTGAATGATGGTCATGACAACAAACCAGCCAAAGACCAAGAATGAAGCGACTCCCCAAAATGCAGCTAATAAATTTTTATTTTTTAGTGCACGAAGTCCAGCAAAGAAAGCAAGGATGGTTACTAAAGCAAAGATAATAACTAAACCCATGAACAAATCCCCCTTTATTGGTTATTTACCAGGCAGTATGCCTAACATTTTAAAATAGTTATGTAAGAATATTATATACATTCGTTTCTTATTTTATAGTTTTTTCATTCGTTTGTCGAGGACAAAAAAGAGACAACTTTATGTTCGAGGCTTTAAGTTGCTTTTAAGAATATCATTCGTTTCTTTATCTACAATTAAAGAATAGTGTAAAATGTTATTATTGCATTTATTAACTGGAGGTATACAAAATGAAGTGGTCGCAAATCCCCTTAGGGGTTCTGCAAACAAACTGTTACATAGTTGAAAATCCTGATCAAACATGTCTAATTTTTGACCCAGGTAGTGAAGGGAAAAAGTTGATTAATTGGTTGACCAAGCGTGAATTAAGGCCGGTGGCCATTTTCCTGACTCATGCTCATTTTGACCATATTGGGGCAGTAGATGAGGTAAGAGATTTTTTTAAGATTCCTGTTTATGTCCATGAGGAGGAGGAAGAGTGGCTAAGTGATCCAAAATTAAATGGTTCAAAATTTTTTATGATGAAGGAAAGCGTTAACGCGCGGCCAGCAGAGTTTGTTTTGAAAAAGGAAGAGGACATAAATATAGCTGGTTTTGAATTCAAACTGTTTGAAACTCCAGGCCATTCACCGGGCAGTGTTTCTTATTATTTTGAACATGACGGATTTGTCGTTTCTGGAGATGCCTTATTTAAAGGAAGCATTGGCCGAACAGATCTACCAAAAGGAAATCAAGCACAACTATTAAAAAGTATTCACGAAAAGTTGTTATTTTTGCCAGAGGAAACAGTGGTCTTACCGGGGCATGGTCCTGAAACCACTATTATCGAAGAGATGGATAGCAATCCTTTTTTAAATGGTTTTTGATTACTCAAATAGAAAAGCCCTTCTCTCGAGGAGAAGGGCTTTTCGGGGGATGTTCTATTCATATAATGGGAGGGGATATAGTTAAGCTACTGATTTAACAATAATATATAGTAATCACTATGTCAATAGTGGAAAATCAAAAAGGAGCAAAAGATGATTACATATTTTAAAAAAATTATTTCGGAATCACCCAATCATTTTATTTCCTATGCAGATTTCATCAGTGCAGCCCTTTATCATCCCGATTTTGGCTACTATATGAAAGAAAAGGTGAAAATCGGGCGCAATGGTGATTTTATCACAACCAGCAATATTTCAGATATTTATGGCCGGCTTTTTGCAAAATGGTTTTCAAAAATATATAAGCAATACGAATTACCGGTTGTATTTTGTGAAATTGGGGCGGGAAACGGCCGCTTTGCTAACGCTTTTTTAACGGAATGGTATGAATCAGTTCAAATTCCGATTGAATATATGATTGTCGAAAGCAGTCCTTATCATAGGAAATTACAAAAAGAGCTTCTCGGTTCTTCCTTCTCTGTTACTCAGTTAGAAACGCTAGATGAAATCAAAGGCTTTACAGGAATGATTTTTTCAAATGAGCTTTTCGATGCACTTCCTGTCCATGTAATCGAGAAGGAGAATGGCAGGATTTTTGAAGTGATGATTGGAATTGAAAATAATAAATTGTTTGAGAAAAGGGTTCCGTTATCGAATCAGGAAATTGTTCAATATTTATCAGAGTATAAATTGGAGTTACAGGAGAACCAACGGTTTGAAGTTCCTCTAGCAATGGAAAAAATGATTGGGGATATTTCGAAATTTATTACAGAGGGTCTTGTTGTTAGTGCTGACTATGGTTATACCAATCAGGAATGGATGCAGCCTGCGAGATCGAGGGGGAGTTTACGGGGATACTATCAGCATCAAATGTTCGATAATATTTTGCAGCATCCCGGGGAAATCGATATTACAACACATATTCAATTTGATCAGCTTATTCAACATGGAGAAAATGCTGGCCTAAATTTTGTTACAATGCTTAGGCAGGATGAATTTTTACTAAAAGCAGGCATTCTTGAAGAATTACAAAGTCATTTTGATCCTAACCCGTTTTCTGAACAAAGCAAGCAGAACCGGGCAATACGAAGTTTAATAATGCCTTCGGGAATAAGTTCCTATTTCCATATCATTATTCAACAAAAGGGTTTGAACGTTGATTTTACTAAAATATTTTAAAGAAAGGCGTTGTTAAAGAACAATGTTGATGTTTAAACAAAGTTGATTGGAGCGGAAGGTGCGAGACTTCTCGAAAATGCTAACGCATTTTCTTCGTGCGTGGGTGGATTCAAGGACGTAATTCAATGTCCTGCGGAAAGCGAGCATCCTGGGAGCGGAAATCAACAACCAAATTTAACACAGCCTAAAGAAAAAAACACTGGAGGCATTTCCAGTGTTTTTTATTTCTTATTCTGCTGCACCTAGAGGCATCATGAAAGTTGTCCAATAAGTGAAACCTGCAAAGAAAATGGTTAAATATGCTCCGAAAACGTACATGTACATACGTTCGGATAGTTTTAGATAGCTGAGCAGAACGAAGAATCCTGTTTGGGCTAAAAATAACATTGCCGTTTTATCCAAATCTCCTAGATAAAACATAACGGTAAAAATACCCGTCCAGAAACCCAATACTCTGAACATGCGATCCATATGTATCCCTCCTTTTACCCTACGAATACCATCATTACAATATTATAAGGTAAAAGTTAGGGTAATGTAAATAATGGTTTCGTATTAGTTTGTGACGAATGCTTGGTAGGAACATGTTTCACAGCCATTAAACATATTCTCTTTTTCAATCAACTCCACGGAAGAGAATAAGACCTCAAACATCCCCTTAAGGAATTCACGATGCATACTGCAAACGGTTTCGTGTTCCTCTGCCACTTCTTTAAATGGGCAATTATAAATCTGAAAATAGATTTTGGTTTGATCCCCGTTTACATCAAATTCCGGATAAAAGCCTGCAAGTGTTGATGCACTCTTTAATATATTTAGCTTTTCGTTAAAATCTAATTCATCACCGAAAGATCTTTTTGCCATTTCTTGTTCTATAATTTCAGTTCCAAAACGTTTTCCCGTTATATATAATGCTTTTTTTCCTTCCTCACCAAGTGTAAGCATGGTTTGAATCGCCACTTTGGATAACAGCATATAATCGCGGAATGGAAAATGCAGTTGAATTACATCATCTGATAAGCGGTACAACCGGCTAGGACGGCCGCCCTTACCAGTTTTCTTTGTTTCAGAAATTAACATATTTACATCTTCGAGCTTGGAGAGATGCAATCTTGCTACATTTGGATGGATATTAAAATTTTCAGCGACCTCTTGGACAGTTACCTCTTGGTGTCTTTTTGTAATGTATTGATAAATATAATAACGCGTTGGATCTGATAAAACATTTGTTATTTTTAACGTTTGTTCCATCTGGTTTCACCTCGAACCCCCATAATTTACACTCATTATAATACAGCGATTTTAACAAGGGAATGTGGTTAACAACATAAACACTATAAGTTTAGAAAATGTTCACAATTATCGTCAAAAATTTGTAATATTTAGCTCAAAATTCTTGTGCCTGAATGGTGTCCATTGAGTTATTCTAATAATGGTTAACAAATTATAAATAAGGGGGAATCCTGCTGAAACATGTTGTTTTCTGTCAGTAGTAATACCAAAAGGAGGTTATTCTCATTGTCAGCGCTATCGAAATTTTAGCCAATCGAATTATTAAAGATGCCACTCGAAACCAAGCAACTGATATTCATATCATTCCGAGAAAGAATGATACACTCGTTCAAATCCGCCTTACGAATAAACTTATTCCTCGGTTATCCCTTCCAAAAGAAGAATGCGACAAATTAATTTCACATTTTAAATTTACCGCAAACATGGATATTGGGGAAAGAAGACGCCCGCAAAGCGGTTCAATTTTTTGCGATGTCAACGGTCAATTGATGGGGCTCAGATTATCTACCCTGCCTTCAAACAATCGAGAAAGCCTTGTTATCCGGCTTTTACCTCAACAAGAACAGATTCCATTTCACCAGCTTTCCTTATTCCCTTCAATGACAAGAAAATTACTTGCTCTTCTTAAACACGCTCATGGCTTAATTATATTTACCGGGCCAACCGGCAGTGGGAAGACCACTACCTTATATTCACTCCTCAATGAAACTGCACACTTATTCCATCGGAACGTTATTACACTAGAAGACCCTATCGAAAAGAATTATGATACCGTCCTGCAGGTCCAAGTAAATGAAAAAGCGGGGGTTACCTATGCCACCGGATTAAAAGCTATTTTGCAGCATGATCCGGATATCATTATGGTGGGGGAAATAAGGGATAGTGAAACCGCAAAAATTGCTGTTCGAGCTGCGCTTACTGGCCATTTAGTACTTTCCACTATGCATACAAGGGATGCGAAGGGAGCGGTTTATCGGCTCCATGAATTCTGTAATCCTTCAAAGAAAGTGAGAAATGTTCACAGAACCTGAGAAACGTTCATAATTCATGAGAAAGAACATCTTACAAACCTTGATAAATCAACCTCACTATTCACAAAAAGTGAGAAAGGCTTTTTTTCTTGAAATGATGTTTCACGGAATACATATTAATATCCTATATCATTTTTTGTGAACATTTTTTTGTTCATAGAACTTGAGAAAACGAGAAATTTGTTCAAAGAAGTTGCGAAAAAATCAGATGCGGAGAGCGCCACACCAACTCTAAAACATACTGGTCCACACATCAAGATATATATAAATAACATAACATTTAAAATAAACAGATGTAAGTTTCCGATGAAAAATATTTTGGATGGAGGGAGAAAAAACAATGGTTTAATTTTTATTATAAGAAATTATTCAATAACACAAAATATATATTCCATCGATTAACCTTATTCTTGTTATTAAGTATGAATATTCAAATCATTTATCCCTTTTTCCTTATTATTCCTGTATACTTAACCGTAGGTACAAAATAGAGATGGGTGAAAGGGAATGATTACAGGGGAAATCTTTGCACTAGAGCTACTTCAAAATCTTAATATCAACAAAGATGAATGTGAGGTGGTAACTAAGGAATCTAAGGATGCAAGTGAAACTGTTTATAAAATTAAAGGTAAATCAAAAATAATTCTTCGAGACGATAATACTGAAACAAGCAGAATTGTAACCGCTGCACATGAGGTGGGACATTTTATTAACAATCGAAAGAGCATATTGAAATTTTTAACTTTCAAGTGGTCAGGGAGAATATTAATTGGACTAGTAATTTTAGAATTGTTTTTGATTTTAATGGACTTTTTCTATAAACATTCTACTGCAATGATTTATCTTATTGTTGTCCTATGCTTCCTTTTATCATTTTGGTGCAATTTTGTAAAATTGAGGGATGAGTACGGTGCAAATAGAGAAGCTTTAAAATTGTTATATCGGTACTCAGACCGTATTTTTTTAAAACACAATGATAATAGGAATTGGAAATCAATTAGAAAAGAAGCTAAGGAACAATTATGGAAAGGGCAAAAGAAATATCAAGGAGCGAATTATTTATTACCAATTGTGAGTATAGCTCCATTTCTTGTTTACATAGCTATTTTATTTTTAATATTGATGTTTTCTTGACATTATTATATTTTTACTTACTGTATCGAGAGGGTGGTTTCATGAAATTTATCATCTTTATCTTGATACAATTTTTTTTACATTTATTAGTCTATTATAGCTTATATGTTGTTGAAAAATTAAAAAAAGCACGGCTAAAATGTAGCATGGAAAAATTCGGGGCATTTTTTATTACATTTAATGTATTTCTTTTTCATATTATTGTGCTTATTGAATATCAACAAACTGTTTTATTTATATACAATTTAATCGGAATGTGGACTTTATTATCAAATTTAATATTTTTTTTCTTTTTTAAACGAATCATTTAGGAGTGTAATGCTGCGGTTTGTTTTTTGGATTTGTAAAATTTTGAATGAATTATCGACAGCTTTCAAGTAATCTCCTCGAAGGACATATCTCTGGTCGACACACCTGAAGGTTTAGGTTAAATGTGAAACTCTTCCGGTCAAATCAGACCTGTTTGCTATCCTTTTTTGAATTGTTCAAATTCAATGCCCATTCTACTTCTCTCCCTTGACGATAAAAATAATTAATT
This sequence comes from Bacillus salipaludis, assembly GCF_004358205.1. The sequence continues at coordinate 408,522 of NZ_SMYO01000005.1, forward strand.
CAGAATGAATTTTTGGTATATTAATATATATTCTTTCTAGAAGAATCTTAATCAAGGAAGTTATTTCGGAGGTTAGTGAATGAATGAAATTGTATCAACAATTATTGACGAGTTAAAACAATTGTTTGGAAATAATACTATAAACTTATTAGTGTTTTTTGCCTTTCTTTTCTTGGTAATCTGGCTTTATAAAGAATTTAGAAATAAAATGGTTGAGGACGAAAGAGTCCGTAAGGAAAAAATAAATACAATTCTCGTAGAATTAACGGATTTGGAGTTTGAACTGGATGAGTTCATTCGGAACAAATCCAATTTTGAAAAACTTAAAGAAAAATTGATAAAAGTATATCCACATCTCTCATACCAACTCAGTGAAAAAGTAAACAAATTTACTCCTGATGTTGAAGAAGCTTTTATTAAAGAATTTAAAAAAGAATTAAATGTGGAAAAAGGGTTAATTAAGCTCAACCAAAATGATGAAATTTCCCATATAAACGAAAGAAGTCTTATGAAGCTATGGGAATATCATTATAAGACCAAATTTGAACCCATAGTAAATCCATTAATATTGGCAATATTTTCGGTGCTTTTTGTTGTAATAATATTAATGGTGTGGCTAGGGTACACGCAAGCAGATTCTAATGCTAAAAAATATTTTTTAACCCAAGAAATAGCTAATATTATAATATTTATTCCTTTTGCTCTAGGCTTCTTAGATTCAATTAAGAATAAGAAGTTGGTAAAAAAGTGGTCTTCATATATTTATTTGATTTCTTTTTTTACCATTTCAATTTTATCATTTATGTTTTTTGAAAAGGTTCCATTTTTGTCAACCTTAGTAGGTCTGTTTTATCTTCTTTCGATTTATTTCATACCGAAAATTATTGATAAAAATAATTGAATAACTTTTTCAAAGCTATTATTAAGTTTAAAAAGCTGTTTAGATGCATAAGCTTTTGCAATTAAACAGCTTATAAATTATTTATTAGATTAAATTTTATTGATTTTAATATCATGTTTACTAAATAGTCTTTCAAAAAATTCTTTATCATAAGAAGACATTTTTCCTCGATTATAAACTCAAAACCTCCAAATCTATATACCTCATAACCGTTAAGTTTTAATTGTTTGTCTGCATTTACCATTTCCGAATACTTCTTCGGGATAGAAATGTCTCCATCAGAGTAATGTTGTTTCCCGTCTATCTCTAAAACTATTCGTTGTTTGTTTAGAAGTAATAAAAGGAAATCCATTCGTTGCTGTAATTCTTCGCGAAGTTTGAGGTATGTTCATAGTCTTTGATACAGATTCAAAAGCGTGAGATAAAAACCGCTGTAAACGTGATTATTAAGGAATTTTCTTCACGAAGTTTTGAGACAATATTTTGACGTGAAATAGAGAGAGTGTTAATTTCCCTTATAAAGGTTTTATTTCAAATTAAATATTCATGAAGTTTGAGACGGGTTTGCTTTAGTGATGAAAATAAGTAAAACCTTGGTTTCCCCATTCTCCGCAATCACCTAAAATGATAACAAGCGGATATTAAGTATAAACTTTTGTTATTCGATTTAATTAGAAGGCTCTGATAATCAATATTGTTGATTATCTTCATCGACTAATGGATTAATTTAGTTTAATAGTATATTCCTATTACTACCAATTTATTGGTAAATTGTGTTAGTATTAAATTAAATAGTCTTACAGACATAAGTTAAATATTAATTTGAAAGGTTGTTTTAATTTGGAAAACAAAACTGTTGCGCTAAAGAGATACAGTTTTATCAGTTATAGTTCGTTTGCTATTGGAATTGTTTGCTTCTTTATAGTCTTTGTAACACCAACAAGAATAGCTAATAACGGGAATTTAGTTGGGGATTATATAACGTTTTTTCTTACTGTTATGGGTGTTTTTCTATCTATAGTCGGAATAGCGAAGAAAACGGAGAAAAAGATAATTCCTATAGTGTCTTTAATCCTCTCTTTGTCTTTCTTTATCTTCTGGATAATCACGTTCATCTTGTTACTTACTGGTAAAATTCAATTTGCTCCGTAGTATACATATGTTTTTTAAACGACGGTTGTATTAAGCAGGTAATTTTATTATCAATAAAAATAAAAGGTTTAATAATGGCTAACAGAAACGCTTAGGGATACGACTAAGTGTTTTTGTCTTTAAATCACTTATTGAATTAAGTTCTTGCTAATTAAAAAAGAATAGCAAACTAGTTTTTAGTATTTCAATTTGTTTGTTTGAAAACGGTTATTTGATGAAACTTCTTTAATTTGTATAATTGTTATTTTCTCTTCTTTTGTTATTATTGCTTATATCTCCCATAAATTTAATTTTAACTGCTTTTGCTTATTCAGTGGCACCCATAGAGTGACCCTCTTATCCAAAACCAGCAATCTATCTAACTTGATGTATAGTTGCTTCTCATTTTTTGCCTCATAGACTTTTCAAAATTAAATTATACATTTATGGTAATATAAGGATTGAGCAAAACTATGATAAAGGAAAATAAAAATGAAACTTAACTTAATGAAGATTTTTGATGGCTATGTTAGAAACTACCACACTTTAAATCTTACCAGACATCACGGTAAGCATTCTTTTACGATGACGGAAATTGAATATTTTTCACGCTTAGGTTCCATGTTAGGGTACTATCCTTTTACGGAAGATACTTGTAATGCATCTTATAGACCAATGGATTTGACCTGGTGGGATAATTATGATGGTGAGTATTGGTATGATTTTATACTACATCTGGAGCGTGAAAACCACTTTAAGAAGGATTACGAGACGCTTGAAAAGCTTTTTGATGAAAGGGAGTATGTTCCCGAGAATGTAATTGGTATTATAACAGTTCCTAATATTAATCGAATGAACGAATTGATGAAGCAGGCTCAAGTGATGTGTAAAATTGAAAATGCATTGCTCATTTTTCGGACAAATTCAACAGATAATAAGAAAGGGTATTTTAATGAAGTCTATGCCTTTCTCTTGAACACAAAGAGTATAGTTGATAATAAGAAAGCGATTGTTAATGAAATTGCAGGAACATTTTATATGGAATTAGAAGTTTAAATGATAACCATTTTTGAATAGATTGTGGGGATGGTAATGAGGCAAGATAAAGAGCTGCTTGAATTTGATTTATTGGAAAATGGGTTAGATTTTATACTTTCTGCTATTAATAACTTAAGCAATGAAGGGAAGGCTGAATTGAAATATGGAATCCTTCACTTATCAGCCGGTGTAGATTTAATTTTAAAATACAGATTATCAAAAGAGCATTGGACACTTCTATTCTCCAAAATAGATGCTGCAAGTAAAGAAAAACTAAAATCTGGAGATTTTACTTCTGTTGATTCTAGTGGATGCATCGATAGGTTAAAGAAAATTTGTGGAATTGATTTTGAAACAGAAGATTTAAATCAATTGAAGCATTTGAGAGAACGCCGTAATCGGTTAGAACATTTCGGGATTACAGAATCAGCCGCAGCATTAAAATCAACAACCTTGAAAGTATTAAATTTTATTTTAGATTTCATAAATGACCAAATAGATTATTCTAAACTTAATGTAAGTGAAAAAAATCAATTAGATTCAATACGACAACAGTTACCTGAACTTGAAGAGTTTGTCGAGGAAAGATTGGAATTAATTGAAGATGAAATAGAATCATATAAAAAGTTAACTGCAGTTACAATATGTCTTACTTGTTATCAAACAGCACTTGTTATTGATGAGGGGACAAAATGTTTATTTTGCGGAGCACATGGTGAAGGTGAAAAAGTAGCTGAGGAATTTGTGTTTAAAATTTTAGGCATCAGCCAATATGATACAAAAGACGGTGAAGAATATCCTGTTTATGAATGTTTTGAATGCGGAGCTGAATCCATGGTTCATTCGAATCAAGAATATGATTCCTTTGATTGGCTTTGTTTTACTTGCGGTACAAAATGGGATGAAGATGAAATAGAATATTGTGAAACTTGCGGGGGTCCCTACATGACTAGTAAACATGATATTGGGATGTGCTCGAATTGCATCGAACACCAAATGAATCAATAAAAGTAAAAAAAGTAGTAGAATACGGAATATCTCTAGTCGATTCTCCTGTTGGGAGTACCATGAACAGACTGCTAAGAATACCCGTAACTGTTTTGGTAATTAAAAAATTTAATCTATGGTAACGGGTTTGGTTTTGAGGTATAAAAATGGATTAGGAATATAATTAAAAGTCAGTTTATTTGAATTGGACCACTTTTATTTGTTGGTATAAAGATATAACTGCAAATTCGGAGAGATTAAATGAAGAAGATAATTATTCTGTTCTTATTGCTTACTTTATTTATTTTATCAGCGTGTAGTAATGATAAAAATGAAGTTAAGGATAGCCCATTATATAACGGCAAGAAATTAACAATCGGTGTGGTTGGTAAGTTTCCGAAAGTTCGTGAACAAAATATCGTTTTTAAAAATATTAAATTAGAGGATTTAAGTCAAGAAAACCTAGCCTCAAAATATAATGCAGTTTTTATTATAAAGGAGCATTTATCTGAAGCTGCTAAAGCTCCTTATGCAAAAATTTATAAAAATTCTGGCATTCCATCTTTCTTTATTGAGTCTAAAAAATCTTTTGTCCCCTTCATTGATGAAGAAACGGATTATGAAGAGTTCCCTGATTCAAAATCAGGAGATTATGCATCGGGATATTACCAATCTGGTAAGGAGGGAACATCTTGGGGATTCGGTCTTTATAATAATACAGTTAACGAAGCAAACATTAAGGATGTTTTCTCAAGAATTTTTAAAACCATTGAAGGCATTGATAATCAAAAGTAAATCTAAAAAGAAAACACTTGGATAAGCCTAACGACTTCCGTTTTGGGAGGGAAATTTCTTTATTAACTTAAATAAACAACCTAAATAGCATCAAAATTATTATAAAATGCATCAAAAAACAGCATCGGAATAGCCGATGCTGTTTTTTGGTGGAATGATAATTATCAGGGAAAGCTAACAAAAATAAATTTGGAGGAACTTCATGAAAAGATTTCTTTCGGTATTGGTATTAACGATTATTTTTACAGCGGGGCTAGGTTTCAGATGTGAAGCGGAAACTCATTATACTCCTCCGATGAAATCAAGAGAAGAATTGTATCAGGATATTTTCATATCATTACTTAGTCCCCAAATAGAAAAGGTTATAAATAATTACTATAAAAACGTTTTAACATCACCTCCTATTGTTTATCCTTATGATGTCTATATTGAGAAAGTGGAACGCATTGGGGAGTATCGAAGTTTTGAATTTACTGTCATAATAAAAGTCCATCCTATTGTAGGACCTCATATAGATGTTGGACTAGACAGGGTAACTTTTTATATCGATGGGAGTGGAAACGTGAAGGTCCGAAAATTTGAACACTTAAAGGACTATGAATTACCTGAACACTACAAACACATATTAAAACACTAAACCAAGGAACATTATCTCATTATAAATACAATAAATTAGTAATCAATTTAGCATATCACTTTCATGTAAGACAATAATTATTGTTCGCTTGGTAAATAACGTGCTAATTAAATTAAAAAAAATATTAAATTGATACTTTTAAGCCAGTTGTTAAATACAACTGGTTCTTTTTTGGGAAAAATTATAAAATGAGAATATAGTCGAATTGAGTCGTATGCTAAAAGGAGGATGTTTATGGGGGAAGCAGTAGCGGCAGTAGATACTTCTGAATCACTTTTTGCACCGAAAGAATTAGAAAGCTTGGTAAGAAGCATAGGAAAAGATGCCTTTTTATTCTTACTTGAGGAAAAATATGAAATAAAAGAGGAATTATCAAAAACAATTAGTGATTTAGCACTAATAATAGAAAATCATAAAAACAGAGATGAAATGATAGGTATTTTAGTAGAAGTAAAAGAATGTTGTTCTTCCGTACATGAAGAAACTTTTTTAGAATTCTGTGAAAAATACGGTATTACCGGAATAGTCTTTAATGAATCTCTTAAAATATCTGCACTGCGGTGTTATTTGCAACAACCTGAACACTTTGCAACGATTAAGATGTTTTCTGCCATAAATAAAGAAAAACAGTTTGATGTTTATGGGGGCAAAACAACGGATGAAGAAGTGAATTTAAAAAAAGAACATAGAACTGAAATCAAATCAGTATTAGAAGATTTGATAGAAAAGGGAAGAAAATGCATCATTAGTACCACTCAAATTCAAAACGAAATTATTATGTCGGCGCACTTTGAATCAAGAAAAAAAACATTTACAACTATCTCTAGTGGTGAAAAGATTGAAACTGTCACAATTACTCCAACTGTAAAAGCGGTTGCAAAATACAATATTAAGGAAAACCGGCTAAGGGTAAAAGGCGGTCCCTCGTCCAAATTAAAGGACAGCATTATTCAAACCTTTGGAAAAGTATTTTTTGGCGATAATAGCCATTTTACAGGTGAAAATTACGAGATATATAAATTAGACAAAGTGAAAAAAGATGATTTTTCTTTAACGCTTGATGAAGAACTCGAAGAAGAAGTTATCTCAGCAGTAATTAAAGAAGAAATACTAATCGTACCAATTGAGGATGATACAATCAGATTAACCGTTGCAGGGAAAGATGTTGAAAAGGCTTTAGAATTTCTATCCAATGATAAAATTAATCTTAAAACTCAACAAAGAGAGCAAGTAAAAATCGAAATTACATTAAAACAGCCGAATGATAAAACAAAAAAAATCGCAGTAACGATATCAAATAACAGTAAAATTAATTTTAATCCGCAATACTCTGGAATTGTTCATAAATGTTTAACAAAGTGGGGAATAGAGCTTGGAACTGAGTGAAAAGTCATTTATTGATGAAATGTTATCAATATTAAACGAGAACATTTTTACTAGTTTATCTTCTTTTGAATATCAAAATATAAAAAATGAGCATAAAGAAAAATGGCTTTTGAAAAAAGAGGTAAATTCTAAGATTTGTAAAATTTGTTTTGGGAAAAGGTGTCATATCGAATTTGACACGCATGATACATTTCTCCCTTGCCCCGAAGGTGAAGCAGAAATTATTAAAATTCATAAAGATGACCGTTATAACTATTATTTTGATTTAAATAAACTTTTTAAAGAAATTCAAAAAAACATTGATATAAAAGGTGATATAGGACAATTCAAACATTTTCACATTCTTGGCGAAACAGAGTATAAGAAAACTAATTGGAAAGTTGTATTTACGTTCGGTAAACATTTGGAGAGGTCCATTGGGGATTTGATTGAATTCCAACTTCGGTATGGAACCACTTTTACATTGTTATTCCTGGACAAGCTCCCTCGTTATAACGAATTCATGCTTTCCATATTTAAAAATTTAGGAATACATTTGTACGATTGGAAAGACTGCAAAAAATCGGTAATAGAAAATATTTATCAGACCAAGAGAGCTGAAATAGAGGTCAGAAAAGAAATTGAGGCATTACCGATAAAGGATGCTAAGCAAAAATTATTGGCTACATTAGAAAAAGCAGCTACTAGCGGAGATGGAGACTGGTTTGAGGATGAAGCATATAAGAATTTCAAAAAAATCTCACCTCACACCGTTCCATTTGGGGCTCAATATAAAGGATTTTCAATTCCTGATGGAATGATATTTGGCGGAAATACCTATCCTTTTCCGATTGTCTTTTATGATTGCAAATCATCCAAGACGGATGATTATGCTACAAAGCCTGGTGTTGCCATGCAAGTGAATTACTACATGGATTTTCTAAATCATTTTTATAACCAGCCTCAAAAATATGATAACTACGGATTTATCATATTCGCAGAAAAATTTGATGCTGCCATTCAAAAAAGTATAAATGGTTCCCCGCAATGGAAACTAGTTCAAGAAAAATGTCATTTATTTTATGTTGACCGGAAGTGCTTAGATAAAATTGAACAAATAACTGGGCGATTTGGAGAAAATGGGCGTTTTAACAATGTTACTATTTTTGATATTTGTTTTGGGGAAAAACTCACCGTATTTGAGGATTATCAAACACAGCAATATTATGAAAAACTGTTTCCTACATCAACATTCAATAATTTCCGTTACCTTAAACCTGAACAGTTTGAAATAGCTATCATTGCAGCCATTATTAATGATTTCTATAAAAATAATATTGTAGATGGGACAAGGGATGATTTGAAGGAAGCATTAAGAAAGGCTAAACATGACAATATGAGGCGTGGTATTAAAAGACCGATTTTATTCCCTTTTTTAGATGAGTTCATAAAAAGTGCAAAGGAAGACAGGGAATTGGCTTCTTTCCATCCTTTGGCAACATTATTGATTGTTAACCGAACTGATAGTCATTTAATTGAGGTTTTAGGAGAAGATGTTGTAGATGAGATTGCAGATAAAGCTGAACAGAAGATAACAATTCTATTGGAATCAATTAAAGTTAAATGATTTCTTCATTTTATTTAACTACAATTTATTAAAATGGGCTTGGTTTCCAGGCTCATTTTAAATTTTCTTTTGTGACTTTTACTAAAATACTATGCACCAGGGCATTATTCATATTTCCTTTCAATATTTCTCTCCTCGTAAACACCAATAGTACAACAAAAGGATGGTTCAAATAATCAAAGATGAGGGAATTTCCTAAATATTTAAAAGGGGAATGCTACGGCAAACCCTTTTCTTGTTCAACACGTAGAATTAGTTGAAGTTTGATAATGAGCTGAAAGGTGATAATTGGAAATGTACAGATTTCCAGAAGAACAAGATTTAATTTCATTATTTGAAAGTGAACCCAAATTGTTAGATAGCACTTCAAGTGATTTTTTTAATGTAGCAACATATCAATTTTCTAATGGAGAAGAAGACTTCATTGTTACATTTTCCCGTCTGACGGTGAAGTAAACATACAATAACACTTAAAATTACAACTGAATTAATACCATTAATTGATTTAAAAAGAGTTGCATATGTACTATTAAGGGTTCTAAATGATGATTTCTTACAAACCATTGGAATCGCTTTTAAGCCCATATTCAAATTTATTTTTAAAAAACACCTCTTAAAGTAAGTGAAAAGTTTCATATTCTTTTCTTCATCTAAAATATAAGAATTGTGAAGTAAAAGAAAAATTTTATTTTTTGGGGAAGATTAATTAAAAATTTAAATTAAATCTCTAAATAAATATAAAAAAGGGAAAATTTAAAATGAAGAAAGAAGAACGAAAAAAAAGATTAAAGGAATTATTAAACCTTCAAAAGCAAAAAGAAATGCTGAATAATAGACTCCAAGAGGAAAAGATTGTAAGGGAAGCATTTGAAGAAACCTTTGGGAACGAATTAGAATATGAAATATTGAGTAGTGACGAGACGGAATTAATAATAAAAGATTTTACCGACAATTTTCCAATAGCTTTTTGGAACAGAATTAATTGGGCTGAAAAATCAGTAAACCAACTAGCAATCAATGAAGTGGAGATTAACAGTATTCCTTTTATCCTTAACAGGAAAGGTTTTGATACTTCTAGTTCTATTTATATTTTTTGGGGAACAGGTAATTTTCCAGGTGTCAGAACTACATTAACATCTGGGTTATTACAGAAATATGATGAAATCCTTTGGGTAGGTAGCGATATGTATTATTATTGCCCTGTTCAAAAATATATTATTGAGTTTTTCCACGATGACAGCATTAACATTGGTTGGGTTCCCTAATTATAAGATTATTGAAAATTGGCTTAATAATGTAGGGTCTGCCTTGGAATTTCTTTTATCGGTCCACAAACGGAGAATATTAATTGGATAAAGAATGGAAAATGTTTAATGAACTTGACTAAGAAGGTGAAATATGGACCTAGAAGGGATTATTAATAATTGCATTGAATCTTCAATAAATTATGGAGTTTCAGCGTATGAAATTGTTGTTAATTCAAAAAAAATAAATAAGCTATATGATAGACAATACAAGAATTTCAAAATCCTTAAGAATCATCCAAAGGGTACAGAATCCTTATACCGTTTAATAGAACATCACCACATGTATGTAAGATATACCTCTGCAATACATTTACTTTCGGTCAATGAAAAAAAGGCGAAAGAAGTTATTTTGGAAGTTGCAACGTTATCAAAAGATTTAGAGTTGGACTCATTTTATCTTTTACAAGAGTGGGAAAATGGTAATTTAAAGGATTATTATAATTAAATCGCCCTTATGTTCTTGTTTTGCTTAACGAGGGCTTAGTTGAGTAATAAATAAATAATGAGAAACAGATTATATTTACTTAAACAACCTGGAGAGGGGATTTCTCCAGGCTGTTTGGAGAATTTATTTTTGCTTATGATGCCATTTTTGAATGTGACCACGTTCAAAGTGATGCTCAAAATGAGTAGCCCTTCCTCCTCCAAAGCCAATCAAAACTCCGAGGGCAAAGATGCATACAGAATAGATTATACGGCGTTTTCTTTTTTGATAGAAATTGATAAATTCAACTTTTAATTCCTCTTTAATTTCATTTTTCAGAGTTTGGCTATTTTCTTGCAGTTGTTCTTGAGGTTCATCTGACATCTACCTCACCTCCTTTATTCCAAATATATGGAGACGAGAACTTTTCATTTCTTAACGAATTGTTAAATTTGTTGAATATTTTAATGAATTTTAGATGCACTAGAATTTGCATAGGACTTATTGGTGAAAGTGTAAACCATTAAGCGGCTGCTCTTATTTCATATGCTTACAGGTAAGGTTAGCTAAATAACAAATATAGGGAATTTATTCGCATTTTATCCACAGACACAATCGGAATAGGTATTTTATTATTAGAATAAAAAGTTATTGGAAGTGTTAAAAATGGAAAAAATTCCTGTTATTTTTCAAGGAAAAGATTATATAATGATTTTTCAATACGCATCTGGTTATTGTGAAATTATCGAAGAAGGGGAACCCAATTATAAAGTTAAATTGGTGCATTTTTCAGAATTGAAGCTAAAAGGAGTATGACCGTCGAGTGGTGGTCCTTTTTTTATTATTGCACTAAAGGATAGGTTAATTAAATCAGAATCGACTTTAATAATAGAAAATAAATTATAATTAAGAGAAGTTTTGATTGTAGGTGAAGGTTTCTAATGTTTGATGGTGTAGGTGAAATGTTAATAGCCTATTCAGACTTGTTTCTTGTTCGCTGTCCTAGGTGTAGCAGTTGCGCTAGAATTTTTACTCCTAATAACGCAAAAGGTAAAGATGAGCCTAGATATTTGGGACATGAATCGAAGCGGTTGTTATGTGTTAAATGTGGGTACACCAAAGAGATTTATCCTAAAAGAAAATGGGATAATCTTTGGGCTTTTAGACTCGAATTATTTGATGAGAAACAGGGAGTAGATTGGTATTTTGGTTTGCCCTTATATCTTCAAACTCAATGTTGTGGGCATAAACTATGGTTCTTTAATTATGAACATCTATTCGATATAGAAAATTACATTAAAGAAAGTTTGAGACCTTCTGGCTTATATTATTTAAGTGCTAAAAGTAGATTACCAAAATGGATAAAACTTTCGAAAAACAGGTATGAAGTCCTTAGAGCAATAAAAAAATTAAAATTACTTTAATCAAGATTTCTTCAAATTAGCATTTATTTTTGCACTTTAGGTGTTTTTCTTAAGAAATGGCTGTTATTTTTTTTATGGAAAATTATTATGTTAAGGGGATAAGTACGAATTTTAATCAAGATACGGTGATTATAGATGTATGAATTTAAACATGAGATAGAAAAGAAAGAAAAGAGGTTTAAGCTGTATTTAATTCTTTATTTTATTTCTTCGCTAATAAATGTAATTTTTGACTTTACTGACCTTTGTACAGGGAAAATTTCTATTCCACGCTTTATTTTTAATATATTGTTTTATGTTTTTATTCTTTATTTTAGTCTAAAAAGAAAGCAATGGGCTATGTGGTTAGTTAGGTTGGTAGTTTTGTTAAATATATTGTTACTGGTACTTATTTTAATAAGTACGATAAAGTCATTTCTTATATAGGTTAATAAACCGAAGGGTACATTTATTTAAAAGGGTAAAATAAAAGGACGTGTTTAAAAATATGATACAAAAATTAAATGATAAAGAATATAGGAAAGTATGGGGGAGATTTGACAAAGAGTTTAAGTTTAAACCTAGTATGACAAAATTTCCTTCATTTGAGGTGCCATCACCCTTTATCACTTACGATATATCCCATGTGGACCTTATTGATGTAGAAATGTCCGATGAAGATTATGAAAAAATTGTATTAGACATAATTAACACTGCCAAAAAGAATGAAAATGTGTATTTACTTGATTGGCAACATGAGTGTTTTAAGTCGAATCAACTAGAACTCAAAGATTTTTCTTTGTTTCTTTTTCCTGACGGAGATTATACTTTTATTGTTAATGAAAATTTTACTTGGGGTTATTTAGGTCACCCTTGGGAGGAAACTATTACGGTTTTTGGTGATTTGCTAACTGAAATATTAAAGTGTAAACCTTATATTTTTACTAAAATATTAAGACAAGGCTAACAGTTCTACTTCAACAAAGGGGTGCTTTCCCTTAAAATGAGATGGCTGCTAATAATAAGGCAGCCTTTTCTTATTAATAAAGGGGCATGTATAAGAAGGACTTTGCATAAGTTTACTAATCTTACAAGTAACATAGTGCTATTATATGGTAAAATTTATTGGAAATATTTGAAGAATCGATACCGAATTAATAAAGGGGATTGCAAATGCCTATAAAAGAAACAATAACCTACAATTCTCCCGTAACTGAATTTCTGCCAATAATAACAGTCGTTTTGGCTGTTGGATTAATAAGTTATTTCATATTCCGTTTTACTAGTAAAATTCGAAGATAGGGCATTTCTAAATCGCTGGGAATAGAAACAAGTTTTTTAGCGTACTTTCGTTGAGCGGTTGGATGGCAGTCGGAAAAAAACATGTATAGCGATTTAAGCATTTTTTAAGGGGATATTAAAGTGACATTTAAGATAGATGTAGGATATAAAAAAATTAAGTCTTTTAAACCAACAGATGAAGATGAAGTATTCGAATTGTACAATACCTCTATCAACTTTATACATAATAGTAAATCGTTTTTTGAGAAATTTTCGCCGATTACAAAAGACAGTGAAATGGCAAAGTATATTGTTCATAGTGAATGGGAAAGTAATGCGTTTACCTATCCTCATAAACATGCTAATTTTCCTTTATTTAATATCGTAATGGATATAAATTTTGGATTAAAACAAATTAAACTTCACGAAATGATTATTATGACTCACGATGCATATCAAACTGAATTTGTATTTTATAGAGATGAAGAGGGAATCCATATATTTTTCCATCTTAAATATGAAGGATTATGGTATGACGGAAATAAAATAATTTTTTCAAGACAAGTTCCTGAAAAATCTAGTTTTGTGGTTAATACAAATGAATTTATTAAAACTTTGGACGATTTTATTAATCAACTACAAGATTATTTATCGATAAGCCATCCAGAAATACTTAAAGACTTTTTAATTAAAAGAAGTTTTGGATACGATAAGCGTTTTAATCAGTATGCAGAAAACAATACAAATAAAAATACTTTTGCTGAATAGGGGTTTAGTTAATAAGCTACGAGGTGCGATTGTTCAATAAGGGCAATCGCTTTCTTTGTTCTCTTACGAAAGGTTAATTCAAGAAAAAAGGTTTAATGAACGAAATAAAAAGAGGTGTGCAAATGCTTTTAAACGACTTTAAAAATGAGAATTTCCCTAATTTAGAACTTGGACCTCCTTTATTTTATAGCTGGGATATCGGTATAAGGTTTGAACTAGGGACAGATTGGAGAAAAGAATACGTTTATCCTAACAATCCTTATATACAGGGGTGTTATAAAAGGGTTATTGCTTTATTCGAAGAATTACATTCTCCATTGGATGATATTTTAATCATGATTGATGTAAATGATTTTGAAAAAGGCAAAAACATAAGAAGTAAATTGAAGAACTTTCCCCCTTATGTTGAGAAGCCATTATTGTATAAGTTAAACCATCAAAAGATGCCTTATATTTTTTCGGAAGATGATGAAGACGGAGCATATAAAACACACAGATTTACTCTAAAATGTAAAACATCTGATTTCAAATACATTCCTCTGTTAAAAGCAATTTGCAATCAGGATATGGGAATAAAACCAAGTATGTTTCATCGAGTGTATTTCATAAACATCAACAAGAAGACTATATTCCATGTATATGATGACAGGGGGTGCGATTTATTAGCAACCTCGCCCGAAACAATAAAAGATGTTTATCACAAATACAATGATTGGATATTGGATTACGACAGGCATGAAATAGATAAGGTGTTTAATAATGGTTTTCCATACTCAACTATCGAATGTTTTAAATGAATAAGAAAGCTAATTACGGAATAAAACAGTCATTTTTTCTTTTTCTTTGCATAGGGAACGTTCGTTCGTATATAATAAAACTGAGGTGAGAGCGATGGCGATACGTGACCGTGGAATAATGAAATGGCAAAGTGCATTCCAATTGCCAGAATTAGTGAAAACACAGCGTAATTTTTGGCGAGATACGAACCGGATAAGAAAGCCAATCATTGATGAGCATGAAGCCGAGGAGTTCGACTTGCGCATCATTTACTCCATGGAATACAACCATTTGGTAAAGCTGACGATATGGGATGACGGATTTACTCACGAAATGACCGGACGTGTTCATTATGTGGTTCCTATTACGCATGAGCTCCGTATTGAAGTAAAACCTGGCGAATTTATGCTAGTACCATTTGATAGTGTTATCGGAGTGAAGGTCATTTGATTAAGCAGAGCTAAGCGTCAGCCTTACGTGGGTTGGCGTTTTAATTTTTTCATATTATACAAAAAGAGGGAGGGATATTGGCTTAATTATTTTTTGCTAATAAAAGGAAAATAAACAAAAAGAAAATACCCAAAAGGCTGTTGATTGGATGAAAATAAAGTTGTTCGTAATCATATTCGTTGAGTTATTAATTACCATTGTTCCTGCCGCAAATGCTGCGATTCCTTTAAAAGTGTTTGTGAATGGGCAGCCAGTTTTCGGTGTCCCTACCATTGTCTAAATAATAGGCAACTTATGGATGTCAATTATGACAAGAAATATAACACGGATTGCTGCTGCCGAAGAGAGCCCTTTGTGACTTGCATTGGTTCCAATATCGTAATATTCTCCTGAAAATAATATATTTGGAATTTCTAGGTGTTTAAACATGGTAAAATAGTTGTATCTATCTTTTATTGTTTAGGGGGTACAAAATGCGAAATTTAACCAAAATTATTAGTTTTACCATCGCCATTACGTTATTATTAAACTTTTTACCGCCCAAATTATTTCATAATAACTTTGAAAATATGAAAGTAGCAAAAGCTGACGGTCTTTTAACAAGGGATGAAGCAAAAAAATATGAAGGCATGATTGCAGCGGGACAAATAACTACAATTGGATTAAAAAGTGATGGGACTGTCATGGCTATAGGTGGTGATTATCAGGGGAGAACAGATGTTGGTGACTGGAGTAATATTACTCAGGTTGCTGCGTATCATCAAACGGTTGGCTTAAAAAAGGATGGGACCGTCGTAGCTGTTGGATTGAATACCTACGGTCAAACGAATGTGAGTGACTGGGAGGATATAATAGCTGTATCCGCCGGTTTGTATCATACGGTTGGCTTAAAAAAGGATGGGACTGTTGTTGCAGTGGGACAAGGGAGATTTGGGGAAACCAATCTTTATGGATGGAAGGATATTGTACAGATATCCGCAAGTGCCAGTACAACATTAGGACTCAAAAGTGATGGGACTGTCGTTCAAGCTGGACGATGGGATTATGGACAAAACAAAGTTAATGATTGGACGGATATCGTGCAAGTTGCTTCAGGTTCCGCTTTTTCTGCTGGTTTAAAAAGTGATGGGACGGTTGTCATTGCGGGCAAGTTAGATAATAGTGATAGCGTTAGTTCTTGGAACAATATCGTTTCTATATCTGCTGGTGATGGACATTTAGTTGGATTAAAAAGCGACGGGACCGTAGTGGCGGCAGGAAATGATGATTATGGGCAAACGGATGTTAGTTCCTTTAAAGATATCATTGCCGTTTCCGGAAGCTCCGAATCAACTGTATTGTTAAAAAGAGATGGGACAGTAGTAGCTAGCGGTAGGAACAGGTACGGAGAATTGAATGTAGGGAGTTTTGGACATTTAATTGACATTGAAAAGCCTAGCCTTTATGGAATCACAGATAGAACGATTGGTCTCGGTTCAACATTTGATGTGAAAAATGGTGTCACAGCAGAAGATAATGTTGATGGTAATTTAACCTCCGATATTGTCATCACAGGAGAGGTAGACACTTCGAAAACGGGAATCTATCCCTTAACATATACTGTTTCTGATAAGGCTGGCAATACAGCGACAATAAGTAGGACCATTACAATAGTGGTGGATGATGTCAAACCTATACTTACTGGGGTAAGCGATAAAACGATTCCTTACGGAAAGAGCGTGGATGATTTTCTTACTTATCATATTTTTGACGGTTTATCGGCTTGGGATAACATTGATGGCGATATAACCACTAAAATTAGCGGAATGTATTCTGGAGATATTACAAGACCTGGAACCCACGTAATAACGTATACCGTTTCGGATGTTGTGGGAAATACCACGTCAGCAACAAGTCATTTAACTATCGTTGACGCTATAAAACCTGTGATAACAGGCGCAACTAATAAAACGATAAATATTAACTCTTCCTTCGATTCAAGATATAAGGTTTCTGCGACGGATAATGCCGAGGGTAATTTGACTAAAGCCATAAAAATCACAGGAAGTGTAAATACAAAGAAAAAAGGTGTCTATACCCTAACCTACTCGGTGGCGGATAGTTCAGGTAATAAAACGGCGGTTGTAAGGAAAATAACGGTCATAGATAATGTTAAACCGGTTATTTCAGGAACAGGTAATAAAACGATTAAATTAAATTCGTCTTTTAATCCTAAAACAGGTGTAACCGCTAAGGATAACTCGGACGGGAGTTTAACAAATAAAATAAAAATTACAGGAAGTGTAAATACAAAGAAAAAAGGTGTTTATACCCTAACTTACTCAGTAGTGGATGGTTCAGGTAATAAAACAGTGGTCGTAAGGAAAATAACGGTAGATAATGTTAAACCCGTTATTAAGGGAGCCGCCAATAAAACGATTAAATTAAAAACACATTTTAATCCTAAAACGGGTGTAACCGCAAAGGATAACCTAGACGGAAATGTAACAAGTAAAATAAAAATCACAGGAACGGTTAATATAAAGAAAAAAGGCGTATATAAGTTGTACTACACTGTGTCAGATTCATCAGGCAATAAAACGGTGGTAACGCGAAAAATAACCGTTAAATGATATGATTAAAAGAAAAGGTCTGGTATATTTCGAACATCATTCGAAAAAGCTAGACCTTTTCAATTATACTATTTTGTAACTTATTAAAAAGAAAATCTTGAACTAACTGACAAGGTACAAGTTTAATATTGCTTTTGTTGTTTGCGATTTCTTACCGCTTATAAAGAGTATAAGGAGTCAATAAAATGTTTATAAGAACATATATTCAAGCCAAGACGAGAACAGAAGCAGCAAACCATTTAAAAAATTTATTAGTTTTGGCAGAAGCATTAAATCTAAAATTGACAATAACAAATTTTGAACCGTACTGGAAATTTGATGATAGCTTTCAAATTGAAATTAGCGGGACAAATCCAACAGATGAACAATTAAGTAAGTTTCTAGAAGGTATTGCATCAATATGGAGTAGGTTTCCAGACAGCTATTTAGCAACTAAAGAACTCGAAGGCTGTATCATATTTATTGAGAACATTGAGTTTATTGAAATATTCGAAGGCGATTTCTAATTTCAAAATTAAGTTGTGATATATTGTACTAAAGCGGGATGCGTTTCTGTAAAAAGGAACGCTTTTTAATTTTCACATGGTTATTTTAATATCTATGTTAAAAATGCAGTATCTAGCAAATAAAATATTTTTACAATTATTAATGGGTGAGTTGGTGTAATAGTATGTATGATTTGATACATTGAAATAAATTAAAAGAGTTTTTAAATGAAATTGTTACTCCCTATCTTTCCCCGTTAGGTTTAAAATGGCGGGGGGACTATTATTGGAGTGGTGAAAATAATAAGTCCATTCGAAAAGTATTTAGTTATACCCACTCAAAGGAGGTATAGGAATCTTTTCATATGGGTTTTGTCTAGATTTCATTCCTCTTCCTTCTGGAAGTAAACTTAAATACTTCCGGACAGACAAGAGTGCAAGAGAACATATATATTTTTTTTGGAAAGATTCGATTTCACAGTGGACAAAAGATAATGTCAAGGATTTTATCACCAAAGCAATAAAGAACGAAATCAAATGTATCGAAGCTTGGTTTAGCAAAGTCAACTCACTTGAAGATATCCGAAAAATAGCAATTAAAAAAACAAAGGGAAATGATGTTTATTTTCGTTACCCTAGTCCGCTATATGTTCTAGCTTTTATTGAAGCAAAATTAGGTAATGTAGATAAGGGATTAGAATTGTTGGAAAAATACTTGTCTTGGTCACATGAAAAAGAGAATATCAAGGAGTTATTAATAAGTAAGCTAGTAAATATAAAATAATCTTGATTTAATTACTTTATTAATAAAATCGGAGGTGTATGTATTAAGGTGAAAACCTTTCTAGAATTATTCTTTGAAAAAAGGAAAAAAACTAAAAAAGAGGTATTATTATTAATAATCGTTTTAGTTTACTTAATCTTAATTAGGTATTTTAAAGGATTCGATACATTGTGGTTATCGATTGTAGTTGGGATTGCAATATGTATATTTGGAATTTTTATATACAAAGATAGGAAAAAAAGTAATCTATAATTGCTTCACCCTAATTTTCATATTCAACAACTGGTCTTATTATTTATTTGGGGGACAAAAATGAACAATATAAAAGCTAAACATTATATTAACGTTGAACATATAGCTGGTCCACAGAATGACTTTAGAATTAGTATTGATTTTGCTGGAAATCTAATTTTATTAACTGAAAAAGAAGTACAAAAAAAGTATTTACATAAGATATATCACATGGTGAATGGAAAAATAAATAAAATCGAACTTCCTTCGGTATCGGAAGCATTTGACTTTGCTCAACCTCTTGAAGAGAATTGGTTATTGGTTAGTGCAAGAACCGACGAGGAAGAGGGATATTTAAGGAATGCAACTTTATTTGATGTGCAAGGAAATATATTGAAAACCTTCACCTTTGATGATGCAATTCAAGATGTGCAAACGACAAAGAATTCTGAGATATGGGTAAGTTATTTCGATGAAAATATGGATTCAGGTTTAAGGTGTTTTGATAAAGACGGACTTCAAACATTTGATTACATCGATTTTGTAATACAAACGGGAAGAAAGATTCCTTTCATAGACGATTGTTATGCTTTAAATGTAACTTCAGAAAGCGCCAATATTTATTATTATTCTGACTTTCCGCTTGTAAAAATAAATAAGTCGGGCTATGAGATTTTTCGTAAGATTCCAATTAAAGGAAGTCATGCGTTTGCTATCCTTAATGATGTTGTTTTATTTAGTCATGGTTATGACGGTAGTGCAGTGGTGTACTTGTATTCTTTGAGGGATAAGAAAAGAAAAACTTTGCATACAGTTAATCAGAATGGAGAAGAACTGAAATATGATTATGCTGTTGGCAGAGGAAGCAAATTATTCTTAATAAAGGATAAGGATGTTTACTTAATAGATTTGGAAGTGTCCACTTAACGGTAATTTTGGCTTTTAAGAACAACAAATCCCTGTAAATAAAATGCTTTATAAATAGAATTAAAAAAGGTGTGTGCAATTTTAAGTAAGGGGTTCTCCTTTGGGAAAGAAAAGCAAAGATTAAACATCCAATTGACAGAACAAATAATAAAATTTTGGTCTGTCTTTTTTATTGTTATATCAAGGGGGGTATTGAAAGTGTAATTAGAACGGCAGAAAATTAACACATAAAAACTTTGGTTGATTTTTAATTATATTGAATGGGATTTTTGTTCCTTTACTTAATACTTCAGAAATAGAAAAGTTTTTAGAAGGGTATTTTCCTTCTGTTTCTTAGTTGAACAAGCACCTCTTTTAATGCACTATGTGTTCGTATTTTTGTTAAGCATATTTATATTTTCGTCATTAATTTTAAATTGAAGCGTCAATAACACTACCAACCTTAATAAAAATATCTTTACATCTCACACCAAAAATGTTTTATTGCCTAGATACATTTGCGAAAATGCACATAAAATATTGAGTAAAAAAATATCGTCCGTTTTCCTTAACCATCCTTTTTATAGGATGGTTTTATATTAATTTTTAATTTGTTTAAAGTTGGAAAATCCTAATACATAAGTTTATAAATATTCCGCATACTACTTTAGATATCAATTTTTTAGAAAAGAGGTCTAAAATGACAGTAGGAAAAGATGTTCAAACCGCTTTAGCAAGTTTAAAAAGTGCTCAAGCCAGCTTTGAAACCTTTGCTTTAGCAACTGATAATCAAAATGCAAAGCAACTTTATCAACAGGCTGCCCAACAAACAAAAACAGTTCTTGATAGTCTTGAACCACGTCTTCAAGAAATTCAATCTGAAGAACCACAGTACAATCAACAATAAATTTGTTCTAATTACCAAGGACCGGCATAAATTTCTCAAAGGAGGTGTGACCCTCCTCCTTTGCCTTTGACTACTCAGTTAATTGAGTGGTTTTTTTATTTTTTTAAAGGTGAAAATACTTTATTTCAAATTACATTTAAGGGAATGGTTTTTATTTCCTCATTTTCCGTTAAGCCGCCATTTAGTTGAATAAGAAAAAGGCTTTACTCTATTTTTAAAGTAAAGCACTTCAGAATCGATTATTGAAATATGAAATAAATTAACCCAGAAATTACTAAAGAAATTATTCCTACGAAACCAGATATTAATGCTATTTTCGTTCTGGAATTTCTGTCTTCTGGGGTTTCTGAATAAAAATTTCCTCTTTGACGGTCTCCATCAACCCAAGCCCCGATAAAAACACCTGAAATAATAATACCTACTATCCCTACAATTAGAAAAAACTGAAACAATAAAATACCCCCTTTTTCACCGCCTTATCAATACATACGCATTAAGGGTATCTTTTTTACATATTAGTTTTCCTTTTTCAACTATTCTGCCCAATATATACTGTATGATTTTTGACCGTATCCATTGTAAATAATGAAAAAAAACAGCCACTTTTCTAACTTTGCTTACTAAATATATTCAGTAAGTAAATATAGTTTTCAACGTAAATGCTTATTTATGAATACATATAAACTAAGATAAAGGGTGCATCACATCAATGTTTTTTTGCTGATACTGTATATATCTGCCAGTTAGTGCAGCAAGCATAACTTCACAAATATACTGCCAAAACATACATTAATTTAATTTCAGAAACAGCAAATGAGGGTCTACCTGATTAACCAAGGCAATCATTTATGCCTCTTGTAAAAATTTACGTTTCAATCTGGAAAAAGTTTCCTAATTATTCAAGCAAAATCTGTGTCATCTCTTTCAAGCGGTCACAACAGGACGTTGCTGCATCCTTTATAAAATTATTGCTAAGTATGTACTTAAACTAAAGGTTACGTTTGTATAATAACAAAGAGAAATCTTTTTTCTTTTGGAACCTTAAAAAAATTCCCCTTAGTGGTTGCATTAAGGGGAATTTTTTTATTATCACTTATACAATGGAATTTCTTTTATAATGTTCACACCGTCTAATATAAGTAATGTGGAGTCAAAAGCTAATTTCTTAACCTCTTTAAGATTCGCGCCTTTTTTTATTTTATACTCTAAGTGAAAAGAGCCTTCCGTTCCTGGTTCAATACTACCAGTAGCACCACTGCCCATTGGAAGCATTTTGAAAAACTTGCTATCTTCAACCATTTCCATTTTAGATGCCAATTTCTTGTTTGGTCTAACTACCAACTCTATCCCATAATAATGCTGACCAGGATAATCAAATTCGCTTTTTAATGGTGTTGTACCTGAATTCTTTAATTTAATGTCGTAACGTAGAACATTTTCAGCCTTAATAATAGTAGTTTCGATATTAGATATGTTTATCAGTTCTGTTTTATCGAAACCAGTTAGGAAGAAGAATGTAAAAGTCGAGAATAGCAATAATAACCTTTTAATGAACTTCAACCCCCTTATATATTTATTTTCCCTTTTTAGTATTAACGTTACTGAATAGACTATTCAAATATTTGTTCCTTTCCTTAAAGAACTAAATATATATCAAGAAGCCTTTTATTATTTACTAAATGGCAAAAAAATTAATTGATACATATCATGCTTGTCTTTTAATTGCATATATTTAGTAAAAATAACATTTTTAAGTGTTGTTTATTTAGGAATATATCCAAGGAGTGGTATTCATAAGGAACTTAGAATTATTAGAAGATGTCGAATTTAGGAGTTTTATAGTTCAGGAATGTAATAATTATTACAGAAATGTTGAAAATTATAAGGAACTTGCAAAAACAAATTTTGTAAGAATTATTGCTTTATCTCAGTATGGAAAAGTGCATGAACTTTCTCTTTATGCTGCAATTAAGAGAGAATTCAAAGAAATAAAATTTTATGAGGAGGTTGTAAAGGAATATCCGATTATCCAGGAGTGGTCAATTCGGTACAGATTGAACCCAAAAACAATCATATTAGCAGTCCTTACTTCAATTTTGTATGAAGGCTGGATAATCCATAAGGTAAAATAATAACATTTAGGAGATTGGCATGTAGCTGGTCTCCTTTTTGTTTTGATTTGATACATTCTATAAAATTTATTTTCTATGATTCTGTATAAAATAATCATTTATTGGAAATTATGTTGATGGATATTTTAAAACCAAAGCTTTTAGAAAGGGAAGAAACATGAATTGGATAACAAAAGATGTTCCACTGGAACTACATCCTGAAAAAAATCAAATTATCTATTTTTCAAGAAGCTTTAATTTCCATCCTTTATTAATTCAATATTTGTATTCGCATGGTATCAAAGGTTTTGAGGGATTATATGATTTTTTCTATCCATCCTATGGTAATCTGCATAATCCTTTTCTGTTAAAGGACATGAAAAAAGCAGTTGATAGAATCCATAATGCCATCAATAACCAGGAGCGAATCTTAGTTTACGGGGATTATGATGCAGACGGCATTACGTCCACTTCAATTTTATTTAAATGTTTAAAAAAGTTTGGCGCAAATGCACACTATCGTCTTCCCACAAGAGCTGATGGATATGGAATTACACCTGAAGCAGTAAAGAAAGCAGCAGAAAAAAATACAGCTCTTATTATCACGGTTGATAACGGCTCTGCGGCTCACGATGCTATGGATGAGGCCGCCCGAAGGGGAATCGATGTCATTGTTACTGACCATCACCTTATTTTGGGGAAGCATCCGAAGTGCTTTGCCTTTATAAATCCAAAAAGGGAGGACGAACTTTATCCGTTTACGGACCTTTGTGGAGCAGGTGTAGCATTCAAATTGGTTCATTCTCTTTATCTAGCAACCAATAAGAATTGGTCAAGAGACATTCAGGAATACATTGAATTAGTTACATTGGGAACGATTTGTGACCTTATGCCTTTGGCGGGTGAAAATCGTATTTTATGTTCTCTAGGCTTAAGAAAAATGAATTCATCTCCTTCTCCTGTCTTTAGGGAGATTTTTAATCAGCTTAAAGTATCAAGGGTAAATAGCGGAACAATAGGATATCAACTTGGTCCCATTTTCAATGCATTAGGAAGGATTGATGACCCTAATGTTGCTGTGGAGGTTCTAGTGAGTGAATCGATTGATGAAGAGAGCATAAAACAACTTATTGAACTTAATAATAAACGGAAGTTTTTGACCCAAGTACAATTCGAAGACTGTGATGGGATTATTCATAAAAATTCCCTTCATAATAATAATGTTATCATTGTTCATGGTGACTTTCATCATGGCATAATCGGGATTTTGGCATCGAAGATTCAGGAAAAATATAAAAAGCCCGCCATTGTTATCTCACAAAACGGGACGGGTTCCTGCAGAGGAGTCAATGGAACTGATTTTTCTATAATTAATACATTAGAAAGATGCAAGAAGCATTTTAAAAAATATGGGGGGCATCAGGCAGCGGCTGGTTTTTCGATAGTACCGAATGAAACAGTTTTAGAAGAATTTCATAAAGATATACAAATGTCTGCCATGAAAGAAGGAACTATCAATCCAGTAAAGCATTATTTTACAACCCTAACTCCTCAGATGTTTTCAGAACATTTATATCAGGATTTTCAAATATTGGAGCCGTTTGGTAATGGTTTTACCCAACCGATTTTCCTATCTGATGAATTGTTTATTCATGAAGTTCAAACGTTTGGAAATAACAACCTACATGCAAAGTGTATTGTTCCGAATGGAGAAAGTTTTTATTTGTTTAATAAAGGTGAACTTGCTAGCAAACTAAAGGGGATGAACTTCAAGTTTTTTTATTCATCTACACTAAGTCAGAGAAATGAATTTATCATTCATGGAATAAATAGAATTTGATTAACATTAATTTAAATTGCAAATTCAATTGGCAAATAATTGGAGATTTTATTGAGCATTGGTATCAACCAATGCTTTTTTGTTCATTCTTAACTCTTTGTTATGTACTTTAAACTTTATACGTATTAAAAACTAATGGTAAACATGCACTAGACGCAAGGATTAAGGTCAGTATCAGTATTAACACTTCCTACCTATTTTCATTCTCTGTGGAGCAGCACTGATTTTGTGTTTCATGGATGGCTAACGAGGTAGGTTTGTTCGATAAGGTTGTTTATTATGGAAATACAACCAATATATGGTTGACATATTAAGATTACAAATGTAATATTATTTATAAGATTACATTTGTAATATCGGAGGTATCTTATGGAAAAATACATACCTAAAATATCTGAAGCTGAATTAGAAATTATGAAAGTTCTTTGGGAAAAGTCCCCTCAAACAGCGAATGAAGTAATTGAAAATCTTGAGTCAAAAATGGACTGGAAGCCAAAAACCATTAGAACACTTATTAACAGATTAGTACAAAAAGAAGCAGTGTCATATCATCAGAGGAATGGGAGAATGTATGAATATTATCCTTTGGTCTCTCAAGATAGTTTTATACAAGTAGAAACAAAATCCTTGCTTAAACGTTTCTATGGGGCTTCGCTAAAACCATTACTTGTAAATTTTTTGAAAGAAGAAAAACTATCATCAGAAGATATTAGGGAACTCAAACGTATTCTTGATGAAAAGAACGAAGAGAATTTGAGGAAGGATATAAAAAATGATTAAAACTTTTTTAATTTACCTACCTCACTTCTTTGACTGGATGCTAAAAACGACTATTATGGCAAGCGTCCTAGTGGGACTCATCTTGTGTGTCAAAGCCCTTCTGAGAAACAAGCTAAACCCAAGGTGGCATTACTTACTTTGGATGGTTTTGCTTGTGAGATTATTACTTCCTTGGTCTCCAGATAGTTCATATAGTATTTATTCAATCATCTCAAATAGTTATAAATCCACTACTTCTTTCAAAAACGAACCTAATATTGGAACGAAGGCTTTACCTAATGAAACCGTAGTCATGGAAGAGGGAAATTTCGTACCAAATTTACAACAAACAACTATGGAAAGCATTAAAGGAACAAGTAATAAAGATACAATTAGTATCGAGAAGCAAAAGGACAAACCAATTTCCTTTCATACAATTGCTATGTACCTTTGGTTAATCGGAGTTTTTATAGTAGGTCTTAAAACACACAGGCAAAATAGCGGCTTAATGAACTTAATAAAAAAACAGCCTGTTATTACGGATAAAAGAATTTTAGATATATTTAATACCTGTAAGGAATCTATGTCTATCCAAAAGGATATCCCACTAATTCTGGCTGGAGTAGTATCTAATCCAACTGTTTTTGGATTCTTTCGTCCCAAAATACTACTCTCAATAGAGTTAATCAATCGGCTTACAGAGGAGCAGCTAAGTCATATCTTTTACCATGAATTAGCCCACATCAAACGAAGAGACGTTGGATTTAATTGGTTAATGCATAATTTATTAATATTAAATTGGTTTAACCCTATTCTTTGGTTTGCATACATTTGCATGAGGGAGGACCAAGAACTTGCATGCGATGCGTATGCTCTTACATTTATGGAGGAAGAGGAAAAAATCCCATATGGACATACGATTATCAGTCTTTTAGAACAATACTCATCAAAGTATTATCAAGTCCCCAGTATGGCAAATTTAAGTAGAAATAAAAGGACCTTAAAGAGGAGGATTTTAATGATTAAAAAATTCAAAAAGAAATCGTATGGTTGGTCTGCATTCGGAATCATTGTTGTCCTTGGTGTTTCATCGCTGTCCCTGCTCAATGCACATGTAGAAGGGTCTAATGGTAAGGTGATAGAACAAACCACAGAAAAGGTCTCAACGAAAGAAAACAAATCAGGCGAAACTGTATATATACCACCAATAAAAACAGAAAATTTTAAAGACATGACAAAAGAAGAAATTCTTACGAAAATGCTTAATACTGTTGATAATTTTGAAACTGCCAAGGGTGAATATAAATTACATTGGGCAAATATAAACGGTGCTGATGGTTATACTTTGACCGATTATGAACTTAGTATGAAAAATAATTATAATGCAGGCGGTTATAGTAAAATAACTAACATTGTAAATGGAAAAGAAGAGACAAGCTATAGTTATTATAATAATGGTACTATGTGGTATATAAAACCAGACGGCACCTATGAAGAAGAAAAATATCAAGAACCTCCACATCAAGGCACTTTAAAGATTAAGGATGCTTTTTCAAAGGATAGCGAGGGAACCAACGTAACAAAAATGAGAGAAAGACCTATATTGGCTGGTGGTTCCGATTCACTATTTCCATATGAAATTGCATCAAACTATACAAGGGATTTAAATGACTGGGAAATAGAAAAACAAAACGAACAACTTTTAGGGCACAATACTGTAGTGATAAAAGGAAAATTAAATGATTATGCAAGGATAAAGCATAGCTCTAATACTTTTCGTTTTTGGATAGATAAGGATACTGGAATATTGATGAAGTATGAAACTTACAATTCTGCTGGAAATGTAGTCAATTATTTACACCCTACTAAACTTGAGATAAATGTGCCTATTGATAGTAAGGATTTTGTTCCAAATTTAAATGGTTATAAAAAATTTGACAGGTCATCAATTGAAAATGGACCTCGTATCATGACTGGAAATATTGATAATGAAATTCCGAAGGAATTAAAGACTCAATGGGAGGAAGCTAAGAAAAAACCAAATGATACTACCATCTTGCATAAAGATGATAAATGGTATATCTGTGCTAAAAAAGGATACCTTGTTGATGGAATTGAGGTAAATGGTAAAGAGGGTACGTTATTGTTGGCAAAGGTTTCTGCCCAAAAATCACAATATATTTTCCATGCCTTGGCAGAGAAATATAAAGTTGATAGACTTAAAATTGTTTATGAATAATTTATTAGGAAAGCGATACTAATATTGTATCGCTTTCCTTTTTTATTCTAAGTATGTGTTAATAGTTGATGCTTATAAAGGCATCGCATTTTTTAGTTTAACTAACGGAGCTAGTGGAAAAAGGATTTTAAAATATTTTATAGAATTTTTTGAGTTGACCAGAATTTTGAGTCTTATATATCTAAAGTATGGAAAGAAGATGAAAATATGAGTATTGGTGTAATTGAATTTGAAAACAAGTTGTTAGATTTGAATGTACGTGTAATTGATATTGAAAAGGACAAGGATGTACTTATTCAATTTAGAAAAGATACTCAAATCCAAAGTGTTGGAAAGTTGGATGGTTTTGATTTTGGCTCTTATTTAAATCGCGTGAGAGAAAGGATAAATAAACTTCCCAATGGGCAATTATTAATTGAAAAGGATAATATACCAGTTGGGCAAATGGGGCTTGGTATTGTAGATTATGAAGGAATTGATATTGGTTATGTAGATTTATTCTATCTTATACCAGAATATCGTGGAAAAGGTCTTGGGGAGGATTTAATTAGATATGCAGAAAATTTTTTTAAGGAGATAAACGTATATGAGTACCAATTACGGGTGTCTTCTGCCAATCAAAGGGCAATTCGTTTATATACTAATTCGGGATTAGTCAAAATAAGCGAAGATAATGAAGAACATCCTGTGTGGAGAATGAGAAAAATATTATAAATTAAGCATTTTTAATATGAGTGGAATAAACTTACATTTGATTGTATGCCTAACGCTTTTGATAGCTTCGTAACATGAAAAAGAACTTGGTATTCCAAGTTCTTTTTAGCGCTATTACAAAGTGACGTTCTAATTGGATTAATTAGAACGTCATATGGGTTAAGGTAGCCTGTACGCTGTTAACAGGTAAAAACGGAACAAATAACTAACCCTTTTACTATCATCTGTATGAAGAAGATTGCTGAATTTCATTAGTAACCGTTTTATCCATTAGGATGTAAAAGGAGAGAGTAAAAATCCATTAAACATTAATCTCAATTAAGGAAACTATTGCTAATATAAAACCCGAAATAAAGAAAGCAAGAGTTACTGCCCAATGAAAGTTATAGAAAGAAAATATTGTGGTGAAAAAGGTGAAAATTAACCAGTAATGTGGGTTTTTTAATTTCATTTTTGCCACTTCCCTTTCTTTATCTCTCTACATTTTTTGATTTAACATTCTAATGAACATTTCTTAGAGGCTAAAAAAATATTTCTCTTCTCTTTTATTCTTTACTTCCTTTGTTCTCTTCCCAATATACATCTGCAAATACTTCACCAAAGGCACTAATTGTTCTATCTAATTCATCAAGATTATTATCGACTCCACCTACTTCGACTAATATGGCTCGATTTGAGATATCTTGATTATAAACACCGTTACCTTCAAATTGACTTTTTTCAAAGACGCCTCTACATAGTCCTGGATATTTTTGTTCAACTGCATTATAAAGTTTTTTTGTGAACGCCTCATTCTCTTTATAGTTTTTATTTTCTCGTCCAACAATAAAAGATATCTTTGCGTATGATTCTCCGTTTATTACTTTTGTTGTTAAGTTTTTACGAGATGAATCGCGATGAATATCAATAAAATATTTTATATTAGGATTATTAGATACTGCTGCTTGTACTACCTGGTGTGATATTTCATAAGAAGACGAATATTTTAAACCTTTTTTAAGTAATTCTGCATTAACATTGGTTGTATCATGGTAAGCACTAATACCCTTTTGCACTAATTCAAAAGTTAATTCTTTTCCTAACCCTACAACGCTAGCCCTCGGGTCGGAAGAAATCGCTTGATTGGGGTTCGATGTATTTTTTAAAAGTGGAAGATAAGACTCTAAATTATGTGTATTGTAAATAAATACTTTACTTCCTTTTGGTGAAGAAGGTAATTTGATATTTTCTTCATTATTTTTATTTGTATGCTTATTTAATTCTTCTTCTGACACTTGTCTTTCATGTAATAACACTTCTTCAGGGGGAGACGATTCAAAAGGTAGTGTAGTTAAATTAGTTCCTTCTCCAGCTACTACTATCTGAGTATCATAGGCTGCCAAGCCTGGTAACTCATGGACTAAATATGTTCGTGCATCTGTAGGTTTTAAATTTGTTGCCATTAAGAATAAAAGGGAGGAAATTTTAGAAAATGTAAAGACTTTACTTTTATCGGGTGCAAATGCATGATTTTCTGAATTAATAAAGGTGACATATAAACTATCAGATTTTATATTTTTAGTTAAATTCTCTAGTAAATCTGAACTGTATCGAGAGTTCAAAATCCAAATAAAAAGGATAACTGTAATTACTACTAAAAAGAATAAAGTTGGGTCATGTTTCTTTTCTCTCGTATTATTAAATTTTTGCATATAAGTCACCTCTTTTTATTTTTATGACAAAAAAAGGTAAATATAACAGAAAATGATACACTTACTGTAATCGAATGATTATTCCATTCTTTATTACTAATATTGTAGTGTAGTTGAATAAGAGGAGGAGTTTATATGAGTATAGCGACCTATCTAGGATGCAATTTAAATTTAGAAATAACTGACGAATTGACAACATACAACCTTATTGATGTGGGGTATATCTTTTCAGAAGAAGAAAACAGAAAGAATGTTAAGGAAAAGCATTTTTCAACTAAAAATGTTTATGAAATTCAATTACCCAATCCTCTTTACGATTTAAATGTATTTCAAAAAAAGAACAATCCACGTAATTACAAAAAATCGAAAAAAGATTTTATTGCTCTGTGTAACTTTCTAAACCAACATCTTAATCCTGGTGAATATTGTGAAATCTATCCCTGTTGGCTGGTGAAGAACTCGAATCAAAATTAGGAAGCTTGATTATTCCATTAGAGGGCTATGATTTTGATAAAATTGAGATTTATGAAAAATGTCTTGTTAAATTAGAAAAGTAAGTTATTCAACTCGCGGGTGATATAGAATATGAAGATAATAAGCCGTTTGATGTTATCTCAGACGGCTTTTTTATTTACCAGTAAGGGCGGAGGACTGCCCTGTATAGTGTGCAGCCTAATTATAGTAGTCGAAAGGGGTAGATTTTTATTTCAACTAGTGAAAAGGCTGAAACCAAAAAAGACACCTATTAGGTGCCTGTATGTAATGTTATTTTTTAGTTGGTGCTTCTTTATGGTCGTATTTAATCAATTTTATCGCTGGGAGGTTTTTGGGCAGATTTTGTTTATTGATTCGCATGGGTTCAACTGCAAAATATAGCGTATCAGTTCCAAATATTTTTCCATTACCATTTGAAGGTAACAGAGTGATTTTTAACACATAACTAAAGCCTTTAATGTCTTTATGACTATTTCCTTGTGTTATTCGAACCATATCATACTTTTGCCACCAAGGAGTTGCGTATCCATTAATAGTGCTGTCATTGTAATATTCTTTTATGGATTGAAAAATCTCATCCTGAAAAAGGTCAAGAAAAAAATACCCATACAATTGATGATTATCTTTACTTGACTGTGAGAACTGAGGGAAATCTTTGGAATCTCTATTATAAGCTCTAGCTTCTTTAAAAAATAAACTTGAACTTAACATTAGCATGGACATACCAATTATAATATACCTTTTCAAACAAGCACCTCCTGAATTTTATTTGTTATTTTATGTAAACAGGTATTCTTTATACATTTAAGATGTTCTGATTAGTACGCCGTTTGATAAAATTGTGTCATTCGTTTTTCATATTTTCATTTATTTTCGCGTTATATTATGCGTTAAAAAGTTGATAATAATATCTTGAACTAAACAGAAGAAATAAATCATTTACGAGAAAAGTTAGAAAAGAATAATAAAAATTAAGATTGTCTTTTTCGACTAATGAAAACAATAAATTGAAGAAGATTATCCGCTTGTTTATTTGTCATTTCTATTAGAAAAGATGAGATTGCCCAAAATATCTACACAAAATTCCCATATAAAATGTGTTATCGATGAAATATAAAAATGAGGAGGAATTTAACAATATGAGTGAATGGGAAAACGAAAACAATTCAAAAAAGAAAGTACGTGGCTTAAAAAGGAGATGCCGCAATTTTTTTAAATATTTAACCGAACAAACAGATTCTTTGCCTGCCCCAAAAAATGATGACCCTTCGTATCCAAGTTACTCGGTTCTTCGGCTGAACTTCGATAAATTCTTTACTGATTCTAAGAAGACTCCAAACTCTATAAGAAAATTATTTATACAAACAGTTATCAACAGAACTCATTATTTAATCCAGATGAGAGGAGAGTCCCAGAAAGAATATCGTATCTTCTGCACTTTCTACCTGCCAAATTTAGACGGAGCTGCAATTATTATTTTATTTACGAAAAACGGTTTAGAAAGTTTTTATGAGGGTTTATTTCATAGAGAGCCGGAGGGAATGCAGCTTATATCCTTGCATCAAGACCGGAATATTGAAAAGGAGTTGGGATTAATTGTTCCCAAAGGGTTAGGCATCAAGGGATTTAGAGCAGAAGATGACGATTATATTAATTTCCATTCTTATGAAATTTGGTTAATCGGTATATTGGAATAAAAAAACTACTGTTGGCAATGGTTATAAGAGCCTTTAGAAATAGAAAATGATATTTTTTTATTTCATTGTTGCTAAATCAGTATCAAGCTTGTTTTTAACAACATTAATCGGAAAAGAAAAATACTGTTTTAACTATGGATTGAAATGAAATTTAACGAGAATATTATCAAACTGACTGTTGCCCAAAACAATGACCCTGATTGGCAATGGATTGAGAGTTTTATGAGAGCTTAAAATTTTCAAAAAATATTTAGACTAAATATGGAGAAGAAAGACTTTACTGATTCTTCTCCACAAAATACTTATTAATTGCTTTCATCAAACGATAAAACTTTCCATCCATCTTTTTCTTTATAGAGGGTTACGGAAATTACTAGTCTTTTTGATTCTCCGTTATCATTTAGACTAATGGTAGCATTATATGTTTCTAATTCTGCCCCGGCTGGTAAATTGGTGAAGCTGCGTACTTTATCAGATTTTACAATATCTACAATCTCAAAACTCGGTAAATTGGCCGCAAAAAATGGTTCTTCAAGGTGAGTTTTTGCTTCATCACCAAAATCATTAACCAAGTAACTTCTAAATGTTTCTTTATCCTTTTTGTTTCCTGCTTTAAGGACCCCTGATACTATCTTCTGATTTTCCTCTTCATTGATGCCATTAGAATTCTCCTTTGAAGAATTACTTGATAAGGCAGAGGATTTGGAAACCCGGATTAACTCAATAGTTGGGTCCTGTTCGAACGAATACATATCCCAAATGTGTAGTTCACTGGAAGTGACAGAAACCGCAACATCCTTTGGATTTTGAACAGGAACTTCAAAATCCTCAGCTACTAAATCAAGATTATTGTTATAAAGAGAAACCGTCACGTTATCTCCCGATTGAACGACATATAAATCTCCGCTTGCATCTCCAATAATGGAAGTAGAGCCATTGTCTTTAATTTCAATCTTCTTCATTTCTCCATTCACAAACAATGGTTTTCCTGTTTCTAAATCTAGTTGGTTAATTTCATTTGTATTTTCCACTATAAAGTACATTTTTTTCTGTTTTATATCCACATACACTTTTGACTCATAAAGAAATTGGGATTGCTGGGGGACTCTTGACATGATTTGTTTAATATCCTGGAAGTCCAATATTTTTTCTCCATCTACATACAATGAATATTTATCGTTGCCATCTGGAATAATAAAACCCTCGCCTTCAGAAGTATTAACCAAATATAAATCATTTACTGGAACACTGCCTGCTTTATGCGATTGGTTATTGGTGTTTGAAAAATCAAAATGTCCTGAAGTGATTTCTTTTTTTTCTATATCAAAAAAATAGTAACCACGTGGGTATTGACCAACTAAATAATTGTTTTCCAATCCATCGGAAATACTTTGCCATTTTTCCAAATTCCCTGAGACTTCACGGTAATTTCCATACATATCATCCCGAATGGTTAGAAAAACATTTCCATCCTTCTCTGAGACATAAAAATTCCCGGGCGTTTTAATTTCTTTATTTAAATTGACGGTTCCGCCCCCAAATTGCTTAATGGTTTCGAGGATTTTAAAAGATGTTTGCTCTTTATTATCTGTGTTATTTTGGTTGTTTTTTTCTCCCTTAACTTCCTGAACAGACGATTTTACTGCCTCTTTTTTCTTACCTTCTTCCTTGTTCCCGCATCCGCTTATCATGGATAAAGCAAGTAAGGAGGCTGCACCGCCTAAAATAATCTTTTTCATTCTCTTTCCCCCTGTTTTTCTCTGCCCATTTGTATTAAGGGCGTGTAATTGTTCACCAGAAACTGGTTCATGAGGAAATTTTACCATAATCAATACTATAGGTGTGATAATAGATTAAATAACATTTATAGAATGTTAAGGTTGGGGTTCATCTCTTATAAGCTTGTTTTAATAAGGGGTGAGGGGAAAATGGAACTCATAAAAAAATTGGGCGAACGAATTCGGATTCTTAGGAAAGAAAAAGGATTGAGCCAAGAGGAACTCGGTGAACGGGCTGACATACATACCAATCATATTGGTGCTATAGAACGCGGAGAAAAAAATGTTACGATAGAAAGTTTAATCAAGGTTACCAGAGGTCTTGGAATCACTTTAGATGAGCTGTTCCGACACCTCGAACCGGCTGAAAAAGATGATGATTTAGATAAAATCGTACAATTATTAGCCAACCTCTCTGCGGAGGATAAACAATTGGCTTTACAATTAATTTCAACTGTCTTTGAATGGGAAAAAGAAAAATATCAATGAATTTTATATACTTTTAAAAAAGAAAATGGTTAAAATCGTAAGTGCTGATAATGTGTAGAAACAGAGAAAATTGTAAATAACACATCAAATATTGGCTATTATCGTAGTGAATTAGCCAATAAAGGACCAAACAAAAAAAGACACTTGGAGCAGAGTCTAAGTAGTTCTGATAAAATGGGGAAAAAGTGAAAAAACAATCAAAAGCGTACATTCAATGAAAACCGTAATCGAATAGAAAATGACATTATAATTACCGACAAAAAACGCTTGGTTATCAAAATCCATGCGTTTTTTATTTTAAACTTTGTTTTCTTCAACTAACGCACCGATTAGCTTAATAAGGGTTGTCATAATTCACCTCAAGGAAAATGTCCATCTAAGATGCGAGATAAAACATAAACAATTAACCCAAATATCAGTAATTTTACATGTTTTGATTTACTTTTCTTTTGTTCACTCTTCTTATTTTTCTTGTCCATAATCCACATATTAATAAAGCTAATAAACATAATTAAAATTCCAAAGAATTACATTAAATTAAATAAAAAATCCTTCATTAAATCATTCATCTTGTCTACTCCTATTCTTTGGTTTAAAGGACGCTTATTTCTTTTTTCGAATAAAAGATTATCGGTAATATGATATGTGTCATGAATACCGAGTTTTAAAAGCTCTTTTGTTTTTTTAGATTTTATTTGTACGTTCAAAGCTTCTTTGTTGAATGCGTGGCTGTTAGCAATTTCACTATCAGATTTACTCGGAAACGGGGTTACATACCAATGATAATAGCCTCCGCCAAATATTTTCTCGCCATCTAATGTTATCCACACTTCACCAACATCATCATGTGCATCGTGATAACATGTCAAGTGAACATCAATTCTTTTTCTTAATTTAGGAGCGATGAACTCCTTAAATTTTTTCCTTAATTTTGACCACTTCATTTTTGGGGAATTCCTCCATTTAATTTAGTCCTTACTAGTCGCTTATTGTTGAACTCTTGCACCCTATAGTTTAATTACAATATTTCAACAAACTTTCTTCAAGAATAAGAAAAAAAGGGACATTTATTTTGAAGAATCGCACTTGTCTTAATTCATAGCCATCGACATAAAAAAATAACCAGCCATTAATCCCCAGACGGTTAAAGCAACATTTAGTATTAAACCCAATACTTTATCCTTATTGAACATCCAATAATAAACAAAGAAAAAGATGGTGTATTTTAGGAACAAGAAAATGATAGACGTTGTCATACTTGTATTAAAATTATCTGTTAAAGAATTCATAAATAAATAGCCCGAAATACCACAAGAATAGGCTATAAAGTGTTCAAATTTATCAATATTAGGATTTACCATAAAGGTGAATGCAAATATAATTGGTAGTCCCACCAATATAAGATATTGAATAATTTGGTAAGTTTTATGGTTTAACTCCATTGTAATTATTAATCCCTCACTAACATCGTTCAATTAAAATCATTGTTGCAGTAAAAGCAATATACATTTTGAGAATTTATCCTTGTTGTTGTTTATATAAAATTATCTCAGATAAAAGTAATCCTGTTGATGGTAACTAATGGTTGTTCAACTAACCTTTGGGAATATTCACAATATTATATTTAATTTAATTAAAACTACAATCACCTTCTTTTATCTTGAATTGGTTTCGAACGAACGGTTCAAAAGTTCTCTAAGAAGGCTGAAAGCCGTTTTGAAATAAGGGGTTGAAGTATAAGATTATAATTGCATATGCGGTTTTATTGTTTTATCAGACTAATTTGCAAAAATGTCTATTAATACCAGCACAAAAAATTACATATATGTGATATACATAGAGAAAAGAATGATATGGGGGATTATTGAAACATGAACCAATGGGTTACATATAACTGCTCAAAGAAGAAAGTACGAGGAATAAAAAGAAAAAGCCGTACTTTTTTGAACTATATAACAGAACAAACCGATGCTTTACCAATATCAAAAAATAGTGACCCTGACTATTCAGGATATACGTATCTGCATCTTAACTTCGATGATTTCTTTCCTGACTCTAGGAAGACTCCAAATTCTGTAAGAAGAATGTTTTTACAAACCGTTATTAATCGAATTCAACATTTAATCAGTACAAAAACAGAACTGCAGAGAGAATATCGTATTTTTTGTGTTTTTTCGTTACCAAATTTCGTGGGAGCTAAAATCGTTATCTTATATACGAAAAAGGGATTAGAAAGTTTTTACGAGGGATTTTTTAGTAGGGAAGCGGAGGGACACAAAATTATTTCCTTACAAAATGACCTAGAATCGGATTGGGGCTTACACTTGCAAAAGGGATTAGACGTTAAAGGGTATGAAATAGAGGGAGAGAATTCTCCAGATGGATTATGGTTAATTGGAGAGTTGCATTAATAACTTATGTTACCTATGGAAATGGCATGTCAGACATTGGGGAAATGGGGATAAAATGTTTACCAAAATGTTACGGCAGTTGATGTTGGTTATAAGAAAATTAGTTATTCGCTTCAACAATGATTATTACACCTTGAGACGAAAATTGAGAAGAAGCGGTGGTGGTTGGACTATTTATGCTTCATTAGCAGAAGTTGATGATGGGCCCAGAAACGAAGCAAACGCATATCCTTTTAATTGGATTAAGGAAATTGAAGAACATTACTTTGACGGCTTCTTTGAAGAAAATGATGAAGAAGAATTTGATATGGGTAAAATGATGTTTAAATCTATTAAATCTGATATTAGTTTAAATCAAATGAGCGAAGTCTGTTTCTTCTTCTCTGCGCCCAATGTGATATTGAATGATAACTATTTACTTATGTTTCAAGATGTTTCACCTTTAGTGCTCGAAACCCTTATGAAGGAATTTGTGCCCCATTATAAAAATGTTAAACAAATGTTTATACAGGGAGAATGTAAGGAGATACATCTAGAGGAAATGAAAGAGGAATCAAAAGAATTAATTAAAAATTTAATTTCCACTGGCTTTTATCCAGTTATATCAGATTTATATAGAGGTAAGGATTCGGAGAAATCTTCTGGACCACGGAAGTTAAAATATTTTCTCATAAATAAGGAATCCATTCCCCCTTTGTATTTAAAAGAAACCAAGAAAATCCAGGAGTTTATTCAGAATGCATTTTTTGACAAAAAGAAGCCCTTTTTGATTCAACCAGTAGGGTGGAAACTAGAACAAAATTTACAGGACTCTATTACAATACGTTCCTTCTCTACTTTTGCAAAGCAAATTGTGTTATTGGTCAATACTGTTGATGACAGCGTGGAAGGCATGTATATTTTTGGTTGAAAAATTTTTACAATAAGTAAATTGATTCGGATTGTTCAACAAAGGTGGAGCAGTAGCTTATTATGATAACGAAAAGGGTTAATCAACAGGAAATGTAGTTTAACCTTTTTAAAGTGTAGCTGTGTTGGGAGGTTTAGTATGGTTCATTATCATGATTGCATTATAGAAATAGGCATTGTAAAAATTCATCTTCCCGACGCGAATAATCCATGCTTCATGATTGCACAGAGTCTTGGTGAGGAATTTGGTCTTGAAACCAATTATGAAGCTGAAGAAAAATTACGCAATACTTTGAAAACCAAAGATAAAAACATTTTAAAAAAAGTTAATATCGATGCTGAAGGTGGCTGCATTTTTATAAATGCAAATTCAAAACAAGGTAATAGTATCCTCGAAGTGGCGATTATAATCAATCAGTTAGCAACACAA
Organism: Bacillus salipaludis; assembly: GCF_004358205.1. The sequence goes on from NZ_SMYO01000005.1 coordinate 446,901, forward strand.
CCATTTCGTGAAGACCTAACTTTTGAATATATCGAAGAAGCAAGAAAGATTCTAACTACATGGAAACGCCCTAAACCCCAAAAATGGCAAGAAGGTGATATATTTTCCATTCCATTGTCTGACATGTCATTTGGATACGGACAGGTATTATGGCATCAAAATAAGAAGTCATCTGCAACATGTGCTATATTTGATTGCCACAGTAATGAATTTAAACCAATTGATGAAGTAGTTCAATCAAAGGTTATATCTGTTATTACAATAAAAAATTTATTTGATTTAAATAGTGCCAAATGGAAAGTAATAGGTAATTGTTCAAAAGTGATAGAAAAATCAATAGTCCCTTGGGAACATAGTGGGGATGCTGCTGTTGGTTCAAAGATATATCAAGATTCCACGTTAACCGATTTCGTTGAAGCTTATTTTGGGATTAAACCTTGGAATCATTTACAATTTAAAGATACCTTCATGGATACACTTCTTTTGCCAGGTGTTGTTCGACCTAATAATGCTATTTTACTTACGAAAGAACAAAAGAAATTAAACAGATAAGAATACAATACGAGTGGTTACTATAAAGTTATCTGTTGCCAATCAAAGGTATCTTTCTTTTGGTACAAACGAATAAAGTTACTTGAATAATGATTATGATAAAGATATTTGCGATATGAATTAGGGTTAGTATTGTCTGAAAAGAAGGGATGATTATTTTTGGGTATTCAAAAGTGTGAATCCTGTGGTAATCAATTTAGATGGAAAGAAATTATTCGTCAAGAATCTGGCTTGGGGTTTAAACCATTAGCTTGTGGTAGATGTGGTTTGGAACACCATATTACTCTCCAGACAAAGTTAATACCAGGTCTGGTATTTGCAGTATTTATATTCTTTTCCTTTTTCATCAGTAATGTTCCTTATGCTATGCGGTTATCGTTATTTGGTTTATTTTTATTATTATCCATACTTAATTTATTAATTTTCCCTTATTATGCAAAATATAAAGCTGTTAAAAATCAAAAATAAATATTTCTACTTTAATTAACGGGTAGCGATTGCTAAAAAAAGCAGTCGCTTTTTTACAAACGAGCAATTCGAATAAGGAAAATTGAATGATTATCTATGTACCTATTTTAGGAGGAATTATTGATGGGGTGGTCCCAGTGGTTGCAAGGCGGTCCTTTCCTTGAAGTTAGTTTCCTATTGGAACTTAAAGAAAAGAAAACGAAATCTATACGGGATATTATAAATAAATTCTCTACAGTCACAAATAAAATTGAAATCGTTGATAGGAATGTAAATGAAATCATTGATGCTTTTGAAGCAGGTTATCCTACTGATGAAAGTGACTTAAACTTATTTTACATACACTCCTTAAAATTAAGAATTTATGTTTATTTATCAAGGAAGCGAAAGGCGACGTTACAAATAGAAAAGGTTTCTTCAAATGCGCTTATGGTGAATTTTTGGTTTTTTGGCTCTATTTTTGATGCCCAAGAATGGGACCAAATTGGAATAAAAGAAGAGGAGTTTACAGACTTTTCAAATTTCCTTGAAGAGTTGTATCATGTTTATCAGTTTAAAGTCGGTGGAATTGCATTTGAAGAAGATGTCCTTAACCTATTTAGCTGCAACGAAACATACCCTAACGAATGCTATCGTTTTGAAAAAGTTGTTCCTGACCATTTTCTTCAAAAACCATCTAATTTCATAGAGATTATTTGGAGTGAAAAATACAAGAAATTAAGCCATATTCCATATAATCATATAAGGCTTGATAAGGAAGGAATCCTTATTAAAACAGGGAGTTTTAATGAATAAGTCATCTTTTGAGTTCTCTTATTGAGTGAAATAGAGGAAGATGCTTTATTTATAATTGGGATTATATGTTTAAATGCCTATTTAAATGGGGTGGGGATTTGGCTTTCTTTTTTTCTGTTATTTGTATCGTTTGGGGGATTATAATTTTGTTTAATTCCTTATTCAAATTAAAAAAAGAGAACTTTAATGAAAAATTTAATTTTATAGGTGCTGGTGACGCTTCTGCGGAGTCATCATTATTGGAAATTCTATTTAGTTTGATAAGTTTCTTCCCATGGTGGGCTATTAAAGGATTTGTTATTATTGTTGGGATTGCTTTTGTAATATTAGGGATTATGATTGTCTGAACTATTTATTCAACAGGTATAAGAGTTGAAAGGGGTCCCGTTATGAAGTGCAACAAGTTTTTAGCAGTTAAAAACATATTAATTACAATTAAATTGAACAACAAAACGGCAATGCTTTCGCTGCCGTTTTAACACTTTCATTAGGAAGAACTGACAAAGTACCAGTTTTTGTCCATCTTATCTATTTCTTTCATGTCCCCATCAAACGCTTTTTTAGAAGGTTTTTGTCCATTCGGTGTATATACGAACCCTGAAAAGTTATCTAATATTCCACGATAGGTAAAGAAAAGAATCTGGTAACTATCGCCTGATTTTTCCACCACAATTTCACCGCCACTACTAGAAAGATGTTCATATTTCTTAGGTAAATGAATGAGCGATGAATTGTATGAAACATTTGGTTTGAGTGTTTTGTTTTCAACCATTTTCGCTACTTGTTCTCTTTCAGATTTGTTCCATTTAAAATTTATATCCAATACGATTTGATTAAATGGAATGAAAAATAGCAATATTATTGTAATTAATTGGATGAGAATAGGCTTCCAATCCTTATTTTTAAACAAGGTAACTATTGCTCGTACTGTTATATAAATAAAAAATCCAAATACTAATAAAAGAATAGGTAACATCAAAAATTCGGTTAAAATATCGATTATCTTCCATTGAAAAAATTCATATAGAATGACCAATATGCTGCTGATAATGGAGAGGCTTAACAACTTATTTGGTTTCATTTTTACCCCACTTTTTATAAAACAAATTAACAAAAATTTTAGCATTCAAACTTTATTAGATATACAATTTACACCTTAGGACTGAATTCGTTAATATACGCTAAGCCTCTTACCCATTTAAGCATCATAAAAATAAAACGTATGAAACAATACGGCTGCGAGAGCTGCGTTTTCCAGCGTTATTGATTGAATTATAATTGTATCAATCGTGGAAATCTTTGTCGAAGAAGGCATCGAAACAGTAGCTACTTGTTTATTGTCGCATTTTAAGTAACCAGCATTCGTATAATCTTTTTCAAAAAAATATTCGTGGTTATCTAATCTAAAATTATACGCTTTTTCAATTAATTGAACTCTCTGGGAACCAATTGAAATCGTTTGTGAGGACAAATGGTCAGTCAATTTGTACCTAATGCCAGGAAACGTACAGTCTATAGTATAAAGTGGTTTTCCAAACGCATTAGCTATTTTATAACTATAGGGAATGCCACCACGTATTGAGTTGTGGACGATACGGGCAAGGAATTTATGTTGTTGTTTTCTTATTTCGAATACAGTCTCTCCTTGTTCGTTTATTATTGGTATTATTGTTGAAATATGCACCTTTTCAGGTACTTGATAAGTAAACTGTTCCATAGTTTCCCCCAGCACATTCGATTCATCATTTATTATTATATAGCATTGCTGAATTAAAGAGAGCCACTTGTTGACTAAGGGTTTGTCAGTCAGGTTCTTGATGGAAAAATTGTAGTTCGACCAGTGTCACTCTATGCAGTAGCGCTATTCCATAAACAGAATCAGAGTAATTAATCAAAAAAGTTAAAGTGTAAGGGGTACATTCGATGGATATTATTGAATCTTCTTATATTGATTTAGCGGAGACACCTTCTGCATTTCAGAAAGAGGTTAAAGAAACACTTCTGGAGTGGGATTATAAATTACTTTGTGTAAGGAGAATTAAAAGCAATCCATACGGTAATATAACTCAATATCAATATACAGCGTTCATGCATTGTCGAACATTTGAGTGGCTAGAATTATGCGAATTGATTGTTAATGATGATGTAGGAGAAACAGAAATTGTATCTAAGAAAATGTATATTGATGATATAAAAGAATTTTTAAAATTTTGCCCGGAACTTTTTAAATAGAAATTTCAATTACAATAGTCTCGTTCTCCAACGAGGGGGTTCGATTACTAAAAGAAATTATCGCCTTTCCCTTAATAAAGAAAATTGGACAGATAGTTGATTAATAAAAATATATAAAGAGTTAGGTGGCGGATTCCAGTGATAAAAAAGAAAAGAAAATCTAGTTGGGAATGGTATGCAGTTAAATTATTATATGAATGTATCATCACAGGAAACCCTAATCCAGAAACAATAGATATAAATTACACTAATACACACAAAACTTTTGAAGAGAGCATTATGCTTGTTAAAGCACAATCCTTTGACCACGCCTATTCCATTGCTGAAAAGAAAGTAATGGAAGCGGAATTAAATTACCAAAATCCATATGATGAGTTTGTTGAATGGAAATTTGTTGAGTCTCTAGATTGCTTCCATTTATTTGACGATGACCTAAAATCAGGAACCGAGTTATATTCACGTTTCTTACGTGTTCCTAAAGGTTTTCCTAGAAAAGAAGTTATTTCCCACTACTATCCAGAAACAATTGAAGAAAACGAAGTTGACCAAAACTTTATTATAAGAAACAAGGATTTTAACTCACGCCCAAACGCTAAATAGGTGACTGGGGAGAAAAAATAACTTATTTTTCATAATACATACTTGACCTTCTATATATAAGGAGATTTATTAAATGAGAATGAAAAAATTTCGGGGTTTAAAAAGAAAAATCAGAAAGTTTTACAAGGATTTTGAAGAAGAGACCAAAGTTTTTCCAACAGATTTTGAAGGATATTATGAGTACCATCTCCCTGATAATGGAGCGTACTGGTTAAATTCCTCAAAAGTTTCTTACAAGTTAAAATCTGAATGTTTTCAGTTTTTAATTGACAGAACAAAACATTTAATTGATTTAAAACCAGCTCAATTAGAAGCAGCGAAAGTCGTTTTAATGATTGATTTTCACTATTGGTATGCCACAAAAATCTATATTTATAATGAACCCGAAGAAGTCGAATTTGAACGGACCGATGGAAATGTTTCGATAGTAAAATTAGAGGGTTTTCGGGATTTTGCAAAAGAGTGGAATGTAAAAATTCCCCCTGGACTTGATGTTAAAGGGACTAAATCTAAAGTGATAAATAAGGACTATTATTTTGCTGATGTATACGGTGGCGAAACTTGGTATATTGGACACCTATAATTATCTAAAGGGTGCGTTTATTAACAAGGAGAAAATGGAAACCAAATTATGGGGGAAAGACAATGGAATTAGAAATATTAAAAAAGGTCATTAAAGAGCTGCCCGAAGGCAATGTAAGGTCACTGCTTTTTCATATCTTACAACGGGTGCAATTTCTGGACGAGATGGAATATTCTGAGGAAAAGTTTGTAAAGGATATGAAAGAGGTTTACAGAATGATTTTTGATTTATCCAGAGAAAAATCGGAAGCGAAAATGGAAGAACCATTTAAGACCGTACATATTCTTTTTGGGATTTCCGCCGCAGGGACTTTTAAGATGGTTCTTAAAGAAATGGGTGACTATAATACAGAAAAAGTAATTTCATTTTGGGACATGTTCTCGTTAGGTCCAATTATGCAATTACATCATGAGAATGGAAAAGAAGCCAGGTTCGATTGGATGAAAAATATCATCCCTAATGAATATGGTGAGTTTGAAGAATATAAACAAAAATTTCAAGAAGTAATTAATCAAATCATATCTATTCCCGAAGGAGCTTCAATAATTGTGTGGGTTTCGGAAAACGCTCATGAGCAAACAGGACTTCGATTTGTACTTCATCTACTCAAAGAAAGTAATAATGATGTTTCCATTATTAATACAACAAAGGTTTATAATGAACTTTTCCAAAAACGGAAAGTGAAATACACTGTATTGCATTCGGGTGAAATTCCTAATGAAAAGTTCAAAAAAATATACGAACAAAGCAAGACAGAACCGCCTCTAACTCAACATGAACGTGAGGACTATGGAAGAGAATGGCTGTTACTTTCAGAGAATCAGGAAACTTTAAGAATTTGGAGAAATGGAAAAATACAATGCGTTCCAGAAAACTATTTTGACGAATTTATTATAGGCAGAGCAAAAAAGCTTCATGGCAAACGTAATAATAAAGAATTTATTAAATCAGTAAGATTAATTGGCGAAGTATTAGGACATTTAGACCAATTTATAGATGATTCTTTTCTAGAGTATCGGCTTAAGAAGTTGATTGAAATGGGATGTTTCGAAGCGGAAGGCAGCCTAAAGGCAATGAGATTATACAGTGTGCGATTGAAAACGGAGGAAATGATTGAATACGAACCAAAAAGCTATTGATTTATTAGAACAAAATGAATATGAAGAAGCCTTAAAACTTTTTCAAATAGCGGTTGAAGAATCAAGAAATATTCAATCGCTAAATAACCTTGCCTGGATGTACAGTTATGAAGAAAATGATGATGAAAAAGCTCTTGAATTAATCGAAGAAGCAATAAGCTTGAATCCTTCCACTTATTTCCCTTTTAACATACTTGGGGAAATTTATATAAGACAAAAAAAGTGGCAGCTTGCCTCTGAAGCATTTCTGAAGTCCATTTCAATTCAACCATCCAATGAAGCCTATCATAATTTAGCGGTGGCAAAGTATCATCTTGGAGACCTAAAGGAAGCTTCTGACATTTTCCTACAGGTAGCAGGCGATTCCGATGATGCCATGTTTGGTCATGTCAAATGTTTAATTGACCTTGGAATGAAAACAGAAGCAAGAAAGAAACTAGAAGCATTTAATGAAGAGGCAGATGAATTTGTGGGTGAGATTGCAGTTGCCGACTTGTATGTTGAATTGGATTGTTATAAAGAAGCGATATATTGGTTTGAAAAAGGGTGGAAAGAATACTGGAAAGTCCCTTATTGGGTCAGCAGATTTGTCTACTCACTTTTCAAAACAAAAAATATCAACCGCATCTATGAAGTAATACAAGAATCGCTTGAGCAAAAAGACGAGGAAATTAAAGACGCATTTGAAGAAGAATGTGAAGAAAACTGGACAGAAAACGATAAAAAAGAAAATATAAAACAATTATGCGAAGAGAAAGACAAATATCAAAATATGCTGGAACTAATATCATCTGGTCATATCCCATTAATAGAATTTGACCCCGCTGCAACTGGTGGATGCTATCTGTTTGGATGTAAACGACATAACCATCCAGAATACCAAGAGTAAACATGAAAGATAGACCTTCAGCGGTTATTCGAGTCAAGGTATAATAGTGCATTTTGTGGAACTATGGAATACAAAACAAAAACGAAGAGTCTGTTTAATGGGAATTAAACAAGGCTCATTTTTTCATTAATTTAGTTTTATTTTAGTTAAAACTAATGTCCCCATTTTGTCCCGTTATTGTCCCCATTATTTGTCTAAAATATATTTAGTACCAGCTCCAATACCCGTCACTCATACTCCTTCATCATAAAGAGATTACATTAAGCGTTGTACTTGTTTTTTATCATAACCCTTCATGGCACGAATTTCTTTTTTACGCATCTTTTATCAGTTTAATTCAATAAAAATTAAAAATGGGGTTAACTCCCAATATTTCTCGCGGGGAAAATCGATTATTATAGAGAAAAATAAATCCTAATTAAAAATGGCGGAAAGGTGATTTGCAAAAGTGGGAAAATGTAGCAAGAGGTAAATCGTTTATATTTATAGTTATTTTCCTTCGTTATCTTGAGAAAATTGGAACATCGTTTGGCTCAATAGGTTGTAAAGCATTATATTATTTTTTGGAGTTACACTTATTTTGTCTAAAATCAAATTCCTTCAGAAGCCAATAACTAATAAAATGGCTGGTCAACTTTAATTGTATCTTTCATCATAATAGAAGTTATGTTCTATTTAACTAATGTTTTGAATTAAATATTGTTATCGTAATTGTACAAAAAATTAACAATAAAATGGATAAATACATTCAAAACAAAGAAAGGAATCCTTATGAAAGATTATTTTATTAGATTGATTTTCGGACTGCTGACTATCGGTGTTGTCTTAGGGATAGCATATATTTTTAATTTTGAATGGCTCAAAGACGGAGAACTTGACCGCAACCTTTATATACTACCAATAGCAATAGTTGGAGGTTGGGTTGGCTGGTATCTTTACAAAGGGATTAAAAGAAGAAATGATAATATTTTTTAACTAATATCTCCTGTAGGTTTTGTTGGAGATATTTTATTTTACTAAAAGGCTGCCTTTGTAAAATTGTAAATGAACTGAACTGGTAGATATAGTCCTCTATCATCAAAATTAAAAATTGTTTCAAGGAGGATATTTAGTGAAGACTCATATAATTTTTATTGGAATTATTTTCGTCATAAGTTTTACATTAGGTTACTTCGATGTTAATTGGATACTTTATCTCATTACTATTTTCGGAGTATTAAGTGCCTATTTATATTTATTATATTCTCCGATTTTATTTACAAACGATATTTTAAAAACAGAGGCATTTTTAAAAAAGAATCAAAACAAACCTATATTCTATTTAATTTATTCCTTGGCAAACCATTTAGAAAGTAACGTTGAAGATGCAATAAGTAAGGTATTGTTAAAGTACAAATCTCCAACTAAACAGGCACATTTTATTGCAATTTATTCTTTATATAAGCATGACATTGAACGGGCAAAAGCAAGCGTAGGACAAATACAAGTTTTAAAAAATAAAGAATATTACCAGGCTTTAATCTGCATAGAGGAAGGTAAACTTAAGGAGGCTCTTACAATAGGAAATAAAATAGATTCTAGTTGGATGAAACATACGATTAATGCCGAAGTTTATCTTAAGGAAGGCAATGAGGAAAAAGCTAGAAATTATGCAAAGCAAGCAATTAGAGAAACAAAAGGTATTCAGAAGTATTTGTTATATAAAAATTTTGAAAAAATCCTTGATGGGAAGCTGTAATAAAAAGTTGTTAATGGGAACCTCGGTTTAAAGTGACGTTCCTTTTTTATTAAACTAACGGTCATTGGAATTTTAGGGATGGTGATAGCGGAAAATTATGGAGATAATGATTTTTGGAATAATATTGGTTGTTGTTGGATGTAGCATTTTAGGGTGGTTAATTAAAGAAGCATACAAAAATACTAAGGAAGAAAGTACAAGAAATAAAATTTTTTATATCTTATGGGTAGTTATAGGTGTCCTACTAGACACAAGTGGATTAATTGTTATCGTTGGTTTTATTTTTTTAGGAGTTCTCTTAATCATTTATCATTGAAAATAAAGTGAAATCATCCAATGTTAACTAACGGAGTGCGTTCGTTGAATATTTGGAGAAAGTATGAGGAATAAAATGGAGCAGATTAACTTGTTAAAATCTAAAGGAATCCTTGTTACCGAATTGATGAACAAAAGAGAAGAACTTTTGAAACAGTGGGGCGAAGCATTTGCAAAGGACATTAGTAAAAACCAAAAAAGAGAAATTTATTTTGGAAAGTGTTTATGGCATGTATTCAGCTATAATGTATTACCCAGTAAAAAAGGTCAAAGAGCAAGGAATGCATTTAATATGTTAGTAAAAGATGAATGTTATATTTTTTACCAAGAATATAAAAATGCTTTAATGATTGAAAACGCCAGAAGTTTAAAGCCAGAAGATATAGTAAATGAAATAGAGGAATATATACATGATGTTTATGTCGTTGATACAGATTTTTCATGGACATATATCCAAACCCATGAAGAAGATTGTGGACCGTATTTCTACAATATTGGAAAATAACAGATTATTCTTATGAAATTGACGGGTGTGGTGCATAAAAGAATGGGGTATTAAAACTGTTGCTAGTAAAAAAAAGTTTCAGCAGTACCATAAAACGGCGATTTGTCCCAATTGTGGGAAGGTAACTTCCTATATTGATGAATACAAACAATTTATGAGTGAATCAACGCCAATCATATTTACTTTACATACTGCCAATGAAAGAAATTAGAAACCACAAGAAAATTATTGATAAGGACAGAAATAATACAACCCATACAATATTTTCGAATTTCCTCTTTAGCAGATAAACAAGGGAAACGATTAACCCATAGACAGGAATACATAACCAAACTATGTCCTGCAATATTTCACTTTTTGAGCCAATAAATCCAAGTATATTTGTAAAGAACATTAAATACCAAAGTATTTGTAGATATAGTCCAACTTTCAACAAGTTTCTTAACAAAACTCATCACACCTCCCATTATCTGTATATTCCAATTAGTAATAGATGATATTTTATTTTAATATAAAAGAAATAAATAATAACCATATTCATTACTTTAAAAGTATATAGAAAAAGTGTGAGAGAAGGTAATTCTACTAAATGGGGGAGAGTAATGTTATTGTTTCCAACGGGAAATCAACCAAAATTTGTTTAAGATTTAAAATTTATCGAGGAAACGCCTAAAGAAATTGCACTTCAAGGCAAAACTGAAAATCTGGAGTTTTTAAATAACTTTCCTGATATTGAAACGGTATGGATATATACAATAAATCAAAAAGAATTTGATTTACTTATTAACTCCATTAACCCTAAAATCTTATATATTTATGAGATGCGAGTAGAAGATTTAACAGCTTTAGAAAAACTAAAAAACGTTGAAAAGCTGTATCTTTGTTGGAATACTAAAGCAACAAAATTATGGGATATGTCTAAAAACCCCAATTTGAAATATCTCTCTATTGAAGATTTTAAACGATTGAATTAAATAAACCCAATTGTATCATGCAGCTCTCTGGTGAAACTAAATTTGGCCGGTGGGATTTGGAATACTTTAAATCTCGATACAATTGAACCAATTAAACATCTTTATAACCTTAAAATTTTGGGATTAACAAACATAAAAATAAAAAATGAATCATTGGAACCGATATCACATTTAAAAGGATTATTAGAGCTTGAATTATCGAACCAATTTCCTACCGAAGAGTTTGCAATGTTGTCAGTTAAGCTACCTAAAACTAAATGCGATTACTTTCAAGCATACGTGAAATTAGATGAGCCTATAGATAATAAGGATGTAATGGTAATTGGTAAACGAAAGCCATTCTTAAATTCTTCTATCGATATTAAAAAGCTGCAAAAGTATGAAGAGCAGTTTGCGGCGTTACAAAAGAAATATAAATAATAGATATGTAAAAAGCGTTGACGGAAACCGATGCTTTTTTATGTGAATTTATTCCGTGTAACACAAAAATAAAGATTCTAAAAAGAACCGCTGCAGAATTATTAAATCTACGCAGTAGAGCACAGGAGATAAGGGGAATCGCCTAATGCCTAATTCATTTCTAATGGCAGCCAACACACAGAAGGTGGAATTATCATCAGGTCTTTACACTTCAATTTCCATCGAAAGTGATTGGCGCTAAGCTTACATTCATAATAATTGTAAAAATCCCTTTTGCTAAATTTCCTTTAAAAATCTTAATTAAAAAAAGAATTTTTACCAGCACAGAATAAAAGCGCGCTATTATACCAGTAAGGGAAAGAGAGAGGATTGTAATTATTATCAAAAAAATGATTTGACCGAATAATTGGTCATCCATTGCCTTCGTACCATCCATTGTATTACGAGAAAAATCAAAAAAATAGGAAGGGTTAAAAATCACAAAGAAAAGAAAAAGGAACATGATACATCAATTATGCATTCTAAATAATTTCTTGAAGATAATTCGGTTTGTTTGCAAAATAAAAGCTCCTGTAAATTGGAGCTTCAAACTTCATTTCCTTTAAGTGTAAATCTATTTTAATTTATTATCTATTTCAGATGTATCAACATCGTCTCCAAACCAATCAGAAAGTTTTTCTTTTGCTTGTTTTTTGATACCATCATCGATGTGCATAGCTACTTGAAATAGAGCTGCCATTAAGATGCCTAAATCATCAACATACCCTACACCTATTGCAACATCTGGAATTAAATCTATTGGAAGTATAAAATACCCTAATGCTCCAGCAATAGTTGCTTTGACTTTTAAAGGGATTCCTGGTTTCTGCAATGTATAATAGAGGATTAGAACAGCATACACAACTGAAGAACCAGCCTTCTTGGAGAACTTTTGAACCTTCTTCCATAATCGTTCGTTCGAATAATGTTTTTCGTGTTTTTGAATATCTTCTTCTTCCATATTTTCTGCTTCCATTTTTAATTCTTCAATCTTCGATTCCTCTATGCTTAATTCCTTTAGACTTAATTCTTCTTCATTTAATACTTCTTCTTGAGATAATTCAACTTGTGTCGTGTTCAATTCATTTTTTTTCTTCTTTTTAAATATTTCAAACAATAGTATCCCTCCGTAGCTTGCCATTATTTCACATTTTAATCATACACCATTTTTATTAAAGAGAATATACTGGAGATTCGTTATACATCAATGTTTTTTTCTTATTAAGAACATAATATTTAAGTTAAGTTTCTAAGCCTTGCAGGGAAAAATATAAATTTAAAAATAAGATAGAAAGTATTATTTAAGGTTCTTCAAATTTTGCTATTGACTTATCAAAAGCGATTCTTCTTTTTTCTTCTTCTTCGTCAATCCTTTTGAGTATTCTTTTCCAATAGATGTTTCCACTGTGTGCGTAATTCTCAGCAGTCGTACGCCATAAAAAGGCTTATTCCCCTTCTAATAGAATGATATATCGATTTCCCAGGCGTAAATGAGGTATCCCTTCGTCATGGATAAGGCTGAAGATGGTTGCGTTACTGGTTCTAAAATATTTGGCCGCCTCTTGGACGGTAAGATTAACTCCTAAAGGGGTATGTGGGGGAGGTTCATTGTCTGATTAATATAATTATTGTTTTTATGTTTTTCTCAAAAACTTATAGAAATAAGTATAGAAATAAAAGATTAGGTTAATACTCCGTAAAAACAATGAGGAGCGATTAAAATAAAATCTTTTATTCAACGGATTGAAATCAACGAAGAAGAAAGTTTAAGTAGTTTTATATATAGGCTTTCTATTGAAAATCTTCTGGATTCGATTAATCCAATAGGAAATGCTTTGGGGATAAAATGGTGGGAAATGCCACTAAATTTATTTGATGAAGTAGCGTGCCGGAAAATTTCCTCTTTAAGTGGTATTCATAAAAATGTTCTATATTCAAAATCCTATCATGCATTGCTAAATGGAATGAGCGAAAAAGAAATAAAAATGTGGTTCCATCGTACAAAAATAAAATATTGTCCAAAATGCTTAGCAGATAAGAAAATCCATCGATACCTGTGGGGACTAAAACCAATCTGTATATGTTTAAAGCATAAACAGATTCTAATAAATGAATGCCCTGGATGTAAAAATCAAGTTTATATGAAGGCTTTAATCAATGGTAGGTGCGGATATTGTAATTTACATTTGGAAAGAGGGGAATCTTTTAAAGTAAATGAGAATGATTTCATTTATCTATCCCAAAACCAATTTCAACAATTGATTATTGGGAACAAAAAAACTGCCATAAGAGGATTATCACCAACAAAATTAATGAGCCTTTTCGATTCCATGTTTCGATTATTTGATGGCTTCGAAAGTTTTATTAATACAAATGTTAGTCATTTGGGAAACAAGGTTAAATATAAACCTGGAAACCAATTGGAAATGTCTGTTTCTATTGCTAATATATATTGGATGTTATTTGAGGATTTCCCTAACAATTTTTTGTATTCTTTAGATACTTTTTATAAAAGTGATTCACCGCGAAAAAAATATAGAAAACGGCTTTTTTCAAATTTCATATCCACTCATTGCGAGTTTGATTTTATAAAAAAAGAATTTGAATCATATAAAGAAACTCAAATAAAAAATGGTTTGGTTCCAAGGAATATTGAAACATTTGACGAAAGTTCCGCCTTGAAACTAAAACAGATGTATTACACGAAAAAGGATATTTATCAGAAGTTCAATATATCAAGAGGAGAAATAGCCAAATTGTGTAATAAAAACCTTTTAAATCCCAAAAAGGTCGTGGTAGAAGCTCACACAAATTACTATTTTGATAAACATGAAACAGAAAAAATTTTGGAAACTTATTTAAAAAAGGAAAACAATTTAATCACTAAAAAAGAAGCTGCTAATTTCCTTGGCGTTAGTGTCGAAGCGATGGTGCATTTGATTGAAAAGGATTTAATAATTCAACAAGAGGCTTTTATTAAAAAGCAATACCCTTATATAAGTAAAGAGTCGGTAATCTATTTAATCCAGCAATTAAGTAAAAATGTAAAACCAATAAATTACGATGATACAAAACGCTTCATTGTTTATCAAGAATGTTTAAATAAATATGTAACAAGTGGTCTTCAAATCGCAAAACTACTTCAATGGGCGATTTCAGAAGAAATAAATGTTTATTCATTAAATGTGGATATAAAAATTAATCAGTTATTGTTTGATGAAAAAGAGATAAAAAAACTGCTTCAAAAAGAAGATATCGAAAATAATGGATATAATCTTGGAGATGTTTCGAAGGTTTTAGGGTTTACCGACCGAACCCTTCATAAAATGATTCAGGCAAAATTAATTGTTCCGATAGGAGTGTCAATAAGCAAAAATGGCAGACGGATATATTTTTTTGATAAGGAACATATTGACGAATTTAAGGAAGCTTATATTTCCCCAGTTGCAGCAGCTTCTAAGTATAATGTGAATTATTCGATGTTAAATAAATATTCTCATAAAAAGGTGCTAAAAAATTATATGAATGGAATTTGCCAAAAGACACTGTTCAAAAAAGAAGAATTAGAAGAAATATTAATGAGGAAAGGTTATATATTACGGGGGAATCGCTAGAAACTTCAAAAAAAGATATTTTTTTAGAATGCTAAATCGATGGCATTCTTTTTTTATAGAAAAAAATATGTTTTTTTATAACTCTATAAAATAAATCATAGGAAAAGATATTTCAATAAGTTTTGAGTTATTTCCAGCAATTTACTATTTTATAAGAACGCGAATTCTGATACTCTGGGTTGCAGATAACTTTTTCGCCTTCGACGTATAAAAATACAAAAATGCGCCCATAAAGTTATCAAGCAATTAAGCAAGCAATCTATGAGATGAAAGTTAGTGATGCCTTGAAATAGTATCACTATCAATCTTAAATTAGGGTTAATTGCTTAAATGAGGTGATTCTAAATGTTTATCTAAATGTTAACACGAATGAATTAAAAATTTGAAAGGAGTGAAGGGCATTCTAAGTACATCTTATGTCAGATTGTACTTGCCTTAGGAAGATGAAAAACAACAACATGTTAAGTGACCGAAGTAGAATTCAAAAAGAAGTTGAATTTATTATTGAACGGACTATAAAGTGCTTTTACTTAAGGAAAGAATCTTTCAGCATTACATCCATTCATGAAATCGTTTGGGACCGGATTCGAGAAGAAAACAAGAATAGAGGGGTGGAGGACCAACTTAAATTACCTTCTTTTTCAACAATAAGAAGACGATTAAAGTGTTGGGACCGTTCAGATTTTGATTTAAACGAAAAAATTAACAAAGCATCATATCCGCTTGAAAGAGTTTGGGTTGAACATACTATTCTTGAAGTCTTGGTGATTGATGATGAAAGTGGAATCCCAATTGGAAGACCAACTTTTACAGCAATCATTGACGAATATACCGGTTGTATCCTTGGGTATCATTTATCCTTTGAAGCGCCTTCGTCTGATTCTGTTTTAAGAGCGTTAAGACATGCTATCTACACAAAACAATATATTGATGACAAGTATCCCGAAATAAAGAATAAGTGGGTTGCACATGGTGTTCCTCAAACTTTGATGGTGGAAAACTCTAAGGAATTTATTAGTAAATCATTTGTTGAAGCTTGCAATAAAATCGGGATTATACTTCACTATTATCCGATAGCAAAGCAGAGATTTAAAGGTCAAGTCGAGCAGCATTTCCGGATGATTAAGCAGCACTTACTTGAAATAAATACAGACCCAGTGGATTTTAAATCCATTGGAAATCAGTCATTTAATCCAAACAAGAATGCAGGAGTTATTCGTTTAAATAAATTGCACAAATTACTTCATCAATGGATAGTTGATTGTTATGGGCAAAAATATCAAAAAGTCGTTCGTGGAATTCCTTCTAAACTCTGGAAGCGTTCAGAACCCGTGCAAACCGAGCCAAGTTTTGAATCAATGATAGCAATTCTGCCAAAGAAGAAGTCGAGAGTTCAGGCTTTCGGAATTCGATATTTGTGTTTATATTATCTATCGGCTGAACTTCACTCATTGCATGACAAAAAACGAGAAGACATTGAGTTCCATTATAATCCTGATGACTTGTCTGAAATTTATGTGTACGACGAATTGCAAAAGAAATACCTTGTTGTTCCTTGTACCAATCCTGAGTATTCCGATGGTCTTAATAAAGAAAAGCATTGTCTTAACTTAAGACAAATAAAAGCTGAGGAAAATCGAGCTAGACTAGAGCTTTTGGAAGCGAAGCAAAAGATGATTGAAATAAAGAGGGAAGAAACACTCCAACAGCGACAAGCTACCTTGTCTTCCAATGAAGCTGCTGATTCGTCTGAAGTTTAATATGAATACAGGATTAATTCTTTTAAACCTAATATTATTGGTTTTTCTAGATTCGGAAAATTGACAATCGAATTACAACATAATGTTAAAGGAGATATAGAAATGAATGCTTTTGAACACCCTGATTTCTTAAACGAAATGAATTTCATGAATTACATTTACCGTGATGCCGAAAAATTTCATAAGCCTAAAGGTGTTTTAATTACTGGTCAGGAAGGAACAGGAAAATCTACACTGGTTGCCCATTTTCTTGAAAACAACCCTTCCCAAAAAGGGATTCTGGCAATAAATATACCAAGCCGGACAACATTAAGGAGTTTCATATATACCCTATTGAAAAAATTAGGCGAAGAAACTTTAGATGTAAAGAGCCCAGTGGAACATTTAATGAGCAAAATCATTTACCTGTTAAATGAAAAAGAAATCTTCATGATTATCCTAGACGATTTCGAGTTAGTTCTTGATGAAAATAATTTAATGCGTAATCAAGGAGTATTGAACCTTTTAAAGCAGATTCAATTAGATACAAATGTTTCAATCTTCGCACTGGGGTTACCAAGCTGTCATCTTATCATTAAACAAAATCCACAATGGACAAGACTTTTCCCTTTCCATTTAGATTTGGATTTTTTAAGTAAAGAAAAAGATAAAAAAAGAATGTAGTGGAGTCCTAATCCAACTACATTTAAAAAAGACTTGTATCAAGAGTATATCAAGAAAAGTAGAATGTGCCCAGCACAATATTGTTAAAGGTTGAACGAACAAATTTGAGTTAACTATAAATTTTAGGGTATGGGATACATTTCTATTGATGTATCCTCCTCGCCATAACCGAAGGGGTGACAACATGCAAAGAGTTCCAGTCGGGAGAGGAACCGTTTTTATTTTAAACAATAGAAAATTTCAAATTATGGACGAGATTGAAAGAGATACATTTATTGCAAGAGATGTAGAATTTGAAAGTGTTGAAGAAAAGTTTACCCTTTTTCAAATACTACATCAACTTGAACTGGGAAACCTTGAATTTTCTATAAAAGGAAAAAGTCTTTCCACAGAAAAAAATGGTGTTCATTATATAGATGACTTTTCTATGTTACCGGTTGATAAACAGGATGAGGCAAAGGAAAAATATCGCGCCATTGAGCCCTTACTAAAATTAGATGTAAAGTCTCTTAATCCATATATCAAAAAAAGGATAGAAGATTTATTCAAGGAAGGTTATCAAGTTTCAGAAGCAACATTATATCGCTGGCTAAAAGTCTATAAAGAAAGTGATGGAGACATCTGCTCACTAGTTCCAAACACTGAAAAAAGAGGAGCTAAAGGTTCAAAATTAGAAAAAGAAGTAGAAATGATTATTGACCGAATTATCAATGATAATTACTTAGTGCGCGAGGCAAGAACGATAACCACAATCTATGAACTGGTCCGCAATGAAATAAACAAAGAGAATAAAGAACGAGAGCTAGATGAAAGAATGAAAGTTCCTTCTGTTTCAACTGTAAGAAGAAGAATATTAGATTGGGACGCATATGAACTTGAAAAAGCTAGAAAAGGCTCTAATGCTATTAGAAATAAATACAAGCAGGTTCAATATAACGAGAAGCCTAAATACCCACTTCAAAGGGTGGAAATTGACCACACGCAGCTTGACATAATGGTATTAGATGACAAAACATTACTACCAATTGGTAGACCGACTATAACCTGCGTACTAGATGTATTTACGGGATACCCTCTCGGTGTCTATATTGGATTTGAACCTGCTTCCTACACTTCGGTGATGTATGCATTGCGTAATGCAATTATGCCTAAAACCTTAATTAAAAAGGAGTTCCCGAAAATAAAAAATGATTGGCATGCATATGGTTTACCGGAGTTATTAGTATGTGACAATGGCAAGGAATTCTTAAGCAAACATCTGAAGGAAGCATGTTTACATCTTGGGATTGAGCTATATTATTGTCCTGTTAAAAAGCCTTGGTATAAAGGCGCAATTGAAAGGCATTTCCGAACTATTAACCAAGAACTGCTACATCAAACACCAGGGACAACTTTTTCAAATGTAGTGATGAAAGGGGACTATGACCCTACTAAGACTGCAACGATTCGCTTTAGAAAACTGCAAGAAATGTATTTTAAATGGCTCCTAGATTATTACTGTATAAATAAAAACAAAGGGGTTAAAGGTGTTCCAGCAAATCTATGGAAAAAGCATTTCGAGTATAACCCAAGGCCAGCGGTACCTCCTTCGATGTTAGATTGGGGAATCGCATTAATGAAGTTAGGATATGGAAGTATTCAATCCACAGGAATTAGGAGACTACACCTTTTTTACCAAGGTTCGGAACTTCATGTTCTCAAACAAAAACTTGAAAAAGCGGGTAAAAAAAATAAGGTGAAATATAAATTCGACCCATCTGATTTATCAAAAATTTATGTTTATGATGAATTTGACCGGAAGTACATTCGAATTCATTGTTCGGACCTTGAATATTCTGAAGGACTAAATGAATATGCTCATCGTGTTGTCTTAAGAAAGGCAAGGGTAGAAGATATGAAGGTTGATTTGGATGCACTAGCTGCAGCAAAAGCAGAAATAATCCAATTGATGAAAGATGAGAAAGATTATTCGATAAAAAAGAGAAAGCAAAATCAGCGTTTCCAGCATAAGGGGACTAATAACGTTCTTATTGAGGAGTCTCCTGAAAAATCAATAAAAGACCTTGAAGCCCCAAAAGTCATAGATGAACCGAAAGTGATTGAAAAGTCAAAACCTGTAATTGTTGAAGAGCCAAAACCTATTGTAGATATGTTCTATGTCGATATTGAAAATGATTGGGATGATTAAGATGTCAACTGAAGATAGACAAGTATACGCGACAATGGATATTAAACAAAAAAAGGCACACCTATATAACCTTTTGATTCAGCATCCGCGCTTTAAGAAAGCATTAACCAAAATAAGACATTGTCATGAATCAAAGGAAATTTCTAATGAACCGCTATGTATGTTTGTAACGGGTCAATCGGGTTGCGGAAAATCAAAAATTTTTGAAACCTATATCAATAAATATAGCAAAACATTATATGGACAGACAGGAACTAAAAAGAATATTTTATCTGCCAAAATACCAAGTCCTGTTCGGATATCAACTTTTACAGAAGCGTTATTGGACAAATTAGGAGACCCCTATCCTACAAGTGGTAAATTGGGGAATAAAATTCACCGCTTACAAAAATTAATTATAAAATGTGAAGTGGAACTGATTATGTTGGATGAATTTCAGCATTTTGTCAAAACAGAAAAACCTAAGGATATGTATCATGTTGCAGATAATTTCAAATCCTTAATTAATGAAACCGGCGTTTCTGTAGTTTTGTTTGGTTTAGATGAGGCTGAAAAGATTTTTTCGGAAAATAAACAGTTAGGTAGAAGGTTCACGATAAAAGAGGTTATTTTTCCATTTAACTATAATGACCAAGCATCCATAAACGAGTTTCGTGCTTTGCTAAGCCAAATTGACAGAAAGTTGCCTTTTGTAGAATTAGCTGGACTAGGAACAGCAGAACTGGCTGATAAGATAATGATTGCAACTAATGGAGTTATGAATTCTATAATGAAGCTCATAAAGGATGCTGCATTGAATGCGTTAATTCAAGATAAAGAGAAGATTGATATGGCAGATTTAGCGATGTCGTATGATTTACATTCGTTTTTTTTAAGCGGTTTAGTTGAAAAAAAAGCTAACCCATTTATTTAAAGCCTTTATCAATATATTTTGGAAATAGAAGCGAACAAAATGCAAAAGCAAAGTATCTATTATTTTAAGATGCTTTGCTTTTTTATTTTACTTATTAAATAAAGCCCTTAGAAATATAATTTTTAATTACTTATCAACAAAACGGCACTATGTTACCTTTATCAGTTGGAATACGCAGGAAGAAAGAATTAGCAACAACATGCAGATAAAAATGATTTTTGTAAGTTGACCGAAGAAAATTTGAAGGATTACCCAATTAAGCAAAAATGTTCGAGAACATAGTCGTTAAAAAATAGTAATGAAGAGACCAAAATGGTGATATTAAAACAGATTTAACTACTAGCCAATTAGTATAGCTAAAGGTTTGATTTCAATAGTAAGGAATCATGATAAAATAGTTTGAAAGAATGATTTACAGAACAAACAAGAGAGAGGGAAACGCTTTGGATTCAGAAAAAAAAGAAGATAATGACCAAAAACAATCGGGTTGCGGATGTCTTGGATGTCTCATCCCAATACTTATACTTGCCTTTTTAATTCATTCATGGTGGGATTCTCATAGTAAACCTGAAACCCATCCTGTCAAGAAAATAGAAGAACACAAAACTTATCATGTCCATCAAACTGCGGTACATAAAGAAGATAAGAAAGCAGAAGTAAAACTCGATTCTACTCCAAAACCACCTGTAAAGCCCCCTAAAGCAGAAAAACTTCCCTCATTCGGGGATAAGGTAAAAGTAGGGAATTTGATTTATCATATTACGAGTCTAAGACTTGCAAAAACCGTAGGTCATTCAATAAAACTCGACCAAACGGCTAAAGGAATCTATTACATTGTAGGCTTTACGGTGGAATTGGACGATTCGAGCAAAAATACGTATATAACCAATGAGATGTTTAAATTGGAAGTAAGCAATCATGAATACCTCCCCGACGATGACGCAACAAGTTCCGTTAACTCAGAGGAACTAGACATCTACAAACATAACTATATGGGGCAATTAGGGGATTCATTAGATTTTGTAAATAACCCTCTAGTTGGAGAAATAGCGTTTGATTTGCCTGCTAATTCGCCTGTTAATAACGTTCAAGTGAAGGTAAGCGGGTCGTTCGATAATCGGGATAGTGATTATAACAAAACAGCCCTTATTCAAATTTATCAAAACAAATAGAGAAGAATTAGAGGAAGCGACAATTTGTTCTTATTCAACTTTCGGATGCTTTAACACAATTAGGAATAAAGTAAAGAGCCAAATATATGCAAGTTTTTTATGCATTACTTGTTTATTTTTGGCTCTTTTTACATTCATAAAAGATACTGTCTTTTATAGTTTTTTAATTGCCAAATACATCTTTGTTTTAACCGATAATTTTGATTGATGAATTAAAACTCAATCTATACATGTAGTTTATAAAAAGGAGCCTTAGATATTAAATTCTATAATTATAAAACTAATGGATTATGAGGGAGAAGCTGGAATAATAAAGATGATAAATATGGTATAATTGTTTATTTATAAAAATAAATATATATATTATAATTTTTTAATAAAAAAAATACCAAAATAAATATTTTATATGATTAGGGAATAAAATACAACTACTTCCAGATAATACATAATGAACTTCCTCCTGTGTGTGGCTTATACTGGCATTACTGCATGAATAGGAGGAAGTAATATGAGACCATTATTAGTTAAAGAAACACCCAAGCCTAATGAGAGCTTATACTCTTTATTTTATAGACTCGCAATAGCTAATTATGCTGACCATTTAGGGTCGATGTTAAGACATATTGAAAGAGATATCTATTCAACTAATTGTAATTATTTGGACGAAAATCTTGTTAGAACGCCTGCATTATTGGAATTTGCAAAAAAGGCGGATATAGAACCCTTCCAATATACATTAAATAAATATAACCATCTGTTGGTCAATTCACTGCAAATCAGTTCTCCTAAAGCTGCTGATTTTCAGAGTCATCGCGTGTACCAAAAATATGCTACCAAATATTGTCCTGTTTGCATTAAAGAAGATTATTATCACCGACTTGATTGGGATATATCACTGGTTACGATGTGCAAAAATCACCAAGTAAAATTAATAGATTGTTGTCCTAATTGTAATAAAAAGATTTTGCTTAATCGATTCATGAGGGATGAATGCAAATGTGGATTTCATTTTAGTCAAACAAAGGACATTGATTTGGAAGAAAATCATCTAGTCATTCAAGCACAGAAAACCATTCATCAATATTTAAACGGTGGATTGTCTCAAGAGTTTAACGGGATAGATTTCCAGGCTGAAGATTATTTTTTTCTGTTTTTTAAATTTTGTTGTCTATTTGATTTAAAGGAAGCAAAAAAATTTCCATCATTTAGTGGTATTAGTCCAACAAGAAAAATAAACTTCTTAAAACGTAGCTCAGTAAAAAGAAATATAGAAATGATGCGGTTCATAACTGCCCTTGCTCATTTTACCACTATTGAACCTGATAAATATTTACCTGAAGTTTTAAGCGTTTTTCATAAAACAAAAAATAAATCTAAAGATTCTTACCATGCTGATTATTTACATTTAAAAACGATATTAAATCATAAAATAGGCTACCTATATCAAAATGTATACGACACTTACCTTTTGGAGTCTACTGATGTATATATTAATAAGAATACATTGTTTAAAGGGAACAAGAAGAATAAAAAATATATTACACGGTTGGAAGCTCTAAAATTGCTGAAAACAGAATGGACTACATTACAAAATTTGTGTATTTTTGGTTTGTTAAAACTTCACAAATCAGATGTAGGCGATAAAAAAATTTACCTAATTGAAAAAGAAAGTGTTACTGATTATCTGAAAATGAAAAAAGAATGCTTAAATATATCAAAACTAATGAATTTTTTAGGTGTGACGTTTCATATGGCAACTGGAATTTTAGAAAAGGAACTTATCCTTGCTCTTCACGGACCGAAAATAGATGGTTATCCATTGTGGTATATAAAGAGGGAAGAAGCAGAACGATTTTTTCAAAACCTGATTGCTTTGTCAAAAAAGGAATTACTTGAGGTCAATTCTAATTGGGTGGATTTAAAAAAAGCAAATATGAACCTAAGACCATTTGAGATAGATAGTGCTACATTAATCGAATTATTGCTAAACGAAGAATTGCCATTTGCTACCCTAAAGAACCCAAAGAGTTTAAATGACATTTATATAAATGATAAAGTCCTAGGTTGCTTTATACGTAAGAAAAAACTGGATATAATCGAGACTCACGGATTCAAAATAAAAGAGTTACAGAAGGTTTTTAAAGTAGGGGAACCTAAAATTAAACGTTGGATTGATGAAGGGAAAATAAGAATAACATCTAAACGCAAAAGTTGGACCGGGTGTGAGAGTAAGTATATTTCAGTTGAGGAAACAAAGAAAGTTTTGATGGAGATTAAGGGATGGGATTATATCATTGTTGATGAATATATAAATGTCATTTTGTGTAATGACTATTATTAAAAATATAAAAGCGAGCATAAAATTTTTTCAAACGCTCGCTTTGATTATTAAAGGCGTTGCAAGTTCTACTAGGAAATAAAATGCGTTATTTATTTAATCAACCTTTGTATATCTTATCACTAACTATTATTAATTTATAAACGTTGAAATATTTTTTTCTTGACATGCATTATATAATTCAATCCAAAACATCGAAGGTTCTTTCTGATTATATCCATATCCTGATTTCTTCAAATATCTTTTTGACCTTAAAAGATAACAAACTCTTTTTGCTCTTGTTAAACAAACAAAGAATAATCTTCGGTCTTCATTTAGCTTATTTGCATCATCCACGTTTTTATAATAAGGAAAAATCCCCTCTTCCATTCCTAACATGATGACAACTTCGAATTCCAATCCTTTTGAGCTGTGCCTTGTTGAAATGGTCACTTGATTGCTAGGTTTTCCTAGCAATGAAAACTGTGTTATATCGTAGAATTTGTATTTTCCCTTTTTAGCGGATTCGAATAAATTATTCAGATATTTCTGTTCCTCCTGGTATTTATCTACACTTTTTACTGTTTGAATAAGGTTAAGATGCTGGTCTAGAAAAGTTAACCAGTCTAATAAATCTTGCTCATGTTTTTTACTAGCCACAAGGGTGCAATAAAACTTTTTTCTTAATACAATTAGCTCATCTTCTAAAATATTAGTTGAGAAGTTCCTGGATAATTTAATCCAGAAATCAGATATCTCCGTGAACAGTTTAGATGATGGGTCTGTTAACCAAGAAGTGCAATCTTTTAACCATAAAACCACATCGCTATTTGCAAAATCAAATTTAGCTAAATAACAAGGGATATTATTTTGCTCCATTATTGAAGCTAAATTGTTTGCGGCCGCCCCACTATTTACCAACACACATATTTCATCAAAATCAATCCCATCTTTCTTACACTGTGGGATTATTGTATTTATAACATAATCATATTGGCCGGTTAGTTCTCTATCACATGTAATAAAGTGAAACTCTGCTGATTCCCCGTGTCTAGTTCCGGCCTTATATTCACGGTCGTCCACATTAAGTGCAATCGAAGAAGCATCGATTATTTCTTGATTACTCCTATAGTTGGTTTTTAAATGGATGGATTCCAGTTCTGGGTTATCGTGTAGTTCTAATAAAAAGTCAGGGACAGCGCCATTAAAGCTGTAAATTGACTGGTCAGGGTCCCCAACTGCAAAAATTTTAATATTCGTTGTTTGAAGGAGAGCCAATATCATTTCATGCATTGGTTTTGCATTATCTTGATATTCATCAATAAGTATCCAAGGAAACTTTGCTTCCAAACATTGGCGAACATATTCCTCACGGACGATAAGTTCGTTGGAATACTTAATAATTTCAATAAAATCAGTCTTACCTAAATTTCTTAGCCTTTGCTCATAATCTTTTATCGCATCAGTTAAAATTGGATTCGGAGTAAAAGGAACTTTGCTTATCCCGTTAATGGAATGGCATCTTTCTGTGTCTAATCTTTCCTTTGTATACTCCCATGGGTCTAAATTAAACTTTTCTTGTATTGCATTATAAAGACTCGTTTTTTCGCTTTCTGTAATAATATCTAATGGAAGAGGAAAACCATCATCAAACAGGTGGGCGAACGGTTTTAAAATGTAGGCGATACAAAATGCATGAACAGTCCCCAAAAAAACGTTATTTCTTTTTTGATATCCCATTTTTTTTATCCTAGAAGTAAATTCCTTAGCCGCCTCTTTACTAAAAGTAATACAAGCTAATCCTCTTGGTATATCAATCTTTTCGTTTAATAATTTCATTATTTTTAATGTCAATACTGTCGTTTTTCCACTCCCAGGACCTGCTAGGACAACAGTGCTTGTATTTGATTCAAACGCTTCAAATTGTTCCCTGTCTTTTTCTATTTGCTGAAGTTTTTGTGCATATAATTCCATTAGATATCATCTACTTTTTTGTATATAGTTTCGATTGCCTCTTTTATATAGTTAGGTATATGATTCATGTTACAATCAATAGAGAATTGTTGAGCGAAGCGCCCTTTACCAATACCAGAATTGCTGCTTTCAATTTTTGCAAGGCAGGAGACAAAATCCCCGTTATTAAATGCTTTTTTAAAATTCTCCTTTTGTTGCTTTTTACCTAATGTGAGGTCATTGAATAATTTAATAATGATTTCTTTATCTTTTTCAGTAACCGTTTTTTTGAAAATATCAATTTCCATTGTGTACATACCAATAAAAAAACCATAATTCTTAAAAAAGATATCCTGTGATGGGTAATCTTTTGGAACTTTACTTGGTATTACTTTGTTTGTTTCAATTAATAGTTTTGCAACTCTGTCGTTCCCATCGTATCCGAACCTAGTATGAGCATCAATTGCCATTTTCCCAAAAATTTTTTTATCCTTCCCATCTTCTTTACCAACAAAGTAGTAATCCCCATCAGTTACTACCACATGAGGAATGCCCAATGCATCTAAAAACTGAACATAAGGCTTAAAATTCGTGGAGCTGATATTACAGCAGATAATCCCTTTAATATCTAACGGCATTCCTAACTTCTCAGCAAAACTAGGAATTAGGTATTCCTCTGCATCACCTTCCACTAAAATAACGCCTTTACCAAAGTAAATTTCTCCTCTTTTTACATCAACAAAACGTTCCAAATCTTTCTGATTACGTTCCTCTAGCTTTAGAGAGGCTGTAGTATTGACTTCGGTACCCTTTGTTGAATATCTCATATGAACAATGGAGTCGATAGGAGCTACAGATGTTATGAAAGGTGAATGTGTGGTCATTAGTAATGATGTATTTTGCTTCATTACATCTTTATAAATGATTCGCTGAAGAGCAGGGTGTAAGTGGGACTCAGGTTCTTCAATTGCTAAAATAGTAACACCCTTATTTGACGAATGATTATCCATAAATTCATATAATTTTTTTCGTTTGATAGTGGTTATGTTCTTTTTTAGTATATATTTGTCTTTTTTATGATTTTTCTTATAGCATTCCAGTATGATTTCATGTCCGGCTTCCTGGAGTAACTCTTCAAATCTTTCCATTTTTAAAATCGAAGGAATAGTTTTATCTTCAAGGGAGAGCAGGATTAATGAAATATAAAGGATATTATTTAATCCAAGACTTGTATCGCTTGTAGGTCGTTTTGCACTAGACCCAATCATAAGCTTCAAAGTATTTAATAATCTGTTCGGGTCGACATCAATGGTTTCTAATGACACTGCTGCGTCTACTTGTGTCCCTATAATATCCGAATATCTTTTATTGATATTTTTGGTTAAGTCCAGTAATTCATCAATGGACAACACCTCATCGCTTTTTTCTTTTAATTCTTTTGCAATAAATTGAAGTTCTTCCTTATTGATTTCATATTGTTTTATCAATTGATTAACCGGAGACCTTCTAGTATTCCTCATCTCAGATTCTACATCACGTATAGCAGGAATTACTTTAATATTTAAGTAACGGCGAAGAAATGGAGTAAAGGCATTATCAACGTCATTTCCTTGATAGATACGATACATGTACTGATATTTGCCATTTACCTTTTTGACAGGGTAATATTCGTAAGTAAAACGTAACGTTTTGGGAGAAGTTGAAACGGTAGCATCACATAATGTGGATAAGATGGTTTTGTTATGTTCATATCCTTGAATTTCTATCATGACTTCAATTTTTTCACCGTTTTCCATCGGATTATTTAGTCCCTCGTAGAAGTCTGATTCCAACAAAAAACGGTCTTCATCTGATAGTTGTGGGTCAAGAATAAGTTGTATTGCCCTTAAAAAATTTGTTTTTCCAACGTTATTTTCACCAATAATTATTTGTTTGTGATTTAAATTCACATCTATTTCATTATAATTTCGGAAATTCTTTATTTTAACTCGGGATATAAAAGGAGAATTAGGCGAATACATTATCATGACCTCCATATTTCTACAAAATCTACCATAATTTTATATGAATCTAAATGATTAGACAATATGAACTACTATTAATCCTTATATTAGTAGAAAATATATTATAATATAAATAATTAGTAATGGCAGGAGGAAGTCATTTGAAAGTAAAAATTGGTCGAAATGAACCTTGTCCATGTGGTTCTACGAAAAAATATAAAAATTGTTGTATTGATAAACAGGATACTTCGTCGATTAATATCAGTGATGATATGGAATTAAAAAAAGGGCTGGATAAATTAATGAAGGATAGTCGGATTAAACAATGCCTACATCCTCAGCAAAATGAATGTTCTGAAGATATCATCAAAGCCCATTCCATTCAAAACAATGGAATTCTTTCGAAACTTTCCGATAACGGAAAGTTAATCGTAATTAAACCAACTGTTAGCAAAGAAGGAATTTCATTTGGAACTGAGTATAAGGGGAGGAAAATTGCTAGTACCTTTACTGGTTTCTGCGGTAAACATGATAAGATTTTTTCTGAAATAGAAAACAAACCTTTTAAAGGTGAGGCTAAGCAAAACTTTTTACTTGCGTATAGGGCTTTTGCTTTTGAAGCTCATAAAAAAGCTGAGGCACTTAATGTTTTTAGGGGTACTGTTTCTCAAAAGCCTAGCATATTAAAAACTGAAGAATTCCTTACCCAATATAGAAGTTACCAGGCTGCTATTGTAGACATTGAACATCAGAAAAAAATATTTGACCAAGCTATTTTAACAGATGATTATAGTGTAGTTGAATCTTACATTGTAGAAATGGGAGCAGAAGCTAATATTGCGGTTTGTTCTTCTGTGCATTTAGAGTATGACTTGTTAGGGAATCCTTTAAATGATGTTACATCTTTAAATACTGATGAAACGTTAAAACCGCTAATGTTTAATTTGTTTCCTCAGGATGGTAAAACATTTGCAGTTTTATCATGGATGAGCGAAGATAATGAATTTTTCAAGGAATTCATTAATCAACTAAGACAGTTGGATAAAAACAGCTTATTGCAGTACCTCAATAACTTTATCGTAAGTTATATTGAAAATTTTTATATTAATCCTACATATTGGGATACCTTTAGCACCACAGAAAAAAATGCTCTTTATCGTTACTTTAAAGAGGATGTCACGCTTATGAGATTTCATCAAAAAAGAAATTTAATGAAAAGTAGCAAATTTGATTTATTTAAGAATTTAAAGGAACAAGTGATTTAAAATATCTAAGACTAGGCTAAATAACGCTTGGTCTTTTTATTTTACGAAATATTTTGTATTGATTGCTTTTTCACCTAAAAGAAGAGAAACATGTTCAATTAACTTTTCTCCTTTATTTTAATTTAGATATATTATTAAATTAACAATTAATAACGTTATTGTAAACTACCAAAAATAGAATTTTTTTCTATATGCCATTAAGGGGCTAGTTTCGTACTCAGATTATCGTGAAAATTATTAAATAGTAGGCTCTGTTAATGAATCGAAACAAAATGTTTTAAGCAAAATCAATTGAATTTCAACCCGCTGAATTATGAGTTATTAAATAACGAACTGTCTGCGTTTCTGTAATAAACGGGAACGCTTTTTTGTATTGTACTAAAAGAGCGTGTTGGAGGAGGCGTAATACAGGAAGACATGCAGATTCTCAGAATGGGTTGATATGGCGTATTACAGCTCCTTTGTCACCAAACTAGAATCAATAGAAGGTAAAATAATAAGTTAATGTGAATTAATATGATATTAGTAATTTAGAAGTGGGAAATTGTACTGATGTTGGATATAATTGGTATGTTGTAAGTTTCGTAGAAGAGAATTTCTTAATAAAAGATAGGGTAAATAGGTTCCTATTTTGAACTATTATTGGAAAGGATAACAGTAAATGGAATTGGTGAAAAAAGGATTATTTCTATTTTTTTGTTTTAGTTGTATGCTTGGAATGCTTTTTGTAGTTGTTGTTAAATATTTTGATGAAAAAGAAAAAGCTGAGCAATTAAAACATCCATTGAATAGTGAAATTGTAGCAAGGATTCCCCAACAATTCATGCTTCAAAAATGGAATGGAAAAACATATGAGATTTTAAAAAAAACCTCCAACCGTGATGAAATTTATAAAGTAGAAAATAAACTACAAAATGTTAAATCCAAAGCTAAAGAAATGACGATACCTCCAGATTATAAAATTGAAATAAAGTGGGTAAATGACATTCAAAAGTATGTTAGACCTACTGGTTCTACAGATGTCCATTTTGTTGGAGAAGATAAAAAAACTAAAATTGATAAATATCTAGTCTGGGTTGATAAAGATAGTTTAAAGGTAATTAAGGATGGAAAGACAAATCAAAATGTTTTTCTGTCAAATGAAGAGTCTGAATCTTTGTATAAAATTTTAACAGAATAAATTGTATTAACCCAGTACAGCAATAAGGGGCTTGGAATTCTCCAAGTGCTTTTTTATGTAAATTAGGATGGGGAGGGTTTAAGTTTGTTCTACCTCCCTTTCCCCAACCTTCACAGTTTTTCGTGAAGTAATTGGATTATTATGGTAACGCTTTAAAGGTAGAAGGGGATTGGTTATGGCAAAGTTTATTAGCATTTTGCGTAACTTTAATGGTGAGTGTGATTTACTTTTTCATTTTTTTTAGTGTATTTGATGGCGGAAATCCTGCCGAAACAGCGATTTATACAATCGGAACAATAACTGTAATACTTCTATCATTTTTGATTACATTAATATTCTATTTAATAGAATTGGTTCAAAGGAAATAGTAGCGTTTTGCGTTTCTGTAATAAACAGGAACGCTTTTTTTGTTGTTGGGGTAAAGGTTATTTTTAGGGATGACTTCCTTTTTGTAGGCGAAGACTATTTAAAAAAGGTTAAGGGTGTGTGGCAAGTGCGTAGAAAGATATGTTTAATGTTTTCATTAATCTGTACGGTTATTTTATCTGCTAGTGACCTGGTGTTTGCAAAAACCATTGATAGACCTCTTACAACTGAGGAATGTTATATTAAAATGGGTTATAAATCTGTTGAAGAAGCAGTCAAGGACTTTGAAAATCATTTTAAGGAAGATGTAAGGCTTCCATCTATGAAGCCTTCTATTCCTTTCAACCTTCAATTTGGGAAATTTCATGAAGATAAAGCGTATAACACAAATGATTATCTGGATATACAGTTTATGCACAAAAAATTACTAGGAAATAATTTCACAATTAATATTCGAACTCTTGAGAATAAACTTGTTTTTAAGGAAAAACCTGGTCAAAAACTGTATACACTTAAAAATGGACAAAAGGCTCTTTATTTTGAACATCGATTTTCATCTAATTTTCTTGTTTTTGAAAGTGACCATTGGCAATATATGTTTGGAATCGACAAAAGAGTGTCCGACAAAGTTACTCCAGAAGTATTAGTTGAAATCGCTAATTCCATTCCCGAATAGGAAGGGACATTAAATGAGCATTGGTTAATCACAGCCAATGCTTTTTATTCCCATTTAAATAGTATTCCTTTATCAGAAGCTTAGTGGAAACGGGACACCCACAGATGTTCTGAATGGCTTTAGGAGGCGTTTTAAAAAGGAATTTTTAAGGATGTTAAAGAATAAAATGGGGTAAGAAAATTATGGGGATATAAATGGGTCTATTATATATTATCTTACATAAATTAAGTCCATTCTTTGAAGTAATTAATACTGTTGCTTTAGTTTGGATTGTTGTTTTATTAAAACAACTTATTAAAAGTAAAAAATAAAGGCTTGTTCTACTTCAACTTCAGCTACGTTTCTGTACCTTGCAAGAACGTTTTTTGTATTGGATTAAAGGAGTTGGTTAGCGGAAGCATGTGCAAAGTATTGAATTTGAGGGGAAATATGAAGTTCAGATGTGGAGATACTCCGTATCTAAACCCGTTAAGAAACGAGGTGTCATTTTGGCGACACTCTGTTCTCGATTGATTGTATTGTGTATTACTTAATATTGTGTAATGGAAGGAGAAGTTCTATGTCAAATATTACTTGGGTCGTACTAGGAGCATTATTACTTAGCATTATTGATTTCATCATGTTTAATAATGAAAGCAAAAGATGGAAATGGTTTGCAAAAAAGCCTTTGGTTCAAAGGGTTGGTTTACTTTGTGGAGTTTTTATAGCGATTTTCTTGCTTAATTATGTAGTTTCATAGTCATTAGTTATCACTAAAGAGAAAAGCAATAATCAGCCAATGTTTGCGTTTCTGTAATACACAGGAACGCTTTTTTGTTGTTGCTACAAGGAGAAGGATTCTAATAAGAAGTAACAGATAGGAGATAATACTATGGAAAACTCATTAGACTCGAGGTAGTAAAATGGCATTTTCTATTCGTTTATTCGTGTTTATTCTCCTACTTATGTTTAGTAGTAACCCAATGATAATAATGGCTAAAGAAATTAAGTATAACCACAACAGCGAAACCATTTCAGAAATAAAGGAAAAAGTTGATTTTACCATTTTGACTCCAAGAAAGATTCCTAACGATTGGATATTAGATACTAAAACTTCCCCTTGGATAATGTTGCTTTATATGAATAGTAAGGATACAAAATTGATGATTGCTATTCATTTGAGAAAAGGATTCCCATTATCCAATGAAGATTTTCCTCATTCTCAGCAAGTGGATATTAATGGAAACAAAGGTTATTTTCACAAATGGATAGATAGTGGTGAAGTTGATAAAAATGGAGACACAATTACTGGTGGCTTACTTAATTGGGTACAAGATGGTACTTATGTAGAAATGAATAGTTCAAGATTTTCCAAAGAGGAAATGTTAGAAATTGCAAGGTCAATGAAATAACGTATTGAACAAAGATGCGTTTCTGTGATAGGCAGGAACGCTTTTTTGTATTGTGGTAAGGGTTAACTTCTACAAGCTACGAAATGCTCAAGAGCACTTAGAAATAAGGATGTGGTCATTATCAAGCTTTTAAAAGTTTTGGTTTTGTGTATTGTTTTAACCTTTTTCTTTTCAATTGGAGCAAAAGCTAACTATACCAGCGAGCAGTTCCAACAATCATATTTTGAAATTGGCTATACAGGTATTCATAAAGCGTTAAAAGAGAGTAGCAAGCATTTTAATCGTAATATCGAATTGCCAGTTCAATTACCTCCAATTGCTTTTACCCATACCTTTGCAAGGGGAGATAATATTGAAGAAAAACCTAATACTAAACTTGAAATCGAATACATAAATAAGGATATGCCTCAGAATCACTATATGATTTTTGTCCAACCCACAAATTTTGGATTAAAAATTAAAGAAAATTTTATTGACCAAAGGATAAAGGAAAATGATGGTGTTAAAGCAATCTATAGTACCAAAATTGTAAGGGGATTTAACCTCTTTGTATTCGAAAAAAATGGATTCCAGTACGTTTTAAGTGTTGATAAGAGAATATCTAACAAAGTAACACCAGAAGTATTACTTGAAATTGCTCATTCAATTCCCGAATAAGCATGGACATTAAATAGCATTGGTTTATTACAACCAATGCTTCTGTTTAAATTATAGCTATTTTTTATTTAAATCAAACCGAGTTATTTCTTTACCATCTAGAGTTACTATTAAAGAAGCATCTAAAGCATTGTTTTTAAGTTTTTCTAACTTTTCCTTCGATGGAACTCTTAATGGTACTTGGGGGTTTTCTTCGCTTACACCTAATTCGAAAGTAAGTATGAAATCCCCGTTTTTATTAGGTTGGATTTCCCCATCAAAAGAAGTTCCATAGCCTACACCCGTTCCATCATATGAAGAAGGTTTAAAAATATTAAAACCAACTGTTTCTTTGGAGATAGCTACTAATTTATCATCTGGTTCAATTTTTACTTGCAATCCCTTACCACCAATTCCTCCAATTTTTTGATTTCCAATATTTTTAATCTTAAACTCATAGTATAACGCCGTTGGAACAAGTTCCTGTCCTTTCTTATCACCTTCTGTTATTCCAATTGAACCAACTATCCTCTTGTCTTTAACAATATCAACTTTTGAATTTACAAGTTCTAAAGATTGTTTGGATGAGCAAGCTGTAAAAAGAGCAATAACCGATATCAATCCTAGCAGCTTAATAAACCGTTTCATATTTAACCCCTTTTTTAAAATTCTATTATTTTATCATGATATTTCCATATTTTTGAAAAAATACCTTAAATATTATATATCTCCATTTGTAAGCATACTGCGATTTAGACTGTGAGTGTGGCTAGTTTGGATGATACAGATACACATTCAATCACAAACTGGCATTCGGTAGGTTCCGAATAGCAAAATAGTTGTAAGTTATATGTAAAAAAATAGGGAGTATTAACGATTTGGATTTATTGAAAATCAATCCTAAAACGATACTCATTCCAATAATCAATAAAGTTTGATGAGAAAAAAGCACATTATTGAATTTATTAATTAAAATCCATTCAGGAAAATGTGTTATTAAAAATAGGAAAGAAGTAACTATATTCCTAATAAATGGTGGTGATTTTTTCTTGTTCAAGTAAAGGTAGCAGGTTAGGGGAAGGAGGATTTTTAAAATGTTTCGCAGAATAAAACCTCATAAAGGAAAAATATGGGGGTAAAATTTTTGAAAAAATTAATTGGGATTGCAGTAATATTAGGAGTCATTTTTCTTATGTTACACTCAACTCCAAAACTGGCTTTAAGGACTTGTGTATTTTTTATGGGGTATCCAAAAGCAGCTTTTATAACCGACATAGGTGATGATGAATATCATAATAAATTTGATAAGAAAAAATTTACTAAGTTAAATGCAAAAGCATACACCCTGACAAAACCACCATTCGATAAAGCAACTGAAAGTGAGTTAAGGAATTACCTTGTACGGAAGAAAGGCTTTTTATATTTTGCTGATTATTATGGTGAATTATAAATTTTCTACATCAACTAAATGGGTAAGTTTAACAAGGAATCGTAGTTGTGGCTCTTTTTCTTGTTCAGTAACTGGAGGGAGGTTAGTACAAGGGGATTTCCAATATTATCCTAATAAACTAATTGCATGATAATGGGGAGGAATCTATGAACGAGTCTGTTTTATTTGAAAAAGTTAAAAGGTATCTAGCACAAAAATACAATTGTCACACGATAATATTATATGGTTCATATAGTAGGGGTGATTTTACTAAAGAAAGTGACTTAGATATTGTTTGCTTCTCAGATATAGATGAGGATATGAATAACGTAGATTTTTTCGAAGGTAAACAATTAGACGTTTGGATTTATAACACGGAAAAGATGAATAATCCTGAACACTTTTTGCATGTGAATAGAGGGAAAATATTGTTGAATGAAAAGGGCTTTGCCAAAAAGTTTTTGTTAGGAATTGAGAATATATTTAATAACGGTCCCAAAAAACTATCAAATGAAGAAAAAGAGTTTTTGAAATCCTGGCTGAGAAAGATGTATCTACGGTCAAATAAGAATGATATTGAGGGTAATTATAGGTTTCATTGGATGCTTAAAGACAGCTTGGAAATCTATTTTTCACTAAAGGGTTTATGGTATTTAGGTCCAAAAAAAGCATTCAGTTGGCTTCAAGATAATGATGGGGTTGCTTATAATCTTTTTAATAATGCTTTAGCAAAAGATGTAAAAAAGAATAACATTGAAGAATTACTTGAATACTTGTACGGAATGTAGTGATTTCTTTAACAAATAACGGGTGCTTGAATACAAGAAGGGAATGCTGCTGTAGCAGCCTTTTTTATTGTACTAGCATGAAAGAATATTAAATTTGAATAAGGTGAGGTGAAAATTCGTGAGTGAAAGAAAATTGAGATATAAAAAAAATTTATTGTGGGGTACGTTTTGTTTAATCGGAATTTTGTATGTATTACTATTTATTGGGTACCAATTTCTAATAAACCTTTATCATTCTTCTCTCAGTCTAATTAGCATTTCAGCTATTTTATTACCATTTGCATTTTTAATATTATTTCAATGGGTTTTATGGACCCATAACTATTTTAGGAACAAAGGAAAAGGAAAAGTAAAAAGTGCATTTGTTGTGATAACAACGCTCGGCGTCATTCCACCTTTATTCTGTTTAGTCAAGTTAGGATTAAACGAATATAAATATAATTTCACTGTTGAAAATTGGATAAAGTCCCCTACCGAAAGAGTGTATATTGTAGATGATTTATTGAATGATTATGAACTAATAGGTATGACAAAAGACCAAGTAAATACTCTGTTGGGAAAACCAACTACAGCCGATTATTTTAAAGATGACAATAATATCGTTTATTATCTAGGGAATGAGCGAGGACTAATTAGTATTGATAGTGAATGGTTAGTCATTTGGTTTAACAGTAGCGGGAAGGTCGTAAAGTATAAGGTACTTAAAGATTAAAGATGAGATTTTTTCTGTTGTATCAACAAAAAATTTCTTCAACTAACTGGCTGTTTGAGTTGAACATTGGGGTTGTTGCGGGCAATCCCATTTTTTCTTCAACAAACCCGGGCAGTTTAGTTCAGGGATTTTGGTGCTTATAGGAGAAAAATAATTATTATGTTTTCTTGGGGATGTGTTTAGGAATGAAAGATAGTTTTGTCACTGGCTCGTTTGATTTCATTATTCGTGGGATAGATTTATCCCCTGATGAAATAACAAAGATGTTAAACCTTAAACCTTCAAAAGTTAGAAAAAAAGGGGAAATAATAACCAAAGACATAAAAATGAAGGATTCTTATTGGAATTATCAAGTGAAATTTAAAGGTTACGATGAATTAAATCAAGCGTTAGAGAAATTTTTAAGCACACTATTGCCTTACAAGGCTTTTATCCGTGAAATCTCTGAAGGTTTTGATGCTTATATATTTTTTAGTTTACGTTCAAATTTAGGACAAATAGGCTTTGATTTACAACCCAAGACTTTAAGGGCATTAGGTGATTTAAATATTAGATTTGAAGTGAATATACTTTCATATGGTGAAGTTGAGGATACTTCTAATTGAACAAAAGTAAAGGTAAAACAAATCTGAATGCAAGAACGAGTTTGTGAAAGTTCTACTTAAACAAACGGGTGCTTTCAAGTTTTTGTATAGAAAGAGCTGATTTAAAATGTCTAAACAAGGGTTAAAGGCTGCAATCCAATATGGAGAAAAACTACCTGTGTTTAAAGGTTTAAAGGAAGCACAAACGTTTTTCTTTAATTACAAAGATGAGTTATTAAAACAATTTGAATTAATTAGCCAAGAATCTACATTATTCAAAGCGAATTATAAAGTGGAAAGCTTGAAAGGCTTGGAAAAATGGTACTTTGAGTTATATGAAAAGAATGAATTTGTTAAATTGGGGATAAATAGAAATGAATTTGAAAAAGCAATGGCAATTTATTTTGGAGAATTAGTCGTACTCAATAATAAAGATGCAATTTGGGAAGTTGAGGAATACCCTTTTGTACCAGAAAGATACACATTTGGAGTAAGGAAAGGATTAGGCAGTATGTCATTAGGTAATTGGTTTATTGACCATTTTAAAGAACCAAGTAATAAAAGAAGAAATTCTTTGTTTAGAAGGTACAATCATTACTTTAATGATTAAAACGATATGTCTTATTCAACATACGGGTGCTATAGTAAAACAACAAAAGGACTGTTTCAGTCCTTTTTCTTTCGTTATTGTATTCTATTGATTCTTATTAGTTGAGTGGTTTAGTAAGAACGTATTTAAATAAAGGTGGTAGCTTGTTAAAACCAAGCGATGTCTGTGTTTCGCTAGGATAATTATAGGTCTTTAAGTGCGTGTGATTTATTAACTTCACTTCAGGTCCATAAGAAATCTGCATTAGGGAAACAGAGTAATTCATAGTAAGCTACGAGGTGTTTACCAAAGAGTTGGGCAAAAAGGTGTTACCTTAACTGGTAACACCCATTTTTATAAATTAAAGTTAGTTTTTATTTAGGGAAGTAAATGTATTTAAATTATAAATAAGGGCTAGGCAATCTGAGGACTAAAATTTTTAACAACTTTTTCTGATTGCAATAATTCATTTAAGGCTTGCTGATTAATCACTTCATTAAAATCAGAAGGTTGGTCTAAGGAAATTCCTCTACGATTAGCAACAGAAAAAATTATACCTATTTCATAATACATATTTTTCGTAAGAATACCTTTTTCGATATTATTAATAATTTCGTAGTAAAAACGAATTAATAACTCTTCAGGTAACTTTTCATAGAAATCCATTTTTTATTCACCTCAAACTTCAATGATTGTAAGCCTTTTCAATAATTATACCATTATTCGTATTATTATTAATTTTAAAATTGTGTGAAATTAAAAACACTATGATTTGTATCGTAAATAACGGAGTGATAAACCATTTAGCTATGCGAAGGATTTAGTGAAAGTAAGAATATCTTCATCTTGGGATAGCCTTAAAATTGGTATAATTATGATTTCAAAATAGAAATATTACGTAATATACATTGTCTCATTAAGAAATATCAAAAAAACTGGGCAATTTGGATGTTAAAGGGGGTAACTAAAAAGCTAATTGGTTCGGTTGACAGGGTGAAAACTTCAAAAAGTAAAACAAATAGTAAACAAAAGGGGCAGCTAATTCGCTGCCCTTTTAACATCGAAACTGGCATAAACTTAATAACCCTTATTTGGACAAATGTTTGTAATCAACTATTTCGATTTTAAAACCGTGATTACATTTCTGCTTATTAATCTTTCCACTATCACAGGATGGAGATACTCTTACCTTAACTAAATCTTCTTTAACATTATCACTATTTCTGTAAGGAATATTAATACTTACGGTAACATCATAAGAATGATTGTCGTTGTACTTTATACCGACGATTCTTTGCCATTCCCAGCCAAATAGTTCACCGCCTCCATACTCTTTTATCACTCTTTTATCAATAGTTGGTAATAAAAGGTCTGAAATAATATCCTCTGTTGTGACATACAAGTCTACTGCCTTTGGTACGGTTTCTGCTTTAACAGTTTGCATTGGAGTAAAAGCAAATATGAAAAATCCTATTAAGATTAAGCATCGTATTTCCATTGATATTCACCCATATCCACATTTAATCTTTATCCTTCCCTGATTATCCTTGTTTAAAATTAATTTCCTGTTAGCTAATCTATTATCCATCCAATTAGCGCTGCATTTAGCAAGTAAATTGGCAAAAGCACAAAAATTTATATGCTCCTGCCAAATGGTGTGCGAATTTATATGCTAATTCTAAGGCTAAAGCAAAAAACATTGATTTAACGATAAAAAAAGAGGTACCAAATCATTTACGATTTTTACCTCTAATTGTATTGCTATTTAATATTTTCTCCCTCTGTACCGAACACGTTATTAAAAAGCTACCCTTTTTATTTAATTTTTCTGTTATTCTACCTCTCAATCGAACCTTTTACTTGTTGCAGCTCTATCTCTTTCTAATCATTTTACTTCCAATGTACTATTGGAGAAATGAACGGATGAATAGTAACTGTTAGTCCCTGTTTTCTGTTATACATTCCTCTTCGGGCTTCATATTAATCTGTTTCCACTTTTCATTCCCTGCTTTACGGAATTGAGCAATTTCTACGTCAGTTCCATTTGTTAAAGTAAAAAATATAAAACAATAATCAGCCCCATCATTCCCGTTAAAATAAATATTTTTTACAAAACCATTTTTTACTGTTGGATATATTTTATGAATCAATTTGCACCAATTGCCATACTTCACCTCTACAACTGATTCAGCATCATGACTCCATCCATGATAGGGTGCGCAAAGAAAGTCCTCTTCAAATTTTTGCATATCTGATATTCGATAACCTTCTTGTTTGTGAACAAGTTGGATAAATCCGTAAGAATATCCAAAATATTCAGCACTTTTACCTTCAAATCCTTCAATCGTTTCAATTTCATAAAAAAACCTAATCCCATGGTTTATATCTGGTACTCGACAAAGCTTTATTAAATTCGTATGCCCTACGCCAGCAAAAGAATTCAAATAGTCTTCATAGCTTAATTTTTGTTGATACTCCTTAGACAAAAAATTGTATGCAAGGGGAAATGGAATACGCGCATGACCAATTGTACCGCAACTTCGCCAACCCATATTTTCCGCTTCACGCAGAATACTAAAATAATTGAGAAGAGTATCATCAGGTGTTCTTGTCAATTCGATTGGTACTATGATTTGGTCATAGGTTTTATCATAATAAGGAGAGAAGGACTCCCAAGTGTTAAATCTCAAATTTAAAGCAGGCAAACAAGATGGACGAAAATATTTTTGATGATAATCAGTTAGGTTCATTTGATTCCGTAATAACACATTCATCACCCACATTTAGTTTATGGGTGAACGAAGGATAGGTGATAGACCACTATCTTTCTAATTATTTAATGCTTATTTCGTAAAGTGGTGAGTTGCAGTAACAAAAAGCAATCAAAGTTTCCCTTAAACGCCCTTCATCTTTATAGCAATAAACTAGTTCTAATGAAAAACTGTAATTTTTATAATTATTCTATGTGGATAACAACCTCAAATCCTGTTGGTTTTCCTTTAAAAGGAGTTTGATTTTCTCTAAAAACCAAGTCCAAACCAGAAATCTCATCTGGTAACGGAGGAGAAACAATGAAGTTATAATTCATGTGTCCATTATTTCCTCCTCCGCCAGTAATTCTACAATCATATTCTTCTCCTAGTGATAATTCCCAAAAGCTGTGTCGATGAAATCTGTCTCTAGATGGCTCCTCTTCAGGTTCCCAATCAATATTAAAATTAATAACACTTGCATTTGCGTATTGCCGAATAAATGTTACGGAATACAAACACTGTTCTTTTTCCACTGACTTTGAGACAGGTAGGTACTTTTTGAAATCTGTTGGTTCAACCTGCGGTCGAAAATGGTCATCATTTTCTAATACACCAAATATCGACCTCAGCAGGTCCTCATAAAGGTCAAATTTTTCTGCCCACTTTGAAATATCTTCAAGTGGCGGAAAACCTGGGTTATTGTTTGAAATATCCTTTCTCTGTTTTAATAAAGAACATATTTGCTCATCAATTGGGATTAATCGTTCATCATAATGCTCGGTTGGTCGTTCAAACGGCATTCGTTTCATAATATTTCCACCTCAATTTTATTTATTAGCTCGTTCCTATATTAACAAATATTGGGATTCCGAAAAACCATTTTAATTAGCAAATGGTCCTAAATTTACCTTAATTCAAACTATCTTATCCAAATGAGGGAGGTCTTTCATATTCAACTACTCATTTTTGTGCTTCTAATTAGATTCTTTATTTCTCACTGTTGAACAAGAATTAAAAAAGGATGGTACAATAAGAAAAAAAGAAGGTGGGATATATTGGAAAATATTTTATTTGTGGTTTTGATAATCATAGCGATTCTAATTGTTGGTTCCTGCTTGATTAAAACATCTTTTAATAAAAGAAAAAGAATTATAACCGGAATTGTTTTAATACTTTCAGTCTTTTTATATCCAATGTTTGTACCGTTTTTTGGCGGAATTGGTGGATTGGATGGAGTAGTAAGTTTAATGGCTTTTCATTTTATTCTATTGGTAGGAGGTTTATTAACTTTAATTGTCGGATTCTTTACTAAGTCAGAATATAAAAAAATAGATAAACAAACCAATAACAAGCAGCAATAATAAATTACACTGTAGCTCAAAAAGCAGGATAAATTCATATTCGAATAGCCCTTCTTTTTCTGTTGTTCATGAATATTATTTTTTTTGTTTTGTGCTTTAAAAGAGAAACCGTTTAATTTGCCTAGTATTTTCCGGATTTGTTGTTTCTGGCATTTAATTAATGTATGTTTGGTCATTATGTTAATAAATTTTTTATGAATTATTTCTCAAAGAAATGCTGTATAAATATTAGTATTTATACATATTTTTGAGACTATTCTTATTGAACAAACGGGGCAGTATAGTTAAAGAAGGAAATCCCTTCTTTAGAGGTGAATATGGTGGTAACAACTTTATTAGGAGAATGATATGAAAAAAATGTTCAGGTAATTGACGGTGCAATTAACAGTACGTTTGAAATTTATGAAGTGGATATTGAACTGTTTGATATTCTTTTTCCAAATGGTAAAGATATTGCATTTGCAAGTGACTTCCCAAACCTTGACGACACTGATTTCTATACAAGATTTTACTCAAAAATGGTGGATAAGAAAAAAGTTAATGGCATACACGGAACACTTCATCTTGAGGATTTAGCAAAGAAAAATTTTCCAAACAGAAGAGAGACAGACGCTGGAAAGTATTAGACATTCATAAATCTTATTAAGCTCTAACGGGTGCTTGTGCGGCCGAGCATAGGTCGTATCATATAACGGGTGGGATTCCCGTCGAGTAAGAACTAGCCATTCGCTCGTAGCGAGTCTTGGAGGGCTAAAGGTAACTTTAGTCTTTAAGCGTAGACAGTTAGGTAGCGGGCCG
>NZ_SMYO01000050.1 GCF_004358205.1 Bacillus salipaludis
ATATCATGATTCACAAGCTTTAATAATGTTTCAATTACCACTGGACGTACGCCAGAAAAACCCTTTAAAAGTGCATTGGCACGAAGAAGTACCATTGCTTTTGCTACATCCACAGGGAATGGTTCGCCGACACCGCATGCATGAGAACGGATCAAGTTCAACTGAAGGTCTTGAACATCGTTCTGATCGATGAACACATCACTAAATTTACCGAATCCAGTTGTAATCCCGTAGATCACTCTTCCTTCTGAAACGATTCGATCTACTGCTTCCCTGCTCTTTTTTACTGCTTCCATGCTTTTATCTGATGCTTGGACCTTTTGACCACCATATAATACTTCTTTCATTTCCTTTAACGTTAAACCTTGGCCAGTTAATGTAATCATTTATTATCTCTCCTCTACCACTTTAGTATAATAAAGAAAGAGGCTGGATTCCTTTTCACTTAGTTTAGGAGTCCAGCCTCTTTAATAATCATAATAGAATATTTAATTTTTATTATTGGATGTATAAACCGTCTCATTTGTCTCATTCTCCTTTTAAAAATATAAATATTCCTATTCCTATGATAATTATTTTATGTGAAGCAAGCCCTTACTGTCAATGAAATTTTCTGAATTTTAGCACGATAACACTTTAGCACAATAATAAATGAAAGATGGTAATGGTTCTAGACTGTACCTTTTTAATTTAAACACATTTGTTTTATGATACTTTTAGTAGATAATACTGTAGAAAACATGATACATTTAAAAAAAGCACATAATGAAAGGGGTTTATTATGTTCAATATTGGGCAGATGCAATTAAATAACTCCTTTACTTTAGTTGAGCCGCATACATCTTTGATACATATAAAAAACGAACTTTTAGAGCATGATTTTGTTTTTGTTTCCGGTGAAACCTACTACGGAATCTCAAATAGTGAATACAACCTTATAGCAATAGATGAGGATTCGCTTCCTGTAATCAACTGGATTGAAAAGGTAAATTGGCTCCCTTCTAAAGTTTCTACTATCAATGAACTTTCTACATCAACAACAGATTGGAGACGGCCAGTTCTTATTAAAGATAAAGATAAGGGAGATATTATCGGGGTTGTGACTGCTAACCAATGGTTTCAGCAACTTGAGGGGGAAAATAAGAAACTCTCTTCTTACTTTTATACATTGGCCGAAACAATTAATGATGCAGTC
The DNA here is from genome assembly GCF_004358205.1 of Bacillus salipaludis. The sequence goes on from NZ_SMYO01000050.1 coordinate 1,196, forward strand.
ACAGCTGTAGATCAGGAAGGAACTGTTATTTGTTGGAATTCTGTAGCTGAGAGGACATATAAAATTAAGCGAGAGAATATCCTTGGGCAAAAGATTGGAGAACATTTTAAAGCGGAATCCCTTATATTACACCATATATTAAATGAGGGACGGACTGTTCGCGGCGCCTATCATCGCCCGAATAACGATACTCACGTACTGATAAATGCTTCTCCTATTATAAAGGATAATACCATTATTGGGGGTATTGCGATCGAGCGCGATATCACTGGATTCGTTCGATTAAACGAGGAACTTGACTCGTCGCTTCCTTCGCTAATTGATCAAGAAAAGCCTTTTGATTCAATCATTGGAGTTAGTTCAGAAATTCAACAAGCATTGCAAATTGCACAAAAAGTTGCCTCTGCTGATATTCCCGTTCTGTTAACCGGTGAACCTGGTACGGGAAAAGAGATGCTGGCCCATGCGATCCATTATGGCGGTTCAAAAAACACTGGACCTTTTGTAACTGTCAATTGTTCAACGATTCCTTCAGGCCTTTTAGAGGCTGAATTATTCGGATACCAGGAAGGAGTTTTTACATCCGATCGAAAGGTCGGACAAGCCGGAAAAATCGAACAAGCATGTAATGGAACTTTGTTTCTTGAAGAAGTTGACAAAATGCCATTAGATATTCAAGAAAAATTCCTAAATTACGTGGAACATCAATCCTTTTATCGAGTGGGTGGATCTGAATTAATTACAACAAACACAAGGATTATTGCTTCTACTTCTCAACCATTAGAGTCCATGGCAAAGGATGGGGAATTTAACGAAACCCTTTATTATCGTTTAACTGTAATTAACATTGATATCCCTCCTTTGCGTAAAAGAACAGAGGATATTATTAAACTTGTTCAACAATTTATACATGAATTTAGTTCTAAGTATAAGAAACCCATTCCAGAAATTACGCCTAAGGTAATGACCCTTTTGATGAACTATGATTGGCCAGGAAATATCCGCGAGCTCCGCAATGTCATTGAACGCTTTATTATTCTTAATGATGAAAATATAATTACACTTCATCATCTTCCCAAAAATATAGTTGACACTTATTCTGGAGATAACAGCAAGGTTCCAAGCCAAAACGAAACATCACTAAAGGAACATGCACCTATAAAAGAAGAGGCATTGATCATTGAGGAAGCTTTACGGAAAACTTATGGAAACAAGAGTGCAGCTGCCAAATTACTCGGTATCTCAAGGGGAACACTTTATAATAAGATTAAAGAGTATGAGCTTAACTAAGGTAAGGTTAAAAACAAGAGATATTCCCAATTCCATGGCCGATGTTCCCGCATCGGTCATTATTTGTTTTAGATGTCTTATAAGCGGAGAAATCCAAGCAAAAAAAAGACGCTTTCTGTATTCAGAAAAGCGCCAAAAACGGAACAAAGTATTTATTTCCTTTTTTTATTACCCACAGTCAATCTACCCATAAAAAATGCTCCTGCGGCTAAGCCAACCATTGTGTTGGTTTTTTTGTTAAATACTTGTTTAGCAACAAGATTTAAGTTTTGCGGTCTTTCAGCAAGACGGCGCATGAAATAACCGTACCAGTCTTTACCGAAAGGCACATAGGTACAGAAATTGAAGCCTTCATTTGCTAATTTTAGCTGAAGGTCTTTTCTAAAACCATAAAGCATTTGGAATTCAAATTTATCATTCGGAATATCATTCTTTTTAACAAATTGTTTCACATGGTTAATGATTTTATGGTCATGTGTCGCAATGGATGTGAATTTTCCATTTAATAAATGCCATTCAATTAGCTTAATAAAGTTTTTATCGATCTCTTTCTTATCCTGATAAGCATATTGTTCCGGTTCTTTATATGCACCTTTTACAATACGAAGACGATAATTTTTATATTTTTCAAGATTTTCTTGTGCATTAAAGAAATAGGCCTGAATGACCGTTCCAACATTATCATATTCCAATGATAATTCTTCTAAAATATCAAAAGAAGGCTGTAGATGTCCATAATCCTCCATATCAAAATTAACAAAAATGCCATAATTGCTAGCCTGATGAACGATTTCTTTAAGATTTTCCAAGCAGAAGTTGTAATCAATATCTAATCCTAATTGTGTTGGTTTTAAAGAGATATGTGCATCTACGTTATTCTTATGAATCGCTTCGATTACCTTTAAAATTTGGTCTCTAGCGGCGATCGCCTCTTCCTTTTTAAAGACAAACTCTCCCAAGTTATCGACCGTGCAAGAGATTCCATTTGCGTTAAGCTCTTTAATGCTTTTAATCGTTTCTTCAATATTTGTACCTGCAACAACACTTTGTGCCCCTAGTTTCAATCCATACTTTTTAGCCGCACTATTAAGAAATTGGTTTTGGGATAATCCTATAAAAATATCTTTTAACATCTCCATTACTCCTTCTTGTTGTTATATATTAGGGTATCACTTTCAACAAATTATACTTTTATTATTTGTTATTTTAGTAGGATTCAACTAAATAAGAATCATTAAAATAAACAATATTTGAAAGGATTTTATAACCTTGAATTTTCCCTAAAGCCTCATTTGCTTCTTTTTCAGTGTCAAACTCAAACATTTGAATATTGTTCTTTGAATAAGCAGTAATGATCCACATGGAATATTCCCTCCAGGTTAAATGACTCTAAGGGCTGAACCCTTCTTAAAGTGTTTCGCTCGTTGTTTTTGCCTGCATGTGAAGGATCAGATAATCAGGGCCTCCTGCCTTTGAGTCCGTTCCTGACATATTAAATCCGCCAAATGGCTGATAACCGACAATCGCTCCCGTACAGCCGCGATTGAAATAAAGATTTCCTACATGGAATTCACGTTTTGCCCGCTCAATATGTTCACGATTGTTCGTGATTAATGCACCAGTTAGGCCGTAATCAGTATTATTTGCAATTTCCATCATATGGTCGAAATCTCTCGCCTTGCAAATAGCGAGAACCGGTCCAAAGATTTCTTCCTGCATCAGACGTGCTTTTTCGTGCATATCTGCAATAACGGTTGGCTGAATAAAGTACCCTTTGGAGTCGTCCCCTTCTCCTCCTGTCATTAATCTGCCTTCTTCCTTACCAATTCCGATATATTTCATGATTTTGTTATAAGAAGACTGGCTGATCACAGGGCCCATATAGGAATTGACATCTTCCGGGTTTCCGACGGTTAGCGTGTTGGTTAATGCCACTGCCTTTTCCAGCACCTCATCATAAACATCCTGATGTACAACCGCTCGGGAGCCCGCTGAACACTTTTGTCCAGAGAATCCAAAAGCCGAATACACAATCGAAGAAGCTGCAAGATCCAAATCAGCATCTTTATCCACAACAACTGTATCTTTTCCACCCATTTCTGCAATCACACGCTTTAACCAAATTTGGTCTGGCTGTACTTTTGCAGCACGCTCATAAATTCTGCAGCCAACTTCACGAGAACCTGTAAACGAGATGAAGCGGGTTTTCGGGTGATCAATAAGGTAATCCCCCATTTCAGAACTATCTCCAGGAACAAAGTTCAGCACCCCTTGAGGCAAACCAGCTTCTTCCATGACCTCAACAAATTTTGCTGCGACAACAGGTGTATTAGCAGATGGTTTAAGAAGTACAGTGTTTCCTGCTACAATCGCTGCCGTCACTGTTCCTGCCATAATCGCTAATGGGAAGTTAAACGGTGAAATGATTATACCTACACCAAGTGGTATGTAATGAAACTTGTTAATTTCTCCGTCCCGGCTGTTAACTGGTACCCCATCTTTTAATTGCACCATCTGACGGGCATAGAATTCAAGAAAATCGATCGCTTCCGCTGTATCTGCATCCGCTTCTCTCCAAGGCTTCCCGGCTTCCTTAACAAGGTAGGCTGAAAATTCATGTTTACGACGGCGAAGGATTCCTGCTGCACGGAATAAGATGTTTGCCCGTTCTTCTGGATCATGGTTTTTCCATGTTTCAAACGTTGAAAGGGCGGCTTGCATTGCTTTTTCAGCCAACTCTTGATTCGCTTTTGAAACCGTTCCAATGACTTCTTCCTTATTACTTGGATTTACCGATATTGTTTTTTTATCCGTTCTAATACGTTCTCCTCCGATGACAAGCGGATACTCACCGCCTAATTGTGATTGGACGAACATCAATGCATCTTCAAACGCTTGCTTGTTTTCTTTTATTGTGAAATCCGTAAACGGTTCATGTTTATAGGGTGCAATCGTATTTTGATAATCTGTAATCATTTGATTCTCTCCCTTATTACAAGATTTTTAATATATTTAATATTCACATTTAACACAAATATATTATAAACACCTTTTTACACATTTGTATATTACTTTTTACGAAAATTGTATAAATTAATTTATTTTATACAATTATGTTTAAATCGAATTAGTTTTTTAAACATAATTGTATAAAATGAAAACTCTCCATCTAAATTCACACCATAAAATCACTTTTAAATTAAAAAAGTATTCGATTTTATAATTAAACGTTAACAAAAATGTATTGGATAATTTACAGATTGACAACCTTGGACAACAATGTATAAAATGTGTTCATATAAAAGACTATAAATTTATAATTCTCTGAAATATCCAATTGATTTATAGGGTATTTTAATTAGAATTTGGAAGGGTTTTCATTTGCCTTTTCTGCGATAAAGAAATTGAACACCTTTCAATTATTTTTGGATAATCGGTTAATTAAGGAGGATGATTAATGCATCATCAACAAACAGAGTTACAGAAAGGGTTAAAAATTCGGCATATTACAATGATTTCTCTGGGGGGAATTATTGGGGCTGGATTGTTTATTGGAAGTGGATCCTTAATTAATATGGCTGGACCAGCCTCCATCTTCTCCTATGCATTCGCAGGGCTGCTTGTGGTTTTGGTGATGCGGATGCTGGGAGAAATGTCCATAGTCAATCCATCAAGTGGTTCTTTTGCTACCTATGCCCGGGAAGCGCTTGGCCAATGGGCTGGCTACACAATTGGGTGGCTATACTGGTTCTTCTGGGTAATCGTCATTGCAGTTGAATCGATTGCAGGTGCAAATATTATCCAATACTGGTTTCCTTCTTTGCCTTCTTGGTCGCTTAGCCTTTTGCTTACCTTTTTATTAACGTTGACAAATATGTACTCTGTTAAATCGTTTGGTGAGTTTGAGTACTGGTTTTCTCTTATCAAAGTAGTGAGTATTGCTTTATTTTTGATTCTTGGCGGGGCTATTATATTCGGACTTATACCAGGGGTCGAATCCCCCGGAACTTCAAACCTTCTACATCGAGGCGGATTCTTACCGAATGGAATTAGTTCTATATTTTTGGGAATTACTCTTGTTATGTTTTCTTTTATGGGAAGTGAAATTGTCGCAACCGCTGCAGGAGAAACAAAAAATCCTGAAAAGGCTATTACTGTTGCAACAAACAGCGTTATTTATCGGATTCTCATTTTTTATCTGGGTTCAATTTTAGTGCTGGTTACGATTCTCCCATGGGATTCTCATACCCTGCTGAAAAATCCTTTTGTTTCCGTACTTGAGATTTTAAAAATACCTGCTGCAGCTCAAATCATGAATTTTATTGTGTTGACTGCTGTACTTTCCTGTTTGAATTCTGGTCTTTACTCGAGCTCGCGTATGTTGCTTACGATGGCACAAAACGGAGACGCACCCCGAATGTTTTTAAAGATCAACAAAAAGGGCGTACCGCTTCAAGCCATCTTGGGCTGTACCGCGATCTCCTATATTAGCGTAGGATTTAATTACCTTTCTCCTGATAAAATATTTCTTTTCTTAGTCAATGCTTCCGGAGGAGTTGCGCTTCTTGTTTATCTAGTAATCGCCTTCTCACACCTGCGTATGAGAAGAAAATATGAAAAAGAGAACCCTGAAGCACTGAAAATAAAAATGTGGTTATTTCCTTATTTGACATACGCTACTATTCTTGCAATCATTGTTCTTTTTATCGCGATGGCATTTATTGATTCACTACGTTCACAATTCTTTTTAACGACCCTCATCGCTCTAAGTGTAATCGGTTCTTTCTTTGTCAGCAAAAATAAAAAATCAATAGATTTATTACCAGAAGAACAAAATCAAATGTCTCTCCATTCGAAAGCGGAGTAGATGTTAAAAACAAGGGGGAAAATGTATGAACCATGAAACGTTACAATTGATCTCAATAGGGATTTACTTAGCTGGGATGCTGTTAATCGGTTGGTATGCCTATCGAAAAACCAGCAACTTGACAGATTATATGCTTGGCGGCCGTTCTTTAGGACCAGCAGTAACCGCTTTAAGTGCCGGCGCTGCAGATATGAGCGGCTGGTTACTAATGGGTCTGCCTGGCGGTATCTATGTTACCGGTCTTGCAAGCGCATGGATTGCTATCGGGCTAACCATTGGTGCTTACCTAAACTGGAAACTCGTTGCACC
>NZ_SMYO01000051.1 GCF_004358205.1 Bacillus salipaludis
ATATATACGACTTAAGAAAAGAAATTAGCTATATTTTGTAAATGATGACTAGGAGGAGCCGTGTGCGTTAATAGCGCAAGCACGGTTCTGTGAGGGGGGAGGAGTACAATCTACCGCAAGGTAGAAAGGCTCCCTTCTACTCGACTAATTGAATAAGAAATCTAAAGACCGAAAATAATTGGTCTTTTATTTTTCTATTCATATGGAACGTTTGTTCGCATATAATAATACCGAGGTGGTTATTATGACAATTCGTGACCGAGGCGTTATGAAATGGCAATTCGCGTTTGGACATCCGGAGCTAATAAAGGGGCAGCGGGATCTATGGCGCGACCAGGAACGCATGAATAAGCCAATCATTGACGAGGATCAAGCGGAGGAGTTCGACCTGCGAATACAGTATGCAACAGAATACAATCATGCGGTAAAGCTGACGGTATGGAATGACGGATTTACTTCGGTGATAACTGGCCGTGTTCATTACATCGATCCAATAACGCATGAGTTGCGGATAGAAGTAAAAGCTGGTGAGTTTGAGCGGGTGGCATTCGATAGTGTAGTTGGAGTGAAGGTCGTGGACTAAACAACAAAAACGGTAGCATAGGTTAGCTACCGTTTTGTTTTCTTATCAAAGGTTTGGCTGGACCAAGAGATTATGGAATATCGAGTTACCCTCTTGAGGTACACCAGCTGCGTTAATTCTAAATACGTTGATCTCAAATAACGGATTTGCCTACAGTATGCTTTCATTATTTTGAAGTAAACTATACAAAGCACTGTGATTTAATTAACGTTTAAGATGAAAAAGGGATGGTGTCAGATGAAAAAGCAGCTTCCACCTGGCCAATTCGAAACAGAAAAATGGCCAATACTGCACACAGGGGATGTTCCCGAGTTTAACGAAATCACATGGAATTTCAGACTTTTTGGTGAGGTGAAGGAAGAAAAGTCCTTATCCCATAAGGAAATCATGGAGCTTCCAAAAACCATATCAAACGTTAATATGCATTGTGTTACCACCTGGTCTAAATTTGATACAACTTTTGAAGGAATTGCACTTAGAGAGTTATTGAAATTTGTTGAAATGAATGAAGGTGTAAAATACATTAAAATTTACGGTTACTTCAATGGGGACAGATTTGGTTATTCTGCAAACCTGCCGCTAGAGCCTTTATTAGGGGACGATTCTTTGTTTGTATACCGTTGGAAGGATAAAAATCATGATTGGCAAGATATTGATCCAAAACATGGGTATCCACTAAGATTTATTCCACCAGAAGTATTTTATCTATGGAAAGGCTCAAAGTGGGTTTCAGGGATTGAGTTTATGAAAGTAGACGAGGCTGGTTTTTGGGAAGAGCGTGGCTATTCGATGACAGCCAATCCATTTAAAGAAGAGCGGTACCGTTAACACAGGCTACGAAACGAAAAGGAGGGTGAGAGAAGTACTTCAACTTTTGATACTTTGCTTCCAATAAAAAAGCAAGGCCATTTTTTGAAAGAAAACAACTCATTTTGTTCACAAACGAGTGCGATAATCTAAAATATGCGATACCTAGAGGATCGCTTTTTTTTATTTGATAATGATCCAGTCTAGTTGAATAAATTAAATGGAATAAAAGATACACAAGTTTTCGAAAAAAGGTTGAGTAAGGAAGATTTGGCAAATCATATGTAGACGGAGGATTTGAAATGAATTTTACCATTCGTATTTTCTTTAGCGAAAACTTTAATCATTCAATATTTGAAAGAGAGCTGAAAAAATACTTAGAGGAAATTAGTGTATCTGTTACAAGTATTAATTTTAATCAATTTGAAGAAAAATACATACATAATAAAAGGAATATTATTGAGGTAAATGTTGAAGTTAAAGGGGATTATATCGATTACAGAACCGTTTTTGGTTGTGTATTTTTAGTATTAGATGAACTTTCTTTAAATTTATCTGGATTAGATATAAATGAATCATAAGCTTCCCTAGGTGCTTTTGTATTTTTAAATTTCCTAATAAAAAATTTGTTTTATAAGGAGGAAATGATGAAAGAATTTATTATTTCATATATAGAAGATAATGAAATTGGTGGTCAGAAAAAGGAAATCCTCGTTGTGGGCGAAGACTTTCAATCATGCTATGAAGAGCATATTCAAAAATATCCAACCATGGTAGGTATTGTTCAGCAATTTGATGAAGAGCACGAAACCATAAATTTTCTCCGCCCTAACAATATTCAAATAGAAAAAGGTACGGACGAAATCTTCGAGGAAGATGAGAAAAAAAGAGAATTTTATGATGGATGATATATATCCACATTTCAGACTGAAGTGTTGACCATTTTGTCAATGCTGGAGTTCAGAGCAAAAAACGCGATTTTTGTACGCTAAGCATATTTCGACATGAAAAAAGCCGATTTTTCCTACGCTAAGGAATCATCGGCTTTATTTTTAATGTTAAGTTAACTTCTACCTTTTCAGTTATGTTATTAGATATCTGTTTTCCTTAGCAAAAATAAAATAAATCGAAAGCAAAGAACATATTACTGCTAAAAGGGGTAGCGTCAGGATTTTGACAATTTACATCGGTAAGGGAACAAATACTGATTTATCATGGTTTATGAGGTTTGTATCAATAGGGTTTTACTCTATTGATAATGAGGGATATAACTGTAGTTAAAGGGTTCCAAATATCTCATATACATGTCTCAAAATCCCTTATAGTTGTTAAGTTAAGCATTTTTACTTCTTAACATTGCTTAACGTTGTAAATCCGCATTTTCCTGACCTCCCACCAAGTAGGTTTGAAAATGAGATTGCTAATTTAGTTGCAAAAGAGATTAAGTTCTGTTTACGAGGAATCGACTTTAAAGTAAATGGTGGGCTTGATTTCCGGGGGTTAATGGGAGATCCAAGTGTACGAACGTACTTCCAAACAATTAATGTTGAGGCAATTGTTAAAAAAACGAGTCCGATGAGAGGGTAAAAGAGTTGAAAGAAAAAACAGACCCAGATGTCCGGTCTTAAATACTTTTAAAGCTGCTGACGTTACTATTAACACTACATGGAGGAAGGGCTAATCCGCATATCGTGCGTAAAGGAGTACAAAATTCTCATTTCGCCTTAGGATATAATTACAACCTCATATTGGAGAAAAAACGTTGTGAATATTGCGGGTTCTGCTCGCAGTCTTTCACAACGGTTTGCTTCTGTCCTCCTCGAACTGTATGAAAACAGTTTTCTTCTGAAGTTCTCCCCCCTCCACTGTACGTAATCCGTTAGCTTCAAAAGGGCATTTGCCACATCGCTTAACCAGTTTAAGGGGCTTCGAATACTGGGGAGAACTCGGGCATACAAATACTATAGCGTGAAATGCATTTTGACTTGGGGGCAAGAGATCATATGAATTACGATGACGTTTCTAACGAAAGAGAGAATCAAAGCAACAAAAAAAATGAGCAACTTGAGGAATTTCGTGTTCAGAATGCAGGAAATCCCCTTACGACGAGTGCGGGATTAAAGCCATCCAACAATGACGGGATATTGAAGGCAGGAACTCGAGGCCCTGCTCTGTTGCAGGACTTTCTGTTTTTTGATAAGCTGATGCATTTTGACCGAGAACGTACTCCAGAACGCGTCGCCCATGCTCGAGGGTTCGGTGTTCACGGGACATTCCAGGTTTATCAGTCGATGAAGCCTTATACCAAGGCGGGATTCTTGCAGAATCCAAGTGCAAGTACGCCCGTATTCGTCCGCTTTTCAACAAATCATGGCGGTCGCGGATCGATCGATTCCTCGCGAGATTTGCGAGGCTTCGCAGTGAAATTTTATACTGACGAGGGCAATTGGGACCTATTATCATTAAATTTACCCGTGTTCTTCGTGAATGACGCGCAGAAATTTGTCGATTCACATCATGCGGCTAATCCGGATCCACGCACGGATATGCCGACAGCTTCAGCAGCACAAGAAAACTTTTGGGATTTTGTAGCAAATAACCAGGAGTCGGCGCATTTTATCATGTGGCTTATGTCGGATCGGACGTTGCCAAGAAGTTGGAGAATGATGGAGGGTTATGCGATCAATTCATACCGGTTCATCAATGACCAAGGAACCTCTCGATTTGTACGCTTTCAATGGAAGCCAGTCCTCGGCGTACATTCACTTCTCCAAGAAGAATCCCTCATCATCGGCGGGTTGGATGCCGATTTTCACCGGCGAGATATTTATGAGGCGATTCAACGTGGGATATATCCCGAGTACGAATTTGGGGTGCAAATGATTGAAGAAGAAAATGAACACGCATACGAATTTGATGTTCTCGATCCGACGAAGCTCTGGCCAGAAGAAATCGTTCCTGTTCATTACATCGGAAAGCTGACACTAAACCGTAATGTCGACAACTTTTTTGCGGAGACCGAGCAATCCGCTTTTGATCCGACCAACGTGGTTCCGGGCATCGGTTTTTCCAACGATCCTATATTACAAGGCCGACTTATTGCTTATCGCGATACGCAGATGTATCGATTGGGTGGTCCGAACATCAATGAAATACCTATCAATCGACCGCTTTGTCCTTTTCACAACTACCAACGAGAAGGGGCTCATCGCCAACGCATTGATATTGACCAGGTTAACTACTATCAAAACTCACTAGCGGGCAATACACCAAGTCCAACACCGGTCGAGCAGGGCGGGTTCGATTTCTATCCCGAAAAGATAAAAGGCTTAGCCACCAAAGCCATAAGCGACACGTTTAAGGACTATTTTTCCCAAGCACGTCTGTTCTGGAATAGTTTGTCTGACGTTGAAAAAGACCATATATTACAGTCATTCATTTTTCAACTCACAAAAGTGAAGAGCCAATCTGTTCGTCAACAAATCGTCGACATGTTCGGAAATGTGGACCATACATTGGCTTCCACCATTGCTTCAAACATCGATGTACGACCACCATCAACCAAGCAAGTTTCCGTTTCTGCGTCCTCTCCAGCTCTAAGTCAAGCCAATACGCAGCATTTCCCCTATACCATGAGGGTTGCAGTTCTGATTGGCAACGGGTTTCCCGATCAAGAGGTCATCTCAGTTTTGAACACGCTCGTCGAACATGGAGTCTTCGTGGAGTTTGTCAGCGATCGATTGGGTACGGTTACAGGAGCACAAGGGACGACCATCACGTTGGATCAAAATTTCCTCGCGACGAATCCTGTTCTTTATGATTCTCTGTATGTTGTTGGTGGACGCGTGCAAAATCAAGCTGCCTTTGACTGGAATGTGAAAAACTTTATCCAAGGGACATACAAGTATTACAAACCGATTGGCGTGGCGACCACAGGGGGATCGTACATACAGCCACCGAAAAACGGAGAGCTTGAAGGTGTCGTCTTTGCTTCAAGCACTAACAACTTCGGAGAAGTGTTTGTCAGAGCAATTGCGAAGCAACGATTTTGGAACAGGAAGTAAAAGGGGCTGTCTAATAGGACAGCTTGCTTACTTGCAAAATTAGGTAAAACGAAGAGATGGCGGTGCTAGGGAGACGTTCCCAGCACCGCCATTTCTTGTTTCAATAATGGATTCGAAGGAGCTGTTGGAACATTTGTTAGATTGGCATTTATTTGATTAAGTGATATCGACCTTCCTGTAGTTCCTGTCATGGCCAATATGGTTACCAATTTTGTGCGTGATACCAGGAATTTGGATAGGCCTTTTACTAATGAAAATCATTAAAAAAGCTATTGAGAAACCTGAGAGCCCGTGAATATAATTAGTATTCTTTTAACAGAAACTCTCATTAAATTATTTAAATTACAATAATTAATATAGTTTGAGATTGAGACTAAATGTATTAATTAGAAATATACCCTGAATAATTACCAATATTTTTGTCATTCTAATAACAGAAAATAAATAATGAAGGAGCCTTTTGTATGAACGTAAATGAGTTCGGCTTTCTTTGGTATCTTCAATCAAGTTCGAATATGGTTAATATTATTTTAAAAAATCTTATTGATACTGCTGAGGATAAAGATTTGAGAAGTGTTCTAGATGAAATCAATTCATTATCTACATTTCAAGAAAAAGAGGCTACAAAGTTATTAAATGACAGCGGTTATAATGAAACGCCATTTTTTAGTGAAGTTGATTTAAATAACTCCTCAGTAAAGCTTTTTACCGATCAATTAATCATTGAAATTCTTAAGCATATTACCGGAAATGGGATGCGGATCCTCGCTTCTCAATATGCAGAACTAGCGGATATGAATGTAAAGAAATTCTTTCGTGAAGTCCTCACTAAGATGATTCAAATTGATGAATCTCTTTTAGGTTTATTAAAAGAAAAGAACTTGTTACAAAACAGTCCATTTTTATACATGAAAGCACATGAAAGAGACAGTAAAATGTTTAAGGTTATATCTACACAATTGAGGCCACTTAATGCGGTAGAATTGGGACATATGTACAGTGCACTTCAATGCAATAATGTTGGTGTTGCTCTATGCACTGCTTTTGCTGATGTTGTAAAAGATGAAGAGTCAAAGCAATTATTTAATGATGGCAAGAAATTAGCATTTCATCAAGCTGCTACTTTATCGGATATTTTTAGGGAAAACGGAGTTAGTACTACAACTGGACTAGAGAGCTTCGTGCATAGGGTCCAGGAATCTCCATTTTCAGATAAGTTAATGACGAACCTCATAATGTTTTTAAATCCTATTGGAATAATAAATTTACAAAACGCTGCTGTATCTAGTTATAAGAAGAATCATGTCAAAATACTAAGTGAATTAATGGAACAGGTCCAAAGTTTTTCAGAAAAAGGGTTTAAGCTATTGGTTAAAAAAGGTTGGTTTAATGAACCACCATTAACGAGTAGGTCAATTAAATAATGATAAACTGAATCCAATAGTGTAAATAATGAAGAATCTGGAATTTTATGGAAAGACTGACAGGTTCTATAGAGCGACATTATAAATTTTTCTAAGATAAACTTACACATTTGATACAGCTTTTCTTAGTAAAGTACCGTTGAGTAGAACAAGAGAGTTAACAATCTAGTCCTATCTTTTATAGCATTGACTGATATTTTGCATTTACATAATTCAAGGGGCAGTCTAACTGCCCCTTTTTGTGCGACGGGCAGTCGCATGGAGTGTTGATCTGTCGACACTCTTCTTTTCATTATCTGACAGAGACGTCATCTCGGTGAAACGACTGGTTGATGATGATGATACTGAATCCCAGATGGTGAAAGTCCATCTCCGAGGAGAC
>NZ_SMYO01000052.1 GCF_004358205.1 Bacillus salipaludis
CTGAATCTAAGAAAAGAGATTAGCTACAGTCTGTAAACGATAACTAGGAGGAGCCGTGTGCATTAATAGTGCAAGCACGGTTCTGTGAGGGGGAGGAGTACAATCTACCGGAAGGTAGAAAGGCTCCCTTCTACTCGACTAGTTGAAGAAGAAGTGCGAAAAATTAAAACTATTAGCACCAAAAAAAGACATAGTTTTCATAGTTGTACCTATATTATTTTTATTACTAAGTTATCGGTCTTTTTTTATTTACAATAACTTTACAATAAACTACTTGAATCAAGAAAATAAGTGATTTATTATATAAGCGATTAATTATATGTTAACTGAATTTGCAAGTTGTTATTTGTTTATATGTAAAAAGAGGGGGTGCAATAATGTTAAAATCCACAATCGAAATTGAACAAGCTGCTAATGTTTTTAAACTATTAGGCGATAAAACGCGATTAACCATTGTCGGAATTTTAAAACAACGTGAATGTTGTGTTTGTGAATTTCTTGAAATCTTTAATACGAGCCAGCCATCCATCAGCCAACACCTTCGTAAATTAAAAGATGCAGGACTCCTTAAAGAAGAACGAAGAGGTCAATGGGTTTATTATTCTTTGAATCACCAAAGTGAGTTTTATGACCTTATAGATGAAATTTTAAAGCATGTGCCTAGTCAAGCTGAGAAAATCAAACAAATTGAAAAAAGCAATCCTGCGCTTAGCTGTGGTTGTTAAGTAATTGAATCATCAAGGGGATCAGAACAGAATGAAAAAAAAGTTAATCAGCGAATTTTTAGGAACCTATTTTTTGGTTTTTGCTGGAACGGGCGCCGTTGTAATCGATGACATTACCAAGAGTTTAACCCATGTAGGTGTAGCCCTTACATTCGGACTTGTCGTAATGGCATTAATTTTTGCGTTTGGTCACCTGTCAGGGGCACACTTTAATCCAGCGGTTACGATTGGATTTTTAATTCATGGGGATATAAATAAAAGGGAAGCAATTAATTATATTATCGTTCAAATCATTGCAGGGATTGCTGCGAGCGCTACGCTGTTAGGTTTATTTGGTAATGTCGCATCACTCGGCACCACTTTACCAAGGGGTTCATGGGGACAGTCATTTATATTGGAATTTATCCTTACATTTTTCTTGATGATGGTTATTTTCGGTTCTGCCGTTCACGGGAAAGCGGTCAAATCATTCGCTGGGATTGCTATTGGCGCAACAGTCGGGTTAGAAGCCATGTTTGCGGGTCCGATTTGCGGTGCATCTATGAACCCTGCAAGATCGATTGGTCCTGCAATTGTATCAGGGGCAACTCAACATTTATGGGTATATATTGTCGCAACGATTTTAGGAGCAAGTATCGCGGCATTCATTTATAAACAACTACACGAACAATAAAGGAGAATCCATCATGAATAAAAAAACAATCTATTTTCTTTGTACAGGCAACTCATGCAGAAGCCAAATGGCAGAAGGATGGGCAAAAAAGCATTTAGGTGATGAATGGGATATAAGAAGTGCTGGTCTAGAAGCACACGGATTGAACCCAAATGCCGTAAAAGCAATGAAAGAAGCAGGAATTGATATTTCTAGTCAAACCTTTGATGTGATCGACCCTGAAATTCTAAACAATGCGGATTTAGTGGTTACATTATGTGGGCATGCAGCAGATCACTGTCCAGTATCCCCTCCTCATGTAAAAAAAGTTCACTGGGGATTTGATGACCCTGCAAAAGCAGAAGGTACCGAAGAAGAAAAATGGGCATTCTTCCAGCGTGTCCGTGATGAAATTGGAGATCGTATTAAACATTTCACTGAAACTGGAGAATAATATTCATCATCAGCAAGGAAATTTGTTAACAACAGGAGGAAATGAACATGAGAATCACCGACGAAGCTCGTGATAAATTTAAAAAAATGTTCGAAGAACAGAACGCCAATAACATTCGAATCTTTTTTGACGGCTTTGGCTGAGGACAGCCAAGGATTGGACTGGCTCTGGCTGAGCCAGAAGTAGACGATATTATCGTCACGATAAATGATATAAAGGTAGCAATCGAACCGATTATTGAACCAAACACGGAAGACCTTATTCTTGACCGTAGAGGAAATGGACAAGGTATCTCGATGATAGGCAATACAGGAAGATGCTGCTAGAAAAACCTTGATATTAGGTTGCTTTATAATGATTGTAAAAAGGGTCTAATTATCTGAGACCCTTTTTTATAGATACTAACTATTTAAGAACAACAGCTGTTAATATTTGCGTTTTGGGTTGTCGTGGAACAGCACTCGACCTCTTTTGTTTTAGGCTTCTCTGGGACACAACAAGAAGAAGCATTTTCACTGCTAGCAGCAACATCTGCTTTTGTATAGAAGAACTCCCACTCATTACCATCAGGGTCATGAATCCAGAATTTATCTTGGAGAGCGTAACAACATGTTGTGTTTATTTCGTCATATTGAGAGAGAATACCGTTCTCTTCAAGTCGATTCTTGTGTGTAATAACTTCGTCTGTACTTTCAACTTGAAAACCAAAATGTCCAACTTGATTTCCTTTTACTTCGTCTCGAAGATTAAGTGTAAAGTTTAATCCTGGTGTTTCAAGAAGGAACTTTGCATAATCAGGCTTTACTTTAACTGGTTCAGCTCCAAATAATTTGCTATAAAACTCAATGGATTTTTCTAGATTTGTTACGTTGAGACCAACATGAGCGTATTTCATTTCAGTTTCCCCCTAATATCAATTTATTTTGATTTATAAAACGCAAAATTTGATGAAATAGCTGGGACTACATGATAGTTCACCTCCTTTGAAATTATTTGCAATTTGCAAGTATTGGTTTTAATAAAATGAGCAAGAGTTTATTCCTGCTCATAATAATGGTTTGCAACAAACGGATGATTTTGACATTGCATCGTTTAAAAGTTTTACTGATTTAATAACCATATCTCGTTCAAACTCACTCATATTTGAAAACACTTCGTTAAGATATTGGTTCATTTCTGCATCGATTTTAGCAGCAACATACTTTCCTTGGGTAGTTAAGCTTAGTTGTGAAACCCGTCTATCTTCAGGAAGAGGAGATTTCAATACCAGTTCCATCTTTACTAATGTTTGTATTTGCCTACTAAAGGTGGTTATATCCATCCCAAGAGAATCAGCAACCTGTTGAATCGATGGTTTATTTTTACGAAGTAGTTCATATAGGATATGGCTTTGAACTAGAGATATTTCAGTTCCTCCAACTTGACAGCAATTTTTATTCAAAAGCCCGAATCGCCTTGTCATAACTTGAAATAATTCTCTAAGGTCTTCCATAATTTTCACCTCTGATTTATTTATATTATAATTATTTGCAATTTGCAACCTTTATTCTTTAAAAATGGAAAAGTTTTTATATAATGGTTATAAGGCGAATAAAACCAGGGGGTAAATATGAAAACAGAATTAAAAACAAGACTGGCTTCTGTTAACGACTTAGCATCAATTTTATACATCTATAACCAAGGGATTGAAGATAAGATTGCAACATTGGAAGAAGATAAAAAAGATATTGAATATATGAATGAATGGTTCAAGAATCATAATGACCGTTTCGCTGTAATTGTTGTTGAAAAAAATAATGAAATAATTGGATGGGCATCATTAAATCCCTATTCGAATCGATGTGCCTATGCAGGAGTAGCCGATTTATCGATATATATCAAACGGGAATATCGAGGAAAAGGGATTGGCTCGTTGTTACTCAAGAAAATTGAACAGACTGCAATAAAAAATAACTTTAATAAGATTGTTTTATTTACATTTCCTTTTAATCAACTTGGGCAAGGGCTATATAGGAAGAATGGGTTCAGAGAAGTTGGAGTATTTAAGAATCAGGGAAAATTAAATGGTCGCCTTGTAGATGTAATGATAATGGAAAAGGTTTTTGAAATGTCCTCAATATAATAAGTAATTTCTTAAAAACTGTTTCATTTAAAATAAGGATGTTGTTAATCTACCTTGAAAGTAGTTTAACCGACGATTTACACCTAAATATATGAATGAAATTAAATCAGCTATTACAGTAAATTAATAAACTAGTGATTGTTGAGCAGTCATCTTTTCGTATCCCTAACGAGATTGTGAAAAATTACACTTAAACTAACGGGTGCTAGAGTTAAACAAGGTGTTGCGGCGGCAGCATCTTTTTGCTTGTTCCACTAAAGGGGCAGGTAAATAATATACCTTCCAATTGTTTAATTGTGTACCTGCTCATGTTATAATGAGGAACTTAGGATAATTAAGACTTTTACTCATAGTTGAACGGATGCCAAAAAAAGCCTCCGACTAGCGATAGAAAATGGGGATGTAAGAGAATGAATAAACGATGGACGATTGGGAAAATTAAAGAATTTGTTGAGAACAATTCGGAAAGTAAGTTGCTAACGACGGAATACCACGGTTTTTCTCAAAAGTTACTGTTTAAATGTGCATGTGGTAGCAACTTTGAAAAAACATTTACGAAATTTAAAAATAATAACCAACGTAAATGTGACGTGTGCCAACCGCCAAAAGCGTCACGCTAAACGTATATAACGGGTGCGTTGATCCAATTAGGATTAACGCACTTTTTATTGAACTTCTTATCGAACAAACGGGGCAGGTTAGCCAAGAAGTTATGTTTTAATAAATAAATACTTTATAATCAGGTTATCTAAGTTATGAATAGGGATGATTTTTATGATGACCGTACAAGACTTATTTCAACTTCCCATTATAAAGAATTTTTCAGTTGTAGCAGGCAACAATGGCTTACATAAAAAAATCATAAATGTAGGAATTTTGGATTATGAATTTTCTGAGGGTGTTCAACTAGTGAGAGAAGAAACTTTTAATCCTCATAGCCTTGTACTCAGCAGCTTATTATTTGCTAACCAAAAACCTGAACTATTAATCGAGACAATTAACGAGCTCATTAAGTTAAAGGTAAGTGCCTTAGCCTATAAAGCGGTTATTTTCAAGGATTTACCTGATGAGGTCCTACATTTCGCAAATGAGCAAGATTTTCCGATTTTACGTTTTGGTGGAGATGAATATTTTGAGGATGTCATTTTCGAAGTGAAGAATTCTATTAAAAACAGGGAAAATGACCTCTTTCTACAAAATATCATGCGATGTTTGATCAAAAATGAGATAACCACTCCACAACTACAGTCCTTCTTAAAACAGATAAATAAACCGTTTGAGAAATATGTATTTACCGCCAATATTCGAATGATGCAATCCGAAACCCTTCAATGGATGGACTCCTTTCTTCAATTCCAGTCATTTTTGAAATCAGGTGTCGTCTGCCCCTATAAAAATAGTATTTTTATACTGTTGACCGACAAATCCGAGCGGCTCCATTTCACAAAAATACTAAAGGAATGGATGGACTTATATGGAATTCCTACCGATGGGCTGACAATTGGTTATGGTAAAGTTCACCAGACACATACAGAACTGCATCTTGCCGTCAGAGAAGCTTATTATGCACGGATTATGGCTGACATTGAAACGAATTCTGTTTGTAATTATGCAGATCTGGCATCAGAACGGCTTCTAATAGAGCTCTATAGAAAGGATGCACAATTCACAAGCCGCTATTTGAAAGAATACTTGGGACCACTTCTTTCTGAAAAAACAGATAAGGATTTACTACAGACCGCAATTACATTTGTGCTAAAGCAAGGCAATGTGAAAGAAATAGCGGAGGCACATTATTGTCATCCCAATACCATCCGTTATCGCATGACGAAAATACGTCAATTAATAGAGCCTTTTGATAACGAGTTTGTTTTTTATGAAAATCTATCCGCTGCAGTAAAATTGTACTTACTACATAAAACAATCGAAGGAACTCTTTTGGAATGATTACAAAAATAAGCTTGAAATTTTAGAATCAATATCAAATTATTGTTTTTTCTCTTGTGGTATTCTTGGTTTTAGTCAAGGAGGAGAAGAGATGAAACAAAATATAGGTGATGGAATGCTGTTGGTTACAGCGATTATTTGGGGAAGCGGATTTGTTGTAACCGATATAGCATTGCAATATTTAACCCCATATCAGGTAATGGCAGGAAGGTTTATTTTAGCTACATTTTTACTTATAATTCTATTTGGATTCAAACTCAAAACACTCAACAAATCCCTTGTGTGGAAAGGTGCCATACTTGGCATGTTTTTATTTCTGGGCTTCGTTTTACAAACAGTCGGTTTGCAATATACGACACCTTCTAAGAATGCATTTTTAACTGCGGTCAATGTTGTGATTGTACCTATCATTGCTTACTTGCTGTATAAGCGACGAATTGATCGGTATGAAATAGTCGGCTCAGTCATTGCCATTGTAGGGATTGGCTTGTTATCCATTCAAAGTTCTATCACCGTAAATATAGGTGATGTATTATCGCTTGCGTGTGCAGTAGCTTTTGCTTTCGATATTTTTTATACAAATCGATTTGTGAAAAAAGAAGATCCTATATCACTGACCCTTGTACAATTCATAACGGCTTCTCTATTAAGTGTAGTTGCTGTCCTAATTAAAGGAGATATACCCACATCTTTGGAAAGTGAAGGAGTTTATTCGATTTTGTATTTAGCAGTCTTTTCAACGACGATTGCCTATCTTTTTCAAAATAAAGCACATCAATTAACCTCCGTTACAAAAGCAGCCATTATTTTATCAACAGAATCTTTTTTTGGGATGTTGTTTTCCGTTTTATTTTTACACGAAGTATTGACCAGTCGTATGGTTATGGGAGCGGTATTAATTGTGATCGCAATCTTTATTGCTGAGCTGAAGCCATCTTTCAATAAAAAACAATCTCTAAAAAACGTCCATGAGAGCAATAAATTATATTAAGCGTCTCGTAAGTAACCCTTCATTTAATTCTTACCTGAGCACATTGTGAAACATTGTACTTAAACGAAAGGGTGCTGAGTTGAACAGTGGGATTGCTGCGGCGATTCCATTTTCTTATGTGCGCCCGGCATGGGCGATAACTTGGTGGTGAAAGTCCACTACAGGCTTGGCAGTAGGAACTGTTAGCCAATAGCAAGGGTGTCCACCGTGAGGTGGAATCTGAAGGAAGCTGGAGGCAAATTCTCGAACTGACGA
>NZ_SMYO01000053.1 GCF_004358205.1 Bacillus salipaludis
TTTCGGCCCGCCACCTAACTGTCTACGCTTAAAGACTAAAGTTACCTTTAGCCCTCCAAGACTCGCTACGAGCGAATGGCTAGTTCTTACTCGACGGGAATCCCACCCGTTATATGATACGACCTAGGCTCGGCCGCACACCTGCCCCGATAGTTTAACAAGAAAAAGACCGCTGCAGCGATCTTCATCTTTAACTATTGCACCTGTTAGTTGAAGAAGTTGTTTTTTATTTTATCGGTTCAAAATTATTTACGGTACTCATTTTATGAGCTAATAAGTAAATAACAAAGTAAATAGGAAAGGAATAATAAATATGCCAATCATTCATAACATAAAAACCTAACCAAAGAAATAAAGGTTCACCGACAAAGGCACTAAAACTTGCGAAGAACAAGCCCTTAATGATAGGTGATATTGATGGTTTAAACTGAATTAAGGTCATAATAAAAATAGGGAAAATAGTGAAATCCCAAGGGAAATATGAAGGGATAGTTGGTAATACTTTTCCGGTGTAATACCACTTTCCAAATTGAACTCCTATAAAATCAAAGTATGAAGTAATAATTAATACAAAAAATCCAACAAATAAGAGCCTATTCGAACTTTCTTTTTTTCTAAATTTAATCCAAAAAATGACCGGAGCTATTATGAATATTAAGTCTACCCAAAAGTCCCAATGGAACAATGTGTGCTCCTTCCAAAACTCTATATAGTCTTGATTCGCTTTGGTATTCATTTCGTAAAAACTGGCTACTTTTTCTAACTTTTTAGGGTCCTGTAATGACTTCATACTAATATTCTCCTTAATGAGGTATTGTTCTCACCTTCATAATTGTCATTACAAAATATTATTCCAAATTTTTTCATTTTAAATTCTTTACTCCTTCTTCTTAAACTAACCTGCCCCGTTATTAAAACAAGAAAAATAGCTGCCGCAGCACCCCTTTTGTTAAACAAAAGCATCTATTAGTTTAAGTACAATATTTCACATTGTTGCTTTTGGAATAATAAAAAGGGGTAGCCTTCTCTTTAATTTAACAAAGAAATTTAAAAAACTTCTAGAATTACCCTATAATAAAGCAAATGTTGTTCGAAATCTTTTTTATAAGGTTAGGATGGAAAATTTATGTAATAAAATTGGATTGAATAACAAGGGGATAGCAATGCGATTTAAAACATTGTCTAATGAAGAGTTAATTGATATTTATTTAAGAGCTTATGAACAAAAATTAAATGCTTCTTTTTTAAAAATGTTGTTAGATGAAATTGTGGAAAGAGACATATATGACTTATTACTTGAGACTAGTTTACAATCCTAGTCTTATTTTTTTAGCTTTTTGAGTCGATTACGATATAATGGTGTAATTTCTCACCTTCCATTAACCTTCCCCGTTAGTATAGTAACTAAAATGTAAACAGATTGTTACGCCGATAGCATTGATGTGGCAGACCTCAATGTATACAATAGATACTCGTTAAGGGGTGATTAACGATGAAAACCGTAACAGTTGATCAATTACGATTCAAGAAACATTTATCGGTGATTGAACAAATCACACTGAAAGATTTTCTGCATACATGGGTAGGTAGTTCAACCAAAGGATTGGATGATTTTTTTCAACTTAAGTACACAGAAGATGTCTTTGCCAAAATGGAAATAACGTCGAATGACACTGATTTGTTGATTTCTGATGATTATTATTTCAGATACATAACAGTGACGAAAGATAATCAAATTGTGATAGGTGTTTTAGATATGAATTCAGAATTAAAACATAAAATCATTTCAACAGATGAGATTAGATTTCTTCCTTTTCTTTAGTACCATATAAAAAGAGGCAGTGTGGAACACTGTCTCTTTTTTGTATACTACATGTCTTATGCGACGTTATTGAACTAACCTGCCACGTTACTTAAATAAGGAGTCTAATAAAAGTTAGCCTTATTTTTGTGTATTATTTTTTTCTTCCCAAACTTTCATTAAATTTTTGTGATATTCTTTTGCCTTTTCGATTAATATCCAATCAATTAAATGTGCAGGTGTTGGAAGCGATTTCCCTTGGCGAATTCTAATTTTTTCGTGATTTGTATAGTGAGGATAAATCACTGTTGATTTCATACCTCTTACATTTGAATACTTAATATCTTCTATTTCTTCCCAATAAACCCTATTGCCTTTTAAGTCGATTACAATTCCTTTATCATCCCAATAAAATCCCTTACCCTCGTTTCTTTTCCTCGAAAGGTAAATAGCATATCCAATAAAAGTAAATGGGAAAATTAATGTAATAAAT
Organism: Bacillus salipaludis; assembly: GCF_004358205.1. Next base: position 2,295 of record NZ_SMYO01000053.1, read on the forward strand.
AAAGTTAAGGAACCCCCTTGTATTAAAGCCAAAACAAGTAATATACACCATAGCAATCCAACGGTCACTAAAACTCCGATAAACAGTATAGAAACTCTATAAATTCTAATTTGCTCCAAATATAGCAGCACCTTTTTATCATAATGTATTGTTATTTTATAATTTTATCAGTTGTTCTTGTTTATCTAAACTGCCTCGTTAGCCATCCATGCAGCGCAAAATCAGCGCTGCACCACAGAGAATGAAAATGGCTAAGACCGCCTATACTGTTTTAATGCTAGCGAAGAAGGTCTTTGAACTATGGTGCCTTTGAGCCCATCCGTTAGTCTGACTCCAACGACCACGGTGTACCACCGACTGTCGCACCCTTTAGGGGTAGCACTCATGGGAGATTAATCCTTTTTCTGGTTGTTGCGCCAGCTTTAACTGATTTCAGTTTAAGTAGAAAGGTTGCACAAGTCGATCTACCAGCCAATCTAATATACGATCCTTCAAGAGGCTCAGCCTTTTTTTAAAAACTGGTTTTTCTGGGTCTATTTTTTCATGCCCTTTTTCAGTTTTTATTTTCATGGGAGTTTAACAAGAAAAAATGACCGCTGTAGCGATCATCACCCTCAACAAAAGCACCCGTTTGTTTAAGTACAAAATTTAACAAACATTGTTATTTTAGAGTTTGCCTAACTATTCCAAAATGTTTGTCCGTCTGCAAAAAGTGATTTCTAAAGTGAGATGGTCCCTTCACTTATATTTGGGATTAATGGAAATCAATGTATATTTTTTCTATTAATAAAACAATATAAATTGAACTCGCCATTAGTTCTTCATCAACTCATAGGAGGAAATTGCTTGGATCATTTAATTATTGCACGGTCTTTATTTGGTACCACTATGGCATTTCATATCATTTTCGCCACAATTGGTGTCGGTTTGCCAATGATGATCTTGACCGCCGAATTGCTTTATCAAAGAACGAACAATAAGGATTATTCCATTATGGCCAAAAGATGGACAAAGGCATTTGCGATTATATTAGGGGTTAGTATTCCCACCGGAACCATTGCCGGGGTGCAGCTCTCCTTATTGTGGCCTGGTTTTATGAAAGTGATTGGTACCGTTATGGCATTGCCTTTCCAAATTGAAATTTATGCCTTTTTTTTAGAGGCTTTGTTTATGTCTATATATGTTTATGCAGCAGACAGAATTGCACCATGGATGAGAAATGTAAGTCTTTTTTTCGTAGCATTGGGCGGTTTGGCATCGGCTGTATTGATCACAAATGTACATGCCTTCGAGGGAACCCCGGCCGGATTTGACATTCGAAATGGCAAAATTGTGAACGTTGATCCGTGGGCAGCATTTTTTAATCCCAGCTTTGCCATTAACGCATTACATGTTGCTGTTTCTGCTTATATTGTTGGAGGATTTATTGTCGCGATGGTAGCAGCCTTTAAGATGCTGAAAAGCGAATACGGAACGAGAGTATACCGGTTCCACCAAAAGGCGCTTATGGTTGGCCTTATTGTAGGCGGGCTATTCTCCCTATTCACCGCTTTAAGCGGACATGAAGCCGCACAATCCCTCTATAAGTATCAGCCGGAAAAATTAGCCGGAGCGGAAGGGTTGTTTAAGACACAATCATATGCACCTCTAACAATTGGCGGCTATACGGATGCTAAAACGGAATCGGTAAAATGGGGAATTGAAGTGCCATGGGGGCTTAGCTTTCTGGCTGGAAATCGATTTGATACGGTTGTGAAAGGCCTGAATGATTTTCCGCAAAAATACTGGCCGCCCTTATTCATCCATACCCTCTTTAATGCCATGGTGGGTATTGGTATGTTACTGCTTTTAATGGGTGTGATCGGATTTATTTGGAACAAAGTATTAAAAAAGGAACGCTTTCCAAATTGGCTGTTGTGGGTCTATGTTGCCTGTGGTCCACTTTCCATTTTGGGCATTGAGTTTGGCTGGATTTTTGCTTGTACCGGAAGACAGCCCTGGACGATTTATCATAAACTTTCTACAGCTGACTCCGTAACAACGGCCGGAAATCTAGGTATTCTATTTATTTTGTTTGTTGTTATCTATATGGTGTTAGCCATCTCTGCTGTCTTAGTTCTTTTATATTATTTTAAAAAGAATACGGGCCTTGAAGATATCAATCGTACAGAGCAAAAAAATGTTTCACTTTCAGGTTCCAATTCTTTAGGAGGAAAATAGATGGATGTTTACCTCGCGATATCGATATTATGGGGTTTTGTCTTTATTTATTCCATTATGGCTACCATGGACTTTGGTGCCGGATTTTGGTCGATGATCTACATTAATAAAACAAAAACAAGAGCGACGAATATAGCAAATCGCTATCTTTCCCCTACATGGGAAGTCACCAATACCTTTATCGTTGCCTTAGTGGTCGCTATTTACAGCCTATTTCCTAAAGCCGCCTATTCACTTGGCACCATTTTGTTGATTCCCGGAAGCATCATTCTACTTCTATTGACAGTCAGAAGTGCTTTCTTGGTTTTTTCCCATATTGCGGAAGAATATAAAAAGCCGCTCACTTATATTTCCGGATTATGTGGAATTTTCATTCCGGGCTTGCTTATTAGTGTGCTTCCCATCACCCATGGGAATTTTGTAGATTTTTCAAATGGCGGCCAACAGCTAAATCTGGTCAGACTATTTTCAAGCATGAATGCATATGCCTTTATGGCATTTGCGATTTCCAGTACGCTCTTTCTCTCATCGCTGCTATTGGCGGATTACTCCAAGGCTTCGAATGAAAAAGAAGCCTATGACACCTATCGCCGGGATGCTCTAATTATGGGACCTGTGTCTCTAATAACAGCCTTTTTAATTATGCTTACATTAAAAAATGAAAGCGGTTGGATTTATGATAAAATGATGCAAAATTTGCCCGTTTTGCTTTTATCCTTATTCCTTTTCCTTGTTGGAGGTCTTGGTTTAATCCTACCTTCCCTTAAACCTGGATATAGAGGGATGCCGCGTCTCTCTGTTATTGCCGTTACACTTCAATATATGACAGCAAGCTATGTTTACGGTCGTGCCCATTTGCCCTACATAGTCTATCCAGACATAACCATTCATTCAGCTTTTACAGACCCGAATTCTTTTCGGGCAGTTTTCATAACCTACATTGTCGGATTCGCCATTTTGTTTCCAGGCTTTGTTTACTTTTGGAGCTTGTTTATGAATGATAAAAGGTATCAAAGGATTAAAAGACCCAAAGCAGATATAAAATAAAGGAATTGAAAATCAATCCTTGGCAATAAGAAAGCGGAAAAAAGGAAACATTGGAGTTATGATACAAGAATTTATTGAATGTTTCATTAATGGAATTAACTTAAATAAATAGCTTCATTAAAAAGCCCGAAAGGATTTAATTCCATTCGGGCTGGCCCTTAAAATGTATCCTTGTTGAACTAAACTGCCCCTATAGTGCAATAAGAAAAGCTGCCACAATGACAGCTTGATCTACAACTATTGCACCCGTTACTTTAAGTACATTTCTTCACAATCTTACTTGTTAAAAATTTTTACTCCCATTTTCTTTCTTTTCGATAAAGCTTCCTTTCGGATAACGATAAAACCTTAGCAGTCGAAGGCCGTTTAATAGTTGGTAACAGAATTTGGTCAAAATAATCCTCTTCAGCAAATACGTTCCAAGGTGTAACTCCGTAAAAGGCGTTTGCTAAATCTTCAAGGATACCACTTGAAAAACTAATGGCACCAATACAATCGGTACCGTTGAATTTTCTAGGGACGTCCTCCTTTTGAATGCTTACATTCATATTACCAATCACCTTCCAACGGTGACTATCTAATGAATTTGGTGTTAATGATAGTATCGAAATAAAGGGATTACTCATAATTTCTTCTAAAGTAGGGATTTCGGTTTTATTAATATCAAATAAGCCACAAACAGGGTGTGTATAGCTTTTCCAAACTATCTGTCCAAAGGCATATGTACCATTCTTAAGAGGGATTTGGCATATATCTCCCACTTTCCATTTTTGCTTCTTGGGTCTTTTATGTGAGAGTATTTGATTTTTGGCAATGCCTATTTCTTGTTCGGCTAAGCTCACCTTAGCAATTTCATTTATAACCAAGGCTATCTCTAGAATCAATTCAGCATTGGTCGTTCGAATAATAACCGCACTTGATTCGTAATCAAAACCAATACGCTTGTATATATTTGGTTCAACCTTTTCTCTAATGGTTTTGCGTAGAAGTTTTAATGCTTCATTATTCGTTTCCAAATTAAACAGTTCTGCTAAATCATCATCAATAAAGAAATACGAAGTTGAGGCATCGGGTAGTAGGATTTCTATTTTTCCTAATTTGCAAGTCAATTCCATAATGTATCCTTTAACTCCTTTAAAGGTCTTTTAATTATTGAGTTATTCTCCATTCCTTATTGTAAATCCTTCTTCAGCTAACCTGCCCCGTTAGCACAAAAAGAAAAGCTGCCACAATTGACAGCCCAGATCTTTCGCTAGTCGAGTAGAAGGGAGCCTTTCTACCTTGCGGTAGATTGTACTCCTCCCCCCTCACAGAACCGTGCTTGCGCTATTAACGCACACGGCTCCTCCTAGTCATCATTTACAAAATATAGCTAATTTCTTTTCTTAAGTCGTATATATT
>NZ_SMYO01000054.1 GCF_004358205.1 Bacillus salipaludis
GGCTTTCGGCCCGCCACCTAACTGTCTACGCTTAAAGACTAAAGTTACCTTTAGCCCTCCAAGACTCGCTACGAGCGAATGGCTAGTTCTTACTCGACGGGAATCCCACCCGTTATATGATACGACCTAGGCTCGGCCGCACACCTGCTTCGTTAGTTCAACAAGAAAAAGGTAATATAATAATAGGAAAAGCCCTTCTCAGTCGAGAGGGGCTTCTAATTTTGGTAAAAAGAAAACACTTAAGAATTAATTAACTGGTATCATTTGTCCATTGTCATCTTCACGAACCTCAATTACATCTCCAATTTTTACGTTGATATTCTTTGAAGTTAGATACATAGCATCGTCAGTTTGAAAAAATATGGATAGGTCATTATTAACTCCACCGCTATCATCCCAATATACTGGATTCCCATCTTCTGTCTCTCCATATATTCCAGTTATTATTGTTGTATCTGGAGTGTCACATGTACCACCCAAAATAGTAGGACAATCCCCATTATCAGTAATAGAATCTATTTTTCCTCTTATAATTACATCTGTATGGAAGTGTTCAATAGTGACCTTTTAAAATAGAATTCTCCCTCACCAGAAAACTCAGTGTAATTAAAAGAATTATAAATAAAGGCAATAGCAACTAAAATCGATACTTGGATATTATTTAAGGAAAGCACCCTTTACTTTAAGTACAGGACTTCACAATCTTTTTTTACACCTCATTAAACTCAATCCTTAAATGTGTTGTACATGCAAAATGACGCCTTCTTATTTAAGAAAAGCGCCCGACTGTTGAACAATGAAATATGCGAAAGATTGCTCTGCAAATACGTTTTAATTTATTTGACATACACCCGTTTAGCCATCCATAAAGCAGGAAAATCACCCGCTTCACCATAGAGAATGAAAAGGGCTTCACACCCTCAATACTGCTTTTACGGCTGGGCGAGGAACGTCGCTGAATTATGGTGCTTTAGGACCAATCCACGCCACCCCAAGAGGATTGCAACTTTCGCAACAGAACAATTTGGCCGAGATGATACGTATCGTGCATCATGATATTGCTGAGTAAACGCTCAATAGAGTACCTGTTAGCTGCATACGGAGATTTTAACTTTTCATCGTCAAGGTCCGCAATGACCGTTTTTAATTTATTCATGACTTCATTAAGGTGCTGCACTGTCTGGGCCCACCCAATTTCGTCTTCTGGATCCCCCGGATTTCCAAAGGTTTCTTCATTGTCTTCTGCCTTATGCGGATTCTCTGTGCCCTTAATTCGATGGATTACGTCTTCATTCCAAAATATCAAGTGGTTGACAATCTGCCAAATCGAATTGCTGATTCCCGAACTTGTCCATGCTGCCTCAGCTGCGATGACTCCATGAAGCGCCTGATTTATGGATGCAAACCACTCATTCTCATAGCAATGCATGTCGAGTTGTTCTAAAAACATTTTGGCTATAACTTGCATAAAATCAATCTCCTCACTGTATAGTGTAATCCTTCAAAGTTAAAAGTGATGGCATAAAATTACCTTCATTTTCGACTGTCGGGCATATAACGAAAAAAACTACTCTCAATGAAATACTCCAATCATTTATTTTGAGAGTACAAAAAAACAAGATCACTATGATTTATTCGACTCATCCAGTTTTTATTCCTTCATCATGACAAATAAGATACCCCTTGAGGTTATTAGACAAAAGCCTCTCTTCAACCATTCTTTATTTAACTAAACTGCATCCGTTAGTCGAATAAGAAAAAGCGATCTCCTAATGGAAGAATTTCTGTTTACACTAAAGGTAATTCCCAATTATACTAAATTTTAATTCGTTTATAAGGAGATTTATAATGAGAACCTCTATCCCTTGTCCTAATTGTGAAAAAGCAATAACGCTTGATGATTTTGAGGAATTTTCATCACCATTTACAATGAAATGTCCTTACTGCAAAGCTAAACTAAAAGAAACTAAAGTAACACCATTTCTTCTGATCGGTTTGATAGTAATAATTCCATTATTTATTTACTTAACAGAGACATTAATATCTTTGCTTTCAGGCATTATTCCTCCTATTGAAAAAATACCATCAATCATAGTATTTATAGGTCTGCTATATCCTTTATATGCCCTATATGAGCGAATTAATGGACTTATTATGTTTAATAAAGGCAATTTACAATTAAAAAAAGACAATGATATGCGTGGTATTCTCACGCTTTTTTGTATTAATAATAGATAATTTATTGAACCCTGTTGTTCAACAAACCTGCCCCCATTAGTGCAATAAAAAAAGCTGCCACAATGACAGCTTAATTAATCTACTTTGTTGGTGAAAAAGCGACTGCACTTAATGAACAATAGCCCCTGTTTGTTTAATAGCGAACATAATCATTTTAAACATATGTGTACGTGTATTGTGGTTCTTCATTCTTATTAATACATATCTCATTTTCATCTAAACCGTTACATACTGCAAAATAACCTTCTTCAAGGTGAAAACCCATTCCAGTTAATTGTGCTATCCATTCAATAATTTCGACTATAACTATTCGTTGTTAATACATTTATTAAGTTCCTTTAACTTATTCTTTTCCCATCTAATTACCAAATCTGTACCATAATAATCAATCTCATCGGATAAATCAATTTGATCAAATGTAACAGCGTATTCATTAGTTTTATAAGCACATAATTCTAATTGACAATCTTCAAACCTTATTATTACGGGTAAATCATTAAACCACTCATCTTCATTTTGTTCCCACGCAACCCAAATCTCCTCTATTTGCTTCCCTTTAAGACCCTGTAACCTTGTTTTATGGTCATTTATTATTTGAGATAGTTCGGTATAAATTTTAGGATTGTAATTTTTTATTCCTAACCTAAATATCACCTCTTATTCGAGTTGCAATAATAATGATTTTACCATTTCTTGTTCAACTAAACTGTCCAGTTAGCTTAACTAGAAAAAAGACCGCCGCAGCGATCACCGTTTTCAACTCAAGCCCCCTTGAATAACAACACAAAGTTATTTCACATTTTCATCTAAATCTTTAAGTTGGTTTTTTATTTCTTTAAGTTCGGACCTTAAAGCCTTAACTTGCTTAGAATTATCAATACCAATACTAACTGCATATACAAATATAAGAAATAGAACGACTAAACCAACAAATCCGTAAAATAATGTTAAAATGACCCCCACAACTTTGTCGCCCCTTATAAATAAACTACTTTAACATTACCATAAAACGGTAAAACGGGGGACGTTTATTTTTTTCTTCTTAAAAAATCCTTCCGTAAGTGCAATAAGAAAAGCTGCCAAAATGACAGCTTGGTTCTGTAACTCTTGAACCCGTTAATTGAAGTAGGGTTATATGTTATCCCCATATTAGACCAATTAGACAAATAAATGTAATCCCACTAGCTACAAAGAGAAAAGTTCCTATTCCTTTTCTTTTTATTCTTATAAAAAGAACTCCTAATATAATAAGCATACATCCTGATAAAAACTCAGTATACGGAATAACCCTGAAATTGTGTGAAATTGCAGTATAAATTGTTAGAATAATAATTATTCCAGCAAGGTAAAACCCCAATTTAACCATTCCATTCCCCCACATTACTCATTATAATACCAAATCAATTACAGCATTTAAATTTATGTTTTTTTGAAAATTTTAATGTCATAAAAATGCACAAATTTCTTGTTTCTTCCTAATTCTTGTTAAATTAACCTGCCCCGTTAGCTGAATAAGAAATAAATACGAAGAAATCTGTGTATCTTTTAAAACGATGAAAGATTTCCCTGGTGATGAAAACTTTGAGATGATATGTGAGTTACTCAGGTCGTTAGCGAAGGACGTTCCTGTTTCATATGGTAAAGGAGCTAAAATGGAAAAGGAAATTGCAGCATCTATACTAAAGTCGAACCTACCAGAAAATGTGATGCTTGCTGAAGTGGATAATCGTCTAGTAGGCATTTCAATTGCAAATGAAAGAGTTAAGGGTATAGAAATGTACAATTCTTTCACTGGTACAATGGAAGAAATGCGTGGTAAGGGAATCGCTTTTGGTTTGAAATTACAAGTCATTAAAAATAATATAAAACACGGATACTCTCGAATGAGAGCCAATAATTCATCTATCAATCAACCAATGTTAGCTATTAATGAAAAACTAGGGTTTGTAAGACAACCAGGAAAATGGATTTTAACAAAATCTCTCGACTAAAATTCATCTTTTTAAAATATCTGTTAAAAGGGTAACTTAAACGTTACCCTTTTTTTGCTTTTGGTTTGTTCAATTTGAACATCTCTTTTCATCCGAACCTGTTATAAACTGATGATCCTTTTTGTATTCTTATTATGCTAACCTCCCTTATAAAAGGATTGCAGCACTATACCTTCTTTACCTCTAGCACCTAGTTAGTTGAACAAATATATGAAAGGTTCTCCTTATGGAAGAACCTCTTTTTAATAGGATATTACAATTAGCAAGGAACTTTTTAATTTACGTAAAATTATAAGGTTAATATCCCAGAAATTTTAGAATCTCGATGATAAATCAACCTTATTCGCTTCTCATTCTTACTGCATAAGGATAAATTGGATCTTTTAATTGAAATTCATAAGTAAGACCATCTACAATTCCAACTACTTTTTCGCTATCGTAAAGATCAAGCATAAATCCAGCCATTTCTTTGGCAGTATGGTATTTTGGAAGAAGTCCTTCAAACTTAACATTTTCTTCTAAGTCATTCGATACTTTTGCAAATTCAGTTTCAGTTGCAGCAGGAGCCAATAGTTTTGCTTGCATGCTTGCACCTTTTTCTTTTAATTCATGTGCAAGCCCTTCAGTAAAGGCACTTACATAGAATTTAGAAGCACAGTATGTGATTGCATTTCCAATAATCGTATAACCCCCACCTGATGAAACGTTAATTATTTGTGTTCCCTCAACTGATGAATAGTCACGCACATAAAGAGAAGTTAAAATAGTTAAAGCCTCGATATTTAAATTAAGCATTGTCTCAATTTTAGTTAAATTTTGATCGCCAACCGATGCAAAATTACCAAATCCTGCGTTATTAATCCACGTTTCAATTTCATATCCCTTTAAATCTTCATATAATGTATAAGCATTTTTCATATTCGATAAATCAACTGTTTTAATAACGACATCTAATGCTGCATTTACTTTCACGATCTCTGTTTTAAGTTTTTCAAGCTCCTCAGTTCTACGTGCCACAATGACTAAATTTTTACCGCGAGCAGCAAAAGCAAGAGCTGTTTCATAGCCAATACCAGAACTTGCACCTGTAATAACTGTATATTTTTTCATTTTATTGCCTCCTAATATTTTGTTATACTAACAAAAATTGATTGTTAACTTTTACAGATTTATTATAGTGCTTAGAGTAAACTCTAAGTCAAACCTATTTTTTACACTTGATTAGCATTGGTTAAAAATGGAGGGTTTTATGTATACAATTGGCGAAGTGGCACAACTAGTAGGCGTTAGCACACATACATTACGTTACTATGAAAAAGAGAATATCATTCTTCCAGATCGGAATGAAAATGGAGAAAGAAAATATACTGAATCGCATCTTCAATGGCTAAAATTTGTTTTAAAATTAAAAGAGACGCAAATGCCAATCACAAAAATCAAAGAGTATGCCTTCTTGTATACTGAAGGAGAACATACAGCAATTAATCGATTAAAACTATTAGAAGATCATAAAAGTTCCATCGAAAACCAGTTAGAGATACTGAAAGAAACGAATAAAATGTTAGAACATAAAATTACTTTATATAAAGAAATGATTTTGAAAAGAAATGGAGTAGATACAAAAGCATAATATTATATTTGGATTAATAACGTAAAAACATAATAAAAGGAACGAACGTATTAGATGAACATATACGTGCGTTCCTTAAATTACTTGTTATTGAGCTAAAGCTACCCGATAGTTGAAGAACAATTGGTATTAATAGCCACTTTGGATTAAATTATTTAATAGTTCTTTTTGAATACGAAGTAAAGATTGAATATCCTCATCATCCATATTTTCTAATGCAGAAAGCATAGCTTTATAAGATATTGAATTCTTACTTGAGTTCTTAGATACTTCTTCCCCTTTGATTGTTAGCTTTAACTTTACTTCTCTTCGGTCTTCATCAGAAAATTTTCTTTCAACCAAACCCATATTAACTAATTTATCAACCCCAACACTAATCGTACTCTTAGATGAAATAAGCCTTTCAACCAACTCTTGCTGTGTTGATTCTGGAAATGCAAACAATGTATTTAGTATTGATAATTGTTGTAATGTAAGCCCAAAACTTTCTGCATTCGTTTTTGTAAATTTAGCTGTGGTTTTGTTAATTGCCCATAATGATTGATAAACCTCCTGTACTTGTTTAACTTTTGGGTCTTTGAAATTCAAATCCATTGTTATCACTCCTAAGTAAACTGGTTCAAAAACAAACTGTTCAACTATGAACTATTTTACATAAGAAAATGGCAATAAACAATCACTTATTCATTAACCTGCCTCGTTTGCACAATAGAGTAGGAGGGGAAATTTAATCCCCGACCTCTCACACCACCGTACGTACGGTTCCGTATACGGCGGTTCAATCTTTTAAGTATCGTACGGCAAGTTTGATTGCCTGGTGGGCATTCTTGCCTTTACGAAAACCAAAGCTATTCTCAGAGAAGTATGGATCTATGATTGGTTCAATTACTTGGAGAATGGCTTGTTGTACCACTCTATCCAATACACATGGTATTCCTAGATATCTT
>NZ_SMYO01000055.1 GCF_004358205.1 Bacillus salipaludis
ATGAAATTAGCAAACTCCCGTAAGGGATACTGGCGGATATCTAAAAGTGAGATTCTGCATCAAGCGATAACAAAAGAAAAACTCACAAAATGGGGATTAAAAGATATATCCCAACTTTATGAGTTACGATACTTAAAAGATTGAACCGCTGTATACGGAACCGTACGTACGGTGGTGTGAGAGGTCGGGGATTAAATTTCCCCTCCTACTCTATTGTGGTAACTGGCAGGATAGCATTCCTGTTGATCGTTAATTTTCGACTTTGAAAAAAGGGCTCCTCAGTAACTGTAGTTTTTTTGTATTTGTAATTTATCGTTATGATAAAACCTCTTCTCAATAAATGTAGAGGTTTTTTATATTCGAGCCCCTAGTTTGAAGTTTCTAGGATTGCTATTGAAGGAACTTAGCATTCAAACTAAATTAGTAAATTAAGGAATTCTTAACAGTGCATTAATAATAGATTTACAATTCTAATTTATATTTAAGTAGTCAGAAAGATTAGAAATTGATGAGAATTTTAATTAATTTTTAATCAAAGAATGAGAGCAGTTTGTAGCTAACTCTTCTTATGCTCAATGATTAATATTGATTTTAATTTAAAGGGGGAAAATTAACATGAAATCTAGGTTCAAGAAAAAGGCTATTCCATTCATAGCAACGACAGTTCTCGCAACCACGGCTATAACAACCCAAACTTTATTTAATGACGGTGGTAATCAAAACGCTAAAGCACAATCATTGTCAAAAGAAGAAGTGAAAAAGAATGGTGCATCATGGCTTGCAGGTGACCACCATGTACATAGTGAATGGAGTGTAGGTTGGGACAATTCAACAAATCCTCCAACTCCAATTAGGGGTGGGGATGCTATCTATCCAATCTCTAAAAATGCCGAAAATGGTAAAAAGTATGGCCTTGATTGGATGATGACAACAGATCATGGGGGTCCTAACCATTCCAAGGTCAACTTAGAACAAGCTTATCCTGAATTAGTAAAATCCCGTGCAGCTGTTCCTGAAGTTCTTCAATTCTATGGAATGGAGTTTGACACACCAGCAGCTGACCACAGCACTCTAATGATTCCAAAAGGTGAAAAAGAATCACAAGTGCTTTATGATCTTGAAAGCAAGTTTAATTCTCGTGATGCTTATCCAAATGACCCAAGCCGTAATACGGAATCAAAAATGATTGAAGCTCTGAATTACATGAAGCAAATGGACGAGCTTCCAATTTCTATCGCTCATCATCCATCCCGTTCAGCGACAGGTGTTGGCGTATGGGGACAAGATACTCCGCAAGAGTTCCGTAATTGGAATGATACAGCACCAAATATCTCTATTGGTATGGAAGGTGCTCCTGGACACCAAGCAAGTGCTATTAATCCAGATGGAACTCTTGACCTTAAAGGATCTCGTGGTAGTTATTCAAACACAAACGCTCCAACAATGGGTGGTTTCGATCAGATGAGTGCTATCGTTGGTGGTTTATGGGATTCGATGTTAGGTGAAGGAAGACACTGGTGGATTACGGCTACTTCTGACTCACATGTTAACTGGCGTGATGGAGGAAGTGACTTCTGGCCAGGTGAATATTCTAAAACATATGTAAAAGCAGAGAAAAATTATCAAGATGTAATGGAAAACCTTCGTAAAGGTAATGTATTTGTTACCACGGGTGACCTGATCTCAGAACTTGATGTTAGAGTACAAGCAGGAGGCAAATCACCATTGCATGCAGAGGCAAAAGGAAATACAGCATCCATCGGTGAAACACTTACACTTCCAAGTAAGAAATCTGATGTAACAGTAACAGTTCGTATCAAAGATCCAAACACTGCGAACTCTCACGGAGATAAGCCAAATGTTCAACGTGTTGATTTAATCATGGGAGAAGTTAAAGGAAAAGTGGAAGACCGCTCAACTGCCTCAAATCCTACAACCAAAGTGGTGAAGCGTTTCACAGAAAGTGATTGGAAAAAAGACGGTGAATACATCACCATTACTTATACTTTAAAAGATGTGGACAAAGATAGCTATATTCGTTTACGTGGTACTAACACTGATCAATTAGAACCAGTAAAAGATCCTAAAGGTGAAGATCCATGGAATGATCTTTGGTTCTATTCAAACCCAATTTTCATCAAATCAGATAAATAAAAGGGTAAAATGAAAAAATGGCGAGGGGGTTTTAAAAATCTCCTCGTCTTTAAAATTATCTTATGTCAAGACATAATTGAAAGAAAACAAAAGAAATGGACGTGTACATAATGAAAAAGTTATGGTGCTTTATTTTTCTCCTATTACTTTCATTTAGTTCTTTCCTTCCTTCCCCAGTATTTGCTCATACCAACAACAGTGAAGGTTTTTCAACCATTGAGGTTAAAAAGAATGCATTGGATTATGAATTAAAGCTTGATTTGGAGGAGTTGGGACATTCTCTTAAAAAGGCTACGGATCAAAAGGAGTTAATTGACCATAAGGTATTGCAGCGTTATATCAATTCCCATATCAAGCTTTATGCAGACAGCGAATTGGTTGAGGGTAGCGTATTAAAAACGGATATAGAGATGATTAAGGAGCGGCCGTTTGCCATTATAAATTTAGCATATAAAACAAACCATAAACCAGAAAAACTAGTAGTCGAATATAATATGTTTATGGATGATTCCGACCCAAGTCATGCAAATTTTGCAGCAGTAAAAATGGACGGGAAACAACAAGAAAAGATTTTGACATTCGAATCAAGGGAATTTGAGATTGGTAAAATAAGTTTCTTGCAGAATGCCACACAGTTTTTGGTGCTTGGCTTAAAACATATTTTTACAGGTTATGACCATATTCTGTTTGTCATCAGTTTGCTTTTTGGAGCAAAAACGATTCGGCATATTCTTTCCTTAGTTACAGCCTTTACAATTGCACACAGTATTACTTTGGCTTTGGCAACTTTCGATATTGTTCACCTACCAACCAGATTTGTAGAATCCGCTATTGCTTTAAGTATTATTTATGTAGCACTTATGAATATTTTTAATCAGGACTCAAAACACCAGCCATGGCTTGCCTTTGCTTTTGGGTTAATCCATGGATTCGGATTTGCAGGCATTCTTTCCGAAATGAGATTAGATACGAACCATATGGTCACTTCACTTGTATCTTTTAATATCGGGATTGAAATCGGTCAATTATTAATCGTTTCTATAGCATTTCCGCTCATTTTGTGGATTAAGAAATTAACCCTAAAACCAATTAAATGGGTTATCCCTGGTACCTCAGTGGCCATATTAGCATTTGGAATGGTATGGTTTATTCAACGAGCTTTTTATTAGGTGAGGAATATAATGGAAAGTATTTGGAAGCAAGTTTAGAAAAGAACGAAAAGTAATGGGGTGTCTAAGTATAATTGTGTCTATATTTATTTTATTTGTATCAATGGAAGGTTTCTTATTGAAGTAACGGGTGCAAGAGTTGAAGAGCCAAGACGTCATTATCGACAGCTTTTTTATTGTCTAACGGGGCAGGATTGTTGAAGAGTTCAGATTATTCTTTTTCAGCAATCAGGACAGATTGCAGCATAAGCTTATATTACCAATTCGCAAGGAGTGATTTTAAATGAGTGTTGAAAGAGATAAAATATACCCCGATTGCCCAACTCTTATTAAAACAGTCGAGGTTGGCGGTCTTACGAAATCGCAGCTTCTTCAAAAATTGCAACAACATTCTATTTTGATGAATGAGCTTGGAGAGAGGCTGTTCGCTGATGATAAATTTACTTTTTCGGATACGATATACAGTGTGAGGGCTGTTGAACTCAAAGTTCGTGATCTTGGCTTTCCCGAAGGAGCTACTATACCCCAGCTTTTTGAAAAAGCGAACAAGGTTGGCTTAAAATTATGCCCCCTTGAGCTAGGACCACACTTAAGATTGGAGTATCTGGATCAACCCGAAGGTCATTCGGGGAAGCCTTTTTGGCGACATCGAGCTCCGTATGGCTCCGTTACAATAGCATCGGAGATACTATCCGAAGACGTCGACTTTCCGAAGGGTTTCTATCTGAGACGAATTGAAGGTGTGCTGTGGTTGCGCGGATATATTGCTGATGATCTGCACGTCTTGGGGCCAGATGATCACTTTGTCTTTTGTCAAAACGAAAACGTGAAGTAAAATATTCCAAATTCAACTATCAGGTGCAATACTTAAAGATCCAGCTGCCAATTCAGGCGGCTTTTTTATTGTGGTAACGGAGGTTAGTTAATAATAGGACGCATTTGATGTGAAAGGTGCGACACAAATGAGATTGTTGAAAAAGGTTTTCTTGATGTATAAAGAGCAAAGGTAAAACAATACCTTTGCTCGGAACATTTAACAATTACAAATCATTAGAACGTTACCGTCCAAATCTTGAAAGTTAAAATAGGCAAAATCCCCAACTCGCTCTATTTTTTTAACAATTGTTATTCCTTTGTCTTTAATAAATTTATATGCTTCATCAATATCTTTAACGAAGAAATTAAATAAAACATGATTAGAAGGTTTTAATTGAAAACTTGGATCTAAAGTGTGATCGTCTAATGTAATACCTGTTTCGGCTGAGATAGGGATATTGTAAACGGGAGATGAAACATTTTCCTTTATAAAAGGTATTCCAAGCAATTTACTGTACCATTCTGCTGATCTTTCTAGGTCACTGACATGAATAAAGACATTATTTACCTTACAAGTTATTGGAGAAACAATTGAATTCATAAACATTCCACCTCGTTTAGTTTTACCTTACAAATTCAACAAAATTTTAAAAAAACCTTTAAGAAAAGTGACGTCGTTTTATGAACAAAATGTGCTTGTTCAACTAACGGGTGCGTTCGTAAAAATGTTGTTGATTGCTTTCTAACTTGTGTAACCAAGGATTCGGAAGCCAAATTAATAGTTCTCCCTTTTACAAACGTTTGTCAAAGGGTTAGGTACCGATCCAGGAAGGATAGGCATTTTTTTCGTATAATCATTTTTCTCGGCGAAAGCTTTGCATTGTATGGGACCCACCCGCACAAACTATATAGACAGAATACTAGGGAAGGTTTGTCGCAGGTGCATAAAGTAAAAGTGTTTTTCAAAACTTTGATTCAAGGCTTTTTTCATCACAATATTATGTATTTAAGTTCCATCATTGCTTATTTTGGAGTTGCTTCGACTATTCCTCTTACGTTGCTGTTGATTTTTTTTGCATCTCTATTTATTGACGGTACAGCTGTTGAGCAGTTTCTCGATCATCTGTTTCAATCATTTATCCCTTCTATGCCGAAAGGGGAATCATTTGTTACGACCACCATCGATCATCTAACTCAATTCCGTACTGCGGTGGGGATAATGGGCATTGGTGGACTGCTGTTGGCATCTATTGGCGGTTTCCTGTCTTTGCAAACAACGCTCGACACGATTTGTGAAGTTCGTAAATACCGTTCCTTTATTAAGCAGTACGTGATTGGGTTCGTGATGCTGGGTTTTTTGCTTCTGTTAATTCTTGTGTCTTCTCTTCTATCGGCGGTTTCACCCGAAGTCGCCATGAGTATCGCAAAATTTGATGGATTCGAATGGGTTCACATTGTTCACATCATGTCAGGGACGTTCTTCTTGTTCTTCATGTTCGTAACCTGCTTTCTCTGCTATCGGATTCTACCTTCGGCAGCACTCTCGACGAAAGCTTTGCTGACAGGAGCGATTGTGACCACAATAGGTGTTTACGTTGCACGCCAGCTGTTCGTTATTTATACCCATCATTTAGGGAATTACGAATTGATATATGGGACGCTAACGTTTACAACACTGGTCACGTTTTGGATCTATATTGTGAGCGTCCTCTTTTTGTTTGGCATGGAGTTATGTGTCACGGTTGACCGTGTTCGTGGGTTACACCCATTACATAAGGATTATCAACCACAATAAAGCATAGGATTTTTTATTTGTTTTATCTTCTCTGCCCTATCAGGTACAAGCTCTAAAATGTCCTCAATAATCTATATAATGGATGGTACGGGAGGCAAATTTTTAACTATGTATATGTTAGCGGTTGTAGGAATCAGAGTTATATAAAAATTATCAAAAGAAGTAGGATGCTACAAGTTGGCTCTTAAAGGGTGCTTTTGATAATGATGGGAACGCTTTGGCGGTTCCCTTTTTGTTATTCTAGAGTTAGTTTGTGAAGGGTTGCACTTATACTAAGGGGTGCTTATTTTTTAAAGAAGGGATCGCTACGGTGGTCCCTTCTTCTTATGTGCGCCCGGCATGGGCGATAACTTGGTGGTGAAAGTCCACTACAGGCTTGGCAGTAGGAACTGTTAGCCAATAGCAAGGGTGTCCACCGTGAGGTGGAATCTGAAGGAAGCTGGAGGCAAATTCTCGAACTGACGAACAGA
>NZ_SMYO01000056.1 GCF_004358205.1 Bacillus salipaludis
AACAAAAGAAAAACTCACAAAATGGGGATTAAAAGATATATCCCAACTTTATGAGTTACGATACTTAAAAGATTGAACCGCCGTATACGGAACCGTACGTACGGTGGTGTGAGAGGTCGGGGATTAAATTTCCCCTCCTACTCTATTGTACTAAAGGGGAGTTGAAGAGTGTTGTTTCACTTGTGTTCAACAATCGGGCCATATTGTTTAGAAATGTATTGGATATTATGAAAAAAAGAAGGGAAAAGGTGCTTGTCATGGCTCGGCACTTATTTGGGAATTTGGGTCAGAATTCGACTTTACTAAGGGATTTATCTTTTCGTGATTTAGCATCTTTTTCATTTTATTATTAACAAATTGAATAATTTTTCCTGAACACAAGGAGATGATAAGCGTTCCTAAACCAATTGGCCCGCCAAGGAAAAAACCTATTAAGGTGCCAATGAGTTCCTCAACAATTCGGGAAACATTTAAACTCCAATGAAAGCGATGCTGTAAAGCTAACATAAGCCCATCGACCGGAGATTTAGGAAATTTTGCTTCAATATAGATTCCGACGCCGACTCCAATTCCCAGCGTTCCAAGCAGAAAGAACAGCCACCGGATTTCCCAGGAAGATGCGATTTTCAGATGATCAAATAGGAGATACATCCAGATATCTAAAAAAATACTACGGATAGCAAGCATTGAACCATATTGGAACCTTTTCCTTTCGATAATTTTTGTGGCCAACACGATCAGTTTTTCTATAATTTAGATTATAATGGTAAGAAAATTAAATACACATACGATGATTCACAAGATAGTTATGGAGGGGATGGAATAAAAAATGCTACTTGTTCTAATTTAGAAAGTAAAAATAGTGAAAATGGAGTGGAGTATCATTTAAGTAAATGTTCCTCAGATGTCGGCAATCCCTTTATTTTGCGAGTTCCTGAGTAATTCAGCTAATAATAACACTTAATAAATATATTTTTTACGAATGTATACTGTACTTTAACAATGAATTGCCCATTTTTTTGCTTAACAAGCAGTTTATGAACCATTGTACTTATAGTAACGGGTGCGTTGATCCAAGATGGATTAACGCCTTTTTGTGTTGAAGTTACTAAGCTAAAGGGAGGTAATGTGGAATAAGAAAGTAGTCATTTTCTTACTAGGTAGTAGACGTATTAAGTGTTATAAGGAGTTTAATGATGGATGGATCTTAACAATGGGAAGAAAAGTAAATAAACCAAAGAGGAAAAAACTTTTGGAAGTCGATAATCAATAGACGATTGACCAACCTGTACAACAAAAAACTCCCTAAAACCCTAATTGTGGAAATAGGGGAACAAGATGTGCGGCTTAAGAAAATTAATGTATAACATACGGTTCAGTTCCTAAACCCACCATTAAATCGGTCAAATATGAAAAAGTTTAACATTTATTCTTTTTGCATTTTTTTTATCGGCAAAGATAGCGATAAAGGTACCAGACAAGATGGTCATCCATAAAAGGAGGTCCATTTCTTTCAACTCCCATCGTTAGTTTAAATCATAATATACGTACGCTAATGGTAAAGGATTCCAAAAATTTACTGCACAAATATACTACGCATTCAAATAACATCTAATAGCTACTTTGTGAAAGAATGTATTTAAAGTAACAGTTGAAAGAGTTGAAGATGGAATCACTACAGGCGGTCTTTTAAGAATTTACAACTATAAACCAAGTTTTCTTATATCTGCAGGAAGTTACAACTATTGCAAAAATACAAAAGTTTTGTTATACCAGTTATAGAATACAATAAACAGGTGATAAAAAATGAGTCAGGAAATATTTGGAGAATTCTTATTGTCTATAATTAAAATGTCGGGTGTACTCGGTGGTGATAAGTCTTTTGTTGAAGGGCTGACCCCAAAACAATTACATCTTTTAATGGAAATAGGTTCCAATACGTACCGTCACGGAGATTTGGCTGGCATACTTGGTGTGGATCCTTCCACGTTGACAAGGACACTGGATCCACTTGTGAAATCTGGCCTGGTGGAAAGGCAACACAACCTGGACAATAGAAGGGAAGTACTTATCAAGCTTACCGGAAAAGGCTTGGAAACAGTAGCGAATGCTCATGAGAAACATCATCAGTTGTTTGCGGACATTTTAAAACAAGTTCCAGAAAACAAGCGAAAGCAAGTAGATGAAAGTCTGTCTATATTGTTGGAGATTATCAAGAAGACAAACGTTAAGCATTAAAAAATAGAACGGCTGCCTGGATATTAAACGGAAGTTTAATTTTCAGGCAGCCGTTTTTATATAAAATATTTGTATAAATACAACAATTGAGTATTGACAATGGATAAAAATGTTTTATATTTGTATATATACAATAATTGATATTAAGCAATTAAATGAAGGATCTTGGTAATAAAATCAACAGCAATAAATTTGATCTAATCTGGCGATGTTTCTGGAAAATCTGAATCATATTGCTTGCAAAGGCAGGTGTTTATATAGATCGGGTAGTTTTTTTTAGTGAAAAAATAAAAAAATAGTAACCAGAGGAGAATCAAAATGAAGTTATTATTACGTGTAGTTGTCTATGCAATGACGTTCTTTATATTTTTTGGAGGGATTGGGGTGTATGGATATATTCACACCAATCAGGAATATTGGAATCCTACTCGACAAACACCAATCCCTGCTCTACATCGCGTGAGTGTGCCGGAATATAATCCCCAAAAACCAACAGTAGCTGTGATCTTATCCAATTCGACCACCGAAGTGTTTGATTTTATGGTTCCTTATGAATTGTTTGCGATGACTGAATCTTATAACGTGTATGCTGTTGCTCCAGACAAAAATATGAAAACACTCTCTGGGGGATTGGATCTGATTCCGCACTATTCTTTTGATGAACTGGATCGATTATTAGGAGGAAGTCCAGACCTTATTGTAATTCCCGCCATGCCTATGGCTGACGAATTAAAGTATAAGCCTGTCCGTGAATGGATTCGAAAACATTCCGATACAGAATTGTTAAGCATTTGCGCTGGAGGGTTGAATCTGGCGGATACAGGTCTTTTAAAAGGGAAAGAAGCAACAACTGACTGGAAAAGTTTTGATTATCACGAAGTTAATAAATATCCTGATACAAAGTGGAGAAGGGATTTGCGTTATGTCGTAGACGGGAACATTGTTTCTTCTGCAGCAATTACTTCTGGAATCGATGCCGTCCTCTATGTGATTTCAAAGCAATTAGGCGAACCAATGGCGGAGAAAATAGCAAATAAGATCCATTACCCTTCTTATCATTTCCTGAAAAATCCAAAGGTAGATCCTTATTATGTGGATGAAAGTGAATGGATTTATACGTTCAACACAGCATTCCAATGGCACAAAAAAACCGCAGGAGTATGGTTGTATAATGGGATGGATGAGGGGGCACTTACCACCATTTTTGATACTTATGCAAATTCTGGAACAACAAAAATCTACACCGTATCAAATGCCAAGCAGCCTATCGTTACGAAGTATCACCTTAACTTAGTTAGCCGATATCAGATGTTGAATGTGCCGAAGCTAGATCGATTGTTTGTTCCAGGGGTAGAAGCGAAGTCTTTAGCTGCAGAGGAAGTTAAGGATTGGAACGGTAACAAAGTGACACCTGAATTTATTCACAGCCGGTACCCAGGTAGATTTATGTTTGATGGTACACTCGAAGATTTAGCGAAGCAAGAGGACGTCCTAACTGCTAAATATGGTGCCAAGCGAATAGAATATCGTGCTAAAAATCTAAAATTCCAAGGCAGACCGTTTGCCTATGAATCTTTCGGGATACCCGTTTTAGTCAGTTTAGCTGCAATACTTACGGCCTACTTTATTGATAGACGATTCATTCGAAAAGAGAAAAGTAGAAAGGGCGTCAATCATTAGCATTTTGATCAGTTTAAATCTTCACTTTTTATATATCTTATAGTTGGTAAATTGGTTTTTGTAGAAACTATTTTTAATCTCAAAGTTTTCCAAAATCTTTTTACGAATAAATACTGGGAGGGTTATCTTATGAATTTTTTTCTTTTGAATTGGGCAATATTTATTTTTATGGATGGCCTTATATTATCTTTGCCACTTGGAGCGGTATTTTACTTTAAAAATAGTCAACTAAACGATTTTTTTACGAATCCGCGAAAACTTAAAGCGGCACATTTGGATTATATGATGCAAGCATTTTCGATAGGTTTGGTCTTGCTATTAGAATTTACTATGAATATTGAATTTCCACTATATATGGTTATTCCTTTAGCATTTGGAACGTTTTGTAACCCGTTTATTTTTTTATTAGAAGCCACTCCATTGTATAAAGCAGGAATTAGCAAAATCATTTATCGAATACTTAAGGTCTTAAGCCCTGCATCCTTATTTTTTGCTTGGATTGCAATGATGATCACATCCTTGCCTGCTTATATTTCTTGGCTGCTGCTATTTTTCGCACTTATGCTTGGATTAGGAATCATAACAAATAAAAAGAAACTTGCCATCATTACAAAGGGATGATTGCAAAAGAATATGGTTCAGGATTTTTTAAAACACTGTTGTTCACAGTAGCAAGTAGTAAACTTACAGCACTTGAAAAAAAGAATAATGACTCAATATACTATTTTGTTTATGAAACCAAGTGGAGAGCAATTACGAATTATTGCGGAGCTTATAGAGTCAGGTAAAATGAAACCTGTAATTGATAGAGTTTTTCCTTTTAACGAGGCTCAAAAGGCGATGGAATATGCGGAGTCGGGAAGAGCTAAAGGGAAATTTATTTTAAAAATCAGATAGTTTTTCAGGTGCTCGAGGGTCAGTCCCCCAGTGGAGTAAAGCGTTACATCAGTGGGGGACTGACCCCGATTTTTTGTTTCGTCCTTCATTTAGGAAAAAAACTCCATACAGAAACAGCGAAGAAAATGCAAAAAGAGATCGATGATTTGTTTGGCCATGTCTATGAAAAATCCGATCCAATGAGACTGACTCCTGGTGAAGTTTATATTATGTTAGAGTGGATAGATGACTTAAAGCAAATAATTAAGGATATAGATGAGGCGTATGAATTAAGGCTTCAGAAGTAGTGCTACTAAATTACTAAATTAAGTTCTGTGGAAATCCCGGTTCGTGTATTTTACGATAGTCACTGGAGCTGTTCGAAAAAGCTTAAACGAAAAACTTTTTTTAATTATAGATAACTGAAGTGATTCTAGTTTTTTCTAATCTAAATGTACGATTATCACTCAATTGAAAAAAGTATTCATCCAAGAAAATGTACGTAAAACTCGAATATTTTTAAAAGAAACAGAATACTATTTTGGAAGGATTAAAACGTAAAAGTACGAGCAATCATAACCAAAAGAGGGTGGAAAATACATGGGATCCAATGGAAATTACTATCGTATTTTAGACGTACCCTATGATGCAACTTTTAGTGAAATAAAAGAAGCTTATCGAAAAAAAGTAAAAGAAGTACATCCAGATAAAGAAAAAGGGAATGCTGAACAGTTCAAAAAAGTTAAAGAAGCATATGAAACTCTTAAAAATGGTGTAAAAAGAAAAAGGTATGACGATCTCCTTTTTAAAAATACTCATAACGTCACAGATAATCTAAAACAGGAAAATCCCGCTAAAACAAATCCTTACATAAATATAATAAAAATACAGAGGAAAAATCGCAAACAGGCTAGCTTTTCACCTGTAATCATAAATGCAGCTCTTATTTTAATTGGAATTTTGGGAAATACTTATTTAAATAAAAAGAAATAATAAAAAATTAAAATGAAAACAGGATCAATGAACAATCACACAATACGATGACCTAGAGGGAAATCGAAGTAGTGGAACTGGTTTTGCAAGGAAAAAGTAATTAATAAATCGGAGTGCATTGTTTTTAAGGGAATGTACGGTCAAAAACTATATTTCTAGTATTCGAGGGTCAGTCCTCCAGTGGTGTAAAACGTTACAACAGTGGGGGACTGACCCTGATTTTTATGTGAATTAAATAAGCCTTATCCAGAAAGTAAGATTGCAACGTATTACAATGATTATAAGGGGCTTGATTACAAGAACCATTGGACTGCTGTTTCGGCAGTCCTTTTTGTGCGACGGGCAGTCGCATGGAGTGTTGATCTGTCGACACTCTTCTTTTCATTATCTGACAGAGACGTCATCTCGGTGAAACGACTGGTTGATGATGATGATACTGAATCCCAGATGGTGAAAGTCCATCTCCGAGGAGACT
>NZ_SMYO01000057.1 GCF_004358205.1 Bacillus salipaludis
CCTAACTGTCTACGCTTAAAGACTAAAGTTACCTTTAGCCCTCCAAGACTCGCTACGAGCGAATGGCTAGTTCTTACTCGACGGGAATCCCACCCGTTATATGATACGACCTAGGCTCGGCCGCACACCTGCCCCGTTAGTGGAACAAGCACAACCTGTATTACATAAAATACTCTTCGGCTAAGTTTTTAATTACAAGATAACCCCACGTTGAAAAAGTAGGATATTTTCCCCATTCCTCTTTAGTTACTGGGCGTATTTCTTGGTATCCTTTCATAAGGATGCAATCGTCTGCAAAACCTTCCTGAGATTTAAAAAAATAAGGTTCTATTCCATCTTCTTCTAATGGACGATAGCCCAATATCATTCCCTCTAGTCCTGTTTCATGAATAGTTTTTATATGTACATCACCTTGTTTTAACGTCTTAGTTCCAGCAATTCTTTCGGCGGTGGGAGGATATTCACCAACCCAGTCCATCAATCCTGCCAAAAACCCACGTTTATCTTCTTTTGAAACTTGAATTACTCGCCCACATGCAAATTTATTTGTACCTAAAGGGATTGCCCAAAATTGACCAGGCATTAAATATGTATTTGACTTTGGTGAAAATGGATAAGACACTTTTCGCATAATTCCGATTCTCCAATAAAATTTATTATCTTTTATTATATCTCGATTCAAAATTTAATGGGGCTTATTAAACTAACCTGCCCCTTTAGTAGTTGAATAACAAAAAGGCCACCAAATATTGTAGCCGATTTTAAAAATAACTTCTGTAATAAAATAACATTGCTACTAATGAAATAATGGTATATGACAACGACGTAAAAAATAAAACATTAGGTGTGAATTCAAACTTTTGTTCTTCAGCTTTAATACCAGTTGTACCTTGAACTGTCATATCTAAATTTCTTGAAGTGAAACCTCCTTTTGAAGTTAAAAACCAAATAATAATTGTAATAGCTAGACCAATAAAAAATGAATAATCGATCATTTTTGTCTGGGTGTAATAAGTGATGCCATAACTTAAACCAAATAATACGAAAAGCGTAATGACATGGTAATTAATCGTTTCATTATTATCAAACATCTCTCCTATAACCAGCTGCCCTACATTACGGATTTCCCATTAAATGGTTTCAACAATTTTTGATATTAATAATTAATCCTTCTTCCAACTAACCTGCTTAGTTGAATAACAAAAAAAGCCGGCTTTAGCAGCCAGCCCTTCAGGTATTACTCTTCCATAAAAATTCGTGCATAGTATTCCGTTTCTTCATCTAATTTGTTATCTTTTCTCAATTCCTCAATAGTTTCTTTTCGGTCGTCTTCAATCAATTGAAAACTTCCTGAAACATTTGGTGTTTTCCCTTTGTTCTTATCCATACTTTCACCCCTAGATTTCTTCCTATTTGTATTACGGAAATCATTTCCCTTTTCATTTTGTGATTAATTTATCGCTTTATTCGAATGACCTAAAATTGTTTCTTCTTAAACTAACCTGCCCCTTTAATGCAATAAAAAAAGCTGCCACAATGACAGCTTGATCTACAACTCTTGCACCCGTTACTTAAAGAAGGAACTATATAAAATTACTTTTTCTTTAATTTCTTAGTTATATAATAATCAAAAATTGCCA
Organism: Bacillus salipaludis; assembly: GCF_004358205.1. The sequence goes on from NZ_SMYO01000057.1 coordinate 1,641, forward strand.
TTCCCAAAGAGCAACCAAATGCGACTGAAAAGGCTGTATCAACATTCCAACTATGTTTAAAATAAATGAACCATTCAAAAGGTTTAAGGTCTAAAAAACTGGCTAGAAAATATCTAACCAGTTTTTTAGATTACAGTTGACGGGACTGCTTTATCTTCCTTGAAGAGACTGGAATGCTGCTCACGCATGATAATAGCAATGCTACAAGTAATAAACTAACGAAAAATCCAAAGCTAAGGCTGAAACTTGATGTCACGTTTAGGATTCGGCTCGCTATTGATGGGCCAAATGACATTCCTAAAAAGTTGATTAAGTTATAGATCCCCAGCCCCATTGCACTTTTTTCCTTCTTTATCGTGTGGGGAATATCAATATTGATGACAATGGTAAGGATTGTAAAGCTTATATTAATAAGGGCAACTCCAACACTAGCCACTGCAAATTGGTATACTCCAAAGATGGCTAATAGCAGAAATCCAATGAATTGAAGCACGACAGCAACGACCAATTGACCATTCCCTTGGATGCGGGTTATAGCTGGTCTTATTACGAAGCTCAGCAAAAAGGAAAAGAGTGATATCCCCGCCAAAATAAAGCCAGTTTTCAAGGCAGAGACATGAAACTGCTGTCCTGCTAATAACGGAAAAAGAAAAATAATTCCCACCATGGCAGCACTATTAATAAAACTAAGTAATAGGAACCGATTAAAGGCATAGAATCGAAAAACTGACAGATCCATAAATATCCCGACATCTTGACGTTTGCCATGGATCCCCATAAAAAATACAGAGATTACTGTAATGATTAGCAAATAACCATCTAATTTGACTCCTAAAATAAACGTCACGACAAAAGTCAATAAATAGATGAAGCCTAAAAAATCAAACGGTTGGGTAAGCTTCTTATGATTGGCATACCCGGAGGGCACAAACAAAATAATTCCTAACAACGTAAAAATAGCCATACTCATTAATAAAAATAGGGAGTGCCAGCCCCAAAAATGAGTAAAGAAGCCTCCGAGCAAAAATCCTATTCCTGAACCAAGTGATAGACAGGCACCTATTAATGTTAGAGCCAGATTTCGTTTAGGGAAGGTGAGATACTGATTCGTCAGGATCATTGATAATGCAATAAACGAGCTACCACCCGCTGCTTGAATAATCCGGGCCAAGACCACAATGATAAAATCATTCGTCGTGTACCCTATAAGGGAACCTGTAACGAATAAACTAATCCCAATTATCAACAAACTTTTAATTTGAAAATAAGAGGCTAGCTTACTATAAGTAATCGAACCACAGGCAATCACTAAAGTATAGGAAATAACCACCCAGCTAATTTTGGAAGCTGTCACCTCAAGCCCATTCATCATATCAAATAAGGCAACATTAAACAGAAGTGAATTGGCTACCCCGGATAAAACAATTAAACATAATGTGATAATCAACCTATTCTCTTTTTGATTCATCTATTTCGCCTCCGTTATATTAAAGTCATAAAACTTTAGAACTAATAACCAAAAAAGGAGGCTACATTAAAGTGTAGCCAAAAAACCAGGTAAATAGCGTGTGAATGTCTCCTCATTTAATGAGACATATTTTATGACACCCTCACGGTCAATCTTCACCAGCTCTGCTTCGGATAAAATTTTTAAATGATAGGAACCATTGGACTTACTTACACCTAAACTCCTTCCTATATCCGTACACATCGGGCGATTGTTTCCGTAATACAATAAGCGGATGATTGCGATCCTTTTTTCATCTGCTAAGGCATTAAATATTTTTATTCGTTGCGTATCGTTTTGTTCTAAAGTCATATGACTATTATATTATTAGAATTCAAATTGTCAACTTCTTTGCCGAATACTTTCTTGGATTTGGCCGGGATGCACAGATTATTCAACCAGTTCAGGTAGAATGTTCGTTTGTAGCCATACGTCTATTTGTTCCATAGCTTTAGATGTACTTTCTCGAAACATAAATTCCCGGATTTGAGCACGGTGATATTTTATAGAGGTCCATTCCAATCATATTCTTGAAAGGAATCTGTAGATACTTCTACTTGCTTTGCAACGTATTCAATAATCTCTTGATTTATTTCCTGCCTTCCTTTTGGAAAATGACCCTAATATTGAAAAAATTTTAGGGAAACAGCAAATCCAAGTCGTTACTTCCATATTTATTTCCAATTAAACGCATCTCTTATGGAATAACTGAAAAGTGTTCAATGAGTTCCTCTAACACCCAAGTTTGCTTCACATTATTGACCCTTCCCTTATGGTACTTATCAAAAAAATTTTATAGAATTTTAAAAAAAGATCTGGAATCCAGAGCTTTTACCGTTATTAATTATTACTTTGCCCCTGGTTACAGCAACGCTGGTACTGGGCCTAAAAAGTATGTTTACAATAAAAAAAACGAAAAAAACTGAAAAGAATCGTAAAAACCGTTTCAAATACACTTGCCCCGTTAGCACAATAAGAATATGAGCTGCTGCCGCAACTCATTATGATTTTGAACTCTTGCAACGGTTAATTGAAGAAAGACCAGATTTATTCAGAGTATAACCAAGGGATAGCTGGTGGTATCCCTGCTTCCGATAAGAGATAGATAAAAACGAAAAAGAAACAAATAAGCACCCCAAACACCATAACCATTATGGAAAGTCCCATATTTGCCTTTTTTATGAGACCGATAATTCCACAAATAAAACTCACTACTCCTAAAAACAGTTCAAAGAAAGCGACTGAATAGACAGAATAATGCTCCATAAAATAGACTCTTACAGAATTAAGAAGGATTATCCAAAATAAAAATATCGTTTGCAATGTCAGTCCCAAATATAGCAGTTTCATTCTTCAGTATCCACTCTCCAACGGTTTAATTTATATAAATTTTACCATATATAACCAAACTGCTGTTAAACTAACCTGCCCCCATTAGTGGAACAAGAAAAAAAGGGCTGCCGCAGCAATCCCCTGTTCAACTTAAACACCCGTTTGTTTAAGTATAATCCTTCAAAATCTTTTTCGTTACAACGGTGTAGGAGTATAAATTTGTTCGTCAAAATTTAATTCTAGAAGTTGACCAGCTTGCACCAAACCAGCTCCAAAACCGTACATGAGAACTCTGTCTCCATTTTTAACTTTTCCCTCACGTATTCCCAGGTCAAGAGCTAAAGGAATAGTTGCAGCAGAAGTATTTCCAAAGTTGACTAGGCTATAAAGAGTTTTTTCCATTGGGAATTCTAATTTTTCACAGATTGGCTCTATGATCCGTAAATTGGCACTATGAGGTACAAACCAATCAACCTTGTCTAAACTCAATTGTGTTTTATTCAAAATTTGTCTAACACTAGTAGGAACACTCCTTACAGCCCACCGAAAAACTTCCCTACCATTTTGTACAAGGCATTTCGTATCGATTAACTCAATCTCATTAACCTTGTTTGAAAGTCCAGTTTGATATACATTCTGTGCTCCACTTCCATCACTTCCCAAATGGAATCCAATGAAACCTTTTGATTGTTCATCCCTTTCAACCATTACAGCCCCAGCTCCATCACCAAATAAAACACATGTGCTTCGATCGGTATAATCCGTTATCTTTGAGATTGTATCAGCACCGATTACCAGAATCTTCTTGTGAAGTCCAGAGGCAATATAAGTGTTTGCTGTATGCAGAGCATATACAAATCCTGCACACGCTGCACTTAAATCAATGGCGCCTGTTTGTTTGATATTTAATCGTTCTTGTATGATGCTTGCGACAGATGGAAACGGAAAATCTGGAGTGCTTGTTGCCACGATGATCATATCTACATCTTCGACTTTTTTATTATATCTGTGCATTAAATCCTTTACTGCAGCTACACATAAATCACTGGTAAATTCATCAGGGCGACTAATTCTGCGTTCACGAATTCCTGTTCTATGAATAATCCAATCATTAGTTGTTTCAACCATTTGTTCAAGATCGAAATTTGTTAGCTTTTTTTCGGGCACATATGTACCAATAGCAGTTATTCTCGAACCTATCATAGTATCCACCCCATATTTTTATTATAAGTTGGTATTAGTACCTGGTTATAATTATAGTGATTTATATTATTAAAAATCAACTTTTTTACATAACAAAAAGGTTACTCCTTTTTGAACTAGTCGAGTAGAAGGGAGCCTTTCTACCTTCCGGTAGATTGTACTCCTCCCCCTCACAGAACCGTGCTTGCACTATTAATGCACACGGCTCCTCCTAGTTATCGTTTACAGACTGTAGCTAATCTCTTTTCTTAGATTCAGATT
>NZ_SMYO01000058.1 GCF_004358205.1 Bacillus salipaludis
ATAAGAAACGCGAAGAAGGAAAACTTTATAAAGTAGCTGTAATCGCTTGTGCAAATAAGCTCTTACACTGGATTTACGCACTATTAAAAACCAACACTACTTTCCAAGATATCGCTTAATTTATAAATAAAACCAAACAATACAAAACCCTCCAAAAGTCAAATCTAGGAGGGTTGTTTGTCATGCGCATTTTAGTATAACATAAAAAGTTTTATGTTTTTATTGAAAAATGTTGACAAACTATTAGCTGGTTTACTTTAAGTGAAACACTTCACAAATATGATAAAACACCTACATTCTTCAACAAATTATCGTTATAAAAAGATGAAAAATACAAACTATAATATTAAAGGAGAATGTTCTTAATGACAGACCGAAAAATACTAAAATTCCTATGGTTGTTAGGATTGGTACTTCTTTTCCCTACATTATTAAAAAAACCAATAAAAGAACAGTTAATCATTTTCTTATTAAGTTCTTTTTTCAATACACCTTTAGATAACTACCTTGTTTCAAAAGACCGTTTAGAGTATCCAGTTAGGCTGAAAAATGAACGTAAATTTACGAAAGGGAGCTTTTTATACGATAGTATTTTGTGTCCGTTAATTACTGTTTGGTACTATCAGTCCACTCAAAAAACAAAAAAGTTAAGTGAAATAATATTGAAAACATTTTTATTTACTACACCACAAGTTATTTTGGAAGCTTTAATGGAACGTTTTACAAGAACCATTAATTACAAAAAAGGATGGAAATGGTACCATTCCTTTATTGGAATTTTTTTATTAAAATTATACATTAGAGGGTTTGTTGGTTTAATTAATCTAATTTCATATGCCCAACATTCTTCAGAAAAAGCAAAGGGGACTCATTAACTTCCTTTGTTTTTTTATTTTAGTTGATCTGTAACTAAACTGCCCCCGTTTGTTCAATAAGGAGTTCAATAAAAAGTGCGTTAATCCTAATTGGATTAACGCACCCGTTATATACGTTTAGCGTGACGCTTTTAGCGGTTGGCACACGTCACATTTACGTTGGTTATTATTTTTAAATTTCGTAAATGTTTTTTCAAAGTTGCTACCACACGCACATTTAAACAGTAACTTTTGAGAAAAACCGTGGTATTCCGTCGTTAGCAACTTACTTTCCGAATTGTTCTCAACAAATTCTTTAATTTTACCAATTGTCCATCGTTTATTCATTCTCTTACACCCCCATTTTTTATCGCTAGTCGGAGGCTTTTCTTGGCATCCGTTCAATTATGAGTAAAAGTCGTAATTATCCTAAGTTCCTCATTATAACATGAGCAGGTACACAATTAAACAAATGGAAGGTATCTTATTAACCTGCCCCTTTAGTTGAACAACAAAAAAGCCGCCAATTATGGCAGCCCAATCTTCAAGTAACGCACCCGTTTGTTCAAGAGGGACTTTTATATTATTTAATTATTTTTCTTTAATAATAAGATTTTTTTCTGCTTTACATACCAATTTGTAATACCCTAATAAGATAAACAAAAGTATCGGATCGATTATAGCTGCGTGCCATAATTTCCACCAGCCATAATGGAAGTACCCCCAAGGTTCGGGAAGTAAAGTTACTGATTCATAAATTAAAATACTTATTACAAAAACAAAAATATACATAATTTTTTTCACAATTGAGGAATTAAAAGGAAACCAATTTAAAAACATCATGTTAACAGGAGGAATTAAAACGGTATGAGCAGGCAATGCGTTCCAATCAACATTTTTGGTGAAATACCAGTAACCATGATATTTCATATCTATATACAAATCGAAGATTTGTTGGAAAGCAATAGTAAATGCCTAAATGTGAAAGATTTGATTATTCGTTAGTCGTTTATTTGTCTTGAATGTGATAAAATTAAACGCAATTATTGCAATAGTAAGTCCTATCATATTAAAGTCCTTTTTATTATTTAACATAACCAACAAAAGGGAAGTTATTCCATTAACCTTCCATTTATTGGAACAAGGAAAGGGCTGCCGAAGCAGCCCCCTATTCTTCAACAATAGCACCCGTTACTTTAATAAACCTTTAGTTTCTTCCCCATTTATTTTCAAAAATAAGATGTTCTAAAGAACGTCTTTTTTCCCATTTAGCTAATTCCAAAATAGGTTTTTCTGGGTAGTCATTAGTATAACCAATAGATATAAGAGCAATAGGGTCAATATGTGGTGGTATTTCTAAAATATCTCGAATATCATTCTTTTTATAAAAACTTACCCATCCCATCGCCAATCCTTCAGCACAAGATGCTAACCACATATTTTGAATAGCGCAGGCTGTTGATAAAATATCTGTTTCAGGAATTGAATTTCGTCCTAATACATGGGAGCCTCCTCTTGTAGGGTCGCATGTTACACAAATAGTTATAGGAGCTTCTTTTAAACCCTCAATTTTTAAATCAAGAAATTTCATTTCTTTTTCCCCATCATAATGGATAGCTAATGCCTGTCTTTCTTTTTCTGCAGCCCAAGCTAATTTTTCTTTAACTTCGTCAGAGGAAATTAAAATAAAGTTCCAAGGTTGCATAAATCCCACTGAAGGTGCATGATGGGCTGCGTTTAATATTTTATGTAGCGTGTTTTCGGGGATAGGAGTTGACAAAAAACTTCGAATATCTCTCCTGTTATAAATAACTTTATAAATAGAATCTCTTTCTTCATTAGAAAACATAAAAGTTCTCTCCCTCTACTTTTATTAAAAATATCTATTTTAATATAAATCATTTTTCTCTATCCTGCCCCGTTATTAGCTCAACAAGAAAAAAGATGCTGCCGCTGCAACCCTTTCTTAAACTCTAGCACCCGATAGTTTAAGTACAATTTTTCACAAATAATGGTTAATTAAATTAAATACACTGTATTTTAAACACATCAATTTTTTCGTATTTATCATCAGAAACAGTTTCAAGATAAGTCCATCCTCTACTTCTATAATAGTTTGATGCATCTTCTGTTCTTAAATAAAGTTCATTAAATCCTAATTCTTTGACTACATCTATGGTTTTGGCTACTAACTTTTCCCCTACACCTCTACCACGATGTTCAGGCTTGGTATATAAAGATGCAAGCCAAGGTTTATACATATCTCTTATCGCTAAATCGTTATCAAAAATAGATACTGTTCCTAAACATTTCCCGTTCTCTAATGCAATAAGAGTTATTGGAAACGTATTGTTCTTTGTATTTGAAAAGTGATTAACAACATCTTCAAATTTCTTACGGCTACCAGTTTTTACTACAAACTCCTTAAAAACCATTTCAGAAACTTCATTGATTTTATCGGGATGGTTTGTTAAAAAGTCAATATTAATACTAATCACCCTCTGAATTTATAAGTATATTTTTTATTATAACGAATTGACCTTCTTAAAGTAACCTGCCCCATTAGTGGAATAAGAAAAAATGGGATCGCCACAGCAATCCCAATCTTTAACTCTTGCAACCATTAGCTGAAGAATCATTTTTGAATACCAGAATGTATTTTTCTTTTCCGATAACATGTAACTATTGTTTCAATTTTGACATATTTGTAACAATAATGACATATGATTTATTAATCACATAGGAAGGAGGAGGAAGTAATGGATAATCGGATTTTATTATTCCTTGCTACAATTTTATCTGGTTTTGCACTTATAAAAGTTCCGTTAGCTGATTCATTTCTTGAAAGTGTTTCACCAGTTACAAATATCCTTGGCATTCTAACAGTTCTAGTATTCTCGCTAGTCTTAATTTATAAGGGTGTAAAAGGCTTGTTCAGTAAGTAAATAGGATTAATATGGAAAGCACTCAAATGGGTGCTTTTCTCCTTTTCATTTTTACAACAATTCCACGATAAAAAGGCATATTTTATGAGGAATTTTTTTGTCTTTTTTTCATTTTTGTTCAACTTACCTGCCAGTTAGCGGAACAAGAAAAGCGACTGCCCTTTTTGAACAATCGCACCGTTAGCTAAAGAAGAAATTTAGAATCGGAGGTAACAACATTAATATTATTGAAATGGAAATAAGCACTTTTGATACTTTTGCGGAGAGTTTAACTCGTCCTTTACCTGTATACCATCCACTAAATTGATATTTATTCCTATACAGTACAAAAAATAAAATAAGAATCGCCATTAGCCCCATCCAGCCATAGGTGTCTATGTTCGTTCCAAATTTTGAGTACACAAAATTTATAAAGGCACCTATAATTCCTCCGAAAAATACAAATAAAAACACTATTCGTATTAACTCCAACAGTACCTTCATTAATACCACTCTCCACATTTATCATTCACCATATATTTTACCATACATTTCCAAAGTCTTGTTCAACTATCCTGCCCCGTTAGGACAAAAAGAAAAGCTGTCAAAATGACAGCTCAGATCTTCAACTCTTGCACCCGTTAGTTCAATATCTACCCCAATACTTTTCAATTTCATCTGAAGCCTTCCTTGTTTCGTCACCCATATACTTATATGCAGCTTGTAGCAATTTCTTGGAGTCGCCAAGTCGTGCAAGAATAGCAACACTTAATAATTCTTTAACATCATCATCTCCCTGAGTTGCCATTTGTTCAAAAAAAGCAAACAACTCTTTAATTTTCTGTATTTCCTTCTCTTTACCTATGAGTTCAATAAAATAATCGTTGCATTCACCAAAGAATACGTGATTTAAGATTTCATCGTTGAATTCAATATGTTCCTGTAATATCGTCTTATACTCTTCAAAGTTTTCAGTAAAATGCTTTGCTAAGTCCTTGTATTTCATCTTATTTCTCCCTGTTCTAAAAAGTATTTAACACTTTTCATTCTATAAAGTGGATAGGTTCCCCTTCTTCAACTATCCTGCCACTTTATTTCAATAAAAAAGAAGGCTGCCGCGCAACCCTTTGTTTCACTAAAGAATTACTAACCATTAAAAACCTGTATTGATTTATAAATCGATACAGGTTTTTAATAATGTTTATTGTCAATTTGATTTCCTATTATTTTTTTCTTCCGTTCGAATATATTTTATAAATGGCTTTTTTAAAATATTTCAAAAAATGTAAAAATATTTAACTCGGACGAAAGGTGATGAAATGTTTTCCATTCTTACATTTCCAAACCCAATTTTGTTTCAAAAAGCAATTGATGTTGAACACATTTATAGTGTAACTCCACTTTTGAATGAAATGAAAACGTTCGTGGAAAATTCGCCACATGTATTAGGAATTTCCTTACCACAAGTCGGCGTATCAAAACGGGCTTTTGTTGCTCGATTTACAACAGGAACAGAAATTTTAATCAATCCAAATTTTTATATACTTGATCCAACACCCAACTCATTACCATCTGGCGAAGGATGTATCTCTCTCCCAGGGATTATAGGGATAGTTCCGCGCTACCTCATAATAAGGATTTCCTATTTATCAATCTTTGGTGAAAGGATATTCCGTGAGATGGGAGGTATGGATTCGATTATATTCCAGCATGAATTTGATCATTTGGAAGGAATTCTTTTTACAAGCAAAACTTTGCAGGCATTTTAAAAAGGCAACGGATTTTGGAGTTGTTGACAAAAATATGGATTTTCTAAAATTCTGGATTTTTCCTCCCAAATTCTTAACACCCTCCATTTTGTTTGGTAAATATTTCTACATTAATGCGTCGATTTCCTTCATCCAATAACCTACCCCGTAGTACAACAAAAAAAGGATCGCCGCAGCAATCCATCCTACTCGTCGAGTAGAAGGGAGCCTTTCTACCTTGCGGTAAATTGTACTCCTCCCCCCTCACAGAACCGTGCTTGCGCTATTAACGCACACGGCTCCTCCTAGTTATCATTTACAAAATATAGCTAATTTCTTTTCTTAAGTCATATATA
>NZ_SMYO01000059.1 GCF_004358205.1 Bacillus salipaludis
GTTAATATATACGACTTAAGAAAAGAAATTAGCTATATTTTGTAAATGATGACTAGGAGGAGCCGTGTGCGTTAATAGCGCAAGCACGGTTCTGTGAGGGGGGAGGAGTACAATCTACCGCAAGGTAGAAAGGCTCCCTTCTACTCGACGAGTTGAACAAAAGGGTCGCACTGCGGCTCTTTTTCTTTTTGCACTAACGTGGAAGGTTAGTAAAAGAAGGATTGGAAATTTTGTAATTGTGTTATTGTTATATTATTAAAACTCATTAGGTTTTTGGAGGATAAGTTTTTGAAACACTTTTTACGTTTCTTTTTAGTTTTCTTAGTTTTTTTTATTAGTAATTTGGTTGTAAACATACTCTTTAAACATAATTGGAATGTTGATACAGCCTTTTCTGTCGCTTTTGGTACCTCTTTGGGAATCGCAATTGTTTATTATTATATAACTAAGAAATTGAAGAAAAAGTAATCTTTGCAAAGTTCCTTCTTAAACTAACGGATGCAATACTAAAGATCCAGCTGCCAATTCAGGCGGCTTTTTTATTGTGGTAACGGGGCAGGTTAGTTCAGGAAAATAATACAAAAAATCCCAATGTAGGGGACTAAATAATGTTATTATTTAGTAAAGGGGTGGTTGTATGAAAGATGAGAATAAACCATTTAATGATGCAATAGAACATTTTAACGAGATTGAAGGAAATGCTGGTAACCCTTCTAATGCTAAGATAAACAAGTTACCAAAACCATTAAAATACTTTGGATGCTTTATGATTGGTTTCATTTCATTATCCATTCTGTTAATGATTATATTAAATTTACTAAATTAACTAATACTGACTGGTGGCTTTTTTTTATGCAGCTAACGGGTGCATTAGTAAAAAATATAAAAAGGTGATCAAATAATGAGTATACAAGTTAAACTAAAAGATATAATTGAGGAAATGGAAATACAGTTTGAAGAGTCACGTTCATTACTGAATATTAAAACGGGAGAATTTGTGTTAGTAACATCGGAGGATCTGAGAGCTGCTGAAGACGAAAAACCATTTGATCATTTACCTGAATGGGAACAAGAAAATAGAATAATTGCAATTGATGTGGTTGAAAATTTTGAAAATTATTTAGAGTTACCTACTCAATATGAAGTGAATGAATATGAAATTATGGAAAACTTTTGTTTAACAGTAAGTGATCAATGGAAGAAGGAATCCTTATTAATGGCAATTAAGGGAAAGGGTGCCTTTAGAAGGTTTAAGGATAAAATAATTGATTTTGAAATAGAAGATGAATGGTATTCATACCGGGGCGAGTGTTTTAAACAAATTGCTATTGAATGGTGTCAGGAAAATAAAATAAATTTTATTGAATAGAATTGACAGGGGTGTTTACTTAACCAAGCGGTAATCACCTTTTCTTATTTAAGTAAAGGGGCAGGTTAGCGAAAGAAGGATTGTTGGTAAACAATGAAGAAGATTTATACATAATCTATTATGCAAAAGGAGCAAAGGAGAATGAACAAAGCCTTAAGATTTAAAACTTTTGTTTCTAATTATGTACCTGTCCACTAACGTAGCAGTTTAGTTTAAAATCTGGCTAACCTTATATTACGAACGGGTGCAAGAGTAAAAGATTGGGTTGCTACCGCAGCTTTTTTTGTTCCACTAACGGAGGCAGGTTTGTTGAAGAAGGAATCTAATTTATTTACGTTGAATTAATTACAAATTGCATTTACAGACCGAGGTGGTAACTGCTGGGCAAGAACAAATATGTAGGCAGTTGGTCAGAATCAAAGTTTATTGAGATTGATTTAGAGTTAAATAAAGAAATTTAGATGAATTATTGTTGGGTGTAGTAAATAGCAGTAACAAATTTTCACATCAACATATTTGTAATTGGTGTGATAAATATTATATGAAATATATGGATGATTTTAATTTTTATAACAGCGAGGTATATAAAGTTATTGAAGATATATCTGCCCAGTTGGATTTATATTTATCAAACACTTATTCATTAGAAGAACTTCAGCAGTTGGATTTTTCTCAAGTAGAACTTCCAATATTTAATGTAATATCAAAGGAACGAGGAAGGTAAAATGAATCAATCCTATTTTCATTTAAAACTAGAAACACATCAATTACATATGTCTTATAAAAATGAAAAACGTCGCGTGCGTGTTTTATTGCCGAAAAATTATGATAAAGATGAAGCTAAAAATTTTCCAGTTGTCTATATGCATGATGGACAAAATGTTTTCTACAGTAGTGAAGCTTATAGCGGGTATTCATGGAAAGTTATTCCTGCAATTAAACTAAACCCCGATTTACCGAAGATGATTGTTGTTGGGATAGATAACGCTGAACAAGATCGAATTAATGAATATACGCCTTGGAAAATTACAGAAAGCCCACTTCCTGAAGATAATGAACTAGGCGGAAGAGGCGTGGAGTTTGCTAAGTTTGTCATGAAAGTCGTGAAGCCGTTTATCGATAAGCATTACCGAACTAAATCGGATAAATATCATACAGCGATGATTGGCAGTTCACTTGGAGGAAATATTTCGGCTTTTATGGGTATTGAATATAAAGATCAAATTGGTGGTTTAGGCATTTTTTCTTTAGCCAATTGGATTACAAGTAAAGCCTTTGACAGTTATATTGCTAGAGAAGAGTTGGATCCTGAACAACGCGTGTACATTCAAGTTGGGACTCAGGAAGGCGATGATGCCGATCGACAATTGATGTATGGTAATATGAAGCAGGCATATATCGATTGCTCGCTTAAGTATTATAAACAACTGATAAAAGGCTCTGTTCCAATTGATAGCATTCGTTTAAATATTTTTGCGGATGAAGAACATGATGAAAAAGCTTGGGCAAAACACCTGCCAGAATGTTTACGTTTCTTAAGTGAGAAGTGGTCTTGAATAAACTGAATAATTATATTTGACTGAATTAGATCATGGGAGGAATCTATCACTTTTTTTGAATATTTTTGGAAGCTTAGATTGATTTTAAATTGAAATAATTGTACCTTAGTTGTGAAAATAATGAATTTTTTGATATTGAGAAAGGAGCTTTTTTATGAATTATATTTTGATATCACCATATTATCCAGGTAATTTTCAGGCATTTGCTCATCGTTTAAAAGACGCAGGTGTCAATGTTTTAGGAATTGGCGAAGAGCCATATGACCTATTAAGTTCCGAATTACAAAACGCTTTAACAGAATATTATCGTGTGAATAATTTAGAAGATGTAGATGAAGTGAAACGTGCTGTTGCATTTTTATTTTATAAACATGGTCCAATTGAGCGCATTGAATCCAATAACGAATACTGGTTAGAACTTGATGCGCAGTTGCGTGAGCAATTTAACGTGTACGGCAATAAAACGAATGACTTGAAAAAAGTTAAATATAAATCTGAAATGAAGAAGCTGTTTAAAAAAGCAGATGTGCCTGTTGTAGATGGAAGAATCGTTAAAACTAAAAAGGAGTTATCTAAAGCCATTGATGAATTAGGACTGCCAGTTATCGCTAAACCGGATAATGGAGTTGGATCAGCTGCAACCTTTAAATTAAGTTCAGAAGAGGCTGTACGTCATTTTGAAGAAGAATGGGGAGAAGCACAAGTGTACTTCTTAGAACCATATGTCGAAGGAGGCGTGCTTTGTACATTTGATGGTTTAGTGGATCAGAAAGGGAACATTGTTTTCCAAACAAGCTTTACATATAATGTGCCAACTCTGGAACTCGTTAAGGGTCAGTTGGATTTAGCTTATGTGATTCAAAAAGAAATTGATCCAAAGCTCGAAACTTATGGAAAGGCGATTGTGGAAGTTTTTGGCATGAAAGAACGCTTTTTCCATATTGAGTTTTTTAAATTAGAAGATGGGGATTATGTTGCACTTGAATATAATAACCGCTTGGCTGGCGGCTTCACGATTGATATGTACAATTTCGCGTACTCCATTGATTTATTTTCTCAGTATGCTTCTCTTGTGACAGGAGGAGAATTTAAGGAGTCCGATGCCGAAAACCAGTTTTGTGTCGGTGTAACACAGCGTGATGCGTATGAGTATAAACATGATACGAATGCTATTTATGAACGATTTGGCGACTGTGTGAAGTTCGAACAGCGCATGCCAGATGCGTTTGCGGAACTCCAAGGAAATCAATTTTATGCGATTAATGCAGATTCGCAGGAAGAAGTCGATGACATTATCCGTTTTGTACATGAACGAAAAAATTGCAGCATTGTAAACGTATAGGGATAGGAGATTTTTCTATGCATATAGAACATTTAAACCATTGGAGTGGCGAATTAGGACGTGAAATGCTGTTGAACAGATATGGACACAGTGGCATGCCAATCTTAGTTTTTCCTTCATCTGGAGGGACGCATTTTGAATACTATGATTTTGGAATGATTGATGTGTGTCATGACTTTATTGAATCCGGAAAAGTTCAGTTTTTTACATTGGCTAGTATAGATAGCGAAAGTTGGCTACACGACTCAAAACCGGCGCATGACCGTGCATTAGCTCATGAAGCATATGACCGTTATGTGATTTCAGAAGCTATTCCATTTATTAAATATAAAACAGGTTGGTTTGATCCAATGATGACAACGGGGTGTAGTATGGGGGCATATCATGCGTTGAACTTTTTCTTGAGACATCCGGATGTCTTCCAAACAACCGTTGCACTTAGCGGTGTTTACGATGTGCGTTTCTTTTTTGGGGATTACGGAAATGATCCTCTTGTATACGAAAATTCACCGAGTGATTACATATGGAATCAAAATGACGGCTGGTTTATTGATCGATATCGTTCAGCAGATATCATTATTTGTACCGGGCTGGGTGATTGGGAACAGGATGGGCTGCCTTCATACTTTACATTAAAAGAGGCCTTTGAACAAAAACAAATTCCAGCATGGTTTGATGAGTGGGGCGAAGATGTTTCGCATGATTGGGTTTGGTGGCGATGCCAAATGCCGTATTATTTAGGAAAATTATAAAATGTTAAAAAGCATCAGTATTGAGTCGCTGGGTTTTTTTGACAGGGGATTTTTTGATTTTTAGGTAATAAATAATTGATGTCGTATTAAAAGTAGCAAAAAAGTGGTAATAAACACTTAAATGTGGCGAAAAAAACGCAATAAAATAACAATATACTGCCGTCGTTAAAAGAAACCCATAATAATATATTATGGACAATATTCTCACTAAACATATAAAACCATTTAATATAAAAATAGACACATTCGGTGTCTATTCAGGAGACAAAAACCCCACTATTCATAAGTGAGGAACTTTAATTACTTTTTTAGGGCTACTCTACTTAGGTAGCTCTTTTTATATTTTGAAAGTAAGATTGTGAAGAAATGTACTTACACTAACGGGTGCTTGTGCGGCCGAGCATAGGTCGTATCATATAACGGGTGGGATTCCCGTCGAGTAAGAACTAGCCATTCGCTCGTAGCGAGTCTTGGAGGGCTAAAGGTAACTTTAGTCTTTAAGCGTAGACAGTTAGGTAGCGGGC
>NZ_SMYO01000006.1 GCF_004358205.1 Bacillus salipaludis
AGGCGACTGTTCAACTTCGACGAACGCTTCCGAGCCGGCACTGCAAATCCTGCCTTTTGGATTTGTAGAGACGGATCGAAACGGCCGAGAAGTTAGGAGCCGAAGCTAGACAAGTCATATGTATCATATGAAGGTGAACTCGTTTTTACTAAAAACTTCTTCTGTATTATCTAGTTTTGAGGGAATGATACCTCATATAAATAGTCTGGCAATAATGGCGAGAAGGTCACACCCGTTCCCATACCGAACACGGAAGTTAAGCTTCTCAGCGCCGATGGTAGTTGGGGGCTGTCCCCCTGTGAGAGTAGGACGTTGCCAGGCATGATGAAAGACAACCTAAAGAGGGTTGTCTTTTTTGATGTTTCATTTACTGGAAAATAATACAATTAAAGGTGGGGAATATAGTTCAAAAATGGGACAATAAAATCAAAACCTGGAAAATAAATTGAGAAAGCTATTTTTTATAAAAGAATACCTAAAAGATGGTAATTATTAGGAACTTTGTTGCGGATAAGGTCTTTGTAATATGTTTTCATTAGGATTTTTCCTTTTCGGATGGTCTTTGGAAAATAGAATGGGTAAACTGGAAGATAAAATTCATTAATAGGACAATAAAACCCAAAACCGGAAAATAAAATCTTCAAAGTGTGTTCATCAAGTGAGGTTAACCTAAAATTTTTATTTTCCATAGTGGTCTGATAAAATGATATGGGATTACTTGGACAATGAGGATGGAGGTAAATAGATGACATTAGCAACCGAATGGGTTCGTTATGGTAAAAATCAAGAGTACATAGGTTATATAGCAAAAATGGATCGGGTAAATGAAAACCTCCCTGCTGTATTGGTAATTCAGGAAATATGGGGTGTTGATAAACATATCCAGGATATAACGGAAAGATTTGCAGAAGCAGGTTACCTTGCGTTTGCTCCTGATTTATATGCAAAGGCCGAAGAATTGCGTACAGAGCGGGTTGCTGAGGTGAAGGCCTTTCTCGACACATTGCCACATTCGGTATGGAACAACCCTGATGAACGAGAGCAGGCTCTTCGCGAATTAGAGGAAGAAAAACAAAACCGTGTAACAAAAACCTTTGAACGAATGTTTAGCGGGATTAATTCTTCTGATTATATTGAACAGCTTTTGGCAACTTCTAGTTTTTTGCGTGAGGAATACGGGGCGTCTAAGGGACAAGGTGTTGCATCCGTTGGTTTTTGTATGGGAGGGGCTCTTTCCGCACAATTAGCCTGCCGGGATCCCAAATTAAAAGGAGCGGTTATCTTTTACGGAAATGCTCCACAGGATGAAGATATCAAGCATATTCAGTGTCCAGTCTATGGATTTTACGGTGATCAGGACAAACGGATATCGGACAATGTTCCACATCTTGCAGAACAAATGAAACAAAATGGTAAATCATTTGAATATAAAATTTATCAAAATACAGGTCATGCTTTTTTCAACGATACGCGTGCATCCTACAATGTGGCCTCTGCAAGGGATGCTTACCAGCAAGTGTTACAATTTTTTCATCAAGTGCTTAATACAGAAACAAAATAGCTTGATTAAAAGCGTCTCTCCATTTAGAGGGCGCTTTTTTAAGTTTTATAATAAATGCTAATGGCTGTCTTAATCGATTTTTTCATTAGGATAAGTATCCTCCGCATATACATATAGATGGAAATGGAGGTGTAGTATGGCAGTTTTTTGGGGTGTAGACTCTACAGTAAATGCTAATGAGGAAGTATTACTATGTGTCCAGAGAAACTTTGGGATACCGGATTTTTGGGGAAGATATTTGAGCACGGTGCCCAATGCTAGCGAGGGACTTACGAAGGACGAACTACGGTTTTTAAGATCGAAAGGCATAAAAGTTATGCCTATTTATAATGATTTTAACAACCCTGTTGGGCGGCAAGAGGGAAAAGTAATGGCGCGGAATGCTATTTACCATGCCCGAAGGCTGGGAATTCGTAAAGGGACTGTTATATTCGCAAATGTAGAACGGTTTCACGAAGCGGATGCAGAGTGGTTAATTGGCTGGGTGGAAACGTTTTATACCAGTTCATATAGGGCGGGATTTTATCATGATCCAATGGTCGGCGGTTTTCATAGTGCCTACTGTGAAGCCGTTCAAAAAGAGGAGTTCGTGAAAAATCAAGCAGTATTGTGGAGTGCGAAGCCTGAAAAAGGAATCAGCACCAAACGGAGCAAACCAAAATTTAACCCGAAAAAACCAAGATGTCCTGGTTTAGTATGGGCATGGCAATACGGAAGAGATGCAAAAGTCTGCCCGATTGACACCAATTTAGCAGAAGAAAAATTATTTAATCTTATGCATTGAGATTCGACAAAATTTGGGCGGTGCCAGGCACCGCCCAAATTTTGTCGATAAATGGGTTCCCCGCCGCTACTCTTTTTCGTGGTAGAATGGTAAGGATTGATTTTTTGACGGGGGTTCTTCAATGATTTCAAAAAAATGGGCGGTTTGGCTCTCTGTGATCGTATCGCAGGGCTTATTTGCCGCTTTGCTTCCGATTTGGATAAAATTATTTAATTATCTTCATCCGGTCGTTTTGATTTTGGTGTGGTTCTGTCTGACCATTTTTATTTTTTTCTTCATTTTATTAGTTACAGGAAATACGATGTCTATTTCAAAACGGATATTATCGACTTTCTTATTCTTGTATTCATGTTCATTGCTGGTTCTTTTCTTTTCAGGCCATCCAATCAAGAATACCAAACATATAATTTAGTTCCTTTTAAAACTATCTCCTCTTATTTAAGTGGGGAGGTTTCATTCTTAATCGCGTTTTACAACTTAGCAGCAAATGTTTTATTGTTTGTCCCATTTGGGATTTTTACTATGATCATAGCCAGAAAATCGCCTGTCAATAATATAAAACGATTCGGGCTCCCTATTATCATGATTACAATGATTGAGGTTCTGCAATTCCTTACCAAAAGAGGAAGTTTGGATGTAGATGATTTGATATTAAACGTTTTCGGGGTTTATGCAGGCTATGGATTGTCACGTTCGATAAAGAAGGTTCTGCAAATAGATTAGAGGTAGTTGATTTTTATCGGTGTATAAATTAAAAAATGGTCCCGAGTGTTTAAATCTGCACCCGGGATTTGTTAGCTTTTCAGCAAAAAGTAAGCCGAGAGTGTTTCATTCTAGTACAAAATAGACCTTTAAGCGTTTTCTGCAGCCAAACCATATTCAATAGTAAGATTGTCAATGATTTTTTGGACCGGAAGAATTTCCTTTATTTCTCCCACTCTTGCACCAGCAAAAACTAACCCATTCTCCACATCTCCTCCAACAGACACAAGGAGGGAATCTAGTGTGCAAAAACGATAGGAACAATTTTTTAGACAATCATGGCATTTAGCAATTTTCAACTTGTCAGGACCACTGATCAATTTTGTAAAGTTATTGCTTATGGCTCTTCCTTGAAGGCCAACTGTCGTTTTAACCAGAACGGTGTCTTCTTTACGTGCATCCACATATTTTTGCTTGAAGGCAAGTGGCGCATCACATTCCTCGCTTGCCACAAACCGAGTGCCCATTTGCACGCCGGATGCACCCATTCCAATCGCTTTTGCAATATCATCACCCGTCATAATTCCTCCCGCAGCAATGACAGGGATGGAAACAGCCTCTACAATTTCCGGAAGTATATCCAACATAGGACGCTCAGTACCAAGATGTCCTCCCGCTTCAAAACCTTCAACGACCACTGCTGCAGCGCCAAGACGTTCAGAAATTCTAGCCAATTTTGCCGAAGAGACAATCGAAATGACGGGTATTCCCGCCTGTTTTCCCCATGCGTACATATCTCGTGAGATTCCTGCGCCTGATATAATAAAATCCACTTTTTCTTCAAGGGCAGCTTTCATTTTTTCCGCAAAATCATTCATGGCAAATAATACATTTACGCCAATATATCCAGCATCTTTGACAAGATTTTTAGCTCGTCTTATATGGGTCCTCATTTCATCAACTGAAATTCCAGTACCGGATATTATGCCAATCCCGCCGGCATTCGCAACAGCTGAAGCTAGCTTGCTTAAAGAAATGCCAACACCCATACCACCTTGCATTATCGGTACTCTCGGCATCATATGACCTATTTTCAGTTGTGGAAAGTTCACTACATAACCCCATTTCAATTTATTTATTTACTTACACTCTTGCATCATACCATTCAGATTTTATATTGGATGTGATAATTATCATCAGGTCATAATAGCAGGTATTTCCAACTCGACAAAATTCAGGCGGTGCCAGGCACCGCCCGAGTTTTGTCGAATCAACTTGTCTATTTTGTGAACATTGTTTGTTTTGCATTGTAGTAATGATATAAATCACAAACCTTTGGGGGATTGCGTGATATTCTTGAGAAAAGTTATCACTAAGGTACAGATGCTTTAGCGAAGGAGAATCGTTATGAGTGAAATGATTAATAATCGTGAACAATTTTTATTAAAAAATACAAAACGATTTGAAATGATTAAACAAATTTTTACGGATCTTCATAATGGAAGAAGTGTTGAAGAGGTAAAAGCCCATTTTAATGCGCTCATCGGTAAAATTACCATTGATGAAATTTCACAAATACAGCATGATTTTACCCAAGAGGGGACCTTGCCCGCAGAAGAAGTGAAGCGTTTATACGCGGCGCACACCGCTCTGTTTAAAGGCTCAATCGAAGAGGAGCAGCGCTCACAGCATCCTGAGGAACAGCCTGGACATCCGGTCCATACCTTTAAGTTGGAAAATAGGGAATTAGAAAAATTAATTAAAACAAAGGTTCAAATCCATTTATGGCAATTTGAAAAGGAAGATTCACCTGAGAATGTTTATAAACTCCTGGAAGATTGCAATCTTTTACTGGATATAGACAAGCATTTTAACAGGAAGGAACATTTAATTTTCCCATACCTTGAGAAATATGGAATCTATGGTCCTTCTACGAATATGTGGAGAATCGATGACTTTATTCGTGATGCGATTAAAGATGCCAAACAAAATTTATCTTATTACGATGGAGATAAGCAGGGCATTGTTCAAGTTGTTACCTATATCATCAATGAAGTAAATGATATGATTTACCGCGAAGAAAATATTTTGTTTCCAATGGCTCTCAACAATCTGACTGAAGATGAATGGGTGAAAATTGCTCATGAAAGTGATGAAATTGGCTTCTGCCTGACGGAGCCTGCTGATGTTTGGAGGCCTGAAAGACAAGCACTTGCAGAGAATGCCATCTCTGAAGGGTATATCAAGATGGAAACCGGGATATTATCGTTAAAACAGCTCGAACTGCTGTTAAACCATTTACCGGTGGATATTACCTTTATAGACCACGACGATGTTGTTCGTTATTTTTCTCACGGAAAAGATAGGATTTTTGCCCGTACGAAAGCTGTTATCGGGCGCACGGTCCAAAATTGCCATCCGCCAAGAAGTGTCCACGCCGTCGAAGAACTGCTCGCAGATTTTAAATCAGGCAAAAAAGATGTGGAGGATTTCTGGATAAAATTTAAGGACAAATATGTTTATATTCGTTATTTTGCAGTTCGGGATGAAAATGGAGAATATATTGGTACCTTAGAATTTACGCAAAATATTGACCCCATCAAGCAAGTTGATGGGGAGAAACGAATATTATCATAGGTAGGAAAATAAATAATAATTCCCCAAATATATTCAAAAAGCACTTGAAATATTCAGAACATTCTTTTAAAATAAAAATAACTTCTCCCTATCAGCCTTTACAGCTGAAGGTAGTGAAGTCCGTTTTTGATTCTTAAATATTTGACTGAGAAGATTCCAATACCAGCCCTACCAGGTTGGATGAAATGGATCATGTAGCCAGTCCTTAACACATGAATGTGGAAAGGACTGGCTTTTTGTATGTAAAAAATGTTTTTTTTCAAAAAAGGGAGGAGGTAACATGAGCGGTGCATTAGAAGGAATTAAAGTATTGGATTTAACACGTGTGCTTGCGGGTCCTTACTGCACCATGATTTTAGCAGACTTAGGCGCAGATGTAATAAAAGTAGAAGCCCCTGGTGGAAGTGATGAGACACGAGGATGGGGACCTCCGTTTCAAAATGGCGTCAGTGCCTATTATTTATGTGCCAATCGGAATAAGCGCAGCCTGACGGTTGACTTAAAAACGGAAGAAGGCAGGGACATAGTCCGAGAACTAGCCAAAGAGGCGGATGTGTTGATTCATAACTTTAAATCTGGCTCGATGGAAAAATGGTTACTAGATTATGATTCATTGAAAGAAAATAACCCAAAATTAGTTTTTTGTTCGATCACAGGCTTTGGAGAATCAGGCCCCTATCGCCATCTTCCCGGATATGATTATATAATCCAAGGAATGAGCGGTCTGATGAGCATTACGGGGGATCAAGACAGCAGTCCATTTAAAATTGGCGTGGCAATGGTTGATATTCTTACAGGATTATATTCAGCTATTTCCATTGAAGCAGCCCTTTTAGAACGAGAGAGGTCCGGGAAGGGACAAAAAATTGATATGTCGCTTATGGATGCTGCAGTTAGCTCATTAGCTAATGTGGCCAGCAATTATCTTATTTCTGGTAATGTGCCACAAAGGCTCGGAAATGACCACCCAAATATTGTCCCATATTCTATATTTAAAGCTATGGATGGAGAAATTATTATCGCTGTGGGGAATAACAGGCAGTTTACAACATTATGTGAAGTAATGAAGATTCCTGAAATAGCTAAAGATGAAAAATATAGAACAAATGAAGCAAGGGTAGAAAATAGGATTGAACTTACGAATATTTTGGAAAATCAGCTTCAATTAAAGTCTTCTGAATTTTGGATGGAGTTGTTTTCTAAAAATAATATCCCTTGCGGTCCAATCCAAACCATGGACCAGGTATTTAACCACCCACAGGTGATTGAGCGGGATATGGTAGTTCAAGTCAATCATCCTGAGGCAGGTTCAGTAAAACTAGTAGGTTCTCCGATAAAACTATCAAGGACAGCTACAAAAGTAGAACGGCACCCCCCGATGCCAGGAGAGCATACTATCGAGATCCTTCAAGAAGCAGGGTACACTCCTGAAGAGATTTCACAATTTATCCAGAAAAAAATTATCGACTCTGGGATTAATTCATTAGAGTTAAAAAATTAATATAATTGGAGAGTGTTCACGATGAATTTTGATTTTTCAGAAGAGCAAGTAATGCTAAGAAAGATGATTAGAAGTTTCGTAGATAAAGAAATTATTCCAAATATGAGAGAGTGGGATGAACAAGGGGCCTTCGATCCGAAAATTTGGAAGCGCTTAAGTGATTTAAATCTTATGGGGGTTTGTATCCCGGAAGAGTACGGCGGAAGCGGGATGGATTATAATGCACTGGCAATCGTTTGTGAAGAACTGGAAAGAGGGGATACAGCGTTTCGTACAGCGGTATCAGTTCATACAGGACTTAACAGTTTAACACTATTGCAATGGGGAACAGAAGCACAAAAGCAAAAATACCTGGTTCCACAAGCGAAGGGTGAAAAGATTGCTGCATTTGGTTTAACAGAACCTGGAGCCGGTTCAGATGTTGCTTCACTGCAAACCACTGCCGTTCGGGATGGGGAGGACTACATACTAAACGGTTCAAAAACATGGATTTCCTTATGCGATGTTGCTGATCATTTCATCGTATTCGCGTATACAGATAAAGCTCAGAAACATCATGGAATTTCTGCGTTTATCGTCGAAAGAACGATGCCAGGGTTTTCATCCCGTGCCATCAAAGGAAAATTAGGAATCCGTTCTGGTAATACAGGGGAATTATTCTTTGATCAGGTAAGAGTTCCAAAAGAGAACCGATTAGGCGAAGAGGGCGAAGGCTTCAAAATTGCCATGGCTGCCCTTGATAATGGACGTTTTACCGTTGCGGCTGGTGCTGTTGGTTTAATCATGGCATCTTTAGAAGAGAGTGTAAATTATTGTCATGAAAGGAAGACATTTGGGAAAGAAATTGGCAAACACCAATTGGTTCAACAAATGATTGCAAACATGGAAGCAGGCTTACAAATGAGCCGATTATTGGTTTATCGTGTAGGTGAACTAAAAAACAAAGGTGTCCGAAATACACGAGAAACATCGCTAGCAAAATGGCAGGCTTGTGATTTTGCGAATAAAGCGGCCGATGATGCGGTGCAAATCCATGGGGCTTACGGATATTCAAGTGAATATCCAGTCGAACGATTCCTAAGAAATTCAAAGGCTCCGGTGATTTATGAAGGGACGAGAGAGATCCATACCATTATGCAGGCGGAATACGTTCTCGGGTACCGGGAGGATAAACCATTAAATAATACCTTGCCGGCTTGGCCATTTGAAAAGGAAACAGTGAAAAAAGGATAATTTAAATTAAACGTTAGGCTATGTAAAAGGTCAATGTTGATTTTTGAAACGCTGTTGATTGAAGCGACGAGGAGGCTCGACGAGCCGCCCGCGGAAAGCGAAGCGCCTGGAGCGGAAATCAACAACCTGTTTAACAGAGCCAACCGTTAAAACCCCGGAGATTGAGTAACTCCGGGGTTTTAGTATGTAACTTAAAGCCGGTTTCAATCTAGCGTGTTATATTAAGAAGAAAACTCCATCTTTAGTTGAAATCGCTTATTTTTTAATCGACTCAAATTGTTTATATAAGTCCTTTAATGCAGCAATTAGAGCATTTGCTGCTTTTCCATTGTAAAATCTTTTTACATCATCAAGTGGTTTGTCAATTCCATGACGAAGACTATGGCCTTTTAAGAGTCTAGCAATATAATCTTTGCCGTGATCCGTTGCCAGGGTGCATGCAGCATCCACAATCACCCCATAATGATTATCTATTTCAGCTGTGATCGTTAACGTTTCAAACAAATTGCTTGCTGCCATTCCTGAGGGTAATTTTGCATGTCCGGCAATAAACATCGTATTCATTTAACCCACTCCTAAAAGTTTGTATTCTATATTTAGAATAATACAAAAATAGAGTTTTGGTAAGAACAAAAGAAAATTTATGATTGGAATCTATTTCAGAACACCATTATAGTAGAAACCTCTTCCTGCATATCCCTTCTTGTTGTATAATTTACAAGACGTTCTAACCAACATAGTTAGGAGTATGCAACGATGAACTTCGTTTATATCAATCATAATGTATTAGATAACTTGTTTTATATTATTGTCAGCATTCTATTGTTTTTTGTTTTATATGATAATGTAAGCCGGCTTAAGAAGTATAAGCAGATCCTACTTACTGCCTGCATGAGTTTACCGATTATTTTATGTATGAAATTCCCAATCTATATTGATCAGTACTGTGTACATGACCTGAGACAAATTCCACTGTTTATTGGAACCCTTTATGGCGGCTGGCCTACCGGGGCTGCACTTTTGATCATTTTATTAGTGAGCCGGTTTGCGATTTATGGATTTAATTTTTTAACACTGATTGTTTATGTGGTCATCTTTATTGCTACGGCCTTTTTCTCGACAAAGTTCAATCGAGTAAATAAAAAGAAAAAGCTGTTATTTTCAGCTGCAATTACCTTGCTCCTGGAAATCATTACAACCTATATGGCTGTTGCGATGTCTGATTTCTTTAAAGTAACCGAACCGTATATTTTCTATTTTATTATTTTACCTCCTGTGATTGTATTTTTTGCCGTCTACCTGCTAGAGATTTTGATGGATACGATTCATGTAAGATCCAATATGGTGAAATTGGAAAAAATGGAGGTTGTCAGCCAGCTGGCAGCAAGTATCTCACATGAGGTTCGGAATCCACTGACCGTGGTAAAAGGATTTATTGAGCTGCTAAAAGATCCGAATTTATCGCAGGAAAAGAAAGAGCAATATATTGAACATGTGGCGAGAGAACTCAATAATGCAGAGACGATTATTAGTGACTATTTAGCCTTTGCCAAACCGGCGACGGAGAAGGTAGAACCGATTAGCGTTGAAAGTGAATTCAAAAATATTATTGAGATTTTGAAGCCTTGGGCAAACATGAATTCAGTAAAGATAAAGGATCAGCTTGTATCCGGTTCAGTGCTCGGGAATGCGAATTATTTCCGTCAATGCTTTTTGAACATCATGAAAAACGGTGTTGAGGCCATGCCAAATGGTGGGGAGCTGAAAATTGCAACCTTTTTAAATAAAAATGATTTAACCATTAAAGTGAGCGACACGGGCGTAGGAATGACAAAGGAACAAATTAATCGTTTTGGGGAACCGTATTACAGCAGTAAGGAAAAAGGGACCGGGCTGGGGTCAATGGTCGCGGTAAAGACAATTCAAATGATGAAAGGCAAACTGGAGATAGAAAGTGTCCCAAATGAGGGCACGACACTTGCGGTGACATTTCCAGTTTATTTAGCTGAGAAAGCTAAGGTAAAAGAAAACCCAATTAAATTGGAAACGGAGTTTTTACGTTCATAGGTAAAACAGCTTGGGGGTGATTCTCCAAGCTGTTTTTATATCCACAGTTGTGGAATGAACCTCCAAAATCCGTTCATAATAAAGACGAAAAGGGGTGACAGCATGGACGGAAAGTATAATACGAACGATGATGCAACGGTAGAATTGAAGAAGGCGCTAAATAAAACGAAGCCTCCGCAATACCCGAATATGAACGAGGCAGAGAGGCGCATAAAAAATCAAGGGAAAAAAGGTTGAATCAATTAGAAGGGCAGGGGAAACCGTGCCCTTTTATTTGTTACTTTTTTTCAAGAACTGGGAGCGACTTTTTAGAATTGTTATAATAATGTGAGTTTGTGTTGCATTTCACGAACAAGAAGAGTATTATTATTTTGCTAATATAGTAAATTCAGACGATATTTTAGAATATCAACCGTTGTAAAACTTTAGGAGGAAAAGCTTTTTTATGCAAAACAAGTTATCATTTTCGAAATATTTTGTTATTGGAGTCATGCTCTTTGCCTTGTTTTTTGGAGCAGGAAATTTAATTTTCCCAGCATCACTAGGGCAGAATGCAGGATCGCAAATTTGGATGGCGGTCGCAGGATTTTTGATTACCGGAATTGGTTTGCCATTCCTTGGGATTTTGGCGATGGGGTTTTCAGGAAGTAAAAACCTTCAGGAGCTCTCAAGCCGGGTTCATCCAATTTATGGGGTGATTTTTACCGCACTGCTTTATTTAACAATTGGGCCGTTTTTTGCTGCACCAAGAACGGGTGCCGTTGCTTATGACATTGGGATTGCACCGTTTGTTGGCAAAAGCCATGGACATATTGGACTTTTTATCTTTACTCTCATCTTTTTTGTAGTTACTCTCTGGTTTTCATTAAATCCGGCAAAGATTGTCGATAATGTTGGGAAAATTCTATCTCCTGCAATCATTATCCTGATCCTTGTTTTATTATTCATGGTGATCGTTAAACCATTAGGTCCAATTGGTGCACCGCAAGAGACGTATTCAAGTGGAGCATTTGTAAAAGGATTCATGGAAGGGTATAACACGATGGATGCACTCGCGTCCCTTGTATTTGGCATTATCGTCATCAATGCGATTCGTTCGATGGGGGTTACTTCTGCACGAGGTGTTCTGATTACATCTGCAAAGTCCGGACTGGTAGCGGTTGTTTTCCTAGGAATAATTTATGCCGGTGTTGCCTATTTAGGGGCTACCAGCACAGGAAGATTCGGTTTATTTGATACAGGCGGACCTGTCCTTGGAAAAGCAGCCTATTACTACTTTGGAACGTTAGGAACATTAATGTTATCGGTTATTATTATTCTTGCCTGTCTCACGACAAGTATCGGGTTGGTTACAGCCTGTGGGGAATATTTCCATTCATTGCTTCCAAAGTTGAGCTATAAGGCGTGGGTTGTTTTCTTTTCTCTAGTTTGTTTTGTCATTTCGAATTTTGGATTGGCCAATATCATTAATTTTTCCATTCCTGTTTTAATGTTTCTTTACCCATTAGCGGTTGTGCTCATGCTCTTGACTTTTACTTCAAAACTATTTAAGCATGCCCAGATGGTTTATGTAACGGCGATTACTGTTACGTTGTTGATCAGTATTATTGATGGGTTTAAAACCTTGTGCCAGCTTCTGAATATTGAATATTTTAGCTGGCTTGCACCGATTATCGAATTTTATAACAGGGCATTACCTTTTTATGAGGATGGACTCGGCTGGCTGATTCCGGTATTAATTGTGATTTTCGTAACCGGATTGCTCATCCGAATACCAAAGTTCTCTCAGGTTCGCTCATAGACAAGAAGGGATCTCGATTGTGAGATCCTTTTATTTTTTGGCTGTATTAAACTTGGTTGTTGTTTCCGCTCCAATCAACGCCGTTTAAAAATCAGCATTGTTCTTTAGTAAAGCCTATTTTTTAAAAACATGGCGACCAATTGCTAATGTGGTCGGGCGGGTATCGAGCCAGCGGCTTTGCGCGATTTTAGGATTATAGAAAAATAAAGAGCTGCCGACTAAATCTCGTTTACTGCTCAATGCCTCATTCACGGCTTCCCTTGAATCCTTATCGGCCGGTTTATTGATTTGACCATTTAAAACGGGCTGAAACTGGTTTCTAGCATAAATCACAGATCTAATAGAGTTTGGAAACTTTTTACTTTCCACGCGGTTCAGGACCACACAAGCCACTGCAACCTTACCGTTAAAGGGCTCATTTTGGGCTTCAGCTCTAACAAGCCTAGCTAGTAAATCTTTTTCGTAAGCGGTGACTTCGATGGTTTTTGGTGTGCTTTTTGTATGTATTTTCGGTTTCGACTTGCGAATCGCTTGTCTAACTTTTAAGTCTGCTTCCGATATGTATTCAGGTTTTGCTGTATTTGTGCTTTTTCTTATCTTAAGGGGTCCACCAATTTTATGTTCTGGTTTGATTGTATTAATGTATTGCCCTATGTAAAGGGCATTCATATTTTCAATTTGCGGGTTTAGCCTCGTTAATTCCTTCAAGGTTAAATAATGGTCTTGCGCGATCGTTTCCACCGTGTCTCCATCTTTTACGGTATACGCAAACGTTGGGGTTGTGAATAGAAGTGAAACCAAAATGGCAATGGCGGTAATACATTTCTTTAACATACTTTCCCTCCTGAACCTCGTTCGTCACTTGTGAATCTCTTAGCTATTTCTATGACTATGAGCTCCAGGAGTAGATTAGTATTACAGTTAGTAGAGTACTATTACAGTTTAATTACATTGGTAGGAAATCTTTGGGAAAATAATAGTTTTGAGCGAAAAAAATGAGCGGGTACGTATTTGAACCCGCTCATTTTACTTAATAAACCTTATCGCCATTGAAAATGGAATTTTTTACGACCACATAATCCACGGTACGAATGGCATCTAATTTGTTTCCGCCAGCGTAAGAGATAGAAGATTGAAGATCCTGCTCCATCTCGATTAATGTATCGATTAATTTTCCTTTGTGTTCCACATACATTTTTTTACCTTCTACGTTTTTACGTTCGCCTTTTTGGAATTCGGATGCAGAACCGAAATATTCTTTATAGCATTTTCCGTCTTTCTCGTACGTTTCACCCGGAGATTCCGCGTGGCCGGCAAAGAGGGAACCAATCATCACCATGCTTGCACCAAATCTTACAGATTTAGCGATATCTCCATGTGTACGAATCCCGCCATCCGCAATGATCGGTTTTGTTGCAGCTTTGGCACACCAACGTAATGCAGCTAATTGCCAGCCGCCTGTTCCAAAGCCGGTTTTAATTTTAGTGATACAAACCTTACCAGGCCCGATCCCTACTTTTGTTGCGTCAGCTCCGGCATGTTCTAATTCTCTTACTGCTTCAGGTGTACCCACGTTTCCGGCAATAACGAAGCTTCCTGGCAGGAGTTTCTTAATATGTTGAATCATTTCGATCACGGCGTTGGAATGTCCGTGTGCGATATCGATTGTAATGTATTCAGGTGTTAGGTTTTCATCTGCTAGTTGTTGAATGAAATCATATTCTCCATCTTTTACACCGACACTAATGGAAGCAATTAAACCTCGTTTTTTCATATCTTTTATAAAATCAATTCGCTTCTCTGGCTGGAAACGGTGCATGATGTAAAAGTAACCGTTTTCCGCTAGGAAGATGGCAATCTTTTCGTCAATGATGGTTTGCATATTGGCTGGTACAACTGGAAGTTTAAATTTATGACCGCCAAAAGTTATGGATGTATCACATTCTGAACGGCTTTTTACTATAGATTTTGCAGGAATCAATTGTATATCTTCATAATCAAAAACATTTTCCATGAGTTACACTCCCAAACACGAATATTAATGTTAGTTATTTAAAAATTGTTCGTACATTTGTTAATTTACATTATTTTTATCAGTATGTCAAAATATTTTAATATTTATGTGGAAAATATTTCGGGGATGATGGGGTGCGGTCAATAAATAATCAGCTTTTTAGGACAAATACAGTTGTTAAAGCGTTGGAAATGTTCTAAAACTAATATGTTTGGCATTTACCCGTCTACTTTTAGCGCAAAGTAACCCCCATTTTTACAATGAACAAGTCTAATTTCATAAAAAGTGAGTATTATCTAAGTAGATAAGGAGGCGATCTGGTGAAATCGATCGGTATTTTGGGTGTAGGTCAAGCTGGTGGTAATATTGCTGAGATAGCATCGACAATGGGCTTTCAAACCGCCCTTATCAATACGAATCAACGTGATGGGGTAGTAAACACGAAAGTAGAGAAAAAGTATTTTGTCCCAGGTTATAATGGTGCAGGGCAGGACCGTTCAGTCGGTTTGCGTGCCGTTCATGAGCATTATCGCGAAATGATTGATTTTGTGAAAAAATCCTTTCAAAACATCAAACTATTATTGGTTGCATTCTCAACTGACGGTGGATCCGGTTCGGGGATGAGTCCGCTGTTAATCGATATTTTATTAGACCAGCTCCCAGGCGTTAACATAGGGGCGATTGCGATTGTTCCTGAACGCAATGTGTTGGCAGGCAACCGGATTAACGCAGCAGAATGCATCGAACAGATTTCGAAAATAGAGGGAATCTCTTCCGTGTTCCTAGTCGATAACGATCAAATGCGCAAGGCGAACCCGCAATCAAGTAAACAACAAATTTATCTCTCTTCGAATCGTCAGGTCATGGAAGCCATCAGTTATGTGTTGCAAGTGACGCAGAAGAGCTCATTTTTTGGTAATTTTGATGAGACAGATCTCATGAATATTCTAAATACAAGAGGAGTAACGCTTATTTCTTCGGCGACGGTAACGGAAGCGAGGACATCAGCAGACGTTTCCAGCAAAATTCAACGGTCATGGGCGCACTCGATTTTCTGTCCTGTTGATACGGTTGGGGTTATCCGAGCCGGCCTAATATATGAGGGTCCAGAAACGGTATCGAAACTCATCAATGTGCCACAAATTTTTGAAAAAATTGGCGAGCCTTTGGAATTATTTGAAGGTACCTATATTTCGGAATGTGATCCAACGGTTACGACCATTCTAGCTGGGCTTTCTTTCCCGCCAAGCCGGCTGAAGACGCTTGAGGAATCGCTCGAAAAGAACAAAGAGCGGCTGCAATTCCTCGTTAATAAGGAGCAAACAGAAAAATATGAGTCGCAAGTTTCCTGGGCTTCCGGACTGAAAGCTAAAGCACCCGAAAAAAAGCCTGGATCAGTCTCATCGAAGTTGTCTAAGTATCAGAAATAGGTATTCATTCGGCATCTCCTGAAAATGGGGGTGTCATTTTTTTGAAAGGATGTTACATTGCCGTTGAAGAGTGAAAGTTATGGAAAAAGAATTAGTAGCTTTTTTAAAATCTACTCACTAAACCGTTATAATATAAATAGTTCAATATTTTCGCAATTTTAAAAAGGAGCTTTTACAATGGATTTACAACTACATAACAAAAACATTCTAATTACCGGAGGCTCAAAAGGGATCGGGAAAGCCATCGCCAAGGCTTTTGTAGCTGAGGGAGCAAACGTTGCCATCACTGCCCGTGGACTGGATGCATTAGAAAAAACAAAAGAAGAAATCGGCGGCAGTATTACGATCTTTCAAGCAGACCTAACGAACGCAGATGAACGCATCAAGCTCATACATGATTTCGTTGAACAATTCGGAACCATTGACGTCCTGATCAACAATGCTGGTGGCAGCAATGGCGGTAAAGCGACCGAAACGGAGATGGATCTCTTTTACAAGGCGATGGAACTGAATTATTTTTCCGCGATTCACTTAAGCAAACTGGCTGTCGAACAAATGAAAAAACAGCGTTCAGGTTCGATTATTAATATCACTTCCATTTACGGCAGAGAAAGCGGCGGCAAAGTTACCTATAACAATGCAAAGTCTGCTCTCATCAGCTTCACAAAGTCATTGGCAGACGAAGTGATTACATACGGAATTCGGGTCAATAGTATAGCACCGGGGAGTATTTTGCATAAAAGCGCCAATTGGCAAAGACGCTTGGAAGAGGATCCGGAAGGTATCGAAGAATTTGTGAAAAAAGAAATTCCCGCCGGGCGTTTTGGAACACCAGAGGAAATCGCGAATGTTGCAGCATTTCTTGCATCTGAGAAATCCTCTTGGATCGTCGGCGCCAGCATCAATGTCGATGGCGGCCAGTCGAAAATGAATTTTTAGGGAGGAAAGCGATTATGAAAGTATCTATCATTGGGTTGGGAGCATTAGGAATATTATTTGGACACCATTTATCGAAAAAGATGCCTAAAGGGGATTTGCGAGTTATTGCAGATAAGGACCGAATCAAACGGTACCAGGAAGAAGGGGTTTTTTGTAACGGCGAACGCTGCGAATTTCAATATGTTTCACCTGAAGACCACTGTGAACCTGCTGATTTAATTCTGTTTGCGGTAAAATTTAATGGACTACATGATGCAATACAGACTGTTAAACATCATGTTGGTGAACATACCGTCATATTATCAGCTTTAAACGGAATCTCAAGCGAAGCAATTATCGGGGAAGCCTTTGGAATGGATAAGGTTTTATACTGCGTCGCACAAGGCATGGATGCCGTTAAGGTCGGGAATCAACTGACCTTTGATCATATGGGTATGCTTTGTTTTGGAGATCGGGAGCCAGGAGTGGTTTCAAACAAAACAAAGAGCGTAGGCGAATTTTTTGAAAAAATGGAGTTGCCTTATGAGATTGATACGAACATGCAAAGGCGGCAATGGGGTAAATTTATGCTAAATGTCGGCGTCAATCAAACGGTTGCCGTTTATCAAGGGAATTACGGTGAAATTCAAAAAGAAGGGCAAGCAAGAGATACTATGATTGCCGCCATGCGAGAGGTCATCCAGCTTTCTGAAAAAGAGGGAGTCCACTTAACAGAAGAGGATTTGAACTATTGGTTAGATGTGCTGTCAACATTAGGTCCAACAGGAAAACCTTCGATGGCGCAGGATATGGAAGCGAGACGCATGAGTGAAGTGGATTTATTTTCCGGTACCGTATTGGAGCTTGGTCAAAAACATGGTGTATCCACTCCTGTTAACAAGGAGCTTTACGAAAAAATTAAAACGCTGGAAAGCCAGTTTAGTTGATTCTAATTTTTATAAATGATGGGCTCGCCAATCGGTGAGCTTTCTTTTTTGAATTCAAATGATTGTAATCTGCCAAAAAAGACTTCAATCACCGAAACTAAAAATTTATACGGCTTAAAACCTATTCACATGAAAATCTTGGCATGATAGAGTAAAATAGGTTTCTGAAATAAACCAAGGTCATTTATGGAAAAAGGAGAGACTAAAAAATGAAATGGAATCGATTTTTAAAAGGGGCGGCGATCGTCGGTGTTCTGATAACAACATTATTTGTAAGAAATTCTGGCATTGCTCTTGCCTCAAGTGGTGATAATGACAGCATTAATGAAAAGTATGGATCGCCAGTAGTTGTGTACGGGGCACAATTATCCGCTGCCCAAAAAGACGAAGTCAAAAAACTATTAGATGTGACTGACCCAAGCCAAGTAAGAGAGATCACGGCAACCGGACAAGACCTCGTGAACTATATCAAAGGGGATGCACATGCCAATATGTATTCCTCTGCAAAAATAACCAGAGACGACACAGGTGGGGGAATTGTCGTAAACATCGTAACCCCTGAAAATATTACCGAGGTCACGAAAGAAATGTATGCAAATGCCTTGTTAACAGCAGGGGTAAAGGATGCAGAAGTAGATGTTGCCTCCCCGATTAAAGTCAGCGGACATTCCGCCCTTGTGGGGATCTATAAGGCCTATGATACCGGAAAAGGTACAAACCTAAATAAGGACCGGACGGAAGTTGCTAGTGAGGAATTGAGCTTAGCAACTAATTTAGCCAAAAAAGAAGGCATGGATTCCGATAAAGTCAGCCAACTGTTAACAGAGATTAAACAAGAGATTGCCGCACAGCATCCGGCAACGAAAGAGGATATTGCCAACATCGTGGATGAGAAATTAAAAACGTTGAACATCAGTCTAAGTGAGAAAGATCGTCAGCTGTTAATTGACCTATTTGATAAAATGCGTCATCTGAACATCAATTTTGATAACGTACAATCTCAACTCGATAATCTTGCACAGGACGTTAAACAGAAGGTACAGAATGCAGTAGACCAAGGATTTTTTCAAAAGGTCGCGGATTTCTTTCAAAAATTAATTGACGCGATAAAAAGTATTTTTTCATAGAATTTATCCTCCCAATTGGGTAAGCTAAGCAACATATTCAACTTAGAAAATCAAGGTGAAGCAGCAATGAATAATAATAAAAAACATGTTTTGTTTATCGGGGCAGGGCGCATGGCCCAAGCTCTTATTGAAGGAGTGAACAAGAAGGAATTTTCCATTCTTGTCGGCAATAATGGAAACGAAAAGCGATTACATGACGTAAGAGAAATATATGACGTGGAAACAACCAATCACTGGCAGCAAGAGGTTAGCATGATGGATATCATCATACTCGCTTTACCCCCAGAATCCCATGATTCGATTCTTGCAGATTTAGCAGACCTCATGAATGGTCAATTGGTCATCACGGTTGCAGCAGGAATCGGTCCAACTTATCTGGAGTCAAAGCTGCCTAAAGGAACACCTGTAGCATGGGTGATGCCCAATACAGCCGCAAAATTAGGAAAGTCGATGACCTTATATGCACTTGGGCAAAATGTAAAACAAGAACAGCAAGATTGGCTTGAAGCATTGATTAACGGAATTGGTGAATTTGAAAAAGTAACAGAGCAGCAAATTCATGAATTGACAGCTGTCACCGGAAGTGCTCCGGCCTTTATCTACCGAGTCGCAGAAGCACTTGAAAAAATCACACTGGAGTCCGGTGTCAGTCAGGAACAAGCAAGGAAACTAGTGGCAAACATGATTGCCGGCTCTGCAGAAATGTTGAAAACCAATGCGGATCCTGCTGAACTGGCAGATGAAGTGGCCACCCCGGGCGGTTCTACGGCTGCTGGTTTAGAGGTTTTGGACACCAACCATTTGGACCACCTAATGATCGATGCGATTGAAGCATGCCGCCAAAAAGCAATGGTTCAAGATTAACAGAACACAAAAAAGCCTTCCATTCTGATGAATGTGAAGGCTTTTTGGATTAATGCTGCCCAACTGGAGTGTTCGTTAAATGCAATAGATGTCGGACTGCATAAGCAAAACCGTCTTCATCATTTGTTTTTGTAACTAGGTCCGCTTTTTCTTGCACATATAGCGGGGCATTGCCCATCGCAACCGAAATGTTCGCTACTTCAAATTGGCCAAGGTCATTCCCGCCATCTCCAAAGGCAATAATCTCATCAAAAGACAGCCCCATCATTTTTTGGTACTTCAATAGGGCCTTTCCTTTGTGAGCCTCGCCTGACGTAATTTCCACATTATTCGGAAAGGAAGAAGCCATCGTAATCGGGAATTTACCTGTTAACGTCGCTTTTATTTCATCGACTTTTTCGAGTTGGTCATTGTGCACCAAAGCAATTAATTTATAGATCTTCAACTCTTTAAGCTCAAGAATTTCATCATAATTGAATTCTTGAAAAAACCTGTCGAGTTCTTCTTTACTCTTATCTTTCAATGGAGGCAAAGTGGAAGGAAAACCGCCATGATTCGTGTAGACGAGAATACCTGCGCCTAAATTTTTCAAAATTGGAAGAAGTTCTTTAAAGGTGGAAATCGGCAAAGTCGCCTCATACAGCATTTCATTTGTACGTGAATACAAAACAGAACCATTTATACAAAAAATAGGAATCTCCAAATTTTGCACGGCTTTTAGTTGAATGACATCCGCCAAAGCTCTTCCCGTGTTTAAAATAAGCTCATGACCTTGAGCTTTTAATTCGTTTAAAGTTTTTTCGTTTTCTTCAGAAATTTCATGGTCAGAGTTTAATAGTGTCCCATCTAAATCAATTGAAATACATTTCATGATAAAAAAGTTCCTTTCTATTCCACATTAAGACTACTATATCAGATTTTCCTTTAAAAAAGTTTAGTAAAGCATTGGAGGATGCGGGCATAAGGAATAAAAATTTATTAATACTAAAATGGTAAAAATAATAAATAAAGGAGTAAACATCCATGAAAAAAGCGATTATTTCTTTCATTTTCGTTTTCCTGTTTTCCATGTAAATACCGCTTCATTTGCCGGTGCGGAAGTGAGAGATCCGGTAGATCCATCCTGTCTTAATGCCAAAGTAATTGATTTAAAATATCCCATGCAGCAGCTTTGGGTTGAACATGCATGGTGGACAAGAAGTTTAATTGTATCCACACTCAGCGATCTTAAAGATAAAGATGCAGTGTTGGCCAGACTTCTTAAAAACCAAGAAGACTTAGGAACCATTATTAAATCCTATTATGGTGAAGAAGAAGGGAATAAATTTACAGCTCTTTTAAAGGAACATATTTTGATTGCAGGCAAAATTATTGATGCTGCGAGAAGGGGGGACCAACCTAATATTGATAAATTCAATAAAGAATGGGTACAAAACGCGGACGAAATTGTTGCATTTTTAACATCTGCAAATCCATATTGGTCCAAAAAGGTCTTAACCGAAATGTTCTATACCCATCTAAAATTAACTACTGATGAGGTTATTGACCGGCTAAAAGGTGACTGGGTAGGCGATGTTCGTACAGCGGATACGAACGAAACTCATTTGATTCATATGGGGGATATCTTGACCGAGGGAATTGTGAAGCAGTTTCCAGAGAAGTTTAGATAAACATGATGAAAAGGAAATCTAACAGAAGGGATTCTTTGGATTTCCTTTTTCTTCTAAAGGGCATGGTGCTGAAATTCTACACTTTTCATGATAATAGTAGTACCATATATTTATAATAGCTATATTTGAAAAATCCCAAGGAGAAGAAAAGATGAGTTTTAAAAAGGAAGAACTACTTAATTTAAGGGAAAAGGATCATGACCTTTATGAAAAAACGGTTCAGACAGCGTTCATAGAAAAAAGACAGGAATTTCTTGATGTGTTTGAAGATTATTTTCGTGAAAGAGGATTTGTCATTCGAAAGAGAAATGATTCAGTCAAAGCCTCTTTTGACATCCTTCATTTTAAGGCTTTTACAGATGAAACTGGAAAAATAATGATTATGAAAGGGAAGGAGGAAATCGCAAACATCTACATTCATTTTGATGGAGATACCGATCCTGTTTTTTATTATACAGGAAGCAATTTCGAGATAAGGTTTGAAAGCCCATTAGCTATACTTGAAAGTATTTTTCAGATATAAGTTACCAATTAGCACGATTCTTCTTTAAGGCATCGCCGCATTTTGGGTAGAGGGCACTGATATTCAATGAGTATCAGTGTTTTTTTATGAGAAAACACCCGTAGCTTTTGTGAGATCATTTTAAATAAACATTTATTTTCCACTTACCAAATAAAGGTCCTTTATAGGAATAATATTCAATATTTTGTCAACTTTTGCTGAAAAAATAGCTTCAAAACATGATAGGATGATTGTGGTTAGCAATAACCAAAAAATTTTGAATAGGAGAATGTATGATGGGGCTAGATATGTATTTATTCAGTGCACCAAAGATTGACGGAATGAACTTTGAAGATGTGCTCCTTGCAAACGGTCGCTTTCATAAACTCGAAGAGGGGGATATGCTTTATGAACGATTGAAACCGTACATTAAACACTTTGAAGAATATGGTCGCAAATGGTCCAGTATGTTAGAGGAAGTCGCTTACTGGCGAAAGGCAAATCAGATTCACAATTGGTTTGTAGAAAATCTTAATAATGGGACAGATGAACCTGTCTTTACGGTGGAGGTCACGAAAGACCAATTGAGGGAACTTTATAAATTATGCATAGAAGCCCTTACGAAACAAACCCATCCACATGAACAATTACCGACAAGACCAGGATGTTTTTTTGGCAGCATAGCTTATGATGATTACTATTACAAAGAAATTGATCGAACGAAATCGATAGTAGAAAACCTCCTTAAAAACTTCAATTTTGAAACCCACTATTTGTTATATCAATGTTCCTGGTAAGCCTCAATGACTTCGTAAATATAATTCTCAATTTTTTTAATAACTTAAACGCTAAGGTAATTCAGTTCTGCGTACGCATTTTTATTTTATTGTAATACCCATCTGGAGAAATGGGAAATATAAACAGACATCACGATATTCACAATGACGAGGAAAAATCAGATAGCATGCTGTCTGGTTTTTCTACTGTTTTCTTAAACATCATAGAGAGGAGGCCACCCGAATGGGAGAAAACAAAAATGGTTCTCTTAAAGTAACTTCCATTATCAGACAAGCGTTAATGGTAAATAAAATGCCATTCCCTTGGTTGAAAGCATTTTGCGCGGGATTGGCTGCATCGTTACCCATTATGTTTGGATTACTCCTGGGGAATTTTCAATATGGATTATTAGCCGGAATGGGGGGATTTACTTATTTATACGTCTTTCATATTCCTTATGCTCAAAGAGCAAAAAAGTTATTCTTTGTCATACTGGGGATAACGTTCGTTACGTTCTTAGGAACAGTTACAGCTCCACACCCACTAGCAGCCGCTATTTTAATGGGGCTC
Organism: Bacillus salipaludis; assembly: GCF_004358205.1. The sequence goes on from NZ_SMYO01000006.1 coordinate 23,106, forward strand.
ATCGGAGGTATTGGAATCTTTATTTTTGGGGCTTTAAAAATTAAAGGACCATCCGCCATCTTTTTCGTTTTAATTTTTGCGATGACTTCAGGTATGCCCGTTCAACCTGAACTTGCTCCACTGCGTGCCGGTCTTGCCTTTCTTGGCGGCGCTTTATCATGGGTGATTGCCATGATCGGTTGGTTTTTTCATCCCCATGGTCCTGAACAAGATGTGGTAAAACGGGAATATTTCGAGCTGGCATCCTTTTTTGATTCAATTGGCTCCGATCACTTGAATGCAGCCAGACAACGAGTAATGACCGTTTTTAAAGAAGCGGAAGAAACGCTTACAGCGGGATACATTTCATGGCGTAAAACGGACCTTTTTCAACGATTATTTTTATTACATAATCATGCAAATTTGATATTTATGACTGTCCTAGAAAACATTCCAGAAGAACATGCAAAATTGCCGCCAGAAATGGGTGATTCGATTCGTAATATTGCCCAATCACTTGACCAGGGCGAATGTGGGGTAAAGAACGAAGAGCAAAAAAACATGGATCAATCCATAAACACGATATGGGCAAGAATCTATGAGGCTGAAGCGATTTTGCAAACACCAATTACCGAACTAGGCCCAGAGATGGAATTGTCGAAGCAACCTCTAAAAACGACTTTTTTAGGAGCCTTTGATAAGAACTCGTTTGTTTTCATTTCAGCCTTACGTTTTGGCGTCGTTACCATGATTGCTGCCATTATCGCGTATAAGTTTGGCTTTAATCGGGCATATTGGATACCTTTATCCTGTGTAGCGGTCATGTCGGGAGCTACAATCGTGTCCACCTACCATCGGGCGATTCAAAGAGGAATTGGTACAATTCTTGGGATTCTCATAGCAAGCCTGGTACTCTCAACACAGCCAACTGGATACATGATTGCGTTCTTTGTTCTGCTTTTAACCTTTATAACAGAACTATTTATTGTCAAAAATTATGGGTTAGCTGCATTGTTTTTTACGCCGAATGCTTTATTGATGGCGGAGAGTGGAAGTCATGGAAACTATAGCTTTTCCTTTTATGCATCTGCCAGAATTCTTGACGTCATCATTGGAATTGTGATTGGTATTCTAGGGGTCTTATTGCTAGGGAGGCAGTCAGCTTCAAGTCGTCTGCCGCATAACATCACGAAAACGATAAGAAGCCAGGCACAGTTTTTATTTATCCTTTTCTCTGATCAAGGAGAAGGTTTTGATGCGGGAAAAAGCAGAGAGCGAAGTAAAATGAGGACGAATCTTAATAATTTACGTACTATGTATGATACAGCAACAGGTGAGATTCCCGTTAATCAAAAGGCTTTAGAGTATTATTGGCCCGTTATTTTTTCCATCGAACAGCTAGGGTACTTATTGGAAAAATGTTCGCTTATGTCGAAACGTCCGGTTCTCAGTGACGATACTCTTGCTCAATTGTTTTATGTGTTTGAAACAATAGCAAATGCCGCCGACCGAGAAACATTTCCTGTGATAAAAAATGTACCGAAAATTGGTGAATTCCCAAGTATAGAAAAAGAAATTGATTCCCTACAGCATGCATTTCAATTAAATACTAAGAAATAGGGCCTCAAATAAATGATGTTTCTGTGAACCAAAAAGAATCCCATCTGAATTTAAATCAGATGGGATTTTTATGATTTGTCAATGAGGAAAATCATGTCACCAACTAAAGTATTATAAAAAAATCTTTATGATGGTTATGAAAATGCCAGCAATTGCAGCAGAAATCGGTAATGTAATCACCCATGTAATGACCATTCTTCCTGCAACACCCCAATTGACACCTCGAAATCGCTTTGCAGATCCAACACCTAATATTGAACAGGAGGCAACATGAGTGGTTGAAACGGGAACACCTAATAAAGTTGCTCCCTGCATGACGGCAAAGGATGATAAATCTGCGGCAAATCCATTAATGGGCTGTACTTTAAATAATTTTTTAGCTACCGTTTTAATAATCCGCATACCGCCAATCATGGTACCAAGTCCCATTGCTGCTGCGCAAATCAACTGAACCCAAAAAGGGACATCAAGGGTTGATTGGTATCCGGCTGCTACTAATGCGAAAACAATAATTCCCATTGTTTTTTGCCCATCATTTCCCCCATGTGAAAAAGCAGCTAATCCACCGGCTATAACTTGAATCGAACGAAAACCACGGGTGGCACGGTGAGGATTCGCATTTTTGAAAAGAACTCTTAATATTTTCATGAGAATAAAGCCTACAAAAAAAGCTAAAAAGGGTGAAATAATTAAACCTTTAATAATGTCAGTGAATCCTACCCAGTTGATGGAATGTAGTCCTGATCCAAAAATAACAGCTCCAGCGACTGATCCAATTAATGTGTGGGATGATGAAGAAGGAATCCCAAAATACCAAGTTATCAGATTCCAAAAAATTGCAGATAGTAAAGCGGCAATGACGATGGCCATTCCGTTTTCAATATGGAAGGGATCAGCGATTTTTCCGCCAATTGATTTTGCTACCGCTTGAGAAGTGATTGCACCGATAAAATTTAAAACACCCGCAAAAATCACAGCAAACCGTGGTGATAGAGCTCTTGTAGAAACCGACATGGCGATTGCATTTGCTGTATCATGAAAGCCATTAATGAAATCGAAAGCTAAGGCAAGAACGATAATGATGACAATGATTGTCATGAGATCCTCCTTCAGTTAATTTTATTTTTAGTTGAAATTAGGAGTTCTTCATAATAATGGTTTCTAATGTATTGGCTACAGATTGACAGTAATCGGCGATATCTTCGAGCTCTTCATATATTTCCTTATATTGAATAATTCGAATCGGATCTTTTTCAACCTCGAACAAATGTTTAATGGATTTTCGTAGGATTCCATCACATTTTGACTCAATATCTTTAATTTTGATTGAATGTTCCCGAATAGGTTGTAGTTTTTTGGACGATAACAATTCGATGGCTATATCGATTTCATCTGCACATTTTCGAATCCCTTCAACAAATTGAAGCATGAATTCGTCCGCATTCGTAATAGAATACATTTCAAAAAGAGAAGAAGTATGCTCTAATCCATCCAAAACATCATCCATCGTCATGGTGAGTGCTAGGATATCTTCGCGTTCGATTTGGGTAATGAAGGCATTGTTTAATTCTTGGATGACTTCATGAACATAGGTATCTCCTTTAGTTTCATATTCCTTCATTTTTTCAGCGAAGATTTTAAGATCGCTGACGTTATTAAGTTTGTAATCAGCGAAAAAATAGGCACTTTCTTTCAAATTTAATGAAATATTACTTAGGTAGTTTGCGAATTTATCTTTCTTTTTTGCCATTTTATTTCCTCCACAGCGCTCAAATAGTATTTTAGGTAAATAAGATACTTATTTATTTTTCCATTAAGGGAAATATCAATTCATTTTATTTATAATAAGCAAGCTTGGTCTATAAAAACATTGTACGTTCTCTGTATAATGGATTAATAATTCATGAAAATGCCAAATCTATTTATCAATCGTGCTACATTATTGTTAGTACTAAAATTGATGATAATCAGTTTAGTTCGTTTCTCTTAAAATTTGGAGGAATTTCTATGTCACATTTAATCACTTTATTTGAACAACACAGTTATCTGATTTTATTTATCGGGATTTTTCTAGAACTCATGGCTCTGCCTATATCTGGGGAATTTTTAATGAGCTATGCAGGTTATTTTGTCTATCAGGGGAAAATGAATTACATTATGGCACTCCTGACTGTTTTTTTAGCAGGTGGTGCAGGTATTACAGTTACGTATTGGATTGGGAGGGCAGGGGGATATAAACTGATCGAAAGATACGGGAAATATATTCATCTAGGACCTGAACGTTATAGAAAAACAGCTGCCTGGTTTGAACGATCCGGAAGTAGATTGTTGGTCATTGCTTATTTCATACCGGGAATTCGACATTTCACCGGTTATATTTCAGGTATTTCCAAAATGCCGTTCCGAAAATTTTTTATTTCAGCTTATATTGGTTCCTTCCTTTGGGGATTCTGCTTTATTACACTTGGAAAGGTATTAGGGCCTCGCTGGCAGGTTTTCCATCATGCAGCTAGTAAATATTTTGTTATTTTTATTATTATTTTTGCCATATTGTTAGCAGGGTATTTAGCGTATCGTTTTTATAAAAATCAAATTAAGGACTTTTTCATTCGTTTCGTAAAATGGTTAATCTTCCGTTTTAAAACGATTCGGGCAACTGAAATCTTTCTTATTTTTCTTACGCTCGCTTTTATTGGGATGGTTACCCTAATGTTTGGAATTGCTCAAGACTATCTAGCGAATGACTTTTTAGAATTCAATGAAGTAACGGAATATCTGGTTAAGTCTGCGGTATATTTGGGATGGATGAGGGGATTTTTAGTGTTACAATTTCCTTATCTTCTTGGAATCATCATAGCGTTAACTGTTATTCGGGTATGGAGAAAAGGGCGGAATAGGGGATTAGAGTATCTTCTGCTTGTTGTTACAGTCGCAGGAGCAAAGACCTTTCATGATTTGCTCATGAAAGCCTTTCTATACCTTCAGTCTTATGGTTTCGTAGGGAAATTTCATTCAGCTAATTTTCCTGACCTAAAAGCGATGATTTTCATCATCATTTATGGAACATGTATCTTTTTACTTGTCCGGCATTCGAAAGCGAATATCACAACGATTATAGTCCCTTTATTTGGGATTATTCTATTAGTATGTGTAACCATAGCAAACATTGTAACGACTGATGTTCTTCCAAGCGATATAATGGGGGGGTATGTCTATGGAGGAGTTTGGATCTTTTTTAACTTCTTATTGTTTGAAATGTTTCGGCTTGTATTGGAAAAAGAATGAGACTGCTAGATTTAGCAGCCTCATTTTTTATTAGTTATTTTCCTTCTGAAACTTCACCATAAAATCGCTAAATGCCTTACAAGCTTCATAAGGAACTGCATTGTAAGTAGACACGCGGCAGCCGCCAATAGAACGGTGACCGTTTACACCGACGAAGCCTTCTTGTTTTGCTTGTTCTAAGAATTTTTTTTCTAATTCTTCTTCTTTTAAGTTGAAGGTGATGTTCATCAATGAACGGCTGTCCTTTTCAGCATGGCCGATATAGTAACCTTCACTTGAATCGATTGCATCATAAATGAGTTTTGCTTTTTTCTCATTCAGCTCAGCAATCGCCTCTATTCCACCCAACTCTCGAGCCCAATTAAGAACTTCGCCAAGCATATAAATGCCAAAGGTTGGTGGTGTGTTATACAATGAATTGTTTTTAGAATGCGTGCTATACTTCAGCATCGTTGGGATATTGGTGTTCGCTTGTTCAAGGAAATCTTTGCGAATAATCACAACGGTTACACCTGATGGACCAAGGTTTTTCTGAGCACCAGCATAGATTAAAGCAAATTTGCTGACATCAATTGGTCTAGAAAGAATATCACTCGACATATCGGCAATCAACGGAACGTCTCCAGTGTTTGGGTATTCCTTCCACTCTGTACCGTAAATCGTATTGTTGGAAGTAATGTGCACATAGGCATCATCCTGTTTATACTGCAATTCATCATGTTTAGGAATGCTGCGGTACTTGTCTTCTTTCGTAGATGCAGCTTGATAAGCTTCCCCGAAGAGTGCGGTCTCTTTGAATGCTTTTTCAGACCAAGATCCTGTCATCACATAGGCCGCTTGTTTTCCCGGTTGTAAAAAATTCATCGGAATCATAGAAAACTGAAGACTCGCTCCACCTTGAAGGAAAAGGACTTCATAGTTTTCAGGAATAGACAGCAATTCTCTTAAATTGCTGATTGCTTGATTATGTACTACTTCATACGCTTTACTGCGGTGACTAAGTTCCATGACAGACATTCCCGTTCCACGGAAATCAACCAATTCCAATTGCGCTTTTTCTAAGACGGAAATCGGTAAGGCAGAGGGACCAGCATTAAAATTATAGGCACGCTTTGTTTGTAGTTTCATTATGAACTCACCTCAAATTTTGATTTACTTGAATATAACATATTTTTTTAATTTTTAGGATAAATATTTTAATGCGTGAGGGAGTAAATCATGGTAAGAAAGGGTTTCCAATGTTGTATTTAAGGGAAAAGAAACGAGGATTATTTTTTTTAAAAAAAGGTCACCAGTCCAATTTCTACGTATTTATAAATTGTAGAATACGTACGTTATGTAATAGGAGAAAAGCCTTTTTCAGGCTTTTTCCCTACTTGAAAATCCCCGTTTTTTAGAAAAGTAATAGGATTTTATTCTAATTAATAAAAACAAGCTGCTCCAACAATGATTAAAAGAATGAACAATACAACGATTAAAACAAAAGTGCTGCCGCCATAGAAGCCGCCGCCTCCGTATCCGTATCCACCGAAGCACATAGGGAGTCCCCCTTTTCATAAGAAATTGAAATCATTTTTTAATAAAATCCGCCACCAATGAAAGCTGTCCCTACAATAATTAGCAGGATAAATAATACAACGATTAAGGCAAATCCGCCTCCACCAACACCATCAGACATAATATCGAACCCCCCTTCACAAGTTAATAACAAAATATGTAAAAAATAAAAAATTGGAAGGGCACCTTTCAAAAAAGGCTAGAATGTAGGGGGATTTTTTTGAATATTCCTTTTGAATAAGCCCAGAGAGGTCTATTCAGCAGACTTTAAAAAAACATCAACAAGGTACCGCCGCCCTGACTGATGCATAAGCTTTATAGTACCTCAAAAACAATAGTAATCTCACGAAATTTAAAAAGGTCCCTTTGATGGGACCTTTTTGAATTTTATAGACAGTTTCTAAATTCAAATTTTGTATAAGACAATAAAAGGGGTCTGACCCCATTATTTATACATTTTTTAGATTTGTTTTAGAGATGGTTTAGATATGTTGGGTATGATGAACTTAAAGGTATGAACTAAAATTTAAAAGGATTGAATTGGTTTTAAACCATTTTTAAGGAGATTTTTTATATGTCAATTAAAACGAGATTATTGCTTTCTTATCTTGCTATGACATTTATTCCCATCATCATGTTTGGTTTCATAGTAACGACACTGTTTTCTACTTTGTATAAAGATATGGCAGGAACCGGGGGTGGGAAGCGAATGCCAGTGTTTTGGGAAATGGCGAATCAACGTCGAGACCTGATTGCTGGTGTAAAATTTATGGCGCAAACTGATCCTGACAGATTTACTAACAGCGAGTTTCTAAAAAATACGGATAAAAGAATGAACATTTTGCATTCAGGACTAGTTGTCATGGAAAATCATAAAGTTACCTTCTCTTCTCCATTCGTTGACAGACTGGACCTTAAACAGTCGCTTCAAGAGTTGACCACGAATAATGGACAAGTCCGTTGGGGGAAAAATCGGTATTCAGTAGAAAAGTACAATATCAAATTTAGCAATCACTCAAGCGGCACTGTATACCTAATTACTGATTTAACCCCCTTTTTCAACGAAGCGAGAAAATTTTTCCCATTGCTTATATTGTCCCTGCTTTTCGTGATTGGGCTAACTAATGGTTTTCTTACTTTTATCGTTTCCCGTAGTTTTATTAAACCTATGTATACCTTAAAACGGGCTGCTGAGCAAATAAAAGAGGGTAATCTACAATATGAGTTGAAGTTGAAACGAAAGGATGAAATTGGGGAATTGGCAGCTTCGTTTGAAGAAATGCGTTACCGGTTAAGCGATTCAATTCAGCTTCAAATCCAGTATGAAGAAAACCGGAAAGAACTAATATCCAATATTTCGCATGATCTAAAAACCCCAATTACCGGAATTAAAGCTTGTGTTCAAGGTATACAGGACGGAATTGCGGATTCTGCATCAAAACAGGATAAATATATCAATATGATTGCAAAAAAGGCAGAAGACATGGACCATTTAATTGATGAATTGATGCTGTTTTCCAAACTGGATTTGAAACGACTGCCGTTTTATTTGGAATCAATGGATATAAATGCTTATTTGCGTGATTGGGTAGAAGAATTACGCACTGACCCAAGAATGGAGAAAATCGGAATAATCTTTTCTGACAGTAACAATCCTATTCCAGTGATAGCTGACCGCGAAAAGTTGTATCGGGTTTTGATGAATATTATCGATAACAGCTTAAAATATATGGATAAGGGACAAAAGGAAATTTGGATATCATTACTCGATTATGATGACAAAGCTACTGTACGCATTCAGGATAATGGTCCCGGAATTGATAGTGAGGCGCTACTTCATATTTTTGATCGTTTTTACCGAGCAGACCCTTCAAGGAACTCAACCACAGGAGGAACCGGCCTGGGACTTGCAATTGTCAAACAAATGATTGAAGGGCAAGGGGGGAGTGTTTGGGCAGAAAGTCAAATAGGTGAAGGGACTAGCATTTATTTTACATTGCTAAAAACCACAAAGGAGGGTGAGCACAAGTGAAACGAATCTTAATCATCGAGGATGACCCGGTGATTGTGGAGGTAGAAAAAGATTATTTAGAAGCTAGTGGGTTCAAAGTGGATATTGCAACAAGAGGCGATATTGGTCTCAATATGGCTCTTGAAACGAAGTATGATTTAATCATACTTGATCTCATGCTTCCCCATACGGACGGCTTTGAAATTTGTAGAAAAATCCGCGAAGTGAAGAATATCCCAATTCTAATGGTTTCCGCGAAAAAGGAGGAGATTGATAAAATACGCGGACTTGGACTTGGAGCAGATGATTATATGACGAAACCATTCAGTGTCGGTGAGTTAGTTGCCAGGGTGAAAGCACATCTATCAAGGTATGACCGATTAATCACAGATAACCAGACGAGACAAAAGGATGAAATCCAAATACGTGGAATTCGAATAGATCAGTTATCTCGAAAGGTGTTCGTAAATGAAAAAGAAATCTCATTTACGTTGAAAGAATATGATTTATTGTTATTTTTGGCCAAACATCCAAACCAGGTATTCAGCAAAGAGGATATATTTGAAAAAATCTGGGGACTTGATTCGATGGGCGATACTGCCACTGTTACGGTTTATATCGGAAAATTACGTGAAAAAATAGAACTCCATCCATCTAAACCGCAATATATCGAGACAATTTGGGGTGTTGGTTATAGATTTAATGTTTAATTGTCCGAAAAAGAAAAGGTTTTTCAATATAAAAATAATAAACATTAGAAAAGGGCTATCAAATCGCAAAGATTTGATGGCCCTTCTCTAGTTATCGTATTTCAATTTTTTTTAACCGTGTTGGCCACAAATTGCCGATAATGGCTCCAACAACTGCTGGTAAGATCCATCCAAGACCAAGATCATAAAGCGGTAAATAATTTACATAAAACGATTTAATCGATTCGAATAAAGCAATAGTAGCTCCCGGTAAGCTGCTTACTAATGTGCTATAGCCATCGAATATACTTACAAAAAATGTTAGGAGCATCGTCACTGCATAAACACTTCGTTTATTGCCAAAAAGTGGTGAACAAAGTGCCAATAAGATAAGAACTATGGCCAGTGGATACAAGAACATTAATACTGGGATCGCGAATTGAATGATATTCGTTAAGCCGAAGTTTGCGATTATGAACGAAACAAGACAAAGGATTGCCACGAACCATTTATAGCTTACCTTTGGAAAAACTTCATGGAAAAATTCACTGCATGATGTGATTAGACCGATGCTCGTTTTTAAACATGCAAGGACGATAATGATAGCCAATAAAATGTTGCCGAATGAACCGAAATAATACTGAGCTACCTCCGCAAAAATCAAACCGCCATTATCGAATTTCCCTATTGCTGAAACACTCGATGCCCCCATATAGGTGATGAGTCCGTAAATAAGCATCATAAGTCCCATCGCAAAAATACCTGATTTCCAGGTTGCTTTCGCAATAGATTTCCGGTCGGTGATGCCTTGGCTCTTGATTGCATTGATGACAACAATACCGAATGCGAGGGAGGCCAGGGCATCCATTGTGTTATAACCCTCTTTAAAGCCCGTTATAAAAGCTAGTCCGCTATAGTCACCCGTCGGCTTACCGAAGTGACCCATTGGTTTGACAATGGCAATGATTATTAACACGAATAAAAATACTAAAAACGCTGGTGTTAAATATTTGCCAATATAGTCCATAATTTTTGCAGGATTTAATGAAAAATAATAAACAATTGCAAAAAATAAAAAGCTAAAGAGTCCGAGATAAAGACTAGTGTGCGCTGGATTAATATACGGTTCAAATCCGACAACAAAGGGTACCGTTGCAGTACGTGGAATCGCGAAAAACGGACCAATTGTTAAATATAGAGCCATTGCGAAAACGACTCCAAATAATGGGTGTACGCGATTAGCTAAATCTCGCAAGCCATTACTTCCTGATAGACCTATTGCTAGAATTCCCATAAAAGGCAGCCCAATGGCTGTGATTAAAAAGCCGATTAATGCCGGCCAAAAGTTCGTACCAGCAAGCTGTCCCATCTGGATGGGGAAGATCAAATTACCCGCACCAAAGAATAGTCCGAACAACATCGTACCAATGACAGCATACGTTGAAAATGGTATTTTTTGTGGCATACAAATTGCTCCTTCTAAAAATTTAATATTGTTGTTTTTTAAAAATAATATAATAATATAATAATTTCGTCATTATTGAAAGGGCGTTATAACATTTTCACTCCTTTTCTAAGATATTTTTACTATTCATTAAGAAATTACTTCCGTATCTTATCTATATTTTTATACTTTTTTTAGATTTGCTTTAGAGTCCTTTTAGACCCAACGATTATCATTATGAATAGTAATAGTTTTGAAGGAGTGATTCATGGAATGAGAAGACTAAGTTTAACGAAAAGAAAATGGCTGTTGATTCTTCATTTACTGTTTTCGGCCATTATGTTAGGAGTTTCTATTGTTTTTCTAATTCTAAGTATAACGGCTGCAAATACAAACGATGTAAATGTGTTGAAAGCATGTTATTCCAGTATGCATGTGCTTGCGAAGACATCCATTCGTGCTTCAACAATCGGCACCGTAATAACAGGAATACTACTTTCCGTTCTGACCCAATGGGGATTGTTCAAATTTTACTGGATTATTGTGAAAGAATGGTTGACGCTCCTCTCACTTATATTGGGTCCTTTTGCTATGTATAGCTTAACACTTAAAGCAGTAACACTAACAGCCAATAATGGAGTCAACGTTCTTTTCGATCCAGCTTTTACAGTGAATAAATGGCAGCTCTGGTGTGGGATTATTCTACAAATCATTTCACTTGTTTCGATGTTCGTGATTTCTGTTTTTAAGCCATTGGGAGAGAGAAAAAAGAAAGAGATGAAAATTGCGTAATAATGAGAGGGGACAAGACAAGTGGAAAATTAAAATAGAAAAGTGTTAAATAAGGATAATAAACAAGGATCTGCAAGTGTGCGCACAGTAAGATTTTTGAATATGAAGGCAGCTTAGAGGCCATACATTATTACATTTATTAAATTCAGTTAAAAAATGTCAGCAGTGGTCAATACTAACGGATAGAATAAGATCCGCATAATATATCAGAAATTGTTCATTTTTTAAAGGAGAAAAGCATGGGTAAAATAAAGACTTGGGCGAAAAATTTGAAACGAAAAATATTTATTCTTTACTTTGCATGCAAAGATAAAAGAGTTCCTTGGTATGCAAAAACGTTTACGGCTGGTGTTGTCGCCTATGCCTTCAGTCCCATTGATTTAATCCCCGATTTTGTACCAATCCTAGGCTACCTGGATGATATTATTATTGTTCCATTGGGAATTATGCTTGCCTTAAAGATGATTCCTAAAAATGTAATTTCTGATTGTGAACTGAAAGCAGAAGAAATGTTGAAAAAGGGAAAGCCAAAAAATTGGGTAGCTGGTTCACTCATTATTAGCATTTGGAGTCTATTTATCCTCTTGCTGATTATAAAGGGATATCAAATTATGCAGGGCCAGTGATCAAAACACTGGCCTTTGTTCTTATTTCAAATGCTTTTTTTTTGACCTTGAAAAAGTATACAATAGTTTAACAGAGTAAATGGAAATAGAGGATGTAACAAATGGATTGGAAACCGGATCGAGAATCGAAAATACCTATTTATAAACAACTTGCTGACTATATCGAAAACGGGATTGCAGATGGAACCTTTCCTCCTGATAAACCACTGCCATCTGAAAGAGGTTTGGCGAAAGAGCTTGGAATCAACAGAAGCACGGTTATTTCTGCCTATGACGAATTGGAAGCAAATGGACTCATTGATCGGAATAGAGGCAGTGGAACAACGGTCAGCAAAGATATTTGGGGGATAGCCAAGAAACGGATCCCTAGTTGGAATCGGTACATTGAGGCAGGTTCGTTTTTACCTAATTTGCCTGTCACTCAAAGAATACATAAAGAAATGGTCGAGCAAAATCTGATTAATTTAGCGAGTGGGGAATTGTCTCAGGATCTTTTTCCGATGACTTCCCTAAGGGAGATTACTTTCAACCGATCGTTTATCGGAACCTTGGGATATGATCATCCCCAAGGGAATGCGATCCTCCGGCAAACGCTAACGAATCACGTGAAACAGTTTCGTAGTATAGAAACGAACCCATCATCGATTTTAATTACATCAGGGGCACAGCAAGCTTTGCATCTTGTCGTCCAATGTTTATTAAAACCTGGAGACGGCGTTGCGATTGCAAATCCTTCCTATCATTATAATCTGCCTGTTTTTAAATCAGCCGGAATCAAAACTTATTCTTTAAAAATGGATAAGGAAGGGATTAACCCTTTAGATATAACGACATTGTATAAAAAACATCGAATCCGAATGATTTTTATGAACCCTATTTATCAAAATCCCACAGGTACGCTAATGTCGGAAGAAAGGAGAAAAAAGGTTCTGGAGTTATCATCCGAATATGGAATTCCGATTGTAGAGGATGATCCGTACAGTTTAACCTCTTTTACAGGGGAAAAGATGCAGACGCTCAAATCATTAGATCGGAACGGGAATGTATTATATATTAGCTCACTAACGAAAATTGTTGCTTCAGGTCTAAGGATTGGATGGATTATTGGTCCAAAAGCAGTGATTGAACGGTTATCAGATGCTAAGCAGCAGGTTGATTATGGACATGCAAGTTATACGCAGTGGATTGCCAATGATTTTTTAGATTCAAGCGATTTTGAATATCATATAAAAAATTTAGTGAAGCAGTTAGAAAGCAGAAGAAATCAAATTGTCGTCAGTCTTGAGTCAATTTTAAAAGATCAGGTTGATTTTTATATTCCTAATGGCGGAATTCATATTTGGTGCAGGATAAAAAGGGAAGTGAATGAAAATCAATTGCTGGAGGAATCCATTAAAAGAGGAGTCATCTATGTTCCCGGTTTGACAATGGGCTCAGAGAAGGGATTTGTTCGATTTACTTTTTCAAGGGAAAAAGAAAAAGATATACATGAAGGAATTAAAAGATTTGCTGATGCTTTGAATGCAATTACAAAATGATATGAAATAGAAAAGGCGGTCATATATAAGACCGCCTTTTCTAATTCTTGTTATGCAGAAAAAGACCATTTTTGAAGGCTTTTTGAAAGCAGTTGATAGGCTACTATCTTTTTCTTGTACTGTTTGACTACTTCCACATTGTGTTTGGAACAGTAGACAAATAACCGGACATCGTTTTTACCTTCTTTTGTTTCAATGACGAAGGGGGGTTCACTGTTCTCTGGATGTAAATATAATTCCTCTGTTCCCGGATAAATATAATGCTTCTTTAAAAATGTAGCCTCATTAAATGATTGAAGTACTCCCACTTTGTTTTCACCTTCAAGTAGTTTCCCGCCAAAGGTAACGGTGACATTCATGTTGGTAAGTTTTGTATGAGTTTCAAATTTATTGATTAGCCATTCCACTGGACCGGTTGGAAGACAGGTCATTAAAATTTTCACCATACTGACGAGTACAATTGAAATCACAGCCCATGTCATCTTTCATCATCTCCGTTTAATGTATTCCAATAAAATAGTGGACCTTGTTTATTTACAGAGTCAACCAAATATAGATTCCTAGTGATATCAGAGCGATAAAAATAATGACTACATAAATTAAAGTTAAGTTCGTTGTATTTCTTCTTGTGGATTTACTGTAGTCTTCATCTGGTTTTCCGGTAATGAATAGGGTCAAAACGACAGAAATAATTAAAATTAAGATAACCAAACCTATCAATATATTCATGTTGCACCTCTTAAAATTTACTTTCTTTAGTGTTCTACTTTTTTATAATTAAATCATATCGCAACCAGAAGAAATGATAACCATCCAATTAAACTAAAAAAAGACCATCCACTTTGAGGCGCGTTTCAGCAAACCAATAGCTTAAATAATCCGGAAAATGAGAAAGGGCCGGTGATTTTCACATCACTAGCCCCTCTAATTAATACTGATATTTGTAGCCTTCTAATTCCGAAATTCTTTGTTTGATGCGTTCTAAACAAATCTGGGTATCTGTGTCTTTATTGTAATGTGCTGGATCTTGGCTCGTAGTTGATTCTGTAAGGACAAAACCATTTGCCAGCTGAACTGCAACCATTGTACATTTGCCAAAAAGCTCAATGATTTCTATTTGCGCATTTTCCATCATCGAATCAATATCCGCCAGTGTAATTTCTTGTTTTTGCACTTGTGCCCTTGGACTTACTGATGCAATAAATTTATATTCTGTTGGTTCAAATGCGATTTCAAAGGCTTGCTCTGAAATTTCAATGATCTCATTGGTTGCTAAATTTTTAACCTTCACAATCCCATCATTTGTAATTTCTAATAATTCTACTTTATTATCTGTGCCTTTTACCCGGTAAACCTTCAATTTATCTTCCCCCCATACCCATTTTCCTTCAAAATTCTGTCTAATAAGGCATCACCCTCCGGTATTGCATGTTTCATGAATAATCCACATTTATTAATAGCTTATTCAGGTCTAAACCTTCGGTGAAAGCTGAAAGTGCGGAAAAATGCAGGTATTTGAAGTTAATGGTTTTAAGGAATACTCTCTAAAATCTATAAAGAGTATAAATATTCAAGGGAATAATAACGAATCCTAAAAGTGTATTTTTTCAATCCATTTAAATGAGGTGAAACCATGAATAAGAACAATCCGATTGAGTATACTGGCAAAGTTCTGGACCAAAGAAACGACCTTACGGGTCCAGATGATGCAGGTAAGGGAAACTATCCAAAACCACCCAAAAAAGTAATGATACAACAGCAAAACCGTTCTAATGGGCAATAACCTTTTGAATGAAATTACCAATTTTATGAAATATCCTCTCATTAAAACAGCAGCCAGTTCAGGCTGCTGTTTTATAGTAATTCTGACAATGAGAATCCATTTAAAATTGTAGGGGAATCCTTTGTTCTTAACTCAAAAAAAGCTATCAATTAACCTCTTATTCAACCAACCTATGCTTTTTTATTGATTCGATCAGCATTTCTTTAGGTTGAAAACCTGTTATCCGCTTCACCAGCTGACCATCTTGAAAAAACAATAATGTCGGTATTCCAAGTACCTCAAACTGATTTATAAACTCCTCATTCTCATCGGAATTAACTTTTACTATTTTTAATTCCAGTTCCTCATCGATTTCTTCCAAAACAGCTCCAATCATTCTGCAAGGAGGACACCATGGAGCCCAGCAATCAATCAGCACTGATTTACTTGTTTGGATTTCCTTCAGAATTTCTTGCCCCTTTGCGTGTAAGATACTCATGAAATTTCCTCACCTTTCTTATTATCTTGCTTGTAGTATATGATGAGTTATAATATAAGTAAAATTAATACTTTTAATTTCTTAAATAAGTAAAAACTAATAAGTAAAAAAGAGGGAATTTATGACTATATTCCAATTAGAGGTTTTCTTAAAGGTAGTTGAAACGAAAAGTTTTACAAAAGCCGGGGAGCAAATCGGCCTTTCTCAATCTGCCGTCAGTCAAGCAGTAGCAGCCTTGGAATCCGAGTTAAATATAAAATTATTAAACCGACACAGGAATGGGGTTAGCGTTACAGAAATTGGAGAGCGTATCACGAGCTTGATTAAGGACTTGCTAACGATTAAAACAAAAATTGTAAACGAAGCAAGTGGAATGGCAGCCGTTGAAGCAGGAACAATAAAAATCGGAAGTATTTCAGGTATGTCAACGAAACTATTACCAGGAATGATCAGTTCCTTTAAAAAACGGTTTCCCGGTGTAGATGTCACTCTATATGAAGGAAATTATGAAGAAGTCAAAAATTGGATTAAATTGTCGGTAATTGATGTCGGCGTGGTCACAGAGGAAAAGCATGAATTTGAATTTATTCCCTTATTACAGGATAAAATGGTTATAATTGTTCCGGAGCAACATCTTTTGGGAAATCAATCTTCCATATTCTTAAAGGAAATCGGAAGTGAACCTCTGATCATGCCAAAGGAATGTGATCGTTTACTTCGTGCAGTCTTTAAGGAACAAGGAATAACACCTCACATTCAATTTGAAGTCAGCGACATAGCAACCATTATTGCAATGGTTCAAGAAGGGGTTGGATATACAATACTTCCGGAGTTGGCAATTCCCTCAACCTTGCCGAAGGTCACTCCTTCATACTTATCTCCTCAAGTGTACCAAAACCTAGGTCTAGAGATCCGTTCATTAGAATACATTAGTCCAGTCCTAACTGCTTTTATTCATGAGGCACAAGAATTCACAAAAAACTTATCACTAAAATTATTTAACAGCTATCATTCTGTTATTGTGAAAAAAAGATAATTTCTTTTGGAGCACTTCATCAAGTAAATAGGAAAAATTAATTGGAAAATAATAATGAATACAAGTAATCAAAGGGGGAAATTAGTTATGCATTCAATTGAGAAGATAGGTAAGCGCTTTTGGTATATCACTCCAATTTCTGAGACGGACAGGCCCATTCTTGGGATGGTGGTTGGGGATCACAAGACATTGATGATTGATGCAGGTAACTCCGAAAACCATGCCCAATATTTTTTAGCAGAACTTTCAAAAAGGAATGTCCCAAATCCTGATATAGTCGTTCTAACACACTGGCATTGGGATCATATCTTTGGCCTTCCGGCATTAACAAATACCGTATCTTTTTCCTCCAAAGAAACAAAAGAGGAAATGGAGAAATTCATTCATCTTTCATGGTCGGATGAGGCGATAGATGCAAGGGTGAAGGAAGGAACAGAGATTGAATTTTGTGCGAATGCAATTAAGCAGGAATACACTGACCACCGAGATATCACCATTGTCCTACCCGATGTAGTTTTTGAAAATCAAGTGGAGATAGACCTTGGAGGAGTAACCTGTATAGTTCAGAAGGTTGGAGGTGATCACGCCTCAGATTCTGTCATCGTGTATATCAAAGAAGAAAAGATTTTATTTTTAGGCGACTGCATTTATCCCGATATTTTTTCGGAAAAAGAAAACTATACAATCAAGGAAACACTTCAACTTTTAGATAGATTAGAAACATTTGATGCAGATACATATGTCCTTTCCCATTGGAAGCCGATTTCAAAAGAGGAATTTAATCAAGAAGTTACCATGCTGAGAACGATTGCAAGATTTACTGATACTTATAGCGGGGATCAACAGAAAATACAAGTAGAATATGCGAAATACGTAAAGAGAGAACTTACAGAAGACGAAATGGTAACAATCACCGATTTTGTGAATGGATATCTAATATAAAGTTCAGAATGGAAGCACCGAACTTTGGTGTTTCTTTTTCTGTAACGGAGAGAAGGTAGTGACAAGTTTTCTTTCAAATTATGACTATATATGTAACAATAGAATGTAACTTAAGGTAAGGATGGAGATAATGGGATCAGAAGTGAGTATAAAGGTGAAGGCATCGTTCGTTAACAAATATAAGGAAGGTTATCCCCTTATATCGAAACAATTGATTAATAACGCATCTGATTTAACAGAAGAGGGTATGTTGATTAACCTTGTTGATGAAGGACATACATTTATAGGAAAAGGCTATTACGGTAAGCAAAACAAAGGGTATGGCTGGGTGCTTACTCATAATAAGGATGAAAAGATTGACCAATTGTTTTTTGAAAGAAAGATTAGGGCTGCATTAGACAAAAGAAAATCGTTTTTTAAAGATCAGGAAACGACCGCCTTTCGAGTATTTAATGCAGAAGGTGATGGAATTGGCGGCTTAACCATCGATTATTTCGATGGCTATTACTTAATCAATTGGTACAGTAGAGGGATTTATACGTATAAAGACCATGTGCTTGCAACACTTAAGAATCTAGTTGATTATAAAGCAATTTACCAGAAGAAGCGTTTTAATATTGAGGGAAAATATATCGAAGAAGATGGATTTGTTGATGGAGAAAGAGGACAGTTTCCGATTATTGTCAAAGAAAATGGGATTAATTTAGCTGTCTATTTAAACGAAGAAGCGATGGTTGGGGTTTTTCTTGATCAGCGCGATGTGAGGAGAACGATTCGTGATAAGTACGCTAAAGGAAAGACTGTATTAAATACCTTTTCGTATACCGGGGCATTTTCTATTTTTGCGGCAATCGGTGGTGCTGCAAAAACAACCAGTGTTGACTTGGCTAATCGTAGTTTACCGAAGACGATTGAGCAGTTCAGTGTGAACGGAATTGATTATGAAGCCCAAGATATTATTGTGGAAGATGTTTTTCATTATTTTAAATATGCTGGTAAGAAGAAGCTAACCTTTGATATGGTAATCCTTGATCCTCCTAGTTTTGCAAGGTCTAAGAAATTTACCTTCAGTGCAGAAAAGGATTATAAAAATCTCCTGAAAGAAGCGATCGCGATTACAGAGAATAATGGGGTAATTGTCGCTTCGACTAATTGTGCTGCGTTTGACATGAAAAAGTTCAAAGCGTTTATTGATGCTGCATTTAAGGAGAGCAACAGGAAATATCGAATAGAAGAGGAATTTTCATTACCTCAGGACTTTAAAACAATTAAGCAATTTAAGGAAGGAAACTACCTTAAAGTTGTGTTTATTAAAAAGCTTAATGGCTAGAGGAATGAGTAAAAGGTAATGAACTGCACCTCAATTTTTGGTGTTATCCAATAATTGTAGGTGCAGTTTTTGATATGGCCTAATTTATGGTTGATATATATAAAGTATGTTGTAATAATTGTCCTATCTTGTTGCATTAAAGCGCCGATTGTTGTATCTCAACATTGTTTAGATTTTAAATAAATGACAGATACCTTATGGAAAACCTCTTCAAAATCAAGATAAGGTAAGGACCTCATATTTTGAGGCTAATTCAATAAAATGGTCCATCCCGCTGATTTTCCCAGCTACAAGCCTATCATTTAGCTCATAAAAGTCTACACATGTTTTACATGCAAGAACGTCAACACCCTTTTCTTCCAGTTCTTTTAATTGGAGAGAAACAAGCGAGTTATCTGTTAGTGTAAACACACCCCGGTTCATACAAAAAACAGCAGCAGTCAGTTCTTCCTTCTGCTTAAGAATCGTAAAGAAGGTTTCTAATATTCCTTCACCTAGTTCTGGTTCTCCTTTGCCAAGCTGATCTGAAGAGAGTAAAATGACTTTGTTTTTCAATTTCTCCACCTCACTGATTTATTAACATAATGGTAGCATATTTAATTAGGAAAAAACTACCTTGTCTGGTTGATGTTGTAATTCATTCAGTTGCTTTCTTTCAATCATAGCTGATTTTCATGTAGCTATGATAGTAGGCGGAGATTCTCCGGCTAATGTATGTAGTCAAGTGTTAAGAAGCACATATTAGCGGAGATATTCCGGTTAACTCCTCTAAACAAGCTAAAATCTAATGATTTGGATGAGATAAACGGAAAACCTACCTTTATTTTTATGGAAATATGAACATTTCCCAAACTAAAAGGAATTTTTCCGTTTATTTTTCAAACACCGTGAAATCAACATTCAGTTAATAACAGAGCGGAAAAAGTACCCTGGGCATAGGGCTCCTGCGATACAGGCAACCGCCAGAAGTGTTTTGCCTGCTACGAAAAAGTAAAGAATGAGTCCAAGATACAGACAAGCAAAAATGAGGCCGATCACAGCCACTGTTTAATGGTCAGAAAAATTCGAAGCAGTCCTTCCAAATTCGGAGCATAAGTAAATGATTATAATTTGTGATCTTTCTCTCAATGTAATTGACATTAAGAGGATATTTAATTATTATACGTTTAAACGTTTAAACATTTAAACGCGAATATTCTATTTTTCGAATAAAATACAAACCCCAATGGAGGAACGAGTGTGTGAAAAGGACAGCATTAATTACTGGAGCTACAAGCGGCTTAGGATATGAGTTCGTAAAACTGTTTGCTGCTGATGGCTACAATCTTGTTCTAGTTGCTAGAAATAATCAAAAATTAGAAGAAATCAAACATACCTTTCCCCATATTGAAGTGACGATCATTGCTAAAGACCTAAGCGTACCAGGAGCGGCTAATGAAGTATTCCAGGAAGTTAAAAAAAAGGGAATTAATATCGATGCTTTGATTAACAATGCTGGTTTTGGATTAATGGGGAACTTCGTTGACCTAGATCTTCAAAAACAATCAGAGATGATTCAACTTAACATTACGGCATTAACAGAATTAACCTATTATTTCCTGCCAAGCTTAAAACAACAGAATAAGGCGAGAATCCTGAATGTCGCAAGTACAGCCGCATTTCAGCCGGGTCCATTAATGGCTGTGTATTACGCGACAAAGGCATATGTGCTTTCTTTTTCAGAAGCACTTGTGGAAGAGTTAAAAGGGAGCAGTGTTACCGTTACCACTCTATGCCCTGGTGCAACAAAGACCAATTTTGGTTCGGTTGCCAGTGTGGAAGGAACAAAAATGTTCAGTCGGGCTATGTCTTCAAAAATAGTAGCTCAACAAGGTTACCAGGCAATGATGCACGGGAAACGTGTGATAATAACGGGTGGATTGAATAAAGCTGGTGCACTCGCAGCAAAGTTTTTGCCAAGGAGCCTGGGAGCAAAAATTGCGATGTATGTCGCTGGTGAAAAGTAAGGGGGCTCTTGGAGTTATGACAAAACAAGCGATTGATGTTTTTAGGGCGTGTATTCCGTTATTTAACACGTTAAGTGACCCGGCAAGGCAGGATATTATTCTTTTGCTGGCAGAACGAGAACCGTTAAGTGTAAATGAAATTGCTGAACATTCCAGTTTATCGCGACCAGCGATTTCTCACCATTTAAAAATCATGCGGGATCTTCAACTTGTTAAAATAGAACAAAAAGGAACTCAGCGTTATTATTCACTTTCGTTAAATCAAAGTATAGAGCAATTGAAGGAGTTAATTGAAATAGTCGAGACTGAATGTATTCTTTAAAGTGTAAAAATGGTCCTGTTTCATTTATAGCCTGGATGAAGGACATTTCGCGAGTATCCAATGAAAGATTTGTCCTTCATTGCCTGGATGAAGGACATTTCGCGGGTATCCAATGAAAGATTTGTCCTTCATAGCCTTGATGAAGACCATTTTACAGGTACCCAATGAAAGAATTGTCCTTCATAGCCTGGATGAAGGACAATTCGCGGGTACCCAATGAAAGATTTGTCCTTCACAGCCTTGATGAAGACCATTTCACAGGGAACCCAGAAAGATTTGTCCTTCATAGCTTTGATGAAGATCATTTTACGCGTACCCAACGAAAGATTTATCCTTCATAGCCTGGATGAAGGACAATTCGCGAGTATCCAATGAAAGATTTGTCCTTCACAGCCTTGATGAAGACCATTTCACAGGGAACCCAGAAAGATTTGTCCTTCATAGCTTGGATGAAGACCATTTTACGCGTACCCAACGATAGATTTATCCTTCATAGCCTGGATGAATGACAATTCGCGGGTACCCAATGAAAGATTTGTCCTTCATATCCCAGATTCCCCATTACAAAGCTAATTTTTTTATCGTAAAATTGTCACCTAATAATGCCCAGTTTTGTGGATATGGATAACCTAATGCCCAGTAACTGACACCACGCAGGTTATATTGTTTCACCATGTCAAACTTTGCTTGAGCACTGCGTGCATCTTCAAACCATACTTCATGACCCCGGCCTTGCTCATCTACATAGCGAAAAAATGGTGATTGTGCGATCGTATCATATTGTATGGAAGCCCCATATTTAACAGCCCTTCTTACCGCTTCTTGAGGGCTAAAGGTCTCGGCTTCTTGGCCCTGAACATGTGGGAGAAACCAATCACGGGCATAAATTTGGAATCCTAAAAATATTTTTTCTGCTGGCATCACCGATAAGGCATATTCCACAACTCTTCGCATTTGATTAATAGGAGAGATTGCTTGCGGAGGGCCAAGTCGATATCCCCATTCATAGGTCATAAGTACCACGAAATCTGCAATTCTTCCATGTGCCTCATAATCGTGTGCTTCATATAACAGTCCTGCTTGGGTTGCACTTACTTTTGGTGCAAGAGCAGTTGAGACCAAATATCCCTTTGGATGCAGACGGTCAACCGCTAATTGTAAAAATTGATTATAATTCTCGCGGTCATCCGGTTGTACATTTTCAAAATCAATGTTTAACACTTTATAGCCCTTAGTATCCATCACTTGAAGAGCATTTGTAAGTACTTTTTCTCTTAAATCTGGATTGGATAAAATAACATGCGCTAAATTTGATCCAGCTTGTGTGGAGGTGAAATTTGTGATCGCCAACATGGGTACAATATTTTTAGATTTTGCAGCATCAACCATTACCTGGTCATTCATCGGTTGTAATGTCCCATCTTCCTTGATCATATAAGCAAATGGGCTAAAATAAGTAAGTAGATTCCCAAATTCATTAAAGTTATCGACAGTTGTTTCGTTCGACTGATACGTATAAGCATTTACTTCAATCGTTGGTTTTGTTCTTGGGATTGCCAATTGCATACCTGGATAAATCATGTTAGGGTCTTGAATGTGATTTTCACTGATGATTGCCTGAACCGTGATCCGATACCTGTTGGAGATTTGCCATAAGGTCTCCCCTGATTGAACAATATGTGTGATAGAAGGAATAAATAGTTTGGTCCCAGGATATAAAACATTTGGATTTGTTAGTTGGTTCGCTTGGATAATCGCCTGAATGGTGACGCCGTATTGTTGAGAAATGGACCATAATGTATCCCCATACTTAACGCTGTGGGATGTCCCAGGTTTTGGAATAACTAACGACTGTCCTATTAGTAATTGATTTGGGTTGGGTAACCCATTTAATTGAACTGTTGTATTCATATTTACAGCATAGCGGTTGGTAATTTGCCAGAGCGTCTCGCCAGCGCTCACCACATGTATAATCATTCGGACTCCCCCTAGGCGTTTTCATTAATGCATAATATGTAACAACCAATAAAAGGTGTATTACCTTGGGGGGTGACTCTTTTTTAAATGGGAGGAGCCCGTTCATTAACCAGCTCCAGCTGTAAACTAAAGGCACGGGGATAATTATTATATCCCCGTGCCTTAAATATCCGTAATTTATTCTTTTTTCATTCTGCCGGCCTTTTTGGCCGCCTCTTTTAAAATTACTTCGATTTGGGCGTTCACACTTCTAATTTCATCTTCCGCCCATTTTTCCAACACTTCATATAATTTGGGATCAATACGGAGCGGAAATGATTTTCGTTTCGTCATTTACGACACAACCTTAATAAATACTTCCTGTATTGATAATGGGCTGCGTGCCCTTTTCAGATACAATCGCGACCATCAAATTATTGACCATCTGTGCCTTTTTCTCCTCATCCAGCTCGACAATTTCTTGTTCAGCCAGCTGATCAATTGCGGCTTTGACTAGCCCTACAGCACCATCAACAATCACTTTCCGTGCCGACAACACTGCTTGAGCCTGCTGTCTTTGAAGCATGGCAGATGCGATTTCGGAAGAATAGGCCAGATGCATAATCCTTGCTTCAATGACATCGACCCCGGCAACCTCAAGTCTTTTTTGTAAGTCAGACATAAGAACGTCTGCAACCTCATCGCTATTTTGTCTTAATGTTAAGGCGTTTCCGGATGATTCAAATGAATCATAGGCATAGGTGCTGGCAATGTGGCGAATCCCAGTTTCACTTTGAATTTGAATGAATTTCTCGTAGTTTTCTACATCAAATAGGGCTTTAGCAGCATCCCTTACTTTATATACCACAACAGCAGCGATTTCAATCGGATTTCCCTCTAAATCGTTGACCTTTAATTTCTCGCTGTTAAAGTTCGTCACACGTAAGGAAACACGTCGTTTAAACGTGAAGGGAATGGTTGCCCATAATCCTTGTTCACGAATCACACCTAGATACGTACCGAAGAATGTTAATACTTTTGCTTCGTTAGGCTGAACAATGGTTAAACTGGTCGCAATGATCAAACCGAGTAGAACGGCTACAATGGCAAGTATTTTTTCTAGTGTTGAAACACCGTTAATGACTAATAAAACTCCGCCAACAATACACACAATGGCAATGACAAGTGCGGCAAAACCATTCATTTTAAAGATCGTTTTTTCTGTCATACAATCCCCTCCCTAAGATCAACGTGATATAAAAGTGATATCACATTTATATCATATGATTTTTGTTGAAAAAAGTAAAAGGTTATAGTGCTAACCAATTTATTTGTGTGGTGAAATAAACAATTTCCATTTTTTTAAGATATAGAAAGGATTTACTCTCTGATCGAGTATAAGTATAATAAGAAATGCTAATCGGACGTCATACGACTTTTTAAAAAGTAAAGACTTTTGATTATATAAAAAACCAGCTACTTGTAATATAAAAAAACGAAAAGGAAAAAATAAAATGGATATAATCGGTTTGTTCTTATCTGGTGCTGCATTATTTTTAAATGGGATTATGCTCGTAGGAAAAGCGGATGAAAAAAACGTTGGGATTTTTAATCTGTTTGTTGGGGCGTTCCAAGTCATCGCTCCTTTTTATTTAATTATTATTTCCGGTCAAGATCACTGGTTTTTATTTGAAAAAGCAGCCACTTTCTTGTTCGGTCTAACCTATTTGTACGTCGGAATTACTCTGTTAAAAGGAATGAATGGAAGCGGGCTGGGTTACTACTCTTTATGGGTGTCTATTATCGCTCTCGGTTATGTGATGGAATCCATTATCCATTTTCATGATATGGTTAATGCGTTGACATGGCTATTGTGGTCATTTTTATGGTTTTTATTTTTTGTAATCAATACACAAAAAATCAATATCAATAAATTCGTTGGAAAAGTAGCTATTATTCAATCATGGATAACCTTAACTTTGCCGGCGCTTTTTTCTTTCATAGGCATATGGGGGAATAAATGGATCTACAATATCTGGATATTCGTCTTAGGAATTTCAATCATCTACTTTCTGCTTTTGGCATACAAACAATTTTTTTATCAAAAAAAGCTTAGCTTTAAAGGAAAATTAACCATTTCAAAATAAGAAAATTGGACTAGGGCGGCATGACTTTTAATAAGTTATGCTGCCTTTTTTCTAATTGGGGAAATTGCATGAATAAAAATAGGTGTTGACATGAAAAATGTTAAGAATTATAATTATCTCATATTCAAGATAATAAATTTCGAGATTTTGGGAGGTGATTTAAAATGGTGCGAAAATGCAAGAATTTACCCTTTCTTGTCTTAATGCAAACATCAAAAGCTATTCATGAGCGCATAAAGGAAGAAATGACTAAAAACAAACTGAGTATTACGGAATTTTCAGTTTTAGAGGTCCTTTACCAAAAGGGGAAACAGACCATCCAACAGATTGGTCACTGCATCTTAATTTCTAGTGGATCGATGACCTATGTGATAGATAAATTAGAACAAAAAGGTTTGTTAAAGAGAAATGACTGTCCTAATGATCGACGTGTGATTCATGTGACATTAACGGATAAAGGAAATCAATTTATGGAGGAAATCATGCCGAAACATCTTGAGTTAATTGAGGATATGTTTCATTCATTAAATTCTGATGAGGCAGTGACATTGTTTCGGTTATTGGAGAAAGTAAAGAATACAATATAAAATTTTATTTTTTAAAATAAATATCTCGGATTCAAGATAAAAGCACTTAGGAGGAATCAGAAATGATTAATGTTGGCTTATTAATAATTCGTTTAGTAGTTGGTATATTATTCATTGGTCACGGTGCTCAGAAATTATTTGGTTGGTTTGGTGGTTACGGGTTAAAAGGTACGGGAGGCTGGTTTGAATCCGTTGGTGTGAAACCGGGAGTAACCATGGCCTTATTCGCTGGATTAGCAGAACTAATTGGTGGAATTTTGTTTGCTTTAGGACTTTTAACGCCACTTGCGGGAATTATCATTGCAGGTACTATGGTAATGGCGATCGTGAAAGTGCATGGTCCAAATGGAGTATGGGCAACATCAAATGGGTATGAGTATAACTTAACTTTGATCGCCGTTACGATCGGTATAGCTTTAGTCGGTCCTGGTCAATATGCTTTAGATGCTTTATTTTTCTAAAATATCTCGGAATTGAGATTCTTAAATTCAAATAAATATAAGACTTCAAAATTCAAATTAGGAACAAAATAACGTATACAGTTCCTTTTCAAAGCGAATTTCACATTAAAAAGGAGTGAGAAAAATGAGTAAGAAAACAATGGGGATTCACCATATCACAGCCATCGTAGGTCATCCACAAGAAAATGTAGATTTTTATGCTGGAGTTTTAGGATTACGACTTGTCAAACAAACGGTCAATTTTGATGATCCAGAAACTTATCATCTTTATTTTGGTAACGAAGGTGGAAAACCAGGAACAATTATTACCTTTTTTCCATGGACAGGTGCACGTCAAGGGATCATTGGAGACGGGCAAGTCGGAGTAACTTCATATGTAGTTCCGACAGGTGCTTTTAGATTTTGGGAAAAAAGACTAGAAAAATTCAACATTTCTTTTACGAAAATGGAACGCTTTGGCGAGCAATACCTGGAATTTGATGATCCACATGGGCTTCATTTGGAAATCGTAGAAAGAGAAGAAGGGGAAGCTAATACTTGGACCTTTGGTGGAGTAACATCGGATGTAGCCATAAAAGGATTTGGCGGTGCCACTCTTTTATCCTCTCAACCAAATAAATCAGCGGAATTGTTAGAAAATGTTTTAGGATTAGAAAAAATCGGGATAGAGGGGGATTTTGTACGCTTTCGCTCCTTAGCTGAAATCGGAAATATAATCGATCTTAAATTAACTCCGATTGGTCGAGGACAAATGGGTGTGGGAACTGTACACCATATTGCATGGAGGGCGAAAGATGATGAGGATCAATTAGATTGGAAACAATTCGTTCAAGCAAATGGGTATAGCGTTACACCAGTACAGGATCGAAACTACTTTAATGCGATATATTTTAGGGAACATGGGAAAATCCTTTTTGAAATTGCAACTGATCCTCCAGGTTTTGCGCATGATGAGTCACAAGCTACAATGGGGGAAAAATTAATGTTGCCATCACAATATGAGCCTCATAGAGGACAAATAAAACGCGGATTGTTACCATTTGAAGTAAGAGAACTAAACTGATTTTACGAAAGGAAATGATTACTGTGCTTTCGATTGACCCAGCCATATTGTCTGAACGGGATAATTATAAGTTCCTAATAGGAAGCATCATACCTCGACCGATTGCTTTCGTCACAACGATATCAAAAGACGGGGTTTTGAATGGTGCACCATTTAGCTATTTTAATATCGTATCATCCAATCCTCCGTTGATTTCATTATCGATTCAACGTGCACAAGGGGAACGAAAGGATACATCAAGAAATATCATCGAGTCTAAAGAATTTGTTGTTCATATTGTGGATGAACAAAATGTGGAAAAAGTAAATAAAACAGCTGCCAGTCTTCCACCAAATCAAAGTGAAATAGAGTTAGCGAAATTAACTCCAGTAGAAAGCGTAAAAATTACTGTGCCGGGAGTTAAGGAGGCGAAAATTAGAATGGAGTGTTCTTTGGAACATTCATTTGAATTGGGAGGTTCGGATTCCCCGGGATGTGATTTAATCATTGGAAAAGTGGTGCAATTTCATATCGAAAATGACCTCTATGAAAAAGGGAGAATTGATCCCAAGGGTTTGGCTGCGGTAAGTAGATTGGCTGGGAATTATTACGCCAAAATTGGTGAGATTTTTGAAATCGAAAGACCTAAATAGTTCATTTCAACGATGAACGTTCTGGAGGGAGATTAATCATGAAGCATATATTCAATAAGGGACAAGACCCAACTAAACCAACGTTATTATTACTGCATGGTACGGGTGGCACAGAATTAGACCTGTTGCCGATTGCAGGAAGAATGGATGATGAGGCGAATGTCTTAAGCGTCCGTGGGAATGTATTAGAAAATGGCATGCCGCGTTTTTTTAGAAGATTAGCGGAAGGGGTCTTTGATGAAGAAGATCTTATTTTCCGTACAAAAGAATTAAATGAGTTTCTAGATGAAGCAGCTGAAAAGTATGGTTTTGACCGAAATAATGTCATTGCCATCGGTTACTCAAATGGGGCGAATATTGCGGCAAGTTTATTATTTCATTATCAAAATGCCTTAAAGGGTGCGATTCTCCATCATCCAATGGTACCGAGAAGAGGAATCGAACTTCCTGATTTATCAGGGAAGTCAGTATTTATTGCCGCTGGAACAAATGATCCAATCTGCTCTCCAACAGAGTCCTCTGAACTACAATCTTTATTAGACAAGGCAAATGCGAAGGTTGAAATTCATTGGGAAAATAGAGGTCACCAACTAACATTGGAAGAAGTAGAGGCTGCAGGCCAATGGTATAAACAATTTAAATTAAAAAATATGTAAAAAGAAAATCAATGAATATAAACTAATCGGAATTTTTTTCGGTTAGTTTTTTTATGGGTATAAAAATGGGTAAAAGAAACAAAGCAGGAAATCCTTTGATTTTATCGAAAGTATATGAAAAACAGGTTTTAATATAGAGGTGACATAATGATTTTTCATTATCATTTTTGGACTCCCCATGTGGAGGAAACTGAAAAGTTTTATCAAGAGAATGGATTTCGCATATCGCAACGTTTAGGAAAATACAATGGCGATTTTCAAACGTTTAATCCTCCATTAACTTGGGATGATTTTCGTGAAAAAAAGATTCTTTTCCGAATTTTAGAAGCAAGAAAAGGGGCAGTTAATATAACTTTTGGTTATGGAAAGAGGATTATGTTTGATCATATTGGCTTTATAGTATCGGAGGAAGTAAAAGGAGAAATTAGTGAAAATGCTGAAAGAATGAATTGGGAAGTTGATCGCGGTGAAAGGAGGACCTTTATTACTACACCCTATCATTTTAGGATTGAACTCCAATTGAATATAGATGTAATAGACTCTATGAGTGAGAACATAAAAATAAAAAAATTAAAATTGGTAACTAAAATGGAGGGATTGGATAAAGACCTTGCCCAGTTGTTTGGAGGACCTCTTTATCAAATCATTTCCAAAGTCGGTAATGAAGTTATGATTAAGGAAGTGGTTATAAATGGGTTCTTATCGTCGAATGTTGTTGACCCTAACGGAGTAAAAGTTTTTAACAATATTTAGATAAATATTATAAACTAACAATCATAAAAAAACTCATAAAGGCCAAATAACAAAAGTGGTTTAAAGTGATGTACTGCTTTCGGGAGTATTTGTAGGAGAAGATTTAAATATTTGGGAGTGATGGTAATGGAAAAAAGGCACCATGTATTCGTTTACGGCACCTTAAGAAAGGATGACCGTAATCATAAGCTGCTTAAAGATGCTGTTTGTATTGCAAGTCATTGTTTCACAGAAGGAAGGCTATTTGATTCGCATCAGGGGTACCCGTTTTTAGTGCAATCCACTGACAGTCGAGTAGTTGGAGAACTTTATATAGTGGACGACGCGCAGCTTTCTGACCTCGATGGGTTGGAAGACTACAATGGAGTTGGAAAAGATAATCTTTATAATCGAGTGGAACAAGTGATCCATACTGGTACTGGGGATTTTCTGGCCTTTGTTTATGTCCTTCCAGAGAGTAAGAATTTCAAAAATATGAAGTTGATTGAAAGCGGAGACTGGTTTCTATATCAAAAAAATCAGAAAACAAGTCTAGGGTAGTGTTATTCTAATAGTAAAAGGCCGAAATATTAAATAATTGATTGGTTTAATGGCTTGGTAGCAGCATTTTATCTAAATCGCGCACTCTGTCATAAGATTCTACTAGATGTTTAGGGACCAACGTTCTTCCAAATTCCCAAGCATTTGTTTCAATTAACGATTTAAGCTGTTCGATCTCATCATCTTCTCCATACATTAGAATCCTTGTATCATGTTTGTTTTTCTTAAAATCTAAATAGTACCCGAGTACTCGATAAAGAATAAGTTTAACAAAGTTTTCATCAGTCTCTTTAATTTTAAAGTTCAATTTATCTTTATATCCGTTAATTTGTAAGTAGTTAAACTTAATCGTATTTGTCGATACGTTATAACTCATGGGCACAGTTAGATGATTGTTAAATTCATAATTAATTTCTAAATTATGTTGTTGGAGAGTATTTTCAATGATCTTTTCAATATCCCATATGTATAGCATTTGTTCCACCAATACCTTTTCCCATAATGATATCTGATAACCTTCATGTAATTATCTGAATTTGTCAAAATTATAGCACAGATTTTTATTAAATTAATGATAAGAGTATTACAATTTAATATCAGATCACTTACAAGAAATTTATCCTTCTATATACAGGTGAATATTCATAAAGGTTTTTAGGTTCCCCATTCAATTCGAATGGGGAACTTTTTTGTATTAAGCTCTATTAAAATTTTGAATGAAGATTCAATAATCAAAACCTGAATAACAATTATTTACATAGGAAAATCTATCACAAGGCGAACCATTTGAAAAATTAAAGGTATAGGAAAAGTTTTTAGCATAACGGTTAATTCTAATACTTCTATGAACATAATTACCTAGTATATATTTTCAGTATTAGATTGTTGATATAGATGAAAAAGGATGGTGGACATGTTATGGAGAGCAAGGACGAGAGCGTAAAACTAACAAGCGCAGAAGTATCAGTCTTATGGGGTACGTATGTTAACGACAGTATGGTGGATTGTATAATGCACCACTTTTTGGAATCCTACTCAGACCCAGACATTCATCCTATACTCGAGCAAACGAAAAACATTGCCAAAAAACATATGAATGAAACAGAGCAATTATTTCTGAAGGAGAAAATTGCAGTACCAGAAGGCTTTAAGGTAGGGAAACATGTTATTCCTGGGGCACCAAAACTTTTTTCCGAGATGTTTTATATGCAGTATGTATTGCAAATTTGTCGTTTTGGAATTGCTTCCCATACTGTAGGTTTAACATCAGCTGCAAGAGAAGATGTACGAAAAATGTATAAAGATTTCTACGATGATGCCTCACAATTATACAATGATGTAGTGAATCTTATGGAAAATAAGGGCACTTTTGTGCGGATTCCTTATATGACCTATCCAATTAAAATTGACTATGTCAACAAAGAAAATTTTTTAACAGGTTGGTTTGGTCGCAAACGTTCCTTGTTGGGAATAGAAGTTATCCATTTGATGCTTAATGCTTTTCAAAATGAAATTGGTAGAGCAACATGTGTGGGTTTTCCGCAGGTGGCTCAAGAACGAGAAATAAGAGAATATTTCCTGAGAGGAAAGCACTTAACGAAACATATTCTGAGTTCTATTCATGATGTACTTTTAGAAAGTGATGTCCCAAATGCAATGTCATGGGACCAAAGTGTTACAGATTCAACCATACCGCCATTTTCGGACCATTTGATGCTTTATATTATTGGCATTCTTTCTAATCTTGGTGTAGCAACTTATGGAGCTGGATTATCTGCAACCATGCGTAGGGATATTAGTGCGATGTACGCCAGTTTTATAACGAAAGCAGGAGCTTTTGGAGAAGATGGCATGGATTTAATGATTGAGAGAAGATGGAGGGAGCAACCTCCGACATTTGAAGACCGAGATCGGTTAGCTAAAAGGGATTAGTTTCAGGAACAAAATAAGGTAACGACAATCAAACTGAAAACGAGCCCCAATTATGTGGCTCGTTTTCCCAGGTGGTAAAGTCTTACTTTTCCTTGACAGCAAGTCCGATCATCATCACTATGAGCGTAAGCAACTGAATCATAACCTCTAGGTTAATCTTCATTCGCCCTCCTAACCTAAGTGAATTTTCTATCCTCCGGTCTCACTAAGAAGAAGTAAAGACTTACGTTTCCCATACAATATAGATATTCGGTCAACCAGTAAATATGACAGTTGAAATTATGATGATTTGAATTTCTATTCAAGTCCTGTTTGGGTTTTACCAGAGACGTGCCCATGTATGAATGTTACCAATATCGAATTCGGACCGGCACTTGCAGCATAGGTGTAGACTTCCATTTTCAATTTCCCTGATTGGCCTTGGGTTTGGTCAGTTGGTTTCCCAAGGATTTTTTCTACCTCAGCTTTAGTCATGCCACCTTCGCCAGTCTTTACATCTCCTACGCGAATTTGATCATAGTCTGCTTTACCTGGCAGAGCTTTTTCACTTTGTTGTGGTGCATTTTTCTCATCTAAGATATGCGGAATTCCATTGACAACCCCAACGATGATAAAAATTAACACAAAAGCTCCTATAAGAAGCATGACAAGTTTAAAAAGTTTTCCCATTATGATTCCCCTAACACATTCATTGTCTTATCAACACACACTATATTAACAGACAATCAATTTAAATCCAAAGGATGAATTCAATGTTTAATCCTGTTCTTTCAGACTAAACCCCATCTCCCATAATTCCTCAAAATAAAGCTCTTCAAATTTTTTCTCAAGAATTCCATAAAAATAGGCGATTGGTTTTTTGACGATGGAATTTGTTTTTAGCTTTCTAACTAATTGCTTAAATGCTTGAATGGCTGTTTCTAGAACTTGATCTTTATTCTTTTCCTGGTCACCTCGATAGGCTGCAATATTCACCATATGCCAAAATTCTTCAATGGTTTTAGCATCAGAAAAGAAGAATTTTACTAATTGCATAAACGGTTTCGGTACTCGGTCACTAACAAAAGTGTGATCGATTTCAACAGACGGTTCTTGATTACGTTTATTTATCTCTTGATTATTGGTTTTAGGAAGATTGCTAGTTTTAGGGTGGTCCATTTTTTCCTCTTTTGGTGGTTCACTTTGAGGAAAACGATTAAATACATAAAGGTTACTCGATTGTGAGCCGTTTTTTCTTTCGGTTTCATAGACTGTCATGATTCCTAAGTTGATTGCTTTTTGGATCATCCGTTTAAAGGTTGACCGGGAAATGCCGTTGTCATGATATTCTTCATGAATCGCTTTTAAGACGGTGCCAATTTTGGCATTCGAAACTCCTGGGATTTTTGCCGAAAAACGAACCAGCCGTTTTAGTCCAATTAATTCACCTTTCGAAAAATCCTTCTTATGTATAGCCAGCCACATCTCTAGATGGGTATTAAATTCCTTAAGTGAAGAGAATTGAGAATATTGTTCGAAGCCTTCAATTTTACCTGATTTTATTTGCATATAATTGCACCACCCTTTCACCGCCTATATAAAGAAAAACGGGTGAAAAGGACATGGTGGGAGAGGGGAAGTTGTGACAGATTTATGAAAACAATATAAGGTAAAAAAGTAATAATAGAAAGAGTTTCGAATATAAATAATGTTGGCTTGGTTTATAGTGTATGGAGGGATGAGTATGTCAAAAAAAGTACTAATTTTAGCAGGGGATGCCGTTGAATCTTTAGAGGTTTATTATCCATATTTTCGCTGCCTAGAAGAAGGATATGATGTTAAAATTGCTGCACCATCCGAGAAGAAACTGCAAACAGTCGTACATGATTTCATCGGTTGGGATACCTATACGGAAAGCAAGGGATATCTGATTGAGTCTAACCTTGCATTTGAAGATGTCAATCCTGAAGAATATGACGGGTTAATTATTCCTGGAGGAAGGGCACCTGAATACATTCGGTTAAATAAAAATGTTCCAAGAATTGTTGCTCACTTTTTTGAAGCGAATAAACCAGTAGCAGCCATATGCCATGCCAGTCTAATTTTAACAACAGTCCGCCAATACTTGGAGGGCCGTGAATTGACTGCATATATTGCCTGTAAACCAGATGTGGAAGCAGCAGGGGCAAAATATATTGACAAACATCTCCATGTTGAAGGAAATCTAGTATCAGGACATGCATGGCCTGACCTGCCAGGGTTCATGAAAGAATTCATCAAACATTTAAACCAATAATCTTTACTTGAAAAATCTTAAAAAGGAACCTGACTCTACAGTCTGGTTCCTTTTATTATTAAAATATTGGAAAAATAATGTAATATTAGTTTTTAGATGAAATTTAATTACAAAAATCCAAGTTGACTGATCGCTCTATCGCTTTTTTGATTTTGAAATTCCCCAGCATTGCATTAATTGGTGAATGCCTTTTTCAATTTGATCGATTGGAATACTGCCAAAGCCAAATAGAAAGGTTGGATATTGATATTCAATTGGCTTTAATAAATAATCGCTTACTGGATAGATGGCAATATTGTCTTTTGCTGCTATCCGTTGCAACTGATCTTCACTTTTTGACAGGGGGACAGAAATTAAAACGTGCATTCCGGCTTGGTCTCCAGTGATTTTAACATCAGGATAATAGGTTTCAAATATTTGGGTTAATTTTTCATGTTTTTTACGATAAATTTTTCGCATCCGGTTTAAGTGTTTTGAAAAATATCCATCTCTCATAAAATTAGCTAAAATATGCTGATCAAATCTCGGTACGGTTGCCGAGTAAAAACTAAATGCCTCTTTGTATTTTTGCAGCAAGGTTGTAGGTAATACAATATAAGCAACACGTAAGGAAGGCATTAATGATTTGGAAAAAGTGCTCATATAAATGACTTTATTGTTTTGGTCTAAGCCTTGTAATGCAGGAATGGGTTTTCCGATATAACGAAACTCACTATCGTAATCATCTTCAATGATGTAATGATTTTCATCTTTTGCAGCCCAGTTTAACAGGTGTGTTCTTCTTGTTGCTGATAGTACCGCACCCGTTGGGAATTGGTGTGAAGGTGTAATGTAAACAACGTTGGCATTTGTTTTTTCAAGTTCATCCACCATTAAACCTTCTTCATCTACCGGAATCGGGATGGCTCTATTTTCTAATTGTATTTTGGGGATAGCAGAATAGCCAGGGTTCTCAAGAGCAAATTTTGAATCATTTTCAAGTAATCTTAGAATCATTGGAAGTAGATGTTCCGTTCCCGAACCAATGACAATCTGATCTGGTTTACATACAATCCCCCTTGATTGATAAAGATATTTTGAAATTTCAGCTCTTAATGCCAATTCTCCTTGAGGGTCTCCAATTTGTAAAAACTCTTTTGAGCTACTATCATATAAATTTTTTGCATATTTTCGCCAAAGTGAAAATGGGAATGAGTCGGTATCAATTTTTCCCGGATGGAAGTCAAATTGATAGATTTTCTTCTCGACCTTCTCTATAGGCATGTTTAAATGCTCTTTTTCAATATAGGGTAATTCATCGATCTCTTCTACAAAGAAACCAATCCGAGGTTTAGATACCACATAGCCTTCTGCCATGAGTTGAAAATAGGCAATTTCAATCGTTGTTTGACTGATATTTAAAAATTCAGCTAATTTTTTTTTGGATGGTAATTTGGTTCCAACTTCAATTTGTTTATGGATAATGGCATCCTTGATACCGATATAAAGCTGTTCATATAAAGGTTTTGCTGTACTTTTATCCAATTTAAACATAAGCATATCCATCTGCAATTCCCCCAACTGACCATATTGATTTTTTGAAAATTGAACCTTTTCTTAAAGTCAATTTCTATTATACTAGGAATCATCAAGTCATTGGAGGTTATTTTTATGAAACAAGTTGGAACTGAAAGAGTAAAACGTGGAATGGCAGAAATGCAAAAAGGCGGCGTTATTATGGACGTCATTAATGCCGAGCAAGCAAAAATTGCAGAGGCTGCAGGTGCAGTTGCTGTTATGGCTTTAGAACGGGTACCATCTGATATTAGAAAAGCTGGGGGCGTAGCCCGTATGGCGGATCCTCGTATTGTAGAGGAAGTATTGAACGCTGTAACCATTCCAGTAATGGCAAAAGCACGTATTGGTCATATTGTAGAAGCACGTGTATTAGAATCAATGGGTGTTGATTACATCGATGAAAGTGAAGTATTGACTCCTGCTGATGAAGAATACCATTTATTAAAAAGCGACTATACCGTACCTTTTGTATGTGGGTGTCGCGATTTAGGGGAAGCTGCACGTCGGATTGGAGAAGGAGCTTCCATGTTACGTACGAAAGGTGAACCGGGAACAGGTAATATTGTAGAAGCTGTTCGTCATATTCGAAAAGTGAATGCGCAAGTAAGACGCGTTGTGGGTATGAGTACAGATGAATTAATGACTGAAGCAAAAAATTTAGGAGCACCATTTGAATTATTACTTGAAATCAAAAAATTAGGGCGCTTACCAGTTGTAAATTTTGCTGCTGGTGGGGTAGCGACACCTGCCGATGCAGCTTTAATGATGGAACTTGGAGCAGATGGTGTATTTGTAGGATCAGGTATTTTTAAATCGGATAACCCAGAAAAATTCGCACGTGCCATTGTAGAAGCAACTACACATTATCAAGACTATAAACTGATTGCAGAAATTTCAAAAGAGTTAGGGACACCGATGAAAGGTATTGATATTTCAACGCTAGCTGCAAGCGAACGAATGCAGGAACGTGGTTGGTAACATGCTGAAAATTGGGATACTTGCATTACAGGGTGCAGTCAGAGAGCATATTAGACAAATAGAAGAGCTTGGTTGTGAAGCCATTTCTGTTAAATCTGTTGAGGATCTAAAAGATATAAATGGTCTGGTATTGCCTGGCGGAGAAAGTACGACAATGCGTAAGCTGCTGGACCGTTACGGTTTACTAGAACCCATTCGTGCTTTAGCTGACAAAGGAATTCCGATGTTTGGAACATGTGCGGGTCTGATTTTATTAGCAAAAGAAATCGTCGGATATGATACGCCTCATCTTGGGTTAATGGAAGTAGTGGTTGAACGGAATTCATTCGGACGCCAAGTAGATAGTTTTGAAGTAGAGCTATCCATTCATGGAATAGGGGAAGATATTCCTGCTGTTTTTATCCGGGCACCACATATCGTAGATGCCGGTGAAAATGTTGAAATTCTAGCAAAACATGAAGAGCGCATTGTGTTAGCTCGAGAAGGTCAATTTTTAGGTTGTTCCTTTCATCCAGAGTTAACAGAAGATAGTAGAATTATGAAGTATTTTATTCAAATGGTACGAGAGAACACAACTGTTTTATCTCATTAGGAATGTCTTCAAATTGTATAAAAGTGTTTCCATATATATGTAACAAGAGATTTAAAAAGCTAACATAGTGAACCAAAATATAAAACGGTAAAACACTCACAAATTTATTTATAAATTTTTGTGGGTGTTTTTTTATAGAAATCCCACTGCTTCGAAGAGCACCACAGAAAACCACCGTAATAAATAAAACAAGTAAAGGAGAAACTAGAGTAATTACTCTTCTGAAAAATGTTTCAAAAGCAGTTTTTGCATGGAATCGGCCATTACTTTTGTGCACTCACCCCATGATATCCTTTTCATTCCTTTGAGTTTTCTTCTGCTTAGTAATTTTGAATCTTCCGTTCCGATTTTTTTCCAAGTTTTCGCCGATCTGACGGCCATAGGGGGTCAAGGATGTAAGTAACTGTTGGCTGATGGTTGCATCTTTTACAAATTCATTTGTGCAAATATATCCAATTGCAACTGAACCAAAATGGTTTAAATTCCTATATAAAAGACAAAAATGATGGTACATACACAGTCCAAAATGATCTATTCTTGGTTCGCAGATTAACAACTAGTGAGTGATTAATCAATGAGAAAACTAAAAATAAACAGACTTGCAGACAAAAAGGCTTATGGACGAGATACTGTTTCTCAAGAATCTGCTACAAGTTTTACCGACGACTTACCAATAAATTTAGAATTAGTAAAACAAGAAATCGGTCAAAACTGGGATGTCCATTATCGGGAGTTTAACATGGGGCGTACTGGGATAGGGGCATGCCTCATTTTTGTCATTGGATTATCTGACATAGAACTCATAAATAAACAAATTATTTCATCCTTAATGGTTGAATTTTCTTCAGAATTAAAACATGAATTATCCGCAGTAAAAGGAAATCAATTAAATGAATTTTTAAAAAACCAAGTGATCCCGATTAGTGAAATTGAAGAGATAGGTTCGATAAAAGTGGCAGCTGCTAAAATCCTAACAGGCTCTGCAGCACTTTTAATCGATGGGTCTTCAGAGGTGCTCGTCTTAGGTACCACAAAATTAAAAACAAGAGCGATAGAAGAACCTGTATCTGAGTCTTTAGTCCGAGGGCCTCGCGTTGGATTTACGGAGTCTTTGAGGGATAATACCTCAATTTTGCGAGGAAACGGTGAAATTGAAAATCTAACCTTTGTAAATTTTCGAGTTGGTAGGACTTTAAAAAAAGATTTGGTGGTTGCTTACATTAAAGGAATTGTCGACCCGGATTTAGTTCAAGAGGTAGAAACGCGCATAAAGAAAATTGATCTTGATCATATCCCGGAATCCGGTTATGTCGAGCAGTTGATTGAAGATAATTACCGAAGCCCCTTTCCACAGGTGCAGAGTACAGAGCGTCCTGATCGAGTAATGGCTGCTTTAATGGAAGGCCGGGTATCCATTTTACTGGATGGAACGCCTTTTGCATTAATTGTTCCGGTTACCTTTAGCATGATGTTACAATCACCGGAAGACTATTATGAAAGATGGATTCCCGGTACACTGCTCCGATTACTTCGGTATCTGGCATCGATTCTGGCTCTTTTCACACCAGCGCTGTATATTGCTTTTATCTCGTTTCACCCAGGGATGATTCCGACTAAGTTAGCGATTTCCATTATAGGTTCGAGGACAGGGGTTCCATTCCCGGCATTGATTGAAGCCTTATTCATGGAAATTTCCATAGAAATTTTGAGGGAAGCCGGGCTCCGTCTGCCAAAACCTATTGGTCCGGCAATGGGCATTGTCGGTGGATTAATTATTGGTGAAGCCGCTGTACAGGCAGGGATTGTGAGCAATATTTTAGTCATTATCGTATCTTTAACGGCTATTTCATCGTTTGCCATTCCGCAATATAGCGGAGGGATACCGCTACGTATCCTTCGCTTCGTAGCCATGCTTTTTTCTGCAGTTTTAGGTTTGTACGGGGTGATTTTATTTTTCATCTTCTTAACCGCCCATTTAGTGAAATTAAAAAGTTTTGGCACTCCATATGTGAGTCCGGCGGCTCCTTATCGTTTAAGTGATTGGAAGGACTTTATGTTTCGCATGCCGCTTATGATGATGAAGGAACGTCCAAAAGTGAATCATCCGAAAGATAAGATACGGAAGGGATAATGTATCGTGAAAGGAAGAGTAAG
Source organism: Bacillus salipaludis (assembly GCF_004358205.1). The sequence goes on from NZ_SMYO01000006.1 coordinate 62,827, forward strand.
GTATGATTCTAAATCCTAAAGATCAAATCACGACTTCCCAGGCAGCGGTTATCCTCATCAACGCGATTCTTGGCACAGGAATCCTCACCTTGCCCAGGGCGTCCGTAGATAAGGTGGGTACTCCTGATGTATGGATCACCGTTTTGTTAGGCGGGCTGCTAGCAATCCTTGCAGGAATTATTATTGCGAAGTTAAGCCAGCGATTTCCGCAAAAAACTTTTTATCTCTATAGTCAGGATATTGTAGGCAAGTGGGTCGGCGGATTTCTTGGTTTACTTGTTATTGGTTATTTTCTCGCCACATCCGGTTTTCAAATCCGTTCCTTGACGGAAGTAACAAAGTTCTTATTACTGGAAGGAACTCCCAGTTGGGCGATTATCCTGCCATTCATGTTGGTGGGGCTTTATTTAATGATGGGCGGAATTAATCCAATTGCACGACATTTTGATATTATTTTACCGATAACGGTCGTCCTTTTTTTGCTCGCCATTTTTTTGAGTTTCAAAATATTTGAGATCGATAATTTACGTCCCGTATTGGGGGCGGGAATTATACCAGTGCTAAAAGGGGTAAAAACAACGGCGCTTGCATTTACTGGTCCTGAGGTTATGCTGTTCCTTGTGGCTTTTATGAGTGAGCCAAATAAAGCAGTAAAAGCCGTGATAGTGGGTATTACGATTCCTTTAATATTTTATATCATTACTGTCGTCCTTGTAATTGGTGCATTATCAGCGGATGAGGTGGTCACAAGAACATGGCCGACACTTGATCTGCTGCGAAGTTTTGAAATCTCAGGTTTGATTTTTGAACGATTTGAATCATTGCTGCTGGCGATTTGGATTATGCAAATGTTTACCATTTATACAATTGCACACTATGCTGCTGCACTGGGACTGGCTCAAATTTTTAAAAAGAATATTCATACATTTATGATTGGATTGGTACCGGTTATTTATTTAATTTCCATGATTCCTAAAAATTTAAATGATGTTTTTAAGCTTGGTGATGTAATTGGGAATGCTGCATTGTATCTATTTGGTGTAATGCCACTATTCCTTCTCATCATCGCAAAATGGGTGAGAAGGGCAACATGAAGTTTAAACACTTGTTCGTTCGTATTCTTTTTGGTTCACTGTCTGTTATTTTTCTGTTTTCCCTCACTGGCTGTTGGAGCAGCCATGAAATCGAGGAGTTAAGTCTTGGGGTAGGAATGGCCCTAGATACAAATAAGGATTCAAACTCCGAAAAAATGATGAATGAGAAATACGCAGAGGATTCAAAGGAAAATGCAATTACTATCACTTACCAACTTATTACGCCAGAAATCGCCAGCTCATCGAGTAAAGGGGAAGAATCACAAAAAAATTCCTACTTGAATATTTCTGAAACGGGAAATTCTCTTATCCAAGAGGTGCGGGAATTATCATTACGGTCGGACCTTCCCTTAAATGCCTCACATATGAAAGTCGTGGTTATTGGGGAAGAACTGGCGCGATCGTTCAGTTTGCAAGAGTTATTTGATCTGTATCTTCGGGATAATGAGTTCCGCCCAAGCTGTCTGGTGGTTGTCAGTAATGGGAGAGCAAGCGATTCCTTAATATCCAAGAAGGAAGGAGAAGTTCCTGCCTTCCGTTTGTTTGGAATCGTCGATAATGCTTATCGAACAACCAGGATTTTACCTCCAGTCTCGATTATTAAATTGGATAGCAAGCTCCAATCGGGTTCCAGTTTTCTATTACAAAACGTGGTTTCAGCAAATGGACAAGTGGAATTTGCCGGAGCTGCAGTGATAGATGGAAAGACAAAAAAATTGCGTGGTTTTTTAAATAAGAAGGAATTAGAAGGAATTACCTGGTTGGCGGGAAAAGAAAAAGGCGGTGTGGTCAAAAGTTTTGATCAACAGTCAAAAAGGCTGATTATGTATGAGATTGAAACCATAAAAAGTAAAATCACACCACATATAAGGGGAAACACCATCTCATTTGATGTCAATATTGAATCAAAAGGGATATTAATGGAGCATCGGGTAACATCCAGTACACCGTTTGAAAATTCTTTTCTTAAAAGGGCAGAAGCGTCAATCGAAAGTGCCGTAAAACAATTGGTCGAGGATTCAGTAAAAAAAATGCAAAAGAAATATCAAGTAGACGTGGCTGGTTTTGGCAACCGTATAAAAATTGAAAATCCGAAATTATGGGAAAAAGTTAAAAAGGATTGGGATCAAACCTTCAGTAAGGTTCCCATTCATTACAACGTGAAAATAACGATCAAAGGTTACGGGGCATCCGGTCATTATAAATAAGATTACTAATAGATAGATCTCAAAGAAAAAACTTCACGAAACAAGAATTCCGTGAAGTTTTTTTGTTAAACATGTAAGCTATTGTTCTGAATGAACCCGGTGAGCTTCAAAATAGAGGACTTGAATAAATTTTTTCGCATTGATTCGGGTTAGCGATGTTGATGGTGCAGAGCCATTCTTTAATTCTGCCATTTTAGTCCTGACGGTTGCAAAGTCAAAAAACTTTGAAGCATAATTCTCAAACTTCCAATTCGAAAAATCGGCTAGACCAAGGGATGCCAGATGATTCAACGACTGATAAATGGCCCGGCGCACCCGCTGTTCGGTTGCTTTAATTTCTTTGTTTATTTCGACGACTGGAGCAGCGGTTCCCAGTCTTTTTTTAGCTAAATCGATAAATATTCCTTTTAGGGTAGGAAAGCGATTGTTTAAAATGTCTGTTTGTTCAGTTTGCTCTAAATATTCGAGGATGTCCAGTAAATCTTTACTGCCATTTTCACCTGCGATCCCTAATTCCGTTAATAGAAATTGACCGGAATTTCTGATGCTTTTTTTATTCATAGGATTTGCTTTTCTTGGTGATGGATCGAATTTAAGCACGGCATGAAGAGACTTGTGAATATCCTGTATCGATTTTTCCAATTGGATTTTTTCGATGACTTTTTGAAGAATCGTTAATACTTCAATTCTGTTTACCGGTTTATTGATATAGTATTCACTGCCAAGCGAGTATGCTTCGGCAATCAAATCTTTTGATTCGACTTGAGAAATCATGATGATTTTTCCTTCGAAATACGATTTTATTTGCCGGATGGTTTCCAATCCGTCCCGATTTGGCATCAACAAATCAATTAATAAAATTTCGATGTTAAGCATGTTCAGATTTTCGCCATCAATTAATGAACCATCTTCTGCTTCTCCAACAACTTCCCCTAAACCTTCGTCTTCGATGATTTGGGCTAACATCGACCGAACTGCTTCATCATCGTCGATAATGTAAAATCGCATCGAATCATCCTTTCTTGATTAACTGACTCACGGGTAATCGAATTATGAAAATCGTTCCTGTTCCTTCTGCTTGATCCTCAACCGTTATTTTACCTTCAAGTTGTTCCATCATTTCTTTGACAAACGATAATCCCATACCAGTAGATGGATTTCCGGACTGATCATATTTCGAGGTAAATCCTGGCTTGAATATTGCATTTTTTCGCTTGGCTAGGATACCGGGTCCGTTATCGCCAATTTCAAATTCAATCATTTCTTGATTCTTTTCAATGTTGATTGAAATAATTCCAACATTGTCAATTGCTTCTACCGCGTTTGTGACGATATTATTGATGATTGATAAAAGGGTGAACGCGTGGTAGGGAGGATGAACTCCACTAATGGAATACTCAATGTGAATCTCTTTACCTAGTAAAGAGGCATATTTTTCATTTGTCCGTTTTATGATGGAAATCAGCTCGTTTAGTTCCATATAATCCGCAAAACGTTCAACGGAGATGAGCTTCGAAAGTCCTGCAAAAATACGCTGATTATCTTTTTTAATCTCATGAACTTCTCCAGCGATACTCAACGCCTCCCTAGAGAAATCCTCGATTGAATTGGCAATACTCGGAACGTTTTTCAACTCATATAAGCCTTTGTATAAATCATAGGATTTTTTTGTAATGTTTTCGGCATTTACCAACGTTTTTTTTAAATGAATTGATTCTTCATATAGGTTGGAAATCAACAGGAGCATATGCTCATTTTGTTTTCGAATTTGTCTTTCTCTTTCTTGTGCCTGATACAGCTGCATGATGGTGAAAAAGCTAAGAACAATAAAACTGTGCGAAATTGCCATCATCAGGATTTCGCTTAGTGATGAAATTTTAATTGTAGTTCCTAAAACAAAGTATTGAACGGTCAGTTCAACGATATCAGACAGGATCTCGATTGAAATGCCTATCCATCCGATGACCAAAAGCCGGTTATGAAATCGGTTGACTCTTGCCAAATAAAAGAAACAAGCATAAGCCAAATAAAAGAAAAAGCTTGAAAAATTGTCTTTCAAAGAGCTTACCCAATGAAAATGCTCATTCTGGATAAATTCTAGCAGGATACGAAACCCTACAATATTTATAGCGGTCAAAAAACCGGGCAAGACAGGCGGAATCTTACGAAATAATAACAAAAAGAATAAAAAGGTCGGCACCCCAAAACTGATTCTGAAGGCGGCATTGATTGGATAAAAATTGATAACACCTGCTAAGGGGACCGTTATCAACATCAAAATAAGGATGTTGATGTCTTTTTTGAGTAGTGGGCTGAAATTCAAAATGATCACTTCCTGTTTGTCTGAACAAAAGTATACAGGTAGAAATATCTGAACACAATGCCAGAGCCATTTTTGAGAAATTTTATTTTTAAGATAAAAAACTTTCTGTAGATTTCCGTTTTCTTTTGTAGTGCGGATTATAGAATCAATTATATTTTTTAAGTAACATTTCGAAAGCGGTTTCTAAACCGAACATTTTATGAAAGTGAGGGGATTCCGCTTTCATTAATGTAAAAACATTAAAGGAGAGAAGAAATTGAGCCAAGCGATAAAACAAGAGGTTCATAATCAAAGAATAGATGGGTTGGATAAATTGGTGACTCATTTTCGCTCTTTTGCCACGGAAGGAAAATGTGCTAGCTATATTCCTGCTTTGGGGAAGGCCAACTTATTTCAGCTGGGAATTTGTATTGCATTACCAACAGGTTCAACCATCCGGTCAGGGGATTGGCAAGTCCCATTTACATTACAAAGTATCTCAAAAGTAATCAGCTTTATTACAGCATGTGTAACCCGTGGTATTTCTTATGTGTTGGACCGGGTTGATGTCGAACCAACAGGTGATCCCTTTAATTCTATCATTCGTTTGGAAATGCATAAACCGGGAAAGCCATTTAACCCGATGATCAATGCAGGTGCCATTACTGTTGCTTCCATGCTTCCTGGGGATTCGTCGCAAAGTAAACTAGAAAATGTTAATCAATTAATTGAGAGTATGATAGGAAAACGTCCAAACCTGAATGAGGAAGTGTTTCAATCCGAATGGCAAACAGCACATCGAAACCGGGCTTTGGCTTACTATTTAAAAGAGACTGGCTTTTTAGAAGCCGAGGTGGAGGAAACACTTGAAGTTTACTTAAAGCTTTGTTCGCTGGAAGTGACTACAGAAGATATCGCCATGATTGGAATGATCTTGGCGCATGATGGATACCATCCCATTCAACACGTACAGGTTTTGCCTAAAGAAGTGGCCAGACTGACCAAAGCTTTGATGATTACTTGTGGAATGTACAATGCTTCCGGTAAATTTGCGGCATTTGTCGGGCTCCCGGCAAAAAGCGGGGTATCCGGAGGAATTCTGGCGTTAGTTCCGCCAAATAAAAATAGAGAACATCCCTTTCAAGACGGTTGTGGAATCGGGATTTATGGACCGGCAATTGATGAATTTGGGAATAGCCTGACAGGTGTTAAATTATTAAAGCATTTGGCTCAGGAATGGGATCTCTGTATTTTTTAAAGTTATCTAAATAAGAAAGAGGTTGAATGGATGAACAATCAATTACAAAGAAGGATGGGAACGTTTGCCTTAACAATGGTGGGTATAGGTTCGATGATCGGATCTGGCTGGTTATTTGGGGCTTGGAGAGCGGCGCAAATCGCCGGTCCTGCAGCGATTTTTTCCTGGCTCATCGGAATGACGGTTATTTTATTTATTGCTCTTTCTTATTGTGAATTAGGCTCGATGTTCCCTGAAGCAGGGGGAATGGTGAAATATACTCAATATTCTCATGGGTCGTTCATTGGGTTTCTCGCCGGTTGGTCTAATTGGATTGCCATAGTTTCGGTAATTCCCGTTGAGGCCATTGCTTCTGTTCAATATATGAGTTCGTTGCCTTGGAAATGGGCTCAGTGGACTCATCAACTGGTCGTAAATGGCAGTCTAACCTTAAAAGGCTTATTGCTTGCTTCTGTATTTTTATTTATCTATTTTCTCATTAATTATTGGACGGTTAGCTTATTTGCAAAAGCGAACTCTCTAATCACGGTTTTTAAAATCATCATCCCTGGACTGACGATTGGCTCCCTCTTATTTGTAGGTTTTCATGGCGGGAATTTTACGTTGAACTCAGGAGGCGAAAGTCATAGTTTATCAAGTGTCTTTACAGCTGTCGCGACATCAGGTATAATTTTTGCATTCAATGGTTTTCAAAGTCCAATCAATATGGCAGGTGAGGCTAAGAATCCCGGGCGTTCCATCCCGATTGCGGTAGTGGGTTCGGTCCTGATTGCAACGATGATCTATGTTCTCTTGCAAGTTGCTTTTATTGGGTCTGTCGATCCTTCCTTAGTTGTCCATGGCTGGAATCTGTTAAATTTTAATTCTCCTTTTGCTGATTTGGCTATTGCACTAAACCTGAACTGGCTCGTCATCATACTCTATTCTGATGCTTTTATTTCTCCTTCAGGAACAGCTATTACGTATACCGCCACAACGGCGCGGATGATCTATGGGATGCAAAAGAATAAGTATTTTCCAGCAGTGTTTGGAAATATTCATCCCTTGTATGGCGTACCACGTCCGGCAATGTTCTTAAACCTGGCTGTATCGTTTCTATTTTTGTTCTTGTTTAGAGGCTGGGGGAAACTGGCGGAAGTCATTTCTGTTGCGACGTTAATTTCTTATATTACAGGACCTGTTACCGTCATGACATTAAGAAGGACAGGGGCACGTTTGTATCGGCCTATCAAGCTAAAAGGACTGAGCATTATTGCTCCATGCGGGTTTGTTTTTGCTTCTTTAACCCTCTATTGGGCATGTTGGCCGTTAACCGGACAGGTATTATTATTTATTATGATTGGTCTTCCGATTTATTTTTACTATCAAATAAAAGTGAAATGGAAAGGGTTCCGCCGGAATTTTCTCGCTGGTCTATGGATGGTTGTATACCTATTATGTATGATGTGTGTATCCTATTTAGGAAGTAACAAGTTTGGCGGAAAGGACATTATCCCATACGGCTGGGATATGCTCTTAATTGCCGGTTTATCTCTAGTATTTTATGTTTGGGGCTTTAAAAGTGGGTATGAGACAGAATATCTGCAAGAAGCGTACAAAGTGAATGAAGAAATTAGGGCAAATAAGGAAACAAATGCCTTGGAAATCAAGAAAGAAACAGCAGTATAGTAAATCTGTTTAGTTAAATCATTTCTATTAATCTATGAAAAGAGGAATATATTTTTATGTGGATTATCACAGTCTATTCAAAAAACAATGTTAACATGTTTGAATTTGACACAGAAAAAGAAGCAAAAGAGGCATTTAAAAAAATTCAAGGTCCGAAATTTCTTACAGAAATGATTTACTATAATGATGAGCGTTTTATTGTATAGTATAGAAATATAATAAGTGCCAGGCACCAATCCAGTATGGGAGAGGCCTGGCACTTATTTTTTATTTCTTATAGAACCCTCTTTTAAGTAAATCCAGTTCCAAAGAAAAGGCCTTCATTGCATCATTCATATGAATTTCCCTCGCAAAGACAGAAATGAGATTTCGAAGCATTACGGCCGTCATGATTTTAAAGATATGGTGCAATTCTTCCTCATTTTGTACATTTAAATTTTCCGAGTTGATCGAGTGAATGATTCCCATGAATCTGCTTTTTGCTTTTTCCTCATAAATATTCTGTGTTATCGCTTTTTCGATTCGATAATTCATGTTTAAAAAGGTATTTTTAAAATATTGGCGATTTTCCTGTTCTTCAAAGGTGATGAGAATGGATTTAAACCAATCGATAAAGGACTGAAATAAATCTCCTTCATTCATTTTTAAGATGGAAATGAAGCGCTCATTATTCCGAGTAGAATGCTCATCTAATAAAAAATAGAACACATCTTCCTTATCCTCAAAATATTGATAAAAACTCCCCCTGGGTATGCCAGCATCCTTAATGATATTTGAAATGGATGCTTCATTTAATGGAACCCGCGAAAATTCCTTCTTCGCAGCTTTCAATAATCCTTCTTGTTTTTCTTTTGATAAATTTAAAAACGTTGGTTTTGGCAACGATTTCACTCCTTATATCATATGACAATGTGTCACAATTTATCCTAACTATATGATAATAGGCCTATAAATTAATGTCAATGCACATATGACAATGTGTCATTTTTTATATTGACACTTAAATGTCCACTGATTATAATGTATTTCTGTAAAGATTATTTCGCATACGAAATATTCCAGTGGGAAAGTTTAGAAGAATAATAGAAAGGAGAGCAGCGATGGCCGTACTAAATAATGAGATCTATGAATCATATTTAGCGATCAATAAAGCCATCAAAAGACTGATTAAATTTGATGCAGATAAATTAGGAATCACAACAGTCCAATTAAAGGCAATCTACAAGCTTGCGACGAATCCCAATATAAGTTTAGGAGAACTTGCCGAAAAATTAAGAATGACGAACAGTACTGCAAGTAATGTGATTGAACGATTAGTTCAAATGGGCTTAGTCGAAAGGGTAATTCCCCCTGAAAATAGAAGGGTGGTCTCCATTCATTTAACAGAAAAAGGGAAAATGATCTTAGATCAGTTTCATTCTTCGGACTCCCTTTTTATCAATAAAATGAACGATGTCCTTGATTTACCGGAGGAGGATGTCTCGGAGCTGTTACGGTTGCAAACGATTGTCTTACAGAAGCTTACAATAGAGGAGGAATAGGGTTAATGAGTGCAAAACGTTTACTTTTAATCAACATTATTATGTTACTTGTTCTAGTAGGAGGAGGTTTTGGGATTTATGCCTATTACAATAAATCAGTCAATTATTTAACGACTGACAATGCCCAAATTGCTGGACAACAGGTGACGATTGCAGCAACGGCAAATGGAAAATTAACAAATTGGAATGCCAATGTTGGCGACCATTTTTCAAAAGATGATAAGGTTGGAACTATTACTACTACGGGCGCGGATGGTAAACCTGTCAAAATGAATGTGACGCTTCCAACGGATGGAACGATTGTGCAAAGTAATGCCGTTAAAGATTCGTTTGTTGCCGCAGGGACACCGCTTGCCCAAGTCTATAATCTGGATAAATTATGGGTAACAGCGAATATTGAGGAAACAAGTATTGATGAAATCGCAGTAGGACAGGATGTCGATATTTATGTGGATGCATTCCCAAATAGCGAATTAAAGGGAACAGTAAAACAAATCGGCTTAGCAACTTCAGGGACATTCTCTCTATTGCCTAGTACAAATACCACAGGTAATTACACAAAAGTTACACAGGTTGTTCCTGTAAAAGTATCCATTGATGATAATAAAGGTGTTGCCATTGTCCCTGGTATGAACGTAACCGTGCGAATTCATAAGTAGGTGATAAAATGTCCATATATATCACGGGTTATGTTATTTTAGCCATATTGGTTTTACTTATTATAAATTTTACGATGATCAAACAAAGAAAGCGGAACATGCTTCCAACGAAAGTGATGGATCAAGAGGGTAAGGAAAATCCTGTTCAAACGAAAATCAATGATGATGAATTAAAGGAAATAAGTTTGGAAACTGAAGAGGTTGCGGTTAATACCCAGCAGGATTTATCCCATCAAGTCGAAGAAATGCTTGAAGATTCGGCGATTGCTGAACCGGCATTAGAATATGTTGCGGATGTACAGAAAGAAGAAGTTAGAAAGAAGCGGGAAAAAGAAAAGGCTGTTGACGATAAAGGGAATTCAGGAACAGGGAAAGTGCTTGTCGCGTTAATGCTTGGTGCCTTTGTTGCCATTCTGAATCAAACCTTATTGAATGTAGCCATCCCCCATATTATGAATGATTTAGGTGTTTCGGCGAATACGGTTCAATGGCTCTCAACAGGTTATATGCTGGTTAACGGAATTGCGATTCCTGTTACAGCCTTCCTGATTGAAAAGTTTGGGACTAGGAAACTATTTATCTCTGCCATTCTTCTCTTCACACTAGGATCGTTGGTTTGTTCCCTGTCAGCCAATTTTAGTATGCTGATGATTGGAAGGATTATTCAGGCAAGTGGTGCGGGTATTATTATGCCGCTTTTGATGACGGTATTTTTCGCGTTATTCCCTCCAGAAAAACGAGGCAAGGCAATGGGGATTATGGGCATTGTTATGATCTTTGCCCCTGCAATTGGACCGACCTTGTCCGGTTGGCTGATTGGACATTATTCATGGAGACTACTGTTTGACATTGTCATTCCAATCGGTGTCCTTGATTTAATTCTAAGCTTTTTGTGGATGAAGGACGTAACGAAAATAACCAATCCGAAATTTGATTTTCCAGGATTTTTATTTTCAACCTTAGGTTTCGGCTTCCTATTGTATGGCTTTAGCGAAGCTGGAAATGATGGCTGGGACAGCGGTACGGTTATCGTTTCCTTAGCGGTCGGTATTATTTCATTAGTTGCTTTCGTCTGGCGTGAATTAACAGCAGATAAGCCGATGCTTGATTTACGAGTTTTTAAATATGACATTTTCGCTTTAACGACGATTATTAGTATGATCGTGAATATGGCGATGTTTGGTGCCATGATCCTGCTTCCGATTTATTTGCAAAATATTCGCGGCTATACGGCATTGGAATCAGGATTATTGATGCTTCCTGGTGCCATCGTGATGGGGATTATGTCACCTATCTCAGGCGCACTTTTTGATAAAATTGGTGCAAGATGGCTGGCGGTTATTGGCTTAGCGATTACGGTCATAACCACATGGCAGTTTACAAGTCTTAGTATGACAACCAGCTATGGTCATATCTTATTTCTATATGTCATGCGGATGTTTGGGATGTCCTTTATTATGATGACAGTTATGACAGAGGGACTTAACCAATTGCCACGTCATCTTGGTGCGCACGGGACTGCGGCCTCTAATACGGCCAGACAGGTTGCGGGTAGTATTGGGACGGCGCTTCTTGTAACGGTCATGTCGACAAGGCAAGGGGGGCATTATGGTGATTTTACCAATACTGTTACAAGTTCGAATCCTTTTATTGCTGATAAATTTTCGCAGCTTACGCAGGTCTTATCAGGTTATGCCCACATTCCTGCTGCAGCAGGAAAACAACTAACAACCTATTTGGTTTATGGGCAATCGATGCAGCAAGCGACCATTGACGGGATTAATGATTCGTTTATTGTCGCAACGGGTATTGCATTTGTCGCTTTAATTTTAGCGTTCTTTATTAAACGTGCGAAGGTAAAAGAACAGTAAGTGGAAGGAATAACTAGAAAAGGCTCTTCAAAGGGCCTTCTCTAGTTGTTTTTATTTTAGAAAAATTATTTCAAATAAATTTATCTGCTATTCTGGAGCATTTATCTGCGTTGCTAAGGTAAAGGAACAATCTTTTAGAAGTGAGTCAATATTAATGATCTACACTTAAAGAAAGGAGAGGTATGGGAATGGTTAATATCGGCCTTTTGATTATACGTTTGGCTATTGGTCTTACGTTTGTAGGGCATGGAGCCCAAAAATTGTTTGGATGGTTTGGGGGACCAGGGGTAGTAAAGTTCGGTGAATTTTTAGGTACGATTGGAATTAAGACAGGCGGAAGAACCTGGGCAATCCTTGCCGGAATATTTGAACTTATAGGAGGTCTCCTTTTTTCCGCCGGCATCCTCACCTGGTTAGGTGCAGTCCTAATTATTATTGTGATGATTGATGCAATCATCACTGTCCATGGTAAAAATGGTTTTTGGCTAACTGATGGAGGATATGAATATAATTTTATTTTAATTGCTGTTGTTCTTGGCGTGGCACTAACTGGACCTGGTGATTATGTTTTAATTTATAAGCCATAATATGGGGACATTTAAAATGTTCCTCACCTTTACGGTTTTAAAATGTACAAAGAATTTTTAAAGAAATGAACAAAATTCCAAAAACAATTTTAACATGTTTGAATTTGACACAAAAAAAGAGGCAAAAGAAGCATTCAGAAGCATTCGAAAAATTTAAGGCTAAATTCCTTACTGAAATGATAAACTTTAATGATGATTGTTTTATAAACGGATAATCATAAAAAAGGTGCTTAACCCGATTGGTTAAGCACCTTAAATTTATTATTAGGAAAAAGTTTCTTTTCTTTATCACGTCCTTTTATCATGGAATTTATCTAATCGAAAGGATTACCTTTTTAATCCTTTTTCTTCGATTAGATATTGTATGAAGTTGTATATTCCTTTTAAAAATAATCCTTCACCATCCCTTCATGATAAAAATGGTTTGTTTCTGATCACCCGGACCGATAAAATCTAATGCGGCAGGGGAAAATAGTGCAACTTTTTTCTTAGCGCCCTCCAAAAGAATTCGGATTGGCTCAAAAACTACGTTATCCTGAAAGACATGGCCTCCCAAGAAGATCCTCTTTCTTTCCCTACTTGAGAAGACAGCTTTATTTTTTGAAGAAACAAATTTAACTGCGACAGGCTCTTTCTCTTCTTCTTGTGTTGTCAATGAAGCGTTTACAGTTTGTAAAACTTCCTCTTCAATCGAAGCGACGATTCCGATTTCGCGTTCATTCAATACCAAGACGAAGTGATATCCTGTTTCCGTTTTCATCTGGACAACAGACACTTCATCCGTAATGAACGTAACAAAATCCTCGGTTTCGTTTGTGTGTGAGTCTTGTGAGGCTTCTTTTTTCCTGATGACTCGATAATAGGCTTTTGTGCCCATTTCCTCATCTGTGAAATCAAAGGGTTTGATACTCTCAGTGCGCACAAGATACAATTGATTGACTTTTTCGTTGCGGTTTAGTTGGACACATAGGGCAATATCTTCTTTCACCGCCTTTCTCTCACCGTTCGAGAGCATAGGGACATTCATTTTCATACCTGGAAATTGAACGAAGATATAGCTGAAGTTTTTCCTAGGTTGTACATTCTGAAGTCTCATCCACTCACAACCTTTCCGAAATGGTTTTAAGGTTTTTAACCCTGATGAAGTATAATTCAATATTGTTTTGTTCTTTCCTTTCTGGGTATGATGAGTTTTCATCGTCACTTTCTTATGAAATACGAGGTTTGCTCACAATTGTTGAGGAAATATGAGCAGAAATACTATCGAAAAACATAGAATAGAACATTTTTTGTCGTTTGATTTTATAGTTTATTTTTAATTAGTTGGAATTTTTTAAATAAGAAGGATGGGCGGGATTAAATTTTTGAAAATTATGTGTTAAAAAACATACCTGATTTCTTTTCTCTGTGTTATCCTAGCATATATACAACTTTGGGAGGTAAGAGAAATGCAAGTTACTGCAGATAATGCAAAAAAAGACAAACCTACACCTACATTTTCAAGAACGAATCCATTTCCAGCAAGGATTCTTAAAAATGTAAATTTAAATGGAGAAGGCTCTAGTAAAGAAACAAGACATATAGAGTTGTCGTTAGAAGGCTCTGGCCTTTCTTATGTACCAGGAGATGCTCTTGGTGTTGTTCCTGAAAACGATCCAGAACTTGTGGCTGCCCTTCTTGTGGAAATGCATTGGGATGAAGAAGCAGTTGTCACTATTAATAAGCAAGGTGAAACACTGCCATTAAAGGAAGCGCTCACAAGCTTCTTTGAAATTACCCTGCTGAATAAAAAGATTTTACAGCAGGCAGCCGCATTCACTGAAAATGAAGAGCTTCAAAAGCTTGTGGTGGTTGAAAACGCTGCGCAACTAAAAGAATATTGCTATGGCCGTGATTTGCTTGATATGTTACGTGACTTTGGTCCATGGAAAGCTACTGCCCAAGAAATCGTTTCCCTATTAAGAAAAATGCCGCCACGGCTTTATTCGATTGCTAGCAGCATTGCCGCTCATCCAAATGAAGTACATTTAACCATTGGTGCTGTACGATACTCATCTAACGGACGTGATCGTAAAGGGGTTTGCTCGATACAATGTGCGGAACGCGTTCAAGAGGGCGATACGCTTCCAGTATTTGTTCAACCAAATAAACACTTCCATCTACCGGAGACCGGGGAAAGTGATATTATCATGGTTGGCCCTGGGACAGGCATTGCACCATTCCGTTCGTTTATCGAGGAGCGTGCAGTAAATAAAGCATCAGGCAAGACATGGTTATTCTTTGGAGACCAGCATGCTGCGTCGGATTTCCTTTATCAGGATGAGTTAGAAAAATATCTACAGGATGGAATCCTAACAAAACTTGATGTTGCATTCTCTCGTGATACAGCTCAAAAGGTTTATGTTCAGCACAAAATGCTTGAACATGGCAAAGAATTGTTTGCATGGTTAGAAAAAGGTGCAACGTTCTACGTTTGTGGTGATAAAGAACATATGGCAAAGGATGTCCATGAAGCCCTAATTACTGTGATTGAAAAAGAAGGCGAAATGGCTCGTGATGCAGCTGAAGCGTATCTAAAAGAAATGCAATCAAATGGCCGTTATCAGCGTGACGTGTATTAAAATAAATAGGTGTTAGCTGAAGCTTTCGCAAGGCAACGAACCAGTTTTTTTGGGGCGTTGCCTTTTTTGTGTTTATTTTTGTATGATTTAGTATGCTGATTGAGGGGAATTAGTCTGGACCTAGATGTTTTGTACGGAATGAAGTCCAAAACTCAGAAGGGTACGGGAGGAAATGGTCTTCATAGAAGGAATGAAGTCCAAAACGCATGAGGTGGCTGAAGGAAATGGTCTTCATAGAAGGAATGAAGGCCAAAACTCATGAGGTGGCTGAAGAAAATGGTCTTCATAGAAGGAATGAAGTCCAAAACACATGAGGTGGCTGAAGGAAATGGTCTTCATAGAAGGAATGAAGTCCAAAACTCATGAGGGTACAGGAGGAAATGGTCTTCATAGAAGGAATGAAGTCCAAAACTCATGAGGGTACAGGAGGAAATGGTCTTCATAGAAGGAATGAAGTCCAAAACTCATTAAGTCACAGGAGGAAATGGTCTTCATAGAAGGAATGAAGTCCGAAACTCATGAGGAGACAGGAGGAAATGGTCTTCATAGAAGGAATAAAGTCCAAAACTCATGAGGGTACAGGAGGAAATGGTCTTCATAGAAGGAATGAAGTCCGAAACTCATGAGGGTACTGGAGGAAATGGTCTTCATAGAAGGAATGAAGTCCAAAACACATGAGGTAGCTGAAGGAAATGGTCTTCATAGAAGGAATGAAGTCCAAAACTCATGAGGTTGGCTGAAGGAAATGGTCTTCATAGAAGGAATGAAAGCTAAAACTCATGAGGGGACTGGAGGAAATGGTCTTCATAGAAGGAATAAAGTCCAAAACTCATGAGGGTACAGGAGGAAATGGTCTTCATAGAAGGAATGAAGTCCGAAACTCATGAGGGTACAGGAGGAAATGGTCTTCATAAAAGGAATGAAGGCTAAAACTCATGAGGAGACAGGAGGAAATGGTCTTCATAGAAGGAATGAAGTCCAAAACTCATGAGGTTGGCTGAAGGAAATGGTCTTCATAGAAGGAATGAAGTCCAAAACTCATGAGGTGGATGAAGGAAATGGTCTTCATAGAAGGAATGAAGTCCAAAACTCATGAGGTGGATGAAGGAAATGGTCTTCATAGAAGGAATGAAGTCCAAAACTCATGAGGGTACAGGAGGAAATGGTCTTCATAGAAGGAATGAAGGCTAAAACTCATGAGGGGTGCAGGAGGAAATGGTCTTCATAGAAGGAATGAAGTCCAAAACTCATGAGGGTACAGGAGGAAATGGTCTTCATAGAAGGAATGAAGTCCAAAACTCATGAGGGTACTGGAGGAAATGGTCTTCATAAAAGGAATGAAGGCTAAAACTCATGAGGAGACAGGAGGAAATGGTCTTCATAGAAGGAATGAAGTCCAAAACTCAGAAGGATACAGGAGGAAATGGTCTTCATAGAAGGAATGAAGTCCAAAACTCATGAGGGTACAGGAGGAAATGGTCTTCATAGAAGGAGTGAAGTCCAACACTCATGAGGAGACTGGAGGAAATGGTCTTCATAGAAGGAATAAAGTCCAAAACTCATGAGGTTGGCTGAAGGAAATGGTCTTCATAGAAGGAATGAAGTCCAAAACTCATTAAGTCACAGGAGGAAATGGTCTTCATAGAAGGAGTGAAGGCTAAAACTCATAAGGTGTCGTTATTAGACTTAAACAAAGTGAAAGAACATTTTCCCAAAAGCAGGAATGTCTAGAGTTTGTCCAGAATAGAAATAAAGCGTTGTGAAAGGAGTGGTCTGTAATGTTAACAGAGTTAGATTTACTTGATATTAAAGCTCTTCAGGAGGTTTGTGAATTAGAGGGCGGCTTTCACCTGAAGTTGAATTTTGATATGCTTGAAAACCGGGCTGAAAATAGTAAGGATGATTTCTTCTATTATGAAAATGGCCGACTCGTTGGTTTTCTCGGAAGCTATTATTTTGGGAACAAAGTGGAACTCTGCGGAATGGTCCATCCGAATTACCGGAGAAGAGGTATATTCTCTAAATTGCTTGAAATGGGACTTGAGGAAGTAAAGAAACGAAACGTCAGAAACATTTTGTTAAATGCTCCTACCAGCTCCCAAACGGCAAAGGCGTTTTTAAAAAATATTCCTTGTACGTTTACCGTCGCAGAATATCAAATGAAATGGCATAAAACAGAATTGACAGAGGATCCTGCTATTATCGTAAGGCCATCGATTTCAAATGATGATTGGGAAGCTGAAGTCCAACTGGATGTCTTAGGCTTTGGTCTATATGAAAATGAGGCTCGTAAGATGCAACAGGAGATTAGGAAAGACAGTAACGAACAATGGCTCATTATTGAAGCAAATGGTAGAACGGCAGGGAAAATGCGTGTGGATGAAAAAGATGGCGATGCATGGATCTACGGTTTCGCAATTTATCCCGAACTTCGCGGGAAGGGAATTGGGAGAAAAGCTTTATCTAAAGTGGTAAAAATGGAGCATCAAAAAGGACTTTCTATTTTTCTTGAAGTGGAAGCCAAAAATGCCCGTGCACTTGGACTCTATGAATCATGTGGATTTAGGAGCTATCATTCACAGGATTACTATGAATTTCTTAAAGTAAATAAAAATTAAACAAGGCTGCATTAGCAGTCTTTTTTTGTTCTATTAACGATATTTTTTAGAAAACATAATAGGACTTTGTAATTAAAAACATGAAATTTGTGGATTTTTGGAAGAAAAAGAAGGATTCTTAGATTTAATAAAGAAATATATATATTTAAATACAACTACGATTCATCTGCCATCTAAAATATTTTGAAAGATAACAAGAGAAATGCGATATAGAAAAAGATAATAGCATCCATTTCATCAAGGTATGAAGGAAGGTATAGGATATGAACGATAATTTTTTTGCTGATTATAAAAATTTTATAGTAGTACCAGAAGAGGTAAAGCAAGCTGGTAAAGAAGGATTTGAACCAAAAAGTTATGCCGCGCATTATATAGTGACATTGTCGATTTATGATTCCCGTTTATCAGCCTTGAGAGATGCGAGCAAATATGAAATCGATGTTGAAAAAAGCATCAAAGCAGTCTTGAAGGACTTCAATCAAATGCAGTCCAAGAGGTACCATCTTCAATTACTTGAATTAGACAAATTTAAAAACTATTTTATTTTGGCCCTTTCCACTAAAATAAAATTTGAACCTGAGGAAGAGAATGAACAAGTTTCTTTTATCATTGATAAAATGCTCATGAACTCTTTTTATGTAGGGCAAAGTTGGTTTAACCTAATTGGTGAAAAAGGAAAAGTCGAACGAAAGCTCTTTTGCTGGTCCTTTAAGGAATATAAAATGGAGAACCAGGACAATTCAAAAATAGACGGAAAATTTGAAAATATCAGTGAATTAATTCCTAAAAATGGACAGATTACGCTGGTTAAAGCATCATTAAAACAGGAAGTGCTTTAATCTGAATTCACCGCAAAACAAAAGGAGCGAAACCCTCGCTCCTTTTTAATGTATATTTCCTCTTTCAAAGTGATTCATTTCTGTTAATTCAATAATATAGTTATAGTTGTCAATCGAGTGCTGGATTGAATCCATTTGCTCTTTCGATAAGTTCTTACCCTCTAACATCTTCACTAAATTCAGTTTATTTTTCTCAATGATCGAGATCACTTCTAAATAGTCCATACTTTAACATCCTTTCCTGTTTAAGAATAAAATTACAGCAAGTATTTGTAAGCGTTATCTGTGGTGTTATCTTTATTTTATACTGTGAAGTAATAGATGAACCGTGGCAGCTGTAGCAAAATGGTGTCACCTTCGTTACGAAATTGGTACAGATTTCTTGCTAAAAGGCTGCTAGTCCGTCATTATGCATGTCCATACCTTGATCTCTATTTAGAGATATAGATTTTTAAAAATTTTTCTACCCAAGGTTAGTCGATATATGGAATTAAAGAATATATGATAATAACAACGGTTTTATTTATCATTTAACTAAATGGGGGATAAGCATGAATCAGCATTCTTTCTCGATTATTATCATCATCGCTCTTATTTTTTTAAGTATTGTAAGACGCGTCCGTCGAAATATTGGCTGGCAGCAATTAAAACAAGGAAACCTGCTGTTTCGAATTATTTTGTTTCTGATTATTGGGTTAATCTTTTTAGCGGGAGGTGTTGTCCACCCGATCAGCTTAATCTCTGATGTGGTGGGTATACTTTTAGGGAGCATTTTGGCTTTTTATAGTGTAGGTTTAACCACATTTGAACAAAGAGAGGGACGTTTGTTTTACCGCCCGAATATTTGGATTGGCAGCATGGTAACGCTTCTTTTTCTTGTTCGTTTTATTTATCGGTTTTATAGTATGTTTACCGGCGGAACACTTAGTGGATTACAACCAGGACAAACAAATGGATGGCAAAACATTAGTTATACCACCGGGAATTCATGGACAGCTGGGCTTATGCTCATCATGTTTTCTTATTATGTTATTTACTATATGATTTTGTTGAAAAAGCAAAAACAAATTTCCCAAAGGAATACGAATTAATATTCAAGGAGACCTTTCTCATGTTGCATGAAGAATATCAACAGAATAGAAGAAAGATGATTGGCCTGGCAGTCATCTTTTTTCTTATGTTTACCTATCGATTTTTTTTCGGTCCTTTTCCGAAAATGTTTCTAAACCTTTTGATTTGTTTAACTTACTCCGTCATTTTGTTTCTTCCTAAATCATGGTGGACGAGAAAGAAATTGTTCGGTACAGCCTTAATACTCATAACTGAGACAGCGTTTGGTGTCTTTTGGTTTCATGAAATGAACCTTATCTATCTGCTATCCATTTTTATTTTTAATGTAACGATGCAAATATCCTTTTCAAAGTCATCGATTTCTGTGGTAGTAACAATGTTAATAGTTGCCATGCTTTATATTCGATTCGGAAAAGAAACTGTATTTAGTATTATATCTTTCATTTTCTTAACCATAGTACTTTACTTTACGATTCGGTTACGGCTGCAGCGGAAGAAAATGTATCGGGTGAATCAATAGGGGAAGCTTCTAATGGAAAAGAGGCTATTGAAATAGCCAATGAATGCAAGCCGGATGTCATCCTAATGGATGTTCAAATGCCTATCATGTCGGGAATTGAAGCGACAACGGCAATATTGAATTAGTTTCCAGCAACAAAAGTTGTTATTTTAATACCTTTTGATGACCAAGAGTATATTTATCAAGGGATTCGCGCAGGAGCTGTTGGGTATTTGCTTAAGGATGCGGAAGTCGAAGACATGTTAGAGACGATTCGTGCTGTCTTTCGTGGGGAGGCCGTATATAAAACAAGTTTGGCTGCTTATGTGCTTTCAAGGGTAGTGACCAACAGCTTACATGTTTCTGGAGTCAAACACAAAACAATTTTTGTTGAACCTTTAACGGAGCGGGGAAGGAAATTTTTCAAGAAATGGCCTATGGATTACGGAATGATCAAATAGCTCAAAAACTAATGATAGCGGAAGGAACGGTCAAGTCGCATGTAATCGGATCCTGCAAAAGTTTGGATGTGAAGATCGAACTCAGCTTGTCGTTATGGCACTTCGTAACGGAATGGTGAAATAAAATGACTACCAGGAATTATCAGCGGAGATTGGCCAATTTTCTAAAAAATATTTTTTAAAAAATAAACACAAAAATATTGACACTAAATATTAATTGGTGGTAAAATAATAAATTTGATAAAAAATAAAATTTGTGGTATGCTTGAATAGGTTTAAATTTTGGAGGTGGTTTATTTGTTTCAAGTTGGTGATTACATTGTTTATCCAATGCAGGGTGCCGGTGTTATTGAATCGATAGAAGAAAAGGAAGTCTTAGGTGAGACACATCAATACTATGTAATAAAAATGCCAATCAGTAAAATGCAGGTAATGATTCCTATTGGAAAAGAAAAAAAATCACGTATTCGATTAGTTTCTGATATACCTACACTTGAAAACGTATTGCGAATTTTTCAGCATGGACAAACCGATACCAATCTTTCAATGAAAGAAAGGTATAAAATTAACTCAGAAAAATTGAAAACAGGAAATATCAAAGATGGCGCTGAAGTTGTGCGTGATCTAATGCGCATCAATAAAAATAAAGCACTTAATTCAAGTGAAAAACAAATGCTAGAAAGCGCACGGAAGATATTTATAAGTGAACTAGGATTAATTAAAGGACTCACTGAAAATCAGGCAACAGATTTGTTAAATAATAAAGTCGGCTAGTTTTTCCTCTAGCGTTTATTGTGATTAAACTGAAGAAATTTATCCTATTCAAGCTTTTTTCATCATTAACTTCTTTATTTCCTCACATTAATCAGACGTTTCTACTTTTATTCATTTCTGATTTTTACCAAACGTTTTAATTTTGGACAAATATATTTATTATGCCTAATTCAAACTGGCGCGGCCATTGGAGCCGTAAGGATGAAAGAGAGGTTGGGCTTTCGTTGTTTTAGGCAATTTAATTTATTTTATTGTCCCCTTGTAATTTTTTAGAAGAAGTGGTATATTAAAAAAGAATTATTTTTGTCCGGTGTAAAGAAAGTGGATTTCTAACTTTTCGTCTTGATGATCACTGAGAGCAAGGATAGTAATATATTGTGTGTAATTACACACTAGGAGGCAACACAAATGGAAAATGGTAAAGTAAAATGGTTTAACGCAGAAAAAGGTTTCGGATTCATCGAACGTGAAGGCGGAGAAGATGTATTCGTTCATTTCTCAGCTATCCAAGGCGAAGGTTTCAAATCTCTTGAAGAAGGTCAATCCGTAACTTTTGATGTTGAGCAAGGTCAACGTGGAGCTCAAGCAGCAAACGTTCGTAAAGCATAATAATAAAAAAACAGACTCTTACATTAGAGTCTGTTTTTTTATTTAAGGATTAAAATATAAACGTTTTAACTTTGAGAATTGTCCAGCTCCATCGCCTAGTCCTTCGAAGTTGCTTCGGTATTGTCAATGAAGTCAAAGAACGACTTCACTGCCAGGAACGATGACCAAGGCGCTTGCGATTTTCTTATTCAAGGCAATAAAAAACACCACTCACGAATGAGCGGTGCAGATAAAACGGTAAATCAAATGGTAATGCAAGTATAGCATATAAATTTGAAAAAACCTAAATAATACTTAAATTTATAAAAGATTTCATAAAAAGTAAAAGAGTGGGATCCATTTTCCCTTTTACGATGGATCTAAATCTAAGACGTTTTCTTTCGAAAGCGTCTTTTTTTTGTCCAAATTTAGGAATAATTTGAGTGAAAAAATTAAATATATTTTTATACAAATTATGACAAAATTCATATTGTTCAATCAACTAAAATAGTACCAAGGATATAGACAAACCAATCAAACGCTTAAGCAGTATTGAAAAAAGAAAAGTGTGTCCATGTTTTGCAACTAAGGGGGAAGGACAATGAGAAGTACGGTATACATGCCAATTAGACAAATTCATAAAAGGCGGAATAACCCATTAAGAATGTTAATAAACGGGAAATCTATAGTAATAGCCATTATCGTTTTATTAGCCTTAGGATTTGCGGGTATTTATTATTATCAGGCAACTCGGTTCAATCAGAATATTAAAATCAATGGCACAAAAGTTGGTGGATTGACCGCAGATCATGCTTTAAAAAAATTACAATCAACTGTATTAAAAAACGAAGTCTTTATTGGAAAGGATAGAATTTTCAATGGAAAAGATACAAAAACGGGATTTAGCAATAAAGACCTAAATAATGTCAAGGAAATATTAAAAAAGCAAAAGACATTTTTACCTTCCTCAAAGGAAAAAAAATATACGCTGCTGCCAAGTAATGTGGATAAGTATCACAGTCAAACAATTAGGGAAAATGTAGAAAATCAACTCAAAGCTATAAATAAAAGCTTAAAAGGCACAAGTGATTCGGCGGTTTTTTTGAAAAATGGGAAGATTATCACCCCAAACAGCAATATTGGTCATTTAGTTGATGTTGGGGGTACCATAAAAGATTATCAGAAAAAGGAATATAATAGTGTGATTCATTTGAACCCCGTATACATAGAGCCTACCAATGTGAATACTGCGTTGGTAAAAAAAGAAGAGAATTTGCTGCAAGAACTTTTGCAGCGAACCGTCGATTATAAGCTGCAGGATAAAATTTATTCTTTAAAAGCGAGGGAAGTAATCAAGAATGCATCCCTTTCCAAAAAAATGAAGTATATCATTGATCCGAGCATGATTAAGAACAAGATTGCTGAGATGAATCGTTCGCAATCTACTTTAAATAAAAATTATAAATTTAAAACACATTCAGGTAAGGTTATTTCAGTAAAAGGAAAGTCCTACGGTTGGGCAATCGATGTTGATGCAGAAACCAAGCGAATTGTGAAGGCCTTTGAAAAAGGGGAAAACTCGATTAAAGCCTATAATATTTACGGCGTTGGTTGGAGCACATATGGTGTCGGCTATCATGTTACATCAAATAATGGCATAGGTGATACGTATGCGGAAGTGTCCATTAACGATCAACGTATTTGGATTTATAAAAATGGTCAATTAAAAGTGACAACCTCCGTGGTTACAGGCTGGCATGGAGTCAATCAAGATACACCAAAAGGGGTCTGGTATGTGCAGTATAAGAAATCTCCATCCATTCTTAGGGGGAGCGAAGTTGGAAATCCGAATTATTCTGTTAAAGTGACATATTGGGCTCCGTTTACATTGGATGGTGTTGGATTCCATGACGCCGGCTGGCGGAGTAACTGGGCAAGTAATGCCTATCTATCCAATGGATCAGGTGGTTGTGTTAATATAAAGCCAGATGTGATGAAAAAGGTTTATGCCAATCTTGTTCAAAACGAGGCTGTAGTGGTTTATTAAGAAGTGGTAATTACCGGAAATACAGTTTCCGTATTAAAATCTTACTATATTAAATATGAATGGAAAAAGCCTTCAATGTGAAGGCTTTTTTTTATTGTTACGCTGGCAGTACTTTGCAAAAATATTTAAAATCTCAAACGAATATCTTGAAAATTATCGTTAATAGGTATAAAATTTTGTTTTGTGAAATCACTTTTATTATTATGTTTATAGTATTAATTATGAATGAATCATACCAGCAGATGAAAAGGCAGGTTCATAGGGATATAGAGTTGTTTCATAGTATTCCAAACAGCCGCCTAACGAAAGGGGAATTCGCTATGATAGATGTTATGGAAAAACCTGTAGAAACGAAACAAGAACGACTCGATGTGCTTGATCAGTTATTAAACCCAGAGGTTCAGGAATCTTTGACTACATTAGTTGAACAGCTTCCAAAATTGACTGAACTTGTGAATTTATTAACGAAGTCCTATGATTTTGCTCAGTCCGTTGCAACAGATGAGATATTAAAAAATGATACAGTTGGAGCCATTAAAGAAATTGCAGAACCCGTGAAAGATTCAGTGAAAAATCTTGCTGCGACTGTTATTGAAGCGAAAGACCGTGCGGAAGAAAGCAACGAAGTGATCGGCCTATTTGGAATTTTAAAAATGTTGAAAGACCCACAAGCACAGAAGCTTTTCCGTTTCTTTAATGCTTTCCTAGAAGTTTCTGCAGAACGTTCAACTAAATAATTTTAATTACACTACGGACGGGGGAAATACTATGTCAAAAAAAATCGTCATTTTAGGGGCCGGTTATGGCGGACTATTGGCTGCAATCAATATTCGTAAATACTTAAATAAGGACCAAGCAGAAGTTACGGTAGTAAATCAGTTCCCTACACACCAAATCATTACAGAACTACACCGTTTAGCAGCTGGGAGTGTTGCTGAGCAGGCAGTGGCCATGCCATTAGCAAAGCTTTTTAAAGGAAAAGATATTGATCTTCGAATCGCAAAGGTTGAGTCTTTTTCCGTAGATAAAAAAGAAGTTAAACTTTCAGATGGTGCCTATCTAACATATGATGCGTTAGTTGTGGCGTTAGGAAGTAAAACTGCTTACTTTGGTATTCCAGGATTAGAAGAAAACAGTATGGTTTTAAAATCTGCAGATGATGCCAATAAAATTTATCAACATATCGAAGAACGTATTAGTGAATATGCTAAAACGAAAAATGAAGCTGATGCAACCATTCTTATTGGCGGCGGTGGCTTAACCGGTGTTGAACTTGTTGGTGAAATTGCCGATATGATGCCAAAGCTTGCTAGAAACTATGGAGTGAATCCGAAAGAAGTGAAATTACTTCTTGTTGAAGCAGGTCCGAAAATTTTACCAGTGTTACCGGATCCATTAATTGAACGCGCAACTGCAAGTCTTGAATCTCGTGGTGTTCAATTCTTAACAGGTCTGCCTGTTACGAATGTAGAAGGCAATGTAATTGATTTAAAAGATGGACAAAAGATTGTTGCCAATACATTTGTTTGGACTGGCGGAGTACAAGGTAATCCTCTAGTTGGTGAATCGGGTCTTGAAGTGAATCGCGGACGTGCAACAGTTAACGAATATCTTCAATCAACTTCCCATAAAGAAGTATTTGTTGTAGGGGATAGTGCTGTTGTCTTTGGCCCAGAAGGCCGTCCATACCCACCAACTGCACAAATTGCTTGGCAAATGGGTGAACAAACTGGATACAATGTGTATGCATTCTTGGAAGATAAATCCTTTAAAGAGTTTTCTCAGATTAACTCAGGGACACTTGCAAGCTTAGGACGTAAAGATGCTGTTGCCACCATTGGCGCTAATGCTATTCCACTTAAAGGGCTGCCAGCTTCTTTAATGAAAGAAGCAAGTAATGTAAGATACTTGTCACACATTAAAGCATTGTTCAGTTTAGCATATTAATTTTGATGGTTTTACAGCTCTAAAGTAATAAAGCAAAAAGGTTGCAATCTACAACTTTTTAGGACTATAATAACAATGGCTTTCTTAAAGGATAAACCACAGTGTCCCGACAACACTGTGGTTTTCTTTTTTTTAGTTTCCTCTAAAGCCCGAATTAAAAATGGATAGGTAAATTGGCAGAACAGCTAAATAAAACAGGATAATCCTCTTGGAATATAGAATATAGTATAAATATGTAATATTAACCAATACAATTTTTAGAATGTGATAGTGAAAAATTTCATGGCATTACTTTTTTAAAGTGGATTGATTAAACATATAGGATTTAGGATTAGAATATGAATGGGATAAATGAAAAATTGGAATTCTTTATACTTGATTAGGAGGTCCTATGAAACAAAGTAAATATTCCATTGCAGATTACTGGAGAAATAAGATAAGACTAGATGAGGAGTTATGGGGTTGCCTTTTTGAGAACCAACCTATAACACAGAATTCGGTGATTATTAATCCGGTAATCCTTAACTCTTATAGTGACCAATCGGAAAACGCTTGGGCTGTTTATCCCAATCCACAAAGTGTCTTCGGATTTTTAAAATTTATCTATCTTCCTACAGCCTTTATAGGGTTAATAAATCCGGAAATGGAGTATCAATATTATTTTGAAGAAGACCTTGGAGAGCTTTTGGACGAATTGAAGGATGAATACCCTGATAAAATAAAATTATTAACTAAAATGGAAGAAATATATTTTGCGTTAAATAATAGTTGGGATGATCACAGTCATTTATGCCTAGAGAAAATAAAACAATGGTCAAGAAGTTTTAATGAGGCCTGGCTGAAATTAAATGGAACCGCATTATCCTTTCATGTTTTTAGCTCGCCTGAAGAGGCTGCAAAATTTATTATCCAAGTTTACGAAGAAGACTTGGGTATCGATTTTCTAGAAAATGATCTTGGTATCACCAAAAATGATTTATTAAGCATCACAGGTCAAGAAATCTTTCAAAATGCATTTATGAAAAGGCGTTTTACTGACATATTAACCAATCGATTAAAAGTTGCTTTTTGATACGGAAAGAAAAGAAACATGGGGTCCGACCCCCTGCGGATAAAAGCGTTCGCACCGGGGGAGTGACCCCATGTTTTCTATTTCTTGCTATACAAAAGAAGAATATCCAATTTATTTAAGTAAGGTATTGTAGGTAGAAAGAAAATAGTCAGGAAAAAGATGAGGTAATCTTATGATTCATATTGTAAATGGCGATGTAGTTGGTAATAAAATTAAACAAATAGAGGGTGACATCCTGGTTTGGAGAGAAATGTATGACTTTGGTCCCTTAAATTTAACCTGGTCAAAAGAAGAGCAAATAAAAAAACGTGCTCATTTTTTTGAAGAAAAACTTGAAATTCCATCAGAATTTTTTATTCAAAATTGTCAAAATCAAGATCGTATATTGAATGGGATAGCGAAATCAGAGGAGGTTATTCTCTGGTTTGAGCATGACCGATTTGACCAAACCATGCTCATGTACTTACTAACAGAATTATCTACTAAAGGCTGCGAAAATATTTCATTGATAAGTATTGATCAGTATCCTGGTATAACACCTTTTTATGGATTAGGGCAATTATCATCAGGGCAATTATTGGGACTGCTTGATAGTAGAAAAAAGATAACAACTGAACAAATCCATGAGGCGACCACTGGATGGACTGCCTATAACTCCACTGAGAATGAGGATATTGAAAAATGGATTTTATCTAAAAACCATACCCTACCGTTTCTCCTTCGGGTACTTCAAGATCATAAAAGTTATTTTCCCTCTATTCAAACCGGCTTAAATGAGGTTGAATATTTAGCACTATCCTTCCTTCGTGAAGATGGATGTTTATTTTATGATTTGTGTTCTCACATTATGGAAGAGAGAATTAATGATGGTTTAAGTAACTTGCATTTGGCAGCTATTTTAAAAGAATTAATGAAAGGACCGTATCCGTTGCTTAAAGGTAACATTCCTTTGCCAAATTATTCTCACCCTGCTTCCAATCCAATGTTGGAATTAACCTCCTATGGGTTAGATGTATTAAATGGGGCCCAAAATCGAATTGAGCTGGTTGGGATTGATTGGTGGGTAGGGGGAGTATATTTACATACCTGACAGTTCAAGGTTCTGCCACTAGAGCAGCATCGGGGTCACACCCATCTTTTCAGATATCGCCAAAAAACGGTCTATTTACAGAAAACTTAAAACTGTGAAAATAATCCATAATTATGGTAATCTTAATTTACTAAAAACTAGGGAGTGACTCGTTGGTGAAAACTATTCCAGAGATTCTATTAAATGATGGGCTTACTTTGCCTGTGATTGGATTAGGTACATATAAACTTAAGGGGAATGAAGGAGTCAATTCTATCCTATCTGCAATCAATCAAGGCTATCGATTAATTGACTCTGCATATAATTATGAAAATGAAGGAACTGTCGGTGAAGCCGTTAGACGCAGTTCTATTCCGAGAGAAGACTTAAGAATTACATCCAAATTACCTGGCCGTTATCAAGCCTATGACAAGGCGGTTACGACCATTCAGGAATCACTATATCGCGCTAATCTTGACTATTATGATTTATATCTTATTCATTGGCCTAATCCGAAACAGGAACTATACGTGGAGGCATGGCAGGCATTGATTGATGCAAAAAAATCGGGACTTATTCGTTCGATTGGTGTTTGTAATTTCTTGCCTGAACATTTGGAGCGTTTGGAAAAAGAAACGGGCGTAAAGCCAAGCGTCAATCAAATCGAATTACATCCATTTTTCAATCAAGCCGCTCAACTTAAATGGCATGAAGAGAATAATATTTATACAGAATCTTGGAGTCCACTAGCTCGGGCAAATGAAGTCTTACATAATGAAACACTTCAAAAGATTGCTGGCGGTCATAACAAATCTATTTCTCAAATAATTTTACGCTGGCATTATCAGCTCGGGGCCATATCCATTCCTAAGTCTGCATCTTCTGAGCGGCAACTTGAAAATATATCGATATTTGACTTCTCCTTGAATGAAACCGAGATGTCGATGATTTCTGAATTAACCCGTCCAGATGGGAGAATAAACAATCAAGATCCTGCAGTATATGAAGAATTTTAAGCCAGAGAAAGAGTGTTTAAAATTTTATCCAATTCACA
Source organism: Bacillus salipaludis (assembly GCF_004358205.1). The sequence goes on from NZ_SMYO01000006.1 coordinate 91,675, forward strand.
CTTTACTTATTGGATTAATTGGAGTAGAATTTAGAAAATCATAAATATTGGAAATCTGCCGATTGGTCTCCCAAAGGCTCCTAAACGTATTACACGTAGAGGAGCCTTTTTTACATTTTGTGAACGCAGCAAACCCTTATAGGATTAGTTAACAACAATGCTATTCAAAAAAAATCAAGAGAGGGGTTGGAGAAAGTGAACATTGATCATCTGGAAGCTTTTATGTATGTAGTACATTTGGATAGTATACATAAAGCAGCTGAAGCATTGTATTTATCTCAGCCAACCGTAACAGCAAGAATCAAAACATTAGAACGTGATCTTGGTATCGAATTATTTATAAGAAAGGGAAGGAGTTTGACATTATCAGATGAAGGAAAAGCATTTATCCCCTATGCTGAGCAAATTATCAATACCTATAGTGAGGGGAAAAAACGTTTGAAGAGGGAAGAAAATCCTGAAGAAATTGTCATTGGGGCAAATATGATTACTTCCCAATATTTTATACCATTTGCTCTCCCTTTCATAAAGAAGGAAAATCCTGCATTGCGATTTAAATTTATATCCGCACCAAACGAAGTATTGCTCGATAAACTTCTTCAAAACCAACTGGATATCGCCTTTATGAAGGATGTTAATCATCGTGGTATTCAAAAGCATGAGCTCCTAAATAATTCTGTCCGGTTGGTTGTTTATCCAGGACACTCTTTTCAATTTCAAGAAAATATATCTGTTCAACAATTAGCCATGGAGCCATTGGTATTTTTTGAATGCGGCGCTTTTGACTGGAATCGGGTTCATAAATTGTTTGAAGTGGCAAATGTTGAACCAAATATCGAATTTTTAGTTGACCATCTTGAGGTAGCGAAATCGTTTATTCTTAACAAAAATGCCATTGGATTTTTACCTTACCTCTGTATTAAGGAAGACCTTGAAAATGGCAATTTAATTGAAATAGATGTTTCTCATATTCTTCAAATCAATCAACGTATTTTTGCGACTCATTTGAAAAATGGTTATCAGTATTCCAAGTTATGGAATGATATTCTTTTATCTGTTAAAGAATTTGAGAAGAAAAATATGATGGTTTATTAATTAAATTTTCTAAAGTGAAGATTAAATTTTTCAATCAGTTAATCTATTGCCCTTTCAATCTTTTCGGTGGTAGGATAAATTTCAATCATAACTTTTAATATAAAAAAAGGAAAAGCATTGTTTTAATTCCTAGTATTCTGGTTTGTATTGTTGTGTATAAAAGGAGGATGTTAAATATGCAAACACAAAAGAATAAGAGTTCAGCTGGTTTTTTTTCAAAAACAAATCAATCAAAATTTTTTGAAACAAGTCAATATCTTAATCTGCCTGATTTACAGTTTTTTATTTGGTGTAATCAAAAGTATAAGGTGAATAGGGGAGTCTATAATACGATAGATCAATGGTTTTATGAGTACGGCATTGTTAATATTCATTATCGGAGGATTCAGCTTTTGGCATTCTTGGATTTTCTCAAAGATAAGATTCTCGAAAAAGATAAGCAGAAGTTTATCCGATTCGGTCATGGCGGACTTGCCAAAAGTCTGAATGAATTTATTAATGATTTACGTTAAAAAATGAAAATCTCTATGAATCGTTCTTTTCTTTATAAAATTTTTTAATTAAGATTAAATATTTTCCTATCAATGAAAGTATTGCCAGTTAAATATTTTCAGTGTTAGGATAAACATCAGCAAATAAAACATACTTTTTCAATGTGATAAGTCAGAATAAAAATGGAGGAATTTATAAATGGGCTATAACCTTAGTATTTTAGATCAAAGTCCGATTTTTCCTGGAAGCACAGCTTCTACTGCGTTACAAAATACAGTTCTGCTGGCTCAAAAAGCAGAAGAATGGGGGTATACACGTTTTTGGGTATCAGAGCATCACAATACAGATCAATTGGCTGGCTCCTCACCTGAAGTACTAATTTCCTACTTATTGGCACGGACGAACACGATTCAGGTTGGGTCAGGTGGAGTCATGCTTCAGCATTATAGTCCTTATAAGGTAGCTGAAAACTTTCATGTTTTATCCAATTTGGCACCTGGAAGGGTAAATCTTGGGGTTGGGAAAGCCCCAGGCGGACTTCCGTTATCCACAAAGGCGCTGCAGTATGGAACTGTTAATGATGGTAAGGATTTTACAGAACGGCTGATTTTTTTATCGGAATTAATTCACAATTCGATTGATGACTATCATCCTCTTGCAGGAATTCAAGCAACACCAATTCCTCAGGAAAAACCAGAAATTTTCCTTCTTGGAGCAAGTGCAAACAGTGCACAGCTTGCCGCTGATTTGGGGATATCATTTGTTTTTGCTAAATTTATCAATAGTGATGCACGAGTACTGGAAAAAGCTGCAAATCTATATCGAGAAGGCTTTCCACATGGAAGATTTATCATTTCATTAGCCGTTATTGCTACACCTACTCAGACAGAAGCAGAACAATTGGCAGGGGACAGAAAAATAGTCAAAGTACATCTTCAGAGCGGAAGAATGGTTACGGTACAATCCATTGTGCAAGCAGAGGTTTTCGGAAAGCAATCCGGTGAATCATATGAAATCACTGAACAAGAAGCAGATATTATTGCGGGTACACCTCGTTTTGTAAAGGAAGTTTTAAACCATCTCCACAAAACTTATCAGGTGGATGAATTTATTTTACATACACCAATTGAACAAGAAGTAGAAAGATTTCAATCATTTCGGCTGTTGAGTCCCTTTAATAATGCAAATACATTTGTCCAGCCGATAAGAAGGTAAGATTGACAATGGAGAGTTCATATATTTTTTTAAACCAAATACCAACTATCCAGGTAGGAATAATAAATAATTTAGAAGGCGAAAGGAAGGAAAGTGCGATGGCAAAGAAAAGACAATTAAAATTGGGAACGATCATTCATGGTGTGGGAGGGAATATTGCGGCTTGGAGACATCCAGAGGTATTAACTAATGCCAGTGTGAATTTTGAATTTTATAAGGAGCAAGCCCGAAAATCGGAGAAGGCAAAATTTGATTTTGTTTTTATTGCGGATGGCTTGCATATAAACGAAAAATCATTGCCTCATTTCTTGAATCGATTTGAACCGCTTACGATTCTATCAGCACTGGCCGCTGTCACTTCACGAATTGGCCTTGCTGGTACTGTATCGACATCATATAGTGAACCGTTTACTATCGCACGGCAATTTTCCTCCCTTGATCATATTAGTCATGGCAGGGCAGGCTGGAATGTTGTAACTTCCCCATTAGAGAAAACAGCCTTAAACTTTAGCAAAACTATTGAAGAGCATCCAAATCATTCAAAAAGATACCGAATCGCCTCTGAATACCTGGATGTAGCAAAAGGATTATGGGATTCATGGGAAGATGATGCATTTATACGTGATAAAAAATCAGGTGAATTTTTTGATCCTGAAAAACTGCATCAATTAAATCACAAAGGAGAATTTTTCTCAGTACAAGGACCGTTAAATATTGGCAGATCGAAGCAAGGGAGACCCATTATCTTTCAAGCTGGGTCTTCTGAAGATGGGAAAAACCTTGCTGCTAAAGATGCTGATGCTATTTTCACTGGTCAAGAAACGTTGGACGATGCACAAAAATTCTATCAAGACGTCAAACGCAGGACTGCTGAATATGGTAGAAATCCGGAACACATTCTAATTTTGCCAGGAATCGAGCCGATTGTTGGTAAAACAGAGGAAGAAGCTGAACAGAAATATCAAGAGATTGCTAATTTAGTATCGATTGAACAGGCATTGAACTATTTAGGACGCTTTTTTGAACATCACGATTTTTCACAGTATCCACTCGATGAACCCTTTCCAGAAATCGGTGATTTGGGTTCAAACAGTTTCAAAAGTGGTACAGATCGAATTAAGCAGGAAGCGAAAGAAAAAAACCTAACCCTTCGGCAGGTAGCACTTAGGGCGGCCACACCAAGAACTCCGTTTATCGGGACACCAGAAAAAGTGGCAAACCTAATCCAAGAGTGGTTTGAAGGGTATGGGGCAGATGGTTTTATTATTCACTTCAATCTTCCAAGCAACATAACGGGATTCATTGATCATGTAGTCCCGATTCTGCAGGATCGTGGTTTGTTCCGTACAGAATATGAATCTGACACATTGCGGGGAAATCTTGGACTCCCATTCCCGGATAACCGTTATGCACAATCTATAGTGAAAAATGGATAAATGTGTTTTTATAATAAAAATATATAGCTTTATCATTAATCGTATTTTATACTTTTTTTATACTATTAATTCATACTTATTAAATAGGATTAGTTGGACATAAAAAGGGGTAGATATTGATGAAAGAAAAGTTTCCAATTATTAAGGGGGCAGAAAATTTTAAATTCAAGGGTAACAAAATTGGGATTCTCATTTCACATGGTTTCGTTGGTACACCGCAAAGCGTCCGTTACCTAGGTGAAAGACTGGATGAATTTGGGTATTCTGTTTTGGGTCCTAGATTAAAAGGGCATGGAACCCATTATGCAGATTTGGAGAAATGCACGCATGAAGAATGGTTTGAGTCATTGGAAAAGGGTTATCAAGAATTAAAACAGGAATGTAGAGATGTTTTTGTATTGGGCCAGTCAATGGGTGGTACACTATCGCTTTGGCTTGCTCATAAATATAAGGAAATAAAAGGGATTATCTTAGTTAATCCTGCTTTGACTCTTCCTTCTTTTGAACAATTCAGAGGAAAAGAATTACCCCGTTATGTTAGTGAGGGAAATCCTGACATAAAAACAAGGGATGCTTACGAAATCACGTATTCAAAAGTTCCAATTAAAGCCATTCATCAACTGCAAACACTTATGGACATAACGCCTGCCATATTACCAGACCTACATTGTCCTGTTCTGGGAATGAAGTCTGCAGTAGATCATGTCGTACCACCGGAAAATACGGATTATATTATTGACCACATAGGGTCAACAGAAAAGGAAATGATTGTGCTGCCAAATTCCTATCATGTAGCATCATTGGATTATGACAAGGACGTAATTGTAGAAGGGTGCCATCGTTTCGTTCAACAACAAGTAAGTCACCGTGTGGTATAGCTTTGGATTAATGAATTACCTATTCTTCTGATAGTTTTTATGAATGAAAACAATATATTTTTCTATCAGGTAACCTGTAGAATTACTCTTCTTTACGTGTTAGGATAAAGCACAAGATTAAAAATAATTCATATTAAATAACTCGGAATTAAAAAGGAGGATTCTAGAATCAGCAGATCATGACACCAACTGAACAATTTAAGAATTTATGCCGGCTAGACAACTAGAGGCTCTCTATTTAAGATGAAAAATCTTTAATGGGGAGCCTTTTTTGTTAATAAAAAATGAAATCTGATAGGGAGGAATAAAAATGGGAAAAGAATTATCTGTAGTGGTTTGGGCGAAAGAAGGTTGTCACTATTGTGGAGAGGTAAAACAATATTTACAGGATAAAGGAATTAAATACAAAACCATTGATGTTACGAATCATGATGAACGACGTGATATTTTAGAGATCAAGTATGGAGTTCGTCATGTACCAGTTGTTGAAGTTGGCCAAAATGAAGTGTATGAGGGAGTAACAAAAGTAGGAATCGAATATTTAGAAAAAGTTCTTGAGAAAGTTAAGAAGCGTAAAATTTCGGTATAATTCCGACAAAAATCATATGTTTAATAGTTCAATGCCTGGGAATTAGTATTTATACAACAATCCTGGAGCTAGTTGACGGATTAGGAATTTAAGGATGGGTGGATTTCGAGATGAAGAAAACAATTGCTATATTTATGACTTTACTGCTGGTTCTAATGCTTGGGGCATGCTCCTCACAAGAAACGAAAACAACTTCGAAAGTTAGCTCCAAATCGAAAGTACAAAAAATAATCGTAGGAACAGGGACACAATTTCCGAATGTCTGCTTTATTGAAAAGAATGGAAAGTTAACTGGATATGATGTGGAATTAGTTCGAAAAATTGATGAAAAGTTGCCTGAATATCAATTTGAGTTTAAAACAATGGAATTCTCTAATCTCTTGCTAAGCCTTGAGACGAACAAAATTGATTTTATCGCGCACCAAATGGAAGTGAATAAAGAAAGACAGGAGAAGTTTCTTTTTAACAAAGAACCCTATAATATTTTTCCTCTTAATGTAACAGTTCATAAAGATAATAATGAGATTCATTCTATTAAGGATTTAAAAGGAAAAAAGGTAATCGTGAGTCCGACTAGTAACTCAGCAGTATTTATCGAAAATTATAACAAGGAACATAATGCTGGCATACAAATTGTTTATGCAGGGAATGGGCCGGATTCTACCATTAATCAAATAAAAACAGGCAGAGCAGATGCCACTATTACAACACCATTTTCAGTCGATTTTAATAATAAGGCAGTTGATGCTCAGCAAAAAGTAGTCGGTGAACCGCTCTTAAATTCAAAAGTTTATTTTCTTCTAAGAAAAGATGAAACACCACTGCAAAAGAGAATTGACGAAGCGCTTGTTGAATTGAAAAAAGAAGGGGTAGTTAGCGAATTAAGTAAAAAATGGTTAGGAGCGGACTACACTGTAAACTTTTAAATAAAGGGAAGTTAGTGTTTGGAGGTTGTCAAAAAATGGGGAAAGCATTTGATCCTTTATTAATTATCGAGTTTTTACCAACCCTCTTGCATTACCTAGGGGTAACGCTTCAGATCTTAGCGGCATCTATTTTACTGGGACTAATCTTCGGTGTAGCAGCCGCTATACCGAGGCTGTTTAAAATTCCTTTATTGAATCAATTAGTGATTCTATATGTTTCGTTTATTCGCGGGACACCGATATTAATCCAATTATTCCTAGTATTTTATGGTCTCCCTGCTGTTCTTATGGTTTTCCATCTTGATATTTCTAAGATGGAGGCCATCTATTTTGTCATAATTACTTATGCAATTAGTAATGGAGCAGGATTTTCAGAAATTTTTCGGGGAGCGATACGCGCCGTTGATAAAGGACAGACGGAAGCAGCCTATTCAGTTGGAATGACCAGCACTCAGAACTTCTTTCGAATCGTTTTACCACAGGCTATACGGATTGCTTTTCCGAATATAGCAAACTCAGTTATTGGTTCATTAAAGGATACTTCACTTGCCTTTACCATTGGTGTGATGGATATGGTGGGCAGAGGTGATACGCTTATTTCAGCAACTGCGCATGCCCTGGAGGTATATATTTCCCTCTCGATTATCTATTATGCAGTTGTTCTACTATTTGAGAAGATATTTAAAATACTAGAAAAATATTTCAATCGTTATCAGAAAGCTGATTTATCAGTTGCTGCATAAAAAGGGGGAGATTTAAATGACAATTGATATTCCTTTTATTTGGATCGCTTTTAAAGAAATTATTAAGTCTCTTCCCATTACGCTCATTTTAACAATTGTCCCCTTATTGGTTGGTTTTTTAATCGGAATGGGTGTTGCACTAGTAAGGATTTATAAAACAAGGTTTGTATACCAGGCTGCTAATGGGTATGTTTCTTTTTTTAGAGGGACCCCTATTATGATGCATATTATGGTCATTTATTATGGAAATCCATTACTAGTGGACCAAGTATCGTCAAGATTTGATTTAAATATCCAATCCAGTAAGATTCCAATTGTTTTGTTTGTTTTAATCGCCTTGTCGTTAGCAGCAGGTGCCTATTTATCAGAAATTATCCGCTCAGGGATTATCAGTGTTTCAACAGGTCAATTGGAAGCAGCTTACTCAGTAGGGATGACTAAGCTTCAAGCAATGGTTCGGATTGTACTTCCACAGGCGTTGGCACAGTCAGTTCCCAATTTTACAAATATTTTTGTTGGGTTTTTACACACCTCGTCTATAGCCTTTCTCGTATCAGAAAAAGAATTGACAGGAGCTGCCAATATTGTCGCCTCCACTAATTTGAAATTTTTAGAGGCCTTTATCGCAGCAGGAATGATCTATTGGGGACTCACGATTATGGTGGAAGGCATTTCATTTTTACTTGAAAAACGGGTGACATTGTATAGTCGAGGAGGCGTGTCATGATTATTTTAAAAGAAATAAAAAAATCGTTTAATAAATTGCCTGTGTTAAAAGGCATTAATCTCAAAATAAACCGTGGAGAGGTGGTTACGATTCTCGGACCAAGTGGTTCAGGGAAAACCACTTTACTACGATGCTTAAATTTTTTAGAAAGGCCCGAAGCAGGTATTTTTCAAATGGGCAATATTCAGGTTGATGCTGAAAAGGTTACGAAAAAAGAAATTTTATCTATAAGACAACAAACAGCAATGGTTTTTCAACATTATAATTTATTTGCCCATAAAACAGTGTTAGAAAACGTAATGGAAGGCTTAGTTGTTGCAAAAAAAGTAAAGAAAAAGGATGCAAAAATGGTAAGTGAACAAGTGCTTGCAAAAGTCGGTCTCAGTGATAAGTTACATTACTATCCGTCTCAACTATCAGGGGGACAGCAACAGAGAGTAGGAATTGCAAGAGCATTGGCATTAAATCCTGAGGTTATTCTTTTTGATGAGCCAACGTCGGCATTAGATCCCGAATTAGTTGGGGAAGTGCTTTCAGTAATTAAAGAAATTGCACAAGAGGGGATTACGATGGTGGTCGTTACACATGAAATGAGTTTTGCTAAAGAGGTGTCTGATCGTGTTTTGTTTATGGATGGAGGAGTAATAGTCGAGGAAGGCACCCCATTGGAGATTTTCCTTGCACCAAAGGAAGAACGGACGCGACGATTCCTACAAAGAATATCGGGAGAATCATTTTTTACTCCCTTAAAAGAGCGGGTGAATTAGTTCATTTTTAAGAAAGGGTGTTATATGTTGTGATTGATCAAATTGTTATAAAAGAATTACTAGAAGAAGAAAAAGAGGCAGTACGGCAATTATTGGTCGAAAGTTATCAACAGTACAAGTATGAATATAATAATGCTCGAGTTTGGGAGGAGTACCTAACTAATATAAAGGCATCTGTGGATAATCCTGAAGTAGAAAAAATCTTAATTGCTAAAAGTAATGACAATATTCTTGGTACCTTACAGCTATTTCTGTCCTCAGAAAAGGCCTATCAAAGACCAGAGTTACAGATTTTCTCACCGATTATCCGGCTATTGGCTGTTCACCCGGAAGCAAGGGGACGCGGCATAGCACAAGAATTATTAAAAGCTGGTCTTCAATTCGCAAAGTCTCAAGGAGCAAACAAATTGTATTTGCACACAGGTGATAAAATGCAAAAAGCGATTCGATTATATAAATGGTTTGGTTTTAAACGAGATCAAACGAAAGAATTTTATAATAATGATATTTTAGTAAAATGCTATCGTTATGATTTATAAGAAGGGATAAATATTTACTATGAATCAGCAGGAATTAGAGACATTCTTAATATCGATTCGTCGTCATTTGCATCAATTCCCTGAATTATCGAACCAGGAATTTGAAACCTCTAAGTCTATTGAAAAGTGGCTAAAGGAACTAGATATCCCGATTCGAAAAACAACCTTGAAGACAGGTGTTTTTGCTGACATAAAAGGTGGAAAACCAGGGCCAATTGTGGCAATTCGTGCGGATATTGATGCATTGCCAATTGAAGAAAAAACAGGACTACCTTATGCTTCTAAGATAAAAGGAGTCATGCATGCCTGTGGCCATGATTTTCATACTGCTGCCCTTGTTGGTGCTGCTTATCTTCTTAAGAAGAACCAGTCAAATCTAAATGGCACAGTTCGACTCATTTTTCAACCAGCAGAGGAATTAGGGGGAGGGGCAAAGCATGTGATTGAGGATGGGCAGTTGGAGGAAGTGGAGGCGATTATTGGACTTCACAATAAACCTGGGCTTCCTGTAGGTACTATTGGTATAAAAGAAGGACCATTAATGGCAGCAGTCGATCGTTTTCAAATCATTCTCCATGGTAAAGGAAGTCATGCCGCACTTCCGCAGAATGGGAAAGACCCGATAGTTGCTGCAGCTCAGCTTATTACAGCCATTCAGACGATTGTCAGCCGGAATGTATCCCCGCTTCAAAGTGCTGTAGTGAGTGTGACGAAAATAATTGGAGGCAGTACATGGAATGTTATTCCAGGGAACATCAGCTTGGAGGGTACCGTTCGAACCTTTGACCCTATTATACGAGAAGAGGTAAAAACAAGGCTTTACACGATTGTAAATGCGATTGCTGCAGCTTTTTCTCAAGAAGCTGAGATTAATTGGTTTTCTGGTCCACCGCCATTAGTAAATCATACATCGGTGACAGAGATTGTTTCAACGGCTGCTAAGGAACAATCTTTGAACGTCATCCATCCAGAGTCATCCACGGCAGGTGAAGATTTTTCTTATTATCTGCTGGACATCCCAGGGACCTTTGCCTTTTTTGGTACAAATGGACAGGAAGATTGGCACCATCCTGAATTCACGGTTGATGAAACATCAATTATAAAGGCAGCTTATTTTTTATATGGAAGTGCAAGAGAATTATTAGATCTTCAGATTGCTAGATAATTTTTTAATACAGCGTAGGATCCAAACGAAAAAGTTTCATTTATAGGCTATTTATATAAATAGGGGTGATTCGGATGGGGGATATTCTTCGGGATGCTGTGGAAAAAAAGCGCAAGCAATTAATCGAAAAGCTAATTGCTTTTAATGTATATAAGAGTGAAGATAAACATCTTTTTGAGTTATCTCTTACGGAATTAGAAACCGAATATAGAACTTTCAAATCTCAACAACACCCCCATGGTAATTTGGGATCCATAAAATTTTCGAATAAGAAAAAATAATAAATCGAGAATTTAATAGAAGAAAGGGCGGTTGAATCATGAGCAATATTACCATTATTTCAGGGAGTCCCTCTGAGAAAACAAGATTAAATGGAGTTTTCCAAGAGGTTTTAACTTATTTTCAAGCAAGTGGGTATACTCCCGAAATCATAAATGTACGCGAGCTTCCACCAGAAGCATTAATTCATGCAAAATTTAATGGTGAAGAAATTTTAGATGCTAATAAGAAGGTAGAGGATTCAAATATTATAGTTATTTTGACCCCTGTTTATAAAGCATCTTTTTCAGGTGTGTTAAAAACTTACATGGATCTCTTGCCACAAAATAGTCTGGAGGATAAGACCATTTTACCCATTGCTGTTGGTGGCACTTTTGGGCATCTATTAATGATTGACTATGCCCTGAAACCTGTACTTACAACGTTGGGAGCAACCCACATCTTAAAAGGAGTATATGTTTTAGATAATCAAGTAAAGAAAATAAGCGATAATCGTTATGAATTAGATTCAGATGCCAAGAATCGGATAAATACTTCACTAAATTCACTAAATTTCAATAATCCCTCATTATTTACTATTGGTAATGACATAACTATTTAATAATGTATGTACACACCCATTTTTTTTGGTAATGAGTTAGCCTGGCAATATCTTCACTTTTCATACTCCTAAAATAAAAAATGGGATAGCAGAGGCTGTCCCATTTTTTATTTTAGGAGTGACCATTGCATCTTATCACCTAATCGGATGATATAATAAACTTAGAACATTCATGTAAGTTGAAAGTGATTGCTTACCATTAGGAAGAATTTTAATAGAGTTGGTGATTCATTATGAATGAAGCGAAACAATATGTCTGGTATGCGAGCTATGGATCAAATCTTAATTCTGATCGATTTTTATGTTATATCAAAGGAGGAAGTCCTGAAGGGTCTACTAGAGTGGAGTCAGGATGTAGAGACCGTTCCCTGCCAATTGATGTGTCGGCTTTTACTATACCCTATCCTCTTTATTTTGCAAAAAAGGCAGCAGGCTGGGATTTCCAGGGTGTTGCCTTTATCGGTTTAAAACAAGATCCCGCTAACATGACCTATAGCACGAAATATCTTGTCACGACTGAACAATTTTTGGATATCGTAAGCCAAGAAAATGGAGGAATTGAATTTGATATTGATCTGAATGAAGTAATCGAGAACAGTTCGACTACTTTTCGATCATCTTGGTACGGAAATATTGTTTACCTTGGCGAGGATAAGGGTTATCCGATTTTCACTTTTACGGCTCCGTGGAATCTAGACGAAGTGGAATGGGAGAAACCTTCGCAATCATATTTATCCACCATTATAAAAGGCCTGCGAAGTAATTATTCAAATAAGGAGATCTACGATTACATCCAAAATAAACCGGGCATAAAGGGTTTATATACTGGAGAAGAATTAATGAGTATTGTTTTTAAATAAGTCAAGGGGTCTGAACTCATAATAAGGGGAAATAGGCAATGATTAGTAAAATGGAACATGTGGCGATAATTGTTACGGATATGGATCGGTCGATTCAGTTTTACTCTGAGATTTTTGGATTTAAGGTTCGCCTTCGGGGAAGTAATCCGAATCGGGAAATGGCTTTTATCTATCTAGAATCGCAACTGGATATGGAGATTGAATTGATCCGTGATCTTAAATTTTTAGGAGAATATAGTGATAAGGGGATTGTTAATCATCTTGCCTTCACAGTAACAAATATTGATGAGACGATTCAGTATTTAAAGAAAAAGGGAATCGAGTTTCCTGCTGATGGAGTCAAACCAACACTTGAAGGCGGTCGAATGATATTGTTCCCTGGCCCAGATCAGGAACTTCTACAGCTTGTTGAGCGAGCAAAATAAACGATTTTTTAAATAAAGGCTATGTTAAAGAACAATGTTGATTTTTAAACAAAGTTGATTGGAGCGGAAGGCACGAAGACTCCTGTGGGAGTACGGGGTAGGGGAGACCCCACAGGAGCAAAGCGACGAGGAGGCTCCCCAGACCGCCCACGGAAAGCGAAGTGCCTGGAGCGGAAATCAACAACCAAGTTTAACAGAGCCTAAATAAAAGAGGAGCCCTAAATAAAAGAGGAGCCATTTCGTTATCGAAGGGGCTCCTCTTTTATTTTTCCTTTACCATAATTTGTTTACATACTTTATCCCATTTTTCAAGTAAAAAAAGAATCCAATCGGGTCCATAAAATAGTATTGGCTTGGCGTATCAAACAGCCATTCCTACTTTGTTATTCAGCTTCTTGTTCTGTCGCCGATGAATCCATTTCAGTTGAAGGATTAATAAGAATGCCATTAATTTCATCTCTTAATACATCTCTGAACACAAAGGCTGCAACTTCATTAAAATTATTATAGAGGTCGGATATGTCGTCGTTAAAAAATTGAATGACACTCTTTGTGAATACAGGATACACCGAAGGAGTATCTGGAGAAAAAAGTTTTGTTTCAGCAAATTTAAAATAGCGATTTGAAGATAATGCATCATCAAATAAATCGACAAGACCCTCCGCAGTAAAGTTACGTCCATATGGTCTGACGATGGATTTATCATAAATCACGATTGCATTCACCGTGATATTTCCTAATTCTTTTTGCAGGTTTAGAATCGTCGCCAATGCCCGAGCTTTTTTCCGACTGCTAAAAACAATGATAGGGATTAAATATCCTCCATCTTGTGGAAACTCAATTAAGTTAAGCACCTGCACCATGGGATCATTGCCAATTGAATATTTAAGCTCATTAAAATAAGTATACTGAGGTGGGCTTAACTGAGGCAAATCTGATTGTGTCATTTGTATTCCTCCTTTTCATTCATTCGTATTGTATGAGACGGGTATTTTTCTGAAACGGACAAATAACTATTTTTAAGAATTTTTATGGTTATTTCTCCCTAAGGTACAAATGTAGGGCCTGACACTCAGCGGAGTAAAACCATTTGTACCAGGGGGCTGACCCCATGCTTTAATCTTATTCAATAATGGGCAAATTAATGGTGATCTGAAAGATATCATCTTAAAAGAATTTCTTTATTGCATATATATTTTTTCTGTGCTAATCTAGATGTGTAATCGGTTACATATAAGAGGTGAAACATAATGGCTACAATACGAGATGTCGCGAAAAAAGCTGGAGTATCTGTAGCGACGGTTTCAAGAGCCTTAAATGATAAAGGTTATATCCATGAAGATACGAGAAAGCTTGTAGAGAAAGCAATTCAAGAATTAAATTACAAACCAAATGAAGTTGCCCGTTCTCTCTATAAGAAAAAATCCAGATTAATCGGCCTATTGCTTCCGGATATTCGAAATCCTTTCTTTCCAGAGCTTGCACGAGGGGTTGAGGACGAGATGCAGGAACATGGTTTACGGCTGATCATTGGAAACGCTGATGAAAAGCCGAAGAAAGAAATTGATTATATTGACACCTTTAAACAAAATAATGTAATCGGTATCATATCCGCAACCAACCAGACAGAAACAAGTCATTATGAAAACTTGGATTTTCCAGTTGTTTTTCTGGATCGGACAGCTAATGAGCATCCATCCGTTTATGCAGATGGCTTGGCTGGCGGGAAAATAGCCGCACAAGAAATGATAAAAAGAGGAAGCAAGCGGATTACGTTGCTTCGGGGACCGATTGAATTAAGGACAGCACAAGACAGGTTTAAAGGTGCAATCAATGAGATTTGTAACTATAATGTTAATTTTAACGTGATGACTACGGCTTCTTTTACCTTTGACGATGCTGAAAAAATCGCGAAAGAATTATTTGAAAAATTTCCGGAGACAGACGGAGTGATTGCCAGTAATGATCTTGGTGCAGCAGCTATTTTGCATGAGGCGTTAAGAAGAGGGATTTCTGTTCCGGACGAACTGCAAATTATCGGATATGATGACATCCCGCTCAGCAGCTTACTGTACCCGGCTTTGTCGACGATTCGCCAGCCTGCCTATGATATGGGAAGAGAAGCAGCAAAATTATTGATTCAAATCATAGACGATGAAAAATTGGAACATAAAAATATTCAATTGCCTGTTACATTTATTGAAAGGCAAACAACAAGAAAGGTTGAAGAAAATGGCTAAAATAACCGTAATTGGAAGTTCATCAATGGATTTAGTTGTTACAGCCCCAAGACGTCCCAATAAGGGGGAAACGATTCTTGGTGAATCTTTTAAAACTGTGCCTGGCGGCAAAGGGGCCAACCAGGCAGTCGCTGCTGCAAGGTTAGGAGCAGAGGTTTATATGGTTGGATGTGTTGGTGGCGATGCATTTGGAAAAACGATTCTTGATAATTTTAAAGAAAATGGCGTTTCTACCACTTATGTGGAACCGGTTACACATTCGGAAAGTGGAACAGCTCATATTACTCTTGCTGATGGTGACAACAGCATTATTGTTGTGAAGGGTGCAAACAATTATGTAACACCTGATTTTGTGGAAAATGCGCTTGATGTAATTCGTATATCAGATATTGTCTTGATTCAGCAAGAGATTCCTGAAGATACGGTTAAATATGTTAGCGAAAAATGTCATGAATTCGGTGTTCCTCTATTGTTGAATCCTGCACCGGCAAGGCCGATCAGTAAGGGAGTTATTGAGAACGCAGCTTACATTACACCGAATGAATCGGAGGCTGCGATTTTATTTGAAAATCAGGACATTCATGTAGTATTAGCGCAATATCCAAACAAAGTGTTTATCACAGAAGGTAAAAATGGCGTTCGCTTTCACGATGGTGAAAAAGAGGTAGTGGTTCCATCATTTCCGGTAGAAGCCGTTGATACGACAGGTGCAGGTGATACGTTCAATGCTGCCTTTGCCGTGGCATTAGCGGAAGGAAATAGCTTTGAGAAAAGTGTCCGTTTTGCCAACCGTGCTGCCTCGCTGTCGGTGACCAAATTTGGTGCGCAGGGCGGTATGCCGACTAGAAAAGAAGTAGAGGAGAGTGTATAACATGAAACGCCATGGAATGTTAAACAGTCATATTTCTAAAATTTTAGCCGATCTCGGCCATACAGATTATATTGTCATCGCTGATGCCGGGTTGCCGATTCCCGAAGGTGTAAAAAAAATCGATTTATCGATTAAACCCGGGTTGCCATCATTTAAGGAAGTGACCGATGCAGTTACAGATGACATGGTGATTGAAAAATGTATCATTGCAGCTGAAATCGAACAAGGCAATCCAGAAGTGGAGCAATTTTTAAATAGAAAATTTGCAGATATTGAAATGACAAAGGTTTCGCACGAAGAATTTAAGCAATTAACCGAAAAGGCAAAAGCCATTATCCGAACAGGTGAAGTTACACCCTATGCCAATTGTATTTTACAATCAGGAGTATTTTTTTAAGAGCTAAGATCGGGCTGGACGTTTTTGAAATGTCTCTCTCCGTTTTTTCCAAATCGAATGAGGTGATATGAATGCGCATTTCGATGCAGAACATCTATAAAGCATTTGGTACCAATCAAGTCTTAACAGGTGTTGATTTTGAACTATTGGACGGGGAAGTCCACGCATTAATGGGCGAAAATGGGGCCGGAAAATCAACCATGATGAATGTACTGACAGGACTTCATAAGCATGACCAAGGCACCATCACCATTGATGGCAATGAAACCTATTTTAAAAACCCAAAAGAAGCCGAACAAAACGGGATTACCTTCATCCATCAGGAACTAAATATTTGGCCGGACATGACCGTTTTAGAAAATTTGTTTATCGGCAAAGAATTGAAATCCCCGCTTGGTTTGTTAAAAACAAAAGAAATGAAAGCGTTAGCTACACAACAGTTTGACCGTTTAGCCGTTTCGATTCCTCTAGATCAAGAGGCGGGGGGCTGCTCTGTAGGAGAACAGCAGATGATCGAAATTGCCAAGGCGTTAATGACGGAGGCCAAGGTCATTATCATGGACGAACCAACAGCCGCTTTGACTGAAAGAGAAATCAGCAAGCTTTTTGATGTGATTGCTTCTTTGAAAAAAGAAGGCGTATCAATTGTCTATATTTCTCACCGTATGGAAGAAATCTTTGCCATTTGTGATCGAATTACTGTTATGCGTGATGGCAAGACCGTTGATACAAAGGCTATTCCCGATACAAATTTTGATGAAGTCGTGAGGAAAATGGTCGGCAGGGAATTAACAGACAGGTTTCCAAAAAGAACATCAAAACCAGGAGAAACGGTACTAGAAGTAAAAGGGTTAACTAAAAATGGAGTATTCCGTGATGTGAATTTTTCTGTTCAATCTGGTGAAATCGTTGGGATTTCCGGATTAATGGGAGCAGGAAGGACGGAAATCATGCGGGCAATCTTTGGACTGGATTCCTTTAACTGCGGCGAAATCTGGCTGAATGGTAAGAAAACGGCCATCAAATCTCCTGACCAGGCCGTGAAAGCGGGTATAGGTTTTATCACGGAGGACCGAAAAGATGAAGGGTTGATCTTAGATTTTTCGATCAAGGAAAATATGGTTTTGCCCTCCCTTTATAGTTTTGCTCCGAAAGGGATTATTAAAGAAAAAAGTGAAAAAGACTTTGTCAATCTGCTGATCAAACGCTTGACTGTAAAAACGGAATCAGCGGATCTTGCAGTTGGAAGTTTATCTGGGGGAAATCAGCAAAAAGTAGTCATTGCCAAATGGGTTGGAATTGGACCAAAGGTACTGATATTGGATGAACCGACGAGAGGTGTAGACGTTGGGGCAAAACGAGAAATCTATCAACTGATGAATGAGCTGACGGAGCGGGGAGTGGCCATTATCATGGTTTCATCGGAGCTTCCTGAGATCCTTGGAATGAGCGACCGAATTCTCGTGGTTCATGAAGGAAAAATAAGCGGTGAATTGAGAAGTGATGAAGCAACCCAGGAAAAAATTATGACATTGGCAACGGGAGGTCAGTGAAATGAACGCAATCAATGAAGGCACAAAAGCTGGCAAGGCAAATTTTATGAATACGGTTACGCAGAAACTTGGACCGCTTCTCGGACTTATTATTTTAATTGTGATTGTTTCCATATTAAATCCAAGTTTTCTAGAACCTTTAAATATACTAAACTTATTGCGTCAAGTGGCCATCAATGCGTTAATCGCATTTGGTATGACCTTTGTTATTTTAACAGGAGGAATTGATTTATCAGTCGGTGCGATTCTAGCCCTATCCAGTTCTTTAACGGCAGGTATGATTGTATCGGGTCTTGATCCAATCTTGGCGATTATTGTCGGTTGTATTCTTGGCGGAATCATGGGAATGGTCAATGGACTCTTGATTACAAAAGGAAAAATGGCTCCATTCATTGCCACATTGGCGACCATGACAGCCTTTAGAGGTTTGACACTTGTTTATACAAAAGGAAACCCAATCACAGGGTTAGGTGAAAATTACTTATTCCAGTTATTTGGCCGTGGTTATTTTCTAGGAATTCCTGTTCCTGCAATTACGATGATTGTAACGTTTGTATTATTATATACTGTTCTTCATAAAACCCCATTTGGCCGAAAAACATATGCCATCGGAGGAAATGAAAAGGCCGCGATTTTTTCGGGTATTAAAGTACCAAATGTGAAGCTGATCATTTACGGTCTTTCCGGTTTACTTGCTGCGTTAGCAGGGGCGATTTTAACATCACGATTGAATTCAGCACAGCCGACAGCGGGTACTTCTTATGAACTCGATGCCATCGCGGCAGTTGTATTAGGAGGGACAAGCCTTTCAGGGGGGAAAGGAAGAATTTTTGGAACGCTGATTGGCGCGTTAATTATTGGTACATTAAACAATGGTTTAAATCTTCTTGGTGTATCTTCATTCTATCAACAAGTAGTAAAAGGGATTGTAATCATCATTGCTGTATTACTTGATCGGAAGAAATCAGCATAAGGAGAGAATTTTTTATGAAAAAATTAGCTGTACTATTGATATCAGTATCACTCTTGCTTTTAGGCGCTTGTTCGATGCAGCCGCCTGAATGGGCTAAGCCGGCGAAAAAGGAAAATTTAAAAGATGTGAAGATTGGCCTATCCGTTTCCACCTTAAACAATCCGTTTTTTGTTTCTTTAAAAAATGGGGTACAAAAAGAAGCGAAGGTATTGGGAATGGAAGTAAAGGTGGTTGATGCACAAAATGACTCTGCAAAGCAAATAAATGATGTAGAAGATTTAATTCAGCAGGGTGTTGACGTTTTACTGATTAACCCGACAGATTCTGCTGCAATCTCAACAGCTGTTCAATCTGCAAACAACATTGGAATTCCTGTTATTACGCTTGACCGTTCTGCTGATAAAGGGAAAGTTGCAGCATTAGTCGCTTCAGATAATATCAAAGGCGGAGAAATGGCAGGGAATTACATTGTGAAGAAGCTTGGGGAGAAAGCAAAGGTTGCTGAACTTGAAGGTGTACCAGGCGCCTCCGCTACACGTGAACGGGGAAAAGGATTTCATATTATCGCCGATCAGAAATTGAATGTAGTAGAGCAACAATCTGCTGATTTTGACCGGACCAAGGGATTAACAGTAATGGAAAATTTACTTCAAGCAAATCCGGATATTCAAGCCGTCTTTGCCCATAATGATGAAATGGCATTGGGGGCGATTGAAGCGATCAATAGTTCTGGTAAAAATATTATGGTCATTGGATTTGATGGAAATGATGATGCACTGAAAGCCATTAAAGCTGGAAAAATGGAAGCAACGGTTGCTCAACAGCCGGAATTAATCGGAAAACTTGCTGTTGATGCCGGCAGAGATGTGGTTCAGGGTAAAAAGGTAGCAAAAAAGATTCCAGCACCATTGAAACTTGTGACAAAAAGCTAAATCAGTTCTTTCAAAAAGACCTGTTCCTGTAATGAAGGAACAGGTCTTTTTAATTTCCTTTAAGGAAAAGCGTATAAAGCGGCTGTTTTTGGACTATATATAAATATATTTTAATAGTTTTAAGTAAATATTTTTGTATAATTACTAGATATAGGATATTTTTTTAAAATAGAAAAATAAACTAGAGGGAATGTTTACGATGAATAAGGAACTAATTTATGATACCGATATATGCTATCAGCAGGCTGAAGAGAAGGCTGCACAATATTTTCAATCACTGTTGACCCAGGTTCAGCAAAAGACTTTTGTTTCTGTCTTAACAAAAGACATTCAGTCCTGGAAACATAATCATATTCATCGTTATTCATCCCTCACTTTTTTTGCACGAAAAAAGGAAAGAACAGGATATTACAATCATATCCGATGGCTTGATTATACAGGTAAACTAGATCCTTATTTAGATCGAAGTATCTCATATATATTTATGCGGGATTTGGGTAAAGCCTTGGATTCCCCTGATACACAAAAGAGGATCCGTCAAGTAGTTGATTACTTAAAAAATCAATTGACGCAGCCTATCAAAACGGAAATGTTTAGTTTGGCAGGAATGTATCGGTGGGGCCAAAAGGAACGTATTGAATCTACAATTATCTGGTTGATCAATAAACTTAAGACGGTTTCCGAAATAATTCCAAAGGGGATGGACGCGGAGAATGCCCAGCGGAAATTAATTAAAATCATTGGCGGCGTCGTCATGCACGTGACGGAAGAGATGGACAAGGAGATTTCGCCGGAAGAACGTTCCCGCAAACTGGATGAAGCGATTCGACTGGGTTATTCCTATGGACTGACCTACCCTTTTATTGACGACCTTCTCGATGCCAAAGTCTTATCTGAAGAAGAGAAAAAACAATATTCCAATCTAATCCGGACCACCCTTATTACTGGCACTGTGCCTGAGCTGGGGGAGTGGGCTTTTGCGATCGAAGACATGATTCGCCCGATTCATGTAGAACTTCGAGAAGCCTTTGAATATATTAAGGACCATCAACGACCTGACACACGTAAAAGTTTTTTTGAGCAATCCTTTGTATTCTTTCATTCTCAGGAAGTGGACCGTGAAAAGAATCTATCCAATCCAAACTATAGCAATCAAGAACTTTATCTTCCTATCATTTTAAAATCTTCTTTTTCCCGATTGATTGCCAGGTCTGTTATTAGTGCCCCTGAGGACGAGGGGTTTGACAACCGTACCTTCTTTTACGGAATTTATAATCAGTTGGCGGATGATTTTACTGATATGTTTAATGATTGGGAGGATGGTGCGGTCACTCCCTATACCTATTATCTAAAATATCATCAGATGCGTAAGGATCTGATCAACCCCTTCGAGTTATACTGGACGGTTATCGCCAATTTAATCCATAACGTGTATCACTCGGATCTAAAGACCTGTGAAGTGATACTCGATCGCGCCATTAATAGCCTGAAACGTTTTAAAGAACGAATGGGTACAGAAAAATACAATGATGTGATGAGGCTATTTGCCTCCGGTGTACCTAAATTCAATCGTCTGATTCAAAAAATGGTCCGAAAAGCAGCTGATGTAGATTTCTTTGATAAACTGCTTCGAGATCATGTAATTACGATGATGAAAAATGAACGGAAAGAGCAGGATGAATTCTCTAATACGATTGAGAGTGTACGTGATCAGATGAATCGACTTTTGCCGATTCCCAAAGTTGAATTTCACGATTCAATCATTGAGGCTGCAAATTATAGCTTGGAAGGGGATGGAAAGCGGCTGAGACCCATTATTACTTGGGTGATGGGGGTTAACGCATATGGATTTCATCCGCAAGCGATGGTACCGCTGTTAAAATCTTTGGAATATATGCATACTGCCTCACTTATTTTTGATGATTTGCCTTCCCAGGATAATGCATCTACCCGCAGGGGCCGTCCTACACTCCATCAGACATATAATGCGGCTATTGCTGAATTATCCGGCATTTTCTTAATTCAAAAGGCGACAGAAGAACAAGCCTCTCTTGACCAGTTTGATGCGAAAACAGTACTGCAGTTGATTCAGTATTCTTCTCGGGTTACAGAGAGTATGTGCATGGGACAGGCGATGGACTTAGAGTCTAAAGGGAAACCAATGACACTTGAACAATTGAATACGATGTGCTTTTATAAAACGGGAATCGCCTTTGAGGCGTCACTCATCATGCCAGCGATTCTAGCCCAGGTTGAGGAAGCTGAAATGACGGCCTTGAAAAATTTTGCCCGCCATGCCGGCATTGCTTTTCAGATTAAGGATGATCTGCTAGATGTGGAAGGCGATCGGGTCTTACTAGGAAAACCAATCGGAATAGATGCTGAAAACAACCGCTCGACTTTTGTGTCTATCCTTGGACCGGAGGGTGCTCGAAAAGCGATGTGGGAACATTACTGTCTTGCAATCGAGGCGTTACAGGATGTGCCCCGTAATATCACTTTTTTGAGGCATTTATTGAATTATATCGTAAACCGCGAACGTTGATTAAATGAAAAAGGCCATTTTGGTCTTTTTTTATTTCAAAAATATGGTATTATATATTTAGATAATTAACTAAATATAAAAGGAGAGGCTTAAATGAACGACGTTTTTAAGGCACTAGCCGATCCAACAAGAAGAAAAATTCTTGATTTGTTGAAAGAGCAGGATTTAACAGCGGGTGAAATTGCCGACCAATTTGATATGAGCAAGCCCTCCATCAGCAATCATCTGAAAATCCTTAAATCTGCAGGATTAGTTCTTGATGAAAAAAAGGGCCAGTTTATTCTTTACTCGTTAAATTCCACTATTTTACAGGATGTCATCAAGTGGCTGCTAGATAAAAAAAGTTAAGGGGGAGAAACGTGTGAGGAAAAATAAGATTTATTTCATAACGATGGGAATTGCGATTATAACATTGCTGCTGAATCTCTTGGCCTATCCTAATTTACCGGATAAAGTGCCTGTGCATTGGGGAATCAATGGCGATGTTAACCGCTATGGACCTAAACTGGAACTTGTCAGCCTTGGTGTATTGCCTATTGTCTTATTTTTTTTCTTAAACTATTTACCAGTAATAGACCCGAAAAAGCAATCTTATAAATTGCATAAAAACGCCTATTCGATTATGAATCTGGTGATTATCCTGTTTTTATCCTGTATGAACCTAATTGCCATTGCAAGTGCACTTGGGATTTATGTCCCTTTTCAAAAGGTAGTGCCTATCCTTTTTGGAATACTTTTCATTGTAATTGGTAATTACATGGCGCAAATTCGCCACAATTATTTTATTGGTTTTCGATCACCATGGACACTTGCCTCGGAATATGTGTGGAAAAAAACGCACAGATTTGGCGGCTATGTTTTAGTTGTTATTGGACTTATCTCTCTTATAGCAGGTATGTTTGGTTCAATTGGTATGCAGCTATTCTTTACGGCGTTAGTTATTGGGATTGCGGGGATTTACTTATATTCGTATTTGATATTTAAAAAGAAATCATAGCGGGGACGTGCAGGTATATTGGTTTTTGAAGAAGAGGACAATAAAAGTGTTAATATGAAGAGTAGATGATTTAAATACACTTAAAAGAGGTGTGAAATCCACCTTATCAGCAATTTTTCGAAGTTTATCAGCGAATTTATCAGTTTTATCAGTGAATCCACACGCTTTATCAGCGAATGAAAAAACAACCATCTTTTAAAAGGAGTTACCATGACAAATCAAAATGAAACAGGATGGAATTTTGACAATAGTTATACTCGGCTGCCAGAATCATTTTTTACCAGTCAAAACCTGAACCCAGTCAGATCGCCTAATTTAATTATAATTAATGGACCGTTAGCAAAATCACTAGGCTTGAATGTCGAGAGACTTCAGTCAGAAGATGGGATCGCAGTCCTTGCCGGCAATCGGATTCCCGAAGGCGGTTCCCCCCTTGCTCAAGCCTATGCCGGACATCAATTTGGACATTTTACTATGTTAGGTGATGGCAGGGCGCTGCTTCTTGGTGAACAGATTACCCCTCATGGAGAACGCTATGATATTCAGCTTAAAGGTTCAGGAAGGACTCGGTATTCCCGAGGGGGGGATGGCAGGGCAACGCTTGGTCCAATGCTTCGTGAATATATCATCAGTGAAGCCATGAATGCACTTGGGATTCCGACGACTCGCAGTTTAGCAGTGGTAGAAACGGGTGAGAACATTGCCCGAGAAACCTATTTGCCAGGTGCAATCCTCACTCGTGTGGCTGCAAGTCATATTCGTGTCGGTACTTTTCAATATGTGGCAAAATGGGGAAGTGATGGGGACCTTAGAATCCTCGCAGACTATACAATAAAACGCCATTACCCAGACATTGAGGTGAATGAGAATCAATACCTTTCCCTGCTTAAGGAAGTAATTAAGCGGCAGGCTGAGCTGGTTTCAAAATGGCAGTTAGTTGGTTTTATTCATGGAGTGATGAATACTGACAACATGACAATTAGTGGGGAAACGATTGATTATGGTCCTTGTGCCTTCATGGATACATATGATCCAGAAACAGTCTTCAGTTCGATCGATGTTCAAGGGCGATATGCTTTTGGCAATCAGCCATATATGGCCGGTTGGAATCTTGCACGATTTGCAGAAACCCTTTTGCCTTTATTGCATGAGAATCAAGATGAGGCTGTAAAAATTGCTCAGGATGCCATTTCCGGTTATATGGATTTATATCAGAAGAATTGGCTTGCAGGAATGAGAAAAAAGTTGGGGATTTTTAACGAGGAAGAGCAGGATGCAACCCTTGTGGAAGATCTCCTCAAAATAATGCAGCAATACTATGCGGACTATACGAATACCTTTCGTGCACTAACGATCGAAAAGATGGAAGATACTCCTCTCAATGGGACTCCAGAATTTACGCAATGGCATGAAAAATGGCAGGCAAGACGAGGGAGACAGGAGGAATCCAGAGAATCTTCCCTAGAGTTAATGCGTAACAGCAATCCTGCAGTTATTCCGCGGAATCATCGGGTAGAAGAGGCGCTCGAGGCAGCGGTAAATGAGGGGGACCTAAGTGTGATGGGAAAACTGCTTAACGTTCTGTCAAGACCTTACGAATACAGTACTGATCAAGAAGAATTCTGCTCATTGCCAGCACCATCAAACCTCCCTTACCGAACTTTTTGTGGTACTTGATGGTGTTAGTTAAAAAAACTAGTAGCATTTCAGCCATCTTGATTAACTTTAATTCATTAAACTAGAATTGCCTTCCGCTTTAAGCTTGGGTTTGACCCAGTAGCCGCCAGTCAACAGGGAGCTGTACTTTTGAAATCATGTGATTTCTATAGTATCGCTCCTTTTTTTTATTTTTCTTTTAGGCTGTTTCGTAAACCCTGTTGTTGTTTCTTACCAATATTACTCACATAAATACAATTGTAAGCAGCTGATGATTTCAAAGATGAATGAGTCTGAATGGAGTCCGAATGGAGTCCTGATTCAGACAGGGTTGTTGATTTCAAAGAAGGTGGAGTCCGAATGGAGCCCTGATTCAGACAGGGTTGTTAATTTCAAAGATGAATGAGTCCGAATGGAGTCCTAATACAGACAGGGTTGTTATCAAAGACGATACTCCGAATCAACAGGCCCTTTAATCTATTCTATAAACAACAATCTTTGTGAAAACATCTTTCTTTTTTTATCAAGTTGTTTTAATTAGTATGGGACAGAATCTTAACAAGGATTATATTACAATTTTGTGAAGGCATTAAATGACTTGAACATTCTATAAAATGGGATGTTATAATTAACCAGTAATCTTTTTAAATTTTATTCGTATAACCTTCCATTGATTTCCCTCGAATTTGTATTAATGCCCTAATGTTTATTCCTATTTCCATCATCTATTCTGAATTCAGTTATAAGGAGCTTTTTTTTATGGACACCAGAACAAAATGGAATACGAAACATAAAAATCGTCTTAAACAAATTGAATTTCCTGTGGCAAACCCGAGATTAAAAAATCTATCTCTTTATCTTCATGGGGGTACTGTTCTTGACCTTGCCTGTGGACTTGGTGGCAACAGTTTACTTCTTGCACGAATGAATTATCAAGTCCAAGCCGTTGACATTTCTGAGGTTGCTATTAACTTTCTTCGGGAACAGGCAGTAAGGACCCAACTCAACATCATGCCACAAGAATGTGATTTGAAGGATTTGAACAATCTTAGTTGGAAGGAAAACTCCTTTGATTTAGCGGTGATTACCTATTATCTAGATAGAGAGCTTTTTCCTTTTTTGAAGAACATTATAAAAGAGGATGGTTATGTGTTTTTTGAAACCTATTATCTCAATTCGCAAAACGAGAATCAGGGAATATCTAAACAATATAAACTAGAGCCTCAAGAGCTGCTAAAAGAATTTCGAGACTGGAATGTGCTCTTTTTTGAGGAAAATGAACAAGAGGGAAGGCAAACCATCTTTGCAAGGAAAGTAAAAGGAAAGGCAAATCATGACCCTATATCGGAATGATCTATATCTGTAGAGGATTATTTTCGTGTCGATTTAAAAGATTTATTTTATTGAAAGGATTGGTTTACATGATAGAGATGAAGGAAACTATAGAGAAGGTTATTGAGTTTGCCCAGTCAGGAACAAATACAAAAAGTTTTCGGCCGGATTATCCTGTTTCTGAAGAGTTTAGGGAAAGGATGATGGATACCTTTAGCGATTTTATGGACTTTACGCTAGATGCCTATTTTCACGAGGTAGTTCCCTTTTTAGAGGAATATGTAGACGAACTTAAAACAAGGGAAGAGAAAAAAGATATCTTGCTGCATAATTTATTTTGGTGGCGAATTCTGTATGATGCCAACTACAATTATAGTGAAAGCTGCATTGCGGAATATTTAGCCGAAAAGGACCGAGGGTTGGATAAGGGACCTGTGATTGAATCGTGGTTAAGGGAATCTTGGAAGGCAATCCCTAAATTCTATTATGTTGGCTATAAATATAATGACCGTTTCTTTGTTGTGGTTGATATTTTAACAGAAAAAACAATTGATGTATTAGTGTGTGACCCGCTTGCAATCCCGCCTGAAAATGGGGAAATTGTTATGGGGACGCTCATACCGTTAGGAGCCGGTTTACATGCTCCAATCGTTGATTTTTACCACTTTGATTATGAAGCAAGAATCGATATAGCTAGGCATGTACACTACTATTATGATAGATTTTCAAAAAGTTCGACTCCGCATGAAACATTTCTTCACGTACTATCCGCTATGCTGCAAATCGAAAGACTTATCTTCATAGAAACTCATGAAAAAAAACCTCCCAAATAATTCTTCTATTCCATAAAACTTTTTTGTTTTTTTTGTGAAAATATATCCATCCAATTATAATCATCGGAAATTTATTGATGTTTTTTTAGGATAATATATCTATTTTGAGAAAATTTTGCAAAAAAAATCCTTGGAAAACTTGATATAGGGTGATTGATAGTCTATTATAAAAAATGTCCTTAAACAATCAAAATAAAAATTAATATCTTTTTTATTACAACCTCTTTTGTGAAATAAAGGGAAAAAGTTTTTTATAAAAATTGAATAGTAATAGGAAAAGGTGCGCTAAAACAGCGCTTAAAAGGGAAGTACGGTTAGAATCCGTTACGGTACCCGCCACTGTTATGAGGAGTTTCATTGCAAATGTCACTGAAGTTTTTTCGGGAAGACGTAATGAAATGATGAACCTGAGTCAGGAGACCTGCCTTGTCCTATTTGCTTCATGAAACCTACGGGAATATAGGTAGTAGTGCTGAAAAATACCAACATTATACTTTATTGTGTGTATTTAATCTGCACCCCTATATTCATAGGGGTGCTTTTTTGTCTTAAAAATCAAAGGGAGAGTGTTTTATGACGACCTGGAATTTAAATGGAACGAAACACCATGTACTTATTTGTAACGGAAGCAGCTGCATGAGAAAAGGCGGAGAGGAGGCAACACAAGCTATTCGCAACGAGATTAGCAATCTGGATTTGGACGCATTCATACATACAACAAGAACAAGATGCAATGGTAGATGCAAGGATGCTCCAGTTGCCATTGTTTATCCGGATGGAACCTGGTACAAGGATGTTACACCGGAAGTAGGCAGTAGAATTGTTAAGCAACATCTATTAGGTGGAGCCTTAATGCAAGATCATATCATTTATCAATTTGATGGGGAAGGATTTAAACAACCGGAGAATTCAGAATGCATTGAAGGAATCGTAAAGCCTGTAAAAAAGACAGTGTCATGAATTAGATTGAACGATTTCTAGGTCTTGAATTATGGAAAGGAGGAAGATCAGGATGAAAGGGAAATTGTTGGTCATCGGTTTTGGCCCGGGAGATTACAAACATATAACCGAACGAGCACGAGAAGCAATACAAGAAAGCGATATCATCATTGGATATAAAACATATGTGGATTTAATCAAGGGGTTATTAACAGGGCAACAACTTATTAGTACAGGAATGACAGAAGAAGTAAGCAGGGCTCAAGAAGCGGTCAAACAAGCAGAACAGGGAAAGAAAGTAGCCGTGATTTCGAGTGGTGATGCCGGTGTTTATGGAATGGCAGGACTCGTTTATGAAGTATTGATTGAAAAAGGGTGGAAAAAGGATTCAGGGGTGGAAGTCGAAGTCATACCAGGAATTTCCGCCATTAACTCCTGTGCGGCTTTACTAGGAGCTCCAATCATGCATGATGCTTGCACCATTAGTTTAAGTGACCATTTAACACCGTGGAAATTAATTGAGAAAAGAATTGAAGCAGCTGCACAAGCGGATTTTGTAATTGCTCTTTACAATCCAAAAAGCGGGAGAAGAACAAGACAAATCGTTGAAGCGCAAAGGATTCTATTAAAATATCGATTGCCGGAAACCCCGGTAGGATTAGTGAAAAGTGCATACCGAGACAATCAAAATATTGTAATGACCAATTTACAAGACATGCTTGACCATGAAATTGGGATGTTAACCACTGTGATCATTGGAAACTCTTCTACTTTTTTCTATGATGACTTAATGGTTACCCCGCGCGGTTATCAACGGAAATATACATTAAATCAGGCTATTCAGCCATTAAAACCGCATCAGCGTTTACAAAAAGAAGCTGAACCATGGGCGCTGGAACAAACTGATAATGTAAAACTAAAAAAGAAGGATCCCGTATTACTGTCTGACATAGAAACCTCGAGAGCATTGGCAGAAGAAGCACTACAATTGATTACTGGCGTGGGTGAAAACATTTCTCCTATTGTTAATCAGCCCATCCAGTCTATTTTTGAATTGGCAGTAAGTCCTGGTGTCGCAAATAAAAAATTCACACCAAAACAGATGCTTACTCTAGCTGAAATCACGGGGGAAGAAGGTGTGATGGAATACACGCCGGATCATTCTATTAAACTGCAGATTCTAACCTCCCAGCCAGATGAAATTGTGCAGAAATTAAAAGATGCAAACTTTTTGATTTCTCCGATTGGCGATGTTTTAAGTGTAAAAGCCTGCGATTTTTGTGATGGCGAAAAGAAGGACTCGATTCCATATGCCGAGGAACTGCATGAAAGGCTTGGAGGAATGGAACTTCCTAAGGAATTAAAACTCGGGGTAAACGGCTGTGGCATGGCATGTTACGGAGCGGTAAAAGAAGATATCGGTCTTGTATACCGTAATGGTGCCTTTGATTTATTTTTAGGGGCAAAAACAGTCGGAAGAAGTGCCCACCCAGGTCAAATCGTCGCGGAAGGAATTGGACCTGATGAAATAGTCGGCTTGGTTGAAAGGATTGTTCAAGAATACAAGCAAAAGGCTCATCCAAATGAGCGCTTCTATAAATTCTTTAAACGTGTAAAGCAGGTTCAAGGCTTCACCTATCAAGATATTACACCGAAAATCAAAATTGAAGAAGCGGTATGCGGAGAATAGATTTGGAAATCTAGGGGTCCATTCTTTAAACAAAGGGGAGAAAATATTTTGAAAGCAATTTTATTTGTAGGTCATGGAAGTAAGGATCGCGAAGGAAATGATCAAGTTCGTCAGTTTATAGAATCAATGAGAAGTTATTGGGACAAGAGCATCCTCGTTCAGACGAGTTTTTTGGAATTTGAAAAACCTACAGTAAATCAGGGAATTGATGTATGTGTCGAAAAAGGGGCCGACCATATTGTGGTCATTCCGATTATGCTTTTGCAAGCGGGACATTCGAAAATTCATATTCCAGCTGCTATCGATGAGGCAAAGAAAAAATATCCGGTAGTACAGTTTACCTATGGCCGACCTATTGGTGTGCATGAGGAAACGTTTGAAATCTTAAAAACGAGATTAATCGAAATTGGCGAGAATCTGGATCATCCTGATCCCGATACGGCTGTACTACTGTTAGGACGTGGCGGAAGCGACCCGGATGCTAATAGCGATTTATACAAGATTTCTAGATTACTGTGGGAAAAAACCAACTACCAAATTGTTGAACCGGCTTTCATGGGGGTAACCAATCCTCTTGTAGATGAAGGAATTGGGAGGTGCTTAAAGCTTGGTGCGAAGAAAGTTATTATTTTGCCATACTTTTTGTTCACGGGAATTTTAATCAAACGATTAGAAGAGATGGTGGTGCCATTCCAACAACAATATCCAGATGTTGAATTTAAATTGGCAGGGTATTTTGGCTATCACCCTAAATTGCAGAATATTCTAGTTGACCGTGTAGAAGAAGCTCTTCAGGACGAAGTGAAAATGAACTGTGATACCTGCCAATATCGTGTGAATGCAATGGAGTATGTTCATCATCACCATCATCATGACCATGACCATGATCACCATCATCACGATCATGACCATCATCATGAACACGAAGTACAAAAGGCAGGAGAACGAAGATGATTTTAGTATTAGCTGGTACAAGTGATGCCCGAGCACTGGCTTTAGAAATCATGAAAGATGGCTATGATCTCCTTGCTACCGTTGTAACCGACAATGCTGCACATGAACTTGGGGAATCAGGTATTTCTGTCCAAACAGGAAGATTAACGGACGATGAAATGGTGAGCTTGATTGAATCAAAGGGAATTCAAGCGGTCGTCGATGCGAGTCACCCTTTTGCAGAAGAGGCATCCAAAAATGCGATAAGCGCGGCAAAACAAGCGGGTGTCCCTTACATTCGTTATGAGCGTGAATCCCAAACCTTTCAATACGAGAAGATGACGGTTGTAGAAAGTTACGACGAAGCAGCCGAAATTGCTGCAAGCAAAAAAGGAGTGGTGATGCTGACTACGGGAAGCAAAACACTCCAGATTTTTACGGAGAAATTATTAGGAAAACCGGATATTCGGCTAATCGCTCGTATGCTGCCACGGGTTGATAATATGGAAAAATGCGAACAGCTCGGGCTGCCGCAAAAAAATATTGTCGCGATTCAAGGCCCGTTTACTAAGGAGTTTGACCAAGCGCTTTATAAACAATATGGTGTAACCTTAATGATTACTAAGGAGAGCGGCAAGGTCGGGTCGGTTGATGAAAAAGTTGAAGCGGCAAAGGATCTTGGGATAGAAGTTATCATGATTGGACGTCCAAAAATCAATTACGGAACGGTATATTCTAATTTTTCAGATGTGGTTCAAGAACTACATAAAAAGATTGTTCCACAATTGGCCAATTAAAATACATTTTAAAAGGAGTGAAGGAAATGGATTTTCGTACCGAATTTAAACCATTAACGATTCAGCCAGAGCAAATTGAAGGAAGAAGTTTTGAAATGATTACTGAAGAAATTGGTGAGCATCCCTTTACTGCGGAGCAATATCCGATTGTTCAGCGGATTATTCATGCATCCGCCGACTTTGAATTGGGAAAAAGCGTACTTTTTCATCCGGATGCCATCCAGGCTGGAATACGTTCAATTCGCAGCGGAAAAAAAGTAGTTGCCGATGTTCAAATGATTCAAAGCGGGGCAAATAAAGCCAGAATTGAAAAATACGGGGGAGAAATTAAAGTTTATATTTCTGATCCGGATGTTGTACAAGAGGCGAAACGATTAAATACAACAAGAGCGATCATTTCGATGAGAAAAGCGGTTAAAGAAGCGGAAGGCGGAATCTATGCGATTGGTAACGCCCCGACAGCATTACTTGAACTCATCCGCCTGATTAAAGAGGGGGAAGCGAAACCGGATCTTGTGATTGGGCTGCCGGTTGGCTTTGTATCAGCGGCTGAATCGAAAGAAGAATTAGCCAAACTGGACATCCCCTTTATCACGAATATAGGCAGAAAGGGCGGCAGTACGGTAACCGTCGCGGCGCTAAATGCCATTTCTATTCTTGCAGACCGGGTGTAGAACATGCAGGAAGTACCTAAAGGTAAGTTGCGTGAAGGATATACGACTGGGGCTTGCGCAACTGCAGCAACATGTGCTGCACTAACAGCATTAATTACGGGTGAACCCCAAACAGAGTCAACCATCTTTTTGCCGGTTAAAAGATTTGCAACGTTTCAAACCGAAAGCTGTGAAGTCACTGGGAACATGGCAACCGCAAGTATCATTAAAGATGCCGGAGATGACCCGGATGCAACCCATGGGGCATTGATCATTTCTTCAGTTTCCTGGTCTGAAGAGCCGGGGATCATTCTCGACGGAGGTGTCGGGGTTGGCCGGGTTACAAAGGAAGGATTGCCCGTTCCAGTGGGGGAAGCTGCCATCAACCCGGTCCCTCGAAAGATGATCCGAAAGACAGCGGAAGGGATTTTAAGCGAGTTTGGCATCGAAAAAGGGATAAAAATCGTGATATCAGTACCAGCCGGTGAAGAAATAGCCAAAAAAACGCTGAACGGACGCTTGGGTATTATTGGAGGGATCTCAATCCTTGGTACGCGTGGTATTGTTGTTCCTTTTTCAACAGCAGCCTATAAAGCCAGTATTATTCAGGCCATCAGTGTAGCACGTGCAAGCGGGTGCGAGCATCTTGTCATAACCACTGGCGGCCGAAGTGAAAAATGTGCCATCAAACAATTTCCGGAACTTCCCGAGGAAGCCTTTGTCGAGATGGGCGACTTTGTGGGTTTTACACTGAAACAATCCAAAAAGCAAGGTATGAAAAGAGTTTCAATGGTCGGAATGATGGGGAAATTTTCAAAAGTTGCGATGGGGACGATGATGGTTCATTCAAAAAGTGCCCCTGTTAATTTTGAGTTTTTAGCGGAAGTAGCAGGCAGTGCGGGCGCAGATGCTGTTTTGATCGAGGAAATTAAACAGGCAAATACCGCTTCCCAGGTAGGTGACATGATGGCTGCCCGTGGTTATACTTCATTTTTTGAACAGCTGAGTCGTAATTGCTGTCTCGCCGCGCTTAAGGAAGTGGATGGCGGGATTATGGTAGACACCTCCTTATATACGATGAAGGGGGAGTTTTTAGGAAAGGCGGAAGTAATGGATGGCATCGGTTAAAATGATTGGCATTGGGGATGAAGGGAAGTTAAGTCTGCTTCCCATGTATGAAAA
The DNA here is from genome assembly GCF_004358205.1 of Bacillus salipaludis. Next base: position 124,935 of record NZ_SMYO01000006.1, read on the forward strand.
GTGGATTGATGAGAGTGATATTTTAATAGGAGGAAAGCGTCAACTTGGCTTTTTTCCGGAATACCAAGGCGAAAAAATCGTAATTGAGGGCGGCCTTTCTTCGCTTGTTGACCGTTTGAAAACTGAGATGAAAAATGTTGTCCTTCTGGCATCTGGAGATCCGTTATTTTTTGGAATCGGCGGCTACTTATCTTCAAAAATCGATTTGGAAATTTATCCTCATTTAAGCTCTGTCCAGCTTGCGTTTGCCAAAATGGGAGAAAGATGGCAAGACGCATACTTTACGAGTGTTCATGGAAGAAGCATGAAAGGGCTGGCACAACGGATTGATGGAAAAGAAAAAGTCGCCATTTTAACCGATATGGAAAATTCACCGAATAAAATCGCACAGTATTTGCTATCTTTTGTGATGGATGAATATAAAGCATTTGTGGGGGAGAACCTAGGCGGCCAAAATGAAAGATGCCGTTGGTTTAGCTTGGAGGAAATGCAGGATGCCGAGTTTTCACCGCTAAATGTCGTAGTTCTAAAGAAAACAGGTAAAACTCCACAATGGTCCATCGGTATAAACGATGAAGAGTTTTTTCAACGAAAGCCGGATAAAGGCTTAATCACGAAAAAAGAGATTCGGACTTTAAGCATCAGTGCCCTTCATTTAAAAGAAGACAGTATTGTTTGGGATATTGGTACCTGTACTGGTTCAGTTGCGATTGAAGCAGCTAAAATCGCAAGGGAAGGACAAATCTTTGCGATTGAGAAAAACGAAGGCGATTTGGAAAACTGCAAACAAAATCTAGTTAAGTTTCGTGTTGATGCAACGCTCATCCATTCGAAGGCCCCCGAAGGTTTGGACACGTTTCCAGATCCGGATGCCGTATTTATCGGTGGAACCGCAGGAGGGATGGAAGAAATCCTTGATATTTGCTGCAGCCGACTTCGAGCGGACGGGCGCATCGTCCTGAATGCCGTGACAATTGAAAATCTATCAGAAGCCATGCATGCATTCAAGAAGCAGGGATTTGATACAGCGATAACTCTTGCACAAATTTCAAGAAGTAAGCCAATCTTGAATCTTACTAGATTTGATGCGTTAAATCCAATTTATATCATAGAAGCATGGCGAAAGGAAGGGGAATAAAGATGCTTGGTACATTATACGGCTTAGGAGTTGGCCCGGGGGACCCGGAGCTCATCACCGTGAAAGCATTTCGAAAATTAAAAGAATCACCTGTTATTGCCTATCCAAAAAAACAAAAAGGCAGTAAAAGCTATGCACATCGCATAATCGATGTTTATTTTCAGCCTCATGAAAAAGAAATGCTGGGACTTGTGTTCCCGATGACAAAAGATTCAGCTACATTGGAAAGAAAATGGACTGAAACCGTGGAAAGTGTTTGGGAGAAGCTTCGGGAAGGAAAAGATGTAGCCTTTGTAACGGAAGGAGATCCACTTTTATACAGTACCTTTATACATATGATGCGGTTAATGCAAGAGACACATCCGGAAGTACCCATTGAAGTTGTCCCGGGAATCTCTTCGATAAATGGAGCGGCTTCAAGGCTGGGAATTCCTTTAGCCGACGGTGACGAGCATGTGGCAATCGTTCCGGCTCGTGATGACTATGAAACCATGAAAAAAGTAATTGAGGACAATGATTGTGTTATTTTTATTAAAGTAGCAAAAGTAATCGATCGAATGCTTGAGGTATTACGAGATTTGGACTTAGTTCACAAAGCCTCCGTTGTCACAAAGGTAACATCAAATGAAGAGATTATTTGGAGGGCTGACGAGCTTGAAGGAGCAGAGCTTGAATACTTAACATTAATGGTGGTGAGAAAATGAAGCTATACATCGTTGGGGCAGGCCCCGGAGACCCGGATTTAATCACAGTTAAAGGACTTCAACACCTTCAGGAAGCAGATGTGGTTCTGTATGCAGATTCATTAGTTAACGAAGAATTAATTGCCAAAGCAAAACCTTCTGCAGAAGTAATGAAAACGGCAGGTATGCATTTGGAGGAAATGGTTGATATCATGGTGAGTCGAATTCATCAAGGGAAAAAGGTGGTTCGTGTTCACACCGGGGACCCGGCTGTATATGGTGCCATAATGGAGCAAATGGTGCTTTTGAAAAAGAAAGGAATTGAAGTTGAGATTGTTCCCGGTGTCAGCTCCGTGTTTGCAGCAGCGGCAGCGGCGCAGGCCGAATTGACGATTCCTGATTTAACGCAAACCCTCATTTTAACAAGGGCCGAAGGCAGGACTCCTGTACCGGAACGTGAAAAGCTTGCCGATTTAGCAAAACATCATTGTACAATCGCTCTTTTCTTAAGTGCGACCTTAACAAAAAAGCTGGTAAAGGAATTGACAGAGGCAGGTTGGAGCAAGGATACTCCGGTTGCTGTCGTTTATAAGGCATCTTGGCCGGATGAAAAAATTGTCAGGTCCACCTTGGAACATTTAGATGAAGATATGCGGGCAAACGGGATTCGAAAACAGGCAATGATTTTAGCGGGTTGGGCACTTGATGAAAACATCCATGACCAAAATTACCGTTCGAAGCTCTACGATAAAACCTTTACGCACGGATTCCGCCGGGGGGGGAGTCTAAATGATTGAGCTTCAAGAAGAAAAAGTGTCTGCAATTGAGCAGAAGGGTAATTATGCGATAGTTGCCATCACCAAGCATGGTGTTGAACTGGCACGAAAGCTTGGGTCTTCTTTTCAAAATGCAGATGTCTACTATATGGGCAAATTTGAAAAAGGGGATGAAGCGGCGAAGGGCATTCAAATGTTTACCGGAAGTGTCCGCCTGCTGCTTCCATCCCTTTTCCAAGCTTATCAGGGACTTATTATTATTATTTCGCTGGGTGCAGTTGTCCGAATGATTGCGCCACTATTAAAGGATAAGAAAACCGACCCCGGTGTGGTTGTCATTGACGATAAAGGGGAACATGTAATCAGCGTCTTGTCAGGGCACATTGGCGGTGCCAATGAATTAACCAAAGAGGTAGCTGCTGCTTTAAAAGCACGTCCGATTATAACCACCGCTTCTGATGTACAGGGAACGATTCCAGTTGATTTGTTTGGGAAACGGTTTGGCTGGGTATGGGACTCCTCAGAAAAGCTGACCCCTGTTAGTGCTGCAGTCGTGAATGAAGAAAAGATTGCAGTCGTCCAAGAGTCAGGGGAGAAAGAATGGTGGCATTATGGACCTTCCATTCCGGAAAATATTAAGGTTTACGATTCAATTGATGGAGCCTTGAAAGCGGGACTGGATGCCGCTCTGGTCATTACACATCGGAAGCTCTCGGAAGAAGAAAATTTAATCTTACATAATGGAGTGTTATATCGCCCTAAAGTAATTGTCCTTGGTATCGGCTGTAACCGCGGGACAACAACAGAGGAAATAGAAGCTGTTATTGAAGAAACATTGAAGGAATTACAGTTTTCGAAAAAAAGCGTTAAAGCCGTTTGCACGATAGATATAAAAAAAGATGAATCCGGGTTGCTTGAAGTTGCGAGTAAAAACAATTGGGAGTTTATCTATTTTACACCTGCAGAACTAAATTCAGTTAAAATGGAAATGCCATCAGAAACTGTTTTTAAATATACAGGTGCATATGGGGTGAGTGAACCCGCCGCATTATTGTATAGCGGTGCAGAAAAATTAGAGCTGGTCAAAAAGAAATCAGGAAATGTAACGATTTCCGTTGCAATCATTCCATATTAAGTTAGGGAGGGGATTTCATGTCTAGTCGCAGACTTGTCATTGCCGGAACAGGCAGCGGGGTTGGAAAAACAACCTTAACAATCGGGCTGATGTCGGCATTAAGAAAAAAGGGTTATATCGTTCAAGGGTTTAAATGTGGACCAGATTATATTGACCCGACATACCATACGGCAGTTACAGGGAGAATATCCAGAAATATTGACAGCTGGATGCTGGAACACGAGATGGTAAAAGAGATTGTGATCCGGGCAAGTTATGGAGCGGATATTTCGATTATTGAAGGTGTAATGGGCTTTTATGACGGTAAAAACCCAATGAATAATCGTGGTTCTACTGCAGAAATCAGTATCATTTCGGAAAGTCCAGTAGTCCTTGTCGTCAATTGTTCCAGTATGGCCCGAAGTGCTGCCGCCATTGTAAAAGGATTTCAAGTATTTTTAGAAGAAGCTAATATTGTCGGTGTGATCGCCAATCGGGTTGGCAGTGAGGGGCATTACAAAATCGTTAAAACAGCCATTGAACAAGAATGTGGCATACCGGTCCTTGGGTATTTACAAAAGGACTCCCATTTTGCTATCCCTGAGCGGCATCTTGGCTTAATCCCATCAGTGGAACGGGGAGAACTAGATTCGTTTTTTAATCAACTTGGTGACTTGGTTCTTGAAACAATCGATGTGGAAGCCCTCTATGAAGTAGCAAAAGCTTCTCCTTTGGAAATAAAGGAATCGCAGTTTAAGAGAAGGGAAAAGAATAAAATACGAATCGCCGTTGCTAGAGATGCTGCATTCAATTTTTATTATCAGGAAAACTTTGAATTGTTAGAGGCATTTGGGGCAGAGTTAATAGAATTTTCTCCGTTAAAGGGTGAAACGATTCCGGACAATATGGACGGTTTATACATAGGCGGCGGATTTCCAGAAGAATTTGCTGCCGATCTTCAAGAGAAAACAGAGGTCAAACAATCGATTCGGACAGCCATTGAAAAGGGCATACCAACATTGGCTGAGTGCGGCGGCTTCATGTATTTAACCGAGTCGATTGAAACTACGGATGAAAAAACCTATGAAATGGTTGGAGTCATCCCGGGCAAGGTGAAAATGCAATCAAGGTTGGCAGCCTTAGGATATCGTGAAATTACACCGGAAGAAGGAAATTTCCTTTTAGAGGGGAATTTGACAGCAAGGGGACATGAGTTTCATTATTCAACCTTTCAGCCAACCAAGGAAATTCAGCATGCCTATCAAACAAAGGCAATGCGCGGCTTCAAACAAGAGGGGTATATGCACGGGAATTTAATTGCGGGTTATACTCACTTCCATTTTGGATCTTGTCCTCGCTTGGTAGAAAACTGGATTAAGAAATGTAAGGAGTTTCAAAACAGGAGGATATCACAATGATTGATACCATTTCCAAGGCCCAGCCGTTAGATCAAGAAGCGGGTCAAAGGGTTCGTGAATATATTGATACCTTAACGAAACCACCGGGGAGTTTAGGGAGATTAGAAGAATTGGCCGTTCTGCTGGCAGAAATGACCTCAGAACCATTTCCTAGTGTAACACCGCCTGGGGTGATTGTGTTTGCGGCGGACCACGGTGTAATTGAAGAAGGGGTATCCGCTTTTCCGCAGGAAGTTACTGTACAAATGGTTATGAACTTTTTAAACAGCGGTGCGGCCATCAATGTCTTTAGCAAACAAATCGGCGCTGCCTTTGAAGTGGTGGATATCGGAGTTGCAGCAGATATTGAAGCAGATGGTGTAGTAAATCGGAAAGTAAGGTATGGCACAGCGAATTTTTGCAAACAGGATGCCCTGACAAAAATAGAGGTAGAAAAAGCGATTGCGGTTGGTTTTGAAAGAGCCGAAAACATGATTCAACAAGGAAGCAAATGCTTAATTCTAGGTGAAATGGGGATCGGTAATACGACTCCAAGCAGTGCGATTTTAGCGGTATTAAGCGGTGAAGAGGTCAAAGAGCTTGTCGGCAGGGGTACTGGAATTGCTCCAGAAAAGGTTATCCATAAGCAAGAAGTGATTGAACAAGCATTAGAAGAAAGACAACCTGACCGGAACGATCCCATTGATATTTTGGCAAAATTGGGTGGATTGGAAATCGCAGGAATGACGGGGGCGATGTTAGCAGCAGCGGCAAACCGAGTTCCGATTCTTTTAGATGGGTTTATTTGTACGATATCAGCACTATTGGCAAAAGAAATTTGCAGCACAGCGAGTGATTATATGATTGCTGGGCATCGTTCAGTTGAACCAGGACACAAAAAAGCCCTACAGTTACTGGGAAAAGAGCCTATTCTTGATCTTGATTTACGTTTAGGCGAAGGAAGCGGTGCAGCTGTAGCCTTTCCAATTTTACAATCAGCCACATTAATGCTGAAAGAAATGGCCACTTTTAGATCTGCAGGAATATCAAAGGAATAATGAGGTGATCGGACATGAAAAAAGGAAAAGTGTATCTTGTAGGTGCAGGACCAGGAGACCCGAAGCTCATTACTGTTTATGGGGTGGAGTGCATCCAAAAAGCGGATGTAATTTTATATGATCGTTTAGTGAATGAGGCCCTGTTGCAATATGCAAAAGAGGGGGCAGAGCTTATTTTTTGCGGAAAGCTTCCAGGAAAACATCAAATCATTCAAGACCAAATTCATGAGCTCTTGATTGAAAAAGCATCTGAAGGAAAGATTGTTGTCAGATTAAAAGGTGGCGACCCATGCATATTTGGCCGTGTTGGGGAAGAAGCGGAAGTGTTAGCTAGTCATGAAATACAATACGAAATTGTGCCAGGAATTACTTCTGGAATCGCTGCCCCTGCCTATGCAGGAATTCCCGTTACGCATCGCGATTATGCATCTTCGTTTGCAATCGTTACCGGACACGGACGGGCAGAGAAGGAAGAAGATCATTTGAATTGGTCAGCACTTGCCAAAGGGATTGATACCATCGCCTTTTATATGGGAATCGGGAACATAAATTATATTTGCACTCAATTAATCGAACATGGGAAAAACCCTCTTACTCCAGCAGCCATTATTCAATGGGGTACAACAGCACTCCAGAGGACACTTACTGGAAACTTAGAAAATATAGAAGAACTTGCTTCTAAGGCTGGTATAACACATCCTGCCATTGTGTTAGTTGGTGAAGTTGTTGGGGTTCGTGAAAAAATAAAATGGTTTCAAGAACAGGAAGAAAAAATCGAAGTGATTGCTGGGAGAGAGTAGAATGTCGATAATTGCAGAAATTAAAAATCGGAGAGCCATTCGGGATTATGCCCAAAAAGATGTCGAAGATGAAAAAATTAACACACTATTAGATGCAGCAACATGGGCCCCAAATGATCGAATGAGAGAACCGTGGAGCTTTTATGTAATAAAAGGAGAAGCCAAAAAACGTTATGAAATTATGGCAACTGAATATTTGCAAGAGCGGTTTTCAACCAAGCCCCATTTAGTAGAGAGTTCTTTAAAGGTATTGAAGACGACACCAGTTCACATCGTTGTGACAGCCGACATGGTACCAGGGGATGAGGAGGCATCACGGGACAATGAGTACGCGGTATGCTGTGCGATTCATTCCATGTGGCTTGCAGCAAGAGAATTGGGATTGGGTTTTGTTTGGAGAACAAGGGGTGTAGGACTAGTAGGTGATAACCGGATGTATAGCTTTATTGGTTCACCGAAAAACAAAAAAATAATCGGTAATCTTTTTATTGGGTACCCAGATGATGAAGCCGTAAAAAAAATCAAGGTACCAGCTCGAACATCCTATCAAGAAAAAACAGTTTGGATGTAAAAAAAAGAATTAGTAGATTAGGTGTATGGGAGCTTTCTAAATGAGAATAGGAAAGGGAAGTTGTCACGGAACATTTGGAGAACTCGTTCAGGGAATAATCGATGAAAAACACTTTTTAATCACGTTTCCCATCCCGAATTTGAAAAGTGAGGCTGTTTTTATCCCGAATCCCAGAGGTTCTGAAATGACAATGGGGGATCCAAAAGTAAAGGTATTGAAAGCAGGAAAATTGCTGATGCAACAGTTTGATTTGCCTCTCGGCGGCAGCCTAGATATTCGGTCCAATATTCCTTCCGGTAAAGGAATGGCGAGCAGTTCCGCTGATATTGTCGCGGCTATAAGGGCTATTGCTGATAGTTACTCACTCCCTATAACAAAAGAAATGATCTCAAGCATAGCGGCACAAGTCGAGCCAACCGATGGAGTCATGTATGATGAGGTCGTTGCTTATGACTATATTCATGGAGAACTGATTGAAGGCTTTGGGACGCTTCCTTCATTTCATCTCGTTGGAATCGATTTTGGGGGAGAAGTTGATACAGTTCAATTTAATCATATAGAAAAAGAATATAAACAACAAGATCATGCGATTTTTATACAAGCATACGAATTGATTCGGGAAGGGTTTGGGAGACGGGATTTTTCCTTGATTAGTAAAGCAACTACTCTGAGCGCACGTGTGAATCAAAAAATCTTACCAAAACCATTTTTTTATGAATTTGAAAAACTAGCCCAAGACTATCAGGGTGGGATTGTTGTTGCCCATAGTGGAACAGTTATGGGAATTTTACTAGATGGAAATCTACCAAATCAAAACGAGGTAATTTCAGATTTATCGAGGCAAATGTCTGATATAGTTAAAAATCCGATTCTAACATTATTTTAATAAGTAACATAAGGAGATTATCAATGGAAACTGTTTCATTAATTTTACTTGTATTTGTTCTGGGGCTGCGGCATGGCTTGGATGCCGACCACCTAGCCTGTATTGATGGGTTAACACGTTATAATCTGCGTATGAATAGTCCGATTGCCCGCTGGGTAGGGACACTCTTTTCTTTTGGACATGGATTTGTTGTGGCAAGTGTTGCCGTAATTCTAGGTATTTTTATAAAGGATTTTAAGATCCCGGCTTATGTTGATACATTTGTGACCTGGATATCGGTATTGTCACTTTTTAGTATTGGTACATTAAATGTCTATAATCTATTGTCAAACACAAAATCGGATAAAAATTTTCAGGTAAGTGGAATAAAAGGGAAGTTCCTCCCGCGTGCTGTAAAGGAAACGACCAATCCCTTTATCGTTATCCTAATTGGCGGATTATTTGCAATGGCTGCGGATACGGTAAGCCAAACATCCATGTGGGCCATCGCAGCTGGAAATTCAGGAAAATATATGCCTTTTATCCTCGGAATCGTCTTTATGGTTGGCATGATGGTTACGGATACAATTGACTCATTCGTTGCCTTCCGTATGGTCAATCAATCGAATCGGTTGGGGCAGTCGGCTTCTCGAGTGATGGGATGGATAATTGTTGCTCTGGCCTATGGTGTTTCCTTTTATGAAGCCTTTACGTTTTTCTTCCCAATGGTGGAACTGGATTTTGAAATTGTAGGGATCATCATCTTTGTTTCAATGGTTCTGTGTCTTGGGGTGATTACCATTAAAGTAAGAAGAAATGTAAACCTTACAATAAAAAATCCATGATTGAAAAAGAAAAAACTTGCAGCATAAAGTCATTTTGGACAGTTGCAGCAAGTTTTTTCATTAAAACATAAGCTGAATTCTATTATTTTACGATTCCTTTAAACTCTTTCCCATGCCTTTTAAAAAGTGAATCCCAAATCCCACTGCACGATTGATATCCGGGTCATTCAAGGCCTTCATGAGATCGAAAACCCCAATTTTTTTATTAGTCTGAACAAACTCCGTTCCTTCATCAATCCCTGCTGCTAAACCGCTAATCAGCTTCTTAGTCTGTTCTGGTTGAAAATCGGTAAACGCCATCGATGCGCTCATGAAGTTATTGATAAAATTCGTAACGGGCTCTCGGTTCACTTGATGGAGTGCAATTTCAGCGATCTTTTCTTTTGCCTGAAGCATAGCATTAGCCGAATCTAGCATTCCACTCTCATTAAGTTCCCCAACTAAATCCATAAGCTTTTTCAAAGCTTCATCTTTTTCAGCTAACTGCGCTTGCAAGTTTCCTAATTTTTCACTTTCAAGCTCTTCCTTCGTTGGAATTTCTTTTTTTATCATCGTAATGGGCTGTGCCACCTAAAAACTACCTCCTTGTTAATCTGTTAAATGAACATACCCTGGGCGATTCCATTTACGCTGAACCTCTACCCCAGCTTGCGGATTCCGTTGTTTATTTCGCGGGTTTGTATTTGGAAGTGGATTTTTTCCCTCTTCACGAATCAGCTCCATCCGCACCTTCATTTGTTTATAAGCAGGTGTATTCGTTCGTAAATCAGTTGTTGTACCGATTAAAAAGTTTATGGCAGAGTCCTTTTCCGTTGAATTCATCGGCAAATATAATTCATTTGCTTTCACCCGGTCCGTAACAAGTGCCGGTAATTTTAGTGCACCAAAAGGTGAAACAAGGCGGACAATGGAACCGTCCTGAACCCCTCGGTCTTTCGCAAGCTCCGGTGACACCTCTACAAAAATTTGAGGGACTTTTGCCTGGATTCCAAAAGATTTATTTGTTAAATTCCCCTCATGGAAATGCTCAAGCATCCGGCCATTGTTGATATGAAGATCATATTCATCCGGAAACTCCTCAGGAGCAACCCAATCAGACAGCGAGAAACGAGCTTTTTTATCTGGAAAATTAAAACCATCTACATACAGAAGCGGTGTGCTAACCCCATCATTGCTTCCCCAAAGGAAACTGTTCCAGCCATCAAGGTCAGTATAATTTGCTTGACTGAAAAGAGGGGAGAGGCTGGCCATTTCGGCAAAAATTTCACTTGGATGACTGTAGTTCCAATGTGCTCCTAAGCGATTGGCAATTTCTTGGATAATCCACCAATCTGGCTTTGATTCGCCAAGTGTTGGTAATACTTGGTATAAACGTTGAACACGCCGTTCGGTATTCGTGAAGGTTCCTTCTTTTTCAAGAGAAGGCGCCGCTGGCAAAATAACATCCGCATATTGAGCCGTTCTGGAGAAAAATAGATCTTGCACTACAAAGAAATCAAGGCTTGCTAACGCGTCGTGAACATGATTCGCATTTGCATCTACGAGCGCCATATCTTCGCCAACCAAGTACAGGGCTTTCATTCTACCTTGTTTAACGGCTTTCAACATTTGAATGCTGTCAAGGCCAGGTAATCCATCAATCATGACACCGTAGGCTTTCTCAAATTTCGTCCGTGCAGCCTCATCGGTTACATGCTGATATCCTGGAAGCCATCCCGGTAGTGTTCCCATATCACATGCTCCTTGAACATTGTTGTGTCCGCGGAGAGGGTAGGCCCCGGCGCCAGGACGGCGATAGTTTCCTGTTGCAAGCAGCAAATTAGAAATTGCAGCGGAAGTTTCAGAACCGCCTTTGTTTTGGGTAACACCCATGCCCCAAAGAATACAGGTTCCGTCCGAATCGCGGATCATTTCCGCCACTCTAATCAGTGTTTTCTTTGAAATTCCAGTGGTTTCTTCGGCATATTCCAGCGTGTATTTTTCAAGTGCGATTTTAAAATCATCAAAGAAATTAACGTTTTCCTCAATAAATTGTTGGTCATGCCAGCCTTGGTCAATAAGATATTTGGTTACAGCCATAAGCCATACTTGGTCTGTCCCTTGTTTCGGGCTGATAAAAATATCCGAGCGCTCGGCCATTTCGTTTTTACGCAGATCGGCCACGATTAATTTTTGACCGTGAAGTTTATGGGCACGCTTTATTCGGGTTGCCAAGACTGGATGGCCTTCTGCTGGATTAGCGCCGACAATGATGACCAAACCAGCTTTTGCAATATCCTGAATTGTTCCGGCATCACCGCCCATCCCAACAGTCCGGAATAAACCGTCCGTTGCAGGAGACTGGCAATAGCGCGAGCAGTTGTCGACATTGTTTGTCTTAAATACTTGCCTTGCCAGCTTTTGCATTAAATAATTTTCTTCGTTGGTTATTTTGGAAGAGGAGACAAAACCAATGGAACCTGGCCCATTTTCTTCTTGAATGGATGCTAGCTTGTTTGCCACGAGGGCGAGTGCTTCTTCCCAAGTAGATTCAACAAATTCGCCATTTTTACGAATTAATGGATTTGTAATCCGTTCGTTGCTATTAACAAAATCCCAGCCGAATTTCCCTTTAATGCAGGTTGAAATGGCGTTAACGGGTGCATCATGAGAAGGCTGGATTTTAAGAATCTTTCTGTCTTTTGTCCAGACCTCAAACGTACAGCCCACCCCGCAAAAGGTACAAACGGTTTTGGTCTTTTTTGTACGTGTATCGCGCATGGCAGCTTCTGCTTCTGAGACAGCTAGAATACCAGAGTAACCAGGTTCTACCTCTTTGACTAAATCAATCATCGATGTCAGCAGGCCTTGGTTCATTCCGCTCATAAAACCTGCCTCACCGAGCATCGATTTTTCCATTAAGGCATTACAAGGACAAATGGTGACGCATTGACCACAGCTGACACAGGAGGAGTCATTGATATTGACGCCATTGTCCCAAAGAACCCGAGGCCGCTCTGCCTCCCAATCAATGGAAAGGGTTTCATTTACTTGGAGGTTTTGACATACCTCAACACATTGTCCACAAGCAATACATTGATTCGGGTCATAGCGATAAAATGGGTGGGACATATCAACGGCATTCATATCTGCCTTTGGAGTGTAGGGATACTTTTGGTGCTCGATTTCCATTAAATCAACGGTGTTATGTACTTTACAGTTACCATTATTGTTATCGCAAACGGTACAGTAGAGCAAGTGGTTTTCTAACAGCCGATCCATTGCCTCCGTTTGCGCATTCTTCGCACGCGGGGAAGAAAGTGAAATGTCCATCCCATTTGAAATTGTAGTCGAACAAGAGCGAACTAGCATTCCATCGACTTCGACGATACAGGTATCGCAGGTTTGAATCGGATCCACCTCTGGAACATAGCAAACTTGCGGATGGGGAATTTCATTTTGATTGATGATTTCTAGAATGGTTGAACCTTGCTTTGCTGTATAGCTTTGATTATTGATTTTGACGGTAATCATTTTGTCGTTCATGTTTGACCTCCTTATAAAGAAAAATAAAAAACTCCACCACGAACACAGCTGCCTGTTCGTTCCGGGCAGTATGTTTGCATGGTGGAGTAGTTTAATAGCAGTTCTTGCGATATTAGACCAATCCAATTTTTAAATAAAAATAGAAAGACTCCATACAATCAATATATCGAGTCCATCAATGACACTATTATTATAGTGGTAATCATAAAAAATCGCAATATTTTAATTTCTCTCCAGTAAGTTTCTCTTTATTTTTAAAAACGAATCAATTAATATTTTAATAAATGTTTGGAAGCACCGGAGGATTGTAAAATGTCAAAAGTAATTCATGAGTTTAATGATATTATTCGCAAGCTTCGTAAAGATTTGTTTGGAAAAGGCCCGGAAAGAATTCATACGGTATTTACAGAAAACATGGCAATTTCTACACTCTATGGCAATTTGACTCCAACCGAAAAGTTTATATGCCAATCACCGGATGGGACGGAAATGGTGCATATGGCTAGAACAAAAATGATTCAAAAGGTTTATTCTGAGAATCTTCCAGAAGGCTTAGAAGAGGTCGTTGGCGCTAAATTAGTTCATCTTTTTTCAGATATTAAGGTTAAAGAAGATATTGCCGTATCTGTTTTTGTGTTTGATAAAAACATATCTTCATAGGGGGAAGTGCGTATGAATCTAGTTAAAAATCAACGAGAGATTCTCCAGTTTAAGAATGGGCGTTTCACGAATGTATCGGACAGCATCGTAACGGAATTTCCCGTAACGGTAAAAATTAATGGCGAGGAATTTGTAACACTTGTGTGTACTCCGGAGTACATCGAGGATATGGTCGTGGGTTTTCTCGCAGCTGAAGGGGTTATTCGCCAATATGAAGAGATTGACAACATGTGGATTCAGGAAAAAGAGGGTATCGTCCACATCGAAACCTCAAAAATAAATCCTTATTATCAAAAGCTTCAAGGTAAGCGCTTTATAACTTCCTGTTGTGGGAATAGCCGGCAGGGGTTTGTTTTCGTGAATGATGCGATGACTGCGAAGAAAATGGATGACCACTATCATGTAAGTGTATCTGTTCACGATTGTTTCCGGTTTATTGAAGAATTGGAGAATGCTGCCGTTATTTTTCAAGAAACTGGTGGGGCACACACGGCTGCATTATGTGATGATGATGGCATTGTTTTGAGTAGAACGGACATTGGAAGACATAATGCTCTGGATAAAATTTACGGATATTGTTTGAAAAATAATGTCTCTGTTGCTGATAAAATAATTGTTTTTAGCGGCAGGATCTCTTCGGAAATTTTATTAAAGGTTGCAAAAATTGGCTGCGAAGTGATTCTGTCAAAATCAGCGCCAACGGAACTTGCCCTCCAGCTGGCAGAGGATTTGGGCATTACCACAATCGGATTTATCCGCAATGGGTCATTGAATGTGTATACACATCCCGGACGAATTGTTGGGGAGAGATGAATTTTTAGAGGGACAAAATGAACTGGGCCCCCTTTTATGGGCATTCTCTATGTCCCTCACAAATTTTGTCCTTCAAAACGGCTAGTTTCTACTGTTTAAGTTTCTTAACAATAAACGTTTCAAGTTTTTCCCACGGAAGAATATTCTTCAAAAACAAGTTTGATTTTACACCTTTTCCAATTGGGTATCTTAGTTTAGGCGACTTGACTTGGGTAGCAATTTCCGCAACTAGTTTTGCAACTTCCATCGGATCTCCATAATCCGCTTTTCCACTTTCAATTTCTTTCAAGATACTTTTCATATAAGTAGCATAAGGGGAATCAATATCGACCATCAAGTCATCCACACTTGTCCAAATATTCGTTTGATAGGAACCAGGTTCTATTAGCGACACATCAATTCCTAAAGGTTTAAGCTCGAGCCTCAAGCTCTCACTATAACCTTCAAGCGCATGTTTTGAGGCTGAATAGGAAGATAACCCCGGAAATCCAAACTTACCACTAATGCTGCTCATATTGATAATTCTTCCTCGACCATTTGCCCTCATAAACGGAAGAACGGCATTTGTCACGGCAATTACACCAAAGAAATTGGTTTCAAATTGCTTCCGGTAGTCTTCGATTGTGAGTTCCTCACTAAATCCCCCGACAGCAAAACCCGCATTGTTAACTAACACATCGATAGATGGCCACTCAGACAGAAAACTTTTAAACGCATTAATTGACTCAGGTAAAGTCACATCAAGGAGATGGACATGAATGAAATCCACTACCTGCTTTTCTTTTGCCAATTCTAAAAGTTGCTTAGATTTAGTCATATCCCTCATCGTTGCAATCACTGTAAAACCCTTTAAGGCTAATTCGATCACAGACAACAAACCAAAACCGCTCGAGGAACCTGTTACGATTGCTGTTTTCTTCTTCATACATTTCTCCTTTTATTAACCTTTTTCATTTATTAAAACGTATTGTAACGAGGGTTGCATAGAAAAAAGTATGAATTTTTTCATAGTATAGTATATTTAACTGTATACATACCTTTTAGAAGAGAGGGAATTTCATGAACAAAGATTTCTATGTGAAAAATCGCAATCTGTTATATGAAAAGCTTGAAGAACGTTCACTGCTTGTTTTGTTTGCCGGGAAAGCCCCACAAAAATCCGCTGATGAAGACTATAAGTTCACTCCCAACCGCAATTTTCTTTATTTAACAGGTATTGATGAGCAAAATATTATTTTTTTCGCACATAAAACAAATGACGCCATACAAGAATATCTTTTTATCGAAAAATCAGATCCTGTATGGGAAAAATGGATCGGAAAAACTATTACCAAAGAAGAGGCTGCAAATGTCTCGGGAATCGGCAATATCCAATTCATTGAACAATTTGAATCCTTTCTGTCGCGAACACTTTTAACGAATGTATTTTCATCTATTTATTTAGACCTGGAAAGAAGAGAGCTAGATAAGGTTACGACACAAGCGCAGCAATTTGCTCAGAAAATCCAGGCGAATTACCCTTACCTGCAAATAAAAAATGTTTATCCTGATATTTGCGAACTGCGTGTTTACAAAACACCGGAAGAAATCGCAGAAATTAAAAAAGCGATTGAAATTACGAATGAAGGAATTAAAAACTTAATGAGCCACGCAAAGCCCGATATGAAGGAATACCAGCTTGAAGCCTATTTTGATTTTACGCTTAAGTCGGAGGGGGTACGGGATTATGCTTTCCCAACGATTGTTGCTAGTGGGAAGAATGGTACGATCCTTCACTATGTAAAAAATAATGCAACGGTTGAGGACGGGAGCCTTGTCCTGCTTGATTTAGGTGCTCAATATCATTTTTATAACGGGGATATCAGCTATACTTTTCCGGTGAACGGTAAATTCACGGAAAAGCAAAAGACCTTTTACAATATTGTTTTAAAAGCATTAAGAGAAACTACTGCACTGATCAAACCAGGTGTTCCACATGCAAAATTGAATGAACATACAAAGAAAGTTTTAGCCGAAGAGTGCATAAAAGTAGGGCTGATTAAAGAAGAAAGTGAAATCACCAAATATTATTATCACGGTGTGAGTCATTTTCTTGGACTAGACACCCATGATGTGGGCGATTATAAGGATTTGATCTTAAAACCGGGAATGGTGTTAACCGTTGAGCCGGGTTTATATATTGAGGAAGAAGAAATTGGAATTCGCATCGAAGACGATGTTTTAGTAACAGAGGACGGTTGCGAAGTGCTTTCAAAAGATATTTTTCGTTCGGTAGAAGAAATAGAAGCATTTATGAGGAAATAATTTGAAGAGCTGCCTATGTTTTTTATAACATTATGATAAAATAATGTTTATCTAAACATATGGAGGCAACTATGCTAACTTTTGAAGAAAAACTTGCGATTATTGAGACATACCCTGAATTGGAGAGGGTGAATGTATCCCTTGGACGAGTAAATTTCCAATTTAATGAAAGTGTGTATGACAAGAAAAATGTCGTTTATCACCTGCATCCAAATGGAAATGGCTTTGTCTATGCTGGTCGTATTCCCAATTACAAAACCGATGATAAAGGGATGGTCAATATTCGTGACTATTCTGCTGAGGACTTAAAACAAATAATTAGGGATTCAATCACCAGCCTGTCTGCTGTTGAAAAACCAATCGCTGAAGCAGCGATTATTGGCGACCTAGAAGAAGAACGATGGGTGAATAAAGAGAATGAAACTCTTCTTTTAATCAATGAAGATGAAACCTGGAATATATATTTCGGCCTAAATCTAGAGGAAACCTTCAGTACCTATGAAGAGGCAGAAGTGTTTTTAGTAGAGGAAGGCTTTAGAAGGGCTTAATTTTTAGGCTGTGTTAAATGACATTGTTGATTTTTTAACCCTGTTGATTGGAGTGGAAGGCACGAAGACTCCTGCGGGAGTACGGGGCAGGGGAGACCCCGCAGGCGCGTAGCGACGAGGAGGCTCCCCGGCACGCCCGCGAACCGCTTGTGCCTGGAACGGAAATCAACAGACAAGTTTAACACAGCCAATTTTTAAAACAACTCCGAACGGAAAATTGTTCGGAGTTGTTTATTTATTACGACAAGACCCGAAGCCCGATGACTCCAATGATAATTAAAATTACACTTAGCATTCGCCCGACGTTTTTTGATTCACCAAATAAATACATGTTGATGGTCACAGCGCCTGCTGTCCCAATTCCAACCCAAACGATATAGGCAATACTCAGTTGCAAAAAATGGAAGGAGGTATATAAAAAAGCAAAGGAAGTACAAAAACCGCCGATGTATAATACTCCATTTTTTAAAGATTTCTGTTGGCTATACATTTTTAGCCCCGCAGCACCTGTGACCTCGCAGGCTGCAGCTAAAAAAACAAACAACCAGCCCATGCTCAGGCAGCTCCTTTTTCCTCTGATTTGTTATCTGCCAGATTGAGCCCGATGACCCCGATAATGATTAGAAGGATAAACAAAATCATACCTGTATTAAAGATTCCCCCAAAAAGGAAGACATCCATTAATACGGTTCCAATTGCCCCAACCCCAGAAAAGATGGCATAAACCGTGCCTGTCGGAAGGGTAGCACAGGCATTCGGGAGAAAATGGAAGTCAGTAAAAATCACTGCGATAACAAGAGCCCATTCCCACCAAGTATCGGCTGTATTAAATCCATAAACCCATATTAATTCAAACAAACAAGTCAAACCCACATAAAGCCAGGCTTTATTCAAATTACTCACCTCTAGCATGCCCGTTTTCTATTTTATATTGCCCGATATGTACTACTCACATTAACATAGAATACCACTTTGAGGTGCCTGTCACCACCCGGTTTTTGTGGTTTTTTGTCGAATTAAAAGAGAAACAATGATGAATTTAATTTTTTTCATATATAATGTAAGGGGAGAATTTTGAGTTTTATTGTTTGGAGTGGAGGATTATGAGTCGATCTTTTGCAAAATGGTACGATTTTTTTATGAGTCCATTAGAAAATAAAAAATTTAATGGGATTCGCAAGGAACTTCTCTCAAAGGCAAGGGGGAGTGTACTTGAATTAGGTTCAGGGACAGGGATTAATTTTCCTTTATATACGGAATGTGATAAGGTAACTGCCATTGAACCGAGTCCATATATGATTGAGAATTCCTTAGAAAAGAAAAAACAATCGGTTGTCCCGATTGAACTGGTCCAGGCAAGTGCCGAAGAATTACCATTTGCAGATAATACCTTTGATACGGTTGTAGCCACTCTTGTATTTTGCACGATTCCCAACCCGGAAAGAGCCATGTTAGAAATGAAACGGGTATCAAAGCCGGATGGGAAAATCCTTTTATTTGAACATGTGAAAATGGAAAATCGTGTTCTTGCTGCGCTACAGGAGGGCTTAACACCTGTTTGGAAAAAAATTTGTGATGGATGCTGTTTAGATCGGGACACCTTGGAGTTATTAATCGCCCATGGCTTAGATGTAACAGAGGTACATAAGTATTACCGTGATTTATTTATTTTTGCTGAGGCAATCAATAGAAAGTAATTGGTGGATTCAGGAAAGGTATTAGTATTTATAAAATATCGATAACATGAGAAAACGCAAGGATTGCCCTCGCGTTTTTTAGTTTATTTTATGATCTTCCTTATACTTATCTAAACAATTTTTGCAGATACAATGTTTTCTTAAACTTTCTGCAGGAACCAACTCTAAAATTTCATTCGGAAATACTTCTAAGTCACACCAGCAGTTACCATGCTCCCCGGACCCAGACATACATTGATTTTCTTCTCCACATATAGGACAATATTTATTAGACATTTACAACTCCTCCTCAACCCTTGGTGCAACATGCGGTAATTGCACTCTTTTTCTCTAATTTTAACTCATCTGAAGTTGTTTTGTTGAAAAATTATTGCGATTAATTTTACATGAGGGAAACTAAGCACCGACCGTCGTAATCTTCCAAATTCCATTATTTAAGCGCCTTGCTCACTTTCAGCGTTTTTCCTTTAATCGTTGTATTCTCCATGGCTTGAAGCACGAGCGAGCCCTTTCCGTTAAGAATATCAACATAAGACAAATGATCCTGAATCGTAATAATGCCGATATCTTCTGCTGTTACCCCGGGAATTTTTGCAATCGTCCCAACAAAATCAATCGCGCGAAGCTTCTTCTTTTTTCCTCCGCTAAAATGGAGTTTCATAATGCCTTGGTTGATCCGGGCCGATTTGTTATTTCTCACGACACGGCGACCGCTAATTTTTTCATCAAAAGCAGCTTTTCCGGCTTCAACCTCCTGTGATGACGGGGCTTCCATTGCCGGAATCTCAAAGCCAATGTATTTTTCAATTGCCTTAACGAATTTTCCCTCGAAAGGGGTAGCAAACGTAATCGCTTTTCCCTTATTGCCGGCACGGCCGGTTCGTCCTGTTCGGTGTACATAGCTCTCTTTTTCCATGGGAACATCATAGTTAATGACAAGTGTCACTTGATCAATATCAATTCCTCGTGCTGCCACATCTGTAGCTACAAGATAACGGAAATTCCCCATTTTAAAACCGTCCATAACTGCAAAGCGATCCTGTTGTTCTAATCCTCCATGAAGTCTTTCACAAGAATAATTGGCCTCGTCCAATTCAGTATAAACGTTATCAACGTGCTCTTTTGTTCTGCAAAAAATAAGACAGCTATCTGGATTTTCAAGAACTGTAACGTCTTTTAGAAGGGAAATCTTGTCGCCTTCCTTTACCTCGATTAACCGGTGCTCTATTGTATCCGTGGTAATTCCTGAAGCCGCAATATCGATATTCACGGGATCCTTCATATACTTATGGCAGAGATTTTCAACATCTTTAGGCAATGTAGCAGAAAATACCATGGTTACCCTGTTTGAAGGAAGTTCATTTATGATGTCTTCTACCTCGTCAATGAACCCCATATTTAGCATTTCATCCGCTTCATCGATGATTAGATATTTTATTTTTTCTAAAGTTAAAGTACCTCTTTCAATATGGTCTATGACACGTCCAGGTGTCCCGACGACGACATGTGTTTTTTGATTTAATTCTTCTTTTTGTTTTGTAAAAGGTTCTTTTCCATAAACGGCTAATGCTTTAATCCGTTTAAATCTTCCAATATTCGTAACATCCTCTCGAACTTGAACCGCAAGCTCTCTAGTTGGTGTCAGAATTAATGCTTGTGGCTTTTTTTCTTCCCATTCTATTCTCTCGCAAAGAGGGATCGAAAAGGATGCAGTCTTGCCGCTTCCGGTTTGGGATTTTACAACCAGGTCCTGATTTTTCATTGCTAATGGGATAACTTTACTCTGAACCTCTGTAGGAGTATCATATTTTAAAATAGTAAGTGCTCGTGTTATTTCTTTGCTTAACTGGAAATCGGCAAAATTTTTATCACTCATGTGGTAACCTCGTTTTTTTATATTATCCGATCGTTATTTAGGATTTCTCGTAAAGAAATTTCATATGCAGATCGAATATGTTTCATTATACTTGAAACCCATTCAAATCACCCATTATTTTAAAATAATCTACTCCTGCAACTCCAACTACTAACAAGTCTAATTTTCTTCCTATATACCTTATATAATGACAAAACAAGAAGGGAATTACAAAATGCAGTAATTTCATTCTTTTCTCGTATTGTAACTCATAAGAAGTTGTTTTGTTGAAAAAAATAAAATCGGAAATTATCGCGATTGAACATTGGAAAGTATGAAAAAAATCAGCTTGTACATGACATTTGTCATATCGTGTACATGACACCTGCTACTAACAAGTCTAATTTTCTTCCTATATACTTTATATAACGACAGAACAAGAAGGGAATTACAAAAATGACCTTAGAAAATACGAAAAATCTCAAAAAACAAGTTGCTCCCTTTGAACAATCATCGACAAAAGAAAGCGTCTGGCAGCTCATCAACACAGTCGTACCATTTTTTCTTTTATGGTACCTTGCCTATATCAGCCTTTCCGTTTCTTATTGGTTAGCATTGGTTCCCATTTTGTTAGCCTCTGGCTTTTTGACACGAATTTTCATTATTTTTCATGATTGTACCCATCATTCCTTTTTCAAAAACCGCCGTGTCAACCGGATCATTGGCACTTCAATGGGTGTATTAACCCTATTCCCGTTTGATCAATGGGGACACGAGCATTCTGTTCATCATGCGACAAGCGGGAACTTGGATAAGCGCGGCACTGGAGATATATGGACGCTTACGGTTGAAGAGTATTTGGCAGCACCACTTAGACTTCGTTTAGCCTATCGTTTTTATCGTAATCCATTCGTTATGTTTGGATTAGGACCGATTTATGTTTTTCTACTTAAAAATAGATTTAACCGTAAAGGTGCTAAAAAGAAGGAACGTATGAACACGTATTTAACCAATGTTTTAATCGTTGCTCTAATGGGATTGCTTATTTGGGCAATCGGCTGGCAGTCGTTTCTCTTGGTTGAAGGTTCTATTTTCTTAATTTCAGGTGCCATTGGTATATGGCTGTTTTATGTACAGCACACTTTTGAGGATTCTTATTTTGAAGAAGACAAAGAGTGGGAATATGTAAAGGCAGCGGTTGAAGGAAGTTCTTATTATAAGCTTCCGAAGGTTATCCAATTCCTTACAGGTAATATTGGTTATCACCACGTTCACCATTTAAGTCCAAGGGTTCCAAATTATAAACTTGAAGAAGCACATAATCAGACGCATCCATTACAAAACGTACCAACCATCACCCTTGCTACAAGTTTGCGCTCTCTAAAGTTCCGCCTATGGGATGAGGAAAGCAAGAATTTTGTAAGCTTTCGGGAGATTAAATATTTACCAAAACGCAATATTACAGTCCAAGTAAAACCTGAACATTAATTTTTAGAGACTCTCCTTCATATAAGGGGAGTCTCCTTAATTAGACACGCCAGATAAGGAGAGAACCTAGATGATTCGAATTGTCATTGCTGAGGATCAAGAACTGCTGTTAGGGGCAATTGGTTCCCTGCTTAATTTGGAAGAGGATATGGAAGTGGTTGGCCAAGCATGTGATGGGGAAGAGGCCCTTGCACTTGTAAAGCAACTACAACCGGATATTTGCCTGATGGATATCGAGATGCCTAAAAAGAGCGGACTTGAGGCAGCAGAAGCTTTGAGGTCAACTGGATGTAAAGTGATGATTTTTACAACCTTTGCGAAGACTGGATATTTTGAGCGAGCCTTAAAAGCGGATGTTAGAGGTTATTTATTAAAGGACAGCCCGAGCGAAGAGTTAGCTTGCTCGATCCGCCGCATTATGGCTGGAGAGCGGAGTTATTCCCCAGAGTTAATAGAAGATGATGATCTTGTTTTTGAACCTTTCTCCGCCAATCAACCATCAAGCCAAAGAAGTGATACGATTGGAACGGTTAGAAATTACATTTCAACTATAATGGAAAAAATGAAGTTACCGACTGGTTGAGAAATGACTATTTGAAAGATATTCGGGCTTGCCTAGATGGCAAGTCCATTTTGTTTTTAGGACGGGGAAAGAACGACCCAAAGATATACAAAACCATGATATACTAGAAATTGGTATAATTTATTTAAAATAACGGTGGGAGTTGTCATAATGGTCGCGATTGGTGTGTTAGGTTCAAACCTTTATATTGATGCTATATCTCCATATTATCATTTATTTCCGGAAATCTCGTTTATCAACTATACATATGATTCGCCGTGGGAAATTAACCATTTGATTGATCAGGCCGGGAAAGAGGTGGATTTTTTACTTTTCTCGGGTGCAATTGCGTATTATTTCGGGCAGAAAAAAATAAATGAAAACCAATTGATGGCTACCTATGTTCCATTTAATGAATTCGTTGTTTCGCTTTCATTGTTTTCAATTTACTTTCATGAAAAAATCCCGTTGGAAAAGATTTCGATTGATTTGCCTAAACAGGAATTTTTAGAGAATGTCTTAAAAGAACTCCATATAACGGATCCAACTTTATTTGTGAAAGACTACCCGTGGGTTTATCACGTAGAAGAAGAGAAGGCAGGCTTTGATATTACTCAATTCGTTCATTTCCATGCGGATTTATATAAAGAGAAAAAAACACAATTTGCTTTAACAAGTATACATGCAGTATATGAAGAGTTACAGAAATTGTCTATTCCTTCCATTTATATGGTTCAGCCGAAGCAATCCCTGAAAGAAGGATTGGAAAGGGCAGTGACGTTAACGAGATTAAAGAAAACAAAGGATTCACAGATCGCTGTCATCTCGATAAAAATAGCAAATTATCCAATCCAACAGGAAGAACAAGTTTTTCGCCTGCAGATCCTGCAGCATTTAAACCAAATGGCAAAGCAATTAAATGCAAGAGTATCACTGGACCAACATCAGCCATTTACTATTTATACGAATCGCGGTTCAATGGAGGTTGCTCTAAAAGAACAAAATCTGCAAAAAATTCTTGAGCTTGAAGGAAAAATAAATTCGCCTTTACAGATTGGAATCGGTTATGGATATACGATGAATGAGGCCGAAAACCATGCGACAGAAGCCTTATATTTTACAGAAAAACAGGCAACAGAAAAAACAACTATTTTTATATTAGATGAAGACAAAAAACTGATTGGTCCTTTGTTTGAAAATGAAAAACAATATGTCTTAAAAAATGAAAATCAACATATTCAATCTTTAGCGGATCAACTTAAAATGACGGCGAAAAATCTAATCCGCTTTTTTGATTTTGTTCGGCTACATCAATTTCGTTCATTCTCGGCACAGGAATTGGCAGATTATTTAACGGTAAGTAGGCGTTCTGCTGAGAGGTTAATTAAAAGATTTCTTGAAAAAGAATTACTTACAATTACGGGGGAAGAGCAGCCATATGACCAAGGACGCCCGCGGGCACTTTATAATATCTCGGAAAAGCTAAAAAAATATTTCTCCTAAAAGGATTGTTTTTTGAAAATTTACAGTATATTATAAAAATGACCGATTAGCGACAATAAAACGACGGTGTCGCAAATATAGAGGAGGAAAAATCATCATGAAAATTATTAAAGCTGATATTATTGGAATCCATTTACCATTACAATCCCCATTTATTATTTCCTACGAAACATATGATTATATGCCATCGATTATTGTGAAACTCGAAACGGAAGATGGTCTTGTCGGATATGGAGAAGCCGTTCCGGATGAACATGTAACAGGGGAATCCTTTTTTAGCGGAATTGAAATTTTAAAACATCAGTTACTGCCTTTTATCATGGGAGAAAGTCCATTTGCCATTGAAAAAATTCACCATATTATGGATAGCCGAATTCATGGCAACCCGGCAGCAAAAGCTGCGATTGATATCGCATGCTATGACCTGATGGGTAAATATGCAGGCAAGCCAGTCTACGATTTAATTGGCGGAAAATTTCATAATGAACTTACCTTTGCAAAGGTATTAAGTATTGAAGAACCGGAAGTGATGGCTGAGAAGGCAAAACAGGCGCTTGCTCTCGGATACAGTTCCTTGAAACTAAAGGTTGGATTTGATCTTTTTAAAGATTTAGAACGTGTAAAAGCCGTTCGAGAGGCAGTTGGCTATGGGGTGCCGATTCGAGTCGATGTTAACCAAGGCTGGAAGGATTATTCGACTGCAGCCCAGGCACTTCCATTACTAGAACCGCTCAGAATTTCCTGGCTGGAACAACCGATCAAGATGGGAGATATTGACGGACTTGCAGAGCTTCGAAAGAAAACGGTGATACCGATTATGGCAGATGAAAGTGTTCATGACGGCTCCGACCTAAATGAAATTATCAAGAAAAATGCCGCTGACAAAATCAATATTAAATTAATGAAATCAGCGGGGATTTATCCTGCGATTCATATGGCTAAAACAGCTGAATATGCAGGTCTTTCCTGCCAAGTCGGGTCAATGGTCGAATCCTCGATTGGCTCTGCAGCTGGATATCATACTGCGATGGCAAGAAAAAATATCACCAGCACAGAATTAACCGGGCCGTTGTTGTTCAGTAAAGATATTGGTGACCTTGAGTATCAAATTCCTTTTGTGGTACTAAGCGAAAAACCTGGTTTAGGTGTTGAAGTGAATGAGGAAACGCTTCAAGAATTAACGATTAAAAAAGAAACTGTTCATTCCAAGTAATGAGGGAATACAGATGAAAAAAACATTAGAAAAATTAAGCCCAATCATTTTTGAACTATTTGAGCATTTACATCAAAATCCGGAGGTCAGCTGGAAAGAAGTTAACACCACGAGCTTCATAGCAAATTTCTTAAAGAGCAATGGGTGTGAGGTTAGAACGTTTCCTGACCATACAGGAGTGATAGGGGAACTAGGAAATGGTCCCCTAACGGTTGGGGTTCGCGCGGATATGGATTCTTTATGGCAGGAAGTGAATGGGAGATTTCAAGCCAATCACTCCTGCGGCCATGATGCGCATATGACGATGGTGTTAGGTACGCTGCTTCTTTTAAAAGAAATGCAATTAGAACTGCCGGGACGGCTAAAATTAATTTTCCAACCGGCAGAGGAAGTGGGAGATGGCGCCTTAAAAATGATTGAAAAACAAGTAATCGATGATATTGACTTTTTGTATGGTGTTCATTTACGGCCCATTCAGGAACTTACGATGGGGACGGCATCACCAGGTATTATTCACGGGGCCGCTGAAACCGTTTCCGCTAAAATTATTGGCTTTGATGCGCATGGTGCTCGCCCTGATTTAGGGGTGAATGCCATAGAAGTGATTTCCGCGATTGTCGAGCAATTAAAAGGGATCCGTTTGAACCCGTTTGATTCTTTCTCTGTAAAAATGACTCAAGTCAGTGCAGGAGGGGATAACACGAATGTTATTCCCGGATCTGCCCAATTTCATTTAGACTTACGGGCGCAAAAAAATGAAACGATGGATAGGCTAGTTCAAAAAGTTGACCATATTTTACAGCAAGTTGCCTCACTTTTTGAGGTGAAGATTGAATTTGAACATAAGGAAAAGGTTTATGCTGCTGTGGTAAATCCCAAGGCACAGAAAATTATGGCGAAGGCGATTGCAGAAGTCATTGGTGCTGAAAATGTTATGCCTGCAGTCATCACACCCGGTGCGGAGGATTTTCATTTTTACACAAAAGAACGCCCGCATTTGAAGGCGGCGATGCTGGGTTTAGGCTGCGACTTAGCCCCTGGTTTGCATCACCCGTATATGTCGTTTAATCGAGATGCCCTTTTAAATGGAATTGAAATTTTAACTCGAACTGTTCTTGCGACTTTTAAACAAAACTAATCAGTTTTTATTAATGATAAAAGAGGTGCATATATGAGTAATACGGCATTACAAACAGAAAAAGAAACGGATTTTTCCGAACACCACCATCTGAAACGGAATCTTCAGGCGAGACATCTCACCATGATTGCCATCGGTGGTACGATTGGTACCGGGTTATTTCTGGCAAGCGGGGGAACAATCAGTCAAGCGGGCCCGGGAGGAGCAATCGTTGCTTATATCTTAAGTGGTTTAATGATGTTATTTCTAATGACAAGCTTAGGAGAAATGGCCACGCTTATGCCGATTTCCGGGACCTTTAGCACCTATTCCTCTAAATTTGTCGATCCTGCCTTCGGTTTTGCTCAAGGCTGGAATTATTGGTATTATTCAGCCATGATTATCGCTCTTGAATTATCGGCTGCTGGTTTAATCATGAAGTTTTGGCTGCCAAATGTTCCGTCTATTTTCTGGAGCGTTCCTTCCCTCGCTATTATCTTTTTATTAAATTTTTTATCTGTAAGAGGTTATGGGGAAGCAGAATATTGGTTTTCAATTATTAAAGTTGCTACAATCATTCTCTTTTTGGTGATTGGGGTCTTGATTATCTTAGGTATTATGGGTGGTCACTCTGTCGGATTTAAAAATTTTACCGCAGGAGAAGCACCTTTTAAGGGTGGTTTTGCTTCTATTATTAGCGTTTTCATGATTGTTGGTTTTTCGTTTCAAGGTACGGAAATGGTTGGTTTTTCTGCAGGGGAAAGTGAAAATCCTAGGGAGAATATGCCCAAAGCCATTCGACAGATTTTTTGGAGAATCTTGCTATTTTTTATCTTTTCCATCATCATCATTGGATTCCTTGTACCTTATAATGATCCAAGACTATTAAACTCTGATAATGTTTCAGAAAGTCCGTTTACATTAGTTTTTGAAAGAGCAGGGCTGGCTTTTGCTGCTTCCGTAATGAATGCAGTTGTTCTTACGGCTGTACTCTCCACCGCAAATTCCCAAATGTATGCCGGCTCACGGCTTTTATGGACAATGGCAAAGGAAGGAAATGCTCCAAAATTTTTAACAAAAGTAAATTCACGCGGAATTCCTGCAAATGCACTTTATGTAACAACAGCTGTCGGGATGCTTGCATTTTTAACATCAATCTTTGGTGATGGAAAGGTCTTTTTCTGGCTGTTAAATGCCTGCAGCTTATCGGGATTTCTTGCCTGGATTGGAATCGCTGTCAGCCATTACCGTTTCCGTAAAGGCTATGTGGCTCAAGGAAGAGATTTAAACGAATTACCTTTTAAAGCAAAATGGTTTCCATTTGGTCCTTTCCTGACATTGGCTTTATGTATGGTGGCAATCCTTGGACAAGACTATAAGGCATTTTTAGGAGATAAAATTGACTGGAATGGGTTGCTAGTTACCTATTTGGGGATTCCAATCTTTTTAACGGCTTGGTTGAGCTATAAATTTATTAAAAAAACAAAGGTTGTCACATTGAAAGATATGGATTTCGAGCATGAAGATGTATAATCATTTTTAGGACAATTTCAAAAAGGAGGTATGATGAATGAGTGAAAAAAATATCGTTATTCGTACTCTCGAAACAATTGATGAGCTTGAAGAGTTGAGAAAATTGGAATCGCTGATTTGGAGTGAATACGAGTCCATACCAAGCAGTCAAACTATTACGGCCATTAAAAACGGTGGAATGGCATTGGGCGCTTTTTTGGATGACGAACTGATTGGTTTTCAATATAGTTTTCCGGGCTTTAAAAATAATAAGATTTATCTCTGTTCTCATACACTAGGAATTCATCCCGAATATCGTAAACTGGGGATTGGCGAAAAACTAAAGCTTGCCCAAAAGGAAGAGTCATTAAAAATGGGATATGATTTAGTTACATGGACATATGATCCTCTTGAAACAGTAAATGGCTATTTGAATCTACATAAGCTTGGAGCAAGATGCTCGACATATGTAGAGAATTGTTATGGGGAAATGCAGGACGATTTAAATCAGGGCATGCCGTCCGACCGGTTTACGGTTGAATGGTGGGTTATGGAGGATTTGGTTGAAAGGCCAAGCGAGTATGAAATAGAGGGCCGTTTGTTACTTAAGGTTTACCGTGATTCAGAAGAAAATTTGAACCCGAATGAAACGGATCTTGAGCTGGATACTGCGGAAGGCTTCCTCTTTGTTCCGGTACCGAGTAATTTTCAAACACTGAAGAAAAGGAATCCTGAGCTTGCGATAGCATGGAGACTCAAAACTCGTGAAGTATTTATTCATTATTTTAAAAATGGCTGGACTGCAATTGATTTGTTAAGAACAAAGTCTGATCCTGATTTGTGTTACTATGTATTGAAAAAATTGTAAATTCTTTGTGGAGGCTGCCCCGATTTGGGACAGCCTTTTTGAAATCAAAAGTTATTGGCCTTGTTGATTTCGTAAGGATTGTTCAGCGTATGCAACGAGACGCTTCGTCATTTCGCCGCCCACTGAACCATTTGCTCGCGCGGTCGTATCAGCACCAAGTTGAACTCCAAACTCGTTGGCGATTTCCTCCTTCATTTGATCCAGAACATTTCCTGCACCAGGAACCAAAAGTTTGTTTCTAGCCATGATTCATCACTCCCGCCGAAGTTTTTGAGCAAAAGAACATGCTCGTATATAATGTAACCTATATACAAATCCTGATTCTGATTGAATGGGATATATTAGTGGATAAATTTGTAATTAATATTGAAAGAAAAGGTGTCATGATGCAAAAAATTATTGTAATCGGAGCTGGTATTCTCGGTGCTTCTACCGCGTACCACCTGACCAAATTAGGTGCACAAGTTACTATGGTTGACCGGGAAGATCCTGGCCAAGCAACCGATGCCGCAGCCGGAATAGTGTGTCCATGGCTATCACAGCGGAGGAACAAAATATGGTATCAATTAGCCAAAGGCGGCGCGCGTTACTATCCACAATTAATCGCAAAATTAGAAGCAGACGGTGAAACAGATACCGGATATAAACGGGTGGGGGCTTTAAGTTTACACAAAGACCCAAATAAACTCGAACAGATGGCAGAACGGGCACGAAAACGGAGAGAAGACGCTCCGGAAATCGGTGAAATCAAGATTCTGTCACCAGCAGAAACAAAAAAACTTTTTCCACCTTTATCAGAGGAATTCGGATCTGTTTATGTCAGCGGGGGAGCCCGCGTCAATGGCCAGGAACTTCGGAATGCATTAACACGTGCAGCGATTAAGAATGGAGCGACTTTTTTAAAAGGGGATGCATCAATCCTAATAAATGAAAATCGGGTAATGGGGATTACCTTGGAAGAAAAAACTTTACTTGCTGACAAAGTAATTGTTACTTCAGGAGCATGGGCAAAAGAGCTTTTGCAGTCTTTAGGCCTTGAGTTCTCCGTAAAACCGCAAAAAGCACAAATCATTCATTTACAGCTGCTTGAAACTGACACAAGTTCATGGCCGGTTGTCATGCCGCCACACACCCAATATATCCTTACTTTTGAAAATGGACTTGTTGTTGTGGGCTCTACGCATGAAAATGATAAAGGGTTTGATACCCGTGTTACAGCAGGCGGAATCAATGAAATCTTAAGTCAAGCCTTAGAAACGGCACCAGGATTAGCAAACAGCACTGTCCTCGAAACAAGAGTTGGTTTTCGCCCTTTTACTCCAGGGTTTTTACCAGTAGCCGGACCTTTGCCTGATTGGAATGGAATTTATGTTGCAAATGGGTTAGGTTCATCAGGGTTAACCAGCGGTCCATATCTCGGAGCAGAACTCGCTAAATTAGTCACAGGACAGGAAACAGAGATTGACTTAAATAATTATTGTGTTGACAATGCAATTTTGTAGAAGAGCACGTTTGCCGTATAGGCAGACGTTCTTTTTTTAATTTCTTTGCAAAATTAGGTGACAAATTTATGACCTCAACATATAATTAGTAAAAAGTTGCACTCGGTAAAAATTTTAAGGGGTGTGAAAAAATAATGGGGACAACTAATATTATTAAGCTTGAGGACGGAAAAAAAGGCGATATTATTAAAATAACTTCGATTCAACTGGAAGGTGTAATGAGAAGAAGATTATTAGATTTAGGCTTTGTTAAAGATGCATTAGTTGAGGTAGTACGGAAAAGCCCGTTGGGAGACCCTATCGCTTTTCGTGTAAGTCAAACAACCATTGCATTAAGAAAAGAGGAGAGTTCAAAAATTGAAGGGGAGCTGGTGAACGATGGGAAATGAATATCGGATTGCTTTAGCGGGAAATCCCAACACAGGTAAAAGTACATTGTTTAATGCTTTAACTGGTTTAAAGCAGCATACGGGTAATTGGGCTGGAAAAACAGTTTCACTTGCAAAGGGAAGCATTGCATTTAAAGATACTCGATTTCAATTGATCGATCTCCCAGGTACCTATTCTCTTTTTTCAAATTCCAAGGATGAAGAGGTGGCACGAAACTACATTGTATTCGAAAAACCTGATGTAACAATCGTTGTCCTTGATGCCACTTCCTTAGAACGGAATTTTAATCTTGCCTTGCAGGTTTTGGAAATGACAAAGAATGTAATCATTTGTATAAATTTAATCGATGTTGCAGAAGAACAAGGAATAAACATTAACGAGCATCTGCTAACAAATCGGCTTGGGGTGCCCGTTATAAAAATTTCTGCAAGAAACAAAAAAGGGTTTTCCAAGCTCCTTGATACCATTCATCGTATTGTAACTGGGGAAATAGCTTGCCATCCTATTCCAGTGAAATATCCGCAAGAGATCGAAGAAAAAATTGAAAAAATCGAACCGAAAGTACGTGAGATTGTGGGCGACCATGTATCTTCCCGCTGGGTTTCCCTCCGTTTATTAGATGGAGATGAGTCTTTACTAAGTGAAATTAATCATTACTTAAGCCTTAAAGGAGGGGACGTAAATGAATATCGAACAGCTTTACAATGAAGCTCAAAAGATGTCGACAGCGAAGTTAAGAGATGAAATTGTACAGAATTTGTATGACCGGAGTCATCAACTTTGCAAGGCGGGTGTCACCTATACAAAATCAAAAAGGGATACTCGGACAGAAAAACTAGATGCGATTTTCACTTCTCCCATTTTCGGCTTTCCAATTATGTTAATCATGTTAGGAACGGTCTTCTATATCACCATAGCTGGAGCCAACATCCCTTCTTCCTTAATAGCGGACTTTTTTGGATGGTTAGAGCAGTATATCACAGCCGCTTTTACTTTTTTACACGCACCCGATTGGCTTCATGGGATGTTAGTTCTTGGCTTATATCGAGGAACAACCTGGGTAATTGCGGTAATGCTGCCGCCAATGGCCATCTTTTTTCCGACTTTTGCTCTTTTAGAAAACTACGGATATCTTCCCCGGGTTGCTTTTAATATGGACCGTTTGTTTAAAAAAGTCGGTGCCCACGGGAAGCAGTCACTAACGATGGCAATGGGGTTTGGCTGTAATGCAGCTGCTGTAATTTCGACTAGAATTATAGAATCACCTCGCGAAAGGATGCTGGCGATTCTGACCAATAATTTTGTCCCTTGTAATGGTCGTTGGGGTACTCTAATTGTCTTTTCTTCATTATTTATGGCTGCTGGATTTACCGGTGGAATGAAATTATTTGTTTCGACTGCATCTCTCGTCGGGATTGTCTTATTTGGAATCCTTGTTACCTTCTTCGTTTCATGGGTACTTTCCAAAACAGCCCTTAAAGGGGTCCCAACACATTATACGTTAGAACTGCCGCCATACCGAAAACCTAAAATCCTGGATACGGTCATTCGCTCATCCTTGACAAAATCCTGGTCCGTCTTAATGCGAGCAGTGAAAGTTGCAGCACCTGCAGCTATCTTAACCTGGGTATTTGCAAATCTCTATATTGGTGATACAAGTATTTTAATGTATGCCGTTCAGTTTTTGGACCCATTTGGAAAATTACTTGGCTTAGACGGTTACATTATGATGGCTTTTATCTTGGGGTTGCCAGCGAATGAAATTGTCCTGCCAATCTTGTTAATGGGATATTTATCAACGGGTTCTTTAACTGAAGTCGATAGTCTTGTTGATTTAAAAGCCATTCTTATTGAGCACGGCTGGACTTGGTTGACTGCATTAAATATGATGTTATTTTCATTGTTGCATTATCCATGTGGTACAACATTACTCAATATCTATAAGGAAACCAAAAGTAAAAAGTGGACATTTATGGCATTCCTGATCCCAACCGTCATTGCCATTCTAGTCCCGCTTGTCATTACACAGTCTGTGAAATGGTTTGGCTGGGTTATATAATATGATTTTTAGAGAGGGTCCTCAGAAATGAGGACCTTTATTGCTAGAAAAAGCAATTTCTTTCGGTTTAAAATATGTAGTATAATGGGCTTGAAACTAAAAATGATAATTTTACCAAATTGGTTGGTTAATTCGGCTTTTTTTTAAAAGGAGTGTTGTTCATGAAATACAACTTCGATGAAGTAGTGAATCGCCGTGGTACATATTCATTAAAATGGGATGGGGGAAAACTGATAAAAGAGATAGGCCTCACATCTAGATATGATGAAGAAACGATACCTTTGTTTACAGCGGATATGGATCTTCCTGTACCCCAGCCCTTGATTGATGCCTTACATAAAACAGTTGACCATCGAATCTTTGGTTACTCCGTTTTTCCGGACGAGTATTTTACGGCTATCCAGCATTGGTTTAAAAAGCGACATGATTGGGATATTCAAAAGGAAGAAATTATCTATAGTCCTGGAACAGTCCATGCGTTGAACATTGCAGTAAGAGCTTTTACAGATCCAGGAGACGGGATTATCATCCAACGCCCAGTTTATCCTCCATTTACAGCAGCGATTGAAGCTAACCATCGAGTGGTACAGAATAATGCGCTAAATATTGATTCAGACGGGTATTATCAGATTGATTTTGAGGATTTTGAAGAGAAGGCAAAACAAGAGAAGACGAAGATGTTTATTTTATGCAACCCGCATAATCCTACAGGAAGAATTTTTAACCAGGAAGAATTACAAAGATTAGCCGATATTTGCGGAAGACATAATGTTCTGATTGTTGCAGATGAGATTCACGGGGACCTCATCCGGAGTAATCAAACATTTATTCCCATTGCCAAAGCCGTTGACAATGTGGACCATATTATCACTTTTACTGCGATTAACAAAACCTTTAATGTAGCAGGGCTTCATTGTACGAATGTAATAATTTCAAATCCTGAGCTCAGGAAAACCATGAATAAGGTAATGGGGATGCATTTGCCGTCACCGTTTACTGTTTCTGCGCTAATCGCTGTTTATACAGAAGGGGAAGATTGGTTAGAACAGCTAAAGGAATATATTGATGGCACGATGGATTGGGTTGTGAAGTTTTTAGCCGAAAAAATGCCGAAAGTAAAGGTGAAAATCCCAGAAGGAACCTATATTATGTGGATGGACTTCAGTGGATATGGGCTGACAGCAGAAGAAGTCCATGAACGGATCTATAATAAAGCAAATGTTATTCTCGAAGATGGTAAAATGTTTGGGGAAGAAGGACTTGCCTTTCAAAGGATTTGCATCCCGTCACCAAGGCCGCTTATAAAAGAAGCATTTGAAAGAATTGCAAGAGAATTTGAAGATATCATTTAAATTTTAGTTAGTAACACATAACGATATTATGTAAACTGGAAATCAATCTCATCATAATTAAATACTAAATATGGTCACGATAGAAAATCGTGGCCATATATCTGAAAATCTATTTTTTACTCTGGCGGTACAATTCCATTGATTTAAATCCTTCGCCCAATACCGTTTCCATTTCCAGAAGGCGTTTTTCCTGGGTTTCTTTCCTTTTTGCACTGTAAACATACCGGGCCCAATCCTTTTGATAGCCAAAGGTTCATTGATTATATTTTTCGAGTAAATCCCCATTTTTGGACAAATATTGCTTGATATCCTCGACATTTCCTATGTAGTCATCAACGCATTGGCTGTTTTTCTTACTGGCAGCTTTTTTCGGTGCTGATTTTAAACCCACAATAGTAAAAATATCATTTAAGCTAACCATTCTTGCAAACTTAATATTACTTCCCAAGACATATCCTTCTTCATCAGAAGGAAGCGCCTGAATTAAACGATCACGGTCAATATAGTCTTCATACTTCGGATTGTTCTTTTTAGGGTAGGCAAAAAATAAGTAGCCATTGTCTTCAAGTAAATTTAGATTAATTACTGATTGAAGTTGTTCTGCAAATTCCTCTAATCCAAATACAAAGGTAACGATTAAATCATATTTATCTTTTTGAATCGAAGAATCAAATTCTAATTCATCAAAATCCTCCAAATCATTTGGCTTATGAAGAATTAATTTATTTGAATATTTATTAAGATTAAGTTTTTCAACAATCGTTTTTGTCGAATTTGCCATATTACACTCCCTCTTTTTTCTTATATTCTATTATCGAAATGGAATAATTTCAATTTGTTTTACATGCGAAAAAACGCTGTAGTTCATTGAACCAACAGCGTATTATAATATTTTTAGGATAGCTCTGTTAAACCTAGTTGTTGATTACCGCTCCAATCAACGTTTTCCCAAAATCAAAATTGACTTTTAAAGCAGCCTTAGGATAAAAAACTGAATCAATGATAAAAAAATCAAGAACAAAAAGTTATAAAGGCTGAATTGGATTAAATACCTTTTGCTCTTACCAGGGTTTGATTGAATATATAGTTTATAAGAAATTACACTGGCAAGTGACGCAATAATGGTACCAAGACCGCCAATATTGACTCCTAATAATAAGGACTTCCAATCCATCGTAAAGTTTGATAAAAGGATGGAGGCAGGGACATTGCTGATCAATTGGCTGGCTAAGATGGAACTAAAATAGACAGAAGTGGAGTTTTTCAAGCATTCACTAGCAAAATCCCGGAGTGCTTCGATATTTGCAATATTTCCTATAAAAATAAAAAAGCAGATAAATGTAATAAGTAAGAGATAATCGATTTTTGCTAATAATTTATAATCTAAAATACAGGCTGCAAGAAATGTAATAATCGCAGCAAGCTGATAACTCATTCCTCCAAAAATGGAAACAATAATAATACAAAAAATAATTCCCCAAACCGCTGCTTTTTTTCGACTTTTTATTGGAATTGGGTCTAGTGCGATATTTAGTTTTTTGCCCTTAAGTCGGTAAATGGAAATATAGAGCGAACTTCCTCCTAGAAATGCCAACAATAGGATTGTTGTAAAAAATTGAGCCGGACTTATCCCATAATGGGAAAATATAAATAAATTTTGCGGATTTCCCATCGGGGTTAAACTGCTGCCGATATTCGCCGCAATGGTTTGAAGGACTATGGTTTCCATCATGTTAATTTTAGCCTTTTTACTGATGATAAGGGTTAATGGCACAAACGTGATAAGTGCGACATCGTTCGTTACCAACATCGAGGTAAAAAAGCATAATAAAATTAGAATAGCAGAAACCTGCTTGCTAGATTTGCATTTATTCACTATCCCAATCGCGAATCTGTCTAATAGTTTTAGTTCTTCAAAGGCCTTAATCGCTAGCATCAGGTTAAATAAGCTTACTAACACCTTAAAATTTATATATTCCAGTCTTGGCGGATGTATGAGGCTGCTCGCCATTGCTAAGATAAGGGAGATTGTAAATACCAGGTCCTTTTTTAAAAAAGCCAATTTTAGCTTGGAATTTTTGGCATTTTGCGTTAAAACATATTCTTTCATGAACATCTCCAGAAATTTTAGTAGGTTTAATAATTAGTAGAACATAGATTAAGATAAAATCAATTACATAGAATGTCAATCATTTTTCAAACGTTTCACTGAGTCAATTTTGGGGGAAGAGAACAGTTTTTGGTGAATTTTGAAAGGATGTTCTATCAATTTAATTCGAGAAACTTATGGAAAAATGTGGCATAAAATAGGTAGTTAACAGATTATGTCGATATTTGATGATAAATACTGTTTCTCTGAATGCGTTTTCAATTGGTAAACTTAATTTTGTAGTTGTAAATAGAAGGAGTTACTGGAAATGACAAATGATGACTTAATTTACCAAATTGAAATGGTACGAAATACTATGATAACTGTCGGAATGTCCAAAGGATTAACCTCGTCAGAAACGATTTTATTAAGTAAAAAACTTGACCGACTATTGAATTTGCAATTTCACAGACAGAAAGTAAGGTCGGCCTAATTGACAGGGGAGTATATCTATTTTGAATGTATTAATAGTATAAAAAAATCCCCAAGGCTGGGGATTTTTTTATTAAATCTATTTTTTAAATAAGGATTTTAATAGTCTTCTAGTCATAAAGAACGCAAATGCAATCACAACAAATACTAGGAAAAACGCGAAAAAACCTAAAAGCCCTACGAGTGCATCCTCAAATTCCATATTTCCTCGATTGGTCAGTGCCTGTTGAATTTCGATTGCAAAAACTAATACAAACATAAAAGTTGTTGTATATAAGAAAGATAGAATCGTAATTCCAAAAGGCATTTTTACAATAATTTTGGAGATGACCAGCACGAAAAGAAAAACAACGATTCCGATAAATCCCATGATCCAAAAATGCAGGTCCTTATCCGTTAATGAAAGATTCAACGAGCTGCTCACATATATTTGTATGAAATCATGAAGATTATTGACAATGTCCGCTAATAACTGAATAGTTTCTTTCAAATCATCACTTCCTTATCAGTTAAGATTATAACAGATTTTAATAATAGAGTCTTAAAGTCCATACATAACTTAGCGGATTGTTTTAGAACCGTTGCCAATACGGTGCTTTCATTTGAAAAAATGTTGTCGGGGGGGGGTTTTGAAAAGAATAAGTGCCAGTAATCTTTTTATGGAAGTGTACTGCACCCCAAAAGTTAGAGTGAAATTTATAACTTAGGGGTGCATTTTTAAACAAAATTGATTAGTGCGGAAGGTGCGATACTCTTAGAAAAATGACTTAACAATCTCCAGTTGATTATTACATTCCTTACAGGTATATTCAATCTCTAATGCATCTTCTCTCACCTTGTGTTCTGTCTCTTTTTTACAATGTTCACAATAGAGGCTTTTTGGTAATTCAATCATTGCCCCAATCACCACCTATTTTCATTTTTTGTTGTAATATACCCCCAATAGAATATTCCATTCAATCTTTCCAGAAGAGGAAAAAATTAAAATGTAAATTTTGAAATGGGTTCTCTAATGCTATACTTTAAATCGCCATATTTTAGTGTGAGAAATTAAACGGAGGAATGTAAAAATGTATACTTCTATTAATGAATTTATTGGGGAATGGAACCAGGAAATGGAATCCACTCAAAAGGTTTTGGATGCATTAACTGATAGCTCACTTCAACAAGCGGTATCGCAAGAAGATCGTACATTAGGCAGAATTGCCTGGCATATTGTAACAAGTACTCCTGAAATGCTTAATGAATTCGGAATTCAGGTTGCTGCTGTGGAAAACGCAACGACCGTACCGACTTCTGCAAAAATAATTGCAGATATTTTTCGAAAGGTTACAACTGATACAAACAACGCGGTAAAAGAGCAGTGGACAGACCAATCCTTAACGGAAATGATAAATGTATTTGGTATGGATATGCCCAAAGCAGTGACGCTTTCACTCCTCATTAAGCATATTATCCATCACCGTGGGCAGCTGACAGTTCTTATGCGCCAAGCTGGCTTGAAGGTTCCTGGTGTTTATGGACCAGCTCGCGAAGAGTGGGGTCTGATAGGGATGGAAGCGCCGGAACTATAAATGGTACACTTTCGAACACATTGGATACAGTGTGTTCTTTTTTAATTGGTAAGTTTGAGAAAGAATGGATGCTTGATGCTCGTAGGAATTATTTAGTAAAATACAATTTTAGGAGGTTTAAAATGGAGAAACACACTATTCAAACCTGCGCCGGCGTTTTAAGGGAAGCTAATAATATTGTTGTTCTCACAGGTGCGGGAATTAGTACAGAATCCGGAATAAAGGATTTTCGCTCAAGATCTGGAATTTACAAACTGGCACCTGAATACATACTATCACTCGATTATTTTTATAAGCACCCAAAGGAATTTTATCAATTTGCGATGGGGAATCTATACCATCCACATGCTGCCCCAAATAAAGGGCATGAAATTCTTGCGAAATGGGAAAAGGAAGGAAAAGTTTCACAAATTATCACGCAAAATATTGATGGGCTGCATCAAAAAGCCGGAAGTAACAGGGTAATAGAGTTTCACGGAACAATGAAGAAGGCTTCCTGTTTAAATTGTGGAAAAAGCTATCCGACAGAAGAAATGGTCCACAGGCTCGAAACGATGGTTGAGTTTTACGTTTGTAATCATTGTGAAACGAAAAATAAAGAGAATCGTTATATTAAACCAGATGTGGTTTTGTTCGGTGATTCCGGGGAATGGTTTTCGGCAGATGGTTTTCATACGATCTTGAACCTCATCGCTCAAGCAGATTGCATTTTGGTATTAGGCACAAGCTTGAAGGTAACACCGTTTTCTACCTTTCCTCAATATAGAAGACCGGGTATCCCCCTGTTGATTGTAAATCAAGGCGATACTCCTTTTGATTTTGCTCAAGATACACATGTCATTCGAGATTCTATTGGGAAAACATTGTCACAAATAGATGTAATGATAGGAAATTAGGGGGCAGTTAATTGTGTTAAACCAATACTTTGAAAAAGCAAAAGAAAAGATTCAACTAGTTGAAAAGTATGAAATGAAAAAGCTTAAGAAGGCAGCGGAAAAGGTTGCTGAAGCAATTCAAAACGGTGGGGTGGTCCAGCTGTTTGGCTGCGGCCATTCACATATTTTAGCAGAAGAGGTTTTTTACCGCGCCGGGGGACTTGTTCCCATTAAACCGATACTAGTGGAACCTCTGATGCTCCACGAAGGGGCATTAAGATCCTCACAGCTAGAACGGCAAAACGATTATGCTCAGGAATTTTTAAAAGACCAGGAAATCCTTCCGGAAGACGTTTTCTTTGTTTTATCGACATCCGGACGCAATCCCGTACCAGTTGACGTGGCACAGGAAGCCAAGAAAAAGGGAGCTTTTGTAATTGGACTTACTTCATTGGAATATTCGAAGAGTCAGCCTTCCAAACATAAGAGTGGAAAACACCTCTTTAATTCAGTTGATCTAGTGATTGATAACCACTCCACAAAAGGTGATGCCGCTCTTACCTATGAAAAAGTGGCTGTACCTTTTGGCTCAACTTCCACGGTGGTGGGGGCGGTTATTTTAAATGCGATTTTCGCAGAGGCGATTAAAATGATGGCGGATAACGGATATGAACCGCCGGTATTCTTAAGCGGTAATATCGATGGAGCAGATGAACACAACCATCGCTTAGTAGAGAGGTATCGAGACAGAATTCCGTTGTTGTCTTAATTTGTTTTAGGCTTTGTTAAAGGACAATGTTGATTTATTAACTCTGTTGATTGGAGTGGAAGGCACGAAGACTCCTGCGGGAGTACGGGGCAATGGAGACGCCGCAGGAGTGAAGCGACGAGGAGGCTCCCCGGCACGCGCGCGAACCGCTTGAGCCTGGAACGGAAATCAACATACTAGTTTAACACAGCCTTGTTTTATTAAAAATACTGGAATGCAAAAAGCCGCAACCACGTGCTGCGGCTTTTCAAATTAATAAAAGTCGGTATTCATATTGACTCGGGGCCGGGCAGCTTTGAACCATTGAAAACAAAAGATGGTTATTAAAAGAAGGTCAATGATATCTCCGCCGTAATACATCAACATGCTGCCCATTTCGGCCTGTCTAACGGGAACATTGGCTGGTGGGTGCGCGTAGAGATATTTTGCAAGGAAATCATGTCCGGCTATTGTAATAACTAAAACCATCGCACGGTAAAAGTAACTTTTTCGGTGCGGCGTAGGATCCATATAAATAATGGCCGCAGTAAAAAGATACCCAGCAAGAAACACATGGATATGAACTAGCATATGCAGAAGAATATTATGCCTCATAGCGGAATAAAGAGTGCTTGTATAGAGAATCCAAAGCCCTCCGATGTTAAGGATCGAAGCAATGATTGGGTTACTTAAAATTGAAAAAAACTTCCATCTTAAAATTTTTGTTAGAGAACGAGCGGCCTCTACCTTAAGAGTTCGTAAGAGTAACGTTAGTGGGCTAGCCAGTACCACTAGTAGCGGAGCAAGCATTCCAAGGAGCAAATGAACAAGCATATGGGCAGTAAAATCCATATGTGCCAGGGAGGCTAATGGTCCGATGGAGGCGGCAATGATACAACAAATCCCTAAAACCAAAAAAATACATCGGTAGAGTGGGTACGAAAGGTTACGTTGTTTAAAAAATAACCCCAAGGTAAGAGACAGGATTAAAAGCAAAAGTGGAACCTCTGGGACAGGTAATCTGCTTTCAAATTCAGGGTTATTCAAGTGCATTTTTTTGATTTACCCCCGCCTGATTAAATTCCCTTCCGTTTTGAATAAGAAGGGCAATACCGATAATGATAAAGATTATGGCAATGATATTCCATGCCATGTCATATGGAAGGATATCCACATTATAGCGAATCTGATGCAATCTCATGAGTTTGTGCTGAACGGTGCCATCATAAAAATTGAAAACACCAGCCCCTAGCAATACGCTGCCAAGCCACCTTTTAAAAATAAAAGCCCTTCTGCGGCGTAGGTCTGCCACCATAAACAATGCCCCAACAGTAGCAAACCAGCTGAATGCATGAAAAATTCCATCTGATACCAAACCAACAGTGGTTGTGGATTTGTCATAAAAATGATGCCAATGCATTAGTTGATGAAAAACAGCCTCATCCAAAAAAGCAGCCAGCCCTACACCAAACATTATTCCCGACCATAAATTACGATTTTTATACAATGCCACCTGTTTTGTATTCCCAATCATCTAATATTTCTCCTAATCTTTCAGTTCCCTTATACAAGGGTTTACTTTAACCATTATTCCCCATTTTAAGCATATTAGTCGTGTGAATGGGTGGCCTTTTGTGATCTACTTGAAAACCTTTTTATGATGCTTTGGCATGGTTTTTCATCTTCTTATTCTCTGGTCGTCTATATGTTGCCAATATAGCTCCAATAATCGTAATCACCCCTCCTACAAGTGTTAATATCGAGAAGCGCTCATGTAAAAGCAGGACACCAAAAACAACGGTCCAAACCGGAAGCAGGTTGATAAATGGTGCAGACAGAGCAGGGCCGACAATTTTTACCCCTGCATTCCAAGCGAAGAAGGCTAAAACTGATGCTAGTGTACTTACAAATGCCACGGCAAACCATGCGGTAGCAGTCATATGAATCATGTCCGGATGAACAGTACCGATACAACTAATGGCACTAAGAATGGTACCGTAAAAGGATGCCCCTGCGGTCATTGTTAATGGATCTATCTTACTCCCATACTTTTTCCCAAGGACTGTATAAACTCCCCAAGCTAAACACGATAGAAGAATTTCTACAATACCAATCATCGAAGCGTAGGTAGTTCCTCCTTGTTTCCCCTGAACCAAAAGAATAACACCAACAATGGAAACGAGAGCACCGAACCAGGATTTTGCTTTTATTTGTTCTTTTAAAAAAAGCGGTGTAAAAAATAAGATGGCGATTGGAATCCCCGCAGAAATCATGCCCGCATAAGAAGCACTAAGAGAACGTAACCCTAAATAATTCAATGTTGAAAATGCAAAAATCCCCAAAAAGCCAAGAATCAATAACTCTTTCCACTTTGAAAAAATAGGAAATTTCTTTTTATTTAACGCTAATAGCGCCCAAAGTATAAACGTAGAAATAGCCCAGCGAATCGTATTTAGTAATGTTGCTGGTAAAGCAGGTGCTAAGTATCGCCCGCAAATATAGTTGCCGCCCCAAAGGATTGTAGCAAGTACAAGAAGTAAAACTCCTTTTTTCATAAAAATTCCTCCATCATTGAGATATGGCCCATCGTCTGGAAGGCACATAATCCCTAATTCCTATTTCAGTTCCGTTGTTTCCGATAGAAAGATGATCCGGAAAACTTCGATTTAATCTGTACAAAATGCTTTCGTGCTTTATTTAGCGAAAAGGAACTATTTCTATCATATCTAATTTTGTTTGTATCCTACAAGTTTTTGAAAAATCTACTAGAATGGATTGTATATTAATTAGAAAATTGAGATAATAGAATTGTAACTCTTTCACAATTTTATTCATAAAAGAATGAATTTTTATGGTAAAATATTCAAAGGAAAGATTTTTAAAAGATAAGGGGAAATTAAGAATTCTAACTAATTTTGTATTTACCGTTATTTTTCTGCTTAGTGTCATTTATTTAATCCGGTATCGATTAAATTTAAAGAAAGCTGCTGAAATTTCACAAGATGCCCTTTATCCATTAAAAGAGAGTGAGTTTGCTAGTCTTTTGGTACCGGTTGAATGGAAAGAGATGACCCCACTTACGAAACATACGAGATCGTATCAGTATGTTAAATGGGGAACTGTGTTTGCCCTTTTGATTTTAGTGGTAATATTAGCAATAGTGATTACAACTGAATTCCTAGGTTCTTCATTTTTTAGTTTGGCCTATTTGTTCTATTTAATCATTAGCCTTGTTCGTCATCAAGGCAATTTGTATATCCTGCCAAATGGGATTATTATAAATGGAAAATACTATTCGGCAAGCCAAATTCATCATTATGAAACCGAACAAATAGTTCGTTGGCATGAGTTGTATGGTTATCATTCCCGTGTCGACAACGGCTTTAAATTGACTTTTGATATTAAAAAGAAGACATTTCAACCAGATTATATGATTGTAGAGGACTCTTCCCATCTTCGACAGATTACTGACTTACTTGACCAACAAGGGATCAAAGGAGTCCAAAAAACAGAAAAAAATTAGTCTTGGTTTATTCCAGTCGTATAGGTGAGGAATACCTATCGTGTTTGAGTGACCACAGGACTATATAAAAAATCACATTATCTTGATAAAATATTAGATAACTATAAAATACATATAAAATACTCTTGAAAATAGATACACGCCATTTTCATTACTAGAGTGGTTCAATAGGAGGAACAAACATGTGGGATTTCGATTTAAATATAGATCAGGTAGCAAGAATTAAAGTAATTGGTGTCGGCGGCGGCGGTAATAACGCTGTTAACCGAATGATTGAGGATGGAGTTCAAGGTGTCGAATTTATTGCAGTCAATACAGATGCACAAGCTCTTAAACTCTCAAAAGCGGAAATTAAAATGCAAATAGGCGGCTCTTTAACAAGAGGACTTGGTGCAGGAGCGAATCCAGAGGTAGGCAGAAAAGCCGTTGAAGAAAGCCGTCAGCAGCTTGAAGAGGTTTTAAAAGGAGCGGACATGGTGTTCGTTACCTGTGGAATGGGCGGAGGAACCGGAACAGGTGCCGCACCGGCGATTGCGCAAATCGCACACCGGTTGGGCGCCCTGACAATTGGCGTAGTCACACGCCCATTCGGTTTTGAAGGCCATAAACGAGCAAAAAATGCAGCAAGC
The DNA here is from genome assembly GCF_004358205.1 of Bacillus salipaludis. The sequence continues at coordinate 169,080 of NZ_SMYO01000006.1, forward strand.
GGGATTGAGCAAATGAGGGAAGCAGTGGATACCCTGATTATTGTTCCAAACGATCGCTTATTACAAATTGTTGATAAAAAAACACCAATGGTACAGGCATTCCGTGAAGCTGATAATGTCCTTCGCCAAGGGGTTCAAGGGATTTCGGATCTCATTGCCGTTCCGGGACTTATCAACCTAGATTTTGCTGACGTGAAAACGATTATGACCAATCAGGGAACAGCTCTGATGGGAATTGGTGTGGCTAAGGGGGATGGCCGTGCAGTTGAAGCTGCCAAAAAGGCGATTTCGAGTCCATTATTAGAAACCTCAATTGATGGTGCTCAGGGGATTTTAATGAATATTACCGGAGGCACTGATTTAAGTTTATATGAGGTACAAGAGGCAGCTGATATCGTTGCTTCCGCGGCAGACCAGGAATTGAATATGATTTTTGGTTCGATTATAAATGAACATCTTAAGGATGAAATCATGATTACCGTGATTGCAACAGGCTTTGATGATAAAGAAGCGGCGCCGTCTGCTCAAGCCTCCAACCAAACGAGAGAAGTCCATTCCCTTCGGCCTGCCCCAACCCAGCACAGACGGGAACATGTAATCCGTGAGGACCGGGTTCAAGATTACAATCGAAAACAAGAGGAAGAGGCTCCTGTTCGAAACAGGAATCGGCAGCAAAAAGAAGAAACAGGATATGGACATAATCGAGAAAGTCGACAATCTGAAGATACACTAGATATCCCAGCGTTTTTACGAAATAGGAATAACAGGAATCGATAACGAGGTGCCTGTCACCACCCGAATTTTGTTGAAAAATGTTGAAAATATAAAAACTACGGAGTGTATTTTACTTCGTAGTTTTTTACTATAACTCTGATACTTTATGCATTTTTGTTGATAAATTTATACATTATGGAATAATTAAGAATAATTTAAAGAGTCTGCGAGGGGATTCAGATGGCTAGCAGAAAAACAGCAATTATTGTTGGCGGAGGTATTGGTGGGCTTGTTACTGCCCTAAAACTTCATCGCGCAAACGCGTCAGTGCGTGTATTTGAAAGTGTCGAAAACATTCAGGCTTTAGGAGTAGGAATTAACCTCTTGCCACATGCAGTTCGTGTCCTTACTGAATTAGGATTAATGGATAAATTAAATAAAATAGGCTTGCCAACGGCTGAACTTATTTATGTAAATCAATTTGGCCAGAAAATTTGGGAGGAAGCAAGAGGGATCGATGCGGGATATCGCTGGCCGCAATATTCATTTCACCGCGGGCGCTTGCAAATGCTTTTATTAGAAGCAGTGAAGGAGCAACTAGGGGAGGAGGCCGTAATCACAGGTCACCATCTTTCTTCGTTTGAAACAGTAGGTGATGAGGTGGTTGCTCATTTTGTCAATCGAAAAACAAGAGAGTCACTTGGCTCCTATCGTGCAGATATGATGGTAGCGGCAGACGGAATACATTCCGTTGTCCGGAAACATTTTTATCCAAATGAAGGATTACCGAAATTTAGTGGTCGGATATTATGGAGGGGTATTTCTGAATTTACTCCATTTCTAACGGGTAAAACGATGATTATGGCAGGGTATCAGGATCAGAAATTTGTTGCGTATCCTGTTTGTCCAAAAACAGCGGCAAAAGGAAGTTCCTTAGTGAACTGGATTGCTGAACTTACAGTTGGCGGAGATTTACCATCACGTGCTGATTGGAACAAGAAAATTAGTAAAGATATTTTTGCGCCTGCATTTGCTTCATGGGATTTCGGCTGGTTAAATGTACCAAAGTTAATTGAGCAAACAGATGCCGTTTACGAATTTCCAATGGTTGATCGTGACCCACTGCCGCAATGGACATTCGGAAGAGTCACGCTCCTAGGGGATGCAGCCCATCCGATGTATCCGATTGGTTCAAATGGTGCTTCCCAAGCCATTTTGGATGCCGATGCATTAGGACAAGTTCTTATGGAACAGTCCGATATTGAGCTTGCTTTAAAAGCTTATGAAACAGCACGGTTAGCTCCAACTGCAAACATTGTTTTAAGTAATCGGAAAAATGGGCCGGAAGTCGTCATGCAAATTGTAAAAGAACGGGCACCGAATGGGTTTGAGCATTTACATGACGTAATTTCTCGTCAGGAACTCGAAAATATTGCCAATCGATATAAGCGAATCGCAGGGTTTGACAAGGAAACTTTAAATACAAAATAGGAGCGGGAACCATGGTTGAACACATCGTATTACTTAAATTTTCAGAATTAACAACAAGGGAACAAAAAGATATTGCCATCCGCATGACATTAGCACTAAAGGATGAAATTCCGGGAATTATTGATATCCAACAGGGCTATAATTTTTCGGAGCGGAATAAAGGGTATGAAGTAGGTTTGACAGTCCGCTTTGATCATCGTCATTCTTTAGAGAATTATGGTCCCCATCCAAAACATCAGGAAGTCTTTTCTTTTTTAAAAGAAATCGGCTTGGAGGATTTGATTGCAGTTGATTTTGACTTTTAGAAAAGGATATGATTTGTATTTGTTTGCACATAATAAAAGGACTGACTGTAGAAATCTTTTTAAACTATTGCACCATATCTATTCGTATTAAAAGAAGGAAGGAAAAAGAATATGTCCTTTATTGGCATTGTCATTATTATCGTGTTAATTTATTTTCTTATTATTCGCCCGCTAACCCGGCGGAATCGCCCGCAAATTTACGAGCCAAGAAGGGATCAATATGACCAAAGGGGCTATAATGGTCCAAGAAACTACTATGGTGCTACGCCAGGCCGAGGCTTTGGAGGATTCGGAGGAATTGCAGGAGGAATGGCAGCTGGAGCCTTGCTAACCTATCTATTTGAGCAGGGACGAATTGGCTTCGATCAATACCATTCCCTGCAAAATCTAGAGGATCATGAAATCATGAGAGAATTAATGGACCAAAATATTCTCCAAGAACATGAAATTGATCAACTACAAGAACAGTTAGGGCACCAAGACGATAATGGTGATTGGGATGGAGAACGAAATGGCGATGGTCCAAATAACGTCGACGATAATGACCAGGATAACCAACAAAACAACAATGACAATGACTTTAGTGACTGGGATAACGGTGACGACAATTGGGTTTAAAAATTGAAAGAAGTTCCAAATACAAGCCTGCTTCCTTTAACAAATAAAGAAGGCAGGCTTTTTTTGATTCGACAAAGTTCGGGCGGTGACAGGCACCGCCCGAACTTTGTCGAATTATACTCCTTGTATAAAAATCTAAATTGCATGATTTTTTTGTATTGGTAAATCCTATTTGTAGACTGAATTTTTTTTGGTTGCAATTTTTGAACTGATGGTATATGATGGTTTTTATGCGTATTAGGGATGCAGGAAAATATATACAAATCAACTAAGGGGGATACAATTTTGGATCATACGTTAAATAAGGCCGCTTCTCCGCCGTATGGTGTCATCGCAGTATTGATGGTCGGGGCCTTTATTGCTTTTTTAAATAATACGTTATTAAATATAGCCCTTCCATCGATCATGAAGGATTTAGATGTAGAGGCCTCAACGGTTCAGTGGCTGACTACAGGGTTTATGCTCGTAAACGGGATATTAATCCCAACCACCGCCTACTTAATCCAAAAATATACAGTTCGCAGACTATTCTTAGTCGCAATGGGGCTATTCACCGTTGGGACAATTCTTGCTGGATTTGCACATTTTTTTATTATGTTATTAGCTGGCCGTATGATACAAGCTTCTGGCTCGGCCATCTTAATGCCATTATTAATGAATGTTATGCTAGTAAGCTTCCCAGTGGAAAAAAGGGGAACTGCGATGGGGGTATTCGGGTTAATTTTAATGTTTGCCCCGGCAATTGGTCCGACTTTATCCGGCTGGATTATTGAACATTACGATTGGAGAATGCTTTTTCATTTTGTTACTCCCATTGCCATTATCGTTCTTTTGATTGGCTTTTTCATGCTTAAGGATAAAAAAGAGAAAATGGATATGCGCTTGGATTTCATTGCACTTCTTCTATCAAGCATGGGATTTGGTGGAATTCTTTATGGGTTTAGTTCAGCAGGAAAAAAGGGCTGGGATAGCCCTGAGGTTTATGGAACCATTATTGTCGGAGTTATTTCATTAACTGTTTTTATCATCCGTCAATTAAAGCAGGAACGACCAATGCTGAACTTCAAGGTCTATCAGTACCCAATGTTCTCGCTATCATCGGCTATTTCAATGGTTTTGTATATGGCATTATTTTCAGGGATGCTGCTTCTTCCAATATATGTTCAAACCTTGAGGGGAATTACTCCGATGGATGCCGGGCTTTTACTACTGCCAGGGGCACTTCTAATGTCCATCATGTCTCCGATTACAGGGAAATTATTTGATAAGATCGGTGGACGCATCCTAGCCATCATCGGATTAAGCATTGTTACAGTTACCACTTATGGATTTAGCCAATTAACCTTGCATACGACTTATACACATCTCATTCTTTTATATTCCATTCGAAGTCTTGGGATTTCTATGGTGATGATGCCGGTTTCGACTAATGGTTTGAACCAATTACCGAAATCACTTTATCCGCATGGAACAGCAATGAATAATACATTGAACCAAGTAGCAGGAGCCATTGGGACGGCATTACTAGTAACGATTATGACAAACCGCACAGCATCACAGGCCAAAGAAATTGGTGCTGAGGCGATGAAGCATCTTACATCGAAGCCAACACCGGCAGCACTTGCTGAGATGAAGCAGCAGGTTATGATGAAGGCGATGTTAAATGGAATCAACTATTCCTTCCTTGTCGCTACTTTTATTGCAGCTTTGGCACTTTTTCTAGCCTTCTTTATCAAACGGGCCAAACAAGCCGAAGAACCCATTGAAGGAAACTCACGAAGTAAAAAAGTTAGAACCAAATTAGCGGAAAATTAGAATAGAAAAAGGGTGGCTCCATGAGTCACCCTTTTTCATCAGGTATTTTATGCACTTGTTTTTAAATCATAAGAAAAATCGCTGTCATTCCATTCGAAAATGCCTTCCTGTAAACGAATGGTGGGATTAAACGGACATGGAATTGAAACTACTTCTTCTGAGTAACTCTTTATTTCCTCCCGACATTTTTCAACCAATTGTGTTTTCAACAGAAGGAGTTCGTCTTTTGAGGCTACACGGATTAGTCTGTTAATCGAAATTTTACTCTCATTTATCCCATACTTTTCGCAAATACTATCATGAAAACCTTTATTAAACTGAATCATCATGGGAAGGTCTTGGATAGATGCCACACCATATACTTCTTTAATTACATCCTCATATCTAATTTGACTGCCGGTAGCAAATCTGGTTATTTTCTTTTCTGGGTTTTCCAATATATAAACTGTTTCAATTGAATTATTCATAAAAATCTGCCTCTCCTCATAATTAAAGTTGGATGTTTGGACTGGAATAGTAAATTACCACACTAATTTCACAAATTTCTTTATCTCTATTTTCAAAAATCTGATAAACATCAGTTGAAAAGGAGACGGAATCTCCTTGGTCCAATGAATACTGATCTTCATCACCAATGGTAATTGAGAATGTACCGGAATGGACTGTGATTGATTTAATCGCACCAATTCCGTTTGGTTCAGTATAGTGATTGCAGCCTGGATGAAGACGGGCCCGGTAACTTTCAATCGGTATACCTGGTGAAGCAAATGTATTATAAACCTCATACAAGTCATTATCCTCCTTGAAAAAAGGCTGGTCAGCCATTCGAATCATTTTAACAGAAGGATTCATTGCTAAAAAGGAAGCGAAAGGAATTTGCAGGCCAGCAGCAATTTTCCAAAGAATGGAGACGGTTGGATTAGAGGCTCCGCGCTCAATTTGACCAAGCATTGGCTTACTAACCCCAGTCAAGTCAGCCAGCTCGTCCAAAGTTAATTTCCGTTGTTGCCGGAAGTACCGCAACCGCTGGCCTATTTGAGCCGTTAAGATATCCTTATCCATTAAATAACCCCTTTGTTGGATACAGTATATTACTTTATAAAAATATTATAACATATTTCTATAATGCTTTAGGGCTATAACGTATAAACAAATTAAGGCGAAAAATTTTTCTAAATATTTTGCAAAATGAAATTTATTATCTTATAATGTACAATAAATCTAATATATTATATTTTTTACATCAAAAGGTTGAATACAATATAAATAAAAGGAAGCGACATTATATGAATTATCCATTTGCACCCCAAACCAAAAACTATGAATCATCTGCCGTAAGGGATATCTTAAAGGTTACACAGCAAGGGCATGTTATTTCTTTCGCAGGGGGTCTGCCAGCAGAAGACATTTTTCCAATCGAACAGGTTCAAATTGCCTATGAGAAAGTATTTGCTTCAGGGAAATCTTCATTGCAATATGGACTAACAGAAGGATTTATTCCCCTTCGCGAAGCGGTTCAAGCAAAAATGGAAAAGAGAGGTATTTTTTCACATCCCGATAACATTCTGCTTACAACTGGATCACAGCAAGTAATCGACTTGTTTTCACGAATTATGCTTGCACCGGGGGATGTTGTCCTCACAGAGGATCCTACATATTTAGCAGCATTACAGGTCTTTAGATCGTATGGAGCGAATGTTGTGGCTGTAAAGAGTGATGATCAGGGAATGATCACGGAGGATCTAAAAGAAAAAATTGAAAAATACCAGCCGAAATTTGTCTATACCATCCCAACTTTTGCAAACCCAGATGGAAAAGTGTGGAGTCAGGAACGACGTCAGGAGCTATTCAATCTTTGCTCCGAAAAGAATGTTCTAATTCTTGAAGATGATCCGTATGGCGATATTCAATTCCATCAAGACGAGGTCTATCAGCCGGTGGCTGCTTTAGATACAGATAAAAGGATTGTTTTGTATACCAGCACTTTTTCTAAGTCCGTTGTCCCAGCTTTAAGAACCGGTTGGGTAACCGGACCAGCTGAAGTTATTAAACTAATGACCCAAGCCAAGCAAATGAATGATTTACACTCAAGTTCACTCGATCAACAGGCACTCTATTATTTATTGCGCGATTTTAACCTGGATTCACATATTGCTTTAATTAGAAGCGTTTATTATGAGCGGATGAAATTGATGAAGGAATATTTTGATAAATTGGGGTCAGGATTGTTCACATGTAGGGAGCCAAAAGGTGGAATGTTCATGTGGGTAGAAGGAAATGAGGAGTTAAACACAACTGCCTTGCTTGGCGAAGCCGTTAAAAAGGGAGTTGCATTTGTTCCAGGTGCACCATTCTATGTCAACGAGCCAAAGCACAATACCTTCCGTGTAAACTATAGCCATTCTACTCCTGAAAAAATTAAGCTTGGAATGGAGCGACTGGTGGATGTGTTAACGTCAGTTCCAGTTGCAACGAAAACAATTTAATAAAATAGTTCATTCAAAAGAGTACTGTGTTTAACACAGTACTCTTTTGAATGAAAGTGTAGTTTTTTGTTTGAAATTGAGGACAGGTTCTCATTGAATAGAGAACTAGAAATGTTAAGATAATGATAGTTTATCAATGACCGGTTTTTTACAAAACATAAAAAATACAGTCTAAATTATTTTACCTTTTGTCCAATGACAGCCTAATTTGGTGATATATAATATAAGTTAGGCAGTTGTGGTTTGCTCCAAAATTGGTTTCTCTTGTATTTGGGGCGATTTTTAGATTGATTGGAAGGTGATGCGATGAACGAAGTTGTAGCATTATTTTAAAGCGCTTACATTCGTGAAAAGCTAAAAGGTAATAGAAGTTTAAAAAATCGTAAAATAGGAAATCAAAATATTCTCATTAATTATAAAGAAACGGCAATAATATCATGGTGATCATAAATATTCTCTAGCGAATGCACAGCATTGGTTTTACTCGGAAAGTTCTTTGAAAAACCAAACAAGGGGGAATTTTATTGAAAACGCAAATTGAGCAAAATGGTATTGTCATTTTGACACAAGAAGCGGCGGACAGCTTAAGCAATAGCGAGATGTGGAATGACGATCTCCGTCCGACCACTATGAAGGAACATTCTTGGAAAGGTCTAAATTTTGCTACTCTTTGGATTGGAATGTGTTTATGCATCCCAGCCTATACGATGGCAAGCGGGATGATCTCATTAGGAATGAACTGGTGGCAGGCAATTGGAACCATCTTTATTGGAAATGTTATTGTTCTTATTCCTATTTTATTGAACTCGCATGCTGGGACAAAATTCGGTATTCCGTACCCAGTGTTTGCACGACTTTGGTTTGGCTCAAAGGGTGCACACATCCCAGCTTTAGCAAGAGCACTTGTTGCAGCGGGATGGTTTGGGATTAACACCTGGATTGGAACAGGTGCCATTGATACATTGTTATCAGCTTCTTTCTCTTTCTGGAGCTTCCCAGGACATACAGCGATTGTTTTTGCTCTTTTTTGGATCTTAAACGTAGCTGTTGCCTATAAGGGCCCGCAAGCCATGAAGTATTTAAGTTTGATTGCAACTCCTGTTGTTGGGGTCTCTGCAATTATTCTCCTAATCTGGGCATTCACCAATTCCGGCGGTTGGGGGCCAATTTTATCGACTCCATCTAAATTCCAAACCACTGGTGAATTTTTAAAAGTATTTTTTCCTGCCGTTACTGGAGTAATTGCTTTCTGGGCTACTCTTGCCTTAAACATCCCGGATTTCTGCCGATATGCAAAAAGTCAAAAATCTCAAATGATCGCACAAAGCTTTTCACTACCACTAACCATGACCATTTTCTCTTTTATTGGAATTGCTGTAACCTCTGCAACAGTAGTCATTTTCGGGCAGGCCCTTTGGGATCCGGTAGCCTTGCTTGCAAAATTCCCGCCATTTGTTATTTTTCTAGGTACTTTAGTCATTGTTCTTTCTTCATTAACCATTAATGTAGGAGCAAACGTAGTCGCGCCTGCACGTGCGATTGAGAATTTAAATCCAAGACGGATTACGTTTGGAATCGGAGCTCTTGTTACCGGTTTATTTGCCATCCTAATTCAGCCATGGTATATCATGGAGAACTTTGGAAACTATATTTTTGGCTGGCTGGGAACATACGGTGCCTTACTCGGCCCAATTGATGGAATTGCAATCGCCGATTACTGGCTTGTCCGTAAACGGAAAATGGCTCTCCACGAATTGTATGATGTAAACGGCCGCTACAGTTATACAGGCGGATTTAATAAAAATGGTGTATATTCGCTCATCATTGGGGTTGCAATCCCGGTTCTTGGCCTCTTGATTCCAGGACTTCGCTTCATATGGGATAATGCCTGGACATTTGGATTATTTATCTCCATTATTGCCTACACCTATTTAATGAAAGGTGATAAGAGCGTTCTACAAAAAGGAGAGTATGAAAAAATTACAAGCTTCAAAACTGGCATTCCTGGACAAATCTCTGACTCGGTTGATGGCAGTAGCCCAAATGTGGATTTGTTTTAAAGTCATTAAATGAAAGCTGCTCAAAATCATTGGGCAGCTTTTTTGTTACCATTTTACGAACTTTATTGGGTGCAAATTAAAATTCTAAATAATTTTATGGTGAAGTTAACACTATCTATAATAAAATAAAAGAAATGGGCAATGAAAAGTGCCAAAGAAGGTCAGCACATAAAACACCGGTAGGGGGAGGTAAAGGTGATGTGGCCTTTTAAGAAAAAGTTCTTAGAAAAAGGTGAAAGGCCAGGTTTACTTTCCGTACAAGAAACGATTGAGGAAAGAGAAATTGAGAAAATGGCAAAAAAATTAAAACAAGTTCTAGATAGTACGAAAGATGAAATCATTTTTTTATGTATAGGATCAGATCGTTCCACAGGGGACTCTTTTGGTCCAATGGTGGGAACAATGTTAAAGGATAGAAAGGTTCCTTTTCCTGTATATGGTACATTAGAAGAACCAGTTCATGCACTGAATTTTAAGAAGATTCTGAAACAGGTTAAACAAACGCATAATGGACCGTTTATTGTAGCAATCGATGCTGCTTTAGGGGAAGAAAGTCAAATTGGATTAATTGTTTTGAAAGAAGGGGCTATTTTTCCTGGAAAGGCACTTAATAAAGGATTGCCAAGTGTTGGTGACTATCACCTGAAGGCTATTGTCAATTATCTTGATCCATATAAACCAATAGAGTCCTTGAACACCACAAGATTAAATACGGTTATGAAGCTGGCAGATATCGTAACCAGGATTATTTCTCGCGCTATCGAAGATTATTAGATTACGAGGATATATTGCATAATTCCATTTATTTGTAAATGGAAAATTCGAAAATTTTAGTGGTAATTTGAACCATATCATTTGATGTTTTTTTATCCGGTACGATATAATTGGTTTAATGTATACAAAAAGTTGAAGGGAGGAGATCTAATGAGTACTAATTGGGCGGCGGAGGATTTAATTTCCTTAAGAGAAAGGGTTTATTTACACATAAAAGACCTCATCTTAGAAGGTGAATTTAAAACCGGTGATCGGCTTGTGGAAAGGGAGCTTGCTGACAGATTAAATATTAGTAGAACGCCGATTCGTGAGGCTTTATTTCGGTTGGAATCACAAGGGTTTGTAAAAACCGTGCCGAGAAAAGGGGTAATTGTTGCGGACATTTCTGAGAAGGAAATTATTGAAGTTTTTACGATCCTATCTTCTCTTGAAGTTTTAGCAGCAAAATTGGCTGTTCAAAAGTTAGACGAAGAAACAAAAAGCAATATTGATACCTATATAAAAAAGGTTGAAGAATGCTTAGATAATGAAGAGGCTTTTTCTGATTTACATGGGGAATACAATCAACTCTTATATAGTGCTGCTAAAAATTCTAAACTTCAAGAAATACTGAGCGGATTATCTGATTATATTCGTGCTTTCGCCAAAATTGGTTATAAGAACCCAGGAAGAGCCGTACAATCTATGGAAGAACATGTTAAAATTATGGATGCCATTATGAATCAAGAGAGCGAGATGGCAGAATATTTGACAAAAATTCATATGGAAAATTCAAAAAAGGCGTATATTGAAGCGGTTAATCAAAGCAAGGAAAAAAGGAAAGGGTAAAAGGTTGTCCAAAAAGTCCATGATAAAAAAGACTTTTGGACAACCTTTTTTATAGGGTCAACGCACAGATTAAAGGCCAACCATAACGGATTCTGTTAGGTTTCTTAACACTTTTGCTACACTCATTGCTACAATAGGACTAGATTTAGGATTTTCTTTAAAAGGCGTATTTTGTACTTTAATTTCAATCTGACCAAAAAAGCCCCTTGCTAATATGGTGTGGAAATTTGCCTGAATGGTTGGGTCCACAAATACTTGAACTTTTGTTTTTTCGAAACCAACCCCGGCAATACTTAATGCGGCTGATACATTCACGTTTTCAGGGAATAATTTTGCAGCATTCCTGGCATTGCCTTCATATATACAATAAGGCTCAGAGATAGTCTTTAAATTTACTTTTTCCTCAGCAATCGTCCCATACCAGCTTTTTGGTTGTTTCCTCGTGATAAGCGTTATTTCTTCTATTTCTCCTAATACCCCTGCAGCTATTCGGTCTAATCCAGCAATGGCGGCAGAAGGAAGTATGATTTGTTTATTGTATTTTTTTGTAGCAACTTTCAGTGTTTCATAAAATTCATAATCTGCGAAAGCCCCGACAGAGAGTACGATTAAATTACTCCCAGTGGAAAGGGTCTTTTCCCCATATTGCTGTAGCGCTTTATGACCCGCTGCTTCAATAATAATATCCAAATCTTGATCAAAAAACAGGTTTTCGTCGGTCGTGACAACGCAATTTTGCGGAATAGATTCGTTTATACCAGGCTTCTTTCTAACAAGAATGGATTTGACTTCAACCTCGCCTGCTTGATTGGCAACGATCAAATCGCTAATCGCTTTGCCAAGAGTACCATAACCTATGATCCCAGCTTTAAGCATTTTTTTATCACCTCAATAACTTTATTAATTTTTCTCGATCTTTTTATGGTATACCGTATACCTGGAAGCTTTGTTTTATTTTATCGAATAAGCTTTTTAAAAGCAAGAGATAATTACGAAAATAAAAAAACATCTAAATTTTCAAAATTATTTGCTATTTAACCTCTTTTAATGGTATATTAAATTCATTCTATATAGTTTACAATCTCTATATAGTGAAAAATGTGAAAGGAGGGTACATAAATAGGCTCACTGGGTTTAATCTTGTCTCCGTTGTATTATTGAAAGGGCTTACAATAAGAGAGGTATGAGGATCTTATTGTAAAAACTCAGCAGGAATTGAAACATCACCAAAAAATGGGCTTTTCATTTTTATTTTTAAAACATCTTGGTATACAATCCACAATCCACAAAGTGCAAAAAACCCTTAGAACTTCAGGATAACAATTTTGGACTCATGAAAAAAACTGAATAGTTAAGTTAAGCAAAGAAAATTTGATTGAATATTCTTTTGGTTGAAAATCTATATGTCTTCGCTTAAAAGCCAAATGCTATGAAAACCTTGCAAGATTAATTCGATTAATATCTTATAAAGCAACGGAGGAAAGATATGGAATTAACATTAGCTCACTGGGTTTATCTAGTTGTAACTGCAGCTGTCATTGTGATTATGCTTTTTAGAAAAGGTGTTGTTTTACCTCTTATAATTGGGACCTTTTTAGTCGCAGCAGTATATAAAGGGAGTCTTATTGCAGGGTTTCAAGCGGTCTTTAATGCAAATCTAGTTGCCGCAAAGGAGCTATTCAGTATTTTCCTGATTATTTCCATCATGATTGGTCTGCTTAATTCGTTGAAGGATCTTGGGGCGGATAAAAGGATGGTTGTACCGATACAAAAAATAATGGTAAACGGTCATATCTCTTTTATCGTTTTAATGGTCACTACTTATGTAATTTCTCTCTTTTTCTGGCCAACCCCCGCAGTTCCATTAATATGTGCATTATTGGTTCCAGCAGCCGTGAGTGCAGGGTTGCCTGTTATGACATCCGCAATGGTCATTGTCATTGCTGGACAAGGTATGGCTCTTTCTTCAGATTATATTATGCAAGTAGCACCAATGCTTAGTGCAAAAGCAGCAGGAATTGATAAATCCGCAGTTTCAGATAAGGCATTCATTCTTTCTCTTATTACAGGGGTAACCTCCTTAGCCATTGTCTATGTGAGATCTCGAAAAGCAATTAGGAAAAAATCCGGGTCTGTCAATAACTTAAATAATGAAGAAAAAGCTTTCTTTGATGTGGCCAATGAACTTGCTGCTACGGCAGAAGAGAGTCCTGATCTTATCAAAAGAAAAGAAACATGGGGAAGATTATTTGCCATTATTGTTCCTTTGGCAATGCTAGGTGTTATGATTTTTATGTTCCAAACTAAAATTGGCGGCGGTTCAGGATTTGAAGGGGGCGACGGAGCAGCTTTTATTGGCGGTGTTGCAACTATTCTATTAGTGCTAGCGACCATTGCCTTCAATCGAATTCATGCCCTTGATAAAATTAGCGAACATATCACTGAAGGATTTGTTTTTGCCTTTAAGGCAATGGCACCGGTAATTCCAATTGCTGGATACTTTTTCATGGGAAGCGGGGATTTTTCAGGTTCTATCCTATCATTAGGTGATACCGCAGCAAAGCCTGCCTTTCTATTTGATTTAATCCAAGCAGGGCAAAATTATATTCCACATAGTCCATTTTTTGCAGCAATCAGTATATTAATTGTTGGTATTATTACGGGATTGGATGGTTCAGGGTTTGCAGGGCTACCATTAACGGGTGCGTTGTCTGGAGCCATTGCGCCAGGAAGTCACATTGATCCTGCTGTTATGGCGGCAATTGGACAAATGGGTTCAGTTTGGAGCGGTGGTGGAACACTGATTGCATGGTCATCTCTTGTAGCAGTTGCTGGGTTCTTGCAAGTTTCTCCGTTGGAATTGGCTAGGAAAAACTTCATCCCAGTCGTTTCAGGGCTTCTGCTGGCAACCATACTTGCCGTGTTTATATGGTAAAAGAGTGTTCTAGTTTACGAATTTCTTAGTAAAATATAAAATATAATTTTAGAATAAAGGGGTTTTCCAAAGTGTTATAACCTTTGGAAACTCCTTTTTTCATTATGGTTTGAAGAGGGGGTTCGATTGATGGAACAATGTAAGGTGGGGCTAGTAGGGATTGGTAAATTAGGGACCGCGATGATGACGCAATGGAATAAAATGAATAGGAAGATTGGGATTTACCATCCATTAAAAACAAAGGCTGAAAAGTTTGTGGAGCAGTTTCCAAACGGGTTTATCCTAATAGAACAAGAATTAAAGGAATTAGATGTGTTAATTTTAGCTTTACCTGCTGCAACTATTATTCCATTTATTACAAATTTAAAGCTTGAAAGTAATTTACCTGTTTCAACCACGATCGTTAATATGGCAACGACTTTAGATACGAAAGAGCTAAAAGAAAAGTATCCTTCATTAAATATTGAAGGGGTTAAATTTATGGGACATTGGAAAGATTTATTGGAGCATGGCAACGGTTTATTTATTACCGAAAATGTTCTGCAGAAGCCTATTGAAGAACTCTATCATTTCCTTGGGAAGGTAAAAATAGAAAAGGAAAGCTGTTTGACTGAAATTAACAAATTAGCAACCTATTATGCTGTAAAAACAGCCGTTGAATTGGAAAGTGAGTTTGAAAGAAGGGGATTTCCGCCGGAATATGTACAAAGAGCACTAATGTCCCTTGCCCCGGAAGTAATAAGGGGATATTGTGAAGGGAACCTCGGGCATTTCGCCAAGGAAATCGTTAAAGAAATTAAACAGAAGACTACGAAGGATCTATAAAAAAAGTGCCAAGATTGGTCGCCTCTGGCTTTCGAAAAACTTTCGATAGCCTTTATTCATTTATTTTTTTAACCAAATCTATATTGTTAATATATAGGCTTCTCAACAGGCCCATTAGCAGGGACAATCAATAAGAATTCCTGTTTAGGATCTAATAGAGTAAAAAAATGCCGAGAAGAATACCCTTTCTCGACAATCTGAGGTACCAGGTTGGCACCTTTTCTTTATTTAGTTTAGTAGTAATTCAAGTAAGAACAAATATGCCATCACGATGCCGATGTAGAGGGCTGCGAAGGAAAGATTCCAATTTGATACTTTATAAGAGCTTTCCTTTACGATGTTGGACATCAGGCCTAATGTAGCATTATACGGACCCACTAAAAAGGAAGAAACAGCCCCCGCTAACATCGCTACCGTTAAGATGTAAGGGGAAATTCCCATTGCTTGTGGATTTAACCCTTCAATCATTAAAGCAAGTGAAACAGCAGGGTGCAGACCAAGAAAAGCTAAGGCTAAAGGAATAAAGGGAAGTAAGATCAAGAAAACTTCCACACCTGCCAGGTGAATAAACTTCATAACCCAGCGATATAGCAGCTCATTTGTATGCGAAACATTGATGGCCGAGATGAAAAAGCCTGCCGATAAATAAATAAAGAATTGATCTTTCATACTAACGGAAAAAGATTGGAAATGCTCCAAAAGGTGTACACCAAACTCTTTTCCTTGCTTCAAGAATAAAGACCAGGTAAGGGCAAATGGAATCACCAATAAAGAAATGAGAATCAAAAACGGATAAGGAAACCTTGTTTCAACCAGCGAAATCACGACATTGAAAATGATAATGGCCAATAAGATTTGAAAGACTCTTCCAGAACGGTTGATTTGACCAGATTCAACCGTTGCTGCTAATTCATTCACTGTCAAATTCTTTTGAGTTTGAAGCATTCTTTTTGATTTCCTTGCCCCTATAAACCAATCAAGTCCCATTCCGATAATGCTTAATGGTATAACATATGGAAGTATGGATACCCAAGTAACTCCCGTCATCGTAATTACAATTCCGACAATCGGTGTTACCGGTGCCCAAATTAATGGCATCGCAAAGCCCCTTGTAATCGCCCTGCTCATGAAGCGCTCTTTGTTATTCACCGTATACAGTCCGAGTGCAGGTCTAATCGAGAAATAAGTCATTGGCAATGTTGCAAGATTCATAAAAATACTAAAAAAGTACGAAATTCCGGAGGTAATCATATACAATTGTCCGGAGGTTTTTACTTTTTTTTGAATAATGCTTTGAATCCCCCCGCTGTAGCCGCCAATTTTAATCGGAATTCCTAAAATCGGAATCAGGGTAAACATGGTGAGTAAATCCAGCATTGGGCCGAAGGAAAGGATATATTGCTTCCAATGCGCTCCGCTTGAAGCAAGTAAAAAAACACCAAGGAGTAAAAACGTACCTCCTAATATTTGCACAAAACGTTTTGCTTGAAAAAACGTGCTGACTACAATAATAAGGCACAAGCTGGAAAGAAGAAAGCCAATATGCAATTGGGGCAGAAGCACAGAAAATAAGTATAATACGATTACAAAGAAAAGCAGATATCTTAGCATACCAACACCCTAACTATAAGGAAATGTAATACATCAATACTTGAGTTACAATTAAAATCTGTTTAATTGTATACCAAAACATCCTAATTCAAGGAAGATTAGTCACAAATCTGCCATATTTACTTAAAATTTTGGTATTTGGTATACAAAATCCTTGAGTTTATTTAAAGCTCATTGTAAAATAAAAATAACAAATAGCAAACAAAACAGGGGGATACTGACATGCTAAATTTTTTATTTAATTCTAAAAAAGCTGCTGAAAAAGCGGAGAAAAAATTAGCATCATTGAGAAAAACACTTAAGTTTTAATGTTTGGATTTTAATTGGTTAACCGTCACAAAGCAGCTGTGGCGGTTTTTTTACGTTTATACCATTTAATATGCAAAAACCGGAGAGACGTTGCCATCTCTCCGGCCGTAAGCCTCTATTAATATCTATACAGCAACCTCACTTGATTTTACAAGTTTACTGTTTACCGAATCTACACTGTTACCGGAGGCTTTTACGATCTCATTTAATTCCTCGCGCGCGGCTTCAATTGTTTCAAACCTTTCAAAAAACTTTACACCGATATGGTTTACATATTCTTTTCCTTCAAATTCTTCGAACAACTTAATCTTAATTTTTTCATCCAACACTTTGGCAATCGTATACTTCGCCTTTAATTTATCAAAGAAATAGAAATGGTAGGTTTCGACAGGTTCTAGGCCATCGTTCTCGAGACTTGTTTGAAAGGTATCTTTATTCGTTAATACTATATATTTTCCCAATTTCTTCACTCCTTTAAATTAATTCAATAGTTTTAAACGCTTACAAATTGGAGAGTAGTAATATGTCCAAACACCTCCTCGGAACATTGTATACCAAAACTACTTAATTTGTATTTTATATCAAGGAGACAAAATATTCAACATTATATTCTAAATATTTAAATAATTACTTTTTAAAAAGCTATGGTAGATAGATTTTCAGCGGAAAATTTGGATAAAAATTTTATAAAGCGAGTTAAAAATAAAAAATTTTTAGTTTACTTATCTACCAAAAAGATTGTATACTTCAGAAAAGTATCAAAATTTTTAGAAAAAACAGAAAGGGGCTATTTTATGCCGAAAGTTATCCTGCACGTTGATGGAACTACAGTGGAGCAAGAAGTAAAAGACAATGCAAACTTAGTAGTATTAGCAGCAACACGTCTATTACCAAAGTTAAAATATGGCTGTGGAATGGGGCGTTGTACAAAGTGTACATGTCAGGTGATTAACGGTGCAGAAGATTTAGCAGCGCCGAATTGGAAAGAAGTAAAAATGCTTGGAGATAAAGTGAATGAGGGGTACCGATTAACGTGCCAATTAACGATCCAGCGGGATATTGAAATTTCGCAAGAAAATATTTCAGTCCAGGTTCCTAAAAAGCAATCACCGATTCAAATTAATGGATGATTATTTTTTTAACTTATTTATTGGTATACAAAATACATTGATTTTCAAAGGAGATTTGTGATGGAGGGTTATGATTTAACCAGGATGACATGGAAAGAGGTTGAAGGAGCATTAAAAAGTGTTCAGGTTGCAATTATCCCGGTTGGCGCACATGAACAGCATGGTCCCCATATGGTGGAAAGCTGTGATGCTGTTCTGGCTGAAAGGATGGCCAAGCGGCTTGGGGAGAGAATGTTTCCCTATGCGGTAGTTACGCCAACGGTGAATATGGGTGTTTCGGAACACCATATGAATTTTCCTGGAACCATTTCACTGAATCCATCTACACTCATTGCGATTTTACATGATATGATTTCCTCTTTGAAGCATCATGGAATTAAGAAATTTTTATTATTAAACTCACATGGCGGGAATCAATCTACACTCAATGTTGCTTCACTGACTTTAACAAAAGAACTGGATGTAGAAGTTTACTATGCAAAAACAACTGCATCTGCAAAAAAATCGATTCAGAACTATATTGGTTCAAGCTTATTTGGCCATAGCTGTGAACGTGAAGTTTCGGAAGCTTTATATTTAGCACCAGAGATTGTCCGAATGGACCAACTAGAAAAAGGGGATATTCAAGAAGAAGGTAGATGGAAACAGCTAAGACCTGGGAAAGCAATACAAGGATTTTATCGTTACGAGGAAATGACCCAAAATGGTTGTATTGGTGACGCAACAAAAGCCAGTTTTGCAATAGGCCGTGAGATCGTAGAGGAGTCCCTGGATAATCTTTCAGCAGAGCTCTTTAAATTATTAAATATACATGTGGATGTCCATTCCTAAATCGAAAATAGAGAAAATTAAGTATTTTTCAATAATCTTTAAAAAATTCTAAAAATTGTGTTTACAAGTAGTCATTTATCGGTTACTATTAAATCAAGGTATACCAAATACACTATTAACACAGTGGAAACGGTAAAAAACTAGTAAACTTTATTTTTTTATCGAAGTTTGGTATACAAAATATCAAATGCCAATAGCAGCATTGAAAATCTACATAAAAACTAAGGAGGAGATTTAAAATGGCAGAATTATTATCAAAAGATGAGTTTCGCAAGGAATTAGAGGAAGCAATTAAAGGAAATCATAGCCAAAAGGCACCGTTTACATTAGCTTGGGCTGAAGGTAAATTGGAAAGAAAACACTTTGCTAGATGGGCAGAAAACCATTACCACTACGTTGGCCCATTCGCTGATTACTTAGCGTATATTTATCACAATACTCCAACCAATCCAAAATTCGAAGCTGCTAAAGATTTCACCTTACAAAACATGTATGAAGAAGAAATCGCTGCTGACCGCCACACGGATCTCCTTATTCGTTTTGCTGAGGCATGTGGAACTACTCGTGAACGAGTAATGAATCCTGAAAATATGGCTCCAACTACATTAGGATTACAGAGCTGGTGTTTCGCGGTTGCAGCACGTGAGAATTTCGTTGTTGCCACTGCAGCATTAGTAGTTGGACTTGAGTCGCAGGTTCCAGATATTTACCGTAAACAAACTCCAGCGTTACGTGAGCAATACAACTTTACAGATGAAGAAATTGAATTCTTCGATCTACACATTGTTTCAGATGAAATCCATGGTGAGCGCGGTTATAAAATTGTGCTTGACCACGCAGACACACCAGAATTACAACAGCGCTGCCTAGAAATTGTACGTACTGGAGCAAAAATGCGTCGTATGTACATGGATGGCTTATGGAAGGAATACTTAGAACAAGATTTAGGCGCATTAGTAGAAACAAAATAATATCAGTATATGAAAATATAAATAAGTCATTACTTTCCTAATTTGTAGGCCGTCAGAATAATCTTGTAGTTAAAGGTTTAATTGACGGCCGCTTTTATTAGAAAGTTTTACTTAAATAAACGAAAAAGGTGATCGTAGTGATAACTACAAAAGTAGAAACATTTAATAACTATATAGATGGGATTTGGCAGGAATCGGTAAGCAAAAAAACGTTTAATAGTTTAAATCCTGCCAATAAAGAAGAAGTTGTCGGGGTTTTCCAAGCGTCTAATGAAGACGACGTAAATTTAGCCATTGAAGCTGCCCAAAAGGCGTTCCCAGGTTGGGCTAAAACAGCGCCATCCAAACGAGCAGCCATTTTAAATCAAGCAGCAAATATTCTGGAGCAAAAAGCTGATCAGTTAGCCGAAGAGTTAACACGTGAAGAAGGTAAGCATGTTAATGATGCTAAGAATGAAGTGTTACGCTCTGCCCAAACACTTCGATACTATGCTGTTGAGGGGCAAAGTTTTACAGGTGAAACATTTCCAAACGATGATCCAAACATGAAGGTATCCACGGAAAGAGAACCGCTTGGAGTGGTGAGTGTCATAACTCCTTGGAACTTTCCTCTATCGATTCCTGCCCGAAAAATCGCTCCCGCTTTAATCACAGGTAATACGGTGGTTTTTAAGCCCTCTTCTGATACACCACTCATTGCCGTACGCCTTGTTGAAGCACTTTACGAAGCAGGCATTCCAAATGGTGTTATTAATTTCGTAACGGGCAAGGCAAGTGACATTGGTGACCGATTGGTAACCCATCCGTCCGTCAGGGCTGTCACGTTTACAGGCTCAACTGCAGCCGGTGAAGATATTCATCGAAAAGCTTCTATGACAACTCGAACGCAGATGGAACTGGGCGGAAAAAACCCATTAATTGTCATGGATGATGCTGACCTCGATTTAGCCGCAACCCTGACAGTAAATGGTGGATTCTCCTTAACAGGGCAAGCTTGCACCGGAACGAGCCGGGTCATTGTATTGAAGGAAGTAAAAGAAGCATTTATTCAAAAGCTTGTTGATAAAACTAGCGTCCTAAAAATAGGAAATGGTTTTGAGGCGGGGGTGAAAATTGGACCGCTTGCAAACGAAAAACAAATGAAAAATGTTTTAAATTATATCGAATTTGGTAAAGAAGATGGCGCCGAATTAGTCTATGGCGGCGAGCCATTAACAACAGGGGAATTCGAAAAGGGCTACTTTGTAAGACCTGCCATTTTTACAAATGTAAAGCCGAATCATCGAATTGCAAAAGAAGAAATTTTTGGACCTGTCGTGGCCGTTATTGAAGTGGATACATATGAAGAGGCCATCGCTGTTGCCAATGATGTTGAGTACGGATTATCTGCTTCTATCGTGACCAATAATTTGAAGATTGCCAACCAATTTACAAAAGATATTCAGGCCGGAACGGTCAAAGTCAATCGGACGACGACTGGTAATTTAATGAATGCACCTTTTGGCGGTTTGAAAAAATCAAGTACTTCAACATTCCGTGAATCTGGAAGAGTGGGTCTTGAATTCTTTTCACAATTGAAAACAGTATATATCGGTTATTAAAAAAATGAAAAGGAGAACATAAAATGAAAACAGCATTGAAATTAGAATTAGAAGAAGCAAAATTAATGATTGAGGCGGCCAAGAAAAAATCAGAAGAAATTAATGTTCTCGAAACCATTGCAATTGTGGATGACGGAGGAAATCTCATTGCACTTGAGCGAATGAATGGAGCACGAATTACCGGTCCGGAAATTTCCATCGCCAAAGCCTACACTGCAGCAGGACATAAGCGATCTACTCACCTCTTTAATAAAGAACCAAATGGTCCTGCACTGCCGGGAAATGAGGCATTTGGTATCAACCAAATGCTTCCAGGGAAATTTGCAATTTTTGTAGGTGGATTCCCGATTGTGGTAAACGGTGAAGTGATTGGCGGCATTGGGGTAAGCGGTGGAAACGGTGAACAAGATACAGCAGTTGGAACGGCAGCTCTTCAAGCATTACAACACTATGTAGAAAAAGATGGATTTGAAGTCATCACTACAGCAGATATTAAAAAATAGTGAGCTCATTCAATTAAAAGCTTGGACAGAATGAGGCCCATGTTCATTCAACCGGAAGGGATTGTTATCAAAGAAATAGATGATTGGTTGAAGAAAGGGGATACACATGTGAAACCGTATGTTGATTTAGCGATTGGGTTTGCCCGCACTGGTATAACAGGCTACGGGGGCGGGCCCTCAACAATTCCGTTGATTGAATATGAAGCGGTCAAAAAATATCATTGGACATCTGAAGAAGAATTTTCCGAGATTTTGGCGATGGCCAATACATTGCCAGGGCCAATTGCGACAAAAATGGCGGCCTATATTGGATTTAAAGTGAAGGGTACATTAGGAGCAACCGTGGCCATTCTTGCTCATATCCTGCCATCGATCATTGCAATGTTTGCCTTATTAACTGCACTTTATTCGTTTCGGAATTCCCCGATTGTGAGTGGAATGGTGCAAGGGGTTACGCCTGTAATTGGATTTATGCTCGCGGAAATGGCTTACCGGTTTTTCCAAAATGGTCGAAAAGGACTTGGTTTATCGAAAATGATTAGCCTATCTGTCCTATCATTAATTGTAGTCCAGTTCCTAGGATTACATCCAGGAATCTTAATCGCTATTTTTCTAATTACTGCCTTTATTATTGCAGACCGTAAAGAAAAAGCTGCCGCCAAACAGGCCGAAGTTGTTGTTAAAAGAGAGGAAAAAAGTTCATGATCTATTTGCATATTTTTTGGGCATTTTTAATTTCGAATTTACTGGGCTACGGGGGCGGTCCTGCTACAATTCCATTATACCAAAATGAAGTCGTTAATCATTATCATTGGATGTCAGCATCTGAATTTGGGAATATATTAGCGATTGCGAATGCCCTGCCTGGTCCGATTGCAACCAAAATTGGCGGGTTTATCGGCTATCAAGTGGGTGGTCCGATTGGCGCAATTGTTGGGCTGGCAGCTACAATCCTTCCCTCTGCCATAGCTGTAATAATATTGTTTAAATTTGTAAATTTATTTAAAGATAACGCAAGAGTCAAGCTCATGACCAAGTCTGTACAGCCCATTATCGCTATCTTGCTGGGCGTAATGGCTTATCAATTTTTCTTAACGGCTTTTGAAAAAAGCGGTGTCTTTCATTTAGTTTTGTTAGCTGTAGTGAGTTATTTCGCTTTAATTAAAATCAAGCTCCATCCATCATTACTGATTCTTGGAGCGCTAATCTATGGCGGGGTATTTTTATCATAATTTTGATAAAAGGGAATGAAAATACTTAAGAAATAAGAGGGTGTGATGAATGGATATTAGGTGGGAGGAAAACAATCTTTTATCAGTACGAGAACATGCATATTTATACTTAAAAGATATGATTCTTGAAGGTGAATATAAAGCCGGTGATCGGTTGATTGAAAGAGAACTCGCAGGGAAACTGAATATTAGTCGCACCCCAATCCGAGAGGCTCTGTTCCGTTTGGAATCTCAAGGATTTGTAAAAACCGTACCCAGAAAAGGGGTAGTAGTTTCCAATATATCAGAAACTGAAGTTATCGAAGTGTTTACGATTCTTTCTTCTTTAGAAGTTCTCGCTGTCAAATTAGCCGCAGAAAAAATGGATGAGGATATCAAAGTAGAACTTGATCAAAAAATCCAAGAACTGATGGAACTCGAAGCAGGAGCGGAAGAAAATTATAATCTTGAACATATTCAAATGAACCGTCTTATCAACAAAGCATCGAAAAGCCCAAAATTGTTTGAAATTCTTTCCAGTTTGATTGATTTTATTCATATGGCTGCCAATATGGGATACGAAACACCAGGGAGACGTAAAGATTCTCTAAGGGAACATATTGAAATCATGAAAGCATTGCGTAATCAAGAAACAGAATTAGCAGAGTATTTTATGAGAATTCATATCGAAAACTCAAAAAAAGCGTATATCACCTATATACAGAACCGGAAAGAGAAGCTAAATAAAAAGAAAATGGAAATCCCCTCTAAATGAATTACTAATAAGAAGATAAAAAAGGGAGGACTTGGGAGATGCCGAAAATTCATTTTGTTAACAATGATAAACAATTAGATGTGCCGGAAAATTCGAATATTTTAAGAATGTCCCTTCGCTATGACGGAGAGCTTCCAAACCGGTGCGGCGGAGGAATTTGCGGAACATGTGTTTTTAAAGCGATTGAAGGAGCAGAATACCTGGATAAAGTAAAAATTCAAGAAAAAAGAAAATTAGGGGAAGAATGGCTTGAAAAAGGCTACCGCCTTGGCTGTCAAACCTTTGTAACCAACGGAGATGTTTCCCTTTCTTGGGATGAAGAGGTAACAAAACAGGTAATCAAAAGAAAACCTGATAAACTGCAAAAGGAAGTAACATCGGTTTAATATTTCTCTAAAATTAGTATTGTAGCAGATTCATATTAAGAAGGATTGGCGGGTGATCTTATGTGGGTATGTAACAGTCATATGAAGGAGATCATTGCATTAATGGATACTCCCCATATTAGTAAAGCATCATATCAAATAAAATGCTCGGCTTGTGATAACCGTGCTATTGCAAAGGTGTATTTTGCGCATAAACCATTCCGTCTTCAAAAAAATCAGAAGGAACTTGTAAAATGATTCATAAATGAAAACAAGGCGCATAATGCGCCTTTTTATTATTTTAGCTCTGTTAAAGGAAAATGTGGATTTTTGAACAACGTTGATTGGAGCGGAGGGCACGAAGACTCCTGTGGGAGTACGGGACAGGGGAGACCCCGCAGGAGCGAAGCGACGAGGAGGCTCCCCGAACCGCCCACGGAAAGCGAAGTGCCTGGAGCGGAAATCAACATCCAAGTGTAACAGAGCCATTATTTTAAGAAGGTTATCTTACATACTTTTGCTTAGATATGAAATTTCTATGTTATGAAAGCTTACATAATTTAAGATTCACTTCCTCTAATATGGCATACTTAAATCATATAAATCAGATTTATTCACGTAGCTATCAGGAGGTGTTGGGTTGATGCTTCGTTATTTTGTTCAATTTTTCACAATACTGCTGTTCTATTCAATCGGGAATGGAATGGTATCATGGTTACAGCTTTCGATACCTGGAAGCATTGCTGGATTATTTCTTTTATTTATTGCACTGAACTTTAGAGTTTGCCAACTCAAGTGGGTAGAAACAATTGCCCAATTGCATATTAAGCA
The DNA here is from genome assembly GCF_004358205.1 of Bacillus salipaludis. Next base: position 194,069 of record NZ_SMYO01000006.1, read on the forward strand.
TATTACGCTGTTATTTATTCCTTTTACTGTCGGTATATGGAATAATATTGGGATTTTCCAATTGGAGGGAGCAAAGCTTGCGATCGTTCTGGCTATAAGCAGTTTGGTCGTCCTGCTGGCAACTGCAGTTATTGCAGAAACAATTGAAACAAGAACACAAAGGAGGAAACAAGGTGGAAAAATGGATTGAAAGTTTATTCATATGTACAGGGATCACATTACTAAGCTACATTGCAGGTGTTCGTGTTTTTCAAAAATTTAATAAGCCTTGGCTAAATCCAATGTATACTGTGTCTGTTTTTATTGTTAGTGTACTGTCTTTGCTTCACATGAATATGAAGATTTATACTTCCGGGACGGGGATTTTTTCACTTCTATTAGGAACTGCCACTGTTTCTCTTGCCATACCTTTATATAAGCAGATTCTTCTCATAAAAAAATATCTACCTGTGATTCTTTCGAGTGTATTTCCTGGAACGGTATTGGGCGTTGCTTCAATTGTTGTTTTAACAAAAGCACTCCATTTAAACCAAAAAATCATGGTTTCCTTACTACCCAAATCAGTTACCGCTCCTATTGCTCTGTCGATTTCCAACTCACTTGGAGGGATTCCTTCACTAACAGTCCTTTTTGTTTTCACCTCAGCCATTTTTTCACTGATCATCGGTCCACTCCTTTTAAAACATGCCCGGATCAAAAGTGGTGTTGCAAAAGGACTTGCATTAGGAACATCAGCACAGGCAATAGGAGCCAACCGTGCCTTTGAGTGGGGAGAATTTGAGGGTGCGATGGGAAGTATTGCGATGATCATTGCAGGTGTGGTGATGTCACTATTAACACCGCTTCTTATAATGCTATATCTTTAATGATTGCATAAACCATGATTTCCCATATACAATTAGGTTAGTTTATTTCCTGATGAAGGAGGGGAAACGATGCTATTATCAATGGAAACAAAACTCCAATATCACCACTGGGCCAACCGTACATTATTAGAACATATTAATCAATTAGATGAGGAGCTTTTTATTAAAGAAGTTAACAGCATTTTTCCATCGCTTGCAGCTATATTTGAACATATTTATTCAGTCGATTCTATGTGGCGGAAACGAATCTCCGGAGAAAAAGCACCCGTTTTAGAGACAATAAAATTTGATTCACCGACCATGGCCATTCAATCATTTGATCAACTTTACCAACTCTACAAACAGCTATATATAATAGAAGGAAAAATTTCATACCAAAATTCAAAAGGCGAAATGTTTCAAAATGAGCTTTACGAAATCATTGAACACCTCAGCAATCATGGGACCTACCATCGCGGGAATGCCTCAGCAGTGCTCCATCAACTCGGACATAATAGTGTTTCCACCGATTTAATCTTTTTCCTTAGAATGGTTACCAAATGATTAAGATTAAATACTATTCAATTAATAATAAATTACAAACAAAAGGGCATCAGGCGTTGTTGCCCTTTTTTCATTTTGTCATATCTTCTTGCAGAATTATTTTACAATTTGTCTAATGAATGCGCTTTCTCACTTGGATATAATATTTAAAAAGAATAACAATTTGGAATGTTGGGATATTGGTCGCATTCCAAATGACTTCACCGTTGGTAAAATAATATTGTAGTAGAAAGTAGGTGATACTTCCCGATTTATATTTGTCGAAATAAAGGAAACATAAAAGTTTTAAATTTCGGACAAAGGGTGTGTTGAATTTGAGTCAAAACCAAGAGAATTTAAAAAAAGAGTTAAAAATTCGCCATATTACGATGATTTCCATCGGGGGAGTAATCGGTGCTGGCCTTTTTATGGGAAGTGGTGCTGTTATCCACTCTGCTGGCCCTGGTTCGATTATCTCTTATGGACTAGCCGGGCTGCTTGTCATTTTCATCATGAGAATGCTTGGGGAAATGGCTACTGTTAATCCGACGAGTGGATCTTTTTCTACATATGCACGTGAAGCAATCGGCCCATGGGCCGGATATACCATAGGTTGGCTTTATTGGTTCTTCTGGGTGATCGTAATTGCGATCGAAGCAACAGCAGGAGCAGCCAATATACAGTACTGGTTCCCCAATATCCCGGCATGGCTATTAAGCTTAGTTTTAACGATTTTATTAACCCTCACCAATGTTTACTCTGTAAAATCTTTTGGTGAATTTGAATATTGGTTTTCTTTCATCAAAGTTGCAACCATCACTTTGTTTCTAATTGTCGGTCTCGCGGTTATATCTGGTCTTATGCCAGGCGTGACAGCTCCAGGGGCTTCTAACTTAACCGGGTTAGGCGGATTTATGCCGCACGGGATCAGTTCCATTCTTCTTGGAATTACCGTTGTCATTTTCTCGTTTATGGGTACCGAGATTGTTGCTGTTGCCGCAGGGGAATCCGCAGAACCTGCAAAAGCCGTTCGAATTGCCACAAACAGTGTTATTTGGCGGATTCTTATTTTTTATATCGGATCGATTGCCGTTGTTGTTACCTTGCTTCCTTGGAATTCTGCTAATCTTTTAAAAAGTCCATTCGTTGCCGTCCTTGAGCATGTTGGAATTCCTGCGGCAGCACAAATAATGAATTTCGTCGTGCTAACAGCCGTCCTTTCCTGTTTGAATTCAGGTCTTTATACGAATTCCCGGATGTTATATGGTATGGCAAAAACGGGGGATGCTCCAAAAGCATTCTTAAAGCTTAGTAAGAAAGGGGTTCCGGCAAATGCTGTGCTTTTTGGAACAGTCTTTGCCTATATAGGAGTCATCTTCAATTATTTTTCACCTGATAAAGTCTTCCTCTTCCTAGTCAATGCTTCAGGGGGAATTGCGCTATTAGTATACCTTGTAATTGCCGTTTCTCATTTGAAAATGCGTCGTAATGTACAGCGTGAGAATCCAGAACTGCTTAAGGTAAAAATGTGGTTATTTCCTTACTTAACCTATGTGACCATCGCAGGGATTGTCGCCATTTTAGTCGCAATGGTCTTTATTGATTCCATGCGATCACAAGTATTTTTAACCTTACTCATTGCTGTACTTGTAGTGGCATCTTATTTCTTTATTCGACGCAAGAAAGGCGATTCGGCTGAAATCGATGACAGCGATCTTACAACTTCAAAAATCATCAAAACATAGTTCAATTTTGATAAAGTTTAAGACTCAGGTGTTTGGGCACCTGAGTCTTTTTCCATTGCTTTATTTAATGCTAGTCTTATTAACTACACATTTCAAAAGGTCTTTACATAGATTGTTATAATAACAGGGTTTGATTCAAACCTTGTTTCTTTATAAATGAAGGAGGGGATTTACTTGGGATGTAATTGTGGTGGTAATAAAAAAATAGTTGCTCAACCAACTACCGTTTATAAATCAACACCAATTTATAAAACAACATCCATTTATAAGGCGGCACAAGACGCAGTAAATAAAAAAATGCAAAGTATTTCTAACCAAAACCAAGAAGATTCTCGGAAATAACATATCCGTAAAATAAACAATGATAAAGGGTGAGGATTCATAAAGAATGTACCTCCCCTTTTTCAATAAAAAAAGCATCAGTTAATAAAACACTAATTGTTAATAGAAAATTTGGTTTGAAAAAATTTATTTCTTTCCATGATGTTCATGACATTCCGATTGTTCACAGGCCTTAATTGCATCTTGAATTAACAGTTCGAGAATAATTTCTTTTTTGATTGCCAATCGAATTAGTTCTTCCAATTTTTCTGTGAGAAAAGATACTTGACCTGGAGAAAGGTGTTCTCTTCTAAGAAGTTCTGTTTCAGCATTTATTGCATTAGCCAATGCTTTTTCAATCTCAGCAACTGAAGAGAGAATTTCATTTATTTTTTTCTGACACTTTCTTTGTGAGCATTTACGAGACTTGTGATGTTCATCCTTTGCATGATGATCATGAGGCTCATGATGTTCATGATGGGGGGGCATAAGCACACCTCTTTTCATTTGTTACTTTAAATTTATGTTCATTTTTATTAAATGTTTGTACGTTTGCCCAGTTTCAGATTAGTTATAGACGGATATGTAAAGTAAACGCTATGGATTAATTTAGGTTTGTGAAAAGATAAGACACTTTGTTTATGAAAAGTATTTTTTTCAATTTTTAAGAACTTAGACATTTGCTTAGGCAATTATATTCACCCAACATATGATAAAGCAGTAAACAGAAAGGGGTGGTAAGCTTGGCATCACCACAGGATGATTTTAGAACTGCAGCCGCTGCAATGGAGCAGGCATTAGCAGATGCTTTGAATGCAGCAGTAAAAGTTCAGAACCCTGACACAGGCTTTATCGAGAGGTTATTAAAGCTTATAATTAAAAAGGAGATCGTTCTTGAATTACTATTAGAGGAATTTAATAACGCAGGTTAATAGTTTTTTAAATTTGAGGAGGAGCTCGTTCATTTGGTTAATGAATGAGCTTCTTAATTTATAACATTTTTATAAAGTCAGCTTTTAATTGATTTTCTTATGCAGAAAAAGCCCTTCGCAAAAGCGATGGGCCTTTTCTAAACTAACTTGTCTTAATCATCTTCAAAACCAGGACATTCTTCAAGTAACAATTCTAACAGAATTTCTTTTTTAATGATTAGCTTTAAGATTTGCTCAATTTCCTCTACAGTTCCATTTTGGTTAAAAACGTGTAACGTTTCTGCAAGTGCAGCTTCCATATTTGCTATAGGCTGAAGAAGCGGACATGCAGTCGTCGTTGGCGGTGGTGTAGTAGTCGGAGCCGCAGTAGTAGTCGGAGCCGCAGTAGTAGTCGGAGCCGCAGTAGTAGTCGGAGCCGCAGTAGTAGTCGGAGCCGCAGTAGTAGTCGGAGCCGCAGTAGTAGTCGGAGCCGCAGTAGTAGTCGGAGCCGCAGTAGTAGTTGGAGCCGCAGTAGTAGTTGGAGCCGCAGTAGTAGTCGGTGCGGCAGTAGTAGTCGGAGCTGCGGTCGTAGTTGCTGGCGGAAGACAGGAAGGACCTGGAATTGTGACCCCTGGTGGGGTTTGGGAAAGACTTCCACCCGCAAATGTAGCTGCTTGAACACACCCTAAAGAAACGGTTACACTGTTGGAAAATGTGACGCAAAAAGTTGCTGAATTACCTACAGTAAGCCCGGAAACATCTGCGAAGCTGATTCCTACAAATGGATTTGGACCATTAGGATTTGTAATGATAGAGCATTGAGCTGTTACAGGCATTAAAGGGTTTGTAGGTGTTACAGAAATGAACACATTTGAACCACACATTAAACCATTAACAAAGTTCTGAGCATCAGGGCAATCTACTCCAATATTAAAGTGACTTAATTGGTTTTGAGAACTTACATTTGTTACGAGGTAACAAAATTGTTGGGGGTTAGTTTGTGGAAGAAAAGTTATTTGGAACCCGCCAAGGTTAACCGTGTCATTTGAACAAGGCAACGGCATAGATTTTTTCACTCCTTTATAATGATTAATTCAGGAAGTTACCAACCTGTCCATATACAATATGATATGTTATAAAATTTGCTTAGACGATTATGGAAAAACGAATAATTTGGTAACTATCCCTATGTCCATTTTTCACACCTACATAATTTCTTGTACATATACATATTCAAGAAGATAATTAAAGGAGTGTTTACATGGATGCCGAAGGAAGAAAGCCTTTCGTTTCTATCATAATTCCAGTTAAAAATGAAGGGGAACACATAAAAAATACGCTGGAATCATTATTTAATGTTAAAACAGATGCCGATTATGAGATTATTGTTGTAGATGATTATTCAGAGGATGGATGCTGTACTTTTCTGGACAACACCCCAAATGAAAAAATCAGAATGATTCGTACAGAAGGACTTGGTCTTGCAAATGCAAAAAATGCGGGAGCTGACATCGCTAAAGGGGATATTTTTATTTTTTGCGATGCTCATCTTTTCTTTGAAGATTATTGGATTGAACGTTTAATAGATCCGATAAAAAATGGAAAAGCAGCTGCCGCCAATCCTGGTATTGCTGATGCGGCCAATCCCAGCAACATTGGTTATGGATATACTTGGAGTAAGGATTTAGAACCAAAATGGAATACGGATAGAAAAAAGGATCCTTATCCTGTCCCATTATTGGCTGGAGGCTGTATGGCGATTTCAAAAGAGGCATACTTGGATGTTGATGGGTTTGATAGGGGATTTGTTGTCTGGGGACATGAGGATGAAGAAATTTCATTTAAGTTGTGGCTGTTTGGCTATCAATGCTACATTGTTCCAGAGGTTACAATTTTACATGTATTTCGACCGTCGGCACCATTTGAATTAAAATGGGATTTTATTAATTATAACTTAATGAGAATGGCTTTGTTACATTTGAATTTAGTACGAGTTGCAAAGCTTTCTAGTTTAATAAAATATAGCGATAAAGAAAAAATATTGGATGATGTCCTTTCAGGCAATGTACTAGAGAAGCGAGCCTTATATTTTAAAAAGAGAAAACATGATGATAACTGGTTTATGGAGAAGTTTAATATATCATTTTAAATAGCAATTAATTCTCACATATTGATTTATCTAGAACTCTCTTTTATTTTTATCAATTCAAAGAAAAGGGAACATGGTTTAAATTTGACCATGTTCCTTTTTTTAGGTTGCATAATAATTTTCTGGCTAATACAGGAATTGGTTTTAAAGACCAATCCGTTCTTGCTTAGCCTTTAAGGCAATAAAAAGACAATAATCTTTTACAATTGATTGATCAAGTTCCTCCAATTTAATGTGGTCATAGTAACCAAGTTCGAAAGCAAACTTTGAGAACATTTCAGCTGTGTGCCAGCAGTGTATGTGTGGGTGGTCTAAAGTAGATTCAGATGATGTAGAAAAATAATCTAACTTATTTCCGTCGATAATCACTTTGTCTACAAGATGGTTAACCGCAATTTCATTGCTATACATGGATACAACTCCCTTGTACCATCCTGGCCATATACCATATCCGTTGCTAAATTCATTATTGATAATATATTTCGCTGCTGCTAATGAATGTATGCAAACGTTCCTGACTAATGGAGCCCAGCCGTAATGGGTAGAGCCAATATTATGATGTCCCTGGTGTCGATATCCAAGTTTTTGAGCGATCGTTTTTAAATTTCCGCTTACTTCAGAATCGTTAACATACCCTCCGCCACCCACCGTATAATAATCTGGAAAAAAATCTTTCCAAGCAGGTGTTAGGAATGTATCAACATCCGTCCGAAGAAGCAGATCATATTGATTAAGAAATGCCGCACTATCATCGGCCACACAAGCAATTGAATTGATGTAGTGATAATTTTGCCATTCCTTATTATAACTAATGGGGCTTTGTTCAATTTTAATACAATCATCAGGAATCTTTTTTAAAGCATTTTTTGTTCCAAAAACCACTAAATCTGTATCATCCGCTTCAATATATTTTAAAGAAGTATAAAGCCAGCCAAACTGCATTAATAAACTGGGCTTATCCTCAACATAAACGACCAATGCCCTTTTCATTTAATCACCTCAACTTATAAAAATATTACTTGATAAAGTATGCCTTTGTTATAATATGGCACTTAAAAACTTTACGTACTGTATGTTTTAAAATTCACATATAAATGGGTTTTTTCAATAAAAATTTAAGATTCATTGGATGCAATTATTAATGTTAATTATAACGCTTACAATCTTTTTATTTTTCACCTAATGAAAAAGTTTAGCCAAGCATTAAGGCAGAGCATACATTATTAGTACTTTTCAAAGCGATTGCAATTATATTCCGATTTATTTCCTTCATACTAGAGAATAGTTTAATAAAAGGAGGGAGATCTTTTTGCCTTATTATAGCTTTGTTATTTTATGCTTTAACAATTGGAGTCTAAGTAAGCAGGCGATTACATCATTAATAGAATCTTTAGATGTTTCTTATTTTCAAAAGGGGATTGAATTAATAATAATAAATAATGGATCAGAGGATTACACCACACTAGGGATCTTGGAAATGGAAAGGCAATATCAAGGTCAAATTCATATTATACCAGTGCATAAACATGAAAACATGGGGTATCCCGTAGGCATAAATTGTGGATTAGAGCATTGCAGTGGAGAAATAATTAGTATCTTAAGTAATGATTTAGTTTTTCCAGAGAATTGGTTTGATGGCATCAGAAAAACAATGGAAGAAGACCCTGCTATTGGGGTTGCTGTTCCCTATCTTTCCTATGGGTCTGGTCCCCAACACTTGGGAGTCACCTTTCATTCCTTAGATGCAATGAAGGAATTTGCCAAAAATTTTATGGAAAGCCATAAAGAAAATACGATTTACCTTGATAGAGTTATAGGCGCTTGTATGGTTTTTAAAAAAAATGTAATTGAATTAATAGGGGGAAATGACTTTTGGTATGGAATTGGAAACTATGATGATGATGATTGGTCACTAAGAGTAAGGATTGCAGGCTTTAAACTTGCACTTGTTGGTGGCTCATTCGTACACCATATTGGTTGTATTACCTTTAATCAAGACCCACAATCATTAAACTCTGCTTTGACATCTAACTATTATAAATTTCAAAATAAGTGGAAGCTTTATACCCACGATGAAAAAGCTAGAGAACAACTTATTACTACAACCCGTTTTAATAAAGACCTTCACTTTTATCCGGTAAAAATTGGACAATTTCGGGAACCCATTATAAATAGAAACCCTCAATCGGGCCAATTAAATATTATTGTTGTTGCTGACTGGTCAAGTCAAATATCGAACTGGAAAGAGAAAATAGGTGAGATTGCATCTAATAATCAAGAAAATTCCAGATTTACCTTTTGGATACCTTCTAAATACTATGGGTTTTGGAACTATGAATTGGAAATAAAACAAGGATTAGGAAAACAAGAATTAGATGTCACTTTTCTAAATGATGACATTCCACATATTAATTTATTACAATTTTTATCTCAATTTGATAAGTTTGTAACTTTTGAAAAGGATCATGTAAATAGGTATTTGAAATCTTTAGCTCAACATTGTTTATTAGATTTAATTTAGAATTATTAAGTAGAGCGAAAAAACGCCTATAAAATTTTCCTGAGTTATTTTCTTACAGTGAAATTGTTATTGTTGAAAAATGAAAGGTGGAAAATGATGAAGAATATTTGCATAGCAATTCCAGTCCATGAAAATAGGGACGTGATAATTCAATTGTTAGAAAATATTAAGTATTTCTGCCCAAATTCGTCCGTTGTTTTATTTCAAAGCGGCCAAGATCCTAATCTCTGTAAAAATCTTGGCGTGCCGATATGTCCAACCTCATTTCCATTAACATGGGGACAAGACCTTTCTTGGTTTTTGTTAAATGTGATGGAATGGCTTGAGAAAATCCAATATCCGTATGATTATTTAGTAAATTTGGATTCCGATGCATTATTTGTTAAAAAAGGATTTGAGGAGTTTGTTATTGCAGAAATGCAAGGGGTTGATTATATGGCTGCCCGCTTCTCGGAACCGGAAGATTGGTGGCAGCCAGGACAAACTATGATGAAGGTGTGGCCGCTTTGGCAGCCAATATTTAATAGGAATCATTTTCTTGCAGGTTTTATGGGGGGGCAAGTTTTTAGTAAGAATTACGTAAAGGCTATAATGGATTTTGATAAATTGGATGAGATAAAAAAATTAATGAAACAACACGAGAAAGACATTTTTGCCCTCGAAGAAATGCTATTTGCCACTTTAACTCATACGCTCGGGATGAAAGCAAAACGTTACCCTAAGGATATAGACCTCTGGAATAGAGCGTACCCTCAAATCACTTTGGAAGAAGTAGAATCGATTATGAGTAGTAATGAAGAAACTTATTTTATTCATCCAGTTTATAGGGATATAAATAATCCAGTCAGGAAATACGTAAAGACACTTCAAATCTAATTCCAAGCCATATGGGAATCGTAAAGAAGGGATGTTATAAATGGAAAAAAGTCCTCAGGACCTTCGAAAAGAGATCGTTGACTTAACAAAACTGTACTATAAAGCCAAGTGGCAGAAAAAGGACTTTGAACCCGGTATTGATTATATTCCTGTGAGCGGAAAGGTTTTTGATGAGCAAGAATTAGCTTTTTTAATAGATTCTTCATTAGATTTTTGGTTAACTGCAGGACGATATTCGAATGAATTCGAAAAAAAATTCGCAAAATATATGAATAATCGTTATGCCGTTTTAACAAATTCCGGTTCAAGTGCGAATTTATTAGCTCTTTCCGCTTTGACATCTGAACAATTAGGTGATCGTCGTATCGTATCAGGTGATGAAGTAATAACTGTAGCGGCCGGGTTTCCGACTACGGTTAACCCAATTATCCAAAATGGACTAATCCCGGTATTCGTGGATGTCGATATTCCAACCTATAATATTCAAGTGAAGTCACTAGAAGCTGCTGTTTCGGATAAAACGAAAGCGATCATGATTGCCCATACTCTTGGGAACCCATTCGACTTAAGCGAAGTAAAACGAATTGCAGAAAAATATAATCTTTGGTTAATTGAAGATACCTGTGATGCTGTTGGATCTGAATATAATGGAAAAAAGGTCGGCACATGTGGCGACTTGGCAACTGTAAGCTTCTATCCAGCACATCATATTACAATGGGGGAGGGCGGCGCAGTATTAACTTCTAATCCACTTTTAAAAAAGATTGTCGAATCCTTTAGAGATTGGGGGCGTGATTGTTGGTGCGGACCTGGTAAGGACAACACATGCAAGAAAAGGTTCGGTTGGAACCTGGGGACACTTCCAAATGGATACGACCATAAATACACCTACAGCCATATCGGTTATAACTTAAAGGTTACAGATATGCAGGCAGCCGTGGGACTTGCACAGTTAGAGAAACTGGATGCATTTATTGAATCCCGCCGTGAAAATTATGCTTATTTAAAAAAAGGGTTATCAGATCTTCAGGATTTCCTCATCCTACCAGAAGATACACCAAATAGCCGTCCAAGCTACTTCGGTTTTCCAATAACCGTTCATGAAAAATCCCCAAAAACACGCAATGAAATCACTCAGTTCCTGGAAAAAAATATGATTGGTACTCGATTATTGTTTGCAGGAAATCTTTTAAGGCAACCTGCCTATCAAAATATTAATCACAAAGTAATAGGCAGCCTCAAGAATACTGACATCATCATGAACCAAACCTTTTGGATTGGGGTTTATCCGGGTTTAACGAGCGAAATGCTGGATTATATGATAGAAACATTACATCGTGCATTTGAATCAGAGGTGGAAGAAAATTGAAGGTCGTTATACTAGCAGGAGGTTACGGAACTAGAATAAGTGAAGAATCTCACCTAAAACCTAAACCAATGATTGAAATTGGAGAGTACCCAATTCTTTGGCATATCATGAAAATTTATTCCAGTTATGGATTTAATGATTTTATTATTTGTTTGGGTTATAAAGGCTATAAGATTAAAGATTATTTTTTAAACTACTATCTCTACAAATCTGACGTGACACTGGATTTTACCCATGGAAACCAAAGTATTATGCATAACCAAAAGGCTGAGCCATGGAAGATCACCCTGGCAGAAACAGGATTAGAAACGATGACAGCAGGCCGCATTAAACAGATTCAAAAATATGTTGGCAATGAGCCATTTTTATTAACCTATGGGGACGGATTGGGAGATATCAATATCAAAGAACTCGTAGAATTCCATGAATCACATGGAAAAATTGCCACTCTTACTACAGTACAGCCTGCTGGCAGATTTGGGTCTTTAGAGCTTTCAAATAATAATGAAGTAATGGCTTTCAAGGAAAAGGTAAAAGGTGATGGTGGGTGGATTAACGGTGGATTTTTTGTTTTTCAACCAGAATTTTTTGATTTTATTGATGGTGAGACTACGGTTCTAGAGAAAGAACCGCTCGAAAAGCTTGCGGGATTGGGCCAACTTATGGCGTACAAGCATGACGGCTTTTGGCATCCTATGGATACACTTAGAGATAAAAATTATTTAGAACAGTATTGGAAATCAGGTAAAGCACCTTGGAAAATTTGGAGTTGAAATGAGGTTTCTTAATGATTCAGCAGTCATTTTGGAAAGGAAAGAAAGTATTTATTACTGGTCATACAGGATTTAAAGGATCGTGGCTTTGTTTATGGTTACATTCTTTAGGAGCGGAAATTACCGGTTATTCTTTAGAGCCACCTACTATTCCAAGTTTATTTGAGCAATGTAAAGTAAATGAATTAGTATATTCCATTATCGGTGATATAAGAGACTACAATTTTCTTAGTTCGGTAATTAAAGATTTTGACCCTGACATCATTTTTCATTTGGCTGCCCAGCCTCTTGTTAGACAATCTTACTCTAATCCAATTGAAACCTATGAAACAAATGTTATAGGTACTGTTAATTTGTTAGACGCTGTACGAAAATTAACGAATACTTCATCAAAAAAGAGGGCGCTTGTGAATATTACTTCTGATAAATGCTATGAAAACAAAGAATGGTTATGGGGATATCGTGAACCGGACACTTTAGGAGGATATGATCCTTATTCAAATAGCAAAGCATGCGCTGAACTAGCAACCTCCTGTTATACCCATTCATTTTTTAATCCAAATAATTATTCAAGGCATCTATTAGCTCTGGCTTCAGCGAGAGCGGGCAACGTAATAGGAGGTGGAGATTGGGCGAGTGATCGGTTAGTCCCAGATTGTTTGAGTGCAATATTGAATAAAAAAGAAATAAGAATAAGAAATCCGCAATCCATTCGTCCTTGGCAACATGTTCTAGAGCCCTTAAATGGTTATATCTCCCTAGCAGAAAAATTATATAGGGATGGAGTGCGGTATAACGGTCCGTGGAATTTTGGTCCAAATGATGAAGATGTAATTTCTGTTGAAGGGATTGTTCACTTACTTTATGAAACTTGGGGAGAAAAGGAAAAACTTCAAATTTTAAACGAGGAGCAACCGCATGAAGCAAATCTATTAAAGTTGGACTGTTCTAAAGCTAAAAGTATACTAAATTGGAAACCACGTTGGAACATTGCTCAATCCATCTTAAAAGTGGTGGAGTGGACAAAAGCATATCAAAACCAAAAGGATCTGAGGGAACTATGTTTAGTCCAAATTACTGAATATGAAAATGCAGGGGTATCGGTATATGAAGGTTGAAGAGACAAAGCTCAAAGGATGTTATGAGATTATATCTAACGTATATCCGGATGAAAGAGGAGTATTTGTAAAAACATTTCATAATGAAATATTTAAAAAATTTAATCTCCAAACAGAATATAAAGAAGAGTATTTTTCATTATCACATAAAGGGGTCTTGAGAGGTCTGCATTTTCAGTTACCCCCTTATGATCACGATAAATTGGTTTATTGTACTTATGGAAGTGTTATTGACGCTGTAGTGGATTTACGAAAAGGGTCAGCTACGTATGGAAAATTTGAATTGTTTTACTTAAATTCTCAAAATGGTAAGAGCATTCTTATTCCAAAAGGAATGGCACATGGTTTTTATGTACTAAGTGAGAAGGCGATAATGGTTTATAACGTATCAGAAGTTTATTCCCCTGCTCACGACAGTGGTATCAGATGGGATTCGGTTGGAATTCCATGGCCCGATCAACATCCAATTCTTTCAGATAGAGATAGACAACTTGCCTCATTTTCAGATTTCATTACCCCATTTGAATATAGAGAAGAAGAAAATAATGAAAAATAAAAAAACAATTATAGTTACTGGTGCAACGGGGTTTATCGGGTCACATCTCACAAACCAACTTGTATCAGCAGGTTGGAATACGCATATAATTATACGTCCAAACTCTAACACTTCCCTTTTAAAAGATGTACTCACAAAGGTAACAATACATGTTCATGACGGAACAACTGAAAACTTAATTGAAATTATGAGTAAGACTAAGCCGGATGTTGTCATTCATTTAGCTTCTTTGTTTTTAGCAAATCATTCACCGCATGATATTGATCCAATGATTAAAAGTAACATTTTATATTCAACCCAATTAGTTGAAGCTATGGTAAAGAGCAATATTTATCATTTAATTAATACTGGGACTTCATGGCAGCATTTCAACAATCAGCCATATAATCCTGTTTGCTTGTATGCAGCTACTAAGGAAGCGTTTAATGCAATATTGACCTATTATACGGAAGTTACATCTCTAAATGTAACAACATTAAAATTATTTGATACGTATGGTCCAAATGATTCTAGATCAAAGTTGATTTCCCTACTCCAAAAAACAGTGAAAGAAGAGAAACAATTAGCAATGTCAAATGGTGAGCAATTAATTGACCTTGTTTACATTGATGATGTGGTAAATGCTTATATGGTCACAATTGACCGTCATTTAGACGGGATATGTGCAAAAAAGGAAGAATTTGCAATAAGTTCAAATAATCCAATGTCATTAAGAGAAATTGTAAAAATTTACGAAAAAGTGATTGGGAAATCTCTGCCGATAGAATGGGGGAAACGACCCTATCGAATACGTGAAGTGATGGTTCCTTGGAATCAAGGTATCATTCTACCCAATTGGTACCCAAAATTCGATTTAGAAACTGGAATTAAGAAGATAGCATTTGAACATTAATGATAGTTGCTTTTTAAATCACTTTCAATATTAATTGGAAAGTGATTTTTATTTTTAACAATTTGAATATTCCTTACAATCTCTTAATAAAGTAATACAAATTATTCATGTTTGTTTCATATCGGCTTTACTTTGTTTCGGTACGATTTAAAGTGTAAAACAAATCTAAAAAGGCATGAAAAAAACACGAAGGGGGATTGATTATGGGGAAAAGGTCACTGTTTAAGATGGCCGCGGTTGGATTACTATCCGTTTCACTTATTGCAGGATGTTCTAGTTCATCATCATCGGGGACAAAAAAGGATGACAGCAGCAAGAATCTTTCCATTGAGGAGATTACGAAAAAGGCACAAAAAGAAGGAGAAATAAATTCAGTTGGAATGCCGGATGCATGGGCAAACTGGAAACAAACTTGGTACGATTTAAAATCGAAATACAATATTAAACACACCGATACCGATATGTCGAGCGCAGAGGAACTTGCGAAATTTGAATCAGAAAAGGATAATGCGACTGCTGATATTGGCGATGTAGGGATTAACTTTGGTCCGCTTGCAAAAGAAAAAGGCTTGACGCTTCCATATAAAACCTCTTATTGGAATGATGTCCCAGATTGGGCAAAGGATGATGAGGGTCACTGGATGGTGGGTTATACCGGTACCATCGCTTTCATTACAGATAAAACAAATGTAAAAAACCCACCAAAAACCTGGAAGGATTTAGTGAATGGCGATTATAAAGTAACGGTTGGGGATGTATTGAAAGCAAGCCAAGCCCAATTTGCCGTATTGGCTGCTGCCTTTGCTAATGGGGGAGATGAAAAAAACATCCAGCCAGGTGTAGACTTCTTTAAAGATTTAGCTAAAAAGGGCCGTTTAGTCACAACAGATCCTAAGTTAACCGCTTTAGAAAAAGGAGAAGTCGACGTTGCTTTAGTTTGGGACTTTAATGGTCTTGGTTACCGTGACCAAATTGATCCGAATCGTTTTGATGTAGTCATTCCTGAAGAAACATCGGTCATGTCAGGCTATGCTTCTGTTATTAATAAATATGCCAAACATCCTAATGCCGCCAAACTTGCTAGAGAATATATTTTCTCAGATGCAGGGCAGGCAAACCTTGCACGAGGCTACGCACGACCAATTCGTCAAAATGTAAAACTTCCGGAGGATGCCAAAGCAAAGCTTCTACCGGATGACATGTACAAAAATGTAAGACCGGTAAAAGATATGAAGGCGTGGGAACAAACGGTTCAACAATTATTAGATTTATGGCAAAGTCAGGTGCTTGTTAATGTCAAATAAGCTTATTTTTATCATGTTGGATGGGTTACGCTATGATACTGCTAGCAGCCAGATGGGCTATATGCATCATCTGATAGAAAAAGGAAACGCTTCACGGTTTAAGGTGAAGTCGGAGTTACCGAGTCTATCACGCCCGTTATATGAGGTGTTACTAACCGGGACTCCTGTCGTTAAAAATGGAATTACCACCAATCAAACAGTCAGGTTGTCACATGAAGAAAGTTTATTCCACTTAACAAAGAAAAATGGACTGAAAAATGCAACGGCATCTTATTATTGGGTAAGTGAACTTTATAATTCAGCTCCGTTTAATCCAGGTACTGATCGGATTCAATTAGATGGCCAGAAAACGATTGAAAGAGGAATTTTCTACTGGGAGGACCATTATCCTGATTCGCATTTATTTGCCGATGCTAATTATCTTCTTCAATCATATGGACCAGATTTCCTCTATGTTCATTCGATGAATATTGATGATGATGGCCATAAATATACGGCAGATTCTGCGCAGTATCGAAATCGCGCGATTGCCGTTGATATGATTCTAGCAAGTGTGCTGCCAAAATGGCTGGAGGCCGGCTACCAAATCATTGTTACTGCCGATCATGGGATGAATGATGATGGCCAGCATGGTGGTACGACTGCGGCCGAGCGCGAGGTTCCTTTGTTTATTGTTAGTCCCCGGGTAAAAGCCGGAATATACAAAGAGGAAATACCACAATTGCAGATCGCGCCTTTAGCATGTGAATTATTGTCGATTCAACCTTCTGCGGCGATGCAAAAGCTATCCATACCTATCCTAAAAGGGGCGCCTTCTTTGTAAGAAGGCGTTTCTTACTAAAAATGGTTTTCCCTAAAAAAACCACCGTGCTTGCGGTTTTTAGAAAGGAGTTTTCCGATTGAAACGTCTTAATGGCATGTTGATTGCCAGTATCATTCCTTTTTTTCTCATCATTCTTCTCTTCTTATTTATTCCGCTATTTTTTATGATTGTAAGCAGCTTTCAGGGGAATGGGGGAACAGGTTTTACCTTTGATCAATATAAAGAAATTATTAAAAATGTTTATTATCATCAAGCCTTTAAAAATAGTATTTTAATATCCCTTTTTTCAAGTCTAATAGCCATTATTCTAGCCGTGTTCGCAACCTATTCGATCACTCTTTTTTCTAAAAGAATTCAGGATCGTATTTTAGTATTTGCCAATATGACCGCTAATTTTGCCGGGATTCCGCTCGCATTTGCATTTATTGTTTTATTAGGTAACAGCGGATTATTTACCCTGTTATTTAAATATTTTGGCTGGGACATGCTGAGTCGCTTTAATTTATATTCTTGGTCGGGAATGGTCCTTATTTATGTTTATTTCCAGTTGCCACTAGCGGTTATGATGCTTTATCCCATCTATCAAGGAATTCAGGCACAGTGGAAGGAAGCCGCCTTCCTGCTGGGCGCCTCGCCTGCACAATTTTGGCTGAAAATCGGGGTTCCAATTATCAGCCCAAGTATCGCCGGAACTTTTAGTATTCTATTTGCAAATGCCATGGGCGCCTATGCTTCAGCGTATGCCCTGGCTGGAAGTACGTATAATCTCGTTACCATCAGGATTGGTGCTCTAACGACCGGTGATATTTTTGCTAAACCGGAGCTGGGAAGTGCCGTTGCCTGTATTTTAGGAATTACATTAGTGATTGCCTTGCTAATTAATGAATGGTTAACCAGAAAAATACGGAGGGATTTATCATGAAAAAACCATTCTATCATTATATTACAATTACAATCGTCCTCCTGTATTTATTGGTCCCGTTATTAGGAACGTTTCTCTATTCATTTGCTACTTCCTGGCACAAAACAATTCTTCCTGAAGGACTTACTTTTAAATGGTATCTCGATCTATTTGGCGATGTTCGCTTTTTAAGCTCCTTAGGCCGGTCCCTGATCATGTCTTTAGGTTCAACGATTATTACACTAGTGATTATGGTTCCCGCGATATTTTCGATTGTTCTATATGCGCCAAAATTAGAAAAATTAATTCAGTCACTGATTGTAATGACCTATGCGATGCCGGGAATTATTTTGGCGGTAGGTTTAATCCGCGCTTACACAAATAGCGGCATTTCGATGGTAGTTGTGACCATGGGGGCCTATTTTGTAGGGATTCTTCCTTATATGTACCAAGGGACGCGGAATTCCTTGCGAAACATTCACGCTGAATCTTTAATGGAAGCAGCAGAAATGCTGGGAGCAAGCCGTTTAACCGCATTTTTAAAAGTAGTTATACCAAATATCATGTCTGGAATACTTGTATCCGCTTTGCTTTCGTTTTCCATCCTGTTCGGGGAATTCGTCCTGGTAAATCTATTAGTTGGAGGAAGCTTTGAAACAGTTCAAGTCTATTTATATCAAAAATTAAACCAAAGCGGGCATATCGCAAGTGCTATAGTCGTTTGTTACTTTGTGTTAATTAGTATTCTTTCTGCGATTATGGTGAAAGCGACTCGTACGAAAAAGGAGACTGTCTAATATGAGTTTTGTAACGATCGAAAATCTAAAAAAATCGTTTCATCAAGAAACTGTGTTACATTCGATCAACCTTTCGATTAAGGAGGGGGAATTCGTTACCTTGCTAGGTCCGAGCGGCTGCGGAAAAAGTACACTATTACGCTCGATTGCCGGGCTGTTAACGCCTGAAGAAGGATTGATTTATATTGACGGTAAGAATGTGACAAATGTGAAACCTAAAGACCGGCAAGTGGGGATGGTTTTTCAATCGTATGCATTGTTTCCTAATATGACAGTTCAAGAGAATATCGAATTTGGCTTAAAAATGAAGAAGCATGATCAGCAAACGATCAAAAGGAAAGTGGCGCGTATTGTTGAATTAGTAGAATTGGGTGGGAAGGAAGCGTCCTATCCCCGTGAGTTGTCAGGGGGACAGCAGCAGCGGGTTGCACTCGCACGTTCCCTTGTGACTGAACCGAAAGTTTTGTTACTAGATGAGCCGCTAAGTGCCCTTGATGCACAAATTCGAAAAAATTTACAAAAACAGCTGCGGGCAATTCAACAAGAGCTCAATATGACCACTGTTCTTGTCACCCATGACCAGGAGGAAGCGATGGCAGTAAGTGATTATATTTATATTTTAAATAATGGAGTAATTGCTCAAAGCGGTACTCCTCATGAAATTTATACCCGTCCGGCAAACGAATTTGTTGCAAGATTTATTGGAAATTACAATGTTCTAACAGGTGAGCAATTATCAAAATTATTTGGGAACCAGGAGACTTTTTTAAAT
The DNA here is from genome assembly GCF_004358205.1 of Bacillus salipaludis. Next base: position 213,285 of record NZ_SMYO01000006.1, read on the forward strand.
AATTTGTATGCGATTAGACCGGAAGCATTCAGTCCAGACCCTTTGCACGAGGCCTATGAATTTTCCGGTGAAATTCAAGCTGCCATGATGCTTGGAAATATAACACGTTACGAACTTGATGCCAATGGAGTAACGGTTACGGCCGATCATTTACATAAAAATGATGCGAGTCTGCAAAGAAACCAATTCCAAAAACTCTATCTTCATCGGAAGGATGTGATTCCATTATCATGAGCGTAGTGTTAAATGAACGGCAGCAATACATTTTGGAGCAGCTGGACCGTGAAAAAAAGGTTCTTGTAGCCTCGCTTGCAGAGAAATTGGGAGTTGCTCCTGAGACCATTCGACGGGATTTGGATACCTTAGAGAAAGAGAAAAAATTAAAACGGGTGCACGGTGGTGCAGTAAAATTTCATCATGTTAATCATGAGCCGCATTTTGTGAAAAAAATGAATGTAAAAACAAAGGCGAAAAAGGCGATTGGAAAAAAAGCCGCAGCGTTCATTGAAGACGGGGACACGATTATGATCGATGTCGGTACAACCACGATTCATGTTGCCAAGGCAATTTCTGGGGTAAAAGATGTCACGATAGTGACAAATTCCTTGGCGGCTGCAGAAGAGTTAAATACCCGTTTAGAGAACCAAGATTTTGATGGGAAAATTATTGTTCTTGGTGGTATTACCAATCCAACCCAAAAATCAATTGTTGGAGCTATGACCTGTAAAATGTTGAAAGGCTTCCGATTTGACAAATTATTTTTATCGTGTGGCGGCATTACGATGGAAGATGTGAGTGATTTTGATTTTGAAGAATGTTTGGTTTCATCGACGATGATTGAGCGGGCGAATCAAGTATTTCTTCTACTAGATTCCTCAAAAGTTGGTCATGAATCTTTTTATAAAATTTGTTCATTATCATCGGTCGATTGTATTATTTGTGATGTAGAGATGCCCGCAGCATGGAAACAAATCAAATTCGATCAAATGATAAAATGGGTCCGTGTAGAAGGTGGGGAAGAGGATGAAGGTTGATTATCATTTGCATTTAGAAGAGGGGCCATATTCATTTCGCTGGCTTGAACGGACAAAAAGGGCCATGGACCATTTCTCCCCCATTAATGAGAAGGCTCACACAATTGAGTGGATGTATCAAAGTATGACACGTTTAATAGAGCGTGTCCAAAAGGGAGCGTACGACTCCTCTTGGATTGATTTATATTTAAAAGAAGCAAAAAGAAAAGGATTGCGGGAAGTAGGGATTGTCGATCATTTGTATCGTTTTAAAGAAACAAGGGCGTATTTTGAAAAGTATTTGGATTTAGGGGAAACCGACCTTGGAAAGATGCAGCGAAAATGGCTGGACCAAGTGATGACAGTATCAATGGGGGATTTTGTTCAGGTGATTGCGGAAGCGAAAAAACGCTGGGAAGCAGAAGGGATTACTCTTCGTTTAGGAATTGAGGCGGATTATTTTCCCGGGGGAGAGGAATGGCTGCAGGAACTGCTTGGGTCTTACGAATGGGATTATGTGATTGGTTCTGTTCATTATCTGTATGGCTGGGGCTCCGACAATCCAGAAACGCAGCAGCGATTTTCTGAGTTTCAATTGGAGGCCCTTTATGAGGATTTTTTCAATGTAGTAGAGAAGGCAATCCGCAGTAAGCTTTTTTCCTTTCTCGCTCATTTGGATAACTTAAAGGTGTTTAATTATCGTCCGGAGGAAAGCCTTCTATTAGCTCATTACGAAAAAATCGCCAAAGCTCTGGTGGAAACGGATACAGCAACAGAAATAAATGCCGGACTATATTACCGATATCCTGTTAAGGAAATGTGTCCTAGTCGAACCTTTTTAGATGTATTAATTCAAAAAGGTGTTCGCTTTACCACCTCATCCGATTCCCATTTTCCAGATGATATCGGTGCCTATATCGATTTGAACACAAAAACACTTTTGGAGAAAGGGATAAAAGAAATTGCAACCTTTGAAAAAGGGAAAAGAATTATGAAACCACTAGGCTGATCAACGCAGTGCCTGGCACCATGTGAAAAATTCACATTGGTGCCAGGCACTGTGTTCAACTTTTCACTAAGTAAGTTTCCGATATAATGAATTATTTTGGATTACGAAACAATTATGAATTTAATAACTTTTCTGAAAAATATATTGAAATCGATTTCAAAATGAATTAAAGTGGAGTTGTATCGATTGATTGAAATCGATTTCAACGCTCAAACCAACTTGAATAAAGGGGGGAGAAGGGGGGATTTGTTTGGCAACAATTGCCGATGTAGCAAAGAGAGCAGGGCTTTCACGAGCGACCGTTTCAAGGGTGCTCAACAATCATCCAAATGTAACGGAGGATAAAAAGAGATTGGTTCGTGAGGCAATGGAGGCATTAAATTATGTCCCCAACACAACTGCTCAGCGGCTGCGAAATCAAAAAACAGATACCATTGCCATTTTAGTTCCAGTTCTGACAAATCCGTTTTTTGCGTACCTGCTGGAAGCGATGGATATGGTCGCAACTCAGAATCATCTTCAGTTACTGATTTGCCAAACGAGATACAGCAAACAGAAGGAACTAGATTTTCTCGAGTTATTACGAACAAAACAGGTGGATGGATTAATCCTAACCTCGTACGAAAATGAATGGAAAAAAATTGAGCCATATGCAGAACTTGGTCCTATGGTGTTATGCAATGAATATGAAAGACAAACAAAGGTGCCGGTTGTCCGAATGGATCAAGTGGAGGCAAGCTACATAGGGACAAGGCATTTGATTGAGCAAGGTCATGAACGAATTGCTTGTACAAATGGTGATAAAAGTAATCTTGGAAAGGATCGCCAAGCGGGTTATCGGCGAGCATTGGAGGAATATGATCTTCCGATCCACCAAGAATGGGTATTTTCCAATGTTTACGATATTGAGGATGGAAAAAGGACCTTGAGAACCATCATGAATATGAAGGACAGGCCAACAGCCGTATTTACTGGCAGTGATCAGGTAGCAGCAGGAATGATCATGGCAGCGAAGGCTCTTGGAAAAAAGGTTCCGGCCGATATCGCAATAATTGGTTTTGATGATCAACCCATTGCTCGTGTTGTCGAACCCGCTTTGACAACCATTCGACAGCCCATTGAAGAGATGGGAAAAACAGCAATGGATGTGATGATAGATGCCATTGCCCATAAAAATCAAGATAGCCACCTAGAGATTCTATTACCTTTTGATTTGGTAATCAGAGATTCAACCATGTCAAAATTGAAATCGATTTCAAAATAGGGGGAAAAACATGAAAAAGTCGAAAAAAGCGAAACTGTTAGCTGTATTTGCCACATTATCACTGGCACTAGCTGCCTGTAGTTCAGACTCTGCATCAACCACAAAGGAAAAGCCAGCTAATGACAAAAATAAACCGGCTTCTGAGCAAAAAGTGAAACTGATCTATGCTCGTGGAAAGGATGTTACACAGGGAACAGCCAAAATGGTGGAAGCCTTTGAAGCATCCCATCCTAATATTGATGTAGAATTCCGGGAAATGCCTTCCGATACCGGTCAGCAACATGATGCATATATTACGGCTTTTAACGCAAAATCTTCTGAAATTGATGTCATTGATATGGACGTTATTTGGCCTGCCGAATTCGCCCAGGCAGGATATGTACTTCCGCTCGACCGCTTTATCCAGCAGGATGGAATTGATTTAAATGAATACAATCAGGGTGCTTTAGGTGCTGCCCAGTTTAATGGGAAGCAATGGGCCTTGCCAAAATTTGTCGATGCTGGCCTATTATTCTATCGGAAAGATCTTGTAAAACCAAATGAAGTCCCAAAAACATGGGATGATTTATTGAAACAAGCAAAGGCCAAAAAAGGTCAAGGGAACACGAAATTTGGTTACGTGTTTCAATCCAAGCAATACGAGGGACTTGTTTGTAATGCTGTAGAATTTGTTGGAGCATACGGCGGTGCCTTCATTGATAAAGACGGTAAAGTTGCCGTAAATAGCCCTCAAGCCATTAAAGGATTGAAAAAACTAGTTGAGATTGCTAAATCAGATGCTGTACCTGGAAACGTAACGACTTTTACTGAAATTGAGTCTGACCAAGCCTTTATCGAAGGTCAAACCGTATTTTTACGCAACTGGCCATATGAATATGCCAGTGCAAACGATAAAACAAAATCTAAAATTGCGGGTAAAGTTGGCGTAGCGCCGCTTCCGGCAGGTGACAAAGGCTCTGCAGCAGCATTAGGCGGCTGGATGGCTGGGATTAACAAGTATTCGAAGCATCCGAAAGAAGCATGGGAATTCTTGAAGTTTATGGCAGGTGCGGAAGGACAAAAAATCGACGCAATTTACGGAGGGCATGCTCCAACAATCACCAAGCTTTATCAAGATCCGGAAGTTCTGAAAGCGAACCCGACTTTTGCAGATAAAGGGTTTGTTGATGGTTTAAGTGCTGCGATTTCCCGTCCGGTTGCACCAAACTATCCTGAAATCTCTGAGATTATCCAAGTCAATGTTTCAAAAGCCATTGCCGGCGAGCAAACGGTCGAACAAGCAGTGAAGAATATGGAAAAAGAGATGAAGGAAAAGATGGGACAATAAGTTTTTTTAGAAGTAGGATTAGCCTTCAGAAGCGAAGGCTAATCCCTTTCCTCAAAAAGCCAAAGGAGGGATAGGCCCTGAGAATGAATCCTGAATCCCAAAATAAACCAGCGATAAAATCAGTTGCATCATCAAAGAAACGGAAAGGCATGTTTACAGAAAAAACAGCGGGCTATTATCTCGTTGCACCTGCTATGATTTTAATTTTTATAATCGCCATCTGGCCAGTAATCCAATCCTTTTATTTCAGCTTGTTTGATTTAAAATTAAACAATCCTGCTAAATCAGAAGTACATTTAAGTTATCAGGTGGATCTTGAACGATATCTAAATAACTTTCCATTTTTTATTGGGGCACTTAATACTGAAATTACGAAAGGAAATGCTTCCGATAAACTTACAGCCATTAAAGAAAACCTGCAAAAACTAGACCAAAAACTCCAAAGTGATTCCAACCTCAAAAAGCAATATAAAACTGTAAATGATAAACTCATGAATTTTGAGCAAGTTCCAAGCGAGCTTAGTTTAGCCAAGATTGACCAGAGAACGGCCGAAGAGTTGAATAAAACAGCTAAATCCGTCAGCAGTGAGCTACTCAAAATCTCAAAAACTGTAAATTTCACACAAGAGAAAAAACTCCTTGGTTTAGCCTCAGGGTATGGGGATGCAATCATTGAACCGAATTTTATCGGCTTAAAACATTATAAGGATGATTTAACAAGTCCACGCATGTGGAAGGCAATGGGAAATACAACTACCTTTACCGTCATTTCTGTTTTTGTGGAATTAGTCTTAGGACTTGCCATTGCCCTTTTGATTAATAAAGCGTTTTTTGGAAGAGGGCTCATTCGCGCTAGTATTTTGATCCCATGGGCGATTCCAACTGCGGTATCTGCTCTCATGTGGAAGTTTTTATATGATGGTCAAAATGGCATCGTTGCAAAACTTTTTGAAGCCTTCGGGTTGGTAGATAAAATGGAAAAGCTGCTTGTAACCGATACAGGAGCGATGTTTTCCGTGATTTTTTCAGATGTATGGAAGACCACTCCTTATATGGCTTTGCTGCTATTGGCAGGCTTACAGACAATTCCGTCATCCCTCTACGAAGCAGCTTCGATTGATGGGGCTGGAAGATGGAAGCAGTTTTTCAAAATTACTTTACCACTGTTAAAGTCTAGTATTCTTGTTGCTCTTTTGTTTAGAACGCTCGATGCATTCCGTGTTTTTGACTTAGTGTATGTTCTTACCGGCGGTGGGCCTGCTAACTCTACAGAAACGATTTCGATTCTCGCTTATAAAGTCATGTTCTCTCAAACGAATTTTGGTCACGGTTCAGCCCTCTCTGTCATTGTATTTATTTGCGTAGCGATTATTTCGATGGTTTATATCAAGTTTTTAGGCAGGGATTTATTAAATGACAGGTAAGGGAGATTTACTTGAACAGCAAATTTTAAGGGAGGAAGTTTAACATGGAGAAAAAAGCGAGTCCATTCTTTTATGTGTTTCTAATTGGGTTTGTATTTGTTGTCATGTTTCCATTTTTATGGATGCTGATGAGCTCCGTAAAACCGCCATCAGAGTTATTTGGCGACAAAGCATTTACTCCCTACACGACACACCCGACATTGGAGAATTACATATCTGTTTTTGCCAAGCACCCATTTTTACATTATTTATGGAACAGTACCGTTGTGGCAACCGTTACAACCGTTTATACCATTAGTGTGGCTTCATTTGCCGCCTATGCGATTGCCAGGCTGCAGTTTAAAGGAAAAACCGTAATCCTTGGAATTGTTTTGTCCGTATCCATGTTTCCGCAAATCGCAACCATTTCACCAATCTATATTTTTTTAAAAAACGTTGGTCTTACAAACTCTTATTTAGGGTTAATTATTCCGTATACTACATTTACACTTCCACTTTCCATTTGGATTCTGGTGACTTTTTTTAGAAAGATACCGCTGGATCTGGAGGAGGCAGCTAAAATTGACGGTGCTTCTTTAATGCAAACTTTTTGGAAAGTGATCATGCCGCTCGCGGTACCAGGAATCTTTACAACAGCCATCCTTGTCTTTATCGCAGCCTGGAATGAGTTTTTATTTGCGCTTACCATCAATACGGATGAAAAATACAAAACAGTCCCAATAGGAATTGCGATGTTCCAAGGGCAGTTTACGATTCCATGGGGAGAGATTGCCGCTGCAACAGTGATTGTAACCATTCCACTAGTCATCATGGTCCTTGTTTTCCAAAGGAGAATTGTTTCAGGGCTAACGAGTGGATCTGTGAAAGAATAGTAGATTAGGAGATGAATAGAATGGTGAATGTGACAGTTTGGAATGAAAATCGCCATGAGCAAAAAAATCCGGTTGTGAAGGAAATTTATCCACAAGGGATTCATGGGGCAATTGCCGGATTCTTAACTGGTGCTGGTTTTGATGTAAAAACCGCTACATTGGATGAACCAGAAAATGGTTTAACGGTTGAGGTTCTAGGGAGCACGGATGTCCTTGTTTGGTGGGGGCATCTTGCCCATCATGAAGTATCCGATGAAATTGTCGAAAAGGTGCATCAACGGGTTTTGGATGGAATGGGCTTAATTATCCTACATTCCGGTCATTTCTCAAAGATTTTCAAAAAATTAATGGGTACCTCCTGCGATTTAAAGTGGCGGGAAGCGGATGATAAGGAACGAATCTGGGTGGTCGACCCAAGCCATCCCATCGTAGATGGTCTAGGGGAAACAATCGAACTTGAAAAAGAAGAAATGTATGGGGAGCATTTTGATATCCCCGCGCCAGATCAATTAGTTTTCGTCAGCTGGTTCGAAGGCGGGGAGGTATTCCGCAGCGGCTGCACCTATCATCGAGGGAACGGCAGGATTTTTTATTTTCGACCTGGTCATGAAACCTACCCAACCTACCATCATCCTGATATTCAAAAAGTGATCACCAATGCGGTGAAATGGGCAGAGCCGATGAAACGAAATCGACCTGTTTATGGGAATGCCAAGCCATTAGAAACGATTTCAGTAAAATAACGAAAGAGGAGGAAAGCAAATGAGTAAATTAAGAATTGCCGTTATTGGTTGCGGAAGTATTGCCAGGCACCGTCATTTACCGGAATACGCTGCCAATTCAAAGGTTCAGATTGTTGCAGTGTGTGACATTGTCAAGGAAAGGGCAGAAGAAATAGGTGGCCAATTTGGGGCGAGGGTTTTTAGTAATTTTGAGGAATTGCTTTTAGAAGCGGAGATTGATGCTGTATCCGTTTGCACCCCCAATTACCTGCATGCTCCGATTTCAATCGCTGCATTAAATGCAGGCAAACATGTTCTTTGTGAAAAGCCAATGGCTACCTCACAAGCAGAAGCGTTAGCAATGATTGAAGCAGCAAAGTCTAACGGAAAAAAACTAATGATCGCTCATAATCAACGTTTTGTTCCTTCACATGTAAAGGCCAGAAAACTAATAGAGACCGGGGAAGTTGGAAAAATCTACAGCTTTAGAACGGCATTTGGCCATCCAGGTCCGGAAAAATGGAGTGCAGATGGAGCGCGCAGCTGGTTTTTCAAAAAAGAACAGGCATTTATTGGTGCGATGGGTGATCTCGGTGTCCATAAAACGGATTTAATCCGCTATTTACTTGGCGAGGAAATCGTTGAGGTCGCCTCATTTGTCGAAACCAGCGCAAAAACGAATAGTGATGTTGACGATAATGCGGTTTGTATTTTGAAAACAGAATCGGGAATCGTCGGTACACTCGCAGCAAGCTGGTCCTATGTGTCGAAGGAAGATAATTCAACCATTATCTATGGAGAAAATGCGATTCTTAGATTGGAGGAGGATCCTATTTTCTCATTGATTGTTCAGTATAAGAATGGGGAAAACGTTAAATATGAACTTGGGAAAATCCAATCAAATGAGGAAGGTGGACAGGGTAGTTCACACGTAATCGAGAATTTTGTTACCAGTATAGTAAATGATACAGAGCCGGTGATCTCGGGTGAGGAAGGGATGAAATCTTTACAAGTCATTTTAGCTGCCCTTGAATCGAATGAAACGAAACAAATTGTGAAGCCTGGCACAAAGTCCGTGGCTAAATGAGGTGTTTTAGATGAGTAAACTACGAATTGGGATTGTCGGTACCGGTGGAATTGCGGTCACCCGCCATATCCCAACCTTCCTACAATTAAGTGAATCGACCACGATTGAGGGAGTCTATGATGTTGATCATGCACGAGCCGAACAGATTGCTTCGCAGTTTAATAGTTTTAAAGTGTATCCATCCTATCAAGAACTGTTTGACGATGTTGATGTTATTGTAATTTGTACACCAAATAAGTTCCATGCAGAAATTGCCATTGCAGCTCTTGAGGCTGGAAAGCACGTCCTATGTGAAAAACCAATGGCGCTGACCGTTACAGAATGCCAGCAAATGGAATCAGCAGCAAAAAAATCAGGAAAGGTTTTAGCTGTCGCCTATCATTACCGTTTTATGAAAGAAGCTCTCGCTGCTAAAAATATCATCGAAGCAGGTGAAATTGGCAACCCTCTTGTAGTTCGCGTTCAGGCATTACGCCGCCGTAAAGTGCCGGGCTGGGGTGTTTTTACCAATAAAGAATTACAGGGGGGCGGCAGCTTAATCGATTATGGCTGTCATCTCCTTGATTTAGCACTTTGGTTAATGGGGGATGTAGAACCGATAGAGGTTTCCGGGACTACATATAATGCTTTAAGTAAAACTGCTGGACAGGTAAACCAGTGGGGTTCTTTTGATCATCAAACCTTCAATGTCGATGATCATGTTTCTGCCTATATCAAATTTGCAAACGGAGCTTCAATGCTTTTTGAAACATCATGGTCGAATAATATTAAAGAAGATGTCGTTGAAAATATCAGCATATCAGGTGACAAAGGCGGCTTAGAAGTTTTTCCTCTTCGTTTGAACTATGCCAAACATGGTATGTTGTTTAATAGTCAAGCTGTTTGGATTCCTGGAGAAGATAAGCCAGATCTCCCTCAAGCAGAGAATTTTGTTGCGGCCTGCCTTGGGCACGCTGAGCTGGTGGTAAAACCTGAGCAAGCAATTAGAGTATCCCAAGTAATAGAAGAGATTTATAGGAGCAGTCAGATTTAGGGCAGGATTCATTTTTAATCGAAAGGTAGTGAGTACAGTATGCAGCTTGGTGTATTTACGGTATTGTTTGCCGAAAAGAAATTTGAAGAAATGCTTGATTATGTGAAAGATTCTGGACTAAATGCAGTAGAAATTGGGACCGGGAACTATCCAGGTAACGCCCATTGCGACCTTGATGGGTTGCTTGAAAGCAAGGGCAAGCGTGAAGACTATCTGAAAGAGATTGATAAACGAGGCTTAACGATTAGTGCCTTTAGCTGTCACGGTAATCCGCTCTCGCCTGATAGGGAATTTGCTAAAACATCACATGAAACGTATGTAAAGACCGTACAACTAGCAGAATTAATGGGGGTTCCCGTTGTGAATTGTTTTTCTGGAACTGCCGGTGACCATGAAGGTGCAAAATATCCAAACTGGCCAGTTGCCCCGTGGCCAAATGAATATGGTGAAGTATTAAAATGGCAATGGGAAGAAAAGCTTATCCCCTATTGGAAGGAATGGGGGAAATTTGCTGAGGATCGGAAGGTGAAAATTGGTCTTGAGCTCCATGGCGGTTTTCTCGTCCATACCCCCTATACGCTGTTAAAGCTAAGGGAACACACCTGTGAAGCGATTGGTGCGAATTTGGATCCGAGTCATTTGTGGTGGCAGGGGATTGATCCGGTTGCCGCGATTAAAATCCTTGGCAAAGAAAAGGCCATTCATCATTTTCATGCAAAAGATACGTATATTGATCAGGAAAATGTCAATATGTACGGTCTTACTGATATGCAACCGTATGGAAGTGTGCAGACAAGGGCCTGGTCCTTCCGCTCAGTTGGCTGCGGTCACAGTCTGCATGATTGGTCCGACATGATGAGTTCACTAAGAACATTTGGTTATGATTATGTTGTCAGCATTGAACATGAAGATCCATTAATGTCCATTGAAGAGGGATTCAGGCGGGCTGTTCGCAACTTAAAAGCTGTTTTGATTGAAGAAAAACCATCTTCTATGTGGTGGGTATAAGATTGTTTTGGCTCGCTATAGTTAAAGCGGGCCTGTTATTTTTTAAAGAGGAGGTTTGTTATGTCAAAACTAAAAGGCCAAATTGCTATTGTTACGGGAGTAAGTCACGAATTGGGCATTGGTGCTGCGATTTGCCGTAAGCTTGCCACTGGCGGGGCCGATCTATTTTTTACTCATTGGAGAGCAGCCCGGGATTGGACAACTAGGTTTCAGGAAGAAATGCGTGGGTTGGGAGTCACCTGTAAACATAAGGAGATTGATTTAGCAAAATCAAATGCTGCTTGTGAAATGATGGACAGTGTCCTGGATGAACTAGGATGCCCGACCATTCTCGTTAATAATGCGGCGCATTCTGAGAGGGATGGGTTATAAGAGCTTAACTGCAAAATGTCTTGATGAGCACTATGCAGTGAACATGAGAAGTACCTTCCTGCTTTGCTGCGAATTTGCCCGACATTTCGAACTGAATGATAAGTCTTTTGGCCGGATAATTAACATTACATCCGGTCAAGGATTAGGACCGATGCCCGGTGAGTTGGCTTATGCTGCGACGAAAGGTGCTATTTCTGCCTTTACAATCACCCTGTCTGCAGAGTTAGCACCAAAGGGAATTACCGTGAATGCCGTAAACCCTGGTCCAACTGATACGGGTTGGATGACAGAAGATTTAAAAGCGGAACTAGCAGGGAAATTTTTAATGGGACGGATTGGCCATCCCGAGGATGCGGCCCAAATAGTCGCCTTTCTGGCATCAAAAGAAGCAGAATGGATAACCGGCCAGGTCATCCATTCAGAAGGCGGTTTTTTGAGGAATTAATCATAATAGAGTAGAAAGTGCCAGGCGCTATGTGAAAAATTCACATGGTGCCTGGCACTTTGCTCATTATTAGCAGGAAGGACATTTTTATAGGTATCAAGCGGATTTTGTCCCTCCGGTGTAGCAGGAAGGACGTTTTTATAGGTATCAAGCGGATTTTGTCCCTCCGGTGTAGCAGGAAGGACATTTTTTTAGATTTCCAGTAGATTTTGTCCCTCCAAGGAGTTCACTTAGTATCTGGACAATACCTATTAAATTATTAATAGAGCAGAAAAAGTATGACAGAACAAAAAGAAAAAAGGAAAAACAAATAAAATGTGTTGCAATTACTTGTTTTTCGTTTTATATTTAGTTTAAATATTAAGAATATTTAAACATCTATTAATAGAAAGAGGGATGAACGTGTTTAGCAAACTAACAAAAATTAGGCAATTTGACGCACCAGGTTAAGATTTTAGTAGGAATTTGTAAGCGCTCACACCTTCTGTCTACCTGAAGAAATCAAGTAATTCCAACCACTGCATGAATCCCAATCACGAAACCATTCATCTAAAAAACTCATTTCTTCCAGATCCTTCATTTTCCCAATAATGGGTGCACTTATCTTGGAAACAAAAAAATTAAAAAGGGGTTGTATCAATGAAAAAATTGGCCTTACTTATGACTGCTATTCTGATTTTCTCCATTTTTGCTGCCGGATGCAGTTCGAAAAGTTCGTCAGGAGGGAAAAAGGAGGTAATAACAGTTTACACGGCGATTGAAGATAATCAGATTCCTGCCTATATCGAGTTATTCAATAAGGTCCATCCAAATATTGAGGTAAAGCTGGTCAGGGACTCAACCGGTATTATTGCTGCGAAGCTGTTAGCGGAAAAAGATAATCCTGTTGCCGATGTGGTCTGGGGCCAAGGAATCACCAGCTTAATTCCACTCGATGAGGCTGGTTTGCTAGAAGCATATAACCCGAAAAATATCGACCAAATTATGCCGACCTTTAAGGATACAGCAAATCCTGTACACTGGGTCGGAATGGATGGATATATGGCTACTTTTGCAGTTAATACCGTTGAATTAAAGAAAAAAGGCTTGCCAATTCCACAATCCTATCAAGATCTGTTAGATCCAAAATATAAAGGACTCATTTCCATGCCAAATCCGGCTTCAAGTGGTACTGGATTTTTAACGGTCTCAGCACTATTACAGTTAATGGGTGAAGACCAAGCCTGGGATTATATGAATAAGCTCCATGAGAATATCGGTATTTATACCCATTCCGGTTCCAAGCCGGCGAAACAAGCAGGAGAGGGAGAATTTCCAATCGGGATTTCATTTGACTACCCAAGCTTTAAAGAAAAAGAGTCAGGTGCACCAGTCGAAGTGGTATTCCCTAAAGAAGGTTCAGGTTGGGAAATGGAAGCAACCGCACTCATCAAGAAGCCAAAAATCAAAAAGGCAGCTAAAACCTTTATGGATTGGGTAACAACAAAGGATTTCTTGCAGCTGGTGAATAAAAACTTTGCCGTTGTCTCAGAAGACTTAGGTAACCCGCTGCCAAATGGTTATCCTCAAGATCTACTAGATAAACAATTAATTAAAAACGACTTCCAATGGGCTGGAAAACAACGTGAGGCTATTTTAGCAGAATGGACGAAACGTTACGATTCGAAGAGTGAACCAAAAGAAGAGTAAAGTGTAATAAACAATACCATCTAAAAAAGGAAAGAAAACTTTGCATGGTTGGATTTTTCATACACTTTGCGAAGTTTTCTTTTCCGATATGAACGTAATAGGGAAAGGGGACTTTTGATGGAACAGCTACTAGGTATTCAAAATGTAACGAAAACCTTCGGGAAATTTGTTGCGCTTGACCATGTTAATTTTTCCGTTAGCAAAAAGGAATTTGTCTGTTTATTAGGGCCGAGCGGCTGTGGGAAAACGACGTTACTGCGGATTATTGCCGGCCTCGAGGAACCAAATTTTGGTTCGAAAATTTTATTAGAGGGAAAGGATATTACTTCATCTCCTCCTTCAAAAAGAAATTTTGGAATTGTTTTTCAATCCTATGCCTTATTTCCCAATTTGACGGCCTATCAAAATATTGCCTATGGTTTAAAAAACAAGAAGTTATCGAAAAAAGTAATCGACGAAAAAGTTCGTGAAGCACTTTCTCTTGTTCATTTAGAGCATATTAAGGACCGTTATCCGGCGCAATTATCGGGGGGGCAGCAGCAGCGGATTGCCTTAGCAAGAGCGCTAGCGTTATCACCAACATTCCTGCTCTTAGATGAACCATTATCAGCACTTGATGCAAAGGTTCGACTAAAATTGCGAATTGAGATTCGTAAATTACAAGAAAAGCTGGGAATCACCACCATTATGGTAACGCATGATCAAGACGAAGCATTGACAATGGCGGATAAAATTGTCGTAATGAACAACGCAAGATTGGAGCAAATCGGAACACCGCAGGAAATCTATGAAAATCCGAAAACTCCATTTGTAGCGGATTTCATCGGGACAGTCAATATGCTGGCCCATGAAGGAACAACCGCTGCCATTCGGCCAGAACATATTCAAATTTCAGAAACTGTCTCAACAAATAGTATCCAAACGATTGTAAAAGCAATGGAATTTCGCGGGGCTTTTTATCGGTTATTCTTGGACATTACCGATCCGAACTATCTGGTTGCTGACGGATTACTAGCCGTCGATGTTCCCGCTTCAATAATTAAAAAGCTAAATATTGATAAAGAAAGTGTTTTGAATGCGGAGCTGCCGCAAAACCATCTCGTTACATACGCCTGAACGGTACAAGTAAATCTGACAATCGGGTAGAGGTGGAAAAGAATGTTGAGGTGATCTAGTTGATTAGTGAGGAACAGGTAATAAATCCAACAGAGGTTCCGGTACAATCTAATGTACATCGAAAGAAAATCCGTCAAAAGACCGGTAAGACGGAATGGTTTCATAAATCCTTAATTGTCTTGATGCTTTTAGGACTAATCATTGGAATTGTCCTGCCGTTAATTCAGTTATTTTTTGAAGCGCTAAAGGATAAAAACGGTGCCTATGCCGGGTTTGTCAATTTTGTCCATTATTTTCAAACCCCATCTCTCGTTCAGTCTATGTACAATACCTTATTTATTTCGATTATAACCGGAGTAATCTCGGTAGTGCTGGCGTTTTTTTATGCTTATGCATTAACTCGGACGCAAATCCGCTGGAAAGGATTTTTTAAATATATCGCTTTTCTCCCTTTGTTTGCCCCTACGATGATGCATGGAATTGCACTGATATATTTATTTGGGAATAAAGGGGCATTCACTACCGGTTTTTTTGGATTTTTTGAAAAAATATTTGGAACGGCTTTAGGAATTGATATCCATTTATATGGCCCTGTGGGAATTGTCATCTCTGAAGTCATCTATACATTCCCGCAAGCGTTTTTAATTTTGATGGTGGCGATATCTGTAACAGATTACAGACTATACGAGGCAGCCGAGACGCTTGGGTCCGGGAAAATGAAAAAGTTTTTTACGGTAACGATTCCAAGTATTAAATATGGTTTGGTTAGTGCCTTTTTTGTAGCCTTTATTTTAAGCTTTACCGATTTTGGCGCGCCAAAGGTGGTCGGGGCCCAATACAATGTGCTTGCAACGGATATTTATAAGCAAGTGGTCGGACAGCAGAATTTAAGCATGGGTTCAACCGTTGGGATTATTTTAATCATTCCGGCATTGATCGCGTTTCTTGCCGACCGAATGATGCAAAGGAAACAAAGTGCTTCCTTTTCTTCAAAATCCGTTTCCTATAAAATTAAGAAAAATCCATGGCGTGACAGGACTTACTTTGTATATTGCCTTCTGATTTCCTTGGGTGTTTTATCCTTAATCGGTGCTATCATTGCTGCTTCCCTTGTGAAGGTCTGGCCATACAATTTTTCTTTGACGCTTGAGCATTTAACTTTTAAAAATGTCGCAGGGAATGGGCTTGAGCCTTATTTTAATAGCCTTTACGTATCGCTTATTACCGCTATTATTGGTACGATGGTCATTTTCTTTGGGGCATATCTCATTGAAAAAACGCGGTTTATGAAGGTAACGAGGCAGGTAAGTTACTTTTTATCGATTTTACCGCTGGCATTGCCTGGACTTGTTATTGGGTTAGCGTATATCTTTTTCTTTAATAAACCGGAATTTAATTTTTGGGGGTTGACGATTGTTAATCCGTTTCAATCCCTATATGGAACATTTATGATCATCATCATAGCGAATATTATCCATTTTTATTCGGTCAATCTCATTACGGCAACAACGGCTTTGAAAAAATTAGACAAGGAATTTGAGCCGGTTTCTGAATCAATGAATATTCCGTTTTATAAAACTTTTTTCAATGTAACGGTTCCTATGTCGATTCCTGCAATTTTGGAGATTGGAATTTATCTGTTTGTTAACTCAATGACTACAATCTCGGCGGTCATTTTCCTTTACACTGCAGATACTAAGCTTGCATCGATCTCAATTGTGAATATGACAGATGCGGGGGACACCGCTCCAGCCGCTGCCATGTCTTTCATCATTGTTCTCACGAATATTTTTGTTCGGGTCGCTTATGAATTTGCTACCAAGAAAATTAGAAAACGAACGCAAGCCTGGCAGCAGCGGTAATAAAAATCTTGTAGATGTAGAGAACCTCTACATCTAATTTTTTTATATTTTGCTTTGCTACCCATCTTTGTTGGTGCATAGTCAGGCATGAAGGCTAAAACTTTTAAAGATCTCGGTAGAAATGGTCTTCATAGTTGGGATGAAGACTAAAACTAAGGAGGCCCACAGAAGAAATGGTCTTCAAAGACGGGATGAAGACCAAAACTCAAGAGGTCCGCAGTGGAAATGGTCTTCAAAAGAGGGATGAAGACCAAAACTCAAGAGGCCCGCAGTGGAAATGGTCTTCAAGAGAGGGATGAAGACCAAAACTCATATTGTTCGCTGAAGAAATGGTCTTCAAAAGAGGGATGAAGACCAAAACTCATAATGTTCGCGGAAGAAATGGTCTTCAAAGGAGGGATGAAGACCAAAGCTCAAGAGGCCCGCAGTGGAAATGGTCTTCAAAAGAGGGATGAGGACCAAAGCTCATAATGTTCGCTGAAGAAATGGTCTTCAAAGACGGGATGAAGACCAAAACTCAAGAGGCCCGCAGTGGAAATGGTCTTCAAAGGAGGGATGAAGACCAAAACTCATAATGTTCACTGAAGAAATGGTCTTCAAAGGATACGCCAAGTCCAAAACGCTTGAAGGCATAAAGAAAACCAAAAAAATTGAAATACTAGGGCCTATTTCTTAAAAAGTACCAATAAAAACAAATAAAAACAAACTAAATATCGAAAAAACTATTCACAATTATCTGAAAACATGGTATTCTTATTTACAAGATACGTAACGAAAGCGTTTGCAGACGTAGCTTAGTCCCAGAAAAACAGGAGGTTGTATATGACGACAAAAGTTCATTCAAAGAAGGTGAGGGTAAAAGCATTAGTTGCTAGTTTGATAGGGAGTTCAATCGAATATTATGATTACCTTCTCTATGGTACAGTAGCTGCACTTGTGTTTAACAAACTTTTTTTTCCAAACTTCGATCCGACGGTAGGGCTTCTGATTGCATTAGCATCGTTTGGAATTCCTTACTTCTTCCGACCGCTTGGAGGAGTAATCTTCAGTCATATCGGTGATCGGCTTGGGAGGAAAAAATCATTAGTTTTAACCCTTGGAATCATGGGAATAAGCACTGCACTTATTGGAGTATTACCGGTCTATGAAAATATCGGTGCATGGGCTCCGATATTACTTGTTGCACTGAGGCTCATTCAAGGGATTGCCGTCGGCGGTGAATGGGGAGGCGCTGTCCTTTTAGCAGTGGAATATTCCGAGAAAAAGAAGCGCGGGTTTGCCGGCAGTGTACCAATGATGGGCGCAGCAGTCGGGATGATATTAGCCACGGCTACCATCTCTTTAATGAGATTACTGCCGGATGCACAGTTCCTGGCATGGGGCTGGAGAGTTCCGTTTGTCGCAAGCCTATTACTTGTTATTCTTGGCTTGTGGATTCGGAATGGTTTAGAAGAGACACCGGATTTCCAAAAGGCAAAAGATGAAGGAAACGTCTCCAAATTACCGATTGCGGATACCTTTAAAAATCACTGGAAAGAAGTGATCTTAACAACTGGTGCAAAGGCCATCGAGACCGCACCCTTTTATATCTTTGCAACCTTTGGAATTTCTTACGCCACCAATACACTGAAGATGCCTGAAGGCCCTGTTTTAAATGCTGTAACCATTGGCACACTGATTTCCTTGGTCATGATTCCCACCATGGGACATTTGTCTGACCGGTTTGGACGAAAAAAAATATTCGTTATCGGGACAATCAGTGTCATTTTATTTTCCATGCCTTACTTCTTTTTGCTTTCAAAAAAATCAATCCTCTTATTAACCATTGCCGTTATGATCGGATATGCCATCTGGTCGATCATCACCTCAGTTTTAGGTACCATGTTTTCAGAAATGTTTCGTGCAGAAGTTCGCTATACCGGTATTTCAATGGGCTATCAGCTTGGAGCTGCCATCTTTGGCGGTACCGCCCCATTGATTGCTACATCATTGGTCACCGCTTTCCATGGTTCCTGGATTCCGGCTTCCATTTATTTGATGCTTCTCGGAGTCATGTCCCTTATTTGTGTGAGTCTTATGAAAACCATGAGTGATAAAGAAAAAAATAAGCCAAGAAAACAATCGAAACCATTGCTCACAAAGGCGGCTAATAAATAAAGAAACCTTGACCCTAAATAATATTTTTAAAGGAGAATATACGAATGAATAAAAATGATTTCACAAACAACCCATACTTATTGCTGACCCCGGGTCCCTTAACTACGACGGATACAGTAAAACTTGCGATGATGAAGGACTGGTGTACATGGGATGACGACTACAATAATATTGTCCAAGACATCCGAAAAAGGCTTGTTGGGCTTGCAACCGAATCAATTGATCAGTATTCAGCAGTATTAATGCAGGGAAGCGGGACCTTTAGTGTAGAATCCGTTATTGGTACGGTTTTACCTCGGGACGGAAAATTATTGGTCATTGCAAACGGAGTCTATGGAAGCCGAATCGTTAAAATCGCTAAAACGCTTGGGATAAATACTGTTGTTTTAGAAAGCGGTGAGGTGGAGGCTCTTGATTTAAATCGTTTAACAAATGAGCTGGAAAATGATTCGAAGATTTCCCATGTGGCGATCGTTCATTGCGAAACCACAACAGGCATGCTGAATCCAATTGAAAAAGTAAGTGAAATTGTTAAACGATACAACCGCGTGTTTATTGTCGATGCGATGAGCAGCTTCGGCGGTGTTGAAATGGATATCGCCTCGCTTAATATTGATTACCTCATCAGCAGTGCCAATAAATGTATTGAAGGTGTCCCTGGATTCGGGTTTGCGATTGTCAAAAAGGATGAATTTGAGAAGTGTAAAAATAATGCCAGGTCTGTTTCTTTAGATTTATATGATCAATGGAAAACGATGGAGGAACAAAATGGGAAGTGGCGCTTTACTTCGCCGACGCATGTTGTTCGTGCCTTTGCTCAAGCCTTAAAAGAGTTAGAGGTTGAAGGCGGAATCAAAATTAGAGCAAGCAGGTATAAGAATAATCAAATGGTTCTCTCCGAAGGAATGAAAAAGCTTCAATTTGAGCCAATCCTTCCTGGAGAATTGCAATCTCCAATCATTACTTCCTTTTATTATCCGGAGTCTGAAAAGTTCAACTTTAAAGTGTTCTATCAAAGGTTAAAAGAAAAAGGATTCGTGATTTATCCTGGAAAGGTTTCAGCCTTAGATACCTTCCGGATTGGGAATATCGGAAACGTTCATCAGAAGGATATTGAGGGTTTATTACAAGCAATCGAACAAAGCAGCTTTTGGCTCGACGCTGTTTCTAAGAATTAATCACCCAAAATCGATCTGTTTTTCACTATAATTTTGTTTTAGCAAATAAATAATCAAAATCATTCAATCTTTTTCCAATGTTATAGTAAAATTATAGTGGATATTTATATCGTGGGGTGAATGAGTTGTCATTAGCTGGGGAAGAAAGAAAAAGGAAAATACTTGAACTCCTTGAAATCAGCGGCAAAGTTAAAGTTAATGAATTGGCAGAAATATTGGAAGTTTCAACTGAAACCATTCGTAAATATTTAGATGAGTTACAGCAGGAAGAAAAATTAAAAAAGGTTTATGGCGGGGCAATCAATATATCCTTTTTTAATGAGGAGCCTCCAACTGTAGAAAGAGAGGTGACCCACTCTGAAGCCAAACAACGAATCGGAGAGTACGCAGCAAGCTTAATTACTGATAATGACGTCATTGCGATTGATGACGGAAGCACACCGCTGCAGCTCGTTAAAAACTTGCGTAAAAAGCGGAATTTAACGATTTTTACTACCTCAATTTCGGCTCTATCGGTGTTAATCGACTTGCACCAGCAAAATATTTTCACAGGTAAGATTATCATGCTTGGCGGGGAGATAAACACCACTCATCATCGTGTAACGGGGAGCTTTACGATCGAAATGCTGGAAAATCTATATGTAGATAAATATTTTATCTCAGCCGACGGTTTAACAAAAGAAACCGGAATTACCAGCTTTGATTCTTCTAAAGGAATGGTAACGAGAAAGTTAATTGATCATTCCAGCAAATCAATTGTCCTGATTGACCATTCCAAAGTGGGCAAACGGACTCATTATAAGATGGCTGATTTGCAGGATATTGATATCATCATTTCTGATAAAGAACACCCACAGGAATGGGAATATCTATTAAAAGAAAATCATGTAAAATGGCTAGTTGCCGACAAGAAATAAATGATCAATAGACTCTCTAAACCATTGGCAAACGAGCTCCCTGAAAAGGAGGATTAGAATGGAGCATTTGGGAGTCTTTTACGAAGAGCATCTTTTTAAAAATATTGAGATTTATCTTCGTTTAGTGATTAGCGCCCTCCTTGGGATGTTTATTGGCTGGGACCGCAGTGCCAAAAATAAGCCAGCGGGTTTAAAAACTTTTACCTATGTTTCCGTTTCATGTACACTCATTACACTCGTTTCCATTTATAGTGTGGAGGTTTTTGGCAGCTCTAACCCCAATAATCGTATGGATCCGATGAGGCTGACAGCGCAAATTGTTTCCGGGCTTGGCTTTTTGGGGGCTGGCTTGATTTTAAAGGATGGATTGCAGGTTAAAGGTTTAACATCTGCGGCGATGATTTTTTTTGCAGGTGGTGTTGGGATTGGTATAGGGGCTGGTTTTTATGGCTTGGTTTTTGCTTCGGTCCTAATTACTTTTATCCTAGCAAAAATAAGCCAGGTAATTGAACATCGTCATCTAATGACTATGGAAAAAGAAGAGGAAAAACACGGCTACCATCGAAGTTCAGGATAAAAGAAACGGCAGATTCTAGAATACTAGAATCTGCCGTTTTTCAATTTAAAAAACTCAACTGAAACAACAAATCAAAACCAAGTAAAATCGAATGAAAAAAATTAAAAAATAACAATTAAAACCAAGACAATCCAAATATTTTATGATACAATCAAATCAACTCAATAATTGAGTGAATATTTTAAATCTTCAGGGGGCGAAAAAATGAAAGTCTTTTGTTTGGGTGGAGCAGGGAGAATTTGCCGGGAAGCCGTTTTGGATCTTGTCGAGCATTCTGATTTTGATGTCATTACCATTGGTGACTTTAATGAGGAACTAGGCCTTGATTTAGTAAAGGAACTGAATGACCCCCGAGTGAATTTTGTAAAGGTAAATGTATTTAACCATGAGGAAACAGTTAAACAATTGAAAGGCTACGATATTGTCATGGATGGAACTACGATCACATTAAACGGCCTTTCTACTGCCTCTATTGCAGAAGCCGGCTGCCATGGAATCAATTTAAACGGCTTTGGAGCAGAGGATGAATTTTCCGAAATCTTTAAGAAACATAATCGAACCGCAGTTCCCGGTTTTGGAATGACCCCGGGTGTTACACAAATGATGGCGATGCACGCTGCCAACCAATTAGATGAGGTAGAAACAGTGCGAGTAAGCCATGGCTCTTTCCGTCCAATTGCATTTTCAAAATCGATTACCGAAACCACCACCTACGAATACGACCCAGACCTTCCTGGACGAATCGTTTTTGAAAAAGGCGAATTCGTTCAAGTCCCTCCTTTCGCAAGACCAAGAAAAATTCAGCTTCCAGAGCCTTATGGCGAAACCATTCAATATATTATTCCGCATTCAGAAACTCGTACCCTAGCAAAAGCGCTTGCGAATAAAGGTGTAGAGCTGATTGAAGTGCGGGGAACCTGGCCAAAACAGAACATGCAATTAGTTCGTGCCCTCTATGATTACGGAATTATGCGCAACCCAAAGGTTGAAATCAACGGTCAAGAGGTTGGTGTCATGGATGTAATAGGTGAGTATCTCCTTCAATCAAAAGAAGGCCAAGAAACAGAGCTGTACGGATATTCGCTGCATATTGAAGCCGTTGGGAAAAAGGATGGAATACGGAAACGCCATATTTTATACCATACGCATCCTGCTAGTGACGGTTCTGTTAAAGGATGGGAAAAATTACGTGCGTATACCCGCAATGTCGGAATTCCAATGGCAATTGCGACCGAGTTAATTGCTAAAGGATTGGTTGAAAAAACAGGTGTACTTATTCCGGAAGAAGCATTTGAACCAACCGTCATTTTTGAAGAACTGAAAAAACGCGGCATCTATATTCACGAAGAAATTGAAATCGTTACCGAAAGCGTTGAAGAAGAAACAACGATCCAAGCATAACAATCTATAACTAGTCACAAGGCAGGTATTACATAAAAATAATTTTAAATGCCTGCCTTTAATAAAGAACTACCAACCAATAATTTATTTTTCCTTTTGCACATCTACGTGACGAAGACGATCGTATTGGTTGTTGATCCCGAATTAACGGGCAGTAAGACCCCCCATTCAAATCTTTGAGGGAACTAATAAGCTAAGTGGGGGATCAACTGCCGTAAAATCACGATTGGTTCAACTAACAATCAGTAGGGGATGAAAGGTACCCCCCACTGATTGAGTTTCACCTTATAAAGGAGGTTCGTCTTTTGAGTAATCCATCTCCCCAAATTGAAGCAGTTATTTTTGATTGGGCAGGAACCACAGTGGACTATGGCTGTTTTGCGCCATTGAATGTATTTTTAGAGATTTTTAGAAAAAGAGGAATCGAAGTAACGGATGAGGAGGCACGGGCACCAATGGGGCTTTTAAAATGGGATCATATTCGCGCCATGTGCGATATGGACCGGATTGCCCAATTGTGGAACGTAAAATTCGGCAAAGTACCAACGGATAAGGATGTCGATGATTTATATGCCGATTTTGAACCAATGCTGTTCGCAAGCCTCCGCAATTATTGCACACCAATCCCAGGGGCACTGGATTTAGTCGGAAGACTAAGACAGAAGGGAATAAAAATTGGGTCGACAACCGGTTATACATCGGAAATGATGGCGGTTGTTGCCCCTGAAGCAAAGAAAAAAGGCTATGCTCCAGATTACCTGTTTACACCTGATGATGCACCGGCAGGACGCCCGTATCCATGGATGTGTTACTTAAATGCTATGAATTTAGGGGTATTCCCAATGAAACATATTATCAAGGTTGGAGATACGGTTAGTGATATTAAAGAAGGCGTCAATGCTGGGGCTTGGAGCGTTGGTGTGATTAAAGGCGGAAGTGAACTAGGTTTAAAGGAAGAAGAAGTCAATTCAATGGATCCGGATTTATTGGCAGATAAGATGGAGGGTGTGGCGAAGCGTTTTAAAGACGCAGGTGCTCATTATGTGCTTGATAGTATTGGTGAATTAGATAAACTCATTCCGAAAATTAATCTGCGCCTGGCAAATGGTGATGATTAAGTGAAGTTTTTAAACTATAGGCCTTTGGTGGAATGATTCTATAAAAAGCCAAAAGGTGAAGAGGTGAATGGATTGCAAAAACATGCCTATGCACTGGGGATGATCGAAACAATAGGCTTTCCGGCACTGATTGCTGCGGCAGATGCTGCTTCAAAGGCAGCGGATGTAAGGGTTGTCACCTACCAGGGAGCAGATTCGGGTATAGTGACTATTTACATCATCGGCGATGTCGCAAGCGTAAAATCAGCTGTCGAGGTTGGGACAGAAGCTGCCAAAAGGGTTGGTCAACTACGTCATTCTCATGTCATTGCCAGACCAGATGACCATATCATTCAAATGCTTTTTCCGTCGCTATTAAAGAAAGCCGAGGAAAAATCGGAACCGTCAGAGCCTAAAGTAGTAAAAAATATAGACCAAGAAAAACCAAAGGAATG
Organism: Bacillus salipaludis; assembly: GCF_004358205.1. Next base: position 237,310 of record NZ_SMYO01000006.1, read on the forward strand.
GACTAAAACTAGTCTTCAAGAGCTAAGAGAACTTGCTAATTCATACGAAGGTTTTCCTTTATCACTCCAAGAAATTTCTTCGGCTAAAAAAGAGGATTTAGTAAAACAGATTAGCAGGTTCCTAGCTGAGAAAGGTGGCGACAATTGATGTACTTGGATCAGGATCTGGAATCGATGCAAGAGGGGAGACGAAATCTCGAGCAAGCGAAACAAGCACAGAAAACGCTTGGCACTTTGACACAGGACCAAGTGGATCAAATTGTTCACAGAATGGCCCAAGCGGCCATCAGGGAAGCAGGCAGGCTTGCGGCATTAGCGGTGGAAGAAACAGGGTATGGAAAGGTTGAGGATAAGAGGGTCAAAAACCTTTTTGCAGCGAATGAAGTGTATGAATCGATAAAAGATAAGAAAACAGTGGGAATCATTGCCCGTAACGAGGAGAAGCAGGTTTGGGAAGTGGCTGAACCAGTGGGCACGATTGCAGCGGTTATTCCTTCGACAAACCCAACTTCAACTGTGATATTTAAAGCTTTGATTGCAATGAAATCAAGAAATGCCATCGTTTTTAGCCCGCATCCTTCTGCAGCAAAATGTACGAATGAAGCGGTAAAGGTGATGAAGGAAGCAGCAGTGGCAGCAGGTGCACCCGATGGAGCCATTTCCTGTATTTCAAACCCGACGCTATCTTCGGTCCAGGAAGTCATGAATCATACACTGACTGATTTGATTTTAGCGACGGGTGGTCCGGGTATGGTAAAGGCAGCCTATAGCTCAGGGAAACCTGCCTATGGAGTTGGACCCGGGAATGTACCAGTGTATATCCACTCAAGTGCAAATATTGGGAAAGCAGTCAGTCAAATTGTTCAGAGTAAAACCTTTGATTATGGAATCATCTGCGCCTCAGAACAGGCACTAGTGGTGGACGGGTCCGTTAAACGAAAGGTTAAAGCGGTTCTAGAAAAACAAGGAGCGTATTTCCTTGATGACTATGAAAAGAAAAAGCTAGAAGAGCTTATTTTGAAGAATGGAAGTTTGAATCCGGCGATTGTTGGAAAATCCCCGCAAGAATTAGCACAATTGGCGGGAATACTCATTTCAGAGGATACAAGATTGCTAGTGGCAGAGGAGGCCAAGGTTGGTAAAGCATACCCGTTTTCTCTTGAAAAGCTTTCTCCAATTCTTGCTTTTTATACGGTTGAAGGCTGTTCCGAGGCAGGTAAAGTGTGTAATGAATTATTAGAACTCGGTGGTTTAGGGCATACGATGGGGATTCATTGTGAAGATAAACAAATTGTTGAAAGCTTTAGTCTTTCACAAAACGTCTCGCGGGTTGTCGTAAATTCAGGGACGACATTTGGTGGAATCGGTGCGACAACCGGTATTTCACCATCGATGACACTTGGCTGTGGGACCTACGGAAACAATATTTCGTCTGACAATATTGGTCCGGAGCATTTATTGAATATAAAACGGATCGCCTTTGGTATTAGGGAGATGAAAAATGAAGCCCCAGCAGTGACTTCAGGTTCACAGCAAACAGTTACAAACAATGAGACGCTTATTTCTAAAGCTGAGGTTATGGAAATCGTAAAGAGTATTTTAAAAGAATTAAATTTTAAATGAGGAGGAATAAACAATGAGTGGAGAAGCATTAGGAATGATTGAAACAAAGGGTTTGGTTGGGGCTGTTGAGGCAGCTGATGCGATGGCAAAGGCAGCAAATGTAAGATTAATTGGAAAGGTTCATGCCGGAGGCGGGCTTGTGACCGTTATGGTTCGCGGAGATGTTGGAGCGGTAAAAGCTTCCGTAGATGCTGGAGCTGCTGCAGCAGAAAGTGTCGGCGAATTGGTTTCAGTCCATGTAATTCCACGCCCGCATTCGGATATTGAGTTGATTCTTCCGAAATTGGAAGGATAGACGATGACGATTATTACGGAATCCAAACTTAGAGCCATGCTGAAAAATGGGATTCCTAATCCTTTCACCCTTGGCGAGGGGGAAAAACTTACCCCTTCTGCCAGGGATTTTCTTCGCGAAAGACGGATTGTTGTAAAGCAACAGCACAGGATTAAAAAGGCAGCGTCTGTGGATGAAAAGGCTGAAAGCCCTTTAATTCCTGTAGGCGTATCTAACCGGCATGTCCATTTATCATTGTCAGATCTGGAGGCCTTATTTGGAAACGGTTATTTGTTAACACCGTTTCGGGAGTTATCACAACCGGGTCAATTTGCTGCCAAGGAGCAGGTTACCTTATTGGGTCCAAAGGGGATTATCCAAAATGTAAGAATTCTCGGACCTGCTAGGGGAGAAACACAGGTGGAAATTTCCATAACCGATGGATTTCAAGTAGGAGTCCATCCCCCTGTCCGTTTATCCGGTTCGATTGAAGGCACACCCGGACTGACTCTTGTCGGTCCAAAAGGGTGTGTGGTGATGGAAAAAGGGGTAATTGTTGCGAAACGCCATGTTCATCTTTCGCCTGATGATGCAAAAGAACTCAATGTGGAGCAGGGGGATCGACTATTGCTCGAAACCGTCGGAGACCGGCGGATTATTTTTTCGGATGTGGTTGTTCGTGTGAATCCTTCTTATCGTAGGGATTTCCATGTAGATCTCGACGAGGGGAATGCGGCGGGTTTAAAAACGGGTGACCTTGTTAAAATCATTGGAAAAAATGATCAGTTTAATTGGCAAGGGAGGTGAGGAGCATCGATATTCGAGTGATGATTGAGTCGGTTGTGAAGGAAGTTGTCCAATCGATGAAAGTCGAAAAGGAAAAAGAGCAGATCGGGAAAGTGTTATTCGTTTTTTGTGATAGTTCGGCACATGAGCCGTTTGCTGATCAGTTTATTAAATTAAAGAACCATAAAATCGGGTATGACTTGTTATTTTTAGATGGTGAAACTTCTTCCTGGCTGGGGATGCAGCGAATTGAGTCAAGCGGTTCTGATCGAATTATCGCGGCTGATGAATATTCTCCTGCTGCGATCGAACTGCCGCAGGAATACGATGGAATCGTTATTCCGGAAATTGATTTGGATAATGCAGCGAGAATCGTAACCGGCTTAAAAGGTACAATTAAAGCTGAATTGATTTTTTCGGCGATTATCTTGGAAAAGTTTCTTATTGTTGGGGATGATACCCCTGGAATTAAGAGAGCCGACCGCCGTTGTTTAAAAGCACTTTCTTTACCAGGACCTTACCGGAAACGGTTTGAATCCTATGTGGAAGGGTTGAAGGAGCTAGGTATAGAGTTTTTGCCGCAAATGGAGTTAGCAGATGCGGTAATTGATAAATTCGGTGATCGCCTGGCAAAGTCGCCAGCTGCTAAAACGGAAGAAATAAATCATGCAGATGATGGAGGTTTGACCTTCACGAAAAAACTTCTCACCCCCGAATGGATTAAGGCCCAGCAGGAATTCCCAAATCATATCCTTACCCTTCCAAAAGGCGTTATTATTTCCCCTTTGGCAAAGGATTTGTTAAAGGAGAAAAAATTGACCATCAAGTATATCGGTAAAGGATGATGTAGAGTGCGGCTAGCGAGGGTTGAAGGGAGTATCTGGGCGATTCAAAAGGAAAAGGGAATGGAAAACATCAAACTTCTCATTGTTCAGCCCATAAATGTGGAAAAACAACCTGAGGGAAATGTCATCATTGCGATGGACCGAATTGGTGCCGGAATTGGTGAATTTGTCATTATTACGCAGGGGACACCCGCACAAAAATTGATGGGCGAAAAGGGCGCCCCCATTGATGCAGCGATTGTGGGAATTGTCGATTCTTTAGAGGTACCTATTGATCAATAAAGTAGGCTTTTGAAGGACAAAACCAGTAGTGAAATCAAAGAAAGTGTCCTTCTATCGGGTCTGGAAGGACAAAACCAGTTGTGAAACCAAGGAAAGTGTCGTTCTATCGGTTCTGGAAGGACAAAACAAGTAGTGAAACCAAAGAAAATGTCCTTCAAAGGGGTATGGAAGGACAAAACCAGTATTGAAATCAAAGAAGGAGTCCTTCTACAAAGTCTGGAAGGACAAAACCAGTAGGAAATCAAAGAAAGTGTCCTTCTATCGGGTATGGAAGGACAAAACCAGTTGTGAACCCAAGGAAAGTGTCCATCAAAGGGTTCTGGAAGGACAAAACAAGTAGTGAAACCAAGGGAAGTGTCCTTCTATTGTAGCTGGAAGGACAAATCTAGTCGCCAAATCAAGAGAAGTTTTCTTAAAAGGAATCTGAAAGGACAAAACAAGCAGTGAATTCAAAGAAGTGTCCTTAAAAAAGCTTTGTTACAAAGGTGGTGTTATCAAGGAGTGGCAAATATGAGAAACCTTGATTCAGAGCTATTAAGAACAGAAGGAGATATTAATTTATCTCAAAATCGTAAAGAATGGCAGGAGCGCCATCTAAGTGAGCAAGCCTTTCAACTTTTAGAAGAGGATTCCGAATTTTATCTGCACCAGTCGCTTTCCACCCCTTGCTTAAATGTGATTGAAAAAAGCTACGGGATTTACCTTGAAGATATTGATGGAAGAAAATATATGGATTTTCATGGGAACAGCGTTCACCAGGTTGGGTATGGAAATCAGTACGTGATCAAGGCGGTCAAGGATCAGTTGGATGTTCTACCTTTTTCCCCGCGCCGATACACGAACAACACAGCCATTCAACTGGCAAGAAAACTGGTGGAACTTGCTCCGGGACATTTAAATAAAGTACTTTTAGCGCCAGGCGGGGCATCTGCTGTAAGTATGGCTTTGAAGCTCGTCCGTAAGGCAACCGGAAAGTTTAAGACCATTTCAATGTGGGATTCCTTTCATGGAGCTAGTTTGGATGCGATATCTGTCGGCGGCGAAGCTATTTTTCGCAATGGAATGGGTCCGCTTATGCCAGGAACTCTACAGGTGATGCCGTATAATTCCTATAGATGTTTTTTCGGGGATCGTAATGCCAGCAATGAGAAGGGGCTGGATTATCTTGAGTATGTTATGGAGCGCGAAGGGGATATAGGTGCAATTATCCTTGAACCGATCAGGTGCACAGATGTACAAATACCACCAAAGGAATATCATCAACGATTAAGACAAATATGTGATACCCATGGAGTATTGTTGATTTATGACGAAATACCAACGGCACTGGGCCGAACAGGGGAAATGTTTGCCTTTGAAAATTATGGGGTCCTTCCAGATATTGTCCTGCTTGGCAAAGGACTTGGTGGAGGGGTATTTCCAATGGCAGCGATGCTTGCCCGCGAGGATTTAGATGTTGCCGGGGATATTGCTTTGGGACACTTTACACATGAAAAAAGCTCCCTTGGCTGTGCGGCCGCACTCGCCACCCTCCAGTATATCGAGGACTTCCGTTTGCTAGAGCGAGCAAACTCCTTAGGGGAATATATGAAAACTCGTTTGTTGGCCATGCAAAACCGATTTGAACTGATTGGGGATGTCCGCGGAATCGGTTTGCTATATGGGGTGGAGCTGGTTCTTAACCGTAAGACAAAAGCGAAGGCCGTTTCCGAAGCCGAACGAATCATGTATAAATGCATGGAAAAGGGATTAAGCTTTAAGGTATCACAGGGGAATGTACTAACCCTTGCCCCGCCATTAACTATTACTGAAAAAGAATTGGAACTGGCAATGGATATACTTGAGAAATCTTTTTAATGGTGGTACCGCCCGAATTTTACCGAAAAAAGTTGCTGCATTCCCAATCTGGCGGGCAGCAACTTTTTTATTTGAAAAGGGTGGGGGCATGCATAAAAGTATTTTTTTAGTATGGAAATGGTATTGGCTCTAGTTTATGATTAAAGAAGAATATATTAAGTTTGGGTGAATACATTTGATTCTATTAGACTACATTGTAAATCTCTCTATTTTTTCACTCATGGTCAGTACACCTTTGGTCATTCGTTCATTTAGTAGTCATCGGTCCCTAAAACAGTTAAGAATTTGGGTGGGGGTCTATGCAGGGGTCGTTTCCATTCTATTAGTAGCATTATCTATCCATCAGCAAGGTTATTCCTATGATATTCGGTATGCCCCGGTTATTTTGGTATTTGCCTATCTTGGACCAATAGCTGGCACCATCACCGGCGGATTCGCCCTGTTTGCTAGATTGTTTTCGAGTGGGCACTGGACACCGGCCATTATTGGCTGGATCTTAATTATGATAAGCTTTATCATCATTCATATTTTGACAAAGCGTCACCTGCCTGTAAAAAAATGCCTCTATCTATATGTTTCCTATGTGGTCATTTATATCGTCACTGTGCCGATTATCTTTAATGTTTTAAGACATGAACCTCTTTTTCACTTCCAATACATGCTTTTTGTCTTATTGGGGGTCATTCTTGGAGCATTATTGATTGAGTCATATGAGCGGCTCCATCGGATTATTATCGAAAAAAAGCAAATGGAGAAATCTTTAGCAGAGAGTGAATCTAATTATCGTTTAATTGCAGAAAATACTTCTGATCTCATTATGGTAATGAAACGCGACCATTCTGTTCAATATTTTTCACCTTCCCATGAACTTGTTTTGGGATATAGTGGAGTCAAGTTGGAAAAATTTGAATTATGTAAGTTCATTCACCCTGATGATGTTGGAATGTTTAGAGATACGATTGAGTGGATGTTTGAAAATAAAGCGTCCGTTTCGTTGGAGTTCCGCTTTCATCATAAAGACGGTAATTGGATTGAGTTTGAATCTCGATGTATGCCGGTTGAATGTGAAAACAATTCTGTTGAACATATTGTGATTATCAGCAGGGATATATCTGAACGTAAAAAAGCCGAAGAAATTCTTCTTCAATCTGAAAAACTTTCCATTGTAGGGGAGTTAGCGGCCGGAGTGGCACACGAAATCCGAAATCCTTTAACAACAATTAAAGGCTTTATACAGTTATATAAAAAGGAAAAGGGTCCAATTGAATTTAATGAACTGCTTCTCAGTGAATTAGAGCGGATTGAAACGATAACAAGCGAACTGCTTTCATTGGGGAAACCGCAGGCCATCCAGCTTAAGAAAACGGATTTACGGGACTTGGTTGAAAGTATTCTTGAGCTTTTGGCACCGCAGGCGTTAATGAATAATATTCAATTTAAATTAACGTTCGAAAATCCAGATTTTCTGATTATTTGTGAGCGAAATCAATTAAAACAGGTATTTTTAAATCTCTTAAAAAATGCCTTTGAAGCGATGCCGGAAGGCGGGGAAATCCATGTCCACTTAAGAAATGGCATCGACGGAACGGTGATTATTTCCGTTCGCGACGAGGGCTGTGGGATTCCTGAAGAACTGCTGCCGCGCTTAGGTGAGCCTTTTTACACATTAAAGGAAAAAGGGACTGGACTTGGATTAATGATCTGTCACAAACTCATTAAGCAGCATCATGGCAGAATACATTATCAAAGTAAAATTGGAGAAGGTACACTGGTCGAAATCACTCTACCTGTAGCTAGCTAATGAAACAAAACAAGGAAGTATATCTCATAAATTGTAAGTACAACCAAAATAGTTTATATAAAAGCCAGGAATCCTCCTGGCTCTATTTTTGCCCAAAATATGGTATAATTTTCTGAAAAAAGGAGGAGAGAGTGTGGTAGAAAAGGTGATCAAAGCGATTCAAGATGAATATCCGGATGATTTTGCCTGGTGTTATGGGTGTGGCCGTTTAAATGAGGAGGGTCACCATTTTCGCACCGGCTGGCAGGGAGACCAGACGGTAACGATTTATACACCTGAAGCAGCCCATTTGGCACTGCCAGGATTTGTTTATGGAGGGATTACTGCCTCTTTGATTGATTGCCATGGAACAGGTTCAGCGGCACTAGCACTACATCGAAAAAATGGTCATGAGGCTGGAGACGGGGTAGAACCGCCTCGATTTGTAACCGCTTCCTTAAAGGTGGATTTCATACAACCAACTCCGCATGGTGTCCCGTTAAAAGCAGTCGGAACAATTACTGAAATTCATCCGAAAAAGTGGAAAGTGGATGTAGAGGTCTTTGCAAATGATGAACTTTGTGCCCGCGGTGAAGTTGTTGCAGTTGTTATGCCAAGAACGTTTATAACCAAATAGTTTCATTAAAAAAGCAGTGAACTTCAATTAAGCTGAAATTCACTGCTTTCTTATTGGCTGAAAAGTCCACCCCATATGGACATAAGAAGCGAAAAGTCCACGGGCAGTGCCTGTCACTTATACCGTCACCCAAAATGGGCAATAAGCTTCTCCAGTTGCTGAAGTTCTTTTTCAGCAAAGGGTGATTTTTCTGTTTTTAGAGTTGAGAGGGTACTCTCAATTAAATGTTTGCGTGGAGCTCTTATTTGCATGAGTTCATCTAGAATAAAGTCTAATAATTCAAGATATCTTTCTTGGTCCCCTTCAATTGGGCAGTTTTTCGTAATCATTTTCTTTAAAGAAGAACTTAATTGAAGCAGTTGGCCTTTTAATTCCTGTCCATTATTTTTACATTCCGGAATCCATTTTGCCAAAAGCTCCGGACTAATTAAGTAATCTCCAGCTTCCACGACCTCACCAACTATGCCTACCATCCGCTCAACACTATATCGGACAACCCGGCTGATATTGGTATTCGCACCATTAGCAAGGTGGTCGAAGTGGATATTTTGCTGTAGAATCCCCATAAACATGATGGCACAATCCATTAAATAAGCTTTTTTATCCTCACCAAATAAGTCAATAAATCGGTTATAGAGCCAGCGGAGCATGAAAAATTGTCCTCTTTTGAGAAATTCCTTCATTTCCGCATCATTCGAGAATAATACTTCCTCAAAAAGAGTGAAAAGTCGATTCTTTTTATTCGACCGCATTTGTATTTCCATTTGTTTAATAAAAATTTCAATATCAGCTGGGTCTTGTCCGATTAGTAACTCATTCCGCTCCCTGTCCATGTTTTTAAAGATGGATTTAAAAATGGCTATTAATAATTCGTTTTTCGAAGAAAAATAATTATAGAAGGTTCCTTTCGAAATTCCGCTAAAATCCAAAATATCCTGAATAGATGTTGCTTGGAATCCCTTCTCAATAAATAATTCATGTGCTTTTTCAATCACGTGCTGCTTTCGATCTTTCATCTATATCACCTTAAATTCGATTTATCCCGCTTTAACGGGCAGTAGGACCATTCTTCGATAATTTAAAAATTGAAGATGCTTAGGTGAAGGTAACTGCCCGTAAAAGGCCAATTGGTTCAACTAACAATCAGTAGGGGATGGAAAACTCCCCCACTGATTGTTAGTTGAACCTTGTACCCCTTGTATAATTCTATAGTACATGATTTCCTTTATTAAAACAAACCTTATAAAAAGTTCAATTTTCTTGTTGCAAAAATTGAACTGCTGGTATATGATATTGTCTATGTGAAATAGCAGTACAAAAAAATGAACTGTTAGTTTATAGGGGGTAATACAATGGAGAATTCTGTTAAACCGATAGATCGTCCACCATGGGGGATTCTGGCAATCCTGATGATTGGCGCTTTTATTTCCATGCTAAACGAAACATTATTAAATGTAGCTTTACCATCCATAATGAAAGACCTTGAGGTTACTGCATCAACTGTTCAATGGCTTTCAACTGGATATATGCTTGTAAATGGAGTCATGATTCCCGCTACAGCCTTTTTAATCCAAAAGTATACAGCAAGACGTTTATTTTTAAGAGCCATGAGTTTATTTTTAATTGGTACCATTCTTGCTGGTTTTGCAACTTCCTTTCCTGTTTTACTCGTGGCAAGGATGATTCAAGCCTCTGGATCTGCGATCATGATGCCTTTATTAATGAATGTCATGCTAACAAGCTTTCCTCCTGAAAAAAGAGGGGCTGCGATGGGGCTTTTCGGCTTAGTCTTTATTTTCGCTCCTGCAGTTGGCCCTACCTTATCAGGCTGGTTAATTGAACACTTTGACTGGAGAATGCTCTTCCATTTTGTTACACCGATTGCAGCAATTGTTCTTGTGATTGCAATCTTTTTACTAAAAGATAAAAAGAAAGATGTGGAAATCCGTCTTGATTTTCTATCCTTTTTATTATCAAGTATTGGTTTTGGCGGTTTATTGTATGGTCTTAGTTCCGCAGGGAATAAAGGCTGGGACAGTCAGCAAGTTTATATTACGATTATCGTAGGGGCAATAGCATTAGTCTTATTCATTTGGCGTCAATTAAAGCTTGAAGTACCGATGCTTAATTTCCGAATTTACAAGTATCCAATGTTCACATTATCATCGGCGATATCGATTGTCATTACGATGGCAATGTTTTCTGCGATGTTGCTTTTACCAATCTATGTTCAATCGATCCGCGGTATTTCGCCAATCAAGTCTGGATTACTCATGCTGCCTGGTTCAATTTTAATGGGGATTATGTCACCGATTACCGGTAAATTATTTGATAAATATGGCGGCCGTTTATTAGCTATTATTGGTTTATCGATTACGATTATCACAAGTTACTTCTTAAGCACTTTAACACTTCATACTACTTACACTGAGTTAATCCTAATTTACTCAGCAAGGATGTTTGGAATGTCGATGGTGATGATGCCGGTTATGACAAATGGATTAAACCAATTGCCTGCCCATCAATATCCGCATGGAACAGCAATGAACAGTACTCTGCAGCAAGTTTCAGGTGCAATTGGCTCGGCATTATTGGTTACCATCATGTCTAATCGTACAAAAACGCATGCAACTGACTTAGCAGCTTCAGCGATGAAGCATTTGACTGGTAAACCAACTCCTGAGGCAATGGCTGAAATGAAACAGCAAATTGCTATGAAAGCGATGCTTGAAGGAATTAATGATTCTTTCTTAGTGTCGGTTGGAATTGCTAGTATTGCGCTAATTCTTGCTTTCTTTATTAAAAGGGTTAAACCAGCAGGTAACCCGCATGGGGGAACAGCAGATAAAAAGGTTGTTACGAAATTAGCTGAAAATTAATGAGAAGGAAAACAGGGGATAGCGAGATTAAATCGTTGTTCCCTGTTTTGTTATTTTAAAAGTTGCTATCAAACGATGATTATTGGGATAATATAGTACAGTTAATAGAATTAGGAGGAATACGATGGCAAATCAACAACTTTTAGAAGATGCTTATATTGAACGCTGTGATAAGGAAACAGAAGAACTGATTGCTAAAGAAACATTTTCGTTTCTAACCCAGCCCCTTGATTACTTAAAAAAACATAAGAAGGAATTTTTATTCTTAGAGTCTAAACAATTTGATGCTATTCATGTCGATGCTGTTTCTTTAGAAGTAGATGATGTTTTTGGTACATATGATGTAATGTTAGGCCTTAGGTTTCAAAAGAAATTCGGTAATGTGTTAAAAGAGGAACTAAATCAAAATTTAAAAGGCAGTGAGGCTAAATTTGATTTATTGTTCAGCAATGAGGACGGGCTGTGGGATTTAAATTTTGCTTTGAATTATGTAGAGGGATTTAGAGAAGATTTATCCATTGGAGAAGCTTTTGAGCTTATTCATCAATTTTTAGTAAAATTGGTTGAAAAAATCAAGTAAGCGTCTGATTTTGATCTTAAATTTATAGAAACATTGAGAGGTGAGACCGTGCGAGTTATATCTATATGCCCCAGTAACACAGAATTGATGGAATTTCTAGGATTAACACATCTTCTGGTGGGAGTTGATGATTTTTCTGATTGGCCGGCTCAGGTTGCAAATCTTCCAAGATTAGGTCCGGATTTATCGATTAACATGGATTTGGTCGAAGAGTTGAAACCAGATATGGTTTTAGCTTCTTTAAGTGTGCCTGGGATGGAAAAAAACGTGGAAGCACTTGTTGAAAGAGGAATCCCCCATCTTGTGTTAAATCCGCAGTCCCTATCTGACATTGAAGAAGATTTGATCAAAACGGCAGAGGTTCTGCAAAATCGAGAACGCGGAATCGAGGCAGCTAAGGAATTTCGGTCCAGAATAGAAAAGGTAAAAGAAAGGGGGAAGACGATTCAAGATCGGCCAGCGCTTTATTGGGAATGGTGGCCGAAACCGATTTTTACCCCGGGAAAAATCAATTGGCTGACCGAGATTTCAGAAATAGCGGGAGGAAGAAACATTTTTGCAGATGTTGAACTTGCTAGCATTCAGACTGATTGGGAGGATGTTTTATCTCGAAAGCCTGATTTTATTTGTCTAGCTTGGGTCGGCGTTCAAAAAGCGAAGGTTCAAAAAAATGTGGTTACGAAGCGTCCAAGCTTTGAAAAGCTAGATTATAAGAATGAAAGCCAAATTCTGATTTTGGAAGAAGAATTGTACTGCCGACCATCACCTCGATTAGTGGAGGGCCTTGAAAAACTTTATAAAATCATTCATCCATAATAAAATGTCTTTGCGAAAATAAAATCGCAAAGACTTTTTTCTTAACTTAGGTCTTCATCCTGTATAGCAAAAGGAGACCCCGAAGAGGTATGTTGGTTTACCCAGCCAAGAGACATCTCGGAAACAGCCGCCCAATTTGGGATTTCATTACTATGCTGTTCAACCCAGCTCATGCAGAACTGTGGATCGATATTGTATTCTAGGCATTGGGATAAAAACGATTGAATGGTTGTTTCGGTACAGTTTTGCCATGAACCGCATGTATTAAGCCAAACATTTTCCATTTTCGTTTGTAAAGAAAGCTCATTTATAAAATTACTGAATTGATTTTCGTAAGTCATGTTAGACCTCCTTGTCATAAATTTCGTATTTTCTCACAAAGATACTTCATAAGTATGTCCAAGGAAAATTGAAAAAATTACTGTCCACTCTTATTTATATTCAAAAGGAAAATGGATGGCGATTCAAAATTGAAAGTAAAAAGTAATGACATTGATTAATAACGAAAAAGCACATGGGTTTAAATCACCTATGTGCCTCTTTTTATGTTTATTTTTTAAATTGTGATATTATTCTACATAAAAGTGATAGGGAAAGGATGAAATAAATTGTCATTAGAAAGTGTGAAGACTCATTTTAAACAATGGAATCGCGAGCAAGATATTATGGAATTCGAAACCTCTAGCGCAACAGTAGAATTGGCCGCAGAAGCCATTGGTGTAATTCCCGCTCGAATTGCGAAGTCATTATCCTTTAGGGGTGAAGAGGGAAAAGCTATTTTAATCGTCGCCGCAGGAGACGCAAAAATTGATAATAAAAAATTTCGCCAAACATTTGGCTTCAAAGCACGGATGTTAAATCCCGACGAAGTGCTTGAACAAACGGGACATGCGATTGGCGGGGTATGCCCTTTTGGATTAGCAAAGGATTTGGATGTGTTCCTGGATGTTTCTATGAAACGGTTTGATACCTTGTTTCCGGCTTGCGGCAGTACCAACTCTGCAATCGAATTGACCCTCGAAGAATTATCCCAATATTCCTTTGCGAAGGACTGGGTAGACGTTTGTAAAGGATGGCAGGGAGCAGAACTCGAAGAAAAAGTTATTCAACATCATAAATAAGCAGTAAAAATAAGCAGTCGTTTTTCAAACGACTGCTTATTTTTATGCGGATTTTGTAAATCTTCTGATAACAAAGGGAATCTATTATTTTTGTACTATAATAGAAAGGTAATCTCAATGCTTATTCGAGAAAGTTGGCTTGTGATGAAATCAAAGTTAAAATTATTAATTGTATTATTTTGGATCTTTTTTAAAATCGCCCCTGTAACGTTTGGCGGTGGTTATGCGATGATCCCATTAATTGAACGGCAATTTGTTCATAAAAAACAATGGCTGAACATGAAAGATGTTTCCGATATATTTGCCTTATCCGGGACAGCGCCGGGGGCGATTGCTGTGAATTGTGCCACTTTTATTGCTTATCGGTTTGGAGGTGTTTTGGGCGCCATTGCAGCTTTGGCAGGTGTTCTATTTCCAACCGTTATAATTGTATGTTTTCTCAGCATATTTTTTATTCTATTTAAGGATAATTCATATTTTGAGTCAGCTTTCCTTGGGATTCGTGCTGCTGTGGTTGCTTTAATCCTTTATGCGGCTATCGAAATATCAAAAACAGCTTTATTGGATAAATCAACCTTTATCCTCTGTGCAGGCATGGTTGTGATGATGCTTGTTTTTCATTTACACCCCATTATCGCGATTTTTTTAGGAGCATTATTCGGAATTATGATCGTCAAAGTGAAAAAATGGTTAGGAATCGCGGTTCGATTAGAAAAAATACAGGAACCTCAAAAGGGTAAAAGAGCAGGGTAGGAGGGAAAGGTGTGTTACTGCAATTATTTTTATTATTTTTCTTGATCGGTGCCGTTTCTTTTGGGGGCGGATATGCGATGATCCCCCTTATCGAACGGGAAGTGACACAGCGTAACTGGCTGACTACCTCTGAATTTACCGATTTTGTTGGTTTATCCGGTGTGGCTCCCGGTTCTATTGCCTCAAATAGTGCGACTACCGTAGGGTATCATATAGGAGGGATTTACGGTGCGCTGATTTCTTCTCTGGCGATTACCCTACCTTCGCTAATTTTCATTCTCGTGATGGCTAAAAATTATGAAAAAGTGAAAGATCATCAACTTATTACTTCAGCCTTTTATGGACTGCGTCCGATTGTTACTAGTTTGATTATCTATGCAGCCATCAATTTTGCGCTGTCAAATGGGGTTGTTGCCTTTGATTTTTCAACAAAGATGGTGGGGATGTTCATCATTTTTGCGGTATCCTTTTGTTCTCTCCTATCTTTAAAACTCCATCCGACGATCGTGATTATCATGTCAGGTATCCTCGGAGTGTTCGTATTTAGATAATATTTTATAAGGAAGGATTTAATGAATTCAATCATTACATTAATAAAAGAATGGCAGCACGCACTGCAGAATGAAATCAATTATTTAAAAAAATTTGGCAGTAATAAGCATATTGTTTCAAATGGTCGTTTTTTAACAAATGACCATTCGTTTACCTATTATTTTGATACCGCAGCCCCTTTAAAAATTCCGGTCGGGTCTACGATAAGACTCGAGTGGGGCGGTCTAAAACAAAACGGGCGGATTTTATCATCAGAGGGCAGAGGAATCATCATCGCCTTAGAGCAATCATGGGGAGATTTGATTCCGGAGGCTTTTTTATTTCATGATCCGTGGGAATTATTGGAACATCTTATTCAACGCTTAGATGAGATAAAAAAAAGCAAGCAAAAACGACTTAGAGTAAGGAGGTTAATGGACCCTTCCATGCCTGCCAAGCATCCTCTCGATAAAATTAAAAGCAATATCCACGAATTGGTATTACGGTCAAAATACAATCCTGTCACATTTGTCTGGGGACCGCCTGGAACAGGGAAAACCTACACGCTTGCTAGGGTGGCAGCAAATAAATATTTTCAGAAAAAAAGAGTCCTGATCCTTTCTCATAGCAATCAAGCTGTAAATGTATTAATTAGTGAAATTTCTCATTTTATCAACAAAAAGCAGCGTTTTCAGGAGGGAGAGGTCCTTCGTTACGGATTTCATTCCGGTGAAGGTCTGCCTAGTGGAGAAGCACTGACCACCAGCCAGTTAATTGAAAAGCAGGATCCGGGACTTGCCGAAAATAAAAACATCTTATTGGAAGAACGAAGGATGTTGAAACAAGATTTAGCTCGATCCTTTAGCAAAAGGGATTCCAATCAGCTTTTAGAGCTTGAAACCAAGATTGCCAAGGTTTTAGAGAAGATTCGCCAAAAAGAATTGCAGTTTGTCAAGGATGCACTGATTGTCGGCACAACACTTGCGAAAGCCGCTAGTGATGCTTCAATTTATGAAAAGGATTTTGATGTGGTCATTTTGGACGAGGCAAGTATGGCATATGTTCCACAAGCTGCTTTTGCTGCAACCCTCGGTAAACGAGTCATAATTTGCGGGGATTTTAAACAATTGCCGCCGATTGCTTCAAGCCGTGATGCGTTAGTGGCAAAATGGCTGAGGGAGGATGTGTTTCACCGCGCCGGTGTTGTGGATTGGGTGAATAAAGGGGAACTCCACCCTCATTTATTTTTATTAAAGGAACAAAGAAGAATGCATCCGGAAATTTCTGCGTTCACAAATTGCTATATTTATCAGTCGCTGGTTGGGGACCATATGAGCGTTCAGGACAGCCGTAACCAAATCGTTGAAAAAGCACCGTTCCCGAAAAAAGCATCTATCCTGTTAGACACAAGTTATACGGGAGCCTATTGTATGACGGAGCGGACCTCCAATTCGCGCATGAATGTTTGGCAGCTTTTGCTCTCCTTCCAATTGATTCACGAATCCTATTTAGCTGGGACAAAATCAATTGGTTATGTGACTCCTTATCGTGCTCAGGCAAATTTAATGGAACTTTTACTGAATGATTTGTTTCAAAATGAACGGATGGCTGCTGATATAATCGCTGCTACCGTCCATCGGTTTCAAGGAAGCGAGCGGGATGTAATGGTGTTTGACACTGTTGACGGCTGGCCTCTGGAGCGGGCTGGAATGCTGTTAACTGGCAAGGATAGTGAACGCCTCATCAATGTTGCGATTACAAGGACAAAAGGGAAATTCATCCATGTCAGTAATCAGACCTTTATCTGCCAACATGTTTATCAGGGAAAAACCTTAAGGCAGCTTGTCGACTATCAGAGGAAACAAAATCAAACGGTGACGCAAAAAGAAATTGGGAATTGGATTCAACATCAGCTTCCCCGATTGCAGTGGGTACATGCATTAAAACTGGAGAAGATTTTCCGGGATCTTGATAGAACAAAAAGCTCGATTGTATTATCGCTACCGGATCATACCGTTCTTCCTGAACATTGGCAGAAAAAATTAATGAACCGCAATAAACATGTGCAATTGACGATTCTTTCTTCCAGGCAATGGACAAACCTTCAGCCAAATGAATGGATTTCGAACCGTCCAACCTTCCCGTTTGTGATTTTGGACGAACGTATTTTATGGCTAGGAGTACCATTTGAAGGAGCAATTGAGGCTCGACCGCCTTTTGTTGCTGCAAGAGTTGATTCCGACAAATTAGTAAATTATTTACTAGATCAATTTCAAATACATTAGTAGAAATAAAAAAGTTTTTTAAGAAAGTGCTCTTAAGTGAAAGCTGTGTTAAAGGACAATGTTGATTTTTGAACAACGTTGATTGGAGCGGAAGGCGTGAAGACTCCTCGAAAATGCTAACGCATTTTCTTCGTGCGTGGGCGGATTCGAGGATGCAATTCAATGTCCTGTGGGAGTACGGGGCAGGGGAAGACCCCGCAGAAGCGTAGCGACGAGGAGGCTCCCCGGACCGCCCACGAACCGCACGCGCCTGGAGCGGAAATCAACAACTAGGTTTAACCCAAGCCTAAATGAAAAGAGCGCTTTTTATATATTTTAGATAGTGTCGAAAGATTTATTGCCCAAAAGTAGACATTTATAAAAGTATTCGTGGTATTTTTACAAATTTTTTAATTTCATTATGATAAATTGATAAAGTATCCATAAAAGGTACAAGATTGATACCCTCACAAATTCTGTTTTTCAATTCTAACCCTACACATTTAACATCATTTACTATTTTTTCATTCAATTGAGTCAGAAAATTCATTTTACATATTGGCTAATAAAAGGCTTACATTATTTTACAGATTGTGTAATGAAATGCCTTTCTAGTGTCTGTAAAATAGAATGAGATGCAGAATTTTCTGTAATATTTTTTAAAAAAGGAGGCTAAACTTTTCAAATCTAGTAAACCAATCATTATTTTGTAAAGCGCTTACATTTTTACTAGAATCCTATTCATATATAAGGAGGGTTTCTCATTGGCAAGTGAAAACATGCAGCGTATTTCCTTAACTAATCTTGAAAAGAACTTTCAAGAGGTTGAACCAGCCCTAACGAACCGTGAGGCGATTGAAGAGGCAAATCGATGTCTCTATTGTTATGATGCCCCTTGTATTAAGGCCTGTCCAACCGGAATTGATATCCCAACCTTTATAAAAAAAATTGCCTCTGGAAATTTGCTTGGATCAGCGAAAACGATTATGTCTTCCAACCCTGTCGGCGCCAGCTGTGCAAGAGTATGTCCTACAGAGGAGCTTTGTGAGGGTGCTTGTGTCTTAAATCATTCTACAAAGCCGATTATGATTGGAAACCTGCAAAGATATGCAACGGATTGGGCGATTCAAAATGAACAAACTCTCTTTCAGCCTGGTGAGTCTAACGGAAAGTCAGTTGCCATTATCGGCGGCGGTCCTGCGGGATTATCAGCTGCGAGGGAACTTGCCCGGTTTGGGTATGATGTAACGATTTTCGAAGCTGCAGAAAAAGCGGGCGGATTGAATACCTTTGGGATTGTCTCCTTCCGTTTACCACAATCGATTTCCTTCTGGGAAGTCCATCAAGTTGAAAAATTAAATGTGAAAATCAAGACGAATACGATGGTGGGCAGAGATGTATCACCTGAATATTTAAAGGAAAACTTTGATCTGATTGTTTTAGCAGCAGGGATGGCACATGTTCCGAACCTTGGTATTGAAGGAGAGGAACTAGATGGTGTGCATGATGCAATCGAATTTGTAAAGGCAACAAAGGGCGGACGGCTTGTAAATGACTTGATCGGAAAGCGTGTAGTTGTGATTGGGGCGGGGAATACGGCAATTGACGGTGCAACCTGTTCTGTTCGTTTAGGTGCCGAAAACGTCAAAATTCTTTACCGGAGAACGGAAGAGGAAATGAGCGCTTATGACTTTGAATATGAATTTGCAAAACAAGATGGTGTTGAGTTCCGCTGGTTAACGGCACCAAAGAGGATCCTTGGTGAAAATGGCAAGGTAACTGGTATTGAGTGCATAAAAATGAAGCTTGGTGAACCAGAAAAAGACGGTCGACGCAGCCCTGTTCCAATCGAGGGCTCAGAATTTGTCCTTCCGGTTGATGCGGTGGTAAAAGCAATTGGACAAACAAGGCATTTATCCTTAATCGAGGCACTCGGACTGGAACATAAAGGCGGGGTCGTTCAAGTGAATCAGGAAACTTTCCAAACATCCGAACCGAATATTTTTGCCTGTGGTGATATTGTGTTCGGTAAAGGAAAAGGGGATGCGATGGTCGTTACTGCGGCTAAGCAGGGCAAACAGGTTGCTCACGCCATTCACAAACAATTAAATGTAGTAGGAACCGTTTAATAGATTGATATTATTTTGAAATAGAAGGGAGTAAAAAGGATGGCAGATTTACGAATTAATCTTGCGGGGATCAAGTCTCCAAATCCGTTCTGGCTTGCTTCGGCACCTCCTACGAATTCAGGCTACCAGGTACAGCGCGCATTTGAAGCCGGATGGGGAGGAGCTGTTTGGAAAACCTTAGGTGACCCGATTTTGAACGTTTCCTCACGGTTTGCTGCTGTCAGCTTTAACGGGCAAAGAGTAGCAGGCTTTAATAATATTGAATTGATTACCGACCGCCCATTGGAGGTCAATTTAAAAGAAATCTATGAAACGAAAAAACGCTTCCCGAACCATGCGATTATTGCATCCTTAATGGTGGAGCCAAAACAGGAAAAATGGCATGAAATCGTCAAGCGTGTTGAGGATGTCGGGGTGGACGGTCTCGAGCTCAACTTCGGCTGTCCGCATGGTATGGCGGAGCGGGGGATGGGAGCTGCTTCCGGGCAGGTACCGGCCCTAGTTGAACGTCAAACCTTTTGGGTCAAAGAGGTAGCGAAAACACCTGTCATTGTAAAATTAACGCCGAATATTACCGATATTACGGCGACGGCTGAAGCGGCTGTGCAAGGTGGTGCAGATGCCATCAGTATGATCAATACGATCAACAGTTTAGCTGGCGTTGATCTTGACACGTGGAATACGATTCCACATGTTGCTGGCAAGGGTGCCCACGGCGGCTATTGCGGTCCGGCTGTTAAACCAATTGCCCTCAACATGGTGGCAGAATGTGCCCGCCATCCACGGATCAATGTGCCAATCTCCGGAATTGGCGGAATTTCAAATTGGCAGGATGCTGTTGAATTTTTACTAATGGGTGCAACTGGCGTTCAGGTATGTACAGCTGCCATGCATCACGGCTTCCGAATTGTTGAGGACATGATTGAAGGGTTAAGCAATTATCTTGACCAAAAAGGAATTTCTGCGGTTTCTGAAATTGTTGGGAAATCTGTTCCTAAATATTCCGATTGGGGAAATTTAGACCTTAATTATAATATTGTGGCAAAAATTAATACCGATGTCTGTATCAATTGTAATAAATGCCATATTGCATGTGAGGATACGTCTCACCAATGTATCGATATGCTGACAGATGCAAACGGAAAGGGCTATCTCAAAGTGCGTGAAGAGGACTGTGTCGGCTGTAATTTATGTTCGATTGTCTGCCCAGTCGACGGGGCCATTGATATGATTGAGATCCCAAGCGAGCTGCCTCCGATGACATGGAATGAACGCCAAGCAGCACTCAATGCGGCAACGGAATGTAAAGTAGATATAAAATAGGAGGGGTATTCCCATGAAGAAAATAATAAAAAATGGAACAGTTGTTACTGCTTCCGATATCTATCAAGCGGAAATTTTAATTGAAGATGGAAAGGTAGCTCAAATTGGGACGAACCTCGAAGCACTTGGTGCGGAGGTCATTGATGCAAAGGGCTGCTATGTCTTCCCAGGCGGTGTGGATCCGCATACCCATTTTGATATGCCTTTTGGCGGTACCGTTACAAAGGACGATTTTGAAACAGGGACGATTGGTGCAGCTTTTGGCGGCACAACAACCGTCATTGATTTCTGCTTAACAGACAAAGGGATACCATTAAAAAATGCCATTCAAACCTGGCACGAAAAGTCAGGAGAAAAAGCAGTCATCGATTATGGATTCCACCTAATGATTGGTGAAATTAATGACGATGTGCTTGCCCAGCTTCCGCAAGTCATAAATGAAGAAGGGATTACATCCTTTAAGGTTTTCATGGCTTATAAAAATGTCCTGCAGGCAGATGATGAAACCTTATACCGGACGCTTGCTTTCGCAAAAGAACATGGAGCGCTCGTTATGGTCCACGCTGAGAACGGGGATGTCATTGATTATTTAACCAAAAAGGCATTGGCAGATGGAAATACCGATCCGATTTACCATGCGTTAACGAGACCACAGGAATTAGAAGGAGAAGCAACTGGCCGGGCAGCAAAGCTTACCGGACTGGCAAATTCGCAATTATATGTGGTCCATGTCACCTGTGCGGATGCAGTAGAGCAGATTGCTGAAGCCCGCAAAAAAGGTTTTAACGTATGGGGAGAGACTTGCCCGCAATATTTGGTTCTCGACCAAAGCTATTTGGAAAAACCTAATTTTGAGGGAGCAAAATATGTATGGTCACCGCCTCTTAGAGAAAAGTGGAATCAGGATGTGTTGTGGAACGCTTTAAAGAATGGCGAGCTGCAGACACTTGGCTCTGATCAATGTTCTTTTGACTTCAAGGGGCAAAAGGAATTAGGCCGAGGTGATTTCTCAAAAATTCCAAACGGCGGGCCAATTGTTGAAGATCGTCTTTCCATCCTGTTCTCTGAAGGAGTAAAGAAAGGCAGAATCAGTCTGAATCAATTTGTTGAACTTACTTCAACAAGGGCTGCTAAACTATTTGGTTTATTCCCGAAAAAAGGAACCATCGCAGTAGGGGCAGATGCTGATATCGTCATCTTTGATCCAAATGTTGAACGTGTGATTTCAGCTGAATCCCATCATTTGGCTGTTGATTATAATGCTTTTGAGGGCATGAAGGTAATAGGTGAACCAGTTTCAGTTATGGTACGTGGTGAATTTGTTGTCCGGGATAAGCAGTTAGTTGCAAAACCAGGAACTGGTCAATTTTTAAAGAGAGCAAAATACAATACTCCAGTCATTCAAAGTGAATCATTACCAATTAACTAAAATAACTCTACGAATCTGTAATTTGTTATATATAGAGATTTTTAGATTCGACCATTTAGGAAGGAAACAGAGGCCTTTTTGTAGAAAGGATAGTATTAAATCGGAGGGATACCATGTCAGAGCATCAGCAGTTTCTAGCTGAACGGGATAAAATA
The DNA here is from genome assembly GCF_004358205.1 of Bacillus salipaludis. The sequence continues at coordinate 259,374 of NZ_SMYO01000006.1, forward strand.
GATTTTCTTATTCAAAATGGTTTTCGTATTCAGCGGGTCAATGAACATTTAAATGGTGCATCTGTAGATTTTGTTCATCCTGAAGAAAAAAAGACAGAAACACTTCTGATTGGAACTGCAAATGCCAGAAAGTATTTTTCTAGTTTGCTTATTCAACAGAGTCAAAGCTGATAGATTGAAAGAGGATTGGTGCCCGCACCAATCCTTTAATACATAAAAAGGGGCCAGATACATGAAAGAAAATTTCCAGCTTAAGGTCTCCGATATTTTACAGCGCAAGCACTTTGAAAATGCGATGGTGGTTGCAGGTGCTGAGGGGCTGCATCACATTGTCAAATGGGTTCATGTCGTTGAAGTAAAAAATATCAGAAATTTATTAAGCGGTCAGGAGCTTATATTATCTACAGGTGTTGCCTGGCAAGAGGACCATCTATTTTTTACAATGGTTGAACAATTAATTGAAAATCAGGCGGCGGGCTTATGCATTGAGCTTGGAACCTATTTAACTGAAATTCCATCTGAAGTGATTGAAATTGCCAACCAGCATCATTTTCCTATCATCGCTTTTCAACAAGAAGTTCCCTTCGTTGAAATTACACAGGATATTCATTCCTTGATGATCAATCAACAATATCGAATGATTTCTGATTTAGAGAACTATTCACAAAGTCTGAATAAACGGCTATTATCTATTGAAACGTATGAGGATATCCTCCAATTTATTTTTTCGTCCTTAGATGTTCAAATTATTTTCCGTCTAAGAAATCAGGAATACGAGTTTGTTCCTGAAATCAATGGCAATGATCAAAAAGCTTTAATTAAAGAACTGGAAGGTGCAAAAGCCGGGATCAATCGTCAATTTGCCTATGCACCAATTTATTTGTTTGGCCAGGAATATGCAGAGTTATATCTGTTCTCACCTGAGCTTCCAATCAGTGAGTTTGATTTACTGATTTTAGATCGCACCGCAACAGCCTTGGCACAGCATTTGTTAAGGGATTTGTATGTGGAGGAGAAAAAACGGGTTGAAGAATTTGAATGGCTTCAAGGGTGGTTGGACGGCGAACATTCAGAGGAAGGGATAAACGAGTATTTACTTGAGCAAGGGTTCAAGCCGAAAACAAGTGATGCCGTTGTTTTAATTGCAAAGGTTTCTGCGTTAAAGGAAAAATCCAGTCAAGATGTAACCTACTTAAAACTATTATTCCGCTCTGTTTTTGAACAAAATGGCTTTGCTGTATTTTCCGTCGAGAAACGCAATTCCTTGGTGTTTATTTTGTTAAACAATCGAACGAAAAAGAATTTAAAGGAACGAATCAAAAAGGCTATTGAGTCCATCCATGAATCTGAGTTCATGAAAAAACAAAACACAGCCAAAATGTTTATTGGAACCGGCAAGTTTGTCGAATCTCTTTGTAAACTCCATAAAAGCTATTTTACCGCAAAGGAAACAGTTAGAATTCATCAGGAAATGACAAAAAAAGAACTTTATACCTTTTATGAAGATTTACATCTCTATCGACTCATTTCGCAAATAAATAAACATATAGATTTACAGGAGTTAGTCTTGGAATACTTACAGCCCGTTATACAATATGACCAAAAATACAATGGTAAGCTGCTTGAAACCTTAAAGGCGTATTTGGAATGTAATGGGTCAAAACAAGAAACTTCAAATAGGCTTTTTATCGTGAGACAGACCCTTTATCATCGTTTGCAAAAGCTCGAAAACCTATTGGGTCCGGACTTTATGGAGCATGAAAAACGGGTAGCTATTGAATTTATGATTCTTGTTAATGATTATTTAGCTCCATCTGGGCAAAAAAAAGAATTTAAGGCAAGGTAGTCTTGAATATTCGAATAATATTTTAGAAGAGTGTTCATAGTGTAGAAAAAATAATGCTCGCCATTTTACACTTTGTCTAATGAAAGCCTGTTGATTATGAGCGATAATTAACACATAGGGATTTTTAATATTCATAAAATTATGATTAAAAATAGGAGGTCAAAATATGAGCGTAATTAAAAATGATACTTTAGTTCTAAAAAACTATATTAACGGTGAGTGGGTAAGCTCGAACAGCGAGCAAACATTAGATGTGCTGAATCCGGCAACGAATGAGGTAATTGCAAAGGTTCCTGTTTCAACAAAGGAAGATCTCGAAAAAGCTGTCGCAGCGGCAAAGACAGCCTTTAAAGAATGGAAAAACGTACCGGTTCCAAAAAGAGCACGAATTCTATTTAAATTCCATACTCTCTTATCTGACAATCATGAAGAGCTTGCTAGATTAATTGTTCGGGAAAATGGTAAGGCTTACAAGGAAGCCCACGGAGAGGTTCAGCGCGGGATTGAATGTGTTGAATTTGCTGCAGGTGCTCCAACCTTAATGATGGGTGAAACGCTATCGGGGATTGCGGAAAATATTGATTCTGAAATGTTCCGTTATCCACTTGGAGTTGTGGGAGGAATTACGCCATTTAACTTTCCAATGATGGTGGCCCTTTGGATGTTCCCAATGGCCGTTGCTTGTGGAAATGCCTTTGTTTTAAAACCTTCTGAGCGCACACCGCTTTTGGCTAACCGTTTAGCTGAACTATTTACAGAAGCCGGGGCTCCAAAAGGAATTTTAAATGTTGTACATGGTGCACACGATGTTGTAAATGGATTACTTGATCATAAAGATGTTGCTGCTATCTCCTTTGTAGGATCTCAGCCAGTTGCCAAATATGTATATGAGCGTGCAGCTGCAGAAGGCAAAAGAGTTCAGGCATTGTCCGGTGCGAAAAACCATCATATCGTAATGCCGGATGCTGATTTAGACAAGGCTGTTCAAAATATTATCAGTTCTACATTTGGAAGTGCCGGCCAGCGTTGTATGGCATGTAGTGCCGTGGTCGTTGTTGGGGATAATGCTCCATTTATCGAGGCATTAAAAAAGGAAGCAGATGAATTAATCATTGGAAACGGTATGGAAGACGAGGTGTTATTGACTCCTGTTATTCGGAAAGAACAACGGGAACGAGCACTTGGATATATCGAAAAAGCGCTTCAAGAGGGTGCTGATTTAATCCGGGACGGCCGCAGAGAAATGAATGATCTTCCGGAAGGAAATTTCTTAGGACCTACTATCTTTGACCATGTGACACCGGATATGACGATTGCGAAAGAAGAAATTTTCGGTCCTGTTTTAAGTCTTCTGCGTGCAAAAGACTTAGATGAAGGTTTGGAATATATCCGTAAATCAAGATTTGGGAACGGAGCAACCATTTATACAAATGATGCAAAAGCAGTCCGTCAATTCCGTGAAGAGGCAGAAGCCGGCATGCTCGGAATTAACGTAGGTGTCCCTGCAACAATGGCCTTCTTTCCATTCTCCGGCTGGAAGGATTCCTTCTACGGTGATCTCCATGTTAACGGAAAAGATGGCTTAAACTTCTATACTCGTAAAAAAATGATAACTTCACGTTTTTAATAAGCATTCTTGCTAATTTGGGGCTTTTCACCAAAGCCCCCTCAGCGCATCAGAAATAGTGAAGAATATACTATTAAAAGAGCATGAAATGGAGTGTGGAGAAAATGGTTCAAACAAGTGGATCACAGGAAACATTACTTGAACAGGATGATCGTTATCTTTGGCATGCGATGAAGCCGTATAATCCGAAAGCAACGATTGTGGCCCAGAAGGCTGAGGGTTCATGGATTACCGATACTGACGGAAATCGTTATTTAGATGCTATGGCTGGTCTATGGTGCGTCAATGTTGGTTATGGAAGACAGGAGCTCGCAGAAGCTGCCTATGAGCAATTAAAAGAAATGGCCTATTTCCCGCTTTCCCAAAGCCATGTTCCAGCTATTAAACTGGCAGAAAAACTAAATGAAATGCTTGGGGAAGAATATGTCATCTTTTTCTCCAATAGTGGTTCCGAAGCAAATGAAACTGCGTTCAAAATTGTACGCCAGTACCATCAGCAAAAAGGCGATCACAATCGCTATAAAATTGTTTCCCGCTACCGAGCATACCATGGGAACTCAGGTGCCGCTTTAGCAGCAACTGGCCAGGCACAAAGAAAATACAAATACGAGCCTCTTTCTGCTGGTTTTGTTCATATCGCTCCTCCGGATTCGTATCGTGATGATACAAATGTATCCGATCCGCATCAATTGCAATCTGTTAAGGATATTGACCGTGTTATGACGTGGGAACTTAGCGAAACAATTGCCGCGATGATTATGGAACCAATTATCACAGGTGGAGGAATTCTTGTTCCACCGGAAGGATATATGAAGGCAGCAAAAGAAATCTGCGAGAAGCATGGTGCCCTTTTAATTGTGGATGAAGTCATCTGCGGATTTGGCCGCACCGGGAAACCATTCGGATTTATGAACTACGGGGTGAAGCCTGATATCATAACAATGGCAAAAGGTATTACCAGTGCTTATCTTCCATTATCCGCAACAGCTGTTCGAAAGGAAATTTATGAAGCGTTTAAGGGTACGGAAGAATATGATTATTTCCGCCACGTCAACACCTTTGGCGGGAACCCGGCAGCTTGTGCCTTGGCACTGAAAAATCTTGAAATTATGGAAAATGAAAAATTATTTGACCGATCCCGTGACCTTGGGGCAAGGGTATTGAATGACTTAAAGAACTTGCTGCAAAACCATCCATATGTTGGGGATGTTCGCGGTAATGGCCTTTTAATCGGACTTGAATTAGTAAAGGATAAGGCGACAAAGGAACCACTAGATGTTGCTCTAGTCAACCAGGTCATTGCAAGCTGTAAGGAAAAAGGCTTATTAATTGGTAAAAACGGGGCAACAGTTGCCGGATATAATAATGTTTTAACCCTTTCACCTCCATTAAATATAGAAGTGGAAGATTTAGAATTTATTGTAAAAACGTTAACGGAAGCATTAAATAAATTGGTATAAAATAAAGAATCACTCGCAATCCTAGGATTGCGGGTATTTTTTATGTAAATGGCAATGGTTCATTTTATAGACAGTTTCTTGGGAATCGAAAGAATTTTGTCTAATATAATTTAAAAAAATGTCGGAATTTTTCGAGAGAGACAATTGACAGTAAAAAATGGTAAGTTATAATAAAATTAACAAAAGTTCAAAAAAATTTTTACATAATTTCAACTTTTTAAAATTTTAAGGGTTAATGAAAACGGTTTCTTTTAAAAACATAATCTTAGGAGAATTTACGATGGCGGATGAAAAACTTTTGCGGTTGGTGGAGGCAGCTAAAATGTACTACCAACTTGATTACGGTCAGCAGGAAATCGCCAAAAGACTAGGTATTTCCCGTCCAACCGTATCCAGGCTCCTTGTCCAGGCAAAACAAGAGGGTATTGTTCAAATTAAAATTTTTAATCCAACCGAAGATGTTGAGCAAATTGCAAGGCAAGTGAAGGAAAAGTTTCAGCTTAAACACTGCGTTGTTACACCTGTAGCAAGCTTTGAAGATCCACTAATAAAAGAAAAATTGGGTGGGGCCGCGGCCGATTATCTGTATAAGATTGTGGAAAGCGGCGATACAATCGGGATTACATGGGGAACCACAATATATCAACTCGTGAAAAAAATGCAGCCGAAGAATGTAAAGGACGTTACCATTGTCCAGTTGAACGGTGGGGTAAGTTATTCAGAGTCCAACACATATGCTGCAGAGATTGTTAATGGATTGGCAAACGCTTTTAATACAACTCCTCATTTTTTACCAGTACCGGCTATTGTGGATTCGAATGTTGTCAAAGAGGCGATTGTGGCTGACCGACATGTGAAAAAAACACTAGAGCTTGGGAAAAAAGCCAATATTGCCATTTATACAGTAGGGGAACCGGATGTGCAATCGACTCTAATGCAAGCAGGCTATTTTTTCGATAAAGATATTGAAATTTTAAGGAAAAACAAGACAGTTGGGGATATTTGTTCGCGGTTTATAAATCAGGAAGGGCTAATATGCAATGAAACCTTAAATGATCGTACCATAGGGATTCAACTGTCAGATTTAGCTGAGAAAGAATATGGGATTTTGCTGGCAGGAGGAGCATCGAAAATTGATGGTATTTACGGTGCGCTAACCGGCCGGTATGCAAATATTCTGATTACCGATCAGTATACAGCGAGGTCATTACTGGAGATGGAGAGTGATTGACCAGGAATGAATAAAGAAAAAATTCAAGCGATTGTCGAGGAAGTTGTAAAAGCATCGCTACAAGAATTAAAATTTGTGCCGATCGCAGCTTCAAATCGGCACATCCACTTGTCAGGAGAACATGTAGACCGATTGTTCGGCAGGGGTTACAAATTAACAAAACTTAAGGAGTTATCACAGCCGAACCAGTTTGCTGCTAAGGAGACCGTTACACTGATTGGCCCTAATGGAAAAATCCAAAATGTCCGCGTCCTTGGCCCTTCCAGAGGAAAGACCCAAGTGGAGATATCCTTATTTGATGGCTTTACACTTGGGGTAAATCCCCCAATCCGTCAATCAGGTGATCTTAAAGGTTCAGCAGGGATTACGATTCAAGGACCGAGGGGGCAAATCCAAATTCAAGAAGGGCTTATTTGTGCCGCACGGCATGTTCATATGCATCCAAGTGATGCTGAAAACTTTGGCGTTTCCGATGGCGATTATGTTCAAGTGAAAACACGGGGAGAGCGGGGAATTATTTTTTCCAATGTTCTTATTCGAGTTTCTCCCAAGTACAGGCTTGAGATGCACCTTGATCTAGATGAGGCCAACGCTGCCAATCTTAAAAATGGACAATTGGGAGAAATTGTTTCCATTGAAAGGAAAGGTGGTGGCCAATTAAATGGATTTGAACGAAACGGTTAAACAAATTGTTCAGAAAGTAGTCGAAGATTACGTAAAGCAGCTATCACAACATCAGGGCAGGAAGCCGATTACCATTCTATTAGGTTATCAAACTATAAATCAAACAGAAATTTTGGAAGCGGTTTCTACATTGCAACAGTCCTATGATGTTAAAGTACTTTTAACAAAGGAGTGGGAGCTGTCTGAACTGAACGAAACCAAGTACATTCTTATGGAAGATTCCACTCAACAGGCATTGATGGAGATCATTAACCAAACATCAATTTTGGTTATTCCGGCTGCGTCCTATCAGCTTTTAACAAAGCTTGCATTATCCATTGATGATGAAGCTGCCGTCTGGTTCACGATTCAAACCCAATTACTTGGGAAGCAGATTGTGATTGCCAGTGATCAGGTTGAACCCAATGTTTATCAACAAATACTTGCACCACCATCCGTCCTGGAGCGTTTACAAGGCTATATTCGTCAAATCCAGACAGATCAAGTGAAATGGGTACCATTACGGAAATTAGTCCAGACCGTTGAACAGCAAATGATAGATAACGAGGATAAGCAGCCTCTTATTTTAGGTAAACATATTGAAAAAGCATATCAAGAAGGGTTAAAGGAAATTGCCACACCTTTTAAAAGCAGGATAACGCCTGTTGCCAAGGACCTTGCAAAAGAATTCAACATTAAAATTAGTCCTCTAAGGGGGTGAAGCTTGTGATCATTGGAAAAGTGGTTGGATCGATTGTATCCACCACAAAAGCAGAGAAATTAGTCGGGAAAAAGCTTCTGATTGTTACACCGCTGGATATGAAAACGATGAAAGAGGACGGTAAAGCGCTTGTTGCGATTGATACAGTCGGTTCTGGAGAAGGTGAGGTTGTGTTAGTTGTCAGCGGCAGCTCCGCTAGGCAGACAGAAATCACCAATGGAGTCCCTGTTGATGCGGCAATTGTTGGGATTGTCGATCAAATTGAAATCGAAGGGGCGTTAACTTTCCTTAAAGGAGGTTCATAGGTTTGCAGATTACCGAATCCGATATTAAAAAAATGGTAGAGCAGGTACTGCAGCAGTTAGGTACGCAAACAGTTCCACCAGAATCCGTAGATGAAGTCAGTCTCAGACATGGTGTGTTCACAACCGTTGATGAAGCGGCAGCTGCTGCAAAAACGGCATGGGAAAAGCTGAGGAAGCTCCCTATTGCTACAAGAAGAAGGATGATTGAAAAAATGCGCGAGGTCAGCCGTGAACATGCGGAAGACTTAGCAAAACTTGCAGTTGAAGAAACAGGCTTAGGAAGAGTAGAAGATAAAATTGCTAAAATCCTACTGGCCACGAATAAAACACCCGGGGTTGAGGATTTAGTCAGTACATCTTATTCCGGAGATAATGGCCTGACCGTTGTGGAATATGCACCAATTGGTGTCTTTGGCTCGATTACACCGTCAACAAATCCAGCTGCAACAGTCATCAACAATTCAATTTCATTGCTCGCAGCGGGCAATACAGTGGCTTACAATCCACACCCAAGTGCAAAACGTGTTTCGATTAAAACCATACAGTTGCTAAATCAGGCGATTGTGGCTGCTGGTGGACCGGAAAATACCTTGACGTCTGTAGCAAGCCCTAATCTTGAAACGTCAACACAAGTAATGAACCATCCACTTGTGAATGCACTAGTGGTGACAGGCGGCGGTCCTGTCGTCAAAGCGGCGATGGCCGTCGGGAAAAAGGTCATTGCTGCCGGTCCCGGAAATCCTCCTGTTGTTGTTGATGAAACTGCAGTTATATCAAAGGCTGCTGCCGACATTGTGAAGGGTGCAAGCTTTGATAACAATATTTTATGTACGGCAGAAAAAGAGGTATTTGTTGTAGATAAGGCCGCCAATACCCTCAAAGCGGAAATGGTGAAGAATGGTGCAGTTGAAATTAAGGGTTATCAGCTTGAAAAAGTTTTGGAAAAAGTCTTGGTTAAGAAAAATGATAAGTTCTATCCAAACAGAGATTTTATTGGAAAGGATGCCACTGTCATCTTACAAGCTGCAGGTATCCAAGCAAATCCAAATGTAAGATTAATTATTGCTGAAACCACAAAGGACCACCCGCTTGTAATGACTGAGATGCTGATGCCGATTCTGCCGATTGTTCGGGTTCCTGATGTTGATAAAGCGATTGAGCTTGCTGTTATAGCGGAAAAGGGAAATCGCCACACGGCGATTATGCATTCACAAAACATTACAAATCTAACAAAAATGGCGCAGGAAATCCAGGCGACAATTTTCGTGAAAAACGGTCCATCTGTAGCAGGGTTAGGTTTTGAAAGTGAAGGCTTTACAACCTTAACTATTGCCGGACCAACAGGTGAGGGATTAACCTCTGCTCGAACTTTTACCCGTCAGCGCCGCTGCGTTTTAGTAGATGGATTAAGAATTATATAAAGTGGTGAAGTAGATTGCCAGAATTACAAGAAGTAGGTCAGAAGGAAACAAATAAAAAGAAAAATACACTATCAAAGGTCCAAATAGGAGGAATAAACATGAGTCAAGAAGCATTGGGAATGATTGAAACAAAAGGATTAATCGGTGCAATTGAAGCAGCAGATGCGATGGTGAAGGCCGCAAACGTTACGTTAGTTGGCAGAGAGTTTGTCGGTGCTGGTCTTGTGACGGTTATGGTTCGCGGGGATGTGGGTGCTGTAAAGGCGGCAACTGAGGCTGGTGCTGAAGCTGCGCAGCGTGTTGGAACATTACTTTCTGTACACGTGATTCCACGTCCAAACAGCGAGGTTGACGGAATTTTACCGAAAGCAGAATAAGGTGAATTCAAATGGAACCGTCCATTGAAAACTATATTAAAAATCTTGTCAGAGATGTGATTTTACATCTGCAGTTTCGAAACGAACGGCAAACCTATGTGGTTGCCAATTGGAAAATGAACAAAACGATCGCAGAAGCAACTGAATTTTTTCAAAAATTGAAAGGCAGGCAGGATGTAAAGGTTGTCGTTTGTCCACCGGCACCGATGTTATATCCCGTACAGCTCATGATCAAGCAGATTAAGAAGCCGATTGGTTTAGGTGGACAAAATGTCCATTGGGAAGAAAAAGGTGCTTATACGGGTGAGATTTCTACAGGAATGTTGAAGGATGTTGGCTGCGAATATGCTATCATCGGTCATTCTGAAAGAAGACAGTACTTTTTAGAAGATGATGCAACAATTAACCGAAAAGTGAAAAAAGCCATAAAGGCTGGTATCATACCCATTCTTTGTGTGGGTGAAACATTGGAGGAAAAAAATCTTCTCCAAACGGAACAGGTGTTGTCCAGACAGCTTTTCGGAGCATTAAAGGGTATTGATATGAGTCAGTTAATTATTGCATACGAGCCAGTTTGGGCGATTGGTACAGGACAATCGGCAACAGCGGACCTGGCTGAGCAAACACACGCCTACATCCGTTCCGTGTTAAAGCAGTTGGTCGGGCATCGTGCCGAAACTATTTCGATTCTGTATGGAGGGTCTGTAAATGGTGAAAATGCAGCTGACTTCAGGAGCATGCCCAATATTGATGGCGTACTTGTTGGCGGTGCCAGCTTGAATGCATCATCTTTTGATGAAATCATTGATGTATTTGCCAAAGGAGAACCTAACATATGAAAAAAGTTGCAATTGGCTGTGATCATGGTGGATACGAACTTAAGGAATCCTTAAAAAAATATTTAACCGAATTAGGCTATGAATATCTCGATTTTGGCTGCCATGCAAAGGAATCAGTTGATTATCCGGATATTGCCTTTTTAGTCGGAGAAACCGTTGCCACAAACACTGATTATGTCGGTATCATGATTGATGGTGTCGGGATTGGCAGCGGTATGGTGTTAAACAAAATTCCAGGTATCCGCGCAGGAGTTTGCTGGGACCTATCCTCTGTGATAAACAGCCGCGAGCATAATAATGCAAATGTCCTTTCGATTGGGGGGCAGTTTATCGGTGAGGGCTTGGCTAAGCAATTAGTGAAGGCATGGCTGGAAACAGATTTTGTCGGCGGCCGCCACGATCGCCGTGTAACGAAAATTATGGAGATTGAGAGTCGTTTCTTACATCGCTAGAAAGCGGGTTTTAATATGTTTGTAGCCAAAGTGATCGGGAATATGATCTGCACACATAAAAATGATAATTTAAGAGGTTTAAAGCTGATGGTAGTTCAACCAGTTGACGACCAATTAGAGGATAAAGGAAAACCACTTGTGGCTATTGATACGATTGGACAGTCCGGTGTGGGGGACCTTGTTTACCTAGCTAAAAGTAAAGAGTCATCCATTCCGCTTGGCAAAGATTTAGTCCCTTCTGATGCAGGAATTATGGGAAATATTGAGTATTACAATGTGGAAAAGAGAACGGAGGAATAATAGATGAGCAATGCTTTAGGAATGATTGAAACAAAAGGTTTAATAGGTGCAATTGAAGCTGCAGACGCGATGATGAAAGCGGCAAATGTTTCTTTATTAGGAAAAGTTCAAGTTGGCGGCGGTTTGGTAACGGTTATGGTTCGCGGTGATGTTGGTGCGGTTAAAGCAGCAACCGAAGCGGGTGCAGAAGCAGCACAGCGCGTAGGCGAATTTTTATCCGTGCACGTGATCCCACGACCACATTCTGATATTGAAAAAATCCTTCCAGCAGCTAAATAATGAAGCTGGCAAAAGTCGTTGGAAATGTCGTATCAACGATTAAAACGTCTAGTCATCAAAACAAGAAGCTCATGGTTGTCATTCCTGTGGATGCGACTGGAAAAGAGTGCGGTGATGCAATGATTGCCATTGATCATTTTCATGCCGGGGTTGGCGATTATGTTCTTGTTATTGAAGAAGGCGGTTCGGCACGGGAGATTTTAGGTGATCCAGAGGGAGCATTTGATGCCGTGATTGCCGGAATCGTTGACCGAATACATTAATGTGGGGTGAACACGATGCAAATTGAAGCATTGGTTGAACAAATTACCAATCAAATTTTACAACAACTAACCAATAAACAAGAATTAAATGAGGCGAAACCGACTCTTTCTGGAAATGTGAGTTATAAGGAAGGCCCTTCTTCAAATATTATCACAGGTCCAGCTGTTGCCCGTATGATCGACCACACTTTATTAAAGCCTGAAAGCACTAAGGAGCAGATTATTAAGCTCTGTGAAGAAGCAAAAGAGCATCATTTTGCTACGGTATGTGTCAATCCCTATTGGGTTTCAACTGCTGCTGCTGAATTGAAAGGATCTGGTGTGGGAGTCACAACAGTTGTCGGTTTCCCACTCGGCGCGACAAGTACGTTTGTTAAAATTGCCGAAACCCGTGATGCAATAGCAAATGGAGCAACGGAAATCGACATGGTCATCAATATTGGTGCACTTAAATCAGGTGATTTTGATGCGGTGAAAAAGGATATTGAAGGTGTTGTTCAAGCCGCTAAAGGCCATGCTCCTGTAAAAGTAATTATTGAAACTGGCCTTCTTGAAACAGAAGAGAAGAAAAAAGCTTGTCTTCTTGCAAAAATGGCGGGGGCAGACTTTGTTAAAACTTCTACAGGCTTCGGGCCTGGTTGTGCAACAGCTGAAGATATTAAGCTGATGCGCGAAACAGTGGGCCCGGAAATGGGTGTGAAGGCTTCCGCATGTGTAAGGGATTTAGATACGGCGAGAAAGCTGATCCAGGCTGGCGCAACAAGAATTGGTGCTAGCTCTAGTATTGCAATTATTACGGGTGGTAAAGGTACTGGGTATTAATATTGAATGAGTTTCTCCTAAACTGGGTTTAGGAGGAGCTCTAATCCTATTTTTGTAGAATTGTAATCGCTTACATATCTTAAGGAGATGAAGTGAATGAACCCTATTGGCCAGCAGCTACGGAAAATAAGAGTAAATCGTGAGATGGAAAGGGAAAAGCTTGCTTTACTGGCAGGAATTAGCGTTGAAACAATTGCTGCGATTGAAGAAGGGGAAATGGATGTTCAAGTTTCAGCTTTATATAAGCTATCGGACGCGTTAAATTGTACATTTGCGATCGGGGATGTGTCGATTTAATCGGTTGATGTGGGCTCTTGGTTTAGACCAAGGGCTTTTTTTATATTGGCAAATAAATAGGTTAAAGTGGAAAATAAATTTATATTTTACAACTTTTTCAGACCACTAGTTTAAAATAAACAAGTATAATATCCTCATCGGAGGTTCTATATGAATAAAAACAATTTTACAAAAACAGCCATTATTATCGGTGGAGGAATGGCGGGTAAACTCATTGCCGCAGCCATTTCCCCTTATTTTAGCAAGGTACATATATTTGAAAAGGATAATAAACCACTCCAGGAAAAAGAGATTCGTCCTGGTGTCTCTCAAGCGAATCACATCCATGCATTGCTCCATGCAGGTGACCAAGCACTAGAGACATTGTTTCCAGGATTCAAAGAGGATATGGTGGCACTGGGCTCGGTTAAAATTGATTCCATCAATGACCTAGCATGGTTTCACCATGGTGTTTGGAAGCAGCGCTATAGCACTGAATTAACGACACTTCTTCAGACAAGACCATTGTTAGAGACATATGTAGAAAAAAGAGTAAAACAACTTAAAAATATTACCTATACATACGGTGTTAAAGTAGAAAACTATTTGATACAAAACCAACGGGTTTGCGGAGTTTGTATAAAACAAGAACCGTTCACTGCCGACCTTGTCATTGATACAAGTGGTGCAAGTTCGTTATCAAAATTATGCATAGAAAAACAGGGTAAGAACGTACCAGAGGAAAAGGTAGAAATCGGTCTCTGCTATGCCACGAGATTATATGAATTGCCGCAACGCGATCGAGATTTCAAAATAAAACTCATTTATCCCAATCCTCCTGAACAAATGTTGGGGGGGACACTTTCTATGATTGAGAATCAAAAATATATTGTTACCCTAATAGGATATTTGAATTCTATTGATCCCGCAGAAATAAGAACTGAAGAAGGCTTTTCGCAATATGCAAAAAAATTACCTTTACCAGATTTTGCACAAGAATTAGAAGGCGGGAAATCCTTAACTGAAACAAAAATCTATCAAATTCCTCACATTGTCTGGAGACGCTTTGACCAAATACAACTACCGGAAGGACTGCTAGTTGCCGGTGACTCATTTTGCCGGGTTGACCCGGTATTTGGCCAGGGGATGAGTGTCGCTGCATTGGAAGCACTTGCAATCAGGGAGTTTTTCGCTTCAACTCCACCACATATGAACCTAAATAAATTGCAGAAGAAATTAGCAAAAATTGTTGCCCCAGTCTGGTCCATGGTTCTTTGCGAAGATTTCCGATACGAAGCAGTCAAAGGAAAAAGACCTTTTGGATTGAAGTTTCAGCAGTGGTATGTAAAACAAATCTTTCTACTTTCCGCAAAAAACAGAAAAATTTACGATGAATTTATTAAGGTAATGAACTTAGTTAGTCCACCAACCATCCTTTTTAAGCCCTACATCCTCAAGGAAGTTTTTAAAAGAAAAGGATAAATTGAAATTTCCGAAAAATATCTTGACAAAATACGGTTTCATTTGGATAATATCTAGTAAATCTTGAAATCGGAAAAGTATGGGACTAGTAAATCTTTGGAACGTGTTAGAGAGTGAAACCCGCTGGCTGAAAGGTTTCTCACGGAAAGAGGATCGAACCTGCCCTAGTAGGCTGCTTATGCAAACATAAGCCGTTTCCCTCGTTACGGGGTTAAAGTTGGGTGCATGGCACCAATAAAGGTGGTACCGCGGAAACGATTCTTCCGTCCTTTTCTAAGGGCAGAAGAATCGTTTTTTTATTTTAGGCTGTGTTAAAGGACAATGTTGATTTTGAACAGCGTTGATTGGAGCGGAAGGCACGAAGACTCCAGTGGGAGTACGGGACAGGGGAGACCCCGCAGGAGCGTAGCGACGAGGAGGCTCCCCGAACCGCCCACGGAAAGCGAAGTGCCTGTAGCGGAGATCAACAACTAAGTTTAACAGAGCCTTATTTTAAAAAGGAAAGGTCGAACAGATATGAAAAAACAACTCGTTGTTGTGAAAATTGGGAGCAGTTCGCTTACAGATGCGTCCGGAGCCATTTCTAAAGAAAAAATGTCCGATCATGTCCAAGCACTGGCCTTTTTAAAAAAACAAGGCCATGACGTGATTCTGATTTCATCCGGTGCAGTTGCAGCAGGATTTTCATCGCTCGGATATCCCGTCCGCCCGAAAAATACAGCTGGAAAACAGGCTTCTGCCGCTGTCGGTCAAGGGTTATTAATGCAGCATTATCATTTACTGTTTCAAGAGTTTCAGATAACACCCGCACAAATTCTTATTACCCGTGAAGATTTTTACAGCCAAGAACGTTTCCATAATCTTTTTTCAACCATACATGAATTACTGCAAAGAGGAGCAGTTCCAATTATCAATGAGAACGATTCAGTTTCCATTGAGGAATTAACCTTTGGAGACAATGACATGTTGTCAGCACTGGTCAGTGGATTTTTACATGCAAATGCTTTAATGATCTTAACCGATGTGGATGGGCTTTACGATGGCAATCCGAAACAATCTAAGGATGCAAAAAAATACCATTTCATTGCCGAAGTCTCCGCTGAACTGCTTGGGGTAGCAGGAGACTCTGGATCATCGGTTGGAACCGGCGGAATGAAATCTAAGCTGCTCGCTGCGAAAAAAGCTTTATCGCTCGGGGTCAGTGTCTTTGT
This sequence comes from Bacillus salipaludis, assembly GCF_004358205.1. The sequence continues at coordinate 274,949 of NZ_SMYO01000006.1, forward strand.
CGGCACTGGCAAAGGCAAAGAGAAACTTGTAGATATTTTAGCAGGTAAAGGCGATGGAACCTATATTGGAGGCCGGTTCCATACACAAATGCAAATGCGAAAACAATGGATTGCCTATCATTCTCAAGTCAAAGGTACTATTGAAATCGATGAAGGAGCGGAAAAAGCAATTCTATTGCATGGGAAAAGCCTTCTGCCGGTAGGAGTAACAAAGGTCGTCGGGGAATTTAACCCCTTTGACGTTGTCATTGTTCGAAACCCTAAAGGTCAAATCGTTGGCAAAGGACAAATCTATTATTCTTCAGAAGTTTTACAAAAAGTAAAAGGCTTATCAGGAGATTATTCCAAAAGTTTTTCCATTAATAAGCGGGCAGAAGTCATCCATCGCGATAATTGGGTGGCGATTATAAAGGAGGAAATAGAACGATGAATGAACTAATCGAAAAAGCAATCAAACTTAAAAACGCTGCGAAAACCTTAGGAGGATTGTCGACTGAAGATAAAAACGATGCCTTGGCAAGAATGGCTGACTTTTTAACAAACGAAAAAGAGTTCATTTTGGCAGAAAACTCGAAGGATATAGAGAAAGGTCGTAAAAATGGATTAACTGAATCCTTATTAGATCGTTTGCTTTTAACTGAAGAACGAATCGATGGAATTGTTGGAGGAATTCATCAGTTGCTAGACTTAGAGGATCCGATTGGGGAAACGATTGAATCATGGGATCGTCCGAACGGCTTACAGATTCAAACCGTTCGGGTACCCCTAGGTGTCGTGGGAATGGTATATGAAGCAAGACCGAATGTTACGGTAGATGCTGGAAGTCTTTGTTTAAAGGCTGGAAATGCTGTTTTATTAAGGGGAAGCTCTTCGGCACTTTATTCTAATAAGGCTTTGGTTAATGTCATGCAAAAGGCCCTTGACGGTTCAAAAATTCCGGCAGATGCGGTTCAATTATTAGAGGATACTAGCCGGGAAACGGCTGCGCAAATGTTTAAGTTAAATCAATACTTGGATGTTCTTATACCACGAGGTGGAGCTGGGTTAATTCAATCGGTCATTCAAAATGCTACTGTGCCAGTGCTTGAAACGGGAGTAGGCAATTGTCATGTGTTTGTGGATGAAACTGCCCAGAAAAACATGGCGATTGAGATTGCAGTAAATGCGAAACTGCACCGCCCTTCTGTTTGTAATGCGGCGGAGTCGTTGGTAATTCACGAAAAATGGCCTTATATTTCTGAACTTTTGAACGTACTACATGAAAAGGGTGTTGAGTTAAGAGGCGAGGGGCGGTTATCTGGGGAATATCCGTTTGTTATGGGTGCTTCCGAAGAGGACTGGGGCACAGAATTTTTAGCACCTGTATTATCTGTAAAATTGGTCAAAGATGTGCAGGAAGCTATTGACCATATTGATCAATATGGAACGAAGCACTCGGAAGCGATCATCAGTGAAAACACTGAAAATGTTGGATTATTTTTCAAGCAAGTGGATGCAGCTGTTTTGTACCATAATGCTTCGACTCGTTTTACAGACGGGGAACAGTTTGGCTATGGCGCGGAAATTGGGATTAGCACACAAAAACTGCATGCACGCGGACCGATGGGATTGAAGGCGATTACGACAACCAAAGCATTGGTGCTTGGAACGGGACAGATTCGGGTGTGAATTTTTCGATTCGCAAATAAACTTGAGTGATTCGCAAATAAATAGCCCAGTTTCGCAAATAAAGTAGTTTGATTCGCAAATAATCCGCTCCAATTCGATAATAGAGTGTAATTTCACCCAAAATCCAATTCCCAGCATACCTGCAACTAGTTGAAACTAACAAAATTTGCTATAATCAATACAAACATACATTCCCTAATCAGTAAGCTGGTGATTTTTTGTCGTATGAAGTTCAAATTTCAGTGCGTTCCTTAGTCGAATACGTTTTTAGCAGCGGCAGTATCGATAACCGTTTCCGTTCCCAATCCACGCTTCTGGATGGAACACGAGCTCATCAAAAAATCCAGAAAACCTATCAAGAGGGAGATCAAAAGGAAGTATACCTGAGTGTGGAAATTCCTTTTGATCACCATATTTTTAAAATTGATGGCAGATGTGATGGACTATTGATCCGCGATGATGAAGTCATTATTGATGAAATCAAGTCTTCCAAACAGCCTTTACAACAAATCGAGGGAGACGGCTATCCTGTCCACTGGGCGCAGGCGAAAATGTATGCCTATATCTATGCAAAAGATCATGACTTAGGGGAAATATCCGTCCAATTAACCTACGTTCATGTTGAAACAGAAGAGAAAAGATATTTTCAAAAGAAGTATACCCTCTCTGATCTCGAAACATTTGTTCGGGAAGTTATAAAAGGCTATGCTCCTTATGCAAAATTCGAGCATGACCATGTAAACAAACGGAATCAAACCAGCAAAGAGATGCCCTTCCCATATGAGACCTATCGGGAAGGGCAGCGAAAATTGGCCGGGGCAGTTTATAAAACGATATCAGAGGGAAAAACGATATTCGTGAATGCCCCCACAGGGATTGGCAAAACCATATCCACTCTTTTCCCAGCCGTAAAGGCAATGGGCGAAGGTCATCTATCAAAAGTCTTTTATCTTACTGCTAAAACAACAACCAAAACAACCGCAGAAGAAGCTCTAGAGCGCATGCGAACGTGCGGAGCTTGTCTCAATTCAGTCACCATTACCGCAAAAGACAAAGTGTGTTTTAAGGATGAAACCAATTGTCAGAAGGAGTATTGCGAATTCGCTAATGGTTATTATGACCGGATCAATGATGCTGTCCTCGATATCCTTACAAATGAACAAGGTCTGAACCGAGAAGTCATTGAATCCTATGCTCGAAAGCATACTGTTTGTCCCTTCGAATTTTCAATTGACCTTTCCTATGCCGTCGATGTGGTGATATGCGATTATAATTACATTTTTGATCCAAGAGTCTCACTTAAACGGCTATATGAAGATCAAAAAAAATCAACAGCACTTTTAATTGATGAGGCACATAATCTAGTGGACCGAGGCCGAGAAATGTTCTCTGCCGCAATCAATAAAGAGGCTTTTCTACTGCTCAAAAAAGAATTCAAAGGATTCGATCAATCCATCTATGAAGCAGCTTCAAAAATAAATTCCGCATTTATTTCGATAAAAAAAGAACATACAGATCAAAACGAGTTTGTTTTGAAGGAACTGGATCCACATCTTTTTGAACAGCTTTCTATTTTTGAAAAAGCTGCTGAGCAGGCTCTTTTACGTTCTGTAGCCAGCCAAACTCTTTTGGAAGCTTATTTTAAGGTTCTGAATTTCTTAAAAATCGTAGACCTCATCGATGAACATTATGTGATTTATGGCGAAAAAAATAGAAATGATCTGACTGTAAAATTATTTTGTATTGATCCATCTAAGCTTCTAAACCAAATGGGAAAAGGATTCCGCTCCAAAATATTCTTTTCTGCAACACTTTCACCGATGGCCTATTACCAAGATATTCTCAGCGGCGCGGAGGGGGATTATAGTCTATTACTTCCATCTCCATTTTCAGCGGAACAGGTCGATGTCTTCATTAAACCGTTGTCGACAAGGTATCGTGACCGTGATCGAACGAATGAGGCGATTGTTTCGATGCTACAATCCTTAATCAAAAAACGCCCAGGGAACTATCTGATTTTTTTTCCATCCTATCAATATATGCTTGCTGTATATGAACGGTTTAAAGATATCAATGAGGAGACAAAAACTCTGCTACAAGAAACAGGGATGTCAGAAGTGGAAAGAGAAGCATTTTTAAAGTCATTCCAACCCCACCAACTGGAAACTTTGATTGGCTTTGCTGTTCTTGGAGGAGTTTTTTCTGAAGGTGTCGATTTAATAGGGGACCGTTTAAATGGTGTAGTGGTTGTTGGTGTAGGGCTGCCGCAGCTTTGTTTCGAGCGAAACCTGATGAAGGAGCACTTTTCTAAGAATGAGAAAAACGGTTATGAATATGCTTATGTATTTCCCGGTATGAATAAGGTCCTGCAGGCTGGCGGGAGGTTGATTCGCTCTGAAGAAGACCATGGAACAATTGTTCTTGTCGATGACCGATTTTTACATCGTCAGTATCAAATGCTTTTACCTAAGGAATGGAGACAATTTACGGTTATTTAATTTAAAAAAGCGGGCAAACCAAATTGGTTTTGCCCGTTAAATGCTTTTTATCAATTGTTTATGAGTAGAAACCGGTGATTTCTTTTTTGAAATATTTCCTAAACGAACCGATACCAGAATGGAAATAATTGCAAGACTGCCAATCATCAAGACAACCCCCATCCAGCCGAAATCACTGTAGAAGATCCCGCTTACGGTTCCACCAATACTTGATCCTGCATAGTAGAAAAATAAATATAAGGAAGCAGCCTGTGCTTTATCGTGAGTTGCCGTCTTGCCAAGCCAGCCGCTTGCTATCGAATGAGCAGCAAAAAAGCCGTAAGTAAAAATAGCGATACCTAAAATTTTCACCCATAAATTGGAGTTTAATGTGATGAAAACCCCAACTAATAAAATCAACAAGGATAACTGTAAAATTTTCCTTTTTCCATGCTGGTCCGCAAGCATTCCCATCCATGTTGAACTAAAGGTTCCGACAATATACACGATAAAAATAAATCCAACCAAGGTTTGACTTAAAGAATACGGCGGTTTGATTAACTGAAATCCGATATAGTTGTATAATGAAACAAAACTTCCCATCAATAAAAAGCCAATTAGAAATAAGTAAAGCAGTCCAGGTTCCTTAAATTGGCTAAACAAGGAGCGAACAAGTGGTTTCATCGCAAACCTTTGTGGCTGAAAATGGGTTGATTGCGGTAAGGTAAATATAAATACAACACTTGCTAATAAACTAATGATTCCAATCCCAATTAACGCCACATGCCAGTTAAAATAATCAGTTAAAATCCCGCTGATGATCCGGCCGGACATGCCGCCAATTGAGTTCCCGCTGATGTATAACCCCATCGCCATGCCTAAGCTTTTCGGTTCGATTTCCTCTCCTAAATAAGCCATCGCCACAGCAGGCAAACCAGCAAGTGAAATTCCTTGAAGGATTCTGCCCAAGAGTAATAGATGAAAATTTGGCGTAAAGGCCGTTAAAAGCGCAAGAATCGATGATAAAACTAAAGAAATTGTCATAACCGATTTGCGCCCAAAAACTTCCGATAATGAACCGGCAATTAAAAGACTAATCGACAACGCAATGGTTGTAGATGAAAGACTTAAACTAGACATGGCCGGTGAAACATGGAATTCCTTTGAGATATCCGGCAGCAGAGGCTGTGTACCCCAAAGGATAGCAAACGTACTAAAACCACCGGCAAATAAAGCTAAATTAACCATTTTAAATGTTCGTGTCCCACGCTGAATATAGCTCATTTTTAATGGATACTCCTTTATTTGGTTTTAAATAAACGTTGTACAAACGGAATAAAACGTTCGACAACAGGGGATTTGTAACAATCTTTTAAATATGCAATTCCTATTTCCCTCTTGCATATAGGGTTATTTACGCGGATAAGTCTGATTTTGCTTTTATCCAATACCTGTAAATCAGGCACTAGAGAAACACCTAATTTTGCACCAACCAATCCGGAAACCGTGCCCACATCCTCTCCTTCAAACACTACATTGGGTGTAAACCCTGCTTTGTGGCATAAATGATGAATAATGGCTTGTAATTCATAGCCATCTTTAAAGGAGATGATCGGTTCGTTTTCAATTATTTTTAAATCTACTTCCTTATGGTCAGCCAACCAGTGATCATTTGAAACAATCAGGAACAAATCCTCGGTTAAAAGCGGCTCGTAAATGAGTTCTTTATCATCGTGTAACTGCATAATGAGCGCGAGGTCCACTTTTCTCGATTTTACTTGATTAATAATTTGCTGATTGGATGCTTGATGTAATTGAAATTTAACATGAGCAAATTCACTTTGATAAGAACTTAATATTTTCGGTATCACACTCGTGCCAAGTGAAGGTAAGAAGGACAATGCAATCGATCCGTAGTCAGGGTGGATTTCATCCCAAATTTCTTGTTTGCCTATTTCAATTTGCTTAATGGATTGCTCCACGCGATTTAAGAACATGTCTCCATAACGATTTAAATATATATTCCTTCCTTTCCGATCAAAAAGCTGAACACCTAATTCTTCTTCAAGATTAGCAATGGATCGACTAAGTGCCGGTTGGGATATGGATAGTAGTTTTGCCGCCTTTGTAAAATGCTGGACCTTTGCTACGGTTTGAAAATAATTGATTTGATCCCATTCCATTTGAAATCCACATCCGTTTTTTTTATTTACTCCTTTATCATACTCCTATTTTTAGATAACTTCTAATTGTTAATATGCATAATACTTATGCATATAAGTTATGATGAATCATGTTTTATGTTTTGGATTATTTGGGTAATGGTTTGATGAGAGGAACAACGAGGGGATGTGCTGGAAAACAAAAATGGCCTGGAAACCAAGCCAATGTGGAGCTAGTATGAGTGATTTATTCTGCTATGAAGGCATAGACAGACAAAGGCTTAATTATTTTTGACTTAATGGTTTCTTCCAACATCTTTACTTCAGATTGAATAAGATTCCTAATTTTTATCGGCATATGATGGAGCTCATGAAGTTCATCATTTAGATCAGTTAATACTTTATTTACCTCCCATGTCCCATCTTGCAAATCCGGCGAATGGATCGTGGTCTCTTTTAAAATTTTCCAACCCGCGCTTTTGACAATCTCCCTAAAATCTTTAGAAGTAAAGAGTGTTCGAACATTCGAATCACTTTCCATTTTATAAGCTTCATATTGCACCTGGATGAGAATAGAAAGGAGGTGAGGGTACTGTTCCATCTCGGTGATTTGTGTATCCCATTCTGCAAACAAAAGACGTTTTCCCCATTTTTTCACTTTTTTTAGGACTGCAGTTAATTCATCGTGAGATTTTAAGTACCAAGAACAATGTGACAATACAATGTAATCAAAGGAATTCTCAGGAAAATCTACATGAGGAGATAGTAAATCGGTATCAAAATCGATTTTAATTTGTTTTCCTAGTTTTGATTTTTTCAAAAACTCAGCGGAATCTCCTAGGGAAATAGGGCTTCCATAACTGGGCGAGCCGATATCAATTCCATGCACCATTCCCTTTTCTCCGACAAAATGGGCTAATACAGCTGTTGTGTCTCCTTGCCCACAGCCTACCTCAAGTATCTTTTTCCCTTCTTCAATCTTCCAGTACTTAGCTAATTGAATACGATGTTTCGTCTGGATTCTTTGAATATCTGACATTTCATTATTTGATGCCATGCATCCGACAATTTTCTCTATTACTTCAATATTCATAAAACACCTCCATGTTCAACTATTCGACAGAGGTATTTTTCTTTCCTTTAAAAAATTTCCCGAGTATTTTCCTGGGAAAGCGCAAGAAATGACAATTCAGGTGAAATAAAATACAAAATAGGACAATTTCAGCATGGAATTTGTCCTGTTTTGGGATACTGTTTTTAAGACCAAATTGGAAAAAGAGAGGAGAATAACAAAATGGAAAAGGTTGAAGTAGGCGAAGTTTTTACGATTGGTGATACAGATGATGAGGAGCAAGAAGTTGAGGTATTGGGCGTTTTAACCATTGAAGGAACGGACTATGTAGCCGTCGGTTTTGTTGAAGACGTGAGGCAGGAAACCGAGGAAGATATCGATATTTTCTTCTTAAAAGTGGATGAGGACGGAGATTTATCAGCCATTGAAAGTGATGAAGAATTTACAAAGGTTTCTTATGCGTTTGAGAAATCTATGGATAAAGAGGATTAAAAAACAAAAAGAGGGGATAAAACCTCTCTTTTTGTTTTTTAAAGTTATGACTTAATCAACAGTACCGGTTTGTTTTATGTTAACCATGACATTTACCTGAACATTTGTGGAAGGATAGAGTGAATTCCATTTTTTTTCGTGAAATCCTCGATTGTGTTCTTTATATTTTGCACCAAAACCTATAGGATCAACACCATAATGTTGAAATTGGCGGATGATTTTTATTGCATTATTTTCTAATTGTCTCTCAATTTCTTTTTGAATTTCCTTTTTATTAATTTTGACCCATTCTTTCCTCGGTGAAGAGAACTCTTGAAGTCTGGTTTTCAATTTCAGATTAATTGTGAATTCTGGTTTACCTTTTCTTGTTATTACTTTGTATTTAGCTTTAGAAGCAAGATTATCAAGAAGCACCCTATCACCGTTTTTTAATATGAATTGGTGCATCCCATGTCTATATTTGTCAACCAAACATTTAAAAATGAATAAATCTTTCCAAAATAAAGGGAAAATATATCGATCATCTTTAAGAATAGCCATTCCAATTATTTTAATATTATCATCATCTTTTTTGATTAAAGGTAAATAGGGATCCTGTCCTTTTTGATAATATTGAAATAAAAAAGTTTGTAAATCAGTTTGAGGTATATTTCCAAATTGCATATTCTGATTTAGCATTTCTTGAATATAGATTGAAATATTTTCATTTTTGAAATTCTTCATTTGCAGCATTTCATGTGGATCGCCATCGACTATTCCAAGCTGCACTAGACTTCCTATAGAAGGATCCCGATTAAAAGTGTCAACGAGATCATTAATTCCTTTTTTTGCTAACGACTTACCGAAAAGTTGTATTCGCATCTGTCCACTTACGATTGGAAAACGTGTTTCGTTACTTATTTTGGTTCTAATTTCTTTACTAGATAACCCAAAGTTGGTTTTAGCTTCCGTGTAGGATTTATCTTTTTTAAAGGTGGAAAATACAAACGTTCCCTTTATTTCATTTTTTTTGGACAGATCATACCCAACACCTTGTGCCATATTGATTTCATTAACAATATAAGTAGGGAGAAAGGAACACCCTGCTAATAAAAAAATCAAAATTACCCATATTACTAATCGATTAACCATTTTGCTTACCCCTTTTTAAGAAAGAAAAGATAATGAGGAGTATTGGGATATACCCATAAAATAACCAAAGATTCATTTGGATTACATATTTATCCAGTAATTCGATAAATAAGTCGTTTGAAAAATGACTAATAATGATAATTAAAAGGCTTATGTAAAGTAAGGTATACTTTTGCTTTATATTAAATATCCTTTTCAACCCTCTGCTTGCACACCATAATAAAAGTGAAAGTAATGCTGTGACAATGAGTAAATATAGTGAGATATATAGGTACTCAAATCTTTCTAAATAAGATAACTTTATTATTTTTGTTAATGATAACTCTGGCCAAATGGTTGTTTTAATCTGATCTTCACTATAAAAGGTAAAGGAAACAATTGAAGAAAGTGTATAAAGCAAAGTAGTAAAAAGTACACCTAAATGAGCAAATTTTTTTGAATTTATTGGTTCTCGGATAAATGGATAATACATTAATAACGTCTCAGTCCCTGCTAATGTATACATTGAACTTTTGATTGAATCGGCCAAATCCCTGAAGGAGTGGTCCAGCACAGGCAGCAAATTTGAAAAATGAGCAATTTTTAATGGGAAAATATATAAAACGATTAATATAATTTGTGGAAAAATAAATGACATAAAAGAGACACCTACAACGACCCGAAAACCTCCAGATACACAATAATACACTAAAATTAAGATTAAAGTAGAAAGTATCCAAGAAGGCATAGTAGGAAACATCCATACTTGAATAATCCTTATAAATGCAAGAATAACGGATAAACTTGCGAGCCAATAATAGAACATAATAATAAAACTAAAAAAATTCCCCGAGAGTTTTCCAAATATACAATGATGTACATCAACAATATCTCCATTTGCCTTTTCCAATAATTTAAACGTCATCCATATAAATAGTTGTACTATGCACCCTGAAACTAATACACCAATCCAAGCATCATAGCCTGCCTTCTCGGCAATGGTCCTTTGGAAACTTAAAATGCCTACACCCACCTGTGAATTATAGACAATAAAAAAGACTAAATAAGGAGATACTTGATGCCTAATACTCACCTGCAATTGGAATACTCCTTTACGATTTATTCATAAAAATCATTCACCGGTTCTGGGTTCTTTTTAGTACCTGTCGATTTTATCTTTTTTTGCGGTCTCAAGTTTATAGGATATCTTTTTTGCATGGAAAAAGGCAGTCTAACCCATAAATCTTGAAACGCAGTAATCCGTATTGGATATTGGCTTAAATAGGGACGTCCTAGTGATGTTAACCTTAATAAATGCAATATTGTAAACTGGAAACCAAAAAACACCCCAAATAAACCGAACCATTGGGCAAGAAAAATAACTGGAAACTTAATAAATCGCACAGTGTTGCTAAATGTATAGACAGGAGATGTATAGGATGATAATGTCCCCAGTCCAACTAATATAAGCAATACATTACTAGTTAGTCCCGCTTCAACCACTGCTTGCCCGATAACGATACCACCGACAACACCAAGGGATTGGCCTATTTTCATTGGTAACCGAATACCTGCCTCTTTTACCATTTCAATCATTATTTCTAAAATAAATGCCTCTAAAAAAGGTGGGAAGGGGACGGAGGCTCTTGATCCAACAAGTGTTTCAAGTAAGCGTGCAGGGATTAATTCATAATGGTAGGTCATGATCGCAACATACATTGGACTTGCGAGCATGGATATGAAAATAGCAACCAGACGTAATAAGCGGAAGAAGTTTCCAATAATCCAAGGGTAACTGTAATCTTCCATGGCAATAAACGATTCCATAAACGTAACTGGAATAATAACCAGATTTGGTGAACCGTCCACTGCAATAATAATCTTTCCTTCTGATAGGCCTGCAGCAACTCTATCTGCTCTTTCAGTGGAAATCGATTGCGGAAACAAGGAATTTGAATTATCTTCAATCATCGAAGAGATATAGGAGCTGTCTTGAATATGATCATACTGAACATCATTTATTCTTTGAATTACCGTGTTTACATTTTCTTGGTCAGCAATTCCATCTATATATAGAACCGCTACTTTTGTTTTGGACAGTTCTCCAACCGTTATTTCCTTGACAAGCAAATTGGGTATCGGTAGTTTTTTTCGAATCAGATTAATATTGGAGTCTAATTCTTCGATAAAAGCCACTTGGGGACCAATAGCAGAAGCTTCCATAATTGGCAAACTAAAATCTCGGAATTTACTGTTGGCAATGTTGATTAATAAACATGCTTTATCATTTTTATTCTTATGAATAGCTATATAACCATTCATAAGGTTTTGAATGATTTCGTCAGAATCTTCTGTATAAATAATCTCTTGGACTGGAATCTTATTTTTTAATTCCTCTAATTCAAATCGATCCTCCAAAAAGGGTAATACATCTTTATGGAGGGTATCTGAAGAAATAAGTGTTCGATAGTATGAGAGCCAAAAAGGATTCGAAGCTTTTAACGAGGTGTGCCCGTGAACAAAGTCATTGGATTTGGATAAACATTCAATCCAGTTTTTATACTCTTTTGGTGTGCCAAACGAATGATTGTTCATAGAAAAATTCCCTCAAAAAATTTTTTATCTTATTATGTGTAAATTGAGGACATTCATGCAAATATGTATAAAATTTTCCTGAGGGGCATAAAAAAGAGAATGAACCAGTAGAACTTAAAATCAAAATAAGATTAAGGGGACTTCCAAAAGAAAGTCCCCGTTCTTAATTATCCAATTGAATGCAAAAGAAAATTTGTTAAAAATAAGAAAGAAATAATAAATATCGGTATTGATAATTGTTTGTGTTTATTTGTAAACAGCTTGACTAACGGATAAGCAATAAATCCAAAAGCAATTCCATCAACGATACTATAGGTTAACGGAATCATCAGGATGATTAAAAAAGCAGGAAATGCTTCTGTAAAATCCGTAAAGTCAATGTTGACAATATTTGTTAACATTAATCCGCCCAGAATAATCAATATTGGTGCGATCGCTGAATTTGGTACCAATTTGATCAAAGGCAGGAAGAAAAGGGACATTAAAATAAGGAAACCTGTTACAACAGAGGTTAAACCCGTTCTTCCACCAGCAGTAATTCCAGCAGCCGATTCAACCGTTGAAACCGGAGGGCTGGTACCTAAAAGTCCGCACAAAATTGCAGAAATGGAAACTGCACGCAATGCTTTACCATTTTTCTCAGGTGCCTTAAGCATCCCATCCACTTGGGAATGCAGGATTCCTATGTTCTCAAATACTAACACTAATGTAAGTGAGAAGGTTGCAGTCCAAAATGGGATCGTGGCAATTTTTCCAAAGTCAAAGCTCAAAAATACATTTCGATAATCGACTAATGAAATGAATCCTTTGTCCATATGTGAAAAATCAATCACACCTAAAAAATAGGATGTTAGTGTACCTAAAATGATACTAATTAAAAAATTCCCCGGAACCTTTTTTAAAAATAAAAACAAGGTAATCACTAGATTAATAATAGAAGCTAGCACTATCGGAGACGATAAGTCACCTAAAGCCACGAAATTATTCGGGTTCTCTACTATAAGGCCGCTTTTTTGAAGGCCGATAAAAGCGATAAACAAGCCAATTCCTACAGTGATAGCTTCCTTTAATGATGATGGAATCGATTTTGAAATAATCGAAGCTAATTTGGAAAAAGCGATAATCGCAAATAACACTCCGGAAACAACAACCGCTCCTAAAGCTTCCTGATAACTTAATCCCATCGATCCAACAAAGGTATACGTAAATAAGGCATTAATGCCCATTCCGGGAACAATCATTAATGGTGCATTTGGAACAAAGGCTGCGAGCAAGCATCCCACAAGCGAGGCAAATATGGTTGCAATGATTCCTGCTTCGAGCGGCATTCCTGAGTCATGCAAAATATGTCCATTTACTGCAATAATATAGACGATGGAAAAAAATGATGTAAACCCTGCCATAACCTCCTTTTTCAAATTTGTTTTGTGTTCTTTAAGCTTGAAAACTCCCTTCATTATTTATCACACTTTCGTATTCTCCCTCTCCCACCCGCATTTAGTATAATTCTATACTTATGCCGAAAAACATTATAACACATAAATGCAAAAGGAGAACTGGGAATTGAAAGGTTTTTAAAACATTTAACATAATAATCTGAAAAAGATAATTAAATATAAGGAGAGGGTTGTGTCCGAATATGGTAAAATTATGTATGTATAAATTTACCTGAGGCATACTATTAGTAAATGAGTAAAAGGAGTTCTCAAATGCTAATAGAAGAAGGAACAAAGTATCAAATTTCTCAAGGAATTCAAGGTAATTTCAATTCCGCCGAAACGATGACAATCACTAGTAATAATGGAGTAACAGTCCAATTTAGTCTCGGAGAAAACAAAGGTCGGGGTTCCATGCCGGTCGAACATTTATCCTACTTATTAAAAAAGGCAAACCTCACGCAAATTCCAAATAAACGGTTATTAATAAATTTAGAAAATAATGAAGAACAAATCAGCTAGGGAAATAAGACACTGCTTTCTTTTAATAAAGTAGTGTCTTTTATGTTTAAGGGGGAGAGGAAAATGGAAAAATTAAATGATCAGGAAATTCAAGAGAAATTAACGACTATTCAAAGTTGGAAGCTGACAGACACAAAATGGATTGAACGAAAATATCGCTTCAATGAATATTTAAATGGTGTGGAGTTTGTTCAGCAAGTGGCCAACCTGTCAGAGAAGGTCAATCATCATCCGTTTATTTCCATTGATTATAAAATGGTTACGTTAAGGATTACTTCTTGGCATGCGAAAGGGTTAACGGCTTTAGATTTTGACTTAGCCAAAAAATATGATGAATTATTTTTACAAATAAAAAGATAAACCCAGCCATTTGGCTGGGTTTATTTTATAAACATTTTAATTTGTTTTAGAGCGTTTTTGCGGTTCGGATAGCGGAAGGGCAGATCAAAAGAGGTTGTTTGTTTTAGGACACTTTTTTCATGTGAAAAGACGTCAAAACTACCTTTCCCATGGTAGGCTCCAATCCCGCTTTCGCCAACGCCTCCAAAGGGCAGGTAGGGGGAACTGAGATGATAAACCGTATCGTTAATACAGCCGCCGCCGAATGAAATCTGATTTAAAATGAATGACTGAAATTCATTGCTTTCTGAAAAAAGGTAAAGGGATAGCGGCTTAGGCCGGGCATTTATTTTTTCAACCATTTTTTCGGCAATACCATATTCTAGGACAGGAAGGATGGGACCGAAAATTTCATCCTGCATAACGGAATCATTCCACGATATGTGATCAAGAATGGTAGGTTCAATGGTAAGTGATTTCATTTCCTGCTTTCCACCGTAGTAAACTTCTCCATTGGAAAGAAAACCAAGTAAGCGGTTAAAATGTCTCTCACTGACGATTTTTGTAAATGCTCCACTGTTAAATACATTGTGACTATACAGTTCTTCAATGGCGTTAACCAATGCGTTCAAGAATTCTTCCTTAATGTCACGATGAACATATAAATAATCAGGGGCCACACAGGTTTGTCCTGCATTTAAATATTTCCCCCACGCAATCCGTTTTGCTGCCAATTTTAGATTAGCATCCTTATGTATAATACAAGGACTTTTCCCACCCAATTCGAGTGTTACGGGAGTTAAATTTTTAGCAGCGGCTTCCATGATAACTTTACCGACCGAAACACTACCTGTGAAGAAGATATAATCAAAGTTTTCATTTAAAAGGGCCTTGCTTGTTTCAACGGCGCCTTCAACAACGGTGATATATTCTTCAGGAAAGGTTTGTCCGATTAATGTTGCCAATAGCTTTGAGGTTTGCGGCGTCAGCTCGGATGGCTTTAAAACAGCGCAATTTCCTGCTGCAATTGCTCCAATTAATGGGGCAATCGCAAGTTGGAATGGATAGTTCCATGGGGAAATAATTAAAGTTACACCGTACGGTTCTGGATAGATATAGCTTTTGGAACCAATTTGAGCAAGTGCTGCTTTTACTTTTCTGGATTTGGCCCATTTTTTAACATGCCTAAGGGAGAAGCGAATCTCCTCTAGAACAATCCCAATTTCGGTTATATAGGAGTCAAATTCGCTTTTATTTAGATCTCTTTTTAAGGCGGCCATGATTTCCGTTTCATTTGTGCGGATCAACTGTCCCAGTGCCTGTAGGGCTTGAATTCGATAGGAAATTTCTTTTGTTTTCCCACTCTGAAAGAAAGTTCGCTGTTTTGTTAATAAATCATGATAATTTTCCAAAATCTCCACCACCTAACCTTGTAATGTTATTTTATCATATTGTTTTTGTGTATAGAAAAAGATGTAAAAGAGCAAAAGGTCGATGAAGGCCAAAATTCATCAGGGAAGCGAAGAATCGTCCTTCATAAGGTCGAAGCGGTCGGCTTATTAGAAATAAAACGGTCGATGAAGGCCAAAACTCATCAAGGAAGCAAAGGGAACGTCCTTCATAAGGTCGATGAAGGCCAAAACTCATCAAGGAAGCAAAGAAATGTCCTTCAAAAGGTCGATGAAGGCCAAAATTCATCAAGGAAGCGAAGAAACGTCCTTCATAAGGTCGATGAAGGCCAAAACTCATCAAGCAAGCGAAGAAACGTCCTTCATAAGGTCGATGAAGGCCAAAACTCATCAAGGAAGCGAAGGAACGTCCTTCATAAGGTCGATGAAGGCCAAAATTCATCAAGGAAGCAAAGGGAACGTCCTTCATAAGGTCGATGAAGGCCAAAATTCATCAAGGAAGCAAAGGGAACGTCCTTCAAAAGGTCGATGAAGGCCAAAATTCATCAGGGAAGCAAAGGGAACGTCCTTCATAAGGTCGATGAAAGCCAAAACTCATCAAGGAAGCGAAGAAACGTCCTTCATAAGGTCGATGAAGGCCAAAACTCATCAAGGAAGCGAAGAAACGTCCTTTAAAAGGTCGATGAAGGCAAAAATTCATCAAGGAAGCGAAGAAACGTCCTTCATAAGGTCGATGAAGGACAAATCTCATCAGGGGAGCGAAGAAATGTCCTTCATAAGGTCGATGAAAGCCAGAACTCATCAAGCAAGCGAAGAAATGTCCTTCATAAGGTCGATGAAAGCCAGAACTCATCAAGCAAGCGAAGAAACGTCCTTCATAAGGTCGATGAAAGCCAAAACTCATCAAGGAAGCGAAGAAACGTCCTTCATAAGGTCGATGAAGGCCAAAACTCATCAAGGGAGCGAAGAAACGTCCTTCATAAGGTCGATGAAGGCCAAAATTCATCAAGGAAGCGAAGAAACGTCCTTCATAAGGTCGATGAAGGCCAAAATTCATCAAGGAAGCGAAGGGAACGTCCTTCAAAAGGTCGATGAAGGCCAAAACTCATCAAGGAAGCGAAGGAACGTACTTCATAAGGTCGATGAAGGCCAAAATTCATCAAGGAAGCAAAGGGAACGTCCTTCATAAGGTCGATGAAAGCCAAAACTCATCAAGGAAGCGAAGAAACGTCCTTCATAAAGTCGATGAAAAAAATTCATCAAGGAAGCAAAGAAACAATCCTTTATATGTTCGAAGCGGTCCGCTTATTAGAAATAAAACGGTATAGGTTGCCTTAAAATCTTAAAAATATTTTAAAAGAATTGTTTGACTATTCAATTCCTTCACCTTATAATTTAATTAAACTAACTACCGGTAGTTAATACTTAATTTTAAGGAGACAAATTATCATGAAATACCCATTAAGTCCTGATGTAAAACCAGAATTTTGTACAAGCGGAACGTTTATGCGATTACCAGTTGAACGAGAAAATGCGAAGTTAGCAATCATAGGGATGCCTTTTGATACAGCTGCTTCCTTTAAGGTCGGAGCACGTTTTGCACCGCAAGCTATTCGTCAGTCTTCGATGACATTATTTCCTTATCATCCAGTTCATAAGGTATTTCCTTTTGAAGATACGAATGCCATCGATGTTGGTGACATTTCAGTAGTTCCACATAATATCCATCGCAGCTATCAATTAATTGAAGCAGCAGTGTCTGATTTAATGAACAAAAATATTATTCCTATCGGTTTAGGTGGAGACCACTCTGTGACTTTAGCCAATCTCCGTGCTGCAGCTAAAAAGTATGGACCAGTGGCAATGATTCATTTTGATTCCCATACAGATACTTGGGACACTTATTATGATGAAAAATACTGGCACGGTTCACCATTTATTCGTGCTTATGAAGAAGGATTATTAATCCCAGAAAAAGTATTCCAGATTGGAATTAGAGGAACATTGAACGATCCGGGTGACTTAGATGCCAGCTATGAGTTAGGTTACAAAGTCGTTACTACTCCAGAACTTAGTGAACGTGGTTTTGCAGATGTTTTACGTGAGATGAAAGAAGTAATTGGTGACACACCATGTTTCTTAACATTTGACATTGATTTCGTTGATCCATCCTGTGCACCTGGAACAGGAACATTAGAAGTAGGCGGATTTAGTAGCCTTGAAACATTGAAAATGGTTCGCTCCTTAACTGATTTCAATTTTATCGGTTATGACTTGGTAGAGGTATTGCCATCTTATGACCCAACAGGAATTACCTCATTATTGGCAGCAACGCTTGTTCATGAATTTGCTAGTTTAGCAACCTTAAAGATTAAAAAAGAAACGGTATAAATCTTGAGAAAGTTCTGTTTTGGGCAAAACAGAACTTTTTTTAATGAAGGAAAACTGTCTCCTTTAGACTTTTCGTATCATTAGGGTTTATAATTGACGAAAGATGTAATTTTTTCGGGGGACAGTTATGACAAGAGATAAAATTATTGCAGCAGCATTATCACTTTTCGCAAAAAATGGATATGAAGGAACGAGCTTATCTGAAATTGCAAAGGCAGTGGGGATTCAAAAGCCTTCTATTTATAACCATTTCAAAAGTAAAGAAGAGATTTTTCTGACGATTTACGAGAATATTTTGATGTTTCATGTTCAAAAAATTAAAAATATCATGGATAGTATTAAAGGTTTAACAGCTGAAGAGCAGCTCCTTCAAATTCTTAAGGTAACTTTTGAATATTATATTGAGTTTGAGGATCAATCCACTTTTCTAAATAGAGCAATGGTTTTTCCTCCAGAGTCATTAAAGGAACAATTACACCATCAGTTTTTCCGTTCTGAAGAAGAAATGTCTGATATCTTTCGGACGCTTATTAGGGAAGGGATGGAAAAAGGGGAAATTCGCGAAGGGAATATCGAGGATTTCATCATGTCTTTCTATTGTTTAATTGACGGGATTTTCATTGAATTATCCTTTTATGGTGCTGAAAAGATGAAACCAAGGATTGCAAATATCTGGACAAACTTTTGGTATGGGCTTAAAAATGATTAACAGCTGCGGATATTCGCAGCTGTTTTTTCATCTTAAAACAAATCCCTCAGCTCTGTATCTGAATAAATCGAAATTAATACGACTGCTTTTGTGTCACCGATATTCTTAACAAAATGCGGGACACTTGCATTCCAGCTAAAGGAATCGCCTTCTTCTAAAATAATGGAATCCTCTCCCTGTTCCGCCAGGACTTTGCCTTCTAAGACCAAATGACATTCTTCCCCTTCATGCGCATTCGCTTCCCCCATTGACGCCCCAGGGGGGAACTCCACACTCATCATTCGCAATCCGCCTTTTGATGAAATATGTTCGATTTTTAACGTATGAAAAGTTGTTTGCGAACGCTCATTTTTCCTCACTACCCGCATATGGTGTTCTTTTTTTAACAATAAATATGGCAATGGTACTTCCAGAAATTCAGCAATGGTTTGCAAGGTATTAATGGATGGGGAAGTGTTATTGTTTTCCACATTACTGATAAAACCTTTTGAAAGACCAGTACTTTCACACATTTGGGCAATGGTAATTTTTTTTCTCTTACGTATTGCGCGAATTTTTGAACCAATATCCAGAATAACCACCTCGTAAGTTTTCTAATAGGAAACATAATTATATATTAGCAAAAAAATAATTGACATTCTATATGCAATATTGTTATCTTATAAATAAATAATATTCATATTAGGAAACATTATTTCTTTTGAGTTTTGTAATATGAATTTAATATTATTATGTGGATACTAATGTTTTGGATTTTATATTCATAAATAGCCAACCTATTAGTAAAAGAAATAAATGAAAGGATGATCACTCATGAATTCACCGATGATTTATGAACTAAGAAGACCAAAACAAACAGACCCAAATAAAATCTATCCCGCCTTGTTTGTTATGCACGGAATCGGCAGCAATGAACAAAATATGTTGTCTTTAGTAGAGGGACTAGAAGAGAAGTTTTTCATTTTTAGTGTTCGGGGACATTTAACACAGCCGCCTGGCTATGCTTTCTTTACGATTGAAGGCTATGGAAAACCGCATCGATCGGTGTTTGATGAAGGAATTCGCAAGCTAACCAGCTTTATTGATTATGCTAGCGAACAATACCCAATTGATCCAAATCAATTGTATTTGCTTGGTTTTAGTCAAGGTGCAATTGTTTCGATGACGCTTGGTTTAACATTAGGCAATCGGATCAAAGGAATTATTGCACTCAGTGGATATATTCCTGGTTTCGTTAAAGAGGAGTATGATATCAAACCAGTCAATGACTTGTCTTTGTTTATTTCTCATGGTGATATGGATCAGGTTCTTCCATATGAATGGGGAGTGGCCAATGATGAATATTTCAGGGAGTTAGGTGCGGATGTTACGTTCAAAACCTATCATGAAGGACATACCGTTTCATTAATGAACCAGCAGGATTTTATGGAATGGATCATAAACAGTTTAAAGAATTAATTAGAAAAGAATTATAGTGGAAAAATAGAGGAGGAAGAAAAAATGATGAAGAAATATGAGGTTGGTACGATTATTTTACGTGTAATATTAGGGATAACATTTTTTATTCATGGGTTAGCTAAGTTCCAAGGCGGGATTGAAAATATTGTCGGCTGGTTTAGCAGTATGGGATTACCAGGATTCATGGCATATGTTGTAGCTTCTTTTGAAATCCTTGGAGGTATTCTACTTGTTATTGGTTTAGGAAGCAGAGTGGTTGCAGGATTATTTGTTTTGTTAATGGCTGGAGCAACGTTAAAAGTAAAATTAGCAGTAGGTTTTTTAGGAAATGGTCAAATGGCTGGTTATGAATTAGATCTTGCATTCCTTGCAATGGCAATCTTTATCGCAATCAATGGAAGCAAACTGTTTTCGCTCGATTCCCTAATTGTCAAAGGACAAAAAACGAATACAACATCACTTTAATAGGTGAAATCAGAATTTTATTTGGAAATTAAAAAGTGAGGAGGAAATAACATGATACCATCACTGTTTATTGCACACGGTGCACCGTTAATTGCAATTGAAAACAATGAGTATACCCAGTTTATTACCCAGTTGGGTCAATCGATGCCACGTCCAAAAGCGATTGTTGTTTTTTCTGCGCATTGGGAGTCAACTGATCAAAAAGTTAGTGAGGTTGATACGTATTCCACCATTTATGATTTTGGTGGTTTCGACCCGTCTTTATATACGATTCAATATCCCGCAAAAGGAAAATTAGAAATTGCTAAAGAAATTGAAGATTTATTTACCCAAAATGGAGTCCCTTTTCAAATTGAAACGACTCGCGGTTTAGATCATGGCGCTTGGGTAGTGCTTCGGCTGCTTTATCCAAATGCTGATATTCCTGTTATTGCGATGTCCGTTAATCCGAATCTTACACCAGAAGAGCAATATAAAATTGGTAAATCTTTAGCCGTTTTAAGAGAAAAGGATATTTTAGTTATTGGCAGCGGAGGGACCGTTCATAACCTAAGAGCAGTGAAGTGGGCCGACAATGGCGAAGTTGATTCGTGGGCACTGGAATTTGATGAGTGGTTAAGCTTACATTTGAAAAAATGGGATTTAGACTCTCTTTTCAATTATGAAAAGCTGGCTCCAAATGCACAATATGCAGTTCCTCCTTATGGAAATGAACACTTTGTTCCACTTTTTTATGCGATGGGTGCAGCGGATGATGCGAAAAAAGCTACCTTGCTTCATAGAAGTTTTCGTTACGGAAACCTCAGTCACAGTGTTTGGCAATTTGGATAATATTTATTGAAAACAGATCATATTGGTCTGTTTTTTCTTTTTTTGAACAAAAAGATTAAAATGCAGGTCCAATAGGGACATTATTAAATAATTGTACTAATATGGTAAATGATTACTAATTTATATAACAGGGGGGTTCTAACCAATGAAGACAAAAATCGAGTGGACCGAGAAAATGGCGTTTTCCAGTACGACTCCATCAGGTCATGAAATCAAAATGGATGCAGCAGAAGAGGTAGGAGGAACAAATAGCGGGGCAAGACCTACAGAATTACTGTTAAATGCGGTTGCGGGCTGTACGGGGATTGATATTATCTCGATTTTGACAAAAATGCGTTTAAATCCAACTAAATTTCACATGGATGTCGAAGGTCAGCGGGCCGATGAACATCCGAAAAAATTTACTGAAATTCATATTCATTATGCATTAGAAGGGGACCTTTCTGAAGATAAGGTACTTCGCGCCATCCAGCTTTCCATGGATAAATATTGCTCCGTATCCCATTCATTAAGTGCGACCATTCATGCAAGTTATTCAATAAACGGTGGGGAAACAAAAAGTATTTAAATGGCTTTGAAAGGAATGTGACGTTATGATGGAGGTAAAATCTATTCAATTGAAAAATGGAACAATGGACTATATCGATGAAGGGAAAGGAATGCCCATTATTTTTCTCCATGGATTTTGTGGCAGCAGCCGTTATTGGGAGAAAGTCATTCCAAGTTTAGCGGAAAAATATCGGGTTATTGCTCCAGACCTCCCGGGGCATGGAGACACAACTATTTTTAAAGAAAATGATACGATTGAAGTCTTTGCTGATGTCATCAAGGAGTTTTTAGCCGAGTTAAATGTTGATAAGGTTACTATGTTTGGTCATTCACTCGGAGGTTACATAACGCTAGCTTTTGCGGAAAAGTATAGTGAACGGTTAAGTGGATTTTCACTAGTTCATTCCACGGCTTTTCCGGATTCTGATGACGCGAAAAAGGGTAGGGAAGCAAATGTTACAAAAGTCCAAGAGCTCGGAATTTCTGTTCTTATAGATGGATTAGTCCCTAAGCTATTTTCGCCTGAAAACGTCGAGAAAAATGCTGAATACGTTGATACGACGAGACAAATCGGGTATTCAACATCGCCTCATGGTGCAATGAGTACCCTTATTGCCATGAAAAACAGACCAAATCGTAATTATGTCTTAGAAGAGACGACACTTCCTGTCTTATTAATTGCTGGTGAAAAGGACCAGATTATACCGAAAGAAAATACCTTTTCTGTTACCAAATCCAATATTAAGCAGAGTATAATCACAGATTCAGGTCATATGAGTATGTATGAGAATCCGAATGAACTCATTTCTGAAATAGACAAATTCCTAATAGAAGTTTAAACAATAAAGCAGTTATCTCCCGAAAAGATAACTGCTTTGCTTTTACTGATTATACGTATATTGCTTTGATTCCATTAAAGTATCATAAATCGAGCTTGTCAAACTATCTTGACCTTTTGTATCATGACCTGCTTCCCACATCATCATGCCGCCGAAGCCATGGTCAAGAGCCAGTTTGGTTTTCAATTTCATCGTCGTTTCACCGTTATAGTAATAAGTGGTGCCATTCATTTGGACAACATTTTTCGTTGCATTTGCCGGATCTTTATGGACAATTGCGGCATAAGAAACCTGCTTAATTTTAGGATTAACTGGCTGTGCGTAAGCCGGGACACCCAAAACGAGCTTTTCGGTTGAAAGATGGTTTACTTTAAACAGGTTTGTCCAATAGTTAACGATTTTCTCCGTTAACGGGTAGGGAGACAAGTTGGACGCATGATAGCCGCCATCCCATTGTCCGTCATAAGCCATAATATTGACATGATCCGTATATTGGAACATCACAGGATTATAGACGATAAAACCAACAACCGTACCGGCTACAGCATGAATCTTAGAATTAACCGCCATGGATAGTTCTTTGTTTTCTGCATGTAATTTGTTGCTTAATTCTTTTGTGAATTTTGTTAAGTTTTCAGCATCAGCTGTCGAACGAGGAAATTCAAAGTCAATATCAATTCCATCAAGTTTTTCACGGTCTGCAAAACTAGTAAGTTCGCTCACAAGTTTTGTCCGGGAAGCTGGATTGGAAATCGCTGCTTTAAAATAATCATAGGATTCCCCGCCGTTCATATGATACCAGCCGCCTACTGCAACCATTGCTTTGACATGATGGCTATGTGCTTTTGATACCATTGTTCGTAGATTGGTTAGGGCTGTTTTGCCATTGAGACCAATGCTACCGTCTTTCATGGGATGGGCAAATGAAAAAATAACATGTGTGATTTTGGTGTAATCAACCACATTAGGATCACGAAAATCCTGTATATAGCTGATCAGCACTTTTGATTGCTGTTTTGGTTCTTCCCATTTAGGCAATGCCTTTTGTTCCGGCCTTACCGATGATTTTGGTACTTGTTCTATTTTAAGCACTTTTGCTTGTTCTTCCTTTTTATCAGAATATAAAATTCCCGAAATAAATCCTCCAATAAAAATGGTTAAAAGTATCACGGTTAGGAGGATCGAGTGTTTTTTCATGGAGTTCAATTCCCCCCTTATAACTTCACTTATAAAATTGTAACAGAAAAAAAGCTGAGAAAGAGCTGGTAATATCTAGTTCAAATCGGAAGTAAAATATTTTAAGTATTTTAATAAAAATGTGATAATAGTAAATAAGAAAATTGTGGTAAAGGAGTCCTAATATGACAACCTATACAAATAGAAAAGAAATTCCTGTAAATGAAACATGGAATTTAGCTGATTTATATGAAGATCAAAGCAGCTGGGAAAATGATTATAAAAAAATCGAAGATATGACCGAGAAGCTAAAGAAATTTGATGGAAACATTGTAGATGGGCAATCCCTGTACCAATACCTAAAGTTGAGTGAGGAGTTATCTTTTGTTTTTAATAAATTATACGCGTTTTCAATGCTGAAAGTGGATGAGGATACAAGAGAGACCGCGTCTCAAGTCTTACAGGACAGAGCAAAGCAGCTAAGTGTAAAGGTAAGTTCAACGACATCCTTTTTCATGCCATTTTTATTAAGCTTAGATGAGGAAACTTTAAACCATTACATTGCTTCAGAAGAGGGGCTTCAATATTTTAAAGAGGATATATTAGAGTCATTCCGATATAAGCAGCATGTTTTAAGTAAGGAGCAGGAGGAACTTCTTTCTCAATTGGGAGAGGCACTTTCTGTTCCGAGCCATACCTTTGGGATGATCAATAATGCCGATATTAAGTTTGGTGAGGTAACGAATGACACCGGGGAAAAAGTGGAATTAACGAGAGGGATGTATTCAAAATTAATAGAGGATGAGGACCGTGAAAAGCGGAGGGAGGCCTACAAGGCATATTATCAACCTTATGTTCAGTTGAAAAATTCGATTGCCTCGACGCTTTCCGCTGCCATAAAAAATAATGTGAAGCTGGCAAAAATCCGTCAATATCCATCCGCTCTTGAGAAAGCGCTATTTGGTGATAAAGTTCCTAAAGAGGTATATGAAAATCTGATTCAAACGACGAAAAATAATATTGCTCCGATGCATCGCTATACACAAATCCGCAAGGAGAAATTAATGCTTGATGAACTCCGCCAATATGATTTAAGTGTCCCGCTCGTCAGCGGTGCCAAACAAGTGATTTCCTATGAGGATGCATTTGATATTATGTGTAAGGCTTTAGCCCCTTTGGGTGAAAGTTATGTCAGCATCCTTAAAGAGTTTAAAGATGGCAGATATATTGATGTTCGTGAAACACCGGGAAAGCGCTCTGGGGCTTATAATCTTGGCGTGTACGGTATCCATCCGTTTATCCTGTTGAATCATCAGGATGATTTGGACAGTTTGTTTACCTTAGCCCATGAATGCGGTCATGGAGTTCACAGCCGGTTGAGTTCAGAACATCAGCCGCAAATCACGGCTAGATATAGCATTTTTGTAGCGGAAGTAGCCTCCACTGTTAATGAAGTATTGTTAATTAATTATTTATTAAGCAATGAAAAGAATCCGGATTTACGAAAACATTTGCTTAATCATTTTATTGATCAATTTAAAGGTACCTACTTTACCCAGGTGATGTTTGCCGAGTTTGAAATGAGGACGCATGAAATGGCGGAAAAAGGGCAGCCATTAAATGTGGAGGTGTTTAATCAGCTTTATGAAGGCTTATTCCGCGAATATAATGGGGATGAGATTGTGTTTGATGAAGAAGTAAAGTATGGCTGGTCACGGATTCCACATTTTTATCGTCCGTTTTATGTTTACAAATATGCAACGGGATTTGCCTCCGCTATTCATTTAGCAACGAAGATTTTAGAAGGCGACCAGCAAACATTGGATTCCTATATCGAGTTTTTAAAGAGCGGCAGCTCCGATTATCCACTGGAATTATTGAAGAAAACCGGAGTGGATTTGACCACTCCATATCCAATCGAAAATTCCTTAAAACGGTTTGGGGAATTAGTGGAAGAGTTTTCGCAACTATAGAAAAAAGCCCACAACGTTTCTATTTAGTTGGAAACGTTGTGGGTTTTTTAGTATGAAAAATTTAAATCAACACATACTTCTTTTATTAGAGCATTGAAATCGATAATAAGGAGTACTATTATGCATTGGTATGAAAAATTAAATCAATATTTTCCCATTGAAGAGATGAAATCACGAGAACATATGGAAACCTTACTAAAGGAACGGTCTAATATTTATCATAAGGATGAGGGACCACTTCATGTAATGATGTATGCAGAGTTAGAGAATTTTCTCTTTATCGATTACCTCTTTGTTTCAAAAGATGCTCGGGGCCAAGGGCTTGGCCATAAACTTTTAGAAAAAATGAAACAGAAAGAAAAGCCAATTATTCTTGAAGTTGAGCCAGTCAATTATGAAGACAGTGATACTGAAAAAAGGCTGCATTTTTATAAGCGTGAAGGTTTTGAACATGCCACGTCAATTGGTTATCGAAGAAGGTCCTTAGCGACAGATGAGATAAATCAAATGGAAATCCTCTATTGGGCCCCTAATCAAGAGTCTGAGGAAATGATATTTGAGGCGATGAAAAAAACATATGATTTAATACATACCTATAAGGATAAACATTTTTATGGTGAATCCTATGAACCGGTTGACGAAGTCCTAACATTCAACGAAAATACAGAAAGCGAAAATATTTTTAACCAACTATAATGATGGATGAGGTTAACAGTTTCTATTCAAATAGACTGTTAACCATTTTTTTGCACAAATCCATAAAATGCAAATTTATTTTGCGCCAAAGAAATGATATAATATGATTTGTGCAAATGAATTTTGCACTAGAATGATAGAAAATCCATTAATCATGCAAAAATTGAAGTTGGCACAGAACTTGCATTATATCTTTACTGAACAACCAACATGGAGGTTTGCAAATTATATAACATACTGTATTTCAAGAATTATTCAAAATACAAAAAGTGTGGTTTCCTATTCGTAAGTAGCAAAAGAATAGAAGAAGTATGTTATAATTTGTCGGTAGAAGAAATTTCTATATTAAAGTAATAAATTTTTTAAACAGAAAGGAACGTGCAAGAATGACTAACGGAATTTTCAAAATCCCAACACCTAAAAATGAGCCTGGTAACACATATGCTCCAGGTACAAAAGAGCGAGAAACATTAAAAGCAGAATTAAAACGACAATCTGAAACAGTAGTCGATATCCCTGTGATTATAAATGGTGAAAATATTAAAACAGATACAGTGAAACAAGTAGTTATGCCACATGATCATCAACATGTTTTAGCAAACTATTCCCAAGCTGGGGAAGAAGAGCTTCGTGCTGCTGTAGAGGCGGCGATGGCTGCAAAAGAATCATGGGAAAATACTCCATGGGAACACCGTGCAGCTATTTTCTTAAAAGCTGCAGATTTAATTTCTGGTCCATACCGTGACGTAATGAATGCGGCTACGATGTTAGGACAGTCTAAAACCGCTATTCAAGCTGAAATCGATTCTGCACAAGAATTAGCAGATTTCTTACGTTTTGGCGTTGATTATGCAAATCAAATTTATCAAATTCAACCTGAAAGTATGAAGAATGTTTGGAATCGTTTAGATTACCGTGCATTAGATGGTTTTGTATTGGCTATTTCTCCATTTAACTTCACAGCAATTGGCGGGAACTTACCATCAGCTCCTGCAATGATGGGGAACGTTGTCGTTTGGAAACCAGCAACAACTTCTATTCTAGCAAACTACTACTTTATTCGTATCTTAGAAGAAGCAGGATTACCAAAAGGCGTAATTAACTTTGTACCTTCTCGTGGTTCACAAGTATCAGAAGTAGTATTAACAGATCCTCGTATGGCTGGATTCCACTTTACTGGATCAACAAGTACGTTCCAAACTATTTGGAAAACAGTGGGAGAAAACATTACAAACTATAAATCTTATCCTCGTTTAGTTGGGGAAACTGGTGGTAAAGACTTTGTATTTGCTCACGAAACAGCACAAGCAGATAAAGTAGTAGCAAATCTTGTTCGTGGTGCATTTGAATACCAAGGCCAAAAATGTTCTGCTGCTTCTCGTGCCTACATTCCAGCTAGCATGTGGGAAGAAGTAAAAGCTGGTTTATTGGAAGAAACTGCGAAGCTTAAAGTAGGCGATGTCCGTGACTTTACAAACTTCATGGGTGCAGTAATTGATAAACCTGCTTTTGAATCCATTACAGGTTATATCGACTATGCAGCAGCTTCTGAAGAAGCAGAAATTATTGCTGGTGGTACGTATGATGATTCTGTTGGATATTTCGTACAACCGACAATCATTGTGACAACGAATCCAAATTTCAAAACAATGGTAGAGGAAATTTTTGGACCAGTTTTAACAATCTATGTATATGAAAATGATAAATTAGAAGAAACATTGGATGCGGCAGATACAGCGTCTATGTATGCCTTAACAGGTGCTATTTTTGCACAGGACCGTCAAGCAATTGCTCACTTAGAACGCCGTTTATCTGGTGCTGCTGGTAACTTCTATATCAATGATAAACCAACTGGTGCGATGATTAATCAACAACCATTTGGTGGTTCTCGTGGTTCTGGTACAAACGATAAAGCAGGTTCTGTCTTTAACATGATTCGTTGGACTAGTCCTCGTGTTATCAAAGAAAATTTTGCTCCAACAGCAGAAATTGCCTATCCATTTATGGATGCAGAATAATTTAATATGTAATAATTAGTAAAAACCTCTTTTCGTTTTTGACGGAAAGAGGTTTTTTTATCAAACATATTTTTATCAAATACAAAAATTGTTTTTGTTAAGATACATAAATATTATTAAACGCTAAAATTGTCAAAATATATAATAATAAATAGCAAGGGAATCCTCGAAAAAATATTGACAATAACATTTTGCTAATGTAAATTTAATAATATAAAAATTCAGATAAATCAAAAAATAAAATCATTTTTCGAAAGGGCTTTCATAATATGCTCATGCTGGTAATACCAGTATGACCAGTATTTATCAAAAAGCCTACATGTTATGGTTATACTGGTAATACCAGTATAACCAATAAATAAAAATAGGTGATATGATATGATTGAAAATTTACTTTATTTTGAAGTGGCGCAAGAAATAGAGAATAAAATAGGTGCTGGTACTTATGAAGAAGGAGAAAAACTCCCTTCGGAGAGAGAATTGACACAATCCTATAATGTTAGCAGAAATGTTATTAGGCAGGCACTTACAATTCTTAGAGAAAAAGGGCTAATAACGATAAAGCCAGGAAAGGGGGCCTATATTACAAAGATCAATGATGCAATGGTTACTGAAACTTTGAAAAGAGTCGTAGATAAATATGACTCTTCTATGGAAGACATACAAGAAGTACGTAATGAACTTGAGCTTTCAGTTATTAGGTTGGCAGTTAAAAAGGCTAATAAAGAAAATATCAAAGAACTAAAAAAAATTTGTGAAAAAATGGATGGAGATGTAAGTATCAGTAGATTTTTAGAATGGGATTTTAAATTTCATAAAGCTCTTGCTATGTCAACTGGAAATCCAATATTTTCTGTTTTGGTTAATTCTTTTTTTGATATGACGGAACAATCTGCCTTTTTAGTAACTCATTTTACAAGCAATTTTATTAATGTGATGGATAAAGCTCAAGACCATCATTGGAAGTTACTGGAATCAATTGAGGCAAGAAATGTAGATCAAGCAGTTCTAATCATGAAGGAACATATGGATTTATTTGGTGAAGAAATAAATTTATTAAAGATTGAAAAATTAATATGAACAACTACTTGAAGGAGGTGATGAAGAACTCTTAGATCTACAAAAATGTGAAAAGGGGGTTGTAATGAATGGATAAGAAGTTGCCAATTTTTCACCCTGGAATTCCTGCTACAGTTAGTATCGTATTTGCTGTTGTTACGGCACTTTTATGTGCAAACTGGCTCGATCACATTATGAAATTATAGGTAGGAGTGAAAAAATGAAACCACCTTTAAAGTATTCAATATATTCAATTTTGTATTTTTCGGATAATGGGATATGGGAATATGAAATTTACCAGGCATTAAAGGAACATTACAATATACGATCACTTAGTAAAATTCGCTCAATATTACTTGAATTATCAAATAAAAGTTGGACAGATGAAGTAGAGGTGGTAATTCATAATAACTCTATTTTAAGAAAATATAGATTACAAGAAAGACATAAGGAGTTTGTTAAGTACCAACTTACACCTCACAAAATAATTGAAGAGTTAGGTTTGAGAAAAGAAAATGTTACTGAAAATATTGGGAGGGATACTGCATGGGGGCCGAGTCTTTAGAAAAAATTAAATTATTACAAGAATCGCGAAAAGTTCGTGTAGGAATGGTTTATGCCGCACTTGGTGCACCTATGCTTGGGTTAGCATTTGGTTTTGCAGGATCAGCAGGTGCCTTAGCTCCATTTAATAAAGCATTCCCAACTGGTTCAATGGCATTCCAATTTTTTGAATATATGTTTGGTCTTCTTGCAATTTTTATCTACTCTTTCATAGTTGGTAGCGCAAAAGATAATTTTCGAATATTTAAAGCAAAAATTTCGTGGTATGGTGTTTTTACAGCTATGACCGGTATGATTGGCGATTTCCTATTCTTTTCAGCTTCTGCCATAGTGGGTGGAGCAATTGCTGGACCTTTAGCAGCATTGTTTGGATTTTGGGGAGCTGTCATTACATCGCTAGTCTATCGTGAAAAAATACTACAGAAATGGACAATTGTTGGAGTTCTCTTCATTGTAGCTGGAATTTGGGTTGCTTCTGGTGGAATGAGTATTGCAGCTCCAAAAGGTGTTTCGGGTACAGTCGTGTTGATTGGTGCTGGTTTGGGACTTCTTTCTGCAATAATGTATGGATTAGAGAATTTTGCAATTGCTGCAGGTTCAGACATGATTCCAGAAGAAAGTACGTTGTTTTGGAGAGCTGGTTGGGCATTAGTAGGATTAATAATTCTTAATTTTACAATCATGCCTAAATTTACTGATATTGCTAGTGTGATGTTTCAAGAACCTATTTGGTGGGCTTATGCGGCTGTAACCGGTGGTGCTTGGGGAATCTATATGATTGTTTCTCTTTATATTGGAATTAATACAGCAGGTACTGTTGGTGGAGGATTATTGGCAAGTACTGGGTTTGTATGGACCACACTACTTTCAATGACTGTTTATGGTGGAAATTGGAGCACTTCATTATTAATTGGTACTCTAATCATGTTCGCAGGTATTTGCGTTATGTTGCTTCGGCCTTCAACTGCGATAAATAAGTTAAGAAATTAAAAAGGAGAAATGTCAATTGGATGATATTAAAAATGAATATTTAGAGGTCTCTGAAAAAGAAGCCAATTACTTAATTCGTGGTGTCATTGCTAGTTCAATGGTATTTATCATTCCATTTATCATTATTATCGTAAACGGATGGTGGGAACCATTAGGTACTGCAAAAGATGGTTTGCGTTGGGTCGCAACTTCTGCAGCACTAGTATTGTTGGTTTATGTAGCATTAATCTTTGATAAGAAGTATCGGAAACATTGATATCGAATTTAATAGTTTAAATATTGAAAATTAATATAATATTTGTAACAATTAAATTTTTATTATTCCTAATATTGCGAACTCTATAAGGAGGAAAAAGTATGGGTAAATATATTTGTGGTATTGACATGGGAGGGACATTTACCGATTTTGTATCTTTTAATACAGAAACGCAAGAAGTAGAGGTATGGAAAAATTTATCTACTCCAAAGCAACCCATTAATGGTTTATTGACTGGATTAAATAATTTTGATGACCTATCAAGTGTAGACCAAATACGCCATGGTACAACGATTGCGACAAATGCAATTTTAGAAAGAAAAGGTGGAAATGTAGCATTTATTACAACTAAGGGTTTTAAAGATGTCCCATTTATCCAACGAGCTAACAGAAAAAAACACTATGATATGAGTTGGATTAAACCAGAACCACTGGTAAAAAGGAGAAATTGCTTTGAAATTACTGAGCGACTAACTCATAAAGGCGAAGTATTACAGGAAATAATTGAGGAAGAAGTAAAACAAATTGTAGAAGAAATAAGAAATAGAGGAAATATTGATGCTATTGCAATTAACACCCTTTACTCCTATGTAAATCCCACACACGAACAACAATTAAAATCTCTCTTTGAAAAATACCTACCAGAAATTCCAGTTTCAATTTCCTATGAAGTTCTTCCAAAATGGAAGGAATATGAAAGAGGAAGTACGGTTATTGCAGATGCTTATATTAAACCAATTGTTTCAAACTATGTAAAAACATTAGAAGAAAAATTTGAACAAATGACCATCACAAAGAATGTTGGAATCATGAAATCGAATGGTGGAATTATGACCCTTGATGCTACTGATCAGGCACCAATTAACACTGCCGTTTCTGGCCCAACTGGTGGAGTTGTAGCTGGAAAATCAATTGCAAAACAATGTGGAATTGATAATCTTGTAACACTTGATATGGGCGGAACTAGTACAGATGTAGCCGTAATCGTAAACGGAGAAGAAAAATTCACCACAAATTTTGAAATTGAATGGGGAATTCCTATTCAAGTACCAATGATTGATATCCGTACAATTGGTGCGGGGGGTGGAAGTATTGCTTGGATTGATAAAGGTGGAATGTTAAATGTTGGGCCAGAGAGTGCTGGTGCAAATCCAGGGCCAGTGTGTTATGGCAATGGTGGTGAGATTCCTACTGTAACGGATGCCAATTTAGTTTTAGGACGTTTAAATCCTCAAAATTTCCTAGGTGGAAAAATGAAACTGGATTATGAATCTGCATATCAGGCTATGGAAAAGCTGGGTGACCAAATAGGAATGTCCGTTGAAGATACAGCACTGTCCATTTTGAAGATTGCAAATAATAACATGGTTGGGGCATTAAGAATGGTTTTAATTGAACAAGGGTATGACCCACGTGATTTCACAATGCTTAGTTTTGGAGGAGCGGGACCTGTTCATGCAAGTGATATCATTGACATTGCCGGAATTCCAACTTGTATCGTTCCAGTTTATCCTGGCCAATTCTCTGCATTTGGCTTTGTCCAATGTGATGCTCGAGTAGATTTACAACGAACTGTCCAAATGACTTCTAAGTTTTTTGATATTGAACGAGCGAACCAAGTCTTCCAGGAATTAAAAGAAACTGGTATAAACGACTTAGTTTCTCAGGGATACAAAGATAATCTTGAAATCATTACCTCAATTGAAATGAGATATTTAGGCCAGAATTATGAATTAGATGTTCCTTTTGCTTATGATGAAATAAATGAGAGAAATGTAAACCATATTTGGAACACCTTCCATGACATGCACAATGATCGATTTGGTTTTAAAATTGACGGTGAAATCATGGAAATCGTTAACTACAAAGTTACAGTGATCAGTAAGCCTGAGAAAGCAAAACTAAAAAATATTAAAAAAGCAAATGGTGAAATTGCAATTCCAAAAGAAGAGCGTTTAGTTAGATTTGATGATGACTTATTAACAACAGCAATTTATGATCGAGACACTCTATTAGCTGGTCATAGAATTACGGGTCCGGCAGTTATAGAAGAAAGTGCATCTTCCACAGTCATTAGACCTGATCATATCGTAGTAGTCGATGACTTTGGAAATCTTCATATTAAGATGGAAGGGTGATAGTATATGGATTTTGTAAAAATGAATATTATTAATTCTGCTATGATCTCAATTTGCCGTGAGATGGGAATTACTCTCATGAAAACCTCTTACTCTACCATTTTTAATGAAGCATTGGATTTTACGTGTGGACTTGCAAATACAAAAGGAGAATTAATAGCAGTTGCCGATTTCTGTCCAGCAATGATTGGTGGTATGCCTGCGTTAATTGATAACTGTATTAATGAAATCCCTGTTTCTGAAATGAAACCTGGAGATGTTATTCTTCATAATGACCCATACAGAGGTGGATTACATATTCCAGAACATACCGTATTTAAGCCGATCTTTATCGAAGGGGAAGTCGTGGGATATGCAGTCGCGATTGGACATATAGCAGAAATTGGTGGAATTGTTCCAGGGGGATTTGCTGGAGAAGCAACGGAAGTATTTCAAGAAGGTCTTCGATTACCTCCTGTCAAAATCATTAGCGAAGGAAAAGACAATGAAGCCGTATGGAAAATTATGCTGGCCAATGTTAGAACACCAAGACACAATTATGGCGATTTGAGAGCTTTAATCAGTGCTGCAAATTTAGGGGAATCAAGATTAACTGATCTCATTAATAAATATGGAAAAGAAGTTTTTACACAAACTGTTAATGATTTATTGGATTACTCGGAACGTCGCATGCGTGCTGAGTTAAGAGAAATTCCAAATGGATATTATGATTTTGAAGATTATGTAGAAAATGATGGAATTGAAGATAAGATTTTCACAATTAAAGCAAATGTATATGTGGAAGATGAAGAAGTGATCGTAGATTACGAGGGTACTTCTCCACAAGCACGTGGTCCGATTAATGCAACTTATGGGGTTGCTGTTTCTGCAGCCTATAATGCTTTATTGCATATCACAGACCCTGAGATTCCGAAGAATTCCGGATGTTTTAGACCTATTAAAGTTGTAGCTCCTCCAGGTACGGTAGTAAATGTTGATTTCCCTGCACCGGAAGTAGGGGGAAATACAGAAACACATCCCAGAATTGCATTAGCTATTATAGGTGCTTTCTCTAAAGCGGTTCCAGAGAAGGTCATGGCATGTGAAGGTGGTACCCATCTAAACTTTGTATTTGGCGGTTATCACGATGATTACGACGAATACTATGTTTGCTATGATCTTGAAGGAGTAGGTTGGGGCGCGCGGCCATATGCTGACGGAAATAATATGGTCGACTCTATAAACGGAAATTGCCGTACTACTCCAACAGAAGTTTTTGAAACGAGATTTCCATGGCTAATAGAATCCTTTAATTTGAATCAAGATTCTGGCGGACCTGGACAATATCGTGGTGGGTTAGGTGCAGAAAAGGTGTTAAGGTGTTTGGCAAAAGAAATAACAGTAAGTCAAATGACTGATCGCCATGAAATTGCACCATTTGGACTTTTTGGCGGTCAAGAAGGCGGATTAGGTGCAACACTTGTGATGAAGAATGGTGAAAGCGAATGGAAAGATGTAAGAGAAACATTTGGTAAGGTTTCTTCTAGTAAATTTTCTAATATTAAAGTGAATAAGGGAGACAGGGTGAAAATCATAACACCTGGTGGTGGAGGATACGGAAATCCTTGTGAAAGAGATAGAAACAAACTGGAAGAAGATATTAAGGATGGTTTTGTTTCCAAGGAAGCTGCCTTATCAATCTATTAAAGTTTGCAAAGCCATAGATTTTTTAGGGAGATGAGCTAATGAAATTCTCAAGTAATGGATACTATGTAGAAAAATATGAAAAATGTTCTGTTTGTGGAAAGCTAGTTTACGGGAATAGAATTGAGCAATTAAATATCCATGGAGTGCCATCCTTATTTTGTTCTGATTGGTGTGTCGATTGGGAAAAAGTAAGGATGGAGAAAAAGAAACAGGCAAGAAAAGTTTTAATCTAAATATTTTCTTAAACTTGTGGCTAAGATCGGCCTTTCATATAAAAATGAAAGGCCGTATAAGAGTCGATAAAATAATAATGTTGTATTTTTGCTTTTATTGGTACTACCAGTAATACCAATCGAAATAAATTTAAGTTCGAAAGGATGTATTGAAATCATGGTTATAAAAAATAAAGTTCAAGAGTTGGCTGATTTAGATAAGAAGCACTTTCTGCATCCCACATCCTCAATAAAACAACAACAAGAAAATGGACCAGCCTACATTTTCACAGAGGGAAAAGGAATTTATCTTTATGACATTAATGGAAATAAGGTTTTGGATGGAATGTCATCACTTTGGAATGTGAATATAGGACACGGTAGAAAGGAAATAGTAGAAGCCGCTGCTGACCAAATGTCAAAGTTAGCCTATAGCTCCTGTTTTAATACATTTAGCAACGAGCCAGTTATTAAATTAGCTGAAAAAATTTCTCAAATAACCCCTGGAGACTTAAACACAACCTTTTTCACCTCAGGTGGATCGGAATCAAATGATACAGCTATTAAACTCGTAAGACATTATTGGATATTGAAAGGTGAAAAAGAACGGAAGAAGATTATTTCTAGAAAAAAATCCTACCACGGTTTAGCAATGGGAGCTACAAATACTACAGGGTTAAAACCATTCCGGGATTTTTCAAATATTTTTTCTCCAGACTTTTGCCATGTTGATGACCAATCAATCGATGCTCTTGTAGATTTGATTGAAAAAGAGGGACCGGAAACGATTGCTGCATTTATTACTGAACCAGTTCAAGGGGCTGGAGGTGTACATATACCTTCCATTGAGTATATAAAAGAATGTAGAAAAATTTGTGATAAATATGGAATTCTTTTTATTGCAGATGAGGTTATCACTGGTTTTGGAAGAACAGGGAAATACTTTGGAATGGAACATTTTGATGTGAATCCTGACATTATGTCTTTTGCAAAAGGGATTACAAGTGGATATTCTCAATTAGGTGGCGTAGTGATAAGTAAAAGGATCCATGAAGAACTTATTAATCTCTCTGTAGATACTTTTCTACATGGGTATACTTACAGTGGACATCCAACCGCATGTGCTGTGGCACTAAGAAATATTCAAGTTATTGAAGAAGAAAATTTAATTGAAAATGCCAGGCTAATGGGCGAAGAAATGTTAAAAGGATTCAAATGGTTGCAACATACACAGGATATTGTTGGAGAGGTAAGAGGATTAGGTCTTTTAGGGGCCGTTGAATTAGTAAAAGATCGGAAATCAAACCAAAGGTTTGAAAAACCCCTAGCACCTTTGGTTGTGAATGAAGCTGCAAAGAGAGGATTAATTGTTAGGTCCGTTACTTTTGAAGGTCAAGATACGCTTGTATTTTCTCCTCCTTTAATTATCAAAAAAGAAGAAATCCAAGAAATGGTTGAAATTATATCTGATTCTATTTCTACTGTTAAACAGAATAATTATAAAAAAGAACTTATATAATTTACAAGACTTACCACACTTTGCTATTTTAACTCTCCCCTTTTTTG
Source organism: Bacillus salipaludis (assembly GCF_004358205.1). The sequence goes on from NZ_SMYO01000006.1 coordinate 311,807, forward strand.
GGGGGAGTTGAAAAAATTAATTTTACATAAAATATTATTCTAAGCTTCACGAGTCTTCTTCAAAGGTATTGTATTTATAGTAAAGGGGGATAGAGTATTTTGAAAGTAATAACAGCTGGGCACATTGAAAAAATAAAAAACATTATAAGAACAGGAAGAGTTCTTACAAACTTAAGTGACCGGTTTAGTTATTCATTTGATGGCTCATTTGGAAACTATCTGCCGGATGTTGTTATTCAAACCAAAAGCGTAGAAGAATTAGCCACTCTCGTAAAATTTGCTAATAAGGAAAAGATTCCAATCTATCCTCGTGGTCAAGCAACGAGCTTAAGTGGGGGTCCCCTCCCTGTAAATGGAGGAATGAGTATAGATTTATCTGTAATGAATGATTTGCTTGAAATCCATGAAGAGGATTTGGTTGCAATTGTGTCACCAGGAGTATTAACCTACAAAATCCATAAGGCAGCTGAACAACGAGGTTTAATGTATCCACCTGACCCCAGTAGTGCCCATGTTTCAACAATTGGCGGGAACTTATCCGAAAATTCCGGTGGACCAAGAGGATTGAAGTACGGGGTTACAAAAGATTATGTGATTGGTTTGGAAGTAATTACTCCTGAAGGAGAAATTATTAGAACTGGTGGGAGGACAGTTAAGAATGTCACAGGGTATGATTTGACGAAATTGATTGTAGGCTCTGAAGGCACACTGGGAATCATAACTAAAGCTGTTTTTCGTCTCATTCCAAAACCCCAAGCTACAAAAACTGTAATGGCAATTTTTGAGAGCTTAGTTGATGCTGGCAGGGCAATCTCAAAAATACTTTCTTCCGGTATTTTGCCCTCAAAAATGGAGTTAATGGATCAGGCTTCAATAAAAGCTGTGGAGAATTTCCAGCCAATTGGCTTGCCAACGGACGTAGCTGCACTCATCTTAATAGAACTAGATGGACATCCTCTCTCCTTGGAAGATGATGCGAAAAAGATATTTAATATATGCAAAACTATAGGTGCAAGAGAAATCAGGATTCCAAATCATAAATCTGAGGAGGCAGACCTTTGGAAAGCACGTAAACTCGTATCACCTGCTATTGCCCGGATTAAACCAACGAAAATCTCCGAGGATGCAACTGTCCCTCGAAGTAAAATTCCCGAAATGTGTGAAAGGCTACAAAAAATACGTGATAAATATAATATTCATCTCGTTGTATTTGGTCATGCAGGTGATGGAAACCTACATCCAAATATTATTTGTGATAAAACAAATTTAGAAGAAATGAAACGTGTTGAACAAGCGATCGAGGAAATATTCATTGCTGCAATAGAGCTTGGCGGTACATTGTCGGGTGAACATGGTATTGGAACCATGAAGGCCCCCTTTATGGAAATGGAACTTGGTACCATTGGTCTTGAAATGATGAAACGCATTAAAGAAGTTTGGGACCCAAATAACATAATGAACCCTGGTAAAATTTTCCCTTACCCAGGTCAAAAATTGGAGTTGATTTAAGTTGGATTTAACTCTCAAACAATTAAGGGAAGAGCTAAAATACGATAAAACCAATAAATGTGTTCAATGTGGTTATTGCATACCTGTGTGTCCCACATATACCACTTTTAAAAAGGAAACACATTCACCAAGAGGACGGATTAATTTAGTGAAAATGGTTGGCGAAGGAAGAATTTCAGAATTGTCGGTCCTCGAAGAATCTTTCGATTTATGTTTGGGGTGTCGTGCGTGTGAATCTGCTTGTCCAACGGGAGTCGAATACGGTTCCATCTTAGAATCTGTACGATTTGCACTTGAAAAGCGCAAATCTCCATTTGTACTTAAGAGGTTGTTACAAAAGGTAATCCTTAGAAAAGTTGTCCCGAGCAGGAAGATTATGAATCTAACAGGTCATACTTTTTGGTTATACGAAAAAACCAAATTACAAAAGGCAGTAAGGTTTTCTGGGATAAAGAAAGTGATTCCAAATAAAATGGGAACATTTGAATCAGTGATCCCCGAGTCTGTTCCACCTAAAGAACGTAGAAATTTATCGAAAGGAATAAGCACGAAAAAGGAAGCTAAATATACGGTGGCATTTTTTGTTGGGTGTGTTATGGATGCCATGTTTCATCGAATTAACCAATTATCTATTAAACTTCTTTCAGAAGTTGGATGTAATGTCATTGTTGTTCAAAACCAAACATGCTGTGGGGCACTCCATGCTCATGCTGGGGACATATATGAGGCACGTCGTTTGGCAAAAGAAAATATTTCTGCGTTTGAACAAATAAATGCAGATTTTATTGTAAATAATGCAGGTGGTTGTGGTGCAATGCTTTATGAATATGGACATTTGCTGGAAGATGATCATGAGTGGGCAGAAAGAGCGAGTAATTTTTCGAATAAATCAAGGGATATAAGCCAGATCATTTTTGCCTGTGGAGGATTGCCAAAATCAGCCTTCCGAAATAATGAACGGATTACATATCAACCTTCCTGCCATATGATCAATGTTCAAAAAGTAAAAAATGAACCAATAGAATTAATAAAGGCTATACCTGGAATAAACTTTATTGAGATGGAACAGGCCGATTCGTGCTGTGGATCTGCAGGTATATATAATATTGTTAATTATGAAGCTTCCATGCAAATTCTTGATGAAAAAATGAAACATACAAAAGCTACAGAAGCAACAACAATTATTACAACTAATCCAGGATGTTTACTGCAGATGAAAATCGGGATTGAACGGGAAGGATTCTCACAATCTATGCGAGCTTTGCATCTAATCGAATATTTAGCTGAAGTATATGGAATCAGCAAGATTTAGTTCTCTATTTAATTCCCGCTTATAATGCTCAGATTTTATTAAGCTAAAATTAATATGAGGTGATGAAATGAGTACATTAAAAGCCACCACTCGATATGAGTACGGCGGAGATGAGTTTGTATTTGTAGAATTATCAGAGGAAATGAGTTTAGAAGCTTTATTTAAAGTCCTTGTCATCACACAAAACTTAGAGAAAAAGCAGCTGCCGGGTATTATTGATATTTGTCCTGGAAATGCCTCATATATGATCAGGATTGACCCCGATATGATTCATCCAGACGATTTAATTAGGGAACTGAAAGAGATTGAAAGAAATATGGATGGTACAGATAATATAAAGATTAATTCCCGATTAATCGAGATACCCGCATTATTTGACGACCCGTGGACACATGAAGCTTTAATGAAATTTAGAAAAAACCACCAAGATCCAAATGCCACGGATTTAGAATATGCAGCTAGAATTAATGGATTTGACAGTAAGGAAAAATTTATTGACCACTTCGTAAGTTACCCCTTCATCGTATCAATGCTTGGGTTCGTACCAAGTCTACCATTCTATTTTCAATTAGTCGATAGAAAAAAACAAATAGAAGTACCTAAGTATGTCACTCCCCGTACATTTACACCAGCAAGAGCAATTGGCTTTGGAGGTGCTTTCGGATCCATTTATCCAGTAGACGGCGCTGGGGGATATCAGTTATTAGGAATAGTTGCACCAGAGATTCTTGACACTGAACAGAAATTGTCAGACTTTAAGGACTCTATGGTATTTTTTAGACAGAACGACATCATGCAATTTAGGAATGTCACGATGGACGAATATAAGGAAATAAGAAGTGAGGTAGAATCAGGAACCTTTAAATATAACATGAAAGAAATTTCTTATAGTCTTAAAGAAATTATAGAAAATCCTGAGGAATTTGCTAAACGAGTAAGGGGGGTTTTAAAGAATGATTAATGTACGAAAATCTGGAATCGAAACCACTATTCAGGATTTAGGCAGAATTGGGTACTATGCCATTGGCATGCCTCCCTCTGGTGCAATGGATAAATATTCCTATAGTATTGCCAATATGCTTGTAGGAAATGGTCGAAATGCAGCTGCATTAGAGTGCACTTATATAGGACCGGAGCTTGAATTTTCACAGGAAACCATTATTTCAATAACCGGTGCAGAAATAGTCCCTAAATTAAATGGCGAAAACATTCCTATGTGGCAGGCGATCGCCGTTAAATCGGGGGATATCTTATCATTCGGTTTTATAAAAAAAGGGGCACGAACGTATATTGCAGTTCGTGGTGGCATAGATGTCCCCATTATAATGGGAAGCCGCTCAACGTATACAACTTGTGGGATTGGGGGCTACAAAGGCCGCTCATTAAAAGAAGGGGATGTTCTAAAAATAGGAGATATGGTAGAAAATGAGGTAAAAACGTCTATAACGATCCCTTCAAATTTTCAATTGAATTTTGATGATATCCATAATATTAGAACAGTTCCTGGTCTTTGTAATTATCGATTAACACGAGAAAGCAGCAAATCATTTTTCGATACAGAATGGACTGTAACCCCAGATGCGAATAGAATGGGCTATCGTTTTAGAGGAAAGAAACTTGAATTTGAACCAAGAAAACAGCCATTTGGTGCGGGTAGTGATCCCTCTAATGTGACTGATTTGGGATATCCAATAGGTTCAATTCAAGTTCCGGCAGGCATTGAACCGATAGCACTTTTAAATGACGCTGTAACAGGCGGAGGTTACGCTACTATTGGAACAATAATCAGTACAGACTTAAGCAAAATGGGACAAATTAAAACGAATGAAAAGGTGAAATTTGTTTCAGTCACACTAGAAGAAGCATTGAAGTCTCGTAAAGAAGACAAGGAAAAGTTAGCAAGAGTAAAAGAATTTATATATGAAAATATATATATGGGGGTATAAGAAATATGTCAAAATATGAATCTATTAATGCTCCACTACCAGGAATCATTTATTTACAGCCAAGTCCAGAGAAGGAACAATATGTTAAGGTTGGGGATATTGTTAAAAGTGGAGATACTATCGCTCTCATTGAAGTAATGAAAACTTATTATGAACTTAATAGTGAACAAGATGGAGTGTTTGAAGGTTTTACCGTAAATAGCGGGGATATTGTAGATGCAGGTCAGGAAATAGGCTCTATAAAGATCGTTTAAGAACAAGTAATTCACAATGAGGAAAGGTTGAGATTTTTTGCATAAATTAATTGATAAAAAACAAATTTATATTAACGGTGAATGGTTTGGAAAGGACCTTAACACGATCGATGTTTATAACCCTGCAAATGGAGAGCTCATAGGAAAAGTTCCGAACGCGGGAGTACTAGAGACTCGAAATGCGATTGAAGCGGCACATGCGGCTTTTACAAAATGGTCCAAAAAAACGGCCAATGAACGATCCGTATACTTAAAAAAACTACATGCATTAATTGAAAAAAATAAGGAAGAACTAGCGACTATTATTACAAAAGAGATGGGAAAGCCGCTTCATGAAGCCAGAGGTGAAGTAGAATATGCTAATTCATTTGTTGAATGGTTTGCAGAGCAATCAAAACGAGTTTATGGTGAAACCATCCCTGCAAGTGATCCCAATAAAAGATTACTAGTCTTAAAAAATCCAATTGGGGTTGTCGGAGCCATAACTCCTTGGAATTTCCCGGCGGCAATGATTACCAGGAAAATGGCTCCGGCACTGGCTGCAGGGTGCACGATTGTAATTAAACCATCTGAATTAACCCCTTTTACAGCAATAAGAATTATGGAACTTTGTGAAGAGGCTGGGATTCCTAACGGAGTTGTCAACTTGGTAACGGGTGATCCACATGGTATTGGGAAGGAATTACTGGAAAACGAAAAAGTTAAAAAAATTACTTTTACTGGTTCGACTCGTGTAGGAAAGCTATTGATGGAACAGGCAGCATCCCAGGTTAAAAAGGTATCTTTGGAATTAGGAGGCCATGCTCCAATTATTATATTGGAAGATGCTGATTTAAATAAAGCTATAAAAGGTGTTATGGGCGCAAAATTTCGGAATGCAGGTCAAGCTTGTATAGCAGGAAATAGAGTTTACGTTCAACCCAAAATATATAATGATTTTATTCAAAAATTAACACAAGAGGTAGAAAAATTAAAAGTAGGGAACGGTTTAGAAAATCACACAGATATTGGGCCATTAATAAATAAACAGGCATATGAAAAGGTAATGAACCATGTACAAGATTCTTGTGAAAAAGGAGCAACAGTCGTTACGGGCGGTTCAGGTGAAATTCAAAATAATGCCTATTACTTCCTGCCAACAGTGTTAACAAACGTAGACAACTCAATGAAAATTATGAACGAAGAAACATTTGGCCCTGTAATTCCAATCCAAAAAGTAGAATCCATAGATGAAATGGTTAAACTCGCTAACAATTCCTCATACGGTTTAGCTGCATATGTATTTAGTGAAAGTTTATCTAAAGGATTAAATATTGTTGAGAATTTAGAATATGGAATTATTGGCTGGAATGATGGTTTGCCATCAACTGCACAAGCTCCATTTGGTGGAATGAAGGAAAGTGGATTGGGGAGAGAGGGAGCAAAAGAAGGAATCGAGGAGTTTTTAGAAATTAAATATGTATCGGTAGGGTTATGAGGCTTTTGGAAAAGAGGTGAACTATATGAATAAGTTAATTGATTTGAATTGTGATATGGGTGAAAGTTTTGGTCTTTGGAGTTTCGGTAAAGATGAAGCAATGATGGACTTTGTCACCTCGGCTAATCTAGCATGTGGATACCACGCTGGTGATCCGAGCACAATGAGGAAATCAGTCGAACTTTGCAAGGAAAGAGGAATTGCAGTAGGGGCACATGTAGGGTTGCCGGACCTATTGGGTTTTGGCAGAAGACGAATGGAAGTCAGTATAAATGATCTAAAAAATTATATTATTTATCAAACTGGAGCATTACAAGCTTTTCTAGATATTTATGGGATGAAGATGCAACATATGAAATTGCATGGAGCTTTATTTAGCATGGCTGCAGAAAGTAAAGAATTATCAAGGGCAGCATTAGAGGCTACTGCTGAGATTAATAGTGAGCTTATAATATTTACAATGGAAAGCACGGAAACATATGCAGTGGCAAAAGAGATGGGATTTAAAGTAGCAAGAGAATTCTATGGTGATCGTGGGTGCGAGCCAAGCGGTATCTTAACCTTTAAATATAACCTTGAGGATATTGGTGGAAGTCCTGAAGCTTCTGCTAAACGTATAGTGAGAGTGTTGGAGGAGAAAAGAGTTATAACTTCAGACGGCACAGATATTGATTTTGAATGTGAAACTTTTTGTATTCATAGTGATACTGATTGCGCCCTTGATATTGCAATTAACACAAAGAATGAACTTGAAAAAGCCGGGTGGTCACTAACCCCGTTAAGAGAATACTTTTGAAAAAACACCTGAAAAGAAAAAATAAACAGGCTCCTGTCAATGTAATTAGCGATAAAAAACAAAAAGACCCTTTCCTTTTTTAGAGGAAAGAGTCTTTTTTGATCTAAAATACACCAATGAAATTAATTAAAAATAGCATAAGTGGAATGGTAGATAATGAAATGATCGTTGAGATGATCGTGGTAAGTGCACCCATTTCTGCGTCTGCTGAATATTTGGCAAACAGAATTGAAGCTATGGTTAAGGTTGGCATCATCGACTGAATCAGAAGTGTTTGGATAATTTTTGGATTTAACTCGAAAAAATGAATTAATAAAGCAACTGAAAAAGGTAAAAGGATTAGTTTAACCATCAAAGGAATCCACAACTGATGCCCTTTTTCCCGTACTTTTCCACGCTGCAATGTCATAATCAGCATTCCAATATAAAACATTGCCAGCGGTGTTGCCAAGCCAGCAAGCTGGTCCGTTATGTGAACAAAAAAAGCAGGGGGCTTTATGCTAAAATAAGCTACAATTAAACCAACTACAATTGCAGCAGTAGGCATATTGACCATCGATTTTAATGTTTGTAAGGCGAACCTTCTATTTTTCTGCAACATAATGACGCCGACCGTCCAAATCGTAAAATCAACTCCGGCGTCAAAGATGGCTGCATAAAGCGCTGCCTCCGGACCAATCAAGGTTGCGCATAACGGAATACCAATAAATCCAGTTGTGCCAAGTCCAGACATTAAGGCAATCTCCCGTTTTTTTGTTGAATCCCCTTGGAAGGTTATCGAGAGAATCCAGCCAAGGGCAATTCCCAGCAAATTAATTAATATCGATAAACAAAAAACAATAAGGATGGATTTAAAGATTCCATCATTCAGATCGACTTTAAAAATACTGGAGAGAATCATACATGGCATGGCAATATTAACGATTATATTAATAAACATCTTCCTTGTTTCGTCATTAAAGGAAAAAGTTTTAGATAGAAGGACGCCTATCAAAATCAATATGGTGATATTTAAGATTGATTGAAAGACGATTGAAAATTCCATATTCCACTTCCTTAATCCACGTAAAATAAACAGATGGATAATTACTGAATTATAATAATATTCACACAATACAGTAAATCTGTCTAGGTGTTTAAGTGGAGCAATTGCTTTTTTTATTGATTTTGTTTTGGAATGAATTGCTATATACTAAAGTAAATAAAAGCAAATCTTTTCTATTTAAAGTAAAAATAGGTGAAAAAATGAAGATTGATGTAAATAATTTTAAGCATTTAAAGGACTATGACAATATTTTGGTAACGGATGAGAACGGAACGATTATTTTCTATGACATGGCCGATCTAAAAGTTTTAAACGAGATGGGTGTTAGACCAGAAGAGTTTATGGGTAAGCATATTCTAAGTTCCTATCAAAATCTTACGTTTGAAAACAGTACGATTATTAACGTTTTAAAAAACGGAGAGGCCGTCTGTAATGTAAAGCAAGAATTAATTGTGAAAAATGGGAATACCCTTGTTCTTGTAAGTTCTACCTATCCGATTAAAGTTCACGATAAAATCATTGGTGCCATCGAGTTTTCTAAACATTATTATTCAAGAGAAAATATACAATCCTTGGAAAAGTTCGCAAGCCACAAAGTCTTTCGAAAAAACAATACAATCTATACGATTGAAAATATGATTACCGCAAATCCAAATATGAAAGCGATTAAAAATAAAATTGGGAAAATCGCTAAAACAAACTCCACGGTTTTAATCTATGGTAAAACAGGGACTGGAAAAGAATTGGTTTCCCAGTCTATTCATAATTTAAGCGACCGGTTCAGCGGTCCCTTTATATCTCTTAACTGTGGTGCGATTCCACCCAACTTGATGGAAAGTACCTTGTTTGGAACCGTTAAAGGAAGTTTCACCGGGGCAGTGGACATGCCGGGGGTATTTGAACAAGCCAATAGCGGGACATTATTTTTGGATGAAATCAATTCACTTGATTTTTACCTGCAGGTTAAACTTCTAAAGGCAATTGAGGAAAAGATGATTAGAAGAATTGGCGGGACAAAAAATATTAATGTAGACATTAGGGTGATTTCTGCCACCAATGAAGACCCTGATTTGTTAGTTTCTGAAAAGCGGCTAAGAGAAGATCTTTATTACCGTTTGGGTGTTGTACAAATTGATTTGCCAACCTTAGCCGAACGGCAAGAGGATATTGAAAAACTGATTAAATACTATATTGATTTTTACAATAATAACATGAATATACACATTGAGGGTGTTGAGCCTGAGGTATTGGAGTGTTTTAAAAAGTATCAATGGCCAGGGAATATAAGGGAACTTAAAAATGCGGTCGAAACTGCTTTTAATAATGTCACCTCTTCTATTATTACAATGGAAGATATTCCGAAGAGAATTCGTGAAAATAAAGAAACACCAGTACCTATTGGCACAGAGAATTTTGATCATCTGAAAGAGGCGGTCGAACATTTTGAAAAAGAAATGATTCAAAGGCAACTAACCAATATGAACGGAAAACTAACGGACGCTGCAAAACGATTGGGTGTCTCCAAACAATTATTGAAATACAAAATGGAGAAATATAAATTATGATGACAAAACGGCTAATAAAATTCTTAGTCGTTTTTTTCTGAATAATAAATCATTATATACCTTCCGTTTCTTGTTTTATTATATAATATATAATATACGGTTTTTCGAGGAGGAAATTTCGATGGCAAAGACCATTTTCACGAATGGAGTATTTTATACACTTGATTCAGAGAATCCAGTGGTGGAAACAGTGGTAGTTGAGGACGGTAGAATTGTAGATTTAGGTTCACATCAGGATATGCAATTGCAATGGGGCAGACACAGTGTACCTACTATTGATTTACAAGGAAAAATGGTTACTCCAGGATTAATTGACAGCCACTTACATTTATCAGGGGTTGCGTTTAACTTTTTAGACTTGGATTTGACAGGCGTGAAGTCGAAAAAAGCAATGCTTGAAAAAATCAGAGAGAAAGCAAGTACCGTTGCACCGGGAAGCTGGCTAGTCGGAATGGGATGGGATGAAAATCTCTTTGAAGATGGAACAACCCCAACGATTGAAGAACTTGATTATGCAGCACCGCATTGCCCGATTTATTTAAAAAGAATTTGCCACCATGCTTTTTTAGTCAATAGCAAGGCCCTGGAAAGATCCAATTATTTTTCTTCAATGGAAATTCCGATGGGTGGCAGTATTATCTTGGATCCGATTACAAAAAAACCAACTGGACTAATATTAGAAACAGCTTCGAAATTGTTTACGAACCACATACCAGAAAAAACATATGAAGAGTTAAAACATGGCTTAGGTCAAGCTATGAAATTCGCAGTGAAAAAAGGTTTAACGAGTGCTCATACAAATGACCCACTTTACTTTGGCGGCATTGATCAAACCTATAGATTGTACGATGAGTTGATTAATCAGGAACAATTTGGATTACGCTGCAATTTACTGATTGATTATCCTTTTCTTAAAGATTTAAAAGAAAGAGGGATGTCCGCTGGCTATGGCAATGATAAATTGCGGATTGGCGCGATAAAGATTTTTGCTGATGGTGCATTCGGAAGAAGAACCGCTTTACTTTCGAAGCCATACCAGGATGCTCCTGGACAATTTGGCGAGGCGATGCATGATCAGGAAACCCTTTATCAAATGGTAAAGGATTCCCGTGAATATTCGATGCCAATTGCTGTTCACACGATTGGTGATAAGGCATTGGAAAATGTCTTAGATATACTGGATCAGTTCCCAGCGGTGAACCATCGTGATCGAATAATCCACGTATCGCTTGTTCGCGAAGATTTGATTCAGCGTTTAGCGAATCACAGCCGGATTGCAGATATTCAACCACGATTCGTGGTCGGAGATTACCCTTGGATTAAAGAGCGGCTTGGTATAGAACGTGAGCAGTATTTATATGCTTGGAAATCCTTACTTTCAGGTGGAGTTTTGTGTGCCGGAGGTTCGGATGCACCGGTAGAACCGGTTGACCCATTGCTTGGAATTCACTCGGCGGTAACGCGCAGAGCACCACAGGATCAGCATGAAGGATGGAATGTAAAAGAAAAGTTATCCATGCTTGAAGCGATTCAAGTGTTTACAATTGGCGGTGCCTATGCAACCTCCGAAGAGAATAAAAAGGGAACTCTTTCAAGGGGAAAACTAGCGGATATGACGGTGTTTTCGAAAAATCTTTTTGAAATCCAACATCCAGATGAATTGTTGGATACTACAATTGAAATGACGATGATTGATGGAAAGATTCAAGAGGTTTAGCTATAAATACTTGATTTAATTTAATAAATTTTAGCCATACTAGAAAGGAGCATGAATAGGGAGGTTGATAGCATGTTCGAGGATTTCTTTGGTGATTTTAAAAATTTGTGGGCTGGAAAACCTATCGATGACATTGATATAGAAGAATTTTATCGTTTGGAGTCCAAGCATACAAGAATTCGCCATGATGAGGATTTGCGAGAAGTTATTCGTGTTCATTAAATTTGTGCGTTTCTTTAAAAAAGCCCGGTATCAATTTACCGGGCTTATATCATTGTACGGGAACTGTGAGGAATAGTTGTTAAACTGTTGATACGCCTGATCCAGTTTTTGTTGTTCTTCGGCTTCGAGTTTGTACCAACCGCTTTGAAACATTAAATGATAGAACTCTCGGCAGCTTTGGTGGGTTTCGTCTAGAATTTGAAGTAAGTCGTTATGTAACTGCTGATGACTTGCTTCCCGAATTGCAATATTCAAACTGTCCGTTATATATTTACAAGTGCTTAGGCCGTCATTCAGAAAGTCGCGGTCGTTCATTTCTGGTCCTTTTACTTTGGGCAATTCACCCGTTTGCGGGTTTGCGATTTGATTTGGGTTTTGTGACTGCTGGCTTTGTTGATTTTGCTGAGCTTGTTGATTCTGCATCATTCCACATAAACCTCCTTACTAAATTTGTGATTGTTGCATTTGTTGTGTTTGCTGTGGTTTCGGGATACTTGCCATCGCCATATTGTTATTAACCTGAAGGTGAGTAAGCAATCTTTGATAATGATTTTGATGCATTCTCCCTGCTTTATCGAGTGCCTGTTTAAATTGTGGATTGGTTGCTTGTTGGGCGAGATGATGAAATTTCTTAAAAGCCAAAAGTTCCCAAGATAGCACGTCTTTAATGTAAAGAAGGTCCTTAGTTGTAATTGCCCTTGGAGGAAAGGGAATAGGTGGTTGATTATTTTGCATGACAAAAACTCCTTTCAACTTTTGTTTCTATCTATAGACTTCACCAATACACACCGTTTTATGAAATGTGCTTGAAAAGAACTTCTTTTCTACGACTTTTTGCTTAATTTAAGAGAAATTTGTCGAAAAATCCATCGTTTCCATGTATAATTACAACTTGTGACCACCTAAAAAAGGAGGAATGCATTATGATGGAATGGACATTAGCGGGCTTGTTTGGAGTCTCAGTATTGCTTTTAATTATTTCGCTGACAAAAACAGCTCAAGCTACAAAAGCACAGAATAAAGGAATTGATTTAGTTCACGTTGAGGTTATGAAAGAAATCAATGATTTGCAAGAATCAATTCGGAATATTGAGCTTGATATTGAAGTTGTCATGAATGAAGCAGGAGTTGAACTTTCTCCTAAGGAAAAAGTGTTTATGCGTGAAATACTAGACTTATATAAACGCAATTATTCAATTGAAAGCATTGCTGAGAGAAAACAGGTTTCTGCAGAAGAAATTAAAGAACTTCTTGCTCCTTACCTAAGATCTAAGGATGAAAGGAGAAGTATTTCAAATGCGGGTTAATCTATTGACCAGTTTTGCAGCAGGGATTCTTATTTCTACCACGATAAGCGGCGCTGTTTATTTTACCAATAAAACAGAAGCTTCAACTAAACCTGTTAAGGTAACTGAACAAACCAAAACGGTGACCGTTCAGCCAACAGAAGATGAGATGAAAACCAAGCTTGCAGCAGCAGGTTATGTTGTTCAAACAAAAGCTGATTATAATAAAAATCTAAATGATGCCAAAGCAGCTGCCCAAAAGGCAGCACCGGCAGATGACAATCAATCGAAAAAAACAGTTTACAGAGTTGTTCTGAATGTAGCAAATGGGATGACAAGTATTGATGTCGGCAGGGCACTTGAAAAAGCAAAAATCATTGATAATGCTTTTAAATTCTCGAAAGATATTGAGAAAAAAGGAATTGAAAACAAGTTACGACCAGGTACATTTGTAGTGGATAGTAACATGTCCCGTGACCAGATTATTTCAACGATATTTAAATAATTATTTTTTTAAAATTAAAATCCCTACATGATTAGCTTTTGCTAAGTTTTGTAGGGATTTTTTTTATTAAGAGATATAACCGTCTGAACATTTTACATCTTTTTTATGAGTGTATAGCCTATTGCTAAGGTCTGATCATCCTTTAATCTATTTTTACCTTAGAGAAGGAGTGCTCATATATTAGCAGACGGTCTTTTCTTATTTATAAATATTTTACTTTTTTTGTAAAAATATGATGTTTGTCCATTCCATCCTTGTAAAAATAAAATATAAATACAACGTGAGAGTGTTTTTCTTCCAGATCATTCTTTAATGAGTTAAATCCTTCAAAATACATTGAGGATAGGATGATAAAGCTAATGAAAACCATAGTTTTTATTGAAACTAGTAAATCTGGGTCGAGTAGAGAAGCAATTAAAGCAGCAGAACGACTTGGCTTTTTTACAGTGTTATTTACCAATAAATCAAAATTCATTGAACAAAGAACAGAATTTCCCGATGTCCATCAAATGATATTGATGAAATTATCCAATTACGATTTATTAAAAGAAAACATCATCAAGTTACAAAAACAAGGTAAACAAGTAAAAGGTATTATGAGTTTTGTAGATCCTTTTGTCCATGTGGCCGCTGCCTTATCACAAGAATTTTGTTGCAGTGTTGTCTCTGTTGATCCAATTTTAAAAATGGAAAATAAAGTTTTAACTCGTAAACTCCTCAAAGACCACAGCATAACTCCTAATTACGCAATATATACACAAGATAAATCCTTAAAGAATTTTATCGAAAAATACAAGAGATATTTACCCCTTATAGTAAAATCTCCATTATCTAACGGATCAAAAGATGTTCTGTTGGCAAATGACGAGAAGGAATTTAAGGCTGCGATAAAACAATTATTAAAGAAAAATGAACAGGTTTTGATCGAGGAGTATCTAACAGGACCTCAATATTTAGTTGAAGCTTTAGTACACAATGGAAATGTGCATATTGTCGCAATAATCGAACAAACAATCAATTTGATTCAACGATTTATCGTAACTGGTTATAGTTTATTTGTGGATATCGAACAAGCTTTTTACGATAAAATCCATGATACAGTAAGTTCCGTTTTAAAGGTTTTTCGAATGGAAAATGGTGCCTGTCATCTAGAAATGCGCTTAGTACAAGGAGAATTGAAATTAGTTGAAATCAACCCAAGAATCTCAGGTGGTTCAATGAATCGAATCATTGAAGTCGGATATGGAATTAATTTAGTAGAGGAAACGATTCAATTAATGTTAGGAAATAAACCAAACCTCACTAAAAAGCATAAGAAGTATGTATATGCACAATATTTAATTGTTGATTCCCTAGGAAGATTAATCAAAGTAAAGGGGAAAAATCGCAGCTTTCAGTATCCCGGTGTAGAAGAGGTGTATATTAAACCCCGAAAAGGACGAATCGTGCGTCCTCCTTTATCAATGGGGGATCGTAATGGATACATTTTGGCATCCTCAGATGTTAAAGGAGAAGCGAAAAAAATAGCCAGGAAAGCAGCAAGCGAAATTACTTTCTATCTTGAACCAATAGACAGATTTCCGGATAGAAATACAATCTGAAGACGTTTTCTTATTCAGTGTGCAAGTCCGAAGTTAGTTAATCGTGAACTTATAATGATTGAACAAAAATTTTAGTTTGAAATGATTATGATTCTGATAGAATTTGAAGAAAGGTGGTAAAGAAGTATAATGACGCTTATTGGAATGCTTCATCACCGGTCAGATCCAAATGATGTAAAGAAGGCGTATGCTTTTGCCGCTGTAGCAAAAGCAGAAGGTGTAAACTTTTTTTACTTTACCCCAGGGAAGGTAAATATAAAAAAGCAAAAAATTTTAGGGCGATCCTATGAAAACGGCGAGTGGATTGAAAAGGAGTTTCCCTTTCCTGATGTCATATATAATGCGAGTTCTCCTGTAAGTCATAAAACTGAACAAATCTTTGATTATTTATCTGAGAAGATTCCGTTTACAAGTCATTCCATAGGAGACAAATTAAGCGTATATAACAGAATAAAACAGGCAAAGGAATTTGAACAATACCTTATTCCTTTTAATAAATTAACTGACATTAAAATGGGTTTGGACATGATCAAACATTATGAAAAGGTTATTATTAAGCCATTGTCTGGACATCAAGGTGGGGGTGTTGTTTATATTGAATATATTGAAAAATATGGAATAGAGAGTTACAAAATGAATGAGGCAGGATCGATATCATCTCCTAATGAAAAAGAATTGTTAAACTTGATATCCCAGAAAATTCAGGAACAAGAACACTTAGTACAAAAGTATATTTCAAGTCAAACAGAATCAGGGCATGTTTTTGATTTTCGATTGCATGTTCAAAAAAATGGAGAAGGTAAGTGGGTTATTACTTCTATTTATCCAAGAATTGGACGTTTGGGAACCATTACATCAAATATGGGTAGTGGCGGTTATAGTACTTACCAAGACACCTTTTTAAAAATGGAGTTTGGTGACTCTTGGTATGATATTAAAAGGTATCTTGAACAATTTGCGATAAGCTTTTCTAACCATTTTGATACTTTATATGAAGTTCCGTTGGATGAATTGGGAATTGATGTCGGAATCGATGAAAACCAAAAATTGTGGTTGTTTGAAGTAAATTGGAGGCCAGGTCCACCAAATATATATAGTGTTGAATTAGATGTAGCTAAAAATACGATCTTATATGCTAAATATTTGGCTGATAAAAATAAACAAAAAAGAGGAAAAAAATAGTATTTGCTTTTATCCCGACTTGCAGCCTAAGGCTGTATTTTTTCTATAGGAAAAAGAATTTTTATTACTTTTAAGGCCTAGAGAATAAGAGGCCTGCTTTAGGCAATATTGTTAGGTTTCGCGATTTAAAAAAAGACGATGTGATTCAATCGTCTTTTCTAATATCTATTATAATCTATCCATTACTTCTTAAATATTCGATCACATCATCGAAGTCTGAGTCATTCCCGCCTGTTTTGAAATAAACAATATCATTTGGGATTAAAAATGAATCAAAAAATCTCTTCATTTCATCTGCATCTGAAAAATGATAAACATTATTCGGATTTATTCCCGCCTCTATGGCTGGCTTTGCAAAATCTTTTGCAATGAATCCTTTGGTGATTAGAACATCGATCCCCAAATCACCGAGTAAATGTCCTGCTCTTTCGTACTCTTCATCTGCATATTGACCCAATGCTGCCATTCTTCCCAGGACAGCTATTTTTCTTTGGGATGGCAAAGCTATACTGCATAATGTTTCTATGCCTTTTCTTAAGGAAGCAGGATTTGACTTCCAAGTATCATCCACCAACGTAATTTGTTTTCGTCCCTCAATTATTTGAAAATGGGATCCCATATGATGAAAAGAAGATAATCTCTTTAAAGCATAGCGAAGATCCACTCCTAAGATTGCAGCGGCGGCAAATGCTGCGGCGGCATTATATACATTATGCTCACCAAGACCGGGTATAAATCCTTTATATTCAATTTCCTTATATTTAATCCTGAAACTCATGCCGGAAGAATTATATTGACATTTTTTAATCCTAAAAATAGCATCCCTGTTTTTACCGAAAGTTATAATCTCTCCCTTAAACCTAGAAGTATCAATCAGCTTGAGATATGGATCGTCTGTATTTAGGATGAGTGTCCCCTCATTGTTCATACCTTGCATTATTTTTGCCTTTTCTGCTAGATAATCATCAAAAGATCGAAATTTATCCGTATGGTCCACATCAATCATTGTCATAATCCCAATATTGGGGTAAAAATACCTACACGATTCCATCATATCCCCTTTTGAAGATACAGCTGTTTCAAATACTGCCACATCTGTATGTTCATCTATTCCCATTAAATAAGGAAGGTTGTAATAACTTGCATTTTTGCTGGATATTGTGGCCTGGACATTGTTTGTTTCTTCTAAAATGTGTTTTAGCATTTCTTTGGTAGTAGATTTCCCACATGTACCCGTAATGGCAACTACAGGAAGGTTAAACAGGTGCCTGTAATACGAAGTGAATTTAAAGAAAGAGTCATTTAGGTCCTTTACCATAATGATTTGCTCAGGATTTAATCTATCCATATGAGAAAATGGTGTATCAGTAACAATAAAAACATTCTTGTAATCTTTAATGGATTCAACAGGAATCTCTCTATTGTTCCAACGAAAATATAATGTATGACTTCTAATTTCATATCTGTCATAAGTGACCGTTTTGATTCTTATACCTTTTTGCTTTTCATTGGGCTGAATGTTCATTGCGGTTAAAATGTTCTCCAATAATAATGTCTTCAAAATGTTCCTCCTAAGTTCCTTTTTTCGAATAAGGCATCTCCCCAATAATGCTGTTTTGTATAGGAATAAGTGATCGAATCACTTTGAATTCAATAGCTAATGTATCATATGACATGTCCCACAATGCAGGTGTGTGATAAATACTCAGGAAATTAGCGGAAAATGAATAATTGTTAGTCATAAACCTATGAGCCTTTAGAATTTGAATAGCTATTTTGCATAAGCTTATTTATTAATTTAGTAATGTCAGGCTTTAGTTCTGCCACTTCAATTTTCCACTAAACTTTTTCAAGTTTTGAAAATTCAGCTGCCTTCATACATATTTAATGGAGGTGTCGAGATTGAGACATAAAACGAGTGAAATTGAGTGTCTTGTATGCAACGGGATTCATTTTCGAAAGGGTTATTTTGTTCCGGAATATGAAAAGTATGATGATCTAACAAAATATAATGAAAAAGCAGAAGGGAAAATAAAATTCTTTTTGCATTCAGAAGAGAAGAATCCATTATTAAATGTTCCCGAGCAAACGGATTTATTTTCTTACATTTGTGAGGATTGCGGTTTTATCATGAATTTTAATCACGAAAAACAAGTTGAGAGTAAGAAGGAGGAGCGAATTAGAAAACAAAGGCAAAAAATGTATGATTGGACTAAATTTAAATAGTACCTAAAATGAAGATTCATGTGTATGGAACAAAAAGGGCTAGACGCGATTATTTGTAGTGTCTAGTCTTTTCTGATATAAGCATAAACAATTAAGCAGGGAGTCATGCGTCCATCCTTTGATCATTAAATGAAAAATGTAAGGTCCAGGAGGGAAAACATCATTTAAATCTAGAATGCATAGTTTATTCAAATTGTAATAAACTCTATTTATATATGAATCATTTTTGTTAGGATTCTTCCATCATGTATCACTGGCACGATTATTGCTTGTAAATAGGTTGAAGATTATTTTCAACAAATGGGGGATGGATTTATCATGACTGTAAAACGATTGAATAATTTCACGGTAAGAAAGGCTGAAAAACAAGATGTTTCTAAACTGTTACCGATCATGCTAAATTACATGATCGATTTTTCCGATGAAAAAATGCATATCCACTTCTTAAACGAAATC
Source organism: Bacillus salipaludis (assembly GCF_004358205.1). The sequence continues at coordinate 330,906 of NZ_SMYO01000006.1, forward strand.
TACAACGATTCTACAAAAGGATTACAATTTGTGGCTGAAAAGGATAACAAAATTGTTGGATTCGCAACCTTATATTTTACTTTTGATAGTCTTAAGGACAAGAAAATCGCCCTGCTGCATGATTTATTTGTAATTCCTGAATGCAGAATGGAGAAAGTTAATCAAATTCTATTTGAAACATGCCTAAAATATATTAGAGAAAATGATTTTCTATATATGATCTGTGAAACAACCGAAGGAAATAGCATAGCGAAAAAAGTCTATCAATAAAATCCGGGGCCAGTTTAGGCCCCGGATTTTAACATTTCAAGCTCTTTCTTGAATTTAACCAAGAGGCCAAGGGGCTCATGTTATTAGGAAATGAAAGTGACTGTTGTTAATCGAATCAAATATTGTTTAATGACATGAATCTCACTACTTCGAGATACGCTTTTCAGCAACTAATGTGCTTTTGACGCAATAGGATGTAATAGAACATTAAGGACAAATATCACGATTTTAAATAAAAAGCATTGGAACTAATTGCTTTTTTTGTATAAATTTATTTTCGATTTTATTGCGATACCAAAGTAATAAATTGGCCTTGAAGCCAATTTACCCAAAACAAAATCCGGTGTAAAAAAAGAGTTGTAGTATACATTTTATAAAGCAAAATTTATAAACGACAGGACATACTAAAAATAAAAAGGAATCGAGTTATGACCAGAGCAGATAGTTTAACCTTATCAATAAGTCTAGATAACAATCTTATAGTTTTATCGCAACAATTTAATGGGGGATCCAATCTAAAAATAAGAAAATTAAACGTCGGGGAAGATTTAAAAAGAAAAGCTGCCATTATTTATATAGATGGAATTACAAATATCCAAAACATTCAAGAGAATATATTAGCCCCTTTATTAAAAATGTCGAGCATGGAGAGTATTGAGTCTGTTATAAATGATCATCTTTCAATCATTGACGTAACTGTTGAATCTTCTATCGATGAAATTGCAAAAGGTCTAATAAAAGGGAAATGTTTGGTTCTAATAGACAACTGTAATCAAGGGATTCTTGCAGATGTCGCAAATTGGCAAAAAAGATCTTTGAGAGAACCTGATACACAGCGAACGATTAAGGGAAGCATGGTGGGTTTTAATGAACAATTGAAGGTGAATTTAAACCTTTTGCAGAATATGATCCAAACACCGAATTTGAAGATTGAATCGTTTCAAATTGGAATTGAATCACAAACAGACGTAGCTTTACTCTTTATAGATGGATATGTAGATGAAAAGGTACTCGAAGAAGTGAAAAAGAAAATTAACGGAATTGATGTAACGTATTTATTGGAAGCTCGTGTTATTGAAGACGCTTTGGAGGAGAAAAAAACGTTATTCCCCTTAGTTTTTACATCCGAGCGTCCTGACGTAACTGTATCCGCATTATATGAGGGACGAGTAGTCATTGTTGTAAATGGTATACCTTTTGTATTGATTGTGCCTTGTTTATTTATCCATTATTTTCAACAACCAGATGAATATAATTCAAAAGCTGGACGTTTTGGAATACGGATTTTTCGAATGTTCAGTTGGCTTTTAGCCCTTTTATTACCTGCTATTTATATAGCCATAACTCGGTTTCATACAAATTGGTTTCCTTCTTCATTTGAAAAAAAGTTATTTACAAATTCTGATACATTAATCCCTTTTGTATGGGAAGTTTTGTTTATCCTATTTATTTTTCATTCTCTTCTTGAAGCCACTTTGCGAATTCCAAAAAATACCACTCTTCTTGTTACGCTAATTGGAACAATCACTATTGGCGAGACAGCCGTTTATGCTAAAATCATTCACCCTTTAACAATGATCGTGGTCGGTGTGAACTTTTTGACAGGTATCCATATTGCTAGCGGTGGTTTATGGGGATCTTTAGTTTTACTGCGTCTTGTCTTTATCTGGATTGGGTATTTTTTCGGAATTACAGGCATTCTTATCGGTTTTCTTTTATTAAGTTTTTACATGGCATCGATTAAATCAATAGGTGTTCCCTATTTATCTCCTTTTATTCCATTTCGTCTTCGTGAAATGAAAGACGTAATATTTAGAGGTGATTTACGAGGACTGATTAACAGTAAACATTCCTATCCTCATAAAAAAAATAATGAAAAGTGAGTATTGTACTCATTTTTCCCTAAAGGGCACAGTGTAATAATACGAGGCATTCGTCTTTCCTGTTAAATCCGCATTGGTCATATATAATCTGATGATTCGGGACAAATACCCAGGAATTTATCCGAAAAAATGCATATGTTCTAATGAAAAAGGAAATGAGGAGGATGAAAGTGATTCCTATTTATACAACATATGAAAGAATCGGCCTAGGAGGCCCCGGCTCAGGATTTGGTTATTATCCAGGACTTGGTTTTGGTTATCCACATCATCCGCACCCATACCCATATCATCCATACCATTAACATTATTATAATTTGCCGATAAAAGAGTCCAAATAAAAAATACTACTTCTATGAAACAGGGGGTTCTATTTAAGGGGTTCCCAAATGTTGAAAGACTTAAAAAAGAACCATTTTTGACCACCTTTTACGGTGGCTTTTTTGTTTTACAATAGGTTATCTGAATTTGTGAACAATAAAAGTGAGGAAATTCACGTGACAAGCAGGGGCAATTTGGTCACTGGACAGAAGTTCTGCTGCATAACGGTGCGATAGTTATATGAAATGGATTAGTAGGAATGTTTATATACGAAGAAAGACGCGGGAACGGCGTGAAGAGGGGGACAGAGTGATAACTGCAAACCCTTACCTCTGTATCGAGGGTAAAGAGTAAGAACAATTAACTAAAGCCAAAGAAATAAGATGATTAAAGTTATTTTTGAAAATTGTAATAAAGTTTGAGTAAACTCCTGTATTAAAATAAAAAACAGACTGTTCGATTTAAATGTTCCACGATATAATGGTGAGAGTTTGTGCCTGAGTAAATATTTTATAAGCAGTGAGGTAGTGTATGAAAAAGAGAACCACAGACATTATGTTTATCATTATTGGTGCATTTATTTTTGCGTTAGGTGTTAATTTATTTGTTATTCCAAACGAGCTTGGTGAAGGAGGAGTAACTGGTATCACGATTATTACCTATTATTTATTTAAGTGGTCACCAGGTTTAGTCAACTTAATTCTGAATGCATTTTTATTAATAATTGGTTATAAATTTTTGAATAAGGTAACAACGATTTATACCATTATTGCTGTAGTCTTTAACTCGCTTTTTCTTCATCTGACAGAAGGTTGGAATATTGCTTCTGATGAAATGATGGTGAATGCTATTTTTGGAGGAATCATAATTGGGACCGGGATTGGCTTAATTCTTCGGGTTGGCGGAACAACGGCAGGTACTACCATCTTAGCAAAGATAACACATAAATATTTTGGATGGAGTATTAGCTATGGTCTATTGTTTTTTGATTTAATAGTTGTTTTTTCATCTTATTTTGTCATTGGTGCAGAAAAGCTGATGTTGACAATTATTATGCTATATGTAGGTACGAAAGTGATGGAATTTGTAATCGAAGGCTTTAATCCGAAGAAGGCCATTACGATTATTTCTGATAAACCGAATGACATTGCCAAACAGGTGACTACAACAATGGACAGAGGGGTAACCGTATACTCGGGTCATGGTTATTACACAAAAACCCCAAAGGAAATTCTTTACATTGTTATTAGTAAGCAAGAAGTAATAAAATTGAAACGGATTGTTCAATCTACTGATCCGAATGCTTTCATCGCTATACACGATGTTCGTGATGTGTTCGGAGAAGGATTTATTGATATTTCAAAAGCTTAATTAGAGGTTGTTTTAAAAGTGTTAGAATTTGTAGAGTTGGTATTAGATAGATACCTAGCTGTTTAAATTACTTTTCTACTGGCAGAGTCAGCCCCTTATTAAGGACTTCTTATTTTGACAATTCTTGTTTAAAAAAGTTGTCTCCTGGAGTGCAGGGTTAATCAAGAACGATATTCTTTAAAGTGCTCAATTCTGCAGCAAGAATTGAGCTGTTTCTTTATGTTAAAGGAGAGATTGCTTTAAGAAAAAAAGAACATAAGGAAATTTTATACAAATATCCTGCACCAAGGGAGATAAAACATTTTTTTAAAAGTTAAAAAAGTCCCGACAAAGGGACTTTTTCTGCCTTTTGTGGCAGTCAGACTTCAAGAAAGGACCATTTAGTTAATTGACTCTACTTTTAATATTACTTGTTTATTTCAGTATCGACTTTTAGTCGTCGGATTTATCAGATTTCCGTTCAATTGCCAACGCACTAAACGAGATAGGACCAACTACAGCTGCTTCCGCACATGGTGTTGCATTTTCAACTGTAAGCACGTACGTATGAGATCCAGACCTAACATTTGTATCGATTGCTTGGAATGTTTCTATATAAAATAATTCCGATGAAGGGTCTGATTCAACTCCCGCCTGTGCTTCAAAAATTTGTGAACCATCGCGGAAAATACGAAATTTTAATTGCGATGTTTCTGTTATACCTTCTACACCTACGGTGGCAATCAATTCAACTCTAGTGTTTCTTTTATGAAAGCTGTTCGGAATAGTTACAATGAGAGTTGCAAGTGTTAGACGATTTGGACTGTGGGGGATAGGTTGGGGTTCGGCATCATTCGTGTTATCCCGTGGTTGTGTTGCTTGGTAATCTACAATTTCAAAAGTTCTGTCTCCTGAGTGAGAGCCTGAGCCAAATCCTTCATCATTCCTCATATCCGCCCAACCGGGATTATTTCTATTATCTAGCATTTAATCACCTCACTTTCAAAGCATGTACCATAATATATTCAGGATTTAAAAGAGTGCTTGGGTAAATGTTGAAATAGTAATAAGAACTACGATTGTAATATATGACATTAAGAAAACTGGATCTACATATAAAGAAGAATTTTTGTTCAACTAATGTGTGCAAGAGTTGAAGATTCAACTGTCATTTGGGCGGCTTTTCTTATTGTGCTAAATGGGCAGTTTTCTTGAATAATTACAATAATCTCATAGTGTGTATCATTTTTACAAAATAGGTAATACACTAGTTCACACAAATTTAAGTCACATAGACTAATGTTGTAACAAGACAATTTTACATGGAGGTCATTTATCGATGATGAGAAAAGAATTTCCGAAAGCAGTGCCGCCCAAGAAGGAATTTCCAAAATCAGTTCCTCACATGAAAGAAATACCAAATGTAATACCGCCTAAGAAGGAAATACCAAATGTAATACCGCCTAAGAAAGAAATACCAAATCTAGTGCCGCCCAAGAAAGAAATACCAAATGTAATACCGCCTAAGAAAGAAATACCAAATCTAGTGCCGCCCATGAAACAAATACCAAACGTAATACCGCCGATGAAACCGATGCCAGCCCAATACGTTCCACTTCAAGCATGTCAGCCAATATACTGTCCGCCTCAAATGTTCCCTGCTCAGTATGATCCACCACTAGTCTCACCAGGACAACAATATGTAAAAACAAATTTGTTTAATAATGTGGTGACACATGTTCACCCTTCGCATACCACTACTGTTAACAAGCAAATGATTCATCATCAATACTATTTCCCTCACACAGAATCATGTGTAAACGAATGCTGTGAAACACATACGATGTGCGGATTCCCAGTCAACCCTTGTTGGCCGCCTAGACCATTTGGATACTAGCTTCAAATACCTCCGCTATTAGGCGGGGGATTTTTATTACAGTCGTTTTTACCTCGAAAAGGGGCCTAAGGAAATAGCCTGAAGTAGCATGGCAATAATCGCGCTTGGCTGAAGTCCGTTACGGGGGATAGATAGAGCGACCGGCGTGCTATTTCTTTCGAGATAAGCACAGACAGATTCATGTTAAAAAGAGCCCATTTTTGATATGGGGTCTTTGACATAAGCTTATGAAACTCTTGATTCGAAAATCAAACCTTATTTATTAGCGTTGATCTTTTGTTGCAATTGCTGATTCAAAGCTTTTAGTGTTTGATCGATTTTTTGTAATGCAGAATTGACAGCAGCTTTGTCTTTCTTTTGGACGGCTGTGTCTAACTCGTGATAAATAGCACGGGTTCCTTGTTCTTTTCCTTTATCTTTTTCTTGTTTTTTACCTTCTATTTTATCGAATATTGCGTCTAATTTTTGATGTGCTTTCTGTTTTGTTAATTTTCCATCTTTCACTTGTTGTTCGATAGCATTAATTTCTTTTTTATGAGCTTGATAAGCTACTTGTCGTTTCGCTTTTTCTTTAGTCTCTTGTTTTTTGAAACCTGGTGTTTGTTTTAATTGCTTCACTAAAATGTCACGGTTTACAAGATCTTTTGTTAATTGATCCTTCAGCGAAGCTGTGGCATAATGATTGATTATATTCATGAGCTCTTTCCGCTTTTCGCCTTTGCCATGTTCATAGAGCCCTTCTTGACCTTCTATTTGATCTTGTTTTTGAACAGACGCGTTTGTTTTTGTAGAACTCGTTGTGTGATTGGAAATGGCTGTACCAAAAGCCGGTACTAATAAAGCTGCCGCTACGGCAGGAGCGATTAAACTAGATTTAACTTTCATATTGTGAACCTCCTCAAATAATCAATTGCCTTACATCATCCAATATAGCCACATAATTTGAACAAACCTTGACCAAGATATGAAAATTAGTCGTATTTTTTATGAAAATTTCAGTCTAATATGTGTCACTTTTGACGTTATTTTGCACCTGTTTTAGTCGTTGTCTTACATGATAAAAAACAAAAAAAGCTATCAAAATCTAATATGATAGCATTTTCGTATTTACTTAATTCTAATAACACCAGTATTCTAAGTAAAATGGAGATATCGGCAGATTAAGCTTTCTTTATTAAGGGAGTTCAGTGGAATATAGACATCATAAATCTTCTCCCTACAAAAGAGGCGTTTTTATTAGTACAACCCCAGTACAGAATTCATATGTATAAAAAAAAGCTTGTTTCATGGAGAGGGGAAATTTGTTTATGGTTTTAGGCAGGATGAAGTCATTTTTAGGTAAAATGGTCAAAATTGATCAAGGTTTTCAAGAAGCAGGGGTTGGAAGGTTATTAGATGTTTATGATGATTATCTTGTCCTACTCACTGAAGAAGATGGGGTTGTTTACTATAATAACGATCACATAGAAAGTGTGACAGAGAATACCAAGGAATTCAATATCGTATTTCCAGAAGATATTGAGTACGATAAAGCTAATAATTTACTAAATCTGTTAGAAAATCAAAAACTAAAATGGATCAAAATAAACAGTGAGGGACCAGTAAAAATAGAAGGAGTTTTATATGATGTAAATAATGATATTATTTCATTGATTTATGATGAAGAGATAGTTTACGTCTCCTTCAACCATCTCCATAATATGAGCATAGACTAGAATTTTGAAAAAATAAAAAATGAAGGCGATTTTTAGGGGTAGGGTGTTATTTTTATTTATAGTGGTAGCCTTTAAAAAGCTGTAAAGGAATACCACAAGATGTATCAAATAATGATTGGAATTTCACACCAAATTCCTTTATTACTCTCTTTTAAAATCCCGAACGGGTGCTTTAGTTGAAGAAAGCCGCTGACTTTTTATCAGAGGCTTTTTTGTTTAATGGAATACCTCCGTGATTAAGTATTTATTCAATCACGGAGGTATTCTAATTATTTAATTCCATTAACAATTCGTGGGCAATGTGTTGTTCCAAATCTTTTGGCTTTTCCAATAGTATCCCTCTACGTGACGCAACTGCAATTATTAGTCCCAATTCATAGTACATATTTCTAGAAACTAATCCTCTTGAAATCATTTTCTTCACTTCATAATAAAATTGAATTAAAAATTCACTTGGTAACTTTTCATACAAAGACACTTTCAAAACACCTACTATTCCTACTTTGTTAATAGGAATAATATCAATTAAAACTGAAATTGAAAAGAGTTTTTGCCAGATTCCTAAATTTGTCCCCGAGTAATCAAGGAAAACACTTGATCATATTAGTGGAATTCAAAATACAAATCCTGGTGATATTATTGAATATAGAAGTGAAGATTAAACTTTTATAAAGGAATATGGCTTGGAAAATTCCAAGCCATTTTTTATGCGAATTATAATCAAAAAATATTGGACTTGGCAAAAGCACATCCAAATTTTTCAAGTGTTCCCTCCATTCCTCCCTCTTTTGGGACGGAGTTTATGGATTCAACTGGAATTATTCAAATTTATTTGGAGATAAAAGACCTCTTAGCAGCTCCGAAATCAGCAATCTTTTCTTTAATTCCAAGAAAACTGGATTTGTCAGATCATTAAGTTTGGCTTTTAGTCAAGTAGCAAAGTTGTAAGATGTTCTACATTTCATGGTGAAAAACGTTAGCTTAGCGGGGAAAGATGCTGAAAGCTTTGACACTATTTTAGAAGAGGATCATCTGCCAATTCCCAAAAGATGGGATGGTGAAATTACTGACTCTACCATAAGTCCGTTTTCGGACAAATGATGATGTCTCACGCAGCGTTTCTAGTCAATACAACTCTATCCTATTATGGTGCAGGATTAGGCTCCAGCTTAAGATCGGATATGATTTTAAACTACTATAAGGTTTTTACCCATGCCATGGAGGCTGGTGTGATTTGTTACAATATTATGGTGAAACATGGATGGTTGGAAAAACAACCGGAAGCGGTTGATAGAAAATCGTTGTCACAGGGTTCAGGGAAATGAAACAATTGTATCCTATAAAAAAATTACAAAATTCCTATTTTAAAAATGAAAAGAGCCAAACCATGGTTCTTTTCATTTTTTCTTCACCTTCTTCTTTAGCAACACCAGAAATAAAAGAATTGGAATATATCCATAATTCATAAAAAAGGATATACTCCCTGTAAAATTGGCGACCATGTATATTTGTTGTCTTGTTTTAAAAAAATTGATTGAGATTAATATGATCAATGAAATAATAAAAACTCCATATTTTTGTTTTAAATTCACCACTTTTTTTACAATGCGACTGGCACACCAAATAGCAATACAAAAATTAGGGAGAATGAGAATAAGCCAATTGGCAATTCCAATGTATTCAAATCTCTCGACAAACGGCATTTCAATGATTTTCCACATCGTCAAAGTGGCCCATCTGTTTTTCTGCAGCTGCCCCTCTGAAAAATAAGAAAACGTTATAAACGTTAGAATCGTATAGAGAATCGTGCTAAATAAGACAGCAAGATGGGCCCATTTCTTTGATTTATCCGGTTGCTTAATGAACGGATAAACAAAAAATAAAATTTCATAGCCGAGATAGGTTAGGGACATTTGATAAGATGCCTTCATTAGGTCCATGATCGAGTGGTCAAAGATAGGCAGTAAATTTCTCATATCCCCATAGGGTACCGTAAATAAAAAAGTAAAAAATAAATATGCAGGAAGAACCACTCCAAAGAATGCCACACCTGTTACGGTTCTAAATCCCCCGAAAACGATATAGATGGCTAAACCGCAGAAAGCTAAGGAAAACCAAAAGGTACTAAAATCATCGAACATCCATACTTGTATGACCTCAATAAATATCCTAAGAGTGGTTATGGCGATCATAATAAAATATAAAACATAGGGGATAGATAAGAGTTTACCGATTTTCTTTCCATATACGAAAGAATGAGCGGTCAGAATATCCCCATTAACCGTTTCCATAATTTTATAAAGCATCCATACTAGAATATGGATGCTTAAACCGGCAATAAGAACCGATATCCATGCGTCATATCCTGCAATTTGGGCAATATAGCGCTGGAAACCAAGTGTTCCTACACCAAACTGCATAGAATGAACAAGAAAGAAAACTAAAAAGGGGGATATCTTTACATGTTCAGGCACCGATTGTTCCATGGTTTATCCTCCGGTTCTTACATCAAAAAGCATATCAAAAATATAAAATTAGGTTTTTATTATTTCCTCATTTGGAATATTTATGAATGACAACCGATGAACTGGAAGGAATAGGTGTTTCCAGATTTTTTCGGATTAGTTTATCCGTTCAACCTAACCCCATATCCTACAACACCTCAAAAATTAGCTTATCAAACTTTTTCTCGAGAACTTCAATGATCAAAAGTACTTACTGGAATGAAAACTATAGGCTTTTTCATCGTGAAATAGGCGCATAAATCAGTAACAGCAACCTAATAAGAATCATAATTTGTTGAAGAGAGTTCACGTAGGATTGGTTGGTTGTATTTACACAAAACTGACAAATTACACTTCGTTAAACTCCGGTTTCAGGTATCCTTAAACCTGATTTTAAATACAAAGGGGAGGAAAAAATGCAGAATTTTCATAATGAGCTGCAAGGGTTGGGTATCGATCCTTATCAAGTTGGTGAATTAGTTCCAATGAATCTACAGAGCTATGATCCGCGTGTGTTTCGCTGTGGAGGCTTTGGTCGCTGTGGAGGCTTTGGTCGTTGTGGAGGCTTTGGTCGTTGTGGAGGCTTTGGCTTCCGTTGTGGAGGCTGCTTCGGTTGTGGGGGCTGTGGCTTTGGTTGCGGCGGCTTTGGTTGTGTCGGATTTAGTTGTTTTGGTATTGGTTTTAGCTGTGTTGGCATCGGTTTCGGATTTATTTAATGGGTTTAGATTCTGGAAAACTGCTGAAAAAAAATATGATTTTGTGAAACAAGTGCCCCTGCCTGTACATGTGCCGCAGGGGCACTTATTTTATCATATTGGACAAAAAATCGTACATAAACTGATAGTGCGCAAGTAGTTACGATTAGAATAAGGAGGAGCCGAATGACAAATCTTACCTCGTCCTCACGTTTGAAGGCTAAAAGGGATACATTTTTTATCCCGGATCCAAAGGGTGGAGTTTATTTTAGAAATAACCTAAATTCATTCCGATTGGAAGGTCAAACCATCTATCAATGGATTGAAAAATTGTTGCCGATGTTTAATGGGGAACAAACATTGGGAGCTTTAACGGAGGGATTAACAGGACCTTACCGTGACAGGGTATATGAGATTGCAGAAACGTTGTTCAAGAATGGGTTTGTTCGCGATGTAAGCAAAGACCTTCCCCATCAATTAAGACGTCCAGTTCTTGAAAAGTATGCTTCACAAATTGAATTCATTGAGAATTTTACGGAATCGGGTGCTTACCATTTTCAAGAATATCGAGAGGCTAAGGTTCTCGCTGTCGGCTCAGGGCCCATTTTGGTTTCGTTGGCTTCTGCCTTATTGGAATCGGGGCTGCCCAAACTTAATGTCTTGGTAACTGATACAGTTCCAACCAATAGGCTGCGGCTCCATGAGTTGATCCAGAATGCGAGAAAAATTGATTCCGATGTGGAGTTCGAGGAAGTATCCTATCCTAAAGGAGCCAGGGGAAATTTTTGGAAACAAGTAGTTCAGCCCTATGATTGGATTCTGTATGTGTCACAGGATGGAAATATAAATGAATTAAGGAATCTGAATCAGGTTTGCCAAGAAGAAAAGAAGTCATTTCTCCCTGCTATCTGTTTAGAAAAAGTGGGACTCTCCGGTCCGTTAACCCATCCAGAAACAGAAGTATGCTTCGAGTCTGCATGGCGTAGAATTCATCCATCTCTTGTGGAAGCCGAGGGGGAAATACAGTCATTCTCTTCCACCTCAGGAGCGATTTTGGCAAATGTGTCTGCATTCGAATTTTTCAAGAAGGCTACAGGAATCGCAGGCTCAAACCAAGATCATCAAATTTATTTGCTTAATCTTGAAACGATGGAAGGTGACTGGCTTTCATTCATTTCACATCCCTCGGTAATGTCAAAAAGTTTGAGACCAGGACTGGTTGATGATCTTGATGTAAGACTGAAACAAGAATCTGACAGGAATGAACAAAAGGATTTGCTTGAATATTTCAGTCGATTAACTTCAGAAGAAATCGGCATTTTTCATACCTGGGAGGAACGAAATTTACCACAGCTTCCTCTTTCCCAGTGCTATGTTCAGACCGTTAACCCTGTGTCAGAGGGACCTGCAGAACTACTGCCGGAAGTTGTCTGTTTAGGTCTGACACATGAAGAAGCCAGAAGAAATGCCGGATTGACCGGTATTGAAAGGTATGTTTCAAAAATGATTGATTCACCTGTTTATGGGTTTAGAAATCAGACAGGACATGTTCATGCGAGTCTTCCAGAAGGTTTTATTGGTATTGGTTCAGGAGAAAACATCGCTGAGGCTGTTTGTCGAGGGCTGCAAGCCTATCTGGATGAAGAATTGAAAAATAGAAAAGGGGATCAGCTGAATACGGTTAAGGGTGTACAAATGGGAGCCATAGAAGATAAAAAATGCCGATTTTATTTGAATGCCCTTACTACCTTAAACGGTTCACCTGCCATTGGGTTAAAAGAGGACGTACTTGGATTCCCTGTGGTTTGGGTAAGATCAAAGGGCTGTTGGTACACAGGGGTAGGTTTAAATCCAACCTTGGCATTACAAAATACATTGCAGCAAGCACTTTTGGATGCGCAAAACCAGAAGAATGCCGTAGAGAGACATGAGAAGGAGTCTATGATTTACCTCAAAAAAAATGAAAATAAACTCGAAATCCCTTCTTGTGAGGAAATGACACAATTGGAGCTGTTACAATCTTCCATTCAGGTCTTAAATCGAAACAGCAAACAACTATTGGTTTATGATCTGTCGATTGAGCCGTTTTTAAAACAAGAGTTGGCAGGGGTGTATGGTGTGCAGGTACGAGAGGGGGATTCATAATGACTGCACAGATTCTCATTGACGGAGACGGTTTATTAGCAGAATATGTCTTCGAGCAATTGTCCACTACCTATCAAGTTAGACGTCAAAGCATGAATGAAGAAATTCCCGAAGAAACAGAATTGGCTCTAGTGCTCGACGATGCTTGGTATCCATCCAAACATCGAAAAGCGGATGAAAGATTCAAGGCCGCCGGTATCCCTTGGCTTCGAGGTTTTGTTTCGTTTGGTGAGGGAATTATTGGCCCTTTCGTACGGCCCAGCACTCCGGGATGCTCCCACTGTGCTGACAAACGGCGCTTGCTTGCCGGACCTGACCGCCTTGAAATGTCGGAGATTCAGGCAAGATTGACAATAGGATCAGCTGTCACGCGAGATGCATGGTCATCAAGAATGGGATTAATGCAAATGGCTATCTTCATCTGTAACGAAGTGCAGAAAGTTCTTCAAGGAGATTCCTCGACCTTAGAAGAAAGGATGTTCATTACCAATTTGAAAATGTTAACGAACTCCCGTCATTTTTTCTTGCCTGATCCATTGTGCCCGATTTGCAGTCCATTACCTGAAGACTCACCAGAATTAGCTCAAATTAGGTTAGAGTCCAGTCCTAAAATAAATGGTGAAGGGTATCGCTGCCGCTCGATGGATGAATTGAAAACAGTGCTAGTAGATGACTATCTGGATTTTCGTACTGGCATCATGAATGGAAAAATAGAAGATTTCAGGCTTCCATTTGCAGATGTTTTGGTTAATATGCCGTTGTTTGGAGCGGACGAGGGAGTTGCTGGCCGTACTAATTCATATGAAATGAGTGAGTTAACAGCGATTTTGGAGGGGTTAGAGCGATATTGTGGAATTGAACCTCAAGGGAAAAGGAAGAAAGTTTGTGAAAGTTATCAGCATTTAAAGGAAGTAGCATTAAATCCAGCAAGGGTAGGATTTCATGACCAGATTCAATATGCAAAGCCTGGTTTTCCATTTAAACCGTTTCATCCTGATCAACCAATGAATTGGGTCTGGGGTTATTCCTTCATGCAAGAACGTCCTATACTCGTTCCGGAGCTGCTTGCTTACTACAGTTTAGGCAATGGGGAGGGTTTTGTTTATGAAACCTCCAATGGATGTGCATTAGGAGGGAGCTTGGAGGAAGCCATCTTCCATGGCATTATGGAGGTCGTCGAGCGCGATTCCTTCTTGTTAACCTGGTATGCACAGCTGCCCCTTTCACGTCTTGATCCCTATTCTGCTAACGACAAAGAATTAGAGTTAATGGTTGACCGTATACGTGAAGTGTCGCGATATGACCTATATTTTTATAATTCGACAATGGAAAACGAGATTCCTAGTGTTTGGGCAATAGCCAAAAACAGAAGATCCAAGGGTGTCAACCTCATTTGTGCAGCAGGTGCGAATCCTGATCCTGTAAGAGCAGTAAAAAGCGCGATTTACGAGCTCGCTGGAATGATGGTTAGGCATGACGAAATATTGGAGAAAAACCGGCAGAAATATGAAGAAATGCTCAAAAATCCATTTGCCGTCCGGAACATGGAGGACCATGGCCTGCTATACGGTCTGCGGGAGGCAGAGGAACGGCTAAGCTTTTTATTGGATGATCAGCGGCCATTACGAACGTTTGCGGAGGAATTTAAACAGCCTCCGGTGCATCCCGATTTGAAAGATGATCTCCAGGATATCCTTCAGAGGTTTCGCAGTTTAGACCTTGAGGTTATTGTGGTAGACCAAACGACACCAATTACCAAACGGAACGGTTTATACTGTGTAAAGGTGTTGATTCCTGGTATGTTACCAATGACATTCGGACATCACCTTACTCGTTTCAAAGGGCTAGAAAGGGTCCTCCAAGTTCCAATGAAACTTGGATATTCCAAACAGCCGTTGTTGTATGAACAGCTTAATCCCTATCCTCATCCATTCCCATAATAAAAAGTAGGAGGTGTAAGAGTGAAGCTTGAAACCTTTCTGCATCATCTTCACTTTGATACGGAAAAACTTGCTCCGCCAGATTGGCAAGTGGATTGGGAGGACGCACCACTTCCCTATAAACTGTACCGCGGCTTGCCAGAAATTCCACTATCAGGAGATGTTCCGTTAACTCTCAGGGAACGGGAAGCTCAGGCAGATCCTGGACTGGAGGAGCTCGGGACTTTCTTATGGTATATATACGGGCTTACTCATTATGCACAATTCGCTCAATCCGCCTTCATAGAGGGGACTGAGGAAAATAATGCTGTAAGCTATGCTCAGTTATTCCGGAGATTTGTACCGTCTGGAGGTGCATTGTACCCGAATGAATTATATGTGTATGTAAAGCTGGAGGGTGTACCACAGGGGATTTACCATTACGATGTGGCACATCACCGACTCCTATTGTTGCGGGAAGGAAAATACGATTCCTTCTTATCCAGAAGTCTTGGAAATTGTGATGTTTCTGACTGTTTTTGTACTGTTTTTATCTCGACGGTTTTTTGGAAAAATTTCTACAAATATAATAATTTTTCTTATAGGCTCCAAGGATTAGATGCCGGCGTGTTAATTGGGCAATCGTTAGAAGTCGCCAATCGGATGGGGTTCTCTTCACGGGTATGCTACCAATTTCTTGATCGCTCTATCAATCATTTACTTGGGCTATCTGAACAAGATGAAAGTGTTTATGCTGTGATCCCATTATCTATTCATCCATCTATCTATTGTGATGAAAACGATCATGATGAAGAAAATGTTTCTGCTGTTGAATTATCCCAGGAAGTGCCCTTGCTAAAGCATGAAACCTATAACCGTTCCAAGAGAATCATTGATTACCCGATGCTGAAAGAGATGAATGAAGCATCGTTGCTTGAAACGACACAGTCATTTGTAAAGATAATAAAAGAGAGAAGTCGTAGTAGTAATTCCTTAGGTGCGGAGTTAATCATGCTGCCATTTACGGAATCCCCCACATACGATCTTGCATCAATTTGCAGGGAGAGGCGTTCTCCCGATCTTGATTTTATAATAGGGAAAGTTAGTCAAATACAACTATCCACTTTGTTAAAAGAGACTTTTTCCTTCTCTTATCAGAATGACCTATACGACACCCGTGGGGGGCTTGAGACTCGTGTTTCTTTGTACGGCTGTTTTTATAATGTAGAAGGAGTTCCAAATGGCACTTACTCTTATGACAATAACACTCATGGACTTTGTAGAATATCGCAGGGAGATTTTCGGGAGTATTTACAAAATGGATTAACAATGCCCAATTTAAATCTGTTTCAAGTGCCGCTCTGCCTGCATGTCGTCGGAGACAAAAATCACCTTAAGGAGAAATTGGGGTATAGAGGATATCGGATCCAACAGATGGAAGCAGGCATTCTCTTGCAACGCCTGCTCTTGGTTTCATGTGCTTTAGGAATGGGAGGACATCCACTGCTAGGATTCGATGTGAACCAATGTGATGAACTTTACAGAATCAATTCCAAAGGAAAAACCAGCTTAATCCAAATCCCTGTGGGTCCTTATCGTCCACGGGCCTGGTTAAAGGGGAGTTTGCTTAGCTAGGTGAGACATGCGGACTGTAAAAAATAACATAAGTGTAGTTAGGGGCCTTTATAGGCTCTTTTTGTTTAGGCTGTGTTAAAGGACATTGTTGATTTTTAGCCCTGCTGATTGAAGAGGAAGGCACGAAGACTAGAATATGAAGAAGAAAAGGTATAAATCCAAAAAGCATGACATACATTCTAAAAAAATGTAAAATTGAAAGCTGTTTACTACAATTTTGTTAGTTTAAAATAATGATAGGCAGTTAGGTATTAAAAAACTTACCATTTATTGCTTATGATTATTTGCAAATTATGAGAGAAAAGGAGTACAGAAAATTGAATTTAAGCATTTCAGAAATCAAAAGACAGGCAAAATTATCTTTAAAAGGAAAATGGGGATTAGGTGTTTTATTAACGTTCGTACTATTCCTTCTCAATTTTTTATTACCTACACTGGTTGAAATGATGATGAGCGGCGGCCCTGCTGAATGGATTAAGCAAGAGGATACATCGCCAGGAGGAAGTTTTGTAAGTACCCTCATTACAATTGCGCTCATTCCTTTTACGGTTGGTGTGTATTGGTTTTATTTGTCATTGGTAAGACTAAAAAATCCGGAAATTTCTTATGCTTTTTCGATCTATAAGGATGGAAAAACATCCTTTAAAATGATCGGTGTATCTATTTTACAAGGTCTATTTGTATTTTTGTGGTCCTTATTACTGTTTATTCCCGGTATCATTAAAAGTATTGCTTATTCTCAAACCTATTACTTATTACGAGACCACCCAGAATATTCGGTGCTGGAGGCGATCACAGAGAGCAGAAGAAGAATGAACGGGTACAAGTGGAAATATTTCTTATTGGGACTAAGTTTTATTGGCTGGGGGATTCTTTGTTTGTTCACATTGGGAATTGGGTTCTTGTGGTTGGTTCCCTATGTCTCAACAGCAATGGCTGCATTTTATAATGAAATAATTGATATTCAGGACAAAGACATAGAATATTAAGTATTCATCATATCCTAACATCCAAGAGTGGCTGAAAAGTCATTCTTTTTTCATGCAAAAAAATCGATGGAATCAAGAAGTATGAGGTGTTCTATTTTAAAATTCCTTTCATTCTCTAGGATTGTTAGAATAGAAAAAAGATCTTTTATTGGAAAGGAAATAAATTATGCCATTAGAGATTGTTCGCCAGGATATAACAAAGATGAAGGTTGACGCGATTGTGAATGCTGCCAATATAGCGCTGAAAATGGGCGGAGGTGTAAGTGGCGCTATATTTCGTGCGGCAGGTGCAAGGGAGTTACAAGAGGCTTGTGATAAAATTGGGGATTGCAAGGTAGGGGAAGCTGTTATTACTGGGGGATTCCAACTGGATGCAAACTATATCATTCACACACCCGGTCCCATTTGGCAAGGCGGAATACACCAAGAAGCAGCTCTATTAAAGGCATCCTACTCTCATTCCTTGGAGCTGGCCAAAAAGTATCAATGTGAATCAATTGCCTTTCCGTTAATTTCAACGGGCATCTATGGATATCCGAAAGAGGAAGCCTTGGAAATTGCCGTTTCCACGATCAGTTCATTTTTATTCCATCATGATTTACTCGTATATCTCGTTGTTTTTGACAAAAACTCTTTTGGTTTAAGCAAGAAGTTATTTACCTCTATTCATCAATATATTGACGAACACTATGTAGAGGAAGTCGAAAAAGCGTTTCAACGGACCAGAGAAGAACCATACCTATTCGAACAACGGCAAGAAATCGAAAATCTTCAGCAGGAAGTCTATAAAGAAGCAGAGGAATCATTACTAAACCTATTGAATCAACTCGAAGAATCTTTTTCCGAACGGTTGCTTCGATTAATCGATGAAAAAAGAATGACAGATGTTGAGACCTATAAAAGGGCAAATCTAGACCGGCGGTTATTCTCAAAAATTCGGAATGCTGTAGATTATACTCCCAAAAAGAAAACGGCCGTTGCATTTGCCATTGCATTGCAACTGGATTTTAAGGAAACGATTGATCTGTTATCTGCAGCTGGTTATACTTTGTCACGCAGCAGTAAATTTGATGTCATTATTGAATTCTTTATCCATCAAGCGAATTTCAATATTCATGAAATCAATGAAGCTTTATTTGCCTTTGACCAACCCATACTCGGTGCTTAAAATGTCGCTTTTAAAGCGACCCAGGCTGTCGAAATCTTTCGAAAGCCTTTATTTTATTTGCTCTCTTTAATAATTCACTGTGTTAATTTATTGTAATATTATTAGTGTTTGGTCTTTGCAACAAGTCTGCTGATTTCCGCTCCAGGACCTCCCCGCGGAAAGCGAGTGACCGGAGCGAAATCAACAGGTACTTTAGCAGGGACAATCAATAATTTAGCATTTTAGATTTGACAAAGTAAAAAATTGCCGAGAAAATTACTTTTCTCAACAATCTGTGTCGCTTTTAAAGAGACCATCTCTGATTGGATTATTGTTATCCTTTGATTATCAAAGAACGGAGGATGATCAGGATGAAAAAGGATTTAACGGAGTTAGTGTTTATTTTAGATAAAAGCGGCTCCATGGCAGGACTTGAGGCTGATACGATAGGCGGTTATAATGCGATGCTGAAGAAACAACTAAAGGCGGAAGGGGAAGCTGTTGTTACGACTGTATTATTTGATCATGATATTGAATTATTGCATGACCGGATTCATGTGAAAGGCATCTCTCCGATTACCGATGAAGATTATGACGTGGGTGGTACGACGGCACTATTAGATGCCATCGGTTTAACGATTCAAAAAATCGTGAAGGTGCAAAAGAAAACAATGGAAGAGGAACGGGCTGAAAAGGTACTGTTTGTGATTACCACAGATGGCATGGAAAATGCCAGCAGGGAGTTCTCTAGAGAGAAAATTTAAAAAATGGTGCAGCATCAAAAAGAGAAATATGATTGGGAATTCCTGTTCCTCGGTGCCAATATTGATGCCATCTCTACTGCGGCTCAATTTGGAATCCAAGAGGACTTTGCAGTTGATTATCATGTGGATGAGGTAGGAACACAACTGAATTATGAAGCGGTAAATGAAGCCGTGAGCAACCTTCGAAGTGGCAAAAAGCTTGATCGAAGCTGGAAAAAAGGAATTGAAAGAGACTTTAACGGGCGTACAAAAAAATAATTGGAAAGGAAGACCCCTTTGGCTTCATCTAAATATCATTTGTCGTAATCGCTATGGGGTCCTATGTCCATAACAATAAATCGACATGTCCAAAATAGTTTGGAATGTCTAAACAATTGCCCTCCACAAACTTGTACGACTCAGCATAGGTTATGTTGTGTACTAAATTTAGGGAGGGTTTAGATTGTTTGATTTTAGTTCTATAGAACTTAGTCACTTTTTATTGGCCACTGCCATCTTGTTAGCATTCGCCCATTTACTGGGCTTTATTGCAGAGCGGTTAATGATTCCCCGCGTGATTGGTGAAGTGGCAGCGGGAATTATCTTGGGTCCTACATTGCTTGGCTACTTTTATCCCCATGCTTTTTCTTGGCTGTTTGCCGGGTTTCCACAGGAAGACCGTATGTTTGGGCTTATGTACCAAATTGGTCTGACACTACTTATGTTCTGCTCCGGGTTAAAATTCCACACTAAATTTAAAAAAGGTGATGGAAAAATTACATCTGTTATTATTCTTGCATCGACCATTCTACCATTTGCACTTGGTTGGTTAGCATCTTATTTAATTGATTTTGGTCAGTTTTTAGGTCCAGCCAATAGTGTATTCTCCATCAAGATAGTCGTGGCCATTTCGATTGCTGTAACATCCATACCTGTTATCTCCAAAATTTTCAATGACCTGGGAATCATGCACTCAAGATTTGCGAAGCTTGTGATCGCCATTGCGGGTGTTCATGATACATTACTTTGGGTGGCTCTAGGAATCGCTACAGCGGTTGCGGGGCATGGGGGACCTGTTACGGCTGGAGCTGTTTTAAAAAGTGTAGGGATTACTGTAGGGTTTATTCTTGTTACTATATTTGTTCTCCGGTTTTTGTTTAAAAACTTAACGATTCGAAACGGGAATTTTTTATTTAGAGCCTCTCATGTAGGATATTTTTTATTTATCATGTTTGTTGTCTCTTCGGTTGCAGGGTATTTGAATATCGATACGATTTTCGGTGCTCTTTTAGCTGGAATAGGCGCAAAAATGGCTTTACCACCCACATTGTTCAAACGATTAGAGCAGTCCGTCTTGCATATTTCATTTTCATGGTTTATCCCCGTTTACTTTGCTGTGGTAGGACTTAAATTAGATTTAGCGAAACATTTTGATTTAGTATTCTTTATTCAATATTTGCTATTTGCGACACTTGCACAATCGATCATTGTATTCCTTGCTTGTAAACTGATACGTCAGGATCGGATTACAAGTTTGAACTTTGCAATGGCCATGAATGCAAGGGGAGGTCCAGGAATTGTTCTTTCAACCGTTGCCTTTTCGGCAGGGATTATTAATCAAGATTTCTTTGCCATTCTCGTAATGCTAGCGCTCATCACCTCATGGCTTGCAGGTTCTTGGCTCCGTTTCGTCTTAAATAAAGGGTGGAGGTTAATGCCAGGGGATGAGGATATCGTTCCTGAAAAAATTAATAACGATAGTGATATTATTCATCTGCAACAACAAATTAAACGCGAAAAATTGGAGTAATTATTGTTTGTATATACAAAGTAGATTGTGCCTCAAAAAAATACAAAAGAAGGTAGAAAAATCTATGAGGGTGGTTCTATCTTCTTTTACATAAACGATTTTGGTTTCTTATTTTTCAATGTTAGAATAATAGGTATAGAAAATAGAAATGGTGACTACATAATGAATGAAGGTAAGAAATTACAAGAAAAAGATTTATATAAACCCATTCAAAAATATTTTTCCCGAGAAGGTTATGATGTCTACGGTGAAGTCAAAGACTGTGATATGGTTGCCGTGAAAGGGGAGGAGCTTGCGATTATTGAATTAAAGCTCACGTTAAGTGTTGATTTACTCATCCAAGCAGCAAAACGCCAGCGCATAACAAATCAGGTTTATGTAGCAATCCCCAAACCCAAATATCGATTAAACTCAAGGCGTTGGGCAGATAAATGTCATTTTATCCGCAGACTTGAGTTAGGTCTTATTGTTGTTTCTCCTTCAGGAAAAGGCTTAAAAGCGGACCTGATTTTTCACCCATCACCATTTCATTCAAAAAAGAGCCGGGGGAAAAGCAAGGGGAAGCGGGCGGCAATTTTGAAAGAAATAAGCGGACGAAGTGCTGACTTTAATATCGGTGGTAGTAATCGGACTAAAATTATGACCGCCTATAAAGAAAATTGTATTCAAATTGCCTGTTTCCTGCGTGAGTCTGGTCCCTTATCTCCAAAGGCACTCCTCCAAATGGGGTCTGGAGATAAAACCTCCTCCATCTTAACAAAAAATTATTATGGCTGGTTTGATCGTATAAAAAGGGGCACCTATTGCCTTAGTGATCAGGGAGCAAAGGACATATTGGAATACCCGGAATTACTAGATTACTATTTAAAAAACATGATAAAAGACGATGAGAGTACCTGAATTATTGGTTTATTTTTTCAAATGTACTTTTGGGCTTTTATTCGCCAATCTTACCTTTAATAATTCCATAACAATTCTTTGGGCTTGTTTATCCAAAAGACAAATTTTAGGCACTAAAATCAAATCTCCTTATATAAGAAAATAAAATTACAAATATAGAGGAAAATAGAAATTGGAGGTGAAATATAGTGCCGGAGAATCAACCAAAAGTAAACATACCTTTTTCACCAGAGGTTATTGCGGTGATGAAAGATGATCCCGTTTTTCCTCAACTTGGACATCAAAGCTTTCCGGAAAAATCGAAACAAACAACTGAATTAGGGAACAAAATTTCAGAAGATCAGGGTTCACCTAATTATCCTGAATGATCGAAGCTAGTTAGGGGGTGAAAAATGGACAATAATGATAAAGTTCAAGATCATATCCAACAACCATTAATGTCAACTGGTACCACGGAGCCTGGGTTTGAAAGGGATACTAATAAGTCTAAACAGGAGACTAAACCTAAAATTGGCGAGACAATTGTGGGAGATAAGGAATAGATTGTAATATATCTGGTGACCTACCAAGCAAAGCGACGCAGCCAAAAAACTTTTGGCTGTTTTTTTCATGTGTGGATTTTAGTCTGAACTTTTTGGACAAAAAAAGGCGGTTTTCATTCGCCCCTTTTTAAGTGATTCAATGTAAAATTATACGTTTCATGAATATTCTATAGGGAGCTAAGGCGAAATGAAGCTTATTTTACCGAGAGGTGTGATGGGGATGGGGAAAAGTTCAAATAACAACAAGAAACAAAATAGCAATAGCAATAGCAATAATAAAAACAAAAGCAATAGTTCGAAAAATAGTAACCAAAAGAATAATAAAAAAAATAAATGATTCATTTGAAAGAAGGTCCTCCCCAAAATAGGGAGGACCTTCTCATAAATTACATTACATATTCTCTTCAATTTTCGCCATATAAGCATCCTGGGTGACATTCCCATTGCGCTTTAATTTATTCCATCCAACGGTAACACCTTTTATTGCCGCGAAAATCGATTTGATCACGACATACGTCATCAGCTGCTTGTACAAGATGCGTTGCAGAAACAAGGAAGCCAATGGTTTCGAGCTTTCTTTTTCCAATCTGAATGCGTATAGAGACGTAGCGAAATCCAGTACATAAAACAGGATAAACCCAATGGAGGCTCTGCCTGGGTGCTCGCCAAAAAGGGCGAGAATGAACAAGAAATCCGCAATCGGCGAGATCGTTTGATAAAGATATTGGAATATCCACATGTTTGGCAGGCCGATATATCCTAATGATGGATGCTTTAAATTAAATAAAGCCCCTCGATGTTTCCATAGGCATTGCAGGGTCCCATAAACCCAACGGTAACGCTGTTTTGCCAAGCTTTTAAGATCCTCCGGAACCTCAGTATAGGCGTAGGCCTTTTCTTCAAATTCAATCTTTTTCCCTTGGCGTAAAAGGGTGAGCGTGATATCGGTATCCTCTGCCAGTGTATCTTCTTGAAAGTATCCCGCTTCTTCCACCGCTGTTTTTCTCCATGCCCCGATTGCACCTGGTACAACCGTAATGCAATTGAGCGCAGCGAAGGCTCTTCTTTCCAGGTTAAAGCCGGTCACATATTCGATATGCTGCCAATTTGTAAGGAGATTTCCCTTATTACCTACCTTTACATTACCTGAAACAGCCGCAACCTTTTCGTTTTTAAAATGGTTCACAAGCAAGGAGATGGCGTTTTCGGCAATGAGTGTATCTGCATCAAGTGCCACTACGATTTCTCCTATTGCTTCTTTAAAACCAAGATTCACGGCGGAGGATTTTCCGCCATTGCTTTTTTTAATTAATCGAACCCGAGGATGGTTAGCAAACGCTTTTTGAACCACACCAGCGGTATCATCCTTTGATCCATCGTCGATGACCAGCACCTCAAATGCAGGATAGTCACTCGATAAAATTGAGTCAATCGTTTTGCAAATGACTTTTTCCTCGTTATAGGCCGCAATCACGACACTTGTAAAAGGGGTAAAGCCAGGATCTACCTCCGTTTTTTTATACCGTTTTACCTGTCTGTTGGAAAGGAAAACAAAGAGCAGCAGACGTAAAATTCCTAAAACGATTGCGGAAAAGAAAAGCACGTTTAATCCTGAACGCCAGCCTTGTACGAGCACAAATATCGCTCGATCATAGACAAAATAAGGTCGGTCTGCATCTGCAAGCGGCATGATCTGATGATGATCTTTTCCAATAAGATCTGAAATGGTAGTAAAGGTATAACCCTGTTGTTTAAGTTCTTTTATCAAGATCGGCAATGCCTTTACTGTATGGGAGCGGTCACCACCGGCATCGTGCATCAAGATAATATTCCCTTCCGGCAGTTGATCCAAGACCTGCTTTACAATCTCTTTACTTGAAGGTCTTTGCCAATCTTCCGAATCAATGGCTTCACCGACCATGGTATAACCCATTTCCTGCGCACGCCATATCGGCAGCAGTTCTTCCCTTGTGCTCGGTTCCGCATCGGCGACATAGGGCGGGCGGAAAAGATTCATCGAATGCCCGGTAATTTCCTGAAACAGTCGCTGATTTGCATTGAGCTCAACTTTGGTTTGTGTTGATGTCGTGGAGGCAACATTTGGATGTGTAAAGGTATGGCTGCCGATTTCATGGCCCTCATTATACATCCTTTTCACCAGTTCCGGGTGTTGCAAGGCATTTTGGCCAACGATAAAGAAGGCCGCTTTTATATGATTCTTTTTCAGAATGTCCAATATTTCTGGTGTATATTTTGGATCCGGTCCATCATCGAAGGTCAGGACCACTTTCTTCCGTTCCACATTACCAGAACGAACCACTTCAAAAGGCATTGGTAATTTTGTATAGGATTCATTTTGAATCCAACCCTGTGAATCAGTTTGAATCGTTCTTTTTCCACTTTGTGCTGGAGAAGCAATTTTCAAAATCTCTCCATCACCTGTATAGTGAACGGGGTCAGGACTGACCAGGGTTTCTAGTGTCTTGGAAGGATTAGCCATTTCCTTTGGTTTATTGATGTACTTCCAGATTGATGGATCTTCAGAACCGAGGCGCCAAACCGCAATTCCTTTTGAGCCGCTATTCAGTGCGGTTTTCATTTGATTATAAAAGGTCGCACCATCTAAAAACCAAACAATATGGTTTTTTCCCTCTATTTTGTAACGGAAAAAGGGGTTGCCTGCTTGTTTATTCCAAAAAATTTGCAGGTTGGTGCCGATTCCGAGATTCATGATATCCCCGAATGTCATGGTTTCAGCTGGCCATTTAGCATTTTCCTCCCAATCGTAACCAAAGCTTCCGAGACTTACAATTAATTTTTCAGAAGGGATTGGGAGCTGGTTTAAACTCTCTTTTACCCAATCCGTTTGAGCAACAGGTCCAGGTTTACTCGTAGAGTTGTGCTGGTCATAAAGCATGACAAACATCCGGTCAACTTTAGCGGCTAATGAGGCATAGTCAAAACTATTGTTCATTGGCGGAACATCCATTGTGAACATGAGATCATGTTCATGAAAAGCTTTCGAAGTTTTATCGATAAAAACAGTTAAATTCGCTTTGTCCTTTTGCTGGACGCCTTCAAAATCTATATTGATCCCGTCAAAGTGATTCGTTCTTACATACGCTAACAAATTGTTTATCAAACGCTCTTCAGCCCCAGGTGTCGTAAATAACCGATGGAGAGTTTCTCCATCCCATTTATTGTTGGTGTAATTATTCACTAATGGGAGAACCTTTATTTGGTGTTTTTTTGCCTCGGCCTTTATAGACGAGTCTGTACTTGTCTTTAAGGTGAGGTCAGAATTGAGCTGAAGCCACTCTGGGATGATGGTTGTCATGGAATGGATGTGCTTATTGAAAGACGCTTTGCTGTTTTCATCCCAGTTGACGTAAAAGCCATATACTTCTTGTTTGCTTGATTGATGAATCCCTTGGTTATTCTTTTTTTGAATAAGCGGTGAAGGATTCGTTTTCTGAAACTGTGCGGCTAACTGTTCTTCACTTAAGGGTTGATTAATAGGAACAATTCCGCTCGTTTCAGCTGTTTTACTCAATTGCAGTTCTGGAAACATTGGATCTGTATAAAGGCTATCTATAAAAATCATTGAAACTAATAGGATGAATACACTAAAGCCTGTCGTCATTCGAATGATAATCGACCAGCGTCTTTTAGCAGGATCAAGAAAAACGTGTTCTTGGTCTCGCTCATTTTTTTTCAGTCCTAAATTGTAGAACCAATGGAAGAAAAAGAAGCAAGAAAGTCCGATTAAACCTCCAAAAATCCCAGTTGTAATGGATTGGGTAAGCTGTATTTTTGTTTTAAGGGTGGAGGTTAGCCAGTCATTCATAAATCTTTCCATGGCCTCTAAATTTAGGAACGGTAAGTGACGAACCATCGGAATAAAAATGGTAATCAAGGTTCCAAAGAATAAAGCAATAATATTAAGACGGAAAATGAGGGAAAAGGCAAGCATTAATGGAATTCTAGCACTATATAAAGGTATAAAACCCAAGAAAAATCCAAGTGTACTCGCCACCGCACCGCCACTTCCCGTTACAGGCGCAAACAACGATCGAACCATCCACCTAAAAATTCGATTCATAAAACTCCTCCTTTGTTGGGTGACAGGCACCGTTCGTGGACTTTTTGATGAAATTGTCCGTATGCAGTGGACAGTGTTTTTTCGACAAAAAATGACTACCAACAGAAGGTTAGGATGGCGGTGTAGGATTATGGGGGTAGGGTAGAAGGTTTTCATTTTTTGATGGTTAAGGACTATGTTTTTGGGTTTAATTACCTTGAAGAATAGAGATAAAATAAGTAAATATGACTATATCGAATACCCCCAGAAACTCTTTGAATTGGTCGAATTTTGTAAGGCTATTGCGCGTAAAAAGATAAGAGGAGAACCAAATGAATAAACTGACTAAAGGAGCACTCACGATGGTGTTAGTGGGATCGGTTACGTTTTCTGTCACTAATGCCTTGTTTGGAGATACTATAAAACAAATCACGCAAGGAAAAGATGTAACAGAGCCTGAGAACCAAAAAATTACGGACCAAATGGGCAATGTCGAAAAAACTGGGAAGAATCAACCACAAAAAACAGCAAATAATGTGAACCAAGCGGAAAAAACGGTGAAAGTACAAAAAACGATGGCTGTTGGGAATCTAGTAGATAAAGCGGTGACCGTTGCAACACAAGAAACTGTAAATGACAAAAATGTGAGGACTCTAACAGCAAAAACTCAAACAGGAAAAACGACTGTAAAAGACGTAAAAATCACAGCTTCACATCCTAGTACTGCCCCAAAAACGGTTGTAACGAATGCAAAGAAGAGTGATAAGGTTGTAGCACCAATTCCAAAGAATAATACAACCACTAGAACAACCTCAACGACCACTCATTCAGCAGCCCCTGCGACTCATCCTACTGCTTCGGGTCAAAATTCTACTGCAACAGGGTCAACAGGGAAGGGGGCATCAAATACGAAGCCAGTGGCCAACACTGCTCCAAAGCCCTCAACAACTAAGACTGCGACAACCAATCATGGACAACAGGTTTCACAAGCAGCAAAAGAAAAAGCTGCGATCCGTCAGGCTACCAATGAAAATAATGGAAAGAACAAGTAAAGGATCACCGAGAAGGCGATCCTTTTTTTCAACTCTTTATTTAAATGAGTCTATTTTCCTTAAATTCTTGCATTTTAATATTTTACACATTTAAATATCATATCAACATTTTTCTTTGTATTTTCCATGATCTTTTTGCGGAATTCTTTTGCTTTTTTGAAGGCTTCCATCATTCCTGATGCTTCAATTTTAATCTCTCGAGGACCTACCGGTTCATTCAAGAGAAAAATATATTGTCTCATGTTGTAATCACCCTTCGAACAGTAAATTTGTATAAAGTATATCGTATAATGTAATCGTTTACAATTGTTTTCTATCAGGTTACAGTTTTTAACAAATAGGTGAAACGGAAATTAGGAAACAGAATGGCAGGGAAAGACAAAAAAAAGTGCCAAAGACCAGAATTTATGATCTATGACACTTTTTTATCCAAGTGTATCTTTAATTAGTGTAGAAGGTTATTTCGTTCGATCCAAAAATCAAACCTTTAAAATTCGTCTTAATGATGAAGTAGCTCCCAACATTCCGATGAAAACCCCAAAAAGAAGCAAAATCAAACATGAAATCGGAATGAGGGGGAGAGGG
Organism: Bacillus salipaludis; assembly: GCF_004358205.1. Next base: position 359,086 of record NZ_SMYO01000006.1, read on the forward strand.
GCGAGCAACTCAATAAAGTCCAAATCGATATATCTCCTAAAATAAAGATAAACAAAATAGTATCCTGTCAGGATGAGAATGCTAGCAATGATTGCTCCTAGCAATCCAATGAAAGAACCTTCGATAAAAAAAGGAAGACGAATAAATCCGTTCGTAGCTCCAATTAATTTCCTAAGCTGAATTTCTTCTTTTCTCGCCAATACCGTAATTTTAATTGTGTTCGTTACTGAATGAACAGCTGCAAGGGTGAGACAAATAATAAAGATGGTCCCAGCCAATCGGGCAATTTTTGTAGAGGTAACCAGGGGACCAACCACGTTTTTAGCATACGCTACTTTATCCACAAGCGCTAATTTTTCTACTTTTTTGGCAACACCTGCTACATCTTTTGGCTGTTCGGTTTTAATCACCAATTCATCATTTAATGGATTATCGTTTTTTAATGTTTGAAAAGCTGCGCCCTCATCTCCTAAATTTTTCATAAAGCTTTGAAGGCCTTCATGTTTAGAAATGAACGTAACAGACGTAACATGATCATACGTTTGAATTGTACTAGTGAGAATTTTTACGTCCTCGGAATCAATTTCCTTTAAATAGGCGTGTATTTCTACATTTTTCTCTACTTTTGTTGTCATGTGGTTTAAGTTGACCAACAGTAAGAAGGTAATCCCGATGAGGAAAATCATTAAAGTTAAAGAACTGACCGAAGCAACCGTCATCCAGCCATTCCTTTTAAAATTATTCATTCCTTCTCTAATATGTCGATTCAAGTAGGATCCTTTTTTCAACTTGTTCGCACCTTCCTTTGATGATCACGAAGAATGCTTCCATTTTCGATTAAAATAACCCGTTTCGTGGTATGTTCTACAAACTCTTTATTATGAGTGGTCATAAGGATCGTTGTCCCGAGTTTGTTGATATCTTCAAAAACCTTCAGGATTTCCCATGCCGTTTTACTATCTAAATTTCCAGTCGGTTCATCCGCGATAATCAATTTTGGGCGGTTCACTATTGCTCTGGCGATAGCAACCCGTTGCTGCTCTCCACCGGATAATTCCTTTGGAAAAGCATTAACTTTCGATTCAAGGCCTACCATTTTTAGAGCATGAAAGACATTGTCACGAATCAAGTTTATCGGTACTCCAATCGTTTCTTGGGCAAAAGCGACATTCTCATAAACAGTCATTTTTGATAACAAACGAAAGTCTTGAAAAACCATCCCAATCGATCTTCTTAACTGCGGAATTCTCTTCTCTTTTATCGTTGATACTTTTATTCCGTTAACGAATAGCTCACCGCTCGTTAATTTTTCTTCTCGTGTAATCAGTTTATTAAGGGTCGATTTTCCTGCGCCACTCTCACCAATCATCAAGATGAATTCACCACTTGAGATCTGCAGGTTAATGTTTTTTAATGCATGCACTCCATTGGGATAGATTTTTGTTACTTCTTGAAACTGAATCAATTTACTCAAACCCCTTTTCAGAAGGTGATGTTAATCATTAAATTCATCTAACTTCCATAAATCATACTGGTAGATTATTTTAAGCAGTTTATTTGCATACCCCGGGTCAGTCGCATATCCTGCGTCGTGTATGCCATGGGCGTAATCTACAATATTGGTAGCATCTTTTAAATATTTTTGATACCTAGGAGTTAATAATAGATTTGCATGATCTAGCATACTATCATAATAGGTTTTATATTTGGCAAATTCGGCTATGACCACGATTTTTTCACCTTTTACATATTCCGTTGTTTCTACTTTGACCGAACCTGCTGTGCCTGTTCCTTTTATTCCAAATAGGTTTTTGGCTTTATAGGCGAGTCCGGATAGACCATTATAACGACCCGAACTTTCCAGAATGATTTGACCCAAAGTAATTGAAGCCGGAACACCTGTCACTTGTTCAAGCTTTTGGGAATCTGGAACGAAGGGAGCGATAATCGAATTGATCTTTACCACATTTTCTTTATTTTCACTGCCATTATGATTGATTAGGTCTAGAATTTCTTTTCCTTTTTTCTGTAACAATTCAAGGGCGATCGTTTTTTCCTGTTCTTCTTTTTCTAATTGTTTTTTCTTCTTTTCAAGAAACTTAGATAATTTTTCTTTTTCCTTTTTGTTTTTCTCTTGTCCTGCTTTTATTTCTTCTAATTCTGCTTTTTCTTCCATCGTTGACTTTTGTAAGGATTGAACTTTACCTTTGATACTCGCAACCTTGTTTTGGTTTGCGATGTATTCTTCAATAAATTCCTTATCTTTGTTTACAATTTTATCATAAGCAAAAAAATGGTCGATAAATTCTCCAAAACTATTAACAGATAGAACTACATTTAGAAATGATATTTCACCATCTGTTCGATAATACGCAGCAACTCTGTCCTTAAATTCTTGTTTTCTATTATTAAGTAAGGTTGTAATTCTCTTTTCCTCTTTATTTAAACGGTTCATTTTCCCTTGAATTTTTTTTAATTCATTTGCTTTTTTTTGAATTTTTTCCTTTGATGTGGTGATTTGTTGATCAAGGGCTTTTATTTTTTCTGCAGTTGCTTCTATTTCTTCTTGGACTAGAACTTTTTGTTGTTTAATCGCTGTTAAGTCATCTTGGATTTGTTTTTGTGAATCCGTTGGAGGTTTAGAGTCAATGCTTTTTGCATTGGCCGCAATCGGAGTTGTCATGAATGTAAGAAAGCAAGCAGATAACAAAATCATCTTTTTATCCATAGTTCAGTTCCTGCCTTTAAGTTTAATAGAATCATTAGTTATCAGATAAAAATTATAGATACAATTCGTATGTATTTGTACTGTATTTATCTTCCTTTTTGATATTAACAGAACTAGGAATAAAATACCATGTAGAAATTGTAACGCTTTATAGACAATATTGTTTCATTTTTGAGGTGATTCCTAAGTTGTATCTTAAAAATTTAATTTCAAGCGTAAAATTTCTTAAAAAATGAGAAAAACCCCTGGATCGATATTCACAGGGATTCTTTTCAATAGAAGAATTATTCTTTATAAACAATCATTATCCTAAAAAAAGAAACATCCCTGAATCTACTGGGATGTCTCTTTAGAAGATTATGCCTCTTTTTTAAATTTGAGAGGCGGCTCGTTTATTCCAAATAACTCTTCCGTGATAGGATTAGTTTTGTTTTTGATTTTACTCACAAACATCGGATTGACGATGACCGTTACGATGATATTCGCCAATAATCCCCAGAATCCTTCGTAAATACCAAAAGACTTTCCGGTCGCATAAACGGTGAACGTGACAATCAATCCGACGAGTAAGCCCAAAATCGTGGCTTCTTTCGTTTGGTTTTTCCAGTAAAGGCTAAACACAATTGCCGGGAAGATTTGAACCATTCCTGATACCCCTAATAATTGAAGTGACACAAGGGCAGAAGGGAAGACCATTCCAAAAATTAACGCCAGACCGATGACAACAAATACCATCGAACGAGTGACCATTGTTAATTTTGCCTGTGTCACGTTCGGATTAATAAAATCCCGATAAATGTTATTTGCAAATAAGTTTGAAGCACCGATGGCCATAATCGAACACGGAATCAGAGAGGCTAGTGCAATCGTTGCATAAGCTAAGCCTTGAACTGTCCCGCCATAGGAAACTTGAATTAAGTTTAACAAGGCAAACCGAGGATTCGTACCCTGTGGCAATACATGATAGGCAACAAAGCCTAAGAAAATAAGCAGAATTAACACAATATTATACAGCGGTAAAAAGATTGCATTTTTCCTTAGTGCATCTGCACTTTTCGCTGTAAAGACCCCTGTAGCTGCATGTGCCCACATGAATAGGGCTAAACCAGAAATGAGTGAAGCGGTTAGAAACCATGGAATCCCTTTTGGCCCGGAAGTAGGGATGGTAAGTAACTGCGGTGAATCCGAAGCTACCTTGTGAATCATTGAACCCCAACTGCCAAAATGTAAGATTGGTAGATTGACAACCAAGAATAACATAATCACCCAAACCATGATGTCCTTTATAACTGCCGTATAAGTAGGTCCCTTAATTCCGCTAAAAAAGGTGTATAGTGCAACTAATAGGAAAGAGAAAACCACTACGACTTTGACATTGATAAAGCCTGTCCCTGCAACGGTTAAAGTATCTTGAATCCCGGCTAACTGTAAATCTATGTACGGGATTAACATTAATACTCCAACTGCTGCAATTAAAAAGGATAAAAATTTACTATCAAATCTTACTTTTGCATAGTCAGCCAGCGTCGTTAGCTTATGGCTTTTCGAAAATTTCCAAAGCTTTGGTAAAAAGAAATAAGAAATAAAGTAGGCAATGATCGTATAGGGAATAGCAAAGAATGCTAAACTTCCACCTGTATAGGCCGTACTGGTTAATCCTAAAAAGGTATAAGCCGTATAAAGATCCGCCCCGACTAAGAACCAAACGAGTAGTGTCCCAAATCTCCGACCGCCGACAGACCATTCTTCAACAGAGCTTCTATTTGATTTATCACGCCCTGATAAAAATCCAATCAAAACAACGACTAAAACGATGGCAGCTGTAATGACCAATGCAGTTAAATTTCCCTTCATGATTCCGTACTCCTTTCTGATTTTTGTAGGCGAAAGATCAAAAAGGTACATAAAGGAGTAATAATCATCCCCAAAAAGAGCCAAAATGCAAGAAATGGTAATCCAAAAATAATCGGTTGGATCCGATTAACAAATGGGATTGCCACAATCATAAATACAATAGGCACCATGGATAGTATCGCAATGATTGTCTTTTTGCCCATTTTAATAAACCCCCTAATTTTTAAATATTTCATCAATTCAAAAATTGACCTCAATAATAGTATCAGTAATTTCCGACTAAGACAAGCGGATTACATGAAAATGTCAAAAAATATTTTATTTTAAAATAATAATAGGGATGGTAAGCGCATTCAATCCATTTAGGAGAATCACGCAAATTTTCAAGTGGGAACAGTGAAAAGGGAGAAAAGTTGCATTTTTCAGGTGATGCCAAGTATAAGCAGGGCCTTGTTTGTAAATAACAATGAAATGTGAAATATATTTGCTATCTCTATTCCTTCAATTCATGTAAAATAAGATGTTGGACAAAGGTTTTTAAATGACGAAACAAAGCATGGAGGATTAAAGGTGACGTATCAACTGCATAAGAAATTTAAAATGTTTTCATTAAATTCAAATCCTAAGCTGGCAAATGAAGTGGCGGATCTTTTGGGCTGCGAACTAGGGAAAAACTCCACTACTCGATTTAGTGATGGTGAAATTCAAATACATGTACAAGAGAGTGTCCGTGGTGGTTATGTATATTTAGTCCAATCTACATCACAGCCAAACAATGAACATATTATGGAGCTCCTCATTATGATTGATGCCATGAAGAGAGCTTCTGCAAAAAGAATTAATGTGGTCATGCCTTATTACAGTTATGCCCGTCAAGACCGCAAAGCTCGTTCGCGGGAACCGATTACGGCGAAGCTGATTGCGAATCTTTTACAAAAAGCGGGAGCTACACGGTTACTTACCATTGACTTCCATTCTCCACAGGAACAGGGCTTCTTTGACATTCCAGTGGATCACTTAACAGGTATTCCGATTCTTGCCGAGTATTTTATGAAAAAACAATTGGAAGATGTTGTCGTGGTTGCTCCACATAATGGAGTAGTGGTGAAAGCGAGAAAACTAGCCAGCCCATTAAACGCACCGATTGCCTTAATTGACCGCAGGAATCCTGAATCCAATGTGTCTGAAGTCTTGAACATTATTGGGAATGTGGAAGGGAAAAATGCGATTATTATTGACGGTTTAGTCGACACGGCATCGAACATTACGTTATCAGCGAATGCATTGATAGAGGCGGGGGCCAAGGCGGTTTATGCCTGCTGCACGCATCCGGTTCTCTCAGGTCCAGCTATTAGCAGAATCGAAGCCTCACCGATTAAAGAATTAGTTGTCACGAACACCATTGATCTGCCAAAAGAAAAGCAAATTGATAAAATTACGGTTTTATCCGTTGCTCCGTTGCTTGCAGAAGCAATTGATCGGATCCATAACGAAAAAGCAGTTAGTCCGTTATTTGAATAAGGTAAAAAGGTATCCTGAAATTAAATCGGGATGCCTTTTTTAATTTGCTGTGTTAAAGGACAATAATGATTTTTGAGCAACGTTGATTGGAGCGGAAGGCGCGAAGACTCCTCGAAAATGCTAACGCATTTTCTTCGTGCGTGGGCGGATTCGAGGATGTAATTCAATGTCCTGTGGGAGTACGGGGCAGGGGAGACCCCACAGGAGCGAAGCGACGAGGAGGCTCCCCGGTCCGCCCACGAACCGCATGCGCCTAGAGCGGAAATCAACAACCAAGTTTAACAGAGTCATTAATTTAACGCTTAAAGTAGTGGGTCAGACGCCAAAATAGTTGGAAAATTCACTTAAATAAAGTATAATAATTCAAAAAGTAGAGAAGGAGACGAGTTGAGTATGACGAGCTTGAGCACAGATAAAAAAGGGTATTTCGGGGAATTCGGAGGAAGTTTTATTCCGAAGGATCTCCAAGTGGTAATGGATCAATTAGAGGAACAATTTTTGCGCTATAAAGATGATCCTGAATTTCAGGAAGAATTTAAATTTTACCTAAAGCAATATATTGGTCGTGAAAATCCGCTTACATATGCTGAAAACCTAACGCGGAAAATTGGCGGAGCGAAAATCTACTTAAAACGGGAAGATTTAAACCATACCGGTGCCCATAAAATTAATAATGCCATTGGACAAATTCTGCTTGCGAAACGAATGGGTGTAAAAAGAATCATCGCCGAAACAGGCGCCGGGCAGCACGGGGTTGCAACCGCAACGGCATGTGCAATGTTCGATATGGAATGTATCATCTACATGGGTAAGCTTGATACGGAGCGCCAGGCATTAAATGTTTTCCGCATGGAATTATTGGGTGCTAAAGTTGTTCCTGTCGAGAAAGGACAGGGCCGCCTTAAAGATGCAGTTGATGAAGCTTTAGGGGATTTAGTGCAAAACTATAAAAATACTTTTTACTTGCTTGGCTCTGCGGTCGGTCCGCATCCATACCCAACCATGGTGAAGCATTTCCAATCAATTATTAGTGAAGAGTCAAAACGCCAAATCCTTGAGCAGGAAGGGAAGCTGCCTACAGCTGTTATTGCCTGTGCCGGCGGTGGAAGCAATGCAATCGGAGCGTTTGCTCATTATATCGACGAAAAAGATGTGCGTTTGATTGGTGTAGAACCAAAGGAAGCTCCTACTTTAACAGAAGGAGTACCGGCGGTCATTCATGGTTTCAAATGTCTCACTTTGCTCGATGAGAAAGGGGAGCCTCAACCAACCTATTCCATTGCGGCAGGCCTGGATTATCCGGGTGTTGGTCCCGAACACAGCCACTTAAAGGTTAGCGGCAGAGCTGAATATGTGACAGCAACAGGACAAGAAGCATTGGAGGCCTTCCAAATTTTATCTAAAACAGAAGGGATTATCCCTGCTTTAGAAAGCTCTCATGCTGTTGCCCATGCAATTAAATTGGCAAAGGAACTCACAAAAGACGATATTTTGATTGTGAATTTATCAGGGCGTGGCGATAAGGATGTAGAACAAGTATTTCATATGTTGAAAAAAAACTAACAGAAATTCTAAACAAAAGGAGAATCCCAGAATAGGGATTTTTCTTTTGTTATTTATCGTTTTCATCAACAATTACAAAATTTCAGGCATTTGCTTGTAGAAAGCAACTAGTTTGACAAAATCCTATTAACCCAATATAGTAGTAAAGTTCATTTGTGTTTGGGTAACCTAACAGGGACTCGTTTTCTTATAATAAAATCAAGGGGGGAATTTTTACTTGGACACCACAAAATCTTCGCAACCATCGCTTCGGACCGCACCCATTTTTGCTGTTTTGATAGCTGGAGCGTTTGTCGCTTTTTTAAATCAAACAGTCATTAATGTCGCATTGCCGCAAATTATGAATTCCTTTCAAATTTCAGCTGCTACTGCAAACTGGTTAAGTACTATTTTCATGTTAACAAACGGAATTGTAATCCCGATCACTGCATTTTTAATGCAAAGATTTACAACCAGGCAATTATTTTTATTTTCAATGGGTATTTTTTCAGTTGGAACCTTTATCTGTGCGATTGCACCATCTTTTTCCGTTATTTTAGTAGGCCGTGTTGTTCAGGCAATAGGTGCCGGAATTCTTTTTCCACTCATTACGAATGTTATTTTTACCATCTTCCCTTTGGAACGTCGTGGATTTGCCATGGGAATCTTTGGGGTTGCATTGAACTTTGCTCCAGCGATCGGTCCAACATGGGCTGGATGGATTATTGAAACGTATTCGTGGCATGTGATGTTTTATATCATTGCCCCAATTGCACTAATAGACTTTTTTATTGCGATTTTTCTTGTGAAAAATGTAACAGAAACAAGCCGTCCAAAACTCGACGTGCTCGGTGTAATTTTATCAACGATAGGATTTGGCGGAATTCTTTATGGATTCACCACTGGAGGAACAAAAGGGTGGTCTGATCCTGAGGTGATTACCTTGTTTATTGTAGGGGGAATCAGCCTAATCCTGTTTGTATGGCGTCAGCTAACAGTGGGGCATCCAATTTTAGAATTTAGAATCTTTAAGTATAAGATGTTTACATTAACGACGATTATTAACGTGATTGTGACAATGGCCATGTTCTCAGGAATGATTTTAATGCCAATCTATATGCAAAATATTCATGGCTTCAGCCCGCTTGAAGCAGGTTTTATGCTACTCCCGGGCGGTGTGGTAATGGGGATTATGTCGCCAATCACAGGGAAGCTTTTTGATAAATATGGTGCAAGATGGTTAGCGATTGTTGGTTTAGCGATCACCATCCTTACCACCTATGCATTGACCAGACTTCATACAGATACATCGTTTTCTTATGTAATATGGGTGTATACCATCAGGATGTTTGGAATTTCGCTCTTGATGATGCCAATTTTTACAGCTGGTTTGAATGATTTAGGACTTAGTTTAAATAAATACGGCACGGCAATGGTAAATACGTTAAGAATGGTTGCCGGGGCTGTCGGAATGGCCTTTTTCGTTTCCATTATGACGAATAATGGGAAAAGCCATGTGGAGACGATTATGAGTCAAAATCAAATTTCACCAACTGATAAAATTCATATGGCACTGGCGATCAAACAGGGAACGGTAATGGGAATTGACGATGCCTTTATGATTGCTACCTATTTAACGATTGCAGCCTTTATTTTGGCCTTCTTTATTAAAAAAAGAAAACCCGGAAGAGAGCAAGAAGAGCCAATTAGAAGAAAAGTTATAAAAAAGGTCCCACAAGCACAATAATGGATTGAAACGAAAAAAGCTTGCATCCATTGCAAGCTTTTTTATTACTTACCAAAAAGTTGTCGGGTTTTAGTATATTGAATAAAGTTGTAGGTAATATACGACATTGAAAAAACAAGAAAAGCATCAATTAGGTTTAATGTTAGATCATGGGTCATATTCCCAATGCCAAATTTGTGAAATATAAAGTCGTCGATATCAATAAATAACACATGAATCGTATAAATTCCTAAAGCGTTGCCGCCTATTTTGGTGATCAACATTCCCTTACCAACTTGTTGATTTTTGATTGTAAACAAAAACAAAAAAATGGTTAAAAGGATCGTGGAGAAAAAATACTCGCCATGCTTGGCAGATAACACCTTTTCGAGCCAGTATCCTTCAGAAAGTTGAAGGGCAAAGAATAGGAAAAAGAAAAAAAGATAGGTTTTAATTTCTACTTTTTTAGACTGTTGGAAAGGGGAAGCAGAAGCAAACCAAAATCCAATTGTTGTATAAAATAGACCAATGAATAGTGCGTCCCGGGTGCTGTCAATGGGAATTTCTAAAAATTGCGAGTATCCTTGACCAAAAAGACCCACTATATTTAAACAAAGACTAAGGATTAATAAAATCCTAATTTTTTTTAGCCTGTAGAATAGATATAATAGGGCAATGCTCCAAGCAAGAGAGATGACAAACCACAATTGATATCCGCTTGTACCTTCGCCATAGTATAGGAGATTTAGAGGAGTTAAGTTCTCGATATATTTTTCTAATTCGTGGCTATGGTATCCTTTGTCTATATAAATTTGAAAAACATCATATAAAACATAAAAAAGTAACCAGCTGAAATAAATCTTTAGGATTTTTATAACGTATTTTTTAAAATATTCGATTGATTTAGGGTTATTTATTATTTTAAGTCCAAACAAATATCCTGAGGCTGCAAAGAAAAAAGGTACAGCAAACCTGGAAAAGTTATCTAGAATGAAGTATCCGAGCTCATGGTCACTAGGGAATGTATGAATGACAACGACGGCTGCTATTGCAAAAAATTTAATAAAGTCGATTGCATAATTTCTTTCCATTGTCATGCCCCTCTGTTTGTTCAAACAAGTAGTCCTTATATTTTGTCCAATTCAGTATGGATTATGTTTATCGTTATGGTGATGTGAGTCGAATTTGGTGAATTTATAACTTTAAAGTGATAAATTCATATTTGAAGAGGTAGTAAATTAAATAAAAAACTTTTTAAACTCAGACGATGAGAGCAAAATATAAGTAGAAAAAGCTTAGGCTGGTTCCAAAGGTATAAAGGGGGAGGATAAATAATGAGAAGATTTTCACCAAAAACATTTGCAGCCATTGCAGGTTTAGTATTGATTTGGGGCTTTAGCTGGCCTCTATATAAAGTAGCATTAGCTTATACCCCGCCAATATTATTCGCGGGGATGCGCCCACTTATTGGAGGAATATTATTATCCACCATTTTGATTCCACAATGGAAAAAAATAAAGTGGCGTGAAAACTGGAGAACTTATTTCATTTCTGCCCTATTAAATACGTTTCTCTTTTTTGGATTACAAACGATTGGCTTGAATTTTTTGCCGGGAGGATTGTTCTCCGTGCTCGTCTATTTCCAGCCGGTTTTAATTGGACTGCTGGGCTGGCTGTGGTTAGGAGAGAAAATGTCCATTATTAAAATTACCGGGCTGGTTGTGGGCTTTTTAGGTGTTGCTGCAGTTAGTTCGGAAGGATTTACGGGACATGTCTCGATCTTAGGGATTGTTTTAGCTCTGGCAACAGCGATTTTTTGGGCAATTGGTGTCATTTATGTGAAAAAAGTAAGCCATAAGGTAGACTCTTTGTGGATGGTGGGCATGCAGTCTCTAATCGGTGGAATGGTGCTTACCGGGATAGGGATTGTTACGGAAGATTGGTCAAGTATCGTTTGGAATGGAAAGTACCTGTTCGGTTTATCGTACGGGTCCATTTTAGGGGTAGCAGCAGCCTATATCCTTTATTTTAAATTAGTCAATTCGGGTGAGGCAACAAAAGTAGCCTCGTTCACCTTTCTTGTTCCACTTATCGCTGTCTTAGTTGGTACTGTATTTTTGGGAGAAAAATTCACTTATTCCCTTTTGGTCGGTTTAATTCTTATTGTGATTAGTATTTATTTTGTAAACCATTCTGGAAAAAAACATGAACTCAATACGAAGGAGCCAATCACTTTTGATGCATGAGATTAAGTAAACGATCCAATCTTCGTTTGTATCAAGATAAAGGTCGCTAATCACCAGAATAGGTATTCCTTTGTTGAATTACTTTTTAATGGTCATACTATTGAAAAATAGTAAGGAGGGTCACAATGCCAAGAAAAACTGTGCAAAATGCCGAAGCATCTGACGAGGAAACCATTGTTACTTTTCCAACTGAAGAAGAAAATGAGGATGAAGCAGAAAAACTTTCCCGAATGTTAGCTGCTGTCATGGAATATCTAACGGATGATGATTTAGAAGAAATGGATATTGAATACCTATTGGACAGCACGGAAGGTCTTCGCAGCTGGTGGGATCAACATCGAGAAAGTAACAAAAAAGTTATAGAGGAAGAAATTAAAAAATCCCTCGGCGACCTGTCCTTAAAAGACCTTGAGAAAATTCGGGAACAAATCAAAGAAATTAAGGAATAATCACGTCGATAGATTATCTCTCATCTCCCAATTTGTTACTGTAGCGATTCTTCTATTAGGAAGGGTTGCTATTTATTTTTATGGCTGTGTTAAACGTGGTTGTTGATTTCCGCTCCAGGATGCTCGCTTTCCGCGGGGCGGGCGGTGAGCATCCTCGGCGCTTTAGCGCCTGTGGGGTCTCACCTGTCCCGCTGCTCCCGCAGGAGTCTCGCACCTTCCGCTCCAATCAACTTTGTTTAAAAATCAAGATTGTTCTTTAACAAAGCCATTTTTATAAAAACATATTTTCATCGTTACTTCGTATGTGACATGCGCCCAATTCATACATATATTTAAAGGGGCTGTGACTCATTCATTGCCATTAAAAGGATCGCATTGAAACCAATACTCTGCACTGATGTGATACTTCAAAAAATTGTAGAGAATTACATGTTTACTAACAGGAGGGGATGTTTATGAAATTCACCATCCAGTATATCCCACTAAACAAAATCAAACCGGATTTATCACAGAAAATTACGGAGCATATAAAGAAACTTCAAAGACTAATGTGGGACTGCATGTATGTTTTAGTGGTCAAAAAAAGCCGGAAAGATGGGACTTACATTATTGTTAGCGGACAAGATCGATTCGAATCCCTGAAAAAACACACTAAAAATATTTATGCGCCATGTATTGTTGATAAAACTAGTTCCGATAGAGTAATCTCCTGGTTTTATCGCTTGTGGAACAAACAACCCCTAGATGACTTTCCTTTAATGCCTCCTAGCTGGTCAATTTTTCGGTCTTTTTTGAAACAAGAGCCCCGGTTTAAAAATCTATCCAGATCCGAACAAATAAGAGTGTTGCTTTTAGCAGCACGTTATAAGAAAACTGTGATTTATACAATGAAAATGACCGTGGACTCTATTCTAAAAACGAAAGTATAATCCATTGTTAATTCGTTCTCTCGGTTATTAACCATCCATCTGGTGTTTTTTCAATATTAAATATATGTTCATCGAAATGTTTTCGAAGGAGTTTGTATTCTTCATTTTCAATTTTAATCTGTGTTTTTTGAATTTGTTTAACGGTAATTTCTGGCTTTCTAACTTCGAATACTAAATCATCAATCAGAAAATAGGTTCTTTGACATTTCATTCTTCAATTCCCCCTTTAATTATTTCATACGTATACAATTCAGCAAAAATGTATCAAACCCTATAAAAATTTTGTAAATTTCATGTTAAAAAACACCCCCATCATTACTGTTCATTTCTTAGAAAAAGCATGTTTTCTTTGAAGAAATAATAAGGTAGGAATGTGGGGGTGTTATTTTGTTTGGCTTTGAACCAATTATCTTCATCATTATTGTGATTAATATTCTCTATGTGACCTTCTTTACATTACGGATGTTACTTGTGATCAAAGGTCAGAAGGTATGGGCCTCAATCATTTCGATGTTGGAAGTGTATGTTTATTTGGTAGGTTTAACGATTATTCTGGACAACCTTAAAGATCCAGTCAATATGGTCGCCTATTGTTTGGGTTGGGGCCTCGGTGTTTATTTAGGAGGTAAAATTGAAGAATACCTTGCTTTGGGCTATGTAACGGTACAAGCCATAGTCAATCCATACGATTTTGAGCTCCCACGTGCACTTAAGAGTCAAGGCTATGGGGTTGCATCTTGGACAGCTGATGAAAAAAGTGGAAGGCGTACCGTAATTCAGGTATTGGTGAAGCGCAGGCATGAACAAAAAGTGGTAAAAGTGATTAATAAAATGTCACCGAATGCTTTCGTCATTTCTTATGAATTAAAAAATTTCCAAGAAGGCTTTTGGGGCAAAGGAACACTTTAGTAAATTCATGTGAAGGATAATTTTGAATAAATGAAAACATATTTGCAAAGCCTTTAGTAAAGGAACTATGTTGGAAGAAAGAGGATAGGAATATGTTTTCACTTCGCGGGGATGCCCATAAAATATACCTTCAATTAAAAAAAGCCTCGAAATTTGATCCATCATTTAAAGAATTAAAAAGGCTTTTAGAAATAGAGGGTATTCAAAATTTTTATCATGGTATTGATACTGAGACGTTAAAAAGAATTTATTATTGTATGATTAAGGAGAAAAATGGGTCAGGGATGATCCCGATTCTTGTTTCAACGATTCCCTGGCTGTTAGTCATATTTGCAAAACAATTGCAAGATTTTGTTTTTCAAGACCATAGTATGGTGTGGGCGATTTTCGCGATTATTTCATTGGTTATCCTCCTATATAGCGTAATCATCCACTTTTACGAAAAATCGTGGGCCGCTGTTCATATTGAAATCATTCAAGCCATTTTAAAAGAACGAAAAAATAGTCAGCAAAAATAATCGTTGCTGGCCGTTTTTATTTTACAATGGGTACAGAGAAAGAGATTCTATTAGAATCGAATCTTGATAGGAGTGAAACAATGAAAATTCTTATTGCAGGCGGTTCAGGGTTTGTGGGACAAAAATTAACGGAGCTTCTTTTTAAAAAGGGCCATGATATCATTATTTTGACAAGAAAAGGGAAGCAATCAGAAGGTACCATAAAGTTTGTTCAATGGATTAAGGAAGGTTCGTCCCCAGAAAAAGAAATTGGCGGGGTAGACGTGGTGATTAATCTTGCGGGTGTATCGATCAATGATGGCCGCTGGACGGAAAATCACCAACGGCAAATCTATGAAAGCCGAATGACAGCGACTGCTGAGTTGTTAAGAATAGTTGAGGCTCTTTCAGAAAAGCCATCTGTTTTTATCAATGCAAGTGCGATTGGAATTTACCCTCCGTCCCATGATACTGTTTATACCGAAAAATCAACGGAGGTGGCCAATGACTTTCTTGGCCGAACCGTTCATGATTGGGAAAGAAAAGCGGCTACGATGATGGAGCATGGAATTCGTACAGTTTTTATGAGATTTGGCGTTGTTCTTGGAAATGAGGGAGGAGCGCTTCCTCTTATGGCGTTGCCTTATCGGTTATTCATGGGAGGTACAGTTGGTTCGGGTGTGCAGTGGGTTTCATGGGTACATATAACGGATGTTGTCCATGCGATTGTTTTTGCGATTGAAAACAATCGTTTGAATGGTCCTGTTAATGTTACCGCACCAAATCCAAAAAGGATGAAAGATTTCGGCAAGACGATTGGAGCTGTTTTACATCGTCCGCATTGGTTTCCTGTACCTGCCTTATTAATGAAGGCAGCTCTTGGGAAAAAAAGCTCGCTTGTTCTTGAAGGTCAACATGTTTTACCTAAGGTATTGACGAATGAAGGTTTTGAGTTCAAGTTTCCGACACTCGAATCTGCTTTAAGGGATTTATTCTATTAAGAAAAAGTCAGTCCCCCACCGTATTAACGCGGCGGGGGACTGACTTCAAAACTGACCTCCAAAATTATTCCACTGTTACCGACAACGACTTCACCAATATCGAGGGGGATCCTACTGGCGTCAGCGGAAAGGTTAAATCTGATCCGATTTCTTCAACGTCCTGTAGCAGCTGATAAAAATTCCCGGCAATCGTCATTAGATTTACTGGGAATGCAATCTTGCCATCCTTCACATAGTACCCATTCGCTGCAAGTGAAAAATCGCCTGAAACTGTATTCGCGCCAGAATGCAAGCCTGATAGACCAGTGATCAAAACACCTTCTCCCATGGCAGCAAGCAATTCATCAAACGATGAATGGGCGGGCTCAATATATAAATTCGATGGCCCCACTTTGACCGCACTCTTATAGGAATCTTTATGGGCATGACCTGTTGTAACAGTCGAATCCTTTTTGGCTGTTTTCTGATTATGCAGCAGGGAATGTAAAATACCTTCCTCTACCAATGTTACTCTCGTAGATGCCACACCCTCGCTATCAAATGTTCGACTTGCGAGACCATCCTCTAAGAATGGATGATCGACAATCGTGATCTTATCAGTAGCAATTTGCTTCCCGAGCTTATCTTTTAAAGAAGAAATCCCCGCTTGTGTATTTTCTGCAGAAAAATTAGCAGCATAAGTCGCCAACAGATGCGCTGCAGCATCATTTCTCAAAAGGACTGGATAATCTTTGCTTTCGATATTCCTTGAGCCTAGCTGTGAGAGTGCTTCATCTGCAGCTTTTTTGGCGATTTCCTTGGCATTCAAGCTATGAAAATCCTTGGTAACAACAAATTCAAATGAGGTTTTCGTTTCCTCGCCATCTTTCACAATCACTTCGACCATGACGGTTATGTGATTCATTTTATCGCTTAAGGACAGGCCCTTATTATTAATCAGATTTTTTGTCATTGATTCAGTTCGGACCATACAATAATCTGTTGCTACAATCCTTGGATCAACAGCATAGATTTCACGTTCAATCTCTTTAATTAATTGGATTTTTTCAGCAGCAGTTACCTCATTCAAGGATGAAGAGTAAAAGCTAGCTTTTTCATACTGAGCACTTCCGGCAAAGATTTCTTCCACTTCATCCTCCTGCACCAAACGAGCATTTTCCTTTGCATTCTCAATCAAAAAAGGGATCGAGGCATCATCTAATTTCTCGGAATAGGCATAGCCCATTTTTCCATTTATGATTCCACGGAAAGAAACGCCACTATCTTCTGCAATTTCGTATTGGTCGATTTCACCTTTGAAAACCTGACAGCCGAATATTTCCTTGTTTTCATAATAAATCTCAACATCTGTAAAACCACTGCATACTGCTTGTGAAAATAGCTTTGCTTGGAATTCTTGAATGTTCATTCTTTATTCCCCCTTTGTCCCGCCGACCGTCATTTCGCTTACCCGTATCATTGGCTGGCCTACATTTACTGGGATACTTCCACTTGAGGCACCGCACATTCCGGCACCATGTCCCAAATTTTTCCCAACCATATCAACAAGCTGTAAGGTTTTCGGGCCATTTCCGATTAAGGTTGCACCCTTTAGCGGTTTTCCGAGTTTTCCATTTTTTACTTCGTACGCTTCCGCAACGGCAAAGTTGTAATCACCTGTTGCCGGATTGACCTGTCCGCCGCCCATATATTTTGTATAAATGCCATGTTCGGTGTTAGCAATGATTTCTTCTGGCGTTGATTTTCCCGGAGCAATATACGTGTTGGTCATCCGAGAGGTAGGGGCAAAACGGAAGGATTGTCTTCTTCCGGACCCTGTTGATTCCATTCCCATCCTTCGTGAATTAAACTTATCAATTAAATAGCCTTTTAAAATACCATTTTCAATAAGGATATTTTTTCGGGCTTTTTCACCTTCATCATCAATATTGATTGAGCCCCACTCATTTTGCAGTGTTCCGTCATCAATATATGTAACAATTTCCGGTGCAACCCGTTCCCCAATGCGGTTTGCGAAAACGGAATTGTTTTTCGCTACAGCAGTTGCTTCTAATCCATGTCCGCAAGCCTCGTGAAAAATAACACCGCCAAATTCATTATCGATAATCACTGGGAATTTTCCGCTTGGACATGGACTGGCATCTAGCATCGTCAAGGCCATTCGAGATGCCTCTTTTGCATAGTGGTCCAGGTTTAGGTTTTCAAAAAATTCAAAGCCTTGATGGGCACCTGGACCGTAGAAGCCTGTTTCCATTTGGTTGTCCCTTACGGCTACAGCCTGGATGGCAAGCCTGGAGCGGACCCGTTTATCTTCAATGAATTTACCTTCGGAATTGGCAATTAGAACATTTTGTTCTTCATCCATATATCGGACGGTGACTTGTGAAATACTAGAGTGATAGTTTTTTGCGGTATCAAAAGCATTTTTCATAATGGTGATTTTTCTTGATTTATCTACCTCTAGGGGCAGAAGATAAACTGGATGACTGGATTCGAAGGATTCTTGGATGAAAGGGGCAGGTTGGATGATTGAATTTCCGCTAATAGCTTGTGCGGCATTTTTGGCTGCTTTTAAAAGGCTATCTTTTCGAAAATCTGTTGTATAGGCATAAACACTTTGAAATCCTTTAAACACACGAATGCCAATCCCAAAGTCACGGCCGGAGAGGCAGGTTTCGACTCTACCGCTCCGCAGTGACATATTACTGGTGAAGCGATCCTCCACAAAGATTTCTGAAAAGTCACCACCAGTAGACAAAGCAGCTGTGAGTACGTCTTCAATTAAAGATTTACTAAGCATAGGGTCCCCCTTCGAATTAAAAGATTTGTATCCTCTTTGATTATATGTGTTAATCTCTTAATCATACAAAGGAAATGCGCTATTTTGGTAAAAATACATTTTTTTAGAAAAGGGACTTTTCTACCATATGTGTGTTATATATAATAAAAAAGTAATCATACAAAAGGAGGATTTGGAGTTTTGTTGTACAACTTTGTTTTATTTCTACATATTTTAGGTGCGGTCATCATGTTTGCCGCAGTAGGAATCACCTTAACAGCGATGATCGCCATGCTCCATTCTACAAAAACGGACTACATACGAATTTGGTCCGCGTTAGCTGTGAAACTTGATGGCCTGCTGCCTTTTAGTGTTATTTTGATTCTACTGCTCGGCCTTTACCTTGTGATTTCCACATGGGGATGGGGGAAACCGTGGGTTGATTTTTCGCTTGCAGCATTAATCATTATGACGTTTATGGGCCCAATCATTAATTTGCGCCGCTTAAAAGCGGTATTAAGCGCTGCAATTACTGAAACCAATGAGGTACCTTCTTCGGGTTTAATTGAAAAAGTCAGAGACCGTGTCCTTTGGAATTCTGTTTTGATTATGACGATGCTGACACTTGCCATATTATTTTTAATGGCGATGAAAATCGCTTTATTGGGCTCCATCATTACTCTAGTAGTAGCAATTATTCTTGGGTTTATTGTCTCAAAAATCGTTCTAAGTCGAGCATCTACTAAGATTGCAACATCTAATAATACATTTATTGAAAAATAGTTCTTTATAAGAACCTTACTAGCCTTTTTAACTAGTGAGGTTTTTATTTTTTCTTTGAAGATGCATCATTTTTTGTTATAAAATTAGATTTATCAAATGCAATTGGATGGAACAGCTGTATGGAGGAATTGTCTATGGTTCGTGTCAAGTCGGTAAAAGTGGATGGTGAAGAGATCCATGTTTTTAAAAGCGCCATTTATATTTTTGAAAGCAGTGCAGGGGTTACTCTAGAGTTAGATTTGATTGTCAGTGAAGTGGTTATAAAAAAATATAAAAAAGAAGAAACGCTCATAATGGAAATAGAATTAAAGGATGGTAGAATCATTAATTCAATTATGCATGTTAAAATCCTGTCAGGCGGATTGCCGCAGCTTAATTTGTTCTGCGAACTGGATGATATTGATGAGTATGGAGATTTCCATCGAATAAACGAAAATGATTCCTGGTTTCCGAATATTGAAGAGGGCATAACAATAGAAGAAATCAGAAGAGTGGAAATGCCGGACGAAGATATTAGTTTAAAACTAAGACTGCCAATTGACCAAGTCGAATGGTTAAAAGGACAAAAAAAAGCAAGCTTAAATGAAATATTTAAGGAATTCATTTGTGATTTTAGGAAAAAGCTGGAATCTTAAATAACTATATCGATATTTTAAATTGGAGCACGCTGATTAAAGCGTGTTTTTTTTATGTGTGCCAGGCATGGCAACTATCTAGGTGGTGAAAGTCCACTGTGGGGGTACACATCGACTAACCACTAAGGAAGCGCAAGGTACTTACCGTGAGGTAAGGGCTGGAGGAAGCGTGGAATAAAATCTTGGCTCGACGAACAGAAATCTGATATTAAGGCTTTATAAAAGGGTGAGGCTCCATAACAAGTCAAAGTCCTAAAAGATGTACGTAACTTTGTAAAGTAAATCAGGCGAGTAAAAGAGGAAAGATAGTTGTCTTACCCTGGGAGGTCTTGCGGATGTACGGGAGTACAGTCGAAAAAGGTTAGCCGCAAGAAGTCAGCAGAAGCCGTAGTAGTGAAATTATTTCATGAAGGGCTGAACAATTTATAGTGTTTCAACACCACGAATGCGTAAGTGACGTACTCCGAATGTATTAATGGTGAAAGTATGAGCGTATCTCAAAGGCTAACCAAAATGGAGCTATCACTTACTACGTGAGAGGGAAGGAGAAACGAGTGTGGAACTTTTAGAACAGATTATTAGTAATCAAAATATGAACGAAGCGTACCTGCGTGTCTATAAAAATAAAGGCGCGAGTGGGGTTGATGGAGTAACAGTCGAAGAACTAAAGCAATATCTGAGAGAGAACAAGGATGAGCTACGTCAGCGCATCAGAACAAGAAAATACCAACCACAGGCTGCCTTAAGAGTGGAAATCCCAAAAGAAAATGGCAAGATGCGCAAGTTGGGAATACCAACAGTAGTGGATAGAGTAGTTCAACAAGCCATTCATCAAGTTCTCAGTCCGATATTTGAAAAGCAGTTCAGTGAGTTCAGTTACGGCTTTAGACCAAAAAGAAGTTGTGAGATGGCTATTATAAAAAGCTTGGAATTTCTAAATGATGGATACGATTGGGTGGTAGACATTGACCTGGAAAGATTCTTCGATACAGTCCATCACGATAAACTCATGCGAATCATCTCTAATACAATAGATGATGGAGATGTCATTTCCCTAATAAGGAAGTATCTTGTCAGTGGAGTTATGGTGAATGGGAAATACGAAGAAACACCAGTTGGAACTCCGCAAGGAGGAAACCTAAGCCCACTGCTGAGTAATATTATGTTAAACGAACTGGATAAGGAGCTTGAAAGTAGAGGACTCCAATTCGTGAGATACGCTGATGACGCCCTAATCTTCGTGAAGAGTGAGAAAGCAGCGAATAGAGTGATGGAATCAATCGTGAGATTTATAGAAAGTAAATTAGCGTTAATAGTCAATGCAGAAAAGAGTAAAATCTCCCGTCCAAAAGATCTGAAATTCTTGGGATTTGGATATTATTACGATTCTAAGAATGAGAAATACCAAGCAAAACCCCATTTTACGTCAATACAAAAATTTCAAAGGAAGCTTCGAAAATTAACAAAGCGAAATTGGAGCGTTCCGCTAGACTACCGAATTTTAAAACTAAAACAAGTCATACTTGGGTGGGTTAATTACTTTAGAATCTCGAATATGAAAAAAGCGATGACTGAGATAGATAAGAAGCTTCGCTCCAGAATTAGAGTTATCATATGGAAGCAATGGAAGGTACCAAAGAAACAAATAAAATCGCTTATTCAATTAGGGATTCCTGAGCAAGAAGCGAAAGGATTAACCTTCTGCCGAAGAGGTTACCGGTATATAGGATTATCGAAAGTTGTTCAAAGAGCAATTTCAAACAAAAGACTAAAGCAGAGGGGATTACCCTCTGCTTTAGAACATTATCTAAAAGTACACACTTTAATATAAATTGAAACGCCGTATACGCGAACCGTACGTACGGTGTTGTGAGAGGGGCGAAAATAATCAACTTATTTTCCCTCTACTCGATTATTTTTAAAAAATTCCCCAACATTTGAATTTTCCTAATTGATTATTGCTGAATGGGACTGTATAATAATCTTCATATAAATTATTCCTATCTGATTAGTATGAATTAAAGTTCAAAACATTAGGAATTTTAAAATGAAGCATAAGGGGAGATTGAGATGTTTTGGACATACATAGCATTTATCATCGCATTCTTTTTTGCCATGAATATCGGGGCCAGCGGGACAGCTGCATCCATGGGTTCTCCGTATGGAGCAGGAGCCATAAAGAATAAGCGATTGGCGATGATTCTTGTGGCACTAGCAGCCTTTCTTGGCGCAGTACTTGGTGGTGGCGAAGTCGTCAAAACAATTGGAAAAGGAATTATTCCGACTTCGATACTCAGTATTGAAATGGTCGCCCTCATACTTTGCGGAGCAACATTAACCCTATTTATCGCCAATCTTATGGGAATCCCGCTATCAACTAGTGAGGTAACAGTTGGTGCGATCGTCGGTGCCGGAATTGCTTATAAAAAATTGTATTTTGATAGCCTTATAGTTATTGTTTCATTTTGGGTCATTGTTCCACTCGTCTCTTTCTTTATCACATTTTTCCTTGGAAAACTAATCTCCAAGGCTGAAAAGCGGTGGATTGGGCTGACCAAGCACGGAAAATGGAAAAAATGGCTGGCGCTATTACTCGTAATAGGAGGCTGTTTTGAAGCATTTTCTGCCGGAATGAATAATGTAGCCAACGCCGTTGGACCGCTTGTTGGCGCCGGAATGCTGTCTGCAAATAAGGGAATTTGGATTGGCGGACTATTTGTTGCTATAGGCGCCATATTATTGGGTGGTCGAGTTATTGAAACAAACGGAAAGAAAATCACCAAACTCTCGTTATTGGAAGGGAGCGCCGTTTCGTTTACTGGAGGAGCGCTTGTGACAGTTGCCTCACTATTCGGATTACCAATTCCGCTGACACAGGTAACCACTTGCGGGATTTTAGGAATAGGCGTATCCCAAAAAGGGTTTGGGATTTGGCAAAAATCTGTCATCCAAAAGATCTTAAAGGTCTGGTTGATTTCACCGTTGGCGTCCCTAGTGATTTCCTATCTGCTCGTTAATCTCTTTATTCAAGGCAATATGTATAATATTTTCATCATCTTGAGTACCTTTATTGCCGGATTAGGTGTATTAAGTCTTTATGCCAACGTCCGAAAGGAGAACAGTACGACTCATGATGAGGGCGGGGGAATCTAACCAGTTAGGAGTAAATGAAATATAATTTTTTAAGCCTCATTCCCTGTAGAATGAGGCTTTTTTACTATTTTTTATTTACTTGTTTACCACTTTTTTTCTGGCTTTGAAAGCTTGAATTTCCAATTTGAAATTCACTGCCTAATTCAATGTCATTTCTATTGTCCTGTTTCTCAATTTGCTCTCGCGTTTGATCCCTATTTTTCATTCCCTGCTTAGACATCCCGTTCCCCCCATTTCATTTTTAAATTTGACCTTTTTTATTATGTGTAAATATCAGGGGGTGATGTATCTCCAAACAAATAAAAATCCAGCGCGCGATGGCTTAATCTCCTCCTTCATTGGGTATTGGTTCGTTTACTCAAAATAATCATACTGAATTTATGTGAACAATGAATTAATAAATTTTAAAATATTATTATTTTGAGAACTAGGATGGATCGTTATGGGTTGTCTAGCTTGATTTTTCCAAGAAACGGGGACTATGAGACCTCGTCAATGCCCGTGAAGCCTGATTTTTCCAAGAAACGGGCACTATGAGACCTTGTCAGTGCCCGTGAAGCTTAATTTTTTCAAGAAACGGGCACTATGAGTCCTTGTCAGTACTCTCAAAGCTTATTTATCTTAACCGGAACTTCATTTCAAGTACAATTTGGTTGGATATGCCCCACTAAAGCAAGCGATACAGCGACTGCTTGTTTCTGCGAGATCTACATCTACTGCCTCCAATAATCCTTCGGTGCTTAAAAAGGCTAAGGTATCTGCGCCGATGACTTGTCCCATTGCTTGCTCATGTTCATGCTTGTTCGCAAATAACTCTTCTTTTGTCGGCATATCCACGCCATAAAAACAGGGGCTTTTTACCATTGGTGAACTAATTCGAACATGGACTTCCTTGGCACCCGCTTGTCGAATCAAATCAACAATCCGCTTACTTGTCGTTCCCCGAACAATCGAATCATCTACTAAAACTACTCTTTTTCCTTCTAAAATTTCTTGTACAGCGCTTAATTTCAGTCGAACCGCCAAATCTCGCAATTCCTGAGTGGGTTCAATAAATGAACGACCTGCATATGGGTTTTTGATGATTCCCATTTCATATGGAATTCCTGATTGCCCAGAAAAACCGAGGGCGGCTGGGACACTCGATTCCGGGACGGCAACCACAACATCTGCTTCTATTGGATGTTCTTTGGCTAAAATTTGTCCTAATTCCTTTCGAATGGCTAATACACTTCTTCCCTGAATGACACTATCAGCACGGGCAAAATAAACAAATTCAAAGGAACAAAGGGAGATGTCACCTTTTGCGGCAAACCTTCCTGTTTGAACCCCAGTTTCATCAACAAGAAGCCATTCACCTGGTTCAACATCTCTCCAAAACTTGGCATCAACTGCATTTAACGCGCATGTTTCAGAAGCGGCGATAATGGAATCCCCAATTTTCCCAAGACTAAGCGGCCTTAATCCGTGACGGTCCAGGCCAATTAACATTTGTTTTTCCGTCATAATGAGTACAGCAAAAGAACCGTCAAGCCGCTTGAGAACATCAGGTCCCGCTTGGGCAAAATATTTTTTACTTGATCGAGCAATTAAATGAGCAATAATTTCAGTATCTGTTGTGGTTTGAAAGATGCTTCCTTGCTGTTGCAGGACATCTCTTTCAAATCTTGCATTCACAAGGTTTCCATTATGAGCTACCGCTAAATTTCCTTCGCTGTATTTAAAGACAAGGGGTTGTGCATTTTGCAGTAAGCTTTCTCCAGAGGTGGAATAGCGCACATGGCCAATGGCCATATTTCCGGTGAGGCCATCAAGGATCTTACGACTAAATACTTGAGTAACCAATCCCATTCCTCGATGATGCCTGAATGATTTTCCATCACTTGCTACGATCCCCGCACTTTCCTGACCGCGATGCTGAAGAGCATGAAGTCCATAATAAGTTAAATCAGCTGCTTTAGGGTGATTAAAGACTCCAAATACCCCGCATTTCTCCTGCATTTCCGAAATCATCTTGCCTTCCTCCTATTGACATCATTTCTTTATTTTGGGCGTAGGGAGAATTTCTATCCTTTTTGATTTTACATTTAAAGATTATTGAGATTGAAAAAGTATAATCAGGTATTGCGGGAAGTCTAAAAATAAACATTTACTTTTGGAGGAGGGAATATTGGTGAAAGTAATTAAACCTGGCTCTACGATTGGTATTTTAGGCGGGGGACAGCTGGGAAGAATGATTTCGATTGCGGGAAGAAATATGGGGTATCGATTTATTACTTTGGACCCGACGCCTGACTCTCCCTGCGGACAAGCAGCCGATCGCCAAATTATCGCTTCCTTTTCGGTGCTAAATGCGGCAAAGGAACTAGCAAACGCTTCAGACGTCATTACATACGAATTTGAAAATGTTGATTCCCATTTAGCTTCAATTTTAGAAACAACGTCCTTTGTTCCACAGGGAAGCAAGCTCCTTCAAATCACACAAAACCGAATTCGTGAAAAATCTACGTTACAGTCAAACGATGTGCCTGTTGCCCTTTATAGTGATTCAATCTGAAAAGGATATCCACACTGCTGTTGATCGCTTTGGCTTTCCCTGTGTCATGAAAACCGCGACAGGGGGTTATGATGGAAAAGGACAATGGGTATTTCATGAAAAGGATCAAATACCCATTGCAGTTGAGGCATTAAAAAATTCAGGTGTAGAAATGATCGTGGAACAATTTATTTCATTTAGTAAGGAACTATCTGTGATTGTCGCTAGGAATTTAGCAGGACAAGCAAAAACATTCCCAGTAGCTGAAAATATTCATATTAACAATATCCTTCATCAATCTATTGTCCCTGCAAGAATTACTGAGGAGCAAAGGAAACAGGCAGAGAAAGTTGCTTTGGAAGTGGCCGAATCACTAAAAGCAGTAGGTTTAATTGCTATAGAAATGTTTCTTACGAAGGATGGTGATATTTTAGTTAATGAGCTAGCCCCAAGACCTCATAATTCCGGTCATTATTCCATGGATGCATGTGTAACCTCACAGTTTGAACAACATATTCGGGCAATATGCGGACTGCCCTTAGGAGATACTACTCTTTTAAGTCCAATTATTATGGTGAATATATTAGGTCAACATTTGAGCAAAGTGTCAGATAACCTGAAACAGCTCCCTTCAACAGCCAAACTCCATTTGTATGGAAAAAAGGAATCAAAAGAGAACAGGAAAATGGGGCATATAAATTTTTTAGGTCCTTCACTTGAAGTAATCTTTCAACAAATTTAAAAAATGCAAATCTGGGACTCATAGAATAGATCCTCCCCAATTGACCAGTAAAAGGAGAGAAAAGATGGAAAAATTAGAAATGCTTTACGAAGGTAAAGCTAAAAAAGTGTTCAAGACATCCGAATCGGGAAAATGTTGGATTGAATATAAAGATGATGCCACAGCCTTTAATGGAGAAAAAAAGGGGAAGATTGCCGGTAAAGGAACAATGAATAACGAGATTAGTGCGATTTTTCTTAGCCTATTAAAGGAAAAAGGGGTAAACAATCATTTTGTTCAACGAATTTCGGGAACAGAACAAATTGTCTTACAAGTTGAGATCATTCCAATAGAAGTTGTGGTTCGGAACATCGCAGCCGGATCACTCGCTAAAAGACTGGGATGGGAGGAAGGGAAGGAGCTCCCGCAAGCCATAGTGGAATACTACTACAAAAATGATGAACTGGGAGACCCTATCATTAACAATGATCACATTGCCCTACTTGGGTTGACTTCAGAATCGGACTTAACCAAAATTCGAAACCAAGCTCTGAAAATTAATAAAATTTTACAAGAATTTCTCAAAATGAAAGACCTTATCTTGGTCGATTTTAAATTGGAATTCGGAAAAACTCTAGAAGGTGAGATTATTTTAGCTGATGAAATTTCCCCGGATACCTGTAGGTTCTGGGATGCCAGCACAAAGGAAAAATTAGATAAAGATCGGTTCAGAAGAGATTTAGGTAACGTTAAAGAAGCCTATCAAGAAATTCTACGAAGAATTGGGGGTACTGTTGGTGTTTAAAGCAATTGTCTATGTAACTTTACGGGAAAGCGTTTTGGATCCACAAGGAAATGCGGTTCACGAATCTCTACATTCACTGGGGTATGATGAGGTTGGAGAAGTACGAATCGGAAAATATATGGAGCTTGAAGTTAATAGTGAGGATCATAAAATGGCAGAGGAACGGGTTAGGGATATGTGTGAAAAGCTGTTAGCCAACACGGTCATTGAAGACTATAGGTTTGAGCTAAGGAAGGGAGAAAATTAAAGTGAACTTTGCTGTACTTGTTTTTCCTGGTTCGAACTGTGACGTGGATATGTATAAGGCTGTTGTTGATACGATTGAACAACCAGTAGAGTACGTATGGCATCTGGAAACGGACCTATCTAAATATGATGGAATCCTTGTTCCAGGGGGATTCTCTTATGGAGATTATTTGCGTCCTGGTGCAGTGGCAAGTTTATCTCCAGCAATGGAGCAAGTCAAGATTGCCGCGGAATCGGGAAAGTTGGTTCTTGGAGTTTGTAATGGGTTTCAAATTTTAACAGAAGCGGGTCTGTTACCGGGTGCGTTAAGGAGAAACCAGCGTTTAAAATTCCATTGTGAAACCATTAATCTCATCGTCGAAAATAACCAAACTCCATTCACTTTAGAATATGAGGAAGGGGAGAAGATTCGTATTCCGATTGCCCATGGAGACGGAAACTATTATTGTAATGAGGATACCTTAAATGAGTTAGAAAAAAATAAACAAATTGTTTTCCGATATGAAGGAAAGAATCCGAATGGTTCAGTTTCTGAAATTGCCGGGATCATCAATCAAAGAGGAAATGTTTTAGGATTAATGCCCCATCCGGAACGTGCGGTTCATAAATGGCTGGGGTCTGATGACGGCAAACGCATGTTTTCATCTATATTAAGTTACTGGAGGAAACAAAATGGAACAGCATAACGAACCAACCCCGGAGCAAATTTACGAACAAAAACTTTATCGAGAAATGGGCTTGACAGACGAAGAATTTGACAAAGTGATCGAAATACTCGGCCAAAAACCTAATTATACTGAAACGGGAATTTTTAGTGTAATGTGGTCTGAGCATTGCAGTTATAAAAATTCGAAGGTAGTTTTAAGAAGATTTCCCACTTCTAGTCCCCACGTTCTTCAAGGACCTGGAGAAGGAGCTGGGATCGTAGACATTGGAGACCAACAAGCGGTTGTCTTTAAAATTGAAAGTCATAATCATCCCTCTGCGA
The DNA here is from genome assembly GCF_004358205.1 of Bacillus salipaludis. The sequence continues at coordinate 387,134 of NZ_SMYO01000006.1, forward strand.
TTGAACCCTATCAAGGAGCAGCTACAGGTGTAGGAGGAATCATCCGTGATGTGTTCTCAATGGGTGCCCGTCCCATTGCTTTATTAAATTCACTTCGTTTCGGTGAATTAGATAACCCAAAAACCAAATATTTATTTGAGAATGTTGTTGCGGGGATCGCTGGATATGGAAATTGTATGGGGATTCCAACGGTAGGAGGAGAGATTTACTTTGATTCCTCTTATGAGGGAAACCCCCTGGTAAATGCGATGTGTGTCGGATTAATCGACCATGATCAAATACAAAAAGGTGTGGCAAAAGGGATTGGGAATCCTGTCATCTATGTCGGCGCAGCTACCGGAAGAGATGGGATCCATGGGGCTACCTTCGCCTCAGAGGAGTTAAGCGAAAATTCCGAGGCCAAACGACCAGCTGTTCAAGTTGGCGACCCCTTTATGGAAAAGTTGTTACTGGAAGCTACAATAGAATTGATTGCCTCTGGCCATGTTGTCGGGATTCAAGATATGGGAGCAGCAGGATTAACCAGCTCCAGTTCTGAAATGGCCAGCAAAGCAGGAAATGGCATTGAATTAAACCTTGACCTTGTTCCACAACGGGAAAAAGGAATGAGTGCTTACGAAATGATGTTATCGGAATCTCAAGAACGAATGCTGGTCGTTGCAAAAAAAGGAAAAGAAGAGGACGTAGAAAAGATTTTTAACAAATGGGGACTCCATTCTGCTGTAATTGGAAGAGTTACCGATGATAATCAACTTCGAATCCTACATCAAGGAGAAGTAGTGGCAGAAATTCCTGCGGATAAGCTGGCGGAAGATGCTCCTGTGTATTGTAAGCCCTCTAAAGTGGCTCCTTATTATGAAAAATACGCATCATTGGACCCTGCCGCACAATTTGAAAAGCCAAAGGACTTTAACTCAATATTGAAACAACTGTTAGCATCCCCAACAATTGCCAGCAAAGAATGGGTATATCAGCAGTATGATTATATGGTCAGAACCAATACCGCTGTCATACCAGGATCCGATGCGGCAGTTGTGGCGATCCGTGGAACACGGAAAGCTTTGGCGATGACGACAGATTGCAATGGAAGATATGTGTATCTTGATCCCTTTACTGGAGGCGCCATTGCCGTAGCAGAAGCAGCTCGCAACGTCGTTTGTTCCGGTGCTGAACCACTTGCTATAACGGATAATTTAAATTTTGGCAGCCCGGAAAAACCGGAAATCTTCTGGCAGTTCGAAAAAGCAGCAGATGGCATTAGTGAAGCCTGCCGGCAGCTGAATACTCCGGTCATTGGCGGTAACGTCAGTCTCTATAACGAATCAAATGGAGAAGCGATCTTTCCTACACCAACCATTGGGATGGTGGGCTTAATTAAGGATGTCGAACATATAACAACACAGGAATTTAAAAAAGACGGGGATTTAATCTTTTTAGTCGGTGAAACGAAAGCGGAGATTGGCGGGTCTGAATATCAAAAATTAGTGACAGGAAAAATTGAAGGACGCCCGCCTCAATTAAATCTTGCGTTAGAACGAAACATCCAAGCTTTTACACTCAAGACAATTCAAGAGGGTCTTGTTCAGTCAGCCCATGATGCTGCTGAAGGAGGATTAGCTGTTGCGATAGCTGAAAGCTGCATTAGCGGGAATAGTGGCGCAGAAATTCAAATAACGGATGAACTGCGAACAGACATCTCCCTGTTTAGTGAAACTCAATCTCGAATTGTTCTTTCTGTCTTAAAGGAACACGTCGAAAAAGTACAAGAAATCGCGAAATTAATGCAGGTTCCAATAATGGAAATCGGCAAGGTAAGAGGAAAAGAACTGTCGATTTCACATAATGGGCAAATCGTCATTTCACAGCCAATTGCTGAACTCTCCGAATCCTGGAAGAATGCTATTCCGGATATCATGCATTCAAATCGATTAAAAAAGCTGAACACACAAGACATTTCTGCAAGTTTATCGTAAAGGAGTGAATCAAAATGAGTGATGCCTACCGCAATGCCGGAGTCGATATTGATGCGGGTAATGAAGCCGTTGAACGAATGAAAAAGCATGTAAAAACGACGTTCCGACCGGAAGTTTTAACTGGGTTAGGAGGGTTTGGTGCACTGTTTAAACCGAACCTGCTGGAAATCGAGGAACCAATTTTTGTCTCTGGGACAGATGGGGTTGGGACAAAACTAAAAATTGCCTTTGCAATGGACAAGCATGACACAATTGGAATTGATGCCGTTGCCATGTGTGTAAATGATGTAGTTGTCCAAGGGGCTGAGCCTCTTTTTTTCCTCGACTATCTTGCTTGCGACAAGATCATTCCGGATAAAATTGAAGCCATTGTCAAAGGGATTGCAGAAGGATGCCTACAGGCAGGATGTGCGTTAATTGGCGGAGAGACGGCTGAAATGCCAGGGATGTATCAGAATGAAGAATACGATATTGCCGGGTTTACTGTAGGGATGGTCGATCAAAAACACCTTATCGATGGATCAAAAGTAAAAGAGGGTCAAGTGCTAATTGGTTTAGCCTCTAGTGGTGTACATAGCAATGGCTTTTCTCTTGTCCGTAAAGTTCTATTAGATGATGCAAAACTCTCCTTAACAGACTATGTCGAAAAATTGGGTGCACAATTAGGTGCAGTATTACTGGAACCCACTAAAATTTATGTAAAATCTGTTCTTTCCACGATAAAGAAATTTCCTGTCCATGGAATGGTACATGTTACAGGGGGTGGCTTTTACGATAATATCCCCCGCATTCTTCCACGTGGTCTGCAAGCTGAAATTTACGATGGTTCATGGAGTATTCCAAAGATTTTTACCTTTATCCAAGAGACAGGAAATATTTCAGACTATGATATGTTTCGTACTTTTAATATGGGAATTGGTATGATTTTAGTCGTTGACACTAAGGATTCTCAGGCTATTTTAGACCACTTTCAAGGGCTAGGGGAAGCTGCATCTGTGATTGGAACAGTGCAAAGAGGGACCGAAGACGTCGTGTTCAAGAAGGAGTAATCATGAAAATTGCCGTTTTTGCTTCTGGAACAGGAAGCAATTTTGAAGCGATTCTGGAATCCATTCAATTAAAAAAAATAAAAAACGTGGAAGTAGTTTTGTTAGTCAGTGATAACCCCAATGCACTTGCAGTCACGAAAGCAAAAAATGCATCGATCCCAGTGTTTAGTTTTCAAGCAAAGGATTATCCGGACAAACTTACCTATGAACAAGAGGTTCTTGAGAAATTAACCAACCACCAGGTGGATTTTATCGTTTTAGCAGGATATATGAGATTGCTGGGACCTGTTTTGCTAAAGGCTTATGATGGAAAAATTATTAATGTCCACCCATCCTTATTACCTGCATTTAAAGGAAAAGATGCCATTGGTCAAGCGCTTGATTATGGGGTAAAGGTGACGGGGGTAACTGTTCATTTTGTAGATGAAGGCATGGATACAGGACCAATCATTGCTCAGGAGTCCGTTCCCGTCACTATGTCCATGACAAGAGAAACATTAACAATCAAAATTCAGGAGATTGAGCACCGATTATTACCAGAAGTGATCCAAAGTCTTGCTAATAAGGAAACAACGATATGAAACCAGCAAACGGTAACAAATTTATTGGAATTGTCAGGACGATAAGTTGGTGGGGAAGGAAAGTTTTTTCTCTTTTGAATATTTATGTCAGTGCCCTATGAGCATGATATTTTATAGGAACGGGAACTAAGAGACCTTGTCAATGCCCGTCAAGCTTATATTTTCAAACGAACGGGCACTATGAGGGCTTATCAATGCCCGTCAAGCTTATATTTTCAAACGAACGGGCCGGGCTCTATGAGGGCTTATCAATGCCCGCAAAGCTTATATTTTTAAACGAACGGGCACTATGAGGGCTTGTCAGTGCCCGTCAAGCTTACATTTTCAAACGAATAGGCACTATGAGGGCTTGTCAGTGCCCGTCAAGCTTATATTTTCAAACGAACGGGCACTATGAGGGCTTGTCAGTGCCCGCAAAGCTTAAATTTTCATTCGCGCGGTCACTAAGAGCGATTGTCAATGCCCGCAGAACCTGCTTTTTCAATTAAAAGGTCACTTAAACGCTTCAGTATATCTAAATTTCTGCAATAACACTTCAAAAATCTCTAGCTCCATATAAAAAATGCACACGAGACCATAAATCTCGTGTGCATAGCTTAACCCAATTTATAAAAACGGACTCTCGTGCTTCGCCTTCAGCCTCATCCAGCGGCGCTCCACTTCATCATCAAACATCTGCAGCATCTCTTTACTTTCTTCCCTAAGCAAATGCTTCGTTTTTCCCATCATCTGCAGCCATTCAGACACCGCAACCCGCTTCTTCTTACTCTCAGGGTCATACGTAATCGTCGTAATGCCGCGTTCGACTTCATAAAGAGGGAAGAAACAAGAATTAACCGCCGCTTCCACAATCGTCTGGCCTAATTCATCCTTCGATTTCCAGTTCAATGGGCACGTAATCAAAATCTTGCCGTACACCAAACCCTCATTCTGCGCATACCACTGGGCTTTGGCAGCTTTTTTCAATAGATCCCGATCAAACGCTTCCGTTCCGGTAAAAACATACGGAATATGGGTAGCGGCCATAATTTGTGCCGTATCCTTATGATGAAACGGCTTGCCATTTTGAAAGCTGCCGACACTTGAAGTACTCGTCATATGACCCATCGGCGTCGAATAGGACATCTGGCTGCCCGTGTTCATGTAACCCTCGTTATCATATTCAAGGATAATCATTTTATGGTTGCGCAAGGCCGTACCGATCGCCGGACCCATGCCAATATCCATACCGCCATCACCCGTCACCATCACAAAGGTGAAATCATCGCTCAAGCCGAGATCATCCAGCTCGCCCCGGCGTTTTCGTTCATGGAACATTTCGACAAGACCGGAAAGAGTAGCAGAACCATTTTGAAAGAGGTTGTGAATATAGGTCGCTTTATGGGCACTGTAAGGGAACCCGGTTGTCACCACCATGGCACATCCAGTATGAAATAGGGCAACAATATCTCCTTCAATTCCTTTAAAAAACAATTCAAGGCCAGAGAAAATCCCACATCCAGGGCAAGCACCGTGCCCGGAGGCGAGCCGTTTTGGCTTTTTCGTTAAGCTTCGTAACGGGGGGATTTTCACCTTTAATTCACCGGTTTTTCCATCTGGGGTTACCGTGATTAAACCAGTGTTTAAGTCATCTTTTTTCATCGGGTTTAAAACACGTTTTGGTGCATATTCAGGTCTGCCGGGATTATGCCCAAAATAGTCAAACGCCTGATCGACCACACCTTTTTCATCGGCATCCAAAGCTATTTGGAAAAAATGCTCCGCATCATCGGCATAAAAATCTTTGCCCCCTAGGCCATATACTCTATTAACTACTTTCGTATGACTGTTCCCAAAGGTTTGTAAAGCTGCCCTTACTTCGAGTGCCATGTTTCCGCCGTGGGCACCATAGGAGTCTGCACGATCGCCAACTGTAAGCGCTTTTACATTTTTCAAGGCTTCTACTAATTTTTGTTGCGGGAAGGGACGAATCATATTAGGAGAGATGACTCCGGCTTTAATCCCTTTTAAACGGAGCCTGTCGGCTACATCCTTACAAACTTCAGCCGCAGAATTTAACATAAACACTGCAATCTCTGCATCATCCATCCGATATAAATCAAGAACAGGATATTCGCGTCCTGTTAATTCTGCATACTTTTTTGAAATCCTTTCGAAAACCTGCTCCGCTTTATACATTGCTTCAGATTGCTGAAAGCAATTATTCATATAGTCCGGTTCATTCATATAAGGCCCGATGGTCACTGGGTTTTCCCGGTCCAAAGCATGAGGGAAGTCCCTTGGCGGTTCACCAATAAACTGTTGTACATCTTTTCGATCTTTCACTACTAGTACCCGCCGTTTTTGGTGAGAAGTAAAATAACCGTCAAATGAAACAATGACTGGAAGCCGTACTTCTGGATCTTCTGCTAATTTAATAGCCATAATATTCATATCATAGACAATTTGCGGGTCACGGGCCATCAAAATCGGCCAGCCGGTATTTAAGGCGAAGTATAAATCAGAATGATCGCCGTGGATGTTCAAAGGTCCGGAAACGGAACGGTTGACCAAATTTAAAACCATAGGAAAACGTGTACCGGACTGCACCGGAAGTTGCTCTAGCATGTAGAGAAATCCGTTTGCACTGGTTGCGTTAAAAACTCGTCCGCCTCCAGTCGAAGCCCCGTAGCAGATACCGGCGGAGCCGTGCTCGCCATCAGCCGGAATTAAAACAATATCGTGTTCGCCTTTGGCTTTCATGCTATCGAGGAACTGGGCCACCTCGGTGGAAGGAGAGATTGGATAATATCCCATCACATGATAATTAATTTGGTGGGCTGCATAGGCCGCCATTTCATTGCCGGATTCAAAAACAACGGTTTGTTCCGCGGAACCCTTTGGAACCTGTAATTTTTCTTGGTTTAAATCGATCGACATTTATATACCGCCCTTTCCTTTAATTTTGGTTCACTAAATCGAATAAATGAGGGACACGATTCTTGTCGGCGTAGCCGTCATTGTATTCTCTTTCTCCTGATAAAGCATCAACTGGGCAAGCTGTCACGCATTTTAAGCAGCCTTTGCAATATTGATAGTCAATCCCTTTCAGGAACATTTGCGGCCGGCCCCGTTTGTCTTCTTTTTCCTCCCAGACAAAGCAAAAGTCCGGACATGCAGTGTCACAGGCTGCACAATTAATACATTTTCCTTCGTGAAAATGCGGGAGCATACCCGCTCGCGAAATACTTAAATCTTTTAAAATGCTGTTTCCTGGATTGGTAATGGTGCCGCCAATTGCCTGAGTTTCATAGCCAAGCAGTGGTTCCGCTCGTTCAAACGGTTTTAGTTCCGTGCTATTTTCTAAAGTATACGTTTTGAATTTAACTTCTTGATAGCCACGGTCAAATGTACGGAGGTTGGGTTCAACAAGGTGGGGGTATTTTTTCTCAAAGGTGCGCCGAATGGTTTGTTTCATGGACTCAGGGTCTAGGAAGTCTAAAATACGGTAAAGCGCCCCAAGCATTGCAGTATTGGCTTTGGTCTTTTCATCTAAGGCGATTCCGGTTGCATCAACAATGGCAATCGTTCCGCCCTGTATTTTCATTTGTTGTTTAAGTTCATCGGGAGATTTTAAAGAATTTACTAAAATAGTACTGTCAGGATAGATTCCATTTGTACAGTTGATGGTTTTAAAAAGGGCATCATGGAAAATGCCGACCACGTGGGGGCGTTCAATCGGTGTTGTATCTCGAATGGTGGTTTCAGGATCGCAAAATCGGATATGTGCTTTTACAGGGGATCCTTTTTTCTCAGAGCCGTAGGATGAAAAACCGATCCCATTTAGTCCGTTTCCAACGACTCCATCCTCGGAAAGTAATTTTCCCGCAAGATTTGCACCTAATCCGCCGATCGATTCCAGTCGGATTTCAAAAAAACCTAATTCATTCACTTTTGGTAATTTTGACAAATAGATTCCTCCAATCCTAACAGTAGTATTAATATTATGAATTATCAATAAATTAAACATCTTTATTGTAACAGGATAAAAAAATAAATACAACAGCTTCTGTTTATAAATCATTTATATGTGTATTTCGGTGCGTTTATGTTGAGGTTATAAGGGTTTATAAAAAAATAAGAATTAAAGGTTGATATAGCACAGTGTTTTTACTGTTGTATAACAATATGACAAAAAAGTGAAGGAGTATTCCTTCATTTTTTATCTATAGTATAAAGATTTTCGAAACAGTTTTTCATATAGTAATTGAAAACCATACATGAAAAATGATTTTACTAAAAAGAGCAATGATAATTGAAATTTACTTAAACGAACAAGGGTGACGTAACCAATTTTTTTAAATAAATCTAGCCCCAAATAGGTAAAGATAGCATCGACGATAATATTGACTAAAAGGTATAAGTTAAACTTTCCGAAGGTGAATTTTAGGACCCAAAGGGAACCAACTAAAAATGGACCAAAGATTAATGGCATTTCACCTAATACATTCGGTTTAATTTTATATGGAAACCACCACCATTTTCGTTTCTCAGCTAACATACCTTCAAACATTAGATAAACACACATAAATAGTGCACCTGGTAGAAATCTTTTAACTGTTTTCCCACCAATAAGTGGGAGTGAAAGCCAGGGTAGTATAAACATTAGCAGAATTAAAAATTTTGTATTTTTCATGCTAAAACATCCTTTAGGGTATCTTAATATATTTATTTTTCCTATTTTAGGCAGGTTTATGTAGTATAAAATATTGCATTTCAAATATTGTAGAGATTGGAATAAAAAGGAAGATAAATAGAAAAAATAATTAAAATATACAAAAAAAGGAAATTGCCATGAGGATTATTGCAGCATTGTTTTCGATCATTATGCCGGGATTTGGTCAGTTCTATAATCGGCAAATGATTAAAGGTGTGCTTTTTGTTGTGTTTGAACATTTTGATAACATGGTAGGGAAAATTAATAGTGCGATCCAGCTTGATTTTAATGGCTTTCACCAAAAAGCACTCGAGACGGTCGTATATGATGGATTGTTATTTTATCCAGGATTTTACGTTTATGTTGTTTGGGATGCCTGGTTTTATGCAAAGGAAGGGGCGAATAAAATAACTTCTGCTATTCCCTTTATCATTGGAGGTTTTTTAGGGGAGCTATGTGCCATTTTTTCAGCTAAATTACCGTTCCCATCCTTGACAGCAGGCTTGCTTATGGTAATACCAATGGTAATCGGCATGGTTATTTTTTAGAAAAGAATAAACGATGATAGGATTAAAAGTTCATTAATAAAAAGTCCAGACATACATATTAAAGGAGGACGACCTATAGATTAATTAAAACTGAATTTAAAGGGGAAAGAATCCTTATGGAATTTTTACAAGAATTAATCCATCATTTTAGCCCATTTTTGTCCTTAGAGGCTGTTGCAAAAATTATCTCAGATCCCGCTAGCTGGGGTGTTATTGGCACCCTTGTCCTTCTTGAGGGATTATTATCCGCCGATAATGCTGTTGTTTTGGCAGTTATGGTCAAGCACCTGCCGAAGGATCAAAGAAAAAAAGCCTTATTCTATGGGATTTTTGGAGCCTATTTTTTCCGTATATTCGCAATTGGATTAGGGGTAACTCTAATCAATATCGCCTGGATTAAAATTATCTGCGGCCATTATCTGTTATGGATTGTATTTCAAAACTTTATCAACAAAAAAGAGGAGGAAGGCGAAGTCCATGCTAAAAAAATGGGATTTTGGAGGACCGTTTTAACCGTGGAACTCATGGACATTGCTTTTAGTTTTGACAGTATTATTGCTGCTTTTGGTGTATCCAATCAAGTGTGGGTACTCTTTTTAGGTGGAGTGTTAGGAATCTTAATGATGCGCGGTGTGGCCCAAGTTTTCCTTACCTTGATTGAAAAAGTACCGGAGCTTGAAACAACTGCTTTTATCTTAATTGCGATTATCGGCGTAAAAATGATTGCCTCTGTATTTGGATTCCATCTTGACCATATCGTCTTTTTCAGCACGTTAGTTTCCTTATTTTTGGGGACCTTTATTGTTCATTTCTTTAGAAAAAAAATAATTTTGTAGGGCCCCTCCTGGTTGTTTCGCCGTTGCCCGAACCTTCATTTTTCATTTATTAATATATATGGAGAAAGTCGGTGGTTTTTTTGGCAAATGGATTTTATCATACGGAAGTTATTGATATCGTAACAAGCGTAACGGGAGGAGCAAAATGCAGGATGCATTTTCAACTGACGACAGAAAGTATGACTGGCGGGGGATTAACGACGATTACTTATACGATTACAAACTTTCTAGATTCAAACTGTATGATTTTTTACTTAACAGTAGATGAGCATTTGTTTCCTTTCGATCCGGGCATCGCTCCAGGCAGTATCGGAACAATTAAATTCTCCAGAACTGGTGCTGCCGTTCCCGCAATCGGAGATGTCTATGTGGAATGCGGCGGCCTCGAATTTGAATTCGGCTCATTATGTACCGCTGTGTTAAAGGGAGATTGCGGTGCGCCAACAGAATAACACCTTGAAGGAAGTTCGATCAGATTGGAGTTCAAGATTTTAATTTCCAGAAGTTCTATTTGGGATAATCCTATTTTAGAATAAATCTCGTTTATTTGTGCAGAATAATAACCATAAATTAATGGAGGTTATTATTTTGTTAAATAAAAAAACAAAGTTAACATCATTATTTTGGATAGCTATACTTGGTTTAATATTAACAACTATTTACACAATAGTCTTGGGTATTTTAGGTTACAGAACCATGAACAGGATTGATTTTATCTATAAACAGAATAAATAAGGAAAAAACAGTTAGAATCAGATCGCTCATTTGGGCGTTTTTTTTATCAATATTGGGATATCTTACCAACAGTAAATATATGGTAGGTTGGGGTGTAATGGTTTATGGCAATTTTTTATCGACCTACACTATAAAGCCTATTTATTATATGGAGTCCAGTATTTGTTTGAGAAAATAAAAAGCTTTAATCGACAAGACACCTAAAATTGAAATCCCTTACTCGAAAAGAGAGTGGGCAAAAAACCCAACGTTCAAAGTGCATTCTTTGAGCGTTTATTTGTTTTCTCTTATTAAACAGCAAAAAAGAAGAATCTTTTTTATGGCAAAATATGACACCTCTTGGTACAATAATCATCAAAATAAGTTCTAATCTAGTTAGGCCTGAAAAAATTAATTTATACCCCCCTAAATCAACGGGGCTCTGTCGAATGAATATGATTGTACGATAACCCTATTTTGGTAGATAATGAGATTGTATTTGTAAAAATAATGAAAATGTTTTTAGGAGTTTTTGAAAGGGAGATTTACATTGAAGGAATATATTGTTTGTTATACATTGGATCATGATATTAAACGCGTAAAAATTTTAAAAGATCAAGAGGTTAAAAAGGAAGAGATCAAACAAGAAGTGTTAGATAAGGTTCTCCAGCATTCTTACATTGTGGCAAATTGTGAACAAGGGGATTACCGGATCAATTCTTCCTCCATTCGATATATACGAGTTTTATAAAGCGTGATACAATGTTCACTTAGTAACAACATTGTGCAACTTTTAGCAACGGGAGAGAGAAAGAATGTCAGAAACCTATCGCTACCGTGAGGAACGAAAACAAGCGGAAAGAGAAAAACAAAGAGAACAAAAAAAGAAAAAATCACCGAAAAAAGGTTCTCTATGGAAGAAAATTTTATTGATTTGTATCGTACTAGGTGTCCTGTCCATTGGAGCAGGTGTCATTACGTTTGCTGCTATGGTTAAGGATGTTCCTTCATTGGATGCATCTAAACTTGTCGACCCGCTTTCAACGAAATTTTATGATCAAAACGGGAAGTTTCTTTATGAATACGGGAAGGAAAAGCGAACGAAAATCACCTATAATCAAGTTCCAAAACAGCTTGAACATGCCTTTATCGCCACAGAGGATTCGCATTTTTATGAACATCATGGAATCGACATCAAACGGACCGCGAAGGCAATTTTCTTAAATGTAACAGGAGACTTTGGTTCCCAAGGTGGAAGTACGATTACACAGCAAGTCATCAAAAGGTCATTTTTAACCCCAGAAAAAACAATAAAACGAAAGGTTCAGGAATGGTACCTGGCCTATAAATTGGAGCAAAAATATTCCAAGCATGAGATTTTGATGATGTATTTTAATAATATTTACCTTGGCAACCGTTCCTACGGAGTTGCTGCGGCAGCAAAAAATTATTATGGAATCGACGCAAATAAATTAAATAAATTAACGCTTCCGGAAGCTGCAATGATTGCCGGTCTTCCGCAAAGCCCAAATAATTATGACCCGACAAAATCAATAAACAAAAAGGCAGCGACGAACCGTCGAAATCTGGTTCTAGCTTCTATGCACAAACAGGGTTATATTTCAAAGCAACAGATGCAGGATGCGATGAAGGTTCCCGTAACCAAGGGATTGGTGAAGAAAAAAAATGAAGGGATGCCTTATGAAGCATTTATTGATGCAGCTGTAAAAGAAGTGGAAGGAAAGCTTAAGGGTATTGATATCGGTACGGATGGTTTATCCATTTATATGACCCTCGACCAAAAAGCGCAGAAATATGCAGATAAATTGATGGACAGCAATGAGATAGTCAACTATCCGAATGATCGATTCCAAGGAGCTTTTGTATTTTTAGATTCAAAGACAGGTGAGGTTAGAGCAATTGGCAGCGGTCGGAAAGATTATAAAGCCGGATTCCGCGGCAACAATTTTGCAATTGATCTTGTCCGCCAACCAGGCTCTACTTTTAAGCCAATATTAGATTATGGTCCTGCCATTGAATATTTGAATTGGTCGACACATCATATGTTAAATGACCAACCGACAACTTATTCCACCGGCCAACAGATTCAAAACTGGGATCGTCGCTACCATGGGATGCTTTCAATGCGGACAGCATTGGAATGGTCTTATAATATACCTGCCCTACTCACGCTCCGCGAGGTCGGTATGGACCGGGCAAAAAACTTTGCTGAAAAATTGGGAATTACCTTTGATCACGATCAAATTTATGAGTCTTATGCAATCGGCGGAAATACGGTTAGTCCATTAGAAATGGCGGGTGCCTACAGTGCGTTCGCTAATCAAGGGGTATATAATCAGCCGCATTTTGTGACAAAAGTGGTGTTCCCAAATGGTAAGGTTGTCAGTTTTAAACCAAAACCAAAACAGGTTATGCATGATTATACTGCCTATATGATTACGGATATGCTTCGAGATGTTGTACATTCTGGGACAGGGAAGGCTGCCAATGTTCCTTGGCTGGATGTAGCCGGTAAAACAGGGACAACTAATTTTGATGCTCAGACAAGCTACCGTTATGGTTATCCACTTAATAATGTTGCGAAGGATAGTTGGTTTACAGGTTATACTCCGCAATATACGATGTCGGTTTGGACGGGGTATGTAAAGAATGGCTCCGGTAACTATTTGCCTGGAGATACCACCCATATCGCGCAAATCATGTTTAGTAAAATGATGCAAGAATTTGATAAGGGCAACTCCACCTTCCAGCAGCCGGCTGATGTATATCAAATGGGAAATGATCTTTATATTCGCGGTGCAGCCGAGGTACCACCGCCACCTAAGCCGGTAGTTCAGCCGAAAAAAATCCAAAAGATAGTGGAAAAGCAACAGAAAGCTGATGAAAAGCAACAGAAAGCTGAAGAAAAACAACAGGAAAAACCTCCTGGACATCAAAAAAACCAAGAGAAAAAGCAAAAAGGAAATGGAAAAAATAAAAACCATTAAGTTCTTTAATGACTGTCTGAAATTCAATTTCAGCAGTCTTTTTTATTACTAAAACTGGAATATAATGAAAAAAGGTGAATAAACCAAATCTTCAAAGTTAACTCTATATACTAACGGTCAAATTGACGGTATGAGGTGTTTTCTTTGCAAGATTGGTGGATTTATCAACATTTTATTAATACGATGTGGTTTATCTTGTTCCTAATTTCCTTACCTGCAGCACTGGGACTTTTCATCCTCTATTCCTATTTAAAAAATAATAAACAAAATGGTAGTCAGGAAAGTAATCAAAATAACCAAGACCAACAGCAAGATAATAAGCAAAATCAAAGTAAGCAGAGTAATCAAGAAAACCAAAACGATCAGCAAACAGACAATCAAGAAAACCAAAACGATTTGCAAGCAGACAATCAAGAAAATCGAAACAATCAGCATGCCAACAATCAAGGAAATCAAACAAGTGAAACGAAAGAAGAACAACCAACTTGACGAAAACCAGAAAAAATCTAGGTCTATTTTCTTATTTCAATAAAAAATAGAGAAAAACGCTTTTATAATCTAAAAACCTATGTTATTTTTTATAGGTAAGTTTCATATTGTATATTGTTTCCAATGCTCTACTAGGGGGGTCCGATAGCTCGGACTGAGAGAAGAATGCGTTAAATTCTTTGACCCTTCGAACCTGATCTGGATGATACCAGCGTAGGGAAGTAGTTATGAAGGCGTCCATTCATACAAACGCGCCGCTACTTTTTGACGATTTAATCAGGTTCTGTGTAAACAGAACCTTTTTTTATTGTCATTCATTCTCCGTAATGAACGATGCTGTATCTTCCAGATTTGGAAAATATTAAAGGAGGAAGTTGCATGCAAACGGAAATGAACATTGAATTAAAATCACAATTTACAGGAAGTAAGAAAGTTTATCAAAGGGGATCCAGGCCGGATATCCAGGTTCCAATGAGGGAAATTAGCCTAAACCGAACTGTCACTACTTTTGGTGAAGAAGAAAATGCCCCTCTTCGAGTTTATGATACAAGCGGTCCCTATACAGATGCGAATTATGATATCGATATTCGCAAAGGGTTGCCCGCTTTACGTCGAAAGTGGATTCTCGAAAGAAATGATGTGGAGGCATATGAAGGTAGAGAGATCAAACCTAAGGATAACGGCTACCTTGATGGGGATGAACGCGCCAACCTTGAATGGTTCCCAAATTTAAATAAGACACCTTTAAGAGCAAAGTCTGGAAAAAATGTTACACAAATGCACTATGCCAAAAAAGGTTTGATAACTCCCGAGATGGAATTTATTGCGATTCGCGAAAACTTAGATCCGGAATTTGTTCGAGATGAGGTAGCCCAAGGCCGAGCAATTATTCCTGCTAACATCAACCATCCTGAAAGTGAACCGATGATTATTGGTCGAAATTTTCATGTAAAAATCAATGCCAATATCGGAAATTCGGCCGTCACTTCCTCCATTGAGCAGGAGGTTGAAAAAATGACATGGGCCACACGCTGGGGAGCCGATACCATCATGGATTTATCAACCGGAAAAAATATACATACAACAAGAGAGTGGATTATCCGTAATTCACCTGTTCCAATTGGTACGGTACCTATTTATCAAGCATTAGAAAAAGTAAATGGGATTGCTGAGAATTTAACGTGGGAGGTGTACCGGGATACGTTAATCGAACAAGCGGAGCAAGGTGTAGATTATTTTACAATTCATGCCGGTGTGTTATTGCGCTATGTTCCAATGACTGCGAAACGGACAACAGGGATCGTATCTCGAGGCGGTTCCATTATGGCCCAATGGTGCTTAGCTCACCATCAGGAAAGTTTCCTGTATACGCATTTTGAAGAAATTTGCGAAATCCTAAAGAAATATGATATTTCTGTTTCACTCGGAGATGGACTACGTCCAGGTAGTATCGCGGATGCAAATGATGAAGCTCAATTTGCCGAGCTTGAAACACTTGGAGAATTAACAGAAATAGCCTGGAAGCATGATGTCCAAGTAATGATAGAAGGTCCAGGGCATGTGCCAATGCACAAGATTAAAGAGAATATGGATAAGCAATTAGAAATTTGTAAGGAAGCTCCTTTTTATACATTGGGTCCGTTAACCACAGATATTGCACCTGGATATGATCATATTACATCTGCAATTGGTGCGGCTATGATTGGCTGGTTTGGGACGGCGATGCTTTGCTACGTTACTCCAAAAGAACATCTCGGCTTACCAAATAAGGAGGATGTGCGTGAAGGGGTTATTACGTATAAAATTGCTGCACATGCTGCCGATTTAGCGAAGGGCCATCCGGGAGCACAAGATCGTGATAATGCCTTATCGAAAGCTAGGTTCGAATTTCGTTGGGAGGATCAATTTAATTTATCTTTGGATCCTGAGCGGGCAAGGGAATATCATGATGAAACATTGCCAGCTGAGGGGGCAAAAACGGCTCATTTCTGTTCGATGTGTGGACCAAAGTTCTGTTCGATGAGAATTTCTCATGATATCCGCGGCATGGCAAATGAGGATAACGAGTTTGAAGGAACCTCCATTGAAGAAGGGATGAAGCAAAAAGCAGAGGAGTTTGTCCATGATGGCTCAAAAATCTATCGATAATTCGAATGAGATTAGGAATTTAATGGAGAATGTAGTTGCTTTAGAGGAACAGATTCAACACCTGACGAAAAGGATCCAAACGATTCAGCTTCACTGTAAGCATGTCTTTTTAGAAACGGCCTTCATGAGGAAATGCCGGAAATGCAGTTTTACGGAAAGTACGTATTATTAATGTCATTTTCCTTATTTAACCTTAACGTTGATGAAGGCCAAAACTTGAGGGAAGACTCTTGGAAATAGGTTTCATAGGCCCGATGAAGGACAAATCTTGGTAAAAGAGCTATAGAAATGGTCTTCATAAGCCCAATGAAGGACAAATCTTGGCAGAAGAGTGATGGAAATGGTCTTCAATAGCCCGATGATGGTCAAATCTTAGCAGAAGTGTGATAGAAATGGTCTTCACAAGCCCGATGATGGACAAATCTTGGCAGAAGAGTGATGGAAATGGTCTTCATAAGTCCGCTGAAGGACAAATCTTGGTAGAAGAGTGATAGAAATGGTCTTCACAAGCCCGATGAAGGACAAATCTTGGTAGAAGAGTGATAGGAATGGTCTTCACAAGCCCGATGAAGGACAAATCTTGGTAGAAGAGTGATAGAAATGGTCTTCATAAGCCCGATGAAGGACAAATCTTGGTAGAAGAGTGATAGGAATGGTCTTCACAAGCCCGATGAAGGACATATCTTGGCAGAATAGCTATAGAAATGGTCTTCATAAGCCCGATGAAGGACATATCTTGGTAAAAGAGCTATAGAAATGGTCTTCATAAGCCCAATGAAGGGCAAATCTTAGCAGAAGAGTGATAGAAATGGTCTTCACAAGCCCGATGAAGGACAAATCTTGGTAGAAGAGTGATGGAAATAGTCTTCATTAGCCCGATGAAGACCAAAACTTTCCAAAAGAGTAATAGAACGTCCTTCATCAAAAACTTTCTATCATAATGGTTTTTACAGCCGCCTGGTTAGGCGGCTGTTTTTTATAAAAAAGGCCATTTTAATAGAATGATAATTCAAAACTATCAAAACTATCGAACTTTGATGAAACGTATTGCGTTTTTCTGTGTATAAAATTACAATGAAATACATAAAAACACTTTAGTTTGCTAAATTGATAAAGAGAATAATGGAGGAATACATCATGAAGAAGGTCATCCAGATATTTATCATCATGGCCGTTGCTATAATGGCAACTGCTTGTGGCGCACAGCCAAATCTGCCGGATGCAAAAACAAAAGAAAAAATACAAAAGGCTGAAAGTGGAAATACACTGGATTCCATTAAAAAACAAGGTGTGATCACCATTGCTATGGATGATACATTCCCGCCAATGGAATATCGAAATGATAAAAATGAATTAGTAGGTTTTGACGTAGACCTAGCAAAAGCCATTACGAAGGAGCTCGGCGTGAAAGCTGAATTTAAACCAACCGCATGGGACGGCATTTTACCTGGATTAGATGCGAAACAATATGACGTCATTATGACTTCTATGAATATTACTGATGAACGAAAGCAAAAGGTTGATTTTGTAGAGTACCTGAAACTAGGACAAGTTGTTGCCGTTAAAGCCGGAAACCCATTAAGCATTCAATCCAAGGAAGACCTTTCTGGAAAAGTTGTCGGTGTTCAAATTGGTTCAACGAGCGAAACGGCAGCAAAACAGATTAAGGGAGTTAAAGAGTTAAAGACTTATAATGCTTATACCGATGTATTTAATGACTTAGGTCTAGGGCGACTTCAGGGAGTAATCGTTGCTGAAGCGGTCGGTCGTTATTATAAAGCAACAAAACCTGAAGCTTTTGATGTGGTAGGAAGCTCATTCCAAAAGTTACCAATTGGAATTGCCGTTCGAAAAGGTGATGACAAACTTGAAGAGGCATTAACAAAAGCTGTGCAAACTGTGAAAGATAATGGCACTTATGCGAAAATCAGCCAAAAATGGTTTGGAAAAGATCTTTCAAAAGAATAGGGGAAGAGCGGATAAATCGGTTTGTAGATTTATCCGTCTTCTTTTTAAAAAGGAGTCGTAAACATGAAGGAATTTTTGTTATTCTCACTTACCTACCTCCCCTATTTATTACAAGGGGCGTTAGTGACCATCGAAATCGCGGCGATAGGAGTAGTTGCCGGAAGTTTAATTGGATTATTATTTGGTCTTGGACGTGTTTCAAAAGTGAAATTATTTTCACAGATTAGCAGATTTTATATTTGGGTGATTCGCGGAACACCGCTTTTATTGCAATTATTTATGATTCATTTTGCCATTCCGTCTGTGATCCCAGCACTCACGATGCCGCCATTCGTTTCGGCCTGCATTGCCTTGTCATTAAATGCGGCAGCTTATATTGCCGAAATTTCTCGGGGGGCCATTCAGTCCATCGATAAAGGCCAAATGGAAGCAGCGCGGTCACTAGGCTTAAGTTACGGACAAGCGATGAGACGGGTCGTTATTCCTCAAGCTTTTCGCCGGATGCTACCGCCATTGGGGAATGAATTTATCGCACTTATCAAGGAATCGTCCTTGGTTTCAACAATCGCTTTATATGATTTACTTCGAACAGGTCAACAAATTATCAGCAGTACGTACCGGTATATGGAAATTTTTATCTTAGTCGGGTTAATCTATTTATTACTTACCACGATCATGACATATATCGTTGGAAAAGTAGAGAAAAAGGTAGGTGCATATGAATGATTTCCTGCAAGAAGGTTGTAAAATCCTTTGGAGATTTGGAAGTTTTAAAAGGAGTTGATTTGGACGTTTCACAGGGTGAGGTCGTCGTAATCATTGGACCGAGCGGATCTGGTAAAAGTACCTTTCTTCGTTGTATGAACCATTTAGAGACCATCAATAGTGGCAGTATTACGGTAAAGGGTAAAATGGTAGAAAATAAAGAATCAACTTTAAATAAACTGCGTCAGGAAATAGGTATGGTCTTTCAGCAATTTAACCTTTTTCCCCACAGGACCGTGATGGAAAATATTATCGAAGCTCCGGTTCTCCTGAAAAAAATGTCAAAAGCGGAAGCCAAGAAAAAAGGGATGGAGCTTTTGAAGAAAGTAGGATTAGAAGCAAAAGCCGATGAATATCCGAATCGTTTATCCGGTGGGCAAAAGCAGCGGGTAGCGATTGCCCGGGCGTTAGCTATGGAGCCGACCGTGATGCTTTTCGATGAACCAACTTCGGCTCTTGACCCGGAGCTAGTTGGAGAAGTACTGGCTGTAATGAAACAACTGGCAAAAGATGGGATGACCATGGTCGTTGTCACACATGAAATGGGATTTGCAAAAGAAGTAGCAGACCGAGTCATCTTCATGGACGGCGGCTATATGATTGAACAAAATACTCCTGATGAGTTATTTGGCCATCCGCAGCATGAACGAACGAAAGAGTTTTTAGGGCATATCAAGTAGGGAGAGATCATCATGAAACAAGCTTCAAGTTTGGATTTAACCTCAAAGATTAATGAAAAAGTAGATCAATTGTTTCCTAGATTAGTGGAAATGAGAAGACAGCTTCACATGTATCCGGAACTTAGTAACCGAGAATTTAACACAACTAAACAAATCAATGACTGGTTAAACGAATTCAAGATTCAACAAATTCCACTTAGCCTTCAAACCGGGACTGCAGCAGAGATTATTGGTAAAACCTTAGGACCAACCGTTGCTATCCGTGCTGACATTGATGCCCTGCCGATTTTTGAAGAGGCCGACGTACCGTTTCGTTCGAAAATTGATGGGATCAGTCATATGTGTGGCCATGATGTTCACACGACGATTGCCCTTGGTGCAGGGATTATTTTACAAGAAATCAGTGATTTACTCCCAGGCAATGTCCGAATTCTTTTCCAGCCGGCTGAGGAGTCGGAGGGCGGCGCCGAGTCAATGATTCACCAAGGGTTATTAAATGAAGTAAAATCAATCATCGGTCTTCACAATGTTCCCGAACTTCCAGTAGGAAAAATCGGGGTTAAAGAAGGCTTTTTGATGGCCAGTGTGGATGATTTTACAATCACTATTAAAGGAAAAGGCGGGCATGCGGCACTTCCGGAAAAAACAATTGATCCAATCGTCATCGGCAGTGCGGTCGTCAGCCAGCTGCAAACCATTGTCAGCCGCACAATTTCTGCAAAAGAATCGGCGGTGGTCACGATTGGCTCATTCCAAGCAGGCTCGACGAACAATGTCATCCCAGATAAGGCCATTCTTAAAGGAACGGTTAGGACATCCAATGTAGATGTCAGGAAGAAAATCTATGATGTCTTTACCAAGACGGTTACGAATACAGTAGCTGCCCTAGGTGGTGAGGTAGAAATTGATTATCAATTTTTACTTCCTGCTGTTTATAATGATGCAAGCGTTGCTGAAATTGTTCGGACTGCCGCAGTGTCTGTGGTCGGAAGTAAGAATACGGTTATTGCTGAGCCTACCATGGGTGGAGAGGATTTTTCTTTTTACCAAAAAGAAGTTCCCGGCTGCTACGTTTGGCTCGGATCCGGTAACGAAGAAAAAGGGATTCAATATAGCTGGCACCATCCGAAATTTATGGTAGATGAGGAAGCTATTAAAATCGGTGTTCATTTGATGGTCCAATCTGTCTTGCTTTTATTAGAAAATTCTTCTATATAATATTGCCTGCCTGCTAGTATGTTGTAGCAGGCAGAATTTTTATAATCCTCTTGTATTTATATTCCAGTTGTATTAGGTTAAATACGATGTAACTTCTTTGGCGGGAGCGATGAATGTGTTTGGACATAAACGGGCCTTTTTGTACTTAAGTATTTTTCTATTTTTCTTTCACTCTTCTTCGACGGTGATCTCAACTTTTCTACCAGTCTATTTTCAAGAAGAGCAGCTTACCGGGACTCAAATAGGTTGGCTAATGGCTGTTGGGCCGTTTTCTTCATTATTATCGCAGCCTTTTTGGGGCTACATCAGCGACCGATATTAAACAATTAAAAAGATTCTGCTGCTTTGTCTAGTAGGGGTGATCTCTTGCAGCATTATCTTGTTTCAAGTTAACTCCTTTTTAATGCTTCTATTCTTATGTGCCATCTTTTATTCGTTTCTCAGTCCGATCGGAGCATTCGGTGACAGCTTAGCATTGCATACCTCTCAAATCGTTGGCTCTTCTTTTGGAAGGATTCGCATGTGGGGTTCTTTGGGCTATGCGGTTACCTCATACCTAGGGGGCCAAATTCTTACTCGAATTGGACTTGAGCATTTACTCTACCCTTATCTTGCTTTTACTATTATCGCTTTTGTTTTTTGCTGGAAGGTCATGGATATTAATACACCATCTGCACCCATAAATCTTAAGGGAGCGATCCGAAATATTCTCCGCCCAAATTTCTTATTTTTCTTACTCATCATTATGTTTGTTACGATTCCGCATCGAACGAATGATATTTTTTCAGGAATCTACATTAAGGAGCTTGGGGGTAATGAATCCTTAATCGGGTTATCCTGGTTTGTAGCAGTTGCATTTGAAGCGATTGTTTATTTACTTAGTCCTTTATGGCTGCGTTTTTTTAATGAAATGACTTATATGGTTATTGCATCGGGATTATATGGGGTAAGGTGGCTTTTATTTTCTCTTGCAGAAACTCCTTCGCAAATCATCTTGCTTCAGGCTTTGCACGGGATCACCTTTGGGATATTTTATTTGTGCTCGTTTCAATATGTTTCAAACTTATTCCCGAACGAATTTAGAGCTACTGGGCAATTATTCTTTATTTCCGTGTTTTTTGGACTGTCAGCGATCATCGGTTCTTTAGGCGGAGGGATGATTCTTGATGTTTTTAATGGTCAAATGTTATATAAACTGTTGAGTTATCTGGCTTTTGCTGGATTTGTTGGATTATTGGGATTCACTGCCTATTCGGGCAAAAAGTTAAGGCCTGTTAGTGAGATTTTACAGAAGTAAGGAAAGGAATGGAAGTTGATGAGTGAAGGAACGGGACTAATGATTCAAGCTGACCGTCTTTGGAATGATTTAATGACGCTTGGAAAAATTGGTAAGGGAAAAGATGGGGGAGTAACCCGCACTTCCTTTGATTCAGAAGATATAAAGGCACGGAAATTTTTACTTCAACTTTTAAAAGATGCAGACTTAGATCCTTATATGGATGAGGCTGGTAATATTTTTGGGCAAATTCACGGAAAGAATCCTAATTTGCCTGCGATTCTTATTGGTTCGCATATTGATACGGTGCATTCAGGCGGGCGCTTCGATGGCGCAATGGGTGTGTTAATGGGGGTTGAAGTGCTCAGGTCCATAAAGGAGAAGGGAATTCAACCGGAGCGAACAGTGAAAGTTGTCTCGTTTACGGATGAAGAAGGAGCCCGTTTTGATTATGCTTTTGTCGGAAGCACCGCCTTGTCGGGTGCGATCAGTTCTGATCAATTGCAAAAGGATTTAGCGACAGCCCTTGATCAGGAGGGATTTTCTTATTTAGAAGCGATGAAACGTGCTAGTATGGAAGGCGGCTATTTTAGCCGAATTAATCCTGAAGAGTTGGGAAAGGCTTGTGTCAGAAAAGCTGAAATAAAAGCCTATATTGAAGTACATATTGAACAAGGAAAAGTTTTAGAAAGTCGCGATTTAGCTGTCGGGGTGGTGAGCGGCATATCAGGCGGGCACTGGGCCGAGGTTACCATTACAGGAGAGGCTGGTTATGCTGGGACAATCGGAATGTTGGAACGAAAAGATGCGTTAACGGCAGTGGGTGAATGTTTGCTTGCTATTGAAAAAATTGCACGTGATAGCGGTGGAAGTGTGGCAACCGTTGGAAAGGTAGCGGTCAAACCCGGAAGCGGAAACGTGATTCCTGGTCGGGTTGATTTTACATTAGATGTCCGAGATATCTCCGATGAACGTCGCGAGCTAACTGTTAAAAAAATTAATGAGGCATTACGAGAAATCTCTGCAGATCGAGGTGTGGACTGTGAAATAAGGCCGTTTCAATTTATTGCATCCGTTATGAGTTCACCGTTGGTGGTTGAGGCTATTAAAGAAGCATTTATTGAGCTGGATTATCCGATTTGTGAGTTACCAAGCGGAGCTGCGCATGACGCTATGGTCATGGGAGGCATTACTGAAATTGGTATGATTTTTGTGCGAAGCAGGGGAGGAATCAGCCATCATCCGGATGAATGGAGTTCGTTTGAAGATGTTGCGCTAGGCTGTGAGGTTCTTTACCACACAACCATGAAGCTTCTTTAGTATGTTGAATATTCAAGACCTCTGCTGCAAAAAATAAGCTGAAGTTTTTGCAGCAGGAGGTGGCACATTTGGAAAAAAATCAACCAAACCAGGATTTAATCTCAAATAATAGAGGGAATGAAGAGGAACTGGTCATCAGTTCGACAGGGTATGGATTAGAATCTGTATCAAAAGAGGAAGCATCAAAGGAATCAAATCGTACAGACTCATCCTGTGGCGGATTGTAAGAATAATCAAAACCCTATTCCTTTTATGGGAGTAGGGTATTTTTTATTAATAATCGTTTTTATTGAAACGATTCCACCGTACGTATGATTTGATTCACCGCTTCTTCCTCATCATTCCCGCTTGCTTCAAAGGTTAATTCTGCATCCTTTGAAACAGCTAAGGACAAAACTCCCATCATAGATTTCAAATTCACTCTTCGTCCATTATGAGTAATAAAAATGTCGGAATCATAACGAGAAGCCTCTTGGACCAATCGGGTAATATATGGCGGATACAGACCTACTTTTGTTTGCAATTTTACCGATTGTTGAATCATGTAAGTACCTCCCCAATTTTCTTAAAACTCTCTGTTTTATGTATGAATCCCCACTCTAAAAAATGCACCGATTACAAAGAAAAATCCCAAAACCATTTTGGGTTTTGAGATTTTTAACACGTTAAGTTTGCTTTTTCTGGTAGGCAATCACGACAATATCGTCATGAGCATTTTGATTTAATTCGTGTTCGAAAGATTTTATTTTTTCAACCATTGAAGCATCCAGATCTGCCGTCTCATATTTTAAATCCTGTTGGTCCATCGTACCTGCCCCTTTCATCGGAATCCCGAAATATTAAATCTATTTTTCCCTGCCATTTTTCTCTTTTAATTCATAACGAATCTTGCCTGGGTCTTGTTTTCCTTTTGGTACAGATCGTTTTCCACCCAGACTTACATTTGGATAGCTTGTGCCTTTTTCACTCATCGATTTTACCTCCCATTCACTTAGGTTCTACTCATCAATCTTAGTGTAAGAAATAAGCAAACATTTCATGCAACTATAATTTTAGAAACCTTAATCGAAAAAGGAATGCACATAATGAAAAATCGGAACACTAACCGTGTTCATTTTTTAAAACGCTATCGCATCTTTTTAGGAGGATTTCCAAGATGAATTCAAAATATGAACCATTATTTGAGCCATTTACATTTCCAAATGGTGTTCAAGTTAAGAACCGCATCGTAATGGCACCGATGACAAATTTCTCATCGAATCCAGATGGGACTGTAACCGAGGCGGAGGTGAAATACTATTCACGCCGTTCGGCCGGTGTAGGCATGGTGGTAACGGCTTGTACTTATGTAACTGAAAATGGAAAAGGATTCAATGGTGAATTTGGAGCAGACCAGGATGATTTCATCCCGAGTTTAAAACAGGTAGCAACCGGGATTAAAGAGCAGGGCGCAAAAGCGATTCTGCAAATTTTCCACGGCGGCAGGGAAGTGCCTTCAGCGCTTATTCCCAATGGCGATGTTGTCAGTGCCAGTGCGGTTCCAACCGAGGGTGAAGGAAAACCAGTTCCAAGGGAACTATCCGATCAGGAAGTAGAATCAATTATCCGCGACTTTGGTGAGGCAACGCGCAGGGGGATTGAAGCAGGGTTTGATGGGGTGGAGATTCACGGAGCAAACGGCTATATCATCCAGCAATTTTTTTCACCACACTCCAATCGCCGGGAGGACCAGTGGGGTGGCAGTATCGAAAAAAGACTTGCTTTTCCATTAGCGATTGTGGAGGAAGTTAAGAAAACAGTTGCTGAATATGCGAACGGTTCCTTTATTATCGGCTATCGGTTTTCACCTGAAGAGGCAACAACTCCGGGAATTACAATGGCGGATACGTTGGTATTAATCGATGCCCTTGCTGATAAAGGCCTAGACTATCTTCATGTTTCTCTAAATGATTTCTGGTCCACTCCAAGACGCGGTATTGATGATACCCGCCCGCGGATTGAAATTATCAAGGAGAAGGTAGGCGATCGTGTTCCTGTTATTGGCGTCGGCTCGCTCTTTACTGCAGATGATGTGTTAAAAGCTTTTCAAACCGGAATACCACTCATTGCATTAGGACGAGAAATGATCATGGATCCCGACTGGGTGCAAAAAGTCAAAGAAGGAAAAGAGTCAGAAATTATCACAAAAATTGATAAAGATAAGCAGCAGGAGCTTATGGTTCCGGATCCGCTATGGCAGGCGATTGTTAATAGTCCGGGCTGGTTCCCTGGTGTCGAATAATTTTTTCAAAAAGAGATGGACCGTCTTTTATAGACGGTCATCTTCCCATCCACGAGAATAATCTTCTATTGTATTTTTCTCCTTTAAGGTTTCAACATATTGAGTTAAATCCACAGCTTGATTGGTGATTGATTCATTTTCTGTGTTTGGATTTTCTTTTTTCATCCTATAACCTCCAACTATTGTTATCCCTTTTGTAATGTATCCAAATTTTGAAAAATTACCCTGTTTAAAAACTGATAAAAAACTAAGGAAAAAGAATGCGTATTGTAAATGATTTTTGTGAATAGGATAGATTTTTAAAAGGGGATGGGAGAGTCAGGATTTTAACTTTAATAACATGCGAACCTGTCAATCCGGGAACCCATCGGTTAATTAGTTATTTTGGTATTAGATCCTTACCACACGTCCATTAAAGGTCTGTTTCCAATATCCTTTCGACAAATCCTCAATCGCAACTCCTGTATTGTTTTGGGAACCGATGAATTTCCCATTCCCAATATAAATGCCAACGTGCCCGTCTTTTTTGTAGGTATCAAAGAACACCAAGTCACCAGGCTGGATTTCATCGAATGGTACCTGTTTGCCTTCATTTTTTAAGCTGTCTGTCGAGCTGCCAATCTCAATCCCGGCTTGGCCAAATGCCCAATGAACGAACCCTGAACAATCAAACCATCCATTGGCAATATCACTTGCGTTCCTCCCGCCGCCAAATATATAAACAGAGTTGCCTATATATTTATAACCCGCTTTTATTACCGTTTGTATCGATCCTTTCACAGGGGCTGTTTGAAAGTTTTCCAATGTTTTCATGCTTTTAGGAATAGGCTTTTTTGACGTTGCTTTATGTATTTGTGCCAGCTTTTTTGACGTTGCTTTTTGTATTTCTGCTAGCTTTTTATATTGTTCTCGTTGTGCCTTAAGCTCTGTTTTCCTATTTGTTAAACTAGCCTTCAAATCATCCAATTCCGCAAGTTTATCTTTTAAAGAATGCTTCTTATTTTCATACTCTTTATTCTCTTCCGCCTGTTGATTTAATAGTTCCTTGTCTGCTATCACAACAGTGGAAACAGCGCCGGCCCGCTCAACAAAATCTTTGATATTTGTAGACCCAAGCAATACATCAAGATATTGTAAGTTTCCGCCATTTTGTTGATAGGCTTTAGCCCGTTCTTTTAATACTTTATTTCTCTTTTTCATCGAATCCTTTAATTGTAAAATTTTCTTTTTTAACTTTTTAACCTGGGATTTTGTAGTTTTGGCTTGCAAATTTGCCTCTTCAAGTTCCTTTTTGTTTTTTTGAATCGATTGGTTAACTTTTTTAAGTGAAAAGTCATTTGGAGTATTTTGAACAATTGGTGGAAGATCTTCTGTGGGATGGTAAGGAAGTTCTGTATCAGCGAATGCTTTTGGAATGGTTCCGATTGCTAAGAAAACTATTGAACTCAACATTATAAACATGAATCGAATCAAATTCATCACTTCTTTCTTAAAAAATGGTTCTGTTAAACTTGGTTGTTGAATTCCGCTCCAGGCACTTCGCTTTCCGTGGGCAGTCTGGGGAGCCTCCTCGTCGCTTTGCTCCTGCGGGGTCTCCCCTAACCCATACTCCCACAGGAGTCTTCGTGCCTTCCGCTCCAATCAACTTTGTTTAAAAAATAATAATTGTTCTTTGACAAAGTCTAAAAATAACCAGAGACAAAATGTATTTTCTTAAAATTCTTACAATTGAAATTATAACATTACATTTTTTCAGCTTTGTAAAAAGGTAATTACAATTCAATATCAGACTAGCTACAAAAAGAGACAGGGACAAAAAAGTCCCTGTCTCTATTCTGGAATTTCTTCGTAGGCTAATTTTTTAATGATGGCTTCATGTTGAGGGTATTTTTCTAAAAGCTCTGCCTGTGTAAAGAGTTCAAAGTCCTGAAAATCAAAACCTGGCGAAACCATACACCCGACCAGTGAATAGGTATCCTTTTCCATAACAGATGATCCGAAGATGGAATTTTTCGGAACCAGCGCCTGCGGGACTTCACCGTTTTCACAATTCATCCCGATCTTCATTTCTTCATAGTTTCCATTTCCATGAATGACATGGACAGTTAACGAACTACCACCATGAAAATACCACAATTCATCGGATTTCAAACGGTGGAAATGGGAAACGTCGTCTGAAGTTAACAGAAAATAAATACTAGTAAAAAGCTTTCGGTGACCATTAAATCTCTCTGAATCAGCGAACATCTCCTCCGATTCAAACGTTCTTTTATAATAACCGCCTTCAGGATGGGGCTCCAGCCCAAGAGTTTGGATTAAATCTGATAATTCTCTTTTATTCATTGCAAAATTCCTTTCAAACTATCTACGTATTCACTGCTTGTATTCGGCATTGTAGGAATTTTCTCCTGCGTGGACAGATAGAAGTGTGTCTGCATATCCGACTAGACGGTTGACAATTTCATCCGAAATCGCATATACAAGACGATGGTGTTCGCCTTTATGGAGAACCGGATTATCAAAAATGATCGTCGTATTAATGAAAATATGCTTGGTATCATAAAGGTTGTAATGGATGATCGTTTTTCCCGCGGCACCGCCTGTTAGCGGATCTTTATAATGAGGCAAAAAGATATACCATTCTTCCGCAGTCGGTGACCGAAAATTTTTCGTAAAGGTCATGCCTTTAATTTCCTCATCAATTAGTTGTTTCAGTTGTTCGTCCATTACATCAATGATGTTATTTTCCATGCAGATTCCTACTTTCTAAAAAACAATGCCTCGAGATGCAGCCCGTGCTGTTGAACTCTTTTTTGAATGTTTTCTGGTGTGATTTGCATTTCATTGTATTCAATTTTAACTTCACCATCATCTGTGTCAACTAAAGCGCGCTCGACGCCGTCAATTTGAATTAGGATAGACTCTAAAGTCTGAATAGCTTCTAGGTTCATGGCTTCTTTTAGCTGTAATGTTAGGTTATTCATATAGCTTCTCCTTCCTGAAAATAAATCCAAGATTACTTTTTCCACAATTCAACTGTTTTATTTAGAAATGTATTACATAAGAATTGTATAATACTAATAGGGTTCATTTGGGATGAGGAGGAGAAATGATGCGTGATGAAGGATACATAGAGGTAACAGGGGGAAAGGTTTGGTATCAAATTTTTAATAAAAACGTCAATGGCACTCCTGTCGTTGTTTTACATGGCGGACCAGGGTCATCGAGTTTTTCACTGCAAAGTCTGCAAGCATTGGGGACTGAGCGGCCAGTTATTCTCTATGACCAATTAGGCTGCGGCAGATCGGAACGGCCAACAGATCCATCCCTATGGCGGATTGAACGATTTGTAGAAGAATTGGGTCAGGTGAGACAAGGGCTAGGGCTTGATGTCGTTCATATTCTTGGACACTCCTGGGGAACAACGCTTGCGGCTGCATATTGTTTAACAATGCCAAGCGGTGTAAAAAGTGTTATATTTTCTAGCCCGTGTTTAAGTGCGCCAATTTGGGAACAGGACCAGCGTCGAAACCTTATGAAACTGCCAAAAGAGGTTCAGGAGACGATTAGGCGGTGTGAAGAGAATGGAACGACGGATTCTAAGGAGTTTGAAGAGGCAACGAAAGTTTTTAACAAAAATTTCGTCTGTCGAATTGATTCAGATCCGGAATATTTAAAAGAAGCTTCAAAATACAAAAATCCAGAAGTGTACAATATTATGTGGGGGCCTTCTGAATTTACGGTTCTTGGTAATCTTAAAAGTTTTGATTGTACGTCACAGTTGTCGGAAATTACTTGTCCAACGCTTTACACCTGCGGCCGTTATGACGAAGCTACACCGGAGTCTACAAAATATTTTAGCTCTCTTACTCCTCAGTCGGAATTTCATGTTTATGAAAACAGTGCTCACCTGCCGTATATTGAGGAGCCCGAAGAGTATTTACGGGTTGTAGGGAGCTTTCTTGGAAAAATTGATTCTTTATGAAACTCGTCAGTTGACGGGTTTTTTCATTTTAATCATAGGTGATTATCTACAGTTTACCTTAACGTATAATGAAATACTTCATAGGAAAGTATACCATTGGAATATTTCCTTAAGGAGGGACAACATGGAAAATAGAAATGAAGATGGGACTGCCATAAATGGTGTTGGCAGCTCCAATGATCACCGTTTTGCTACGAACGAGCATGATATGACATTAACAAATCGCCAGGGGCATCCCATTACAGATAATCAAAACATCCGGACTGTTGGAAACCGAGGGCCTTCTACACTCGAAAATTATCATTTTATTGAAAAAATCTCTCATTTTGACCGCGAAAGAATCCCTGAGCGGGTTGTACATGCACGAGGTGCTGGCGCACATGGTTATTTTGAGGCGTACGGAAAAGCGGGCGATGAGCCGATTTCCAAATATACGAGAGCAAAATTACTACAGGAGGCAGGGAAGCAGACACCTGTGTTTGTCCGTTTTTCTACGGTTGTTGGCGGCGGACATTCTCCAGAAACTCTTAGGGACCCTCGTGGCTTTGCCGTTAAATTTTATACCGAGGATGGAAACTGGGACCTGGTCGGTAACAATCTAAAAATCTTCTTTATTCGAGACCCACTAAAATTTCCTGACATGGTGCATTCCTTCAGGCCTGACCCTGTAACTAATTTGCCAGATCCAGAAAGAATGTTTGATTTTCTTTCTCAAACACCAGAAGCTACACATATGGTGACATTTTTGTTCTCCCCATGGGGAATTCCTGCCAACTACCGCCAGATGCAGGGTTCAGGGGTGAATACTTACAAATGGGTGAACAAAAATGGTGAGGCAGTATTGATAAAATATCATTGGGAACCGATCAAACAAGAGATCAAAAACCTGTTGCAAAAAGAAGCGGATGCCATTCAGGCAACCAATTATAATCATGCCACCCAAGATTTGTATGAAGCAATCGAGCGAGGCGAATATCCGGAATGGGAGCTTTGTGTTCAAATTATGAGTGATGATGAACATCCTGATCTTGATTTTGATCCGCTTGATCCAACAAAGTTGTGGCCGACGGATCAGTTTCCATTTTTGCCTGTTGGAAAAATGGTGTTAAATCAAAATCCGGAGAATTATTTTGCAGAGGTGGAACAAGCTGCTTTTGGAACAGGTGTATTGGTAGATGGACTTGATTTTTCAGATGATAAATTGCTGCAAGGGCGGACATTTTCTTATTCTGATACACAGCGTTACCGGGTTGGAACAAATTATTTACAATTGCCAATCAATGCTCCGAAAAAGCATGTGGCAACCAATCAGCGCGATGGGCAAATGTTGTATCAGGTTGATTCGGCTCCGGGACAGAATCCACATGTAAACTATGAGCCATCGACATTGGGCGGGCTTAAAGAAGCGGACAAAAACGGCAAGGACCATGAGCCGCAGTATAGTGCAAAGCTGGTTCGGGAAAAAATTGAGCGCACCAATGATTTTAAGCAAGCGGGCGATACGTACCGGAGCTTTGATGACGTGGAACGAAATGAACTTATTTCAAATCTTGTAGATGCGCTAAAAATATGCAAACCACATATACAGGATCAGATGATTGAATATTTCACAAATGCAGATCCGGAATACGGAAAACGAGTTCAAGAAGAGTTGGAGAATGCAAAGCGAGAAATGCAGGCGCATACCAGCACAGCTGCCGCCGATGAAACCTCTCTTAACGCCCAAAATAAAGGTCGAAAAACAGACGGGTATTAAAACGGAGTTTTTGTTCTAATTGAAATTCATTCCATCCTGATTAAATATTTCAGGATGGATTTTTTTAAGAAGCAGTATTCTTAATGATTTAGTTTTTCTTCTTTTTCTTTTGTCTGTATAGCAGAGGATTTCCTCCGAGGATTTTTTGCAATCTTTACTAAAGAAATAATAAACACAACACCTAAAATGGCTGTTAGAACCCACGCAAAAACTTCAATTCCATTCATTCCTAAAAGCCTCCTTGTCAAATGCTGTTTCTTACATCTACGCTATTCATTCCGGAAATATGTCTAATCAACTATTATAAAAATATCCCAAAACAAAAATGTAAGCGTTACCATATACAATTCTCCGCTACTTTTTATTTTCCTTTAAATAATTTCTAATAATCAAAATAGTAAATCCGACAAAAATCGAGTGGTGACAGGCACCACCCGATTTTTGTTGAAAAACTTTGGTTAAGTTTCCATAAATTAGACATGATAAACGTAGTGGTGATGTGTATGTGGAAAATGGTGCTCGGGTTTATTCCGGATTGGAAGGTTTTGGTTCAAGCTTTGGTTACTTTTTTGATTCCTTATGGCATCACTAAAGTGTTTAGTTGGATTCGTCAGATAGAGGAGGATTAGAGGGCTATGAAGGGACGAAAGTTCGAGATTAGAAAACTGAAAAAACAGTCATTTCCATCTACGGAACATCAGGAATTCAAGCCTTTACATTCTACCTCTAACCATTTTAGCGGGGATCTTCATGCAGATTTAGAGGTGATCCGCCAGGAAATTGGACATAATTCCGATTTGAATATTCGCGAGTTTATTATAGGTGGAACAGGGGTTCAGGCAGCACTAATTTTCATCGATTCCCTTTCTGACAAGGAACTCATTGATCAGCACATTATGAAGTCCCTGATGATGAATTTCTCAGAAGTTTGTAATCTGCCTAGCTCTCCAAACCATTTGACCATCCCAATGGAGTTTTTAAGAAATCAAGTTTTACCTATTAGCGAGATAACCGAAGCACAAGAGCTGCAAGAGCTAGTTACAAAAGTTTTTAAAGGCTCAACAGCCTTAATGGTTCATGGGCAAACGGATATTTTAATTTTAGGGACCGCGAAAGGAAAATCGCGTTCAATTGAGGAACCAGTATCCGAAGCATTGGTAAGGGGACCAAGGGTAGGCTTTACGGAAACCTTGGGCGATAATACGGCCTTATTGCGTCAGCAAGGTGATAATCGAAATTTAACCTTGTTCCATTTTCAGGTAGGGGAGCGATCACATAAAGACCTTGTAATCGCTTATAACCAGGAAATTGCCAATCCAGAATTGATCGAGGAAGTAAAGAAAAGAATTAATAAAATTAACCTTGATGATGTTGCCGAATCAGGCTATATAGAGCAACTAATTGAGGACAATTTCCTTAGCCCTTTTCCGCAAGCACAAAACACAGAGCGGCCTGACCGTGTAATTAGTGCCTTAATGGAAGGTCGGGTGGCAATATTACTGGACCGAACACCATTTGCACTAATTGTCCCGGCCACTTTCAATATGATGCTGCAATCGCCGGAAGATTATTATGAACGATGGATCCCGGGTTCACTCATTCGTATGCTGCGTTATTTGGCTGCATTTATTGCTCTTTTTGGACCATCTTTGTATATTGCCTTTATTTCATTTCATCCTGGTTTAATTCCAACAAAGCTCGCGATTTCAATTATGAAAACACGCGAAGGAGTCCCTTTTCCCGCCCTTATTGAAGCCCTCATTATGGAGATATCCATTGAAATTCTTCGTGAGGCAGGGTTACGTTTGCCGAAACCGATCGGTCCGGCAATGGGAATCGTTGGAGGTCTCATTATTGGTGAAGCTGCAGTACAAGCGGGAATCATTAGCCCGATTATGGTTATTGTAGTGGCAATTACGGCGATTTCTTCGTTTACCATCCCGCAATATAGCACGGGAATTTCATTACGAATGCTCCGTTTTGTGGCAATGTTTAGTGCAGCCTTATTTGGTTTGTACGGGGTCGTTTTATTTTTCCTTTTCCTCTGCAGCCATATGGTAAAACTAAAGAGTTTTGGTGTTCCCTATGCCAGCCCAGCCGTTCCATATCGGCTTAATGACTGGAAAGACTTCTTGGTGCGGATGCCATTAATGCTCATGAAACGCCGTTCAGAAATGATGAAGACAAAGAATCCAATTCGAAAAGGTTAACCAATACTGAAAGGAAGCGGATCAAGAATGATTCGTACAAATGAAAAAATTACGACCCCGCAAGCAGCTGTCATTGTCATCAATTATATTTTGGCTGCAATCATTTTAACTTTGCCACGTTCAGCTGCGCAAAAAGTGAAAACACCCGACGTATGGATTTCCGTTTTAATCGGCGGTTTTATTGCGATGGCCGTAGCGATATTGATTGCCAAACTTAATCAACAATTCCCGACGAAAACAGTCTTTGAATATACCCAAGACCTTATTGGAAAAATTGGCGGCAGGCTATTGGGAATATCGATTTGTATTTATTACTTTACGATTTCTGCCTATGAAGTTCGAACCATGGCCGAAGTGACAAGAATGTTTTTATTAGAAGGAACACCGATTTGGGGGATTATCATGCCCTTTATGTGGGTGGGGCTGTACTTGATCTTAGGGGGGATTCCTTCCATTGCCAGACTCTTTGAAATTATTTTTCCAATTACAGTCATTTTTTTTCTTTTAGTTGCTTTTATGAGTTTTAAAATATTTGAAATCGATAATTTGCGACCTATTTTAGGAGAGGGGGTTATGCCAGTCATCAGGGGGCTGGAAACCACGGCACTGGCCTATACCGGGTTTGATATTATGTTAATTCTAGTTCCATTTATGCAACAGCCGAAAAAAGCAGTAAAAGCAGTCGTTGTTGGTGTTTCGCTTGCAATCGTTTTTTATCTGATTACTGTTGTGATGGTAATCGGTGCCTTGTCAGTGGACGGAGTCCTAACAAGAACTTGGCCAACATTGGATATGATTCGGAGCTTTGAATTTCCCGGTCTGCTCTTCGAACGTTTCGAATCCTTGGTGTTGGTTATTTGGATCATGCAAATTTTTGCTACGTATGTTATCACGTTTTATGCATCAGCATTAGGTTTTTCCCAAATATTCAAAAGAAGGATTCAGCCCTTTATGTATGGGTTGCTGCCAATTATATATATCGTTGCCATGCATCCCAAGAACCCTAATTCGCTATTTAAATTAGGCGATTGGATTGGAAATGCTGCCTTATTCTTCTTTGGAGCAATGCCGGTAGTTATGCTGACAGTTGCAAAAATTAAGAGGAAACGACATGAAAAGTAGCATTAAAATCATGATGCTTTCTCTTGTCGTTCTACTGCTCGGAGGCTGCTGGAGCAGTAAAGAAATCGAGGAATTAGGGTTAATTGCCGGTACTGCAATGGATTTGGAAAAAGACGGAGAACTAAAAGGAAAATTAGAAGCAGATGATAAAAGTCTTCCTAATAGACCTCTATTCACTTTAAAGAATCAATTTGTGATATCAAGTGGAACGGGAGCAGGGAAAACAGAGAACCCTACTGCACAACAATCTTATATTAACATTTCTGAAACAGGCGATTCCATTTTACCAACCTTACGAAACATGACATTAAAAATTGAAAAGCGAGCTTTTGCCGAACATGAAAAAGTGATTATTATTGGAGCAGATCTGGCACGTAAAGTAAGCCTGGAGAAGGCGCTTGATTTTTTCATAAGAGAACAGGAAATGAGACCAAGCTGTCTTGTTATGATTGCAAAAGGCCAAGCTGGCAAAGTTCTCGAATCAAAAAAACCAATTATTCCTGCCTTTCACCTTTATCAAATTACGCAAGGGGAAAAAAGAAATGCCAAGATTGTACCGGCAATGCCTCTAGGCAAATTAGAGGGGAAAATGAATTCAGGATCCAGTTTTTTGATACAAAATGTCAGCATAGAAGGGGGAGAAGCAAAATTTTCTGGGGCTGCGATCATAAAGGGAAAAACGAAAAAACTACTAGGTTTTTTGAATGAAAAGGAAGTAGAAGGTTTAGCCTGGATTGCCGGAACGGTAAAAGGCGGGGTCATCAGAAGTATTGATAAAAAGAGCGGCCAACCAATTATTTACGAAATGCTTTCGTTGAAAAGCTCCATTAAACCCCACTTAAAAGGAAACCAGCTTTCTTTCCATGTTAACATTCAATCGGAAGGACGAATTGCTGAAAACTGGGTATCATCTGGAGACCCGTTTAAAAATGAATTTCTAAAAAGAGCCGAAACAGCTGCCAAAAACCAAGTCAAGCAGCTCATTCAAGATTCACTTCAAAAAACACAACACCATTATAAAGTAGACGTCGTCGGATTTGGCAACCAACTAAGAATCCATTATCCCGCCCAATGGAAAAAACACAAAAAAAACTGGGACCAAACCTTCAGCCAGATCCCCATCACCTATCATATAAAAATCACCATAAAAGACTACGGAATGTCAGGATAAAAGCAATCGACAAAATTCGGATGGTGACAGGCAACGCCTGAATTTTGTCGAAATGCATTTTTAATGAATTTTTCATATTTACCCTGTATAGTCTTTGTAAAGTTGGTGTTTGGAGGTGTTGGCGGATGAGAAGGTTTTTGGCTTTTGTTTTGGTGGGTGGTTCTTTGTTTTATTTGTTTAAGCACGGAGAGCTTCCGTCTTTGGCGAAGCTTCATGGATTTTTTTCTGATTCTCAGGTAGCCCATGTGGAAAAGAAGGTGGAGGATTCGATCTCTAGTCAAAGCAAACAGGCGAAGGTATCTTCCATTCCAGCCTCATATGATAAAAAATATACCCCGACAAAAATTCAAACCTATTGGGTCTCGATAAAAAATGGAAAAATAGTTGTAACAGGAAAAGCGACGCCGTACGGAAAATATTACAAAGCTGATGGAGTCATTTTATACATCGATGAACCTCGGGCCAATAAGAAATCTACGGTAAAAGTACCGTTTACCAATTATCAAAATTTCCATTATGAATTCCCTCTTACCTATAACGTTGGTGATGTGGTCGTAAATCTTGATGAATATTACAACGGCAAAAAAGACGATCCGAATAAAGTATTGGGCTATGCAAAATATCAATTAACCGATGGTGACCCGTATTTGCAGCCAAGTTTCATGGTACAAAGTAATGACCCGACACTAAAGGCACTTTCTGCAAATATAACAACAGGAAAACAAACGAATACAGAAAAATCTCAGGCCATATTCAAGTGGGTCGCCACCCATGTTGCTTACAATGCACCTTTGGTAAACGCATCGAACCCGCCGATCTATTCCGCTTTACAAACCTATAAAACTCGTGTTGTGTTATGCTCCGGCTATGCGGATTTAAACGCTGCACTTCACCGAGCGGCAGGCATTGAGGCAAAAGTGGTTTACGGGGAAAATCATGCCTGGAATGAAATTAAACTGAACGGCAAATGGCAGGTGGAAGATCCCACTTATGGCGCAGGATTTATAAATCTAAACACAGGTAAATTTGTCCAAAGTTATCATCCTGCCTATTTTTCTAAATCAGACATGCATAAAGCAGGGGAATATCATTGGTAATAAAGCTTTAAAATCTTCGGGAGCTAGGTCCCTATTTTCATAAAAAACTTTCCATTGTGTCATCCTATTATTATGATCAAAGCTAAGAAATGAGGCACATATGAAAGAATCAGAGAAAAAGGGATGGTTTTGGCATTGGGGCTTGAAAATGTACCAATTCCGCTGGTTCGTTGCGGCCTTTTGGATTTTATTGTTTATTGTTTCAGCAACGTACGCACAAAAGCTGCCCGATCGGTTAAAAGATAGCGGGTTAACCCCAAAAGGGAGCGAATCGGACCGCGGCTTTTCTCTTATGCAAAAGAATTTGGGTACAGCACAATCCTCCATTGATATTGTTTATATAAGCAATAAATTTGATTTAACCCGTCCTAAACATAAAGCTGTCATTTTACATTCTTTAGAACCTTTAGCAAAGAAAGAATATATTAAAAGTATTAAATTTAACCAAACAGACCGCCTGAATAACAGAAAAGGCATTCAAGCGGTGAGGGTTGAACTCAAGCTTAAAAGCTCGGAAGCCCTTAATCATTTTCCAGAAATCAGAAAACTCATCACTGAACCTAAAGGCATGAAAACCTATGTCGATGGAGACACAGCAACACTTTACGATATTCAGCGGGCAACCAAACAAGACATGCATCATTCAGAAATGATCGGTCTTCCGGTCGCCTTGTTGGTCCTGCTGTTTATTTTTGGCTCGGTAGGTGCGGCATTGTTACCACTTGTCATTGGGATTATGAGCGTATCTTTGACGCTTGGAATAACCTATTTTCTTACTGGATTCTTTTCCCTATCTAATTTTTTGCCCAATATCGTTATGATGCTCGGCCTTGCAATTGGCGTCGACTATGCACTGTTTCTCGTCAGCCGCTTCCGGGAGGAGCTGAGACGGGGCAACGAGGTGCAAGATGCCGTCGCTGCGTCTGCACACACAGCAGGGAAATCGGTGTTTTTTTCCGGATTTGCCGTTTTGATTGGCTTACTGGGAATGTTATTTATTAAATTACCGATTATTTATTCCCTTTGCCTTGGAGGTGTGCTCGTTGTTTTGTCAGCCGTTCTGCTTTCCTGCACGTTGTTACCAGCCCTGCTTGGTATTTTCGGCCGCCACATCAATTCGTTAAAGGTGTTTCCGCGGACACAAAAGAAATTAGAAGGTTCAACGATTTGGGAGAAAATTGCCAATGCAGTAATGAAACATCCTGCGGTCCTAGCTATAATAATTAGTACCTTATTGCTGTCACTCATGTTGCCAATAACACGAATGCGGATTGGCGTTCCAACTGCAGATGTCCTTCCACCTGCCTTTGAGTCGCGAATGGGTTCGGACATCTTGAAAAATAATTATGATAAGAGGAAATCGAGTCCGATTTTTATTGTTTTAAAAACAAAAAATAAGGTTTCAGATGAATCATCGATTCGAACCATTCAGTCATTCGAAAACAAAATTCGTAAGATTTCCGGAGTCATGGATGTCAACAGTTTTATTGACGTTCTTGGAAAGCACTCCCCAGAAGAAACAGCGATTCTTATCAGTTTAGCTGCTACAAAAGCGGATATGGAAAAAGAAGATTTGGTGAAAGGCCACTACACTCTTCTGACGGTTGTTCCGAAGTCAGATCCGGGAACCAAGGAAGCCGCTGACCTTGTTAAAAGGGTACGGAACATGAAAATAAATCAAGCAGAACGTTTTGTTACAGGGCAAACGGCATTAAGGGTAGACATGCTTGACCGGATCTTTTCAGGTCTCCCTTATTTAATGGGTTTTATTATCGCGGTTACGTATCTCATTTTGCTTTTTGCTTTCAAGTCTGTCTTAATTCCTCTGAAAGCCGTTGCTATGAATATTCTCAGCCTTGGAGCCAGTCTCGGGATTGTTGTGATTATTTTTCAATATGGATGGCTCGCAGATGATTTACGGATTACCTCGACAGGATATGTCAGCATTATCATGCCAGTAACGATATTTTGTATTGTCTTTGGCATTTCAATGGATTATGAGGTTTTTCTAATCTCGAGAATCAAAGAAGAATATGACCGGACAGGGGATAATAATCGAAGTACGGCGGTAGGGCTGCAAAAAACAGGTAGCCTTATTAGCAGTGCTGCATTCATTCTAATGGTGGTCGTCGGCTCGTTTATTTTTACCAATATTGAAATTACCAAGGCCCTTGGTGTCGGCCTATTCTGCGCCATTTTTATTGATGCGACATTGATACGAATTATCGTCGTTCCTGCACTGATGAAACTGCTCGGTCCGGCCAATTGGTGGGCACCGAAATGGATTGGGGGAAGATCGTGAGTTTTTTGGGGGAAATGGAGATTCGCTGATAAAAATTTCTCCACTGGGATTTTAGGCGTTATTTGCGAATCATGACCATTTATTTGCGGATTAAACCATTTTATTTGCGAATCAAAGCAATTTATTTGCGGATTTCCCCATTTTATTTGCATATCAAATTCAAATTAGAAAAGGCTGTCCAAATGGACAGCCCCGTACATTTATTTATACTGTCTAGAATTATTATATTTATCTTGATGCAGGAAATCGACAAACTCATCGGAAAGCTCGCCTAAATGGAGCATTTCTTCATAACCTGCCATAAGACCTTCGAAAAATCCGGCCGGCAGGGTGAAATCAATTAATGGTGCTCCTGTTTTGGTATAAATCCCCGTATATAGATTCCCGGGCGGTTCCGCCATTTTTAACAGATTCTTCAAAGAAATATCCTTATTATTGTTCTTAAGTTTCACTTGAATCCCGTAAAGATCAAAAGCAGTAGTTAAAATATCGGTTAATTCAGTTAATTGTTCTTCCGTAAGCTCCGCGCTCGGATCCGTCGCATTCATAAATTGCTCCAGCCGGTAATCCAAGGATTCCATTTGATCTAGAGAATCTTTGTTATTTTCCTCCACCTGCGACAAATACGTAAAGAAATTTTCAACCTCTTGTTCGGTAATACCAATTTTTTGCAATTCATCTTCAATGCTTGCCATATATTTATCATGGTTTGTATAAAAGCCCACCGAGGCATCTAAATCCTCGATGAACTTATAGTCATTTAAAGAATCACCAAAATGATCTAAAAGCGCGTTTAGTTCACTTTGCTTCATTTTATATTTTGTCAGTAAATCTTGTAAATTTTTCGCATTGATCGGTGTACCCAAAACACTTTTTAATTCCTCAACGGAATTGAAATCCTCTAACGGGATTTCATAATAATCCAGGTAGTCCAACAACTCCTGCTTCGTCCAGCCAATTTCCGTCAAATATTGATTCAGCTCATTTTCCGGAGGTGTGGCACTGGCAAACGGGGCATAGGACAAGAGAAGGATGGATAGCAAACAAGTTAAGAACGTCTTCTTATAGAACATAAATCAACCTCCAATGAATATCCTACAACCACTAATGTTCCCTTCTAAAGAAACTTAAGAGATAAAAATCATTGGTAAAAAACTTGGGGAGATTTTACAAAGAAATGTATAATTGACATAGGTAATCGATTGACCCTCTAGGGTTACACTATATAAGAAGAAATCGGGATTCACAGTGTAGGAAGGAAAACAGCAATGAATGTATCATTAAACCAAAAGATGATTAAACAATTATGCGGAGAGCATTCCTATAAAAAAGGGGAAGAATTATCAAGGCGCAAAAAAGTGGAGCTGACGGATTATTCACCGAATCACGAAATCTGTCATGCCATCGTTCATGCCACAAATGTATTTCAGATTACGATTAAAAATAAACACGGGCAAATTGAAACAACCTGCACATGTCCAAAGTTAACTACCTATCAAAAGCCTTGTCACCACGTGGCAGCCGTATTGGTCAAAATCTTAGAAAAGCAGTCGTCAAATCATACTGATTTAACAAGGGGAATCTTAGGATTATTCCAGGGGGGACCGATCCGGCCAAGTACCGGAGAGCATATTATTGAAGACAGACAATTATTCACTGTAGAATTTTTGTGCAAGCCCATCTCTATTGACAATAACGAATGTATGTTCGGGATTATGATTCACAGCAGTTCTAAATCTTTTAAAATAAACGATTTTTTGGACAGCGTTAAACAGCGGGAAGCATATCAAGATTACGATCCTAAGATCCATTATTTTCAAAGAGAAACGGATGCTGTTCTTCAGGAATTAATTCAAACAAGGGACAAATCCATCCTTAAAGATGAATTTATTTTAATCCCTGCCCGTGATTGGGAGAGGCTTTTACCGATCCTGTTAAAGGCTCCCTTGGTAAAATTGAAACATCACGGGCAAATTTTTGAAAAGATTCACTTATCAAGCGGACCCATCCCGCTTTATTTTCTATTTGAAACTGGGCCTAATG
This sequence comes from Bacillus salipaludis, assembly GCF_004358205.1. Next base: position 428,370 of record NZ_SMYO01000006.1, read on the forward strand.
AAGATTTCCAACTACGAGTTAATGGTTTAAATAAAATCACCATCCTTTACGATTTCGTTCTATTTGAGGGGCAGATTTGGAAGCTAGAAAAAGAAGAATTGGCTCGTCTAAGTGAACTAAAGAAAATGTTAGATACTTCCGGTACACACCAAATCTCGATATCGAGAAATCAAATGGAATCGTTTATTGAGCAAGTCATTCCGGGACTCATGAAAATTGGCCATGTCCGAATCGGCGAAGCTGTTTCAAAACGATTGGACCAAACTGCTTTAAAAGCAAAACTATATTTAGATCGAATCAAAAATCGTTTGCTTGCTGGTCTAGAATTTCACTATGGCAATGTGGTTATCAATCCTCTTGAAGAAAATAAACAAGGCTCGCCACTGTTAAGAAATGGCGAACAGGAGGAAAAAATCCTGCAGATCATGGAGGAAAGCGGCTTTACGAAAACAGAGAGCGGTTATTTTTTACAAAATGAGGAATTGGAATATCATTTTCTGTATCATATTGTTCCAATCTTAAAAAAACTCGTTCAAGTCTATGCTACCACGGCGGTTAGAGTGAGATTGTTTAAAGAAAACCCACAGCCGCGTTTTCGGGTGGATCGAAGAGAACGGACGGATTGGCTGTCGTTTCGCTTTGAATTGCAGGGAATTCCTGAATCTGAGATTCGTAATATCCTAAGTTCGCTTGAGGAAAAGCGGAAATATTATCGACTTCGCGATGGGTCTTTTCTTTCGCTGGAGAGTCCGGAATTTAATGAATTGAATCGATTTTTACAAGGGATTGGCGTAAAACCGAAAGAGATTCACACGGAATTTGAACTTCCGCTTACACAAGGTTTGTCCGTCCTTTACTCTTTTGAAAATTCAGTGAGGATTGGTTCATCTCTAAAGCAGCTTTTAGAGGACCTTCAAAATCCAGAAGGGGTTCATTTTGCTATTCCTGCAAGTCTCTCTGGGATTCTACGGGATTATCAAAAACTTGGCTATCAATGGCTAAAAACACTCGCCCATTACGGTTTAGGGGGGATTTTAGCAGATGATATGGGCCTTGGGAAGACGCTGCAAAGTATTAGCTATATCCACTCGGTTTTGCCTCAGATACGGAGGGAGAATCAGACCGTTTTGATCGTTTCGCCCTCCTCTTTAACGTATAACTGGTGGAACGAATTGAAGAAATTTGCTCCAGAGATTCGGGCTGAAATCGTTGATGGCAGCAAAATCGTTCGGGACAGGCTGTTGAAAAACCTTGCAGTGGTGGATGTCGTGATTACTTCCTACCCGCTGTTGGTAAAAGACACTTTGTTATACAGTAAACTAGCTTTCCATACGCTATTTTTAGATGAAGCCCAAGCCTTTAAAAATCCTGAAACGCAAACAGCAAAGGCGGTAAAAAAACTTCAAGCTAGCCACCGATTTGCTCTCACTGGAACACCCATCGAGAATTCGCTTGACGAGCTATGGTCAATTTTTCATATTGTATTTCCAGAATTGTTTCCGAATCGAAGAGCTTTCCATGAATTACGACGGGAAGAAGTTGCGAAGCGCGTTCGACCATTTATCCTCAGACGGGTAAAGGAAGATGTGCTCGCTGAACTTCCCGAAAAAATTGAATCCATGCATGCCTCAGACCTGCTGCCAGATCAGAAAAAACTATATGCAGCCTATTTAGCTAAGCTGAAGCATGATACCTTAAAACATTTAGACAAAGAAACTTTTCAAAAAAATCGCATCAAAATTCTTGCCGGACTTACACGGCTCCGGCAGCTATGCTGCCACCCGGCCTTGTTTGTGGATGGATATAAGGGAAGTTCAGCGAAATTTGAGCAATTACTGAAAATTATCGAGGAGTGTCAAAGCACAGGGAGAAGAATGCTGATTTTTTCGCAGTTTACGCAAATGCTCGGGATTATCGGAAGGGAACTGGCAAGTAGGGGAGTATCTTATTTTTACCTGGACGGCAGTACCCCTTCTGAAGATCGAGTGCAGCTTTGCAGCCGATTCAATCTCGGCGAAAAAGATATATTCCTGATTTCCTTGAAAGCAGGCGGAACCGGTCTTAATTTAACGGGCGCCGATACGGTGATTTTGTATGATTTATGGTGGAATCCTGCCGTCGAACAGCAAGCTGCTGACCGTGCTTACCGAATGGGACAGAAAAACACCGTCCAGGTGATTAAACTGGTCGCACATGGGACGATTGAGGAAAAAATGAACGAGCTTCAAGAAAAAAAGAAACACCTGATTGACGATGTCATCCAGAAGGGAGACGAGAAGTTGTCTTCCTTAACAGAAAAGGATATCCGCGAGATCTTGATGATTTAAACTTTAGGAGGCAAGCTTCATGACCGATTTCAATTTACAATTCCGGAAAAGAATAGGTTTCCCTGCAAACGAAACCATTACATTCGATAATTTAGAAGACGTTCTCGAAAAAACAGCCAAAACGATTCCATTTGAAAATATAGGTATCATTGCAAATCAGGCAAAAAAAATCACGAAAGAGAACTTGATTAACAAAATTATCGATCAACACGAGGGCGGTCTTTGTTATGAACTAAATGGCATTCTCCATTTATTTTTACTGGAAAATGGAATTGATGCAAAATTAATTTATGGTGTCGTCTACGACCACAATCATCAGCGTTGGATTCCGACCGGGAAAACACATGTTGCAACTATTATCACTAACAATGAGCAACCCTATCTTGTAGATACAGGATTTGGTGTGAATCTCCCTTTAAAACCTGTTCCATTATCCGGAGAGGTGGTAACCTCGAATAATGGCGAGTTCCGAGCGGAGAAAACGGAAACTGAGCATGGGGATTATATTTTTTACATGAAATTGAAACATAAAGACAAAGATTGGAAAATAGGCTATGCTTTTGATACCAAAGTGGCTATTACCGATTATTCAAGATTAACTGGGGTACAAAAAATCATTATCGAGCATCCGGAATCTCCTTTTAATAAAAAGCCGTTAATTACCAGGCTGACTGACAGGGGCAGCATGACCTTAACAGATACATCTATTACTGAATGGATCGATGGTAAGCTAGATAAACAGGATATTGATCAAAAAAAATATAAAGAGCTTGCAAAAGACCGTTTTGATATTCAGACCTAATAAAATCCACCCATATTGCATGGGTGGATTTTAACTTCACGATTTTAATCCTCGTTTTACACGCACAAAGGCTACGAAATCATCCAGTTCCTCTTTTGAAAGTAGGACACCATCCAGGGACAAAACTTTTTCGTTGGAATCTATTAATTCGGTAATTTCAATCACTGAATGTTCCGCCAATGAATCCTCTGTTCTCCCTAATATATAATCTACTGATGTATGAAATAAATCGGCTATTTGTGATAAGGATTGTAATGATGGCAAACGATAACCCGACTCATAGCCGGCATAGGTGCTTTTGGCAATCCCCAGTTGGTCTGCGGTTTCTTGTAAGGACCATTTTCGTTCTTTTCGTAATTCCGATAATCGCTCCAACATTCGTCTCAAACTCCACTCTAAAGGATTTTGAAAAAATTATATCATAGGTTATAAGATTAGAATAGAAAAAAAGTACGCGAATTGAATAATAATGCTTGATTTATATAAAATTAATCCTATAATTTAAAGTATAAATACGCATAACGCGAATGATATGAAAATTGTTCTGCTAATCGGGGTGATATTTTTTGAAGAAAATTTTAATATTAGCAACTGGTGGTACGATTGCCTCAGTGGAAGGGAACGAAGGGCTTGTTCCCGGATTATCTGCCGATGAATTATTGCACTTTTTCCCAAAATCAGCAGGTAACATTGAGATTGAATGCAAGTTCCTCATGAACATAGATAGCACAAATATGCAGCCGGAGCATTGGGTTGAAATGGCTCATGCGATCTACCAACACTATGAAAATTACGACGGATTTGTCATTACGCATGGAACGGACACGCTCGCCTATACTTCTGCGGCCCTTTCCTACATGCTGCAAGGACTTCGCAAGCCTGTTGTATTAACCGGGTCCCAGGTCCCGATTAGCTTTAAAAAGACAGATGCCAAAAAGAATGTGGCCGATGCACTAAGATTTGCTACAGAGGACATTGGCGGAGTGTTTATCGTTTTTGATGGTCGGGTGATCATCGGAACGAGAGCTGTAAAAATGCGAACGAAAAGCTATGATGCATTTGAAAGTGTAAATGCCCCCTATGTTGCCTATGTGAATGAAAAAGAGGTAAAATATCAGTGGAAACCTGTACCAACCGGCGTGGGACTTGCATTGAATACTAATATAAATACCGATGTTTTTTTAATGAAATTATACCCCGGGACAAAACCGGAAGTGTTTGATTGCCTAAAAGGTTTATACAAAGGTATAATAATTGAGAGTTTTGGGAATGGCGGACTGCCATTCGAAGGGCGCAACCTTCTTGTGAAAATCAAAGAACTAACTGAAGCGGGCATAGCGGTTGTGATTACGACTCAATGCCTTGAAGAAGGTGAGGATTTACTTTTATATGAAGTAGGTCGTAAAGTAGCCCAGCATGATGTCATTTTATCGGGAGATATGAATACCGAGGCCATTGTGCCCAAGCTCATGTGGGCTCTTGGTCAGAAATCTTCTATTAAAGAGATCAAGACTATTTTTGAAACTCCTTTGGCAGAAGATTTATCGATTAAGGGCGAAAAAGAAGAGTAATAGATTTTTACTAAAAACAAAGAGGCGATATGGATGTTGACCAATGAAGTAAACATGCGAGTGGAGAAAGACTTTTTAGGGGAAAAGGAAGTACCAGTTGAAGCCTATTACGGTGTACAAACATTAAGAGCAGTGGAAAACTTCCCAATTACTGGCTATCGTATCCATGAGGAATTAATAAAAGCAATGGCGATCGTGAAAAAAGCTGCCGCGATGGCGAACATGGATGTTCACCGCTTATATAACGGAATTGGTGAGGCCATTGTGAAGGCCGCTGATGAAATGATTGAAGGGAAATGGCATGACCAAATTATTGTCGATCCGATTCAGGGCGGTGCCGGTACTTCCATCAACATGAACGTGAATGAGGTTATTGCCAACCGTGCAATTGAAATACTTGGACATGAAAAGGGTGATTATTATCACTGCAGTCCTAATTCCCATGTCAACATGTCGCAGTCAACAAATGATTCATTCCCTACCGCAATTCATATTTCGGTATTGAATCTTCTTGAAAAATTATTGGGTACAATGGAAACAATGCATGGAGTCTTTATGCAAAAATCGCAAGAATTTGCCCATGTAATCAAAATGGGGCGGACCCATCTTCAAGATGCAGTACCGATTCGCCTTGGCCAGGAATTTGAAGCATATGGACGAGTACTAGAACGCGATATTAAGCGAATTAAGCAATCCCGCCAGCATTTATATGAGTTAAACATGGGTGCAACTGCAGTTGGAACCGGTCTCAATGCGGATCCTCGTTATATTGAGTTTGTTGTAAAACATCTTGCTGACATCAGCGGATTACCACTTGTTGGTGCAGAACATTTGGTGGATGCAACTCAAAATACAGATGCTTATACAGAGGTATCAGCGGCATTGAAGGTTTGTATGATGAATATGTCAAAAATCGCCAATGACTTGCGTTTAATGGCTTCTGGTCCACGTGCTGGATTAGGAGAGATTAGCTTACCAGCCCGTCAACCGGGATCTTCCATTATGCCGGGAAAAGTAAACCCAGTGATGGCTGAGCTCATTAATCAGGTGGCCTTCCAAGTAATCGGGAATGATCATACGATTTGCTTGGCATCTGAAGCTGGGCAATTAGAATTGAACGTTATGGAGCCTGTTCTTGTATTTAATCTGCTTCAGTCGATTAGTATTATGAATAATGCGTTCGGTGTATTCACGGAGCATTGTTTAAAGGGTATTACTGCAAATGAAGATAGATTAAAAGAGTATGTGGAAAAGAGTGTTGGTGTCATTACAGCGGTTAATCCACATCTTGGCTATGAAGTAGCTGCTCGGATTGCCAGGGAAGCCATTTTAACTGGAGCTTCTGTACGTGATCTTTGTTTAAAATATGATGTATTGTCTGAAGAAGAACTAGATTTAATTCTTGATCCATATGAAATGACGCATCCAGGGATTGCAGGAAAGGCATTGTTGGAGAGAGATTAGTAGATACGCCAGGCATTTTGCCTGGCGTATTTTGTTTGGTAATTCTTGCTTTCCACTTTTACCATCGAATTATCGTTGATTTAATCATCACAATCAAAATAAAACCATACGATTAATACTACGGCTTTTTTAGGAGTGTGTTTCGTATGGATGATCGTTTTTTTCGAAATGTCATGGGGAGCTTTGCTACTGGGATTACCATTATTACCACAGAGGTGAAGGGGACTGCCCATGGAATGACTGCAAATGCGTTTGTCTCAGTATCTTTGAATCCAAAGTTAATTCTTGTGTCGATTGATAATAGAGCTAAAATGTTGGGCTTTCTTCAAGAGTCGAAAAGGTTTGCTGTGAGCTTTTTAGCCAGTGAACAACAAGCGGAATCGATGAGATTTGCCGGACAGAAAAAGGATGAAGAACCTTTTATTTTTGAGCGATTTGGTGAATTACCTGTTATAAAGGGTGCTTTAGCGAATGTTGTTTGTACTGTTTTTAATCAAGTTGAGGCAGGAGATCATGTTTTGTTTATTGGAGAGGTACAGGATTTACAGGTGAAGGATGGGGAGCCGCTCCTTTACTTTAAAGGTAACTATCGAGAATTAAAAGAGTTAGATTAAATAGTAAATATTCTATAATTATATTATGTAAACTAGGAATGCTATTAGACTGTGCTTCCCGGCTCAGTCTTTTTGTTTGCCATAAAAAAATTAATCCTATGAAAATTATGCTTTCATCATGTATGATGTAAAAGACTAATCGTATAGGAGTGACAATCTTTGGTTCAGCTTCATTTATACAGCAAAAAATTTCCCTTTTTGAAAGAAGCATTTTTTTCACACTATCGTGAAATCGCAGCAGGTTACAGTCATCATGTACTTCTAGAAAGCGGCCGGGGCGGTCGGTATAGCATCGCTGCATTTAATCCCGAGAAGATCATTACGGGAAAAAACCATCAACTCACCATACAAGATGGAGACCATCAAGAACAGTTAAACGGAAACCCCCTGCATTTATTAAAGGAATGGATGGGGCAATACCATGTCGATAGAATTGAAGGGCTGCCTGATTTCCAAGGCGGTGCCATTGGATACATCAGCTATGACTATGGTCGTTATATTGAAAAACTACCCTCACTTGCAAAAGATGACCTCGAAATGCCGGAAATCTACTTTTTAATTTTTAAAGAATGGTTTGTATTCGATCATCATACAAACGAATTATGGTTATTATTTTTGCATGAAGAAGGAGAACCTATCGAAGAAAAGGCTGCACTTTGGGAGAGCCGTTGGCTTGAAAAAATTCCGGCTGTTGAAACCTCAGAAACCGTTTTGATTCTGTCGGATTCATTAGAAGTTTCAATGGATGAGCAGCAGTTTATCAATGCCGTCAAGAAAGTTCAGGCATACATCGCTCAGGGGGATGTTTTTCAAGTCAATCTTTCCGTTCGGCAATCAAAACCCATGGAGGTAGAAGCGATTGACGTCTATGAACAATTGCGCCTGCTTAATCCCTCTCCTTATATGGGCTATTTCCATACACCAGAATTTCAATTAGTCAGCGGATCGCCTGAACTCTTGGTAAAAAAGCACGGCAATGAAGTTAGCACACGGCCGATTGCAGGGACTCGTTCCAGAGGGAAAAACGAGGCGGAAGACCAAAAGTTGGCCAATGAATTGATTGAAAATGAGAAGGAACGGGCGGAGCATGTGATGCTCGTTGATTTGGAACGAAATGACCTCGGCCGGGTTTGTGCATATGGAACGGTTGAGGTAAATGAATTTATGGTCATTGAAAAATACTCGCATGTGATGCATATCGTCTCGAATGTTCGAGGACAATTAGCGGCCGATAAAAATAGCTTTAATGTTATTGATGCGGTTTTTCCAGGAGGAACGATTACCGGTGCTCCAAAGATTCGCACGATGGAAATTATTGAAGAGCTTGAACCGGTTCAAAGGGGCATTTATACGGGATCACTTGGCTGGATTGATTTCTCCGGTGACATGGAACTAAATATTGTGATTCGGACCATGTTGGTGAAAAACGGTATGGGACATGTCCAAGCAGGAGCGGGAATTGTGATTGATTCTAATCCGAAGCATGAGTATAAAGAGTCACTGAAAAAAGCCGCAGCGCTTTGGCGGGCAAAAGAAATGGCAGAAGGGAAAGGAAAACAGCGATGATTTTCATGATTGATAATTACGATTCTTTTACCTTTAATTTGGTGCAATATTTAGGAGAATTAGGCGAGGATTTAGTCGTTAAACGAAATGATGAGACAACAATTGAGGAAATCTCCAAGTTGCGCCCAAAATTCTTGATGGTTTCTCCCGGTCCCTGCAGTCCAAATGAAGCCGGAATCAGTCTAGAAGCAATCCAAGCTTTTGCGGGTGAAATTCCGATTTTTGGTGTCTGTCTGGGTCAACAATCGATTGCTCAGGCCTTTGGCGGAGAAGTAGTACAAGCAGAGCGTCTTATGCATGGAAAGACCTCGGAGATTTTTCATGATGGAAAAACAATTTTTGAAAATTTGCCTAATCCATTTCCAGCGACTCGTTATCATTCCTTAATTGTTCGAAAAGAAAGCTTACCCGAATGTTTGGAGGTATCTGCCTGGACTGCGGAAGGGGAGATTATGGCGATTCGCCATAAAGAGCTTCCTATTGAAGGAGTTCAGTTCCACCCGGAATCCATTATGACAACGGCTGGGAAAGATCTATTGCGAAATTTTGTCCGCCATTATGGAAGAGTGACGCACACGGTTAGAGGGTAATCACATGTTTATTTATGTAAACGGGGAAATTGTTAAAAAAGAAGAGGCGGTCATTTCTCCTTTTGATCATGGCTTTTTATATGGAATGGGACTTTTTGAAACCTTTCGGGTTTATAATGGGCATCCCTTTTTATTAGACACCCATATTGCCCGTCTAAACGAGGGTCTCAAAGTCCTAAATATTGAGAAACAGTTTACACGAGCTGAAGTGTGTAATGCCCTTAGGGTACTGTTAGATGCGAACGGATTCATCAATGCCTATATCCGCTTTAATGTATCAGCGGGTCTGGGTGAGGTTGGATTGCAAGTCGAACCCTACCGGGAACCAAATGTGCTTATTTTTGCAAAACCACTGCCTGATGCGGGGGAGATGGCAGAAAAGAAGGCCATTCTTTTGCAGTTGAAGCGGAATACACCCGAGGGTTTGACACGGTTAAAATCACATCATTATATGAATAATCTTTTGGCAAAAAGGGAGATTGGCAGTTCCACGGAAGTAGAAGGTATCTTTTTAACAGCAGAAGGTTCTATTGCCGAAGGGATCGTTTCAAATATCTTTTGGAAAAAGGGAAACACCGTATATACACCGTCGATTGCGACAGGCATTTTAAATGGGATCACACGGCAGTTTATCCTCCAAAGTGCTAAACGTTTAGGAATGGGTGTTGAAGAAGGACTTTTCCAGGCAGAAGAGGTGATGGGCGCAGAAGAAATCTTTGTCACCAACTCCATCCAAGAAATTGTACCGATAAAGGAGTTTGAAGGCCATACAATGCCGGGGAGAAGCGGGTTGTTCGTCAAAAAACTCCATCAAATTTACCGGGAATCCTGCAGTCTGCTTTGGTCCATAGAATAAAGTTAAAATAAAATCTTAGATTCTACAAAATTCGGGTGGTGCCAGGCACCACCCGAATTTTGTAGAAAAAAACTATCACTTCTCGAGAATTTGTTTGTATTCTCGTCCTTTTTGGACGTAGACTTCGATGGACATTTGGATAAGTTGCAGGTCTTTTTCTGTAAGTTCACGGACTACTTTTCCGGGTGATCCGACGACTAGGGAGCGTGGCGGGATTTTGGTTCCGCTTGTGAGTAGGGTGTTAGCTCCAATGATGCATTCGTCACCAATTTCGACGTGATCGAGGAGGGTGGAGCCCATCCCGATGATACTGCGATTGCCAATCTTGCAGCCGTGTAAAATCACATTATGACCAACTGTTACTCCATCCCCAATTTCTACTGGACAACCTTCGTATAAATGGATGGTGGTATTATCTTGGATACTTGTTTGTTCTCCAATGGAAATCGGGCCTTCGTCCCCGCGTAAAACCGCATTAAACCAAATGGTAGACTCCTTCCCAATTTTTATATCCCCGATTAAATATGCGCCAGGTGCCACAAATACCGTTTCGTCGATCGAAGGGGCAACACCATTGTAGGGTATCTTCATTCTTTTCTCTCCTTTTAAAAATCTGAATAATAACTCTCTTCAGTTATTAGTATACCACTCTATAGTAAAGGAAAAAAATGAGAACTATTTTCAAATCAATTTTGCCAAGCCAAACTTCAAAAATGTCAAAAATATTTAATAAACATTCGACAAAATTGTTAAAAATTCACGGTAATATCCTTCTTTTTTTTCCCAATGGTAGAATAAAACTATCACAATAGTAGAAACAGGTGGGAAGATGAAATGTACGGGGAGAGTATCTATTTTAGCTTTTATAATCGTTAGTTATTTGATTGGTCTTTACATTCACGGCAGTGCCTTTACAAGATTGGACCTCGTACTTATTCCTGTCCTTTCTCTATTCGCATGGTATTCTGGAAAGCAATATGATTTAGTGAAATTTCATTCAGAAAAGGATTTTTTAACAAAAATATATAATCGCCGTTATACTGAAAAAATTTTTCCTAAATTGAAGGCCAAAATGGAGCGGCTGAATAAATCGATGGCAGTGTTTCTTTTAGATGTAAATAATTTTAAAGAGATTAATGACTCACTAGGTCATGATACCGGTGATGTAGTTTTAATTATGCTAACCGAGCTTCTTGCAAAAACCTTAAATAAATCAGAAGTCTTATTCAGATGGGGCGGGGATGAATTTTTAATAATCGCTCCAAACACCAATCAGATTGAAGCCGAAAAAATAAGAGGTAAAATTGAAACTTGTCTACTAAACTCAGAAAGAAATACCTATCATATCGCAGTTTCCATTGGTTATTCCATTTATCCTGACCAAGCAAAACGATTTGAAGAAGCTGTAATGCTTGCAGACCAACAAATGTACAAAACGAAATTAGAAAAGAAATGCAATGGATTTGTTCCCGTATCCTAATCTTTTGAAGGAGATGGATTGTTTTATTTACGGGTTACCTCATTTCGATTCAAAAAAGGGAGTTTTAAATGTAATGGAAAAAAGAATTCAATCATGGTTAAACAAGCCCAATTACTTTCGTTATGGATTCATTTGCATCTTACTATTAAGTACGTTTTTAAACTTAACCATTTTAATGGATGAACGAATTTATATATTTTATGTTCTTGCCACCGTTTTCTTAGGAATTGGTTTTTATAATCAATCTCCCTTGTTTCTAGTGTTATGTACCACCCTCATTGTGACCTGCAGGTATTCCTTTGCACCAAATTTGCCTGATGCAGGCACTTTTTTCGTTCAACTAGGCACTTATCTATTAATTATGGTCATTTCAGTTGGACTGATGAAACATAACCAGCGAATAAAAAGAGATAATATTGAAATGATTAAGGTTCTTTCCAAAGCACTGGACTCCAGGGATACTTATACTTCACAGCATTCTGAAAATGTTGCTAAATATGCTTTGAAAATCGCTAAGAAAATGAAATTATCAGCTGAATTATGTGATATGACACAAAAAGCTGGGTTATTACATGATATCGGAAAAATAGGGGTTCCTGAACATATCTTAAAGAAGCCGGGTAAGCTAACTGAAGAGGAATATTCGATTATTAAAGAGCATCCGTTAATTGGGAATGAAATTATTAAGCATGTTTCAAGCTTTCATGAAACAGGAATATTAGACGGCGTTTTATATCATCATGAGCGATATGACGGCAAAGGATATCCTCACGGGCTTAAAGGCGAGGAGATTCCGTTAATTGCCCGCATTTTAGCTGTTGCGGACACATTTGATGCGATGACCTCGAAGCGGATTTACCGTACGGAGCTTGATGTACATAAAACACTAGCTGAAATTAACCAAAATAAAGGGACACAATTTGATCCAGAAATTGCTGAAGTATTTTTACGTTTATTTGAAGAGGAGCATTTAATAGACTTGCAAAAGGAAAGTTCAAAAATATTATTTAAATCCCAAACAACGAAAACCCTCGGCCAATGAATGGTACGAGGGTATATAAACTCCTTCATCCCCAACTACAACTTCTCCCTTGGATGAACCGTAAAAATGAAGGATGCCGGTGAAAAACCCTTCATTTTCCAATGTAAGCGTTTTAACTTTGACAAAATAATAAAAATAGTCAAAATATATTGACGAAGGCGATTTACGGTGGTAACCTTATAACAAATTTAAGATGAATTGATGACGAGAAGAGTAGGATTTGTTCCTTGTTTAACAGAGAGTCGACATTGGGTGGGAGTCGATAGCAGGAAATTTCTGAAAATCATCTCCGAGATGCGTAGCTGAAAAGTTAGTAAGCTAGGCCGGAAGGGTCCACCGTTAAATTGGAACACGTATCATGATACGGTACGTTGATTTGAGAGCCGCAGCTTTAGTGAGGAATTTTCGCTGTGGAAGTAGGGTGGTAACGCGAGCTAACTCGTCCCTATACACGGGGCGGGTTTTTTGTTGTTTAAAAATTGAAATTTGAAATTGGAAAGTGCAATTATTTAGGAGGGACCATGAATGAAACAACAAGTTGAGCAAACAGACAAAACAGAACAAACATTAACTGCGGAGGATGTTATCCTTGCCAGTCACAATATTAAGGACGAAATTTCGCCCACTCCCCTGCAATACAATGCCATTCTATCTGAACGATATGAGTGTAATGTATACCTTAAGCGCGAGGACCTGCAAAGTGTTCGTTCCTTTAAAATACGCGGGGCATATAATCGGATTAAAAAACTAAGCGGCGAAGATCTACATAATGGGATTATTTGTGCAAGTGCCGGAAACCATGCGCAGGGAGTAGCCTATTCCTGTCATCTTCTCAAAATTAACGGAAAAATCTTCATGCCAAGCACAACACCAAAGCAAAAAGTGAACCAGGTAAAATTCTGGGGCAGGGAAGATGTTGAAATTGTCTTGGTAGGGGATACCTTTGACGATGCTTATGAAAAAGCAATGGAATGCAGTAAAGCGGAACAAAGAACCTTTATCCATCCATTCGATGATTTTGATGTCATTGCAGGACAAGGGACGGTCGCTGTTGAGCTCCTTAATGACTCTCAAGAGCCAATTGATTATTTATTTGCAGCTATCGGCGGCGGGGGACTTGTTTCAGGTGTTGGAACCTATATGAAACAATATTCTCCGAATACTAAGTTAATTGGCGTCGAGCCAATGGGTGCCCCTGGCATGAAAGAATCATTATCAAAAGGAAAGGTCACCTCTCTTAAAGAAATCGATCCTTTCGTTGACGGTGCAGCTGTTAAAACCGTTGGGGCACATACGTTTGAGATTTGTAAGGACCTCGTAGAAGATATTTTGGTAGTCCCTGAAGGAAAGGTCTGTACAACACTCATTTCGTTATATAACGAAAATGCCATCGTTGTGGAACCAACCGGTGCTTTATCGATCGCTGCACTTGATTCCTACAAGGAACAAATTAAAGGAAAAACAGTCGTTTGTATTGTCAGCGGTGGGAACAATGATATTGGAAGAATGCAGGAAATCAAAGAGCGTTCCAAAATTTATGAAGGCTTACAGCATTACTTTATTGTTCAATTCCCGCAGCGTCCTGGTGCATTGAGAGAATTTTTATTAGATGTTCTTGGACCAAATGATGATATCAGCCATTTTGAATATACGAAAAAGAACAACCGCGAAACTGGACCGGCCCTAGTTGGAATCGAATTAAAGGATAAAGACGATTACTTCCCATTAATGGAACGGATTAAGGCAAAAGGATTTTTATATCGGGAAGTGAATAAAGATAAAGCATTATATCAAATGTTGGTTTAGTAAACTTTTTTAATCTTCGAATCCTCTGGATCCGAAGATTTTTTATTTTAAAAAGAAAAATGGTACGATATTTCTGAAGAAGAACTACCTAAACTCTCCCTAAAAATTATATTAATAATCCATGAAAAATCTAAAGTAATGGAGGAAACATGTTAAATTATTGGTAGAGTTATTTAAAAGGAGAAAGAAATCATGAAAAAACGGATCTTAGTCATCGAGGATGAAGTCAATATTGCTAAGGTGTTAAAAATAGAGCTTGAATATGAGAGCTATGAAGTGTTTGTCGAACATGATGGAAAATCAGGATTAAATATGGCAACAGAAAAACCCATCGATCTTATTTTACTGGACGTTATGCTCCCTGAAATGAATGGAATCGAGGTACTAAGAAGGCTTAGGAAGGCAGGGAATCAAACTCCGGTTATTCTTTTAACGGCGCGAAATATGACATTGGATAAGGTAACGGGATTGGATCAAGGAGCCAATGATTATATAACCAAACCATTTGAAATCGAAGAACTTTTGGCCAGGGTTCGTGCTTGTATCCGAGACCACTCGATTCATAGTCCAACGGAAGATACTTCTGTACTTACTGTAGGGGATTTATCGATCGACACAAATACCCGAGAAGTATCAAGAGATGGGAATTCCATCACCGTTACTCCGAAAGAATATGATTTATTGCTCTATTTAGTAACGAATAAAAATAAGGTTGTCACGAGAGATAATATTATCTTAAATGTTTGGGGCTATGAATATGAAGGAGAGACCAATGTAATTGATGTATTCATTCGCCATCTTCGCAAAAAAGTGGACGAAGGGTTTGACTCCGAATTAATTCATACTGTTCGTGGAGTAGGTTTTACCGTTAAGGAGAAATAACATGAAAATCACCACGAAAATTAACCTAACGACAACCGCCTGGCTGCTTTGTGTGTTAATCCTTATTAATGTCGTTGTCTTTTTTTCTTTTTTAAAAATTACCGTCAATATGGAAGAGGATGCCCTATTACAAAAAGCGAATGATATTATCGATGAACTTAAATCTGCTCATCCTGAAGAGCAAACAGAAATGTTAAAAGATTTTTTAACCATCCATTCCTATATCAGGGTCGTTGATCCTAATGGAAAAACACTTACAGAAGTAACCAATGATAAGGAAATAACCAGTAAGATTAAACCAAAATATACGAAAAAACAGGAATCCGGCAGGATATTAATTGGAACAGAAACGGGAGAAAAACAAGTAATCTATGTTCGAGTTCCGATAAAAACTAGTATGAACCGAACAGCAACTCTTGATATCGGAGAAGCCTTAATGGGACTTGAAATGAGAAAAGATATTTTATTATGGGTCCTTGGAGTATGTACTGTCCTATCCGGTATCTTGTCCCTGCTTGGCGGGAAATGGTTATCCGGCTTCATTATGCGTCCGATTTCTAATATGATCAAAACCATGGAGGACATTGAACAAAGTGGTATCCCAAAGAAGATTGTGATGCAAAATCGGACAAGGGACGAATTGGAGCAGATGGCCTCGACCTTTAATCGAATGATTGAACGGCTAAGTGAAAATATGGAAAAACAGGACCAGTTTATTTCAGATGCTTCTCATGAATTAAAAACGCCGCTCACTGTCATTAAAAGCTATGCCAGCCTCTTAAGAAGAAGAGGGGTACAAAATATTGAAATGTCAACGGAAGCGATTGAAGCCATCTATTCGGAAGCAACCCGGATCCAAAAAATGACCGAAATGTTCTTGAATATGGCCACCTCCGAAAAAGAAACGACCTTGGATCTAAGGCAAGTAGATTTAGTCGGTTTATGTAAAGAGATTCAAAAACAGCTAAAAAATGCCTATAAGCGGGAGATTCATCTCCACCACAGTGAAGAACATATTTATATCCTAGCGGATGAACTGAAATTAAAACAAGTGATCATCATCCTTCTCGATAATGCGATCAAGTATAGTAAAGATCAAATCGACTTATATTTGAATCAGCAGCAGCATTTTGCCTCTATTGTTGTAAAGGATTACGGCATCGGCATACCAAAGCAAGATCTTCATCGGATTTTTGAACGATTTTATCGGGTCGATAAAGCAAGAAGTCGAGAAACAGGCGGAACTGGCCTGGGGCTTGCAATAGCCAAGAATATTATGAAAATGCATAAAGGGGAAATAAAAATAAAAAGCAAAGAAGAAAAAGGAACAGAAGTCGAATTACTATTTCCTCTTTAAGATTGTGAAAAATTCACACGGTGCCTGGCACCATTGTGAATTTTTCACTAAGTCTCCATACCGTTTAAGTCCGTTTTACCGCTGATAAAATAAAAATGGTCGCAAGGATGGAGGCGGCACCGATCCATTCAAAAACACCGAATGGAACATGAAGCCAAGCTACTGCTAAAAACGCAGCAGATAATGGTTCTACACATGCTAAGAGGCTTGCTTCTGAAGCTTCTATGTATTTTAGGCTTTCCATATAGCAAAAAAAGGCGACTAACGTACCAAAGATAACGACAAAAAGAACAGCCATCAACGCAGAGAACGACCACGACCCATGAAATTGCCATGGCGGCTGAAAAAAGCTGAAAACTACACCGCCAATCAGCATCCCCCAGCCCGTTGTAATCAAAGAACCCCATGTATTTAATAGTTTCCTAGGATATAGGGTATAAAAGGCTAAGGCAAAAGCGGAGAGAATTCCCCAGAAAAACGCCGGTCCGGAAATTGAAAGTGCCTGGATATTCCCATTTGTAACGAGAAAAAAGGTCCCTAAAAGCGCTAAACAAATGGCGATAATTTCATGTTTAGCAGGTAATACCCGTGAACGGAAACAAAGATAACAGGTAATCATCACCGGCGCCAGATATTGAATAATGGTAGCGGTAGCTGCATTTCCTTCTTTTACAGCTGCAAAATAGGTATACTGAACACCGAGCATTCCAATGATTCCAAACACAATTAATTGCAATACATCCGATTTATTTTTCCATATGGTCCATATATTTTGTTTTCCACCAAAACGGGAAAATAATAATAACCCCAATCCAGCAAAAAGCAGCCGGATCACTACGAGCCAGCTGACACTGAATCCTTGTTTTTGAAACAAGAACTGTGCAACCGTACCTGAAATCCCCCAAAAGGAAGCGCCAATTAGTACTAAAATAACTCCCTTGGGTCTGGGGTTTGGCATAACAACAACCTGCGAATCCAAATCAATCACTCCAAAACTCTTCAAATTACAAACATACTAAATTATAACAATCTTTATTAGATTTTGGCTATTCAATTTGTTAAATTTGGAATCTAGAAAAAGAACATTAGTTTTTGTATAATAGTAAAGTAACTCATTTTTAATAGAAAAATATGGAAGTCAACAAGCTTTATGGGGGTCTGTATGAATAAAAATAAGTATGTATTTTGGGGTCTGGTCATTACCACCCTTATATCGGCACTTGATGCCAATATTATGCAAACAGCAAGTCCGACGATTGTGAAACAGCTTGGCGGGATGGAGCTGTTTGCTTGGATCTTCTCAGTTTATATGCTCGCAAGTACGGTTACCGTGCCGCTGTACGGAAAATTATCCGATATGTACGGAAGAAAACGGCTACTCATCATTTCAGTAGCAATCTTTACCATTGGTTCTTTGCTTGCAGGGTTGGCCAATTCAATGGTCTCGTTAATTATTTACCGTGGTATCCAAGGGTTAGGGGCAGGAGGAATGCTGCCAATCTCGATGATCATTGTCGGTGATTTATTTACGATTGAAAAACGCGGGAAAATTCAAGCTGTCTTTAGCGGAATATGGACATTGTCTTCAATTGTAGGACCTGTTCTTGGTTCTTTTTTTGTTGAAACCCTAACATGGAGATGGATTTTCTTCATAAATATTCCAATTGGAATTGCGACGGTTCTTTGCTTAATCCCCTACAAGGAACAAAATCAATTTAAAAAGACTTATATTGATTATAAAGGTTTTGTTTTATTCGGTCTTTCCATCACGCTTTTATTGCTCGCCACAAACGTAGCAGAACCATTATGGTATGTCGCCTGTGGAATAGTCGGAATGGTTGTATTCCTGCTTGTTGAACGGAAGGTAGAGCAGCCATTTCTTCCGGTTTCCTTGTTTAAAAACAGAGGAACTTTAATGGTCAATCTTTACATGTTATTTCTCTGTATTTCTTTTTTCGGAACACCGAACTATATCCCGCTGTTTTTGCAAGAAGGCAGCCATATGAACATTTATCAAAGTGGCTTGATTCTATTAAGCATTGCCATTGGCTGGACCTTTGGAAGTACACCGGCAGGAAAATGGATTATACGCTACGGTTATAAGCATCTGTTTATCATTGGTAATCTTATATGTACCCTTGCAGGTTTGGTCATCTTTTTCGTCATTAAAGACGTATCCTACTTTTTATTGTTTGGTCTTTTGACCGTTCAAGGATTTGCGTTTGGTTTATTATTCGCCGTTGGAACAATTGCATCACAGGAATTTGTTGAAAATGATATAAAGGGGATGTCCACTTCCCTGCAAATCTTTATTCGAAACATTGGAACGTCCATAGGGGTAACGGTCATGGGGCTGTTTATCAATCATGCTGCGACAATGGTGATCGGGATGAAAAATATTTATCTTTTCGCCCTATGTGTCAGTGTGCTATCGATTGTGGTTACGTTTTTTATTCCGACAAAATCACCGGTTGGAAATGAAGGTTAATCTTTTGAATAATTTGGTCATTAGAATAAAGCGAAAAAACCGACTCATTAAAAAGATGGTTTTTTCGCTTTATTTAAGCCACTGATTTTTCACAATTGCTTTCTTCATTTTTAATTGAAACATAACTATGCAAAATCATGCCAAGGATGACGATTAGAATACCGCACCAAGATAAAGGAGCTGGAATTGGCAGCGACAAAAATACTAGTTCACCAGCTAATGTAAAAAGGACTTCCATTGATTGTGTTGCTTCAACTGAAGCTAATTTTTGAATATTTCCTCGTACCATATCCGTTGCTTTGAAAAATAGGACAGTGGCAACGACTCCAGAAAAAAGTGCAACTAATAATGATTGGAAAGCCTGCCCCTTGCTTGGTAGGCCAACGGTGTAAAAGCCATATAAGGAAAGTACAAACCAGAATGGAAGACTTGCAAGAGTCATCCCTAACACTCTTTGAAAAGTATCTAAACGCCCTTCACAGATGTCCATCATTTTACGGTTCCCTAAAGGATATGCAAAGGATGCGATCAGAACAGGTATAACTCCGAGTAATAAATTTTCAAAGGAAAAATGTTTCGAATGTTCAATTTGCATTAAAACAATACCTAACAAAATGATAAGTGACATGATTAGACCTTTATAAGGAATTTCCCCCCTTATTTGTAAAGGTCCATTTTTTGTGTATATTGTTTCAAAAAATAACGGTGCGAGTAATGTACCTGATATAATCGTGATTTGCCAAGTACCTGCAATAAGCCAACCAGGTGAATACGCTGCTGCAAAGCATAATGGAGCATAGAATACACCAAATCCCACAGAACTCCATAGGACCCAAGTTCCGGGTTTTTTTCTCATTTCATTTAAAAGCGGACGAAGATTTTTTCTACTTAGTACGATACACATAAGAAAGGGAACCATAAAAATATATCGGAGCGAAGCACTCCAAATCCAACTGCCGCCAGACAACTCCATAGATGAATTAAGAATAAACGTAAAAGCAAAAAAGAAGGCGGCACAAATGCCGAGTAAAATTGGTTTCAACTGAAGTACACCTCTGTTCATTCTCTAAATAATAAATATTTAATTTTTGTTAAATGTCTTTTTCATAAAACCAATATATCGCATAGTGGTTATTAAGGCAATCAGATTATTTATTTGTCAAATGGGAAAAATAACAAATAAGGAGGAGGACAAAATGACCAAACAAGAGGCTTTGAAAATTATAGTCCTGATTGAATCCGTTTATAAAGGCTTTAGGACAAAAAATGAAACCATTACTTTTTGGTTCAATTACTGCCCAGAGTTAAATTTTACTATGGTTATGACAAAACTAAAAAGGCATATCCGAACAAATCCTTATCCTCCTACTATTTCCGACTTGACAGAAGAAACTGAGAACAAACCATTTCAATGGTTACATGAATATAAAACAATTTGAGCCAATTATTCACCTTTCACAACAATTGACAACCAAAAAACTCGTTGATATATTGGTTTTATGAAAACAATTAAAACCATTGACCGCCCTGTATTAAGAGATCAAATATATGAATCTTTAAAAAAAGCAATCATTACCTTGGAATTGGAACCTGGGAAACGCATATTGGATAAGGATTTGGCTGCGGAATTTGGGGTTAGTCGAACTCCTGTTAGAGAAGCGCTGAAAAGACTGGAGGATGAAGGGCTTGTTGAGTCCCTGCCAGGTTCGCAAACAAGAATCACGAAGATCAATTTGGAGGAGGCCCGGAATGCGTTTACGGTTGTCGCAGCTTTAAACAGTTTAGCTGCACGCCTTGCTATCCAACAAATTTCTACTGAAGAAATTGAGCGAATGGAAGCCAAAAATTGCGAGCTGAAAAAGGCATTAGAAGAGAAGGATATTATTGGAGCAGTGGAGGCAGATGATCAATTTCACTACGTACTCTTAAAAGCTTCTCACAATCCGGAGATAGAAATAGCGCTAGAACGAATAATGACCAAAATCAGGAGATTGGAATTCTCTAAGTTTAGTTCTGTGGATGGTCATCTTTCACTCGAGCAGCATCGGCAAATCATTGCAGCATGTAAAGCAAAAAATAGTAACTTAGCAACTGCCTTAGTCGAGGAAAATTGGTTGAGTTTAAGTAGAGTTTTAATTGGGGAATCCGAGTAGAGTACGGCAAAACGTCGTGCTCGTTTTTTATCGAGACAATTAACTAAATTATCAAAAAATAAATTGACCATCCAATCGATATGCGATATATTGGTTTTAAGCAAGGCCCAATTAATTTTTACATAAACAAAAAATAGCCTTGATAAATGTTACTCCAAATCAGTCAGAAGTAAGATACTCAATTGACCAATTAGGAGGAAAGGTAAAATGAATTCAACATCAACCACATCGCAAAACCTCGAAGTCCATGACCAAAAGGTATTAAACTGGGCAAAGGAAATCGTTGAAAACAGTTCCTCACCACGATTAATCCAAAAGGAAATCATTAATGCCGTAGACAGAAACGCAATTTGGAGAGGACAGGAATGTCTCAATTTATTGGCTCCAGAAGCGCCAACCAGCCCGACCGTCCGACAATTATTAGCATCAGAAGTAGGAACACGGGCAGCAGAAGGCCATATCGGTCCTACGCAAAGATGGTTTTCCGGAACAAAGTATATCGATGAAATTGAATCTCTTTGCGTGGAATTACTCAAAAAAGTATTTAACTGCAATTATGCGGACCATCGTCTTGTTGCAAGCATGATCGGAAACATGACGGTTTATGCCGCCCTAACAAAACCGGGAGATAATATTTTGACCATTGCCCAGCCATTAGGCGGCCATTCCAGTAATCGATATGATGGTCCGGCCGGGATCCGCGGCTTGAATATTTATGATGTTCCAATGGATCCAATTGATTTAGTAGTAGACATAGATGAATTTGCAAAAGTAGCCAGACAGGTAAAACCAACATTAGTGACCCTTGGCGCATCGATGACACTTTTCCCATTCCCATTAAAAGAAATGTCCGAAATCGTAAGTGAATGGGGCGGAAAAATATTCTTTGATGGTGCCCACCAACTCGGACTGATCGGAGGCGGCCAATTCCAAGACCCACTGAACGAAGGTGCTTGCATTATGACAGGTTCAGCGGGAAAAACCTTCAGCGGTCCACAAAGCGGCATAATTGTTTGGAATGATCCAACCCTCACACAACCTGTTTGCAATACGATTTTCCCAGCACTTGCAGCAACACACCAAGTAAATCGTGTAGCGGCACTCGCCGCATCAGCTGCTGAATTCCTCGCTTTCGGAAAAGAGTATATGGCTCAAATTGTTGCCAACTCAAAAGCACTGGCAAAGGCACTTCATGACAGAGGAATCACGGTTCTTGGCGCACATAAAGGTTTTACAGAAACGCACCAAGTCATTGTTGATGTGAAGAAATTTGGCGGTGGATTGGATGTGGCTCATAAACTTGCCAAGGCGAATATTATCACAAACAAAAATTTAATTCCAAGCGATAAACCGGAAGATTGGGATTATCCAAGCGGCTTACGGATTGGAACCATTGAAATCACTCGCTTAGGGATGAAGGAAGCAGAGATGGATATCATTGCAGACTACATCGTCCGAGTCCTAGAGGATCAAGAGCCAGTTGAAACCGTTAGAAAACGTGTTATAGATATGCGATCAGGATATCAAAAAATCCTTTACTGTTTTGATTGATATGATTAATTAATGAAAAACCCCAGCCCCTGAGTGGTTCTGGGGTATGTGGTAAAAGTTTGAATAAGGTGAGAGGAAAAATGGAGATTCAAATTCATCATGATTTTCCTCAAATCGATTTGGATAAAATGAGAGAAGTCTTTGAATCTGTTGGTTGGACAAAACAAACCAATGTGTTTTTCCGTAAATAAATTATAGAAATCCTGTATTATTTCAATAATACGGGATTTTTTATTCCGATAATCAGGGACATATGTCCTTCCTCTCATTTAAGCAAAGGATATATCATTTACATATTGATTGTTAAAAGAGGAGAGGAATAAATGAAAGGGATTCTATTTGCGTTTTTAGGAGGGGCTTTTATTACCCTTCAAGGTGTTGCTAATGCACGGATCAGTCAGGATATCGGTACTTGGCAAACCGCGACCATTACTCAATTTACCGGATTCATTGCGGCCTTGGTGATCCTCATGTTTGTCCGTGATGGAAAATGGCAAATGTTTAAACAAGTGAAACCATTATATTTAACAGGAGGCGCCTTTGCGGCTGTCATTATCTACAGTAATGTTACAGCTATTCATCATATCGGTATCACTCTTTCAATCGCCGCAATCCTCATTGCCCAGCTTAGCCTGACCTTCATCATTGATAGTAAAGGATGGTTTGGTGTCAGGAAGCAGAAGATGAACCTGTCACATTTCATCGGGATTATAATGATGATTACTGGTGTATTAATTCTAAAATTTTAATGGGAACGGTAGGAGAAATCACGGAATGAATGAAATCAAAAATCAAGAACAATTGAATGATTTTTTGCAAAAGTACGAACTGGAACCCATTTTTAATGAAAATTTATTACCCTATTTATCACTGTTCCACTTTGAACAAGGTGAGAATATATGTTCTCAAGGAGATGCCGCAGAGTTTCTATACGTTCTTGTGAAGGGGAAACTAAAAATCTATACAAACTCAGTTGAAGGTAAAACACTTATTCTCTCTTTCAAGACCCCACTTGAAGTAATTGGGGATATTGAATACGTCCAAAATATTCATTTTATCAATACAGTTGAGGCTGTATCACCAGTAACTTTGATTGGTGTTCAACATCACTGGTTGAAAAAATACGCGAGTGACTTTTCACCGTTTCTCCAATTTTTACTAAAAATCATCACAGAAAAGTTCCATCTTAAATCCAATTCAATGAGCTTAAGCCTGATGTATCCAGTCGAAGTACGTTTAGCCAGTTATTTATTATCGGTCTCATTTGATGAAACAAATTCTCCTGTGAACAAGCAACTAAGTTCGGTTAATCTTACGGATACAGCTAATTTCATTGGTACTAGTTATCGGCATCTGAATCGCGTCATTCAAAAGTTTTGTGAAGATGGACTTGTTGAACGAAACAAAGGCTCCATTATGGTTAAGGACAGGGAAGGCTTACAGAAGCTTGCCATTCAACATATTTACGAATAGTCTTTCGCGGGAAAGAAGGGGGGAATTGGGATGGTATTTGGATTACTGATATCGCTTCTTGCAGGAGCATTTCTCAGTGTGCAAAACATTTTTAACAGTAAGGTGAATGAACGAGCAGGATCATGGTCAACCACCACACTCGTATTAGGAATGGGATTCCTCGCATCATTGACATTTGGTACCATTTTCGAAGGGAAAAATCTATTTGTCTTGCAAGGTATGAGGACTTGGTTTTGGTTCAGCGGTTTGATTGGAATAGGGGTGGTGATGTGCCTTGTGAAGGGGATGCGTCTCTTGGGTCCTACGTTTTCCATCTCAATCGTTCTGACATCACAGCTGGTCTTTGCATTATTGTGGGACTCTCTTGGATGGTTTGGACTCGAACAAGTCCCTTTTACATTTAAAAAATTAATTGGTGTCCTCGTCATCGTTGCCGGCATTTTGGTTTTTAAATTTGGAGGAAGTAAGCAAGGGCTTTTAAAGAGTGCCACTAGCTCTGGGAATGATGCAAAACATAAAAAACATGGATCTGTTATGTAAGGATCCATGTTTTTTTACTATTATCTTGGTGTAAGAGGCTTTACCGAAATCGCTGGGGAAGAGGTTTTAATAAGACAGCCATCTAAATGCTCTTGATTTAATAACCCAAGTTGAAGAGCAGCTTTGATTTTACCATCATCCGGTTTTTTCACAATTTGAATCAAATCATTCATTTGCAATTCTTCTAGTCTCTTAATCATCAATTCATCGTTATATTTCTCGGTGTTGCGAATTTGCCGTTGAAGTTTGTAACCGCATATTGTAATTTCTCCTTTTACATTCTCACCAACAAACTGATCAAAGTAGTGCTGGAAGGACTCCTTCAATTGATTCATTTCCAATTCAATTTCTTTTTTCTGTTTATTCAATTCATAATATTTAACTAACATGTCTCCAGTAAGCGAGGTTTCATTTTTGTTTTTCATGTTGTTCTCCCCTTTAATCGAACGTATATTCTATATTATGAAATGCATCGCAAATAAATTACTATTTGGGAAAAATTTACAGTATACAATCGAAAGGAGTGAAGAATCCAATTCGATTCCTCACTCCTTTTTTTAAATAAAGCTCTGTTAAACTTGGTTGTTGATTTCCGCTCCAATCAACGTTTTTCAAATCAACATTATCCTTTAACACAGTCTTAAATAATGCTATTTTTCGTAATCCAAGTGTCATTTATATCACTATCACAAACATGCGAGATCGGAATAAAAATGGGAACGATGTCGCCATTTTGTTCTCCAAATCCCTGATTTCTTTTATAGGCGACAAACTGGTCCCTAATTTGATTTGCACCTATATTCATGATAGAGGCGTGGTCAAACACATTTATTTTATAGCCTAACAAATTGATTTCTGTTGGCGCGAAAATAACCATCAAAATCACCCCATAGAGTTAGACATTTCTAATAAACCCTAGGCTAATGTTTAAATCACACTATTTTTTACGGAATTTGAATCAACAACATCTGGATCGACAACCCATGAAATAGGAATATTGACCGGCGATATATCACCATTCTGTTCGCCAACTCCTTGATTCCTTTTATAGGCAACTAACTCATCGATTATTTGATTGGGGCCAAAATTTACGTAGGAAGAGTTATCAATCGCATTCACTTTAAAACCAAGAAGATTTATCGCATAAGGCCCAACGATCATTTCCATCCCTCCCTGTTTATTTTCACTCTTGGAGAATCAACTGGTTCGTCATCATATGTCGTATGAATCGGAATCAAAATCTTAGTTAAGTCAGCTATTTGTTGGCCATACCCTTGATTTTTTTTGCCGGTCACATTAACCCCAACAATATAATTCTCGCCGATGGATACCAATGAAGCATGATCAGGACTTCCCATTTTCAAACCGCCAATATTAATCTTTGTTGGAATAAAAAACATGTTTTCTCCTCCAAATTACAGCATTTTAAGAGAAAAAATTACGTATTTTTAAAGTTTATTCGTTTAAAGGTGAAAAAATAACAGGTTTAAAGATAGGGGCAACCATATTCGTTTTTTGCACACAAAGGCAGATTTATTTTTATATTTGGGTAGCTGCCTATGCCTTTTTCCTTCGTTAACATAGTCTAGACTGTAACCTATAAAAAGGAGTGTGTGCTTCATGGGATTTAATACAGGAGCGATGAGTGGATTTCCTGGTACTGGTGGAATGGGAAGTATGGGTGGAGTTCCCGGTATGACAGGTGCGGGAAGCACAGGAGGAGTTCCCGGTATGACTGGTATGGGTAGCATGGGAGGAGCTCCCGGTATGACTGGTATGGGCAGTATGGGAGGAGTTCCCGGTAGTATGGGAGGAGTTCCCGGTAGTATGGGTATGGATGGAATGACTGGTTTTCCTGGTCATGGATTTGATGGGATGCATGGAATGGGTGGTTTCCCAGGTCATGGATTTGATGGGATGCATGGATTTCCCGGTCAAGGAGGAATGGGAACATTCCCAGGACATGGATTTGGAAGTATGGGTGGATACCCAGGATTTGGAGGATACGGAAGCATGGGAGGTTATCCTGGCTACAGTGGTTTTGGAGGATATCATGGATATCCAGGATTCCCAGGAGCAGGGGGAACCCAAATGTTTGGTCCACAAGGCGGAATGACAGGTTTCCCTGGTTATGTACCGGGGACAATGGGAGGATTTCACGGTTAAATAAGCCTTTCCCGCTGAATTAAAAAAGTGAAGTGGTGTCCCAAAAGCATGGGACACCACAAAAAAACGAAAGTGGTCGTTTCCACTTTCGTTAGAAGGAAAAATGTTTGGGTTACTACAAAGTATGTTCATGCTTGTACGTCGATGTAGTTTACTTGTCCTATATTAAAAAAATATTCTTTAAAAATGGGTCTAACAAATTTTTTGGACAAGCTCGATCGAATTATTCTTAGGTGAATTAACCAGAGACGAAACCTCATAGGCATCCATTAATCGCTCATCAAACGGTTTTAAAAATCCCATTAAATATTCTAGATTCGAAACAGAAGGATCCAGCCATATTTTTTCGTCCTCCGGCTTGAGAATGACAGGCATACGATCATGAATATCCCTCATTAATTCATTTGGCTGGGTTGTGATAACCGAGCAGGAAAAGAGGGACTTCCCAACAGGAGATTTCCAGGTCCCCCAAATTCCCGCCATCGCAAATAAATGATTGCTTTTCAGCTTTATACGCATCGGCTTTTTTGAGCGATCCTCCAAACGTTTCCATTCATAAAAACTATCGGCTACAATTAAGCAGCGTTTCCGTTTAAAGGAATCCCGGAAGCTTGGTTTCTCAGATAAAGTCTCTGCCCGGGCATTAATCATTTTGTTGCCAATGGAAACATCCTTTGCCCATGAGGGGACGAGACCCCATTTTAAAAATCCCATTCGATTCATCGTTCCATCATTTATGATGGCTAAAACCAGTTGAGAGGGTGCAATATTATAACTTGGACTATACAGTTCCTCATCCAAAAAGGAATGAACATCAAAACGGTCCAAAACTTCCTCAAGAGTTGCAGTTAACGTAAATCTGCCACACATACAAAAATCACCTCTGTAATTGAGTGTAACAAAGTTTTTGATATTTCTTAAAGTTTTTCATTCAATTCTATTGACAAGACAGAAAATTTAAATTATTTTTATAGTAATCCTAGCTAAAAGACTACCACAAAAATCAAATCATACATGTTAACCTTCCAACTAGAATCTACTTATTAAATTGAAAGCGCTACCCTATACCTATAATTTCCATTTACCTCCAAGCTTTATCTACCAAGACCCTTTTAAATCCTTTTTATATTTATCGCAAGTGGTATATACCATTTTTAGAAGTGAGATAATTAACGTAAACACTAAAAAATTGGAGATCATCAGATGAGCAGAATGATGAAAGACGAAGAAGCAATTCCATTTTATAAACAATTAAAAGATAAAATCCTTGATGATATTGAAATTGGCAAATTAAAGCATGGAGATAAGCTGCCATCAGAAAGAGAACTGGCTGACCAATATGGAATCAGCCGGATGACCGCAAGACACACCTTGTCCATTTTAGAAAGAGAGGGTGTAGTAGAGAGACGAGTAGGCTCAGGAACTTTTATTTCGAATAAAAAAATAGAAATGGACTTTATTACCTTTAACAGTTTTACAAGAAACATGATTAATAGGGGATTAACTCCTAGCACCCAGGTTCTTTCGATTCGAAAAATAGAAGCAAAACCGATGTTAGCAAACAAATTAAAAGTAGCAATTGGTGAGTCAGTGACAGCAATCAAACGCTTGCGGCTTGTTGATGACATGCCAGTTGCGATTGAAGAATCATTTATTCCTGAAAAACTTTGTCCTAATCTCGATCAAATTATCACCGATAACAGTTCCCTTTATGAAATTTTAGAAAACCATTTCGGTATTGTCCTCGTTAAGGCAAAGGAGTATATGCAGGTTACATACTCCGAGGAAAGTGACAGTAAGCTATTAAAAATCCGTTCCGAAAGCCCTTGTATTTTTCAAGAAGCGGTCGCCTTTGACCGAAATGAACAGGAAATTGAATTTTCCACTTCATTAACCAGAAGTGATATCGTTAAATTTTATTCTGAATTGAATCTGCAATAAACTAGGATTCCTTTCAGATTTAGATTAAATGGTATATACCATTAACAACCGAACTAGGAGGATGAATCATGAAGGTAATTGGTGTTGGAGATAATGTAGTAGATAAATATCTTTATAAAAGGACCATGTATCCAGGCGGCAATGCTTTGAATTTTAGTGTTTATGCAAAACAGCTTGGCATGAAGTCTGCCTATCTTGGAGTTTTTGGCAGCGATCGTGCTGCTGAACATATAACCAAAACCTTAAAAAATTTAGAAGTGGATCTTTCACATTGCAGGTATCATGATGGTGAAAATGGTTATGCGCAGGTAGATTTAGTCGATGGAGACCGGGTTTTTATCGGCGGCAATGGGGGAGGCGTCCAAAAGGACCATCCAATTGTCCTTACCGATGAGGACTTGGAATATATCAAAACCTTCGAAATTGCTCACAGCAGCATATATAGCGAGATGGAAGCGGAATTACATAAGTTAAAAGAGGCAGGGGTCAAAGTATCCTTTGACTTTTCAGCTGACTATAATGATCAAATTTTAGAAAAAACTTGTAAGCATGTGGATTTTAGTTTATTGTCCTGCGGTCAATGGAAAGATGAGGAAGTAGAAGAACTTTTAAAACGAGTTCACTCATATGGAAGCAATCTAGCAATTGGTACGATGGGTTCACGCGGTTCCATGGTTTACGATGGACAAACCTTTTATCGTCAGGAGCCTCATTTTGTTCAACCCGTCGATACTTTAGGGGCAGGAGATTCTTTCTTCACCGCCTTCATTCTTCATTATCTTAAAGGAAAGAAAGAAAAAACGATGAAGACAGAAGCAGAGCTTATTAAGGCGAGCTTGGTAGAAGGTGCAAAATTTGCTGCGAAAACCTGTCTTGTCGACGGTGCTTTTGGGTATGGGATTTCATTCTAATCCCCTTTTAGGGGGAGGAATTTTATTAATAGGATTCACAGGGGGTGTCACGCGTTAAATAGTTTGAAAGTTTAGTATTTTTAAAAAATAGGAGGGTTAATGAATGAGTAAAAAAATGAAGATTTTATTAGTAGCCATGCTAATGTTTGCACTCGTGTTAACAGGATGTTCAAGCTCTTCGTCAACCAAAGAGGACGAATCGGGTAAAATCGTTCTAAAATTTTTGCATAAGTGGCCGCAGCCAGAATACGCTCCCTATTTTGAAGAAGTTGTAAAAGAATTTGAAAAGCAAAATCCAAATATCATAGTAAAAATGGAAGCGATTGCAGACGAGCCAATTAAGGATAAACTCCGTGTCATTCTTGGCGGTAATGATGTTCCTGACATTATGTTCTCTTGGTCAGGAGAGTTTGCGAGAAAATTTGTTCGTGCCGGTGCAGCTTTAGATTTAACTCCTTATTTAAATGAAGATACCGCTTGGAAAGACAGCTTCATTCCAGCTTCTTTGCAGCCTTTTAGCTCTGACGGCAAAAACTATGGAATTCCGCTTCGCTTTAACGGAAAATTCTTTGTCTATAACAAAAAAATATTTGATAAGTACCACTTACAGGCACCAAAGACGTGGGATGAATTTGTACAAGAGTTAGATACCTTGAAAAAGGGTGGAGAAACCCCGATTATTTTTGGTAACCAAAGCCCTTGGGCAGCCATCCATTACTTAACTGGTCTAAACCAAAAACTAGTAGCACAGGATGTAAGAATGAAAGATTATAATCCTAAATCCGGAGAATTTACGAATCCTGGTTATGTAAAGGCCATGGAGATGTTTGCTGACTTGAATAAAAATGGTTACTTTATGAAAAATGCCAACTCTACTTCTCATGATATGGCGAAACAATTGTTCCTAGCAGGTAAGGGAGCCATCATGTATGTTGAATTAGAAGAATTCCCGGATATCGAAAAGGGCTTAAAAGGAAACTGGGGCTTCTTCCCGATGCCGGCAATTACAAATGGAGCAGGAAATCAAAACTTCATTACTGGTGCACCGGATGGATTTATCGTTTCATCAAAATCCAAGCATCCTAAAGAAGCTATTAAATTCCTAAAATTCTTAACTAGCAAAGAAAATGCTATAAAACTGACAAAACAGCTTAGCTGGCCAAGCCCGATTGATGGTGCAACAACCCCTGAAACTTCCTTGAAACAAGTAGCAGAAGGCGTTGATTTCATGAAGAAGGAAGAGGGCATGGCTGAATGGCTAGACACAGATGTCCATGCAAAGGTTGCAGATGCATACCTAACGAATATTCAGCTATTGCTTGACGGCACAAAATCACCGGAAGAAATTATTAAACAAGTTCAACAAGTTGCCAAACAAGTACAAGGTGAAGTGAACTAATAGATGAAAGGGTAGGCAGTTGTTTAACTGCTTACCCCCTCTAAGGAGGAAGAAGGATGACAAAAACATTTCGAAATAGCCGTACAGCCTTACTTTATATTTTACCAGCACTTCTTCTCATCCTGTTGTTTGTGTTTCTGCCGATTGTTCTAAATCTTTACAACAGTTTATTCAGGTGGAATTCATTTTCGTCAGGAAAAACGTTTGTAGGCTTTGAGTATTATAGCAGACTCTTCAAGGATCCCGTTTTTTATATTGCCTTAAAAAATAATTCGCTCTACGCTGTCATTTCATTAATATTTCAGGTAGGGGGCGGATTAATAATTGCCGCCATTTTAGAAGATAAACTGATTAGAAGATTTCAACCATTTTTCCGAACTGTATTTTTTATCCCTTCCGTTATTTCCATCGCCGTTGTTGGTTTACTATGGCAGCTGATTTATAATCCGGAAGTTGGTCTAGTTAATAGTTTTTTAAAATTCATTGGTCAGACTGAATGGGCGCATTCTTGGCTTGGGGATAGTAAAGTTGCCATTTATGCAGTTGTTGCCGTTTCGCAATGGCAGTATACAGGTTACATGACGATGCTGTTCTTGATCGCAATGCAAAAAATTCCATTTGAATATTATGAAGCGGCCATGATTGATGGCGCATCTAAGATAAAAACCTTTTTCAATATAACACTTCCACAAATCAAAGAAATGACAATCGTGGGTATGGTGATTACCGTAATTGGTGCATTCAAAGTGTTTGATGAAGTGTATATCATGACCTTTGGCGGGCCTGGTCAATCGACAGAAGTGTTAGGAACGATGCTTTACCGGGCAGCTTTCCGAAATGATGAAATGGGCTATGCTTCCACAATTGGAACAGTCATTTTCGTCATCACTCTCATCCTATCCTTAATCCAAATGAAACTAGGAAAATCAGGACAGGAGGCGTAAGAAAATGACGACAAGAGAAAATCCAGTGGTTAAAACAAACGAATTCCGGCCAGTTGGAACAGTAGGGCGGAAGATTTCAACAAAGATTAAAAATAAAATCTTTCAAGGGACAGTTCTTGTCTGGTTTAGTATTTTTGCCATTTGTATTATCTATCCGATCATTTGGCTTGGATTAAGCGGACTAAAATCGAATAGCGATTTCTTCTTAAGTACGTGGTCTCTGCCAAAAGAATGGCTTTGGAGTAATTATAAAGCCGCATGGGACGCGGGAATTGGTCATTTCTTTTTAAATAGTGTTCTTGTGACAGTGGTCTCCGTTGTATGTGTACTCCTATTCGGATCGATGGCAGCCTACGGGCTGAGCCGCTTTCACTTTAAAGGTCAGAATTTCTTATTGATTATTATCCTAAGCGGTTTGATGCTTGCGCCGCAGGTTAGCTTGATCCCGCTTTATAAATTGTTGCAGGCCATTGGTCTATATAACACTTATGGAGCCTTAATCCTGCCTTATGTTGCGTTTCAATTGCCATTTGCGATTTTCTTAATGCGATCCTATTTTCTCTCCATCCCCCATGAGCTTGAAGAATCGGCTATTCTCGATGGATGTAATAGTTGGAAAGTCTACCGGCATATTATTGTTCCGATGGGTAAACCCATCATTGCTTCCTGTGCGTTGTTGACGGGAATGAACGTCTGGAATGAATTCATGTTTGCCCTTGTATTCGTTGAAGATTCCAGCCTTCGCACGATCCCAGTCGGCTTAATGAACTTAAGAAGTCAGCTAAATACGGATTTTGGAATTCAATTGGCCGGTTTGGCAATTTCCGCTTTGCCGATGATCATTGCGTACATTATTTTCCAAAGACAATTCGTTCGCGGCTTATCGGCTGGAAGTGTAAAAGGATAAGCAAGAGTACCAGGGTAGTTGGAATAGGGAAGAAATGTCCTTTCCTATTCCACGTAATTTCGTTTCTCACGATTGGTTTAAATGGTATATACCAAATAACTAATTTGGAAAAATATAGATTTCAAAGGAGGATACAAGATGTTAACAGATGTACAAAAAGCGTTAGATGTGTTGAAGGAAAGGGATATTGACCGTGTTTATTTCGTCGCATGCGGAGGTTCTTCCTCGCTTATGTATGCGAGTAAATATGTGCTGGATCGAGAAGCTGAGACAATTGACTCTGATCTCTACACCTCAAATGAGTTTGTCCACCGTAATCCGAAGAAATTAAACGGAAAATCGTTGGTGATTTTGTGCTCCTATTACGGGAAAACTCCGGAAACAGTGGAAGCAGCACGGTTTGCACGTGAAAAAGGAGCATTAACCGTTTCCTTAACATTTGATGCAGACTCACCACTTGCCCAGGTTTCTGAGAATGTAATCGTCTACCATGATCAGGAAGACTCAAATTATGTGAACGAATCCCCTGCCATTATGCTCGAACTCATTTTTGGCTTGTTAGCAGAAAGGGAAGGCAACAAAAAATTTAATGATATCCTGTCCTCCTTAGAAAATCTAAGACCGATTCTAAACAAGGCAAAAGCTGAGACTTTGGCCCAAGCAAAAGAATTTGCTGAGTCCTATAAGGATGAAAAAATTATTTACACGATGGGCAGCGGTGCAAACTATGGAATTGCTTATTGGTTTGCGATTTGTCTCCTAATGGAAATGCAGTGGATCCATTCTCATGCCATCCACGCAGGTGAATACTTCCATGGTCCATTTGAAATCTTGGATAAGGATGTACCAATTATTCAATTAGTCGGCCTAGATGAAACCCGGCCATTAGAAGAGCGCTCTTTAGAATTTACCCAACGCTATGGTGAAAGAGTGATTGTAATAGATGCAAAAAACTTTGACTTAACAGGTGTTACTGAAAGTGTGAAAGGATACATTGCTCCACTCGTCCTGCAAACCGTTTTACGCCAATATGCGGGTGAGCTGGCAGAGGTTCGTAACCATCCATTAAGCACCAGAAGATATATGTGGAAGGTTCCTTATTAAAGGTAAGGTACTTATTAACTTAGAAGTCTTAAAAAATCTCAAATAAAATTTGGAGGGATTATCTTGTTAAAATTCGAACACGATACTTTTTTAGAATATGTTGGAAAAGAAGCAGTAGCGAAAAGAGAAGAAATTGAAAAAGTAGTCGATGAAATTTCTGCTAAAGGCTATAAAAATATCTTCCTTATCGGATCCGGCGGAACAATTGCGATGATGTACCCATTCGAATATATCCTAAAATCGAACTCAACCGTAGAGGTGCATGCGGAAATTGCTGCAGAATTATTAGTCATGAACAATCGCCATCTTTCAAAAGATTCCGTTTGTATTTTTGCATCTGTTACCGGAACAACAAAGGAAACGGTAGCAGCAGCCGAGTTCTGTAAGGCGAAGGGAGCCACCACCATTGGTTTCGTCGCTGAACCTGGTACACCACTTGCCGAAGCCGTTGATTATTGCATTTCAACCGGGCATGAGAAGCATTCGTTCGATACTTTCTTCCTTCATCTACAACTGTTGACATTCCGGTTTATCCATAACAACGATGAATTCCCACAATACGAGCAATTTGCAAAAGAAATCGCCTTGTTGCCAGAAGGAATTGTTCATGCATTAAAAACCTTCGATTCTCGTGCAGAACAATTTGCGATCCGACATAAGGATACGGGTTACCATATGTTGGTCGGTGCAGGTAATCTATGGGGAAATACCTATTCCTACGCGATGTGTATTTTAGAGGAAATGCAATGGATTAGGTCTAAATCGATTCATGCTGCTGAATTCTTCCATGGTACACTTGAGCTTGTTGAGGACGACACCAGTGTCATTTTATTTAAAGGAGAAGATGAAACTCGTCCATTGGTTGATCGTGTTGAACGATTTGCTGAAAAAATAACAAATGAATTATTCATAATTGATACGAAAGACTATCCTCTTGAGGGCATTAGTGAGGAATTCAGAAAACACTTTGCTGTAAATTTAAACTGGGCATTAACAGGTCGGATTAGTGTCTACCTGGAGCGTGAAAGAAACCACCCATTAGAACTTAGAAGATATTACAGAAAAATGGAATATTAAGATAAAACTGAGGTTATTATTAAAATTCCATACAAATGTTAAAATCCTAGTAAAATATATTTATTTTAAATATTCAATTACTTTTACACTTTAAACTGTTGAAAGAAAATTTTGAAAATGTTACTATTGAGTTGTTTAAATTCTTCTGAGTTTAGACCTCCTAAACTGAAGCTTAGCCTTGACCACTAAGCTTTACTTTGGACCTTTGAGACGTACTCAAAGGTTCTTTTTTTTGATGAAATCGGCTAAGATGGAATCAATATTATTTTGACGGAGGAAACTTCAGTGGATTTTAAGACTTTTGATCGTTGGGATGAAGGAATCTGGAATAAGGTAAGTCCTATTTATCAAGGAGCCTTTGGAGATAAAGGAGCGAAACCGGAAAAGGTTATCCGCAACATGTTCCGTAAGCAAATTTGCTTCCTCCATGTTGCCTTCCAACAAGATCTTCCCGTCGGACTGGCACTCACTGGAAAATTAAAGGGAATAAATGCGCTGCTGATCGATTACATTGCTGTTGACCATGATAAACAGGGTCATGGGATTGGCTCAAAAATCTTACAATTCATTAAGGACTGGTCAACCAGTGAAGAAGGAATAGACAGCATCGTGATTGAGGTCGAGTCAGAGATGAGTGCTGAAAATCAGGAGCGTATCCATTTTTGGAAAAAGAATGGTTTTACCTTAACTGACTATATCCATCGTTATATTTGGGTTCCGGAAACTTATCAGGCCATGTACCTCCAGCTGTCTTCACATGGAGTAGTTCCCGAGGGCGGCGAGGAGCTTTTCAAATTTATTGGCAACTTTCATAAAGAGTCTTTTCAGGGTACATGATGATGAATGTAAATGCCAAATTGAACAAAAAATGCTATATTGTGGATAGGGAAGAAATGGAATCAACTATTTTAAAGGAGTGTTGTGAAATGAAGGGTCAAATTACACCGTACCTTATGTTTGATGGCAATGCTAGAGAGGCTTTAGAATTTTACCGTGAGGTTTTTCAAGGGGAGATTCTAAACGTTCAAACCTATGGGGAATCGGGCTATAATAATTCTCCGGAGGCTGAAAATCTTCTGATTCATGCGCAATTCAAAAAAGATGATTTATTTATTATGGCCTCAGATGCATTTCCAGGAAATGTGATCAACAAGGGAAATAACATTTCGTTGGCACTAGATTTGGAAAGCGAAGAGGAAATTAAACGATTATATGATGCCTTACGTGAAAACGGGAAAGTCTATATGGAACTTCAAGATACCTTCTGGGGAGCGAAATATGCAAAAGTAACAGATCCTTTTGGAATTGCATGGGATTTAAATTATCAAAAGTCATAAAAGCAGTTAGTAAAACAGAGCGCTCGAATTGAGTGCTTTTGTTTTTGCTAAAAAGATCCTTTGCACCTTCAAAATTAAAGCCTTTCATCTACTGTTCTGCTAAAGTGCTATTGTGCTAAAATTCAGAAAATTCCATTGACAGATCTGATAGCATCACATAGAATAATAAAGAAATTTAAAATTTAATGATGGGATTGATTATTCATGAGGCATCGAATAAAAATTGTTCAAAATTCAAAAATGGTTATAAAAGAGGCTGGACTCCAATTCTAAGTGAAATGGAATCCAGCCTCTTTCTTTATTTTACTAAAGTGGTAGAGGAGAGATATAAATGATTACATTAACTGGCCAAGGTTTAACGTTAAAGGAAATGAAAGAAGTATTATATGGTGGTCAAAAGGTCCAAGCATCAGATAAAAGCATGGAAGCAGTGAAAAAGAGCAGGGAAGCAGTAGATCGCATCGTTTCAGAAGGAAGAGTGATCTACGGGATTACAACTGGATTCGGTAAATTTAGTGATGTGTTCATCGATCAGAACGATGTTCAAGACCTTCAGTTGAACTTGATTCGTTCTCATGCATGCGGTGTCGGCGAACCATTCCCTGTGGATGTAGCAAAAGCAATGGTACTTCTTCGTGCCAATGCACTTTTAAAGGGTTTTTCTGGCGTACGTCCAGTGGTAATTGAAACATTATTAAAGCTTGTGAATCATGATAT
>NZ_SMYO01000060.1 GCF_004358205.1 Bacillus salipaludis
ATAGTTTCTGTTCGTCAGTTCGAGAATTTGCCTCCAGCTTCCTTCAGATTCCACCTCACGGTGGACACCCTTGCTATTGGCTAACAGTTCCTACTGCCAAGCCTGTAGTGGACTTTCACCACCAAGTTATCGCCCATGCCGGGCGCACACAAGAAAAAAGAGCCGCAAATACGACTCTTTGTTAAACTCAAGCTACCCGTTTGTTGAAGAGAGAGCGACTTTTGATCCACTCTAAAATGAATCTGCTATGCTCCTTTCTTTGCTCACTGTCTGAAAGTTACAGTTGCTTCTCTGACACATTCCCATGCTCCACAAATAAACGTAACTCTTACATCTAACTCAAATTCTCCAGTTCCTGAAACTTCTATCCTGTCGTTCCCAACTTTACGTGTAGGTCCCACGAGTTCTGCATTTCCTGAAATCGGAAATAACCTCCATTCATATACAGTATCTCGGTCATGTCCAATACAAAGCCCAGAACACACCAAATCAGCATCTGCAAAGTATACCCCGCGAGTGGCTGTTCTTCTAATACCTGGTCCTCTGAGACGTGAATCCGAGCAACATGAATTTTCTTCACCTACTCCATTACAACTACAATTACAACGGTCACTTCGATTACTTCTCATATCCGCCCAACCAGGCTCATTTCGCCTATCTAACAAAATAATCACCTCACTTTAGAGCTTGTACTGACAATTTATTCAGGATTAAAAAGAGTTCTTGACATTTTAAAAAAATCAACCATTTAAGCCACTCTCTAAACAAACCTGTCCCGTTAGTGGAACAAGAAAAGAGTCGCAGCAACGACCCAGCTTAAGCACATTTCTTCACAATATGTTCGTAAGACGACAATATTGTTATATTGTCTTATTCATAGACAACCCGCACATTGTCCCCATTATTAATATAAAAACTGTCACTTTTATTGAACATGTAAAGATGGTAAATTCATCCTATAAACATTAGAAAGGAGCATCCAATAAAATGACATTAGAAATGCGAAAAAAATGTGAAAGTTGTAATGCTTCAATTGATGACAATTCTTTCGCTTTTATATGTGTCTATGAATGTACTTTTTGCTCTCCATGCACTGAAGAAATGAATAGTATTTGTCCAAATTGTGGAGGAGAACTTGTAAAAAGACCTAGGAAGCCACAAAATGTTTGTTCACTTTAAAGTTTTTAAACAGGGATTATCCCTGTTTTTTATTATTATGGTTCAAATACACATTATTCGTTTTTCTTCTTCTACTCCCTCAGTTTAATACGAATATCTATCGAATGCTCACTTATTCGCAGGATTTCATAACCCTTGTAATTTGGATTTAAGTGTAATTGATATGAGTTCAGATCATTTGACTTCATGAAGGCATAGTTAAATAAAGGAGTCAGCTACCACTCCATATTTTACCATATAATGTACAACTCCACGCCGCCCCTGGAGGCTTTCCCTCCCATGTCTCAACGGGTCAATTGCCCTCTCATTCCTTCGTCATGCCTATCCAAGGGGTGGAGGCCAGTTATGCTAAACTGATGGGTCACAGTGCCCTTTTGTTGAAGAAACCTGGTACTCCGTACATATTTGAAATCCTACGAATAAGACAACATTCAAAATTAAAGTTTAGAATATTAATTAATACATTTTATATATCAAATGTTTTAATTCTAAGCTGCTATAGGGATTAATACTTGGACTTTACTTGGACAATAAGACTCATTACTTCGTGCTATTCCCACAAAAATCCTTGCTAGTTTACCTATCAGTTTCATGATTGATTTCATTTTCTTTATCTTCTTTACCTTCACATTATGGGAGTGGACAGCTTTAAACTCAGGGTTATTCATCACAAGGCTCATTGTTGCTAAGTAGAGGAATCGCCTTAGCCTAGACCTTCCACGCTTTGAAATGACAATCTGTCCTTTCCATTTTCCTGAACTTGCTTCAGCTAGATGCAATCCTGCATGACGTAATAGAGAGTTGCCGTGAGAGAATCCGCTTAAGTCTCCTGCCTCACCTAGTATCCCAGCTAATGAAATTTCACTTATTCCCTTAATCATAAGTAGTTTTTTCACGAATGGTATTTTGTTGAGGACATCTTTAACTTGTTCTTCAACTCTTTCGAGTTGTTTTGCAGCGAGGTCAT
The DNA here is from genome assembly GCF_004358205.1 of Bacillus salipaludis. Next base: position 2,147 of record NZ_SMYO01000060.1, read on the forward strand.
ATTCCTCTAATAATTGTTCTAAATGGAATTTATAAGCATCAAGTGCTTGTCCGGTTCCAATAGAAGATTTTGCTAGATTGATCAGTAATTGAGCTTTTTTAGGTCCTGGTTGTCGTTTCATTAAAGACTTCCACCCTCTCATGACATCTAGTGTTTCAAGTGAAGATATTTCATCCGGTGTAGGAAATAAACGAAGGGTTGCGATGGCCCCTTTGCACGAAACATCTTTAAACACTTGTCTCAGTTCTGGAAAGACTATATCCACCCATCGATTTACTTGATTAATAGACATCACGAGACGTTTAACAATTACATCACGGTTCGAAATTAGAACTCTAAGTTTCTCAAAGGATTCTGATGTTGGACGAACAAAGGAATAATAGCCGTTTTTCACCATATCCGCTATAACGAGGGCATCTTTTTTATCACTCTTCGATTGAGTATTGTCACGATTCTCTTTATTCCTTTTTACTAAGTGGGGATTTACAGTAACTACCTCAATGTTTTGTTTATCCAGCCATTTTGATAGGTTAATCCAGTAATGTCCTGTAGGTTCCATACCCACTATTGTTGAATCTAATTTTTTTAATTTTTGTAAGTTTTGAATCCAACTTAATAGTTTTACGAATCCCTCTTCATTATTTTCAAATGAAAGTGGATCTCCAACTACAATACCACGGAAGTTAACAGCTCGAGCAATGTGTAGTTGTTGAGCGATATCCACACCAACAATAAGGTGTGTATCGGAAATTCTTTCTATTAGTTGATTTTGTTTGTCTTGCATTTTAAAATTCATAGTAGGGCTTCCTCCTTAAGACAATGAGTTTAGATTGGTCTCTATACTCGTATCTTACTGAGGGGCTCTATTTTTTTCAAACCTGATATTTAACGATCTACAGGAATGCTAAACTGCCCCGTTAGTTTAAGTGAAAATCTTCACAATCTATTCACCATGACCTTACAACAACGATAAGAACATAAAAAAACCCTGTTTAAATTAATACAGGATTTTAATCAAACTTTATTTTATATATTCAATCGTTTTTTACATTTACGCGCCTTAGAGGATTCGAACCTCTGACCGTACGCTTAGAAGGCGTATGCTCTATCCAGCTGAGCTAAAGGCGCATTATAGGAATGGCGGAGAAGGAGGGATTTGAACCCTCGCGCCGGTTTCCCGACCTACACCCTTAGCAGGGGCGCCTCTTCAGCCACTTGAGTACTTCCCCATAAAATAAAATGGCTCCGCAGGTAGGATTCGAACCTACGACCGATCGGTTAACAGCCGATTGCTCTACCACTGAGCTACTGCGGAACAATTAGAATATTTATGATGATGGGCCTAAATGGACTCGAACCATCGACCTCACGCTTATCAGGCGTGCGCTCTAACCAGCTGAGCTATAGGCCCAAAATATGGAGCGGGTGATGAGAATCGAACTCACAACATCAGCTTGGAAGGCTGAGGTTTTACCACTAAACTACACCCGCCCTATAAAAAGTAAGAATGGCTGGGCTAGCTGGATTCGGACCAACGAATGACGGAGTCAAAGTCCGTTGCCTTACCGCTTGGCTATAGCCCAAAATCATTTAATGAAATGGGGCGGCTGATGGGAATCGAACCCACGAATGTCGGAACCACAATCCGATGCGTTAACCACTTCGCCACAACCGCCATAATAATATGGCAGGGGTAGTAGGAATCGAACCCACACTGAAGGTTTTGGAGACCTTAGTTCTACCTTTAAACTATACCCCTAAAATGGTGGAGGGGGACGGATTCGAACCGCCGAACCCTGAGGGAGCGGATTTACAGTCCGCCGCGTTTAGCCACTTCGCTACCCCTCCATATAAAAAAAGATGGCTCAGGACGGAATCGAACCGCCGACACAAGGATTTTCAGTCCTTTGCTCTACCGACTGAGCTACTGAGCCATAGAAAATCTATATCAACAGTAGTCATCCTACTGGGATAAAAGTACGGTCCGGACGGGACTCGAACCCGCGACCTCCTGCGTGACAGGCAGGCATTCTAACCAACTGAACTACCGGACCATATATTGCGGAGGCAGGATTTGAACCTGCGACCTTCGGGTTATGAGCCCGACGAGCTACCAGACTGCTCCACCCCGCGATAATAATAAAATTTTATGGAGGAGGAAGAGGGATTCGAACCCCCGCGCGGTTTGACCCGCCTGTCGGTTTTCAAGACCGATCCCTTCAGCCAGACTTGGGTATTCCTCCATATAAATGGACCCTGTAGGACTCGAACCTACGACCGGACGGTTATGAGCCGTCTGCTCTAACCAGCTGAGCTAAGGGTCCATTAGTAATTTTAATAGCGGCGGAGGGGATCGAACCCCCGACCTTACGGGTATGAACCGTACGCTCTAGCCAGCTGAGCTACACCGCCATTTATAATAAAAAATGAATGGAGCCTAGCGGGATCGAACCGCTGACCTCCTGCGTGCAAAGCAGGCGCTCTCCCAGCTGAGCTAAGGCCCCATGTTGTTAAAAATAATTCTCGAATGGTCGGGAAGACAGGATTCGAACCTGCGACCCCTTGGTCCCAAACCAAGTGCTCTACCAAGCTGAGCTACTTCCCGTAAAAATATGGCGCGCCCGAAAGGAGTCGAACCCATAACCTTCTGATCCGTAGTCAGACGCTCTATCCAATTGAGCTACGGGCGCTACTATTTAAATGGTGCCGAGGACCGGAATCGAACCGGTACGGTAGTCACCTACCGCAGGATTTTAAGTCCTGTGCGTCTGCCAATTCCGCCACACCCGCAATATTGAAAGTTATTTTGCTACCGCAAAAAACTCTGATGAGCCATGAAGGACTCGAACCTTCGACCCTCTGATTAAAAGTCAGATGCTCTACCGACTGAGCTAATGGCTCAAAAAAACAAAAAATAAATGGTGCCGGCTAGAGGACTTGAACCCCCAACCTACTGATTACAAGTCAGTTGCTCTACCAATTGAGCTAAACCGGCACAATTTAAAAAATTATTGATGGAGGATGACGGGATCGAACCGCCGACCCTCTGCTTGTAAGGCAGATGCTCTCCCAGCTGAGCTAATCCTCCATTGTGGTAAAAGTTATTTTCGCTTGCACGAAAAAACTTTGGTGACCCCTACGGGATTCGAACCCGTGTTACCGCCGTGAAAGGGCGGTGTCTTAACCGCTTGACCAAGGGGCCAACTATAAAATTCAGCAAAATAATAGCCCCTAAAGGGGCTTAGCCTGGCAACGTCCTACTCTCACAGGGGGACAGCCCCCAACTACCATCGGCGCTGAGAAGCTTAACTTCCGTGTTCGGTATGGGAACGGGTGTGACCTTCTCGCCATTATTGCCAGACTATTTTATTTGAGGTATCATTCCCTCAAAACTAGAT
>NZ_SMYO01000061.1 GCF_004358205.1 Bacillus salipaludis
CTCCTCGGAGATGGACTTTCACCATCTGGGATTCAGTATCATCATCATCAACCAGTCGTTTCACCGAGATGACGTCTCTGTCAGATAATGAAAAGAAGAGTGTCGACTAGATCAACACTCCATGCGACTGCCCGTCGCACAAAAAGGGATCGCCACAGCGGTCCCTTCTTTAACTCTTGCACCCGTTAGTTTAAGTGAATTTCTTCACAAACAATAGTCTCGATTGGTCCACTTAAGAGGTATGTTCTAAGTTAACTCTATCCAGAATTCCTTCATTGCAAAAGTATACCAACCTGAAAAACAGGATGGTTCTTAAAGTTTAATTCAATATGGGTTTTCTGGAGTGTGTGTATATCATTTGTTCCAATGCTTTTGCTTCATCCTCAAGTACTTTTAGCCTTTTATAATAATCAGGAAATTCATTAAGATGAGCTAGGGCAGTTTTTCCAGTAATAATAGGATCATCTCCAGTAACATTTGTTTGGCTGGACTGTTTTCCATGCTCAAGTTCAGTATTCACTCCCATCCAAATCTCATCTAAATCAAACTTACTTTTATCAAAGTCAATACTTAAAAGTAAAGCTACCGCTGCTGCTTCTTCTTTAGAAAAGCGAGTTTTAACGATTTTTATATTATTAGTTTGAATCCTATTTGAATACTTTTTTGAATCTGCATAGTGCATATCAAAGGTAGAACGGTGTTCCGTAGCCAAGGCATCTGCTTTAGTTACATGAACCGTGCCAAATGGATGTTGAGGAGGTGCATATATAGAATAAAGTTTAAAAGGGATATTACCTGTATTGGTTACATTATGCCATGTTCCAGCAGGTATCATGATGGCCGAATCATCATAAACCTTTAGAACAAAGTGTAAATTATCTTTTCTCTTGCCCATTTGCACAACCCCTTGACCTTGTTCAATCCATAAGAATTGGTAAACGTTAGGATGAATTTCCAAACCGGTGTCTTCACCAACATTAAGACTCATCAATGTAACTTGCAAATGATTTCCTTTATCATAAAATTTCATCTACCTACATAAGTGACCCATTATACAACAGCATGATTCATAATTATTCCATATAAGGAAAAGATAAATATAGACATACTTATTAAGATTTACCTTCCTTAACTCCTTTTTTAATCTATACCGTGAATGTTGGACCTTAAGATTACTCTTATTAAAGCAATTAACCTCAATGATTATAAGCTTCAAGGGCATAAAATCCTAAATATGATATTTTCACATGAATAAAAAGCAAAAAAGTGATGGACATAAGAACCGGAGGAAGGGTTAATGGAACAAATAGTGCCTGAAAAAGCAAAAATATCGTCTTTTTTAGTTTTTTTTCTGATCCATAAGATGCAAGTTGGAATAGGGGTTCTTGGCTTCCAGCCTATTATCGCATTAACTGCAGGATACGATGCATGGATTGCCGTTATAATTTCCGGTTTAAGCATCCATATGATTCTATGGATGATGTACAAAATCGCCGAAACAGCAGATGGCGATATAATGATAGCCCATACCGTCACATTTGGCAATAAAATGGGCAAATTCATATCCCTGCTATTTGTTATCTATTTTCTTGTTAGTGCTGTCACTGTTCTTAGGAATTTTATAGAGGTCATTCAAGTGTGGATGTTTCCTGATCTTAGTACTTTTTGGTATTCTCTAGCTTTTTGTTGCTTAGGTACTTATGTCGTTTTTGGAGGGATTAGAACCATAACAGGCGTTGCGTTTTTTGGATTTGTTCTTCCTGCTTATTTAGTTTTCACTTTTCTATTTACGCTACCTTATGCGGATTTCAAGAACCTTCTTCCAATTTTTGACCACTCTATAAAGGATCTGGTTAAAGCATCTTATCAAATGTCCTTTACCTATTCTGGCTCTTTGATACTTTTGTTTTTTTATCCATTTATCAAAGAACCGAAAAAATCAAAAAAATGGGCCCATGTGGCTGTTCTTCTTGCTACGATTGCCTATACATTTCTTACGATTTTAACCTTTGCTTATTTTTCTGAAGGACAGTTGCAAAAAAACATATGGCCAACCTTAACGATGTGGAAAATAGTAGAGATGCCTTTTGTTGAGAGATTTGAATACATTGGCATTGCCACTTGGACTATTGTCCTTCTTCCTAATTTTTGTATTTCCTTTTGGTGTGCCAGCCGTATTATAAAAAAGGTGACCAACTTGAAGCAAAAATATGGGGTACTTATGATATCTATGATTGTATTAATTATCATTAATTTTTTAAGGACAAGGCAACAAATTAATACGGTAACTAGCTACCTGGGGAAAATAGGATTTTTAATAGATTATGGATACATTCCTTTACTCTTTTTTCTAATATTGATTGTGAAGAGAGTAAAGAAAAAATATAGAACATCATGATACCTATTTTCACATGGGAAAAACAAAAAAACTTCCACACCATTTTACGTCACCATTGAAAAAGGTGTACTCAGTAGTGATAATAACTGACACATGTTCCAGTCTTGAAAGCTCATGTGTTATTGTTTTACCAGGGGTATTATTGAACAGCTTGTTTCAATGGTTATTTAACAAACCTGCCCCGTTACTTCAATAAGAAAAAGCATTACCTTTGTTTCAGTAATGCCACCCGGTTAGTTCAATAGCGGATACATTATCAATGTTTTGTAAAACATAATTATATATATGTAAAATAGGGTGTTTATAAATGAACATAGTATCATTGAATTTATATGAGTATTTATTGTCAAGCACAATTCCTATTGACGAATTAATACAAATCGAAAAAACTTTTTATAATACAATTCAAGATTTTTGGAGAGAACATAATCTTTATACATGGCAATGGTGGCTCTTAGTCATACTTAGTATTTTATCCCCCATATTTTATTGGATTTTTATCAATAAAATAAGAATTACTGAGGTTACTGCTTACGGCTTATTTTATGGAGTTTCTGCTATTATTCTTGACTCCATAGGGAGTAACGCAATGGCATGGACATATCCTATACGTTTAACACCTTACCTATTTCCACAGTTATACCCTTACGATATAGGTATAGTAATTATCCCGTTTATGTTAATTTATCAACGTTGGGGAGATAACTTTAAAAAATTCTTTCTCATATCAGGGTTTCAATCTGCATTCCTTGCATTTGTAGCTGAACAATTTTTGGAATTTTTTAATATATATCAAGAGATTACTTGGAAAAACATTTATTCATTCCCTATCTATTGGCTATTGGCAATAATATGTTGGTTTATAATAACAAGGTTTAAAAAAATAGAGCAAAGATAATTTATTATTATCTTTGCTCTATTTTACAAATGAATCCATTTATTATTGCTAAACCTTCCTGCTCCTTTAATGAAAAAGCGATTGTCACTCTTTAACAATCACACCCCATTACTATAAGTAGAGTTTTTCAACAAACTAAAATCCCTACTATTTTTAAATATCGTCATTTTTCATTTAGAACTGGATCATGGAAATACCACACAAGGAAGATAACCGCAAAAAAGATAGTAAGTAAGTCAAAAATGGTCTTTTGTGGTGCAAAATTAAGAATTAATAAGCCAGTATATCAAATGGTATGGAATACAATAGAGACCAACCATGTTCATCTTTGATAATGCGTAATTTTAATTGTATAAATTCAACTATAAACCAAGGGTGAAGAAAAAACATTACATATAAATTATGAATGCTGTATTAGGAAAAACCATGTTTTTATCCGTATATTCCCACAACTGATAATTATATGTAAGAAAATTATATATTAAATCGCAACAATTACATAAAGAATTGTGCTTTGATATGTACTCCAATTTTTCCAATATCCTTTTACACCAACTAATACTGCCCAGATTAAACTTTCGGTAATATGAAACATAAGAACATACCTTCCAGTTATTATAGTATTTCCAATGCCAATATTATTTTACCCAAGATTTCAAAATGAAACATATAGCATTTTATTAACAATCCTGCCACGTTACTGCAATAAGAAAAAGCATTACCGTTGCCTTCAATCAACCTATTACGAACATATTAGATATATCTTATAAAGATGAAACTTCGACGGATTTGGCCGATATGTAGGACGCAAAAGATGTATTAGATATATCGGTAGCCCTGCCAATCCATATGGATATTCCCATTTGGTAATCCAAGATTAGAATTAAATTAAATATTCAGCTTATTCAGAACCCCAAACAAAAACTATGATATACTTTATTTGTAAGCGTTTTCCTGAAAGGGTGAATAAATAATGGATTTTTATGAAAATTTACCAATTGAGTTTCTCATTCGATTCTATAAAGAAATTTTACATAATGTAGAAGAAGGAATATTAAGTAAAAAGATGTACTATGAATTAGGATTAATTATTTCAGTAGCTAGTCGAAAAGGTATTTCATTAGATTTTCCTGCAGATTTTAAAGAGGAAGTAAATGAAGAAGTTTTAATGGATCTTTTACAATTGAAACAACTACGGGTGGGGTGAGCACCCTTGAGCGTATCCTAATACCAGGATACGCTTTATTCATTGTCAAAAGTAATTAAAATCACATAGGCCTGCACTATATCCCTTTGTAAAGCCGGGGGTAAGTGTTGATCATATCATGAAGATGGCTTATTGATGTGTATTGTTGGTGCATACTTTGAAGTTATTTTTGATTTTGCACAACTAATTCTTATCAAAAAAGAATTAGTGGAATTTTTGATTTCTAGTCAAATTGGATATAAAAGAGATATTGTTTTTATTTCTCTTCTTCCACTCCCGTTAGTGAAACAAAAAAAAGCCGCAGCAGCGACCCTTTTGTTCAACTCAAGCACTCGTTACTTGAATAAGAATATATTTATTTATGCTTTTAAACAGCTTTATATTTTGCATAGTAAGGAAAAATCAACACATTAATAAAAATTAATAATAAAGCCAATCCAAAATACGTTTGATGTAAAGCATAAGGAACATTACTGAGAAATAAGTTAGAAAAAATTAATACTGCATATATCAGACGTGGTAAAAACCTTGATTGAAAAGTAATCAGGTGTTCCAAACCACATTTTTTACAAACTAATTTCTTATATCCCCAACCAGATGCATTTTGAATTTCTTTCCATGTAAATTGATTCCTACAATTATTACATTTTTGTATTCTCAAAAAAAAACCTCCTGTGAATCTTAGCATGAACGTTAACCTTATTGCTTCAAGAAAATTTCCCCAAAACTTATTCCACTAGTCGAGTAGAAGGGAGCCTTTCTACCTTCCGGTAGATTGTACTCCTCCCCCTCACAGAACCGTGCTTGCACTATTAATGCACACGGCTCCTCCTAGTTATCGTTTACAGACTGTAGCTAATCTCTTTTCTTAGATTC
>NZ_SMYO01000062.1 GCF_004358205.1 Bacillus salipaludis
TAACTGTTATCGTTTCTTCTCCTGCTTCTAAGACATCGTTAGATGTAGGATAATCTAATAAAGTTAGTAAAGAAACACCAGAATATAAATCCCCAAAAACACCTACATATTCAGGGAAAACCTGATCAAGAACTGCTTGAAATTGTAGTTTGGCTTGTACATATATTCCTGTTATGTTTTCGTGTTGTCTTGTAAGATTACGAAGGTTTAAGACATGTATTCCACGTTTTTTATAGGGCTCTAAATCCTCTTTATAGTACAACTCACAGAGATGATTAGCATCGATTTTATCTGTCTTTACTTTTCGTAAACTTGAGCTCTTGGCTCGATAGGAGACAAGAGGATTTATAATTATTAATAAGTAATCTCTGTCCTCAAAATACTGAACAACGGGTGTATGATAATGCCCTGTAGCTTCAAGAACAATTGGAGGTTTAACCCCTGTTGAGTTCTCAATTTCTCTAAGAAATTGATGTAAAGTATCTAATCCCTCAAGTTTATGTGAAACTTTAAAACTACTTTTGTATGGTTTTTTCTTATCCAAGAAAGCTTGAACCTGACTTTCACCTTTTGCTATATCCAGACCAACGACTGGATTCATCGATAAATCTCCTCCTCCTATAATTAAATCACCGGTACCCCTAATTCCTTCTTGCAGTATCATAGCTTCGCTTGTTATACGAGATCTATGTCCCAACCAGCCAAATCATGTTTAAGCAAGTAGGGGGCGAACGGTTTACTTGACGGGTTCTAAGTCCCACGGGTGCTTACGTTCTACCCCGGCTACCGTTATAATAAAACCAAATAAAAATTGGTCAACCAGAAATATCTGGCTGACCTTATAATACGAACGGGTGCTTATGTTATCAAGTGTTGATTATGATTTTTAGGGGGGGACAAAAATGAATAATATAAAAGCTAGCCATTATATTAACATAGAACATATAGCTAGTGGATTTGACGATTTTAGAATTAGTGTCGATTTCGATGGAAATCTTATTTTATTAACAGAAAAAGATGCAAAAGGTAAGTATTTGCATAAGATATATCATTTTTTAAATCAAGAAATAAATGAAATCAATGTTCCTTTGGTAAAGGAAGCATTTGATTTTGCTCAACCTCTTGAAGAGAATTGGTTAATGGTTAGTGCAAGAACCGACGAAGAAGAAGGGTATTTGAGGAACGCCACTTTGTTTGACATTCAAGGAAATGTATTGAAGACCTTTTCGTTTGATGATGCAATTCAAGATGTACAAACCACAAAAAATTCAGATATATGGGTAAGTTATTTCGATGAAAATATGGATTCAGGTTTAAGATGTTTTGATAAAGAAGGATTACAAACATTTAATTATCATGATTTTGTGATACAAACAGGGAGAAAGGTTCCTTTCATAGACGATTGTTATGCTTTAAATGTAACTTCAGAAAGTACAATTATATATTATTATTATGACTTTCCACTTGTAAAATTAAATAAGACAGGCTATGAAATTTTCCCTAATATACCCATAAAAGGAAGTCATGCGTTTGCTAACCTGAACGATTTTGTTTTGTTTAGTCATGGTTATGATGATAGAGCAGTGGTGTATTTGTATTCTTTAAGGGACAAACAAAGAAAGACATTTCAAACCGTCGATCAGAATGGAGAAGAACTGAAATATGAATACGCCGTTGGCAGAGGAAGCAAATTGTTCTTAGTTAAGGGGAGGAATGTTTACTTAATAAATATGGAAGATGAAAAGTTTGTGAAGGAAAATATTTAAAGTAACGGGTGTAAGAGTTGAAGGAATATAGCTGCTTCGGCAGCTTTTTGCTTGTTCCACTACTTTCTTGATAAACAAATAACATCGTAATTTTCTATCTTGAACTTTAAGATCCAGCTGCCTTTTGGGACGGCTTTTCTTATTGAAGTAAAGGGGCAGGTTAGTTGAATAAGATAATCGCAAATTTTTAAAGACTATTTAGAAAAATGGAACATTTAAACGCATAAAGGATAATTACCAAAATAGGGAGAATTAGTAAATAAGAATGCTATTTTTTATAGGGGGTTACAATGAAAAAGACTTTCTTATTTTTTATTCTTTTTGTTTTAATTTTGGTTGGATGTAGTAATGAACAGATTCTTCTTTCTGGGGAAAGCAAAAACTGGAAAGGGAAATATTTAGCTAATATCGACGGTAATAATGAGAACGGTAGTTATGAGTTTCATTTCAAGAAAGGAAATAGCAAAACAAACTTTAAGAATATCGAAGTTAATATAAATAACGGTAAAACTGTTATAAGGGATGAAAATTTTAAAGGTACAACAATTTCTACCCCTAAATCTTGTAGAGGATGTTCCGTAACCTCTAAGGATAAACCGATAAAGGTATTAATTAAATGGAATGGCGAAAATGCGGAAACTTTTTATTTAAAGTAATATAAAAAATTTTGTTCAACTACCATTATGTTTAGGTAACATCAAGCAATCATCAAGGGATTATTACAAGGATGTTATCAAAAACTTAGTTGCAAATGGTGCTGAAGGAATTATATTAGGGTGTACGGAAATTGGATTATTAGTCAAACAAGAGGATTCAGAAGTCCCTTTATTCGATACAACAGAAATACATGCAATTGAATCAGTTAATAAAATATTAGAAAATTAAGTAGTATATGCAACATTCAATAATAACTATCATGAAATTTTATTAAACAAACGGGTGCAAGAATTGAAGAAAAGCAATGCATTTTCGCATTGCTTTTTTGTGCCCCTTTTTAAAAATACTTCCTATAAAGCTCTTGCCTTAAACTCCCACTTAACTGTGCATATATTCTCGTAGTCTCACTTTTCTCATGACCTAATAAACTCTGTATGACTTCAAGAGGGGCACCATTATTTAACATGTGAGTAGCATAGCTGTGCCTCAGTTGGTGTGGATGGATCGTTTTATTTATGCCTGATCTTTTTGAAATTCGCTTGATGATATATCTCATTTGGGCAATACTCATTTGATGCGGATACCGTTCGGTAACAAAAATGGCGGTATCGCCATCCTGGCGTTGTTCAAGGTATCTTTTAAGCCAAATTTCACAGCGGATATTAAAATAAACTTCTCTTTCTTTATCTCCTTTTCCCCTAACAATAGCGGATCGGTTTGACCAATTAATTCTACTCCTTTGCAATGTAACAATTTCTCCTATGCGGCATCCAGTAGAAAACATGAATTCAAACAATGCCTTTTCCAATGGGCTGGTACAAGCCTCACGCAAATATTCAATTTCAATTTCTGTTAAAAACTTAGGAATTCGTTTCCCTGCTTTAGGTTCCTTTATTTTTACAGCTGGATTTTTTGAAACATGTCCTTCTTCATGTGACCAACGAAAAAATGATTTCATAAAACGTATTCGGTGAGATAAACTTGAAGGTTTTAAGGTTTCGCTCGAATTTGCCAGATATTCTTTTAGTTGAACAGTGGATATAGCATCAATTTTAACATCCTTGAAATATCGAATAAGTAATGTGGATTGAAGTTTATATGCTGTAAGTGTTTGTGGTGAGAACCCTTCAATTCGTTTATCGGATTCATACGTTTCCCATGCCTTTGACAATAACAAAATACATCTCTCCCTAAAATTTCTTTTTTAGAGGAATTATTGACTTGATTCTCGAAATTGAAACGGGAGAGACTATTCAACTATCGGGGCAGTTTACTTCAAGAAGAGAGAGAAGAAGAAATTACCAGTTTTTTATTCTTCTTCTAAAGTAAAAGGATCAATTATTTTTCTTTCATGAGAAGATAACACGATATTCGTTGAGGGTGTACCGTATTGCATTGAATCATCAATAAATTGTTCTAAACTCTCTACAGAATACGTTGCTAATTTGACAATATAACTTATTGCTCCTGCTACTCTGTAACACTCAAGTACATCTGGATGGTTATGGCAAAAGTTTGATAATGCTTTACAATCCTTTGATTCAAATAATACAATTGCGCAAATAGGACGGTTCATTTTTTTTAGAGCGACATGTGCATGATAACCTTCAATAATTTGTTGCTCCTCTAGTTTACGTACACGCTCAATTACCGACGGAGAGGATAAATGAACAACTTCTGCCAATTCCTTCATTGAAATTTTTGCATTTAACTGTAATATCCTAACGATTTTTTTATCAATTTCATCCATATGTTCTCTCACCTTTTTTTATTAAATAGACTAACCTAAATTCTTAATAAATTAAAGATGAATAGCCTAATAACCTTTTTAAACTTATGTAAGAGTTGTTTTTACTTTTATAAAATAAGGGAATAAGGAGGAGAATTAATGATATGAAAAAAATTTTATTATTGTTGGCTAATGGCTTTGAAGCAGTAGAAGCAAGTGTATTTACAGATGTGCTAGGTTGGAATAAATGGGAGGGAGACGGTTCAACTGAGGTCGTGACAGTTGGTCTTCGGAATAAATTAACTTGTACATGGAATTTTACTGTCACACCCGAAAAAACGGTCAATAATATTCAATTAGATGAATTTGATGCACTTGCTATTCCAGGAGGATTTGAAGAAGCTGGTTTTTACGAAGATGCCTTCAGTACGCCATTTTTAAATGTTATCCAACATTTTCATACAAAGCAGAAGCCGATTGCTAGTATCTGTGTTGCATCATTAGCACTTGGCAAAAGTGGAATTCTTACGGGTAAAAAAGCCACCACATACAATCATCCAACGAGTAAACGAAAAGATCAGTTAAAGAATTTCGGTGCAGTTGTACAAAATGATTTAATTGTTCAGGATGGAAATATTATTACATCTTCAAATCCAGGTACAGCTTTTGATGTTGCATTTTTATTACTCGAAAAGCTAACATCTAAAGAGAACGCAGATCATGTAAAAGAGCTTATGGGATTTTAAGAACAATTGTGAAATATTGTACTTACACTTACGTGTGCTATAGTTTCATAACAAATGGGCTGTTTTGGGCAGTCCTTTTTTCATTGCCGTTATTGAACTGATATGAACGAAACTGTCAACCCACCACACCCAAATGTTTTTATTTAGCGTTTTATTCAGTATGAATAGAGTTATTCCTTGTTCAACTTATAGACCAAATATCCTTTCGGATCTAGCTTGTCAAGG
>NZ_SMYO01000063.1 GCF_004358205.1 Bacillus salipaludis
CTGAATCTAAGAAAAGAGATTAGCTACAGTCTGTAAACGATAACTAGGAGGAGCCGTGTGCATTAATAGTGCAAGCACGGTTCTGTGAGGGGGAGGAGTACAATCTACCGGAAGGTAGAAAGGCTCCCTTCTACTCGACTAGTTGAAGATAGATACCTATGTTCAACAATGGGGTCATTTAATTGAATAAGACTGCACCAAAAGTCGTTTTCCAACCGTACGGAAAGCGACTTTTTTTGATTGATTTTTCCCTTTTTATCGAGCTTTACTTTAAGTTCATTGGAATAATTTTGAAAATGTTATTTACTATTCAGTTGAACTGTATTATGTTATTATTAAGTTGAACTATATAGCTGAACTGAATAGAGGGTAAGGATATGAAACATAAATTATTACCGTTGTCTGAAACCATGCATTATATTTTATTAGCTCTGCGTGAGCCACTCCATGGCTATGCCGTAATGCAAAAGATAGAAAAGATAAGTAACGGTACTGTTATTTTAGCAGCTGGTACATTATACGGTGCGATTGAAAACCTGAATAAGCATGGTTGGATTGAGCCTGTTGGAGAGTCAGGTCGGAGAAAAGTTTATATGATAACTGCAGAAGGAAGCGCAATTTTGAAAATGGAGCAAAACAGGTTATTGCACATTTTATCACTGTACGAAGGAAGTGAATCGAAATGAAGAAATTTAAGATATTTTTTGATATTGAAAAAGAGGAACAATGGCTGAATCAGCAATTACAAAAGGGCTATCGTTGTACAAATATTAGTGGACTAGGAATATACACTTTCGATAAAACCGACAAGAGATATGTAATGCGACTGGATTATCAAGATTATTTATCAAAGAAAAAGTTCAAAGATTACAAAGAAATATTTGAAGATTTCGGTTGGATTTATATAAATGGCCCCTGGCTTGGTGGAATTCGATATTGGCAAAAAGAAGATGACGATCAAAATGAAATCTTCTCGGATCGCCAATCAAAGAGTAATTATTATAAAAGATTGATGGGTTATTCATCTGGTTTAGGTATACTGTTATTGTCTATATCTTATATTCTTTACAAGGATTCAGGTTTATATTTAGCCGAAGGTCTTTGGAGTATGAAAGGTGCATTATTTTGGAAAGCATTTTTATTTGAAACTCCCTTTGCCCTATTGAGGTTGCTTCCCGCCCTAATGGTTGTTTTCTTTGGCAGCAGTTTCTATAAAGCTTATCGCAAGTATTCAATGTTAAACGAAAAATAATGCGAAGAGGTTAATAATGAACTTTTTTTAATTCAAAGAAGAAATTGAGGATAATGTATCTACCACAGTCGGGCGCTTTTCTTTAATAAGAAAGCGTCTTTTTGTATGGACAACACATTTAAGGGATTGAGCTTTTTAAGGTGTAAAAAAGATTGTGAAGTAATGTACTTAAAGTAAAGGGTGCGATACTTCAAGAAGAAGGTCGCCTTTTTTTCTCTTTCTACAAGAAATATTGTGAAACGTTGTACTTAAACAATCGGCGCAGGATAGTTAAACAAGGATTGAAACTTTGCTTCTGGGAGAAATATTTTAAATAGAGGGAGGGAGTTTTATATCAAGCCATATGTTTATGAGATTTATGGATATGAAAAACTCTTCTTTATATCTTTTTTAGAAGAATTTATGGAGCTGGGTGATACAGTTGAGACTTATGAACACTGGGAGGGTAAAAAAGTATTACCAGAATCGATAAATGTTCCAAATGAAGCAAGAACAATCAACCTTTTACAGCGTACATATAAAGATGAATTCGAAGAATATCTATTCGACGAAAAGAATTGGTTGAATGAACTTACAACTAGTACAGTAGTTTCAAATCGAAGCGTCACAACATTTGTAAAATATTAAATTCACATTATAACAATTCATTCATTCTTGAAAACACCAGCGGCTTAATTTCAGAAGACATAAATAATCAAATTGAAGAATACATACATGATGTCTATGTAGTGGATAAAGATTTTTCTTGGACATATATCCAAACTCATGAAGTAGATGAGGGACCCTATTTTTATAAACCAGTTTTGGACCCGGTCTTCTTCAAGTAACGGGTGTAAGAGTTGAAGAGCAGAGCTGTCGTTGCGACAGCTTTTCTTATTGGGCTAATTAGCAGGTTAGTTGAAAAAGAAGCATCAAAATATTATATTTAACGTTGTCTAAATAAATTTAAAGCGTCTATATGGAAAATAGGGTGTATTAAATGAAAAAGTCTTCTCCCAAACTACCTTTAACATCCGAAGAAAAATTAATTTTAAGAAGATGTAAAGTAAAATTAAGTGAAATTGCCGATATGGATGTCTCTTCAATATCCAAGTGTCTAAAATCTTCTTTCGAACGTGCCAAATATCTGCGAGCTTTGGCTCAATTTCAATCCATACCTTCTATTGGTCCAAAGTTGGCTCAATGGGTAACTGAATTGGGATTTTATTCTCTTGAAGAGATAAAGAATGAAGATGGTGCTAATTTAACAGATAAATTGGAAGAACTATTCGGATATTGGGAAGACCCCTGTGTGGAAGATTCTTTACGTTGTATAGTTTATCATGCTAATTATCCTGATAGCGATAAGAGTTGGTGGTATTTTACAGATGAGAGGAAACAGTATCGAGAGCAATTTGGGTATCCTGCTACAAGACCCACAACTCCTTGGTGTGAAAAGAAACCAAAAGATGAATAGGATAAACTTAATTCCCCCTTATAAAGGGGATTTTTTATCTTCTTGTTCAACTAATGGGTACTTGAGTTGAATAAGTATCGGGCAGCATCAGCAGTTTTTTTGTGTTCTGAAAAATGTAACAACAAAAAATAATACACTTAAACGTTAAAAAAGTCCCGATAAAGGGACTTTTTCCTGCTCCATCCATCTTATTACTAATAGTACATCATAAATGATGCACCAACGATGATAAGAAGAATGAACAATACTACGATTAACGCAAAACTATTTCCCATTCCGTCCATTTAGTTCACCTCCAGCATTAATGATTCTTTCTGTATGATCGTGTATTGGTATATTAATAAAAACAAGATGCACCAACAATAATTAGAAGGATAAATAGTACAACGATTAAAACAAATGTACTGCCTCCACCGAAACCTCCGTAGCCATAACCTCCGTAGCCAAAGCCTCCAAAGCACATACTTATCACCACCTGTTAGAATGTCCGAAATAAACCTTTCACTATGTATCATATTTCATAAGACAAGATTTGCTTGGACAAATATCATATTGAGAAGGCAAAATATACGACATGCCTGTAAATGCAAAGAAACGTCTGCTTTATAGGCAAACGTTCTTAATATCCAGAAGGTAATATATATGTTTAGTTTTGGTGTAATCATAATATATGTACAAGATCATGAAATGAAATGGACAAGGGCTGATTTTTTATCGAATTAATTTTTGGTCTGTTCTAAAAAATTCCTCCAAATAAAACTTAACCGATTGGGTACTCAAGTTAAACGGATGCATAGTCTAGAGTGTAGCCGAAAAGCCATAGTATGGCTTAGCACATAGACCTGTCAAAGTCAGTCTCAATCACCAAAAGCCCTAGTAGGGCTTTTTTGTATATATTAATACTTTCCACTTAATAAAAACTACACTTAAGCATGGACAGGGAGACAACCTAGGTGAAGGATCTTAATTGCAGATAGTGCCCAACCACTTTTTGGTATTTTACATATTTTATAGGTATCAGCTGAAAGGCGGTTGTGTATATGGATGGTGTTGGTTTCGGAGGCGCTGGTGGTGGCTTTGCCTTACTCGTTGTTTTGTTTATCCTTCTTATTATTATAGGAGCTTCATTTGTTGGTGGTTTTGTTTAAGAAATAACCTATTCCTTTTTGAAAGGAGGAGTAATTATGGATGGTTACGGTGGTTTCGGAGGCTACGGTGGATTCGGTGGTTGTTGTTCCCCCGGATTTGGCTACGGAGGTGGCTTTTGCGGAGGCAATCCATTCGTTTTAATCGTAGTATTATTTATCCTGTTAATTATCGTTGGAGCAACCTGTTTTTACTAATTTAAATTCTTGAAAAAAGTCTTATATACAGGCTTTTTTCTTTTGCGTAAATTGTTAAATGCGAATATGGAATAACAGGGAAATTAAGCATGCCCTGCCCATAAAGTCATATTAGGCATATGTTATATAAACCGAAACCGCTGGTAGCACCTCAGATATGTTTTGTCTTCTTCTTACATAAAATAAAAAATTAAAGAGCCTTCTCGCAACAGTTATTAGAAAGGTCTCGAGATTTAAAAAAACATGTGCATTCTAGAAATTCATTTTATTTATTTACAAATCACAGAGTCTAAAGAAAGTGACTTGTGTTTCAAGGATTTAGCATCTTTCCTTCTATGACTTTATATCGTCCTTCACTATGGTAACTCACATAACACCGTGTATTTTCATGACTCAGATTTGTTGTGATCAGTTGAATATATGGTAAATCAACATTCGACATGAAAAAAGAGCAAGCCTGAAGGCGTTGCTCTATAAGCGATTCTTAGAAGAAGAATGGGAAAAACGGGGCACCAAACGGTCTAAAGAAAGGTCTGCCGAAAAATGGCCCAGGAAAAAATCCAAAGCCGTAGCCATCATTTGGTTGCTTTGAATTTAGTTCAGCTATTTCAAAACCGTCCTTTTTTACTTTAACAACCTTGCCGATAACCCAGTCACCCTGTTCATTTTTAAACTTAATCAATTGACCTTCGAAACGACGAGCATTTTCATAATTGAAGTAAATGCCAAAAACCTCTTTTTTAAGGGAATTGCTATAAATTATGTAAAGATGCCACATGTTGAGAAGGCAATTGACTATGTCTTGTCCATTTTTGGTAAAAATAAAAACTCACCTAGTTTGTGAAGAAACTCACTTAAACTATCGGGTGCTTGTGCGGCCGAGCATAGGTCGTATCATATAACGGGTGGGATTCCCGTCGAGTAAGAACTAGCCATTCGCTCGTAGCGAGTCTTGGAGGGCTAAAGGTAACTTTAGTCTTTAAGCGTAGACAGTTAGGTAGCGGGCCGAAAG
>NZ_SMYO01000064.1 GCF_004358205.1 Bacillus salipaludis
TTACCCCTCATCGCTTACAAAAGATGCAAAATGCCTGGAATGCATCCTCTTGATAAACATTGTAACATTTGGTAAGCCGTATGCCTTAATAGGGCACGTACGGTTTGATAAGGGGGAAGCCTCGAGAGAGGTTTCCCTACTTTCTCATTGCCGTTATTGAACTAAATGGCAGGATAGTTCAAGAAGAATTGACACAAAAGGTCGTCAATGAAGCGATTTTCTTTTGTCAAATTTTAGAATAAGGGATTTCCAGTTGGAATATTATGTTAAAGTTAAAGATCAGAGCAGTTTTTAGGGTATTGATAGTGAGAGTAATTGGGGAAATGATTATCTTCGAGAAAAGTCCTATGATTCATTAAAACTAAAACAGTTTAAATTATAATTCTTAAGGGGTGTTTATTAATAGTTATAAATAGAAATAAAAATGAGAGTTTAATTGGAATCGTTCTGTTCATTGTAGAGATAGAGATTTACGAACTCACTGGTCTAGCGGCCGAGGTAACCTCATGAGAGTAATGAAAAAGCTACCAATTTCACATTTGCTGAAGAAGCGTAGATTTTGGGGTTATGGTGCCGCTATAGCGGTAATGCCTTATCTGTTAATCAAAATCGCCTGGACTTTCGGTCTCTTCATGCCGACCGAACAAATGGGTGAACCAAGTTGGCGCACTGCAAACGCAGTAACAATGGTTCTAGCTGCAGTTGGTATCCTGTTAGCATTGGCCTTTAGCATGACATGGGGTGAGCGACTGCCCGCCTGGTTGGTTGCCTTGCCCGTCTGGGTAGGTACTGGTTTACTTATACCTATGCTGTTGCTGGCACCTGTGCTTGGTCCTGCTGCTATGATACGCGATCAGCAGGCAGGAGCTGCCAACGTTTGGGTATATGAGCAGATTTTCGTAATGGTCTCACTGGTTGGAGTAAGCATCTGCCTACCTTTCGCCTTAGTTGAATACGCTAAAGCGCGTTGGCCAGAGGCATTTGCTGATTCAATCGACATTGAATTACTCCCGGGCAACAGCCAGAAACTGCAAATCACCTTAGCTAGGCTTGTCGCGGCTGGCTGTATCCTGCTTGGATTTATTAAGCTATTCTGGGCGGTTGGTGGAACTATTGGTATCAACCCAGCTATGTTGGATAAACGCGATTTATGGTGGCATCTATTGTCATTGAGTACCGGTGTGTGGGCCTTCGCGGGGGCGTGGGGTTTATTGGTACTGACCACCCGCCGCAGGTCGAAGAGGTTCTTCCCTCCTATGGCAGCAGCATGGATCTCGTCGGGAATGCTGTTCTCTTATAACCTCTTTAACCGCTTGTCCGCCACTCGCCCCGATGCACAACCAACTATAGAGTACCCGTTTGCATATGTACTAGCCACCGAGTTAGGTAGCATATTGGGAGTGATGATGGGAATAATTATCTTGATGGTACTGCACGACCGCCAGAGAGCAATGCGGAGTTCTAGAATGAATTAATGTTCCTAATATTGAATTATATTTATAAAAAGAAAATAAATTAAATGAAAAGGCCCCCAATTTGGTGGCCTTAATACCCTTGTTCAACTATCGGGTGCAAGAGTTAAAGATGGGCATAGTGCGGCGAATTTTTTGCTTGTCGTACTAAAGACGCAGGTTAATGAGGTGAAATTACGCCATTAATATCGCTATCGACTCAAAAAGCTAAAAAAATAAGACTAGGATTGTAAACCAGTCTCAAGTAATAAGTCATATATATCTCTTTCCACAATTTCCTCTAACAACATTTTTAAAAAAGAATCATTTAATTTATGTTCATAAGCCGTTAAATATATATCAATTAGCTCTTCATTAGATAGTGTTTTAAATCGCATTACTATCTCCTTGTTATTCATCCTAGAATAATTTTGTGCATATTTATAGAGAATTTTTGTAAGTCTTTATAAAATCCAAGGTGACTTTTTTATTGAGTTATAAGTAACCGCATTTTACTTTTTATAAAACTAATATCTTTTCATTTATAACCCGTACATAACGTACTAAATATGAATTTATCATAAAAAGCTCTTGGTCATCCTCTAGAACGTTTTTTTACAACTCCTGAATCCACCAACTTTTTTTATAGTCTAATGGTTTGCTAACAAAACTTTTTCATTTGTTCCTAACTTAATGGTAGATTCAGTAGGGATCCATAAACCGGTATTTTCATTTCTACCTTGAAGTACATATTTAGGGTTATTTTTCCCCATTCGTGAGGCAGCCAATTTTGAAAGTTCTCCAATTTTGCTGCCGCTTACGCGATTAATAATCAAGCTAAGCTTTGTATCCTTAAACTCGGTCAACATTTCATAATCGGTATTGCTGTCGCCTGCAACAAAGATAGGGCCACATCCTCCTTTATTACTGGCAATTTCATTTATAATCGTTTTTGTTTTTCCTTGACCAGCAGTAATCGGATAATTTTCTTCATAAACAGGCTTGATGTTTCCGGATTCTTTCTTTAATCTCATGCCAAATACGTTTTCTTCCGGAAGGTTATAACCATATTTAGGATTGGATGCGAATACTTCCACTACTTCTTCCATTGAAGCGGATACAACATAAACATCAATTCCATTATTCTGAAACGTGTGCATTAAATTTGAAATTTCAGGTGCCAATCGTAAACCCGTTATATGGGAAATGCTTACTACGCCAGCATCGCCGTGCAACTGTTGCGGACTTGTCAGTTTCTCTTTCGATATGCCTGCACCTAAGTTGAAATCATTAGAATCTTCTGCCAACTGTTTAACTTCTCCAACGGACATGTTTGAAAACAAGTAAAGAACCCATGGATAACTAATGTCAGTACTATACGTATCGCCAATTGCCTCATAAAGGAAATATAGTTTCACCTTAAAATCATGAAAATAATCTGTGGCGCGAATCTCATCGAGAGATTGATCGCCTATTAATACCTTGTAATGTCGATAAAGATAGTCATAATCCCGTTTTAGATCATTTGTAATCGCTTCTAGCGTTACCAATTCCCCGTTATTGTTTTTATAGGCGTTTGAAAATGGTCCATCTGGAATCTTCGTTTTTATGACTGTGTAAAACTCTTCTGGAGTCAGATTAAATTTCATTTGATCAATTTGATAGAAGAAAAGGGCTTCTTCTGTATCATTCATAATGCTCGTATTATCCCAGTCAAATATGGCGTAGGGTTTCTTTTCTGACTTATACCTAGAGCTTTTGGCACCATACTTGTTGATCAAATCTTGTATGGCTTCATATGTATTCGGAGCCCATTTCCCTTGATCCAACATCTGGATAGATGAAAGATTTTCTTTTTTTTCAAACTTTTTATCTTGATCCTCAACCTTTGATTTTTCAGATGTCGCTGAAAACCCTGTTGTCAGAAGCAAGCTGCTGATGACGATACTTCCCACGATGCCTTTCAGTTTTTTTCTTTGCATGAACATTTCCTGTTTCCTCCTTTTAAAGCAAAAAAAGCGCCTTTAACAACAGTCTATTAGACTGCTGCTAAGGCGCCTTTGCCCAGTAATTATTTTATACCTCTAAGATACCATAAATGTGCGAAATTTCAAATATTTAAACTAGTCAGTTTTTTAACTATTCACCATTATTCATAAAATGAATCCCCACAACAGCCAAAAATATTTACACCTCGTCCTTGTGGGTTTATACAAAATGGCGTTTGGGAAAAAGATGTATTCGAGTTTAAAAAGTAATATATTAATTTGATATTTCCACTCAACTAACGGATGCAGGAGTTCAATAAGGTGTTGCTGCCGCAGCATCTTTTTTGCTTATTGAGCTACTGGCAGTTAATTCAATAAAAAGACAAATTTAACGCAGATTATAAATGGTATAGAATTCGTAGTCCATCTCTTATTTTTTACTAGCCTGGGTAAAAAGGAGTAACTTTATGACATTTAAAAAATATATGATTGCTGCATTTATTGCTGCAATTCTTTCTATTGTTATTCGTTCCATACTTCGTGCCAATGGTATCCATAATTTTCTTAACCAAAACTCAACTGGTCAAATATTGTTATATTTGGTCATTTTGCATTGTGTTATTTATTCTTTAAGGGACGGTCTGATAAATAAGAATTATATAAATGAATTTTCAAGAGATTGTGAAGCATTGTACTTAAACTATCGGGTGCAAGAGTTAAAGAAGATGGAGATCGATGCAACGATCTTTTTATTTGGGTACAAAAGGGTAAGATTGTTTAAATAAAGAAGGAGTTTAAAAGGTGTATATTGAATGTAAATATTAGGGAATTTTAAAAAGGGGGGGTTTTTGGAATGGAATTAACTCATACACGTTTGCTTGTAGATAATTATAAAGACTGTTTTTTATTTTACAGAGATGTTTTAGGGTTTCAAGTTTCTTGGGGAGATGAAAATTCTCGGTATGCTGATTTTAAATTTAATAGTGGTGCTACTTTAGGACTTTTTGAACGTAAACTAATGGCTGAAGCCGTCGGTGTAGAATACTCTGCTGTTATTGAGAGGGTTGATAGAACGGCTTTGATTTTTCAAGTAAGTAGCGTTGAAGAAAAATATCAAGAATTAAAAGATAGAGTAGAGTTTATTACTAAGCCAACTGAACAAAAGGGTTGGGGAATTAAGGTCGCTCATTTTAGAGATCCTGATGGTTCACTTATAGAAATTTATGAAAATATTTAAGCTATCGGAGGCTTTCCTTAAAGACCAGGCTGCAAAAGGCAGCCTTTTTGTGCGACGGGCAGTCGCATGGAGTGTTGATCTAGTCGACACTCTTCTTTTCATTATCTGACAGAGACGTCATCTCGGTGAAACGACTGGTTGATGATGATGATACTGAATCCCAGATGGTGAAAGTCCATCTCCGAGGAGAC
>NZ_SMYO01000065.1 GCF_004358205.1 Bacillus salipaludis
ACACCATTTTCTAAGCCCTTGCTATGCGTTTTGGCTTTCATCCGGGGAATGAAGACCATTTTCTGAGCCCTTGCTATGCGTTTTGGCTTTCATCCGCTTCATGAACACCATTTTCTGAGCCCTTGCTATGCGTTCTGGCTTTCATCCGCTTCATGAACACCATTTTCTGAGCCCTTGCTATGCGTTTTGGCTTTCATCCGGGGAATGAAGACCATTTTCTAAGCTCTTGCTATACGTTTTGGCTTTCATCCGGGGAATGAAGACCATTTTCTGAGCCCTTGCTATGCGTTTTGGCTTTCATCCGCTTTATGAAGACCATTTTCTAACCCTTGCTATGCGTTTTGGCTTTCATCCGCTTCATGAAGACCATTTTCTAACTCCTTGCTATGCGTTTTGGCTTTCATCCGCTTTATGAAGACCATTTTCTAACCCTTGCTATGCGTTTTGGCTTTCATCCGCCTCATGAAGACCATTTTCTGAGCCCTTGCTATGCGTTTTGGCTTTCATCCGGGGAATGAAGACCATTTTCTGAGCCCTTGCTATGCGTTTTGGCTTTCATCCGGGGAATGATGACCATTTCTAAGCTCTTGCTATGCGTTTTGGCTTTCATCCGGGGAATGATGACCATTTTCTGAGCCCTTGCTATGCGTTTTGGCTTTCATCCGGGGAATGAAGACCATTTTCTAAGCTCTTGCTATGCGTTTTGGCTTTCATCCGCTTTATGAAGACCATTTTCTAAGCCCTTGCTATGCGTTTTGGCTTTCATCCGGGGAATGAAGACCATTTTCTGAGCCCTTGCTATGCGTTTTGGCTTTCATCCGGGGAATGAAGACCATTTTCTAACCCTTGCCATGCGTTTTGACTTTCATCCGCTTTATGAAGACCATTTTCTAAGCTCTTGCTACACGTTTTGGCTTTCATCCGCTTCATGAAGACCATTTTCTAACCCCTTGCTATGCGTTTTGGCTTTCATCCGCTTTATGAAGACCATTTTCTAAGCTCTTGCTATACGTTTTGGCTTTCAACGGCTTGTTAAAGGGTATTTTCTTTCCTCCATTAAGTAATGTTGACTTTAAATATCCTTTATAGAACAACTCCCTGTCCTCTTGACATTTTTCCACAAAGCTAAAAAAATCTCTAAACCAAATTTCAGCATTTATCAACATATTATTCGACAATACCAAAAGATATTCAAAATAAATCGACATTTTCCGGCAAAATCCTAAGAAACTGCGATAGTTTTTTACTCTTCAATTTAAAAAATGTTAATATGTCCACCTTTTCCACAGACTTATTCACATAATAAACAGTAACAACTTCACTGTTTTTCAACCTTTTCCACATTATCCACAGTAAATGTTCCAGTTATCCACATTATTAACACTTTACAGTGACTTATCCACTAAACCTCAATTGCCAGAAATGTCGAATAATATTTTTTATCCACAAAAAAAGCTCTTCTTATAAACAGAAGAGCTAATCATTATATAATTCAATCTCCAATCCTGGAATTGCATTAAGCGAAAGTTCAGCACGAACGCCTTTTTCAAACATAATACTTCCTGCCGCCGCAATCATCGCAGCATTATCTGTGCATAAAGATATTGGAGGGACAACCAATTCTATCTCTGGATAATGAGAGAATACCTTTTCCAAGGCGCTTCTGAGCCCCTTATTTGCTGCAACCCCGCCTGCTAATAATACCTGTTTCACGTTATATTCAGAAGCAGCTTTTTCCGTCTTTTTAACAAGCACATCAATCACGCTTTCTTGAAAACTAGCTGCAAGATCTTCCGGGGTTATGGTCTCACCACGCTGCTCGGCATTGTGGACAGTGTTAATAACTGCCGACTTTAATCCACTAAAACTAAAATCATAAGATCCTTCCTCTAACCAGGCACGCGGCAGATTAATGGTCGGGCTTCCTTCATGGGCTAGACGGTCGATATGCGGTCCCCCTGGATATGGAAGATTAAGTGTTCTTGCCACCTTGTCATAGGCTTCTCCTGCTGCGTCATCCCTTGTCTCTCCAATGACTTCAAAATGGCCATGTTCCTTCATGTAAACAAGCTCTGTATGCCCGCCTGATACAACAAGAGCTAATAGCGGAAATTTCATTTCCGTCACCAAGCAGTTGGCATATATATGTCCGGCAATATGATGAACCGGTACAAGCGGAAGATTATGGGCAAAGGCAAGAGCCTTTGCTGCATTGACACCGATTAATAAAGCTCCCACCAACCCGGGGCCTTCAGTCACAGCAATTGCATCAATATCTTTAAAGGAAAGATTTGCTTGGCCTAATGCTTCTTCAAGAACAATGGTTATTTGCTCCACATGGTGTCTTGAGGCAATCTCCGGTACAACCCCGCCAAATCGTTTATGACTTTCTATTTGTGAGGCAACAATATTAGCGGCAATCTCCCTTCCGTTTTTTATGATTGCAACTGCCGTTTCATCACAACTTGTTTCAATTCCTAAAATCCATTGATCTTTTTTCATAAATTCACCCACATTACTAAAGCATCTTCCTGATTATCGGAATAATAATTTTTTCGGATTCCGCCATTGTGAAATCCAAACTTCCGGTAAAGAGATTGGGCAATCTGGTTAGTTACACGCACTTCCAGGGTCATACTTTTTGCCCCCATTTCTCTAGCCACAGACATCATTTTTTGCAGCAAGGCTTCTCCTAGCTTCTTGCCCCGATATCCCGGTAGAATGGCAATATTGGTTATATGGGCCTCGTCGATGACAATCCAAGCACCACAATAGCCGATAATTTTATCATCTTCTTCAAGAACAATATAGACTGCAAATTTATTATTATTTAGTTCATTATAGAAGGCTTCACGGCTCCATGGGGTCGTAAAAGAGGCATGCTCCACTTCTAATATCTGATCAATATCCTCTTCCCTCATATATCGAAAAACAAAAGAATCTACCATATTTCTCTAATCCTGTCCTTTAAAAATTTTCCTATTTGCCTCTAACCACTTTGCTTCTGCTTCAGCTAAACGAATATAATTCGGTACAAAAGAATGAACATCTTCCTCTGATTGAAATTGGCCTAATAAGGCAAGTTCAGATGGCCGCGGATTGTGTTCCGTTATTGCTGCATATATAGCCTTAGTTCCTAGGGCTTCCGCAATTTCCTCTTGGTGAATAGGCAGGTCATTGCCGACAAAGAGAATAGGCTTATCCATTTTTATTAAGTAACGCGCCCAATCGTTTAACATGATTAACTGGTCCTGTTCAACCTGGATAAGTTCATCATTCTTATACTGGTACAATCCTGTATAGACTTGTCCCCTTCTGGCATCAAATAAAGGGGAAACATAGCCATCGAAGTAACGGCCGGTTCCAGCAGCTAAAATTTCCAGACTGGAAACACCCACAAGTGGAATTTTCAATGACCAAGCCAGTGTTTTAGCAATCGTTACGCCAATTCTAACACCCGTATAGGAACCAGGTCCCTTTGCCACGACCACTTTCGTTAAATCAGCAGGTACACGGTCACAATCCTGCATTAACGTCTGTATAGCAGGCATAATTCGGATGGAATGGTTTTTTTTCAAATTCGTTATATATTCGCCAAGTACTTGATTTTCTTCTAAAAGTGCAACACCAAGGGCATAATTAGAAGTATCAATTGCTAAAATCGTCATGAAAAAATCTCCTTACATAATTGCTCATATCGTTCCCCCTTCGGAACGAAAACCATTTTTCTCTTTTCTTGGCTCTCATGGTACAAGAAAATTGTCAATCGTTCTGATGGAAGCTGCTCTTCAATTAAATGAGCCCATTCCACTACTGTTACTCCATCGCCTTCAAAGTATTCATCGAAACCAAGATCTTCAAAAGTATCTCCCACCCGATACACATCCATATGATAGAGGGGCATTCTCCCTGCATATTCTTTTATGATTGTAAAGGTTGGACTGTTTACGGTCCGCTTAACCCCCAGACCCTGTGCTAATCCTTTTGTAAAAGTTGTTTTACCTGCGCCCAAATCTCCTTCAAGAGTAATAACATCTCCTGGCAGCAAATGTTCAGCCAATTTTGCCGCAAAGCTTAATGTTTGAGTTGAATCGTTTGTATTTAGTTCGTATTGCTTCATTCCATCACCTTTTTACATAAACATGTCATTATCTTCATTTTACCTTATTTATGTGCAAAAAAACCTTAGGATCTCTCCTAAGGATGAAAAATCTAAGGGCTGTTCAAATGCTTTTAAATAAAAAAAGACGAAACCTGGTTTCGTTCTTTTTATAAGACAATATGTACGGTCTGGACGGGACTCGAACCCGCGACCTCCTGCGTGACAGGCAGGCATTCTAACCAACTGAACTACCAAACCAAATTGCGGAGGCAGGATTTGAACCTGCGACCTTCGGGTTATGAGCCCGACGAGCTACCAGACTGCTCCACCCCGCGACGATACTAATACCATACTATTATATGTTTAACATAATAAAGTATGCATGTTATTTAAAATAACAGCCTGGCAACGTCCTACTCTCACAGGGGGACAGCCCCCAACTACCATCGGCGCTGAGAAGCTTAACTTCCGTGTTCGGTATGGGAACGGGTGTGACCTTCTCGCCATTATTGCCAGACTATTAAGTTTGAGGTATCATTCCCTCAAAA
>NZ_SMYO01000066.1 GCF_004358205.1 Bacillus salipaludis
AAACCAACAAATTTTTGTACATCCTTCATATTAAACGGCTCCTTTTCGTGTGTAGCTCTACACTTGGTTTATTTTTGGGTAGTAACATTATGACCAAGTGCAACCTACGTTAAGCGATGGGAGCCGTTTCGTTCATTATGACTAAAGGGGCAGGATAGTTGAAGAGGCACTGATAAAATTTAAACTCTCAGAACTTATAAAGGACATTTAAAAAAACTGTTATATTCGTAGTGTACAAAACTTACAACTTTTAGACGTGACTCCACGTGTCAATATTACGCCAGATATCATTTCATTTATAGGAGAAAAATGCCGGTCTCTCCATAATTTCTGCACAACTGTCCTGTATGCTTAAAGTGAAAGGATGGGTTGAAAATATGAGGAAAATAGCATTAGCAAGTATTATTGTAAGTTTGGGCTTACTAGGGGCCTGCAGCCAAGGAACTAGTAACGATATGAAAGGAATGGATCACTCTTCAATGGATATGAGCCATGAATCCGTTACAGAATTAAAAAGCAGTCTTGGAAAAAATGAATTATCTTTTCCAAAAATATTAAAGCCAGATCGAGAGGATAACAAATCCATTTCCTATACTATTCGAGCTCAACAAGGCATATCTGAAATATTTGACGGAATTAAAACAAAAACATATGGCTATAATGGAGATTTTTTAGGACCAGTGATTCGAGTAGAAAAGGGAATGAAGGTCACAATCCATTTAGTGAATGATTTAAAAGAAGATACTACTTTCCATTGGCATGGTCTTGAAGTACCTGGTAACGTGGATGGGGGTCCACATAAAGTGTTGAAACCTGGCGAATCTGAAACAATTCAATTTATCGTTAAGCAGAATGCAGCTACACTCTGGTTTCATCCACACCCAATGCATGAAACTGGAAATCAAGTATTTAAAGGCTTAGCAGGCTTGCTTTATATCGATGATAAGAATAGTGAAAAATTAGATATTCCAAAAACTTATGGAAAAGATGATTTACCAATTATTCTACAAGATAAAATATTTACTGATGATAAACAACTTGATTATGACAAAGTCATGAATGAAGATGGGACAACAGGAGACACACTTTTGATCAATGGGGTTGTCGATCCAAAACTAACACTAGATCGCAAAAAAGTTCGCTTACGTATTTTAAATGGTTCCAATATGAGAAATTACAAGCTACACTTTGATAATAATATGGAATTTCAACAAATTGCTAGTGATGGTGGTTTCTTAAATAAGGCAAACACAACAAAAGAGATTGCAGTTGCCCCCTCTGAACGAGTCGAAGTTATCGCCGATTTAGCAAAAGTTAAAGGAGATGTTGTTACACTTATAAATGAAGACAATACAACGATTTTGCCAATTCATTTAAAAGAATCAACAAATAATTCCAAAACAACAGAAACTGCAATGGCATTAAATAACCTCGAAATTTCTACCGAAGTAAAGAATAAAAAGGTCACAAAAACAATCAAATTGGCTGGCATGGGAAAAGATGTGACAATTAATAATAAAAAGTTTGATCCAAATCGAATCGATTTTACACAGAAACAAAATGAAACCGAAGTATGGGAAATCGAAAATATGAAAGATTCAATGGGAGGCATGAACCATCCATTCCATATTCACGGCACACAATTCCAAGTTATATCGATTGATGGAAAAGAGCCTCCAGAAAATTTATCTGGTTTAAAAGATACCATTTCCCTAAAACCTGGACAAAAGGCAAAAATTGCTGTTAAGTTCACAGAAAAAGGTGTTTACATGTTCCATTGTCATATTCTAGAACATGAAGATAATGGAATGATGGGACAAATTAAGGTGGATTAATTGTCTAATTGTGGAATTAAAACAAAGTTTGATAATTAATAAAACTTTGTTTAAAATCCTGTTTAAATTTAAACCGGATTTTTCTTTTGTGTTCTTGTGGATGTTGAAAACTTCAGAATGTTACTCAGCTAAAGAGCGCGATTATGGAAGATTCGGCTCTCTAAATAAAATGAAGGAACTTGGCTGTTCCATTGCGATGAACTCCATCATGCTGAGGGTGGTATGGTTAGTTTGGTAAAATACAACTAAGATTAATGTGAAAAAGGGGAGGGCAAATTCGTAAAGATTTTGTTCTTTCCTTTTTTACATTTAAAAAATTAATAAGTATTTGAAGTGGGCAAATTAACGATATTTAAGAACTCATAAAATTTTTTTCTGAAATCCTTCACATACTATAGGGGGGTATAGTATAATATAAGTGTGGAGGCGATAGAATGAATGAAAATATAAATCATGATTGCCACCTTCTTCAAGCTAAAACTGCTATTGTTGTTCGGAACGGAATTGAAAAAGAAGTTCCCCTGGGATAAGATGGACAATAAAGAAATGATGAAAAGCTTAGACATGCCTGAAAGGAAAGAGGCTCTGCCTCCTGAAAAGTTATTGCAATTACTCCCAATTAAAGAAAAGGACATCCTTTTAGATTTAGGTGCTGGAACTGGATATTTCTCTATCCCTGCAGCAAAAATGACTAAAGGAACAGTGTACGCACTTGATTTAGAACCAGAAATGTTAGCTGAACTGCAATCGCGTATAGATCTACAAGGGAGTGTAAATATTCAATTAATTGAAGGTTCTATTTAGGATATTCCATTGTCTTTTGATACAATCGATGGAGTCATTGCTTCCCTTGTTTTACATTATGTCAATCCTGTTTCTAGGGTGTTAAATAAAATCCGACGTGTATTAAAGCCAGGGGGATATCTTTTATGCTTCGAATGGGAAAAAAAGGAGAGCTCGTTAGGCCCACCACTTCATAAAAGAATATCATCATCAGATATGGAAAAAGCAATTGTGGAATCAGGGTTAACTATAATAAAACGTGTTTTTCCAAAAGACTTCTTGTATATCTTTATTGCTAAAAAAATGACTCTCATTAATAGTAACTTGAACCCTACGAAGGGAAAACATCTTGTTTCGTACCATATAAGGACAGAACAAGGTGTGGATATTGTCGTATACGTTGACCATAAACTTGGTGCAACGATTGAATTTTGGCTGGAAGAAGACAGAAAAGTAGCGGAAATTTGATTAGATGACACATAAGTAAATTAGAAATTAACAATGGAGGTAGCTGTGGCACCTCTTTTTATATTTCAGAGTTAGTTTGTGAAGGATTGTACTTAAACAAACGGGTGCAAGAGTTTAAGATCTGAGCGGTCATTTTGACAGCTTTTCTTTTTGTGCTAACTGAGCAGTTTAGTGGAATAAGGATTTTCTAAAAATAAAATGCCCGACCGATTTGGAAGGGCATTTTTTGTTATTTTTGTTTTGCAATTTCTGTTCTATTAGGTGCAAGTGGAGGTTGTTCTAACCAGTTATTTTTCACCATAATATTAAACCAGTTTTTTGTAACCATAAGATTTTGTAAAATAGTGGCCTCATAAGTGGCAACGAGGTCTGTTCGCATTGCTGCTGCCAGACCTGTCCCATGATAGGTTTGTGCTGTTTGAAACAAAAATCCCATGTGATACATTAACAACTTATCAGAAAATGGAGAGTCAGTTGAAATTGTGACTTCAGTTTCCAATGATTTTGGAACTGGTAAGTTATCAGCTTGGAGTATTTTTGTTAATGCTTTTATTTGTCCATCAGCAGTTTTCTCAGATTCAGTTAAAA
Organism: Bacillus salipaludis; assembly: GCF_004358205.1. Next base: position 3,675 of record NZ_SMYO01000066.1, read on the forward strand.
ATTTTCTAACTTCTTTGGATTCCGCCACCTGGCTGAATGCAATAGAAAGGGTTTTAGCCATAATACTTTTTTTCAGGTTAAAAGAAATAGTAATGATTTCTGTAGCAGCAAGAGTCCTACCCCTACCAAAAAGACCGTCTTTGAAATCATTGCTTGTAATATATTGAGGGTGTTCATTTGCATAAAATAATGGGTCTCTCTGAAAAAGTCCTTTATCAAGCAATAACTCAATCGTTTGGTGATACATCTTTTTCGCATCGTTATCACATGAGTCGTAAAAATCCCTTAGGTCTTTTCTGACAGAAATGCTAAATGCAGTGATATGCCCTAATAATCCATGTAAGGTCATTATGTGTAAATAATTCAGGCAGAATGCATCTGAAAACAATCTCTGTTTTCCTAAATAAAGGTCGGTTTCATTAAATCCAATTGGAACAGGAAACCCCTCATTTTCAAAAAAAGTGATAATCTCACTCTTTTGTTTATTGAATGTCTTGAGAGCATCATTAAAAACGGATTTTATTGCTTCATCTTCAATAATTGAGTACATATACCTATTTATTACATCTACCGCTGTTCCGTTTACATACTCACCCCATAAAGAACCAATTTCAGAAGATGTCAATTTTAATTTTTCCGTATCCATATTTTCACCTCCTAAGTATTATTTCCCGAATTCAGAAGTGATATGATTTTCTTAGTTTTAATGTGAGATGAGAGTTTTCTGTATTGCTTTTAATAGTTCTAAGGAGAAATTAGATTGTGAAGAATTGCACTTAAAGTAACGGGTGCAAGAGTTAAACAACGGGGATTGCTGCGGCGATCCTTTTTGTGCGACGGGCAGTCGCATGGAGTGTTGATCTAGTCGACACTCTTCTTTTCATTATCTGACAGAGACGTCATCTCGGTGAAACGACTGGTTGATGATGATGATACTGAATCCCAGATGGTGAAAGTCCATCTCCGAGGAGAC
>NZ_SMYO01000067.1 GCF_004358205.1 Bacillus salipaludis
CTTTCGGCCCGCCACCTAACTGTCTACGCTTAAAGACTAAAGTTACCTTTAGCCCTCCAAGACTCGCTACGAGCGAATGGCTAGTTCTTACTCGACGGGAATCCCACCCGTTATATGATACGACCTAGGCTCGGCCGCACACCTGCCCCTTTAGTGCAATAAGAAAAGCTGCCACAATGACAGCTTGATCTACAACTATTGCACCCTTTACTTTAAGTGTATTTCTTCATAGTCTTTTCTAAAAGAGATTTTACAATATGGTCAAACCTGATGAATTTATAATATAAGGATAAGATTGAGATACCATCAACAATGAAATTGGGAAAGTCTTGAAAAGCTAATATTTCCCCTTTCTGGTAAAATAACTTCAAGTAATTCCTTGTCATCCTTTTCTCCTCTCAGTATGAAAAATTACTTTCCCTTCTTTATCACTCCTGGACCATATGAACAATAATAATAGACACTTAAGTTAATTTTAATCAGCTTTTAATAAATAGCCCCCCCATTTCAAATATAGTAGAGAATGACATCATCCCAAATGAAAATAAGAGATCGAAATTGCTTATTAACAATGACTACTTCCAAAAAGGAGATGAGTTTCTTTAAAGACAACTTAGCATTTTCTGAACAAACGGAACAGGTCGGTAAATGTTAGCAAAGAATTACAAGTCACCATATTTTTTGGAACTTCAAGATGATGGCAATCACAGTGGGAGAAACGGCGCAGACTTCCTTAATGATAAACTTGGATTTGGATGGGTATCCTTATTTAAAAAGAAATAAAATTAAATTGTGGGAAACCACCTTAAAGAAAGGGTTTTTTATATTGGAAGAAAACCAAAATAAAATGAAAATTTTACTTAACAAAGTACCACAAGTTACGATTTTCTTTTGGATCATAAAAGTTTTATGTACAACTGTTGGTGAAACATTTGCTGATTTCATCAATTTCAACATTGGACTTGGTTTAACTCTTACTACCATTATTATGGGAATTGCGTTTTTTATTGTATTATTTTTTCAATTTAAAGCAAACAAATATGTTCCAGCCTTTTACTGGGTAACAGTTGTCCTTATAAGCGTATTTGGAACACTGGTAACGGATAATTTGACAGATAATATGGGCGTACCACTTGAGGTTAGTACAGCTGTTTTCTCGGTGCTACTAGGACTGACTTTTCTATTTTGGTATCTTAGTGAAAAAACACTATCGATCCACTCGATTTTTACTAGAAAAAGAGAGGTTTTCTACTGGCTTACGATTCTTTTCACCTTTGCACTTGGAACAGCGGTCGGCGATTTATATTCCGAACAACTTGGTTTTGGTTATCTTAACACAGGCATAGGCGTTGTTATTATTATTGCTCTTGTGTTCTTAGCTTATAAATTTTTGAAACTTGACGGAGTATTAGCTTTCTGGATTGCGTATATTTTAACTCGTCCGCTTGGAGCCTCACTTGGAGATTACCTATCTCAACCAAAAGTAAATGGCGGATTAGGACTCGGTACAACCGTTACGAGTGTGATTTTTCTTATCGCTATTTTAGCGATTATCGTTTTCCTTGCCGTTTCAAAAGTTGATACACATGTTAAAAGTGATATAGCGGAAACAAACCAAAGTAATGCAAATAAGAAACAGGTGCTAACACAAACGATTGTTGTACTCGTCATTTTTTTAGTTGGAGGTATAGGTGGTTATAACTGGCGCAGTAATTATATTGCATCACAAGGTGCTGCAGAGCAAACCACATTAGCAGGTCAATTAAACGATTTTGTTAAAATTGAAAATGATATGCTAAACGCTGTAAATAAAAACGACTTTGCTTCAGCAAAAAAAGGCGCTGATAATTTGGAACATCAGTGGGATACACAAGAACCTAAGCTTCGAAAAATTGATAGTGCTACCTGGACAAAAATTGATGGAACAATTGACACTGTGCTAGCAGCGGCTCGTTCTTCAAAACCTGATGTTAATCAAAGCAAAACAGCACTTACTAACTCAATTAGTGTCTTAAAAGGGGCAAATAAATCAACATCAAAATCTGGTGCCTCATCAACTACATTATCTGGACAGTTAAACGATTTTTCAAAAATCGAAAACGATATACTAAACGCTGTAAACAAAAATGACTTTGCTTCAGCGAAAAAAGGGGCAGATGAATTAGAACATCAATGGGACACTCAGGAACCTAAGCTTCGAAAAATCGATGGTGCTACATGGACGAAAATTGATGGAACAATAGATGTTGTATTAGCTGCAGTACGTTCATCAAATCCTGATGTAAACAAGTGTAAAACAGCACTTAACAATTCACTTAGTACCATAAATGCAGCAAACAAATAAAAAATAAGGAATCGCAAATCGCGGTTCCTTCTTAAATGAAACTTTCTTTTGTAGGTCATTTGACTAAAGGAAAATTTATAAGGAGCCTCCTTTCGTGGCTCCTTCACACGAATAACAAAAAAGAATTATAGAATTACTATTTTTTTAATATGGTGGTTAAGGAGTTTTAAAATGAAAACTTCAATAATAGACGTTATATTTATTTGTTTAGGTTTATCATACGGTACGTATGAGTTATTTATAAAACCGATAAATCGGTTAAGTTATGAGTTTACTGGAATCCTATCCATTTTTTTATCTTTATGGATTTCTTTTTCTTGTATAAAGTATCACAAAGAATAAACATTATAAAGTTATTTCCCCTCCAATTTTTCATATTTTATTTGTTGTTGTAGAACTATTATGTCACTATCATTATTAATTTTTTCAGGAACCAGATCCTCATCTCCTGGCATTAACCTCCAGCCTTTATTTAAGACAAGGCGAAGCCAAGAACCTGCAAGCCATGAAGTAATTAGGGCTAACATAACTAAAATTGCAAAGAAGTCTTGATTAATAATCCCTGCTGAAAATGCAACGGTTGAAAGGACGATCCCTGGACCCCCACGTGCATTCATTGCCATTGCAAAATTCATACTTGTTAATCGATCCTGATGAATGATCTTACAAGCAAGGAACACAATAATAGATTGTGCAAGTGTAGCAAATAACAAATATTGCAAAAAGAATAATGGCTCAAAATGTTTGGCAAGATCTAATTTAAGTCCTACTACGGCAAAGTAAACTGGAATAAACCAAGAAAATGAAATGTGAAGTACAGACTGTTCTAATCGTTTAAACAACGTTGGGGGTAAAGCCCACTTTGCTCCGATTCCTGCTAATAGCGCTCCAAAAATGGTATCAATATTTAAATATCCAGCTATTGAAGAAACAACAAACATGATAAATAAAAAATATCCAACATGAGAAGCTCTAAATAAAAAATTCCCGTTTCGAATTGTTAGGTTTTTAAACAAAAAGCTAAGAGAAAAAAGAGTAACCATAATGAACCCTGCTGTAATACCAATACTCTTAAAAACAGCCCCAGATGTAACTGATCCGCTATGCCCAGCAACTGAGGTAGCTATTCCAAGCGCGACCCAAAGCAATGTATCATGGACTCCAGCAATTGCTATAACAAGTTTTGCAAATCGTGATTGCATTATTCCTAGGTCATTAAATATTTTAGAAATAACAGGTATTGAAGTAACAGCTATTGAAATTGCGATGACAATCTTGATTGCAAACTCACTATTGGCTGGTCCAATAAATTGTTGAAAATTAAATAAATTGGTAGCAATCCACCCCAGTGCAAACGGAAGAATTGTGGAGGTGAGAACGATAACAGTTATAATTTTTCCATCACCTTTTTTAAATTTAGTGTGGAACTTTAATCCAGAACAAAACATAAGTAATGTAAGACCGATTTGATACATAAGTCCAAACATCCGATCTTCCTGTGGAAAACCAGAAAACAGCCAAGAAAAAGCACTTGGATAAAAATATCCAAGTAATGTTGGTCCTAAAAGAATTCCTGATGCCACTTCACCGATTACCCTAGGAATCATTAACCGCTCAGCAAAATAGCCTAGTAAATGAGCTAGTGCTAACAAGATGGCTGTTGCCAACAAAAAGTGACTAAGTTCTAAAGAGCTAAAATCGAACACCTAAGCCCCTCCTTTTGTTTTCAATATAAAATATGATATTTGTACAAGTTGGTCATGGCCATTTACATATTAGAGACAACAAACTTCCAAGAAAAAATGTTCAAAATGGCTAATCCATTTTTGCACCTAGGCACATTCTGATGCCATATCAAAATCATTAAAAGTATTTTCTTGTGATTGCTCTTATGTTTGTTCTTGAAGCGGTACTTGGGGTTTATCTGATATTACCTTACCTCCTTTATCCCAAATATATGGAATCGAGAGCTTTTCCTTTCTTAAGGAATCATTAAATCTTTATGAATAGATATGGCAATAAAAGTAGCTATCCTTTTTAAAATACTTTTAATTTTTCAGCTCTAATTCGATGGTTCTTTAAAAATATTAAATTTCTAACCTGTCCCGATAGTAAAATAGAGTAGGAGGGGAAATTTAATCCCCGACCTCTCACACCACCGTACGTACGGTTCCGTATACGGCGGTTCAATCTTTTAAGTATCGTAACTCATAAAGTTGGGATATATCTTTTAATCCCCATTTTGTGAGTTTTTCTTTTGTTAT
>NZ_SMYO01000068.1 GCF_004358205.1 Bacillus salipaludis
TTACCCCTCATCGCTTACAAAAGATGCAAAATGCCTGGAATGCATCCTCTTGATAAACATTGTAACATTTGGTAAGCCGTATGCCTTAATAGGGCACGTACGGTTTGATAAGGGGGAAGCCTCGAGAGAGGTTTCCCTACTTTCTTGTTGTTCAACTACCATGAAAATAAGTTTCTTCAAGAATAGAAAAGTGACAATACTTAAGAAGACCTTGCTCAATCGTTAAAAAAAAGAGGAGAGTGTTAAATTAGCAAGCCTATAGATTGGATTGACTGGATTAAGGTCAGTATCAGTATTGGCACTTCCTATCCATTTTCATTCTTTGTGGTGCAGCCCTGCTGCATGGGTGGCTAAAGGGGCAGTTTAGTTGAAGAAGAATCTGGAAATTTTTTAAAATTAATACCTTGTATTATATAGTATTGTAATTTACAATTAATGATAGGAGGTGGACAAAATTGGAAGTAAATAAAGAGGTTTTAAAAGGTCATATTGATACGTTAATTCTCTCGTTATTGAACAACAGGGAAATGTATGGATATGAGTTAGCGAAATATGTTCGAGAAAAAAGCAATAATCAGTTTGAATTAAAAGAAGGTACGCTTTATTTGTCTTTAAAGCGATTGGAAAAAAATGAGTGGATTTCTTCTTACTGGGGTGATGAACAAGGACCAGGAGGAAGAAGAAAATATTATAAACTCACGTCTTTAGGAAAAGAAGGGTTAGAAGAAAAGCGTCTGGAGTGGAGATTTGTTAAAAACATTATTGATTCGTTTTTGGAAGGGGGAGAAAAGTATGAAACAAATTGAAGCATTTGTAGATTCGGTTTATCAAGGTGTTGGTGGTAACGAAAAAGAAATTCAAGAATTAAAAGAGGAAATGAATGGTCATCTGTTGGAAGCTGTTCATGATTTGAAATCAGAAGGGAAAACGGAGCAAGAAGCCATTGAACTTGCTATTGAGCGATTCGGTGGAGAACAAGAAATGAGATCCATCGTTAGTCAATTGTTTAAAGCACAAAAGGTATTTGCAAAATGGGTACTTTATTTAGCCATCGCATTCCTTGTTATTTCTTCGACTGTATTTGGGGTTATGTGGGTAGCGGGAGAACAAAATTCTCACGAAAACTCTATTGTCGCAACAAAAATATTCAATCTGTTACATAATAAAGATAACGTTTCTGAAGATATGAAAAAGGAAATAGAGACATTGGTAAAAGGTACAGACCAAATTTCAAAAGTCCAAATTTATAATGTGCAAGATGTTAAGTTAGAGGCAAAAAGTTACAATTCTATATTTGAATATGTAGAAAATGCAAAACCAAATTACCAGTTTGAAAGAAAAATATGGGCTCCTGATTGGGCTTTTGACCTTTATCCATATGGAAATGGAGATTCAGAATGGTATGTTAATATGGAAGTAAGATATATTGACACTATTATGACTTTAGTTTTATTTGTAGGTGTCGCGGTTTATGCAGCATTATTTACGATTTGGGCAACAATTAATGCTTATCATCAAAGACGATTAAATGTTGGTTGGGTTCTTGTTTTTGCTTTCCTAAATGTGATCGGTTACTTGGTTTATATTGTAATCGGAAAAAGGGTTCAATCTAAAACAATTCTTTGATTTCTTCTTGAACTCCCATGAAAATAAAAACTGAAAAAGGGCATGAAAAAATAGACCTAGAAAAACCAGTTTTTAAAAAAAGGCTGAGCCTCTTGAAGGATCGTATATAAGATTGGCTGGTAAATCGACTTGTGAAACCTTTCTACTTAAAATGAAATCAGTTAAAGCTGGCGCAACAACCAGAAAAAGGATTAATCTCCCATGAGTGCTACCCCTAATGGGTGTGACAGTCGGTGGTACACCGTGGTCGTTGGAGTCAGACTAACGGATGGGCTCAAAAGGCACCATAGTTCAAAGACCTTCTTCGCCAGCATTAAAACAGTATAGACGGTCTTAGCCATTTTCATTCTCTTTGGTGCAGCGCTGATTTTGCGCTGCATGGATGGCTAACGGGGCAGATTAGTTGAACATTAAATTAGTTATTATTGTCTCATTTCAACAAGAGAAATAGCTTGGTTTGGAGATGCGGTTGGTTGTTGTGGATAATATTAATTGAAGATGCAAACTCTAACTTCAAAAATATGGGAGTGAGCATCTTGAAGAAAATAACGGTTTTCTTTACTATTTTTTTAATGTTTGCCACAGATAACTTAGCTCATGCTAAACCACCAGAACCAAAGGAAATTAAACCGTATGCAGAGGACTGGTATGTTACACCAGAAGATATTATTCGGGATATTATATTTCCAGCTATTGATAAAAGGGTAATAAAAGAGTATGGAGGAAAAGAAGAATCTAGTTTTGGTTGGGAACAACAGAGGATTTTGGGTATTGTTTATAACAACAATCATTCTTATGATATTTCCTTAAGAATTAAAGTTCCTGACAACAGTGCTATGCCCCCTGATGCGACATATGACAAGGTTAAAGTAAGAGTATCTCCATCTTGTGATAGTCCTAAAATTGGATGTAGTCATGGCTTTAAGGTTGAAGTTTTAGAATACGAGCATAAGTAACAGGAAGAGGTGTTGCCTTTAATTGGTAGCACCTTATTTGAATCGAGCTTGTTCACTAACGGGTGCAAGAGTTGAAGATCAAGCTGCCATTTTGGTGGCTTTTCTTATTGTGCTAACGGGGCAGGTTAATGGAAGAGGGATTTAAAACACAATCATATTTAGATTTCAGTTTTTGAAAGTAATTGAGTTCGGACTTGAAAGGCTTTTTGTATGCTCCTAGAATATCAATAATATTCTGGATTGTTTGGCGGTAAAAAGAAAAGAGGCGAACATATTCCTTCGAAACTTTATGAGGATATATATGGATATACATAAAGGTACACTCTAACTGAGTGCACCACTTGTTTTATGAATTGTATATTTCTCTGTTTAAATTCACAATATCCTTATGTGAAAATTCAACTTCTTTTTTTTCTGCAAGGAGCTCTCCGAACCTTTCCATCACCTTATTCCGTAGTAATGGTGCTTTTTCTTTATTTGCCTTTTTCAACGCTATCATTAGTTCATCTTTTGTTAGCTCTGTGCAGTAAGCAGGAGTTCCTGGCTGCTGTCTCCAAGAGTCACTTAAAGAACCACTATCTACTGCGTCGAAGCCTATCTCGTTTACTACGTCCATGACTAATTGTTTTTTTGATAGTTCATTACCAGCAATCGCTATGGCAATTCGTCCACTAGTACCTTCGGAGGTTCCTTCATTTTCTAAAGTATAGGCTAATAAATTGTTGAAAGCTTTAATGATAGGTCTACCTAATTGATTTGAAACCCAAACACTTTCAACCATCCCGTTCTCAATTTCTTCAATTTTATCGTCTCTATACGGATAATAATTTGAAGTATCTACAATGATTACTTCCTCCCCGACTTGATTGATAATGTTCCGAATGCTTGGCAGTGCTTTTATAGGGAGAGATATTATAAGAACTTCAATATTTTTAATTGCATCTTCTACATGCACGGGTGTTCCAGCAAGCTCTTTTCCTTCTAAACGTTCAATTCCTCTTGCATCCGCAATTTTGACATCATGTCCATTCTTAACCAATTTTTTAGAAATAATTGACCCAATTGGTCCTGCACCTATTATTCCAAATCTCATTATTATTCCTCCTAAAGAATTTATATATCAAAGAATTATTCTGCTATTGAGTATTTCTGTTACATATACTAGAATAAAATCATTTCTCATATTTTTGAAGTAGGCAATAAAAATTGACGTAGTACATTTTTTTGTACTTAACAGTAGAAAGCAGGTGTAAGAGTGTCTAGAATATGTAAGGATGGATTTGACAAAGAGTGTATAAAGGAACAAAGAGAAGTATATGGCATTGCCTATACCCAAAACATACTCTCTGGACGTTGGAAATATCTCATTCTTTGGTTTTTAAAGTCTAAAGAGCGTCGTTATAGTGAAATCAAAGCTTTTTTATGGGATATTTCACAAGGTTCTCTTACAAAGCAACTTCGAGAACTAGAAGACGATGGCTTAATTAATCGCAAAGTTTATCCAGAAGTTCCTCCTCGTGTAGAGTATTCATTAACCTCAAAAGGGAAAGAATTCATTCCTATTATTGATTTGATGGAAAAGGTCGGCAAGAAGTTTGGGGAGCAAGTAGACTAACCAAAGCGAACACATCTTTCGTTTTCCCAAAAATCCAAAAATTAAATGGTGAATAAAGTGAAAGTTGTGGGAGGAGAAATCGTTTTAACGGCAGCTTTTTCTTTTACGATAAAAGTTTGTGAAGAAATGTACTTAAAGTAACGGGTGCGTTAATCCAAGAAGGATTAACGCTTTTTTTATTAGGACTTATTAAGCTAAAGGGCTGATTAGTGGAAGGTTTGGTCAATTTAATATAAAAAATCACCGGTTGGAATACTTACCAAAAATAAACATTAACTTAATACTTAAAAT
>NZ_SMYO01000069.1 GCF_004358205.1 Bacillus salipaludis
GCCCGCTACCTAACTGTCTACGCTTAAAGACTAAAGTTACCTTTAGCCCTCCAAGACTCGCTACGAGCGAATGGCTAGTTCTTACTCGACGGGAATCCCACCCGTTATATGATACGACCTATGCTCGGCCGCACAAGCACCCGTTAGTGCAACAAGAAAGTGTCCAAAAGATTATAGTTTCACACCACATCACGGAAAAAAATCTATTCTGAAAACTTGAAGTTCCACCCTTATGAAGTATTAACCCATAGTCCTTAACCTTTTCATTTTCTAGGTATATGCCCATTCATAAAATCACCCTGTTCATATAATTTAAGGAAACTTTAAGGGGTGACTTTAAAATGGAGAAAGATAATTTAAATCCCTTGATTGGGTGGGTTGGTAAAGAGTTACAAGTAAAACATCCCTGGTGCCCATTCCTTATCTGGGAAATTATTATTTGTCGGTTCGGACTATATAATAATCAATAGTAAACATAAGGGCATTATATATATAAATACAAAGCATGTTAAGCATTTCATTTTAGATTTAGGAATCCAACAGGCACGTACAGAAGAACAAACTTCATTCATTATTGAAGAAAACTTTATTAAACTTCTTTCAAAATTGCAGTATTTATTTTTAAAAGTAAATAGTGGTCCAGAAAAATCATTGGGTATGCTTATCCATTCTAATAAAGATTGGATTACCCTTTCTGATAATTTACAGTCATTAATAGTGATTCCAACTTCCCATATAAAATGTGTTAGCTTGAGTAACAAGAACGAAAAAAATAAACCAAAAGCTGAACGTAATGAAGAAAATAAAAAAGTACAAAAGGATGAAGACGGAAGTCAGCCTGATGAAAATAAAAAAACACAAAAGGATGATGACAGAAGTAAACCTAATCTAGAAAGCAATTTAAATAGTCAGTCTGAAGAGAATAGTAATCCTAAAACTGTGGATAACAATACAGCTTTGAAGATTGATATAAATAAAGACCAGGTTAAAGAAGAAAAGTTACAGGAAATTTCAGATCAACCTGTGCTAAAACAATCGAATATTGAAAAACATAATGAAATTCAGATAAAAAAAGAACAACTAAAGCTTAATAACAATGATGAAAATGATCAACAAGTAGAAATTGATAAGTTTAAAAAAAAAAAATAGCCAATGATAACTTAGGAGGAAAAAAATATTCAGCCAATAACAATGGTATACCAAAGGAAACGGTAATTATTATCGAAATGGCTGAGGATGATTATTATCTCCCAAATTTTAACAAAAGCTCCTCTACTTAAAAATGTTTAATTGCCTAAATACATTTTCACGAAATGTGAATAAAATATCTTGTATTATAAATCTGGTCCGTTTTCCTCAACCATCCTGAAATGGATGGTTTTGTATTTTTTAGACACTTAAATACTATAAAGTTTAATTCAATATTCCATACTTACCTAACCACAAAGTAACCATGTCACATAAAATAAAGGGGGATATGGTTAGGATGCCAAACCAATTCATTCTTCTAAAAAAAGCGTAATTTTTGACACTTTTTTATTATTTGTTCCACACTAGTCCATTTCAATTTTGAAGATCATTACATAAACTACTGTAGGCAAGCATATTTTCCACTCTCTTGTAAAGCGTCATTATTGACGCTTTTTTTATTTACTTCACCCTGTCATTTTTTTCCTTTTTAACTAATCTGCCAAGTTAGTACAATAAAAAAGCCACTATAATGGTAGATGCAACGCTTGTGGGATTATACTTAACACTTTAGCAAACTTTTAATCATAGCTTTCTTTACGTCTTTTTGACCTTATCAGTGTGCTTTTGCTTATACCTGTATTTCTTCAACCTTTTTGTATGAATTTATGCATCTATTACTTTTTTACACATGTAAAATTGACAGCCTATTTTTTAAACCCCAGACATCCGTTTATGCTTGTCCATTATTTCAACATAATATATTTTCGTAAGGGGTCTCTTACGATACTCTTCGTACCAGGAAAGGGGGGACATAAATGCCAACTTCACCACTTTCCAATCTTCTAGTTTGCTTAGGAGTACTACTAGTGATCATTTTATTAGCACTAGCACTTTTTGTTGGTGGAATTTTAGGCGTTGATACTAGCTCGTTTAGTGGCGCATTTAATGCAATTGCTGCACAATGCTAATCGAATTCTAACAATATGCTTAATTTAAAGTTCCTATGAAATGGACAAATGAACTTAGAAGAACCTAGAATTAATCTTCTAAGTTCATTTTTAATTTTGGGTATAAGCGCATTTCAAAAGCATTTATTTGTGTGTAAGATTATAGTCCCTTCAAGATTCACTTTATACTGCTTAAAAAACATTTTTAGAATAGGGTGACGAAATAATGAGTGAGGATCAAAAGAAAAAAAATAAATCAATTTTGGGAGATAATCTCAACCTTGATACTTTATTTAATACTACTTCACCATCAAACAATAACAATGATGCATTAATGAATTTGGCTGGGAGCTTAATGCAAAATCCAAATACAATGAATTCACTAATGAAGGTAGCAAGCAGTTTGTTTACAAATGATACAATTGTTAATTCTGTAACTGATATAAATAAGCCTAAGCAAGATGGACCCACTCCTGACACTGCTCCCGCACAAGAGAATACAGAACTTAGTTTAATTTCTTCACAGCTAGAAAAACTTTCCGATGAGTTATCCGAAATAAAAGCTCAATTAAATGAATTTAAGGAACACAATAAGAAGTTAATTGAATACATCTTAAACACGAATCAGAATTCAAAAAAGAAATAGTCAATTATAAACCTTGAGAAATCAAGGTTTTTTACTATTAATAAAGAAGTAACAGGAAAGCTACCTTCTCATTTGGTGATAAGAAAAGCTGCCACAATTACAGCTTGATCTATAACTCTTGCACCCTATAGTTTAAGTACATACCTTCACAATCTTTATTAATAAATTATGTTAATTCCTATTCCGAATTTATGACCGACTGACTAACTTTCGGATTGGAAAGTAGTAGACTGTACCTTCTCACCAATATTCTGGTTACTTTGCCTCCACAAGCCTACCGCTATCCATAGACAACCTACGGCGACCAGAATTCCGTGGGTAATTCGCAGCGGCTGCCCACCGAAAAATTGCGGAATATATAATCCCATCCCTAAAGCGAAAGGAACACCACTCCATTTTGGGTACATGCCAGACCTCCAAATTGCGATAGCAAGTATAATCGCTGCAATGGCAAGTAGTAGGAGTCCTACAAGGGACATAACGAGACCCGCGCCAGAACGGACGACAGTTGCTAAACTAACAAGGGTGGATGCTTGTTGCCTTATCGCCTCTTGCCCTATAGCGTGTAGACCGAACGTTTCCCCTCCGTAAAACGGCAAGGTTAAACCTGTTCCTATCAAACACATCACGACCGCCCAATACGCAAGTGAGTTTACGGCTGTCCCTTGTAAAGAGTTGTGAAGCCCAAGTAAACCTAGTGGTAGTAGTGTAAAAGCGACAATGGCTAGTATATGTGCCACTAGCCAATCGGTGGAGGCGAAAGCTGTGGCACCTTGCAAGGATGTTTCATCTGAAAAAGGTCGTATCGTTGGATAAAGTACAAACAAGATTCCAGAGATCACGAGAGATGAAGCACTAAGGCGCATTCGTAACATTTTAGGTACTGGCATAGGATCTTCCTCCTTGGTTTGGATGTCGATATAAATATACATTAAAGAAAAGCAAGGTTAACTAATTACAAAGTTGATAAAATATCCTGATTTTATTTTTATATAACTTCAACTATTTTGATAATTAAGTGGTTTTATGTAAAAGTTTAATTAAGTTTTTCTCTCATTGGATTAATTCGGAGTCAACCATTGCTTTTGTTAACTGATTCACCTTCTGTCATCTTTTAGTTGAAGAACAAAAGGAATCCCCGCAGCGATCCCTTGTTAAACATGTCGAGTAGAAGGGAGCCTTTCTACCTTGCGGTA
>NZ_SMYO01000007.1 GCF_004358205.1 Bacillus salipaludis
TATATATGACTTAAGAAAAGAAATTAGCTATATTTTGTAAATGATAACTAGGAGGAGCCGTGTGCGTTAATAGCGCAAGCACGGTTCTGTGAGGGGGGAGGAGTACAATTTACCGCAAGGTAGAAAGGCTCCCTTCTACTCGACATGTTCAATAACCAAAATTATAAAAAAGCCGAAAATATGCAAGTTTTTATTCATTTCTTGCATGTTTTCGGCTTTTTTATATTCAAAAACATACTGCAATATACAGCATTTTTTAATCACCTTATACACTGTGTTTCATTAAAAAACGACATTAAAGTAATTCCTTCTCACGATTCATGAATGTTGAGAAAAAAGTATTTCATGCTATATCAATAATAGTGAATAAAAGTGATTTTTTCGCAATAACCGTGAATTTCCTTTTCACTTTTTTTGAATAGTGAGGTTGATTTATCAAGGTTTTGATTGGATTACTTTCTCACGTTATTTGAAGGATTACAAATTCGGGGTGAATTGGCTGGAAGTAGAGCAAACGCTTATTGCCGTTACAGCACAGCGCCTGGTGGAATTGACCTGTCCATTTTGCCCGGACGACTGTTCCCCATTTTGTTATTCATATGGCAGATGGAAAAGAGCGAGTGTGTTTGAACTCTTATCAGGGAGGAATTTACATTCAGCGATGAGGGCTGCAAAGGGGGAAAATATTGAACCACGCTATAAGACGATCAATCAAGTAATCAATAAGGGAATTGCACTTGGTTATATAAAAGAGTCAGAATATGAACGGCTGGTATACAATTATGAAACATCGTAAATGGACGGTAAATGAACAAGCAACCCTTTTAAAAAGGACAGGTGAATTATTGGCGAGGGGATATCCGATTTCCGAGGCTCTTGAGTCCATTTCCCTTCACCTTTCTACCAACCGAAAGGAGGAGCTTCATAAATGCTTAATTGGGTTAAAAACTGGTCTATCGTTTCATGAGGTTTTAGATGGGCTTGGTTTTCACAAAGATTTAGTTGGTTTTGTTTATTTTGCTGAACAACACGGCAATTTTGCGGAGGCACTTCTAGAGGGGAGCGGGATGGCTTTGGTAAAGGATAAGGATTTGCAGAAGTTGTTAAAACTGCTTCAGTATCCGCTGCTTCTTATTTTCATTACCGGTTTTTTGTTTGTCTTTGTTGAAAATACACTGCTGCCAAGGTTTACAACTCTTTTTAAATCAATGGGACTTGAAGCTAATTTTTTCACGAAAGTAATTTATGCTTTTGACCAATATTTTCCTAAGATTCTATTGGGGATATTTACTATTTCTTTACTAGCAGCAATGTATTACTTTTTTGTATTCAGAAAAATGTCTATCCTTCTGCAACGGTCGCAGTTAGTTCGTCTCCCTATAGCAGGAAGGGTCCTCAGATTGTTATTTACCCACTATTTTTCCATTCAGCTTAGCTTTTTACTTGCAGGGGGAATCTCAGTCTCTGAAGCCTTACTGCTCTTTGAAAAGAACCACAGACAACCGTTTTACAGCCAGCTTGGGAAGGTGATTAAAGAAAAGCTGGTAACCGGAGAAAAACTCGAGTCTATTTTAGCCGCATTTTCTTTTTTTGAAAAAGAATTTCCGATGATTGTTAAGCATGGACAAGCGAATGGAAAGTTAGAACAAGAACTGCAATTTTTTAGCAGGCATTGTGTAAATACCATGGAAGAAATAATTGAAAAAAGCTTTAAAATGATTCAGCCGATTTTATATCTTTTTATTGGATTTCTTGTTGTGTCGATGTATTTAGCAATTCTTTTACCGATGTTCCATCTAATGGACGGAATTTAAAACTGGAGGTTGAAAAAAATGCTGAAAAAATTTAAGAATCAAAAAGGTTTTACACTAATTGAAATGATGATTGTTATGTTAATTATTTCTGTGTTGTTAATTATAACAATTCCGAACATCACAAAACATAATTCAAATATCAATGAAAAAGGGTGTCAGGCATTTGTGAAAATGGTACAAGCACAGGTTCAGGCTTATGAAATGGAAAAGAAAAAAATGCCTACAAGTGTTGAGGATTTAGTTGCTGCTGATTATTTAAAAGAGGATGCAAAGGGCTGTCCTGATGGAAAAACAAAGGTAGAAATACAAGCTGACGGAAAAGTTGTTGCAGTGGCAAATACATCTGAATGAAAAATCATCAACAAGGATTTACTTTAATCGAATCATTACTGGTTCTCGCGATCTTTTTAATCCTATCCTCGATTACTGTCTTTTCTGTAAAGCCACAAGCGAATCGGATGGAAGACGAAACCTTCATTTCCCAGCTCAAAGCAGACTTATTTTTCGCCCAACAATATGCTATTTCCCATCAACATGAGGTCTATGTAGCCTTTTCGGAAAACGAATATAACTATTATATTTATGAGCGCAATGATCTTCCACGGCTGGTCGAGCGATATTATTCAAACAATATTCATGTTTATCCGGGGACACTGTCTTTATATTTTCGATTTCTGCCGGATGGGAATATAAGTAAATTTGGTTCGTTTACGATTGTAACGAAGGATAAGCAATATCGTGTTACCTTTTTGATTGGAAAGGGAAGGTTTTATGTCACGGAAGAATAGAGGCTTCTTTTTACTTGAACTGTTATTGTCGCTATCGGCCTGGTTTATGATGTGTCTGTTTTTTATGCCAATTATCATTGAATTAAACAGTCAATCAAAAAAACTCCAAATCGAAAAAATGGCCAGGCAGCTTGTATATCAGGAACTCGAGGCTAAAATAATCGAGGGGAAATTAGACACCAATTATTCTGTGTTAAAGGATGGAATAGAATACAAAATCAGCTGGAAAGACACTGCATTTTCCGGAGCAAAGGAGGTGTGTGTAAATGTTGAGGAAACCGCCGTTCATTCCAAAACAGAAATTTGCGGTATGCAAGAATGAAAAAGCTTTTACATTGATTGAATCTCTATTTGCCCTAGCGATATTTTCTATCCTTGTCTTTTTCATGGCACCACTAATGCAAATAGTTTTAAATAGTAAAGCAACACAAGGGGAAGACCAACCATTGGAGTGGGAGGTTTTTAGCAGTCAATTAAAGAGGGAAGTCCGATCTTACATGAAGGTAGGGGTCCTTTCAGGAAGACTGTTTTTAACGAAGGATGCCGAAACCGTTCAATATGAAAGGTACGGCACTAACCTCCGAAGAAGGGTGAATAGTACTGGAAATGAAATCGTGTTACAAAATGTATCTGAGGTAGTTTTTGTGCTATTAAATAACGCTGTAAAGGTTACTGTAAAGGACACATGGGGAAAACAATATTCAATCGTTATCTACTCCTTCATTAATTGGAATTCAAGTCCATGAAAAAAATTCAGGCAGGCTTTACCTATCCCCTTACATTGTGTGTCCTCCTTATTTTTTTCTTATTTTTATCCATACGTGTTGAACAGCTGTTAGCTGAGAGGAAGGTTGCAAATCAAACTGCGATCCTGTTACAAGAAGAGTATTATTTCCTTAGCTCCATCAAAAAGGTTGAGAACATGCTAACCTCCACCGGAACCATTCAAACAAAAGGGTCTTTTAAGTATATAAACGGGACGATGGATTATCAGGCCGAGGTTCCTGTAAGTAGTGTTCAAAAGGTTAATTTCACACTTCGTTTTAGTTCAGGAATAACTGTTGTTGGAATTGGCTATTTTGATATTAAATTAAAAAGGATGATCAAGTGGACAGATAGTAGAGCTTGAAAAAGGTCGTTTGAATTTGTAAAACATGGACATACTTGTATTGAAGGATAAAGGCAGGTGTGTCGATGAAAACAAATGATTATGTAAAATATATGACGCAAACAATTGTTAAATATGCGGACCAGCCAAAGGATGAACGAAAAAGAATTCGTACAGAGCGGAAGCAAGCGCAAGCATCTTTGTGGTATCGTTGGTTCGGAATCCTTCCTTATATTTTTTACTCAGAAATGAAAAGAAGAAGAAAAAGGTAAAGAAGCAGATGCACCGTCTGCTTCTTTACCTTTTTAGATTGCCTTATCTGTCAAATAAAACAGTCCTCCGTTGATCAACGAGATATTAATTTTGGGTTCATATTGTTCCTGCAGCGCTTTTTTTTCTATTTCATAGCTCTCATTTTCTTCTTCACAATCCTCATAAAAATGGTCTAAAAGCTTCCGGTCCTTATCCCATCTTTCACGAGCTTCCTCAGCCCATGTATGATCATCACCTTCAATGACATTTCTTAGATAATTTTCAATTCTGGTCATTCCACTTTTTGGTTTAACTAATGGAGATAAGGTAAAGGAGTAATCCGGAATTTTGGGCGTTAGCTTTATTTTCAATAAGCGCTCATGGAAATCTTCGACCATTTGACCATTTATTAGCTGCAAACCAATCGATTTAAAAATATCTCTTTTTCGATCACACTGGTAGGATATTTTCACATTCATACAAAGCCAAGGTAATAACGGTGTTTGTCTATTATGCAAGCTGTGATTTTCATAGAGCCGAATAAAACCTGCAAGGTTTTTTGTAGAAGTAAATATTTGATGCAGTCTAGGTGATCCCAAATAAATGGTTTCCCCTTTAACATGATCAGGTGCCCGCTGGTGATCTGTAATAAAGGTAAGCTTCATCGGATTGGGAATTCCGCCTGTTTTCTCAAGATAATGCCAGTAAAAGGGGCGATTCATCAATTCTTTATCAAGTTCAATGGTTAATTGAGTAGTTAAATATCCAGGTTGGTTTTCGACAATTTTACATTCGTTGGCTTCAAAATACTTTATTAAAAAGTTATGAATTTCCTGCTGCTGCATGTGAATCTCCTTCCTTTAAGTCTCTTGCGAACTCAATCATCGATGAAAGGTTTTCCATTTTTATCCTCATTTCCCCTTCAGAAGAAGATTGCCCAAATATGTCGATTAAATGATCCTCGATATTACCAAAATCAAGTTTTGTTAAAATATCATCAAGTTCGCCAATTACCTTCTCAAACAAATCAATTTTTTCGTATAGAAGTTTTAAAATATGTTCTTCGACCGTATTTTTGATGGCAAAATTATAAATCATCACATCTTTTTCTTGGCCGAGACGGTGAATCCTGCCTATTCGCTGTTCGAGTCTCATAGGATTCCACGGTAAATCAAAATTAATGATATGATTACAAAATTGAAGGTTAATTCCTTCTCCACCGGCTTCTGTTGCAATTAAGACTTGAACATGCTTTTGAAAGAGCTCACGCATCCAATCTTTTTTACCGCGTTTAAATCCTCCCCTGAACGGTACGGAAGTAATTCCATGCTGTTTTAAATACCATTGCAAATATAATTGTGTGGCCCGATATTCTGTAAAAATTATGACTTTGTCATTTACATTCTGGATTAACTCAAGCGCTTTTTCAGCTTTTGAGTTTTGCTGGACGGACTCAACTTTTTTAATCAAATAATTAATTTGTTCTTCAAAGGCAGGAGATGGATTTTCCTTTTTTTGCAGCATGTTTTTTAGTGTATAAAAAACGGCTTCGCGGCTGCTGCATGCTTCTCTTTGTAATGTCATTACAGAAAAGGCACTTGTCTGAACCCAATCTCCTTCGCTTCTTAAATCGTTAATGGCCTCATATAAATCCTTTTCTGAGGGTGAAAATTCAATTGGAATGGTTTCAACATGCCTTTTTGTCCATTCAATCCCGGTGTCAGCTCTCCGATTACGTATCATTACTTTATTGACTAATTCCTTTAAATGTTCATTATCATTTAAAGAACGGGCGTCCCGTTTATATTTTTCATAAAAGGCTGTTTCGCTTCCCAAATGCCCCGGTTTTAAAAGGGATACTAGGTTGAAGATTTCTTCAATTCTGTTTTGAATCGGGGTTGCTGTTAACAATAAACAAAATTTCTTTTTTAAATTTTGAACAAACTCATAGTTTTTCGTTTTATTATTTTTCAGCTTATGGGCTTCATCGATGATAATAAGGTCATAGTTTTGATTGTATATAATATCACGATGCGGATTCCGTTTTGCGGTATCAATGGAGGATACCACCACATCACATTGTTCCCATACATAACTCTTTCTTTGAGAAATCGCTGGAATAAAAAACTTGCTGTTTAGTTCCATTGCCCATTGTGTAACCAGGGAAGCAGGGACTAGGATCAATACTTTTTTAACCAAACCGCGAATCATGTACTCTTTTAAAATAAGACCAGCTTCGATGGTTTTACCTAGCCCAACCTCATCGGCAAGAATTGCTTTTCCATTCATGTTTTCAATTACTTGTTTAGCAGTTTCGAGCTGATGCGGAAGTGGAGTTAAGTGCGGCAGATGGCTGGGTGCCTGCAGACCCTCAAATTCGGGTATTACAAGATGTCTTTCAACCTCTATTGCAAGTTTAAAAAGATCCCAATTTCCCCATGGACCATCATGTTCAATCCTATGTAAAAAGTCATCTTGCCAAGAGGAATCGAATTCTATGTGAACAGACATGGTTTTCAGCTCCTTTTCTAACTTGTCTAGTTTCAGCGCCTAGGGGCTCTATGGTCTACAGCCAATCCGTCCTGAAGGTTAAAGAACAACCTTCATGCCGGCTTGTCTTATGCTTGTCGCCCCTGAACCAGGCGCTTACACTTTTCTTTAATAACCTATTGCTCAAAATATCATTTTAGGGTAGGATGTTAGTAGCTTAGAAAGTTTTAAATTTTTGTAATATAGTAAATGATTTTGAAGATGTATTTATTTTAGTATTACCCATATGGAAAATATTATAAATGCGGATGATAACAAGGGGAGAGACTACTCGTGTAGCGCCGAAGGAGCAAACAGAAATGTGAATCTCTCAGGCAAAAGAACTCTTGTTTGACGCAGCTCTGGAGAGTGCTTCAGTTAAAAAGGAGCCACCAAAGGGGAAAGCCATTAATGGTAAACTTTCAGGTGCAAGGACAGAGACCTTCTTTTATTAAAAAGGGGGGACTCTGTCTTTTTTTCTGGGGAAAAATAGCTTAGAAAAAATGTAAAACTTATTCGTCTCTTATGGATAGGTTTTCTCTACGCACCATCTTGTTATTTTTCTAATAAAATTTTCTGAAAAAGGGGAATTCAATTTGGCTGATTTAAAACGCACTCCATTATTTGAAACCTACAAGCAATACGGGGGTAAGACAATCGATTTCGGCGGCTGGGAACTTCCTGTCCAATTTTCAAGCATTAAGGAAGAGCATGAAGCCGTTCGTACAAAAGCAGGTTTATTCGATGTATCTCATATGGGGGAAGTTGAGGTTAAAGGACCTGACAGCTTATCCTATTTGCAAAAAATGATGACGAATGATGTTTCTAAACTGAAGGATGGCGGCGCTCAGTACACAGCGATGTGCTACGAAAACGGCGGTACTGTGGATGATTTGCTTGTTTATAAAATGGAAGACAATCATTATCTACTCGTAGTAAATGCCTCCAATATTGAAAAAGATTATAAGTGGCTTGAAGACCATCTTGAAGGTGATGTTACCCTTAAAAACTTGTCTGACCAAACAGCTCAATTGGCCATTCAGGGACCACTTGCAGAAAAGGTACTACAGAAGTTGGTTAATGAGTCCGACCTAAGTCAAATTGGCTTTTTCAAATTTCAGCAGGAAGTTAAAATCGATGACAAAACGGCCCTTGTTTCTAGAACTGGTTACACTGGGGAAGATGGGTTCGAAATTTATTGTCAGTCAGAAGATGCAGTTGACCTTTGGAATGCTATTTTGGAGGCAGGTAAGGAAGAAGGAATTCTTCCTTGTGGATTGGGTGCACGTGATACGTTACGCTTTGAGTCCGTTTTACCACTTTACGGTCAAGAACTTTCTCCTGAAATCTCACCACTCGAAGCAGGAATTGGTTTCGCCGTTAAGTTAAATAAGGAAGCAGATTTTATTGGTAAAGAAGCATTAAAAGAACAAAAAGAAAATGGTCTTCCTAGAAAAACGGTTGGGATTGAAATGATTGACCGTGGTATTCCACGCCATGGGTATTCTGTTTATAAAGGGGAAGAGCTCATCGGTGAGGTAACTACTGGTACGCAGTCCCCAACATTAAAGAAAAATATCGGGCTTGCACTTATTCCAACTCAATATGCCGAATTAGATGGTGAAGTTGAGGTTGAAATTCGCGGAAAACGTTTAAAAGCAAAAGTAATTCCAACACCTTTTTATAAAAAAGAAAAGAAATAACGGAAGGGAGTTAGGTTTATGAAACATCGCTATTTACCTATGACTGAAGAAGATAAGAGAGTAATGCTTGAAACCATTGGCGTTTCCTCCGTTGATGAACTTTTTAGCGATATCCCGGAGCAAGTACGTTTTAAAGGTGAATACAACATTAAAGCAGCTAAATCAGAGCCTGCTTTAATGAAAGAACTATTTAAAATGGCAGATCGTAATGCAGATTTGAAAAGAAATGTTTCCTTCTTAGGAGCAGGCGTTTATGACCATTATATGCCTGTTATTGTCGACCATGTTATCTCACGTTCAGAATTCTATACAGCCTATACACCATATCAGCCGGAAATTTCTCAAGGGGAGCTTCAAGCAATTTTTGAGTTCCAAACAATGATTTGCGAATTAACGGGAATGGATGTTGCCAACTCTTCGATGTATGATGGCGGAACGGCATTAGCTGAAGCAGCAATGCTTAGTGCCGGTCATACAAAGCGGAAAGTAATTTTAGTTTCAAATGCGGTTCATCCTGAATATCGTGAAGTTCTTAAAACCTATGCAAAGGGTCAGAACTTGTCTGTTGTAGAAATACCGGTAAAAGACGGGCTAACAGATTTAAATGAATTAAAAGGCTTAGTAAATGCCGATGTTGCAGCGGTAATTGTTCAATATCCAAACTTTTTTGGCAGAATTGAGCCATTAAAAGAACTAGAAGAAATCATTCACGCCAATAAATCAATGTTTGTTGTATCAAGCAATCCACTATCTCTTGGAGTATTAACACCTCCAGGCAAATTTGGTGCTGATATAGTCATTGGGGATGCACAGCCTTTTGGTATTCCATCCGCATTTGGCGGTCCGCACTGTGGATACTTTGCTGTTACTGAAAAACTAATGAGAAAAGTTCCGGGTCGCCTTGTCGGACAGACAACAGATGACGAAGGACGCCGTGGTTTTGTTTTAACCCTGCAGGCACGCGAACAACATATTCGCCGTGAAAAAGCGACTTCAAATATTTGTTCTAACCAAGCATTAAACGCACTTGCAGCTTCTGTTGCAATGACTGCTCTTGGCAAAAAAGGTGTTCGTGAAATGGCAGCAAACAATTTGCAAAAGTCTCAATATGCGAAAAATGCCTTTAAAGCGGCAGGCTTTGAAATTGTCAATGATGGTTTTTCATTTAATGAATTTGTAGTTAAATTGAATCACCCGGTAAAAGAAATAAATAAACAGCTTTTACAAAAAGGAATCATCGGCGGTTATGATTTAGGTCGTGATTATTCAGAACTTACCAATCATATGCTGATAGCTGTGACTGAACAAAGAACGAAGGAAGAAATCGATACTCTTGTAAAAGAATTGGGGGATTTGCATGCATAATCAAGATCAGGCGCTCATTTTTGAACTTAGTACACCTGGCCGTGTCGGATACAGCCTCCCAGAGATGGATGTTCCGGAATTAGAATTAAATGACCTTCTTCCTGAAGGATATTTACGCGCAGATGAGCCTGAGCTTCCTGAAGTTTCTGAGCTTGATATCATGCGTCATTATACAGCACTTTCAAAACGAAACCATGGCCTTGATTCAGGATTTTATCCACTAGGCTCATGTACGATGAAATATAATCCAAAAATCAATGAAAATGTTGCCCGCTATAACGGTTTTGCTCATATTCATCCCCTTCAGGATGAAGACTCTGTACAGGGTGCATTGGAGTTAATGTATGACCTTCAGGAGCATTTAATCGAAATTACAGGGATGGATGAAGTAACCTTGCAATCGGCTGCAGGTGCCCATGGGGAATGGACCGGGTTAATGTTAATCCGTGCTTTCCACGAGGCTAATGGTGATTTCAACCGGACAAAGGTTATTGTTCCGGATTCAGCCCATGGTACAAATCCTGCGTCTGCAACGATTGCTGGCTTTGAAACCGTAACAGTTAAGTCTAATGAAAACGGTCTTGTTGACCTTGAGGATTTAAGAAGAGTGGTTGGCGAAGATACAGCAGCGTTAATGTTGACGAACCCAAATACACTTGGACTTTTCGAAGAAAATATTGTAGAACTAGCTGAAATTGTTCATGATGCAGGCGGAAAGCTTTATTATGATGGAGCAAACCTTAACGCTGTTCTTTCAAAAGCAAGACCGGGGGACATGGGATTTGACGTTGTTCACTTAAATCTTCATAAAACGTTTACTGGTCCACATGGCGGCGGCGGTCCTGGTTCGGGTCCTGTTGGGGTAAAAGCTGACTTAATTCCATTCCTGCCAAAACCAGTTGTCGCAAAACGCGGGGAAGATTATGTGCTTGATTATGATCGTCCACTCTCAATTGGGCGCGTGAAGCCATTCTACGGAAACTTTGGTATTAATGTCCGTGCATACACTTATATCCGTTCAATGGGTCCTGACGGCTTAAAAGCTGTTACTGAGAATGCGGTTTTAAATGCGAACTATATGATGAGAAGACTTGCAGATCATTATGATCTTCCATTTGATAAGCATTGTAAGCATGAATTTGTATTAAGCGGTAGACGCCAGAAGAAGTTGGGTGTCCGTACATTAGATGTTGCAAAACGTCTGCTTGATTTCGGATATCATCCACCAACCATTTACTTCCCATTAATTGTGGAAGAATGCTTGATGATCGAGCCGACTGAAACCGAAGCAAAAGAAACCCTAGACGCTTTCTGTGATGTGATGATTCAAATTGCCAAGGAAGCAGAGGAAAATCCTGAAATCGTTCAAGAAGCACCACATACAACGATCGTGGGCCGTATGGACGAAACAAAAGCAGCACGTAAACCTGTGTTGAGATATAAAAAGAATTAATTGATTTTCGGTGGGTGGATTCTATTAAGGAATTCACCCTCATCTTTTTATAGAAGTTAAGAAATTATTACCATGAGCTAGGAAAGTAAAGGCTCTCGGAGCCACTAGCAGCTCTTAGAGCCCGTGATTGGGTTAAAATCAGTGTAGTAAGAACCATCAAGGGCTTATCGTGCCCGTAAGCGGAGAAAAAGCAAGAGAGTGGGAGCTATCAGGGGCTCATAGTGCCCGTATGTGAGGGAAAAGCAAGAGAGCGGGAACTATCAAGGGGTCATAGTGCCCGTAAGTGAAGAATAATGGGGGACAGGGAATATAAAAAGACCACCGTTTCAGCGAACAATGGTCTTTTTGAAAAATCCTCATTATTTTGCTTTAACTTTACCTGTCCATTTTTTAAAGCCGCCTTGTAGCTGGGTAAGATCTTTGTATCCTTTGCGATATAAGAACTGTGCTGCCCGGCCGCTGCGCATTCCGCTTTGGCAATATAGATAAACTGGCATATCAGGGCGGATTTCTTTCATTCGCATTCTAATTTGAGACATTGGAATATTACGAGACCCTAAAATATGACCGGCATCAAATTCATTTGGTTCGCGCACATCAATTAATTGCGCTTTACGATAGCCTGCACGAAATTCTTCTTCCGAAACGGTTTTGACAATCTTCTTCTGATAAAAATAGGTGAATACAGTGTAAATCGCAACCGCAACGATAATGATTAATAGTGGAATAAGTGAGTTCAATTAAAATGCTCCTTTCAAGCTTTTCTGCACTAATTTTTATTATATAAGTCAACCCTTACATCAGTAAAGATACATTAGAAAAAATCTTTTTTTGCCCACAAAAAATATTATAGCAGAAATATATCATTTTGAATTCATATCAGATTTTGGTAGACTAGGAATCGCCAAAGAAAATTATTATAAATAAAAATGAGGTCTAGAAAATGGAAAAAGAAGTATGGCGTTTTATCGATTCGGGAAATGGCTCCCCATCATTTAATATGGCTCTTGATGAAGCCTTACTTGATTGGCACAGTGAAGGGAAGATTCCTCCTGTGATCCGATTTTATGGCTGGAATCCGGCAACACTTTCCGTTGGTTACTTTCAAAAGGTAGAAAAAGAAATTGATATGGAGGCAGTAAAAAAACATCAATTGGGTTTTGTCAGAAGACCTACTGGCGGACGCGGTGTTCTTCATGATCATGAACTTACATATAGTGTTATAGTTTCTGAAGACCATCCTGAAATGCCTCAATCGGTAACAGAGGCCTATCGGGTCATCTCTGAGGGGATTTTGAAGGGATTTCATCATTTAGGTTTAGAAGCTTATTTTGCCGTACCAAAGACAGCGGAGGAACGGGAAGCATTGAAAAATCCACGCTCTGCAGTTTGTTTTGATGCTCCTAGCTGGTATGAACTTGTTGTTGAAGGACGAAAGGTAGCAGGGAGTGCTCAAACCAGACAAAAGGGCGTTATATTACAGCATGGTTCGATTTTATTGGATATAGAGGAAGATAAGTTATTTAGCTTATTTAAATATCCAAGTGAAAGAGTAAAGGAACGGATGCAAAAAGCATTCAAGAATAAAGCTGTAGCCATCAATGATATTAGTAAACGAAGAATTACCTTAGAGGAAGCAAAAGAGGCATTTTATAAAGGCTTTGCAGAAGGACTCAATATTGAGCTAGAGCCCTATCAATTAACTGAAGAAGAGCTTACATACGTTCAGAAAATAGCAAAAGAGCGTTATGAAAGTGATGAATGGAATTTTAAAAGGTAACCGATTAAAAGGCGGCGCAATGTCGCTTTTTCTTTTTTTGAAAAAAATTGGAGAAATAATTTATGGGCAAACTGCGAAATTTGTTAAAATTACTCGTTTTACCTCGAAAACCAAACGAAAACTTTAATTTGCTCTAAAATCTAGTTTTTTTTAAGTTTGACAAAATAAATATTTTTTGCGTCAATTACAATATGTAGTAGTGTCGAAATTAATGCGAACACTATATGTTGATTTTTTGTGTGTCGATATGGTACCTTAAATGTATTAAACCAACTAGGTCTAGCATGAAACTACTAGAACTAGCACAATAGATTGATTTTATTATTTGAAGGAGTTGTTCTCATGTCGGTTGTGTTTAGACAAAAAATGAATATTGATTTCGAGAGGTTGAATGAGGAGATCCACTTATTTCCCCAGGTACACCCAGTTACCCCTGATATGAAAATAACTCACAAGGGTGTTTCACGCTTGGTCATGCTGGACCGTTACACCTTTAAAGACACTGAAAAAATTACCCTCAAAAATGGTGACTTTGTCGTTCTTACAATCAAGGAAGATCCAAAATTCCCAGCACGTGGTTTAGGATACATCACGGATATAGACTGGGAGAATAAAAAGGCTAAAGTTTTAGTGGAAGAGGAATTCAGAGGAGTTTTAGATGATCCGGAAGAGGCGAGCACAGGTATTATTTCTCGCTCACTTGATGTTATTGAGAAACCTTTAGAAATTTTTTATGAGCAAATTGCGAAACGTAATGCCACAGGACTTGCTTCCGTTGAAACGACAGAGGAAAAGCGGAGAGAGTGGTTTGAGAGGTTTTATAATGAACTCGTAAATATGAATTTTATTCCTGCCGGGCGTGTTCTTTACGGTGCAGGGGCGAATACGGATGTAACGTTTTTTAACTGTTACGTGATGCCTTTCGTGGCGGATTCTCGTGAAGGGATTTCGGATCACCGAAAGCAGGTAATGGAAATCATGAGCCGCGGTGGCGGTGTCGGAACCAATGGTTCCACCCTAAGACCACGAAACACCTTGGCAAGAGGCGTAAACGGTAAATCATCAGGTTCTGTATCTTGGTTGGATGATATTGCGAAATTAACGCATCTAGTGGAACAAGGTGGATCGCGCAGGGGTGCGCAGATGATCATGCTGGCTGACTGGCATCCAGACATTATTGAATTCATTATTTCAAAAATGCAAAATCCAAGAATTCTGCGATTCTTAATTGAAAATACAAAAGATGAAACGATCAAAAAGCATGCGAAAGATAAGTTGAAGTTTATGCCATTAACACTTCAAGAAACTGCGATGTACCAAGGAATTGTAAATTATAAAAACATCCCTGGAATGGGTGGATTTAGCGAAGGAATTATCGCTGATGCAGAAGAAAAGTTAGAAGTCGGAGGAACTTTTGCAGTCCATAATTCAGAATTCTTAACAGGGGCAAATATTTCTGTTTGTTTAACAAAAGAATTTATGGAAGCAGTTGAAAATGATAGTGATTATGAACTGCGATTCCCATACGTTGAACATTACGATGAAGAAGAAATGAAGGTATACAACGAAGAATGGCACAAAGTTGGAGACGTTCGTGAGTGGGAAAAACTTGGTTATAAAATTCGGACCTACAAAAAGATTAAGGCCAAAGAACTTTGGAACTTAATCAACATCTGCGCAACCTATTCAGCAGAGCCAGGGATTTTCTTTATTGACAATGCAAACGACATGACAAATGCAAAAGCATACGGACAGAAAGTAGTTGCAACAAATCCGTGTGGTAAAGTGGCTTAGTTTGCCTCACGTTAAAAACTGCGGAATAAAGCGGGGACTCTGAGATTGAGAATCCGAACCGAAGGCTGGATGTAAAGGTTCAGTCAGGGGCAACGCATAGATGGTGAACCTCGAAAGAGAATATAACCCATCCACGAGGCCGCAGCATTACATTGTGTAATGAAAAGATATGCTGAACTTACGGGAAGTGAACCGTAAGAACTATCGGATAAAAAGCCGATGGGATAACAAACTGGAACAACCACTTGCACCGTTTTCCGTGTGTAACCTTGCCGCTGTGAATCTTGCAGAAATGGCTAATAAGGAAACCAAAACGGTTGATTTTGAAAAACTTAAGAAAACAGTTTCTGTAGGAGTAAGGATGCAAGATAACGTAATTAACGCGACTCCTTACTTCTTAGATGAAAACAAAAAGCAAGCACTTGGTGAACGACGTGTTGGTTTAGGTGTAATGGGCTTGCACGACCTACTCATTTATTGTGAAACAGAGTATGGCTCTGAAAAGGGAAACCAGCTTGTAGATGAAGTTTTTGAAATGATTGCGACAACAGCTTATAGAACATCTGTTGAACTGGCGAAAGAGAAAGGAAGCTTCCCATTCTTAACAGGTGAAACTACTGAAGAAACAAATCATTTAAGACAGGCATTTATCGAAACAGGTTACATGAAGAAAATGCCAGAAGATATCCGCCAGTCTATTTTAGAAAACGGTATTAGAAATTCCCATTTACTAACTGTTGCTCCTACGGGATCAACCGGTACCATGGTTGGGGTTTCTACAGGATTAGAACCTTACTTCTCATTCTCTTACTTTAGAAGTGGACGCCTTGGTAAATTTATTGAAGTAAATGCAGATATCGTTCAAGAATATCTGGAACAGCATCCAGAAGCAGACAAGAACAATCTTCCAAATTGGTTCGTAACAGCGATGGAACTGGCACCGGAAGCACATGCAGATGTTCAATGTGTCATCCAACGCTGGATTGATAGCTCAATCAGTAAAACAGTCAACGCGCCTAAGGGCTATAGTGTTGAACAGGTAGAAAAGGTTTATGAGCGTCTATACCGTGGTGGTGCCAAAGGTGGTACTGTCTACGTGGATGGTTCACGTGATTCTCAAGTGCTAACACTTAAAGCCGAAGAAAACACAGAAGAACAATTATCCATGTTTGAAGATAAACCAAAGCAGCATGTTGTACTAGTCGATACCATAACTGACCTTCGTTCAACAGATGTAACAATTGGATCTGAAGTAGGCAACACCTGCCCAGTTTGCCGCAAAGGAAAAGTAAAAGAAATTGGCGGCTGTAACACCTGTACAAACTGCGGTGCACAATTGAAATGTGGTTTATAAAATTTTACAAAGAGGTTGTCTCAATAAGAGGCAGCCTTTTTCTGTTTTTCGAGTCGAAAAAACGAATTAACTCCATAAAAAATGACAAAACCTCCTATATTTATAACAAACTAGACAGCTTTCTTAGTGAAATTTTTACAAGAAAAGTCGAAAATTGTAATATAACTGTAATCTACCTGTGATGTAAACGTTATCTTTATTTTATATAGTAAAAGTAACAAAACACCTCACAGGGGGATCAAACATGATGTTGAAAAAACTTATCGCAGTTCTCGTCTTTGCAATTACAATAAGTTCATTGTTTACACCTATGGGGGATAAAGCAGAAGCGGCATACTATCATAAGAAAGCGATTTCAGTAGCAAAGGCAAATCTTGGTGTTCCATATAGATGGGGCGGCATGAGCCCTAGAGGTTTTGATTGCTCAGGGCTTGTAAGTTACTCTTATCATAAAGCAGGAAAGAACTTACCACATTCAGCAGCGCAAATGTTTTACACAAAAGGAAAACGAGTTAAATCATCTTTAAGAGTCGGAGATTTAATGTTTTTTGGTCCAAATAAAGCAAGCCGTCCAACCCATGTTGCTATCTACATTGGCAGCGGAAAAATGATTCAGTCCGTCACATCAAATGGTGTTTCCATTACCTATACAACGAATAGCTATTGGAAGCCAAGATTTATTGGGGCTAAACGTATATAAAATAAAAAGAAACATCGGGGACGCCACGATGTTTCTTTTTATTTAGCAGCCATTTCATTTTCCACGACTATTCCCACATAAATTTTCTCCCTGTCCACCGTACTATTTTTTTAACATTGTGCTTAAAGATGTAACAGTGAGTATATCAACTTTGGGAGTGGCTGCCATGAAAATAGACGGCGTTTTTTCTGGAGGGGGTATTAAAGGATTTGCACTAATTGGTGCATGTGAGGAAATTGAAAACCAAGGATTTCAATTTGAACGGGTAGCCGGAACGAGTGCAGGCTCAATTGTGGCTGCATTACTTGCTGCTGGATACTCAAGTAAAGAAGTTTATCAATTGCTTGAAGAGTTAGATATTACAACTATGCTGGATGCAAGAAAAACCTTACTTCCTTTTTCATTGGCGAAATGGCTGCTAGTCTATTTCAAACTTGGACTATATAAAGGAAATGCATTTGAAAAATGGATGAAAGAAAAATTAGAGGCAAAAGGAATAAGGACATTCTCAGATCTTCCTCCAAAAAAACTTAGAGTCGTTGCTTCCGATCTTTCAAATGGCCGGTTAATTGTCCTGCCAGATGACTTGGATAAATATGGTATCACACCAGGTTCCTTTTCAATAGCAAAAGCAATTAGAATGAGCTGCAGCATTCCCTACTTTTTTGAACCGGTAAAAATGCGTTCCATTGAGGGTATAGACGTAATAGTAGATGGCGGGGTCCTAAGCAACTTTCCAATGTGGCTGTTTGATACAGATGACGGTAAGATTAGGAGGCCAGTAATCGGAATCAAACTAAGCACAAGCGAATATGAACACCAAAAACATAAAATCCAAAATGGTATCCAGCTATTTGGCGCATTATTTGAAACAATGAAGGATGCCCATGATGCACGGTATATATCCAAAAAGCATGCAAGGAATATTATTTTTATCCCAGCGGAGGGTGTAAACTTAATTGAATTTGGCTTGACTGATGAAAAAAAGCAAAAAATAGTTGAGATCGGGAGAGCACATGCTGAAAAATTTTTAAAAGTATGGGCATATTAGGCAAAAAAAAAGAGCGTTAAAGTGACGCTCGATTTTTCTTTTTGCCTTTTTTTCCGTCAATTACGGTTAAGTGAGCAGGAGATTTCTTTTTAATTCGGTTGCTTTTCTTTAAAGATGAGAGGGTCCCAAGGGAAGAACTCTTAATTCCTGAGTCCTTCCCTTTATGCTGCAAGCGTTTTTTTGACTGTTTCGCTGCCTTAAGAAATGCCCGCTGCTCTTTTTTCTGAGGGCTCGAATTTGAAAACCTTCGAACAAGGAAAAAGATAACGAGACCAACCAATGCAATGACAAGTATATTCTGAAGAAAAGCAGAAGGATTATTAGTAAATGTTGCAAAAATCCCCAATAAAGCAAGAAGTATTAGCCCGCCAACAATGATAACGGGTGTCCGATTTTTCAAGAAAGCCACCTCCCTATGAGCATCTTAAGCATTTTTTTTATCTTTTAAACACGGAAAAGGCAAAGATTAGACAATTTCCTCTATCTCTACTTGCTTCTCTGTTGCCTCTTCCATTTTTAAGAGTTCCTTAAAGGACAAAATAGCCACTTCAACCTGGTCATTATAGGGTTCTTTTGTTGTTAACAATTGAAGCCATAAACCAGGGAGACCTAAATACTTTAATACAGGAATATCTCTAAGCTTATTGGTAAGCTGTAAGACTTCAAAGGCAATCCCAAGCACAACTGGAATTAATGCCAGCCGGTCAACAATACGTAACCATAAAGGCGAAGTAGGGACAAGCATATAAACAAATACCCCAACAATAACCGTAAACAAGATAAAACTGCTGCCACAACGGTAATGAAGCCGGGAATGTGCTTGCACATTTTCCACCGTTAGTTCCGCTCCGGATTCGAAGGTATTGATTACTTTATGCTCAGCACCATGATATTGAAACACCCTTTTAATCAAAGGTGTAAGGGAAACAAAATAAATATAGCAAAGTAATAAGATTAGCTTAAAAAAGCCTTCAACAAGCACCTGTGCAAAATCGGATGGGAAAATGGTTCTGGTTAATTCGGCAAGGAAGACAGGGATTAACGTAAAAGCAAATTTCCCAAACAAAAAGGAAATAACCCCAATTACAGCGACCCCCAGGTACATACTAAGCTTCGAACCTTCTTTTTCTTTTATTGTATGATCATCTTTTGGGTCCACATCAAATCTTTCTGTTGAAAAATTTAAATGTTTGGAACCATTTGCACTAGCTTCAATGATGGCAATGATTCCACGGAGAAATGGAATCTTTTTAAGATTTGCCAATTGAGGGTTTACCTTCCGAGGTAAACGGAAATATTCAACAGAATGGTCCTTTCTGCGAATGGCGGTAACATAATGATGCTTTCCGCCGAACATAACGCCTTCGACAACCGCTTGGCCGCCGTAAACTGGTTTTTGAGTTTTAGACATGTACATTACACCAACCTTAACAAAGTTGCACATTAGCAGAAAGTAAATCTGTATGTACTTAAATTTATTCTACTAGAAAAAAGAAAAAACCTCTATTGATGTAATAATTTTTCCATTTAAATTAAAAAAATTTTTATATGCAAGGGAATGAAATCCGAAGGACATAATAAAAAGTAATAACATGATGGGAGCATACTCAGAAAAACTCAGTATATCCATTTGATAAAGATAAAAGGAGGTCTATTCCATGGAAAACGATCGTAAGGAAAAAACGTATCCAAAACCAATGTCTTTCCCAATGATGGTTTTTTGGACAGGGCTAATTGGGGGACTTTTTTGGAGTACAATCGGCTGGTTAGCTTACTATTTTAACTTTACGGAGATTCGCCCAAATATCCTTCTAGAGCCTTGGGCCCTTGGCAGTTGGAAATACGGTTGGATTGGAACGCTAATCTCCATACTATTACTTGGCTGCATTTCCGTTGTAGCCGCATTTATTTATTATGCTGCTTTAAGAAAGTTTACCGGCTTTTGGGTTGGACTAGGTTACGGGGTTGTTTTATTTTTATTGGTATTCTTTGTATTAAATCCGCTTTTTCCAAGTATGGATTCAATTGTTGACTTAAACAGAGATACCTTGATTTCTTCTGTTTGTTTATATATCGTATATGGAATTTTCATAGGATATTCCATTAATTATGAGTACCAAAATACCGAAATGAAGCGAAAAGAGACAGCCAGTTAATCATCATGATTAGGCGTATTTAATCTATTATGATAAAATAATTTTGTTGTGCAACCCAAGTACATAGTTCTAAAACTGCCTTTTAAAAGGAGAGTAGAAACCCATGGTGAAATTAGAGAAATTAAGAGAAAGTTTTGCGGCAAACGGGATTGAGGGAATACTGATTACAAGCCCATATAACCGCCGATATGTTTCAAACTTTACCGGAACAGCAGGAGTCGTTTTAATAAGTTCTGAAAAAGCATTATTTATAACTGATTTTCGCTATATTGAGCAAGCTTCAAAGCAATGTCAAGGATTCGAAATTATTAAATTTTCAACTACGATTCCAGAGGAAGTGGCGAAACAGGCCAAACAGCTTGGAATCAACAAGCTCGGTTTTGAAGCGGACTATTTAACTTTTTCTGAATTTAAATCATATGAGAAAGAAATTGAAGGGGAGCTGCTGCCGGTTTCAGGGGTAATTGAAAAATTACGCTTGATTAAGACGGATGCAGAGATTAAGATATTAAAGGAAGCAGCAGATATTGCTGATGCTGCGTTTAAACATATTTTAGATTTTATTCGCCCCGGGAAGACTGAGCTTGAGGTAGCGAATGAATTAGAGTTCTTTATGAGAAGGGCCGGAGCAACGTCTTCTTCATTTGATACAATTGTAGCTTCAGGGAAGCGCTCTGCACTTCCACATGGTGTAGCAAGTGATAAAGTAATTGAAACTGGGGATTTTGTTACCCTTGATTATGGTGCATATTATAAAGGGTATGTATCCGATATCACAAGGACAGTAGCAGTGGGACAGCCGGATGAAAAGCTTAAGAATATTTATGAGATTGTTCTGGATGCGCAGCTCAAAGGAATGGAAGGCATTAAACCTGGGATGACAGGTAAAGAAGCTGACGCGTTAACGAGAGACTACATAACAGAAAAAGGATTCGGTGAATATTTTGGACATTCAACCGGCCATGGAATTGGTCTTGAAGTTCATGAAGGTCCTGCTCTTTCATTTCGTTCTGACCTTGTTTTAGAACCAGGAATGGTGGTTACATGTGAGCCGGGAATTTATATTCCAGGTCTTGGCGGCGTCCGAATCGAAGATGACACATTGGTCACGAAGACTGGTAATGAAGCTCTGACTCACTCAACAAAAGATCTAATTATTTTGTAATGTATATAGGAGGATTTATTGCATGATTTCTGTTAACGATTTTAAAACAGGCTTAACGATTGAAGTGGATGGCGGTATTTGGCGCGTCATTGACTTCCAACACGTAAAACCAGGTAAGGGTGCAGCTTTTGTTCGTTCCAAGCTGCGTAATCTTCGTAACGGAGCCATACAAGAAAAAACGTTCCGTGCCGGTGAGAAAGTTGAAAAGGCCCAAATTGATAACCGCAAAATGCAGTACCTTTATGCAAGCGGAGATCAACATATATTTATGGATATGGAATCTTACGAGCAAGTTGAGCTTCCGGCAACTAGCATTGAGTATGAATTAAAGTTTTTGAAAGAAAATATGGAAGTTCACATTATGATGTTTAATTATGAAACCCTTGGAGTGGAATTGCCAAACACAGTTGAACTTGAAGTTACTGATACAGAGCCTGGAATTAAGGGTGATACTGCTTCAGGCGGTACAAAACCAGCAACACTTGAAACTGGTTTAATTGTTCAAGTCCCATTCTTTATAAACCAAGGTGACAAGCTAATCATCAATACTACAGAAGCATCATACGTATCAAGAGCATAATTTATTTTTAAAAGCCTTAGAGCGGTTCAGCCGTTCTAGGGCTTTTTTTCTTTTCCTTCGAAAAGGCCCATATTTGAAAAGTTTGTGAAATATAAAGGGATAAGTTTTGAACAATTTATTAAACTCATTCTTTATCACTAGTGTGGACATGGCTTGAAGAATAAAATGGAGTT
The DNA here is from genome assembly GCF_004358205.1 of Bacillus salipaludis. The sequence goes on from NZ_SMYO01000007.1 coordinate 21,766, forward strand.
GTATAACGAGGAGCATTTTAGTGTGTTAATTTGCCTTTTTAGATTAGGGGGAGTCCAATGGATAAAATCAAAATTCTTATAGCTGATGATTATCATTTGTTTATCCGCGGCATGGAAAGTATTCTTTCTGAAGATGCATCTCTTCAAATCGTCGGGAAAGCATACAACGGCAAACAAGCCTATGAAATGGCTGTAGAACGCAAACCCGACGTGATTTTATTAGATATGAATATGCCTATTATGAATGGTCTTCAATCCTTAAAAATGATTGTAGGGGAATTGAAGGATGTAAAAGTTTTAATGTTGACGCTGAATGATCGGGAAGAATTATTAGTTGAAGCGCTAAAATCAGGTGCTAAGGGATATTTATTAAAAGATTTACTTCCTAATGAATTGCTGACATTTGTACATATGGTGCATAGAGGAGAAAACATTATTACGGGACAACTGGCTGGGAAAATCATTGAAAACAGCTCGAAGCGGGCAATAAATGGTAAAAATCAAGTAGAATTTATTTTTACTAAAAAGGATGTTTTGACTAAACGAGAGAAGGAAATTTTGTTCCATGTAATGAAAGGCCAGACCAATCGTGAAATAGGTCAAGCATTGCTTATTTCAGAAAATACCGTAAAAAATCATTTGAGAAATATTATGGAAAAGCTTCACATGAATAATCGTGTCCAAGCAGCTGCCTATGCATTCCAGGAAGGCTGGCTGCAAAAAGGGTCATGACCAGCTGAACTAATGACTACAAAAATAATTAAAACCATAAAACTTCACTAAATAGTAAGAATTAAGGGACGTTTGCAAAAAATGTTTTGCTAAAATGAACATGAAATTAGGTTTAGGAAGGAGGGAATTGAAAATGAAGCGAATTGGCTATTTATTTTTGATGGGTATAATAATTGCATTTATTGCTGCCGGATGCAGTTCAAACCAAGCGAACACACAATTTGATAAAAAAAATGCTCCTTTACCGGATTATGTTCTAAACTCTTCCGCAAAAATAAAAGAAACCTATGTAATGGCCTCGAACTATCCAAAGGTATTGGCACAGGTTCCGTGTTTTTGCGGCTGTGGTACGGACGGGCATGATAGTAATTTAAGTTGTTATATTGATAAATTCGATTCAAATATGAAAGTAGAACAATGGGATTCGATGAGTATATCGTGAGACATTTGTATCAATATCGCCCGGGAGGCGGTACAAATGCATCTGGATGGTAAAAATCCAAAGGAAATTTATCGATTAATTAATGAAAAATATAAAGAATATGGGGATCCAACATCCACACCTGAACCAAAGTAGGGATAGCCTTTGAAGAAATTATTCGTTGGAGTTTTTGCTTTGATTTTAATTGCTGCTGCTTTCCTTGGAAAGGGCGTTATTCCTGTTCATAAGGACACCAAAGCGATTGCAGCAGGTGAAAAAATATATCGTCAGCATTGTCTTGCCTGTCACGGACAAACTGGTAAGGGTGAAGGCACAAAGGTCGGGACAGCCATTAATAATCAGCAATTCTTAGGTACGGTGACAAATCGAGATCTATATGAGTATGTGAAATCTGGTAGGAATGGGACAGATATGCCTGCCTACAGAACAATTTTGTCCGAAAAAGATCTAAACCAACTCGTTACCTTTATCCGAAGTTGGCAAACCGACCAAATTAAATTTGCTGCGCCAAAAACTATCTCTGGAAATATCGAGAGGGGAGAGAAACAATATAATCTGTATTGTCTTAATTGTCATGGAGAGGCAGGCACGGGAAAATTAAAAATGGGGACAGCTCTTTCAAATCCACAATATTTAAAATTCACTTCCAATAAGCAAATTTGGATTAGTACGGCTTATGGCCGTGAAGGCACCCGCATGGGTCCATCCTTAAAAGGGCTAGACGGGGTACGGCAATTAAAAAAGGAAGATATTATGGATATTGTTTCCTATATTCGGTCATTAGAAAAGAAAAAGTAGAAATCTGAATCAACTGGATTCAGATCAGATTGTCGAGAAAGGGTATATTTCTCGGCAATTTTTTATTATGCCTGAATCTAAACTACCTCTTTTTCATTAAATATTTATACTGCTAATTGGTCTGTTGATTTCCTCCCCGGCACGCCCGCGGAAAGCGAAGCGCCTGGAGCGGAAATCAACGGACCTGTTAAAAAGCATATATATTAATAATTTTAAAATAAATTAACGGTGAATTGTTAAAAGAATAAAATAAAGGCTATCGGAAGATTTTCGACATTCTGACCTGAATCAATTGGATTCAGTTTTTTTGTATTCTCATTTCATTACATGTGAAAATTTTGTGTTGTTTTTTTGTCAAAAACAGGGCGATTTTCCTCGTTTAACAAAATGTTCAAGAGTGAATCAACCATCGAGTGCTAATACGGATTATATTTATTCCGAAGAGGGCTATGGTGGAAAATAGTACTTTCTGGTGATGAGTTTTCCAATTAAGGGGGATCTAAATGCTAAAAAAGAAATTTGTCCTATTCATTCTTGCCTCATTTTTATCCAGCTTTTGTTTACAAAAAGCAAGTGCAGAAATGGAATATAAGGCAGAAAAATTTCCGTTTAAAGAAATGCAAATTCAGGTAATGCCGGAGTTTGATTACCCGGAGGATTGGCCAAAAGACACTCCATCCTTACTAGTAGGTCAATACGGAACGATTACTAATAAAAGCGGACAAGATTTTAACGGTAAAGTTGAAATTCCTGTGCCTGCAAAGGAAAAAAACTTTCAGGCCTATTTAGTGGCAGAATTTCCTGATGTAAATAAGCCAGAGATTCAGCGGCCATATGATGTTGATCAAGAAAAAGGCATCGTTACCTGGAAACCGAAAAATCCAATTAAAAATAACCAAACCTATCGATTTGTCATCGAATATTACACAAATTCAATAAAAGTTGCAGATAAAAAAAGTTTTACATACGAATTAAAAAATACTGCAGAAATTAAGCAGCTCGACGTAATTTTTTATGCACCAATGAAAGCAAAAGAAATTCAAATGAATCCTAAACCACAAAATACTGAAAAAAGTGAGTATGGAGAAGACCTTTTCTACTACCAATACAAAAACGTTAAATCTGGAGATTTAATGAAATATTCGTTCTCTTATAAGAAATCTGGATCTGAATCAACAATGGCTGCCATGAATAAACAGCAAGCTCCAAAAGATGAAAACCATAAAGGGGTTAGCAGTGGTACTTCAACCGATCAAGTGCTCAATAACAGTACAAGCACTGAGAGTACAACCCCAAAACCGATTATCGGGGTTGGCGGTGCTTCTATAATCGGATTAGCAATTATCATTGCAGGTGCTTTTGTATATATGGGATTCAAAGGGAGATCGCAAATAGAAGCAAAGGGAGCAACTAAAAATAAACAGCAACAATCAAAACAAACCGTAAAAAAAGATAGTATGTCTGCACATGCAGAACAAAAAAAGGAGCTTCGCAAAAAGCTATTGATTGGAAAAATTGATCAAGAGACATACGACGAACAAATGAAAAAATTAATTTGAAGGGGTGATGGGAATGAAGAAAAACACACTCGTATTGCTTGGAGGCTTTGTAATTGCAGGGGCGATTATTTTTCTCTTAATGGCCGCAACGCCGGGGTCAAGCGGGATTGAATTAACGATGAAACAATTACTTGCAACACAGGACCAACATAATGATGATTTTGTCACCGTCGAAGGCTTATTACAGGAAAAAACCATTCAATGGAATCCTGACAAAATTGAATTGAAGTTTGATTTAAAAGATAACGAAGGTAATACGCTTCATGTCATCCATAACGGACCAAAACCGGATAATTTCACTCAAGGAGTCATTGTCATTCTCCAAGGGTCACCGACAACAAAGGACCATTTTAAAGCTGAATCGGTAAAAACGCGATGCCCATCTAAATATGAGGGAAAAGATATGAAAAACTATGATCCTAAAAAACACGCAAAAATGTTAAATAAGCCACCAAAAGAAAACTAAGAGAGAGACATAAGAAGGTGACAAAATGTATTTATTCGCGAATGCAACAATTTATATTGGATTAGCACTTGCCATATACGCTCTTCTCATTATGACACTAGGTATTAGTACAAAGAATCAGCGGTTTATCAATAGTGGTAAGGGTGCAATGGTTGCCCTATTTACCTGCGCAGCGTTTGCTATGATTTCATTGCTGTATCTATTAGCAACCTCTCAATTTCAATATGAATATGTAACAGACTATACAAGCAGTGAGCTTCCGATTATTTATAAACTCACGGCTTTATGGGCAGGAAATTCCGGTTCCCTGCTATTATGGACTTTTTTCTTAACATTGTATTCGATCATGATTGTTTTTTCTAAAAAAATGAAAGGGAACCCAATGGTTCCATATATTTCTGCCATTCTATTAGCCAATGCGGTTTTCTTCTTTTTCGTACTTGGCTTTGTAGCAAAACCGTTCGCAGTACTGACAGAAATACCTGCAGAAGGTAAGGGCCTAAATCCGATGCTTCAAAATCCAGGTATGATTATTCATCCTGTGACCCTTTACCTTGGCTATGTTGGATTAGCTGTTCCCTTTGCATTTGCTATGGCTGCGTTAATCCTGAAAAATGTCGATGATTTTTGGATTAAAATGACAAGACGGTGGACGATTATTGCTTGGTTGTTTTTAAGCTTAGGCAATATCTTCGGGGGGCAATGGGCGTATGTTGAACTAGGCTGGGGCGGATACTGGGCATGGGATCCGGTAGAGAACGCTTCGTTTATGCCATGGTTAACGGCTACCGCTTTTTTACACTCTGTTATGATTCAAGAGCGAAAAAATATGCTAAAGGTTTGGAATATCAGTTTAATTATTGTTTCCTATGCATTGACACTATTTGGAACATTCCTGGTCCGAAGTGGAGTTCTTACCTCTGTCCATGCTTTTGCAAACTCAAATCTCGGATTATACTTCCTAATCTTTATGGGGGTAGCCGTTATTGGGGCATTATATGTGCTGATGAGCCGCTATAGCCTTCTTAAAAGAAGTGCAGGTGAATTTACATCATTTGTTTCAAAAGAAAGCAGTTTCTTAGTTAACAATCTATTATTAGTTGGAGCAGCTTTCGCCGTGTTCTGGGGAACCATCTTTCCGCTTGTTTCAGAGGCTGTTCGTGGTACGAAGGTAACGGTTGGGCTTCCTTTCTTTAATAAAGTAGAAGCGCCAATTCTTTTATCGATGATGTTTGTGATGGCTGTTTGTCCTATGCTTGCCTGGCAACGTTCCACTGTGAAAAATTTAAAGAAAAACTTTATGATTCCCGCGATCCTTGCAGTGGCTGGTATGGTGTTAATGATTGTGCTCGGTATCCAGAAAGCATGGGCGGTTATCGGCTATGGAGTTATTATTCTATTATTTATTACCCACTATTTAGAGTTTTATCGAGGCGTAAGGGCAAGGAGAAAAATGACGAAGGAAAGTCCATTCGTTGCACTTTACCGTTTAATGATTAAAAATCGCCGTCGCTATGGAGGTTATCTTGTTCACCTTGGGATTGCTTTTATCACAATGGGGATTATTGGTTCGCAAAACTACGATTTGCAGACGATGAAAACCGTTCCTTTAGGCGGCTCTATTGACATTAAAGATTATCGTATCAATTATGAACGGCTAGATCAGAAAAAAGAAGGAATTAATGATATTGTCTACGCAGATGTTACGGTCTTTAAGGAGGGGAAAAAGCTTGGCACCTTTGAACCACAAAAGGTCTTTTACGGTAACTGGGAAGAACCCTCTTCCGAGGTAGCAATTATTTCTTCTTTAAAAGAAGACTTATATATTGTCCTAAGCGCCTGGGAAGATGATGGCAAGGCCACATTTGTCGTTAAAGTAAATCCAATGATGGATTGGTTATGGATTGGGTCTTTCATGATTGTGATCGGGGCATTGTTTGCTGTATGGAATGGAAAGTATCAAAATATTACTCCGAGATACACAGGAGTAAAGAAAGAGGTGGCTTAGTATGAGATACAAATATTCTATTGGGCTTATCCTCATTGCTTTTATCTTTCAAGCATCTTTCTTTCGTGTAGATGCCAGAACCATCGATTATAAATCAGCTGAATTTAAAGCGGTAGCTTCACAATTTTCCTGCACATGCGGCTGTGGACAAGATCATTTTGAGTGCGATCCAAATACTTGCAGTCTCACGAAAGAGTTTAAGAAGGATCTAGTTGGCATGATGAATAAGGGCTGGGACAAGGATAAAATCCGCGATTATTACATCAATATCTACGGTGAAGAAATTTTAACTGCTCCCGAAAAAAGCGGTTTTAGCTTGACTGCCTGGATTCTTCCTTTCGTCGTGTTAGGATTTGCTGCCGCTTCATTATTTTTCGTCATTAAAAAATGGGTGAGGAAAAAGGAAGGGGATGAACCTGTCCTTGAAGCTGAAACAAATAAGGATGAAGTTGAAGGAGAAATCCTTTCCTCCATGATTGATGAGGAACGTAAAAAGTATCTCTAGGATGTGAACAAAATGCACGATATCTCAATCATATCAATCATTTTTACAGTTGCATTATTACTGGTCTGTTTATTTTTAACCATATCACCACTTTTTAAATGGGATTCTTATTTGCCGGGCAATGCAAAACCGGAACTGGCTGGGATGAAAGAAGCACTGCTGACAACACTCAATGAATTAGAGTTTGAGTATAAGATGGATAAAATATCGCAAACCGATTATCAACATTTAAAGAAACAGTACGAGATTCAGATTGCCGTGTTGATGAAAGAAGACGAGCATGTCGATGAACAGAAGATGAATCAAGCGCTAATGGCTGAAATAGAACGAGAAATTGAAGCAACTATGAAAAGCTATAAAAAGAAAAAGGGGGAAGGGAAGTGACAAAGAAGATCACCATTTTCTTCCTTGGGTTGCTGATGCTTCTACCCTTAAATGGAATGGCAGCTTCCAATTCAAAGATTTCAATTGATATGCATTATCTTGTAGTAAGCCCTGCAGAAGATGGCTCCACGAATATGATGAATATGGTCAATTACTCTAATGAAACTGCCCAGGAATTTAACGGGGATGGAAAAAGTGAAGGAGTATTAAAGGTGACCTTACCGGCAGGAGCTGCAGATTTAAACTTTTTAGATAGTAAAATAGCAATAAAACAGATGGATACAGGGTTTATTACAAAGGATCCAATCCTGGCTAATCAAACACAGGTTCTTCCCTACAGTTATCGGATGCCAAAGGGTAAGGAAATTAACCTTTCATTTGCTTATCCTGTGCAAACGATGCAGGTCCTAGTCCCTGAAGGCATGGGAAGTGTTGAATTTAAGGGTGTGGAAGCAACAGAACAGGGACTCTTTAAATTTGAAAATCAAAACTATTGGGGCTATAGCGTCGAAGGCATTAAAGTGGACCAGTCCTTTACGATTTTTTATAACAAGGATAAACAGCCTTCCACAGAAGGAACTGCGGCAGCTGCAGAGAAAAATAGCGCTAAAACAACATCCGTTACACGAACGGCACCTGCGTTTCATAATCCCGGGCATATTCGAATGTGGGAGCAATCGGCACTAAAGCGCTTCAACCCGCACATCTTTTTAATCGTATTGCTTGCCATGATTATCGCAGGAGTCTCCTATTTTGCCTACTTTAAAAGAAAAGCGAGACTGGAAGAGGATAGGTTTGATGGAGATAAGGATGAAAAAGCGTTTAAGCTGTTAATGGCAAAACAAAAGGCAATTTTGGATAAAATTCTTGAGCTCGAAGAAACCTTCGGGGATGGAAGCCTGTCTGAGGATGATTATCAGGCAAAACTCAATGCATATAAACAGCATTTGGTCCATGTGAAATTGAGTTTACGGAAATATATAGAGTAAGCTTCTAGTTTGGGGGGACTGCAATGATAGAAATACAAAAACTTACTAAGCAAGCGGACAACAAATTAATTTTACGTGGAGTAGACCTCTCTATTAAAAAAGGAGAAACAGTAGCCATTCTTGGACCAAACGGTGCGGGAAAAAGTACCCTGTTAAAAGTGCTTGCTGCCCTAATAAAACCAACATCGGGAATGGTCAAAGTAAATGGTTTGGATTTAAAAAAGAACCAAACCGAGATTAAAAAAATATTAGGATACCTGCCCCATTCAAGCTTGCTTTATGATCATTACTCGCCTTTGGAAAATCTCGTATTCTATGGCAATGTTTATGGTGTGCAAGAGGTCGAAAAAAAAGCGGTTGAACTGGTAAAAGATGTAGGATTGTCTTTCTTTTTAAATGAACCGGTAAAGAATTTTTCCCGTGGGATGATCCAAAGAATTGCAATTGCCCGAGCGATTATTCATGATCCGGAAATCCTGCTTCTCGATGAGCCGCATACTGGATTAGATCAAGGGGCGATAACGATATTAAACAAAGCAATCCTTTCCATGAAAGAAAAAGGGGCAACAACCTTGATGGTTACACATGATTTTAAACAAGCTGCTGAAATTTGTGACCGAATTATCATTGTGAAAAATGGGAAACTTGTCGATGATTTTCACATCAGCGATCAGGCCCTTAGCATCGTTGCTCAAAAATATGAGCTGCAGGTGGAGGGAGCCTCATGAACCTTTTTCAAACAGCGCTCATGCTAGCAAAAAAAGATTTACTCTCAGAATTAAAAACAAAGCAAATATTAGTAACTCAGATTATTTTTGCCGGACTTGTCATCGTGGTTTTCAGCTTCGCCTTTGATCCGGCAAATAATACAACCAAGGCTGTTATTCCCGGGATTATTTGGGTGATTATCGTTTTTGCCGGTATCTTAGGCCTTAACCGCTCGTTTATTTCCGAGCAACGAAATGATACGATTCAGGGTTTATTGGTGGCGCCGATGGAAGCTGCTAGTATTTTTTTAGGAAAATTCATGGCAAATTTTACGATGATTCTAATTGTTGAACTGGTTTCCATCCCGTTTTTATTCTTATTATTTGATTTCAAAATGCTTGGAAGTGTCGGTTATTTTATTCTCGTTATCTTTGTCGGCAGCTTTGGGTTTATTTCCATTGGTACTTTTTTAGCTGCCTTGGCTGCGAATTCCAGAAGCAGCGAAATGTTGTTGCCTTTATTATTATTTCCAATTACAAGTCCAATCCTAATTGGGGTTACCCAAGCAACTAGGATTATTTTAACGGATATGAGCAAATTATCAAGTGCACTTTCATGGACGCAAATGGTCACAGCTTACGATATTATTTTCTTCGTGGTTTCGTTTTTATTAATCGATTATGTATTGGAGGTTTAAGAAATGAGTATGAATCTCGAACGGGAAAAGGTCACGCTTCCTTTACCTCAATTGGACGAAGCAAAGAACTCGAGGTTACCTAAAATATTATTTAGCAGTACGGTTATTGCAATGCTTTTATCCCTTTATTTTATCTTCTTATATGCGGAGGAAGAGAAAACAATGGGTGCGGCACAAAAGATTTTTTATTTCCATGTAAGTTCCGCATGGGTGGCCTTTTTTGCCTTTTTTATCACCTTTTTGTTTAGTATATTGTTTTTGATCAAGCGGAAAAGAATCTTAGATACATATGCCTATGTTTCCGCGGAAATTGGGGTTGTGTTTACGCTAATTGTATTAACAACTGGCCCTATATGGGCAAAATCATCATGGAATACTTGGTGGGTATGGGAGCCCCGTTTAATTACGACGTTAATCCTATTCTTTATATATATTGCCTACATCATGATTCGTCATATGGATGGTGTCTGGGATAAAAAGGCAAGGCTGTCTGCTGTATTCGGAATCATTGGGTTTGTTGATGTTCCGATTGTATTTTTTGCGATTCGCTGGTGGCAGACAAAACTTCATCCAATTGTTTTTGGAGAAGGTCCTTCTCAAAAAGGAGAGGGGATTGCCCCAACGATGCTTGTAACTTTGTTGGTTACGATTGCGACGTTTACACTTCTTTATTCCTATTTACTTAACAAAGGCGTAACACTCGAAAATATGAAAATTAAAGTAGATCAATATAAAGAAAAATTAAGAGAAAGCATAGAAAATTAGGAGGAATGTAAAATGAATTATGAATTTATGTATGCTGCTTATTCGGTTGCCTGGGTGATCATATTCTCATATTTGTTTTTGATTGACAAGAAACAAAGCAAACTAAAAAAAGAAATCGAGTTCTTGAAACAGCTGGACAAATAAGAAGTGAATTTGGAGGATATGCAATGAACCAGCGTGTCATCAAATCAGTCGTGTTGACCCTTTTAATTGGAATGTTTTCGTTTTTCGCCTATAGTTTAGTGAGTAAGGCAAAGCATACAGATGTAGGGGATCAAGCCTATAATTTTAAATTGCCAAATTTGGCAGGCAGTAATACAAGACTTTCTGATTTTCGCGGTCAAGTGGTTGTTTTGAATTACTTTGCAACATGGTGTGCACCATGTAAGGAGGAAGCGCCGGAACTAGAAGCTTTTGCAAAAGATTACGGTGATCAATTTAAATTGATTATGGTAAACAGAGGCGAAACAATTGACCGGGTTAAAAGGTTTTTGAAAAAATATAATACACCCGCAACCTATGTTTTTGATTATAATGCTAAAATATCAAAATTATATAATGTCACAGGACAGCCTGAAACCTTTGTGATTGACAAAAAAGGTGTGATCCGTGAACACTATAATGGACCGGTAACTGAAATGCAGCTTTATAATTTTGTTAAAAAGTATGACTAGTAAATGAAAAAAGGATGGAATCGTCTATATCCCGATTCCATCCTTTTTTAATATTCGAATTCAGCTGAAATTGTTGCTTTGACTATAAGTTCGCCGGGTTCAAATTGAGTGGAGCTAATCCCTTTCACATAGGTCATTTGTGGATTCAAAATAGGCGGTGGAAGCGTTCCGCCTTCAATGACCAAATAGGGAGTGGGATTCAATGTTACCCTTAACGTGTTTGCAATGGTTTTAGCTTTTTCAATCGCCTTATTTAATGCGAGGGAAAGTGCTTTTTGATAATTCCCATCTTGATTTTTTAATGAAAAATGGACATTTGCTACATAGTTAGCCCCGTTTTGAACGGCGGTATCGATTACCTTGCCAATTGATGTTAAATCCTCTATTTTCACTTTAAGTATATAGGTCACTTTATATGCGCGAAAAGTTTGTTTCCCTTGATCAAAATCATATTCGGAATCAATTCGATAATCAAAGGTTTGTAGATTTTTCCGAGGAACCCCTAAGGATAATAGTGATTGAATCAACTTTTTAACCGCCTCTGAATTTTGCTGCTGTGCCTCCATCAATACCTTATTCTCGGTCATGACACCTAAATTTACGTTGGCCATATCAGGCAGCACCGCAAGCTCCCCTTCACCGGTAACTTTTATGACATGGTTTTTACCTATACGTTCCGGTTGTTGGTAACGATACATTGTTGCCCCCCCCCTCCTTTGTTCTTTTTATAAAATACTGTTGCAAAGCTGGAAGTATTCCTTAGGGGTTCTTACCGTCTATCATTTAGGCTGAAAAAAATAGAAGGAAAGGAAATTTTGAAAGAATTGCCTGATTTGAAAGTCATATTGCGCCTTAAAAGGCATACATTTTAAATAATGAGACAAGCAACAACAAGGAGGATACATTGTGGAAACGATTCTTCATTTTTTACCAAAAAATATTGCAGACCTTATCAGTAAACTCCCTCCTAATCAAAAAGAAGAGCTTGAAGAAATCCGAATTCGCATAAATCGGCCGATTGAAATTACGACAAAAGGAGCTCCCCAGTTCCTATCGTACCGGATTCAGCCCGAGGATGCCTTCCATTTAATGAATAAAATAAGCCACTTTTCCATCTACACCCTTGAGGAAGAGCTAAAACGGGGATATATCACCGTTTCCGGCGGGCATCGGATTGGTCTTGCCGGAAAGGTCATTCTCGAGGATGGAAGGGTCAAGGCAATTAGGGATATTTCTTCTTTTAATATTCGAATTGCCAGGGAGAAGGTGGGGATTGCTGAACCATTCATTTCCTATATTTATAAGGATACCTGGATGAATACGATGGTGATTGGGGCCCCGCAAACAGGGAAAACAACCTTGCTGCGTGATTTTGCCCGAATCATTTCCACCGGGGTTTATTCAAAAGGTATCCAGGCAAACAAGGTAGGTATTGTGGACGAACGAAGTGAAATAGCTGGGTGTGTAAACGGTGTTCCGCAGTTGACCTTTGGGAATCGTGTGGATGTTTTAGATGCCTGTCCAAAAGCAGAGGGAATGATGATGATGATTCGTTCGATGAGTCCGGATGTTTTAATTGTGGATGAAATTGGCCGTAAGGAAGATGCGGAGGCAATCCAGGAGGCAGTTCATGCAGGAATAAAACTAATGATGACCACCCATGGAACTAGTCTTGAAGAGATAAAAAATAGGCCCTCACTTAAAGGAATACTTGAGCAAAACATCTTTCGCCGATTCATTGTCCTTAGCAGAGATAAAGGACCTGGAACGGTTACACATCTATTGGATGGAGAAGGAAAAGAACTGATTCAAAAAGTGAGAGTGACATAAATGATTAAAATTATCGGTGCCATTTTCATTATTATTGCAACCACTTGGACAGGTTTTGAAGCATCACGAAATTTCAGTGAACGTCCAAGGCAGCTTCGAATGCTGCGTTCTAGTCTGCAATCACTAGAAGCTGAAATTATGTATGGGCACACACCATTGCATGAAGCGGCGAGAAGGCTCTCTGATCAGCTCTCAAAACCTTTATCCGGTTTTTTCGAAGCCTTTGCAAAGAAGCTCACAGATTCGGAAACAACAGTAAAAGAGGCTTGGGAATCAAGTTTGAAAGAGGTATGGAAATCAACAGCCTTAAAGCAAGGTGAATTTGAGATTATGAAGCAATTTGGGGAAACGCTTGGCCGACACGACCGCTATTCCCAGCAAAAACATATTATGCTGACTCTTTCACATTTAGAGAGAGAAGAAGCAGATGCGCTTGATAGACAGTCAAAATACGAAAAAATGGTAAAAAGCCTGGGATTCCTGACAGGATTATTATTAATCATTTTATTATTCTAGGGGGAGCTGCAATGGGGTTAGAAGTGGATATTATTTTTAAAATAGCTGGGGTGGGAATTGTTGTTGCCTTTTTGCATACAGTTCTAGACCAGGTTGGTAAAAAGGAATACGCCCAGTGGGTGACGTTATTTGGTTTTATCTATATTTTATTTCAAGTGGCATCCATCGTAGATGATCTTTTCCAAAAAATAAAATCTGTCTTCTTGTTCCAATAGAAAGGGGGGCTCTGCCATTGAAATCGTAAAAATAGTCGGGTTAGCTCTAGTGGCAACCTTTCTTGCCTTAATCATTAAAGAGCAGAAACCCAATTTTGCCTTTCTCTTAATTGTATTTGTGGGCTGTACCATTTTTTTATTTTTAGTGGACAAGATTTACGAAATTATCCATATGCTTGAGAAGCTGGCTGTAAATGCAAATGTAAATCTGGTTTATGTGGAAACCATTTTGAAAATCATCGGTATTGCTTATATTGCTGAATTTGCTTCGCAAATTACAAAGGATGCAGGCCAAGGAGCACTCGCTTCAAAAATTGAATTAGCAGGGAAAATTTTGATCCTTGCTATGGCCATACCGATTCTAACTGTCATGATTGAAACGATTATAAAACTGATTCCCAGCTAAAGATGCCATTAAATTGAGGTGAAATTTTAAATGAAGCAATGGTGGCAGATTATTCCTATTATTATTCTTTTCGTATTTTTTTTAAATGTTCCAAATGTCCAAGCCTCACAGGATCTATCGCAGGATACAAAAGAAACATCAACGCCTCTTGCACCTCAAGAATTGGTAGATTCCCAGTTAAAATCAATGGATTTAACAGAGTTGAAGCAATTTTGGGAAGATATCCAAACTAAATATGACGGATTTCTGCCAGAAAGCCAAAAAGGCAGCCTATATGATTTTATCAAAGGAGAGAAAAAGTTTTCTTTCAAGCAATGGGGACAAGGGGTTTTAAAGTTTGCATTTCATGAATTTGTAGCCAACGGAAAGCTCCTTGGATCAATCATCATGCTTACTGTTTTCAGTATGTTTCTGCAGTCCATGCAGAATGCTTTTGAGAAAAGTGCCATCAGTAAAGTAGCTTATGCGATTGTTTATATGGTCATGGTGATTCTTGCTTTAAATAGTTTTCATGTTGTGATCAACTATACAAACGAAGCCATTGGGACGATGATTTCATTTGTACTGGCCCTTATTCCGCTTCTATTAGCTCTAATTGCCGCTACAGGCGGGGTTGTCTCAGCAGCATTTTTTCATCCGGTGATCCTTTTTTTAATGAATACAAGTGGTTTGTTTATGCAATATGTGATTCTTCCGCTTCTTTTTTTGGCGACATTGCTAAGTATTGTTAGCACCATGTCAGATCAATATAAGGTCACTCAGCTTGCGCAGCTGCTTCGAAACTGGAGTATTGGATTAATGGGTCTTTTTTTAACGGTTTTTCTTGGAGTTATATCCGTACAAGGGGCATCGGCTGCAGTTACTGACGGTGTCGCAATTCGAACAGCAAAGTTTATAACGGGGAACTTTATCCCTGTGATTGGCAGAATTTTTACTGATGCTTCTGACACAATCATCAGCGCCTCAACTTTGCTAAAAAATACGGTCGGAATAGCCGGTGTGGCAATCTTGTTAATTATCGTCGCATTCCCGGCTCTAAAAATACTAATGATTGCGTTTATTTATAAATTTGCAGCTGCTATTTTACAGCCATTGGGCGGAGGTCCGATAATCAGCTGTCTTGATATTATCAGTAAAAGTGTAATCTATGTTTTTGCTGCATTGGGTATTGTTTCATTGATGTTTTTTTTAAGTATAACGGTAATTGTTGCGGCAGGAAATCTGACCATGATGATGCGATAGGGAGGGGAGCGATATGGAGTTTATAAAAGAGTGGGTAACAAATATTATTCTATTTGTCCTCCTGGCAACTGTAATCGATATGCTTCTTCCCAATTCCAGTATGCAAAAGTACGTAAAGATGGTAACAGGATTATTGTTAATCGCCATTATCCTTACCCCCATTTTTAAATTAATCTCCAAGGACTTTGAAACAACGCTTGTGTCCATCCCATCAAATCAAACGCCTGGAGAAAAAAATATAAAAAATTTAATAGATTCAAAGAAAAAAGAAATACAAGACTCCCAACATGCATATATTTTAGAACAAATGCGTGTCCAATTAAAAAAGGACGTTAAGGAGGAGTTGATGGAAAACTACGGATTAGAGATTGCAGACTTAGACATCGCAACGAATGAAGAAAGTGACCAAGCCTTCCCTGAAAACATCCAAAAGATAACGGTTCTTCTGAAGCATCCAGAAACATCGGTACAGACAGTCGAAGCGATCAAACAAGTGGACATCAACACAGAAACACCTCTTTCAGCCAATGTTTCAGCAGAAGACACAGCAAAGGTTGCTGCATTTCTTTCTCAGAAATGGGATGTTGCTGAGAAATCACTAGAAGTTTCGATTGAAGGGGGGAATATGAACAAAAATGGATAAAAACCAAGGACCATTATCATGGTTAAAGAATTTACTTAAAAAAGACGGAAGCCCAAATAAAAAAGCCGGAAAATATCAATATATGCTTCTTGTTCTCTGTATCGGGGCTGCCTTCATGCTTGTAGGGAATGTCCTATTTAAAACGGACTCAGCTGCACCGGATGTTCCAGCTATGAAAAGTGATAACCAGCCAGCGAGTGATGTACCCGCCTTTGGATTGGGGAAATCAACTGGAAATAAAACCATCCATGAATATGAACAAGCATATGAAGATCAGTTGAAGAAGGCATTAGAAAATATGCTAGGGGTCAAAGATGTCACTGTCGTTGTAAATATTGATTCCACGGATCAGCGAGTGCTTGAAAAGAATAGGGTAACAAAATCGCAAACAACAGAAGAAACCGATCGTGAAGGTGGACAACGAAAGGTTCAGGAATCTTCTACAGATGAACAGCTTGTTATCATCCGAGACGGCGAAAAAGAAACTCCAATTGTGACAGAAACAAAAAAGCCTGAAATTCGTGGTGTCCTTGTTGTTGCCCGAGGTGCAGAAAATATTCAAGTGAAAAAATGGATTATTGAAGCAGTAACAAGAGCGCTTGGGGTCCCAAGCCACCGAGTTGCTGTCATGCCAAAAAAATAAGAGGGGGATTTATTCATGCTTTTGAAAAAACAAACGGTTTGGTTATTAACGATGTTAAGTTTGGTGGTTGTATTATCGGTGTATTATATTACTTCACCGGAGCAAAAAAATAGTAATGAGCTTGCAGCTGTACAACAAAAAGCAAAAGATCAAATGAATCAAAAAGAAATGAATTCAAAATCAACAGCAAAAACAAATGCTAAAGATGATAAGACTATTATCTCCCAGATTGCCGGTGATGATGAATTTGAAGCACTTCGTTTAAAATTGCAAGATGAACGCAGTCAATTACAAGAAGATTTAACAGCTCAAATGGCGAGTACAGATCTTCCCGCCGATAAAAGAAGCGAAGCGATGGATCAAATGAAAGAACTAAATAAAACAGCTCAAAAAGAAGAAATTCTTGAAACATTAATTAAAACGATGGGATATGAGGATGCTCTTGTCAGAGCCGAAGGAAACCAAGTCCGCGTAACAGTAAAATCAAAGAAACAACCATCAGCAACTGCAGCAAACGATATCATCCAACAGGTTAAAAAGGAAATTGGCGATACCAATTACGTTGCCGTCGAATTCCAGCCAACAAAATAAGAAACACTCCAAAGAGGGGGAAAGTACAAAGCTTTCCTTCTTTTTGGTTTGTAGAGTGTCCGCCTGGTGCGGACACTTTTGCTGGAAAGTCCACGGGCGGTGCCTGTCACCCACTTTCCCACCCTTTTTTTTACTTTTAGGTAAATAAAGATTAAAATGAATTTGAAGGTTATTGAAGCAGGAGAAAAAATATAGATTGTTGAACTTTTATAAGATAGTATCGTATAGTATTAGTAGCTAGTCTTAATATAGTGGTACAAGGAGTGTTACTCAATGTTAAAGGTACAAGAAATTCGTGAGTTAATTAAATTAGTTGATCAATCTAGTATTGATGAATTTGTTTATGAAAATGAAGGGTCAAAAATTAAAATGAAAAAAAGTGTGACTTCTGTCGTCACTACGGTTCAACCAGTCGTACATACTGAAGTTCCAGCAGCTCAAGCTGTTCAAGCAGCGCCTGTTCAAACGGCAGCACCAGTTACACCAGTGCAAGAAATCAAACAAGAACCGGTAACAGAAGCTCCTGTTCAAGCGGATACTTCCAACCTTCACAAAATAACTTCTCCAATGGTAGGGACTTTCTATGCCTCCCCATCACCAGATGCTGATGTCTATGTTAAAGCAGGCACAAAGGTTTCTAAGGATTCCATTGTTTGTATCGTTGAGGCGATGAAATTATTTAATGAAATTGAAGCAGAAGTAAACGGAGAAATTGTCGAAGTTCTTGCGAAAGATGGACAATTAGTGGAATACGGACAGCCATTATTTTTAGTAAAGCCTGAATAAGGAGCGGTAACAGAATGATAAAAAAGCTGTTAATTGCAAACAGAGGAGAAATTGCAGTTAGAATTATTCGTGCCTGCAGGGAAATGGGGATTGAAACAGTCGCCGTCTTTTCCGAAGCAGACCGTGAAGCACTGCATGTACAATTAGCAGATGAGGCCTATTGTATTGGACCAACCTCATCAAAAGATAGTTATTTAAACTTTACAAATATTATTAGTGTAGCAAAATTAACTGCCTGTGATGCGATTCACCCTGGTTATGGTTTTCTTGCTGAAAATGCAGCTTTTGCTGAGCTTTGCCGTGATTGCAACATCACTTTTGTCGGGCCAAGCCCTGAAGCCATCACAAAAATGGGAACAAAGGATATTGCAAGAGAAACTATGCGGGAAGCAGGCGTTCCAATTGTTCCCGGCTCCACCGGAATTATCGAGAATATTGAACAGTCGCTTGAACTTGTAGAAAAGATAAATTATCCGGTCATCATTAAAGCAACAGCCGGTGGCGGTGGAAAAGGGATTCGTATCGCCAAGAACGAACAAGAATTAATTAAGGGAATTAATATCACCCAGCAGGAAGCCTTAACAGCATTTGGTAACCCTGGTGTATATATTGAAAAATATATTGAGGATTTCCGCCATGTTGAAATACAAGTGCTTGCAGATAATTATGGCAATACCATTCATTTAGGTGAAAGGGATTGTTCGATCCAACGGAGACTGCAGAAATTGCTTGAAGAAACCCCTTCACCTGCTTTGGACGGGGAAATTCGTGAAGAAATGGGTAATGCCGCAGTAAAAGCGGCGAAAGCAGTTGATTATTCTGGTGCAGGCACGGTAGAATTTATATATGACTACCGCAATCGAAAATTTTATTTTATGGAAATGAATACAAGAATACAGGTAGAGCATCCTGTAACTGAATTGGTCACTGGAACAGATCTCATTAAAGAACAAATACGAGTAGCTTCCGGAGAAAAATTATCTTTGAAACAACAGGATGTTACCTTCACGGGTTGGGCAATTGAATGCCGAATTAATGCAGAAAATCCGGAGAAGAACTTTATGCCATCCCCAGGAAAAATCCATATGTATTTACCTCCTGGCGGCCTAGGGGTTCGTGTCGATTCTGCTGCATATCCGGGATATTCAATTCCGCCTTACTACGATTCCATGATTGCGAAAGTCATCACATATGGAAACACCAGGGAAGAGGCAATTGCAAGAATGAAACGGGCCTTAAGCGAATTTATTGTTGAAGGAATCCATACGACAATTCCGTTTCATTTAAAACTTCTTGAACATGAAAAATTTGTAGAAGGCCAGTTCAATACGAAGTTTTTAGAATTGCACGATGTGATGAAGTCAGTCTAAAATCTGGAGGTGTTCTAAAAATGAGTGAGTTTAGTATCTTGGAAATGGAGCAAGGAAACAACGGACTTGGTAAAGTGGAAATTGCACCGGAAGTGATTGAAGTAATTGCAGGGATTGCTGCTTCAGAGGTAGAAGGCGTAGCCTCCATGAGAGGAAACTTTGCCGCAGGTGTAGTAGAGCGGTTAGGGAAAAAGAATCATGGAAAAGGTGTTAAGGTCGAATTAACCGAATCGGGAATCAAAGTAGATGTCTATTGTGTGATGAAATTTGGGGTGTCCATTCCTGCTGTTGCACAAAAGATTCAAGATAATATCCGACAAGCCTTGTTAAATATGACCGCCTTAGATGCGGAAGAAATCAACATTCACGTGGTTGGTATCCAATTTGAAAATCAAAAAAGCGAACCAGAAATCGAACAAGAACTATAATACCCAAAACCAAAGGAGAAATCCTTTGGTTTTTTATTTAAGGCTGTGTAAAAGGACAATGTTAATTTTTGAACCAAGTTGATTGGAGCGGAAATCAACAACTAAGTTTAACAGAGCTTAATTTTAAAAAATTTTGCTCGTACAGTGCGAATCATTTTTAGTTATGCTATTATATTTTTTATGTGATTGACAAACTAAAATAACGGAACATGATTGGACAGACTTTTATCAATGTCTCTAAAAGGAGTTAACGGTATAATGAAAAGAAGAACAGCTAGAGAAAAGGCACTACAAGCCCTTTTCCAAATCGATGTAAGCAATGTGGACCCGGAATCGGCAATCGAACATGTATTGGACGGGGAAACGAATGACGACTATTTAAACAGACTTGTTTTAGGAGTCGTCGAACAAAAAAATACGATTGATCAATTTATTAAAGAAAACTTAGAAAAATGGACATTAGACCGCGTGGCTGTTGTAGACCGAAACCTGCTCAGAATCGCAGTATACGAATTAAACTTTGCACGAAACGAAGTTCCGGAAAATGTCATTTTAGATGAAGCAATTGAAATCTCAAAAATTTACGGTGATGAACAATCAAGCCGTTTTATCAATGGCATTCTTTCAAAAGTGAAAGAAAAGCTTCCGAAGGAATAAGTTTACAAAACAAGGTAAATAAAAGAATATACCCAATGGTCCTTATCTTTCATGTATATTTTTCTTCATTTCCCGTAGATTGCGGACAAAATGGAGAACTATATATATAATGGGTAAGGACAGTTTTATGGTTATGTTAAAAACTCTAAAGGAGTTAGCTATGCAGGAGCAAAGGTACTTATCAGTTAATGCCTTAACCAAATACATAAAAAGAAAATTTGATGCCGATCCCCATTTACAGGATGTTCACGTCCGCGGTGAAATTTCAAATTTTAAACAGCATTCCAGCGGACACATGTACCTTACTTTAAAAGATGAAAAAGCACGCATACTGGCTGTTATGTTTTCTAGCCATTCAAGGACGATGAAATTTTCACCTGAAAACGGGATGAAGGTTATTGTCAAAGGGGACATATCTGTCTATGAACCAAGCGGACAATATCAAATTTATATAAAGGAAATGCGGCCTGACGGAATTGGAGAACTATTTTTAGCCTATGAACAGCTGAAGAAAAGGCTTGAATCGGAAGGATTATTTGCATTAGATAAAAAAAGGCCGATTCCAGCCTATCCAAAAACGGTTGGGGTCATTACTTCTCAGACAGGAGCGGCCATCAGAGATATTATTACCACCATAAAAAGGCGTTATCCCATAGTCAAAATCCTTGTTTTTCCGGCGCTTGTACAAGGTGAAAACGCTGCACCCTCAATTGCTGGAGCGATTGAAAAAGCAAATAAACTTGAAGCGATTGATGTACTCATTGTTGGCCGTGGCGGAGGTTCGATTGAGGAGCTATGGGCTTTTAATGAAGAATTGGTTGCCAGGGCGATTTATACCTCTTCAATACCGGTTATCTCAGCTGTAGGACATGAAACGGATTTTACTATTGCGGATTTTGTGGCCGACCTGCGCGCACCTACACCAACGGCTGCTGCGGAACTCGCTGTCCCTCATATTGAGGAGCTTTTGGAAAGGGTCCTGCAGCGTCAAACACGGCTTTTAAGAGCAATGAATGAAAAATTCCGGACAGAAAAGCAGCGTTTTTCGCGTGTGCAAAAATCCTACGCTTTTCGTTACCCACTTCGACTTTATGAACAAAAGCTGGAGCAAGTGGATAAATTAACGGAATCGCTTGAACGTGGTCTTACCCGTCTGTCAGCATTAAAATCAGGTCAATACGAAACGGTTTATAAGAGACTGCAGCTAAAGTCTCCGAAAGTATTAGTACTGGAAGCGGAAAAACAGTTTAATCGGACACAAAAAGAAATCAATCGTGCGATGATGCAAATCTTAATGAAAAAACAAACAGAATTTGATCGAATGATTTCAACATTAAAAGCTTTAAGTCCTTTAAAAATAATGGAACGGGGTTACAGTCTTGTTTATACAGAAGACAACAGACTGGTTAAGAGCGTTCATCAGGTACATAAGGATGAATCTGTTGAAATCCAATTAGCCGATGGTAGCTTAATATGTAAGATTGAGGATAAGAAGGAGAGCGAAAAAAGTGGTGAATGAAAAACAATTATCCTTTGAAGAAGCAATGAATAAATTAGAGCAAATTGTGGATAGGCTTGAAGAAGGAGATGTTCCATTAGAAGAGGCTATTCTTATTTATAAAGAGGGAATGGAACTTTCTAAGCTATGTCACGATAAATTAAAAAATGTCGAAGAACAATTAACACAAATCATCACGGAGGATGGGCGAACGGAAAGTTTTTCAATTAAAGAGGAGGAATAGATTGTGGGAAATCGGTTACTTGATGAATTTGCATATGAATATAAACATCTGCTTGAAGCGGAACTCCGCAAATTAGTTGACCGGCTTGAAGCACCTCCTATCATAAAAAAGGCAATGCACTATTCCCTCGATGCTGGAGGAAAGAGGATTCGTCCCCTATTATTATTTGCAACTCTAGCTGCATTTGGCATTGACCCGAAAAAAGGGCTATTAGCTGCTGCTGCAGTTGAAATGATTCATACCTATTCCTTAATTCATGATGATCTGCCAAGTATGGATGATGATGATTATAGGCGCGGTAAGTTGACCAATCATAAGGTTTTTGGTGAGGCTACTGCGATCTTAGCAGGGGATGCTCTTTTAACCTACAGCTTTGAAGTGTTGGGAATGATTCCAAATGAAGCGGGCAGTTCAGATACAAAATTAAAATTGATGGTGGAGTTTGCGAAAGCAGGCGGAGCGGAAGGCATGGTAGGCGGGCAAGTCGCCGATATGGAAGGGGAAAATAAAGAACTTTCTATTGAAGAACTGGAGTATATACATATTCATAAAACAGGTAAGCTTTTAGGCTTCAGTGTTCATGCTGGTGCATTACTTGCACATGCAGAAGAGGATCAATTGGAGAATTTGAGAGCTTTTGCGCATCATCTTGGATTGGCTTTTCAAATACAGGACGATATTTTGGACTTAGAAGGTAATCCGGAATTACTAGGCAAACCTGTTGGAAGTGATGCGTCCAACCATAAAAGCACATATCCGCAATTATTGACAATGGATGGGGCTAAGAAGGCATTGCATCATCATATTGACGAGTCAAAGCGTTACTTGAAACGAACGGGCTTGAATACATCCCTTCTTATTGAAATAACCGATTTAGTGGCTTCTAGAGACCATTAAAAAGCAAGGGTGCTACAGCAGCATCGTGAGTCGTTATAGGTATTTGAGGCATTCTTTTCGTTATGATATAATGTGTTTTAATGAAGAAAACGTTGACAGTGCCGTTATCACTTGTGTGTTAGCGGCTATTTTTAAATAGATGGAAATTTCAAGTGAAAACAAACCTTACTAAATGTTTAGATAGAAAAAGGATGAAAGTGAGTGGTCCCAAATGGATCTGTTATCAATTAAAGACCCTTCCTTTTTAAAAGGGATGTCAAATAAAGAATTGGAGGTTTTGAGTCAAGAAATTCGCCAATTCTTGATTGAAAAGCTGTCTGTTACGGGAGGCCATATTGGACCGAATTTAGGTGTAGTTGAATTAACCATTGCATTACACAAATGTTTCGATAGTCCTAAAGATAAACTTATTTGGGATGTCGGACATCAGTCCTATGTTCATAAAATTTTAACCGGCAGGGCATGTGATTTCGATACATTAAGACAATTTAAAGGATTATGTGGATTCCCTAAGCGTGTGGAAAGTGAACATGATGTATGGGAAACAGGGCATAGTTCGACATCACTCTCTGCCGCTATGGGTATGGCGATTGCTCGCGATTTAAAGAAGGAGAAATCGTTTGTAGTACCGGTGATTGGGGACGGCGCATTAACAGGCGGTATGGCCTTAGAGGCGTTAAATCATATTGGTCACGAAAAGAAAGATATGATTGTGATTTTGAATGATAATGAAATGTCCATTGCACCGAATGTCGGTGCGCTACACAATATTCTTGGACAATTGCGCACAGCTGGAAAATATCAATGGGCTAAGGACGAACTTGAAGGATTATTGAAAAAGATTCCTGCTGTTGGCGGTGTTCTTGCGGCAACTGCCGAAAGAATTAAAGACAGCTTAAAATATTTGCTTGTATCCGGAGTGTTTTTTGAAGAACTCGGCTTTACCTATCTGGGCCCAGTCGATGGTCATAGCTTTGAAGATTTATTTGAAAATTTTAGTTATGCTAAAAAAACAGAGGGCCCAGTCCTTCTCCATGTGATTACAAAAAAAGGTAAAGGGTATACCCCAGCAGAACGAGATACAAAAGGGACTTGGCATGGAACCGGCCCTTATAAAATGGACACTGGAGCATTTGTCAAACCGGACAAAGCACCTCCGGCATGGAGTAGTTTGGTCAGTGAAACGGTGCGTAAGCTTGCACGAGAAGATAAAAGAATTGTGGCAATTACCCCGGCGATGCCTGTGGGGTCTAAACTGGAAGGCTTTGCAAATGAATTCCCTGACCGGATGTACGATGTGGGAATCGCCGAGCAGCATGCCGCAACAGTTGCTGCAGGCTTGGCAACACAAAATATGAAGCCTTTTTTAGCAATCTATTCTACCTTTTTACAGCGTGCTTATGATCAGGTGGTTCATGATATTTGTCGTCAAAACTTAAATGTTTTTATTGGAATTGACCGCGCTGGTCTTGTTGGAGCAGATGGCGAGACACATCAAGGTGTCTTCGATATTGCCTTTTTAAGGCATGTTCCGAACATTGTTTTGATGATGCCAAAGGATGAAAATGAAGGTCAGCACATGGTTTATACAGCACTTCAATATGATAATGGCCCAATTGCTATGAGGTTCCCGCGTGGAAATGGGCTGGGCGTACCGATGGATGAACAATTTAAGAATATCCCGATTGGAACGTGGGAGGTACTAAAGGAAGGCGATGATGCGGCGATATTAACCTTTGGTACAACAATTCCCATGGCAATGGAGGCAGCGGATATACTTGAAAAACAAGGTATTTCAGTTAAAGTAGTCAATGCAAGATTTATAAAACCCCTTGATGAAAAAATGCTGACAAATTTATTAGATAAAAATATACCGTTGTTAACAATAGAAGAAGCAGTACTTCAAGGTGGTTTTGGCAGTGCAGTCCTTGAATTCGCTCATGACCATGGTTATTACAGTCACGTAATTGACAGGATTGGAATTCCAGATCAATTTATTGAACATGGAGATGTCGGTTCCCTGCTTGAGGAAATCGGCATGACTACCAAGGAAGTCGTTAAAAGATTAACCATTCTTGCACGAAAAAAACAACAAAGGGCTTAAATCATGAAAAATAAAGAACGAATAGATGTCTTACTGGTCGAAAGAGGACTTATTGAAACACGGGAAAAAGCAAAAAGAGCAGTTATGGCCGGTCTTGTTTATACAAATGAAGAACGCTTAGATAAACCCGGGGAAAAAGTAAAAACAGATATACCTCTAACGGTTAAGGGAAACCTTATTCCTTATGTAAGCCGCGGAGGCTTAAAACTTGAAAAGGCCCTAAAAGTATTTGATGTTTCAGTTGTGGATAAGATTTTATTAGATATTGGTGCATCTACAGGTGGATTTACTGATTGTGCCCTGCAAAACGGAGCAAAAATGTCCTATGCTCTGGATGTTGGTTATAACCAGTTAGCATGGAAACTCCGGCAGGATGACCGTGTGGTCGTAATGGAGAGAACAAATTTCCGCTACGTGACTCCTGCTGATTTAATAGCAGGAATGCCAAATTTTGCAACCATCGATGTATCATTTATTTCGTTGACCTTGATTTTGCCGGTGCTTAAAACTCTTTTAGTACCTCAAAGTGATATCGTTGCACTTGTTAAACCGCAATTTGAGGCAGGACGGGAGCAGGTTGGCAAAAAGGGAATTGTTCGCGATGAAAAGGTCCATTTGCAGGTTGTAACCAAAATCATCAATTTTTCAATTGAGCAGGGGTATCAAGTTAAAAATTTATCTTTTTCACCTATTACTGGAGGAGACGGGAATATTGAATTCCTTCTTCATCTTTCCTGGTGGGGAGAGGAAAACAAAGAAAATAACCTCTTGCCTGTGGACCCTTCAGAGGTTGTTAAACTTGCACATCAGGAATTCCATACAAAGCAAACGGGTGAAGGATAGGCAAAATACGCTTATCCTTCTGTTTTTGGGAAAATAAATGACAACTCTTACAAAATCGGCTAACATAAGGGTAGAAGCGACATTTTTGAACATAATATTTAAATGGTTTTTACTGTTTACGGGGTGAAAAATATGAATAAAGGCCAGCGCCATATTAAAATTAGAGAAATTATTGCCAATAATGACATTGAAACACAGGATGATTTAGTGGATGAACTAAGAAATTCTGGCGTCAATGTGACACAGGCTACTGTTTCCCGTGATATAAAAGAATTGCATTTGGTGAAAGTCCCTTTGTTGGATGGCCGTTACAAATACAGCCTTCCTGCTGATCAACGATTTAATCCGCTTCAAAAACTAAAAAGATCTTTGATGGATGCTTTTATTCGAATTGACTCAGCAGGACATTTATTAGTGATGAAGTGTTTACCTGGTAATGCCATGGCTATTGGGGCACTTTTAGACAATCTTGATTGGGAAGAGGTACTGGGAACCATCTGTGGAGATGATACCATTTTAATCATTTGTCGAACACCTGAACAAACAGAAATCATTACAAACAGGTTTCTTGATATGCTTTAATTGGGGGAATGTTCCTTGTTATCAGAACTATCGATAAAAAACTTTGCCATTATCGAAGCCTCTTCCATTTCGTTTGAAAAAGGCTTGACAGTGTTAACTGGTGAGACAGGAGCAGGAAAATCCATCATCATTGATGCGATACATTTATTGGTTGGCGGGAGAGGTTCTGCAGAATTCGTACGGCATGGTGAAGAAAAGGCTGAGATTGAAGGACTTTTTCAATTAGATCATGATGGGCATCCATGCTATCTAAAGGCAATGGAATTTGGGATTGATATTGAAGAAGGGATGGTCGTTTTACGAAGGGATATCTCCCGTTCCGGAAAAAGCGTTTGCAGGATAAATGGAAAGCTTGTGACCATTTCTACTTTAAGAGAAATCGGTTCGACATTGATTGATATCCATGGACAGCATGAGCACCAAGAATTAATGGATGAAACCAAGCATCTATCATTGCTTGATCAATTCGGTTCCGATGAAATCATTTCCTCCCTCCGTGAGTACCAGGAAGTATTCCATCGCTATGAACACACATTACAAAAGCTAAAGTCGTTAAGTGAGAATGAGCAGCAAGCAGCACACCGCCTGGATTTAATTCAATTTCAATTGAACGAAATTCAAAATGCCAATTTAAAGCTTAATGAAGATGATGAGTTATTTGAGGAAAAACGGAAGCTTGGAAACTTTGAACGGGTTTTCGAAGCGATACAATCCAGTTATTCAGCCTTAAGTGGTGAACAAAAGGGCTTGGACTGGATTAGTATGGTAATGGGGCATCTGGAGGATGCAGCAGGATTAGACACAGAATACAAAGAATTATATGAGGCGGTTTCAAACAGCTTCTATCAACTTGAGGATGCTGCACATGCTTTAAGAAATGAAATGGATGAATTGGAATACGATCCGCAAAGATTAAATGAAATTGAAGACCGAATAAATGAAATAAGCCAGTTGAAACGAAAATATGGCAAGACAATCCAGGAAATTTTAGA
Organism: Bacillus salipaludis; assembly: GCF_004358205.1. The sequence continues at coordinate 48,980 of NZ_SMYO01000007.1, forward strand.
ATATGCAGCGAAAATTGAAGAAGAAATTGAAACATTACAAAATAAAGAAACACATATTAACAAATTAGAAAAAGAATTAGCCTCTATTCAAAAGGATTTAGTTCTTGAAGCAAAACAATTAACTGAGCTTCGTAAAAAGTATGCGGAAAAGCTGACCAAGCTTATACATAAGGAGCTAAAGGATTTATATATGGCAAAAACGATTTTTGAAATTCGCTTTGAGAAGGATATAAAGCATTTTGCAAAAAATGGTGTCGACCATATCGAATTCTATCTTTCAACAAATCCCGGGGAACCGCTTAAACCATTATCGAAAATTGCTTCCGGGGGAGAACTTTCACGAATTATGCTTGCCTTAAAGAGTATCTTTTCAAAACATCAAGGTGTCACATCGATTATATTTGATGAAGTGGATACAGGAGTTAGCGGCAGGGTTGCACAGGCAATAGCTGAAAAAATTTATAAAGTCGCACATTCGTCGCAGGTTTTATGTATCTCCCATCTACCGCAGGTTGCTGCTATGGCTGACATCCATTTGTTTATTTCGAAGGTTACGAAGGGTGGCAGGACCAAGACATCCGTGACACCGCTTAAAGCCGAAGAGAAAATAAAAGAAATCGGCAGGATGATTTCTGGAGTCGAAATCACCGACCTTACAAAGAAACATGCTGAGGAATTATTGTTAATGGCTGCAAAAAATAAGAAAAATTGAAAAGCTTCCCAATAGGGGGAGCTTTTTTATATTGAAGGAAGGTTATAAATGCTTGTCAACGAGGCAAAATTATAGATGTAGCCATTTCGAAGTTGTGGACAAGAAGCGAGGAGAGTGAAAAAATTTGAATTTAGATATAATTAGAAAAATCATTGGTGGAATTCTCCTTGTTTCATTAATCAGTTTTATTTTCAATCAACCGCTTAAACAATACCTCGAAATACCAAAGACAATCACTGTCTTTGAAGGGCAAGATTATAATTTTCAAAAGGCTGCTCCGGTGTCAGCCGCTTTAGTTTCTCACAATTCAAGTATCGCACTTGCACAGGACAAACATTCAGTTTCTTTAAAGGCAAAGGAAAAAGGCAGTAATGAAATGCTCTTAGAGTTTGCAGGAATCCCTATTAAAAAGGTCGATGTAAAGGTTTTAAAAGATTTTCGAGTTATTCCAGGTGGTCAGTCAATTGGCGTGAAACTAAATACCGTAGGTGTCTTAGTGGTCGGGCATCATTTAGTGAATACGTTAAATGGAAAAAAATCTCCTGGTGAAATGGCTGGTATTAAAGTTGGAGACATTATTACAAAAATTAATGGAACTAAAATTGAAAAAATGGCAGATGTTGCACCATTTGTACAGGATGCAGGAGAAAACGGTAAAGCTTTAAACTTGGTGATTAGCCGTGAAAGCGGTAAATTTACGACAAAACTTACCCCCTTAAAGGACAAAGGGGAAAACACGTACAAACTGGGATTATATATTAGGGACTCGGCAGCAGGAATCGGAACGATGACCTTTGTTCATCCAGATTCTAAAAAATATGGTGCATTAGGACATGTGATTTCAGATATGGATACGAAAAAACCAATCGTCGTGGAAGACGGACAGATTGTCCGGTCAACCGTTACGTCGATTGAAAAAGGTAGTAATGGAGACCCTGGTGAAAAACTTGCACGTTTTTCTTCAGACCATGAAATTGTTGGGAATATACAAAAGAACAGCCCATTTGGTATTTTTGGGAAATTAAATAAATCGTTGAAAAATGGTATAATGGATAAGCCATTGCCGATTGCTTTATCAAATCAAGTAAAAGAAGGCCCTGCGAAAATTTTGACAGTTGTTAACAATGATCAGGTTGAAGAATTTGATATTGAAATTGTGAACACAATTCCGCAAAAGTTTCCAGCTACAAAAGGCATGGTCATAAAAGTAACGGATCCAAAGCTTCTAGAAAAAACAGGCGGTATTGTTCAAGGGATGAGTGGAAGTCCAATCATCCAGAATGGGAAGCTTGTCGGTGCTGTGACCCATGTTTTTGTAAACGATCCTACCTCTGGATATGGAGTGCATATAGAATGGATGCTGGATGAAGCAGGAATTAATATATATGATACACCGAAAGAAAAAGCAAGCTAAAAAGGAAAGTGCTTTGGCGTTAAGTTGATAATAAAAACAAATAGGCGGTTTCGCCTATTTGTTTTTTACGGATTTAAAGATTATTCGACAAAAAAGCGAAATTCGTCGAAAATAAGAGAAAAATTAAGAAAAACTGAGATTTTATCACTATTTTAAGAAATATTAAAAAAATGAAAGGAATTTTAGTTGCATTGTCGAATTTCTAATTTACAATAGAAAATAGAGACTACAGATGGAACTTACCAATTGGATTTGAGGAGGAATACGGTGTTGAAGAAAATAAAGGTGTGCGTCGTTGATGATAATAGGGAATTAGTTGGATTATTAGAGGAATATATTTCATCCCAGGAAGATATGGAAGTTGCAGGGATTGCACATAATGGTCAAGAATGTTTAGATTTATTGGGATCTGTAGATCCTGATGTACTAGTATTAGATATTATTATGCCCCATTTGGATGGGTTAGCTGTTTTAGAACGCCTACGTGATTTGAAGAAAGGTGCCTTGCCAAATGTAATTATGTTAACTGCCTTTGGTCAGGAGGATGTTACCAAGAAGGCCGTTGAACTGGGGGCATCTTATTTTATTTTAAAGCCTTTTGATATGGAAAACCTGGGTAACCACATTCGTCAAGTCAGCGGCAGAAATGCTTCGATAACAAGAAAAGCACCTCCTTCTCCAGCTTACCGTGTACAAGCGGAACAAAAGCCAAAAAACCTTGATGCCAGCATTACGAGCATTATCCATGAAATCGGTGTACCTGCACATATTAAAGGGTATTTGTATTTACGTGAAGCGATTTCCATGGTTTATAATGACATTGAACTTTTAGGATCGATTACAAAGGTCTTATACCCTGATATTGCTAAAAAATATAACACGACAGCCAGCCGTGTTGAGCGTGCCATTCGCCATGCCATTGAAGTAGCGTGGAGCCGTGGAAACATCGACTCCATTTCATCACTTTTTGGCTATACTGTCAGCATGTCAAAAGCAAAACCAACAAACTCTGAATTTATCGCAATGGTTGCAGATAAGTTGCGCTTAGAGCATATGGCTTCATGAAACGTTTAAAACTATAAATAAAAGCCTTCATTTATTGGAAATGAGGGCTTTTTTCGTTCTTATAGGGTGGTTATCAAAATTTTGATGCATATGATAGGACTGTAGATTAAAAATTACTTTTTTTGCTCCTTGTCCAATTCCATTAATTTTTGAATTAGGATATGTTGTGGCATATGCATAATTTGCTCAATGGGAACGTTTAATTTTTCCGAAAGTTTAATCGCTGTTTCAGGGGTTATTTGTAAAGGTTTCATAAAAAATTCCTCCAATTTAATAAGTAGTTAGGAAGTGACGGCATGACAGAAATTTTTGCTCACCGTGGTTATTCCTCCCTATTCGCAGAAAATACCATGAGTGCCTTTTATGAAGCGGAAAAGGCAGGAGCGGATGGGTTAGAACTCGATGTACAATTGACAAAAGATGGTGAACTCGTTGTCATCCACGATGAAAAGGTGAACAGGACCACAAGTGGAAACGGTTTTGTAAAAGATTTTTTATTTAAGGATATTCGTAAGCTGAACGCCAATAAAAAAGGCTTAAAAAAAGAAACCATTCCATCCTTAATTGAGGTTCTTGAATGGATGCAAACAAATACGCTGCTATGTAATATCGAATTGAAAAATGGTCTTCTTGCCTACGAAGGCATGGAGGAAAAAGTAATTGAGCTTATCCAAAATTACGGTTTAACGGATAGAATCATTATTTCCTCCTTTAATCATTACAGTATTGTTCATTGTTACAGGCTGGCCCCGGAAATTGAAACCGCTCCGCTTTTTTTAGAAGGATTATTTATGCCGTGGGTTTATGCACAATCCATCAGAGCAAAAGGGATTCATCCTAAGTATTCAACTCTCAGTGATGAAATCATTACCAGGACAATGGAGAACGAAATTGCTGTAAGGCCTTATACTGTTAATAATGATGCCGATCTTCATCGGTTATTTAGACTTAACTGTACATCCGTCATTACCGATGACCCTGTTAAGGCGTTGCGAATTAGAAAACAGTATGAAAAGAGACCCTAAGCGGTCTCTTTTTAGTTGGATTTTTTACCGTCGGTAGACCGTGGGTTTCCAGGACCTTTGAAACGTGATTGAACTTTGTTTCTTTTGCGGTCACGATGAAAGATAAATCCCGCAACAAACCCTAAACCGCCAAGAAAGAGGATGAGTCCGATCAAAAATTGCAGAGATAAATAGGGAATTGGCGGCTGCAAGATTCCAAAGGTCATATCACGCATTAGCTTAATGCCGAAAGCAGCCAAGAAACCCGGAATCAATAATATAATCAGTGCAATAATCCGCTGCATAATAAATTCCTTCCGAATTTTAATTGAAAGGCTGTGTTAAAGTACATAAACGTTGATTGGAGCGGAAGGTGCGAGACTCCTGCGGGAGCAGCGGGAACAGGTGAGACCCCACAGGTGCTTAAGCGCCGAGGAGGCTCACCGCCCGCCCCGCGGAAAGCGAGCATCCTGGAGCGAAAATCAACAACTAAGTTTAACAGAGCCAATTGAAAAGAAAAAGCTTCTCACGAAAATAATAGTACAATGAATATATTTGTCAAGCTGAACTATTCACTATACAATAAATATGAAAAAAATTGCATGACTCACTATGAGCGTATGAAAAAAGTTTCCTGATTTAAAGAATGGAGGCTAGAAAATGCAAAATGTAATGATTGTCGGAGCTGGAAAAGGTGGAACGGCGATTTTAAAAATTTTAAAAGAAACAGAGGTTTTAAATGTAAAGGCAGTTGTTGACCGGAATACAGATGCACCTGGTATTCGATTGGCACAAAAAGAAGGTATTAAAACTGGAACGGACTGGCACCCCTTTTTATCTAAAAACATCGATATCATTATTGAGGTTACAGGAGATGACACAGCATTTCACGAAATAAGGCGGACAAAACCAAGTAGTACGATTTTAATTCCCGGAAGTGTTGCTTTCCTTGTTTCAAAACTTATGGAAGAAAAGGAAGATCTGGTAAAAAGACATCAAAATGAGTCCTATCAGCAAGAGTTGATTTTTAACTCCACAAATGATGGGATGGCGGTAATTGATAAAAACGGCATGGTCATTCTCTTTAATCGTCGAGCGGAAGAAATGATGGGAGTAAAAAAAGAGGATGCGGTTGGAAAATATGTCTGTGAAGTGATACCGGAAAGCAGACTACCTCATATATTAGAGACGAGAAGAATTGAAGCAAACCAAGAAATGGTTTTAGGCAATGGACGAAAAATTATTACAACAAGAATTCCAATCGTTGAAGAAAATGGCACACTCATGGGTGCTTTTGCCGTGTTTAAAGATATCACGGAAGTTGTTAACTTAGCGGAAGAAATTACGAATTTAAAAGAAATTCAAACGATGCTGCAAGCGATTATCCAATCTAGTGATGAAGCGATATCCGTTGTCGATGAAGTCGGCCGGGGAATTCTTATTAATCGGGCATATACCCGTTTAACCGGACTGACAGAAGAACAGGTAATTGGGCAGCCCGCGACGACCGATATCTCAGAAGGTGAAAGCATGCATATGAAGGTTTTACAGACAAGAAGAGCTGTCCGCGGCGTCGCTATGAGGGTTGGGCCAAGCAAAAAGGAAGTAATCGTTAATGTCGCACCGATTATTGTAAAGGGAAAACTTAAGGGCAGTGTAGGTGTTATCCACGACATGTCTGAAATTAAATCGTTGAACAGGGAGTTGCACCGTGCACGGCAAATCATCCGAACACTTGAAGCAAAATATACCTTTGAGGACATTATCGGGAAGTCCGAGGAAATGCTGCTGGCAATTGAGCAGGCGAAGCTCGGAGCAAAAACTCCTGCTACCGTCCTTCTTCGCGGCGAATCCGGAACGGGAAAAGAATTATTTGCCCACGCTATCCACAATGCAAGCGACAGAAAATACAATAAATTTATTCGTGTCAATTGTGCAGCTATATCGGAATCTTTGTTAGAAAGTGAATTGTTCGGTTATGAAGAAGGAGCATTTTCCGGCGCAAAAAGGGGAGGGAAAACAGGGTTTTTCGAAGAGGCAAACAACGGAAGCATTTTTCTTGATGAAATTGGTGAACTTCCGGCAAATACTCAGGCAAAGCTGCTTCGGGTTTTACAGGAAAATGAAATCATCCGCGTTGGCGGAACGAAGCCTGTTGCAATTAATGTCCGAGTCATTGCTGCAACCAATGTGAACCTTGAAAAAGGGATTGCTAAGGGTACTTTTAGGGAAGACTTATACTATCGTTTAAATCGAATGCCGATACATATTCCCCCGCTTAAAAGAAGAAAAGAGGAAATCCCTTTATTATGCGATCGGCTTATTCAAAAAATTAATCGTGATTATGGACGGAATGTTGAAGGGGTAACAGAGGCTGCGATGGCGGGGCTAATGAAGTATAATTGGCCGGGAAATGTAAGAGAACTAGAAAATATCCTTGGGCGGGCCATTATTTTTATGAAATTTAACGAAGTCTATATTGATGTAAAACACCTGCCGGAACTTAACAATAATAAATTGATTGGCAGGGAATTTGGGACATTAAAGAATCCTGATTTTCGGGAACGGCCGTTATCAGCAATGGTCGACGAATATGAAGCAAAGATCATCCGCGATACACTTAATCGTTTAAACGGAAACAAAACGTTAACAGCTAAAACACTTGGTTTATCTGTTCGAAATTTATATTACAAACTTGAAAAATATAAAATTGAAAATAACGGCATGCAGTAAATTTCATGGTATGAAAAAAATTGCATGCGGGTAACTAATTAAATAAAGCGCTTACAATGAATTTTGTTGGCATGAATCTTGCTAATTAATTTATTGGAATTTGATTTTGCTGTGGAAGGGTTGATGACAACTTGTTGCTGGATTCACTTATTGACAGAGCAACCCAACTTAAAAAGAATACTGTTGCTGTCGCAGTAGCGGAAGATATCGTTGTTATAAAAGCGGTTCTAGATGCAATTGAACGAAATCTTGCAAATTTTATTTTATTTGGAAATCAGGAAAACATTAATCGAATGATTAAGACTGAAGAAAACAAGGTAAATCCGGAGAAAAGCCTCAGAATCGTTCATGCCGAGACAAATGAACTGGCTGCCAAATTAGCCGTTAAAGCGGTTTCGAATAAAGAAGCGGATGTACTAATGAAAGGGAATATCCCGACGAATGTTCTTCTAAAGGCTGTATTGAATAAAGAATATGGTTTAAGAACAGGAAATATTCTTTCGCATGTTGCTGTTTTTGAAATCCCTAATCGGGACCGTTTTACAATCGTAACAGATTCGGGGATGAACATTACCCCGGATTTGGAGCAAAAGGCACAAATCATAACAAACGCTGTTGCGGTTGCTAAAGGAATTGGAATTGAAACGCCAAAGGTAGCACCGATTGCTGCCGTTGAAGTGGTTAATCCCGCTATGCAGGCAACGGTGGATGCAGCGGCACTAACGGTGATGAACAAGCGCGGGCAAATCACTGGCTGCATCGTTGACGGTCCGCTTGCATTGGATATTGCTGTTTCGGTTTTAGCTGCTGAACATAAGGGCATCCAAAGTGAAGTAGCGGGCAAAGCCGATATTTTAGTGGTTCCTGCCATTGAGGTTGGAAACGCATTGTATAAATCGTTAGTTTATTTCGCAAATGCAAAGGTTGGTGCTGTAATTGCCGGGGCTAAAGCGCCGATTGTGCTAACTTCCAGAGCCGACTCCGCAGAGAGCAAGTTGTTTTCTCTTGCATTAGCAGTATGCTCTGTGGCAAACTAGTTTTTTCATTATTGAGGAGGAATATTAATATGGAAATTTTTAAGTATTTAGAAAAATATGATTACGAGCAATTAGTTTTTTGTCAGGATAAATCTTCGGGATTAAAAGCAATTATTGCAATTCATGATACAACCTTAGGACCGGCATTAGGCGGAACGCGTATGTGGACATATGAATCTGAAGAGGCCGCGATTGAAGATGCATTGAGATTGGCAAAAGGAATGACTTATAAAAATGCGGCGGCAGGTTTAAATCTTGGCGGTGGCAAAACGGTAATCATAGGCGACCCTCGTAAGGATAAAAATGAAGAAATGTTCCGCGCTTTTGGACGTTATATTCAAGGACTAAATGGAAGATATATAACAGCTGAAGATGTAGGTACCACTGTGGCGGATATGGATTTAATTCATGAAGAAACGGATTATGTAACAGGGATTTCCCCGGCATTCGGATCATCTGGAAATCCATCCCCTGTAACAGCGTATGGTGTTTATTTAGGAATGAAAGCGGCAGCCAAAGAGGCATTTGGCACAGACTCACTAGAAGGAAAAGTAGTAGCTGTCCAAGGCGTTGGAAATGTAGCTTATACCCTTTGTAAGCATCTGCATGAAGAAGGCGCACAGCTGATTGTTACAGATATTAATAAAGAAGCGGTCGGGCGTGCAGTGGAAGACTTTGGTGCGCGTGCTGTTGACCCAAATGAAATTTACGGTGTGGAATGCGATATTTATGCGCCATGTGCTCTTGGAGCAACCATCAATGATGACACAATCCCGCAGTTGAAGGCAAAAGTAATCGCTGGTTCTGCGAACAATCAATTAAAAGATACACGTCATGGAGACATCATTCATGAAATGGGTATTGTATACGCTCCGGATTATGTAATAAATGCTGGTGGTGTAATCAACGTAGCCGATGAGCTTTACGGATATAATCATGAACGTGCCCTTAAAAAGGTTGAACAGCTTTACACAAGTATTGAAAGAATCATTGAAATTTCAAAGCGTGATGGAATCCCAACCTACCTTGCAGCAGATCGCATGGTAGAGGAACGGATTGAAAGAATGCGCAATTCCCGCAGTCAATTCCTTCAAAACGGACATCATATTTTAAGCCGTAGAAAATAAAAACTGCAATAATCTTAAAATTTGAGCGCTGAATGAAAATTCAGCGCTTTCCTAGGTAGTGATTTACCTCATATTGTTTAAAATTTGATCATTTTAGAAATTACTTTAAGTATAATGACCACTCAATTATTGAACATTACTTAGTTAAATATGTGGGGGTAAATCGACGAAAAAATTTTTGAAAGGTACCGTCTTAATCTTTCGATAAAGCAAATTGGGGGTCAAAACGTGCAAGAAAGAGAATATCGAATACTCATCATCAACCCTGGCTCTACTTCTACTAAGATAGGGGTTTTCGATAATGAAATTTCCATACTGGAAAAAACGATTCGTCATGAAGCTGAAATAATAAATTCTTACCCAAATATCATTGATCAATATGAATTCAGGAAAAACACCATCTTAGAAACATTGGACCAAGAAGGTATTAATATTTCAAAATTGTCCGCGGTTTGTGGGCGGGGAGGATTGCTTCGTCCGATCGAAGGCGGAACCTATACAGTTAATGACAAAATGTTGACGGATTTAAGAAATGGGTATTCTGGACAACACGCATCGAATTTAGGTGGTATAATAGCATATGAAATAGCATCTGGTCTTAATATCCCGTCCTATATTGTGGACCCAGTAGTTGTCGATGAACTTGACCCGATTGCAAGGATATCCGGTTTCCCGTTAATTGAACGAAAAAGTATTTTTCATGCGTTGAATCAAAAGGCTGTTGCAAGAAGAGCAGCAAAGGAATTAGGGAAAAAATACTCAGAATTAAATTTAATTGTTACCCATATGGGGGGCGGAATAACCGTCGGTGTACATAGAATGGGTAGGGTTATCGATGTTAATAATGGTCTTCACGGTGATGGGCCTTTTAGTCCGGAACGTGCTGGTACTGTTCCAGCCGGAGATTTAATTTCCCTTTCGTTTTCTGGTGAATACTACCGGGAAGAAATCATGAAAATGTTAGTAGGGCAGGGCGGTCTAGTCGGTTACCTTGGCACAAATAACGCAGTGAAGGTAGAAGAGATGATTGAAGCCGGGAATAAAGAAGCCAAGCTTGTTTATGATGCCATGGCCTATCAGGTTGCAAAAGAAATTGGTTCTGCTAGTGCGGTTCTTTCAGGTAAAGTAGATGCGATCGTTTTAACTGGCGGACTTGCTTATGGAAAGGATTTTGTACAATCGATTACCAATAGAGTAAACTGGATTGCTGATTGTATCATTCATCCTGGGGAAAATGAACTTCAAGCATTAGCAGAAGGAGCCCTTCGCGTCTTGCGTGGCGAAGAGGAAGTTAAAATATATCCTGGTTCATTTAAAACAGCAAAAATTTAAGTAGTTGGGGAGGAAATAAAATGGCACAAGAGTATGATTTGGTTATTCTCGGGGGTGGCACTGGTGGATATGTTGCCGCAATCCGTGCCTCACAGCTAGGTTTAAAAACAGCAATTGTTGAAAAAGGAAAACTCGGTGGAACATGCTTACATAAAGGTTGTATACCAAGTAAAGCCCTGCTAAGAAGTGCAGAAGTGTATGCTACTTCAAAACATAGTGAAGACTTTGGCGTGATAACTGGCGAAGTAACTTTTAATTTTACTAAAGTTCAAGAAAGAAAAACGAAAATCATCGATACCCTTCATAAAGGAGTACAGCACTTAATGAAACAAGGGAAAATCGATGTTTATGAAGGATTAGGACGGATTTTGGGCCCTTCCATCTTTTCACCAATGCCAGGTACCATATCTGTTGAAATGAATAACGGCGAAGAAAATGAAATGCTCATCCCCAAAAATGTAATTGTTGCTACCGGTTCAAGGCCAAGAACCCTTCAAGGGCTTGAGATTGACGGCGACCAGGTCATTTCATCTGATGAAGCATTAGAACTGGAAAACTTACCATCTTCTATTATCATTGTTGGCGGCGGCGTAATTGGGATTGAATGGGCCTCAATGTTATCCGATTTTGGGGTAGACGTTACGGTGATTGAATATGCAGACCGAATTATCCCTACAGAAGATAAAGACATTTCAAAAGAAATGCAACGGTTAATGAAGAAAAAAGGAATTAAAATTGTAACAAGCGCAAAGGTCCTTTCTGAAACAATAGTAAAAGGTAATGGTGTAGCAATCTCCGCTGAAGTAAAAGGCAGTTTAAAAGAATTTAAGGCTGAAAAACTGCTTGTTTCCGTTGGACGTCAAGCGAATACTGAAGGAATCGGGCTTGAGAATACGGAAATTCAGCTTGAAAAAGGAAATATTGTCACAAATGAATTTTACCAAACAAAGGAATCCCATATTTACGCAATTGGAGATGTTGTTGGCGGCCTGCAGCTCGCCCATGTTGCATCCCATGAAGGAATTGTTGCCGTTGAGCATATAGCAGGAAAGGATCCTTCACCTATCGATTATAACTTAATATCAAAATGTATTTATAGTAATCCTGAGGTTTCTAGTGTTGGTATTACCGAGGAGCAAGCGGAAAGTAGAGGGCATAAAGTAAAAGTGGGCAAATTTTCCTTCCGTGCCATTGGTAAAGCGCTGGTTTTCGGTGAATCGGATGGATTTGTGAAAATTGTGGCCGATGAAGAGACCAATGATATTTTAGGGGTACACATGATTGGTCCTCATGTTACCGATATGATCTCAGAAGCTGGGCTTGCAATGGTATTAAATGCAACTCCATGGGAAGTCGCTCACACCATCCATCCACACCCAACCCTTGCAGAAGCAATTGGGGAAGCTGCATTAGCAGTAGATGGCAGAGCACTTCACGGATAAAGTGAAACTTCGATCAGTGGGGGTTTTTTCATCCCCCACTGATTGTTAGTTGAACCAATCGGGCTTTTATGGGCAGTTGATCCCCCACTCACTCTTCCTACTTACACCAACCACTGAAGTAGGGGGTCTTACTGCCCGTTACTGCGGGATAAATACTGACGCTGTTTAGGATTCAATGCGAACAATAGGGAGGTACAAAATTAATGGCTGAAAAGCGACATGAGGCATTAGGATTAAGTGATGAAAAAGTTTTAGAGATGTATGAAACAATGGTTTTAGCCCGTCGGATTGATGAGCGGATGTGGTTATTAAACCGTGCTGGGAAAATCCCATTTGTTATTTCCTGTCAAGGCCAGGAAGCGGCCCAAGTTGGGGCAGCTTTTGCACTTGATAAGGATAAAGATTATGTGCTTCCCTATTACCGGGATATGGGGGTAGTCTTAACCTTTGGGATGACGGCGAAGGAGCTTATGCTTTCTGGATTTGCGAAAGCAGAAGACCCTAATTCAGGAGGAAGGCAAATGCCTGGACACTTTGGACAAAAGAAAAATCGTATTGTTACAGGTTCCTCGCCCGTTACAACACAAGTACCTCATGCAGTAGGGGTTGCTTTGGCTGGAAAGATGGAAAGAAAAGACCTTGTTACGTTTGTAACATTTGGTGAAGGGTCATCCAACCAAGGTGATTTCCATGAAGGTGCAAATTTTGCCGGTGTACACAAACTTCCTGTTATTTTTATGTGTGAAAACAATAAGTATGCTATTTCCGTTCCAATTGAAAAACAATTAGCCTGCGAGAAGGTATCAGATCGTGCAATTGGCTATGGAATGCCAGGGTTCACAGTGGATGGGAACGACCCGTTAGAAGTTTATAAAGTAGTGAAAGAGGCTGCGGAACGCGGCCGCAGCGGCGCGGGACCTACCTTAATTGAAACAATTTCCTACCGTTTAACACCACATTCTTCTGATGATGATGACCGTTCTTACCGGGCACCTGATGAGGTAGCAAAAGCCAAAACCCAGGATCCGATTATTACATTTGGTGCCTACTTAAAGGAAACGGGTGTCCTGAATGATGACTTGGAAAAAGAAATCAATGACCGTGTAATGAAACTGGTGAATGAGGCAACTGACTATGCTGAAAATGCCCCATATGCTGCACCTGAGGATGCAATGAAATACGTTTATGGGGAAATGTAAGGGGGGACGTAACATGGCAGTAATTTCTTATATAGATGCGGTGACAATGGCCATACGTGAAGAAATGGAAAGAGACCCTAAGGTGTTTGTACTTGGGGAAGATGTTGGTAAAAAGGGTGGTGTATTTAAGGCTACACAAGGATTGTATGAACAATTTGGAGAAGAGCGAGTAATTGATACACCGCTTGCTGAATCAGCCATAGCAGGAGTAGGAATCGGTGCAGCTATGTATGGTATGCGGCCGATTGCAGAAATGCAGTTTGCTGACTTTATCATGCCTGCTGTAAACCAAATTATTTCAGAGGCAGCGAAAATTCGCTATCGATCAAATAATGACTGGAATTGTCCAATTGTTATTCGTGCTCCATACGGCGGAGGGGTTCATGGTGCATTGTATCACTCTCAATCTGTTGAAGCGGTATTTGCAAATCAACCTGGATTAAAAATTGTTATGCCATCTACTCCTTATGATGTAAAAGGTTTATTAAAAGCAGCTATACGTGATAATGACCCTGTTCTTTTCTTCGAGCATAAACGGGCCTACCGTTTGATTAAAGGAGAAGTTCCGACTGATGATTATACGCTTCCAATTGGAAAAGCTGATGTGAAACGTGAAGGCGATGATATTACGGTCATTACTTATGGTCTGTGTGTTCATTTTGCCCTCCAAGCTGCCGAAAAACTGGCTAAGGACGGAATTTCAACCCATATTCTTGATTTAAGAACAGTTTACCCACTGGATAAGGAAGCGATTATTGAAGCTGCCTCCAAAACCGGGAAGGTTCTGCTCGTTACAGAAGACAATAAAGAAGGCAGTATTTTGGGGGAGGTATCTGCCATTATAGCTGAAAATTGCTTATTCGATTTAGATGCACCTATTAAACGCTTGGCTGGACCGGATATACCGGCCATGCCGTATGCACCGACGATGGAAAAATACTTTATGGTAAATCCTGATAAAGTTGAAAAAGCAATGAGAGAATTAGCAGAATTTTAAGGTGCAATTTTTTTAGCTGAAGAATAATCCACAGTAGTAAATGCACTAAGGAGGTTTTATGCATTGGCAGTTGAACAAATAAAAATGCCTCAACTAGGTGAAAGTGTTACAGAGGGTACCATTAGTAAATGGCTTGTTTCTGTTGGGGATAAGGTAAATAAATATGATCCACTTGCAGAGGTTATGACAGATAAGGTAAATGCAGAAGTCCCGTCTTCATTTACAGGAATGATTAAAGAACTAATTGCCGGAGAAGGCGATACATTGTCTGTTGGTGAAATCATTTGTACGATTGAGATAGAGGGCGGAGAAACGGATGGTGAGACAAAAGCAAAAGCAGCTGCTGTAGAAGAAAAATCAGCCGATAGGGGAACTGAGGCTGCAGATAAAGGAAATGTTGGCCGATATTCACCCGCGGTTTTAAAGCTCTCTCAGGAGCATGGAATTGACTTGACTCAAGTGCATGGAACAGGTGCCGGAGGCAGAATTACCAGAAAAGATTTGCAAAAATTGATTGAGTCCGGAAACATACCTGCAGGATCTCCAAAGACAGAACCAATCAAGCAGTCTGAAATTCAGCCTTCTGCCTTGCCGGAAACGGCTCAACCTGAGCCAAAACAGGCTGCAACTTCCGTAAATGTGCCAGTTGGGACAGGTGACATTGAAATACCTGTTACAGGTGTCCGTAAAGCGATTGCGGCTAACATGCTGCGAAGTAAACACGAAGCGCCACATGCTTGGACAATGATAGAGGTTGATGCCACGAATTTGGTAGACTACCGCAATTCCATTAAAGATGAGTTTAAGAAAAAAGAGGGCTTCAATTTAACTTTCTTTGCATTCTTTGTAAAAGCAGTTGCTCAAGGCTTGAAGGAATTCCCACAAATCAACTCAATGTGGGCCGGGGATAAAATTATTCAAAAGAAGGATATTAATATTTCGATTGCCGTTGCAACTGATGATGCGTTATACGTTCCTGTTATTAAGCTGGCGGACGAAAAAACAATTAAAGGAATTGCCCGTGAAATTTCCGAGCTTGCTGTTAAGGTTAGAAATGGAAAACTAAAGTCCGAGGATATGCAAGGTGGAACATTTACCGTCAACAATACCGGTTCATTCGGATCTGTTCAATCCATGGGCATCATCAATTACCCGCAAGCAGCTATTCTGCAGGTTGAATCAATTGTGAAGCGTCCGGTAGTCATGAATAATGGAATGATTGCCGTACGTGATATGGTGAATTTATGTATGTCTCTAGACCACCGAGTTTTAGACGGACTTGTTTGCGGACGATTCTTACAACGAGTTAAAGAAATACTTGAAAATACATCAAAAACTACAACTTCCATCTATTAAAGAGTACCGCCAGTTTTTCTGGCGGTACTTTTCTTATTGATTGTAACGGGTTTGTACCATAAAATAGAATTAATTGAATATTTATTATTTTGCTTGGAGGGAGTTGTCAAGTTTGGAAGATTTGCGCAATCAGTCTTTTCCTTCAAAAACAAAACTTGATTGGAAAGCTAAAGCCGAAGAATCCTTAAAAGGGAAAAAAGTTGAGTCCTTGCAAAGCCCAACATATGAAAACATTATTTTGAAACCGCTTTATTCTAAAGAAGATCAGAAAACACCCTCTGAGTATCCGGGCCAATCGGATTTTAGACGTGGTACATTCCCGCTTGGATATGTAATGAATGATTGGAAGGTGGCTCAGCGGATTTCTTATTCAACTATTCATGAACTAAGAGAAAAACTCATATCTGCCGTCAGTAAAGGGCAAACGGCCATTTCGTTTGAAGTTTCAAAAGCTTTATTTGAATCCGATGCTGATGTAGCTAGTTTGTTCATGGATTTGGCCGAAAACTTTCCAATTGCCATTGATTCAAAAGGTTTGCAGGCGGCCTTATTAGCAAAATTATCTAAAGGAAATAACGAAAAAATTACTGGATATATTGGTACTGACCCCATTTCACTTTTTGGCGAAGAAGGAAATTTTTCAAAAGAATTGCTCCCTGCGTGGGTAGAAAATATCAAGACAGCTGAAAAGGTTTTTCCAAATTTACGTACGATCCTGATTAACACATCCATCTATCAGAACAGCGGGGCAAATGCTGTTCAAGAACTGGGAATTGCTGCAGCCACAGGTGTATTCTATCTCCAACAGTTTATTGAGAGTGGTATGAAGCTTGAGAAAATTCTTTCAAAAATGATTTTTCAATTCTCAATTGGCAGCAACTTTTTTATGGAAATAGCTAAGCTTAGGGCAGCACGAATGATCTGGAGTAGAATAGCGGAAGCCTATGGGGCTCATAAAAATAACAGGGGTATAGAAATTGCTGCAGAAACCTCTACATTTACAAAAACTATCTATGATCCACATGTTAACCTTCTTCGTGCCGGCAATGAAGCGTTTGCAGCTGTAATTGGGGGCATACAGTATTTGCATGTTGGTGCTTTTGATGAAATTACAGGTCCCAATTCTTTTTCAGAAAGAATCGCAAGAAATACACAGCTAATTTTAAAAAATGAAGCGCATCTGAAAAATATTATTGACCCAGCGGGCGGCTCATGGTATGTCGAAGAATTAACAACAGAATTGGCTGAAAAAGCATGGGAGTTCTTTCAGCAGATTGAAATAAACGGCGGAATTCTGAAAGTATTGCAAACCGGTTGGCTCCAAAATGAGATCGCAACAGTTAGAAACAAAAGAATGAAAGATTCTTTTACAAGAAAACAAAGTATTGTAGGTACAAATGTGTATGCAAATCTGGATGAAACCGTTCCTGCTCTCATAAAGGAACAAGAAGCAGCCTATTTAGTTTCTCAATCATTGGAAGATGTATTAAACGGTGCCGAGCCTCAATTTTTACAGATGAATAAAATAGAGTCTGCGATTGAAATGAATCCTTTAGTGAAAAAAAGATTGGCAGAGCCGTATGAGGAACTAAGGAAAAAGGCAAAGGAAATCGAGGGAAGGTCGAGTTCTAAACCGATTATGTCGATGATTTGTCTTGGGGAATTAAAACAGTATAAAGCAAGATTTGACTTTATGCGAGGATTCGTTTCCGCTGGGGGAATAAACGCAGTTGGAAGTGAGCCAATTTTTTCAAAGGAATCAGCTGAGGCGTTTGTTGCAAGTCAAGAAACGCAGCATTTTTGTCTATGCGGCGATAACGAACAATATGAGACAATTGGTCATGAGATCTTATTATTCATAAAAGCTAAGTTTCCGGATAAGCTCTTTTATTTAGCTGGATTACCGGATCAGGATCAACAAGTACAGTGGAATCATGAAGGTATTGAAGAGTTCGTTCATGTAAAAAGCAATTGCTATGAAACACTTTCTCATATACTTACTGAAATGGAGGTGAGGGCCGATGCAAAAGCCTGATTTTCAAAACCTGCGCCTTTTTACTGAGCAACCGCTCAATAATAAAAAACAATGGGAAGAAAAAGTGGAACAAGAGCTAAATTCGTCCATCGAAGATTTACTTTTTGAAACTAATGAACAAATCAAGTTGAAGGCTCTTTATACAAAAGAGGACTTGGAAGGCTTGAATCATCTAGACGATCTGCCGGGGCTTCCGCCGTATACACGTGGTCCGTATCCAACCATGTATGTCAACAGGCCGTGGACGGTAAGGCAATATGCTGGATTCTCAACTGCTGAGGAGAGTAATGCGTTTTATCGCCGGAATTTGGCAATGGGACAAAAGGGTTTGTCGGTTGCATTTGATTTGGCAACCCATCGCGGCTATGATTCTGACCATCCCCGGGTTGTCGGCGATGTTGGAAAAGCCGGAGTGGCAATCGATTCGATTCTTGATATGAAAACACTTTTCGATGGAATTCCACTTGATCAAATGTCGGTATCGATGACGATGAATGGGGCGGTCCTGCCAATTCTAGCTTTCTTCATTGTTACCGCCGAGGAACAGGGCGTTAGTCAGGAAAAGCTTTCCGGAACGATTCAAAACGATATTTTAAAAGAATATATGGTGCGAAACACTTATATTTATCCACCTGAGATGTCGATGAAAATTATCGCTGATATTTTTGAGTATACTTCTAAATATATGCCAAAGTTTAATAGTATTAGTATTTCCGGCTATCACATGCAGGAAGCAGGTGCTCCTGCTGACCTGGAGCTTGCTTACACACTAGCGGATGGATTGGAATATGTTCGGACAGGACTTAAAGCCGGGATTGAAATCGATTCATTTGTACCAAGATTGTCATTTTTTTGGGCAATTGGAATGAATTATTTCATGGAAGTGGCAAAAATGCGCGCTGCACGGTTAATTTGGGCAAAAATGATGAAATCATTTAATCCTAAGAATGATAAGTCATTAGCCTTACGAACCCATTCACAAACGTCCGGTTGGAGTTTGACAGAACAAGACCCATTTAATAATGTGACTCGTACATTGATTGAAGCGCATGCTGCAGCTATGGGGCATACACAATCCCTGCATACCAATGCACTAGATGAAGCGATTGCTTTGCCAACGGATTTCTCTGCTCGAATTGCTCGGAACACACAACTATTTCTTCAGGAGGAATCAGGAATCACGAAGGTAATTGACCCTTGGGCAGGATCCTATTATGTTGAGAAGCTGACTGATGAATTGGTACAAAGAGCTTGGATGCATATCGAAGAAATTGAAGGGCTTGGCGGAATGGCGAAAGCGATTGAAACTGGTCTTCCAAAAATGAGAATTGAAGAGGCAGCCGCACGGAGACAGGCGCAAATTGATTCCGGTAAAGAAATCATTATTGGTGTAAACCGTTATCGTTTAGAGAAAGAAGAGCCAATTGATATTTTAGATATTGATAATACAGCTGTTCGATTGAAACAAATCGAAAAATTAAATACGTTAAAGCAAAGTAGGGATGATCAAAAGGTACAGGAATCACTTAACGCCTTGACGAAAGCGGCAGAAGCTGGTGAAGGAAATCTGTTAGAGCTCTCAGTAAAGGCAGCAAGAGCAAGAGCAACGCTCGGAGAAATTTCTGATGCCATCGAAAAAGTGGCCAAAAGGCATAAAGCAATCATCTATTCGATTAGCGGTGTATACAGCTCAGCCTTTAGCAACGAAGAGGAAATCACGGTTGTGAAGGAAATGGCTGACGAGTTCCTCGAAAATGAAGGAAGAAGACCACGAATTTTGATTGCCAAAATGGGTCAGGATGGCCATGACCGTGGAGCAAAGGTGATTGCAACAGCCTTTGCGGATCTTGGGTTTGATGTCGACATCGGTCCATTGTTTCAAACACCGGAAGAAACCGCTTTGCAGGCAGTAGAAAATGATGTCCACGTCATTGGGATGAGTTCACTTGCCGCCGGACATAAAACTTTACTCCCACAGCTTATCGACGAATTGAAAAAGCTGGGCAGGGAGGATATTTTAGTTGTTGCAGGAGGAGTTATTCCGGCCCAGGATTATCGATTCTTATATGATCACGGTGCGGCAGCTATTTTTGGACCTGGAACCGTCATTCCGGTAGCAGCACAAAAGGTTATTAAGGCAATCTATCAACAGCTCGGCTATGAGGAAGTGGCGGAATAAATGGCGGCTGATCAAAAACCGGAATGGAGCGATCCATCAAATCCAGATTTATGTTCAAGTGTAGTAAGAAAGGGGCAAGAGCTTGAAGGTCAATCAACTTCCCTTCAAAAAAGTTCTCGATTCAAAAAGCGCAATACCCAAGCGGTTTCTGTAGAGGAATTATATAACGGGGTATCGGAGGGGAATCGAAGCATGCTTGCCCGTGCCATTACGCTTGTAGAAAGCAATGCTGAGCATCATTTTGAAAAAGCACAGGAACTGCTGCAGAAGCTTTTACCCTACACTGGGAAGTCTATTCGGATTGGAATTACCGGAGTGCCCGGAGCCGGGAAAAGTACTTTCATTGAAGCGTTTGGAGAGTATCTATGCAGCTTAGGTTTAAAGGTTGCGGTTTTAGCGATTGATCCAAGCTCTAGTATTAGCGGCGGAAGTATTTTAGGTGATAAAACACGGATGGAGCAATTATCAAGAAATCCTCTCGCTTTTATCCGGCCTTCGCCATCTGCAGGAAAGCTTGGCGGTGTGCATCGAAAAACAAGGGAATCAATGCTCCTTTGCGAGGCAGCCGGTTTTGAGGTGATTTTAATCGAAACGGTTGGCGTTGGGCAAAGTGAAGTCATTATCAGGGATATGGTCGATTTTTTCATGCTTCTAGTATTAACAGGTGCCGGTGATGAATTGCAGGGAATGAAAAAAGGGATTATGGAGCTGGCCGATGCCATTGTTGTTCATAAGGCAGATGGTGAGAATAAGCCCATAGCGGAAAAAACACGAAATGACTATAACCGCATTCTTCATTTTCTTCAGCCTGCGACAAAAGGCTGGGCTACCAAAGCATATACCTGCTCCTCGTTAACCTTGGAGGGCATAAGTCGAATTTGGGAAATGATTCAATCTTTCGAGCAGAAGGGTAAATCCTCTGGAGTTTTTAATGAACGCAGAAAGGCGCAATCACGGGAATGGCTCTATGCATTAATTAGTGACCAGCTTCACTACCATTTTTACCATCATCCAGGGGTGAAAAACCAACTGCCAAAAATAGAAAATGAAGTAATTGCCGGAGAAAAAACGGTCGCTTCGGCAGTAGAAAGTCTTTTTCGGACATTCTTGGATTCAACTTTGTGACGGTAATGGCTGATTACCGTCTTTTTTTATTGAACTTTTTGGAAAAAATAGTGTAATATTCACCCATTTCATACAAAAAATGGTAATATTATTTTGGTAATATTTTAGTTTGCAAGAACCAAACATAGAATGGTGGATTGATAGGGAAAATAGCAGGGATACATAAAGAATTGTTTATTTAAAACAGAAAAAATAGAATGCTAGTTGGAGAGTGAAACATGTTAAAAAAACTTATATTATTAATCATGGCCTCCGTATTATTTATTACTGGTTGCCAAGCAGTTAAAGGTGTAGATTTGAACAAATTGGTTCTTAGCAGTTCAAAAATTAATTCCGCTGAGAGCAAAACAACTGCTTCATTAGATTTAAAATACGCAAAATCGAAAGTAAAAGACAAGGATTTCCTAAAAGTACTTACCCTTCTCGACAATGCAAAATTAGAAGTTTACACAAAAATGCAAGATGCCAATACTGTTTCCATTACCGGAAACATCATTCTTCATAATAAAGGCAAGATTCCATTACGATTATATATGGACAAAAAATATACGGTGATTCAACTTGATAATGCCAAGAAACCAGTTCGCGTTTCGATGGATAATGGAACCTCACCAGATCAAAAATTGATTAAAGATGTGCAAACAAAATTAATGGCTCCAGTTGTAAGGAATTTGCCAAATCCTTTCCCGGCCCATCTTAAGGTAACGGCAAATACCACGGATAAAGTCCATGGAGTTAAAGTAAAAGGTCATCGTGTTCAAGCAAAGGTATACGCAAATGAAGTGCCAAAGCTCCTTGAGTCCTTCCTTACAAATTTATCAAAGGATGAAAAGGCAATTACAGATATTGTGAATGCTTTGAATGAAATTAATAAAGTCGCTGGCGATGACACCAAAATGACAGCTGATGATCTTAGAGCTGGGATTGTGGAGTTTCAGAAGATGCTGCCAGAACTTAAAACTGACCCAGAATTTAAAGCATTGTTAACAAGCAAAAATAATGTAAAAACAGATATTTTCTTAGACAAACATTATTACGAGAGAAAATCATATACGACCCTAAATATTGGCAGTATTCCAGATGGTGAAGGATTAACTGGTATCACATTAAAAATCAAAAATGAAACCTGGAATATTAATAAAAAGGTAAAAGCTTCAAAAATCGAAAAATATTCCAAATATCTTAACGAAAATGCTACTCCAGAACAATTTTTAGCTACGCTAGATAAAAAGAAAAGTGTTCTTTATTCTGCGATGACATCGTTGATGTATTCACCATCTAAAGTCTTGAAAAAATCACAAGTCAAAGTAACCAATAATAAAGGTAAAAAAGCAGATAAAATCACAGTCAAGAGCCTTAAAAAAGGTGATGTAATTAAAGTATACAGCAAGACAGGATCATTGATTGCTGCAAAAGAATCAACAGGCAAAACTGCTGTTTTAACTGTAAAGCAACTTGGAAAAAAATCAGGTAAGGTATATGTAAGTATTATCCGCTCTAAACATGCAGAAAGCAGCAAAGTGTCTATCTCTTTCAAGGCGGAGAAAAAATAATGTGAAAACAGTAAGCGACAGGGAGCCCAAGCCAGGCTCTCTGTTTTTATTTAAATTGGCGAAAATTTATTATTTGATATCCCTCCATTTTTACTGTTAATATGAACATATAGGTATATTTTAGTGAGGAGCGATAAAATGAGCATGGATTTTAATTTTTTTATGAATGATGTTGTCCGCCAGGCGCGTGAAGAAATCGTGTCAGCGGGTTATCAAGAACTAAAAACACCTGAAGAGGTAGAACAGGCTCTTGAACAGAAGGGAACAACTCTTGTTATGATTAATTCTGTTTGCGGTTGTGCAGGCGGTATTGCTCGCCCTGCAGCAGAACATGCACTTCATTATGATAAGCGTCCCGATCATCTTGTTACCGTTTTTGCCGGTCAGGATAAGGAAGCAACTGAAAAGGCTAGAGGCTATTTTACCGGCTATCCCCCATCCTCTCCATCTTTTGCCTTATTAAAAGATGGTAAAATTATTACAATGATTGAAAGACATCAAATTGAAGGCTTTGATCCAATGAATGTTGTTGGCAAATTGCAAAAAGAATTCGATCAACATTGTGAAGAAGTTTAATATGTTAGAAAAAAGATGGTCAGCATACGACCATCTTTTTTTCTTTGTTCGTGCATGAAAGCAGAAAAAAGATGCAAACTAGGAAGAAAAAGGCAGGTGGAATTTATGATAAAAATCTTATCACCCATCCTGATTGCTTTTTTCATTTCGCCGCTCTGGCCATTAGGTCATAACCCATTGTCAGGAGATCCCTTTATTATTGTAAATAAGAGCAACAATGAAATGGCTTTTATTGATGATAATAAGGTGCAAACGGTGGTTAGTGTTGGAACCGGTAAAACACAGGAACTAACACCAGAGGGGCTTTTTACGGTTACAGTTAAAGCAAAAGACCCCTATTATCGTAAAAAAGATATTCCCGGCGGAAGTCCTAAAAATCCACTAGGATCAAGATGGATTGGATTTGATGCAAAGGGGACCGACGGACGAATCTATGGAATTCACGGGACCAATCAACCAGCATCAATAGGGAAGTATGTTTCACAGGGCTGTATTCGTATGCAAAATGAGGTTATTACTTCACTATTTCCTCTCATTCCACTTGGAACAAAAATTTTAGTGTTATCTACAAAAAAATCGTTTGAAAAGTTAGCCGTAGAAAATGGGGCAATTAAGTAAGGAAAAGGGACTGTTTAACACTACAGTCCCTTTTTATATGTTTAACGAATAAATTGGCCAATTCCAATTAGGAGGGTTGAGGCAAGCATGGCAAAGAGCATTAATAAAACAATTATTTTTTGATTCTTCTTTTTAGACAATGAGAATACCTCCCTTAAGATTACTCTATTCTTATTTTACAGGGAAAAGCCCAAATGAACAACTGAGCAACTGCTCAATTTTAGGAAGGATTTATGAACTTTTTAGCGAATAAGATAATTGTCGAATTAATTTAATAGTGGATCAGAGGGATAAAAATGATAAAAAAAGTCGACCATATTGGGATTGCAGTTCAATCACTGGAGAAAGCGCTTCCTTTCTATACGGAGGTACTTAAACTGCCTTTAATCGCTATTGAGGAAGTTGCAAGTGAGAAATTAAAAGTAGCCTTTTTAAGTGCAGGTGAAACAAAAATAGAGTTGCTTGAGCCGGCATCACCTGAGAGTACGGTTGCTAAATTTATCGAAAAACGCGGTGAGGGTATTCATCATGTCGCACTTGGTGTTGAATCAATTGAGGAACGCATCAGGGAAATGAAGGAAAATGGGATTCGCATGATATCGGATGAGCCTAAGATTGGTGCAGGGGGGGCGCATGTAGCCTTTATGCACCCAAAATCAGCTTCCGGTGTATTATATGAACTTTGTGAAAAAAAGGGGAAGTAGGGATAGCATGAGTGACATCTATGAAAAAATAAATGAATTATACGATAAGCGCAGAGAGGTTGAACTTGGCGGTGGTGATGAAAGAATTGAAAAGCAGCATGAAAAAGGAAAGCTGACGGCCAGAGAAAGAATCGAGCTTTTAGTGGACCCTGGAACATTTGTCGAATTAAATCCTTTTATTGAGCACCGAACACATGATTTTGGACTTGATGAACAAAAAGGACCCGGTGATGGGGTTGTAACAGGTTACGGGAAAGTAAATGGTCGTCCAATCTATCTTTTCTCCCAAGATTTCACTGTATTTGGTGGTGCACTGGGAGAAATGCATGC
Source organism: Bacillus salipaludis (assembly GCF_004358205.1). The sequence continues at coordinate 73,518 of NZ_SMYO01000007.1, forward strand.
AAAAAAAATAGCCACAGTGATGGATTTAGCGGCTAAAAACGGTACACCATTTGTGGGTCTAAATGATTCCGGCGGTGCCCGCATTCAGGAGGGTGTCGTTTCACTTGATGGATACGGTCATATTTTTTACCGTAATGCTATTTATTCAGGGGTGATTCCGCAAATTTCTGTGATTATGGGGCCCTGTGCGGGTGGAGCCGTTTATTCACCAGCAATTACGGATTTTGTATTTATGGTTGAAAAAACGAGCCAGATGTTTATTACCGGTCCAAAGGTCATTGAAACCGTTACAGGGGAGAAGATTTCTGCAGAGGATTTAGGGGGGGCGAATGTCCATAATACCATTAGCGGTAATGCTCACTTCCAATCCGATTCAGAAGCCGAGGTTCTACAAAACGTTCGTAAGTTGCTAAGTTATTTGCCGCAAAATAATGAGGAAAAGGCGCCAATACTTGAGGTTGAGAAAGAAAATGATTATCGTCCGGACTTAACGGATGTGATTCCATTTGATACCGTTCGCCCTTATGATGTGAGAAAAGTGATTGAGCAAGTTGCCGATTCCGATTCTTTTATGGAAATTCAAAAGGATTTTGCAAAAAACATTGTTGTTGGGTTTGCAAGAATTAAAGGGGAAACCGTGGGTCTTGTATGCAACCAGCCAAAGGTAATGGCTGGTGGATTAGATATTGATTCCTCTGATAAAGCTGCACGGTTTATTCGCACATGCGATTCGTTTAATATCCCAATCATTACATTTGAAGATGTTACTGGCTTCTTCCCAGGGATTAAGCAGGAACATGGAGGAATCATTCGCCATGGAGCTAAAATCTTATTTGCGTACTCTGAGGCTACCGTTCCTAAGCTTACAATTATATTGCGAAAAGCATATGGCGGCGCCTATGTTGCACTAAACAGTAAGTCAATTGGTGCTGACCTTGTTTTTGCATGGCCAAATGCAGAGATTGCCGTGATGGGTCCACAGGGGGCGGCAAATATTATTTTTGCCAAAGAAATTCAAAATAGCGAGAATCCTGAGGCGCTCAGACAACAAAAGATTGAGGAATACCGTGATAAATTTGCGAATCCATATGTTGCAGCAAGCAGGGGAATGGTGGATGATGTCATCGATCCTCGTGAAACAAGAATAAAAATTATTCAATCCTTAGAAATGCTGCGGACGAAGAAAGAGTCGAGACCTTATAAAAAACATGGAAATATACCGCTTTAATCTTGTATTTTCGCAATTCTTTCATTTGATGACATGTATACGAAAAGGTATACTGAAATAGTGAATAAAGTACATAAAATGGAGGTTCGGCTAGATGATTAATCAAGAGCGTCTTTTGAACGAATTTTTGGAACTGGTACAAATCGACTCAGAAACGAAATATGAGACGGAAATAGCGAAAGTTTTAAAGCAGAAGTTTTCAGAATTAGGTCTTGAAGTTTTCGAGGATGATACGACAGCACAAACTGGTCATGGAGCAGGGAATTTAATTTGTACCCTTCCTGCCACAAAAGAAGGTATCGACCCGATTTATTTCACGTCCCATATGGACACAGTCGTTCCGGCAAAAGGTGTAAAGCCATCGATTAAGGATGGCTATGTGGTTACAGATGGAACGACTATTCTTGGTGCTGATGATAAAGCTGGTTTAGCTGCCATGTTTGAAATGATTCGTGTTTTAAAAGAACAAAATATCGACCATGGATTAATCCAATTTGTCATTACGGCTGGAGAAGAGTCAGGTCTTGTTGGGGCAAAGGCATTAGATCCTTCCCTAATGAAGGCAAAATATGGATATGCGCTAGATAGTGATGGTTTAGTTGGAAATGTTGTCGTTGCTGCGCCTACACAAGCTAAAGTGAAAGCGGTTATCTATGGAAAAACAGCTCATGCTGGTGTTGCACCTGAAAAAGGAGTTTCCGCCATCACCATTGCCGCTAAATCCATTGCAAAAATGCCTTTAGGAAGAATAGACGAAGAAACCACTGCAAATATTGGTCGATTTGAAGGCGGGCAAGCGACGAATATCGTGTGTGACCGAGTAGATATTTTAGCAGAGGCCCGTTCGTTAATTCCTGAAAAAATGGAGGCACAGGTTCAAAAAATGAAAGATGCTTTTGAAACCGTAGCTAAAGAAATGGGCGGAAAAGCAGAAGTTAACGTCGAAGTTATGTATCCAGGTTTTAAATTTGGTGAGGGAGATCAAGTCGTTGAGATTGCCCGCAAAGCGGCAGGGAAAATTGGCCGCAGCTGTGAATTACAGCATAGCGGTGGCGGAAGTGATGCCAATGTGATTGCAGGCTTTGGCATTCCAACAGTCAATCTTGCCGTTGGTTATGAAGAAATCCATACCACAAACGAGCGTATGCCGGTTGAAGAATTATATAAATTGGCGGAAATGACACTGGCCATCATTGATGAAGTAACAAATCAATAGTACAGCTTGAAGGGGAGCGGGCAGCTCTCCTTTTTGTTATACTTTAGGTATAAAAGGTTGTTAGGAAGTGCGGGACATGAAGGAAATGTATCCGAAAAACGGAAGGGTTATTTTACATGTTGATATGAATAGCTTTTACGCTTCCGTGGAAATGGCCTATGACCCGGAGTTGAAGGGGAAACCACTCGCAATTGCCGGAAATGTGGAAGAACGAAGAGGGATTATTGTCACATGCAGCTATGAGGCAAGAAAATTTGGAGTGAAAACGACGATGCCACTTTGGGAGGCGAAAAAGCTATGCCCGAAGCTAATAGTAAAATCTCCTAATTTTGACCGATATCGGGCTGCTTCGATGGGGATGTTTGAAATCCTCCGGCAATACACAGAACTCGTTGAACCTGTTTCGATTGATGAAGGTTATATGGATATTACAGAATCCTATGAGATTGGCAGTCCTATTGAAATAGCCGGAAGTATTCAAAAAAGAATTCTTGAGCAGCTTGACCTGCCCTGCAGCATTGGGATTGCTCCTAATAAATTTTTAGCTAAAATGGCTTCTGATATGAAAAAGCCAATGGGAATTACGATTCTTCGTAAAAGGGATATTCCATCAGTTCTTTGGCCGTTAAATACAAATGAGATGCATGGGGTTGGAAGAAAGACAGCAGAAAAGCTAACAACAATTGGCATTCATTCGATTGGTGATTTGGCAAAGGGAAATGAAATTCAACTCAAAACCCTGTTAGGCATTAATGGTCTTCGGATAAAAGATCGTGCAAATGGAATTGACTCAAGACCCGTTGATCCAGAATCCGTGGCCGAGTTTAAAAGCATCGGTAATTCAACGACTCTTCCAAGGGATATTAGCAATCAGCAAGAGCTTTTTGCTGTTTTGGATTCATTAGCAGAAACGGTTTCGGTCAGACTGAAGCGGAAAAATGTTCTTGCATCTACATTGGGTATTACCATTCGTTTCAAGGATCGCAAGACGATTACAAGGAGCAAAAAGCTTTCAAATCCTATTTATCAAAAGGATGAAATTTCATCTGCTGCAAAGCAGTTATTTATCAAGCATTGGAATGGGAACCCTGTAAGATTATTGGGGATCACGGGATCTGATTTATTGGATCATGACGATGCCTATAAGCAGCTTGACTTGTTTTCCTATGAAAAGGATGCGAAAAAGGAGCCGTTGCTCAATACATTATCGAACCTTCGAAAAAAGTACGGCAAGCATATTGTCGAAACGGCCTCCTCGCAAAGACCGATTGATCCCGACCATAAAGTTGGAACCGAAACTAGTTTCAATAAGGATTTTTTACGTTCGTTTCCGGAAAAGAATAAAGACGAATAAAAGCTCCGCTTTGCAGAGAGAACAAAGCGGAGCTTTTTATTTTTATTAAAATTTTAACAAGTATGCAGCTTATTTTTCAAAGATTGCATTGGATAGAAGACGGAACAGGTAATCTGTATGGTCACGGAAGCCTACTTCTAGGCCAATTAGGGTTACGTCTTTATCCTGCTCTTTTACGACCACAGCCTGGCCTTTCGCAGCATTATTGTTTTTCCAATGGCCTGCCATGAAGAAGTCGTCAGTGTTTGCTAGAGTTGCACCCACTTCATCATTTTCAGTGTTTGTAAACCATGCCGGACGGTAAACAAATCCTAAATCATCTTGGCTATAGCCAGCAGTTAAACCACTTCCTTCGTAGTCGACTTTTACGATTCCATTATAGTTGGATCCGCCAACATTGATTGTATCATCAGTTAAACCTAATGTTTTTGTTGCTCTTGATGCTCCTGCTCCAATAGCTAAATACTTTCCTCCTTGATCAACAAAGCTTGAAACATTAGCTTTAAAGGTATTTAGTTGATCTGCATTTTGGAAGCCAAATTCTTTATTAGCAGCTGATAAATTTGTAGAAATAAGGCTTTCTGTTCCACTGTATACAAATACATCTAAACCATTAAGCCCATTTTCAGCTACCTCGACAGGCGTCACTTCTGCCACTTGGAATCCAAGTCTCTTAAGAGCAAGCTTTGTTCCACTGTGGGATTGTTGTTTACCCATACCGCCATCCTTTAAGATTGCAACCTTTAAGGTGGTTAATGCTGACGCTTTTGCCGGAATCTTAGCAACTGATCCTATCTGTATTCCTGAATCTTTTACAGCTGCAGAAAAAGTATTAGCTGCCGATTCGACATAAAAATTACCTTCAGCATCACGCTTTACAGATACCCCTTTTTGAAGCAATGTATTTACTAGATTAACAGCTTTTACAGAACTATTAGGAATTAGGAATGGCCCCTTGCCTGTTACAGCTCCTTGGCCAGTAACCTGATTCACCTTTGAAGCAGTTACATTAATAGAATTTTGTGTTGCTACTGCTTCAAAGCCCCAAAGCTCCGGTAAGCTCCAAGCAGATATATCATACATTGCTGGAGTATCTTCGGTGATGTCTTCTCCCTTCCAAAGCATCGTGTTAGCTAACCCTGCTTTTGCTTGGTCCATTTTTACAAGATATGTCCCTTTATGGTACGTTTTTCCATCTACTGCAAATGCTTTAGTAGCTTGCTCTACTTCAATATCATTGTTTAGTAAGTGATTCACAGCTTTTTGAGTTACAGTTGGATCCTTTTCGTTAACAGGGAGGATATAAGCTTTCGGGAAAAATCCATCCTGATGGAATGGATGATCAAAATTAATACCACGTTTAAACATTTCAATTTGATCGGTAATCATTGCCTGTTTGTTTTCTGTTGCAAATTTAAGTGCTCCCATTATGGCGTTGTATTGCCAAAGTACCCCGTCCAAATCATTTGTTGGTGCTTCAAGTGTATGACCGTAAGCACCATGATACATTGCATACATCGGTGTGAAAATTGGCGGATAATCATCCCAGCCTGCAGCATCATCACGCTGCGGAACATATACACCTTGCATATCTTGATAGAGGCTATTACTTGAGAATTTATTTTTTTCTTTTATAATTTGCGCTTCCATTGCCTCAGCCTGCTTATAAGCCCACTTATTATAGAGATCATACTCATAGTTTGGATTATGCGGTGGTGTACATGGCTCAATTAAGCCCTGGCGGTTTGGAGCGTAATTTTTCACATATCCGTGGGTATCAAGGAACACCATTGGGTTCCATTCCTTAATAAGCCCAACTGTTTCCCTAGTTTCCGGCTGTGATTGTGTAATAAAGTCGCGGTTCAAGTCGATTCCCTCACCGTTAAAACGGGTAGCATCCACGCGGCCATCAGGGTTTTGCACTACATTGAAAATAAGAATATTATTAGCCAAAATATTTTTTGTCTCATTATCATTTTGTTTGGCAAAGCGTTCAATCAATTGAAGAATGGCATCACTTCCCACGAATTCTGTACCATGAATAGACCCATTTATCATGATAGGAACTTTAAAATCAGGATTATTGTTAATCCAATCTTGAGCCTTGCCTGGGTTTTTAAACATTTGTTTTCTTAGCGCTTGAATTTTTCCAAATTTTCCTTGGGTTGTCGGGTCTGCGATTGTTACGACATAAAGCGGATGCCCTTTAGCGGATGTTCCTCGGACCTCAACTTTCACACGGTTTGATTGTTTCTCAATATCTTTTAGTTTTGCGCCAATTTGAGAGAACTTCACAAACTCATAGGTTTCACTATTAAACTTGCTTCCATCTTGTTCTTCATATACATTAACATTCGTCCACTTGGGTCCTTCGGCAAAACTTGCAGTAAAAGGGATCGTAGTTGTAAATAAGCCTATTGTTAAAAGACTAGCAACCGTTTTCTTTCTCTTCATTTCTTTTCATCCGCCCCTATAATAGTTTTAGAATAATTGAAAACTAAAGCACTAGGTGGAACCTATGTATGCTAATTCACCTCCGTATTCTCATTAAATTTTAATGCAATTCTATTGTAATTTTAATCTATTAAAGATTCTGTCGAAAAATCAGAGAAATATTTACATTTCGCCCTACAAAATTTTTACTTTTCGAAATATAAAAAAGCTCTGCTTTGCTGTGATAACAAAGCGGAGCTTTTTAGTTTTTATTTAATTGCAAGTTTCTACTTCTAATTCAGTTACAGGCCACCAAGAGAAACCGTCTTTTTCTAATAATTGATCTGCTGCGTCAGGACCTCTTGAACCTGATTCATAATTTGGAAAGCTTTCGTCCTTACTATTTTTCCAGGCTTCAGAGATTTTATCAACAAAGCTCCAAGAATAGGCTACTTCATCCCAATGGGTAAAGTTTGTTGCGTCTCCCTGCATACAGTCATATAGAAGCTTTTCATAACCCTCCGGAGTATTCATCGCATGGATCCCCGTATTGGCAAAGCTTAATTTCACCACTTGGGCATCGAGATGACCGCCTGCCTTTTTGGCATTTAAATGTAACGTAATTCCTTCTTCCGGCTGGATATGGATAACAAGGAGATTAGGGTTTAACATTTTTTCCGTTTGATAGTATAAATTCATTGGTATATCTTTAAACTGCACAACAATTTTGGTGGATTTTACCTTAAGCCTTTTTCCTGTTCTGATATAAAAAGGTACTCCAGCCCAGCGGAAATTATCAATCATCACTTTCCCTGCGACGTAGGTTTCTGTATTGGACTCTTTGTCCACCATTGGTTCGTCACGGTATTTCGGAACCTTTTTGCCATCCATTTCCCCTTCGCCGTATTGCCCGCGAACAAAATAATCCTTTACTTCTTCGCCTTCTATCTTACGAATAGCTCTGAATACTCTTCCTTTTTCGGAACGAATTTCATCCGTTGTAAGCTTAATCGGAGGCTCCATCGCAAGGAGGGCTACCATCTGCAGCATGTGGTTTTGTACCATATCCCTTAATGCACCGCTTTTTTCGTAATAGCGTCCTCGCTCCTCTACTCCAAGTGTCTCACTTGAGGTGACTTGAATATTGGAGATATATCGGTTATTCCATAATGGTTCAAAAATGGCATTGGCGAAACGAATTACTTCTATGTTTCTTACCATTTCTTTTCCAAGATAGTGGTCAATCCGATAAATTTCTTCCTCAGAAAAAGCTGTTCTAATTTGCTTATTTAATTCTTTTGCAGACGCAAGGTCATGTCCGAATGGTTTTTCGATGACAAGTCGTTTGTATCCTTTTACATCCGTTAAACCATCAGATTTTAAATGAAGGGCAATTGGTCCGAAAAATTCCGGTGCCATGGCGAGGTAAAAAATCCGGTTGCCTTCTAACTTATAATGTTCATCAATCTCATCTGCTAACTTTTTAAGAGCAAGGTATGAACTCGAATCCTGCACATCGTGTGCCTGATAGTAAAAGTGGGAAATAAATTCATCAATATTTTTATCTCTTCCTAGAGCAGAAAGAACAGATTCTTTTACGGATTGTTGAAATTCATCATTCGAAATCGACCTTCTTGCCACACCAATTACAGCAAATTGATCGGATAATCGGCCTTTTTCAAATAGCCGGTATAGCGAAGGAAACAACTTCCGTTTGGCTAAATCGCCAGTTGCACCAAAAATCATAATGAGTGAAGATGTGCTTCCAGTTTGTTCCACTAAAAATACCTCTTTTCCAGTATGTATCGTATAAAATAACGTTATCTTACCAAGTATTAAATTTTATCTGTTTACTATATAATTCGCAAATAAAAAGCAATCATGTAAAAATCAATTTATTTTCAAAGACTGGTTTGTGCTATAGTAAAGCTATTAATAAGTACGGGTGTTTGAAAGGAGCATGTTTGAGTGGATATTTTTTTCTTAGGAACGGGTGCTGGAATGCCGGCAAAGCTTCGCAATGTTACATCCATTGCCTTAAAATTACTTGAAGAGCGGGGGACAATCTGGCTATTTGATGCCGGAGAGGCAACACAGCATCAAATTTTACATACTGCAATTAAACCGCGCAGAATTGAAAAAATTTTTATCACTCACCTTCATGGCGATCATATATATGGCCTGCCCGGGCTATTATCGAGCCGTTCCTTTCAGGGGGGAGAATCGGAAGTCACCGTTTATGGTCCAAAGGGAATTAAGGAATTTATTGATGTGAGTCTTTCTGTAAGTCAGACCTATTTAAAATATAATATCACCGTCATTGAGATTGAGGATGGGATAATTTTTGAGGATGACCAGTTTATTGTTGAAGCAGGTCTTTTAGAACATGGAATTCCGTCCTATGGTTATCGAATTGTTGAAAAGGATCGGCCGGGAACATTGCTTGCTGATAAATTGGTGGAAATAGGTGTTCGTCCAGGTCCTGTTTTTAAGAAAATCAAAAATGGTGAAACGGTTACCCTTGAAGATGGTAGAACGATTCATCCGGCAGATTTCCTTGGACAGCCCCAAAAGGGAAGGATTATAACCATTTTAGGGGATACCAGGTATTGTGAACAGGCGGTTTCCTTGGCGGAACATGCAGATTTGTTAGTGCACGAAGCTACCTTCTCAAAAGGAGAGGAAAGGCTTGCATTTGATTATTTTCATTCCACCACACACCAAGCAGCGAAAATTGCGAAAATGTCAGGGTGTAAACAGCTATGCCTAACGCATATCAGTTCACGTTATGACCGGCATGCATCAAGAGAATTAGTAGAAGAGGCACGTGAGATTTTTCCGAATACGGATATTGCAGAAGATTTTAAAGAAATTAATATTCCGTTGAAATGAAATAAAATCGTTCAATAAACCAAAAAATGTCCTTCATCCAATCAATGAAGGACATTTCTATTCATTTATATCCAGCCGCGCTTATACTGCACAGGCGTTTCAATTTCTATCCCCAGCTCTTTGGCTGCCGTTCTTGGCCAGTAAGGATCACGCAGTAGTTCCCGCGCTAAGAAAACTAAGTCAGCACGGTCATTCTGCAAAATTTCCTCAGCTTGGATCGGGGTTGTAATCAACCCAACCGCACCTGTATCAATACCCGCTTCATTCTTAATCGTTTCAGCAAATTTTACTTGGTAACCAGGGTAAACATTTATATGGGCCGGTACAACTGCACCAGAACTAACGTCGATTAAATCAACACCTTGCTCCTTCATCCATTTACTGAAGGTTACATAATCCTCTGGTGTTAAACCTTCCTGATTGTAATCGTGTGCGGAGACTCGAACTAATAATGGGCCATCCCATACAGTCTTAACAGCGTCAATCACTTCGCGGAGGAAGCGGTAGCGGTTTTCAGCTGAACCGCCATATTCATCGGTTCGTTTATTAGAGAGAGGTGATAAAAATTCATTAACCAAATATCCATGAGCCCCGTGAATTTCAATCACATCAAAGTCGGCGTTTGCCGCCCGTTCTGCCCCTTTTTTGAATGCATCAACAGTCTCGGCAATTTCTGCCAGGGTCATTTCCTTTGGTGTTTTACTTTTTTCATTATAAGCAAGTGCAGAAGGAGCAAGGATTTCCCCTTCTAAAACAGCTTTTCTGCCAGCGTGGGCGAGTTGAATCCCCGTTTTAGCTCCGTGCTCTTTCATCAGACTGACTAGTTCCTTAAATCCCTCAACATGCTCATCGCTCCAAATTCCTAAATCCTGAGGGGAGATGCGGCCTTGTGGAGTAACGGCTGTTGCCTCAACAATAATCAGTCCAACCTGACCCACCGCTCTGCTTGTATAATGGGTACGGTGCCAGTTTTGAATATGTCCGTCTTCGTTATGACTCGAATACATGCACATTGGTGACATTACAATACGGTTTTTTAACGTAACCCCTTTAATTGTGTAGGGAGAGAATAATTTTACCGCCATTTTTAAACCTCCTGAATTCCTATTTAAATCCATAATTTAGTATATCAAAAGGTTTCATTTTAAAGAAAAACTCTGCTTCACTCTTTTTCTCTAAGATCTCTTAAGCGATATTTTGTCCCTCTCCAGACAATACCGCCCCGTTTAAAGGTCAATATACTTGCCCGGACAATTGTATAAATAAACAATAAAGCAGAGATGGGAAAAACAAGAAATAGGGCAGGGGAAAATAAAGTCATTCTTCTGATTACCATTATATAAAGAATCCCGCTTGTTAAAATATTACCTAAGCTTAGCAGGACAATAGGTTTGCTGTTTGAAAAAATGGTAAAGAAGGGAAGAAAATGGGTTAATAGGATTCCGAAAACTGCTAAAAAAATCATACTGATACGGTAATTTAATCCTGCAAACGTATTTTTTTCGAGCCCGACAAAGGCCTCCTTTAAGCTGCCATACCATTCTACTTCAATTAAATGGAGGGCGGTGACAATCCTCTGCGAAAAGCCTTCCTTTTTCATTCTCATTCCCAATTGAAGATCATCGTCCGGGCGCATTTTAATCCTCTCATGGGTGCCGAACGCTTCATAAGCCTTGTTTGAAACAAGGTTAAAAGCACCAATTCCCGTACCGATTTTGGATTTAGGGTTATTTGCCCGCCACGGCCGTTTAAAATAGGAAAATCCAAACAGGAAAAAGGCAACAAATGACTTGAGCCAAAAGCTGTGGGCATTTAAATTCGGTGCTGCGGTTAAATGGTCAAGTTTATTTTTATTAAAATAATGCAGCGCTTTTGCAAATGCATCTTTTTCATAGCGAACATCTGCATCTGTAAACAAAAGCCATTTACCAGAAGCCTGTTTGGCACCTGTATATAATGCATGGTTTTTACCAAGCCAGCCTTCCGGTAATTCTTGTATATGAATGACCTTTATTCTTTGATCCGATCCAGCTAACTCATCAATAATTTTTCCAGTATGATCTGTTGAACGGTCGTCTACCAGAATCCATTCGACATTTTCATAGGTTTGCTGCAATTGACTTTGGATACTTAACTTTATTTGTTGTTCTTCATTTCTTGCTGCGACAATGACTGTCAATAACTCCCCATCTACTAGACCTGTTTCATTTTCGAGAAAATCTAATTTTCTTAAACCGGCCCAGGCATCCAATATAAACGCAATCCAAACAACGATCCCCAATGAAAGTAATGTGGTTAACATCTATGACACTTCCCAGTCCTTTTTTTACATTTTAAAAGAACTCTCGGGAAACATCCAATTTATAGGAGCTGTTCAGCTGTTTCCAGCTGGGTGCTCAATGCTTTCCCCATTTTTTTTGATTGAGCAGTGGCTGTTTTTATGCACTCAATAAATGCCTGCTGAACGCCATTTTCTTCAAGGACTCGAATACCGGCTTCGGTCGTTCCCCCAGGGCTGGTTACATCCTTGCGCAGCTGTACAGGTGGTTTTATCGATTTCCGGACCATCTCTGCTGCTCCAATTAACGTTTGTACAATCAGTTCTTGAGCAGTTTCCTTATTTAGGCCGATTTCTACTGCGCTATTTTCCATCGCTTCAATCAGATAATAAATATAGGCAGGGCCGCTTCCTGAAAGTCCTGTCACAGCATCAAGATGTTCTTCTTCAACAATAGTAGTTAATCCTACTGTGTTGAAAAGCTTTTTCGCCATTTCCATTTGCTCATCTGACACACGTTCATTGACCGCAATGGCAGTTGCTGATAATCCAACTGCTGCTGACGTGTTTGGCATCGATCTGATAATTGCCATTGGTTTTTTAGCTAAAACCTCTATTGTTTTGATTGAAACCCCGGCGAGAACTGAAATTACCAGCATTTGTTCCGTTAGGTACTCCCGAATCTTGGCTATCGCAGTTGCGGCATCCTTAGGTTTCATTGCTAAAATGACAATATCCGCTCCGTCAAAGAGTGCACACATGTCGTAAGAGGCGCTTACCCCATAGCGATTACGAAGCTTGTGCAGCCTTTCCTCGTTTGAATTATTTGTTACCCAAATATTTTCTCTTTCCATTAACCCATTTTCCAGAACACCCGAAATGAACGCTTCAGCCATAGAACCTGCACCAATAACTGCCATTTTTTTCATGTTACAGCCTCCTTCTTATTTTATTCATTAGAAGAGTGGTTGATTTCCGCTCCAGGATCCTCGCTTTCCGCGGGGCAGGCGGTGAGCCTCCTCGGCGCTGAAAGCGCCTGTGGGGTCTCACCTGTCCCGCTGCTCCCGCTGGAGTCTCGCACCATCCGCTTCAATCAACGTCTCACTTAACCTATTTAAAAACAAAAATCTTTTAGAAAACAGCTTCTTTAAAAACAAAAAGACCTTTCATCCGTAAAGGACGAAAGGTCTATCTTCCGTGGTACCACCTTCATTGACCCCTTTTAAAATACAAAAGGGTCACTCGACTCCGATAACGCCGGATTTGCGTTAGGTTTTCCTAAAAGCTCATAAGGTAGGTTCAATGATTAAGAGGGTGGTGAAGCCTTTCAGCCTTTAGAGCTTCACTCTCTTTCACCGTTACTCATTTACTGGCCTTATTCATCGCTTTAAACGAATCAAATTTTAATTGTGATTATGCATTATAAACAGCCTGTCTGTCAAGGGATTAATTTATTGAATTTTTTATTTTTTCCAAAAAAATTATGTGAAAATAATGACATTTTCTGAGAAAATCGGTACACTTTATTTTATAATCAAATTTTTGCATTCGGAAATTTTATAACAATAATGTTACGGGGGTATAAGAATGACAGAATGGAAAGAGGGAATTGCTAAAATTACGCTGCCGACTCCGTTTGAGGTAGGAGATGTAAATGCCTATTTGATTAAGGGAGAGAGGTTAACGCTTATTGACGCAGGAGTAAAAACGAAAGAATGCTGGAATTCACTGAAAACGCAAATGGCTGATTTGCATGTAAGTCCTGATGATATTGAACAAGTCATTTTGACTCACCATCACCCCGACCATGTCGGTATGCTTGATTTTTTACCCGATACGATTGAACTGTTCGGCCACCCGCTAAATGAGCGATGGATTCATCCGACAGAAGAATTTTTTCAGGTGCAGGAGGAATTTTTTACTGCGCTATTCCATCAATTTGGGTTGCCCAAGGAATATTTACCTTCCCTTGAAAATTTGCGAAAAACGTTAAAATATTCATGCAATCGTTCACTGACCGGACATTTACATGAAGGGATGACACCTCCGGGACTCAGCGGTTGGCAGGTTATAGAAGCACCCGGTCATGCTCAAAGTCACATTGCGCTTTTTCGTGAAAAGGACGGTGTTTTAATTGGCGGAGATCTTATTTTGGCCCATATCTCCCCAAATCCGCTGCTTGAGCCGCCGCTTTTGGGAGAAACAGAAAGGCCAAAACCACTCTTGCAGCATAATGAATCGATGAAAAAATTGTTATCTTATCCGATTTCTGTTGTGTACACAGGGCATGGGGATGAGGTTTATCAATTAAAAGAACTAATCGAAAAAAGACTTACTCGGCAGCATGAACGGGCCATGACAGTTCTTGACTGGTTAAGGGAAGAGCAGTTAAGTGTTTTTGAAATTTGCAAACGGCTTTTTCCGGCCGTTTATAAACGTGAATTGCTGTTGACAATATCAGAGACCGTTGGACAGCTTGACTATTTATCATCCATTGGTGAAATTACTAATAAAGACACGCAGCCTGTTCTTTTTCAGGCCAGATGAGGTGATAAATTGGTTAGGGAACATTTAAAAGGCAAACATATTGTCATCACTGGCGCCTCAGGGGGGATTGGTGCGGAAATTGCTAAGCTATCCGCTGCAAGCGGAGCCAATCTTGTCCTTTTGGCAAGAAGCATCGAAAAGCTGGAACAGCTGCAAAGTGAATTACAACAGAAACATCATGTCAAAGTGGTTATTTTTCAGCTTGATGTGTCTGATACCGAAAAAGTTCAAGAAGTTTTTCAGCGCATTTTTGCGGAAATGGGTTCGGTCGATATCCTTGTGAATAATGCCGGCTTTGGAGTTTTCCGTGAAGCCCACGCGGCGACAATGGATGAAATCAAGGGGATGTTTGAGGTAAATGTGGTTGGGTTAATGGCGTGCACAAGTATGGTGCTGCCGAAAATGCGTGAGCGGCGTTTCGGCCATATCATCAACATTGCCTCCCAAGCCGGAAAAATTGCCACACCAAAATCAAGCGTTTATTCGGCAACAAAGCATGCTGTTCTTGGTTATACGAATTCACTAAGGCTGGAATTGGCTGATTATAATGTTCAAGTCACTTCGGTGAATCCAGGTCCGATTGCTACCAACTTTTTTAATATTGCTGACGAAAAAGGAACTTATGTGAAAAACGTTCAGCGATTTATGCTTAAACCGGATTACGTTGCTGAGAAAGTGGTTAATAGCATGCTTACAAAGACAAGAGAAATCAACCTCCCGCGCTGGATGAATATGGGCAGCGTTGTCTACGTTCTTTTTCCAAGGCTGTTTGAACGAATTGGGAAAAAGGCATTTAATCAAAAATAAGCCGCTGCTTCTGTGGCGGTTTTTCTTTTCTGATTAACCTGTTAAAAATTCATACACCGTATCATTGATTACCTCATACAAATTCGCTTCCGGTTCTTCTGTTATCATCTCTAGTACCCGATGATAAAGTTCTTCTAATTCTTTTCCACTCATCGGCAATGAATCTGCCTCGGTATAGTACTGTTTAAAACAATTTTTTATCATTTTGATTACCAGTTTTTTATCCACAGCTATGCACCTCAATCCCATTATACTGTTTTTTTGTTTCATCACCACATTGGAAAATTGTCATTAAATTCCCATTGAATACGAACGCATATTCGCTTAAAATAAAGAATATAATATAAAGGAACTGATGTTCGCATTTATGACCATGGAGGGAAGAAATATGGTCGATTACAGCACAGCACCGCAAAATAAAATTCTATGTGTAGACATGAAGAGCTTCTATGCAAGCTGTTCAGCTGTCATTTACGGCCTTGATCCGATGCAGTGCTATTTAGTTGTGGCCGGCAATCATGATCGCCAGGGGAGTGTGGTACTTGCAGCTTCACCAAGGGTGAAAAAGGAATTTGGTATTAAAACTGGTTCTAGGCTGTTCGAGATTCCCAATGATCCGCGTATTCAAGTAGTTGAGCCGAAAATGGCTACTTATTTACGAATTTCCACAGAAATTAGCCGTGTTTTCAATCGCTATGTTCCAAAGGAAGCCATTCATACGTATAGCGTGGATGAAAGTTTTATAAAAGTGGATGGTGCCATCCATCTTTGGGGGGATGCCTATACCATTGCCCAAAAAATAAAGAGTGACATTGAGCGGGAGTTCCAACTGCCATGTGCGGTTGGAATCGGGCCGAATATGTTAATGGCGAAGCTTTGTCTTGATTTGGATGCAAAGAAAAAGGGGGTTGAAGAATGGACGTATGAGGATGTACCGACAAAGCTGTGGAGTGTGTCGCCGCTTAGGGAAATGTGGGGAATAGGCAGAAGGGTTGAAAAAACATTAAATGGAATGGGCATTTTTACAGTCGGACAGCTGGCCCGTTATGATTTAGAAAAGTTAGAAAAGAAATTCGGCATTATGGGCAACCAGCTTTACTATCATGCCTGGGGAATTGACCTTTCGGAGTTAGGCGCACCAATTGTCGAAGGACAAATCAGTTTTGGAAAAAGCCAAATTCTCTTAAGGGATTATAAAGAGGAAGAAGAAATCAAGCATGTGATTTTAGAAATGTGTGAGGAAGTGGCGCGAAGGGCAAGAATGCATCGAAAGGTCGGGCGAACGATTAGCCTTGGAATTGGCTACAGTCAGGATGAATTGGGAGGAGGATTCTACCGCTCAAGGACAATTACACAGCCGACGAATGTGACAATGGAGCTTTACCGTGTTTGTCTTGAGTTGTTTTATGAGCACTATAATGGCAAAACCGTAAGGCAAATTTCGCTCGCACTCGGCAATATTGTCGATGACAAGGAGCTTCAGCTTGATTTGTTTGATATGGATGCATATAAAAAACGAGATTTGGGTTATGTAGTAGACTCCATTCGCAGCCGTTTTGGGGCAGGTTCCTTATTGCGGGCTGTTTCCTACACGGCAGCAGGAACCGCCAAGCATCGAGCTACACTCGTTGGCGGGCATAAAATGTAAAAGAAAAGCTAGAGCGCCTTGATCAAGGGCTGTAGACCAAAGAGCCCCTAGGCGCTGCAGCTAGACAAAAATAAACTTTTTTGATTTATGTATGAAAGAAGGTGAGGCGGATGATTCGTGACCGTGGAAGAATCAAATGGACATCAATGATGCTTCCCGAGCATGTCAAACTGCTCAGGAATTGGGTAAAGGAAGATCGGTATGAAAATAGAAAAGAAATGGATGAGCAGCAGCTTGAGCTAATGAATGAAACCTTGGTTGAGGCAATTGAGTTTGATCAATTTGTGACGATTACCTATTACAGAAATTTCAACTATGAAATCGTCATTGGGAAAATCCATTATTGGGACGAAATGACCCAAAAGCTCCATGTGGTTGACCGATTTGAAGGAGCGCATCGTATCCCCATTCGCGAAATTGCCGACATCCGGTTGACCGATGTGTAGTTTCAAACGAAATAAAAAAGAGCGGCTGATAACAACCGCTCTCAATAATTAATCTTCTTGAGGAACCCGAACCTGGGATTCGAAATTACCTTTATGTGAGCCGTCACAAAAAGGTTTATTTTTCGATAATCCGCAGCGGCAAAGGGAAAAGGATGGCTTTGTTGTATAAATATTTCCTGAACCGTCGATTAATTCCACATCACCTGTAATTCGATAGGATCCGTTATCATTTACCTTGATTTGAACTTTTGACATTCCCAACACTCCCTAAGAATATTTATTATATTTGTAACTTGAAAAACCTTAAGCAGATAAATAAGAGCATAAAAAAACATATGATACAATCATCATATGTCAATAAAGGGGGCTTTTAAACATGAAAATAGAAATTACCTTAGCGGCTGCTGAAAAAATAAAGATGAAAACAGAGGGCCGCTCGGGCTATTTAAAGCTAAAATATGATACAGACGGCTGCGGTTGTGCGGTAAATGGCGTAACAGTATTGTGGTTTGTACCAGAATTGGATGATAACGACATTCAGATTGAATCGAATGACGTACCGGTTTATATCGAAAAAGCAAAAGCGGTTTTCTTTGATGAACAAATGAAAATTGATTTTTCAACTGTATCAAATTGCTTTCAATTAAAAAGCCCGCAGCAAATTTTAAACGGGCATATGAGCCTTATCATCAAATAAAAAACAGACTGCTCCAATTGGACAGTCTGTTTAACGAGAAGGCTCCAGATTTACATATTTTTGTAAAAACTCATCAATTACTCGTTCATAATCAGTGCGGTTTTCATTAAAGGATTGGGCATGCCGCCCTTTTTCTGCAATATAGAGCATTTTAGGCCCTTTTTTATGTTCAAATAAATCCTGGGTCATCGAGGGCAAGATATAATCATCCTTACGGCTATGAATGAACAAGACAGGATGTTGAATATTTTCAATAACCGAGATCGGTGAGACATTCCGGATTGAATATTTATCCCGAATCCGTAATATAAGGTCTCCAATCGGTAATAAAATTCCAGGAAAAAGCTTAAAATCCTTTTTAATCAAATAAGCAAGCTGAGCCCTGAAATCTGAAAATGGACAGTCGGCGATGTAAAAATCAGCACCATCCTCAAGCATTCCTGCATACAACAGCATCGTTGCTGCTCCCATGGATTCACCGTGAATTCCCAACAAAAGATTCGTTCCTTTTTCCTCTTTCAGCCAGTCAACAACGGCTTTTAAATCGAATTTTTCGTAATAACCGAAGCTCGTGGTCCTTCCTCCGGATTCTCCGTGGCGCCGGTGATCATAAATTAGCACATTAAAACCGCGCTCAAGGAACAGATTCATATATTTGATTGAATTGATTTTCGTTTCTGTTACACCGTGAGAAATAATAATATAACGGTCTGTTTGGTGCGGTTCAACAAGAACTGCTTTAATTTCATAACCAAAGGGTGAAGGAATCTCGATTTTTCGTTTCGGCAGTGTTTTTAATTGTGTAGGATTATATCTGCCGGCTTCTTTTTCCCGCTTTAAAATAAATTCTTCATCCTTTTTTTTCATATACATCAGCCGGTTGGTAAAATAAATTGCAAGTGCGAGCCAAAAAAATAATAAAATAAACAAGGTTCGAAATGCCTTTTTCAAACAGGGCACCTCCCGAAAGGTTTCAACAATATTTTCCTATTAGCGTTATATTAACATAAAAAAAGCCGCAAACTCCATTGCGGCTTTTACTATTTTATTGTTCGGCATTCTGCCTCTTGGTTGGGTGTGTTGCTTTTTCTACTTCTTCCGCGGCAATCATTCTTTGGCCCCCGCCTGCAGAGTCAGCATAGTTTTTTCCCTTTTGGCTGTTTCCTTTTTCGCGTTTTTGGCTCATCATTGGTACTCCCTTCAAGATGGTTTCACCTTATAAGATGCATGAATGGAAGTATGATTATTCATAGAAGGTAAAGATTCAATCAAAGCAACTTTTTAAGGAAATTCAGCATCATTTTCCTTTTCTAACATTCATACTTTCATTATAAGGAGTTAAATTTAATTGGATGGGGCAAAGGGAGTATCCTTTGGTAAAACTAGTGAAATCGAAAGGAGAGAGAGAAATGGCAAATGAAAAGGCCTCAGTCAGGGAGAGAATTGCGATACGGGCGGAGAAAGAAATCGAAAGCGGCTTTTACGTCAACTTAGGAATCGGTATGCCAACTCTTGTAGCCAACTACATGTCAGAAAATAAACAGGTGGTTCTACAATCGGAAAATGGTTTGCTAGGAATTGGTCCATATCCAAAGGAGGATGAGGTCGACCCAGATTTAATCAATGCCGGAAAAGAGACGGTAACGACCATTAGCGGCGCTGCTTTTTTTGACAGTGCTGAATCATTTGCGATGATTCGTGGCGGGCATATTAATCTAGCCATTCTTGGGGGAATGGAGGTTTCTGAAACCGGTGATCTAGCAAACTGGATGATACCTGGAAAAATGATTAAGGGCATGGGAGGGGCAATGGACCTTGTCCATGGCGCTCAAAGAATCATTGTCATAATGGAACATGTTAATAAACGCGGGGAATCGAAAATTTTAAAGAAATGCACACTTCCGTTAACAGGAAAAGGAGTTGTCAATCGTATTATCACAGAGCGGGCGGTAATGGATGTGACTGATTCCGGGCTAAAACTTGTTGAAGTGGCAAAAGGGTTTACGGTGGAAGAGGTTATAAATTCAACAGAAGCAGCATTAATGGTGGATGAGAATGTGTTACTTGAGGCCTATTAAGGAAAAGAAAGCAGGTTAATACCCAAAAGGGAAAAGTTCCTAATTTTCTCACCTGTTTTTTTGAGATAAATCTAAAGCTGTTTTATTGCGCCAAGTGGTATAATAGTGGCAAATTCGTTATGAAGGGGAGGTCTAACTGTGAAAAAGCAACCGAAACAGAAACCGAAAAAAGATGAATCTGTTGTTACGCTGAAGGATATGATGGATCCAAATTTACTAAAGCAGCTAAAAGAGCAGCAGGAGAAGCTCAAGATAGAGGAAGAGAATAAAAGAGCTGAAGAGGAGTTTAAAAAGCGGGAAGAAAGAAGATTAAAGGAAAAGAACAAATCCTTTGAAGAGTTGTTAAATGAAAGTGGAATGAACTGGAAAGAGTTTAAATAGGATTCTTACTGTCTTTGTTGGTGGAAATGTCCTTAATCTTCGATATGAAGACTAAAACTCGTAGCGAAACCTTCGAAAATGGTCTTCATAAGGTCGATGAAGACCAAAACTCACTAAGGGCCCCGGGGAAACGTCCTTCAAGAGAGCGATGAAGGCCAAACCTCAATAAGGGCTCCGGGGAAACGTCCTTCAAGAAGACCGATGAAGGCCAAAACTCAACAAAGGCCCCGGGAAACGTCCTTCAAGAAGACCGATGAAGGCCAAAACTCAACAAAGGCCCGGGGAAACGTCCTTCAAGAGAGCGATGAAGGCCAAACCTCAACAAGGGCCTCGGGGAAACGTCCTTCAAGAAGACCGATGAAGGCCAAAACTCAACAAAGGCCCGGGGAAAAGTCCTTCAAGAGAGCGATGAAGGCCAAACCTCAACAGGGGCTCGGGAGAAACGTCCTTCAAGAGAGCGATGAAGGCCAAAACTCACAGCGGGCCTCGGGGAAAAGTCCTTCAAGAGAGCGATGAAGGCCAAACCTCAACAGGGGCTCGGGAGAAACGTCCTTCAAGAGAGCGATGAAGGCCAAACCTCACTAAGGTTCCCTTCGAAACGTCCTTCATAAGGTCGATGAAGGCCAAAACCCATAGAGGTTCCCAAAAAAAGTCCTTCATAAGATTGATGGCCAAAAGTCAACAAATAACCCACTGGACAACGCCCAGTGGGATTTCTTTTACCGATGCTCCTGATAAACGCTTGCCTTTGTCAACTTTCTAATAAAGCTAATCTCCTCATCTGACAATGCCCGGCTCATAGCCGCCGCCGCATTGCTTCGCACCTGCTCCGCACTGCTCGCACCAGTAATCACTGATGCAACAGTTGGGTTGGATAAATTATATTGGAGTGCGACTTCTGTAAAAGAACGCCCCAATGCAATCTTTTCTTTCAACAGTGGCAATACTTCTTGCAACTCCTCCAGGCTATAATCCAAATAGCCTTTTTCCGAAGCCTTTTCAAGCATTCTATCACTAAGAAGACCTTTGGCGAGAGGACCACGGGTAACAACACTAATTCCATGTTCAGCAAGAAGTGGCAATGCCTCTTCTTCAGGACGGCGATCCAAAATACTATATTGCATCATTACTGAAACCATTTTGGATTTCCTAACATATTCACGAATGACATTTGGTCGAATCGATGAAATCCCATAATAACGAATATAGCCCTCTGCCTTCAATTCCTCAAATGCTTCAATGGTTTCTTCTAATGGGTCTTCAATGGTCCCGCCGTGCAGCTGGTAAAGGTCAATATAGTCTGTACCAAGTCGTTTCAAGCTGTATTTTACTTCTTCCTTTATGTAAGATTTGGATGGGTCCCAAGACCAGCCGGACCGGTCCTTTCTCCAGCGATTACCTACTTTTGTAGCAAGAATCATCTTATCTCTGACAGGCTTTAAAGCAGCGCCGACCAGTGTTTCATTTACTCCGAAATCGTATAAATCAGCGGTATCAAAGTAGTTAATCCCCTCATCTAAAGCAGTATCAATAATATAGCGGGCTGCTTTTTCATCGGTGTCAATCGACATACACCCTAAGCCCAATTCAGTCACAAACAAATCAGAGTTCCCAAGTTGTCTTTTTTTCAAAAAAACCACCCCTGTTCTTTTCCTACAATTTTATAAAAGAATAGGGGAGACTACAAATGTAACGATTACTTTTGGGAAACATCCTTTATCCAATCCGAAACATAAACAAATTCTTTATTATATTCCTTAAGCTTTTGCAGCACTTCCCAGCCTTTGCCGACAAGGAGGACGCCCTTTTCGTGTACGTACACCTTCATCCCATACCCCTCCAAATAAAGTATGGTAAAATGTATGAGCAATGAATAGCGGATTAGAACAGGAGTGACAATTATGGACAATCTTGAAGAAAAAACAATCCATAGTGAAGAAATTTTTTCTGGCAAGGTCATCAGCCTGCAAATACAAGAGGTTGAACTACCTAACGGGAAAAAGTCGAAACGTGAAATTATCAAACATCCTGGTGCAGTGGCGGTTATCGCCATCACCAATGAAAATAAAATCGTCATGGTAGAGCAATACCGCAAAGCCTTGGAAAGAACGATTGTTGAAATTCCTGCGGGAAAGCTTGAAAAAGGAGAAGACCCGGCCCTTTGTGCCCACAGGGAACTTGAGGAAGAAACAAGCTATGTATGTGAAAGCCTTGAACTGCTGACATCTTTTTATACTTCACCAGGTTTTGCCGATGAAATCATTCATGTTTACCTTGCAAAAGGACTTTCGAAAAAAGAGAATTCAGCTGCTCTCGATGAAGATGAATTTGTAAATATTGAAGAATTGACCCTCGATGAGGCCATTCAATATATGAAAGATCAAAAAATCTACGATGCCAAAACAATTTATGCCATTCAATATTTGCAATTACAAGAGGCTCTAGCAAAATAATGAAAAATTATTATGTGGATTTACATATTCATATTGGCAGAACCTGGACGGGTAAGCCTGTCAAAATTACTGGTGCCAAATCGTTAACCTTTACAAATATCATTGAACATGCGAGGCATGAAAAGGGTTTGAATATGGTGGGGATTATTGACAGCCATTCCCCGGAGGTTATTTTAGAGATGGAAAACCTCATTGAAAGCGGAGATCTTGTCGAGCATCCTGATGGCGGTTTAGTATTTGGAGATTTAACAGTGATTCCTGGGTCAGAGTTGGAAATTTATGATGAGGGATGCAACGGGCCAATCCATTTACTAGGTTTTTTTCCGACTCTAGCCATCATGAGGGAATTTTCATCCTGGCTTTCAAAAAATCTAAAAAATGTTCAGCTAAGCTCACAGCGGGTATATGTAACGGGCCTCGAACTGCAAAAAAAGATTAAAGACTTAGGAGGGATTTTTATCCCCGCCCATGTTTTTACTCCGTTTAAAAGCTTATATGGGAAAGGGGTTAACCGTTCCTTAACAGAGGTATTTGACCCAAACCTAATTGATGGGATTGAGCTTGGTTTAAGTTCAGATACTGACATGGCGGATCAAATTGGGGAAATTCACAAATATACGTTTGTAACAAACTCGGATGCCCATTCCCTCGCAAAGATTGCCCGAGAATATCAAGTAATCGCGATGGAAGAGCCGACCTTTAAGGAATTGCAAAAAGCATTAAACGGTGAGGATGGTCGTGGAGTTGTTGCCAATTACGGGCTTGATCCGCTCCTAGGCAAATACCACAAAACTGTTTGTGCAGAATGCTTAAATCCGGCGGGTGAAGATGATCAAATATGTACACTTTGCGGGAACAAAAAAATCATTAAAGGTGTAGCAGATAGGATTTTAGAATTAAAAACAGCAGAGGAGGGTCCTTCAAACAGACCGCCATATGTTCACCAAGTACCGCTGGAGTTTATCCCAGGGTTAGGGCCGAAGCTGCTTGAAAAACTTGTCAATCATTTCGGAAGTGAAATGGCGATTTTGCATGAAGTCCCGGCAGAATCATTAAAAGAAGTCGTTCCGCCCAAAATTGCTGAATTAATTATGAAGGCGAGAGAAGGAGAAATTCACCTATCTGCAGGCGGCGGTGGCAAATACGGGAAAATCGCGGATCAATAATAATTAGGGTTTGACTCCATAGAGTCAGACCCTTTTATATTATCTATTAATTTTTGGTCATAGAAAAGATAGACAAGCATAGTATGTAATAACTGATTGTCCGAATAGGGAGGAAACGCAAATGAAGAAACGATTGTACCAGTCCGATGCCGCCAGTTATTTCCGTGAGCATTCCTCAATTTTTTTATTTATTATCGTGTTATTTTTAATGGGTGTTATTTTTGGAGCTATTGTCGTAAATAGCATGGGAATTACGCAAAAAGAAGATCTATTCTACTATTTGTCGCAATTTTTTGGCCAGATTTCTAATGGAAAAGTGGCAGAAACAAATGATTTATTTTTCCAAAGTTTCTTTCATAACAGCAAATTTATTGGACTGATGTGGATTCTGGGGATTTCCATTATTGGTTTACCAATTATTCTTATTCTTTTATTTTTAAAGGGTATGGTAGTTGGTTTTACGGTTGGTTTTTTAGTCAGTCAAATGGGCTGGAATGGATTTTTACTTGCATTTGTATCCATCCTTCCGCAAAATTTGATTATCATTCCGGTATTTATCATAATGGCGGCATTTTCAGTTATTTTTTCAATTAGGATGATTAAAAAGCAGTTCTTAAAAAAGTATGGGCAGCCGATTATGCCCTTTTTCAAACGCTATATTTTTGCTTTACTGGCAGCTGTCATTTTCATCTCCGCCGCTTCTGGAATTGAAGCTTATATGTCGCCATGGTTAATGAAAACAATCATCAGTACTGCTAATTTAAAATAATTATATAATAATAATTAATATAAACCCTTGTTTATAATGATTTTATTTTGAATCTCTTTTCCCATCTGTTATAATGAGAATTAACAGTGGCGAGGGAGGGACTTCGGGATGGAAACTAGAATAGAAAGAATAAAAAAACAGTTGCACTCATCGAGCTATAAGCTTACACCTCAACGAGAAGCAACCGTTCGAGTTTTACTTGAAAATGAAGAGGATCATTTGAGTGCGGAAGATGTGTACCTCCTCGTTAAAGAAAAATCGCCGGAAATTGGCTTAGCAACTGTTTATCGGACTTTGGAACTTCTAACGGAATTAAAAATTGTCGATAAAATTAATTTTGGTGATGGAGTATCACGCTATGACCTTCGTCAGGAGGGGGCAGCACACTTTCATCATCATCTAGTATGTATTGAGTGCGGTGCAGTGGATGAAATTCAAGAGGATCTTCTTGAAGATGTTGAAGAAACGGTTGAACGCAGATGGAATTTTAAAATTAAAGATCATCGCCTCACCTTTCATGGCATTTGCTATCGCTGCCAAGATAAAAAAACGGAACAAGAAGAAACAGAATAAGAATAAACGAGTCCTTTTTTATGAAAAGGACTTTTTCTATTATAAATAAATTTCCCCTTTTCTTACTGTAAAGGTATAAAACTTGTACAATTTGGCATACCTTTTACTATTATGAAGCAATTTGGGGGAAGAAGAGAATGGTTTCTTTTATAAAAGTCGCACTTCAAACCATAAAGGTTTTTATCATTTTCACTGGATGCACGATTCTCTTTTATTATGGTATTATGTGGGTAAGTCAGGAATACCAAAGTTACCATCGCTATGATGCGCCGGAGGGAGCTGCGTTAAAGGTATCCAGCGAGGTAAAGGATGAAAATCCAGGCTGGTTAAACCGGTTGATTTTGTTTTATTTAAATGGGGAGTAAATAGATGATGGAGAATCAATTAAAAGATTTTATAGAATTTTTAATAGTAGAAAAAGGCTTGGCTAAGAATACGATTATGTCTTATGAACGAGATTTGAAGAGTTATATCCGCTTTTTACAACATGTTGAAAGGATCTCCTCTTTTAATCTTGTCCAGCGTGTGCATATTGTTCAATTTCTGGGTTTTTTAAAAGAACAAGGGAAATCATCAAAAACCATTGCGAGACATATTGCCTCCGTAAGAGCCCTGCATCAATTTCTATTAAGGGATAAAGCAACAGACCAAGACCCCTCTGTGCTAATCGAAACTCCAAAATTAGAAAGGTCGCTTCCGAAAGTATTAAGTCTGAAGGAAGTAGAAAAATTGTTGGATTCGCCTAAGGAAAATAATCATTTTGGAATAAGAGATAAGGCCATGCTGGAACTCCTCTATGCAACCGGGATCCGTGTCAGTGAACTGATTAATCTTGATATTGACCATGTTCATTTAACAATGGGATTTGTTCGATGCATCGGAAAAGGGGAAAAAGAACGGATTATACCAATCGGCAAAACAGCTGCAGAAGCTATTAAGCGTTACCTAGAATATGGGAGAGGGCATTTTGTTACCCCAAAAAATCAGGATAGCGCATTATTTTTAAACCATCAAGGGAAACGATTAACACGGCAGGGTTTTTGGAAAATATTAAAAAAGCTCACAAAAGAAGCGGGAATTGAGAAAGAGTTAACCCCTCATACACTTAGACATTCTTTTGCAACACACCTGCTTGAAAATGGTGCAGACTTAAGAGCGGTGCAGGAAATGCTCGGACATGCTGATATATCCACCACACAAATTTATACAAATGTAAGTAAAACAAGATTAAAGGATGTTTATAGTAAATTCTTTCCCCGTGCATAATAGAATTATAGTTTCATGTTCAAAAAACTGTCTAATTTTAGGCAGTTTTTTTTCTTGTATTTTCCTAATCTTTTAGTAAAATAGAGATGTCAGACTTCTGACAAATGAATGTGCTTTCATGGTTAATCTGGATGAAAAGGGGCAACATATGATTGCTTATTATTTTGTTTTGAGTGTAACCGTTTACCACGAAACAAGGAGGAAAAATTTATGAATGCAAATACATATAAACGGATATTTTTAATCGTGATGGATTCAGTAGGAATTGGCGAAGCTCCCGATGCCGAACGGTTTGGCGACAAAGGGGCTGACACCTATGGTCATATTGCAGAAAAAATGAACGGTCTTCATATGCCAAACATGGCAAAGTTGGGTTTAAGCAACATCCGCGAAATCAAAGGTATCCCAAAAGCGGAAAAACCACTTGCTTTTTATACAAAGATGATGGAAGCTTCTAACGGTAAGGATACGATGACAGGACATTGGGAAATCATGGGCTTAAATATACAAACCCCCTTCCGTGTATTTCCTGAAGGTTTTCCTGATGAACTTGTTTCAGAACTAGAAAAACGAACCGGAAGAAAAGTAATTGGAAATAAACCTGCAAGCGGAACAGAAATTTTAGTTGAACTTGGGGAAGAGCATATGAAAACGGGAGCATTAATTGTCTATACCTCTGCTGATTCCGTGCTTCAAATAGCTGCCCATGAAGAGGTGGTTCCTCTTGAAGAATTATATAAAATTTGTAAAATTGCCCGCGAATTAACTCTCGATGAAAGATATATGGTGGGCCGGGTCATTGCTCGTCCGTTTATAGGCGAACCTGGTAATTTTAAGCGTACCGCAAATCGCCATGACTATGCATTAAAACCATTTGACCGAACCGTGATGAGTGAGTTAAAAGACTCTGGTTTTGACGTAATTGCAATTGGGAAAATTTCCGATATTTATGACGGGGAAGGAGTAACTCAATCCTTAAGGACCATTTCTAACATGGATGGAATGGATAAGTTAGTTCAAACCCTGGATATGGAATTTACCGGAATTAGTTTTTTGAATTTAGTTGATTTTGATGCCCTTTTTGGACACCGCCGTGACCCTGAGGGATACGGTAAAGCATTAGAAGAGTATGATACACGTCTGCCTGAAGTGTTTGCCAAAATGAATGAGGGGGATTTGCTCATCATTACAGCAGACCATGGAAATGATCCAACAGCACCCGGAACAGACCATACAAGGGAATATGTCCCATTACTTGTATACGCTAAGAACATGGAACAAGGAAGGGAACTTCCATTAAGGAAAACATTTGCAGATATTGGGGCTACGGTTGCTGAAAACTTCAATGTGAAAATGCCGAAGTATGGTCATAGCTTTTTAAGCGAATTGAAATAGAAGGGGAATGAAAAATGGAATTTGAAAAGATTCAAAATGCAGCAGGATTTTTAAAAGGAAAATATTCAAAAACCCCAAAAATTGGCCTTATTTTGGGTTCAGGTCTTGGTGTATTAGCAGATGAAATCGCCGAGCCGGTTAAAATACCCTATCATGAGATTCCAGATTTTCCGGTCTCGACGGTTGAGGGGCATGCAGGACAATTAGTTTTTGGTTCCCTAAGCGGGGCAGAGGTTGTCGCCATGCAGGGTCGTTTTCATTTTTATGAAGGATACAGTATGGATAAAGTGACATTTCCAGTGAGGGTGATGAAAGAACTTGGAGTGGAAATGCTGATTGTGACAAATGCAGCGGGTGGTGTCAATGAAAGCTTCTCCCCAGGAGACTTAATGATTATTACGGATCATATTAATTTTATGGGAACAAATCCGTTAATTGGTCCGAATGACTCCAAGCTTGGGGTTCGTTTCCCGGATATGTCTGAGGCTTACACAAAAGAATTAAGGGCGATTGCAAAGGAAATTGCTCGAGGCCTAAACATCGAGGTCAAGGAAGGTGTTTATGTTGGCTTTACTGGCCCTGTCTATGAAACCCCTGCCGAAATAAGAATGGCTAGGGTGCTTGGCGGTGATGCAGTTGGAATGTCGACAGTTCCAGAAGTAATTGTGGCACGCCACGGCGGCTTAAAGGTTTTGGGAATTTCTTGTATTACTAACATGGCATCAGGAATCCTAGATCAGCCATTAAGCCATGATGAAGTAATTGAGACGACTGAAAAGGTAAAAGCAAACTTTCTTTTATATATAAAGGAAATTGTGAAAAGGATCGCTTAATTTCCTGAAATTTAAACTGGTAAAGTGGTGATGAATAATGAGAATGGTCGACTTAATTGAAAAAAAACGCGATGGGCATGAATTATCAACAGCAGAAATTAAATTTATTATAAATGGCTACACGGATGGCTCTATCCCCGATTATCAAATCAGTGCATGGACAATGGCCATCTATTTTCAAGGAATGACGGAAAAAGAACGAGCAGATTTAACCATGGCGATGGTGGAATCCGGTGATCAAATTGATTTATCGAAAATAGAAGGAATTAAAGTAGATAAACACTCCACTGGCGGTGTTGGTGATACCACGACACTCGTCCTTGGTCCGCTTGTGGCTGCCCTTGGAGTACCGGTTGCCAAAATGTCCGGGCGTGGCCTTGGCCATACAGGAGGAACCATTGATAAATTGGAGGCCGTTAAGGGTTTCCATGTGGAAATTGAAAACAAGGAATTTATTGATCTCGTCAATCATAATAAAATCGCGGTAATTGGTCAAAGTGGAAATCTGACCCCTGCTGATAAGAAGCTGTATGCTCTTCGGGATGTAACAGCTACAGTCGACAGCATTCCTCTTATTGCAAGTTCCATAATGAGTAAGAAAATGGCGGCAGGTGCTGATGCGATCGTCCTTGATGTAAAAACAGGTGCAGGCGCATTCATGAAAACACTGGATGATTCCAGAGAATTGGCCAAAGCAATGGTTCGAATTGGAAATAATGTTGGTAGAAGAACAATGGCAGTTATTTCAGACATGAGTCAGCCGCTTGGATATGCCATTGGAAATGGGCTTGAAGTAAAAGAAGCCATTGATACGTTAAAAGGGGAAGGTCCTGATGATTTAACAGAACTTTGTTTAACACTTGGAAGCCATATGGTTTATTTGGCTGAAAAGGCAGATTCTTTGGCAGAAGCTCGGGCCATGCTTGAAAACGTGATTAAAAATGGAGAGGCACTTGAAAAATTAAAGGTATTTTTAAGTTCCCAAGGCGGGGATGCATCCGTCGTAGATGACCCTTCCAAATTACCTCAGGCAAATTTTACTTTTGAATTGGAAGCAAAAGAAGATGGATATGTATCCGAAATTATTGCTGATGAAGTTGGAACAGCTGCGATGCTGTTAGGTGCCGGCAGAGCAACAAAAGAATCTGTAATTGATTTAGCCGTCGGGCTAGTCTTAAGGAAAAAAATCGGCGACCAGGTGAAAAAAGGTCAATCCTTGGTTACGATTTACAGCAATTTTGAAGATGTGCGTGAAGTGAAAGATAAACTTTACGAAAATATCAAGATTTCATCTTCAATAATAGAAGCGCCAATCCTGATTCACGAAGAGATTACTGAATAATGAATGCTTTGAAAAGTCCGGGGGGAACCCGGACTTTTTTTATTGTATTCATAGGAAATTATTGTATAAAGTTGTTTGATTTGGAAAAAATGTTATCTATATAAAGAATGGAGGGTTATGCGATGAAACGAATCGTCTCATTAATGATGATATCTTTTTTAGTTACAAGTTTATGGATTCCTTCCGCTTTTGCGGCTGAAGAAAAGAATAGCACCGAGCTCGTTAATAATGTTAGATCAGCAGTATTAATTGAACGCGATACGGGGAAAGTCCTTTTTGAGAAAAATAGTCAAGAAGAACTACCGCCGGCAAGTATGACAAAAATCATGACAATGCTGTTAATTATGGAAGCAATTGATCAAGGAAAATTGAGCTGGAATGAAAAAATTCGAGCAAGTGAATATGCTGCCTCTATGGGAGGTTCACAAATTTTTCTTGAGCCAGGCGAAGAAATGACTACAAAGGAAATGTTGAAAGGAATTGCAATTGGTTCCGGAAATGATGCTTCTGTAGCAATGGCCGAAAGAATCGGAGGGTCTGAAGAAGCATTTGTGGATATGATGAATAAAAAAGCTAAAGAGTTAGGTTTAAAACATACTTTCTTTAAAAATACCACGGGGCTTCCAGTAAGCGGTCATTATAGTTCAGCACATGATATGGCTATTATGGCAAAAGAACTATTAAAATATGAGGACATCACGAAGTTCACGGGAATGTACGAGGCATACCTTCGCGAAAATACGGACAAAAAATTTTGGCTCGTTAACACGAACAAACTAGTCCGCTTTTATCCCGGCGTGGATGGCTTAAAAACTGGCTTTACCGGAGAAGCAAAGTATTGTTTAACAGCAACAGCCCAAAAGGATGGAATGCGCGTCATAGCCGTTGTATTTGGTGCTCCAACATCGAAGGATAGAAATGCTCAGGTAACAAAAATGCTAAATTATGCTTTCAATCAATATCAAACCCATCCAATGTATAAGCGGAATCAGGTTATAAGCAAAACACATGTAAGCAAGGGAAAGGAAAAGACGGTGGATGCCGTTACAAGTGAACCACTTTCTTTATTGACGAAAAAGGGTGAAAAAACGAAAGATGTAAAACAAAAAGTCATTCTAGAGAAAGGTTTAGATGCTCCTATCCATAAAGGTGACAAAATAGGAACCATTAAACTGATTAAGGATGGAAAAGTAGTTTTGGAAAGTCCATTAGTGGCTAAAACGGATGTTAAAGAAGCAAGTTGGTGGACCCTTTATAAACGTGCATTTGGGATGTTTACAAAATCCGGTAAATAAACATATGTCGAAAATAAAGAATTATTCACTAGTTTTGGCGAATTACGACTAGTTTTGTCCCGATAGGAGGAAATGTATGCCCCTCCATCGAATTGACTCACTATACCAGATTAAGGAGGCCAGGGATAGTGAGTCTTAACATTGAATTAGAAATAAAACATGATGTTTTATGTATTCGATTAAGCGGTGAGCTAGATCACCATACAGCAGACGAACTCCGTGAGCAGGCTGCAAATGCGATTGATAGAAATGAAATTCGTCATATTGTTTTAAATTTAGAACAGTTGACCTTTATGGATAGCTCAGGACTTGGAGTTATTTTAGGAAGATACAAACAAATTAAGCAGGTGCACGGTGAAATGGTTGTTTGTGCAATCTCCCCTGCAATACAAAGGTTATTCGATATGTCGGGTTTATTTAAGATTATTAAAATGGAACCGACTGAAAACTGCGCATTGCAAAAATTGGGGGTTGCATAAAAATGAAAAATGAAATGAATCTTCAATTTAGTGCGTTAAGTCAAAACGAATCTTTTGCGCGTGTAACGGTTGCCGCGTTCATTGCTCAGCTTGACCCGACAATGGATGAACTGACTGAAATTAAAACAGTTGTATCAGAAGCGGTAACAAATGCAATTATTCATGGATATGAAAATGATTCAAAAGGAATTGTCTATATTGACGTTAGTATCGAGGATAATGTAATTGATATGACGATTCGAGACAAAGGAATTGGAATTGTAGATGTGGAGGAAGCTCGTCAGCCATTATTTACAACAAAACCGGACTTGGAAAGATCCGGTATGGGATTCACCATCATGGAAAATTTCATGGATGAGGTCGAGGTTCTCACGCAGCCAGGTAAAGGAACCGAAGTAAGATTACGAAAGCATTTACAATCTCGCAAAATGCTGTGCAATTAAGGAGACTTGCCGATGGATGTGGAGGTCAAAAACGATAAAAGCAGGCCGTATTTAAAGGATCACGAAGTAAAAGAACTGATTAAAAAGAGCCAAGATGGGGACCAGGTATCCAGGGAGTTAATTGTTGAAAAAAATATGCGTCTTGTCTGGTCTGTTGTTCAGCGTTTCTTAAATCGGGGCTATGACCCGGACGATCTTTTCCAAATTGGTTGTATTGGCTTATTGAAGTCAGTAGATAAATTCGACCTTTCTTATGATGTAAAGTTTTCAACTTATGCTGTTCCGATGATTATTGGCGAGATTCAACGATTTATCCGCGATGATGGAACGGTTAAAGTGAGCCGATCATTAAAAGAAATGGGCAACCGAATTCGAAAGGCAAAAGACGAATTATCAAAGACGCTTGGAAGGATTCCGACCGTAAATGAAATTTCGGAATATCTTGAATTATCACCGGAGGACGTCATTCTTGCCCAAGAGGCCAGCAGAACACCATCTTCCATTCACGAAACGGTCTATGAAAATGATGGTGATCCCATTACGCTTTTAGATCAAATTGACGATGGCAATGACGGTAAATGGTTTGATAAAATCGCTTTAAAAGAAGCGATTCGGGAATTGGATGAACGTGAAAGATTAATTGTTTATTTAAGATATTATAAGGATCAAACTCAATCGGAAGTCGCATTAAGGCTGGGAATCTCTCAGGTTCAAGTTTCAAGGCTCGAGAAAAAAATATTGATGCAAATGAAAGACCGAATGGATCTATGATTCATCCGGTCTTTTTTTTGTACCATTTTTTGGGTTTCATTAAAAGGATAACAATTAACCATACTACTTATACGAGGAAATCAATGTGTGGGAAGTGAATGTTTTGGAAAAAACAATCTACATCCGCATGCGGAATCGTGTGAAAACTAATCCTGAAGATGTGATTATGCTGAAAGATGTGGCTCAAATCATTGCCCCGGAAACTGATATGACTAAATTGGAAAATACCGTCATACATCGAATATCTGATAAAGATCGGAATATCGTCGTTATTGATGTAATGAAAGTGATTTCTAAAATAATGGCAAAATTTCCTGAAATGGAAGTCCAAACTGTCGGACC
Source organism: Bacillus salipaludis (assembly GCF_004358205.1). The sequence continues at coordinate 106,650 of NZ_SMYO01000007.1, forward strand.
AGCACAAACGATTATCGAAGTGATTACAAAGAAAAAAGGAGTGTCTCTTCCTTTATTTCTGTTAATTTGGTTTTTATTATTCTTTGGTTCAGCCATGGCCATCATGAATTTTCATGATGATGTCAGCATGAGAAGTGTTCAGGAAAAAATTTATACCATTATTACCGGTAGAAAAGTGGCAAAGCCATGGTTATTTCAAATTCCTTATTCCATTGGTTTAGGATTGGGGATGATTTTATTTTTTAATCATGTGTTTAAAAAGCGAATCAATGATGAGCCCAGTCCACTTGAAGTCGAAATGTTTAATTATCAAATGGATTTAGATAATTACTTAGTCATTCATGAAAACAAAGAAAGTATGAAGAAACTTGATGACAATTAAAATTTTAGCCATACTCTTTTTTGGTTTAGCAAGCGGATTGGCTGTGGGTTCGGGCTTTGTAGCCTTTTTAACTGTACTTGGGATTATTCCAAGATTAACACAATTATCAAAAACACAAAAAATGATACAACAATATGAATGGGCTGTTGTCATCGGTGCCCTTGTAGGGGTTGCTATAAGTCTCAGAGATCCAACTTTAGGAATTTCAGCTTATTTTTTGATTCCTCTTGGTTTAACTGAGGGAGTCTATGTGGGAATGCTTGCAGGTGCATTAACTGAAGTATTAAATGTGCTTCCAATTCTTGCAAAAAGAATCCGGTTGGATGAAGAAATTATCTATTTAATAATGGCTATAGTTCTTGGGAAAGTTGCAGGCTCCCTATTTCAATGGGTTTATTTTATTCATCATTAACATGAATCTAGCCATGAAAGGACATCACAATCATGAGCATTCGGAGGCGTGTCATTTTAATTACTGATGGAGATGATTATGCGAGAAGAGCTGTCGAGCATGTTGCTAAGGAAGTGGGCGGTCGCTGCATTTCTATGTCTCATGGGAATCCTTCCAAATTAAAAGGTCCTGAACTTATCCATTTAATAAAAAAAGCTCCAAATGATCCGGTGTTGGTGATGTTTGATGATAGTGGAATTGTGGGTGAGGGTGCGGGTGAAAATGCCCTGAAATTTGTTGCATTACATAAGGATATTGAGGTACTGGGTATTATCGCAGTAGCTGCAAAGTCAAGACATGAAGAATGGGCGAGGATTGATGTAAGTATTGACCGCGATGGTGAAATAACTCCCTATGGGGTAGATAAATTTGGTATACCGGAACTTGAAATTGGCAGAATAAATGGAGATACCGTTTACTGTCTTGACGAATTGGATGTCCCGCTAATTGTTGGAATCGGCGATATCGGAAAAATGGCAAGGCGGGACGACTACAGGATCGGCTCACCGATTACGAAAAAAGCGGTGGATCTTATTCTCGAAAGGAGTGGTTTTCATGACAAATAGTACGGAGCAACAATGGCCAATCCCAAAATCAGTGAGTGAAGTTGAACATTATATGAAACAAAAGGTTGGTTTAGGAGTAAGCTTCGATTTAAATATTCGAAAGTTAAAGGTTTTGAAAAAAGATGTACACATATATTCTGTAAGTGGATTGGTTGATACCCGATTTGCGATTGAATTGGTTGAAGAATTAGTTGAAATTAATGACCATGAAAAATTATCTACAGATCTTTTTAAAATTATTGAAAACAGACTCGTTAACCAATCGGTACAACCAATCACATTACTAACCGAAATGGTCGACTATATCCTTTCTGGATTAATTGTTGTAGTAATCGATGGGGAAAGTACCGGATTTGTTGTCGATGTAAGAAGTTACCCTGGACGCTCTCCGCAGGAGCCAGATACAGAAAAGGTTGTAAGGGGAGCACGGGATGGCTTTGTCGAAAATATTATTCTTAATACTGCTTTAATTAGAAGGAGAATAAGGGACGAACGTCTTCGATATGAAATGATTAAGGTTGGGAAACGTTCAAAAACAGATGTTTCTTTATGCTATTTAGAAGATGTGGCAGACTCTGATTTATTAAATATTCTTAGAAAAGAATTAAAGTCGATTGACGTAGATGGAATCCCAATGGCTGATAAAACGATTGAAGAGTTTATCTTAAAGCAGGGGTGGAACCCTTTTCCACTTGTACGGTATACTGAGAGGGCTGATGTGGCTGCTGCACATGTATTAGAAGGTCATGTAATTATTATTGTAGATACATCACCTAGTGTAATCATAACGCCAACTACTTTTTTTCATCATGTGCAGCATGCTGAAGAATTTCGCGAATCTCCTGCTATGGGTACCTTTTTAAGGTGGACCAGGTTCTTAGGTGTCCTGACATCTATTTTCTTACTGCCTTTGTGGCTGCTTTTCGTACTGGAGCCATCATTATTGCCTGAAAAGCTTTCGTTTATTGGTCCCAATGATCAGACCAATATTCCAGTAATTATTCAAATATTTTTAGCGGATTTTGGGATTGAATTTTTAAAGATTGCTGCCATACATACTCCGACACCGCTATCAACAGCAATGGGTTTAATTGCAGCTGTGTTAATTGGACAAATTGCAATTAGTGTCGGTCTGTTTGTACCGGAAGTTATTCTTTATGTAGCGGTCTCAGGGATAGGCACGTTTACGACACCTAGTTATGAATTAAGCGTTGCGAATAAAATTGGTAGGCTTACGCTACTGTTGCTGGTTGCTTTCTTTCATACACCCGGGTTTGTTATTGGTGCAACACTTTTATTTCTTTTCCTTGTTAAAATGCGTGCGTTTAATACACCATATTTCTGGCCATTCCTGCCATTTGAACCTAAAGGGTTTTTACAAATTATTTTACGAAGGGCCGTTCCAGGTTCATTACTTAGACCAAGTATTGTTCATCCGCGCAACAGATATCGCCAGCCACCGGAGTGAAGGAAAGTGTAAATTAAAATAAAAATTGCAGATTTTCCGCTGTTATGCTAAAGTAATTTTAATTTAAAATTATAAAGATAGGCAGTATCTTTTAGATTCTGTCTATTTATTTATTGATGCCATTTGTATTAAATTTGAGTCATTGCGGGGGAGAGGGAAATAATGCATTTTTATGGTTCTACAGGAATAAATAGCAAGGGGAATTTAGAAATTGGCGGCCTCGATGCAATTGATTTGGCAAGAGAGTACGGTACCCCTCTATATGTTTATGATGTAGCATTAATTAGAGAAAGAGCCAGGGGATTTAAGCAGGCCTTTGATGAGCAAAAGGTCCAAGCTCAGGTTGCTTATGCCAGCAAAGCTTTTTCAACGATTGCCATGCTTCAGCTTGCAGAGGAAGAAGGCTTATCACTTGATGTTGTCTCAGGTGGTGAATTGTATACAGCTTTAGCCGCCGGGTTTCCCGTTGAACGAATTCATTTTCACGGAAACAACAAAAGTAGAGAAGAATTGGAAATGGCTTTGGAAAATAGGATAGGCTGCATAGTTGTCGATAATTTTTATGAGTTGAATCTCTTGAAATTAATTTGTAATGAGAAAAATACGATGGTCAAGATTTTATTAAGGGTTACCCCGGGTATTGAAGCACACACACATGATTATATCTTAACAGGGCAGGAAGATTCTAAATTTGGGTTTGACCTCCAAAATGGGCAAGCAGAGGAGGCATTATCTGCAGCACTTCAATTTGAAAACTTCGATGTTTTAGGAATCCATTGTCATATTGGCTCACAAATTTTTGAGACAACGGGATTTTTATTGGCAGCTGAAAAATTAATTGAAAAATTAAATAAGTGGAAAAACAAATTATCTTTCGAAGCAAAGGTTCTGAATTTAGGTGGAGGCTTCGGAATTCGCTATACGAAGGAAGATGAACCATTACTTCCTTATCAATATGTTAGTGAAATTATTAAAGAAGTAAAAAGCTTAGTAAGCAGCTTTTCGCTCAGTATGCCGGAAATATGGATTGAACCGGGGCGATCACTTGTAGGAGATTCTGGGATTACGTTATACAAAATCGGATCCTCAAAGGAAGTTCCGGGAGTTAGAAAATATTTGGCTGTTGATGGGGGAATGAGTGATAATATTCGCCCTGCACTTTATCAAGCCAAGTATGAAGCGGTGCTGGCAAATAAACCATTGGAAAAAGCGGATGAAACCGTGTCTATTGCTGGAAAATGCTGTGAGTCTGGTGACATGCTTATCTGGGATTTACCACTTCCAAAACAGGGGGATGAAGACATCCTTGCAGTTTTTTGTACAGGTGCTTACGGCTATTCTATGTCAAACAATTACAACCGTCTGCCAAGACCGGCCGTTGTATTTGTTGAAAATGGCAAATCTGCACTTGTTGTTAAAAGGGAAACCTATGAAGATTTAATCAGACTGGATTTGCCGCTCAAGTGATAAGCTGCCCATTTCGGGCGGCTTATTCCTTTATCAGTTCAAAAGAGAAATAGATTATTTTTGTCAAATAGTGTAGAATGTAGAAAGCATCTTCAATCCTTTGGGGGAAGTCTTGAATGAAAAAAAGTAATTGGCTTTTGTTTGTTATCCTAATTGCCCTATCCATTATATGGGGGATTATTTATTGGGTTTTTATTGGTCCTAAGCATTCCTAAATTTTGGGATTGATGAATAAGCATTTATTTTGTATGATTGACAAGAGCGCAACTAGGGCTGTTAAGACATATAATACATAAATTGTAATTAGTAAATCTATGTAGAGATAGAACATTATGGCGGGGTTTATTTAATATAATGAGGGATCAATATGTTAATTCGGTATAAAAAAGCTTTCGAAAAAATTGCAATGGGTTTATTGTCCTTTATGCCAAATGAAAAGGACTTGAAAAAACTCCAGCAAACAATGAAGGAATATGAGACAGAAGAATTTAGGCAGTTGTTTTTGTGGAAGGAAGAAGATATTATTGGTCTTCTTGGGGTAATTAATCTTGATGCTTCAAATGAATTAGAGATACAGCATATTTCAGTGAACCCTTCTCATCGTTATCAAGGGGTCGGTAAAAAAATGGTTAAAGCACTTAAGGAAATGTACCCTGAAAAAAACATTACTTCTAATGAACAAACTCAAGCTTTTGTTGAAAAATGTGATATATGTTAATTGTCAAAAAAGGCAACGATTACATTTTATCGTTGCCTTTTTTTAATTTAATTGCATGTTCTCGTTCAGCAATTACACTTGATCGATCACGCAATTTATGCCGATCGACCAATGAAGCTTTTGTAAGATCACTATGTCTCCCCCAGTGGAATCCTGTTTGTTTACATAGAAGGATACATTGATTCAACAAGTTGGAATCCTGAATAGGAAGCAGCATGCTAACATAGGGCGATCTTTTTTCAATCTCTGATAAGCGATCAGTCAATTCCTTAATCAAGAGGGAATATTTCAAGCCCGCTTGGGTAATTGATTCTGGTTGGCTTTTAAAAATAGAAATGGCTTTTTCCAAAGTTCGTTTTGCTCCAATAAAATTGGTCCTTCGATGGTGGTAATTTGCTACTGCCAGTTGGATAAATCCAACCCAAATGGATTCTTTATTCCCCGGGTCTTTTCTTTTCCAATATTCTTCAAGAATTTCATGGCATTCAAAATAATCACGGTCCCCATGGAAATGGACCAAATATTCAATAAATTCTTTTGGGTACACCTTTCTTCCCCCCTTAGCCTTTTTCGTCTTTTTAGTTTATCATATTTAAGGTTATCCTTGCTTTTTAGAAGCATTAAAAGGTTAAAATAAAAAAGCCTGCCAAAAGGCAGGCTGGGCGCTTCCGCTATTCTAATTCATTACCAACACCAAGAAGCACCAACAATAATTAATAAAATGAATAGAACTACGATTAACGCAAATCCGGCACCAAAACCGTCAGCCATATTCAATACCTCCTAAATATTATTTGCTTTGTTCATTGACATCATATGTAGAGAATTTGTCCAGTGTTTGGGCAAACATCACATTTTGGTTAATATCGAATCTAGAAGGGGGATTTTTCTATTGGATAACGAAACTGATTCCTCTATACTTATAATAGTCGAAAAAAGTCCGACGAATTTTTCAGGAATACTGGTGAATAACAATGCCATACAAGGTTAAAATTGATGCGTTTGAAGGGCCATTGGATTTATTACTGCATTTAATAAATCGGCTCGAAATTGATATATATGATATCCCTGTTGCCCAAATTACCGAGCAGTACTTAATCTATATTCATACAATGAAGGAACTGAAACTTGATATAGCAAGTGAATTTTTAGTAATGGCTGCTACATTGTTGGCAATCAAGAGCAAGATGCTCTTACCAAAAAATGAAGAGACAATGGAAGATATGGATATCGAAGCACACTATGATGAAGAAGATCCAAGGGACGAACTTGTTGAACGGTTGATTGAATATCGAAAATTTAAAGAGGCAGCCAATGATTTAAAATCAATGGAAGAAGAACGCGGCCTCATGTATACTAAGCCGCCTAGTGATTTGTCGGATTTTGCAAAAGAAAAACAGCCCGAAAAAGCAGAACTTAATGTTTCGCTATATGATATGCTGGCAGCGTTTCAAAAACTGCTAAGAAGAAAAAAGCTTCAGCGTCCAATGTCAACAAAAATTACACGTCAGGAAATTTCGATTGAAAAAAGAATGTCCGAAATCATGGATGAGTTAAAGCATTTAAAAGGGCGCAAAAACTTTAATGACCTTTTTCCCTACCCGGAAAAAGAGCATGTTGTGGTAACTTTTTTGGCTATCTTAGAACTGATTAAAAGAAAAGAAATTGATGTTGAACAACAGGAAAACTTTGGTGATATTTTTGTAGAGGCAATTAAGGAAGGAAGAGAAGTGGTTGGAAATCATTAATTGGAGCAGTATTTTAGAAAGTCTATTGTTTGCAGCCGGTGATGAAGGACTGACATTAAAACAAATTGCCGAGGTTTTAGAGGTGGACGATCTAAAGGCCGGTGAAATAATAGAAGAGTCGATCCGAGAATATGAGCGTAACGAACAAAGAGGAGTTACGATTGTACAGCTTGCAGGAACGTTTCAGCTTGCTACCAAGAAAGAAAATGCCTCATATTTAAAAAAATTGGTTGACTCTCCAAATACGTCCGCGCTATCACAGGCAGCATTAGAAACACTTGCAATTATTGCCTATAAACAACCGATAACCCGTGCTGAAATCGAAGAAATTCGTGGGGTAAAAACAGAGAGGCCGCTTCATACACTTGTGTCAAAGGCACTTATAAAAGAAGTAGGACGGGCAGAAGGTACAGGCAGAGCCATATTATATGGAACGACGAAGGAATTTCTCGACTATTTTGGATTAAAGAGTCTTAAGGAATTACCAAAGCTTCCTGAAAAAGCAGAAGAAGAATATGTCCAAGAGGAAGCGGATTTGTTTTTTGAGAAGTTTCAAGAAACACTTGAATCATAGAATAAATAGGAAACATAAAGGAATATTTATGTTAAAATAGAAATAGCTTTCAAATTTCATTAATTTCTAATTGTTTAGGAGTGGGATTAAGGTGCTAATTAATCAATGCAGCGGGTATGAATTAGAGAAGGAAAAATCAAATACCTCTGAAGATTTCTTTAACAGAAGTGAAGTAACTTTTGAGGATGAAGGAGAGGAAAAAACCCTACACGTTCTCTATCTAAGGTACTTTGATGAAATGTTCAATGAATTCACTCCCTATCTACAGGACCCGATTTTTGATGAAGTAGAATTCAAGGATATTGTTGCCCTTGTTTGCTTGATTAAAAATCCAGGACTGCGCCATCGTAAACGTGTATACATTAATTCTAAGCATGAGTTTGCAGCCTATTTCCAGGAAATTGATTTTAATAAGCTGCCTGAAATTTTTCAATCCCTTAAACAAAACAAAAGTTATGAATTAAAATCACCGCTTGCTTTTATAATGCAGCCAAAATTATATTAGATTGGACTAAATCCGGGGGTGTAAATATGGGGAATACTTTAGTAGAATCACAACTTAATGATGTCAAGGGGTTTTTAAAAGAAACTATCCAGACACTGGAAGGTTTCTTAAATGAAACAACGATTTCACAATTAAATCCTGAAACTGAGGAAAAACGAAATTACCTTAAATTAATTGTTGCAAATATGCGGAAACTGCTCGTTTACAGTGAGGAAAGCATTGAGACATGTGCGTTAATCCTTCAAAGTGAGCCGTTTCAAAAGGCTGCAGCAGAAAAAACATTGTACCGTATTTATCATCAATGCATCGAAGAATTCTTTTCTCCAAAAAACGATGCATGGTATGAGGACAGCAGGTCTGCGTATACAGGAAAAAATTCAATTAAATATTATCAGCCCGTCCCGGAAACCATTCAAAATCTTATTAAAGGTTTAGAAGGCGATTTCCAACGGATTCGAGAAGAACTGGAATTTTACGAGACAGATTACCGTACAAAAATGGCCCAGTCTAAATAAAAGAAAAGGTTATTCCTTATAGGAATAGCCTTTTTTTGCATTATTAAGAGTTTCGGAACATACCATTTAGATAGACTTTGGTTCGATCCTAAAAATGATCTGTCTGAAATGAGGGAGACCGTGAGCAAATTTAGAAAATATGTAAATGAGCTCTTTCAATGGAATGAGCAAATGAGAGATTTTTTAGAAATGGAAGAGGTTGAAGCAGATTCAGACTTATGGAAGAATCTTGATGAATTTAGTGATTTAATCGAGAATACAAATCGGGAGTTATCGGATGCTGAACTTCTTAGTTTACAGTCGAAGGCTGAGTCAATTCATGAAGAACTGGAAAGTTATTTTCAAAGAAAACAAGATGTCGGAAATATTTGGTTATTAGAGAAGTCGCTCGCTCCTGGAGGCCATTCACTTCCGGAACTGTCCTACCCCTATAATGCACTTGAGCCATATATTTCTGAAGAGATTATGAGGCTGCATCATGGAAAGCATCATCTATCATATGTGAATGGCTTAAATAACGCTGAATTAAATCTAAAAAAAGCACGGGAAAGCAATGAGTTTTCTCTAATTAAGCATTGGTCAAGAGAACTTGCCTTTCATGGTTCGGGGCATTATCTTCATACGATTTTTTGGAAGAATATGAGACCGAATGGTGGGGGTACACCACAGGGACCTCTAAAGGATGAGATTGAGAACTATTTTGGGAGTTTTTCAAGCTTCCAGAAACATTTTAGCGAGGCAGCAAAACAGGTTGAGGGATCAGGTTGGACCTTGCTCGTTTGGTCCCCGATGGCAAGGCATCTCGAAGTACTGCAAACTGAAAGACACATGCTTTTAACTCAATGGAATACCATTCCATTGCTCGTTCTTGATGTATGGGAGCATGCATATTATCTACAGTATAAAAATAACCGTGCTGAGTATGTGGAAAACTGGTGGAACATCGTAAACTGGCATGATGTAGGAATGCGCTTCGAAAAAGCGGCAGATATTAAATGGACAGCAATTTAATTTATAGAAGCAATCGCTTAATCCAGCGATTGCTTTCGTTTTTTTTCTCATTAATGCATAACAAGCCTTGTCCTGCATAAAATTGTAAAAGAAATAAGGAAAAGCGGAAGCGCCCTGATCAGCCAAAGGCAAGTGCTTTAGGTCCTGACAGTGAAGTCGTTCTTTGACTTCAGTGGCATGCCCACATCACTGCTAATCATCCTTGCAGGCATGCGACGAGGTGAACAGTACTTCTTCGAATTTGCTTTGACGCAGGAGCAGATTGGAAACCTAGAGGAGCTAGGCGCTGGAGCTGGACAGTTCTCAAAGTTCAAGGGATATAATTTTTGATTCAGAAGGGGACGAGGTAAATCTAATGAGAATGATATGGAAGCTAGTTATTTTTTCCCTCGTGGTCACACTATTCATTGCTAACATTCCTCAAAAGGTGGATGCTTCCGTTTCCGTAGGTGCTGCCAGTGCGGTTTTAATGGAACAAAAAACGGGTCGAGTCCTTTATGAAAAGGATGCACACACAAAGAGAAGGATTGCCAGTATAACCAAGATTATGACGGCGATTCTAGCGATCGAATCAGGAAAAATGGATAAATATGTGAAGATAAGTGATCAGGCTGTAAGGACAGAAGGATCATCTGTTTACCTAAAACCGGGCGAAAAAATAAAATTAAAGGATTTAGTCTATGGTTTAATGCTTAGGTCCGGGAATGACACAGCTGTAGCAATTGCAGAGAATGTTGGTGGGAGCGTTGAAGGCTTTTCACTCTTAATGAACGAAAAAGCAAGAGAAATCGGCATGTATGATTCCCATTTTTCGAATCCACATGGACTCGATAATTCTCCAGAACATTATTCATCTGCCTACGATATGGCATTGCTTATGCGATACGCAATGAACAATAAACAGTTCAGAGAAATTTCCGGTACAAAGGTACATCGGGCGCCCAATCCAACAGAAGACTGGGACCGCGTATGGAAAAACAAAAATCGTTTGTTAACAAAATACAAATATTGCACAGGAGGAAAAACCGGGTATACAAAGCTCGCGAAAAGAACGCTGGTTACATCCGCAACAAAAGGAGATATGGACCTCATTGCAGTAACATTGAATGACTCAAATGACTGGAACGATCATATCGCCATGTATGAGAGTGGTTTTAAAGGCTTTGATATGGCAGAGGTTATCTCTAAAGGCAAGCTTGATATTTCTACTAATAAAATCTACAAGAACCATTTGTATATAAAAAATTCAGTTGTCTATCCAGCTACAAGTGAAGAAATGGATTTATTTAGTGTTAAATATAAATTGAACAAGCCATCTAAAAAATGGGGAGATTCGAAGAAAACCAGGAAGGTTGGTAAAGCGATGGTTTTTTTGGATGGCAAGGTTGTCAAAGAAGTACCAATCTATTATAAGGGTATCAAGGTTAATAAGGATGGTTTATTCGAATTTGTGAAAGAAATCTTTCTCTCGATTATTGGTGTGAAAACTAATGGTTAATTATATATGGGTTGGTATGACCATCATTGGTATTGTGTTTGCTTTGATCAACGGGAAAATGGAAGATGTAAATAAGGCGATCTTTTCAGGTGCGCAAGATGCTGTAACTCTTTGTATTGGTCTAATTAGTATCCTCGTGTTTTGGCTCGGAATGATGCGGATTGCACAGGAAGCAGGACTTCTAGAGAAGCTTTCTAAATTATTCCGGCCGTTGGTAAAACGCTTGTTTCCCGAGGTTCCAGTTAATCACCCGGCGATGGGATATATATTGTCCAATATGATTTCCAATATGTTTGGACTGGGCAATGCGGCTACTCCCCTTGGAATTAAAGCAATGGAGGAGCTAAAGAAGTTAAATGGCGGCAAGAATTCAGCCAGCAGGTCTATGGTTACCTTTTTAGCAATAAATACAGCAAGTATCACGATTATACCCACCACAGTTATTGCCATCAGAATGACCTACAACTCAGCATCCCCTACGGAAATAGTTGTTCCAACATTAATTGCCACTATTCTATCAGCATTAGGTGCAATCCTGATTGACCGTTATTTTTATTATCGAAGAAGCCGAAAAGGATGAAAAGAACATGGAGCTGATCTCTGGTATCTCTCTTGGTTTTATTCCTATTTTAATAGGTTTTATTTTACTCTATGCAACATTCAAACAGGTTCCTACCTATGAAAGCTTTGTAGAAGGGGGAAAGGAAGGAATCAAAATTGCTGTTTCAATTATTCCTTTCCTCGTAGGGATGCTCGTTGCCATTACGGTATTCCGGGCATCAGGTGCACTGGATGCCTTAATGAAATGGATTCGACCGGCGATGGAAGCAATCGGAATCCCTGCCGAGATTGTTCCCTTATTGTTTATCAGACCCATTTCGGGAACAGCAGCGCTGGGAATGACAAGTGATTTGATTAAAGTTTACGGTCCTGATTCCTTTATTGGCAGACTGGCATCCGTATTGCAAGGAAGTACGGATACTACTTTTTACGTTTTAACCGTCTATTTCGGTGCGGTTGGGATTAAAAAAATGGGGGATGCCTTAAAGGTCGGTCTATTAGCGGATATAGTTGGAATTGTTGTCGCCATCATTGTGGTTGCTTTTGTTTTTGGAGCAAAATAGGAATAAAATAAAAATAAAGAAAGCAAGTTCCTACGAGAGGAGCTTGCTTTCTTTATTTTGGTATATCATTAGCTTTGAAAAATGTCGAAGTTATGTCATAATTCATTAGGATGGAATAAAACTAATTGTTTTCTTATTTAATGTTTTGGCTGTGTTAAAGGACAATGTTGATTTTTTAACCCAGTTGATTGGAGCGGAAGGCGCGAAGACTCCTCGAAAATGCTATCGCATTTTCTTCGTGCGTGGGCGGATTCAAGGAAGCAATTCACTGTCCTGCGGGAGTACGGGGCAGGGGAGACCCCACAGGAGCGAAGCGACGAGGAGGCTCCCCGGCACGCCCGCGAACCGCTCGCGCCTGGAGCGGAAATCAACAGACAAATTTAACAAAACCAATGTTTAAAAGAAAAATCCCCGAGGTGAAATATAAAATGGAACGATTGCAAAAAGTAATGGCCGCAGCAGGCATCGCATCAAGAAGGAAATCGGAAGAATTAATCAAAGAAGGAAAAGTGAAGGTAAATGGGAAAATTGTTACCGAGCTTGGTTTAAAGGTCTCAGCAAACGATAAAGTAGAAGTTAATGAAATACCGATTGAAAGAGAAGAACCAGTTTATTTTCTATTGTACAAACCGCGCGGAGTAATCTCAAGCGTAAGTGATGATAAAGGAAGGAAAGTGGTTACCGACTTCTTTTCAGAATTTAAAGAAAGAATTTATCCTGTCGGGCGGTTAGATTATGATACATCTGGTCTTTTGCTAATGACGAATGATGGGGAATTTGCTAATTTATTGATGCATCCGAGGAATGAAATTGAAAAAGTATATGTTGCAAAAGTAAAAGGGATTCCACAAAAAGAAAGTTTAAGAAAATTGGAAAAAGGCATTCGGCTTGAGGATGGAAAAACCGCACCTGCAAAGGTAAAAATGCTCTCATTGGATAAAAAGAAACAAACAGCCATTGTTGAAATTATTATCCATGAAGGCAGAAATCGCCAAGTTAAAAGAATGTTCGAAGCCATTGGCCATGAGGTAATAAAATTGAAGCGTGAACGTTATGGCTTTCTAACATTAAATGGACTAAGTGCTGGTGATGCAAGAGAATTAACTCCGCATGAAGTTAAGCAGTTAAGAGCACTTGCGATGGAATCTACCAAAAAAAATTCATAGAAGTTTCACAATTGCCCGTTTTTGTTAATAATATGGCGGTGTTGGAAAATGGTATAATTTAGACAAACTGTGTTAAAAGGGGTTTTCTGGAGGGGTATAAATGAAAAAACGGCGTTTAGTGATGAGAACGATTATATTGCTTGTACTTGGGTTAGCTGTTGCTTATACGCTATATCAAAATTTAACTAAGGATGATCAGCAAAAAGTAGCAATCGGAAAACCGGCACCGGATTTTGTTTTAACCGATATGCAGGGGAAAAAGCATCGTTTATCCGATTATAAAGGACAGGGAGTATTTCTAAATTTCTGGGGAACTTGGTGCAAACCCTGTGAAAAAGAAATGCCTTACATAAATAATCAATACCAGCAATTTAAGGATAAAGGTGTGCAGGTTCTCGCGGTTGATATTAACGAGTCAAATATTGCCGTTAACCAATTTGTGGACCGATATAGTCTTGATTTCCCAATTGTCATTGATAAGGATAAACAAGTGATGAATGTCTACGGTATTGATCCGCTTCCAGCGACATTTTTAATTGATAAAAATGGCAATGTAGTAAAATATTTTACTGGTCAATTAACGGAAGACAGGGTAAGGGAATTTATGGAGAAAATTAAACCTTAAGGTTGTTGGGAGTTTTTATCATGAAAGATGCAAAATGTGAATGTGGACATGTGAATCCCCATGGAACCGTGCTATGTGAAGCGTGTGGAAAGGTATTGGATGAACAGGAGAAAGAAAAACAATTAGTTGACATGCGCTATGAGGGAAGTGCACGACGTTCACAAACCTATAATAAAACCATTATTGATAAAATATGGAATTTTTTCTCTTCTGTAAAGGTTGGGGTGTGGCTAATTGTCATAACCTTAATAGCCTCTGCAGTAGGGACGATTTTTCCACAGGAAGAATATATACCGCAAATAATGCCTGCAGACGAGTATTATCAGAAGGAATATGGCTGGTTGGGGAAATTATATTACCAGCTTGGCTTTAATGATTTATATGGTTCATGGTGGTATTTATTATTGATTGCGATGATTGGAATTTCCTTGGTTATTTGCAGTCTTGACAGGGTTGTGCCTTTATATAAAGCTTTAAAAGCTCAAAATGTTACAAGACATGAAGGTTTTTTAAAACGTCAGCGTGTTTTCGGAGTCAATCCATCCATTAATACAGATGATTTCACAAAGGTAAAAGAACATTTAAAGGCGAAGCGCTATCATGTTCGTGAAGAAAATGGGGATTTGTTAGCGGAAAAGGGTCGTTTTTCCCGCTGGGGCCCATATGTAAACCATGTAGGTTTGATCATTTTTTTAATTGGTGCAATGCTTCGTTTTGTTCCTGGAATGTATATTGATAAATCCTTGTGGATTCGTGAAGGAGAAACTGCTGTTATTCCTGAAACTAATGGTAAATACTACCTGAAGAATGAAAGATTTATCTTACAGCTATATGATAAGGACAAAGACAAAAAATTTGATCAGGCTCTTAATAGAGTCAACCAAGTGGCTAAAAATTATCAATCTAATGTTGTTCTCTACGAAAGAGTCGGCGAAAACATTCCTGGTGAAAAGCCGAAGCTAAAAAAGGTTAAAGACTATGGTATTCGTGTTAACGATCCATTATCCTTTAACGGGTATTCAGTCTATCAAGTCGATTACAAGCTTGATGAACTGCAGTCTATGTCTTTTGCGTTGACGAATAAAACGACTGGAAAATCCTATGGGGATTTAAAAATCAATCTTTATAATCCTAAGCCTGTTTATGATCTTGGTAATGGGTATTCTGTGAAAGTTCTAAGCTATTTTCCCGATTTTGAGTTTGAAAAAGGCGGAGAACCTACTACAAAATCGAGAGTACCCAACAATCCTGCATTTGTATTTCGAATGATTACACCAGATAAACCAAAAGGGGAAACGAGTTTTGTTGCAATCCGACAAAATATTGAGCCTTTTGGTAATAATAAGTATAAAATGACATTTAGAGGCATCGAGACAAAAAATGTTTCTGGTTTAACAGTTAGAAAGGATTTAACGATTTGGGCCATCATCTTGGGCGGTATTGTTTTTATGATTGGGGTTGTCCAAGGCGCTTATTGGAATCATCGTAGAATCTGGATTCAACATAAAAATGGCGAGGTATGGGTTGCAGCCCATACAAATAAAAACTGGTACGGTCTGAAACGAGAAATGGAAACGGTTTTAGCGGATACGCATTTTACCATGCCTGAGGATCAGCTGCAAAAAGATAGGACGGAGAAGGAGGAAGCATAGTTGGTATCACTTAGTAGTAATTTGCTGTTTATTGCTTTTATTCTTTACTTAATTGCTACCTTATTTTATGGAGGAGCGATTAAAGCGAAAAAAAATATAGATGAGAAAAAAGGAACCAACAAGTGGGGGAAAATTGCTGTATTTTTAACGATTATTGGTTTCATCTCTCAATTGGGTTACTTTATTCTAAGATGGATTGCTTCTGGACATGCACCAGTAAGTAATATGTTTGAGTTTACAACCTTTTTTGGTATGGCTCTTGTCGGGGCATTTATTGTTATCTATTTTATTTATCGAGCCGTCCTTCTTGGATTGTTTACCATGCCCGTAGCTATTCTAGTCATTGCTTACGCAAGTATGTTTCCGCGTGATATAACGCCATTAATACCAGCATTGCAAAGTTATTGGCTCTATATCCATGTGACCACTGCTGCAATTGGTGAAGCGATATTAGCCATTAGCTTTGCGGCAGGTTTAATCTATCTTGTAAAGGCGGTTAATCAATCGAAATCTAGTAAACAAACCTTTTGGCTTGAAATTGTCATGTTTGGTCTTGTTACCACATTGGGATTTGTTTTAGTTTCTTCCATTTTTTCCGGAATCGGTTATCATGAGAAATTCAACTGGGTTGATAAAAATAAAAATCAAGTGCAAGTTGAATACACAATGCCCGCTGTTATTGGGCCTCATAAAGGAGAATTAGTAACAAAGGGTGGTTTTGAACCGGTTGTGGAAATGCCGGCAATGATCAATGCTAAAAAAATGAACACGGTCATGTGGTCCTTTGTTGGAGGACTGATTCTTTACGGTATCATTCGCTTAGTGCTTCGAAAACGAATTGCCGCAGCTCTTCAGCCGTTTGTAAGAAATATTAAACTCGATTTTGTTGACGAAATTAGTTATCGGTCTGTAATAATCGGTTTTCCTGTATTTACACTTGGTGCTCTCATCTTTGCAATGATTTGGGCGCAGGTTGCATGGACAAGATTCTGGGGCTGGGACCCTAAGGAAGTATGGGCTCTAATTACCTGGTTGTTCTATGCCGCCTTTTTACATCTCCGTCTGTCAAAAGGCTGGCATGGTGAAAAATCAGCATGGCTTGCAGTCATCGGCTTTGTAATTATCATGTTTAATCTAGTTGCGGTTAACTTAGTCATTGCTGGTCTTCATTCATATGCTGGATAATAGATAAGAATAGATTTAATCTTATAGCCTTCACAATTGGTTAGTGAAGGCTATTTTTAATAATAATTATTATACCCTGTCATAATTTTGACACTTTTAGGAAAGCATTTCTTTTGAAAATATAGCAAAAAATAAACTCATTTTGTAAAATAACAACATGGGGGGATTATTTAATGGAAAAAGACGTAAAAATCTTAGTTGTAGATGATGAGGAAAGAATTCGCCGACTTTTAAAAATGTATTTAGAGCGTGAAAATTATATGATTGACGAAGCTGAAGATGGAGAAGAAGCTTTATCTAAAGCGATAGAGAATGATTATGACTTAATTCTTTTGGACCTTATGATGCCTGGTAAGGATGGTATCGAGGTCTGCCGTGAACTGCGGGAAAAGAAAGCGACCCCTATCATTATGTTAACGGCGAAAGGTGAAGAGATCAATCGAGTGCAAGGCTTTGAGGTTGGTACAGATGACTATATTGTAAAACCTTTTAGCCCTAGGGAAGTTGTCCTGCGTGTAAAAGCTTTATTGAGAAGATCGTCTCAAACAAGTTTTTTACAAACTGAAACGACGACAAAAGACGTTATCGTATTTCCATTTTTAACAATTGATAATGATGCACATAGAGTTACTGCAGAGGGAAAAGAAGTAAGTTTAACACCAAAAGAGTATGAATTGCTATATTTCCTGGCAAAAGCTCCCGATAAAGTTTTTGACCGAGAACAATTATTAAAAGAAGTATGGCATTATGAATTTTTTGGAGATTTGAGGACGGTAGATACCCACGTAAAACGTCTTCGAGAGAAATTAAACAAAGTATCTGAACAGGCTGCCAGAATGATTGTAACCGTTTGGGGTGTCGGATATAAATTTGAGGTTGTAAATGGATGACCTTTCTACGAAGTGTAGTAGGTAAACTATGGATTACCATTCTATTACTGGTATCAGTTGTACTGTTTATTCTAACAGTGATGCTCCTCGAATTTTTTCAAAACCAAAACATTCTTGAAACAAAAGATAAATTAACTCATTCTGCAGAAAAAATTGCCCGTGTGTTGGAAGAGCATCCGAATGATCAATTTTCGCTTGCATTGGAGATATCATGGGAAATAATCGATGACGTTACAAAAGTAGTCATTGTTAAAAATGACGATGAGATTTACTACTCACCAAATACAAAAAAAGCAACGAAATTGACCATTTCAGATATTAAAAAAGACACTGAATTGGCAAAGGTTTTTAAAGAAAATAAAACGGTAGAAAAGGTTTCGGATTTTGCAGTAGACCAAAGTGACGGTAATCAAGAAGCAAGCTATTCTATTATTGGAGTGCCGCTTCATTTACCAAATGGAAAAATGGGCGCAGTTTTCATCTATCAGTCCTTAAAGGACATGCAGGAAACAACCCATTCGACAACACGATTTATTTTACTTGTCGCTGGAGTTGCTATTATCTTAACTACTATATTTGCCTTCTTTTTATCAACGCGAATTACAGCGCCACTACGAAAGATGCGAGAGGCGGCATTTGAAGTGGCGAGAGGGAAGTTTGATACAAAGGTTCCAATACTCACCCATGATGAAATTGGTGAGTTAGCAACGGCTTTTAATCAGATGGGAAGACAATTAAAATTCAACATGAATGCACTTAACCAAGAAAAAGAACAGCTTGCAAGCATCCTGAGCAGTATGGCAGACGGGGTTATTACCTTTAATCGTGATGGTACCATCTTAATTACTAATCCACCTGCAGATCGGTTTCTTCAATATTGGTACTATGAAAAAGGCCTATCGTCCCATTCAGAGGCAATTCCATCGAAAGTCATGGAACTATTCCAACAAGCTGTTGATACCGAAAAAGAGAAAATTGGTGAAATTTCTCTTCAGGGGCGTCATTGGGTCATTTTAGTGAGTCCGCTTTACAGCAACCGGTTTATACGGGGGGCTGTCGCGGTTTTACGTGATATGACGGAAGAACGGCTGCTTGAAAAAATGCGAAGAGATTTTATTGCCAATGTATCACATGAACTAAGAACACCTATTTCGATGCTGCAAGGATATAGTGAAGCAATTGTCGATGATATTGCGGAAACACAGGAAGAGAAAAAAGAGATGGCAAAAGTAATCTATGACGAATCATTAAGAATGGGACGCCTTGTGAATGAACTTCTTGATTTGGCAAGGATGGAAGCGGGACATATTCAATTAACGGTGGAGGAAGTTAATCTTTCTTCCTTTATAAATAGGATTATTCATAAATTCCAAGGTCTTGCCAAAGAGCATGAAATCTTATTAAGTTCATATATCGGGAATATAGTCAGTCCAATTTCTTTCGACCCAGATCGCATTGAACAGGTGTTGACCAATCTGATTGATAATGCCATTAGGCATACCCCAAAGGATGGAAGAGTGACATTAAAAGTTTCCGAGGAGAATAATAGAATTGTCATGGAAGTTGCTGATTCAGGTTCTGGTATTCCTGAGGAAGATTTACCGTTTGTATTTGAACGTTTTTATAAGGCAGATAAAGCCCGTACTCGGGGAAGGTCTGGGACTGGTTTAGGACTTGCTATTGCCAAGAATATTATTGAAGCCCATCGCGGACATATTTCCGTTCATAGTAAAATCGGTCAAGGAACGACATTTTCCTTCTTTCTTCCTCGAAAACAGGGAAAAGAGTGAATATTTTGACGATTGTTCTTGATACACAAGAAACATTTCAACTCATCCAATCAAAAATGGATGAGTTTTTTGTTTTAGGCAATGTTGTTAATTTCTTACCTATAAAGATTGGAGCGCAAATCAACCGAAATCACCTCTAAGAAATTCCTTCCTTTTTAACGGAAAAAAGTCTATATTTAGAGGAATAGAAAAATATTTTGGACTTTGAGAATTGTCCAGCTCCAGCGCCTAGCCCCTATAGGATGCTTCAGCCCTGCCGATGAAGTCAAAGAGCGACTTCACCGTCAGGGCCTCCAGCACTTGTCGGGGCTTACCAAGGCGCTTATGCTTTTCTAATAAAGTTGAAACTTTTTATACATAAATGTCGACTAATCTTTTGAACGGGGAGGGGAATAGATGGACTCCGTTTTCGATGAGTTATATCATAAATATCATCATGACGTATTTCAATTTCTATTTTATATGGTTAGAAATAAAGAACATGCCGAGGATCTTGTCCAAGAGGTCTATATTCGCGTATATAAATCTTATAGCCATTTTGAGGGGAAAAGCAGTGAAAAGACATGGCTATATTCAATTGCCAGAAATGTTGCCATCGACTTTTTCCGTAAGCAAAAAGGTTGGAAGGACCGTTTATTAGAAAAGTTTGATTGGTCCACAAGTCAAGTGAGGGACGAATACCCTATTCCAGAGGAAATAACGGTTCAAAAAGAAGAAATTATGAGTGTATACAAATGTTTGGAATATTGCACTGTAGATCAAAGAGCTGTTATTATTCTTCGTTATATCCACGATTTATCAATTGCAGAGACCGCCGAAACACTTGGCTGGACGGAAAGCAAGGTCAAAACTACCCAGCACCGTTCCTTAAAGATATTAAAGAAACAGATGGATTTACTTTCTGAAAAGGAGGGATTAAAAAGTGAAAAAGTCAGAGTGGAGCGATAAGCAGCTCGAAGAACTACTACGGCAAATGCCTAAAATTAAAGATCATCGCAATCCTCGTGACATTTATCAAAACCTTTCTTTAAAAAGGCGGAAGAAGCCAGCTTGGATTTTACCCGCAATAGCTTCAGCAGCTGCAGTACTTCTCATCGTAATTTTAATTCCAAAAATTCTTGTTAGTAATCAGATTTTCATGGATCAAGCAGATGAAAAGTCTAACAAAAAAATGGAACTTTTATCAGATAAACAAGAAAAAACAATAGAGATGAAAAAAGGCGAATCTTCTTCGAAAGCATTAGATTCATCAGGGACAGAGAAGTATGGACTTATGAGAGGGATGAATCAGAATACAGCTGCATATGAAGGGGATGTTGGAAATAGAAAGGTTTTAACCTATTGGATACCAGACCATCAAGGTCAGATTTTGATTCCTGTTTCCACGATCGTCAATCGAAAGAATAATCAATCATGGATGAGCCTATTCAATGAATATATGGTTCAGTTAAAAGAGGAAAAATGGGGGTTAAGTGATTTTTACCCTATGAATGCAACGCTATCCTTAAATGCAAAGGGCGATAGTGTGAATGTAGACGTTCCGAAAGACCATCCATATGGCCAAGGGGCAAATGAAACTATTTTTGTAAACGCAATAAAAAAGGATATTTCCACGAACAGTCATGTAAAAAGAATAAGGTTTTCAACCAATCGTCAACCCGGCATTGAATTAGGGGATTATGGTCATTTGGAAGAACTTAATGCTGAAAATGAAAGGCAAAGGGCTTTTTTCCTTTTTGTTCCCAGAAATCAGGATAAACCTTTTTTAGTTCCGTCACAAGATAAATATAATACCTTAAAAGCGGCCTTTGTGGCAATGAAAAAGGATCAATCTGAAGGGGGATTAAAAGCTTCTATTTTACCTGCAATAAAATTTAAGAAGATGTTAATAAGAAAGAATACCCTTTTTCTAACCCTAAAAGAAAAATCAATGATGGAGGATTCACAGAATACGATTTATTCGATTGAGGCTTTATTATTAACGGCAAAAGAGTTTGGAATAAAATCCGTTTTCATTCTTAATGCGCCATTAAAACGGGTAGGCAACTTTGATTTAACAAAAGAAATTAAAGTGCCCCTGGCACCCAATCTCCGATCTACCCCTTAATGTATGAAAGATCAACCCAATAGGTTGATCTTTTTCAATGTATAAAAAGATAAACCAATCCAAATTATAACAAGTATGCTTTACCATTCCTCTCCCAAGGAGGTTCTAAATGGAATCTAAATAACATATGGTGTGTTGGAGAGGAACAGATTTAAGGAGGAAAGTTAGTAATGTTGGATTATGTTAAAAGGTTTTTGATTGCTGCTATTTTGGCGGTTTGTGTCAGTTTGTTATTTTTAGGGGGAAGGCATACTGAAGCTAGCATGCTAAAGGCAAACGAAGTAAAAATTGATTGGATTTGGCCAGCAGATGGTGTTATTTCTGATACATATGGAACAAGATTTGGGAAACATAAAGGGATTGATATAGCAGGAAAATTAAATTCTCCTGTTTTAGCTGTTGACGATGGAGTAGTGGTCAAATCCTACTACTCTAATACATATGGAAATGTGGTTTTTATTAAACACCCAAATCAATTTGTTACCGTTTATGCTCATTTATTACAGCGTTTTGTAACAGAAGGACAAGCGGTCAAACAAGGAAAAATGCTTGGGAAAATGGGTAGAACGGGGCAGGCTACTGGTGTTCACCTTCATTTTGAAACACATGAATCAGCCTGGACCTATGATAAAAAAAATGCTTTTGACCCTGAAAGGCTATTAGGAAAGGCGGAGGTAGGGGAAACCGTCCAAGGGGGAATTGCAAGCAGTCGGGACAGTATCGTAGCCGCAAGCTCGAATTATCTGCGTGAATCACGGATAAATGTAAATCAATATATTGTTAAGAAAGGTGACACCTTGACCTCGATTGCCAAGAAAAGCAACCTTTCCATTGAAAAAATTAAAAATCTGAATCGGCTTAAATCTGATTTAATTAAACCAAAACAAATATTGATTGTTCCTGAATAAAAAAAACCCGCAAACCAGCGGGTTTTTTTTATGCATTAAACCCTCTCTGTTCTAAAGAGGGTTAGTAGCTTAACCAATGTTAGCTGGTTTATTCAAATTTAGTTGGATTACCATCGAATGGCTCTTCAGCAACCTTGATTGAATCAGTTGGACAGCCTTCAAATGCATCCATCATGTCATCGATTAATACGTCCGGAATTTCAACAATCCCTTCGTTATCGTCAAGAGTTACAAATGCAATGCCTTCATCATCATAATCATAAATGTCTGGTGCAGCTGCCCCGCAAGCACCACAAGCAATGCAAGTCTCTTTGTCAACAATTGTGTACTTCGCCATGAAAAAAAACCTCCCAAAAAATAACAAAAATTAATATTACTCTTTTCCACTATAAATGGAAAAGCATTTCTCTTACCTATTGTAAAACTGTATGTGTAACTTTTCAATAGAAAAATGGTTACAAATCAATGGCTGTTTTAGCATGCCCAATATTCTTCAACATTTTCATGAAACCAGATTGTTCATTTCATGGTAGAATATAATAGAAAAATGACTGAAATTGTCGATGAATTCAAAAAAGTGGTGGAGCCGGATGCAATCCTTAGAAAACATTATTCTTTATTGCCTAAAGCAATTAAATGGGGAACGGACAATTTATTCCATTTACCATCTGTTAAATGGAAAAAAATCGTCACAAACTATCCAAGATGCACACCTATATTCACTTAAAAATTTTTTTCGGATTATTGAACCTTTCCCAAGAGAATCCTTTGAAAGCATCATTCAAAGGATTCTTGAAACAGGATGGATTAATCCCAGTGGCGACCATCATTTTTTACTTACACCCACAGGTGAACTTCATTTGAATAATCATCCCTTGCCTCGCTATTTGAAAGGCTGGGAATATCAACATTTTGCTAATCCTTTTTGGGAAAGACTTTCTTTACTTGTTCAGGTTATTTCCAATTTAGTTCATCAAGAAAGCCGGTATATTCCTATACAAAAAAACAAAGATACTCATTTATGGTTGAAAGAGGTTGTAAAAAAATTCAAACATTCTCGAGATGACTTAGGAAGATTGCTTTTTATAGAATTAACCGATGTCTTTGATACAACGCCGGACGTCAATCCCGATGTACTGATATATCGATTAACTGGTTATCGGCAAATTGGTTTAACAGAGGGACAAAACGCAAAAATGTTAAATATGGAAAACCCTGAGTATCATATTGAATTTATCAATATCATTCATTATTTAATCCAAACGATAGAGGCCAATTTTGAACGTTATCCACTTTTATCATCCATTTTTCATGGACGTAGGAAAAATGATTCATTAACAATCTCTGCACGAAAAACTTGGGACTTATTGAAAAAAGGGTATAGCATCGAAGAAATTGTACAGATGCGCCATTTAAAACAAAGTACAATAGAAGACCATCTTGTGGAATTTGCCTTAAATATAGATGATTTTTCAATCGAAAAATATGTAGATAAAGAATTGCAAAATAAAATCATGAATCTTGCTTTTCAATTGCACACAAGGCAATTGAAAATAATCAGGAATAGTTTGACTCAGGCAAGTTATTTTCAAATTCGCCTTGTGTTGGCAAAGTATGGTGAATTGCGATGGAATTAGAAACATTATTAAAAAAGCATTTTGGGTTTGATACTTTTAAAAACGGACAAAAGGAAGTTATTTCATCGATTTTAGCCGGCAATGATACTTTAGCTATTCTTCCTACTGGTACGGGAAAATCTCTTTGCTACCAGTTCCCAGGATATGTCCTACACGGACAAATTATTATTATTTCGCCGCTTTTATCGCTTATGCAGGATCAGGTAGAACAGTTAATGCAGATGGGTGAAAAACGTGTAGTAGCTTTAAATTCCTTTCTTTCCTCTGAAGAGAGAAAAAATGTTCTGCAAAACCTAAGGAAATACAAGTATATTTTTATTTCACCGGAGATGCTCGGTATTGATTTTATGATTCGTAAACTTCAAGAACTTTCGATTTCGCTGTTCGTTATTGATGAAGCACATTGTATTTCCCAATGGGGCTATGATTTTCGACCTGATTACTCAAGAATAGGTTATATTCGTAAGAGATTAGGAAACCCCCTTACGCTTGCCCTCACTGCTACTGCTACCAGGAAGGTTAAGGAAGATATCGTCCAATCCCTGAATCTTCAAGAGGTTGAAATAATTGAGTCCACCGTAGATCGCCCTAATATTGCCTATTATGTAGAAAAACTA
This sequence comes from Bacillus salipaludis, assembly GCF_004358205.1. Next base: position 131,254 of record NZ_SMYO01000007.1, read on the forward strand.
GCAGATATCCCCGAAAAACAACGGCGGGTTCTGGAGCTCGTTTCAAAACTGCAAACACCAGGTATCATTTATTTTTCAAGTAAAAAAGCTGCAGAAAAAATGGCGTCATATTTGGTGGAGAATGGTGTATCAAAAGTGATGGCTTACCACGGTGGACTGGATCACGAGCAGAGAATTTTAATACAACAGCAATTTATTTACGGTCAATTAGATGTCATCTGTGCTACGAGTGCATTTGGAATGGGAGTAAATAAAGAAAATATTCGGTTTATTATACACTTTCATATGCCTATGCAGCTTGAGTCGTACCTGCAGGAAATCGGCAGGGCAGGGAGAGACGGTTTACCAAGTGTTGCGATATTTTTATACTCCCCTTGGGATGAACAGCTTCCGTTACAGCTCGCAGAAGGTGAACTTCCTTCAGAACAGCAGCTGGACTGGCTGTTCACCAGAATAAGACAAGATTTTAATACTTATCAAGATTTTTCCGATAAGAGTCATCAATTTATTGAAAATGGCGGATTTTCAGAAATTCAGTGGCGAATCATTCAAACCTTCATTAAGCAATACAAGGAAGTAACAGGACCGGAAGAATTAAAGGAAATCATCTCGGATTATGTAATGGAAAGACGTTCAATTAAAAAAAGTAATATTTACTTAATGAAAAAATGGGTGGAAACCGACACCTGCAGAAGGGAATTTATTTTAAACTATTTTGAGGAGACATCGATTCAAAACAATGTAAAGCTTTGTTGTGATTGTTGTGGGATGGATCTTTTTAATTATCAATCCTTTAATAAAAAGGATTCTAAGGACAAAAACCCAAAGAAATGGAAAGAATATCTTGAGAAAATTTTAATCAATTGTGAGATGAGTGAATGAAAAATAAGTATAATGATTTAATTAGGGGGTTAACAGATCGAGAATTATTATTCCATCTGTATATGACTCAAATTATTCTAATAACCATTTCTATTATTTTAGGTATTTTATTATTTGATCATTTTTCTTTTTTACGCTATTTCCGCCTGAATGATATTAGGATTGTAAATATAGGCCTGCCTGCCGGAATCCTGGTTGTAATCGTAGATATTACCTTAATGAAATGGCTGCCATCTTCTTTTTATGACGATGGCGGGCTCAATGAGCGTATATTTAAAAATAAAAATATACTTCAGATTATCTGGATTGCCGCACTTGTGGCTTTTAGTGAGGAATTATTATTCAGAGGGATCATTCAAACAAAGATTGGATTGATTTTTGCAAGTGTTATTTTTGCCGTGATTCACTATCGGTATCTATTTAATTGGTATTTGTTTTTTAATATAGTATTGTTAAGCTTTTTTATTGGATTTATATATGAGTGGACAAATAATTTTGCGGTTACAATTGTGATGCATTTCGTAATCGATTTTTTATTGGGGATGTATATAAAAATTAGACAAAAGAAGTATGACGAATGGGAAGGGGACGCACCATGAATCCAGAGGAACCATATAGAGATCAGGCTGAGCGATTAAAACGCCGAATTGAAAAAATAAATGAAAAGCCGGAAAATGGTGAACGGTTACCTCCAAGAGGCCAGCTTCACCGTCAAAAACCGAAAAAAACCAAGGTGAAATTAAAATATCCGATCATCCGACTATTGGTTTTATTGTTTATCCTTCTGCCAATCACCTGTTTCAGCATCATCTCTTACTATCATGGAAAAAAGATAACCGGAGCAGAGAAAGTCTCAGGGAATCAATCAGGGTATGAATCCATCAAACTGGAAACGTCACAGCAAGATAAAGAGGCTGGCTCGGACATTTCTGAGTCTGAAAAGAAGGAAGTAAAACAAGATAGCAGTGACTTAAATGCTAAAAGTGATGATAATAAAACGGAACCAGCATCCAGCCAGCTGCCGGAAAAAAGTGAAGAGCCCAAAAAACCTGAACAGAACAAAACAGTCAAGCGTCAAACTGGGCAAAATGAAATGGAAAAAAGTAAAACCGATCAGCTTAAAACGGCTGCTCCAGCTGAGAAACGTAAATTAGTTTATCATACCGTTCAACCAAAGGAAACATTATTTAGAATTGCGATGAACTATTATCATTCTAAGTCCGGGATTAACATCATTCGAGATGCAAATCATCTTCAGAATAATCAAATTTATACGGGACAGGTTCTAAAAATCCCCTTAAATAACTAACCGATCAGACAAAAAGTGATCGGTTTTTTAATATTTTAAACATAATTCACCGGACAAGTTCATATCGTTATAAGGAGAAATGGAGGGGGATGAATGGATACTCCAATCCTTAAATTACAATATACGGATGAAACCACGAAACATATTCTAGAAAATGTCCGAAAAAGAAAGAAAAAGTTTGACGATGCAAAAAAACTGCATAATTATTGGATCATGGCAACCCTTGTCGTGTCATTTATATATCTGTATTACTTCTATATTACGATAGGAAAACAATATTCTTATTCCTTTTTTGCCATGTTTTCTGTTTCAGTGAGCGATTTAAAAAATTTAATTTTATTAGCCATGACCATCTTAATGTATGGGTGGATGAATGTATTAAAGCAAAAAAAAGACAAGTTCGAGAAAGAATATCATGATTTACGATGTGAAATTGTAGATAGAAGTAAGGATTTATGGAAAAAGGAAGAACAATGGAAAAATCGCCATGTTGATTTTGAAATCATAAAAAAAACCTATGACATTAATCTCTATCATGCGAAAAAATAAGAAGCAGCCTATTGGCTGCTTCTACTAGATTAGAAAATCTTCTTACGGTCACGTTCTTCTTTAAGGATTTCTACTGCTTCTCGGAAACGCTGGGAGTGCACAATTTCCCGTTCACGCAGAAAACGAAGACTGTCGTTAATATCCGGGTCATCACTTAAATTAATTAACCATTGATAGGTAGCCCGGGCTTTTTCTTCTGCAGCAATGTCTTCATACAAATCTGCAATTGGATCTCCTTTTGCTTGGATATATTGAGTGGTAAAAGGTATCCCTGCAGCATTATGGTAGAATAATGCCCCGTCGTGATCCGCATAATGAGCACCGAGCCCGGCTGCTTTTAATTGTTCAGGTGTGGCATCTTTTGTTAATTTATACACCATTGTGGCAATCATTTCAAGATGGGCAAATTCCTCTGTTCCAATATCCGTTAAGAGGCCAATTACTTTATCGGGAATGGTATACCGTTGATTTAAGTATCTTAAGGCAGCAGCTAATTCCCCATCAGCGCCTCCGTATTGTTCAATTAAGTACTTTGCTAATGTTGGATTACAGGTACTTACTCTTACGGGGTATTGTAATTTTTTCTCATAAATCCACATGTAATCACCCTCTCTTTATCTGTTCTAAACCTGCCAAGGCCAAGGTGTATCATCCCAATTCCAAGGGTGACTGGAGTAGCTGTTGCCAAATTGCAATAGTGGGCCAAACTGGCTTTCGAAGGCTTTTTTCAAACGCTTCCTTTCTTTTGCATAGTGATTAAATTGGTTAATGGCCTCAAGATCGTCATTGTGTGTATCAAGGTAAAGTGTGAGCTCTACTAAAACAAAATCCACTGCTTGCAGCTGCTCCATCAATTGATAGTATTCAGGAGGAACCTGTTTCATGAAGGTAAGCCTCCTTTAGATTTTTCATAAGAGTTATAGTATGGGTCATAAAAATCTTTCCATAATGTCCCTGCCCTAAGGGCCTCCATGGGTGAAAATTGTGGTAAATTTGGCGGTTGAAATCCCATATATAAATGGGGAGGGGTCGAATAAGTTTTTACTGTAATCGGCTTACAAGGGTCGAATGGGCTTGCATAAGGATGATAGGTTTTGTTATGAGTATTCATATTAAACCTCCTTGTTTTAACATCATAGATAAATATATGATGTTAATTGGGAAACATGACACTAAACTTTAACAACAAAGTGGGGTTTTGGACGAGATTGTTGAACTATAATAAGGATGTAGGATTAAAAGTCTAGAGGTGATGGAATTGTTCGTAAAAAACATGATGATACCTAAGCACGAGTGTTTTACAGTTCAACATAATCAAACATTGAAACAAGCATTGACACAATTAGAAGAACACCAAATTGATGGTTTACCGGTACTCAATGGAGCAAAGTATGTAGGTGTTGTCACTCGATATGGGATATACGAAAACTTTTTTAAATCCAATCAACAGCGTGATGACTTTCTATCTACCACAACCGTAAATGAAGTTGCAACACACCATGATGATTTCTTAGAAGGTGGGGAAGTATTTGAAAAGACACTTCTGGAACTTAAAGATTTTCCACTGCTGGCAGTTGTAGATTCAAGTGGTAACTTTCTTGGTGTCGTAACACGTTCAGATGTGTTAAGTGCATTTGAAAGTGCATTTGGCGTACATCGCCCAGGTGTCCGAATAGCCTTTACTTCGGTTGAAACGGAGGGCCGAATCGCCCGCCTTTCGGAAATTGCCCATCATTTCCACGAGCACATTATCTCTCTGGTTACATTTGATGAAACCGATAAACTTGTTCGTAGAATAGTAATGAAGGTTGAAAAGAAGGATAATATAGATAAGTTTACAAAGAAACTGGAAGAGCATGGGTTTAGAATTTTAAATATTCAAGAAGATGAATAATATGGTCTTAGGAAAGAAATTATTTCCCTCTCATACATTTGTATGGGAGGGATTTTTTTGGCAGCGAGTATTTGGAAACTTTGCATAGTCTTTTTATGTGGATACCTTATAAATAAATGGATTCCAATCAACCACCCTTTTATTTTAACTGATTTCCTTATTCGATTTATCGTTAAGCCATTAGAATTTTTTGCGGGATCGATTGCATTTTTTATTGGGCTCGTTGTGAATGCTCGATACATACGTGAAACTATTTTGAAGAAAAAACATCTTCAAGAGCAAAAGCGCCGGGGATGGGAAGTACTTGCTGCATTATCAGGCTTACTACTGATTTTTTCAGTGCATTTTTATATAGGACCTGAATTGACACTTCTCTTTTTTAGTTTAAGTTTTCTTTATGGTATTATTTCCGTAGAACGTTAGAACGTGTAAAGGGGAAACTTTGAAAATGGTTATAATCATCATTGTTTTATTGGTAGGTATTTGCCTTTTGTTTTATATGATCAGAGAAGCATTTCTAAATCAAGTAAGGGAAGAGGAAATTGAATTTAGTGATTTTCCAAAATCATTTGGTAAGGTTTCTCTTTTTTTTATCTCCGATATACACCGGCGCAGTATTTCGGACAAAATTATTCATGCAGTAAAAGGTAGAACCGATATCGTCATTATCGGAGGGGATTTAACAGAAAAAGGTGTACCATTTTCAAAAGTAAAGGAAAATCTGAAAAAATTAAAAAGCCTTGGACCTGTTTATTTTGTTTGGGGAAATAATGATTATGAAGTGGATTATCATGAGTTAGATGCGATCTTCTTGGACTTTGGGGTTAAGGTTCTCGATAATACAGCTGTAACCTTTGAATCAGGGGAAGGCGATAAATTATGTTTATTAGGAGTTGATGATTTAAGTCAAGATCGGGACCGGCTCGATTTCGCGCTTATGGATGCGGATCCAAATAGCTTTAAAATTCTTGCCAGTCATTATCCTAATATAACAGATAAAATTAAAGCCCAAGATGAAATTAGGCTGGTGTTAAGCGGACACACACATGGAGGGCAAATTCATATTCTTGGATATAGTCCATTCAAAAAAGGGCAATTGAAAAAGTTAGAGAATACCACGCTCCTGATCAGTAACGGTTACGGGACAACAACTGTTCCGTTAAGGCTGGGGGCACCTGCAGAAAGCCATTTAATTACACTGAAAAAAGGAATCTAAGCGATTGGTGAGGTAGACAATTCACCATTAAACGGCGATGACATACACTAAACACAAGAGTTAGGTCACGGCAGGGGGCAAAAGCATGCGCTTAGAACGCTTAACAGCCAATAAAATTAAAATTTTCTTAACCTCTGATGATTTATTTGAAAGAGGCCTCTCCAAGGAGGATATTTGGAAGGATTCGATAAAATGGCATCAGCTCTTTCATGATATGCTGGAAGAGGCAAGTGAGGAATTTGATGTTGAGATACAGGGTTCAGTTGCAGTGGAAATTTTTTCTTTACAGGCTCAGGGAATGATTATGATTATTACCGTCGATGAAACGGCTGAAGATGAGGAATCCTTATTCGATGGCTTTATTGAAATGCAGGTTAGGGTTGAAGGTTCTGAAGATCTTTTGTATGAGTTTGCAAGTTTTGAAGATATCATAAATCTTTCGAAAAGGCTTAGTTTAATTAATATTTTGGCTGGTACATTGTTTTCGATGAATGACCGTTATTATTTACTTATCAATAAATTGGATGCTATAACAAACGAACGAGCAGCATCTCTGCTATCTGAATATGGGGAGCCTTCTATACTTAGTCCATACATGCTTGAGGAATATGGCAAAAAAATAATTGAAAAAAAAGCGGTGGAAACCATCCTCCATTTTTTTAAATAGGTTTTTAGCCTGTTTAGGAGGGGGCCACCGCTTCTTTCTGCCCAAATTATGAATTGGATATTCAGATTCCAGAGAATCCCTTATACATAAGAGTGGCAGCGTTTACACAAAATTTTTTTAAGAAAAAGGAAAAGTATATTTTTCTTCTTGCATTAATCATTTAAAAGTGTATACTTGTGTCTGAAAGCGGACAACATTCGTAAAAGAGATATCTTAGGAGGTTTACAAATGGTAGCCGAAAATGGTACTGAAAAGACTAATCAAGAGGAAACGAATAATGTGTTAAAATCTACACAAACCGTTATTCATAAAGCCCTTGAAAAATTAGGTTATCCTGAAGAGGTATATGAACTATTAAAAGAACCGTTACGCATGATGACAGTGAAAATTCCAGTTCGTATGGATGACGGTTCAATAAAAATATTTACTGGCCATCGTGCCCAGCATAATGATGCTGTTGGTCCTACAAAGGGCGGTATTCGTTTCCATCCTGGTGTGACAGAGACAGAAGTAAAAGCCCTTTCGATTTGGATGAGTTTGAAATGCGGTATTGTTGACCTTCCATATGGCGGCGGTAAAGGCGGAATCGTCTGTGACCCTCGCGATATGTCTTTTAGAGAGCTTGAAAGATTAAGCCGTGGCTACGTGCGTGCTATCAGTCAAATCGTTGGACCTACTAAAGATATTCCTGCTCCAGACGTATTTACAAATTCGCAAATTATGGCTTGGATGATGGATGAATATAGCCGAATTGATGAATTTAACTCACCTGGATTTATTACAGGAAAGCCACTTGTTCTAGGAGGATCCCATGGCCGTGATTCTGCTACAGCGAAGGGCGTAACAATCTGTATTCGCGAAGCTGCGAAAAAGAAAGGTATCCAAATCGAGGGTGCAAGGGTTGTCGTTCAGGGCTTTGGTAATGCAGGAAGCTATTTGTCTAAATTTATGCATGATGCGGGTGCAAAAGTAGTAGGGATTTCAGATGCATATGGAGCACTTTACGATCCAAATGGACTTGATATTGACTATTTATTGGATCGCCGTGACAGCTTTGGAACAGTGACTAAATTATTTAATAATACGATTTCAAATAAAGAATTGCTTGAACTTGAATGTGATATTCTTGTTCCTGCTGCAATTGAAAATCAAATTACCAAGGATAATGCACACGATATTCGTGCTAAGATTGTTGTTGAGGCAGCAAACGGTCCGACAACACTTGAAGCAACTGAAATCCTTACAGAGCGCGGTATCCTGCTTGTACCTGACGTATTGGCATCTGCCGGCGGTGTAACAGTTTCTTACTTTGAGTGGGTGCAGAATAACCAAGGTTACTACTGGTCTGAAGAAGAAGTAGAAGAAAAACTTGAAAAAATAATGGTAAAATCATTTAACAGTATTTATGATACAGCACAAACACGCCGCGTCGATATGCGCCTTGCAGCCTATATGGTTGGCGTAAGAAAAATGGCAGAGGCAAGCCGTTTCAGAGGCTGGATTTAAGTTAAAACATTGAAACCTTATAAAAAAACTCCTATCATAGTGGTGGGAGTTTTTTTTTATTTATAAATCATTGTTGAATTTCAAAACTAGTTGATTGGAGAGGAAGGCGCGAAGACTCATGCGGGGGGACGGGAAAGGGAAGACCCCACAGGCGCTTAAGCGCCGAGGAGGCTCCCCAGACCGCCCGCGAACCGCTCGCGCCTGGAGCGGAAATCAATAGCCATGTATAAACATATACAATTCATTAAGGAGTGCATTCGTTATGCAAAATGAAGATATAATCATTGTCGGAGGCGGACCATGCGGCCTAGCTGCAGCCATCTCTTTAAAAGAAATAGGAAAAAACCCACTTGTTATTGAAAAGGGAAATGTTGTGAATGCTATTTATCATTATCCAACACATCAGACTTTTTTTAGTACGAGTGAGAAATTAGAAATTGGAGAAGTCCCTTTTTTAACAGAAAATTATAAGCCTCGCCGTAATCAAGCATTGGTTTATTACCGGGAGGTTGTAAAAAGAAAAAAATTACGTGTTCATGCATACGAAAAAGTAGTGGAAGTAATGAAACAGGGGGAAAGGTTTGTCGTAAAGACGGATAAACGCACCTACGAGGCTCCTTACGTAATAATTGCAACGGGGTATTACGATCACCCCAACTATATGAATGTGCCTGGTGAAGATCTTTCAAAGGTTTTTCATTATTTTAAAGAAGCACATCCTTATTTTGATAAAGATGTTTGCGTAATCGGTGGTAAAAATTCCAGTGTGGACGCTGCGATTGAACTTGAAAAGGCTGGGGCAAGAGTTACGGTTTTGTACAGAGGGAATGAATATTCTCCAAGTATTAAACCCTGGATACTTCCTGAATTCGAAGCATTGGTTCGTAATGAAATGATTTCGATGGAATTTAGGGCACATGTAAAAGAAATTACTGAAAAGCAAGTGACCTATGTAAAGGATGGGGTAGAGCATACAATAGACAATGATTTTGTTTTTGCTATGACCGGTTACCATCCGGACCATCATTTTCTAAAAACGATGGGGATTGATATTGATCGGGAATCTGGGAGGCCTTGCTATAATCCAGATACGATGGAAACAAACATAAGCGGTATTTTTATCGCTGGAGTTATTGCTGCGGGTAACAATGCAAATGAAATATTTATTGAAAATGGACGTTTCCACGGGGGTCTCATTGCAAAATCCATCATGGAAAAAGAAAACAAATAATTATATTTAACTAGAAGAATCTTTCATTTCATTTAAGTTCGTTACATGATACGATATAAAAAACGGATTGAAAAGAGGATCCTAGATGCTGGCAATTTTATCAGCGGGAATTGCTCCCGGGTTAGCCTTATTAAGTTATTTTTATTTAAAAGATGAATATGAAACGGAACCTATTTCTGTTGTTCTGAGAACCTTTATGTATGGAGCCCTTCTTGTTTTCCCAATTATGTTTATCCAGCATGTATTTGAAACGGAACACCTCATAAAGTCTGAAGTGATTGATGCTTTCTTGACCTCAAGCCTATTGGAGGAATTCTTCAAGTGGTTTATTCTTTTTTATGCCATATACTCACATGTTGAATTTGATGAACCCTTTGATGGAATTGTTTATGGAGCTGCAGCTTCTTTAGGGTTTGCCACTGTAGAAAATATTTTTTATTTAGTTGCTAATGGAATTGAGCATGCTGTAACAAGGGCATTACTCCCCGTTTCAAGCCATGCCCTTTTTGGTGTTATTATGGGTTTTTATATTGGAAAGGCAAAATTTACAGAAGGTTTAAAGATGAAATGGATCATTCTTTCACTGCTCTTACCTTTTATTCTCCATGGTGTTTATGATTATATTCTAATAACCCAAGAAAATTGGATTTATATTATTTTCCCTTTTATGATTTTTCTTTGGTGGTTTGGATTAAGGAAGGTTAAAACGGCGAAAATACTTAGTGCAAATCATTTTAAAAAGAAATACTCTGTTGAAAAATCCCTTCAGTCTTAATGAAGGGATTTTTTTTGCATAGGCTTTGTTAAAGAACAATGTTGATTTTTAAACAGCGTTGATTGGAGCGGAAGGTGCGAGACTCCTGCGGGAGCAGCGGGACAGGTGAGACCCCACAGGCGCTTTAAGCGCCGAGGAGGCTCACCGCCCGCCCCGCGGAAAGCGAGCATCCTGGAGCGGAAATCAACAACCAAGTTTAACACAGCCTTTGCATAAAAGTAGCCAAACAATTGTATGAATAAAATTTCCATGAAAACAAAAAATAGGGTTACTGTAAAAAGATTTACATCTGGGGGTTACAATTCCATGAAAAAGAAAAAAATCCTAATGAAAATTTTCATTTTTAGCTCTTTTTTGATGATGATATTTTCGTTGGTGGAACCGAACAAAACGAAAGCTTTTAGCAACCAAGTCATCCAGCGAGGAGCGGTAGGCGAAGATGTAATTGAGCTTCAATCACGGCTTAAATATATCGGTTTCTACCATGGAAAGATTGATGGGGTTTTTGGATGGAGTACATATTGGGCATTAAGGAATTATCAATATGAATTCGGGCTTCCTATTGATGGGTTTGCAGGTGAATCAACGAAGGCTAAATTGCTCAAATCAACCAAATATAATCGATCGAATGTTTCTCAGAATAATACACCAGCCAAAAAAGCTGCTTCCAAAAAGCCAGCTGCATCGAATACTCCAAGTGGATTTTCTCAAAATGATATACAGTTGATGGCGAATGCTGTACATGGCGAATCACGGGGAGAACCCTATATAGGTCAGGTTGCAGTTGCGGCTGTCATATTAAATCGAGTGAACAGTGCGAATTTCCCTAATACGGTTTCAGGGGTAATATTTGAACCCGGGGCCTTTACGGCAGTAGCAGATGGCCAGATCTGGCTAACCCCGAATGAAACATCGAAAAAAGCGGTTATCGATGCAATCAATGGCTGGGACCCAACAGGCGAAGCTTTGTATTATTTTAATCCTGCAACGGCAACGAGTCCGTGGATTTGGTCTCGGCCACAAATTAAGAGAATTGGGAAACATATTTTTTGCAAATAAGGAGGTGTAGAGATGATTAGAGGAATCTTAATCGGGGTTTTGACCATTGGTGTTGCCGGAACCGCCTTTTGGGGGTATCAAGAACACCAAGAAAAAAATGCAGTCCTTTTAAATGCTGAAAACAACTACCAACGAGCATTTCATGGTCTTACCTATCAAGTAGATTTATTGCACGATAAAATCGGAACCACACTGGCGATGAATTCAAGACACTCATTATCACCATCTCTTGCAGAGGTATGGAGAATTACTTCAGAGGCCCATAATGATGTTGGTCAATTGCCGCTAACATTGCTTCCCTTCAATAAAACGGAGGAATTCTTAGCGAATATTGGGAATTTTAGTTATCGTACAGCGATAAGAGATTTAGATAAGGAACCGCTGACGGATAAAGAATATAACTCCTTGAAGGTTCTTTATAAACAGTCAGGAGAAATTCAAAACGAACTTCGGAATGTTCAAGCAATGGTATTAAAAAATAACCTACGCTGGATGGATGTTGAACTCGCATTAGCTTCAGGCAAGGAAATGACAGACAATACCATTATTGATGGTTTTAAAACGGTAGAAAAAACGGTAACAGGCTACGACGAAACGGACTTTGGGCCAACCTTTGCCAATATGCAAAAAAAAGATGAAAACTTTAAAAATATTAAAGGAAAGAAAATTACACGGACTGAAGCAGTAAGCGAAGCAAAAAAATATATGAAGTTTGATGGGGATTCTAAAGTAAAGGTTACTGAAAATGGAAAAGGTTCGGATTATGGATTTTATAGTGTTTCGATTAAAAATAGCAAAACAGGTCAAGAGGCAAGTATGGATGTTACCAAAAAAGGCGGATTTCCAATTTGGTTTATTAATCACCGGGATGTAAAAAAACAAACGATCAGCTTAAATGATGCGGGAAATCGAGCAGCAAAATTTTTAAAGGATCAGGGCTTTGAAGATCTAGAGTTGTTTGAAAGCACACAATATGATAATATCGGTGTTTTAAATTTTGTAACAACTCTTAACAAGGTTAGGGTTTATCCAGAATCCATTAAAGTTAAGGTTGCTCTTGATAATGGTGATATTATCGGTGTTTCTGCTGAAGAGTATTTAAAGACACATCATGATTGGAAAATCCCTTCACCTGTGATTACAATGAAACAGGCCCGTTCAAAGGTCAATCCTAAATTTAAAGTAATGGAAGACCGTGAGGCAATTATAGTGAACGATCTAAATAAAGAGGTATTGTGTTATGAGTTCCTCGGCACCATTGGGGAAGACACGTACCGAATTTTCATCAATGCGCAAAATGGAATTGAGGAAGATGTAGAAAAGCTCAAAAATGCTGAAGCCATTTATAGCGATGTTCTTTGAGTTCGTGAATAAAAATTAAAAATCGCTCCAATAATAGGAATAATTTATTATTGGAGTGATCCTATGAAAGTGTTAGAAAGAGTACTTATAAAAATGGTGATAATCCAATTTGTTTTTCTCATTTTAACTCAGATTTTATTACATCAACATGGTATTTTTCCAGAGTTAACACAATTAACAAAATATGAAGGTGTTAGTGAAAATTCATTTACTGAAATCATCCAAACCCTTTCCGGAAAATGAAAGCAGGTTGACTTTCTTCTCAGGCTGTCGAAAAATATTCGATAGTCTTTTATTTTATTCCTCTTATTTAATAATACACCGCGTTAATTTGTTATATTTTTATTAATATATGAGCTGTTTAACAGGTGTTAGCATGTACATATATTTATTAAAATTACGTTAGTTTGGATTCAAACATAATAAAAAATTCCCTTTCTCGAAACTCTGTGAAAGCAGGTTTACCAGCTTTCTTTTTCTTTTTTATAAGAATAGCTCTAATAAGAAATTCAAATATTAAGGAGTAAAAAAGGGAAGTATCCCAATTTCTTATGGTAAAATAAATAATAGAAGAGGTCCTAACGGATCATGAAGTTTTAGGAGGATTTATGGACAATAAGAAGATTTCAATCGCAATTGACGGTCCTGCTGCAGCCGGAAAAAGTACAGTAGCAAAAATTGCAGCGGAAAAATTATCGTATATATACATAGATACGGGAGCAATGTACCGGGCTTTAACATATAAAGCAATCCAGAAAAAATTAAATTTGGAAGATGAAGAAGCCCTATACGATACACTTCTCACAACCGAAATTGTATTGGCGCCGTCTGAAAATGGACAATTAGTTTATCTTGACCAAAGCGACGTTACAACCGCCATTCGTTCTGCCGAAGTAACTAACTCGGTTTCAATCGTTGCGAAACAACAAAAAATTCGTGAAGAAATGGTAAAAAGACAACAGGCACTTGCTTCAAATGGCGGTGTTGTGATGGACGGAAGAGATATAGGAACACATGTATTGCCCCACGCAGAAGTAAAAGTATTTTTACTGGCAAGTGTGGATGAAAGAGCTGAAAGACGTCATGCTGAAAATCTTGAAAAGGGATTTCCTTCCGATTTGGAAAAATTAAAGCAAGAAATTGCTCGTCGAGATAAAATTGATTCTGAAAGAGAGATTGCACCACTGAAAAAAGCGGATGATGCAGTTGAAATAGATACGACCTCAATGACCATTCCTGAAGTAGTTGAAAAAATAATGGAACTAGTGCAGGAGAGGGTTGGTTAAAAGTGAAATTTTATACTTTCGCTAAGTCTGTCGCCTATTCAATTTTAAAGCCTTTATATCGGATAGAAGCGATTGGGACCGAAAACTTTCCTAAAGAGGGTGGTGTTCTTTTATGTTCTAATCATATTAATAACTTTGACCCACCCGTTGTCGGTATTATGATTCCTAGAACGGTTTATTTTATGGCAAAGGAAGAATTATTTGCGGTTCCAATATTAGGGGATATTATTAGGAGATGTAATGCCTTTCCGGTGAAAAGAGGTATGAGTGATCGAGATGCCTTAAGAAAAGGGTTAAGTGTTTTAAAAGACGGTCATATTCTAGGGATTTTCCCTGAGGGTACAAGGAGTAAAACAGGGGAATTAGGAAAAGGTCTGGCTGGAGTCGGTTTTTTTGCCCTAAGATCGAATGCACAGGTTGTGCCATGTGCGGTAATTGGTCCATATAAAGCCTTTCGGAAATTAAAAGTTGTTTATGGAAAACCAATGCAAATGGATGAACTCAGAAAGGCAAAAGCATCCCCAGAAGAAGTGACTGATTTGATTATGGCGGAAATTCAGAAACTTATTACAGAGTACCGATAGGTTCTACTTGACAAAACAAGCTATTTATAAGAAGTTAAATAAAAGAGATTTTTTTAGAATATTCTCAAGCTTATCTTATGAAGTGTTTTTTTAATGGGATGGAGTAAACACCCCAATCTATAGATTTTTGCAGTAATTGGATTAAGGAGGAATACATATGTCGGAAGAAATGAATCAAGTAGAAGTAAGATCTTTTGAAGTTGGTGATAAAGTTACAGGACAAGTTTCAAAAGTAGAAGAAAAGCAGGTAGTGGTAAATCTTCAGGACAGTAAACTTGATGGAATTATTCCAATAAGTGAGCTCTCTAGCCTGCATATTGAAAAAGCTTCAGATGTTGTTTCAGAAGGCGATGAACTCGAACTAGAGGTACTGAAAGTGGAAGAGGATGCCTTGATTCTCTCCAAAAGAAAAGTAGATGCTCTGAAAGCCTGGGATCAACTCGAAAAGCAATTCCAAAATGGCGAAATTATTGAAACCGAGGTTAAAGATGTTGTTAAGGGTGGACTTGTTGTTGACCTTGGAGTTCGTGGTTTTGTACCAGCTTCATTAGTAGAGGCTTACTTCGTAGAAGATTTTTCGGATTATAAAGGAAAAAATCTAACCTTTAAAATTGTTGAACTTGATAAAGAAAAGAACCGCTTAATCCTTTCCCATCGTGCTGTGGTAGAGGAAGAAAAAGGGAAGAAAAAGCAAAATCTTCTTGACTCCTTAACTGCAGGACAAGTGATTGATGGAACAGTTCAAAGAATTACTGATTTCGGGGCTTTTGTTGATATCGGTGGTATTGATGGACTTGTTCATATTTCACAATTGTCGCACGAACATGTTGACAGACCAACAGATGTTGTTCAGGAAGGGCAAAAGGTCCAAGTTAAGGTACTAAACGTTGATCGTGATAATGAACGAATTTCTTTATCCATTAAAGAAACATTGCCTGGACCTTGGGCTAATATTTCAGAAAGAGCGCCAAAAGGTAGTGTTTTTGAAGGTATAGTGAAGAGAATTGTATCTTATGGTGCATTTGTGGAAGTTTTTCCTGGGGTGGAAGGCCTTGTCCATATCTCCCAGATTGCCCATAAGCATATCGCCACACCACATGAAGTATTAAAAGAAGGCCAAGAAGTGAAAGTTAAGGTTCTTGAAGTAAATGAACAAGAACAGCGTCTATCTTTAAGTATTAAAGAACTTCTTGAGAAAGATGTAGAAGAAAACTTCGACTATGAACTTCCTGAGGAGTCAAAAGGTTTTCAGCTTGGAGAAGTAATTGGTGAACAATTAAAGAATCTTAGAAAATAATGGTGATTTTACGTGTCTAGATTTGAACGAAAATGGGACCACATACGCTACGCCTTAGATAACAGGCAGGAACGCTCAGCAGCATTTGAAGATATTCATTTTATTCACCAGAGCTTACCGGATATTAATGTGTCCGATGTTCGAATAGACCATTCAATTGGCGAACTTTCTTTAAGTTCGCCAATTTTTATCAACGCAATGACGGGCGGCGGCGGTGAAAAAACCTTTGAAATTAATAAAGAGCTCGCTGCTGTTGCAAAAAATACTGGTATTGCAATGGCTGTAGGATCGCAAATGTCTGCGTTAAAAGACAAACAGCAGCAATACACGTATGAGGTTGTTCGAAGGGAAAATCCAACAGGGATTATTATTGCCAATCTTGGCAGTGAAGCTACACCGGAACAGGCAAAAGAAGCTGTTGAAATGATTGATGCAAATGCCTTGCAAATTCATTTAAATGTTATCCAGGAATTAGCCATGCCTGAAGGAGACCGGGATTTTTCTGGTGCAATGAAACGGATTGAAATGATCGTGGATGCGGTTGATGTACCTGTTATTGCAAAAGAAGTTGGCTTTGGAATGTGTAAAGAAACAGTTGAAAGGCTTTCATCTATCGGGGTTTCAGCTGTAGATGTAGGCGGTTTTGGCGGGACAAATTTTGCAGAAATCGAAAATAAGCGTAATAGGAAGCCGCTTGCTTTTTTTAATGAATGGGGGATTCCTACGGCTATCTCAATCCTTGAAGCATCAAACCATTCAAATCCAATTTCTATTATTGGCTCGGGTGGTTTTCGTACCAGTCATGACATTGCAAAAGGGCTGGCCATTGGAGCTAATGCAGTAGGGATGTCAGGTCATTTTTTGCGATTACTCGTAAAGAACGGAAGAGATGCATTACAAGAAGAGATTCATCGCTTTCACCAGGATTTAGTGATGATTATGACCGCAATAGGGGCAAAATCTATTTCAGAATTACAACGTGCTCCTGTGATGATTACCGGGTATACCTACCATTGGTTAAACCAAAGAGGATTTGATACAAAAATATTTAGTCAGCGCCGAATAAAATAAAGCTCTCGCTTTTCAGCGAGAGCTCAGACTGTCGACAAATCCGAAGAATTTTGGGTTTATCAACAGTCTTTTTTGTTTGGCTGCGTTATACTCGTCTGTTGATTTCCGTTCCAGGCGCTTCGCTTTCCGCGGGGCGGGCGGTGAGCCTCCTCGTCGCTAAAGCTCCTGCGGGGTCTCACCTGTCCCGCTGCTCCCGCAGGAGTCTTCGCGCCTTCCACTCCAATCAACAGTGTGTAAATATAAATATAGTACATTAACACAGCCCTTTATATAATTTAGGTAAAAGGTTTAAATGAGGTATATGAAATGCTTACTAAAAATACACAGATCAATCGTGATCAAGTAGAGATGATAGCCCTAGATCAACTTGTACCTGCTGATCATTTAGTTTGTAAAATGGAGGCTACAATAGATTTTTCATTTATCTATTCGATGGTTGAAGATTTATATTCAACTGAACCTGGACGCTCAAGTATTGACCCTGTGAAAGGCAGCCAATTATATCCTGAATCAACATGCAGGGAACTATGTGAAAAATTAGGAAAATTCTATAAAATTGATCCTGGACAATTTCTAATAGCAAACGGTGCCGGATAATATCATTTCTTTGATTGGTAATGCCTATATTAACCCTGGTGATGAAATTATCTATTGTACCCCTACTTCCCCCCATATAGAACTATTACTTTGCTTATGGAAGGAACTACTATTGAGGTCCCATTGCTTGAGAATCATACCTATAATCTCGAAGGAATTCTTACAGCAATAAATGAAAATACTAAACTTATTTTTATTTGTAATCCCAATAACCCGACTGGTACGATTTTGGCAGAAAATGAATTGGAATTATTTCTAAAAAGCATTCCACCACATGTGATTGTGGTGTTAGATGAAGCATATGTCGAATTTATTGATCGTGAAAGGTATCGGACTGGAATCGATTATGTAAAGGAAGGTTACCCTGTTATTTTTGTTCGGACTTTTTCAAAATTGTACGGATTGGCGGGTACTAGAATTGGATATGCAGCTGCACGTGTTGAATATATAGAAACTATCCAAGCGGTAAGGGAACCTTTTTCTGCTAATCGTATTGCTCATGCAGGTGCTTTAGCTGCACTTGATGATCAAGAGTATATAAATAAAAGTTTAAGAGAAAATAAGCGTGAGATGCTTGAGCTTACAAATAAACTAAAGACTTTGGGGTTTGATGTGATTGAATCACACGCTAACTTTCTGTTCGTGGATATGAAAGAACATGTTATGGTGCTTTCCCAGGCACTGATGCAAGAGGGAATTCTTATACGCCCATGTATTGCTTGGGGGTTACAATCACATGCCCGTATTTCAATTGGTACTTCGGAACAAAATAAACTTTTAATAAAATCATTAAAAAAATTAGAAAAAATCTAACTTTTATAGTAGCAAAAGGAGAGAAGTAGAGTGAGAGCAGGCAAGTACTTAGTTTGGATATTAGATGATGAATGGAATGATCATAATTTAGAAATGAATATGTATCAACAACATGATATAGAAGTAAAAGTTACCCGTTCAGAAACGCTAGAGGAAGATTTACCGATTTTTGCTCCTATCGCTGATGGAGTGGTAGCACAGGTGGGTTTTCAATGCCGAGCTAATATCATTGAAAAGTTAGATTCTTGTAAAGTTATCTCTATACCTGGAGTTGGCTATGATCATGTTGATGTGGACGCAGCTACTAAAAAAGGGATAGTTGTTTCACATGTTCCTGATTATTGTGCTGAGGAGGTTTCTGATCATACGGTTGCCCTAATTCTTGCGGTTACTCGTAGATTATCAGCGTATAGTCGTAAAGTAAAAGAAGGAAAATGGGATCCGATGGATACCCTTCCGATTCAGCGCTTTAGTACAAATACTGTAGGCTTTCTCGGGTTTGGCAAAATTGCCCGCAGAGTGGCTGAAAAACTAAAGCCGTTTGGAGTTCGCTTGATTACCTATGCTCCAAGTGTGCCTAAAGAAATATTTTCAAAATACACGGTGGAATCGGTTTCGTTTAACGAATTGTTAAGGCAATCGACTATCTTAAGTTTGCATATACCTTTAAGACCGGAAAATAAGAACATCATTGGGTACGAACAACTAAAACAGATGCCTAAGGGGTCTTTTATTGTCAACACCAGCCGGGGCGGGCTTATTAATGAAGAAGATTTGTATCAGGCTATAGTGGAAGGACATATTGCCGGTGCTGGCTTGGATGTACTGTTGAATGAACCACCTGATCCAAACGATCCATTGCTAAGTTTGGATCAGGTTTATATTACTCCGCATTCCGGATATATTTCGGATGATGCTCTTAGGGAATTAAAACATAAAACATGCCAAAATATTATCGATGGTGTAGCCGGCAGGCCTTTAGTTAAAGTCTTAAACCAAGAAGCATTAAACAATTTTAATCGTGTAGTTTAAAAATTCAATAATAAAGGAAAGCATCATCGGACAAGAAAATGTCCATTGATGCTTTTTTACTTTGGCTCTATAAACTTTGTTGTTGATTTCCACTCCAGGCACAAGCGGTTCGTGGGCGGTCTGGGGAGCCTCCTCGTTGCTTTGCTCCTGCGGGGTCTCCCTTTCACCGTACTCCCACAGGACACTGAATTGCTCCCTTGAATCCGCCCACGCACGAAGAAAATGCGTTAGCATTTTCGAGGAGTCTACGTGCCTTCCGCTCCAATCACCTTTGTTTATTAATCAACATTGTTCTTTAACATTGCCATTACTTTAAATTAATCATATTTGGAGTCGTTTAAACTCCTAGCCTCTTCAGGGCTTTGTAATTTGGTGGCACCTGGGTAATGCAATGCTTGATCCCTGTCAGATTCCACTCTTCTGCTTGCCTTTAGTTTTTTTTCTTGACGGTCTTTTCCCATTCTTTCTACACCTCCTCTTAATAAGATGAATCATCAGGTAAAGATTATGCAGGTTAGTATGAAAATACATAGTATTAACCAATAATGAAGATAATAGGAGGTGGTAAAGGTGGAAGGCTCCATATTTTATTGGATTTGTTGGTCTTTTTGGGTCTATCTAACTTTCTTTTTAAAAAAGCAGAATCCATATCGTTTAAAATTAGCTGCAGCCATTTTACTCGTCATTATTCTTTCACCTACTCATTATAAGCTTGGAAATATCGAAATATATGCAAGCGGTGTATTCATTTTAAGTCTTACCTTTATAATGATTAGTAAGGAAAAGCTTAGAGCAATCATCTATTATTTTATTTGTTCCTATATTATGGGAATTGCGTATGTTACCTTTCATTTGTTTGAAATTTTCGATCCGATTTGGATTATTATTAAAAAGGAATGGATGATGGGAATTCTATTGGGGTATTTAGCCATAATTCTGCAAAAAACACTCAGAGGAAGATTATTAATTGTTATAAATGGAACGATGCAAGGAGAATTCTTATATGCGTTTATTTTAAATAAATATCATTTTCCATACTCAATTGGTGCATTAGCCTATCTTGATGTTTGTACATTAATCAGCTTTTTGCTTGTTGGATGGAGCTTTTTTGAAAATGCAGGTGCGATATTTCAAAATCATTTTAACTTTACTGAAAAAGCAAAGCAAAAATCATCTTGACTTCGGAGGTTTCCATTGCGGGAAAGGATTAACATTTGTTAAACTAATTAAGTTGGCCCTTCTTATGGATAGAAGGGTTTTATCATTAGCACTTATTACTGAATGATTTGGCCTGAGTATATTGCTTAGAGAATTAAACATAAATAAGTTGTTGATTATATATTGGAAAGGATGGGAATGTAAATGGTAAAACCAGTTATTGCCATTGTGGGCCGTCCAAATGTAGGTAAGTCCACTATTTTTAACCGCATTGTCGGTGAACGTGTTTCGATTGTAGAAGATATCCCAGGCGTGACAAGGGACCGTATATATAGTTCCGGTGAATGGCTGAATCATGATTTTAATGTGATTGATACTGGAGGGATTGACATCGGTGATGAGCCTTTCTTGGAGCAAATTCGCCAACAGGCAGAAGTAGCGATTGATGAAGCCGATGTTATCATTTTTTTAACTAACGGAAGAGAAGGGGTAACTGCTGCGGATGAAGAAGTAGCGAAAATCCTCTATAAATCAAAAAAACCGATTGTTTTAGGAGTAAATAAAATTGATAATCCCGAAATGCGGGAACAAATTTATGATTTTTATGCATTGGGTTTTGGTGAACCTATTCCAGTTTCCGGGTCACATGGTCTTGGACTTGGTGATTTGTTAGACGCTGCTGCGAAACACTTTCCAAAAGACAGCGGAGATGATTATGATGCGGATGTCATTAAGTTTTCATTAATTGGACGTCCTAATGTTGGGAAATCCTCCTTGGTTAATGCTATATTAGGAGAAGACCGTGTTATTGTCAGCGATATTGCTGGTACAACACGGGATGCAGTAGATTCACCCTATACATATAACGACGAGAAATATGTCATTATTGATACGGCGGGTATGCGTAAAAAAGGTAAGGTTTATGAAAGTACCGAGAAATACAGTGTCCTAAGGGCATTAAGGGCGATTGAACGTTCCGATGTTGTCTTAGTCGTTTTAAATGCGGAAGAAGGAATCATTGAACAGGACAAAAAAATTGCCGGGTATGCTCATGAAGCGGGAAGAGCAGTTGTTATTGTCGTCAATAAATGGGACGCTGTTGAAAAAGATGAAAAGACTATGAAGGAGCTTGAACAAAAAATAAGGGAACATTTCCTATTCTTAAGTTATGCGCCAATCGTCTTTTTATCTGCTAAAACCAAAAAGCGGATCCATACCTTGCTGCCAATGATTAATTTGGCCAGTGAAAATCATTCAATGCGCGTTGATACTAGTGTGTTAAATGATATTATCATGGATGCAGTTGCGATGAATCCAACCCCAACAGACAAAGGCAGACGCCTGAAAATATATTATGCAACCCAGGTTGCTGTTAAGCCGCCGACCTTTGTTATCTTTGTCAACGAACCCGAGCTATTGCATTTTTCGTATGAGCGTTTTCTGGAGAATCGAATTCGCGATGCTTTTGGATTCGAAGGAACCCCGATAAAAATCTTTGCCAGAGAAAGAAAATAAGAAAGGCCGGTGTAGTAAATGGGGCAAAAATCTGAAACCATCGCTGTTTTAGGTGCAGGCAGCTGGGGAACAGCCTTGGCATTGGTTCTAGCCGATAATGGTCACCATGTCCGTTTGTGGAGTCATAACGAAAATCAAGTCACAGAAATCAATCAATTTCATACAAATAAAAAGTATTTACCGGGTATCAATCTGCCGGAGTTGATTGTAGGTTATGCCTCTTTAAGTGACTCATTATCAGGTGTAGAAACAATTATTTTAGCTGTGCCAACAAAGGCAATTCGCGAAGTCATTGGAAAAATCGCTTCGGTTGCAAAAAATCCATTTATTATTGCCCATGTAAGCAAAGGGATTGAACCTGGCTCGCTAATGAGAATAACTGAAATAATTGAAGAAGAAATGCCCAAAGAGTTTTTAAGCGATGTTGTGGTACTTTCCGGTCCAAGCCATGCTGAGGAAGTTAGTTTACGCCATCCAACAACCGTAACCGTATCGTCGAAAAATATGGAGGCGGCCGGAAAAATTCAAGATTTATTTATCAATAATAATTTTAGGGTCTACACCAATTCCGATTTAATTGGTGTAGAAATAGGCGGCGCCTTAAAAAATATTATTGCGCTCGCGGCAGGGATTACGGACGGACTAGGTTATGGAGATAATGCCAAAGCAGCATTAATCACCAGAGGCCTTGCGGAAATTGCACGTTTAGGAACGAAAATGGGGGCAAATCCACTAACATTTTCCGGTTTAGCGGGTATTGGAGATTTAATCGTAACTTGTACAAGTGTTCATTCGAGGAATTGGCGTGCTGGGAATCTTCTTGGTAAGGGGAAAACACTTGATGAAGTTCTCGACAATATGGGAATGGTGGTAGAAGGAGTAAGAACAACAAAAGCAGCGTATCAGCTCGCAAAAAAATACGATGTCGTTATGCCAATCACCTTCGCATTATATGATGTCTTGTTCAACGGTAAAAACGCCAAGGACGGCGTTGATATCTTAATGGGCCGTGGAAAAAAACCGGAAATGGAAGACCTGACAAATATTTTAGACGAAAGACATGATTAAAACTAAAAATGTGCATTTTTGACTAAAAAAATAGGTGTTCGATGATACGCTTTTTAATATGTCAGCATACAATGCAACGAAGAACAATGATAGTATGAAGCTGGAGTATGGGTTATTTTAGTCTAAATGACTGAAGTAAAGAATTCGCCCCTCTTTACTTCAGTTTTTTTATTGGACTATGGTATAATAACCTACGGTAAAAGGGGGAGTTATTTTTGTCACCTGGAATGCTTAAAATGTGGATTTCTGTTGCCGGAATCGCCTTAATGTTCTTAGCGATTTTCACCATTTATCTTAGCCGCTATAAATTAAAAGGGATTTTTCGGGCAATTACAGCAATTATAGCTTATTTATTTATGATTATTGCGGGAATTATTTTATTTATCGTTTTATTTACTTAAATTATTCTTATTACATAAAATAAAGGTGATTGTATGAAACGGCTCATGCTAGGCTGCGTTTTTGTGTTTACGGCTATTTTTTTATCAGGGTGCATGTACCCAAATGAAAAACTAGCAAAGAATCAAATCCCTTATAAAGATCAAATTCAGGCAGTTCAATCAGCTGTGGATTCTTTTCAGAAGGAAAATGGCGGCATTCTGCCGATTAAAACAAGGGAAGCCAATACTCCAATATATTTAAAATATCCGATTGACTTTAAAAAAATTTCACCGAAGTACATGGCGGAGCCTCCGGGAAATGCTTTTGAAAATGGCGGGATTTTTCAGTATGTGCTCGTGGATGTTGAAAAGAATCCAACCGTAAAATTGTTGGATTTAAGGATGGCAGAAACTCTTCGGGACATTAATCTAAGAATTAAAACAAAGGGATATCCGCCCTATAAAGATAGTATTGCAAATAACGTGTATACCCTGGATTATAAAAAGCTGGGTCTTGAAAGTCCGCCATCAGTAGTCAGTCCTTATTCAAATCAAAATCTTCCTCTTGTCATCACCGGAAATGCAGAGGTCTATGTAGATTACCGTGCTGATTTGTATCAGGCGCTGAAGAAAACGAAAAAAAACTTTAAACCCGGGGAGGACATTCGCTCCATTCTCGTGAACAACTCCATGTTTGTTCCGGCCTATTCCTTACCCTATACGGTGGATTCTAAAACAAAAGAGCCTGTTTTTCTGGAAACCAAATTCATGAATAAATAAGATAATATTAAATTGTCATAACCCTTTTCTTGCGAAATATATTGTAGGAGAAGGGTTTTTTAGGTTAATAGGTTAACAAAATCTATCCCAATAAGGATAACACCGAAATAAAAGCTGTGTATCTTTATTCGAAACCCTCACTTGATCCAAACCGTTCAGACACGACACATACCTTTAAAGCACTGAATTTTGAATAGGGGGGTAAAAAATTTTTAAAAAAGTGTCATAACAATATAGGACAACGTCATAAACATATACTGTCCAAAAATACCTAGATGGATAATATTATCCCACTTTAGTCTATGATCGGGAGGGGATCACTTGGAAAAGGTTGATATTTTTAAAGATATTGCCGAGAGAACCGGCGGTGATATTTATTTAGGGGTCGTAGGAGCGGTACGGACAGGGAAATCAACATTCATTAAAAAATTTATGGAACTGGTTGTTTTACCGAATATAAACAATGAGGCTGACAGATCCCGTGCTCAAGATGAACTTCCACAGAGTTCTGCCGGCAAAACAATCATGACAACAGAGCCGAAATTTGTTCCAAATCAAGCAGCGACAGTTCATGTTGATGATGGTTTGGATGTTAATATAAGGCTTGTGGATTGTGTTGGCTATACGGTGCCAGGTGCGAAAGGTTATGAGGATGAAAATGGACCTCGAATGATTACCACTCCTTGGTATGAAGAACCGATTCCATTTCATGAAGCAGCTGAAATTGGAACAAGGAAGGTTATTCAAGAACATTCAACCATCGGGGTTGTTGTCACTACAGATGGAACAATTGGTGAAATCCCAAGAAGCAACTACATCGAGGCGGAAGAAAGAGTCGTTGAGGAATTAAAGGAAGTCGGCAAACCATTTATAATGGTTGTCAACAGTGCTCAGCCATACCACCCGAGTACTGAAACGCTTCGGTCGAGCCTGGCCGAAAAATATGACATTCCTGTCATTGCAATGAGTGTAGAAAGCATGAGGGACAGTGATGTACTCAATGTTCTTCGTGAAGCCTTGTATGAGTTCCCAGTCCTTGAGGTGAATGTAAACCTGCCAAGCTGGGTGATGGTCTTAAGGGAGAATCACTGGCTCCGCGAGAGCTATCAGGAGGCAGTAAAAGATACCGTTAAAGATATCAAGAGATTACGAGATGTTGACAGGGTCGTGCAACAATTCAGTGAATATGATTTTATTGACCGTGCAGGATTAGCGGGGATTGAGATGGGGCAAGGGGTTGCAGAAATTGACTTATTCGCTCCAGATGAGTTATATGATGATATTTTAAAAGAAATCGTCGGTGTAGAAATTAGGGGTAAAGACCATCTTCTTGAACTTATGCAAGATTTTGCACATGCAAAAGCGGAATATGATCATATCTCTGATGCATTGAAAATGGTGAAGCAAACAGGTTATGGTATCGCCTCACCTACACTCTCAGACATGAGTCTTGAAGAGCCGGAAATTATCCGTCAAGGTGCCCGGTTTGGAGTAAGGCTGAGAGCTGTTGCACCTTCTATTCATATGATTAAGGTTGATGTTGAATCTGAGTTTGCCCCAATCATTGGTACCGAAAAGCAAAGTGAAGAGCTGGTCCGTTATCTAATGCAAGACTTTGAGGATGATCCTCTATCGATTTGGAATTCTGATATATTCGGCAGGTCACTAAGCTCTATTGTACGAGAAGGGATTCAAGCAAAGCTTTCACTAATGCCTGAGAATGCAAGGTATAAATTAAAAGAAACATTAGAGAGAATTATTAACGAGGGATCAGGCGGTTTAATTGCCATTATCCTATAGAAGAAGGGACTCCGCATGGGGTCTTTTTTCTTTTTTTGTAGTATTTTGTAAGAAAATAGAGAGAAAAAAGTAGAAATTTGTTGTTTTGAAGAAAAGATTACCATTATTTCATGAAATTTTCTTGATATGCTGAAATGATTATGATAATCTTTTAACAGAATTACGTTATGGTGCTAAAAACCTATATATAATAAGGTTTTTTCAAAAAAATAGATTGTACGACAAGAAAAATTCAATTAAGATTAAATTGTTAATAAAACCGCACTATGACGTATAGAATTTGGAAAATCTGTTTAGAAATGTAGATAAGTATCCTTATTTACGAGTTTTTGAATAATTGCTTTGGGAGGAGGTGAATGGCATGAACAAGACAGAACTAATTAATGCAGTAGCTGAAGCAAGTGAACTTTCTAAAAAAGATGCTACCAAAGCAGTTGATGCTGTTTTTGATTCAATTTTAGATGCTTTGAAAAACGGTGATAAAGTTCAATTAATCGGTTTTGGTAACTTTGAAGTACGCGAGCGTGCAGCACGTAAAGGTCGCAACCCTCAAACTGGTGAGGAAATTGAGATTGGTGCAAGCAAAGTTCCAGCATTTAAGCCAGGGAAGGCGCTTAAAGACGCAGTAAAATAATTACATAATTTATTGCTTTAAGCGAATGCTTAAGAGCTAAGGTCATGGTTAAAGCCATGACCTTTTTTCTTTCAGTAGAATAAATCGCTTCGGTAAATGTCCAGCTCCAGCGCCTAGCCCCTCGAGGGAAAAAATGAACTGCTTTTTTCTTAGGTTGCTTCGGTCCTGACGATAAGATCAAAGAACGACTTCACCGTCAGGACCTCCAGCGCTTTTCGGGGCTGACCAAGGCGCTTCCGCTTTTCTTTTTTGCCTGTAGTGAAAAGGTTGTGCTAATATGTATGTGTCATATATACTTGACAGATATACAGTAGGAGGAATCACCATGTCAGATGTAAATCGTGCCCAAATCGAAGAGGCGGTGCGTTTAATATTAGAAGCAATTGGCGAGGATCCAAACCGTGAAGGCTTGCTTGATACACCTAAACGTGTAGCCAAAATGTATGAAGAAGTATTTAGCGGATTAAATGAGGATCCTAAAAAACATTTTGAAACTATTTTTAGCGAGGATCATGAGGAATTAGTATTAGTTAAAGATATTCCGTTTTATTCTATGTGTGAACATCATCTTGTACCTTTCTTTGGGAAGGCTCACGTTGCCTATATTCCACAAAACGGTCGTGTCACCGGACTAAGTAAATTAGCACGAGCAGTAGAAGCCGTTGCGAAAAGACCGCAGCTTCAGGAAAGGATAACCTCTACCATTGCAGATAGTATTATGGAAAAGCTAGAGCCACATGGTGTAATGGTCGTTGTGGAAGCTGAACATATGTGTATGACGATGAGAGGGGTAAAAAAGCCCGGATCAAAAACAGTAACGACTGCTGTTCGTGGAACACTTGCGAATGATACGATTGCTCGTTCTGAAATTCTTTCATTAATTAAAAATTAGTAAAATCAAAAGCTAGGGGGGATTATAATTGGAAAAACGGCAATCCCAAAATAGTGATTATGTTGTGATAAAAGCCTTAGATGACGGAGTAAATGTGATCGGTCTAACAAGAGGAACGGATACTAGATTCCATCATTCTGAAAAGCTTGACAAGGGTGAGGTGCTAATTGCCCAATTTACGGAGCATACATCTGCAATAAAAATTAGGGGCAACGCAAAGGTTTTAACCCAACTTGGCGAAGTAGAAAGTGAAATAAAAAAATAATCGATGAAAATTGATTATCTTCAAAATCAAAAGGATTAATCCTATTCCCTTTATTGAAGATGTGTTTATTTTGCGAAATTTCGCTCAGGGTAAGTCATTTGTGCTATAATTGTGTCTGTTGTTTAAAAAATGATCGAAAACTATTCCGAAATTAGATGAATAACAGGCATGAATGTTCCTGTTTATTATAAAATAACAGAATAAAGATATAAACTTTTTGGGGAAGCAAGGGTGATTAGGGTGTCAGACATTCGACAAAAATTTACAGATATTCTAGAGCAGGTTGAACAAAGGGTATTGGACCCTTACTTGCTCAAATATATTGAAACCCCCATTATTGACGAAGATAAACTTCTTATCCTTTTATCAATTATGGATGGACTCGAATTGTCTTACAGGGAAGTCAAAAACTACTGTTTATCTACAATGTTAATTCAAATTGCCCTTGATACCCATGAACAAAATTCGATTTCCTCCGATGATGAAAAAAGCCGTCAATTAACTGTTTTAGCAGGGGATTATTTCAGTGGTCTATATTATAAACTTCTTGCTGAATCAGAAGATATTTTGGTTATAAAAGCACTATCAGAAGGAATTAAGGAAATTAATGAAAATAAAATATCGGTTTACCATAGTGAAGCGGATACAATTGACAAGCTGATGATGAGTATAAAAAGGATTGAAAGTTCTTTACTAATCAAGCTCACTGAATATTTTCAAGGGGATGCTTGGACTGAGTTTTTCGAAAATCTATTCTTCATTAAGCGCCTATTAACGGAGAAAAAACAATATCTTCAATACGGCAGTTCATTATTATTTGAAGGACTAAAAAATATTATTTTTCCGTATAATGAACAGCAATCATCAAATTTATCGAGCGATCAGCAGCAGGACCTGCTAATGGTTTGTGATCGCTATATTAATAAAACAAAACAATTGATTGAAAAAGGAAAAAATCAGTTTCCTTATTTAAATGAATTACTTGAACAGCGAATTTCCTTTATTTTAGATCGAGCACAACCAATGGCAAAAACTTTTGTGGAGGAAGGGTAATCATGCAGCAATCGAAAGAACAGCGGGTTCATAAGGTTTTTGAAAAGATTTCTGATGACTATGACAAGATGAACTCTGTGATAAGTTTTCAACAGCATATAAAGTGGCGGAAGGACACAATGAATAGGATGAAAGTTAAACCTGGTTCAAAAGCCCTTGATGTTTGCTGTGGAACGGGAGACTGGACGATTGCACTAGCTGAAGCAGTAGGCCCTTCCGGTGAAGTGGTTGGGTTGGATTTCAGCAAAAACATGCTTAAGGTAGGCCAGGAAAAAGTTAATCATTTAGGTTTGAATCAAATTAAATTAATTCACGGTAATGCGATGGAACTTCCATTTCCAGACCAAAGTTTTGATTATGTGACCATTGGCTTTGGTTTAAGGAATGTACCGGATTACTTACAGGTTTTAAAAGAGATGAATCGTGTTTTAAAACCTGGTGGGGTTGCAGTATGTCTTGAAACTTCACAGCCCACATTGATTGGATATCGACAGCTATTTTATTTTTATTTTCACTATATTATGCCTTTATTTGGAAAGTTATTTGCAAAAAGCTATAATGAGTATTCATGGCTTCATGAATCTGCAAGGGATTTTCCGGGCATGAGGGAGCTTGCCCGCATGTTTGAGAATGCAGGCTTTATGAATGTTTTCTATAAACCCTATAGCGGGGGCGCAGCTGCCGTTCATTTTGGGTATAAGAACTGATAGATTATATGTAGACGGGATGAAAAGCTGGTGAATACAAATGAAATTAAAAATGATGTATTCATTTTTGAATTCGGATATAAACATAATTGAAAAGAAGCTTGAGGAAACGATTCAGTCAGACTCGTTTCTTTTAAAGCAGGCTTCGATGCATACACTTCAAGCTGGAGGAAAAAGAATTCGTCCTATTTTTGTTTTGCTTGCAGGAAAATTTGGTCATTATGATATTGAGGTAATGAAAGACGTTGCAGTTGCTTTAGAACTTATCCATATGGCTTCACTTGTTCATGATGATGTAATTGATGATGCCGATCTCAGGAGAGGGCAGCCAACGGTAAAATCAAAATGGGATAATCAGATTGCCATGTATACAGGTGATTTTGTTTTTGCTCTATCGCTTGAATTAATGTCTAATATTAAAGATCCTGCAGCGCATAAAATTTTGGCCAATACGATTGTAGAGGTTACAATTGGCGAAATCCAACAAATCAAGGATAAGTACCGTTTTAATCAAAATTTCCGTGATTATTTCCGAAGGATAAAGCGGAAAACTGCCTTATTAATTGCTGCAAGCTGTCAATTAGGGGCTATTGCCGCAGGTGCCAGCGAGTCTGTCCATAAAAACTTATACCGTTTTGGGTATTATGTAGGGATGTCTTTTCAAATAACCGATGATATTTTGGATTTTACTGCTTCTGAGGCAGAGTTAGGCAAACCGGCAGGTAGTGATTTATTGCAAGGAAACATCACAGCCCCGGTTTTGTATGCATTGGAAAATGAGAAAATTCGTGAGGAAATCATCAAAGTGAATGAGAACACTCAGCCAAATCAGATAAGCGAAATCATTTCCCTGATTAAACAGTCAGGAGCGATTGAAAAATCGATAGCATTAAGTGATCTTTATCTTGATAAAGCATTGGCTGTTCTTGAAGAACTGCCTACGAATAAAGCAAAGAAAACCCTTCGAGATATTGCGAAGTATATTGGAAGGCGCAAGTTCTAGATTTTCCGGTCTTGCGAAATTACCCAAAAAATGATACTATTTTCGTTGATTGCTTTATCATAACAATCATATACATAATGATTTAGGAGTGGGATTATGGAAAGAACATATTTAATGGTAAAACCTGATGGCGTACAACGTAACCTAATTGGCGAAATCGTTGCACGTTTCGAAAAAAAAGGATTCCAACTTGTTGGAGCAAAATTAATGAGCATTCCAAAAGAAGTTGCTGAAGAGCATTATGGTGAGCACAAAGAACGCCCTTTCTTTGGCGAATTAGTTGATTTTATTACATCTAGTCCAGTTTTTGCAATGGTTTGGCAAGGTGAAAACGTGATTGCAACTGCACGTCAAATGATGGGTTCTACTAATCCAAAAGATGCAGCTCCTGGAACAATCCGCGGCGATTTCGGTATAACAGTTGGTAAAAACGTTATCCATGGTTCTGATTCACCTGCAAGTGCAGAACGCGAAATCGGCATTTTCTTTAAAGAAAATGAATTGGTTGAATACACTAAGCCTGTAAATGAATGGATTTATTAAAATAGTTGTAAAAAGGGCACTTGTATAACTTTTATACAAGTGCCCTTTTTGTATGCGATTTCAAATATTTTTTGCCTATTTTCGGAATAGTTTTACTATGTTTATTGATCAGGATATGTTATATTGATAAATAATTCTTTAATGAGTTGAAGGGAGAAAGAACAAATGGGAATGAGATATTTAACAGCAGGAGAATCCCATGGACCTCAATTAACTACTATCATCGAAGGTCTTCCTGCGGGTATGCCGTTGTTAGCCAATGACATAAATGAGGAATTAGCAAGAAGACAAAAAGGTTATGGCCGTGGCCGAAGAATGCAAATTGAAAAAGATACGGTGGAAATCGCATCAGGAATTCGTCATGGGTATACCCTTGGTTCACCAGTTGCTTTAGTGGTGAAAAATAATGACTGGAAGCACTGGACGAATATAATGGGTGCAGATCCGCTTCTTGAAGGGGAAGAGGATGAGATTAAAAGAAAAATTACACGGCCCCGTCCTGGACATGCCGATTTAAACGGGGCAATTAAATATGGTCATGGTGATATGAGAAATGTTCTTGAACGCTCATCTGCACGTGAAACAACAGTAAGAGTTGCAGCCGGTGCTGTGGCAAAGAAGCTTTTGTCATTAGTAGGGATTGAGCTTATTTCGCATGTCGTTGAAATTGCAGGAATTAAGGCAGAAGTTGACCCATCATTATCCTATGAGGCCCTTAAGGAAACGACGGAACAATCGCCTGTTCGTTGTGCAGATGCGGATGCAGCACAGAAAATGATGGCTGCGATAGATGATGCAAAGAAAAATGGCGATTCCATCGGTGGAGTTGTAGAGGTTATTGCAACAGGTATGCCGACAGGGGTTGGAAGCTATGTACATTATGATCGAAAATTAGACTCAAAATTAGCCGCTGCAATTGTTGGAATCAATGCATTTAAAGGGGTCGAAATTGGTATTGGCTTTGAGGCGGCAAGAAAGCCTGGCAGTGAGGTTCATGATGAGATTGCATGGAGCGAGGAAAAGGGCTATTACCGAAAAACCAATCGTCTTGGAGGCTTTGAAGGCGGTATGACGACAGGGATGCCGATTGTTGTCCGCGGAGTTATGAAACCAATCCCAACTCTTTATAAGCCGCTGATGAGTGTTGACATCGAATCAAAGGAGCCTTTCACTGCAAGCATTGAACGGTCTGACAGCTGTGCAGTACCTGCTGCAGCTGTAGTAGCAGAAAATGCGGTGGCTTGGGAGCTTGCGAGTGCACTTGTTGAGCAATTCTATAGCGATCGCTTTGATACGTTTGCTGAGGAAATTAACAGACAGCGGGAATTTGCGAGGGAATTCTAATGCAAATTATTCCAATTCAAACGGAGTCAAAAAGCTATCAAGTTTTTGTTGGTGAAGGGATTCGAAGAGAAATTGGTTCATTTTTAGACAAGCATTTTACCAATTTGACCAAAGTCTTAATCATTACAGATGAGACTGTTGGCAGTCTTCATCTGGAAAACCTAGTAGACTGTCTTAAGCCTTGGGAGCCGGTAATCTTTACTGCGCCTAGCGGGGAGAAGGCTAAAACCTTCGATGTTTATTATTCGGCTTTAGGGACAGCTTTAGAAAATCGGTTAGACCGAAAATCTTTAATCCTTGCTTTAGGTGGTGGAGCAGTTGGGGATTTATCTGGGTTTGTTGCTGCCTCTTTTATGAGGGGGATCCCATTTATTCAAATTCCAACAACCATTTTAGCTCATGATAGTGCGGTGGGTGGGAAGGTTGCCATTAACCATCCATTGGGAAAGAATATGATTGGTGCTTTTCATCAGCCTGAAGCGGTTTTTTATGACCTTGAACTACTCTCTACATTGCCTGAGCGGGAAATCCGCTCTGG
Organism: Bacillus salipaludis; assembly: GCF_004358205.1. The sequence continues at coordinate 164,064 of NZ_SMYO01000007.1, forward strand.
ATTTGCAGAGGTCATTAAACACTCGCTCATTCATGATCCTGACTTTTATCTTTGGCTTAAAACCAATATAAGTGATCTTACCACCATCACAACCGAGCAATTAACCTATTCATTAACAAAAGGGATTGCCATCAAAAACGAATTTGTTTCAAAGGATGAAAAAGAAACAGGGATTCGTGCTTATTTGAATTTTGGACATACCCTTGGACATGCCATTGAATCAGAAATGGGCTATGGTAATTTTACCCATGGTGAAGCGGTTATGATTGGGATGGTATTTGCGTTAAAACTCAGTAATGAAATCAACGATCTTTCATTTAATTTACATGAATTTATCACATGGGTTGAAAATCTCGGCTATGAGACCAAAATACCAGATGGTTTAATGATTGAAAAATTAATCGGAAAAATGAAACAAGATAAAAAAACAATCGGTGAAACGATCCGATTTGTTTTACTAGAACAAATTGGCAATCCAAATCTCCAGGAAATTCCTGAAGATATATTATTAAAAGAACTTAATAGTTTTTAATCAAGGGGGAACTTTTCATGATTAGAGGGGTGAGGGGAGCAATTACAGTTAGTAGAAATACAGAGGATGAGATTGTTTCTGCAACTGAAGAGCTCGTCAAAGAGGTCATTGATAGCAATCAGATTCACCCAACTTCTGTTGCATCTGTTTTTATCTCAACAACTGAGGACGTGGATGCAGCATTTCCAGCAAAGGCATTACGGAAATTTTCCGGATGGACCTATGTACCTGTAATGTGTATGCGGGAATTACCCGTCCCAAATTCGTTAAAAATGTGTGTGAGAATTATGATGCATGTGAATACGGAAAAATTACAAGAAGAAATCAACCATGTCTATTTAAGAGGTGCAAAAGTTTTAAGACCTGACTTATGATAGCAGCAGTGAACTTTAAAGTCTTACAAAATTTTTACAATGGGGTGGAGAAAAATGAGATGGAAAGAACAATTATTAACGTTGACTCCGTACCAGCCGGGAAAATCGATAGATTCAGTAAAAAGACAATATAATCTTGACCAAATTGTTAAACTTGCATCAAATGAAAACCCATTCGGTTGTTCAAAAAAGGTGCTTTCTGCGCTTCAATCACATGAGGTTGGTTTTGCTATTTATCCAGATGGATACGCAACCAATTTAAGGGAATCTTTGGCTGCTTTTTTACGGGTTGAACAGGAAGAACTAATCTTTGGTAATGGTTCTGATAATCTTATTCAAATAATCTCAAGAGCATTGCTTCATCCTGATGCCAGTACAGTTATGGCAGCCCCAACTTTTTCGCAGTACAAACATAATGCAGTGATAGAAGGGGCCGTTATTAAGGAAGTTCCATTAGTCAATGGGGATCATGATTTAGATGGAATGCTTCAGGCTATAGATGAAAAAACAAACATTGTTTGGTTATGCAGTCCAAACAACCCTACAGGTACATATATTCCTGAAAATAATTTAGTTTCATTTCTAGATAGTGTTCCGCCTGAAGTTCTGGTAGTACTTGATGAGGCTTACTTTGAATATGCTGTAGCAGTTGATTATTATGATTCAATTGTATTAACGAGAAAATATCAAAATTTAATTGTGTTAAGAACTTTTTCAAAAATTTATGGACTAGCATCGCTGCGGATTGGTTATGGTGTTGCCAACCCTAAAATTATTGCAGCTTTAGAACCTGCCAGAGAGCCATTTAATGTAAGTTCCTTTGGACAGCTAGCAGCCGTAGCGGCACTTTCCGATAAGGAATTTGTTGAGGAATGTCAAATGGTAAATAGAAAAGGTCTCGAGCAGTATTATCAATTTTGTGAGCAAAATCAACTTACCTATTATCCATCACAAACAAACTTTATTTTGATTGATTTTAATGAGGATGGAGACAAAGTCTTTCAATATTTACTTGAGCGTGGGTATATAGTTCGTTCCGGAAAGGCACTGGGATTCCCAACCTCCGTTAGGATTACAGTTGGTTCTTTTGAACAAAATGAAGGTTTACTAAAGGTGCTGAAGGAGTTCCTGCGTGAAAGCCGTGTGGAACAGCACCAGGGGAAGTAGGAGGAGTTTTTTTGAAAGGCCGTGTTTTTGTCATTGGATTAGGGCTAATTGGCGGTTCCCTAGCGTTATGTATAAAAAAGGAACATAAAGAATCAACGATAATCGGATTTGATATAAATTCTGAGCAGGCACGCTTGGCAAAAATGCTGGGTGTAATTGATACCGCAGCCGAAAGCATCCAAGAAGGTGCTCTTTCAGCTGATTTAATTATTATTTCAGCACCTGTAAACGAAACAAAAGCAATCATTGAACTTCTGTCTGATTTACCATTGAATCCAGAAGTTATTGTGACAGACACTGGAAGTACAAAAAGAAAAATTGTTGCGAGTGCAGACAGTTTAAGAGAAAAAGGTATTACTTTCATTGGTGGCCATCCGATGGCTGGTTCTCATAAAAGTGGTGTTACAGCTGCTAAAGAAATTTTATTTGAAAATGCATTTTATTTATTTACTCCTGAAGGGCATATCGAAAATACCAGGTTGGAAAAATTAAAAATTTGGCTTAAAGGTACTAGAGCCAAATTTTTAACGATATCACCTGAAAACCATGATTTCCTTACCGGAGTCGTCAGTCATTTTCCACATATTATTGCTGCATCGATCGTGCGTCAGACTGAAAAATTGGCGTCAGAAGAGACGCTGATTCCGCGGTTGGCAGCTGGGGGCTTCAGAGATATAACCAGGATAGCCTCAAGCAGTCCGGAAATGTGGAAGGATATCTTATTGAATAATCGGGAGATACTAATTGGTCTTCTCGATCAATGGCAAGCAGAAATGAATGGGGTTAAAAATTTGCTGGACGAAGAAAACTCTCAGGCCATTTTTCAATACTTTCAACAAGCGAAACAATTTCGCGACCGCCTCCCTGTTAGCGAAAAGGGAGCTATTCCGGCTTTTTATGATTTGTATGTGGATGTCCCTGACTATCCTGGGGTTATTTCAGAAGTGACTGGTTATCTTGCCAAGGAAAAAATCAGTATTACCAATATTCGGATCATTGAAACTAGAGAAGAAATATATGGGATTCTTGTCATCAGCTTTCAAACAGAAGAAGATCGTGAAAGAGCTGAACAATGTATTGCCACTTATTCTAGCTACGAAACATCTATAGGGTAAAAAAGGTGATGTTATGAAAGATATACAATTACAAACGAACATAAAAGGCTTAATAGGGGAAATTAAGATTCCGGGAGATAAATCAATCTCCCACCGCTCCGTAATGTTTGGAGCAATTGCCCATGGAGAAACAAAGGTAACGAATTTCTTACTTGGTGAGGACTGTTTAAGTACAATTTCTTGCTTTAGAAAGCTAGGTGTGACCATTTCTGTTAAGGGTAACGAATTACAGATCATTGGAAAAGGCTTTGAAGGGTTAAATGAGCCAAACGAACTATTAGATGTAGGAAACTCCGGAACGACGATTCGCTTGCTAATGGGAATTCTTGCCGGCAGACCTTTTTTTAATTCGCTAATTGGTGATAAATCAATTGGGAAAAGACCAATGACAAGGGTAACCAATCCACTAAAGCAAATGGGTGCACAAATAGACGGGCGCGAGAACGGTGCTTACACGCCTTTATCACTTCGTGGTGGTAATCTTAAGTCATTTACCTATGAATTGCCAGTTGCGAGTGCACAAGTGAAGTCTGCGCTTATTTTAGCCGGGCTTCAAGCTAAAGGGGAAACAACCCTTATTGAACAGGCAGAAACGAGGGATCATACAGAAAGAATGATCCGGAAGTTTGGCGGAGAAATTGAAAAAGACAATCTCACCATTAGGGTAAAGGGCGGTCAACAGCTAAAAGCAGCAACGATTCACGTTCCGGGTGATATTTCATCTGCAGCCTTTTTCCTTGTTGCCGGTGTGATTGTAGAAGGTAGTGAAATTACCTTAAGAAATGTCGGGTTAAATCCTACCCGAACGGGTATTATTGAGGTTATGCAAGCAATGGGCGCGGATATACAAATTCATGTGCAGGATGAAAGTTCTTTTGAACCTGTGGGGGATATTGTTATTAAAACCTCTAAACTTAAAGGGACGGTCGTGCAAGGAGAGATTATTCCAAGATTAATCGATGAAATTCCGATTATCGCCCTATTGGCTACTCAAGCTGAAGGTATTACAATCATTAAGGATGCGGAAGAACTGAAGGTGAAGGAAACAAACCGTATTGACACTGTTGTTAATGAGTTAAATAAATTAGGTGCCTCCATTGAAGCAACGGATGATGGCATGATAATTCATGGGAAATCTGAGCTTAAGGGTGGAAAAGTGTCCAGCCATGGTGACCACCGAATCGGTATGATGCTGGCAATTGCTTCGCTGTTATGTAAAGAAGAAGTGATTCTTGAAAATCCGGAAGCAATCTCCGTTTCCTATCCAAACTTTTTTGACCATTTAGATTCACTTATCAAGTAAAAAGCTGCACTTGTGCAGCTTTTTTATTTAGTAAAATTTGGCTGGAATATTTCTCTAAATCCCACATAGCTTGTCTTAAAGACAAGTAAAAGGGTGATTTTATGGCCTATATAATCGAAAACGCCAATATTTTAAAGGATAACCAATTGCAAAAACGCTCCCTACTTATTAAAGAAAATAAAATTGCCTCAGTTCGAACAGATGTTATCCAATACAAATGGATGAAAATGAATGCAGAACCCTACATTATGACCCCTACCTTTGTCCTGCTAAACAATCGAATCCCTTATAAGGGAACCTTTCAAGAAATAAAAAAATATATGACCGAAGAATTTTTATTAAAAGGCTGTACCACACTCCTAACCTGCGCAAATGTTTCCTACGAAAGAGAAATACCTGAAAAAGTACGAGAAATCAAAACTGCCCTTATAGGAAGTCCCGTAGACTTTATTATCGGTGTGAAAATCCCAATAAAAAAACTCACACAATCATTTATCAGAATCTGTAAAAGAGAAAGGATACCGGCTATTTTTGTAGAAATAAATAATACAGAAGAGCTGGAGAAAATTCCGTGGGGATGGATAAGGGATGCTTTATTTCCATTTAATAGTCCCTTAATCCCGGTAGTATCTTCACCTGCTAAAAAAGAAGCCGAGAATTACTTGAGTAAATGGAAAATGATGATGATTAAAGAGAAAATCCCATGTCTTTTTGATGAATTGGCTGAAAATGAACCACTTACAGCCGTGGTTTTAAATAAAATAGGTTTATATCCACAAAAAGCATGTTTAATGCATGGGGCTGAGGTAAGCTATAATCTATATTTAAAGGCTCGAGAAATCAAGAATGTTGATGAAGTGAGTTTATTTCATTATCATGGTGATAGACTTGTAGTGACAATTCATAAAGGAAAGGTGATTCGTTCAGGGGTAGAGGTTTTATATAGACCGGGGAATGGTGAATATGTTAAAGTGAAAACCCCATCTTTTTTTACTATTTAACTGAACAGCCTTGGAACGAGAGGATAAGAGAATGGACCGCATAAATAAAATTATTCAAATGTTGGAAAAAGGTCAACATAAAGAAGCATTAACTGAATATAATGTTGTATTAAACAGCGGCATGTCTGACGAAAAATTCCTTTTAGCAGAGGAGTTATACCAATTTGGGTTTTTAGAAGAAGCACAAGCTCTAGTTGAAAATCTTTTAGAGATTTATCCCGAAGAAGGTGAACTACTGGTTCTTCTTGGTGAGATCCTAGTTGAAGCTGGTGAAGAGGAAAGAGCGATTCTTGTTCTTGAAAGAATAACCGAACAGGATCCAAATTATGGACAATCGTTATTATTACTTGCCGACTTGTACCAAGTTCAGGGGCTTTACGAGGTTTGTGAAAGAAAGCTGTTAGAAGCAAAGAAAATTTTACCTGAAGAAGTGATAATCGATTTTGCACTAGGAGAGCTATATAGCGAACAGGGTGAAATCATCAAGGCAATGGCCGCATATGAAATTGTATTAAAAGAAAACAGTATGATTGCCGGTGTTAATATTTATCAACGGATGGCTGAGCTGTTAAGCTCCTCAGGTGCTTTTGAAGAAGCTTTGACCTACTATGATAAGGCACTCGATGAAAAGTTAGAAATTAATACCCTTTTTGGTTATGCATTCACTGCACTCCAGGCAGATTACAATCGTACAGCAATCGAGAAGTTTGAGGAATTAAAAGTGCTTGACCCCGAGTACCACTCCTTATATTTACATCTTGCAAAAGCATACGAACGTGAAGAAGAACTGGAAAATAGCTTTCGCACCATTCATGAGGGAATTAAACAGGACGAATTTAACAAGGACCTCTATTTTTATGGAGGGAAAATAGCGATTAAACTGGGTAAAACAGACAAGGCCGAGCAACTATTTCGGGAGGCGCTTGCATTAGATCCTGGTTTTATAGAAGCAGCCCTTACGTTAAATAAACTGTTTATTCAACAAGAGCAATATGAGGATGTAATTGATTTAATTTCCCAGTTGGATTTTGAGGAAGACGAAGAACCCCAGTTTTTATGGGATGCCGCCCTAAGCTTTCATAGATTAGAGGAATTTTCATATGCATTAGACAAATATGAAGCAGCATATACTTTTTATAAAAACAATCCAGACTTCCTTCGAGATTACGGATATTTTTTAATTGAAGAAGGAAAAACGGACACTGCTGCCGAAATTTTTAAACAGCTGCAAAAACATGATCCAACAAATGAAGAGTACATCGATTTACTTGAACGTTTCAAAGGTACAGAAGAATACTAATAAAGCTGAAAAGCGCAGAGGAGGGAAACTTTTATGGCAACCCCTGTATCTGTCAACGAGAAAAAGGACTTTATTCGCTGGTTTTTAAATCATTATCAACTAAAGAGAAGAGAATGTGTGTGGATCCTCAACTATTTAATGAGCCACGATCAATTAATGGAAAAGGTTCATTTTGTCGAGCAAGCCCAGTATTGCCCACGAGGATTGATTATGTCTACCCATTGTGTTGATAAAGTACCGTTTCGCTTTTATAAAGAAAATGTGATGACAACAGATGCTGAGAAGTCTTTTCACGATATTCGCTTAAATCGTGACGAAGAAATTTTTATTCAATTGAACTTTCATGCATCGAATCAGGCACATCAATATGCAGCTGTACTGGAAGAAAACCCTTTTGTACCGAAACACCTTCAGGAAAATGAAAAAGACGGGATAATCGCAGAACAATTTCTTCAAAAAAGTATCGAACGCTTTCAGAGGGAGAAACTGCTCCAATTAATTGACGAAGCGTTAGACAAACAGGATCAAGCAGCTTTTCATGAGTTAACCGGAAAATTAAATAACCTGAAAAAAATCGAGCAAAAAGGTGGCTTGCTATAAGCAGGCCTTCTTTTTTTGTCATTCATCGTAAAATGTTGATGTTGATGTTGAAAATGGTATGATGGTAATAGTGAGATTAAAGGCTGGTGTAAAAAAATGAAATGGATACCGAAAGACATTGAAACATTTTTAGGCGCAAAAGAATACATAGACACGGCGATTATTCCGATTTACTCTGTTTCCTTGGGGGATGAAATGAAAGACTCAGCAGCAAGGCACGAGTTTATTACCTTGCTTACAGGTTATTTGGAAAGACAGTTTACCGGAAGAATTTTATTATTTCCTCCATATACATACTTAAAAAATGAAAAAAGTGAAAATACTATGAAAGAATTAAAAAAATGGGAGGAAAATATCAAAAATAGTGAAATAAAACATATTTTTTTCATTACATCTGAAATTGAATGGAAATCGCAAGAAGAAAAACTTAATGGTTCGTTAATTTGGCTTCCGTCGATTCCACTCGAACATATGGACGAGACTCAGAAGGTATCGATCATTGATTCACAGGTCAAACAGCTGGTAAATCTATTTACTGAAAAGTGGCACAAAAAAGACTAATTCTTTACGGTAATAATATGTTTTTAAAATAGTATGATATTGACCTTGCTTGAAGATTGATATATCATGGTTATGTCCTAGTTTTATATGTGTTTAATAAATGTCCGTGTGGACTAAAACTTTAGAAATAGAGGGGGGATATGAATGAGTAAGAATCGCGTTACAAGACGCCAATTTTTAAGCTACACATTAACCGGTGTAGGTGGTTTCATGGCAGCGGGGATGTTAATGCCAATGGTCCGTTTTGCTGTGGATCCTGTTTTAAAAGCCGATGCAGGCGGTGAATTCATACCAACAAAGCAAAAGGCGGCTGATTTAACAAGCGAGCCTGTTCGTGTAGACTTTACCTTTAAGGAAAAGGATGCATGGTATGAGTCCGAGGTTACCAATACTGCCTGGATTTATAAGGACGATAGTGGGAAAATTGTTGCTCTTTCACCAATTTGTAAACATTTAGGCTGTACGGTTAACTGGAATACGGATAAAGCACATCCAAACCAATTCTTTTGTCCATGCCATTTTGGACGATATGAAAAGAATGGTAAAAACATTCCTGGAACACCGCCGCCACAACCGCTTGATCTTTATCCTGTAAAGGAAAAAGACGGGTTTATTCTTTTAGGTAAAGCACAACCACGGACGGAGGTGTAATAATTGTTAAACAAAATTTACGATTGGGTAGATGAACGTTTAGATATTGCGCCTTTGTGGCGGGATATTGCAGACCATGAAGTACCTGAGCATGTAAACCCAGCGCATCATTTTTCTGCGTTTGTCTATTGCTTTGGAGGTCTAACGTTTTTTGTAACCGTAATTCAAATTCTCTCTGGTATGTTTTTAACAATGTATTACGTACCGGATATTAAAAATGCTTGGGAGTCCGTTTATTACCTTCAAAATGAAGTAGCATTCGGACAAATCGTACGCGGAATGCACCACTGGGGAGCTAGTTTAGTCCTTGTAATGATGTTCTTACATACGTTACGTGTCTTTTTCCAAGGTGCGTATAAGAAACCTCGTGAACTTAACTGGATTGTCGGAGTACTAATTTTCTTCGTCATGCTTGGATTAGGTTTTACAGGATACCTATTACCTTGGGATATGAAAGCGCTATTCGCTACAAAAGTAGGTCTTCAAATCGCCGAGGCCACACCATTTATTGGCTCTTATATCAAAGTATTGCTTGCGGGGCATGAACACATTGTAGGTGCTCAAACCTTAACCCGTTTCTTTGCGATTCACGTGTTCTTCCTGCCTGGAGTATTATTTGGTTTAATGGCTGCCCACTTCGTTATGATTCGTAGACAAGGGATTTCAGGCCCACTTTAATACTCAAATGATAATGAAGAACTTGTAACTATTTTTTCACTTTTACGAAAAAAGGAGGGGATCGCTCGATGCATAAAGGTAAAGGTATGAAATTCGTAGGTGACTCACGTGTGTTAGCACCGGAGGCACGTAAAAAAATGCTGCCAAAGGATTACTCAGAATATCCTGGTAAAACAGAAGCATTCTGGCCTAACTTTCTATTAAAAGAATGGATGGTTGGGGCAGTATTCCTTGTCGGTTTTTTATGTTTAACAATTGCTCACCCGGCCCCGCTAGAAAGAATTGCGGATCCGACTGATACAGGCTATATCCCATTGCCTGACTGGTACTTCCTCTTTTTATATCAATTACTGAAGTACTCATATGCTTCAGGTCCATATACGGTTATCGGAGCATTGGTTATTCCAGGCCTTGCTTTCGGAGGATTATTATTGGCTCCATTCCTGGACAATGGTCCGGAGCGTCGTCCATTTAGACGACCGGTTGCAACAGGCATGATGTTGCTTGCATTAGCTGCTACGGTATTTTTAACATGGCAATCAGTTGCAACCCATGACTGGGCTGCAGCAGAACGCCAAGGTAAAATTGTGGCGAAAGTTGAAATTGATAAGTCAAATCCGGGATATGAAGTATTTAAAAGCCAAGGCTGTATTAACTGTCATGGTGAGAACCTTCAAGGCGGTGCAGGAGCACCAGCACTTACTGCCACTGGTTTAAAACCAGAAGAAATTGCAAATATCGCAAAAAATGGTAAAGGTGCAATGCCAAAAGGTATCTTCAAAGGTAATGACAAACAACTTAAACAGCTTACTGAATTTATTTCAGGTCTTGGAGAAAAATAATAGAAAAAGAAAAAAGCTGGCGGTTCCGTCAGCTTTTTTATTGATATCTAAAAAATTTGTTAGGGGGAAAATTGGTGGGATGGGTCTATCCTCTTCTGGCTAATCGCTCGGTTCTGAAGCTTCTGCTGGTTGTTAATGTTATTGGGACTGTTTATGGCTATTATTGGTATGGATGGCAGCTAAAAGAAACACCGGCAAAATTTTTAATTTTTGTTCCTGACAGTCCAACCGCAAGTTTATTTTTTGTGATTGTCCTAGTAGCATTTCTAATGAGAAAAAACTGGCCATTAATTGAAGCTTTGGCGATTGTTACTCTTTTTAAGTATGGAATTTGGGCAGTGGTCATGAATATTCTAGTTTATTTTGTTGAGGGAGAACTGAGTTGGGCAGGATATATGTTAATTTTTTCACATTTTGCCATGGCTGTTCAAGGACTATTATATGCACCGTTTTATCGTTTAAAATGGTGGCATTTAATTGTGGCCGCGATATGGACTTTACATAATGATGTGATTGACTATGTCTTTTTCATGCTTCCTCGATACGAAATGTTAAATCGATACATACCTGAAATTGGATACTTTACTTTTTGGCTATCTATTTTGTCCTTAGGAATTGCCTATTATTTATGTGTTCGTCCAAACCATTATAAGCTTGAAATAAAATAAAAGGAACATATTAAAATTTGGTCTATCCTTGTCCAACCGTTCATACATTTTATTAGTAATGAAAGGGGGGGACAAGGATTGAAATTTAAATGTTTTTTATTTTTTGCAATGGTTTTGCTGCTCGCTCCCATAAGCGTCCATGCTGAGCAAACTTCACCTATGGAACAGCTTGATGATATTTCTGATGAAGCACTTCAAATGGTGAAATTTCATAGATATGATGATGCTAAAAAGCTGCTTAATTATTTCTCTGATCAATTTACAAGTTTAAAAAATAAACAACAGCCGTTAACCGTGGACGAGCTAAGAATTATAAATACTTCACATGATGAAGCACTGGAAGCTGCAGCAAGCCCAGACATGAGATATGAGGAACGAATTAATAAATTAACAACATTCCGTCTGGTAATTGATGCGATTGGGACAAGCAATAGACCGCTTTGGACGGAAATGGAAGGCCAAATTATGACAGTCTTTCACCAGGCTAAAGAAGCAGCACATAAAGGTGATTCTGCTGATTTTCATTACAATTTTAATAACTTTCTCTCCCTTTATAATGTCATCTATCCGAGTATGAAAGTGGATGTTAATGCAGAAAATATACAAAAGATTGATGCCCGTATTCATTTTATTGATGAATATCGTTCTCAGATCATGAGTGATTCGAAAAGCCAAAAAGAACTGGACGTCTTAGATTCTGATTTAAAAAATCTTTTTGAAAATATGGATGAGGATGAGGCAGACCCGTCTTTATGGTGGGTTATCATCTCGACAGGAAGTATTATTATAGCAACCTTATCTTATGTCGGTTGGAGAAAGTATAATGGTGATAAAGAAATGAAAAAAGGACGCTCCAGGGATCGAAAAAATTGACGAATTGATACGGCAACAGTAAACTGATAGGCAACAAGAGATAAAATGGAGGTTCATCATGTTTTACCTAGTATATTTTGCAATAATTGTCTTGATTCCGTTATGGGCTCAGCTGAAGGTAAAAAGTACTTTTGCAAGATATTCACAAGTCCCTTCCGCCACTTATCGGACTGGTGCTGATGTTGCAAGAGAGATATTAAATGCCAATGGTTTATATAATGTGGGAATTGAGCAGGGACATGGTTTTCTAAGTGATCATTATGATCCAAGAACGAAAACTGTCCGGTTATCACCTGAAAACTATCACGGTCATTCATTAGCGGCTGCGGCAGTAGCTGCACATGAATGCGGACATGCCGTTCAAGATTCACAAGGGTACGCTTTTTTAAGATTTCGCCATGCCCTCGTACCGGTAGCAAATATTGGTTCTAATTTTTCTTGGGTACTGATTATGATAGGGATATTTGCTCATCTGAGCGGGATGTTGCTTTTAGGAATCATTTTTATGGCTGCAGCAGTCCTCTTTCAATTGATTACACTGCCTGTTGAGTTCGATGCATCCAGCCGGGCTATGAAACAAGTCGTTTCTTTAGGCCTAATTCGCAACGATGAAGCTAAGAAAACTCGTAAAGTTCTCAATGCGGCAGCTCTAACCTATGTGGCAGCAGCGGCCGTAGCAGTACTAGAATTACTAAGACTTGTCCTCATTTATACAGGAATGACTCGGAATAATGATGATTAAAAAAACAATGTCCGTTATCGGACATTGTTTTTTAATCTACGATTGGCATCTTATTTTCGTCTAATGTGAATCCTTCACCATGGACATCATGAACAATGCTTACTGATATGAAGGCGTGTGGATCAATTGCCGTGATTAAATTTTTTAAACGGACAATTTCATTTTTGGCAACGACACAATAGAGGACATCCCGGTCATTTTTCGTATAGGAACCATACCCTCTTAAGGCAGTAACACCCCGTTCCATTTCCTCCATAATTTTTTTGGCAATTTCTTCGTTTTTTTCTGAAATAATCATTGCGCCTCTTGCGGTATAGGCACCTTCTTGCATAAAGTCTATGACTCTTGCACCAACAAAAACCGCGACTAACGTATACATAGCTTGGGTATATTTTAGGTATGTAAGCAAGGATAAAATAATCACACATGTATCAAACATGAACATGGTTTTCCCCATATTCCAGCCAATATACTTTTGAACAAGTCTGGCGATGATATCGACTCCACCTGTAGTTCCTCCTGATCGAAATATAACTCCCAGACCAATTCCCGCAAATACTCCGGCAAATAAGGCTGCCAATGTCAGGTCATGTTCTAATGGCATATTGATTGAATATCTTTGGAAAATCCATAAAAATATCGAAACACCAACTGTGCCAATAATGGAATAGATAAATGCGTTTCTCCCGAGTATTTTCCATCCGATTAGAAACAGAGGGATATTTAAAATAAGGTTCGTATAGGATGGGTCCCATTTAAACAAAAAGTATAATAAAAGTGTAATTCCGGTAAAGCCGCCTTCGGCCAATTTATTTTGCATATTAAAATTGACAAGACCAAATGACATAATGGCGGTACCAATTAAGATGAAAAGGATATTCTTTATCTTAAGGCCAAAAATCATCAAATCTCCCCCTTTTTTTCCAATATTTTTCTCTCTATCAATGTTTTTTATTATATCCAATTACGATTGGAAGAGCAATCCTATCAGAAAGTTCCCACTTTCAGCAAAAATATTTGTAAAATAGCCTTATTTTAGCTACTATGAAAAGCAGTAAGACACTTTACAGAGGTGAAAAAGATGTCAATCGGAAAGTCGATGAAGGACCTGCAAAATGAGGTTGATCAATACATAGGTCAATTTAAAGAGGGATACTTCAGTCCATTAGCGATGCTGGCAAGGATGACAGAAGAATTAGGTGAACTTGCGAGGGAAATCAATCATTTTTATGGTGAGAAGCCCAAAAAAGACAGTGAAACAGAAAAAGCAATTGAGGAGGAGCTTGGTGACTTGCTGTTTGTGTTAATTTGTTTCGCTAATTCTTTACATATAGATTTAGAAGATGCTCATAATTATGTGATGAATAAATTTAATACTAGAGACAAAAATCGCTGGACAAGAATTAATTCAGAGAATGGAGAGTGAGTTCAATGAAATCAATAAAAGTAATTATTGCTGGACCGCGTGGAAGAATGGGAAGAGAGGCTGTTATGCTGGCGGCGAATACGGAGCATTTCGAGTTGGCAGCCGTGGTCGATTATAAATTTGATGGGAAGCAGATAAATGAAATCCAAGGCTTTCAACTTCCAATAGAAGTCCCGGTCTTCGGGAACCTTGAATCATGTTTACAACATATTAAAGCGGATGTGTTAATCGATTTAACCACACCGGAAGTAGGTATGCATCATACAAAAACTGCGCTTCAATACAACGTTAGGCCGGTGGTTGGAACAACTGGATTTTCTAAAAATGACTTAGAAGAATTGGAGAGAATATGTACTGAAAAAGAAATAGGCTGTATCATCGCACCTAATTTTGCAATTGGTGCTGTTTTAATGATGAAATTCTCCCAAATGGCGGCGAAATATTTTCAGGATATTGAAATTATTGAACTTCATCATGACCAGAAACTTGACGCGCCATCGGGCACAGCTGTTAAAACGGCAGAAATGATTGCCGAAGTAAGAGAGGCAAAGAAGCAGGGGCATCAAAATGAAAAAGAAACCATTACAGGTGCAAGAGGTGCAGATTTTGATGGAATGCATATTCACTCGGTTAGACTCCCTGGTTTAGTTGCACACCAGCAGGTTTTATTTGGGTCTGATGGACAAACCTTAACTATTAGACATGATTCTTATAATCGAGCCTCTTTTATGTCCGGGGTGAAAGTGGCTGTAGAAACAGTGATGAACCTAAAAACATTTGTGTATGGTCTCGAAAATATTTTAGAATAGGAGGTTTGGATATGAATATTGCCTTAATCGCCCACGATAAAAAAAAGAATGATTTAGTTCAATTTGTAACGGCCTATCAAACAATTTTTGCAAAGCATACCTTGTTTGCAACAGGTACAACCGGATTACGAATTAATGAAGCTACAGGGTTGGAATTAACCCGATTTAAATCCGGGCCTCTTGGTGGAGATCAGGAGATTGGTGCGATGATTGCAAAAAATAAAATGGATGCCGTTTTCTTTTTTCGCGATCCACTAACCGCACAGCCGCATGAGCCTGATGTAACTGCTCTTGTTCGGCTTTGTGATGTTTACTCGATTCCGCTTGCAACGAATATGGGTTCTGCAGAATTATTAATACGTGGATTAGACCAAGGACTGCTTGAGTGGAGAAATGTGATGAAAAATGGTGAGAGCAATGGAAAATAAGTCTTTAGATATTCTCGCATTTGGTGCTCATGCCGATGATGTCGAGATTGGCATGGGCGGGACTATTGCTAAATTTTCTGAGCAAGGAAAACGAATTGGTATTTGTGATTTAACTGACGCAGGACTTTCTTCGAATGGAACGATAGAGCTTAGGAAAATAGAAGCGATGAATGCAGCGGATATCCTTGGGGTGGCCTTTAGAACATCGCTTTCCCTGCCGGATAGAGGGTTATATCTAACCGGTGAATACATAAAATTGATTGCCGGGGTTATAAGGCAATTAAAACCTAAAATTGTCTTTGCACCATATTTTGAAGACCGCCATCCTGATCACGGAAATTGTGCACGCCTCGTGGAGGAGGCCGTTTTTTCTGCAGGAATCCGCAAATTTAAAACTGATCAGGGTGAGGCACCGCATCGGGTTGAGAGAATGTATTTTTATATGATTAATGGTTTTCACAAACCGGATTTTACCACTGATATCTCGCATCAAATCGAGAAAAAACTCGAGGCATTAAGGGCATATAAAAGTCAATTTGAACGAACAGAAGAAAGCTTCGATACACCATTAACGAATGGATACATTGAAACAGTTGAGGCAAGGGAAAAAATGTTTGGGAAACTTGTTGGTATCCCTTTTGCTGAAGGATTTAAGTCGAAAGTTCCTCTTCTCATCGATCATGATTTATTAGGAGAGTCAAGATGAGGAAACTTAAAATTGGAATTACCTGTTATCCGACAGTCGGCGGTTCGGGTGTTGTTGCAACAGAGCTTGGAAAAATGCTCGCCGAGAAAGGGCATGAAATCCATTTTATTTCATCGAGCATGCCTTTTAGACTGAACCGGATGTACCATAATATTTATTACCACCAGGTGGATGTAAATCAATATTCTGTGTTTCAATATCCACCCTATGATCTTGCTTTAGCAAGTAAAATGGCCGAAGTAGCTAATCGAGAGAAATTGGATTTACTACATGTCCATTATGCAATTCCACATGCTGTTTGTGCGATCTTAGCGAAACAAATGAGCAATCATGACATAAAGATTGTTACCACTCTGCATGGAACGGACATAACGGTTTTAGGTTATGACCCTTCCTTGACCGACGCGATTAAATTTGGCATCGAAAAGTCAGATGCCGTGACGGCTGTCTCAAATGCATTAATTAGTCAAACCTATGAACTGATTAATCCGGATAAACAAATTGAAACAGTTTATAATTTCATCGATGAGCGTGTCTATCAAAAAAGTGATGTACAACATTTAAAAACTGAATTTCAAATAAAAGAATCGGAAAAAGTAATCATTCATGTTTCCAATTTCCGTGCTGTAAAACGGGTTCCGGATGTCGTCAAGACGTTTGCGAAAATTTCCAAGGTCCTGCCTGCTAAATTACTATTAGTTGGTGACGGTCCGGAAATGACGAATGTTTGTAAGCTCGTCCGTAAATTAGGTGTGGAGGACCGTGTTCTCTTCTTAGGAAAACAAGAAAGCCTTGAAGAATTATATTCCATCAGTGATTTAAAGCTCTTATTATCCGAAAAGGAAAGCTTTGGTCTAGTTGCACTTGAAGCAATGGCGTGTGGTGTCCCGTGTATCGGGACAAATGTTGGCGGTATTCCTGAAGTGATAGAACATGGAAAAACGGGATTTTTATGTGAATTAGGAGATATTGTGGATATCTCTAATAAGGCTATTCAAATTTTAAGTGATGAACATCTTCATGAAGCATTTTCGTTAAGAGGAGTAGAAACGGTTAGAAATAAATTTAATGCTAATAAAGTTGTTGAACAGTACGAACAATTATATTTTAAACTTTTGAAAAAAGGTGAAGTGTATGATTGAGCCTTTTTTATCTGCCCTCCCGATACTTAAAAAATTAGAAGACTCGGGTTACGACGCCTATTTTGTCGGGGGATCGGTCCGGGATTTTCTTTTAGGGAAGCCAATTAGTGATGTTGATATTGCAACATCCGCGACACCAGATGAAGTGAAAAAGGTTTTTCCGAAAACGGTTGATATCGGAATAGAACATGGAACCATTCTTGTTTTGTATGGGGATACATCCTATGAAATTACAACTTTTAGAACCGAATCTGAATATCAGGATTTCAGAAGGCCAAAAGAAGTTTCATTTATTCGAAACTTGGAGGATGATTTAAAGCGTAGAGATTTTACGATGAATGCAATCGCAATGGACCAAAGTGGAAAGCTAATCGACCCATTTGACGGTCAAAAGGCAATTTTGAAAAAAATTATTCAGACTGTCGGACAAGCAGAGGAAAGATTCCAAGAAGATGCGCTAAGAATGATGAGAGCAGTCCGCTTTATGAGCCAGCTATCCTTTTCAATTGAATCGCAAACATTGTCAGCTCTCGAAAACCTTGCTTCCCTGCTAGATAAAATTGCTGTCGAACGGAAACGGGCAGAGTTTGAGAAACTTCTCCTCGGCCCAAATTGTAAGGAAGCTGTTAACGTTATGCTTAACACAGGACTATACCACTATCTGCCAGGATTAAATGATCAGAAAGAACAACTAAAAAAACTTGCTCGTTTGAATTGGGACAGTTTGGCAAAAAATGAAATGTGGGCGCTTGTACTTTATTGCCTGAATTTTGATGGAAAAGAAGTTGAACGATTTTTAAGAAATTGGCGGCTGGCCCTTAAAGATATTAGAGAAATTCAACAAATCATTTTTTTCCTCTCTTCTAGGCTTAACAAAGAATGGGAGCTTTATGATTTGTATTTGGCAAAACGGGACACCATCTTATCAGTTGAAAAACTTTTTCAGGTGATAAATGGAATGAAGGAAGTTCAAATAATTAACAATTTAATAAAACGCTACGACGGGTTATCTATAAAGGAACGGGGAGACCTCATGGTCAGTGGAAACGATTTGCTTGAGTGGTGCAATCAAAAACCCGGACCTTGGTTAAAAGATACTCTTTTAACTATTGAACAGGCTATTGTCGAGGGAAGATTAATCAATGAAAAAAACAATATCAAGGAGTGGCTGATGGAGTGCAATCAGAAATAAGAAAAGAATTGCTGGATGCCTTCACGAATGCTGGTGAATCCTATTTATCAGGACAACAATTAGCAGAATTGATTGGCTGTTCCAGAACAGCTGTTTGGAAGCACGTGGAGGAACTTCGTAAGGAGGGCTTTGAGCTTGAAGCAGTTCGACGAAAAGGTTATCGAATTTTGAAAACTCCTGAGAAGATAACGGCAGATGAAATCAGGCTTGGGTTAAAAACAGAATTCATCGGCAGGAATATTTATTATGAGGAAAGTGTGGAGTCAACGCAAAAGATTGCTCACCGGTTAGCAAATGAAGGGGTTCCCGAGGGTACGACAGTCATAGCGGAAGAGCAGTTATCTGGAAGAGGAAGAATGGAAAGAAAATGGCATTCTCCAAAGTATACAGGAGTTTGGATGAGCCTAATCCTTCGCCCGAATATACCGTTAACAAAAGCACCTCAGTTGACACTGTTAACGGCTGTAGCAGTTGTACAAGCAATAGAAGAGATTACTGGCTTAACACCCGAAATAAAATGGCCAAACGATATCTTAATGAACGGTAAAAAGCTAACGGGTATTTTAACCGAGCTTCAAGCGGAAGCAGACAGAATTCACTCTGTTATTATCGGGATTGGAATCAATGTGAATCAGAAAAAAGATGATTTTCCGACAGAACTGCAGGAGACGGCAAGTTCTCTTTTGATTGAAAAAGGCGAGCCGATATCCCGCGCTGAATTAATAAAAAGTATTTTTTTGTATATAGAAAAATGGTATGGAATTTATTTAGAGAAGGGCTTTTCTGCAATTAAGCTGCTTTGGGAAAGCTATGCTATTAGTATCGGCAAACATCTAAAAGCCCGCACTTTAACAGAGGTAATTGAAGGAAAAGCGCTTGGAATAACAGAAGATGGTGTATTACTTTTAGAAGATGAGAATGGAGCCATCCGACATATCTATTCTGCAGACATAGAGATTTAACAATCTTTAGTTGCACATTTCGTATAATTTGTTATAATTCCATTGGGCAGTATCGAATCAGAACTGCACCTCTAGATTAAAAAAACACATAAAATTGGATTCTGCCTAGATCCGAAATTTCGGACCGGGACAGAGGGATGAACATAAACAAGAGTAATAAAGATCCTCTCTGCCTTCAGAAGGATCTTTTTATTTTCGAAAAGATACTCTTTACGTTTACTCACCTCTTCCTAATAAAAGGAGGTACGATGATGAAGCAAACGACTGATTTTCTGAAAATGAAACAAAGCGGAGAAAAAATTGTCATGTTAACAGCCTATGATTATCCTTCCGCTAAACATGCCGAGCAAGGAGGAGTAGACATCATTTTAGTTGGGGACTCATTAGGTATGGTTGTCCTCGGTTATGATTCTACGATCCCCGTAACCCTTGATGACATGATCCACCACACAAAAGCCGTTAAGCGTGGTGCAAAGGAAACCTTTATTGTCGCAGATATGCCATTTTTAACGTATCATCTGTCTCTTCATGAAACGCTGAAAAATGCCGGAAGATTGATTCAAGAAACAGGTGCACATGCGGTAAAGATTGAAGGAGCAGATGATGTTATTGAAAAAATAGCTGCCCTTACCAAGGCTGGAATCCCGGTTTGTGCTCATTTAGGATTAACACCACAATCAGTTGGCGTTTTAGGTGGTTATAAGGTTCAGGGAAAAGACGCTCATGCAGCGATTAAATTGCTTGAAGATGCAAGAGAATGTGAACGGGCAGGTGCATTTGCCGTTGTTTTAGAATGTGTTCCAAAGCAGCTTGCACATGAGGTTGCAAAAGAATTGAACATTCCGGTGATTGGGATAGGTGCAGGGCAAAATGTAGATGGACAAGTCCTTGTATATCATGACGTCTTAGGGTATGGGGTTGAACGGGTACCTAAGTTTGTAAAGAAATATTCAAATCTAGATCCATTTATTACGGAATCAATCCATGCCTATACCGAAGAGGTTAAATCGAACAAATTTCCGGAAGATCAGCACTCCTTTACAATGAAAGAAGAGGAACTTCAAGGTCTTTATGGAGGAAAACAATGAGGGTAATTCCAGCTGTCAAAGAAATGCAAGCAGAGGTCTTAAATCAAAAAGCACAAGGAAAATCGATCGGATTTGTCCCAACTATGGGTTTTTTGCATGAGGGTCATCTCAGTCTTATAAAAAAAGCTAGAGAAGAAAATGATCTGGTGGTATTAAGCATATTCGTAAACCCACTTCAGTTTGGTCCAAATGAGGACTTTGCCACCTATCCCCGCGATTTTGAACGGGACCGGGCATTGGCGGAGAGCGAGGGGGTAGATTTTCTTTTCTACCCCTCTGTTGAGGAAATGTATCCGAATCCTTCATCCGTAACCTTAGTGGTTCAGAAACGTACGGACGTTTTATGCGGAAAATCCCGTCCCGGTCATTTTGACGGGGTGGCAACAGTTTTGGCGAAGCTTTTTCAAATTGTGCAGCCAACAAGGGCTTATTTCGGGAAAAAGGATGCCCAGCAAGTGGCAGTTGTTGAAGGGCTAATTACCGACTTAAATTTCCCTGTGGAATTGGTACCCGTTGATATTGTTCGCGAAGCAGATGGGCTTGCTAAGAGCTCAAGAAATGTAAATCTACTTCCTGAAGATAGAAAGCAGGCAGTTGTTCTTCATAAAAGCCTGCAGCAAGCGAAAAAGGTGATGGATGAGGGGGAGAGAAACCCTTCTACACTAATCAGCTTAATTAAGGAAATGATTACTTCAGAGAGCAGCGGACGTATTGATTATATAGAACTATTGTCCTACCCTCAGTTACTTCCGATAGAAAGATTAGAGGGGAAATTCATCATCGCATTGGCTGTACATTTTACTAATGTTCGTTTAATTGACAATTTCATCTTAGAAATAAATTAATCTGTACAATAGAAAAACAACCAAAGACCGGGAGGAGAACAATCATGTTTCGTACGATGATGAATGGAAAAATCCATCGCGCAACTGTTACAGAAGCGAATTTAAACTATGTGGGCAGCATTACCATTGATGAAGATATTTTGGATGCGGTTGGGATGCTTGCCAATGAAAAGGTGCAAATTGTCAACAACAACAATGGAGCCCGTCTTGAAACCTATATTATTCCCGGTGAGCGCGGCAGCGGAGTGATTTGTTTAAATGGTGCAGCGGCCCGGCTTGTCCAAAAAGGGGATATTGTTATTATTATTTCCTATGCGATCGTTTCAGAAGAAAAATTATCTGAGCATAACCCTAGAGTCGCCATTATGGATGAAAACAACAAAATAAAAGAATTGATACACGCTGAACCAGCGTTAACAGTGATGTAATCCCCTTTTTTGGGGATTTTTCTTTTTTTCGGATCTTTTTATATAATAGTTTTAAATCTCTTGAAATAGTTTCTTTTTCTTTTACCTTTTTTGTGATACCGTTTTAATGAACGAAGGTTTGAGGTGTAAATAATGTTAGAAAATAAATATGTTGTTATAGATTTAGAAACCACAGGTAATCTTCCTAAAAAAGGGGATAGAATTATTCAATTTGCAGCTGTGGTCATTGAAAACGGTATAATCACAGAAATGTTTTCATCATTGGTTAATCCAAAAAAGCAAATCCCGGCTTTTATTGAAGAATTAACTGGTATTGATGATGATATGGTAAAGGATGCTCCTGCGTTTTCAGAAATTGCCCCAAGGATAGAGAAAATTCTTGAAGGGGCTTATTTCGTTGCACATAATGTATTATTTGATTTATCATTTCTCCAGGAAGAATTACAGCTTGCTGGTTTTGAGGGCTTTTACGGATCTGTAATAGACACGGTGGAAATGGCAAGGATTCTGTATCCAACAGCAGATGGCTATAAGTTGTCAGATTTAGCCGAAAAAGAAAATCTACAGCACGATCGTCCGCATCAAGCCGACAGTGATGCCGAGGTAACAGCAGAATTATTTCTTATTTTGCTTAACAAATTGGCATCAATGCCCATTACAACATTAAGACAGCTTTCACAGCTTTCAGGCGGTCTTAAAAGTGATTTACAGCAATTGCTCGACGAGTTGCTCGTGGAGAAGGACCCTACTGAAGAGGTCCTGCCAGAAGGGATTGAAGTTTTTAAGGGAATTGCTTTAAAAAAAGAAACCGCGAAGCAAGCAGTATATCGGGAAAAGGAGCCTCTTCATTATCCTGAAAAAGAAGCGGAAAAAATCAAGATCATAAAGCAAGCCTTTGAAAACTTTGAAAATAGAACCGGTCAACTTACGATGATGGATGGAATTTATCAAGCGTTTCAAAAACAGGAGCATTTGTTGATTGAAGCGGGGACAGGTGTAGGAAAATCCATTGGTTATTTATTACCAAGCGTATTTTATTCCAAGCAAAAAGGACAGCCTGTTGTGGTGAGTACTCATACCATTCAGCTCCAGGAGCAAATTATTAAAAAAGAAATCCCAATGCTTGAAAAAATGCTTCCATTTAAATTCACATCAGTGCTTTTGAAAGGAAGAAGTCACTATTTAAGCCTGGTGAAATTCAACGAAACCTTATTAGATGAAAACGATAATTACGATACAACCTTAACGAAAATGCAAATCCTGGTCTGGTTGATGGAAACAGACACAGGTGATAAAGATGAATTGAATTTGGCAAGTGGAGGATCTTTTTATTGGAATCGGATAAAAAATGACCCAGCTGTTTTTATACAATCATATGAATGGCTTGAAAAGGATTTTTATCTTAGGGCTAAAAAAACAGCTGAGGAAGCAAATTTAATCATTACCAATCATTCTTTACTATTAAGTGATCTTTCCGCCAATGGGAGCATTCTGCCTAATTTTGATTTCTGCATTATTGATGAAGGACATCATTTTGAGAAAGTAGCCAGTCAGTTTTTTGGCTTTAGCTTAGATTATTTGTCCACTAGAATGCTGTTAAGCCAATTTGGTCACTATGAACAGAAACAGCTTTTTTATCAGTTTGAGGAATTGCTGAAATTATCAGGCAGCAAAGCGGAAGCGTTGGCACATACATCTAAAATAAACAAGCTGGCAACAGATTTATTTTATGAAATGGATGAATTTTTTAAGCTGATTGCCCTATATGCCAAAAAGATGGGAAGTAACAAAAAGGGATTCACCCGCGCAAAGGTGCGCTTTTCAGACGAAGACCATGGAAAAGAGAAGTCAGCACTTGTCCATAGTGCAGAAAGATTTGCATTCTTGCTAAAGGATTTGCATTTAGCCATGATGGACAGATTAGCATTGATTGAAAATAAAAAAGGCAAACTTACACAAGAGCATAGGAATATTATCGAGGAATTGATTTCATTTCTACATGATTTGGAAGAATTGAAAAATACTGTCCAATCATGCTTTATTCTAAAAACAAATTTTGTAAAATGGATGGAAGTAGACTATAGGTCTCCACAAAACGTAACAACCTTTTTAGCGAAACCAGCCTCTGTTGCAGTAGCGCTCAGGGAAAAGTTTTTCAATAAGAAGAAAAGTGTTGTTGTGACATCAGCCACGTTAACGGTTAACCATTCATTTGAATATATAAAGAAGGAGATTGGCCTTCCTTCCGCTTCTACCATGATAATTCCTTCTCCATTTGAATACGGAGATCATGTTAAGCTATTGATTTCTGAGGATTTACCGGAAATCAATTCTGTCTCACTGGATGACTATGTTGTAACCATTACAGAACATATTATTTCACTTTCGGAAGCAACTAAGGGAAGAATGCTGATTCTTTTCACAGCCTATGACATGCTGAAAAAGACATATGAACTCATAAAAGAAAGTGGTTTTTTAAGCGATTTTGCGATTTTTGCTCAAGGTATTACCAGTGGAAGCAGAACAAGATTAACAAGAAATTTTCAACGTTATGATAAGGCCATTTTACTTGGGACAAGCAGTTTTTGGGAAGGTGTAGATATCCCCGGAGAGGATTTATCCTGCCTTATTATTGTCAGGCTTCCATTTAGCCCGCCGGATGAACCCTTTACGGAGGCAAAATGTCAATATATCATCCAGCAGGGTGGGAATGCCTTTTCGGATTATTCCCTTCCTGAGGCAATCCTTCGTTTCAAACAAGGCTTTGGCCGATTGATTCGAACAGCTTCAGACAGGGGGATTGTCATTGTTTTTGATAAAAGGATTATCACTACGAAGTATGGTAATGCCTTTTTAAAGTCCATTCCTGCTGTTCCGGTCAAAAAAGGTAATATAGATGAACTTGTGGAGATTATTAACGAGTGGTTATGAAGGATGGAATCTTCCTAACCATTAAATTCGGATAAAATTTGGTAAAATTACACATCCTATAGATAATATAGGGGAGGGAATGTGTATGCGAATTTTACTAATCCTAATAACTCTATTTTTACAAAATACTACATTGGGTTTTGCCTCTTCATTAATCTCGGATGATTTTGAAAGTATCAACTTAAAATTGAAAGACCATGAAATGGCCGTATCTTTTTTAGGGTTAACAAACGGGGAGGCAACCCTTATTCAAGGCCCTAATAATGAAAATATATTAGTGAATACAGGTGGAGAGAGCGTAGAGTCAGAATTAGATGAATGGCTGCGGTTCTATGGAGTAAAAGAAATTAATTCTTTAATCTTAACGAATAAACAAGGATTAAATGAATCTCAAATTAATCATTTAATCTCCAATTATTTTATAAAAGAAATTGTGACAACGCGTGAAATTTCAAGTCAATTGTCAGCGCATTTCCATGGCGCTAATTTAATCCCTATAAAGGTCTGGGGAGATGGGACAGCGAAACAGATTTTACCTGAAGTATTAGCAAACGTTCAGTATGCAGGAAATGAACAGGATGAGGGGTTAGACTTTACTTTAAAGTTTTATAAACATCGCCTCTTTTTTATGACTTCCTATAGTCCAAGGTCACAGGAGATGTTAATGAAAAAAAATCTCGGAGATATCAATGTCTTTAAGGTCCCAACGATGGTCGAAGACAATTCTTTATCTGAAAAATTAATTCATACGGTCAATCCGCAAATATCGATTCTTTTTTCTACAGAAAAAAACTCCCCGGATATTGATATGATCCAGGATCTACAGGATTCCTGGTCGGAAGTATATTTTACAAAGAAGCAAGGTACTGTGACCATTAAATTTACAGAGTTCAACTATGAGGTTTTTAACATCCCAATTGAAGGGGATGAATAAAGACAAAAAATTAATCTAAGATTGGGTAAATTAAAACACGAAACCGTGCACACCTGTTATAATAGTTGAAGAGTTTTCTGATTTGGCAATAAAGGAGGCAGGATATGGAGAGTAAAATTGAAGTCTTATCAACGGTTAAAATCCAGCATGGTCCTGATTTATATAAAATAGTCGATGCTCTGAATCGCACACTAAAGGAAAAAGACCTCATGTTTGGACTTGCCCTAGATCAAGAAGATAAAAATAAAGCGATTTTTACCATTTATCGTACATAGTGAAGTGATAACGTGAAAAAATGGATTGTAAGTCTCGTAGTAATTATATTAGTTTTTACAGGGATTTTGGTTAAGGTGTATGTAAAAGCACAAGAACCACTTAATACTGCAGAAAAAAAAGCCCTTGCTCTTGCTGAGAAAAAAGTTGCCATTAAAGAGGTGGATGACTTTCATGTCTATCATGGAATCGATACGGTTAATGTCATTGAAGGAAAAGCCAAAAACGGTCAAAAAATTATCGTTTGGATTCCTGAAAAGACGAAACAGATTATCGTAAGAAATGCGAAGACAGGTCTTACAAAAGAACAGGCAATAAAAAAGCTTTTACAAGAAAAAAATCCTGAAAAGATTATTTCTGTTCGCTTAGGAATGGAGAAAAATATTCCTTTATGGGAAATTTATTACCGTTCAAAAAATAATTTAATAAATTATTATTACATTCACTTTGAAACAGGCGAATGGCTAAAAAAAATTGAAAACTTTTAGTATAGTTGGAGAATGGAGGAGAAGAAGTTGGTAAATCTTGCAGAGCGGGTGTTGGCGCTTACGCCTTCATCAACATTAGCGATTACAGCAAAAGCAAAAGAATTAAAAGAACAAGGTGAAGATGTTATTGGATTAGGTGCTGGTGAGCCTGATTTTAATACTCCACAGCACATTTTAGATGCAGCAACAGAGTCTATGCAGGCTGGTCATACAAAATATACTCCTTCAGCGGGTTTACCTGCACTTAAGAAAGCGATTATTGAAAAATTTGAAAAGGACCAAGGAATTTCCTATAAGGCAAATGAAATCATTGTTGGGAATGGTGCTAAACATGTTTTATACACCCTTTTCCAAGTTCTGTTAAATGATGGGGACGAGGTAATTATTCCAACTCCTTACTGGGTCAGCTATCCTGAACAGGTTAAGCTTGCAGGGGGAGTACCGGTTTATATTGAGGGTAAAGAAGAAAACCAATTTAAAATTACTCCGGAGCAGTTAGCTGGTGCCATTACAGATAAGACTAAAGCAGTTATCATTAATTCACCAAGCAATCCTACAGGGGTTCTATACACAGCGGATGAGCTTCAAGAATTAGGAAAGGTTTGCCTTGAAAGGGACATCCTAGTTGTTTCAGATGAAATTTATGAAAAGCTTGTGTACGGTGATCATAAACATATTTCAATTGCTCAAATTTCACCTGAACTAAAAGCTCAGACTATTATTATCAATGGTGTTTCCAAATCCCATTCCATGACTGGATGGAGAATTGGTTATGCTGCCGGTAACAGTCAAATTATCCAAGCAATGACAAACCTGGCAAGTCACAGTACATCGAATCCAACAACAACTGCACAATATGCGGCAATTGCAGCATATAACGGCACGCAGGCGCCTGTCGAGGAAATGCGTCAAGCCTTTGAACAACGATTAGAAATTATTTATGATCAATTAGTATCTATTCCAGGTTTTTCGTGTGTAAAGCCGCAAGGAGCCTTTTATTTGTATCCAAATGTGAAAGAGGCAGCAAAGCTTACAGGATTTAATAATGTGGATGACTTTGCAACTGCATTACTTGAAGAAGCAAAAGTTGCCGTTATCCCAGGCTCTGGTTTTGGAACTCCAGATAATATCCGTCTTTCCTATGCGACATCATTGGATTTATTAGAAAAAGCAGTTGCAAGAATGCGTCAATTTGTGGAGTCAAAGCGATAGGGATAGTCTTTATTGATGAAAAAGTCTGCTAATGCAGACTTTTTTTACTTATAGTTTTCTTTACCAATGTTGGATTTCTAATACTCTTACTACCATGGCTTGTTCATGTTATACTTAACGCGAGGTGTTTAATATATGAAATCAACGATTGTTTCATGGCTTCAGGAAGGTAATATTACTGTCCCAGCCATTTTATTTTCAGAGTATCGAAATCTAAATTTAAACGAATACGAACTTGTTCTTTTATTAAATATTATGACTTTTATCGAAAAAGGAAATCAATTTCCAACCCCTGAAGAACTCTCCTCCCGTATGACAGTTTCCATAGCGGAATGCAATGAAATGCTGCGAAGACTTATCCAAAAGGGATGTATCGAAATCATTGATGAATATTCACAGGATGGGATTCGGTATGAAAGGTATTCTGTGATTCCTTTGCTTGAGAAATTGGTTGAACAATTCTTGATGAAAAATAAACGCGTTGATGAGGCAAATAAAAAATCTGAAGAAACAGATCTTTATACATGTTTTGAAAAAGAATTCGGTCGTCCCTTATCCCCATTTGAATGCGAGTCATTGGCGATGTGGATGGATGATGATCATCATGACCCCATTATTATAAAAGCTGCATTACGCGAAGCAGTAATGTCCGGTAAATTGAATTTTCGTTATATTGATCGGATATTATTTGAATGGAAGAAGAACGGAATTAAAACAATTGAACAAGCAAAAAACCATGGTCGAAAATTTCGTAATAAACAACAGCAAAATAGAAAAACAAGCCAGGAAGATTCGGAACAATCCCCAACAGTTCCTTTCTACAATTGGCTCGAACAATAAAATCTCAGATAGCGAGAGGTGGTTCTCTCGTTTATTTTTATTTTATCTGTGTTTGAGTGAAGCGGAAGGTGCGAGACTCCTGCGGGAGTACGGGACAGGGGAGACCCCGCAGGCGCTTAGCCACGAGGAGGCTCACCGAACCCGCCCGCGGAAAGGGAAGCACCTGGAGCGTAAATCAAATGAAGTTTCAATTTATAATAGGTAGGTGACCAGTTTTGTTGAATAATACACAAATTCGCTATTGTCTTGATAAAATGGGCGAGATGTTTCCTGACGCCCATTGTGAATTAAATCATTCCAATCCCTTTGAACTAATCATCGCTGTTTCTTTATCAGCCCAATGTACAGACGCACTCGTCAATAAAGTAACGAACAACTTATTTCAAAAGTACAAAACACCTGAAGACTATTTAAGCGTTCCGCTTGAAGAGCTTCAAAATGATATCCGTTCGATTGGTCTGTATCGCAACAAAGCTAAAAATATTCAAAGCCTGTGCCGAATGGTACTAGAAGAGTATAATGGAGAAATTCCAACGGATCGTGATGAACTCACAAAGCTCCCTGGAGTTGGAAGAAAAACTGCAAATGTCGTGGTTTCTGTTGCATATAATATACCGGCTATTGCCGTTGATACCCATGTCGAAAGAGTGAGTAAACGGTTAGGCATTTGCCGCTGGAAAGATTCTGTTCTTGAGGTGGAAAAGACGCTAATGAGGAAAATACCACCCGAGGAATGGTCGGTAACCCATCATCGCCTGATTTTCTTTGGAAGATATCATTGTAAGGCACAAAACCCGCAATGTCCTTCTTGTCCTTTATTAGAGCTATGCAGGGAAGG
Organism: Bacillus salipaludis; assembly: GCF_004358205.1. The sequence continues at coordinate 193,013 of NZ_SMYO01000007.1, forward strand.
AAAGAAGCGTATGAAGGCAAAGGATGTTTCCTAATGGAAAATCGATTTGATTTTGAAAAGCCTTGGGAGAACCCTACCGAAGTAATCCCAAGGCTTCTAATGGAATGGGGACAGATCAAAACAGATCTTGAAAAATTTTATCGCATTCGTGATCAAGAGAATACGAATCTGGGAATGAAAAAGGGGATTAACTTATTTCTTAAATTCTTATTTTGGTCGAATGAATTGCCAGTGGGTGATAAAGAACCACTGCCACTTGATTCATTACCATACAGACCTGTTAACATTGATGAGAGGATTGGTTTTATCCTTAAAAGACCCAATCTTTTTCATTCCTATCGTCAGCTTTCTGAACTTTTTCTTGAACAAGAAAAACAGTTTGTTAAAAAAAATATTAAAGAAAAAGCGTCTAAGCCAAAAGGCTAGACGCTTTTTTCGTAGATTTTATTAGGTACCGGGCTGTTCAGTGTCTTGCGTATTGGTACCGCCGTCTGTTGTGCCAGTATTAGTGTCACCAGTGCCTTGATTCTTATTACCTTGATCATTTCCTTGTTCGGTGCCAGTGCCCTGATTTTGACCTTCACCCTGGCCCTGACCCTGTCCTTGTTCAGTGTCAGTACCAGTACCAGTGCCAGTACCAGTACCAGTACCAGTGCCAGTACCAGCACCGTTGCCCTGATCCTGACCGGTATCCTGTCCTGGATTCGTATCAGATGGTGTGCCGTTCTCAGTGCCGTTATCACCATTGTTTTCATTTCCAGGGGTAGTTTCTTCAGGTGCTTTTGGTACTGTGAAGCTTGCAGCAGCCGAATCACTCTTCCGGCTTCCGTCGGTTGCAACAATGGTAAATTTATAAGTTGCTCCTGGTGTAACATTTGGAACTGTAATTGATTTTTTGTCCGTTGTTAAACTTGTTTGTCCGGAACCATCATCGACAGAGATAGCGAATTGAATATTCGCTGATGATTTATTTTTATAGCTCCACTTAAGAACAAGTTGATTATTTTTCTCGTCGTATTTTACTGATGCACTGCCAGGTGCATTCAATTTATCATATCGAGTTGATACCCTGCTAGGTGCATTCCCTTTAACAGCATATTCTGTAATGACTAAATTGGATGGTGTATATTGACTTGCAAGTACCGGCGGCATTGAGCCTTTTTCAATTCTTACCCTTTGAACACTATTTGGAACAGGGAAATCGGATGTTTGTTTCCCTTCAGATACATAGGAAATCAAATTCCTAAACATATCTTGAGCAATTTTTTGATCCTCCCCAGGTGCAATTGGGGTGGAACGGTCCTTATATCCGGTCCAAATCGATGCTGTGTAATTTGGTGTATAACCGGAGAACCAGGCATCCGGAATATAAGAGCTGCTCGGGATATTCCATTGTGCTCTTTCCTCATCCGTATAATTGGTTGTTCCTGTCTTCCCTGCGATATGAAGACCTGGAACGTTGGCCCTCGTCCCTGTACCCGGATATTGGAGGACACTTTTTAGCATATCGGTAATCATGAAGGCTGTGTAATCCTTCATCACAACTTTTGTTTCTGGTGTGGTGTTAATGACAGTTCCATCACGTAGTTTAATTTTTATCACCGCATACGGTTTTGTATATAAACCATTATTGCCAAAAGCACTGTATGCACCGGCCATTTGAAGAGGAGATACACCGTCCCTTAAACCACCGATTGCATAGGATTCATAAATTTCTTTCAAAGGAATTCCTAAATTATTAGCAAACTTTTTGGCGCGATCCAATCCTACCTGCTGTAAGGTTTGAACAGCAGGGGTATTTCTAGATAATTGCAATGCAGTTCGAATGGTCATTCTCCCCATGTAACGACCATCCCAGTTTCCAAAGGTTTGGCCAGTTGAATATTGTACCGGTTTATCATCAATCGTCTGATATGTTCCCCATTTTAAATATTCAATGGCAGGGCCGTAATCCAAGACAGGCTTGATGGTTGAACCCGGCTGGCGTCTCGTATCAATTGCATAGTTGAAACCCCGTTTTACTTGCTGGTTTCGACCGCCCCCGATTGCCCGGATCGCTCCAGTTTTCGTATCAAGAAGTGAAACACCAGCCTGGAATTTTTCATCAGGATAGTTAATCACATCCTTGGTATTCAGCATTTTATAAACATATTTTTGTGCCTTTGGATCCACTGTTGTATAAATAGTTAAACCATCGGAGAAAATATCAAAATCTCCTTGCTGTTTCACTTCATCAATTACCGCATCAACAAAAGAGTCGAAAGGTTTTTCATCAATCTTGCGCTTGTCTTCTTTTACTAATCCTTTTTTAATCGGAACTTTCATGGCTTCTTCCATCTTTTGCTTTGAAATAAAACCATGTTGATGCATTAAGGATAATACGATATTACGTCTTTTTTCTGCCAAGTCAGGATTTGTAAATGGATTGTAGTTATTAGGACTTTGCGGCATTCCCGCTAGCAAGGCAGCTTCAGGCAATGTCAAATCCTTTAGTTTCTTTCCGTAATAGGTTTCAGCAGCCGTAGCCATCCCGTAACTGCCTTCTGACATATTTACCTTATTGACATACATTTCAAAAATTTGGTGTTTTGTATATTTCTGTTCTAGCTGATAGGAAAGCCACGCTTCCTCCACTTTTCTTTTTAATGTTTTCTCTGGTGTTAAAAATGAATTTTTAATTACCTGCTGGGTAATGGTACTTCCACCTTCAGCTCCAAATCCATGCTTAATATTAGCCAGCACAGCACCGCCAAGACGGATAGGATCAATTCCATGGTGCTTATAAAAGCGATAATCCTCAGTAGCCAGGACGGCATTCTCCAAAAGCTTTGGTATATCCTTATAGTCGACATATTCCCTGTTAACAGCGCCGACTTCAGTCAGCAGGTGGCCATTCATATCTAAAATCTTCGATGAAATGGGATCTTTTAAAACCTTTGGATCAAGTTTTGGAGCGTCTTTCACCAAGTAGGCAAAAGTTCCAACCCCGGCCAAAATCACGACAATTCCAAGGGCGACAAGGGTTAAAAATATTTTTTTTATAATCCCTTTAGGTTTTTTGCTTGTTTTTGTTTTTGGGTTGCCCTTTGTTTGCTGCTGTTTTCGGCGCTCCTCTCTTGATTGATATTGATCAGCCATTTTAAAGTCCTTCCTTTCCAACTTCACTCAAGGTTATTTAAGACAATTGATAAAGCGTATCTATTATTCTAATATAGTCAATTCTTGCTTGGAATCCAAGCGGAATATAATACCCAAGTTGTTCAATTTCCTCCTTGGTAATTGATTTTCTTCCTCCTGTTTTCATTCTATCCCAAAATTGTAATAAGTTTTTCGCTTCAAGCAAATAAACCTGTTCCTCCTTTGTAAATCTTAAAATGACAAAACAGATTCCTCCCTGAAGCAGTACTTCTTCCATATGTCGGATTTGGTGCTCATGGAAATTCTTTAAGGGAAATGAACTGGAATTCTGTGTTTCTTTTGCTTCAAAATCAATATATTTACCTTTATATACCCCGTTATAATCGGTAGTAGAGGCTTGCTTGAAATAAGCTTCCTTTATGACAGCCGCACTTCGCATCGGGTAATCTACCTGAACAATTTGAACAGGTGTAGGTTTTTTATGAACAACCGCAATTTTTTTTTCTCTGTAATATTCATTTGTTATATTTAAGTCTTCTTCAAGAGTCATTCCTCGATTACTGTAAGATTCATTTTTTTTCTTATTAGCAATTTTGGAATTTGCCGCTGCATTAGGAATATACTGTTTTCCGTTTGGATAATTCACGCTCATTTTTTGCACCTCTCAAACTATTATTTATCATAACAAATCAAAGCCGAGTTGGGTGCATAAAAATTTGCAAGTTCCGTATTCTAATCATTACAACTTTTATTTTAACAAGGGAAGAGAATAATGAATCATTTTACAATACAGGAACAGGAGATTATCCGTCAAATAATAACTGAAACGGAAAAGAAAAATCTCGATAATATTTCAAGAACAAATGCCTATTTTCGGTATTTTAAGAAAAATCCTGATATTATTTGGTCCTTTCTTGCCCATATGGTTTCAAGGAATGGGGGATGGAATATGTGTGACCTTGAAGGGTCTATATTCCCGCATTTATTGGAGTCGAAAATAAGAAAGCAGCTTTTCCTAACCTATGAGCGGGCTAATTGGTTAATTTTCCACGATGTTTTCCCCCAGCTGTTGCTCTATCAATATTCGACGAGATTAGACCGTCCGATGTTTCATTTACTTCCATATTTCAATGTTTCTTCATTTATTCAAAAGGAATGGGTTCACTATTGGAATGAAAAAGATAAGTTCAGAATGATGACGGCTTTAATTATTAATGAACAAAATGTCATTCAACAACCAATTATTGAGCATCCAATTTATAAGAAGAAAGTATTTCGTTCGATGATTTTCACTTTTCAGGATTGGCTTCATTTCAGCTGTGTATTGTTTCCGACCTGTGGGGGAGAAGTGTATGGGTCCTGTGTGAGTGGATTCCGATCGGTTTCAAAAAGAATTCATTTGGGGAAACGACTTGCAAACATTCTTTTTCATCCACGTTTATTTCCTTATTTTTTTGAATTTGCCAATCGTACACCTCATACGGGTTCAAGGTATGACTATGAACAGTACTTTAAAACGAAGATTGTAAGAAAAACACCTATACTAAGAGCAGCTTTTCCTGTGATTAAACATCATCAACATACCTATGAGGATTGGAATAAACATCAACGTGTATCCCCAATATGGCTCCATGGACCAGTCAGTCATAAACATTCAATTCACCTAACAGATTGGTATTTCAAAAAATTGACTCAACTAGAACTCTTGCTTGCTCTAAAAAATTCCTTTTTATAATCGAAAAAGATCCATGAAGATTCTTGCTCAGATAGTCCCTGCAAAATGGCCTGTAGATTTCCGCTCCGGTCACTCGCTTTCCGCGGGGAGGTCCTGGAGCCTCCTCGGCGCTTGCGCCTGTGGGGTCTCCAGTGACCTCTCTATCCCGCAGGAGTCGAGTGCCCTCCGCTCCAATCTACAGGGGCAAATCAACCTAAAGTATTGCATACACTTATTCAAACCTCACAAAGTGAAATTATTGTTATAAGGGAAAAGAAAAGTGGTTTCATTGTCCAATCAAGCTGGTATTACTGTCAAAATGGAATAGAAAAATTGTTTGTCGTGTCACGACTTTTACTTTATTTTTTGAGCGTATATCGGGGTAGTATAGGCAGTTCCCACTCTTCTTTGAATCAGTCTTGTATTCTTTATAAGCCTCACAATAATGGTGCAGGACATTGTTGTAAGGGCCTGTTGGTTGGAGTGGAAGGCACGGAGACTCCTGCGGGAGTACGGGGCAGGGGAGACCCCGGAAGCGCCCAATCGCTGAGGAGGCTCCCCGGCACGCTCGCGAACCGCTTGTGCCTAGAGCGGAAATCAACAGACTTATTGTAATGACAAAACTCTTAAGATTTATAGTAAAATAACCTGTGAATCATTTAAGAGAGCAAATAAAATAAAGGCTATCGAAAGATTTTCAATAGCCTGAGCAAGAGTTCCTTGCTTTTTTTCGTTATTCTGCTGGCCGATTTGGACCTTCTAGTTTTTTATCACCATAGCCAGCTCTTTTTTCAGTCTCTGATTGCCTAGGATTTTTATTTTGCTGTTTTTTATTTGTCATCGAAAAACACCTCCATTTCTAGCTTGTACGTTTTTACTAATTTCATTCGGAATCCGTTTTGTCGAAAACGTAAGCTTATAATGCCAAAATTACACTTTGTTTGACGAATAACTTCTAGTTTTGTCAGGGTAGAAGGAAGCAGGAAAAAGAGGGAGAATTACTATCTTAGAGAAAACTTGAGGAGGCTGTTAATAATGAATAAGCCAATGTCTGAAAAAGAAATGCTGCTTACGATGCTGACAGATATATACGATCAGTTGGAAGAATTAGAGTCGGTTCTAGAGGCATCATTCTCAGACCTTCGAAACAGTTTAGTGGAAGATGAACACAATAAATTGACAGTGCCTAAACAAAGATTATCAGCAATAGATGAGGAAATGGGGCATCTCTTCCCTGATACTTGCAATCATACAGATCTGAAGCAAAATCATGTCTCTGGAAGGCTAAAGCTTGAACTTGGCTTTTAATAAACAGTAAAATAGAGAATATCTTTTTAAGGTAGCTTTGTCATTCACAGCTACTTTTTATTTTGCAAAAAGGGAAGGTAGCATATGGAAGAGCGACATAAAGAACTAACGCAAAAATTACTTCAAAACAATCAATTGTTCTTGAAATATTATCAAGAAGTACGTGAAACCGGGATAAAACAGGATTTTCATCAGGTGATAAAACCTTTTGTCGATGAAGTAAAGATGGAAACGGATGAATGGAAGGAGTTAATGAAAAAATGGTTAAGAGAAAACTCTCGTAAGCATATTTATGAAAAGCAAATTGATCTTATCGCTGAACATATTTCTGATTTATCCATCCAAGCCTTTTTCCCAGAAACAAGCCGAACAAGGTTCACGAATACAAATCGAACGGTAGAATATTTTTTAACAAGTCTATTAATGGAGTTAAAAAAATAGAAAAAAGATGCCAAATGGCATCTCTTTAAAGTGATTTAGTTAGAATTTTCGATGAGGGAGTTTTCCGTATAATTTTCAGGAATAACCGCGCCTTGAGATTCAAGTTCACGGACAAGAAGGCGATATTCTTTAATGCTAATTTCATTGTGAATATAGGCTTTCTTGGCAAAATCCATTAGTGTATTAACATCATTTGTGCTGTAATCTCGACTTTGAATAAATTTGCTTTTTAATTCATGAATATCCATAGATTTCTCCTCCTTCACCTTTTATCTATCGTATCACGAAAAAAAAGGATTTTTTGTTTTTGAAATATTTAAACTTCAGACAAAATTCGTTTCGTTTTGACAAATCGCTGTGCTTTTAAAAATAATCACCTTTCCTGGGTTTTTATCATAAAGTGAAGTAATGAAAGAGTGGAGGAGATGTTTGCCCATGTATGGTAACTATAGGCCAATTCCCTTCTTTAATCATGGATTACCAGGGCAAAGGAAGCAAGGGTGGCCAGTTGATTATGAAAGAAATCATCAAGGGTTTGTTTTAAATCAGCCCTTTCCGTATCCGTCCCAAACACAAAATTACGATTGGAACCAGTACCAGCAGCAAAACCCATACTTACCGAAAATGGTTGGCCAAACCTATCAACAAGGGATGTTTCAACAGCCAATGCCCTATCCAAATCAGCAGTTTTCACAGAAGGATTCGCAATTTCTTTTCCAAAACCCGCTTCAGCCACAAGAGAAAAAGGTTCCTAACCAGTATATGCCCATGAACGGGTACCCAATGATGAATCCCTATCCAAAACAAAACATGATCCCCAAACAACCTGGGGGAATGAAATCGATTATGAATTCGTTTAAGTCCCAGGACGGGACAGTAGATCTTAATAAAATGATGAATACTGCTGGTACAATGATGAATGCAGTAAATCAAGTATCTACACTGGTAAAGGGGCTTGGCGGTATGTTCAAACCATAAAAAAGACGGCTTCGCTAAGCCGCCTTTTTTTGTTTCATGTATGTTATTCTTCAATTCTGATGACTTTTCCTTTTTCCTGAGGAATTCGGATTTGAAGTAAGCCATCACGGTAGGAGGCTTTTACTTTTTTTTCATTGATTTGGTAGGGAAGTGAAATGGTTCTAGAGGAGTGCTGGCGCAATTGCCTTTTATGATAAAGCTGATTTTTTTCATCTTCCTCGGTTATCATTTCATTATTATCAATGGAAATCGTTACATAATGGCCGGAAATATTTAAATGAATCTGCTCTCTTTTAATTCCCGGAAGTTCTGCCGTAATAATATATTCCTCCTTGGTTTCAACCGTTTCAACGGGAAAAGCCGCACTGAGTGGAAAGGGAGTTTTAAAAAGTTCATCAATCGATTGTAAAAAACCTCTGATCGGCTGTTCATGAAACAAGTCATTCATGGATTTGAATAAATCGCTGAACGGCTCGGTTTTTGATTTTTTTTTGTTATTTGGATCGCCCGGAAGCATGGCTGACATTGCAATTCCCTCACTTTCAAGAATTTCACACAACATCATATGCTAACGGTACTAGGTATGTGCCTGAATAACAGAGGAGGCCTGGGCTTGGATAAGAACAGAATAAATGAAAAACCGCTGCCAAGGCAGCGGTTAAGCTTTTTTTAGATCAAATGAATCTCTTCCATCAGAATATCGATATCAAGCAACATATTGCCTTCATCGTCAACTTCAATTAATTCCTCTTTTTTCATTTTTGTCAGTGTCCGGCTAATCGTTTCACGGGTTGTTCCGATCATGTTGGCAAGGTCCTTATTGGTAAATTCCGCTTTTAAGAGGATGGAGCTATCTTCAAGCTTCTTGCCATACTTTTGTGCAAGGCGGATGAGTAATTTTATAATTTGTTCATAGGTATTATTAAGAATTTGTTCCTCCAACCGGTTTTGCAGATCAACAATTTTTTCCCCAAGGACACGAAATACTTTTATACATAACTCAGGGTTTTCAATTAGCACAGATTCAAACTTTAGTATGGGGATTGCAATTAAGGTTGATGGCTCGAGGATTTCAGCATAGGCAGGGTAGTCTCCTTTTCTAAAAAAACCGACATGCGGAAACATTTCACCCTTTTTCATAATGTTAACAAGTTGCTCTTTCCCGCTAATATCGCTTTTATAGATTTTTACTTTCCCGCTTTTAATAAAGTAGACATTTTCAAGGGGGTCTCCCTGTAAAAAAACATGGCTATGTTTTTTCCATTCCCTCACAATCGCGATATCGGTTACTTTTGTTAATTCATAGTCATTCAAGTCTCGAAAAAGAGTGAATTCTGAAAGTATCTTTTTAATTTCTTCTATTTTCATTCTTTCACCACATTAAATTATTTTTAATTTATTGTATCAAAAAAACAAGCCTTTTTTTAATCATTACCTGTATTATCCTAAAAAGGTGTTTTAAATGTTACAAAATTGTGGCTAAAAAAAGGCCGGTTGGAATAATCATCCAGATATAAATAAGGAAAAATATCCGTTTAACTCTTTAATTACGAACGTTCATTCGATAAAATAGAAGTATTGAGGTGAGGTTTATGAAGTTGAAAAAAAACCTGCAGGAAATTATATCCGAGTTAAAGACAAATGAGCAATTTAAAGAAAATATCGTGACTTGGGAGACAATTGAAGAAAAACCGGCCCAAACCGTTTCAATGCCTGAATCCTTACATCCTATTTTAAGTCAGGCATTGAATAGTAAGGGAATAAAAGAACTTTATACACATCAGAGCACTGCCTATAAAACCGTTATGACTGGTAGGAGCATTGTAGCAGTAACACCAACTGCTTCAGGTAAGACCCTTTGTTATAACCTGCCCGTTTTGCAGACGATTCTCCAGAATCCAAATGCGCGGTCATTATATATGTTTCCTACTAAAGCACTGGCACAGGATCAAAAAAGTGAAATAAACGAAATCATTCAGGCATCGGGTGTGGATATAAATAGCTATACATATGACGGAGATACACCAGCGGCTATTCGGCAAAGAGTGAGGAAGGCGGGACATGTCGTCATTACCAATCCGGATATGCTCCATTCTGCAATATTGCCGCATCATACAAAATGGGTATCCCTTTTTGAAAATCTTAAATTTGTTGTGATTGATGAACTCCATACGTATCGGGGGGTGTTTGGCAGTCATGTTGCCAATGTGATTCGAAGGTTAAAAAGGATTTGCCGGTATTACGGTAGCAATCCCGTTTTTATTTGTACATCCGCAACGATTGCAAATCCTCTTGAGCTAGCAGAAACGTTAACGGAAGAAAAGATGTGTTTAATTGATAATAATGGTGCCCCAAGCGGCAAGAAACACTTTTTATTCTATAATCCGCCAATTGTGAACAAACCGCTAAATATTCGGCGAAGTGCCACACTTGAGGTAAGGAAAATTGCCGGAGAATTATTAAAAAATAAAATTCAAACGATTGTATTTGCGAGAAGCAGGGTAAGGGTTGAAATCATTTTAACCTATCTTCAGGAATTGGTGAAAAATCAATTAGGTGCAAAGTCAATTATGGGATATCGAGGCGGATATCTTCCGACTGAAAGAAGAAAAATTGAGAGGGGTCTGCGTTCAGGAGACATTTATGGGGTTGTAAGCACCAATGCTCTGGAACTTGGAGTGGATATTGGCCAGCTTCAGGTTTGTATTATGACCGGTTATCCGGGGACCATTTCGAGTGCATGGCAGCAGGCAGGAAGAGCCGGAAGAAGGCACGGAGAGGCCCTGGTTATTATGGTTGCCAGTTCAAGCCCTCTAGACCAATATATTATCCAGAATCCGGGGTACTTTTTCAGTAAAAGTCCGGAAACTGCGAGAATCAATCCCGATAATCTGATCATTTTAATTGATCACATGAAATGTGCTGCATATGAGCTTCCTTTTAAGAAGGAGGAGAAATTCGGGTCTGTCGATACAGAGGAGCTGTTAGAATATTTAACAGAGGAGCGCATTCTCTATCGAAATGGTGATAAATGGTATTGGATGAATGATTCCTTTCCTGCCCACAATATTAGTCTTCGGTCGGCTTCTCAGGAAAATATTGTAATTGTAGATCAATCAGATATTGCGAATGTAAAGGTGATAGGCGAAATGGATCGTTTTTCCGCCATGACATTACTTCATGATGAAGCCATTTATTTACATCAAGGCCGTCAATACCAAGTTGAAAAGCTGGATTGGGATGAAAAAAAGGCATTTGTTCGAGAAGTAGACGTTGACTATTTTACTGATGCAAATCTAGCTGTCCAATTAAAGGTCCTTGAGGTTGATCAGCTTACTTCGCAAACTCAAGCCGAAATCGGTTTTGGCGATGTAAGTGTCCGCGCTATGGCAACGATTTTTAAAAAAATCAAATTTGAAACTCATGAAAATATCGGTTCCGGTCCAATCCATCTGCCCGAAGAAGAACTGCATACAAATGCAGCGTGGATTTCATTAGATCAGTCATTTGCTGAAATGGGTCAGGATAGGTTAGAACAGGGATTGATTGGAGCCGCCCATGCTCTAAACCATATAGCCCCATTGTTTGTGATGGCAGACCCACAAGATATCCATGTCGTCCCGCAGGTTAAAGCAGATCATAACGAAAAACCAACGATATTCTTCTATGACCGCTATCCTGGTGGGATTGGCCTAAGTGAAAAAATCTATCAGGGGATGCCAGAGGTCTTTGAAGAAACTAAAAAAATGATTGAGCATTGCCAATGTGAATCCGGTTGTCCATCCTGTATTGGCGCTGAAACGATTAATGAGCAGTCCAAAAAAGATGCAATTAAAATTATAAATGTATTTGTAAAGTTTTCCGGGTCGGTCGATAAGGGAAGTGTAAAAAGTGTCCTTGAAAAATAAACTAAATCGGTTAAAACCACATATTTCAACAGGAGTTCAAATAGAAAAAGACTTAAATGTTCCTGAGTCTTCCGTGTTGGAGATTCCATTTCGGGAGCAATGGGAAAGTGAAAATGTTTTTCCATATGTGCTTGATCAAAACTACTGTCTCATCCGCGAGGTGAAATATCCATTATCGCAGTTGCATGGGCATTATCATTTTCAAGATTTTCTTACAGCCGTTGAAATATGGAACAAACAATCTATTAGCCATCCATTATCTGCCGCAGGACATCGTGCCGATGAATTATTCTTTTTTGACACAGAAACAACAGGTCTTGGCGGTGGAGTCGGCAATACTATTTTTTTACTTGGTTATGCTAGTGTTTCAGGAAATGAATTAGTTTTACGACAGCATATTTTGCCTAATCCAGGTGCGGAGGTCCCTTTATATCATAGTTTTTTGGAAAAAGTAAACTACAAGACGCTTGTAACCTATAATGGAAAATCGTTTGACTGGCCGCAGGTAAAAACGAGGCATACTCTTGTCAGGGACCATGTTCCAAAACTGCCGTCCTTTGGACATTTTGATTTGTTCCATTCTGCAAGAAGACTCTGGAAACATAGGTTAGACCGTTTAAAATTGGCTGTTGTTGAAAAAGAGGTATTAGGTGTTGAAAGGATTGATGATATTCCGGGTTTTTTGGCTCCGATGATTTATTTTGATTTTATCGAGAGTAAACAGCCTGACGGAATGATTGGCATCTTAAAACACAATGAAGTCGATATCTTATCCCTTGTCACCTTGTATACTCATTTGACCTTTCAAATTTGCGGTATTGATCCGAATCGGTCCAGGATGGAAACCTTTGAGGTTGGAAGATGGTTTGCTGCACTAGGTGAAGAAAACGAAGCAAAAAAGGTGTTAACGAGGCTAACAAACGGGAATGATCTTCCTTCAGATCACGCAAAACTAGCTCTTGCCTTTCAATTAAAGAAGGAACGGGAATGGGAAAAGGTTGTGAACCTTTTAAGTGAGACAGTTAATTCAGAAGACCTAGGGATTGTTCAAGAATCTTGCCTTGAATTGACAAAGATATATGAACATAGAATAAAAGATGTGGAGATTGCAAGAAAATACTGTATAAAAGCGATGGACTCTGTCAGTCAATTGCAAAGAAAAAAAAAGGATACCCATCCGCTTTCTCTTTATCAACTTGAGTTAAGACTAAAACGATTGGAGAAAAAACTCGGTAAATTTCCTGGGTAAGCGCAAAATTCGCTATAAAACTTCTTCTTAAGCGCTATTTCGCCGTATTTCGATTTTTTGTAACAAAAATTTCATATTTTTTTCACTCAAAAACCAGCAATTCTATATTGTTTATCCTTGTTAAACACGGTAAAATGTAAAACTGTGTGAGTAAAAACGACTCAAAAATAAATATGGAGCTGGTAATATGTATAAGGCAATTTTGTTTTTATTTTTTGCTGTCGTTTGTTTGACTGCTGTCCTTTTTACAAGCTTAAAAGATAGCTTTTATTCAATCTTTTAGGTTTTTCAAAAATAAAATCCGTCCGGCTTAAAATTAGGTATTTTCCTTAGTACAAGAATCCTTCTTTCAACATAGCCTATTAGTGTAAATAGAATAACTATTTGAAAGGAGATATCATTATGTTTTTAGGTACTAATGTTACGCCGCCAGTCATTCATCCGACAACAAACATTGTGAACCATACGTTTTCATCAACGGTGGTGCCACACATTCATCCTGTTCACACTACAACTGTGAATCACCATATGTTTCAACATAAACACTATTGTCCGCAGTCTGCTTCTTGCTGTGAAGATGTTTGCAATCAACACATTAACTGTTGTTCACCTTGTGCTGCCCCAATGGGACCAGGGTTTGGAGGACCGGTTGGCCCAGGGTTCGGAGCACCTGGTCCAGGGTTTGGAGCAGTAGGTCCAGGGTTTGGAGCAGTAGGTCCAGGGTTTGGAGCACCTGGCCCAGGATTTGGAGCAGCAGGCCCAGGGTTTGGAATGCCTGGCCCAGGAGTTGCACCAGGACCGTTTATGGGTCCAAGACCTTAAAATGATTCAAATATTTGCAAGGGCTTTTTAGCCCTTGTTTTCTTTTTGGTTTACTATATAATATGTTCTTATTTAAAATGTGTTTGTCCTTTTATAAAAATTTTTTAAAGTGGAGGCAGTCATGCCGAAGGTACTCGCGATTTCTGGTTATAAGCCCTTTGAATTAGGGATTTTTCAAAATGATCACCCTTCTGTCTTATTCATAAAGGCTGCCATCAAAAAAGAATTGCTTCGTATGCTCGAGGAAGGACTCGAATGGGTATTAATCAGCGGCCAATTAGGAGTTGAACTTTGGGCAGGGGAGACCGTCTTTGAACTGCAAGAAGAATTTCCTGAATTAAGACTAGCTGTCATTACACCATTTTTGGAACAAGAGGCAAACTGGAGTGAAAAAAATAAAGAGTGGTATGAATCTGTTCTGATGCAGGCAGATTTTGTAGATTCCGTTACAAAAAAAGCTTATGAAAAGCCATGGCAGTTCCGGCTTAAAAATCAATTTTTTCTTGAGAAAAGTGATGTCCTACTACTTCTTTATGATCAGGACAAAGAGGGAAGTCCCAAATACCTATATGAACTAGCCCTTCAATACCAAAGCCTGAGGTCCTATCCCATCCAACTGATTACCTTTTATGATTTACAGTTGATTGTTGAAGAGGAACAATTAAAAAGATCTGATTTTTAATCATTTAGGAAAGATAAATTGACAAAAGCGCATATTTTTGAAAAAATAATAGGTAATGATTGGCGAATTTTGAGGTGATTTGAATGCTGTCTGATAAAGTGAAATTAACGGCAAAGGATATATTGGAAAAAGAGTTTAAAACCGCAGTTAGAGGGTATAAACAAGAAGATGTGGATAAATTTTTGGATTTAATTATTAAGGATTACGAAGTCTTTCATCAAGAAATAGATGATCTGCAACAGGAAAATCTTCGCTTACGTAAGCAGCTTGAAGAAACATCAAGAAGGCAGCCGATTTCCCAGCCAGCCGGTACAACGAATTTTGATATTTTAAAACGATTATCCAATCTTGAAAAGCATGTATTTGGCAGCAAATTATACGACTAACAGAAAATACCTGGATTTCCTAATAAAAACCATTGAATTAACACCATGAAATACATATAATAAAAATTGTCTTCATTAATTACGTTCGGGTAATCGCTACAATCGCATTGGCGAATTGTAGAGGAAAGTCCATGCTCGCACGAGCTGCGATGCTCGTAGTGTTCGTGCCTAGCGAATTCATAAGCTAGGGCAGCTGGGTTATCCAGTTGACGGCCGGGAAAATACCTAAGTCCTTATGGATATGGTATGAATACCTATAAAAGTGCCACAGTGACGGAGCCTTTCTAGAAATGGAAAGGGTGGAACGCGGTAAACCCCACGAGCGAGAAACCCAAATTATGGTAGGGGCACTTTCTCTGAGGAATTGAACAAGGAGAAGGACAGAGTCATTAAGATTCTGTAGATAGATGATTACCACCTAAGTACGAGACTCTAAAGTCGTTTGAAGTACAATGGTACAGAACATGGCTTACAGAACGTTTTTAATGGGAAAGTATGAAGAATTGAACGGCTCTCCTAATCGGGAGGGCTTTTTTATTTTCAATTGTCGAGTGCATTCAAGCTTTGCGTTTGGTCTATAATGAGAACATACATATTTTGTTAAGGGTGAAATAATGGGAAAATATCAATTAATTGCAACGGCAGCGATGGGTCTAGAAGCTCTTGTTGCGAAAGAAGTCCGTTCACTTGGTTATGAATGCGAAGTGGATAATGGGAAAGTAACATTTACTGGAGACGAGTATGCAATCGCCCGTACTAATTTATGGCTGCGGACGGCTGCAAGGGTAAAGATAAAGGTTGGAGAATTTAAAGCTTATACTTTTGATGAATTATTTGAAAAAACAAAGGCATTGCCTTGGGAAAAATATTTGCCGGAAGATGCAGAGTTTCCTGTAATCGGAAAGTCAGTAAAATCCAAGCTTTTTAGTATTTCAGATTGCCAATCGATTGTAAAAAAGGCCGTTGTTGAAAGAATGAAAACTCATTATAAAAGGAATTCCTGGTTCGAGGAAACAGGTGGATTATACCGTATTGAAGTGGCTATGTTAAAGGATATTGCTACGATTACGATTGATACCAGCGGTGAAGGACTTCATAAACGCGGCTATCGTGCTGATCAAGGATTGGCTCCGTTAAAGGAAACTACTGCAGCTGCTCTGATCATGCTTACGAATTGGAAGCCTGACCGCCCGTTTATTGACCCCTTTTGTGGTTCTGGAACGATTCCAATTGAAGCTGCTTTAATTGGGCAAAATATTGCTCCTGGATTTAATCGAGAGTTTGTGTCAGAAGGTTGGAATTGGATTCCTTCAAAGGTTTGGGATGATGTTCGAACAGAGGCGGAGGATTTGGCAAATTACGATCAGCCCCTTGATATTACAGGTTCAGATATTGACCACCGTATGGTGAAAATTGCTCAGGAGAATGCTTTTGAAGCAGGGTTTGGTGAATTAATTAATTTCAAACAAATGCAGGTAAAAGATATTTCGACTAAAAAGGAATATGGTGTTATTGTTGGGAATCCACCCTACGGTGAACGACTTGGGGAAAAAAATGCAGTAGAGCAAATGTACAAAGAAATGGGCCTAGCTTTTAGCAAGCTCGATACTTGGTCCATTTATATAATGACTTCAAATGAGAACTTTGAACAATTGTATGGAAAGCCTGCAACGAAAAAAAGAAAGCTTTTTAATGGGTTTATTCGTACAGACCTATATCAATATTGGGGAAAGCGGCCGCCAAGGCAGCAAGAATTGTAAACAAAATATTGCAATTAAAATGTGTAGCGCTCTTTTCCGAGCGCTGCATTTTATAGAGGGGGATTTTATGCAAAGTGGGTTTCCATTTACTGTTTCAAAAACTGAATCTTTTTATGATAAACTAGGCGAATGGATTGGTGATTTATTTTATGAGATTCTCCCTGACGCTGGTTTCGAATTAAGAGATGAGCAAATTTATATGGCCTTTCAGCTCGAAAAGGCTTTTAAGGATAAAAAAATAATGTTTGCTGAAGCAGGAGTTGGAACAGGGAAGACAATTGTTTATTTGCTTTATTCAATTATGTATGCACGTTACACAAATCGCCCGGCTATTATCGCCTGTGCAGATGAAACGTTAATTGAACAGTTAGTAAAAAAAGAAGGAGATATCTCAAAACTTGAATCCGTTTTAGGGTTAAATATGGATGTCCGGCTTGCAAAATCGAGGGATCAATATTTATGTATAAAAAAGCTGGATCAAGTAAAAGATTTAGACCTTTCCGATGAACTAGGCGATATTTATGAAAAATTACCTGAATTTCTTCATACGGAGGGTTCGATGCAGACATTTGAAAGATATGGTGACCGCAAGGATTATCCGGTCATTTCCGATGAAACCTGGGAAAAGATAAGCTGGGACCCTGTTCAGGATTGTTTTTCCTGCGAAAAACGTCATCGCTGCGGTCTTACATTACACAGAGATTACTACCGTCACGCAAAGGATCTTATCATTTGTTCTCATGACTTTTATATGGAACATGTATGGACAAAAGAATCAAGGAAAAGAGAAGGGCAGCTGCCGCTTTTACCAGAGTATTCTTCCGTTGTATTTGATGAAGGTCACCTATTAGAATTTGCGGCGCAAAAGGCACTTAGCTATCGCTTTACAGACACTTTGCTTGAGTCGTTACTGACCAGATTGATGGAAAATGAAGTTCGCGAAAACACACTGTACACGATTGAAGAGGCTTTATTCGAGAATGATGTATTTTTCAACGCAATCGCCCAGTTTTCCCAAGTCTCACTAGGTTCTGAAAAACAAATCATTTCTAAGCATCCAACCCTAATTAAACAGGGAAGAAAGCTGCTCGATACCTTACAAAAGCTTGAAGAAGAACTCGTGTTTGAAAGCGAATTATTTGTTATTAATGAATACGATTTAAAAATAGTTGAGGAATACCTTGAGCAAATCACTTATTCCCTTTCACTTTTCCTTAAGGAAATGAACGGGATTACATGGTTTGAAGAAAATATGGGTGAACGGACACTTGTGATTATGCCGAAAATGGTGGAAGAGGTATTAAGGGATGAAGTATTCTCACAAAAACTTCCATTTGTTTTTTCGTCCGCAACCTTATCCAATCAAAAATCATTTGACTATATAGCTAATAGTCTTGGGATTCATGATTTTCTATCCTTTTCTGTTTCTTCTCCTTTCAACTATGAGGAATTGATGGAGATTTATCTTTCGAGGTTTGAAAAAGAAAGAATTACAGATAAAGTCGAGTACTTAACAAAGAAAATGATTGAGTCAGAGGGTCGTACACTTATTCTCTTGAATAATAAAAATGAGTTGGCATTACTTAAGGAAAAATTGGCAGACACTCTTCCATATCCTATATATTTCGAGGGTGATGAAGAAATCAGCACACTTGTATCGAAATTTCAAAATGAGGAAAATTCAATCCTTTGCTCCATCCATCTATGGGAAGGGCTTGATATTCCTGGACGATCCTTAGAGAATGTTATGATTTTTTCGTTGCCGTTTCCGCCGAATGACCCCGTCTTTATTGCGAAGCGGGATGGTGTTCAAAAGGCATTTGAAGAAATTGATTTACCTTATATGCTTCTCAGGCTCCGTCAGGGAATTGGAAGGTTAATTCGAAGTGAAAATGACCGGGGAACCGTTCATATTTTGCTTGAAAATGATATGGGATCCAATATTTTAGAAAAAATAAAAGAGATACTGCCTGTAGAGGCAAAAGAAGTATAAACGAAAAGGGTCACGCTAAACTGAGGTGACCCATTTTTAAATTATCTTCCTAGTAGTCTAAGACCTTCCGGTGTCATTTTTTCCGGGCTCCAGGCTGGTGTCCAAACGAGGTCTACGTCAACATTTCTTGTATCCTCGATTCCTTCCACACAATAACGAACACCCGTTGTAATACTGTCATGCAGTGGGCATCCCGGTGTTGTTAAGGTCATGGTAATTTTAACATCCCCTTTACCTGAAACATCTAAATCATAGATTAAGCCAAGATCTACAACATTAATATTAAGTTCAGGATCATAAACACTTTTTAACTCGTTAAGGATTTTTTCTTTTAAATTCATGATAAACACCTCACTATTTTTTTAGGACGCTAATAATACTGATTGCAATCATAACTAAAACTACGGATAAAATTAATTGACCAATCGTAAAGAGAAGCGTAATTTTAAAGGTTAATGCAGAAAAAACAATCAAAACTCCAAGAATAAATAAAGAAAAAAGAGGCTGAACAAGTTTTTCATTCATCATCTCTTTCAATGTTGGAACCGATTGTTTGCCCATTTCCTTGCTATATTTAAAAGTCCACCAAAGGAATGGAACAATCTTAAATAGATAACCAACAATGCTCAATACAATCCAGAGCATGATATAAGCATAGATGAGTGGTCCAATAACCGAGCTGAAGGAATGAGTCCAGACAAGAATGAATGCAGCTAAATGAATGATATTGCCGAACAGAATTGCAGCTAACGCAAATGAGAATGGTTTATCTAATTTTTTCTTTAATCTTTTTTTGACAATGATTCGTATATGCCAGCTAAAGATGGAAAAGCCCACCAGCAGCGAGAACAGACCAAGCTTTACAAGGAGGCCTGAACCGGTCAAAAATGCGATCAATGTAACAAGGAGACCGGCTGCGTAAAATCCATAAACATATCTAGCCTGAATCATTGGAAAGCCATGGGATAAAGAAAACATTGGCACCATTTTATAGGAAAAACCAAAAATCAATAGGGTAAACCAGCCTGTAACCCCCATTAACAAATGACTTTTAAATAAAGCTTGATAGGTTCCTGCGCCACTGCCGCTCTTAAGGAAATAAATTAATGTAATACCCATGGAAATAGTAATGAATAAACAAAATAATGCTGTGCCAACAAAAGCCGTCAAGATGTTTGGCTTAGTTTGTTTTTTTAGAGTCATCATCATTTGAAATAAAAACATTAATATTCCAATCAGGGTAAGAACTCCAGGTATAATAGCATTCTGGGGTGATCCATAGAGCGAACTGGCAAAGCCAATAATTCCAAAAGCTGTAACAAAAAACTGTAAGAATCCAAATTTTTCATTCCAGATTTTTGTTAAGAAAGCAACCGGTACAAGCTGATACATTGCGCCCATTGCTACCATTAATGCCCAGCCTAAAACTAGTATATGCGCTGCGGACCAGATGGAAGGGATCCGAAAACTGCCGCCTATAAGTAAATCTCCATTAAATAAAAGGATAATTTGTGATATTACTAAGGCAATTAAACTAAAGAAAATAAACGAAAAGGGAAGCTTAACATTGGTCTCACTCCCCATATTTTGTGGAAGCATCATTTACACCTTCTTATCGGAAGATTTCAATTTTAAAACTTCCGTCGTCTTGTTGTTCTGTTCTTTGATTGTATCCAAGTTCCTCTAACTGCTCATATAAAAACATGGGTCTGCGGTCATTAATGATTGTCAAAACTTCATGATCAGGTAGTGTCTCTAATGCTGCGAGTGTTCGCATCATTGGTTGTGGCGGTTCTAAACCACGGTTATCTAAAATCATTTTTTATCACCCTTTATTCGTATTACTTTGAATTCTTTATAAATGTTACCTTCCAGTGATCTTCGGCAATTTCTTCTGCCTCATGGTTAAAGCCTTTTGTTTTTAATACCGCGAATAATGGGACTGGTTTAAAGGTTGCATGAAGAATGAAAATATCATTTTCCTTTAAATTCTTAATCGCCCCCATAATTTTTTGAAAGGGCTCCAGTTTATTTTTTAAATCTTCACGTACATCAAGTTCAACAATTCTTTGGTCCATCACGAAACAACTCCTCTTCATTATAAATAGTAGAAACTTCCGAAAGCCTGCAATTAATAGAATAGTTCCTGTTTAAGAGATTCGCGGTCAATGAAATAATAGCCGTCATCATCGAGAAAAATGAATTCTTTCTTTTTTAATTGATTAATGGTTCTACTTACGGTTTCTCTGGAGGTTCCAATCATATTGGCGAGCTCACGGTTGGTAAATTGCGTTGTCAGCTTAAATTGGTTATCGATTTTTTCACCATTTGATTTACAGAGCCTAATTAATAGTAGAACAATTTGTTCATAGGTATTATGAAGTATTTGTTCTTCCAGTCGATTTTGCAGGTCAACTATTTTCTCTCCAAGAACTTTAAATAATTTAATACAAAGCTCAGGATAAGAAATTAAAATCTCCTCGAATTTATCAATTGGGATGACAATTAGGTTAGCATCCTCCATGACCTCTGCATGAGCAGGGAAAGTGCCCTTTCGAAAGAAGCCTGCGTGTGGGAACATTTCACCGGGTTCAAGAACAGATACGATTTGTTCCTTACCGGAAAAATCCGATTTATAAATTTTTACTTTACCGCTATGGATAAAGAAAACCCGGTCCATCGAATCATCCTGCATAAATACATACATTTTATGCTTATAGAAACGAGTCTGGGCAATCTCAACAAAAGGTGCCAGCTCAAATGCCGTCAGCTCTTTAAAAATTGGGACAGCAGAAAGTCTCTTTATAATGTCTTCTTGCTTCAATTAACATCACCTTCGTATTAGTAATTCGATATAGCCCCATTTTAACAGTGGTTTCACATCAAATATGTGACCTCCATCATAGGTAAGTAAAATTTTATTGAAAATAATTCTCAATGTGACAACTTTGTGAAAACAACACACAAATGGGAGAAATAACACCATGTGTGTGATTTCCTTCACACTACGAATTTTTCATAACTATTACAATTCGATATGTAATTGAAACAAGAGAGGATGAGAGAAAGTGGAAATACAGCGGGGAACGCCTACAAAGGCAAAAACAAATAAAAGCGGAATGTTAAAATCCGTTTTAATTACAGTTATTTTAGTAAGTTTTACTGTATTACTTTGTGGTGGGTACTGGATTTTTAAAGAGCAAGCACCAAGACCATTGGAGGTTACCAATCAAAAGGGTGATGTTCTCTTTACTAAGGCTACAATCATGGGTGGTCAGGCAGTTTGGCAAAAATATGGTTTGATGGATTACGGTACAGTATTAGGACACGGATCATATATGGGTCCAGACTATACGGCTGAATCTTTAAAGATTTATACAGAAGGAATGCAGGACTATAAAGCAAATGAACAGTATGGTAAAATGTTTTCCAGTCTAAGTGTAGATGAGAAATCTGCGATTAAAAATGCTGTAATAAAAGAAATGCGTAAAAATCGTTATGATAGCAGTAAAGAATCATTAAAATTAACAGATGCACAAGCTTTTGGACTTGAAAGAGTAAGAGCTTACTATAAGAATATTTTCACTAAAGGTGATCACTGGGGTTTAAAAGCAAATCTGATCAAAGATAGTGATATGCCGAAAAATGATCGTGCGTATGTTGCAAAAGGCGATCAAATTAAACAGATTTCTGATTTCTTCTTCTGGACAGCTTGGCTTTCAAGTACGGTTCGTCCTGGGGATAAAATTACTTATACAAACAACTGGCCATATTATGAAGATGCCGGTAACCATTTATCTTTCTCGGCTGTTTGGTGGAGCGGCGCAAGTGTAACAATCTTTGTCTTGATGGTTGGTATTATCCTATTTGTTTTCTATCGTTATCAATTTAGTATGCAAGAGGCATATAAGGAGGGAAATTTCCCTAAAATTGATTTGCGAAAAATACCGGTAACAAACTCGCAAGTAAAATCAGGAAAGTACTTTGTTATTGTTTCAATTCTTTTCTTTGTACAATGTATGTTTGGGGCATTGCTTGCTCACTATTATATCGAGCCAGACAGTTTCTTCGGTATAAAATGGATTCATGACATCCTGCCATTTAATATTTCTAAGGGCTATCACTTACAATTGGCGATCTTCTGGATTGCAACTGCATGGTTAGGTATGGGGATTTACGTAGCGCCGCTTGTGGGTGGATACGAGCCTAAAAAACAAGGTCTTTTAGTAGACATTCTTTTCTGGGCATTGGTCGTTCTTGTTGGCGGAAGTATGGTCGGAGAATGGCTCGGTGCAAACGGATACTTAGGTAATGAGTGGTTCTTATTAGGTCATGCAGGCTGGGAGTATATTGAATTAGGTCGTTTATGGCAGCTAATCCTCATTGTCGGTATGTTAATTTGGTTATTTATTGTTTATCGAGGTATTAAAGCAGGTCTTAAAAAAGAAACGGACAAAGGCGGTTTAATCCACCTATTATTCTACTCCGCAATTGCGGTACCAGCATTCTATATCTTTGCGCTATTTATTAATCCGGATACAAGCTTTACCTTTGCTGATTACTGGCGCTGGTGGATTATCCATTTATGGGTTGAGGCAATTTTTGAAGTATTTGCAGTAGTTGTCATTGGTTTCTTATTAGTTCAAGTAGGATTAGTAACGAAAAAATCAACAGTTAGACAACTATATTTCCAATTAATTCTACTCCTAGGCAGTGGTGTAATTGGAATTGGCCACCATTACTATTATAATGGTTCGGCAGAAGTTTGGCTTGCACTTGGTGCTGTATTCTCAGCATTGGAAGTTATTCCATTAACCTTGTTAATTCTTGAAGCATATGAACAATATAAAATGATGCGTTCCGGTGGTGTGGACTTCCCATACAAATCTTCCTTCTGGTTCTTAATCTCTGTTGCGATTTGGAACTTGGTGGGTGCAGGTGTTCTTGGTTTCTTAATCAACCTGCCAGCAGTCAGCTATTTTGAACACGGTCAATTCTTAACACCTACCCACGGCCATGCTTCGATGATGGGCGTTTACGGAATGTTTGCAATTGCATTACTTCTATATTCTTTAAGAAATATCGTAAAACCAGAAGTATGGAAAGATAAGTGGCTAAAAGTCAGCTGTATCCTTTTAAATATTGGATTGGCAGGAATGGTCTTCTTCTCCTTACTTCCAGTAGGTTTCATTCAAATCAAGAAAGCATTCTATCATGGATATGCTGCAAGCCGTTCATCTTCCTTCTTAAAAGATGAACTAGTTAAAACACTTTTAACCTGGCGTGCTGTCCCAGATACAATCTTCTTAATCGGTGTGGTTATTCTGATGGTATTCTGTGTGAAGTGTCTATTCAATCTGCGCAAACCTACACACAAGGAAGAAGAAAAACTTCCAATTAAAGATTTAACACTTGATGAAGAGTAATAAGGAAGAGAAAGATTCGCAAAGCTAGTCTTGCGGATCTTTTTCTTTTTTTTCTTCTGATTCATAGCAGTCAAAACAATAAATCTCTTTATCCTCTGTATGGATTCCGTTAAAAAATCCATCTAAGCAATAGATTTCTTTATTGCAGGACTTACATGTTCCAACCATTTCTCTCATTCTAAATTCCTCCTAATAAATTTATTTATTTCGTAAAAAATCATGTTTAGGGTGTGATACCTCTCACTAGGTTGTTAAAAAAGATTTCTTAATATAGGAGAAGTTAAAAATTAATAGGAGTGAAAATGATGCAAACTTTTGCAAAAGTCATACATGTTCCTGATTATTCACCACGTGAAAAACATCCAACGATTTTGAATGGGTTTGATGAGTTAAAATCAGGGGAATTTATGCAAATTGTGAATGATCATGACCCAAGACCGCTTCAATATCAATTGATGATTGAGAGAACCGACCAATTTACTTGGGAATACCTTGAAGAAGGTCCCGATACTTGGAGAGTCGCTATCGGTAAAAGATAATTCTCGTGCCAAGGGTCTCAGCCCCATAAAGCACACCCTTTTTAATCATTTTACTTGAGTTATATTTAATTTCCATGAAACATCTCTTTTTTCCCTATAGATTTATTTTACAACAGAATTTTATTTCTGTTGTTTTTTTTTTCCATTTTAAAAGGGCAAGACCAATCCTTTTTTCAGAAAAATATGATAAAATTTATACATTGTTAACAGGGGGGTTCTAAATGAGCGATCAGACAGCGAGACTGGAAAAAGAATTTTTAGATTATGTGAAAAAAATAGCTGCTTATAATGAAGCTCTTGGCTTAATTTATTGGGATTTGCGTACGGGAGCTCCGAAGCAGGCCGTAGAGCAAA
This sequence comes from Bacillus salipaludis, assembly GCF_004358205.1. The sequence goes on from NZ_SMYO01000007.1 coordinate 217,711, forward strand.
GGTCAGAAGTAATTGGAATGCTTTCCTCAGAAGTATTTAGAATGTCAATATCGGAGGAAATGGCTGCATATATTGCAAATTTATCGAAAATCCAATTATCCGATTCAACCAGAAAAATTCTAGAGGAATGCAAAAAAGAATATGAGCGAAACAAGAAAGTTCCTGCAGAAGAATATAAAGAGTATGTCATTCTCCAATCAAAGGCAGAAAGTGTTTGGGAAGAAGCGAGGGAAAATGCTGATTTCGCCATGTTTAGTCCATACTTGGAAAAGATCGTCGCAATGACAAAGAAGTTTGTTGGGTATTGGGGAACAAAAGAGAAGGTCTATGATCAACTGTTAGATTTATATGAGCCTGGGGTTACTGTGGAAGTGTTAGACCGGGTATTTGGCGAGCTCCGCAATAAAATAATCCCATTGGTCAAACAAATATCGGAAATGTCAAATAAGCCGCAAACAGATTTTCTCTTTAACCATTTTAATAAAGAAAACCAGCGTCTATTTAGTTTAGAGGTTTTAAAAAAAATGGGCTACAACCTTGAGGCAGGGAGATTAGATGAAACCATCCATCCATTTGCAATTGGACTAAATCCCGGCGATGTACGTGTGACAACCAGGTATGATGAATTCGATTTCCGTACCGCTGTTTTCGGAACGATTCATGAAGGCGGTCATGCATTATATGAACAAAATATTTCTAGAAAGTTAATTGGAACACCTTTATGTTCAGGTACTTCAATGGGAATTCACGAATCACAATCTCTTTTTTATGAAAATATTGTCGGAAGAAGTTTACCATTCTGGAAGTATCAATACGAGCTGTTAAAAAAATATGCTGATGGACAGTTTGATGATGTCTCAATTGAGGAATTCTATCGTGCCATTAATGAATCCAAGCCTTCCTTTATTCGAATCGAGGCGGATGAATTGACCTACCCGTTACATATCATTATCCGCTATGAAATAGAAAAAAAATTATTTAATGATGAAATAAAAGTTAATGACTTGCCAACAGTATGGAACGATTTATATGAAGAGTTTTTAGGAATCAGGCCGGAAGATGATGCAGAGGGAGTCCTGCAAGATGTTCACTGGGCTGGGGGAAGCTTTGGTTATTTTCCTTCCTATGCATTAGGGTATATGTATGCTGCACAATTTAAAAATAAAATGCTTGAAGACCTTCCAAACTTCGATCAACTGCTCGAAAAGGGAGAGTTATTGCCTGTTCAAGAGTGGCTGACAAAGAATATTCATCAATATGGAAAAATGAAAAAGCCGCTTGAAATCCTGAAAGATGTGACCGGTGAAGGTCTTAATCCATCCTATTTAATTGATTATCTCTATCAAAAATACGGAGCAGTGTATCAGTTATCATGAAAAAAATCCTTCCGATATTATTAGTAGCGATCAGTGCTGCACTATGGGGAATTATAGCTATTTTTGTAAGAGGATTAGATGCCTTCGGTTTTACATCAATGGAAATTGTGACAATCAGGGTTGTGACAGCAGCGGTTTTGTTAGGAATTACTGGTTTAGTAAAATATCCGGCGCAAATGAAAATTAAATGGAAGGACACTTGGTTATTTGTTGGGACTGGTGTCTGCAGTATCGTACTCTTTAATTGGTGTTATTTTTCATCAATTCAACAAATGAATCTTTCTCTAGCGGTTATCTTATTGTATACAGCCCCGGCATTTGTGACAGTTCTTTCCTGGTTATTTCTTAAGGAGAAATTGAATGCTGCTAAACTTATTTCTGTAGCAGGGACAATATTGGGCTGCGTATTGGTTGCCGGAAGTAACCTGAATGAAACAACATCTATTAGTGCTGCAGGATTACTAACCGGACTTGGCGCAGGTTTCGGCTATGCTTTATACACTATATTTGGGAAATTTGCATTAAATAAATATTCACCGTTCACGGTTACTCTATATACCTTTATTGTTGCGTCAATTGCTTTAGTGCCGGTTACGGGCCTTTGGAATAAGGGAAGCATCCTTTTCAGTGGAGAGGTTATGTTTTATGGACTTGGGTTAGGATTATTTCCTACCGTGGTGGCATATTTATTGTATACAAAAGGGTTGGAAAAAATAGATAGCTGCAAGGCATCCATTATTGCAACCGTAGAGCCGGTGGTGGCAACCTTATTAGGTGTTTTTCTTTATAAAGAAGGCTTTGCGTTCAATCAATTTATTGGTTCTTTCTTTATTCTTTTATCTGTATTACTGGTGAACCTGCCAAAAAATCCGCTCGTTAAAACGCAAAATGAAAAGGCTTCAATCACATAGATTGAAGCCTTAATGCTTACCAGGTTTTATATCCTTTCGATCCCGGTGGTGCGTTCTGTATGATATCGATAAATGGAATTGTATAAGCGAAAAGAATGAGAACGGCAAGCATTCCAAGCCACAATTTCCAGTTTTCAAATACCATTGGTGCTTTTTCTTCAAGATTTTCTGCTTCACCAACAGGGAATTCTTCTTCCCCTTTTGGTGCAAAAAAGGCAAGATTAATGAAAATGATTAATACTAAGATAATCCCTAAGAAAAGAATCGTTCCACCAACAGCTTGTGCGATTTGATATGGGATCCATTCAGCTGCCTGCTTGGCACCATTGTAGGTTGAAAACGCTGAACGTCTTGGACCGCCAAGAAGACCTTGTATATGCATAGCACCTGACATAAAGACCATTCCAATAAACCAAACCCAGCCTTGGATAATCGCTAATTTGTTCATGGCCTTGGTTAATTTGCGGCCGGTTAAGTGAGGAACTAGCCAGTAAGAAATTCCAAAGAATGTTAGCACTACTGATGTGGCCGCAGTTAAATGGAAGTGTCCTGTAACCCAGATGGTATTATGAACAACTTGGTCCATTTGGTTTGATGCGTTAATAATCCCACCCGCACCGGCTGGAATAAATGAAGCCATTCCGATAAAAGGTACGGTGAAACGTGCGTCATTCCAAGGAAGAACCCGAAACCAGCCGAAAAGGCCTGTAGCTCCCTTAGAACGTCCATATCTTTCAAAAGTTGCAAATAAAGAAAAGGCGGTCATTAATGAAGGAATAACAACCATAAAGGTTAAAACAACTTGAATAAACTTCCACGCTGGATCAATTCCCGGCTCTGTTAATTGGTGGTGAAAGCCAACAGGAATGGAGAAGAGCAGGAATAAAATAAACGATAACCGTGCTAAAGAATCTGAGAAAATTTTGCCGCCAATAATTTTAGGAATAATTGCATACCAACACATATAAGCAGGAAGCAGCCAGAAATAAACAAGCGGGTGGCCAAAATACCAGAATAATGTACGGCTTACGAGAACATCTACCGTATCAACTAATCCTAAAGACCAAGGTAGTAATTGGAACAATACTGTAGCAGCAACACCCAGTGTAGCGACAATCCACATAACTGTATTAATGACTGCCATAAAGCTTAACAGCGGGCTTGGTTTACCAGGATTGTTTTTCCGCCATTTTGCATAGGTCATAATTTGCGCTGCACCATCAATCCAACTTCCGACCACAACGAAGGTCATCCCAAGATAGAAGATCCAATGTGCTTGCAGTGGTGCGTAAAATGTATAAAGTACGGATGCTTTATTTAATAGGACCATTGTTGCAGCCATCGCAGTACCAATGGTCATTACCCAAAAACCAATCCACCCGGTACGTCTTGCTGCAGGTGAGTGTGTACCAGCTGTACGACTGACAGCTGCATATTGAAAGCCCATGATAAAGAAGGTTGTTAATACAAGTCCCATCATAACACCATGAACAGTTAAAAGTTGGTAGTATCCAATCCCTGCAGGCAACTCGAATTTTCCTGAACGGACAAGGGTCTGCAGAAGCCCCATTAGTCCGCCAAGAGCAAGTGCTATAAAAGCCACATAAAAATGGGCCATTGAAAGCTTCGCATCCCTAGGGTCTACTTTTATATTTGCTGAAACGCTAGCCATTATTTTACCACCTCAATCTTAGAACTCATTAAATGGTGTCCGGCACCACAATATTCATTACAAACAATCAAATATTCGCCTTCTTTGTCAAATGTTGTTGTGTATTCGCTGACATATCCAGGTTCAAGCATCATATTAATATTGGTTCCGGCAACTTCAAAGCCATGGACAACGTCTTTGGTAGTAGCAATTACTCTTACTTTTGCCCCAAGCGGTACTTTTACTTCTGTCGGGTTATAAGAAAAAGTGGATGCAACATAAACAAGTTCGTAGTCCCACTCTTTCCCTTCAACCTTATGAAGTCCTGGTTTATCAAATGGTTTTGTTTGATCTACTTTATCCGGGTTAATGGTAGTTAAGCAGCTAGGCGGCTTGTTTCCGAGATAGAATGCACTAACACCGATCGTGGATAAGAAGACAATCAATGTTGCAACTCCGAAAATAAGCCAAATTTTTTCAAATTTATGCATATGCATGAATTTTCCCCCCTTATATCTTTAAAATCTTTCTACAAATAGATAATAGACACTTACCCATGTGAGCACGATAAAGAGTCCTAAAAAGAAAACGGACGCTAATGTTCCTTTTAGTGAGGAACTGTCCTCTATTTCTGTTTTTTGATTTGTTTTCACTTCCGCCTTTGCCATCCCTTACACTCCCTTCGGATAATTGGAAAATAATAAGTTCACTTTCATAATACAAAACAATTTAGAAAGAAAAAGATAAAATTTGTAAATTCACAAATTGTTCATTCCTTAGTTAAGTAACATGTTAATGTTAAAAAGTTGATGTAACAGTGAGGAAAGTCACAACAGAGGGGGAGTAAATGTGAAAAAACTGTGAATTCTCACACATCCCCTGTGATGCAGATAATTGATTAACATGTGAGATAGATGTATGTAAGTGTGGAAAAGAAATATTGTCACACTCTAAGATTTTGAAAATAACATGAAAATATAGTGCTTATAATCTCAAAAAGTGAGTGTGTTCCTTAGTGGAAAAATATTATTGTGAATTATGCCGTCTTTTGTATAACAAGCAGGAATACTGTAAAATATGCGGATCGCTGGCAACCAATAAAATTAAGATTGATGTTCAAAAACAGCCTGATAAACCATAAATAAATTACCCAATTGGAAAAGATTATATAATGAACAAATGCCTCGTTTCGCGTTATAATTTAAGTGCACAACAACAACCTTCAAAACGATTGGCTTCCCAGCATAAGGGGAGCTTTTTTTTTGTAAAAAATTCATCTCGTACATAATAGAATAATTCTTCGGCAGTTGGTAAAAATAACCTCATGAATTGGAGGAGATGAAGATGCCGACGATTATTTCAGTTGCGGAAGCACTTCCACCTAATGAAATAAAACAGGATCAAGCAGAAGAATTTGCCCGGAAACTTTTTTCTGACTCGTTTAGAGATATTGAACGATTATTAAAAGCATTTTCTAATGGACAAATTGAGAAAAGGAATTTTGTTAAAGACATCAATTGGTTTGAGGAAGAGCATACCTTTGAAGAAAAAAATCATGCGTATATTGAAAACGCAGTTAAATTTGGTTCGCAAGCGATTAAGGAATGTTTATCAAGCCAATTGTTTTTGAAAAAACCGATTCCCTATCAAGAAATTGATGCTATTTTTTTTATTTCCACCACTGGCCTTGCAACACCTAGTGTTGAAGCAAGAATAATGAACCAGCTTCCATTTTCACAGCATACGAAGAGAATACCCATTTGGGGACTCGGCTGTGCAGGGGGGGCTGCCGGTATTTCTAGAGCTTATGAATACTGTTTAGCATTTCCAAAAGCAAAGGCTCTTGTCCTGGCTGTAGAACTTTGCAGTTTAACCTTTCAGAAAAACGACCTTTCAAAAAGTAATCTGATCGGAACAACTCTTTTTGCAGACGGGATTGCTTGTGCACTCATTTGCGGGGATGATGTCAATATAGAAGGCCTTCGTTCACGTAAAACCTCGCCTGCTATCATCGCAACTCAATCAACACTGATGCCAGATTCCTTGGATGTAATGGGATGGGATGTAAGAAACCAAGGATTATTTGTCGTCTTTTCTCGTGATATTCCCAAAATCATTGAAAGCTGGTTAAAGCCGAATGTGAATGATTTTCTCGAACAATACGGTATGAAACTAAGTCAATTTAATTATTTTATTGCCCACCCAGGCGGAAAAAAAGTATTAGATGCGTACGTTTCTGCTTTGGGCATTTTACCGTCCATGACCGAAATTTCCTTCGAGATTTTGAAGAATTACGGAAACATGTCATCGGCAACAATTTTGTACGTCCTAAAAAGGTTTATGGAGCTGGAAACTAACAAAGGAGAGAATGGCCTGTGTACGGCACTGGGTCCAGGCTTTAGTTCAGAGTTATTATTATTGAGGTGGCAATGAAATGGTGGATTTTTATCCCTTCCTTATCTTTTGGTGTCTCCTTATTGCTCAGCGTGTCGTTGAATTACTGATTGCCAAAAAAAATGAGAAATGGATGCTTGGACATGGAGCAATAGAGTATGGGCAGGAGCATTACCGCTTAATGGTTTGGATGCACTTACTTTTTTTTCTCATTTTTTTCAGTGAAAAAATCCTCCTTAATCGAGAAATGTCATTTGCTTGGCACTGGTTACTTTTTGTTTTCATTCTTGCTCAGTTGGTGAGAGTATGGGCGTTATTTTCATTAGGGAAGTATTGGAATACAAAAATTATTGTTCTGCCAAATGCGAATGTGATTAGAAAAGGGCCTTATCGGTTGATCAAGCACCCAAATTATCTGGTTGTATCATTAGAATTGCTTGTCATTCCGCTGATATTTAATGCCTATTTTACAGCAGCCATATTCACGATTTTAAATATCGGTATGCTTTCGATTCGAATTCCAATCGAGGAACAAGCGCTAAGGAACCATACCCCGTATGAAGGAGCATTCGAAAGTTGTAATCGTTTTCTTCCTAAATTGTTAAATAAATGTGACAAATAAAAAAGTGTTATTGAAAATCATTATCACCTGTGCTAAAATCTAATCAACGATGAAAATCATTCTCAACAAGTACGGAGAAGGAAGGTGTTATGATGACTTTTGCTTTTGTGGGCGGTACAATTATTATTTATGCATTTGTCATGAAGCACGTTTTAAAAAATGTAACACATTAATTAACACCTTATATAGCCAAGGAAATCTATTTGGCTCAAATTGTCGAGAAAGATTATTTTTCTCGGCAATTTTCATTTTGTCTAAAGCTAAAATACCGATTTTTGCTTAAAGATTTTCCATGCTAATGGGCCTGCTGATTTCCGCGGGCGTGCTGGGGAGCGGTAATCAACAGACAAAATGAACAGCCTGTATATTAACTTATTTATAATAAATTAACGAGGTGAATCGGTAATAGAAAATGATGAAATAAAAGTCAATCGAAATTTTCGATACCCTAGAGCCAAGGAAATCTCCTTGGCTTTTTACTTTTTTCTAAGATAATCGATTGTCAAGATAGGAAAAGTGTGAATAATCGTATAGAATAAAACTATTACTATGTAGTTAAGGGGATTAGGATTCATGGTTCAAACAACCAAACAACAGGAAACTGCTCAATCATTAAGAAATAAATTAATTGGGATTTATGATTATTTACTAAACGAAAAAGACGCTGAAAATGCCGGGAAGCTAAAGGAATTAGCTAAGAAAATGGAGCTTCAGGAATTTGTTGTTGCATTTTGCGGCCATTTTTCAGCAGGCAAGTCGACGATGATTAATAAGGTAATCGGAGAGAATTTACTGCCATCAAGTCCAATTCCAACCAGTGCCAATCTTGTAAAAGTGAAAACAGGTGAGGAATACGCAAAGGTTTTTTTCAAAAATGACAAACCACGGATTTACTTAGCACCATATGATTACGATTTGGTGAAAAATTATTGCAAAGACGGGGATCAAATCGAGGAAATCGAAATCAGCCACAGCGAATCAAGTTTGCCCGCAAATACGGTGATTATGGATACACCCGGAATTGACTCTGCCGATGATGCCCATCGAATCGCAACGGAATCCGCATTGCATTTAGCTGACTTGATTTTTTATGTAATGGACTACAATCATGTTCAAGCTGAACTAAATTTCTTATTCACAAAAGAGCTGGCCGAGGCGGGGAAAGAAGTATATCTAGTTATCAATCAAATTGATAAACATAAGGATGATGAACTTAGCTTTGCTGACTTCCAGAAAAGTGTTATTGATTCTTTTGCAACCTGGGGAGTACGTCCGAAACGGATTTTTTATACATCATTAAAAAACCAAAGTCACCGCTTCAATGAATTTGCCGAACTAAAACAATTTATTGCGGAGAAATTAGCTGCGAAAGATGAAGCATTGCTTCCATCTATTTTTCATTCTTTAAGAAAAATTGCCCAAGACCATTTGAATCAAGCAAAAAAAGGGGAGGAAGAAAAACTTTCATCCATTTTAGAAAAATTCAATGAGTTATCGGAAGCTGAAAGAGAGGAACTGCTTGAGCTTCATCAACTGTTGCAATCGAAAATGGGCAGTGCGGCAGGCAGTCAAGAACAATCTGAAAAGAAATTTGATGAAGATTTAACTGAAATTATTAAGAATGCATATCTAATGCCATTTCAAACAAGATCTTTGGCAGAGGCCTATTTGGAATCGAGCCAATCTGAATTTAAAGTTGGCTTCTTGTTTTCAAAACAAAAAACACAAGAGGAACGAGAGTCGAGACTTGAGCGTTTTTACCAGGACATGCTGGAAAAATCAAAAGAACAGCTTGAGTGGCACCTCCGTGAATTTTTATTGAAATTTCTTAAAGAACACGAAATTGATCAACCCGATTTAACCGCTTCTGCTCAGGCTCTTAAGATTGATTTTCCTGCCGATTTGTTAAAATCTTCAGTTAAGCCTGGTGCGCGTTTATCAGGAGAATATGTCTTAAATTATACAGAAGAGGTAGCCTCTAAAATTAAAAAATTAGCGAGAGAACGTGTAGAAGAATTAAAAGCTGAATTTTTACATGCTCTATTGGAAAGAAACGACAAAGTAAAACATCAGTATCAACAGGAATACAATAGGATTGAGCCGTATGTCCAGGCAATTGAAGAAATTGAGAAATATCAACAGGAACTAAAATTAAAAGCCGATAAAGTCGATGAAATCATTACCCTTTCGAATCAGGCGAGATCAGACACATACCATTTATTTGATCATGAGAATGAAGAATATGAAGTGGTTCAAAGTGGTGTGACGAAAATTAAGCCGGCAGAAAGTGAAAGTAAAGTTATAGAAAACAAGCAATTAAATACTGTAACTGTAGCCCAAAAAGAATCTCTACAAGAAACAAACCAACTAAAGAAAATGGTGGAGAGACTTCGGAAAAATTCCAGCCTTATACATGATCTGCCAGGTTTTAAAAAGCTTGCAAGGGAATTGGAAGAGAAGGCGTCGCGCTTAGAGAACAAGGGATTCACGGTTGCCTTATTTGGTGCCTTCAGTGCGGGGAAATCCTCTTTTGCCAATGCTTTAATGGGGGAAAAGGTTCTGCCTGTTTCACCGAACCCAACCACTGCGGCCATTAATAAAATAAAGCCGGTGTCTGAATCAAATCCGCATGGAATGGTTCTTGTAAAATTTAAAGAAACTGAAGCAATGCTTGAAGATGTAAATCGTTCCTTGAAGGTATTTGATTTACAGATTGGAAATTTAGCAGAAGCATGTGGGGAAATTGACAAAGTTCTTTTACAAAATCAGCAAGACGGAGTTATGGAGAAAACTCATTTTGCATTTTTACAAGCCTTTAAGAAAGGGTATGATTCATTCAATAATCTCCTAGGCACAGTCTTGGAAACGGATTTAAGCGAATTTACTGACTTTGTCGCAAAAGAGGAGAAATCCTGTTATGTTGAATGGATTGAATTGTTTTATGATTGTGAGCTAACCAGAAAGGGAATTACCCTTGTGGATACTCCTGGAGCCGATTCCATCAATGCACGGCATACCGGGGTTGCCTTTGATTATATTAAAAACTCAGATGCGATTCTTTTTGTAACGTATTATAATCACGCTTTTTCAAAGGCAGACCGTGAATTTTTAATTCAATTAGGCCGGGTAAAGGATTCGTTCCAGCTCGATAAAATGTTCTTTATCATTAATGCTATTGACTTGGCCGAGAATGAGGAAGAGAAAAATACAGTAGTCGAATATGTACAAGATCAACTTGGAAAATATGGAATCAGAAATCCGCATCTTCATCCGTTATCTAGTCTATTAGCGATTAAGGAAAAACAAGAACCTTCTGCTAATCCTGCATCCAATATGGTTAATTTTGAAAGGTCATTCTATCAATTTATTTCCAATGACCTTACACAAATGGCAATTGCTTCAGCCGAAAACGAACTTAGCCGTGTTCATGAATTGGTTCACAAGCTGATTCAAAGCGCAAAAGAGGATCAATCGGTAAAAGAAGAGAAGCGTTCAGCAATTGAAAATCAAAAGACGAGAATCAAAGAATTACTTAACAGGCAATCCGTTGAGGGGTTGCAAAATCGTATGCGCCAAGAAGCAGAGGAATTAATCTATTATATAAAGCAGCGGGTATTTCTTCGTTTTAGTGATTTCTTTAAAGAAGCCTTTAATCCTTCCACATTACGGGATGATGGGCGTAATTTGAAAAAAGCATTGCAGGGAGCCCTCGATGAATTCCTTGTAAGCTTAGGGTTTGATTTTGCTCAGGAAATGAGAGCAACCACGGTTCGTTTAGACCGTTTTGCTGAAAAGATTATGGCTGATTTCGAGATCAGTTTTGTGAGAAGCTTGATTGATTTAAATGAAGACCTATCATTCTCTAGGTTTGAATTAGAGCAGGGAGTTGAATTAGAATTTCAAAATGCCTTTAAAGACATGAATAAACAAAGCTTTGTTAAGGCATTGTCTTATTTTAAAAATCCAAGATCCTTCTTTGAAAAAAACGACAAAAAATTAATGTTGGATGAGTTAATGAATGTATTAACTACACCAGCAGACGAATATTTAAACGATGAATTAACCCGCATTAATGATCATTATGCAAATGTATTAATGGCCGAATTTAACAAGCTGTTAAGCCATATAGAAGAGCAATCAAATGAATTTTATTTGAGCCTTCTTTCCGCATTAGAAGGCGGAGTCTCGCTTGAAGTGCTAATGGATGTACAGCAAAAGCTTGTTGAAAAATAATGAATTTAAGGGGAGAGATTATTTTGAACTTTGGTAAGGAAAAGGAATGGCTGTTGAAAAACTTAAACAATTCAGATGTTCGCATTATTGATTGTCGGTTTTCTTTAGCGGAACCTGATAAAGGCAGTCTGGATTATCAGATTAATCATCTCCCCGGGGCTGTTTATTTTCATCTTGAAAAAGATTTATCAAGTCCTGTTACTCATCATGGCGGGCGGCATCCAATACCGGAAATCTCCGAATTCGTCGATAAACTGGAAAAGGCGGGAATCAATCAAAACACGATTGTTGTCGCTTACGATGACGGAGAAGGTGCATTTGCTGCACGCTTTTGGTGGATGCTGCAATACCTTGGACATGAAAATGTATATGTTCTTGAAGGCGGGTTTAAAGGATGGCTCGAGGCCAACTACCCTCTCACAGCTGAAGTCCCTTCATTTGCCAAAGCTAACTTTATCTCATCCATTAAGTCTGAATGGCTGGCTTCAATGGAAGAGGTAAAAACTGTAGTTCAAAATCGGCCTGACAATATCATTTTAATTGATTCGCGAGAAGAGAAAAGATATTTAGGAATTGAAGAACCAATTGACAAGAAAGCTGGACATATTCCGGGTGCAGTTAACAAACCATGGTTTGAGGGGCTAAAAAGTGGCTTTTATAAGTCAGAGGTTGAACAAAAACAGCGATTTTTAGATATTGATCCTAATAATGAGATAATCGTTTACTGTGGTTCAGGTGTAACGGCAGTTCCTAATTTTATCGCTTTAAAGAAAGCCGGTTTTCCACGTGTTAAGCTGTACTTAGGAAGTTTTAGCGATTGGATCTCCTATGAAGAGAACGAAATTGATTAAAATTTAGGGACGAACTATGTTATAATGGATTTTGTGTTGTTTTATGACCCTAAATTTTAAGGAGGTTCCAGTTTGGAAAATCAAAAGCCTTCACTTATGCTCGTAGATGGTATGGCTCTGTTATTTCGTGCTTTTTATGCCACGGCAGTAACCGGTCAGTTCATGATAAATTCAAAAGGAATTCCAACAAACGGAATTCATGGTTTCATCAAGCATTTATTTACAGCCGTTTCTTCCTTTAAACCAAGCCATGTAGCGGTTTGTTGGGATATGGGAAGTAAAACATTCCGCACAGAACTATTTTCGTCTTATAAGGGCAATCGTGGGGAAGCACCGGTGGAATTAATTCCTCAGTTTGATTTAGTAAAGGAAGTAGTTGAATCATTTGATATCCCTAACATTGGAATGGTAGGATTTGAGGCAGATGATTGTATTGGTACCATTGCTAGACAATTAAGTGGGCATGCTAAAGTTTCCATTTTAACGGGGGACCAAGATATCCTTCAGTTATTAGATGATAATATTTCAGTTATTTTGTTGAAAAAAGGCTATGGCAACTACCTTGTTCATACACCTGAAACTTTCTTCGAGGAGAAAGGTATAACACCTCGTCAAATGATTGATTTAAAAGCGTTAATGGGGGATCCTAGTGATAATTATCCGGGAGTAAAAGGGATCGGCGAAAAAACGGCCCTCAAGCTTTTAAAAGAGTACAACCATGTTGAAGGAATTATTTCAAACCTTGATGGACTTTCAAAATCAATTAAGGCCAAAATTGAGCAGGATTTAGAGATGCTCCATTTATCAAGACGTTTAGCAGAAATTAAATGTGATGTACCGGTCAACATTGCACTTGAAGAAGCCGGTTTAAAGATTGTAAAAGAAAAAGCATTGAATAAATTAACAGAACTTGAGCTTCGCGGTGTGCAGCGTTTGCTGCCGATTGACGAGGCAATTGTTTCTTAAGAAGGAAGAGGCTGAGTAAATCAGCCTCTTTTTTTATATTTTCGTGTTAGACTTTTTTGCTGCGTTTTCTAACTTGCTCTTTGGTTCCTCAGCAAATTCAGCATCCTGCCCATAACCCTGCGGTGTTACTCCTGGGGCCTTTGTTCCACGGTCGGAATTTTTATTTTTACTCAAAACGATCACCTCCTGTTTTGTTAGTATTTCCATCAAGAATAATAAAACACATCTTTCTTAACAATAATGGAAGAGGTGATGAAATGAATAAAGGTGTTTATTTAGCTCTATTTAGCATTGGGTTAGCCCAAGGATTAAAAATTCCTATCCATTATGTTAAAAAGAAGGAATGGCGTCCTGAACTATTCTTTCAAACAGGTGGGATGCCGAGCTCCCATTCAGCAGGGGTTTCTACTTTAACTACGTACATTGCATTAAAAAGAGGACTGCCCACCTTTGATTTTGCCCTTTCACTAGTATATGGGTTAATCGTTATGTATGATGCACAGGGCATTCGCCGTCAAACGGGGGAGCTCACCTTGAAGGTTAATTCCATGAATGATTTAATAGAGAAAATCCATAAAGAAGAGAGCCTTGAATTTAAACAAAATACTCCGAAAAGACTGAAAGAAATGTTAGGACATCAACCCGAAGAAGTAGTCGGAGGGGCGCTTTTAGGTGTACTCATTGGGATTGTGGGCCATTTATGTACAAAAAATCATAGAAAACCAAAGAAATTTACGTTAAGATTTTAGAGGGAATTTTTTTAAATAGAGAGGGGAAAGTCAGTGCAGTCGTTGGAGGATTATTTGGATTATCTGCAGGGAAAGGGCTTCCAATTACACGAAGATGCGATTGGATTTATTTATTTCGGAAAACGTTATACAAATGCTTCCGATGAAATAATCAATACAGCAGTAGAAATAACGTTAAAAGCGCAAAAGAGCTTTGATGGAAGTTTTTATATTTCTTTACTTGAAACGCTCATGGTTAACAAGGTAAAAAACAGAAAAGATGCAATTCAGTTTGTAAAGGAAAAAGAACTTCTTGCTATTTAGTGACAAAAAACTCCCTTTTATCAGGGAGTTTTTTGTTTTATCCTTCAATGGTTTTACTTTTTCTTAGAAAAGAAAATTTATCCGTAGGAAATTCAGCAATAATCATTCCCGCAAAAATAAGGATACAACCGAATAATGCGCTGATGGACAAACGGTCATGTGCCCAAAAATAACCTGCTACTGCAGCAAAAACGGGCTCCATGGCAAAAATTAGAGCAACTCTTGTTGCAGTTGTATATTTTTGAAAATTTGTTTGAATCAGAAATGCTGCAGCTGTTGCAAACACACTAGTAATAATGATGGCAATTAGTACATCATTGGATAATAAAATACCAGGCTCTAAAGATCTTTCCCAATCTTCAAAAATGAACGAAGAAATGATGGAAAGGACGGCAACCGTTGTAATTTGAATGACTGTTAATAAAAGGCTTGGATACTTACTGCTAAATTTGCCGGTCATGATGATATGCATTGCAAAACTTATGGCACAGACCAAAACAAAACCATCGCCAATATTAAGGCCTGTTACATCCGTCATTGTCAGGAAAAATAAACCAATAGTTGCGGTACACACACCAAAAATGGCATTACGGCTTGGATATTGTTTTGCTAAAAAAATCGACAGTAATGGCACCAAAACAACACTTAAGCCTGTAATAAAACCTGCTTTCGAAGAGGTTGTATATAAAAGGCCGATTGTTTGAGTTGCATATCCAAGAAATAACCAGAATCCGATAAAAACACCCGATAATAACATTTTACCATTAAGCAGTTTCAGTTGTTTTTTGTCAAAAAGGATAAGACAGATAAAAAGTAACAAAGCTGCAATTAAAAACCGAACTCCATTAAAGGAAAAAGGTTCTAGCAAATCAATTGCATTTTGGACTAAAACAAAGGTAGTTCCCCATACTAATGTAACAAGCAGCAAACTTATATCAGCAATAATCGGTTTTTTCATAATGATTATTGTTCCCCCACGTTATTTTTTCGGATTGCAAGCCTTGCTAGCTCATCTGCAACTTTATTTTCAATGCTTGGAATCCATTTCATAAAAAATAAATCGAATTTCTTCGATAGCTGCAGTGCTTTTTCTAACAACGGAACATAAAGTTTGTTTTTCGCAAACTCTTTTTCAACAGCTTTATTGACTAATTCCGAATCGGTTCGAAACGATACGACTGTATTGGTATAGCCTTTTTCTAAACAAATTTCTAATGCTTTTATAAAGGCATGGTATTCAGCTTCATGGTTGGACATGACCCCAAGCGGAATCGAATATTTATCTACAGTTCCCTGTCCTTTTATAAAAATGCCGGCTCCGCTTGGTCCAGGATTACCGGCACTCGCCCCATCAATATAAACTTCAATCAAGATAATTTCCTCCATTTGTAAGCTAATGAAAGTTTATCATAATTCATGACCATATTGGAGAAAAAGTTTTTTCTATCACAACTATTAATAACTGGGTATGATAAGAACATATCAACATAAGGTAAAATGAAGGATTAATATTTAAGAACGTATAAGTTGTTGCTTTAAAACCGAAATAGTATAAGAAAGGCTGGAAAAAATGAAATATCGAATTGAGTGGAAATATCAACCTAAGGGAAATGAAAAGGTACATTTTACCTCTGACTGGCTTTCCTCCGAATTAGCCATTCAAACTGGCGAAGAACTTGATAAGTCTGGAAAAGTATCAGAATTAACATATTATGATGAGATGGGGACATCATGGACTTTAAAGGAAATAAAAAAACTGACCGTTGAAATCGAAGAAGACCCCCATGAAGTGACGGTTTATTTTGATGGGGGATTTCACAAAGAAACAAATCGCGCCGGTCTTGGAGCCGTTATTTTCTTTCGGCAGGGCAAAAAGAAATATCGAATCCGGGCTAATGAACATATAGATCAAATGGATACCAATAACGAGGCAGAGTACGCTGCATTCTATTATACCCTAAATATTTTAGAGGACTTGGGCGTGCATCATTTACCTTGCGAATTTAAAGGGGACTCTCAGGTTGTTTTAAAGCAGCTAGAAGGAGAATGGCCATGCTATGAAGAAAATTTAAATCGCTGGCTGGACCGAATTGAGGAAAAAATCAAAGCTTTGGGAATCCAGCCGAGGTACACAGCTATTTCCCGTAATGAAAATAAGGAAGCAGATAAATTAGCTACACAGGCGTTGGACGGAAAAGAGATCTTCGCTAAAACACAAATTCTTTAAGGATGGGGGAGTAGAGTCAAGTGAAGGGTTCAGCACGAAAAGAAGTATTAACGCATGTAGAAACTCTGATGGCTCAATACTGTGAAGGGTGTTTTTTGCATCGCCAATTAATTAAAGACGGCGGGCGCAGGAGAGCGCATCAATTTTGTATTTCACAATGTACCATCGGGGAACAAATTAAGGAGTTTGGGAAAAAGCTTTCCTAAATGGCAAAATAAAAAGGCTGGCAAATGGCCAGCCTTAGATTATTTGAGATTATAGTTTTACCACGTTAGCAGCTTGTGGTCCACGGTTTCCTTCAACGATTTCAAAAGAAACTTCTTGACCTTCTTCTAAAGATTTGAAGCCTTCACCAGTGATAGCGCTGAAGTGTACGAATACGTCGTCTCCGCCTTCAACTTCGATAAAACCAAAACCTTTTTCATTGTTGAACCATTTTACTTTACCGTTTTGCATGTACTTCTTCCTCCTAAGCCTATCAAGACACATTCTTTAGTGCCTAAGTTAAATAATTATCATGCAGCTAATAGGGCAAAATTTTGCCAAGCAATTATATAACATGATGCTTTAAATATACAATAACAGAATTGGACAGTCAAGGAATGAAAGCGGTTTTTTATCCAAATTACAAGGGACTGAAGCTGGGAGGGACAACATCAGCGCGTTTAAACATAAAATTCAAGATTCAACATATGTATAATTATAAAAAAGTCTATGAAACAGGGTGAGGGGATGTTCCGATTTTCCATTGATGGAGAGGATTGGATATTAAGATTCTCTCCGCATTTACAAATCGAAACAGATGAAAAACAGGAAATTATGATGTCTTTGCTCCATATCGGGAACCATTTATCCAATTTTTCGCATGGTGAAGCATTTATTATGTTCTCCAAGAAAATTGGAGCGATTGTTTTTGAAGTTGAGAGAGTTCCGTCATTCATTCTGACGGTCTCCAATATTGTCGATGAAGACCATTGGTATATTCAGGATACCACTATTCAATTGAAGAGAAAATTGTAACTTTGGTAAATCCTTTCCAGAAACTAAGGTAACTGGAAGGGATTTTATTTTTTGAGTGATTTTTTACTCTTTACGTTGCGGGGGCAAAGTGGGAAAATGAATGTCGGATAGTTTGTAAAAAAAGGGAGCAATCTGCATGAAATTAATTATTGCCGAAAAACCGGACCAGGGCTCAACGCTTGCTTCAATTTTTAAGCATAAAAAACAAAATGGCTTTATTGAAATATTTCCTAATGAAATTTTTAAAAATGGTGCCTACGTGACTTGGGCTATCGGTCATATATGCCAATTAGTTTCACCCGAAAAGTATCAACCGGGCTGGAAAAAATGGTCGCTGGAATCCCTGCCAATGATTCCTGAACACTTTGAATATGAAGTGACAAGAGATAAAGCAAAGCAATTTGCAGTCATTAAAAAGTTAATCTCTGATCAGGCAGTTAATGAAATTATCCATGCCGGGGATGCTGGAAGGGAAGGGGAATTAATCATCCGGAATATACTTCGGTTAACTAGATGTAAAAAACCGATGAAAAGACTGTGGATCTCTTCCTTGACTGCAAACGCAATAAGAGAGGGTTTTACCAAGCTTTTAGATGAAAATGATACCAGAAGCCTGTATTTTGAAGCCTATACCAGGGCATGCGCCGATTGGGTAGTAGGGATGAACGCATCCCGACTTTATAGTCTTCTCCTGCAGAAACAAGGCTTTTCAGATGTATTTTCGGTTGGAAGAGTCCAGACACCAACCTTAGCCCTAATAGTGAAAAGAGAACTGGAAATTGAGAATTTTAAACCCGAACCGTTTTGGGAAGTAATCGCTCATTTTTTAATTAACGGAAAACGTTATAGCGGTAAATGGCAGAATGATGGAGAAACACGAGTAAAAACAAAGGACTTAGCCGAAAAAGTAGCTGCATTTTGTAAGGGAAAACCAGCTGAAGTTGCTGAGGTGGTTTCTGAAAGAAAAGAATTTTACCCACCGCTTCTTTATAATTTATCAGCCCTGCAAGCGGAGGCAAATAAACGTTATAAATTCTCACCGAAAAAAACACTGGATGTCCTTCAAAAGCTTTATCAAAAAGGAAATCTTTCCTATCCACGTTCCGATTCGCGCTATGTTACGAAAGAAGAGGCAAATATCTTCCCGGAAATATTGGGGAAATTAAGTCATATAAAAACATATCAATCATTCTTCCCTCTGCCTAATCCTTCTCTAATTGATAACAAACGGTATGTGAATGAAAAAAAGGTAACCGATCACTATGCCATCATACCGACTGAACAAATTCCCAATATTGAGAGACTGGATGCGGATGAACGAAAAATTTACGATCTGGTAGTAACAAGCTTAATTGCTGCTCATTATAACAAAGCAATTGCTGAATATACAACGGTAACGACATTAGTGGACGGGCGTGCTTCTTTTCAATCAAAAGGGAAAGTGCAAATCGAAGAGGGGTGGAAAAAGGTTTTACAGCCTCCAAAGGAACATGAGGATGAACCGTCACTTCCATTTTTAGAAAAAGGCGAGCAGGGCAAAACGGAAAAGATAAATGTAAAAGAAAGTCAAACACAGCCTCCAAAGCGCTATACTGAGGGCCAATTAATTACATTAATGAAGACGGCAGGTAAGCATATTGAGGATAAAGAGCTCGAAAAAGTTTTGACAAGAACGGAAGGACTTGGAACAGAGGCAACAAGAGCAGGAATTATCACTATGTTAAAGGACCGTCTTTATATTCAAGTGACCAAAAACTTGGTTTACGCAACGGCGAAGGCAAAAATCTTAATTGAGGCGATTGGACAGCAAATTCTGGCCTCACCGGAAATGACGGCAAAATGGGAGCAGAAATTAAAAGAAATCTCTGAAGGATCCGCATCACCCAAGCATTTTATGGAGCAAACCAATAAAATGGTTGTACATCTTATCAATACAAGTGTTGACCAATCAACAAATTGGAGCTTTTCGGATGAGATGAGGGACAATTTTTCACCGGGAAAGAAAAAAACAAAAACGGTGACTAAACTAGGATCATGTAAAAAATGTGATGGGTCTGTGATCGATAAAGGGAGCTTTTATGGCTGCAGTAATTTTCGTAAAAATCAATGTGATTTTACTATTTCAAAAAAAATTCTTGGGAAAAATATCACACAAAAAAATATTAAATTACTGCTTTCTGAGGGAAAAACGGACCTGATTGAAGGGTTTACAAAAAATGAAAAAACCTTTAATGCTCGGCTTTATTTAGATGACCAGGATAAAAAAGTGAAATTTTTATTTGATAAAGTTCCGCAAAGATAATCCCATAAAGTGACAAAGAACCTTGTCACTCAAATCTATCTATAGTACACTTTTAATGATGATTTATTTGGAGGGAACGGGATGCCAACACCAAGTATGGAAGATTATATTGAACAAATTTATAAACTGATTGAAGAAAAAACATATGCTCGAGTCTCTGATATTGCGGAAGCGTTATCAGTACATCCCTCCTCAGTAACAAAAATGGTTCAAAAGCTAGATAAAGATGGATATTTGGTTTATGAAAAGTATAGAGGTCTGACTTTAACTATAAAAGGACGGAAAATAGGAAAACGGTTAGTTTTTCGTCATGCACTTCTTGAGCAGATGTTAAAAATTATCGGTGTTAAGGACGAAAATATTTATAATGATGTGGAAGGAATTGAACATCATTTAAGCTGGGATTCGATTGACCGGATTGGCGATCTTGTTCAGTTTTTTGAGGAAGACATTTCAAGAATCGATGCATTAAGAGACATTCAAAAGCAGAATGAAAACGAATTGGAATAGCCGTAATTGCAAAAGGGAAGCACCTGGTTCGAAAGCCAGGTGCTTTTTAAAATAAATTTGGATACTGGTCAAAGGATTGTTGTAGCCCAGAGGTTAAGGTTAAATTGCCTTCAGAATCCTCTTCTGTTTGTATTCCAGCTATTAAGCCATTTTCAGCCTCCATTAACGCTTTCCGGTAAGAAATGACCCTCCCTTCCGAAGTAACGAAGCTAATAATTTCGCCAAAATGATTCCGGTGAAGCCCGACAATCGTCTCCATTCTTATTCCTCCTTTTTCCATTATTCTTTCTAAATGGTAGGGATAATAATCAAGAAGGGAATTTTTAATTTGAAACGAATTATAAATATAAATTCATTTTTGGAGGTTTAATGTGGAAATGCAATGGGTTGATGAAGCTGAAAAACAATGGGATAATCGGGCAGATAGCTGGCATTCCAGCAGCAGAGGGATGTGGGAAACGGGAAGCAGGAAGGACATCATCCCTTTTTTGAAAAAATATCTGCCTGATGAGTCTGCGATTTGTGACTTAGGCTGCGGGGATGGCTATGCTTCCGTTAAGCTTGCTAGAATGGGTCATCACGTAACAGGAATCGATTTATCAGAGCAAATGCTTGAAAAGGCATCAGTGCTGGCAGTGGGAAGTTCCGTTCAATTTATCAAGGCAGATATTTCAGAGGTTCCTCTGGAGCCAAATTCTCTCGATGCCGTTATGGCCATTAATTCTTTAGAATGGACAGAAAGTCCCTTAAAGGTTCTCTTCGAAATAAAACGGATCGTAAAAAAAGACGGCTTGGCTTGTATAGCCATTTTAGGACCGACCGCTATGCCGCGAATCAATAGCTTTCGAAGACTTTATGGAGAAAAGGTCATTTGTAATACGATGATGCCATGGGAATTCGAAAAGCTTGCAGAGGAAAATGGCTTTAAAAAAATAGCCGAAATGGGAGTGTACAAGCGTGAGGCAGAAAAACTGCCTGTTGAAAATCTACCACTCGAATTGCGGCAGTCCTTGTCCTTTATGTGGGTATTTATGTTCAAGATAAAATAAAACGAAAGCATCGGTTCACTCCGAACCGATGCTTTGTTTAATCCCATAAAAATGGTGTTTCTTGATAGACGTAATAATTCAGCCAGTTTGAAAAGAATAAATGTCCATGTGAGCGCCAGCGGTTTACCGGTGGGTTGCTTGGGTCATTATTTGGAAAATAATTTTCTGGGATATGGATATCCAGCCCTTTGTTAACATCTCTCGTATATTCTTCTGCCAATGATTCAGATTCATATTCTAAGTGACCTGTGATCATTACATGCTTTCTGTCGCGGGAGGATATTAATAATGGCCCCGCTTTTTCTGATGCGGCCAACAGCTTTAATTCAGGATGTTCTTTTATCTCTTCGATGGATACATCTGTATACCGAGAATGCGGTGCGTAGAAAACATCATCAAATCCGCGCAATAAGATATCATTCGCATCAAAAACCTGGTGTGAATAGATACCAGAACATTTACGCGGCAGCTCAAATTTACCAATATTAAAGTGGTAGTAAAGCGCAGCTTGGGCTCCCCAGCAAATATGTAACGTCGACGTCACATTGGTTTTTGACCAGTCCATTATCTCTGTTAACTCCTGCCAATACTTTACTTGTTCGAACTCTAAAAGTTCGACTGGAGCACCGGTAATAATCATCCCATCAAACTTCTGCGGCTTAACTTCGGGAAAAGTGGTATAGAATTGTTCAAGATGCTGTCTACTTGTATGGGTAGATTCATAGGAACGTGTTTTTAAAAATTTCACATTCACCTGAAGCGGTGAATTTCCTAATAATCTTAATAGCTGTGTTTCTGCCCTTTCCTTTATGGGCATTAAATTTAAAATTAAAATATTTAACGGACGAATGTCCTGGCTGATCGCACGTTCATCATCCATGATAAAAATATTTTCTTGTTCGAGTACTTCCCGTGCGGGTAAAAGCCTTGGAATATTAATAGGCAAGTGACCATCTCCTTCTTCTGTTAAACAAAATCATGTCTTAATTAAATATAAATTTTTAATATTTGGTCAATAACATTATAAACATTATCTCTCTTACAGAAAAGAAAATAATTTTAGATACAATAACAGTAATAAATTAAAAGAGGGTGAAATCTATGTTTGATCCAACTGCTTTCGATAACATGAAAGTTGTCATTGAGGGTGCTATATATGACTTAGACCTGGGCGGCGAAATCGTGATTACCGATCGCAACGATATCATTAATATGGCAAAAATGTCACGGAATTTTGATGTTTCTTTTAAAATGGCTGAATCTTCTGGGAAGAGTCCTTCGGTTAAAATTGAACTAGAATCTAGTATGGTAAATTTAGCAGCAGAACTAATTCCAGTAGTCGGGTCAGAAAAAATGGCGGGCTGTTCCCTGAAACTTGAATTCTGTTACGAGAGTCCCAATGTAGATCATAATGAAATTGAGAAACTATTTTCAGATATATGGGGACCTTCGAGAAAAATTACGCAATGGGTACAAATGAATCCAATTCACAAGGAAATAGAAGGGCTGCATACCGTTACGGTTGAATTTGATCGGATGGTACGGGAAGAACAATTAGATGATTTAGTTGAGATGATTGAATATATCATTTCATCGTTAAAGAGGCTTGAAATGCTAATTTAAAAGGGGGAAATAAAATGGCAATTTATGAATTTAATGCTAAAACTATTGATGGTGCTGACGTTTCACTTGAACAATTTAAAGGGAAAGTATTATTGGTTGTCAATACGGCAAGTAGGTGTGGATTTACCCCGCAATTTAATGAGCTTCAGCAAATCTATGAAAAGTATAAGGACAAGGGATTTGCCGTATTAGGTTTTCCCTGCAATCAATTTATGAACCAGGAACCTGCCAATGAAGAGGAAATCAAATCATTTTGTGAATTAAATTATGGTGTTACTTTTCCGATGTTTGCAAAAGTGGATGTAAATGGCAGTCAGGCACATCCGTTATTCAATTATTTAGCTTCACAAGCTCCCGGGGTCATGGGGTCTAAAGCAATAAAATGGAACTTTACCAAATTTTTAGTGGATCAAACTGGGAATGTCCATAAACGTTATGCTCCTAGTACAAAACCGATTGAGATTGTTAAAGATATTGAGGGTCTGTTATAGGTTATTTTGAAAATTTTAAATATTTACAATACTAATATGAGAGGTTACCATTAAAGTAATGATATTCCTAAAGCTATAGAGTATTGGGATAAGGAGTGATCATTTTTGTTCAAAACGGCTTGGGTAACCGACAGCACAGCATTTTTAGATGATGAACTAAAAAAACATCCGGATTTATATACGGTTCCGCTTTCGATTGTTCTTGATGGCGAGGAATATTTAGATGGCATAGATTTAACGGCGGGACAGCTTTTTGAAAAATTAAAAACATTAAAGACACCGCCAAAAACTTCGCAGCCCTCTGTGGGAGCCTTTAAAACGATGTATGAGCGATTAGAGAAAGAGTATGATCAGGTCATTACGGTACTCATCTCCGGAAAATTAAGCGGCACAGTTTCTTCAAGCGTTCAAGCGAGTAATCTAGTGGCAATTCCTGTCACGACGATTGATTCAAAAATTCTAACCTATCCACTAGCTGCCTTGATTAAAAAGGGGATGGGATGGCTCTCGGAAGGAAAAACCTTAGACTATGTCGTGAACAGGCTGGAAACGATTAGGGAAACAAATGAAGCCTATGTCTTGGTCGGCAGCCTAGAGCAGCTCCACCGCGGCGGCAGGATGACAGGACTGCAATTTTTCCTTGGCAGTATGTTGAATGTGAAACCTATTATTTCAATTGAGGACGGTGCTTTAACCGTTAGGGAAAAGGTCCGAAGCGAGAAAAAAGCAAAAGACAGGATTGTCGACTATTTGCGGCACTCCTATGAAAAATATCAGATGAAGGAAGTTTATATTTTGTATGGATTGCATGAGGATCAGGCAGAAGAATGGAAGAAGGAGTTAAGCAGACAATTCCCGGAACTTACGATTCTCCTCTGCCCACTGGGAGCAGTAATCGGCGTTCACGCGGGCGAGAACACCCTAGGAATTAGCTGGTTTAACGGAATGGAATAGTTGGTTGAATCCGCAGACTCCCTGCGGATTTTATTTTTTGAATTAGGAAGGTTTCATCCAAAGTTTTTCAACAATCCTTCTTTTTCATGATAGAATAGCAAGGATGAGGGTAGGTGTTTTATTTGAAAAAACAAATCATTGAACAAGCAGAAATGTTTGTCCAAAGTGAATTAGGTGAAGATGCGACAGGTCATGATTGGTTCCATGTCGACCGTGTCCGCCGTAATGCATTATATATAAACGAACAAGAAAAATCAGGAGATCCGTTCATTATTGAAATGGCAGCGCTCCTTCATGATATACCGGATGAAAAACTAAATGAAACCACAGAAACAGGCGAAGCAAAGCTGGATGAATTTTTAAAAACAATTGAATTATCAAAAGACGAAATACAGCAAATTAAAAAAATCATCGCTTCCATTTCTTTCAAGGGTGGAAGAAAGGTAAAGCTTGATTCAATCGAGGCAAAAATTGTCCAAGATGCGGACCGACTAGATGCAATCGGCGCCATCGGGATTGCCCGTGTCTTTGCCTATGGGGGAAAAAAGGGTCAGCAGATTTATGACCCATCCTACCAGATAAGAGAAGAAATGACGATAGAGGAATACCGAAAAGGGAAATCAACCAGCATTCATCATTTCTATGAAAAACTACTAAAATTAAAAGACTTGTTAAATACAGAAACGGCAAAAAAAATGGCTGAAGGCCGTCATCAAATGATGGAGATATTTTTAGAACAATTTTATCAAGAATGGAATGGTCAATCATGAAAATGCTCACAGTGGAAAACGTCACGAAGACCTATGGGGAGAAACAACTTTTTAACGATATCTCTTTTACAATCGGTGAAAAAGAGCGTGTCGGCCTAATCGGGGTAAATGGAACGGGAAAATCGTCCTTATTAAAAATCGTCGCAGGCTTGGATCAGCCGGACGAGGGGAAGAGTATTGCCGGTAAGGATTATACTATTGCCTTTTTGGCTCAGCAGCCCGATTTTGATGCAGACCGGACGGTACTTGAGCAGGTCTATCATGGAGAAGCTCCGATCTTAAAATTAATGCGTGATTATGAAAAAACGCTTCAAAGGCTCAACTCCTCTCCTAATGACTCCAAAATTCAGGACGAGCTATTTCACTTACAAAAACAAATGGATGCTCTGAATGCTTGGGATGCGAGTACGAATGCGAAATCCATTTTAACGAAATTAGGGATTGAGGATTTTGGAAAGAAGATAGGTGAGCTTTCCGGGGGACAGAAAAAACGTGTAGCAATGGCGCAGGTTTTAATCGCTGAGCCTGATTTACTTATTTTAGACGAACCGACCAACCATCTTGATTTTGATACTGTCAAATGGCTCGAGGATTATTTGAGCAGATATAGCGGTTCAATTTTACTCGTCACCCATGATCGTTATTTTTTAGACCGTGTTGCAAATCGAATGTTTGAATTAGATGGCGGAAATCTCTACAGCTATAAAGGAAATTATGCGGCCTTTTTGGAATCCAAAGCTATCCGAGAAGAAAATGAGGCAGCAACATTTGAAAAAAGAAAAAATCTTTTCAGACGGGAACTTGAATGGATCAGAAGAGGTGCAAAGGCGAGAACAACAAAGCAAAAGGCGCGGATTCAGCGCTTTGAGGAGCTGGACGATAAGCTTGCAGGCGGGAAACCCTCTGGGGAGAAGCTTGATATTTCTTTAAATGGGAGCCGGCTGGGGAAGCAGGTATTTGAATTAAAGGATGCTTCTAAACGATACGGGGCGAAAACAATCCTTAACCATTTTGACCTATTGGTGAAGCCTGGA
Organism: Bacillus salipaludis; assembly: GCF_004358205.1. The sequence goes on from NZ_SMYO01000007.1 coordinate 243,747, forward strand.
GACAGATTCGGGATTATTGGACGAAACGGAACAGGAAAGTCAACTTTGCTCAATATACTTGCTAAGCGAATTCCACTTGATGAAGGGGAATTCCTGATGGGGCAAACGGTAAAAATCGCTTACTACACACAGGAAAGCGAAGACATGGATGAAAACATGCGGATGATTGAATACATTAAGGAAACGGCGCAAATTGTCGAGACTTCCGATGGAAAAACAATTTCGGCAGCGCAAATGCTTGAGCGTTTTCTATTTCCGCCGTTTAGTCACGGGACACCCATTCGAAAGCTTTCCGGGGGCGAGAAACGCCGTCTATATCTATTAAAAATATTAATGACAGCACCTAATGTTCTACTTTTGGACGAGCCGACAAATGATCTTGATACACAAACATTAACCGTTCTTGAAGATTATTTAGAGGAGTTTCCTGGGGTCGTTATCACTGTATCACATGACCGTTATTTCTTAGATAAGGTCGTCGACCAGCTGCTAGTTTTACAAGGGGATGGTGCAATTGATTCATTTTTTGGCAATTACACAGAATATCTTGAAAAAGAATCGATAGTTGAAGTGCAAAAAACGACTGGCGCCACCGCCCAATCAGCAAAATCTCCGGAAAAGGAAAAAAAGAAAAAAATGACTTACATGGAGAAAAAAGAGTGGGAAGAGATTGATGACGTGATTGCTAAAACAGAGGAGAAACTGGAAGAGACTTCAGCGGAACTTGCAAAGGTTGGCAGTGATTTTACAAAAGCACAGGATTTGATGAAACAAGAAGCAGAATTAAATGAGAAGCTTGAGCAGTTAATTGAACGTTGGACCTACCTCGCGGAGCTAGCAGAAGGACAATAATAGCTTTTGTACAATAAAAAAGTTGACGCAGATTCAATATCTGGGTCAACTTTTTTTGATTCGCAGATAAAATGGGTAGAACCGCTGATAAGGCCTGAAAAACCGCTGATAAAAAAAGTTTGAGTGTAACTTTACACCGAAAACCTGGACTTATTTTGCCTACATCGCCAATGTCAACGGATAGTAGTAGAAAATAAACGTAATGATGATGATAATAACGCCGCTGATCATTAAATAGGCAGGATATCTTTTTGTGATAGCCATTTCTTCTTTATCGTCTGCTTCAATCGGCCGTGTTAATATATTTGCTTGGAATTCTCGTTCTGCCGCAGAAATATCACCAACTTTAGAGCCCAACCAAAGAGCGATTAAACTTAAAATGACTCCAATAATCACTGGATCTAAATAAACAGGCAGTTTTACACCGTATTTTTTCAGGGATTCGCCGAGAATTACTCCTAAAAATCCAAATATGATACTCCACAGTGCACCTGTTTTGGTTACCTTTTTTGAGAATACACTTGCAAACGCAACAGGGCCCCAGGAAGCGGCAAATAACGTCGCCGCAAAATAGCCAATCCACATGATGGATGGCGGCTGCCAAAGCCCGATAAGAAGAATGACAATACTAGCAAGAATCATTGAAAATCTGCTAGTAACCAGCAGGCGTTTATCTGAGTATTTTTTGTTTCGGGACTGTTCCATGATATCTCGTGTAATGCTTGAGCCAATAAGTTGCAGGAAGCTGGCACAGGACGATAACGCTGCAGCCATGATTCCACTCACGATAATAATTCCCAGCCATTTAGGGACGATATTCATTGCTGCCCAAATGAACACTTTTTCCGTTGGTTTAATATCCGGATTAATCGTAGTGATCGTAGAAATGCTGATGTGAAGGAACAAGTAGATCGTAATGATAGAAATGGTTGCCCATACACCAGAGCGAATCGCGACATGTTCATTTTTAGCCATTAAATAACGGCTGCTTTGCCAAGGACTAATGGAAATAACCGCCGACCACACCAAACCTAAGATAAGTGCCCAAACAAAAGCTTCCCATGGCGCGCCCATATAGTTATTTGGACCGGTAATTCCATGCCAGCTTAATAAATCAGGACGTGCCGGGTTTGACGCTGCTTTCACAATCGCGTCCGGAAAACCTCCAGCAGAATGAATGATAAACGGGAAAGCTAAGTAGGTAGCAATCGAGAAGATGAAAAACATGATGGTATCATTAACCATAACCCCTTTTGCACCGGAAAGAACTGTAAAAGAAGCATACACAACCCACATAATCAGTAAAGCAAATGCGTAAGAGATTCCGGAAATTTCCGAGAGCAATACTGCAGCACCTTGTGTAACAGCGACCAAATAGGCGGCAATACCAAGAATCGTTGTGATGGCCGCGGCCATTCGCACTTTATTTGATTGGAAGCGGTTACCGAAATATTCAGGCACAGTCAAGGATTTACTCCGTCGTAAATACCGTCCGAAAAAGAACACACCCACTACATAGCCGGTTGCATTGAAAATAACCAGGATGAGTAAAAGGATCGGGTAGCCTTCATAGGAAAATCCAGCTTCGCCCATAAAGGAGACGGTACTTAAAAACGAAGCAACCAACGTACCAGTGACCATCAGCGTCGAGCCTTTTCTGCCGGAAACATAATATTCCTCAGAATTTTTAACTCGTCTGGAAAGAAAAACACCGATAAGGATGTAAACAAGGAAGGAGACAATTATACCGATTGTATAGATCATCTTTACATCCCCGCCTTTTCATCTTTTGATATATTTGTTGTGGTTATTACATCTTTTTCCATTCTGCTGACGAAAAATTTGGTAATAAGACCTAAAATAATTAGTGAACCTCCATAGCCAAAACAAAAAAGTAATTCTCCCACTCTCATCACTCCCTGTCATTTGATTGTTCACTGAAATATAATGCAATTTTTGTGCCAATATCTAAAAATTCAGTTAATTATAACAATCAAGTCGTTTCATTTGAGGTCATGTGATACTTATGTAGTTTTCTCATTATGGTGGTTTGATTTACTCCTAATGCCTTGGCCATTTTCCTTGTCGATTTATATTTCTTTAGTGCATAGGAAAGAACTTGTTTCTCTGTTTCTTCTACAGCCCTTTTCAATGGAAGCTGCTGCAATGAGAGACTGTTTTCATGAGGAATACGATGATCGATTGCAAACGGTAAATCTTCAATACTTATTAACGGTTTACTTGCAGTGACAACAATTTGTTCAATAAAATTCTCTAATTCTCTCACATTTCCACGCCATTCTTGGAGCTGCAGAAAGAGTTTGGCATTCTCATCTAGTTCAATTTGCTGTGAATATTTTTGATTAAATTGATTTAAAAAATAATCTGTTAAAACTAAAATATCCTGCTTCCGTTTTCTTAACGGAGGGATTCTTAATGGAACAACGTGAAGGCGGTAGTATAAATCCTGACGGAATTTTTTTTCCTCAATCAATTGTAATAGATCTTTATTGGTGGCAGAAATGATACGGATATCAACGTGCTTTTCAGTGGTTCCTCCCACTTTTTTAAAAGTTTTGTCCTGAACTAAATGGAGGATTTTCACTTGAAGATCAAGTGGCATTTCCCCAATTTCATCTAAAAACAATGTCCCGCCATCTGCCATCTCAACCAAGCCGGCCTTTCCCCGTTTGTTCGCCCCGGTAAATGCCCCAGCCTCATAGCCAAATAATTCTGATTCTAGTAAGCTTTCAGGTATTGCCCCACAATTCACTTGAACAAATGAATGCACATTTCTTGGGCTATTTTCATGAATGATCCGTGCTAATACTCCCTTTCCTACACCTGATTCACCATGTATGAAAATCGAGGAGTCTAAAGGAGCCACTTTTTCAGCTAATTTTAGTGTGTTGACCATGTTTTTAGATTGCGTAATAAACTTTTGGCGGCCAATCACTTTTTCGATTATGGCTTCATCAAGATTTTCCTGCTGTAAAGCATGAATCTCAGCCAACCTTCTTTTCATCTCAACTAATTCCGAAATATCACGGGAATTTGTGACAATCCGATACAATTTCCCTTCATCATCAAAAACAGGTTTAGCTGTCGCCAGAACGGTTTTTCCATTAGGGTAATTTTGTTCATACGATTGTACTGTCTGGGTTTGCATCGTTTTAATCGTGACCGAGTCGGTAATGATGCCTTTCTCCACTAATTCAAAGATATTTTTGTGGATAAAGGCTTCAGGCGGGAGTCCAGTAAAATATTTACAAGAATCACTTACAAATAAAACATTTCCTTCTGAATCTGTTACAAAAATTTCATCATAGGAGGAATTCAATATTTGTGTTAGTTCCTTTATTTTTCGTAATGCAATTTCTAGCTGTTCCTGAAGAGATACATTTAATTTCTCGATTCCAATAATTTTTTGTTGAAAGTTCCATTCAGTGATCATCTATCCAGCCCTCCTTTTAAAAGTGAACACATTTTGCAGCAACTTTAACCATGATTCCCGTATAAATTTGGTTTTAATAGATTATTAGGGGGAGTAAAGTTGCGGTGAACCTTTTTTGCACCGATTGATGCAAAAAACATTCACTTATTTCTTTTATTATACAATTAGTTCTAGTGAAAATTATGAATTTTTAAAAAATATATTGAAATGATGGCAACCTTACCGATTGGCACGTTTTTTGCTAGGTTACTTGTTAAATACAAACCAATAGGAGTGAGTAGCCGTGACGAATTATAAGCATTTATTTAGTCCAATCGAAATTGGTCACACAGAATTAAAAAATAGAATTCTTAGTACAGCACATCAGACAAATCATGTTGCCAACGGGATACCCACGCCGGAGATGACTGCCTATCATTCGGCCCGGGCAAAAGGTGGAGTGGGGCTGATTGTTTTAGAAGCAGCGGCTGTACACGAATCAGGAATGTTGACGACCCATACAATTGCAGGGTTTGATCAAAGGATTGTACCGGCCTATTTAGAGCTCGCAAATGAAGTCCATCAATTTGGAACGAAGCTATTCAGTCAATTATTTCACGGGGGAAGAGAGGTTGTTTCAAGTGATTATCGCACGGCAGCATTGGCTCCTTCTGCCGTGCCAAGTCTCCGGTTCGGAACGATGCCAAGACCGATGAGTATTGAGGAAATTAAAGATGTAATCAAAGGCTTTGCTCGATCAGCAAAACTTGCGAAGGAAGGTGGTCTGGACGGGGTAGAAATCTGCTGCTCTCACGGATACCTGCCAGCACAGTTTTGGTCCGGCCAAACCAATCATCGTACCGATGAATATGGCGGTTCGTTTGAAAAACGAATGAGGTTTATTGTGGAAGTGATGCAGCGGGTTTGGCAGGAAGTCGGCGAAGATTTCACGGTTGGGATCCGAATGAGTGCCGATGAAATGACAATGGATGGTTTGGATGTTAAGGATTCCGTAAAAATTGTTGAGTATTTAGTGGATCAAGTTCGTGTAGACTTCATCAATGTTACATCGGGTGATTCTAGTACTTTTGCAGGGTCAACACATATTGTGCCGCCATCTCCAATCAAACATGGCTATAATTCTCCGCAAGCTTTTAAAATCCGCATGGCGGGCGCAGTTCCCGTGTTTGTTGGTTCCCGGATTGTCGACCCAGTCGAGGCGGAGCAGATTGTTGCCACTGGGAAAGCAGATGTCGTTGGGATGACCCGTTCCTTAATTGTTGACCCTGAAATGCCGAATAAAGTAAAAGAGGGAAATCATCAATTAATTGATGCCTGTATTGGTTGTCTCCAAGCATGTATTGGCCATTATCATAAAGGATTAGCCATTGGCTGTGTCCAAAATCCAACAGCAGGGAAGGAACTGGAGGTGCAAGCACTTCAGAAGACACAACGTGAGAAAAAGAAAGTGCTTATTATCGGCGCAGGCCCTGCAGGGTTAAAAGCTGCCTTAACGTTAGATGAGCTTGGCCATGAAGTCATTTTAGCAGATAAATCAGATGAGGTCGGTGGGCTTTTGCATACCCTAAGGCGTGCTCCAATGCGACAAGAGCTTGCTGAAACGATGCTTGACAATTTTATAAAAAAAGTGTCCATCAGCAATGTAAGTGTAAAACTTGGCTGGAACATTGAACCCGAAGATATTAAGGAACTTGGCCCGGATGCGATTATTTGTGCAGTTGGCTCCCGCCCATATATTCCGCTAATCCCTGGGATAAAAGATCCAAGAGTTCGTACAGTTGATCAATTATTTAACCAACAAAGCAAAAATATTGGAAAAAATGTCTTGGTGTTCGATTTCGGCGGGGATTGGCCGGGAATGGAGTCAGCCATTGATTTGGCAGAAAAAGGGCACGAAGTAACATTAATTTCTTCAAGGCTATATATAGGTGAGGAAGTTCATCAATATTTAAGAAATGAATATTTAAAGAAACTCTATCAGTTAAATATTAAAATGATTCCTCACTATGATTTAGGCGAAATTAAAGAGGATGAAGTGGTAATTCGAAATTTATTTTCTTATGAGAAAGAAACCATTAAAAATGTGGACTCCATCATTCTTTCACTTGGGCGCGTTCCAAACGTGGAATTGTATGAGAAAATTAAAGATTCTGCTTCTGAAGTATGGCAAATCGGTGATTGCCTAGCCCCAAGAACACTTGAAGAAGCAACATTTGAGGGGCTAATGACCTCATTACAAATCGGACTTCAGGGCACAAAAAGTTTGCAAGTCAAACAATAACATAAATAACAGGAGAGTTTATCACCGCAAATGTGATAAACTCTCCTCTTTTTTTATGCCATATTGAAACAACTTGAGCGGAAATCAAACCAATTTTAACATTGCCTTTTAAGAACAGTATTTTAGGTATATGCATCAATAGTGAATTCAACTTATTCAATATGCTAAACTGTTTACAGAATACAAAGTAGGTGATCCTGTTGAAAATAAAAGCAATTGAACCAACTCCTAGTCCAAATACAATGAAAATCCTTTTAGATGAAGAACTCCCAATGGGAAAAAGTCATAATTATAAAAAAGAAACCAGCGCAGATGCACCAAAGGTGATTCAAAAGATCTTACAAATTGAAGGAATCAAAGGCGTATACCATGTAGCTGACTTCCTGGCAGTTGAGCGAAACGCGAAATTCGATTGGAAGGAACTATTGCCAAAGGTACGTCAGGCATTTGGTGAAAACGCTGAAGATGCTGCTAAAAATGAAAAAGTCATAGATGAGCATTTCGGTGAGATAAAAGTTGAAATCCAAATGTTTAAGGGAATTCCTTTGCAGGTTAAGCTCACTGATGGCACGACAGAAAAAAGGTTTGGGATGCCAGAATATTTTTTAAAGGCAAGAGAGCAGGCGCAGCTTCCAGAAGATAATTATATTTTATTGCGGAAATGGCAAAATCAAGGGGTACGGTACGGTGACTTTGATCAAATTGGCCAGGAAGTCGTCGAGGAATTGATTGCCGCTTATCCACAAAACCGGCTTGAAGCCTTGGTTGAAAAAGCACATTCAGGGGAAACATCTGATAAAAAAACAGTACTTTCACGAAAAAAAATCACAAAGAGCGATTTAAACAACCCAGATTGGCAGGTGCGCTATCAACTGCTTGAACAAATGGACGATCCTGAGCTTGAGGATTTGCCTGTTTTAGAAACGGCATTATCCGATGAAAAACCATCAATTAGAAGACTTGCAACGGTGTACCTTGGAATGATTAAGGATACCAAAGTTCTGCCGCATTTATATAGAGCGCTAAATGACAAAACTGTGACTGTCCGCCGGACAGCTGGAGATTGCTTGTCAGATTTAGGGTTCGCGGAGGCACAAGACGAAATGCTTAAGGCCTTAAAGGACCCAAGTAAATTGGTGCGCTGGCGGGCTGCAATGTTTTTATATGAAGTAGGAAATGAAAAAGCGTTGCCTGCTTTAAAGGCTGCTGAAGACGATTCTGAGTTTGAAGTCAGCATGCAAATAAAAATGGCAATTGAACGAATCGAGGGCGGCGAGGAAGCAAAGGGCTCAGTTTGGAAACAAATGACCGAAGCAAGGAAATTGGGGGAGTAAGCCCGGATTGCAATATAGCGATTTTTTATAGTATGCTTACACTGAAAACAGGAGGGATTATTAATGTCAAATGCCTATGAAGAATTTATGAAACAAATGGTTGTACCTATGCGACAAGAATTAACTAGAACAGGCTTCGAGGAATTAACTTCGGAAGAAGATGTGAAAAATTTTATTGATAATGTGAAGGGGACTACTCTTGTAGCAGTGAATTCCGTGTGTGGCTGTGCAGGTGGATTAGCCCGTCCGGCTGTTACTCAGGCAGTGTTGAACAGTGAGAAAAAACCGGATCACCTTGTAACGGTTTTTGCTGGCCAGGATAAGGAAGCAACAGCTAAAATGCGAGAATATTTTGCGGGTCATGAACCGTCATCTCCATCATTTGCTTTATTAAAGGATAAAGAAGTCGTCCATTTTATTCCACGCCATGATATCGAAGGCCACGCAATGGAAGAAGTCATGCAAAACTTAATCAATTCGTTTGAAACTCATTGTAAATAAGGATGTCCGCCGACATCCTTTTTTTCATTCAAAAGCTTATTTATATTAAAGAGGGATAATATGTTTGTTACAACAGCAGGACGAACAAACGAACAGATGATAAAAAAAGCAAGAAACTTAGCCGAAACACTCGATATTTCCTATATCCCTAGAAAAAAGAAATCGATTAACCAAATTCAAAAAGAGGAAGCTGGCAGCTGTCTTATTGTCGGCAAAGAACGGCTTGAGCTATATAATCAGGAACACAAGGAACCTTTCTTCTTTCATCCTAATTCTGCGATGTTTCGGATAAAAAGACTAATAAACGGGGAGAAAGATCCGTTTATTGAGGCCGCATATTTATCGATTGGAATGTCCATGCTAGATTGCACGCTCGGTCTCGCATCAGATGCCATTGTTGCTAGTTTTGTGGTTGGGTTCGAAGGCTCGGTAACAGGGATTGAAGGACAGAAATACCTTTCCTTTCTCGTAAAAGAGGGACTTCAATCCTGGGATTCTGGTTATTTAGAAATCAATTCTGCAATGAAAAGAATAAAGGTGAACACGTCTTTTTCTTTGGATTATTTAAAGAGTCAGCCTTCCTCATCTATAGATTGCGTCTATTTCGACCCGATGTTTGAAGAAAGCATTCTTGAATCGGATGGGATTAGGTCGTTAGGACATTTCGCTCTCCAACATGATTTGAATGAAGAAACCATTTCCGAAGCACGAAGGGTTTGCAAACGAAAAGTCATTTTAAAAGACCATTATAAAAGCCAGCGTTTTGAAAAATATGGCTTCACAGTTTTTCGAAGAAAAACCGCTAAATTTCATTTTGGGATACTTGAAAAATAACAACTGAGAGCCATTGGCCCTCAGTTTATTTTTTTATATAATTCGAAAAATATCCAATTCTATTTTTTCCAATTTCCATAAAAAAGAAGTATAATATTTTGTAAGAATAAAAATGGACTTCTTTACCCTTCCATTTCAAAAAGGGGCGTTTATTTTGAAGAATTGGATTCGTAAATCTTTTGTGGTGATGGTGTCGATTTTGACCTTTGGTCTTGTTTCACCATCCCAATTAATGAATAATATCAACGCAGGAAAACCATCAAACCAGGCTGCAGCACCTTCAGGCAGTTTTGTCCAAACTCCTACTCTTGCAGAAGAAACGGAGTTTAATCGGGACCACTTTATGGAAGAACTACTCAAACAAGCGGAGGAACAATCCTATCAAAAATTCGGAAGCAAAATAAAACCAATAATCGAGAACGAGTTTCGCACGATTATTTTACCTAATATTGAACAAGCCATTACAGAAACTGCCGCCCAATTTCCCGAGGAAGATTTAAGGAATCTTGCCATCACGGAACAGCCGAGCGGAGGACACTCAGAAAAAATCTTTCATATCAAAAACAGTGTAACAAACAAGGATATCCTTAGATTTCATGTTAGAAGGGATCAGCCGCCGCAAGAAGGCTACTGGTTTAATTTTCATTATCATACTTACCATGATGAGTATCAAAGCCATTATAATCTCGGTTCGATTTACTGGGCAAAAAATACACCTCCTAAATGGATGAGTTGATGATAAAATTTGCGAAGCAGTGGTAAAAAAATTTATTATAATAAATGAAACCTTTTTAAGAAAAACTCGTAAATAGATTATTACCTAAATTGGAGGAATGGAAAATGGCAATTAGTTTATCAAAAGGACAAAAAGTTGACTTAACAAAAACCAATCCGGGATTAACAAATGTCGTTGTTGGTTTAGGCTGGGATACGAATAAATATGATGGCGGTAATGACTTTGATTTAGACTCATCCGTATTCCTACTAGGAGAGAACGGGAAGGTTACAACTGAATCTGACTTTATCTTCTATAACAACCCTAAAGGCGCTAATGGTGCTGTCGTACATACTGGAGATAATCGTACTGGTGCAGGTGACGGTGATGACGAACAAATAAATATTAACCTAACAGCTATTCCTGCTTCTATTCAACGAATTGCTTTTACGATTACGATTCATGATGCAGACAGCAGAAATCAAAACTTCGGGCAGGTTTCAAATGCCTATGCTCGAATTTTTAGTGAAGCAACTGGGGAAGAATTGATTCGCTATGACCTTGGAGAGGATTTCTCTATCGAGACTGCATTAGTTGTAGGCGAATTATACCGTCATAATGGTGAATGGAAATTTAGTGCAATCGGAAGCGGCTACCAAGGTGGACTGGCAGCGTTAGCAACTGATTTTGGATTACAGGTTGGCTGATAATTAAAATAAAGAGACCCACCTTTTAAGGCTGGGTCTTTTCTAAAAACATATAGAACATCTGGGAGGAATTTTTTTAATGTCGGTTTTACAAGGAATATTAGACACATATTCACATTTCTTTGAGTGGGATATGTGGGTGAAGGTTTTATCAGATCCGGTAAGTTGGGGATTAATTGGAACTCTAATTATTCTAGAGGGATTGTTGTCTGCAGATAATGCCCTCGTTTTAGCGGTAATGGTAAAACATCTGCCTCCGGAAAAACGTAAAAAAGCACTTTTTTATGGATTATTAGGTGCCTATGCATTTCGTTTCATTGCGATTGGAATTGGGGTCTACTTAATAAAGCTGTGGTGGGTAAAAGCACTAGGTGCAGCATATCTAGCTTGGTTGGCTATTAAATACTTTATTGACAAACATAAAGAAAGTAAGGAAGAGGACGAAGAAGCAGAGGGAATCAACAAAAATGGTTTATTAATCCGGATGTTCGGAACCTTTTGGGGAACCGTTGCTTCAGTAGAATTAATGGATATCGCCTTCTCCGTTGACAGCGTACTGGCTGCTTTTGGGGTAAGCAATGAGATTTGGGTACTATTAATTGGCGGAATGCTCGGCGTATTAATGATGCGTGGAGTTGCTGGAGTCTTTCTTGCCCTTATTGACAAAATACCGGAACTTGAAACAACCGCCTATATCTTGATTTTAATTATTTCAGTTAAGATGTTTGCAGGTGTTCTATTCCATTATGAATTGGAACCACTTTATTTCTTTATTATTTTACTCTTTACGTTCGGTGCTACATTTATCGTCCATTTCATCAACAAGAAAAAAGAAGTTAGCAAAGAGAACGGTTAATAAGCATATTATATTACATGGGGGAGCTGACGAAAGTCCGGTCCCTTATTTTTATCATGAGGAGTAAGTTAAAAATGAAATTTTTCTCCTATTTTTATGATGAAATGGAGCATCTATTTTATCAAAAGCCAAAAGACTTCAATAAATTTGTGAACCGTGAGCTGTTAGCGTATGGCCTTGGAGCAACGCTTTATATGCCGGCAACCCGTCCGAATATTCATCAGGAAATCCTATCCAAAAAATATGAAGGATTGACATCCCTTGTGATTGATTTAGAAGATGCAGTCGGTGATCTTGAAGTCGGAAGTGCGGAAGGAAAACTTGTTAAGGAGCTTTCCAAACTATTTGAAGAGCTAAATAGGCAGTTTTTGCGGTTTGAAGATTTACCTTTAATGTTTATCCGGATTCGGGACTGTAAGCAGTTTCAAAGGCTAAAAAAACAGTTAGGAGAAGCGGTAAAACTGTTAACGGGTGTGGTGCTGCCAAAGTTTTCAGTAGAAGATGGCGCGGGGCTTTTAAAGGAAGTACGGGAAATACATAGTGAACAGCATCCCTTTTATGCCATGCCAATCCTTGAGACAGCAAGGATCATCCAAAAAGAGACGAGATTGGAAGAATTGCTAAAAGTCAAAAAACTACTTGATCAGAATCGTGAGCTGATTTTGAATATAAGGATTGGGGCAACCGATTTTAGCGGCTTGTATGGAATTCGCCGAAGTGTGGATACAACGGTTTATGAAATTGCTATTTTACGAGATTGCATTGCCGATATCATTAATATATTTCAACGAGGGGACGACCCCTATATAGTGTCTGGACCGGTTTGGGAGTATTTTTCTGCCAAAGAAAGAATGCTAAAGCCGCTGCTTCGGCAAACACCGTTCCGTGAGAGGTATGGTGACGAAGGATTGAAATTACGTGCTGAATTAATTGACCAAAATATGGATGGACTAATTCGTGAGGTTCTTATGGATATTGCAAACGGATTGACAGGAAAAACAGTAATCCATCCCTCGCATATCAAAACCGTCCAAGCGCTGAATGTCGTTTCATTAGAGGAATACATGGATGCCTGTACGATTGTAGAAGCGGCCGAAGGTCATCTCGGAGTGGTTAGAAGCGGCTTTGCGAACAAAATGAATGAAATAAAGCCGCATTACGTTTGGGCAAAAAAGATTCTTTTAAAATCACAGCTTTACGGGGTGTTACATGCAGAAGTTACAAACATCGACCTTATTAAAAAAGAAGTTTACGTTTAATATTTTGGATTCCATTGAGGTTCAAATGGAAGTGAGCGAAAATCCTTACAGTCTGCCGGTTGAGGATCTTTTCACGATGGCGGCAAGGATCAATAAAAAACGATCATTTTTATTCGTTAGTAAGGTTCTAGGGAAGCATTTGCCGATTGATGCGAATAAAGGACTTCTAGCAGCTGCACTGCTTGCTGCGCGATATTTGGAATCAGTAAAGGGAGTTAAATGTCCGGAAACTCCACATATATTAGCCGCGTTTATTCGAAATGAACCATTGTCGGGCAGCACTTTTATTCCATCATCGATCAATCCTATTGTCATTGGCTTTGCAGAAACTGCGACAGCACTAGGGCATGCTTTTTTTGACAGTTTCCAATCGGCGAATTTTTTTCATACGACGAGAGAAATACTCGTAAGCAGGGAGCCTGAAATAACGTTTGAGGAAGAGCATTCCCATGCTACCTCCCATCGCTGTTATATCCCTAAAGCTATGATTCAAAATAAGCGGGAGATTATCCTTGTTGATGATGAAATGACAACAGGAAAAACAGCTCTAAATATTATTCAATCGATTCAATCTCATTTTCCAAGAAAGATTTATACCGTTGTTTCAATATTGGATTGGCGATCGGATGAAGATAAGATGAAATTTACCCAACTGGAAAAAGAACTAGGAATTACAATCCGAACGGTATCCCTATTAGCGGGAAGGGTGGAAGTGAAGCAGCTGCGTGAGGTTCATAAAAAAAACAGGGGAAATGAATGGGAAAACCATTTAACTACTTCAAAAGAATTCATTCAATTAGGGCCATTTTTTTCAAGTTCCAATTATCAGACATCAAGAAATATGGCGTGTTTTATTCAGGAAACAGGACGCTTCGGGATCACAAGTAACGATAAGCAGATCAATCAACTGAAAATATCGGAAGCAGCATTATTTCTTCGTCAACAAAGGATAGGGGGAAAAACACTATGCCTTGGTACAGGGGAATTTATGTATATTCCCATGAAGCTTGCTGCTGAAATGGGTCCGGATGTTTCCTATCAATCTACGACGAGAAGTCCGATCCATATTGAAAACAAACAGGGGTATGGGGTGAGATTCGGTTTTTCCTTTCCAGCACCGGAGGATCCGGAAATCACGCATTTTGTTTATAATATTCCTCCATTTGAATATGATGAGGTATTTGTTTTTTTTGAAAGAGAAGTAGAATCTCGCCATCTTCAGCCAATCATAACAGAACTTGAAAAATTACAGATTAAATCAATCAAGCTCATATTTTTCTCTGCAAAAAGAGGTGAATGTAATGAATAAATTCATCCAGAATCCAGCAAAAATCGGATCCTACCGAGAAGACGATGTTGTTTTTCTCTTAAAGGATTTAAGTGAATACCAGCTTGAGGATTCCACTGCCAATCGTGAAAGGCGGGTACAGTCCGGACAGCACTATAGTGAATCGCTCCCTATCGAGTACCAGCCACCTAGGGCTTATGTAGACTTGTTCCGACAGTCATTAGATGACTATAAACGAAAAGTCGCTCTTTGTATTGGGATTGTGGCGGAGCAAATCTATCAGTTAAAAGAGGAAAACACCGTTCTTTGCTCGCTTGCCCGTGCAGGAACGCCAGTGGGGATTTTAATGAAACGCTATCTTCTGCTGCGATATAATGTCTCCCTGCCCCATTACAGTATTTCAATCATTCGTGACCGGGGGATTGACGAAAATGCCCTTCACTATATTCTGGAAAAACATCCGCAGGGAAAGATTCAATTCGTGGACGGCTGGACAGGAAAAGGGGCTATTTCTCTTGAACTCGAAATGGCCTGTCAACAGTACGAAAAAAAATATGGTGTGACGCTGGACGACCGGCTTGCTGTTCTTGCCGACCCTGGCCACTGTACACCGCTTTTCGGGACGAGGGAGGATTTTTTAATTCCCAGCGCATGCCTGAATTCCACCGTTTCCGGGTTGGTAAGCAGGACCGTTTTGAATGAAAAATACATCGGAAAGGATGATTTCCACGGAGCAAAGTTTTACCGTGAACTTCTCCCTTCCGATGTCTCAAATGAATATATTGATTCAATCACCGCAGAATTTCCTTTCATTACAACTGATGCCGTAAAAGCAGCAGCTAAAAGAAACCTAGAAACCATTGAGGCTGAATTTTTAGGGATGAAGGATGTAAAGAAAATTCAAGCGGAATTTTCGATTGAAAGCACGCACTATATTAAGCCGGGGGTGGGTGAAACAACCCGGGTGTTGTTAAGAAGGGTTCCGTGGAAAATCTTAATGCGTGACCCCTCGCGCCCTTATGTGAAGCATATTCTTATGCTTGCTAAAGAAAAGGGCGTGGAAGTGGTTATTTACCCTGATTTAAATTATTCCTGCTGCGGGTTAATTAAAACGGTAAAGGTGGATAAGAAATGATTATCGCCTCTGATATGGACCGTACGTTAGTTTATTCAAAAAGAGCCATCGAACAATTTGGACTGCCTGAAAAAACTTTGCTAAGACCTGTGGAAGTGAAGGATGGAATCCCTGTAGCATTTATGTCAGAAACGGCCTATCATGCCCTAGTTGAGCTTTGCCATAATTGTTTATTTATCCCTGTTACAACCAGGACCTCTGCCCAATATAAACGGTTTACCATTTTTGAAAAAGAAATTTCCCTGCCCTATGCGATTACGTTTAATGGGGCTACAATTTTATATAAAGGGGAACCCCTAATGGATTGGTCAGAGCATATTCTGTCTCAAATCCGGAGGGAATCGGCTCCGCTGGATGAATTACAAGCTGGATTAAAAAGGAGATGCTTTCATTTTAACGGAGTTCTTAAATCAGCCGATAATCTATTTTTCTATTATCTATTAGATAGTTCCCCATCACTCTCAGAAGTGCAAAACTTAAGTGAGACTGTTTCTAAATATGGCTGGAGGATCTCCTTGCAGGGGAGAAAGCTTTACTTAATCCCCAATGCTATTAACAAGGGTGCAGCTCTTGATTATATCTGCAGTCGCGAAGGTTCACCGGCTCTTGCAGGCGCGGGAGATTCGATACTTGACTGGGATTTTCTGAAAAATTGTCAAAACAGGTTCGTCCCGACTCACGGAGAACTTGCACAGTTCGGCCCAAAAAAGGAAGTTACCTATACGGAAAGGGCGGGCATCCTTGCTGGGGAAGAAATAATGCAGCAATTTCTAACAATTCTTGAACATTCGTTTAAAAATAAAGAAGTAAACACTAGTAAATAATACATAGCTGCTTGCGAAAAAGAGAATAAAATAGGTAACCGTTTGCAGAGCTGGGGTTAGCAGCAGAGAAAAGATCAGGCTTAGCCAAAATAAGTCTAATAGAATAAAAAGGTCAGAACTCATGACATCCATAAGGGTATCCAGTTCCTCGCTCACTTGCTCCATCCTCGGTCGCTTATAGAGAAATCTCATTAGAGTCACCTTCTTCATATATCAGTACTCAATGATATGTAAGGACAAGGAAAAAGGTGAAAAATCAGGAATATATATGATCTGTGAAACATTTTTTCGCTGCTTTCGTATTAAAAAATGAACGGACCCGCCAACTATGTTATGATGGAAGAGAAACCTTACATAATTTTCTATCTTATTTTGAAGCGTTTTGCTTTTTGAGGGAAGGGATTATGAATGAATCCAGCATATAACCAACTAAACGTCAAACAGGTATCCCTTTCATATGAAAATTGGCTTGATCTATTAAAAAAGCCGGTGAATGAGCGCCCAGAATTTTCATTAGAAAATGGATCTATTAACATTGGGCAGGTCCTTGGATCATTTCTTGGAATACCTTTAGACACGGATGAATACTATAATCAGCTTTTTGATTATGTGAATACCGAAGAAGTGCAATTACATTTATTGAGTGAAGACACACTGAACAAAGCGATCGATAATGCACATTTTCAATCGATTCAAAAAGTATTAAATATCTATCAGGAACAAAAGTTGTCCATCAATCGTTTTGCCGCCTTTCTCGATGGGGAGCAGCTGTTATTAAAATCAGCGGTTCCGGCGATACATCGAAAAATAAGAGAAGCGCTGATTGCTACACTTGAGCGTTTTTCCCAGCATGAAGACGGTGGCTTACGAAATCATGAATTAAGGCGTGTTCTTGTCGATGTGATAAAATGGTCCATCAATCACCTGCAGCATCCATTAGAAAAATCTGACCCTCAAAGGGAAATGCCAAAATTTATATGGTACGGCGATTTCAAAAAAAGCCATCAATATTTCCTATATTATTTAATTAAGCTCGGCTGTGATTTAGTCATTTTTCATCCGGAGGGACAGGATGTTCTATCTGGCTTTATAGAAGAAGATGTATTCACTCACCGCTTTCAAAATAAAAGGCATGCTGAACCATTTCCAATCGAAAAAAGAAGCAGGAAAACGACGGTGGCCTACCGGGCTTCACGGGAAATTGAATCGATTCTCAACCAAGAGGGGTCTGGTCTATATAAACCTTGGCAGTTACGGGATTACACTCCTTCATCGCTGACACTTCGAACGACCTATGATGAACTGTATCTCATCGGGAAGGAAATCGCGATGATTCGGCCGGATTTTGAAGTGGCAAATGGACAAGTTAAAATTCCGACGATTTTTGCCAAGATAAAGGGTGTTAGTAAAAACAAAAAAGAGTACTGGGAACGTCTGCATGCGCTTTCAGAATCAGAGTACAGCCTACTTATCCGCAAGCTCCCATTTACAATGCCTGGCACGAGTGATTTCCGTTTTCATTATCGAAATGCTTTAGATCGGGACGGATTATTGAATGTCGAAAAAATGATGGAAGCCCACTACTGGCCCTATTCATTTCTCGCCTCCGGCTTACAAAATGGAATTGCCCATTCCGTAAGAAGAATCTGTGAAAAGCCGGATTTAAAACCGCTGCATTCTGAAAGTGAGGAAGAAGTAAAAATCTACTTGTTCAACCAGGCGATGCACATGCCGAAAAGCATGATTCAACTGCTAGAACGGTTTGACTATTCCCAGCATGTGCCGAAAATCATTCTTTACAATAATGAATTAACTGGGATGCTTTCAAGGTCAGATGCCGCCCTCTTACTGCTTCTTAACCATTTTGGGATTGATATCATGATATACAATCCACCGGGACATAACGATATCGAAAATTACCTCGATGAGAGTCTTTATGATACCCACTGGCTGGAAGAGGTTGTTTTTGAACTGGAGTATAGAGAACCGTCAATTTTAAAAAGAGTTCTTTTTCAAGGGATATTAAAAAATTTAAGGGGAGATTAAAAAGTGGACCAATCACTAAATCCTTCTGGAAACTTAATAACCACGACCAAGGATGATCAACTATCAGAAACAAAGGTATCTGATATAAAGCTTGCACTTCGGAAGGAACCGGAAATTCAAAACTTGGCCAGCACGATTGACGAACGAGACCAGATTCAAATCTTGGAGTTTGGAAAAGAGCCGGCCGTGCAAATTTCCCGATTCTCCGATCAAATATTAGGCAATATGCGGACGACAAAAGTTGAGGACTCCGGAGAGCTGTTAAAACAGCTTGGCCGAATCATGGATAAATTTGATGCTAAAGATTTTCAAAAAACGTCAAACGGATTTTTCGGCAAGCTTTTCAAAAAAGGCGGAAAAATGGTTGAAAAGCTGTTTGGAAAATACCAAACGATGGGGCAAGAAATCGATAAAGTATATGTTGAAATTTCCAAATATCAAAAAGAGATGGTTGACTCAACATCCATGCTCGAGCAAATGTATGAGCAAAACTATCAATATTATTTAACACTTGAAAAATATATAGTCGCTGGTGAACTAAAGTCGGAGGAGCTGAAAAACAATCAGCTTCCTCAGCTTGAAGCACGTGCAGCATCTGGTGATCAGCTTGCATCGATGCAGCTGGACTCACTACGAAATGCAATCGAGTTATTAGACCAGCGGGTTTATGATTTAGAAATGGCGAAAATGGTCTCCTTACAGACAGCACCGCAAATTCGTTTGCTGCAACGAGGAAACACGAAACTAATTGGAAAAATCAATTCGGCTTTTGTAACCACGATTCCGATTTTTAAAAATGGCTTAATTCAAGCAGTTGCTGCTAAAAGGCAGAAGCTGGTAGCAGACTCCATGAGCGAGCTTGACCGCCGAACAAATGAAATGCTCTTGAAAAATGCCCAGAATATTTCCCAGCAAAGTGTTGATATTGCGAGACTTGCCGGCGGACCGAGCATTAAAATCGAAACCGTCGAAGAGTCCTGGAATATTATCATTAAAGGTATGCAGGAAACGAAAGCAATTGAAGAAGAAAACAAGCGCCTGCGTGAAGAAGGAACAAAACGATTAGAACAGCTGCAAGATAATTTTAAAAAGATAAAATTACAAAGTTAAATATTTTGATGAGGTGATTTAAAATGGCGATTAATTTACAAAAAGGTCAAAGAATCGATTTAACAAAATCAAATCCAGGATTAACGAAAATCATGGTAGGCTTAGGCTGGGACCCTGTTAAAACGGGTGGAGGCGGTTTACTAGGCTCCTTGTTTGGTGGCGGAGGCAGTTCAGCAAATGTGGACTGCGATGCATCTGTCATCATGCTTGGCGAAAATGATAAACTGCAAAACAATAATGACGTCGTATATTTTGGTAATTTAAAAAGTAGAGACGGCAGTGTTCAGCACTCTGGAGACAACTTGACCGGCGCCGGCGATGGCGACGATGAGCAGATCATGATTGATTTGAGCAGGGTCCCGTCAAATATCCATAAGCTTGTTTTTGTCGTTAATATTTATGATGCAATAAAAAGAAAACAGCATTTCGGAATGATTCAAAATGCGTTTATTCGAATTGTCAACTCCAGCAGCCATACAGAATTGCTGCACTATAGCTTAACAGACAACTACAGCGGTAAAACATGCCTCGTAACTGGGGAAATCTATCGTCACGGAACAGAGTGGAAGTTCGCTGCGGTTGGTAACGGAACAAATGCCGGAAGCCTTGGCGAAGTGGTTCGTTCTTTTAGTTAAAAAGATTAAAATGTTAGCGATGGGGTGATCAGTTTGGGGATTAACTTAGCAAAAGGACAAAGAATTGATCTTACGAAAACCAATCCCGGCTTAACGAAGGCGATTATCGGCCTTGGCTGGGATACAAACCGGTATCATGGCGGAAATGATTTTGACCTTGATGCTTGTGCATTTTTAACGGATGCCAACAGCCGGGTTATTAATGATTCCGATTTTATTTTTTACAATAATTTAGTTCATTCCTCCGGTGGCGTCGAGCATACCGGGGATAACCGAACCGGCGAAGGTGACGGGGATGATGAACAAATTAAAATTGATTTTAGCAAGATTCCTCCAAGTATCCACCGTATTGCGATTACCGTTACTATCCATGATGCAGAGGCAAGAAACCAAAACTTCGGTCAGGTTTCAAACGCGTTTGTCAGAGTGGTTGATGAAGAAAGCGGCAGGGAAATTTTACGTTTTGATCTAGGCGAGGATTTTTCGGTTGAAACCGCTATCGTTGTGTGCGAATTGTACCGCCACAACGGGGATTGGAAATTTAATGCGGTTGGTAGTGGATTCGCCGGCGGTTTAGCTTCTCTATGCCGGAACTTTGGGTTGGAAGTATAGAAGTCGTCTATTTGGACGGCTTCTTTTTTTTCGAAAGGCTGTGTTAAAGGATAATGTTTATTTGAAAAACGTTGATTGGAGCGGAAGGTGCGAGACTCCAGCGGGAGCAGCGGGACAGGTGAGACCCCACAGGCGCAAAGCGCCGAGGAGGCTCACCGCCCGCCCCGCGGAAAGCGAACATCCTGGAGCGGAAATCAACAACCAAGTTTAACAGAGCTTTTCGAAAAATAACAAAACGTTTTTGTATATAGCTTTCAAAATGACCTAGTCATTGTTAAAATATTATAATGATGTTTGGACAGGAGAGTGGAAAAAATTGAAGCAATATTTACAGCTATGCGAGCATGTTCTGAAAAATGGTACCGTTAAAGGAGACCGCACGGGTACCGGCACGATTAGTACTTTTGGATATCAAATGAGATTCAATCTCGAAGAGGGTTTCCCGCTGTTAACAACAAAAAAACTTCATCTAAAATCTATTATCTATGAATTGCTTTGGTTTTTAAAAGGGGATACGAACGTAAAGTATCTTCAGGACCATGGCGTGCGTATCTGGAACGAATGGGCTGATGAAAACGGGGAATTGGGTCCGGTTTATGGACATCAGTGGCGTTCTTGGACTGGTGCAAATGGAAAAACTGTCGACCAAATCAGCGAGTTAATCGACCAAATCAAAACCAATCCAAATTCAAGAAGACTTCTCATTAATGCATGGAACGTAGCCGAAATCGATAACATGGCGCTGCCGCCATGCCACTGTATGTTTCAGTTTTATGTTGCCGACGGGAAACTATCCTGCCAGCTCTATCAGCGTTCAGCCGACGTTTTTCTTGGGGTCCCCTTTAATATTGCATCCTATGCTCTTTTAACATACATGATTGCCCAGGTCTGCGATTTAAAACCAGGTGAGTTTATCCATACCTTTGGTGACGTTCATATTTACCAAAATCATTTAGAACAGGTGAAGATGCAACTGGGAAGAGACCCTCGCCCACTGCCGCAATTAAAGATGAATCCTGCAGTGAAAGATATCTTCGGGTTTGAATTTGAGGACTTTTCATTAGAAGGCTATGATCCGCATCCACACATTAAAGGAGTGGTAAGTGTATGATTTCTTTTCTCGTAGCAATGGATGATCATAGAGTGATTGGCAAGGACAATCAATTACCTTGGCATTTACCGGAGGATTTAAAATACTTTAAAAGAGTCACGATGGGCCATCCAATTGCAATGGGGCGAAAAACACATGAATCTATCGGACGAGTCCTTCCGGGAAGACAAAATATCGTGATTACCCGTCAGAAAAATTACCGGGCTGAGGGCTGCACCATGTTTTACTCTGTAGAGGATTTTGTGGGCTACTGCCGCAAACAAGAAGATGAAATCTTCATTATCGGCGGGGCAGAGATTTTTAAAGAAACTTTCCAATATGCGGACCGTTTGTACATCACCGAGATACATTCTGAATTTAAGGGAGATACATACTTTCCGGAATTCAATCACTCAGAATGGAAGCTCCTAACCTCTGAAAAAGGAATAAAAGACGAAAAAAATCCATACGATTATGAATTTAAGGTCTATGATCGAAAAATATAGCCACTAAAAAAGCACCAGCTGAAAAATGCTGGTGCTTTAAATGTCTCTTATAATGTATATGTTCCCGTTAGCTCATATTCCGCTATTTTGGCAAGCATGCCTCTAAATTCATGTGGGTGACAGAACTCCTCCTCGTGAAAATGCGTTTTCACCCATTGAATTAATTCCTTTGGGCTATTAAAATATTCTCCGCTCCGGTCACTTTTGCGAATGGTATATCTTCCGTTGTCATCATCAATGGTTACCTCAACCGGAAGGGCACTATCAAAACTACAAAGAGAAAATTCCATCGGATTACATCCTCCATTCAAAATTTACAAACAATATGTGACTTTAACTTCAATTATAATCGAGGCATTGAATAATTACCAAAATATTTTAAAAATTAAATAAGTTGTAATGTACATTGACTTACAGAATAGTTATTGTTAAATTGACTATAGTGATTATTAGCTTTCTATAGTATTTCTGTTGATGTTGAATCGTTTATCGTTGCAAATGTGAATTTATTATGAATTATCAGCGTGAATGATTTCAAATTGATTTTTTAACACTATAATTGTAGTAGTATTGAACAACTGAAAAAGAGGAGGTTATTCCATGTTATCTAATATTGGAGTACCTGGATTAATTTTGATTTTAGTGCTTGCATTAATTATTTTTGGCCCTAAAAAATTACCAGAAATCGGTCGTGCCTTCGGTCAGACGTTAAAGGAGTTTAAAAAATCAACACGTGAACTTGCAGATGATGTCATGCCAGATATCGATGAGGATAAGAAAAAATTGACTAAATAAGGTGTAAGATACCGTGTCTTGCACCTTTTTCTACTTATTGTTTAATAGTGGTAAATGGCAAAACATATTTATTTTTACCTTTGAAATTGGCAGGGGAAGTTAATGGATGATAAAGAATTACAGTTAGTCGATCATTTAGAGGAATTACGCAAAAGGATTATCATAACCGTACTTGCATTTCTTGTTTTTTTTATTGCTGCTTTTATTTATGTTGATGATATTTATAAATGGTTTGTCCGCGGCCTTGATATGAAATTAATGGTGCTCGGTCCTAGTGATATAATCAGGATCTATTTTATGCTGGCAGGTGTTGTAGCCGTTGCGGGAACGATTCCAGTTTTAGCCTTACAAATTTGGATGTTTGTCAAACCTGGATTAAGACCGTTGGAAAGAAGAGTTACCCTTTCCTATGTACCTGCGTTGTTCATCTTATTTATTATCGGTCTTTGCTTTGGCTATTTTGTTATTTTCCCAATGGTTTTTAAATTCTTGATTGGAATTGGGGGAGACATGTTTGTCACCAATTTCACGGCAGACCGTTATTTCAGTTTTATCATGAACATGACTTTACCGTTTGGAGTATTGTTTGAACTGCCGGTTGTCGTAATGTTCTTAACGTCACTGGGGATTATTAATCCTTTTGTGCTTACAAAAATTCGCAAATATGCCTATTTTATTCTAATTATCATAGCAGTAGTTATCACACCGCCTGATTTTATGTCCGACTTTGTAGTGACACTCCCACTTTTGCTCCTATATGAAATCAGTATAAATTTATCGAAATTCGTTTATCGGAAAAAATTGAAAAAACAGCAGGACGAAGAATTACTGGAAGCATAATAAAACGACCTTAAGAGTATTCTTAGGGTCGTTTTCTATTTTATTGGAAGGATCACGGCGACAGACGTTCCATTTTCATCACTATCAATTTGAATTCTGCCTTGGTGATTTTCAATAATTTTCTTGCTAACTAATAGTCCCAAACCGGTACCTTTTTCCTTCGTCGTAAAAAAAGGATCGCCAATTCTTTTCAAATGCTCGGGAGGAATTCCGCTTCCTGTATCAATGCAGCGAATGATCATTTCTTTTTTATCCGTGCATTCTGTTTGAATCGTTATATTTCCACCAGCAGGCATTGCTTCAATCGAATTTTTAAGAAAATTAATAAACACCTGTTTCAATTGATTCTCATCACAAAGGATTTCCGGAAGTGGGGAAAGATAGACCGTCCTAATTTGAACATTGGTCATAATGGCTTGTGTATCAATAAGGGTTTTCACACCTTCGATTACTTCCTTAATATTAGTTTTGGCCGTTTTCATAGTTTGTGGTTTTGCTATGACCAACAACTCAGATAAAATCAATTCAATTCGATTAATTTCAGAATGAATAATATCGATATAATCCTTCTGTCTTTGATCTACATTCAATAATTGCAGGAATCCTTTAATAGCAGTTAATGGATTTCGAACCTCATGGGCAATTCCCGCAGCAAGCTGTCCGGCAACGGAAAGCTTTTCTGATTGTAATAACAATTCCTCGGTCCGTTTTTTGTCCAAATCGGCATTAATTCTTTCGGAAATATCTCGTAATACGGAAATCACTCGCACTTCTTTGTCACTATTACGGTAGGAGTTACTTAGAATTTCCATATAAATAAAACTGCCGTTTTTTTTCCGCAAACGATATGTATCTAATGATTTAGGCTGAATATGAATCGCTTTCTGATAATTTAGGAGATAGCGATCAATATCGTCTTTATGGATATATTCTAAGCTTGATTGGCCGACCAGTTCTGCAGGTGTGTAGCCGAGAATTTGTTCGCAAACAGGTGAGACATAAATAAAATTTCCTGCAGCATCTGTTTTTACAATAATATCCATTGAGTTTTCCATTAAAATCCGATAAAGCTCCTCACTGTCCTTTAAGCGTCGTCTCTTTCGTTTAATTTCAGTAATATCCTTAGCCACACCATAGACGCCGATCATTTCGCCATTGACAGTAATGGGTAGATTGGTGATATTTAGATCCACAAGCTGACCATTTTGCTGAATGAGTTTGCAATCATAGTTTTGAAGGCTGCCTTCTAAAGCTTGGTAATAGTAAGACGAAACCTTAGCCACATCTTCAAGTGCAAGGATCTCAAAGAATTTCTTATTCGCAATTTCTTCCTGGCTATACCCTGTTATTTGCTCACAGGCTGGATTAAGAAATACATAATATCCAGCTAAATCAATGGCAAAAAGGGCATCTGAGTTGCAGGCTAATAATGATTGATAACTATTTAGTCCATCTTTTAAATATTTTTCTAATATAATTCTTTTTTCGATTAAAATTGCAGAACTGTCCATTTGTATCTACCCAGTTCCTTTCGATTTATCTACTATTATAATAATATTAAATTTTATTAAGTTATTTTTCAAGCGTATATCCCTACTTTTGGCATATTAATTGGAAAACTAAAGGAAATTGAGTTTGATCTGCAGGAATACATTGCTATAAAATGTGTTCTCAATAACTATATAGAAGAAAAAATGATTCAGTAAAAAATTCACAAATATTTTTTTGATACAAGCACAATTAGACACATTTCGAGTTGGGGAAGGTGTATAATAGTATCAAACGGGTAAAAAGGATTGATATTTTTGTTACTAAAAAGCCTAGAGTTCAAAACGATTGTTGGACAGAAGGTTAAAGTCATGGAAATTCCTGTATTGGAGGAAGATAGCCCTTTTAAATTTATGATCCAAGTCCGTTTACAGACGTTTATCACGTCCATCAACAAGGAGTCAGGCCCCAAAAAATGCTACTCCTTCAGAGAGTATTTGAAAAAGGTCATGAAATGGCCAGACTATGAAAAACTATTTAAAGTAGATGAATTAAAAAACAACGCATAATGTCTTCGAGCATCGGCTAACCGGTGCTCTTTATTTTTATGCTTTTTGAAATCTAATTATTGACTAAATGACTTAGATTGGAGCGGAAGGCGCGAAGACTCCTGTGGGAGTACGGGGCAGGGGAGACCCCGCAGGAGCGAAGCGACGAGGAGGCTCCCCGGCACGCCCACGGAAAGCGAAGCGCCTGGAGCGGAAATCAATCGACAATTTTAACAAAGTCTATTTTTTAGAAAAATTAAAAGAAAATGAGAGATTGTGTTTCCATCAAAAGTCCTAACCTGTATAATACAAAGCAGTAAGAGTGGGGAAGTGACTAAATGAGCAAAATTAAAATTGTAACCGATTCAACCATGGACATGCCTCAAGAAGTGATTGATCAACTTGGTGTTGAGGTGGTACCGCTTTCGATTACGATAAATGGAGAAACCTTCTTAGACCGGGTGGAATTAGAACCGGTTGATTTTATAAAAAATATGAGTCAAACAGATGAATTACCGAAAAGTTCACAGCCATCAACGGGTGCTTTTCTTGAAGTATATGACCGCTTAGGAGAAGAAGGCTTTGAGGTTCTCTCCATTCACATGACGGGGAAAATGAGTGGGACTGTCCGCTCAGCAGAAAGCGCTGCCCAAATGGCGAAAACAAAAGTGACCGTTGTTGATTCCAAATTTATTTCAAAGGCTTTATCCTTTCAAGTAAGGGAAGCGGCTGAAATGGCCAAACAGGGAAATAGTTTGGAAGAAATCCTTGAACGTCTTGAAGCAGTACAAAACCATACTAAATTATATATAATGGTAGATACATTAGAGAATCTTGTAAAAGGCGGCCGGATTGGCAAAGGCAAAGCCTTTATTGGTTCGCTGTTAAATATTAAACCAATAGCATCACTTGAAGGTGCAGAGTATACTCCTGTTACAAAGGCGAGGAGTTACTCCCAGGTGGTAAAGTTCTTTACGAAACAATTTACCGAGGATATCAAGGGAAAAACCGTTCGAGGCGTAGGGATTGCTCATGCCGGGGCATATGAGCTTGCGGTAAAAATAAAAGAGAGTATTTTTGACTTGACCGGTGTTCAGGATGTTGAAATTGACTATACGGGTCCAACTGTAATTACACATGCAGGTCCTGGTGCGATTGCCTTAATGTATTACTATGAATAAGAATTGTAGATTGGATGGTGCCTAAACACCATCCAATTTTTATAGGGGAAGTAAATTATGAAAAAAGTAGAACGAAACGAACGAATAGATACACTAGATTACTTAAGAGGTTTCTCCCTTTTAGGAATCATCCTGGTAAATATCCTGGCAATGTTATCTGCGCAAAAGCCGCTCCCGAACACCCAGGATGCTTTCTATCAGAGGTTTTTATTTCTGTTTGTCGAAGGGCGCTTTTATCCGATCTTTTCCTTTTTGTTTGGTGTCGGAATGTATATTTTTCTAACAAGAGCAGAGAGGAAAGGGAAAAATGCAACCATTTTATTTTTGCGGAGAATCATCGTTCTTTTTATCTTTGGTTTTATTCACTTTATTTTTCAGCCGGGAGAAGCTCTTACCGTTTATGCAAGCTGCGGTCTGATTCTATTGCCTTTTTATAAAGTAAGAAAAGAGATTAATCTGGCAATTGGGATTTTATTGCTCATTCTATTCGCCATCTTGGCAATGAAAATATTTATGACAGTGCCCCTCATCTTATTAGGTCTTGCAGCTGGTCAATATCGAGTGTTTGAAGAGATTACTCATAAACGAAAACAAATTACTATTTTTACAGTGTCAGCATTTCTCTTGGCTGCCCTTGGTCTATTTTTTCAATATCAACATATGCCTTTGGCTCCATTTAATCCGTTTCATATTAATCGGTTTTTAACCATCGGTATTATGATTGGTCCAATAGTTTCCGCCTTTTATGTTGGGATCTTGATATTACTTTTACAATCTCAATTTTTTCAAAAAATATTATCTCCTTTAAAAAGTTATGGACGGATGTCGCTCACCAACTATGTCTCACAAACCGTCTTCATATTAGTCGTCGGAAAGGCCTTCGACTTGTTTAGGCATATAACCTATTTGCATACCCTTTACATATGCTTAGTAATCTATTTCATACAGCTGTTATTTAGTGCTATTTGGCTGCGTTTCTTTCAATATGGGCCGCTTGAATGGATTTGGCGGTTGGCAACATACAAAGAAAAACCATAAACAGGATGGTGCTGGTCACCATCCTGTTCTTTGGTTAAATATAGATTATTTGGTAATGCTAAAAAAAATTGAAGTTCAAAGGTGTTGCCAATGTTTAAATGGATGACGGGGAAAAAAACTTCAGAAGAAACGAAAACACATAGCTTAAGTGTGGAGGAACTGAAGGAAGAATTAAAGCAGGAGCTAAATGCTTGCTCGGATTTAACCTTTAGAACCCTTACAAAAGAAGGAAAAAAGATTTTATTTTGCTACTTAAGCAGCTTAATTGATAAAAATGGATTGGATCAGGATATTCTAGATCCAATTATTAAAAGTACACAATCCAAATGGACTCCTGAATCTCTGGCACAGATTCTCCCAATTGCTCAGCTTTCTGCTGTTAATAAACTGAAGGAAGTCATTCAGGCATTAATTGAAGGCCAGATTTATATTTATATTGATGGTGAACCATATGGTCTGTTAGCAGATGCAGCGAAAACAGTTGAACGATCACTGGAAAAAGCGGAAACAGAATCGCTTGTTTACGGTCCGAAAATCGCTTTTACGGAATCACTCCTTGGGAACATCAACATTTTAAGAAATAATTTAAAAGATCCGAATCTGTGTATGGAGGACCTTACAATTGGTACGAGATCCAAAAAACAGGCAAAGCTTGTTTATATAAAAGGTGTTGCCGATGACGAAAATGTCAACACATTTAGGCAGCGGATCAATGATCTGGATATTGATCATGTAGCTGATAGCACTGTACTTGGACAATTGTTAGAAAGTAACAGCTGGACTGTATTTCCGCAGTTAATTACAACGGAATTGCCAGACCGTATTTCGATTGCTTTACTGAGTGGCAAGGTAGCGGTTCTTATGGACCGAAGTCCGGATGCACTCTATGGTCCTACACCCTTCTTTACTTTTTTTGAATCAACAGAAGACGTTTATATGCGTTGGAATATGGGCTTTTTTCTTCGCATGCTGCGTTTACTGGCAACTTTTTTATCTGTTTTGCTTACACCAGCATATGTTTCGGTTTTGACCTACCATTATGAGGTAATTCCGTCACCTCTACTTGTTTCACTGGGGCAATCACGTTCACAAGTTCCATTTCCTCCAGTTTTTGAAGCCCTTCTTCTTGAGTTCATTATTGAACTATTAAGAGAGGCTGGTGCAAGGCTGCCGACCAAGGTAGGTCAAACCATGGGTATTGTAGGTGGTATCGTAATTGGACAAGCCGCAGTTGATGCGGGTTTTACCAGTAATATTCTTATTATTATTATTGCCCTAAGTGCTCTTGGTTCTTTTACGACTCCAAGCTACCTAATGGGTACAGCTATTCGAATCATTCGCTTTCCGATAATCATTATGGCGGGATTATGGGGGGGGATTGGCATAATGGTTTCGTTTTGTTTTTTCCTCATTCACCTTATAAAATTGGATACGTTAGGAAGACCCTATCTTGCACCAATTTATCCCTTTAGATGGAGAGATTTAGGATATAGTGTCTTCAGAATTCCTCCTAAATATCTTCCATACAGGCCCGTAACAAACCATCCTGAGAATCATTATCGATTTCCACCAAAAAAAGCAAAGCGTAAAAAGGATGTAGATGAATAGGGGCGAGATCATGAAGGTAAATTTACGTCCAAGAGAAGGTTTACTATTTAATGCCTTTCTTCTAATGTTTTTTATTCATTCCGTACAAACGGGAGTTGGATTAATTGGACTGCCGCGGATTGTGTATCTGTCTGCTAAACACGACGCTTGGATTTCTGTGTTATTGACGGGAATCCTAGCGGGCTTTGTCTTAGGGTTGATGGTGTTGATTCTAAAACAATATGATAGTGCCGATTTATATGGAATTCACATCGATGTTTTTGGAAAATGGATCGGGAATGGACTAAATATTCTTTATATGCTTTATTTAACTGCTGATTTTTTTGTTATTTTTATGAATTATATTGAAATTGTTCGAGTGTGGATTTTTCCAGATTTGCCGACTTGGCAGTTAGCTGGTGTTCTTATTCTATTAGCCGTTTATTCGGTATATGGGGGCATTCGGGTTGTAATTGGAGTTGCCTTTCTTTCGGTAGTAGGGACCATCTGGCTGGGTGCTCTGCTCCTGGTGCCGATCCATTATTCAGATTTTACTCATTTGTTTCCAATCATGTCAGCCGATATGAAGCAACTATTGAATGGAATACATGACTCCTCCCTATCTATCATGGGATTTGAACTACTGTTATTTGTTTATCCCTATGTGAAGGAAAAAGAGAAAGTCTTTCTTTTTACCCAAATTGGAAATTTATATACAACGTTGTTATTTGGGATCGTAACCCTTGTATCTATAACGTTTTTTGCAGAAGATAGTCTGGCCCGTACCATCTGGCCAGTATTGTCGATGTTTAAAATTGTTCGGCTCCCAAATCTTGAGCGCTTCGAATTTATTGCCGTTTCCTTTTGGATGTTAATTATTTTGCCCAATATGTGTGCGTATCTCTGGGCAGCGTCAAAAGGATTTATGAGGATTTTTAATAAAAAACAAAAACATGGGATCTGGATTTTTGCGATCCTAACTTGGGGAGCCACCTTTTTTTTTAAAGCCAGATATCAAATGAATATGGCTACAGATTATGTAGCAAAGGCTGGATTTATAGCCGCCTTCTGTTACCCGATTCTGCTTGCAATGATTGTCTTCGTGAAAAAATGGTTTCAAAGGAGGAAGAAAACCAATGTGGCCTAAATGGAAACTATTGCCGATGATGATTCTTTGTATAGTATTGAACACTGGATGTGTAGAACCAAGACAATTAGAAAAATTAGCTTTGGTCACAGCAGCTGGGTATGATTTGGAGAAGGAAAATGTAATTAAAGGGACAGTTGTCGTCCATCGGTTCGATCCGCTGGCTCAAAATGTGACAAAATTAATTACAGTTGATGCCAATACAAGTAAGGGGTTAAAACAAAAGCAGAATCTTCAATCGAACCAACGACTCGTTACTGGCCAAATGAGATGTGTCATATATAGCAAAGAGCTTGCTGAGAAGGGGATTATCCAGTTGGTGGATGCATTGAACCGTGATGCTACCGTGGGGAATATGGTTTATTTAACCGTTGCAGATGGAAAGTCATCGGATTTAATGCAATCAGGTGTCACCCATAATAAAGTCAATCTGGGAACCTACTTGTATAACTTGATAAAACAAAATGTTGAAAGTGAACAAATTCTTTCTCCTACACTTCAGGAATTTAATCATACCTATTATGATTTTGGCAAGGATCCTTTACTGCCTATTTTAAAACTTAAAAACAATGATATCAAAATAAAAGGAATGGGTTTGTTTAAGGATGACCGATTAGTAGCTGAAATAAAGCCTGACAAGCTGTTTTATGTAAAACTCTTATCGGATAAATATAATGCCGGATCAAAAGACCTCGGTTTTGATCGTTCCCAATTTGAAAAAATTAGGATGAAAACAGGTGAGCATGCAATTCGTAATTTATATAATAAATTATTTGTAAATATAGATAATATTCAAAGCAGTGGCAAAATCAAATTGATTGATAAAGAAAATCTGCGTTTTCGGATAACAGTAAAGATAAAAGCCCGATTATTGGAAACAACAGAGCCGTTAACTGTTGGGGATCCAAAGGCAATTAAGTTGATAGAAAAGAAAATAAATAAAGTGATGGAACATGATATTACAAAATTACTCAATTATTTTCAATCTTTAGGTTCAGATCCTGTCGGGTTTGGAAATGAATACATGACCCATTTACGAGGAAAAAGACTATCAAAAGATGAGTGGAAAGAACGATACAAGCAGGCGTCATTTGAGGTCAAGGTAAAAAACACGATTGTTCAAACAGGAGTAATCGATTAATTCAGTCACAAAGCTTTCTTCTTATCCAAAACTTTGTTACACTATTCACGGAATGAAATAGAAAAGTAATGGGTGATATCATGAAAGTTCGGAATTGGCTGGTGGTAGTACTATTATCTACACTAATTTTGTCAGCATGTGGAAAGAAAGAGATCAAAGATGCGGTGAATTGGCCAATAAAGGATTTTTCAGCCACATCTCAAGCCGGTAAGCCCTTTGGATTAAAAGATTTAAAAGGGAAGATCTGGATTTCTGATTTTATTTTTACAAGCTGTGTGGATATTTGTCCGCCGATGACGGCTAATATGCAAAAGCTGCAAAAAAAGGTGAAGGATGAAGGCCTGAAAAATGTTGAGTTTGTTTCTTTTAGTGTGGATCCAAAAGTAGATACCCCTCAAAAGTTAACAGAGTTTGCCAACCAATATCAAATTGATTTTAAAAATTGGACATTCTTAACCGGTTATTCCCAGTCGTTTATTGAAAATTTTGCCTTGAAAAATTACAAGGCATTGGTCAAAAAGCCGGAAGAGGGGAACCAGGTGATTCACGGTACCTCCATTTATTTAGTTGATCAGGATGGAAATATTAAAAAATCCTATAACGGATTTAAAGAAGTTCCATATGATGAAATTATCAATGATATTAAAGCACTGCAATAGACCTAATTAATAGGTCTATTTTTTTACTGTCAAACCCTATATTGAAAACGTTTTCAATTATGAGGTTGTTAGTTTTTGTCAATCCGGCTTGAATGTTTTTTCACATGTTATAATATTTATAGTTTGAGAGGAAGGTGAAGTCTTATGAAAAAGTTTTTCACTCTTCTAATTCTCTCCTCCTTATTCCTTTGTTCTTGTAGCGGTTCCACCCAATGGATGCCGCACTCCTATAAAAAAGCTGCAAAGATTGTTTATAAGCAGGTGCCGGCTGATTTTATTCCACGAAAATTAACCGTTGTTTCTGCAGGTGATTCCTTAACACAAGGTGTTGGTGATAGTACAAAAACAGGCGGTTATTTGCCCTATCTGAAAAAAATGCTTGAAAAGGAAAAGGGCATAAAAGAAGCGGAATTTTATAATTTTGGTGTTCAGGGAAACCGGACAACACAATTGATGAAGCGACTGCAATCGCCGGAAGTGAAATCGGCCATTTCTCAGGCCGATTTAGTAATCCTAACCATTGGCGGCAATGATATTGTAAAAGTTCTTAGAGACAATATCACCGATCTGCAATTTTCCGATTTCACGAGAGGCAAAGAGGAATATATCGTCCATTTGACGCAAATAATGGAGAGCATAACAAAGGAAAATCCCAACGCCAAAATCGTTTTGGTCGGATTGTACAATCCGTTTTCTAAATGGTTTGGCAATATTAAGGAACTCGACCAAATTGTCGGGGATTGGAACAGCGCTGGTCAGTCTGTAATTGCTCATTACCCCAATGCCTACTTTGTCCACATTGACGACTTGTTTAATGAGACCTCGGAAAATCTTTTGTATAGGGATAATTTTCATCCAAATGATAAAGGATATAAATTAATTGCACAAAGGCTTAACCAGACATTGGGAGAACGCACATTACCTGATCTGGAAAGGAATTCGTTGATGGTCAGTAAAGAGGAGAATTAGTTTTGTATGAAAAATAAGTGGAAAAGGGGATTCTGGCTTTTATTAGGGATTGACCTTTTAGTTGTCATAATAATTGCCGGCTTACTATTATCCCCGTCATCGGAGAAGCACGAAAGCCTTGTTAAAGGGCAAAATGGGGAATATGTTTCATTTCGGATTCGATCGAATAAGCAGGATTTGAATCGGCTTATCAACCATTATTTACAAACAGAAGCGGCTGATTCCCCAATAGCTTATCGTGTTATATTAGGAGATGAGGTTGAGCTTTACGGAACAATCCCGTTTTTTAGTGAACAGCTTAATTTAAAAATGACCTTTAAGCCGAAAGCATTGTCAAACGGTGATTTAGTTCTGAAGCAAAAATCGATTAAAATCGGTAACCTGAATCTGCCTGTTTCCTATGTACTGAAATTCATTGAAGAAAACTATAAGCTGCCTAGGGGAGTGGACATTCAGCCGGACAACAAACGCGTCTACGTTTATATGCAGCAATTGAAACTCAAAAGTGATCTAAAAATAAAAGCAGAGAAGTTTGACTTAGAAAAGGATGATATCTCCTTTATCATCTTAGTTCCAGTCGAATAATAACAGGGTGCCTCCTTTGAAAAGGCACCCTGTTTATTATTTTTGGATTCGAAGTCCTTTTGGGTAAAAATTCTTCAATACCCCTTTCGCTTCTTTCCCCCAGCCGAGTGGGTAGTCATCGATAGTTACGAGCATCCAGCCTCGGTCGTTTCCCGTTGTTAACGTTTCTCCTTTTAAGTAATGAAACCACTGATCATCTTTTAACGGAAAACAGTGCTTTGCCTCATTTGCCATTAACCCCAATGCCAGCGCATGGTTTGGTTCAAAACGATTCTTCTTTAACTCGCCAAGATGAAGCCCTGCCCGCAGGATTTTTAACCCCTGAAAACTAGGACAATGATCCGGTAATGCATAGAGCTGCTGATTAAAAAGATAGAAGTGATCGAATGTTATTCCTTTTATGGTTTGGTTGGTAAATTCATAGAAATCCTTCAGCTGTGCCCTGCTGGCATTCGAGGATATCTCTTTTATTTTTGCTGGGTCTTCAACGGCCGTTTTATGAATTTTAGCTACAAAATGGCCTTCCCCTTTAAGATGATGCGGCCATAAGCGGGCCGTTTGTTCAAGCTCGTTCATTTTGCTGGTTGACCATTCCGGCCGGCCATTTTGGATTCCATTTGTCTTTTCAATTGGCAGCAGCTCTAAATCAGGATATTTTTTCAAAAAATATTCAATTGTTTGTTCATTTTCTTCCGGTGAGAAAGTACAGGTAGAATATACAAGGATACCGTCTTCCTTCAACATGGAGTAGGCCGCATCAAGAATATTTTTCTGCTGCTTCGCAC
This sequence comes from Bacillus salipaludis, assembly GCF_004358205.1. The sequence continues at coordinate 278,549 of NZ_SMYO01000007.1, forward strand.
ATGCTTCTACATGGGCTTCAGTCCAAAAGGCAATTGCTTCCTCATCCTTACGGAACATTCCTTCGCCCGAGCAAGGTGCATCGACAAGAATCTTATCGAAATAGCCTTGAAATCTTTCCGCAAGCCGTACCGGTGTTTCATTAGTTACTAAAGCATTGGAAATTCCCAATCTTTCAATGTTTTCTGACAAGGCCTTTGCCCGTTTGGAATTGATTTCATTGGCAACAAGAATTCCGCTTTGCTTCATCATCCCTGCGAGCTGTGTCGTTTTTCCTCCTGGCGCGGCGCATAAATCAAGAACTCTTTCACCGGGATTTGGTGCAAGCTGTTCCGCGACAAACATTGCGCTTGGCTCTTGGATATAATAAAGGCCCGCGGCATGATAGGGGTGTTTTCCCGGCTGGTCCTGTTCAGGGTCATAATAATACCCATTTGGGACAAATGGTATTTTATTTAGTGTGAATGGTGAGAGTTGTGACCATTTTTCTTCTGTTATTTTAAGCGGATTTATCCGAAGTCCGCTCATTCTTGTTTCTTTATATGTATGGAAAAAATCGTGGGATTCCTCTTTAAGTAAATCGGTAAACTTCCGAATAAATTCGGAGGGAAGTTGCATGATAAAGCTCCTCTCTTGTTTCAAATCCTATCATGATTATTGGGGTTTGGCCGCTAGAAGTCAAGCGGCAAAAAAGACTGAGATTTGTACTCAGTCTTCGTTACTCTTTGATCACAATCGCTTGCAGCTCGGGACTTCCTTTGGACAAACCGACCAAAGCAATCGTGTAGACTTCATTTGCCTTAAATTGCGAGTTCGGCATTGGAAGGATCACGTTCTTTGTACCAGCTTCCCTTGCCTCTAGGTCCACTGTCATCGGCGATAATGCCAGGTATTCTGTCGCTTGCTTATAGGCTACCTTTGGAAAAATAACATCTCGGTCCTTGACGGCCATGTCTAATGCATGAGTATCAGGTGAAAGGTGAATAAAACGTACCTTTGCTTCATTCATTGGCACCTCCGGTTGGTTGAGGTATACGAGGAGACGCATTTTTTTTACAGAATCAATGATGGCCCAGGTGTATGATTGACCGGGTTCAATCGTAATTTTTTTATTTAAGACACTATTGACCATGTTGCCTGCCGGATAAATATCGACATGATATTTACCGGGCTTAAAGGCTAGTACCTGACTCGCTTCCTTAAAGGGCAGGTCTCTTGCTACCCGCTTTCCGTTAACATAAATGTCTAAATTAGGTGCATCCGGAGAGGTGTTAAGAATGCGGATGTTTGCCTCTGTCTGCATTTGTTGCGCCTGTATCCTCATTGTATTGAATGCTTTATTGATATATTTCATGTGTTTTAAGTAGAACTGCATATGAAGTTCTGGATTCGAGTATTTATAAAATTGGGAGAGTGTATCATACATTGCCGCCCTTTGAAGATAATCAGAATGAGTTCGATTTTCGGACATACTGCTCGCTCCTATTCTCTAATTTACTAGTACTTTATTCAGTTGGGGATAGGTAGGTGTCTATTTCGTTTCAGCTGTAATCGAGTTATTTTATTTTTTAAAAGACATTCTGTATACTTGGGGCAAGAAGAAAATTCGTGGGGTGAGTAGATTGGAAGAGAAAGTACAAGTAGCAACCTTTGCCGGCGGCTGTTTTTGGTGTATGGTGAAGCCATTTGATGAGCAGCCTGGAATAAAAAGTGTGATTTCCGGATACACAGGCGGAACGGTAGAGAACCCAACCTACGAACAGGTTTGTTCGGATACTACAGGTCATTATGAAGCCGTCCAAATTACCTTTGAACCGAATATTTTTCCATATGAAAAATTGCTTGATTTATATTGGCAGCAAATTGATCCAACCGATCCGGGAGGACAATTTTATGATCGCGGTCAATCCTATCAAACCGCTATTTTTTATCATAATGAAACACAAAAAGCGCTCGCTGAAGAGTCAAAACAGAAATTACAGGAAAGTGGCAGGTTTTCGAAGCCAATTGTCACGCCGATCTTACCAGCGAAACCCTTTTATCCTGCAGAGGATTATCACCAGCATTATTATAAGAAAAAACGAGCTCATTATGAGTCCTATCATGTAGGCTCAGGCCGTGCAGGCTTTATTGAAAGATATTGGGGGAATCAAGATGGTAAATAAGGATGAGTTAAAAAAGCGGCTGTCACAAATCCAATATGAGGTAACTCAAAATAGTGCAACAGAGCCCCCGTTTCGAAACGAATATTGGAATGAGAACCGGGAAGGCATTTATGTAGATCTTGTTTCAGGAAAACCACTGTTCAGTTCGCTAGATAAATTTGATGCCGGCTGCGGCTGGCCAAGCTTTACAAAGCCGATTGAAGAGGAAGAGGTAATCGAAAAGGAAGATTACAGCCATTTTATGATTCGGACCGAGGTACGAAGTAAAACGGCGGATTCTCATCTTGGTCATGTATTTAATGATGGCCCAGGACCATCGGGTTTACGCTACTGCATTAACTCCGCCGCGTTGCGGTTTATTCCGAAGGATAAGCTGGAAGAGGAAGGGTACGGGGAATTTACAAGTTTATTTGAAAAATGATGAAAAGCCGCCATTAGTTGAGCGGCTTTTTATCATTTATGGGTATATGCGGATTGATTTTTGAAAAAATAGGCGAATGCACATACGGGACAACTGCCCAGCTCATAAAGTACCTGTAGAAAGTAACAAATTTTCAAGGAGTGAAAGTGCGAATGTATGGTTATGGATATGATGGCTGCTGCGGGTACCCGTATGGAGGATATGGTTATCCAGTAGGCGGCGTAGGCTTTGGATATGGATTTGGCGGATTTGCATTAATCGTTGTGCTCTTTATCCTGCTGATCATCATTGGAGCAAGCTGGGCGTAATAAAATTTAAAAACGAACTGCTGACTCTAGGGTTTATAGGGTCAGTTTTTTATTTATTTATCCACGGAAGAGTGGTCGGATAATACATCATGAGTCTGTATTTTCCAAAATGGAATAGTGGTGCGGACTTTAGTAATCTTTTAGATGTATCAATGGATTGAATATGGATAAAATCCCGAAACTGCTTATTTGTGATTTTCGAGTCCATCACTAAAAAATAATCTTGTAGTGCGTATAAGTGAGCATCAGTAGAGAATTGATCACAGGAAGGGCAGTACCATTTTCTTTTTTCGCGTTTAAGAGGCAGGGAAAAACAAAGTGGGCAATGTACTCCAGTTAAAAGTTCGTGTTTTTGAATTCCATATTTTTTGAGAATAAAATTAGTCGGCGGAGTGTTCAATTTGAGAAGGAGTCTAGTTAGTTTCCTGAGATCTTTACTATCGAGGATGCTGATTGAATACCTATTTTCGAAGAATTTGAACCTTTTAAGGAAATTGTCTGCTTTACATACGCGCTGTTTTATTTCTGTACAGCTTTTTCTAAATTCAAGAATTGAGTAGGGATTACTGACCACGACTATATAGTCAACGGGTACAGGCGGGAGATGATGAATAGCTAAAAGGTTTTTTATGTAATCCCGGTGCCTTTCTGACTGGGAAATCGGATCGGTGTATCCTTTTTCTTTGCCTGCAATAATTTGAAAGAATTGACCATTTTCTGAATCAAATACTAATTTTCCTGCCATATTCTTGATTTCAATGATTAGGGCAAATTCAGGTGAGAGGATAAGTGTATCAATTTGGCAGTTATAGTCCCCATCCGGAAGATTAAGGTCGTGGAATATCATTATTTTCTTTTCATCGAGCTTGCTAAAATAATAATCGAGGGATTGTTCCCCTTTGAAACCAGCTTTTCTTCTGTTTAGTTCTTCGAAAATTTGAGGTCGTCTTGGGTCGCTTAGAGGTAATCGTCGAAGTAATACCTCTAATATAAGAATTACCAATGGGATAGTTCTTTTCTTTTGAATCAAAATAGTCACTCCTTTCCTTGTCGAATATAATTTCTAAACTTTAATAGGAACTCCTGCCTATGTTTGATTGTAAATCGTGAACTTTTCGTGAAAACTTTTAGATTAAAATTTATTTCCTGTGGCCAATCAGCGAAAAAACGGATTCTATTGGCGAAAAAGTGAGTTCCATCAGCGAACCCAGTCGTTCAATTGGCGAAAATTGCGATCCAATCAGCGAACTGCCTAAATCCAGTGGGGAGTCTCCGCAAAATATATCCGCTAGATCCGTATGAAGTCGCCAATCAGCGAAAAAACGGATTCTATTGGCGAAAAATCGAGTCCAATCAGCAAAACCAACAACGCACATATCTCTTCAAAAACCACAACCTTCGTGCGAGCGCTTTATAAAATTTCAGACTTCTCGCAGGGGTTGAAAAATTTGCAGCGAACATTATTGAATGTACCCTAATCCCAACTAATAAGCACCAGGAAAAAATCTGCCCACCACATATGCACCAACATCGGGTCATACAATTTAGTAAAGCAGACTTAGCTAAAAGGGAAGTGGTGTCAATGGTGGAACGCACCTATTTAATTAAACCAATGATGGACGAAATATACCCCGTTATCGATTATGGCAAAGGGGTCTATCTATACGATTTAGAAGGAAAAAAATATCTTGATGCCGCTTCAGGAGCAGTCACAGCAAATATTGGGCATGGAGTCCAAGAAATAATTGAAGCAATGAATAAACAGGCAGAAAAAGTATCATTCGTTTATCGTTCGCAGTTTACCAGTCATCCCGCAGAAGAACTAGCTAAAAAAATAGCAGAAATGACACCCGGGGACCTTAATTGGAGCTTTTTTGTCAACAGTGGGTCGGAAGCAACCGAAACTGCTATGAAAATGGCCATTCAATACTGGCAAGAAAAAGGGATCCAAACGAAAACAAAAATTTTATCAAGGTGGGTGAGCTATCACGGCATCACAATGGGGGCCCTTTCCATGTCAGGGCATACCGCCAGAAGGGCTAGATTTGTACCATTACTAGAAGACTTCCCTGTAATCAATCCGCCCTATTGTTATCGCTGCCCCTATAATCTTGAACCAACAACCTGCGCCTATCAATGTGCGCAAGAATTAGAAACGGCAATCAATCGGATTGGTGCCGAAAAAATTGCTGCCTTCATAGCAGAGCCTGTCATTGGAGCAGCCGGAGGCGCGATTACCCCGCCAAAGGATTATTTTAAAGTTATAAAAAATATCTGTGACCAATACGATATTCTTTTTATCGCAGATGAAGTCATGACCGGTTTTGGTCGTACTGGCACAATTCTTGCATTAGAACAATATGGGGTAATACCGGATCTTGTTACCTTTGGAAAGGGTATGGGGGCCGGATATGCTCCAATTGCTGCTGCCGTTGCAAGCGAGAAAGTTATGGAGCCCATCTTAGCTGGTACGAAATCCGTCATGAGTGGTCATACCTTGAGCGCAAACCCGCAAACCTGTGCCGTTTCCCTGGCTGTCCTCGAATACCTTGAAAAAAACGAGATTGTAAAAGAAGTAGAATGTAAGAGTGTTTATTTAAGAAATCTACTAGAAAAACTACAAACTCAATTCTCATTTATTGGCGAGGTACGGGGAAAAGGGCTTTTGCTCGGACTAGAGTTTGTTGAGGACAAAACAACAAAACGGCCCTTCCCAAGAAAAGCCGCCGTAACTCAAACGATTGTCACCCTCGCAAAGGAAAAAGGGCTTCTCGTTTACCCTGCCGGAGCGGGTACGGATGGGGTGAACGGAGATTCCATTATCATTTCCCCTCCATTAACCATAACCAAAAGGGAAATGGAAGAAATCTTTAGTTTATTAAAAGCAACATTTGAAGCGTTTTCAAAACAACTAGCTGAACAAGTTTAGGATGGTGGTGTTGGGATGGAAAATCCATTTGGGAAAATTACAACACTGGAAAAAGTAATGGAGTTTTTCCATGACGGAATGTCATTGTTGTTCGGAGGCTTTGGCGGGGTTGGATCGCCCCCGACACTTATCGATGGGATCTTAGAAAAGGGAATTCGAGATTTAACGCTAATAGGGAACGATACAGGATTTCCTCACATCGGGATAGGGAAAATTGTCAGTCAAGAGCGGGCGGTGAAAGTGATTGCCTCCCATATTGGTTCAAATCCTATTGCAGGGAATTTAATGCATGAAGGGAAGCTTGAGGTGGAATTTTCACCTCAGGGAATTTTATCCGAACGAATCCGCGCAGGTGGAGTTGGCCTCCCCGGGATTCTATCCGATATCGGGATGGACATTGATATGGTCGCAAAAAACAAACCGGTTATGACCTTAAATGGAAAGGATTATCTCGTTGAAACCCCGCTGACGGCGGAAGTTGCCATCATTTATGCTAAGAAAGCAGATGAATATGGGAATTTAATTTATGACAAGAGTGCTAGAAACAATAATCCACTCGTAGCGATGGCAGGAGATTTGACGATTGTGGAAGTAGAAGAAATCGTCCCAATGGGCTGTCTGAATCCGGAGGAAATTATCACTCCGGGTGTGTTCGTAGATTATATTATTCCTTCTAAGGGGGTGAATTGGAAATGGGCATGGGAGTAGATATCCGCAATCAAATGGCAAGACGCGCCTCCGAAGAAATTAAGAATGGTATGGTTGTCAACCTTGGGATTGGAATCCCTTCGCTCGTGCCCAATCACCTTCCTAGAGATATGAAAGTGATGTTTCATGCTGAAAACGGAATCACCGGAATGGGCCCTAGTCCACAAAAGGGGTCAGAAGATGAAAATTTATGTAATGCCGGTGGATTTCCGGTCACACTTACCAGCGGCGGGTCTTACTGTGACAGTGCGATAGCTTTTGGCATGATCCGCAGGGGCAGAGTCGATATCACTGTACTGGGTTCCCTCCAGGTTAGCCAAAAAGGTGATCTTGCAAACTGGATTGTTCCAGGGAAAAAGGTTCCGGGAATGGGAGGGGCAATGGAGCTTGCTCAAAAGGCGAAAAAGGTCATCGTCTTAATGAATCATTGTGATAAGTTTAGCAATCCGAAAATAGTAAAAGAGTGCACATTGCCATTAACTTCCTCTGCCTGTGTGGATTTGATTATTACAGAGATGGCTGTTTTTAAAGTGACAGAAAAAGGGTTGATCCTAAGCGAACTATTTGCCCCATTTAATTTAGAATATGTTAAAGAAAAAACGGGCTGTGAATTTATCGTTAGTGAGCAGATTCGGAAGATACCTTATTAATTTTTTCATTTGGCATCAAAGGAGTGAATCGATTGAAAACGAAAGAAGATCGAGTGAAAAATTGGCTGAATGATAACCGGAACCGGGGTGCTAAGCTTTTACAATTAATGGTTCAGGAAAACAGTACCAGAGGAAATGAAAGCGGTGCCCAGGCCATCGTGATCGAAAAGTGCCGGCAGCTTGGGCTGGATTTGGATATTTGGGAAATTAACAATGATGAATTAAAAAATCATCCAGCCTTTTGCTGTGACCGTCAAAGCTTTGAAGGCAATCCCAATTTAGTTGCCGTATTAAAAGGTACGGGCGGGGGAAAATCAATTATCCTTAATGGTCACATCGATGTAGTGCCTGTTGGGGATGAAAAAAACTGGTCGCATGACCCTTTTAGCGGGCGAATTGAAAAGGGAAAGTTATTTGGACGCGGGTCGACAGATATGAAAGGCGGTTCAGCAGCCCTTCTTCTTGCAATCGAATCCTTAATCGAAACAGGAATCAAGCTCAAGGGAGATGTCATTTTTCAGAGTGTGATTGAAGAAGAGAGCGGCGGTGCCGGAACGCTCGCAGCCGTTTTAAGGGGATATCGTGCCGATGGAGCAATTATTCCTGAGCCCACCAACATGAAGATTTTTCCTAAACAGCAAGGCTCCATGTGGTTTCGGATAACGGTGAAAGGGCGGGCTGCCCATGGGGGAACAAGGTATGAGGGAATTAGTGCGATTGAGAAATCTGTTCGTGTCATTGAGCGCCTGCAGCAATTAGAGAAAGACCGAAACGCGAGAATATCCGATCCCCTTTTTGATTCGATTCCAATTCCCATTCCAATTAATATTGGAAAAATAAATAGTGGGGAATGGCCTTCCTCTGTTCCGGATTTAGCCTTTATCGAAGGTAGAATGGGAATTGCTCCTGATGAAACCATTCCATCAGCTAAGCTGGAAATGGAAAATTGTTTACAGGAATTAAATCAGTGTGATGAATGGTTCAGGGCAAACCCCCTTCAGATAGAATGGTTTGGCGGACGATGGATTCCTGGGTCTCTTGAAAGTGATCATCCATTAATGAAAGAATTATCGGCTAGTTTCCAAGAAATTACCGGTGAAGCTCCCGTAATTGAAGCAAGTCCTTGGGGAACGGATGGGGGAATTCTGTCATCTGTTGGGAATACGCCAGTGGTCGTATTTGGCCCTGGAATTACCGAAACCGCACATGATGCCGATGAACATATCGAACTTGAAGACCTATATATCGCAAGTGAAATTATCGCACGAACCTTAATAAAATGGTGCGTGGTTAGTGAATAATTGGAAAAAGAGCCCTAAATCTTTAGATTATGTAAAGGCCTGACTTTTTCCAGTCAGGTATTTTTTTATGGCAATAATCTGCTAATATTAAAAAATAGGAGTGATTGAAATGACTGAAACAGCTACAACTATTATCATTGAGGAAAATAATTTTTATTTAAATGCTTACGTAGACCTATTTAATAAACGAATTCGCGTTGATGATTATCGAGGGAATACTAGTTTAGTATTAAAGCAGGCAGAAGAACTTGTTCATCAACACAAAGCGGAAAAATTAATTGTTAAAGGCCGTGCGGAGGATCTTCAATTATTTTATGAAAAGGGCCTGCAGCCTGAGGCTATTCTTGATCGTTATTTTCTCGGTTCAGATGCGTATTTCTTTTCGAAATTTTACACAGTAGAACGGAAAAAGAATGAGTATTGGATAAAAGAGGATGAAATCCTTCAAGGCATCTATCAATTGAACCCTTCAGTTGAAAAACCTTATCCGCCAAAAGAGTACGAGTTGAAAAAAGCCGATGAAAGCTTCGCTGAGCAACTTGCAACCCTTTATGGCCAGGTTTTTGAAATTTATCCAACTCCAATGAATGACCCGGAATATGTGAAAAAGACGATGCAGGAGGGGACGGTTTATTATGTCTTCTTCCATGAAGGAAAAATTGTCAGCGCCGCATCCGCCGAGATTAATGCATTTTACAAAAATGCTGAGTTAACCGATTGTGCGACACTTCCAGAGTACCGAGGAAAATATGGTTTAATGAAAATCCTCCTTAAGGAGCTTGAAGGGGAATTAAAGAGACAAGGTGTTTTTTGTGCTTATTCCATTGCAAGATCACTTTCCTTTGGCATGAATGCTGCTTTATTTCAACTGGGATATGGCTACCGGGGAAGATTTATGAATAATTGCTATATTTACGACAAGCTTGAAGATATGAATATGTGGGTGAAGAATCTGACAAACTGCTAAATTTTCGGCTTTAGTGACGAATTTTCGGCACCTCGTTTTGTAATGAATTTTGGCAGGTGAAAATAGTTGATTCAATTAACAGCGTTAACATCAGAAGTTCTTACAGCCATATTAAGTAGCATTGACGAAGGAATTCACGTCGTTAATACGAATGGGGAAACTATCTATTACAATGAAGTAGCAGCAAAACATGATGGAATGGAAGTAAAAGAGGTACAGGGCAAGCATTTATTTGACGCCTTTCCTTCCCTGACGGAGGAATCAAGTACCCTTCTAAAGGTCATTAAGACCAAGAAGCCTATTTATAATCAAACACAGGTCTATGTAAATTTACATGGGACAAGGATTGATACCATCAATACGACCTTACCGATCTTTCTTGAAAAGGAAGTCATTGGTGCTGTTGAAATTGCGAAGGACTATTCAAGGATGAAGCTGCTTGCAGAGAGACTTTTAGACTTGCAAAAGGGCTTAAATAAAGGAAGCAAGAAAAAAACGGTAAATGATGTAAAGTACACTCTAGATGATTTAAAAACAGAGAATGATATCTTTAAAAATATGAAAAACGAAGCAAAAAAGCTGGCAAAATCAGATGCTCCGATCCTTGTATATGGTGAGTCAGGTACAGGAAAAGAATTGTTTGTTCAAGGAATTCACTATGAATCACGTCGAAGCGATGGGCCATTTATCGCACAAAACTGTGCCGCAATACCTGAATCTCTGCTGGAGAGTATTCTTTTCGGGACCGCGAAAGGAAGCTACACTGGTGCAGTTGAGCGTAAAGGGTTATTTGAACTTGCAGATGGCGGAACGCTTTTCCTCGACGAATTACATGCCATGCCAGTGGAATTGCAGGCAAAGCTTTTAAGGGTATTAGAAGATGGTATCGTAAGGAGAGTGGGGAGCGCGCAGAATATCGCTGTTGATGTTCGGGTGATTGCGGCCATGAATGTTCATCCGACTGTAGCATTAGAGGAGCAAAAGATTCGCTATGACGTTTATTATCGGTTAAATGTCTTTACCTTTTCACTGCTGCCGCTCCGGGACAGGCCAGAAGATATATTCTTTCTAACAGACCATTTTATTAAAGGTTTTAATCAAAAATTGCAAAAAAACGTAAAGGGATTAGATGATCGCCTCACTGCTTTCTTTAGGGACTATGCTTGGCCAGGCAATGTCAGGGAGTTAAAGCATACAATTGAATACATGATGAACATATGTGAAGGAAACAATCTAACAAATGAAGATTTGCCGATTATGCTTAGACAGCAGGCTGTAACCCATAAGCCTAAGCGGATTGAAGTAGAAAGTGAGACCCTTTCATTAAGAAAAAACATGGAGGAGCTTGAGAAGAAACTAATTGAAAATGCGCTTAGCGAGTCAGGCGGAAATATCAATCAAGCTGCTAAGCTATTAGAAATTCCAAGACAGACCCTTCAATATAAACTGAAGAAAACAAGTTTTTAGATGCCGAATTTTCGGCATCTTTTTTATTAAAATTATGAATTTTCGATTAAAACTCCAACTATTTTAAAAAGAAATGGATATTATCAAGGTTTTATCGCTTTGGCACACTTCTTGCATATTGATAAAGTGTAAACATTGAATGGAGGAATGCAGTTATGAAACAAACTTTATACAAGCCAGAGCGTCACTGGAAAGATATTGAGCTTTGGAAGGATGTAACCGAAGAGCAATGGAACGACTGGCTATGGCAATTAACAAATACCATCCGTACAGTGGATGATTTAAAAAAGGTCATTAATTTAACTCCTGAAGAAGAAGAAGGCGTTAAAATTTCAACTAAGACGATTCCTTTAAATATTACACCCTATTATGCTTCACTTATGAATCCAGATGATCCGCGTTGTCCAATTCGGATGCAATCTGTTCCGATTTCAGCAGAAATCCATAAAACAAAATATGATTTGGAAGACCCATTACATGAAGACGAGGATTCACCAGTTCCAGGCTTAACACATCGTTATCCGGATCGTGTTCTTTTCCTAGTAACCAATCAGTGTTCTATGTATTGCCGTTACTGTACAAGAAGACGTTTCTCCGGCCAAGTTGGTATGGGCGTTCCAAAGAAACAGCTAGACGCAGCGATTAATTATATTCGTAATACTCCACAGGTTCGCGATGTGTTAATTTCCGGCGGTGACGGATTGTTAATTAACGACAATATTTTAGAATACATTTTGAAAAATTTAAGGGAAATTGACCATGTTGAAATTATCCGTATCGGAACAAGAGCACCGGTTGTATTCCCGCAACGTATTACTGAAAACCTTTGCAATATTTTGAAAAAGTATCATCCAATCTGGCTGAATACTCACTTTAATACATCAATTGAAATCACTGAGGAATCAAAGAAAGCATGTGAAATGCTTGCAAATGCGGGTGTACCGATTGGGAACCAAGCTGTTATCCTTGCCGGAATTAATGACAGCGTAGCAATCATGAAAAAATTAATGCATGATCTTGTCAAAATTCGTGTTCGTCCTTACTATATTTATCAATGTGACCTATCAGAAGGAATTGGACACTTCCGTGCACCAGTATCAAAAGGATTGGAAATCATTGAAGGTTTACGTGGACATACGAGCGGCTATGCGGTACCTACATTCGTTGTAGATGCTCCTGGAGGCGGCGGAAAAATTTCCTTGCAGCCAAACTATCTTATTTCTCAAAGTCCTGAAAAAGTTGTTCTTCGTAACTTTGAAGGTGTTATTACTTCTTATCCGGAACCAGAAAACTATGTTCCAGGGAAAGCAGAAGCTTATTTCGAAGGAATCTATCCTGAATATCAAGAAAAACGCTCCTTGGCGGGAATTGCCGGCATCATGAATGACCAGCACTTTAACCTTATTCCTGAAGGTCTAACACGTTTAGATCGCCGCAATGATTACACTCAAGACCCTGAACATCATTCATTAAAGGATAACCGCAGCAAGCGGGATGAGATGAAGGAGAAGAAATTCCAAGCACTTGCAAAGAAGGAAGAATTGAAAAAAACCGGTACAGCAAATGATCAAGCAAAAGAATAGGGGGTTCCGTCATGAGCCAAAGTTGTGAATGGTGCGACAGCACGAATATTAATGAAATTTCCGATTCAGTATATTGGGAATTGCCGGATGGAACAAGAGCCATTGAAATAACGGATACCCCTGCAGTTTCCTGCAGTGAGTGTGCAATGATCTATCAAAAAGAAGCGACTGTTAAGGGAATTGAAGATCAATTATATTTAATTGATTGCAAACAAATTGGAAAAACTATTACCTATCAGGAATTAATGAATATTCCAAGATTATTAAAGAAAAATTACTTTGATTTTTCTTCATAAGATTCTAAACAGCCAGCAGGATTGCCGGCTGTTTTTTGCTTTTCTCTAGACGAAGGGTTTTCTTTCCGTTATAGTTTTCTTTAAAAACATGAAGGGTGTTTTTTTAATGAGGAAATCCTTTTATCATTTTTTAATGAAATACAGACATCCCGAGCCAAAGGATGCGATTAGCAGATTTGCAAATGAAGCTTTCGAGGATCACAGCTTTCCAAAAACTTCAGAGGATTACAATGATCTATCCTCCTACCTTGAACTAAATGGACATTATTTAGAATCAATGGCGGTATTTGATGAAGCCTGGCAGGAATATCTTTTATCGGAAAAATAATGCTTGAATCGTCTCTAAAAAAAGGGGCGATTTTTTTATTTTCTTTACTTACTTAATTTTTCACTTGCATGTGCCGGTAAATAAATTAGTGCATATACTATTGTAATCAAAATTCACGGCTCAACACCTGAGAGGATGGAGGATATGGAGAAACGAAAAAAACCGAAGTATAAGATCGGTGATACGGTCGTGATTACGATGTATGGTACAGTTGGCAAGGTTACAGATATCAAATGGCTTGATGATCGATACGTCTACGAGGTAAATAAGAGCGATGGCCTTTTTGTTGAATCGGGACTTCAGCTACTTTCAGAATATGAAGGTACTGTGATGGAGCAGGAGCAAATCGATATTGAGTATAAGTTTTTTTTCGGTGATTTGGTTCAAGTGAGCGGGTATGGCGCCGATTTATTTAAAATTGTCGGCTTTAGAACCGAAATCTGGCGCTACAAAGAGGATGCATGGGAAGATGTCATTTATGAGCTCTCACGGGTAAGTGATGGGGAATGGCTTGAAGCAGGAGAGGAAGAATTAACTCTTGTTGCAGATGCAGAGAGTGCAGATACGTTTATCCAAAAACTAGGTCTCCTATACTTAATTAACAAACAGCAGAAACCAGCCAAAACTCAAAAACTACAAAATACCATCAGAAAAGCAGAGTATGAAGAAATCGAGCGAAAAAAAGAAAAAAAAGAGTTAATTGATAATTTACTGGATATATTCAATGATTATCGAATTTTATATGAACTATTTCACGATCAAGAATACTACCATGTGATGAGAGTAATCCTTAGAAAATTGGAAAGCCTCGTGAATAACGATGGTAAAAGCCATGTATAGACTTGCTACCACCTCGTAATTTCGAATAAGAGATACAGAACAAGAGGAATTCCGCCCCATTTAATAAAAAAGAATAATAAATTCGTAATCTTTTCAAATAACTGGAGGGTGAAACCATCCTCCCGATTCACGTCTTCAATAAATGCCTCTAATTTCATTTGTAAGTTTGACATCATCTCACCTCAGAATTGTTCTTTTCACCATCCTATGCTTGTCCAAATCAAAATAGACATGTTTTTTAAGAGGAAAATCGGTAATAATGAAAGCTATTACAATTTGAAACCGACTTTGCATTTTTGTGAACTTACTAGCATGAAAAAGCCTGTTTCATCATAGATTTTCTAAAAAGGGGGCGATGCTAATGAGAGAAATTGAAGTATTTATTGATACAGAAGAAATCGCAGAATTTTTCTTTCATGAGCTTGTAAAAAGGGGATACGTTCCTAGTGATGAGGAATTGGAAGAACTTGCAGATATCACCTTCGAATATTTAATCGAAAAAAGTATTATCGATGAAGAAATTCAAGATGAATAATCTTTTAGAATAAAGCGAACAAAGGCGAGCCTAAGATGCTCGCTCAGGCTGTCGAAAATCTTTCGATAGCTTTTTATTTTGTTTGCCCTCTTTAACAATTCACCGCATTAATTTATTTCGATGTTATTAGAGTTTAGTCTGTGCAATAAGTCTGTTGATTTACGCTACAGGCACTTCGCTTTCCGCGGGCGTGCCGGGGGAGCCTCCTCGTCGCTTCGCTCCTGCGGGGTCTCCCCAGCCCCGTACTCCCGCAGGACATTGAATTGCTTCCTCGAATCCGCCCACGCACGAAGGAAATGCGATAGCATTTCCGAGGAGTCTTCGTGCCTTCCGCTCCAATCAACAGGTGCATTCAATAAAAATTTCAACTCCTAAACTATTTATAATAAGTGAGAATTTGATGTTTAAGCTAATAGAGGTTACTCAAAGTGAGTATGAATTTGTTTCTTTTATGAATTAGTTCCAAATGACCCTCTTTTAGGCTTGATTGCAATAATATTGATTTTTCGGTTCTTCTTGAAAATGTTTATACTTATTGTAATGAGGATAATTGCCGCTGAACTGATCCGCTTATACTTTTTAAGATATGTTTATTAGGTATCTTTTGGGATGCGTTCTGAAAGAAAATATGGTTGAAGGACTTGTTTTATTTACGGAATTGACCCGTTTAAAAGCATGCACAAAAAACATAAATTTACAAATACGTAAAGGTAGAGACTGGCGAATATTTGGAGGAATTAATAATTGATTTGCCCCCCTGTTGATTGGAGCGGAGGGCACTCGACTCCTGCGGGATAGAGAGGTCACTGGAGACCCCACAGGCGCAAGCGCCGAGGAGGCTCCAGGACCTACCCGCGGAAAGCGAGTGACCGGAGCGGAAATCAACAGGCCCTTTTGGAGGGCTAGCAATTAAAATTGGTATTTAGATTTAGCAAAGAAAAAAATTGCCGAGCATAAGATGCTCGTTTTTTGTTTTTAAATGAAAAATTTTACGAAACCTTTTGATATATCCTTCGTATACATGAGTAGTCAGAGATGAAGGAGGGAAGCGGATGTTTAAAAAAATTCTAAAATCGATTTTGAATAACAAACTTAATTCTCATAAATACTCATCTTCAAGCGACGCATGGAAAAAAATGAAACATCATAAACATAACCAACTCGGGTCTTATCATTATAAGAAAAAATATAAAAGTGGAAGCTTTATGTCTAGTTTTTTTAGCAGCTAAGCCAATGATTGAAGGAATTACGATATGTGGAAGAGAATGATTCATACTGTCTCTGGGTTCATCGAAAGACCGTTTCCAAAAGATGCGCTAATTGAGAATCGATATAAAGTAATCGACATAATAGGTGCGGGCAGCTATGGTTTTTGTTATCTTGTGGTTGATCAAACGGATCATGAAATAAAGGTGTTAAAAACATTAAGGCTTCACAAAAGAATAACAGATTCCGGAAAAAGCAGCTTCGAGTTCGAAAAAAAACTTTTGGCATCGATTGAACATCAAGGATTTCCCCAATATTTTGAAGAGGGAGTCCATAAAGGGATTCCTTTTTACACGATGGAATATCTGAATGGGAAAAATTTTGAGCAGCTGATCTTTATCGAAGGAAAAAATTTTTCAGAAAAAGAGGTCTTTTTAATCGCCAGTCAATTGCTGCAACTTATAGGGCATCTACATGACAGACAAATCATTCATCGAGATATTCGTATTCCAAATGTTATTGTTGCAGATTCTACAATCCGGCTTATTGATTTTGGGCTGGCTCGGAAACTAAATCAACTGGATGCCACGAAACGTAAATGGAAAAGAGACCTGCGAAAAGAAATCAACCCGCAAGCTGATTTTTATGGTCTTGGTCATTTTCTTTTATTTTTGCTTTATTCTGATTTTCCATTACCTAATGATAAAAAGGAAAGAAGCTGGGAAGAGGAACTATCGATTTCAAGCGGGGCAAAGCATATTATTAGACGGCTTTTGCAAATTGAGCCAGAGTATGAAAATTGCAGACAAATTGAAACAGATATTTTAGAGGTTATATAGGGGGGAAACCACCAGATGTCATTTTTTAATAAGGTTTTTGCAAGTGTTGGAATAGGAGCGGCAACCGTCGATACAAAGCTTGAAAAGGATACGTATATGCCAGGTGAAACGGTAAAGGGAATCGTTGAAGTAAGTGGCGGCAAGGTTGAACAGCAGGTTGACGATATTTATTTATCATTAAATACAACATACTTAAGGGAAGCCGATGACCGTAAATATTCGGTTACTGCTTGTATTGATCGTTTTCGTTTAACTAGCCCTTTTATGATTCAAGTAAATGAAAAAAAGCGGATTCCTTTTTCTTTCCAGCTTCCAGAGGATACTCCTGTTTCGATTGGCAGATCGAAGGTTTGGGTGTCTACAGGATTAGATATTAAAAACGGGGTAGACCCAAGTGATAAGGATTACTTAAAGGTTGTGCCGAATCCATTAATGACAGCGGTCTTTAATGCAATTGACAATTTAGGGTTCCGCATTCGCGAAGCTGATTGTGAAGAGGCACCGCATCGGTTGCGGCGGAGATTGCCATTTGTTCAAGAGTTTGAATTTGTTCCAGCATCCGGACCGTTCCGTGGGAGATTAGATGAATTAGAAGTGGTTTTCTTTCCTTCAGCCAATGGGTCCATGGACATTATGCTGCAGGTTGACCGCCGTGCCAGGGGATTAGCCGGGCTATTTTCAGAGGCACTGGAAATGGATGAAACAAATGTAAGATTAAACGTTACAAATGCGGACATTCCGTCTTTACAACCAAAAATCGAGAGTGTTATCCATAGATACGCTTAAGCCTTTTACGATGAAGCCTCAGGTTTCATCGTTTTTTTTTTTAGCATTTTCTTTTCAATTTAATGAAAGAATATATTTTTCGACAAAATTAGACCTTTTTCTTGGAAGGAATCGATAGGGTGTTTCTTTAATTAATATAGTAATAATCTTTGATTGGAGGAATATGATGATCAGAATGCTAACCCGAAGAGCAAATATGCAATATGATGTGACGATCTTTCAAACTCCAAAGTACAGAGAGCGTAAAGGCTATAAGGCTGTATACCGGACGTACATTAAAGCAAATAACCGTGAACAATGCCTTCAGGAAACATTTAGCTGTTTTAATGTGGCCGACCGAATCCCTGACAATTATAAAGGACGGTTCCTTTCGACTGGGGATATCATTTTGATCGATGAAGGAAGGGGCGGGCAGCATTACTTCCAATTAAAATCTGGCGGCTGGGAGCCAATAAATCGCCTTCTCATCCGCTAGGAACGTTTAAAAACCTAAGGAAATCCTTAGGTTCTTTTTCGGCCGCCTGTAGCTTGATGTTCTTTTGCATGTGCCTCATGTTCAGCCACTATCGCTTCCGGCGGAATATGATTATTTTTCTTAGGTGAAGCTGTGCGGTTTCGATGTTTTTTTCCCATTCCTTAATCCTCCCTCCTTTTTTTCTTCATAAAATAGTTTCCCACAAAAATAAAAATTCATGTCCGTTCTTAGATTGGTTTTTCATTACAAAATGATTGTGATATATTGTCATTGGTGGGTAGAATATCCACACCAGGGAATAATCGATTTTGATTTTCCTAAGATATGATTGGAGGATTATAAATGAGCGTACATATTGCAGCGAAAGAAAATGATATTGCTGAAACAGTCCTGCTTCCAGGAGATCCGCTTAGGGCAAAATATATTGCAGAAACCTTTTTAGAGGGTGCAGTATGCTATAACGAAGTTCGCAATATGTTTGGTTTTACTGGTACCTATAAAGGAAAAAAAGTTTCTGTTCAAGGAACAGGCATGGGGATTCCATCGATTTCAATTTATGTAAACGAATTAATCCAAAGCTATAATGTCCAAAACTTAATCCGTGTTGGAACCTGCGGTGCCATCCAAAAGGATGTAAAGGTTAGGGACGTTATTTTGGCGATGTCAAGCTCCACTGATTCTAATATGAATCGTCTTACATTTGGTGGAATTGATTATGCCCCAACAGCCGACTTCGATTTATTAAAAAAAGCCTATGATTCAGGCATTGAAAAAGGGTTAAATTTGAAGGTTGGCAGCGTCTTTACTGCTGATATGTTCTACAATGATAATGCAGAACATGAAAAATGGGCCCAATATCAAATTCTTGCACTTGAAATGGAAACAACCGCACTTTATACACTTGCTGCTAAATTCGGCCGCAAAGCGCTTTCTGTTCTAACTGTAAGTGATCATCTACTTACTGGTGAGGAAACGACTGCTGAGGAAAGACAACTAACCTTTAATGATATGATTGAGGTAGCATTAGAAGCCGCAATAAATGAATAAAATATCAACATAACTCTTCTTGGTTCATACTAAGAGGGGTTTTTTGTTTTTAAGAAAGGAACTATATCACCCTGTGGAGAATTTAATAATGACTAGGTGTGACAACAATCATCAAAAAATTGTCGAATTAATGTAGAATGAATGTAAACCGTCATGTTTTATTAAAGATTGTGTGGTGAATTATTTTTATGAAAGAAGAACTCAAGTTAGATATTACCGGGATGACTTGTGCAGCCTGTTCAGCAAGAATCGAAAAAGTCCTGAATAAGATGGATGGTGTCGAGGCCAATGTAAATTTAGCAATGGAATCAGCCGCTGTATCTTATGAAAATGAAATAGTTTCGAGTGATGAAATTATCGGAAAAATAGAAAAACTTGGCTATGGGGCAACTGAAACAGAGGATCGAAATGTAAAAGCACAACATAAGGAAGAAGAGCTGCAACAACGAAAGAATAAACTTTTGTTTTCGTTTCTTTTATCGATTCCCTTACTTTACACTATGCTTGCCCATATCCCTTGGGATTTTGGATTTCCTATGCCTCCTATTTTAATGAATCCATGGTTTCAATTGCTGCTGGCTACGCCGATTCAGTTTTATATCGGGGGTCCGTTTTATACAAGTGCATTTAATGCATTGAAAAATAAAAGTGCAAACATGGATGTCCTCGTTGCGCTCGGTACTTCGGCCGCCTATTTTTACAGTCTTACAGAAGGGGTTAAAACGATCGGAAATCCCTATTACGCTCCCCGCCTTTATTTTGAAACGAGTGCTGTCCTGATTACATTAATTCTGTTGGGCAAATTTTTTGAGGCTCTTGCAAAAGGACGGACGACGGAGGCAATTTCGAAACTGTTAGGACTGCAGGCAAAAGAAGCAACCATTTTAAAAAACGGAAACGAAATCAGAGTTCCACTTGACGAGGTGAAGGTTGCAGATGCTGTTATCGTAAAGCCTGGCGAGAAAATTCCGGTAGACGGGGAGGTTGTTTCCGGACAATCTTCCGTAGATGAATCCATGATTACAGGTGAATCCATTCCGGTTGAAAAAATGATCGGGGATCCTGTTATTGGGTCAACCCTCAATAAAAATGGTACGTTAACAATAAAAGCAACAAAGGTTGGGAAAAATACGGCACTAGCCGGGATCATTAAAATTGTGGAGGAAGCGCAGGGAAGTAAAGCCCCGATTCAAAGGGTTGCTGACACAATTTCAGGTTATTTTGTTCCAGTGGTTGTGGCTTTATCAATTTTAACCTTCTTAATCTGGTACATAATCGTGGAACCTGGCCATTTCCCTTCTGCATTTGAAACGGCTATTGCCGTCCTTGTCATTGCCTGTCCATGCTCGCTTGGACTTGCGACCCCGACCTCCATAATGGTCGGAACTGGCAAAGGGGCGGAAATGGGAATTTTATTTAAAGGTGGAGAACATTTAGAAACCGCCCATAAAATCAATGCAATTGTCCTTGATAAAACAGGGACGATAACAAAAGGGCAGCCAACCGTTACCGATTTTATTGCCTATCAGGATGATAAGAAGGTCCTGCAATATCTTGTTTCTGTAGAGAAGTCGTCAGAACACCCACTGGCAGAAGCCATTGTCCAATTCGGAATGTCAAAAAGAACAAGTACACTTCCGGTCAAACGATTTACAGCCGTTCCGGGTCACGGAATTGAGGCGAAAATTGGTGATGAAGAGGTGGTAATTGGAACAAAGAAGCTGATGGAGATCAGAGGGATTCAATATCAAACTGTTCAAAATGACCTTCTCCACTTTGAAAGCCAGGGTAAAACTGCAATGTTTATTGCAATTCAAGGAACAATAATGGGAATTATCGCAGTTGCCGATACTGTAAAAGAAAATGCCAAGCTGGCAGTTGATCAATTAAAGCAGCTCGGGATAGAAGTATATATGTTAACAGGAGATAATGAAGGTACCGCTAAAGCAATTGCTGGTCAGGTAGGCATTCAGAATGTAATTGCCGAGGTTTTGCCGGACGAAAAGGCAAATCAAATTAAGGAACTTCAATTGCAAGGGAAAAAAGTGGCGATGGTGGGCGATGGAATTAATGATGCTCCGGCACTTGCTCTTGCTGATATCGGAATTGCGATTGGAACAGGTACGGATGTAGCCATTGAAGTAGCTGATATTACCATACTTGGTGGAGAGTTGACATTAATTCCAAAAGCAATCGCATTAAGTAAAAAAACGATGTTAAATATTCGCCAAAACCTTTTCTGGGCTCTCATTTACAACTCCGCCGGAATACCGGTCGCTGCCTTAGGCTTCCTTGCGCCATGGGTAGCAGGAGCGGCAATGGCATTCAGTTCAGTATCAGTCGTAACCAATTCACTTCGTTTAAAACGGATTAAAATTTAATTTCATTTTTGGCGCTGCCTAATGGGGAGTGCCACTTTTTTAGACAACTTTATCTTTTCTTTGTTAATTTTAATAAAAAGATGTTATTCTAAACACTAAGGGTTCATTTTTCATAGAAGACTTATAAATGGAGCTCTGTACATAGAAAAAAGGAAGATGATTGTTCTAGAGGAACATAATTTTTTGGTGAATGAAAGTGGTGAAGGCTTTGGATGAAGAGAAAGTTGGACAAGAGCAAGCAGCAGCAGAAAACAAATCAGGCTATATTCGCTTCAAGAAATTCCATTTTATTATGCTATTGTTTTTCATAATTTTTCTGTCAGCAGGAATAACGGCTTTTGTACTGGCCTTTGGTGAAGAGAAAGTCGTAACAGTTGAAAAAGAAAGGGCAGAATTTAAAAAATTCTATACTGCCTATAATACTTTGAACAATGGATATTTCAAGAATGTGGATCGTCAAAAGCTAATCAATGGGGCTATTAATGGGATGGTAGAATCCTTGGATGATCCTTATTCTGATTATATGAGTGATGAAGAGGCGAAAAGCTTCCATAATACTATTTCTTCTTCGTTTGAAGGAATTGGAGCAGAAATTCAGGAGAAGGATGGACACATTCTAATTGTATCCCCGATTAAAGGTTCTCCAGCAGAAAAAGCCGGTTTAAAACCAAATGATATCATTACATCAGTAAATGGAAAAAGCCTGCAAGGGATGACCTCGACTCAGGCTGTCACCTTAATTCGTGGAAAGAAAGGGACAAAAGTTGAATTAACCATTCATCGCCCGGGCACGGAAGCTCCAGTTAAGGTCCCAATCGTACGTGATGAAATTCCAATTGAAACCGTATATGGTGAAATGGTTGGAAAAGGTATTGCCAAAGTTCAGATTACCAGTTTTTCAAGTAATACCGCAAAAGAACTTGTTACGACCTTAAATGATTTACAAAAGAAAGGCATGAAAGGCCTTGTGTTGGATTTACGTCAAAATCCGGGTGGTTTACTAGACCAAGCCATTAGTATTTCCAGTATGTTTGTTCCTAAAGGAAAAGTAGTTGTCAAAGAACAAGATCGAAGCGGTAAGATTAAAGAGTTTGGCTCCCAAAATGAAGGAAATCCTACGCTTCCTTTAGTTGTTTTAATTGATAAAGGCAGTGCAAGTGCTTCTGAAATTCTTTCCGCAGCGGTTAAAGAATCCGCTGGGGTTCCATTAGTGGGTGAAAAATCATTTGGAAAAGGAACAGTCCAAACAGCACAAGACTTTTCTGATGGTTCTAACCTTAAATACACGATTGCGAAATGGTTAACTCCAAATGGAAATTGGATTCATAAGAAGGGGATTATGCCTGATTATCCGGTAAAACTACCTGATTATGCGTCATTACCAATTATTAATCCGGAAAAGAAGCTGGAACTTTCCAGCTCCTCTGAAGATGTAAAGACAGCACAAAAGATGTTAAAGGCACTTGGCTTTAATCCAGGCCGGACAGACGGATTCTTTGACCAGAAGACAAAAGAAGAGGTTGAAAAATTCCAAAAGGCTCATAAATTAGAAGTAAACGGGTATCTAAAAGGAGACTCGACTATGAAGTTAATGGAACTCTTACGGGACAAAATCCAAAAGAATGATACCCAATTGAAAAAAGCGATTGAAGTGTTAAAAACAAGAATGAAATAAAATGGATAAATCCGGATTCTTTCTTTAGCAGAGGAATCCGGATTTTTTATTTAACATGTATATTTCTTCAGCTGTTTTCCGAAAATGGACAGTAACAATCAGGATAAAGTTGGTGTTTGCAATGAGGAAACTAGTAATCGTGGTGATTGTACTTTCTTTTTTCGGGTATGGACCGCTAAAATCGTTGTTTCATTCTGCTAAAGAGACAGCGAATGAACTGCAAATTTCAGAGCAAAAAAAGGCTGTAAATTTCTTGATTACCGAAAATAATACAGATTCTCAAGCTTCGAAAACAGGTGCTGCTGTTATTGTCCGTTATGACCAAGAAAATCATAAACTAAAGTCGGCCCCCGTATTATTACCGGTCTCAGAAACGGTTGATAATAAACCTAAATTGAAAGAATTAAAACAAACGGTTCAAAAAAATTATGGCATATCCATTGATCATTTTTTCATGCTAAACCCCTCATCTATAAGTAAAATCATTGATCAACTTGCACCGGATGGAGTAACAATTAATGAAGGAAAAGGGCCACTACATGGTAAGGAAGTGCTTGAATACATTCAGCAGGTAGCGGTGGATCCAGAAAATACAGAGGAATTAAAAACGATTATCTCCTCACTGAAAAATGAAATTAAAAATCAATCATCCGATAATCTATTGTTGATAGCACCATCCATTATCAATGAAGTGGCTAACAGCATTAACACCGATTTAGGGAAAGGACAATTAGTGGGCTTGGGGTTATCGGCAATTATGAATCCAATTACCAAAATTGAGCCATTGCAATTTGTCAAAGGAAATGAAAAGGATGATTCAGCTACTGTGAATTCAATCCCTGAAGAGGAAGACCAGTCTAAATCGATCATTAATTAAAAAAGCGGATGAAGGCTCATCTGCTTTTTTCTTTTTACATTAATCCATATCCGTTATAATGAAGGGATGCAAAAACGAAAAAAGGCAGGGCAATAGAATGATTAAATCTGAGGTTTATATTTTGTCAGGATTTTTAGGGAGCGGGAAAACAACTTTATTAAAACGAATCCTTGAAGAGGAGCATAAGCAGGGAAGAAAAGTAGCTGTCATGATGAATGAGCTGGGGGAAGTTTCCATTGATTCCGATGTTGTGGATGAAGACGTTGCGTTAAAGGAATTACTTGGCGGCTGCATTTGTTGTTCGATTCAGGACAAGCTAGAGGCGCAGCTTCAAGGGTTATTAATCGATGAAAAACCAGATGTGATTTATATCGAAACAACGGGGGCAGCACATCCTGTAGAAGTGTTAGATGCGATTCTCTCACCGCTATTTGCAGATGCTTTGCATATTAAAGGTATTGTTACCACTGTTGATGGTTTAAGATGGTTGAATCGGAAATCAATGAGCCCTCAGCTTCAGCAGTTAATTCTAGAGCAAATTAGACACGCTGATTTCATTATCGTGAATAAAATGAGTGAATTATCAGAGTCGGAACAAGCGAAAATTACATTCGAAATCCAAGCATTAAATTCAAAAGCAAGATGCCTGCTTACGAACTATTCTCAGGTTTCGCTAAAACAGCTTAAAGAGATATCAGTTTCTTATCGAGATAAAACGAATACTCACCTAAGCCAGAAAAATTTAAATTTATCTACTTTTGTATACCGATTTCAGGGTCCCGTCAGTCATTCCAGGTTTGAAGAGTTTTTAAAATCCTTGCCTGATACGATCTACCGAATTAAAGGATATCTAAAATTTGATTCAAAAAGCTATCCTTTTTTATTTCAATTCTCTTATGGAATGCCCTTATATATGAAGGAGCAAATGAATTTACCGTTAAACCTTGTTTTTATTGGGGAAAATATCGATTGGGGCCAAATGAATACAGCACTAGAGAAGCTTGAAAATGAATTTGAAAATCAGCATATGGATGAATGATATTTTAGTCTTCAGGTAACTCTTTAAATGTAGTTTATATTCCATGGAAATGGGGGGTTACATGAAGAAGGCAGCTGTGTTTATATTTTTTATGCTCATCCTCCTGAATGGTCAAGCGGTAAGTGCAGCGGAAATCAGTTATAAGATTGAAATGCTCCCTTGGAAAGATGTCAATCATATCTTACCGAAGTACACAAAGTTTATCGTGCTGGATGTGGATACAGGGAAAAAATTTAAGGTGCAACGGCGTGCAGGCAGCCACCACGCGGACGTGCAGCCTTTGACTTCAAAGGATACTAAGATTATGAAAAAAATCTATGGGGGTAAATGGAGCTGGAAACGTCGTGCGATTATTGTTATTCATAAAGACCAGTGGATAGGCGCTTCAATGCATGGGATGCCACATGGTGCCGGAGCTTTGAAAAACAATTTTCCCGGACATTTCTGTATTCATTTTTATGGGAGTACGACACATCGGACGAACTCCATGGACTTATCTCATATGTTAATGATTTTAAAGGCATCAGGGAAACTGGATGATTATTTCGAGAAGGCAAACCCATATGAGATCATAAATGCCTATATTGCAGGATTTATACAGCAGGATTCGAAAATTATTTCCACGCCTTCCTTGCAAAAAATTAAGTGGAAACCGGTCCTTATGAAAATTGATGCAGTTAGAATCTCAAGATTACCTATGCTTCCACCTGAGGATTTATCAGAACAAATTAGTTTGGATATTCCTATTGAAATTGATTGGTACATAAAAAATAGAGGAAGACAAACATTTAATGGGCAAATTCATATGGTGCGGTTTTCACCGATTGAGGGATGGAAAATTGATTCAAAGCAATTTTTAAAAGATAATTATTTACAATAAATTCCTGTTATACTTGGTTGTTGATATCCGCTCCAGGCGCTTCGCTTTCCATGGGCGGTTCGGGGAGCCTCCTCGTCGCTTCACTCCTGCGGGGTCTCCCCTGCCCCGTACTCCCACAGGAGTCTTCGCGCCTTCCGCTCCTATCAACATTGTTTCAAAACTCAATATTGCTCTTTAAAAACTTTACCTACATTAAAAAAACACCTTTATAAATGAATAGGTCATTTATAAAGGTGTTCTTATTTTAAGGTTGTTGTCCAAATTTAATGAAGGTACGCTCATCTTCGATTAGTCCGCAAGCGCCGCATTGAATCCGGAATTCTGGGCCTTGATATGGGATATGAAAAGGTTCTAATTCCGTTTCACCATACTCTCTTACAACCACACCGGATTGTGGGTCAAGCTTAACCGAGTGTGCTACTTGTTCAATAATATTAAATCGACTTCGATTGGTTTTACAATTTGGACATTTATATGGGGTAGACATATATTTCTCCTTTCAAAAATGGTCCTTTTTATTTTTTACAAAATACAAGGAAATATGTAACAATGAGCATAAGGGTGATGATTGGGGTGATATAAATGCCAACTGGGTTGGAGTTTTTTGATCGGTTATTGCATGAATATCGAAAGGTATGGAATAATCGTTTATTAAACGTGGAAAATCAGAACAGTGAGGAAATTTTGAAGGATGCGATAAAAAGAGAATTATTAGATGAAAACTCGCACCCTAGGGTTCGGAAAAACAGATATGAAAAATATTATTCTGCTATCAAAAGATTAGTGGATTCAAATATTTCCACTGAAACAAAAGTTCATTTAATTGAGGTTCATAATCAAATGATGGATGAATTAAAATAAAAAGACAGCCCATTCGCGGCTGTCTGCTTCTTCATTCTGGAGTAAGTTGATCGAATGTAATGGGAATCGTCTCGATTTCCTCTTTATTGATTGGCATGAAAATAAACAATAATCCATTTCGTATTTCTGTCCGAATTTGAGTTGTTTTAATGGGAAAGGGGAGGATTATTTCCTTTTTAAATGTCTGATTTGCTCTTTCCTTAATAAAATATTTTCTTCCTTCCTGTAAGGTTTTAAATTCTCCTGTCATCGTCAATAGCTGTTGATTGACAGTAATATGAAGATCTTCCTTACGCATCCCCGGAATTTCGGCTTCAATCACAAGCACATCATCCGTTTCATATAAATCGCATTTTGGAAAAGAACTCTGTATTTTTGTAAAGGGGCTAATGGAGGGACTCTTTATGACTTTTTCAACACTTTTTTCATCAAAGATTTGCTCCCAAAAATTATCACCTTGAAATTTTTGGGTCAATTCCAGCCATTTTTTAAGTTTATCCATTTCCATTCCAACCACCACCTCTAATTCATCATATTTTACTGGAACAAAAACATACCATAAAAATAGATGCTACATTATTTCTGTCACATCAATTTGAGAAAACTGCATATCGATATTTTTGGGAATTCTTACTTCTAGAGTCCCATCCTTATAATTCGCTGAAGCACCTTTCTTTCTAACAATCGCCGGAAGGGTAATCGTATGTTTATCTTCATATTGGGGGATATGGTCGACAATAAGCTGATTGGAGGTATGGTAAATACGCAGCTGCTTGAGCCATTCCTCACTTTTAATCGCAATCCGCACGTAAACAAAGTCATGTGTTTCAAATGCCGAGGAATTCAATGTACCTGTAGCGCTCTGCTGCTGGGTAGTGCCAGCTGAAGCGAATCCATTAAACATTTCGTTTGGGTTCATCATTCCACGCATGCTGCCGGGTATTACCTTTCCAATGAGGTCCTGGACATAATTATTGATTTCTTCTGGTTTCATGTTTTGCAGGTTATTCTTCATATCCTTATTAAAAGGGAACATATTCCATGGGAACATTTTTTTCATCCTTTCAACTGCCTGAAAAGGGCCTTATTCGTCCTACCACATACTATGCTAGCAAACGCCTATCCGTTATTAAAACCTGCTTTTCTTATTTAAATCAAAGGCTGGGTTAAAGGCCAATGTTTTTATTTTACATCGTTGATTGGAGCGACGAGGAGGATCCCCGGTCAGCCCATGGAAAAAGAAGCGCCTGGAGCGGAAATCAACAACCAGGTTTAACATGTCAAATTCATAAGGTAATGTTTAAAATTTGCATATATAATCAAATCTTTTTAACATATAGTATAAAGATAAATTGGAAAATAGAGAGGTAATGGTGTGTGAAGAAAAAAACTGCTTTGATTACCGGAGGGGCAACCGGCATTGGAAAAATTACTGCTTTACAACTTGCAGAAAAAGGGTATCAGTTGATTATTAATTATCGAAGCAGTGAATTGGAAGCAAAAGAACTTGCAAAGCAGCTCGAGGAAAGTTTTGGAACCGATTGCCTGTTACTTCAAGGGGATGTGGCCAAACAAGAAGATTGTATCCGAATGGTCCACCAAGCATTAACAAGATTTTCTTCGATTGATGTTTTAATCCATAATGCAGGGCCATACATACACGAAAGAAAAAAACTAACGGATTATTCATTCGAAGAATGGAATTATTTATTAAATGGAAATTTGTCAGCTGTTTTTAATTTATCAAAGCTGACCATACCTATTATGAGAAAAAATAAATGGGGAAGAATTATTACAATGGGGTTTGACAGGGTCGAAACAGCGCCTGGTTGGATTTATCGTTCTGCTTTTGCTGCAGCAAAAACGGGTCTAGCATCCTTGACAAGAACGATTGCCATTGAGGAAATGATAAACGGGATTACGGCCAATATGGTAAGTCCAGGGGATATTAGCACCGAATGGAAGGAAAAAACAATTGAACAAGCCTTTTCTTCTGATAATAGTCTTACTTCAGTCGGGAGATCAGGGACAGGTGAAGATATTGCAAGAGTGATTTCTTTTCTCGTCGATGAAAATTCAAGTTTTATAACCGGGAGTATTATCCCTGTGACCGGGGGAATAGATGTATTGGGAAAAGCATTGAAAGACGAACATAATATAAAAGAGTCCTGACCAAAATCATTAGGACTCTTTTTGTATGTTTGCTTGATTCGCGGTTTTTTGAACCCAAAGTAAACGTAATAAAAGACAAATTGCTCCGACTGCGAGTCCCGCAATCAAACCGATCCAATAACCAAATGCACCCAGATCAGTATAAACTGCCATTACATATCCAAGTGGGAGGCCGATTACCCAATAGGATAGAAGAGAGGCTAAGAAGGTAATATTTACGTCCTTATACCCTCGTAGTGCACCTTGGATTGGTGCCTGGATGGCATCAGATAATTGAAAGAATAACGCGTAAAGCAAAAATTTCGCCGTTAATTTTAAAACCACTGGATCTGTCGTATAAATTCCCGCAATATCATAGCGGAATAGCAGTAAGATTATTCCGCATAACCCTGCCAGTAAAATTGCGATTCCAACTCCAAGCCAGCTGTATTCCTTTGCATCCTGATTTCTTTTGGCGCCAATTTCAAAGCCGACCAAGATGGTTAAGGCCATGGAGATGCTGAGAGGAAGCATATACAAAAATGAAGCAAAATTTAATGCTGACTGATGGCTGGCTATTGTATTGGTATCAAAAGTACTCATTAGCAAAGTAACAGCAGCAAAAATGCTGGTTTCAAAAAAAATCGAAAAACCAATAGGAATGCCAATTTTTAATATTTCCTTTGATCTTGAAAGGGATATTTTATGAAAGTGGCGGAAAATACCAAAATTTGAAAATGGTTGATTCGTACAGATGATAAAAATCGAAATACAAGTAATCAGCCAATAGGTAATCGCTGTTGCAACACCTGCTCCAATTCCTCCAAGTTCAGGGAAACCAAATTTTCCATAAATCAACAGATAATTAAAGACAACATTAATCGGAAGTGAAGTTAAAGTAATGACCATCGTAACACGCGTTTTCCCAAGCGCATCAATAAATGATCTTAATACGTTATAAGCGAAAAGTGGGATCATTCCAAAGCTTAAGGCAGCAAGATAGTCATGGGCTACTTTCCGAACATGTGGTTCAAGGCTCATACCGTTTAAAATGGGGTCAAGAATGATAGCGCCTATAGCGATAACGATAATGGCAATGATTACAGATAAATAAAGTCCTTGAAACACAGAGTGTGCAACCTTATCCTGCTGTTTCGCCCCATTTAATTGCGCAACTATCGGCGTAACGGCCAACAATATTCCACTAAGTCCAGTAAATACCGGAACCCACAGGGAGGAACCTATTGCAACACCTGCCAAATCGGATGGGCTGTAATGCCCGGACATGGTTACATCAAAAAAGTTCATTGAAAAAAGCCCAAGCTGGGTAATCAGAATCGGGAATAAAATATAAATTAATTGTTTTAACTTTTGCTTCTTTGTAATGGTTTGTTTCAATTTTTAGTTTCTCCATCTTCTTTAGGTTACAAAGAGTTATTATATCATGGAACCTATTCCAGTGGTTTACAAAGATATCGTTAACAAGCTGTTTTTCTGTCTTAAAAAACATACCCAATGTACAAAGGATATACAAACTGCTTTTACAATTTTTCGAACAATTTGATTACAAGGAATGAAAATGGATTATTTTGCGGATAATAGTTGTGTATCATCTATGGAAAGGAGCAAAGAAAATGAGCTTTAATATTAATCGTATTAATCCTAATCAAACCCAGGTATTTTTTCATGATGGTCGATTTGAAACGTTAACGAATGAGGAATTAGAAGAATTTTTGCTCCAGATGGGTATAAGTGAAGTAGATGGAACAACCGAACAAAGCGTAATAGATTAACGAAAGTAAGATGATGACTATGCACCCAAGGGCGCTAGTCTTTTTTCTTGTAAAAAAAGCAATCGGCGGTGGCCGATTGCTTTTATGCTTCCAATAAATGAGTGGAATCTGTTTGAAGAGAGTCGTTTCTCATTATATAGAAGGTATATTGATCTTTTGGAATTTCATATAAATCGTAAACCTCACCATTGGCATTTAATTGCTCATACAGTGATTTTCGTGTTTCATTTGCTTTTATGACATATGGTAGTTTTTCCGCTGCTTTAATCGAACGGATATTGATCTTACGGATTCGCATATAAATCGTTTCAATTCCCATTTCGTAGAAAAGCTCACTGAAAAAAGCTTCTTTCGCAGGATTATTATACCCTTTTCCATGATAAGGTTTGCCTAGCCAGGTTCCCAAAAATCCGGCATTTTCTTCAATATCAAATAGATTAATTGTACCAATAGGGGAACCCCATTCATCAAGAATAGTGCGGGAGATTAATTCACCACGTTCTTCAGCTTCAATGGTTTTCTTTGTCACGAATAAGAATTCGTCATAGGATGCTGCTTTTTGGCGAACAAAAGGGAAGACATCTGGATGCGTCATTAGTTCATAAAGTGTGTGGCTGTCGTGAAGATCTCTTTTCTTCAGCATGAATATCCCTCCATTAGGGCAATCCGATCCCATGTCAAAAGAAAACGGCCCACCCTCGAAATTTTTTATTAGAATTGCTAAAAAATTTCGGGGTGGGAATCGAACCCACTAGAACCAGTATACTGGTGGCGCACCATTTGCCTTCCCTATATCATTTTTTTTGAAAAATAAAGATTAAAATAGTCCCCCAAATTCAAGTTACCATTAGTATCATCAAAAGTATGATACCATAAAAAAAAGCGAAAAATAAATAGGTTTTTGTTTGTTTTTAAGTGAAATTTTTTTCCAATTTTCTACAAAGTTTTTGCCTCTTCGAAAACCATTTCTCCACCTATCATTGTCCATTTTGGTTTTGCTAGATAATGGAAAGGATGGTGGCTCCATAATACAAGGTCAGCATCTTTTCCTTCTTCAATACTTCCGAGACGGTCATCAATTTTTAAATTTTTTGCTGGAAAAATCGTAATCCCCTCTAATGCTTTTTGTTCCGGAAGACCTTCTCTTACTGCAATTCCTGCACAAATATTCAAATATTGAATCGGAGTATAAGGGTGATCTGTGGTAATGGAAACTTCTACCCCATTATTGGTAAGTTCCTGATAAGTTTTCCATGTTTTATTTTTTAGTTCAACCTTGGACCTCCTTGTTAAGGTTGGGCCAACGGATACTTTTAGGTTCATCCCTGCTAATTCATTTGCAATTAAATGCCCCTCTGTACAATGCTCAATTCTCAGGTCCAGATTAAATTCTTCCGCAAAACGGGTGGCTGTAATGATATCGTCCGCCCGGTGGGCATGGATTCGAACGGGGATCTCCCTTTTTAATGCCATTACAATGGGTGCAATCCTTAGATCTTCTGGGTTATCGGCGTAAATGGCCTGATAAAATGCTTCGCGGAGCTTGCCCATGATTCCCATCCTCGTAATGGAGTCGCTATTTCCATGGCTGTGGATTCTTTTTGGGTTTTCACCTAGAGCGATTTTTAATCCCGCAATCTCTTGAATAAGCATTTTTTTAATATTTTTGCCCGTTGTTTTTATCACCGATGTGGTCCCTCCGATGATATTTGCGCTTCCCGGCATAATATGAACGGTTGTAATCCCGCTCCGAACAGCATCCGTAAATGCGGCATCTAACGGATAGGCACCGTCGAAAGCACGTATATGCGGGGTTAGGGCCTCTGCTGTTTCATTCGCATCGTTTCCCGCCCAGCCCGTACCTTCGTCATAAAGTCCAAGATGTGTATGGACATCAATAAAACCTGGTAAAAGATAGGCATTTCCACAATCAATTATTTTAACTTCTAAATCGGTGATGATATGCTGTCCAACTTTAGCGATTTTTCCATCTTCAATTAAAACATCCCCTGAATGAATAGGGGTGTCGGTAATCGGATATACCGTTGCATTCTTCAAAAGTATTTTCGTCATATTTAAACCTTTCTTCCTATATTTCATGTATTTAACTATTTTACCAAGCAGTATATTTTCCGAAAAGTTAAAAATGTTCCGAGCAATAACTTTTATTCTTTTATATGCAAAAAAGCCCAATTTTGAAACTTGTGTTCATTATATTTATTTTTAGGTTATTTTGCCCGTGTACTCTGTTAGCAAGCCTGAAAATAATAAGCGGATTTTACCAGAAACAATGAAATCTTTTCCAGAATAGAGCGTACATATAAAAGAAAGGATTTTTTTAATGAAGAAGGAGGTGCTATAGTGGTAAAAAGTGAAGAAAGGCTCTTGGCAGCAGTTCTTTATATAGTTAGTTTTATTTTTCCGATTATTGGACCATTAGTCATTTGGTTAATTAAAAAAGATGAATCATCATTCATTGATTATCATGGGAAAGAGTACTTTAACTTTTTTATTTCCTATACCATTTATTGTATTATAGGCGGGATATTAACGATCATCATTATCGGTATTATTGCCTTGTGGGTTTTAGGGATTGCAGCGGTCGTCTTTACCATCATAGCCGCTATAAAAGCGTATGAAGGTCAAGAATACCGGTTTCCATGGATCTTTCGCTTAATTCAATAGAAAAATTTTTCAGAACCTGGTATAAATATTTGCCGGGTTCTGAAACGTTTTTCTAGGTCAAACGTCATATATTTATAAATAGAAAAAAGGGGGAGATAGCATGGCAAATATAAACTGGGCACTTCTTGCGCCTATTCTGGTGATTGAGTTAATTTTAGTAATTGTTGTATTGGTGGATATCATTCGCATTGAAAAAACAAATGGACCTAAGTGGCTTTGGGTACTGCTAAGTTTATTCTTTAATCCAATTGGGCCGATTCTTTATTTTGTAATAGGAAGGAGTAAAAGCTGATGTCCCTTATTCAAATTTCTGGATTAAAGAAGAGTTTCCAGGGAAACGAGGTAATTAAAGGTCTTGATTTTCATTTAGATAAAGGAAAATGTATTGCCCTTTTAGGCCCAAACGGCGCAGGAAAAACCACGACGCTTAGGATGTTAGCTGGTTTAATGAAACCGACTGCTGGAACGATCGCTTTTAAAGATGCAAAGAAAGATGGAGATATTCGCCACATTATCGGTTATCTCCCTCAGTTTCCAGTTTATTATGATTGGATGAGTGGTCTTGAATTTCTTCAGTATGTTGGGAAATTGGGGGGCTTAACGAATAAAGAAGCAAAGGAACGATCACTTAAACTTCTTGAACTTGTTGGGATTTCAGATGCGAAAAATCGAAGGGTAGGCAAATATTCAGGCGGAATGAAGCAGCGCTTAGGTATTGCACAAGCCCTTATCCATCGGCCGCAGATGATCATGCTCGATGAGCCAGTTTCAGCTCTAGATCCCATTGGGCGAAGAGAAGTACTCGATTTATTGGAAGGACTAAAAAGAGAAACCACCATCCTTTTTTCCACCCATATTTTAAATGATGCGGAAGAGGTTAGTGATGAAATCCTGTTTTTACATAAAGGTCTAATTGTTGAATCCGGAACCATGGAGGAATTAAGGGAACGCCATCAACAGTCCAGAATTGATTTGTTTTTCAAAGGGAAGGCCGAGCTATATGCAGATGCTTTTGGAAAAAATCCGTTCACAAAAACCATCTCCATTGAAGGCAATCGACTAAGTGTAACCGTGAACGATATTGAACAAGCTAGACAAGTCTTTCTAAGAGAAATTTCGGAACATAACTGGCCGCTAGAAAAATTTGAAATGAGCAGCATGACGCTTGAAGATGTGTTTATGAAGGTGGTGGGAAAATGAGCCAATGGATTACGCTCCTTAATAAGGAGCTATTAGAAATGTGGAGAAATTTCAAATGGATTTGGGTGCCCATCACGTTTATTCTGCTAGGTGTGCAAAAACCGTTATCCTCTTATTATTTGCCGCAGATTCTTGACTCAATAGGGAATCTGCCAGAGGGAGCAAAGATTGAAATTCCAAAACCCTCCGCACAGGAGGTATTTGTTAGTGGTTTAAGTGAATATTCCTCCTTAGGTGTGTTAATTATTGTTCTAACGACAATGGCGCTAATTGCCGGTGAAAGAAAAAGCGGTGTTGCTGCCATGATTTTAGTTAAACCGGTTTCATACCGCTCTTTTGTAACAGCGAAATGGGTGGGGGCTCTTCTGCTAATGTGGGTATCTTTTTTTATCGGTTCGGCTGCAACTTGGTATTATACCGGGATATTATTTGATTGGGTTGCAGCTGGCGAAGCCTTTCAAGCATTCTTTCTTTATGGACTATGGTTTACCGTAATTTTAACCATCGCCTTGTTTTTTAGTGCGGCTCATCTCGTTCCTGGTGTGGCTGGTTTTGTCTCCCTTTTGGTAGTGATTATTTTAAGTTTGGTATCAAGCTCTCTTTCCGATTGGCTGGAATGGAGCCCGGCAATGTTAACAAAATATGCGAACGATTTAGTATTAATAGGCAAATTAGCGGATTATACTCTGCCAGCATGTTTGCTCTCGATTGCAAGTATTCTCATTCTGCTAGCCTTAAGTATTTTTATTTTTCGAAAAAAAGAGCTGGCATCATAAGAGGCAGTTTAGTTTTCAAATTCGTCCATATATGACAGAATAAACATGATAAAAATAGAGGAAAGGGACGAAGCAATGTGTTAAATGGAGTCGGTTTGGTTCTTGAGGGCGGGGGAATGCGTGGTGTTTATACGGCGGGCGTTCTTGAATACTTTTTAGAAAATCAATTATTTTTTCCTTATGTAATCGGCGTCTCTGCGGGGGCTTGTAATGCAGCATCTTATTTGTCAAAACAAAAGGGAAGAAATAAAACCGTAACAATTCAGTATGCTTCGGATCCGCGATATATATCTTGGAGAAATTATTTTAAAAATCGTCAGTTTTTTGGAATGGATTTTATCTTCGATGAAATCCCCAATCAACATGTTCCCTATCATTATGATGTCTTTTATAACGGTCCCTCTGAATTTGTTGTGGGAGCAACCGATTGCTTAACAGGGGAAGCGGTTTATTTCAATAAAAGAGATTATGGCCAAGAACTACTGACTGTTTTACGGGCATCGAGTTCGCTTCCATTTATTGCACCTGAAATAACCTATCAAAATAAAATTTTGCTTGATGGTGGAATTAGCGATCCAATTCCAATTAAAAAAGCACAATCAGATGGCTTTAAGAAAAATATTGTGATTCTTACAAGAAATATGGACTATCGGAAAAAGCCCTCGAAGTTTCATTTCCTTGTTAACCGAAAATATCCTGACTATAAAGGGCTGCAAAGGGCTTTAAGGAATCGGTATCAAATGTATAACGACACTCTCGCTTTTTTAGAAAAAGAAGAGGAGAAGGGAAATGTTTTTATTATCCGGCCATTAAAGCCGCTCCAGGTAGGAAGAATGGAACGGAATCCAGTGCGGTTAGAGGAGTTATATAACCAGGGCTATGAGGATGCCAAAGTATTAAGCGGAAAAATAGTAAAATATGTGCAATCAAATAATTAAGAGACTTTTGCAGGTCTCTTTTTTGATTTAATGAGGAAATCTTCTATCATTTTTCTTAGTATTATTTAATAGACTGATATAAGAGGAATGGATAAGGAGTTTTCATGATGAAAATAGATAAATATTATCGCGAATCTGCTAGCATCAGTCTAAATGGTAGCATCGCTGCACTAGTACCCGCATTTTTAATTATAATAGTAGATCTTTCTTTCTTTCAGAACAAGAAAATGATGCTGTTAACTATTCCCTTTCTCATTTACAGCTTCATCAGCTTTCAAATCTATTTATTCAAGGTTAGACAAGCACTATTAATAAAGAAAAATTTGTTGAAATCCCGCAGTTTCTACCATTCCATTTTTGAAACAGGGCATTTATTAGCCGTTTATTTACCGAAGCGTTTGCAGCTCTATTTTCCCGATGGAAACCTAGCAGGAGAGATCAAAAAATACCGAGGAAAAAAATTGGGTTTTCCAGTCTTTTCAAAAATTTATGCCCTTAATGATATGAATCATCAATTAATTGGGATTTATAAGGTTAAAAAGGGTAAATACAAAAAAATTGAGGTATTTGACCGAAACAAAGTTTATCAAGGATATTATCAAATCCGGAAATTGAATGCTCGAAAATATAAAAAGGAACTTTTTGACGCAAATGAAAGGTTCATAGGGGCAGTAGAGGGTGCTTCCCTATTTATGGATGAGAAAATCATAAATCCAGCCAACCACCAATTGGGACGTTTGCGCAGGGGCTGGATGCCGGTGGAATGGAGTGATTTTTTTCCGGAGCCAAATACACCGGTGCTTTCATTTACGGAAGGCATTTCAGAAAGTGACAAGCTTTTACAAATGTCTTTTCTCATAAATGAATATTTTATAGAAAGATAATTAGCAGGTTTAAGTTCCTTTCCCTACCAGAATTTGATACTATAATGAATAAATGCAATTACGTGATGCTGGAGGGTTTTAAAGTGCAAATCAACTTAATTAAAGGGCACGGTTCAGGCAATGATTTTCTTTTAATCGATGAAATTTCTAATTCCTATACATTTTCTGAAAAAGAAAGGGCCGATTTGGCAAGGGTTTTATGTAACCGAAACTCTGAACTCGGGGCAGATGGAATTCTGTTCATGTTGAAAAGTGAACATGCGGACGGAAGAATGAGAGTTTTTAATACAGATGGTTCGGAAGCCTCAATGTGTGGAAATGGTCTTCGTCTTGTTTCACGATATATTTGTGAGATGCGGGATCAGAAAGAAGCGATTATTGAAACAATGAAGACCGACTTAAAGGTGAGCAAACAGGCTGATATTTTTCCGGATGTAACAACATATCAGGTAGAGATCTCTCCTGTTTCATTTTTATTGGAGGATTTACCTTTACAATTAAACCAGCCTGACTTAAGAAATGAAAAAATTCCAGAGTTATCTCAAGAATTATATTTCACTGCCTTAGCGGTTCCCAACCCGCATTTAATTACAATTGTAGAATCGGAGCAAATTCAATCAGATCTTCAAAAAGATCTCAGCGAAAAAGTAAATGGGCCGAATGTTTTATTTCCTGATGGAGTCAATGTAAGCTTTGTAAAAGCCTTGGTCAAAGGAAATATTTATGTGAGGACGTTCGAGCGGGGAGTTGGTTTTACCAATGCCTGTGGAACGGCAATGTCTGCCTCCACCCTAGTTACCTGCTTGAATGGGTTAAATGATTTTGAAAAGGCCGTAAATGTTTATAATAATGGCGGTAAGGTTCAATGTGTGGTTCATAAAAACAACGGAAATTACCATATTGATTTAATTGGTAATGCAACGTATCTTTATACTGCTTCTATTGATGTGAATTTTGCTGAGGAAACATTTACAGTAAACTCTAAAGAGGATCTTGCAGAACAGGCAGCATACGAAAAACTCCAGTCAGAAGCACAGGCGTTTTTGGCTGACATCATGAAAGGATAAGGGCTCCTTATCCTTTTTTATTATACTTTAGAACTTCGAGAACAGGTGCAAAGGGCTGGACTGATTTTGTAGAAAAATAGGTTCGAAACGGGTCCCCTTGTTTCCGAACCCGGGTTAAGGCGTTTTTCATTGTAAATTGTGCCGATTCAAGCTTCTCATTAACTTCATCCCAATAAAGTGGTGTGGCTACACCGCCATGTTCATTTCCCCTCATCGAATAAGGGGCAACAATCGTTTTCCCTTCACCATGCTGGATATAGTCCACATATAAGCGATTCCCGCGGTTCTTTTTCATTCGCTCGATTGTAAACGAATCAGGGTCACGTGATATTAAGTAGTCGGCAATAAAGCTTGTGAACAGCCTTGTATCATCATAGGTAAACGTATTTTCAGGTAAAGGAAGGTAAATTTGTAATCCCTTATTTCCTGAGGTTTTAATAAAGCCAATCAAGTTCAATTGATCGAGGACTTCCTTGATAAGTAAAGCGGCTTTTACCGCTAAATGAAAATCATCCTTTGACGGTGGATCTAAATCAAAGACGATTTCACTTGGCCCTCTGCTGTAAATGGTTTGAAACGGAATATGAAATTCAATGGCCAATTGATTCCCAAGCCAGATTAGTGTTTTAAGATGATTACAAAGGATATAGTCAATATTTTCATGTTTAAAGGTTTCCACAAATTCGGGAGCATAATCGGGACAATTTTTTTGGTAAAAAGGTTCCCCGAACATTCCGTGCGGGTAGCGAATAACCGTCAAGAGCCGGTTTTCCAAAAAGGGCAGCATATAGGGTGATATTTCTCTTAAGTAAAGAATAAAATCTGCCTTTTGAATGTTTAGTTGATTCCAAAGAGGTTTATCCGGATGTGAAATGTCTAAGTCCTCAGGAAGATTTTTCTGTTGAAATAAAAACCGGTCATTGGTACAATCTGCAGGCTCTAAGTCAAAGCGGAACCGGTCAAAATGCGGCTCGCGGAGCTGTCCATCATATAACTCTAAATATTTTACTTCAAGGCAAATGGCTGGTTCTACATAAATAAACTGTTCATCTTCCTTTATTTTATTTTGTTTAATTGTTTGTTGAAGAGCCTGCTTCTCCTCCGGTTTAAACCCAAAAAGGACCTGACCAATCGGATGAATCTTTTTGTCCTGATAGACTCCCACGTAAAAGTACCCATTTGTTTTTTCTAAAGAGGTGATAAAACAGCTCACATATTTCCAATTTTTATACTTCAGCCACTGGGAGGAACGCTTTCCTTCTTCCCAGAGACTGTTTTGCTGCTTAGCGACAATTCCTTCGCCATCAAAAAGAACAACTTTTTCCCAAAGCATCTCAAAATCTTCATAGGCTTTAACGAACTGCACTAACTGTTTGGAGTAAGGATCAGCCTCTTGATTAAAGTGGAGCTTCTCAAACAATTTTATTAGTTCTTTTTTTCGTTTCGTAAAAGGCTCCGCATGAAGGGGCTTCCCTGAAAGTTGAAGTGCATCAAATATCATCAGCTGGCACGGTGCATTTTGTGCCTGTTCGCTAATTTTCTTTTCTGACTTTAACCGTCCGCGTACTTGTATTCCAGAAAAATTAGCTTTGCACGGATTTTCCAATAACACAAGCTCCCCATCAAGCTGCAGTGGTAAAAAGGGCTCAAATTCACGTTGATATTGTAATAAAAATTCTTCTATTTCCGGGAATTGTGGAATTAGGGGCTTGCCATTTCTGCTTGTTAAAGTTATCCCCTTTGTATTCCATTCCAATAGTGCACGGAATCCATCATATTTCACCTCGTACAGCCAATCAGGATGGACAGGACGATCAAAAGTCAGACTTGGAAGCATCGGTTTCATCTGTAATGGTCCCTTCTTTTTAGCCTTATTTTGTTTCAAAAAGACTCTCTTCATCCTTTTCCAGTTGTTTATAGGAATGACAGGTTTGTCCGTTTAGCAAAATAAAAGTAAAAAG
Organism: Bacillus salipaludis; assembly: GCF_004358205.1. Next base: position 318,566 of record NZ_SMYO01000007.1, read on the forward strand.
AATGGAGAATCAGTATATGCATACGATGTGGAAGGGAAGTATCAGCTTTGGGCTCGTGAATATTCCCATAAAGCTCCATACGGCAACAGAGGATAAGGATATTAAGCTTCGGACTCTTCATAATAAGTGTCATGCTCCCATCAGGTATGAAAAAATTTGTACGGTTTGCGAAGAAGAGGTCAAACCTGAGGATATTGTCAAAGCCTATGAATACACAAAGGGGAAATTTGTTGTCTTGGACAATGATGACCTTGAAAAATTACGAAAAGAAAACGAAGATAAAGCGGTTGAAATTATTGATTTTGTCAAAATGGAACAAATTGATCCCATTTATTTTGATCGCAGTTATTATATGTCTCCAAATGAAGGAGGCGGTAAAGCTTACTCGTTATTACGTAAAGCCCTTCAAGAAACCGGAAAGGTTGGACTGGCTAAAATCGTGATTCGCTCGAAGGAGCAAATGGCCGTGATAAGGGTGTATGAAAATACTTTGGTTATGGAAACCATTCACTATCCTGATGAGGTCCGAAATGCAAGTGATGTCCCTAGCGTTCCTTCAGAGGATAAAGTCACGAAAAAGGAATTGGACACCGCCATTATGCTCATTGATCAATTAACAACCGATTTTACTCCGGAAAAATATACAGATAAATACCGAACAGCCCTATTAGAATTGATTGAGTCCAAACGAATGGAAAAAGAAACTGTGGTGACGCCTGCTGCCAAAGAGTCTCCATCAAACGTTACCGATTTAATGGCAGCCTTGCAGGCATCAATCGATCGCACTAAACCGGAAAAAGCCCCAGCACCAAAGAAAAAAGCTGCTGCCCCAAAGAAAAAGACTGTTTCAAGGGTGAAAAAAGAAGCATAAGGAGAAATTGCCGATTTGAATGCAGGTCAAATCGGTTTTTTTCATGTAAGACAGGTAGAGGGGAATACAATAGATAGAAAAGGGGTGAAATAATGGTTCATGTCCTGATGATTACTGATCCTGGAATCGATGACTCGTTTGCAATTATGTATGCCCTGCTAAATCCGGAAATTAATCTTGTCGGGATTGTCAGCGGCTATGGAAATACTCCAAAAGATATTTCGATTAGGAATACTGCTTATTTGTTAAATTTAGCAGGAAGAGAGGATATCCCGATAGTCGCTGGGAGCGCCGGCCCATTATCAGGAGAACCAGTCCAATTTTACCCCGAGATTCATGGAAAGGAAGGTTTAGGCCCTATAAAACCTCCTGACAATATCAAAAATATAAAGGTATATGATTTTAATAAAATTTTAGAAATCATTAAGCAATATAGCGGGAATATCGTGATTGTCTCTGTAGGAAGGCTGACAGAGCTGGCATTGATGTTTATTTTATATGGGAACAATGCGCTAAAAGACGTGACAGCTTTTTATATAATGGGAGGGGCTTTTTTAGTGCCGGGTAACATAACAGCTGAAGCAGAGGCTAATTTTTATGTTGACCCAATCGCGGCCAATTCTGTAATGGAAAAAGCCCATAATGTTTACTTATTTCCCCTAAATATTACCAATCGTGCAATTATCACGCCGGAAGTGATTCATTTTCTATCAGAAAATAGCCCAACACCGTTTCGGCCCCTATTAAAACCAGCATTTGATTATTATTATCATGCTTATCAAAAAAATGTTCCTGGTATTAAAGGGGCACCACTTCATGATGTGGTTCCGCTTATGGCTTTAGTCAATCCTGATTTTGTCCAGTACATTCCTCGTAGAGTGAGGGTAGAGGAAACTGGTCCGGCAAAAGGGAAAAGTATTGCAGATTTTCGTCCAAAACCTGATCCAGAACCAATTGAATCTCTTGACCAAATCGGCTTAGATGCTAATTTTCAAAAGTTTGTTGTTCAGTTCATGGAGGTTTTTCTAAGGGGAAATAAATGACATGTACTTTTATAAAATTTGACTTTTAAAGGAATATAGTATACTATTAAATTACGCTTTAAGTTCGTTAAATATTTATTGGATTAAGTAGTCGTAACTACACGAACATGTGGGTGATGTCTATTGCCTTGCCCCAATTTGTGAGGTTATGGCTTTTCTATATTTAAATGTAAAATCAACTTAAAAGTGAACAATATGTTGGGGGTAAGATCCATGAATAACGGTAAAGTTAAATGGTTTAATGCAGAAAAAGGTTTTGGATTTATTGAAGCTGAAGGCGGTCAAGACGTATTCGTTCACTTTTCTGCAATTCAAACTGAAGGTTTCAAAACTTTAGAAGAAGGCCAATCGGTTTCTTTTGAAATTGTTGAAGGTGCTCGTGGACCACAAGCAGCCAACGTTAAAACAGTTTAATCTTTTAAATAAAAGGTGATGCTCGTGAAATGCATCACCTTTTTATCTATATCTTGATTCTAAATCCTTTTGATTAGGAATAGAATACAAGGATGCATGTTTTTGATTTTGCTCTATGGCTTTTTTATTTGGGAATTTTTTGGACGATAATAAGCGCAAGGAGTGAAGAATTTTGGCTTTCGGCAGAAGAAATGATGTGGAAGTAAAATTAGAAGAAACAAAAGTTTGGGAATGTACTTCAGAAAATTGTAAATGCTGGATTCGCGACAATTTTAAAAGCAGTGAAGTACCGCTCTGCCCAATTTGTAAAAGTGAAATGAAACAGGCTACTAGAGAATTACAGGTTATTCATAACCATAGTAAAAACTTTATGTAAATATAAAAAGCAGGGGTTTTCGCCCCTGCTTTTTATTATTCCCCAATATTTTCTTTGCAGTAGGCGATAATTAAATCTTCTTCGTCTTCTTCTAAGGCAAAATCGAGAACTTTCTCTGTTCCTCTTTCGTAAAAATGATAATTCGTGATTTTCTCCCCATTTTCATCCATTACAAAGATTACCCTTAAGCCAATTCCTTTTTCCGAATAAAGTTCATCCTCTTCATCAATTTCTAGTTGAAGGAAAAACTCATAGCGATCGCCTGAAAGCAGACCAAATGGATCTTCAAGTTTTTCAACTGTATGCCCAGTAATGTTCAAATTTATCATCCTTTACTTATGTATAAACTCTTTCTTATTATACACAATTTTTTATAGAACTAAGATTCCGTGATTATTAAAAAAAACACTTTATTTTAAAGTGTTTATTGAAACAATATGTATGGAGGAGAAGATGAGATTCGAACTCACGCAACGGTTGCCCGTCCTAGCGCATTTCGAGTGCGCCCCCTTATAACCACTTGGGTACTTCTCCATTTTGGAGCGGGTGACGGGAATCGAACCCGCACCGCCAGCTTGGGAAGCTGAAGTTCTACCATTGAACTACACCCGCACTATCCCTTTAACATCAAAAATTATACCACAATATTTTATTTTCATCTAGTTATTTGCAAAACAACGATTGTTTCTTTCGAAATCATTCAATCCCATTCAAAATATGATTGATTTTGAAAGAAAATGATTGATTTTTGCAATCGGTTTCAGTAATATAGAATCAAGAACAATAATTATAGGTGGTGATGACTTGTTAACACCTGAACGTCATCGACTGATTTTACAACTTTTAAAGGAACAGAATATCGTTAAAATCCAGGAGATTGTGGACCTTACCAATACATCTGAGTCAACAATCCGACGCGATTTATCACAATTAGAGAAGGAAAAACATTTAAAAAGAATTCATGGCGGTGCATCAAGACTGCAAGGAAAGCTACAAGAACCGAGCATGATTGAAAAATCAGCCAAAAACCTTCAAGAAAAACGGAGAATCGCCCAATATGCTGCAAGTTTGGTAGAAAAAGGCGACTGTATTTATCTTGATGCGGGGTCAACAGTTCTTGAAATGGTAGAATTCTTAAATCTAACTGACATTGTTGTCGTTACAAATGGTCTAACTCATTTAACGCCATTACTAAATAAAGGAATTCCAACCTATTTAATTGGGGGATTTGCAAAACTGAACACAAACGCGATTATCGGCCGGGGAGCATTAGCAAGTCTTGACCTTTATCGGTTCGATAAATGCTTTATGGGAGTAAATGGAATCCATTCTCAGTTTGGTTTTACAACACCAGATCAAGAAGAGGCAATGGTGAAACATAAAGCGATTTCTCTTTCTAGAGAAGCATACGTCTTAGCAGACGACTCCAAGTTTTCGGAAGTTGCCTTTGCAAAAATAGCCGATATTTCGGAGGCTGTGGTGATAACCAATGCTCTTGACGATGAAACCCAAACACAATATAAAAATAGAACTACAATAAAGGTCGTGACAGCATGATATATACATTAACCTTAAACCCTTCAGTTGATTATATCGTTCAACTCGAAAGCATTCAGTTAGGAGAGCTGAATCGAACAATAATGGAAACAAAGTTTCCTGGCGGTAAGGGAATCAATGTTTCAAGGGTTTTAAGCCAATTAGGTTTAACGAGCAGGGCATTAGGCTTCAACGGTGGTTTTACCGGAAGATACATTGAAGAATACCTGCAAAATGAAAAAATAGAAACGGATTTTATCAAAGTTAACGAAGATACTCGAATCAATATTAAGTTGAAAACTGGCGAGGAGACCGAAATCAATGCGAACGGTCCGAGGATTTCCGAAGAGAATTTCAGAGAGCTAAAGGAGAAAATTAACCATTTAACTGAAAATGATCTTTTGGTCCTAGCGGGAAGCATTCCTTCGACAATGCCAGTGACCACATATGAAGAGTTGGTAAGGATTTGTAAGGAAAGTAAGGCTAAATTTGTTGTTGACGCTGAGGGCGACTTGTTAAAAAAAGTTCTTCCTTACCATCCATTTTTAATTAAACCAAACCATCACGAGCTTGGCGATTTATTTCAAACTACTCTTTCAAGCTGTGAAGACGTCATCCCATTTGGAAAGAAGTTAATTGATATGGGGGCTAAAAACGTGATTGTTTCACTTGCGGGTGAAGGGGCTGTTTTTATAAATAACGAAATGGCCCTCATTGCCGATGTGCCAAAAGGCGTGGTGAAAAATTCAGTTGGTGCCGGAGATTCAATGGTGGCAGGCTTTTTGGCTGAATATCAAAAAACTTCTAGTGTGAAAAAGGCATTTCAATATAGTGTTGCCGCAGGCAGCGCAACCGCCTTTTCACTCGGCTTGTGTACAAAAGATTTAATTGAAGAACTCCTTGAGCAGGTAAAAATTAGAGAGGTTAATTAGGAGGAGAAGCCATGAAAATTACAGAATTGCTCACAAAGAATACTATTCTTTTAAATATAGATGGCCAGGGGAAAGAAGACGCTATCGACCAGCTCGTTGATGTGCTATTTAAGGCCAATAAAATTACGAACCGTGAAGAGTTTAAAGCAGCCATTCTAAAACGTGAAGAGCAGAGTACAACGGGTATTGGAGACGGAATTGCGATTCCTCATGCAAAAGTAAAAGCAGTAAGAGAAGCAGCCATTGTTTTTGGTAAATCCACTTCGGGTGTAGATTATCAATCATTAGATGGACAGCCAGCTCATTTGTTTTTTATGATTGCAGCACCAGAGGGCGCTAATAATACTCACCTTGAAGCACTTGCACGTCTTTCAGGTTTATTAATGAAACAGGAAGTACGTGAAAAGTTACTTCATGCTGTTTCTGCTGATGATGTCCTTGAGGTTATTAATTTTTATGACCAGGAAGATGAAGAAGAACAAGATGTGTCAAATAAAAAGAATGCCATTGTAGCGGTTACGGGATGCCCCACGGGGATTGCCCACACTTATATGGCAGCTGATTCTTTAAAAGCTAAGGCAGCGGAAATGGGTGTTGACATCAAGGTTGAAACCAATGGTTCCGGTGGAGCGAAGAATGTTTTAACAAAAGAGGAAATTGAGAATGCCGTAGCTGTTATTATTGCTGCTGATATCAATGTAGAAATGGAAAGATTTAATGGTAAGCATGTGATTCAGACGGCCGTTGCCGATGGTATACGCAAGCCGCAAAATTTGATTGAGCGTGCTTTAAAGCAGGATGCACCAGTATATTCGGGGAATGGCGGCAAAAGTGAGAATAGCGGTGCCGATTCAAGTGGTAGAAAAGGCTTCTATAAGCATTTAATGAATGGTGTTTCCAACATGCTTCCATTTGTTGTCGGGGGCGGTATTTTAATCGCTATCTGTTTTATGTTTGGCTATAACTCGTTTAAACCAGATGATCCATCCTATAATAAAATTGCCGAAGCATTGATGACCATCGGCGGTGGAAATGCATTTGGTTTAATTGTACCTGTTTTGGCTGGTTTTATTGCACTTAGCATTGCCGATCGTCCTGGATTTGCACCTGGTATGGTTGGCGGTATGATGGCAGCATCAAGCGGCGCCGGTTTCCTTGGCGGGATGATTGCTGGTTTCCTTGCGGGTTATGTTGTGGTTCTTTTGAAAAAGGTATTTGCTGGTCTTCCACAGTCATTGGAAGGAATTAAAAGTATTCTGCTCTATCCTTTATTTGGGATAGGGATTACCGGATTTATCATGCTCTTTGCAGTCAACCATCCGGTTACCTGGTTAAATAAAGAAATTACTCATTGGTTAACAGGTCTTGGAACAGGAAATGCTATTTTACTAGGAATTGTGTTAGGTTTGATGATGTCGTTTGATATGGGTGGCCCGATCAATAAAGCAGCCTATGTATTTGGTACCGGGTTACTAGCGAATGGTGTCTATGAGCCAATGGCAGCGATTATGGCAGCCGGAATGGTGCCACCACTTGGTATCGCGATAGCAACGACATTATTTAAGAAGAAGTTTAATAAGGAGGACCGTGATGCGGGTAAGGCTTGTTATGTAATGGGTCTATCTTTCATTACGGAAGGAGCGATTCCGTTTGCAGCAGCAGACCCGCTTCGCGTGATTCCATCTGTGATGGTTGGTTCAGCAATATCAGGTGCGATGTCTATGGCGTTTGGAATCGGTCTTCGTGCACCACATGGCGGGATCTTCGTTGTTCCATTAGTTGAAGGCGGGGCTCTTCAGTACGCATTAGCAATCTTTGTTGGTGCGGTTGTGACGGCTGTGTTACTTGGGATTCTTAAGAAGCCTGTGAAGTCTGAATAGTGAATGTTGAGCCGGCAGCGGGGTGCTGCCGGTTTTTTTGCTGTTTGTTTCGTTGTTCAGTGGAATTGTGTTCATATGAGCACGGGGGCCAAAATTTTTTAGGTGACAGATGGAGAATGGTCTTCATAGGAGGAATGAAGGCCAAAAGTCTGAGGGTACATGGTGGAAAAGGTCTTCATGGGAGGGATGAAGGCCAAAAGTCTGAGGGGACATGATGGAAAAGGTCTTCATAAGAAGGATGAAGGCCAAAAGTCAAAAGGTTTTTGATGGAAAAGGTCTTCAAAGGGGGGATGAAGGCCAAAAGTCTGAGGGTACATGGTGGAAAAGGTCTTCATAAGAGGGATGAAGACCAAAAGTCTGAGAGTACATGGTGGAAAAGGTCTTCATAAGAGGGATGAAGACCAAAAGTCTGAGAGTACATGGTGGAAAAGGTCTTCATAAGAGGGATGAAGGCCAAAAGTCAAAAGGTTCTTGATGGAAAGGGTCATCAAAGGGGGGATGAAGACCAAAAGTCTGAGAGTACATGGTGGAAAAGGTCTTCATAAGAGGGATGAAGGCCAAAAGTCAAAAGGTTCTTGAAGGAAAAGGTCATCAAAGGGGGGATGAAGGCCAAAAGTCAAAAGGTTCTTGATGGAAAAGGTCTTCAAAGGGGGATGAAGACCAAAAGTCAAAAGGTTCTTGATGGAAAAGGTCATCAAAGGGGGGATGAAGACCAAAAGTCAAAAGTTACCTTAAGGAAAAGGGTTTCATAAAGGTAGTGTAGGCCTAACTTTTTTGGTAGCAGATAAAATTATCCTTCAATTGGTCAATCCCCCTAAATAACCACCACGGTAAGCACTCATAATGAGATGTCAGATGGAGTATGCAATTTTCTTACTCATAAACTGCCCATTGATGAACTCCAACAATTTTAAGACTTTTTCCAAGGGTCCTGCCAATTCTCCTCTTAGAAATAGCACCTCCACACCAATCAAAGATTATATTTGAGTTGATTTTCCAATTTGGAAAAAGAAGCTTATATTCCTCTACGCTTCGCAAAACAGCTGTTGATATCATTTCAACATACCCACACTCATTGCAAATTTGCTTTTTCCCCTGTACAGACACTGAAAATGAGTCACATCCCTTGCAATTCAATCCTTTTTTAAGTTGGTCATATTCATAAGTGGGTAATTTAATCATGGATACCTTACTTTGATGCAAGGCGACCAATTGATTCGCTAGCTTAATATGAATATTATTTAGCCGTGATGGTTTCATATCTAATTTCTTCAAAAAACGATTTAGCTGGGATGGATATATAAACGATAAGTCATAAGGGGCATTTAATAAGGTGAATTCGGGGTTTATAAAAATTACGTGTCCTTCAACTTGTAAATTATATCCGAGATTTTGTAGAAGCTGGCGGATTAGGGTTTTGCTTCGTTTTAGTTGATCCAGCGGATTTTGAATAGGTTTTCCTGAACCACTTTTGAAGTTTTCAGGGTCGTAAATATAATCACCTTCATAATTCTTAACCTCAAAAAAATGATAAGTATTTTGAAAAATGATAGTAGAATCAATTTGAAATTTTGTGTGGTTCACTTCAAGCACTAAATCGTTTAAAATAAATGAATCACTTTGCAGCTTTTCGGTTAAAGAATCAAACTGTACTTCACCTTCATAACCTTTTAAAAGTGCTTTATAATACTTCTTTTCATCTGCGGTAAGTAACATACGTTGATCTAAAATCTTAAATCTTTTCAAATCCTCCGATTCTACTCTTGCCTTAAAAGGCATATAACCACATCCTCTCTTTTAAAACCTAAGTTCATTCTATAAAAAAATTCATGATCGTATAAAAAAATAAATGAATATTTTGTTAACATTTTTTTCTGGGAATTCGAATAAACTTTTAATTGGATTTTTAATAAGGGGGAGAAGAAATGAACGATGTTTTTGAGAGAACCGCCAGATTCGAGCATCGGTTTTGGCTGCAAATATTAGGTGATCATTCCCGATTTATCCACGAAGCATTAGCTCCTGTAGAAAAAAATGAGATTCAAATTGCATCAGAATTTATTCATTCTTTTGATAATCTTCTTGAACAAGCTAAATCCGCGGATATTAACCAATTAACTGATAAAGCAGAAACTGAAACCCTTAGGCTGCGCGACTTTAAGCTGAATTTAATCAAAAGACATCTAACCAGTAAAATAAAGATCCATTTATCGCCATCTTTTCTAAATCACATGGTAAATGAACTTGAAGAATATGTTCGGGTCTTAAAACATTTAAAGTCCCAAGAAATCCCCCCTATCTTCCACGAACTGCACCATCATCTCGTATGGATATTGGATGCTGCAGGGCATGCGAGCGCGATTTCCTCCAACCTGGATAGTGTGGAAAAAACGTTAAAAGAAAAAAGTGATTCTTATACAAAGCATTTTGAAGATTTTTACCTAAAGGCAGTTGAAATGACGGGCTTTCTAAGAACACAACTCACCAATTTTCCGGCCTTAGAAAAATTAAATTCAGATGTAACATTAGAAATTAAGTTATTTCAAAACTTCCTTCAAGAAATTGAAGAACTCGAATTAAGCGCCCAGGCTTTAGGTACATTCTCTCCGTTAATGGCTGACCATATGTTTAGGGAAGAATGTTACTACCTTATGAAATTGGCGGAATCAACAAATGTGGATAAACCAAACTGTGACCCGACCAAGCCTCGATTAAATGATAAATAATGGGAATATCTTCAAAAAATCAAAGATATAATTTCGAATATACTGACATGAACACCAAAACTAGACAGGAAACCATAAGATGCGGCTTTCAACCTGTCAGTGAAGGCTAAAACTACAGAGGAAGCCAAAAGATATAGCCTTCATGGTGTCCATGAGGGCTAAAACTACAGAGGAAGCCAAAAGATATAGCCTTCATGGTGTCCATGAGGGCTAAAACTACAGAGGAAGCCAAAAGATATAGCCTTCATCAAGTCCATGAAGGGCAAAACTATACATGAAATTAAAGGATTAGGCTTTCATCCTATCCATGAAGGCCAAAACTATACATGAAATTAAAAGATTAGGCTTTCATCCTATCCATGAAGGCCAAAACTATACATGAAATTAAAAGATTAGGCTTTCCTCTTATCCATGAAGACCAAAACTATACATGAAATCAAAAGATTAGGCTTTCATCCTATCTTTGAAGGCCAAAACTATACTTGAAATTAAAAGATTAGGCTTTCATCCTATCCATGAAGGCCAAAACTATACATGAACAAAAAGATATGGCCTTCATCAAGTCCATGAAGGCCAAAACTATACATGAACAAAAAGATATGGCCTTCATCAA
>NZ_SMYO01000070.1 GCF_004358205.1 Bacillus salipaludis
TGGCTTTCGGCCCGCTACCTAACTGTCTACGCTTAAAGACTAAAGTTACCTTTAGCCCTCCAAGACTCGCTACGAGCGAATGGCTAGTTCTTACTCGACGGGAATCCCACCCGTTATATGATACGACCTATGCTCGGCCGCACAAGCACTCGATAGTTTAAGTGCTATTGTTCACAATCTCATTTGCACTTAATATAACTCCAAATATAGGGTTAACTCTTGAATATAAATTTTTTTAGTGACAATCCTAATGTAATACCAAAAATGATGGCACTGAAAATATGTGAATAATAATCATTAATGGGTCTAATATCGATATACTTACCTTCTATTAATGATGTGAATAATAGTTCACATACTAACCAGGCAAATAAACTGCCCACGGTCGTTTTTATAACTAAATGGCATGAACCAAACTTTTCAAATATAAAGTAAAGTAAGACTGCATAAACACTACTAACTAAAAAATCTACGATTAATCCTATGGTAAATACTGGTCTGTTAAATGTAATAATAAGACTTGCTAATTCATAAATACCAAACTTTCCAAAGCCAAAATGTGCAAATATCCTCGAAGCAATCTCTCCTGGTATTGTTGAAATTACACCTAATATACCTATTCTTAACATCCTATCTTGGATCATATCATCATTCCTTAATCTTAATGTGGACAAATTTAGTATTTAAATTATATAAAAATTTATACGTAATAAAGGAATGTGCAGCTGATTGAGCCAAAATAAACACCTACTTTTTAATAATGGTTAATATATTAAATTCTCTATTGTTTTTACCATCCCTTCTTCAACTATCCTGCCCCGTTACCACAATAAAAAAGCCGCCTGAATTGGGAGCTGGATCTTTAAGTATTGCACCCGTTTAGTTTAAGTACATTCCTTCACTATCTTAGTTGTTATGCGATTATAACAGTGCTGGTTATCCACGAATACTTACTTTATAAAAAGTGACAGTAATCCATAATTCAGTAAATATAATTATATGATAATTATTATCATTAATATTAGCAATTATTTATCGCATAATCCAATATTACAGTAATTGAAGGGAATTATCATTCTCATTTATAGAAATATATTCTCGATTATATTTGACTTTAGCTAACAGTAACCGTATTATAAATTTATAATAATTCTAATCTAGGAGATGACTTAAATGAGTAGTAACGATGGGCAATTAGATAACTACTATAAAAAAAATAAAAAGCTTTTTATTTGGGCTGCATCCTTAACCCTGTTTTTTGCTTTAGCTGAAATTATCTACGGATTTATTTCAGGTTCCTTAATGATGATGGGCGATGGTGTACACATGGGTTCAGACGCTTTCTCATTGATTCTTTCACTAATCGCAACCATTCTAGCTACAAAGACAGTAACAAAAAATAAAACATTTGGCTACAAACGATTTGAACCAATCGCAGCATTTATTAATGGTTTTACATTAGTGATTATCCCTATATTTATAATTGGTGAAGCGATCAGTCGTATGTTTAATCCAATAAAAATCATTCCGAACCAAATGTTAGTTGTCGGTACGATTGGTTTAGTTGTAAATGGAATCGTGGGCTATATTTTGACGAAAGCTAATTCCAGTTTGAACGTAAAAAGTGCAATGATTCACGTTTTGGCTGACTTATTTACTAGTGTGAGTGTTGTCATCGCAGCATTGGGTATTAAATATTTTGGCCTAACATGGTTAGACCCAATTGGTAGTTTAATAACATCGATAATCATAATTGCTGGTGGCGTTAAAATCACAAAAGAATCCTTTAATATATTAATGGAAGGGACCCCTAATGGCTATTCCGTTGATGGGATTATAAAATCTCTACAAGAAACCAACCAAGATTTAACTGTTGAGGATGTAAAAGTATGGTGTATAAATGAAGAAGAAGTATACACATTAATTAGAGTAAAATCTTCTTCGAAGTTAGTTAAAAACATTCAAAAAGTGATAAAGGAATTAGTATCAAATCATACCAAAATACCTTTAGATAATATCTATGTCGATTTAAATTAATTGACTATATAACAAATAGATTAAAGCCTGAATCAATTAAATGGCGCTTTAATGACGGCATCTACAGTTAGTAACGCTTCCACTTCACTTTTCCCGCTTTGCAATCCTTTCAACATCGGTAATGGCCCCAACGACATTGGAGGCAAGTGTTACGGCGACTAGTTTGGTATTCTCATCAATCAGATTGTCTAACAAAATCAAATCAAGAGTTAATCTCTCTTTGTCAACCGAAATGAAACGAATTTTTGTATTTGTATCATTGGCCGCGGTTGCCCATGAGTCCACGTTTGAACGGTGGTACATTTCAGTAACGACAATATTATCCTAATGGGTCCACGTTTTACTAAGTGCGCTCTACTGAGAACATTATGGATGTAGAATTTTGACCAAACACTGCCTAATTTGGTTTGGCACCAACCAAATCGGCAATCGCTTTTCTAGTCTTCTTAAGATGAAGTTCATCTCTCTGCTGGTTGGAAATTCTCCGTGCGGTTTGCACCCCTTTGGACATACAAGAGACCATCTCATCAACGGGCAATAGTGTTCCCGATTGAAGAAGTCCGCTGGAAATTTCCAACATTAACACAGAAGTTTATTGGAAAAAAGGTTATTTATTTGGATGGTCACGGCGGTTCACAAGTGGTAAAGGGATTCCCTCATTCCATTGTTATTAAAAGCCATACCAATTTTATACGATAGATTACTAGTTTAATTTTTCTTTCATTTTGTAATTTCTTATAATAGACAAAAGGGCCCTGGAAGGCCCTCTCATACAGAAAGTCACTTAGCTAAACGTTATCTCTAGGAGGCATATACGATGCCGCCTTAACACCCCTTCACCTTTTTTTTGAGGTTATAAAAATCCCATTCGTTTCATAATCGATTTTTAATCGTTTAAAAGATGAATCCATTTTTCTTTTAATTTTTTCCTAACGTACTTTGCTGTCTCTTGAATACAATTTATGAACAAGTATATGTTCATTTTCTTCTATTTCAACACTTTGTAACCTTCTTTTTCCAAGTCTCCTATCAATCATAGCTAAAGCCCTTATTAAGAATCTCTCTGAATTTAAGGCATCACTTATTGATAAATTTATATACTGACACAGAGAATCCTCAATATAATCTATATAATATTGACCTTGTTTTTCCAATATCTTTTCAGCTTCTTCATAAGTCATTTGTTCATTATCGTTGCTGTGCTCAAGGATGATTTTATAGTGATTGAAAAGCCATTTTACTTTTGAGTTGCTGTATAGCTCTTCTCCATCTAACGTAATCCAAAATCTACTCTCAGGTTCGTTAATTGTTCTATAATTTGTATAGTTAATATTTATCCTACCAATTAATTTGTCACAAAACCTTGATTCAATAATTTGTTTTAAGTAACTCCACTTAATCTGCAAACCCAAAAAGAAAGCCCCCAATACCACAGCCGTTTTTTTCGTATTTTTTTCTTTATTACCTTTACTAATTCAATTTAAAATGTACGCCCCTTAGTTTAATAGAGTAGGAGGGGAAATTTAATCCCCGACCTCTCACACCACCGTACGTACGGTTCCGTATACGGCGGTTCAATCTTTTAAGTATCGTAACTCATAAAGTTGGGATATATCTTTTAATCCCCATTTTGTGAGTTTTTCTTTTGTTAT
>NZ_SMYO01000071.1 GCF_004358205.1 Bacillus salipaludis
TACATTACAGAAATTGCAGCCTTATTCATTATATTGACAATCGTAGTTGGAATCATCGGAAACATGTCTGCAGATCGTATTGTTAACTCCTTTACAAAAGGTTCTGCTTCCTTAATCGGTGGAGCCTTGATCATCGGCGTTTCACGTGCAATTCTTGTTGTATTAAATGAAGGACATATCATCGACCCTCTCCTGCATCTAGTATCTGAGTCCATCAAGCATTTTCCTGGCTATTTAAGTGTAGCCGGTATGTATAGCTTCCAGACGCTTATCCATTTTGTTCTAGCGTCTGGAAGCGGTCATGCAATGCTGACAATGCCGATTATGGCGCCGCTCGCGGACCTATTGCATATTACACGCCAAACGGCAGTGTTGTCTTTTTCTTTTGCAGACGGAATCGGAAATATGATTTTTCCTACTGCCACTACCTTAATGGCAAGTTTGGCCATTGCCGGTATCTCTTGGACAAAGTGGGCAAGGTGGATTCTGCCGCTGGTACTTATTCAATATCTCATCGGATTAATAGCTGTCATCACAGCTTACTTTATCGGATATGGTCCATTCTAATAGGGGACAAGAATACATGAACAGGAGGAGAAAAGAAATGCTTACTTTAATCAAAAATGGAGAAGTATACGCACCCCATTACCTAGGACGGAAAGACCTATTGATTGCAGACGATAAAATCGCATTTATCGATGACAGAATTGCGATTCCTGACAACTTTGCTCCTATTCAAATCATTGATGCGGCAAACCACTTGGTTGTTCCGGGATTTATCGATTCACATGTTCATATTATTGGTGGAGGCGGCTAAGGCGGATTCAAAACCCGCACTCCCGAGCTTATGCTCACTGATATTACAACTGCAGGTATTACAACACTAGTTGGCTTACTTGGTACGGACGGAACAACGCGAAAAATGGAGAGTTTGCTTGCCAAGGCACGGGCGCTTGAAGAAGAGGGTGTTACCTGCTTTATTCATACAGGCTCCTATCAAGTACCAGTAAAAACACTGACGGAAAAAATCGAAGACGATATTATTTTAATCGACAAAATTATCGGTGTTGGAGAGATTGCAATTTCTGACCATAGATCATCAGAACCCACATTTGAGGAACTGGCTAAAGTCGCTGTTGCGGCACGCAATGGCGGTATTCTGTCAGGAAAAGCTGGCATATTGGAAGTGCATGTAGGGGACGGAGATGAAAAGCTTTCATTGCTGCATGAAATTGCAGATAAAACCAATATTCCGATTCGGCAGCTCCATCCGACACATATCAACCGAAATGAAGAATTATTCAAGGCGGGAATGGATTACGCAAAGCGAGGGGGATATGTTGACTTTACTACAAGTACCATTCCTCAGTTTTTAGAGGAGGGCGAAGTGAAGAGCAGCAAGGCATTGCGTAGGATGCTTGAAGAAGGGATTCCAGTTGGGCACATCACCTTCTCGTCAGACGGGCAGGCCAGTCTTCCCTTCTTTGACAGGGATGGGGCGTATGTAGGCCTTCAAGTCGGGAAAGTATCGTCGTTATATCACGAAGTACGTGATGCGGTTTTAGAGGAAGGCATCCCGCTGGAAACAGCATTGGAGGTTATCACCACAAATCCCGCACAAGCGTTAAAGCTTCCAAGCAAGGGCAGCATTCAAACTGGAAAGGATGCTGATCTCGTATTGCTGGAAAAAGAAACGCTTGACATTCACAGTGTCATTGCAAAAGGAAAACTTATGGTAGAAAACAAAGTTCTATTAGTGAAGGGAACATTTGAATAAGGGAGATAAAAAGGTCCTGGAGCAAAGATAACATTACAAAGAACAGTACTCCTGAATTCCTACTGGAATATTATTAGAAAACCAGATTTCTCTACATTGGATAAATTTATATTTAAAACAAAAAAAACAAAAAACCGATTGACACATCATTCGGTTTTTTGTTTTTCAAACATTTTATTTTTTAAAAAATCCATAAAAACAGATTTAGGTTTACCTTTTAAATAAATGAAGTCAATACTAATATTCGTTTTTACTGGAGGAGTCATTACTACTCGAAATAACTCTTCATTTTCTAGTTCTTTTTTTACACAATGCTCAGGTAAAAAGCTAATGCCTAGACCTTGCAATACTAAATTTTTAGCCGTTTCCATATGATCAACTTCTACATATATATTCGGATTTACACCATTACTTAGAAAGAGGCGATGAATTATAAGCCAATCGATAGATCCATAATCAAAAAAGATTAGAGGCTGTTTACTTACATCTTCTACTGTTACTGTTTCTTCTTTTAAAAAAGAATGATTTGAAGGGACAAAAAGACTAATAGGATCATTGTAAAGACGATTGATTCAACCTGAGGGTGAGTTTCTGTTCGAATAATACCAAAGTCGACCTCTTTGTTAATGACCTTGTGTAAAATGTCTTTAGAATGTCCCGTTATAATTTTTATTCTAACGTCATTAAACTTTGATTTAAAGGCCGGCAAAATATCAGGGAGAACGTTGTTAGAAATTGACAAAGCACTCCCAAGGACTAGCTCATAAGGTACAGTTACTTGTTGTATTCCGTACTTTGCTTCCTGATAAGATTGAAGAATTTTTTGTGCATGTGGAAAGAAATATTCTCCCTTTTCAGTTAAAGAAATTTTGTTTACTTTTCGATGAAAAAGCTTTTATTACCCACTGTTGAAAGGTATAAACTCCCTTTCTCTAAATCATTCCCTTTAATAGCATATATTCCTTCCATCACTTCTTTCTGCATTTGTGTATGAGGTTCAATGACATTAATATCTTAGGCTTGAAAACTATCTTGATACAGTTTTGTATTTATTGTTCCATCAGTAGCTAACAAACCTACTCTTCTAACATTTTTTTTATGTAAAAAGCGAGCTGTTTCTAACGGCATGTGTAAAATTGGGATACTAACGGAATTTTCTATTGATTTAAAGTAAAAGTGAGCAGTATTGCAAGCAATTACAAGAAAATCCGCACCAGCATTTTCTAGTCTTTCTGCTGATTGTATTATATATGGGGCAGGATCTGTACCTTTTCCCAAAATAGCTGTTGTTCGGTCAGGTATTTGTGAATAATTGTTCACGATAATATGAATATGACCTGGTCCTTCTTTGCTGGTGTATTAAAAATAATTTTATTCATTAAATCTACAGTTGCTAATGGTCTCATTACACCAATAATCCCAACTACTTTTTGCATTTTCTTCACCACTTTATTAATAAAATTTAACATATAATTTTTTGAATACTTTACTACATTATAATTTTTATGCTACGTGATGAATTATAGAAATAATCTATACACTAATAGAAACTATATATTAAATAACCTTGCTAATGATAAAGCTTCGTTTGTACCAAGTTATTTACCAACTTCCCATAGAAACATTTCCCTTAAAATCCTCGAAACACTCCTTAAAACCCGCTAATGGTTATCCTCGATTGTGTAGCCAGCCCTCCTGAAGGTCATCCAAATTGTTCCCTTCCTCAAAATTATTACTATAACTTTGTGAAAGTCTTCACTTAAACTAGTCGAGTAGAAGGGAGCCTTTCTACCTTCCGGTAGATTGTACTCCTCCCCCTCACAGAACCGTGCTTGCACTATTAATGCACACGGCTCCTCCTAGTTATCGTTTACAGACTGTAGCTAATCTCTTTTCTTAGATTCAGATTTT
>NZ_SMYO01000072.1 GCF_004358205.1 Bacillus salipaludis
GCCCACTACCTAGCTGTCTACGCTTAAAAACTAAAGTTACCTTTAGTCCTCCAAGACTCGCTGCGAGCGAATGGCTAGTTCTTACTCGACGGGAATCCCACCCGCTATATGATACGACCTAGGCTCGGCCGCACAAGCACCCGTTAGCTTATTAACAATCAGTTTCCGTATTTATCATCTCTTACTGGAATGGCATTTTCTTTCGGGTGGTTAAAAATGTCTTCATAAGGATTTAGTCACCTCATTAGGAATGGACAAGGGTTTTTAAAAATATATTCCTTCACTTTATAGATAGTTCCTTCCCAATGAAAAAAGGACTGCCGAACAGCCCATTTGTTGTGTAATTAAAGCACCCACTAGTGCAAGTGAGTAAATGCATAAACAATAGCCCTCGTTTATCAGACGGTTAGATGACCTTTTCCATCTTGTATTTCTGAAGATAATCTAGAAAAATATCCTGCCATTACTGCTGGTGACTTTTTGTATGAAAGATTGGTTGAGATTGGCTTAATAAAGAAATAATGCGTCAGGATATTAGATAAATATAATTAATTATTCCAATTCAAGTATTGTCACAAAGTAAAGGATGCACGTTTTAGCATCCTTTACTTATGATATGATTCTCCGTAACGAGTCTAAACGAGGTCTCACTAACCCCTTACACCAAGTATTCGATTTCACCAATTTATGAATAACCTGCTATTTCCATATACATAGGACAAGTTTTTCTTTACTCTTTTTTTATTTTTCAAACCCAACATAAAAAGGATGGAATTACCAAACTTGTAAATAGCTCAAAAAGGCTTATTGGCATTAATATCTTATAAATATGTATTGCTTTTTACCTTTTTATAATACTTTTATTTTTCATTCTAGTTCGTGGTATCGTTAGTATTCCATTTGCATAATACCGCTAATTATTGAGAATATTCCAATTCCAATACAAATTAAGCAGACAGTTCTTGAATTCTTTTTGGATGATTTAAGGAAATATAATAAAAATCCTAATAAAACCAAAAGAATACCTATTATGATACTTGACCGATAAAATAGCGGGGCGAGGTTTTCAAGAGTATTATCTATTGCATTTTCAATTTTTTGTTCCATATTTGTTATACCTCCATGCAGTTAATCTTTCTTGTCATTATGTTAATGACGATCACACTTATAAATACAAGAATGATTGTAAAAATAATGATTGAACTATCTGCAGATATAGAACCTGCCACGATGTTACTTAATAGCGAGCAAAGCAAAACTGAGGATATAATAGTGGTCGGTATAGACTTTTTTATAAAGCCGATCGCCAGAGAGATAATACCAACACTAACCGCAGAAATAGACATATAAAATGTAGTTTTGGCAGCCCTACTTATCATTTCAAAAGTGATGTTTCCGTCTACCACTGGGGAAATGGATTCACTAATACCAAAAATAATAAATATGCTTATGCTTGAGGTGATCATTGCAGTTGCCACAAACAGTGAAACCACAGAAATCTTTGCCAGAAAAACCTTTCTTCTGCTGATAGGGTATGAGAATAGCAGAATGGTGCGTTTCCCTGCATATTCTTCAATTACTATTTTTGAAAACATTACTGATGATAATAAGCTGAAGGCAAACATACAGATTGTGTTAAATAATGGAATGATATTTTCATATCCTGCAAACATTTTCATGTCCGGGTCTTTTGGCTCAATCTTTGGAGCATAGGCGAAAAGATATATTATTCCTAACATACATATTCCAATGATAGAGGCTGCAATAATGTATGTACGAATATTGTTTTTTTTCAATTCAAGTTTCAATAAGTTAAGCATGTTGTTTCATTCCTCCATGCACAATATTAAGAAAATATTCTTCTAATCCATCTGCAGAATCCTTTTCGATAGTGGCTAACTCTATTTCTTGAACAATACTCCCATCTACGATGATCCCTATGACATCTGCGATATGTTCGATTTCACTTAAAATATGGCTGGAAACAAGTATAGTCATATCATGTTTTTTTACAAGGTCTTTAAAAAGCTCCCTCATTTCCCGTATTCCCACTGGATCTAGCCCGTTAATAGGTTCATCCAAAATTAAAAGTTTTGGCTGATGGATGATTGCTCTTGCTATCCCTAAACGCTGACGCATACCTAGAGAAAATTGAGAAACAGGTTGATTACCTATATCATGTAACCCAACTGTTCCTAATGTTTTTTGAATATCTGTATTTTGAATTCCCATATAGGAAAGATGAATTTCTAAATTTTCAATAGCGGATAAATGTTCATAAAAAATGGGAGTTTCTATCATGTTTCCTACATCCCTTAGAATACAATTTTCACCAATTTGAATATCCTTGCCGAAAATTTCTATTTGTCCGGCAGTGGGATGAAGTAATCCTAATAGCAGTTTAAAAATTGTTGTTTTTCCAGCTCCATTTACACCCAATAGTCCATAAACGCTTCCTTTTGAAACGGTCATGTTACAATTTTTTATGACTTCTTTTTGATTGAAGGTCTTTACTAATCCAGAGATTTTTACAGCAGATTCAAATTCCAAGTCGAATCCCTCCTAAAGTTTACATACATATAAATGTATGTATATTTGTAAAAGTAAACTGCCGATTGGCAGTCCACTTTAGATAGAAATAGCTTTATGAAATTTTTCAAGGGTAGCAAGTATCTGATCATCAATAACCGGGAGCCCGATACTATTAAATAATTCTTGTAGATGTTTTGCTTTTAACAGATATTCTTCTGTATCTACTGAAAATATAATTGGACTTAACCAAATATTAGTCAGCAGCATATATGTTTCTGATGTCTGTTTAGGATATTGAACAGAAATAGAACCGTCTATTACCCCTTCTTCGATAAAAGCAAGGATATCAGGAGCTCCTGAATGGACACATTCCTGTAGTTGTTTCGCAATCAATTTAGGGTTGTTTAGGATGTGGGAGATCGTTTTAACGGCTTCTACTTGTCCAATATTTTCAAATGACAGTAAAAATGCCATTCTTAACTTTTCCAGTCCGTTTAATCCAGAGATTTTTTTAGCCTCTTTGAACGGGTCGTTTTCAGTTGCCAGTTGATTGAGAACAGCGTCTATAATATCCTCTTTAGATTTAAAGTGATGGTAAAATGCACCTCTGGTTAAATCCCCCAAATCATCTACGATATCCTGGATGGTAGTTTCTTCCCATCCCTTTTCCAAAAACAACTTTGTTGCGGTATCCAAGATTCTTTTTTCTGTTATTTCTGGATATTTATTTCTTGGCAAGATGCTACCTCCATACATACATTTATATGTATGTATAATATCTCTTATTTACGTGAATGTAAAGTATTACTAGTAGTATTTTAACCCTCCACAATATCAATTTACTTATGCTGTTCCAATAATACCCTTTAATCAACCCACTTTATCTGAACTATAATACCATTATTTTACATAAAAATCATGATACTTTTTTGCTAACCTGTCTGTCAGTGGAACAAGAGAAAGTAGGGAAACCTCTCTCGAGGCTTCCCCCTTATCAAACCGTACGTGCCCTATTAAGGCATACGGCTTACCAAATGTTACAATGTTTATCAAGAGGATGCATTCCAGGCATTTTGCATCTTTTGTAAGCGATGAGGGGTAAA
>NZ_SMYO01000073.1 GCF_004358205.1 Bacillus salipaludis
CGGCCCGCTACCTAACTGTCTACGCTTAAAGACTAAAGTTACCTTTAGCCCTCCAAGACTCGCTACGAGCGAATGGCTAGTTCTTACTCGACGGGAATCCCACCCGTTATATGATACGACCTATGCTCGGCCGCACAAGCACCCGTTAGCCACCCATGAAGCGCAAAAATCATCGCTTCACCACAGAGAATGAAAATGGATCAGGCAATCTATACTGTTTTAATGCTGGCGAAGAAAGTCTTTGAACTATGGTGCCTTTGAGCCCATCCGTTAGTCTGACTCCAACGACCACGGTGTACCACCGACTGTCGCGCCCATTTAGGGGTAGCATTTATGGGAGATTAATCCTTTTTCTGGTTGTTGCGCCAGCCTTTGTGATTTAATTTTAAGTAGAAAGGTATTACTATTACGTTTTACCAGCCAACCTCATACTCTTTCCTTCAAGAGGCTCAGCCTTTTTTAAAAAAACTAATTTTTCTGGGTCTGTTTTTTCATGCCCTTTTTCCGTTTTTATTTTCATGGGAGTTGAACAAGGGTAACTTTGTCTTTTCATTAATTTTTTGGAGTTATAACTTTATATTCTTCTGGTATATGTAAAATTGTTTCGTAATACGCATTTGTAGTATATTGGCCAGATATATTTTTATTAATTTTTTTATAAGTTAAAAACGGTTTTTTTATTGGTTCTTTTTGAATAATACATTGTAAAACTATTTTTTTTGAAAGTCTATGCTTATCTAATAACGATATTTTAAACCAAAGAGGTTTTTCTCCATTTATATAGATAGAATTAATTCCATTAACCTCATTATTTAGAAGTAAGGAAAAGTCATCTACATTTTTTTTATGTTCAGGTAATGATAAAATATAAGGCTTTAAATAGCCTTTTTTCCATTGGGTTTCATTAATTGAAAAATTACAATTCATAATTGAATTGGTTAAATAACCTATTATTAAAAGTGTAATTACAAAGAATAATCCTCTAAATGATAAGCCAAGAAGAGAAAATGACTTCCTATCTTTTAATAAATGTACAATAAATACAATTCCAAAAAATATCCATAATATTTCACTTATAATCAACATTGGTGCATTTGATGCACTTTCTAATTCTTGATGTACTTCAATAACTCTAGTAATACTGGGCAACTCTAATTTCCTCCTGAGATTTCATCATTTATATTTCATTCTGTTTCCCTTTTGTACAGCAATTAAAATTACACCTACCTCCTTTATTGAACATTACAGAAAGAGATATAATCACTTCCAAAATTCACTTTAATTATATAATTAACCATCTTTTAACAACAGAATGATTAATAAACTTATCTTAACATTTCTACTTATCTCAGTGGATAATAAATACAATTATTATTCAACTATCCTGCCCCTTTAGTCATAAGAAAGTGCGCCCTTGACAAGCTAAATCCGAAAGGATATTTGGTCTATAAGTTGAACAAGGAATAACTCTATTCATACTGAATAAAACGCTAAATAAAAACATTTGGGTGTGGTGGGTTGACAGTTTCGTTCATATCAGTGCAATAAGAAAAGCCGCCACAATGACAGCCTGACGCAACTCTTGAACCCGTTTGTTGAGTAAGAATTTTTTTAGTCTCCGTTAATTACTCCGTATCTATTTTGTTTGCCCATCCATGAACTAGCATCACGCCACTTAAGACTCTTGGCAGAAATCCAACTATAAGAACCAAGTGTATAATCTTCGGGGTCCGAATCATAGTAATCAGACCAATAAAATAGACCTTTATGTAAAATAAGCTTTGCTTCATCAATAATGGAATCATAATTAATTGGACTTGGAACGATATGAAATTGGGTTACACCTTTAAATAATAACTCAATTTCAGAAGGATCACGATACTGCCTATGGAAAAGGATTCGTACATTAGTATCGAGTTCTGGTGACATAAATACCGATAAATTCTCATCAACATAACTCTCAGTCCACATATGCAATACCTTTAAACAGCTATCATGGAACCCACCAAATTTGTCAAAAAGGTTTTCAATATCATTACTATCTTTAACGTCTATCCAATCCATCGGAAAACACCCACTCTTGTTAATTGTTCTCTACATCATCATAGCATTTTTATCATTTTCTTCTTGCACTAACCTGCCATTTAATTTATAAAAAAGGTGATTACTCCTTGGTTTAGTAATCACTCTCTTTCATTCCTTTTCAATAAAATTAATTTTATTTTCCTTACACCATTCAATCGCAATTTGTTTGAAACACTCGTCCCGGTATAAATACCATTGATCTTCTATTTCAAAATCAATTATTTTGTCCTTAAACCTTCTAAAGGCGCCCTTTCCCTTAATTGCCCTTAATAAGGATTCCTGCTTCCGTTGATCACTTACTGTTAAGCAAAAGTTTTCCATTATTTCATATTCATTTACTTCATATTTAGTAGGTAACTCTAAATAATTTTCAAAGTTTTCAACCACATCAATTGCAATCATTCTATTTTCCTGTTCCCATTCAGGTAAATGATCAAATGGTTTTTCGTCTTCAGCAGCTCTCTGGTCCTCCGACGTTACTAACACAAATTCACCCGTTTTAATATTCAGTAATGAAGTGATTCTTCGAACTGGATTTCCATTTCCTCAATTATGTCTTTTAGTTTAACTTGTATACTCATTATTTGATCACCTTTTTATATTTTTGCTAATGCACCCGTTACTTTAAGTATATTTTTTCACAATCTTACTTTCCCATAAAAAATGAGATTTCGTAGAAATTCCTCTTCTTCTACACAAGTACTCCTCTTTTAGTACACATTGCGTTCGTACTGTTCACCATTAGAATAAGTTTTTTATTTTTTACGTTCTTTATTATCCATTATTCCATACGTTTATTAATGGGGAGTGAAAAATAATGCAAAATGAAAAGTTTGATACTGAAATACTTAAATTAATTGAGAATAAGCTTGATTATATTTACTCCATAGCTAAATGTAATTATAATGATAACCCCGAATTAATGGATACTATTGAAAATTTAGCTCAGGTAGCAAAAATGTTTGCACAAATTAGAATTCAAGAATTAAAAGGTCTTGAAAAAACCTCGAGCCCACAAGGATTCATAGTGTCTAAATTAGCTAACTCATATTCTAGAATGCAAAATTATGAGAAGCAAAAAAAAGAGATTAACGTTCCTCCTTGGAAGCTATAAAGCTTCTTTTTTTGTTCTCCACGGCCAAAACTTTTTTACAACCAGATGGAAACTGTAAAAAATCAGTCGTTAATTTCAAATTCGACATTTATGTGAGTATTCACTTTTCCAAGTCCCCTGCCTTTATTGAAAAAGAAAAGGAGATGTCCCGCAACACCTCCCATTCTTTCTTATACTCGTCGAGTAGAAGGGAGCCTTTCTACCTTGCGGTAAATTGTACTCCTCCCCCCTCACAGAACCGTGCTTGCGCTATTAACGCACACGGCTCCTCCTAGTTATCATTTACAAAATATAGCTAATTTCTTTTCTTAAGTCATATATA
>NZ_SMYO01000074.1 GCF_004358205.1 Bacillus salipaludis
TTCCTGACACCATTCAATAGCAATTTGTTTAAAACACTCGCCCCGGTATGAATACCATTCATCTTCTATTTCAAAATCAATTATTTTATCCTTAAACCTTCTAAAGGCACCCTTTCCCTTAATTGCCATTAATAAGGATTCCTTCTTCCGTTGATCACTTACTGTTAAACAAAAGTTTTCCATAATTTCATATTCATTCACTTCATATTTAGTAGGTAACTCTAAATAATTTTCAAAGTTTTCAACCACATCAATTGCAATTATTCTATTTTCTTGTTCCCATTCAGGTAAATGATCAAATGGTTTTTCGTCTTCAGCAGCTCTCAGATCCTCCGATGTTACTAACACAAATTCTCCCGTTTTAATATTCAGTAATGAACGTGACTCATCAAACTGTATTTCCATTTCCTCAATTATATCTTTTAGTTTAACTTGTATACTCATTATTTGATCACCTTTTTATATTTTTACTAATGCACCCGTTAGTTGAAGAGCATTTCCTTTTATGTTCAACCAATTCCATTAGTTTCTAAGTTTTTGCTTTGTATAATAAACATACTCGATTCCTTCACAAAAAGTTAAATTTCCATCTAAAACATTTGTTCCCGAAAACACAAGACTCTTTAATTCGTTTAGTGTAGGTACAAAACTGAGTGAAGGTATATCTCCACAGGATGAAATTTTTAGCTTTTCAAGTTTCTTTAAATTCTGGATAGGAGAGAAGTCCACTATGCTTTTACTATTCTCAAAAAACAATTCAGTAATGGGAGCCTTTACATCTTGCAACGCCGTTATATCCTTTAAAGTTCTAAGATAGTACAGTCCAAGGCTCTTTAAATTTACTATTCCTTCAATACCATCAAGAGTATCGAGCCTTGATTCGGTTATATTTATTACGTTCAAACTTTTTAAATTTTTAAATTCATTTAGATTCCTTGATTTTGGTTTATAGCCCCACAATTCAACCTTTTTTAATGTATTTAACTTATTAATACCGACGGTGTTTTTCGGTAATTCTCCATACAATTCTTCTAAATTCTTTAACTCGTCGATTCTGAATTCAACCTTAGTTGTTGTTTCATTTATTGACAATACTCTTAATTTTGTTAAGCCATAAATTCCACTAAGGTCTTTTATAAAATGATTAAGAATCGACAAGTTTTCAATTGATAAACATTCCTTTAGGAAATTTAAATCATTACAATCAAAGTCAACTACATCTACATTCTTTACATTAAACTCATTTATATATTCAACACTCTCATTAATTGCACTAGAATCCTTAATGATAACTGTATCTCCATTTGAATCTCTTCTCACACGAACATTCCCTATTTTTAAAATTGGCATAAATACCTCCCTATATAGAAAATACACTTATCAATAATTGCTTATAAGAAGAATTATTTCTACACTTAATATTATTTTCCTTCTTTCACTAAACTGCCCCTTTAGTGCAATAAAAAAGCTGCCATAATGACAGCCTGATCTACAACTCTTGCACCCGTTAGTTGAAAAAGGAATAATTATTTTTCAGATAATGGCTTCCAATTTTTATCCCTTGTTTCATCGATAGTTGGTTTTCTTACATTCTTTATAAATCTTTCTTCTACTGCTCCGAACTTCAAAAAATTCTTTTGACTATCTCTTAATGAAAAGTCGTTTGCACCACCCCAATAATTTACGTCTTTTGCTTGAACATAATCATCGTGCCAAAAACATACTTCACAAATTATGTCGGTCCCAGGAGGTTTCTCATATAAAGTCTTATAACCGCAACAAGGGCAGGGATACTTTTTCATTTATCTTCACCTCTTCAAAACTAAGCATTTATTGGCATCTGTATCTTTAAGGAAAGCCCCCTTTACTTCAATAGGTAAGATTAAAGACTACAGAAATTATCCCACCAAATTACTCCAAAAAGGGATTTCTTTTATGTTATCAAAATCAATATCCTGTTGGTCCATTAAATCAAATTCAACCTTAAAATACGTTGTCAAATTATCACCATAAAAAATAATATCTGTTTGATAAACAGAATATATTGGATTTCCACTTTCAGAAGGCGTATCAGAGATATACCTATGGGAAAAAATCGGTATTAGTTTAGGAGCTTTTTTGAATTCTTGAGTAGCAATTTTAATAGCATCTTTTAACGAATTAGGCTTCTCTCCCCAATCATCCATCCAAAATTTATTATTTTTAATATCAAAAATCATACCTTCTAATGGCCAATTGAAACGCTTTTTTATATGTTTTATGTTCTTTTCACTTTTATCCCTCCAATTAACAAACCCTTTAGAAACTGGTAGAGCATACATTAACAATTCTTTTAAATCTGGAGGGAATTTGAAGCCGTATATTGATTCAATCTCAACAATTTCGTCATCATTTAACCCCTTCGAAAACTTTACACCCTGATTTGTTAATATTCTTTGAATATAAGCACAATCCAATTTCAATTAGTATCCCCGCCTTAATATGAACAGTTTGACTAAACAATTCCTCACCTTAAATTAACGAGCCTTTTTTTAAAATATCCTGCCCAGTTAGTGGCACAAGAAAAAAGGGCTACCTCTGCAACCTTTGTTAAACTTAAGCACCCGTTAGCTTAACAAGGATTAGTTAAAAGATAAATATTCTAACAATAATTTTCTAGTCTTTTCATTGTTCATATATTCATCGTAAAACGTTGGATAATTAGAGATGTTTTCTTCTAAAAACTGATATTGTCCAAAAATGTCAAAGAAGGATAATTTAAGCCAATCTATTTGACCTTGTGGGATTTTGCTTTGATTTCCCCTAAGAACATAACTTAAACATCCAGATATATTCATCCAATAAGTGTTTTAATCAGCGTTTAAACAATCTTCTTTAGAAAATTTCCTTTTGAAGTCCTTCTGCATCTTAGCTGTATCTTTAGAAGGAAAAGGATTTATTATAATTTGTTGCATAGAAATCAATTCTTTAAAAATTTGCGTTTTATCTATATCAAACACCACCAATTTGTAATATTACATATTTTATTTTACCATTCTTATTCCACTAGTCGAGTAGAAGGGAGCCTTTCTACCTTCCGGTAGATTGTACTCCTCCCCCTCACAGAACCGTGCTTGCACTATTAATGCACACGGCTCCTCCTAGTTATCGTTTACAGACTGTAGCTAATCTCTTTTCTTAGATTC
>NZ_SMYO01000075.1 GCF_004358205.1 Bacillus salipaludis
AAAACCAGCATCACGATAGGGATTAATAATTTTTCACGCCTTGCCAACTTCCGAGCCAAAGTTGCAATAAGTACGTCAACCGTACCTGTTGCTCTTAATACACCGAAGAATCCTCCGATAATTAACAAGAAAAAGATAATATTGCCCGCCTCTACCATTCCTGTAGGAACAGCTTTTATCATATCGAACAAACCTACTGGTGCCGATTTTAACCACTTAAAAGAGTGGGGGTCTACCGTTGTCCGTCCATTCGCTTCAATCCGGACATATTCCCCTGCAGGCAAAACATAGGTTAATAGAGTTGCAATAGCAAGAATGATGAATAGCAATACAAAAATATTGATTTTTCTCTCTCTTTTCCCCGCTGTTTCGAGCGAAACAGCCTTTTCTTGTGGTTGTCCCATACACAAATCTCCTTTGTAAGTAAAATAAAAGAATCCTACAAAAACGCTTACAATTCGTTTTCTCTGATTGCCTATCTTTTTTTACCTTTCATCCTGTATTTCCACCTACCTTTCAAATCCTCTGGCACTTCGTGCATTTATAGATGCAAAATCTGTGCCAAAATGGGGAGATTGATTCTAAAGAGGATTTATATAATTGGAATCATTTTTATGGTTATATTGGCCTTTTTTGGTGATATAATAGAGCCAATTCAAAGACAGGAAGGGATCTTATGACAAAATCCACACTTACACTTATTGCGGGAAGTGTAAAAACAAAGCAAGCCTTGCATGAACAGCTGGAACAACTGCTTGGAGACTATGTTCACATAAAAAGTCATGCTGCAGATGAAGGGTTACCGCGGTCTCTGGAAGATACCATTATCTTGTGTTCATCAGATGCTGCTTATAATCGAACAAACGGTAGGTATAGCGTGAATGCCGAGAACATAATTGTGGGCAAAAGAACCGTTCATCATGAATACATTGACAAACTTTTAAGAATACCTGAAGGCTCTCCTGTCCTGCTCGTAAATGATGATCATGATGCAACGAACAGTCTTATTGAATCCTTATATCAGCTTGGTATCGACCATATTCAATTTATCCCTTTTCAAAAGGGCACATTGTTTTATAAGGATGTTCAAATTGCTGTTTCACCGGGAGAAACGCATCTGTGCCCCTCTTATATAAAAGAAGTAATCGATATAGGCGTGCGTCTTTTTGATATAACAACCATTTTGAATGTTGTGGAATGCTGCGGTTTGGACAAAGATATAACTTCGAAGATTTCAGAAAGGTATATTAGCAATATCATTGATTTACAACGTAAGCTGTTAGTTGCAGAGTGGGATGCCAACCAGATGAGTGAGCATATCCAAAATGTGTTGGGAACGGTCGATGATGGACTATTGGTCGTGAACCAGGAGGGAAAGATCACAGTATTCAATCATAGTCTAGCGGCATTGTTTCATGTTGTTGCGCAAGATGCGGTTGATAAGAATATAGAACAGGTAATGAATCGCCGTGATATTATCGATTTCATCATGAAAAGCAAGGATGATAGCAAATTCTTCAACATAGACGGCGTGGATGTCGTAATTTTTCGATTGCAAATGACGAAAGAAAATACCATTGTCGCGACCTTCAAAAGTGTTCATCAAGCCTTCGAAATTGAAAAGACAGCGCAAAGGGAACTGCGTAATAAAGGATTTCATACGAAATACGGATTTCATGATATTATTGGCGAACATGATGGAATGAAAGAGCGCAAGCGAATCGCCAAGAAGCTTGCCTTGTCGGAGCATCCGATTTTGATTCAGGGTGAGACCGGAACTGGAAAAGAATTGTTTGCGCATGCGATTCATGAGCACTCATTGCGAAAAGACGGGCCGTTTCTGGCAGTAAACTGCAGCGCCTTAACAGAAAGCCTGCTTGAGAGCGAATTGTTCGGCTATGAAGAAGGGACATTTACAGGGGCACAAAGAGGAGGAAAGAAAGGTCTGTTTGAATTGGCGGATAACGGAACGATCTTTTTGGATGAAATCGGCGACATCAGTCTCACTGTTCAATCCCATCTACTGCGTGTTCTGCAGGAGGGAGAAATTCGCAGAATCGGCGGTGGAAGAATCATACCTATTAATGTTCGAGTGATTACCGCAACAAATAAAGATCTTCAAGGAAAGATGCGGGACGGTACCTTCAGATCAGACTTGTTTTACCGGCTGAATGTACTTAATCTCTATATTCCGCCACTCATGGAGAGAAGATCGGATGTTCCACTTTTGATGAAACATTTCATTACAAAGAGCGGGAAGTGGGTAAAAGTTGAGCAAAACGTCTTAGAGTTTTTCATGCAATATGAATGGCCTGGAAATATACGGGAACTAAAAAGCACCATTGATTACATGCTGACGGTTTGTGAGGGAAATGTCGTGACGAAAAGAGACCTTCCGTCCATGCTGACACAGGCTGGAGACAGCGTGACGCACGAATATTCCGCATGTGAAAGTATGCTGGAAATGCAGGAGCGCGCTTTTATATTGGAAGTAATCAAGCAATGCAACGAAAAAGGAAAAGCGGCAAGCAGAGAATTGATTTCATACCAAAGCCAAGAATCGGACTTTACCTTGTCCCCTCATCAGATCCGTCGCCGATTAGATATTTTAGAAAGCGAGGGATTTGTCGTCAAAGGTAGAGGACGGGCTGGCACGAAGATAACAGCTGCCGGAAAGGAGTATTTACACTTTCTTAAGTCAAAGCATTCAGAGTGGTGCTAAAGAAATTGAAGGAAGGTACTTAAAGTAACGGGGCAGGTTTGTTGAAGAAGCATCTGGGCAAAATACCTACCAAATTTAAAGGTAGGTGTTTCTTATTGAAGAAAAAACTCTATGTAATTTTCTGTGTCTTGTTTTTTATAAATAATACTGCTGTTTTTGCAAAGCATTCCACAAGAAAATAGGACAGGTTTCTTTTTTACTAAGGTAAAATGAAAATAAGTATATAACTCGCTACTTTTCACTAACGGGTGCTTGTGCGGCCGAGCATAGGTCGTATCATATAACGGGTGGGATTCCCGTCGAGTAAGAACTAGCCATTCGCTCGTAGCGAGTCTTGGAGGGCTAAAGGTAACTTTAGTCTTTAAGCGTAGACAGTTAGGTAGCGGGC
>NZ_SMYO01000076.1 GCF_004358205.1 Bacillus salipaludis
AAAATCTGAATCTAAGAAAAGAGATTAGCTACAGTCTGTAAACGATAACTAGGAGGAGCCGTGTGCATTAATAGTGCAAGCACGGTTCTGTGAGGGGGAGGAGTACAATCTACCGGAAGGTAGAAAGGCTCCCTTCTACTCGACTAGTGTAATAAGTTACTTAAACAAGCAATCAAAAAAAGGAGGGGTGGAATTCCCTCCTTGTCACTTATTATCTGGATCAATTGCAACATTTATTGAATTCATCAGGTATTGTTGGTTTTTATCGTTTGTTTGGACGACCAACATCTCATAAGAACCTTGATGTTGAAATTTTATTGGACTATTAGTTTGTACGGTCATTTCCAACTGTTTGTTATTTCCGTTCACCTTATGAGTTTCAGCTATTTTGAATTTTTTAGTCCCCGCCTCTGGTAAATATATTTTATAGTTAGCAGGACTACCTCCTTCACGGGTAAATGTAGCGTCAAACGTAAACGATGCTACGTTTTCCCCTGTATTATAGCCCTCTACACCCCAACGTTCATTTTCGGGAATCGTATTATGTATGTTAATCTTTTGAAAACTGTATTGACCCGTTTTCAACATAAAACTTTGGCCATTAGTGGTTTTTAGTTCTATCTTATTAAATGATTCCACATACTCTTGGAGTTCAATAGTAAACTGTCCTCCATCATGAATACTTGTATCTATTACACGCACATTCTTCGATGCAATTTCGTCATCTTGATAAAGGGTCACATGATTTATAAGATCGTTGCTGTAGTTATCATGAAAAGTGAGAGTGACCTTTTTATTTTTTTGAGCCATATTATAAAAGAGATAATTTTCCTCATTTTCGTTATCTCCTTCTAATTTTGGATAGAGGGATTTAACAGAATCCTCCTTCGCTATCTTCGGTTTTACCGACTTGTGTTGTGTTACCTGTGCTTCTTTACTTCCTCCCTTTTCTATCACGCAAGATGTCGTCAAAAGAAGGCAAGTGAAACCGATTGAAACCATTTTAAGATAATTCTTTTTCAATTTCCCTCCACGCCTTTCTATCTTTTATTTTCCTAACAATATATGGTATTATTTCAATCTTACTATTTTATATAAAAAAACAACATACTTTTAACGGTATGTTGGTTTTTTTAGAGATTATTAAGATAACGGTAAAACCACTTATACGTTCCGTACTTATCGTTTGCTTTGGCATAGAGAGTGTCATATCCAAAGCGTGGATATTGATATTTTTCCACTCTTATTCTATTTCGCACTCCACAGTTCGTAAACGTACCCTTTAGTGGCATCAAAAGTAACGGTTGAAGTTTTCCCCCAAGTCTGACCCCACGAACCTGATATATTAGCCTTTGCAATTGTTTTTATCCCAAATTCTGTAGAACCTGAAAGACTGTAGGTTGATTGGCTGCTTGCAGACAAAGAAACATTCGCTGCGTAGTTTATGGCTTCGAACGCATCTCTGTCCCAAGAATTATATTTATAGGCATAACCGTAATAACTCCACTTATTTACTGGCCACGGTCCGCTATAAGTAACTTTTCCAAATTCGCCAGTCGAACCATATGTAACTGACGGTTTCGAGGTTGAGGCTGTGTCTGCAAAAGCAACCGAACCCCACATCGAACTACTAAACAACATCACAACAAATGCCAAAATGGTTACTATCTTCTTCAAAACGAACTTCTCCCCTCTTAGTCTAATATCATACTATTGTGTTATACAGACATAGAGGTATATGGCTGATTTCCTCTAAATCTGAGTTGTCTTTTAGAAAACACGCCCATTTTTGTAAAATATATCCATAAAATAATATTATTATTGTATTTGAATGAAAAAAAGAAATAGAATTCGACCTATAACGGGAAATTTCTTTCTTTTCCATAACTATCCCCTATTAGCTTAATCAGTAATGGTTGTAGATATTGTCTCCAAAATTTGGCCTTTGGACTTTGCGGAGAGATTTGGATGGGTGATTCACACGAAAAATTCGAACCTCCCATGTATAAAGACGAAGGATTATTTGTTAAGAAAACAAGACATGTCAAAAATATCTTTTTATTAAAAATTGATGTGGAGACACGATTTTGCGTTTACGCAGTAAAACCTAAATAAAAAAGAGATGTCGTATACGACACCCCTTTCGGTTTCATTTATCTTAATTAATCTCTTGCTTTTTTTCTCCACCAACGCAATTGCTTCTTGCAATTTTTCGTCTCTCAGCTTATAGAATTCTTTAATCAGTTCAACATTTTTACCTTCAAGAAACCACTTGTATGTGTGAAATGTGGAACAAAACATAATGTTACTAAGATGAACAGAATTTTAGTTGGACTTTTGTTTTTAATAGTGGCATCCATTTTTTATCAAACTAATTTTCATTATTATTTATCGACAACAATTTTTTTGTTGCCGTTTATGTTAGCTTTCCTTATTTCGCAAAATATGTAGCTGTTCAAAATCATAAATAAATTTTTCTTATTCAGCTATCGGGTGCAAGAGTTCAAGTTCCAGGTGCCATTTTGGCGGCTTTTCTTATTGTGCTAAAGTGGCAGGTTAATTTAAGAAAAACAAAATATATGTCACTCGTTTTACCGTTTTATGGTAATGTTGAAGTAGTTAATTTATATCGGGGTGACAAAGTTATGGGGATTATTTTAACTTTATTTTACGGCTTTATTGGTTTAGTTGTCTTATTTCTAATAATTGCATATGCAGTTAGTGCTGGCATTGATAATTCTAAGCAAGTTAAGGCTTTAAGATCCGAACTTAAAGAAATAAAAAAACAACTTAATAATTAATGGAAAATACTTTGTGTTTTTATTAAAGTGATTAGAGTTGAAAACGGTGATCGCTACGGCGGTCTTTTTTCTTGTTGTACTAACGGAGCAGGTGTGCGGCCGAGCCTAGGTCGTATCATATAACGGGTGGGATTCCCGTCGAGTAAGAACTAGCCATTCGCTCGTAGCGAGTCTTGGAGGGCTAAAGGTAACTTTAGTCTTTAAGCGTAGACAGTTAGGTGGCGGGCCGAAAGCC
>NZ_SMYO01000077.1 GCF_004358205.1 Bacillus salipaludis
GTTTTATCCTTCTTGCCTTTAACGAAAGATAAAATGTAGCTTTCTGCTGTGCTTAGGGCATCAGCCCTCTCGATTTACTAACATTATGGAGCTCAATCCCTTCAACCATTTGGCTTTCGGCCCACTACCTAGCTGTCTACGCTTAAAAAACTAAAGTTACCTTTAGTCCTCCAAGACTCGCTGCGAGCGAATGGCTAGTTCTTACTCGACGGGAATCCCACCCGCTATATGATACGACCTAGGCTCGGCCGCACAAGCACCCGTTACTTTAAGTGCACTATTTCACAATTTTTTTGTGCGATTAGAAAATGGCAAACTACATCTTGAAGAATCACACCAGTTAAGCTATAGATGTATCCCGATAATAATCGGAATTACTGAACCACCCGCATCGAACCATGTTGAAGTTTCTTTGTAAAAAACCTCCACAAATACTGTTTTTATCAAAACAACTACACCTTGTTTCTCATCAGTAAAATCTTTTGATTTAAGAGGTTTCTAATTTTTTACATATTTTTCAGCTCTGAGAAAACAATAAAAACAATGTACAAGTTCGTTTATTGGAGGATAAATCTTGGAGACAAATAACCCCATTCGATTAACTGCTCCAGAAATGGCAAGCCTTTGGACTCAATACATTTTTGATACCATGTCCATTTGTTTTTTTCGTTATGCACTGGAGCATATTGAAGATCACGATGTCAAATCAATCTACCAAACTGCCCTTGGATTATCCCAAAAGCATGTCCAAAAAATTACAGAATTCATGGTAAATGAAAATTATCCTATCCCACATGGGTTTACAGAAAAAGATGACGTAAACATTCAAGCACCTCGTCTTTTTCAAGACCCGTTCTACCTAAATTATATTTATATCATGACTTTGCAAGGGATGACTGGATATTCTTTGTCTGTTGGTACTTCGATTCGTTCTGACTTACGGAAGTATTACATAACCTGTATGTCCGAAACGATGGAGCTTTTTGATCAATCCATTGATTTAATGCTTTCGAAAGGACTTTTTGTACGACCTCCTGTTATTTCACCACCCGAATCAATCGATTTTGTAAAGCACCAAAGCTTTTTAACGGGATGGTTGGGGGATCGTCGTCCTCTGAATGCTATCGAAATAGGAGATATTACTTTCAACATGCTAAAAATGCATTTACATGCTGCTTTGAAAGTGGGATTCATCCAAGTAGCCCAATCAAAAGAGATTCGTCAATATTTCATGAGGGGACTTGACATTGCCAATAAACACATAAAAATATTTGAATCGGTATTTAAGGAAGATAAATTAAATTCGCCTATTTCTTGGCAATCGATGATCACGAACTCTACTTCTATGACCTTTTCAGATAAATATATGATGTACCAAATTCAATTGTCTACACAATTATCCCTTTCATATTATGGTTCTGCTTTGAGTGTCAATTCAAGAAGAGATTTAGGTGCTCATTACTTACGACTAATTTTAGAACTTTTACAATTTGCAGAAGACGGAGCAAAACTAATGATAAAAAATGGATGGTTAGAGCAGCCTCCAACAGCAAGTGACCGTGACTCGCTCGCCAACAGGAAGGAGAAATAAATAATATGTAAAAACTGGACGCTAGGAACGATTCCTAGCTTTTTCATTTGCTGCACTTCATAGAGCAAAGAAAACAAAATTCCATCTCCCTTGTTACACTAAACTGCCCCTATAGTTGAAGAAGAAAAAATGGCTGCCGTAGCAGCCATTTATTTTGAACTCAAGCACTCTATAGTTTAAGAAGAGTCTTATATTATAAAAAACTTTAATCCCCATAAAAACCAACTCTTACTACTCTTGGGTCTGAAAGTTTTTTTATTAACAAATAAACTTTTTCATGATAGTCCTTATTTATATATGGCAAATAAAGTTTTAGGTCTTCGATAAGACTTTTAACTTCGTTACCCTCAAATTTTGCATCACCATAGTAATTAATAAGCTTTCTAAGGTAAATATAGCTACGATAATATTTATTGCGATTGTTAAAAATTGCTTCGTGTAAAGATTCTGACATAGAAAAATAGTCAATATCATTATCATTTACATCATAAAAAAAGCAATCTAATGCCATAATATTTACCTCCTTGGCTTTTTGAAGTAAAGCACCCCGTTTGTTGAAGAACGATTATTTTAAAAACCACTTTCAATAAGGTGATTTAGTAATTCATTCTGTATACGAAGTAAAGACTGAATATCTTCTCTGGGCATTTTATCTAATGCAAAAAGCATAGCTTTATAGGATATTGAATTTTTACTGGATTTTTTTGAAACGTCTTCACCTTTAGAAGTTAATTTTAGCTTTACTTCTATTCGGTCTTCTTCAGAAAATCCCCTTTCAACTAACCCCATTTCCACTAATTTATCTACGCCAGCACTAATTGTACTTTTTGCTGAGATAAGCCTATCCGCTAACTCTTGTTGCGTTAATTCAGGAAACGCTAATAATGTATTAAGGATTGATAACTGTTGTAATGAAAGACCAAAATTTTCAGCATTCTTTTTCGTTAATTTAGCCGTAGTTTTGTTAATAGCCCAAAACGATTGATAAACTTCTATTACTTGCTTTACTTTTGGGTCGTTATAATTTAAATCCATTTAAGTCACTCCCTTAATAAAATAGTTCAAATGTAAACTGTTCATTTGCGAACAATATTACAAAAAAAAATAACAAAAGTAAACTATTTGTTGTTCAATTAGTCGAGTAGAAGGGAGCCTTTCTACCTTCCGGTAGATTGTACTCCTCCCCCTCACAGAACCGTGCTTGCACTATTAATGCACACGGCTCCTCCTAGTTATCGTTTACAGACTGTAGCTAATCTCTTTTCTTAGATTCAGATTTTGCT
>NZ_SMYO01000078.1 GCF_004358205.1 Bacillus salipaludis
GCTTTCGGCCCACTACCTAGCTGTCTACGCTTAAAAACTAAAGTTACCTTTAGTCCTCCAAGACTCGCTGCGAGCGAATGGCTAGTTCTTACTCGACGGGAATCCCACCCGCTATATGATACGACCTAGGCTCGGCCGCACAAGCACCCTATAGTTTAAGTACAATTCTTTACAATCTTTACTTTTAAAAAATGAGTTGCGAAGCAACCCTTTTGTTCAACTATTGCCCCCGTTCGAGAAAACAAAAATGACCCCTAGAGAATAATCCATCCCTAAGGGTCATTTATCCTGTTCATTCGTTCGATTGTTTAGATGATTGTAGAAGTTTCTTAATTTCCATCAGTTCGCCTTCCATTCGCTGAAGGTGTTTTTGCATATCGTCAATCTCCTGCTCTGCTTTATAGTTAATGGCGAAGTCAATAATTGACTCGTGCTTATCCCGTGCTGCCTGCCGGTTTTGGCTCATCATAATCACAGGAGCTTGGAAGGCTGCAATAAAGGATAGGCACAGATTCAGTAAAATAAATGGTGGTTTATCAAAATGGAATCGAGTAAATGACAATGTGTTCCATACTATCCATACGAACAAGAAGCTTGCAAAATAAATGATAAATTTCCAGCTACCTCCGAAGGCTGCGATTCTATCTGCCAAACGATCAGACCAGCTTGTTTTTCTTTGGTATGCCTCATCTAAGTTGGTTAAAATACTCTTCTCATAACTATCCACTAGCCGATCAATTCGGCGAGTATTTTCCTGATTTAACTCAATATCAAAGCCCTGAATTTGGGCTGCTTCCTTACTTTGCGGTTTTTTTAAAAATAACAACTTTTTTGACATTTTAACTACCTCCTGGTTATCAGGCAGTCTGATCCATTTTTATCCCGTAGGAGAGGAGCTGAAGCCACTCTCTGATATGGTTTTTTTTATTAATCCGACTGCCAATAGACTATCTGGTTCTGGCTCCGGTTCAAATGAACTTCGACTATTCATAGAATGGCTCACCCCCTCTCAAGAATCAATTTGATGGCTCTATATTTTACTCAACTTGTCAGAGACTTGTCATTGCAAATGTCCAAGCTCTACCAAATAAAAATGCCCTTCAGCTCAGCTGAAAGGCATCGTTTTGCACACTTAATAAAAGAATGCAAAAAAAAACGATTCCCCCAAACCGAGCTTTGGCACTATACGACGTAAAAGAACCTTCGTCCTTTAGCCACGTTAAGAAGAGCCTTAGTCCGGCAATTCCTGTTCAACCCATTGGCATCTTTCGATGTTTCCGGGCAGTGGCTTGTGTTCGTATAGGAGCCTCACCTAACGAGGACATCTTTAAATCATTGTCATCATACTGCTATAGGATTGATATGTCAACGGAATTTGCAGACATTCTAAATTACCACCATTTTTATATAGAGAAGAAAACTTTGCAGATATATCCATTAATTTTTATATTTTTATTATCCATTAAAAGCACCTAATTGCTATTAATTAATAGCATTTTTTTATTGAACTAAACTGCCCCGTTAGCGGAACAAGAAAAATAGCCGCCACCGCAGCCCCTTGTTGAACTCTTGCCCCCGTTTGTTTAATTGTAGTTCTTCACGATCTTCTCTTTAACAAAACAAAACGGGACTGATGCTGGCACCGTCCCATTTTATTTTAATTAGTGTAACTTATAGAACCTTTTACCGAAATTTATAAAATTTGGTTATACTTACATAGGAAGTAAAGAAGTATAAAAAAAATATCCCTTATGGACAAAGGAGACTTAAAATGAGAAAACTTGTTCTATTTCTGCACGCATCGCTTGACGGTTTTGTAGAAGGACCGAACGGTGAAATGGACATTGGCTGGGTTTCATACGATGCTGACTTGGAGAAACACGCGAAAGAAATTCTGAGTACTGCCGACACTGTCATATGGGGACGTGAGACTTATCAGATGATGCACAGTTACTGGACATCTGTGCCTTCTGACCCCTCAGCTTCTCAGCATGAACGGAATCATGCCGAGTGGATCGAAAAGACACTCAAAATCGTTTTTTCCACGACGTTGGAGAAAGTCGAATGGAACAATTCCAGACTAGTGAAAGAAGATGTCGAGGAAGAAATCAAGAACCTCAAACAGCAGCCAGGCAAGGATATGGTCATCCTCGGCAGTCCTAGGTTAGCACACTACCTTATGCAGCTTGATTTAATAGATGAGTATAAAATTACAGTTTCTCCCGTCCTGATCGGCAACGGGTTGCCGTTATTCCAAGGTCTCAAGGAGAAGATCAAACTTAAACTGATCGAAAACAAGACATTTGATTCTGGTGCCATAGCCCTCGTTTACCAGACGGTTAGATGACCTTTTCTCCTAAAGCAGATTACGAGGGATACGATAGCTCAATAAGCCGCCTCTTCAACGAGGCGGTTTTCTTATCGTAAAGATCAACATCAGGATTTACTATAGCCTAAATCTAAGATGATGACGCAAACATTAAGTAGATCATACCGGTAAAACAATTTGGGTTAAGGATCCCTAAAAAATGCAAAATCAAGCAATCAAAGGCTAATGAAAAAAAGAGCGAAATGAACAATTGGTATGGAATGATTACTTTAACCTTAAAGCTTGAAAAAATACAATCTTTAAGAAAAAAGAGAACAGCAAAAAAAGACCACATTTAGGTCCGGATATTCAGTTTCTTCAAGTAGTCGAGTAGAAGGGAGCCTTTCTACCTTGCGGTAGATTGTACTCCTCCCCCCTCACAGAACCGTGCTTGCGCTATTAACGCACACGGCTCCTCCTAGTCATCATTTACAAAATATAGCTAATTTCTTTTCTTAAGTCGTATATA
>NZ_SMYO01000079.1 GCF_004358205.1 Bacillus salipaludis
ATATATACGACTTAAGAAAAGAAATTAGCTATATTTTGTAAATGATGACTAGGAGGAGCCGTGTGCGTTAATAGCGCAAGCACGGTTCTGTGAGGGGGGAGGAGTACAATCTACCGCAAGGTAGAAAGGCTCCCTTCTACTCGACTAATAAAAGATAGGGGCAAATTTATGAAAATTGAAGTAAAAGATGACGACAAGGTAATAATTGATTACTTTGAATTTTATGGTCATATTGACCAAAACCAAAGCTGTTCTGATTGCAAATTTAATTTAGTATACTATGAAGATTTTGATGCTTATTTTTGCCCTCAATGTAATAACTGGACTGAATCCAAATGTAGTGATCCAGATTGTACATACTGTCCTAATCGCCCTGAAAAACCTTTACCACACAAATAATGTTCATTCACTAACAGGTGCTTATGTTAAAGATGGGGTTGCTGAGGTTAACGGGTTTGGTTTTGAAGTAGAAAACATTAAGTAACAACCTAAAAGGGATATTAATTCGCACAAGAATTGGTATCCCTATTTTTGTTGTTATAACAATGTTTATACTGTTTTAGTACTAAAAACATCACAATAATTCGCATAGTAAATAGCAACAGTCTGCTGTCTAGCAGACTGTTGCTAATTGATATGTTAAAACCCCTGCTAATTTGGATACTATTTGTTATGTTAATTCAATAGGAACAGATGACGGATGAAGTTTATCCTATATGCAACAATAATGAGAACAAGTCCGAGTAAGCAATCGGTCTTGTTGTTCAAATATTGTCATCTTCCTCTATCTATTATTTTTAAGTAATGAATAAACATATGTATCATATGCCTTCCCATTTTGGTACATATAATCCCTCAGAATGCCTTCTTTTTGAAATCCAACTTTGGTAAGCAAATTACTAGATGCTTCATTATCCATAAAGACAACTGCACCGATACGAGTTAGAGCAAATTCATTAAATCCATATTGAACAACTTTAGATACGGCTTCAAAGGTATAACCCTTTCTCCATTGTTCAGGATGAATTTCATAACCGATTTCTGCTCGTCTATGTTTCGGTGACCAAGCATTAAATCCAATAGTGCCAATTATTCCTTGGGTTCCTTTTATTTCAATTCCCCAACGTATTCCTCTTTTCTCCTTGTAACTGTTGGCAAAGAAATCGACAAATGACTCTGCTTGTTCTTTACTTTCTAAAGTTTCTTGACCATAATATTTCGTAACATTTTCATTAGAAAAACAAGCGAATATGCCCTCTGCATCATCCTTTGAAATTTCTCTAAGCAATAATCTCTCTGTTTCTAGTATGGGGAACATTTTTCCTCTCCCTTTCTCTCTTCAATTTCCTTGTATTTATTTTAACATAAATTCCCATAAAACCTTCGGAAAGTTCATTCAAACAATTCCATAAACATAGAAACGCACAGAGGACCAATCACTGTGCGTTTTCTTATGTGAAATTACCGAGAATTTAATTGCTAATTAAGGTGCGAATTGGTGTGCAAATTGAGTTTTTCTACTCTATAACCGAACCCGTTATGCTGAGGTAGCCCTTTTTTTATTCGACGGGGCAGCTTACATTAAAGGGCTTTTTGAAAAAGGAATTAAAGTTTATGTGTTAAACATGGGATTAGTCGAGCATACGCCAACAGGTCGGCTAATATTAAGTGTCATGCTGGCTTTTGCTGAATTTGAAAGGGATATGATCGTTGAACGGACACAAGAAGGCGAGGCAATTGCAAAACAACGTGACGACTTTCGAGAAGGCAGGCCGAAAAAGTATGGTAAAAAACAAATTGAACATGCTTTGAAGCTGCTGGAAACCCATTCATATAAGCAAGTAGTGAAGCAACGGGGATAAGTAAAAGCACACTAATAAGGTCAAAGAACGCCATAAGTAGTAAAAATAAAGAGGGATAAAATGAGGGTGACAGAAATGGTCGCCTTTTTTTAATTTAGGAAGGATTTCCTATAAAAATAAGGAATAATTACTTAATTAACTTTTTGAGAGTTATGTTTTGAGAAGAGAGGTGATTGTCGTTGTTACCGCCATTTTACAATCAAGAAAGGGATTATGAGGATTGGTGTAAGAAGAATAGTAATGGTTTCGTATTTAACTATGCGGGAGGAAAGACGGGGAATGTTCTTCATAAAGTGGGGTGTCGCCATCTAACAGTTCCTTCTCGGATTGGAACATATACAACACGGTATCCAAAATATTGTTCAACCGACATAACTGAATTATCCGATGAAGCAGATAAAGTCAGTAAGCCATTTAGCTGGCGGCGATGTAAGGACTGCTTCAAGGATTAAACGTGCAGGAGGATCGAAAAAGCTGCCATTACGGCGGCTTTTCTTATTGAACTAACGGGGCAGGTGTGCGGCCGAGCCTAGGTCGTATCATATAACGGGTGGGATTCCCGTCGAGTAAGAACTAGCCATTCGCTCGTAGCGAGTCTTGGAGGGCTAAAGGTAACTTTAGTCTTTAAGCGTAGACAGTTAGGTGGCGGGC
>NZ_SMYO01000008.1 GCF_004358205.1 Bacillus salipaludis
CTGCACATAAACTGGATAATCCAGAAGCTGTATTTATTTCATTGAGCCAGATCTTCTTCCATCCATTATTTGCAGGATTTGCTTTAGCCGCAATTCTTGCCGCTGTTATGAGTACGATTTCTTCACAATTAATCGTTACCTCTAGTGCGCTAATTGAGGACTTATATAAGGTTGTTGTCCGTAAAGGCGCTAAGGATAAAGAACTTGTATTCTTAGGAAGAATGGCAGTGCTAATTGTCGCTGTTGTTGCTTCCGCTCTTGCCTTCAAGCAAAATAGTACAATTTTAAGCCTTGTTGCTTATGCCTGGGCAGGATTTGGAGCTTCTTTCGGTCCAATCATTCTTTTAAGTTTATTCTGGAAAAAAATGAACAACTGGGGTGCCCTCTTTGGAATGATCGTTGGTGCCGTTACCGTAATCATATGGAAAAATGTTGGCCTTGGGGACACCCTTTATGAAATCGTTCCAGGCTTCGTCCTTAACTTTATCGTTTCTGTTATCGTCAGCTTGGCTACTCATAAGAAAAACGATGAAATTGAAAAAGAATTTGATGAAAGTGTCCGTTTGTTGAAGCAAGAATCAGCGTAATTAACCCTTACTACTTAAAATTGATAAAGGGGGCTATTCATAATCTTTATGAATAGCCCCCTTTAGTATGATACTTAATCAAACTTCAACCCTTTTAATGCTTCTGCCAATGCATTATTCAACGGTTCGTCCTCTTTGTTTTGATTTTTTAGATACTTTTGTACTGTGCGTTTATCTACTTTACCGCCAGATTCCTTTTTGCGGCGTGCTTCGAAAGCAGATAATTTTTCACGGTATCCACATTTACATGCGAAAATTTGTCCCTCGCCTTCGCCGCGTAGCTCTAATTTTTTATGGCATTGCGGGCAGCGTGCATTGGTGACGCGCGAGACATTTTTACGATGTCCACAT
This sequence comes from Bacillus salipaludis, assembly GCF_004358205.1. The sequence goes on from NZ_SMYO01000008.1 coordinate 939, forward strand.
TCACGGTCTTGACATACGAGCATTTTGCCTTTTTTCCCGTTAACTTCCAGCATTGGTTTTCCACAGTCCGGACAATTTTTTGTAGAGATATTGTCATGCTTGTATTTTTTATTACTTGCTTTAATTTCAGCCACAATCTCTTTTGTGTAGTTTTTCATTTCGCCGATAAACACATCTTTTTTCAGCTTGCCATGGGCAATTTGATCAAGCTTTTGTTCCCACTCCGCAGTCAAGGTAGGAGACTTTAGCTCTTCAGGCACTAGATCCAACAATTGACGGCCTTTAGACGTAATATGAATGTCTTTGCCACGTTTTTCGATTAAGAATGAATTAAATAATTTATCAATAATGTCTGCACGCGTAGCAACCGTACCTAATCCACCTGTCGATTTTAATGTTTCTGCCAGTTGTTTATTTTTTGTTTCCATATACTTCGTAGGGTTTTCCATAGCCGAAAGTAATGTTGCTTCATTAAAACGTGCAGGCGGATTGGTTTGACCAGATGTTTGGGCGATTAGTTTTACGTTTAATGTGTCGCCTTTTTCGATGCGAGGTAATATCTGTTCCTTTAGGTCATCTGCTGCATCCTCATCTTCAAAGCGATTTTCGTATACTTCTTTCCAGCCAGTCGCTAAAATCGTTTTTCCCCTTGCAACGAAGTTCTCATCCCCGATTTTCGCACGAAGTGTTAATTGCTCATATTCGAATGCCGGGAATAAAACGGCCAAGAATCGTTTCACCACTAAGTCATAAATTTTCCGCTCTTTATCCGTGAAGGCAGAGAAGTTTACATAGCCTTCTGTTGGAATAATGGCATGGTGATCGGATACTTTGCTGTCATCAACAAATGCCTTCGAGGCTTTGATTGGCTTGCTTAAGATTTTATTGGTTAAAGGACGATATTCCCCTATTCCACATGCTCGCAAACGTTCTGGAAGAGTTCCTACAATATCCGAAGAAAGGTAACGCGAGTCTGTTCGGGGATACGTTAAGACTTTATGTTGCTCGTACAGTTTTTGCATAATGTTTAACGTTTCCTTAGCAGAGTAACCAAAGATTTTATTCGCGTCACGCTGTAATTCCGTTAAATCATAAAGACCCGGTGAAAATGACTTCTTTGGTTTCTTCTCAATTTCTTTTACAATCGCATTTTGTTTACCTAGTTTTCCCACAATCGCATCAATTTTCTCTTTATCAAAGCTGCGGCTGTTCCCCTTCACATCTTGCCACGTCAGCTTTAAATGATCTGCTGTTTGGGCTTCGATACCGTAATAGGTTTGCGCTTTAAAGGTTTTGATTTCGTCCTCACGTGCTGCAATCATCGCAACAGTAGGTGTTTGAACGCGGCCGCAGTTTAGTTGGGCATTGAATCTGGTGGTTAAAGCCCGGGTTGCATTAAGGCCGATATACCAATCCGCTTCTGAGCGCGCGACCGCTGAAGCATATAAATTGTCATACGACTTGCCAGGCTTCAAATTGGCGAAGCCGTCTTTAATCGCTTTATCGGTAACAGAAGAGATCCATAGCCGCTTAATCGGCTTATTGACTTTTACTTTATCAATAATCCAGCGTGCGACTAATTCTCCTTCTCTCCCCGCATCTGTAGCCACGATGATTTCTTTGACATCATTTCTAGTTAGTTGGCTTTTAACCGCATTAAACTGTTTGCCTGTTTGCTTAATGACAGTCAACTTCAAACGATCCGGCAGCATCGGCAGATCTTCTAAATTCCAAGTTTTATATTTCACATCGTAGCTTTCGGGGTCAGCAAGTGTGACTAAATGTCCGAGTGCCCACGTAACAATGTATTTATCTCCTTCAAGGTATCCGTTTCCTTTTTTATTACAATTCAGCACGCGAGCAATATCACGTGCGACAGAAGGTTTTTCAGCAATAACAACACTTTTTGCCATTTTTTAAACATCCTTTCGAATTTCAGGTAAGTTAACTATAGCATACGTTTCAAATGGATTCAGGTATTCCGAAGATTCCAATACATAAAGGTATTGAAACTAATTCCAATAGGATAGTATGATGTAATGGCTTACATGAAAGAAATGGAGATTTTTTATGAGAATTAGAGATTGGGACCGAAATTTAAAGGTCCGTTTATTTGCAGAAGCAATGATGAATATTACCTTTTGGATGTTCTTTCCGTTTTTGACAATTTACTTTGCAGATGAATTTGGTAAAAATAAAGCCGGGATTTTATTGGTATTTTCGCAAGTTTTCTCGGTTCTGGCCAATCTGATGGGAGGCTATTGTGCCGACCGCTTTGGCCGAAAACGAATGATGGTTCTTTCTGCAATTGGTCAAGGTCTTTCTTTTATCATATTTGGAGCTTCCAGCTCACCGTGGCTTGACTCGCCATGGATTGGCTTTATTTCCTTTGCGATTGCCGGAGTTTTTGGTGCTTTCTATTGGCCCGCAAGCCAGGCGATGGTAGCAGATGTCGTCGAAGAGAAAGATAGAGGGAATGTCTTTGCGATTTTTTATACTTCGATTAATATCGCCGTCGTTATTGGACCGATCTTAGGAGCAATTTTTTATGTAAATTACCGCTTTCAGCTTTTACTTGTTGCTGGTATTGTCTGTATTATGCTAGGGTTAATCCTGGCAAAATGGACCCGGGAAACTGCACCATTAAAGAAAACAACTTCTATTGATGTGGATGGGAAATGGTATTACTTTTTACAAAACCAGCTTCGCGACTATTCACTGATTATAAAAGATAAAACGTTTCTATTGTTTATTCTTGCAGGCGTACTAGCTGGGCAAACCTTTATGCAGTTGGATTTATTAATTCCCATTTATATGAAAGATGTTATCAAAAATCAAAGCCTGATTTCGTTCGGCAGCTGGTCCTTTTCTATTAAAGGGGAGCAGGCATTTGGGATTGTATTAGCGGAAAACGGGCTCCTTGTCGCATTATTGACCGTTTACGTTACGAATTGGATGAGCAAATACAAAGAACGTAATGTATTTATTCTTTCTTCTATTATGTATGCCATTGCGATTTTGCTCTTTAGCGGAACAGAGTGGATCTGGGGATTCATTTTTGCAATGGCGATTTTCACATTTGGTGAATTAATGGCCGCCGGACTTCAGCAAAGCTTTGTTTCCAAGCTTGCACCCGAACATATGAGGGGACAATATTTCGCTGCTGCCAGTTTACGGTTTACAATTAGCCGCACCATTGCCCCAATCTTTATCCCGATGACGGTGTGGATTGGGTATCACTGGACATTCTTCTTCCTATCGATTGTGGCTTTAATAAGCGCTGGTTTCTATTGGCTCATGTTTTATTTTTTTGAAAAACAAATAAAACAAAAACGTTCAAAAAACTTTCTATAAATTGTACTAAAATGTTCACATTCCCCTCTTTTACTATTATAATTAACTTGTAAAGGTTTTCTATTATTAAAGGCGGTGGAATGTATGGATGGATCACAATTTTTGTCTCCAACATCAATTTCAGGCATTATTACTTTTCTAGTTCTATTTTCCGCAGGGGTTTATTTTAATATAAAAGTATACGGTTCTAAACTGCAGTAGAGATGTAAAATCTTTACTGTTTTTTTATGCCTTTTGGTCAAAATGGCTGCTAGTTTCTTTTTCCAATTAAACAAGCTACAATATATATATGAAGATTTTGGTAAAGGAGAATACATAATATGAGTGAATTTCAGAAGAACCTTGAAAAATATGCTGAGCTTGCGGTTAAAGTGGGAGTTAATGTTCAAAAGGGCCAAACATTAGTGGTGAATGCTTCCTTAGATGCGGCTGAATTTGTTCGTCTTGTGGTAAAGAAAGCCTATGAAGTTGGGGCATTCAATGTTGTGGTCAATTGGGCTGATGACTTCGTTTCTCGTACAAAATATGATTTAGCACCTGATGAAGCCTTTCAAGAATATCCTGCCTGGCGTGCAAAAGAGACAGAAGAACTTGCCGAAAAGGGCGCAGCTTTTATGTCTGTTATTTCTTCTAGCCCAGACCTTTTAAAAGGAGTCAATCCTGAACGAATCTCCAATTTCCAAAAAGCGGCCGGTACCGCATTAGCCAAATACCGCCAGGCGATTCAATCCGATAAAGTAAGCTGGACCGTTGTTGCCGCGGCATCTCCTGCATGGGCTGCAAAAGTATTCCCAGATGTTCGAAGCGAACAGCAAGTTGAAAAACTATGGGAAGCAATTTTTAAAGCAACTCGCGCAGATGTTGAAAATCCTGTGGATGCCTGGAAAAAGCATGACGAAAATTTACATGAAAAGGTTCATTATTTAAATGAAAAGAAATATTTGAAACTACATTATAAAGCTCCTGGTACCGATTTAACGATTGAGCTTCCGAAAAACCATCTTTGGGTTGGGGCGGGAAGTATTAATGAAAACGGTCATGAGTTTATGGCAAACATGCCGACGGAGGAAGTTTTTACGGTTCCGCTTAAAACAGGTGTGAATGGTACAGTTGCAAGCACGAAACCGCTTAGCTACGGCGGCAATATTATTGATCGCTTTTCGATTACGTTTGAAAATGGAAAAATTGTTGGCGTAAAAGCAGAAGAAGGCGAAGAAATTCTGAAGCGTTTGGTTGAGACAGATGAAGGCTCGCATTATCTTGGCGAAGTAGCCCTTGTTCCATTTAACTCACCGATTTCACAGTCCAATATTTTGTTCTTTAATACCCTGTTTGATGAGAATGCCTCGAATCATTTAGCAATTGGCAGTGCGTATGCATTCTGTATTGAGGGCGGCAAGAAGATGTCTGCTGATGAATTAAAGGAAAATGGTCTGAACCAAAGTATTACCCACGTTGATTTCATGATCGGTTCGGCTGAAATGGATATTGACGGCATTACTGCTGATGGCAAATCAGAGCCAGTATTCCGCGGCGGAAACTGGGCGTTCTAATTGAATATTTGAATGATGAAAAAATGTCCTTCGATTTTTAGTGTTGAAGGACATTTTTTCTTTAGAGTCTCTCTCGGTTACCGCTACTGCTCTTTTTTTGCTTGCTCGGGCATCTAGAACCTCTCTTGGTTACCGATACTGTTCTTTTTTTGCTTGCTCGGGCATCTAGTGCCTCTTTCGGTTACCGATACTGCTCTTTTTTTACTTACCCGGGCATCTAGAACCTCTCTCGGTTACCTCAACAGCCTTTTTCTGCTCGCATGGGCATCTAGAGCCTCTCTCGGTTACCGCAACAACCCTTTTTTTGCTCGCACGGACATCTAGAACCTCTCTCGATTTCCGCTACTGCTCTTTTTTCCTTGCATGGGCATCTAAAGCCTCTCTAAGTTACCGCTCCTGTACTTTTCTACGGCCTAAACAGAATCACCCCGTCTTTCACCTTTGACACATTATCACGCATCTTTTCCAGCTGTTCCACAAGGTCATCAAGCTTTATTCTTCCCAACAAATCCAGCAACCCCAGCGATTTTAGCAGCCCATCATTCCATTTTTCAAGCCATTCCGTCTCGGTAGCATTATCAGAACAAACAGCCCCTAAAGCTACCTGCTTTTTGTGTGCTTCATCGATTAAATTCAAAGCAAGTTCTTTCGATATAACCCCTTTAGCATCATTAAGCCGTTCACATACTGATTGGACAGTCCCTTCTACCTTCTTCTTTGTATCCGTAACCACTGGTTCAACTGTCTTCACAACACGTTCCACTGGTTTAACTACTGGCTCCAACGGTTTTGTCACCGGCTCCAATGGCTTCGTCACCGAATCCACCACCTTCGTCACCGGCTCCAATGGCTTCGTCACCGAATCCACCACATCCGTCACTGGGTCCAACGGCTTCGTCACCGAATCCACCACCTTCGTTACCGGATCCAACGGCTTCGTTACCGAATCCACCACCTTTGTCACCGGCTCCAGCGGTTTCGTTACCGAATCCACCACCTTCGTCACCGGCTCCAGCGGTTTCGTCCCCACACCGACAACATCGTTTACCGGATCCGTTATTTTACCGTTCTTCCCCTGCTCAGCCGCTCCTTCCTCACATGTGAGCGGCAAATGTCCCTTTGAAATCCTTTCAATTTCCTGATCCAACTTCTGTTCAGAAAGCTTCCCCAATCCTTGAAGGATTCCTAATTTACCTGGCTGAGGGCCACCTACCTGCCCCGAAATCGTATTCAGAACAAGCTGCTTTATACTGCTATCCTCATTATTCATATAGTGTGCGACCATTACCACATTTTCCATCGCTAATTTCGGAACCATTTCCGATGCTTTAATACATACACCTTGAAAAGAAATCGCTGTCGTATCAACCGTCATTCCTTTCACCGTTACCGGACCATCGGCCTTTAACGTGATGCTGACGGGACCTTTGGGACTATTCACTTGTTTTACTAAACTCATCCCATAAATGGTGGCTGAATCATAGTGGAACCTAAGCATTATTTTTCCATCATTCGTGGAGGTTTCTTGTTTTACAATGGAAGCGGTCATGCCTGTTCCAATCACCCGGTCGGCTTTAATGATAAAACCATCCGCCTCATTCGTTTCAGCTTTAACTTTTCCACTAATGGAGAATATGGTTAAAAACATGATATGGAGACATACACTGCACAAGAAAAGCCTGCTTTTCCACCACATATTTTGATTCTCCTTTAGAGTGTTTGTGCCGCTTTTTCCGTATTGCTTGGCGGTGTAACCTTCACCTTTGCAGGACCGAGCCTCCAAGCCATTAGTAAGGCCCCGCCGATAATGCCAAGAAGTGTCCCGAAGAGAAAACCGCCCAAGGCACCTATCACAGATAAAATTGATAAAAAGATTGTAAAGATTCCCAGAACCTTGGAGGCATTTGGAAAAAATAAAGCACAGATTCCTATCAATGTAATCGCCCCGCCGAACAGCAGACCAATCGTCGCAATTGATCCAGGCAGGAAGGTGCTTAAATAAAGATTTAACGGGATCCATAAGATTAATAAGCCGCTAATAATGGTAATGATGGCACCCCATAAGGGTCTTTTCTTCCGCCACTGTTTAAATCCCACCCTGTTCATCCTTTCCTACTTTTTGATTCTTTCCACTGTTAATCTCATTCCGTTCATATTAATTGTTTTTTGAAATAGGTAATGGGTTTTTAATTTTGCATGTTCAAGAGTAATAGTTGAAGAGGTTTGTTTAAATTGTTTTTGCCAATCATCACTATGATGTTCTTTAAGAGCAAGATTAGTGAATTTCGCGTCCGCTTGAATCAGACTTGCATCATGCTGCAGCCCGGTAATTTGAACTGGTTTTGATGCCGTTATTTTCACGCGGATCCATTGCCCGCCAACCTTGAAATCCTTGTATAACTGAAGATTATCAATAACAAGATTATCCATAATATTGGTTCCTTGGGGGGCAGAATCTTCACTGCTCGTTTCTCCCAATTTTGGATAAAACGTATAGCCATTTCCTACAAGTTTATCAAACTCAACATAAAAGTCTCCAACTCCCGCAATGGGTACGGCATAGGCCACCCCAGATAAACCAAAAGAAACTAGCAGCAGCCCCAAAATTAAAACCCCAGAAGCTAACGCTGACCAGAAAACTTTTTTACTCGTTGCCCCTTCTACAAGCTGAATCGAACTTTCCATTCACACGCCTCCCTATTTTTTTAATTTTTAGAAATTATACCATTTCCTTAACATTACTTCGAAAACCCTGCAACTACAATCACGGAAAATATCGTGATTATCTGACACCCCCGTCAAATGTCGGGTGAAGGTTAGTACTACGGACATATTGGAAACCCCAAAAACGAACTGTATAATAAGAGAGACCGTGCGGGGGTGTAAAATAATGGAACAAAAAGTGGAGCAGTTGCTACTTAAAGGTCTTAACATCCTATTTGAATATAAAGAACCATTTTTAAAAGAATGGAAAAAGCTTGTTTCGTCAGCGAAATTCCAGCATACCACACTTGCATCAGAATTTGACTCCATGATTCAACTTGCCATTCAGCAAGTATCCAAACAAGAAACTTCAACTGTTGACACCTTAATTCTCTCACTCCTTGATGAATGGCAGAATCGTTTTTCTTCCATCCATGATGAATATGAATCTATCTTTCTGCTTTCTTCCATAGAAAATATGTTTCATAAACTGTTAGTAAAAAATCCAATGGCAACTGAGCATGAACATCAGGCAATCCAAGCATTTTTTTCAAGAATACTTGATCATGCTTTATTAACCCATGACCTGCAGGACCGGACAGAGAAATGGTTAAAAATGATTTTAGCCACAAAGGTAATTCCGATTAAGTGGATTGCCCTTGCTAGAAAAGAAGCCCAAGATTTTCAGATTTCCAGGGTCGTTTGTTCCTCCAAATTTTCTGTCGAGGCTCACTTGCTTGAAATTTGCTTAAATCTAAAATCGAAGGAAATCAATCACCTGTCGAATGCCCTTTCTAGATTAATCGATTCAAATTCACCAGAGGCTACCATCCTGCAAATTAGCTGTTTTAATGAAACCCTACTCCTTTGTCTTCAAGAAAAAGATTTTCCGGTGACCCACCAGCAAACGGAGTTTATTAAAGGGATGTATCTCCGTCAATTAAAGCTTCACCATCTTGAAAGCAAGCTTGAATGGAAGGACGCTTCCCTGCTGTTTTTACAGAGTTTGCTTAAGTCGAGGAGTGTCGATCGTGCTGTTCAGGCGATTACAAAAGGATTAACTGATTTTATGCCCTTTAAGCGCTGCGCCCTTTTTTTGTATAATCACTATGAAGATAAAGGGATTGGGGTTTGCGGTTATAATGTAAATAATTCCTCCCTTCAGCAAATTAGGGAGACTATTTTTAAGCTGCCATTAATAAAAAAATATCTAAATTCATTAAATTATTCACAGCCTCTTTATTTTTCGAATGCGCTGGAAGTTCTGCCAAAGAGATATGTCCGCGAGTTTCGTTTAAAATCCTTTGTGGTATTGCCCATCCTTACAGCAACAGAAGGAAATTTACTTGGAATTGCCATTTTAGACCAGGGAGAGGATTCACAATTTGAGGTTTCAACCCCAACCTTAACCACGTTAATAAAGTTTGGACAATATGCGGGCGAATTACTCCATTCAATATGGGATGAAACCCTGCAGCAGTATGGCAGCAGCAATAGCGTGTTAACAACACGTGAAAAAGAAGTCTTAAAGCTGATTGCTGAGGGTGCTTCCATTAATGAAGCAGCACAAGAGCTCCATCTCAGCAGCTATACGGTTCGTGATTATGTTTCCGTAATTATTCAAAAGCTTGCGGCAAAGAATCGAACAGATGCCGCTGTAAAGGCAATTAAAATGAAGCTAATTTCATAAATAAAGAGCAGTTCATAGAGGGACTGCTCTTCTTTTGTTGGTTGATAAGGTACCAATGAAAATTGTAAAATGAGAACGAATAGATTATGGAGGTTTTTATATGTGGAATGAATTTAAACAATTTGCAATGAAAGGGAACGTCATTGACCTAGCAGTCGGTGTAATTATTGGCGGGGCCTTTGGAAAAATTGTTACTTCCCTCGTTAATGATGTTATTATGCCCTTAATCAGCTTGCTGATTGGCGGGGTTGGGTTCGATTTTACAAAACTTAAAGTTGGTACTCTTAAATACGGCTTATTTCTTCAATCCGTGCTCGACTTCTTTATTATCGCTTTTTGCATCTTCCTTTTTGTCAAATTCATTAATCGCTTTAAAAAGAAAGAGGAACCTGTAAAGGAAGTGGTAAAAGTGGACCGCTCCGAAGAACTTTTAGCGGAAATCCGTGACATTTTAAAAGAAGATAAAGATTTTTTAAGAAAAAATGAAACATCTTGACCACTTCCTCGTATTAATTAATAAGAAACTATTTTGAGGTGAAGAAATTTGTACACACAAACATCTACTGAATTTATGCCATCTGTTTTAAGGACGTTTGCACTTTCGCTTGCTTTCGCCTTTATTGGCACAATGGCAGGTGTATTTGTACCAACTAGTTTATTTTTACCTTTGTCAATCCTTGAATTGGTCATGCTTTTCGCCGCTTTCTTCTTTAGAAGAAAAAAAGCGATTTCCTATTCGTTCCTTTACATTTTTACATTTATTTCCGGGATTACCCTATACCCAATTGTCGCTCACTATATGGCAACAACCGGGGCAAATACCGTTATCATGGCCTTTGCTACCACAACGGTAGTGTTCACGGGGATTGCGATTTATGCATCAAAATCAAAACGGAATTTCTCCTTTTTAGGCGGATTTCTGTTAGCTGCCCTGCTTGCTCTTGTGGCGATTTCAATCTTTAACATCTTCTGGCCGCTTAGCACAACAGGAATGCTAGCTTACTCCTTTATCGGGGTCATGGTCTTCAGCGGTTATGTACTCTTTGATTTTAGCAGGATGAAGCATTACGGGGTAAGTGCGGAAGATGTTCCATTGATGGCATTAAGCTTATACTTGGATTTCATTAACCTATTCATCAGCATTCTGAGGATTTTTGGGATTCTTCAAAGTAAAGACTAACGATTAAAGGAGCTTGGATTACCCAAGCTCCTTTTGCTTATGATTCATTGATCAGCATTAACCCTCGTTCAATCATTTGGCTGATGGATTTTTCCCAGTCGGTATTTTTTAAGGATTCTACAACATGCGTAACAGTGGTTTCGGCTGTATTGTATTTTTTTAATAATTCCAGTATTTCTAACCGGAGAAGCCAATCATTTGGATATTGATGATCTATTAGTGTTAAGATTTCATTTATTTGTAAAAGGCTCTCTTGATTCCATTGATCCTGCTCTCGAATCTTGCGGACTTCCGCGTATAAATGCTCTAATTCTGTTAGGCTTCTCATTTCAACCAATCCCTCTACCTCTTTTTCATTCTGCAAATCAAAATAGGCATTTGGGTCGGCAGCACCGGCATATACCGATGTAATTTTTCCCCCGACCGGCATATCAAAAATGCCCCATCCTTTGTCAAATAGGACTTGTTCCTGATAGGTAACCATACAATCCTTGAAAGATATTACGATCGGGTGACCACTAGACCACAAGATTTCTTTAACTGTCCCCTCTACTTTTACCCCGCTTTCAAAGTTTAAACAAGCTTTCCCCCTTTCTACGATTTCGAGTTCTTCTAATTGCTGACTCGTGCAATTTTCAAGCAATCGGTTTCCTTCTAACACTCCAATCGGAGCACCAAATCCTTTATAATGGGTTTCCTTGCCATGACTTGGTAATTGCTGATTATTTATAGATAAGGCAGTCGGTCCTTTTGTTCGGATATACACCGCTTCCCCATTTCTATCCTTAATGATGGTCGATAAAGTCCCGGTCACCTGTAGACCGGATGAATATACTATCGTTGCAGTATAATCAGATTGAAGCGCTTTTTCAAGACTTTCTGTTCCACCCTTTCGAAATGCCATTGTGGCAGCAAACTTTTCAATTTCCTCTACTAACCCTTCAAAATTTCTGCAGACAAATAATTGCGGCTGCGGCTTTGTAACGTCATAAGAGGTTTTGATACATTCTTCAACAGAGAAAGGGATTTTCCTTACGTCATCCGCTAAACAGCTTTGACTTTCTCCAACAGAAGATAGTAAACCTGCACCATATATTTTAGGATTATTCAATTCGCCAACTAAGCCATATTCTACCGTCCACCAAAACAAGCGCGAGATATAGTCGGCCTCCGCCAAGCTTTTTACCTTTTTCCTCGCCTCAGCAACCATAACCTCTGCTAGTTTAACCTGTTCCGGGGTTGACACTGGGTCCTCTGCGACAATGGTTAACTGTCGAACAGCTCGAAAAACGTCTAGCTTTTCCTTACTTGAAAGGGCAAAGGATCCCATCATGCCGATCTTTTTTACATATTCACGATAGGTCTGATCTAACAGAATCGGGGCGTGTCCTGCCGCTTCATGCAGCATATCCGGAGCAGGAGTATAGGCGATATTCTGCAGTTTCCGAACCTCGGTTGCAATCGGTAATATCCCATTCGCTAAAAAACTGTAGAAGGCAGAGCCTGGGATTAACCCGTCAATCGAAACAGCACCCCACCCAACGCAGGCAAGGCTCGCATCCATTTCCTCTACCTTTGGAATCGATTCAGTTTTGATTCCCGATTGCGCCAGCCCATTTACATAGGCAGGGTGTGCGATTTTTTTCAAGAAAAAATGATTTTGCTTCATGACGAAACGCCATACCGCATGATCTATCGGGGTATAGCTTTTGTAATGTTGCTGCGAAATATAGGGTTTTAAATGGGCAGGGACATTCATTGTCTTTTTTCTATTCATCTGAGACCGACCTCCTTGGTATCATATTTATTTGATTCCAATAAAAATAGACCCAAGGAACGGGTCAAAATAAGCAATTATCGCTGAACTGCTCCCTTTAAAAAAACGGATATTCCAATTTTTTTGCAGATGGTTAGATAATGCATAAGCGCGAGGAGGACAGCACCTGTATTCATCCCGATGATGACCCCTTCCATTCTCCATTCCGGATAGGAGCCGAGCCAGACGATAATGGTAAATGATACAATAACAGACCAAATGATATGGAAAAAGGTATCTTTAATCATATCAAGTCCAATCAGAAAGGCCTGAAATGGCATGATAAAAAAGTGGAATAAAAAATACGGCCAGAGCAATTGTAGAAATACAGCAGGCGTCGATGATTTAAAGAACAAAGAAGTCAGTTGTGGTGCAAAAAAGTAAAAGACTCCTACCGCCGCAACTCCATAAATAAAGGTCATGAACATAACCTGCTGGAGCATTTTTTGCAGGCTCGAATAATCTCCAGCAGCATGGGTTTTCGATACCCCTGGAATTAGGACAATCATTAAGGAATGGGCAATAAAAGCAGGGAAAAAACCAATCGACATTGCCACCCCCATCAGCATCCCAAAATGCTCTGTAGCGACTGTGGCGGACAAACCGGACCGAACTAGTGCCGCCTTAATCAGAAAAGGCTGGATAGCTCCCGTTACGGCAGAAAACAATCGCATCCCCGTTGTTGGAATCGACACCGCCATTAAGTTTTTCCGGACTAATTTCCGATTTAAATTGGAAAAAGGTACCCGTTTTACGTGTTGGAACTGAACGATAAACATATAGAATAAATAAAGGAAGACGACCACCTCACTGCCAATCAAGGCCGTAATGGCAATCAACAAGGCACTTTCTGTTTTATATTGAAACAGTCGAAATAAAACAAATAGGGCTGCAAGCTGGAAAACCTTTCGCAGAAAGTTGGCGACAGCAATTTTTCCCATATGATGCATCCCCATAAAATATCCCCTTGCCACAGAGGTAAATGAAATAACCGGGATTAGTATGAGAACCAGCCATCTTACATAGGGATGATACCCATTAAAGATTGGGATAAACTGCATAATGCTAGTGGCTAAGAGTAGCAAAATACTTGTAAAAATGATGGTAATGGTGAGAGCGTGGTAAAGGATATTGCGATGGTACCTGTCCTCTTTTTCAGCAATAAATTTGGAAATGGACACCTGCAATTCGAAACTTGAGAGCAACACAATTAAAAAAATAGTCGGCAAAATCGACATATAAAGCCCTAACCCGTGACTTCCAAGTTCCCGGGCCAAAATCATATTAACAAAAAATTCAATGCCTTCACCTAGAAAAGCGGATGCCGCTAGAAAGAAGATTCCCTTGTAGTAAATAGCCATTTTTTCATTTCCCCTTCAATAGATCTCACTTCTATAAACCTATGAGACAAGTCCGTTGAATAGTAGGGAAACTTTTTTACATTTTCCGAATTACATTTTTTCACTCCGCCCAATTCCTTACCAAAAAAGGCACATCCAGCTATCCGCCAGTTGTGCCTTTTTTTGTATAACCGCCTATGCGGCTTGCTCTTCGTGATGATCTCTAACTTTGTGACCTTCCCATTTGGAAATAACAATCGCCGCAAGTGAGTTACCGACAATGTTTACACATGTACGGGCCATGTCCAGCAACCTGTCTACGCCTAAAATAAACGCTAGTCCTTCGACCGGAATACCGACACTACCTAAGGTTGAAAGCAGAACAACAATTGAAACGCCAGGGACACCTGCGATCCCTTTTGATGTAACCATTAAAATAAGAACCAATGTAATCTGTTGTCCAATGCCCATATGAATGCCATACATTTGGGCGATGAATAAAGCCGCAATGGCCTGATACAAGGTAGATCCATCAAGATTAAAGGAATAACCAGTCGGAATGACGAATGAAGTAATCCCTTTTGGACATCCGATTCGCTCCATTTTTTCCATAATTTTCGGAAGAACGGTTTCCGAACTCGCTGTGGAATAGCCCAAAATTAATTCGTCTTTCAGATAAGCTAAAAGCTTAAAAATGTTGTAGCCACAAATTTTCGCTACAATGCCGAGCACGACAATAATAAAGAAAGCCATCGCGCCATATACGGTAATAACTAATTTTCCAAGCGGTATTAATGATTCCAACCCAAATTTTGAAACGGTAACCCCAATTAAGGCAAACACCCCTAATGGAGCAATCTTCATAATCTGATTGGTTACATAGAACATCGCATCGGCTGTACCTCTAAAAAATTCAATGATCGGTTTGCCTTTTTCACCAATTGCTGCAACACCAAGACCAAACATAACGGAGAAGAAAATAATCGCCAGCATATCTCCATTTGCAAACGCCTGAACCACATTGGTCGGTACAATATTTACAAGTGTATCAATATGAGAGTGTGACTCCGTTGCTTTTTCAGTCGTAACATAGGAACTGATATCTGATTTAACCAGTTGCGAACGATCCACGCCAGTACCTGGATGAAAAATATTAGCAACTAACAGGCCGACAACAATCGCGATCGTTGTAATGATTTCAAAATATAGAAGCGTTTTGCCTCCTAGTTTCCCTAGCGATTTCATATCGCCGGCACCTGCAACACCAACTACGAGACATGAGATGACAATCGGCACAACAATCATTTTAATTAATCGTAAAAAGATGTTTCCAATTGGCTGTAAGAATTGCTCGATATGTGGATTTCCATAAAAAATGGCTCCTAAAATAATCCCAAGAATTAATCCAATAAAAATTTGCCATGCTAAACTAATTTTTTTCACTCGCTTCTCTCCCATCGATAAGTTTTTTGATTTTTGATAATATTATAGTAGGAATATAGTTTGTAAACGATTACAGTTTATATCATAACGGTTGACCTACGATAACCTACAAAAAACTACAAAGTGGGTTAAAAAAATTTTTACAATTGAAAATAATTTTTTTACTATAGATAGGGGGGGTGATCGTATTCGCGATAAAATATTAGCCTATTTGTTTATGATCATTGCCGTTCCTATAGCCGGAGAAATAAAATTTTATCCTTTAACCGGTGCTGATTTAAGAATCAGCATGAGTACACCTGTATTCTTTTTTATATTGCTATGGTCACGTAAAATCCATCCAGTTGCGGCGGGCTTTTTAACCGGAAGTGCTGTCGTTTGTTTCCGGGTTATTCTGGACAAGCTTCAAGTTGGCTCCTTTGATTTCCCTGACCATTTTCCCGTGTTTTTCTATTACATGGTCTTTGCTGCATTTTTTCATGTTTTTAAAGTAAAAAAATTATATCATCGCCCGCTGCTCATTGGTCTAGTTGGAATGGTGCTCGAAATTATGGGCAATTTTTCAGAAATGACCATTCGCCATTACACAACTGATATGAAAATGACAACCTCTGGCTTCTTAATTATTGTTGGGGTAGCCATCATTCGCAGCTTCTTTGTACTTGGTTTTTTCAATACAATTTTAGTACGTGAGACAAGGTTGGCTGAAGAACAGCAACGAAAACGGACCGAAGAGGTTTTACTTTTAGTCTCAAATTTATATGTGGAAATGTTTCAATTGGAAAAATCAGCAAAGAACGCAGAGCAACTAACCAGCGCCTGCTACACGATTTATCGAGATTTAAAAACGCTAAACAATCAAAATGAAGCACAAGCCATGCTGAAAATCGCCGGTGAATTACACGAAATAAAAAAAGATAATCAACGTATTTATGCCGGCTTGTCTAAATTAATGGCCAAAGAAAAATTAGATGATTTTATGAACATTCGCGAAATCATTTCTGTTGTAACGATCTCAAATAAAAATTATGGTGAACTGCTCGGGAAATCAATTGATTTTCAGGTAAACATTACGGGGGTACATTCGGAGTACCGTACTTTTATCCTTCTTTCCCTTATAAATAATCTTGTTGCCAACGCGGTGGAAGCCATCCGTCAGGAAGGACAGATTGTATTAACGGTTGAAAGGGTTCTGGACTTTGTCAAAATATGCATAAAGGATAATGGAAACGGAATTTCTGAGAAGAACAAAATGTATATTTTTGAACCAGGTTTTACAACAAAATTTGATCAAGCAGGAATTGCTTCAAATGGAATCGGTTTATCCTACACTAGAAACGTCATTGAAAATCTGAATGGCACAATTAACCTAGTCGAATCAGAGAAAGAAAAAGGAACGACCTTTGAAATTCAGCTTCCGGTTATAAATTTAATAAACAAAACTCGCTGATTGGCAACCCCTAAGGGCGGTTTATGAGGCGAGTTGCACTTATACTTTATTACCAGTCGAAAAAGGGGTGATTACCATGAATTTTTTTATTGTTGATGATACCGTTACTATTAGAGGAATGCTATCAAATATCATTGAAGAGGAAGGCTTGGGGTCGATTGTAGGGGAAGCAGCGGACGGGGCTGAAGTGGATGCAGAGACTCTTTCTTTAAAAGATGTCGATATCCTAATGATTGACCTGCTCATGCCTATCAGGGACGGAATTGAAACAGTCAGAGAAATTGCTCCCTCCTTTCAAGGGAAAATCATTATGATCTCTCAAGTCGAAACAAAGGATATGATTAGCGAAGCGTATTCTCTTGGAGTGGAGCATTATATCACAAAGCCGATTAATCGGCTTGAGGTGGTCAGTGTCCTTAAAAAAGTAAGTGACTATCTGATGCTGGAAAAATCACTTCATCATATTCAAAAATCATTAAGCTTTTTAACGAAGCATAATACAAACAACCGCATTCTGGAGAACACACGTCCAACTAAACAACCATCACTGATCTCCTCCGCCAAAAGTATCCTTCTTGAACTTGGGATTATTGGCAAGAGTGGTGAAAAGGATCTTTTGGATCTTTTAACGATTTTACATCAATTAGACATGCAGGGTAATCGCGACCTCCCGCCTTTGAAAGAGTTGTATGAACAGGCAGCCAAAATTCGGCTCGGTTCAGCCGCTTCACCGCAGGAAATAACTAAGGAAGGTAAAGCCGTGGAACAACGGGTCCGCCGTACAATTCAACAGGTGCTAGAGCATCTTGCCTCACTGGGTTTAACGGATTATGCCAACCCAACCTTTGAGTACTTCTCATCCAAATTATTCGACTATACCCAAGTACGAATGAAAATGCTCGAACTCGAAGGAAAAAAACAATCCGCTGCCACTACCCGAATTGATATCAGAAAATTTATCCATTCCATACTCATGGAAGCAAAAGTTAGGGGCTGACACGGTTCCATTTAAAAAAATACTTTAAACAAAGGCTTTGTTAAAGGAGAATGTTGATTTTTGAACAACGTTGATTGGAGTGGAAGGCACGTAGACTCCTGTGGGATTACGGGACAGGGGAGACCCCACAGGAGTGAAGCGACGAGGAGGCTCCCCGGACCGCCCACGGAAAGCGAAGTGCCTGGAGCGGAAATCAACAACTATGTTTAACCGAGCCTAAACAAAAAGGGCCGAAATGGCCCTTTTAAACATTTGCGGGTATTGATTTTCTAAAGAATTTTTTCTTTACCGCGTAGGTCATGAAGAAAATAATCACAAGCAAGCCGATTTGTGTTAAAGTCGTTTCCCACGTTGGGTAAAGTCCAATCCAGTCAACGTATGGAAGCTTATTAACTGTAGTGGTCGGAATCATATTTGATATTTGCAGGGCATGGACGCTGATCCCAAGAATTTTAAATGCCAATACATAAATAAGGATGGTTGCCGCTTTAAAGAATAAACGGATTGGGATTTTCACACTGTATTTGATGATAAGGAACCCAACCACAGCTAAGATTACCACTGCCAGTAATACTCCGATGACGAGCTGCTGTAAGCTGATATAAGGAGTAATCCCCGCATAAAAAATAATCGTTTCTGCGCCTTCGCGAAAAACAGACAGAAAACTAATCATTGCGAAGGAAAGAAGGCTGCCTTTTGCAATTGCCTGTTCCATCTGTTGATTAATAAATTTATTCCAGTTTCCGATGCTTGATTTATTATGCAGCCAAGCTCCGATGGTTAACATCATTAACACGGCCACAATTCCGGTAATGCCTTCGATATATTCCCTACTTGAAGCAGCAGTTAGTTTTGAAAATAGAATGTTGATGAAAATAGCAAGAATTGCGCTCAGTAAAATACCTGCACCAACCCCTGCCCATATCCATTTCTGCTTTGAAGATTTCCCCATCCTTTTAAGAAATGCAAGCAATGTAGCAACAATTAATAATGCCTCCAAGCCCTCACGGAGTAATATTAATGCTGCATCCCATAATGAATAATCGGTTTTGCTCAATAATGGAGCAAGTCTGGTATGTAAATCCTCAATGATTTCAGAAGCCTTTTGAGCGTTAACATTTTTTGAGTTTAGGATGCTGATCGCTGTTGGAACCTTTGTTTCGATATCATTATATAGCTTACTATCCCTTGTCTGAACATCCCCTTCGACCATTGGCCAAATTGTTAAAACTTCGTTCAGCTTACTGCTCGCATTTTGATAATCTTTTTGGGAAATTAGGTCTTCAGCCTTCGTTAATAGATTAGATAAATCTTGTAAACTATACGTTTCTTGAGACTTTCCTGTGTTCTTTCCAGCGAGGAAGTTTTCAATTTCTTTCGTTAATTGATCTAATTGAAGCTGTGCCTTTTTTAAATCCGGCGGGTCCTGTGTGATCGCAATTCGGACGAGAGCCGTGTATTTTTCAATATTTCCATAGGAAGAAATACTTTCATCGTGAACGAAGGTTTCATTGGCAGTCCATTGGTTCATAAATGTTTGATATTGCAATTTCACCTTTGAGATATTCCCTTGTTCGCTGCTTTCCTTCATGGTGTCAATGATTGGAAGAAGGTTTTTAACCTGTTCTTTCCCCTTTTCTTTATCAACTGGGTTTTGTTCTTGATCATATTGCACAACTGCACTTGAAAGAGCAGAGAGACCTTTTGTAATGGCTTCATTATCCGCCTTCTCTTTAAGGAGACGATTGACATCATTTAGTTTTGTGTTAACTGTTTTTGCAAGTTTACTATCTTCTTTTTTAAGAGCATTCCACTCTTTTGAAAATTGTTCCATGTTTTTCGAAACAGTGACTTGATCCCCTTGTTTTGCTTTCATTAAGCTATCGCCAATTAGTACAAAAAGCTCATCATGATTTTCGGCTGCTGCTGCAGGCTGAATCATTAGGATGAGCATGAATAGGCTGATGAATAGGGCCAGTGATAATTTTATTTTCGTCTTCATTCTTTCTCTCTCCTTTAAAGAGGAAAACATTAGCTAAATAATGTTTCCCCTATGAAACCACCTTGTTTGCATCCTGGTAAACAAGCAAAAATCGCACTTCCGCGGTGGGAAGTATATTCATTTAACTTATCCATTTTTGCCAGCCGATGCTGAATCGGGATAAATTGTTTGCTCGGTTTTCGCTGAAAACATAGAAACAACAATCCTGCATCAAAGCTCCCGGTTTTTACATCCATTCCATTTGAATAAGAATAAGCCCGGCGCAGGATCTTTTGCGTTCCATCCCCGTGCGAAAGTCTTGTATGTGAATTAACAGGAATAAAGTCTTTACCATATTCATCTTTATGATTGAAATCAAGCTTGTCGAATTCATTCTTTTGCCCGAGCGGTGCTCCGCTAATTCGATAACGTCCAAATGTATTTTCTTGTTCCTTTAATGTCGTGCGGTCCCATACCTCAATAAACATTTGGATCTTTCGGACGACAAGATAACTTCCATTAGCAAGCCAATTGGGGCCATCTCCTGGCTGTACCCAAACTTGCTCATTCATCTGTTTTTCATCGTTTACATCTGGATTGGCAGTCCCATCTTTGAAACCAAACAAGTTTCTTGGAGTTCCTTCCCTTGGATCAGCCTGTGCCGTACGTTGAAATCCTGATTGAGCCCAACGCAGAATCGCTTTCCCCCTGGCAATGCGGACGAGGTTTCGAACGGCATGAAAAGCGACTTGTAAATCATCAGCGCAAGCTTGAATACAAAGGTCTCCGCCGGTCCACTCCTCTTCTAATGCATCAAGTGGAAATTTAGGAAGATCCACTAATTCCTTTGGCTGCTTATGTTGTAGCCCAAAACGGTCTCGTTGGTCTTTTTTAAATAACGTCGGACCGACACCAAAAGTAATTGTTAACTTGGATGGCGATAATCCTGCTGCCTCCCCAGTGTCCTTTGGCGGAAGAAATTCATTACTGGTCAGCTCCCCGACCGACTTCCCTTCCGTCATTAAAGCAGCTGCCTTTGTCCAGTCCTTAAAAAGTCTAATTAAATCTTGTTTATTCGTTGTCGTTACATCTAAAGCGGCAAAATACACATGATTCTGTGTTTTTGTTGTAATTCCTTGTTGGTGTTTTCCATATAACGGGATGCTCTCACCAGAGTCTATTTGTTTTGCCTTGCTCTCCGTTATAGAGAGCAGGCCGCCTAAACCGGAAGCACCGACAAGTACCCCTACACCGCCAATTCCGGCAGTTTTGAGGATATCTCTTCGCGAGAATGTTTTTGCTATTTTAGTAGATTCATTGTTGATATTTGGGTTCGTTGACAATTAAGACGCCTCCGTTACCATTCCTATTTGAGATAGTGGTTCTGCTAATGCATCAATCGCCTGACTTAATTCTTTTACTTGTTCTTTAGACAGTTCGGTATATAACTGGTATCCGTCACCTTTTTTGTATTGATTTAAAAGGCTGTACATTTCATCAAAACGGGTTTGAATTTCTTTTGCCACATCGGCATCTTTATCATGTAAAGCTGGCTTTAAAAGTTTGTAAATCTCCTCTGCTCCCTGTACGTTCGCCACAAAGTCATACAAATCAGTATGTGAATAGCGGTCTTCTTCTCCTGTTACCTTGGAGGTTGAAACCTCATTCAAAAGGTCCACTGCTCCGGTAATTAATAGGTCAGGAGTAACCTCTACTGTTTCTACCTTAGCACGGAGCAAATTAACGTCCTTCATTAATTGATCAGCATATTTTTCATAGCCCTTGGTAGTCTTATCAACCCAAAGTCCTTTTTCGATTCGGTGGTACCCGCCCCACTCTCCTTCAGGAACATCGCCTTCACGAGCATCGATTTTAGGATCAAGATCACCAAACACTTCGGCAATTGGTTCTGCTCTTTCATAGTACATACGGGCTGGACCGTAAAGCTCTTTCGCTTTTTCAAGATCTCCGTTTTTCACTGCCGTTGTAAAAGCGTCTGTTGCCTTAACGAATTCCTCGATTTCGCCAACAGCATACTCACGATATGTATTCGTAACACCATCAAGATTAGCCGCACTGCTTTTTGGTTCTTTTACTTTTGCAGGTGCAGAGCTTTTTTCTGTATTGGAACATCCGAATAGTAGACTGCTAGATAATAAAATAACGCCTGATACCTTATATAAATTCATTCTATAAAATCCCCCGAATTTAAGATTAATAATGATAATCATTTTCATTATTATTATTTTAACAGTTATTGAGAATAATTATCAATAGTTTTTTCAATATAACCAATGGAAAAATGTTGTTTTTGATTTTTCTTTACCTTTTTTATGCACGGCCTACTTCAAATGGCGGGTTATGAAACGCTCTTTCTTTTACCTTTTTCATTTTAAAACTCATCCTTCGGGCAATGGAACGCCTTTGCTTTTACCTTTTTCATTTTAAAACTCATCCTCCAGGCAATGGAACGCCTTTGCTTTTACCTTTTTCATTTTAAAACTCATCCTCCAGGCAATGGAACGCCTTTGCTTTTACCTTTTTCAGCAAAAGCGTACTCCTTCGGTCAATGAAAGCCTCGAATCCCTTAAAAACCAACAAAAAAAAGACCTTCCAAGGACACCCTGGAAGGCAGTTTTAATATCAATCATTTCGTTAACGAATGTTTAAACGCGTAAATAACCGCTTGGGTGCGGTCCTGAACACGTAACTTGCTTAGAATATTACTAACATGAGTTTTCACCGTTTTTAAGGCAATAAATAATTCATCCGCAATATCCTGATTAGTTTTCCCTTCGGCCATTAACAGCAGAATCTCGAGCTCGCGGCTTGTCAGTTCTTCATGAGGTAAATGCTGATTTTTCTGGCGCATTTTGACCATCATTTTTCCAGTTACCTCAGGCTCAAGGACCGATTGACCATGATATGTAGCTCGAACAGCATCCGCAATTTCGCTGGCCTTAGAGGTCTTAAGCATATAGCTAGTTGCCCCAGCCTCCAGCGCAGGATACACCTTTTCATCATCTAAAAAGCTTGTAACAATAATAACCTTTGCTTCCGGCCATTGTTCGATAATCTGTTTGGTTGCCTCAATTCCGTCCATTTCCTTCATCACAAGATCCATTAAAATGATATCGGGCCGAAGTTCCAGTGCAAGCTCAACTCCCCTTTTCCCATTGTCTGCTTCCCCAACTACATCTATATCAGGCTGTGCAGATAAATAAGCGGAAACACCGATTCTTACCATTTCATGGTCATCTACAAATAATACTCTAATCACTTGTACCATCCCCATTCCTCACCACTGGAACCTTCACTTCCAGGCGGGTCCCTTTATTTTTCATACTTATCACCTTTAGTGTCCCGCCCACTTCAAGGGCGCGTTCATGCATATTCTGCATCCCATAAGATCCTGCTTTTGTTTCATCATCGACCTCAAAACCAATCCCATCATCGACCACCCTCATAATAACAAGGTCATCCCGCTTGATGAGCAGTACGTCAAGTTTCCCGGCTTTTGCATGGCGAAGTGTGTTGGATACCGACTCTTGTAAAATCCTAAATAGATGGTCCTCCACTCCTTTATCAAGCGGAAAGGCTTCAACCTTCCATTTAATATCCATCGTTACCTTCATGGATAATTCAAGTAATAGTTCTTCAATCCCTTCTTGCAAGGATTTGTTCTTTAAGGCAACAGGCCGTAAATGAAGCAGAAGTGCCCTCATTTCTAATTGGGACTGATGAATCATTTCCTCAACCATTTTCAGCTGCTTCGCTTCCCGGTTATCTTCCGAAAACTGTTTCGTTTCATTTATCGCAGACATCATCATCGAAGCAGCAAATAACTGCTGACTGACAGAATCATGCAATTCCCTTGCTAGACGATTTCGTTCCTGCTCGATAATCTCCTGTATCCTTGATTCCTGGTCCTCCACCTTTTCCGTTGCCAACCGCTGCGACAGCTTAGCCTGCTCTGACATTTGTTTGCCGATTTTCTCAATTCTACTTGCAATCGTTTGTACTTCTGTAATCGAAGGTTTTATTTTAATCTCGGCCTGCCGTCCTTCTTCTAGTTGATGTAGAGAATGATCAACGGATAGAAGCTGTCTCCTCCAGAAAAATCCAGAAACGGCACCAATCAGGACTCCTAAAGCAATACTAAAAACCGGTATAAAAATCACAATCGGAATATCCATAAAGTGCCGATCCCATAGCTCCGACCAGTTAGATAACGGGAAAACATTAATGAACACAGCCGAAACAATAATGGCGGTCAAAAAGGAAAAGCAGACACTCCAGACAATTTGACGTTGTGCTGTACTCATATCCGGCTCACCTCTAAATTCCCAACCACAAGCGAGGTAAAGATTTTTACCTTTTGCTCAGCCGTTTCATAGCCTGGTGTTTTTAAATGAATCACCTGGTTAAATACTTTTGGCTCGTGGTGATCAAAAATATTAGTGGAACCCGCCATACAAGAATGGTGGATGCTTACTTCGATTTCATATGGAACAAGGATTTGCATGTTTCCGATTATATTCCGGATAAAAATAACGGTTTCCCCTTTTGGAAGCATGGTATAGCTAAGATCAATAACGGTATCGCCTATTCCAGCCTGGATATTGATATCCTCCCACTCGTATACACCTTGAGGGGTTTTTTGCTGTCCCAAAAAGATATTTTCAAAGAGCGGCTTACTCTTGTACATTGTTTCTTCAAACGGGTCCTGCTTTGGTTCGGCAACTTCCAATTGTATTTTCTTTGGATTTTTTTTTGAAGTAATAAATTGAATAAAAAAGTGCAGTAAAATTGCTAATAATAAAAATTTGAAGGTCATCATATTGATGATGCTAATAATAAAGAAAAAAACACCGGCAATGAAAAGCACTCTCCCACGCTTTTTCCCAGCTTTTTTGCGGCCTAAATACATCAATCCACAGGAGAAAATAAGAGAGAAAATAAGCCCTCTATTAAAAAATAAAATCTCAAGCCCGAGGACGAGGGCACCAATTATAGCCAGCCAGCCAATATAATCATTTTTCGTATTTTTAAACATTGGCTCACCCTCCCCTAGTATAAAATTCATGACCCTTTTACGGAAATTCTTGATATGGTCAAAAGGCGTAGAGATCCTACGCCCTTTTAGAATACCATGATTTGGTTATAATGTGGACTTGCTTTCTTCAACTTTCATTTCTTTTTCCAATTGGGCAATTCTCGCATCAATCGTGCTGCGATAAAAGGATTGATTCACCTGATTTTCTAAACGGTCCAAATAGTTCTCAATCTCTTTGAAACGGGAATAAGATTTTTCAGAGTTAGGATTTGTGTCCAGTACAAGGTTCATCCGATGATTCGCACGAGTCATATTTTCCCGCCCCATTAATTCCATCCGGCGAATTTGCATATCTTTTAACTTATGGTTCATTTCTTGATATTTTCTTTCTAATTCTTCGAGTTGCCCTTTGATTTGCTCAAGAGACTGACTTAACCGTCCAGCACGTTCTGCATATTGCTGATGTTCAGCTGCTGCAAATTGATAAAGTTCCATTTCTCCTGCCTGTGAAGCAATCTCCGCTTGACGCTTTCTTTTTTCAGCCAGCTCCACCGCTTGAACATGTTCCTTTGTAAATTCCTCTTTGAGGGTGTATTGACGTTCAAGGAGCTTACGAACCTTTTCCGTTTCCTGTTCACATTGTCGCAGATATTGATTAAGCAGCATAATTGGATTTTTCTTTTCCTTATGATCCAGGGCTTCATGTAAATCAGCAGCGATTGTGTTTTTAATTCTTGTAAATAAGTTTGTCATTTTGCATCTCTCCTCATAGGTTTAATAATGTTTTAAGTCGTTCCATTGTTTTTCGAAATTGGCAAACGGATCATTGGAGTCCTTTTTCATTTTTGTCTGTTTGTTCTCGTTCCATTTTTTATAAACAAGATAGAGCACATAGGCAGCACCGACACCGATTATCGCCGGTGCATTATGAATAGATGCCACAAGGACGATGAATCCTAAAATACCAAGGCCGATTTTGGCACCTGTTGACTCACTCTTTAGAAACTGTTTGAAGATGAAATATAGGATCACCAGACTGAGAAGTAAACCAATCATCGGACCGATGGTTGAGAGCAGGATGATAGCTGCAATCCCTCCCGCTACTAGTAAACCGAATTTTTTCATTTCGTTTTCCTCCTTTCGTTATCTTGATATCATCTTACCTTTTTTCTTTTAATTCCATAATTGCTCCAGAGCTTGATTTTCATCTCGGTCCTAAGACGTAGAAAGGGTCAGCCCCATGGAAGGACTGACCCTTTCTAGTCACTTAGATATAAATTGCTGTACCCAATAATACCGCATGGACCCGCCTTTTGCGTAGCCTACCCCAATCCTGGTGGTACTGGTACTTAGTATATTGGCCCGATGCCCTGGACTATTCATCCAAGCATTAACCACTTCTTGTGGAGTCGTTTGTCCGGCGGCAATATTCTCTGCCGCAGCGCGATAGGAAATCCCAAAGTTCTTGATCATCGTAAATGGATCCCCGTAGGTTGGACTTGTATGGGAGAAATAATTCTTATCTCTCATATCCATTGCCTTATAGCGGGCTACCCTTGACAGCTCCCAATCAGGTGTGAACGGTTTTAATCCGTTTTTCGCCCTCTCTTGGTTTGTTAATTGAATCACCTGATTTTCAATACTTTTGGTGGCGCCTAAATCAGGAATCGTTACCTTTTGACCAGGGTAAATTAAAGCTGGATTTTTAAACTGCGGGTTCGCTGAAATAATCTCCGATAAACCAACCTGAAACCGGACGGCAATTTTCCAAAGCGAGTCACCCGGCTGTACCGTATAAATTTGCTGGGCAAATGAAACGCTTGGGATGCAGAATATTGATAGGAAAAACAGAATACTAAACCAAAATGATTTTTTCACTTTTTCGCCTCCTCCGAATATATATTTTTAATTTAAAGCTCAAAATATACAGGGACTCATAAATAATTCGTTTTGCTCTGGAGGCTAAAAATGTGAGAGACATTTCATGGATTACCTACATCATGTTAATTTTGGCAAGCTATCGTTTAACCCATTTAATTGTTTTTGATAAAATAACCGAGTTTATCCGTAAACCCTTTATGAAAAAAGTTGAAGTAGAAACAGAAGAAGGAATAAAACTTAAGGAAGTACCTGCATCGATGTTTGGGTATCTATTGAAATGTTACTGGTGTGCCGGGGTTTGGAGTGCCATCCTGCTTGGAGGTGCCTATTTACTTTTTCCAAAAATAACCTTTGTGTTTATTTTCATTTTTTCCATTGCGGGCGGCCAGTCGATTATTGAAACGTTTGTAGGAGTGAATATTAAAAAAGTCGATTATTATGGAGGACACGAGAAGAAAGAATAAGGCATTATCACTATAAATACTATGGAAAAAATGTTCCCCCCAAGGCATATAGTGTAAAAAGGGGGGATTTTTCATGGCTTTATGGTGGGCTACAGCAATTGGCTTTATCATTTGTCTTGGATTTATTTTTGGATCGTTTATTCTTGCTATGCGAAGAGCACTGGACACTGAAGACTCAAGTCGGATTGACCCCATTCCAACAAAATCAGAAGATACGCATCAGTCTCCATCTTAATAATTAATAAAAAAATCACCCTGGACATCATTTCAGGGTGATTCGCACTATTATAGTGATTTCTCAACTGCCTGCTCAAATTGAGCAATAATATCCTCGGCATGTTCAATTCCGACTGAAATTCGGACGACCTCTTTTGTAATTCCTAAGGCTTCCGCAACCTCTTGCGGTAATTCCCGGTGAGAGGTCATTAATGGGTGAGAAACAGTCGTTTCAACCCCGGCAAGAGTTGGAGCAATTTTAATCCAGGATAATGAGCGGAAAAATTGCTGAATATCTACCTTCTTTGAAAGCTGAATGGTAACCATCGCACCGTAGCCTTCAGCATCCTTATCAAATGGGTAATAAACTTTTTCAATAAACTTATTCTGAGAAAGGGCTTCCGCTAACTTTCTTGCATTGGAAGATTGTGCTCTCATCCGTAATGCAAGTGTTTTTAAACCGCGGACAGTCAGCCATGCCTCAAATGGGCTGACATTTGTCCCGAGATTGACCACCTTTGTTTTCGCCTGAGCAACTAAATCCTCTCTGCCGGTCAAAACGCCAGAGATGACATCACTATGTCCGCCAATATATTTGGTCGCACTATGGACAACTAAATCAACGCCCATTAAATATGGACGGCAATGATAAGGGGTTGCGAACGTATTGTCCACCAAAGTAATCAGCCCATGCTTTTTAGCAATTTGTACAACCCCTTCTATATCCTCTACGCGCAATAATGGATTCGAAATCGATTCCGTATATAAAAGTTTTGTGTTTTCTTTAATAGCGTTTTCCACTTGAGTTTGGTCAGTAAACGAAACAAAGCTTGTCTCAATACCAAAATCATTTAATTCTTTCTCAAGCATATGATAGCTGCCGCCATATAGGTCATCTGCCGCGACAATATGATCGCCATTTTTCACAACGGCTAGAATTCCTGCAAGAATGGCTGCTAATCCAGAAGAGGCAGCAACACCAGCTGGTGCTCCTTCAAGCCTTGCAACGGCTTCCCCTAATTCATCTGTGTTTGGATTGCCTGTACGGGAATAAAGGTAGCTCCCATTGCCTTGATAAAATCCTTCGAGGTCGTCAAGATCCTTAAACGTAAAAGCCGATGTTTGATAAATAGGGGTTACTTTACTCGAAAACTTTCTTTCCCGTTTCTTTTCCTCGTGCAAAATTTCTGTTTCAAAATGTTTTCTCATACCTTTCACCCTCTTTTAATATGTATTTTCCTTATTCATTTTTAGGGTGAAAACTGCTCAAGCTTACACTTTTAGCTGTTAAGGCGCCAGAATTTATTGAATATTCTTATATAAAAATATCAATCCAATTATCCATCGTCAATCTAAATGATTTAAAAATTATCCGATGACAATAGATTATTTTTATCAGTTTAGGAAAAATTAAACATAAGCAAATTTTTGTAACTGGAGGATGGAATATGAGCTCAGCTGAAACAACCAATATGTTTCCGAAAACCTATTGGCGTGAAATAGAATTACCCACTTTTGAAGCATTAAAAGAAGATCTATCCGTTGATGTAGCGATTATTGGTGCCGGGATTACCGGTATTACCGCAGCCTATTTGCTGTCTAAAGAAGGAGTAAAGGTTGCGCTGCTTGAGGCAGGCGGGGTGCTGAATGGGACAACCGGGCATACGACGGCAAAGGTTACTGCCCAGCATGGCATATTATATGATGAATTAATCAATCATTTTGGCGAAGAAAATGCCAAACTCTACTTTGAATCCCAGTCAAATGCGATTCAGTTTGTTGAAAAAATGGTAAATGAAAAAGGAATTGACTGCGATTTTAGCAAGCAGGATGCCTATATTTATGCCACAACCGAGCAATATAAAAAGCAGCTTGAAACAGAAATGTCTGCCTACGAGCGATTAGGAATCGATGGTGCCTTAAAGGATACGATTCCATTTAAGATTCAAACGACCGGTGCACTCGTGATGCGCAATCAAGCCCAGTTCCATCCGCTTAAATTTTTAAAGACACTTTTGGATGAGGCTGTAAGTGCGGGCTGTCAAGTGTTTGAGAATACAACAGCCGTTGATTTAGAAGAGGAGGAAACCTCTCATCCAAAGGTTGTGACCAAGGAAGGGCATATCGTTACATGTAAAAAAGTAGTGATCGCTTCCCATTTTCCTTTTTATGATAAACCGGGGCTTTATTTTGCAAGAATGTATGCTTCACGGTCATATGCGATTGGGATTAAATTAACGGAGGAATATCCGGGGGGCATGTATATCAGTGCCGATAACCCGCCACGGTCGATTCGATATACCCCGTTTAATGGAGAAAATTTACTCATTATTGGCGGAGAAAATCATAAAACGGGCCAAGGAATTGACACGCTCGCACATTATCGCGCCCTTGAGGATTTTGCAAAAGAAGTATTTGGTCTCTCTGGCTATACCTATCGCTGGTCCGCACAGGATTTAATCACTCTGGACCGAGTCCCTTATATCGGTCAGATTACCGAAAATAAGGAAAATGTATTAGTGGCAACGGGTTATAAAAAATGGGGGATGACCACCGGGATTTTTGCCGGTCATTTGCTGACGGATTATGTTCTTGAACGGGACAATCCGTATAAGGAACTTTATTCCCCATCACGGTTCCAAGCCGATCCAGATTTAAAGCAGGTGGTTTCGACCAATGCCGATGTGGCGAAGCATCTCCTGAAGGGCAAATTGGAGTTTGTGCCAAAGGATCCGGGAGATTTGCGTCCAGGTGAAGGTTCTGCTGTCATGCACAAAGGTAAAAGAGCGGGAGCCTATAAAGACGAAAATGGCAAACTTTATATTGTAGATACCACTTGCACCCATATCGGCTGTGAAACGGAGTGGAATCACGCAGAAAAAAGCTGGGATTGCCCATGCCACGGCTCGCGGTTCTCTTATTCGGGTGATGTGATCGAAGGTCCGGCGCTAAAACCGTTGAAAAATGTCGGGGATGAGTATTATTCCTAGTGGGCAGATATGCTCCCGAGAATGGTTATCAACATTTTTTTGCCGGATATCAACAATTTTTAGTTAGATATCGACACTTTTCAATGGATATACACAATTTTCAGCTGGATATCGACACTTTTTCACTCGATATCAACAATTTTTCACTCGATATCAACACTTTTTAGCTGGATATCAACAATTTTTAGCTAGATATCGACACTTTTTCACTCGATATCAACAATTTTTAGCTGGATATCAACAATTTTTAGCTAGATATCGACACTTTTTCACTCGATATCAACAATTTTTCACTCGATATCAACAATTTTAAAAAATCATCAACTTAAAACGCCTCCCAAATCACAGGGAGGCGTTCTTGATTATTTACTATTCGGACGGTTCCGTTTTATATCTTCACCTGTTGTAAATTCAACAAGTTCCGAACTGGTCTTCATCGGTTTTTTACGATTATTATTTCGTTGGGCATTCGCATTACCAAGCTTCGTTCTTCCCACACTTACCATCTCCTTTTTCAAGAAAGTCAATGATAGTATGAGTGAAATGAGGCAAACTTATTCTAACAAGGCGGCTTGCGTACAGGGAGCAATTGTTCAAAACCATAGGCTGCTTCAATAAGAACCGGCTCACGATAAGCGGTTCCGGCAAAGGTAATTCCTACCGGTTCCCCATCAGCCGTGTAACCTGCCGGGACAGCAATGGTCGGATAGCCGGCTTTAGCACTAATATGTGACCCTTCTTCCCCAGGAAAAACAATCGCATCCAATTGATAGGTTTCCAGAGCAAAATCAATTCCTTTTACAGTTGCATAATAGTCATCAAATTCTAATGCTTTGAAATAGGCCTCTTCCGTCAACGAACCGCTCGTTTCTTCTGACTCAAGCAAGACAGCTTGACCGTATTTAAGCATCGTATCCTCATTGTTCTGATTAAACTCAATCAAATCCTTCAACGTGCGGACAGATACTGATGGATGAAGTCCATTCAAATAAGCATTTACATCCGGTTTGAATTCATAAGTCAGGACATCGTACTTCCACTTGGCTTTTGCGGATGGGATCTCAATAGACTCAATCACCTCAGCACCGGAGGATTTTAAAACATCAAGGGCAGCATGAATTATTTCCCTCTTATCCTCACGAATCGCATCAATAAAGCCTTCCCATGCAATGCCGATTCTTTTTCCTTTAAGGCCATCCCTCACAAGGTGCTTCGTAAAATCGTAATTTTCAAATGGATTTGTCCCCGTAATTGGGTCTTCTTCATCTCTTCCGGATAATGCATTTAGCAGAATGGCGGCATCTTCAACCGTACGTGCCATTGGCCCTGCGGTATCCTGCGTATGGGCAATCGGAATAATTCCCCTGCGGCTAATAAGCCCTACCGTTGGTTTGATTCCAACGATCGAATTATGACAAGACGGATTAAGGATTGAACCGGATGTTTCGGTGCCCACTGCTGCAGCTGCAAGATTGGCGGCAATCGCCGCACCCGAACCGGAACTTGAACCGCCCACATCGAATTTGCCAGGGCCATATGGATTTAATACCTGCCCCCCGCGCGAGCTGTAACCATTTTTCATTCCGAGCGCCATGAAATTGGCCCATTCTGTCATATTTGTTTTACCAAGGATAACCGCTCCTGCCTTACGCAGCTGCTCTGCAACATAGGAATCCCTTAAGGCAATCGAATCCTTTAAAGCTAAAGACCCGGCACTTGTGTGCATTTTGTCCTTCGTATCAATATTATCCTTAATTAAAATGGGAATTCCGTGCAATGAGCTGCGCGGGCCAGTTTCTTTCCGTTCGGCATCGAGTGCTGCAGCAATTTGCAACGCATCCGGGTTCACTTCTAGGACCGAATTTATGACTTGATCAAATGATGAAATTCTATTTAGATACATCAAAACAAGTTCTTTATAGGTCAGTTCTTCACTTGTTAATTTTTCCTGCATTTCCTTGATCGATGCTTCCTCAAGCCATTCATCATGTAATTTTTTCAGCTTCGGATTTTCCATACGTATTCCCCCTCTTTCCCTTAAGTATTCTTGAAAAAATAATAAAAATCCTTCCATTAAAAAACAGTGGGGATCTCCCCACTGTTTAGCGTCGTACTTTTTCTTCCTGTTCGGCAATCTGCCCTTTATAAAAAATTCGTTTATGCACAGGAACCTTTAACTCTCGGCAAAAACGTTTTAGCTCCCGTTCTTCTCTATCCGTAACGAGGGAGATGACGGTGCCGTTTGCTCCCATGCGGCCAGTTCTTCCGGAACGGTGAACATATTGATCAATGTCTCTTGGAAAATCAATATGGACAACATGAGTAACTCCTTGGATGTCGAGTCCTCTTGCTGCAACATCTGTTGCTATCAGCATCGACATTTTTCCATCGCGGAAAGCCTTTAATGTCGCTTGGCGTTCTAATTTCTTCATATCACTATGTAAAATACCGACTGATAGCTCTTTAAAATGTAATTTTTCTTTAAACACTTGAATTTCGCCAATGTCATTGATGAATGCCAAGGCTTTGATTCCTTCTAAGCGAGCAATTTTTTCAAGAAGTTTGATTTTGTCGCGCGGTTCAGCAGGGAAGTAAATATGTTCAACTTCTCCGGAGGATGCTGCTTCATCCTTCTTAATTCGCAAAACCTTTGGCTCTTTGGTTAAATCAGCGGCAAGCTTTTCTGTCTCGGCTTTCATGGTCGCCGAAAATAAAACAACTTGTCGGTCTGCCATTGTGGATTTGACTATGTTTTGAACGGTCCCAAGATGCTCAGGAATCAGCAATTGATCTCCTTCATCCAAAACGACCAATTTGACTTCATGCATTTTTACTTTTTTCTGTTTAATTAATTCGTATAATCGACCTGGTGTGGCAAAAATGATATGCGGACGCTTTTTTAATTTTTCCAGCTGTCTTTTTACGTTTGCCCCGCCAATAATAGAGGCACCGCGAATTCCGCTGCCTTCTGACCATTTTTGAAACTCTTGATAAACCTGCATTACGAGCTCCTGCGAGGAGGCAAGCACTACAGCCTGCAATGAAGATGAGACAGAGTCAACTTTATTTAAAAGCGGCAGCAAGTAAGCAAGCGTCTTGCCTGTACCTGTCGGTGACTCGGCGATGAGATCTTTTCCTTCTAAGACGAGCGGGATGGCTTCAGTTTGGATGGCAGTCGGCTCAGCAAAGCCTGATTTCTGCCATGCTTCCTGTAAGAAAGGCTTTAGTGTGTTTAGCATAGGGTACTCCTTTTTTCTTTACGTTCTTCTTATTATATTCGTCTTTGATACTAACTTATTCAATGGGCAGTGTCTAGCTAATTAGCTGGTGGTATTTAAATAAAGGAGAATCCACACTAGGTGATAAGCAAGGACGGAAAAATAGAGGATGCCGGCAGCTGTAAGCAGTGTTCTGATTTTTCCTTTAAGCGGGCGGAGGTAAAACAAGCCGATTAACACCAGCGGCAGGATGATTTTTACCAGATAGAAAAAGACCCAGCTTTTTTCGATGATCAGTTTCATCATCGGATTTCCCTCTTCAACGATACCAAATGCAATTCCAATATGGGTTAGGACGGCGTCTATTAAACCAGCAATCAGTAGAAATAAACAGGTTTTCATGTTTCCTCCTAAATAGAAATTTTCATTAGTAACCATTGTTTCTACTAATTCATATGCTGATACACTGGAAATGTTTAATTTTTTAGAAAATTAAACAAGGCTGCCTTTATGGCGGCAGCCCTATCTCAATTTACATATCGGCTATTTTTCGGCATTGCAATCTCATTAAAATTTTCTACAAGATTATGAAGGCTTTTGGTTAATTCATCCCCGGTCATTGGCAGTCCATGACCGGTTACAGCCGTCCTGGGGTTCAATGCTTCTAACTTTTTCACTGACTCAAAGGCAGCATTCCAGTCCGTTGTATAGTATCTCGGCGGGCCGCTGATTTCCTGTGTCTGGGTCATAACTTTATAAAGGGATTCTTGCTTCACGGTAACAAATGCATCACCTGCAATGAGAGCACGGTCGTCTTCGCGAAAAAGGGATATATGGCCCGGTGTGTGCCCTGGTGTATGAACCCACTTCCAACCAGGCATATTCGGAACCGATTGATCTTCTGGTAGTGCTTGGACCTGGCCGCTTATATTAATCCCGTGGTTCGGAAACATCGGGGACATTTTCGCTACAAGGCCGCTGTCGACGCTGGGGTCACCCGGAGGATAGTCTTTCTCCCCTGTTAAAAAAGGAATCTCCAGTTCATGTGCATAAACAGGCACTTTCCAATCCTTCAGCACCTCGACCAATGAACCGACATGATCAAAATGGCCATGCGTTAAAATGATAGCTTTCGGGCGGGCATTTTCGCCAAAATGATCCCCTATCATCGCTTTAATTTCATCTGCTGATTTTGGCATTCCCGCATCAATCAGCACAAATTCATCCGCGGCTCCTACTAATGCGAGATTGACAATTTTATTCGTATAACAATAGACATCAGGCAAAACAGCAATGCCAACGCCGCTTCCCACTGATGTCATTGGTAAAAAAGTATCCTCAAATTTACTATCCTGATTATGCTCCAAACAAATTCCTCCCTCTTTTTTCATAGTATTTAACGGCGAGGAAATATTATTACACTGGCACTAGTCAAATATTCTTAATGCCAATTTGTGAATACTGCTTTGAATTTCATCTTGGTGAATAATAGCTTCATTGTACATGACTAGAATCATTCCGCTGCCGGGGACAATTGTCACTTTTTCAATACCATCGTATTTTTTTATCTTTTTTTTGATTTTTCCAATACAACCTGTGCAAGCCACATCATTCAATGCCAATTGGATGGTACCCATGTTCACCAATCCTTTCTTGTCTTTCTTCCAGTTTACTTGAAGAAGGGCAATATAACCTTGACCTGAATCAAGTATTTGATTTATATCACACCAAAGAAATAGGCCCCACAGTAAAATAAAAGATACTATCTACAGTTGGGAGTGATTTTGCATGTGCTGTTATCAATGCTGCTCTCATGAAGCTTCATGCTTAGTTTCCGTTCCGGTCTTTCAAGGATTGAAAGAAGACGATCTCCAGATTTTGCAGAAGGTAACGCGGAGCCACAAATTTCAAAAGGGAGAGTTCATTTTTCAGGAAGGAGAGCGTTCAGAGACACTGTTTGTTGTAAATGAAGGGTTAATTAAACTAACCAAAATGTCAGCGGAAGGAAAAGAACAAATTGTCCGCCTATTGTTTCCAAAGGACTTTTTTGGATTATATTCGCTGCTTAGGGATGAAAAACACTATGTACATGCGGAAGCCGTCCAAGAAACGGTTATTTGTTATATCGATAAAAAGGATTTTTTAAAAACAATGGAGGGAAATGCCGGTCTGTCCTACCGATTTTTAATCGCTGTCAATGACCGCCTTTATGAAGCAGATGAATCTGTAGGTCTTCTCGGTTTATTAGAGGTAGAGCAAAGACTGGCACGGGTACTCGTGCTTTTTTATCAAAAAATGAACCCGAAAGATGGAATGTTCACCTTACCCATCTCAAAGAAGGATTTAGCAAGCTATATTGGAACAACCCCAGAATCAGTTAGCAGAAAGCTGTTAACGTTTATCTCTCAAAGTCTGATTAAAATGGATGGCAGGAGAAAGATTCAGATTCTAGAGTTGGACCAATTAAAAGAAATTGCCGGCCTGGATTAAAATTCATTCAATTTTACGGCCATAAGCCTAAAATGCATTGGTTCTAATTCGTTTACAATGACGTTCATGCCTAATCCCTGTAAATTAGCAATCAGCGGTTCTGCACGGTGCGGTAAATGTATTTCAAAAAATGTTCCTACCGGCGCTTCATTCACAAAATTTAATATTTCACGTCGTGGATGCTCCCCCTTTAAAATTCTTTCGCGAACATCCATGACGGCTCTTTGATCTTCGATTTGAAATGGCATGATTTAGAGGACCCCTTTGATTTTTATAACCAAAGTTTATCAGCAGAATGTCCGAAACAAATTGATTTATATCAAGTTAGGTTGCCTTCTTTTTGAAACCTTTGTGAACAATACTGTCCAAACGATAAAAGTAGCCTTTAATGATGATAGAATGAAAACAGCAAGATAACAATATTTCGGAGTTGAATATAATGTTTAAAAAAATCTCCCAAATTTCATTGCTGTTATTTTTCCTGCTAGGATTCAGCGTATTTTCACAGTCACATATAGAAGCTTCTTCGCATAAAACATCTGAAAAAACCGAGCAGGCCTCCTTCTCGCAAAAAGCAGAACCTGAATTAAAATCCTATATTATTCCGGGTACAGTCGGTGTCGTTATTGTTCTGGGTATTGCAAGCTATTGGTTGATTTACCGGAGAAAGCATACCTAACATTTAAAAGCAGCGTGAATGATAGAATTCACGCTGCTTTTCATTAATGAAACGATCTCCAAAAATCCCCGTTACGATTAATCATTCCCTTTAATTCTTCAAATGGTATCGTAAAAGTAGGCATACCAGCAGCATACGCGGCAATTTCATACTGGGCATAATAAATATTCAAACCACCCTCGTTGATAAAAAACGACTGATTTGGTTGAATATCTTTATATTCATTGATATTTAGGTAGGAATAGTTTTCATTATTCTTAATCTGGTTCCTGATGAGGTCACTGACGATTTTTACATAGGGTGCATCCAGCTTAAATAAGTCTTTCAGCTGATAAAATACGCCTGATTTCAAATTGACATGAGCATACTTTTTAATTGACATCCCATGTGCCGCTCCAAAAGGATAATCATAACCGTTTACTTCAAGAACTAAGAGATTTTTCTTAAAAAAACTCACTTCAAAATCTCCAATATAACTGGAATCCAGCTGTGTATGTGCGGGAATTTCCTTTACACCTGAGAGATCTTTCAAAGTTTGATTTACATGCTCAAATTCCCCACCTTGAATTTGTGGAAAATAAACTAAATAGTCCTTATTTGGCTTGTATTTATGTTCCGTTACTGCATGCTGCTTGTTTAAAGGAATGATGGTATTCTGCTTCCAAACCAGTTCTCCTTTTTTATTAAAATATAGAAGCCGATAATCAATTTCACCTTTGATTAAGGTTTTATCCTTTTCCAAAGTACCGCTTCCCGAAACCAGTGGAAGATAATAAGCACGATTTCCATTTCGATCAATAAAAAAAGTGGATTGATCATTCGATACGGAAGCAATCCCATCCTTATATTTCGTGATATCAGAATAAATAAATCCAGTAATAAGATGGCCCTCTACATCTGCAATTGCGTATTTTGCACCTAGATAGGGCTGTTCCGGATCATTCACCTTTCCAATCTGATATCTTTCTTCCCCTAGATAGAATATTTGATAATGGTCAGGTTTCATGAGAAACTGTCCTTTTTGATTTATGACACCATAATGGTTGGAATAATCATCAGAAACATTCACAATCGCCCGGCCATGACTAAATGCCTCTACTCCTGAAAATTGTGGTTTGATCACAACATTTCCTAGCTCATCCATATAACCAAATTTCCCATCCTCGCTCTTTTTAAACGCCAGCAAACCTTCACCGTAGTTTCCGACGAACGCATACATATAGGAGTGAAGCACTTTCCCAGTAAGATCGATCAACGCATAGCTGCCGTTTTTTATTTTTACAATCGCTTTGCCCTCTGAAAAATCACTTGCATCCTCATAGGATGCAGGGATGATCTCTTTTCCTTTTCGGTTAAGATAACCATATAAATATTCCCCTTGCTGATTGGAATCAGCAAATCGCGCGCGTCCTTCCTTAAACTCACTAATTGAGTAGTGAGCCTTCGGGGTAATTTCTTTTCCCCTTTCATCGATTATTTTGAAGCCCTTAAGATCATTGGCAATCGCCCGTCCTTCTGAAAAGGAAGTAATATAATCATATTTTGGCTGTACAATAAAATGGCCATTGGTATCAATGATTCCTGCCTTATCTGTCAATCGGACAATAGCCAGGCCATTTTCCTGAAAATCTTCAGCCTGGTCATAGATTGGTGGGAGGAGGGATTTTCCCTTTGAATTGATATATCCCCATTTGCCTCCGCCTATTTCTTTTATCGAGGCAGGAAAAAGGGCAATAGCTCTTGATTCATTGAAATCGAAGGAGCGTTGAGCGGTCTTCTTTTCAGCTTCTTCTAGATATGGATAATAAAATAAATAATCAGGATGTTCCCTAATTTTCTGTTGATAGTATTTCACTACTTTTTGAAAGTAATAGGGTTCAACATCCTTTGCGGGAACAAGCCGATCTATTTCCCAGCGGTAAACTTCTACACGGTAGGCTTCACCGGTGTCATGGGACCACAGCGCAATTTCTGCCAGTCCGTCCTTTCCGTTTTTCCCCGGCATGTCTTCTATTTCTATTTTACTAAAGGTGTAGTCCCCTTTGAGATTTAGTTCTTTTAAGCGGTTATGATGCCATTCGTAAATGGACAATTGGGACAAAACCGCCCCAACTTGCCAGCCAACCACCAGATTTTTTGCATTCCGACTCGTAATATTTGCCGTACCAAGGTAACTTATTTGATATCCTTTCCCCTTGATTAAAGAGATTATATGCCAGTGACCATGAAAGTTATTTAAAACAAAAAGGTAAAGTTCTTGATTTAATCGATAGATACCAATGACTTCCATAAACTCATCCTGATCCAAATTCACAAATTGTAAATATGCTTTTTTGGGCTGAGTCTCTGCGTATAATAGTTCTGCGCCATATGGAAGAAATGGCAGCATCCAATGCTGGCCTCCAGACATCGTACTCCCCCAGTTTATTTTTTTATCTATAATATATGGGGGTAATGCCCCGATGTGCCGACGAATACCAAAACACTAAGGTTTTCGGTGGTGAAATGGTGTTCATCGACCGGATGAAGAACAAATCTCCTTGGGGGCCTTGTGAAATGGTCTTCATCGTTAGCTTTATAACTAATTCCTCAACTTTTGCAAAAAAAAGAGGCCCAATAGAGCCTCTGATCATCCATAAATACAGGACTTACAATTCGTGGCCAATCTTTAACTCGTTTAAGGTCTTTCCCCTTCCCCTATATTCACCGACTGATCACCAATCTCAACAGGATAACTACTAAATAGTGTAACCCCTATTAGAACAGTCGTTCCAGTGAATAACCCATAAATGATTGGAAGCGTTGAAGAAATGCCATAAACAACAAAACAAGCAAAAATAACAATGGTACTGACAACGATAGCCGAAAATGCAGCTTTACTTGTGACGCGTTTCCAAAACAGTCCCGCCACTAACGGCACGAATATCGCTCCTGACAAAATAGCATAAGCCATATCTAGGGCAACAAGAATATTTTGAATCCATACAGAGAAAAGAATCGATAATATTCCTAAACCAAGTGTCACAATACGAGAGGTTTTAATAACTCCTTTATCATCCATATCCTTTTTAAAGTACACTTTTATGATATCATTCGTAAGTAAAGTGGCAGAGGCAAATAATGCTCCTGAAGCATTGGACATTAATGCGGAACAAACACTGGCAAGAACAAGTCCTAATAATCCCGGTGGCAGGATTTTTAATGCTAAGGCAGTAAAGGCCGATTGTGATTCTCCTAAATTCGGAAGTAATACCAACGCGCACATACCCACAATACTTAGTGCTAAAGCATAGAAAAGGCTGTACACTCCCGCAGATACTGCACTGCTTTTCATAACCTTCTGATTTTTTGCGGTAAATACGCGCTGCCATATATCCTGAGAAACAATTAACCCAAAGAAATATAGTAAGAAGTATTGAAAAATACGATCCCAGCCAATATTCGTTAAGCTAAGATGGTCTGCAGGCATACTGTGGAACAAAGCCGTTAATCCTCCTACACTGTTTATACTGTATGGAAACATGATAAAGAAAACACCAATTGTCATAATGACGAATTGAATAATATCTGTAAGCGTAATACTCCACATACCGCCCAGAATTGTATAAAAGAGAACAATCCCACCGCCAATCAGCATGGACGGTAAAACGGACCAGCCTAGTAAAACATGAATTACATTTCCCATTCCAATTACTTGAGTTACCACAATCATAAGCGTATAGATAGCGGTAACAATCGCACTAATCAGCTGAGTTCCTTCACCATACCGCTTCCCTAATAATTGACTGATGGTGAAGACTTCATAGCCGCTTATTTTATTGACAACGAATAGCCCTAATCCAGCAATACCAAGACCCATCATGGTGACAAACCAAAAACCGGAAATTCCAAAATCATAACCTAAAGTGGTTGAACCCATTGTCGCGGCACCACCAATAATAACGGCGGCCAAACAACCTACATGGGTAAAATATCCTAAACGGCTACCAGCTAGTAAAAAGTCTTTTTCTGACTTCGCTTTTTTAATCCCAATGATTCCTACCACAATTAACATACCAAAATAAAGTATCAGTACTGACGTATCTAGTCTATTCATTTATTCGCCCCCAATTCCGATTTCTAATTCATACTCACCGATTGCTTCATCTAATAAGTTGATTCCATAATCCAAATGTTCCCTATCTACAGTTAATGGTGGCATCATTCGAATAACCTCGCCTTTGTTACCACTTAAATAGAAGATGACTCCTTTATCAAGACTCTTCTTGAGAACTTTCATTAACCCTTCCCCGTTTGGATTTCCGGTTGCTGGATCAATAATTTCAATTCCAAGCATTAATCCAATCCCACGGACGCTACCAACGACAGAATGCCTTTCTTTAAGCTCTATTAATCTTTTCAGTGCATATTCCCCTAAAACTCTAGCATTCTCAACTAATTTCTCATCTTTTATAACATCTATGGTGGCACAACCAGCCGCACATGCGACGGGGTTGCCACCAAATGTAGTACTATGGCTTCCAATTGACCATTGCTCCATTAGCTCTTTAGAAGCAACGGTTGCACTAAGCGGTAATCCGCTTGCAATTCCTTTGGCAATCGCCATAATATCAGGAATCACCCCAAAACGATTGGCAGCAAACCAGTCCCCCGTTCTTCCAAAACCTGTCTGAACTTCATCAAAAATCAGCAAGATTTGGTGATGGTCACAAATCTCGCGAATTTTCTTCAGCCATCCTTTTGGAGGAACGATATATCCACCTTCACCTAAAACAGGCTCTAGTATGACTGCTGCTACTTCCTCAGGTGTCACCTGGTGATTAAATAGGCGTTCAAAGTCCTTTTCTACCTGTTCAGACCAGTAAATTTCCGGGTCACTTCCTTCTGGTGTTTCAGTAGGTTTTGCATAGGGAAGTTGATAGGACATATTGGAGCCGACAGGTAAATTTCTTCTGTACTTACTTTTTGAGGTAGTAAGACTTAAAGCACCCATGCTTCTTCCATGAAATCCTCCAAGAAAAGAAACAATATACGGTCTCTTGGTAACATGCCTTGCCAATTTTACTGCCCCTTCAATTGCTTCAGTCCCGCTATTGCCAAAGAAGAAACAATTTAATGGCTCTGGTAAAACCGCTTTCAATTTATTGCCTAATTGTAGGATTGACTCATAATTAATAATCCCTATTGGTCCATGGAGTAGTTTATCAACTTGATCTTTTATCGCTGCTATCACCTTGGGATGTCTGTGACCTGTATTTTCGGTAGCAATCCCTGATGTAAAATCCAAGTATTTTTTACCGTCTTCACTTATATAATACAGCCCCTCCGATTTTACAACTGCTAAATTTGGAAAGTCCTTTGCCATAGTCGGTGCTAAAAGGTCTGCATCTTTTGTTATCATCAAATCAATCATAAAAACAACTCCTCCCCTTAAATGGAAACTTAATTCCCTTGAATTTTCACACAATTTAAAAAATGGGTCAACGACGGTATATTAATAATTCTTATAGTATAAATAGAAGAATATCGTTGAGAATCCTAAAATTAAACGTTGAAAAAAAGATAACTAGGGGAGAGTCATTTAAAAAAGTAGGTATTTGAATAGGAAAAATTTAAATTAAGATAAAATATTGTTCATGACGTCGTTTATAGTATTGAAAAATTTTATAGACTTTTTCAATTTTTTAACGGATTAGATTGATAATACCACAATTAAAATTAACTGTAGATGAAAAAAATTATTGATATAATAGGCATAACAAAGCTGGATATTTGAAGTGGTGTTAGAAAAGAACTGTGGATTTTTAAAGTAAATAACAAAGAGGCGATTGAATGGAACTTAGAAATCTGAAAACATTTCAAATTGTAGCTGAAGAACTAAACATGACAAAAGCAGCAAAACGCTTAAAATATACCCAACCTACCATCACACTACAAATACAATCATTAGAAAGGGAACTTAACCATACTCTATTAACAAGAGTAGGTAAGAACACTTTTTTAACCGTCGCAGGAAGAAGACTCAAGGATCATGTAGATACCTTGTTTACACTTGTTGAAAAAATTGAATTAGATATGGAAAAATTACGTGGGCCAGCAGGAATTCTCACCATTGCTGCACCTGAATACTATTGTACACATCATCTTTCAACTATCATAAATACTTATACGGAACAGTACCCAAATGTGCGTGTAAGTCTCCTGCCGCTAAATAGTATTCATGCCATCCAAAGTATTCGAGATCATGTTGCCGATCTTGCTATTATTGCAAGTGAATGTGATGAAATGGATTTGAGGAAAAACTTTCTGGAGGAAGAACAAACCCTTTTAGTAGCCTCCACGGAACTCAGCAAAGGCCGAAATTTACAAGAGATATTATCTAGCTTTCCCTTTATCTCCTATAATAGTGATTGTAGTTTTAGTGATATTATTGAACAATATTTCAAGAAAATGGATATCAAGCCGATATCCACGATCGTGTGCGGCG
Source organism: Bacillus salipaludis (assembly GCF_004358205.1). The sequence continues at coordinate 43,927 of NZ_SMYO01000008.1, forward strand.
GTAGTGATGAAACGATCAAACGGATTGTTTTAAACAATACTGGCTATGCCATTCTTGGAGAAAATTCTATTAAGAATGAATTAAAAGAAGGCACGATAAAAATCCTACAAAAGGTTTCCAAACCGATAAACACTTATTCTATTAACTTGAAGGTTCGTTCAGAGGAACCTAATGTTCAAACCTTTAATGATCTGCTGCAAAACGCATGGCCATTCATTTAATTTCTATAAAAATAACAAACAGGCTACTTTGGTTAGCCTGTTTGTTATTTTTATAAATGTTCTTTTACTTTATATTGCTTTAAAATATTTTCCAGCTTTAAGGCTTTGCCAATGTCGCCTTTAATTTTTAATTTCCCCGTCATAAAGGCCAACGTTCCATTCAGATTCCCTAATAAAAATTTACGGAAGTTATCGAGGGACATGATTAGTGTGCAGTCTGCAGGTGATTCATCTCCTTCTTTAACGGAAGCCTTCCCCTCTTGAAAATGAAGTTGATAGACCCCCTCCTCTGCACCGCTGATATCAAATTGATAGATAGCTGAAAAGCCTTGAACCGGTTCGGGGTTAACTGCTAATATCTCCTCAATTTTTTTCATGACTTCTGCTAAAGAATAGTCTTCAATTGTTTTGGGCATTTGACAATCCTCCTCAGAAAAGTTCTGTAGAAATTGCATTATTCTAAATTTTAAAATAAATAAATACCGTTAACAAGTAAAAAAATAAGCAGCACGCCGCTGCTTTCTAGAGTTTAATGCCCAATATTATTCACTTCCGGAATCAACTGTTTCCATTCTTCATAGGAAATGATGGTATTCCAGTGGCCGGTGATTTTGGCAATTCCAACAACTAAAATAAACAGAACAAGAAAAGCAATAGGAACAAACCATTTGTTTACTTTTTTATTGGCCACCGTCATATTTAATGTATCTTTGATTGGACATGCTTCCACGCATTGCATGCAAGCCGTACAGGCTGGAGTCACGACTGCCTTTTTTGTATGTACCTTTATTCTTTGCGGGCAAACCTTTGTACACATTTCACAGTTCGTACAGCTATCCTCATTTCTCCGGACTTTTGTGATTCTTAGAATCGAACCCAGCCCGATCATCGCACCATAAGGACAAAGGAAACGGCACCAAAAGTTTTTAAAAAATATTGAAAGAACGAACATGACCAAAATAAATTTCAAAGTGAAGCCGCCGATATTTAAGAAAAATAAAAGCATTTTCACATCAGAAACTTTGTTATAGGGATCCTCCAGGAAGCCTTTGGCCACAAATGTCGGCATATCAAAGATAATCATTTTTAAAAAGAATAAGAGTAATAAATATTTTAGTGGCGCTAATAACCATACGAGCGGCTGTGGAAGGTCAAAGTTCCTTTTAAACAGCTTTTTTCCAAGCATCCCGGTCCATTCACTCACCGTTCCAACTGGACAAAACCAACTGCAAAAGGATTTACGAAAAAGATTTCCCGATCCAACAAAAAAGGTAAATAGCACAAGCCCCGCCGGGTGGATTTTATCAAAATCACCACTTGTCAGCCATACCTTCAATCCCACGAGGGCACTAATTGGCAAGAAGCCTTCAACAGCAGATGGCCGTTCAACAAAGGGCTCTTTTCCCAACGTCTCAAAGTGCAAATAAAATTGATAAAATCTCAGTCCTACATAGAGTAAAAATAATAGGAACAGAGCTTGAACAATATGTCTTGTTATTTGAACGGGCTTTTGTTTTAGCTGTTTTATATACCAGGCCTTTGATTTCATAGCGGTTCCCTCCAAAACTTTCAATATCCTAACTATAAGGAATGGATATATGAGGGGAGTGTGATAAAAATCATTTGCCTTATCTATTTCATAAAGAGTTCACAAAAGCATTCTCAAAGTAGACAAAATAAAGGCCGGGGGTTAACCCAGCCTCTCCTATTTTTCAACATCAAAAATAATCTGATTTTGTCTACGTGCTTCTTCCGTTACCTCAAGGACAATCTGACTCCAATTCTTCAACTCTTCATATTTCTCATGATTATTGGTTTCAATGATTTCAGTCAAATTAATGCATTCGTATACCATATCCTTGTCATATTGCTCCACACTCAGGATTTGGCTTTTCTTGGTATGACTGTCAAAAAACTTGATCTCTGAGATTGGTGCCGCATCCCCAAGAACGAAGGTTCCTTTCTCCCCATGGATTTCACAAGGGATCTCGGAATGAGATATTTTCGAACAAAGAATGGTACAAACAAAACCATCATACGTTAACACAAGCGTACCGCTTCCGTCCATCCCGCTATGTAGTAAAACGGGATGATAGGCTACATTTTCAGGCTTACCGAATAATCCAACCGCTAAATAAAGAGGATATACTCCTAAATCAACCAGTGCCCCACCGGAATATTCTGCCGAGAAGATATTTGGCACTTCGCCTTGTAAAAACAAATCGTAGCGAGAGGAATACTGGATATAAGGCAAAACAGTACTCCGTAGCTTTCCTGCAAAATAGAGATTTTCTTTTAAGATTGCAAAATTAGGTGTATGGATATTGCGGATTGCTTCGAATAAAAACACACCATTCTCTTCAGCTGTTCGGTAAGCCTCTTCTAATTCAGTTGTAGTAGAAAAAATTGGCTTTTCACAAATTACGTGTTTTTTATTTTTTAAAAATAAAAGAGCCTGTTCAAAATGAACAGAATTTGGTGACGCAATATAAACAACATCGATCGAAGTGCTGCTAGCCATTTCATTTAAATCTGTATAAAAATTTGCTGAATGATATGTATCTGCGAGTTGTTTTGCTTTTTGCTCCGTCCTTGAATAAACGGCTGTTAAATTAAGTTTCCCACTATGTTTTGCTGCCTCAATAAATCTTGCGGTAATCCATCCTGTTCCTACTGTTCCCAGATTAAGCATAAACCTTCTCCTCTCCTAAGCCTATATATCCATTGATTTTATCTTTAATATAGTTACTTTTGCAATTTTAAAATTTATTTCCCTTCTGTTATGCTTATGATTGTCGGGAATAATGGAAAAATATCAGTATTTATGGTATTTATAGTAGTAGATACAATGAAAGAGGTTGAAAATAGTGGAACATAATTCCAATTTTATAAAAGATGTCATGATAAAGGATTTAGAATCGGGAAAACATCAAACGGTCGTAACCCGCTTTCCACCTGAGCCAAACGGATATTTACATATTGGTCATGCAAAATCAATTATTATCAACTTTGGCTTAGCAGATGATTTTAACGGAAAAACGAATTTACGATTTGATGATACAAATCCGTTAAAAGAGGACGTTGAATTCGTTAATTCTATTAAAGAAGACGTAAAGTGGCTTGGATTTGAATGGGATGACTTATTTTTCGCCTCCAATTATTTTGAAGAAATGTACAGCCGTGCTGTTCTTTTAATAAATAAAGGTTTAGCTTATGTGGATGATCTTACCGCAGATGAAATCCGTGAATACCGCGGTACACTGACAGAGCCCGGGAAGGAAAGTCCTTACCGTAAGCGTTCCATTGAAGAAAACCTTGAATTATTTGAGAAGATGCGGGCAGGAAAGTTCGGGAATGGCGAGAAAGTTCTTCGGGCTAAAATCGATATGTCTTCACCTAACATTAATCTCCGTGACCCTGTCATTTATCGTATTGCCCATGCGACCCACCATAACACGGGTGATAAATGGTGTATTTATCCGATGTATGCTTTCGCCCATCCGCTTGAGGATGCGATTGAAGGCGTTACACACTCCATTTGTACAATCGAGTTTGAGGATCAGCGACCACTGTACAATTGGGTTGTGGAGCAATGTGAAATGGAGAACACACCGCAGCAAATTGAATTTGGCCGTTTAAATATCACCAATACCGTTATGAGTAAACGCAAGCTAAAACAACTTGTCGAGGAAGAATATGTTGACGGCTGGGATGATCCGCGGCTGCCTACAATTTCCGGAATGAGAAGAAGAGGATTCACCCCGGAATCGATTCGGAATTTTGTTCGTGAAACAGGGGTTTCCAAAGGTTCAGGTGTAGTGGATTCCCAAATGCTCGAGCACTTTGTCCGTGAAGATTTAAAATTAAAAGCGCCGCGTACAATGGGTGTAATTAATCCGTTAAAAGTGGTGATTACGAACTATCCGGAAGGACAAATTGAACTCTTGGATGCCGAGATCAATCCGGAAAACCCTGAAATGGGCATGCGAAAGATTCCATTCTCTCGTGAAATTTATATCGAGCAGGATGATTTTATGGAAGATCCGCCGAAAAAATACTTTCGGTTGTTCCCTGGGAATGAGGTTCGCTTAAAGCATGCTTATTTCATTAAATGTGAAGAAGTGATTAAGGACGCGAATGGCAAGGTTGTAGAGCTGCACTGTACGTATGACCCAGAAACGAAGAGCGGTACCGGTTTTACCGGCCGTAAGGTAAAGGGAACGATTCACTGGGTGGAAGCAGCGCATGCTGTTCCAGCAGAGTTTCGTTTGTATGAGCCATTGATTTTGGATGAAGTGGAAGAAGCAAGTGATGGGGAAGAAAAAACTTTCTTAGATAATGTGAACCCAAATTCTCTCGAGGTTTTCCAAGGGTTTGTTGAGCCAAATATGAAGGAAAGTATGCCGCACGACAAATTCCAATTCTTTAGACACGGTTATTTCAATGTAGATCCAAAGGATTCCATTGCGGAAAAATTAGTCTTTAACCGTATTGTTTCATTGAAGAGTTCATTTAAGCTTTAGAGATATGATAGTAGCAAAACACACGATTTCTAATTTGAAATCGTGTGTTTTTTAATTGGTTCTCTAATGGTTATTTGGATTTGAAAGGCAAAGTTACCTTTTTGACTATGGAATAGGTGGGGTTTGAGGGACATTTTTCGCTTTATTGATCCTGGAAATGTTCTTCATTATGGCTTTGAAGGACAAATTTGGCTTTCTGATCATGGAAATGTCCTTCATCTAGGATTTGAAGGACAAAATTTGCTTTCTGATCATGGAAATGTCCTTCATCTAGGCTTTGAAGGACAAATTTTGCTTTCTGATCATGGAAATGTCCTTCATCTCAGCTTTGAAGGACAAAATTTGCTTTCTAATCAAGGAAATGTCCTTCATCTCTGCTTTGAAGGACAAAATTTGCTTTCTGTTCATGGAAATGTCCTTCATCTAGGCTTTGAAGGACAAAATTTGCTTTCTGATCATGGAAATGTCCTTCATCTCTGCTTTGAGGACAAAATTTGCTTTCTGTTCATAGAAATGTCCTTCATCTAGGCTTTGAAGGACAAATTTTGCTTTCTGTTCATAGAAATGTCCTTCATCTCTGCTTTGAAGGACAAATTTTGCTTTCTGATCATGGAAATGTCCTTCATCTAGGCTTTGAAGGACAAATTTTGCTTTCTGATCATGGAAATGTCCTTCATCTCGCCGTTAAGGACAAAACTCCATGGGAAATCACAAAAATGTCCTTAACTAAGCTCCCTTCCTATCACAGCACTCATCATGCTCTTGAAACAGGTACCTCAAAAATAATTTTCGTACCCTTTCCTAGCTCAGAAACAATAGATAGGTCTCCGCTAACCGCCCGGGCACGCTCGTCCATGCTGAAAAGACCAACTCCACGTTGAACATTGTCTACATCAAAGCCTATTCCTTTATCTTCAATCATTACCCTGACAAGTTCATCAATTTCCCTTATCGTGACAGTTGCTTTTAAGACTTCCGCATATTTACGGATATTCGTTAACGCCTCTTGGATAATCCGATAAATTGTTAATTCAATACTGATTGGCAGCCGTTTGTTCAATACACACTCAAAAAAGACATCAATATTATAGTGCTCTGAATAACGAGAAAGAAAAGAACGAATCGCAGGAACTAGCCCGAGGTCATCCAATACAGATGGGCGAAGCTCCCAAGAAATTTCACGAATCTCCTCAATTAACTGTGTAGCCTCCTGCTGCATCTGTTGAAGCAGAGGGTGGTCCTGCTCATTAAGCAGACGATTAATCGTTATCAAATGACTGTATAGATTTTGACCAATCCCGTCATGTAAATTTCTCGACAACCGCTTCCGTTCTTCTTCTTGGACATCAATGATGGTGGTCATCATTTTTTGCAATTCCTGCTCAACGCGCTTTCTTTCCGTGATTTCATATCGAATTGCAACATATTGATAAGGTTTGCCCTTATCATTTAAAAACGGAACAATGGTAGTATCCATCCAGTAATAGGTTCCATCCTTTGCTCTGTTTTGGATTTCCCCTTTCCAAACCTCACCGGAACCAATCGTCCGCCACATCTTTTTAAAAAACTCCTGTGAATGGTATCCGGAGTTAATAATCCGATGATCCTGCCCCAATAATTCTTTCCTTGAGTATTTTGATATCAGGCAAAATTGATCATTCACATATGTAATAATTCCGCGAGAATCCGTTATCGCTACAATTGAAGATGAATCAAGAGCAAATTTATAGTCTAAAAGTTCGTTTTTAATTTGCTGCATTTCTCTTTCCATTTCTTTTCCCCCTCAAAGTAATGTATGCCCTTTTAAAATCTGCTCCAGAGCTTCAGCAGCATCCTTTACCAATTCTTGATCCTGTTCGGTAAAATGATGTGCTGCCCTATTGCCAATAAGCAATACCCCTTTAGGGACAGAATGAAAAAATATCGGCACAGCATATGCCGATACAAGTTTTTCAGCCAGCATAATCGGATAATCAGTTACCTTCCCGAGGATATCATTCGGAAAATCCCCAAGCATCATTGCAGTTCCGCTTGAAATAATTTTTCCGGCGATTCCCTTACCGAAACGAACGGTGATCCGTTCATATTTATCATTCAAATTACCTGAAACATAATGCCAACGAACATCCGGGCCAATTTCATTTTGAAAGGCAAGCCCCACAAACTCACATTTTACTGCAGCTTTCAATTGATTACATATTTCAATAACTGCCTGTAATTCTCTTAATTTTGTCATTTGTGGCGCTTCTCCTTAAAAACCATACCCTAATAACCCCTTTTTAACCGCATATTCAACAAGCTCTGGCCGGGTTTTCATTTGCAGCTTTTCCATCAGGTTCCCTTTATGGGTTTCAACCGTTTTAACACTAATCACAAGCTGCTCGGCGATTTCCTTGTTTGAGTACCCTTTTGCTATGAGGGTGAGGACTTCTTTTTCCCGTTCCGACAAAAGATTATAAGTATCTGAACTGTCATGCTTCATTCCTGTCAAATATTCTTCCATTAACCGTTTTGTAGCTGCCGGGTGAAGATAGGCATCACCTGCTGCAACGGATTCAATCGCAGCCATTAATTCATCATGGGGTGCACTTTTTAAAATACATCCGGATGCACCTGCCTGTATCGCCCGGAACAGATACTCCTCATCATCATGCATGGTTAAAATCAAAATATTAATTGTTGGCATTTCCTTTTTGAGCTCAGTGGTGGCAGTAAGCCCATCTTTACCATGGGGCATACTTAAGTCCATGACCACTACATTCGGCTTTAACCTTAATGCCTTCTTTATTCCTTCGTTTCCTTCCGAAGCCTCCCCGATTACTTCCATCTTCGGATTGGTATTAAGGAGCATCTTCAGACCCATTCTTACAACCGCGTGATCATCAACCAATAGGATTTTTATCAAAACTAACTCCCCTTTGTCCCTTTATTTCAAGGGAAGAGATATTTCTATCGAGGTTCCTTCTCCTATTTTAGAGGAAATTGAACACTGTCCGCCAGTAAGAAGCATTCTTTCTTTCATCGCTGCAAGCCCGGATAATGGACTCGTTATTTCAAGTTCCTCCGGTTGAAATCCCTTACCAAAATCGTGTATCGTTATGGTTAATTCCGTCTTTTTCCAAATAAAATTCATCTTCACATTGGAGGTATCGGCATATTTCGCAATATTTGCCAGAGCTTCTTGGCAAACCCGGAAAACTGCGATATTTTGCCGCTCAGGAATTTGCTTTTCTTCTCCTAATGATTCCAAATCAACAAGAATACCAAATGTTGAAGTATACAACTTAATATAGCTCTTAATGGCGGGAAGTAAACCAAGGGTTGTTAAGGTAGGAGGATGCAATTCTACTGAAAGCAGCCTAATTTCTTGGATGGTTTTTTCGATCAGTTGAGACATTTCACGAAGATAATGCTTCATAGCCGGTTGCTCTGTACCGGATTCAACAAACTGTAATCCTGTTAAAATACTATATAGATTTTGACCTACACCCTCATGGAGCTCTAAAGCAATTCGTTTAATTTCCTCCTCTTGGGAGTGAATAATGTAGGAACTAATCCCCTCTTTTGACGGTAAAGTTGTCATTCATCAACCCTCCTAAACCCCTATTTAATTAGTATGCTCTGTTATTGGTTGTTGATTTCCTCTTCAGGCACAAGCGGTTCGTGGGCGGTCTGGGGAGCCTCCTCGTCGCCCACGCTCCTGCGGGGTCTCCCCTACCCCGTTCTCCCACAGGAGTCTTCGTGCCTTCCGCTCCAATCAACTTTGTTTAAAAAATCAACAATATTCTTTTACACATCCAATTATAAAAAAGCCAGACACTTTAGAGAGTCTGAACTTTTTTTACTGTATAATGAAGACCGCTTTCCGGATCAAATGCGGACCATTCGGTTTCCGTTTCAATAACATCGCTTGCTAGTGGTACTGCCAAAAAATAATAATCATCAAAATAAAAGCGAATATGGGTGCCATCAGGGCATGACTGCACTTTTTTTATCGTTTTGTTAACAGTTGGTGCCTGATCTCCACCCTCTGCATCATGAATCGCAATTTCAACCGGCCCGCCGGTAAATCGTTTTAGATCTTCTAAATTAATGGACTCCACAGCTATTACATCCCCTCTTTGCCGGATAGATGAACATCTTGTATCCTTGCAGATACTCCCAAAATTTCTCCCCGGCATTCTCCTCGAGAAACATAATTGTTTCTTCTTCAGAGCCCCAATCACTCATTCCTTTTATCTCTGCAACAACCATTTCAGCTTCATCCATTGTTTTTTCTTCAAGAAACCAATTCAAACGTTTATTCGCAAAAGTTTCTTTTAAAATCTGGTCTATTTCCTTAGCGAAACCGCCTGATTCTGACCGGATAAAACAAAAATCAATATACGTTTCACTAGTCATTGACCTTCACACCTTTTTTATAGATGATAAGTGCTACAGGAAATAAAATAATATTGATGGCCGCAGCAATAATGGTATTCGTGTACTTTTCATAAAAATATTGATGGACCATGTATTGGGTAAAGATAATGTTTAACATTAAGACAGCCAAGAGGAGTGCAACTGGTACGTAACTACGCTTCATAACGTTTCACCCCCACGGCATAGACAGCGCCGTTCTCAACTTTCACATGAATTTCAGGAAGCGGACGTCTCGGTGGCCCAGCAATTGGCTCACCTGTTTTCACATCAAATTTCCCGTGGTGGCATGGGCAGATCATTTCTCCCTCGTCTTTTTTCCAAAAAACAGGGCAGCGTAAGTGGGTACAAGCATTTTGGTAAGCTACAAATTTATTTTCTGAAAGCCTAATTAAAATCGCGCTATCGTGCTCGCCCGGGAAGGCAAAGTCTACTGCATCTCCTACCGGCAATGACTGTAAGTCAGCGATTTTATGCTTTGGATATTTTTTATCGCTAAGACCCGTTAATTCCTTGGCAGCTAAAGCACCCCAAGGAAGGGAAGAAACTGCAAATACTCCTGCTGCCCCTGCAAGCATTTTCATGAAACCGCGTCGGTCTAGTTTTCTCTCATTATTACGATTGATATTATGGGTGTAATTATCTTCATTAAACGGGATTTTATTATTTTTATTATTCATGTTAATCCCTCCTAAAACAGTTTCGTGACACCCTGCAAGATACCAGGGAGATTCACTCTTACATTTGTTTCGCCTTCTAAATAAGGCATGCTTGTTACCCATTTACCGTTATCTAAATTAAATTGCTTTTGTTTTGCTTCAATTTCTTCATCTGTCAGCCATTGCAATGTATTCGATGGGCAGACACTAGCACACATTGGCGGAATCCCATCCTTCGTCCGATCGATACAAAGATCGCATTTATACATTAAATTCTGCTCTGTATCAAACTTTGGTATTCCATACGGACAGGCAATCGTACAGTTCTGGCAGCCGATACATTTTTCCACAAGTGCCGAAAGCACGGCACCTGTTTCATGAATTTGAATCGCCTGTGCCGGACAGCTTCTTGCACACGCCGGATTGACACAGTGAAGGCACATAAGAGGCATTGTCTGGCGATTGACTAGCGGATTCACATCGTAAACATAGTTTCTGTTGCGCTGTTCATGCCCGCCGCACTGTGTACAAGCCGCTAAACAGGAGCGGCAGCCTATACAGTTTTCAAGTTCTAAATATAACCTCTTCTTCACCATTTATTGCACCTTCTTCATTTCTAGTTTTTCAATCTGTGCTGCACATGCTTTAAATTCCGGCATACGGGAGATTGGATCAAGCGCATCAATCGTTAATAGATTGATAGATTTATCGTGTCCAAAATGATAAGGCACAAACACCGTATCTTTTCGAATCGCTTCCGTAATTTTCACTTTATATTCTGCCTCACCTCTACGGGTAAAGAGGCGGACATATTCTTCATGTTGAATGTTATATTTTTCCGCTGTTTCAGGATGAACCTCCACATACGGCTCAGGACACATATCGCGTAAGAATTGAATTCTTCTCGTTTGATTACCCGATAGGTAATGGAAAACAACACGTCCTGTTGTTAAGCGTAACGGATAGGTTTCATCTGGCTCTTCAGCAGGCGGGCGGTATGGAAGGGCACAAATTTTTGCCTTTCCGTCTGGGTGATAAAACTTCTTATCTAGGAACATATGTGGTGTACCAGCGTCCTTTTCATCTCGGCAAGGCCAGAAAACACCATCTTGTTTGTCGATTTTATCCCATGTTGCTCCGTAGTAATCAGCATAACCGCCTTTTGAGGCTAAACGGAATTCATCTGCCACATCTCTAGCAGTTTTTAAATGCGAGAAATACTTCCCTCTACCCAACTTTTCAGCAAGTTCCACTTGCATTTGCCAGTCCGGCTTCGATTCACCAATTGGCTCTTGCGCTTTATTAATTTTAATAATCCGGCCTTCAAGATTGGTTACCGTTCCTTCATCTTCTGACCAGGTGACGGAAGGAAGGACAACATCCGCATATTCTGCTGATTCAGATAAGTAGAAATCCGCACAAACCATGAAATCCAGGCTCATTAACGCTTTTCGAATAAAGTTTTGATTTGGAGCAGAAACGGCCGGGTTCGAACAAAGCAAGTATAGAGCACGAATTTCCTTTTGCTCCATTAATTGAAACATTTCCACTGCTGAAACCCCTGGCTTCGGCATTTCATCAGGGGTAATGCCCCATACCTGACATACTTCTTCCACATGCTTCGGATTGGTTAGCTTGCGATATCCCGGCAATAAGTCTGATTTTTGACCATGTTCGCGGCCACCCTGACCATTTCCTTGACCAGTAAACGTTGCAACACCTGATTTTGGACGACCAATTTTTCCTGTTACAAGCGCCATGTTGGTGTAACCTGAAACATTGTCTACTCCCTTATGCTGTTGTTCGATTCCACGCGCGAACATGACGATTGCATTTGGTGCTTTGCCGTAAATTTCAGCGGCACGGATAATCTTTTCTTTTGCAACACCAGTAATTTGACTTGTATATTCAGGAGTAAATTCTTTAACTAATTCTTTTGTTTCTTCAAAACCATTGGTATGGTTGTTAACAAATTCCGCGTCAGCATAACCATTTTGAATCAACAGATTTAAAATTCCATTGGCCAGTGCTAAGTCTGTTCCTGGACGTAAATCTAAGTGAACATCTGCTCTTCTGGCAATTGGTGTTTCACGAGGGTCAGCCACAATCAAGTAGCCGCCTCTTTCCTGTACATGCCAGACACGGAACATCGAGGTTGGATGACATTCAGCTGTGTTACTTCCGGCAATAAACAAGCAATCTGTTTCATGGATATCGGTCCACGGTAATGTAGAACCGCGGTCCACTCCGAAGGAACGTAAGAAACCACCTGCTGCACTGGACATACAGAAACGTCCGTTATAATCGATATATCTTGTTTGAAGGGCTACTCTTGCAAACTTTCCTGTTAAATAACATTTTTCATTTGTCATCGATACACCGCTAAATACAGATAATGTATCTTTTCCATACTTTCCTTGCAGTTCGGTAAATTTCTTTGCGATTAGGTCATATGCCTCTTCCCAAGTTGCTTCACGGAAGCCTTCTTGCGTTCCTTTTAATGAAGCATCATCACGAATTAACGGTTTTAAGATTCGATCCGCATGATTCGTTTGTTGATAGGCGGTTACTCCCTTCGGACACATTTTACCAACGTTTACCGGCCAGTCATAACGAGGTTCTACCCCAATGATTTTGTTGGTTTTTGTATTTACACGTAAATTCATTCCACATTGCATTCCACAATAAGCACAATGTGTTTTTATTAACGTTTCGTTAGGGTGCCGTACATTTTCAATTTCTCTAAAAAACTTATCCCTTTGCATTCTGGTTTGCCTCCTTGACCTTCACTTGGTGGGTTGGGAATCCTGAGAATCTTGCAATCCGGTATTTTCTGCGGCATGGCAGGCACAATTCAGCAAGATTAAAACCGTCTTCCATATTAAATTCGATTTCATTGACTCCTAAAACTTGAATGACATCGTTTGATTGTTCAACTGAAACAAAATGATCTCCGCACACTTTACATTCTTTCATATGCTGTTCTCCATAATGTTCTCGGTAATTTCTTGCAAAAACGCTCATTGGACGGAAAGGAATATGAGCAAGCTTTCCGAATGGTAAATAGATTAATGTGATAATCACTGAAAATTGGTGGATTAAGGACATTTGCGGCTGCATCCAGCCATGTAATACTATGTTTTGAAAGGTTAATAACAGACCTGTAATCGAAATAAACAATAATAGGTAAAGCGGTAAGAAATCGTACATGAATTTTTGCTCTGCTCTTGCCTGCATGTTTTTTAAACGGCGGTAAAGCGCCATGCAAACACCTGAAATGACCATAATGGCTGCAATATTCAGTGCGTTATAAGAGAAAAAGGCGATAATCCCTTCAGCGGGAACCTTCATGACATTCATTCCAAAAAGCACAATATTATAATAGCCGTTGTCTTCCATCGTAAAGTACATCCAGCTAAATACGAGCGGGAAGGTCACAAGACACGCAAGCACACAGCCCCAGCCAATTAAGATATGTTGCACCCATCGGTAAATTCCCCGATTCCGGATAAAATCGTAAATCGCTAAATGACTGACTGCAGTTTTCGCTGTGCTTTTTCTAAAAAGCAGTTTTAAACCTTTTTTAATGATGATTTTGGTTGGCGGTCTTTCTCCCCAGGCAATAAATCGGTAGAAAAAGCCACCAATAAAGACAAGGGTTCCCACCATGTATCCGTATAAATTTAAGTCAATATGGGTAAACATTCTTGTTCCGATAAAGGTTAAAATCGCTAGTCCGACGACAGTTAAAAAGACTGATTTCGCAAAATGGGATGCAAACGCATCATTGACCGAGCGTTCCTGTTTTTTACTTGCTACTAGTTTCGCTTCCATTTCAAGCTCCTCCTAAAAAAAAATAACACTAACGTTTTGTCTTACCTTATTGTAAGAAAAACGTTAGTGTTTCAAATATAGGGGAACTCCCCCATCCTCAGGGGGAAAAACCCTTAGAAATATGGATTTTGACAAAACTCTGTCACATTTGTGATTTTTGAAGGTATTTTCCCTTCCAGGAATTGATGAGCAGGTAAAAGAACAATGCAATCTGTAAGATGAAGAGAGTTGAATCCCAAAAGCTTATACTTGAAGGGAATGTTTTAAAGCCTGGGATTACTTCCTGTATCGAATAAAACAATTCCGGAATGAAATAAAAAATATATAAAAATACAGTTAAACCTACCCCTATAAAATATAAAATGGAATAGCTGATTACAGTCTTTTTTTCGCTTTCAAAAAGAATTTCACCAGGGGTAAGTGATTTTCCAAACGGTATAAGGCCCCTCAGCAGCCCTTGAGCATTTTCCATCAAATTATAGCAGCCCGAACAATTCTCGAAAAGGTAATAAAAATCTGTTTTCATGTAAATACAGCATTGATACACCATTCTAAAAAAGATATCTAAAACAACAATTTTCATTAGGCTTAGGAAAAACCCTAGAGTGGGGGAAAAAAACAGTTGACCTGCTAAAGCAAAAAATAGGATAACTGTATCAAAACAGATACCTGCCAAAAATAACTTATTCCGATCCTTTGCTGGTAATTTCCATACCGTGGACATATCTGTTTCTAATACTAAAAGAAATAATCGGTGTCCCACATTTATTTTTGCAGGCATATTATATGAACGTAATGCCATAACATGTCCAAATTCATGAATTAAAACAAGAAGAGACCTTAGTACAATTAACAGCGGTAAAATTAAAGACATCGAATCAAGAACGAATAAATCTTTATAGTGCGGGAACAAAGAAGGATTTATGATTAAAAGAATGATATTAACAAAAAATAAAAGCGAATAAATAAAATAAGCATACCGATTGAAAAAGATTCTCCCAATTTTTGAGGGAATCCATAGAAATCCTAAATCTTCTTTTTCCCTTTGATTACACTCAATTTTTACTCCATCAATTTCTGCTATTAGATTTAGTGAGGTTAACTGGTCAACAAATTTAATCAGGTCCACGTCTTCATTAGGATATTTCGTGCGAAGTTGATGCTCGATTTCTCCTAACGGTATTTCCTGGCTAATTAAATGAATCGCATCAATACAAATCTCCGTCATTTCATAAAACTCACTTGAAGCTTGATCTTCAACAATATAATGTTTTTTATCTCTATGAATTTCGATCGCGACCAATTTGAGCAAAGAAGAATAGCTAACGCTCATTTAACCACCCTTTTACTTTTAATCTATAAAAAAGGATGCTTAGCTAAAAAGCTAGCACCCAACATTTTTCAAGGCATAAAGATACACCACCAGCAGGTAGTTTTGATTTTTTTTAACTTCCGGATCTTCATGAGGTCACCCCCCTTACCTTTGTCTTTTCTTCATGTATGTTTAAATTATTATGTCCTAATCCATCATTCAATTTACTATGAATGGTTTTCCATTTTGGTAATACTTTTTTATATTCTTCAACTAATTCAGGATCAAACTGTGTCCCGCTTCCCTCTAAGATTCTACTATTTGCTTCTTCAACTGATAAAGCTGATCTGTACGATCTTGTTGAGGTCATAGCATCAAAAGCATCTGCTATGGCGGATATCCTTGCGAGAAAAGGTATTTCTTTACCCTTTAATTGATCCGGGTACCCCTTTCCATCCCAACGTTCATGATGGGAACGTATGACAGAAATGCTATTCTTTAAACCCACCACCTTGGAGACAGCTTCGGCTCCCACAATGGTATGAGACTTTATAATTTCATATTCTTCATTCGTTAACATACCAGGCTTCATTAATATTTGGTCTGGGATATTAATTTTTCCAATATCATGGAGTAGACAAGCATAATTAAAAGACTTCAACTCATCTTCTGAAAATTTCCCACTTACTTTTGCCAACTCTAATGCATAGCTGGCAACCCTTTCGCTATGCCCTCTTGTATAAGGATCCTTAAGTTCGAGAGTCGCAATAACTCCTTTTACAATACCCACTATTTGTTGATCATAAGAAGTTTTTATTGCTTTTACATACGATTTGAATCTATATAAGATAATGAATGAAAGTACTGAAAAAATAGCTACAATTAAAACTGGCAAAAGAACAACTGGAGATTGGATGATTATCCCATCAAGAATGTATTTTAATAATAAACCGACCGTTACCACCTTAACAAAAGTGGTACTGACAAATACTGGTGATAATAGCAGCCAAAACACTTCAACTACATTTCCTGTTTTAAAATGAGTAGGGTCCCCCAAAAAGGAAATGATTTCATTTATTAATGATACACTTGTATAGGTAATAAAATAGATATATTTTATTAGGTATACCTTTTGTCTTTTAAATAAATAGTAAGCAATTGGAATTAATGCAAACATGAATAAATAAATCCATAAACCTAGGAAATCTCGATTATCATTCTTAAATTTCGGATCATAAATTGAAATTATTCGAAAAGATAAATCATACGCAATGGAGATAAAATAAAACAATACAAGAAACCATTTTAATGTTCGGCCCTCTTCATTTCTTATGTTGGGGTCTATTAATTTTTTTTTCATATATTTACCTCACATAATGGATGCTAAAACTTATAGTAGAAGAGAGAAATCAATTAGCTGAACAACACCTAAATTCCAACACTTTTCTACATTATAAATCATTTATTTTAATAGAAGAATACAAATAAGAGATGAATTTTTGTATTTTTGTAGAAATATTTTTGAACAAATAGGATAAATTGCCCAAAGACAGATATGGACTAAATTTCACCCTATCTTTTCAAATTTTGGTTAATTGGTAGAACTACTTCGACCTTTGTCCCTATACCAAATTCACTAAGAAAGTTCAGATTCCCGAAATGATCGTTAATAATTTGATTCGTAACCATCAGACCAAGGCCAGTTCCTTCCTTTTTGGTAGTGTAAAAAGGTTCACCTAAATTTAAAAGGCTTTCCTCAGAAATTCCGCAGCCCCCATCTTGGATCGAGATATGCATGCTTTCTTCCTTTGCTTCTTTTACGTTAATTTTCACCTTACCCCCATTAGGCATTGATTCAATTGCATTTTTTATTAAATTAATAAAAACTTGTTTCAACTGTTTTTCATCACATTCTATTGCTGGCAATGGCCCTTCTATAACCGTTTCAAGTATGACATTCTGGTTTTTGGCCTGTTGCTGAGTAATTGATAACGTATAAGCAATTATTTCTTCAATTCTTGCTCTGTCGAATTTAATTCTTTTTGGTTTTCCCAGATACATCAAATCATTGACAATTGAATTAATGCGGTCAATCTCTTGAATCATAATGGGGTAGTGGTCATTTGTATTTGGGTATCTCTCCTTTTGTAATTGCGTAAAACCTTTCAACGAAGACAATGGATTCCGAATCTCATGGCCTATTGCGGCAGCCATTTGACCGATTACTGCCAATTTCTCTTTTTGACGAAGTTCATTATAAACATTCGTTAAGGAATCAATATAGGAGTTAAATCTTATTAATAGAATAAAAGCAATAGCACCTATGATGAAAAACATCAAGACTGGAAAAAGCGCACGATAGTCATGCAGGATTAAACCCAAAAAAAGATCTTTTCCAATCATACTAAGAGTAACTGTCCAAAAGTATTTTTTATTAACGAAAACTGGTGAAAAAACAATGAATAGAATCTCTACAATATTTCCACTGGCAAATGGCTTTGATGTACCTAGATATGTAATAAGACAATCAATTACATCAAAAAATATATAACCGTAAATATACAGATACTTTACAATGTACGGATTTCCTTTTTTAATAAAATAAACTCCAATGAGCAACAAAGAAGATAATAAAAAATATTGCCATAATCCTAAACCATCATTAAGGTCTTTCAACTCCTTTTCATTCGAAAAAGAATAGATATAATCATAAAAAAAATCAAATGAAAAATAGATTATATAAAACAACCACAAAAATAATTTAATGGCTTTTTTCTCTTCAAATATTAACTTTTGATTTCTGAAGCCCTCTTTCATATTTGAAAATCCTCCAATGACTTAAGAAACGCGATAGATTTTGATTTATCTTTCCTACTATTCTACCATCTATTATAAAAATTACCGACAGAAATTTTAATTATACGATGATTTTCGACATATTTTTCAATGTTTAGTGCATAGGAAAAAGGACCTCTTTTTTGAGGTCCTTTCCGCAATTTTGTAGAACTAACTAACTTTTCTCATTTCCTTTACACTGCTATTCAATGTGGAATGCTTGCGTCCATAACCGAAGTAAACAGCTAATCCAATCACAAGCCACACTCCAAAGCTAATCCATGATGTTGCTGGAAGCTGAAATGCCAAGTATCCGCAGAATATGAAAGCCATGATTGGTACATATGGTACGAATGGAACGCGGAAACCCTTTGAAGCTCCTTGATTATTTTTACGTAGATATAAAATCCCGATTGAAACGGTCATGAACGCTAATAATGTTCCGATGTTAACAAGCTCAGCTAATTTACCCAGCGGCACTAATCCTGCAAATATGGATACAAGGAAGCAGGTAATCCATGAGTTCATCATTGGAGTTTGCGTTTTCTTATTAACCTTTGAGAAAACTTTTGGTAATAACCCGTCACGACTGATTGCATAAAACAAACGGGTTTGTCCATAAATCATTACGAGTAGAACCGTTGTTATTCCGGCTATTGCACCAAGTGAAATGAGGCCAGCCGCCCAATCTTGATGGATAAAGTTAAGTGCGAATGCTACTGGGTTTTTTACATCAAGTTGTTGATATGGAACAATACCCGTTAAAATGGCCGATACAGCAATGTATAAAACCGTACAAACAATTAACGAAGCGATAATTCCGATTGGTAAATTGCGCTGTGGGTTTTTTACTTCCTCTGCCGCTGTTGCAACAGCATCAAACCCTATATAAGCAAAGAAAACAGTTGCGGCACCAGTTGCAACGCCTGAGAAACCAAATGGCATAAACGGTGTCCAGTTAGATGGTTTAACATACCATACGCCGATAACGATAAATAGTACAACGACCGCAAGCTTTATAATAACCATGATCGCATTTAAACGAGCTGACTTTTTAACACCCTGCGTTAATAAGAAAGTAATAAAGAAAACAATAATAATAGCCGGGACATCGATAAATGTTCCGTTTGCCGGATCGTAGGCGCTTGTGATAGCTTTTGGAAAATGGATGCCAAAACCGGAAAGAAGCCCTTGAAAATAACCTGACCAACCACTGGCAACTGCCGATGAGGCAAGTCCGTATTCAAGAATTAAATCCCACCCTAAAATCCAGGCAATGATTTCACCAAATGTCGCATAGCTATACGTATAGGCGCTTCCTGATACTGGGACTGTTGAAGCGAACTCCGCATAACAAAGTGCTGCGAACACACAAGCTAAACCAGATAATATAAAAGAGATGATGAGTGCTGGTCCTGCATGTTCTGCAGCAGCAACTCCAGTTAATACAAATATACCTGTTCCGATGATGGCTCCAATGCCCAGCATCGATAAATCAAAGGCACCTAATTCTTTTTTTAAGGTTATATCTTTTTGTCCAACCTCTTTGATTAAGGACTGGATTGATTTCTTTCTAAATAAATCCATTGTGTTTACCTCCTCGACAAATGTCGAAATGTTCCGAATAAATACTTCGCAAAAATTTATATTGAAATAATATAATTTATTATCACAAAAAGCAATATATTTTGAAAAATAAAACAACTTGTAGATAATACCAAAACAGAATTTCCCTTTTATAAGGGTTTTTAACAGGGAATGATTGCGTTTTCACTATATTTGCTTCTATCTTCATTATATTATTATAATAATTTCTATTACCGAAATAATTCTTTTTTAGGCTGTGTTAATGGACAATGCGAGACTCCTCGAAAATGCTATCGCATTTTCATCGTGCGTGGGCGGATTCGGGGATGTAATTCAATGTCATGCGGGAGAAGCGGGACAGGTGAGCATCCTGGTGCGGAAATCAACAACTAAGTTTAACAGAGCTTTTTTATAAAAAAACTGACCTTTCATATGAAGGGCCAGTTAGACTATATAGTTACTTCTTCCTTTTTACCCGCAGGCAGTATCATTCTTACTTCGGTGCCAACTCCAGGTTGACTTTTGTAGGACACCTTCCCATTCATGGTTTCAATAATTCGTAATGAAACAGATGTACCAAGTCCAGTCCCCTTATCCTTTGTCGTATAAAATAAGGTTCCAATCCTTGAGAGCTGCTCATGTGTCATTCCCTTGCCGGTATCTGTTATCAAAATAATAGCATTTTGATGATCATGCTTGAACTGAATCCCAACCTTCCCTCCTTCTGGAGTAGCTTCAATTGCATTCTTTATCAAATTAACCAGTGCTTGCTTTAATTGATTCCGATCTGTAAACAGCGAGAAATCATTTTGGTTAAATTCACTTTTAAGCGTCACCCCTTGTTTTACCGCAAGCGGATCCAAAAGCATAACGACTTCTGAGAGAACATCTGCCAGTTGAAACTTCTCTAATTTTTCAAATTTAGGTTTCGCGAAATTTAGATAATCATTAATGATGGATTCAGCACGTCCTAATTCACTCAAAACAAGGGAAAAGTATTCATAATTTTTACCCTGTTCCTCTTTTTGCATCAATTGTAAAAATCCCTTCACAACCGTCAATGGATTCCGCACCTCATGGGCAATAGAGGCAGCAAGTTCCCCTAACGTATTTAGCTTTTCAGCCCGGATAATTTCCTCTCTCATCTTTTTTCGTTCGATCACATTTTCACTTAGCTTTGAAGTGATGATAATAGCAAGAGTATGTATAAATCCGATAAGAATAATATCTGGAATATTAAGAACTATTTTGAGTGGGGCCCCTTGAAAATAGTGGTAGGTATTAAATGAAACAAAGCAAAGCAGCAGGGGCCAACAGCCAATTACACTTGAAATAAGCACCCTTTTATTAGGAGATAATTTCCAAAACCGTTTCGCAGCTATAAATGATAGTAAAGCAGTTAATAGCGTAATGGCGAGCCCAAAATAAATGGTGTTTCCTCCCATAATGATTCGAGTCACAACAAGGGTTCCTAAAACCATCCCTCCGGCTCTCGGTCCCGCGTAAAGAAAAGAGAGGACGAGAGGGACGTAACGGAGGTCCCAATGAAATCCATAGTTTGCATGTGTAAAGATCATACAGGTTAGGGCAACTAAACTTTGCAGCGTACCGCTAAGAATAGGAGAGTTCATTTTTCTATTTTTGTCTGAAAGAACGCTATAAATTAGGACAGGTGCAATTGTGATTAACAAATTCAAAAGAAGTCTTTCCGCCAGCATCGCCGTATTCCCCCAAAAACCAACTATATTCTCAGTTATTCGACAAAAATTTCTCCATTCCTTTAAAACGAAGAAATTTTTTACATGAGGTATACTTTTTTGCGGTTAACGACTCTTGCCGGTAAAATTCCCATAGTAAATATAGCATTTTCGGTCTTCATCAATTTCTCTTGAATCTAAAGCAAATTCGAGAAACATCCCATCCGTTTGAATATAAATAAAATCCGAATGCAGGCTGGACAACACTTCTTCATGTCCCCATAATTCCTTGCTATCTAAAAGCTTTGTCCCTGATGGGTTAAGTTCTCTAATCTCAAAACCGATATAGGAATAGCTCTGCTCTGTTCCTTCGTTTACGTAATCTTCTTTTTTAACATAAAGAACCGCCATACCATCGGGATCCATGGCAGTGGCCGTTACGGCATATGTCCGGCCTTCTTTGACAAAAAAGTCACATGTCATTCTTGCTACAGTTTCCGTTATCGGTATGTCCTGGTAGCTCCATAATGCAGGATAGTTCAAATCCTGGTCGTCAAGGCGATATTCCAGCCGCATCCTCATCCCTCTTTCTTTTTTGTTTCAATTTTACCATTGTTTTCCTCACCATTCCTTCTATAATAAAAATAGATTAAAAAAGGGGTGAGACAGTGAAAAAAACACAATGGTTAATAACGGGGGTTCTTACCTCTTTAGTGGCTGGAACGGTATCCGGTTGTTCACAGGACCTGCCACCTAAACCGGATGATAATCGTTGTGCCGATTGGGATTGGGATGACAACCAAGGGGTTTGGCGCTGTGATGATACCCATTCAGGCTATTATCATCATTATTACCACGGGGGTAGTTTCTTTAAGAGCAAGTCGGCCCTACATAAATCATCTGCCTATAAATCTTATAAATCCTCCTCCAGTTTTAAAGGTGGGTTCGGAAGCGGGTCAAGGGGCGGATTTGGAGGGTAAGCATGTCCATTTATAAAGAAAAACGAAAGCAATTTTATTCAAAATTTCCTTCCTTTTGGTCAGACCTGTATGGAGGAGAATATAGTCTCTACCATATTTTCGAAATCACAGATCAAACCCACATGCTTCTTCGTGAAGCAACAGAACGGATGGGGAAGATCTTTTTCAAAACAGCTAAGCTTCTTCGTACTCTTACCGATGAACAGCTTCTCGAGCTTGGTTTCCCACATTCATGTTTGCCATTCATTCGAATGAAGACTCTTTATCCTGAATCAGTTATCGGAAGATTTGATTTTGCTTTAACCAAAAATGGATTCAAAATGCTTGAGTTCAATAGTGATACTCCGACGTTTATCGCTGAATGCTTTCAAATCAATGGAAAAGTTTGCTCGGAGTTTGGTTATCTTGATCCTAATCGCAGACAAGAAGAACTTCTTTCCTCCGGAATTACAAGGGCAGTGCTTGATGCAACAAATGGGAATCCATCAGCAAATGTGGTCTTTACCGCTCATGACGACCATATAGAGGATTGGAATACAACCCAATATTTAAGTGGACTCTGCCAAGTAAAGAATAAGATTTTGCCAATGTCAGAGCTTAGTATAACGGAAGATGCCTTACTTGATTGTGACGGTATTCCAATTGATGTTCTGTACCGTCAAACCTATCCCCTTGAACACTTGGTGGAGGACCGTGATCCAAGAACGGGCGATTATGTCGGAATTGAATTATTGCAGCTTGCCAAAGATGGAAAAATTGCAATTTTAAACCCAGTTTCGGCTTTTCTGCTTCAGCCTAAATCTATTCAAAGCTTAATTTGGGGAATTGCCGAGAATAGAGCGTTTTATACCGAAGAAGAACAATACTGGGTTAAAGAATATATGCTGCCAACCTATTTAGAACCGGACACTTTTATTGGAAAACAGGAGTTTGTCCAAAAACCATCGTTTGGGAGAGAAGGAGACACCGTGACGATTTGGGAGAAGAATTCTTCAGTTAAAGTACAAAATACTTTTCAAACCTTTGCGGAAGAATTGCCCATCTACCAAGCGTATGTACCACTTCCAACCGTTTCGCTTGAAACAGAAAAGGGCATGGAGGAACTTTCTTATGTGTTTGGGTCCTTCTTGATTGGCGGTAAACCGAGCAGCATCGGGATTCGCGCCGGCGGAAAAATCACTGGGAATGAATCGTATTTCTTACCTGTGGGAATTAAAGATTAGGGGGATTGTTTATGGTAAGTTTTTTAAGTTATTTAGCGGTTTCACTTGTTCTTTTGCTGGTGGGGCTATTTTTAATGGAAATCACAACGAAGGTTAAGGAATTTTCCTTAATGGCAAAAGGAAATAAAGCAGCCAGTTATGTGCTCGGAGGAAGACTCTTAGGCCTTGCAATTGTTCTATATTCAACTGTTGCCAATTCTATTTCCCTTACGGATATGGCTTTGTGGGGTGCAGTTGGAATATTGGCACAGATTATTGTGTTTTATTTAGCGGAATGGCTCACGCCCCGTTTCAATGTTACGCAAAGTATTGAAGAAGATAATCAAGCAGTCGGACTTTTTCTGATGTTTTTATCGGTTTCAATTGGGCTTGTGATTGCTGGATGTTTGACGTACTAGTTTTGATTGACATTTTTAATGGACCTTTTTCAATTTTTGTCCTTCCAGCTACTTTGGAAGAACACTTTTACTGGCTTGCTTCTTTTTTTGTCCTTCCACCTGCTTTGGAAGGACATTTTTACTGGCTTGCTTCTTTTTTTGTCCTTCCACCTGCTTTGGAAGGACATTTTTACTGGGCTTGCTTCTATTTTTGTCCTTCCACCTGCTTTGGAAGGACACTTTAACTAACCCGGTACATAAATTTGTCCTTCCACCTTCTCTTAAAGCTTTTGAAATGTTTTTCGATCACAGATCACAAATAACCTGGCCTCTTTTGGAATCGGCTCGTTCCATTTTTTTAGAATGTTTAAATCCTTTCGATCAGCAATAAGCTGTGCCCCCGCTTCCTTAAGGGATTCGTAAGCCTCACCGTACGTTCTCCATTCCGGTTTAACGTCTACCTCCCAAAGATCACTGCCTTCATCCCCATCCTGGCGGCTCAACAATTGCGTAAACAGATAACTTGCTCCCTTATTCTGAGCAGACTTCGCCATCAAATTAGAGACCGATTCATGCGATAAAATAAATTCATCGATTTTGACATGTTCAAAATTACCCACATGCTTTTCATTCAAAATCTCTGCAATCGTATAAATATTTTTTTCCGTGCCCTCATCATATCGTTCAATGGAAGAGGCAACAAGCAAGGTTTTCCCATCAGCCAAATCCGGATTCGTAACCCCATCCGGAGCAAATAACAAGACAGCTTTCGATTTTTCAATCTTCGCTTTTCTTAATGTCTCTTCATCCGTAGGACTTCCTTGAATATAATGAAACCGTTCATGTTCATACGGTGTTTTCTCTAACTCATCAATCAGGACAATCTCCGTTTTGGGGCCGCCTAGAAAAAGTTCTTGGATGGTATTCTTACTTTTTGTTGTCCAGCCAATAATAACGAAATGATCCTCCCCTCTGAATGCCATTCTTCCTTCCTCCTTCATTTTTTTGATTTGGGATAAGCTATCGACAATCAGCCCAATCACCGTTCCAAATAAACCAATACCCGCCGTATAAACAATAACCATTGCCCAGATTCTCCCTAAGGTGGTAGACGGATAGACATCTCCATACCCGACAGTGGTCATCGTTGTTAAAATCCACCATACGGCATGCAAAGTATTTTCAAAGGTTTTAGGCTCAATAACCCTCATAACCTCAGCGTTGATAAAAATAAAAAGAATAGTAAAAATGAGGACAGTCCGGTATCGATACCGGGAAGCTGTTAGAAACAGCCTTCGAAAAAACAGCATGTGTCCCTCTCCTTTTCCACCTAAAAAGAAGGCACTTCTACCTTCTTCTAGGATTTCTATAACCATCCACTTTCCTTATTTTTCTAAGGATATTATATCATTGGAAAATCTGCACTGGTTTTTATTTTTAAAAAGTATCTCTCCTAAGTCGCTTTAGAGGAAAACTTTTGGGTATATACAAAATATAGTTCCTAAAAGCTTATTCCTTTAAATGAAAAGCCTCATACAGGGAATGCTATCAGCGAAATATGATGTCAGAAAGGGGAGTTAATATGCACAATGATCAGGTGATAAAGCAGACGGTCGCCCATAAAAAGTTAGAAAATCAGGAAAAGGGAAAATCCTCTGAACTCGCTTGGTGGCAGCTTTCTCTTCTTGGAATTGGTTCGGTCATCGGAGCTGGCTTTTTTCTTGGAACGGGTCTATCCATTAAAACAGCCGGTCCTTCCATTTTATTTAATTACTTAATTGCCGGGTTTACGGCCTTTTTTGTTTTTAGCGCGCTTGCAGAAATGACCGTCAGGGACCCTCAGCCCGGCTCGTTTCGAACCTACGCGAAAAATGCCTTCGGGAACTCAATGGGGTTTATTTCGGGATGGATGTATTGGCTATCTGGTGTGTTTATTATGTCAAGCGAGGCAGTCGCGCTTGGAACCTTCACCCGTTTTTGGTTTCCCCACATAGCCTTGTGGATTTTTACCGTTGCCTATGTTGTCATTGCCTTTGGAATCAATTTATTAGGGGTTAAAAACTTTGGAAAAATTGAATCGACGTTTGCGATGATTAAATTATCTACGCTCGTAATTTTCATTCTTTTTGGTGCCTTTCTGTTATTTCATTTCATATCCCCGCCAACAACTCCATTAAGGGGATTTACTGACTTTCATCATATGCTGCCAACAGGAATGAAAGGAATGTGGTCTGCTTTAATCTTTGTGTTTTTTTCCTTTGGCGGAATAGAGATCATGGGAATTGCATCAAATGAATTGAAAAATCGCAAAGAAGTGCCAAAGGCCGGCAGCAGCATGCTGATCGCCCTTGTATCTGTATATATTTTATCGATTTTCTTTGTCCTTTATATAGTTTCGTGGACGAAAATCAATGAATCCAAAAGCCCTTTTGTTACTTCCTTATCCGTTTTCCATATTCCTTTTATTGATACCATTCTTAATTTCATTATTATTAGTGCTGCATTTTCAACCATGATTGGTGCACTTTTTTCCGTGACCAATATCTTGATCTCTCTTGCTCAAGATGGCGATGCACCGAAAGGATTGGCAAAGAAAAACGGGCGAGGTACTCCGGTGAAAGCATTGTTTTTAACTGGTATTGCTTTAGCCGCCTCCCTTGGTCTATCGTTTATTTTACCGGGAAAAATATACGAGTACATTACAACGGCGGCAGGTGTGATGCTGATTTTAAACTGGACGATTATTCTTTCGTCCCAAATTAAATTGCGGAAAAGCGATACCTCAAAAACATTTAAAATGTTTGGATATCCATTTACCTCCTATTTAGGAATTGCCTTAATCATTATAGCAGTCTCAGGTGGTCTTCTTCATGCCACACAAAGGATGGGGGTCTTTATTAGCCTGGGTCTAATTGGGGTGATTGTGTTCAGTTATTGGGTCACACTTAAGACAGGACTCCTATCTCATAGTAAGGCTGAATAATGGTTCCAGCAGCCTTTTTCAAATTTATATTTGACAAAAACAACATTCACCTGTAAAATAATGTCTTGTGCTTTACAAATTATGTAACTTGGAATTTAGAAAAGAACGCAATGTAAGAATTTTTTCTGGCATTCTGCTTATGTTTTAATAGAAACTATTCACACTGGATCGGCTTCGGAGCCGTAAGGATGTAAGAGAGGTAGGGCTTACGTCGTTTAGGGAAAACCATCAGTGGAACAGTAACCGCGGCAATTGGTATATAAAAACAATCATATCTAAATAAATTTTTACCTTGCGATGGCTGATATCATTGGCAACCATTCACAAGTTACGATAACAACCCCACAGAGGGTTAAAGCAAAAAAGGCAGAGGGCATTCGTCCTCTGCCTTTGCCATTTTTATAGCAAAAGAATTTATCCTCGAAGCTTCATCCTTTGAAGTTTTATTTTTCGAATCACCTGGTTTAGTACTTCTGAAAAAATCAAACCAAAAGCAATTGCTCCTGATAGCATCAATACATTGGCTGCATTTCCTAAAGCCTGGTTATAATCATTTTCCACAAAATTACGCATCGCATCATAAGCAAGTCCTCCGGGAACGAGAGGAATAATCCCGGCTACGCTGAAAATAATCACGGGGGTCTTGTAAAATTTCGCAAGTACATGACTCACCACGGCAATAAATATTGTTGCAATCCAAGTCGCTAAAACTGCATCTCCAAAATAATCTTCTATGACATAGTAAATAAGCCAGCCTCCCATGCCAATCAGACCACATTTAATTAACGTATTTTTGGGAGCATTAAAGATGATTCCAAAAGCACCCGTCGCAATAAAACTTGTAATTAATTGTGCTAAAATATTCATCCTCTGCCCTCCTTGCTTTTATAAAAATGACAGGACGATTGCAATACCTGATCCGATAGCAAACGCTGTTAGAAATGCTTCGGCCCCTTTTGATAGTCCTGACACTAAATGGCCGGCCATCAAATCTCTGATAGCATTGGTAATTAATAGTCCGGGAACCAAGGTCATAACAGAGCCAATGATAATCTTATCCAACTCATGACCGATTCCTAATTTTACAAATAAGAAGGACAGCAGACCAATTACAAAGGAAGCAAGGAACTCAGAAAAGAACTTAATGGGTACAAAACGGTGAAAGTAAATATTGCTTAAATAGCCAAGACCGCCTGCGATCATCGCCGGGATAAAATCATTCCAGCCCCCGTTAAACATAATCATAAAACAGCCGCTTGCCATGGAAGCCGCCGCCACTTGAACCATGAACGGAAACGTTAAGGTTAACGAGTTAAGCTCCTTTAGTAATTTTAGCGCTTCTTTTGGACCTATTTCCCCGCTGCTAATTCTGCGTGAAATACTGTTGACCATCGCGACTTTTTTTAAATCAGTGGATCTTTCAGAGATCCGAATAAGTTTTGTCTTCGTAGGTTCCGATCCTTCTGCTGAAAAAATGATCCCTGTTGGCGTT
Organism: Bacillus salipaludis; assembly: GCF_004358205.1. The sequence continues at coordinate 72,069 of NZ_SMYO01000008.1, forward strand.
ACATAACTATGGGAATTTTCTATTCCAAAGGCAGCGGCAATTCGCATCATGGTATCTTCTACCCGATAGGTCTCCCCGCCGCTCTGGAGCATGATTTTCCCTGCAAGAAGACATACTTCCATAATTTCATAGGTTTGTGATGCTCGATTTTCCATTCAATCTCTCCATTTATCCTTTAACATTCAGATAAATTACAGTTTAAATCAAAATTATGTGAATAAGCAATCTTCAATTCTTATGAAGGACGTTTTCACCATTTTTCCAACCATTTCGGCCTTCATCAACCTCATGAAGGACGTTTTCACCATTTTTCCAACAATTTCGTCCTTCATCCCTCTTATGAAGGACGTTTCTACCATTTTTCCAACAATTTCGGCCTTCATCCCTCTTATGAAGGACGTTTCTACCATTTTTCCAATAATTTCGGCCTTCATCAACCTCATGAAGGACGTTTTCACCATTTTTCCAGCAATTTCGGCCTTCATCCCTCTTATGAAAGTCGTTTTCACCATTTCTTCAGCAATTTCGGCCTTCATCCCTCTTATGAAGGACAGTTTTCACCTTTTCTCCAACAATTTCGTCCTTCATCCCTCTTATGAAGGACGTTTTCACCATTTCTTCAACAATTTCGTCCTTCATCGACCCCTTGCAAGACCAGCGGCTTTCCCCAGTAGAAAAGTCACTCGCCAATATTGTTTTCAAGCCATTCCTGGAGCTCTCTCAAAGAATTGAAACTGAAAATCTCTTCCCCGTTCTGTCCGTTATCAACACCTGTATTCCCTCTTAAGGTAACCTGGCCTTCCTCACCGGAAACTAAAATGGCATAGGGATGGTTTACATTGATGTACCTTGCATCCAAATCATTGTCAATCCAGTTTTTACTGCGCAAAAACACCTCATAGTTTTCCACAACAATCCCTCCTATCCCCTTATTGTGCCAATTTATAAAAAAATAAGACCTCTTCGCCAACACGAAAAGGTCAAATACAATCATCTATGCTTTTTGCTTATAGTACGTAATCGCTAGCGCAAAAGCTAACACAGTTCCTTTAACGATATCCATTGCATAATAAGGAACAGACAACATAACGAGTCCGTTTTGAAGAATCCCAATCAAAACAGCTCCGATAAAAGTTCCAAAGGCATTCGCTTTCCCTGCACCAAGAACAGAAAATCCAATAAATGCTGCAGCAACCGAGTCCATCAAATATGGAGCCCCGGAATTGATCTCCGATGTCATGACACGAGAGGCAAGAACAATCCCGCCAATCGAAGCAAAAAGAGCTGAAAGCAGGTAGGCTGCCACCTTATACTTATTAACCGGAATCCCCGAAAGCCTCGCTGCCTCCTTATTCCCGCCAATTACATACATGTAGCGTCCATGTTTCGTATAGTTTAAAAAAATATGAACAACTAAAACCGCCACAGCCATGATAATAATGATCCACGGAACCTCACCAATTTTTGCAAAAAATGGACTAATGAGACCTTCTGCCATTGTGCCATCCGGCATCACCATGTTTTGCGAAACGGTTGCCCCTTTTGTATAGGTTAACGCTGTCCCTTGAATGATAAACATTGTTGCCAACGTCATCAGCATATCTGGAATCCGCATTTTTACAATCATGAAGGAATTCACGGCTCCGACCACAATAGAAGCGGCAATTGCTGAGATAATCGCAACCAATGTATTTTGTGAAAACCAAACAAACATTGAAATCACGATAGCATTGGAAAGCGATGCGACGGACCCAACCGATAAGTCAAACCCATCAACGGATAACGAGATTGTGATCCCAATCGCAATAATCGTCACAATTGAAATCGAACGAAGGATATTAACGATATTGCTACCTTGAATAAAATTAGAATTAGCGGCCGAAAAAATAATGATTAAAGCAACAATCGTGATGATTGTTCCATATTTATAAAAAAACTGAAACAGGTCAAATGTTTTTTTCTCTTGTGGCTTTGATTGTATTTTTGGTTCCATTATTACCTGCCTCCTGTTGAATAGAATAAAAGCTCTTCTTCTGTTGTTGTTTTTGTTTCCAATTCTTTTACCGCCTGTCCATCATATAAACAATAGACCCGATTCGTGATGCCGATGATTTCAGATAACTCTGATGTTGCATAAAGGATGGCTTTCCCGCGTTTCGCCAATTCCGCAATTAAATCGAAGATATCCTTCTTTGCCCCGACATCTACCCCTTTAGTAGGTTCGTCAAAAATATAAACATCTGCTTCAGCAACAAGCCATTTCCCAATCGCAACTTTTTGCTGATTCCCTCCAGAAAGGTTTTGTACCTTGGTATCCTCTGATGGCGTTTTAATTCCGAGGCGTTGGATGAATTGTTTAGCATTTTCCTTCTCTTTTTTTCGATCAACAAAACCAAATACTTTCGTAAATCGGTTTAAATTTGCAGCGGTTAAATTCGTTTCAACGGACTCAAGGACTAGAATCCCCTCTTTGCGCCTTTCCTCCGGCACTAACGCTACTCCATTTACCACTGCATCATGTGGACTGCGCAATTTCAGCTTTTTGCCATGTAAAATAATTTCACCTGTGGTCAATTTTTCCGATCCAAACAACGCCTTACACAGCTCGGTTTTTCCTGCCCCTACTAAACCAGCAATCCCGACAATTTCTCCCGATTTGACATGTAATGATAAATCGCGTATTTTATCTTGGTCTGAAAGGCTGTTTACCTCAAGTACAGTGTTTCCAATTTGAGTATGCAGTTCGGGGAACTGCTCCTCCAATTTTTGACCCAGCATCTTCTCCACAACTTTATTTTGCGTGGTATCCGCTATTCTTTCGGTCGCGACCCATTCGCCGTTTCTCATAATGGTAATTTCATCGCAGATTTCAAATATTTCCGGAAGGCGGTGGGAGATAAAAATAATCCCGACATTTTGTTTTTGCAGATCTCGGATGATTCGGAACAGCTCTGTTGTTTCGGTATGGCTTAATGGTGCTGTCGGCTCGTCTAAAATCAAAAATTCACATTGCTGGGAGATCGCCCGTGCAATTAGGACCATTTGTTTTTCCGCGAGTGTCAGTTCGCTTACTAGCTTTTTCGTAGAAATTTCAATATTCATGCCTGCTAATATTGCAGCCGCTTTTTCATGGAGCTCTGTCCATTTAATCAACTGCTTTTTACCCATGCTGTGAACCGTTTCAAGCAACATAATATTTTCGGCAACCGTTAAGTAGGAGATAAGTGCAGTATCTACTTCCTGATAAACTATTTGAATTCCCGCATCCTGTGCTTTTTTCGGCGACCGAATGTCCTGCTTCTGGCCATTTATCGCTATTTCACCTGTATAGTGGCTGTAAGCACCGGAAAGAACCTTCATTAAAGTTGATTTACCAGCCCCATTCGCCCCGATCAAAGCATGGACTTTTCCTGTTTCCATTGTAAAATGAACATGATTTAATGCTTTTACCCCGGGGAACTCAATTGATATGTCTTTCATTTCTAGTGTTGTCTTCGCCAAAATGGTCTCCCTCTTTCAAGAAAACACTCTCTTCATCATCTGAAAAAGAGAGTGTGATCAGAACTGCATTATTTCTTGTAATGATCTTTTAGTGTCTTCATCCAATCCTCTTCAAATGCATTAGATTGACCCCATCCAGGGATGATTTCTGCAAGATTTACCATGTTTACTGGCTGCTTGGACTTTTGCAGATCACTTTGTGATACAAGCGATGCTTCAAGGTCATATTTTTTTGGTGTTTCCTCTTTTGCTAGTTTTTTAGCTAAAATTCTCATATCGACTGCACCAATCAATTTAGGGTCAACGGCAGCCGTATATTTCCAAGCACTGCCTTGACGCTGAATTTCTTGTAAATCAGAGTTTGAAACGTCAATTCCATAGATTTTCACTTCCTCACGTCCTGCTTCTTTAAGAGCACGTGCGGCACCAATCGCGAAGGCATCCCATGTGGCAAAAATCGCATCTAATTTTCCTTTTGGATATTTATTTAACATTGCGGCAACTGCATTTTGCGTTTGGACACTTGTATCAGCAGCCGCTACACCAAAACGGTCCACTTCTTTAATACCAGGATTTTTCTTAAGAACATCTTGGTAAATCTTATTTCTTCTAACCATTGCCGGGAATCCGTCGACCCAAAGATAGGCAATATTGGCTTTTCCATTTGTTTCTTTTACTAATTGATCTAGGGTTAATTGCGCTAACTTTTCATCATCTTGAGAAGTTAACGTGACACCATCCACATCCGCAATTTTTGGATTTGAGTCGAAGGTAACAACGCTTTTCCCTTTTTCAACAATCTTCTTCACATCATTGACGGTTGCATCATCATCTCCATGAGAAATAATGTAACCATCATAGTTTTGGTCCAATGCTTGGTTAATCGCATCATGGAATTTAGCTGTATCGCCATTAGCGGTAAATACGTCGACTTGGAAGCCAAGTGCTTCCCCTTCTTGCTTGGCACCAGCTAAAAATTGTGCTGTATGATCGTCTCCACCGATTTTACGGATGACCTTAATTTTAAAATGATTTCCCTTCGCATATACAGCTGGTACACCTTTTAATGAAACATTTTTGTCTCCGCTTGCTTGCTTTGTCGTACTCCCTGAAGCACAGCCTGATAATAGTAATGTAGCTGCTAGTGCTGAAACGAGTGTACTTTTTAATAGATTTTTCCTCATCGAAATGCTCCCCCTTTTTCTATTGCTGTCCTATACCAAGATGGAGGGTCTCTTTTTTAAAATAAAAAAACCTCTCTAAAAAGAGAGGTTTAAATCACTAGTAAAAAGAGATTTCTCCTCTCTTATCTTTCAAAACAAGTAATTGTTTTGCAGGATTTAGCACCAATTCCAATTAGGAACGGTTGCTGGGCATCATCGGGCCAGTCCCTCTGCCACTCTTGATAAGAGAACGCAATATTATATGAATCTAGTTTTTATAATAAACTTATTTTAACTCCTATTACCAAATTGTCAATAGTGTTTTGAATATTTCTAATAGAATAATTTTTTACCCTCAGACTTTTGATCTTCATCCCTCCTATGATGACCTTTGCCACCATGTACCATCAGACTTTTGGTCTTCATCCCTTCCATGAAGACCTTTTCCAACATGTACCCTCAGACTTTTGGTCTTCATCCCTCCTATGAAGACCTTTTCCAACATGCACCCTCAGACTTTTGGCCTTCATCCCTCCCATGAAGACCTTTCGCAAACGGTAATATGGATTTTGCCTTAGCAATTAGGACGTCCTTTTCTAATTGAATTTTAACTGTAATAAAATTTAATTCGGCACTATAATATTTAGATAAACGAAATATTTTTAGAAAGAAGTGCTATTTATCGTGTATCAACAGGAAGGTGCAAAGCGAAACCTAAGGATTATGTGGTTTGCCAACTTTTTTGTTGGCGGCAGTATGACGATGGTGTTGCCTTTTATTTCACTATATATTGAGTCGATGGGGAACTTTTCAGAAAGGTATGTACAACACTGGTCTGGATTAACTTTTGGAATCACCTTTGTGTCCGCTTTTATCTTTTCACCTATTTGGGGGAAAGTTGGCGATCGGTTTGGCAGGAAAAAAATTCTCATTTATTCTGGAGTAGGTATGGGAACCTCCATCTTACTAATGGGATTTGCTCAGTCTGTTTTTCAATTATTTATGCTCCGCTTCTTCATGGGGTTTTTCTCTGGTTTTATTTCCATGTCCCAGGCATACATTTCAACACAGACGCCAAAAAAATCGCTGGAAGAGTATTGGGGACACTTCAGACAGGCAGTATTACCGGCTCGTTATTGGGGCCCATGCTTGGGGGCGTTCTAGCGGATTCACTTGGATATGCAACCTCATTTAAATGGACATCCATTTCCATTTTCATATCAGCTCTGTTGGTTATTTTCACCAAAGAGTTCCGCATTGAAACCAGCAAAAGCACGAAATCTCATTACTCAAGTAAAGAGGTTTTAATGCATATCGTAAAAAACCCTGTTTTTCTTACGGTTATATTACTTTCATCGCTTGAACAGATTGCTCATTTTAGTGTTCAGCCGATTCTCTCTTTATTTGTCAGTGACCTGCATGGAAAAACAAATGTCGCATTGTATTCAGGAATTGCCTTCTCCGCTGCTGGCCTAGGAAACTTGATGATGACGAAAAGATGGGGGAAAATCTCGGACAAGTACGGATATACGAAAATCTTAATCATCCTCCTCTTGGCGGCAGGGTTCATCTATTTACCAGGGGCGGCTGTCACACAATTTTGGCAGCTAGTTTTCATCCGTTTTGTTCTTGGCGTTTTGATCGGCGGCGTTGTTCCGACCCGAATTGCTTATATCCGGCAAGAGGCACCGATTGCAATGCAAGGAGAAGTGCTTGGTTATAATACAAGCTTTCGTTTTTTTGGAAATATTATCGGCCCGATGCTCGGTGGTTTTATTTCCGGAACCTTTGGATATTCCGCCGTATTCATCAGTACAAGCGCCTTACTTATTATTAGTGGGTTGATTTTATTTGCCGCTGTCCACTATCAGCCAAAGTTTTTAAAGCATACAGCATAGGCCGCATGTGAAAACATACGGCCTTTTCTAATAGCTATTTTGCTATTTTTGCATCTAAAGTAGTAAAATCAAGCTCTTTATAATAACTGTTCTTCACTAAGATGTTCGGACCAAGGCATGAAACAGCCGGACAGTGACAATTTAATTCATTTGCGATACTTGAAGCTTGCCAAGCTTGATAGGCATCTTCAAGCCTTGTCGTTTGAATATTTCCAAGCGCCGGGGTATCGCCAAAATCTGTGACAATAATATCACCGTTAAAAATGTTTACATTTAGACGTGAACGGCCGTCAGGATCATTTCTCACGGTAACATTCTTGCTTTCGTAAAGGCGCCGCAAAAGATCCAAATCCGCTTGGTTATGACTGCAAGGATAGAATGGCAGCGTCCCAAACAGCATCCACACATTTTCATCTCTAATGTCTAGTAAATGATGGATCGCCGCCCTAATTTCATCCAGTGTTAATGTCTCGAGATTGCTTGCGAAATCACTGGGGTACATCGGGTGCACTTCATGACGTTGACAATGCATTTCCTCAACAATTTGCCGGTGGATTTTTTCTAAATGTGGCAGGGTACGTTTATTCAACATCGTTTCCGCCGATACCATTACTCCCGCCTTTACGATTTCACGACTGTTTTCTATCATTCTTTCAAAATATTTTTCTCGTTGACTGTAATCAGGCTGCTTTTCCATTCTGGCAAAGCCTCCTTCTACAAAGTCATCTATCGTTCCCCAGTTGTGTGATATATGTAATACATCCAGGTGTGGAATGATTAATTCATAACGATCTAAATCCAATGTTAAATTGGAATTAATCTGTGTTCGAACACCGCGTTCATGAGCATATTTTAAAATTGGCGCCACATAATTTTTCACCGAAGAAAGAGAAAGCATCGGCTCCCCGCCCGTGATACTTAGCGATCTTAACATCGGAATTTCCTCTAACCGTTGCAGGAGCAATTCAAGCGGAAGTGCCTCTGGGTCCTTTGTCTGTAAGGTATATCCAACTGCACAATGCTCGCAGCGCATATTACAAAGGGTCGTTGTCGTGAATTCAATATTACTTAACAAAAGTTTTCCATATTGCTCAACATCTAAATAAGCTTCCCACGGATCAAACATTGGGGTGATTTTCTTCATATTTGGCATGATAAATCTCCTTACTATCAGTCTTTCAAAACCTTTCCCATTCTAACATAAGATATTCTCTTAGCAAGAAAACCATGACCCAAAAGGCCGCAAATGATTATTTTTGCGGCCCCTCAAATCTACATTATTTTCAAATTCCCGGGAAATATCGACAAAAAGCTATATGATTATTTTTCTTTACTCATGAAATAAAGATAGCCCTTAATCATGAAATAGCTGACTTCGTCAGGTAGAAGCTCCTTAATCGGCTTTAAGCGCTCGCGGCCTGCTTCTTCTACCGCTTTTTCCAATAACGGAACGTATTCAGGAGGAATAATCGTTGAAAACTCAACCCCTAATCCCTGCTGTGCACATTGAATTAAATGGTTTTCGATGGTACTAATAGATAAATCTCGCTGTTTTGCAATCTCTTTTAAAGATAGGTTGTTTTGATGAAGTTTAAGCGTTTCTAAATGGGAATCACCTAACGTCTTTTTGAGAGACTTTTTTGCTGGCTTCGCTTCGGTTGTGAGCTCACTTTGATATTCGGGATTCATCTCACAAAACTCACGAATTGCCTGAATAAAATCGAGACCATACTTTTGCAGTTTCATTTCACCAACACCGCTAACCTGTAAAAAAGCATCACTGGATTTCGGCACTTTGGCGCACATATCCTTTAACGCTGCATCTGAAAAAATGACAAATGGCGGTACTTTTTCTGCTTCTGCAATTTTTCTTCTGACCTCACGTAGTACTTCAAATAATGGGTCGCTCTTGGATACTTGTTTGACGGTAACAATTTCCCTGCGATGAACTTGATGTTTTCCCAAAAGAACCTCTTTACCTTTTGGCGGAACATAAAGTGTCGGAAAGGTTCCTTGTTCAATGGCAATTAAATCTTGAGAAATCAAAAACTCTATGAAATCACCGATATCTTTCACACTTTGGTCCTTCATGATTCCAAATGTAGAAAGCGTGTTAAAGCCCATATCGGTTACTTTTTTATTTTTCGAGCCTGTTAACACTTGGGCGATCAGTGTTTTTCCGAAACGCTGCCCCATCCGGATAATACATGAGAGCACCATTTGTGCTTCCTTCGTAACATCCACACTTGAACGGGAATCTAAGCAATTTCCGCATCTGCCGCATGGTTCTGTTTCGGTTTCCCCGAAATAATGTAAAATAAATTCCTGTAAGCAGTTTTCGGTGTGGCAGTAATCCACCATCTGCTGCAGTTTTTCTAATTCCCGCGTCATTCGGCTGCGGTCACTTGATTGGTCAATCAGGAAGCGCTGAATTTGCACATCCTGTGAGGAATGCAGAAGAATACATTCACTATCAAGACCGTCTCGTCCTGCACGCCCGGCTTCTTGATAATAGCTTTCCATGTTTTTTGGAAGCTGAAAATGGAGGACGTATCTTATATTGCTCTTATCTATTCCCATTCCAAATGCTGATGTTGCAACCATCACGGAGGCTTTATCCTCCAAAAATCGATCCTGCTCTTGGGCGCGTTCCACATCTCCCATCCCCGCATGGTACCGTGCAACCTCTATGTTTTCTCTCTTTAATTTTTCATAAAGCTGGTCGACATTCTTCCTGGTTGCGGCATAAATAATCCCGGCTTCCTTTTCATTCTTTTTAATATAATCAATGAGAAATTTAAAACGATCCTGTCCCTTAATAACAGAAAAAGAGAGGTTCTCCCGTTCAAAACCTGTCATCACTGTGTTCTCTTCATCAATTTTAAGCAGTGTGCAAATATCTTCGCGAACTTTTGGGGTTGCTGTTGCCGTCAAAGCAAGGACGATAGGTTTCTGCGGAAGGTTATTTACCATTTGTTGTATATGGCGATAACTCGGCCGGAAATCATGTCCCCATTGTGAAATACAGTGGGCTTCATCAACAGCTACTAACGGAATTTCCATTTGTTTAAGGTCCTCAATGAATTCCTGAGATTCCATGCGCTCTGGTGCTATATATAAAAGCTTGTACTTCCCCTGCTTAGATTCCCGAATTCGCTCATTTGCTTCGTTATAGCTTAGGGAACTGTTGATAAATGTTGCAGGAATTCCTGCCTGGATAAGGGCATCGACTTGGTCTTTCATTAAGGAAATCAGCGGAGAAATGACGATGGTCGTTCCCGGAAGCACCATTGCTGGGATTTGATAGCAAATCGATTTACCGCCTCCGGTCGGCATTACACAAATCGTATTATTTCCCTCTAATACAGAGCGGATCGCCTGCTCTTGACCCTTACGAAAGGATTTGTACCCGAAATACGTTTCTAATATAGGAAGAGCTTGTTGAAACAAACTTAGTCACTCCTTTCTATTAAAAAAACTCGTATTTCCATTATACGAGTTTTTGAGCATCGAATTCTATAGTCATATAAGGAGCTTTTTTTGGACAGCACTTGAAGTGGATTAAAGTTACAATTAATGGGTATTTTTTTTAATGAGACAATCCATTACAATATAAGTAAATCAAAGACCTAAAGAGGGCATCACTGATGAAACCATTTAAAGAAAAGAAAAAACACAAGAAAAAAATCCGTCATTATGTATTTGAAGAAATCATTGAGTGTATCTTTGAGGGGATATTAGGTCTGATATGGAGATTAATTGTAGGGCTTTTTCACCTTATAGTCCGGTCGATTGCCGCTATTTTTCATCATTTCTTTTAAATCAAAGGTTGTCAAAAAGCGCAGCGACTTTTTGACAACCTTTTTTATTATCGCTGAGCTTTTCCCAAAGCCCCTTGAGCAAACAGTTCCTCTAACTTTTTCCGTAATATAAACTTTTGAATTTTCCCGCTGGCATTCCGCGGCAGCACCTCACAGAAAACATACTTTCTCGGCCGTTTATAGTTTGCTAATTTGTCGCTGTTCTTACAGTAATCATCCAACTCTTGTTCGTTGACAGCGGCATCTTTTTTCACAACAAAAGCAGTTACCGTCTCACCCCAGCGGTCATCCGGCTGCCCGACCACTGCGACATCCAGCACTCCCGTATGAGCATGTAAAATATCTTCTACCTCGCGCGGGTAAATATTTTCCCCGCCGCTAATAATCATGTCATCCACACGATCATTTACAAAAAGATAGCCCTCTTCATCCATATAGCCAATATCTCCTGAGTGGTACCAGCCCTTATACATTGCTTTTTCTGTCGCCTCCTCCCGGCCAAAATAGCCAAGCATCATACACGATCCCTGAACAATAATTTCACCAGGTTCGCCTGGAAGCAGAATATCATCCGGATCGGATGGACCATCCTCTCTTGGACGGACAACCCGAATATCATGATTTAAGCAGGCCTGGCCTGCAGAGCCCACTTTCCGCAGTTGGTCGCTTTCAGATAAAAAGGAAATCGCCGGGCCCATCTCAGTCATTCCATATGCCTGTACGAGGGATATTCCCAAGCGGTCGTGGCAGGCATGGACAAGGGAAGGCGCCATTGGGGCAGCTCCATATAAACCAAGCTTCAAGCTTCTAAGGTTATATTGGCTCAAATCCTCTTGAAGAAGCATATTCCACATTGTTGGAGCAGCAAAAAATTTCGTGACTTTTTCCTGACTGATTAATTCAAGAACTTTTTGGGGATTAAATTGGTGCAGAATCACATTACGGCATCCCAAATGAACCCTTGGCAGGAAAGCGCAATGAAGTTCCGCACAATGGAACATCGGCGCGGTCACCAGCCCGACATCCATCGCTTCATATTTCTTTGCTGCAATCACCAGCATACTCTGCTCAATCATATTCCGATGACTGTGCATAACCCCTTTCGGTCTGCCCGTTGTCCCGCTTGTGTACATAATCGCATATAGATCATTTTCATCAACTTCCACCTGTACAAGTTCGGACGAAACCGCACCAAGCTGTTCATGAAAGTTTTTTGCATAGATGGGCGTATCTTCATCAATATACCAGAAGGAGATGGCTGGGAAACGGTTCTCGATGTTGGCGATGATAGGCTCTAAAGCTTTTTCAAAAAGAACAACCTTTGGGGAGGCATCTACTAAAATATAAGCAACTTCCTCAGAAGTTAACCGAAAATTAATCGGATTGAAGACGGCACCGATTTTCGCACAGGCAAAAAAGGCAGTCCCTAATTCTTCCGTATTAAATAGAAAAGTCGAGACGCGGTCGCCTTTTTTAACCCCTCCCATTATGAGTGCTTCCGCAAGGCTGTTGATCCGTTCGTTCCATTCTTTATAAGTGAAACGAACATTTTTTCTTACATCAAAAATCGCTTCCTTATTCGGAAACTTTTTAACCGTCAAATCGAAAACTTTGCCAATCGTCGTTCCCATTCAATCTCCTCCAGAATATTAGTCTAATCTTTCAATAATCGTCGCATTTGCCATCCCATGCCCTTCACACATTGTCTGCAGACCATAACGGCAGCCTGAACGTTCAAGCTCATGTATCATTGTCACCATTAACCGTGCCCCGCTGGCGCCCAATGGATGACCCAAAGCAATCGCACCTCCATTTGGATTCAGCTTGGCCGGATCCGCACCTGTTTCTTTTAACCAGGCCATTGCTACTGGTGCAAACGCTTCGTTGACCTCAAAAATATCAATATCATCAATGGATAGACCTGATTTTTCCAATGCCTTTTGGGTGGCCGCGATTGGCCCTGTCAGCATCAAGGTTGGATCCGATCCAACGACAACACGGGTATGAACGCGGAAGCGAGGTTTTAACCCCAGCTCCTCTGCCTTTTCTCGGGACATAAGTAAAAGGGCTGCTGCGCCATCGCTGATTTGACTGGAATTTCCCGCATGAATAACCCCATCCTCAACAAAGGAGGTTTTTAGTCCGGCAAGTGCCTCTAAAGAAGTTCCTCTTCTTGGCCCTTGGTCATCCCTAATAACCGCTGATGTGCCATCAGGAAGTGTTACTTCAAGTGGAAAAATTTCACTGGCAAAATGGCCCTCGGCTTGTGCACGCAATGCCTTTTCGTGACTTTCCAGTGAAAATTGATCAAGCTCCTTTCGGGTAAAACTATATTTTTCAGCAATCCGCTCTGCAGAAAGCCCTTGGTGAATCATCTCAAATCGTTTTCTTAAATTGGGGCTGAAAGGGTCTCCAGCTCCTTTATAGCTAGACCCCATCGGCACCCGGGACATGCTTTCAACACCACCAGCTATTACGACATCCATATCTCCCGCGAGGATGGCCTGTGCAGCGAAATGAACAGCCTGCTGGCTTGAACCGCATTGGCGGTCAATCGTCGTCCCTGGGACTTCAATCGGGAATCCGGCAATCAATGCCGCGACTCGGGCAATATCTCCTGCTTGTTCACTTACCTGTGTGACACATCCAAGGATGACATCATCAATAATGGCAGGGTCTATCCCGGCTCGATTTACTAATTCTTTTAATGTAAATGCTGCCAGGTCATCTGGACGAATTTCCTTTAATACTCCATTTCTTTTTCCAACCGGTGTTCGAACTCCTTCTACAATAACTACTTCCCGCATCAATTATCGACCCCTCTTTTCTATAATCCTAGGTTTTTTGCAATAATTGTTTTCATAATTTCATTCGTCCCCGCATAAATGCTGGAAACTTGTATATCACGGAATCTTCTCGCAATCTCATATTCTTCCATGTAGCCATAGCCGCCGTGCAGCTGCATACATTCGGAGGCAATCTTCTTTGCATTTTCTGTAAGTTTCCATTTTGCCATTGAAACCTTCGTCACAACATTTTTACTCTCGATATGTTCTGCAATCAGTTGATCTAAAAAGGCCCTGCCCATTTCAATGTCGGCTGCCATCTCAGCGATTTTAAACTGGGTATTTTGGAATTGGCTGATGGACTTTCCGAAAGCTTCACGGCTTTTTACATAATCTATTGTTAGTTTTAGCATTACCTCTGCTGCTTTCTGGGCCTGTATCGCCACAACAAGCCGCTCCTGCTGTAGTTTATCCATCATATGGAGGAAGCCTTTTCCTTCCTCACCAATAAGATATTCTTTTGGAACCTTGCAATCTTCAAAAATAAGTTCGGCAGTATCCTGGCAATGCAAGCCAACCTTGTTCAGCTTTCTCCCTCTGGAAAAACCGGGAGTGCCTCTTTCTACCATCAATAGGCTGATTCCTTTATGTTTTGGCTTGGCATTCGGGTCGGTTTTACAAGCAACTAGGATTAAATCCGATTGAATTCCATTGGTAATAAACGTTTTTTGTCCATTTACTAAATAATGACTTCCATCAAGTTTTGCGGTTGTTTTAATATTAGCCAGGTCTGAACCCGTCCCTGGTTCTGTCATCGCAATCGCTGTAATCAACTCACCCAAAGCACACCTTGGCAGCCAGCGCTTTTTTTGTTCCTCTGTTCCAAAGGCGGTGATGTAGGGAATGACAATATCGCTGTGAAGTCCAAGCCCCACTAATCCGGATCCTACGCGTTCGAGTTCCTCATTAATGACAACGGAAAAACCCCAGTCAACCCCACTCCCTCCATATTTCTCCTCTAAATCAGGGCAAAGGAATCCCTGCTCCCCCATTTTTGTCCAAAAGGAACGAGGAATAAGGCGATTCTCCTCCCACTGTTCATAAAAGGGATATGCTTCTTTGTCCAAAAACTTTCGTAAGGATTTGCGGAAAATTTCATGGTCTTCCGTTAAATATGGATGTTTCATCCCACAATCACCTCTCTAAGTTTCGAAAACGCTTTCCATCCTTATTTTAACAGATAACACTGAATTTTTTGAATATTTCGCTCTCAGAAATCACTCCCTAGTACCCATGTCATAGGACATTTTGCATAATTTGTAGAACTGTAATTGTTGAATATTCAGAAAATATGAAACTATAATAGTTTTGGTAGGAAAAAATTACATAATTGGAGGGAATTTTTGTTGAATTTTAAAAAGTTGTCGATTTTAGTTGTATTAATACTGGCACTAAATACCTTCTTGTCTTCGTTTGTTTTTGCCGAAAATAACGATAAAAAAAGCATTGTTGCCTTAGGGGATTCGATTACATATGGATGGAATCTTCAAGATCGTTCACAAGCATTTCCCTATCTAATTGGAACTAACGAATATACGGTCTCAAAAAATATTAGTGCCCCTGGCTGGAAAACTACTGATTTATTAGCAGCATTGAGCACCGCTGAGAATATGGATGCAATTAAAAAAGCTGACTTGATTACGTTGGATATCGGAAATAATGATTTATTGTCGCTTCCGGAAGTAAAAGTAATATTAGATCAATTAAAAGCTAACCCGCCGGTACTGCCAACTCAGGACCAAATTAATGCAGCAACCGCTGCTTTATTGAATGCTATTTCAAAATTACCAGCAAATCTAGGTGCAGTAATCACAACGGTTGAAAATGTGAATCCTGATGCACAAATTATTCTTTACAACCTATATAATCCATTTGGAACCAGCGCTGGTCCTTTACATGACCTTGGTGAAAAAGTTATCCCAGCTGTTAATTCACAGGTTATTAACCCTCTTGCGCAGACCTTTGGTGCCCACATAGCTAATGCCTATTCCGCGTTTAATGGAAGACAAGCTGAATTAATCTTACCTGGAGATATTCATCCAAATACTACCGGCCATCAAGTCTTAGCTGGTTTAGCAAATGATATTTTAAAAACCTTTACACCACAGGATTTTGATATTACGCTAACACCATCAACAACAAAGCCAGCGGAAAAGGTAACAATTTCTGTTTCTTCCACGGCAAAAGAAGTTATTGCAATGAAATGGCTAAAAGGCGAAAAAACCGTTGCAGATTTCACTAACCAAGGAGAAAACATTACTGACAATAAATTTGATATAACTGAAAATAATAAATACACCGTTTATGTTAAGGATGGCACTGGGCTTGAAAAAGTGAAGGTCATCGATATCAACAATATTAAACAGGCACCTGCACCTGATTTCACCCTTGACTTAGCGGCTTCGCCAACAGAGGAAACAGATGGACCAGTGACAATCAAAGTTTCCACCAATGCCGAAGAGGTCCTACAGATGAAATGGCTTGCTGGTAAAAAAACGATTGATGATTTTGCCAACGATGGGACTGACATAACGGATAACCAGTTTGATGTTACCGAGAACGGAAAATATACCGTTTATGTTTTGGATGGTAAAGGCGTCCAAAAAGTAAAGGTCATCGAAATTAATAACATTAAATCGAAAACAGACGATCCTGGGAATGGAAATCCTGGTGATGACGGTACTACTAACCCTGGCGATAATCCAGGAGATACCGGTAATGATAACCCTACTGATAATCCCGGGGATACTGGTAATGACACCACTACTGAAAATCCTGGGGATGGCGGAAGTGATCACCCAGCATCAGATTCCGCTGATAAAGGCAGCAAGAGTCCTGCATTCGCAACAGATAATTCATTACCAGACACTGCAACATCAATGTACAATTATGCTGCATTGGGACTTGCCCTACTACTAGCTGGATTAGTGGCAATGAGGGTCCAGCAAGTAAGAAGAAAGAGAGAAAATATCTAATTTAATAAGAGATTCGTTTCATTAGAGACTAATTATAAATAAACCTGCCATTAAAGGCAGGTTTATTTGTTGTTATATTCTTCTAAGATGCGAAATTTTCCGAATCACCAAGACCCAACTCCGGCGGTTGTTTCCGGAAAAACTTTGTGATGAACAGCAAATGAATGATTCCTATGAGACTTTCTATTTTTTTAACAAAATTATTAAGTAAATCATAGTTATCAAACAAATCGTACTCGACCACGCCAAAGAACGTTCCATCTTTTTCATAGATAGGGTACCGCGTACTAATGAGGGTCGCATTTTCTAAAAAATAAGGGTCAGCAATGGCGGGTGTTTTCATTTCGACCGTTTTATGAATTTTCGTGGTGGGAATCACATCGTGAACATGTTTTCCAATAATCTCTTTCAGATCCACCTTAATGGAGTCTGCCGTTTTTTGATTCATATATATGATTTTCGCATCTTTATCCACTACAACTAACCCGTCAATATATTCTAAAATTAAGTGACATTGCTCCAATGAAAGCATAATACATCCTCCCAGGAATTTAATCTGGTAACAAACTTTATTAATATAAAGATGTTACCATTTTTCCTATTTTTCCGTTATCATAAAATTTAGTTAATAGATTTTTAATAGAACGGAGCGATGGTATGGAAAAGAGAAAAATGGTCATTACCAATAAATTAACACAGCAGCAAGTTAACCTAATCCAAGAAATCATCCCTGATTGGGAATTAATCGTAGGAAAAGATAAAGAAATTTGGCAAGAACACCTGCAGGATGCAGAAATTATTGCCGGTTGGAAACGGGGGCTTGAAGAATCTTGCCTCACCCCTGATTCAAAACTAAAATGGCTTCAGACATGGAGTGCCGGAGTCAACTCCCTGCCACTTGAAAAACTGGAATCAAAAAACGTTTTTGTGACGAGCGCTAATGGTGTGCATTCCTACCCTATTTCTGAAACCATCTTTGGCTTAATGCTAGGGTTAACGAGAAAAATCCATACCTATGTAAAGAACCAACAATCGAAAAAATGGCACCATGCAAACATGGGCTTGGAATTGCATGAAAAGACGATTGGAATTTTAGGTGTTGGGGCAATCGGAAAGGAAACCGCAAAAATAGCGAAAGCCTTTGGTATGCATGTAATCGGCGTCCGTCACTCAGGAAATCCTGAAGAATATGTCGATGAAATGTATACACCGAACAAACTCGATGCCCTCCTGCCAAATTGTGATTATGTTGTGATTACAATGCCATTAACGAAGGAAACGTATCAATTAATCGGAAAAGAGCAATTTGATCAAATGAAACCTTCTGCCTTTTTCATTAATATTGGCCGTGGTGAAATTGTCGTAGAAAAGGATTTGGTTCAAGCCCTACAAAACGGAAAAATTTCCGGTGCTGGGCTCGATGTTTTTGAAAAAGAACCATTGACTGAAGACAGTCCGTTATGGGAAATGGAGAACGTGATTATTACCCCACACACCTCCGGCTCAACTGAACATTATAATCAGCGGGTAATTGAAAAAATACTTATTCCAAATTTAAAAAGCTATCTTTCCGAACAAACTCCATCAGAAAATCTAGTAGATTTTTCGAAAGGCTACTAGTGGTCTATGGCGCAAATCACCATTGATAAAACAAAAAGGCGAGGCGTCAAATTTTTAAAGATTCTTGTACCGGCTCTTCTTCTTTTTCTGCTCGCTGTTAATCTTTTGCCCGTTCAGCCTATTAAGGAGAAGCCATTTTTCAAAAATAACCGTCCATTGGTTGTTGCCCATCAAGGCGGTGAACTGCTCGCTCCCTCCAATACAATTGCGTCATTTTCTAATGCAGCAAAACTTGGGGTTGATGCACTCGAAACTGACCTCCATATAACAAAAGATGGGCAGTTAGTAGCCATCCATGACCCGACTGTTGACCGGACAACAAATGGACATGGGGCTGTAAAAGACTTGACCCTGAAGGAAATCCAAAAGCTTGATGCCGGGTACCATTTTAAAGACGTGCACGGCCAATACAGTTTTCGTGGCAAAGGTGTTTATATTCCAACCGCTGAAGAGATTTTTCAAAGGTTCGGGAACATGAGGATTGAGATGGAGATTAAGGATGATAATCCGCCGAAGCGATATGAAGAAATGGCTAAAAAGCTCTGGGCTTTAATTGAAAAGTATCACATGGAGGATAAAATACTTGTTGCCTCTTTTGACCAAAATATTCTTAAAACCTTTGATAAGTACGCAAAGCAGCGAGTGGCTACTTGTGCTGGTAAACAAGAGGTAACAAAATTTGTTGTGTTTCATAAGTTCTTTTTACGAGATTTATATCAGCCGCAGGTGGATGATTTTCAGTTACCCGTTGCGGATAGCGGTTTCGATTTAAAGGACAAGAAATTGATTGATGGTGCACATCGGCGCGGCATGCAAGTTCATTACTGGACCATTGATGATCCGAAAACAATGAAAAAATTAATTGCAGCCGGGGCAGATGGGATCCTAACCAACAGGCCGGACCTGCTGCTTAAAGTGATGAAAGAAATGGGGATATAATACGAAAGGCTGCAGATTGATTGATAACCAACCGACAGCCTTTTTTTATTAATAAACCGTTTGTGCCCCTTTACCCGCAACCGTCATCCATTCAAACTGTCGAAGTCTAACCTCAAACAATGTCAATGGGTCGCGGAATAGTTCAGGATTGGTGTTCATTTTTCCAAGCAAATCTTGATTCGTTTCAATTTCTGATTGCGCTTCTTCAATTGCTCGCGATACCACGCTTGCCGGGCCTCTAAAAAACAAGCTAATATCCCGTTCCAACGCTTTTTCAAATAATTCAAATTGCTGGAAAAAACGATCATTTACCAGTGCAACCGTTTCAGAATAATCCTCATTCTCCACAAATGCTTTGTACTTATTGAACAACATGGTTTTGTTTTGCGACAACGCACCTAACAGCTTCCCTGCACTTTTTAACAAGAACTGTGATGGGGTACGGCGCAGCAGGATATTAACAGGCTCTAAGATGAATCGGCTTGTCATTCGATCCGTATCCCTCCGCCAATCATCAAGAACCTTAAAATCACATTCCAGCTTAAACCGTTCCTCTCCATACATGACATTGAAGCCTTCCGCCATTTCGTCTAAAAATTGTTGGCTTTGAATGAATTCCTCTTTCGTTTGCCCAATCCACTCCTGCAACGAAGTATAGTATTTCGGAAGAATCGTCTGCTCTAAATATTCTTGCATTCTTTTATTCATTTCGTTATTTAGCTCAAGATGAATATTGCTAAAATCGCTATTTTCTTTGATTAATAGAGAGCATTCCTTCAGCATTTTCGGTATTACATCAGAAATTTCCTTCTGAAGTTCCGTCTTAATGAGTCCATAGCTCCTTGAAATGGTCTCAGCTTTTTGTGATTCGGTATCCTTTAGTTGATTAAGGGCTCCGGTCAATTTCAAGTGCATCTCTTCATTCCATCGTACCGATTCAATTAATTGGTTCTCCACATCAATACGTTTTTGCAGCAGCTCTGTAATGGTAGAACGGATAAAAAATAATAATTTTGCCAGCCGTTTATCTTCAAGATTTCTAGTATGCTTAATCGATTGGATAAACTCAGTCAACTCACTTAACTGCTGACCGCGATCATTTTGCGACGAAAACGCCAAAACCTTCGAATCTGGTAAATAGGAATTGATTTCCGCCTTTGTTTCATTAAAAATCCGTACGGTATCCTGTTCATTCGCAATCGTATCCATTTTATTCAGCAGAAAATGGATTGGAACATTCGGTGCCTGGTCATGGATTTGTGAGAGAATTCCCCGCTCCTTAGCAGTAAAGGGTGCATTGGCATCTAGCACAAATAACACCGTATCTGCCGCATGAATCTGTTTCATCACTTCATACTGATTCCCATTTAGCCCAGGAGTATCAATCATTGCAAGTCGATTCTCCTTCAAAAATGGATTAGGCCGCTTAAATTCAATCAGCGACTCTAATGCATTCCGACGCCGATCCATTCTTTCTTGAAAGTCAACTAGGTCCGTCAATTGAACCGTTTCCTTATTGTTGATTTCATCTATTTCAAGTTCCGGATGGTCCTTAAACATAACAACAGATGAAGTGGGACTATCCTGCAAATCTTCACCGGAAATCATATTGATAAAAGTTGATTTGCCACTACCGCTCAATCCGGTTAGTAAAAGATGATGGGTTTCAAAATCAATTAGCTGCTGAACCATCCACTTTAGACGATGATTCTCTCCCATATCGTGTGCTTCTGCCCAATGTAAAATCGATTCAAACAGCTTTAGGCATTCTTCGAGTTCGTCGATTTCATGATCCATTTTACTGATAAACTTTTCAGCCTCACTCACAATCAGCATATTAATGCTTACTGGAAATAACTCATTCCAAGAAAGGACCGCAGCTGACGCCAAAACAAGTTGGGAAGAATTCGAGATCCGAATCCAATTAGAAAGTACATCAGGAATTATATCAGTTAATTCCTTAATCAAATAGCTTCCATCTATCAAGCTGAAATAGGTTTCTTTAAAAAGGGCAGAAAGTTTTTCCCAGTGTTCGTTTTGATCCATTTCCAAATTGGATAAAAGGTAATTGATTTCTTTTAACCAGGTAAAATAGCAATCTTCCGTTTTATAACTGTTCCAAAGTGCAGCGGTCAGCTCTTCAAATTGCTTCCTATCTAAGGTATAAACCACGTTCAAGGCATGTGAAAAATAGCCTGGTAAAAGACGTTTTGTTACACCATTATTCACATAGGAGTTTACAATTCCGAACCATTCCGATGACTCTGTACGAATGGCCTCATTCACTGCAAGTTCGATGGCATTTTGCCAATCCTGCCGTTCCTCAAAAAACTTTCTGGCGATTTCTGTAACCTGCGGATAATCCGGATTGGAAAGAACCGTTTTCTTGATGACTTCGACTGCTGAGTCCATTTTTCCGCGTTCAATATAAAGTGTAAATAACTGTAAAGATACTTCAGTCTTTAAGGTAAGATTGTCGGTTTCAATAGCGGTATACAAGTCCTCCGCATTGGACAACAGCCCCATTTCGTAATAAGCATCTGCTGTATTTTTTTGCGCCCATGGCTCCAGTTCATTAATAATATTTCCCCATTTAAAAATGGCTGTCTCAAAGTCTCTATTGTGAAAATACACTTCACCTTGTGCAAAACGTATATAGGCTAAATCCGGTATATCCTTTTGCATTTCTTCTTGATAGGCATCCCCGAGAACACGAATCGGATGTACCTCTTCATGTTCATTAATGAACATGCTATAGTACTGTTTCTCTGTTAGCTGCTTTTCTACCGACATTGTTTTCCCTCCAATTGCAAGCACTTCTATGTCATTCATATGGAAAAGAGGCATATTTATTCCTCATACTATTCGAACAATGGGACGATTATAAGTCCATAACAGAATAATTCTACCAAATGAATTTTTAAAAGCGATTTCAGTTATGTTTCATTTTGGAGACAAAGCTTTTCAAATCGCTTTTTTTCTCCGCTTTTACACCGTATAATGATGTCAAAGAAAGCTAAGGAGCAATCATTTTGGAAAAGGAACAGGCAATCTCACTCAGTAATTGTATAGAAAAGTGGAATGGAACTGGCTATGAAATCACTCAGTTAAAAACAATTGACAATACTTTACCAAAGTTTCATCAATGGACAAATGGAAAATCTGTTGTAGCGGGTTATAGAGTTACCCGGATTGACTATGATACAAGCTACTACTTTATATTTATTGACTGGCATCGAAACGACAAGTATTATTTAGTGATTTATACGCATGATAAATCGACGACCGTCGCTGAAATTCGTAATGTGGAAGAAATTAACGGCGACCAGCATCTGTTATGGACATATAATCCATTAAAGAGGGACGGAAAAAATGCAGAACGTAAAGCCTACTTTAAACAAATGTTTGGCTCTGTGACTGTTCAGATTAAGCTTCCATCATCCCCCCTTGAGTTAGCCGAATTCTTTAGCCAACTATTTCTTCTTTGTTCAAGAAGGATAAAAGCGGACCGGATTGTCGAAGTCTTTGACTTTGATGATCCACATAAACTAGAACGATAGTAAATTGAAAGGGAGGCCATTAGCGGGCCTCCCTTTCACAAGATTATAAAACCTTACTCAAAAATGATTTCGTTCTCTCTTCTTGCGGGTTATCAAATAGCTCACTTGGAACATTTTCCTCGACAATCAGGCCGCCATCCATGAAAATAACCCGGTCTCCAACTTCCTTGGCAAAGCCCATTTCATGCGTGACGACAACCATCGTCATGCCTTCTTTTGCGAGCTGCTTCATTACCTCTAACACTTCACCGACCATTTCTGGATCAAGCGCTGAGGTTGGCTCATCGAAAAGCATGATTTTCGGCTCCATCGCCAGTGCCCTTGCAATTGCAACCCGCTGTTTTTGCCCTCCGGAAAGCGAATCCGGATAGGCATCCGCTTTTTCTGCTAATCCTACCTTTTTCAATAAATCCAGACCTTTTGATTTCGCCTTTTCGGCAGATACATTCCTTACCTTCATCGGTGCCAGCATTATATTTTCAATGACGGTTTTATGCGGAAATAGGTTAAATTGCTGAAACACCATTCCTACTTCTGTTCGCACTTTATTAATATCTGTCTTTTTATCAGTTATATCGATTCCCTCAATCAAGACATGTCCGCCTGTGATGGTTTCTAGTAAGTTAATACAGCGAAGAAAAGTGGATTTCCCTGATCCGGAAGGCCCGATGACAACAACCACTTCCTGGGGTTTTACGGTAACATTAATATCTTTTAAAACTTCATGATTACCAAAGCTTTTTTTCAAATTGGTTACTTTAATCATTCTGTGGCCAACCTTCTTTCAAGTCGAGATAACAGGAAGCTTAAGGAAAGAGTTAACACTAAATAAATCGCTGCTGCTGTAAGATATGGCTCCCACACACGGTAATACTGCCCTTGCATGGCTTGTCCCCAGTACATAAGCTCTGGTGCCGCAATGAGCGCTGCGAGGGAGGAATCTTTGATTAATACAATAAATTCATTTCCAAGTGGCGGAATCATACGTTTAAAGGCCTGCGGCAAGATGACAAATCGCATTGATTGTACATGGTTCATACCTAATGAACGGGCTGCTTCCATTTGTCCTTTATCAATTGATTGAATCCCGGCACGGAAGATTTCAGCGATGTAGGCAGCTGAGTTTAAAGAAAGTGCAACAATGGCAGCCACAATCGCATTGGTTTCGCCAAGGAATACTGGAACCACAGCAAAATGGATGAGCAATATTTGAACCATAAACGGTGTCCCGCGGAAAAAGGCAATATACCATTTAAACGGTAGCGCTGCCCATTGATTTTTCATCATTTTTCCTAATCCAATTAATAGCCCCAGTACTGTTCCAATGATGATACTGCCAATGGAAAGCCCAATGGTTAATAGGGTTCCCTTCAAGAAAAAAGGACCATACTCAGCTAATAAATCCCAACGAAAATCCATTCATTGACCCCCTCAATCTTTTTAAAAATCCACCTTTTATACTTTAGTTATTTATCGCAATAAAATATTTTAAGCAGATGCAAAAATTGCGTAACTGCTAGTATTCTAGAGTTACGCAATTTTCATCTTCTATTGTTGCTTTAACGAATTCAAATCCGGTTCAAACTTAAACCATTTTTGATAAATTTTTGTGTATTCACCGTTTTCCATCATTTTCTTAATCGCCTGATCAAATTCTGCCTTTATCTTACTTCCTTTTGGAAACAATACGCCATAAAACTCTTTAGCAAATGCAGAGTCATCTGGAATGACAACAAAATTTTCATTTGGATTATTTTTTACATATTGCTCAACAACTGTGTTATCAGCGACCACTGCATCGGTACCGCCGCTCTTAAGCTCCATAATCGCTAGATTATTATCTTTGAACTTTTTAAGTTTCGAATTATTTTTTCCAAACAGAGCTTCTACCGCTGATTGACCTGTTGTACCATTCTGTACGGCAACTACTTTCCCTTTCAGATCTGCAGCACTTTTAATTGCACTACTTTTCGGAACTAAAATTTCATTTTTAGATAAAAAGTATGGAGTAGAGAAGTCATAGGTTTGTTTGCGTTCGTCATTGATGGTGATTGCACCAACTCCGATATCAGCATTTTTCCCTTTCACTTCAACAAATAGCGGTTCCCAGCCCACATGCTCAACTTTGATGCTATAACCGGCTTCTTTAGCAGCCGCCTGGATTAAATCAATATCAAAGCCAACAATTTTCCCTTTATCCATATATTCAAATGGCGCATAAGCAGCATTTGTTACGACTCGTAAAGTCTTCTTTTGATCTCCTTTTGCACTGCCATTTGTCTTTTCGCTCGTTCCACAAGCTGATAGAACAAACATCAATGCCACAACTAAAATGGTAGAAAAAATCTTAACCTTCTTCATTTTGTACCCCCCAATATTTTTCTATAAAAATATTAATAATATTTCGAATATATAATATTATAACCTATTTTTAAAGATTTTTCTACAAATATCAGGAATATTTTGAACATACATGATTATAACTACCACTGCATTCTTATTCAATATGTAATAAATTACTATTTCAATATGGTAAATAATGGTTTGATCGCATATTTTTTGATAGGAATAAAAATTGCGTAACGGCAAAGGGTTACGCAACTTAATTCTTTCCTATTGTTGTTTCAATGCATTTAAATCCGGATCAACCTTAAACCATTTTTGATAAACCTTTGTGTATTCCCCATTCTCAATCACTTTTTGAATCGCTTTATCAAAATCAGCTTTTAACTTGCTGTCCTTTGCAAACATTAATCCATAGAATTCTTTATCAAATGCAGAGTCATCTGGAATGACTACAAAATTTTCATTTGGATTATTTTTTACATATTGTTCAACTACTGTGTTATCAGCAACAACTGCATCGGCACCGCCGCTCTTAAGTTCCATAATCGCTAGATTGTTGTTTTTGAATTTTTTAAGATTCGAATTATTTTTACCAATTAGCGCTTCGACTGCTTCCTGGCCAGTTGTACCATTTTGTACGGCAACTACTTTATCTTTTAGATCTGCAGCACTCTTAATTGGGCTATCCTTTGGAACTAAGATTTCGTTTTTTGAAAGGAAGTATGGAGTAGAAAAATCATATGTTTGTTTACGCTCATCATTGATGGTAATGGCAGAAATTCCACCATCGGCCGTCTTTCCTTTAATTTCTACGAATAACGGATCCCAGCCAACATGTTCAAGTTTTACATTATATCCTGCTTCTTTTGCTACAACATTAAGGAAGTCTACATCAAAACCAACTACTTTACCCTTATCCATATACTCGAATGGTGCATAGGCCGCATCGGTTACGAACCGTAAAGTTTTCTTTTCCTCTTTTTTGGGACTGGCATCTGTTTTTTCACTTGTACCACAAGCAGATAAAACAAACATCAAGGAAAAGACTAGAAGCGTTGAAAAGATTTTGAACTTTTTCATTTTCTACCTCCAATGTTTTTTTATAAAAATATCAATAATATTTAGAATATACAATAATGCCTATCATTTTTAAAGTGTTTTCTGAAAATATTGATAATTTTTCTGTATTTCATGATTCTATCGAACTATGTATTTTTATTCAGTTTTTAGCTTATTACTATCTTAATACACTAAATCATTAACTAAATGAATAGCATGATTCGTTAAGCCCTCTTCTGTCAAAATATTTTTGGGATAAAACCTTCCACCGGTGTTTCAATTTGTTTGTTAATTTTTCTAACAGCTTCACTGACAAAAAGGAAAAAAATAGATATCTTAACATTACAAACCATCGAAAGGAAGATTTATATGTATCGAAAAAACGATATCCAACTGGCAGCAAAAATAGTGGAATTAGATTTATTACGAGACGAACTGTATGAAGAATTAATGAGACAGCTTGGTTCCAAAGCACATGAACTTTTAAGAAAAATTCAAAATCAGTAAAGGAGTGAGAAGCATGTCTACACATTTGCGTATAGGAATAGACACCCTAAAAAAATATTACATTAATAAGTTAATTCAATCTGGTCCCGATAAAGATTTTAAAACTGAATTAGATTCCCTTACTTTAAGCGAATTAAAATTGATCCTTAAAAATCAAATTCCCAATCAAAAATGATTCCACAATCTAATCCACTTTTCTATAATATCAAAATTATAGAAAAATTCATTCAAATGTGAGAAGATGTAACATAAACTGTTATAAAGTTTACAATCTTTTAAAAATAGATGAATAGAGTGTGGTGAGAAAAGATATGGGAAAAGATTTGTCTTATAAAGATAAGAAGGTTATTACCATCGGAGTAGTCAGAGATCTAACCGGTCTATCCGAAAGGCAAATCCGCTATTACGAAGAAAGAAAACTCATTTTCCCAGAAAGATCAGGCGGTGGCAGTCGAAAATATTCCTTTAACGATGTTGAGTTATTAATGGAGATAGCAAATAAGATTGAAGACGGGATACAAACTCACGAGATTAGACGAGAAATGCTTCGCGAACAAAAGAAACAAAACCAGGAAGAAATACGCAGGAAAATGATCCAGGGGCAACTAAACGCGCAATTTGGTTTAAGGAAAGGTCAATAAACTAAAAAAACTTTAAATATTTTTGGAGCTTGGGCCTCGCTGTTACATTTGAAGCGGGCTTTTTATTTTGCCCCCCTGTTACTTTAGCAATCTTACAACATCCAAAAAATCATGTGAGATAATCTAACATAATTATAGAAATCAACCGCACATTCATGCAAAAATACAACTACAGTGAATGTTAGCAAATTTAACATTACAAAAAGGGGGAGAACGAATGGATACTTTGTTTTTATTAAACAGTTTATGGGTGATGGTAGGTGCAGTCCTTGTGATCCTCATGATTGGAGGTTTTATCCTTCTAGAAACAGGATCTACTCGAATGAAAAATGCAGGTCATATTGCTGGTAAAACGATTCTAACCTTTAGCATAAGCTCCATCCTATTTTGGGCTGTAGGATATGGATTATCCTTTGGAAAAGGTAATGAACTGATTGGCCTTTCCAATTTTTTCTACTCCGGTTATGAAATCAAAGGATTATCTCTATCCGGCTCAGTATTCTTCTTGTTCCAATTAGCTTTTGCCGGTATTTCTTTAACCATTGCCTTCGGCGGTTTTGCCGAACGGGCAAAATTATCTGCCTATTTAGTATTTGCGGTCCTTTTCTCTGTACTGGTTTACCCTCCTATCGCCCACTGGATTTGGGGCGGCGGCTGGTTAGCAGAGCATGGGAAACAGGATTTTGCAGGCTCAACTGTAGTCCATTTAACAGGTGCCATGGCGGCACTAGCGGCTACCATTCTACTAAAACCACGGATTGGAAAATATAATAAAGACGGATCACCTAATAATATCGCTGGGCATAACCAAGTTTTTACAGCATTAAGCGTTTTGCTTTTATGGGTTGGCTGGTTTGGATTCAATGCAGGTAGTACATTATCTGCAGACAAAGCATTCTTTGGATTTGTTGCCCTAAAT
Source organism: Bacillus salipaludis (assembly GCF_004358205.1). Next base: position 99,864 of record NZ_SMYO01000008.1, read on the forward strand.
ACAAACCTGGGTGCAGCAGCTGGTACTGTTGCGGCAATGATGATTTCATGGATGGTGATGGGAAAAGCAGATGTGCCAATGATGTTAAATGGCGCTCTAGCAGGATTAGTCGCCATCACTGCTTCCTGTGGCTTTGTCGATACATGGGCTGCTGTCGTAATCGGTTTTATCTCTGGCATCCTTGTATTTTATAGCATTCGTTTCTTTGAAAAGAGAAAAATCGATGATCCGATTGCTGCTTTATCGGTCCACGGAACGGCCGGTGTTTGGGGAACACTTTCAAATGGCTTGTTTGCCACAAAGGAATTGGCAACCGTAGGTAAACCGGGGTTATTTTATGGCGGAGGCTTTCACCAATTAGGCATTCAAGCTATGGGGGTCATCACATGCGCCGCTTACGCATTCATTGTATCCTTTATCATTTTGGCAATTATGAAGGCGGTTATGAATGGGTTACGCGTTACGGAGGAAGAAGAAATTATTGGACTCGATATGAGCGAGCATGGAAGCTATGGTTATCCTGAATTAATCAAAGCAGAACAAAAACTGAAAGCTTAATAATCTTTTAGCAAAAGTGCGGTGTCCAATCTCTCTTCACAAGCCGAGGGATTGCACCGCTATATCCGTTTTTACAGATAGGAGGTAAAAAATGACCTATGAAAGCTTCCAAGAAATCAGAAACTTTAGAGAAAGTCAGTTAAAAGATGCCATTTGGGATCATTTACAATTAAATCAGTTACATGACGAAATCATTCAGCATGTCATAAAGACTGCCATCAAGAATGTTACTCATCTCCTCGGTCCTCCCCCATCCCCTTTTTCTTTTTTTGTTATGGGAAGTGCGGGCAGATCTGAACAATCCATATGGAGTGATCAAGATCATGGAATCATCTATCAAAATCCAAGTAAAGCAGCACAGGATTATTTCCTCGCATTAGGGAAAGAAATCTCACATGGACTCTACATAGCAGGGTATGCATTCTGCGAAGGCGGAGTAATGGCTGATCATCCTTTATGGTGCAAATCCTATCCTGATTGGCAGCGACAATTATTAGATTGGATGACCGCTGCATCCTGGGAAACCATTCGGTATTTGTTAATCTTTATGGATGGACGGTCTCTTTATGGAGAATCCGGCTATATTCAAGAATTAAAAAGAATGGTTTATCAAAAGGTTAAAAAGAATGTTCTGCTGCCATCCATTTTGAAAAATACCTTGCATGTAAAAAAAGGAGTCGGCATATTAGGACAGCTTTTAGTGGAAACACACGGGAATCATGCCGGCTCACTTAATTTGAAAGAAATGGCCATTTTACCATATGTAAATGCTGTTCGGGTATTGGCCATTCAAGATCATCTGCAGGAGACTTCCACGCTTTCAAGACTTAGTCAACTAAAGATAAAAGATCACACTATCTATAAACAGCATTTCTTTAAATTACTAGAATACAGGCTGCATTTCGGAAACCACTCCGATTATGAATCGGGGCATTATTTACCTATTGCCTCACTGGACAAAATTCAACGTAAAGAAGTTAGAAATATCATAAAAAATGGCATGACTCTACTTCAATTAACCATCAAGCTAGTAGGCAAGGGGGATTAACTTGAGAATGAATGAAATGATTCAATACTTTAAGCAAATATCAGGAAAACTGGGTTCAAACTTTTACACAGGATTCCAAGATACGCATAATCTGCAACAATTATCTTTTATAAGAAACCTGCAAAAAGAAATGAAAGATACTAAAATCTTGGACGTTCCCTTGCATGAATTAAATTTTACAGTTTTTGACTTGGAAACATCGGGCTTTTTCCCTGAAAAGGGAGACCGGATCCTTTCCATTGGAGCTGTTAAAATGAAAGGGACTACGATTATTTCGAATCAAACTTTTTATACCCTTTTAAAATCTGAACACCCTATCTCCGATGAAATTTCTTTATTAACCAAGATACAAACTGATGAACTACAAAACGCCCCCGATGGGAAAGAAGTGTTACTCCAATTCTATCAGTTTATTAAAAAGGATATTCTTGTAGCCCATCACTCCAAACATGAAAAAGCCTTTATGCAAAAAAGCTGCTGGGATCACCTAAAAATAAGATTTGTCCATCGAATCATCGATACATCTTTTCTGATCCGATTATCCAATCCACAATGGAAATCGTTCTCACTTGATGATATCTGCCAAAAATGTGGAATTGAGATAAAAAACCGCCACCATGCACTGGGAGATGCGATGATGACTGCTCAAATTTGGGGGTTTTATTTAAATAAAGCACAAGAGATGGGGTTTAAAAATTTAAGAGAAGTGTATGAATACCTTGCAAAATCATATAATTAACAATTCTAAAATAATAAAAATGGTAAAAAACAGGATGATTTATCATTAGTAAAAATGTATCACTGACTGCCATTTTTTCCTTTATAACCCCATAAATTCCTCTCGTTTTTCTCCCGCTATTATCAAAAAAGAGTGTGAAATAAAAATTTTTAAAATTTTTTTATTCTTGGGTTTTCCTTATCGTTACAACATTGTAAACGCTACCAGCTTTTACGATTAGTTTGAATTGTCAGATTTTTATGTTGACCATGTATACAAATGGAGTTATGATAACTGACAATAAAACTTATACGAAAGTGATAAGTTGAACACAGCCTTTTACATTCTTCTATAAATAGAAGGAGTCAGGCTGATCATTTACAACCATTTTTAAAATATGAATGATAAGAATTTAGATGAATTGTTACAACAGACGGAGTCGCTTATTATCCATCTGCTGCAAACCACGCAATTGTAAGTTAGGAGGCGCGAAAATATGCGCAGCGATATGATTAAAAAGGGGATTGACCGTGCTCCCCACCGCAGCCTATTATACGCAACTGGGGTAAAAGTGAGTGATCTTGACAAGCCGTTCATCGGTGTATGTAACTCCTATATTGATATTATCCCTGGTCACAGACACCTTAATCATTTCGGTGAGATTGTGAAAGAAGCCATTCGTGAGGCAGGCGGAATACCTTTTGAATTTAATACCATCGGCGTTGATGATGGTATTGCAATGGGACATATCGGGATGAGATACTCCCTTCCAAGCAGGGAAATCATCGCTGATAGTGCCGAAACAGTAATAAACGCACACTGGTTTGATGGTGTGTTTTATATTCCAAACTGTGACAAAATCACACCGGGAATGTTGATGGCAGCTGCCAGAACCAATGTCCCATCAGTCTTTGTTTCAGGTGGACCAATGGAAGCGGGAAAAACCTCTTCCGGAGAAAACCTTTCTTTAACATCTGTTTTCGAGGGTGTTGGAGCCTATCATAAAGGTACCATGACCGAACAGGAGTTATATGAAATTGAAACAAGTGCCTGTCCAACATGTGGTTCTTGTTCAGGGATGTTTACAGCGAACTCAATGAACTGTCTGATGGAAGTACTTGGAATGACGGTTCCTGGGAATGGAACGATTGTGGCAACCTCCGAAGAAAGACATGAATTGATTCGTCAAGCTGCAAAGCATTTGATTAAATTAGTGAAAAAAGATATCCGCCCACGCGATATCATAACAAGAGAAGCAATTGATAATGCATTCGCATTGGATATGGCCATGGGAGGATCCACCAATACGGTATTACATACCTTGGCAATCGCTCATGAGGCCGGTATTGAATACGACTTACGTGATATTAATAAAATTGCAGAAAAGGTTCCTTATCTCGCAAAAATCATGCCAGCATCTAATTATTCAATGGATGATGTTCATCGGGCTGGTGGAATTAGCGCCATCCTTAATGAACTTTGTAAGGTTGAGGGAGCGCTTAATAAGGATTGCATTTCAATAACAGGAAAAACATTAGCTGAGAATGTAAAAGATGCAGTCATTACCGATGAAAAAGTTATTCGGACAAAAGATAATCCATACAGCCCCGTGGGCGGACTATCCATCCTATACGGAAACATTGCCCCAGATGGCGGTGTCATCAAAGTAGGAGCTGTTGATCCTTCAATTAAAACATTCTTGGGTGAAGCCATTGTTTTTGAATCCCAGGATGAAGCGCAGGAAAACATTAATAATGGAACGGTTCAAGCAGGTCATGTTGTTGTAATCCGTTATGAAGGTCCAAAAGGCGGTCCGGGAATGCCGGAAATGCTCGCTCCTACCTCCGCGATTGCCGGAAGAGGGTTAGATAAGGAAGTAGCCTTGATAACAGACGGCCGTTTCTCTGGTGCAAGTCGAGGTATCTCCATTGGACATATTTCACCGGAAGCTGCTGAAGGCGGCCCAATCGCCCTAGTGCAAAATGGTGACAAAATTTTAATTAATTTACAAGAACGTTCGATTGATCTTCTCGTAGATGATGAAGTATTAGCGGAAAGACGCCGCTCTTGGCAAAAACCGGAGCCAAAAATCAAATCTGGTTATCTTGCAAAATATGCAAAACTTGTTACCTCTGCTAACACAGGCGGAGTCATGAAAATCTAAGTTAGTTAAATTCCAAGGGATTGATTAGTACCCCTCCCCTTCCGAAGAGAAGTAAAGGTGCTAAAACCATATTGACAACGGAATATTTATAAATCGATGACGGGAATAAAAGAATAAGAAACTTGTATTTTCAGAGAGTCGGGGTTGCTGTGAGCCCGGCAATACAACTTATTCTGACATCATCCCTGAGTGTTGGGCTGAACGGCTTAGGTCTAGTAGGTTCAATCGGGTGTTAAATCTTAGACACCTGTTACTAAAAGAAGCGTTAATCCATTTAATATCGCTTCATAAGGCAGTATTCGTAAGGATACTGTGAAACCGGGTGGTACCGAGAAAATGAAGGCCCTTTTCTCCCCGATTACTCTGCTTTATTTCTATTAATTGCAGTTTATTCGGAGGGAAAAGGGCTTTTTACTTTGATTATATCCGATTGAAGGTTCGGCTTAACGCAAAACTGCATGCTAAGTTTTTAAAATATTCAAATAACCCTAAGGAGGGATTACGACGTGAAAGTTGAAGCAAAACCGGAATTCCAAACTAGTACCGCACCATTAACAGGTGCAGACCTTCTCATTGATTTATTAATTAAAGAGGGTGTTGACACAATTTTTGGGTATCCCGGAGGTGCTGTCCTACCAATTTATGATGCAATCTGGCGGGCTCAAAACTCAATTAAGCACATTCTTTTCCGCCACGAACAAGGTATGATCCATGCTGCAGAAGGGTATGCCCGAGTTACAGGAAAACCTGGTGTAGTCCTTGCAACTTCAGGACCTGGGGCAACCAACCTTGTTACAGGAATTGCAGATGCCATGATGGATTCCTTACCGCTCGTTGTTTTCACCGGGCAGGTTGCACGAAGCGTGATTGGAACAGATGCCTTCCAAGAGGCTGATGTTGTGGCTATCACTACTCCAATTACAAAACATAATTACCAAGTGCAATCGATTTCTGATTTACCAAGAATCGTTAAGGAGGCCTTTCATATTGCTTCTACTGGCCGGCCTGGTCCAGTCTTAGTCGATATACCAAAGGATATTCAACAAGTCACTTCTTTAAGTGAACAGGAAGAAACTGAGATTCAATTACCGGGCTATCAGCCAACAACGAAGCCAAATCCGCTGCAAATTAAAAAACTGGCTGATGCACTTTCTAAAGCGAAGAAGCCTGTAATTCTTGCCGGAGCCGGTGTACTTCATGGAAAGGCTTCAGCTGAACTGACAGCCTTTGCAACAAAACACAATTTGCCAGTCGTAACCACCCTGCTTGGGTTAGGAAGCTTCCCTGCTAACAGCCCTCTATCACTTGGAATGGCCGGCATGCATGGAACTTATGTTGCTAATATGGCTCTATATGAAACTGATTTACTTATCAACTTCGGAGCACGCTTTGATGACAGACTTACTGGAAACCTTAAACACTTCGCACCAGATGCAAGGGTCGCTCATATCGATATCGATCCGGCGGAAATTGGAAAGAATGTTCCAACACAAATACCAATTGTTTCCGATGCAAAAGAAGCATTAAGCGAATTATTGGCGGAAGAAGTTGACTCACCACAAGCTGAGGAATGGCTAGAAAAACTTGCAAAGTATAAAGCGGAATATCCACTATGGTATAAACATAGTCCAAACGGTATGTGCCCGCAATGGCTCATTGAAGCTGTTCATAAAGTAACAAATGGTGAAGCGATTGTCGCTACTGATGTTGGTCAGCATCAAATGTGGGCTGCACAGTACTATACATTCAATCATCCACATCGCTGGATCACCTCCGGCGGCCTTGGAACAATGGGCTTCGGTTTCCCTGCTGCAATTGGGGCACAGTTGGCATCACCAGAAAGTACAGTGGTAGCGATTGTCGGAGATGGTGGTTTCCAAATGACCCTTCAAGAATTATCGGTCATCCAAGAAAGAAACTTGCCGGTTAAAATTATCCTTGTTAATAATGGGGCTCTTGGAATGGTTCGTCAGTGGCAGGAATTACAATATGATAATCGTATTTCCGAATCCCTGCTTCCGGTACAGCCAGATTTCGTAAAGCTTGCTGACAGTTATTCTATCCGAGGCATGAGAATTGATTCTCAAGAAGAACTTATTGCAGCACTTCCTGAAGTATTTGCTTATGATGGTCCTGTTCTTCTGGATTGCCGAGTCCTTCAAAAGGAATTAGTGTTCCCAATGGTCGCTCCAGGGAAAGGTTTACATGAAATGATTGGGGTGAAACCATGAAACGTATTATAACAGCAACGGTTCAGGATCGCTCAGGCGTGCTAAACCGTGTAACTGGCCTTTTGCTCAGACGTCAATTTAATATTGAAAGTATTTCAGTCGGAAAAACTGAAGTCGAGGGAATCTCCAAAATGACCCTTGTGGTTGAGATTGAAGATGAACAGCGTCTCGAGCAAGTTACAAAGCAATTAAACAAACAAATTGATGTTTTAAAAGTTTCCGATATTACCGACAAAGCTATCGTCGCACGGGAACTAGCTTTAATAAAAGTAGCAAGCAGTTCACAGCTACGAAGTGAGATAAATGGCATTATTGATCCGTTCCGTGCAGTGATTATTGACGTAAGTAAAGATAGCTTAGCTGTCCAAATTACCGGTAAGCCGGAAAAAATTGATGCATTGATTGAATTACTTCGCCCTTATGGCATTAAAGAAATTGCAAGAACCGGCCTGACTGCCTTTTTACGTGGGCATCAGCCACAACTTAACGAGCTAGCAACATATTCACTATTAAAATAAACTACTATACTTGGAAGGATGATATTAAATGGTAAAGGTATTATATAACGGAGATATTCAAGCAGAGGTTTTACAAGGAAAGAAAATTGCAGTAATCGGTTATGGTTCACAAGGACACGCACATGCTCTTAACTTAAAGGAAAGCGGCTTTGATGTGGTTGTTGGTTTAAGAAAAGGAAAATCATACGATAAAGCAGTAGAAGATGGCGTTGAAGTTACCTCTGTTGCTGAAGCAACTGCTGCTGCAGATGTAGTAATGGTTTTACTTCCAGATGAAATGCAGCCAAAAGTTTATGAAGAAAGCATTAAAGATAACTTACAACCTGGTAATGCCCTAGTGTTTGCTCACGGTTTCAACATTCATTTTTCACAAATCGTACCACCTGCAGATGTAGACGTATTCCTAGTAGCTCCAAAAGGACCAGGACACTTAGTTCGTCGTACTTACACTGAGGGTGCCGGAGTTCCAGCTCTATATGCTGTATACCAAGACTATACTGGCGAAGCTCGTAATCTAGCACTTGCTTATGCAAAAGGAATTGGTTCTGCTCGTGCAGGTGTATTAGAAACAACATTCCAAGAAGAAACTGAAACAGATCTATTCGGTGAGCAAGCCGTTCTTTGCGGCGGTACTACTGCCCTAATCAAAGCTGGTTTCGAAACGCTTGTAGAAGCTGGTTACCAGCCAGAGGTTGCTTACTTTGAGTGTTTACATGAATTGAAATTAATCGTTGACCTTCTATATGAAGGAGGACTTGAAAACATGCGTTATTCTATCTCTGACACTGCTCAATGGGGAGATTTCGTATCTGGACCACGCGTAGTAAACGAAGATACAAAAGCACGCATGAAAGATGTATTAAAAGATATCCAAACTGGTAAATTTGCTCAGGGCTGGATCTTAGAGAACCAAACAAACCGCCCACAATTTAACGCAATTAATCGTGCAGAAAACAACCATCAAATTGAAAAAGTTGGCCGCGAGCTTCGTGCATTAATGCCATTTATTAAAAACAAACCTGTAAACGAGAAAAAGGAAGTGGCGGTAAATGGTTCACGTTAACATCTTTGATACAACACTACGTGATGGCGAACAGTCCCCTGGTGTTAATTTAAACCAGCTTGAAAAATTAGAGATTGCCAGACAGCTAGAACGGTTTGGCGTTGACATTATGGAGGCCGGCTTCCCGGCTTCCTCACAAGGTGATTTCGAAGCAGTAAGAGCCATTGCCAGAACCATCAAAAACTCATCAGTTACCGGCTTGGCACGAGCAATGAAATCGGACATTGACATTGCGTGGGATGCTTTAAAAGATGCAGCAGAACCTAGATTGCATGTTTTCATTGCAACCTCCCCTATCCATATGCAATACAAATTAATGAAAACGCCTGATCAAGTCGTGCAAACGGCGGTCGAGATGGTAAGTTATGCTAAAAAGAGATTTCCACATATTGAATGGTCGGCTGAGGATGCTTCCCGTTCTGACCTTGATTTTCTTGTAAAGATTATTACAAACGTAATTGATGCTGGAGCTACAGTTATCAATCTTCCAGATACGGTGGGTTATACAACTCCTGAAGAATACGGCCGCATGTTCCGCTATATTCGCGAAAATGTGCCAAATATTCATAAAGCAGCATTATCCTGCCACTGTCACGATGACTTAGGAATGGCTGTTGCCAATTCACTGGCTGCCATCGAAAACGGCGTTACACAGATTGAAGGTACGATTAACGGAATCGGGGAACGCGCCGGTAATGCCGCATTAGAAGAGATAGGCGTTGCTTTAAATATTCGTGGTGATAAATATCCTTACACAACCAACTTGGTTTTAAAGGAAATTAAACGTACAAGTGACTTAGTCAGCCGTTTCACAGGTATGAAGGTCCCTCCGAATAAAGCAGTTGTCGGAAAAAATGCTTTTGCCCATGAATCAGGAATTCACCAGGATGGCGTCTTAAAAAATGCCCAAACCTATGAAATTATTACTCCTGAATTAGTAGGAGTCGGATCGAACGACTTAGTCCTTGGAAAACATTCCGGACGCCATGCGTTTAAAGACAAAATTGAGCAAATGGGCTTTGAGCTATCTCATGAAAAGCTGAACGAAGCGTTCCAATCCTTTAAACAACTAACCGATAAGAAAAAAGAAGTAACGGATGAAGATTTATATACCATTTTACTAGATATTCAAACAGCTTCTATCGATGTAAAAAAATATGAGCTTGTTGCTTTCCAAGTTCAGAGCGGATCTGGGAACTTACCTACCGCTACAGTTGCCCTTACAACTCCTGATGGAAACAGAGTAGAAACAGCCCGTACTGGCAGCGGAAGCGTCGAAGCATTATACAACACGCTTGAGGCATTAATTGAAGAAAAAATTCATCTTACTGATTTTAACTTGAGCTCTGTCGGCAAAGGTCGCGATGCTTTAGCTGAAGTTCACGTAAAAATGACCGTTAACGGTACCCCTGTCAGTGGACGCGGTTCTGCTCAGGATGTTTTAGAAGCAGCAGGAAAAGCCTTTTTGAACGCAGTAAACCGTGTATTTTTTAATCAACAGATTGCCTTAAAAGAACCAGCAAACGCATAATACCAAGACAGCTCTAGAAAAAGTGTAAGTGCCGCCTTTGCGGCGCTTACCAACAACTCTTTTGGTGTCAAAATAAAATGAGGAGGTTGCTCTTAATGAATAAACGAATTGTTTTGCTTCCAGGTGATGGAATCGGTAAGGAAGTTGTTGAATCTGCAAAAGATGTATTAAGTGCCATAGCTGAAGAATTTAATCATACTTTCAGCTTCGAAAGCCATGATATCGGAGGAGCGGCCATTGATTTGCACGGAACTCCCCTGCCGCAATCAACCGTTGATGCTTGTATGCAAGCAGATGCTGTTCTATTAGGAGCCGTTGGTGGTCCAAAATGGGACCAAAATCCCTCCCATTTACGGCCTGAAAGAGGATTGCTGGGAATTCGCAAGGCGCTTGATCTATATGCAAATTTAAGACCAATCAAAGGGTTCAAAAATCTACTACATGCCTCCCCTCTTAAAGAAGAAGTGATTACAGGCAGTGACCTTTTAATTGTCCGTGAGTTAACAGGCGGTCTATATTTTGGGACGCCAAGCGAACGCCGGGACGGAGGCCAAACTGTTGTTGATACACTTGCCTATTCCCGCAGAGAAATTGAGAGAATTGTAGATAAAGCCTTTCAAGCTGCCGAGCAGCGCCGCGGGCATCTAACCTCTGTCGATAAAGCAAATGTGCTTGAGTCCAGTAAGCTATGGCGCGAAATTGTAGAAGAGAAAAAGGCTCAATATCCAAATGTTGTCGTTGAGCATGCCCTAGTGGATTCAACTGCCATGAAGTTAATTACCAATCCAACCGAATTTGACGTGATCGTTACCGAGAATATGTTTGGCGATATTTTAAGTGATGAAGCATCCGTATTAACTGGTTCTCTTGGAATGCTCCCTTCTGCCAGCTTACGTGAAGATGGTGTTGGTCTTTACGAACCAGTTCATGGATCTGCACCGGACATCGCCGGTAAAGGGGTTGCGAATCCGATTGCAGCCATTTTATCCGCTGCCTTATTACTCCGCTACTCTTTTGGATTAGAAGATGAAGCGAAATTAATTGAAGAAGCTGTTCAATCAGTACTTGATGCAGGCTACCATACAGCTGACTTACAAGTAAGTGAAGGACGCCTTGTCGGCACCTGGGAAATGGCGAAGCTAATTGTTGATTTTATTCAATCACAAAATGCCTCAAAATGTATCATGAGCTGTTACGTGTAAGAAAAGCTATGGGTTTGGACTCGGTTACCGGGGCCGAACCCATATTTTTAAAAATCAGATTTTTAGTCAAAAGGCAAATAATTGCCTAAAAAATATGAACGTTGAGGAAGGAAATTATGCAAAAACCAAAAAATATTATTCAAAAAATTTGGGAACAGCATGTAGTACATCAGGAAGACGGCAAACCTGATTTATTGTATATTGATTTGCACCTTGTTCACGAAGTAACTTCTCCTCAAGCATTTGAGGGATTACGAATGAACGGCCGCAAAGTACGCCGCCCTGACCTAACTTATGCAACAATGGACCATAACGTTCCAACGCGCAACCGCGAAGTAATCAAAGATCCAATTTCAAAAACTCAAATGGATACATTAGTGAAAAACTGTGAGGAATTCGGTGTTACCCTTGCAGGCATCAACCACCCTGATAATGGGATTGTTCACGTCATTGGTCCAGAACTTGGCTTAACACAGCCTGGTAAAACCATTGTCTGCGGTGACAGCCATACCTCTACTCACGGTGCCTTTGGGGCCTTGGCGTTTGGTATCGGAACAAGTGAGGTTGAGCATGTTTTAGCAACTCAAACGCTTTGGCAGGCTCCTCCTAAAACTTTAAATGTTAAAGTAAATGGCAAGCTAGGCACAGGAGTAACTGCAAAAGACTTGATCCTTGCTATCATCGGTAAATTTGGTGTTCAGTTTGGTACAGGCTATGTAATGGAATACACTGGCGAAGCGATTCGCAACCTTTCTATGGAAGAACGGATGACTGTTTGTAACATGTCCATCGAAGCCGGAGCAAGAGCGGGATTAATTACCCCTGATGAAACTACATTCGAATACTTAAAAGGCAGACGTAATGTTCCACAGGGCGAGGAATTTGAAAAAGCCGTTGAAAGATGGCGTGCACTTGCATCAGATGAGGGAGCTACTTATGATGCGGTTGTTGAAATTGAAGCTGCTGATGTAGAGCCGCAAGTAACTTGGGGAACAAATCCTGGCATGTGCCTTCCAATTACGGCTTCTGTTCCAAATCCTGACGACGCTGTAAAGGCAAGTGAACAAGATGAAATCAAACGCGCGCTTGAATATATGGGTCTTGAAGCAGGCCAATCCATTTCCAGCATTGAAATTGACCATGTCTTCATTGGTTCTTGTACAAATTCAAGATTAAGCGATTTACGTAAAGCCGCTGAAGTGGTGCGCGGTCATAAAGTAAAGCCATCCGTTAAAGCGATAGTTGTACCAGGTTCCTTCAGTATTAAGCTTGCGGCTGAAAAGGAAGGAATCGATCAAGTGTTTATCGAAGCAGGTTTTGAATGGCGTGAAGCTGGCTGCAGTATGTGTCTTGCCATGAACGACGACATCGTTCCACCGGGCGGACGCTGCGCTTCTACCTCTAACCGGAATTTCGAAGGCCGTCAAGGGAACGGGGCACGCACCCATCTTGTCAGCCCTGAAATGGCAGCTGCCGCTGCAGTTGCTGGGCATTTCGTCGATGTCCGTCAATTTACTGCCCAGGAGGTTGGTTAATCAATGGAACCGTTACGCATTCATACAGGCCTTGTTTGTCCATTAAACCGGACAAATGTGGACACAGATCAAATTATTCCGAAGCAATTTCTTAAGCGTATTGAACGCAGCGGCTTCGGCCAATTCCTTTTTTATCACTGGCGTTTTGATGACGAAGGTAAATTAAGAGAAGATTTCATTTTAAATAAGCCTCAATATCAAGGTGCATCTATCTTGGTTGCCGGTGATAACTTTGGCTGCGGATCTTCCCGTGAGCATGCTCCGTGGGCTGTTCAAGACTTCGGGTTCAAGGTCATCATCGCTCCAAGTTATGCTGATATTTTTAAAAACAACTGTGTGAAAAATGGTATCCTTGCGATTGTCGCAAGCGAAGACCAAGTACAAACCCTTATGAAAAAGGCTGAATCTGAAGGGTATTCATTAACAGTGAACTTGGAAGAGCAAGTGGTTACCGATAATGAGGGCTTTGAAATCAAGTTTGATATCGCTCCCTACCCTAAGCAAATGCTGCTAAATGGCTGGGACGAAATCGGCGTTACATTAAGCTATGAGGAACAAATTAATAAATATGAGGCTGCACATAGGTAGTTTTTAAAAATTGCCCCCAAATTAGGGGGCAATTTTTATATTTTGTTGCCTTTTTTATTAGCCATTTGGCTTTTATCTGCGTTAAATTAGTATTTATCTGCGATACTCACCAGTTTATCTGCGATAAGTTCGGGTTTATCTGCGAAAGTAGTCAATTTATCTGCGTTGGAGTCTTCCCTTTAAAACTCCGGTAATTGATCCAAGTTATTTTCTTTGATTCCATCCGGCTCACTTCGAATAATATCCCGACCATACTTATGGAAAACATCAATGTGCGCGATCTTCCCTGCTTTTGCATCCTCTAACGCAGTGATGTAATCCAATTCCCGGCCTGTGCTGGTTTTAAACGCAATAATATCACCATCATCATTTTTCCGAACAGCAACAAATTCCTCTTTCCCATTCGGATTACTGTTCCCTGCTTCTATTTGAGCCTGCTGTTCACTTTGCTGTTTGTATTCCTCATAAATTTTTTCAAAATCCTGTTGTTCCATTTATTACACCTCCGAACATACGTTTAGTATTTGTCCTTTTTTCTTAATTATCCATTGGTACAAAGATGATATCGCATTAAAAAAAGCCCTCCACTAAATAAAATGTGTGAAGGGCGTTTGCCTATCTAAATTTTAAGTTATATGAAACAGTTTCTCCTAATTGGATAAATTCATCATCGAATGGTCCATCCACCTGTATTTGTATGGATTTAATCGAATCCAGGTTACTTTTATTTACTTTTAATACAATCTTTCCACTCTTTGTTGTATTCCCAAGGAACTCCCCATCAACCTGTTGTGAGTATGAAATGGCATCCTCTATTTGTTCCCCTGTATTAAAAGCGTAAATTCCTTGTACAGGGAACCAATTTACCTTTTTAGCGGATGTGTTTTGAACCTTAACATCTAAAACCACCGCTTTAATTGCCGGCATGTATTGGTCATATTTGTAACTAGGATTGACTGTAACCTTACTCACGGTCATTTTCATCGGCCCTGATTGAAGTACAGCATTTACATTATAGGATTTCAGCTTAGTTCCACTTGGATGATAATCCTTAGATGTAACAATATATTTATTTGATTTTTTATCATATTTTACTTTACCACCAAACCACGAAACAACGTCGGTAAGAGGTACATATGCTTTTTTATTAATCATTTTAACACTTACTTTTTTGGCTTTACCATTAAACCAAACAGATAATTTTGGTGCAGCCCATACCCCTAAACTAAAAGATAAAAATACAAAGAATGCTACAAACCCTGATAATAATACTTTTTTCTTCAATTTCAACTTCCTTCCATGTCTAATTTATTCGAATTGAAAGTTCAATACGATGATATGATCGCCTGCACTAACCAAAATTTTCTTTTCAATCCTTTTAAAACAGTTATCCCGGAACGATAAAGGTCCAGTTATTATTTTCTCCTTATATTTCTAAATTACTAATAAAAAGCAAGTAACAAACATTAACTTCATCTTGCAAAAGCCTTATAATTTGTTTAGAGCCATTAAATTCCGTCAAAAATGATGGATAAAAGAAGTCTAGGAGAATTAATTATGAATCAACAACGTACCCCCAAAATAGTTGATCCCCAAAAAGATAATCAGCCTATTAAAATTTTCGCAATCCTTCTATGGGGCTTGTTTCTATTGATCAATACTTGGACAAATAACCTTGAATTAATGATTCACTCCGGGTCTGTTGAATTTCAATGGAACTCGTCACCAGACTTTATATCATTCTTTAATTTTAATGACATCGCCCTAATCCATCCCTACTTTGTTGTGATCAAACTGGGACATTTTATTGGCTTTGCTATCATGGACCTGCTCATTTTCAACTTGTTAAAAAGCCATAAGTCGTCAATTACAATATCCGTAGCCTTCGCCTTCTTCACTGAGTTTTTTCAACTCTATTGGGGGCGTGATGGCCGTTTATATGATCTTGGCATCGATACACTTGGAATATTGACAATTTATATCACGATAAAGACACTAAATAAAGAAGATCAGAAAAAATAGAAGTTCTGTCCACTCCACACGGACAAAACTTCTATTTTTTCCATGGACGGTGCCTGTCACTTTGTGAAATAAACGGAGGTGAATTTTAGTTGCTTACTTTAGGTAAAAATCATGATCCAAGAAGGAATGGGGAGTTTCTCAGCCAAATCAATGGCGGTCAGCTTGACCTAAAAAGAGTTTTGCATGAAACTGAGAAACTATACTTGGAATGTACGGAGAAAAAGATTCCCCTCCCTGCTCCTGTGCAAAGGAAGCAAGCTTTTCAAGAGAAAATCCTTTCTGGACTATTT
Organism: Bacillus salipaludis; assembly: GCF_004358205.1. Next base: position 115,332 of record NZ_SMYO01000008.1, read on the forward strand.
CGTCCCCTGTCCTCCGTAACAGACCTCGGAGCTCCTTCTAAAATTATGATGGATGCAGCAGGAAATGTTTATCCAGAGTGGAAAGAGGCGCTAGATAATGAATACAACCACTTATTAAGCCGTCTGACTCGAGAAGTAAATGTAGCCGATTTTGGTGCAATCGGAGATGGGCGAACGGATAGCACCGCTGCCTTTAAAAAAGCGATTGGGACTGGCCGGGTTAAGGTTCGTGTGCCAGAAGGTATTTTTATAACAAAAGGAATCCTTTTGCCCTCCTGGACCTGCATAGTTGGAGCAGGAAAAGGGAAAACAATCATCAAACTCCACCGTGACGCCCCAAAAGGAACAAGGCTTGTGACAAACACCAATCATTGGCGCGGTAATCACCATCTCTTTGTGCAAGGCATGACGTTAGACTGGAATGTCGAAAGACTTGGTCATGTTCCAAAAACGGCCACTTGGGGTAATCATTCCAGCTGTTTAACGTATGCGAATGTTACCTATGGCTGGGTTCGAGATGTCGAAGCGATTAATCCTGGTCTCCATTGCTTTGATATTTCCTCTACCCTGTACAATTATGCCGGGGATGGCTATCGTGCCAAGGGCGGAAGCAGCTATATATGGCTGGATAACCTGAATGGCTACGGGTTTGGCGACGATGGAATTACCACCCATCACAGCGAAAAGGTCTTTATTTCGAATTCCCATATGTGCGACCCAAGCGGGCGTGCTCATAAAAAAGGCTTTTCAAATTCTAATGGTATTGAAATTGATGACGGCTCTAGAGACGTTATGCTCGTCAATAATTCCACAGCTAGATGCTTTGGCGGAGTTGAATGTAAGGCACATGAAAATTCCTCTGCAGCTGCAAATGTGCAAATCATCGGCCATCTTTCCGTGAACGATAACCGTTCTTTTAATTTTCGCCATATCGGCCATCACAAAAACACTGATAATAAGTCAAAAACGGCCTATAATCTAATGGCAACGAATCTAGCTTCCATTGCGCCGATTTACTCGGATTTATACGCTGACTCGACACCAAGGGGGTTGGTTGTTTCTGCTTATGAGAATGTTGTCATCAACCATTTTACTCTTGTGGGTGATCCTGACTATGAATACAAAGGAAACCCCGTAATCGCGATTCAATACCGTGCAAGAAAGGTCATTTTAAACCACATAAGCCTTTGCGATTTTAAAAAAGCAGGAGCCGGTATAAAGGTTTACGGCGGTGCCAATCAGGCTGATTCCGTTCGAATTGAAAATGTGGTTTCTAAAAATTCTTCGTCTAAAGCGGTTGAGATTGGGCAAGGGATACAAGATGTGTTGGTCACAAATGTGAAGGAGTATACAGATCTAGCTATAAAACAATAAGCGCCATTTAGATTAATCATCTATGGCGCTTTCCTTCTTTTTCAACCGTAATCCCATCCACGAGCTTCTCAGCCACTCGTCGATAAAGATTACTCATATGGACTAATGAAGAAATCATTAAAACTTCCTCTATATACTGAGACTTTTCCTCCTGCAATCCCTTTACCTCTTCTTTTACTGCTTTAATCCGCTCCTCAATATCCGCATCAAAATCCTCTACATTTTGGGTAGAAAGATTCAAATAGCTTGAATAAAAAGAGTCTAAGTCAGTGTCATCCATAGTAATTTTTTTATTCATCTCATCGAGCGTGACCTTAATATCATTGATGGAGAGGCCTCCTTTAAGTTGATAAATCAAACTGATTAAAATGAGATGTTCTTTCGAATATTTTTTATTTTGTATTGGAAAAATAAGTTTTCCTTTTGCATAGTTATTAATCATGGTTTTCGTCAAAACCTTATCGTCAACTTTCCGTTTTGACTCGCCAAATTTATTTTCAAATAATTGAATAACCTGATCCATATACAAATCAATCTTCGGAATTTCCTCTAAAGTCAGGCTTGTATTTAATTCAAGCTGATCCATAATATCTTTAATTTTTTCCATCCCAAAACCCCGTTCTCAACAATTTCTAATTTGATTATACCTAAACGAATAAACATTGACTAGCTAATGTTTTATCGATATGATTATATGTAGTTATCAATACTACGTGTTACGTTAGGAGGATTTAATATGTATCAGTATGTTCGTGAACCCATCAATGGATTTACCCATTTGGCCGGAGCCCTTTTATCGTTTATCGGCCTGCTTGCAATGGTCATCAAAGTATCGATGAACACTCCATCACCACTTTCAATTACCGCCGTTATTATTTTTGGAGTCAGCATGATTTTGCTGTATTCGGCATCAGCCACCTATCACATGGTCATCGCACGTGATAAAGTGATTGCTTTCTTAAGACGACTCGATCATTCGATGATTTTTGTGTTAATCGCAGGGACGTACACTCCTTTTTGCTTTATTAGTTTAAATGGAAAAATTGGCTGGATTCTCTTTTCGATTATTGGTGCTGTTGCGATTTGCGGGGTTGTTTTTAAAATGGTTTGGTTTCAATGTCCGCGGTGGATTTCGACCTCACTCTATATCGCGATGGGCTGGATGATTATTTTTGTGTTCTCTCCCCTTGCAGGTAGTTTGAACCCGTTCGGTTTGTTTTTATTAATTTTAGGCGGTGTTTTTTATACCATTGGCGGTGTAATTTACGGAGCAAAACCTAAATTTTTGGAATTTAAAAATATGGGATTCCACGAGATTTTTCATATTTTTATCTTACTAGGAAGCTTAGCTCATTTTCTCTGTGTTTATCTTTATGTAATATAAAAAATCGGCTTCCAAAGCCGATTTTTTTATAGCCTTCGTTTTAATTCTTCTAGTAAAACAATGGCATGATTAAAGATTGGATCCTTTGCACCATAAAGAAGTGTTACTCGGCCATTGGAGGTTAAATCGAAGATATGGTTAATCCCTTGTACCTTTTCTTCATCGTTCCGAAGTTCTTCCACATATCTCAACTTGAACTCCTCAAAAAGCTCCGGTTTATGGCAAAACCATTTCCTGAGTTCGCTGCTAGGAGCCACATCTTTCAGCCACTCATCTAGTTTTGCAGATTCCTTTGAGATTCCGCGAGGCCAAAGGCGATCAATTAAAATTCGATAACCATCCATTTCATCATAAGGGTCATAGATTCTTTTTAAAAATATATCAGCCATAGTTTTTACCCCTTTTAAATATTCTGATCCGTCCATTTAATTATATAATTTACATACGCTAGAAGGGAAATTCTCCTATGAATCTCTTCTATTGCTTCCAGAAATACATAAAAAGCTTATTAACTAAAAGCAAGCTCCCCAGGATCCAGGCCATTTCTGGCTTCCCGACTGTAACGAGTAATAGGACTGGCAAACCAAACACAATGATTTCTAAAATTAAATGAACTGGTTCTGATAATTGAATAGCTGCCTTTGGAGCACCCATTAGTCCCCAAATAACCGCGACCACCAAAGGAGTACCAATCGCTAGTAACCATTGAAGTAACGGACTATTTCCCGTTTTATAACCCCAATATCCCCACACATAAAGTGAAGTCAGTTCCAATAAAAATCTCAGTAGCAGATTTAAAGACTGTAATCCGGCAAGCAAACTCATTTAGTTGTCTCCTCCTTATGAATTATTTATAAGCATCTTCATTACAACCTCACACTAATTATATTAATAATATAACTAATAATATTAGTTAAAACAAGCAATAAAACCATTTTTTTCTAAAAGGTTTTTATAAGTAAACTAAAATTAAAATAAAAAGGTACCAGCAATTTATTTTGCTGGTACCTTTTTTATTACGATCATAGAAAAATATAAATCAGTAAGATTCACTTAAAGGTTATGGTTTGTTTATTTGTCAGCTTGGGCAGCCAATTTTGAATTTTTTGTTTCCTTTCGAACGACTGGAGCTACCTTCGTTGCCAACAACTCAATGTTTTCAGCTACTTTTTTAAACGGCATTCCACCTATATCCATTTGTGCAATAAAGCGTTGATGTCCAAAAAGTTCATATTGGGTTAGAATTTTTTCAATGATTTGTTGAGGACTTCCGACAAATAATGCTGTATCCGGTCCGGCGAGCTGTTCGAATTCTTCTCGGCTCATGTGATTTCTTCCTTGCTCTTTACTGAAAAAATCCCGGTAATGTGCATAATAAGGATAATATTCGTCTTTCGCCTGCTGGGTCGTTTCCCCAATAAACGCGTGTCCCGTTACAGCCACCTTCAAATCTTCCGGCGCATGACCGGACTCCCTCGATGTCAGGCGGTATACATCCACAAGCGGTTTAAATCGTTTCGGATCTCCGCCAAGAATGGCCATGGTTAAACCCGTACCGAATTTACCCGCACGTTCTGCGCTTTCAAGAGAACCTCCCGCCCCTACCCAAAAGGGAATGCCTTTTTGCACAGGACGAGGTGCAATTTCTGCATCAAACAACGGCGTCCGAAAATGGCCGTTCCAGGTCACTTTTTCATTAGAATTTAATTTTAAAAATAAATCAATATTCTCTTCAAATAAACCGTCATAATTGTCCAAATCATATCCGAACAATGAAAAGGATTCTACAAAAGCACCCCGCCCTGCTATAACTTCAGCACGACCGTTGGATAAAAGATCCAGTGTAGCAAAATCTTCAAATAACCGGACAGGGTCCACAGTTCCCAATACAGTTGTGGTACTTGCCAGTTTAATCCGCTTTGTAACCTGCGATATGGCAGACAATACAACTGGCGGCGATGAAATCGCATAGTCTAAACGATGATGTTCACCAACACCAAAAACATCCAGACCAGCTTCATCAGCCATTCTTGCTGCTTCAATAATTTCTTTCAATCTCTCACTTGCATGAATCGTTTTCCCTGATTGGGGATCTGGTACTAAATCCCCTAATGTATAAATTCCAATCTCCATACCATAATGTTCATCTGCCAAAATTATCTTCATTCCCCTCCATAATTCAGAAAAGAAAATTTGTTATTAGTATGCATTCCATGATAGCTTTCATTCATTGCTAGCCTGAAAGCTAATCCTCATCCTTCACATCAAGATCTTCCGGAATTGGCTCATTTAAGATTTCCTCGACTAGTTGTTTGTATTTTTCCATCTGCCTCAAATGCGTACTAAATTGGTCCTTATAAATTAAATATTCAGTTCCGTCATAGAGGGCACGAATTTTTCGCTTCTGCACGAGCTTTTCTACAGTTGAAACCGGGACAGATAAATACTCTGCTGTTTCTTTTATAGTTAAATACACTTTAAAGTTCATTCCTTTTTAAAATAAAGTTGGTTAACAACACGGCCATTACGCCCCTTTGTGGTCTCAGCCTGTGACAAGGAGTTAAGAATCGCCTCCTCGGCGGCCTCAGCAGCTCCCATAAAAAGCTGATTCATGATCGAATGGTCTTCGCGAAGTTGTGTGTGCATCTCCAAAGGGCCCTCAGAAAAATGAAGAATTTTATGTGCCGTTGAAAAAGCAATCACAATATCTCCGCTCCCATGGCTGAAATGGCTGCCTGTCCTTCCTAAGCCAATTCCGCAGCGCTTAGCCACACGCTTAAGCTGCCGGTCGCTTAACGGCGCATCTGTCGCAAGAACAATGATTATCGAGCCATCAGCCGGTTCCGAAAGAGCTTCTCCTTCACCAAAATAACGTGCCCATTGAAACTCTTCTTTTTTTCCAAAATTGCTTAGAACAAGGCAGCCAATCGTATACTCTTCAAATTTACGTGAAGACGTTCCAATCCCGCCTTTATAGCCAAAACACACCATCCCCTTTCCGGCACCAACAGCCCCTTCCCTAGCAGGCTCAGCGGTTGCTTTTCGAATGGCTTCCACAGCATGCTCTGGCTTTACCGGAAAAAGCCGAATTGAATTAAGATAGCTGTCATTGCATTCACCGACAACCACATTGATCGTTCCTGTTGTCTCTCCAATTTCGGGATTGTCCTCAAGCATATATTGAAGTGTCCCCTGCGTAACCGCCGGAACAGCAAAGGTATTCGTTAACAGAATGGGTGATTCAAGCACTCCTAGTTCATTGATTTGCACTAGACCCGTGGTTTTCCCAAATCCATTAAGGACGTGGCAGGAGGCCGTGACTTTTTCCCGAAACAAATTTCCGTTATGCGGCAATATGGCAGTAACTCCTGTACAGGCATACTCATTCCCCGATGCATCCAGAGGGTAATCCAACGTTACATGTCCTACCCTAACCCCTGCTACATCGGTAATACAGTTCTTTTCACCTGTTGGCAGTTTCCCGATTCTTAAACCAGCCCCCCTTATCTTCATCTTCCAATTCCCGGTCTCTTATCTAGGAAGTTTTGGCCGGCAAAGCCTCTAACCTCTGATTCGGAATAATGCTTTAATAATTCATTAATGAGGTTTTGGCTCTTCGATGCATCTTCCAAATCTATAATAAATTCAGAAATCCCATCAAAATCCGAACCCAATCCAATCTGTTTTACACCGCCAAGTGAACAAAAATGGTCAATATGTTTAATAAGATCTGCGATGGTTGCTTCTCCCTCTTCTTTTACAAAGGGAGGATTATAGACAACATGAATTAACCCGTCCTTTTTAAACATTTCCACAGCCATTTCATCCGTTAGATTCCGTCGATGGTTGCAAAGCGTTCTTGAGTTGGAATGACTGGCAATTGGATATTTTGCAATCTCCATTACATCCCAAAATGCCCGGTCGCAAAGATGGGAAACGTCTGTTAGGATTTTATGATTATTATGGAACTTGACGATTTTTTTCCCAAAATGGGTAAGTCCAGCACCGCGTGGTTCCCCCGCTCCATCTGCTGCAAGGTTGGCATTATTCCAAGTCAGGCCGACCGAACGAACTCCAAGCTGATAAAGAATATTCAGCTTCGCTAAATCATTGCCAATTGCATCAACACCTTCAAGCGTTAACATCGCGCCAATCTGACCAAGCTTAAGATTGTCAAAATCTGACCACTCCCGTATCTGAACCATATCTGGGTTCTTCCCAAGAACCTCCTTGTAAAAATAATCAATTTGCTGAAGGGCTTCTTGGAATTTTTGATCAGAAGGAATATCCGGTTCGATAAAAATCGCAAAGCACTGAACTTTCACTTTTCCTTTATGTAAACGTGCTTTATTCGTCTCTAATTCAGGGGCATCGGCAAAACGCAGTCTTCCCTTCCCCTCTGATAGCTTAAGTAATGCATCACAATGCAGGTCGATGATATTCATATTGAAAGCTCCTTTTAAAAAGAAATAAAAGATACACCCATTATACTTCTCTTCCACGTAAAAAACAGGTACTTGATTTAAGAGTAAAAATATTTGCTTTTATCCATACTAACTGTCAAGCTAAGAAGAAAAGAACTTTAAACAGGAGATTAATATGATTGAGATTAAGACTTCAACGATCAGTGCAGGAGAGTTTAATCGGGGCGTATTTGCCACTTGTGATATTGCGGAAGGGGAATTGATTCATGAAGCCCCGGTCATTTCTTATCCGAATGAAGAACATGAACACATCGAAAAGACACTTCTTGCGGATTATGCCTTTGAGTATGGGAAAAACCATACAGCCATTTTATTAGGATATGGGATGCTGTTTAACCATTCATACACACCCAATGCCAGGTATGAGATTAACTTTGATAATCACACCTTTGATTTCTATGCCTACAAAGATATTAAAGCAGGAGAAGAAATCTTCATTAATTATAATGGTGATGTCGATATCGATGATCCTCTCTGGTTTGATAAAGAATAACAAAATCCTCTCGGCGAAGAACGCGAGAGGATTTCGTTTTGTAATTTAGTTCAAATATATAGCAGGATTTTTTTTCTCCCGAAATACCACATGTTCTAATAGTAAACATAAAATTAGACCAACAAGTAGGCCATTGGCCATGATATTACGCAGCCATGGAGCAATCGTTTCAAACGCAGCGGTCGGGACAAACATCATTCCAATCCCAGCCATTAACGAAAGACCAATTACTAGTAAATTTCTCGACGATGGTTCCTGCCCCATGAGATCACGGATGCCAAAGCCCATCATTTGAGAAAATAGAATAAATAGGGATGTATAGGCAACCTCCATTGGCAAGTGAGAAAAAAACTCACCAATGTATGGAAAAAAGCTAGAAATCACAATTAAAACCGCCCCAACCACAATGGGACTTTTTTCTTTAATTCCTGTGGTTCCAATGAATCCTGCAGAAATGGATAATGGCACAACTCCTACTACAGAAAAGAGTCCTGAGAGAAATAAATTGACCCCATTGCCGAAAATCCCTTTTGAATACTCGCGTGGCTTTATCTCCTTATCTATAGCAGTCCCAACCACTAGTATACTTGCAATTACATTAGAAATTAAGATAATGGCAGTGATGACAGAAGTTAGGACAATCCCGAAATCAAACTGTGGTTCACCCCAGGTAAATACTTTCGGAGTAGCAAACCATCCTGCGGGCTCATACGTTTTTCCTGGTTGAATTAATCCTAAGAAATGAAATAATAACCAGCCGATCACAATTCCAATTAAAGGTCCCATGCTCCTCAGAATTCCTTTTGCCTTTAAGGAAAAAAATAAAATTACAACGATTTCTATTAAACATATACCAATAATTTTCCCATTTAGATGATTCGTTTCGGTAATTCCCAGCATGCTTTTTATAAAGGAACCGCTCATTTGGCTGACGAGCAAAATTAAATAGACTCCAGTTACAATAGGGGTAAACAAATTTGTAACTTTTTCGATTATTGGTGAAAAACCCAATATCACTAAAATAATTCCTGCAATGACTAGACCCAATTCTAATTGCTGCAATAAATGCTCTTTTTCAGACCCCATGGAACCAAGAACAATGAACAAAGCCCACCACATACCGGCAGCACCTTCTACCACTTGAAGACGGTGTCCAAAGAACAACTGGACTAAGGTAGCTGCCCCCGTTACAAATAGCATGCGTTGCATAAAAGTTGAGATTTCGGCGGGAGACATATGAAAAGCTGCCCCGACGACTATAGGGACGGCAATAATATTGGTGAGCATAAAGACTGACCACTGAATGCCTTGAATTCCAGTCAAAAATCCACTTCCCGTTTTTGTGAAATTACTCATTCATCTTTACTCCTTTTTAACAACTATACAGCAACAGATTTAGATTCTCGGTGTCCAATCTTTCTATCATAATATTTATTTAAAAAATGTCCATTTAATGATGCTAAAATTTGTTGGAATAGCATGCCGACCACGACAGGAACGGCTACTGCAGCAGGGAAATAAGAAACGGCAATAACAGCTCCTGCACTAATATTCCGCATTCCTCCGGTAAAAGTTAATGTAATCACAGTATCACGGTCACTTTTAATTAACCGTCCTAGGAAAAAGGAAAATAAATAACCAGTAAGGGCAATGAAAAATACCACCAAGGTAATAAGGACTAATTTTAGATGGGCATGCCGCAAATAGGGGGCAACAACAGAGCCGTTTAACATTACAACGACCCCCATGCAAATTTTTGAAAAAGGAGCAAGCTTTGAACCTAGTTGCTCCTTAATCCTTCCCTTCGTTAGCTGATTAAAGAACATACCGATTAACGAAGGAATGACCACCATTCCAAATAACCCCTTCATAATACTTATGAAATCCATGTCGATTTTTTGGCCCATGAAAAGAGAAATGGAGTAAGGAACAATGAGTGGGGAAAGTAATGTATCCACTAAAATAATCGATAAGGTCAACGGAATATTTCCTTTGTAAATTGATACCCAAATAAAACTTGTGACACCTGTTGGAATGACCATAGCTAGGATTAACCCTGTGATTGTAAAGTCATCACCGTAAAAGGCAACATGCCCCACCCCCCAGGCCCAAAGCGGCATGAACACATGTAAAATGCACATAGCTAAGAATACAGGGAATGGATGGGTAATTACCTCTGTTAGCGATTTAAAATTGGAACTTAGGCTCCCGGAAAAGGTCATAAATGAAAATAACCAAGGGATTAAATAGGAAAAGTCCTTTAGATAAACACTTAATATAACTCCTAGGATGACGCTGATGGGTGTTATCAAAGGCATAATTTTTTCTAGTTGCTTATTTAATCTTTGCAGCATGAAGATCTCTCCCCACTATTTTTCCAGCGATTTTTGATATTCCTTCCATGCCGAAAGGCCACCCTCTAAAACTTTGACTTTATAATCAAGGCTGCTTAGGATATTAGCACATTTCGCTGCAGAATTTCCTGTCGTACAGGTAACGATGATTTCCTCTTCCCTTGGAAGGGATAATTTCGCTTCCTCTTTTGTTTCCTCTACTCCAAAAATAATCGTTTTAGGAATATTGAGGTTTTCAATTTGAGGGGCTGCTATGTGTTCAGCCTGATATTTATCTTCAGCTCGGACATCAAGAAGCAAAACCTTTTCATTTCTTTCTAAACGTTCATGTAATTCTTTTGGCGTAATTTTTTCTGTTGTCAACTTAAACACCTCCAATACAAAGAATAGCACAAATTCCAGTAAATTAAAGTATTTCGTCTACCAAAATATATCCATTTTTACTTTGTGTGAAAGGTCCCCCGGCTCCATACGTCTTAAGTCTTAAAAAGAATTAAATCTCCAGTACATTGTGAGAAATACCTTTCCCCTATAAGATGTATTTAGAGATAAAAACTGGAAATAAGGTGGGGGAAAAGATGAAAAGAATTGTGATTATTTTATTAATCATTACGGGTTTATACTTTGTTTTTCAACAATCGCTGCGTTTTGATTGGTTTTCTGCCGGAAGTCGTGAAGGCAGTGCTGTGATTTCAGGGGATGTCCATGTCATTAAGGTTGATGTTTCCGCTGTTAATGCTAATATAATTCCAGCGGATCGCATGAATTTAAAAGCTGTGCTTCAGGGAAACGGGAAACTGACTGTGAACGAGAACGGGGATACGGTTGAAGTCACGGTGAAAAAGAAATGGTTTGACTGGTTTGATTGGACCCCATTTAAAAAGAAAACATTAAAAATCTATATTCCGGAAACTTATAAACAAGATATGGAAATTGATATGGGCTCTGGGAATCTTGAATTTTCGGGGAAGTCTATGAAATTAGATGAACTATCCCTCGATATTGGATCTGGAAATATGAAGCTCGACAACCTCACTGTGAATCATTTTAATCACGATGGTTCTTCAGGTAATGTTCAAATTGATTCATTAACGACCAAGACAGGATCGTTTGACCTCAGTTCAGGGAATCTTGATATTCAACATTATAAAGGCAAAATAAACGGGGAAGTTTCATCAGGAAGAGCAAAAATTCAGGTAGACAAATTAACCGATTCGATTAATCTTGATTTAAGTTCCGGGATTGTTAATCTTGACCTGCCGGATGATGCAGACTTTGATTTAGATGGAGAAGTAAGCAGCGGTAATATTTCCTGTGATTTCCCTTTAAAATCTAAGGAATTTAACCGTAAAAGCATAAGGGGAACATATGGCACCGGAGAGCATAAAATTAATCTTTCGGTTTCGAGCGGGAATATTGATATTCATTGAGAAATGCGCTTGGATTTCTAAAAATCCAAGCACTTTTTAATTTATCAGCGTATTTTTCACTGTTATCAGCGAATTGGAGCAGTTTATCAGCGAATCCTTATCAAAAACTACTTCGCCGCCCATGCTCTCCAACTTTTTGCGGATATTTAGGACCTGCTTTAACTGCCAAATTCCCCGCATAAACCCTTGCTTCCGTAACAAAAGCGAACAAAGCAGTAGCGATGGCCAGGTGGAAAACAGCCCATGGGAGATCAAGCTTTGTGACAATAACCATTACGCCAATCACAAGCTGCATAAGTACCGTAAAGGTACACAATAACATGCGTCTCCTTAAAACCTTGCCCCAACTTTTTGAAAAAGCATAATATGTTACGACTAGAAGATAAAGTGCCGTGACAACTGCTAACCCTCTATGAAAAGATTGCAGCACCTCTGGTGTTGTCCCTCTGAAAAATGATTGCCTGCAGCCCAACCAGCCACAGGCCAGTCCGTAAGTTTCATGCTTAATATAGGCCCCAAATCCCAAGGTTAATAGAATAAGGCCCAGTAAGATGTTTAAATGAAAGATAATTGATTTTTGACTTCGGTGTCGAACCTGATAGGACTGTTGCGCACCATCTAAATAAGGGTAACTCCATATCCATATTAAACAGCCCATAAAAAGCATCGCAATTAATAAATGGATGGTAATGATAATGGAAGGCAGGTCGCGTACCACGACTACTGCACCAAGAAGAACCTGAAACGTGAGGAGCCCGAGCATCGTAAAGGATACCATACGAGCAGTAAAACCCAGCTTTGAGCGAAGAATATGGAAAAATAACAGTAAAGACAGGATTCCAAGTAAAGCCCCAATCATCCGGTGCAGATACTCAATCAGAGTAGCTCCTTTTAAAGATGGAATAATTTCACCATTACACATCGGCCATTCAGGTCCGCACCCCATACCGGAATTAGAGGAAGCCACGTACCCTCCGAACACAATCAAAAAATAGGTAAGAAAAATAGTCAGCAATGCTAAATTTCGTTTGTTCAACCTTCATCCCCCTGTATTTAAATATTTTGACTCTAGGGACAATTTACCAGATAGAGACAAGTTATTCGGTGATATGTATCACGTTATCAAGGAATTCACCGATAAACCTTCCGACAAGGTTTTACATTCCTCTCCCGCCAAGGAATGAATTTTTACAAAGTAACCAAAGTATCCCATTCTTCATAAGGTATAATGCCTTATGTCTCTACAATGGAAGGAGAGTTACAAATGAACTATAACCCTTTTCATTACCCAAATTATCTTCCCTTAACCACCTACCCTGGTTATTATATAACCCCCCCCATACCAAGAACGTACCCGCCCGTTGATATAAAAATATTTTCAAATTCGGTGAAGTCCTTTCGCCTCCTAATGGAACAAGGAAGTATTTTATTAGACCGTTTAGGAGATCCTGGATTTGCTAGGAAAATGATGACAGTCGCCCAACAGGGAAAAAAGGCTGAGGTTGATCAATTAATACACTCTATTGGCTTAAAAGTCCCAGTGATTACAAAATTTACTCCTTCTGGCGTAATCTTTGAGCTGAGCACACAAGCTACTCAGCAAGCACCGATGAGCTGCTGCACCTTATCCGTTTCCATGAAATGGGGAACATAGATTTTAAATATGAATGACCTATCTAAAAAAACTCACCTATAACCGAAGAGCATAATAGGTTATAAAAAAAGCGATCTTCTCTTTGTCCAAGAGAAAATCGCTTTTTTTAGATTCTAACCCAGTCAACAGTTTGTCAAAACATTTCGAACAAACGGTGAACATAATCCTATCAATATGTTAAAAAGATGACCGGTGAATACATTGTAGTATAAAGAATCAATAAAAACATGAAAGGTGGAATGAGTTATGTTTAATCAATTTTTACGGGAAAATAAAAGCGCTGCCGTCCTTTTAACGATATTACGTTTATACTTGGGTTACTCTTGGTTCACAGCAGGGCTGCACAAATTAATGGGAGGATTCGATGCATCTGGTTATTTAAAAGGAGCGATTGCCAACCCGGTAAAAGGACCTGAAGGGGATGTTGTTTTCAGCTGGTTTGTAGGGTTTCTTAAAGGCTTTGCACTTCCAAATGTAGATTTATTCAATTTCCTTGTACCATGGGGAGAAACACTAGTCGGACTTGGTCTTATTCTAGGCTGCTTCACTACTGCTGCCATGTTCTTTGGCTTATTGATGAACTTTACCTTCTTCTTAGCAGGAACCGTATCTCATAACCCACGAGACATCTTCCTTGGCTTTATTATTTTAACTGCCGGATATAACGCGGGTAAAATTGGGTTAGACCGCTGGGTTATTCCTTTCCTTCGAAAAGCAAGGAAAAATCATATTGAAAAAGAAAAACCTAAAGCAATATCTTAATTGAAATTTAAAAAGCGGAGGTCAATATTCCCTCCGCTTTTTTCTATACCCGATAGACTCTTGTTTCATATGGCTTTAACGTAATTCGTTCAGATGGTTCATGTTTCTCGATCTCATAGTTCTTTAAAAGTAGATTTTTATAATCAAATACAATGCCAATTCCCTCGCCTATGCTAGCAGGCCGTTCAGATAGATTGGCCAATACTATCACCCGGTCCTGTGATAATGTTCTTGTATAGGCATAAATCTGCGGGTCTTCGGCTAATAACAAATTATACATCCCATAAGTAAAAACTTCATTCGCCTTTTTTAACCGAATCATTTTTTTATAAAAACTCAAGACGGAATCTGGATTCTTCTCTTGGTCCGCAACATTGATTTCCGAATAATTTGGATTGACCTTCATCCATGGCGCTCCGGTCGAAAAACCTGCGTTTTGTTCCGCTGACCATTGCATTGGTGTTCGCGAATTATCACGGCTTGATGCCCAAATGATTCTCATAACCTCTTCATGTGGAACCCCAGCTGCCGTTTTCAAGTGATAAAGATTTTTCGTAGCAACATCGTCGTAATCATCAATGGACTCAAATTTTACATTGGTCATCCCTATTTCTTGTCCCTGGTAAACAAATGGAGTTCCCTGCATCAAAAAGTACATAGCCGCAAATGCCTTTGCACTTTCTTGCCAATATTCCTGGTCATTTCCCCACGTGGAAACTACCCGAGCCTTATCATGATTTTCGATGAATAAGGCATTCCAGCCCATACATTCAAGTCCCTTTTGCCAGCGGGATAAAACATTTTTTAGTTCAATAATATTCAGGACTTTTTTCAGCTCCGCATCCCAAAGGTTGAGATGCTCGAATTGAAAGACCATATTGAATTTCCCCTGCTTCTCATCGACCCAAAGATCAATATCGTCCACTGAAACACCATTCGCTTCCCCAACAGTCATAATGTCATATTTTGCAAAGGTTTCTTCTTTTAACTCTTTTAAAAAAGTATGAATCCCTTTTACATTCATATGTTTATCAAAGGAAGGGACATATTTTAGACCATCCGGATTTGGCATATCCTTGAGTCCTGGTTCCTTTTTAATATGGCTGATGGCATCCACGCGGAAACCGTCAATTCCTTTATCAAGCCACCAATTGATCATTTCATAGAGAGAATTCCGCACCTCCGGATTCTCCCAATTCAAATCAGGCTGCTTACGCGAGAAAATATGAAGAAAATACTGGTTCGTTTTCTCGTCATACTCCCATGCCGAGCCGCCAAAAATACTTTCCCAATTATTCGGCTCTTCCCCATTCTTACCATCCCGCCAAATATACCAATCCCGTTTAGGATGATCCTTAGAAACACGAGATTCAATAAACCATGGATGTTCATCGCTCGTATGATTGATCACTAAATCAAGGATTAATTTCATACCACGGTCATGGACTTCTTGTAAAAGCTGATCAAAATCAGCCATCGTTCCAAATTCATCCATGATTTTTTGATAATCGCTAATATCATAGCCGTTGTCATCGTTAGGGGATTTGAACATGGGGCAGACCCAAATTACATCAATCCCTAACTCTTTTAAATAGTCCAGCTTTGCAATAATCCCCTGGATATCCCCAATCCCATCCCCATTTGAGTCCATAAAACTTCGGGGATATATCTGATAGGCAACCGCTTCTTTCCACCATAATTTATTCATATTAATTCCTTCCCAAATCGTACTTTTACCCCTGTTACTTGATCGGCTCTGCACATGAAAGACGTTCAACCAATTTGTGAGCGATAATAATCCGTTTTGTCGGTTCTTTGCTATTTTCAATCATTTGGATCAAGCTCTTTGATGCTTGATAGCCAAGGTCGAAGATATTGATATCAACAGAGGTTAACGGCGGCTTTGACATCTCCGCCAAAAGAACATTATTAAAGCTGACAATGGAGATGTCTTCGGGAACCTTAATCCCTAATTCATCAAGCATGTTCAAAACACCAAGTGCCATGAAATCATCCGCGACAACCAGTGCCGTCGGCCGTTCTTCAAGCGACATTAACTCCCTAACAGCCTCTTGCCCGCCTTCTCGCAGAAATTCCTCGTGAATAATATATTCATTTTTCAAAGGAATTTTAGCATTCCTAAGCGCCCGCTCAAAACCTAAAAGCCGCTCAACGGTTACAGTAAGTTCAAGACTCCCGCCGATAAAGGCAATTTGACTGTGCCCGTGCTGAATTAAATATTCAGTCGCCTCTTTCATCGCCCGGAAATTATCATTATCTACGTGGGTAATTTCCTCTACATCCTTATATGGCTTTCCAATCAGGACAAAGGGAAACTCTCTTCCTTTTAAATAGGAAATCACCTGGTCTTCTACCTTCGAATTAAGAAGAATGACACCATCTACGCTTTTCCCCTGAACCATCCGAGTCACTGCATCAAGGATTTCTTTATCTGTCTTCCCTGTTGTTATATGCATCGCATATTGTTTTTCATGAGCCCCTTCGCTGATTCCTTGTAAAACAGTAGGGAAAAACGGGTTTTGGAAAACCACATCCCCTGAACTCGGCATAACTAGCCCGATGGTTTGAGTGGACTGGCTGGCTAAATTTCGTGCATTTAAGTTCGGATGATACCCTAATTGCTCCATCGCCTTTTTTACTTTTTGCGCTGTTGCTTTACTAATCCGAGGATTATTGGCAATAACCCTCGATACAGTAGACGGGGCCACATTCGCAAGCTTTGCCACATCTTTTATCGTTATAGTCATTTATTTCACCCCACTTTATATTGAAATGCTCAAGCGCCTTGGTCAGCCCCGACCAGCACTCGACAGGCCGGCCGAAAGGTTGTTCTTTAACCTTTTGGACGGATTGGCTTGTGACCTCGAGGGGCTAGGCGCTGGAGCTAGACAATTCTCAAAGATTAAAATGAGTTTAACCTTTTGTACCTCCGGCCGTTAAACCAGAAACAAAGTAACGCTGGAAGGATAAGAAAAGAATCGCTATCGGTACGGCGATCAATACAGCACCAGCTGCAAAAGTTGTAAATTCAGCACCAAATTGTTTTGCAACAAGATCATATAATCCTACTGCTAATGTATAATTTTTTTCCGTTCTTAGCAAAATGCTGGCAATGATAAAATCGGCAAATGGTGCAATAAAAGCGAATAAGGCTACAACTGCAATCATTGGCCTTGCGAGCGGCATCACGATTTGGAAAAAGATTCGAAAATGACCTGCACCATCAATTTTAGCTGATTCATCCAGCTCTTTTGGAATCGTATCTAAGTAACCTTTCATCAGCCAAGTATTCATTGGAATTTGACCACCGACATACACACAGATAAGTCCTATATGCGTATCAATTAAACCGGTCAAGGTCGCTAAAATATAAATAGCGATAAGTGCCGCAAAGTTTGGAATCATTTGCAGGATCAGAAATGTCATTAAGCCGTTCTTTCTCCCCACAAATCGGTAGCGGGAAAAAGAATAAGCAGTCAAGCTGACAATCATAACGGTAAAAACCATTGTTAAAATACTTACCTTTAACGAATTGATATACCAGAATACATAGTTGCTTTTATCCAGGTCAAACAACTGCTTGTAATGGCTGAGTGTCGCATGCTTCGGAATAATGCTCGAGCCTGATAAACTTTGACCCGGATTAAAAGAGGAACCGATAATCCAAGCGAGTGGGTACAAAATCAGGACAAACATAATTAAGATCACCAAATAAGTTAACGTAAGCCGAATGAAATTTTGTCTTTTTGTATTCATATTACATCATATCCTCTTCTTGGAATGACTTAGTTCGCTTAAACTGCCAAAGTGCGACAGTAATGACAATCACGGATAACAGCAAGGTTAACGTGGCAGCCTTCGAGTATTGCGCCGACGTCATTGTCAAACGATAGATCCATGAAATGAGAATGTCAGTCCCGCCGGCGTTTTGACCGGTAACTGCCGGTCCGCCGCCATTAAATAAATAGATGATATTGAAGTTATTAAAGTTAAAAGTATATTGTGTAATGATGACGGGCGCAGTGGCAAATAACACTAACGGCAGGGTAATGTTTTTAAACTTTTGAAAGTTATTTGCTCCGTCAACTGTTGCCGCTTCATAAAGATCAGCAGGGATTGATTGAAGTACACCTGTTGTCATCGCAAAGATGAACGGAAAGCCGAGCCAAGTTTGAATGAAAATAAGGGCAATTCTGGTATAAACCTTTTCTGTCATCCATGGGAGACCGTCTATTCCGAAAAATCCGAGGATATCCCGGTTAATGGCACCGAAGGATTCGTTAAACATCCCGGCAAAAACTAGAATGGATACAAATGCCGGTACAGCCCAAGGCAAGATAAAGACAGTACGAATGATGGCTTTTCCCTTTACATCCTTTTGGTTTACGATGACCGCTAGGAAAATTCCTAAACCAACCTGAAGCGTAGTGGCAGCAAATGTCCACACCAATGTCCAAGCCAAAACAGAGAAGAAGGTTTGCCGCCAAATATCGATTTCAAAGATTTCCGCAAAGTTTCTGAACCCAACCCAGTCCACCAGTTTCGCAGGAGGTGTATGGTATAAGTCATAGTTAGTGAACGCTAGTAACACAACGAAAATAATCGGAAAAATAACCACGAAGACTAATAGCAAAAAACCAGGTGACATGATTAAGTATGGAAATCCATGATCAACAACATTACGATATTGTTCCTTGATGGTGCTAATTGGTTCTTCACTGTCACGTTTTTCCCCTACCTTATAGGCATCACGCAAATTAAATACGTAGAATCCAAGACCAAAAATAATGACGATGACAGATAAAATACCGTATACAAGCAAGAAAATAGAATGGTCTTCTGGTACAATTTCTCCTAGTGTCACTAATCCCCATAATCCAATATTAATTAGGTCTTTAAAAACATATACAAATGCTGCACTTAAGATAAGTAAGAAAAATCCTTTTAAAAATTGCTTGTTGTAAAGTTGACCGACCCCTGGAATTATGGAAAGAATTAGTGCCTTTTTTCGGTGACTGGTTGGATAGGATTCAGAAACAGCTTTTGGCATCCCCCGCACCCCTTTCTTCAAGTACTATTTTTTAAGCTCAGAGGCTTTGTCAGTAGAAAAGCGGAAGCGCCTTCGGAACAAGCACAGCTTGTTCCTGCGGTGATTATTCTAAGGAGTTTTCCTTAGTGGTCAGCCCCGATATAGGGAGACTTTGTCTTCTGGCGTAGCCAGAGACTTAGTCTTCCTTAATGCGTACAGAAAGCGTTAGCTTTCTGTAGCCAAGTGCTGGAGGAACTGGCGGTGAAGTCGTTCTTTGACTTCATCGGCAGGGCCGAAGCAACCTCGAGGGGCTTGGCGCTGTAGCTGGACATTCTCAAAGTCGTTTCTGCTCACAGAGCATCTGATGAGTTTCTCCTATTATTTAGTAGACAGCAGTACCTCAAGGGGGATGAGGTACTGCTGAGAAATCATTACTTAGAAGTTTCGATATTTGCTTTGATTTGTTTTACCGCATCGTCTAGTGCATTTTTAGGAGTTGCTTTACCGGTTACAACCGTTTGAAGCGAGTCGGCCATTGGCTTCCAAACTTGACCCATTTCAGGGATATTTGGCATTGGCACAGCGTATTGAGATTGCTCAGCAACCGCTTTAGCACCTTCGTTACCCTTAATAGCGGGATCGTCAAGTAATGCTTTATTTGTTGGAACTTCAGCTGTTTGTTCGAAACGGTATTTTGCATTTTCATCATTTGTGATGAATTCTAAGAATTTCGTAGCCCACTCTTGATTTTTAGAATAGGCTGAAACATGCCAACCTTTTACTCCCATGAACGTTTTAATATGTTCACCATTTGGCATAGTTGGAAGTGCACTCATACCAATTTTGATACCTGCATCCTGGTATGGTTTATACGCCCATGGTCCGTTCATAACAGATGCTACTTTTCCTTCAGTAAATAGACCGTCTAAAGCGGATCCGCCATTTTCACCGATGATTCCTTTTGGGAACAATCCTTCTTTATACCATTTTTGAATATACTCCGTACCTTTAACAGCGCCTTCATTGTTCAAACCAATATCATTTGGATCAAGGGTTCCATTGTTATTTTTGAATACATATCCACCCATTCCGCCGATAATTCCATGTGCGAAATAGAAGTTATCCCAAAGCGCTAAGAAACCGTATTTTCCGCCTTTTGTGAAATCTTTAGAGATTTTATATACCTCATCCATTGTTTTTGGCGGTTCTGGCATTAAATCTTTATTGTAAATAAAAACAGGTGTTTCAGAGGACTTTGGAAGTCCGTAAAGTTTTCCATTGTAAGTTTCCGCATCAATAGAAGATTGAGAGAATGTATCGGTAACACTTTTATCTACTTTTAGCTCAGCAATTAAACCCTCCGTTGCAACCTGGCCAATTTGATCATGTGGTAATGTAACGATATCCGGGCCTGTACCAGCAGGTCCATCAAGACGCAATTGGTCACGCATTTTTGTAGCCATTTCAACTTCTTTGTATTCAATTTTAATTCCGTTTTTCTTTTCAAAATCCGCTGCAACCTTTTTCAGCCAGCCTGATTTGTCTTTATCTTCCCAAACAACTAGTTTTTCCGGTTTTGCTGCAGCTTCTTCTTTTTTGCCATTATCTTTTGTGCTAGACGCGTCTCTTTTAGGACCGCATGCTGCAAGAACACCGAGCATTAAGACAATCATCATAAAAATCGAAAGTGCTTTTTTCATTCCTATCCCTCCTGTTTTATGTAGTATTAAAATTTTGTGGTGTGCTTAGTTTTCACCAGATTGAAGAAAATACTATAACGCTTACATTTTGCGAAAACGGTTGCACAACATAATTTCATTATAAGGGGATTATTAAATTTTACAACTATTTTTTAAAAAAATATTTTTATATTATTTGAAAATGGATAAACTAAATTCTACTAACATTAGTGATTATCTAGTAAAATTAACCTTATCTAACACTAAAATGAAAGAGTTGATTCGTATTGTTAAGAGAAGCGATTTATCACCGACCAAAAGATAATTATGCATACGTTTGCACAAACGGCGAATTACACATTCAACTAAGGACGAAAAAAAACGACGTAAAACAAGTAATTCTCCTTCATGGTGACCCATATGCTTGGGCTGACAACGGGTGGCAGCCGACAACTGCACCGATGAAAAAAAACGGTTCTGACCAACTGTTTGATTATTGGTTTATTGCCGTCGCTCCCCCTTTCAAAAGGCTGCGATACGGTTTTATCCTAACGAATGAGTCTGAATCAGCCTGCTTTACGGAAAAAGGATTTTACTCGGATCCTCCCTTGGACGATACTGCCTATTACTTTAGTTTTCCTTTTTTAAATAATATTGATATTTTCCGAGCTCCTGTTTGGGTAAAAAACACAGTATGGTATCAGATTTTTCCGGAGCGTTTTGCAAATGGGAACCCTGACAATGACCCGGAAGGAACCCTGCCTTGGGGCAGCACTGAGCCGACTCCTGTTAATTTTTTCGGCGGCGATTTAGATGGAGTTATCCAACATGTTAAATACTTAAAAGATTTAGGGATTAACGGTATTTACTTTACCCCCATCTTTAAAGCCTATTCCAACCATAAATACGATACGATTGACTATATGGAGATTGACCCGCAATTTGGCACAAAAGAAACCTTTAGGGAGTTAATTGATGTATGTCATCAAAATGATATTAAGGTGATGCTTGATGCAGTATTTAATCATAGCGGATTTTATTTTCCACAGTTTCAGGATGTTTTAAAGAATGGAGAAAACTCCCGCTATAAAGATTGGTTCTATGTCCGGGAGTTTCCTTTGGTGACGGAGCCGGAGCCAAATTATGATACGTTTGCCTTTACGCCGTTTATGCCAAAGTTAAATACGGAAAACCCGGAAGTGAAAGAATATTTGCTGGAGGTTGGCCGTTACTGGGTAAGAGAGTTTGGTATTGACGGCTGGCGTTTAGATGTAGCCAATGAAGTCGATCACGCATTTTGGCGCGATTTCCGAAGGGAGGTAAAAGCAATCAAGCCAGATGTGTATATTCTCGGTGAAATTTGGCATGATGCAATGCCGTGGCTTCGTGGCGACCAATTCGATGCGGTAATGAATTACCCATTTACCTCCAATATCTTGAATCTATTTGCGAAGCAAAAAATATCAGCAAAAGAGTTTGTAGAAAATATGACGGGTTTCATTCATATGTATCCTCGTAATATCAATGAGGTAGCTTTTAATTTGGTAGGAAGTCATGATACACCTAGAATATTAACGGAATGTGGAGAAGATATTGAAAGGGTGAAGCAGATCTATACCCTTTTATTGACTTTTATTGGTACGCCATGTATCTATTACGGGGATGAAATTGGCATGACAGGAGTGATGGACCCTGGCTGCCGCAAATGTATGGAGTGGGATAGTGCTGGGCAAAATCATGAGCTTTTTGCACATGTACAAAAATTGATTCGGCTCCGCAGAGAAAATCCCTTGCTCGCAAATGAAGGTCAGCTTTCGTTCATTCCGCCAGAATACCACGAAAGCTGCTTAGCTTATACAAAATCCAATGGCAACCGGGCCATTTTGGTGGTTTTAAATACGAGCAGCATAGAGACTCAGTATGTGGTTCCTTTTGAACTGCGTGGAAAAACGATCACGAACCTTTGGGAAAATGAAGAGCATGTTGTTTCTGGGGATGAATTTAGTGTTGTTCTGCCTGGGAACGGGTTTATGATATTGGAATTTTAAAGCTTATAGGTTTTTTAGGACATTTCTTGGCTTGTAAAGGCCGGAAATGTCCTTTATTTTGGTTTTTGGGACATTTCTTCGCTCTGAAACACCCAAAATATCCTTAATCCTATCCATCTAACCTCAAAATTCCTATTTACCTTTTAAAACAATCGCCTCGTAAGACCGCAGCTCTTTCGGATCCGCCTCATCATAGTTAGCAAGGATGATCTCATACTCAGGAAAACGGTTTAGCAAATCCTCATCCTCCATCACTATCGTTTTGTCACCAAAATTACAGAATACAAGCAGGCTTTCATCCTTCCAGTTGCGCTCATACGCGAATATCGACGGATGATCCTCTAAAAGCAATTGAAAATCTCCCTCAACGATAATGTCCATCTCTTTGCGAAGAGAAATTAATTTTTGATAAAAATAAAAAATAGAATTCGGATCCTCTAAAGCAGCTGTTACATTAATCTCTTTGTATCTTGGATTCACTTTAATCCAAGGAATTCCACTCGTAAACCCGCCGTGTTCGGAATCATCCCATTGCACTGGAGTTCTGGCATTAT
This sequence comes from Bacillus salipaludis, assembly GCF_004358205.1. Next base: position 138,598 of record NZ_SMYO01000008.1, read on the forward strand.
CCCTTCCTTTGACATAAATCGATTGCATGATTTCATCATGTGCATATCCTAATGCTTTTCTTTCTTCATACATATTAAGGGTTTCAATGTCACGATAATCCTCAAGCGACTCAAATTTCACATTGGTCATGCCAATTTCTTCCCCTTGGTAAATATAAGGAGTCCCCTGCATGAAATGGAGGCAGGCTGCAAGCATTTTAGCCGATTCCACCCGGTATTCCTGATCATTACCGAAACGGGAAACAATCCGCGGTTGGTCATGATTGTTCCAATATAAACTGTTCCAGCCTTTTTTGTGTAAGGCGGTCTGCCATTTTGCCAAGTTTTCCTTCAAATCGACAAGATTCAGCGGCTTTAAATTCCACTTTCCACCTGGCGCACTATCCAAATCCATATGTTCAAAGGTAAAAATCATATTTACCTCATTTCGATTGGGGTCCGTATATTGCGTCGCATCCTTAGGCGAGGCCCCAGGCATTTCCCCCACTGTCATCACCGGATAATCCGACAAAACCCGTTCGTTGATTTCTTGTAAAAACTCATGAATTCTAGGACCGTTCATAAAATAACGGCTGCCATCCCCATAGGTTTGTCCATCGTGAATTTCACCCTCGGGCAGCCCTGGCTCTTTCGAAATAAAATTAATGACGTCCATCCGGAAACCGTCAATCCCCTTATCCAGCCAAAATCTCATCATTTGATAAACCTCTTGCCGTAGCTTTGGATTTTCCCAGTTCAGGTCGGGCTGTTTTTTTGAAAAAATATGTAAATAATATTCATCAGTGATTTCATCATATTTCCAAGCAGATCCGCCAAAAACAGATCCCCAATTATTCGGTTCTCTTCCGTCTTTCCCTTTCCGCCAAAAATAATAGTCCCGATAAGGACTTTCCTTCGACTTTTTTGACTCCATAAACCAGTAATGTTCATCAGAAGTATGATTCACGACCAAGTCCATGACTAACTTCATACCACGTTGGTGAACTTGATCCAGTAATAGATTAAAATCTTCCATCGTTCCGAACTCCTGCATGATTTCCTGGTAATTACGAATATCATATCCATTATCATCATTAGGTGAGTCATAAACAGGACTTAACCATAGAACGTCCACACCTAAAAGCTTCAAATAATCCAATTTTTCAATAATCCCTTGAAGATCACCAACTCCATCCTGATTGGAATCATTGAAGCTTCGCGGATAAATTTGATAAACCACACTTTTTTTCCACCATTGATTATTTTCCAAATAAATCCCTCCTGTATTCTCCAATATAACATATTTATTTTTGTAGATTAGCTATCGTCTTTTACAATCCTTTAATTGGTCGAAATATCCACTTAAGGGAAAAAACTAACATTGTAGCCATTTTAATAAATTAATATAGTTAAATTACAAATATATAACACTATCAAAATAGATTATAAATATACATCAGGGGGAAAAAAATGAAGAAGTATTGCTCTGCCTTTCTAGTCCTGCTACTTTTTCTTTCTTCACTTAATTGTATAAATATTGCATCAGCAGAGGAAGTCAAGTTGATGACAGTTAAGCTAAAAAACTACATTGGCAATCAGAAGACACTGACTATTTCTGTGAAAGGTAAATACGACATTCCGGATACGGATGTTTCATTAGTAGAAGGAAAAACGTATAAAGTACAAGTTGAAAACAGTGCACTCTCTTTATATGAAAATAGTACTTTGATTTCAAAGTTTACTAGCTTTACTTCTGTACCGAAAGAATATGGAACAAACAATGTAATCTCCATCAATAATCTCCCGTACCTCGGAACAATGAAATTTACATTAGAAAACAATGCGTATGTCCGCCCTGTTAACACACTTCCATTAGAAGATTACTTAAAAGGCGTTGTTCCTTATGAAATGATGGCGTCTTGGAACAAGGAAGCATTGAAGGCCCAGGCAGTTGCTGCTAGAACCTATGCGGATCGTTACAAATCAATATCCGGATTTGACGATACTGTAAGTTTCCAAGCCTACGGCGGCTATTCCTGGAATTCAAATAGCACATCTGCAGTAGAAGAAACAAACGGACAAACCTTAACCTATAATGGCAAGCTGATTGATGCTTTTTACTCTGCCAGTAATGGGGGAATGACCGAATCCAATGCAAGTGTTTGGGGAGGCACTCCGCTCGCGTTTTATCCTATTAAAGAAGATCCATATGATAAAAAGGTTCCCTAGAGTTTTACCTTAAATAAAACACAAATTGACACTTCTTCATTAGATTTATCCCATCCACAAAACTGGTGGGCTTCGGTAAAAGAAACGGATTCCTCACTTGTTACGAGTATAACAAGCTGGATGATCCAAAATGGCTATTCTGACAAAGAGATTAAAATTATCTCAATCCCAAAATTATCTTTCTCCGACCAATTAACTGCTGGGGGCAGAGTAAAATTAGCAACGATTAAGCTGAACTTCTTTTTAAAAGATAAAACCACCGGTGATTTTGTACTGGATGACCAGAAGCAAATTAAAACAAATACACTTGAATTTAAAGATGTTACAGCGACAAGAATTCGTGGCATGATTGGCATTAATGTAATGAAAAGTTATTTATTGACCAGTTACCAAGAAAATGGCACTTCTTATATCGTTACAGGTCTGGGTAATGGCCATGGCGTGGGAATGAGCCAGTGGGGTGCGCAAGCGATGGCCGACCAAGGGCTGAGCTATCGTGAAATTTTAAATTTTTATTATCCCGGGACAACGTTAACAAACCCTGATTTTGCACCGGTAGTAAATATAGGTACTCCTAATAATACTAGTGGAACCGATAATCCCACTTCTAGCGTTGTAAATGAAGCTCCTGCTCCTGCGGGCTCCAGCAATGACAATGGGATTGAGCAGTCAACACCATCTGCTGATGCTCCCGAGAGTACGACGAAGCCACCGAGTATTTCAAATGTTAGCTCTGGTTACAATTCTAAAACCAGACAAATTACTGTTAACTATACCGTTTATGAAAATGTTACCTCAACTGTTTATGTAAAAAATGCTGCTGGAAAGATTATTTCCTATCCTATAAAAGAGGTTAAACAAAAACCCGGTAACCAGCATGTGACATTAGATGTTTCAAAGCTGCCAAATGGTGTATATACATTTGGGATTATTATTTCAAACTCACAAAAATCCTCAGCTATTACGAAGGTTACCATAAACAAAATTGTGGTTACTCCTAAGGTCGGTACAGTTTCCAACACGTCTTCATCCGTTTCCGGAACAGCTGAAGCAAAAGCGGCCATTTATGTAAAAGCCAGTTCAAAAGTGATTGGTAAAGGTGTTGCTGACACAAAGGGCAAATTTAAAGTAACGATTCCTAAACAAAAAGCGGGAACTAAACTTTCAATTTATGCTAAAGATGCCATAGGCAATACAAGCAAATCCTTTAATTTAGCCGTAAAGGATAAAATTGCTCCATCTAAACCAATGGTGAATCCTGTTACTTATCGGGACACAGTAGTAACAGGAACAACCGAGGCCAAAGCTGCGATCACGATTAAAACTCGTACAAAAACGCTGAAGTATGCGAAGGCAGACTCAAAAGGAAAGTTCAGAGCAACGATTTCAAGACAAAAAACCGGCACAACACTATATGTGACCGCCAAGGATCCTTCAGGAAATGTAAGCAGTGCAACGGCTGTGAAGGTGAAAACAAGAAGATAATGAGAACCAGGTTTTCTGGTTCTTTTTTTATTTTAATTAGAGAGAACCTCTTGTATGTTTTACTGCTGAATAGTAAAAAGAGCTGCACCGTTTTAGGTTCAGCTCTTTCTTTTGTTATGCATTTAATTCGCTGTTTTTTTGATATTGCTTAGGATAATTGCGACTGAATTGGAGGAGATGATTTGCACAAAGGCATACCTCCAAAATGAGCAGGCATGGAACTGCCCAAATTCCAATCGTAATAATTATTTTTTGAATGGCGGATAGTGCAGACAAGCCAGGAGCTATCATGTAGGTGAAAGTAAAAAACATACCAAATGTAAAAACCCTGCTCCACTGGCTTAAGTCATAAATAAAGATTGCCGTTTTTAATCCTAAAGATTTCATTCGCTTATACATTCGATAGATTTCGATCGACTCAACAATCACAAAAATAGTGGCTGCACATACCCATATCGCGATGATTACCTGTTCATTTACTGATTGGGATCGAATACAAGCCAGTCCTGTGATGGACAAGGCACCATGGAGAATACAATTGGTGTTATTCCAGTCCTTTTCAATCGACCAAGAGGACGATTTCATAAGATAACGCTTCACGATGATAAACGCACTAATTAAATAGAAGCACAACCCGAGCATGATAAAGAAATGGTCAACGGCGATAGGTACCTTTTTGTAAACGGAACTCATGACAAGCACCAAGGATTGTGTACTGACGGTCGTTAAGAGCAGGATGCCGTGAACTTTTTCACTGAGCCTTTTGCTGTTTAATTCGAAAAATGCTTGAATGCAAATGAGGACATAAAAAAACCACAGGCAAAAATTGAAATAGGATATGATTTTGGCAATCAGTGCCCATTCGGTAAACTGCTTTGCTATTAAAATCGTACAAATTGAGGTTCCCGCTACCCATGTCCCGATTCCAAACCGATTGATTGGATTGGAATAATGGATTTCCCTAAACTTTTTGTTAAAAAAAGTCATCAGGATAGAAAAGGAAAAGGAACTCCATAAAGCGAAATTGATGACACTGAGAATTTTTTCAAGGGAATGAATTCCGAAAAAGTTAGAAAGTACTCCCTGTGTGATAATTCCAAGCGACATAACAGCTGCCATTGTCGATGTAGGGACATATATTTTTTTCAAAAGAAAAAATGCAATAAGGCTTGCGCACAGAAGGATAAAAATAAAAAAATATAACACTATTATCACCTTAGAAAAATTTATAAGTTCACCTAATTGTAACATTTATAGATTGATTTTTTAATTGCTCAATGGGTTTTATTTAAATATGATGGAGCGCTGGGTTTGGAATTTAGTCAGCAAGAAAAATGTGGTAGGATAGTTTTAGGAATTGATTTTTTAAACGAATGGGAAGGGAGAGTTTTAAAATGTTGCAGCGACCAAATGAAAATGAATTTCCAGCTTATTATCAACCTTATATTCAGTTAGTTCCTGAAGGTGAACTTTTGCAGGTGCTAAAAGATGATCTAAAAGAAACAATTGCTCTTTTTGAAGGGATATCCGAGAAAGATAGTTATTTTCGATATGCTGAAAACAAATGGAGCATTAAAGAAGTACTTTGTCATATAACAGATACGGAGAGAATCATGAGCTACCGCCTGCTGCGAGTGGGCCGCGGTGACGAGACTTCTTTAGCCGGATTTGATGAGAATGATTATATAAAAGGCGCACAAATTGAGAGGCTGCCATTAAAAAATATTCTGGACGATTTTATAGCAACACGAAATGCCACCATCAGTCTGATTCAAACCATGCCGGAAACAGCGTGGGAAAATAACGGATTCGCCAACAACATGCCCATCACCACCCGTGCCATCGCCTACATCATCGCCGGCCACGCCATCCACCACAAAAAAATCGTAAAAGAAAGATACGGTGCCTGACACCGTTCGTGGACAAATAGGCAAATTTGTCCGCGTATGGTGGACACTCACAACCTCACCATAACTTGATATTTTTTATTTTTGTGTTGCGAACAGATGTTCTTGGTTATATAATTTGTTTATGGGTAATAATAGGATTTGTGTTTCTTCATTGTTTTTTTGTAAAATCGATGAACTAGGTTTTAATCTTTACCCATATAAAAAAAATATAAATGAACCGGGAGATGATGATCAATGTCAGTACGTTTAATTCCTTATTTAGTAATGGACGGAAATGCGAAAGAAGCGATTCAGTTTTACCAAAATGCCTTGGATGCCCAAGTCCTGTTTTCTCAATCCTTTGGTGAAATGCCAGAAAACCCGGACTTCCCTCTTCCAGCTGATGCAAAGGATCGTATTTCACATGCTACGATAAAAGTTGGTGAAACGGAACTAATGTTTTCTGATACGTTTCCTGGTCAGCCGCATCAAACTGGATCACAGGTTACAATCTGCGTAACAACTGATGATGCGGAACAAGCAAGAAAATTCTTTGATGCTTTATCAGACAACGGTCAGGTGACCATGCCGCTCCAAGAAACTTTTTTTAGTCCTGCATACGGCAATGTAATCGACAAGTTTGGTGTACACTTCCAAATCTTCACGGAAGGCAAACAACATTAAAAAAATCGCATCTAGTGATACATAAAAAACAAGAAAGTCCCCTGCCAAAAAAGGGACTTTCTTGTTTTTTAAAATACCTAACCCACTTACCCCATTTTCCTTTTGGCTGCAGCGGGCTGATATTTCCGCATTGGCCCGAATTCAAGGACTTCCTGTAAATAGAGATTCCCATTAGGACTTGTTTTCTTGAGCAGTTCCATCAAGTATGTAATATCGTCCATTGCTCTATGCGTTTGGTGATTCGTGATATTATGCGATTGTAAAAGAGTTAAAAGCTTTCCATTTGCGAAGCCATAGTTTTTCCAAGGGATATTCCGCATCGTGCAAAACCATTTCTGGTCATTCACCTCTGGGTACATATGAACCAAGAAGCTCCGGTCAAATGAAGCATTATGAGCAAATATAGAATCCGCGCGATGAAAATAGGCTTTAATTTTTACATCATAAAAGCTTTTCCCCCTAACCGATTCAAAAGGAATTCCATGAACTCTAAAAGCTCGATCATAATTGTTCAGGGCGGTGGTGGACAACGGCTCACGCAAAAAGGAATCTTCCTCAAGAACATCCAAAATCTCGCCTGTATCCTCCCGATAAGAAAACAATTTTAACGCAAGTTCAATCACTTCATCTGTAGTAGGCCCTAATCCAGTTGTTTCTACATCGACTAACAATCCTAATTTTTGGATACTGTGCAAATTTATCACCTTTTATCTGTAATCTTATCCCTATTATAACAAAGCTTATCTTACCTTCCTATTTCCAAATTAATCAAAGAATCAGACAGAGGGAACAAAGTGATTGCTAAAAACATACCTTATATAGTAAATACATGGTGAAAGTCCGTGGCACCCATATGCCACGGACAGATTGTAAATCCGGAATCATTTATTTATCCATCTTGTCTGTTTAACAGAAGATGGATTATTTTTTGCCGTTTTTCGTTCCACTAAGCAAAATGTTCTAAATCTCCTTTTCATTAAGGCAATTGAATCGTTTTAATATGCTCTAAGTTCCGATACACCGTTTCCCTTTCAGCTGTGACAATCGTCATTTTGTTATTTCGAACCTTTTGAAGCAGGCCGATTTTTTCCGGATGGTCACCGCCGTCTAAAATAACCATCTGGTTTTCCAATTTTTTCATCTGTTCTTCAAAGGTCCTGGCCAACGGAGCAGCTGCGGGTATTAGCGGAATACTTTCTTTACTTAAATTATAAGGCGTTGCATTTTCAGGGTATGGAATCAGCCACTTTACATGCTGCATCGAAATAAACATCGTTTTGTAAGCGGGTGAATGGAAGACAAAATAGTCATTTAAAATGCTGGTTAAATAGCCATGGATGGATTTGTTTCCTGTCACATAAACCTGGACAAACCGGCCTTTTGCATTGTTTAATATTTTACGAAAAGAGATGGATTGGGTTTCGAGCTCAATTGGTTTTTCTGATGGGGGGCCTTCAAAATAATACTCTTCGATCACGATTTCTTTTAATCTTTGAATATGAACAACTGGAATATAGAGAAAGGATTGAGTTCTGCCATCATAAATTACAATGATGTCCAGCCCGGAATCGACGAGAACCCCGATATGGAAACTACCTCCGGAAATTTCAACCTCAATAGTTTTTCCTAATAATTCATTAAAATCATTCATTATGATTCTCCTTTTTCCTATAGACAATTATGATTGAAGTGCTCCTCCAAAAATCCACGAAACCCAGTAATATAAGACTACTAATGTGAATATTACAGCAGGAGGAATAACGACACCTGTGATTTTTACATATTCCCACCAAGTAATGCGTACTTTTCCTTTTCTGACGATATGCATCCACATCAACGTTGCCAAGGTTCCCATTGGGAGCAGCAAGGATCCCATATCACTGCCAATGACATTCGCAAGATAGGAAACTTTCAAAGTAAGCGTGTCCAATCCCATATTGGTTAATGTTAAAGTTCCTACCATTAACGCCGGGTGGTTATTGAAGATATTGGAGAGGACTGATAAAAGCACGCCCATCATAACACTTGCATGGAGCAAGCTCCCAGAGACAATCGGGCGCATAAATCCAACCAGCCATTCGGTTAAGCCGATATTATGGAGACCGTAAATGATCACATACATGCTAAAAGCAAAAATGATGATATACCAAGGCGTTTTTTTCAACATATCAGTTGGAGGCACCTTTAAATACATCCACCTCCAGCCCAAGAGAACAAGTGAGCCAAAAACAGCCATTACAGATACGGGAATGGACAAGAACGAAGCAACAAATAGGCTGACTCGGACAGCAAACACGAATAAAAGAACGTTTCGCATAAAACGGGAGCGCTGCTTTTCCGTTTTATATAACGGCCCTGGTTTTAGTGGATGATAGGATGGAAATGACAGCCCTGAAACTTTTGTCGGGACAGTCTTTGGAAGGATTTTATAAAATCTTAGAAACAGCAGACCAACGAGAAAAAGCAGTCCAAGTGTGGCTGGGACAAACATCATCGCGGTATGCATATATAACGACATATCAACGATTTTTAACGCAATTAGATTCACAATATTACTTACTCCAATCGGTGCACTCGATGCAGTCGCAATCAAGCCTCCAGAAAGTAAATAAGGAATCTTTTGGTGATTTTTCAACCCCATATTATTGAGTAACATAACAAGAATAGGGGTGGTAATTAGGATACTTCCATCATTGTTGAAAAAAAGTGTCATAAGAAAACATAAAAGGTTGACGTACCAGAATAAACGAATTCCGGAACCCTTTGCTTTGGCAGCGAGCTTCTCCGCCACCCAGTGGAAAAATCCAAAGCTCTCGAGAACAATCGCCATGACGATCGTGGCCATAATAGTAATCGCGGCACCACTGATTGTTTCGGTGATGATTCCAAGGTCGGAAAGTGTTACACTTCCGCTTAATAACACAAGGATCGCGCCCATCGTGGCCGGAATCGCTTCGTTGATTCCTTTAGGCCTCCAGAGAATGAGAACCAGTGTAACTACAAATGTGAGTATGGTCATCCAAACCATCGGTTGAAGAAACATGTCTTTCCCCTTTCAAACTAGTTCGTAATTCATGATGTTTCATGAGACGACCTCCCTCCTCAGGTGGATACTCCGCTCTTGTTCCCCCCTTCCATCTATCCCTATTGCCAGGATGTACTCTATGTATATGTATCACACGAGAGACAAGCTTGGGTTTGTACCCGCTTTTTCAACAAATCCGCAAGACACTATAAACGTTTGTCCAATAGAAAATGACAGGCACCATGTGAAGAATTCACATGGTGCCTGTCACCGTTCGTGGACTTTTCGCCCTATTTGTCCGTTTATAGTGGACACTACAATGAAGGCTAATCCCCCATACCAGCGAGGAAGGCCCTTATTATAATGAGCAGGCTCTCATCAGCATCCAATGCCATTTTAAATCCGCCTCTTTGTTCTAATGAAGAAAAGCCATGGAGGATGCTGCGTAAGCCTCTTACGGCATGAATTGCTTGGTCCCCCTCTAAATCATAAGCCTGTAGTACTCGGAGAGTAAGCTCGACGATTTTCGCTCCTGCCTGGTGAACTTCCCCATCTTCCGGGTCTGGTGCCATTAATGTTGATTCATACACTCCCGGGTGTCTTCTCGCAAATTGAACATATGCCCTACTTAATGCAATGACAGCTTTATCCCCCGATACCCCAATCGCTGCCTGCGCTAATTCGCCATAAAGCTGATTTAACCCATAAATGGCGAGTTCCTTCCGTAGTCCCGGCAGCCCATTAAAATGGTTATACAGCGATGGCGGCCGAATATTTAATTTTTTTGCCAGATTGGCCAAGGTGACCTCAACTGATCCATAATGGTCAGCAATTTCCCCTGCCGCTTCAAGAATCGTTGGTAAATCAAGTCCTACTTTCGGTCTGGGTGACATTTGCTATGCTCCTTTTCTTACTTTTCTCTCAAAATTTTCAATCGCCTGTTCCATTGCTTCTACAGGATTCTCTATCAACTCGCCATGCCCGACAGCAAGCAGTGCTGGTCGGAACCCCGCTAATTTCTTTGCACTTGCTAATGCTGTTGGTTTACTCCACGTACCAAAGGCAGGGAAAGGAAACCAAGGGTTTATATCTCCCGCTACAGCGATGCCCCCTCTTGTTTGGAATGCATCCCCTGCAATTAACGCATTGGTTCTTTTATCTAAAAAGGACATCGACCCGGGCGTATGCCCTGGCGATGGGATTGCGGTCAAAGAACCAACCTGATCGCCATCGTTCAATAATACATTGGCCCGCGTTTGTAACCTTTTCGGAACGCCGCCTTTAATTGGGGTTGGGTCTTCATGTTGATCCAGCGAACGGTCGCCATTCATTAATCGGTGATCTCTTATTGAAATATACACCGGGACATCCGGAAATTCTGCTTTGATTAAATCAAGCGCTCCAACGTGATCCTCATGGGCATGGGTTAAAACAATTTTAGTGATCGGCTTGCCAATTCGATTCGCTGCTTGAAGAATCCCCTTTGCACTAAAGGAAAGAGCAGCATCGACTAGGGTTAATCCCTCTTCCTCCTCCACCAAATAGCAATTGACTGGAAAAACCTTGGCCATGAACGTTACTTGATACAAAAAACCGTTTTTGATCATTCTCATTATGATCATCCCCTTTTAACTAATGTTATTAGTTTTATAATAACTAATAACATTAGTTTTATCAAGCGTTTAATGGAAAAAATTATAAAAAAACCTCACTTTGGGAGTTCCTTCCAAAGTGAGGCATAAAATTTATAAACTATTATCTTCATTACCTTCTCCAACAGCGTTTCGATTTTGATACCAATTTGTCACTTGTGTCAGGATGGCAAATACAAAGAAGAAATTCATCGCCCAGACATTGATAAATGGAGTCATTCCACCGAATTCAATCGTTTGATACCCCTTTAAATACATGACAATCAATGATTCTAGAAACATTAAAATAAAACCGAGAACCCCAGCAACTGCTGCACGAATCAATAAATTCCCCTCCAAAATTTTCAAGGTATAAATTTCTGACAAAATTGTGACATCCCTAATGCAATTATATTCCAACAGCGTTTAAAAGCAATAGTCCGGAGGCTTATAAAATCAAAACATCCTGTTTGAAAATTTAATGAGGCAACAACTTTTAAATATAAATAGGAGCGCCACCCTAATAAGATAGCCCCCCTTCTTTTTTTTCCATATAAAGCTCTTATTTTAGTTTGCATTCCATTCCTTAACAGTGTAAATGGATTCATTTTCTTGATTCATAGGATCTTTGTTTACAAGACTTTTGGCTTCTTCTAAGGAAACCGCAGTAACAACATAAGCCCCACCGGTTTGGTCTTCGAATCCGCCAGCAATAATTAACACTTGCTGTTCTCGCAAACTCTGTAAAAATTCTCGGTGACCTTGAATGTAACTGCCTGTGAAAGAAGGTTTTCTCTCAATCAACACCAAATATTTCTTCATCTTTTCACCTCACCCGTTTTATCAAATTAGATAATACTGTTCCCTATTTATATAATGATTTAATAATATTGTCAATATTATTAATAGAAGGCACTTTCAGAAAATTTAACTTTTGTTTGCCTGTGGGATATCATTAGCCGCTATGCTAATATAAGAAATAGTAGAGCTCTGTAGGAGGATCATTATGGAAGTAACGAAAAAGGGAACGACAATTCAATCCTTACAGATTGGAATGGCTATTGTGGATTTAATCGCTAAACAAGGAAGGCCATTAAAATTTACTGATATCCAGGATCTAACACAAATTACAAAGAGTAATCTTTACAAATATTTAAATACCTTTACCCAATTAGGCATCCTTTATCGAAGCAAGGATACCGGAGAGTATGTGTTAGGGAGTAAGCTAATTGAATACGGAATGGCTGCTGCAGACCACGAAAATGTTGTTGATCGGGTTACACCCTTTCTGCAAGAAATTAATGAGAAAAGTTCGAGTACGGTTCTATATTCTAGCTGGACACACAATGGCCCGATGATTGTTAAAGATATCAACATTCATCGAGGCTATAATATTGGAGCTCAGATAGGAACCTTTCTCCCTATTCATTCCTCAACCGGGAAAATATTCATGGCTTTTATGGATGAGCAAATGATTCATGATTGGAAAACAAAGGAATTCATGCAGCTTACACCAGAAAAAGTTCGTCAGCTTGAAGAAGAACGTTACGTTATCCAAGAAAAAGAAATATCCTTTGCAAGGGAACCGTTGGTTTCATCCGTATCCTCTGTTAGTTTCCCTGTATTTAACTATAAGAAGAGACTGCTTGGAGCCGTGACGATTGTAGGCTTTTCTCAGTTCATTCCCAATCATGAAGAAGATGATTTAAGTCAATATTTAGTACAAATCAGCAAAGAAATATCCGGCAGTTTCGGATTTAATTCTGATGAGAAATAAAATAATAAGGGATAGATAAAAAGCGGGAAATCCCCGCTTTTTTGCGTTTTATTAAAATATGTTGGTTTCCCCAATTAACAGAAAATAATTAATATTAAAATTTCCTTATTGAAAATAGTTTAACAGTTGTTTATAATCCATAAATAGAGAACATTTTTCACTATGGGTACAGTGGAGGTGGTGTTTAATCGTTAACGAATAAATTTTTTATAGGAATTTCGTAAGCGTTGTCTTTTAACTATTTTGAAAAATAGGGGGAAAAAGTTTGGCAAAGATTAATTCAACAGAAGTTATCGCTGGCAGTAAATTTAACCGCTTTCATTTAATCCTACTATTATGGAGTTTCTTCATCATTTCGTTTGACGGATATGATCTTGTTGTATATGGAACCGTCGTGCCGACCCTAATTGAAAAATGGAACCTTACTCCTGTTGAAGCCGGAGCAATCGGAACCTATGGATTATTTGGTATGATGTTCGGTGCTATCCTGTTCGGAACACTTGCCGATCGGATTGGAAGGAAAAATGTTATTACGATTACCCTCCTTTTGTTTAGCTTATTTACATTTCTTTGCGGATTCGCCCAATCACCAACTGTTTTCTCTACCTTTCGCTTTTTAGCTGGATTAGGACTTGGCGGGATTATGCCGAATGTCATTGCTTTATTAACGGATTATGCACCTAAAAAAATGAGAAGTATGATTGTATCCATCGTATTATGCGGTTATTCAGTCGGGGGAATTCTTGCTCCTCTATTAGGAATCTTTTTAATGCCTAAATTCGGCTGGGAGGCCATTTTTTGGTTTGCTGGACTGCCTCTACTACTTTTACCCTTTATGCATAAACAATTGCCTGAAACGGCGAGTTACCTTATTCGCACTGGCAGAAAAGAAATATTAATCGCTACCCTTTCCAGGGTAAGTCCAGAATCCACGTTTAATCAAAATGATGAAATCGTAGAAGTACAGAAGACACAAGAAACAAAGGTACCGATTATTGGACTATTTAAAGAAAAACGAGCACTAAGTACTATTATGTTTTGGATTGCATTTTTCAGTTGTTTATTAATGGTTTACGGTTTAAATACTTGGCTTCCTAAATTAATGATCGAAGCAGGCTATGGACTAAATTCAAGTCTGGGTTTCCTGATTGCACTTCAAGGCGGTGCCATTATCGGAACACTTATTATTGGTCGACTTTGTGATCAATACGGTTCCAAAAAAATGCTTGTTCCGATGTACGCCTCTGGAGCAGTTGCTTTAACGTTACTTGGTTTTGGCGGAAGTTCATTTTTAATCTACTTATTAGTAGCCATTGCGGGTGCAGCGACCATTGGTTCCCAAAATATTGTCCAAGCCTATGTTTCTCAGTACTATCCACCGTATGTCAGGTCCACTGCTTTAGGAATGGCTTCTGGTATTGGCAGGATTGGCGGAATGGCTGGGCCACTTTTAGGTGGATTCCTTTTGTCGATTTCTTTACCGATTCATTTAAATTTCATAGCATTTGCTATCCCCGGATTAATTGCGGCCATTGCCCTTGCGGTTGTACCTGTTAAAAATGCGTATACCAATGAAATGGATAGCAATGTAGAATCGATTAAGACCCAGGTTGATGCAGGCTAACCTGCTAAAAAATAAGCGCCTTTATGTCCTAAGTTACTTTTGCTAAAATTGGCGCTTGTTCCTGCAATCATTTCTCGATGAAGGAATCTTCACAACTTCCACACAACTTCTCCCTAAGTTCTACACAAGTATGTTTTATGATAAAAGTAACTTAATCAAGGTTTTGGAACCTACAAGTCCAAAAACTTCCCATAATTTTGATTGGTGGATTACACCAATCTCTTTTTTTGCATAATAAAAACCTTGCTCACCGCTGGGCAAGGTTTTTGTTATTATTCCGTTTACAAAGTTTCATTTCCTTGTGAGTAAATCACTTTTGGCAGGATGCCATGTGCTGTATCATGGCTTGAAGAAACCTTTAATGCACCTGCAAGAAATGCCCCGATTATCACGGTCACCAAGATTAATTTTTTCAACATAAAAATTCCCCCTTAGTTAATATTTTTACGAGCGTTATTCGCTAATCGGTAGTATTCACTCGCCTTTTTATACTTTGTATTTTTAAAATAAAAGTTTGCCAGTTTTTCCGAGCATTCCGTAACATATTGATATAATTGTTCACGCTCAAAATAGGAGATTGCTTTCAAAAGTAACTCCTCATATTGGCTGTTTTCAACCTGCTCAATCTCAAGATCCAGCACGCGGATATGGTAGTAGTGTTCATCAATTGGTACAGTTTTAAGCTTCGAAAGTGCTTGATCACACCACCTCCTTGCCTCCTGCTTATTTCCAAGATTCATATATTCCTTTGCTATTAAGTAATACGTACTTAAAAGTTCATGGTCAAAAATACCATTGGAATCGAGGGCTGCTTGAAAATTTTGAAGAGCCTCCTCGGTTTGATTCATACTGGAATATAAATAACCCAAGTTGTGGTAAATGATTGAAGTCGAGTGATCATCCTTTAATTTTTGTGATAATTGCAAAGACCTTTTTAAAAATCGTTCCGATTCTCTGTAATTATGAACGCGTCGATGGTTAATCCCTAGTAAAATAAGCGATTTTAGACTGCTTTCATTATCAAATTCCCGGCGGAAAAATTCTAATGCCTTTTGGGTAAAAAGAATGGATTGAAAATATTGATAGATACTCGTACAGGCAAGGGCCTGGTTATAATAGATTCTTCCTTTTTCTCCCTCTGTTACTTCGGGAAGATTAAACAAAAGAATCATATTCTCATTGCAAACTATCGCCTGTTGAAATTGTTCTTGAAGATAATAATAGATGCTTAAAAAATAATAGTAGTCAAAACGAAGATGGGGCCTGTCTTGCAAAAGCTCTGGATATTTTTGAATTTTTTCGAGTAAGAATTGGGATTGCTCGGTTTTCCCTGAAAAAACATAAAGACCAAATAGATAGATATCATACTTCATATGAACCTGCTGTGATTGACTCTTTTGTATGGCTTCCTTTAAGGACTCATTCATTTTTTCAGCTTCCGAAAATTGTTTGTTCTTTACTGCCAATTTAAATGGATCCATTTTTTTCAACAAGTCCCCATCATAGCCTTCATCTAATGTTTCATCACTAAGTTCCAATCTTTCACAGAGCAAACGAATAACTTCTTCACTCGCAGCAGCTGTTCCACTCTCAATTTTCGAAAGATAAGAGATGGCACAAATGCCCTCTGCCAGCTGTTTTTGCGTGATATTTTTCATTTTTCGAAAATAGCGAATCCGTTCTCCGATCAATTTCCTCGCTCCCTGCACCTCCAATTGTATTAAGAATATTCTATTTTTTGCAAACTCATAAGTCAATAGGACTGGGAACCTATTCCCAGTCCTATCATTCCTATCATTCCTATCATTCCTATCTTTAGTAGACTCCAACCTGTGACCAAGCAGATGCTACTGCACTATATTGAGTGCTTCCAGATCCGTAAAGGTCTGCCGCAGCAGCAAGAAGGGAAGCCCGTGCATCACTAAAGTTACTCTTTGGTGATAAATATACTGTTAGGGCACGATAATAAATTTTTTGAGCTGTATCGAACCCGACCTTTTGAATCGTTAAATACGCAGCTTTGTTTGGAATACCGCTGTTGGTGTGAACCCCGCCATTGTCAGAGGTCGTGTTCACATAGCCGCTCATATTATCCGGCTGACCGTAAAGAGTTGGGTCCGATAAACTTCTTAGAGCATCTCCGGCTTTTTTCGGTGTGTAAACGTCCTCGCCAATTAAGTAATCCCCACGGTCCATAAATACCCCAAATGTATCGGAAATCGACTCATTGAGGGCTCCCGATTGATATTGGTACTCTAATCCAGCCGTTCTCTCCGTGACTGCATGGGTTAACTCATGGCCGACGACATCAACTGCACCGGATAAAGAGGTAAAGGTGTCCCATCTCCGTCCCCATAAACCATTTGCGAACCATTCCAGAAGGCATTGTTATAATTTCGGCTGTAGTGAACCGTTGAGCGGATGGTTGCACCATTGTTATCAAAGCTGTTGCGATTGAAATTATTTTTATAATAGTCATAGACAACACCTGCATAGTAGTGGGCATCAACATCTGCTCGCTGGGAGGTTGCATTAAAATTATTATCAGCGTCAACGGAATAGTTGCCCGGTAAGCGCTGGGTATTGGCCGCTGTCCTTGTTTCAATTACACCGGACATTGGTTTGGTTATATCATATAAATAATAGGTTCCGCTTGAATAATAGGTGTTAATGGTTTTTGTGTCGCCTAAAACCCCAACGCCCGTCCCCTCTGCGACTGCATTATAGGAATCTAGGATGTTACCATTATTGGCATCGACATAGACGACCCAGTTTGCCGGATACGGCAGAATAAATTGAAGATTGATTTTGTAGGCGTGATAGAAGTCATTCCCTTTTTTATAGATCACTTGCTTACTCTTTTCAACCAGCCCCCGTTCTTTTTCTCCCCTAGGGCCAGTTTCGGCATCAATAAGTGTTTCATCTTTTGTCAGATTGATTGATTTCCATGCATTGGCAAGCGCTGCATCCTTCGAAAGCTGTGCTTTTAGCTTTCCTTTAAAATAACTGGACGCTTCTGGGAAAACATCCCCGTTGACGGCAGTTACAATTCCGTCTTTATCGGTATGAACCTTAAAGGCAGCCCCGTCGACAGGTATTCCTTGCACCGATTGAACAAAATCATAATGTGTGCTGCCAATTTCATCGGTTTGAATATTTAATAATGTGAGATCTTTATCCGAATCTAATTGATAGATTTGTTTATTCTCTTTAATAAATTGTTTAATAGCTTCCTTGTCTTTATGACCTTTAGTTGATAGTTTTCCATGTACAAAGGTTGGAACGGCTTGTCCCTTTTTCCAGGTCACCTTTGCACCTTTATTGAACTGATCTTCCTTTGAAGCCATCACATTATACGGTGTTTTGGCTTGTGCGGCTGCCGTAAATGGCATGACTGCTCCTACTGTTAGACCAAGGGCAAGAACAAGTGAAGTACGTTTTTTCATCTACTTTAGACCTCCCGAAAGATAATTTATAATTTTCAAAATAATTATAGCATGGGAAAAAGCAGGGGAAGATTGGGAAAGAACACCCAAAATCTATCAATATTTTTGAAAAAATAGAGTAATTTTCCCAATATTTCATTTTTATATGTTAACTTTACATAAAATTAAGTTGACATATATTTCTGCCGCTTTTACAATAAAATTGAAAAAAGTACAAATCTATAGTTAAATATGAGGAGATGGAATATGAAACTTTTAGACATTACATATGTTGCTTTATTAGCTGCCTTTATGGGGGCTTTAGGCTTTGTCCCTCCAATCATGCTTTCATTTACACCGGTTCCGATTACACTACAAACATTAGGTGTTTTGCTTGCCGGCGGTTTATTAGGTCCAAAACGCGGTGCTTGGAGTATGATCATTTTCCTTTTGCTAGTAGCGGCTGGTGCACCATTGTTGTCCGGTGGACGAGGAGGATTTGCTGTTTTTGTAGGGCCAAGCGCGGGCTATTTAATTTCATGGCCAATAACTGCTTTCTGTCTTGGCTATCTCATCTCGCGTTTCAGTAAATTACGATTTGCGAGAATTCTATTAATCAACCTAACGGTAGGAATACTCATGATGTACATAATCGGCATTCCAGTCCAAGCCTTCATCATGCACATCAAAATCACCGACGCCATCATCACTAGCCTAGTCTATATCCCGGGAGACATCCTAAAAGCAACCCTAGCATCCTACCTCGTATACAGACTAGCCAAATCACCGGCTATAAAACGAAACCTGCACAAAAACGTTGAGACACTATAACGGTGTCTCTTTTTACTATCATTCGATAAAATTCGGGTGGTGCCTGTCACCACCCGAATTTTGTCGAACACAAACAGAGAGGAGATTATAGATGGCTTCAATTACTGACTCATATGCAAATCATGCAAAGAAGTTTCCAATGAAAACAGCGATTTTAACGGCCACAGAGAGGTTTACCTATCAGGAATGGTATGAGAGTGTTTGTCGAACGGCGAATTGGTTTAGGTCCTTCCACTCTTTTAATAGAACGGTTGCAATTTTGCTCCCAAATGGGATTCCATTTCTGCAATTGTTTACGGGGGCGGCAGCGGCTGGTTGGACGGCAGTCCCATTTGATATTAAATGGACCGAATTAGAGGTAGAAAAACGGCTCGCACTTTCCAAGGCTTCGCTTGTTATAACGACAAAAAACAGGATTTCTTCCGTAAAAAACCTCCATTCCCCTACTAAAGTTTTCATTTGGGATGAATGCCGGGAGGAAATTCAGCAGGGACCGGCGCCGGAAACCATGCCCTCAAACGGGGAACTTCCCTTTTACATGGGATTCACTTCCGGTACGACAGGTAATCCGAAAGCATTTATTCGCTCACACAACTCGTGGGTTGCAAGCTTTGCCTGCAACCGTGTTGATTTCAAGATGGATGAGAATGACCACGTTCTGATCCCTGGGGCGCTGATTCATTCCCACTTCCTCTACGGTGCAATCAGTACGCTATATCTGGGCGGAACCGTTTATTTGCTTGAAAAATACATCCCATCCCAGGCAATGAGGTGGATTGAGACGGCTCCGATTACCGTCCTCTATGTCGTCCCGACGATGATTTCCTCCCTTTTTCAGGCGGAACGTACCATCGAAAGGCCGCTAAAGATTCTTTCCTCCGGAGCCAAATGGGAGGATCATTCCAAACGCCAGGTCCGCAGCCAGTTTCCGAACCTGACCCTGTATGAGTTTTACGGGGCAAGCGAGCTAAGCTTTGTAACCGTATTATCCGATCGGGAAATGGAGCGAAAACCGGGTTCTGTCGGCAGGCCCTGCCATAATGTAAAAATCGAAATCCGCCTGCCGGATTCTAAGCTTGCAAAGCCGAATCAAACAGGAAAGATTTATGTGAAAAGTAAAATGATTTTCAGCGGATACCTGGAGCCCAATCAAAACACAGTTCAAGCAGAACATGATTGGCTTACCGTTCATGACATGGGCTATTTGGATGAAGAAGGATACCTATATATTGTCGGTCGGGAAAAGAACATGATTCTCTATGGCGGCATCAATATTTTCCCGGAAGAAATTGAAAAAGTACTTTCCTTACATCATGAAGTGGAGGAAGTAGCCGTTATTGGAGCAAATGACTCTTACTGGGGACAAATCGTAACCGCAGTAGTCAAAGGCACAGCCACAAAATTGGAACTTCAAAGATTATGCAAGGAAAAGCTTGCTTCTTTTAAAATCCCGCGAAAATGGGTATTCGTCGATGAAATGCCCTATACAAGCGGTGGAAAAATTGCCCGCAGGCAGGTAATCGAATTGGTCGAAAGCAGGGTGAACAACCATTAAAAAAGCAGTCATTGTCCAAGCAAAGCGAACCCCCATCGGAAAACAAAATGGAATATTTCAATCCCTACAGCCCCATGAGTTGGCTGCTCCCTTGCTTGAGTACTTAGCAAGTGGAATCGAGGATCAGCTTGACGATTGTCTTTTAGGAAATGTGACAGGACCGGGGGGAAACATTGCCCGGCTTTCCACCTTAACAGCAGGCCTTCCACTTCAGGTCCCCGGTGTAACCCTAGACCGCCAATGCAGTGCCGGTCTCGAAGCGATTCGCTTGGCTTCCTATTTTATCCAAGGTGGTGCAGGTCAGTGCTATCTAGCCGGTGGTGTCGAAAGTCCAAGCACCTCACCTTTTCCAAAAAGAGCCCGCTTCTCACCTGATCATATCGGTGATCCGGATATGGGGGTTGCGGCTGAATATGTTGCGGAAAAATTTGGAATCAGTAAGGAAACACAGGATGAATATGCCTTGTTAAGCTATTATCGGAGCTGGGAGGCTTATAAAGAAGGGCTTTTTACAGAAGAAATCGTCGCAGTTGAACGGCATAGCAGGGATGAGGAATTTAGTAAGGAGCGAAACATGAGCGCATTGCTAAAACGGGCAAAACCGACTTTTGTAAAAAATGGGACCGTGACCGCTGCAAACAGCTGTGGGATTCATGACGGTGCAGCTGCCGTGGTCGTAATGGAGGAGTCAACCGCACATCTTCTTGGATACAAACCGGTTCTTCGCTTCGTTGACAGCCAGGCTGCAGGAGTACATCCCTATTATCCCGGAGCAGCACCGATTCCGGCCATTCAAACTTTGCTAAAAAGAAATGGACTGACCATTGAAGAGATTGATCTTTTTGAAATCAACGAGGCATTCGCTTCAAAAATTGCCGCGTGCGCACAGGAACTTTCAATCCCGTACGAAAAACTAAATGTGTCCGGCGGCGCCTTAACCATCGGTCACCCGTATGGAGCATCGGGTGCCATTTTGGTTACGAGGCTGTTTTATGAAGTACAGCGAAGGAAAAATGCTCGTTTTGCTGTAGCCGCGATTGGCAGCGGCGGTGGTGTTGGAGTTGCCGTACTATTTGAAGTTGTGAAAAGATAAGTCAGGCAGCTGCCTGGCTTATTTTGTACTAACGACGCGTATAAAATAACGAACACTATGGGTAAATTATCTTAAAAAAGGAAAATTCCATGATTGGACTTATTATTGCCATTATAGGGTTTAACCTTATTGCCTTTAAAACAAATAAAATTCTTACTGCCAATCTGATTGCACATATCTGGGTTTTTACGGTTGCTTTACAAAGCTCTTTCGACATCATCATTGAATTCAAATTCCATGCCTATTGGTATTTTGGTAAAGAAGTCGATTGGTCTGGGCTAATTCCGCATTTATTTCTCCTCCCGCCTGTTAATATGATTTTTCTTAATCGGTTTCCCTATACGGCCAATCTCCTAAAGAAAGCTGTTTATATATTCTTTTTTGTTATTGCCATTTTATTATACGAACTAGTGACCCTTCTACCGGAACCCTGGGGATATTTTCATTATGGTTGGTGGACACTTTGGCATGCAGCCATTCTCGATCCCTTTTTGCTGCTCATTCTACTTGGTTATTATAGGTGGGTACGTCACTTGGAAAAGAAAGCTCTAGGGAAACCTAAATAAAACAGAGCTTGGGTTTCCAAGCTCTGTTTGTTACAGCCAATTACATTTCTTCCGTTCCTTTTAATACCGAAGAAGAGCGCTTAAATAAAGGCACTAAGGCCAGCACCCCTACAATAAATAACAGGGCTGAAGCTTCATACATGGTTAGAAGCGAAAATGTTTTTTTCAACCATCCGCTCGCACTCATGGAAATTACCATCGTTCCCATAAACATCGGGTTTAAGATCCCATTAACCCTTCCGATAAAAGCAGCCTCAGTATTTTGCAGAATCATCGTGTTAATCCCGATATGAATGCACGGCATGAACAGTCCGCTGATAAATTGGGCTGTCAAGGTCAGCCATAATTGATCTGATACCCCCATTACGAAGAATCCGATTGCACTTACGGACATTCCAAGCGCAAGCAGGATTTGCGGTGGGGTTTTTTTCGCAAGACCAATTGTCAGGCCTCCTCCTAAAATCATCCCTATTCCAAAAGCAGCCATCAGCCATTGCAGCTGTTCTTTTGGTAGCCCAAGACGTTCGGTAACAAGGAAAACAGCTAATGGTTGGGTAAGCCCTAACCCTAAGCCTGCAGCAGCAAAACATCCGCCAAGAAGTGTTAATGCACGACTGTTCCAAACATAACGGAATCCTGCCTTCATTTCATTTAGAAGCGTGGTCTTCTCTTGATTTTCCTCACTCTCTTTATCAGGAGGCAGCATGAATAAAATGGCTGCAGACAACAGAAATGCAATTCCCATGATGGCGATTGCAGCATTAATGCCGTAATGCTGAAACACAAAGGTTCCAATAATTGGACCGAGAATCATAAACAAAGCGAATACCGTTTGGTACATCGACATCCCCATTTGGATCAATTCTTCTTTGACATGAATCTTGAATAGCTTCATTCCAGATGGTTGTGAAAACTGCGATAGAATCGATGAAACAAGGGTCGCAAAGAAAATGACCTTCCAACTTCCGAAAAGAAGTGTCAATAAGACAACAAAAATCGACAGTGCGCTAAGAAAATCGCACCAAATCATGGTACGCTTTGGACGCCAGCGGTCTGCAAAGGTTCCGCCAATAAAGGAAAACAAAAAGATCGGGGCAAATTCCGCTACAGAAATAAGCGAAACGGCTACTGGATTTTCATGAGTTCGTTCAATGACATAAAGTAAAATTGAATAGTTACGTACCCAGATACCAATTTGCAGGAAAAATACGGATAAGAGAATGGTACGAATAACCTGGTTTCGAAACAACGCTCCGACAGTGATATCTGATTTTGTTTTTTCCATAAAAAAACCTCCATATTCCTAACCTGGACAGGAGGCAAAACATACACAAAATGGGCATAGTACATTAAATTTCCCTGTACTCCCCATAGGTTATGTAAAAAAGTCCGCACTAATCCTATCCAGAAATATTTTCGTTGATACGAATTTTTTCTTACAATAGGATTAGTAGATCATCGGCTTAATGGTCACCCTTTTCATAAATAGTAAGTTAATACTACTTTAATTTGAGTGAATAATCAAGAAAAATTTGTAATTAAATGGTAAGAGTAGACACCCTTTAAGGAAGGGTATTATTGACACCAAAACATACTAGGCATCAATAAAGAGTTTACCCAATCACAAAAAACTATCTGTATCTTCTATCCCCTCCACAGGTGAGTGATGTTTTCATTTTCATAAATTCATACATGAGATTTGCGTTTCTTCCTTTTTGTGTATGTGGATTTCTTTTATAGCGCAGACATTCCATGAATTCATAATCACATTGGCAAGGGGATATTCCATAATCGAGGCAGGTGTCATGTCTATAGCAGCAGTAATCAACATCATTTATCGGTGCACCAGGACCACTGCAACCCGGACCACACCATCTATATTCCGGGAAAATACAGATTGGAAAAAGACTTTTTCGTTTCTTTCTTCCTTGCACCATCATCACCCCCCAAATTATAATTTATATATATAAATATGTAGAAATTATAAAAATGAAATGGCAAATCCCCAACTTGTACATATTCCTCTTTTTTATAATAAAGAGCTGTTAAACTTGGTTGTTGATTTCCGCTCCAGGATGCTCGCTTTCCGCGGGGCTGGCGGTGAGCCTCCTCGGCGCTTAAGCGCCTGTGGGGTCTCACCTGTCCCGCTGCTCCCGCAGGAGTCTCGCACCTTCCGCTCCAATCAACGTTTTCAAAATCAACATTGTCCTATAACACGGACTATAATAAAAAGAAGGCTAGAAGCATTAACCAACATATTTTCTTCGCTGAAAAAGCAAACTAAAAACTGCTGCTCATAATACAAGGGAGTTGGTTTTAGTTGAAATGGCATATGAGACTTTTATCGATGATTCAAAAAAAAGAAGATAAAAAAATCGCTCTTGCAGTTGATACCTCATCCGTTGAAGTACAAACAATTCTAATTAATAACATTGTTAAGCTATTCGAAACCGTTAAGCCTGATACCCTTCTCGTCCAAGCCGATTTCAAAATACGTAGTATTACCCCGGTTAAATCAGACACCATCAAATATTATACACATGGAAAAGCCTCTTATACAGATGTATTAGAATGGGCCGAAAAGGAAAAGATTGATACCTTATTCTACATAACCGACGTAACCGGTTATATTTATGAAGAAATCACAAAGGTGGAATACGAGCTATACTGGCTGGTCCCAGATGAATTTTTGCCAAAAGTCCCTTTTGGGAAAGCCATAAAGATTGCTTAAAAGAAAAAAAGGTGCCCGAGGCACCTTTTTTATTTACGCCACTTGCTCTTCACCAGAGTCATCGAGCTTGTGACCTTCCCATTTTGTAATCACAATAGCAGCCAAGGAGTTTCCAACCACGTTCACGCATGTACGGGCCATGTCTAAAATCCGGTCGATACCTGCAATAAAGGCAAGACCTTCAACGGGAATGCCGACCGTTCCTAAAGTTGCTAGTAAAACAACAAACGATACACCCGGAACCCCGGCAATACCTTTTGATGTAATCATTAATACCAATACTAAGGTGATTTGATGGCCAATACTCATATGAATTCCATACATTTGTGCAAGAAACAATGCTGCAATCGCCTGGTAAAGTGTTGATCCATCAAGGTTAAAGGAATATCCTGTTGGAATAACAAACGATGTAATCGCTTTTGGACATCCGAGCTTCTCCATTTTTTCCATGATTTTTGGTAACACAGTTTCGGAGCTTGCGGTTGAATAACCTAAGAGCAATTCGTCCTTCAAATACTTTAGGAATTTAAAGATATTAACTCCAACGAGTTTTGCCACAAGTCCGAGCACAACCAGAATAAAGAAGAACATCGCACCATATACCACGATTACAAGTTTTCCAAGTGGTATTAAGGAGCTTAAACCAAATTTAGAGACTGTAACCCCAATTAAGGCAAATACACCAAGCGGCGCAACCTTCATAACTTGATTCGTCACGTAAAACATGGCCTCGGCTGTTCCTTTAAAGAAATTCACAATCGGGGTTCCTTTTTCTCCAATTGCCGCAACTCCAAGCCCGAACATAACGGAGAAGAAAATAATTGCAAGCATGTCGCCATTCGCAAGTGACTGCATGATATTAGTTGGGACAATATTGACAAATGTGTCAACCATAGAATGTGTTTCTGTGGTTTTTGCGGTTTCTACATACGTATTTATATCAGTTTTCGTTAAACGGGACATATCCACTCCGGAACCCGGATGAAATAAATTTGCTGCTAAAAGACCGATTACAATTGCTACGGTCGTAACAATTTCAAAATATAGTAGTGTTTTTCCCCCAAGCTTTCCTAACGATTTCATATCACCCGTACCAGCAACACCAACGATCAAGCTTGAGACAACAATCGGGATGACAATCATTTTAATTAAACGAATAAAAATATTCCCAATTGGCTGCAAATAAGTTTCAACATGTGGGTTTCCATAAAAAATGGCACCGACAATGATACCTAAGGCTAACCCAATGAAAATTTGCCATGCTAAGCTAATTTTCCTCATCTATATCTCCCCTTTTGTGAATGTAATCAAGCTGTTTTGAAATACAACTTGAGGATGTTAAAAAACCGGAGTAAAGAAAGATATTATTTCAATATAACGCTTTCAATATCTAGCATAAAGGATTTACAGCCTTATATCAATGAAAAACTCCTGGAAGTTGAATAAAAGTTCACGTTTCATTCGCTATCCCAATATAAAATTCAATTGATTTATTCTTTCCGTTTGTTGAATATTATTTTCTTAATTTGAATTAATATCCTCAAATTATAATAGGAAATACGTTCAATTTGGCCAAATTTTCCGAGTGGAATTTTTGAAAGTGTGCTAAAGATATTGGCAATCATACCTGATGGACTGGTCGTTCTAAAATAGTACGAATGAAGCAAAAGCTAAAAGCCTGTACCAAAAACAGGTGTTGCAGCACCTTCTTTATAAGATGAACAACCCACAACAAACAACAGAAGCTCAAATTCCGAGCTTCTTTTTTTATAAAAACAGAAAAATCACCCTATGAAAAATGGAGGATAATTTTTCGAATGACCATACCAATGAATAATCCAGGAATCATAAACAAGATCGGAAGCCATACAGGACCGAATAGAACCCCAAATAATATAAGGGTATTGGAATACATACAGCCAACCGTTACAAAATAGGCAGCAAACACAAAAGGTATAAATGAATATCGGTCCTTCCCACCTCCAGCATCCTTCCATGCATCCCACATGGCGAAAAAATATAAACATGGATAAAACATTAGCCATTGATAGTTCGTCTCTTGGATTGCTTTTACGATTTCTCCTTGAAAACTTAACATGATAATCGTATTAAAATGGGCTTTGACATTGATCAAAAATTCTAATCCGACAAATAATAGCCCTTTTAGATATTTACCATTTAGAAGCTGCCCAAATCCAGGGAGGGCAATACTCCAAAAAAGCATTTCAACTTTGCGGTCACTTTTTCCCATTGTCTTCCCAACTTTACCATTAAACTTTTTTTGAATGAGGTTTTATTACAGAAAAGTCCTTATTCTGTATTTTGAACCATTATACTTTTTCTATGAGTACAAAGCCTTTTTTTTAGGTATATATAAAATGAAAGAGCCTCAATGATGGAATTTAGTATGGTTGGACATTAAAAAAAGTCTGGGAATACTTTGTACGATGACGGGGGTTATATTTTGATTGAAAATGTCTGCTTGAAGAACCACTTTTGTCTGCTGACCGTGATAAATTTGCAAAAGAATAGATAAAAGACCCCAAGTCAACTTGGGGTTTTTTTACGATTTCTGTGCAAGATTAAATGCTGTGTCAGCTGCTGTTAAATCTACCTGAAGCTGGTCGCCCAATTCATGTGGATGATAATATCCCCTTGCCATCATAAAGTTGGTGATTTTTTCATGAGTTTCAACGGCATCCCGTAATTGCTCCCGAAGGGCTTCTCTTAATTCCAGAGTGGCTGCCTCTGTAATCGCCGCAGCATAATTTCGCACCCCCGATTTGACCGATATCAAGAAATCCGTTGCAATTACTTGGTCTGTCATTCCACCCATTCCCATTTATCAGTGAAAACCGGAATACGAAATTACAGTTTTGCGATTACCGAAACAACTAATCCCGAGCTAAGAAACGCACTGTACAAGCAAATGGATGCAGCTATTGACTTACATGGAGAAATTAAAGATTTGATGATAAAAAGAGGCTGGCTTCACCCCTTTGATTTCAACGAACAAATACCGATTGATTTAAAGGCAGTCCAAACCGCAGTACAAATTGCCCAGCTCAATCTTTTCCCAAATGACACTGACAGACGCGGCATGTTTGCTACACCAAATAAATAACAGGAAGGAGTGATTACAGTGAAAGCCGTAACGTATCAAGGCATCAAGAATGTGCAAGTGAAAGAGGTAAAAGATCCTTCCATTAAAAATGCCGATGATATTATTGTAAAAGTTACCTCCTCGGCCATTTGCGGTTCTGACTTACATCTAATTCATGCCATGATTCCCAATTTGCCGACCGATTATGTGATTGGGCACGAACCAATGGGCGTGGTTGAGGAGGTTGGTCCTGAGGTCACAAGTTTGAAAAAAGGCGACCGAGTTATCATTCCTTTTAATGTGAGCTGCGGCCACTGCTGGTATTGTACACATGATTTGACAAGTCAATGTGACAATGGAAACCCCCATGGCCAAGGTTCAGGTTTCTTTGGCTATTCAGAAACCACGGGTGGATATGCCGGTGGCAAGGCAGTATTCATGCGGGTCCCATTCTGAAACTTTACTCCCTTTAAAATTCCCGATAATTGTGAAGTCGAAGACGAAAAATTAGTGCTGCTTGCTGATGCAGCACCAACCGCCTACTGGAGTGTAGATCATGCAGGTGTAAAGGATGGCGATACCGTCATTGTCCTAGGCTGCGGCCCCGTTGGCTTGTTGGCACAAAAATTCTCTTGGTTAAAGGGTGCTAAACGTGTTATTGCTGTTGATTATGTTGGGTACCGTCTCGAGCATGCAAAACGGACGAACAAGGTTGAGATTGTTAATTTTGAAGATCATGAAAATGTCGGGGATTACCTCCTTGAGATTACCAAGGGCGGAGCCGACATCGTGATTGATGCGATTGGAATGGATGGAAAAATGACCCCGCTCGAGTTTCTTGCTTCCGGGTTAAAGCTGCATGGCGGTTCAATGGGTGCAATTGTAATTGCAAGTCAGGCCGTAAGAAAAGGCGGAACGATTCAGCTTACGGGAGTTTACGGCGGCAGGTACAACGCCTTCCCGCTTGGTTATATTTTCCAACGGAATGTTGATATTAAAACTGGGCAGGCCCCAGTCATTCCGTATATGCCGTTCCTTTACGATATGATTAATGGAGGAAAAATGGATCCAAGCGATATCATCACCCATGTCCTTCCATTGGATCAGGCAAAGCATGGGTATGAGGTGTTTGATACAAAAACTGAAGACTGTATTAAGGTGATTTTACGGCCATGATGGTGTTGGGGAAAAAATTTATTTATTCATCTGCTATTTTGTCCCCTATACTGCTTATTGGAAACCCTATTCTTGATTTGGGTGAATTTTTTGTCCCCTATAGCGCTTATTGGAGACACATTCCCCGGTTCTCCCATCACTTTTTTCCCTAATCACAGAACCTCGAAGTTTATAACACGTTGCCTTTTACCTATGAAGTAATTCCTTTTTTTCATAAGATTTCTTCACATCTTCCTGAAATAGGTATATGCCCTTCCATTATTTTCATCCATTACATATTTTGTTAGTACCTAAATCAGGAGGTGTAATACGATGTCTGATGGATACGCTGGAGGATTTGCATTGATTGTTGTATTGTTTATCCTCCTTATTATTGTAGGAGCTGCATATATTGGAGGCTGCTTCTATTAAGAAATAAATGTACTTAATCTTGAAAGGGGGATTATTATGTTTGGCTACGGTGGATTTGGATATGGTTATGGCGGATGCGGTTACGGCGGATTCGGTTATGGTGCTGGCGGTTTTGCCTTAATCGTAGTATTATTTATTCTTTTAATCATCGTTGGAGCAGTTTGCTTCTATTAATAGAAAAAGTTTGTTTTAAAAAAATACTTTAAAGCAATGCAAAAAAACTTGCATTGCTTTTTATATTTATTAAAACACAAAGAAATGAACCCGGATCATTTTTCAATTGGGCATTCCTCCAAGTGAATAGTTCTATAAGGAATAGAAACCCTATTTAGTGGAGGTGGAATCAGTGGAAAATGAAAATAAAAATCCTCCAAATACCGTTAAATATAGTATTTGGGAAACACGGACCGATGAAGAGCAGATGGAGAATAAGCATAAAATCACAGAAGCCATTCATGGTACAAGTCTCGAGTCAAAGATTTCAGAAAAACACGAATAACAAGTCAAGAGCAACCATTGGAGGTTGCTTTTGTCTTGTTATTTTTAAAATATACCTATATTATTTTTATAATCTATTGCATTTTCATATTATTTTATAAGGGACGGGAAGACTTATTTTAATCTATTCAAGAAAAACAATCACAGTTGGAATCCTTTGTCTTCTATTCATCGGTTTCTTTACATTTTATCTTCTCCATAATCCGGATCAAACAGAGCTACACAAGAATAAGCACACAGTTGTGAAAAAGAAAGAAGACATACCTATCGTGGAATATAACGGGGGAGGCCATCTAAAGGAAATTGGCCAAAAAGTCCGGCAAAAAAACTGGGGGACATTAACCCTAATAGATAAAGTAGAAGTAAACAAGACATTTACGATTTCCCCAATGGTGATTAAGTTAAATGACGTAAAAATAATTAGACTATCAAACCTAACCAAACAAACTAAAGAATACTTACGAGGATATACCGGTTTAAGTAATGAAGAGGCTTATCAATTATTTACAGAGAAAAATCTAAGCAATGAAGAAATACAAGACCGCGTAGAACTTTCACGGACAGAAATCGACAATAATACTACTTATATAGAAATTACTTATTCTGTTAAAAATACTGGGTCAAAAGAACTTCAATTTTTCAGCATGGAAAATGTTACATTAAACCATAAATGGTCTTATAAAGTTCCGGAAGAAAACTTTATCCTGTCAGATGATACCTTAATAGGTGCTAAAAGTGTCAGCAGAGTGGATTACAGACCTAGTGAATTACGAAAAGGAACAATTGGCTTGTTGAATGAGTCAGAAACCCCCATCCATAAAATAACCTCTTTTTCGTTTACAACGGATGACCTACTTGACGGAGATTCCCACCATCTTTTAGCCAAACCAAAGACATTCACGATAAATTTTTAGCTAAAATAATTAGGGCCAGATTGATCATCTGGCCCTTTCTCAATTCCAGGATGCCGTAGCAGTCCGCCTTTGTTAGTTTTTTTATTATCCTTGCTCTTTACAATAATATTATATGGCTCACTTTCTATATTGACGAGACGATGGTTGAAATAAGAATGTCGCCAATTGACGGTCAAAATTGTTGATATATTGTAAAAAGTGTTGATATATCTTTAAAAGTGTTGATATCCTTCTAAAAAATGTTGATATATCTAAAAAAGTGTCGATATCCTGCTAAAAAGTGTTGATATCCATTCCATCTTCTTAAAAATTCCTACTCTTAAGATCTATTGATATTCGATTACCAATCTGGAAACCCATTCCTAAAATAAAAAGGAGATGATTACAGCATTAAAAACGGCTGTAACCCGTGTCCATTTCACTAAGCTATTCCGAAAGCCATAATGAAATACTTACCTTAAACAAATCACCATCTGTTTCGATTTCAAGGCTGCCTTCGTGGAGGTCAACGATGGATTTCGCTATCGCAAGGCCCAATCCTGAGCCATCTGTATGGCGTGAAGTGTCACCACGCTTAAACCGCTCAAACAGCTCATCACTATTATCATTTAATTCATATCTAGAAACATTTTTAAAAGTAATCATCGCTCGATCATTCAATTTGGAAATCGTTATATACACGCGGGAATTCTCCATTGAATATTTCAGGATATTGCCTATTAAGTTATCAAACACTCGCCAAAGCTTCTGTCCATCTACAATCGCGTTAATGGGCTTCTCCGTGTTCGTAACCCGAAATTGCAGGCTCGATTCATTGATCATATCATCGTATTCTCCGAGTGCCTGCTGCAATAACTGGACGAGATCCACCTTTTCCTTTTTCAATTCCATATTGCCGCTCGCCATTTTCGATACTTCAAACAAATCATCAATTAACACCTTTAATCGCTTTGACTTCCGATCAATAATTTCAAGATAAGCAGTCCGTTCCTCTGTTGATACCTCATCTGATTTTAACAACTGAGTATAGGTAATGATAGAAGTCAGCGGCGTTCTTAGGTCATGGCTGACATTGGTAATTAACTCGGTTTTCAGGCGTTCACTCTTGGCCTGTGCATTCTGTGAGGTTTTTACCCCCTGCTTTAACACATTAAGATTAGCGGCCAGCGTTGCTAGGACTGATTTCCCCGCTACCTCCAAATCCTGCCCCATCTTTCCGGCAGCGAGCTCATTTGTTTTTTCAACAATCTGGTTCAAATATGCCATCCTGTTAACAAGCATTACGACGATGGGAATTGCCATGCAGCCCACTAAAATAAGATAAAAAGGAAGGAACACAGGTTGGATGACAACCAAAACAGCAGCTAATCCCAACCCAAACGCCGCCGCCATAAGAATAAACACCTGCGTGGCCGCCGTTTGATTTAAAAAGGCTTCTTTTAATTTGGTAACTGCTTTCTCAAAAAAAACTTTACTATTTTTTCCTGATTTATAAATCAAAGCTTTTTCCCACTGGGTTTTAATCGTTTTCCACTCTTTTACGACTGCAGTTAGATAGTTCCATTGGACAAAAGTAAGTGCTCCCAAAATCAGCCCAATGAAAAGAAGAATCACGAAGTCTTTTCCAGCATTTATTGGATTTTCATAAAAATAAATGACCTGATTGTTTGTTACAAACAAACTGAAGATGAATCCGATTCCCAATAGTATGAATAGGAACACCCTTACATCAACGGGTAACTTGTTATAATATGGCCTCCATTTTTCGATTTCTGCCTGAATCCCTTTTGAATTTTTTCGGATTAAGAAACCGAGAAGAAGGGTTACAATACCCGATATAACATAAACCCATATGATATTTCGCTGTTTATTGTAATTTTCTGCTTCGACCATTAACCAATTTTCAGAGGAGAGAGACTTAGGTACCCCTATTTGTAATCCAATTGATTTTGGAATCATGGCATTAATAACATCATGATCACCTGGGCCAAAATACATGAAATCCTCTTGCTGAAGATAATGATTTGTATAAAACAGCATATCTTTAGGGTTCATTACATCTTTTGCTGTTTTTCCATCCGACAGTTGAAGGTTTGTGTAGACTTTTCCCGTGGACTTGTCCTGATAATAGTAAATAAATGCATCCTTAAAGCGCTGAAAATCTTCGCGATAATTCTCTCTTTCTTTAAAGTACTTTTCGATCTTCTTTTCTTTTTCCTTCACAATCTTTTGTTCGACATACTTGTCACTATTAAAAGTATTGGTGATATCCTTAATCTTATGGTCTCTTTCCGCAGTCAATGAATCCACTGTCACTTGATCCTCTTTAGCCTTTGCTTCATAGATTCGTTGCTCGTATTGCTCTTTAATGTTATTTTCCTGCTCAGACAGACTTCCGTACCGATAGCGATACTCATTGATGTCATCCTTTGTAACCTTAATCGTCTTTTTCGCTTCCTCCAAGGGGATATTCGTTAGCTCAAACATAATAAAATACCCTGGGAATTGTTCCATATAGCTTTGAAAATCGTCCGTATGGAAATAGTCACGAGTAAAAAGACGTTCTCCCGCAGTAATAACAGTTAATATACCGCTCAGTCCATACGTGATCAGCAACGCCCAAATTCCAATAAGAACTTTATTTTTCCATTTTATACCCAATCCCCCACACCACCTTCAAATATCTTGGATTTTTCGGATCAATTTCAATCTTTTCACGAATTTTTCGGATGTGAACTGCAACCGTATTTTCCGAGTTATAGCCCGGTTCCTTCCAAACCCGTTCATAGATTTCATCGATAGAAAACACCCGGCCGGCATTTGTCATTAGAAGCTCCACGATTTTATATTCGATTGGGGTCAGCTTCACAGGTTCCCCATGGACCGTTACTTCTTTTGCCGCTTGATCTAAAATTAGCCCATTTAGATCAATTACCTTTTTGATTCCCTCATATGTACCTAAGGTTACAAACCGTCTCAGCTGTGATTTTACGCGGGCCACAAGCTCCATCGGATTGAACGGCTTTGTGACATAGTCATCCGCCCCCACCTGTAAACCCAAGATTTTATCGGTATCCTCGCTTTTTGCACTCAAAATAATAATCGGGATGTTTTTCGATTCGCGAATTTTATAGGTGGCAGCAATCCCATCGAGCTTCGGCATCATTACATCAAGAATAATTAGATGAACTTGATGTTCATTGAGGATTTCCAATGCTTCAAGCCCATCCTTCGCTTTTAATACCGTAACCCCTTCATTTTTCAAATAGATCTCGATGACATCCCGGATTTCTTTTTCGTCATCAACCACTAGAACATAATATGGATCCATGTTTCCCCTTCTTTCTATCTACCAATTTTTTCATTATTTATATAATAAACGGAAAATCTTAACATTCATTTTGGATAATTCTTAAGAATTTCTTAAGATTATTTTATACTAGAAGTTTGATAGGAGGGGGAATTTGGGAAAATTTGAGCGAAGATTAAACTATCTTTGTAAAAATAAAAAGCCTCTTTTGCTGTGAAACTTAAAATAAACGATGGAGGTGCTACGATTGGATAAAATCTTACATATTCTATTCCAGGTGAAAGGTCCAGTGTGGGTACTGATTGAGCGGTTATTTTAGGAAAAGGAGTTGCAAAACACAGCAACTCCTTTTTTTATTCGAAGATTATTGGGAGATTTATTGTCCATCTGGCCATTTGTGGTACCTCGGCGCACATGATTATCTTCAAAGTTATTTTCACGAAGTTTTTCGACCTTGTGGTTCAATAACTGCTTTTGATCCACTTCCGGTGAGGGCGTAAACTTTTTCTTTGACACCTTGAATTCCTCCTTTATTTTTGCCTCCCTTATTTTTGATTATTTTTCAAAAAAAATAATCCATTTACAGTCTAGAATATTTCCGTTATTGAAATGGGAAATTAATGATAGGTGATGAGTATGAAAAAAGCATTCATTGTATATCTTTTGATAATGTGGCTGGCGCCTATTTCAATAATGGCAAAGTCCCCGGACGCAACGCAGACCGTCCTCCAAGATTTTGTAATAGCGATTATGAAAAAGGATGAAAGATTGGCCAGGAAACTGATTAATCCGTCGGTTAAAATCCCTGAAATTCGTGAAAACACACCGATTCAAGGAATTGAAACACTTCCTTCTCCCCATAAAAATGCTAGAATTCTTTTAGCACGTTTTGAACGGGAATACTTTGATAACCATTCATTCACTGAAAGAATTGCTTTTATATGGGAGGTTTATGTCAAAAATAACAAAATTTCTAGGATCAAAGTGCTTTCTGACCATTCAAACCCATTTATGAATGAACCAATCAAGGAATACCAAGAGAAATATAATAAGCAGCTGCTCGTGCCCACTTATTTCCCTTTTAAGGTAACCCATGTACGAGGTAATGTAGTCTATAATGAGGCCATTTGGTTTTATCGAGATAAAACTGGTAAATTGTCCATTCAAGCAACGCCTCATTTAGGAAAGTTTAGTGTTTTAAAGGATTATCGCGCTCTAATACTGAAGAATGGTCAAGAGGCATTTATTAAGGAGATTCCAGCTGGATATCAGGTTATTTTTCTGTATGATGATATTCAATATACTGTGAAGCTAGAGAGTGAAAAGAAGCTTTATCAACCGACGGAAAAAGAGCTGATTGATGTAGTGGAATCAATGTTTCCGAATCGATAGCAAAGGGGTAGATGAAGGAAATTATCACGGGGGACTACCTCATTTTGTCCTTCATCTCACCCAATGGTGCTTTAATCAGCATTTTCTGAGTTAAATTCCTGTACACCATGAATATATTTTTTATACCAGATTTTCCATTCCTCAGCTCGTGATTCGATCGTTCTACCATTTAACAATGCGAGGATTACCTCGAGACACATATGCCAGCCAGCAAGATCCTTGGGTGTATGGTCTGTGATTTCTTGCAAAGTCTCCGTTAACACCAACATACATCCACCCGATTCTGGGCTTAATTCAAAGCGCATCTTGTTCTCCCACCAGGTAAACTCTAAAACAGAATACATTTTTAGTTCGGTTATCGTTAGTTTATCGGAAGTACCATCGGGCATATGGAAAATAATTGCCCCGCCTTCACGGAGTTCCTCCACTTCGAGCTCTGAAAACCAGTTAGAAAGTTTATCGTTCTCTGTTAACCACGCCCAAACTTCTTGTACAGAATACTTCCAGTGCCGTTCGTACCGTGCAATTGCTCCACTTTCTGTTTTTATCAATTCCGCGATCATTTCATCATCCTCCTTACTAATTGGGCAAGACCTTAACTATTTTAAAAATACCATTTCCTCAAAAGATTAAAAACTCATCTATTAGATTTTACGGCTAAATTTTCATATTTTCCATTTTTATAGGGAATATTATCATCAACAGGAATGTGTAGGAGGTTGTCAAGTGGAAGATAAAACGAAAATTCCTTTAACGGCTGCAGAAATGTCCGGGTTATGGAATGTCGATTCTAGCTATGCAAGCGAGTGGTGGGGTTTTGGGGTTGGCCACACGCTCAGATGTAACCTCTTTTCATAAAAGAGTTTTAAATGCAGGAGTAACGTTGCAGGATTTAACTCGTGATTTAATGCTGAAACAAGAAAACTATGTAAAACCTCCCTACATTGAAACTCCAGAAAAAGCAGAGTATGTGAAAAAGCAGCACTTTCTTGCAGGTTTTTTTGGACATGATCGACACAATCCCCAGACCGCGATAAATTAATTAAGGACTAGGTTAAGGTGATTACTTTGAATTCACTAACTAGAAATTTAGATTTACATGCTCAAGGAAATTGGCTGCCAATTGTTTTATCTCTGCTATTGTTTTTGTATGCTCTCTTTATGCCTAAAAAAGAGATTGGCTGGAGAGAGTTTTATGTTACATTTGGATTAATTGGTTATATTGCTTGGATTTCTGATTCTGTTTTAGGAAAGATGTTCGACCTTGTTGATTTCGGTAACCCAAAAGTCACGGGAATAGGTGAATTTTTAAGCTACAGCTTAATCCCATCCTCCCTTTCAGTTATTTATTTAAACTATTTAAAGAAGACAAATAGATGGATGCTAGCCATTATCTTTATTTTAATTTCTACTTTAATTGAATGGGGAATGAGGAAAGTAGGTTATATGAAAACTAATGGCTGGAGCTTTATTATTTCAGTTCCATTGTATTTTGTGGTATTTAGTTTTTTACTTCCTCTACACAAAAAATTAATCAGATGCAAATCGTAATGTAAAAAGGAAAAGTCACTGTTGGCCGTTGCAGCCTCAGTTACTTTTCTTTTTTTCAATCTTTTTTAATCTAATATTCGGACTAAATATACCACATTTTACCAATCCGCCCTTTAGTATAAAAAGGACATGCTCTTTTTTAAAATCAGAACGTAATATGTAAAAAAATAAGTTGGTGGTAACATGCATACGATTATTACTGGGTCAGGTGCGCCTATTTATTTAGGATATTCTGCCCCAATGTTTGGACCTTGGAATCAAGTTATACACCATCATAGTATTCAGCTTGGTCATAACACTATTCACATCCTTTCAGCCCTTCATGGTTATCCACCTATGTTTCCCTATTTCGGACCGTTCGTACCTTTCCGCAAAATCGTTTAAAAATCAATACTTACACTTTGAAAGAAAAAGATGGCTGCAATAATAATGATTAAGGCAGATAATGGAATCCCTAATAAA
This sequence comes from Bacillus salipaludis, assembly GCF_004358205.1. Next base: position 175,939 of record NZ_SMYO01000008.1, read on the forward strand.
GGAAAAACGATACCGGATGTTTTCAGGTATCGCCTTAAAGATTAAAGAATGTAAATTATAAGCTTCTAACAATTAAAATAACAATCGCCAAAATTAATACTGCCATAATGATAAAAGGAGTTAGCCCGGAACTAAAAACAACGTAGACCGTAATATGGCGGAAAGCATTTACAACCATATAAATGAATAAGACGATACCCAAAAATACGATTAGAGCCGCATTATTTTCTCTTTTCACTTCAACGAGCTCCTTTCAAAGCAAAACCATTCATCCAGACAGTTAGTCCTTTATATAACACTTTATTAACTATAATTTTTATTATTCTTGGTGCCCCAAATTTCCCATAAATAAAGCGATCCTCCACAATCGAAGAATCGCCTACTTTTTTCATGAGCTCAGTCCGTTAATTTCGTTCACAAGAGTCTGCAATGCATCCCCCATTTTTGACTGTTCCATATTCCTGCGGATTTCTCCACTTTTTTTCTGCAAAGTCTCCAACTGATCAACGAAAGTTTCCATCGTTAAGTTTTCTTCCTTTAACGTTATAGAGTACCCTTCTCCTTCGAAGGCTTTGGCATTTAAAATTTGATCCCCGCGGCTTTGTTCTAGACCTAAAGGGATAATAAGCATCGGGATTTTTAAAGCTAGAAATTCAAAAATGGAATTGGAACCGCCTCTAGTTATAACTAAATCCGTAGCAGCTAGAATATCAGGCAGCTCATCATGTATATATTCAAATTGCTTATACCCTGGCACAGATGAATAACTCGAATCCATATTATTTTTTCCACATAAATGCACAATTTGGTACTCAGCGGCAAGCTTTTTTAGAGCCCCTCTTACAGCCTCATTAATTTTTTTCGCCCCCAAACTTCCACCCATAATTGTCAAAATCGGCCGGTTATCATGAAATCCGAGAAACCTTCTGCCCTTTTCCTCTGAACCTTTAAAAATTTCTCTTCGAATCGGCGACCCGATCACGGAAGTCTTTTGTGCCGGAAAATACTTTTTAGTTTCTTCAAATGAAGTAAAGATTTTGGTTGCAAACCTTTGTGAAATTTTATTGGCCAAGCCTGGGGTAATATCACTTTCATGGATAAAAATTGGAATTTTTAATGACCTAGCAGCGATGATAACCGGCACGGATACAAACCCGCCTTTAGAAAAAACAAGATTCGGTTTTATCTTTTTCAAAGCCTTCCTCGCATCGAGACAGCCTTTTAATACACGAAAAACATCCATTACATTTTCAACATCTATGTATCTTCTTAGCTTCCCGCTGCTTATTCCGTGATAAGGGATATTGATTTTTGAAATTAACTCTTTTTCAATCCCATTTTTCGAACCAATATATTGAATATTCCAGTCATTACCGATCTCCTTAATGATAGCAATATTAGGTGTTACGTGGCCGGCTGAGCCTCCACCAGTAAACACAATCGTCTTTTTTGACATAAATCCTCCTGATAACAAAGCATTTTTAGTATTGATTATATGGGAACATAAGCCTACAATGCCACTGTCTGAATTGAATAGTTTATCATAAATGGAGAACAAAGTTTATAGATTACTCGATTTCAACCATTATTCACAGTTATTCTCCCTTCTATCAATAAAAAACATTTCATATTCCATTTTATTTTGGGAAAAATAATCCCGACTGACTAAATGTTGGGGGAAATTTGAAATATGAAAACAAAACTTACCACCTTTGCGTTAATTCTTTTATTCCTTATCTCAATCGCTTTAGAGACAGAGGCGCTGAGCTTCAATAAATTACCAATCAAACATTCATCGATGCAATGGTCCGTGGAAGTAGCAGTTCCCGGGCATGGCAAGGGACTGGCTAAATCCAAAAAGGGAAAGTTTAATACTTATTCTTTAGAGGTCCATAACATTGGTAAAAAGGTAAATTCAGTGGAAGTGTTTATGTATCGGAATGAACCAAATTCCACGACAAAGTTCTCTCTTTTTGGATGCCCTGATGGGGAAGAGTGCACCGAAGGCCGCTTTGAACAGGCAATCTCTTTAGCCAAACAATTGAATAAGGGTAAACCTTTTCGTTTTGAAAATTTTCCTTTGACTGATAAAGCTACAGAATTAGAGGTAGAAGTGATTTGGACACAAAAGGGCCAAGAAGGCAGGCCATTAAAAGAAACCTTTACCTTCGCTGTGGAGTAAAAAAGGCATCGCATTGCACGATGCCTTTTAATACACCTTTCCTTTTGGTTTTATTCTCTATCTAAATCCTTTAATTTTCAATCTTTAAAACTTCTCTATTTTTTCTCAAATTCCCTCATCCAGTACCTAATTGAGGAGCTAAATTCCCCTGCTTCCGGCGTTTCTCGTTTCGTGATGACATAGGTAAAAGAATCAGGAAGATTGATTTTATCCGGTTTTATCTCAACCATTTTTCCATTTTTTAATTCTTCCTGAACAATCGATAACGGTAAATAGGAAATACCCAGTCCCGTTTCGATAAACCGCTTGGTAATTTCCATTTGAGTAACAGGGATTGTCCGAATTCTTGGATAGTATCTTTTAATCTCTGACAGTAGCGTGTCCCAATAGGCTGGATGGTTATCGGTTAATAACCTGAATTGCTGAAGAACGTTCTCCTCATTTATATGCGTCTGTTCCTGTTCTTTTCCCTCCAGATTTGGAGCCACCATAATTACTGGATCACGATGAATAATTTCATAAAACAGATCTGTTTGAATCGGTTTCATCCTTGATAACCCAATGTCAGCTTTGCCAAGGCTTATATCTTCACCAATCTCAAAAGAACGAACAACATTGATGATCACCTCAATATCCGGGTGTTGTTCGATAAAAGTCCGCAAAAATATTGGGAGAACAGATGCAGCGATTTGAGGGGCCACCGCAATCGTCAGTTTACGATTGTATCCTTGTTTCCATCCTTCGAATTCCTCCATCTCATCGTCATATCTATTCAAAATTTTGAGGGCAGACGAGAGGAACCTAGAACCTGCCGAAGTAAGAGTGACATTTTTCCCTGTCCGTACAAATAAAGAAATGTGCAAATACTCCTCCAACCTCTTTATGTGCTTGGTAACAGCTGGTTGTGTCAAAAATAATTCCTCCGCTGCTTTCCGGAAATTTTCATATTTAGCCGCTAGGATAAATGTTTTTAACCACTTTATATCCATTTCACTTACAGTCCTTTATTTAATAACGAAGGGTTATTGATTTTATTGAAATTTGTTAATTTTCATTATATAGGAACTCTTTTATAATTCATATTAAGTTACATTCAAAAGGGGCTGATTAGATTGAACGAGACAACAAATAGGATTAAAAGAAAATTTGACGAAAATGCACTGAATTATGATCATCAAAGAAGAAAGTTAATTCCATGTTTTGATGACTTCTACTCCATTCCCGTTTCAATCATTCAGACTAAAACTGAAGCCCCATCCGTTCTGGACATTGGTGCAGGAACAGGACTATTTTCTTTTTTTCTAAAAGAAAAATATCCAAATGCCCGTATGACATTGATTGATTTATCAGAAAAAATGATGGATGTTTCAAGGGAGCGTTTTAGCTGCCACCAGGATATCCGCTACATTGTTGCAGATTATACTAACTATAGGTTTGAAGAGAAGTTTGATGTCGTAATCTCATCCCTTTCCATCCACCATCTTTCAGATGAAGAGAAACAAAAATTATATGATAGAATTTTCTTTTTGTTAAAAGAGGGCGGGATTTTCATAAACGCGGATCAAGTGCTGGGGAATACACCATTTATTGAGTCGCTATACAAAAATGACTGGAAAAACAAAATCGAAAAAAGCGGTTTAACGAAGCAAGAAATTGAGGCTGCTTATGACCGAACAAAGCTTGATAAAATGGCTGCGCTTGGGGAACAAATCAAATGGTTGAAAGCTAGCGGTTTTCAAGATGTTGATTGCATCTATAAATACTATAATTTTGTCGTTTTATTTGGCAGAAAGCTTTAAATATTTTACTTGATATGGCTTTTAGATTAAAGTTCCACCTTATTACAATGCAACAGGGGCACCAAGCCATTATCACTTGGTGCCCTTTACGTTTTAGTTTAATCATCATACGGCCAAATATAAAAGATAGCAGAGACACCCTCGCTAGCTGCTTCATCATAACACTCAAGTGCATCCTCATTTTCAGAATCATCTTCATACTGTTCACGAGTAGCAATAAACTGTTCCTCTACCGTAATTACTTCCCAGCCTTCATTGGTTATGTAGTTTTTTGCTTTTGCTAATGCGAAGTTAACATCAATTGAATCCACCCAGCAACAGACAACTGCACCGGCACATTCCTTTTTTTCGGGATTTTCTGCTAAGGGTATGGCGTCAAAAGTAAAATAATAAATCGGCATTGTATACTCCCTTAAATAATCTCTGTCTCTTATTTATTTTCTTTAGTAAGCCAATGGGCTGGGCGGGTAAGTGTTTGCGGTAATTTTGTGTTTACATCGCCCTTTGCTGCGTTGATTTGAGCCTGCGTGAGAAATATCGTTCCGATTAAGTTAGCTCCACTAATATCTGCGTCGCGGAAGTCCGCACCAATCAGATCCGACCCTCTTAAATCGGCATCCTTAAGATTTGCTGCAATGAGACATGCTCCTCTTAAATTCGCACCTTGGAGATTAACCTTTCGAAGATTTGCTCCAAACAAATCAGCTCCCCGACCGTAGGTTTTTCGAGAGCTTTTCGATCCGTTCTTCTTGCCCCCTGACTCAGTACGTACTAGTTCACTAGTCTTAAGGAGCAACACATTTACCTCTGCCCGATGTGCAGGCAAATCTAGTTCCATTAGAGATTCGGGATCAAGAAAGGTAAGCTCCTCTGTTTTCTGAAGCATGGATTTGAGCTCTTTGTGGATGGAATGAGTTTCCTTTAACATTAGCGCTTCGTTTAAATACAAGAGCATCTCATGAAGCTGCTGCATCACTGGAAACACATCAAACATTTGTTTCGCAGATTGAGGATTCTCGCGCCAGTCGTTCCCTTCAAAAGTAATTTGAGAAACCTTTTGACCAGCACCAAAGCATTCATATACCGTGCAGCCTTTAAAGCCCATTTTCCTTAAATCTTTATGGATACCGCAGCGAAAATCCGCTTGAAGATTCGAGCAAGGACAGCCGCCTTCTTTTCCTACTGCAAAGTCTGCTGAGGCTGCGAACGGTAAGGCAACGCAGCACAAACCAAAACAATTGCTGCAGTCAGAACGGAGAATCTCTGGACTAATGCTGTGATTACTTGAATGGAGTTGATTTTTAGACAAAATGTGCACTTCCTTTAGAGGATTGTTCTATTTATTTTTGGATTAAGCCTGTTTTAAATTCCATTCCTAGAAGGACGAACAAGATTCCAATGGCAAAATGAATTTTCTTTTCGGCTATTTTTGTTTTTTCTAAAATCCAAAAGATAGCTAGGTATAATAATAAATTAAATAAAAATCTAACCCAGATCGGGGAACCTTCAAAAAACAGATCAGGAAACCGATCCCTAAGACCACCCAAAATCCCAATGACAAGAAACAATAAAGGTATTCTTAATTTCCAATACATCCCCATCCACCTAATCATACTATTTATTTCAAAAGTTTGTCCTACAATTTTTAACGCCTTGATCTTTTTGAAAAATACGAAAACAATATAACTAATATGCCGGTTAATTGAACACTAAAACCTATTAAGGTGATGACAATTGAACGCGACATATAATCATAATAATAAAAAGTTCCATCCTCTGGATATTTAATATAATCAGTCCATTCCTCTGCAATGTTTGGACTATACAACATAAAAGCTAACCCGATAATGATAAAACAGGCTCCTAATGAGTATTTACTACCCATTTGATCTAGCTCCCTTCCTAATTAAACACGAATCAAAAATTATTCTAGTAAACTTATATTCGACACTATTCCATTTTTATCCTCCATTTTAACAAAAAATGGGTTTATAAAAAGAACCCCTTTGAAATGGTCCTTTATAATGAATGATTTATCTCATTTTTTTCTTTTCTTCTCATGATAAAAAATTAATGAATTGAGACAAAAATACCATTTCTTATTTTTCCAGTAAAAACCACCTGACAAATGGAACCGCTTCCATTAAAATAAAAATATAAATAGGAGAGGGGATAGAAACAATGGAACTTTTATTTGAACTACGTGTATACAATCAGTCTGAAGAACCTTGTGAAGAAAACATCCCAAATAAAGAAATTGAAGAGAATTTCGATATCCCCGATTATGATTATAATAAAAGATTGTGGTTTTAATATAAAATAGGGTTGTAATAAGAGCTTGAGGTAATCCTCAGGCTCTTTATTATTTCTCATCCATTCCATTATAAAAATCAAGCTCATTTTAAAATATGGTCTAAATTGAATCTTTCTAAAATATTTTATATGAAGAATACCCAAAATCATATGAAATAGGAGAGAGTAAAATGTTTGTTGTTTATTTTTTTGAAAACAAAAATCTTTTATTAACGCAGCTTCTTCAACGTGTTCCATCGGTTGGCGAGGATTTAAAAATTAAAGGCCGTAAAGGAAAGGTTTCGAGTGTTACTAGCGTGGATGAGCAAAAGTTCCAGGTGCAAATTGTTTTGGAAACCGTTAATAAAAACAAGCTTGCGGCAGTTGTAGATAATTCTAAAAAGAAAAAAAGATAACAAAAAACCTTTAGAGCACACATTTTTGTGTGCTCTTTCAATTTGCCGCAGCAATATACTATTTAAGCACTATGAGTCAAAACTCTATACTAAATCGCTGAGATTTACATAAGTTTTTACTTCATATGGAAAAATAACATTAAAAACAAAAGAGGGAAAATCCTTGAAAAAGCTACTTATTAGTTTGGCCTTGTCAGTTGTTTTTTGCTCAGAAATCATTGTTCCAAGAAATTTATTGAATACAGCATACGCACAACGGAAGCCTATTCCTCCCTATGCGAAGTGGGGAGTTTTTGCGATGAAGAAGACAAAAGAAAAGTATCCGAAGGCACAAATTATTGACTACCTTCATATTGGCAGAATCAGTGGCCCCACAACTTCTACGGAAAAATTCAAGCTTTGGTTAAAAGAAAATGGAAAGGAATTTGGGGTTTTTATCGATATTGAGTTTAACAACCAAACAGAGCAAGTAAAGAAGGTTACTTTAAAAGAGACACCTAAATAATGGGGGATTTTAATAACTCGACTATCTCAGTCGAGTTCTGGTAAGTTAAACTATTTTTGTTCCGTTATTTGATCCAATTAACTTTCAATCTTTTTACTTGTTCATTTTTGGAAGAACGGCTTCCTCATCAGGCAATGAAACAGTCTTTCTTTTCCCTTTTTCCTGTTTGTTGACCCTAATCGGGCAATGAAACAGTCTTTCTTTTCCCTTTTTCATGTTTGTTGACCCTCATCGGGCAATGAAACAGCTTTTCTTTTCCCTTTCTTATGTGTGTTGACCCTTATAGGGCAATATACTGGCCTCGTATACATACTCAATTAATTATGGTAATCTATTTAGTTATAATAAGAATATTTAGATAAATTATAAAAATCAGCTCATTATTAGGGGGGAAGAATTATGCCGATGAAAATTGGAACGGAAGCTTTTAATCATCGGGTAGATGCCGGAATTAACAACGCGTTTATGAGAGGTGCAGTATCCAGTGCTCAGGATAACTTAAGTTCAAGGAAGCTAATGGCGGCGGAAGAGCTTGGCAACTGGGAGGAATGGCGTTCACACGGTGAAGAAATCCGTAAACACGTGCTAGAAAACCTGGATTTTTATTTATATCAATTAAGTGAAAATGTCGCAAGCAGAGGCGGCCATGTCTATTTTGCAAAAACAGCGGATGACGCAAATCAATATATTCGTAGAATAGTTGAAACGAAACAAGGTAAAAAGGTTGTTAAGTCCAAATCAATGGTTACAGAAGAAATTAATTTGAATGCCTGCTTAGAAAGTGCAGGCTGTGAGGTCATTGAAACCGATTTAGGAGAATATATACTGCAATTGGATGACCATGATCTTCCCTCCCATATCGTCGGCCCTGCCATGCATAAAAATAAAGAGCAAATCAGGGAAGTTTTTGTGAAAAAATTAAACTATCAAAAGTCAGACAAGCCTGAAGAGATGGCCTTGCATGCCCGTGAAACACTCCGCAACGAATATTTAACCGCTGATATCGGCATTACTGGCTGTAATTTTGCCATTGCAGAAACAGGTTCCATCTGCTTAGTAACAAATGAAGGAAATGCGGATTTGGTAACAGCTCTACCAAAAACCCAAATTACAGTGATGGGAATGGAAAGGCTTGTACCAACTCATGAAGAGTTGGATGTCCTTGTTAGCCTGCTAACAAGAAGCGCCGTCGGCCAAAAGCTGACAAGCTATGTTACCGTGTTATCGGGACCAAGAGATGAAGGCGATGCCGATGGACCGGACGAGTTTCATTTAGTGATTGTTGATAATGGCCGGGCAGATATTCTTGGCGGTGAGTTCCATTCAATTCTCCAATGCATCCGCTGTGCAGCTTGTGTGAATGTTTGTCCTGTATACCGTCATGTCGGGGGGCATTCTTACGGTTCTATTTACTCCGGACCAATCGGAGCGGTTTTATCACCATTACTAGGCGGTTACGATGACTACAAAGAGCTTCCCTATGCATCGACATTATGCGGGGCTTGTACGGAAGCCTGCCCGGTAAAAATACCGTTACACGAATTGCTTCATAAACATCGGCAAATCATCGTCGAAAAAGAAGGAAGAGCACCCATTTCAGAAAAACTCGTAATGAAAGCATTCGGACTTGGTGCCGCTTCCCCCTCTCTTTATAAATTAGGATCAAAACTTGCACCGTCTATGATGAATCCCTTTACTGTCGGAGATAAAATCTCAAAAGGCCCGGGCCCATTAAAGGCATGGACAGAAATTCGGGAATTTCCTGCGCCTAATAAAGAGCGCTTTCGTGATTGGTTTAAAAACCGTTCGAAAGGAGAGGACAGATCATGAAGGGTTCCATACAAAATAGGGATGAATTTCTTAGTAATATTGCTGGGCGTCTAGGAAGAGATTTAGTAACCGTGGGGGTAGAAAGGCCAAAGTGGAAATACTCCCCTCAGGATGCGGTATTAAAAGATGCAAGTTCAGATGAGTTATTGGACGTTTTGAAACGACAATGTGGGAACATCCTTACAGACATTGTTATAACTAATAAAATCAAATTAGCTGGAACCATAAATAAAATGGTCGCCAATTATGGCGGCGGGCCGATCTTGTCGTGGAAAGATCCCCGCTTTGAGGAATATGGATTATCTCCCTTGTTTAATGAGAGATGGCCTGAGGAAGGGATTGAATTTCAAGAGTGGGATTCTTCGATCGGAGAAGAAAATATTAAGCGGGCGGAACGGGCTAATATAGGAATTACGATAAGTGATATTACGCTTGCTGAATCCGGCACAGCTGTTCTTTTCAGCGGCAATGATAGGGGCCGGACTGTTAGCTTCTTACCTACCACTTCGATTATCCTGATTCCCAAAAGTACAATTGTTCCAAGAATGACCCAAGCAGCAAGAATGATACGGGAAAAAGTAGAACGTGGAGAGCATATTGCTTCCTGTATTAATTTTATTACAGGGCCAAGTAATTCCGCAGACATCGAGTCAAAGCTTGTGGTTGGTGTGCATGGGCCGGTTAAAGCGGGTTATATTGTTATTGAAGATTTATAGGATTTTTGTCCTAAATCAAAAGAAAGGGCGCCCGGACTTTCCTGGCACCCTACTTTTTTAAAACGGTTTCAATATCATTAGCGAAATAATGATGATAAAAATGATATTTTCAAGATATTCAGTCCGAAAAAGACTTTTGGCTAAACGTTTATATTCTTCAGGGATTTCCTCGCCTTTATGTGTTTCCAATAGGGCTTTTATCGGTTTCGATCTTGGTGATAGCGCTAGTGGGCCCATCGCCAAGGAAATTAAAAAGAGAATAAGGCTTGTTACATACCACCCCATCCGAAATAGCGCCGGATTAAGAAATCCCATGGTCAATCCGGTAATTAACAATAACGTGCCGCCCACCATCACAAAAATATGTAATTTATGTCTAATTTTATAGGAATGCCTTAACTCCGTCATGGTATTCCCCATTCTGACCACGGTTGTTAAAATAAAACCTGGTCCCATTCCGATTATGGCAGAAAATATATGTATGAAAACGATGATTTTGTAGAAAGTAATCACATTATGCCCCCTCCATTCCCATCTCTAATTTTACCATATTCTTAGGAAAAAACATTTGATAGAAATGGCAGACAGATCGTAAATTAGTGGTGAATGCTCAATTAGCTTCCCATTCATTATACTATTTTAGCATATATATCCATTGCATTTTTGATTGTTTTGCAAGAGGGAAAATAAAAAGAAAAGGCCTCGGTCATTTTCCCCGATGCCTCTTCCTTTCAACCACCCACCTCTTTCTTTTTCCGAAGAACATAACAGGTTCCATCCTCCGCAAAATACAAGTATTCCCCCTGGTCGATATTAAAATGAACATTCTCTTTGTCGTACAGGAGTTTTGCAACTTTTACAAATTGCTCCACTAGATCACTTGTTGGATTAAAGATGATTTCTCCACTTTTCTGGGTTGTCACAAATCCTTTCGGGTTACATTTTCGTTCCGGTTTTAATTCAGTGGTCCAGGTTCCATTGAGAAGAACAGAACTTGCGGTAACCCTAGATTTTCTGTTTTGAACGGACCAAATTTTCCGGCAATTACAACGATGGATTTTGCTCTTCATCACCAAATACCTTCTTTCAATAAGAAGATGAAAAAACGTATCATGGTAATTATATTCAGCAAGAGTTTGGCCTATTTTATCAAAAATAAAAAAGCCTGGATATCTCCAAGCCTGTGTAATCATAATTTAAATTTCATTATTTTTACTTATAGCCTTTAGTAGTTCATCAAGCTTTTCATTTCTTTCCCGATCTAACTTTGTTTTTTCATTCATAAACTTAATAACTTTAATGACGAAAAGAATTCCTAGTACAATCAGCACTAAATAAACAATAATCGGCAAAAAGCTAAATAAGACAAATAGGCCCTGTGATGCAAAAAAGGAATGACCGCTAGACACCAAAATCCCCCCTAATTTCTATATATGCATATTATACCTTAGTTTCCATTTTTGGTAATTATGATCATTGAAAAGGAAATTAATTTCTAGCTTTAGATTAAAATGGCAGAATAAGATTGGATAAACAATGTTATATATATAAATAAAGATTTATGGGGGATTTAGAATGTCACCTTCCAAAGTTCTTAAATGGGTAACGGGCGGTTTAGAGGCATTACTGGGAATTCCGATTCTAGGAGGAACGATTGTCTTAAGTCTTGCTTGGACACCACTAGGGATCATGCTTGTTTTACATATTATTACTCTTGTTTTAGCCAAAAAGGATGGCGGTGCTGCTTCGGGGAGCATCCTCGGGATTGTGACTTCCTGTATTGCTTGGATTCCAATTGTCGGAATGATCATGCATATTGTTACGGCTATTGTACTAATGGTCGACGCTGCAAAATCGTATCGACAAGCATAATTGCACATCAAAAGCAGTTCTAATAAGGTAGAACTGCTTTTTTAATTTAGTCTGTGTTAAAGGATAATATTGATTTTGAAAAGCGTCGATTGGAGCGAAAGGCACGAAGACTCCTGTGGGAGTACGGGACAGGAGAGACCCCGCAGAAGCGAAGCGACGAGGAGGCTCGCCGAACCGCCCACGGAAAGCGAAGTGCCTGTAGCGGAAATCAACAACCAAGTTTAACACAGCCTTAATTTAAGATAGATTCACTTTTTCGAAATGTTCAACCGTAGGGAACGGATCATAAAAATGATGTAAAAGCTTTTTCCATTCCTGATATTCATTTGATTGCCGAAATCCAACAGTATGGTCTTCTAATGCCTCCCATTTCACCGTTAGCAAATATTTTCCGTCAACCTCCAGACAGCGCTGTAACTCATGGGATATATAACCACCCATAGAGGATATTATTTTGGAGGCTTGGCGAAAAGTCTCCTCGAATTCCTGCTGTTTACCTTGTTTAACTTGAAGCATAGCCGCTTCTAAAATCATAAAATCTTCCCCTTTTCACTTTAGCAATGTCTAAAACGATGAATGCAACATCCTCTTTTGGGAATTATAGGATAAAACGACTTTGAGGAGTTCTTCATGATTGCAATTGCCTACTCGATTATCTGGATTGTCGCTGCCTTTAAGTTAGCAGACCGCAATTGGAAGCCCTATTATCCCACACTACTGTATGCTTCGTTTGGAAATGCTTTATACGAACTCATATGCTATAAATATCAACTATGGCAAATGGAGCCAAATGGGCTGCCTTTTGCGATGATACCGATGTTGTTACTTATTTTACTAGGGATGCCACTATCGACCTGGATTTACCTTTCAAAATATCCTTTTAGAAAAGGGCTCTCCTCCCAAGTGCTTTACATTTCTTTATTTGTCGTCCTTTTTGTTATATTGGAATTTTTATCGATAAAATGGGGTGCCATTACCTATCACCATAACTGGAACTTATTGTGGTCACTATTATTCGTAATTGTTATGTTCATAATGCTCCGGATTCATTATCAAAGACCGTTGCTGGCACTTATCCTATCTGTCATTTTTTCTGTTTTTCTATGCTTGATGTTTGATGTTTCCCTGGATAAAATGAAATAATTGTTAATGCCGGAGGTTTCGCTCTTGCTTTTTCACAAATTTGAAGCATCGAAAAACGAGTTATCTGCGAAAAAATCGATTTTATCTGCGGTAATTACCTTTTTATCTGCGATTCTCAACCATTTATCTGCTTTCGGAGGAATTTTATCTGCGATACGATTTTTTTAAAATGAAAGCCTGTACGCTTTGACGATGATTCCGTCATTTGCAGGCTCAAAATCGAATTCCGGCAGCCTTTCAAAACCAAGATTTTCATAAAGCTGCATCGCACTTTCCATAAATTCTCCGGTATGGAGCCCAATTGCACTATGTCCAAGCGTCTTTGCACGTGATATACATTCTAAAATCAACGACTTCGCCACACCTTTACCACGGGCTTCCGGCGTGACAGCGAGCATTCGAATTTCGGGATAATCCAGCTCCACCAACAGCCCTTCGTAAGCATCCGTTTTTGCTGGGAATAACACCACACTGCCTACAATTGCACCATCCCTTTCGGCAACAATCCGAACCGCCCCTGGATGCAAATCCCCTTCTGAGGAAATTCCATGTTTCAACGCATTCCAATGGCCTTCAGGAATACGGGCAGCATGCTCCTGGTAAGCAAGGACTCTCTGTTCACGAATAAAAGACAATTCCTCCAATCGTGCCTCACGTATAATCAATAGCCCATCATCCCCTTAAAAATTTTTCTTCCTTCCTGCTTAATTCATGGCGGTTATGCTCGGAATATAGACCTGACAGATCTGGACCTTTAGGCAAAATGCCTTTATGGCCTTTTTGGTCATCACTCGCGATATGGTTTGATAAATGATAATGCCTCTTAATTGCATCAAAATCTGTTGTATCGCCAAAGCCAGGTGTCTGATATAAATCACGTAAGTAGCCCCATAAATTTGGAAAATCCACAATCCGATTTCGATTACATTTGAAAGCTGAATAATAGGCACAATCAAATCGGACCAGCGTTGCATAAAGTCTAACATCTGAGTCCGTAATATAATCGCCAAATAAAAACCGCTGCTTCGCAAGTCGTTGCTCTAGGACATCTAGTCGGGCGAAAAGAACATCATATGACTCTTCATAGGCTTCCTGCGATTGGGCAAAGCCGCATTTATACACCCCATTGTTCACTTCATGGAAGATGACGTCGTTTAGAGCATCAATCTCTTCACGTAAGTGTTCCGGATACAAATTCGGTGCATTTTCCTTATGAAACGGTGCCCAAGAAGTTTCAAGATAGTTTGTTAGTTTAAAATAATCATTGTTAACGACCTTTTGTTCCTTTACATCAACAAATACAGGAACCGTTGGCCGTCCCGTATAATCGGGGTCAGTTTTTTTATAGATTTCACTTAGGTAGAGGATTCCTAAAACTGGGTCTACACCGTTCTCATCCAAAGAAAATTCCCAGTCCACATGCGCAAGCTTTGGACGCATTGGACTTGCAGTTCCCAAACTAATAACTTCCTCTAATCCTAGTACTCTTCGAACAATCACCGATCGATGGGCCCAAGGGCAGACAGCCGACCATAATAGCCGGTATCGTCCTGCTTCTACTGGAAGTTCACCCTCGCTTGTACCAAAGGGTGTAATAAATCTATTTTTTTGACGTTTAAAAGAACCATCGGAGCTTATTTCAGTAACAGTTCCTGAAGTGTTTTCGCTTTTTGACATGTCAGGCACCTCTCAACTATTGAATAAAATTGCTTTTGCCTTGGCTACTAATTTTTCTTGATCATCGTAGATGGAACATTCCGCATGGGTAAGCGTGCGGCCTTGCTTAAATACATGAGCATGAGCAATAAGGTATTCTCCCTTTGCTCCTTTTAAAAAAGTAACATTTAAATCGGTTGTCACGACCCTTTGTGTACCATCTTCGTTGGCAGCAATAACATTGCACATAGCTACATCCGCGAGGGAGGAAATAATCCCTCCGTGTATAACGCCAACACTGTTTACATATAACGGTTGAATGGGCAAAGTTACTTTTATCCTGTTTTCGTCGACTCTTTCATATTGGAATCCTAAAAATTCATCCAACGGTTGTTTTATAAACAAAGTGCACACCTCTGTTTTGATTCAAGTAATTTCAAGTTTTTCAATAGGTTTAATTTATTTTAGACTTTTCTTTATTTTTAAGTCAATCAATACAGGTCGAATATTCTGAAATTACAGAGGTTTGATTAATTGACTTCTTTACTTGAGATACTTACCATAGTACCTAAATTCGTTAGGGAGATGAGCACCTTGCAAGTGAAGGAAATAGGGGATTATTTAGTGAACTTTAGACGAAATCTTCATTTGGAACCAGAATTGTCAAATGAAGAATTTGAAACGACGAGAAAAATTAAAGAAGCGCTGCTATCTCAAGATATTAGCATTCTTAACCTCCCGCTAAAAACAGGTGTGGTAGCTGAAATTAAAGGAAGTCAACCCGGTCCAACTATTGCGCTTCGCTGCGATATTGATGCATTGCCAATTTTGGAACAATCCGAGGTAAGCTTCACCTCGAAACGTCAAGGCGTAATGCACGCCTGCGGGCATGATTTTCATACCTCCGTCATTTTAGGAACTGCCTTTTTATTGAAAAAAGAAGAAAATAACTTAGCCGGAACGATTCGACTGATTTTTCAACCGGCGGAGGAAACAGGCCATGGTGCTAGAGCAATCCTCGATACCCATGCATTAGATGATGTGGACGTTATTTTCGGACTCCATAATGATCCGACACTTAAAATTGGTGAATTGGGGACAAAGCATGGCGCTCTGACTGCCGGAGTCGACCGCTTTGAAATTCATGTTACCTCAACTGGGGCTCATGCAGCCAAACCGGAAGAAGGAAATGATCCGATTATCATCACCGGGCATATCATTTCCAGTCTGCAAACCATTATCAGCCGAAATGTACCACCAAGGGAAACGGCCGTTGTAAGCATTACCCAAATTCACAGCGGATCCACATGGAATGTAATTCCGGATACTGCCTATCTGGAAGGAACAGTCCGGACATTTAGTAAGACCCAGAGAGCTTTTATTCAGAAGCGCATGGAACAAATTTCACACGGAATTGGTGTGACGTTTAATGCAAAGGTAGAGCTTGTTTGGCATCCGGGGCCACCATCCGTGGATAATGCGCCTGAATGGGCAGATTTTGCGCTTGAGGTTGGGGCTAAAGCCGGCTACAAGACAAGAGTAGTTGAGGCCAGTTCCATTGGCGAGGATTTTGCCTTTTACCAGGAAAAGCTTCCAGGTGCATTTGTGATGATTGGGTCAGGCGGTCCTTTCGATTTACACCATCCGAAGTTTGTTGTGGATGAGGCAGCCCTTCTACCAGCATCTGAATATTTTCAGCTTTTGGCTGTAGAGGCTTTGGGGAAATTAAAGCAAGGTTAAACTTTTTTATGGTTGAGGTTGGCTTGAACCATTTGTTGCTTGAATACGGGAACTATACACAGCTTATAGGTCCCGTACCTATTCTTTTTCTTTGATCGCGGGCATTATGGGAACCTGATAGTTCCCAAGCTTTTTTGTTTTTCTTCCCTACGGGCACTATGAAGTCCTGATGCTTCCCGCACTTCCTAGTTCTTCTTCCCTACGGGTACTATGAAATCCTGATGCTTCCCACACTTCTTAGTTTTTCTTCCCCACACACCCTCTCTTTTTCTATAATCATCGAAACTATCAACTCTTATTGGAGACACTTTTCCTTTTTCTTATCTGATTTCCGCCCTCAATAACCTCGACCGTTTTATTGCATAGATGTTACATTGAAAAAAGGTAATTTATTTAGTGATGCCGAATATTATGTACAATGGTAATCCAATATTTTGATAGAGAAAGGGGTATATAAATTGGACAAGACCGCCTTAATTCTAGTTGATATCCAAAATGATTATTTTCCTGGAGGAAAAATGCCACTCCACGAAACAGAAAAAGCTGCGAAAAATGCGAGGACTATCTTAGATTATTTTCGTGAAAACAATCTCCCTCTTTTTCACATTCAACACATTTTCAAAGATACACAAGCACCATTTTTTGCACCGGACACAGAAGGAGCTCAGATTCATCAAAGTGTTACACCATTAGAAAGTGAAACTGTGATTCAAAAGCATTTCCCTAACAGTTTTCTACATACTTCATTAGAAGCAGAATTAAAAAATCTAGGTATCGAACATGTAATCATTGTTGGCATGATGAGCCATATGTGCATCGATGCAACAAGCCGTGCGGCTGTAGACCTTGGCTTTAGTTGTACTGTCCTTGAAGATGCATGTACATGCCCTGATCTTACCTTTAACAATAAAACCATTAAGGCTGTAGATGTCCATGCTGCGTTTATGGCAGCACTTGGAAGCCTGTATGCTACAATCAAGACAACCGATGATTTTCTTGTTAAAACAACAAACTGATAACTATTTTTAAATAAGCAAAAGGAGAAACGTTTCGTCGATTGCGGCCACGAAGAACTGTTTCATGGCCGTAATCTTTTTTGATGAAGCATAAGACACCTTTAATTAATGATTCCAGAATTCAACAGCTCCAATTGAAGGTCTACCTTTATTGGGATCTCTTTAATCGCAACATTTTTATATTTTCCCTCCCAAAGTCGATGATGGTGGACCTTGATTTCTTCTTCAATTCCAAACCCATCACAATTCGCTTTTTGTAATTTCGATATCGTTCTTTTAGCAGTATTCGTTAATCCAACTTTTATTTCATTATTAAGCTGCTCTAAATGAAGCGGACTTGTTAAATGATTTTTAGGATATTCCCTAATCCGATATTGGAGCTTTAGGGCTAAATTTGCGGTAACTGCACCATTTTTCACATTTAGTTTTGTCTTTGGCCGGGAATTGAGAATTTCAACAATGACATAATTCAATTGGTTTTGTTGATAACGGTGATTCGTTTTCACCAAGAAGGAAACATTCTGTTTTATAGCTCCACTAAGAAGTATAAACATCTTTGATTCTGGAATGGTTAGTTTTCCAGTCATTTTTTCATTATTAAACAACGCCATCCCCACTGATTCTGCCCGATTACCTTTACTATGAATTTTGATCAGCGGTAATAACGGATCCTTTGTATGTTTAAGTAATAAAGGACAGACCGACTGAACATTATAATCTGTATAAAAACCTGTTGCTACCCCGCTTTTTAAAAACTCATCATAATATCGTCCATTTAAATCAGCCTCTACCTGTTTTAAACGAATCGCATCCATTGCCCTTCCTTGAACAATAGCCACTTTTGCACCAAGAGCACCTTTTGGATTCCGATAAATATTATCAAGTTCTTGATAGAGTCCTTTTGCTGCAATCCTCTCTCCGAAAAGTATCACTTGAGTTTTTGAAGTGTCAATTTTTTCAGAAATCTTCAAATCCTCCTGTAACAGCGAATCTCCAGCTGTTTCCCCACGTGAGGTAAGAATGGTACTTTTCGAAGAAGTTGTTGAGCTAGAAGTTAAATTTCCTGAACTCCCCAAACCGATTGGATACGAGGTACTAGCAACTACTTCCCCTTTAGAGCCAACATCATATCCAATTAGTTCAATTATTTTTTGCTCTTTTAAAAGCCGCTGGTCCCAACAGCCTGTTAAGAAAAACGGAATATAAACTACCATAAACCATCTAATTATCTTTTGCATTGGATTCACCCTTCTGCTGCTTTTTAAATAAAAGGGAAATGATTAAAAGAGATATAGGAATAACCATTAAAAAGATGAAACCAACATAGGTAGTGAACTGCGTTAATTTTTCTATCGCTTTTTGATGATTAAAAAATAGAGCAACACCAAAACAAATGATGGCTGATAAATAAACGAAAGACCTTCTATTCCATTTCTTTATTAAAAAAGTACCAGCTAACGATGCACCGTAAAGGTAGCTTATAAAGGATGTCCCCACCAAAATAATCCACAGAGAAATAAGGACTAAATCAGGTCTTTCGATAATTTTGAAAGTAAAAGACTTTAAAAGATAAAGGACAGGCTCTGGGAACAGAATCATTTCGTCATTACTAAAGTAAATTAAGCAGACAAAGGTTAGGAATGAATATAATAGGGTGACAAATAAATTAGCCAATGTAACAGCTTTAACCCGTTCCTTTCCTGTTGAAATAACAAAAGGTGATACGATCAGAAACATTTCCATCCCCTGCCATGCTAAGGTGGCATGTGAAGCTCCTTTTATCATGTTCAAAATTCCTGAATGACCAATCGGCATGATATAGTGAAAATTTCCATCTCTAAAAGCAATTGAAGCAGTAAATATAAAAACGAATAATACAAAAGTAGCAAGAAAATAAAACCTGGCAATTACCTTAAGGTTTTCGACCGCCATGTATATTCCGATGGAGCACATCAAAATAAGGATCACCCAATAAGGAGTGTAAAGGAGCATCCATTTTTTTATAATATAGACAAATAAAATTAGAATGGTGGAGCCAGTCAGTAAGAAATAGAATGCATAAAAAACGGTTAAGCATTTTCCCAAAACCCTTCCCAAAATTGATTGCAGGATTTGAAATAAATGCTGCTTAGGGAACCGATTACATAAAATCAGATAGACAATAGCAAGAACCTCCATAAGAAGCCCTGTAAGGAGAAGGGATATCCAGCTATCTCCTTTTGCAAATTTGTGAATGTCGTATGGTAACGAAAGAAAAGCCACCCCTATTTGAGTCTGTATTAAAAAGGTAATAAGCTGAAGCTTCGTAATTTGGTTTTCATTTTTCATTTTTTTCCCATCTTCTTGGTCGATATAGTCGTTTTTTATTTTGAACTAATAACTCTCTAGGTCGGAACTTTAAAAGCCAAAGTGGGAATCGAATAAATGCATCCTTCATCCCTTGTACATTAAACGGAGCAACAGGTGTAAAATACGGTGTTCCAAGGGACTCAATTTTACAAAGGTGACCAACGATAAACATTAAAGAAAAGATGATTCCGACAAAACCAAAGGTAGCAGCAGAAAGCATAATTGGAAAGGTTAGCAGCCGAACAGTGTTACTCATTTCATAGGATGAAATCGTATAGGATGATATCGAAGTAAGGGCAATCACGATAACCATAATATTTGATACTAATCCTGCCGAAACAATTGCATCCCCGATGATCAGACCACCGACAATTCCTATTGTTTGTCCAATTGGTGATGGCAGTCGAATTCCTGCTTCTCTAATTAATTCAATCGTGAACGCCATAATCATTGCCTCGATTAAAGGTGGAAATGGAATGTTCTCTACCGAGTTTTTTACAAGAAATAAAATTTCATTTGGGATAATTTCAAAATGGAAACCGATCACTGCAATATATAAAGCTGGTAATAAAAGTGAGAGGAAAAAGCTCGTTACTCTTAAAAGCCGAAAAGTAGAGCTTGTTAAAATCCTACTGTTGTAATCATCCGTCGTTTGAAAGAAAGAAAAAAATGATACGGGAAGAACAAGAACATCACAACTGCCTTCGGACATTAAGACAATTCTTCCCTCCATTAATTGAGCAATTGCCCGGTCTGGTCTTTCCGTAAAAAGTATATGCGGAAAAGGAGATAATGGCTGATCCTCAATTAACTCTTCTAAGTACCCGGGGCTAAAAGTCATGTCTGTAGATAGTGTTTGAAGTCTTTCTTCAAGTCTCTTTACCAACGTAAGGTTTGTTATACCATCCATATAGACAACGGCTATTTGGGTGTTCGTATATTGACCGGTACGGTGATAATTAACTCTAAGATGTTTACTCTGAATCGCTTGCCTGATAAAGCCTAAATTTGTCGATAAACTTTCAACAAATCCAGCATGTGATCCTCTTACTGCTTTTTCATTATCGGGCTCCTTGGGGCTTCGTGATAGGTCTTTCTTTGTATTAAATGAAAAGAGATCATCCTCTCCATGAACGATCAAAATTGTATTTCCTTGTAACAATGCATTTATGGTATCTTCAAGCATAATCTTACTTTTTGTTTCAGCAGTATATGGAATCTCACCAAAATCTAATTCTGGATTTTTACATAAAGGAACTAAGATACTTTCCTGGATTTTCTCCGAATCGGATATCGTTTCTAAATAGAAAAGAATTCCTTTCTCCTCATGATATAGAATAGGAAGCATTAACAAATCCTCGGTGTTACCAAAAGCATCCTTAATAAACTGTACACGGCACTCGAATGCAGACTTTCCAATATCTGAAGGCAGTTTATTTGGTTCACGATTAAATAAAGGTCGTTTCATAAATGAACTCCTATGTTTAAAATGTTCATTTTATGTTCTGCAAAATTTTCCAAACTTATCCCTAGAAATGAAAAAGAACCCTGAAGTAGGTTATTCTGGGTTCTATCGACTGTTATTTATGTTTAGTAAAATAATAAAGAAACCACACCGCATGGTTTTGCTCGTCTGCTGCAGCTCTTCGAAATACTTCTTTTATATGCTCTGTTGTAGCTGCATCAGCAATTTCCATATAAAAATCAACCGTTTTTTGTTCATCTTTTAGCGCAAATTCTAACCCGTCTAAATAAGCAGCCGGACACTCCTCCACAATTTTCGGCTGCGGTTGTCTCCCCGTGAGACTCACATATATCTGTTGGAATTGTTGAAAATGCTTGACTTCATCTTGACGAATTTCAAGGATTCTCTGCCGTTCTTCCTCATTTTTAGCCATATTTGCTAATTTGGAATAACAATTGATTGCACTATACTCCCCATTTACAGCCTTTTCAACATCACTGACCAAGTTATTCGGTTGTCTAAAAAGAGCATCATGATAATTTGTATATGGATACATCCCTTACCCTCCCCATCTTACTGTTACTATCCTATGGGAAGATGAAGAAATGGGTGCTAAAAACTCTTACTCTTGCCACTTAGACTAATAAGGTTTATACCTCATCATAAAATCCTCTACTCTTTTCATAACTTCTTTTAATGCTTCTATTGAGGCAAAAAT
Organism: Bacillus salipaludis; assembly: GCF_004358205.1. Next base: position 197,638 of record NZ_SMYO01000008.1, read on the forward strand.
ATCGCCCCCAATTTCCAAACTATGATCAGCATCTGGCACAATAAATGTATAGACAAGAGGATTATTTTTTAAAGTTGAAACTTTTTCCTCATTAAAATGATGGTCCATGTCCCCAATCACACAAAGTGAGGGGTGGTCAGCATTTAATAATGCTTCATAAGCATTATCAATTTTAACAAGGGGAGTCAGCCAGATACCAACTGCATTTTGAACAAAACCTTTTTCTGACCATTCCTTGGCCATTGGAATCGATCCAATCGATTTACCAAAAATAAAAAACTGTTCATAATTTGTATTTTTTAAAACTTCAACAACGACAACCTTCACATCATCGTACATCCACTGTGTTTGATCCGCATCAGGAAGCTCTTTAAACCGCTCATTCTTTGTAAACTGATAATTAATCTGTAAAACATCAACTTGATGATTTAAAAATAACCCCGTTGCATAATCAAAAAGCGGCCGCTGCGTTGTATAGCCTAGGCCTGGCAGCATGATACATATGCTTTTATTCGGTTTGTCACTGCGAATCCATGTATATGGAATTATTGAAAATTCATTTCTGATCACTTGAGCTTCAGATATTTGATACACACTAGCTCCTCCCGTTCTATTGAACATACAGCCTCTTTATTCCCAACCGTTTTTCGGCATACCGACAAATATCTTTTTTAATAAAAACTCATCTTTGTCCTTCATTAACTACAACTAGTTTCTATTTTAATTCTTGATAAAAGCATAATATACCTTTTTTGGGATGCGAGACTAATTGGCCGACTAGCCGCTCCATAATATCGTATCGATTTAATTAAACGATTGATTAGTATATGAATATCCCTTAAAAAGCTCTATTTTAAATAAAGAATTTCGAAACGGGAATACTAAATTTACCTATTTGGCTTTGGGAGGTATAAACTTGAGTACCCGTGAAAATACATTGTCAATTTTCGCTTTAGGCGGTATTAATGAAATCGGTAAAAATATGTATGTGGTTCAATATTCAGAGGAAATTGTGATAATCGATTGTGGAGGAAAGTTCCCCGATGAAAGTTTATTAGGAATTGACCTAATTATCCCTGACATCACTTACCTTGAGGAAAATCAAGAAAAAATTCGCGGGATGATTGTGACCCATGGACATGAGGACCATATCGGCGGAATTCCATACTTTTTACGAAAATTAAATGTACCCATTTATGCAACCCGCTTTACACTTGGCCTGATTGAATTAAAGTTAGAGGAACATCGGCTCAAAGGCGACACCAAACTTGTTCAAATTGATTCGGAATCGATATTGGAACTTGGCAAGATGAAGGTTTCCTTTTTCAAAACAAGCCATAGTATTCCTGATTGTCTGGGGATTGTTTTTCACACACCTGAAGGGAATGTCGTCCATACAGGGGACTTTAAATTTGATTTAACTCCTGCCAATAATGCATCATCTGATATTCATAAAATGGCCAAAATCGGCAGCGATGGAGTTCTGGCTTTAATCTCTGAAAGCACCAATGCCGAGCGTAAAGGACTGTCGCCATCAGAGCAGATGGTCGGTAACCATATGGATGAGGCCTTTATGAAAGCACATGGGAAAATTATCGTGTCTACATTTGCATCGAATGTGAACCGGATTCAACAGGTTGTCAATGCTGCTATGCTGACCAATCGAAAGCTGGCACTGCTTGGCCGAAGTATGGTAAATGTCGTAGGTGTTGCAATCGAACGCGGGTATTTAACCGTGCCTGAAGGGATGTTGATTGAGGCACGTGATGTAGATCCATTGCCGCCAGAAAGAGTAGCGATACTTTGTACCGGAAGTCAGGGAGAACCAATGGCGGCCCTCGCCCGCCTTGCTAGCGGAAGCTATCGGGATGTCGCAATTTATCCAGACGACACCGTTATTTTAGCAGCATCTCCTATACCTGGAAATGAAAAAGACGTATCGCGGATTATTGATAACCTCTTTAAACTTGGCGCAAGAGTCATTTATGGCTCCGGAAGTTCAACCGGAATGCATGTTTCCGGGCATGGGTATCAGGAAGATCTAAAGCTTATGCTTACCTTGATGAAACCAACCTATTTTATTCCGATACATGGTGAATACAGAATGCTCCATCATCACCAGTTGCTGGCGGAATCTGTTGGAGTAGAAAAAGGTAACACCTTCATTATTAAAAATGGTGATGTTGTCGATATTGAAAACTCGGTCGCCCGCCAGACGCGAAGTGTTCCATCCGGGGATACATATGTTGACGGTATGGGTGTGGGGGATATCGGGGAAATTGTGCTTCGCGACCGCAAGCAGCTTTCGGAAGATGGAATGTTGGTGATTGTGATTACTATTAGTAAATCCGACAGAAAGATTATTTCCGGTCCGGACACGATTACACGTGGTTTCGTCTTTGTAAAAAATTCAGATGATCTTCTTAAAGAGGTGAATCGTCTTACCAAAAAGACCGTCACTGACCTTCAAGGAGAAAACATCCGGCAATGGAATGTTATTAAACAAAATATTAAAAAATCAGTCGGTCAATACCTTTTCACCCAAACAAAGAGAAAGCCAATGATCCTTCCGATCATTATTGAAATCTAAATTCACAAAAATGGCTCAGTTCCTGCACTGAGCCATTTTTCGTATTTTCAGTAACGTTTCTAAACCTTAAAACGACATTCATTCTTTTTTAATAATTTTTTCAGAGACCCTTCATTTTGTCTCTGTAAATATATGTTACGTTTTATAGGTATTAAAATTCGAGAGGAGAAATCTTACCTATGAAAAAGAGAATGGGATTTTTATTTGCAGCAGTAGCTTTAATGGTAATGATGTTAAGCGCATGTGGAAGCACTAGTAATAATTCTTCAAGCGCGACAACATCTTCTAGTAAAAAGTCAGATACCACAACACAGACAGCTAAAACTGGGAATACACAAAAGGTTGCCGCAAAAAGTGCTTCAACAGGAAAAGTAGTTACTATCAAGGTTATGGCAAAGGATTTTGAATACGATAAAAAAGTAATCCATGTTAAAAAGGGTGATAAAGTAAGAATCACTCTACAAAGTAATGATGGAGGTCATGGCTTTGCACTTCCAGCATTCAATGTAAACATTCAGGGGAATAAAAGTGCTGAGTTTACTGCTAATAAAACTGGGACATTTGAATACCACTGTTCTGTAGTATGCGGAGCAGGACATTCTAAAATGACGGGAAAATTAATAGTAGATTAGTATTTTGCTATAAAAGGGACTTTCTAATAAAGATCCTAAAAAGAAAAGAGTTGGCGAAAAACAATACTAGTTTTCCCAACTCTTTTTTCTCCAAAGTTAAAAATTTGTTGATTATTTCTTTTTTAAAAGTTTAGGCAATTCCTGCGCAATAATTTTGAGAGGGCTGCTTACTTTTTGTGTTAAACAAAGCATAATCCCCTATTTCACATAAAATGGAAAATGGGTCTTCTGCGTGGATAATCTCTCCCCATGGACGAGCATATTATTCATGAGTGGAAGGCGACTGAATTTAAGCCTATTCCTCAAAAGTTGGTTAGCCAACTCGAAGATGAATGTGATTTTTAAATTTAATATGATATGAATATAAAAAACAAGGAGGAGCAGGATTTTATGAACATATTATGGGATTTTGACGGAACGCTTTTTGATACGTACCCGGCACTTTTAGAAGGATTTATGCAATTAACCCCCAAAAACTAGATCGGGGTGAAGTCTTAAAATGGCTGAAAAAGGACTCAAAAACAGCGTTTAAACATTATGGGATTAGTGAAGACCAACGAGGAAAATACGAAGAATTATACAACTACTATTCAAAACTAAATAGTAAACCGTTTGATTACATCGAAAATGTGTTATCAACTGTTAACAGCAATGTCATCGTCACTCACCGAGATAAGGAATCTACCATCTATCTCTTGGAAAAGTTCAATTTAAAAAAGTATTTCAAAGACATTGTTTCTGTTGAGGAAGATGGTTTTATTCGAAAACCCCATCATCCTTCTTATGAACACGTTCTTAAAAATCACAAAATAGATTTGGTGGTCGGGGACCGGGAACTAGATTTAATTCCTGCGAGAGAATTAAAGATTAACACGGTTGCTTTTCAAAACAAAGGTATTGAAGCAAATTTTCATATTGAGAGTTATGCGGATTTTATTCCTGTGGTTCTTCAGCGATGATATGGAACAAAATCTCCCTAGATTACTGATGGATTTGGAATTCATCGGGGTCTTGAACACAAACTCCTTAGATGACTAACGGATTTGGTCTTCATTGTAGCCTATAATTTTATATTGATTCCAGTCCATATTGCGTAAGCCGGCCCGATTGGAAGAATCTTTAATGAGAGGGAAGGAAAATAAAAGCTGAAACTTCCAAAAACAAGACATGCTACGGTAGGAAGAAATTTTTTAAATCCTTCTCCACGTTTTAGGCTTATTACACTTCCATTTTCAGCAAATCCGGCTAGAGGGAGTAACAGCCTTGCCATCTACTCATCACCTAACCTTGGACAAATTATCGTACTTCTTGTTGACCATCATTTGACTCGAGTTTTTATCCGATTATGCCAAAAATCATTAAAATGACAAAAAATATTTTTAACAGATTATAGACTCTCCCCAAAAAATCGCCCCAACAGCTTTTGTTCCAACCGTACCCAAACCCGTAAAAATGGGCATACCCTGTTCCCACGAGTATTATACGTAAAGCTTTGGACAATAAAAAAGCTGAAAATAATAACCCCAAAAAGTAGATTCAGTAGGCTGTTCTAAATCGGCAATTCCAGTAAGCAAGTAGTAAATACCGTGCCATTCTTTATCAATTTGAAATTATTTTTTTGCATCTTACGATACAGAGTCATTCTAGATATACCAGCTTTTTCTGCAGCATTAGTATGATTCATCCCTTGATTCAGAAGATATAAGGCATAATTAACTTTTTCCTCATCAGTTTTCGGTCTTCCAGGATTTTCCCCCCCTCGTTTCCTTGCAGCCTGGATACCTTCCTTTGTCCGTTCAGAAATTAAATCTCTTTCAAATTGAGTAATACCAGCGAAAATGATAAACTACTTTTTTCCATGTGTTGTGGTTGTATTCAGCCTTGATTCCTTTAGACCTTCCAAGTGTACTCCCTTTTTAGAGATAAGTTCCGTAATCTCAATCAGATCCTTTGTAGAACGTGACAATCGAGTAAAGACTACTTTACAAAAATAGCGATAAACATTTGACATTAACTTGAAATGCTTTATTGCGGGTGAGAAAGCTTTGATGGTACTACCCCGCTAGTCGGGTTGATAATAGAACCTCTGTAGAAATTACTTTCTACTTGTTACATGTAACAGGAGTTTTTGGAAATAATTGAATAATTTTTAAAAAGGAGTGAGACACTTTAACGATGGAATATTGTGTTTTTTTTAAGTTAGATTTTATAAATCATATATTGGGGGGAATATGATGGTAAAAATTCGTAAGATGAGGCCTTTAAAAAAAGCCATTCAGGAACTGGAGAGTACCGGCGTATTGCCCCTAAATGTTCAAGATGAGGTACTCGCAGCGGATATATCCGTGAATGAACAGATTTTGAAACAAGTGTTTGAAAATTGTTCTGATATTGTCTTCCGCCCCATTTGCGCCAATAGGCAGACCAAAATGCTTCTGATTTATATAGATGGATTAGTGGATAAGAAAATAGTGGAACAGGTTGTTTTGAAACCAATGATGTTTGAAGGTATGCCTGATGGATTAAAGCAAGTGAACTCAATAGGCGAAATTATCCAAGACCAGCTTGTCGCTATTACTCAAGTAAAGGCGGTTTCTAAGGTTCGTGAGGTCAGTGATGCAGTATTGAAATCTAATCTTGCTGTTCTGACAGACGGGGAGAGTCAAGCGCTGCTTGCCGATATAAAAGGGTTTGAGAAACGTAGTATCGAAGAGCCTAGTGCAGAGCTTTCTGTTCGCGGCCCGCGAGACGGGTTTACGGAAACTCTCAGGGTAAATACGAGCCTTGTACGCCGGAGAATTCGGAGCCCTAGACTAAAAATGGAACCTTATTCGATTGGAGATTTATCGCAGACAGATATCGCGATTTCCTACATTGAGGGGATTGCTTCAAATTCGGTTTTAGAGGAAGTTCGCCAAAGGGTTCGGCGAATTCAAATTGATGGGATTTTAGAGTCTGCTTTTATTGAAGAGTTTATCGAAGATCTTCCTTTTTCTCCCTTTCCACAAATTCAAAATACCGAACGACCGGATGTTGTGTGTGCAAGCCTATTAGAAGGGAAGGTTGCCATTTTCGTGGATAACACACCTTTCGTTCTGATCGTTCCAATGACATTTTGGACAGGAGTGCAAGCAGCGGAGGATTATTATGAACGATCGATCTTTACATCCTTCATTCGATTTGTACGTTTTACACTTATAAATATTTCTTTATTCCTCCCTTCTCTTTACGTTGCGGTGACAACCTATCATCCACAATTGATCCCGACAAATTTGCTTATCAGTATTGCAGCGGCACGGGAAGGAATTCCTTTCCCGACTGTCGTGGAAGCACTGATGATGGAATTTTTGTTTGAAGGTCTGCGGGAAGCGGGTGTTCGTTTACCAAAAGCCGTTGGATCCGCTGTCAGTATCGTGGGAGCGCTTGTAATCGGACAAGCTGCCGTGCAAGCAGGCATAATATCAGCACCCATGGTCATAATTGTGGCTACCACCGGTATCTCGTCGTTTTCTTTTCCTCGCTACAACTTGGGAACAGCCTATCGTGTGCTGCGCTTCCCGATGCTACTATTGTCGGGAATATTGGGGCTGTATGGGGTTGCCTTTGGAGCCCTTGCTATAATCATACATTTAACTAATATTCGCTCTTTTGGTGTTCCTTATCTAAGCCCTGTTGCTCCCCAGATTCCTCGTAATTTGAAGGACGTATTGATGCGAGCACACCGGTGGAACATGACAAACCGTCCCGTGATGATTTCTGGTGAGGAAAAAATGCGGATTCCGAAAGGCCAACAACCCGGTCCGAAACAAGGGGACCAGACAGAATGAGCCCGCTAAAGGCACTTTGTCTTATTCTGGTTATTTCTTTATTTTTCTTGACGGGCTGCTGGGACCGAACGGAGTTAAATGATCTGGCCATAGAGTTGGGCTGGGGACTCGATCAGGCAGAAAATAACAAAATTGAAATCAGCGCTCAATTTATCATCCCTTCAAAAATTGGAATGGGGCAGAGTGGAAGAAGCGAAGCAGGAAAAACTGTTTTTATTGAATCGGGAACTGGAAAGGACACGCTTGAAGCTGTACAAAATATGCAGACGAAATTGTCAAGAGAAATCTTTCGAGGGCACCGTCGTGTTATTGTGATTGGAGAACAATTGGCTAGGCGGGGTCTCGATCCATTTTTAGATACCTATAGCCGCGATCCCGATATTCGCTTACGAGCTGATGCACTTATAGTAAAGGGGAGTACAGCGAAGCAGTTTCTGGAAGCATCCTATCCTTTAGAAAATATCCCTGCACTTGGGGCACTGAAAGAACACTCTCAAGTGGGTGGAATGGGAGATACGTCTTTATTAAATTTTTTTATCGCCATCATGAGTGACGGGATCACCCCAACCCTACCCGTTATTGAACTGAACCAGGGCTCCAAAAAACAAGATCAAACAAGTGTCAAAGGATTTCAAATTGTAGGCATGGCAGTTTTCAACAAAGACCTTAAATTAAAGGGGTTCTTAAATTTACAGGAAGATAAAATCTATCTTTGGCTAATCAACCGTTTAACTAAACAAACGATTACAGTAACTGTCCCTGAGGGAAAGGGAACTGCTAGTTTATATATAATCAAAATGAACAGCAAAATTATACCCATTATTCAAGGTCACACCATCAAGTATGACATTATCCTTTCAGGTGAGGGAATCATCCGAGAGAACAATACGAATTTAGATCTTACGCAATCGAAAAATCTTGATCTTCTAGAACATGTATTGGAAAAAGAGGCCGAAAAGGAAGCTCTTCAAACCATTGAAAAGGTTCAAAAACAATATGGAACCGATATCTTTGGCTTTGGTGAAGCCATTCATCAAAAATATCCATCCCAATGGAAAGTATTGAAGAAAAGTTGGGCCAATCAGTTCCGCAAGGTAGAGGTCTCAGTCCATGCAAATCTGACCATTCGACGAGTGGGTCTGACTGGACCATCGTTGCAGTTAAAGAATAATGAAATAAAAAAATAAGGAGACATACAGCTTGTGGCAAAATCAATGAAAATCTCTGGCTCGCAAATTTTTTGGATGATGTTCACATTTGAAGTGGGAAATTCACTTCTTCTGACCATATCATCTACGATCCGTAGTGTAAAACAAGATGCATGGATCTCGATGATGATTGCAGGACTTGTTGGCATTGCCATTACTTTTCTGGCAACTACACTCAGTTCGCTGTATCCGAACCAAACCATGATTGAATTTAGTCAAACCATTCTCGGTAAATGGCTTGGTAAGCTGATGATGATTCCCTTTTTCCTTCTATGGTACTCGGCGATTGGGGTAATCGTCCGTGAATTTGGTGATTTCATGATTACCGCGTTGTTTCATAAGACACCTTTGTGGGTTATTATACTTACCACCATGTTACTGCTCATTTTTATCATGTATCAAGGTGGTATAGAAGGGATTGGACGCTTAAGTGAAATCGTTGGTCCAATCGTTATTTTGATGATTACTGTTTTGATCATTTTAGACCTTGGCAATATGCATTGGCATTATATACTTCCCATTTATCATGATTCTGGATTGCTTCCAATCCTTAAGGGTTCCTATACCCCCATGGCCTCCTTTTTTGGAGAGTCTGTCATGATGACAATGTTCGTCTTCTTTATGGAAAAACCGGACCAAGCGTCAACACGGGCGATGTGGGGAATAGGGCTGGCCGTTTTCATGGTGAGCGTCGGCACATTGGCTGTGATTTTCACGTTCGGGCCAAATTTACCTTCAAGGCTTTTGTATCCGTTTTACGATATGAGTCGGTTCATATCCGTAATGGAATTTATTCAAAACGTGGATATTTTGATTGTCATTATATGGTTTTTTAGTATTTTTGTTAAGCTGGCGTTATATATGTTTATTGCAAGTTATGGAACGGCACAATTGTTTCACCTGAAGGATTGGCGAAAAGTGGTTTGGCTTCTTGCTCCAATTTCGTTTGTTATGGCTCTGTCGATTAAAAATATTCAGATATTCGCCCAGTATTATGATAAGTTTTTCGTGCTTCCATTTGTATTTCCCATCAACATGATCGGGATTCCCTTGCTTTTGTTGGTTGTTGGCTGGATTCGAAGAAAATATGCGTAAGTCCAGTAGCATCATGTGGTGTTTATTGTACTTGTTAATGGGAATAAGCCTCACAAACACCCATTCGGGTTGTTAAAGAAGGGATTTCCAAGCTTAAAACGAAAATAGCGGACGTTAAGACCTAATAACCTTTATATATAAGGAAAGGTAAAGTTTACACAACTCTGTTAGAATACTTTTGAAATAAGCCAAAAGCTTGTTAAAGCAAGGTTCAAAACCTATTACCAAAAATAAAATTCCATTAGTTTTAAAGGATATTATATGTCAACTAGCCCTATGACGGGGCTGGTTTTTCGTATTTTGAAAATCAAAGGTAACAAAACCCTATCAGATAAATACTATAAATGGGTCCTCCAGTCAATCTTTTTTAAAACGGTTCAATCTTGTTCTAAACGGTACAACTTTGTTTTAAATCCACACATGGTCGAAATTTAACTAAACATTGAAAATCAATTATGACTCCATTCCTAAATGGTTTAGTGACAGGTAATGTTCTGCCTTGCTAATAATCTTTAACTAAACGTTTGATTAGTTTAGACTGTTTCAGCCAAAACCCCAATTTACCAAGGCTTACGCCGTTCAATTAAACGTTTAATTAGTATACGCTTTTCCGACACAAGGCTTTTAGTGAAATAACAATTCCACTTCATTACGTAATTCTTCTAACAAAGCAAAGGTCCCTTGGGCCCCCAAGCTTTCCACGACATTCGTGTAATACCACTTTTGCTTCTCCTTGCCCCGTTTAAACCTCTTCCAAACCTCTTCGCCAACTTGTTCGTAGTCATTTCGGATTGATCGAATATTATGTAGTTTATCCGCACAAGCAACAGCACGGATTTCCTTTGAAGCAGTTTTTAAAAATTCAATCGTATGTTCCTTCCGCTTCTCCCAAGAGAGCGATTTATCTGGTTCGGAACAGCCCGCAACGATTTCAGCAGTTTTTTCTCCGAAATTAAGTTTAATATCTTCCAAGGTTAAAGAGGTATCTTCAACTGTATCATGCAGGATTCCTGCTGCCACCACATTATCAGGGTAACCTGCTTTCATTAACAGCATCCCCACTGCTACCGGATGGGTAATATAAGGTATTTCCGTCAGTTTTCGGTACTGACCTTCGTGTGCTTTGCTAGCTATATGAAGTGCTTTTTCAACCATTTCCATCGTGAATCACTCCTCTTATTTTTATTCTATCATTCCTTATTGTTTACTCTAGTAAATTTCCCCAAAAAAGAGCTCGGAAACGAGCCCTGTATAAAAGGTTATCCAACCTGTTGATTATGTTTTAATTGCGCAGCAATTTTCTGATATACACTAGCTTCCTTGACCATCCCCTTTTGCTGATACATTTTACTAATTCTTAAGACGGGAATTGGGTTTTGTGGCTGTAATTCCATCTCCCAAAAGAAGCAATCGATGGCCTTATCATATTGCTGAAACTCTGCATAATATTCCCCCAGTTCCATCATCCGTTCTGGGTCCTCTTCCAACCCGGCCATTTTATTGATTTTTTCAAACACCTTTAAATGGGGAATTGTCTCATTAACAGGGATTAGTTTATTGCGAACCGTTTGGAGGTCATGTTCTTCTAAAAGGAGAATAGCCAGTTGGGACATTTTTTGTTCCATCTGGATTGTTTTCTTATCATCGGGAAGATGTTTCAGCAAGGCAAGGAAATCGTCCAAGTGTATGAACACAAACTTAGGGTCGGAATTTCCCCAAATGTTGGTTAGAATCGTTTCGTAGGAATGTGGCAGGTCATCTAAAAAGGTGAATAAATATAAGGCGGCCTTCTCAGTGTTCCCTTTCGCAACCATTTTTTCAATCAGTTGTTTTGCTTCAGGAATCTCATTAAACGGGTTAATGTTTGCCTCACTTAAAACGAGCATCCATTGTTCTAACGTTAGAAATCTTAGTGCAAGTGAAGTAGATTTTTCAAGGGCCTCCACTCTTTGTAGTTTTTCAACTCGTTCCAGCCACAGCAGTAACACTTCAACATTACAATCCTGCTGCGTAGATATTTGTTCTAAAAATTTTTGTTCCTTTGGATTTAAGCGGTTTTGGAAGCAGTGCAGCTCTACATAAAGTGGGTCCTTTTTAAGGATTTCAGACAAACTGGAGGTATTGTAAAAATCGTGGTAAGAAAAGTATTCGTGTGATTCTAATCGTTCCTTTGCAGATTTTAAGGAAGGAGCAAAGTCACGTAAAATTTGAATCACCTGGAAGGATTTCGTAAATTTTCCACTTCTTCTTTGATGATAATAAATTTTGTCAATCATTTCGATTAGCTGATTTTTTTCAAAAAAGGAGTCAAGTGTTGTGGCAATATAGGCAACTTCTTGCAGTGAAAAATGCTGTTGGAGTTCTGTGAAGAGTTTATTTTTACTCGGAATTGAAACGTTTAAATTGGGGATAAATGTGGGTAACATTGGATTGGGAGCCTTAAGTATAATTCCTTCTCGAAAAGCTTTATCGATAAAAGTATCTTCAGTGGTTTTAGAGAGTTTGTCACCATAAATAAAAGAGTTTTTATAGTAAACAAGATAATATTTATCGTGTTCTTCTGTCATAACTTCGACTACCTTGCTTCTTGCAAAAAGAGCGGCACGAAGAATATTCCCTTTTATTATTCTCTTTTTATCCTTTATTGACATTTCAGTTGGTATCATCAGTTCTTTATCCATTTAGCCCTGCCCCCAATCATCAATTTGACTCTTACCTTCGACTTTATTATATCACACGTCTAAAAAAAGAGTGCATCAGGCTATTTTTTCTAAAAAGGAAAGGATCTGGCGCAAAGTGCTTCATTTTCGCCAGATCCTTTTTCGTCCTAACCAGATACATTTTTATAATTATTTTCTTCCGTTACTTCCTTCTTATCAAGATTCATAAATAGAACCATCAGAAAAGATATTAACAGCAAAGCACTTAAAAAAAGCAGTCCGGATTTGGTATCCCCTGTCATCCCCTTTATAATACCTATCGCATAAGGACCCACAAAACCACCTAAATTACCAATCGAATTGATTGATGCGATCGCAACAGCTGCTGTTGACTGGGTTAAGAACAAGGATGGTAAAACCCAGAATGGAGCTTTAAAACTGTACATTCCTGTCAGAGAAACCGTTATTACATGGATGGTTTATCATAAGAGTGCTGAGGAACTTAATGTTGTGAAAGCGTTTGTTGAATTTATTAAAGATTTAGTAGCATCTTCGTCCATATAAAGAGTTGGGCCAGATTGAGATGGCCCAACTACCAATTAAGATAACATTTTGTCAAGATAGGCAATGATTTCTTCTTTATTGTTTGATACCTTTTCTGCTCTTTTAATGTCTTTCTCTAATTTTACTTGTGACTTTTTCAGGATTTCCTCTTCTCTTTCTCGGGGCACTACTACAACACCATCAGCATCTCCTATTACAAGATCACCAGAAGAAATGGTTACACCGCCGCATGAAATCGGTCCATTAATGCTTCCATTTCCCGTTTTATTGCTTGCAGCTATTGTAGTCCCTTTACAAAACACAGGATAATTTAATTCCTTTGCTCCTATAATGTCACGAATAACACCATCCGCAATAATCCCTTTAATGCCAAGGGTTTGGGCCATCCCGAGAATAAAATCACCTGCAATGGCTCTGCTCGTATCCCCTTTTGCGTCTATAACAATGACATCGCCTGGCTTTGCTTCGCGTATGGCTTTTAGTACAACAAGATTATCCCCTGCTTGCATGTTCACAGTAAATGCACGTCCTGCAACCCGGTATTCTTCTTTTAAAGGTTTGATTGATGCATCTAAGTTTGTCATTCCATCTAATGCATCGGAAATACAAGTTGTTGGTATGTCTTGAAATTGATCAACAATATTCATTTTTTCTCCCCCTGATTTTAATTTTCACACCAGATTAATAGCATCAACTGATGTTTTTGCTCGTATCTTTACCATACCAATCTTTCACCTAGTTCATAAAATCGAAATATTTCATATTGGTTTATTCTATATTTGAATGAACTTAAACGTGGTTGGTTAAGACTTTAATAATCAAACGGTCGAAAAAAGAGTACTAGGTGCCACACGACCTTTTAACGAAAGACAAATTTAATTAAACGTTTGATTAGTGTATGCTATTTAAGAAACAACCTGATTATTCGTGGAATCAAATTTTAATTAAACGTTTGATTAGTATACGCTAATCATCAGAATCTTTAGTGGAAAGTGAGATGGCTTGAGGATGAAAAACATTACAAAATTTAAAATAGCAAAACCTGCTCATGAAGTATTTGAAGCATTTGTTGATCCAGCGAAAATCGGTAATTTTTGGTTTTCAACAAGCTCAGATAGATGGGAATCTGGAAAGACGGTTGCATTAACATATAAAGAATACAATGCGGAACTTGAAATAAAAGTCATAAATGTTGTTGCAGATCAGAAAATCGTGTTTAAATGGGGCCCGGTTGAAGATGAGCATCAGGTGACAATCTCACTAAATGATGTAGATTCGTCCTCTACGATTATTGAAGTTACAGAAGATGGTTTTGACGAAAATGACCCTGAGTTCGTACATAATCTAGTCGACAATAAAGAAGGCTGGGTATATATGTTGACCTGTTTAAAAGGGTATCTAGAAAACGAAGTCAATACGTTGAGGGGCGCTTTAGTTAAAGAGTAGTAGTCAATAACCCCATTGAACAAGGGAGTCCAATGGGGTTAAACTTTTTAATGAAATCACTTACCTTTTTTAATCATTTCAAAAATGTTTTTCGCCTGACCTGTATTGTTTATTTTTCCTGTAAAAAGGTCGCTTCCGGGTCCGTAGGCATAAATGTTCACATCATCCCCCGTATGCCCGCTGGTTGTCCAGCCAGTTAAGGATCGGTTATCGAAAATCTTTTCAATTGCATTATCAATTTCAGTTACGTTTTTCGATTCTGTCGCTTTTTTTACCAATCGGATTTCTTCGGGTTTCAGTGACAACTCAATATTACTTTTTAACGTTTGTTCTACATCTGCACCTTTTGCAATTTGTTCAGCCATAAAGTCAGGAGTATGCTTTGCAGCTAGTATTGGCGCTGCAAACCAGTTATAATTCCCCTTTGCCCCGACTGAAAAACCGCCTGTTGAATGATCTGCAGTTGCAACCACCAATGTATGCTTTTCTTTTTTAGCAAAATCAATTGCCGCTTCAAACGCATTTTCGAAGTCTTGCATCTCGCTCATCGCAGCAACGATGTCGTTATCATGACCTGCCCAGTCGATCTGGCTTCCCTCAACCATTAGGAAAAAACCCTTTTTATTTTTACTTAATTTACTTAAAGCAGTTTCTGTCATCTCTTTTAAGGATGGTGTAGAAGCCTCTCGATCCAGCATTTTAGGCAATCCTTCAGGGGCAAACAATCCAAGCACCTTAGTTTGTTTACTTTTTAACATTTCGTCCTTATTCGTTACATAATCATAACCATCTTTTTGGAATTCCTTTGTTAAATCACGGTCAGAACGGACCAGGTTGGTTACTCCACCGCCAAGCATTACATCGATTTTGTGATGACCATTAATTTTCTCGTCAAAATAATCATCCGCTATCGCATCCATATTTTTGCGGTTTTTTTCATGGGCACCAAAGGCTGCAGGTGTGGCATGCGCAATCTGGCAAGTCACAACGAATCCAGTCGATTTACCTTTTTCTTTAGCCGCTTCCAGAACGGATTTTACCGGTGTGCCATTGCGGTCGACCCCAATCGCCGAATTGTAGGTTTTGACCCCTGTTGCCATGGCTGTACCTGCAGCAGCGGAATCCGTTACATTATGCTTCGGGTCATCCGAGTAAGTCATTTGCTGTCCAACTAGGTATGGATCAAACGCTGTGGGCTCAAACCTTTTTGTGTTCGGATTATCCTTAAAATAGCGATATGCAGTCGTATAGGAAACCCCCATTCCGTCTCCGATTAAAAAAATAATGTTGTTAATTTCTTTTTGGCCGTGATTAGCTTTGACCCCCTGATACATAGTTCCGAGTATCGTTCCGACAATTGCTATAAAAAGTGTAGCGACTATTAGTATTGTTTTCCGCAAAATTTGCTCCTCCTAAATTTAACTATATAGGTTCAGTGTCCCCTTTTAATTTATAATCATAAGGAGTTTGCCTTTTTGGGTAATCTAACATTAAAAAGGGTATGTAATAAAAGAAATTTCTTTTGCAATATACACATACAATCAATTATTAATGAGAAATGTTAAATACATTTACTGGAGGGAAACCTGTGTTTTTATCCTATCCTATTTTAGCCGCCCTTTTAGGGATGTTGATTGCTCAATTCGTAAAGATCCCCATTCATTTTTTAACTACCGGGGAATTAAGATGGAATCTAATGTTCAGTACTGGCGGTATGCCGAGCTCTCATACCGCAACGATTATCTCCTTAACGACAGCGATTGGGCTCACCTCTGGGTTTAAATCAAATGAGTTCGCAATTTGTGTAGTGATGTCTGCCATTGTCATGCATGATGCTACGGGGGTCCGCCGGCATGCCGGGTACCATGCGGAGGTTTTAAATAAATTGTTAGTTGATTTCAACGCTTTGGTCGAAACTCTAAAAGACCCTAATCTTAAAAAAACAGAATCCCGAGCAAAGCTCAAGGAACTTTTAGGACACCAGCCGGCAGAGGTATTTTTTGGTGCCGTCACCGGGATTATAATCGGTTTCTTAACCTATTTGGTTTATCCATTTTCTTCCTAACTAAAACCTTTATTGAATATCTTTTTAAGGTATGATATTCTCTAATCAATAAGAAGGAAAATGCAGTGACTGACGACAACCGTGGAATTGACCACATGGGAGCTGCATTTTATACGGTCGGGTCGTCTGGGCAGAGATAGGTATTTTTTTCCTATCTCTTTTATTATTTAGGAGGGTTTTTTTCAATGGAAAAAGTCATTTTAGATGGACAACTCGTAGCAACAAATATTAAAGATGCTTTAAAAGATAAAGTGAACGTACTAAAGGAAAAAGGAGTTACTCCTTGCCTTGCTACTATTTTAGTCGGAGATGATCCTTCATCAGCGACATATGTAAAAATGAAGGGAAATGCTTGTGAGAAGGTTGGAATTAAATCATTACGAATTCATCTTCCTAAGGAAACACAAACAGATGATTTATTAAAAACGATTGATGAATTAAACCAAGATGATTCTGTTCATGGAATTCTTCTTCAACATCCAGTGCCGGCACAGATTGATGAACGTAAAGCGTTTGAGTCCATTGATATTCGTAAGGATGTTGACGGGGTAACAAGCAGAGGCTATGGTGAAACAGCTTTAGGATTCGGAAAATATCCATCATGTACTCCGGCTGCGATAATGGAAATCATTAACTTTTACAATATCCCTGTTGAGGGTAAACATGCGGTTGTTGTTGGTAGAAGCCCAATCTTAGGGAAGCCGGTATCAGCTTTACTTTTAAATGCAGATGCTACCGTAACAACTTGTCATTCACGTACCACGAATTTACCAGAAATCGTTAAACAAGCGGATATTGTGGTAGCCGCTGTGGGTAAACCTAATTTTATTCAAGGGGACTGGATCAAAGAAGGTGCAGTAATCCTGGATGCTGGATATAATAAAGGCAATATCGGTGATGTGGATTACGATGCGTGTTATGAAAAAGCTAGCGCGATTACCCCTGTTCCAGGTGGAGTTGGTCCTGTGACAATTTCGATGCTGTTAAAGCATACTGTAAAGTCTGCTGAGGAAACTCTTCAAAACTAATATGATTTGAGTTGAGCTGTTTTGGCTCAACTCTTTTTTTTGCAATTTCATTAGCCTTAAGTATGCATTTATCATCTTCACCGGTAATGCAACGCCTTCCCTTTTACCTCGAGATCACTTTTTTCCTCTTCAGGGATAATGCAACGCCTTTCCTTTTACCTCGAGATCACTTTTTTCCTCTTCACGGGGAATGCAACGCCTTTCCTTTTACCTCGAGATCACTTTTTTCCTCTTCACGGGGAATGCAACGCCTTTCCTTTTACCTCGAGATTACTTTTTTCCTCTTCACCGGTAATGCAACGCCTTCCCTTTTACCTCGGGATCACTCTTTTCATTTTCACGGGTAATGCAGATACATTCTTTTTCAAGAGATTTACTGTTTCCCAGTCTCTCGACGCACAACAGGTGCTACCTCGGTTGCCAACCTTTCAATATTCTCCGCAACCTTCTCAAAAGGCATTCCGCCAATATCCATTTGAGCAATAAACCGCTGGTGCCCAAAAAGCTCATATTGATAGAGAATTTTTTCAATAATCTGCTGCGAACTTCCCACAAATAATGCCGTTTCCGGAGCAGCCATAATCTCAAAATCAGCTCTCGACATATGGGTACTCATGCCACGCTGGCGATTGAGATATCCCCAATAATTGGAGTGAAACGCATAATACTCATCTTTTGCCTGCTCCGTGGTTTTAGATATATAAGCATGTCCTGTGACTCCCACTTTCAAAGATTCCGGAGCATGCCCAGCTTGACTAGCCGCCTGCCGGTATATATCAACAAGAAGCTTAAATCGGATGGGCGGACCTCCTAGGATGGCCAAGGCTAAACCAGTACCTAATCTGCCTGCTCGTGCCGCGCTCTCCGGAGTGCCGCCAACTCCAACCCAAATCGGTATTTCTTTTTGTAACGGCCTCGGAGCTATTTCAGCAGCCTGCAATGGCGACCTAAATCTGCCACTCCATGTAACCCTCTCTTCCGCATTTAGCTTCAAAAAGAGCTCAATATGTTCTTCAAACAATTCATCATATTGGTTCACGTCATACCCGAACAGCGGAAACGATTCGATAAATGCTCCACGTCCGGCAATGATTTCCGCCCGCCCATTTGATAGTAAATCAAGTGTAGCAAAATCCTCAAAAAGACGGACAGGATCTATCGTATTTAAAACAGTAGTAGTAGTGGTTAGTTTGATTCGTTTCGTCACTTGTGACACTGCAGACAACACAATCGCTGGAGCTGATACTGCATAATCCAGACGGTGGTGCTCCCCTACTCCAAATACATCCAGCCCTAATTCATCCGCCATTTTTGCCGCTTGGATAATTTCTTTAAGTCGCTGATGCGCACTAATCGTCTTCCCTGTATGCGGATTCGGGCCTAAATCCGCTAACGTATAAATCCCAATTTCCATTTCTTTCTCATCCCTTCTTTCTTTATAACTAGTATTCAATAGTTGACAAAAATAATTACATGTAATATTATTATCTTGAATTAAATATATTTTAATTTGAGATTCATGATTTGTAAATATATTTCACAAAAACTACAAGGGGTGTCAAAAATGAGCTTTTTCAGTAATTTATTTGGCAGTGCATCTAAGGAGGAAGAAAAAATGACCAATCCAAAATTAAAAATCGGGATTATTTTAGGAAGTACACGTCAAGGACGTGTTAGTCCACAAGTAGGAGAATGGGTGAAAGGTATTGCTGACAAACGTCAGGATGCAGATTATGAAATCGTTGATATCGCCGACTTCAAATTACCATTCTTAGGAGAAGGTACTGGCCAAGAACCAGGACTTCAAGCATGGAATGAAAAACTTGCTAGCCTTGATGGCTTTGTATTCATTGTGCAGGAATACAACCACAGCATCACAGGCGCATTGAAAAATGCATTGGATTCAGCTCGCGAAGCTTGGAACGATAAAGCAGCAGGTATTGTAAGCTATGGATCAACTGGCGGAGCCCGTGCTGCTGAACACTTACGCGGCATCTTAGGGGAATTAAAAGTTGCAGATGTTCGCACACATCCGACTCTTTCATTATTTACTGATTTTGAAAACGGATCAGTATTCAAACCAGCTGAATTGCATCTTACAAATGTGAATGCAATGCTTGATGAAGTAATCAGTTGGAGCGGGGCATTAAAAACTGTTAGATAATTGATTCTCCTTTTAAAAAATAGAGCTTGGATTCCAAGCTCTATTTTTTTATATTCGATTTGTATTGGTTAAACTAGATTTAATTAAACCATTCTCCCCAATTAAAACTTCATTTCCCTCGTCCCCATCCCATATATCTTTCGAGTCAAATTGAGATACTTGCTTATCATTACTTAATTTGATATGATAACTAACGAACGTTCGTTAGTTGAGGTGATTTTATTGAAAAGCAATGAAATTAAGGAAGCGGCTCTAAAATATTTCACAATACATGGTTATGAAGGAGCGTCTCTTTCGCAAATAGCTGAAGAGGTCGGCATGAAAAAGCAATCCATTTACGCTCATTTTAAAGGGAAGGATGACCTTTTTCTGCAAGTTTTGCGTGATGCCAAAGAGACTGAGCTATCTTCAAAGCTCCAATATTTTGAAAAAGTTGATTCACAAAATCCCGAAAAAGATTTATACGGATTCTTACAATTGGTTATCGATCTATTTCAAAAAAATGAGCATATAAAGTTTTGGCTACGCATGTCCTTTTTTCCGCCAGCCCATCTCGCAAAGGCAATTGAAAAGGAAGTAATCGATATCGAAGAGAAAGTACAGGCGATACTAGAAGGTAAATTTCAGGATTGGATTGATGCTAAGTTAATCATCATAGATGCTGCAAAAACACCAACCTTCGCTTTCTTAGGAGTAGTCGATTCCATTTTGCTGGAACTTGTATACGGCAATGATGAACATCGGCTGAAAGACAAATTAGATGCCTCATGGACTGTATTTTGGAGAGGGATTTCACATTAATGATTCATACAGAAAAGAGGTGTTGATTCATGAAGAAAACGATAAAAAAACAAAAAGCTGTATTAATTATTCTTTTAAGCAATATTTTTATTGCCTTTCTGGGAGTTGGTCTCATCATCCCTGTTATGCCAACTTTTATGAATATTATGCATTTATCTGGGAAAACGATGGGCTATCTTGTTGCGGTTTTTGCGGTGTCACAACTGCTAGTGTCACCACTCGCAGGACAATGGGTTGACCGTTATGGCAGAAAGAAAATCATTATCATCGGTTTATTCCTATTTGGTGTATCAGAACTGATTTTTGGGATAGGCAAAAATGTATCAGTGCTTTATCTATCAAGGATTCTAGGTGGATTTAGTGCCGCCTTTATTATGCCGGGAGTTACTGCATATCTTGCAGATATTACATCGCTTCAGGAAAGGCCAAAAGCAATGGGCTATATGTCTGCCGCTATAAGCACTGGCTTTATTATAGGGCCCGGCATCGGCGGCTTTATTGCAGAATACGGTGTACGTATGCCCTTCTTCTTTGCTGCAGCCATAGCCTTTTTAGCCTGCTTTATTTCCATATTTATTTTAAAAGAGCCGATAACTAAGGAACAGCTTGCAGAAATTTCGGCTAAAACCAAGCAAACAAACTTGATTAGCGATTTGAAAAAATCACTTAATCCGCTTTATTTCATTGCATTTATTATTGTATTTGTGCTCGCATTCGGTTTATCAGCTTATGAAACAGTTTTTAGTCTATTTTCTGATCATAAATTCGGCTTTACACCAAAGGACATTGCATCGATTATTACAATAAGCTCCATCTTTGGCGTTATCGTGCAAGTATTTATGTTTGGGAGAATGGTAGATTTTCTTGGAGAAAAGAAACTGATCCAATTATGTTTGGTCATTGGTGCAATTTTGGCAGTGGCATCCACCGTGGTTTCTAGCTTTTTGACGGTGCTTGTGGTAACTAGCTTCATCTTTCTTGCATTTGACTTGCTTCGTCCGGCATTGACGACCTTTTTATCAAAAGCTGCCAAGAAGGAACAAGGATTTGTTGCTGGAATGAATTCTACTTATACGAGCTTAGGTAATATCGTTGGACCAGCGATGGGCGGGATACTGTTTGACATAAACATCCACTTTCCTTATCTTTTCGCTGCTGTCATTATGGTCATTGGGCTTGGGATTACAGTGATGTGGAAAGAAGGACATTTATCAGAAAGTGTTGCAAAATAATAAAAAGCTATTCTTTCTACAGTCTTACCTTACGAATAAAAGAGTGCTGAGGAAGCCAAAAGGCTTCCTCAGCACTATCTATTGGTTACTTATATAACAGCTTCTTTTAATTCTTTACCTGGTTTAAAAGCGGGAACTTTAGAAGCAGGAATCCGCATTTCCTCGCCTGTTTGTGGATTACGGCCTGTTCTGGCTGCGCGTTCACGTACTTCAAATGTTCCAAACCCAACATGGTGACATTTGCTTTTTCTAATCTCCTATATCCCCTTAGGGAATTGTGCTTCGCTTGCGCTTGGCTTACCTAGGCTAAGGACCCCAATTGGACTTAACAAGTTCAACATCTGTCCGATATGAGTAGGCTAGGTTCCTCCAATACACCGATAGGTCTGTGGGTTGCATTGAAAATATTCGGGGGATACTCTTGCTCCATTGGTTATTAGTTAGTCTCTTTGTTATGCTATTAAACATAGGAGCAATTAATCAGCGAAAACTTAAATAAACACAGAGGTAAAAAAATCTCTGTGTTTACTCTAAAAATACATTTATAGAAATCTAAAAAGGCTACGTTTTAATTTATTCTACTGTTAGAAATAGTTCTGTTTGAATTACTAACATATTTTCATACGAGTTTATTTTGTTACAATTATGTGATATTAAATATTTCCACCTATATTTTTCTATTTCTTGTTCAACCATGTGCTTGCGTTATTATTACTGTCCAGAAGTTATTTTAACGCCAACAGCCCCTATTATTATACAAAGAATTAAAAAGATTCTTTTACTATTTCTCGGTTCTTTAAAATATACCATTCCTACTAAGACACTTCCTACAGAGCCGATGCTAGTCCATATTGCGTAAGCTGGCCCGATTGGAAGAACCTTTAATGAAAGGGAAAGAAAATAAAAGCTGAAACTACCAAATACAAGACAGGATACGGTAGGAAGAAACTTTTTAAATCCTTCTGCGCGTTTTAGACTTATGACACTTCCAATCTCAGCAAATCCAGCAAGAAGGAGTAACAGCCATGCCATCTACTCATCACCTAACCTTGAACAAATCATCTACTTCTTGTTGACCCACATTTGACTCAATTTTTAATCCAATTATTCCAAAAATCATTAAAATGACAAAAAACATTTTTAGCAGATTGATAGACTCTCCCCAAAAAATCGCCCCAACAGCTATGGTTCCAACCGTACCCAAACCCGTAAAAATGGCATACCCTGTTCCTACGGATATTAAACGTAAAGCTTTTGACAATAAAAAAAAGCTGAAAATGATAATCCCCACTGTTAGGACACTAGGTATGAATTCAGTAAACCCGTGCGAATATTTAAGGCCTATAATCCAGACGATCTCTAAAAGACCTGCAATTAAAATATAAATCCAATCCATTTAAAGATTCTCCTTGTTAGCAGATACATTCCATTATGTGTAATTGCTAACCTGCTATTTTAATAGATGGTATTAGGTTGAATCACCAAGTTGTTAAAGTATCGGTAAATGGCATGGGCCACACCATCTTCATCATTTTTAAGAGTGGCCATTGTACAAATTTCTTTAATCTCACGTTTTGCATTCCCCATCGCCACGCTATATTTCACTTTTTGGAACATAGATCGATCATTGTCGCTGTCTCCGATTGCCATTGCATGTTCTAAACTGCAATTTGTCAAAGAACAAAGTTTTTCAAGGGCAATTCCTTTTGAAGCATATTTGCTCGTAATTTCAATATTATGATGAGCGGATGAAACAACTGTTAACGAACCATATTCTTGAAAGTGTTTCCGGCTTTCCTCTAACTTCTTTTCATCAAAAGAACACACTACAATATTATAAAAATCTTCCTTTTGTTTTAGGATATCATCATAATTTTCAACAAAAACATAGCCATACTGATCAAGTTGTCTTTCTGCTTCCTCCACTAATTCATTCCGATTGCCATCTCCCCCGGCTCTTTTCATCATTTGAATCTCATGATCGAAATTTTCCCTGTCTTTTCTAATCGTATAAATGGCTTTGTTTGTAAACACCTCATAGTAAAAATTCCATTCGTCTAACCATTGAAGAATAGATTGGACTTCATTTTTCTCTATGGCAGCAGCAGACAAAAGCATCTCATCTTTGGAATGAATGGTGGCACCGTTTGTACCAATTACAACGGTAGAAAGCCCGGCCTTTTCACAAATTCTTCGCACATCAAAATAAGCCCGGCCTGTTGAAATGACTACTTCAATGCCATTTTCTTGGGCAAATTGAATCGCTTTTATATTTTCTTCACTTATTTCAATCTGATGGTTTAATAACGTTCCATCTAAGTCTATTGCAATTAAACTCATGTTCTTTGTCTCCTATTCGATATCTATGCTTTGATCCAATCGATTTCGTTTAGTCTCAAATCAGTTTCCCAAGATTCCGGGAGATGTTGGTCACACACAATGATATCTAATTTCTCTAAGGGGCATATTTTACAAAATGTATCCACGCCGAATTTTGAATAATCGGCTAACAAAATAATTTGTTTTGATACCCTAACCATGGTTTGAGAAACCAAAGTTTCGTTTAAATGAAAATTGCTAACACCGTTTTCAATAGAGACACCGCCTGCTGAAATAAAGGCCTTATTAATATTGAATTGATTTAATACCTGCTCAGTAATACCGCCACTGACCGATTGCTGTTTCGGATCAATTTGACCGCCTAACAGTAAAATCTGCCCTGTGAACTTTTGTTGATTAAGAGATTCCGTTAATACAGCTGATACAGGAATGGAATTTGTTAAGATCGTTATATTTTCTTTGTTTTGGATAGAATGGGCAAACTCCAGTGTAGTTGTCCCGACATCAATAACAATAACATCTCCATCGGAAATCAGTTCCGCTGCTTTTTTACCAATTTGTATTTTTTCTTCTTGCTTCACTGTCGTACGCTGGGTAAACGGAGGTTCCCCAGATTGAAAGGTTGTTTTAATTGCCCCGCCATAAACCTTTTTTAATAACCCATTTTCCTCTAATTGTGTTAAATCCCGACGGATGGTTTCCTCTGAGACATTGAATTGTTTGGCCAAATCAATAACTTTTACCTTTCCTATTCTTTTTAACTCATTTAAAATTTCATTTTTTCTTTCCTCTGGTAAGATTAACATTTGATTACCCCATTACTAATTTATAAAACAATACATTCTTTCTTTGGTATAAGGATCCGAATAGGTGAGCCCTGATCCAGTTTTCCTCCTTGATGATGAAGAGAATCCACATGAAGGATGGAACCATCTGTTTCAACTTCGTATCTTAAAACATTCCCAGTCATCGAAATATCCCGAATCACACCTTTAACCGTCCAATTATCTTGTAAAGGTATGGTTTCTTGTTCAACTGGAGTTAATTGTAATACTTCAGGGCGGATCGCCACTTCATTGCCTGTTAATTCCGGACTTCTAATCAATTTATTAAATACCTCAACATTTAAAACATTATAATTCCCGATAAACTTTGCAACAAAGGTGTTAACTGGAGAAGTATAAATTTCTGATGGAGAACCTGATTGAACAATATTGCCTTCATTCATAATAAAGATCTTATCTGACAAGGTCATTGCCTCTTCTTGATCATGCGTAACAAAGATCGTGGTGATCTCCAATTCCCTTTGGATTCTTTTTAATTCCCTTTGTAAATTTTTCCTGATTTTTGCATCCAATGCACTTAAAGGCTCGTCCAACAGCAGCACTTTCGGTTCCATTACAAGCGCCCGTGCCAGTGCAACCCGCTGCTGCTGGCCGCCGGACAGCTGATGCGGATAAGATCCTTCTTTTCCGGTTAAATCAACCATATCAATCATGTTTTGCACCCTGGATTTGATATTTCTTTGTTTTTTCATTTTAAGCCCATATGCAATGTTATCGAAAACGGTCATATTCGGAAAAAGGGCATAAGATTGGAAGACCATCCCGACTTCACGGTGCCGAGGTGATAAATGAGTAATATCCCTTTGATCCACCAAGATCCTTCCCCTATCCACTTCTTCAAGTCCAGCGATGGACCTGAGTAATGTACTTTTTCCGCATCCGCTTTGTCCAAGAAGTGTAGCAAATTCCCCTTTTTGCAGTGTTAAGGATATATGATTTAAAACTACCTGATTTTCATACCGTTTTGTCACTTGATCAATGGTTATATAGCTCATTAATTTTCACCTTCCAAAAAAGTAATGTTTTTAGGAGACTGTTTCTTAAAACTTGAAAAAGTCCTCTTCTTTTTTAACCTATATGGACTTTTTTGGTTTCGGAACGTGGCTTTTAAAACGGCCCATGTTAACAGCATAATCACTGAATAATACGTAATAACAATTGCACTTGTTAAGTGACCGCTTGTATTTAACTTGTTTGCAAGATAAATTTGAAGGGTTTCAAACTGTCCTCCAACCAGCAGATTGGCAAAAGAAAACTCACTAAATAAAAGAGCAACGGATAACAGTGTAGATACTAGGATACCGGATAGAATATTAGGAAACACGACGGTTCTAAAAGCTTGAAACTTTGATGCCCCCAACAACTCAGCGGCATCAACAAGTTCCACCGCATTAATGGTCCGCAGACTGTTCCGAATCCCTTGATACATAAATGGCAAAATGGTAACAAAATAAGCACCAATTAGAATCCAAGGTGTCCCGGATATTTGAATCGGTCCATTCGAATATAACTTGATTAATCCAACAGCCCCGACAATGGGAGGAATTCCATAAGGAAGCATCGCCACCGCTTGAAGCAGCCCTTCCAACTTGCGGAAATAGATCGTAATAATAAAAATAGTCGGAAGCATAATCAGGATACTAAGCCCCACAGACATAACAATCAGAAACAGAGTGTGTTGAAAAGCAGTAAAAAATCTAGCATCTTGAAATAATTCCACATACCATTTTACGGTAAAAGATTCAGGTAGAATGGTACGGTCCCACTTGCCGGCAATCGAAAATAAAAATGTCCCGATTAGCGGAATTAACAAATAAATAATGAGTAACCAAACCGCTGCTTTATGAAAACGCAATGAAGATTTCATTATAAATCCCTCCTGAAACGACGCATCATGCGCTGATTAAACCACATCGCCATAATCATCGTCGAAGCTAAAAGAACACCTAATGCACTGCCCAGTTGCGGCTTTAAGGCAACATCACTAGCAACAAGAGAGGCAATTTGCAAAGATAGTAAATTATAATTACTGCCAACTAATGCATAAGCTGTAGCATATGCGCCCATGGCGTTCGCAAACAAAATACTGAATATACCGGCAATACTAGGTAAAAGAACAGGCAGGCCAATATGAAGCCAAAATTGCCGCTTTGAAGCCCCTAATAATGCTGCAGCTTCTTTCCATTGCTGTTTAATCCCTTGATAAGACGGATATAGAAGCATAATAGCCATGGGAATTTGGAAATAAACGTAGACAAGAATTAACCCCGTCCAAGAGTATAAATTAAAATTCCCTAACACATCCCAGCCAAACTTGGCAAAAAGTAAAGTAAACAGACCATTGTTACCAAGCAATATAATGTAGGAAAAAGAAAGTGGAATTCCTTCAAAATGGGAAGTCATATTGGCAATCATGAGTAAACGATTTTGTGCTTTCTTCGAAAATTTTGTAAACGAATAGGCGAGACCAATCGCCACTATAATCGAAGTGATTGCGGAAAAAAATGAAATAAGAACGCTGTTTTGAATGGCTTGTAAGTAAAATTTACTTTTAAAAATGGTTATATATTGCTCAAATGTCACCTTGGTTCCATCGTCAGCATAAAAGCTATTTTTCAACATCGTAACTAATGGTCCAATTTCAAAACCAACAATCAGAATAATAAATGGCAGTAAAAGAGCTAATAAATAAAGTTTTTGTTTTTTTATTTTTTGCAAGATTTTTCGCTCCTCTAAAAATGGCTAAACAATCCTTTGAATCGATTTAGCAATAATGCCAGATCGATTCAAATTTTCAAAGAATGCTTGATTTATAGACTATAAAGCTGTCCAAATTAAAGAGTGACCGCTTCTTTCAGTCCAGGAAATTTATAAGAAATCATTTTGTCAGACGGTTCAATACTTAACAGTTCACAAACCAGTGGTGCAAACGCCAATTGAGGAATGGTTTCCCCATGTATTCCTGTTTCTATTCTTGGACTAATGACAAAAAGCGGTACATCACGTTCACCATCAGTTATGCCCCCATGGTTCCCGTATTCACTCATCCCATGGTCGGAGGTAATCAAAATATGGTAACCAGATTTCATCCAAATCGGGAGAAGTTGCGCTAACAAGCTGCCCATTTTTAAAATTTGTTCCCGATATTCTTTCGATTCGGAACCATAATTCTCTCCTTTTACATCCACTCCCATAGGATGAATATATAAAAAGTGAGGATCATGCTTTCTGCGTAAAGCCTCCGCATCCATCAACAAATGGCTATCCGGATAATCATCTTCCCAATAGAACAATCCGGATTGGATAGGCTTAGACATATCTTCTTGGATACGGTCTTCTATAAAGTTGAATGGCGCCCGGTTATATAGTTCGCTTACCCAGTAATAAGCTGCAGAAGCATTTCTTAATCCGTTCTCTTTCGTAAGATGAAAAATACTTTTCTCATTAGATAAACGAACCGTTTGATTGGAGGTAATTCCATTCATGGATGCCGGAGTGCCGGTTAGTAATACTTCATACAGCGGACGGGAAAGACTTGGAAGCTCCGATTTCACTTTGTATAGTGCCGCCTGATTCGTTTCAACTAAATGCTGAACATATCCTAGTGCATCAAACGCCTTATCATATCTCATACCATCAACAACAACGACAATCACTTTATTTAACATTGACTAACACCTCTTCTTGCCACAGCTGCGGTAAAGTTTTTGCTGTTCCTTCCCAAGCTTTGTAATCTTTAATTGGTTGGGCATTTTTGTATTCTTCGTTTGGAACCAGTTTGGCTGCTACCTCTTTTGGAAGTTGTACATCACGAATCGGACGTGCGAATCCTTTAGCTAAATTAATTTGACCTTCATCACTTAAGATATATTCTCTAGTCGCCATCGCAGCATATGGATGCTTAGCATATTTGTTAATGATGGTGGAATAAGCACTGACAACTGAACCTTCTTTTGGAATGCTTATATCAAATTGCTTGCGGTTGATTTGCTCCGCATATCCAATGGCATTGAAATCCCAAACAATGGCTACCTCTACTTCCCCTTTTTCAATGTTAGCCGGCTTTGCATCCGTCAGACTAAGACGGCCCTGCTTGGCAAGCTTGGCAAAATATTTAAGACCCGGTTCGATATTTGACTCACTACCGCCGTTAGCAATCGCAGCAGCAAGAACAGCCATTTGATTCTGTGCGCCGCGCTGAACATCCCCAACGGTTACTTTGAAGTTTCCTTTTAATAGATCAGCCCATGATTTTGGCGGGTTCTTTACCAATTCTTTATTTGTTAAGAAAGCAATCGTTCCCTGATATCCTGCAACCCAGTCTCCATCGTCATCTTTTGCCCATTTCGGTACTTCATTCCAATAGGAGGTCTTATATGGTATAGTGAGCTTTTTTTGTTCCGCTATAGGAGCAAAAGAAATCCCTACGTCACCAATATCAGCCGAAGCATTCTCCTTTTCAGATTCAAACTTTGCAATTTCTTCAGCGCTTGATAAATCTGTATCATTATGGGTCAATTTGTATTTTTTTGTCACGTCTCCCCAAGTTTCCCCCCAGTTTGCCCAAGTATCTGGCATACCGACGCTATTTATGGCTCCTTCTTTCTTTGCTTTTGACTCAATTTCCCCAACTTTTAGTGAATTAGGATTTTTCACAACGGGAGCAACAGTTTTTTCATTTGTACTGCAAGCTGCCAAACTTAGTAAACTTACACCTAATACCCCAGCTTGTATTGACTTCAGTGTCTTACTCCATTTACGTTTCATTAAGAAATCCTCCAGTTTGGTTTCTTTAATATTGTTGTTGATTGTTTACGGTTTTAGAATAATTCATGAATGTGAATCCCACATTAAGCCAATGTTAAGGTTTTGTAATGTCTACCCGCTAAAAATCTCCTATAAAAACAAAGATCTTTTCACAAAAAAACCTACTGCACCGGACAACATTTTGTTGAGTGAGTAGGAAGTAAAACTTACAAATGTTTTTGTCATAAAGTTCTTTGTATAGAACTAATTATAGAAAGGGAATTATGTTTCATTTTTTTAAAGGAGGCAGGAAGATGTCTTTAAAGAAGTTTGTGGACGCATTACCCCTTCCACCTATCTTGGAACCCAAAGATAGATGTGATGACATCCCATTCTATGAAGTAATCATGAAACAAGTAAAGCAAAAGTTACATCGCGATTTGCCCCCAACTACTGTTTGGGGTTACAACGGTATGTATCCTGGCCCTACATTCGAGGTACGAAGAAATGAACCTATTTTAGTAAAATGGAAAAATAAATTGCCATTTGAACACCTGCTGCCCGTGGATAGAACGCTTCATGGTGCAGAACCAGATAAACCTTCTGTAAGAACGGTCGTACATTTACATGAAGGTCGTGTTCGTCCAGAAAATGACGGATATCCAGAGGCTTGGTTTACACGAGATTTTGAAAATGTTGGACCGAAATTTGCCCATGAAGTATATTTTTATCCCAACTGTCAACGCCCTGCAACACTATGGTACCATGATCACGCACTTGGAATTACTCGTTTGAACGTATATGCAGGGCTTGCAGGATTCTATATCCTAAGAGATGATGAAGAGGATGAATTGGACCTTCCAAGAGGAAAATTTGAAATTCCACTGGTCATCCAAGATCGTTCGTTCTATCCTGATGGTGAATTGTTCTATCCAACCCAGCCTGGCCACGAGCCTCCTCCAGCACCACAACCGCCTCCACCAATCGATCCAACAGTACCAAACCCATCCGTTGTCCCTGAGTTTTTTGGCAACACAATCTTAGTCAATGGAAAAGTATGGCCTTTCCTGGAGGTTGAGCCACGGAAATATCGCTTCCGCATACTTAATGGTTCCAATGCTCGACTTTACCGTATTCGTTTGAGCTCTGGTCAAGATTTTGTCCAAATTGGCACGGAAGGAGGACTTTTGGAAAATCCAGTCACCGTTGCCGAAATCATCCTTGCACCTGCAGAACGGGTCGATGTTATTATCGATTTTTCAAACCACAATGGTCAAAGTATTATTTTAACTAATGACGCACCAGCACCATTCCCCGGTGGCGATCCACCTTCTCCTAACCTAACGCAGATTATGGAATTTCGAGTAGTCAAGCAAAGACACACTTTGTCTGACAGCAGCAAAATACCCGCGAAGCTAAGCTGCTTGGAAAGACTTGATTCTGCTGATGCTGTAACGGTAAGAAAAAACGTCTTAGTGGAAACTACAGATGAGTTCGGGCGTTTAAAACTTCTTTTAAATAATCTCGATTGGGATCAGTTACCTTTAACAGAAACCCCATATAATGGAACTATCGAGATTTGGGAGCTTTACAATACTACACCGGACACTCACCCAATTCACTTGCACCTTGTTACTTTTCAAATTTTGAATCGTGCTGTGTTTACCGGTGATCCAAATGGTACTGACCTTGTAGTCGGACCGCCACAACCACCCGACCCAAATGAAATGGGATGGAAAGATACTGTTCGTGCCAATCCCGGGGAGGTCACCCGAATCATTGCACGGTTTGGGCCATTTACAGGAATCTACCCATGGCATTGTCATATCCTTGAACATGAAGACCACGACATGATGCGACCGTATGAAGTACTCCAAAATCATAATTTTAACCCATGCGTTCCAATTCCAGGCGTGTGTCCGGATGACTCGTTTACCCAATGTTGTCATGAGGATCATGAACATTGTGGATGTAAAGAGGATCATGACCAAGATGAGTCAAGTTCTAATGACCATCACCATCACCATCCTCATCACCGCCACCCAAAAAAATAAAGGTAAAGATATACAAAGACTAGTTTTTTCATGATTGAGCTAGTCTTTTTTTATATGAAATACTGAAATAAGATTTATTTATCATTAGGGTTAAAAAGCAGGCGGGGTAACTGAAAATAATACAACCGCATTTTGGTTGAAATCATTTTCCCATTTATGTTTCATATATGCAGGTATTTTCACACTATCACCAGCCTCTAATATATGTTCCTCCTCATTTAAATACACCTTAATTTTCCCCTCTAAAATAAAAGCAACTTCCTCTCCTTTATGTTCCAAGAGTTTCTCAGACGACGAAGTGTTTGGCGGAACCTTCATAATAGCTGACGCGAGATTTCCAGTAAAATCGGGTGATAACAATTCATAAGACAAATTGTCAATCACCATTTTTCTACGTTGATTTGTCCTAACAACTAAATCCGCCGTGTTTTTTTCTTCAAGGAAAAAACTAAAGGTTGGAACATCAAGGGCCTTTGCTAAAACTTTAAGGGTTTGAATAGAAGGATTTGCTAATCCGCGTTCAATTTGGCTTAACATCGAAGGCGTTATTTCAGCTAACTTAGCTAATTCTCTTATACTTAACACTTTAGCTTTTCTATATTGTTCAACCCTTTTTCCAATATCTATATTTTCCATCCCTATACACTCCTTAACACTGAATGTTAATTTATATTTAACATAATTAAACAGCACTTAACATTTAAAATAATTTGTGTTAAATTTTATTTAACGTATATTAACTTATATTTTATTTCAGTTTGATAACTGTTTACAAGTCAATTAGGAGGATTCGTCGAATGAAGGAAATTGAAAGCAAAGAAATACAAAAATGGAAAGACCAATATCCTTTACTAAGCAAACTCATTTCAATGGAGGAAATATTCTGGTTCAATCCAAATATCGAAAAATTCCAAACAGGAATTAAAAAATCCCCCCTAATTCAAGAAGATGTAAGGGATGCAGAGGAAAGGTTGAAACGTTTTGCACCATATATCGCTAAGGTTTTCCCAGAAACAAAAAAGATGAATGGTATTATCGAATCACCTTTAGTGGATATCCCCTCCATGAAACAATCCCTAGAACGGAATTATCAACAACCTATATTAGGTGAATTATTTCTAAAATGTGATAGTCATCTTCCTATATCAGGATCTATAAAAGCAAGAGGCGGGATTTATGAAGTTCTCAAACATGCAGAAGAATTAGCTCTTCAACATCAATTGTTAACAGTTCACGATGACTATTCAATTTTAGATAGTGATAGGTTTCGAACCTTCTTCTCTCAATATTCAATCGCTGTTGGGTCGACTGGAAATTTAGGACTTAGTATAGGCATCATGAGTGCAAAATTAGGTTTTAATGTGACTGTTCATATGTCGGCTGATGCAAAACAATGGAAAAAAGAGTTGCTTCGAAGCAAAAATGTTAATGTCATTGAGTATGAAGCAGATTATAGTAAAGCAGTAGAGGAAGGTCGAATTCAAGCAGATATGGACCCTACATGTTATTTCGTGGATGATGAAAATTCTCATGATCTATTTTTAGGATACGCAGTGGCAGCAGTTCGATTAAAAAAACAATTAGAAGAGTTAAAGATAACAATAGATGAAAATAATCCTTTGTTTGTATACCTTCCATGTGGGGTAGGCGGTGGTCCTGGAGGTATAGCGTTTGGGTTAAAGGTATTGTATAAAGATTACGTTCACTGTTTCTTTGCAGAACCTACTCATTCTCCATGTATGTTACTTGGATTAATGACTGGACTCCATGATAGAATTTCTGTACAAGATATCGGTATTGATAATATAACAGACGCAGATGGACTAGCTGTTGGAAGACCATCTGGATTTGTGGGTAAAACGATAGAACCGTTTTTAAGTGGTAATTATACGGTTTGCGATGAGCAATTATATATGTTGCTAAAGGAACTAGTTGATACAGAGGCGATTCGTTTAGAACCTTCTGCACTAGCAGGCATGATTGGCCCCATTAAATTATTTAAAGAGGGAACCGATTATTTACAGAAGCATAATTTAACTAAAAAAATGAACAAGGCTACACATATTATTTGGGGAACAGGTGGAAACATGGTTCCTGAAGAAATGATGGCAGAATATTATCGAAAAGGATTGAAGTTAACGTTAAATGAACAATAAGTAAATTAACACGGGGTTAGGTATTCTTTAACCATCCCATCATAGAATAATGAGGTCTTAATATAACGTTACACCGTGCATCGCATGGACTAATTCCTATCAGCTACTTGCATAAGTATTGAATTCGTTTAAAACTTCTAGTTAGATGGGGGAAGGAGCTCCTATCCCCATCTAATGGTCAGATTTGGCTCAAATATGATTTTCTCGGGAGAAATATTATAATTATCTGACGGTCATTCCTTATTAATGTAATAAAATAAATAAATATAAAAGTAAGGAGAATAAATGTTTAGATTTTCAAAGAGATGAAGGGTTTTAAGGCTAGAATACAAAATGAAGTTATAGTGAATTTTTTCTTGTTTTACAAATGGTTAGAGTCCATAGAAATAAGGAGAGGAACGCTTTGCGTTCCTCTTTTTTATTAACATCCATTGGTCCCAGTAGGAAACAACCCCAGTTAAAAAAGCATTTCTTCTTTTTCTTTTCCGAATTTTTTATTCTCTTTTTTCTCTTTTTCTTTTAATACATAGCTGAGTAAGTCTAGTAAAATACGGGCTGCTACTTGTCCAGTTATGCCCGTTAGATCATATGGAGGGGCAACTTCTACTAAATCAAACCCGATGACTTCTCCTCTTTTGGAAATTCCTTTAAGCAATTCATTAACCTCATCGTAGAGGAGCCCACCTGGAGAAGGTGTTCCTGTTCCAGGTGCAATGGACGGATCGATTCCGTCAATATCAATCGTTACATAATATTTTTCTCCTGCAGGAATAAGCTCCAACACTTCTTTAAGTCCCATTTTTCTCATCTGACGAGGTGATAGGATCACGCTGCCATACGCTCTTGCTGCATCGACGTCTTCTTTTTTGCTGCTGCTGATCCCGCGAATACCGAACTGGAATATTTTCTGAACATAATCCAGCTCAGATAAGCGACGAATGCAATTTCCATGACCATACCTCATTCCTGAGCGATGATCCGCCCAGTCTAGATGGGCATCAATTTGAATCACATGAAACGGACCTATGTCTTCTAGTCCCTTTCCAACTGCTGCTGTGATGGAGTGATCGCCTCCTAATACAACCGGCATAGCACCTTTGGAAATAATTTTTCGTATTGCTTCTTCTGTATTTTCATGGCACTGCATAATATCTCCGTGTACCATGTCTACATCACCACAGTCGACGACTTTCCATTCAGGCCCAAGATACATAGTATCATTTTCAATATCATAAGCACCATCCAGACCGAAACTATATAATGTAGAGCCTTCGCGGATTCCTCTAGGGCCCATTCTTGCACCAGATTTCCATTGTGTCCCCATGTCATTAGGCACCCCGATTACAGCTACATCTGCATCAAGCTGGTTCAGGTTCGAACATATTGGGTATTTCCCAAAAGTACAAATTCCTGTAAATGGTAAGTTTAAAAACTGCTTTTCATCACGAATAGACATTCTTGCTGCCTCCTTTTTAATTTTCATCCACTCTTTTTCCTTATGCAAAGTTTTCTGAGGGGGGCCGTTTGTTAACCAATTATTTTTAATTCTATTTTTATATTGTTTACACAATTAGCTTTCAATTAAAGTTGTTGTTTTCTCCTCATAAGTCTTTTGAAATAAATTCAGATAGTCTTCTTTTGTCAAATCCCTTGAATTTGCCTGAGTACACAAATGTTTAAAGGCTCCTTCTGCTAGGAATGGGAAGTCTTCGGGATTTACATTACTTAAATCTCGAAAGCTAGGAATGCCGATTTTATTTGCCAGCTCTTTTAACAACACAACACCTTCATAAGCCGTTTCTTCAATTGTTTTTCCTTCAGGATTTGCCCCAAGCTTGATTGCTACCATGGCGTGCTTTTCTGGATTTGAAGGAATATTATATTCAAATACATGTGGAAGAAAAATAGAATTCGCCACTCCATGTGGAGTATCATAAAGTCCTCCAAGTGGTTCGGCCATTGCATGTACAGCCCCAAGATCCGTGTTATCAAAGGCGATACCGGCAACCAAACTGCCCAAAAGCATATTTTTCCTAGCCTCTAAATCGTGACCATTTTCTACTGCTAATGGTAGGTACTTTGCAATTAATTCTATGGAATATAGTCCCAAAGCATCTGAAAGTGGTTGAGCAACTTTGCAGGTGTAAGCTTCGATAGCATGTGTGAGTGCATCCATTCCTGTAGCTGCTGTAATGGATTTAGGCAAAGTTACTGTCAATTCAGGATCTACAAGTGCAAGTTTAGGAGCGATTTTCAAATCTAGTATCGCCTCCTTTTGTTTCGTCACGGTATCGGTAATGACAGAACCTCTTGTAACTTCACTACCGGTACCTGAAGTTGTCGGAATACAAATTAGTGGTGGGATTTCCCGTTCTAGTAAATTTACACCGTAACGTTTTCTTAATTCTCCTCCATGTGTTAAAAGTGTCCCAATTGCTTTGGCTGTATCCATTGAACTTCCGCCGCCAAGACCAATTAAAAGATCGATGTTCTCGTTTTTAAACTTTTGATAAGCACTCTCGCAATCTACATCTTTTGGATTAGGTGATATTTCATCATAAACAATATAATTAACACCTTCTTGATCTAAAGATTGTGTGATTTTGTCCAAAATTCCTGTTTGTGCAAGTCCTTTATCTGTAATAATGAGTGCTTTATTTCCCCCTAATTCTTTAGCCCTTTTCCCAATATTCTTTACTTTACCCTTTCCAAACTCTATAGAAGTAGGCAGATTAAAATGAAAATCCCATAACATATTAAATTTCCTCCTTTATTATTCCCAATATTCTGAATTTAAATCTGGTGTTTTCTCTATTTAACTAATTGCTAAACCATTCAGTTGGCTTAACATCTAAATTAATATTGATTTGTTTTACCTCAGTAAACGTATCCAAACCAAAGGTTCCTAACCCGCGGCCAATCCCGCTCTGCTTGTACCCTCCCCACGGTGCTTCATTATAGGCGAGGTTATAAGCATTAACATAGGTAATTCCGGCTCTTACTTTTTTAATAACCCTCAAAGCTTTGGCGCCATCTTGTGAAAAAACACCTGCTGCAAGCCCGTATGAGGTATCATTTGCCAGCTGGATTGCTTCCGCCTCATCTTTAAACTTTTGAACGACAAGGACTGGTCCAAAAATTTCTTCCTGAACAATTCTCATGTCAGGTTTGGTGTCAACAAATATTGTTGGCTCAATGAAATAACCATTTTCAAGCCCGTCACTTGTGATGCGGTTGCCCCCGCAAACTAATGTAGCCCCTTCGTTTAAGCCAATTTGAATATATTCAAGGATGTTCTTCATATGGTCTTCACTTACAAGCGGCCCCATCTCTGTAGACGAATCATCTCCAAGCCCAACCTGAATCTTTTTCGCTCTTTCTACTAATCTAGCAATGAACTTATCATGAATGCTCTCTTCTAATAGTAAACGCGATCCTGCATTACAAACTTGTCCGGCATTGGTAAAAATCCCATTTAATGCATAATCGATAGCTGTCTCAAAATCTGCGTCAGCGAAAACAATATTTGGTGACTTGCCGCCTAGTTCGAGTGAAATGTTTTTAATATTTCCTGTTGCTGCATTCATGATGCTTCTACCCGTTGCTGTACTACCTGTAAAAGAAATCAGATCCACCTTCTGACTTTCCGCTATTTCTTTTCCTACTGTTGAACCACCTCCCAAAACTAGGTTTGCAACACCAGCTGGTATCCCCACTTCTTCCATGATCTGAAATAATTTGTAAGTGGTGACCGGAGTGATTTCAGCTGGTTTAAATACAAGCGTATTTCCCGCAGCAAGCGCAGGGGCTATTTTCCAAGCTCCCGTCAACAATGGAAAATTCCATGCAGCGATAAGTCCGCATACACCGACAGGTTCCCGAATAACCATGGCTTGTACAGGATCGGCAACAGAATACGTTTGACCATTTGGTTTTGTCACTAACCCAGCATAGTATCGAAAGCAATCCACCGTATCAGCAATATCAAACTCAGATTCTTTAAGGGGTTTTCCCGTATTCTCTGTTTCAAGTTTGCTAAGCTCGGCTGCCCTTTCTTCAATCTTATCCGCTATTTTAAATAAGTAGGATGCACGTTCAGATGCCGGCAAGTCTGACCAAATTCCGGAGTCAAAAGCTGTTCGTGCTGCACTAATCGCCATTTGGGCTTCTTCTCTACTTCCCTGCGGAGCCTCAGCCATGATTTTACCGTTTGCGGGATTCACAGCATGACTCTTCTCTCCGCTTAACGAATCCATCCATTCACCATTAATAAACATTTTCAACTTCAACATTTTGACAAACCTCCAATATGTTATTTTTATCTTACCTGTTGAGAGATAACCTCTTGATCAATGTCTTGGTCATTTTCTGGAATCATTTCTTTATCAAAATAAAACTCAGGAAGCGGTTTGCGGAACCATTTCGTCATATAGACAAGATAAATCAATCCGCATGCCATCCAAATGCCCCCGAGAATCAACGCATCCATTTCTAAATGCGACCATAACCACATCGTAAAGGCTGCGCCAATGAGTGGTAATAATAGATACCGAATGCAATCCCGAAAAGAACGCTTGTGATTTCTGATAAAATAATGGGCGATAACAGACACATTTACCGATGTAAAGGCAATTAACGCTCCAAAATTGATAAACTTTATAACTTGTTCTAGGGTTAATAAAATTGCCAGTAAAGAAACTGCGCCAATCACAATGATGCTAAGTGACGGTGTTTTAAATTTAGGATGAATATATCCAAATATTTTTTTAGGTAATACGGAATCTCGCCCCATCGCATATAACACTCGAGAAGCGCTTGTGATTGAAGCGATACCTGAAGAGAAATTACCAATAATCACCGCTGTAATAAACATGGATTTAAATAAATTTCCTCCGACGAGCACTGCTATTTCAAGGGCTGCAGAATCAGCATGTTTGAATGAAATGCCCGGATTCACCAATTGTGCTAAGTAAGAAGAACCAATATACAAAACTCCGATAAACAATAGCATGATAATAATTGCTTTTGGAATCGTTTTTTCGGGATTGATTGTTTCCTCTGATAAAGTGGTCAGTGAATCAAAACCAAGAAAACTAAAACAAAGAATGGTAGCACCTGCCAAAATATCGGATAAGGAAACATCCGCATCAAACAATGGCTTAATTGAGAAAAGACTACCCGTCCCTACTCCTTCTGATAGACTTTTGAAAGTTAATATCCAGAAAAGGCAAACAAAAATGACTTGAGCAATCACAAAAATTTTACTAGTTATTGCTGATATCTCCACACCTAGTATACTTGGAGATACGATGCTTGCAGTCAACACAATTACCCACACATAATGCGGGATTCCAGGAAATACCGAACTCAAAAAGACAATCGACATTAAGCAGGTAACCATAGGTGTTAACAAATAATCAAGCATAATCGACCAACCCACAATGAACCCAACCTCAGAATTAATAGATTTTTGCGTAAAGGTATAGGCTGAACCTGAAATCGGGAACGCTTTCGCCATTTTGCCATAGCTGAGAGCTGTAAAAAGTATTGCTAAAAAAGCAATAATGTAAGCAGCTGTAATGACACCTTTTGAGGTAACGGCAGCAATTCCATAGGTATTAAAAAACACCATGGGGTTATTCCATGCAATTCCTAAAAAAACAACCTGTGACAAAGTAAGCGTTTTTGCAAGCGCTTTCTGTTTCATAACTCAACTCCCTCCGTGTTAATAAATTAAATTCTTAGATGATTTAGAAGATTTCGTATCCTTATTGTAAACCTTGTTGTTACACAAAGGTCAATAGGTGTATTATAATTTTTAAGGGAGGTTATCTCAGTGAAAATAAAGGAAAAATTAACCATTGGTGAAATGGCGGGGCTACGAGGGATAACGGCGGAGACCTTACGCCACTATGATCGGATTGACCTATTCAAACCTCAATATGTTGATCCCGATTCGGGGTATCGCTACTATTCTATTTTTCAATATGAAGTTTTAGGGACCATCAAAGAGTTGCGGCAACTTGGGATGAGTACAGACGAAATAAAGGAATATTTTAATGAACGTAATTTTAATAAGTCCTTGGATATTCTTAAAGCCAAACATACGGAACTTAAATCAAAACTGAGTGAGTTACATGACTTGGAGGAAAATATTCGCGGGAAAATTGGATACCTGGAGCATGTAGCGAAAGAAAAAGAACTTCAAGAGGTGTTTTTTCGCGAAATTGGAAAAAGGAAGTTAATTACCTTAAATGAAAAAATAAATAATAATTTGGAGCTTTGTTATGGTGTTATAAGGTTAGAAAATATGCTCACCGAGAAGACACCAATTCTGGCTAGTAATAGACTAGGCATTATCATCAAGGAAGCAGATCTTAGAGCGAAACGGTTTGAAGAACCTTCCATTATTTTTGTCGTTGCAAAAAATAAAGAAAAATTACCAAAACAGTGCCAAATCACTGTTCCTGCCGGTTTATTTGCATGTATTCGTTACAACGGAGAATTATTATGGAACCGAAGCGAAAGTTTGAGTAAGATTTGGGAATATCTCGAAGAAACAGGATATCACATAACTGGCGATGCACTGCAAATCATGCACGTCGATATTACAATCACAGATAAGCCAAATGAGATTACATTCGAAATTCAGGTTCCAGTTCAAATTTAGGGACGGTGGGTTAGGAACCTTGTCCCACCTTGATGAAGTGATGGGACGAGGAACCGTCCCCTTGTATCAACTCCTATTTAATTAACAAATAAAAACCACTTGGATTATCCTAAGTGGTTTTTACTTTGACTATTAGTATCATCAAAAAAGCATTACAGATATGTTAATTAATACGCTTTTTTGTATGCTACCGATAATGTTTTTCCACGAAAACCGAACTAATTATAAAAGTTCGTTTCTATTCGTGTTCCATAGCAGCCTCCTGGAAGAGCAACTGACCGTATGAGTTAACGATTACCCATCCACTGTCCATTTTAAATCCATGTAGGTAACGACTCTCCCAATACATTTAAATTCAACTCTACTTTTGTTTCCAAGCGGAACGAGTAGCTGCCTCCTTCCATATTACGCGATTATTATCGGTCGCTGCAGGCTCCGATTCACCAAAGATGGCGCGTACCCAATGTCCGTCAGTTGGATTTGGCATGAGAATAAACTTAGTTCCAAAGAGATCTTTATCCTGTTCCATCAACTTGGCACGCTTGTCAATGTCTGCAACGTAATAAATTCGGCGGAAATCGTTCAAGTTATCACCTAAATAGGAGATTACCTTATAATTTTGAGCTATCTCGTTTTGACGGGGTTCCTTGTTTGATGTGTCTCTGAGAATTGTCAGATGCTTTTTATCGACATAAGGAAATTTAAGTTTCTTTAGTTGTGTTTTTGCGTAGTGATATGTTTTTGATCCTTGGTCACGGCTCGAAACATAGAAAACCTCCACCCCTTTTTTCTTACAGTAATTAAAGAAATCCAGTGCCCCTGCAGTAGCCGCCATGTTATACGTTGGAATCCACTTGTCCCAAATCGCATCGTCGAAGAAGTCTTTATTATTGTTAATAAGATATCCCCAATAATTGACCGGACTGAGAATTGTATCATCAATATCCGTGATAACAGCTAACGGTTTATCGCCCTCCTTGCGGTTGGCAAGGGCACGATCAACTTGGATTCGTGCCATATTAAAAGATTGGTGATAGAGCGCTTTATACTCTGCTGCAGTCTGCTTCCAGGCAACTGCTACATTCAGTATATTATTGAGTCCATCTACTGTAGAACCTTCAGCACTTGGTGTTATTTTTGGTTGTTCCACTGCTGCCTGTACATGTGCTGAATGCTGTTTAGATAAGCCAAATACATAACCAACCGTTGCACTACTAAGTACAACAATAATTGCTAGAATCATTGAAAAATGTCTTTTCATTTCTTTATCCTCCTCAAATTTTTTATAACATAAAATATGTTAAATCATCACTCTGACATATTTCTGACATTATAAACAATTCTGAAAAGACGTGATTATAGAAAAAAGCGACTTGAATCGGAAACAGCTCCTTTTCAAATCGCTTTTGGTCCTTTAGAGGATTTTTATTAATTCCATATAGTGCTTTTCAACTTTTAAAGAGGGTGTGCAGCCCATTTCTTTCATAAGATATTGGCTATGCTGCTGATATTGTCTGATGAGGGCTGGCTTGTCTTTACGTTTTTCGTAGATCTCCATTGCCATAATACATGCCTTTTCCTCATAGGGGAAAAAGCGCAATAGCTTTTTCAGGTATTCCAATTCTTGTTCTATGGATTGGTTTTTATCAAAATAATTGATTAGCCGATATGTAAGTCGAATATAAATTTGGTTGATGCTTTCGCTAAGAGCAGCACTCCAAAGATAAGCTTTATTTTCAAAAAGCTCTCCACGGTAGTATGATTCAGCTTTCATAAGCAACGATACTTCTTTTTCGCTGTCAGGATGTTGGTTGCTCCTTAACAAATCCGTGGATACTCTTACAAATTCCTGATAATCCAAGAGACATTCCTCAAGCTCTACCCAGTACCCGTCACTATTACTTTTAATCTTAAGTGGCACCTGCTCATTCACAATTGTTTTCTTTAAGCGGTAAATAGAGGTATGGAGATTGGTTGTCGCCCGATCAGGGTCTAGGCTGGGCCAAAGCAAATCACAGAGCCTCCATTTGCCGATAGGTTTCCCAAGGTGCATGACAAGATAAGCCAAGAGCTCCTCTACCTTCGATGTTATCCAGTGTACCTTTTGATTTGAATGTCTCCCAAAGACTTCAAATTCGCCCATACAAAGAATTCTTCCCTTGTGCATGATTTCTTGATCCTCAATTTTGGATTCAGGCCTTTGCCGGCTCGTACGGTTCATGATTTTACGAACCACTCGATTTATTTCTTGCGCATCAACAGGCTTTAAAATATAATCCAGGGCATTAACTTTAAAAGCTTCTATCGCATACTGGCTGTATGCAGTGACAAAAATGATATGCGTTTCCCCATGAATCGCCAAAATCTTTTCTGCCAATTCCAATCCATTCATGTCTGGCATTTCAATATCCACAAACGCAACATCTGGTTTAATCTCACCAATTTTTTCAAGGGCTGTTTTAGGGTGAGTAAATTGCTTGACCACTTCCAATTGACCATTTAGATCAATCACTCGTTTTAGTAGAATATGGTTTGGATGCTCATCATCTATGGTAATCGCAATCAGCTTCGGCAAGGCAAATTTCCTCCTCCAGTTATTTTATCAAGTGTTTTTCTTAAACGGTAAATATAAAGTGATGATTGTACCATACCCTTCTCTGCTTTCAATGGTCAGTTTCGTATCTGCAATATGTCCCAGCCTTTGATGGATATTGGCAAGGCCTACTCCAAAAACAGTTCCCTTTCTAGATAAAATTTCTTTAATTTTTTGTTCCGACATCCCAACCCCATCGTCTGTAACAGTAACTTTTATCGATTCGCCTTTTGGCTGGACGGTAAGCTTTAACGTGCCCCCCTGCGTTTTTTTTACAACCCCATGCCGGATTGCATTCTCTACTAAAGGCTGTATCATCAATGGCATGATCCTTTGCTGTAAACAAGTTTCATCAATTTCGAAAATGGTTTGAAGTCGTTCTCCATATCTGGCTTCCTCAATATCCACATAAGATTTCACCAGTTCAATTTCACGTTGCAGCGTTACCAGCTCACCACGGTTATCGGTATTAAAAACAATTCTTAGGTATTTACTGAGACTGTTCAATAATTCTCCCGCTTTTTCCGAATCAGTATAGCAAAAGGCCATGATCGCGCTTAGTGCATTATATAAAAAGTGAGGTTTTATTTGCGATTGCAAATAGGCCATTTCGTTTATCGCTACTTCCTTTTCAAGTTTTTTCGAAACCTTTTTAGTTCGAATAAAACCGAATACAAATAGTGATAAAACGATCAATACAATCAGCAAAATGAAAGTGATTAGATTCCGATGTCTTTTTTGCGTGATATACCTGTTCCTAAGTTCACTTTCACCAACTTTATACTTATCAACAATATCATTTGTATCAAAATAATTCATAGCACGATTCATAATGCTTACTAAAGTATCCATCTCACCTGTCTGTTTAAAAAAATAGCAATAATATTTAGGTGATTCTTTAATGCGATAAACAGAAGTCAAATCAAAAAGCTCATTTT
Source organism: Bacillus salipaludis (assembly GCF_004358205.1). The sequence goes on from NZ_SMYO01000008.1 coordinate 241,292, forward strand.
CATAAAAATCTTCCAAAAAGACATTTTCGTTTTGAATGATATAGTCAACATCCCTATTTTTTAGTCCGAGATACATTTTACGATCACTATCAAAATATGTGATTTGTTCTTTAGGAATAATTGTCTCAATGAAATCTGTTATGGATGTTCCCTTTACGATTCCTACTTTTTTATGAAGAAGTTCTTGCACGTATTTTATCTTTTTTGGGTTGTCTGCTTTTGCAATTACAGAATAATATGTGGAAACATACGGGTGTGAAAAGAGACCGAATTTTTGTCTAGTCTCCGTAATGCTAATTGGAAACAGGAGGTCAATATTTTTCTCTTTCACTTTGTTAACCTTTTCGGACCAACTAAGGTTTTCATCGCGTATGAAGATATAGTCTAACCCAATGAGGTGTGCAATGTTTTCAAAAAGTTCGACACTGGCACCTGAATATTTACCTTTGGCTTTATCATAAAAGGATAGGGGTGCAAAGTTGTCATCCACCATAACACGCACTTTTCCAATTGAACGTATAAACTCCTTTTCCTTTTCTGTCATAGGGAAATGATTGTACAAATATGCTTTCTGCATTTCTTTTTCATATTTTGCAACGATTGGGCCAATTGCGATGGAAATCGCTTTGTTCAGTATCGATAGTAATAGAGGATTGGAACTGCTAGTTATTACTCGATAGGTATCATAGGTTCGGGAATTAGGGACCGGACGCGCCAAGAGACCATGATCAATTAAACTTCTATAATTCCCAACATTTGAGTAGATAAAATCAATCTTATTATTTTTCAATGCATCATAAGCAGCAGAAAGATCTTTGTATGGATAATATTTTATATCGCTAAAATTATTCAGTGATTGACTGTTATCGTCTATCATGTTTAGAATACCGACTTTTTTCCCTGCAAGTGTATACACAAGTGTATCATCCGTTATTTTTTTATCATTCGAATAAAAAATGAAATTCATATTGATGCTAATGGGTTCACTAAGCAAAATCTCAGGATAGACTACTGTACGCCTTTGGATTATGGGTGACAAATCCAATGATCCATTCGATATTTTATTGATGACATCCTCTGAACTACTCACTGCGACATAAGATAGTTTTACTCCTAACACTTTTTCCAGTGTGGAGTAGAAGAGTTTATTTACCCCATATTCATTTCCATTATTTTTAAATTCATAGAATCCCCCCATGGAATCAAGATTATTAGGAACTTTCAACCCTTTTTTCCTGACATTATCAAGGTACTCTATTTCATCATCTGTGAGTGGAATCGACTCGCTTGAAAAAGAGTCTGCAGTACTACTATATTTTTCATAGATATTTTCATAGCTATTTCTATTTTTTGAAGAGGTTGCTTCTGCAACCGAGAAATTCGAAGTAAAAAGCCAAACCATAATCAAAAGTATGATCACTTTTTTTCCATTCATTCAAATAGCCCCTCATGTTGCATTATTCCATTTCACCTAATTTACGACCCGCTATTGCATTTTTTTAATCAGTATAAAATCGACATCAAGAGATATCAACAATATCTTACAAAATTATCGAAAAAATCATTTTACTTTTATTGGAGTTAAGACAAGGCTGTTTTCTTAAAGATTTCGTTCATAACAGGGAAGCCCGTTGCCATTACTACACGTCCTGTTGTCGTGTGCTGCATCACTTGTATTTCCTTTTTTGCTTTTAAAACCATCTTGGTAACCGATGGGGAAAAAATGCTCTCTGTTTCAAGCTGAGTTACTGATTTTCCAATTAAAAAAGAAACACCCTTTCCGTAAATGGCTTGGCAATTCGGACTAGCTTTTAAAACCATTCCGTTTCCATCCGTAATCACGATGTTATCTTTCGAAGCTCTAAGAATGGCATCCAATTCGATTTGAAGAGTTCCAAAGTGTTTTTCCATATAATCACTGCCTTTGCGAATGAATTTCCTTATTATTAAGATACCAATTCATTTTCAAAGTAAAAAGGCTATTCAATAGAAAAAAAGAGCGCTAAGGAAGCAAAAAGGCTTCCTTAGCACTCTTTAAAGATTACTTATTTGACGGCTTCTTTTAGTTCTTTACCTGGTTTAAAAGCGGGAACTTTAGAAGCAGCGATCTGCATTTCCTCGCCTGTTTGTGGATTACGGCCTGTTCTGGCTGCACGTTCACGTACTTCAAATGTTCCAAACCCAATTAACTGGATTTTTTCTTCCTTAGCAAGTGTATTAGAGATAGTTTCAAACAACGCATCCACCGCTTTGGTAGCATCTTTCTTAGCTAATTCTGTTTGTGTTGCGACAGCGTTGATTAGTTCAGTTTTATTCATAATCTAGCACCTCATCCTTTTATTTTAGATAGTATGTAAAAATGATATCATAACACATCTACTATAAGGTTTTCCAATTTAACAGATTCATATACATTTATTCCAAAAGAAACAGTATCCCTTAATAGTATGCTTTAAGAAAAATCATAAAAAGACACAAGCGCTTTTAACCCGTGTCATTTATTAAGTGTATCCAAACTTTTGTGAAATCTCGTGTGCCGCACTCTGACCTTTTCAACCAACGAAGGCAGCATTTCCTTTTGGTAATTCACATCAAGGCCTGCAATACTAATGCCTGCAATGATAGACCCATTGTAATTAAAAATAGGAGCAGCAACAGCAGATATATAATTTTCAAGTTCCGAATGACTTAGGAGAAAACGGCTTTTTGTTTCCATAAAAATGCTGGCAATATAATTTAACTTCTTCCATTAGAACCAATCGAAATATTTCATTTTCCCCAATCGCATTAATATATTAATCTAACGTTTGCGGTTATCATGGGTAAACCCTCTTCCAAGCACCTCGTACACATCATTAACACTCACAAATGCATAGGGATCCATTCCCTCCACCAATAATTTTAGTCGCCCTATTTCATTTCTGTTAACTACACAATAAAGCACTTCCTTACTCTCTCCTGTGTATCCTCCTTTACCGTTAAGTAATGTAACACCCCTTTCCATTTCCATTGTGATTTTCTTCGCAATCTCTGTGTTTGTATTCGATATAATCATTACGGCTTTGGCTTTATACGCTGCCTCCTGGACATAATCAATGACTTTTGCTCCGATAAATACAGCCACAAGGGTATACATAGCACGGGTCAAATCCAGATAAATAAGCGATATGGCAACGACAATTAAATCAGAAAAAAACAATGTTCGTCCAATACTCCATCCCATGTGTTTTTTCAAAAGATAGGCGATGATATCGATTCCATCTGTTGCCCCGCCAAAACGAAATACAATCCCTAATCCAATTCCGACCGAAACACCTGCATAAAGAGAAGCGAGCAATGAATCATGTAAAGGCAAAGAGAAATTTTCGAAAACACTAAGAAAAATAGATAACGATACAGTTCCCACTACCGTATAAATAAAGGCAGTTCTCCCCAGTGTCTTCCAACCTAGAAACATAAGTGGAATATTGATCAATAAATTGACTAACCCTGGATCCCAATTAAAAATAAATTTCAGTAATATGGTTATTCCTGTAATACCGCCTTCTGTTAAACCGTTACTTATGTTAAAACAATCAATGCCAAAACCCATAATGGCAGAACCTACAATAATAGCTGCTATGGGTTTTATTTCAAGTTTCATTTAACTCAACCCCTCAATGACTAAAGCTTCAAATTGATTTGATTAAAAGATTAATGCATGTTTTATGCCAAATGGTATTACTGGTTTTTAGGGATATTTAACTAACAGTGGTATTTAATTTTGCATAAACTATCTATATCTGAATAGTTGGTTAACAATAGTTTAAATACAAAAGAGGATTCTACAGTAACGGAATCCTCTTTTCATAAATATGTTATTTTTCGATTAGAGACTTTGTATGATCATAGACCACTGTACCATCAACAATTGTTAGCTGGACTTTCGTATCGGGTATTTCCTCCACCGGTATTTCAAAAAGATTTCGCTCCAAGACGACAACATCCGCAAGTTTCCCCACTTCCAATGTGCCTAATTCATGCTCTCTAAATGTACCGTAAGCTGATCCTGACGTATAGGCTTTTAAAGCATCAGCAAGCGCAATCCGTTCATGCGGATGCCACACTGTTTTTCCACTGCTGTCGATTCTCGTTACTGCACGATAGATTTGTAGAAGCGGATTCAGGATATCAACTGGGAAATCAGTTCCAAATGCCAAGTTTGCACCAGATTTTTTCAAAGTATTTATTGAAAAAACATGCTTTTCTCGTTCCGAACCAATTCGATCAGTGTAAACACCCCGTTCCGACATTGCAAAGTGATCCGGCTGCATTGAAGCAGTAACACCCAGCTCCTTAAAACGAGGGATATCATTCGGATGTATTACTTCTACATGCTCGACGGAATGACGTGAATCCCGTTTGCCGTTGACTTTTTGCGCTTCCTGATAAGCATCTAAAGCTAGACGGATGGCTCCATCACCAATCGCATGAAAACGAATACTGAAGCCTTCCTTATCTGCATCCGCCACCCATTTTTTAATCGTCTCAGCAGGGAAAGTTGTCTCACCACGTGAATCCGGTTGATCTGCATAAGGTTCTAATAAATAAGCCGTACGGGCAGTAATAACGCCATCAATAAATTGTTTCAGTCCGGACACACGGAGTTTATCCGATTGATACGTATCTCTCAATTGTTTAGCACGCTCTATATCGCCATTTAATACTGGCCATAAATGAATGCGTGTTGTTAAGTCCCCTTTATCTTCAAATTCTTTGAAAAGGCCATAATCATTAATAATATTCATTGACTCCGATGCAAATAAGTCATGGACAGCCGTTACTCCTAAACTAGCAGCATGAGTAAGGAAATTTGTTAAAAGAGCTTTCTTTTGTTCTTTCGTAAAATCATAGGCATGGCGGATGACCGCATCCGTTGCTCCTTCATAGAGAAGGCCATTTGGTTCTCCATCGTCGTCCTTCCCAATCCTGCCGAAAGAAGGGGATTCAGTATGTCGATTAATATTTGCGATCTCTAATGCCTTTGTGTTCACCCAAGCATAATGCATTTCGGCATGAAACATAAGCGCTGGACGATCAGGGAGAATCCGATCCAATGAATGACGGGTCGGTAATTTTTGAGTATCCCAATAACCTGCATCCCATGTAAATCCGATTACCCATGGATTTTCCGGATTAGCTTCAGCGAATTTGCGAATCATTTCCAGTGCTTCCTCTTCCGAACGGGCCGCGAACAGATCGACACCATTAAGGGCAACGGCCCCCTGCATAAGATGAAGATGGAAATCATGGAATCCCGGCATGATGAGTTGATCATTAAATTGATAAATTTTCGTATTCTCACCTGCAAAGTGTTTCATTTCTTTCTCAGAACCAATCGCAACAATTTTGTTATCCTTAATCGCAATCGAAGCGGGTTCAGGCTGGTCGGTAAGACCTGTAAAAACAACATCACTCGAAATAATCATATCAGCTTTTTGTTGACTCATAATTAATCAATCCTTTCATTTATATAGATAAATGCCACTTTAATGAGCTTCTTCTAAGCCAAGCTCAGGAGGCAGCTGCCTAAACATTTTTGTTAAGTTTAATAGATAGATAAATCCGATGAGAAGCCATGTTCCACCTAATAATAGGGAATGTTTGTCCAGCTTGGTAATCAACAGTCCAATAAGCGCCGTCCCAATAAGCGGGATTATCAAATATTGAATCGTTCCTTTAAAAGACCTCTGTTTTTTTCGGATAAAATAGTGTGCGATAACCGAAAGATTCACAAAGAAAAAGGCGAACAGCGCTCCAAAGTTAATAAGCGAAATGGCAGTGGTTAAATTTAGGAATAGTGCACTTAACGCAACAACACCAATGAGTAAAATATTGAATACCGGTGTGCGGTATTTTGGAGATAGATAGCCAAAGATTTTTTTCGGCAATACATCCTCCCTTCCCATTGCATACAGAATACGAGAGGCGCTCGTACCGGAAGCAACGGCTGAAGCAAAGGCGGCTGTTAGGCCGATTGCATTAAAGACACTCGTAAAAATATTCCCGCCAACATACATCGCAATGTCAATATAGGCGGATTCAGGATTTTTAAAAGACTGAAACGCTGGATAAATGAGTTGTAAAACATACGTACCCGAGATAAACATGAACCCACCAATAAGCGTGATGATATAGATCGCTCTCGGCAATGTTTTCCTGGGTTCCTTAGTCTCTTCTGACAACGTAGTAACGGCATCAAAGCCTAAAAAAGAAAAACATAAAATAGGAATAATAGATAGTAGCGTTGGTACTTTAATGTGAGAATCATAGAAGGGAACGGTTGAAAATAATGTCCCTGCTCCTCTTCCTGCAAAAATTCCTTTAATCGACAAAATCAGAAACAGTACAAACGAAAAAACTTGTAAGAGAAGTAAGATGGTATTAAAATTCGCTGCTAATTTTATACCTAGGATGTTGACAATCGTAATAATCACAATAAATGAAATGATCCAAACAGACATTGGAACGGATGGGAACATTGCATGTAGTGCGATTGCATTGAGAAGGGAACTGATCATCGGGCTAAACACATAATCGAGTATGATTGTCCAACCAACGAGAAACCCTAAATGAGGGCTTATCGATTTTTGTGCAAACGTATAAGCTGCCCCTGCATTTGGGAACGCTTTCACCAATTCCGCATAGCTATAAGCTGTAAATAACATGACAATTAGAGCAATCGCATAAGCGGTGGGGAGCATCCCATTTGTACTTGTAACAGCTACCCCATATGTTGAAAACATAGTCGTTGGAGCCATAAAGGTTAAACCAAAGAACACAACATATTTTAATGATAAAGAACGCTTTAGAGTTGGCGTGCATGTTTGATTCATAGATCAATCCTCCTTATTTGCGTATTAATTGCCCTTATTCCCTATTGAAAATGACCTTTTCGCCTATAACATAGAAATCATCCCTCATTTCAGAATAATATGAAAATATCATAAAGTCTTGTCCAACTCCAGAGTCAACTATTCCTAAAAAAAAAACAGCCTCGAATTGAAAAAATCATTTCGAAGGCTGTTTTCAATTTATCCTTTTTGAATAGGAATTTGGATTTCATAATAGGCTTCATCATATTGATCCGTCAAAGAGATATCAACCTGCATAATTGCAACAGCATCACCATTTGGAATGTAACCATGAATTTCGCAATGATGGAGCAGCTTTTTAAGCAAGTACAGCAAGTTCTCCCGATCAACTCCCCCATAGTAGGAGCATATATAGAGACCCTTTTCTAGTTTTTGAGTTGACTGTTCCGGTCCATCATCTTGAACAAGAATAAATAATTGGCATTGAAAAGCACTTAATTTACTGGAAGAATCAGATGTTTGGCGGATTTCATCAAAATATTCTTTTTTGATAAATTCTCCAAATTTATTGCTGGCCAATACCGGTATGTCCCCACCAATCATATTTTCAAGCTCCAACAGTCCAAAATATATATTTTCTTGATCCTCCCAACCTACTGGTCTGTCGAGCTGAATGTATTCTCGTTCTTCAAAATGTTTAATGACAATATCAGAATCCTGATAACTTTTTGTGAAACGTTCGATATTATTTAACCGGGTCTTCAATATTTTATGAATTTTTTGCAGCTCATTAATTTTTTCCTGAATATTGTCTAGTGATTGTTGAAGTAAATGAACCGATTTTTTGACGTTACGATTTGTTAGAAATTGCTTAATTTCCTCTAAAGAAAAACCAATTTTTCTTAATTCCTTGATGGTTCCAAGAATCTCATACTGATAAATCGAATAATACCGATAGCCAGTTTTAGGATCCGTGTAAATCGGCTTTAGCAATCCAATTTTATCGTAATGACGCAATGTATCCACTGTTACATTTCGAAGTTTTGCCATTTCTCCAATACTTAGCTTATTTTGCATGACCCTTTCTCCTTAAACGCAACTAACGGTAGTTAATAATTAGATTACAAGCTTATTATACTATTTAAAAAATTTAGTATACAATCTAAGATTTGACCAAACAGAGATAAAATTTTTTTGGGGGTCGGGTATATTGCTTAAAATCAATTATTTACACTTACAAACATGCAAATAATGGTGTATAATTACTTAAAACCACTTAAAAGGGAGGCTCAAATCTTGTACCAAGAGGAAAGATTATTATCAATCATGGATTTTCTAAAAGAGAATAACAGGATTTCGGTCGATCAAATTTGTTCACTGTTCGATGTCTCTAGAGATACAGCAAGAAGGGATCTTGTCAGGCTTGAGGAAGAAAAAGCGATTGTGCGTACTCGTGGCGGAGCGATCCTTCCATCCGTCCATGATGAGGTGAAAAACTATACAAAACGACTTAAAACTGTATCAGAAGAAAAAAAGAAAATCGGTAAAATGGCTGCCTCATTAATTTATCCTAACGACAGAGTAATCTTAGATGCCTCTACAACCGTCCAAGCTTGTGCAGAACAGATTGAAAGCATAGATTGTACCATTATCACCAACTCAATCAACCAGGCAGAAGTATTATCATCCAAGCCTCAAATAAATATTCAGCTTTTAGGGGGCACTCTGCAAAAAGAGCATCGATTTCTTTATGGCTCATCTGTAGTAGAAAAACTCTCTGAATACCATGTTGATAAGGTTTATATCGGAGTTGTTGGTATCTCGGAAAACGGATTAACGATCGCCCATGAGGAGGACGGTGTCGTAAAAAGAAAAATGATTCAGCAAGCAAAACAGGTCATTGTGCTAGCAGACCATACGAAGCTAGGCATTACAGATTTTTTTCGATTCGCTGACTTACAAGATATTGATCTCTTGATTACCGATAAAACCCCTGCGAAAGAGTTTAGGGAATTATTAAGTAAAAACAATGTAGAAATCTTAACAGCGGATTTTGAAGAAGGAGATGTTTAAAGTGGTAAAACTAATTGCCGTGGATTTGGATGGCACATTACTAAATGAAGAAAACCGTATAAGCCAAAGGAATCTGGAAGCAATTAAATTTGCCCAATCCAATGGTGTTGAAGTAGTCATCGCCACTGGTCGTGCCCATTTTGATGTTCAAGAGATTTTTAAAGATACTGGGTTGAAAACTTGGATCATTGCTGCAAATGGGGCAACCATTCATCAACCGAATGGAGAATTGGTCCACTCCAAAGCAATCAATCTTGAGGATGCCATTACTATTTTGAGCTGGCTGGAGAATGAGAACTTCTATTATGAGGTATTCACTAATCATTCAATTTTTACCCCGCAGAATGGACGGGAACTTTTAGCCATTGAAATGGATCGCGTGTCAAGTGCGAATCCAGATATAAGTATTGAACAGCTGAAATATGCTGCTGAAAAGCAATATAGTCAAACAGGCTTTTCCTATATTAAGTCATATTCAGATCTAGTAGGCAAAGAAATCGAATTGTATAACATCCTTGCATTTTCCTTTCATGAAGAGAAGCTGAAAAAAGGAAGGCGTCATTTTGAGCATTTGGAGGATGTAACAATTGTGAGCTCTGCGAAACATAATTTTGAATTCGAACATAAGAATGCATCTAAAGGCAATGCTTTAGAAATTCTTGCAAACAAGATAGGCATCCCCTTAACTGATACTGCTGCTGTCGGGGATAGTTTTAACGATTTATCCATGCTGCAGGTCGTTGGAAAAAGCTTTGCAATGGGGAATGCCCATGAAGCAATAAAGGATATATGTGATGAGGTTACCCTATCAAATGACAAAGATGGGGTTGCGCATTTGATCTATTCATTGATCCCAGTCACCGCAGATTAATTCTACAAGTTACTTAGACTCTCATTGGCGTAACGCATTTGCGGCGTGACAATGATGGTTTGAGCATATATTTTTGAATGCCCCGAAAAGGGTTAGCCGTTTTTGGGGGCTCGAAACTGAAAAAACAATGCAATTCGCAGCTGAATTGCATTGTTTTTTTGAGGTGTAAATTTATATGAATTGTTGCTTTTTAGGCTATAATCCCATTTTCAAACAAATATCGAGTATTTACAAATAATCAGGCTTATATGCATACATTACTTAAGCCTGATTCAAGAAAAGTTACGACTTTTGCACCTTCTTCAGGTGTGCCATACCGTTCCTTTATTTCGTATACTCATCCAACAGCTTGCTAATTGACTGATTAATCTCCCCAATATTCACGTTTCCCACTTGCGAATTATTCAATTCATATTTTATTTTTAATTGAATGATGCGACTGACACTGTCATTGATTCTTTGTTCGGAAATTTCCCCTTTTTGAACAGCAGTCTTTAAGGAAGAAATGGTTTCGACTATTTTGTTATAATCGTGGGCTACTAAAATAATGTCGCTGCCAGCCATGACTGATTCCACCGCCGCCCGGCCAATGGTGAAATGATTTGTAATTGCCTGCATCGTCATGTCATCAGTAATCACAACGCCACTGAAATTAAGCTGTTTTCTTAGAATCTCAGTCATAATCTTTTTAGACATGGATGCCGGAAAATGTTCATCCAGCTTTGGGAGCAAGATATGGGCTACCATTACCACATCAGCCCCATGATTAATGGCACGTTCAAACGGGATTAACTCAAGTTTTTTAAGTTGCGTTAGAGTTTTGTTGACGATGGGAAGTTCTAGATGGGAATCTACATCAGTATCTCCATGTCCGGGAAAATGCTTAATCGTTGGAATAATATTCTGCGACTGAATTCCTTTCATGGTTTGAATCCCAAGCTTGCTTACAACTTCCGGATTATTTCCGAATGACCTATTCCCTATTACTGGGTTGTGAGGATTACTATTGACATCTAGAACAGGCGCAAAATCAAGATTGAAACCAAATCCTTTTAGCTCTCTGCCTAAAATGGAACCAACTTTATAGGAAAGCTGAGTATTATTGATTGCTCCAATAACCTTATTTGTTGGAAAGTTAATAAGTCCTCCTGGCAGCCTAGAAACGCTACCGCCTTCTTGGTCAACACTTAACAAAAGCGGCATAGAGTTGGGAACATTATCAGACTTAATTTGGTTTAAAAGCTGAACCGTTTGTTGAGAGTTTACTAGATTATTAGCGTAAAAAATCAATCCTCCAACTTTGTATTTGGATATTAAATTTTTGGTATGGGCATCAACTGTGGTTCCATATATACCCCCGATGATCATCTGCCCAATTTTCTCATCCAAGCTCATACCAGATATGATTTCTGTGACACTATTTTGATGTGAAGACGGATTTGGATTATCAGTCTGTCCTGGATGATCAGATGGTTTCAGACCATCAGATTGACTTGGTTTACCCGATTGTTTTTTTATTTGGGTATAAACAGAAATATGATCCACTTCTGGATTCGGCTCCTGATCTGTTGGTTTTGGTAAAATCCACTTTAAATCGCACACAGAGGTAACATGATAAACTAAAATAATTTGGTCATGGGTACTATCTTTATAGTACCGAACCTCATCTGGTTCACCGCCCGCCTTCTTGATCTCATTTAATAGAATATTTTTTAATTCCGAATCATAAGACCTGATATCATTAACAATTTCATCATGGTAACCAAATACTACATGGTGATTTCTATACTCTTCGTAGATACCACTTGCAGTTTCAGTTCTTCGGTTAGGTTCTCCCCATTTATTATTGACTTCCTTCATTTCAGTCTTACCGGATATGAACGGGGCGTGTGCTACTTTTCCTTCCTTATACAATGAAAAGATTTCTTTTACTAGTGCATTAGCACTTGAGGTTTTGTCATGACCGGATGTGGAGGAGTTCTGACTAGGTGGAGGTGATGTTATCGTTGGATTTTTGACTGTCTGCTTCGCACTTCTATCTCCTCCGAAAACGAAAATGACAACAGCTAGAATAAGAGCTAGAGAAAGAACTGAAAAAATCAGCGGTTTCCACAGGGAATTTCTTGGTTCTGTCATATAATATTCCTCTCCTCCTTACTATAGACAAGAGAAAAAGTATTTCTTATGCTTAAATTCAACTGCTGAACCTTGTTCCATCTTGGCCGGAAAGTTGACTATCTTCCCATTTATATGCACCTATTTTAGAATCATGTTTACCATGGAGTAAACTGCTCCACTTCCCCCTAATCATTTTTCCCTTCATAGATCCCGCATCTTAAATTTTAGATTGGTTTTATTTTTTCAATAACAAATACATAAAGTAAGGCGCACCAATTAAAGCAACCATGATCCCGGCCGGTATTCCGTCGGGGTCAATGATATTTCGTCCGATCGAATCGGCGAGCAATAAGAGCCAGCCGCCTAACAGAATAGCAATCGGGATAAATAATTGGTTTCTCGGTCCGACTAAAGCCTTGGCAATATGCGGCGCCATCAGTCCAATAAAAGCAATTCCGCCGGTAACTGATACAGCTGCGGCGGCTAAAGCAACAGCAATGCTTAGAAAAACAATCCGCTCCTTTTCAAGCGCGATCCCCACGCCAATCGCAACTGGCTCACTAAGACCCAGGATATTCAAGCGATTGGCTTTATACAAGGTTAAGGGAATGAGAATCACAAGCCAAGGCAGGATTGCCCAGATAAACGGCCAATCGGTCCCCCAAATATTCCCCGCCAACCACCTTGCAATAAAATCAACCTTCGTCCGCTCCGCAGATGAAATCAGAATGATCATCAAACCTGAAAGAGCCATAGAAAAGCCGACACCGACAAGCACTAACCGGACCGGCTGCAGACCTGTACCCCGTTTATATGAAAAGACATAGATCAAAGCTGCAGTCAGAAAAGCTCCAATAAATGCAACTAGCGGAAGAACATACACAAATGAACCAACATCAATTGGAAAAAACAGAAAGAATACAGCAATCGCAACTCCAGCGCCCTGGTTAATCCCGATGATTCCCGGTTCTGCTAAATCATTGCGGGTAATTCCCTGCAAAATTGAACCAGATAAAGCGAGCGCCATTCCGGCTAATAGCGTAATCAAAATTCTCGGCAAGCGAATCGAGAATAAAACAAATTCCTCTTTAAAGGTCCCCTGCCCCATGATTGTAGGAATCAAGCGATCATAGGATACCGAAGAATAGCCAATCCCGATTGAAATAGCAATCGTCAGCAAAATCAGTACAAATAATCCCACCAGCATAATTCGCTGCTTTTTAAGTAATAAAGGATGAATCATGAGAATTTGTTCCCTCCTTTATGCACAATCATGAGAAAGAAGGGTAAACCGATGAGTGCTACAATCGCGGCAACCGGTGTTTCATAAGGAGCATTAATTGTTCGCCCCAGTGTATCGGCAAAAAGCATAAATGTCGCCCCTAAAATAGCCGAAAACGGGATAATTAATCGATAATCTGTTCCAACAATTGGACGAACGATATGCGGAACCATTAATCCAATAAAGGCCATATTGCCAACAAGGGCAACGGATGCACCGGCGAGTAAAATAATGACAAGAAACAGAACGAATTTAATATTGACCGTTTTTTGCCCTAATCCCACAGCGACTTCCTCATTTAAGCTAAGAATCGTCAGCTGCCTGGAGAGAAAAAGCGAAAGTAAGACTCCCACGACAATAAAAGGAACAATAACCCGAAGCTGATGCCAGGTGGTCCCAATCATTCCACCTGCTGTCCACATTGAAACATCCTTTGAAATTTTAAAGTAAATCCCAACACCTTCTGAAATCGCGTAAAGAAAAGCTGATACAGCCGTACCCGCCAGAACAATCCGAAGTGGTGAAAAACCGCCTTTTTTCATGACCCCGATTCCAAATACCAGAATCGAACCAATTGCGGCACCAATAAAACAGGCGACCATGATTCCAAAATAATTGGTGGACGGAATGAGGGCAATGGTAATCGCCAGCGCTGCATTAGCCCCCGCTGTTAACCCCAGCATACCTGGGTCTGCAAGCGGATTTCTTGTTAATCCTTGCATAATCGCACCGGAAACGGATAACGCCATTCCCACAAAGATGGCGGCGACTTCGCGCGGCAGGCGAATCTCTCGAATGAGGGAAATCTCTTGACTCTTCACGGTCGCTGTTAGCGCAAACCACACATCTTTGACCGTGGTATCTGCCGCTCCCAACACAATGGAAACAATAAACATCGCGAAAAATACCAACAAGAATAAGCTTAACTTGTATATAAAGGGAATCGATTTTGTCATCACAATCTCTCATCTTTCGGAAAGAGGAATTCAATAAAACTGAATTCCTCCTTTTAAAATTGTAGTTTTTGACTCTTAAAATGGATTCAGTCAAACGTTATCAAGTGAAACCCATCATGATTTATCTGCGATTCTGAGTCATTTATCTGCGAAAAAGGAACTTTTATCTGCGTACTGAAATGTTTTATCTGCGAACCAAAGAAAATAGAAAAAATTAGTTTCCTAGAAAGTCCTTTTTAAACGTTTCTAGCTGATAATCTAATGTTAACGGGTCATTGAAATAGAATTCTTTTGCATTTACTTCAAAAACATGTTTGTTTTTAACAGCTGGGATTTCTTTGTACGTATCGGTTTCTTGAAACGAGTTATCCGTATCTGAATTCTTACTTAAGATGAGATAATCCCCGGCATACTCAGGAAGGGCTTCCTGTGATAAGGCATAGTATCCATCTTTTTCTACCATCTTTTTCACTTTTTCCGGCATGTTTAACTTCATAGCTTGATATAAAATTTCTGTTCCGCGTCCCCAGTGGTCGCCGTAAGCATAGAGCTGCTTATCAAAGTTCTCTACAACCGAAACGGTCGCGTTTGGTCCAATTTTAGCTCGAATTTCTTCACCGGCTTTTTCTGCCCGCTGCTTGAAATCGTCCACCCAAGCCTGTGCTTCTTTTTGTTTATTTAATAGTTTTCCAATTTCAACGTGTTGCGTTAGATAATCTACTTTTCCGTACGTAAAAGTAACGGTAGGTGCAATTTTTTTCAATTTATCTACGTTTTTTATCGTAGACAACCCAATAATTAAATCTGGGTGTAATTCAATAATTTTTTCCAAGTTTTCATCCGATACTTCTTCGACATTTTTCAGCTTACTGTCAAAACGCGGGTTCATTTTTGACCAGGAATCCACTCCGACAAGCGGAACACCTAACGCCATGACATTCCCAGCAAATGAGGAAAGGACGACAACGCGTTTCGGATGTGCAGGAACCTTAACGGGTCCATTTTCTGATTGGTATGTAATCGTGTCTTTCTTTTTTGAATCCGAGTTAGTTGTTGTTTTAGTAGAGTTACTGCAAGCACTAATAATTAACACTAAGATTAAAATAAAGGGAATCATCAGCTTTTTCATGTTTCCTATCTCCTTTTAGTAAATTGTACGTGATGCACATGGGTTTATTGGTTCTTGGATCCTTCCCAATTTCAGCATCAATGTTGAATACCTTTCTTAACACGAGAGGAGTAAGAACCTCTTCACTCTGCCCCGCTTTCATGACTTGCCCGTCTTTTAACGCTATCAAATAATCTGCAAAACGAGCCGCTTGGTTTAAATCATGCAGCACCATGACAATCGTTCGTTCCTGTTCGCGATTAAGTCTTTGCAAGAGTTCTAGAACCTCTAACTGGTGAGCCATATCGAGATAGGTTGTTGGTTCATCGAGGAAGATGATTTCCGTTTCTTGGGCAAGAGCCATCGCAATCCAAACCCGCTGCCGCTGGCCGCCTGATAATGCATCGACAGGCCGATACTTAAAGCATGCAGTTCCAGTCACCTCAAGGGCCCAGTTAATGACTTCCATATCCTTTTTGGTCAAACGGCTAAAACCTTTTTGATAAGGAAAACGTCCATAGGAAACGAGTTCTCCTACCGATAATCCGCTGGCACTTTCAGGTGTTTGCGGCAGTATCGCCATTTTTTTAGCGAGAATTTTCGTGTTCTCCTGTGAGATATTTTTTCCGTCAAGGATTACGGTTCCAGATTGAAAAGGAATAATCCGGGATATCGCTTTTAAGAGAGTTGACTTTCCGCAGCCGTTGGAACCGATGATGGTCGTGATTTTTCTATCAGGAATTTGAACACTAAGATCTTTTACTATGACACGGTCACCGTACCCTATCGTGATTTCATTGGTATAAAGGCGAACCATTTTTTTGTAACCCCCTTTAGAAAAACGCAATTGATAATGATTATCATTTTCACAACTCCACTTTAATGGCAATTATATCCTCTGTCAATCATTTTTTTTAAATTGCTAAATTTATAGATACCTCTTTCGTGTCCGCCCTGAAAAGTTCTCTATTGCCAATTGAGTAAAAATTGTGTATGTTTAATTGAGAATGATAATCAATAACAATTATTTGCTGGGAGTGTGAGGAAATGAATCAGCAAGAATTATTTGATGTAACCGTGATTGGCGGCGGACCGGCAGGACTCTACTCTGCCTTTTACAGTGGATTACGCGAAATGAAAACAAAGATCATCGAATTTCAACCGCAGTTAGGCGGTAAATTACATATCTATCCAGAAAAGATTGTTTGGGATGTGGGCGGCTTAACACCTGTCCCCGGAGAAACCTTACGGAAGCAGCTTGTCCAGCAGGGATTAACGTTTAACCCGGAAGTCGTTTTAAATGAAAAAGTGGAGTCAATCTGCCGGGATGAAGCGGGGATTTTCGTTTTAAAAACGGCATCAGGGAAAATGCATTTTTCAAAAACGGTCATCGTGGCAGTTGGCAGCGGGATCTTAAAACCGCAAAAACTGGAAATTGAAGGTGCAGAAAGATTCGAAGTTTCGAATTTGAATTATACCGTGAAGTCGTTAAACCATTTTAAAAATAAAACAGTTATCATATCCGGCGGCAGCAATACGGCGATTGATTGGGCCAATGAGTTGGTGCCAGTTGCCAAACAAGTTTATCTAACCTATCGGAAGGACAAATTATCAGGACATGAGGCGCAGGTTTCCCAGTTATTGAACAGTTCTGCCCATTGTTTCTTAAATACCTCGATTACGAAATTAGTTGCTTCCCACGAGCATGATGTGATTAAGAAGGTGTGCTTGACCCATCAAGAAACGGGTGAAAGCTTTTCTCTGGAGATCGATGAGGTAATCATCAATCATGGCTATGAACAAGATGCGGCCTTATTGGATCATAGTGAATTGTCTATTGAACGGGCTGAGCAATCTTATATTGCTGGCAATGCGACATGTGAGTCTTCTGTTGAGGGAATTTATGCGGCTGGAGATATTCTCATGTACGAAGGGAAAGTGAATTTAATTGCGGGTGCTTTCCAAGATGCGGCCAATGCAGTCAATAAAGCAAAGCAACTTATTCAGCCGCACGCACCTAAAGTGGCGATGGTCTCTTCGCATAATGAAGTCTTTCAGAAACGGAATCGGGAATTCATTAAGCAAATGATGAAGTAAATTTCAGTAGATTTCGCCAATATACCTTCCTCAACTTCATGTTTTTTTAAAGAAGGGTTAACAGGTTTATAACATCTATGACATATTCTATTAATATTATTTCTTTATAGTATAGGTAGTGGGGGTAGCATGAGTGGCTACCATGGTATTTGGCGTAGGAGGAGCCGATACAAGTGAGCGGGTCAATATATTGGATTTAAAAGCTAAATTAAAAACCGACAAAATTTAATATGAAGAGGAAGAGAAATTATTGGGGACATTTATCAAGATACTCGCTTGATTTTGTCCCCAATCTAGTTTATTGAAGGCAGTTTTTACGTTTACTCTCCTGACTTTGGCCTCTATCATACCTGACACTGACCGCATTTCCCCTTTCATTATGATATACTTTAGAAAGTGTATTTTCCTGAAAGGAGTAAATAAATGGAATTAACAAATTCTAATACTCAGACGAAATCGTCTTATCTTTTTTTCCTCGTTACCGGGATTATCCTTGTCGCCTTTAATTTGCGACCGGCGATTACCTCTGTTGGGCCATTAATTGGAATGATTCAGAAAGATGTCGGACTTGCCCATTGGAGCGCAGGCCTGTTAATGAGTTTACCGTTAATCGTTTTTGCCGTCATGTCACCAATTGTTCCAAAACTAGCCAATCGATTTTCAAACGAAAAGACTCTGCTCATTGGCTTGGTTTCACTTTTGATTGGGATTAGTATACGGGTGATCCCCATGACATTTTTTCTCTTTGTCGGAACCCTATTGGCCGGGATGGGAATAGCGATTGGAAATGTGCTTTTGCCAGCTGTTGCAAAGGACAAGTTCCCACAAAAATTCGGGTTGATGACAAGTGTTTACTCTACCTCGATGGGATTTGTTGCATCCTTAGCATCCGGAGTAAGTGTCCCATTAGCAACGGGATTAAACCTTGGCTGGCAGGGAGCCTTAATTGTTTGGGGAATTCCAGCTATTGTAGCCATCTTGGTTTGGAGCTTTCTTGTCAAATTTAATCAAGGAAGCCAGAATGCAGTCAGAAAAGTAACTCCCAGTTCAAATCAAATCTGGCGTTCAAAACTTGCCTGGCAAATCGCCATTTTTATGGGGTTTCAATCCTTCTTATTTTATGTAACGATTTCTTGGCTGCCTGAAATCCTGCACAGTCACGGCATTAGTGTTGAAACAGCAGGTTGGCTCCTTTCCTTTACCCAACTCGTGGGATTACCGGCCAGTTTCTTCGTCCCTGTTATGGCAGGACGGTTTCGTTCACAAGTTGGTATTTCCTTCGGATTAAGTTTGAGTGCTTTAGTCGGCTTTACAGGATTACTCTTTGGCTCATCCTATCCGGTTTTAATTATCAGTATTATTTTAATCGGAATTGCCTTGGGTGGGAGCTTTCCATTAGCCCTTAGCTATATCGGCCTTCGTGCCCGAAGTGCTGCCCAAGCTGCCGATTTATCGGGAATGGCCCAATCAACTGGTTATATTCTTGCCGCAATCGGACCGTTATTTATTGGGTTTTTATATGACCAAACCCATATGTGGACCATCCCACTCATCACTCTCATTATTGTTTCTGTCATTCAGATGACATTTGGAATGCTATCCGGCCGGAATCGGTATGTGTAAGGGCGAAAACTTAACATAAGTAATTTTTATAACCAAAATGCAAAAGGTATCTCCAATTCGTTTTTCTGGGGATACCTTTTAATAATTATAAGCTGAGATCGTCCCCTCACCCTATTCTTCCTTATAAAATCGCTCACCGGTTTCCGGATTAAAGTAAACAACTAATCTTTTATTTGTAGTTGGATCAATTGAGACCTCATTTGTCCGGACGAAGCCCTTAGGCACTTGTTGTCCATGCTTCGATTTAAAGCGGCGATCCCAAATCAACCAGGAACCAATGATTAAAATAATAAGAATGATGAGTTGGATACCGTAATAACCCAAAATCCATTTCATCGTCTATTCCTTTTCCGCAATAACAGCTGTTCCATACGCGACGATTTCACTCATATTCTGACCGATTTCACCAGAGTCGAAGCGCATCATAATAATCGCATTTGCCCCCATTGCCTGCGCATTTTTCACCATGCGGTCGATTGCTTGTTTTCTAGCATCTTCCAGCATTTCTGTATACTGATTAATTTCTCCACCCACGAGCCCTTTAAGAGAAGCCATGATATCCTTACCAAGTCCTCTCGCCCTTACGGTTAATCCAAATACTGGTCCAATCACTTCTGTAATTTTATGATTCGCAATATTCTCGGTTGTTACGATGTTCATTTGAATCCGCCCCCTTTAAAAATAGTCCTACAAGTTTATTTTACTTTGCAAAGAATAGAAAATGCCATTACTTTTACAACATTTTGGTAAATTTGTCCTAAAACAAGGAAAGCCACCCCAATATTTATAGACAAATGGTTCGTTAAAAATTAGAAATTATTCCCTTATAGTAAAATTGAGGAAAATATATTTTTGTTTGTGAATAAGGATGAAGTAGTTTTATGGATAATGAGATAAATTCATTTGATGCAATCCTTGCTTTGACAATCGGTAAGCCAGAAATGCGCTTTCACCTTCTGCCGCATCATTAAAAAATACTGATTTTATTCAGTTAAATCCTTCTCAAACATCACCATATCCAATGCCCTTATCCCATTTTCAAAAATGGGCGTGGGATACTTTTTAAAGAAATCCTTTTTAATTTCAACCATCCTAAAACCAACTTTTTGATAAAAAGCAATGTTTGCAATACTAGAATTGGCGGTTCCGACGATCATTTTCTGTAATCCCTTAGATTGGTATAGTTTATAAGCCTCCATTACGACTTGTTTACCTACTCCTCTTCCTCTATACTCTTCAACGATTGCAATATTCTTAAGCTCGACTATTTGATTGGCTAGGAAAGTAAATAATGCAACACCAATACAAATCCCATCCTGGCAAATTGTGAACATCTCACCGTCATATATGTATTCCTTCACTACCTCCTCACTCTCATCAGCTAAAAGAAGATAATCAAGATATAGAATTCTTTTTTCTTGTACAACTGGATCTAGTACACAAGTATCCATAACTTCCTCCTCAATAAATTCCTTCATTCACCAATCATAATCGGTATACTTCCCCCATCACAATCCTATATAAAGAAAAATGCTAAGAAAGGACAGGGTCAAAGTAGATTTTTATGAAAAAGCTTAATTTACTTTGTTTTTGTAACCTCACAAGGCTTTGCTTTTGTTTGCATTAACAATTTTAGAGAACGGCAGAGTATTTATCTCTGTTGTAGTCTTTGTAGTAATCTATGAAGTAATCTCTGGTATTGCTTGTATCAAACCGAACTCCTCTATTTGCTCATCCAGAGACGATGGAAAGTTCATATTGATTTTAGGATAGTTTCATTTTTTACCTTAAATGACGGAATGGTCCATCCATCTACTCAAATTGTCTTGTTGCAGTTGCTCACAGGCTTTTCACTCTTCCTATTTAAGAATGGTATTATATTAATTAAATGATTTGGGAGGGATAGTAATGAAAACACTAGTAAAGGTGGTTGCTGCCATTATTGAAAATGAGCACGGTGAAGTCTTATGTGCTCTTCGGTCACCTCAAATGTCGACCCCAAATATGTGGGAATTTCCAGGTGGGAAAGTAGAAGTAAATGAAGATATTTATACCGCATTAAAAAGAGAAATTGACGAGGAATTGGATTGCAAGATTGAAACATCGAAAAAGGTTTTTAATGACACCACCCATGAATATGAAACAGTTATCATAAATTTGCTTTCGATTAAATGCAAAGTCGTGGAGGGCTCCCCTACACCAAGAGAGCACTCTAA
Source organism: Bacillus salipaludis (assembly GCF_004358205.1). Next base: position 262,490 of record NZ_SMYO01000008.1, read on the forward strand.
ACTAATTTGGCTAAAAAGAGAAAATCTAGATTCATTGAAATGGGCACCTGCTGATATTCCCGCAGTACTGCAGTTAATCAATGAAAAATAGTCTTCTTGTCATCGAAGACTATTTTTCACGTCAGATGCACTTTAACTAAACGTTTAATTAGTATATGCTAATTCGGGCAAAAGCTTTATTCTATGGGAATAGCTGCTTTTAATCAAATGATTGATTAGTATATCCTAATCCTTCCTAATCCTTCGCGGCCGTATAACTAATTCCCCGCCACAATTAGGGCAAACACCATTCATCTCTTTTGTACAATCATGACAGAAAGTACATTCATAACTACAGATATAAGCTTCCCCTTCCTGATGAACTGGTTGATTGCATTTTTCACATACACTCCGCATTTCTAACGCCATCACAAATCCCCCCTATTTTACTAAATTTAAAAACCTTGACCACGAAATATTCCTTCCTGTAACCACAACCGCTATCTTACGCCCCTTTATTTCTACCCCTAATTGTCTCAATGCTGCTATCCCCGCTGCACCCGAGGGTTCCACAATGTATTGATGCTTCAACATTGATTTCATCGCTTCGATGATATCTTCATCGGTTACAGTTAGAATTCGATCAATATGTTCATGGATAATCGGAAACGTTAGCGTCTCCGGTTCAATTGGCCCGCTCAATCCCTCTGCAATTGAAGGCTGCAAATCAACTGGACAGACTTCACCATTTTGATGCCAGACAGCAAATGTTGGGCTGTTCTTAGTTTGAACACCCCACACCTTAATATTGGGATTTATTGATTTAAGAGCAATACACAAACCAGCTGTAAGTCCCCCACCACCTAAACAGGTAATGACGGTGTCAACATCAGTTAAATCTTCTAAAATCTCTAAACCAATCGTCCCTCCCGCTTCAATCATGCTGCGGTTATTGTAGGCCGAAAGGAAAGTATAACCGGTTTCCTCGGCAGCTCTTAAGGCCGACACCCTCGCTTCCTCAATCGAATCAAAGTAAGTAATAACTGCCCCGTAGCTTTCCAGGGCTTTCACTTTACTCTCGTCAACATCAAACGGCAAATAGACAAACGCTGGAACGTTCAATTTATGGGCAGCATAGGCCAATCCAATGCCATGATTGCCGGCAGAAGGTGCAATCACTCCGAGTTCACATTGATTTTTTTGTAATGTTAACAGCTTATTGAAAGCTCCTCTTGCCTTGAAACTACCGGTTACCTGAAGGTCTTCCAGTTTTAAATAAATATCTGAATCATATAAGCGACTAAGCTCTCCGTTGTATTCTAGTGGCGTATGGCGGATGTAAGGCTTAATCCGACCGTGTGCCTGGATTATATGCTGTAATGTTATTAAGTCAGAATTCATAACGATCAACTCCCTTATCAACATTTTACTTGCAAACACGTGTCAGGAGATAATACCGTTAAGTTATATAGTCATAACTATTCGTTATGACTATATTTATCAGTTCAATACTGGAATGTTTTGTAATACACTATGACTACCAATACTTTTCAAGGATTTGATCCGAATGTTTAAACTCGCTCAACTTCATTACTTTGTTATCACCGTTGAGGCAGGTAGTATGACTCAAGCGGCTAAAACTCTCTTTATCTCGCAGCCTGCCCTTTCAAAACAATTATCCTTACTTGAAAAAGAACTAAATTGTCAGTTGTTCCAGCGAAAAACAACGGGCATCGAGCTTACGAAGGCGGGCAAATTTTTCTATGACAAAGCAGTTGTCATCCTAAGAGGTACAGAAAGTCTGGCCAAATCTATGGAGGCTTTCTCCAGTAAAAATACAATTAAAATTGGGGCGCTTCCCAGTATCGGAAGCTATTTTTTGCCAAGTGTGATAAGTAAAATTGGTTCATCCTTTAAGGTAGAGTTAACGTTAAAAGACACTACACAGGAATTAATTGATCTGTTGGATTCTGACTTTATTGATTTTGCCTATGTCCAGGACACTAGTAATCTTAAAAATAATATAAAATGTAAAGAACTATTCTGGGAGCCATATGATGCTATAGTACCTGGATTACAGGCTAGTGAATCAACAATTACTCTAGACGAATTTCTACAGCACAACTTAATTCTTCATAAACATCCTTGTGATATCCGCTTGTACTTCGAGAAATATTGCAGGGATCAAAACCTGGATTTCAATGTATTAATTGATCTTGAAGCCAATGAATCCATTATCCCTTTTGTTAGCAAAGGAATTGGCTCCTCCATCTTACCTAGGATGGTAACTAGCCAAGTTCAAGAAAATTCTACTAAAATCATTTTACTTGAAGGGGAAAAGCTACAGAGACGTGTGGATTTTTTATATAAACCGATGTTGAAAAAGATTGCTTTGAAACTGATTGCTTACTCGCTTGAATCTTCTTTCATTTAACTAAATGAATTTGTTTTTCCATCAAACGTCAGAATAATTCACCTAAAACAAAAATTATAGGAGGGATAATGACATGATAAAAGGTTTATATGAGGCACATTTACCAGTTAGTAACTTAAAACAATCTATTGAATTTTATCAAAAGTTAGGTCTAAAACTTTATAAAAAATATGATAAAGTTGCTTTCTTTTGGATTGAAGAAGGAAAAAGTTGGATTGGTTTATGGGAAGGTCCAGAATCAAAAATTCCTTATCATGTATCGTTGAGACATATAGCATTTTATGTTGATTTAGAAGATATAAAGAAAGCCAAGACTTGGTTAAAAGAACGTGGAATTGAGGTAAAGGAGGAGTTTGGGAAAGAACCAAAAGAACCAGTTGTTGTTCCTAATCAAGCTCACGCAATGATTTACTTTGATGACCCTGATGGGAACAGTTTGGAGTTTATTACAAGATTACCAAAAGAGATTGAGCAAGCAGAAAAAATATATTTGAGTGAGTGGGAGAAGCTATACTTATAACTCTTTAATATGTGGGATTTCAGCAATTGGTTTATGAAAAATGGTCTTTAACTAAACGTTTAATTAGTATATGCTATTGCCGGTAAAAGCTTTATTCATTGGATAGCCGCTTTTAACCAAACGATTGATTAGTATATACTAGTTCTTTTCACCTCTTTATCTATTGATAGAGCTATATTATTCCCTCCTAGGCATTCCTAATTTTGTTTTCTCTCAGGTATTCATACACTAATCTTTCATTAAATAATGCTTCTTTTTTTAATTATCAAATCCAACCACCGGCTACCTTACACCTAATTCCATTCCAAGAGTCTAGCTAGAAATGATATCATATGTATAATACATTTATTGGCTGTGAATATGTGGTGGGATTTGTACAGGCGAAGAAATTCGGAAGAAAAGAAACCGATTGGACTCATCACTGATGATGACCTTCCCTTTTAACATGGAAAAAGTCCCTCAACCAGGCTTTGAAGGACATTTCTTGATCTTGAATCACAGAAATTGTCTTTCATCCAGGCTTTGAAAGAATTTTTTCGTCCATGAAATCTAGCAGTCCGCATTAGAAGTAACTCACTACTACAATAACAACCATATATTGGTCATCATCACTTTATAGGAGGAGGAACTCCCATGTACGTTCACCGGGACTTTCCTGAATTTTCGTGGTCCAATTCCAGGCATAAAACATTCCTGGAATGTGTGCGAAAGTATTATCACCAATACTATGAATCTCATAATGGCTGGTTATATGAAGCACCCGATGAAAATAAAGCAGCCTACCGGCTTAAAAATATCAAAAACATCCCCATTCTATTGGGGGACCTAATCCACAAAGCGATTGACTGGCAGCTCAAGAAGTTTCTCAATGACAAAAGCCTGTTTACTGAAGATGAGATGATTACTTTGATCACTCGAAGTCTCAATAAGGCCTACCTTGATTCCACCAAGCATCGACAGCTATGGTTTAACAAGCCGAAGCAATACCAAATGCTCCATGAAATCTATTATGGAAATGGGCTTAGCAAGGATGCCATTGCCGCTGCGAAAATGAAGCTGGACCTATGTGTGAAGAACTTCTTCACAAGCAAGACCTACCAAGATATTCTGACAAAACTAGAGATGCATGTCTTGCATTCAGAGGATTTTCAAACGTTTGAGGTTAATGGTGTCGATGTGTTCGTTGTACTCGACTTTGTTTATAAAGATGTGAGTCAGGAAAAGTGGATTGTCGTCGACTGGAAAACGGGGAAAGAATCAGAGGATGATCGCAAACAGCTAGCCTTTTATGCCCTTTTTCTATCAAAACAACACAATATTCCAATAGAAGACATCATCCTTCGCAATGAATATTTGCTATCTGGCAAACACCAGGAATATAAATTAACCGAGTTCGAAATAGAATCCGCTCAAGCCTTAATGAATGACAGTATCTATTATATGTTGAAATACCTTGAGGATCCTGTAAAAAATATGCCGCTGAATATTGAACAGTTTGAGATGAATCCTTCGAGAAAGTGTCAGAACTGTAATTTTAAGGAGAAATGTTTGTCGGTTCATGATTCACTGAATGGTTAAAAAGCCTAAACCAAGTTGGAAGAATTTCCTCCATGGTTTAGGCTTTTTTGGTTAGGGGCAATTCCTATCCGGAATTATAATCTCCATTTTCCCTTCCTGATTGATAATTTCAACTGCCTCGTCTGCAAACAAATAAGGGGTATCAAACCGGTCCTGCTTTTTGATATCCAAGTAACTATTATTAGTAGTCAGAACGGGAAAAACCGCGTTCGTTTTCTTGAATAGATTTTGAGTAACCTCTATTTCCGCCATTAAAATAATTTGTTTATTGGAGACTGAGAAAAATAGTTTACCAATCTCTCTTTCGTTCTCATCCATAATTTTAATCTGTTGGAGGATGGAAATAAGACAGGTTACAAAATCGTTTATATGCTCATTTGCCAGCCCAGGTAATTGATACTCTGCCAAAGCTTTATTCATTCCGGTTTTGATTTCTTTAAAGGAAAATACGTCTTCAATCCGAAGCGCCGCTTTTGTTTTTCCTAGATTTTCAAACTTCTTTCTTGTTTCAACAAGGTACTCCTTAATATAGCCGGTATACTGCTCACGCTGCACCGCCAAATCAGCCAGCTCCTGAATCCAGCGAATCTCTTTACTGCGATTTCGAATCAACAACAAAAACGCATATACATCCTTTTCATCAAACGTATGATTAACTAACTTTTCATAATAATAGTTCAATAACAATTGTTCTTTCTTATCCATTGGTTTGCTCCTAGAAGAATTATTTCTATCCTATTGTAAACTTATCCTTTTAATAGGACAAACCTTCTAATGAACTAGATTCCTATACTGAGGGGAAATAAGACCCAAGACTTAGACAGCATTACAACTCTTGCTTTTTTTAAAATCCTGGGAATCCTGTTACTCTTATATAGGACTTATAGATATAGAAGGAGGTTAGTAATGAAGAAGTTTGGCCCATTTGGGGTGAAATGGTTAAAGGTGATTCATATTATATTGGTAGCATTATTTTTTGGCGGCATTATGAGTTCCTCCTTTGCTTTAAATTACGGGATAACATTAGCCACCTTCGATGAAACGTTTGAGACCTATAAAAGAATTGTGATCATTAGTGACCAGATTGTCAGAATTGGAGCTTTCGGAACTTTATTGGTCAGCTTCATCTATGGATCTTTTACAAATTGGGGGTTTTTCAAGCAATGTTGGGTTACGGTAAAATGGATTCTTTTTACAATCCAAACAATTTCACACCTCTTTTTGTCTTTCCTGCACCTCTTGAAAGACACTTCAGCCTAGCCTGCACCTCCTTTTGTCGTTCCAGCACATCGGAGAGACGTTTCTGACCTCTTCTCACCTCTTTTTGTCCTTCCAGCACATCTGGAGAGACACTTCTGCCCTCTTCTCACCTCTTTTTGTCCTTCCAGCACCTCTTGAAAGACACTTCTGCCCTCTTCTCACTTCTTTTTGTCCTTCCAGCACCCTCGGAGAGATATATTCACAGAAAAGAGGATCCCTTTTAGGAATCCTACAGATTATTTTTTATACTTTACTATACCGTCTCCAGAACCTCAGCCTTCTGCTTGGTTGATGCCGCTTTTTTTGTTACTAAACTAACAATTAATAAAACGATAATATTAATAAATAAGGCGATGATTCCATCATTCAAGTCTTTAATAGCTTGAGGAAGATGCGGGAATAGCCCGGCAACTTTTATATTCCCTAAATCCATAAAGGACACTAACACACCACCAATGATAATTCCGGCAAAGGCACCCTGTTTCGTCACAAAATTCTTTTTCATCAAGCTGGCAAAAAAGGCTGGGGCAAGTTGAGTAATAAAATTGTAAGCGATGATGGCAATACTAAAAAGGCTATTTCCACCTTTAAAAGTCAAATAAATGGCTGCAAGTGAGATAAACGGAACGAGATATTTTACTAGTTTTGCAATCTGATTGTCTGTTGTGGCTGGAGAGAATACCTGATAAATATTTTTAGCAAACAAAGTTGAAATCGTCATTAATAGTAAAGAGCTTGGTACTAAAGCAGCTAACACACCGGCTCCGCCAATCAGCCCAACAAACCATGGGTCAAATGCCTGTTTGGAAAACTTGAGTAAGATTAAATCAGCTGCACTTCCTTCTAATCCTGGTGTTTGTAAAATGGCTGCAAACCCTACAAAAAAGGCAAACAACAGAATCAATTGGTAAATGGGCATGAGGGCTGCATTTTTTCGTAAAGCCTTTTCGCTCGAAGCTGCAAAAACGGGAGAAAACCCATGCGGCCACATATAAAATCCAATGGAACTTAAGATAACAGTCGATATATACCACGATACGCTCATCCCTTGTTCTGGAAGTATAGGGAAATTGGGTTTCGCTTGATTGATCGCCTCGAACATCGGTTGAATACCGCCGTAATAATGTATAGGGAAATAAATTCCTAAAAAGACCACAATACCTAGAATCAAAATATCCTTCAAAATCGATGTCAGAGCGGAACCGTGAATACCAGAAATCATCACAAAAATGGTTACCCCAAGAGCCCCGACCCAAATAGCAGCCTTAGAAGAGATGACCCCATAAGAAGTTGCCGTCACAATATAGCCTAAGCCTTTGAATTGAAGTACTAAGTAGCAGATACATGCCACAATCCCGATCACGGCAACAAGGACTCCAAGGTAAGGACTCTGATATTTTTTTACAAAGAAATCAGATTGAGAAACTAATTTGTGTTGCTTTGCATACCTCCAAATCGCAGGAAATACGAAGTAGGAAATGACCGTTGCCAAGCAGCCATATGTGACGATGCTAAAAATCGAACCCCCATCCCGATAGGCAGAACCGCTTGCCCCTAAAAAGGTAAAGGTCGTATACATTTCACCAGCTGACAAAAGGAAAATCAATAGGGTTCCCATTCCGCGGCCCCCCACCGACCATTGTTCCAAGTTCATCTCTTTCCCTTTTTTTGCCCAAATCCCTATAGCAACAGAAACGACGAAAAATGACAAGATGAATAGCACAGCAATATTCATTTTGAATTCTCCTCCCGGTTAGCTGGATCTAAAATATAGATAATTCCAAGTATTCCTGTTGTTAAAAAAGACCAGAGTACGATCCAAAAGTGAAAAAACGGCATTCCGAGCACATAAGGAGTCATTCTATTTGTAAATAAAGCCCCTGCAACAAGGCCAAGAAATGGAATAACGGCTAGCCAATAGATGGATTTCATTCTCTCATCCCCTTAATCGTTTTGATTTAATAGTTTCAAAGTACCGTGAACCAATAACTTCGTTCCATCCTCTAAAGCTTGTTCGTCAATTGTAAACTTGGGATGATGATGTGGATAGATAATCCCTTTTCCTTCATTACCGGCACCAATTGAAACATAGGATCCTGGTACTACTTTTTGAAAGGCAGAAAAATCTTCACTTGCCATCATCGGCTTGACCAATTCCCTGCTCTCTTTTCCAAAAACTTCACAAACCGTTTCGTCTATTACTCTCGTAACTTCCTCATCATTTATAACGGGGGCGTAACCGAACTGATAATTAAATTGATAGGTGGCTCCATGTGCTTCCGTAATCCCCTTTACAATCCGTTCAATAAAGTTCGGTATCTTCTTCTGCAAGTCTGGGTTAAAACATCGAACGGACCCTCCAATCGTTACCGTACTTGGAATTACATTGATCGCACTTCCTGCATGGAACTGGGTTACTGAAATCACGGAAGTTTCCTGAGCATCCTGATACCTTGAAACTATATGTTGGAGATTCGTTACCACCTGAGCCCCAATCACAATCGGATCAATCGTTTGATCAGGTTGTGAGGCATGTCCGCCCTTACCTAAAACGGTAACTTTAAACGTATCCGCTCCGGCCATCATCGGCCCATAACTCAAACCAATTTTCCCAAGTGGAAGAGTAGAAACCAGATGGGCACCAAGGACTGATTCTACTCCGTCGAGGACACCTGCGTTCACCATTTCTTGGGCACCGCCTGGCGGCTGCTCCTCGGCATGTTGAAATAGAAAGCGAACCTCCCCCCTTATTTGCCCCTTTAACTTTGTCAGAATCTTTGCAGCGCCTAACAGCATCGCTGTATGTCCATCATGCCCGCAAGCATGCATGACACCTGAATTCCGTGAAACAAAGTTAAAATCGTTCTCCTCTTTAATTGGAAGCGCATCCATATCTGCCCGCAGTGCAATTACCTTTCCCGGCTGCGGCCCCTTTAACCGAGCCATAATACTGGTTTTTGTCGGTCGTGAAACTTCCAGATCACCAAAAGTACTTAAGGTTTCATAAACAAATTGGGCTGTTTTTACTTCCTGAAAGGATAGCTCCGGATACATATGTAAGTATCTTCGCCAGCTAACCACTTCCTCCTTAACCTCTTCGATTAAATCATTCATCATTATCATTTGGGACACGTCCATCAACCTCCTTTTTATTTTTGGTTAGTTTAAGGAAAAAATTCCTTAAATGAAGTATATAGGTTTGCGAATTAAGTTTCAATAGTTTTTTGAATTTTATGAATGTGATAATCTTTAGGTATTCTGAAAAAAGCCAAAATAAATAAGCACCCAAAACGCTGGATGCTTATAACAATCGATATATTTTACTTGGTCTTCCACGAGTAGCATAGGCCTCCTGGCCAACATATTTTGCCAACTTAACTTCACACATATCGGTTACAATTCGGCGCACATTACGCTCCGTCATTTCAAGATGTGCCGCTAGATCCTTTGTTGTAAAATCATGCCACCCCATTTTTTGAATGAGGGCAACGATTTTTTTATATGTTTTAACGCTGATATTTCCCTTTTTTAATTTTTCAATAAGGATTTCATTTTGGGAACGGATTTCATATTGTAATTCATTGTTTTGGCCGGGTGATTCGATAATTTTTCCATCATCTTGAACCATAACAATTTCGCGTTTCTTCATTTCCTTAGAATGTTGAATGGCACGAAACGCATTGATTTCAGCTGCATAAGCTGTCTCGCCGAAGCCAATTCCAACCGCAACAGTCGTTTCTGCCTCGAATGCCAATTTTTGAACGGTTTCTTCAAGCGCCGCAATTTCACGTTCAATTGCGCCGCGGGAGCTAAAAATCATGTATCGGCCGTTCCCCTTCTCAGAAAAGGACCCATTAATTTTTTCTCCCAGTTGAATCAACATTTCTTTTAGTCTGAGCTCTAGGTACTGTAAATGATAAGGGGTTTTCATTTCCTCTGCTACTCTGTTAAAATATTCAACTTCGATGATTTCAACGCCAATTTGTCTATCTTTAAAGTAGGAGGTCTTTACTTTTTCCAAAAGGATTCGAAGTGTTTGCCGTATTTCCATCAACGTCATCGACATTCGATAGGCAGGAATTCCTTCCTCTCTTAACGCTTCGCAAACAGATGGGAAACAAGTTAAGACTCCTTCAGTTTTTCCTTGATTCCATAACTCTAGGTGAAATTGCAACAATTCATTCGTATTAACATCTAAATCAAATGTTTTTGTATAGACGGTTGTTTTATTTATATTAAGCTGTGATAAAGCTTCCTCGCTGATGTTGTTTGTTGTCATCGTATCTATGCTTAGCTTTTTAATCAATCTCCCTAGTTCATCACTCAACTCTAAAAAGGCTTTAAAAAAACCTGATTCCGTAGCAGGAACATGGACCATTATTTTGTCTGTTCCCAATGTTTTTTTCGCCATTTCATAGGGGAGCGGGCCCGAAAAAAGCCACGCATGCACATCGGAATGATGTGCTGTTACAATTCTCTCTACTTCTTCGACCTCTACATAAGGTAAAGGGATGAAATCCAATTCCTGTTTATATTCTTTTGCCAAATCTAAAATCTGTTTTATAGACGTTTCTAGGCCGACTAATCCGATTTTAAACATTATGTATTCCGACTTCCTTTATAAATCCGTAATTTTCGTTGCACCATTATTGAAAATTGATAACAAAAAAGTACCTGTCCTAACATTATATCAGTTAGAGGCAGGTACTATAAATCAACATTTATTTAGATTTGGCTACATTAATAAGGAGATCTTGCACCCAAGTATCTTGTTTTCCAATAGGATACTGTCATGTCGGAGATAACAACACCTTGGTCTGCTGCACTAATGAATTTATTGTTGCCTAAGTAGATTCCAACATGTGATGGACCAGCTTTGTAGGTTTCAAAAAAGACTAGGTCCCCTACGCTTGGCGAACCAACTGGTGTAGTTGCACTCCATTGTGTGCTGGTTGTTCTAGGTATTGAAATTCCTACATGATCGAATACATATTTTGTGAAACCGCTGCAATCAAAACCACTAGGAGTATTTCCACCCCAGCGGTATGGTGTGCCTATGTATTTTTGAGCTTCAGCAATTACTTCTTGGACCTTTGATGCGGAATTAACAGCAGGTTTTTGAGTAGCCTCTGCTTGTGGTTTCGCTGCTGGTTTTTGGGTCACATTTGTTTCTGGCTTCTCTGCTGGTTTTTGGACCGTAGTTGTTTCCGGCTTTTCAACTGGTTTTTGGATAGCTGTTGATGTCGATGGTGCTGCTGGTTGAACAGACTCTTTTGAATATGTGTTTCCTTCAGATTTTTGAGTCTCAGTTGAACTGGACTTCACGGCTGGTTTTTGAGCCACCTTTGTCTCTGAAGGCGCGGCAGGTTTTACCGCAGTTTTTGCTTCCGATTTTGCCACTACACTTTTAATGATCTCTACTCGCTTCACAGCTGCTTTCGCTTTGGATTTGGTAACTTTTCTAGTTGCTTCAGAAACTTTATACGAAGCAGATGTTGCTTGGGCACCACTCACACTTAAGGTTTGTCCTACATGAATGCGGTCTGATGTTAAGTGGTTGATATTTTTAAGCTGTACAACAGATAGATTAAAACGAGCTCCAATTTCAGATAGCGTGTCCCCTTTTTTAACCACATATTTTTGGTTAACAGAGAGGGTCGGAGCAGAAACTTGAGTACTAGTTTTTGAATTTGGTATTTTTAATTGCTGGCCAATACGAATCAAATCTGATGATAAGCCATTCAAGCTTTTCAGCTCACTAACAGTCGTACCATTCGCTCTTGCTAGTTTCCATAGACTATCACCAGGTTTTACGGTGTAGGTAAGGGTTAATTTTTGATTTACATATATTTTATCACTTGAAAGGTTGTTCCATTCTTTTAAGTGATTGATCGAAACATTTTGTAAATGAGAGATTTTCCATAGACTATCACCAGGATGAACTGTGTATGTAGGTTCTTGTGCATTGGCAGTGGCTCCAAATGCAGTAAGTACAAGCCCGGCCGTTGCAGCTGCTGTTACTAGATTTTTTTTCAACTAAAGCACTCCTTACTTTCATTATTAATACATAGATATAATAATGAAAAGTACAATCATGCACATCCACACAAAGTGGTAATACAGTAAATTTATTGAATATGTGGTCGTGTAAACGCTTTCTATTACAAACTATAGAAATAGCGGTAAATATTATAACATCGGGGTTTTACCGCTATTTTTTCCCATCTACCACTTGACCTAAGTAACACATTTGTAAACAATTTTTAATCTGTTAGAATATTTTTTCATAAATACTATTAGCCTAGTAAGAAATTCTGTTTTTGACGATATATAGACATTTTGACCTGTTTTGGATGAAACTGTCACCTAGCCGTTTATTAGTGTCGTTATTGACCTATATTTAGTTTTTGAATCAGCTTTAGCACTAACGGGCTGGTCTCATCTGGTAATTCTCGTATCGGAAAGAATCCAGCAGCAAGCGATTCCACCCCATCCACTTTGATGTTACTGCTTTTAATATTATTTGAAGTATATACAATTGTAACTGGATAGAATTCATCGCCATTTTCCAGCTTTCTGAAATACTGCTCTCCTGAAAAAACATCTACAAGCTGAAGATGACCAATTTCAACTCCTGTTTCTTCAAAAACTTCTCTTTTGCCTGCCTCTTCAGCGGACTCCCCTAATTCCAGGAGCCCGCCCGGAAGCGCCCAGATGCCCTCCGGCCGTTTTTGCAAAAGAATTTCTCCTTGTTCATTGATCACGCCCACTACTGCGCCTACTAAAATAATCGCGCGGGTGCCGATGACTTTTCGCAATTCTTCAATATAGCCCATAAGTATCCTCCAAAATAATTTTATTTCTATCATATCATTATTCCTCTATTACTAATTACTAGTGCAAGCCCTTTCAGTCTCGTGTATAATGGCTAACTAGAGTCATAGACTGAATTTCGGAGTGGACTAGTATGAACCAGCAAAAGAGCTATTCACGTTTTTTTACAAATAAATATTGGGTCGTCGTGGTTGCCGTGTTTTGCTCGGTTTTATGGGGGAGTGCCTTTCCGGTTTTAAAACTAAGTTATGATGAGCTTGGCATGGCAGAAGACGATTTATCAGCAAAAATTGTTTTTGCTGGAATCCGTTTCATGATGTCGTCATTACTGCTGCTGTTTTTCATGCTCTGCGTTGATCGTAAGGCGCTCAAAGTAAACTGGCGGCAATGGCCAGCCATTATTGGTTTAGGGCTGTTTACAACGAGTTTAAGTTATTTCTTTTTTTATAATGGATTAGCCCATACATCGGGGATGAAGGCATCGATTTTAAACTCCAGCGGTGTATTTTTCGTTGTTTTTCTAGCACATTTTGTTTATAAGGATGATCGCTTAGATTGGCGGAAGGTTTTTGGGTTGATTACTGGTTTTGGCGGTATTGTGCTGTCCAATTGGGGACAGGATGCCTCACTGGATTTTTCGTTTTATGGAGAAGGATTTATGCTTCTTTCCGGATTAGCCAGTACTTTCGGTACCTTTTTATCCAAACGTCTGTCTGCTAATCTTCATCCGTTTGCTTTAACCGGATGGCAAATGTTCACTGGTTCGTTGATCATGCTCGTGGTTGGGGTTCCAAATCTTAGACCACACGCTTTTGAATTTACCGCGAATGCATGGCTTCTATTGGGGTATGCTGTATTTTTATCCGCAGCGGCCTTCGCCTTGTGGACTTCTTTGCTCAAGTATAATAAAGCGGGAGAGGTTTCTCTTTATAAGTTCGTTGTACCCGTTTCCGGGACCATTTTATCCGTGATGTTTCTACCGGGTGAACATATAACAGTTAATACAATTGTGGCCCTTCTACTTGTAGCTGTAGGTTTAGCGGCTGTGAATCAGAAAGGAAAAAAGGGCTTGTTTGGTTTAAGAAAATGGCGGCGGACTGAGGAGCAACTTTACAAATAAAAAAGAGCTTGGGGCAAGCTCTTTTTTATTTTTCAAATGATAATTCTTTAATTTTTATAATCCAATCCTTGAAGCTTGCGAATTCATTCGAATCAAATCCGAAGTATTTCTTGATGATTTGGACAGATTCGCTCTCTTGATGATGAAACACTCCATCTGAATAGATTAATTTAAAAAGTTCAACTAAGACGATATTTTTGGAACGTTCCGATTTGAATATCTTGAGTATATCCTCGATGGCAAGGCCCTTCAATTGATAATCCTCGAGTTCCATTTCTTTTTTATATTTAGTTAAAATAGTTTCTTCAAATATAGATCGATTCCCGTCAATCGCGGCAATTAAGTTAGCTAATTCAAGAAATGCTTCTCGCTCTTCTGAGTGAAGTTCTGCAAGGAACAATACATACATCTCCTTATTTTCTTTGTTTCTTTATACGAATATTAACATATTTAGTTTAAATTATATAGAAAATAGGTAACTACTTTTTTCAAAGGATTATTGATGCATAGCGAGGGTTTCGCAAAGTTCCATAGGTTCTAAATTACCCATCCTGAAAATACAATAGTTTTGGTCTTATTCCCAATAGGAGGTCTCACGATGAAAATTCAAAGACTTGGCCATGCTATGTATATTTTTAAAAGTAAGGAAGGGAAAAACTATCTGACTGATCCCTTTTTTGATTTAAATCCCGGGTTTCCGCCGGATTTGGATACCGCTGCGTTCTATCAATCTGTTGACTGTGTTTTTCTAACCCACGGTCATTTTGACCATACAAGTGGGCTGTCTAAGATCGTTGAGCATAAACCTGAAATAATGATTGTTGCACAATATGAGCTGGCATTGATTCTTCTACAGCAAGGGATTAAAAATGTACTGCCAATCAATTTAGGAGGCTCTGTTTCCTTTGATGATGTAAATGTTACGATGGTCCAGGCGAAACACACTTCCTCTTATAGGGAAACAGAAGGTACTCCTGTGTATGCGGGAGAAGCGGCCGGCTATATTTTTGATTTTAAAAATGATTATACCGTCTACCACTCAGGGGATACAGCCTTAATGTCCGATATGAAGTTAATTCAGGACGTGTATCAGCCTGAAATTGCAGTATTGTCCTCTTCAGGGCACTTTACAATGGGACCAAGGGAAGCAGCCTATGCGGTAAAACAACTGTTAGACGTTCATTACGTCATACCGAGCCATACCTTCCCAACCAACGAAACCGCCGCATCACCTGAAGCCTTAACCCAATTACTCAATGCATTTCCAGTTGTTGATTTCATGGTCGACAAAGACAAAGAACTAGAAAAGCTATTAAAGGACTACCCAAAAACAGCCGTCATCCCCCTCGGTTACGGAGAAGAAGTCACATTTGAGAAATAAAAAAGAGGTGCTTTATATTCGACAAAATTCGGGCGGTGACAGGCACCGCCCGAATTTTGTCGAATACATCCACGCCCCCCAAAAAATACCTAATAGCTTTTGATTGCCGGTATGATAGAATTTAGGAAAAGTTGATTGGGAAAGCGGAGGGTGAGCGGGGATGGGAAAGGATAAGATTTTGTCGATTTTGGAGAGGGAGTTAGTGGTTGCTCTTGGCTGTACGGAGCCCGTTGCAATTGCTTTGGCTGCGGCGACGGCGAAAAGCTATGCAAAGGGCAATATCCAAAAGATTCATCTGTATGCGAGCGGAAATATTATTAAGAATGCGAAATCGGTTGGAATTCCAGGGATGTCGGCTAAAGGTCTTGATTTTGCTGCAGCACTTGGAGCAGCAGCAGGAGACCCTGATAAGAAGCTGGAGGTTCTTGATGGACTGACAGCAGAAGATGAGCTGCTTGCATTAAAGCTGATTGAAGCGGGAAAAGTTACAACCGGACAGGCAGATACACCGAAACGACTGTATATAGAAGTAGTTTTACAAACAGATCAGCAGACAGCAAAAGTGGTTATATCTGATAATCACAGTAATATCACCCTAATCGAGGTAGATGGAAAAACGGTTTTCCTTGGCGGCTGTGAAAACATCGGGATTCAAACCGATGAGGAAGAATTAGAAGAGCTTACCATTGATGAAGTCTATGATTGGCTTCTTACTATTGACTCTCATGACCTTGATCTTGTAATAAAGAGTATCGAATTAAATCGGAAGATTGGGATTGAAGGACTCTCCGGAGAGTACGGGTTGAATGTTGGACGAACCATTAAGGAAAATGTAAAAAAAGGATATCTATCAGATGATTTGGCTACTGCCGCTATGTCACTGGCTGCTGCAGGGTCTGATGCAAGGATGGCAGGTTCCACCCTTCCAGTAATGGCCAATACGGGGAGTGGAAATCAAGGGATTGCCGTTACCCTTCCAGTGGTTGCTGTTGCAGAGAAGTTAAAAGTTTCGGAGGAAAAAATGATTCGTGCGGTTGCCCTTAGTCATCTGGTTACGATTCATATCAAATCCAAGTTTGGCCGTTTGTCCGCCCTATGCGGCGTAACGGCTGCCGGTATGGGAGCAAGCGCCGCGATTGTGTACCTGCTTGACGGCGGCCTTCCCCAAATTAAAGCAGCAATCCAAAATACGATTGGCAATGTTTCGGGAATGATCTGTGACGGTGCGAAAGCAGGCTGTGCAATGAAAGTCTCAACCTGTTCCAATGTCGCCGTTCAATCTGCCCTTTTGGCACTAAACAACCAAGCAATCCAATCAACCGACGGCTTCATTCACGACGACGTAGAAAAAAGCATCGAAAGCTTCTGCAAACTCGGAAACGAAGGAACCCGACAAACCGACCAGCTCATCCTGCAACTCATGCTCGAAAAATAAATCATGTTAACCCCTAATGAAAAGTCGGCAGTACTGCCGGCTTTTTTGTATGGCCTCATTCGACAAAATTCGGGTGGTAACAAGCACCACCCGAATTTTGTCGAATCACCTATTTTGGGTAGGGACAGGGCGTTTTTATTTTTATACAAGCTCACAACGTCATAATTCATAATATTTTGAATATATATAAATATGTTTTAAAACATTCTCACCGGAAAGGGGCATATGAACCTATGGATATTTGCATTTCTTGTGGAATGGAATTGTCAATTTTGGAAAGGACTCGAGCTGAGTGCTGGGATTGCAGGGATACGACAACGGAAGCTTATACGGAAGATGAATAATGATTGCTGTTATAGATAAAAATGTTAGAGAAAGCTGCCTGATCATCTCTTAAAGGGCAGCTTTTTCACCTTACTCGAGAAAAGTGGCCTTTTACGATGAACAGGATGAAAATATTGAAACCAAATAAGAATATAATCGTATAAACCTATGTATCGTACAAGTTATAGAATTTCATTAAATTTATTATAGATGGGAGAATTAAAATTGGGCTTAACCATTTTTCAATTTGGACAGACTCTTTTTGAGGTATACTATTGGCTGATCTTAATATCTATTTTCGGTTCTTGGTTTCCGGCTTTTCACTCCTCCAAGATTGGCGGATGGATTGGCAAACTAGTTGAACCATATTTAAGCATTTTCAGGCGGTTTATCCCCCCTCTTGGTCCGATTGATATTTCGCCTATCATCGCACTCTTTGTATTTAATTATCTAAGTAGCTTTGCCCTGGAAGGCCTCCGCCGCTCGTTGACTTTCATTGGGGTATAAGAATCTAGAGAAGACAGTAATCAGGACGGCTACTGTCTTCTTTTTATTACATATTCCTGCCGTTCGCAAAAGCGCTGAGATCTTGATTATATTTATCCACTGACTCCCAAAAGGGAGAATGCCCGGCATAAGCATAGAGGGAAAGAATTGAGTTTGGTATGATCTGTGCGTTTTCAATAGACTGTGCCGGATTAAGAATTTTATCCTTTACACCGTGGATAAGAAGAACCGGCAGTTGAATGGTTGGAAGCAGTTCATCATAGGAAACAGATCTTGTGATGATCGCTTCACGAACATAGGGAGGAACCATTGTGTTATATCCTAGTATGAAGTAAAAATCGTTCATTGTTGGATTTTGTGCAAACAGAAGTGTTACAAATTGCTTGAGAGCATTTGTACTATTAAGGGCTTTTTTGGATATGAGTCCCGGAATGATGGCCTGCATGGCTGGAGTATAATAGGTGCCGCCAGAGATTCCCGAAGAAGTTCCTACATCCACTAGGTTAATACCGGAGATATCCCCTTCCCCATAAATTTGAAGATAATCCAAAACAACCTGTCCGCCGTAGGACCAGCCAACCAGCAATGGCTTGTTTAGATTTAAGGCATGAATAATCGACTGGATGTCATCCGCCCAGTTTTGTGGATTGTGATACCCTTCCTTCGGCTTTTCAGAAAAACCGTGTCCGCGTAAATCCAAAGCAATTAAGCGAAATTGATTTAACTCCTTGGATTGAAACTGATGAATCCAACTAAGATGGTTTTGCGATACATCATGAACAAAAAGGATTGGCTTCCCGTGCGGATTTCCACCCTCCACCACAAATAATGACGTTCCAGATCCTCCTTTAATAAAAAATGATTTCATTTAACACCTCTCCAATAAAAGATACGTTATTATACTGGAGGAGTTGTCCAAAGGTGACAAAATTCGGGCGGTGCCAGGCACCACCCGAATTTTGTCGAATTTAATTAGTGGCGATAGGCCGCTAGTTGCTATTTATATTCCCTCTGAATAATGGCGATATTATCCTTGTGGCAGGTTTTAGTGAAGTTTGATGGGAATGGCATTTCTTTTTCCAATACACCCATAGCCTTTTGGTCCTCTTTTTTAACCGCTGTAATTAATCTCTCTAGATAATCTTGTGATAATTGAATTCTTCGCTTCATTTCCCCTTGACTTGTCGTCGCCTGCCCATGTCCAGGAACCATAACAGCAACGTTATGCTTCTCAAGAATCTGCTCTGCTTTTTGGAGTGTTGCTTCGTATGCCTTTGCACTGTCGTAGATAAAGGGCAGCTCGAAATCAGATAGGTAATCACCGGTAATCCAAATGCCCTCCGGCTCGATGACCGTAAATAATCCGTCATGCGTATGGCCCGGCGACAGGTAGAAGGTTATCGTGGTATCGCCAATCACTAACTTCTGACCGTCTTCTTCGATGACAATATCGATTTCCTCCGGAAAAACAATTGGATAAGGTGCTTTAATGTAATTTTCATTATAAAATTGCTGGATTAAGGACACTTTTTGTTCCTTATTTGGGTGGTCCCTTAGTCCATTGCTTCCAATTACCTTGGCACCCGGGAAGGCTTTGTAGCCAATGACATGGTCGAAATCACCGTGCGTAAATAGAAGGTATAGTTCCTTTTCCCCTTTAATCCCATTTACATGCTGTTTTATTTCTTCGATTTCGTGCGGAAGCCAGTTTGGGTCCACAACAAGAACAAAATCCTTAGCATCTACCACCGTACAAGTTGTTTGAAATAAAGCACTTTGAAACACCGTTATGTATTCATTTTCAAATTGGATCATGGCGTCTCCCTCTTTTTTTAAAATTTTATGATTTATTTCCCCAATTATATCAAATCAATCAGGTTAAATATTAAGGATTGCATAAGACCAGCACTTAATAAATATGATAACAATAAGGAATCCTAAATAAAGGAGCTGTTAAAAAATGGCCATCTTCAATAAAATCGCCTTATTTTTTGTTGTCTTATATTCCTTCATCATCATTATTAATACTTATTTAGGAGAAACGGAACGGGTTCAATCGAACGTTATTTACTTTCTTATGAACGGATTTGCTTACATCGTAACGGCAATGGAAGTGGAAAAAGAAAAACTGCTAGCAGGAGGATTGGAAGCTTGATTTTAAACTTCACCGCCATAGATACCCAAAGACTTTTCTTGGGTATCTTTTTACTTGTATTATCATTGAAGCGACTGTCCGTCTGAGGAGGACAAAACGCCCCATTTGTCCACAAACGGTGCCTGTCACCGAATTTTAGGTACTCGGATCGTAAACTTGCTTCCTTTTCCTATTTCGCTGGAAACTTTAATGGTGCCGTTATGGGTTTCTACGATCCATTTGGCGATGGAGAGTCCGAGACCATGGCCACTCATTTGGCGTGAGCGGGATTTATCTGATCGATAGAAACGTTCGAAAATTCGCTGGTAATCCACCTGCTTGATTCCAATTCCTGTATCCTCTACTTCGAGGCCAAGCGTATTCACCTCTTCAGAAATGGTTAGTTTAACATCTCCACCGTTTGGGGTGTATTTAATCGCATTGTCCAATAAAATATATAATAGCTGAGATAATCGTTCCGAATCCCCCACAACCTTCAGCGTTTCCGGGGCAGTCAAGGTTAACGTAATTTCCTTTGAGGCAGCTAGCGGCTGTACCGATTCGATTGCTTTGTCCGCAAAAAGGCGGAAGTCAAATAGTTCCGCTTTGAGTTCAATCTTGTTCGAATCCGAACGTGCAAGCGTTAGTAAATCACTGACTAACCGAGTCATCCGTTTCACTTCCTGCCTCATATTTGTAAGAAACCTTCCTGACATCTCCTCTTTATTCGGTTCCATCGTCATTTCAATGGCATCAATAGAGGATAGCAGCACACTTAATGGGGTCCGCAATTCGTGAGAGGCATCAGCCACAAATTCGCGTTGTCTTGCAAACGCTCCACTGATGGGAACCATCGCCCTTTTCGACATCAGCACACTGATCCATAACGCCCCTCCAAAAAATACCCCTCCTAGAATGACAAGGATAATGAGAATCCAATGAAATAGCTTGTAGGTAAATGAGATATCTTTTCCTACAAACAACTTGCCAATATATTGGCCATTATTATAGAGCGGCTGGCCTGCAATCATCAACTGCAGATCCTGTGCTTCCTCTCGCGGGTGAAACTCCCCCCTTATTCCCTTTCCATGCAGGCCCTCCTGTATGCGCAAGGTTTCCTTTCGAATTTCCATCCCTGTTGGATTTAGGCTCTTCACAAGACTAAGTAATTCTGGTCGCAGCCGATGATCCGCCTCATTCCCCATAACAAATTCTCCGTTTGAACTCACGACGTAGTAAAAATATTGATTCACTCCTGAAAAGATCACTTCTTGATTTTGAACATCATGGAGACCGTCCGAATTATTTTTCAAAAAGTTTTTTTCAATAAAATTCGCTTCTTGGCTTACTAATGTTTGAAGTTCATGCTCCTGATTTTTAAGGATGGTCACATGGAGAACCGCATAAACAATTAAAATAAAAAGGGTAAGAAACAAGATTAACAGACCACTATAAATTCGGGTTAATCGGCCTCGTGTACGGGTAAAAACATCCCTTTCGCTCATATTTAAAAATCCTCGAAGCAATGAACTAATTTTATGGTTCAATCTTATAGCCCACCCCTCTTATACTATGAAGTAAATCTTGCTTCCCCAAGCGGTCTAATTTCTTTCTAATTAACTTCACCGTAGCATCAATCGTTTTCGGAGCTACTTCCGAATCTAAGCCCCATATCCGATCCAAAATAAGCTCGCGCGGCAAAACTTGTCCCTTATTTTGAATCAATAAGTCTAACAGCTGAAATTCCCGCGGACTAAGCTGAATCTCATTATTCCTGAAACGAACGGTCTGGCTTAAACGATTAAAGACTAAATCATTGACAGTGGTTTTTTCCTCCAATATTGGGGCATAGTTGCGACGTGAAAGAGCACGAAGCCGCGCCAACAACTCATCTATTTCAAAGGGCTTAACAAGATAATCGTCTGCACCGGAATCCAAGCCTTCAATTCGGTCTTGAACTGTGTCCTTCGCCGTTAACATCAAAATCGCACCGGAATAGCCATTTTTTCGGAGCCGTCTGCACACAGATACCCCATCACCATTTGGCATCATCCAATCCATTATTAGGACATCATAGTGAGAAAAGCTGGCGTAATCATAGGCATCTTCTCCTTCCATCACCCACTCTACCTGATATCCTCCCTTCTTTTTTAACATATAGACAATTAATTCCCCTAAATTTACATCGTCCTCCGCCAATAATATATTCATGGAAAATTGACTCCTTTAATGTGGTTATTAACAGGAATCTACCAAAGAAACCTTTAGAAAAACTTAAAATAGGAAGCACTAAGATTAGTAGAGAATTTAAAAAGAGTTATCGGGATGCCGAATATTTGATAGTGGAATTTTTTTCATGGCTGTGTTATAGGACATTGTTGATTTTTTAACCCTAACGGAAATCAACAGACAAGTTTAACACAGCCTTTTTCATAGTAGGAAAAAATGATAAAGAGCGGTTCTAATTACTTTAGGACCGCTCTCTTATTTAAACCTCTTCTCCCTTTTATAATTCATCAATCACTTCTTTTGCAGCCCTTTCACCTGATTCAACCGCTCCATTTAGATAACCTTGATAATGAATGGATGTATGCTCTCCGGCAAAGAAGATATTCCCTTCTCGTTCACCTTCAATTCCGGAAAATTTGGTATATTGACCGATTTTCCAAAACGAATAGGACCCTTTGGACCATTTGTTACTAAGCCAATGATCAATCGTAGATATGCCATTCCAGCTACTTATAGTGCCTGGAAGTACTGGTTCGAGCTTGTCCAAAAAACTTTTTGTAATTTCCTTTAATCGTTCTTCAGTTGGGGCAATCTGTTTAGCAGCGTGTCCTCCTCCTGTATAATTTACAAGAATTCCTGATTCCCCAGGTTGCGCCCGCGTTGATTCGAACGTTTGTTGATAACCAGTATCAGATAATGTATCGCCGTTATTCTTCTGCTCACACCAGAACCGATTGAAAAATTGAGCATGAAGCTTCGTATTTACCCCCATTCCAAGTTCTTTAATCGCCACTATTTTTAAGTCACGAAATTTTGCATTCTCATAATCTATGCTTCTTAAAATATTAAAAGGAAGACAAAGAATTACTTTATCTGCCAAAACAGTCCATTCTTTTTCTTTATTTCGAAAAACAAGCTTTATTTCTTCCTTTTGTTCGATTCTTAACAGTTCAGAATTAAATCGAATTTGTCCGGCTAGATTCTGGGCTAATAATAGTGGAAGCTGATCATTACCGCCTCTTATATGAAATCGCTCATCAGAGTCTCCATACATTTGATAAGAATCGGTAAATCCTAATAGATATAGTAGATTTAATGCGCTTTGTACATGTGCATCTGCTCCAAATTCAATCGTGTAGGCCATGGTTAGTAATTGACCGAACCTAGAGTTGATGCCTCCAGAAACCGTTTCATTGATATAATCGACAATTGACATTTGGTCAAGCTCATAGCCACGTTCCGTGTAATGATTATATCTTGTGGTTTCTCCTGCTTCCTTAAGATCTCGTTGAAGTTTTGGATAAATTTCCGAAAAATCTTTAGTTGCTTCTTTAAAGGTATACGGTTTTCCATCAAAAAAGTAAACAGGTTCTGTACCCTTAGATTCTGCCATTATCAAATTATCTATTTCCAATCCTAATTCTTCAGCTAACGCTTGAATCTCTCTATGGTTTGAATCAATTAACTCACCGCCACACTCGACAATTTGACCTTCTTTAAAATAATCTCTCCTTGTTCGGCAGCGCCCGCCCACCCGGTTGGTAGCCTCATATATTGTAGAAGGAATTCCTGCCTGCTTCAGCCGGTAGGCACAAGTAAGACCCGCCAGGCCTGCCCCTACAATCACGATTCTTGGATAATCTTGTGGTTCCTTATAAACATTCAAAGGCTGTTCTTTTTCGATTTTTCCATGGTTTGGAATAGAATGTAGTTGTCCAATAGCTTGTCCATTACTTTGTTTCTCCATTTCAGCACGAACTGTCACAAAGGCCATCTTCATCATTCTTGCTAATGGTGTATGTGCCAAATAAACATCAACCCCTTTTTACTTTGCTGCAATAATTTCTTGTAACAAAGTATGTAAGAGGAGTGAAATTGCTGTAGGCTAGATGGTCAGAAAGTTAAAATTCGGTTAAAAATAGGGCTATTTATACGAAGATTTGATAAAAAAAGAGTGGCTCCTCCATGTTTGGCGGTACCACTCTTTTATCTTGATAAGAAAAATGATTAAAGATTATGTAAACAACTTTGCAAATTGCCCATACCCCTCATCCTCGAGCTTGTTTTTAGGAACAAACCTCAGGGCCGCCGAATTAATGCAATACCTCGCCCTGTCTGGACCCGGTCCATCATCAAAAACATGACCAAGATGCGAATCGGATGTTTTGCTGCGAACCTCAATTCTCCGCATACCATGCGAAGTATCAAACTTTTCCTCCAGTTCATTGCGGCGCAGGGGCTTCGTGAAGCTAGGCCAGCCGCAGCCTGCATCATATTTGTTCATGGAACTAAATAAGGGCTCCCCGGAAATGATATCTACATAAATACCTTCTTCGTCATGATTCCAGAATTCATTTTGAAACGGCGGCTCTGTTGCATTCTTTCTCGTTACCTCATACTGAAGCGGCGTTAACTCACTTCGCAGCTCGTCTTCACTTTTGCGCATCTTCCAGTTCTCACGAATAAAGCGTGCCCTGCCGGAACCTTCCCGATAAAGATTATAGTGAAACGGAAAAGTTTTATAATAATACTGATGCTTATCTTCCGCCCTGTAAAAAGGGCCAGCCGGAAGGATTTCCGTAACAATCGGTTTTTTAAAAAGGCCGCTTGCGGCAAGCTCTGCTTTTGAAGCTTCAGCTTGTTGTCTTTGGTCCTCATTATGGTAAAAAATAGCGGTCCGATAGGAGGTTCCTCGATCATTAAACTGCCCCTCCGCATCAGTCGGATCGATTTGCTGCCAAAACAGCTCCAGTAGTTTTTTATAAGAAAAGATGACTGGATCAAACGTAATTTGAACCGCCTCATAATGTCCTGTCGTATTAGAACATACCTCTTGGTACGACGGATTTTCAGTATGCCCCCCCGTATACCCCGAAACCACTTCCCTAATCCCTGGCTGCTCATCAAACGGCGAAACCATACACCAAAAACACCCGCCAGCAAACGTTGCAAGCTCGAATTGATTCTTCAATCCCATCATTCCTCCATCTTTATTACATTATCTTCATAAATTGTACGACCTTAATTGATCCTGTGACCCTATTTTATACCAATGTTTAATTGCATCGAATACGCAATGAAAAGGATCGCAACAAAAAGATAGGGTGGCAGCACACCCCAGATTACTATCACAAGAAGCTTTCAGGTTTATTTCTTAGTGGGAAGCTTACGAAAACACGTGTTCCTTCGCCTTCTTTGCTCATAATTCGAATTTTTCCAGTATGTGATCGAACAATCCAATTGGCAATCGAAAGCCCTAAGCCTGATCCCTCTAAATGACGAGTTCTGGATTTATCCCCACGGTAGTAACGGTCAAAAATATAGGGGAGATCACTTTTTGGTATCCCAATCCCAGTATCCGCTACCTCAATGACAGCACGTGAATTTTTCACATCTGCTTTAATAGTGATAACTCCATTCTCCCCCGTATACTTAAGGGCATTGTCTAACAGAATGACAAACAGCTGTTTCAGTCTCTCTTTATCCCCTATCATTTTGATTGGAAAGACTTCAGCGATTATCTGTATATTTTTTTGACTAGCCAGCGCTTTAAAATCTTTAATTACATGCTGAAGAATCTCTTCCAGCATAATAGTCTCTTGGATCAACTGGATCTGGTCCGTGTCAGACCGAGCTAATGTCAATAAATCAGAAGTCATTTTTGACATGTAGTGAATCTCTTGAATCGCCTGGTGAATGGTCTCACTTTCCTGTTCAATCGTATAATCCGGATGACGAAATAGATGTTCAAGATTTAATTTCATAACGGAAAGAGGTGTACGCAGTTCATGAGAAGCATCTGCCACAAACCGCTGTTGTTTTTCCCAGGACCTCTTGATGGGTATTAAGGCCTTATTAGCTAGATAGAGCCCAGCTAGTGCTGCAATAAACACACTTAATAAGGACCCAAAGCCAATGACCACCAATAAATGATCCAGCATTTCATTTTCACGTCTCAGATTATAAACAATTTGAATATGCTGGACTGGTGAATATTCCCCATTCTTTGGTTCAGCCATCGTGATGACACGATAGGATTCTGCTCCAATCGCTACAGTTTGAAGACCTTTCTTCTTTAATAATGGTGAAAAATGAGCCGTATCCTTTAAAGAGAGCGTACTCTGTGGTATCACCTGGTAAAGTTTATTTCCCTTCTTCCAAAGTAAATAAACTAACCGATGGTTCTCTTCCCGCTCTGGACTTAACTCCTTGCCGAGTTTCTCTCTCTCTCGCTGCAAATGATTTCGCTTTTCTAAAATAGTCTGATCCACTTGATGGTATAAACTATAATGCGTATAAAAATAAATAATAGCCCCAAAAGCATTTTGAAGGATAAAAAATACAAGTGCATTCAGGATAACGAGCCGACGTTTAGTTTTTTTAAACATTGCTCTACCTTACTCCTTTAACATATACCCTACACCCCTTACGGTTCGAATCAACCGCTCAAGTTCAAAAGGGGCCAATTTTTTCCGTAAATAATGGATATAGAGTTCAACAATAGCGTCTGTCGTTTCACTCTCTATTCCCCAAACTCTTTGATAAATCTGATCTCGGGTTAGGATTTGCTCTTTATTTTGTATAAGGTAAAAAAGAAGTTCAAATTCTTTAATCGTTAACTTTAGAGCCGTTTCATTTATAAAACCCTCATGCTGGTTGGTGTCTAAGAGAATGGGGCCATAGGTCATCTTTCCTTCGATTCCTATTTTCCCTGAGCGTCTAAGCAAGGATCGCACTCTCGCTAAAAACTCTTCTGTAGCAAAGGGTTTGACAATATAATCATCCGCACCAAAGTCAAGACCCTTTACCTTATCTTCAATCCGGTCCTTTGCAGTCAGAAATAAGGTCGGGGATTGATGGCCTTCACTCCGCAGCTTTCTCATCACCGCGTATCCATCCATCATTGGCAGCATAATATCCAGCGTGATCAGATCGTACTCACCGGTCGAAGCCATAAAATACCCTTCTTCCCCGTTTTCAGCCTGGTCCACTTCGTACTGTTCTTCCTCTAATATTCTAGAAATGATCCTTCTTAAAGGTCCATCATCTTCTATGACCAATACACGCATAGATGCCTGCCCACTCCCTTTCTTTCTATCCTGCATAGTTTGTCCCCCAATTATTTCAATATTTTAATCGTGATGCAAAGAATCTAGGCAGCTTTACAATTTACTATCTGCCCTTTGTGTTTTTGTAACTTGCCTCATGGCGGATGCCTTTGAGTTAAAACATTTATTCCAATAGTTATAAAAATTCCCGGCAAATAAGCCGATAAATAAATAGGTTAGTCCGCCGAAAAGGCCGTATATAATAACCCCTGAAACGGCAGCCAGTACGCCAAAGAAGATTTGCTGCTTATATTTTGCCGGTGAAGTTGGAGGATCTGTGAGCATGAAAAAGGCGAAAAATAGGGTTGCATTGATAAATGGCGGACGAAGAGCGTCTGCAGCATCTCCTTTACTTGATAAGCCAAGTATAAGCAGTAATACAAAAAAGGTCCCTAAGAATGAAAATACCTGTGGAAATTTATTAACTCGTTCGGTTACAAAATAACCGCCAATTAAAAGAAACAAAATAGTCCAGGCAGGAAGATCCCCAAAAGCCCCCCACCAGCTTTGGCCTGTTTGAAAAATAAAAATAGATAACAGTAATCCAAAAGCAGCAGGATTAACGATTGGTTTTTTCTTATATACTAATAGATGCTTGGACAAGATGGCGAGAATCGCTGTCCCTGCCACAACCATTCCAGATGTCGTAAAACTTAAGATAAGTGAAATGATTAAGGCTGTTATTACTGTACTGTCCTTGCTGCTTCTTCTATCCAGAATTCTACATAAGATATAATCTACAAAGATTGATGCCACAATGGCGATCATACTGTTCTCTATCCCCAGCATACTTTTTGACCCAATAGATGCGATGAATAGATAAAAAACCATGGCTGTCGCGACATAACCCTTTGGTGTTTTGAACCACTTTTTCCCCGACACTTAAATCCCTCCAACTTTATAAATCTGTAATTCTGATGTGATAAGGATCCCTTTTAAAGCTAGATGTTCAATTAATTGTTTTCCTTTTTTTACTCCAAGTAAAAAGGAAGCTGTTGAAAAGGCATCTGCCATCATTGCAAACGGTGCGATGACACTGCAGCTAATCCATTCATTTGGCGAACATTTTGTTTTCGGATTTACCAAATGATGTAAAATTAAATTATCTGGATTTCTCCGTTCATAGCTGCCAGATGTACAGACGGCTTCGTTTGATATCTCTATAGTTTCAATGATGGAATCCTTTTGGTACGGATGCTGGATTCCAATTTTCCATTTTTCTCCGTTGTCATCCAAACCGAATGCAAATAAATCGCCTCCAGCGTTAATGACAAATCCCTTAAATTCCTTTAATTCATTAGCAGCCAGATCAATCGCGAACCCTTTTGCAACAGCTCCAAGATCAATGACCATCGGCTTTTTTAAGGTTACTGTATGATTGTACTGATCAAGTTCGATATCATGATAAGAAACCGAATCAGAAGAAACACTTTTCATCATCTGTCCAGAAAGATAGTGTCGATTAAATCCATTCATTTCCATCATCTTTCCTACAGTAGGGTCAAATAGTCCATCCGTTAATTTAGCCATTTCAATCGCAATATAAAGAGGCTCAAATAGAAAAGGACTGATTTTTACTGGTACTCCGATATTCTCACAAGCTCGTATTAGCTCACTTGATGAGCTGAAGCGGCTGCATGCCTGTTCTACATGCTGAAATGCCTCAAAGGCACGAGTTATTTTTGCTTCCGTCTCTTTCTTCGACTTATTGGAAACGACCTTTATGTCAACAACAGTATCCATGTACAATTTTGTTTTTTTCATAGATTATCCCTTCACGTTATGGGCTTGGGAAAGTGCATCCATCACAGCGTCCTCAAAAGCCTGTGTACTATAAGTGGCCCCAGAAACATTATTCACTTGTGCACTTTGTTTTTGCACTACTTCATCAGGAAGTCCGACTATGTCACTTTCTGAATAATGCATTGCAAAATGGCTAATCTCTACGGTGGCAATTTTGTCATTCTTAATTGTCAAAGCTACATCAATAAATCCACGCCGATTCATACCTGTACCTGTAAACGTCCCATCCTTATAGATCCTTTTATTTTGCTTGTTCTTTTGTTCACCGACCTTTTCATTAGAGTGATTTATTGTAATATGCCTAGCTTGAACATTCGCTGCAATATGGTGTAACGGCTGATCAATAGAAGCCTGCGTCTCTGTAGTAACAAATCCGGCAGCATAAGCCGCTGCAACAGCTGTAGAACAAAGAACAACCCACTTCTTATCCATTTTCTTCATAAAAAATCCTCCTAACCAATTCCTCTATTCTCGGACAGTATATCCAGTCAATCTTAGAATTTTCTTAGAATCCTATTTGATCGACAAAATTCGGGCGGTGACAGGCACCACCCGAATTTTGTCGACCTTGTCCCCTTGAATTTGAAGAGAAAATCTGATATATTAAGTGTTAATTAAATATTTTCTTACTTCAAACCTTTTGAAGTGAGGATAGAGGCGCAAAGACCATTAGTACATAGTTGGAGGATAATGAGGTCCTGGGATGATTATGGAAAGGGGAATTTGCCGAAGCTTATAAGACTCTCATTTGTCTTGGAGCTGGTTCTGCTATTGAATAAATACAGAACTGTCATATAGGGAACTATATGGAGGGCTATCTCACGCACGGGAACTTGATCTTTATTTATGTTTCTATTGCAGCAGCGAGCCTTCGTTGCTGCTTTTTTGCGTTGACTTGGAATGTCCTTAGCCACCTCTAATTTATAAAAAAAATAATTTAAAGGGTGAGGAAAAATGAATTTTGGCCAAGTTTTAACTGCTATGGTTACGCCATTTGATCATGAAGGCGAGATTGATTTTAACGCAACGAGAACATTAGTAAATTACCTAATTGAAAATGGGACGGATGGATTGGTAGTCGTTGGTACTACTGGGGAATCTCCTACATTAACAACAGATGAAAAAGTTGAATTTTTTAAGTTTGTTGTAGATGTCGTAAACGGCAGGATTCCTGTCATTGCCGGAACAGGTTCGAATAACACGAGGGCTTCAATTAGTTTAACAAAACAGGCTGAGGCAGCGGGTGTGGATGGGATTATGCTCGTGGCTCCATACTATAACAAGCCGTCACAAGAAGGTTTATATCAACACTTTAAAGCAATTGCCGAGTCCACCGAATTACCGATTATGCTTTATAATATTCCTGGGCGAAGTGTGGTCAATATGTCCGTTGAGACCATTGTACGTCTATCCCAGATTCCTAATATCGTAGCTATTAAAGAGGCTAGCGGCAATTTAGACGCCATGGCAGAAGTGATTAGCCAAACACCGAGTGATTTCACTTTATATAGTGGTGATGATGGTTTAACCATTCCGGTCTTAGCGATCGGCGGTGCAGGAATTGTTTCCGTTGCCTCCCATATCATTGGAAATGAGATGCAGGAAATGGTCAATCTCTTTAAAAGTGGTAATGTCCAAGAGGCGGCTGCAGCGCATCGCAGACTGCTTCCAATCATGAAAGCATTATTTGCTGCTCCAAACCCAACACCGGTCAAAGCAGCCCTTAATCTAAAAGGTGTCAACGTTGGCGGCGTCCGTCTCCCAATGGTCCCACTAACCGACGAAGAAACCAGCACACTACAAAACATTCTGCAACTTGTTTAAATTTCAATACAATAGGAAAGGCACCTCCCACATATTGGGAAGGTGCCTTTCCTATTGTGTTTCGACAAAATTCGGGTGGTGCCTGTCACTCACCGAATTTTGTCGAATCCGCCAACGACAATGTCTTCAATCACACGGTGCCGGCTTAGTTGGCCGGTACAGATGATATCCTGGTCTTCTGTTTGCTTTTTGCGGACCATTTGGTTTATTTCGGCTAACAGTAGTCCGGAGAATAAAAGATAGGGAATGACGATAACTCTCCCCGATCCTGCCTCCAGGACCGCTTCAAACCCCTGCTCCAGTCTTGGTTCTGCAGCCGCGAGGTAACAAACAGACACCTGGTCCGTTTGGAGGCGTTCTTGGATTCCATTGGCAATCAACTCAAACGCAATGTGAATGCTGAGATCGCTGCTGCCCCGGCCAACTATCAATAATGAATCCCGTGAAGTTACTTCTCCTGCCGCCCCTCTAACCAGCTCAGCAATCGCATCGAGAATTTCATCCTGCACGCCAAACGGATTCCTTACATGTACTTGGATCTCTGGATACTTTTCGCCTAATACAGATAGTGCATTCGGAATATCTTCCTTAATATGACCAGCAGCTAAAAGAAAAATCGGCACAACGGTAATCTCCGATGCACCTTTTTCCACACATCTTCTAAAGCCCTCTTCAATAGAAGGTTGGGTCAATTCCAGAAAACTGATTTCCTGAATCGGGACATCCACACGTTCTATTACCCTATTCAAAAAGGACTTTACCTCTTCGGCTCCCTTTTTTGATCTTGTTCCATGGCCGATATAAAGAATCGCTTTCATGCAGATTGCTCCTTTCCGCTTACCCTTGAACAACTGGTAAATGAGGGACGATTTCTTCCTCGAACCAGTTCAGTCTATCATGTAAGCGGACAACCTCGCCAATCACAATCATGCTTGGGTTTGCAATTTTTGCATCCTTAACACGCGCTTCAATCGTGCCAAGGGTTCCAACTACTGTTCGTTGATCGCTTAAAGTGCCCCAGTGAACAAGAGCGATTGGTGTGTCCGCAGATTTCCCATTCTCCACCAATTGTTGAACAATCGTAGGAAGGTGGGAAACTCCCATATAAACACATATCGTATCGACCGCTTTCGCTAAATGGGCCCACTGATGCTCTGCCTCTTTATCACCGGCAGCTTGATGTCCAGTAATAAATGCAAAGCTTTTGCTTAAGGTGCGATGGGTAACCGGTATGCCTGCATAGGCAGATGCTGCAATTCCAGCGGTAATGCCCGGGACCACTTCAAACGGCACATGATTTTTCACACATTCCTCCGCTTCTTCCCCGCCTCGTCCAAAAACAAACGGGTCGCCTCCCTTTAAACGGACAACCGTATAGCCTTTTTTCGCATATTTGACCAAGAAGTGATTAATTGTTTCCTGCTTCATTGTATGGTAATTCGGAAGTTTACCGCAGTATACCAGCTGCGCATCTGCTTTTGCATTCTGAAGGAGCTCCGGATTTACTAACCGGTCATACAAAATCACATCAGCCTGCTGCAGGCAGCGTAATCCTTTTACTGTAATTAGATCTGGATCACCAGGACCCGCACCAACTAAATAGACTTTGCCAACCATGAAATCCAACATCCTTTCCCTATGCCTTTTCTGTAATACTTGCTGTTATTGATGATTCGCTGATAAACGCTTACTATCAACTAAAAGGGTGTAAAATTACACCCCAGGTCACTTTTTTATAACTCAAATACTATTAAAAAATATTTTTCTCCCGCAAATAAGCAATCACTTGCCCAACAGCTTCCTCAACCGATAATAAATCAGAACGTAAAGTGATTTCCGGTTTTTCCGGTGCTTCATAAGGAGAATCAATACCGGTGAAATCCTTTATCTCACCACGGCGTGCTTTGGCATAAAGCTGCTTAGGATCACGCTGCTCACAAACCTCGATTGGACAATCCACAAAAACCTCAATGAATTCTCCTTCTTCAAATAACTCCCGAACCTGATCCCGATCAGATCGGAAAGGAGAAATAAATGCCGTCGTAATCACCTTGCCGCTATCAACAAATAACTTCGCGACTTCACCGATCCGGCGAATATTTTCCGTGCGGTCGTGCTCAGAAAAACCTAAATCCTTGTTTAAACCATGACGAATATTGTCACCGTCCAACACATATTCATTAATCCCAAGACGGAATAATTCGTTTGATACCGCGTTGGCAATCGTTGATTTTCCGGAACCAGAAAGACCTGTGAACCATAGTGTGCAACTTCCATGGCCGTTCTGGGAACGACGGTCATTCTTCGTAATCGTTGTTTCGTGCCATGTAATATTCGTAGATTGTGTCACTTCAAGTCCTCCTTAAGCTTCAACAGTCGCTTTTTCTTTCATTCCTTCAATTAAAACCTCCACAACTTCCTTACGGCTGAAAGTAGATGGCGGAAGAACACCGCTTCTTAGCATCTCTCTCACTTTTGTTCCGGAAAGGATTACGCGATCTTCTTTGTCATGCGGGCAAGTTTTATCAGACGCCATTCCATCGCATTTCGTGCAATAGAAGCTATGCTCGAAAAATAACGGCTTAATTCCAAGCTCTTCTTCTGTAAAGTTGCTGAAAATATACTGGGCGTCGTAGGTTCCATAATAGTTTCCAACCCCGGCATGGTCACGGCCGACAATGAAATGCGTGCAGCCGTAGTTTTTACGTGCAAGCGCATGGAAAATCGCTTCCCTTGGTCCTGCATATCGCATTGCTGCTGGGTGTACGCCCAATTGAACACGCTCTTTAGGATAATAGTTTTCTAGTAAAACGCGATAGCTTTTTAGACGAACATCTGCAGGAACATCATCAGACTTCGTTTGACCAACAAGTGGATTTAAGAATAAGCCATCAACTGTTTCAAGAGCTGCTTTTTGAATATACTCATGGGCACGGTGAACCGGATTTCTTGTTTGGAAACCAACAACCGTTTTCCAGCCTTTTTCTTCGAATAATGCACGGGTTTCTTTTGGCTCAAACCATACATCGCCAAACACGCCTTTTTCTGGCTTTTTCACAAGCACGATTTCACCAGCAACGTAAACTGGACCTCTTTCGAATAAACGTTTCACCCCTG
The DNA here is from genome assembly GCF_004358205.1 of Bacillus salipaludis. Next base: position 296,077 of record NZ_SMYO01000008.1, read on the forward strand.
GATGCGCCAGCTCTTCTGTTTTATAAACATTGAGAGCTTCCTTATTCAAATCAGGTTCATACGTTTCGGAAACCTTGATCACTCCAAACACTTCTTTGTTGGAAACAAGTTTAACTTCCTCGCCAACTTCAAGTGTTTCCGCCACTTCATAAGATACTGGCAGTGTTACAGGGATGGACCAGATTGTATCGTCAGCCAAGCGCATACGCTCTACTACTGATTCGTAATCTGCTTTTCCAAGAAAACCAGTTAGCGGGCTAAATACACCAACGCCGATTAATTCTAAATCACTTAGAGCGACTGCATCAATTTCAATTTCTTTTTCTACATTTGAAAAATTATAATTTGGATTATATGCCTGAATTAGTTTTCCTCCATGAGGTTTTGATACAAATGACATCTACAATCAACCTTTCTTTACTGGTTTTATTTTTTGGTTGTTAAACTAAGTTGTTGATTTCCGCTCCAATCAACGTTGTTCAAAAATCAACATTGTCTTTTAACACAGCCTATTTTTTTGAAATATTTGCTTGAGAAATCGTACCCTGTGATGCAGATCGTTTCATTAAGAACATCACGCCTAAAACGGAAATCACTACGCCCGCCATTGCAACGATTGAGTATCCATTTTTTTCAATCAATAACTGAATAATCGTATAGGACAGCACCATTGATAATACGGGAGAAACCATCCATACTGTTAAGAGCTGCACGACAATATCCTTTTTTAAAACTGATTTTCCATGCTTAGCAAAACCAATTCCAATAATTGAAGACGTCGTAATTTGCGTTAACGGAACCGGGATCCCGAATAAAGAGGCAATCGTAACAATGCTTGCTCCCGTTCCGGAAATCACACAGCCCTCTTCGAGCTTAAGCTTCGTAATTTTTTTACCGTTTGTTTCAAGCACGCGGTGTCCAAAAAGAATTGCTCCTAACGCAACAGCTAATCCGCCCCAAAGAATGGCATCACCAGTGGACATCAATTTTGCAGCAACGAGCGGACCTACCGCGTTCGCCACATTATTCATTCCGGCTGAAAAAGCTTCAAACAATCCCATCAAGACAACTAGAATCGCTAAAAACGGCCCTGCTTTCGGCTTTTCAATCAATCGTTTGATAAACTTTATTTTTAAAATGGTTGCCGCGAGAATGGCAATCACAAAGGCAGCAAACGGTGTAAGCAGCCAGAAAATCGCAATCCAGATGAACTTGCCGACAAATACGGATTGGTAAACCACCCCTGCTCCAACCACTGCCCCTACTGCAACTTCACTGGTCGAAAGCGGTATACCAAATATATTGGCTAAAAACAGTGATAACGCCGCTGATGCTAAAACAATTAACGCAATTGCAACAGTAAACGTGCTGCTTGGAACAATTCCACCGCCGATTGTTTTTACTACTTCACCGCCGCCAAGCCAAGCACCGAAAAAAACGGCAATGGCGCAAAGAAATAGTGCGACCCGCTTTTTTACTACTCCTGCCCCGTACGAAATTCCCATTGAGGCAGCCGCACCGCTAGCTCCAATATTTACAGCAAAAAATAAACCGATGGTAATGGCAATGATTGTAAGCATAAGGATGACCTCCCTTCTCCCGCATTAAAGTTCAACTTACTTTGTGTGCAAACCACACTCGGTTTTCCCGCTTCCGGACCATCTTCCTGCACGGGAGTCTCCATCTGCTGCAACCGGTTGTGTACAAGGGAAACATCCAATACTTGGATAGTTTTGATCATGCAATTGATTATACGGAAGATCTTTTTCACGGATGTACGCCCAAACCTCATCCCACGTCCAGTGAATGAGCGGGCAGATTTTAATATTTTCAAATTTTTCATCCTTATTAAGGAATTGTGTATCCTTGCGCGTTGGAGATTGTTCCCGGCGAAGTCCCGAGATCCAAGCTTCTTTTGTCGTTAAGGTCTCTCTTAACGGAATCACTTTTCTAATTTGGCAGCAAAGATTCGGGTCTTTCTTCCATAACGCTGATCCATACTGCTCTCTTTGTTCATCTAAATTCAAGACTGGCTGCTTCCGCTCTATTCTTAGCGAAGGAAAGCGTGCTTCAATTTTATCAATGACATCATAGGTTTCCGGAAAATGCAGGCCAGTATCTAAAAAAACAATATGGGCATCCGGTTTTACCTGCTGAATTAGGTCAATTAACACAATTGCTTCTGCACCGAAGCTTGAGGCATAGACGATTTTGTCTTCGGAATAATTTTGGTAAGCCCATTCTAAGACAGCACGGGCACCTTTTGTTTCATCCTCAGTTTGAAAACTGTCGGAAATCTGATTCCAGTTTTCATAGGTCACAGCTCTTGTCATCTTGGAAAAACTCCTTTCTTTAAAAAACAATACTCACTTTGGCTCCGTCTTTTCTTTTCAAAAAAGGCAGTCTGCCACCGGTTAAAGTGAAGACTGCCTCTAGTTTTTCTAGTCAGCGTTTCTTATTGGTTTGTAGACGAACCTTTTCGTTTTTCTCTATTTGCACTACTTTTCCATCCTGGACAACAAGTGTGATTGATCCGAAATTCAATGTTTCAAGCATTTTCTCAAGATGTGAAGTAATTTCTTCCCACTCAGATGGTTTCAGCTGATTCGCCGCCTTTCAAAAAACGCCCTCCCCATTTGGAAAAGGCGTTCGTACTTCAATGTAACACCTTATCTTTCAAAATGGATTCCATTTTGCAGGAATTGGCACCTTTCTTTGTAGGTTGCCGGGCTTCAACGGGCCAGTCCCTCAGCCGCTCTAGATAAGCGATTTATTTAATTTATATTTTATATCCTACCATACCTATAGGATTTGTCAATGATCTGTTTAAAAAATTCCCAAAATTCTGTTTGACAAACTTTTAGATTACGATTTTAATTGATTCTATTTCGATTAATCGTGGAAATTCGTCCCGTCCGTTGTAGCTTTGATAATTTCCGCACGGATGACAAAGTCACCAAAATGCTCGCCTTCCTGCCGTTCTTTTGCATAGCGTGGAAGAATATCCCGAAGCTCCCTTAAAATCTCTTCTTCTCCGATATTTTCACGGTACATTTTACTTAGACGGCTCCCGTCATGGGCAGCGCCTAAATACATATTATATTTACCTGGTGCCTTCCCGATAAAACCAATCTCTCCAAGGGAATGGCGGGCACAGCCGTTCGGACAGCCAGTCATTCGAATTGTAATTTCTTTATCACGAAGACCATTTTCATCCACAATGGTTTCGATTTTATCAATCAGCTTTGGTAGATAACGTTCAGCTTCTGCCATCGCCAATCCGCAGGTTGGAAGAGCCACACACGCTATTGAGCTGCGTCTTAGTGCTGTATATTGCTTACCTTCCGTTAAGCGGTACTGTTCAACTAGGCTGTTGATCTTTTTCTTCTGTTCGCTCGATACATTGGCAATAATTACGTTTTGGTTAGCTGTTAGACGGAATTCACCGGTATGGATTTTGGCAATTTCACGCAAGGCAGTTTTCAGCTTGTAATCATCGAAATCTGCTACGCGCCCACCCTCAATAAATAGTGTTAAATGCCAATTATTATCAACGCCTTTTACCCAACCATAGCGGTCGCCGTTATGATCAAAATGATATGGTCTCGCTTCACCAAGTCTCCAGCCTAGGCGGTTTTCCAATTCATTTTTAACCGTTTCTAAACCAAGTCGGTCCACAGTATATTTGAACCTAGCGTTTTTACGGACAGAACGGTTTCCGTAATCGCGCTGAATCGTAATCGTTTTTTCTGCAACATCATACAATTGGTTAGGTTTACAGAAACCAATCACTTTCGCAAGCTGCGGATAAGTTGCGGTGTCTCCATGTGTCATGCCCATGCCTCCGCCAATCGCTACGTTAAATCCAATCAGTTGGCCCTCTTCTACAATTGCGATGAATCCAAGGTCCTGGGAAAAGACATCAATATCATTTGATGGAGGTACAGCAATCCCAATTTTGAACTTACGCGGCAAATATAGCGGTCCGTACATTGGCTCAACTTCTTCTACCTCAGGAGTACCGGCCACCTTTTCCTCATCCAGCCAAATTTCGTGATATGCCCTAGTACGCGGCAATAAATCGTTACTCAATTTTTGTGCCCATTCATAGACTTCGCTATGAATTTCGGACTGATATGGATTGGATGCACACATAACATTCCGATTCACGTCTCCACACGCTGCAATTGTATCCATTAATGCAGCATGGATACCTTGAATAGTACTCTTCATATTCCACTTTAGTATTCCATGCATTTGGAATGTTTCACGGGTTGTAAGTTTCAAGGTTCCATTTCCGTATTTTTCAGCAAGCTCATCCATAACCAGCCATTGGTCTGATGATGCTACACCGCCTGGCAAACGAACGCGCAGCATGAATTGATACGCTGGCTCCAATTTTTGTTTTTGTCGCTCGTTTCGAAGGTCCCGGTCATCCTGTAAATAGCTGCCATGATGTTTCATCAGACGGTTATCATCATCCGGAATACCAGCGCTGATTCGGTCTAGCATCACTTCCTTCAGCGTGCCGCGCAAATAATTGCTTTCCTCTTTAATTCGTTCTACGTCGCTTGGTTTACCGTCTGGCGCTTTTAAAATCTGATTCACCATTTTTAAAAAAACTCCTCTCAGTATACATCACGCTGATAACGTTTTTGCTGCTGCATTTCAGCCAGATATTCTTCTGCTTTTTCACGGCTTAAGCCGCCTTCTTTTGCAATAATTTTAATGAAGGTATTATGGACGTCATGTGCCATATGTTTTTCATCTCCGCAGATGTATACAACTGCACCCTCTTCAAGCCATTTATATAGCTCTTTGCTTTGCTCAAGCATTCTGTGTTGTACATATACTTTTTCTTCTGTATCCCTCGAAAAAGCAACATCCAACTTTGTCAGTGCCCCATTTTTCAGCCATTTTTGCATTTCTGTCTGATATAGGAAATCGGTCACGAAATGCTGGTCACCGAAGAACAGCCATGATTTTCCTTCGGCACCGGTTTCTTCACGTTCTTGAATAAAAGAACGGAACGGCGCAACACCTGTACCTGGTCCAACCATGATGATTGGTGTCTCAGGATTTTTAGGCAGTTTAAAGTTTTCATTTTGTTGAACGAAAACAGACACATGATCCCCTGGCTCCAAACGCTCTGCTACATACGTGGAGGCTACGCCTTTTCTTTCCCGGCCATTTGCCTCATATCGAACCGCACCGATCGTCAAATGCACTTCATCAGGATTGGCAGCTAAACTGCTCGCAATTGAATAAAGACGAACCGGAATTTTACGAAGAATAGAAACAAACTCCTGAGCAGAATCACCCCACGGACCAAAATCACGAACCAGGTCTAATATGTCACGTCCATTGATGTACTCTTTTAATTTTTCTCCATTTCCTTGAGCAACAAGCTCTTTTAATCCCTCATTTGTGGAGAGCGGTGCAATTTTCTCAAGAAGCGGCTTTGTCAAAGTCGTAATCTCATAGTATGATTGGAGCGCTTCTTGAAGAGTGCGAACATCGCCTTGTTTTACTGTTACTTGGTCTTCTTTGGACCATTTTAATTCATTTAGAAGCTGCTCAACTAAAGCCGGATCATTTTCAGGATATACGCCTAAACTGTCTCCCGGCTCAAACGTAAGACCAGACCCTTCAAGTGAAAGTTCAAGGTGATGCGTTTCTTTATTCGATCCCCGACCGTTCAGATTGATGTTATCAAGTACTTCTGCTTTAAACGGGTTCGTTCTGGAGTATTCGGATTCAATAGTTTGCAGGGTGCTGGCAGCTGCAGCGGCTTCAGCAGCGCCTGCACCTTGAGCATCCTTTAGGCTGCTAAGAACGCCTTCAAGCCATTCTGCAGCTGGTTCATCAAAATCAACATCACAGTCAAATCGTGGATAAAGCCTTGTTCCGCCAAGTTCCTCGAGACGATCATCGAATTGTTTACCTGTTTGACAGAAAAATTCATAAGAGCTGTCCCCTAAAGCTAATACGGAAAATTGTAAGCCTTCCAGCTTTGGAGCCCGTTTGCTATGAAGAAACTCATGGAAGGTCATCGCATTATCCGGCGGATCTCCTTCCCCATGTGTACTGACAACAATCAGCAGGTTTTGAACCTTCTTTAAATTGTTTGGTTTGTAATCACTCATGGAAGAAAGTGTGACAAGATAGCCGTTTCCTTCCAATGTTTTGGCTGCTTTATTCGCAAGCCCTTTGGAGTTTCCAGATTGTGAACCGTAAATAATGGTTACGTCTTTGGAAACGGCCTGACCAGCATTTTGTGAAGCTGCCGGTGCAGCTGCTTGCGCCCCCGAAAACTGGGAAGCAGCTAGATATCCGCTTAACCAAAGCTTTTGTTGGTCTGTCAATGTCGGCAGAATACGGTTTAGGAGCTCTGCCTGCTCCTGACTAAACGGACTGTTTAATACCTGAAGTTGCAACATATCCACCTCACTAAGGAATTAAAATTCAAAAACCCGCTTTAAAATATCACGGGACAAGAATTTTTTTACTTTTCAGTCTCTCTAATAGATTAATAATATAATAATTTGACAATTCCTATAAGTCAAGTCGGTTTTAAAATAAATTTATTTTTCGATAAAAAAAAGCCACACCAGATTAACTGGCATGGTTTATTTCGCCCGATGGACGGTTAGGTTTACTTTGCTTGTTTCACACATGAATGTGGAGAGGTGGACGGGTTGGTCGTTTGAGTTAAAGGCGATTTTTAGGATTCTGAATAGGTTGGCTCCGATATCGCATTCTAGGTATTTGGCGTATTCCTTTGTTGCACCAATTACATCGATGATTTTATCGTTGCTGACTATTTCTGTATTGTAATCCTCTGAAAGGATTTTATAAGTGGATTCGTCCCTTGCAATTTTCTTTTCCAAATCCGGAAACTGAATTAGCGAATAATGCGCAATATCATAGAAAAGCGGACGGTCATTCACATACATAAGCCGTTCAAGTACTAGTACCGGACTTCCATCCTCAATCTTGAGGTGTTCCGCAACATCCTTTGGTGCCGTAATCACTTCACTTCTAAGAATACGGGAATTTGGGATCATCCCTAACTGGTGACTGAACTCCGAGAATCCACTTACAGATAACAATTCATTGTGAAACTTATTCGAAGCTACAAACGTTCCCCTGCGTGGTATACGTGTCAATGTACCATCCTTCACCAATTCTTCAATGGCTTTTCGGATCGTGATTCGGCTGACATTATATGTTTCACAAAGCTCTGCTTCTGTGGGAATCTGTTCGTCCGGCTTATATTTCCCCTGCTGAATATCATTCTGCAGCATTTGCCTAATCTGCATATAGAGAGGCTGCGGGGTTGAAGCATTTAAATTCATACTTTTCATCCTATCCATCATATGTTTATACATTATTATACATTGCCGGCCGGCTAGCGTCACCATGCACCGAAATAGCGGATGGTTTTTGCAGCCGTTTTGGTCCCTAATGTTAAACATTGTTGGATCGATTGTCCCTGCAATGTTCCATAAATAAAGCCGGATATAAAAGAGTCACCTGCTCCCATCGTATCAACAACATCGGCCTCTAACACTCCGCACTGGTAAAATTGCTCGCCATCGTAAGCAATCGAGCCATTTTCTCCTAACGTAGCCACCGCCACCCTAGAACCTTGTTTTTTAACCTCCTTTAAAAATCCCCTGATATATTCATCATCCTTTATATAAGAAAAGAAGGAATAGTCCACAAAGGCGGGCAATGTTTTAACCAGACCATGCTCTAACTGGTCTGAAAAATCAAACGCCGTGAGCAATCCTTTTTGTTTAAAAAGAGGATAATACCATTCAACATGTCCCCAAATTCCAGCATGAACAAGCTGATGGGTGTGAATAAACTCCAGTTCGTCATCGGTTAAGGTAAACTGAGCCATTACTCCTTCATCATAATCCCCAAAACGACGATCATTATCAATCAATTCAACATGAGTAACCGCTGTTTTCCCGTCCTTCTTCGCGAGAAATGTCGTATCCACGCCCTTGCCCTGGACCGCCTCAATCATTTGATCACCATATTGGTCATTCCCAACCCAGCCGATATAGGAAGAGTCCGCCCCCAACTCCTTTAAGTAGACAGCAACATTTACAGGGTTTCCTCCGGGATACGCCTTCCCGCTTGCAAGATAGACATCCATACAGTTATCTCCGACTGTTACAATTCTCATTCTTACTCCCGCTTTCTTTTAAATTGAAGAACGAGCACTACTAGGTAGTGCTCTTTAAAATTCTTAATATTCTACTTTACGATAGTATCTTCTTAGCTCTAATGGGTGGTTTCTCTCCCGCTCAAGGTAAACGCTAATGCGGCTTAACACTGCCCAGTTTATGCTGACAGAAAAATGCTTTCTAAATTCTTCGCTAATACCCGGCATTTCAAAGTTTTTTGTATCAATAACAGTTAATTGGCTGGTAATCTTTTCAGCAAATCTTTCAACACGGTCCATCAGCGGTCTCGTTTCATCTTCCCCTTTAAGTAAAATAACACTAGTATCTTCGAGCACTAGTTCAAGCGTGCCATGGAAAAATTCCGCTGCATGGATAGATTTCGCATGAATCCATTGCATTTCCTCCAAAATACACATTGCATAGGAGTAAGTGTTCCCCCATAGATTACCTGAACCGACCATCATGTGGTAATCGGTATCCTTATGTCTAATTGCAAATTCCTCTGCTTTTTTATCAAAAGCCTTTACAGCATTAAGAATTGCTTGCGGCAGCAAGGAGACTTCCCTTATAAACTGCTCATATTGTGGAAATTCATTTTTGTTATGCATGAATCGGAAAATTACCATGTATAGCAGCATAAAGAATGTATCAAAAGAATGCTTTTCAGAACCGGTTGTGATACAGTAATCCACTACCTCGGTTAATGGAGTATTTGGCTCCGCAACCAATGCAAGCGTAGTAGCTCCTCTTTCTTTACAAAACTCAGCAGCAGCAACGGTTTCTTGTGTTGTTCCCGATACGGAGGTAAAGATACAAACCGAATTCTTTGAAAAATGTCTATGGTTCATGACCATAAATTCTGCCGCAATTTCAGCATGAACATCAATCGTTGAATTTGATTTTAAAATATATTCATAGGGATACATCATCGCAATCGTTCCACCAGCACCAATCAGGAAAATATTGCTGTACCCTTTTTGACAAATTGAATCAACGATTTCTTCGATTTGCCCCTTAAATGCAAGCCCTTCTTTTTCCACAAGCTTCAGGAATAACTCTTCATCAAATTTTAACATGGCGTAGTCCTCCGAAAAAGTTTATTTGTTATGTCTTGTATTATAATTAAACAATACAAATTATACAATTGTTTTTTTAAAAAAATTTTTAGGAAGCTAGTTCTTGATGAACCAACTTCCTAAAATCATTACGCTACTAAATTTCCGTCCTTGCCGTTCTTAGATCCATATCTTTTTTCCCAGTAGAAATAGACTGGCAATCCTGTGGCAATGACAATAAATGCCGCAATCATCCCTTGCCATGGAGCCCAAGTAAAGGTCCCCCACGCAAGCCATGATGCTCCAAGAATGGCTAATATCGTTGTTAATCTCCACATCGGCATCCGGTAGATTGGATTATAGTCATCCCGTTTGCGGCATTTATAAACCGCGGCAAAGTCTAAAATATTGATCACCAATTGAATTAAGGTAAAATATCCAAGCAAAGTGGTTAAATTCGTTGCAAACACAAGAATACATGCATACGTAACCTGAACAATAATTGAAAAACTAGGTGTTTCATATTTAGGATGTACTCGTCCAAAACGTTTAAAGAACAGCCCGTCCTTTGCCATTGCATATTCTAAGCGCGGCTGAAACATAATACAGGAACTTAATGAACCTAAAATAACAATAATGGCAGTAATCGCTACAAAGGATGAAGCTATATGTGAAAGCCCCGGTATATACTTAACGGCATCTGAAACAGCTGCACTTGAGTGGATTAATTTATCAAAAGGCATTAATCCCGTTACACAAACGGCTAGCAAGGTATATAAAATTAACACAATAAAGACAGAACTAATTAGTGCACGCGGAAGAATTTTTCCCGGATTTTTAAATTCACCTGCCATAAAACAAATGGCTGCCATACCCGTGTAGGCCCAAGTGGTCGCAGAGACACCGCCAATTAGACTTGTTTTTACTGCACCACCATGAGGTGTATACGAGAAGTTTCCCGTGTTCATGTACATCAAACCTAATGCAATAACGATTAAAAACGGAATAATTTTTACAGCGGTAATAATCACCTGAAAAAGACCGCCTTCTTTTACACTCCGATAATGGATCGAGGTAATCACCAATATAATGGCAACCCCTAATAATTTACCGGCAAATCCAGAGAAGAATGGAAAAAAGCTGGCTAAATAAGATACAACGGCTAAAGCCATAATCGAAATTGATGGAGGATCTAGTGCCCAGAAGGTTGCCCATCCATATAAAAAGGCTAAAGGTCTCCAGCCTGCTTTATTCAGGTAAACGTAACCGCTTCCATTTTGGGGATAAGCTGTTGATAACTCAGCAAGAACCATTACTTGCGGGATGGCGATAATGCCGCCGATAATCCAAGCTAAAATAGAAATCGAAGGGGTTCCGGCTGCTTTGGCGACATCTCCGGAAGAGACAAAAATACCTGATCCTACAGTCGTTCCAACAGCAATTGCTAAAGCCGACCAAAAACCGAGCTTTCGTGTTAGCGTAGTATTACTCATAAAGAGTTCCTCCAAATTATCAGATTATAAGATTTCTAATTCATTTAATTTCTCTAATGATTTCTTAACGGCATCTTGTGGATTTTGATAATAACTTGATCCCATAATCTCGAGGGTACATACCCCTTCATATTGATGGTTTTGAAGGCTTTTGACATATTCTCTCCAATTTAGGTTTCCATCATCTAAAGCAAGGTGAGAATCTGTCTCACTATCGCCATCGATTAAATGGAAATGACTTAACTCTGGAAGCATCGAAAAATAATCATCCGGTGTTTCACCCGCCAGCTGCATGGCCACGGTGTCAATCATCCCTTTTAATGAAGGAGATTGAATTTCTTCAATCATTCTCTTTAGTCCAGGTGTGTCAATAATGAGATTGGACTCAAATTTCGTTAATGGTTCAAGCGCAAGAGTGATTCCTTCCTGCTCAGCTGCTTTGGAGATTTGAAAAATAGAATCGCTTGCATACTTCCAAGATTCTTCTTGTGTAAGGGAAAAGTCACCGATTCCGGAAGTAATCAGCATTTTATCCGTCTCCAATTCGACGGCAGCATGTAGATTTTCAATAAAATAATCAATGCTCGCTTTTCGCCACGGTGAATCCGATGTGGCAAGATTAAAAGGATAGATGCATTGTTCTGGAGTATAACAGACAATCTCCATATTTCTTGCTTTAACCTCTCTCTTAATCTCTCTTAAATTACTAAGCAGATTTCGATAGACATATAAATGTGGCCCACCGGCCCATAATTCAATACTACTTATATTCAGGCGATCCATACAATCCAAGAAATATCGGAAAGGATAATGCCTAAAAGTAATATTCATTCCTGCTATTTTCAACATATTAAACCTCCCTTCAGGTGAACCTTATTTATTTGTTATGTCTTGTATTATAATCAACTAATACATTAAATGCAATGAATATTTTAAATATTTTTATTGAGCGGAATTTGACAAAAAAGATTAATCTTTTTTGTCCAGTTCCCTTTTCTAAAATAATTTTTTTCGACAAAATTCGGGTGGTGCCAGGCACCTTTTTTTATTTTTCTAAAATAACTTTTTGTCATCGATTGATTCATTTTGAAAAAACTAGAAAATGTCCAAACCCCTCTTCAATACTTTAATTAACTAATTTATTAGACTAATAACTTTAAAAAGGTTGGAGAAATTTTGTTGACACTGAAAAAACAACACTTTTATACTATAATCAATTGTTAAATTTATCTGAAAATTCCAACCAGAAATAATCGGCTTTGATATGTAAATTTGCAAATTTTTGGAGGTGTATAAAGGATCAGTATTTTGACAATTTGATGAACTGTTGTCCTATTTTTTTGAAAGCGCTTGAATCAATCTAACTTAATTTCAGAGGAGGTATTATATGCTCGATATCAATGTAAAGCAATCTCCAAGAACTGAACAACAAGAAGCTACAACAACCCCTACATTGCAAAGAAAATTAAAAGCACGACATTTGACGATGATTTCATTAGGCGGTGCAATCGGAACTGGCCTTTTCCTGGGCAGCGGCCCCGCCATTCACGCTGCCGGACCTGGTGGAGCCTTAGTCGCTTATACTTTAATTGGAATCATGGTTTATTTTATTATGACAAGCCTAGGAGAACTTGCGACATTCATGCCGGTTAGCGGTGCATTTAGTACTTATGCTACCCGATTTATTGATCCAGCTCTTGGATTTGCCTTAGGCTGGAATTACTGGTATTCCTGGGCGATATGCCTTGCTGCAGAGCTTACAGCTTCAACAATGATTATGAAATTTTGGTTTCCTCACAGTTCCTCATTTTTATGGAGCCTATTCTTTTTAGTTACTATTTTTTTGCTAAACTATTTATCAGTTAAGGGATATGCAGAAGGGGAATATTGGTTTTCATTAATAAAGGTCGTTACGATTGTCATTTTTATTGGTATCGGTTTACTCATGATTTTTGGTATTATGAACGGAAAACCAATTGGATTCAAAAACTTTACGATCGGTGATGCACCGTTTTCAGGCGGATTTATGGCTACGTTAGGCATTTTCATCGTTGCTGGTTTCTCCTTCCAAGGAACGGAAGTCATCGGTGTTGCAGCAGGTGAAAGTGAAAATCCCGTGAAAAACGTACCCCGCTCGATTCGCACGACTTTTTGGAGGATTTTCTTATTCTATTGTCTATCAATTTTTGTAATCGGTTTAATTATTCCTTATACCACTAGCAGTTTGGCAGGAGATACGGTCATGCTCAGTCCCTTTACGCTAGTATTTAAAAAGGCTGGACTTGCGATTGCAGCATCATTTATGAATTCAGTTATCTTAACAGCGGTATTGTCCGCAGGAAATTCATGTCTTTATGTTACGAGCCGGATGTTATTTGCAATGGCCCAAGAAGGGCAGGCTCCTCGACTTTTTACCAAACTCAATAATCGAGGCGTTCCCGTCCCTGCAATCATTGCAACAACCCTTGTAGGGATGTTGGCCTTCCTTTCTTCCTTCTTCGGGGATGGCGCAGTGTATATATGGCTGATGAATTCAGTCGGTGTAACAGGATTTATTTTTTGGCTAGGAATTGCTGCCAGCCATTATCGCTTCCGAAAAGCCTACGTTGCACAAGGATATTCCTTAAAAGATCTTCCTTATCGTTCTAAATGGTTCCCGTTCGGCCCAATCTTTGCTTTTGCTCTTTGTTTAATCGTCCTATTGGCCCAAAACTATCAGGCCTTTTTAAGTGACCATATTGATTGGGGTGGTGTAATTGCTGCCTATCTCGGCATCCCGCTCTTCCTTGTCATGTGGCTTGGATATAAATTTATTAAGAAAACAAAGGTTATTCCGTTGGAGGAATGCAGGATTGATTTTGATGAACACCGTAAAGCTTAATTGAAGGAATGTTTTTAAATGCTCCAGTTTTCATATAAGGGGTTCCATTTTCGGATAATTTCTTGAAAATGGAATAAGAAATGACGTGTGCATGGACACACGTCATTTCTCTATTTATTCCCCTTGTGAAATATGCAGTATATTATAAATAGTTCCACTCATTTCTTTTACCTGGCTTATATCACTTAAAAAGTAAAATACATCATACTCCCACTTATCTGGATTATAGATTACGATATATTCTGTATGAATAATCGTTGGAATACTTTCCGCTATTTTATCCTTTAAGTTATTTAGACTTTCTTGTTGTGGTATTTTTCTTGTGATTTGAAATAGATATTGATTTTCTTTTATTTTAGATGTAGTAGTATCGATTAGTGGAATTCCGACATTTACTCGCTGCCATCCAAAAGAATTCAATATATTATCATAAGGTCCATTAAACAAAAACTTATTTAGCCCATTGCTGCCTTTCCAAAGATATAAGGGGCAATAACTATTTTGCAGATTTTGATTTAGGCCTTTTTCAGTTACTAAATATAGTTTAAATTTTAGGTCCTCAAATCCATCTGTTTTATGACCATTAGTTATTACCCTATCTCTAATGATCTTCATATCATAATCACTCGGTAATGTAATTTTGTATTGTGTTGCAATCATTCATTTTCCCTCCCTCTCTAATTTGGAAAAATATAGATTTACCAACCCCAGTAAATCATAAATCGGGAAATTTTATAAGTTTGATTTACTTTTTTAATACTAATTGATAGCATGCAAATGCATCCGCTTCTTTAAAACCCTCTTTACGATATAGCTCCTTTGCCCCTTCATTTTCTCCATTAACTGAAAGAATTGTTCTTTTGTAAAGATTGTCCCTGGCAAATTGAAGAGAAGCCCTAAGTAAAGTTCTCCCTAAGCCTTTTCCTTGATATTCCGGCAATATCGCAAGCGGTCCAATATTCAAAATTGGCTCGTCCTCATGCTTATCAGCGGCACCTCTGACCACCCCAACTGGTTTTTCCTTATGAAATAGGATTTTCATTCCACCTTCAAGGTAATCATCACTAGCAACCATTATCTTAACGTTATCAGGTGTGATCGGTGTTTCACTCCCCTTTAGGTTGGCAAACCCCGCGTTTCGAACTTTACACCAAATTTCTTCATCCTTTCCTGGCCTGAAAGTTTTGATCGTATAATCGCTGGGAAAAGTAACCTCGGGGACGTCTAAGGCCTCTCTTACCATCAGGAAGGAGTATCGTTCTACAGTAAAACCTAGTTGTTCTAGCGATTTAGACAGAGGTTTATTTTTCACCGGGATAAAAAGAAAGATTTTATCTAACTCTTTTGTATGATTTAATATGGACTGTAAAAGCAATGGGAAACACTTTCGGTTCTTTTTCTGGGAATGAAGAATTCTAAATCGTGCTGTTCGTCCTCTTTGATTGTAATCGTCCATGATCAGGGATGCGGCCGCAACCATCTTCCCCTGTTTATTGGTCACCATATAGGTAGGATTCTCTTTATTCGGCATAAATTTATTTAGTTCTTCATCGTAAAGATAAGAGCCGTCAATCTCATTTCCATGTTTTTTACAGTAATCTATGAAGTCATTTATTTTTTCGCTATTTAATGCTTCTACTTTCATTTTATCCCCCCACAAAAACAACTGTTTATTCTATATATGTTTTTTCGTTTGTGGGTATGATATGGTTGATATTCATTTAAGGAGGGATTGTTTGTGTCAGAATTAGAGCCATTAGAATATCCAACCGGCACGGCCATACGGGATTACGATATTATCGAAATTACCAAGACAACTGAGGGCTATGAGGTATTTCTTGATATTAATTTAGATAGCGGCTATAGCTTGACTGGGACAAAATTAGAGATAACGGATGAGGATTTAACGGGATATGAAACCAATGAAGTAGAGGAAGCGATTAAATACGCATTGGGGTTCTTTGAGGAATCATTGAGTTGATGGCTTGTATTCTGGGTGCCCGTGTTAGCAATTTTTTAGACTATTAGGGCATCAAGAGTAGAGCTCGATGACTGTATTTTGATTTTTTGGAGTGTTCGGGAATCTAGATGGACTTTCGGTTACCGTAGAAGCTGTTTTTTTCGGGTTTGCGGGCACCGAGAACCGCTTTCGGTTACAATGACCGCTGGTTTATCCAGCATCCGGGCATCTAAATTCAAAAAAGTCCAATTCGATTTCGAATTGGACTTTGATTTTTACAATTTCAAATTTTTATGGGCCTAAATGGACTCGAACCATCGACCTCACGCTTATCAGGCGTGCGCTCTAACCAGCTGAGCTATAGGCCCTTAATTGGAGCGGGTGATGGGAATCGAACCCACTACATCAGCTTGGAAGGCTGAGGTTTTACCAGTAAACTACACCCGCATATCACAATTTTATAAAA
The DNA here is from genome assembly GCF_004358205.1 of Bacillus salipaludis. The sequence continues at coordinate 312,133 of NZ_SMYO01000008.1, forward strand.
AATGGCTGGGCTAGCTGGATTCGAACCAACGAATGACGGAGTCAAAGTCCGTTGCCTTACCGCTTGGCTATAGCCCATCGATATAAATAATGGGGCGGATGATGGGAATCGAACCCACGAATGTCGGAACCACAATCCGATGCGTTAACCACTTCGCCACACCCGCCATAATCAAATATTAAATTGGTAGCGGCGGAGGGGATCGAACCCCCGACCTTACGGGTATGAACCGTACGCTCTAGCCAGCTGAGCTACACCGCCATGGAATTGAATTACCTATTTCAATATAATCTTATAAAATTGGAGGCGGCAACCGGATTCGAACCGGTGGTAAAGGTTTTGCAGACCTCTGCCTTACCACTTGGCTATGCCGCCAAAAATGTGGAGCGGAAGACGGGATTCGAACCCGCGACCCCCACCTTGGCAAGGTGGTGTTCTACCACTGAACTACTTCCGCATATTAAAGCTTATGGTACTTCTCCAATTTTGTTACAATTCATTTAAAAATGGTGAGCCATGAAGGACTCGAACCTTCGACCCTCTGATTAAAAGTCAGATGCTCTACCGACTGAGCTAATGGCTCGTTTATGGTGGAGGATGACGGGATCGAACCGCCGACCCTCTGCTTGTAAGGCAGATGCTCTCCCAGCTGAGCTAATCCTCCATTATAATGTAAGTTATTTTCACTGTTTCGACAAAACTATGGTGACCCCTACGGGATTCGAACCCGTGTTACCGCCGTGAAAGGGCGGTGTCTTAACCGCTTGACCAAGGGGCCGCTGTTTAAAAATTTTCAAAAATAATAGCCCCATAAAGGGCTTAGCCTGGCAACGTCCTACTCTCACAGGGGGACAGCCCCCAACTACCATCGGCGCTGAGAAGCTTAACTTCCGTGTTCGGTATGGGAACGGGTGTGACCTTCTCGCCATTATTGCCAGACTAT
>NZ_SMYO01000080.1 GCF_004358205.1 Bacillus salipaludis
GCCCGCCACCTAACTGTCTACGCTTAAAGACTAAAGTTACCTTTAGCCCTCCAAGACTCGCTACGAGCGAATGGCTAGTTCTTACTCGACGGGAATCCCACCCGTTATATGATACGACCTAGGCTCGGCCGCACACCTGCCACGTTAGTTTAAGTGAAACATTTCACAAAATACTTTCCGCTAATCTTTTTTAGGTTTTGTATGAAGAAGCCAAGATAACGAGACAACCAATATTTTAAAATGATAAGAGATTAAATAAAAACACCGATTTGATACTTAAAGAACTGAATGCAACCTACAAACTTACTGCAGAAAAAAAGAGTGACATCTCAGCCACTCTTGTGATGAAATGCTTGTACAAATTATTATAAAAAAATATTAAAATCATGGTAGAACAATAAAGCCCCTGCCATTTACGGCAAGGACTTAGAATGCAATGTTATTTATCTGCTTTAATCTCTTTTTGTAATTCTTTAATCGACTTTTCTAATTCTTGATCAAATTTTTTCAATGCAGCATTAATTTCTTTTTTGTTTTTATCTTTAATAGCTGTTTTTAGTTGCTTATAGACGCCTTTTTCGTTTTCTTCTTTACCTTTAAAATGTTCACGTTCTTTTCCAAACAGAGCTTCGAATTTTGAACGTGCTTGTTGTTTTGTAAGTTTGCCGTCTTTCAGTTGTTGTTTAATGGAGTCAATTTCTTTTTTGTGTGCTTTGTAAAACTCTTGTTTTTTCTGCTTTTCTTTGGCCTCATCCTTTTTGAATCCAGGTGTCTGGCGCAGTTGTTTTAGTAAGCTTTGACGAGTAGCCATATCCTTTGTTAATTGAGTCTTTAACTGTGGTGTGGCGTATTTATTGATTACGTTTGTGAGTTCTTTTTTCTTTTCGCCCTTTTCCCATTTATGGTGCCATTTTTTATGGTGTTCTTTTTGGACAGATACTGCTGTTTTTGCAGAATCGGTTGTAGGATGGGCGATGACAGTTCCAACTGCTGGTGCTAATAAAGATGCTGCTATTACAGGAGCAATTAAACTTGATTTAACTTTCAATGGTATCTCTCCTTCAAATAAAAAGTAACTTCACAACTATTAATTTACTCTTTAATTTTTAAAAAACTTTGAACATAATAAGAAAATTTAACGAAGGTTTTACAACGTTAAGAAAACTTCAAAATAAAAAGCCCATGCTATTTTTCAGCATTTCAGAAGTTAGTTTTCATGGTAGTTGAAGATTAAGGGATGGGGTTTAATTACAATTTTTTACAAAATTTAATGTGTAATAACATTAGAATAATAAATTAATGGAGGAACTTAAGTGAATAAATATGGACGACTTTCATTATTAATGGTTGGTATCTGTATATTATTGTCTTTCTTCATCAATGAAACTAACAAATATCCAGGCATTTTCCTGTTGGTAATCAGTATCCTATCGATAGTAGGAGTTATTGTTGCGATCCTATCGAGAAAACTTACAAGTTTCATTATTGGCGTAGTTCTAAATAGTGCCACATTAATTCTATTTTTCTTATTGTTATTGGCAATGGGGATTGGAGAAGCATAGATAAAATAAAATATCATTTTTTTAAAGAACGAAACAATGAAAAAGCATCTATAAATTAACCAGAAGAGACGGATAAACTGTCTTTTTTTATTTCTGTTGTTGAAGTTCTCTTCTTGTGCTAAACTGCCCCATTAGTGCAATAAGAAAAAGCTGCCACAATGACAGCTTGATCTACAACTCTTGCCCACGTTAGTTTAACAAACAATAGGAAGTTGGTTACTGTTATTCATTTATTTCATTAGAAAAAAGCAAACCGCTGCAATTAATAAATTAGGTAATCCTATTAACAATATACAATTAGTTTGTGAAAATCTTTGTTTTCTATCTTCTTTTGATTCAGATTGTAGATTTCTACCCAACCTATCCCCATCCAAGAATGCTCCAGATAACAAAGCTCCTACTATCAGTGAGATAATTCCCACAGCCCCTGTAATTTTATATAATAAAGTGTAATTGCTTGAAAACATTGAAATTAGAAAAGCGACCACCACGATACTAAGTCCTATAATTAATTTCTTCACAATTAACACATCCCTATGGGCTTTTTTTGTAAATTCCAATTAGTTTACATTTTTAATTATAACATTTTCATAATTTTATTAATACATAATTTCCCACATAGCTTCTTAAACCAACCTGCCACGTTAGTCGAACAAGAAAGTAGGGAAACCTCTCTCGAGGCTTCCCCCTTATCAAACCGTACGTGCCCTATTAAGGCATACGGCTTACCAAATGTTACAATGTTTATCAAGAGGATGCATTCCAGGCATTTTGCATCTTTTGTAAGCGATGAGGGGTAA
>NZ_SMYO01000081.1 GCF_004358205.1 Bacillus salipaludis
AAAATCTGAATCTAAGAAAAGAGATTAGCTACAGTCTGTAAACGATAACTAGGAGGAGCCGTGTGCATTAATAGTGCAAGCACGGTTCTGTGAGGGGGAGGAGTACAATCTACCGGAAGGTAGAAAGGCTCCCTTCTACTCGACTACTTGAAGAAGGACTTTTAAATTTGAATATAGAAATAGTAAAAAATAACAGAAATGGCTTATTTGTAATGAGGTGGTACGATGGGAATTTATATCAGCATTTATTCAATCAAGCATATTGGTACTGAAAAATACGCAAAAAATTTCTTTGATTTAATGGACCAAAGTGGATTAAATATTGAAAAAATAGGATTATTCGAACCAGTAAAAAAATCATTTTCAATGGAAGATGCTATTGGTATGTGGACGACAGAAGAACCTGGAATATATGATTTCGAAACTAACAAAATGATTGGCAAATCAGGCGGAATGCTTGGAAAGAGTAAGGGATATTGGTGTCAAACTCATTGGTGGTTGCACCCGACTGAACTAAGTCTGAACTATCTAACCATTTATTTGAATAAAAAAGTATTTAATCAAATAAAGAATGATATATTGCCATTGTTTGAAGGGTTAGTGGACTGTTTCGAAGCTATTTACGGCTATGTAACAGAAGAAGAGGCTGAGGATAGACAGCATATAACAGGAACATTAAAGGAAAGAATTCCAGGCATCTTTTGGCTTAACTACTTTTCTCAAGGCTTTGTAGATTACTTAAATAACGGAAATTCTCTTTATGACATTCCTTGGCAAAAATTAAAAGGATTTAATAATAATGGGATTATATCTCAATTGACTGAAGACCCCTTCGACCGAACAATAGCGGATTTGGAAAAAAAGGTACAAAAACGATTGGGTGTCAGTAAATTTAATGCAACTGCCAAAGATTATCCAAAAATACTAATACAATAATTGTTCTTCAACTAAACCAGCTAATAGTTTGTCAACATTTTTCAATAAAAGCTTAAAATTTTTTATGTTATACTAAAAATGCGCATGCCAAACAACCCTCCTAGATTCGACTTTTGGAAGGTTTTGTATTGTTTGGTTTTATTTATAAATTAAGCGATATCTTGGAAAGTAGTGTTGGTTTTTAATAGTGCGTAAATCCAGTGTAAGAGCTTATTTGCACAAGCGATTACAGCTACTTTATAAAGTTTTCCTTCTTCGCGTTTCTTATCATAGAACTCTCTTAACCTCTTGTTGCGTGGAATGATTTCTTTGGTTGTTTTCTTTTTACGACAATCACGTATAGCGCATTTTACAGCCAAATATAAGGCACGCCTTAGCCTACTTGACCCTCTTTTTGTTATTCTGTTTACGGTTCCCTTGAACCTTCCAGACTCAAAGATACTAGGGTCAATTCCGGCAAAGGCTACAAGTTTTTTAGGGTGATTAAACTGATCAATCTCACCGATTTCGGAAATAAACATTGCCGCGATTTTTTCTCCGATACCAGGGATTGATTGGATAATCTTATATTCTATAAGTTCTTTTGCTAAAGCATCTATCTCAGCTTGAAACGAAGATAGGTGTCTTTGGTATTCTAAAAGCATATTGATATACATTTTTAGGGTTAAAATATGGCTTTGATATAAAGTCCTCTGAAAAGGATTCCTAGCTGCCGCATCTATAAGTTCCTTTGCCTTAGTATTTGCCCATTTGTGAGAGCGACTTTTACAGTGCTCTTTGATTCTAGCTGTTATCATTTCTTCTCCTTCTTCTAAGACATCGTTAGATGTAGGATAATCTAATAAAGTTAGTAAAGAAACAACAGAATATAAATCCCCAAAAACACCTACATATTCAGGGAAAACCTGATCAAGAACTGCTTGAAATTGTAGTTTGGCTTGTACATATATTCCTGTTATGTTTTCGTGTTGTCTTGTAAGATTACGAAGGTTTAAGAGATGTATTCCACGTTTTTTATAGGGCTCTAAATCCTCTTTATAGTACAACTTACAGAGATGATTAGCATCGATTTTATCTGTCTTTACTTTCCGTAAACTTGAGCTCTTGGCTCGATAGGAGACAAGAGGATTTATAATTATTAATAAATAATCTCTGTCCTAAAAATACTGAACAACGGGTGTATGATAATGCCCTGTAGCTTCAAGAACAATTGGAGGTTTAACCCCTGTTAAGTTCTCAATTTCTCTAAGAAATTGATGTAAAGTATCTAATCCCTCAAGTTTATGTGAAACTTTAAAACTACTTTTGTATGGTTTTTTCTTATCCAAGAAAGCTTGAACCTGACTTTCACCTTTTGCTATATCCAGACCAACGACTGGA
>NZ_SMYO01000083.1 GCF_004358205.1 Bacillus salipaludis
TTCGGCCCGCTACCTAACTGTCTACGCTTAAAGACTAAAGTTACCTTTAGCCCTCCAAGACTCGCTACGAGCGAATGGCTAGTTCTTACTCGACGGGAATCCCACCCGTTATATGATACGACCTATGCTCGGCCGCACAAGCACCCATTTAGTTTAAGTGCATTTCTTCACAATATCATAATTTACCTTCAAAAAACCGCTATCATTGGTATTCCTGACCGTAATTGTTGCCATCTTATCCATCTCCTTATTTTTATTCTTGGACTTGTCCAGATTTACTCTTGAACTTGTCCAAAATTATCCTATTCAAGGAGATGCTAAATTGCGATAATTTTTGACCTATCTCTATAAAATAAGGCACGAATCCTCAATTATCTTCTTTTTACTCAGTAATCTTACCTTACTCATATCTTTAAGTTAGGACACCTAGAAATAAAAAATAGCCGATTTCCAAGTGGAATCGACTTCAAAATTATTTCTTCAAGTTTTCTTCTCTTTTCCTTAACTGCTTCTGATGAATAGTTACCTTTCAAATTTTCCACCACACTTTTTCTATATAATTCCCTTTAATTGTTAAACTAACCGGCCCCGTTACTTCAATAAGAAAAAGCATTACCGTTGTTCCAGTAATGCACCCGCTTGTTTCAGTACGTTTCTTCACAGTCTGCTGTCAATTATGTTGTTTGATAACAAAAGCTACTCGTATGTCACATCCTTGTTTTTACCATCTCCTGTATTTTTTAAAGTATGGTTAACCCCATAATCAAAGAACGGCTAAACCTTGTGACCCAAAGTAAGGAAAGTTAATCCAGGCAGCAACCTGCAATCTTGCTAGACTGCCATCATCTTGAATCTTAAATACTGACACTGTACCCTGATTACCGTTAAGGGTGTAAAAATGCCGTCCGTCTTTACTCACTCCAACGTCCATCGGAAGACCTGGGGATGTACCTGGCGCTGTACTGGTAATATGCCTTTCTACCGACAATGCTCCATTAGGATCAATTCTGTAGGTGGAGATGGTACCGCTTAAAGTGTTGGTAACGTATGCAAAACGTTCATCCCTTGTTGTTGCAACCCAGCATGCGGTTTTATATCCATTTGGTACAGAACCACTGATCACATGAAGGACCCTGTCGTTGCTCATTGAATAGGATGACAGGGCATTTGAATCTGCTTCAGTAACCAAGAGGATTCCAGTGGATAGAAAATATGCACCCAATGGTCCTTGACCATAAGAATTATTAACAATTGGTTCTGTAACAGTACCATTTTGATTTACATGAAATACACTAAGATGGTTTGAAGTAAGCTCGGATACAAGGATATTACTACCATCACGAGTGAAAAGAACTTGTGCTGGCTGGGCATTGAAAGTGCTGAGAGAATGGGTGGACCCAGGAATGGGGGTAAGGTGACCGTTATTATTGATGTGGAAACCTGTGATATTGGATGAATAGTTATTTTCAGCATTCCCTACATTGGCAACATAGACAAGATTACCAAACACATCTACGCTATTGGGTTGAGCACCTCCAGATGGCCTAACATCCATTAGAACAGGAATACCGCTGTCAGTAATCATGAAACTGCTGATCGTATGGTTGCCTGCGTTCACCGCAAGAAGAAAACGTCCATCACGGCACAAAGTTAGAGCTCCTTGTGACGTAAGAGGATCGACACCATCGTTTGCTGTTGCTGTGGAGACTTCCTTTGTGCCAGTACCTCTACCATGAGTCGGGTAGGAACCTGCAAAGGCGAGTATTCCGTTCGTGTCCCTGTAAAAGGCGATGATTTGATTCATTACTTCATTATTAGTCATAATGTAAACCATACTCGCATTCGCACGGAAATATTTATTCATTTTCCGAATCCTCCTTTCATAGTTTTATATGGTGCTTTTCCTATTTAAATTCCCTAAATTAAAGTAAATTGGTTTAAAGGATTATCGTCCTTACCACTAACCTATCTTTAAATAAGTAAATAACAACAAATGAGAAAGTAGGGAAACCTCTCTCGAGGCTTCCCCCTTATCAAACCGTACGTGCCCTATTAAGGCATACGGCTTACCAAATGTTACAATGTTTATCAAGAGGATGCATTCCAGGCATTTTGCATCTTTTGTAAGCGATGAGGGGTAA
>NZ_SMYO01000084.1 GCF_004358205.1 Bacillus salipaludis
CCTCTCTCGAGGCTTCCCCCTTATCAAACCGTACGTGCCCTATTAAGGCATACGGCTTACCAAATGTTACAATGTTTATCAAGAGGATGCATTCCAGGCATTTTGCATCTTTTGTAAGCGATGAGGGGTAAAATATTCCTCACCTTTTTCTTTTGCTCTTTTGACTTTGTATTGGAATCTTCTTTTTGCAGATTTACTCATATCGCTTAGGTATTGTTCTATAGTGTATCCGTAGGCTTTATTTAGATAAAGCCAATAGGATGGGATTAGTTTAATCTTTAAAAAGAATTCGTTATTCCAAAGGGTATTCATTCTCATACCTTTTCTTTGGGTTGGGTGCTTATGGATTAACGCAACACGCAGTCTTTTTCTTATATATCCATCAATTCGCTCAAGAATTTTCCTTATCCATCGAGTTCTACAGTGACTCTTTTGTCCGTATTCTTCGTTTGCTTTTACCGCTTTGATAATAGTCACATAGTAATTTACCTTACCTCTAATAATAGGATTTACCCGATTTATCCATTCTTCTTTGCTAAGAGTTAGGGATTTCCTAGTCTTTTCCTTGATTTTCAATCGAAAATCCCTGATGGATTCTTCCTTTGGTGTAACATTAAAGAAGGGTTTATTATCTTTCCTTCTCTTTGTCCAATGATGGAATGTGAACCCTAAAAAGTCAAAGTCGTCCTTATCAAAGTTGACAACTCTGGTCTTCTCTTTAGAGATTTCCAGTCCCAACTCAGCTAACTTATTCTTAGTTAAGGTAGCCGCCTTCTTGATTTCTTCGTTTGATTTAGCAAATAACAAGAAATCATCTGCATATCTGACAAATCGAATACCATTCAAGTCCCACTCCCAGTCAAGTTCATTAAGGTATACATTTGCAAGTAGTGGTGAGATGACGCCGCCTTGAGGTGTGCCATAGTCAGAATGGATAAGTTTCCCCTCTTCCATGTGCCCAGCCTTTAACCATTGTTCAACCAAACTCAGGACCGTACGGTCTGACACATATTTCTTTAAAACCCCAATCAGTTTATTATGGGGTATATTGTCAAAGAAACCTTTTATATCACAATCGTAAATATGGTTATATCCTTGTTCAATATTCCAGAGGATTATTTGCAGGGCTCTTTGTACCCCTCGATTCGGTCTGTATCCAACCGACCAGTTATGAAACAACAAATCTTCAAATTTTGGCTGTAGTACATTTACAATACTTTGTTGAACTATGCGGTCCCCGATAGTTGGAATACCTAAAGGACGTTTCTTTCCATTCTTCTTTGGTATGTATACTCTTCTGACTGGTTGAGCTTGGTAAGTCTTTGCTCTCAATTTGTTTAGAAGTTCCATGATGTTTTCTTGTAATTTGGCATCATAACTTTCAATTGTTTCTCCGTCGATTCCTCCTGCCCCTTTGTTTGCTTTAACTTGTTCGAAGCTTTGGGTTAATTTTCGGTCAAACAATATCTGCCCATATACACTGTGTAATTTAAACTTCCACTCTTGATTCATTGCGTATTCCACGCCTTTCCTTGATGTACATTCAAACGGTTTTACCGCAGTAACATGATTGTTTACATTACACCTAGTTAATGGCTTGGAGCCATAGGTCGTTCCCCTTCCGTTCACTCGATGTTATGGTCATCGAATTACTTCCGTACTATGAGAACGTCTGACTTCTCCACCCGTTCCTCGTCATTTCGGATTACCCTTATAGACTAGAACCCTGCCTGTTTGGTAAGGTGGAGACCTCACGGGGTTATCGCATTTCCCTTCTAGACATACCCTGCACCACCACGTTATAAGTCACATTTTCTCGCTCTGACTTCTAAAGAAAATGCCCCTTTAGCGGGCTTCCTCACTTTTCGAAGAGTCGCCAACTTATCCCGCCGCCGTGCTTCACACTTATTGCATTAGGGTCTATCTAGTTGCCTACGGGTCTCTCGACTTACCGCATCTCCTTCAGACAATACCTCACGGTATTGCCCTAGATTAAGCTTCCCGAGCTAGGTCAGTCTCCTCGGAGATGGACTTTCACCATCTGGGATTCAGTATCATCATCATCAACCAGTCGTTTCACCGAGATGACGTCTCTGTCAGATAATGAAAAGAAGAGTGTCGAC
>NZ_SMYO01000085.1 GCF_004358205.1 Bacillus salipaludis
TCTCCTCGGAGATGGACTTTCACCATCTGGGATTCAGTATCATCATCATCAACCAGTCGTTTCACCGAGATGACGTCTCTGTCAGATAATGAAAAGAAGAGTGTCGACTAGATCAACACTCCATGCGACTGCCCGTCGCACAAAAAGAGTCACCGCAGCGACCCTTTATTAAAAATAAGCATCCGTTAGTTTAAGTACATCACTTCACAATCTTGGGTTGGTGTTTCGACCAACACAAAAAAGAACCGATATATATCAGTTAAGCAATTGGTTTTCCTATAGCTTTTTTATACCTGTAGTCTCCGTTAACATTGTTTATTTTGATATCCATTCATATTGAATATCAGGTAAATTTTCTTCATTTTCGTGTCCTCTACCAATGATTTTAAATCCATTCTTTTCATAAAATCGTTGTGCATTTTCATTTACTTCAAATGTATACAATATTAATCTCCCACTTGATTTTGCTTTTACTTTATCTAGTAATGTTTGACCTATACCAATTCCTTGATAATCTATATGAATATAAAGTTGGCTTATTTCCGTTTCATTAGAAGCAATCATTCCAACTACTCTATCGTCAATTAACGCTAAATTTATTTGAAACTGTTCAGGTAATATATTATTTAAAAAATAAACGTGATTTTCAAAGCTATGAATTTCTTTCTGACCAATTGCCTGTTCCTTACTATCTCGCCACATTTTCACTGTTTGTTCAGCGTACTTGGGATTATACTGAGTAATTATGATTTGGTGTTGGTTCACTACAATACCTCCTCAATTTTTGTTTACTGCTTTATTTGTTGTTTTCTTGTTATAAATTCGATGAATACTACCCATTACGTGTATTTAGCTTTTATAAAATTTCTTCCTAGCTTCTCTCCCTATTCAGCACCGTTTATGAAACAAGAAAAGTAGCCTCTATGGCAGCTCCATTCTTCAGCTATTGCACCCGATAGTTTAAGTACACTATTCCACAACCTCATAAATCGTAAAAATTAGAAAAAAATATGTCCGAAGGAATTACAAAGAAAACCGTATGCTACATTTACATACGGCATTCTTTGTGAATTCTAAAAAGTTAAATGTGTGACATTGCTTCTTTAATATACAAATAAAGGTCTTTATATACCCCATAATGCAATGAATTATTTTGATTTTCTGAATGAAAACGTTCTGCAGCTTTAACTATTTCTTGGTCTCCAGCAACAAATTTATTGGTTAATTCCTGCCACTGAATTGCTAATTGTATGACCCTTTGGTTTTCTGGTGGGGTATTTTTTTCTAATTCGCCCCTTATATTAGCTATTAATTGAGACCATTCAATTTCTATTTGTTTTTTTTCCTCATCACTAAATTGTTCAGTTTGTTGTTTCATCAGTTCTAATTGTTCTTTCGAAAAATACTTTTCAACCATATTAGTCACCTCAATTAAGTTAATAAACTGGTTAACACTTACATCCTTTTGTGAATTTAGTAATTTATATATTGCTTCTAATCTGATACACAAATCCTCTTGAAGTTCAATTTGCTTTTTAACACTGTCTAATTGAATTTTAATGATTTGAACACGATCAAAGCTTTGATTTTCGATAAACGCATTTATCTCCACCAGAGAAAATCCTAACTGTTTTAGTGAAATGATTTGTTGTAGTCTTTCAATATCTTTTCCTGTATATATTCTGTGCCCTTTATCCGAAAGCTGTGATGGAGATAATAGTCCAATTTGGTCATAATGGTGTAATGTTCTGACTGTAATCCCTGTAAGTTTAGCTATTTCACCTATTTTCCAGGTTTGTTTTTCCATAATCCTCTCCTTTTTTCGTACGAAATGTTTTTGTCGACAAATTTACTATAATTCATAACGTTACGTCAGATTCAAGCCCTTTTTTCATATGAAAAATATTTAATTTCAATGTTTTTTCAAAGAGGTAACTGTTTTATTAAAGGAGTCGAGTAGAAGGGAGCCTTTCTACCTTCCGGTAGATTGTACTCCTCCCCCTCACAGAACCGTGCTTGCACTATTAATGCACACGGCTCCTCCTAGTTATCGTTTACAGACTGTAGCTAATCTCTTTTCTTAGATTCAGATTTTGCTA
>NZ_SMYO01000086.1 GCF_004358205.1 Bacillus salipaludis
CTCGGAGATGGACTTTCACCATCTGGGATTCAGTATCATCATCATCAACCAGTCGTTTCACCGAGATGACGTCTCTGTCAGATAATGAAAAGAAGAGTGTCGACTAGATCAACACTCCATGCGACTGCCCGTCGCACAAAAAGAGCCGCAGCTGCGACCCTTTTGTTCAACTCAAGCACCCATTAATTGAAGAATATGATTTGTTCCCCTTGTCATCTCTATTTACTAACTTTACTGTCAAATGTTCAGGTTTGTATAGGTAACTAAATTTGAGGAAAAAGTTTATTTATAAGTTCTTCAAGCTTTCCTAATAAATTAGTAAATTAAGTATTAAATAATGTTCCATTTAGTGCTTCAATATACCTTTTTGCTGACCTTTGAACCACCAAATCTGCATCTTCTCTAATAATCAGATTAAATGCGTCATATAATCGATTAAATGTAAAATCATTTACCCTATCTGCAATTCTTTCAACTGTTACTCTGGGCAGAGGAATGAAGTTAGGATAACTATACATAAAACTTACCCACTTACGATCAGCCGCCACGCGTACTATATCTCCACTCAATAAAATTCCCTTTTGACTGCTTCCATTTTTCCACTCTAAAACAGTACCGCCTTTATAATGTCCTCCAATTCTTTGAAGGATAAGACCTTCCTGCAATTCTAGAGATTCTCCAGACCAAAAAATGATTTTCTCGCTGGTTCTAGTCACCCATTCTTTATCATCTTCGTGTATGTAAATTGGAGCATCGAAAGTTTCAGCCCATTCTACTTGACTAGAGTAATAATGGGGATGTGATAATGCAATAGCATCAATTCCGCCTAATTTATTAATATGTGAAATGGTTGATTGATCAATATATGTGATACAATCCCACAATAAGTTGTAATTTTTATCTTGTACAAGATATGCTGTCTGTCCGATTCCAAAACTTGGATTGGTCTTTATGCTATGTAATCCTTCTTCCTGGAGCTTAATGATATTACTATATGTACCCACCTTTATCAGCTTTTCTAATGTGGTCCACACCTGACCTTTGGAACTAACAAATTGTCTTTCTTCCCCGCAAATCAAACATTGTTTTGGTGCTTCAATTGAGCTTTCATACTGAACACCACAAGTTTCACAAATAAAGTTTTTCAAAAAATATCTCTCCTTTACTTATTCACTTCCTATTTACTCTCTTTTAAAATTCACTTAACAATCCAATAATCCTTCTTCAAGTAAACTGCCCTTTCTGGAACCGAGCAGGGTGAAAATAGTGCCACTATCCATTTAAGCTCCCATCTTCACATTGCCTAATTATGTATATTCTGTAAGCAACTACATATTCCTTATTCAACTAACCTGCCCCTTTAGTCCAATAAGAAAAGCTGCCACAATGACAGCTCGTTCTACAACTCTTGCACCCTATAATTGAATAACGATACTAAAAATTAAAGCAAAAATTAAAGAACAAACTAATATCCATATTATTTCTATACGCATAAAAGAAATCATTACACTGCGATTCTTTATATTCGCAATATGTTTGGCAACTTTTAGATTGATTGGCACAAAAAATACAGAAAACAGAAATCCGCCTGAAATTGAAATACAAAGATGAATTATTGCAAATTAGAAGTTAATTCTGATACAAAACTCCCTATTATAAAAACTGGAACCCCCGCCCATAAAAAGAATGTTAAAACTAACTTTTTCTTTGTTATGAACAAGAGTATTGTACAATGCCAATCAATTTTTTAATACGGAAATTATTTCATTCTCTTTGTTGAACTAAACTACCATTTATTCAATAGAGTAGGAGGGGAAATTTAATCCCCGACCTCTCACACCACCGTACGTACGGTTCCGTATACGGCGGTTCAATCTTTAAGTATCGTAACTCATAAAGTTGGGATATATCTTTTAATCCCCATTTTGTGAGTTTTTCTTTTGTTATCGCTTGATGCAGAATCTCACTTTTAGATATCCGCCAGTATCCCTTACGGGAGTTTGCTAATTTCATGGCATCATCATG
>NZ_SMYO01000087.1 GCF_004358205.1 Bacillus salipaludis
TTTACCCCTCATCGCTTACAAAAGATGCAAAATGCCTGGAATGCATCCTCTTGATAAACATTGTAACATTTGGTAAGCCGTATGCCTTAATAGGGCACGTACGGTTTGATAAGGGGGAAGCCTCGAGAGAGGTTTCCCTACTTTCTCTTATTCGACTTAACGGGGCAGTTTAGTGGAATAAGGACAATATAGATTTAGAACAGGTATTTTCTTAGATGAAATTGATAGCATTTAATATATTTGTGTAGAAAATTAAAGGCAAAAAGCTTGGGGAGTTTCCCAAGCTTTTTGTGCGGAGATTTCTCCTTATTCCAGTTATGTTCATGACCAACATGAAACATATCAGGGAGTTCCTCTTAATAGTAAGGTGCCATCATTAAGTAAACGATAACGCCGGTTATACTTACATACAGCCAGATGGGCATTGCCCACCGGACAATTTTTTTGTGTTTTGTAATTTGCATCGTCCATCCCCATACAAGAGCAAAAAGCGCAATCGGCACGATGATGGCAGCTAAAAAGCTGTGTGTAATGAGAATAATGAAATAAATCGTTCTAATGGCACCATGCCCCCCATATCTTGCTGTTTCAGGAGATATATAATGGAAGGTCAGGTATGAAATTAAAAATAAAAAAGTGGAAGAAAAAGCTGCCAGAATTAAGCCTTTATGCACATTTACATTTTTTTTCATAATTGCAATGAAAGCAGCGACTAAAAAAATGAATGTAAAGCTGTTAAAGATGGCATTCAGCCGGGGTAAAATATTTACATCCCAGGTTACTTTTCCTTTATAACCTATGTTCGTAAAGAACAGCGCCAGAATTATAATATTGGCAATGACGGAAGTGGAAATAATTAGCACAGCAAAGTTTTTATTGCTTTTCTGATTGTACTGTTGATTATTCGTTTGTGTCATGGGAATCAATACCTCATTATTTTTTTGTATGTAAAAAACCTATATGAATTGCTTATTCATATGTGCATTATAGTATATTAATAAATCACTGTCATTTCTAAGAGGAAAAAGTCGCTGGATCCAATCATCAGGCACAACTGCCAAAAATGAATTTGAGAAAAGAGCTTTAGTTACAGGAAACGGGTAAAATTAAGATTGTGAAGAATTGTACTTAAACTATAGGGTGCTTGAGTTTAAGATCTGAGCTGTCATCGTGGCAGCTCTTTCTTGTTGAACTAAAGGGGCAGTATAGTTTAACAAGGATTTTGGTACTCGTTCGGAGAAATTTAATTATTATGTTTTCTGGGGATGTGTTTAGGAATGGAAGAGAGTTTTGTCGCAGGATCATTTAGTTTCATTATTCGTGGTGTAGATTTAGTCCCTGATGAAATAACAAAGAAGTTAAACCTTAAACCTTCAAGCGTTAAAAGAAAAGGTGAATTACTTACCAAAGAGATAAAAATGAAGGATTCTTATTGGAGCTATCAGATGAAATTTAAAAATAACGAGGAATTAAATCAAGTGTTAGGGGAATTTTTAGACACACTATTGCCTTATAAGGCTTTTATCAGTGAAATCGCTGAAATTTATGATGCCTATATATATTTTGGTCTAAGCTCAAATTTAGGACAATTGGGGTTTGAATTACATCCCGAGACTCTACAAGCATTAGCTGACTTAAATATTAGATTTGAAGTCCATATTATTTCGTATGGAGAAGTTGAAAATTAATAAATTCCATTTTTTCTTCTACAACTATCGGGTGCAAGAGTTAATGATTGGGTTGCTTCGGCAGCCTTTTTCTTGTTCCACTAACGGGGCAGGTGTGCGGCCGAGCCTAGGTCGTATCATATAACGGGTGGGATTCCCGTCGAGTAAGAACTAGCCATTCGCTCGTAGCGAGTCTTGGAGGGCTAAAGGTAACTTTAGTCTTTAAGCGTAGACAGTTAGG
>NZ_SMYO01000088.1 GCF_004358205.1 Bacillus salipaludis
GGCCCGCCACCTAACTGTCTACGCTTAAAGACTAAAGTTACCTTTAGCCCTCCAAGACTCGCTACGAGCGAATGGCTAGTTCTTACTCGACGGGAATCCCACCCGTTATATGATACGACCTAGGCTCGGCCGCACACCTGCCCCGTTAGCACAACAAGAAAAAAAGACCGCAACAGCAATCGCTTGGGTCTATATCTGTTTGTATAGGCACAATGTAGAAATCATTTAGTCTCATCTACTTTTCTAAAAATATGGATACAGCACTATATAAGAGCAGCAAAGCCATAACCACATTAAACTGACTTTTATATTTTGTTAAGAATTTTTGGAATAAGGATCCGAACGAGCTCCAACAAACAGTACCAACGAAACCAACAAAAGCAAGAAATAGGGAATATAAAATTAAGCTTAAATTGGAATTGTTAAATGGTATGACAAATGTTGAAATAGCAGTAATCCCATATAAAATAACTTTGGGATTTATGAATTGTAAGATCATTCCTGTAAAAAAGCCGTTATTGTTATTCTGGTCACTTTCCTTATTATTCCCTTTGCTAAACATAATTTTTACAGCTAAATACAGCATATAGATTGAACCGAAGATTGTCATATAAAATTCTATTTTAGGGATGGTATTTGTTAATAACAAATTAAAATAGCTGCACAATAACATAATGACAAAAAAGCCAGTACCTACCCCTAAACAAAACTTCATCGTCTTATTAAATCCATACTTATTGGCAGATAACATCGCCATTATGTTATTTGGACCTGGAGTAAATTTAGTAACAAAAACGTATAATAAAAATGATAATATAGGCAAAATATATCCTCCTCAATATGTATGTTATAATGTCTAAAAAGAACAATATAACGTATTGCGTTTTATTGTATATCATAGACGTTATATTGTACATATAATAAGGAGTGTTTTTATGGAAGAAATTAATCTTATCATTGCAAAGAACTTAAAGGCTTTGAGAGAAAGTAAAAAATTAAGCCTTGAAAAAGTTGCAGAGCTTAGTGGGGTTAGTAAAACGATGATTGGACAAATCGAAAGAGGTGAATCCAGTCCTACTATTACAACAATCTGGAAAATAGCATATGGCTTAAAAATTTCGTTTACTTCCCTAATAAATTCCCCGCAGCCCGACACAAAGGTAGTACATAAAAGTGAGGTCCAAACACTTCTAGAGGATAATGGAAAATACAGATTATACCCTTATTTCCCATTCCAAGATGATAGACGTTTTGAGGTTTATTGCATTGAGATAGAAAAAGGTGGGTATCTTAGTTCGGAATCCCACAGAGAAGGTACTGAGGAATTTTTGACTGTTTTTGATGGCGAATTAACTGTAAGAGTAAATAACACTGAATACACAGTATCAAGTGGAGATTCCATAAGATTTAAGGCAGATAGACCTCATTCCTATCATAATTCAGGAGAAACATTAACTCGATTAAGTATGGTTATACATTATCCAATTTAAAAACCCCGTTCCTCAAATCGGGGTTTTTACCCTTATTATTTTTATAATGAAACAAAACGTTGTTAAACTAAACTGCCCCGTTAGTGACAAAAGAGAAAGTAGGGAAACCTCTCTCGAGGCTTCCCCCTTATCAAACCGTACGTGCCCTATTAAGGCATACGGCTTACCAAATGTTACAATGTTTATCAAGAGGATGCATTCCAGGCATTTTGCATCTTTTGTAAGCGATGAGGGGTA
>NZ_SMYO01000089.1 GCF_004358205.1 Bacillus salipaludis
TTATTGAACTGATATGAACGAAACTGTCAACCCACCACACCCAAATGTTTTTATTTAGCGTTTTATTCAGTATGAATAGAGTTATTCCTTGTTCAACTTATAGACCAAATATCCTTTCGGATCTAGCTTGTCAAGGGCGCACTTTCCCTTGATAAGCTAAATCCGAAAGGGATACAATACAGAAAGTTGAACAGGATAACCTTAAAAACTTGGCACGAAGGCAAAAACTCTGACGGTGATATACAAACTGATATGCGTGGGTTGGGTACCACATTTCACTCCATCCGTCACGGAGCTGCCTCGGACTAAAGGCGCACGTTCAGTTCTAGACCTAGTGCATAGTTCAACATGAGGGTTCTCCTTCACGGGAATTTGCCTTCGAGCCAAATCTTCAATTTCCAACCAAAAAGTTATTACTTCATAAGAAAACTCCATTAATTTATTACTTTCAATCTACTTAAGCAATATTCAATCTACTTACTTGTTTATCTTCAATACAACAAGCGATAGCCCAGATAAAGCCAAGTAATTCTCTAGCAACGGCAACAACAGCTACTTTTCCACCTTTTCCTTTAGCAGAGATTCGATGATATTTCATATGAAGACGGTGTTGAGCTTTCCAAGCTATACGTTTTGCCTCTGGATCTTGACCTTCTTGACGTTTTAGCAATTCACCTTTAACAGATGGGCGATGACGATAAGACCAACAAACTTCTACTATGGAACGTCGAATTTGTGAGTTTCCTGTTTTCGTAATCGAACCTTGCCAACGACTTGATCCACTAGAGTATTCTTTAGGAACAAGTCCAGCATAGGACATCAATTGTCTTGGGTTAGAAAAACGAGAAAACTGTCCAATTTCAGCTACCAAGGTAACGGCAGTTACTTCCGCAACTCCTCTTAATGTTTGGAGTGCTTGAATAACGGGGGCGTGTTCACTTTGAAGTGCTTCTTCATGGATTTGATCTTCAATTCGTTTCATACGATCTTCTACTTCATTGATTGTATGAAGATACTCTTGAAAAACAATACGTTGTGCAGCTCTTTTAAATGTTAAGCGTTTTAACCATTCACGATGTTTTACAGACCAATTTCGAACTCCTTGCGGAGGACGTATATCATGGCGAAGTAAGAAGTGAATAAGTCTCTGACGAGAACTTTGTAAATCTTCACGAGCATCATGACGAGCACGAATTAAGTCTCTCAATGCTTCATGATCTTCATCTGGAACCCATACAGAAGTAAGCTCTCCCGCACGTAGTAACTGAGCTAATCTAATAGAATCTCTTTTATCTGTTTTCACGCGATCGCCAGATCGCTTTGGGATAAGAGAGGGTGCCACAACCAAACATTCAATTTCCATTGAAAGAAGTAAACGATAAATTCCATATCCAGTAGAACCAGCTTCATAACATACTAATAGGTTGTCAGGATTTCCTAACTTTTTCATTAGTTTGCGAATGTCTTCTGGCTTATTTTGGATAGTTCCATGAAATCTTGGTTCACCACGACCTGGATCAGCAATAGCAACAGCAATTGTATCTTTAGATACGTCTAAACCAACAAATTTTTGTACATCCTTCATATTAAACGGCTCCTTTTCGTGTGTAGCTCTACACTTGGTTTATTTTTGGGTAGTAACATTATGACCAAGTGCAACCTACGTTAAGCGATGGGAGCCGTTTCGTTCATTATGACTAAA
>NZ_SMYO01000009.1 GCF_004358205.1 Bacillus salipaludis
CGCTCATCAAATTATTCAAAATGCAAGAAGAGTTCTTGCGATTGAATTGATTTGTGCCATGCAGGCTGTAGAATACCGTGGTGTGGATAAAATGGCTACACAAACAAGAAGACTTTACGAAAAGGGAAGAGAAATTGTTCCTTCTATTAAAAAGGACCGAATATTCTCTAAAGATATCGAAAAAGCCGCAGAAGCTTTAAAGACAATCGATTTGACAACATTCATACAGCAATTTAATGATGTTAAATAAAAGTTTAGGCCCAAAAATGAAGTGACTTTGCTAGTATTCGTCTATTTTTCACTGCAAATAATTATTGGAGGAATTGAAAATGTGGGTTATCACTCTTTATTCTATAGATAATATTAAAATGTATGAATATGAAAAAGAGGAGGAAGCAGTAGAAGCCTTCAAAAAGATTCAAGGCACCAAAATTCTTTCTGAAATTGTCTACTTTAATGATCCTTGTTTTTTAAATTAATGCTTAAAACCCTGTATGAATCATACAGGGTTTTTTTCTCTTATGAAAGGGACAAGGCAATTCAGTTCTTTTTAAAAAAATTGCGGATATATTTCTTGTAAGCGGTGACAAAATTAAAAACCTGATATAGAGGTGAAGCCAAATGGAGTACATTCTCGCCTTTGATGCCGGAACGGGCAGTATTCGGGCGGTATTATTTGATCTGTTTGGAAATCAAATCGGTGTTTCGCAATTTGAATGGAACCATTTAGCGGATGAACGGATCCCCGGGTCAATGGATTTTGATTGGGAAACAAACTGGGGCTTGGTTGTCCAATGTATTCAAAATGTATTAAAAGACACAGGAATTAACGCAAGGAATATCAAAGCCATCAGCGCAACAGCCATGCGTGAAGGAATTGTCCTTTATGATGATCAGGGTAAGGAGATTTGGGCGTGCGCCAATGTGGATGCAAGGGCCTCAGAGGAAGTTAAGGCGCTAAAAGATCTAAATTCCGGAATAGAAAAAGAGATTTATAACGTATCTGGACAAATGTTCGCTCTAGGTGCATTGCCAAGGCTGTTATGGATTAAAAACCATTTACCGGAAATCTATGAAAAAGCAGCGGCGATGACGATGATTAATGATTGGCTTCTTTTTAAACTATCTGGCAAGCTTCAGGTCGACCCATCAAATGGCTGTACCACCGGTATTTTTGATTTAAGGAAACGGGATTGGGAAAAGAAAACGGCCAGTTTATGCGGAATTAAAGAGAATTTATTTCCTCCTGTAAATGAGGCAGGGACAGTCCTAGGGGCATTGACGGATGAGACCGCAGTCTTAACAGGATTATGTCCTGGAACCCTTATTGTCTCAGGAGGAGGAGATGCGCAAATGGCTTCTATTGGCGTAGGGGCTGTTCTGGAAGGGCAAACGATGGTTTCAGGCGGCTCCTTTTGGCAGCAGGAAGTCAATGTTTCAGAACCCATCGTAGATAAAGGGGGACGAATACGGGTGAACTGTCATGCGGAACCAAACCTATGGCAGCTTGAAACCATTGTCTTTTTCCCCGGTCTTGTAATGAGATGGTTCCGTGATGCATTTTGTGACATGGAAAAAGCAGAGGCGGCTGCAACCGGAGTCGATCCATATGAGATTTTAGAAGAAAAAGCCAAAGATGTGCCGATTGGCGCGAATGGAATTATCCCGATTTTTTCCGATACGATGAATTTTGGTTCCTGGCGGCATGCGGCTCCATCCTTTATAAACCTCACACTTGATCCTCAGAAAACTGGAAAGAAAGAACTCTTTAAATCCCTCCAAGAAAATGCAGCCTTAATTACTTTAGGAAACTTAAAATTGATTGAAGAAGCAACAGGTACTTATCCAGAGGAGGTAATTTTTGCAGGGGGAGCTTCGAAAGGAAAGCTGTGGAGCCAGACCCTTGCAGATGTCTTAGGGGTTCCGGTTAAGGTTCCTGTGGTAAAAGAAGCTGCCGCATTAGGCACAGCTTTATATGCAGGTATCGGGGCAGGACTCTATGAAAATATTGAAAAAGCAGTCGAACAGGTAGTGAAGTGGGAGCGGACCTACCAACCTAATTTAGAAAATCATAGGGTTTATCTTGAGATTTTTAAAAAATGGAGGCGTGTCTATAAAGAACAGCTGATCCTAGCCGACCGTGGTTTAACCACTAATATGTGGAAAGCACCTGGATTAGATTAATTTTTGAAAGGGGTGAAATGGATGAAGAAGGTGAATGAAAATGAATTTGAATACCGGTTTGGGGACAACGGACCAAAATACTTAACAAAGGGGCCCAACGTGGATGTGGGAGTTGTAGTATTGAAGCCGGGACAGGACTTTCAAAACCATTATCATTCCGTTTGTGAAGAAATTTTCTATATCCTAGAAGGTGAAATTGATTTTTATATCAATGGGGACCATATTCCGGCAAAGCAGGGGGATATGATTCAATGCCGGCCACATGATTCCCATTATTTAATCAATCAATCTGAGAAACTATTTAAGGCTGTGTTTATAAAGTCCCCGCATATTGCGGAACGGGATACTGTAACTCTACCGAATCCTGTCATTAAATAAAGGAGTGTGTTACGAATGAGCTGGGGGTTTCAAAACCGTTTGAATAAAATTTTGCCCAATAGAAGGGCCGTCATGCTGGCGATTGATCATGGGTACTTTTTGGGGCCGATTAGGGGATTAGAAAAGCCGGGTGAAACGGTAAAAGATCTTCTTCCATATACAGACTCCCTCTATTTAACGAGGGGTACACTCGCATCTTGTATTCCCAATGATACGGAAAAACCGATGGTCCTGCGTGTATCTGGCGGTCCGACAACGGTTGGTAAGGATTTGGCAAATGAAACGATTGTCACCTCTGTGAAAGAGGCGATCCGTCATAATGTGGTAGGGGTGGGTGTTTCTGTTTTTATTGGCTCTGATTATGAAACGCAAACGGTTACGAATCTTGCACATGTTGTCAGTGATGCCCATGATTACGGACTCCCGGTTTTAGGGATTACTGCGGTCGGCAAAGAGCTTGAAAAACGGGATGCGAGGTTCCTTGCATTAGCTTCAAGGGTAGTAGCGGAAATGGGGGCAGATATTGTAAAAACCTATTACTGTGAAAATTTCGAAGAGGTGACAAGCAAGTGCCCGGTACCGATTGTGATCGCTGGGGGACCGAAGTTTGATACAATCCGGGAAGCACTCGAGATTACGTATAATGCAATGGAGCAAGGAGCGGTTGGGGTGGATATGGGGAGGAATATTTGGCAGTCTGATTACCCGCTTGCGATGATTCAGGCGATCCATTCGATTGTGCATGAAGGTTTTTCCGTGAAAGAAGCAGTGGAATTATATGAAGCGAATACCAAAATGAAAGCATAAAACAATACACGCCTGAAACCTATAGTGTAGGTTCAGGCTTTTTTAATCCAAAAACCTCTTTTTCAACTCCGGTGAAGGGAGCATACAGCTGTTTTTCTTGCCAAACCATGTATAGCGGTTTTTCGCTATGATATCATATATGTAGTCTCTAATATTCGTTGGGATCATCATTAGGATTGCGAACAGCTTCCATGCACCTTTGAGCTCCCGACAAACCCGTAATGCAGCTGTCGATTTCATATAGACCTTATCGTTTTCAATTAAAACAAAGCTATTAAGATCAGGTGCGAGACCATATTTCGTTATCATTCGGTTTCCAGTTTCTCCTTGGAGGGATGCGAACTTAAATTTCCCAGATACATCTCGCTTGATAATAAACTGCACACTATGATTACATAAATTACATACACCATCAAAAAGAACAATTCGCTCCATCTCATCACCACCCATTCTGATATAAATCCGGTATCCGCTCCACACAGACAAAACAAACGGTTTGTCCACGGACGGTGCCTGTCACTATTTAAACAACTGATTAATCATATTATATTATGAAAGGCGGAAGAAAAGCATGTGGCAAAATGATTTAACAAATCAGTTAGGTATTCAATATCCGATTATTCAAGCTCCAATGGCGGGGGGGCCGACTACGTCAAAATTAGTTGCGGCAGTTTCGAATGAAGGCGGCCTCGGAACAATTGGTGCAGGTTATCTATCTCCAAGTCAAATCCGGCAACAAATACAGGAAGTAAAACAGTTAACGGAGAAAAACTTTGGAATCAATTTATTTGTTCCATCAAACTATCAACAGGATGAGCAAAAAATAATGACAGCTAAAGAACTTCTCCAACCAATTGAACAGGAGCTAAAAGTTGACTCCACCGTTAAAATCCCAACTTATGAACAGGACCTGGAAACTTTTCATGAGCAGATACAGGTCGTTGTGGAAGAACAAGTGCCGGTTTGTTCCTTTACATTTGGAGTGCCTTCCCAAGAAATCATCGATCATTTAAAAAAGAATTCAATTATCGTCATCGGTACGGCCACAACTGTTCAAGAAGCCATCCTAAACGAACAGGCTGGTATGGATATGGTCGTTTTGCAAGGAAGTGAGGCCGGTGGACACCGCGGTACCTTCGAAAATAATGCAGAGCAAGGTTTAATCGGTTTAATGTCGTTAATTCCTCAGGCGGCAGACCAAATAAACCTTCCCATTATCGCTGCGGGAGGCATTATGGATGCAAGGGGAGCAATTGCTGCAAAATGCCTTGGAGCGCAGGCCGTTCAAATGGGAACCGCCTTCCTCGTATGTGAAGAGAGTGGAGCATCGCAAGTACATAAGGAAACCATCATCAAAGCCTCCGAAGACCAGGTGGTATTGACGAAAGCTTTTTCAGGGAAAATGGCAAGAGGAGTGAACAATCGTTTTATCGAAACAATGAAAATAAACGAGCACATCTTGCCGCCATATCCAATTCAAAATGAATTAACAAAAGGGATTCGCAAAGCATCCTCCACATCACGAAACCCGGAATTTATGTCTCTTTGGGCAGGTCAAAGTCCGCGATTAGCGAAAGCTTCAACTGTTCAAGAATTAATAAACCAGTTAATTAAAGATACAGAAGTATTAAAGAAGAGGTTATCATTTTAAATAGTAAGGAAAAAATGTTAAAATAAAACTAATGTACAATTTTCAAGTTTAGCATCAATCATTACAAAATTTATTCAGCCAACAAATGTAAGGACCAAACGAAGGTGTCCGCCTGAGTTTCGTCCTTTTTGTTTTACCAAATTTTATTATAAAGTTGTAGTCTAATTGGGAATATCATGCACAAAAACTATGTATATGGTACTATAAACTAGGAGTCTTTTGATTTTTAAAAAATGAATGAATTAAAATGGATTACCAATCTTTAAAGGGAGGAATAAACAATGAAAATAGTTATCAAAAAAGCTCCATACTTGCTTTTATTGTTTGTAATTCCCCTATTGGCGAGTATTTATCAAATCCTAAATGAACGGACACATAAAGCAGTAGATATTTCCACTTCTGTTGACCAGGTTATTCCCTTTCTGCCTTTATTTATCATTCCCTATATTGTGTGGTATGGCTATATTTTTTGTTATTTAATTTATTTTTGCTTTAAAGACACAAAAGTATATTTAAAAACATTGATTCTTATTGTCGTTGCAGAACTTATTTGTTTTATCGTGTATTTCTTTTTCCAAACGACCGTGCCAAGGCCCGAATTAATAGGTAATGGCTTGCTAATCAAGCTTGTCAAATGGATATATGCAAATGATCAGCCAGTCAATTGCTTTCCAAGCATTCATGTCCTAACTACTTTTACAATTATGCTTGCTTCATTGCATTTAAAAAACAAACACATTCTTAACACACTGTGTATAAATATAGTAGGGACCTTAATTATTGTTTCCACATTATTTGTTAAGCAGCATGTCATTTTTGATATGATTGGCTCTGTCATTTTAGTAACCTTTTTATACGGGGTAACTTTTGAACTATTATACTTTCGTGTTAGTGAAAAATCAGAAACGGTTTATCTCAAAAATAAATAGATCCTTTTGGAGGGAAGAAGCGGACTAAATCAGTCCGTTTTTTTTTTTCAAAAAAAAGTGTCCTGGAAAGACACTCCGTAAAATATTTTAGGTCATATGAACAGTTTTGACGTGTTGTAGATGCAAGTACACCGGATCTTCTTTAGCCCTAATAATTTCCACAAAATTATTTTTTATCCCCTGAACTTTCCCTATAAAATTTTCACTTTCTCCCATATTAAAAACAATTAATTCTCCAACTAACTTTTCAATTTGTACTTCAAAAGACCTTGCAAAGGAAAGGTTTGAAGGATTCACTGGGAAATTCGTGTTACTTAGTCCATAAGGACGTTGATTTTCTGAATAAGGAATTAACCATTTTAGATGGTTGAGGGAAATAAACATTGTTTTGTAAATGGGGGAGTAAAAAATGAAATAATTATTCATGATGCTAATAATGTATCCATGTAATGCTTTGTTTCCAGTTACATAGATTTCTGTAAAAATTCCTTTTGCGGAAGTAAGTGTCTTTCGTAGGGATATTTCTTCGTTATGATTATAGATTGGGGAAGGTTCTGATGAAATATAAAACTCATCAATTTCATCTTCGTCAAGAAATTGCCAATTTTGAATATGGATAGTAGGTATATATAAATAATCATAGCCATCAAACAGGACCCATAAATCACTTCCGATGTCGATCAGCATGCCACTTATAATTTTTTTACCTGAAATCTCTAGTTTTATATATTTTCCGATCTGTTCTTTTAAATTCATAAAATCTTATCCTTTCATAGGATTTGAAATATACAAGATGAGATGGACTGGTGTTTAAGGGAATGACCTTGAATAGACCAGTCCAAATCATTTTGTAAGCATTTCTTTAGGATGCTATAAGGGACATTGACATGGAAGAGAATTATGATGATTTTCATAATGACTACCTTGATAGAGGTTGTGGAATTAGAAACGGTTCGCTCTATTTCTCCTACTTGGCCAGCCGGCGAATGGGAAAGCACCTTCGCTATTATGTGAAATCGGTTCGCCCGCAAAACGATTTGGCCGTTTTTCCTCAGCCTTCTGAATGGTCGCAGCACTGGTTTCCACGGTTTTCTTAGTATCTCTTGTTTCCTTCACTGAGCCGAAGATATTTGCTGTATCGCTAAACTTTAAAGCAGTTGTTTCTTTCTTTGTTTCTTTCTTTGTTTCTTTCTTTGTTTCTTTCGTTGCTTTTACTTCTACAACATCTTTCCTTGAGGAGCTCTTAGACTTTGAACTTCTCTGATCCTTAGTGGAACTGGAACGTTTGCTTTTCTTACTTTTTTCTTCCTTGGATGAAGTAGTGCGATCACTTTTGGATGATTTTGTTTGTTGGTTTGTTGATTCCTCTTTTTCAACAGTTTTCGGTTTAATGGATTGTGACCAAACCAATGCAGCGGAATTATCAACAGGTAGTTGACTGAAAAGATCAATGCTTTCTTCTTCCTCGATAGCGGTAATTTCCTCTACGATGTCGATTGTTTCGTTCGAACTATTTTCTGCTTCTTCCTCTTGATATGTTACCTCTGTTTCATTTTGCTCTTCATCATTGGAATCTGAATCTGAGTCTGATTCTGAATTCGTATCTGAATCTGATTCAGAATTTGTATCTGAATTTGAGTCTGTTTCTGATTCTGATTCTGAAATTGAGTCTGAACTGCTTGAGTTTTCTTCAATAACTCCTTTTACAATATTGGAGACATGAGATAGTTTAATTAGAATTCTTTCTTCACCGCTAACTAAGGTGACGAAATCGGAGTCCACTTCACTGACAATCCCGCTAAACGTTTGCTTATTTAAACAAAGGATACTTACCCAAGAATGAGTTAATGAATCGAGTAAATCTTTTAAGCTAGTCGTTTTTAAAAATTGATTTGAAACTTCCTCACTTTGGAACTCTTTTGTGTTCTTTGTGATCGCTTGGATCTTATCTAGACTATAATAAAAAATGTAATTATTTTCGTTTTCTAAAATGATATGGTCTTCTTCTACGCCCATTAGTTTTCCTTTGACTATTTCTTCACCTACATACAGATTTACACTAAAGCCTTTTAATAAATCCAGAGTAGATGAAAATCGATCTTGGCTCATTCATAAATCCTCCTTATGGGATTAATTGTCGCTTCCCTGTAAAGAGAAGCGACGAGTTTCAACTCATTATTTTTTCTTGTCGTTATTTTTGCTCTTATCCTCTTTGCCCTTATCTTCAGATCCTTTTTCGCCTTCATTCGTATTTTCAACTTTTAGGCCGTAGCTGATATTTCGAATATGGAACATAGAGAAGCGAACAATTTCATCCTTCACAATAATGGCTACATAATCCGGAGTAATCTCACTAAGCACGCCTTCAATGCTCTCAGGACCACGGTTCATGTGTACCCATTGATATTGCAAGCTTTTTAACAAATCGTTGAAGGTAGTTGCCTTTTTATATTCAAATCCTTCTGGTGCTTCTACCCCAGCATCGATTTTGTCCTGGGTGCTTTCCGTAATACTTTTGATATGCTGCATATTGTAGTACAAGATACCATCCTTTTCGGTTAATAAGATAAATCCGTCATCGAAAACCTCTAATAATTTTCCAACCCTTGAATTTGGACCATGTCTATCAACCTTAATGGTTTTGCCGACAAAGTTACTCATCATTTCTTTATTCATACCACCATTTTCCTCCTTAAAATTAAATAAACATTTACACTGCATCTATATGTATCACGGGGTGATGTTGTACTATTATAGGTGCCTGTTTTTCAATTTTGAGGAAAAAATAGGCAAAAAAAAGTATATGGAATTTGCCATATACTTATCTTTGCCTATTTAACGGTCATCATCTGTTCTTTAAGGTAAGAATTTCGTTTTTTAATAAAACTTAGAATGTATAATTTTTCTTTTTCAAGTGTTTGTTCATTAATGGTTAAATAAGGATCAAGACCAATATAGGGCTTGAGTTCATTAAATAGGTCCGTGATAATGGGTTCAAGGTTTTTAACAGTAAATTGATTTTCTAAGGCAGATGAAAGAGTGGTTACATACTTTTCATTAAAATGCGGGAAAGTGAGAAGTCTGTTCGTTAATGTATTGTAACCAGTAATTGGCACGAAATCATGGCTTAATTTCCTCCCGTGAAGATCCCTTCCCCAAGTGCCATCATAATCCCAGGGAGTCATTTCATAAAGATTGCTTTTCCCATTATGATATAAAGCATAATTATGAATAAACCCATCAAAATTTTGCGTACAAACGACTCCTGTCAACCATTTTACATATTGATCAGTATCCAAAAATTTAGGGATAACTTTTTCAAAATCATCGTTATTTAAAGTGTTTACCTTTGCAATAAAATCTTCTAGTCTTGCAAGATCCTTTTCTGACCCATACTTGACTGTATACCCCTCATCTAAGCTGGTTTTTAATTTATTTTTTGGAGTGGTTAGGGAGAAGTTTGCATGATAATTAGTGGCATAAATAATTGCCCCCTGAGGCAGATTTCTTTTTTTCAATAAGTATTTGTCGAAAGATTCAAGCTCTAAATAAATCCCTTTACAATATCCATTAATAAAAAGAAGAACATGCTTAGAACGCGGCGAAATTACTCCTAAGGAATGAAAAAAATCCAGTGCGAGTTTGTTTCTGCTTAGAGAGATATCCGAATACTCTGCATTAAGGTGGATTTCATGGGCTCCATTTACGGTATAGGGTTTTTTAAAAATGATGTGATATGATTTTTTTTTCTTCTTTCTGATGACGTTTCCGCGGTAGGCAAGGGTAATTGCATAATGATTTCCCTCCATTTTTAGCACTGCTGGCACAGGATCCGTCCAAATATCCTGTTCTAAGTTTTTTAGTATTTTTGGATTTATAAAGATTTCATATTTAAGCAACTTATATACCCCTAAATAAATTATTTTTAGAATTGTATGCTTTGAGATAGGTAAATGTGCAGTTTTGTAAAATTCCAATATACAAAGAATTAGGTGAATTTTATTAAAAATATATAAATGTCCATGTCAATCCCGACAGTTTTCCCATAAGTTAGAAAGGAAAATATTTATTTTTGGAAGTGGTGAAAAAATGGTATTAAAGTTGGACATGGACCAATTATTAGCTATGGCGAAAGAAAATGGTGTGTTAGCCTTTCTAGATAGTAATCCAAAAGAAGTCGTTGCAAAACATAAAGGAAAGGGGCCTAAATCCCAGGGCGGTAAAAAAGGACCGAAATCCAAAGGGAAAAAGAATAAGTCCGACAGCAGTGGATCCAGCGGCAGCAGCGGTAGCAGCGGTAGCAGCGGTAGCAGTGGGTCCAGCGGTAGTCACGGCAGCAGCGGATCCAGCGGTAGTAGCGGTAGCAGTGGATCCAGCGGCAGTAGCGGCAGCAGCGGCTCCAGCGGCAGTCGTGGTAAAAGAAGATCCAGTGGAAGTAAAGGCAGCAGCGGATCCAGCGGCAGTCGTGGTAAAAGAAGATCTAGTGGAAGTAGCGGCAGCAGCGGATCCAGCGGCAGTCGTGGTAAAAGAAGATCCAGTGGAAGTAGCGGCAGCAGCGGATCCAGCGGCAGTCGTGGTAAAAGAAGATCCAGTGGAAGTAGCGGCAGCAGCGGCTCCAGCGGCAGTCGTGGTAAAAGAAGATCCAGTGGAAGTAGCGGCAGCAGCGGATCCAGCGGCAGTCATGGTAAAAGAGGATCCAGTGGAAGTAGCGGCAGCAGCGGCTCCAGCGGCAGTCGTGGTAAAAGAAGATCCAGTGGAAGCAGCGGCTCCAGCGGTAGTTCCGGTAGTAGCGGTAGTAGCGGCTCCAGCGGCAGTCGTGGTAAAAGAAGATCCAGTGGAAGTAGTGGCAGCAGCGGATCCAGCGGCAGTCGTGGTAAAAGAAGATCCAGTGGAAGTAGCGGCAGCAGCGGCTCCAGCGGTAGTTCCGGTAGCAGTGGTTCCAGCGGGAGCAGTGGGTCCAGTGGTAGACAAAGTTCAAGTCGGAGCAAGGGTATCCGCGGCCCATTAGGTAGACGTCATCGTTCAGGTTCTTCAGGCAGCAGTGGATCAAGTGGAAGCAGTGGTTCCAGCGGCAGTCACGGAAGCAGCGGATCCAGCGGTAGTAGTGGATGTAGCTGCGGTAGTTCTGGTTCATGTGGTTCTAGCGGTAGTTCCGGAAGCAGCGGTTCCAGCGGTAGTTCCGGAAGCCGTGGTTCCAGCGGTAGTTCCGGAAGCAGCGGTTCCAGCGGTAGTTCCGGAAGCCGTGGTTCCAGCGGTAGTTCCGGAAGCAGCGGTTCCAGCGGTAGTTCCGGAAGCCGTGGTTCCAGCGGTAGTTCCGGAAGCAGCGGTTCCAGCGGTAGTTCCGGAAGCCGTGGTTCCAGCGGTAGTTCCGGAAGCAGCGGTTCCAGCGGTAGTTCCGGAAGCCGTGGTTCCAGCGGTAGTTCCGGAAGCAGCGGTTCCAGCGGTAGTTCCGGAAGCAGCGGTTCCAGCGGTAGTTCCGGAAGCAGTGGTTCCAGCGGTAGTTCCGGAAGTAGCGGTTCCAGCGGTAGTTCCGGAAGCAGTGGTTCCAGCGGTAGTTCCGGAAGTAGTGGTTCTAGCGGTAGTTCCGGAAGTAGCGGATCGAGCGGTAGACAAAGTTCAGGTCGTGGACCATTAGGAAAACGTCACCGTTCAGGTTCCTCAGGAAGCAGCGGCAGTTCCGGCAGCAGGGGTAGCAGTGGATCACGTGGAAGTTCCGGAAGTAAGGGAAGTCATGGTTCTAGCGGTAGTTCCGGAAGTTCCGGAAGTAAAGGAAGTCATGGCTCTAGTGGTAGTTCCGGAAGTTCCGGAAGTAAAGGAAGTCATGGCTCTAGCGGTAGTTCCGGAAGTTCTGGAAGTAAAGGAAGTCATGGCTCTAGCCGTAGTTCCGGAAGTTCAGGCAGCTGGGGCAGTAGCGGGTCAAGTGGACGAAAAAACTCAAGCGGAAAAAAAGGCAGTTCAAATGGAGATAATGGTTCTAAAAGTAAGCGCCGCAAGCATACCAGTATAAGCAGCGGCTCCAGCGGCAGTTCCGGGTCAAGTGGCAGTAAGGGGAATCATAAATCTGCCGGAAGTAAAGGCTCAAACACCAACCCAGGAGGCCATACATCTAGCGGAAGTAATGGCAGCACGGGCAACTGTTCCTGTGAAGATAATAATCATGGTTCAAATGGAAGCACGGGTGACCATGATTCTGAGAAAAAGTCGAAATATCGCGGAAGTACAGGTAACAGCCAAAATAGAAGAGAATTCCGAGGAAGTCTTGGTTCGCTAGGAAAAAAGAGTAAAAAACGGTAATTAAATAGGATAATAGAAACTGATTGAAAACTTATAGTTTCAATGATTTAGAAAATTTAATTAAAAATTGTACCGGTACATTCAACTGTACCGGTTTTTTTATTTTTACTAAATGTCTGGGCTGATGCCCGTCAAAGCCTTTCCGTGTATTCGCCTATTGGACAAAAAGTGGGTAAAAATCTAGGAAATATTTGTAGGGTTTTTGCTGAATTATCAATAATTCGAGATATTCGTTTAGTTCAAGCCTCCAAAATTTACGTATGATAAAACAAAGGACAAGGGGTGAACGAAACGCAAAACAGAAAGGTTTTATCAGAAGTTTGACATCAAGGGAGTGAAAAATTTACATGTATTCGTTGTCGACGGTAATCATCACCATCTTATCATTTATCCTTACCATGGTTTTGATATTTCTCCGTCCTAAAAACATGAACGAGGCAATCCCTGCAACAATCGGAGCCATTATAGTTTTCCTTAGCGGAAGTGTTTCGCCCGGGGATTTACTGGATATAAGTTCAAAAGTAACAGGAGCAGCCATAACCATCATAGCCACAATTGTCATGGCCATAGTGCTTGAAAGTTTCGGATTTTTCAAGTGGACTGCTGCTCTCATGTTAAAAGTTTCAAAGGGATCGGGAATTCGACTATTTTGGTATACGTTGTTGCTTTGCTTTTTAATGACTCTATTCTTTAATAATGATGGAAGTATTTTAATCACTACACCCATTTTAATATTAATTTTAAAAAACCTGGGGTTAAAGAATCGTCAAAAAATTCCATACCTTCTCAGTGGTGCCTTAATTGCAACCGCTTCAAGTGCGCCAATCGGTGTAAGTAATATCGTAAACCTGATTGCCCTAAAAATTATTGGAATGGATCTCTATTTACAAACAGAAATGATGTTCGTGCCAGGGGTGCTAGGTCTACTCTTCTTAGCCTATTTATTGTATTTAGTCTTTAAAAAGGATATTCCAAAAGAAATTCGCTTCCATTCCTATTCGATTCCACTCCAGAAAAACCGCCGCTACCATCCACTCCAAAAAAGTAATGATAGTTTATTTCAACAACAAAAGAAACTTATGATTTATATGCTGTTATTTGTATTTTTGGTTCGAATTAGTTTATTTGTTGCCTCCTTCATGGGAATATCCGTATCATTGGTTGCCGTTTTAGGTTCATTAGTTTTATTAATTTGGCGATGGATTTATCTTAAGATAAATCCCAAAGATGTAGCCGGCAAAATTCCTTGGCATATCTTAATATTTGCCTTCAGTATGTATGTAATCATTTTTGGTCTCCATAATATAGGTCTAACAAACTATTTACTAATACACTTAAAGCCGATTGTTAATGATAGTCTGTTTCATGCAAGTATTACCATGGGGATTATTACAGCTGTGTTAGCGAACATATTTAATAACCATCCTGCCTTAATGGTTGCTACTTTAACCTTAACCGAAATGGGACTAGAC
The DNA here is from genome assembly GCF_004358205.1 of Bacillus salipaludis. Next base: position 13,716 of record NZ_SMYO01000009.1, read on the forward strand.
CCACTTTTATTAAAATCCGTATACTTATCTAATATTATTGGCAGTGATATTGGTTCGCTCATTCTGCCAATCGGTACTTTAGCCACTTTAATATGGATGCATATTTTAAAGAAAAACCATATTCCAATTTCATGGAAGGATTACATGAAGGTCACCATAATCGTGATTCCACTTACCATGATCTTTACCCTGATTTCTTTATACCTCTGGCTTTTACTAGTATTTGTGAAATAAATATTTCCAGGATCCATCATAGATGGATCCTTTTATTTTGATTAGAAAATAAAACATCAAGGTTATAGATTTATGTAGAAATTTTAACCTCTTTATACAAAATGTATAAATTTTAAGAAAAAAACTATACTTCTTGTCTAATAGATGCACTTTCTTCCTTTTGATATAATATTTGAAGAGAATGAAAATTCAGAATGTTCTTCTGAAATGTATTCACACACAATTTAACAAAAATATTATACTAGGAAAAAATTATTTGATTAAAGGAAATAATACTTTTTTAGTTTTATAGTATAGCCTTAAAGGATTGTGATTCCTTAAATCACAACTCTAAGCAAACCTTAAAATTTATATACACCAAAAGGAGGTAGACATGATACAAGTTAAAAACCTTGTAAAAGCATTCGGCTCTAATACTGTGTTGGATGGAATCGATTTAACCGTTGAAGAAAAAGAAGTTATTGTCTTAATTGGTGCCAGCGGTTCAGGAAAAAGCACACTCCTTCGATGCCTTAATTTCCTTGAGCTCTATGACCAAGGGGAGATCACCCTGCTTGGAAAAAGGGTTGTTCCAAATGAGTCAAATTTGAATAATATCCGGGCGGAAGTTGGGATGGTGTTTCAACATTTTAACCTTTTTCCTCATAAAAATGTTCTGGAAAATATTATGGAAGCCCCTTTATTTGTAAAAAAAGTGGACAAGCAGCAAGCAAAAGAAAAAGCGCTTAATTTGCTCGAAAAAGTAGGGTTAAAGGACAAAGCTCAAGCATATCCAAGGAATTTATCAGGAGGGCAAAAACAAAGAGTAGCTATAGCCCGTGCTTTAGCAATGGAACCTCGGATTATGCTCTTTGATGAGCCGACCTCAGCGTTGGATCCCGAACTTGTCGGTGAAGTTCTCCAAGTCATGAAGCAACTTGCTAAAGAAGGGATGACGATGATTGTAGTGACCCATGAAATGGGATTTGCTCGTGAGGTTGCCGACCGTGTTGTATTTATGGGAAATGGCAAAATTTTAGAAGAAGGTCCACCAAATGATTTCTTTCTTAATCCAAAGCATGAAAAAGCTAAACAGTTTTTAAATAGTATTTTATAAAAATAACGAGGAGGATTTTCATGAAAAAGAAATGGGGATTGGGTTTATTTATCGGAGTTATTATTGCTGCTTTGATGCTTTCAGCCTGCAGTAATAAAACAAGTACTGACTCAACAAAGCAAAAAGAATTTCATTACGCGATGAGTGGATTGTACAAACCTTTTAATTTTAAAGAAAATGGCAAATTACAAGGCTTCGATGTAGAAATCGGGCAAGCACTTGCTAAGAAAATGGGAATGAAAGCTGTCCCTGTCACAAATCCTTGGGAAACCCTCATTCAGGGGCTGCAAGCAAAAAAATATGACGCAATTATCGGCAGTATGACAGTAACGGACGAACGAAAAAAATCAGTTGATTTTACCGACACGTATTATCGATCTGGAGCACAAATTTTTGTATCTGAAAAAAACAATAGCATTCATTCAGATTCTGATTTAAAAGGAAAGAAGATTGGTGTTGTCAAAGCAAGTACCTATAAGGACCTGGCATTAACCTATACGGATAAAAACAATGTTGTAGAATATGACAGTGATATTACTGCGCTTATGGATCTACCAACAGGCAGATTAGATGCAGTGATTACCGATCAAATGGTTGGCTTTCCAATTATTAAAGCAGGTTCAATTAAAATAAAAGATATTGGAGAACCGTTAACACATGATGATCAAGCGATTGCTGTCCGCAAAGAAGATAAGGAATTAAAGGAAAAACTTAATAGGGCATTAAAGGAAATCATAAAAGATGGAACCTATGAAAAAATTAGCGATAAATGGTTTGGACGCAATATTTTAGGAGAATAAGAGCAGTGTAAGGGTGTGGATTGAATCACACCCTTTTCAATAAGATAGGAAGGTGATTATTATTTTTGATATTGTTTTAAACACCTTTGATGTTTTTCCAAAAGCAGCCTTTCTAACCTTGAGGTTAACCATTACATCGTTATTAATTGGAAGTATCATTGGACTTATATTCGCATTTTTTAGAATATCTACAAATAAATGGTTAAATAAATTTGCAACTCTATATATCGGATTAATTCGAGGAACTCCTTTAATTGTACAAATTGCTATCCTTTATTTTGGAATTGCTTCGGTTGTTACACTTTCACAATTTTGGGCAGGAGCCTTAGCATTAGCCATTCATAATGGAGCTTATATTGCTGAAATATTTCGAGGTGCCATTCAATCTGTTGATAGCGGTCAGATGGAAGCAGGACGTTCTCTAGGTATGAGTTATCCCCTTACCATGAGAAGGATTATTTTACCTCAAGCATTTAAATTTTCCATCCCGCCGCTTGGAAATCAATTTATCATTGGGTTAAAAGATTCTTCTTTAGTAGCCTATGTGGGAATGTCGGATTTATGGGGTTCTGGATTAAGTGAAGCAGCAGCCAATTACCAACAATTGCAAACATATATAGTTGTTGGCTTTTACTATTTGGTCCTAGTTTTAATTTTTACCTTCCTTTTAAGAAAAATGGAGAAACGTATGAGTCTAGATATCAAATAGAATGCAAAAAAGGACAGAGAGGGAGTCTCTGTCCCTTTTTGTTCTCAAGTCATTTCAGTTTTGGCAGCGATTTAACATATTGATCTGAGAGTTTCATGTATTCGATGATCTTTTTTTCTTCCTTTATGGCACGATTCGGTGCCGTCCTTTCTTTTCGTCCGTTCAGACTTAAAATTTCCCCCTGATCATTGGTTTTACCAGGAGAAAAACGATAAGACTGGTTCACAAATGTTCCCGTCGGGGCATAAAAGCGAATTCCGATTTGATTCTTATTTGTATTAAGCAAATCAGTTCCAAATACAATTTGTTTGCTAATATTGAGGCCTAAAAGATTCGCAACGGTTGGATAAATATCTACCAGACTACCGACAGTAGGAATTTTCTTCGCTTTTTCCACTGATGGAACCTTCACAATTAAAGGGATATTTAAATGGTCTAAAACAGAATCATATTTTCTCCCGAAAATCTGATGAACTAATTGTTTATCCTGTTCACTTTTCATTTGCAGACCTTGATGGTCACCATAAACGACGATTACCGAGTCCTTATAAAGACCTTTTCGCTTCAAATCCTCCACGAATTTTCCGAAAGCATAATCCGCATAGCTAACCGATTTAATATAGGAGCCAACGAAGGAATTGTCATATTCCTTTGGCAATGGAACCGTATAGGGTTGTTTCGAATCCGGAAGCTTAAACGGAAAGTGACTGGATAAAGCAATAATATTTGCGTAAAATTTCTTTCCGTTTCGATGGAAGTCAGCTAATTTTTCAATTGTTTTTTTATACATCACCTCATCCGAAACACCATATGAAACGATATCGTGAGTACCAAAATACTTTTTATCATAATATTCATTAAAACCTAAGGACTGATAAAGGCGATTTCTGTTCCAAAAAGAAACACTATTGGCATGAAAGGTAGCGGTATGGTAGCCATTTTCCTCAAGCATTTTAGGAAGACTCGGCACCGCTTTTCCTTCAATTGCAGTAGACATCGGCACACCTCCTAAAGGATAGATCGATGTATTGGTAATAAATTCGGCATCCGATGTATTGCCTTTTCCCACTTGAGAGTAAAAATGTGGGAAATAATAGGAGCTCCTTAGCAGCTGATTTAAATTAGGAGTTACCTCCTTGCTATTTATTTTTAAGTTAATAAAAAAATTTTGAACGGATTCTAATTGAATAATGATCAAATTTTTATCCGATGCAACCCCGTGCAGTCTCATATTGCCATTATCCGGGCTATGCCGATTCTTTTCTAAGGTTTCTGCGCTAATGTCATTATTTGAAAAAATAGACTGGATATCCGTAGCTGCCTCTGAAAACTGATAGCCCATAATCCCTAATTGTTCATATTTACTTAATTCATTTATGATATTAGAAGATGAAAATAGGCTTGTACCGGTAAAAAATAATAAAAAGGCAATGGTCAACCCGAAAAGTTTTGGCCCTAGTTGTAATTGACTAAATGGTAAAATACGCTTAAGTTTTGGCCAAAAGCAAAGCAAAATAAAATCGAAAAATAACCATATATACTGGAGTTTGAATAGTGCAACAATACTGTCAGAAATTTCTCCAACCTGGTCAATCTCTCCTAAAGATTTATACGTAAAAATGGTGTTGTAGTAATCAAAATAGAGAAGGGTGGTTAAGCAAAGAATAGAATATCCAAAGTTCAAGATCAAAAGCAAAATACTTGAAACCCTGTTTCGAATAGAAGATACTGTAATAATAAATAAGGCCAAAAAGGCCATTTCCGTTAAAAAACCAACTATATTTAGCTCATCCATAATCGAATACTTTACATAAAGTGATTTTAATAATAACGATAAAAACACAAATAGTCCGAGTTGAGAAGTTCTTTCTTTCATCCTGCACCTGCCAGTATCATTTTTGATTGTTTTTTTCTATCCTTGCCAATATGATATGCAAGATATAACCCCAGAATCGAAAAACCAGTTTTAGGTTAAAACCTTCCGTTTTAAAAACGCCCTTTATGGATACCCTTATTGAAAAGGGGTAACAGACACACACCCCATTAAAGCTGAGGTGTACTATGTTTATCATTTTAGTGGCAATTTGTTTAGTGCTGACGGTTGGATATGGTGTTTTTACACATGGCTGGAGTGAAGCTTCGGAGTTCGGGATTTACCTATTTTTATTAGCCGTACAGGCCATATCTCTATTTTTTGTCGGCTATCAAACCTTTATGAGTTATGCAGGACTTCGAAAATTTAAAAAGACGGTCATCAAGGAGCCTAAAAATAGCTTTGCTGTCCTTGTTGCAGCACACAATGAAGAAAATGTAATCAGCCAAATTTGTGAGAATTTAAAGAATTTAAACTATCCAAAAGACTTATATGATGTATATGTTATTTGTGATAATTGCTCAGACGGCACAGCATCTGCGGTCCGTGCTACAGGTGTGAAGGCGATGGAAAGACATGATCTGACTCACAAGGGAAAAGGCTTTGGGCTTGAGTGGATGTTCGAACGCTTATGGGAGATTGAAGAGGACGGAACCTCCTATGATGCAGTGGTCATGTTTGATGCCGATAACCTGGTCGGAAGGGATTTTTTACAGATTATTAACTCCAAGCTGATGGAAGGACATGATGTCGTTCAAGCCTACTTAGATTCTAAAAATCCTGAAGATACATGGGTAACCAAATCCTATTCGTTTGCGTACTGGTCAACGAATCGAATTTATCAGCTAGTCAGAGAGAATTTAGGTTTAACTGCCCAACTAGGCGGGACAGGGGTTACGGTCACCACCAAGGTTTTAAAAGAAATTGGCTGGGGAGCCACTTCCTTAACAGAAGATCTTGAATTTACGCAAAGATATATTTTAAAAACAGGAAAAAGAGTCGCTTGGGCCCACGATGCAAAACTATATGATGAAAAACCGTTAGGTTTTAAGCAATCCTTTAGACAGCGAATCCGTTGGATGCAGGGACATTTTGACTGTATGACAAGATATACATTTCCATTACTACTCGAAGGGATAAAAAAACGAAAGTTCATGCTTATTGATTCTGCAATCTACTTAGTCATGCCTTCCCGATCAATTTTGGCATTAATTCTGATTATTGCCGGATTTCTTTCTTATACAGGGGTATATGAGGTTGATGGCTTTTTAGGAGATGTTGTTGATAAGTCTATAATCTTTGATGGGTGGATTTACGGGACCTTTATTGCGGCCTATTTATCCTTGCCAATTCTTGCGATGATTTTAGAGAAAAAAGGGAAAAAACTTCACTGGTTTTTTGTTTCCTATATTTTTGGACTCTCCTGGATTCCCGTTACGATTTTAGGGTTTCTAAAAAAGAATCAGAGAGAATGGAACCATACCGTTCATACCCGTGCTGTAGCCATCGAGGAATTAGAGTTAGAACCGGAAGAAGAAACTGAAACAGCCTATCAAGCATCTCCAACAAAATGATAAAAAACATTGGGTATGGTTGCCCAATGTTTTTTTGATTAAATTTTTGATGATCGTTCATGCCCTTTTTGATAGTAAACCTCAAGCATTTCTTGCGGTACCATACTTCCGCCAGTTGCCCATACAATATGGGACGCATTTTTCATCTTATCTTTTAAGTTGTGTTTCGTGATATAACCAGAACCATTTTTAAATAATTGGACCGGACCCGCCATACCTGCTAATGCGGAAGGTTCTAAGCGAATTTCTTCTTGGTCCACTAATTCCTTTAAATGCTGGTAAAGCTGCTCATCACTGACGGTATAACAGCCACTTAAAAAAGGCTCAATGGTTTTCCCAACAAAACCGGATGGCCTGCCAACTGCCAACCCATCGGCATCTGTACAATTATCAATCCCTATATCCTGAACAGAAATTTTATCGTGAAGTCCGGTTACTAACCCAAGCAGCATACAAGGGGAGTGTGTGGGCTCGGCAAAGAAACAATGGACATGATCCCCAAACAATTGTTTTAATCCAAAGGCCACACCACCGGGACCGCCGCCGACTCCGCACGGAAGGTAAACAAATAGCGGGTGGTCTTCATCCACCCTTACAGCTAATTCCTCTAATTGATTTTTTAGTCGCGAAGCAGCAACAGCATATCCTAAAAATAAATCATGAGAATTTTCATCATCGACGAAATAACAGTTCGGGTCGGCTTCCGCTTGAATTCTGCCTTCCTCAACTGCTTTACTATAATCTGCCTCATATTCGATCACATTAACGTTTTTGCTGCGAAGAAGTTCTTTTTTCCATGATTTTGCATCGGCTGACATATGAACCGTTACATGAAAACCTAGCTTTGCACTAATAATGCCAATACTTAGACCTAAATTTCCAGTTGAGCCAACTGCGATGGAAAAACCTGAGAAAAAGGTACGAAACCGATCACTGTCCATGATAGAATAGTCATCCTCTAGTTTTAATATTCCATGCTCAATTGCCAATTTCTCTGCATGCTTTAAAACCTCATAAATTCCACCTCGTGCTTTAATCGATCCGGAAATCGGCAGGTGGCTGTCACATTTTAACCATAATTCTCCTTCAATCGATTCTTCGTTGGCTTGTTGTAAATATTGTTTCATCGAAGGAATTTTCACTAAAGAAGACTCGATTATTCCGTCTGTTGGTTTCGTTTCAGGGAAAACCTTTGCAATGTAGGGTGCAAACCTTTTTAATCTTTCCTCAGCATCACGAATATCATCCTGGGTTAACGGGGCTTTTTCAATCCCTTCTTTACCGGTTTCAAGATGAGGATTGACCCAAAAAACTTCATCCAATGCTATTAAATTTTGTAGCAGGGGATGTTGCGCGATTAGTGTTTTTTTGTCAAGGTTATTCATAAATTTACCTCCACTTGTATTTCTGGGATAAATTTAGTTTAACACATCAGAAATGGATAACTGGCTAGAAAATAGAAAATGACGGCAGATAACCGTATTTTTTCTATTTTTGAAAGAATTGATTGATTTGATCTTGTGTTAAAAGATTACCGATGTAGAAGGATCCGAAAATCCCGTAAACAGCGCTGACCTCATCAAATCTTGTTTCATAGATTAATTTTTTAAATTGTAGGGCATCATCACAAAATAAGGAAACGCCCCATTCATAGTCATCAAGACCAACGGAACCTGTTACAATACGTTTCACCTGCTCCGAATAAGGTTTTCCAGTATCAATATGTTCAAACATTAACCGTTTCCGTTCCTCCATAGGAAGCATAAACCAGTTCGTTTTTTCGCCGCGAAGTTTACTCATTGGATAAAAGCAAATGTATTCTGTTTTTGGGATTGAAGGATAAAGTTTTGCCCTTATAGCAGGATCTTCAAATGGATTTGTTGCCATTTGTGAGTAACTGCTTTTTTCGATAACGGAAACATAGGAATAAGCAGGTTTGGTGTAATCTGAGAACAATGTTTTATTAAATTCTGTCTTCACTGCGATTATTTCTTTCATTGTAGGACGTAGTATCATAAACATTAGATCGGCCTTTTGTCCTGCAACCGTATAAACAGTATGGCTGCCTTGTTTATTTTCCTCGACCAATTCCCATTTACTTAAAAGAGCTTTAAATTCAGTTAATGCCTGTTCGCGCTGTGCTTCAGTTGCAGCCTTCCATTTTGGCCAATCAATATTCCGGAAATCATGTAAACTATACCAACCCTCAATGGTTTTCATTGCTTGATTCATTATTATCACTCCAAAATAGATTTCAATCTCTTTAATAAAAATGATAATCATTTTCATTATATTTTGATGTGATTTAAATCACATTTTAAAAAGCTTGCTATACAACGCGTTCATTACGTGAAGAAAAAGGTATAAACCCTATAAGAGTTATCTATTTTTTAGTCATTTTATTGATTTTTGGAGGGAGGATACTAGAGACACTTAACAAATTGCCCATTTTACGATAATATTATTTAGTGAATTATTTCAGTTGATTCAATGTTGAAAGAGAGTTGGAAGACGATGGGACGTAAGTGGAATAATATTAAGGAAAAGAAAGCGTCTAAAGATGCAAATACAAGCCGTATTTATGCGAAGTTTGGCCGTGAAATTTATGTAGCTGCAAGACAGGGCGAACCAGATCCTGAATCCAATACAGCATTAAAAGTTGTACTCGAACGCGCGAAAACATATAGTGTACCAAAACATATTATTGACCGTGCGATTGAAAAAGCAAAGGGTGGTTCAGAGGAAAGCTATGACGAGCTTCGATATGAAGGATTTGGACCAAATGGTTCTATGGTAATTGTTGATGCGTTAACAAATAACGTAAACCGTACTGCTTCTGACGTGCGTGCTGCTTTCGGAAAAAACGGCGGTAATATGGGAGTAAGTGGTTCTGTTGCCTATATGTTTGATGCCACAGCTGTTTTTGGTATTGAAGGGAAAACAGAGGAAGAAGTCCTTGAAATCATGATGGAAGCTGACGTAGATGTTCGTGACATTATTGAAGAAGAGGAACAGGTAATTGTTTATGCTGAGCCTGACCAATTCCATGCTGTTCAACAAGCCTTCAAAAATGCCGGCATTACGGAATTTACTGTTGCTGAATTAACCATGCTTGCACAAAATGAAATTACCCTTCCTGAAGATGGACAAGCAAAATTTGAAAAGATGATTGATGCACTTGAAGATTTAGAAGATGTTAGGCAAGTGTACCACAACGTTGACTTAGGTGAATAATTGGTCAAGCAGCCCTTTTTAGCTAAACTGGGCTGCTTTTAATTGCCGCCAATAATTTAAGGAAAGCCCGCCCATTCCATGGACATCTATCCCATATATATTAAAGAAAGTAAGGCTTATACCTAGCAGGGAGAGGATGGACATAATGAATCTTAGAACACACGGAGGGCATCATGGTGGTTATGGTGGCTTTGGGGGTTACGGAGCACCGTTTGTCGGAGGACTATTAGGAGGTCTAACAGCCGGTGCACTACTATCTCCTGGGATTGGCTACGGCGGCTATCCTTACCCGGCAGCTGTTCCATATCCAGCGCCCTATACAGCCCCGTATTATCCATATGGTGGATATCCATACTATTAAAACATTGACTTTCTATTTTGGAAGACACTTACTCGATTAAGAAGTGTCTTTTCGTTTTAAAAGGATCTATTAGAGGCTAGGACTTGGATTTTTAAAAGACTACGGGTAAAATTTATTACATAAAAGAATTTATGACAAAATTTTAAGATTGGGGATTTACCATGATTGTAAAAACAGAAGAAGATATTAATGGCATAAAAGAAATCGGCCGAATTTGTGCGGCTATTCGAGATGAATTAGTCCAAAAAGCTAAACCAGGTATCACGACAAAAGAGTTAGACGAAATTGCAGGTGGGCTTTTTGAAAAAGAAGGAGCCGTTTCTGCACCAAAAGGAGAATATGATTTTCCTGGCTATACTTGTATTAGTGTGAATGAAGAAGTAGCCCATGGTATACCGGGAAATCGAGTGATTCAAGAGGGGGATCTCGTCAATATTGATGTTTCAGGTTCCAAAAATGGATATTTCGCCGATACCGGCATCTCGATTGTCGTGGGAGAAGGAGATCCTGTGTTAAAGAGAATCTGCGAAGTGGCACAAGAAGCTTTTGAAGCCGGTCTTAAGAAAGCAAAGCCGGGTTCAAAAATAAATGGTATGGGGAAAGTAGTTTATCAGACGGCTAGAAAACAAGGATTCACCGTGATCAAAAACCTTACGGGCCATGGAATTGGACGGACCATCCATGAGAAGCCTGAATATATTTTTAATTATTATGAACCGTCAGAGAGTGGCTTGTTACGTGAAGGAATGGTTATTGCATTTGAACCATTTATCTCTACACATGAAGAGGAAGTGCTCGAAAAGGGTGACGGCTGGACCTATATAACCGAACAAAGCCGCGTTGCCCAATATGAACACACCCTGATTATTACCAAAGACGGTCCGATTATTGTCACAAAATAAATCAGCAAAGGTCTCAAAAAGAGGCCTTTTTTGCTTACCAACATCCCCATTTGAAACCATTTTCAATTTTTTCCGTATGTAATAAAAATTACTCATGGGAAAAATAGAGCAAGATGATTTTTAAATGAAAATAGGTGGTTAAAGTAATGGAGTCAAAAGAGGAATTACTGAAAGAACTATCCATCATTGAAAAATGGGAAAAAGACCAGAGCGGTCTATGGTTTTGGGAACGGATTGGGCGTCTGCCATTTAAGCTGTTAGATAAAATTACACCCCAATTCATTCACAATAAGATCGGTTTATTGCTTGAGGAAATTGGGGCTTACATCCAAACCGGTGGAAAATATTTAATTAATGAAAAAAGTTTATTCAACATGGTTCAAAAAGAAACAAATCAACCCATTGAAAAGGTTTCAGATATTCAAGATTTGCCATTAAAAACAATGGATAAAATTAGCCATGAACTTAGCGGGCGAAGAAAGAATTTTGCCACACTCCAAGGAGCAAGCACAGGAATAGGGGGAATATTCACCTTGGCCATTGATATACCGGCTATATTGGCTATTTCCTTAAAAACTTTACAAGAAATTGCGATTCTCCACGGCTATGACCCAAACGATAAAAATGAACGAATTTTTATGATTAAATGTCTGCAATTTTCATCAGCCGATGTTGTGGGGAAACGTGCGATTTTAAATGAACTGGCAAACTTTTATCAAAGAGATAATAAATCAGATGAGATGATGTCCCAATTACAAGGCTGGAGAGAGGTTGTCTATACATACCGGGACAACTTTGGGTGGAAAAAATTATTTCAAATGGTACCGGTAGCCGGGATGATTTTCGGCGCTTTCACTAACCGGTCCATGATTAGCGACCTCTCAGAGGCAGGGATGATGCTTTATCGGAAAAGAAAAATTTTAGAAAGATTAGAAAAGACTCAGGTTCCTTATTAAACCTGGGTTATTCGTATTTTTCTATTTCAAAGCGAACTTTACTGTACTATTTATTTAAATCAATTTATAATATGATATAACTGATCAGTTGATAAGTAAGAAGGGCTGAAACAATCAATGGCAATTACACCAAATAAGCAATCTGAGATTTCTGCAATTGAAACGAAGCAGAATATAATTAACATATCCCAAAAATTATTTATGACCTATGGCTATCGTTCCGTCTCCACTAGACAAATTGCCCAATCTTGCGGTATTACCCAGCCAGCTTTATATCATCATTTTCGAAATAAGCAAGAAATTTATATCGAAGTGGTTAGAGCAATAATGAGCCGCACGAAATTCCATATGGAGAAAATAAAAAAGCAATATACGTCATTTAGAGAACGAGTGCATCAGATTGCCTATTACATGCTCATGAATCACCAAGAGGATTTATCACAAATGTTTCACGACCTAAAACACGAAATGAACGAGGAGACACAACTACTAATTCGTAATTGGTGGTTAGAAAGTTATTTCAATCCCATTGTTAAGATCATCGTGGAAGCAGAAAATGAAAAACATATAAAGGAACTATCAAAGCTTGAGAGCAATCCAATAGAAATGTCCTACTTCATTTTAGATATCCTTAAGTCCTTATTACAATTTTCAGGCCTTAAAACCTTGGATGATAAAGAGAGAAAAGTACAGGCTGAGAGAAAAGCTAAATTAATTGTAAGTATTATTTTAGATGGGATAGGGAGTTAGGCTAGTAGGCCTTCTCTTTTTTTGCTACCCACTTATCAACTGATAAGGTAATGAAGGGAGACGAGAATTGTGAAGAAAAATTGGTTAATGCGTTGGGGTGAGCTAGTTAGCGGGAAAAAAGGTCGATGGATTACCATCCTTATTTGGGTATTCGTCATAATTCTATTAAATATCACTTTACCCCAAGCAAATTCACAAAAGAATGAAAGAGCGGATCTCTTTTTAGAGAAAGTTGACTCTCAAAAAGCAAAGGAAATCATAGAAAAGAATTTTGGTAATAAGACGGGAACCCCTGCACTGATGACTTGGTATAAAAAGAATCAGTTATCGGATGAAGATCTAGCATCCATACAAACACTAACAAAGAAACTTGTTGTTGATAACCCGATTGAAGGGGCGGAGGTGCCCCCGTTTTATAAAATGCCGCTTCCTGTATTAAAACAACAAGTATCCAAGGATGGAACAACCTTCGTTTTACCGGTAGTATTTGATCAAGACCTTGAGACTGCAGAGATACAAAAACGATTGGATAAATTGAAACAAATTTCAAAACCTATTTTCTCATCCAATCCATTTACGAAAAAAATCAATGATGCAAACTCTTTACTCGTTAGGGTTACAGGACCTGCAGGAATATCGGTAGATGCCACTGACCTATTCAGCCAAGGGGATCTCTCCTTACTTTTTGGTACCGTTTTACTTGTTCTGATTTTCCTTCTGGTCATTTATCGTTCGCCGATATTAGCCCTCATACCATTAATTGGGGTTGGGATGGCCTATATGGTGATCAGCCCGATTCTTGGATTGTTAGGGAGGGAAGGAGTAATCGACTTTGATTCTCAAGCTATCTCGATTATGACTGTATTACTATTTGGGGCTGGGACCGATTATTGTTTATTCCTAATTGCCCAATTTCGAAATAGTTTAAATAAAGAGGAGAGCAAATTTCGTTCCATTAAAAATGCGTTTACGAGATCATCTGGTGCGATTATAATGAGCGGACTGACTGTTGTGATCTCTCTTCTTGTTTTATTAGTGGCGAACTACGGATCCATCCACCGTTTTGCGATTCCGTTCAGTTTGGCGATTCTTATCATGATGTGTGCGAGTTTAACGCTTATTCCTGCGTTTCTAAGTATATTAGGAAGAGCTTCCTTTTTCCCATTTATCCCTCGTACCGAAGAAATGGATAAAAAATTGGCAGAGAAAAAAGGGAAGGTATATCGGAATCGCAATAAAGAAAAACGGTTAGGAAATATCATCGGTAGAATGGTTAGCCAAAACCCTTGGAAAGTGTTTATTACGACGTTTACGATTTTGGGAATTTTGGCCATTTATTCATTAAAAATTGAATATACGTATGACACACTTTCATCGTTTCCAAAAAATATGCCGTCTCGTGAGGGCTTTGAAATCCTTTCTGAACACTTTAGTGCTGGTGAGTTGGCACCAGCTACTGTCATCGTAAAAGGAATTGAAGATGAAAGCACCGTGAAAGCAAAATTGGAAGGATTACCGTATATTGCGAAGGTGTCGAATGCCGAGCGAAGTGAAAAGGATCCAAGCTTGGTCAAGTATGATGTGGAATTAAAAGATAATCCTTATTCCAACAAGGCAATGGAATCCATCCCTAAACTTAAAAAGGACCTAAAGGAAATTTTAAAAAGTAGTGGTGCGAATAGCAAGGTTTATATAAGCGGGCAAACAGCCGAACAATATGATACAAAAGAGACTACGAAAGCCGATTCCTCCTTGATTATTCCGATTGTCCTTGTAATGATCGCCGTTTTACTATTGTTCTATCTTCGTTCCATTATCGCCACTATCTACCTAATCGGAACGGTGCTCTTATCTTATTATAGTGCATTAGGGCTAGGATGGATTATCTTGCACTATGGGTTCAACGTGAATGAGATCCAAGGATTTATCCCTTTATATGCTTTCGTATTTATTGTTGCACTTGGAGAGGACTATAATATTTTTATGATTTCAAGCATTTGGAGAAAAAGTAATGAAATGTCCCTTGTAAATGCAGTTCGCGAAGGGGTAGCTGAAACGGGGGGAATCATTACCTCAGCTGGTTTAATTTTAGCAGGCACATTTGCCATCTTAACGACACTTCCGATTCAAATACTTGTCCATTTTGGAACGATTACAGCCATCGGTGTACTTTTGGATACATTTATGATCAGACCGTTTTTGGTTCCTGCCATCACATCGATTTTAGGAAAATGGGCGTTTTGGCCGGTAAAGAAGAAAATGGGTGAGGTTGAAAAATTACAGGGATGATAAATTTCGGTCGAAATTAGTAATTATGTCCTATCGTAGAAAATGTGAACCTTTTCCTTTTCAAACAAAATCAGGCGCAATTTTATTCAAAAATTACGCCTGATTTTTTTATTTTTTAATGAAATGTTCTTTTTGGAACAAAATATAGTTTTGTTTCTTTATTTCGAATCTCCGCTTCTGTTACTTCATCCATTAAGCTTAGACACATACCAAATAATAAGGTAATAATAGAAGCAATGACGACACCAACACCTGTTGCAGTATAAAAGTATCCTCCATTGGCAGCGCTTACAAAAAAGCTAGAAATAAAAATGAGTACACCAGTACCGATTCCAAACATGGATGCTTTAAAAATTTTTAAATATTTATACTCCATGATCATCACTCCCTTACTGAATATTCTATCAATTGTCACAAATTTGTCAAACTTTTTTTAAAAAAAATTTTAATAGTGCAAATTACTTGATTTTTAAAATAGATAGACTTTATTAAAGGACGATATAGATTTTGAACAGCGTTGATTGGAGCGGAAGGCACGAAGACTCCTGTGGGAGTACGGGACAGAGGAGGCTCGCCGAACCGCCCACGAACCGCCCACGAACCGCCCACGAACCGCCCACGAACCGCTTGTGCCTGGAGCGGAAATCAACAACCAAGTTTAACAGAGCCAATGGGTAAGAAAAAGAGAAATAAAAAAAATCCTAAACGATTCATTTAGGATTTTTGCCTAGCCATTTTGAAAGCAGATGATACTTTGGATTCCAACTAATAGAGATAGAATGGAAACATGTAGGAGGACTGCTCCCAAACTTAAATGGGTATAGATTAAAAGGGCACCACTTAATCCTTGCAAAAGAATGAATAAAAAATTAATTTGACTGAAGCGATAAATGTCCGGACGATCTTGACGGTATTTTTTTGAAAGGTGAATTAGCTCGAAAAAGAGAATGATTAGACCAAGGGCAAATGAACGATGAATGATATCAACCCAAAAAGCATTTCCAACATCCCCGTAGCGTTCGGTCGGAATCGGAAAACCACGGAAGGCTTCACCCGAACCTGTTTTGGCAACATAACCCCCGAAATAAATAGCTGCATAAAGAAAGATAAAAGTAAACCAAGAAAAAACGGAAAATGACGCGGGCATCTTTTTCAAGGAAGGATTTTTCTTTTCCTCCAAATAAATCACATAGGCAATATTGATTAATGCTGAAAATGATATAAGTGCAATTCCCAAATGCGCTGCCAGCAAAAGAGGAGAGAGTGAAATCATTACTGTTAAGGCACCAAGGGTCGATTCCCCAAGGATACCTAAAATCGCAAAGAATACCAGCATTTTCACTTTTCGTGATTTATAGCGAATCCAAGCCATTGCTGAAACAACAAATAATAACAGGCTCGCAAGCCCCACAACGATACGATGGGTGTATTCAATGACAGAGTGATAATCAGAAAAATCAGGATATAATTTACCATTACACAAAGGGTATCCGCTCCCGCATCCCATTGCGGAATTTGTCATCGTGTCAATAAATCCAATAATATTTACTAGAAACAGTGTTGCCGCTGCAATGATAGAAAGCCAAAAGTATTTCATCTTAGAGCACCTCCTATGTAAGAAACCATTTCTTTTCTGACCATTAAGATATAGTGCCCAGCGGTCTCTAAAATCGCTGGGCACTTAGTAACATTAATGAACTTGAGAGTTGAATGACATAATCCAAACCGATCCGGCAACAATTGTTGCAACGAAAATAATCCCAAGGATTAATGCCATCACATTGTACTTCGGTCCTTCACCATCACGAATATGCATGAAGAAGAATAATTGAAGGACAAACTGTAAAACAGCCGCCAGCAATATGCTGAACATAAGCGCTGATTTTGCCATCATATGATTTAAAACAAGAACAAGAGGGATGATAGTCAATATTATCGAAAGAATGAAACCTGTCACATATGCTTTGATGGAACCAGTGTGTTCGTGTTCGTGTCCATGTGCTGACATGTTACATCACCCCCATTAAATAAACGACAGTAAAGATAAAGATCCATACAGCATCTAAGAAGTGCCAATAAAGACTGACAATGGAAACTTTTCGTTTTGTAACTTCAGTAATTCCTTTTTTCTTGATTTGAACAATAATTCCAATGATCCAAAGGATACCGAAAGAAACGTGAACGCCGTGTGTACCAACTAAACAAAAGAAGGAAGTAAGGAAGGCGCTGCTTTGAAGTGTTGCACCTTCATGAACCATATTTACAAATTCGTTGATTTCAAGACCTACGAATACAGCACCAAGAGCAATTGTTACAATTAACCATTTAATAAGACCTTTTTTATTGCCTTTATGCATGGCGAGTACTGCCAAACCACTTGTAAATGAACTAATTAAAAGAATGAAAGTCTCAATGATAAAACCTGGTACATCGAATTCTTTTGCTGTGAACCCTCCGTTTGTATGAGTGTGCAGGACCGCATACGCTGCAAAGAAGGTTGCAAATAATAGACAGTCAGTTACAAGGAATATCCAGAATCCTAAAACCTTTAATCCTTCTTGGTCAACATGACCATGATCATGGTCAGAAACATGAGCTGAAGCGCTATGTTGCATGTTTTTAACCTCCTAGTTTGCAGTTCGCTGAACTGAAATGTTTTTTCTTAATGCTTTCTCAGTTCGTTCGATTTCTTCTACAGGAATATAATAATCCGTGTCATATTGGAATGAACGAGTAAATAATGTTATGGCAACACCAATTAATCCGATGACTCCCATCCAAATCCAATCAAACGTAAATCCAAAACCGGCAATAAAGAAGAAGCATGACATAATGAAAGGAATACCTGTATTTTTTGGCATATGAATCGGTTCATATTTTACCGGTTCAGGTTTATATCCTTCTTTTTTCATTTCTTCTTTTTGATACCACCAAGCATCTTTGCCATTTGCTTTTGGTAAGATCGCAAAGTTATAAACTGGAGGAGGGGATGGAATTGACCATTCTAATGTACGGCCATCCCAAGCATCACCAGTTACATCGCGTTCACCGTGTTTAATGCTATAAAGAATTTGCCAAACTTGGAAGACGAAACCGATACCCATAAAGAATGCACCGACCGTTGAGATTAAGTTAAGCGGTGCCCAACCCATGTCCCAACCTGCTGATTGGTTATACGTATAAATACGACGAGTCATACCCATGAAACCAAGAGCGTACTGTGGCATAAAGCAAACATAGAAACCAATTTGCCACAACCAGAATCCCCATTTTCCTAAACGTTCGTTTAACTTGAAGCCGAATAGTTTTGGCCACCAATAATAAAGACCTGCAAGGTAACCGAATACTACACCACCGATTAATACTTGGTGGAAGTGGGCGATCAGGAAGTAACTGTTATGGTATTGATAGTCTGCCGGCGCGGCAGCAAGCATAACACCTGTTGCACCACCAACAAGGAAACATGGTACGAATGCATAAAACCAAAGCATAGGCTGTGATAAGCGTACACGGCCGCGGTACATAGTAAACAGCCAGTTAAAGATCTTAACACCAGTCGGGATTGCGATAATCATCGTACATATCGCAAAAACAATATTTACGTCCGCACCGGCACCCATTGTAAAGAAATGGTGCACCCAAGTGTAATAAGAAACTATCGAAATAGCAATCATAGAAAATACCATTGAACCATAACCAAAAATACGTTTTTTCGAGAATGTAGCAACAATCTCAGAGAACACACCGAAGGCAGGTAATACAACAATATATACTTCTGGGTGACCCCACATCCAGATCAAGTTTACCCATAACATAGGATTACCGCCGGCAGTCATTGTAAAGAAATGTCCGCCAAGTAAGCGGTCAACAGTCAACATGATTAAAGTAACAGTTAAAATAGGGAATACACCTAAAATGGCAATTGATGACGCTAATACAGACCATGAAAATAATGGCATATCTTTTAAGCGCATAGATGGTGTCCGCATTTTTAAGATCGTTACAACAAAGTTAATACCTGTTGCCAAACTACCTATACCTGAAATTTGAATTCCCCAAATCCAGAAGTTTTGACCAGGACCCGGGCTAAAATCGTTTTCAGATAAAGGCGGGTAGGATAGCCATCCGGCACTCGCTGAACCACCGATTACAAAGGAAATATTAAAGAGCATCGCTCCGATAAAGAATAACCAGAAGCTCACAGCATTCAACATTGGATACGCAACATCGCGCGCACCAATTTGCAATGGAACAACCATGTTAAATAATCCGAACATAAATGGCATCGCCATAAATAAAATCATAATCGTTCCATGTGTTGTAAAAATTTCATTATAGTGTTCAGATTGTAAGAAATGCATATCAGGAAACGCAAGTTGAATACGCATTAAAATCGCATCGACCCCACCGCGGAAAAGCATAAGTAAAGCGGAAAGGAGATACATAATACCAATTTTTTTATGGTCAACGGTTGTAATCCAATCTCTCCATAGCCATCCCCATTTTTTGAAGTATGTGAGAGAAAATACAATCCCAATCATGGCTAGAACAATCGAAACATCGGCACCATAAATCATAGGATCGCCGGTGACAAAAAAATGCGAGTTATCCATTGATAATTTCCTCCTGTTTGTTTATTTTCCCATATCCATTCCAGGCATTGACTTCATTTCAGCACTATCGCTCATGTTCATGTGATTTTTATGATTATAGTAAATACCACCATTTTTGTTCACAATGTCTTGGAATAATCCATTAGGATATGATGAAAAGCTTAACTCTTTTTCGGTACTTGGCTTGGACAATTTTTCATAACCAGCTTTTGTTAAGACAGGAGAACTTTTCTTAATACTTTCTGCCCATTTATCAAAATTAGCTTGACTTACTGATTTCACTCTAAATTGCATATGTGCAAAGCCCTTACCGGTAAAGTTTGCACCGGAACCAAAGTATTCTCCAACTTTATTCGCCTGCAGCCATAAGCCCATTGACATTCCCGGCATCGTATATTCTTGACCGCCTAATTGAGGAATCCAGAACGAGTTCATCGGTGCATCAGAAGTTAAAACAAATTGTACCGGAACACCAGCAGGAATCTCAGCGTAATTTACGGTGGCAATTTTTTTATCTGGATAAGTAAACATCCACTTCCAATCCAGTGAAGTTACTTGTACAACCAATGGTTTTACATCTTTCACAGGGGGTTTTGTTAAATTAATTGTTGTTTTCGCAGTAAAAACACCAAGAATCGCAACGATGATAACCGGAATTCCCCACCATACGATCTCTAAAATTTTACTGTCTGCCCATTCTGGTTGATATGGTGCTTTGTTGTCCGGACGGTCTCGATACTTAACCGCAATATAAACAAAAATACCTAAAACAGGAATAATAACAACTGCACATAAAATAACCGAAATGATAATTAAATCTAGTTCTTGTTGGGCAACCGGACCTTTTGGGTTTAGAACAATAAATTTACTTTTATCACACCCAGCCAAAAGTACCATACCCAAGAATGCTAAAATAGAATATTTAGCAAATTGGTTCCATTTACTCAATGTAAGTACCCCTTTCATTCGATTTGTTTTTTATTTATTCACGAGGATTATGTTAAAAAGCTATACAAATATACCAAATTTAATTTCATTTGAGTAGAGAATTTTTTATGTTTCACATATTTGTCACAGAAAGTTCATATTTGGAATCAAGATATTTCCTTTCATGTAAATTGTTATTTTAAACCCCAGTTATTTTCCATATTAAACCTAAAAAAAGGTCTCCCCAAATGGGAAGACCTTCTCTAAAATCATTCTGTTTTTAAAATTTAAGTAGGCTTCACTTTTTCTTTAATGGTTCTTGCTCCTCGGACATTTCCATACCGTATGCTAGCCGGTCAGGTACCGCATTCTTTTTGAGGCTGCTTTCCTGCCTTGGACTATGCAACATTCGGTGAACGAAAAACTCCCCAATTGTTATTATGATTGCTGAAATAATACTTCCCCAAGCTATCTGCATATAATTGTCAAGAAGTACACTTCCAAAAATCCAAACCACCATATAGGATAGGATAAAATCTCCAATAAGGGCATTCTTATTTCCGATTCGAGAAAGTAACATCCTATCCCCAAGATAAGAAACAATTGTCATTAACACACTGAACCAAACAATATCCACCCAAGTCGCATTAAAAAAAAGATCTAATGCTACCGCATAAGCAACCAGACAAGTAACAAATTTTACGATTAAAGCCATTGTATTCATTTTTCTTCTACCTCCTCATCTACCATTTTAGACAATTTTAAAAAATCCATTCATCCTCTTATAAAATAGAATCAATAGGAATTTGTTTAATATGAAAGAACTAGTGAAACAATAATAAAAGGCTACCGGGTCGGCAGCCTTTTCTATAGAGGATCTACCCCTCATTCACCATAATTTTGACTATAATCCCAATATTTTAATGTTTCGGTATGGTCAGTGGGTATCTCTTTTTTGACTTTTCCATCTTCATCCTTGTACACTTCATATTCCTGATAGGTCTCCACGAAATATCCATCCACTTTTTCAACTTTTTCAAGTTTTTCTACTAGATCAGGGCCCTCATCAGAAGGGGCGGCCGTTACAGGCTTTGCTATTTTTTGTTTACTCGCCGTTGCTGTGTAGGAGTAATTTTTATTGATAAACGAAAAGGGCGAATCCAGATAGGCGGCAAAAACTAACAAGAATAACAGGGCTAACAATGACGTGGTTTGAGTGAAAGATTTCATGCTCCCGGCTCCTTTACCAATTACATCTTCATAACCCATTTTATGCATGTCCGCACGACATATGATTAAATTAAATTCAGAATTTCCCTCCCGTTTTTTGGCCAGTATTTAAAACGTAATCATTTATTTACCATTTTGTAATTTAATTATTCCTATGAATCACTTAAAATATTAAGGGTATTGAATTTGTGAACTTGGTATAGACAACCGGAGGTACGAGATGGAAAAAGTACGTAGAAGAAGGAAAGTTAGATGGAAAAGAGTATTTGGGATGCTTTTTATATTGATGATAATATTTACAACGGCTTATTCAATTTATCAATATAAGCGAGGACTTTCGATTGCAGAGGCAGGAAGTTACTTAGGTAATAAAAAACAAACTGATACATTCAAAGGGAAAGAAGTAAAGTTTGGGAAACTCAATGTTCTTCTTTTAGGCAGCGACTCACGTGGTGAAAAGCATTCACGAACAGATTCCATTATGATCGCCCATTATGATCAAAATTCTCATCAAGCGAAATTGATTTCCATTATGAGAGATACATACGTTGATATACCCGGTCACGGAATGCAAAAGATAAATGCGGCTTATGCCTTTGGTGGTCCGGAGCTTTTAAGACAAACCATTGAAGAAAATTTCCATATTGATGTGAACTATTATGCAATGGTAGATTTTAAAGGTTTTTCCAAAGTGGTGGATGTCCTTGCACCAGATGGGATTGAAGTAGATGTTCCGCATCAAATGTCCTCCGGAATTGGGATGACGTTAAACCCTGGAAAGCAAACGCTGCACGGGGACAAGTTATTAGGCTATGTCCGGTTTAGACATGACAATCTAAGTGATTTTGGCCGTGTCGAGCGGCAACAGGAGGTCCTAACTAAACTGGAGGATCAGGCATTAAGTATGGGAAGTGTTATCAAGATTCCGAAACTATTAGGTGTAATCAATCCATATATTGAAACCAATCTGGATTCATCAACGTTATTTTCTTTGGGGAGGGATTTAATTACGAATCGCTCCTCAAATTTAAAAACTCTGCGGGTTCCAGTTGATGGTTCCTTCACAAACGAACGATTTGACAATGTAGGAGAGGTCCTAAGTATTAATTTGGATCAAAATATAGCAGAAATTGATAAATTCCTTACCTCAACAAGCAGCTAATCGATTTTTTTCGATTGGCTTTTTTTGTAAGCTATGTTAAAGAACAATGATGATTTTTAAACAAAGTTGATTGGAGCGGAAGGCACGAAGACTCCTCGAAAATGCTAACGCATTTTCTTCGTGCGTGGGCCGATTCAAGGGAGCAATTCAGTGTCCTGTGGGAGTACGGAGTAGGGGAAAAAGACCCCGCAGGAGCAAAGCGACGAGGAGGCTCACCAGACCGCCCACGAACCGCTTGTGCCTGGAGCGGAAATCAACATCCAAGTTTAACAGGGGGTTTTTGTAAATAAAAACCTGATGAAATCGCCGTTTCAGTTGGATGGACAACTCCGTAAACTATATTAATACCTCGTATTGTAAGGAAATTCAGCAATATAAAAGGGGGATTTTTTGTTATAAAGGCAGGTGAAGGGAATTGTATTTAGTTGGTTTTTATTCTCCAAAAGCAAAATCAGGTGTTACAGAATTGTCTTTATCGATTTATCATTGGCTTAAAAAAAACACCAGTCTTTCGGCAGCATTTATTTCTTACGGGACTTTAGAAAAAGAAGAAATTTCAACGGAGTTGATCCATGAATTCTCAAAATTATCTCTGGCAGAAAAAAAACGAAAAATTAAACAGATGAAAAAGGAATTTGATATTATCATATACGATGCATCCAGTCAGCTATCAGAAGGAGTATTAAGCCTATTACCCATTGTTGACCGCTTATTCGTTGTTGGCGAAGAACATCGGGATTTCGCGGTAAAACTTCAGCAGATCATTGAATTTGATAAAATTTTTGATAAGCACGTAAAAAATTTTATTACCCATTTAAAAGGAAATAAAACCTTTATCATTCGCGAAAGTAAGGAAAACCATGTGATTGGCTTTAATTATTCAAATAAAGAAACAAATGAAATTGGTCAAATGATCTATACAGATTATGTCACTCATTATCTAAATAAAAACCTGATTAAAAAAAATGAAAGGGTTTACAGTAAAATTAAACAAATTCCTAAGGATGAGTTGGCAATCGGTTTATATAAATTAGGAATTGATTTTGAAAAAGCTTTATTATTCCATGCTTTCATTCATTTACGAGAAGAATTAGGGCAGGATTACAAAGATGCGCTAGAAACACTGTTTCCACGATTAATCCATTCCACGTTTGAAGAACTTTTAGACAAGTTCCGAAGTGAATTATTCTTATTTTCACACTTTAAACTTTAGCCATTCTCCACTAAGTAGACCCTCGGTAAACTTTTTTCCTGCGTAAAACTGATCCTATTGGATTCCGGCGCAATAATCATTGCGCCGGAAGATAGAGTTCTCAATTCTCTTTCACCATTTTAGCAACTGGGCGATAAATCTGAAAAAGAATCAATGCAAGGACTGATAGGACTGCCCCTGAGATGTAGGGCAAACCAATTGTGATTGAAAATAACCATCCACCCATTGGAGGCCCGATAATTCTTCCTAATGAATCAAAAGAAGAGAGTAAACCGGTTGAACTTCCATGTCCTGCTGTTGAAGTTTTCGTTAGCAAAGCAGAGACACTTGGACGAATTACACCATTACCAATTCCAAATATCGTTAAATAAACGGCAGCAGTTAGAAAACTATTCACAAGGAGGATGAGTCCAAAACCAATTGCTGAAACAATAATACCTCCTTGAATAACCATTCTTTCTCCATATTTCTTCGTTAGTCGGCCAACCAATCCACCTTGGATTATGGCACTTGCAAACCCCATAATCATAAATACATAACCAAGTTCTACTGTATCTATACCCGCTTTTTTGGCAGCAAAATAGGCAAAGGTTGCTTCTAAACCGGAGAGAGATAAAGAAATCAATAATTGCATGACAAATAGAATCGATGTGGGTCCGTTAAAAGCTTCTAGCAATGATGGTCTTTTTTCGACCGATTTCTTCTCTGAAGATTCTTTTAGTAATAAAAACACAAGGATTAAGGTAATGAAGGAGGAGGCACTTGCCAGCAAAAATGGTAATCCTAAGCTTATTTTTGAAAAAATCCCCCCAACAGCCGGACCAAAAACAAAGCCCAAACCTGTTGCCGCTCCAATGATTCCCATTCCTTTCCCACGATTTTCTTCCGTTGTGATATCAGCTACATAGGCCATAGCGGTTGGCATATTGGCCGATGAAAGTATCCCACCGAGAATTCTTGCCGCAAACAGCATCCATAACTGTGTTGATAACCCTTGAATTAAAAAAGAAATCCCAAGACCCGCAATTCCAATCATCATTACAGGTTTACGGCCAATCCGATCAGAAACCCGTCCCCAGATGGGAGCAAAAATTAACTGCATAAAAGAATAAACTGCCATTAAAAGGCCCAGCTCTGTTGGCGAAGCTCCGATCTGTTCCGCGTAAAAAGGCAGGACAGGGATGATAATCCCAAAACCAATCATCACGAGAAACATGACAAAAAATAAAATCGGTAAAGCATTTTTGTTTTGCAAAGAATCAACTCATTTCTATAAAAAATAGCAATTAATTTCTATTAATAGGATAAAGGAATGCACGTTTTTAAGCAATTTATTCCATGCACACCATCAAGGTATCCTAGATCTCGAACACGGTGAAGAATCAGTTCCATGTTTTCTCCATGAATGATAAGCCAAAAGTACTATTATCCCCAAAGTTCAATTCATAATTTTATGAAAATTTGTTATGATGATCTTAAAAAAATGAAAAGGGAGATGATAAAAAATTCCAAAAAAGTGGGAAAAGGTAATTGATCCAAATAATAAGTACGGTGGGGCTTTTATCCTTAGTGACCTTATGAAGAAGCTTCAGAAATTGTAAAAACTTATAGGAGCCATTTTGATGGCAGCAAATTAGTAAGAAAGGCCATCCAGCCAAAGGACACAAATCGAAAACCCAGCTAAAGGAAATCCTAGTAATTGCATTGTTTTAGCAAATTGCTAGCAAGTTCTAGCGATTAAATAGCAAGGTAAATAGGAGTGTTTTTAAAGTAAAAAACAAGTCGATAAAGAAGAGGAAAAAGAGGAGAGAATCATGATTCATAATTTTTTTCTATTTATTATAATGTGTATTGTATTAATTATCTTGCCCGGTCCTGATACAGCCATCACCACAAAAAATACCCTTACTATCGGGAAAGTTGGAGGGCTAAGGACCGTATATGGCACATGCTGTGCTCTGATGATTCATACAACAGCAGCAGTAGTAGGTTTATCTGCAATAATCGTCAAATCTGCCATGGTCTTTTCTATTTTTAAATTTGTAGGTGCGCTCTACTTGTTTTACCTTGGAGTGAAAACGCTATGGTCTTTAAAAAAGAAAAAGACAAATGAAATCATTCCAAAAAATACTTATCAAGGTCACTCTTGTTTTAAACAGGGATTTCTAACCAACCTGTTAAATCCTAAAGTAGCTGTATTTTTCTTAACCTTTTTACCACAGTTTTTAGATGGCAGCAGCCAAACATTCCTTCCGTTTCTTTTGATGGGAATCACCTATACCGTTTTAACCGTCATCTGGTTTTTATTATATATTTCTTTAATTAATCAAATAAGTGCTTTCATTAAAAAACCTTCCGTCAACAAATTGATGGAGGGAGTTACAGGTCTCGTATTGATTGTATTCGGTTTAAAATTGGCACTGGAAAAAGCAAACTAAAAAGCAGCGGAGTTTTCCGCTGCTTTTACTTATCCACTTTCTTATAAGCAGACAGCAGGTAGGCATTGAATTGCATGAAAGCCTGAGAGATCCACATTTACACAGACGCCTGTTGCCATTAAATCATCGATATTTTCACAATTTAATTGGGAACAGGGGGAACAAATAGGCTTACCTTTGGAATTACACTTTTGATGGTTTTTAAATTTTAATAGCTCCAATACGGCACAATCATCTTTGATATCAATAATCCGAAAAACGAAGGTAATAAAACAAACAAACGTTTCGCTTTTAGAATTTTTATCCCGGCAAGTAGTCACTCCTTCCACCTTAAAGGGATCACAATCACAATAAAGGATAAATGGAATGGTGTTATTGCTATAATGATTGCCTAACTCACCAAGTGGAGCTAAGCAGGATGTTTGGCATGACTCGCCTTTTTTCTTTTTTGCTTTTCTTTGTGCTTCAAGGATTTTTTCCAGTGTCTTTTTAATACACCTGTTTTCCTCGTAACAACTATCTTCCATAAAAAAACGCCCCTTCTTGTAAAAAAAGTACATGCTATATCATATGGAAGGTCGTCCTATTTGGAATAGGTGAATCACCTTTAAATCCTTTTTTCGATAAAAAAACAGACTACCAAGTCTGTTTTACTTATTTTGTCGATTCATGATGCTGGGTTTTGCCATTATAAAATAATTTTTCAATCTGAATTGGATTTTCCTTTGCACTTAGATCCAGAGCTTTTATCTTATATACAGCGGTTCTGCTGCCAAGCGAAGAACGGTATTTTTCTACGTGTGAACTTGAAAGAGCGTGTTCGTAATAGCCCGGAACATATTTATCGAGCATTTTCTGCATGGCCTTGACCGCTTCATCGAGATCCACAACTAATTCTGCTTCTCCAAAAACCATTACGCTAATATAGGCAGTATCTGTCTTAGCAGGTACAGGGTGGGTTAGGGTGCCAAGGTTCGCACTCACCGTAAAACAGGCCTTGGCATTTTCCTCCATTATAGTTACCTTTCTGCCTTCAGCTGCTCCGTGAAAATAAATCGCCCCATCCAGCCAAACAAAATTAAGCGGGATTACATAGGGGGTGTTACCGTCTGCCAAACCTAAAAAACCGGTTTTCTCCTGCTCTAAAAACAGATTGATTTTTTCTTGATCCTTGCATTCTAAAGCCCTTTGTCTTATTGGAATCATATTTTACTCTCCTCACCAAATTTTAGTGTTATACTCATTTTAAAAATGAATTGCCCTTGTTAAAAGAGACAGTATTACATAAATTTATAGGGACAGAAGAGGAGGAAAATGTGGATATCATTCCCTTTATCAAAAAAGAAGACGTCAATCCAATGTATTTACAGCTCTATCAATATTTTCGCGAACAAATTGAAACAGGACAATTACCCGCAGGAACCAAACTGCCATCTATTCGCCAGCTTTCGCACACAACCAATATTAGTAAAAATACAGTCGAAATGGCGTATCAACAGCTTGTTGCGGAAGGGTATGTTGAAGGAAAGGAAAAAAAAGGGTTATTTGTTTTACAATTGGACGATTTTCATTTCAATGATAGACACCGTGAAACTCAGCCACTGATGGAAAGTGTAAATGCGACCCAAGAAGAAAAAATTCAGATTGATTTCCAATATGGCGATATTGATTTGGAACATTTTCCGCATAAGACATGGAAAAAATGTTTAGTCGATGCATTGGAAAATCCTAGTCAAGAAGTTTTTTCTTATGGTAATAAAAAAGGTCACCTTGGACTGCGAAGTGAAATCGCCCATTATCTCTATCAAGCGCGAGGAGTAAAATGTTCCCCGGATCAGGTCATTCTCACTGCCGGGACGCAAACAGCCATTCAATTGATATGCCAGCTTCTTTCCTTAGGAAATAACAGGGTAGCCATGGAGAATCCTGGATATGATGGGGTTCGCCATGTTTTTGAAAGTCAAAATTGTATGATCACTCCGATCTCGCTGGAAGATGATGGTATCAAAATTGAAGAGTTAGAGAATAGTACTGCCCTTTGTGCATATGTAACCCCATCCCATCAGTTTCCATTGGGAATGGTGCTGCCCATTCAGAAGCGAATCAAACTGCTACAATGGGCTGAGAAAAATGCCAGTTATGTTATAGAGGATGATTATGATGGAGAATTTCGTTACCAGGGCCAGCCGATTCCCTCGTTGAAATCATTGGATAAGAATGGGAACGTTATTTATCTCGGAACCTTCTCAAAGGCTTTTCTTCCTGCTGCTAGAATCAGTTATCTTGTGCTGCCAGAAAAATTACTTGAACGCTTCCAATCAGATTTCTCTTTTTATAATCAATCCGTTTCTCCCTTGATTCAGGAAGCACTTTATCGATTTATGAAAGATGGTTATTTTAGCCGACATATTCGAAAAATGAGGAAAATATATCAATTGAAACAAAAAGTGCTGTTAGCGGCTATCGATGAATACTTAGGAAAAAATGTCAAGGTGATTGGCCAAAAGGCGGGCCTGCATTTACTGCTTGAATTTTACAATCTGGATACGAGGAAACTGGTGCAGCAGGCAGAAAAACTGGGAGTGCGGATTTACTTGACACAACAGTATTGGCATCAGACCGCACCTATTTCCAATCAGCCAATCATGATCGGGTATGGGGGATTATCTGAGGCAAGCATACAAGCGGGGATTAAAAAGATGGCCGTTGCATTAAAGTGTTATTAAAACCCATGTTTGTAAACAATATTCTACTAATATAGCAAAGAGTTTAACCAAGGCACCTGCTTGTACATATACTATTTTATATGGACAGGGGGGAGGTGTGGTTGAATTGGACATCAATAAAGATGGCATAAATATTGGTACTATTTCAGGTGGAATTGTTAATTTTGGCGGAGCAGTAATCATTTCCCCGATCTCCGTTACAAGGACAACCTCCGGTCCAGGGGAAGAAAATTCTGCCAACCAACAAACAGTGACTGAGATTCTAAATTTAATAAGGACGATGCTTTAAAATTAGCATCGTCCTTATTGTTTAGTTTAGGAAGCTTTTACTTCGATACTCTGCGTTACTGCTTGTTGCAGCTTTGCCGGTTGAATAATATTGAACACAATATTTAAGAAATAGCTGTTAAGCTCCCAGCAACAATTCCGCTGTTCGTAAGAATTTTTACACCCTCCCGAAAATTCCTCAGCATATTTTAATCATCCAAAATTATTTTTCAAAATAGACATACATCATTTTTATTCATTTATTAATAGATTAATAAATGAATTATAAAAAATTATGGAGTGATTGGAAATATGTCAAGTAGTTCTTCAAGTAAGTCCAGTTCAAATAAGTCCAGTTCAAATAAGTCCAGCTCAAATAAGTCCAGCTCAAATAAATCCAGCTCAAATAAATCCAGTTCAAATAAGTCCAGCTCAAATAAATCCAGCTCAAATAAATCCAGTTCAAATAAATCCAGCTCAAATAAATCCAGTTCAAATAAATCCAGTTTAAATAAATCCAGTTCAAAAAAGTGCAGTTCAAATAAGTGCAAAGGGTGTGTATGTAGACAACTCAGAAAATTACAAAAAGATACAATTGTAGATTTGTTAATAAGTGGAACGGTAATCAAACATGTAGTATTAATTAAATTCAATAAAAAGACTTGCTGTGCTCACTTTAGTGAATGTGAGACAGAATCAGGATCAATTATCGTTGTCGATTGTAGTAAGATTGATGCAATTCGGTATAAGGCTCATGATTTATAAAAGATAAAAAAAACGATGCATTTTGTTGTACCATCGTTTTTTTGTGTGATTTACTCATTAATATGGACAATAACATCCTCTCAAACACATATATTGTCATTCTGAGAGTTTTTCAAAAAAATAATGTAATTGTGCATAAACTTTATTTAAACAACTGTATTCACGTGATATCGAAGACCAGGGTGTAAATAACAACTACCTTCAAAACGAATTTGAAGAAGATAGCGGTGACGAAAGAAGCAGTAGCAATAGCGACTAACTCAATAAAAAATAAATGATTTTCTTTGTTTTATTTAAGGCTGTGTTAAAGAACAATGTTGATTTTTTGAACAGCGTTGATTGGAGCGGAAGGTGCGAGACTCCTCGAAAATGCTAACGCATTTCCTTCGTGCGTGGGTGGATTCAAGGAAGAAATTCAGTGTCCTGCGGGAGCAGCGGGACAGGTGAGACCCCACAGGCGCTTAAGCGCCGAGGAGACTCACCGCCCGCCCCGCGGAAAGCGAGCATCCTGGAGTGGAAATCAACAACTAAGTTTAACAGAGCTTTATTTAAAAAAGTGAGTGAAAGTGTCCCTCTTTTTTCTTGAATATTTTATCTAATTATTTTTTCAGAATCTTAACAATTCTAATACGATACTTTTACAATTGTTTGGTAATCTGAAGCAAAGAACAATATAGGAGTGATTATGATGGTTGCTAAAATGAAAAGAGAATGGCATAAATTCTGGTTTATCAGTTATAACACCCTATTGGCTAAAAGTATCGATTTAAAAAAAAATGAAAAATATCTTCAGAAATCAAAACATCATGGAGACAAATTGATTCGAATCTTGTCGCAATAATTGTGTGGAAAATTTTGATATAGAAAATCTAAATAATAACAGTTGAAAGAAAGTGACTGAAAATGTCACTCCTTTTTTTATATTAACTTATATTTTTATTAAAAAACCACCAATCACATTTGACTGGTGGTTTCTCATTATCTTAATTTTCCTCTTCGTTTTACCTTTTTGATTTTCAGTCATAAGTTCAATTAACATCTTGATTACTAGTCCGGATAACGGAATAATCCTTGATTTTCTCCCTTTGTAATTTTCGTTAAGAAAATGTAGGCTATATCGACATATATATAGTAGACATATATCGGATAGAAATTAGGAAGCTTTTACTTCGATATTTTGCGTAACTACTTGTTTTCGCTTAGCAGGTTTTATTATATTGAACACAATATTTAAGAAAATAGCTGTTAAGCTCCCCGCAACAATTCCGCTGTTTGTAAGAATTTTAACACCATCAGGAAGATGTTTAAATAAATCAGGTACCGCCGTTACGCCTAATCCCATCCCGACTGAACAAGCGATAATCAGTAGGTTTTCTTGAGAAGTAAAATCAATTTTACTAAGCATCTTAATCCCGGAAGCAATCACCATACCAAACATGGCAATCATCGCACCACCAAGAACGGATGTTGGAATAACGGTTGTTAACGCAGCGACTTTTGGTACAAAACCTAGAAATACAAGGATTCCGGCCATTGTGTAGATCACACTTTTGCTTTTTACACCTGAAAATTGAACAAGTCCCACGTTTTGTGAATAAGTCGTATAGGGAAAAGAATTAAATAGAGCTCCAAGGATACTTGCGAGACCTTCCGCACGATACCCTTTCACTAAATCTTTTTCCGATAATTTTCTCCCAGTAATATCACTTAAAGCAAAGTATACACCTGAAGACTCGATTAAGCTGACAATGGCTACTAAGGTCATGGTAATAATCGGTGCCAATTCAAAAGAAGGAGCTGCAAAGTGTAATGGGCTTACCATATGGAACCATGAAGCCTCACCAACAGATGCGAAGTTTACTTTCCCCATTAGTGCAGCGGCAATGGTACCGGCAATTAATCCCAACAAAATCGAAATCGAACGAATAAATCCTTTAGAGAAACGGTAAAGCAAGATAATAAACAATAAAGTCCCAAATGCAAGAGCAAGATTTGTTTGAGAACCAAAATCAGGACTGCCTTGTCCGCCGGCAACATTATTCATCGCAACCGGAATTAGTGTTAGGCCAATAATTGTAACTACCGACCCAGTTACAATAGGAGGGAAGAAACGAATCAATTTTCCAAAAAAACTGGCAATGAGAATAACAATTAAACCGGAAATCAAAATCGAACCGTAGATGGCAGATAGACCGTATTGACTGCCAATCGCAATAATTGGTCCAACAGCGGTAAATGTACAACCAAGCACGATTGGAAGACCAATCCCGAAAAAGCGATTCTGCCACACCTGCAATAACGTCGCAATCCCGCTTGTAAGAATATCAAGCGATACGAGATACGCTAATTGTTTACCTGAAAAATGAAGGGCGCTGCCGATAATCAGAGGAACAATTACAGCTCCGGCATACATTGCCAATACATGCTGAATTCCTAAAGAGGCAACTTTAAAAGGATTTTGTTTCATTAGACTAACTCCTCCACTTTTTCATTTACAAATGTTACTTCTCCGTTTGATAGTTTGGCGATTCTTGCCAATGATTCAACCCTAAAACCAAGATCCTTTAATTTTTGTGCACCAGGCTGGAAGGACTTTTCGATGACAATGCCAATACCAGCCACCTTGGCATTTGTCATTTCAACCAAATTGACTAATCCAAGTGCAGCCTCACCGTTTGCAATAAAGTCATCGATTATAAGGATTCGGTCATCCTCGGATATATATTTTTTTGAAATGGAGATATCGTTAGATTCTTGTTTTGTAAAGGAATACACTCTTGTTGTCAGCATGGCTTCGAACAATGTTAAAGATTTGCTTTTTTTTGCAAAGATTACAGGAACATTCATATGCAATCCAGCCATTACAGCAGGAGCAATTCCTGAAGTTTCAATTGTCACAATTTTTGTTATTCCCTCATTTGCAAAAAGAGACGCGAATTCCTTGCCAATCTCGTTCATTAATTGAGGGTCAATTTGGTGATTCAAAAAGGAATCAACCTTTAAAACATTTTCATTAAGGGCATTCCCATCCACTTTAATTCTTTCTTCCAATAATTTCATCGGTTAAACCTCCTAATAATAAAAGCCCAAAGGTCCGCTCACATCAAAATTGAGTGAGGCAATGACCTTTGGGCTTGAATTCCAAGAGGAAACAAGAGGTGCGCGATTCAGATAGAAAAGCGCGTTTCATTGCCCACTCATAGTCAGATTGTTTACGGCAATCCGGTAGAAACTTGCAGGCCATATTCCTGCGATTATATGAGTGAAACGGTTATAAATTTATTCACATTATAACCATGACAAAAAGCTAAAATCAATCTTTTTTTGATAAAAAACGAATAATATTTTATTTTTTAAAAATATCGTTCGTGTTTGAAAACGTTTTTTTTAATTCTTAAGAAGTGATTGAATATTCATTCATTTTCAGCTACTATATAAACTGAGAAGTCTATTCAGAAAATTCCAAATTGAAAAGAGGGGATAAAATGAACAAATCCATACCAGAAAACTGGTGGACTCAATTGCGCTTACCGATTATCTCTGCACCGATGTTCCTCGTATCAGGCCCTGATTTAGTCAAAAATTGCTGTTTGAATGGGATCATTGGTTCATTTCCAGCACCAAATGCACGACCGATTGAAGTACTTGACCAATGGATGGGGCAATTAAACGCGGAATTAAAAGCTGCGAAAACGAAGGATCCTGGCCGAAAAATCGCACCATGGGCGATGAACATGGTTGTACATAGCTCATATGGGAGACTGCTGGAGGAACTTGAATTAATAAAAAAACATCAGCCTCAGTTGGTTATCACCTCACTAGGCAGTCCGAAGATGGTCGTTGATATCGTTCATGAATATGGCGGTCTTGTTTTTTCAGATGTAAGTGATGTGAAATTCGCGAAAAAAGCGGCGGAGGCAGGAGTTGACGGACTCATTTTAGTGGCAAGCGGGGCAGGTGGGCATGCCGGTCAAATTAACGGCTTTGCTTTTGTAGATATTGTGTGCTCCTTCTGGGATGGAATCATCGTACTTGCCGGTGCGATTTCGACTGGAAAGGGAATTTTAGCGGCACAAGCAGCAGGAGCAGACCTTGCCTATATGGGTACAAGATTCATTGTAGCAAAAGAAAGTATGGCCCGAGATGAATACCGAGAGATGCTAGTCGAAGCTACGCAAGAGGATATCATTTTGACAGACGCTTTTTCTGGGGTAAAGGCTAATATGTTAATTCCAAGCATTGTAAAAGCAGGACTTAATCCGGCTCAACTTGCGAAAAAAGAAAAAGTTGATTTTAATAATATGCAGCAGGAACCAAATGTCAAAGCATGGCGCGATATCTGGTCCGCAGGGCATGGTGTCGGAGCAATTGACAAAATCGAAACGGCTGGAGAAATTATTGAACGATTAGAGGTAGAATACCAAGATGCTCTTCAAAAGGTGAATAAAGCAGCTGAAAAATTATCCTTTCAAAAAGTGAAATAAATACGGAAAGAACCTATCCGAGTGGGTAGGTTCTTTTATTTTTTCTTTTTGACCATATTTACAATCTTGTACCCTGGTTTTACTTTGACTTTTTTCGTTTCTGTATTTGTTTTTACCTGATACATTGTAAATTTTTTGGGCTGATGTTCTAAAAGGTCAATCTTATTTACCGTTTCTTTACGGAAATGCTTATGTATTTTTTTCAATTGCTTATCCCGTTTTTCACCATAAAAAAAATCATACGTAAAAATGAATAAATAGATAAATGCCCCACCAACAAGGATGGTATAGAGGAGAGAAGAGAGAACTGGCACAAAAAACACCCTTTCTGTTTCGTTCATTTGAGTAAGTCTATTATATCGTTTTTTCTTTCCAATAAAATTATTTTTATATAATGAAAATTCAAAGGATTCCATTCAAATACTTTTCAAGCAAATATCCTGTTTTTGAAATGGTTACCCTATAGGAGTAAATAAAAAAATTTTTAAAAATTTGTCCTCTAGGTATGAACATTTCAAAAAAAGTATGATACAGTAATTAACAAGAATGCTTTTATACAGGCAATTGAGCTTAATTTCAATGTCCGTGTCCAGTAGACAATTGTACTTAGGATAACGACAAATAACCGCTGAGTTGATAAGGAGGTAGAAAAATGTCCAGTCATATTTTGGAACATTTTTTAAATGAAAATCTTGAAGATTTAAAGGGAAAAGGTCTATACAATGTTATTGATCCTTTAGAAAGTCCAAATGGTCCTGTCATTACGATTAATGGGAAGGAGCTTGTAAATCTTTCTTCTAATAATTATTTAGGTTTAGCAACAGATGAGCGTTTGAAACAAGCTGCAAAAGAAGCGATCGAACAATACGGTGTCGGAGCCGGTGCCGTCCGTACCATTAATGGTACGCTCAAGCTTCATGTAGAACTAGAGGAAAAATTAGCAGAATTTAAACATACGGAAGCAGCGATTGCCTATCAGTCGGGTTTTAACTGTAATATGGCAGCGATTTCAGCGGTTATGGATAAAAATGATGCGATTCTTTCAGACGAATTGAACCACGCCTCCATTATCGACGGCTGTCGGTTATCCAAAGCGAAAATTATCCGCTTTAAACACTCCGATATGGAAGATTTGCGGGCGAGAGCGAAAGAAGCAAAGGAATCAGGCCTTTACAATAAAATAATGGTCATTACAGATGGCGTATTTTCAATGGACGGTGATGTTGCCCTATTACCTGAAATCATAAAAATTGCTGAAGAATTTGATCTAATTACGTATGTCGATGATGCCCATGGATCAGGAGTACTTGGTGATGGAACCGGGACTGTAAAGCATTTCGGATTATCAGATAAAATTGATTTCCAAATCGGTACACTTTCAAAAGCAATTGGGGTAGTTGGAGGATATGTGGCTGGAAAGAAAAATTTAATCGACTGGTTAAAGGTTCGCAGCCGTCCATTCCTTTTTTCAACTTCCCTAACCCCTGCAGATGTTGCAGCCAGTAAAAAATCGATTGAAATTTTAATGGAAAGCACCGAGTTAAATCAAAAACTTTGGGAGAATGGAAATTACCTAAAAAAAGGCTTGAAGGAATTAGGGTTTAATATCGGTAACAGTGAAACACCAATCACTCCATGTATAATCGGGGACGAATCGTTAACCCAAGCTTTTAGTAAACGTTTAAACGAAGAAGGCGTATATGCAAAAGCGATAGTATTCCCAACGGTACCGCAGGGAACAGGCCGTGTTCGTAACATGCCAACTGCTGCCCATACCAAAGAAATGCTTGATAAAGCCATCTCCATTTATGAAAAAGTCGGTAAGGAAATGGGTGTCATTTAATTTTTCAAATTACATCATCGTGAAGAGGACGGGGGATTATATATGAAAAAAATATTAATCACAGGAGCTTTGGGGCAAATTGGGTCAGAATTAACCACAAGGCTTAGAGAAATTTACGGAGTAGACAATGTAATTGCCACGGATATCAAAAAGAGCGACAACGTTAATTTCGAAAGTGGCCCCTTCGAAATTTTAGATGTAACGGACGGAAAACGGATGGTTGAAATTGCGAAAAAATATAATGTTGATACCATCATGCATTTAGCCGCCCTTTTATCCGCAACAGCGGAAGCAAAGCCATTGTTTGCTTGGAATTTAAATATGGGTGGACTTATGAATGCGCTTGAAACAGCAAGAGAGGTAAATGCGCAATTTTTCACACCAAGTTCTATTGGTGCATTCGGACCAACTACTCCTAAAGACCAAACACCCCAGGATACGATTATGCGGCCAACAACCATGTATGGGGTAAACAAAGTTGCTGGGGAATTATTGGCTGATTACTATCACCAAAGGTTCGGAGTCGATACACGCGGCGTACGTTTCCCGGGATTAATTTCGTATGTAGCACTGCCTGGAGGCGGAACAACAGATTATGCAGTTGAAATCTATTATGAAGCAATTAAAAATGGCAGATATACCTCCTATATTGATAAAGGCACCTACATGGATATGATGTATATGCCGGATGCATTGAATGCCATCATCGATTTAATGGAAGCAGATTCTTCAAAACTGATTCACCGAAATGCCTTTAATGTTACAGCAATGAGTTTTGCACCTGAGGATATCGCAGCAAGTATCATGAGGTATATTCCAAACTTTAAAATGGCCTATAATCCAGACCCTGTACGCCAAAAAATTGCTGATAGCTGGCCAAATTCAATTGATGCCACCGCTGCAAAGCAAGAATGGGGCTTTAAATTTGAATATGATTTGGACAAAATGACACAAGATATGATTGAAAAATTATCCCAAAAACTGCAAATAAGAAAGATGGCATAAATAAAAAGCGAAGCATCAGCTTCGCTTTTTATTTTTTTACATAAATTAATTTTTCGCTTTTCTCAGTGACACGTCCAATGATTGATGCTTGGGCAAGTCCATTAGAATGAAGATTTTCAATATATGTCCGTGCATCCTTTTCATTCAATGAAACCAGTAAACCACCAGAGGTAATAGCATCACAAAGAACAAGTTGTTCATCTGGAAGGATTTCTTCATAAACAACATCATTCTGAAGCCATTTATGATTGGATTTAGACCCGCCTGGTACGACACCATCTTTAGCTAACTCAATGGCTCCTTCAAGGATTGGAACTTGGGAGAACGAAATTTCAAAGCTTACACCACTGCCTCGAGCCATTTCGCTGCCATGACCGAGCAGACCAAACCCAGTGACATCTGTAACAGCGTGTGGATGGAAGTTCGATAAAACCTCTGCAGCCGTTTTATTAAGCATCGCCATCGTTTCGGTTACTGCTTGTTCTTGTTCCACCGTAACAACATTTCTTTTAATTCCAGTTGTAAGAATACCCACACCGACTGGTTTTGTTAAAACAAGAACATCACCAAGTTTTGCACCGACATTTTTCCACACCTTTTTCGGATGTACAATTCCAGTCACAGAGAGACCGAATTTAGGTTCTTGATCATCAATTGAGTGGCCGCCCACTGTTAAGGCACCTGATTCTTTTACCTTATCCGCTGCCCCCCGGAGAATTTCGGAAAGCATATCGGGCCCGAGCTTCTTAATCGGATAGCCGACAATATTCATAACGGTTTTCGGCTGTCCGCCCATGGCATATACATCACTTAGTGCGTTCGCAGCCGCAATCTGACCGAACATATAAGGGTCATCCACGATTGGGGTAAAATAATCTAGTGTTTGAATGAGTGCGATCGAGTCTGTTAATTGAAATACTCCGGCATCGTCGGATGTTTCATGTCCAACAAGTAATTCCGGAACAGGATCTTGTTTTGGCAATAGACGCAAGACTTGCGCCAGGTCTTCAGGACCAATTTTGCAGCCTCAGCCAGCTTTTGTTGACAATGAGGTTAGGCGAATTTTCTCTTGTTCACTCATACTGTCCACCTCCATCTACCTAGTATAACTCTTTCAGGTTATTTGCGCACGAATGGTGCAAAATAATTGCTGTAATATTAGGGATAAGGTAGAATGTTTTTACTATCTTGATGTAGCAAAATAGGAGGTCCGTATGAAAAATTATCAAGTAATTGTTGAATTTTGCATGCAATGAAACTTTGCTCCAAAAGCTGCGAGTTTCGCAGAAGAGCTATTTACCCACTTTAATCGTAATATTAAAAAGATGGAATTAATACCTGCCTCAGGAGGGGTTTTTGAAATTACCGTTGATGGAATAAAAATATATTCCAAGGATGAAACAGGTGTCTTTCCTGATACAGACGAAATCATCAAAATAATCGAAAGCATGTAAAAAAAAGCTCTCAAATCCATAAAGGATGAATTTGAGAGCTTTTTTATTGCTAGTAATAGTATTATGTAAACTGCAACAAAAAAAGAAAAACGGTTACGGAAGTGTAATAAATCGATTGTTTCCTGCACCTTTATCTATTTTGGAGATAAATATTTCTAAAATTCCATTTTGAAAAAAAGCACAGACTTTCTGATTTTTAATCGGAAAGGGGAAGTCAATGGTTCTTATCTTTTTGATGTTTGTAGAGAGAGTTTGTTTTCGAGCTGTTATAATTAGCTTCATATCCTCCACTTTTACGGAAAGTTCGGCTGATTTAAAATCATCCAAAACGGCCTCCACAATCCAGTCTTTTTCTGTTTCATAAAGGTCAATCCGGAACTGGGTCATGTCACAATAGGAGGTTAATGGGTCTAGAAAGTAATTTTCTAACCATTTTTCCATTTGTTCCAAATCGTAACATTGATCATCTTTCTTTCTATTCAAAGCGATTCCCCCTTGCTTGGTTTATTTTATTCAAACTGTCGTGAAATGTGAAAAATGCTATAATAGGTAAAAAGTAGGGAAATAAAGGAGTTAACATCGTGAAACAATGGCTACGTTCCATCCCAGCTGTTCATGAATTGCAGAACCACCCGCAATTTTTAACCCTCCTTGAAGAGCGGGGTTTTGATTTTAATCAATTAACGAAGCAGTTAAAAGAGGTATTGGAGCAAATAAGAAATGAATTGTTACAAGAAACCTGGCAGGGTGCATTGCCTGGTTCAGGCACGTTTATTGATGAGGTATTTTTTTGTCTTAAAGGAAAAATTGAAAAACAATTCACCTATACATTAAAAAAAGTCATTAATGCTACAGGAACGATTTTACATACAAATCTTGGTCGAGCAAGGCTCAGTGAACATGCAATCGAGCATGTAGTGGAAACCGCACGGAATTACTCAAATCTTGAGTATTTAATAGAAGAAGGAAAACGCGGTTCCCGTCACACGCATGTTGAAGCCCTGTTAAAAGAAATCACAGGTGCTGAAGCAGTAATGGTAGTTAATAATAATGCAGCTGCCGTTTATCTGGTGTTATCTGCGTTGGCAAAAAACAAAGAGGTTATTGTATCACGCGGTCAGCTCGTTGAAATTGGCGGTTCCTTTCGCATTTCTTCGATTATGGAGGAAAGCGGTGCTAGGCTTGTAGAAGTAGGAACGACGAATAAAACCCATTTGTTCGACTATGAAAAGGCAATTACTCCTGACACTTCAATTGTTATGAAAGTTCATACGAGTAATTTTAAGGTAATTGGTTTTACTAAATCAGTTGCAACAGAGGAACTAATTCAGTTAACTAGAAATCACGAACAGATTATTTTCTACGAAGACTTAGGCAGTGGTGCTCTTTTTGATTTCCGAAAACACGGGATTGGAGAGGAACCTCTTGTAAAAGAATTGATTGCAATGGGCGCGGATCTTTTAACCTTTAGTGGAGATAAACTGCTTGGCGGGCCGCAAG
This sequence comes from Bacillus salipaludis, assembly GCF_004358205.1. The sequence continues at coordinate 54,121 of NZ_SMYO01000009.1, forward strand.
CGGGAATAATTGCCGGCAAAAAAGAACTAATAGAACAATTAAAAAAACATCAGCTGGCTAGAGTAGTTCGGGTGGATAAGATGACATTCGCGGCTTTAGAGGGCACTTTACTGGATTATGTCCGGGGAGAAAAAGGGCTGCAGCATATCCCGACAATCCGTGATTTACTTGTTCCTGTCACTGAATTAGACGAAAGGTCCCAGGAATTTGTTTCGCAGCTTTTAGCAAGGACAAGTCAATTTCATGCAAAAATTTTTCCTGGAAGCAGTCAAGTAGGCGGGGGCACAATGCCTGATGTCGAGCTACCGACAATGGTTATTGCTTTAAAACATAAAACATTAACAGCTGAACAACTTGGTAGAAAATTTCGAACCCAATCAGAACCTGCGATTATCGGACGGATTCACAATGATGAGTTTTTAATTGATTTACGAACTGTCACACCGGAAGAAGAAGGTATCATTTTAAACGCTTTAACGGCAGGAGACCCCTCTTAAGAAAAAGGGGTCTTTTAAAATTTCTAATAAATGTTCGACTTTGAGAATTGTCCAGCTTCAGCGCCTAGCCCCTCGAGGTTGCTTCGGACCAGGCGATGAAGTCAAAGAACGACTTCTCCGCCTGGTCCTCCAGCACTTGCCTTAGGCTGACCAAGGCGCTTCCGCTTTTCTACATATCATGGTGCGAATTATGTTTGGCCCGTGTATGATTGCGATTCTTCACTTTATGAGAACCACTCATCGGCTCAGGCTGGCCAGATTGTTTTGGAGCATTTTTACGCATATCTTTGCCATCGTTTTTGTTTACCATTTTTTCATCCCTCCTACTCATTAGGATGCTGTGAAGACCATTTTTTCATGCCTGAATATTTTTTTTGGTTCTGTGCAATTTAACGGTAAATAAAATGAAGGGGTGAAACATAGATATGCAAAAAAATCCTTACCATAAGGACAAACAACAGGCTTTCCAGGCTGCCCAGCAGGGATATGAAAATGCTCAAGGTCTTTATTATGATATTGTTACCGATAGTGCAAGCTACGGTCATCAGCTGAAGCATTTGAAAGATGAAGTGAATGAAGCGTATCAGCAAATTGAAAACGCATTAGAAGTTGCCTCTGAACACCAAAGAGCCCAGCTGGAACGCTTCCAGCAAGATCTTCAATCAATGGTTTCAGAAGTAAACCAATAAAAATAGGAAAAATAAAAGCAGGGGGGAGACCTCCTGCTTTTACTGATTCTTCTTTCGCTTTTTATTGTTCATTCTTTCTTTTACTGTCAACGGCTCTTTTGCCATTTCTTCATTAAAGCCTGCCCCTTGTCCTTGAGCACTGGCTGCATTTGCACCAGGAATGACATGATTCGCTTTGCGTTTTCCCATACCAACCACCTCCTTATCTGTTAATATTTCCTTTGGATCTAAAAACATGACATCAAAAAGTTTTTTTGACATAATAATAACGAATACAAAGAATTCCCGACAAATGAGAATCATCTTAGCCCTATAACATTTTCAAAATATTTCGAACTCTTTTTATGAAAGAGCATAAGAAAAACTTATCGACTACAATAACTTTCTTGATATTTACTTATGTTAAAGGTTGTATTAAGATAAGAATTGTGAGAAAAGTTGGGGTAAAAGGGAATATTCACACTTTTCGTTTATTTTTGTATTTAGTTAAGAATGAGGGGGTTAAACTCATGGTAAAAAATGATGTTTATAACGCAAAATCTTCTTTTGAAGCAAACGGCAAACGTTATCACTATTATCGTTTAAATGCGTTAGAAGAAGCTGGTATTGGAAATGTTTCGAAATTACCTTATTCCGTAAAAGTACTACTTGAATCAGTACTTCGCCAATATGATGGCCGAGTTATTACAAAAGAGCATGTTGAAAACTTAGCAAAATGGGGAACAAACGAGTTAAAAGAAGTAGATGTGCCTTTTAAACCAGCTCGTGTTATTCTTCAAGACTTCACAGGCGTTCCCGCTGTCGTTGACCTTGCTTCCTTAAGAAAAGCAATGGCTGACCTTGGCGGAGACCCAGACAAAATTAATCCAGAAAAAACAGTTGATCTTGTTATTGACCACTCTGTACAAGTAGATGCATATGGTTCAGCTGATTCATTAAGAATTAACATGGATTATGAATTCGAACGTAATGCTGAGCGCTACCAATTCTTAAGCTGGGCGCAAAAATCCTTCAACAACTACCGTGCCGTGCCGCCAGCAACTGGTATCGTTCACCAAGTAAACTTAGAGTTCTTAGCAGATGTTGTTCATGTAGCTAATGTAGACGGTGAATTAGAAACTTACCCAGATACATTAGTAGGTACTGACTCTCATACAACTATGATCAATGGTCTTGGCGTACTTGGATGGGGTGTTGGCGGTATCGAGGCTGAAGCTGGAATGCTTGGACAGCCTTCATATTTCCCTGTTCCTGAAGTTGTTGGGGTTAAATTAGTAGGTGAGCTTCCAAACGGAGCAACTGCAACTGACCTTGCACTGAAAGTAACACAAGTACTTCGTAAGCATGGTGTAGTTGGTAAATTCGTAGAATATTTTGGACCTGGGGTATCTACATTACCACTTGCTGACCGCGCTACCATCGCAAACATGGCTCCTGAATATGGTGCAACATGTGGTTTCTTCCCAATCGATGGGGAATCCATTGAATACTTACGCTTAACTGGCCGTGATGCAGAACAAATTAATGTTGTAGAACAATATTGCAAAGCAAACGGATTATTCTTTGATCCATCTGTTGAGCCTGTTTATACAAGTGTAATCGAAATCGACCTTTCTGAGATTGAAGCGAATCTTTCTGGTCCTAAGCGTCCACAAGATTTAATTCCTCTTTCAAAAATGAAAGAAGAGTTCGTTAAAGCGGTATCTGCTCCTCAAGGAAACCAAGGCTTTGGCTTACAAGCTGACGAACTTGAGAAGTCTGCAACCATTAAGTTTAATAATGGCGACGAAGCAGATATTAAAACAGGTGCAGTTGCAATTGCATCGATTACAAGCTGTACAAATACATCTAACCCATACGTTTTAGTTGGTGCAGGACTTGTTGCGAAGAAAGCTGTTGAACTTGGAATGGAAGTTCCTAAGTTTGTAAAAACTTCTTTAGCACCAGGATCTAAAGTTGTAACTGGTTACCTTCGTGATTCCGGCTTACTTCCATACCTAGAGCAAATCGGCTTCAACCTTGTTGGTTACGGCTGTACAACATGTATCGGTAACTCCGGTCCATTAAAAGAAGAAATCGAAAAAACAATCGCTGAAAACGACCTATTAGTTACCTCTGTACTTTCAGGTAACCGTAACTTTGAAGGCCGGATTCATCCGCTTGTAAAAGCAAACTACCTTGCTTCACCACCGTTAGTTGTTGCATATGCACTTGCTGGTACAGTGAACATTGACTTTGCTAACGAGCCAATCGGAAAAGATAAAAATGGCAACGATGTATTCTTCAAGGATGTTTGGCCATCTACTGCTGAAGTAAATGATGTTGTTAAACGTACTGTTACTCCAGAACTATTCCGTAAAGAATATGAAAATGTCTTTGGTGACAACGAACGTTGGAACGAAATCAAAACAAGCAATGAGCCATTATATACTTGGGATGAAGATTCTACTTATATTGCAAATCCTCCATTCTTTGAGGGATTATCACCAGAGCCTGGCAAAGTAGAACCTTTAACAGGTCTTCGTATTGTTGGTAAGTTCGGCGATTCTGTAACAACTGACCATATTTCACCTGCAGGAGCTATTGGTAAAAATACTCCAGCTGGTAAATATCTATTAGAAAAAGGCGTTCAGCCACGTGACTTTAACTCTTACGGTTCTCGCCGTGGTAACCATGAAGTGATGATGCGCGGAACATTTGCGAACATCCGTATTCGTAACCAAATTGCTCCTGGCACAGAAGGCGGCTTCACAACTTACTGGCCAACTGGCGAAGTTACATCAATCTACGATGCTTGCATGAAATACAAAGAAAACGGCACTGGCTTAATGGTTATTGCTGGTAAAGATTACGGAATGGGCTCTTCACGTGACTGGGCTGCCAAAGGTACGAATCTTTTAGGCATCAAAACAGTTCTTGCTGAAAGCTTTGAACGTATTCACCGTTCTAACCTTGTGTTAATGGGCGTACTTCCACTTCAATTTAAAGAGGGCGACAACGCTGAAACTCTTGGTCTAACTGGTAAAGAAACATTCGAAGTGCAAGTAGACGAAAACGTAAAACCACGTGATCTTCTAAAAGTTACTGCGACTGACGAAGCTGGTAACAAGAAAGAATTCGAAGTAGTTGTACGTTTCGACTCTGAAGTTGAAATCGACTACTATCGTCACGGCGGTATCCTACAAATGGTATTACGTGAAAAATTACAAGAAGCGTAATTATATTTCAAAAACACCATGCTTTTATTAGCATGGTGTTTTTTTACAGAAGAAATTGATTGACAATTTCAAAGAGAATACCATATTATAGATGTACTAAACGAAAAGGAATGATAAAGAGGAAATGAAGTATTAATCTTATGATTCAGCTCATATTTCGAATAAACGAAAATGATGAACCTGAAGAATAGGATTAGTCTGTCCTTTTTACGTCCATAATTTGATTTTACCTTTTTATGCCTTAAAGGTTATTTAATGTGCATTTTAGGGAAATTCTAATGATTGCGACAAAACTCTCTTCAGGTTCAAGGAAGGGAGTTTTTTTATGGTTAAAGAATCTTTGACCGTTTTAAAGGTAACTGGATTAGAAAAAAGCTTTGAATTAAGAAAAATATTAGACAATGTTCATTTTGATATAAAGATGGGAGAAAGAATTGGTTTAGTTGGCTACAATGGCACTGGAAAGACCACCTTGGCGAATCTCATTATGGGCCGGTTAAAACCTGATAGTGGAACGGTTGAATATATAAAGGAATGTAAGATTGGTTATTTAACACAATCGATTGATTATGAATTTACAAATTTTGTCGAGGCTATTGTAGATAAAAAGGATTTATTAGAACACACTAGTCAGCTTGGCCTTGAAAAGGTTTATGATTGGGAGGAACATCGGTTGCAGCATTTAAGTGGAGGCGAGAAATTAAAGCTTGCTCTTTCCCTTATTTGGTCCAGCAAACCTGATTTTTTAATACTCGATGAGCCAACAAATCATTTAGATTTTAAAGGAATTAAGTGGTTAATTTCGGAATTAAAAAAGTTCCCAGGACCGATTTTGATCATCTCGCACGACCGCTACTTTTTAGATGAAACCATCAATCGAATTTTTGAAATTGAAAATAAAAAACTTCATTTTTATAACGCGAATTATAGTGAGTTTCGCAAAGAAAAACAAAAACGGACTGAGGACCAGCTTCACAAATATACTGTCCAGAAGAAAAAGCAGGAAGAAATTGAAGGGCAGATGGAACAATTAAAGTCCTGGTCTGATAAAGCGCACCAGAATTCAACAAAACAGGGTAGAGATTTTGGGACTAAAGAATATCACCGTGTTAAAGCAAAAAAGCGCGATAGTCAGGTCAAATCAAAAAATAAACGACTCCAAAATGAACTAAATAAAAATAAAATTGATAAACCTTCAGAGGAAGCAGTGGTCAGCTTTCAGTTTGAAGCCGATGGAAAAAGAGGGAAGCGAATTATTGAGGCGAAGGACTTAACGAAAACCTATGACAACCGTAACCTATTCCAGGACGCTAAATTTTATATAAACTATGGGGAAAGGATCGGTTTGTTGGGAGAAAATGGCTGCGGTAAAACCACGTTACTTCGCATGGTATTAGGCCAAGAACCGCCCACGAAAGGGACACTTTGGAAAAGTCAATCCATTAAAATTGCTTATCTTAGTCAAGATGTTCATGATCTGCAAGAAGAAACAACAGCCATTGATGCATTAGGTTTTACGGAACGGGAGGATATCTTTCGTGCGAGAACCCTATTAGCCAACCTTGGGTTAAAAGAGGAGCTCATTACCAAGCCAATCGGTACACTCAGTTTAGGAGAAAGAACAAGAGTGAAATTAGTTGATATGTTAATGAAGGAATATGATGTCCTTATCCTCGATGAGCCAACCAATCATCTTGACTTGCCAAGCAGGGAGCAATTAGAAAATACTTTGAATGAGTTTACAGGAACAATTATTACAGTATCTCATGACTATTATTTTCTTAATAAGATTTGTGATAAGCTTTTGGTGTTTGAAAATCATAAAATCAAGCGGATGGAAATGAAGCCAGAAGAATATTTAAATAAGGAAAAATCAAATCCAAATGTCAGCATTAAAGAGGAATTAATGGTGATTGAAAATCGGCTCGCCACCGTTCTTGGGGAATTATCGCTGCTTGATCAAAAACACCCGAACTATTTTGTATTAGACCGGGAGTTCAAAGAGCTCATTGCACAAAAAAAGCGCTTAACCAATCAATTATAGATAGTTTTTCTGGTTTTGGTAGTGATTTGTCTATAAAGTCCTATACCATAGATGATTGATCCTCTCAGACACGATATTGTCTATAAAGGGATTATAATTTTCGGTTAATTTCCACGATAATGAAAAGTCTTGCATCTATCGAAGATATTGATAAAATTACAATGGAAGCAATCATTCATGAAATTCGAGTATTTGTTTAGATTAAAGAGGAGATGGGTTAAACATGACAGAAACATTTATACAATCAGTTTTCTTCGAAAATGGTGTATTGAAAATACTTGACCAAACAAAAATTCCTAATGTAACGGAATTTCTAGAGATTACAAAAATCGAGGATGCCTGGGATGCCATAAAGCAATTAAAGGTTCGCGGAGCACCTGCCATTGGGATTGCCGCTGCGTATGGTTTATTGCTCGGAATAAAGAATGCCCCAGATCATTCATTTGATGTTTTTTATACTGTTTTTAAAAAGCAATCAGATTACCTGGCGACCTCAAGACCAACGGCAGTGAATTTATTCTGGGCGCTTAAAAGGATGAATGAGAGGGTTCAAAAGGAAAAAGCACATCCTGTAGCACAAATAAAGGAAGCACTTGAACAAGAAGCACACTTCATTCGAAACGAAGATGAAGAAGTTTGCCGGACCATTGGTGAGAATGCACTAACCCTTTTACATGACGGGATGGGCATCCTTACCCACTGTAATGCAGGAGGAATTGCCACAGCAAGGTACGGTACAGCACTAGCGCCGCTTTATTTAGCAAAAGAACAAGGCTGGGATATAAAAGTATTCGCCGATGAAACTCGCCCACTTCTGCAAGGCGCACGTTTAACAGCATGGGAACTGATGCAAGCAGGAATTGATGTAACCTTAATAACTGATAATATGGCGGCAATGGTCATGCAAAAAGGCTGGGTACAGGCGGTAATCGTCGGCTGTGACCGTGTAGCTGCAAATGGTGATGTCGCGAATAAAATTGGTACGTATGGAGTTGCCTTGCTGGCAAAGGCACATAATATACCTTTTTATGTTGCTGCTCCGATTTCAACCATCGACTTAGAAACGAAAACAGGTGCTGATATTCCAATCGAAGAAAGGGATGCATCAGAAATTACTGAGGGATTTGGGAAAAGAACTGCTCCTGAGGGTGTAAAAGTATTCAACCCGGCATTTGATGTGACCCCGCACGAATTCGTTACAGCTATTATTACAGAAAAGGGCATACTATCAGGTAACTACGAAGGAGAGCTTCCAAAACTTTTTCAATGATAAAGAATGGAAGGCAGGATGCCGATGATTACGGAAATTAAATTTAGGCAGCAAATATGTGAAATTGGAAAAAGGGTTTATCAAAAAGGCTTTGTTGCCGCCAATGACGGCAACATTTCCACTCGTATCAGCGAGAACGAATTCCTCATTACACCTACCGGGATGAGTAAAGGGTATATGACACCGGAAATGATTGTGAAGGTCGATGGTCAGGGTAATGTTCTTGAAGGGGATTTTAAACCCACTTCCGAAATGAAAATGCATCTGCTAGTCTATCGAGAACGTCCAGATATTCATTCTGTTGTTCATGTTCACCCACCTTATGCAACCGCATTTGCGATTGCCGGAATCCCGCTTGATCAAGCCATTATGCCCGAATCGGTTGTTTACTTAGGGAAGATTCCGATTGCGGAATATGGTACACCATCAACGGAGGAAATCCCAAATGCCGTTAAAAAGCATGTGCATACCCATCAAGGGGTGCTCCTCGAAAATCACGGCGCCCTGACATGGGGAACAAGTTTAGAGCATGCCTATTATTTGATGGAATCACTTGAATTTAGCGCAAAAATAAATTGGATTAGTAAACAAATTAGTGGTGATCGTGAACTTTCGAAAAAGCACGTACAGAGACTTGTGGATATGAAAAGGGCAATGGGAATCATGGGCGAAACACCAATTGGTTCTGACGCTCCTGAAGGTTCCCACGCCATTAAAAAATCAAAGGGTGTAGAATACACATTATCTGAACATGATTTAAATTTGATTGTTGAAAAGGTATCGAAAAATGTGATAGAAGCTTTAAAAATACAGAATTAAAGCAAGCCACCTGAGCTTGCTTTTTCTTTTGAACAGGAAATGTTCACAGATTTGGCATATCCAATCTTTGTTTCAACAGAGTTTATAGTGTAAAATCGAAATAGCACAACATTGGGACAAAGGAGGTTTCGGGGATGGTTAAAAAAGTAATTGCCGCAGTCGTATTAATCACTTTGCTTACAGTAGCAATTGTTCAAGCGATGGATAAAAAGTCAGAACCCGAAAGCACAACAACACAAACAACTGCTCAAGATGGACTGAAAGTCGGGGCACAAGCACCTGATTTTGAATTAAAAACCCTTACAGGTGATAAAATTAAGCTTTCTGATTTAAGAGGAAAGAAAGTCATGCTAAATTTCTGGGCAACCTGGTGCCCTCCTTGTAAAGCAGAAATGCCTGCTATGGAAAAATTCTATAAAGAAAAAGATAAAGACCTTGTTATTCTTGCCGTTAATATTGATCCGCAATTAGATGTCAAAGGTTTTGTTAATAAAAATAAAATTACGTTCCCGATTCTTCTTGATGCGGACGATCATGTAAATGAGACATATCAAATTTTATCAATACCCACAACGTATTTTATTAACAGAAAAGGAATAATTGAAAATAAATTTACCGGTGGAATGGAATTAGCCCAAATGAAACAATTTGCAAATAAGTTACATTAAAACATTGGCCAACTAGCCAATGTTTTTCTTTTAGCTGTTTTAAAAAATAAAATTTTCAAAAAGTTGTAATAATTTCATCGGTTTTCGGGAATAATACCTGATAGAATAGTGAGTAAGGAAGGTGAAAGACATGAGAAAACCTAGAAAACGCTCCTTTGCAGAGCTTGTCTCTGAAAATAAAAATCAATTAATGAAGGACCATGCTGCATTGGAAAAAATCGAAGAACGAATTGAAGCAAAACGCCTCGGAAAAGCTGAGTAAACTTTCAGTCATTACCAATTATGAACTCCTCTAAACAGGTTAAACTGTATATGAGGAGGGATATAAATGACGAATGCAAATGGAAAAGGTGAACATTTTGTTCCTAACCATATTGGTACACAATCACGTGGCTTTGGCGGAAACAAAGGAAAAAAAATGCAGGATACATCTGGCAAACACGCCCAGGTAATCCAAACAAAAGGCGAATAATGAAATCGAGACTCGTCGCTAACTACTTAGCAGCGGGTCTTTTTTTGTTTTAAATTTTTTGTGATATTTTTCGCGCTTCGTTACAAACTATATCTGTATCACGAACAACTTTAATTGGAGGAATTAAAAATGACTTATAACAACCAGCCAAAACCAGATGATCGCAGCGATAACGCTGAAAAATTACAAAAGATGATTGCAGACACAGAACAAAATATCCATCAAGCAGAAGAATCCCTACAATTTACCGACAGCGAAACACAACGCCAGCAAATCGAAGCAAAAAATGATCGCCGCCGTGAAAGTATTCAATCATTTAAATCTGAAATTCAGGATGAAATCAATCAATAATCGGAGACCTGTCCTTTGCGGCAGGTCTTTCTTTTTAATTTCCTGAATCATTAGTGCTTATGGTAATATAGAAAAGGAAATTAGGAAAAAGAAGTGATGAAGGTGATTCAACAAGAAATGGTAAACTGGGAAACCGAGCTGAGTAATAAAGGCTATGTTGCAGAGGAAAGCCAACTAATCGAGGCATTACATAAGGAAAGCAATCCACAGCTTCTTTCAAAACTGCTTACCCTTACTGCTCTTTCACGGATTGGCCGCAAAAAGCAGCAAACTCTTACTGTCCTCATGATGGAGAAAGCTCTTGAATTAGATCCAACCAATTCACAAGCAAAAGAATTTTTCATCCAATTTGAATGGAAAAAGAAAGAGCATTTATTTATCCCACTTTCCTTTCCCTCCATTAGAGAAACAGATAATCGGACAGCTAAAAAGAAAATTGCAGAAGAATATATACATATTTGCACAGTTTTTTTAGAAGAAACGGATGAGCATCTAAAAGAACTCGAAAACAATAGGGACATTGCTTCAACAATTGATAACATAGAGCTCTATGAAAAGTACCAATTACTTTCCGAATATCTTCAAGAAGCCGTTAAAATCGTTGGAGACCTCCACAAAGCAGCAATAGAATACGATCAATCGATTACAGGAGTCTTTCATACATCCACCTATTACGAGGAATTAAAAACCCAATTATCCGCATTAGAAGATTTAAAAAAGCGGTGGCAGACAGTTTTCCTCGAGAAAGAACCGCAGGAAAGAAAACTTGAAAAAAATGCACTTGACCAATTAAATGAAATGATTGGCATGGAACAAGTGAAAAAACGAGTAAATGATTTTTACCGGTTTTTGAAATATCAAAAACACCGCAAAGAACATGGCTTTCACATAAAGGATGAGTTAATTCTTAATATGGTCTTAACCGGAAATCCCGGAACCGGTAAAACAACCATTGCTCGACTACTTGCCAGGATCTATCACGAGCTCGGAGTTTTACCGAGGGAGGAAGTAATCGAAGTGGACCGTGCACAATTAGTAGGCTCCTATGTTGGTCAAACGGAAGAAAATGTCCGGGCAGTTGTGGAACGGGCGATTGGCGGAGTGCTTTTTATTGACGAAGCTTATAGCTTGAAACGCGACGGGCAGGCTGGAAATGACTATGGTCAAACAGCGATTGACACGCTCGTTTCACTTATGACAGGGCAGGAATTTGGCGGAAGATTTGCCGTTATTTTAGCCGGCTATCCGGAAGAGATGCGCTCGTTTTTAGATGCCAATCCTGGATTACGAAGCCGCTTTCCACAATCCAATCTTCTCCACTTACCAAACTATTCAAATGAAGAGTTAGTGATGATTGCTGAAAAAATTGCGGATGAGAATGACTATATTCTGACTGAAGACGCCAAAATCGAGATTCAGCATCGGCTGGAGAAAGAAAGGGTGGATGATACTTTTGGGAACGCCAGGACCGTCCGCAACATAGTTTTAGATGCTATTTTTAAAAAGGGCTCCAAAGAAAATATTCCGGAATTTTTTCATTTCATGATCCTGGGAAAAGAAGACTTCTTAATTGAAAAAACGGAGAATATGGTTTCCCCCTATGATAAATTAGGCCGTTTAATTGGACTGGAATCATTAAAAGATGAGATTCAATCCCTCATCTCCTTTGTTAAAATGCAGCAATATCGAAGAAAGCAAAAGCTTCCAACCGTTCCTATTCAGCTACATGCAGTTTTTACCGGAAATCCCGGAACAGGTAAAACCACGGTAGCACAAATCTATGCTGAACTCTTACGGGATTGCGGCATTTTAAAAAGAGGCCATTTAATCGTTGCCAGCCGGGCAGATTTTGTGGCCGGATACGTGGGACAAACGGCTAGTAAAACGAAAAAGAAAATCAGAGAAGCATTAGGGGGAGTTCTTTTTATTGATGAAGCTTACTCCTTGCTAGGGCACTCTAGCCAGGATTTTGGAAAAGAAGTCATCGATACACTGGTGGACGAAATGACGAAGCAAAACGAAAATCTTGTGGTGGTTCTGGCAGGTTACCCGAATGAAATGGACCATCTCCTCGAAAGTAATCCAGGACTAAGGTCAAGATTTAAGAAGTTCTTTCTTTTCCCTGATTATTCACCGGAAGAACTGTTAGCAATCATGGACGCCTATGCAGAAGGGTTTCAATATCAAATCATAAGTGAAGCTCGTGAATTATTAAAAGATACTCTTGATGCGAAAAAATTCAATGGTAATGGGCGTTTTGCAACAAACTTGGTAGATGAAATGATTCAAGCTCAGGCACTAAGGCTGATGAAGGAACGATTAGTTGAAGAACTAGCGGACCAGGTCAATTTTATTACGCCTGAAGATGTAACGGTCGCCTTAAAAAAAATAGAAATTAAATAAAAGGAATGGTTGAAAGTGGATCAATATTTTGTTTCAACAAGAGAAATTCAGCTTTACTATGCGGATACAGATGCCATGGGAGTCATCTATCACGCAAATTACCTAAAATTTTTTGAGCTTGGCCGGACAGGCATCATTGAAGACCTTGGCTATAACTATGTTGCTATGGAGGAAGCCGGTTATTTTGCTCCTGTTTATGATGTTCAGTGTACCTATAAAAAACCTCTCCGCTATGGAGATAAGGGGTTTGTGAAAACATGGGTGGAATTGAACGATGGCATTAAAACCGTATACGGATATTCGATTGTAAATGGGGAAGAAGAAGTTTGTGCAACTGGCACCACCACCCATATCATTGTTAAAAAAGAGAATTTCCGGCCAACTTCTTTTAAGAAGGCATTTCCGGAATGGTTTTTGAAATACGAGGAAATTAAGAAAAAGTAATCTGTAACTGGGGTGAGCAGGGATGGCGTTTGGGATTAGAAGAGACGAACTGAATGAGTGGAAACGGAAAATTGATCACGGTGAAATTGCTTTTTTGACCCATTATTGGCTTGATGAGCGCTTCCCAGAATACAAAACCGTTACCAAAGTAGGCTGTAATGATCTGGAAAAATTAGCAGAATGGGGTAGTAAATACGGACTTAAAAAGGAATGGATTGATCACCGAAAGGATGGCTATTCCCATTTTGACCTGCTTGGCAAGCGGCAAAAGGAAATACTCCAAGCAGAAGGCCTGCTTGATCATATTTGGGAGTGAATTTTATCCTTGGAGCGGAAGGACAAAATTTGCTGGAATTTATAAAAAGTGTCCTTCCGGCAACCCTGGAAAGACAAAAATCTCTTGAATATAAAAAAAGTGTCCTTCCGGCAATATTGGAAAGACAAAAATCTCTTGAATATCAAAAAAAGTGTCCTTCCGGCAATCCTGGAAAGACAAAAATCTCTTGAATATCAAAAAAAGTGTCCTTCCAACTATCCTGGAAGGACAAAATTCACTAACAATCCAATAATAGAGTCCTTCCAAAATCTCGGACGGATATACCTCAATTACGTTCTTCCCTAAAAAATTAAAGTGTAGCCTTTTTGTAATCAATCACAGGCTCATCAGATCCAGCTGGAAGTTCAACGACTAGGTCATGCTCATCGAAATACCATTCATCTTTTTCTTCAATATAAAAGGTAATCCCTTCAGCCTCTTTTTTTACAGCTAAATTAATCGGTTCTTCATTGGAAACTCCTAATGAGAAACCGCTTTGTACGTTGCTGCACCCGCCATAACGAGCAAAAAACCGTAGATAATCACCATTTGCTAAGCCGAGTTCCTCTTTATACCAAGCCGCCGCTTCCTTGCTAATTTGAATATTCATGTGAAACTCCTTTCTAAATCCATACCACACATTATATTGCTATTCTTCACAGAAATCGAGTAAAATACCTTCTCAAAAAATAAAAGACTCCGAATTAACGGAGCCATTGAAACATATGATTTTGGATTTCTTTATATTTTGCTTCGGGATTGGAGAGACCGAATGGGCCGGCTTTTTCCATTGGATAAACTTTATAATGTTTCTTTTTTGATACAAAGGTTGGGTAAAAGCGCGGATTTGATAAGGTGATGGAAGTGCCTTCTTCCGAAACCTGTTTAGAAATATCAATGGTGGCTAGACCCCCGATGTCTTTGTAATCTTTGGATTGGCCGGAAATAAAATTACCTAATGAGTAAACGACAAATGCCTTCCGCCCGTCCTTTGTTTTAATCCAATCCATTGGCTGCAAGACATGTGGATGGGAACCGAAAATAATGTCTGCACCTTCGTCTGCCAGAAATTGAGCTAAATTCTTTTGCTCGTCAGTAGGAAAGCGTTGATATTCATTCCCCCAATGAATGCTCATTACTACAACATCGGCTATTTTTTTCGCCCGATGGATTTCGTCTTTCATTAGATCGCGATTAATAAGATTCACAAGAAAATCCTTATCATCCGGAATAGGAATCCCGTTTGTCCCGTAGGTATAAGCAAGAAACGCAATTTTGATTCCATTTTTATCAAGAATTCTTAATTTTTGGCGGTCCTCTTCGTCAATAAAGCTGCCAACATGCGGAAGACCAATACTGTTTAAATATTTCGCTTCCGAGTCAATTCCTCTTTCACCCTTATCTAAGGAATGGTTATTCGCAGTGGAAACAATATCAACACCAGTATGTACAAGCGCATCGGCAACCTCATGCGGACTATTAAATGTTGGGTAGCTTGAGAGTCCAAGTTTTAGCCCGCCCAATGTACTTTCTTGATTGGCTGTCAATATGTCAGGCTTTTGAAGTAAACTTTTCACATCTGAAAATAGCGGGTCAAAATTGTATCGGTGCCCATTGTACGTATACTGATAGACTCGATCGTGCATCAGTATATCGCCGATAGCCCCAATGGTTATTTTCTCACTAACACTGCGCCCCAACACAGGCTGTGACCGGAGAGAATTTAGGTTTGTCAGATGAACCTTTGCATCAGCTTTTTGATTTTGGCGTTGCTGAATCACAAGAACGGCGGCGATGCAAACGCAGAAAATAATAATAAAAATCGATAAAATAGGTGTTTTCTTTTTCATACTTGCTCCTTACTATGTGGAATTAAGCATATTCGTTTTAAAAATATACTGATTGAGATAATATATATGTATTATTTTACAGTTTTTTGTCGAATTATTAAATAAAAACTTAGGAGTTGTGACGATGTTTAAAATCACTGGCAGTGCCGGGCAAGTTTTACAGAAGATTGTAGAGTCCGAAAAACAGACGCCTGATGAAGAGCTGTTCGTTCGCTTAACAATGGGAATTGGCTGAGGGGGTCCAAAGCTTAATCTGTCTCTGGAAGAGCGGAAAATACAAGGTGACCAATTGTTTACATTTGACGATTTAAAAATCCTTATTCATGAAAAAGATTATGTCTACTTTGATCATACAAAGCTTGATTATGTCAAAGATGTACTTGGAAAAAACCGTTTTCAACTATTAAAAATTTAAAGTGGAGCATAAACGCTCCACTTTTTTCATTGTTCCAGTTCTTCAAGAAAATCAATTAATTCATCAAAGTTTTTTGTCAGCTTAATCGGCTTTTCGCGCTCATTAAAAGATTCACAGGAGGAAAATTGAATTAAAAACTCGTTTGGGTCTGTACTTTCTGAAATTGTTGTTGAAAAACTAATCAGTTCTTTCACACTCTGCATAAAAATCCCTCCATAATATGATAGCCCTTACATCTATCTTATCGTAGTTCCTATCATTTTTATGGCAGCGAATTTGAAGATTTTATGAAAAAAACAAGAGCTTTGTGCTCTTGTTCAATGATTACGTGACAGCCATTTCACTTTCGGCTCTGTTTTATTGATAATCCGTTTAATATTTGCCCGATGACGATAAATAACAAACGTGGCCATAAAAATGACGACAATTATTAAAGGAATGTCCTTAAGAAAAATTGCATAAATCACTGCGCACACACCTGCAATCATTGATGAAAGTGAAACATATTTTGTGATATACAAACTGATAAAAAAGACAACCAATACCGTTAAAAATAGAAGCGGAGCATAGCATAACAGGACACCGGCTGATGTGGCCACTGCTTTTCCGCCGCGGAAGCCGGCGAAAATCGGATAGGTATGACCGATAATCGCAAAAATCCCAAAGATTAATACATTTAAATCAAGACCAAAAATATGCGGCAGGTAGGCTGCTAGGGTGCCTTTTAATATATCTGCAAGTGTCACAGCCAGTCCAGCTTTTACACCCAGTGTTCGAAAGGTATTCGTTCCACCTAAATTACCGCTGCCGTGCTCACGAATATCTGTCTTATAGAATACTTTTCCGATGATTAACCCGGACGGAATCGAGCCCAGCAAATAAGCAAGGATCATGCACAAAATAATTTGAACCATTTACTTTTATCTCCTTCTACAAATAGATCCAGTGTATTTATTTTATCATGGATTTACGAAAACGCCATCCTTCCTTTATTTTAAGAGCGAAAATGTAGATTTCCGATAAAGTTCTATCAGAAAAAGGAAAAAGTACCTTCTCAATTCCATTTCGATACTTTACGATAGTCATAAGGGGGAAAAAGAAACATGGCACGCGTTGAATACTATAAGAATCAAAAATTATCACCGAAATGGATGATAGGTGGATTGGTTATCGCCATTTTGCTGATTATTTCTTCGATTCTCTTAATCCTTTATCCTTTCGCATCGAAAGAAAAAACGGCCTATTTTCATGGTACATATCCGATTCTATTTAATAAACAGCAGGAGGGAAATGCCTTACTTGAAGGGACCACTGTTTATATTCCACTTTCTTTATTACAGGAAAATATCGATAAAAGCATTGTCTACGATGAAAAGTCGCATTCGGTCATTATCACAACGGCAGATAAAGTCATACAAATGCCTACGGATTCCTTAACCTATTTCGTGAATCAGAAACCGGTTAAGCTGCAAATGTCACCGATTAAAACAGATGATGGAGAAATTTTCGTTGCTCTTGATCCTATCTTATTTTTATATCCGATCCAATATCGAAAACTGCAAGATAGTGACGCTATCTGGATTCAAAGGAATGGTGAGAAACTGGTAAAAGGTCAACTCATATCCGACGATACCAACGAGGAAAAACTAAGACTTAGAACAAAGCCATCACTAAAGGCACCCTATACCGTACAAATGAAAAAACAGGAACCTGTTTGGATAGAGGGAGAGAGAGACGGATATTATCTCGTTCGCAACCAATCAGGTATTAGTGGCTATATCAAAAAAGACTTTGTCCATAAACAGGAAACGGTAACCATTAGAATTAATCGGGAAAGTAAACAGGTACCTCCTAAGAAAATAAACGGACCGGTCCAATTAACATGGGAAGCAGTCTATGCAAAAAATCCTAACCCATCGCATATTCCTGATATGGCAGGGGTGAATGTCGTTTCACCAACATGGTTTTCACTTGAAGACAAAGGTGGGTCGATTAAAAATCTTGCCTCCCTTGCCTACAGTAAATGGGCAAAATCAAAAGGTTATCAGGTTTGGGGATTGTTTTCTAATGGCTTTGACCCGGAACTAACCCATGATGCACTAAAAGACTATGAAACTCGTCAAAAAATCATCCGCCAACTGCTGCTATTCAGTAAAATGTACAAGCTGCAGGGAATTAATTTTGATATTGAAAATGTTAATAGCGAAGATGGACCATTGGTCACGCAATTGATGCGAGAAGCCGCCCCCTATTTGCACGAAGCAGGGCTGATCGTTTCTATGGATATTACCTTCTCAGCAGGCGTTAATAACAACTGGTCCTCCTTTTATGAACGAAAAAAGCTTTCCAAATTAGCTGATTATTTGATTGTCATGGCATATGACGAACATTGGGGAGCAGCTTCGGGGGCGGGCAGTGTTGCCAGTCTACCGTGGGTTGAAAAGAATTTGCAGTCATTATTAACCGAGCTTCCGAATGAACGGTTGATTCTCGGTTTGCCTTTATATGCTAGGCTATGGATGATTGAAACGGAAAAGGATGGAACTGAGAAGATTTCTGCAAAGGCACTAACAATGGACCGTGTAAATTCATGGCTGAAGGAAAAGAAATTGAAGCCAAATTATGATGAGGAAAGCGGTCAAAACTATGCGGAATACTACGATGCAAAAGAGGAAATAAGGTATAAAATTTGGATTGAGGATGAACTTTCATTAAAAAAACGGGCTGACCTAGCAGCCAAATATGACCTAGCAGGTGTCGCCAGCTGGTCCAGATTCTTTGCAGACAAAGATGCATGGGTTGCCTTAAACATGAACACAAACAAATCCATCACCAAAAAATAACCGGCATAATGCTGGTTATTTTTTATTAAAGGCTATTTTAAAGTTCAATAATGATTAGAGTGGAAGGCACGAAGACTCCTCGAAAATGCTAACGCATTTTCTTCGAGCGTTGGCGGATTCAAGGAAGCAAATTCAGTGTCCTGTGGGAGTACGGAACTGGGGAGACCCCGCAGGCACATAAGCGACGAGGAGGCTCCCCGGAACGCCCACGAACCGCTTGTGCCTGTAGCGTAAATCACCTCTGCAACTAATCAAAAAAGAACAATTAAAGGCAATTTCATTACGAAAATATGGAGATTTTTCAAAAGATTTGATTCTTTATTGCTTGCAACAACATCCCAAAATATAATTTAAGTAACCATTAAAAGGAAAATTCAAAGATTAGAGCCGGCCAATTCGACATAAGGAATGGTCGGTTTGTTGCATATAATCAACAACCAATGAAGGCGGTGGTAGTTTATGAAAAAGCTAGAGAATCGTGATGATGCCTATCAAGAACTAACCGAAAAGTATGAGTCAATGATTCAAATGTTAGAAAACCGAATTCAAGATGAGATTACAAAAAACAGACAAAAGGACCAAATGCTGATTCAACAAGCAAAACATGCAGCGATGGGCGAAATCCTTGCAAGCATTGGGCATCAATGGCGCCAGCCCCTTAACCACTTGTCACTTTTAATCAAAGACATAAGAGATGCACAAAGATTTGGGGAAATGAACGCCCAATACATGGACCAATTTACCAATGAGAGTATGATATTAATTGATTTTCTGGCAGGCACGATTCAAGATTTTCGAAAATTTTATCGTCAAAGTAAAGAAAAATGTGCGTTTTCACTAGCAGAATCGATTGAGGCAGCATTGTCCATATTCTCCTTTTTTCTAAAAAAACACGAGATTCGTGTTTACTTTGAGTATCGGGAGCAGCAAAAGGCCTATGGATATTCTAACGAATTTAGCCAGGTGGTCCTCAATCTCTTAACCAATATAAGAGATACATTTGTAAATAATGAAATAAAAGATCGAAAATTATTTATCACGATCAATGAAACTACCGACCATCTTGTCGCCGAAATCATGGATAATGCCGGTGGACCAGAACCAGAACTCCTATCAAAAATGTTTGATGCAAGTGATTCCAATTGGTCCGTGGATACGAAACTCGGCTTATACATTACCAAGGTCATTCTTGAAAACATGAATGGTTCTATTACTGCTGACACTTTCGGTGAAGGAACCCGATATCGACTTTCCATTCCAAAAATCACTTCAAGAATGGGTTCAAGTGATTCTCAATATGAAAAACTTACAAAATGCAAGACACACACGAAAAAATAAGCATTGTTTTTTGGATTTCGCATGAGAAAGAGGTAAAATAAAGAAAAAGATGAAGGAAGTGGCATGAATGACAATTGAAAATCCAAGCCGGGCAGAATTAGGCGCACTATTAAAAAAAGCAAAGAGAATTGCAGTGGTTGGATTAAGTAATAATCCGGATCGTACCTCATACATGGTATCCGAAGCCATGCAAAAGGCGGGGTATGAGATCATTCCTGTCAATCCAACAATTGATGAAGCGCTTGGTGTAAAAGCGGTAGCTTCCTTAAAGGATATCGAAGGACATGTTGATATTGTCAATGTCTTCCGTCGTTCTGAGCAATTATTGGAGGTTGCCAAGGAATTTGACGAAATTGACAGCGATATCTTTTGGGCACAGCAGGGATGCATGAATGAAGAAGCCTATCAATTTTTAAAGGAAAAGGGTTATACCGTCATCATGGACCGCTGTATTAAGGTTGAGCATGCGTTAACAAAATAATAAAGGTGACTTTAAAAACTGCTAAAAAACAGCAGTTTTTTTATTTTTATTTTCCAAGGAAATTGTCAAATATGGATGATAAAATAATGTTCTTTTAGAGAACGTATTTGCCAAATCGAAATAAATCGCTACAATTAAGCATAGACGCCGCAAGAAATGTGATAAAATAAAGTCGGCAAACATTCGTTCTATTTTAAAATTTTTAAAGGATTTTTAATTCTTTTAAACGAATGATTCATTTACTAATTAGATATGCAAACAGAATTATGTTTTCTTTTGTAAGGGATGAAAGGGGTATTTTAGTGGCAAGAACTCAGCAAGCTTTTGATTATAATGATGATGCCATACAAGTGCTAGAAGGTTTGGAGGCTGTCCGGAAACGTCCCGGTATGTATATCGGCAGTACGGATTCCCGAGGTCTGCACCATCTCGTTTATGAGATTGTCGATAACTCCGTCGATGAAGCACTTGGCGGCTTTGGTGATCAAATCATCGTTAAAATACACAAAGATAATTCCATCAGTGTTGTAGATAAAGGACGCGGGATGCCAACAGGAATGCATAAAATGGGGAAGCCAACACCTGAGGTTATCTTAACGGTCCTGCATGCCGGAGGAAAATTCGGTCAAGGCGGTTATAAAACGAGCGGCGGGCTACACGGAGTAGGCGCTTCCGTCGTAAACGCTTTGTCAGAATGGTTAACCGTAACGATCAAACGTGACGGTTTTGTTTATGAACAGCGTTTTGAACATGGAGGAAAGCCGGTTACCACGCTTGAGAAAATCGGTAAAACCAATCAGACGGGTACGACCATTCACTTTAAGCCGGATCCAACTATCTTTTCGACTACTACTTATAATTTTGAAATATTATGTGAGAGGTTAAGAGAATCAGCCTTTCTTTTAAAAGGTTTAAAAATAGAAATTCATGATGAACGCCATGATGTCCACGAAATATTTCATTACGAAAATGGAATTGAAGCGTTTGTTGAATATTTAAACGAGGAAAAGGATGTTCTGCATCCTGTCGTCAGCTTTGAAGGTGCCCAAAACGGGATTGAAGTCGAATTTGCCTTTCAATTTAACGATGGCTATTCCGAAAACGTACTTTCGTTTGTCAATAATGTTCGAACAAAAGATGGCGGCACCCATGAAGCAGGGTCAAAGACGGCTATGACCCGTGTGTTCAATGATTATGCGCGCAAGGTTGCACTATTGAAGGAAAAGGACAAAAATCTTGACGGTGCTGATATTCGCGAGGGTCTTTCAGCGATTATCTCGGTCCGCATTCCAGAGGAACTTTTGCAGTTTGAAGGACAAACCAAAGGAAAATTGGGGACGAGTGAAGCAAGGTCCGCAGTTGATGGTGTTGTATCAGAACATCTTTCTTATTTTCTAGAAGAAAATCCTGATATCAGCTCATTACTTATTAAGAAATCAATTAAAGCCTACCAGGCTCGAGAAGCAGCAAGAAAGGCCCGGGAAGATGCTAGAAGCGGGAAAAAGCGCAAGCGCTCAGAAGCCGTGCTTTCCGGTAAACTTACTCCTGCACAATCAAGGAATCCCCAAAGAAATGAGCTTTATTTGGTCGAGGGTGACTCTGCTGGCGGTTCCGCTAAACAAGGTCGCGACCGCCGTTTCCAAGCAGTACTTCCTTTACGAGGTAAAGTCATCAATACCGAAAAGGCAAAACTAGCTGATATTTTTAAAAATGAGGAAATCAATACAATTATCCATGCGGTTGGCGGCGGTGTGGGTGCTGATTTTAACGTAGAGGACATTAACTACGATAAAATCGTCATCATGACTGATGCCGATACAGACGGGGCGCATATTCAGGTACTTTTACTGACCTTCTTTTATCGTTATATGAAGCCGCTTCTAGAGGCGGGTAAAGTGTTTATTGCCCTTCCGCCATTATATAAAGTGAGCAGAGGAACTGGAAAAAAAGAAGTAATCGAATACGCATGGAACGAGGATGAACTACAGACAGCCATCAAAAAAGTGGGCCGCGGCTATATTATCCAGCGCTATAAAGGTCTTGGTGAAATGAATGCAGACCAGCTTTGGGAAACAACAATGGACCCTGAGACCCGAACATTAATCCGAGTGAAAATCGACGATTTTGCCAGAGCAGAACGCCGTGTGACTACACTTATGGGTGACAAGGTAGAACCGCGCCGGAAATGGATTGAAAGCAATGTGGCGTTTACCTTAGATGAGCAAGACACGATACTAGAAAATGAAAACATCATGGTCGCTGAGGGGGAAACTGAAGATGAGCGCAACTGAAAAATTTCGTGACTTGCCTTTAGAAGATGTACTTGGTGATCGTTTTGGCAGATATAGTAAGTACATTATTCAAGAGCGTGCCCTGCCGGATGCACGTGATGGTTTAAAACCGGTACAACGAAGAATTCTTTATGCCATGCATGTGGAAGGCAATACACACGATAAAGGATTTCGAAAATCAGCGAAAACAGTTGGTAACGTCATCGGTAACTATCATCCTCATGGTGATTCTTCTGTTTATGAAGCAATGGTGCGGATGAGTCAGGACTGGAAGGTTCGCAATGTCCTTGTCGAAATGCATGGAAATAACGGAAGCGTCGACGGCGACCCGCCTGCAGCGATGCGTTATACTGAAGCAAGATTATCAGCCATTGCGGCGGAACTCCTGCGTGATATCGAAAAACACACCGTCGAGTTTATTCCGAACTTTGATGATACGTCAAAAGAACCAACCGTATTACCTGCCATGTTTCCTAACCTGCTCGTAAACGGGTCAACCGGTATTTCTGCAGGATATGCAACGGAAATACCGCCACACCATCTTGGAGAAGTCATTGATGGTGTTATTATGAAAATGGATCAGCCTGATGTATCGGTTGAGGATTTGATGACCGTCATCAAGGGGCCTGATTTTCCAACCGGCGGAATTATTCAAGGGATTGACGGTATTAAAAAAGCCTATGAAACTGGTAAAGGAAAAATTATCGTCCGCAGTAAAGCCGAAATTGAGGAAATACGCGGCGGCAAGCAGCAAATTGTTATCACGGAAATTCCGTATGAAGTCAATAAAGCAAATCTCGTGAAAAAAATTGATGAGTTTCGATTGGACCGAAAAGTTGAAGGAATTTCCGAGGTTCGGGATGAAACAGACCGTACCGGGCTAAGAATTGTCATTGAATTAAAAAAGGATGCAGACGCAGAGGGCGTATTAAACTACTTATATAAAAATAGTGATTTGCAAGTTACCTATAACTTTAACATGGTTGCGATTTATAATAAGCGGCCAAAACAAATGGGCCTTCGTGAACTGCTGGATGCCTATATTGAACACCAAAAAGAAGTGGTGACAAGACGGACTGAGTTCGAGCTCAATAAGGCGAAGGAGCGTCAGCACATTGTTGAAGGCTTAATGAAGGCTTTATCAATTCTCGATGAAGTGATTGCCACCATCCGTGCATCAAAGGATAAGCGGGATGCGAAGGATAACTTAATCGCAAAATTTGCCTTTACCGAACCGCAATCAGAAGCCATTGTTTCTTTACAGCTCTATCGTTTAACAAATACAGATATTACAGCACTCCAAAGCGAAGCAGAAGAGCTAGCCAAGAAAATTGAGGAGTGGACAGCGATTTTGGCGAGCGAGAAAAAACTCCTTTCCGTGATTAAAAAGGAATTAAAAGACGTGAAAAAACGCTTTGCTGATGAGCGCCGTTCAAAAATTGAAGCGGAAATCGAAGAATTGAAAATTAATCTGGAAGTTATGGTTCCTAGCGAAGATGTTATTGTCACCGTTACGAAACAAGGCTATGTGAAACGGACAAGCCAGCGTTCTTATGCTGCATCAAACGGGCAGGATTTGGCCATGAAGGATACCGACCGCTTATTAGCACAGCTCGATATGAACACAAAAGATGTTTTACTTCTCTTCACCAATAAGGGAAATTATCTATTCTGCCCTGTTCATGAACTTCCGGATATCCGCTGGAAGGACCTTGGACAGCATGTCGCCAATATTATTCCAATTGAGCGTGATGAAGAAATAATTAAGGCGATACCAGTAAAAGATTTCGAAGCGGATGCGTATTTAGTCTTTATAACCAAAAATGGTATGGTGAAGAAAACTGAACTGAAAGCATACAAAGCACAGCGCTACTCCAAGCCGCTAGTCGGCATCAATCTAAAAGAGGAAGATCAAGTCATTGATGTTCATCTAACAGATGGTACGCTGGATGTCTTCCTAATCACCCATCTTGGATATTCTCTTTGGTTTGCTGAAGAAGAAATTAGTATTGTCGGGGCACGCGCAGCGGGTGTAAAAGGGATTAACCTAAAAGACAACGACTTTGTTGTTGGAGGAAAGGTGATCGCTCCAAATAGTAATAAGTCTATCACCATCGTGACACAGCGAGGATCTGTTAAGAAGATGAAATTGAAGGAATTTGAAAAAGCATCGCGGGCAAAGCGAGGGCTTGTCATCCTTAGGGAGCTAAAATCAAATCCACATCGAGTCATTGGCTTTGTGACAACAAATGAACATGACAAGATTTTTATTCAAACAGAAAAAGGGCACACAGAAAGTATTACCGCAGAAGAGATTCGTTCAAGTGACCGTTATTCAAACGGGTCGTTTATCCTTGATGAAGGCGAAAATGGTAAGGTCAACTCAATATGGAAAGTAGTTGCACCTGAAAACACTGGGGAATAATGAATATATTAGAGAGACGGCTGAATATGGATAGCCGTCTCTTTTATTTTTCCTGGAAAGTTGAAGATTCCCTTTGCACTATTGCGTTTCAAATACTAATAGCCTTAATACTTCATTGCATTCTAATTAAATTCTAATTTGACGTATAAATGACCAGAGAATATACTTAGGCTTACTAATAGATAAGTAACCTAACTATTTGTATCCTTAATAAAAATGAGGTGAAAAAAATGGCAGACATGGAAGGTGCCACAGCACAAAAGCTTTTAAAAGCATTTATGCAATTCAGAAGGATCGGTTGGCACGAACGGAAAATTGCTGGTTACAACCCAAGTGAATTCAAGGTCTTAGCGGCCATTTACCGTGAAGGAAACAACAAAAAGGCGGATATGAAGGTTTCAGA
The DNA here is from genome assembly GCF_004358205.1 of Bacillus salipaludis. The sequence goes on from NZ_SMYO01000009.1 coordinate 79,358, forward strand.
AATCAGTCAGAAATTACACGTTACATCGCCGACCGTCACACAAATCATTAATACACTAGAAAAGGATGGATTGGTTGAACGGAGGATTGATCCAGATGACAGACGAGCCGTTAAAATTAACCTTACATCAAAGGGTGAAAGTGCTGTGATCGAGGCAAGAAAAGCCTTCTTTGAAACTTTTAGTGGGTTAATTGATCATTTGGGGGAGGATGATAGCGAAAAATTGGCGGAATTACTCTCCAAAGTGATGGCTTACTTTAACAATCATTTGAATCGTTGACCGGAATGGAGTGACCAAACTTGATCAAATTAAGAAAATTTTTAAAACCATTTGGACTATCTGTGTTGGCCGTACTTATATTAGTCCTTTTGCAATCATTATCTGAGCTTTATTTGCCAACCTTGATGTCAGATATAGTGGATAAAGGTGTGGTCACCGGGGATACCCATTATATTTGGAAAATAGGCGGATTTATGCTGCTTGTAGCAGCAGGTGGAATGGTATGCTCCGTCACAGCAAGCTTTTTTTCAGCAAAGGTAGCCTCTGGATTTGGAAAGTCCCTTCGTAGGAAATTATTTGCACATGTAGGGGATTTTTCACTTCATGAGTTTGATAAAATTGGCACCGCCTCACTGATTACTAGAACTACCAATGATATTACGCAGGTTCAACAAGTTTTAGTCATGATGCTTAGAATGATGGTTATGGCCCCAATGATGTGTATTGGCGGACTAATCATGGCATTATCTAAAGATGCAAAGTTAACATTAGTCCTAGCAGTTTCATTACCTATTTTAATCATTGCTATTGTGATCATCGCAAGAAGCGGAATTCCGCTTTTTAAGGCTATGCAGGTAAAATTAGACACGCTGAATCGAGTTCTTCGCGAAAATCTAACTGGAATTCGGGTCATTCGTTCTTTTAACAAGGTAGAGCACGAAAAGAAACGATTTGATACGGCAAACCTTGATTTAACGAATACGGCAATTAAAGTAAATAAAATCATGGCTGCTATGATGCCCATTATGATGATGGTTCTAAACCTTACATCCGTCGCAATCGTATGGTTTGGAGGGATTCGGATCAGCAATGGTCATATGGAAGTCGGGGATATGATGGCTTTTATTCAATATGCTATGCAAATCATGTTTTCATTTATCATGCTGTCGATGATGTTTGTCATGGTTCCGCGTGCATCTGTCTCTGCAGCAAGAATAAATGAAGTCCTTGAAACGATTGCAGATATAAAGGATCCAACGGAAGCTGCGACAACCGATGGTAAAAAAGGACTTGTAGAATTCGAAAATGTTTCCTTTAGTTACCCTGGAGCTGAAATGCCAGCGATTTCCGATATCTCTTTTTCAATGAGACCAGGGGAAGTGACTGCCGTAATTGGTGGAACAGGCTCGGGTAAATCAACGCTTATAAACTTGATTCCTCGTTTTTACGATGTTGACAGTGGAAGAGTCCTTATTGACGGTGTTGATGTCCGCAAAATGAAACAAGAAGAGTTAAGAGAAAAAATTGGCTTTGTTCCGCAAATGGCTGTTCTTTTTACTGGAAGTATTGCCGAAAATATTCGTTTCGGCAAAGAACATGCAACAGATGAAGAAGTACAGCACGCAGCAAAAATTGCCCAAGCGACAGAATTTATTACAAACATGCCAGATGGATACAATTCGGTGATTGCCCAGGGGGGAACAAATGTTTCGGGAGGACAAAAACAGCGTTTATCCATCGCAAGGGCACTTGTTAGAAAACCAGAAATCTATATTTTCGACGATAGCTTCTCCGCTTTGGATTTTAAAACAGACGCGAAGCTTCGTGCTGCATTAAAAGAAGAAACAGTTGAATCAACTGTATTAATTGTTGCACAACGAGTTAGTACCATAATCGATGCAGACCAAATCATTGTTTTAGATAACGGCCAAATTGCCGGAATTGGAAAGCACCGCGAACTTTTGGAAACAAATGAGGTTTATCGTGAGATTGTAATGTCGCAGCTATCTGAGGAGGAAATCGCATGAGCAAAGAGACTCATTCCCAAAGGTCAGGTGGACCCCAAAGGCCAGGTGGACCAGGCGGTGGTGGATTCGGCTTTCGCGGCGGGATGATGCCTGTCCAAAAAGCAAAAGATTTTAAAGGAACCTTAAAAAGACTAGTCAGCTACTTGAAACCACATAAATTCCAACTTTTAGCTGTGCTCATAACCGCTATCATTAGTACGATTTTTTCGATTGTCAGTCCAAAGATTATGGGAAAAGCGACTACACGGCTTTTTGAAGGATTGATGATGAAGCTTAGAGGGGTTCCTGGAGCCAAAATTGATTTTGACTATATAGGAAATATCATCTTGCTTTTAATCGGATTATATATTTTAAGTGCGATTTTCGCCTATATCCAGCAATATATCATGGCAGGTGTCGCTCAAAAGACGGTATACCATTTACGTAAAGAGGTGGAGGAAAAACTCAATCGACTTCCATTGAAATACTTTGATGCTAGGACACACGGAGAAATTCTAAGCCGTGCGGTAAATGATGTCGATAACATAAGCACGACCTTACAGCAAAGTTTAACACAACTAATCACGTCCGTTGTTACCATTATTGGTATTATCGTCATGATGCTTACGATTAGCCCATTAATGACACTTATTGTCGTCGTTACATTACCGCTTAGCTTTGCAGCTACTGCAGGTATAGCAAAAAAATCACAAAAGTTTTTTAAAGGACAGCAAAAAGCACTCGGAGAGCTTAACGGCCATGTGGAAGAAATGTATACAGGCCACAAGGTGGTAAAAGTGTTTGGACGTGAGAAAAAATCAATTGAAAAATTCGATGAAATCAATGAAACCCTTTATCAAACAGGATGGAAGGCTCAATTCGTTTCCGGTATGATTATGCCGCTGATGTCCTTTGTTAGTAATATTGGCTATGTTCTTGTTTCTGTTGCCGGCGGTATATTGGTAACGAAAAGGGCAATTGAAATTGGTGATATTCAAGCGTTTATTCAATATGCAAGACAATTTTCTCAGCCCATCACGCAAACTGCAATGATTGCCAATGTGATCCAATCAACGATTGCCAGTGCAGAACGTGTTTTTGAAATCTTAGATGAAATAGAAGAGGTTCCAGAAGCGGAAAATGCCAAAATGATTTTATCACCAAAAGGGGAAGTAATCTTTGATCATGTTTCCTTCGGATATAACGAAAATGAACCGTTAATTGAGGATATGAATATTGAGGTAAAACCAGGTCAAAGAGTTGCGATTGTCGGACCAACTGGTGCGGGTAAGACGACGTTAATTAATCTATTGATGCGATTCTACGAGATTCAAAACGGTCGGATTTTAATCGATAGTGTAGATATTCGCGACTTAAAACGGGAGCATTTAAGAAGTATGTTTGGCATGGTTTTGCAGGATACATGGCTATTTAATAGTACAATTCGTGATAATATTGGTTATGGAAAAGAGGGGGCAGGAGAGGATGAAATTATCGCGGCATCGGAAGCTGCTTTTGCCGACCATTTTATCCGAACTTTACCAGAGGGCTATGATACGATATTAAATGAAGAAGCCTCTAATATCTCACAAGGACAAAAGCAATTATTGACAATTGCTCGTGCGATATTGGCAGATCCGGCCATTCTCATTCTCGACGAAGCTACTAGTTCTGTGGATACAAGAACAGAGGTACAAATTCAAAAAGCAATGGACCGATTGATGAAAGGGAGGACCAGCTTCATTATTGCTCATCGACTTTCAACCATTCGTGATGCTGATCTGATTTTGGTTATGAATCATGGTACAGTGATTGAAAAAGGAAATCACACTGAACTACTTGAAAAAGGCGGATTTTATGCAGAACTTTATAATAGTCAGTTTGCTGGCGGAAATGCGATGGCAGGGTGATAATAAATCCAGAGCGCTTAGTTGATCTAGGCGCTTTTTTTGTTAATTTTTCGTGGATAGTTCATAGTAGAATTTGAACCGAAAAAAAAGAAATTTTTCTTCTCTGTCTCATTTTCTTAAGTATACTTAGGTATTGAGACAAAGTTTATTTTTTATATAAATTTAACTATAATTATATTATGTAAACTGATAAAAACTAAAAAATGGCTGTTACCCAATTAGTAACAGCCTAATCTTTTGGCATATCCATTTTATCAACAGCGCTTTTTAAATCCTCATTACGAATATGGGTATAAATCATGGTGGTTTGAATTGATGAATGACCCAATTGTCTGCGTAATTTCGGCACATCATTGATTTCTGAATGATATCTGGTAGCAAACGAATGTCGTAATTTATGTACAGATAATGATGGTTTCCCGAATGCTGCAGCATACTTTTCAACCAGTTTTTCAACCGACCTGGCGGTAAGTCTTCTTGATTTTCCTTTTGGACCCATTGGAGCAGAAACAAACAAGGCCTTATTAGTTTTATCCACCTGATACTTTTCAGTCCTTATGGTAAGATACTCCTGCAAATCAGCCATCGCCACCTGACTAAAAAAAACAAATTGTTCCTTATTTCCTTTACGAATCACCCGGGCACAATACTTGCTAAAGTCGATATCATCAAGGTCCAATCCAACCAGCTCAGAAAGACGGAGTCCGGAACCTAGAATTAATGAAATAATCGCTGTATCACGTTGTTGATTCATTTTATAAAAGTTGTAGATTTTCTTATTATCTTTGTTTAATTCGCCAAAACCTTGAGCAACAAACAGCCGAAACTGCTCATATTCATCACCAAGCAAAATTTTACCTTCCATTTTATTTGCCCGCGTTTCCATTGTTTCTTTAATCTCATTAAATTCAATTTTGGCCATTACATTTCGGTTGATATAGGCTTGTAAATCCTGTGTTTCCGCAATATTTTGAAGATAATTGAAAAGCGATTTTAAAGCTGATAATTTACGGTTAACCGTTAATTCTTTGTTATTTAATTGATAATGAAGGAAGTTTAAAAATCCTTCAACTTCCAAAACCGTCAATCTTTCAAGCCGTTCTAACGGGATATCTTTCATGCTGCCGGTCCAAAGCTGTTCACTGATCATCCAATTAAAGAAAATCTTATAATCATGACAGTAATTAAACAAGGATGCGGCCGATAATTTTCTAAGCTTATGATTGATATATTCATCAACATACCAAGGGAGTTCATTCAATAAAGCTTGCAATTTTTGAAAATTTTGTTGTTTTGCCGGATTTACCATAAAAACACCTCACTTCTATATTTTACCTTATATGAATTAATTCGTCAAATTTATATTTTACGTAATAATAAGAACGACAAAACATTAACATCCTTCTTGCTCTAATCGTTTGTCCAGCGACAAGAATCCCCCTACTTGCGAAGTGAATCTCCTTAAAATTAATTCTTGGATGTTTTTAAGTTCATTGGTTTACTTCCCAAGTTACTTGCGTAATAATTGCTTCACCCAAAGTCAATTGATTCTAGACGTTCGGCTAAAGCTTTTTCAATTGTTTTCTGCTGCTTTTTGTTTCTGAGATCATTCATACGAGTAAATTTTTCTTGCTTTGTTTCGCTCACTACCCTGCCAATGCGATACAATAGTTAGTTAATATATCTTATCTTCAAAATTTACCAGTTCCCATTTAATAGAAAATCCTTCTTAAAAATAGATTTAGGACATGACAATTTAATTCAGTTACGCTACTATTAATAATGCAAAAAACAATTAATCTAGTAAAAGAGAAGGTGACATCGTTGGCAACAAACCCACAATTAATAGCGAAGCCGAAAGTTAAAGATCCGCTATTTCGTCGGGCGGTATTTACTTTTAGCGGTTCGCATTTTTTAAATGATCTGGTAACCACAGGGATGGTTCCGGCTTTAGTTGTATTATACAAACATGCTTTTCATCTTAACTATACCCAGTCCACTTTGGTCGTGTTAATGTCCTATTTAACATCCTCTGTTTCGCAGCCACTTTTTGGAATGTTTGCAGATCGCAAGCCTCGGATTTGGCTTTATCCAGCAGGAGTGTTTTGCTCCATCATAGGTCTTGCTTTAACAGGACTTGCACCATCCTTGCCATGGCTTCTCCTGTTTATTTCCATTTCCGGATTAGGTTCTGGTGCCTTTCATCCAGAGGCCTCAAGAGGTACCCATCTTGCTTCAGGTTCTAAAAAAGCACTGGGCCAAGCCATTTTTCAAGTAGGCGGAAATTCAGGGCAGGCTTTTGGTCCACTATTCGTTTCACTTTATATCACACACTCAGGGATTCGTGGACTTCTATGGTTGATTCCCGTTGCATTTTTATCCCTTTTGCTGACCGTACAAATTTTGCCATGGTTAGGTCAAAAATTAGAGTCTGCCAAACTGAATCGAAAAAAGGTATTGAAAGGTACGAACAATATACTTGGGGCAAGTCTGCTCTCCTGTGTCATTATCCTAAGGTCATGGTGCCAAATAGGAGTGGTTGTCTTTTTACCTTTTTATTTGAACAATCTGACCGTTCAACAATCAGAAATTCTAAGCTTTGTCTTTGTCGGTGCAGGTGCACTCGGAACCTTCTTGGGCGGGCTTTGGGCAGATAAAATCGGTATGAAACGTTTACTTGTTATTTCGATGCTGATTGCGACACCTTTTGCCCTGATTTTTCCTTATGTACATGGTGTGTTAGCGGTGATCGACCTGCTCTGTTTTGGGTTTAGTGTTCTTTCCTCCTTCTCTGTCAGCGTCGTTTATATGCAGCAAATGTTGCCTGAGAATATTGGGATGGCCTCAGGGCTTTCAATCGGTTTCGGTGTTGGTGCCGGAGGAATTGGCTCTGTCTTCATGGGAGGGATCTCGGATATTTTTGGAGTTGCGACCGTGTTTACCATTCTTTCCCTTCTTCCGCTCGCTGGTTCTATTATTGCTGCTTTTTTACCGAACGATCGGATCAAATTGAAGCAGCAGGCTTAAGTACTGGTGGCCGATTTCAATACATTTTAGAGATAGAACAGCCTGGCTAAAACAGTCAGGCTGTTTATTGCTTCTTGGAATTCCTATCTATATAAATTTAAAAAATTAACATAATCCGGAGACCATCCTGTTCATCTTGCATTCTTTAAGCACTTATTCTCCATATTTTTATGCTCCTAACCTATATTTATATAGTTGTTAATCGAAACAACAAAAAATCGTTAGCTAAATAGAGCTTATAGTATTTCCAACCATGTTTTGACTGCTGTTGCAAAAATTAAAATCCCCATAATGATTTGTAAAACTTTCGTATTTACTTTTTTCCCAGCATTAGCTCCTATCGGTGAAGCGATTAAACTTGCCACTACCATAATAATCGAAGGAAGGATTGCCACTTGTCCGGTTGAAATTTTTCCAGTAACCGCTCCAATTGATGAAATAAGTGTAATAGCTAAGGATGAAGCAATGGTCATTCTTGTCGGTATCTTTAACACCGTAAGCATAATGGGCACCAAAAGGAATGCACCTCCTGCACCAACGATACCAGCTCCAATCCCAACAATAAAAGCAAATAGTGCAGCAAGCCATTTGTTAAATTTAACTTGATCTAAAGGAATATCATCAATACCCCTTTTCGGAACAAACATCATGATAACTGCAATCAATGCTAAAATTCCATATACTATGTTGATCCCGCTTTCCGGCATATGTGTAGAGCTGAATCCTCCTATAAAGCTGCCAATCAAAATACTTATTCCCATGTAAGCAATTAGCGTTTTATTTAAAAACCCACCTTTACGGTAAGCCATAACACCGCCCATTGTCGCAAAGAAAACTTGGATAGCAGTAATCCCTGAAACTTCATGAGCCGTAAAATGACCTACCCCCAGTAAAACTGGAATGTACAATAACATTGGAAAATTGATGATCGCACCACCAATACCTAACATTCCTGAAATAAATGATCCAACAAATCCAATTAGGAAGATCGTTATGATAAAGCTAATATCCATGGTGTCCTCCTTTTTTAAAAAAGGGAACCTTTACTGGTTCCCTATAATTTATAACTTTTTCAGTCCAAAATTTATCGCACGGCACAGCGGTTTGGTCCAATTTCCATTTCTCGTTGCTGATCAATGTCTGGATTGATTTTACCCATATTCGTTTGACGAATTTCTTGATACGCATTTGGCTGTGGTGGTAAGTTTTCTGTTACCAATTTTCTGAATGCATTTTCGTCGTCGATATTTAGACCATGATTTTCCGCAAATAGTGTTCCTAGTTTTTCTGCCACACTGCCATCATCATTTAACTCATCAATAATCATAAAGTGTGCTGGAAGAACGATAAGCTCTTCAGACAATTCTCTGTAACGTTTATAAAGAGTTTCTCTTAAATCTCCAACCCAGTCTTCCGCCATACCTGCAAGGTCCGGTCTTCCGATCGAATCAATGAATAAAATATCGCCTGATAGCAAGAACTTTTCATCTACTACAAATGAAGTGGAACCAATCGTGTGACCTGGAGAATACAATGCGTGAATTATAATTAGAGTGTTTCCGATTTTTACGTCATTTCCGTCTTCTAATGGTTGGTATTCAAAGGTTACTTCTGTTGCATCTTTAGGCGGCAGCCAATAAGTGGCACCCGTTTTTTCAGCGATTAGACGTCCCCCTGAAATATGGTCCGCATGAAGGTGCGTATCAAAAATGTGTGTAATTTTTGCACCAATGCTTGCGGCAAAATCCAGATAGATTTCGGTCATACGTGTCGCATCAATCAGCGCTGCCTCACCATTTGAAACCACCATGTAAGATAAGCATCCTTTACCGATTCGAACAAATTGATAAATTTCACCGCCATCATTTAGGTCTCCCACTTTAACCGGTTCTAAATGCTCACTCCACGCTTTCATTCCATCTTTAAGGTAAGAGACGGTTAAACCTGCTTCAGAAAGCATTTCAGCTACCATAACGGAAGAACCTTCTTTTGCACAAACCACAAGAACCTGTTTATCAGTAGGGATTTTTTCAATGATTTCTTCTACACCATCAAGCAATTCAAAATAGGGAACATTTAAATACTCAAAGTTTTCTCCTTCGATTTTCCAATCGTTAAAATCACTTTCATTTCGAACATCTAGAATAAATAACTCTTCTTTATTAATTACTTTTTTCGTTACTTCTTTTGAAGTCATTACGTTAACAGCCATCCTATAGTTACCCCCTATGGTATTTATAAAGTTTAAAAAATATGCTAATTAAAAAGTTAATGTAACATCCGCATCTTTGGCGAACTCTAAAAAGGTTACAGCGCCGCCTACTTCAATTCCATCAACAAAGTCTTCTTTTTCTAATCCCATTACATCCATTGTCATTTGACATCCGATAAATTTAACTCCCATTTCTTTCGCCATTTCAGCTAATTCCGGAATGGAAGGCACATTTGCTTTTGCAAAACCATCCGCAAAATGCTCCTTCCCTTCTGGCATTGGAAGTTGTTGCTGAGCTTCTTTATGAATTAAATTTAATCCTTCAAATGTGAAGAATATAGCTACCTCTTGATCAGTTGCTGCTGCAGCAGTTGCGATATTAAATACTTTATAAGCATCGAATAGTCCACCATTACTTGCAATAATTGCTACTTTTTTAGTCATTATTTATTCCTCCTAATTTTATAGTGACAAACATTCTTATTTATTGATACCTGTTGTTGTACCAGTCCACCCGCTCATTCCTGGTACAACATTAATTACGTTAGTAAAACCAATATCCGATAATTTTTGTGCAGCTAGATCGCTGCGGTTTCCTGTGCGACAAACTACAAAAATTTCTTCGTGTTTATTTAATTCATTTATTCTTTCTTCCAATTCAGCTAGTGGAATAGAGATCGCACTTGGAATATGGCTAAAGGCATATTCTGCAGCTTCTCTAACATCGATCATGACGATGTTTTCATTTGCTACAAGTTTTTTCTCAAGTTCTTCATTATTGATCACATTCGGGTGCTTCTTTTCATTAACTTCGTCGTTAGAAGATTTGCGAAGATAATGTTTCAATACTTCGCCTTCTTCAATCGTTCCCAAATATTGATGACCTGTACTTTCAGCCCACGCTTTCATGTCCGCTTTGGATCCTTTATCTGTTGCTAGAACTTCTAACACTTGTCCAGCCCCCAGGTTATTCATTGCTTTTTTTGTTCTAACAATAGGCATCGGACATGCTAATCCTTTGGCATCTAAAATTACGTTTGATTTCAAGTTTTCCATTTGAATATCCTCCTCAATACCTATAAGGGTATTATTTTTCTTAAAAAAATTTATTCAATTTTACCTTCCCAAGCAAGCATTCCACCAGCCATGTTAATCACATTAAATCCATAACTTTCAAGAAATTGCGTGGCACGACCACTTCTGCCTCCTGAACGGCATACCATGATATACTCTTCTGATTTATCTAATTCATGCATGCGAAACTCAACTAATCCTAATGGAATGTTTACAGCACCTGGGATTTTGCCAGCTGCAACTTCGTCCACTTCACGTACATCGATGATATTTAATTTCTTTCCACCGCTTAATAATGTTTCAACTTCATTTGCTGTCATTTGTTTCATTTTAAAGTCCTCCTTCTGTCTTGTTTAAGACCACGTGCTCATGCCGCCCTTGACATTTGTTACTTTTGAGAATCCTAATTTTTTAAGAATTTTACTAGCCTGCCCACTTCTCATACCACTTTGACAAATAACAATAACTTCCTGATCCTTTGAAAGTTCTTTTTCTGCTTTCCCTGCAAGTAGGTTAAGAGGGATATTTTTAAAACCTCTAATATGGTTTCCTTTAAACTCTCCGGGTGTGCGGACATCAACAAATTGTTTATTCTTTTCTTTCAATTCTGCCTTCAATTCTATTGTCGAAATGTTGTTAACACCTTTAGTTGGCAAAAAGCGTTTAATCATAAAGAATAGAATTGCCGCAATAACAAGATAATTTACATATTCCATTTTCGATCCTCCTTGTATGTAGGGGAAATCCCCCTATCAATTAGTTTTATATAAACAGATTTACATTACCTTCCTCTGCATCTGCTAAATACGCAGCAACACCTGCATATTCGATTGATTCTAATAACTCTTCCTGTTTAAGACCTAACAAATCCATTGTCATGGTACATGCTACTAATTTTACATCCTGTTCCTGCGCCATTTCGATTAATTGTGGCAGTGACAATGCGTTATGTTTTTTCATAACATCCTTAATCATTTTAGGACCGAATCCGGCAAAGTTCATTTTTGAAAGACCCATTTTATCCGCGCCTCTTGGCATCATTTTTCCAAACATTTTCTCCATAAATCCTTTTTTCACGGGAACATATTCATTTTTACGAAGGGCATTTAATCCCCAAAATGTATGAAAAATGGTTACTTCATGGTCATAAGCAGCTGCACCATTCGCAATAATATAGGCTGCCATAGCCTTATCGTAATCTCCACTAAATAAAACAATCGTTGTTTTCTTATTTTCTGTCATGTAGTAACCTCCTGATGTTTTATACCTATTAGGGTATTATGCTTGTAAAAAAAATTATCCTTTTTTAATCCAAAACTTTAAAATTCCATTTTCTTCTTCAAATTTTAATAACTCATGACCTCCTGATTTTGCCCAGGCAGACAAATCATTTTTTGCTCCTTTATCTGTTGTATGAATTTCTAAAACTTCACCAGATCCAATTTCATTTATTGCCTTTTTTGTTTTTACAATTGGCATTGGACATGCTAAACCTTTTGCATCTAATACTTTCACAATATTCATTGTTTGTATCCTCCTTTTTTATTACCATTACCCCTACGGGTATAATATTATTAAAAATAAAAGAGGGTGTCAACCCTTTTTTATCGACTTTTTACAAGCAAATTAACAGCTTCTTTTACTAATTCTTCCATACTTTTTTCTCCAGTATCATTAGCTTTTTGAACACACTCCACTAAGTTAGAACTTACTACCACACCAATAGTGCGATCAATAGCCGTTCTTGCAGCAGATAACTGGGTGATGACTTCTTTGCAATCCTTATTTTCTTCCATCATCCTTAGAATTCCTCTTAGCTGCCCTTCAATACGTTTCACTCTATTTTTGACTTGTTCATTGTAATCCATGTTTTTTACCTCCTTCAACTATTAATTTCTATTTTTAATTTATTTTCCTTCAGCAATAGTGTGTTTGGCTTAATAATCGAATATCCAAGTACTTTAAATCCCTTTTTCCTTAAAAAACGTATTCCAATATTTTTTTCAAGTAAACTTGATACAACTAAATGTAAATCACTATCTGGAATTTCAATGTGATTTCTTTTCAGATAGGCAATCGGTAAATTTATTACACCTTCGATTGGTTCCTTAAAAGATTCGTTGTAATCTCTTACATCTATAATCTTATTTTATCCAATTCAAGATCCTTAAAATGAATATTATGAACACCAAACACGGGAAAATATCTTTTAAATGAAAAATATAGTATAACAATTGTACATCCAACTAGAAATGTCACCTAAAACTTCCTTTAACAGTGAAAGGAACAGCATTGACAAGTTATATATTATACCCATAAGGGTATATTGTCAACTGTATTTTTACGTTTTCTTTCCGTTTATTAAAATAGATAAAAATGAGCATATTGGTTGTATGCTCATTTCTTTGCATGCTTTAATTAAATACTGCTATTTATACAACTAATTAGCCGATCTTCAATGTCCTGTGCTAATTGCTTCATCTTTTCATCATTCAGAAGACTAATAAGTGCTGTTGGTTTTGGCATCCCCATTTTCGTTTTTCCATGATCTTCAAAAACAACTATTTTACAAGGCAGGAAGTATCCCGCCATTTCGTTTTCATTTAATACTCTTTGAGCTTCTTGTGGGTTACATACTTCCAACACTTTAAACTCTTTATCAAAGTCTAAACCCTTATCCTGAAGCTTTTCTTTAATATCAAACTTCCATAAAACACCAAAGTTCTCTTGCTTTAGGTTTTCCTCCAGGCTTTGAATTGCTTCTTCCACATTTTTATCTGTAGCAACTGTATAATCAAACATCAACATTTTCCTTCCTGATTTTTATTTTATGTAAATTTTAATCCCCCTTCATTCAAAATTAGTATCTTTTCTATCTCATTAATCCATTCCAAATACCTTCTACCACTTTTTTGTCAAGTATTAACTTTTCTTCATATTCTGTTAAAGCTCTTTATGGATGTTATAATAAATTTTGACTGGAAGTTTTAAAAAATTTAAGGAGGATTTTTTTATTGTGCAAACTAAATTTATCCCTTAAATCTCATTGCTTTTCATTTAAGACCAATAAGCGTACATTCTCTTAATTTCATTAAGAAAGGTTAATTTTCGCCGTGCGAGATGTTCTTTACTTATCCTATCTGGTATTCAATTGGCATGTTCTTTATCGAGGGAATGAGAACTTACAGCTTAATGTTAACAAGTCATTTAAGACTTTCACAGGTGATTTCCATTGTATTATTAATGACTGTTCGCAGAATGAAAGGATTTTCAAAAGATCGATATCTAAATACTGAGGTATAAATATGAATGAAGCACGTAAAAGTTCGATCAATTCAGAAAATATAGAAAAGCAATCTATTGATTCAAAATATATTCAGCAGCATTTGGCAAATGAAAGAACCTATCTTGCATGGATTAGAACAAGTATTACCATCATGGGAGTAGGTTTCTTAATCACTAATCTGCATTTTTCAACGCTTACGATCAAAATAAATATGGCAGATACCTTAGCTAGAGTGATTGGTTTAGCTTCTATTGTCGTTGGAATCATTGCATTAATCATTACAACCATTTCTTATTTTAAAAAAGGAAAGGAAATTAATAATCAAACATTTAGATTTTCAAAATTAATGGTTATTTACCTATCCTTTTCTTTAATCCTTGTTTTTCTTGTATTTGGTCTTTATTATCTGTTTGTCTGGCGACTAATTTAAGCTCCTAACAATAAGCTAAAATAATTTAAAAATAACGTACCAATAGAAAAGTAACGGGTTTACAGTTGAGGTGCAAAACTTAAAATCTCAATAAAAATCGCAGGCAAATCACTAAAATTTTTGAAACAATTCTTTGGATGTCACTTGACATTCAAAAAATAATTTTGAATATCGTTTCGCTCTGAGTTTGTAAACGCCAAGCTATATGCGTTTAACCCATGAATGGTCATAATTTTGGAGTAAAAAAGTAAAAATGAGTCAGTAAACAAACGCGGAGCATCCAGATTCACATCATTCTCTGTAAAACCGATAGGGACTTGGAAATTTGCACTCTTCAGGAATTCGCTAATTTTTGTGATTTGGCTCTCAGATAACTGTAATGAGTATTCTATAATGCGTTTGATCTCACGGTCTTCAACGATTTTAAGAAAATATTTATATACACATATAGCCATGCTATCACCCATATATTGAAGCCAAAGAGCGGAAACTTCTGCAGAGGTTAAGGTGTTTCTTTTTCCTTACTAAAAATCCTCAAAAGAAATACCTCCAATATGGTTATGTTTTATTTGATCCTTTATTTTGTCATTATTTTATGATAACTGTGATAAAGGTATACGGTAAACGTTTTGCTAGACTATAATAGAGGTTAAATATGAATAGCATTTTCCCCGATGGAAAATGCTATTTTACAATGAATTATTAGAACTATTCCGTTTGGTTTAATGAATCAAATATACCGATTTTAATATACTTCATTTACTAGCTGCTTTATTGAGGTTAATTTAGAAGAAAGCTCCAAAAACCATTCCTCATCCCCTGTCGATAAAGCCAGGTCAATAAGAAATCGGATCTGTTCCTTGTTAATCGCTTTAGAAATCGGCAGTTTATTAACCCGCTTCCTTAAAATAGGAATAGTTTTTCCAATCATTTCATTGTTATCACTTGTGACTACTGTTACCTTAACTACTTCTTCCATAATTTCTAGCGACAGTGATTCAATATAACCAATGAATAATTCCCCATCCCGAGCTTTTCCTTTAATCCAATCACCTGTTTTTAAAATTGCCTTATTATTGGATAACATCTATCTCACCTTCTTCAATTATTTTGACAAACTGTAATATTTTTTATTACATTTAAATGAAAAATAAGTCTGCAAGGATGCCACTTATTTTTCTTTATTAATAAGATCTACTATTTCTTTAATGGTGTAGTCCTTAAGATATTCACCCAGATGTACTTCTGCTCCCCAAAAAATACTACATAGGACATTTTGCATATTGGCGCCAACAATACATTTTGCATTTGATTCAGGACATTTAGGCTGCAGGGCGCCTTCAGATGTAATCTTATATATATCCCAAAGATTAATATCACTTAAATCGAGAGCAAAAAGAAAGCCGCCGCCCGTTCCCTCTTTCGATTTTATAAATCCATGTTTTTTTAATAAACTTAGCACTTTACGGATTCGTACCGGGTGAACTCCGGCACTTTCAGAAATAGCATCACTGGTTGACATCCGATCCGGCTGCAGCGCAAGAAAAGTTAAACTATGGATGGCGAGTGTAAAATCACTGTTCATGGTCTGCCTCCTAAGAAACAATCACAACTATTTTTCATTCATTTTCGTACTGTAATACTAATCGTTACAGATTGAATTGTCAAATATTTAATTTTTACTTAATGTTTTAAATCAATTAGCCATTTTTTGCATTTCGTTGTTCAAAAATGTGCGAAGTTTACGAGGCAGAAAACTTCGAATTTCTTCGTCATTATATCCAACCTGTAATCTTTTTTCGTCCATGATAATAGGCCGGCGTAACATTTTAGGGTTCTCAATGATTAATTGATAAAATTCATTAAGCGGGAGAGTTTCAATATTTATATTCAATTCCTGGAAGGTTTTTGAATTTGTTGAAACAATTTCGCTCGTACCCTCTTCTGTCAGACGAAGAATCGATTTAATTTCATCAACTGTAAGTGGCTTAGATAATAAGTTTCTTTCTTCAAAATCAATATGATGTTCCTCAAGCCAAGCTTTTGCTTTTCGGCAAGAAGCACAGCTCGTTGTTGTATACAAAGTCACCATCATTTTTCACGCTCCATTAATTTATTTTTTTTCACGCTACAGGACTATAAAATGTAATAAAAAACTTTACAGTTTAACAACAAAGATTATATAATTTCCTCTCAAGCAACTCATTTGCAAAAGATCTATACTGTAAATTTAATTGTTACAGTTCATTTCGTCAACTGTTATTTTATGGTTTTGGAATTTATTTTTCATACATCTTATTCAGGGGGATGAGTTTTTGATTAAAGAAATAATCTTATATGATACAGTGATCCATGTTGAAAATATAAAGAAGAGACAGAGCACGGTTCACATAAAATTTTCATTGATTTTAAAGTGAATAGTGAGGAATATCATGACATTACAACTCTATTATACAATGGAATCTTTGATGTGAAAGTTCCTGAAAAGGACTTATCGTTTAAAGGAAAGATTCAGCAATATTCTACTTCTATTACAAACCTTTATGAAAAAGGACAAGTTGGAGAGTTTCAATTATCTTTACTTGAAGTGAAGAATTAGGAAAGGTGGCATGATGTGGTGAAATTAAGCATATTAGATCAATCACCGATTTCCTCCAACCAAACCGCGCAAGATGCGTTAATTGAATCGATGAAGCTTGCGCAAGCTGGGGAATCGCTTGGGTATACTCGGTATTGGATTGCCGAACATCATGATTTACCAGGCCTTGCCTGTTCGGCACCTGAAGTGATGCTAAGTTATATTGGAGCACATACGAAAAAGATTAGAATCGGCTCAGGGGCAGTATTATTGCCGCATTATAAACCTTATAAAGTAGCAGAAGTATACAATATGCTGGCTACGTTGTTTCCAAATCGCATCGATATTGGCATTGGCCGTGCACCAGGCGGTTCAGCTGAGGTCACAAATGCTTTATCTGATAACTTCTTACAACAGGTATATAAAATGCCAAACTTAGTAGAAGAATTAATTCATTTTTTCGATCATGATTTTCCTAAAGACCATAAGTACGCAACTGTTGCTGCCGCGCCAATACCAGATACAACCCCAATGCCATGGATTCTTGGCACAAGTAAAAAAAGTGCATTACTTGCCGCAGAAAATGGCTTGTCCTATGCATTTGGTCAATTCATGAGTGAAAATGATGGAGCAGCGATTATTGAACAATATCTGAATGCCTTTCAACCTAGGAAACAAGGTGAGGTTCCGGAAGTATTGCTAACTGTAACTGTGATTTGTGCGGAAACTTCAGAAGAAGCGGAAGAGATTGCCTTGAGTAATCTGATTTGGGCCTTACAAAAAGAAAAAGGTGAAGGACAATATATCCCTTCCATTCAAGAAGCCAAGGAATATGAACTAGATGGGAAAGAAATTGAAAAATTGGCCAAAATGAAACAAAATATGATTATAGGCAATCCAAAGGAGTGTAAAAACAAACTGATTGAGTTACAAGCTAAATATAAAGTGGATGAAATTATGATTGTGACAATTACAGACTCTCCGCGGGACCGGATTGAGTCCTATAAACTAATAGCAGCAGAAGTTCTTTCATGATTTTTAAACGATTTTTTTATTATTTATAATTGATACACACAGCAACTCGAGGTCTCTATTTTCTGACTTCGAGTTGTTTACTAATTCGATTTATTTTTAAATCCTGTTTTGCTTATTTTTCATTAATAAAATCAATATCATATTTAAATGTCCTAAGTATTTCATTTTGGACCTCTAACCTTTTGTCTAGACTAACAATATCCCTTTTGACTTCTTTTAATCCTTGGTCTAATCCAATAATATCCCCTCTTACCTCTTGCAACCCTTGATCTAATCCAAAGTTCTCTATCGGTCATGTCGGAACATCTCCTTTAGATCGATTGTACCCTATGGAATACATTTTGAACGAAAATCGAAAAACGCTAAACTCAAATAAGTTAGAGTTTAGCATTTTTTGTTCATCTTTTATTGGTGTTATTTTTTAAATGCTTTATCAATAAATTCATTGTGGATTTGATCTTTATAATTAAATGATTTTTTGATGTAACCGGCAGCAGCCAAGGTATTAATGGATTCTTGTTGTGCGTTGATAGACTCTTCTGTAAAAAATATCGATGGTTTTTCTGCTGTGATGATCTTATAAATAAGATCCGCTGGAAGTTTTGTTTGAGCAGAATAAATCTTAGATGCTTCATTCGGGTTAGCAATTTGCCAATCAGCAGCTTTTTTGTAAACTCGTAAATATGCTTGAACAAGATCAGGATGTTCTTTCGCAAAATCATTGCGGGCAATGATGGCACCCGGGGCAAATATTTTTTTGTTCACATCAAGAGCGACCGCATTACCATTTTCCACATTATTTAAATAGTAGGGATTCCAGGCGGCCCAAGCATCTAATTTTTTTGATTGAAAGGCTGCTTGGGCATCATCCGGTTGAAGATTAATCAGTTTTACATCATTAATCGTTAAACCATTTGCTTTTAAAGCCTTAATTAAATACACTTGGGCAGTTGTACCAAGTGGAACACCAACCGTTTTCCCCTTTAAATCATTGACGTTCTTGATGTCCCCATTCTTTTGAACTAAAATTCGTACGTTCGATTCTCCCGTACCGGTTTGCCCAATCACCTCGAATGGCAGATTTTTATCAATACCCGCGATTAACGCGCCATCTCCTAAAAACGATAAATCAACACGATTCGATGCAAGCGATTCTAATAGCGGCGGCCCGCTTGTGAATTCACTCCATTTCACTTTCGCATTTAAGGCCTTGAACTCTTCTTCAAACCACCCTTTTTCGCGGGCAATCGCCAATGGTCCCATTTTCCCATTTAACGCAATATTCACCTCTACTGGTTCATTTTTGTTTTGGGCGTTTGTTTTTCCTATGGATGAACTGCATCCTGCTAATAAGAAAATGATAAGAATAGTCAATACAAATCCAAATACATGCTTACGATATTTTTCCATCTCAATTCCTCCTCGTATGTAGCAAACGATGATAAAAAAGAGATTCAGTAAGGTGTGGAGCCCTTACTGGAACCTCCCGTGATTCTTTTTTCAAAAACAGTAGAGTATTATTTCTTAATAATTAATCTGCTTATTTCATTTTCTTGATTAACTGGAACATTTTTTCCAACGGTTACGCGCCGTACCACTCGATGGGAATCTCCATAGTCTGCAACCGCATAGTGTTGGGTGGCCAAGTTATCCCAAATAACCACATCGCCCTCCGCCCATTTCCAGCGGACAGTATTTTCCAAGCGACTCACATAAGAATCAAAGATACTTAATAGTCTTTCAGATTCACTTGTTGAATAGCCTTCTAATTTTCCGGCAAATCCGCCTAGTAACAAATGCTTTTTCCCTGTTTCCGCGTGAACATGAACAACTGGATGTCTTGTTTTAAAAACCGTTGATTCAAAAACAGCACGATATTTCCTTGTAACCTCATTAACCTCACTATCACTCCGTTTGAATTGGGCATAATCATATTCATTTGAATGGATTCCCCACAACGTATCTGCTAATTTTCTCAATCCTTCTGGAAGATCTTCATACGCTGTATTGGTATTGGCCCACACCGTATCTCCGCCAACTTCTGGGATCGTCACCCCTCTTAAGATGGAGTATTTAGGAACTTCTGGGACAAACGTGACATCCGTATGCCAATGGTTCGCTTTTGCCCCTACTTGAGAGTCTAATTCAAAGATATAGTTGGTATTATTTTTCACGGGAACTGTGGGATGAACATATGGCTCTCCTAATAACTTCGCAAATGCTTCCTGATTTCCATCAGTTAAATGATTTTGACCTTTGAAAAATACGACCTTGTATTCATTTAGCGCTTGTTTGATTTCGTTTAAAATACCTGGTTCCAAATCCCCGCTTAGTTGTACACCCTGAATTTCTGCACCAATTCTCCCTGCTACCGGTACTACTTTTATTTGTTTTGCTTGAAGATTTGTCATTATCTTTTCCTCCAAATCAATATTTTGTTAGATTTTTTTTCAAATAAGTACTTTGCTATTCGGTCCAAGCAACATAAAAACGTTTTTACCTTCTTTCATCTCCTCCTATCACTCCATACCTAATTTAACCTAGTGGGATAGTCGGCTTTATAATAAATAAAAAAGAGATCCAACGAAGAGAGTGTTGACACTTCTCTTTGTTGAATCTCTAGTCGCCTAGTGGATTCCTATCACTATGGATTAAATTGGTAAGTCGTTTGTATATGAATGCATCTTAACAGGAAACAAAATAATCTGTCAATTAAAAATTTATTATTCCTATAAATTTAGTTGGTTTTAAAGTGTTGCGTTCAAATAAATTCCATGATAAGGTATTTTGTAAATTAAGTCATTCGCATGAATCGACTAGTCTTCTAGAGATTCAGCAAAAGGACAGAAATGTCTTTTCGCTGAATCTCTTTTTTATTTCAGAAAGGATGGATGATGATAATGGTGTCAGCTGTGAAGATTGACCACGTAAGAAAAACATTTAGGAATGACCAGGAAAGGATTCATGTTTTAGAGGATTTTGATCTCTCCATTAAACAAGGTGAGTTTTTAACCATTATTGGTCCCAGCGGCTGCGGTAAAAGTACCCTATTAAAATTAATTGCCGGGCTGGATTTGGATTTTGAAGGTCAGATTAGGATAGGTGAAAAATTCGTGAATGGTCCTTCTAAGGATCGCGGCTTTATTTTTCAAGAGCATCGATTATTTCCTTGGTTAAATGTAGAACAGAATATCTCAGGAAACCTTTCATTAAAAAATCCAAATATCCGTTCAAAGGTAGACCAATTACTCTCACTTGTTAAACTGAAAGGATTTGAAAAAGCGTATCCACGCCAATTATCTGGAGGAATGTCTCAGCGTGTGGCCATTGCCAGGGCTTTGCTGAGGAATCCTGAAGTCTTATTGTTAGACGAACCTTTTGGGGCACTAGATGCTTTTACCCGCAACCATCTTCAAGAAGCCTTGTTGGAAATATGGAAGGAAAATCAAACCACCATGGTGTTAGTAACCCATGATATTGATGAGGCGGTTTTTTTATCGTCTAAAGTCGTTGTTATGGATGCTAAGCCTGGAAGGATAAAGGGAATCGTTTCGATTGATCTGCCTTATCCAAGAACAAGGACCAATAAGTCATTCCAAGAATATAGAACCGTAATATTGAAATCCCTTGACCACCATGTCAATGAATTAGAAGATTGGAGCATTTAACTCAAAACTTAGAAAGGATGATGGAAATGTCGACACAAACGATTACCCAGAACAAAGCTATTTCGATGAAGAAAAAGAAAGCCAAATTATCAAAAAATACTGCTGTTTGGCGGGGAATATTTCTCCCTATATTAGTAGTGATTTTATGGCAGATTTTAAGTACATTCGGGATCTTGCCAGCACAATTATTTTCGTCACCGTTTTTAATTGTTTCTCGCTTTATTGAACTGGTTCAATCAGGAGAGATGGCAAAGCATTTACAAATCAGCTTAACCCGAGCACTTCTCGGCTTCGTTTTAGGAGGATTTTTCGGTCTATTGATGGGTGTCATCGTGGGAATGAACAAAAAATCGGAGGAATATTTAAACCCGAGTTTTCAAATGCTGCGGACTGTCCCATTGCTTGTGATTACTCCACTTTTTATCATGTGGTTCGGTTTTGGTGAATTATCGAAAATCTTGCTCATTGCTTTAGGTGCCTTTTTTCCTCTCTATTTACAAACCTTTTTAGGCATTCGCAATGTCGATAAAAAACTCTACGAGGTTGCTCGAATCCTAGAATACAGCCGAACCCAGCAAATAACAAAGCTGATGATTCCAGCCTCTTTGCCTAATATCTTACTTGGGATACGCTTAGCTTTAAGTGCGGCTTGGATGTGCTTGGTGGTCGCTGAATTGTTAGGTGCAGATCGAGGGGTGGGTTTCATGATTCAAGATGCACGTTCTTTTATGCAGACTGACACGGTTTTTGTAGGAATCATTATTTTTGCCCTTGCAGGAAAAATATCGGATTCCGTTGTCCGCTTGTTAGAAAATCGTTTACTGAAATGGCAAGATAGTTTTAAAGCTTAACTTACAAACTACGCTTGTAACAATCAAAAAACTACTTTTAGGACAAATAAAAACGCTAAACTCCATATGGGAGTTTAGCGTTATTTTGTTCTGTTTATGTAATAGCCCACACAATTTCACGAATTATGGCTGCTGCGTTCCCGCCCTGACCCGTTCTTAGTGTCTTTGTTGGACTATAACTCCGCAGGTAGGACTCGAACCTACGACCGATCGGTTAACAGCCGATAGCTCTACCACTGAGCTACTGCGGAAAAATGCTATGTTATTTGCTTTTTCAAATAAATTTTAGTGGAAATGACGGGAGTTGAACCCGTGTGCAAAGATCTTGACACTTATACATCTACGAGTGTAGTCAGTAAAATTAGTTATCGCTCACTTCGTTAGCCTACTGACAGGCATGGAAGCAGCTAGTCTGGTTATTCTCTTCCTTTATCCTCAGACGGTGGAATTCGGCGTAGTCCACTTTGAATGAGTCCCTTACCCTGCCACATGGACGATGAAAGGTGGAACCGCTATCGTCTGTTATTAAGCAGCGAAAGCGAAGTTATTATTTTGTTTGCCAGTTATTAGGCTTTATCGTTTTTACGAGGCCGATGCCCTCGACTCGCCATATAAGCTCAAACGATCCCTGTCGATACCAAGACATTCCCATAATAGAATGGCAGAGAAGAAGGGATTTGAACCCTCGCGCCGGTTACTCGACCTACACCCTTAGCAGGGGCGCCTCTTCAGCCTCTTGAGTACTTCTCTGTAAAAAAACCTTTCGCATAAGTTCCGTTAAGAACTTACAAGAGTAACTATATCATCCATCTGAATTGGAAGCTAGCTGTAAATTCTGGTAGTTCAAAAGTCCTGTGCATTTCGATAAATATTGTGGGTATCTTCTATATATAATACGTTTTTAAGTTCGTTATAAACTATGGTTGGAAACAATGGAAAGAACCTACTAACGATTTTTACTATTTATAATGATATAGTAGATATTGTCGCTTTTGAAAAAATGGATAAACATGAAATGGTGAGTAGTCGCGGTTCCTTTTACAGGAGCTGAGGAAAGTCCAGGCTCGCACAGTGCTGAGATGCCTGTAGTGTTCGTGCCATTCGCAAGAGTGGGCAGTCGCACATGTTCGACTGACGGCGGTGAAATCATGCTAAGTCCATCTGGATATGCTGAGAATAACCTGAAAGTGCCACAGTGACGAGACTTTTCTGGAAACGGAAAAGGTGGAACGGGTAAACCCCACGAGCGAGCAACCCAAATTTAGGTAGGGGCATCATCCTGCGGGAAATGAACCTAACGGATGAATCGGTCTTAGATCGATAGTTATATGACTACTACTTCCTGTACGAGGCTTGCTGCCGTTTGCAGTATGGGAGTACAAAACCTGGCTTATAGCCATTTCATGAGCACTTTATCGATTTATAGGAGCACAATAATTGCGGTTTGGACTAGCACATTGTGTTAACATACTTATAGTCCTTGTTATCTTGGTTCCGCAAGAGATTACATAAACTCTTTTACGATACGAAGACCACTTTCTTTGTTTTACTAAAAAGGATTTGGTCTTCATCTGTTTTCTGAAGACCATTTTTCTGTTTTTTCAAAGGGATTCGGCCTTCATCGCCTTTATGAAGACTTTATGAAGACCACTTTCTTTGTTTTTTCGAAGCGATTTGGCCCTCATCGTCTTTATGAAGACCACTTTCCCTGTTTTCTCAAAGGGATTTGGCCTTCATCAACCTTTTAAAGAAACCTTAACTATACAAAAACCCCCTAAGCTGGATTTCATTAGTCCATCTTAAGGGGGTTTACTTTTAGAGGTTTATCGGTTCTTGTGTTCTGATTATGTAATAGTCCACACAATTTCACGAATTATGGCTGCTGCGTTCCCGCCCTGACCCGTTCTTAGTGTCCTTGTTGGACTATTAACAATATAACATCTAACCAATTTGGAAGCTAGCTGTAAATTTTGGTAGTACAAAAGTCTTGTTGATTACATTTCTTTACTCAAAAATAGCTACAGGGCGTGCCCATCCTGCACTTGCTCCTTTGATCTTTACAGGAAAAACAGCCACTTTAAAACCAATTCTTTTTGGCAGTAAATCTAAGTTGGCCAGTTTTTCAATTTGGCAATACTCCGCTTCTTTTCCAACATAATGTGCGGCCCAAAGGACACCTTCGCGAGGGTTCTTTTTAAAATCCTCAGCTTGTTTGTAAAGCGGAATATCCCACCCCCATCCATCCGTGCCCATCACCTTAATCCCCTTTTGAATCAGCCACCTAGTTGCCTCAGCCGAAACACCTGCATGAACACCTGCATAATTTTCCTGATAATATTTTTTATCTGCATCCGTTCGGACAAGAATTATATCGTATGGCTGCAATTGATAGTTCATCGCTTCTAATTGTTTTTCAAAATCTGCCATTCCAATCTCATAGCCTGGTGGTTTATCACTAAAATCGAACAGAACTCCATGGCCGTAGAACCATTCAAGAGGCAGTTCATCAATGGTTCTAGAAGGCTCACCCGCAGTAGTTGAAGCATAGTGCCAAGGGGCGTCAACATGAGTACCTGTGTGTGTAGTTAAGGTAACCGTTTCTACTGCCCATGCTGCACTGTCTGGAAAATCGCTAGGTTTCAACCCCAAAACATGTGCTGCTTGTTGTGCCCCTTCCTCATGTGATCCATAGTGAATTTCCGGTGGAAATGGTTCCTTTGCAGCATTATCTAGAGAGACACTTAAATCAATAATACGTAGATTCGCTCGATTCATATAGTAATACTCCTTACGAAAAATTTTTATTAGAGGTAAACTACAAGTTCTTTTAAAATCTACGAGTAAGTTACACTTTCTATTCCAAATTTCTTTCAAGTTTAAAAGACTATATTTCTAGCATTCAAATCAAATAAATTAACTGTTTCTTTCATTAATCTAACAATCTATTTACATTGTGGTTACACTCTGTTGGTTCGACAATTTTATCATAGTTTTCTTTATATACTTAAATAATAGAGTGTTATCTTACTAAAAGTTATAGGATTAAGATGCTAAACTATTGCGGAGGTGTAAGGTTATGAGTGAAATGTATTCGCCCAGAGATGCACAAAAAATGCTTAAAATAAATAGCAGTACTTTACGCAAGTACGCTAATATCTTGGAAAAGCATGGGTATCATATTCATCGTAATACTAGAGGTCACAGGGGATTTTTTGATCAAGATGTTAACATACTCCGTCAATTAATTGAATTCAGTAAGCAGGAAGATATGACTTTGGAACATTCTGTTGAAGCAGCGATGGCGTCTGTTTCTGAACAAAAAAAATCGGATACAGTATCAGGACCAGTAGAAATCACGAATGATCTAGAAGATCCTAACGAGCTTTTAGTGATGTCTGAAGAAGAGATAGCAAGATCTTCTGAAGAAAATAGAGCGGAAAGCCAAACAGAATCGGTTCAGAAAACAGATGAGCGAGATATAGAGCTGGCTCGAAACCACTATGAGCTATTGGAAAGAATTGAACATTTAGAGCGAATAAACCTTGATTTAATTAAACTTTTAAAAGAGAAAGCCGTACGGGAAGCTTATCTCGAAGAAAAGATAAACCAAATTGCAAGGTTTGTAGATCGTTCAGAGCAACTGATGGTAGAACGAAGTAAGCTGATGGAGGAAGAAGTCAGATTACAGATTGCAGCCGCCCAGCAAAAGAAATGGTGGCAATGGTGGAAATGAAAAAAATGTGCGGCGAATCACATAAAAAGTCGCTGATAGTGATTTTTCCATTTGGCATATATCTCCTTTGTGAGAAATACTCAACCTTGTTGAAAATGACCTAAGTTATCATAATTTGCCTAAATAGTTGCCTTTTCCATTACCCTGCCCCTTTAGCTCAACAAGAAAAAAGACCGCCGCAGCGACCATTAAAAAGGAAAGGCTGTATCAGCACCCTTTTCCTCTTCAATATAAATGGAACCTGTTCAATTTTTTTGTAATCATAATCGATTTAAAGGCTCAAAATCAATCCCATACATAATAAAAGGGATTAGTGATTTAATAAATTCTTCCGGTGGTACTCCTGTATCTCTTCTCCATTCTACAGATGCTCCGTAGAGTCCCCAACTTAACATGACAGCAGTTCTCTTTCGTGCTTGATTTTCGTCAATTGAATGTCTTTTTAACAACATTTTGTAAAAAATAATTTCTAGTTGTTCTCTTATAATGCGAGCTATAGTATCTTCGTACCCGCTATGGCAACGATTGGATAAGGAATTTTGAAAATTCGTAATGGCTAAAAAGACCCTCACAATTGCTTCTTCATTTAGTTCATCTTGCTCAACTTGATCAGAATTCAAATTAATCAACAGGACCTCTGATAATACCTTTTCTAATAAGTCATATTTATCCTCGAAATGATAATAAAACGTCGCACGATTGACCATAGCCTCTGTTGTAATATCTTTAATGGTAATATCCTTGAATTCTTTTTTACCTGAAAGTTCAATAAAAGAATCCATGATTAATTTACGTGTCCGAAGAATTCGAGGGTCCGTTTTTTCTTGATTCATTACAAAGTCACTCCTACTTTTACGACAATTTATGAAATGTGTTGTATATACGATAAATCCAATTATCTATCGGTATTAGTATGTTTCGTTATGTACTACAATGCAATTGTACAACAAAAAGGAAATCAATTCTAAATGGGCAACTCTATGTGCCTTCTTTTCATTTAAACAAACATAAAGGTGGTATTTTCATATGAATGAAAACAATAAAATGATTTGTGATTTAGAAACAGGTGTATGTGGTGTAGCCGGGGAGGAAGAGATGGAGATTATTGATTTCCACCAGCCAAAGAAAACCGTCGATTTATATTATGTGACAGACCCTATTTGCTCACATTGCTGGGCACTCGAACCAGTACTTCGCCGTTTTGTAGAACAGTTTAGCCACTATTTCAACTTCCATACGGTTATGGGTGGGTTGCTGGAAAAATGGCATGATGGACCAATTGATCCTGCAAATGGTATCTATAAGCCTGCTGACGTCGCTGGGCATTGGAGAGAAGTGGGAGAATATTCCCGCATGCCAATTGATGGGACTCTTATGTTTGATAATCCAGTGCAATCTTCCTATCCTCCTTCTCGAGTATTTAAAGTGATTCAAAAAAATCATAATGACGCATTAGCCAATGAATATTTACGTCGTGCAAGGGAAGCTCTTTTTGCATTTAATCAAAATATTTCAGAAGGATCCGTTTTGATCGATATTGTAAATAATCTTGGACTTGATGGAAAGGCAATTGTAAAGGAAGCTGAACAACTAATCGGTCAGCAATTATTAAATGAGGATTTCAAGATTGCTGCAAGCCTAGGTGTTCGTGGATTCCCAACCATTATCATCGTAAATGCAGAAAACAAAGGGGTAAAAATTGTTGGTGCACGCCCTTTAGAAAACTATGTTGCTGGGCTAAAGCAAGTTCTAAATACAGAAGAACCACAACAAAAACAACAGCCACCCCTTTCTAACTTGCTTGAAAACGAGAAGCTTCTGTTTTCTAAAGAAATTGAAGTGATGTATGATGTTGATAAATTGGATATTAACAATTTTATTAACAAGGAACTATCACCAAATAGTTATCAAGTGAATGAAATTCTGGGAGAATTGTATTTTACAACTACCACAAACATTCGATAAGTATTTTACTATAGAAAAAAAAGAGTGGCTTTGTCGCCACTCTTCTTCTTGTTGAAATAATATGCCGTTTAGTTCTCGCTAAAGCCTGTCTAGTTTATAAGTTAGGAGCTCTTACTCCCCGGTAGCTCAACATAATCATCAGTTCCTTTAAGTCCAATGTTTCACAATCTTTCTTGGTACTTTAGACATTTATATACTTTTTATTACTTTCGCTGGATTTCCCCCCACTATTGAATTAGTAGGTACATCCTTCGTAACAACAGAACCAGCAGCAATAATTGAATTATTACCGATCGTGATTCCAGGTAAGATAACACAACTGCCACCAATCCACACATCATTGCCTATTGTTATTGGAATCGCATAACCACTCTTGTTTCTATCTTTAGGTTCAATTGAATGACCCGCCGTATATAGTCCAACGTTAGGACCAATCATACAGTTGTCACCAATCCTTACTTCTGCCATATCTAATATAGTGCAATTATATCCAGCATAGAAGTTGTCTCCAATGTGGATGTTGTATCCTAAGTCACAGTGGAAATTATGCTCAATACTCGGATTTCCACCGACACCTCCGAACAATTCCCTAATAATTTCCTCTTTTCTTTCTGAATCTTCGATTGGACAATTGTTAAACTCTTGAACAAGTTTATGGGCAATTATATTTTTCAACCTTAGTTCATCCGTACTTCGTTCGTAGTAGATTTTCTCTTTAGCCTCCATATCTAGTCTCCTTTCTTCAATTATTTATAAAATACCACATTTTCTTCAACTTACCTGCCATATCGTTCAATAAAAAAAGCCACCAAAATGGCAGCCTGATATTTAAGTAATGAATAGTATCCTAAAATCATGCCTTATGTTTTATAAGGGGTACAAATACCATTACATCTTCTAATATTTCTTTACCTCTTTTACAATAGTTCGTTCCACCCATTAATTGATATATATAAA
Organism: Bacillus salipaludis; assembly: GCF_004358205.1. The sequence goes on from NZ_SMYO01000009.1 coordinate 108,091, forward strand.
TAACGATTGCTGTTACAACTGACAATATGTAAAATGTTTTGGTCGCATTTTCTTGAATTGGAATACTCCAACTTTAGCGAAAAGTTTTGCAATAGGGAATGCGAGAAGATAATCTAGTACAGCATTTAATGTTAAGTACTTTAGGAAGCTACCGTACGTTATTTTAAATACCCAAATAGTTGTTATAAAAAATAAACCTATAAGGTAAGAGAACTCTAAACGATAATTTGGAAATAAAATGTCCTGCTATTTAATCAATAACGTCTCCCCTTTTTCATCAAATGCATTCTTAAAATCAAATGCATAAGGAGTGGAACCATGCTGAATATAATGGTTGTATCTCCTGAATGCCTCCTCCCATGAAACATCCCGCACCATTTCTGTCCACCAAACTACATAAGAAGGATGTTTCTCTGGATAAGACTCTATCCATCTACTTCTATCATGCAATGCTTGCATATGCTTTCCTGAATAAGTAAAGCGATATAAAGATTGAAGGCTTCTCCATACGGTTAGTGTAAGAATAGGAGAACCCTTTCCTTTTACGGTATCTTCAGGGAAAGAGACTCCTTCAGGTGAAAACGCCTCTATAAGACCTGATTTAGTTGCTTGACGATATACTTCATTTCCCACTTGAAAAAATTCACGAGAGGCAGAGTGGCTATGCGGGTGATTTAGCCTGCCAACAGTATAGATTGAAACGAATGCCATAAATAGTCCTCCATCTATAGTTTTTCCTAGTATATATTCAAGTAAAAATGTAAAAATTCCATTTTCGTGCTTTGGCACATATAAGGAAACGTTTCGCACAGTACATTTTTTCACAATCTTTTTTTTTAGTTGAATAAAGCCATTCCCGACTTTTCAAATGCAAAAAATAACAAAATTTTAACCAGTTTTCATAGAAATTTCGGAAAGGCCCTAATGTGGTCTTCATGCCCCTATTTTCCTACGAGTGGGGTTTACAAAGCGTGGGGTCAATTCAACGTCAATGGGCATATTTTGACCGTACCGTTTGTTATAAAAGTAAAATAAACTCGTTTGGTTTTAAACTTTCACCTATAATCCAAAAATGACCTATTCGAAAAATGAATAGGTCAACTATTGATTAGTATTTTTATTACGGAATCCAAGTCCAAGAGCAACTAACGAAAGGATAAGAGCCACAACAGACAGGATTAGTGGAAGAGAATTTGACTTATTCGTGTCTGTTGTTCTAACCTCCGCTGTTTTAGTTTCTTCTTTTTTTGATACCTTTAATATTCTTTTCAAAAAGGATTACAATTTTAAGAGGGGTGCCTACCAATTAATCACTAAACGGAAAATTTCATGTTATTATTTAATTTTTTATTCAAAATCTTTAAAAGCTAATTCTTTTCTATTAGGAGCCATTTGCGGTTTTTCTAACCACCCATTTTTTATCATGATTTTTGCTCCATCCTCTGCGAAACTCATAATTTCGGCAGATAATCTTATGTAATGAAGGCCAATATCTCTTCTTGGACTCGTTGCCATGCTCATTCCATAAAATCCAACACTAAGTGCATTTAAAGATGTAGTGTAAAACATCATTAACTTGTCAGAAAAGGTAAAGGTTGTAGAGGTTGTTACTTCAGAGTCCCAGCTAGTGGGAACAGGAAGATCATCCTGTTTTAATATATCCCCAAATACTTCGCAATGCTTTTTAGCAATTCCTATACCCCTAAATAGATATTTAACTACTTCTTCTGATTGGGCAACTTGACTAAATCCAATTAAAGTCGATACCCCAAAAGCATTTCTTTGATAATTAGCAAAAAGATTCGTGATTTCAGGACCAACTAATGGCCTTTTCTTCCCAAAGAAGCCTGTAAGGAAATTTTCATTGTCTATAAATTCGATATTATTTGGAATAGGTAAATACGGAGACCTTATATAAAGACCTTTCAATAACAGAAGTTCTTTTACTTCCCTTAAAAACTTTGTTAGTTGGGTAATACATTCATTAAAATAACTATAAACATCAGCCCTAACTGCGAATGATAAATTGATGCTATACCCTTGTAAAGCAATTTGTGAGGCATTATGGAGGTAATTCAAAACGTATACATCTGAATATAATCTTGGTGCTGAAATATCTACATCATGATCTGTGTTAAATCCATAAGGGATAGGATAATTTTCTTTATTCAAGATTTCTCTTAGAGTTTTAAGATTTCCATTAGCTATATCTAATGCGTGCTGCATAAGTGGCTTTATTTCAATATCTTCCATTTTCGATAAAAAATGTTCAAACTTACACTTTATGGCACTATCGTTTATGTATGCCCCCCATAGGGTAGTAGCCTCCGCTGAGGTTAGCCCTGCTTGTACCCCATCCCTCATGTTTTTCCCCTCCCATTAGAGCTTTCATTAATTTTAATTTCTTCACCTGTTTCCAGTTGTATGTAAAAAATAGATGAAATGGACAAATTTACTTTTAACATTGGATTAAGTCCCGTACCTTCTGTTTTTTATTTCCATATTCTAAAAGCAGTCGTTACAAAGGGGGATAGAATGTCATTCAATTCCCCAATCTTTATACATTTCCTATTAATAACGCAGAAATGAATCAAATAAACGATTATGGGACTCAGAATCAGTATTTAAATTCAATTACCCTTACATCAAAAATTCTTTTCTCAGAGACAAAGCATAAATATAAATAGCCCTTCTATTCGAAGGGCTTAATCAACTGAATTTTTTATTTTAGGTGAAGTACTCAATCTTAGCTTGTGGAAAAAATGTACTAATATAGCTTCCAAGAGTATCTTTTATATCTTCTTGCTCCTCATCAGTATAGACATACTTACCAATTCCATATCGCCCCCATTTCCATTTCCTCTTTGATTCATCGAGTTCTAATTTTGTCATGGGATAATTCTTTTCGATAACGCGTTTAGCTGGCTTTGTAAAGCGATGTTGGATCATTTCAAAGGTTAAATCTTTTTTCGCTGTATTAGAAAGCTCAGATTCTAACTTTTCAAACATCTCTTTATACCCCTGTTTCCAGCCATCATGCAGATAAATAGGAGCAATTATGAAACCCAAGGGGTAGCCTGCTTCTGCCACCTTTCCTGCAGCTTCAATTCTTTCGTTCTGTCTTGATGTGCCAGGTTCAAAGGTTTTGATAATATAATCGTCATTCATACTAAATCGAAAGCGGGTCCGGCCATTATGCTTGGCATCAAGTAAATGATCTACATGAGCAAATTTTGTTACAAAACGTAATTTTCCATATTCTGTTTGACCAAAAAATTCAATTGCTTTTTTTAATGTATGGGTTAAATGATCAACACCCACGACATCTGATGTACAAGAAGCTTCAAATCTGGTTGGATCTGGGGCACGTTCTTTCATATAGTTTTCTGCTGCTTCAAAAATATCATCGAGATTTACATATGTACGGATATAAGGTTTGGACCCCATCGTTGTTTGCAGATAGCAGTAATGACAATGCCCCATACATCCTGTTACAAAGGGAATGGCATATTCCGCAGAAGGCTTCGAGGTATCGAACTTCAAGGTTTTCCTAACCCCTATAACCAGTGTAGATTTCGCAATCCGATATCTTTGAAAATCAGTATCCCCTGGTAAGTTACGAATCTGATTATGTGAAGTCGTTTCTCTCACTTCGACCCCCATATCCTCAAATTTGGTAACCAACTCTTTTCCAAGTGGATAGTCCAATGCACCGGGTTCAACATAGACGAGTTGAGGGATAAATGGCTTAACCATAATAATCCTCTATCTCTGTTAAGCCAAATGCTTCTTGATAAGCCATTTCGGCCTCATTTGCACTTGTATAAACAGCAACCGCATCATTTAATGGATAGTAGGTTTCATAAAGGAACAGAGCTAATTGACCTGGTGATTCAGGATGCTGAACAACAGCAGCTTCTTGAACATTAGCTACATCCTGTGCATGTGGGTTACGAATGATTACATAGACGATTTGTCCAGGATTATAATTTTGTTCCAATTAATTTAGTCCATCCTTTCACTAAAGAAATTTCACTTTTCAGGTATTCATCTTAATTTCCCCAGTCCTTGCTTATTTATAATCATTCAATGCTCGTAATACAATTAAATAAAGCAAATAGACTCCTAAGTACCCCCCTGTCATTAAGAAAAAAGGATTTAAAAAAAGGGCATGAATATTGGTCATAAATACTGTACCATCATTGATTATATTAAGTATTCCGATAGAAGCAATATTACCAAAGATAAGTGCTGAAATGATTGCAACTAAATTATAAAGATTCTGGATCTTGACCCATTTTCTTTGAAGTATGATCATAAAAATGGGGATAACAATACTACCTAAAATTAGGAGTATCTTCATATTATCACCTCGTCTATCATTTTTCTCTAAACAAAAGTATTCAACATTATTAAGCTAACGGTGCCGATCGTTTAATATTCCAAAATTTATTGTGTTGAAAAAACCCCTTCTCACTGAGAAGGGGTTGTTCCTTATATACATTTAATATTTACTAATTTTATTTGGGTTATTAGAAATGAAATCAAAAAATGCATGTATAATTTCAATTGATTGAAATGTTAATAATGATAAGGCTGATATACTAAAAAAAACAACGGGAATGAGCCGAATCCACATTTACTTTCGCCTCCATTTTATTTCGATTTACTAAATATAAGTATGCTAACTATTTTAATTAATTATCATTTAAAAGTAAAAAGTTATGCACTTAGATTAAAAATGTTTTAAAAATAAATCACCTTTTTGAGTCGTCTTAAAATGATTGATTGAAAATTCCAATTTACGATTTCAATCCCCCTCTTTTACTCTTAACCCGTAATTTAAGTTCAACTTCCACTCACTCTCAATAACTAGGCTTAAGGATTTTAAAGTTTTGATTGGACATAATAAGGATAAGTAAAAAAAATTTACATAAAAAACATAGAGGGGTTAGAAAATGAGCGGAGTTCCCATTACTTCATCAGAATTAGCAAATTTATGGATGACCTATCAAGAAAAAACCATGATCATGAGAATCATGGAGCATTTTATAGAACATGCTGATCATGAAGAAAAACAACTGTTACAAGCTCATTATGATGCTGCCGCTAAAGCCATCGAATATATTACAGGGATATTCGAAAACGAGGGTGCAGTGATTCCTATTGGTTTTACTGAAAGTGATGTAAATAAAGGGGCCCCAAAATTATTTGATTTTCTCTACGATATCTTTTATTTGAATATGATGACGAAAATGGAAATGAGTCTTTTTTCGCTGTATTGTGGTATGTCTTATCGGAAAGATATTAATGAGTTTTTTATCAATATAGCAGCAGAAGCCCAAACGATGAACTACAAAGCAGCTCAACACCTTTTAGAAAAAGGAGTTTTGGTGCGTCCGCCTTTCGTATCAATGCCTAAAGAAGTGCATTTTGTAGAGGATAAAAAGTATAGGGGCGGCCTCAATCCCTTCCGTGAAACCAGGTCACTAAATACGATTGAAGTATCTCTGATCCACCATGCCGTTGAAACAAACCTTGTAGGAATGCAACTAATGATTGGATTTGCCCAAGTTGCCGAGAATAAGGAAGTTCAAGATTACCTTGTAAAGGGAATGAAATTGTCCAAAAAAATTGAAATGGAGCTTGGTGATTTTTTACGCCAAAGTTTTATTGAACCACCAGCGACACATGCTGGTAAAGCAACTACGTCAAAAATTTCACCATTTTCCGATAAAATAATGATGTATAACACCGGTTTATTAACTTCATTTGGGTTAGGAAGTAATGCATTAGGAGGGGCATTTAGTTTACGAAATGACTTACCTGCAAAAATGTCTCTACTTTCAAAAGATATTTTTAGTTTTGCTCAAGAGGGAGGAAAACTAATGATAAAAAATGGCTGGATGGAAGAACCTCCACAGATTGAGGATCGGAATCAATTAACGAAATAATCGTTTAATATGTATCTTTATCTCTACTCTTAAAACAATGTGATTCATTCATTTCCAAGATACTATTACTCGATTTATAAAACAAAATGACATATGCCTTGCTTAGTAAGCAAGGCATATAATTGGAAATAATACCTATTTCTTGTTGAACTAAACTGCACTTGTTAGTTGAATAAGGTCCCTCTTTTATTGACGCTATTACTTGGATTACTTTCCCCACAAGAAATCCAGGAAATCTAAATACTCAGTCAATTGCTCATTACTCATATTATCTAAATTTCTTGGTCTTAAACCAAACTCATCTTCACTTTGTTTCATAAATTCTCGGTAGGTTTGTGTATTTTTGGACTCCGATTCAATATCACAAATTCGACGATCCAAATTCTTACTTTCTAACATTGTCAACCTCCTTTTACTTCGCAATATTTTTTACTAATCCGTACTAATCTTTAGAAAATAACAAAAATGGTAACTCTTATTATTCATTATTAATGTCAATAAGTCTTTTCTTGCTTGATGCTAGATATGGATTGAAACATATTTTTATATTAGAAAATCTATTAAAATTGAGATGATAATTTATCATATTAATTCGAAAAACTTTTGAATGGACAAGTGAATCAGTTAAAATGCGGATTTTATAGGTCTTACTTTTATGCTTGGATGACGCTACGGAGATGTTCCATTGGCTAAAAAGCCTCTAGAAGAACCTTCCTATGGGTTTCTGTATGGAGACTCTTTCATCTTTTAAAAATAAAACTATAAAGTCCAATTCTAGTTTCACAAAAAATCTATAAAGAAAAACAAAAAAAGAGAAGTGCAATCAAACACTTCTCCCTCCTATTTCACTCCACAATTAAAATTCTACGACACACCTCTTGTTATGGTAGACTCGACTGTTTCCTTCTTCCTATTAAATCTCGCCTTAGTTGATCTCAAAATATGATATGTTGTTGGTACAATCACTAAGGTTAACAAAGTCGAAGTCAGTAGCCCCGAGATCACGACAATCGCCAAAGACCTCGAAATTAATCCACCATCACTGGACAGAGCCAAAGGCAGCAGCGCACCAATCGTCGCAAGCGCCGTCATCAAAATCGGGCGAAGACGGGTCTTCCCTGCCTCAAGCAATGCAGCATTGATTGCCATGCCCTTCTTCTCGTTCTGCTTTACTCGTTCCATTAACACAATCGCATTTGTCACAACGATTCCAATTAACATCAAGAATCCAACCAGCGCCGGCATCCCAAGAGCCTGCCCTGTCAGATACAGTCCAAGCAATCCGCCAGAGAACATGAACGGTAGAGAGGATAGAATCGCAACAGGCATGACCATATTTCCAAACGCCACTAACATCACGATAAACACAAGCACAATCGCAACCGCCATCGCAATCGTCATATTAGTGAATCCTTCATTCATTGCTTGTGCCTGGCCTTCGGAATGATAGGTTATCCCTTTTGGCAAATCTAGCGTTTTAAGCCGTTTTTCTACTTCAGCTTGCACGCCCGAAGAATTATCTGTTGTAATCCGGCCGGTAACCTGTACATATTGCTGCTGATTTAACCGGTACAATGCCGAAGGACTAGGCTGCTTCGAAAGGGATGCGACTTCAGAAAGAGTCACTTGCTGCCCCATCGGATTCGTCATTTTCTGACTCAAAACATCTTTAATAGAGTCATTGGACCCACTATTCAACAACAGATTAACACTTGTTGTTTTTCCTTCAACCTGCATATCTCCCACATGATTGCCTGCAATCAGCTCTCTTACAAAGCCGGCCACCATGATCGGGCTCAACCCTTTTTCAGCAGCTTTCTGATCATCAATCGATAACTGCAGCTGTTCCTTTACTCCTGAAAGATTTGATTCGACATTTTCCAATCCATCGATATCCTTAATTTTATCAACGATCAGCTTCCCGGCGGTAGCTAAATCTTTGACATTGCCACCCTCCACAATCAGGGCCAGACCGCTGGTTCCAACAATCCCTACAGGAGCAAGTGCCACCTGCATCTGAGTGTCCAATTTTTCCACCTTAGATCGGACATTCTTTTCGAAATCATTTGTTTCTTCTTTCGTCACATCCTCCTTTAAATCGATGAAAAAACGAATAAAGTCGCCGCCCACAACTGTTTGCGCATTTTTAATATGCTGTTCATCAGCTAAAATCTTTTCTACTTTAATGGCTAACTCATTAGCCTTTTCCAATGAAGTGCCAGCCGGTAATTCCCCGGTTAACCGGTAGGAGACGGCTTTTTCCTGCGGTAAAAAGTTCTTCGGTATCATCGGAACCAAGGCGAGCGATCCGGCAAACATTACCACCGCCAACACAATCGTCACAGCACGACGAGTCAACACCCAAGACAAAGTATGTTTATAGGCTTTTTCGAACCAAGTTTCCTTCTCCTCTTTAGGTTTGATCCGCAGTAAAAATAACTTCGCTAATAATGGTACAACCGTTAAAGATACAATCAAAGAAAACGCGAGCGCAACGATGACTGTAATGCCGAACGGCGCAAAAAATCGGCCAATAATCCCTGGAACAAACGAAAGCGGTCCGAACACGGCAATCGTTGTCAAAGTGGATGAGGTAATTGCTCCACCCACTTCTTTGGCAGCCGTCAACACCAACCGCTCATCCCGTTTAGGACTAGTCAGGGTCCGGCGGTAGACATTTTCAATCACTACAATCGAGTCATCAATCACCCGGCCAACAGCGACGGCTATTCCAGCCAAGGTCATCATATTTAAGCTGTAACCAAAATATTTCATCGTCACCATTGAGGCTAAGATGGATAATGGAATCGAAAGTACGGCAACAATGGTTGCTCTTATATTCCGCAAAAACAAAAACGTCACAATAATCGCAAACAACGTACCTAGCAACACCTCGCGAAGCATCCCATCGACAGATGTTTTGACTTCTTTGGAGGTATCATATAATTTAGTTAAAGTATAACCAGATGGAAGATCTAATTTTTCCAGTGCTTCCTTTGCTTTACTGACCACTTCAACGGTATTAGAACCCGGCTGTGCCTTCATTTCGACCAAAACGGCCGGCTTCTCATTTAATCGGGTGTAAACCTGTTCCTTTTTATTGGTATATGAAACATCAGCAATCTTTGATAATTTCACGTTCTCGACACCAGCAGGACCTTGAGCCAAAATTTGAATTTTCTTCACATCTTGTACAGAATCCAGCTTGAAATCTGCCTGAACGTTCAAGGTTTTATCATCAATATTGACCTGCCCGGCAGGAAACGAAAAATGATGCGATAAAAATGTTTGTTTGACGGTCTCATAAGAAATCCCGTAATTCTTCATCTTTTTGGAATCAAGTTTGACGGCCACTTCTTTTTCAGTCTCGCCATTGATCTCAATGGACCCTGCACCGTCAATTCCAGATAAGGCCGGCTTAATGTGTTCATTGATATATTGTGTCAAGTCAGATTGCCCTGCTGTTTCTGAAGAAAGCGCAAACTGAAAGACTGGCATGGCAGAAGGACCATCCTTTAGGATTTGAGGTTTCTCAGCACCTTCCGGCAGCTTGACCGTTGCGATAGCAGTTGTTACATCCTTTTCGGCCTCTTCCATGTTCTTGCTCATTTCAAACTCAAGAATCCCGACAACCATATTGCTGTGTGCTTCAATGTAGAGATTATCCAGTTGCTTGATCCCCGACAGCGTCGTCTCAAGCGGCTTCCCTATATCTTCTAATCCTTGTTCAGGCGTAGCTCCAACATATGGAACTTGTACGATGATATAAGGTATGTCGACATTCGGCATCGACTCCATCTTCATCGTTTTGACGGAATAAATCCCACCCACGATCACCAATAGCATAGCGATAAAAATAACCCCGGCGTTTTTTAAAGAAAATTTGATCCACGACTGCATAACTTCTTTCCCCTCCGTTAATGGTTGTATAATCTTCCACTTTTCACCAGTTTCCTTTTTTATTATAGGGTTTCGACTAATCCATAAGCCTCGGGCGGGTGTTGTAATATTTCCTACGACCAGAGACCTAGAAACATTTCCCAACTAGAATTAGTGTAAAGCCTGTAGATCACAACAAATAGTGAGGATAGTCATATTAAAAGTCATCTATATTTTCGGAAAAAGTCATATAAATGGAGAAGTGTTGGAGAGTATTAATTCGCTCAATAAGGAGATTGTATGATATGTCAAAAGAAATCACTAGCATATAAAAAAGGCAAGCATTAATGCTTACCTTTTTCTTATCACAATGTGAATGAGATCATACTTGATGAAATCTCTATGCTTTTGTTAAGATGGGCATTCTTAAAAAAGATTTTAATCTAGAATCCATCTTTTCCATTATGAATGTAGCTTTAACTAACAAAGTAATTAAGGCTGATAATAAGCTAAAAAGAATATTCATAGTATATCCTCCACATTGAAAATTAGTGTTAAATTTAACACTAATGTTAGTATCTGTCTAATGACCTTTTTTATGATTCATTTTTATTTATTAAATGATTTCGATCTTCTGTTTGTGGCGGTTCTTCATACCATCCGTGTTTAAACATAATTTCAAGTCCTTCTTGACCGTAAAAATACACATCTTTGGCAAGTAACGCGGTTTTTAAAGATATATCATTTCTTAATGTGAAAAAGGTTCCGAAACTTTCCCCAACAATGCAGAACCCATTCAGTAAGTCGATGCAAAACATCATGAGTTTGTCTGAAAATGGAGCAACTGTTGAATTCGTTACCGTACATCCAGACCCAGTCGAAAACTGAATATCATTTTCTAAGAGTAAATCTTGAAATGTTTTTATTTGCCTTTTGGCAAGTTCTTTCCCTTTTTCAAAATATTGTCTAACTTCTTTGTTCTTTGCACTTTGAGCAAATCCAGTAATAAGTTGCATTCCAATGTTATTCGTTTCAATTCCATGATGTAGAAAGCCCAACTCAATAGCATTTAATGGCCTTTTTTCACTAAATGGTTTATATCCATTCATATAGCGTTTACTTTCAATGAATTCAGTTCTTTTTGGCATGGTAATAATTGGAGGAGGTGTAAGAATCCCTTTTTTTAGTAAATAGACAGTTGCCAATTTATAACACTTATGAGTAACGTTAGTCAGACCTTCATAAATGGTCATAACATCGATTCGGTATGCCATATTCATATTAATGGTATACATACCCATACTGATTTCTTTTAAAATGCGCAGGAACATAATGTCAAATCCATGATCATATAAATTGGGTGCATCTAAATTAACATCTTCTTTGGTAAATCCTTTAGGAACAACTGCCCCTTCACGTTCAAAAATCCCTTTTATCAACTCTACATAATAATCCAATTCTTGCCACAACATACCCATGATATTTTTAGCTTCTTGGTCATCTGATTTTTTTAAAAAGTATTCAAAAATTCTTAGGATCATTGTTTTTTCTTGGTATGTAAGCCAAAGCGTCCCTAATTCGGATGAGCTTAACGGTTCCTTAACCTTAAACACTTTAAACCCCCATTTTACGTCATTTTTTAAAGTATGTTTCAAAATGATGTATATTATTCCAATGAATGGACGGTTTATCGCTCCCTGTTCGGTCCATCGACTGCAAAACATTTTAAGAAATAAAGCCGACGAATGACCAAAAAGCATATCATATGGACATAATTCTTGGGACCACTTTTGAACTAAAAAGCCACAGAACCGTCCCCTAGGTCTTTTAAAACTACGCCTGTGAGGTGATTGGGTGTTTAAAATGTTTAGGAAATTTAATATTGCCAGTATTTCTGACAAACAAGACATTCCAACCTTGGCATTCTCCCATTTGAACCTCAGCGATTTCAAGGGTATAGTGAAAGACCACTTTTGTGGTTTCACTATTGCGCAACTGGCTGATTAGATGTAGTAAATCGATCTGTCGATCAGAGATGACATCATATAGGTGAAGTGTTTCTCCCTCTTGTTGGCAAATAGCGAGAGCCTGTTCCTGTTCAAGATAGTAAATATCCTCTGTAAACACCTTCATAGCATAAAAAATCAGCAATTCTTCAGTTCCTGCTGTCCCGAATTGAGTAGCTGGTTTTCTCTTTGCAGCGGCTTCATAAATAAACTTTAAATCTCGGATTTTTGGTGGAAGAGTGTTGCTTTTAGGCTGAATTTCTAAACTAAACAAGGTTTCTTCCATTCTTGCAAAACCGAATTTCGGATAAAAGTCGAGGACTGTGTCGTTCGCAAATAAATACATAACTTCAATATGCTTATAGTCTTCGATCACTTTTTCCAAGAGCAGCCTTGAATACCCGCAATTTCGATACTCTTGGTCCGTCATGACGGTACCAATTTGAATAGCCGGTACCCTCTGGCCACCAATATCCAACTCAAGCAGGTTAACAGAAACATTGGCAATCACTTTCCCATGATCAACCAGCGAATAAGGTATGTATTTATCTGTCCAATAGCCCTCTTGGTACCAATCCTCAAATTCAATCCCAAAGGTTTTCATTGCCAGCTCATTAAAGCTATTCCTCAGTACCGCATTTTCTCTATATCCTATTATAAATTCCATTATTCTCTCCCCTTGCCGTTATTTCCTAGTATGATTTATTACACAAAAAATCTTAGGAGACAAGTAAATATGTATTGGAAGACCCCATTGATTAAAGTACTGTAAAGCATAACTATACATATTTTTATTATGTAAATATTCTAACTATGAAAAAAAGCTTACTCCTAGAGTAAGCTTAACCGCTATATACACTATCACATGTTCCAGCTTTTGGCTCATAAAAACAATGTTGTTTAAATTGACCAGATTGAGGTTGATCGTACCATGTTGGAGGGCATGGCGCATGTGGATTAAAATACCAAAGGGCATATTTCGCTGGGTGGTCTCTCCAATAATCCAAATTCTGTTTTGCTAATCTTCTTTCAGCAGTTCTTGATCTTTGATAAAATACATTCCCTTTTTGAACGGCTTCAAAGGAGAAATTTCCTCCTTGTACTTGAAAAATAACTTGGGGAACTGTTCTTAATCCTTTAAAATCTAAACAATTTGCTGCAAGACGATTCACAATTACATTTCCAACATACAACATTCCCTGTTTTCCTTCACCTTCGGCTTCTGCTCGCATCATCCTTGCCATTACGTCAACGTCTGAGCTTCGGTAATTTACTCTCGGCATTTTTTCACCCCAAAAATATTGTATGAAAAAAAACCTACAGTCATGTCATTTTTTATGTGATAACGGCTGGATCTTCTGCGATAAGTTTTGACATAAATAGGTATCAGAACTAGTCCGCACGAACAAAGTTCGCATAGACTATTGATGTAACAAGACAAATTTACCTGGAGGTTAAATAACTATGAATAGAAATATGGGATTTGGTGGATTTCCATCAAATGCAATGCCAAATCAGGTTGCTCCTGTACAACAAATGCCAGCTCCATTCTGTCCGCCACCACCATGTCAACCAATATACTGTCCGCCACAAGCGTTTCCTGCACAGTATGATCCGCCACTTGTTTCACCTGGACAACAATATGTGAAAACCAATTTATTTAATAAAGTCGTACAACATATTCATCCTTCTCATACCACTACTGTCAACAAGCTTCATGTAAATCATCAACACTTTTTTCCACACACAGAATCATGTGTAAATGAATGCTGTGAAACACATACGATGTGTGGTGCCCCCGTTAATCCTTGCTGTCCACCTGGACCATTTGGATTCTAATTTCCTGTCCCCTCCCCATTAAGGAGGGGTATTTTTATGTAAACGAATTCAATACAATTCCATAATATGAACGCACCAAAATCCAGCGAATCCTTTGGTGCCTTATTGGCACATTTATAATTGAAAATTAAGAATAAGATAGAACGTTTTTAACCGTGTATTCTCGACCATTACACCTAAGCTTGCTGTCAAATAATGGTCTGGGCAAGGCTTTCATTTAACCATATTTGTAAAAGCTTTATGAAACTTCTTGCGCAAGATTTCTTTTGTCTAAAACTCTCTTTGCTTTTCCATCAGATCGAGGCAGGCTTCCTGGTTTTTGGATAATCGTATCCATTGTCACTAAACAGCTTGATTTCATTTGATGCTGAATATTCTTTTTTAATTTTTGAATCGTCGCATGTCCTAAATCTTCTCCAACTTCCTCAAAAAGCTGTTTTTCAATTTCAACGTGTAATTCTACACTGTCTAAACTCCCTTTTTTAATCAAATGAATTTGATAATTTGGAACAAGCCCCTTAATTTGTAAAAGAACACGCTCAATCTCTGAAGGAAAAACATTTACACCGCGAATAATCAGCATGTCATCTGTCCTTCCTTTTAACCGGGACATACGCGTATGTGTTCTGCCGCATTTACATTTTTCACGGGTGATGGAAGTAATGTCTCCCGTTCGGTAACGAATAATTGGCAGTGCTTCTTTTGTTAAGGTGGTAAACACAAGCTCTCCATCTTGGCCATCTTCGACCGGGTCTAATGTTTCAGGGTTAAGAACCTCCACAAAAAAATGATCTTCAGCAATATGCAAACCATCTTGAGCTTCATAACACTCAATGGCCACCCCAGGGCCCATTACCTCACTTAAACCGTAAATATCAATCGCTTTAATGTCCAGTTTTCTCTCAAGTGTAGCCCGCATTTCCTCTGTCCACGGTTCAGAACCGAAGATTCCATATTCAAGACTTGTCTCACGCGGATTCATTCCCATGCGTTCCATTTGCTCAACAATATTTAAAATATAGGATGGGGTTCCACAAATTCCTCTTGGTTTAAAATCATTAATAATCGTTATTTGTCTTTCCGTATTTCCCCCTGAAATAGGAACAGTGGCAGCCCCCAGTTCTTCCGCCCCATAATGAAGTCCAAGCCCGCCTGTAAAAAGACCATATCCATAAGCATTATGAAAAACATCTGATTTTCTTCCCCCAGCTGTAACAATGGAGCGAGCAACTATGGATGCCCAATTTTTTATATCATTTTTTGTATATCCGACAACCGTTGGTTTTCCGCTCGTTCCAGATGATCCGTGGATTCGGTTTACTTCGTCCATCGAAACGGCAAACAATCCAAATGGATAGTGTTCCCGCAAGTCTTGTTTTTTTGTAAAAGGTAGCTTTTTTACATCGTCCAACGATTGGATATCTTGAGGTGTGATACCCAATTCCTCAAATTTCCCCTTATAATGCGCCACATTTTCATAAACCTTTCTTATCGTCTGTTTAAGGCGTAAAAATTGTAATGCTTCCAATTCCGTGCGACTCATCGCCTCAATTTCCGGATTGTACATTTCCGATCCCCCAAATTACCTTTTAATATTTGAAATTCCCTGGATCCACTTGTATCTTGACCTGTACTTCTTTTACTGAATGCACGTTAAATCTTCTGATTGTCTCGATATTCCAATGATTCAAATCATATTTATATGGTTTTTCACTGATATTCAATACATCTGTATTCAGCTGGTCACCCTTCTTCACAGTCGACAAAATTTCGTTTTTTATTTTTTTATTTAACACGTTTTCCACTTCTTTGAGTTGTTTGTTATTTCTATTTTGCACCAGAACAGCCTCCCCTTTTACCACAATCTTATAAGTAGGATTCTTTCCTTTTAATACCATAATTTTTGTTTTAGGGTTTTTTACTCTTACCGATATGCTTTCGGTCCCTATCCGGAGAGTGGTATCTTGGATTCCTGTCTTGATCCATCTTAATCCGCTTAAGTCCTTTTTACCCAACCATCCTTTAAACCGCTGCTTGGAAATCAAATATTCTCCGTTAATCACAGGGAGTGCTTTTTCCTTTCCTTCTGAAAAATGGGTTTTGTCGATGGTTAACGACGGGATTAAAATCGTTCCAACCGGTCGGTAATAACGGGAAGTAAATTGATTATATGTCATGACCGGGAGTGAATAGTTATATCGGATGAGCCTTTCTGGTCGATGGATGACCGAATACAATTGTGGATAATTAAAAAAGCTTTGAGTTTGCATTAACGATTTTAGATTCTCTTCTGTGCCAAAAATGAAGAAGTTGTATCGCAATAAAGGCGCATGACTGATAAGATCAATCACATCCGCCATTTTTTCTTTTATTATATTTTTGCTCAGGATGAAGGTATGAACATGTCCATAATTTAATGGCAAAGAGGACCTTTGTTCCAATAACCCAGCTGCTGCCGAGATACTTTCTCCTTTCGCTTCCCCTATTAAAATGGGCTGTTGTTCTAAAGAAGCTCCTTCTTGTTTAGCAATATTCCCAAAATTTAGACCCTGAATATAAAGTTTAAATTTTCCCTTGTTATAGTCAATTCCAATAGCGGTTACATAAGTCTCGGCTTCAATTTCCTTTGCCCCAAAACAACCTGTCAAAAGAAACAAAAGGCTCGTTACAATGATGAAAGAAATCAGGTTCCTCATGGAAAACTACTCCTTTTGCCTAGTTGTGTCCTTTGGTTCATAAGAAGAATTGCGTTTATTTAACTGTTTATAGGGTAATTTAATAAAATTTTTTATGATGTTTGACATATTTGGAAAGGCAAATACGGTTAAATAGGGTTGCCCGAAACTTTCAAGCGAAAAAGCAAGGACTATAATAATAAAAAATGATAGAAAAAATCCATACATCCCGAGCATAGATGAGAGGAAAAGGACGAAATAGCGAAGAATGGTCACATTGCCCGCCAAGTTTTGGTTGACCAATGTATACCCTGAAATAACAGTAATCGAGATCACCACCAGCATGGACGGAGACGTTAATCCGGCTCGGATTGCCGCATCGCCGATAATCAACCCGCCTAAAACGGCAACGGTTTGCCCGACAGCTTTTGGAAGTCTCAGCCCTGCTTCTTTAAACAGTTCAAACAAGGTTAACATGATAAACGCTTCCATAGATCCTGATAATGGTAGCCCTGATCTTGACACGGAGATGGTGGCAAGCAGGGTATAAGGAATCTGCTCGGTCTGAAATGTGATTAAGGCAATGTAAAAGCCCGGCAATAAAATGGTCGTGACTAAAGCGAATACCCTTAGTAAACGAACGAAACTAGTGTAAAAAAAACTGGTATGCGCATCTTCAGGAGAATACGATAATTGCATAAGGGCTGTCGGTCCAATCAAACCACTAGGGCTTCCATCTAACAAAATGGCAAATCTCCCTTGATTCAAGGCGTCCACAAGAAAATCGGGTCTCCCGACGTAATCCATTAACGGAAAAATGGAATAGGGATGGTCATAGAGCATTTCTTCCAGTTGATTGCTGCTGCTTAAAATATCGATGGTAAAAGATTGTAACCGCCTTTGCACGTCATCCAAAATAGAGGGATTGAGTATATCCTCTATATAAAGCAGTAAAACTTTTGTTTTGCTTCTTTCACCAATCGTATATTCAATGTTTTTAAAGGAAGATGTTTTCAATCGTTGACGGATCAGCGCCATATTATCGGAGATATTTTCCACAAAGCCGTCTCTTGGTCCCCGAACAGATTGTTCCAAATTGGTTTCTTCCGGGCTTCTCTTAGGAGGATTGGAGACGGGAATAAAATAGACATCTGCTGAATCCTCATTCAAAATGACCAATTCTCCGGAAAAAAGCCTTTGTTCTATTTCATATTTGATATTTTCGGCATCACCAAGCTTCGTGATCCCCAAGAGACAGTTTAGGTGTTCTAGCTTCAGGGTCTGCTCCTTTTCCATCGCTTCATTTATGTTGGGGAGAACGGTTTCGTTCATCACCTTAGTGTCCACTAAATTGGGACAATATAAAAAGGCAAGAGAATGGCCAGAAATCCTGCCTTGATAGGATTTGGTTTGCAGCACAATATCGGAAGAAAGTTGGAACCACTCTTTTAGTTCTAGTATCGATAGGTTCTTTTTTTTCACAAAGCATCCCCCTTAATTCGGCTAAGAAAAAACAACAGCCCAAAAGCAAAAAACAGAAACACCAGGCTAGCAGGAAAATAAACGGAATATAAATGCGAAAAAAAAGAACTGAAATCCCAGGGTATTAACACGCTGACGATAAGCAGGGTGTAAAGAACAGGAAGAATCCATTTCTTTTTTTGGTAATGATCCAATAGCTGGTTTACGATAAACATACTTAAACTGATCCGGATGAATGCCCCTGAAAACCACTGAAAGATCGACAGAAAATCAAGGCGGGTGATATGGACGCCAAGTGTTAGCAATTTCCATTGTTCATAGGCAGGAACCTTCAACTTTTCTGCCTCCTCCGCACCAAATTCAGCGATCGCTCCTACCAGGGGACCTAGTGTTAAGAAGAAGATTCCGATACTAACAAATATCATCGGCTTGATTTTGATCCGGTCTTTTATATAGGGCGTGATAAAAAGAAAATAAATGATTTCAAATGAACTGGCACATGTATACATGATTCCGAAAAAAAATCCTTGATTTCCATGCTCAAAAACGGGGAACAGCATGCTGTAATCCTTATTTTTTATATTTCCAATTCCTACTAAAAATCCAAACATTAAAACCAAAGGCAATAAGAAAATTGATAAGGAACCAATGGTTCGAATTCCTTTCAGTGAAGCATAATAACATAGAGATGCAAATGGAACTACGACGATGAAACCAGGAATGTCAAATGCGTAATTTGTTTTTGCCCAAAAGCCTGTATACTTGAACGTGATAAATGCTGTAAGAAAAAAATAAAGACCAAACAGAATACGAATCGGATAGGAAATCAAGGGATGCAATGAAATCAACAATGAGAACATGTTTTTTTGTTCGAACTTTTTGTTTAGATAATAAATCATCGCCGTCCAAAGGATTAAAGGGACCACGCTAGCGATCACAGAGAGCCATGAGTCCCGTTTGGATGAAGTTAAAATCACAGGATGCAGCAAAACATGGACCATAAATCCAGTCGACATGAAGAGAAGAATATAAATATGTGTAGAATGAATCACCTTTTGGATCAACCAAATCACCCTCTTTTAATGCAGCGGTAAAAGTTCTGCTCTATCAACGGTTATCAATTTTTAGTAGTTTACGCTTTTTGGAAAAAATTATAAATTAAACTTGATCTGCCGACGAAGTAATTTTATTAAAACGTTCACTATGCCGTCCCTTACCTAACGGCAGTGGTTCAATTGTGTAGAGGAAAATTGCAGTAGCAAACAAAAAAATACAGATTGTGAATGATTACACTTAAACTAAACTCCCTCTATATAGAAAGGAATGTGAGATTATGATAAATAAGACCGTTATAGAAGAATTAAACACATTATTAAGAGGTACATATATGGGAATACATGGTTTTGAACAATATATCCAAAAGTTAAACAATCATGATGTAAAAAGAAACTTTCAACAAATTCAGCAAGAGCAAAAGCAAAATGCCCAAAAGATAGCAGAACGAATTCAGAATCTTGGTGGAGTTCCGGCTGACGATGAGGGTATCTCTGGATCAATGATTAGCTTTATGCATAAATTTATGATCCCTGATAATGAAAGAAGAATCATAGAGGAAGCTATTGAGGGTTTAGACAAATATGGAGTCCACTATTCAGCAGAGCTTATTAAAGGTGATTTAGATTCAAGCAGTAAACAAATTGCCGATGAAACAATTAATGACAGTCGAAGACAGGCTGAACAGTTACGGCATTTACTTCATTAGAAATCACGATGCTAAAGACCTTCAACCTTGTTGGTGATCTTATATAATTTACCTGCACCTTATGTTGGAAGATCAAACAGCCGGCTATAGCAGACCGGCTGTTCAAGTTATGTGCCCGATTGTTGAACATCTAAACTATTTTTCTTGTTAAACACACGCACCCGTTAATCTTACCTTTAATGTTCTTTTGGTACGCTAATTCCAAATCCAGTGTTTGATTTAAATAACACTTCTTCAAAGGATCCTTTTTCCGTTTTCTTCCTAGATGATAGGATGGTTCCTAAATATGCACCAATAAAACCCAGTGGAACGGTAATAATCGTGGGGTTAGCTAATGGAAATAACGGCGTTCCTGTTAAAATCGCCTTACCCGCTTCGGGGTTCCAAACATTTGGGCTTAACAAAACAAGCACAACCGAACTAATTAATCCAACTACCATTCCTGTTAGGGCACCTGTCTGATTAAATCGCTTCCAGTAGATTGTACATAACATAACAGGCAGGTTGGCGCTTGCCGCAATTCCTAGGGCCAGGACGGATAAAAACGCAACATTTAAATTCTTTGCAACTAATGCTAAAAGAATGGAGGCAACGGCTACAATAATAGAAGAAATACGGGCTACTTTCATTTGTTGCTTTTCTGTAATTTTTCCTTTTTTAATAATTTGCCCATAAATATCATGCGCAAAAGCAGAGGCAGACGTTAAAACAAGAGCCGAAACAACGGCAAGAATGGTTGCAAAAGCAACAGCTGAAATAAAAGCGAATAGAAAGTCTCCACCTACAGAAAGCGCTAACATTGGCGCGGCCAAATTCCCCGCAGGATTAGCGGCCACAATTTTGTCCCAGCCGACAAAAACTGTTGCACCAAATCCGAGGAAGACAACCATTAGAAAGAACGCTCCGATAATCCAAGTGGAATAAACCACCGATTTTCTTGCTGTTGCTGCATCTTTTACAGTAAAAAAGCGAATCAGCAGATGCGGCAGCCCTGCGACTCCAAGAACAAGTGCCATGTTAAGAGAGATCATGTCCAATCCATTACTGTACTTATTTCCCGGATTCGCCAATTCCGAACCAAATGGACTGGCCGATTTAATATGATGGAACATTTGAATAATGCTGAAGTCAAACTTTGCAAATACTAATAGGGTTAACACCAACGAGCCTCCAAGCAAAAGCACGGCCTTTGTAATTTGTACCCAGCTCGTTGCTGTCATCCCTCCAAAAATGACATATATAGTCATTAAGACTCCAACAATCACGACCGCAAGCCAGTAATCGATCCCCAGCATTAAACTAATCAGTCCGCCGCCGCCGACCAATTGGGCAATCATATAAAAAATTGAAATAACGAGGGTACTAGCTGCTGACATACCACGAACCTTATTGGATTTAAAACGTGCGGTAATCATATCGGCCAATGTGTATTTTCCTAAATTACGCATCGGTTCCGCAACTAAATAAAGCAAGAAAAGAAAACCCAATAAATTTCCAATACTCATATAAAACCCATCAAATCCAATTAAGGAAATCGCTCCGGTTATTCCTAAAAAGGATGCTGCCGACATAAAATCACCAGCTATGGCTAGGCCATTTTGTGTTGCGGTAAGTCCTCCTCCAGCTGTATAAAAATCACTGGTACTTTTGGTTTTCTTTGAAGAGAAATAAGTAATAGCCAATGTTAATGCAATAATTCCGATAAATAGCAAGATTGAAAGTGTACTCATCCACTAAGCTCCCCTCGATATTTATGTAAAATAGCTTCCGCTAAATTATCATACTTTTCTGATTTTTTAACATAAATAAAACCGCATACCCAGACTAGTAAGAATTGTAATCCGGCAAAAATCCATGCACCTGTAATCGGTCCAATAATTTCTGTGTGCAGGACCTTCGTGTAGGCCGCTAATAAAGGTAGTGTAAAATAAAAGATAAGAAAAAAGATTGTTGTTGGGAGGATAAATGTTTTTTTCCTTTGCACCAATTCTTGGAATTCTTTCGTTTGAATTAATTCTTCGTAAGAGATATTTTTTTGTACAGGCAGTTCTTGAATTTTTTGTTCCATCCTATCACCTCATTTTATAACGTTTTAAAAAGTTTCACTAATTTAACGATACATACTTTTTATGAGATATAATCTTTAATAATTCCTGCTAATCCTCCCTTCATGACTACTAATCATACATTTATAATACGGTTGTGCGTAAAACTGTTATACACTCTACAGAATATAGCATACTTGAAAATTTATGTAAATGATATTTTTAAAATTTTAGAATTATATGAAAATATTACATTACCCTAATGACTTGTATAAAAAGACTACGCAGAATCATTTACGTCATACTTTTTCCTCCATCTAAAAAACTCCAAAATTTTTGGCGCGTTTTCTTTATCTTTCTTTCAACTAAAACTTCCTGTTTCAAAAAAATAAAGCTCTAAAATAAAAATAGGTATTACCCTTTTAAGAGTAATACCCCATTACCTAATGTAGTTTTAAGAATTTCCCCTAAAATATTCACAAAGGGAGATTTAGTTGCCACGATACTCCGAAGCGGTCATTTACCCAACCAAACTTTTTACTGAAACCATAATTGTTTAAAGGCATAAGTTCTTGTCCACCATACTTAAGTTTCTCATAAAAATTGTCAAGTTCTTCTTCAGTATTACAAGTAACAAAGATTGAGAAAGAAGGTGTAAAAGAGAATTGATGTTTTACATAACTGTCAATACACATAAATTCTTGATCTTTCAAGGTAAAAGTGGCCTGCATTACGGTGCCTTCTGGTCCAGCTTCATTAGCCCCATATCTAACAATGTTTGTAATTCGAGAATCCTCAAAGATGGAAATATAAAAATTCATCGCCTCTTCTGCGTTGCCATCTTGAAACATTAAAAATGGTGTTAGCTTTTCCATTATTTATCCTCCTATTTTTATGTACTAATTTTATTATAGTTGATTTTCTAGTTGAACTAAACAGGCCAATTCAGAACTAGAAAAAAAGATCAGCGCAGCAACCCACATCTTAACCTCTTGGACCCTTTCTTCATTTGTTAACAAACTTGCAGGTAAAAGATTGGAAAAGTAATGAAATTGAAAGTATGATAGAGTTAGTTAATAACGGTAATTCGGGGCAAGTTTTTGCTTAACTTATACACAAGATTATGGAGGACGGATAGCAATGTCGTATCTATATTTAATGCTTGCAATTATGGGAGAACTTATTGGGTCCTCTTTATTAAAAGCATCTGAAGGTTTTTCAAAATTCTATCCGACCATTGGGGTAATTATAGCTTTCGTTGGTTGTTTTTTCTTTTTGTCATTGTCACTGAAAACAATTCCCTTAAATACTGCTTATGCAATTTGGTCAGGCTTGGGTCTTGTTTTGACTACGGTCATTTCAGTTTTAATTTGGAAAGAAAAAATTAACATGGCCACCATAACAGGAATAATATTGATTCTTATAGGAGTCATAATCTTGAATTTGTTCGGACCAGGACATGGAGAATCTGGTTATGAAACAGGTGAAACGATTAAAATTAATGAAAAATCAGGATAATGGAGAGAAAAATTATGCTAAAAGCTCAGAATATATATATAAGGTTACTTACATTAAATGACGGTAATGATTTACTTCAGTTAGAAAAGAATAATCAAGAATTTTTTCAAATATATACAATGAAACGATCTTCTGATTATTACACGATAGAATTTCAAAAAGACCTAATTAAGCAAAAAATAGAAAAGGCAAATAAAGATATTGAATACAATTTTGGGATTTTTAAAATAGATAATGGTGAACTTATAGGAACTATTGGGCTTTTCCGCATTTTGCGTGGTCCATTACAGAGTGCAATCGTTGGTTACAGTTTAAGCAAGAATCAAAATGGTAAAGGATATGCCACAGAAGCCTTAAAACTTGTTTTAGAATATGCATTTTCAACTCTTAAATTACATAGAATTGAAGCTGGTGTTATGCCACATAACGTTGGTTCAATAAGAGTATTAGAAAAGGCAGGTTTTGAAAAAGAAGGAATTTCTAAGAGTAACGTTAAAATAAATGGAAAATGGGAAGACCATCAGGTGTTGGCGATAATAAATCCGAATGAGTAACTTTTTATTTGAATGTAATCCACTCTACTTTAAATAGGAGTGGATTTTTCATTTTACTTAAAATATAAGTCTTTTTAGAAAATATTAAACGTTTTATTAAACTAGCCAGTTAGTAGAACGAGAAAAAGACCGCCACAGCGATCACTTTCCTTAACTCTTGCACCCTATAGTTTAAGTACATCTCTTTACAAACTCAGTTATAAGCTTTCGGTTCAATAATTACAAAAAGCCCCTAATTTTATATGAACTGTAAATCTGAGTGACAGCTGGATGGGCTCGTGAATTTTTATAACTTATTATTATTAACAATAAGTTATAAAGGCCTAGAGTCCCATGCCAAAAGTGAACATATAATATTAAATGTAGTTAAACCACAAGGTGCACTTTATATTTCTTCCTTCAATTAAGCAATTTTCAAATAAATCCTTGGATTTTGGTAATAAGCTTTTGTAAAAGAAACAATATACTAGATTCCACCTATCCTTGATACATACTTGTATGGGCTGTTAAGATAAAAAAATGATTACGTAATCAATCGGTTAGGTCCTTCCATTCTTTGTAAAGAGACGGACGAAAAATTTTTACATACTTCAAAAATTCATCTAAATATCCAATCTTATTTAAATCCTTTAGCAATCTTACAGGGATATTCGTTTTTCTATTAAATGCTCTTTTATGATCAATTACCTTTATTTCCCTTACTTCATTGACGAAAATATGACGAATTTGCGTGTCAAGTCGAGTAAAACCAATTCTTTTGAATTCATCCAGCATAATTAAAAGTTTTTGGGCGGTTGATTCGGATAGCTGGTTTTCTTTTTTTAGATAATGTCTGAGAGATGGTCCGTTAATATACTCTATCACAATATAGTTCCGACCATACTCATAAAGCGTCGGAATAACGGAAGACGTCTTTCCTGCCTGGTAGGCTAATAATTCAGTTCGACACGTTTCTTCCTTCTCAAAGATTTTTATACATTTCTCAGGGGTAAGTTGAAAAATAGACCCGTCACTCCCCTTCCCAAGTTTTTTATAATCGACTAAGTCTTCAAGATAAACCCACCCATTGTTTCTAGAAACAATTTTCTCAAAATTGTTCAAATCTTATCCCCTCTTCTTTTCAAAGACTGCTTCTATTTGTGGTGAGGTAATGTCAACACGATAGAAGTGGACTTGAGGTGGAAGCACCTCACGGTTACCCGATTATAAATTATCCACTACCAGCGGTTCATAGCCTAATTGGACTAATAAGTCTACTACATGTGAGCCGATGAATCCTTCTACTCCTGTTACAAGTATCTTCACCTATACTTACATCCAGCATCTTCAATTACCATTATGACGATCCACACGTTTTCGTTGATTAAACTCCACTAGAGTATTATTTGGGCAATTAAACTAATCCAAGTTCTTCTCCCCAAACCACTACTTTCTCCAGATATCTTTTTAAAAGCGCACTCTTTTTTCCGTTTAGTGCTCTTTGCAAATGTTTTGCCAGTTTTTTTTCTAACGTTCTTTGCAAATACGCCTTTTTTAAAAGACTTAATGGATCTTCATTAAAAAGGATTCCATGCTTTTCCATTTCCTCAGCATATAATCGCACGCAACGAGTTCGGATTTCGTCCTCCCTTTTTTGCCAATCCCAGCGAAAATCAATTAATAATTCAACAAGAATCACCAGATCATACCAGCATGGCGCGTATTTTACTGACTCCCAATCTATTAATTGAATATCCCAATCTCCATCGTCACTTGCGTTTTTACAACAAATATTATGAACGTGGAGATCACCGTGAATAAGACACTGTCCGGCTTCGATAATTTCTGGGAAGAAAAGAGGACCTTTATTTAGTATTTTTTGAATGGCATCATATTTTGGTTCAACTAATTCTTTTAATATTGGGTCGACCATTGCTTGATCGAGGTACTTTCTAGTTTTCTCCAAATATTCCATTGTCTCTTTTCTTTTATCTGCCGAATCAAATTGAGGCAGAGATATATCAATAAGGTCTGAGTGCTGCAAAGAACGATTTCCAAAGGTTTGGGCATGAAATTTTGCGATAGTAGGAATAATTAGTTCCAGATGATGTGGAGCAAGTTTTATTTGCCCCCTTAGCGGCTTAACAAATTCAGTAACCATCCAAATTTCTTTACTACTTTCATTTTGTTCAAGCCAATACAATTTAGGCATATATTCATGGTAAACAGGATAAGCCTTTGTATACATATTGATTTCTACCATATGATTTTCATTTAGCGGCAATTTGAAGATTTTTAGAACAATTGGAATGTACTTAGAACCATCTGTCATTACCAACTTCCAAATACTTGTCTTTTCCCGTGAATTTTTTAGGTTTTCAATTTGATCATGTATTAAATAGACCGATTTACCAAATGCTTTTGATAATTTTTTATCCCATTTGAATTGCTGCCAATGGAGCACAACTTCTTCTATATGATTCAATGGTACGTTACCCCTTTAACTATTAGATTTTTCAACGTCTTCCCCATAGGTTTCGAATGTGGGAAATAAAACTACGAATAAAAGGAAGCGGATCATATAAGGAAAATAGCGCCTCTACCTTCTTTCCGGACAGACTTTTCATCCACCCAAAGAATGTCATCTCACCATTTCTTTTGTTTTGACGGAAGGATAGAAAATCTCGGACGAAATAAACCCACTTAATTCCTTCTTTTTGTTCTAGAACAGGAGATGGATTTTGGTCGGTAAGCGATAAATAGTACAAATGCGCCAAATTAACACCTACAGAACTCGATAATGCTTGGGTTAGTCCAATTCTTGGATTTATTTCAATAAATTTTAATTGGCCATCTCTTGGATCTCTTTTAAATTCAGCAATCGCTAAGCCTTTAAACTGTATTTTTTTGAGAAAAGGTATAGCTGTCTGAATGACTTCTTCGTTTCGTTTACTTAGAACAAGAGCGGAGGATCCATAGTGCGGAGGAAATTGGTGTAATTTTTGGTTCATCCATAACCCAATTAAGTTCATCTGATCATCAAAAAACGTTTTAATAGAATAAATGCTATTGTCCTCTCCAGGAATTATCTCCTGAATCATTAACTCCCCAAAGGAACGGTAAAAAAGATACTCCTCCCATAGTTTGGAGGCATGTTCCACTACAATCGCTTTTTTATACAATCGGTTGTCAATTTGTGAACGAAAATAGGAAGAATGAACGGGCTTTAATATACAAGGGAATGTAATTTGGTCGATGATTTGCTTAAGTTGCTCTTCATCCTGGATAGTGAAGGTTTTAGGACAGGGGAGGTTTGATTTGACGGCTAGTTCATACGTTAATCGTTTATCTAGAACTGCTTCAACTAGTGAATGTTCTGGCAACAGAAATTTATAGTATTGTGATAAGACGTATCTATTCTTGGAAATAAAATAGACAAAATCATCGGAACCAGCATACAAGACCGCTTTTTTGCCCAGAGTTCGTGACAAATTCGCTAAAAATTTTAGCAGATCATCTTCCTCCAAAACAGGACTTGGACATATACCACAGCTGGCATATCGAGTTTTACCAATTTTATATTTTCCCTCCGTATCATACGCATAAACCTGAATTCCTTGTTTTGCAAGACTTCGAACTATACCAATACCCGTTGCACTCAAATCTAATACAACAGCAGGAATGTCATTTCGCATGGATTCTTCTCCTTTCATAATAATGATCGGTAGATTTTATCTATTTTTTTAACCATATTCGTGACCGTCAATTGTTTATCAGCAAAATTCTTGGCTTGCTTAGCAAGTACTACTCTTAACAATTGATTCTGCACGAGCAATAACAATTTTTCGGCTAGCTGCTTAGGATTAGCAGGTTCAATAATAAGTCCGGTATAATTGTCTTGAATGATTTCCGGGATTCCCCCCACATTGGTTGCCAGAATGGCCTGCCTAGCAAACATTGCCTCAATAATCGAGATTGGTAGTGTATCACTAAGGGTTGGCTGAACAAATATGTCGGATTGACTAAGCAATTTGGGTATATCGTTTCTGCTCCCTAAAAAGTAAACATTCTTTAATTTAAGCTTCTTAATTTGATTTTCAAGCTCTTCTCGCATCTCTCCATCACCAACAATCCGCACCTCTACATTATATAAATCGTCTTTAAGAAGAGATAACGCTTCGAATAGATACTTATGCCCTTTACGCGGGCGAAGGCGTGAAACACAGGTTATAATTATTTTTTTTTGTCCATTCTGAAATTTCTTAACCCCAAAATCGATTCCTGTGTAAACCGTGGTCATGCTGCTGTTATCGGCCCCTAATTTTTTTAAAATCGGTCGAAAGGCATCACTAAGAATTATCAGTTGATTTGCATTTTTAATAGCTTGTTCATCAATAGTGGTAAAATAACGTTCTTCGATTGACCCCTTTTCAATTAAATTAAACTTCAGTTTGGAATGAGTCATAAATCCATGCGGGGTAAATAGAATCGGTTTTTGAGAAGCCTCATTTAATGTTCCTAATACATTGCACGTGAACCGATCCTGAGCATGAATGATATCATATTTACTGAAATCCACATCCATTAGCATCATTTTATAAAGAGAAAGATTGCATATATTGTGAAGGATTTTTTTGCTTACAGTGCCGTAGCGCTCTCGAAAAAATTTTTTGAATTGATCATGTATTTCGGAATATATCCCTTTTGTTCCTTCGCTTGGAAACTTCTCTGGTGAAAAAACATCTACCTGATACCCTAATTTTTCCAATCCATCTTTAAGATTGGCAATATAGTTTTGCAAACCTCCAATAACGTGATATTCCCAAAAGGTGGTAATGAGGATTCGAAGCTTTTTGTTTTCCTTTTTTCCTTCGGGTGCCTTGTCTTTCTTTATGATTGGTTCATCGACAAAATTTGAAGCTACACCGTAATATTGATCCATGGCTTTGATTAGATATGGGAAATGAGCAGGCAATGGGGGCAAATCACTCACTTTAGCTTTGCTCATTTCCATACTCTCCTAATGATTTCAAATGCTTCTGCGTATTCTACACCGACGGTCATTCCCCGTACACGTGATAAATATTTTACACCGTCATATGAGCGCGGATGAGGGAATGGTCTCATTTCTATGTCATAATGCTCTAGAGATTTAATTTTTTCTTCGATTGTGTCTGTTATATCGACAAAATAATTTGGTTTAAATTCTTTGTCATTGGTATGCTGACTCCATTCACTCGAGGATACGGTTTCAAAACATAAAATTTCCACTGGCCTTTTTCCAGGCAGCGGCCGTGCTGCCGTTAAAACCGCTTGAAACAAAATTTGATGGTCACGATTGGTGTCACCATAATGATGGGTAAAAATAATAGATGGATCATACTCATCCAATAAGGCTTCAATGGCTTTATTGATTTCATGAAGAGGTTTGGTTTCTAATAATAGATTAGGAAACTCCAAAAAAATTACCTCTTCCACCCCCATTTGTTTGTTGGCTTTTAACATAAGAGGTTTGATGTGATGCTCCTCTTCCTTTCGTCCTTTGGCGGCAATGACGGAAATGACTCTGTACCCATTATTTACTAATTTTTTTATCGTCCCGCCGCTTCCAAGAATTTCATCATCAGGATGAGCCGCAATCACTAGTACATTCTTACTCATAATAAACATCAACTCCAGAAAAAATTCTTTCTAGAAGTATATGGAAATAATTACCTTAATGACATGGACAAACATTGAAAAATGACAAAATAGGATTGGAGTTTGAATAATTATATATTTAAATAACTCTTTTTCTAAAGTACATTAGAGGAGAAATGTGGAAATTGCTTCATCGGAGAAGGCAACAGCGAATAAAAGTCTGTTTAACTGAAAAAAATGTAATAACTAGGCTTTAAGGAGATGTAATCAAAATGGCATTTAAGGAAGGACTCGCTCAATCAGAAAAAGCTTATAACCAGTTCACTGAGGTAAGTTCTTTATTTGCTAAAACAGTGAGAGAAGATTTTCTCTCAACATGGCAATGGTGGTTTGGACTGGCCTTATTTATTGTTCCATGGATTGTTTGGATTATATTTAGAAAAAAAGAAAGTACAGGACGCCTGCTTTTAGGAGGATTATTGACCATCATATTGTCACTTACAATAGATCTTGCAGCCTTATCTCTAGGGTTGTGGTCTTACCCAATGGTAATCATTCCTCTAGCCCCCTTTCTATTTTTACCTTATCACTTCTCTTTAGCACCAGTTGCAGTCATGCTCGCCCTACAAATAAAGCCAAAAATGAATACCTTGTTAAAAGGAGTCATATTCTCTGCAATTGCAGCTTTTGGAGGAATGAATTTCTTTAAGGCAATCGGTTTTTATAACGCTAAAAATTGGTCCACCTTATATGATTTTATTATTTTCTTCACTCTTTACTATGTCGCTTATGCGGTTACAACGGTTGAAAGCTATTCTAAATTAGATGAGGCATAAACCTCTAACATCATAAAGACGATATGAATGAAGGGGTTTTAAGTTTAAAAAGCATGATGAGAATTACCTATTCTAGCTTATAGCTTAATACTACATGGTTGGATGCAAATAATTTACTTCAACTTACCAGTTAGCTGAATAAGAAAAAGCCACAAAAATGGCCGCTCGATCTTCAACTCTTAAATCTGTTAGTTGAATAAAAACCCTTGTTTCTTAATCAATGTTTCGTTAAGAAGTTTAGCATTTCATTGAAAGCGTTTTGAGATGATTTTTCATTAAATTTGGTAGAGTATGGGTCACTAAATCCGTGTTGTCCAAAACATTTATATATCTCTAAATTCTTATTATCTAAATTTGAAATTAACTCATCCACACTAAAGGATTGTTCTTCTTGAGGAAAGAATAAAAGTGTAGGACATAGTGGTACTATTTGCGTGAAATTCCTAATTCTCGAACCATAGTATCCCACAACCCCATCAAGGCACTCTTCTTCACTACACAACCAAGCAACAGTTGCACCAACACTAAATCCAATAATATATATTTTGTGGTATTTATTTTTAACACCTAATAATAAATTCTTTATTTTATGTACAGCATCAGAGAACCCTACATTCTCCATAAAATTGAGATAGGCAGTCTCCTCTTCAGAATAATCAAATGGTTGTTCTCGTTCTAATAAATTCGGACAGATAACATCAAAATCCTGTTCTGATAATAAATCACAAAAATCCTTTATATGTTGATTAATGCCATAGATTTCGTGTATCACAACAATTAAATTACCTGATTTTTTCAGTATTTGAAGCATTTTTGTCCCCCTTGGAGTGAATCTACACCTCATAAACTTAATCCCTTAAATGTGTTACCCAAAGTACATAGAACATTGTCTAAATAAACTTTTAATATATTAAACACAATAAAAGGAGAAGGTGAATTATAATTCTATTTTAATACCTTTTACGATTTTATCCGTAATTTTTTCTGCAACCTTATCAATAATTACCGTTTTATACTTTTCTAAAAATTGGTGAACGGCTTCATCTTGAATGGGTATTTCAACCAAGTCATTTATATCCTTGGCGGCCTGAAGAAATAGCATGATTTCTGGTTTAGCATTCGGACCGACGAGATGCGCGTTGTGGACTTGGAAGTGAAAATTTATCCTTTTCTACATATTCCTCCAATTGTTCAACGGTGGTAATTCCTGCACGGTACAAACTCCGAATTAACGATTCAGAAAGTCTCTTTTCTTCAAATGGGATCATTTGATTCAATATATGTATATCACGTATCATTTTACACCTCTGTGTTTACCTACATTGGTTTTAGCCTTTAAAAAACCTCTAAAAAAAATCCTACAATTCCCAAATCACTATAAAACTTTCAATGTCTTTATTAAATCTATTGGATTATTTCCTCTTATTTAATAATAATTCTGGATACTTCCTACAAATTCTTAACACCTTAAAAATTTTATGTTGGTAAATATTTCTACATTAATGCGTCGATTTCCTTCTTCCAAATTACCTATCCCGTAGTGAAACAAAAAAAGGATCACATCAGCAATCCATCCTAAACTCAAACAGCCCGTTAGCTGAAAATTAAAAATCCAAGTTAACCATATAATACAAACGCACACTTTAGCTAAAAAGGAATTTTTTACTTTTTATGTTTAATCCTTTACTTGATTTATACGTTGCAGGAACTGTATTCTTTTTACCCGAAAGCTAATTGCCGAGCAGTTCGATGCCATGCCAGCCGCTTACATCGCATTGGCCATATTCATTATCACCCGCAGCAACCACCGAGCCGTCCGATTTAAGGCCGATGGTATGAGCGCAACCCGCCGCTACTGCTACAATATCGCGCCAGTCACTTACCTTGCATTGACCATACTTATTCCAGCCCACAGCCGACAAAGTACCGTCAGATTTAAGACCGATGGTATGATTACTTCCCGCCGTGATCGCCACAATATCGCGCCAGTCGCTTACATCACATTGACCAACTTTATTATGACCCACAGCAACCGCCGTTCCATCCGATTTTAGCCCAACAGTATGAAGATAGCCTGCAGCAACTGCTACAATGCCGCGCCAGTCGCTTACATTGCATTGGCGATACCGATTATTACCCACAGCCGTCACTCTGCCATCTAATTTAAGACCAATGGTATGCCAGTCACCAGCCGCAACCGCCACTATGTCGCTCCAGCCGCTTACATTGCATTCACCATCATTATTTCGGCCCACAGCTGTAACCGTTCCGTCCGATTTAAGACCAATGGTCCGACGCCAACCCGCTGCAACCGCTACAATATCGCGCCAGTCTTTTACATCGCATTGGTTATGCTTATTCCAACCTACAGCCGCCACCGAACCATCCGATTTAAGACCGATTGTATGAGCGTTACCCGTGTTCGTCGCCATATGAACATTACCAGCAGCGACTGCCACAATATCGAGCCAACCGCTTACATTACATTGGCCATATTTATTATCGCCCACAGCCGTAACCGTTCCGTCCGATTTAAGACCAACGGTATGACGACGACCCGCCGCTATGGTATCTTTAGGCCACCGTTTAACCTTTAATGCGGCTTCTTTCGGAGAAATGTAGTCCATGCTTTACCTCCTGTGAAAACAAGACTTATTTTATTATTGTATCACTTTTGCTTGTTATACAAGCCTCCCTTTAACTACAACAAGAAAAGGGATTGCCGAAGCTTTCCCTTCTTTAACTATTGCATCCGTTCGTATTATAAAGTCAGCCAGATATTTCTGATTGACTGTTAGTCACCTATTTGTTGAAACATGCTTGGGAAAGCCATTCTAATTGAGGAATTCTTTTAAACTTCCTTTTAGCACATTTCTAAGACTCATAAAGTTAAGAAAGATTTGATTCTAATCTAAATCAATGTGGTTAATATTTCGAATTGCTAACACAACAATACCAAGAGCAATTAATGCCAAGGCAAGCGGAATATATATAATACTGGCTAATGAGAAATTCGGACCAATTGATTGGCATGTCACACTAACGATTAAAAGTGAAGAAATTATCGTTGCTGGAGTCGAATATTTTCTCATTCCAAAATATAGCGGTATGAGTGCTGCTACTGAGCTCGCAAATCCAAACATGATTACTTTTATTACCTCCGCTAAAAAATCGCTTAACGTTAAATTCATTGCAGAAGTCATATGAAAGATTTGATTCATTCCTATGAAACCACTAAGCACCAAGGTATGCGAAATTGTCATTGCAATGAATGTCATCCAAACGATAAGAATCAATTTTGCACTTAGAATTTTTTTACGATTGATTGGATAGGAAAACATGATGAGGATCGTTCGATTTTTAAACTCTTGAATAATCATTTTTGAAATAAGTACAGCTGCAAATACTATAAAAACCCCTCTAACACATGCTCCACTTATCGTAAAAATGCCTGTCACATCTTTTAACATTTCGGTCCCTTCACTTTTTTCAACCACAGAAATTATACATAGTAAACCTAGAATGGAAATATTCGCAAGAATAGCACCTTTTACAAACCATCCTAATTTAGTCTTATTTAATTCAAGTCTTATTAAATGAAACAAAATGATCGGCTCCTTGACTTTTAATATCTTACTTAATTCATGCCTATTCTTTTCGTTGAAAAGTTAACTCACGACCTGGTCTAACTCAACTTTTTTTATAAAATACTCTTCCAATGTGGTTCGTTTTTTATCAATAGACTCAATATCGATATTTTCCAATATTAATGTCTTAGAAATGGTCGATTGAGGCACTTCTGTGGCATAGATGCGAATGGTTTGGTTATCAACCACCTTAAAGTTATTAATGCCTAATTTATCATGCAGTACCATCGTCGCTTTTCTTTGGCTGAGTGTTACCAATTCTATATATTCTGTATTTCTCGCCTTTATCGTAGCTATTGAAGCCTCTTCAATCAGTTTTCCTCCTTTAATGACACCAATCGTGTCTGCAATCTGCTCAATTTCACCGATAATGTGGCTGGAAATTAAAAGAGTCATACCGTACTCTTGATTAAGCATTTTGAATAACTTTCTCATAGCCTTAATCCCAGCAGGATCCAGTCCATTAATGGGCTCATCCAAAATTAAGAATTCCGGCTTTGTAATAATCGCTCTGGCGACACTAAGACGCTGTCTCATCCCAAGTGAAAGTTCTTTTGGCAGCATATTTTCAACATTTTCAAGACCTACCTGATCCAAAGCATCACGAATCGCCTGCTTGCTATGGTATCCCATATAAGCACAATGCAGTTCAAAATTTTCCAGAACAGTCATTTTCTCGTAAAAAATGGGGTATTCGATCATACTGCCTATTCTCTTCAAGTAATCGAAACAGTCGTGTTTAAGCAGCTTTCCGAAGATTGTAATTTCGCCATATGAAGGCTTAATCATATTGGTTAGCATCTTCATTATTGTTGACTTACCTGCACCATTTGGACCGAGAAATCCATAAATCTCACCTTTTCTAATATTCATCGTTACATGTGACACAACATCGTGCCCTTGAAAAGTTTTTGTTAAATTTCTTGTCTGTACAACATAGTTCATGATGACCCTCCTCGTTCTCTAACTGTTTTCATTCTAGCAAGCGACCCTTGCTTTTTTCTGTCTAAATTCTTACAAAAATCTTAAGATAAAAGTGAGCTACTTATTAAAATGTTTCAATGAAAATGTAAATGACGTTTTTTCAAATGGTATGGATTGTATTGAAATGTCTCCTTGCATTTCTTCAACCAGTCTTTTTGTAATGGTTAAACCTAAACCACTACCCTGGAAGGCTTTATTTCTTGATTCTTCAAGCGTGAACATTCGTTCAAACACGCGCTCCTGTTCGGTTTCATTCATTCCTTTTCCTTTATCGAAAACTTCGACATAGACCCTCGTTTCATCATAAAACACCTTTAAACCGATCATCTTGCCATCATCACCATAACGAAGACCATTTGAAATCAAATTATTTAAAACACGGTTTAATGCTTCTTCATTACCAAGTGCAAAAACGGGCTTTTCTGGTATCTCAATAACCACCTCAAATCCCTTGTTTTGGATCCATTCATAGAACAATAGAATATTATTTTTACAGATCTCAGTTAAATTAACTTTTTCAAGCGGAATATCTTTATCACCGGATTCTAACTTAGCCAAGTCAAAAAATGTATTCATTAACGTAATGAGTTCTAATGTTTTACTATGTACTTGTTGTAGCAAACGTATTCTTTCTTGTTCATGAAGTTTAGGTTGATTTTGAAGCATTTCAATATATCCTGCTATCACTGTAAGCGGCGTTTTAAGATCATGAGAGACATTTGCCAACATCCGTTTCATCGAGACTTTCATTTCTTTATAGTGACGTACATTTTCTTGATAACCATCGACAATTTGATTTAAATAATCTAACATTTCAATGAGTTGCTTATCATCCGTTACAAGGAGAATTCTCTCACTTGATTGTGCGGAATTGATCTCTTTTAGTTTATTTGCTATATAAGCAAGATTCTTTTTTCTTCCATGATTTGATTGATTTTGATAGATAATACAAATAAGTAGGAAAATTATGATACAGCTTAATACAGTAATCATTTAAAATTCTCCCAGCTTGTACCCGATCCCCCATATTGTTTTTATATAGACAGGTTTCGATGGAGTATTCTCAATTTTTTCTCTCAGTCGACTCATGTGAACGTTTATAATATTTTCATCACCATAGTAATTGTCGCCCCAGACGGACCGATAAATCTGTTCTTTTGTAAAGACCTTCTTTTGGTTTTCAAAAAACAAACAAAGAATCTTCCATTCCTTTGATGTTAAGTTGATCTGAATGCCGTTCTTTGTCGCACTAAGATTCTCCGTATCCAATTCAATCTCATGTACTTTGATTATTGATGTATTTCGTTCTATTTGAGTGACTATGTACTGTGTCGATCTTCTTATGGCCGCTTTCACTCTTGCCGTAAGTTCGACCATTGAAAATGGTTTAGTGATATAATCATCTGCTCCTAGACCTAGTCCTAATGCTTTATCCACTTCGCTATCTTTCGCTGACATAATAATTACGGGAATGTAACTCCTAGTCCGTACCATTTGAAGAAAGTTCATACCATTTAACTTTGGCAACATTAAGTCTAACAAAACCAGATCATAATGCTCATCCTTAAAGGCATTCATTGCTTCCTCACCATCAAAAACACATTTAACATTAAAGGTCTCATTATTTAAATATGTTTTTACCATATTACTAATATCCGGATCATCTTCGACAAGTAAAATCGTTTTCTGCATCATAAACAACGCCTCCCCTGTAATACTATTATATAATTGATTCCTTAACCCACCTGTGGAAGTTTAAGCATTGGAGTATTTGACCTTTGATTAAAATGAATACCTAAATATCAGCTGCAAACTATTAGATTCCTACATCAAATAGTCCTTTATTTGACAGCCTCTTTTTTTTGAACTAACCCCTTTAATGCAATAATAAAAGCTGCCAAAATGACAGCTTGATCTGCAACTCTAGCAGCCTATAATGGAATAATTCGGTAGTTTCTACTGTTATTCTATCAATGCATATATCTTTCAATAATAGTGCCGATT
This sequence comes from Bacillus salipaludis, assembly GCF_004358205.1. Next base: position 144,895 of record NZ_SMYO01000009.1, read on the forward strand.
GCAGAACAAGCAAAATTTACTACGATTGATTTATTCTCTACAACATTATTACACACCTAACATTATTTAGTTAATACTTCGGCAAAAGCTCGAACAGGAAAAGTTCCAAAGCCTTTAATTTTGGGAGATACGGCATAAAATAAGAAGTCCTTATTTGAAAGTCCCTTTAAATTACACAAGTGTTCAACAATTAGTATTTCTTGTCTTAGTAAAACGGTATGTACGGGGCGAGCTTTTCCTGACGTGTCGTCTATATTTACAGAATCAATTCCAACTAATGCAGCTTGTTTATATGCTAAATATTTGGCTGCTTTTTCAGTTAAATAGGGATGATTTTCAAAATACTGATCCGTATTCCAATATTTGTCCCACCCTGTATGAATTAACACGGCTTTTCCTTTTACATCAAGGTCAGTAAATAATTCTTCATCAATTTCTTTGGTGTTTTCATCAACATGGACAATAACTCCTTCTAAACCTGCCATTTTATCAATGGTCGTTTCTGAAAGATCTTTCCCATCAGGATATCTATGGAATGGAACATCAACATAAGTTCCTGTATTAGAGACCATTTCTATTTTTCCAATTTGAAATTCTGTACCTTTTTCATAATGCTTTCGAGATTCATCCCGACTTAAATAATCACAGATTATTGGAGCAGGTAACCCTTTATAAGTTATAAGACCATCTTCAATAGTATGACTTAAATCAATAAATGCTGTACTCCTCATAGCTAAATTTCCACTCTCCCTTTACCTTATAAATAATAAATGATACAAGAAAATTTTAACATATTTTCTAATTTTTCTTTGTGTTAAGTAAAAAATTATAAAGTATACATATCTAGAAAAGATTATAATTCTAACAGAAGGTTTCCATAAACCCTCAGGCTACAGCATCCGTTAAATAAGCAACGTAAATTAATTGTTAGAATATATATGTAAATTTTTCCTCTTTTATATTGGAACGAACATTTATTCGTGTATAATTAAGATTACCTGCCAAAGGAGGAATTATTTTGAACTCAATTGATTTAATTATTTTAAACTTTAATGAAGTTAGAAGAAGAAGCATAAAGGTTTGGACATCTATTCCTAAAGAAAAACTCCAATGGAAGCCGGATGATGAAGCAATGAATTGCATAGAAATGATTAGACACGTATTTGAAAGCGAATATTATTACCACCTGGCAATTAAAAATAGAGGGAGTTTATCTGTTTTCGACTCCCCTTTCGAAAATAGACCATTCACTACTGTAGAAGCAGAATTGGAATTTACAGAACCATTTCGAAATGAATTCATAGATACCATCAAGTCCTTTACTGAAGAAGACTTAGAAAATATAAAGATTGACCGTTCCGATTGTGGTTACATAAGAGATTTAGGTGACATGCTTTTACGTGTTGCCTATCATGAATCCGTTCATACTGGTCAGTTATTGGATTATTTAAGAACAGCAGACGTTCCAAGAATTCGTATCTGGGATTAGCCATTACATTGATGCAATGATTTGGACTAAACACCTTTATCTAGAGACCTTTTATTAACATAGTATTATTATAGGGAAGTAAAATGTAAGTTTTTAATTAAACTTCTCAAAATTGTGAACAGGATTAAGCAAACGTTATGTTCTTAATAATCAAGACAATAGATAATATTAAACAGATTGTTGCAGGGATAATCATTACAATTGATTGATGGGCTCGAAAAATATGAGAATGTATCGCTCCTAACATGAGAAGCACAAATAATACACTTAATCCAACAGTTAAGTAGCTAATCCAGATACCACTAATCATACCGATTGCACCAATAATTTCAGTCAATCCAATTACAGACATGAACCATAATGGATATTGATAATGCCGCCAATGTTCAACCTGAAACGGCATACGTAAAAGTTTTATGAAACCTCCTACTAAAATAAAAACCGCTAAAATTACTTGTACGACATTAATTATCATATTTCCTTACTCCTTTTCTTGTATTATTAAGGGAAATCTGTCCGACGATCATATGGATATATATTCCATATGATATTTTATCATGAATAAAATCATTAAAAGTTAAAATTTCACCTTGCCTGCTCCTTTAGCTCACTTGGGCTATTTCTCGGAGATCCACAATTTATATGCTAGATTGGTTTAACCATTTGATTTACTGTTTTCAAGTACCCTACTCATTTTTGAGAGGGTTATTTGTTTTTCTAAGAAAATAAAAACAGACTCTAAAAAAGAGTCTATCCATAATAGGCATTTTATTTATGATTTACGAACTTTAACAAAAAGAAAAATAACGGATTTTTTTATTTACCTATTCAAAAAAAATAGATTAATTAATTGCTAGAGACAAACAAAGGCCATTAGAGAAAGGGTCACTTAGTTTTTGAGCAGGGGCTTCTTAATTATTGCCATTTTTCTATACTTTGAAGAAATTTATTTCACCCAATTATTTTTTTAACAATACAAACAATTACATATGTATACCATATTTTGGGGATGATAATGGAAACATTTTGATAATGGAGTAAAAAAATGAAATTCATTTACCCTGCCTTAAAAAAGTTCATGAAAAGGGATATTCAACCAGGTACTTCAAGTATGGATTCTATATCGTTTAAAGAGATATTCCATACAATCGATGAAAATATTTCTTTTTTAAACAAACATTTTCTGATTCAGCTGATTTAGTGATTAAGGAATTAAATGAAAGAAATATTCAGGGAAATTTGGTTTTCTTAGATACGATGGCAGATAAGGATAAGATTCAAAGAGATGTTTTCAAACCTTTAACTGAAGCGGAGAGTGCCCAGTTCGAAGCTGTAATTCTTTCTAACTTTCTTAAATCAGATAACTTATTTAAAGCTCAAGAAGCACTTTTAAATGGATTCTGTATTTTGTTCTTGGATGGTGTTAAAGAATTCTATATGGTGGAAGTCGGCCTCTCCAAAGACAGGAGCATTATAGAACCTAGTAATGAACAAGTCATTCAAGGATCTCATGAAGGTTTTATCGAAAATCTTTCAACCAATCTTCATTTAATTAGAAAATCGTGTAGAACCGCAAATCTTACTATGGAACATATAATGTTAGGTGACCAGGTTCAATCCAAAATAGCCATGGTTTATATGAAAGACCTTGCCAATTTTGAAATGGTTAACGAATTCAAACGGAGGGTCCAGCATATTTCAATGGATCATATCCCTAGTACTGGAGCTCTTCAGGAATTGATCGAAGATTCCACATGGTCTCCCTTCCCCCAGATTTTAAATACAGAAAGAGTTGATCGTGTAATAGGTCATCTGAATGAAGGAAGAGTGGCGGTGTTGATGGAAGGGTACCCTGCTTGTTTAATTATTCCTGTGACTTTTTTTGCCTTTTTCCATTCACCTGATGATTATAATTCACGCTGGATGATCGGAACCTTTATCCGGACCTTGAGACTCGTAAGCATTTTCATAGCGGTTAATTTACCCGCTATTTATATCGCAGTGATTGGTTTTCATTTTGAAGTACTGCCGGATGATTTAGTTCTCCCTATTGAAAGTTCTATTAAAAATATCCCTTTTCCTCCGTTAATTGAAGCACTTGTAATGGAATTGACCATTGAATTGATTCGGGAAGCGGGGGTACGCCTTCCATCAAGAATTGGCCAAACCATCGGTATTGTTGGAGGTTTGGTTATTGGTGATGCAGTTGTCCGTGCAGGGCTTATTTCGAATACCATGATTGTGGTTGTAGCGATTACGGCCATTGCAGCCTACAGTATTCCAACCACAGAAATGAGTGATGCCGTACGATTTTTGCGTTTTCCCCATATGATTTTGGCGTCAACCTTTGGATTTGTAGGGATTACCTTTGGGTTTATGTTTACTTTAGCTCATTTATGCAGGTTAGAATCATTTGGCACAGCCTACTTTGCACCTTGGGCACCTTTTCGATTAAAAGACATTAAAGATACGTTTATCCGTTTGCCCCTTTGGAAATTTAATACACGTCCACTTGATTCAAAACCAAACATCCTGAAAAAGCAATCTTTGGCAAGGGGCTGGGAAAGTAATGAAACAAAACAAGAATAAAATTACGAACAAACAGCTTGTCTTTATGATCATCCAGGCCCAAATTGGTGTAGGAATATTATCCTTGCCCCATGATGTAGCATTAGCAGCCAAACAGGATGGCTGGATTTCCACCCTAATAGCCGGAGTCATCTCACAAGGTATTATTTTTGCCTTTTGGGGACTAAGCAGAAGATTTCCATCGTTGTCTTTGTATCAAATAATCCCTAAATTACTGGGGAAAGTGGTCGGGAAGATCCTCATTCTCTGTTATGCACTCTATTTTATGATAACAGGTAGCTTAGTTTTAGCAAGATATAGTGATATCTTGGATAAATGGATTCTACCCCGTACCCCTAATTGGATTACAATGGTTTTAATCCTCTTCACCTGCATTTACATCGTCAGTGCTAGTTTAACCAGTATAGCGAGATTTTATGTACTGGAGTCTCCAATTCTGTTTGTATTATTCGTGTTGATTGCGTATGCCCTGAAGGATGCGAATTTCCTATATATTTTTCCAATAGGGAACCATAGCATTCTAACGATATTGAAAGGTTCAAAAGAAGCTGCTTTTTCCATGTTAGGATTTGAACTGTTTCTTTTTATCCATCCCCATGTCGAATCTTCCGGAAATGAGAAACTGGTCGCCATTACGACAGCGAACATTTTTGTCACCTTCTTTTATACCTTTTTGGTGGTAGCAGCGCTTGTCTATTTCGAGCCCAATTTAGATATCGGACTAACCCCAGAGCCCTTATTATATATGATTAAGGCCTATTCGTTTCAGGTTCTTGAAAGAACGGATTTATTTTTCTTATCGCTCTGGCTTGTAATTGTTGCTACTTCGATTGCGAACTGGCTATTATTATCAGCAATGGGGTTGGCCAGCCTTTTTAGAAAAAAAAACTATGCCCGCTTGCTGCCCATTGTTGCAGGAATTAATTTAATTTTGGCACTCATACCTGATCAAGGAAGAGACTTTGAAAATTTTAATCACTTCCTTGGGCCGACGCACTATATTTTTATCGGCATCATCCCTGTACTTTTACTCATTCTCTCGTGGGTTTTATCGAAAAAAGAAGTGATGAAAAAGATATGAAAAGCAAAAAGCCTGTCATTTTCCTTCTATGTTTATTACTTACTGGATGCTGGGACCAGCACCTCATGAAAAATGCAGTATTGGTACAGATATTAAGTTATGATGTAGCAGATAACGACGAAATGTTATTAGGTGTTTCCATTCCAATAATTGATGAGTCCTCCAACGGACCGCAAGCCCGAGTAAAAAGTGAAACATTTTCTTCAAAAGGTTATACACCAAGGGATTGTCGACGTAAAATCGATCGAGAAATATCTGGAATATTAGATACATCTAAAAACAAACTGATTATGTTCGGCGAGCGGATGGCGGCTGCAGGTATTTATCCACCATTGGATGTCATTTGGAGAGATCCGAGAAATTCACTGGGGGCCACAATAGGTGTAGTGGATGGAGAAGCGGTGAAATTACTTGAAATTAATCCAAAACATGAGCCAAACGTTAGTGAATATATACAAGATGCTCTTACTAGCGCTGAAGAAAATTCGATCATTCCGTTTCAAACCATCCAGACAATGGCCTCAGAATTGCTTGATCCGGGAGAAGATATTGTCCTCCCCTATCTTAAAATAAATAAAAAGAAAAGCGCAGTAGTCGTCGGCCTAGCACTAATGGATGATACAGAATATTCGGGAAAAAATTTATCTCCGCAAGATTCATGCCTCCTTCTTTTAATGAATAATAAAAAAGGAGAATATGCACGATTTACCAAACGAGTGAATAAAGACGAGCCGCAGACATTATCAAATTATATTTCCTTGAATGTCAGCAACTTAAAAAGAAAATTGAAAGTTGATGTAAAAAATGGTGAGGTTTCTGTTCAATTAAAATTGCATTTAAAGATAAATGTAGAAGAATATCCTAAAGGGGATGTCCCCAAAGATATCGAACGACTGAATAAGGTATTATCAAAGGAGTTTACAGAGGAAGCAAAAAAGGTTATTACAAAATTACAGGACGCGAATTGTGATGCATTTGGAATTGGGAGGAGATTGATCGCGTTTCACCCCAAAACTTGGGAAACGCTAGATAAGAAGGAATATTTTAAAAATGTACAGTTTAAAACGAATGTAAAAGTTGAAATCATCAAACAAGGGATTGTCTTGTGATGATAATCAACCCTGAGCACTAAGAAAGTGAGTGACGGAAACTGCATACATAAAAGTATCTCCTTTAAATATATAAGAACAGGACTGATGACAGCCCTGTTCTTATTATTGAAGGCTAAATCATAGTGAATGATGGATCACAATATTTTTAAGATAAAATGTCAACTTTTAAGCAAAAAGACCATTTTCTCCTTTAACCTTAAGAAGAATAACGGTTTTTATAATTTCCTAACGTACATAAGGAATAGGTTATTTTTTAAACAAAACCACCAACAAAAGACGCTCCAATAATAATAAGAAGGATAAACAAAACAACGAGTAAGGCAAAGCCACCACCTGCGAAACCTACACCATCAGACATATACACAACCTCCTTTCAGCTGTTACCTATAAACTATGTAAAATATCAAAAAAGGAATGGGCACTATCTGCAATTGAACCCCTTCACCTAGGTTGTCTCCCTATTCCATGCATAGTGAAATCTTTATTTAGTCAAATGGATAAATATATACAAAAAAGCCCTACAAGGGGCTTTTGGTGATTGAGACTGTCTGTGACAAGTCTATGTGCTAAGCAAGAATAGGCTTTTCGGATACACTCTAGACTATGCATCAGTTTAACTTGAGTACCCAATCGGATAAGCCTAATTTGGAGTAATCTTTTAGAACATAACCCCAAGAATTAATTCATTATATATCAGCACTTGTCCTTCCATTTCATTATCTTGTACATATACTATTATTACACCAGCGTAAAACCAGCATATTACACATACCTTCTCTTTTAAGAGCGTTTGCCTATAAAGCAGACGTTTCTTTGCATTTTTAGGCAAATCATATATTTACCTACTCAATATGATATTTGTCCAAGCGATTCTTGTCTTATGAAATATTATACATAGTGAAAGGTTTATTTCGAACATTTTAACAGGTGGTGATAAATATGTGCTTTGGAGGCTATGGCTACGGTGGTGGCTTTTACGGAGGTAGCACTTTCGTGTTAATCGTAGTATTGTTTATCCTTCTAATTATTGTTGGTGCAGCTTGTTTTTATTAATAAACCAATACACGTTCTAGCGGAATGAATCCTTTAGGCTGGAGGTGTTTAAACATGAGTGGCGGAGCTACTTCTGGTTTTGCGTTAATCGTAGTATTGTTCATCCTTCTTATCATTGTTGGTGCATCATTTATGATGTACTAGTAGTAATAAGATGAATAGAGCAGGAAAAAGTCCCTTTATCGGGACTTTTTTAAAGTTCAATCGCTTGACGTAACCGAAAAAATTAACTCCCTTAATCTGTTCTAGGTATTCGATGTCTTCTTACATTCGTGATATTAAACGAGACAGATTAAATAGCATAAAAGGATCTTCGGTTGAAGATCCTTTTTTCGTTCTATTGTAAATTGTTTTGTTGCGATTTAGCTGTAGCTTGGGCTTGTTGAACTTCTTGTTGAGCTTGCTGGACTTGTTGTTGAGCTTGTTGAATCTGTTGTGTGTTTGTACTTGCTTGAGCAGATTGAACAGCTTGTTGCGCTTGTTGAGCAGCTTGCTGTGCTTGTTGAGCAGATTGAACAGCCTGTTGCATCTGTTGTTGCTGTTGGTTTTGTTGTGTCATGAAAATACCTCCCAGGTATATGAATTTGGTTTGGAATGGAAAATAAAACTCAACAATAATTAAAATTTGCAAGTTTGAATAAGTTTATACATTTTTTTCAGGCTTAATATCCTTTATGTTACGAATGTTCTAACCTTAAGATAAATAGTTAATTGTGTAGATTGATATACAACTTTTTCGTTCCTCCATACTTGAAAGCGTCGGTATTGACGCATTTTTTATAGCTCTTTGAATCAAATATTCCGCATATTTTCGGTGTTTTTTTCCAATTTGCAGGAAAATTAATAAAAGCAATCCTATTCTATTATTGATAATGGTGCTTTTTGGATATTATACTGGAGGTGAATTACTATTTAATGATGAAGGGAGATTTACCATGGAGGTAACATTTACAGTAAGCAAATGGGATGAAAAACCAGTAGACGACACTAGAAAAGAATTCCCTATAAATATTGCCCATGTCGAATATGATATTGAGGGTGAATTAACAGGAAAAGCTTTTGTTGAATATTTATTACTTTATATAGACTCTACTATAGATGATGGTCACTTAGCCACTTCTAAAATTTCCGGATTTCTACATTTTGAAGGAACTTACAAAGGAAAACAGGGGACATTTACTGCTTTAGAGCAAGGAATATTTGATAAAGGAAATTTAGATTCACCAGCAACAATCATCAAAGCTACCGGTGACTTAGAGAGCTTGAAAGGGTCTTATAACTATAAGTTTACAGGTGAAACCAGTAAGATGGTTCTAGACTTTAAATTCTAACAAAGCAGTAAAAGGACATTTCTGTACTACCAGGAATGTCCTTTTCGTCGAAAGGTCTTCTACAACTATCCCCGCGTTACTTCAATAACAAAAAAGACCGCCGCAGCAATCTTTCGGTTACCTCCACTTCAAAACCCTATCTTTCACTCAAGCACCTGTTAGCTGAATAATAAAGTCTGCCTTTGTTGACAGCTTGTTCTGCAACATAAGAACCCTTTAAGTGAGCTTCTTTTTAAAACCTAAATGAGTTTGGGAACTATATCCCGCTGACTCATAGAACTTTACAGCGTCAACTCTGTTTCTTTCAGTTACCAATATCACTTGAGAGCAACCCCTTTTGGCAGCAATTTTCTCAAGTTCGGTTATTAAAGCTTTCCCTATCCCTTTGTCCCTATAGTTTTTATCTACTATCATGTTTTCAAGGACTAAAAAAGGCTTGCAATCCCCATATAGTTCCTCACATATTACTCCCATAACAGAACCGATTAATTTAGTATTTTCAATGGCACTGATAAATATATGGCTATCCTTTTTATGTAGTTTATTAAACTGCTTATACATGGTTTCAATACAAGATTCTTCGCCCCAAAATTGTTTATATAATTGTTCAAGTTGAGGTATGTCTTCTTCAATCATTTGCCTTATAATCATTTTTTACTCCTTTACCTTTTCATTTCAAGGAAGAAAAAAGCATTACCGTTGTTCTAGTAATGCACCTGTTACCCATCCATGTTTTAAAGGAAAGGCAGTCAGAAAGGTTTGTATATTCATTTTTTCCTTTCGTTTTCCAAGTCCATGTAGGCTGCATCAAAATAATGTCTTAGACAATCTATTGCATGATTGTCTACAGCCATTTTTAAATTCCTCCTTGTGTCGGCTCTCTATTTTCATTTTCTTCATTTAAAGCACGATACAAAGCTGATCTGGAAACGCTGGTTATTTCTGTTATCTCCTTAACAGTATAATTCTGGGAGTGATACATGTCTAGAGCATGTTTCATTCCTGCGTGTTTAGAATGATATTTCTTAACTCTTCCTTTGTACTTCCCTTTTTCTTTTGCAATAGCAATTCCATTCCGTTGCTTTTCATTGATAAGGTTTCGTTCCATTTCAGCAACTGCACTCATAGTAGTTAAAAAGAGCTTCCCCCATTTTGAATTCCTTGTGTATATGTTCGAAGATAAAATAACAAGACGGATTTTGCCTCCATTTAATTCTTCGACCAATTCTTTTATTTTAAATCTATAATTACTGATTTTCATGCTGCAACCTTACGCAGCATGGATGCAGCCGTCTTGCTAGGGACTTAATGTCCAACCACCCAATAATACAACATAATGTAAACTATGTAGCATTCTCTTAGTGTAGGTCGTATGATTTAGCTATACTAGTCTACATAGTTTACAAATTAAATTTAAAATTGAATTCTACATAGTTTATAGGAAGGATTCCTTTTGGAGGTTCTCCAAAAAGGCAAGGTCTTCTCTAGCACAAAAAAGCCGATTTCCTAAGACAATAAGGAATCGACATTTATTTATTCTTCTTCTACAATCGAGCTCGATTGTTAAAGATCAATTAATTCATTTTTTTTAAAAACTTACCTCCGATTAAATTTCAATAAGTATAGGAACAATCATTGGCTTTTTCTTAGTATGTGTATATACATATTGTCGTATTGATTTTTTTATTTGTTTTTTCATTACATTCCATGAGTTTCTATTTGCTTCTAATAACTCGTTAACAATTTTTGAAGTAAGTCGATTAACGTCACTTCGTAGTTCCGAGAAATCTCTATCTACAAATCCACGAGAAAAGGTATCGGGTTCAGAAATCAGTTTTCCTTCCGCTTTGCTCATAGTTAAAACAATCATGAGCATTCCATCTTCTGAAAGCTGTTTGCGGTCTCGTAACACAATTTCCCCAACATTACCGACATCTCCCCCGTCTACGTAAGTATTCCCAACGGGTATTCTCCGGGTGTGACGGGCAATGGTATGTTCAATATCGATGACATCGCCATTACTGATGATAAACGTGTTTCCTTGCTCTACTCCAACGGATTCAGCTAACAAACGGTGATGGTGTAGCATTCTAAATTCACCGTGAATGGGAATAAAATATTTTGGTTTCATTAATGTTAGCATTAGTTTTAAATCTTCTTGATAACCATGGCCGGAAACATGCATTCCGGATGTACTTCCTGACCCATAAATTACGTTGGCTCCAAGTCCAAAAAAGTTGTCGACGATACTTGTGACATTTCGTTCATTCCCGGGTATTGGACCTGCTGCAATGATAACCGTATCTTTAGGTAAAATGTCAACACCGCGAAAGTTTCCAGTGGACAGGCGGGCAAGAGCAGCCAATGGTTCTCCTTGACTCCCCGTGCATAAAATAGCCATCCTTTCAGGAGCCATTTCATTGATTTCATGTGGGTCAATTAACATTCCACCAGGAACTGTTAAATAACCACGTTCCATAGCAACCGCTATGACCTTAACCATACTTCGTCCAAGTAACACAAGTTTTCGATTTGTTTTTTGCGCTGCATTCACGACTTGCTGAACGCGACTAATATTTGAAGCAAAGGTAGAAAAAATAACTTTTCCTTCGGCTTTCATGAAAGCTGCTTCTACATGTTCACCTACTATTTGTTCCGATGGGGTCAAACCAGGACGTTCTGCATTAGTACTCTCAGACAATAGGAGCAAGACCCCTTCATTGCCGATTTCAGCCATTTTATGAATATCCGAATGCTCATTATTCGCAGGGGTTAAATCAAACTTAAAGTCCCCCGTATGTACAATATTCCCCTCTGGTGTGTGAAAGACCATTCCCAAGCAATCAGGAATACTATGGGTCACTTTGAAAAAACTTACACTCATTTCTCCGATTTTCAAGGTTGAGTTTGAGTTAATTTCAACAAGATCGCTTTCTCTTAGAAGTTTATGTTCTTTTAATTTGATTTCAATTAATCCTAGTGTGAAGCGTGTGGCATAGACGGGTACATTCAATTTTTTTAAGAAGAACGGGACCCCCCCAATATGATCTTCATGTCCATGTGTGACAATTAAAGCTCTAACTTTATCTTTATTTTCTACTAAGTAAGCTATATCAGGAATAATCAGATCAATTCCTAATAAACTTTCATCTGGAAACTTATTGCCACAGTCGATAATCACGATATCGTTTGAATATTCGATTGCATACATATTTTTCCCGATTTCATTCAAGCCGCCCAAGGCGAAGATAGATAATGCATTCTCGTTCATACTCAAATTTATATCCTCCCACTTTATATCTAATCTTAGTATGCCCTTTGGGTTTCCCTTTATCAGTGGGTTGAATGCTTGAGTTTCCTATAAAAAAGGAAATTCTAGACTTGGTTTTTTTCCTAAAGTACTGACTGAAACATTGATGTCTTGGTTTCCCACATCGTTACCGAGTTCTTTCCTCTCGTAGAGACAGCTGCGAACTAATGACATTTAACAAGGTCCAAAGTCCCCCTTTGATTTGAATGGTTATTTTTTAAAGACGTTGTGAAGCAAGAAATGAAAAAGCATAAACTCACTTGATACTACTGGATAGAAACATGGAGGCATCCTGATTCATAAAAATACGATTGCCTTGATAGAATGTCTTAATTTCAGTTGATATAAATCCAACTTCAGATAATCTGTTTTTCAGATCGTCATGTGAAAAACCGTTATGAACTTTCGGATGATGGATTTTTTCGTTTTTGTCAAAGTCAATAATCATCAACTTGCCACCATCATTTAAAATGTTGAACAATTCTTGTAAAATTTTTTTAGTATCCGGAATATGAAGAAGGACAAGTGACATTAAAACGATGTCTGCCTTAAGTTTAGGGGTTTCTTGAGTAAAATCGGAATAAAGCACTTTTGAGTTGGTGATTCCTTTTTGAGCAATTTTTGTTTTCGCAACCTCCAACATTTCTTTTGATGAATCTACCAACAAAATATCAGCTACTAAATCTGATAATTCTAAACTAACCAGTCCAGTACCGCTCCCATAGTCTAATAAAGATTTTGATTGATTATTTCGTAATTCCGGTCTTATTTCCTTAACGATCACATTAGCTAATTCAATTCTTTCCTCTGTATCATATCTTCTTGCCATCTGTTCAAAAACGTTATTTTCCATATTTCTCTCCCCTATATATTAAAAATTATGGCTTTGTTAAACCTGATTGTTGCTTTCCGCTTCAGGCAATTCGCTTTAATCATCTTTGTTTACTAATCAACATTGTTCATTAGAATAGCCAAAATTAAATCTATATAGTGGTCATTATAGCAAAGTTCAAAAGCTTGAAGGGGATTCTCCCTCACCCTCATTCATATAACTTGTTTCAAAAACATGGTATATAAAACACGAACAAACGTTCCATCGATGGGTGATTCCAATAAAATTTTAATACGATTGCAATGTTTTGTTCATACTTTGTTAAACTATTTTATCTATAATAAATTTGCTAGGACAAATAAACATCAAACCCCTTCTAAAAAAAGTGTCAGGTACCTTTCTGCTAAAGGAATACCTGGCACTTTTTTATGAAACCACAATAATTTCCCTCATTGGACTCCACTCACTTACCCTTGTAATATCCATTTCTTTATTCAACCGTTACTCCCATGCTTCATCCATAAAATGGTTATTGGACATTTCTTCCCGTGCATATAGTGTCCGTGGGGGTGATCAGATTGAACAAAAAGAGAATCATCATTCTACTCTTTCTAATGATAGGGACGCTTCTTACTGCTTGTGGAAATGACCCAGTTAAGGATGATTTACAAAATTATGTAAACAAACAAACAAAGCCGCTCGCGAAAAAAGAAAAAGATGTGATTAATCTTTATGAAAGTGTCACGGGAGCAAATTATACAAATGACAATATCACTTATAACACAATGGTAAAAGAAGTAATCCCCAAATACCGCGATTATATTGCTGAAGTAGAAAGCATCCGGCCTAAAACAAAAGAAGTCCGTGATATCCATGAAATCTATCTGAAAGCAGTCAATTTACAAAACAGTGCTTTTATTATGATTGTCAGTGCGATCGAAGAACAAGATCTTAATAAAATCAACGAAGCAAATAATAAATTAACAGAAGCAAGAAAATTAATGAGAGATTATCAAAACGCATTAAAGGAATTGGCGAAAAAGCATGATTTGACATTTGAGAAAAACGATTAATGATTTCCACATGGACGGTTGGAAGGTTCTTGCGGCCACTTTTGAACTAAAAAAGCCACAAGAACCTTCCCACTATGTTCTTTTTAAATTATCCAATTTCTTTATTAATCCCACAAATCCTCTAATTGTAAATAAAGTGAAGTTTACACTTCCGAAGGTATGGAATGGAGACCATTTTTTCCATTTGAATAACCTGGAATTCTTTTCAAAGTACCATTGGCCGATACTCATTGGTACACTAAAAATTAAACTCTTTAAAAGAATTTTAACCAAATTGTCATTATAAGATATTTTAACCCAGATAACACTTAAAATTGGGAAAAACAACATGTCATAAATAATATTGGTTTTAAAAATTTTAGGAAAAGGGCGAACAGGGTAATCAATTCTTTTGGTACCCACAACATAAGCATCAACTAGAGTTGCAAGTACTCCCTTTGAGAAAAAAATAACTAAATTTTCCCTCATTTTTGATCCTCTGAATAGGAAGGGTAAGGAAACAAGGCATAGTGCAGTAAGTAAGTTTAACAATTTTTTCTCCACTTATATACTACTTCCTCTCAAATATGTAATAGTGATATTATTACAATTTCCCCAAACATATTTTTAATTCCTTTTTAGTTATTTTTCAGTGAGGGTTTTTGAAATTATCAATAGGGTATGTAGTAGTTCAAATACTCTAAAACAACCATTTTGCTAAATTCAGTTGAAAACTTAACAAATTAAAACCCCTCTAAGTTGGATTATTAGTCCAACCTAAGGGGATCATTTCAGTTGATAGGTTTTGGTCTAAATTTTTCTCTTTATAACGCAGTGGATTCTGCTTACTTATAAAAATGGGTAGATTGCATTTGCGTAAGCAATTGCCCCTTTATGGTTAGGATGGCCCATTGAAGCTCGTTTGCAGATCTCGAAGTCTATTCCCGTACAGCCAGCTTTTGTACAAGAGATCAGCCGTTCAGCTGCGATAAAATCCTGTGGAGACATATCCAAATTAATCCCGAATAAATAAGGATCGTTGGTTAGAGCAGAGTGTTCTACACCAATATTAGGATCGGCAAAGAAAAACCGGTTTTTTCCTTCCGGAGTAGTATTGGTTTCATCCACAGCCTGTTGGAGATACAATTTGGACTCGTTCGCAAGCAGCAAGCTTCTTTCATGTATGATCTGCAGATGATGTTCCGTCAAAAACCCAGCCACAACACCACCTGGTATTCCATCTGTCGCAATACCTAACGCAACAAGTAATACTTCTACAGCACTTAGATTGCTATGCTCAGAAACAGGAGGATAGTATCCCGTTACAATGACTTTGGCATTTGGAAAGGTTTTGCCCACTTCAGTAAATAAAGTTTTACTATTATCAAGGAATTGAGTCCGATTAAGTTCACTCAAATCATCTTGATTAAATGGATTCAGGACAACTCGAAGATTCACATCATTGATTCCGCCATCCATAATGATCAGATCTACCTGCTCTGGATCACCGACAAATAAATCACACTGTTGGAGAATCGTCGGATAGGAAACAGGAACCTCTCCATCTACTGCAGGAGTGTTTGTATGATCATCTACTCCAATGGTCGCCCCTGAATGCGCAAGTACTTGGGTATAGAATCCGATATTTCCATTCCGAGCTTTAACAGCATTGCCGACAAGGGAATAGTGCTTTTCCTGTTCGAAAAGACCTTGACCCCAGGAAACAGAATCCCCAAGGACGAGCATATGAAAGGTATCCAACACCAAATTTAGGGTGTTAGATGGAGTACCGTCTGATAGAATCACGCGTGCTGTCACATGCTCTCCTGATGGATTTTGTTCAACTGTGGAAGGTCTGATCAAGGTGAACTCAAGCTGGGTTGGGCTTAATAAAGTAACATCCGGCATATCCTGATCATTGATCCGGACGATGGCATTTTCGGAAAATCCACTGCCGATTAACGTTACTTTTCGCCCCGGAATCACTCGCATATGTTCATTTTCTTTGTTATCCTGCTGGGCAGAATCGACCTTAGGCTTAATATACAAAGAGGCTTTGTTAGATAATGTTCCATCCGACTGTTTGACCTGAATAGTATGCTGCCCACCTCTAATAAAAGGAGCGGAAAATTGCAGGGACGTATCACTGTATACATTTGTTGGCACTGGCGAACCATCGATAAGCACAACATCGGTTTTCGTATAACGCTTGCCTTCTAATGTGATGCTTTCCCCTGCATATGCATAAGCAGGAGTTGCTTTAAAAATAACTGGTTCAAGCAGTTTTATCAAGAAATCCTCTCGATCGATGGCACGCATACTGATCGGATCTGGAAGTTTTCCTCCCTCGTAGCCTGAATAACCTTGAGCAGAAGATGCACCATCGGGGCCTCTGGATCCTGCCGTTCTGGATCCAGGCCCGCAAACAGCTCCAAAGTTAGCTTTAAGAGAATCTCCAACAGGTCCTCCAGCTCCACCAGAACCCCTTTCGCCAGGCAGACCTCCTGCTCCTCCACGTCCACCATCGACGGTTATGTAAAAACCTTGAAGGTATTGATTGATCACATTCTGTGGGGCATATAGAGAAAGCTTCCCTCCAGTTCCCCCATTTCCTCCATCTCCGCCCAAACCTGCATTTCCACCTGTTCCTCCGTTGCCGCCAGCACCTGCCCCAGATTTGCAGAATCCTGACCAATCTAATTGCGCAGGTTTTCCTTTTCCTCCTTGGCCGCCATTCCCGCCATCCTGACCAGCACCACCGGTCGTTCCATCCTGGCCTCTTAAATCAAAAGCAGGACGTCCAGTCATATCAAGCACCCATACTTCTAATTCAGGAGCACTCGTTCCGTCTGGGCCTCTGCCGCCTTTGACACCATGTGTTCCATTTGTCCCTGTAATGCCCACAAGCGTAGTGGAAGTTGGCGCTTGAGGAGGTGTTGGTGGTTTCATCGGTTTAGCAGGACTAAATTTACTTGGCCTTTCCCATGTAAACGTAACATTTTGGCCAACCGTTATTTTTTCAGCAATTAAAATAAGATAATGCTGCGGTTGTTTGAGGACAATGGTCGTATTGTCCTGTAAATTGATTTCGGTGGCGACCCAATAAGCGGTATCTACATTAATCTGGGTTGTAAGACTTGACACAGAAGCAGCACTTACTGTTTTCGATGGTAACGGAATGGCTTTAAGTATAGTAGCCTGGCCCCCAGCAGGTTGAAGTACAGGTGTTGTTGCCGTGTTCGTTAATTTATATGCTGACTGAAAGTATACCTGACTGGCCGCCAAATTTGGATCAGGCCTTGTTAGCCCTGCTTGTGGTATTAAATTTCCTGATAAGTTAAGTGTTCCAAGGGATGAAAGGGAAGTAATTCCCACCGATTCTAGAACGGCTTTGTGATACTGTAATCGGTCCTGGCTTGAACTTGTGAGTGAAGTGATTGTGTTAGTGCTCATGGTAATGGATTGTTTTGCAATGGGGATAAATTGTGTTCCTAGTGTTGAAGTCATGTGATTCCTCCTGAGATTAACAATGTTTAGGCATTTCTCATCCAGCAAACCCATGAATGTCTAGTGAAACGACGTGGTATGAAGGACTTAAAAACCCGATTAAAAATATATTTCAGAAGGAATTACAATATACCCATATTTTGGTAATATTGTTATTTAACATAAGATTCAAGATTCCATTTTTTATGAAGGATACAATTTGAATGGACTATTTTGAAGTTTAATTCTAGTAGAAAGATAACTTACAAATAAATAACTCTCCCATTAATGGAAGAGCTATTTTTCAATTATTCTACGAAATACATTTTTCCATTGACTTCTACGGAGACAGTAGATTGATGTAACTCCTCCTTAATTTGTTTTGCGTAATTTGCAACATCATCAATTTTTGAGTTATTTAATTTTTGTGCAAAACTATACACAATCGTAACCTTTTCTTTAATCAGATTTCCCTTATCATCAACCCAAGCCCCATTTCCATCAACAGATGTAGCACCTCCAAACATAATAGAAAAGTGAGACATGGCATTATCTACCCATTTGTTATGCTCGTCTGTAGAAATCGGGTCACTCCCATTTGTAGACGGTATGTAGATTTTAACAATATTATCTAAATGGAATTCTCCTTCTAATGCATTAGATGTTGTTTGGGCTTCAATAAGTTTTGGTTTGGTGAATGCATTCCCCATTGGAGATAAATAAGCAAATGTTGCCACAAATATAAATGTTATTATCATTAATACTGTCTTGTTTTTTATTACTTTCAATCCTATCACCCCGTTATACCCTTTTACCAAATTGTACCTTGAATGTAAAAATATTAAAACGGTTTTTTTTGTCTTTTGTTGACTTTGTTTGTCTTTTAATTTGATTCTATTATTTGGTCAAAAAAATACACCTCCAATTGCTAGTTGTAACGAACAATTGGGGTTCAGCTTCTTAGGACCTTTATGAATATCCGGCTAATAAGATGATTGATTTAATTGTTTGATGAATTCTCTTATAAAGCCTCGCAGGTCTGGTCATGCATGACCGGATACTAGGTTTCCTTCTACGCGGAGATAATTTTCAATATATTTTTCCCCCGCTGCTTCTACGTCTAGTTTATAGGCAATATGGGCAGTCAACTCACGGCGCTCCAATTTCTAAAAACTCGTATCTCCAGTAATCCAACAAAAATATGTTTCAATATCGTCTAATTTCACTGGCCCGATAATCTGGTCTTTTTTAGGCTCTAGCCCAAACTACAGGAAAATTGTACCATTCCCTTTAAATTTAGTTAAGTCTTATATAAAAAATATGAAAAAGTTTAATAATAAAGGTTCGTAGAATTGTAAAAATATAGAAAACAATTAATACACATTAAAAGAATTAGTTCTTAAATCACAGAATATAAAAATACCACAAGAACCGTACCAAGGTCCTTTGTTAAGAAACTGTCAATGTCAATAAAAAGGAGTAAGACTGTGAGGGGATATGTAAAAACCTTTATCAAAAGATATGGGGATTTTTCTTGCGATTGTCTGCATAGAATGTAGACAAGGGTGAGTGATCTCTCAATGAAAATAGTGAAATTGGAGGGAATGACCTAATGCAATTTATTGAAGATGTTAAAGACGTGAAATTTAGTTTTTGGGATAAACCGCCGGCGTCGTCTATGGCTTATGCATTTGTTTATGTAAATAAGAACAATGAATACTATGCCGTTAAAAATGGTGAACGTTTGTCACGCAGTGAATTACGGATCGGTAAATATAATAGGGTTTATACCGTCAATATGCAGCAGCAAACCATCACTTATAATGAGGAGGTCCCTTCGGCAACAAGAGGAAGAAGGTTTTCTGTCAATTTATTTATCGATATCGGAGTCGAACATCCGGAACGCTTGGTTCAACAAAATGCAGGAGAGTTTCGCACCATGATTAATAATAATCTGCCCTTCTGGGTAGAATCAGAAGCAAGGTTTTTTCCTATTGAAGAGGAACTGAGATTTGCCCGGCATATTGAAGAATTTTTTCAGACCTCGCCATTAGTCAAGGTGTTAAAAGAGGCTGGAATCGTTGTTCGAAATACTCGTGTTTTAATCCGGCAAGGTATTCGCGATCAGCGCCATGATGAGACGATCGCTGATTTAGATAGGAACGCAGAACTATCTGCCTATCAAGAAGCTCATGACTTGGAGGAAGCGCGCCGGATTTCTGCCTCGATTAAAGAAGCACTTGAAGAAGGTGATTTTATCACGGCTGGGAAACTGGGAGAAAAAAATGAAATGGCTAAGCGGTTGGTAGAATCAGAGTTTATCCAAAATCAAACCTTTAAATACGAAGTAAACAAACAACTTTTAAACTTGATCAACGATCACACGATTGACCAGTTCCAGGCAGAACAAAGATTAGCCAAACTAAAGAAACTATTCCCCTATCTTCCCATAGAACTGGAAAAAGCAAATGGACAAAAACAGATTTCTAGTCCAAGGAGAGGACTTCCATCCTATTTAAATAAAGGAGAGTAGTGACTGTGGAATCCATTATAAATCAGCTGTTTTGGTTGTGGGCACCGGTTTCTCTCCTTCCGGAATGGCTCCGTATATTTTTGGTTCTCTTTGTGCTCCTGCTGCTCGCAAGAACGATTTTGTTGTACATTGTTCCTCACTTGGTCAACTTGATGTGCAGGTTGTTGAAAAAAATGCTATATCTCCTTTCTTATCCCATCATGGCAGGAATTTGCACAATCCTAAAAAGGCGGAGAGAAGCAAGAAAAACGGACATTCCTTTTTGGGTTGATATCATTGAAGGAATGTTTGCCTTGTTCGATCGATTTTTCAACAAAATGATTCAGCTTTTCAGGAAACGGAAAAGGAATAAAGCAAGGATTAAAAGATGGTCCTTCTATTTTGCCACAGCTTTAGCGATATTGCTGTCTGCAGCAACCATGAACAATCCAAATGAATGGTATACACAAAAATGGAAAAATGCTGAGGCCTGGTTAAATCAAGAACCTGTTCAAAAACAAGTATTCAGTTCGGCGTCTCCTGAAACAAAAGAATTCATATTAAATAGAAAATATAAAGATGGTGGAAATATTCGAGTAGCTCCCGCACTAACCGCGGATCGGCTATATACGATTGATAATGGGGAAATCATACACTTTTTGAATGAAGAACAAGTAGATTCCAAAGGAATTAAGTGGCTAAAAGTTCAAACCGCTAACGGGATCAAAGGCTGGATCTCGGCCAGCATTGTGAGGGAAAAATAATAAATTGTGAGGAATATTTATCTCTTATTGTCGCAATGAATTGGTGGCACACTCCTAATCAGAAAGGGATGCTGAATGAACAGTTTTTTAAATTAATGATTACGATTGCTTTTTCTATTTTAATCCTACCCATACTGTCATTTAACCATAAAAAATAATCCATCCTTGGGTTTATTAGCGGCTCAGGTGGATTATTTCTCACTAGGCGATCCCCTTTGATTTGGAAACATTGTACACCCGGGAAACTACAAATGGATTTTTAGTTTCCTTCTTTAGTTTACTCATATGATGCTTAGTATTCCAAGGTAAACATGCATAATAGTCAAAACGAATGTTTCAATTGAAAATACAATTTTATTCTTAGGCTTGCCATCGGTCAGGGTGTAGATAAATGCTTTATTAAAGATTTTCAAATGAGAGTACCTCAACAGTAAATCCACCCGGTGCTTGAACATAAAATGTCCACCCGTGTGCCCTTTGAGGAGGTTTAACATCAAAGCCATCATCCTTCAACCGTTGATAAATCTTGTTCACTTGATCATCATTGGGCTGGATAAAACCGATATGAAAGGTCTTTGGATAGCTTGCTTGACTGCCTTTCATCAAGGAAAGCACTAACCCATGATCGTCATTCAGTAAAGCAAACGAATCATTGCGTGTATGCTTTATTTGCAGATCGAAATATTTCTCCAAGAACTCTTTTGCCAATTTTACATCGGTCACGGTCAAATTGAGATGGTTTAGTTTCATCAGTTTCCCCTTCCTTTACTTCAACATTATTTGGCTAACCTTTTTCCAAAAATATTTATGTATAATCTAATTTTTTCATGCCTTATTTTCACTTTTTATGATGAATCTTACCTCATTGAACCCTATTTCATCATATAAAAAGGAAGGCTATAAAAGGTTATTTAGGTCAATTAATTACCAAAAAATAAAAAACTGACTTAAAAGCATCGTCATTCAACGACCTTCTAAGTCAGCCTTCGTTTTATTATTCAATCATTTCGGTTGTATTCTATGTAATAGCCCACACAATTTCACTAATGATGGCTGCTGGGTTCCCGCCCTGACCCGGATCGGCTTGAGACCACGCAGCATAAACCGACCTAGGCTTTCCAATCAGCGAGTTTTCTCTACCTGCTTCGTGAAGGCTGCTCTTCGAGAATCTCCTGTAATTTATCAGTATGAACGAACATGTTCGCAGTGGGCATTTCTACTTGATTCTTATGGAAAAAAGACATTAGTTCAAACCTAAGTTGCCTGGAAGTTTCAAAATATTCGTCAGGTCTCACCATGCCTACAATACAAAATTCGTACCCAACATATTTGATGTTTGGATTTAAGTCCGTAATACCAATATATTGAAATGGTTCAACAGCCCCGTTCTCTAGTCTAAATAAGTTTTGTTCAAATTTTTCATTGCAGATTTCACATACTTTTTCTAATAATTCCTTTATTCTTTTAGGATCTTCCTGATAACTTACTGTGATCCGTTCAATAACACGCATCCAGCCTTTATTAAAATTTTGTATAGTTCTAATCTCTCCATGTGGGATTGTAAGTAGTTTTCCCGACCATTCACGAATTTGCATAAAACGAATACTGATTTCCTCAATGGTACCTGAGATTGTTCCGTTGAAAGTAACAAAATCACCGACACGAAACTCTTTGTCCGTTAATCTCGCGAACCCTAATATAACGTCTTTTAGCATCTGTTGTGCAGCAAAACCGACGACGACTCCGGCAATACCTGCTCCTGCAAGAATTCCTTTTATGTCTACAAATTGACTAATTAGATAAATAAAAAGGCTGATCGCAATTCCATACCTAAAAATTGATCGAATTACACTTTGAATCGTTTGTTCAACTTCTTCATCAAAAAAATTTGACTTCCTAAAGAACCAATCTAAAATACGGTTTGTGACAAAGGAAAAGGTCAAAAGAACCAAAGCAAATAGTGTAAATCTTAAAAGTAAAAATTTCCTTATATAATTAAAAAATTCCTCAGTAAAAGTTAATAAATCCATCCATCCACTTCCTTAACAGGGAAAATTCCATGCTCCAAAGAAAAAAATCGTACAACACATACTATTTTTCTTTTCTTTCCTTAATATACCAACCTACTAGCGCTATAAACAGAATAATAATAATTAGGTACATCACATTGGAAAATCTATTCATAAAGTACACTACGTTTTCCCAATTAGCTCCCAATCTAGCTCCAAGATTAACTAGAAGGGTATTCCAAACAAGGGTCCCAATTGTTGAAAATATTAAAAATAACCAGAAGTTCATCTTTGCCATTCCAGCTGGTATATAAATTAAGTTTTGAATAAGGGGAATTAACCGACAGAATAATACTGTCCAACTTCCATATTGATCAAACCACGAATCTGCACGATTTATATCTTCTTTTGTTAACCGTAATATACGTCCATAGCGTTCGATGATTTTTTCTAATCTTTTTACATTTAATAGCAAACCGAGACAATATAAACAAATTGCTCCCAAAATCGAACCTATCGTTGATGAGATAACAACACCTGTAACACTAAGATTGTTCCGTAAGTCATATAGCCGCCAAAAGTAAGGATTAATTCTGAAGGTATAGGGGGGAAAACATTTTCTAATGCAATTAAAAAAAGATTCCAAAATATCCATATTGCTCTATTATATCTTTAATCAAGGACTCCATAGTTTCCTCCAGTATCTGGATCCGGTTATTTACGATTTTTGAGGAAAAGCCGGCTTACCCGCCCAGAATTCGGTTACAGCTTATGAGGGCAACGAACAGTTAATCGATTATTCATCTACGAAAGGGGCCATCGTCTCCTTTACTCGTTCATTGGCCAATCTCTTGTTAAAAAAGGAATACGAGTAAATGGTGTAGCCCCTGGGCCGATATGGACCCCTTTTATCCCATCCACCTTTCCCGAAGAAAAGGTTCAAAACTTTGGAAGAAACACTCCAATGGGCCGTCCGGGCCAATCGGAAGAACTGGCTCCAAGTTACGTTTTACTTGCTTCCAACGATGCCTCCTATATGACAGGACAAATCATTCATATTAATGTCGGGCAATTTATTACCAGTTAAGAATGACAAGAACACTTAACAAAAACACCTTTTGGAATACTCTAACGGGTTCCCTTTTTAAGGTGCAAACATTACACATCATATTTTTTGTCACTAATTTCTGCAATTGATGGAATTCTCTGAGCTAAAAACATCAATAAACGCAAATAAGGGATAGCTTAATGGCTATCCCTTAAATTATCGTCTCCCATTAGTTAAATAAATTTGTTATCTGTTTTTATTGAGTGTCTTCATCGCTTTTGTACTCCAAAATATCACCTGGCTGACAATCCAAAGTCCTACATATCGCTTCTAATGTTGAAAAACGAACCGCTTTTGCTTTCCCATTTTTCAGAATGGACAGATTCGCCATAGTAATTCCAACCCTATTCGAAAGCTCCGTTACGCTCATTTTCCGTTTTGCTAACATCACATCAATATTAATAATAATTGGCATATCCCTCCACCTCAGACCGTCAAATCATTTTCTGATTTTATGTTAATCGCTTCTTGTAGAAGCCGTTGGAGGATAGCAGCAAAAACGGCGATAATCAACGAAGCAAAAATGATAATGAGTCCCATTAGTCCAATAGGAGGGTCAACTTTCTTCGCTATAAAATGAAAGAGTGGCAAACCTAATACATACAAACCACTGATTGTAATCGCACAGCACTTTATGTTCCTTAACGCCTTTACAGATAATTCCGAGAACGCTGTGTTCTCGTCAATGTACCGTAAAAGATTGAAAGCCTGATAGAGAGCAAAGTAAAAAGGCACAGCCGCTCCATACATCACGATGAAAACGAGAGATTTCATTGGGGCAATATTTGGATACAATTTAGCTGCGAAATTCGCCATATGGGGGACTAAAAATATACATAAGGCAAGAACGAGGATTCCAATAATAAAAACAGTTACTTTTAAAAAGAGTGTCGTAACTTGAATTTGTTTCATAAAAGCACCTCACATAATTAAATACAAATTCATTTTAAATTATAATTTATCGATTTGCAATAAATTAATATCGTTTATTATTATAACCGCAGGGCATGGAATAATTAATGGAGGGTGTGTGAATTTTTTGTGATTTAGTGTGTGGATTATGTTGGATTTAGTTTTTTTGGGTACCTTACACGGGCACGTATACACATTCAGGATTAGGGGGCTGAGGAGACAGACCTCGCAGATGCTTTAACCTTCCCCCTCAACACATCTAATTGAGGTTTACTTGTTTTTTAAAACATAGGAAGTCTTATCCTTCATTTAGTAACCAGTGATCTTTAAAATAAGAGGAGATTTTCCGATTAAGCAAAGCAAAATTACCCATTTTCGCGTTTTTTCCGTAAATAGTCGGAATTTTTCCGCCTATTTACGGAATTTTCAGTGCTTTTTCTTAATTAACAGAAATTTTTCCGCTTATTTATCAAACTCGCTTTAACATCTAATGAACTTTTATAACTTACGGGTGGTTTCGTGAAAAAAGGAAAATTAAAATAATGCTTTTCTCCTCTAAGCATTTTTGACAATGAAATATACTGTGAGGTTTATGTGATTTACTATTTGATTTTGTCAGCGATTACCGTTTTGCACCCCACAAGGAAACCCGTAAGGATACGCTGAAGGTGTTTTTTTTTGTGGGGATTAATAATATAACCAGAATACAAAAACTCTCATCCTATCATTCATGCTGCTGTGCCCATACGGATACACTTCCTCCATTCACCGGGAAAGATGCAAATCCATCCTCTTCAATCGTAAGCTCTTCATCTCTTGTTCCCGTAACGTCTACCCAAACTTCTCCTGCACGCTCTTTACCTACAAACATTCTTTTTTCTCCCCCACCACTGTTGGAGATTAGGACTGCACAGCCAGACCGCTCAACTTCCTTCACCCCTCTTCGAACCCAACCAATTAGATTTGCGTTATCAAAATAATCATCTTGTTCTCCATATGCCTTATGGTACCGGGCATATACAAGAGGATCAATCGCTTCTTTTTTTCCTTCAATCGGATTTTCCCCGCCAATGCCAAAATAATCGCCATAAAAGACACAGGGAAAACCATCCTTTCGGAGTAAGATAAGAGCATAAGCGATTTGTTTAAACCAGTCATCTACCCAAGATTCAAGAGACTGATTTGGTTGTGTATCATGATTATCGACAAATGTTACTGCATGAGTCGGGTTGGTGCTCACGAGCGTTTCATTGAAAATGGTCGTTAAATCAAAATCAGCCCCCGCTATTGACGCTTCATGTAATTTATAATGGAGCGGGACGTCAAATAAATCGATCGTATAATCGACATCCTCTAAAACTTGCTGACAATCTGAGAGATTACGGTTCCAATACTCAGCAACCATATAAAAGTTTTTACCAAGATCCACACGTACCTCTTCAACAAAACTTTTAATAAAATCATAATTAATATGTTTAATCGCGTCTAATCTATAACCGTTGCAATGTAAGGTATTGGCCAGCCATTTCCCCCAATGGATCATTTCTTCTCTTACATCTGGATGATTATAGTCAATATCCGCAAACATTAAAAAATCATAATTGCCAAATTGATCATCTACCTTGTCACTCCACGTTTTGTTCTCTCCAACGATTCGGTAAATGCCCGATTTATCCTGTTTAGCGTCATAGTCTATCCCAATAAAATGCTCGAAATTCCATTTAAAAGAGGAATACTTGTCCCTTCGTCCTGGGAAAGTGAATTTTGTCCATCCCTCTATCTCAAATGGCTCGGAAATTTCTTTCGTTCGATCTTGTGGATTGACTTCAACGACTTTAAATACTTCAGTATCATCTGCTCCTGCTTTATGATTCATAACGATGTCTGCAATCATTTTTATTCCTAAATTATGACAGGCTGCAACAGCATCTGCTAATTCTTGTTTTGTTCCATATTTTGTACGGATTGCTCCTTTTTGATTAAATTCACCAAGATCATATAAGTCATATACAGCATAACCAACATCCTCTGCTGATTTCCCTTTTGTAACGGGTGGAATTCACAGCGAATCAATTCCTATCTCTTTTAATTGTGGTGCAGCTTCTTTTAATTGATTCCAATGAGTACCCTCCGGTTTTATATGCCATTCAAAGAATTGCATCATCGTATGATTTCTTTCCATTCTCGGTTACCTCCTTCAGCTCCCCTTTTGTTCTATGTATCTATCTTTTTCATGGACTAAAACAGCGAGAGACTTGTCATGTCTCTCGCTCATTTATTTGAACAAGCCCATTAACTCCGCTCGCTGCTTAAAGATTCGATATTATAACCAGATGTACCATTTTGTTTTTCGCTTTCTCGCGAACCATTCTGTTCTAGCGAATCCTTAACATCCCTTTCAGTGCGATCTTGCGCGGGATCATCATCGTTTTTGCCTTTCTCAACTTCTCTATCATTGAGATAATAAGGGGCTAGTCCCACTCTATGACCAGCATCTTCCATATTCTTTTGCCCATATTTATTTTTATCCATGTTCCTCTCCTCCTCTTTTTTAAAAAAATGGTGCTGTTCCATTCTAGCTTTCAACTGAATTTGCAGCTGCTTATTTCTTTGGTACCCTTGGTATTTTAACTACCCCTTTCCAGGAGACCTAAACACTTTTTGCCGATTTATACATAAAAAACTGACTTAAACGAGCCGTCATTCAACGACCTTTTAAGTCAGTTCTTTAAAAAAAATGTATCTGATTACACTAAACCTTTAATGGCTCGTTTAAGTGTAGAAACAATCGGGATTTTATTAAAATCAATTCCAAGTTGAACAGCAGTCTTTGCGATTTCAGGTCTAATTCCTGAAAGGGTACTGTCAACGTTTATTAAACTCAGTGCTTTAATCAATTGATAAATTTGTAAGGCAACCATGGTATCAACTTTCACTACCCCTGATAGATCAATCAAAAGGTGATGAATGTTAAGTTTCGTACATTGTTTTAAGGTATTTTCAAGGAGAAACTTTGCCCTTTCACGATCAATATCACCGATCAACGGAAGTAAAGCAACGTTGTCATTTAAACAAATGACTGGAGAACTAAGTTCATTTATTAATTCTTGTTGGGATTTCAGTTTTAACTCTGCATATTGATAGCTTTCTTGTGTAAACCATGCGATGATCAGATTGAAATTCTTCACAATGGTACGATTCCAAGTATTTATATTTTCATCAGAATATTCATGTTCGTGTAGCTGAATAAATTCTTGAACTAAGTCTAAGTATTGCTCTTGGACTCTAAAAAATTCCCTTAAAATAAATGGGATAGGCGTCCTTAAATGTTGTTCGTCCCTTGCAACAGTCATGACCCATTCTTCAAACTCTTGGTAGAATTGTTCATTAGAGATTTCTTCATTAAATGCATTGCAAAATTGCAAATGAAACTCATAGTTTTGCTGTTTGAGTGTGTTAATTACCTTAGGATCTTGGGAAGCATATACTCCGGATGCGTTGCTTTTATCCAAGGAATCATACCATTGTTCTGTTAACTTCCATGTTTTCCTTAATAGAAAATGATATAACTCATTATTTTTCATACGATCCCACCTCCCACTAATTGTTATCAATTTTAAAGCCATAATAATATTTTAAAAAACGGCTTGTTAAAGGCCGATATTAATTTTGAAAAACGTTGATTGGAGCGGAAATCAACAACTAAGTTTAACAGAGCTAAACAAATAAAAAGTACCCTTCGTACCAACCAGAACGAGGGGTTACTTTTTAGCATTACGATTGATTCATTCAAAAAAAGTGAAGGTTAAGCAAGATGTTCATTTAGTGTTTGTTGTAACGTTGCTTTTGTTTCTGTTAGACCTTTAAGGTCAATTCCTAAATTAACCATTTGCCTAACTAGCTCAGGGCGTAATCCCGTTATGACTGATTTAGCCCCCATCAAGTTTATGCCAATCAATACTTTTTGAAAATGGGAAATCGTCATTTCGTCCATATCCGATATTCCAGAAAGATCAATAATCAAGGTAAGAATCTTTAACCTCGCGATCTCCTTTAGAATTTTTTCTTCAATAATATCCATTCGATACGAATCAAACTGACCAATCAACGGCAGCACAGCTACAGTTGGACTGACTGGTATGATTGGAGCCGATAAATGTTCAACTAATTTCCTTTGAGAAAGAATTAATTCATCCTTATACTGGGAATAGCTAATGAAAAAGGTATTTAAAAATTCATCAATCCCATCATTTACACTCTTTTCCAATTCAAAAAAAACGCCAGCATGATTAAAATTCTTTTTTTCTTGATCATAAAGCTCGATGAAATACCATAAGGTACGTCTTATTGCATGTACCCATTCTAGTTTGAACTCTAAAGTTAATGAATGTTTCGCCCAGGCGACTCCTTCTTGTTTGGCAAATGAAATGAGTTCATCGATTGAATTTTCCACAACGTAAAGAACGACTCTTTGAGCATTTTTCAAAAGATCAATGTTTCCGGCTTTTAAAATTCCCTCTATATTAGAAGCAACATTTACCGCCTCCGATAAAAGCCTTTCCTGAAATTTCACATTATTCGCGATAATATATTCTGAGATATTTCTTGTGTCATAAAAGGTATTCAAAGTTAGTCCTCCTTATGTAAAAGTATCATTTTGAAGCTCCCCAAAACGATTTCATTCATGATCAAAATGATCCTTCTTCAAAAAAACGTACTCATGCATATGGGGATCTGTATTGTTAAAACAGTTGACCGATCACATAGGTCAAGTCATCTTTCCTGGTTTGTGTATAGCTCTCTAAATGATTCGAAATTTCATCAATCGTCCTAAAGTTGCTTATTAATGATTTAATACCTGGAATGAGAAGACCGTCAGTATGTATGATAAATTTCGAACCTTCTTCATAAGAAAAAGTTTCACATTGATACTTTTGCGGCTTTCCTGATAAAAACCCCATAACTGGAATCGGATAAATGAATCGGCCAGAGGGGCTATGGAGAATAAATTCAATATTTCCCACCGAGCCATAAGTGAATTTCTTTTGTGAAAAATCTATCTTTAAAATGGATACGGTTGCACCTCTTCTATCTTTAAGAACATGATTGCAATAGTCGATTAATCTTTCTACCTCTTCTTCATGGTGTTGTTCCACCACTTCACAAATCGCCTTTGATGAGGCATGAGCATGCTGTCCGCTCCCTAAACCGTCAGCAACCGCGCAAATAAAGTATTCATCGATTGCTTTCATAAAGAAACTATCTCCATTAACGTCGTTGCCCTTTTTTTGAATTTGATAGGCAATGGCCTTCATATACTGATTGAATTCACGCTCTATCATTTTTTCACCCGAGAATCTTTTCTACTTTTAAATTCATTCATATTTCTCCTTACCTATTGCTTTCTTCTTAAAATAATTAAGGTAAAATCATCCCTTAACTCAAAATTCTGCATTCTCTCAATATCATGATAGATGTTTTCCACCATTTCTTGGGAGGATAAATGCATATAGGTTTGAATTAAATCAGTGATCGCCGAGCGTTCGATAAACCCCTCGTCTGTCTTTGATTCCGTCACACCATCCGAGAGTAAAACAAGCATATCACCCGGTTCTACCCTTTTTTCATATTGCTTATATGTAACATCCTGATCTACCCCTAACACGATACCCTCTGTTATTAGATCTTCAAAGGTATCTGTTAATGAATGATAATAGAATCCTTGTTCATGCCCAGCTGCAGCATATGTAAATAAATGCTTAACGGAATCATAGATTCCATAAAACATCGTAATAAACATACTTGAGCCGACATTTCCTTCTACGACTTTATTTAAATATTCTAGAACATCTTTTGGAATTTTTGTGGACTCCGATAAACTGTCCATTGCATATTTGATCATGGACATACAAAGAGCGGCGGGTATTCCTTTGCCAATGATATCAGCAATGGCAATACTAATCCTTTCTCTCTCATGAACAAATTGGTGAAAATCTCCATTCATTTTCTTTGCCGGAACGCTAATAGCACCTATATCTAGTTCATCATGATCTGGGACTGGCGTTTCTAAAAGGTTTTCTTGAATGCTTGCAGCAGTCTCAATTTCTGAAATGATTTCAAACTGTCGATTTCTTAAGCTTTGATGTTCTTGATAGGCTAAGCCATAGTCCATCATAAACTCCATAAGAAAATCAAAAGAGGATAGAATTTCCTTTTGAATATCAGGAAATAAATCCTTTAATACATTACAATGGATATGGATGATTTCTTCAGGCGATACCTTATGTTCAATTGATTTCCTGCTAAACATTTGGCCTTGGTACAATGCCACTTCACTTGATTCTTCTATGTATCTTCGGAGCATTTCCCGATAACTTGCTTCTAAAATCGCTTTAAAATCCATTCTCTCACTCCTAACGCAGCCACTTCTCCACCTGGATCGTCGTACCTTTTCCGGGTGACGAGATGAGATCAAAGTTGTCCATTAAACGTCTCACTCCCGGTAACCCAGCTCCTAAGCCTCCTGATGTGGAATATCCATCCTCCATCACTTTTCGAATATCCCGAATACCTGGCCCCTGATCCATGGCAGTCACTTTTAAACCGATTCTTCCAAATTTACGGAGACATTCAATATGGATTTCTCCTTCTCCCGCATATAAATAGATGTTTCGTGCTAACTCAGAAATCGCTGTTGTGATCCTTGCCTGATCAACTGTTCCAAATCCAAGCTCTTTGGCAATATTTCTTCCTAGTTGCCTAGCTTCAACGATATCCCATTCTGATATTATTTTTACATAGGATTCGTTCTCCATGCTCACTCCTCCAACTCCCGCTGTAATCTTTCTAACCCCTTTTCTAAATCCAATGCTGTACGGACATCTTGAAGGTGTATTCCGAGTTCAACTAGTGTAATCGCTACAGCCGGTTGAATACCGGTCAAAACGACTCTTGCTCCCATCAGTTTAGACATGTTAATGACATCACCGAGCACTTTTGCAATAAACGAATCGATCATATCGACAGATGTTAAATCGATTACGACACCATCTGCGTCGGTTTCATGTATTTTTTGAAGCAAATTTTCTTGGAACTGTAATGCCGTTTGATCATCTAGCTCCCACTGAATGGAAACAAGCAGGCAATTATATAATTTTAGAATTGGTATATTGACAGCCATTCTTAATCCTCCATTGATACGATTTTTCGATTGGTCATTTCTAATGCGGCTAAAATCCCCTTTTGCAGGCTGCTTTTTGTCATAACCTGATCTAAGTTAATTCCTAAAGTAACAATCGTTTGGGCAATCTCTGCTCTTATCCCTACTATAATACATTGTGCACCTACTAATCTTACTGCTTCCGAAGCTTGTATAATATGGTGGGCCACCATCGTATCGACAACAGGGACTCCTGTTATATCAATTAACACCACTTGTGATCGAAACTTGACAACACCTTCCAGCAAATTCTCCATAATCTTTTTCGCTCGCTCTGTATCTATTGTTCCTACAAGAGGCATGACGGAAATATTATCAAAAACGGGAATGAGCGGTGCGGATAACTCTTGCAGGGCAATTTTCTGCTGAGAGACCGTTTTTTGCCAAGAGGATGCGTATTGGTTAAACAATCGGTTGTTAATCGGACTAATCCGCTGATCATAACCCCAAACAAACTCAACTTGTTTCTTTTCTGAAGCGTTCCCAGTGATATGAAAGAAAATAATCTTTCCGAATTCAGAGACACTATCTATAATAGAAGTTAATGTCCAGCCAAATTCTACTAATCTCTGAGCAAACACAGCTATTTTCCCTTCTTCTTCGTTCATGGAATGAGATAGCAGTATATTAATATATTCATTACAAAAACTCGCATAATTTTGGTCCGTTTTTTCTTCACCCAGGCTGACGAGTTTATCTTTCCACTCTTTAACCAGTTGGTCTCGATTTGTTCGTATGTATTCAACAATATAATCTAGCTGCTCCATGATAATCCCTCCTAAACCTATACATTTAGTATATCATATATTCAATAATCCCAAAAAACAGATAAATCCTGCCGGTTCTAACTGAAAATGAGCTTGCACAATCTTGTGCAAGCTCTGTCTGTTTTCTGAGGTATTTTCTGCAGTTTTCAAAAAGTCCATCGATTATACCTCCCTCAATTGTTGCGACCTTGATTATGATTTACCCCCTTTTCAATCGTTTAAACCTTTTTTAACATTTTTTTCTCGAAATTTTTGTAGCTTAATAGAAACTACATCCAAGTTTTATATTTTTTTTGATTGAATTGGTGGTTTTATGCTCCCTTTTTCCGCTCATAAAACAAGCTAAATAAGGAGAGTAGATTCAAATGGGAATCTGCACTCTCCTTATTTAAAGCTGAGAAATCACTCACCAATATGCCGAATGAGAAATTGTACCATTTCTTTATAGGCAGTACTTTTATTTTTAAGTTTTTCGAATTTATGGCCTTCATCTTCAAACCGAATAAATTCAACTTGGTGATTTCGATCCTTTAATTTCGTCACCATTTGCTCGGATTCTTTTATATGGACACGGGGATCATTTTCCCCATGGAGAACCATTAGCGGGCAAGTGATTCGATCTGTATGATTCAATGGATCAATTCTATCAAAAAATTTTCCGTCTCTTTCTATTGTTCCATATTCAGCCTCCCTCTGCTTCTTACGCCAGGGGCTTGTTGTTTCGAGGAATGTTCTAAGACTTGACATTCCTACAATATCAATGGCAGCAGACCAATACTGAGGAAAATGGCTAATGGCAGCAAGAACCAAAAACCCGCCATAGCTGCCGCCCATTATGGCAATTCTTTCAAAATCTATGTTTCGATTTGTCTTTAGCCACTTAACTATATAAACCAGATCCGTTACAGCATCCATTCTTTTTTGGACATCATCAAGATGGGTGTACGTCTTTCCGTAGCCTGTACTGCCCCTGAAGTTTGGTACACAAACAGCAAACCCTAGATTTAATAGGTATTGATGGATCGAGTTATAAACAGCACGGCTTTGGCTCTCTGGCCCCCCGTGAAGATAAAGAACAACAGGCAGTTTTTTAGTGATATTTTTTGGTTGGTAGTAAAATGCTGGAATCTGAAGTTTATCAAAAGAGTGAAAGGTTATGATTTCCGGTTCGATCAACTTATCCTTGAGAACTGGTGATCGGGAAACATATGTAAGCCTCTCAGCTTGTATGCTCTTAAGATCCAGTTCCCATATTTCGGGTGGATAGGCTGGACCATTAAATTCATAGGCCAGTTTTTGATTATCAGGGGAAAATTTCATTTTTGATATCACACCAACTGGTGTCTTCCATGAATAAAGTTCGCTTGTGTTTAAGTCTAAAATGATCCCTTTGGAAATTCCCCCTTCATTTATCGTATAGGCAAGCTTTTCTTTATCATGACTCATTTCTAGATTTTCATAATCCCACTCTCCAAGCTCCATCCAATCGAAATATTTTGTTTTTAAGTTAATACAGGCAAGCCCAAAGAATTCTCTATCTTTATTGGATAATAAATAGAGATGAGTTCCGTCCTTATTAAAATGGGCATCTATAAAGCTTGCTTCTCCTGAATGGTTTGTTAACCAGTTCACGCTCCCAGTTGAAAGGTCAAGTATACCCAAATCATTATCAAGAGGTGCATTTATTTTCTCAATTAATAGCGAATTTCCATCTGGGGCCCATGTAAGGGATGCAAATAGCCCATTATCCGAATAAGCAAGACGGATTTCTAGCGTTTCCAGATTTTGAATGTATAGATCAAAATAAGCTGGATGCCGACGATTACTAGACCAAGCAATCCATTTTCCATCAGGGGAGCTTCCGCCATAACGATGGATATGTTCTGGTGAATTTGTCAGCTCTATTAGTTTATTATCTTTCTTTAGTAAGTGTAATTGCTCATTTTCATTTCCCTTCATATCCATCCCAATAATTACATTAGATGTACCGGTTACATACTTAATAAGGGTTATTCTATCCTGTGTAAAAGAGACTTGGGCAGGCCAGCCTTCACCTCGATTTAGCTCCCATACTTGAGGTACACCCGTATAATCAGCAATAAAGCGTAACTTGTTACCACCAGGAGCGTATTCTGGATTTTTCGCAGTACGCACATGTAAATACGGGTCTAAACTTACGACATCCATAAAATCCCCCTTCCTGTATAAAATCAAAATCGTTCTTTACAATTGAGAGCTGTTGAAAGTTCAAATTAAATTAAACATGATAAAACTCTCCAATCCATTTTATTTAATCAAAGGGGAATTATGCTAAATTGGCCCATACTTGATACTCATTTATACTACTCTACTTATTGGAGTAAGAAATGTATGTCTTATACAGTAAATCGGAGTAATACTTAGGTAATCTATACTAGATTACCTAGTCTACTATTTTATAATCCTAAAAAAACAAGTAAATGGTCCTGGTTTATTAAAACAAATTAGGAATATACTTTAAATGATTCTAAAATTTACCAAAAGTATTTTACATAACTTTGAGGTATTGGATCAGGAGGTTAAGAATGATTGAATTTAAACAAGTAAATAAGTTTTATGGTGATTTTCATGTCTTAAAAGATATTAATCTCACAATCAATCCAGGTGAAGTTGTAGTCGTAATAGGTCCCTCCGGTTCAGGGAAAAGTACTTTGCTGCGCTGTATTAATCGTCTGGAATCAATCTCTGACGGTACACTCACCGTAAATGGGATATCTGTAGGAGATAAAAAAACAGATATCAATAAACTAAGGCGTAATATTGGAATGGTGTTTCAGCACTTTAACTTATATCCCCACAAAACGGTGCATGAAAATATAACTCTTGCTCCTATGAAAGTATTGAACCTAACCGAAAAAGAAGCGAAGAATACAGCAAAACACTATCTCGATAAGGTAGGGATATTAGATAAAGCCGCTTCTTATCCTTCTCAGCTTTCCGGGGGCCAGCAGCAGCGTGTTGCCATTGCCCGCGGCCTTGCAATGAAACCAGAAATCATGCTTTTCGATGAACCGACCTCGGCACTTGATCCCGAGATGATTGGGGAGGTTCTAGATGTTATGAAGGCCCTTGCCAAGGAAGGCATGACGATGGTCGTAGTCACTCACGAAATGGGCTTTGCCAGAGAGGTGGCCGACCGAATCGTATTTATGAATGAAGGACAAATATTAGAAGAAGCAGTTCCGGCTGATTTTTATGAGAACCCACGTGAAGAACGGGCTCGCTTATTTCTCAGCCGTATATTAAATCATTAATTAATAGGGGGAAAGGAAATGTTCAAAACAAAAAATTTATTAAAAATGGTGGTCGTATCAACAATGGCTGCCCTGCTTCTTGCCGGCTGCGGCGGGGACAAGGACTCGAAAGGCAGCAGCAAGGATGTACTTGCCAAGATTAAGGAAGATAAAAAAATCGTATTTGGAGTTAAATATGACACGCGTTTATTTGGATTGAAAAATCCTTCAACGGGTAAGGTAGAAGGTTTCGATATTGATCTCTCCAAAGCTCTTACAGAAGAAATGTTTGGAAAGGATGTTAAACCTGAGTATGTAGAGGTTACATCGAAAACAAGGGTTGGACTCCTTAATAATGGCAAGGTTGATGCCGTTGTCGCGACAATGACCATCACGGATGAACGAAAAAAAGAAGTAGACTTTACGGATGTTTATTTTGATGCGGGACAATCTTTGCTTGTGAAAAAAGGCAGCAAGATTCATAGCATTGCAGACTTGAAAAAAGGGACGAAAGTGCTTGCAGTTAAAGGCTCCACATCGACGATCAATATTCGTGAAAAAGCCCCTGAAACAACAGTCCTAGAATTCGAAAACTATGCGGAGGCCTTTACAGCCTTAAAGGCGGGTAAGGGTGATGCCTTGACCACAGATGATTCAATCCTTTATGGAATGGCAGAAGAAGATCCATCTTATGAACTGGTTGGTGGAACGTTCACGGAAGAACCTTATGGTATCGCTGTTAAAAAAGGCAATAAAGATCTTGTCGATGCGTTGAATAAAGCATTAAAAAGCCTGAAGGATTCAGGAAAGTACGATGAAATAAAGAATAAATGGATAAAAAAATAATCCCTTTTTAACAGGTTTCAAGTCAGGATGGGCAGTTGTAAGTTTGTACGTTTACAATCCAGCTCATCCTGATTCATTAGGAGGAGATCGCTTGTGGATTTCTCGATTTTAACCATTAATATCGATTCATTTTTGCAAGGATTAAAAATAACCCTAATTGCTAGTTTAATTGCATTACTATGCAGCTTCCTTTTGGGAACAATGATTGCAGTGATGCGAATTGGCCCCTTTAAACTACTAAACTGGCTCGGTACGTCCTATGTTGAATTTTTCCGTAATATACCGGTACTCGTTATCATCTTTTTCACCTACTTGGTTGGAAACTTTGGCGGGATGGTGGCAGGAACAATAGGATTGACCATTTATACGGCGTCTTTCATTGCCGAAGCCATCCGTGCTGGAATTTTGTCGGTTCCAAAAGGCCAAATGGAGGCGGCCCGCTCGACTGGGTTGAGTTACGGCCAGGCAATGAGAATGGTTATCCTACCCCAGGCGATTAAAATTGTCATCCCTCCTCTCGGCAATCAATTTATCAATTTAGTTAAAAATTCATCATTGTTAGCCGTCGTCGCTGGCGGGGATTTAATGTATCAGGGGGACTTAATTTCAGCAAAAACCTACGTAACCTTTGATACCTATGTGTTTGTTGCCCTATTTTATTTATTGTTAACCATTCCTTTAAGCCTTGGTGTAGGGTATTTAGAAAAACGCATGGCTCGCAGTCATGTAGGAGGTGCATAAAAGGGTGGATTTTCTGGCACCGTTCACTGAAGTATATACACTGGACAATTTTAAATTTTTATTGGAAGGATTTGGGGTCACTCTTAAGGTCGCGGCCATTTCGATTGTCCTCAGTTTTGTTATTGGCGGTCTTATTGGCACCCTCAGATATGCGCGGATTCCCGTTGTTTCACCCGTTCTTGCTTTCATTGTCGAGACGATTCGTAACCTTCCCTTGCTGCTGATCATTTTCTTTACCTATTTTGCATTGCCCGAAATCGGAATTGAGATGGAAATAACCACTGCAGCGATCGCAGCATTGACCGTTTTTGAATCGGCCATGCTGTCAGAAATTATCCGAAGCGGATTAAACTCTATCGAAAAAGGCCAGATTGAAGCAGGACGTTCGTCCGGACTGACCTATATCCAGACATTACGCTATATCATCATGCCCCAGGCTTTGAGACGAATGGTTCCCCCTATTGTCAGTCAATTTATTTCTCTGCTTAAAGATACATCCCTGGCAGTCGTCATTGCCCTGCCGGATTTATTACACAACGGACAAATTATTTACGCCCAAAAAGGATCGTATGTGATACCTGTTTTTATCATTTTGGCGTTGATGTACTTTATTGTAAATTATGCTTTGTCACTCATTGCACGAAGGTTAGAAGTAAAACAGACTTAAAAAATCCGGCTTCTCTTTTTGGCCGGATTTTTTTCTTGAAAGGTATCTTCCGGTGTTTTTGCAATTAAAAAATGCTATTTACTTTCCTGTTTTTATTTTTACTAAAAAGCTCTGTTAAACTTAGTTGTTGATTTCCACTCCAGGATGCTCGCTTTCCGCGGGGCGGGCGGTAAGCCTCCTCGGCGCTTAAGCGCCTGTGGGGTCTACCTGTCCCGCTGCTCCCGCAGGACACTGAATTTCTTCCTTGAATCCACCCACGCACGAAGGAAATGCGTTAGCATTTTCGAGGAGTCTCGCACCTTCCGCTCCAATCAACGCTGTTCAAAAAATCAACATTGTTCTTTAACACAGCCTTTCACTAAAAAAGATTTCAAAGAAACTGGAGTGCCATGGGGACGGTTCTTGCGGCCACTTTTGAACTAAAAAAGCAACAAGAACTGTCCGCTAAGTTTCCCCTTGGTCCTTCCCTAGATGTTTTTAAGATGCAATCAATTGCCCGCCGTTGACATGAAGTGTTTGACCTGTTTCAAAAACGGGAATCATCAGAGGCTAGATAAACAAACGTTGGAGCAACCTCAAACGGCTGGCCTTGGCGCTTCATTGGGTTTTCTGCCAGTGCTACCTGATCAGCCGAAAAGCTGGCTGGTATGTGGGGTGTCCATATACGTCCAGGTGCAATAGCATTTACCCTTACCTTTGTCAATTAAATTTCGTGCTAATGCGCGTGTAAACGCAACGTTTGCCCCCTTTGTCGCCGAGTAATCCATCAATTGATCACTTCCATAATATGCGACAACCGAGGCAGTATTAATGATGGAGCTGCCTGCCTTTAAGTAAGGGAGGGCGGCACGAGTTGTATAAAAATGGGAGTAGATATTTACCTTAAATGTATCATCAAACTGCTCATCCGTAATATCAAGCAGGCTTAATTGCTGAAACTGGATGCCGACATGATTACAAAGTAATCATATTATTTCAGTCGGGAAGTCATGCTCTTGTTAGTAGAACATTCTGATAAAAAGGTAAAACTGATATACAATGCGAATCCATATTCTTTTAAAATGCCAAAAATTGGACCGAGGCCGCCTTATTACTATAATCCGAGATATGAGCAGTATTATCCTATTATCTAAATCGAACTAAAATAAAAAGATACAAATTAAAGAGGGACAGATGACGCAATCATCTGTCCAATATTTCTTCTATGAATTTTAGTTTCCTACAAGTTGCAGAGGTCTTTTCTTTCTTAAGTTATTTTATAAAAAAAGTCTCCTCCAATCTCTTTTCTTGCTTTTTAAATTGAATTATTAAAAACCAAAGCGACAGGTAACCCTGCCGCCTTTTTTTTATGAATAGATTTTATTTTTATTAATCTCCTTAAACTTCTTAACCTGCCCCGAAATAGCCAATTCAGTCGGAAGACGTTCAATACTGGAGGCTCCAAAAAATCCTGAAACACCTTTGGTTTTACTTAAAACATATTCGGCATCTTCTGGTTCGGAGATAGGACCACCGTGACACAAAACAATAATATTTGGATTCACTCTCTTACCTGCATCATGAATCCGCTGTACCAGATTGACGGCACCATCAATATCGATAGCAGTTTTCGCACCAATGGCCCCTTTTGTTGTTAAACCGACATGGGCTACTAATATATCAGCGCCTGCCTCTGCCATTTTCACAGCATCATCTTCATTAAAAACATATGGGGAAGTCACTA
Organism: Bacillus salipaludis; assembly: GCF_004358205.1. Next base: position 184,770 of record NZ_SMYO01000009.1, read on the forward strand.
ATCCCAGAGCATGCGCCTTTTTAATCATTTCCACTTCCAGATCATAGCCCATGCCGGTTTCCTCTAAGTTTTGGCGAAACTGCCCATCGCATAATCCTACAGTTGGGAAGTTTTGCACACCGGAAAATCCTAATTCCTTCAATTGTTTTAAAAAGTAATCCATGTCTCTAAATGGATCTGTGCCGCAAACCCCCGCCAAAACAGGGGTATTCTTCACAACCGGTAATACCTCATGTCCCATTTCTACCACAATCTGGTTGGCGTCTCCATATGGCATTAAGCCTGCTAATGAACCACGGCCAGCCATCCGATAGCGGCCTGAATTATAGATGATAATAAGATCAATTCTGCCCATTTCTGCACTTTTTGCCGATAAACCTGTTCCCGCACCCCCGCCGATAATGACTTGATTGTTTTCAATTTGTTTATTTAAACGAGATAATACTTCCTCTCTAGGAATTCGCATTTTTGACACCACCTATTTTTGTTTTTAGTAAATCCAATAATTGGTTAGCTATTAAACTAGAAACACGAGAATCATTGATATCCTCTTCCACTTCTAAAAATGTAATATGTGGTGCTAAGTTCTCTTTAATACCAGTATACAAAGCTTCCCTTTCTTCCATGCCATCAAATGGCTGACCAGCCCTGTCTAATAATGACACCCCGCCCTTTGGAAAGATAACAACTGTTGGTGAATGACTCTTACTTAATTTCCGTGCTAGTATTCCACCTAATAAATAGTTTTCTTCCACTGTTGTCCTCATAAGAGTAGTGGTGGGATTATGTTGATAGAATTTCCGATCTTTAAATTTTTCCGGTACTGTTTCAGAAGGACCGAAATTCACCATATCAAGGGCGCCTACTGAAACAACTTGAGGAATTCCCATAGCACCTGCTACTTCTAAACGCTGTTCACTTGAAGAAAAAATTCCGCCAACAAGTCCATCGGCCAACTCAGTAGTAGTAATATCAACCACACCCTGAATAAATCCATCGTTTATTAAATTTTCCATCGCATCCCCACCTGCTCCGGTAGCATGAAAGACAAGAACGTCAAAACCATTCTTTTCTAAAATTTCTCTCGTCTTGTTCACACATGGTGTGGTAACTCCAAACATGGTAGCCCCTATCATTGGCTTTTCTTCATTCACAGCAGTAATGGAATTTCCTTTTACCATCCCACTGAGGGCATTTGCAGCATTCCGAAGGATTCGGGCAGATAAACTATTAATTCCTGCAATATCTACAATCGAATACAACATCATAATATCTTTTTCACCAACATATGGTCTGGTGTTTCCTGAAGCAACAGTGGAAACAATAAGTTTTGGTATTCCAACCGGTACATTTTTCATGGCAGCTGCTCCAACAGTTGTTCCAGCCGTTCCTCCCATTCCAAAAACACCTGCAACACGGTCTTCATCTACTAATTTCTTTACAATTGCATTTGCTCCCTTTGTCATAACTGCAACCGCAAATCCACGATCTTCTTTATTCCTTAGTTCTTCAATTGAAGAACCTCCAGCTAATGCAACCTCTTTATTAAGAATGTCACCAACAGTAGAAGACTCATAAACACCAGTGTTGATTAGTAAGGTTTCGTGGCCCGATTCTTCAATAATCTCTTTTACATATAAAAATTCTTTTTCCTTCGTATCAAGTGAACCAACTAAAACAACTTTCTTACTCATGAGCTCCCTCCTTTTTTAGAACAATCTCGAAATATTCTTTGGTACGGCGAACAACTTCTACCTCACCGAGTTTATCTTGCTGGTAAAAGGACGGATAATGGGTGTCAATCGTTAAAATTGCCTGTGGGTCATATTCTGCAAGCGCCTTCATAATAGATTCATGATCAAAGTCATCTTTGCCTGCAATAGCAAAATTACCAAACAAGCCATATGGGTTTTCTTTTGTGATTGAATTTGATAAGCGTGAAGCTCCTTTTAAATGGGTTTGATAGATAGACCTTTTAATAGGTTCATATTTTTCCAAGGTTGGATATTCCCCTGCTCGCCAGCCATTGACAATATCCCAATTAATTTTTAAATGAGGATGATTTGTGTATTTCATCAGAATCCCTAATTCTTCACAATTACTCGTTAAGGTAGGGGGTTCATTTTCAACCAATAAGATTTTTCCTCGATTTTTTGCATGTTCTGCATGTCTTAGTAAAACTTCTGCATTATGTTTATACTGTCGTTGCTTTTCTTCATCCGATAATAGATTGAAATCCTCTTGGCGGTATAATGAATAAATTCTTATATACGAGGTATTAAATATATCAGCTAAATCAAATAATCGATTTAAAACGGTACTCATTTGTTTATGATGATTTTCGTCATCGTTCCGATAAGATGGTTCCCCGGAGAAGGTACATGGGTTGACAGACCAAGAACTTAAACAGCTAACCTTTAGATTTTCCTTTTCGATTTGTAAACTTAGTTTTCTAGCTTTATCTAAGGGAATATTATCGATTGTAGAACCGTCTAATTTTCCTCTTAAATCAATGTTGACAAACCCCAAATTCTTAACATGTTGAAGTGCCTCTTCAAATGACTCACAGCCTAACATATCCGTAAAAATACTCAAATTCATTTTTTACCCTCCTGTTATTCAATTGTGATCCATTTTCCAGAGCGATTATTTTTGTATGCCTCAAAGATTTTGGTTAAATGTAGAGAATCCTTTAATGTTGCCCGTTCAATTTTCCTGCCATTTAATACTGCATTGGAAAAGTGATTGACGCTTTGAACCATTCCCTGCAGAAATAGGTTTTTATTATAAATTTGCCCTAAAGAAAACTCCGGCTCCCAATGTACTGGACCATCCGTCGGATTATCACCAATAAAGGACGGGGCCTTCCCATATTCTCCACTGCCTTTTGATCCCTTATAGTAGGACAGCCTCATTCCGTTATCAATGACAACATTCTGCTTATTTCCTATCACTTCATATCTTTCAAGAGGACTCGTATCTGCTTGAGTGGAAGGTAGCTCCAGATTTCCAACCGCACCTGACTTAAATGAGAGAAGTGTCTGAACGTTTCCACTTGGTTGGTGCTCAATGAAAAGCATTTCCTTTACTTCACCCATGAGATAATGAATGCCGGACATTGGGTGACAGATATCTAAAAACCAATGTAAACCAGTTCGTTCGCAAAGCTCCTCTTGAAATGGGGACAAAGTAAGCGGGTATCTCCCTGATATGGATACCGGCTCTCCAAATAGCTCACTCTCAAGAATCTTTTTGGCTTTGACAAACGTTGGATAAAAATAACGTTTATTTGAAACAAGAACAAACTGACCTGTTTTTTCTTCTAACTCGATTAATTCTTCTGCTTCTCTCGCAGTATAGGAAACTGGCTTTTCGATCCATGCAGGCAGTCCCGCCTTCAAAATATCTGGAACAATTTTCGGATATAGAGGGTGACCATTTTGATCAAAATTTAAGACAACAAAAACAGCATCCAAATCTTCTTTTTTCAACATTTCTTTATAATCTGTATAAGCTTTTTCTGCTCCAAATCTTTTTTTATAGATTTCAGCTCGATCTTGGTTTAAATCACAAACAGCAACTAAGTCAACTGGTGCATAATCAAACGTTGGGTAAACATTTCGGAATGCATGGGCTCCGCATCCAATAAACCCAACCCTAATCTTATTGGAATACTCATAATTAAATTTAATTGGTTCCATTGTTTCTCCCCTCTTCACCCTTTATTAAACTATTATTCACCGATTGTCTGACGGGCTGGTGCTGAATAGGCGATGATCATTCTACAAGGTTCCCAGCTAGTAACAGTGGCATTATGTGGTACATTTCTCGGGATTCGCAACATCATTCCAGGCTTAAGATGATAGGTTTCGTCCCCAAGGGTATGATCACACTCTCCGGATAACACGAAGATTAATTCTTCACAATTTGGGTGGACGTGACGATCATTGGCTTCCCCGGCGTTTATATATACCATTCCAAATGTCATTTCACATTCTGGATCAATATCCTGGCCACAGAGCCATTGAATTCCGCCCCAATCCATTGGTAATAAGTGTTTTTCAGCATTCAAATCCGTAATTGTTGCCATTTAAAAATCTCTCCATTCCTTTGTTATTTTTAAAAACTGCGTAGAAGTAATCGTTACTTATTGGCCCCATCGGTCATTCCTTCCACAAAAGACCGTTGGAAAATAATATAGATAATAATGCTAGGAATCATACTAATCACAGTACCTCCAAAGATTAATCCAAAATTTGTCGTCTGCTCCCCCTGGAAAGAATATAATCCAAGTGAAATCGTAAATTTGTTTTGAGAAATCAATAAGACTAATGGAAGTAAAAAGTCATTCCAGATATTCATAAAAGTGAAAATCAGCAGGGCTACTAAACCAGGTTTGGCTAAAGGCAGAATAACTGACCAAAAGGTTCGCCATTCACCGGCACCATCAATGGCTGCTGATTCTTTAAGCTCCTTTGGAATATCCCGAAAAGTATTTCTCATCAGGAATACGGAAAACGGCAGCGCTAACCCAGATGAAACTAAGGTTACCCCTGTCAATGTATTCACTAAGCCCATTGATTTTAATTGAAAGAAAATGGGGATGATGATTGCCTGTACAGGTAGTGACATCCCTAATAGCACCAAATAGAAAATGAGATTATTTCCTTTAAAGTTTAATTGCGCAAAAGCATATCCTGCAGGGCAGGCCACCAACGCAACAATCAACATTCCGCCAATAGTAATAAAAGCACTGTTTAAGAAATAAGCTTTAAAGTTTCCCAGATTCCAGGCATTGATATAATTATCAAAATTCCACGATTTTGGCAGCGAAAAAGGACTGCTGAAAATTTCCATATTTGTCTTAAAACTTGCAATGACCGCATAAAAGATAGGTGCCGTAATAAAAAGGAGAAGAATGAGCAGGACCGCCCATAGGGTAATTTGTGAAGATTTCCATCTTTTAAGAATAGACTCCACTAATGTTCACTCCTTTCCCGGTAATAATTAAAGGCAACCGTAAACAGGATTACGATGATTCCCAATACCACACTTCCTGCCGTTGCATAGCTTACCTTATTCATACTAAAGGCCGCCTTATAGACATAGGTTGAAACAAGTTCACTCATATAGAATGGTCCACCCTGGGTCATAATCCAAATTAATGCAAAACCCTTTAGCGCATTTATAATAACCATACTAATGACAACGTTCAGGGTATTCCGTAAACTGGGAATCGTTATACTCCAAAATTTTCTGATTGGACCTGCTCCATCCAAGTCGGCCGCCTCATATAGTTCATGATTAATATTCTGTAAACCTGCTAAAAATAGTATCAAATAGAGACCATAAAAGGCCCAAGTGCTGGCAACCACTAATGCTGGTATTACAAAGAGAGGCTCTCCCAGCCAATTTTTTGCAGCATTTTCTAAGCCTATCGATCTTAAAAATACGTTGATGGGTCCCATATTCGGATCATAAATTTTCGACCATAAAACCCCAACAACGGCTAAAGATAGAACACTTGGCAGGTAAAAGCCTGCCCGGAAGAAAGTCTTTCCTCTTTTTAACCGGCTAATTAAAACAGCCAATATTAAGGTCGGGATAACCATTAGTATTAAACTTAGGACCACCCATAACAAATTGTGTCCCAGTGCCTTTAAAAATATTTTGTCACCGGTAAGTTTTAAATAGTTTTCGAGACCGATAAATTTCATCGAGGATGCGGCTCCATCCCAATCAAAAAAACTTAATCTAATGGCGTCAATCATCGGATAGAGCATAAAAATGGCATACAAAATGAGCGCTGGTGATAGAAAGGAAAGAATCATAAGGATCTTTTTAACTTTGACTTTTCTTTTTCCCTTCATAACTGCGGGACTATTCTTTTGATCAATCTTTAAAGAGGATGCGGAATCAGATAAATTCAATGTTTACTCCTCCTTTACGATGAGGGGTTCAAAGTTTTAAACCCCTCATATTCTATTACTTGTTTAATTTGAATCCCGCAGCACGATCCTTCTCGGCAGCTGCTTCAATATTATTCATAGCTTCCTTAGGTGAGATCAAGCCACCAACCAGACCCTGTAAGTTTTGATAATAGGCCTCTTTTGCTTCCACTCCAATAAACACACTTGGATTGTAGCCAGAACCATCTGCAATTTCTTTCATAGATGTTTTTAAAACATCGCTAACCGGTTCAATTCCTTCTGATGCTTTTGAGGCAGGAACAAAATTGTAATCAGGCTTGTGTAGAACAATATCGCTATAATCCTTTGAAACGATAAAATTAAACCATTTCTCTGCTAAATCAACATCTTTCGCTTTTGTCGGAACCACCCAGGTTAACCCGATTCCACCAACTGGTTTAGCCGTCTTTCCTTCAATAAAGGAGGGCATCATAAACATATTGACGCTTTTTTGTAAGCTTTGAGCCGCAAGGTCCGTAATTAAGTAGGTTCCCTCTGCTTCCATCGCTGCTTTTTTACCTAAAAATCTGAATTTCGAATCAGCTTGTGTTTGCGTTACAGATTCCTTGGCAATATAGCCCCTTTTCACCCAATCGTTCATCATTTCTGCTACCTTCACAATTTCCGGATCATTCCACTTTCCGTTTCCATATAAAAGATTTTCTACTTTTTCAGTACCGGCGACAGATTCCAACATAACGCCAAACAACCATCCAATAGCGTATCCATTACGCGCTCCTACCGTAATAGGTGAGACTCCGTCCTCTTTTAATTTTTGAAGTGTTTTCAAGAATTCTTCTTTTGTTTTTGGTACCTCTAACCCGCTTTTCTGGAAGATATCTTTGTTATAGAAAATTCCAATGGCATCAATCATATGGGGTAATTCATAAATATTTTTTTCACCAGAGATAAGATTATAAGCAAATGGGCGCAGTTTATCTTTCCAATCATTTCTTTCATACATTTTATTTAACGGTTGAATTAAATTCACATCCGATAACACAGAAACCCTGCCGGGGCCGGCATTCATGAGAATCGCATCAGGCGGATTTACTCCGGACTGCAAGAGAGTTGGCAGTTTTCCAGATTCCACTTGTACATCACCTGTGGCAATATGGACGTTAATACCAGGGTTTAGTTCTTTAAATTTCTCAACAACATCTGCCCATTGTTGTTTTTCGACATCGTTATAGTAATTGGGAATATAGAGATCAAGCGTTTTGCCCTTCTCGGCTTTTGAACTATTACTTCCATCCTGTTTACTAGAATTGTTTTCGTTACTAGCTGTAGGAGACTGACAACCAACGATCATGGTTAACACTAAAACAACTGTTAGCACCAAAGTAAAAAAATTCCTGTAATTTTTCACCTTTTGACCCTCCCCCAAACATCTACCTATGAATTTTTTAGTTTTTTACCGAAAAAGAATTTTACTTTTTATCCTCCCTTCGTTATTCTAAAAATAGCAAACTTGAACTTATTGATAATTATAATTTTTTTAAATAATTAAACAACGGGATAAATCGTAGGAAAAAAGGGACATTTCGTGGATAGCAAAAAAACTAAAGTAATCTATTAAAAAGGAGGAAAATTTGACCAAATGAGGTTTTTAAACTCCATCTTCTTTAAACTCATTATTTCCTTTATACTCATCTCAGTTATTCCCCTTTCTTTGGTTGGATGGATTACATTTAACAAATATTCACAAAGCCTCTATGAAAATTTGCAGTATCATGCAAATTATATTTTAAGTCAGAAAATGAAAGCGCTTAATACTTTTTTATTTGATTTAGAAAGAATGCAATCTGGAATAAAGAGCAGCGCAGTATTTTCACAATTTCTAGCAAACCAAGATCCTACTCTGCATCCACAGTTCTACTTAAAACTTGATGCTCTGATGGAAAGTATTCAAACGATCCGCCCGGAAACAGTTGGTATAACCATTATTAGTAATAACGGTTTTGTTTACAATTACGGTTATTCCCTTAATATGAATTTTACAAAAGACAATTTTAATAACCTTCCCTGGTTAAAAGATATAGAAAAAAATAACCTGAACCCTCTTATTACGAATCTACACACCAGAACCTATTCCAATCTAGATAAAAATCAAAAGGTATATTCCTATGTTCAAAAGGTTTGGGATCGAAATCTAAGAAGTTACGGCTATATGGTGATTGATTTTAAGCCTGAATTACTCGAATACATATTAAATAATGAACTAGATTCCGAAACTTCATCCGGAACATTTATATATAACAATCAAGGCTTTGTCTTAGCACCGGCACGCTTAGCTCATATCTCCTTTGACTCCGTACAAAAACAAAAAAATGGGTCAACTATCCATACCAAAGACCATAAGAGCTATCTGCTTTTTAAACAATATAATCCTACAACGAAGTGGTATGTAGCAGAATATTTCGAAGCAAATGATTTTTATAAGCCAGTCACACAAGTGAAATGGATCGTATGGATGATCACCATTACAAGTGTAATCGTTTGTTTATTATCAGCTATGTTCATCTCCCATAGAATATCCAAACCGATTAAGATATTGCAGAGAGTGATGTCCAAGGTTAAAAACGGTAACCTTAATCAAAAATTTATCGTTAAATCGAAGGACGAAATTGGTGAACTCGGACAAGGATTTAATGAAATGATTGTCCAGATTAATAGGTTAGTCCAATCAGTGGCTGAGGAAGAGAAATTAAAAAAAGCTGCAGAAATCACCGCACTTCAACTGCAGATTAATCCCCATTTCCTTTATAACACACTGGAATCGATAAACTCACTGGCACGAATGAAGAAGGAACACGAAATTAGTCATTTAATTGTTCTTTTAGGAAGATTATTACGTTTAAGTATCAGCTCTTTTGAAGAGAAAATCCCCATACATCAAGAAGTTATGTACCTCGAAAGTTATTTGGAAATTCAAAAGATCAGAATGCGCTATCCCCTTGAATATTCAATAGTAATGAATGATGATATAAAATTCTGTCTAACTGTAAAACTGATTCTCCAACCGATTGTGGAGAATGCCATCATACACGGAATCGACCCTTTAAGATCCTTCGGGAAACTAATTATTAAGGGAAAACAGGTAGATGAGAATATCATCTTCACCGTTACAGATAATGGAAAAGGCATAGAGCCAGACAATCTCCAACAATTACAGGACCGGCTAAAAAATAATTCAGAGGATTTATCTAAGTATAAAAAGAAAATTGGTTTATACAATGTTCAAACTAGGATTCAATCACATTACGGAAATAACTATGGAATCAGGATCGAAAGCAAATTAAACAAAGGTACAACCATCACGGTAAAAATCCCTAAAGAGGTGAATTCAGATTATGAGAAAAATGTTAATTGTGGATGACGATTGGTTAATCTCCAGCAGTTTAATGGCAATGGATGAATGGAATGAGCGGAATATTGACGTGATTGGAACAGCAGAAAATGGAACCGAAGCATTGTACTGGTTGGAAAACGAAAAAATAGACATGATTTTAACAGACATTCGAATGCCAAATATGGACGGCCTTGAATTAACCAAACATATCTACGAAAATTCCCCCAGAATTCAGGTCATTATTATGAGTGGTTATGAGGAATTTACCTATGCTCATAATGCACTGAAATATAATGCAAGGGGTTATATATTAAAACCAATCGATACGGATGAATTATTTGAAGTGATTGATAAGATTCAAAAGGAAACAGAAATTAAGAGCCAAGATTCTCCTTTGAATGAGGAAAAATCTGCTTCCTATCATGAAAGATTAGTTTTGAGTGCCAAATCCTACATAAACGCAAACTATATGAAAACGATTTCTTTAAAAGATGTTGCGAAGCGTGTTCACCTAACAGAGCATTACTTCGGACAAATTTTCAAAGCTACAACGAACGAATCCTTCAATCAATTTCTTACCCGAGTAAGAATGGAAAAAGCCTGTCACCTGTTGAAAAATCCGAACCTTAAATATTATCAAATCAGCCAGCAAGTGGGATATACTGACCCTAAATATTTCACTAAAATGTTTCAGAAGTCATATGGATCAACACCGCGGGAATATAGGAATCGAATATTTCATTCTTAAGTGTTAGAAATAATTTGACTTATTCAAAGTCCCATAAGATCATATCCGAAGGGGTTTTCCGTAAAGTTGAAAAAAATATCGTATTATGTGTTAAATTGAATACTTTTTCAAAGGTATGAATTTTTGACGTATAAAAAATCCTCGAATCCTACTGGATCCGAGGATTTCTTGCCTTCCCCACGAAATGACCATGCAGATGTTGTTGTTTCACCTGGTAGATGTAAACTTCCAAAAATATCTAAAGTGATAAAAACACTCGCTTTTAAAAGAGGCCATTGAAAAGTTGGCCAAAACCAGGAAAAGCAATAATCTATTCTGTTTTACAATATTAAAACTAATTTACCCCTACACTCTTGGCTTTTTTAAAGGCTTGTAAGATGAGAATAAACAAAAACAAAATTGGTATATAAATATATAGAAAGCTGGATGAGACAAATCTAATGAAAGTCCCCATTTCCTCAACTTCCACTTTACTTTTGACGTTAATAACCATGAAATGAACGATAATAATGGATATCCATAAAGACATTCTAGGTTTAAATTTAAACGATTCTTTCAAAACTCGAATCGCCCCCCACAATGCCATACAACAAGGGGGAAGGACCACTAAGAGCCATAAAAAAATAAAGATATATTCAAATCTTTCGATAAATGGAAAGCGGATAATTTTTGACATCATGAGGGTGGGCCAAGTAACATGTTCAAGCTGCCCATGACTAAAATAAACAAATGAAATGATGGTAATAAATAAATATAAAATGGTTGTATACGCTTGTGAAATGTGTGCCCATTTTTGGGAATTTTGATTATCTTTAATAAAAGGATAATAAATAAGTAAAAATTCTGGTCCTGAGTACATTAGAATACTTTCTTTTGCCGATACAAAATAGTCACTTAAACTGTGATTAAAAACGGGTAATAAATTCGTCCAGTAGGCATATTGGAATGGAAAATATACCGTTAACAGAAGGAGCGAAGGGATGATCATCCCCCAAAAACAAATACCGGTAATAACCCTAAAGCCTCCAACAACTAAGTATGAAATCACAAAAATCATAGTAAGTGATAAAAACCAAATAGGGGTATAAGGAAAAACCCAAGTAACCAGAACGGATAAATAGGACCTAATTATCGTTGAAATAATTAAAAGCATATATCCATAAAAGAAAATATTTAATACGTTTCCTAGCCATCTCCCAAATAATTGTTGATGTAAAGACATAATATCTCCATTATTTGATTTCTTTAATAAGAAATACAGTAGCCAAATAATGAGATGAAAACTGATTCCAACCAATAGAATTGAAACCCATGCATCCTGTTCTGCTCCCTTTATTATTTTACCTTGAAAATTCAACAAGCCTACACCGGATTGGGTACTGTGAATCAGAAAAAATAAAAAAAAAGGAGAAACTGTCAAACTTTTATTTAATTGTTTACTCATGGTTAATCACCTTTTTTTTCATTCGCCAATCCCTGCTTGAGATAGTTCTATTTTTAAATTTATATCCAATGAAATAGTTGGGTACACCTTTTCATAAAACTCCTTTTCGTTCCATTTTTTTGAATTCGCTCTTGCAAAGTCACCTATACCTAATGGATCGACTTGATGCATTTGGAATTTTACGAATAGCTTTTCAAAATCCTTTTTCATTTGTTTTTCCAATTGCTTTTTTAATAATAGGTTATTTTGTTTTTTCCTTAAATCTAGCCAATCTGGAAAATCCTTTACCATTCCGTTTAGTGTTATATTGAATGTTACTTTTGATTTCGAACCTTTGTTAATAATTGATTTTTTGTTTTTTCCATATAAAATGGCTAAAATTACTGAATCCTCCGACTGCCCCTTATGTATGTTAAATTCTGTCTGCCCTCTAATCACTCTTCCTCTTAATATTTTGTATAAAAAGCTTTCTTTTTGATTTAAGATAAGTCCTAGTCTGTCTTTTTTTAACACTGCTAGCCCGTTTACCTCAATGTTACCCTTTTGATTAATCTTTAAATAAGGTAAGGAGGGGTCTCTTCCGTCTCCATAGAAATCAAATAAAAAACTTTGCAAAGTTGGAATTGGTACATTTTGAGTTCGATAATTTTGTTCAATCATTTTATAAGGATAATTGCTGTTTCTATCTTTATTTTTCATTAAAATTTCTTCTGCTGTTTCTTCAGAAACAGCCACTAACATATTGCTTCCAATCAAAGGATCCCTGCAAACAGTCTTAACAAAATAAGACACCCCATTTTCAGCTAATTCTTTACCAAAGATTACAAGGTTCAACTTTCCAATTTCTAGCGGTTTAGGAGATTGTGCATTGATAGATTGTTTTATTAAATGGGATTTCCTTCCTTTTCCCTGTAAAATAGAGCTCCCACCTTCTTTTTCATCTCCCGTATAATCAGAATAAAGCGCAGTTCCAACATATTGGTTATCAACTTTGTCAAAACCTAATACTTTAGGAAGTTGCACATCATCTATAATTTTTTGCCGTGGAAAAGAGCAGCCAGGAATAATCAAAATGAGAGGCAAAAGAGCACAAAAATACCTTATATTTTTTCGCTTTTGACTATTCATTATTAATATCATCCTTATCTTGATTTGGTGTATATCTTTTAAGTGAAAGAGGTCTTAAAAATCTGCTTCGTGTCGTTGTAAACTGATAGGATGATCGAATAAAACTGTCGCGAAAGTTCTTTATTCTAAAAGGAAATAGAGGTACCATATATGGATTTCCCAAGGATTTAAGTTTTAATAAATGTCCTAACAGAAGAACAAATCCTATTATAATTCCAAAGCCGCCCAAAAATGCTGCAAGTAAAATTAGTGGAAACCGGATGAGACGAATTGCATTTGACATTTTAAAGATTGGAGTTGTGAAAGAAGCAAGTGCAGATGATGAAACAATAATAAGTAAAATATTACTTGTTAGAGCAGCTTGGACAGATGCCTGACCGATAACAATACCACCTACAATACCCAGTGTTTGCCCAATTTTTGTCGGTAAGCGTGCCCCCGCCTCTCTCAACAATTCAATGGTAATTTCCAAAAAAATCGCTTCCCATACCGGAGGAAATGGAACATGAGCTCTTGAGCTAATAAGGGGTTGCAATAAATCATCAGGTACAACTTCATAATGAAAGGTTAAAATTGCTACATATATAGGTGTAGCAAACAGAGAGAAAATAACACTAATAATACGAATGATTCGAAAAAACGACCCGAGTACCCAATTAAGATAATAGTCTTCTGGAGAAATGAAAAAATCTAATATCGTTGTTGGTCCTGTAACAATGTAAGGTGACCCATTCGATAAGATTGCAACTTGTCCTGATATCATTGCATATAAAACCCTGTCAATCCGTTCAGTAGATAAAAAAATAGGAAAGGGGGTATTTGAATGATCTGAAATCATTTGATCAATTTGGGAATTATCGAAAATAACATCAAAATTAATATCCTTCAGTCGCTGTCGAACCGTTTGAATATATTCCGGATTAGTAATTCCATCCAAATAGGCAATGACTACTTCCGTTTTAGACATTGAACCAATTTTTATTTCCTCAAAAACTAATTCTGTAACGGCCATTTGCTTTCTTAATAAATGAAGATTCGTACTAATATTTTCTACAAAACCAACTTTTGGACCAATAACACTAAATTCATTCTCTGTATCATTATTCTCTCGATAACCTAGATTTGCATTATCAATATTTATGGTCAAAAAATATTGGTTGGAATCCTTTAATTGAACAATAACATATCCTTTAATTAGTTTTTCTTCGACATCTAAGGGATTGGTTGTTACTATGACATTCTCAAAAGGAATAAACTTTTTTATATCATTAATTTCCCTAATTTTCTCAATATGTTCTTGAATTGCTGGGAGAAGAAGGTTATTTATTTTCTTTGGATCAACCATACTTTTATAGTAACTAATTGTAATACCCTGTTCTTCAGATAATGAAAATTGATGGAAATCACTTGATTTAGCAGCTTGTTGAAAAATCATTTTTATTGATTTTGTCCCGTTCTCTGGTTCCTGACTATTTTTAAATCTTTCTAAAAACTTGAAATACATTTATATCACCTGAATGGACTTTTACATTTTTTTAAAATTTGTCGTGTGATAAACCATGAACACTCTAAAAAATAAAAAATCACACCTTTTTATGAATTTCACAATGATTAATATGCCCTTACATTTAAATTAAATTCCCTATATTTCTCCCCTTCGCCATTATTCACCAGCAAAAAAATTGAAAATAGACAATATGAAAAAGTATTATTTACTTAAATTAAAAAAAATCCCTCTTAAGGAATTTAGAAAGAATATTAGAATTCAAGTGATCTACCCACACATTATAAATTAAAGAATTTTGCTGTGGAATCGAGGCGTGGTCATAATGATATGAAATATCACCCAAAAAGCTAGTCTAATTGTAGTCATTCTGTCTTTAACCATAAAAAATAATCCATCCTTGAGTGAGTTCGGGTGGATTATTTCATCATCTTGCAGATTCCTGTATATGTTTAGTTGTTCTTAAACCGACCACTATATTAAGTCGTGCGTTTTTTTTCTCTCCTTTTATATATCCATTCCGCAATAAATCCAACTACAAAACCAAACATAATTGGATTCAATGAACCATCGAAGGTAAATCCGCCATTTGAGGTTTCCTCAAAATTGAACCAACTTAGTGATTCAATATTATACAAATGACCGCAAAAGTATAATACAGACGTTGTAACGATAAATACAATGGTTGGAATCCAAAAAGTTTTCTTTATCATACAGATACCCCCTTTATAGGATTTTATTGTAAGTTAATTGAAGTCAATTATAGTTTATTATAATCCAGCAGCAATATTTACAAAATCAGCGTTTAAATAAATCGTCAGAACCGTTTCCCACTCTTGGTCGGTTTGTCATTCTAGGTGCTGCCGGTATTTTGTAAGATTTTGCAAAATGGTAGAAAAAAATAATAAAAGCGATAGCAAAAAAGTCTTAAAGGAAGAATTTATGTAGGTATTAGAAGGATAGGTAAGAAAGGAATTCATGAATAAACAAATAAAGATAATAAATTTACCATAAGAAATTAGAGCATTTACTTCATAAAAAATATTGCTAAACCAAACTTGTAAAGAGTTCAAAATGAAGAAAAAAAGCCGACTTATATTTCAAGAGATATGAAATATAAGTCAGCAAATAACTAGATTGGAACAAACGATCTATTGAGCCCCAGTTGTTTGAACCTTAGGCTGTTTCGTATTTCCTTTAGGACCAAGATATTGATATTCATTAGGATCAATCGGTTTAAATCCCTTTGGTGTATAGAACCGTAATAAATCTTTATTGACCACTGCATCGGACATTTGAAGTTCTGTTGAGATCTTATCATTAATTGATTTATAGGCACTTTGATTCGGTAATAATTCACCCGTGTCAGGGTTGTAGAATTTCCCGCTTACTTCAGTTACTTGAGGAGATACATAATCACCATTTCTAAACAATGCCCAGTTGCGATGATCTTTTGATAATAAATCGGAACCGAATTCAATGTAATCTTTTGTATCAACACCTAATAAATGTAGAAGGGTTGGTCGAACATCTACTTCACCGCCAAATTGGTGCTGAACCCCACCTTTTACACCTGGAACGTGTATATATAATGGTACTTCCTGCAACTTGGCATTAATGGTTGGCGTAATTTTTGGAACGCCAAGAACTTTTGCCATTGCCTTATTGTGGTTTTCGGAAAGACCATAGTGGTCTCCATAAAGGACAATGACCGTTTTATCATATAGCCCATCTGCTTTTAAAGCATCGAAAAACTGTTTAAGGGCTTCATCCATATAATGGGCTGACTGGAAGTAATTGTTTACAACTGAGTCACCAAAGTCTCCGGCTGGAAAATTAGTATCTTGTTTGTCCATTTCAAATGGGAAATGGTTGGATAACGTAATAAATTTGGTATAAAAAGGTTGTTTTAACCCCTCAAGCATGGACATGGACTCTTGGAAATATGGCTTATCTTTCATCCCATAGTTCTTTATATTTTCAGGAGACATATTATAATATTCTGCGTCGAAAAATTGATCATAGCCTAATGCTCGATACATAACATTCCGGTTCCAGAAAGTTTTATAGTTTCCATGAAAAACTGCAGATGTATAGCCTTTTTGACCTAAAATAGCAGGGGTCGCTTGATACGTATTTTGTGCCTTATTGATAAAAACAGCACCTTGATTTAACGGATATAGTGAATTTTCCATCAAGAATTCAGCATCTGATGTTTTACCTTGTCCTGTTTGATGATAGAAATTATCAAAATAGAAGGTGTTGCCATCATGAGCCAATGAATTTAAAAATGGCGTCACTTCTTGTCCATTTGGCATTTTATAATCAATCATAAAATTTTGGAATGATTCTAAGGAGACGTAAATAACGTTCATCCCTTTTGCTTTGCCAAAGTAAGCTGGATTTGGTGCCGTATAATGGGCTTTTCGATAATTTTCTACAGTTGTGATATCACTGCTGCTAGCGAGTGCCCTTTGACTAGAAGTTTTGATATTTTGAATGACATCCAAAATGGTAAAATTATATGCTCCTAAATATTTAACAAGGTAGTTTCTGTCGAAGGAACGTGTTAATAATTGCGGACGGTCTTTTTCTGCTAATCCAAGGTTAAAAAGAAAAACAGTGACAGCAAATAATAATACGATTTTATAGGATTTGCGATTTTTCGCACTAGCTTTTTTAAATATCGTTAGCGCAAGAACAATTAGAATAAGGGTATCTGTGAAATAAAAAATATCAAGTGGGGACATTAAGGAATTGGCGCTATCCCCCAATTGTCCAGCATTCGTTTTCGCCTGCATAATGACCGGGACTGTTATAAAGTCATTGAAAAATCGATAATAAACAATATTCGCATATAAAAGGAATGACAATACAAAATTGATGATAATCATAATCTTTTTGGTATGCTTTTTAGAAAGTAAACCTAATCCAATAAAGAATAATCCAGAACTAATTGGATTAATAGCTAACAAAAACTTTTGTAGATTATTATCTATGCCTAATTTAAATTCTATTTGATAGGCTGCATAGGTCTTGATCCAAAATAACACAACTGCTATAACAAAAAAGGTAATATGACTCTTTTCGAATCTTTTTAGTAGTCCGACCTTTTCCATCTTAAAACTCCTTTCAAATCGATAAATACTATTTTTACCATACTCGTCCCTTATTACAAAAAAAATTATCCAGCTAGAAGCCGGATAAACAAAAATATATTAAATAGGGGGTCAACATGAAAAAGTACTTTTCATGTTTTTATATTAACCCCAAGATATGAACAAGTTGTGAACAAAATATGAAAATTACTTTGAAAAAACCAAGGGGACGTTCTTGCGGCTTTTAAGCCAGAACCGTCCCCTTGGTTTTCCCTTTCATTTCAATAATCTTTCAGTTCTATTCCGTTGGCAGCTTTCGCTATCATTTTTGAAATCATCTTAAACTGTACGGCCATAAGAGTGGGTACGCGCAATATTAAATTTCTTAGAAAGATTTTGAAGTTTGATTTTTCAATCATGCTCCCTGCGGCTATTCGTCCTATTTTTTGATTTTTCTCAACAAACTTTCTCATTTCTTGTTCATAGGCAACAAAAGCTCGGGCATAATCGCCATTTGCAGCTTTGAGTTCGCCAGCTAATACATAAGCTCCAACGAGTGCCAGGCTTGAGCCTTGACCTGAGAGAGGTGATGGGCCAAACGCCGCATCTCCTACCAATGTAACCCGACCTTTTGACCATGTCTGTATATGAATCTGGCAAATCTCATCAAAATAAAAGTCTGTCGCTTCTTTCATGCTTTTGAGTAGAGGCAAGGTTTCCCAACCCGATTGGCCAACAAAGGCATTTTCTACAAGATTCTTTTGATATTCTGTATCATGGCGATCGTACTCTAATTCATTTGATTGGAACAAAAACATCCCTCTTGCTTCGGTATTGTCACGTGCGCTATACATCCCTACAGTTTTGCCTGGAACCGTATACAACAGTTGGCGGTGGTCAAGGTTGAGGTAATTCTCGAGAGTAAAAATCGATATATAACAGCCAAGCGTACGTTTAAACTGTGCTTCGTCGCCAAAAGTCAATGTGCGTACATTTGAATGGAGCCCGTCCGTACCAATTACCAAATCGAATGTCTGCGGCTTGTTATGAATAAATTGAACTTCTGCACCAGTTTCAGTCTCATGTATGGCGGTAATTGAATCGCCCCAAATATAATTGGTCGTATTCTTGGTTAAATCAAATAAAATGTTACTTAGATCGTCGCGCATGATTTCAATGTCCAGACCTTTCTGGTTCCCCATACTTGCTTCGCTTATTTGACCTTCAATCTTACCTTTACTATTCACGAAGTAAACACCTGATATGTTTGTGTCAGCGTCAAAAACTTGATCGAATATACCCATCCGCTTAAGCACCGTAATGGCTGCACCACGGATATCAACCCCATAACCACCTGGGCGTAATGAGGGCGCACGTTCTATGACAGTCACATCAAAACCGTAGCGGTGAAGCCAGTAAGCAAGTGCCGGTCCGGCAATACTGGCACCAGAAATAAGAACGCGCATCGTTTTTTTCATAATTATGATTCACTCCAATCTACTGCTTTTAAACCTTTCGTAGGCAACTTTCAGGTCATATTGGCCCTTCCCTACATAACATAGGTACTCTAAATTGGCGAATAAAATAACATAACTCTAAATTAACTCGATTTCCCTTTGAGTAATCCCATAACTAATTACATAAGTGGCCCAATACAAAAAAGTGCATTTCTTACTACAGAAATGCACTCTTAACATAAAGTAAGAGCACAATTCTTGCTGCGAAATCGCACCCTTTAATTAAAATATATCCCCAATCATGAGATCACTTAATTCTGCTTAAATGCCCCCAATACAAAAACTGTAAGCTCTATATACAACCTATTAAACTTATAAACTAATAAGCAAATATAGATTAACGAATTCTAGCTTTACGGAACCCATCAAATACACTGATTGCCGAAGATATCATAAAGATTAAAATTCCACCGCCCACGATCCACAATTCAAATTGATTAGCTGTAATGGTAAATGAATTAGACATATACGTAATATAATCATGGGTGATTACATTCGGATTTCTGAATATCACAATGAATACAATGGTTGCAATAAGCTGGAGGGCAGTATTACAAATGGCCATTCTTTTTGTCCACTGTCCCTTTATTAATTTATAAAGGGCTAAGGCTATTTCTAAACCAATAACAACAAGAACGATTGGCCAATACCACAGTAAAACTTCCTGATTTAAAGAAGGAGTTACGAATTTAAGTCCTTCTCCACCACCTATATATACACCAACAAGATGATTCGCATTAAAATAAAGTGTTGCCCAGATTGCAGTCCACAATAGACTTCCAAATACTTCGACCTTAGAAATCGCTTTTTTCTTAGGGATATACGGGATATTTTTCAAATCATCGGGAGTCCATTTTTTAAGGCTTGCTGTTAATGGCTGCTCATCTCTTCCCTTATCTGTTCTTTCTAATATGGCAAACATAAGTGTTAGCCAAAAGAATACTTGGATCCCCACTTCAATGATCCTCCCTATTCCTTCGCCCATAAGACTCAAAACAATATTAATAACCGCTTGTTCACCACTATATCCAATAAAATATTCGGCAATCATCGAGATGAACGAAATGACAGCAGCAATCGGTAAAATCATTTTTAGCAGCGTCACATATACATCAAAATAGCGTGGACCAATTAAGTGCATTGGCCGATCTCGATAACCACTAGCCAATGTGACGGGGCTCCCCAATTTTTCAAGAACTGCCTTTATATCTTCTTCCTGGTAATCATCAGGCAGCATATCCTCTATCGTTGACCGCAACTCGAGTGCAATATCCTCACGATTTTTTTCAGGCAGCCTCCGAGTAACTTCTTGTATATAAATCTCAATTAGATTCATCGTCTCCCTCCCCTTTTAATAAGCCAAAGAGCTCTTTCGAATTCTTAATCCATTCTCTTTTTAACTGCAAAAAAATCTCTAAGCCATATTCACTTAAAACATAATATTTACGGGGTCTACTCTCAGATGTATCCCAACTACTCGAAACTAACTCCTGTTTTTCTAATCGTCGAAGCAATGGATATAAGGTACTTTGGTCAATGGTAATGCCCGATTCCTCCAATAATTGAACAAGTGAATATCCATACTGTGGTTTTTGTAATTGACTTAAAACGGCTAATGTCAACGTTCCTCTCCTAAGCTCTGTCATTAATGAATTCAATAAAGTACTCATTCACCCACCTCATTTTTTATTTACTATATGACATACAGCATATGATTTATGCTATGCGTCATACACTATTGTTGTTACAATATCAATGTAAATTAAATAGCCTTTTTTGAAATAACAAAAAACCATGGGGACGAATTGTTTTTCTTGAAAAGCCTTTTCCGGTGTTTTTGGCAATTAAAAAATGCTATTTACTTTTCTGTTTTTATTTTTACTAAAAAATGTTTCATAGAAACTGAAATACAGTAGTTGAGGAGCTTTTTAGCATCTTTATATTACATTTCATTCACTTCTTGTAGAAGTCGTCAAATCCCCCTGAAATCTACGCAAAAAAAGCTCCCAAAATTTATAAAAATGGGAACTTTTCTTTCTATTTTATGACTATAATTAAGCCTAAATATTTTAATTTAAAAAGTTTTTATCTATCTCTATTTCTGATCGTTTCACTTACAACCTGTTCTAACGCATTCGAAATAACAGAAGGACCTGTAAAGTTTTTCTCCATTAAGAAAATTATAAGCACCCGAATGTAACGGGTGCTTTGTTTTTACTACTAGAATAATATTTGGAAATTACACACGAACTATTGCCTCCGAAATAATAGAAAAATCAAGCAGCTTTTCTTTTAGCAATACGAGAACCTACTCCAGAAATATATATTGGTTCGAATTCGCCGAATCCACCTCATATTAACTCCCCTTTGGATCATAAGTTCTATTTAAGAACTAAGGAATCTTTTTCTCTTTAAATCTTCCATTTGGATAACAAAAATTATTTAACACCTATATCCTAATCTTTCACTTATTAAATTTGCACAATATTTAGCCTTGTCTACCAAAAATATTTTGTTTTCTTCTGTTAACATATGAATTTGGCCTGCAACGGTAAGATTCGCCGTAATTTCATTGGAATGATCAAAAATCGGCACTGCGATTCCAAAGCTTCCGGGTCTTCTTTCACCTGTAGTTATTTTATATCCCTTAACAAGAATTTCGTTTAATTCTTCATTTAGTTGCTCAATGTTAACATCAGCCTCTTCAATGATCTTTTGTAAGATTTCATCCTTATCTTTTGAATAGGCAAGCAACACTTTTCCGGATGCCCCGGTGAAAAGAGGGGTATGTTCACCAATCCGGATAAAATTAATCACAATCTCAGGCCCGTCAATCTTATCAATACAAACCCGGGAATTCCCAGCCCTGATATTTAAATCCACTGTCATCCCTGTATCATTTACCAACTCAGCCATAATCGGTTTTGCAACTTTACGTAAATCAAAATCATTCATCACAATATTCCCTAGCCTAAAGAACGGAAATCCTAAAGAATACCTGCGCGTGTCAGGATCTTGTTTGATAAAATCCATGCTCTCTAGCGTAGCTAATAACCTGACAATTGTACTTTTAGGGTATTTAAGCTCAGCATGAATCTCGGCGATTGAAAGTGTGTTTCGTTCAAATGAAAATAACATTAAAATCTTAAATAATTTTTCAATACTCGCAACCATATATTTTTGTTCCTTTCATAGATAGCGCTTTTTAAAATTTCAGGAACGATTATCTCAAGACATATTTTTCTTCTATCTCATGATACCGTTGGATGCCAAGTAGTTGATTAAGCTGACTAAAATTCAACATCTGGTCTTTCATCCCAGCCGTAGTTCCTGTTTCTTTCAATTCATGAAATAAATCTTGTGCCGCCTTTGCAACTACACGAGTAACACTGTTTGGAAAGATGACAATTTTATAACCCATGCTGTCAAGTTCAGAAGCAGACATTAATGGGGATTTTCCGCCTTCCACCATATTCGCCAATAAAGGCTTTTGGATATAATTTGTTATGATCGAGAACTCATCCTTGTTCTCCAAAGCCTCTACAAAAATTATATCTGCGCCTGCTTCCACATAACATTGTGCCCGTTCAATTGCTTCCTGTAAACCGTTTATTGCTCTCGAATCAGTACGTGCAATGATTAGCAAGTTTTCATCTACTCTAGTGTCTACTGCAGCTTTGATTTTACCAATCATTTCAGACAAAGGGATTACATTTTTATCTCTCAAGTGACCGCACCTTTTCGGGAAATCCTGATCTTCCAGTTGGATTGCGGAAATGCCTGCTCGCTCAAAATCTTTTACGGTCCTCATCACATTCAAGTAGTTTCCGTACCCCGTATCAGCATCTGCGATTACTGGAATTTGTACCGCGTCACATATATATGATGCTCTTGTTGCCATTTCACTTGCCGTCATTAAACCTATATCAGGTTTTCCTAATGTGGTATAAGAGATGCCGCCGCCTGTCATATAAAGTGCTTCAAACCCAGCCTGTTCGATTAGTACCGAAGTCAAACTGTCATATGCCCCCGGTGCAATGATAATTCCAGTTTGCGATACTCGTTCTTTGAATTTTTTTCTAATTGAATTCATCATATCTCACTTCCCTTTATTTGCTCAACTTTTTTATTAATAAGTTGACCAACCCGCCTAATTAATGATTCTTTAATCTATGGCGGGTTAATCGAAGTAATTTTAATGGACTATGGTTTTAATTCTCTGTTCCTCTGAAATTGTACCTTGTTTTTCTTTTGTAAAGAATAAGAATCCGATTGAGCTAAGTAAAGCAAGAACAATCATAACCCCAAAACCTGCGCTGAAACTGCCCGTTATCTGAATAGCAACTCCCATTGCAGTGGGTGCAACAATTCCGGCAAGAGCAAATGCAGCATTCAAAAACCCTGATGCAGCTGCGGGCTGGTCTGGAGCAGAATCAATCGCAACGATCCACCAAATCGAACCCGTAACCATCCCAAATCCTACTCCAAGGGAGATAAATGTAATGGCACCATATAGGGATGGATTAAACATGATTGGAATAAGGGAAGCACCCGATAACAATAAACATATTCCTATCAAATTAAATCGGCTTCGTATACCTGGTTTACGTCTATATAGTTGGTCTGCAATAAGTCCGCCTGCAATGGTAGCTACCGTCCCAACGGCCCATGGTAAAACCGTGAAAAATCCAACTTTAACGATGTTGAGATGATAAACCTGGCTGAGTATGCCCGGCAACCAATACATAAATCCCCAGAACATGAATCCCCAAGAAAAATAACCAAATGCGGAAATCAAAAGATTCTTATTGGTAAATATCTTCTTCCATTCTACTTTTTTTACATGCTCCGTTGTCTCTTCTTCTACTAAGCCGCTTTTAATGTATTCTTGTTCTTGAGGGCTAACTCGATGGTAGCCAATAGGAGAATCCTTAAACAGCCATAACCAAATTCCAACCAATATCAATCCTAATGCTCCCAAAATAACGAACGGCGATTTCCATCCCAGGCTTTCCATTAGCTGTGTAATAATAGGTCCACCGATCATGAGGCTAAAAGGGACCCCAAATCCAACGATCATCCCTAAAGCCTTCCCTCTTTCCTTTCCTGGCAGCCAACGGCTAATTCCCCTGCTGACTGCTGGAAAGGCTGGTCCTTCAGATCCACCGAGTAATACCCGAACTAGGAAAAGGCTGACAAAAGAACCCATGAAAGCGGTCAAAATACTAAATACTGACCAGAGCCCTGCAGAAAGGGACAATGCCTTCTTTACTCCAATTTTGTCTATAATAGGACTGCCTACAAAGGAGAGAATCAAGTAACCAATAGAAAAGGCACTGCCAATTAGGCCCCACTCCGCATTGTTAATATTAAACTGTTTCGTAATTGCTCCATTGGCAAAACCAAGAGCAGACCTATCCAAGTAATTTATTAAAATTGTAAGAGCAATAATGCTTACAATGACCCAGCGGAACTTACCCTTCATATACCCAACCGACTCCTTTTTCCAACGTTATAGTGGTGAATTAATATAGTCGACCTACCTTAAGAAAAGCACATCTAGTTTATAATTTGATTTCCTTATTGCTCAACTTTCGTTCTAGCATGTTAACCAGACCGCCATGATTGATAATTTCCTGTATGTACGGCGGATAGATCGTTGTTGAATAAGACTCGTTTTTCGTTAAGTTATAAATCACACCATTTTCAAAATCAATTTCAATCTCATTTCCTTCTTCAATTCTAGTTGCTTCCTTACATTCGATTACAGGTAAACCTAAATTTATCGCGTTTCGAAAAAATATCCTTGCAAAAAATACCGAAATGATGGCACTAATACCAGATAATTTTATAGCAGCCGGGGCTGACTCCCGACTTGATCCGCATCCAAAGTTTTTACCGGCAACGATAATGTCCCCCGCTTGGAATTTGGAAGGAAAGTCGGGGTCGATACCCTCAAATATATGTTTTGCAGCTTGATCAGCTGATAATTTTAAATACCGTCCGGGGTTAATCATATCCGTATCCACATTATCTGGAAACACCCATGTCTTCCCTTTAATCTTTTGCATATCTATCCTCCTAAGTAAGCTGACATGTAGTCTGGGTACCGTAAGACTATAAAAACTCTCTTGGGTCGGTTATTCTGCCTGTAATAGCGGATGCCGCAACTGTGGCAGGGGAAGCTAGATATACTTCCGACCCAGATCCCATCCGGCCAGGGAAATTCCGGTTTGTCGAAGATATACATCTTTCCCCGGGAGCAAGCACACCATTGCCAAGTCCAGCGCACGCTCCGCAACCTGTCGGCAGAAATGTTGCTCCCGCATCGAGCAACGTTTCAACTATGCCGCTTTTTGTAGCCCTTCGCATGACTTCCGATGATGCCGGTGCAATCAGCAATCGCGTGTTTTTGGAAACTCTTCTGCCTTTAAGAACTTGGGCAGCTATTTCCAAATCATAATACTTAGCTCCCGTACAAGCCCCTATATAAGCTTGATCTAGAGGCTCGAAGTGATCAATTGCTGAAACAGGCTTTACATTATCAGGAGAATGCGGAAGTGCAACCATTGGTTCTAGCTGATTCGCATTGAATTCTAAAGTTTCGAAATAGAAAGCATCTTTATCCGCAGTTACTACCTCAAAATTACTAACATTCCTCTCATTAAGGTAGTCGATAACAATATCATTAGCTTCGATTATTCCAGCTTTTGCTCCCATTTCAATTGCCATGTTTGACAGAACTAATCTTTCATCCATTGGTAATGTATCGACTGCACTTCCCGAAAACTCAACGGATTTATAGGTAGCACCATCAATACCCGTTCTCTGTATTGATTTCAGCATCATATCTTTAGCCATTACCCCTTTGGAAAGTTTCCCTTTCCAAATAATCTTGATGGATTCAGGTACTTTCACCCATGTTTTCCCAGTCGCCATGACACCTAACATATCAGTTGATCCTAGTGCGATTGCAAAACATCCCATTGCTCCGGCTGTTGTTGAATGAGAATCCGCTCCGACATACATCATACCTGGTGTGATGTATCCTCGTTCAACGGGTACAATGTGACCGATACCTTCCCTCTCATGGAACTTCGAAATCCGATATTTTTTCGCCCATTCCCTAGTCAATTTCAGAATGGAAGCTTCGGTAGAATCGCTGGATGAAACAAAATGGTCAGATATCAAAGCAACTTTATCAGGATTCCAAACAGTCGCTCCTAACTTCTCCAAGGTAGAACCGAATCTTCGTGGTCCACTCGAGTCATGAATCATTGCAAAATCAATATCGACCTCAACAATTTCATTCACTTGGACCTGACTCTTTTTACTTGCTCTCGCAATAATCTTTTGGGCTAAAGTATATCCCATATGAACTCCACTCCCTTCTGTAAAACTAGATTTGGCGATGGAGATATTTCCCCCTGCCTGGTTTTGCAGTAATCTTACCTTTTTCTAATATCACTTCACCTCGGCTAATGGTGTACACTGGCCAGCCAACTGCATCCATTCCCTCATACACTGTATAGTCAGAAGCGCTTTGAAGCAGCTGGTGGGTAATCGATTTTTTCTCCTGTAAATCTACAATGGCAAAATCAGCATCCGCCCCTACTTCAATGCGGCCCTTTTGTGGTAAGTTAAAAGAATCGGCCACTTGGGTAGAACAAATATCTGCAATTCTTTCAAGCGGAACACCCCTTTTTACATAACCTTCTGTAATCATGAGCGGCAACAAAGCACCTACGCCTGGAAACCCGTATTGTGCTTCGAAGACACCGGTTCCACTTTTATATTTCACGTCTTGGCTGCATGGAACATGATCCGTACCGATGGCATTAATAAGTCCCTTTTTAATCCCGTCCCACAAGCGATCTTGATCCCATTGTGTATGAATTGGGGGACCGACTTTGGCATGAAGATTCGTTGGAGATTCATTCGTCAATGTTAGGTAATGGACACAAGTCTCGACTTTTGCACCGCTTTCCAATAACCATGGAGCTTTCTCCAGCAGATCAACACTCGTTCCGGAAGATAAATGAACAACAAATACGTTTCCACCAACATTCTGATTTAAATAGAGGGTACTAAGCATGGATTCTGCTTCAGCATATCCCGGACTCGTTTTCGACCATGTTTTCAAAGTGTCTTCCACAGATTCCTGTTTCAGCTTTTTGGTTAGATACCGATTAATATCCATGTTCTCACAATGCATGCCCAAAAGTAGTTTAGGAGAAATGCCTATAAACCGCTCTAGTATTCTCATTAAGTCCATGGAAGTAAGATCGATGGCATTGGATACCTTAAATTTATCGTTGAGCTGTCTTTCATAATTTCTAAAAAATTTAAATGACGTAACACCAAATCTTTCAATTACTTCTTCAAGTTCATCAATATGGTCTTCTAATAAAATCCCTAAACTATAGCCGAAATCAATATAACTGTTTTGCTCGCCTATTTCTTTCAATCTAGGAAAAGCTTCCAAATAACTTTTAGGTATTCGATCATAATTAACTAACGTTGTTACGCCACCAACGGCATGCTGCTTTGTATCGATAAAATCATCTTCCAGCGAATTGTAAATTCCCAAATGCTCATGGGCATCGACCACTCCTGGGAAGATATGTAGGCCTTCTGCATCAATAATTTTCATAGCGTCCATTTCTTGATCTGGGTCATAAATTCCAACGATCTTTTCATCTTTTATTCCTAAATCTGCACGTAAAACTCCTCTTTTAGGAAAAACAACCTGCCCGTTTCTAATTAATAGATCCAACATTACTTAATGACCTCCTTGTATTGTAAGTTTTGTAGATACGTTACGACCTCATCAGCCTTCATGACATCGCAATATTTCATCCATAAATCTAGGAGTCCTGCTTGGTGGGATAATTGGATACGATCGTAAACGCAATCTTCTATTACCGCTACATTAAAGTTGTGTGTAACCGCATCAACTGCCGTTGCTCTCACACATCCGCTCGTAGACCCGCCGACAATGATAATAGAATCCACACCGAGCTTGATCAAATAGCTAATGAGTGGAGTTCCAAAAAAAGCGCTTGCATAACTTTTATCGACAACAATATCCTGAGATTCTGGCTTTAACTCTTCAACAATTTGCGTTTCTGGCCGTCCATCAATATATTTAGAATTGTCTCTTGCAGCTTTTAAACCGAAGGAATCGAAAGCAATCGTTTTCTTTTGTACATTTCTTGTATAGATGACTGGAATACCAACATTTTGAACCTGCTCTTTTAACTCTTTAATTTTTCTTATTCCTGCCCAGGCAGAAGATCCCCCTCCGCTAGGCCATTGTTCAAGCTGGTCTTCAATGGGCTCATCTGCTCCGATATAGTTGTACTGTGCATCAATAATCATGAAGACTGGCTTTTTTCCAAGTCCTCTTCTTTTTCCATAACCGCCTTTTTCAATTACAATCTTATCTACATCTGTTAATGCGCTTTCCCAAACATGAGACATATGCTATCTTACCTCCACTTGTTTTATTGATTTTGCTGCATGGGACCCAGCAATTTTTCCAAACCCCAATGCACATAACAAACCATTACCTGCTACATAACCATTAGCACGAGTTCCGGAAATACCTACAGAACTTCCACCCCCGGCGTATAAATTAAGAATTGGAGTACCATTCATCCCAAGTACTTGTGCATTTTCGTTTATTTTCAGTCCTCCCTGTGTATGAAACAAGGCGGGAACGATTTTAATTCCGTAATAGGAATTTATAAGTTTCTTTGGCAAAACTTTTCTCCCAAATTCATCCTCCCCTACCGTAACTGAATCATTGTATTTTTCCAGTGTCGTTTTAAGGGTTTTTGAATTCAATCCTAATTTTTCTGCTAAGCCTTCAATGGAGTCCGAGTAATGAAAAGCTTCGAAATTCGCCAAATTTTTAAAATCCTCAATCCCAAGCAATTGATTGTAAATTTCTCGATCAAAAATCATATAAGCATGCTTTTCCGGTTGCTTTAATACTTCTGTAGCATATTCGGAATATCCCTGTGATTCATCGCCAAATCTAAAACCTTGGTTGTTGACAATGAATCCACCCAACATGATGGCTCCCCATGTAACAAGAAGTCCATGTGCTTCGGAAACGGAAGCATGTCCTTGGTAGGCACTCATATTTTTCAGTTCGGCATTTGCCTCCGCACTCATGGATACAGCATCGCCAGTGTTGCCTTCATAGCCAAAATATATTGCGTTCGCAATCTCAGGAATAAATTCACTCACCATCTTCTTGTTTCCACCGTATCCGCCGTCGGCTAGGATTACCTTTTTTGCTCCTATCCGTTGCATTCCATTGGGCGTGTTCGTTTCTACACCGATTACTTCATTGTTATCGGTGAATAATATTTTAGTAACTGGTGATTTCAGCATTAGGTAAATGTTATCCCTATTCCTTACAGCTCCTCTTAACATTTTCATTAATTCTAATCCTGATCTTGATGGTGGAGCATGCATGCGGTATGTTTTGTGGCCTGGCAGTAAAAACTCTGTTACTAGTGATAGTTTAATATCATGTTGATCAACCAACCATTCAACTAAACTTGCTGATTCCTCACATATTCTTAGAGTTTGCTCAGGATCACCTGTATATTTATTTTTTTCTAAAATCTCATTTGCCATTTTTTCTGGAGAATCACTAATGTTCATTTCTTCCTGAAAGCGTGTGCCTGCCGCTGGTATCATTCCTGCGCTTGCTGCAGTATTCCCCAAAACAAATTCTGTTTTTTCCAAAATAGCGACATCCAATCCACTTTCCGCTGCTGCAAGAGCGGCAGTTAGACCACAGCCCCCACCACCGACAACAACAACGTCCACCTCGATATCCCATTGCATAAATTAAATCACCATCCTAAAACAGTTGTTTGTTTCGCATCGTGGAATTCATTCCATTAATTTTTGACAATCTCCTTAATTGTATTTTTCCTCCTCCTTGTCGTTCCACATTATGGAACGCATTCCATAATCTGAATAAGATATTTTTAGTTTAAATTCATAGAATGTTTTTGTCAATATTAAAAAGATTTACTATTTTTTGAATACTCTAGAAAAATGCAATTTTTCATACTTGTGGTTGTACTGTCATATGCCTTTTAAACGTAATCGACAGGTGTAACTAATTTTTATCTATGGTTGTATGTAAGGAAAAAGAGGGGTCTCCCGACTATTCTTTAAGATTAACAAGTAACAAGAGCATGAAAATCCCAAGTTTGATAATAATGCCAAATCAATCTCAAAAGAAAACCTGCCAATTAAAAAATGGCAGGTTTTCTTTTGTTTCCCTATAAATTTATAAAATAATGTTTATATTGGCTGAAAATTGGTTTATTTAATATTGGTCCTTTTTTAATTCACCTTGATCGTTTCACTAACAACCTGTTCCAACGCATTCGAAATAACAGAAGTCCCTGTAATTCCGATATAGCAAGCCCCTGACTCAAAAACCTTACGAACTCCAGCAGAATTAGCAGCGACTGTCCCAATTTTAAAGCCTTCCTCTTTTCCCATCTCAAACAACTCATTGATGGCCAACTGAACTTCTGGATGTCCTGGTCCTTCTGCCTTAAAGCCCATATTAACAGATAAATCTGTTGATCCAATTAGGCCATGTCTATTCCGGGAACATTCAAGATTTCCCTAAAGTTTTGTACGGCTTCAGGCGTCTCGATATGAACAGAAATTAAGATATTCTCACCTGCATTATTAAAATAAGCTCCCCTCCATCCTTACCAAAACGTGCCGCCCGGATCACAAAAGCAGCTGCCCGCTGTCCATGTGGGGGAAATTTTGCTCTTTTTACCACTAGTTCTGCATCTTCTTTATTGTTCACCATAGGCACTTGTATCCCTTTGGCTTCCCGATCCAGCGCCTTTTGTATACTTGATGCATCATAAGAAACCCTGATAATTGGCACTAAATTAACCAATTACCTCAACGGCAACGGCAATCATTGTCTTCATTTGTGCTGGTGAATATACGCTTGGTCCTGACCGTTTTGATTACGACATGAATCGACAACGGATTCTTGAACGTTGTGGATGGACATTCTGGAGAGTCAGGAGAAGTGATTTTTCCAGTGGATTTATATCATCATTGTTTATTTCTGTTCCAGTTTATTCACTTTTCTCTTTACTTCTGCCATTTCTTTAAATAAAAGTTCTACATCTGAATTAACATCAAAAGCCAATGTTTTCATGTCTCTTCTGATAGTTATGAAATTTTAAGTCATGAGTGTTGCTGTGTGTTTAATAATATCTTTTATCTCTTGCTGTCCCGATATTAATAATTCTTGTCCCTTTTCTAAATTATCTGTGCGCCCTATTAACTCCTTCTGGCCCTTTTCCAAATGATCTGTTTGAACTATTATTTCTTGTTGCCCCTTTTTAACATTTTCCATTCGAATCGTTAATTGTTTATGACTTGTAATTAATTCTTTTTGCCCTTTTTCTAATTTATCTGTTCGACCTATTAATTCCTTTTGTCCCTTTTCTAAATTACCTGTACGGTTTATTAATTCTTTTTGTCCCTTCTCTAAATTATCTGTACGGCTTATTAATCCTTTTTGTCCCTTTTCTAAATTGTCTGTACGGCTTATTAATTCTTTTTGTCCCTTTTCTAAATTGTCTGTACGGCTTATTAATTCCTTTTGTCCCTTTTCTAAATTGTCTGTACGGCTTTTTAATTCTTTCTGTCCTTTATCTAGATTACTTGTGCAGTTTATTAATTCCTTTTGACCAGTACTTAAATGTTGCAGTTCTGAAAGGATTTTATTTAATGTTTCCTCCATAAACGCACCCCCGCTCATTGATTAACAAAACATTAACTGATTTTCAATTAAATGTAAAATAGATTTTAGATATAATCATATCCATATTTTTCAACATACTCCTCAAAAGACAAATGGAAATACTCAGGGACAGTACCAAATAAAATTTCGAACTCACCATTTCGATAACAAACTAGATAGCTTTTCTCTTTATCCACATCATCATCATCATATTTTCCTTTAAAAATCTCAAATTGTTCATCCGTCAACGGACTCATTAAGCGTTTACTACTGAAGGTTGCATCCTTCATCATTAAAAAAAATCTTCCATACCCCTTTCTTTTTTCTTCCTCAAAATAAGAAATATTTTTTCTCTATCATATTTTGCTTCGGGGTCAACTTCACAACCACAGCATTGGCAGATGCTATAGCCCGCACCAGTTTTATAATGATGGTCTTCAACAGCAATTCTTCCACAATCTGGGCAAACTACAGGAAGAAAAAAAGATGCCATAATTTTATACCCCCTCAATAAAATAAAAACAAGGTTGTTTAATTTATTGACTTAACGAAAGATACACCTCCCCTTTGAGAAATATATAAAAATAGTCTAATTGACAAAGAAGACTGCGATAAAAATGAGAATATAGGTAGAAAATTAAATGAAAACGAGAGCAAAAGAAGCCTTTAACAAAGGTAGGAAGAAGGTAGTTAAATGAGGTAGGAATTGATTGATTTATAACCAAGGAGAAATTACTAACCATAAGTTAATTTTAACATTTATGTCATTTAATACACCACTAATCCAAATCGTTTTCATAAATTCGACAAGAATCCAATTTAATATTGAAAGCCTCTTTGGATAATTTCTAACTCACCGGGGGTCAGGCACCACAGTTCTGATGAGGAGAAACACAACAGATGTGTCATACTCCGTATACAGTTATATCCAAAATTTTTAGAAAAAAATAAGGGAACAAAAGCAAAAAAAAAGAGCTTATCGCTCCTGTTAGAATCAGCACATTTTCAAATTAAATTAATAGACTTCGTAATTTTGTCCGGTTTGAGCTCCATCCACGCTTTTTTTATAAGCAAGTGCTACACGACTGGCAGGGACTGCCACAAATCCCGGGAAAAATTCCCCGTATTGGTCTAATGATTCCTCCAATACATTGGGGCTAACACTATTTATACGAATTCCCCTCGGCATTTCAATCGCTGCTGATTTTACGAATGATTTAACACCACCATTTGCCATGGCAGCGGAAGCGCCCTGTGGAACAGGATCATCCATCATAATTCCAGTTGTTAACGTAAAGCTTCCACCGTCATTAACATAGTCCATTCCGAGAAGTACCAAATTAATTTGACCTTTAAGTTTACTTTCGATTGCTATTTCATTTAATTCTGGTGTTAGTTCCGAAACGGAACCAAAATGGGCACCACCTGTTGCACTAATTACAGCATCAATTTTTCCAGTTTGTTCGTACATTTTTTTTATACTCTGAGCAGAGGTAATATCAACAGTAACATCTAAGCCATTTCGTCCAGCTCGAATAATTTCATGATTTTTTCCTAATTCTTTAGCAATTGCCTGTCCAATCGTACCACTTGCCCCCACAACAATTACTTTCAATTTCAACATCCCCTTTCTCTTTAAGGATTATTCGACAATCTCGCCCGATCGCTGAATAACCTATTTCCATGTTAATATATTACAAATTCCAAAACACAGTTTTAGCTCTACATGAATTATATTTTTGTAGAATATAGCCTTCAGCCCCACCCCATGGCGACAGTAACTAAAATCAAGTTTGCTTGTTTTTGTGTCATTACTAGTTCACCCCCTTTGCATTAACCCATTTTGAATGGTTAATTTTAGATATTTTCAGTTAGTTTATTTCGCATTTGAGTAGCTGCGAAAAGTGCTCTTTTGTCTTGAAATACTTCTTCAGGTTTGTTTCCATTTCCAAGAATATATCCCGCAAATTCAATTCCCATAAAATCAAAAATGTATTGAAATTGCTGAATCATTGGCAGTCCTTTAATGTAAGGATCATCTCCTCCAACAGCAATAACAAACGCTTTTTTGGAAGCCATTTTTTTCTTGAAATCAGGATATTTCGGGTCCCTTAAAGTTTGTGACCATCGATCAATAAAGTTTTTCATTGTTCCCGACATGCTATACCAATAAATTGGAGTAGAGAATATTAAAATGTCATGTGGAAGTATACGATCAATTATTGAATTATAATCATCATTTCTTTCCTGAAAACCATCTTTCGAGTGACGCATGTCAATAATGGGTTGAATGTTAAAATCTCTTAAATGAATTTTTTCTGAAGCTATTTCTTGAATTACATGTTCTGTCAGCATCTCCGAATTTCCATTATGACGGGTTCCCCCATATATGACTGCTATTGACATTTTTCAGTTCTCCTTTTTCATTAAATTTAAATTTTACTATTTGTTCCTTGATTACTTATATCTTATAATGAATTTAAAAATCGATAAAGATGATTATTTTGATTAATTAAATCGAAAAAAACGATTAAGGAGGTGGATAATTTGGAAATTAAACAATTATTAACTTTTAAAAATGCCGCAGAGAATTTGAACTTTACCCAGACTGCAAAAATATTAAATTTTGCACAATCAAGTGTGACTGCACAAATCAAATCTCTCGAAGAAGAAATTGGCAAACCTTTATTTGAGCGTCTAGGGAAACGATTGATTTTAACGGAGGCTGGGCACCAGTTTAAACTATATGCTGAAAAGATGATAAAACTAAGCGAAGAAGCGATTACGGCAGTGAACGCAGAAGAAGAACCAACTGGTACCTTAATAATTGGTGCCCAGGAGAGCCAGTGCACCTATCGTTTACCTCCAATTCTTAAAGAGTTCAAGACTGCATTTCCCAAAGTGAAGCTCGTCTTTAAACCTGCACATTCTGACGAAATGGCGAGAAATCATCTTATGGAGGGTCTTTTAGATGTTGCTTTTTTTATGGATTTAAGTAAGCCTGAGGGTTCATTAAGAGTGGAGCAACTGATCAAAGAGGAGCTCAAATTGGTCGTCGCACCAAACCACCCCAAACCAGTGCTCTCACTAAATGACCTTAAGGATGAGACGCTCTTGCTCACAGAAATGGGATGTTCTTATAGAATGATATTCGAAGACTCCCTTAAATCAGCAAGAGTATTTTCACTGGATAAAATCGAATTCAGTAGTATTGAGGCAATCAAACAATGTGTAATCGCAGGTCTAGGAGTAGCACTATTACCAGAGATGGTCGTGAAAAAAGATATTCAAGAGGGTAGAATGAAGGAAATACCATGGAAGGGTTCCGAATCATCACTTTTTACGCAAATTGCTTGGCATAAGGATAAATGGATAACTCCCCCATTAGAGGCATTTATTAATTTAACTCGTCAGATATTTCTATCCGATGACTACTTCAGTTGAAAAGAAATTTTGATTAAATATGTTATAACGACATGTCTTGAGAATAGGTCGTTTCTTCACAAACGGTAGTGTTTTTCCTTTTTACGACAGACAATCAGGTTTCATTACTGAAGAAGAATTTAAGACCAAAAAGAAAATATAGTTGGATAAATTGCTAGTGTAACGAAATACACCACTAAGGACACCAGATTTAAGTCTGGTGTCCATTTTTCCGTACATTAATCTGTGGTTTGGTTAAAACACAATGATTAACATCTTCATTTCTCTTGCTACTATTAAATTAACCTGCCTAGTTATCGGAACAAGAAAAACGACCGCTCTTATTGAACAATCGCTCCCTTTAGTTAAACAAGAAAATTAATTTTCAACCGTAACCCTCTTCATTAATCGCTTTAATTTATTTTCTGTATCTGTTTCCTCTACTGGTGTATAGATACTGCACCGTAAATCCATATCGCCTTGAACCTGAAGAGAAGTTAAATTAAACAACATTTTGCCTGCTTTTGCATGTCTGAATTCAATTATCATTTCTGGAGCCTTACTTACTTGACTTTCTTGCCATAAATCCTGAAATTCTGAATGTGCATCACTCATTTCCTTAATAAATTGGTTGTACCATTCATCGCCTAAATAGTGTCCATAATAGGTACGGAAAATAGCAAGAAAACCTTTCGCAAAATGTTCCCAATTGACGGCCAATGCTTTTAATTCTTTTCTAGTGAACACTAAACGAATCAAATTTCTTTGATCATTCGGTATTTGTTCAAAATCTAAAAAAACATGAGCAGCTGCAGGATTCCAGCCCACTATATGGCAATGTCGATCGGTAATGATAGTCGGACAATAGGTTAATTCAGTTAGTATTCGCTTTAAAGAAGGGCTAAGCTCTGATTGATTCTTTTTTTGATTTGGAATTTCTGATTTTGTTTCTAATGCCAGGTCATATAAGTAATCTCTTTCATCATTATTTAATTGTAGAGCTGTAGAAATACAATCAAGTACGATTGAAGAAACTTTTATATCTCTTCCTTGCTCTAGCCATGTATACCAAGTGGTACTCACACCTGCTAATTGTGCAACCTCTTCTCTTCGTAATCCAGGTGTCCTTCTCCGGGTTCCGGCAGGCAAACCAACAGACTCTGGCTTAATTTGGGCACGCTTAGCTTTTAAGAATGTCGACAAAGCTTCAAGCCTAGTTTTATCATTCATTTTTAAAACTCCTCAACGTATCAGTTTAACCTATTAGTAATTATACCAGGATAAACTATCACTTGTAATAGGATAAAAGAGATGTAAAATACAAGTAAATATTTATTTGGAGGGATGAAAAGTGGAAAGAGTTGTGATTACTGGTATGGGGATAGTGTCTCCTATAGGAAACAACATCCAAACATTTTGGAGCAATTTGATTAACGGGGAATCTGGTATATCCTCCATCGATACATTTGATGTTACGAATCATAAGACAAAAATTGCAGGTATCGTCCAAGATTTTGATGCAGACGAAGTTTTAGGAAAGAATGAAGCTAGACGTTTAGATCGTTTTTCACAATTTGCTTTGGCTGCAGCTGAACAAGCTTGGGTAGATTCTAAGTTAGACCTCGATCATATAGATGTAGAAAGGTTAGGCGTATATGTAGGTTCAGGTATAGGTGGAATTGAAACCTTGATTGAAAATATAGATGTGCTTAGACAGAAGGGGCCAAGAAGAGTTAGCCCGACCCTAGTACCTGCCATGATTTCTAATGCTGCTGCAGCACAAATTAGTATCAAGTGGAAAGCAATGGGACCTTCTTTGTCGCCCGTTTCAGCTTGTGCAATTGGAAATACAGCTATTGGTGAAGCCTTTAGACTAATTCGTTCTGGAGAGGTTGACGTTTTGTTCGCAGGTGGAACAGAGGCAGCTATAACAGACTTATCAATAGCAAGCTTTGGTAATGCTACAGCATTATCAACAAGAAACGATGATCCTACTAAAGCTAGTCGTCCATTTGATGAAAATCGAGATGGATTTGTCATGTCTGAAGGAGCTGGAATTCTAATCTTAGAATCTTTATCTCATGCTTTACGTAGAGAGGCAAAGATTTATGCAGAAGTCATTGGATATGGTGCAAGTTCAGACGCACACCATATTGTAGCTACGCATCCGGAAGGTAAAGGGGCCTATCTTGCAATGAGAGCAGCTTTAAAAAATGCAAATATATCGCCTGAAGAAATTGATGTTATTAGTGCCCATGCAACAAGTACCAAAGTGGGAGACATCTCCGAAACAATGGCTATTAAGCAGCTGTTTGGTAAACAATCTTATCAGATTCCAGTAACAGCAAATAAATCTATGATCGGCCATATGTTAGGGGCAGCAGGCGGGGTTGAAGCAATTGCTTTAGCAATGAGTTTAAAGGAAGGTATAATTCCTCCAACAATGAACTTAGAAAATCCTGATCCATTATGTGATCTCGATTATGTACCATCTATTGCTCGCCAAGCGAAAATAAATACGGGTCTGTCTAACTCATTCGGTTTCGGAGGTCATAATGCGGCAATTGTTTTAAGGAAATACGAGTGAATAAACTTTCTCATGTAAATAAATCTAACCGTTTCTTAAGGAAACGGTTAGATTTAGCCATCGTCCATTATTTCACCTTTAAAACTCTAATTATCAAAAATTTAAAAAGCTAATACCTCTAATAGATGGATAGAGTGATTACAAATATTTTTTGGTAATTCCAAAGAGAAAAATAGGCCGCGCACTTTTCATTTTCTACCATATCTCGCTCAGTTTCGCCATCTGGACGATTTGATAGATTTGTATTGATAATATAAACTTTTCTCAATTTACTCACTCCCCCAATTCTAAATTTATATTTATTTTATATTTTCAATTCTCCCCAATAGCCTTCTTCTTTCTGTTGAATTTTGATCGAGATATTTCGTAAACTCCGATTCCCCCGAATACGAAAAAAGCGTTTAAAAATAAATCGTTTGAACCCTTTCCCATTCTTGGTCAGTTTGTCATTCTTCAATTACACATGATCGGCAAAATGTTTACTCCTAATACAAAATTGTGAAGGCATGAACTCTCTTGACTTGGCCGTCCGGTACTAGAAAAAACAGGACAGCAAGGGACACGCCCCGCCATCCTGTTTCTTTGTTCATTCCAATCCTGCTGCCCGTATAGCCGGATTCAGCTTTCTATTTTTTTCTTTATCTCTTATTCTTTTGACTGGTCATGAGCCACTTCCACGGCTGTTGACACATTTCTGGCGTTTCCAGCCTTATCGGTGATCGTATACGTAATCGTGTATATGCGTCCCGTTCCGCCGCCTGACCGCTCCGCCCGTAAATCGAACTCAAAGTCCGCCGTACCATATGCGGCATTTTGAATATCCTGTGCCGTATGACCGTCTCCAGTCCTGTCAGGAAGCTCATTGCTCGTGATCGATTTCAGTACGATTGACTGAATGTCGGATAGTGCTTCTTTCCATTCAGGCGTCACTTTAATCGTCACCATTTTATGGTTCGGAGGCCAAAGCGTCCCTTGATTCAGCTTGAGCGTCAGCTCCGGCGCCGTTTTATCGATTTTGATTTGAAGTGTCTTCGCATCCTCCGTATTCCCTGCGTTGTCTGTGCTGAAGTACTCGATGGTGTGGACGCCTTCCGTCGACAACTGGAGCGGTGTCCCATACGGAAGCCACTGGCTGCCGTCTATCCGGTACTCGGTTTTGTTCAAACCTGACTGCTCATCCTTTGCCGAAAGCTCC
Organism: Bacillus salipaludis; assembly: GCF_004358205.1. The sequence continues at coordinate 223,552 of NZ_SMYO01000009.1, forward strand.
ACTGTGACATCCTTCGTATACCAGCCGTTCTCCCCGTCCGGCCGGCCAGACGTCACGCTTGCGGCTGTCACTGGCTTTGTTTTATCCAGCCTCACTGTCACAGACTCGCTTTCTTCCGCGTTTCCGGCTCTGTCGATGCTCCGGTATTCCACCGTATGGGTACCGTCAGTGTTCACCGCAATCGGAGTTTCGTAGACTTGCCAATCTCCCTCATCCAGCCGGTACTGTATCTTGTCAATGCCTGAACCTTGGTCTTCCGCCGAAAGGATGACGCTTGCATCTGTTTTGCGCCAAGTGTTCGGTGATAATGGTGTCACTTCAGCCGTTGTCACCGGCTTCGTTTTATCCAGCTTCAGGGATACGGACTTTCTTGCCTCTACATTGCCCGCTTTGTCTGTACTGCGGTACTCGATATTGTAAAAGCCGTTATCAGTAATCGCAATCGTTCCGTTATACCCCTGCCATGCTCCATCATCCATACGATATTCTGTCTTCTCCACTCCCGAACCCAGGTCGACAGCTGTCAGGGTGATACTCGCATCTGTCGTATACCAGCCGTTATTCCCATTCGGTGCAGATGGTGTCACTTTCGCTGTTGTGACAGGTGGCTCCTGATCGGCCGGTTGCTGGTCATTTTTGTATAAATCGGAAATTTCCTGTTGGCTGAGCGGATAGTTGTAGAGTCTGAAATTGTCCATCATCCCGCGGAAATACTCCGTTTTCCCTGGCGGGTCATAGCCGATCAGCAGCTGGCTGTTCGAATTCCGGAACACGCCGGTCCATTGTTTAGTCTCCATCAACTTGTCGTTCACATAATACTTGATGGTCGTGCCGTCCCAAGTCACTGTGAGCAAATACCATTCCTTCATCTTCGTTAATGCTGTTGAGGCTAGATTATGGTCCGTCTCGTCAAAACCATCTGTGAAGCGGACTGCCGGCGAAATGCCATAAGAATCATGCAGGAGCGCATACCCCTCATAATTGGACGTTTCGCCCTTGGAAAGCACCGGCGCCCAGCCGCCAGCCCCCGCATCTTCTTTATACAGCCACATGGAAAACGACAGGGAGGTGGAGAAATCCAAGGAATCCGCATCCTTCACATTGATGCCGCTTTTCCCGTCGAACTTAGCCGCCTTCCCTCTTAGGCCGTCCGCGAATGACATCGTACCCGTCGGAGTGCCGTTGTTGTTATAGCCGGAATAGTCCTTGAAGTCGCCGTCGAATGTGTAGTAGGCGGCAATTTTCTGTTCGCGGTCAGCCCGGATGATAATGTCGCGGCTGTCCGTACCTGTACCGCCGTCATCGTCCGTCACTATCAGAACAGCAGTATATTTCTTATCAGGCGCATCCATGGATAATGCCGGATACGTATGGCTCGCGTTGCAAATGTCCGAAGTCATTCCGTCGCCGAAATCCCAGCGGCATGTTTTACCGTCTGCGCCTGGGTCCGTGATAGAAGGCAAGAAATCTACCTTTTGACCGGAGCGGGCCACCTTATCTAAACCCGCATTCACTGTCGGTGCGACGTTCGTCGGTGTGATCGTTTTCTTTCCTTGATATTTCTTCCCGCTCTGATCCACGGTTTCAAGCATAACCGTGTATGCGTCATTATCCTTGAAGCTATGCGTCAGCGGCTGATCATTCGGTACAGCCGCGGAGGAACCGTCGCCGAAATTCCATGTGCGGGATTTCAGCTGTCCGTTATCCGCCCCGATGGAAGTGTTATAGAACGTCACCGTTTCGCCCTCTTTCGGATTCTTCGGCGCATATTCAAAGTCCACCGCTTGGATGGTTTGCTGCATCGTATATGTGTCGGTGTTCCCTGCTGCATCAGTCGCCTTCAGCATGACCGGATAGGTGCCTGAATCCGGGAACGTATGGGTCGGGTTCTTCTCCGTGCTGACAGGGCTATTGTCGCCGAAGTTCCACTCCCATAACACAATATCATCTTCCGGATCGGTTGACAGGTTTTCAAAAGTCACCGTTGGCACGCTGATTTGCGGCGTTTTCACTCGGAACTGCTGTGTGGAGATAACATCTCCCCCGCCCTGTGCGTTCAGCGGCCGGTACATCACATACTTCGCCAAAACCGGCTTCGGCAGCTTGAACTCCTGCACATTGCCGTTATTGGCGGCCGTTGCCTTCAGCACTGTTGTGAACGCGGCATCATCCAATGTCGTCGAGGATACCGCCACCTCAAAATCCTTGACCCGTTGATTGTCATACATAGGGCGCGGCTGAACCTGCACACGATCAATCAAATACGTGCCGCTGTCCGCCAAGCTGATTTTGACCCATTGGTTATCCTTCCGGCTCGTCGCCCACGGAAACCCAGACTCATTTCCCAAGGCCAATAACTGCTCCGGTACATGCCGTCCATCATATGAACTTGATGCTGCCTCGATTTTCGCTCCCTGCAAATTGAAGGAAACAACCTTCCCTAAACCGCCGGCATTGAAGTAGACCTTCGGCGCGAAATCTTCATCCGATGTGTTCGGATTGCAGTCATCATCCTTGCCGTTTCCGCGTTTTTCCGCCGCACCCGGGTTCACGCCAGGATCCTTAGGACGGCAATCCGCATTGTTTCTCCATCCGTCGCCGTCATCATCCAGCATGAGGACAGATACTGGCCAGCTTACTGCTTCATAGCTTTCCTTGGCGGAATCCGTCACGATCGCTTCCACAATATGCTTACCGATCTTTTCATCGGAAGGCGTATACGCATAAGCACTTCCGGAGCCCGCATGGACTCGGTCCACATACCAATCGACATGGACGGCATCGCCTTCCGAATCCTCCGCATCAATTGCGAAGTTCTTCGTTTCGCCCGTAATCACTTCTGTTTCAGCCCTATCCGGCACCATATTGGTAATCATCGGGCCTTTGTCGCTGTTCTCGATGAACACAGTCGCGTAACCGATGTTGGACCATCCGTCCGCATTCGTGACCTTCAAGCCTGCCAGCTTGTTGGCATTCAAATTGTATTTATAGGTTGGCTTCGGTCCCGTGGCGTCATCGAATGCGCCGTCGCCGTCCAAATCCCATTCATAGCTGACAATGCCGCTCGGGCTTGCCGATGCCGAGCCGTCAAACGAAATCACACTTCCCTCTTTTCCATCATACGGGCCGCCCGCATTAACAATCGGGGCTTTATCATGCACATTCGGCATCGCAGTCAAATAGCTGATCCAATCCTCCTCCATGTTCACCGCCAGTTCCCCGAAGGCTGCGATCAACTTGTCATTTGTGCTGCGCAACGCATCAAGCTGATTCAGCATGGCTGCCTTGCTGAATGAATCGCTTTGCCCAAGGAACTCCTTCTTCATGTCTTCGATTTGGGCATCTGTATAGCCTAAGTTCTTCAGATTGCGCACAAGTTCCGGCGAAAGCCCTTGAGACGCGGCTTCATTGCGGAATGCCTTCAGGTCCGCTACCGTTTGATCGAGCGGACGCGGATCTTCTTCTACCACCTGCTTCGCAATCGCAATAGACGTGTTGGTGCGCCTGATCTGTTCCTTCAGCTGAGCCGCATACTGCTTCACAGCCCGCGCATGGATCAACGCCCAATCGCCGTCCTTCGCGATCGCGCTTCCTTGATACTTTTCAATCGATGTCAAGAACGCCCGCAAGAGCGGCCCCTCATTCGCGAGCTCATTGCCGATGCCGACAGCGGCGATCGTTTCCGGATCGTTGCTTTCCGTCGTGATCACATCACGCGTATCCAGCGGCGTGAGCTTCTGGAAATTCGGATTCGGCGGATCGGCCGCAATCCCTTTATAGTGGGAAGCTGTCGCCAAGATCTGCTTCAGCACGAGCTGCTTTGGATTCACGCCGGTCGCCCATTCCACTCCCTTTGTCAGCCCAGTAAAGAATCCGTCAATTAGCGCTCCGTTCTGTACATCCCAAGAGGTGACCACACCCGGAAGCGGCTTCCCGCCTATTTTGGGACAAACCAACGTCAAACTGAAGCTTGTGCTGACGGAAATGGCCGTTTCCTTCAGGCCGCCGCACTGCCACACCTTCCCGAGCGTCCCAAGCTTCGATTGAAGCGCGAAAAAATCCCGGTATGTATCATGTAAGTCCTGCCACTCCGCCTCCGCATCAGCTGCTTTTTGCTTCGCTTTCGCGATGGCCGGATCCGCCATGATGTTCGGAATATCCGTCGGGAACACCACCTCAAAGGCATCCGTGAACACCTTATCCTCCGGCGATACTGTCCCGTCCTGGCATTCATCGTATACGACTGTATATTTTCCAGGCCCGATCTTGCCGCCCGGAGCTGTGTACCCGATCACCTCCGATATGAAAAGACCGCCATGCACCCCTTGTACCGTGTTGGGCGAACCCGACACATCCTTCAGCTTTTCACCTGGAGCGCCTTTTCCGCTCGGCACCACATAAATATCGGCATACGGCTCAACGAAGTCATCAGCTCCGCCTTCCCCGCAGCCCTTCAAAAACCGAATTTGCCCGGTGTGAATCCGTATTTCCTGATTCGGACCGAACGACGCAAACGTTTTTCCGTCTTCACTCCACATCAAGAACTGATCCCCCTCAGCAAGCACCTTTGGTAAGGATGTCCCCCCCAATAGGTACATCAGTACAAACTGAAGAATGAACACCCCCTTCATGAACCTGCCCAAACGCCTCTTCCTCTTTCCCCTTCTCATCATCTTCCCCCTCTAGCAATCTCCCATGACTACAGAAAAATATCTTAATAGTCTGTCAATTACATATCAGATTGTATCATATCCGTATTCCCAGGTGGTAGGTAATTTTTCCATAAAAGCCCAATACCAGTGTGGCTGACACAGACCGCAAAGTGAGACCATGAAAATTTATAACTTCATATATAATAAAATTGAAATATACTTATATATCTTTATGTATATTTTGATATTAAAGAGAAAAAAAGGAGCTATAAAGAAAACTCTAACGGAATCTAAAATGTACCCTACTGGTAGACTATTTTTGGTATCTACTCTATAGGGTACATTTACTTCAGATAGCCAAGAACTCCATCTTTTCTAGACAAGCACTCATGATTCATTTATCTTTAGCTAGTTGTTTTAGAGTTTGTGGTGACACATATCGATGTATTCCTGTGAAAAAAGGTAAAGCTTCTCAGTGATGGAAAGATTCATAAAAAAACACCATCCTTTCGTATAGTTCTACAAAAAGAATGGCGTTTTTCTTGTTTAGAGGATATGATTTTTCCTCAGTTGCTGGCTTATGCTAAAATGTGACCACCTTCTACATGAAGAACGGTTCCTGTCACGAAACTATTTTGAAGCAAGTATAGCACGCTTTGTGCAACATCTTCAGCTCTTCCTATTCGTTTCACTGGAAGGATGTTTTCAACCGTAGCATAGAAATGATTACGAGTTTCTTCTGGCATTTTACTGCGGGAAGGTGTATCAATTATACCGGGTGAAACGATGTTCACTCGGATTGGAGCAAGTTCTAATGCCATGGTCTGTCCTAGATTCGAAACAGCGGCATTGACTGCCCCTAGAATGGACGAACCGACCATCGATTTGTAGGCTACCACCCCAGAGAATAAAATGATTGATCCGTTTGGTAAAATTTTCGGAGCACCGTATTTCGCTGCATAATATTGTCCCCAAAATTTGTTTTCAAACAGTTGTCGGGCTTGAGCTGTATCCGTTTGGAGGAATGATCCGCTGGATGTTTCTGCCGCGCTTACCACAAGATGATCGAACTGGCCGACTTTTTCAAAGAAGGACTGAACTTGCTGTTCTTGTGTTGTATCTAGCGTAAAAGCCGTAGCCCTATCTCCTAGCTGCTCTTTTGCATTCCGTAATTTATCTTCAGAACGGCTGGCAATGATTACTTCTGCCCCTTGGGATATAACCTGTTTAGCTGATTCCAAACCAATCCCAGAGCTTCCACCGATAATTACAACTTTTTTATCTTTTAACATGTTTTTACCTCCACTTGATTTACTTAATAGATTAAAAATTCAATACCTCTTTCAGATGTATATCAAGTTCGGATACAAACTTTTCAACCTTCGGATTTTTGATTACATCATAGCAAGTAAAACTCTTTAAAGGTTTCATTCCGAGGAATTTCTGTATACGATGTAAATGGCTTAATGCATCTTCTAAGCTGCTCCCTTCAAAAAATTGACTTGGATCGTTAAATGCTTTTTCAGGAGCATTCCAGGTAGTCGAAAACATATATTTCTTTTCGGTCAATAAACCGCCTCTTCCATACTGATCAGCACCCTTAAAAAATAAACCATAAGCATAAACTTCATCCATATATGTCTTCAGTAAGCCTGGAACACTAAACCAATAGATAGGTGTTTGATAAATAACAATATCAGCCCATAAAAATTTTTTTTGCTCATCTTCGATTTTATATCCGTTTTGAATAATTGTAGTTTTTATATTGTTCTTTTCACTTAACAAACTGACCATCTTGTCCATCAAGGTTTGGTTCAAATTCCCCTCTGCTGAACTATATTTCTGATGACCGTTAATAATAAGTATATTTTTCATCTTTTTTCTAGCTCCTTTCATTCTGTAGTCTCTTTAAAAACCATTAGGTGTTCAATTTTCGGAGATACTACTCCCGGCTGTTGCATTAATGTAAGATGATCCTCTAGATGCCAATCCTCAACGATTTTTCCATTACTGAAATGCAAAATATCACCTCCTCAATATAGGGTTAGAATAATAGATTCATCGATATTATATATGTAGTAAATTCATTTATGGAAGTAGTGATATTTAATTCATAAAGTTTCCGAAAATATACTATTGTGATATGATAAGGTAAAATTAGTCAAAAATTTTTAAGGAGGATGTTTCAGATGAGCGATATTGAGCCGGTGGTGCTGACCAAAGGAGCACCAGGTGAGCCTTGCCCCATAGCTAAAACGCTTGACGTGATTGGGACTAAATGGACCTTTTTAATTATTCGTGATTTGCTTATTGAAGGAACGATGCGATTCAGCGACCTATTGAAATCAATGAATGGAATTAGCCCGAAAACACTTTCACTCCGTCTGAAGGAACTAGAAGATCATGGGATATTAAAAAGAAAGGTATTTCCAGAGGTTCCTCCTCGTGTGGAATATACGTTAACAGAAAAAGGAAAACGATTGGAAAGTATTTTCATTGAATTAAAGAGATTTGGATTAAATTTATAAAAGATTAAAATTTAGACCATACTTTAAATTTTGGTGAGCTAATTATGATTCATTTCAGAAATGCTTGATTTATGGAGGACAATCGAATCAGCTATGGATCGTTAATTCTAGCAGACAAATTTAATGACTCGGCTGGGTGTGGAAGTTCAAGTTGAAATCGAAGGTACCCATTTAATCCTTTGGGGAATATCAGTAGGAAAAAATAAACAGGACACTTCGTGGTATTTTATTACCATCAAGTGTCCTGTTTTAAATATGTTAGCCGAATTCCTACCCATCAAGCTGATATTTTGAAATAATCCCAAAATGAAAATTTATATCTCTACAGTATTTATAAGAATTCAGCTCATTTTTTACGTTTTGGGGAACAAGGAATTTCTTACCTTGAATAAATTAAGAGAAAAAAAGGAGCTATAAAGAAAACTCCCACCGAATCTAAAATGTACCCTGGGATAGACTTTTTTTGGTATCTACACTATAGGGTACATTTACTTCAGATAGCCAAGCACTCCATCGTTTCTAGACAAGCACTCATGCTTCATTTAGCTTAATTCCTTAAAATACCCAATCATAAATTCCCGGAATTCCCGAACGACCTTTGAAGTATACCGCTCCGTTTTCCATGCCATTCCTATTGTTCTTGTACAGACAGGCTGTTCAATATGCAAGGGAACAATTTTTTCATAGTGTGAATAGCGAAGGGTATGCTCGGTTAAAAAGGATACACCCAATCCCTCCTCTACAAAGTTATGAATGGATCCCGGTTCTTCGAGTTCAAAGGCGATTTTCGGTGTGAATCCTGCTTTTTCACAAAAACCATCTGTTAGCATTCTGAAGGGATTCGTCGGCTCTCTGTGAATAAATTGTTCATCTGCCACTTCCTTTAACTGAATGCTATCTCTCCCAGCCAAATGATGGGTATCCGGAACGATGATAAATACTTCATCCTCCATAAGATTAATCCAGCTGATTCCTTCTTTTTCAATAGGAAAGTAAGTAACACATAAATCGATTTCCCCTTTTTCCAATTGTTCCGCAAGTCGTAAGGGAGAATGCATACTTACTTGAAAATTGGCCGATGGATATACCTTACGAAATTGACTAATAATATGCGGTAATAATGGGGTATGCATGACAGAAAGTGAAATTTGATTCTTGCTCTCTCCTGCGAGTTCCGCCATCTCAAGCTTGGCAAATTCCAATTCAGAAAAAGCCTTATCTACTCCTTTTAAAAAAATTTCCCCAAATTGATTTAGTTTAATATTCCTTCCCTCTCGATCAAAAAGGGAAACACCAAGCTCTTCCTCTAAACGAGAAATGGTTTGGCTTAGTGACGGCTGTGCAATTTTAAGCTCTTTGGCAGCTTTAGTTATATGTTCAAATTCGGCAACGGTTTGAAAGTACCTTAATTGTAAGAAGTCCATTTGTCCACCTCTATTGATAGTCCTCAACCTATAAGTAAATAGTAATACATATATTAGTCATTATCAATTGTTTGGAGTATGATTAAGGATATAAATTACTTTGGAAGTCGAAATAAATTCCAAATAATAAGAAAGGTGTTTATATGGAGAATTGGAAAAGAAATTTATTTGTTTGTTGGTTCGGTTCATTTGTGACGGCCGCGGGGATGAGTCAAATAGCCCCTATGCTGCCTTTATATATCGATCAGCTAGGAGTACACGCAACTTCAGATATTGAAAAATGGTCTGGACTGATTTTTGGTTCCACCTTTTTAATCTCAGCCATTGTTTCGCCTATTTGGGGAAGACTGGCAGATAAAAAGGGCAGAAAACTAATGTTACTCCGTGCGAGCCTTGGAATGGCCATTGTCGTTTTTGTGATGGCATTTGTACAAAACGTTTATGAATTACTCGCATTACGGATGTTAATGGGCGCTGTTTCCGGTTACATTTCTGCATCGGTTACATTAGTTGCAACACAAACACCAAAGAAAAATTCAGGCTGGGCACTCGGTACACTTTCAACAGGCTCCGTTAGCGGCGGACTTCTAGGTCCTTTAATGGGGGGATTTATTGCAGAATTCTCTGGAATTCGAAGCTGTTTTGTTGTAACAAGCGTGTTATTGTTACTCGCCTTTTTTGCTGTTCTATTTTTGATAAAAGAAGAATTTACACCTGTTCATAAAACACCGTTAGCCTTTAGCCAAGTTTGGAAACTAGTTCCTGATACGAGATTGCTAATTTCATTGTTTGCCAGCACATTTATTTTGCAAATTGCCAATATGTCCATTCAGCCCTTAATTACTGTTTATGTAAAAGAATTGTCACCACATGCAACCCATTTATCGATGATTGCGGGAATGGTGGTGGCGGCTGCCGGTTTAGCCAATATAATTGCTGCTCCACGATTAGGAAAGCTTGCTGACCGTATTGGTTCTAGAAAAATATTGATTGGAGCACTTATTGCTGCAGGGATTATCTTTATCCCACAAGCATTTGTGAAAACACCATGGGAACTCATGGGACTGCGCTTCTGTCTTGGACTTGCGACAGCTGGATTATTGCCATCCATTAACAACCTTGTCCGAAAAAGTGCGCCAGATGAAATTGTTGGTCGTATTTTCGGGTATAATCAATCTGCACAGTATATTGGTACTCTCGGAGGATCTGTATTAGGCGGGCAAATGGCAGCATTCTTCGGCATTCATTATGTGTTCTTCACTACAAGTGCTTTATTATTGCTAAATGCATTATGGGTTTACAGTATTAATCATATAGGTATTAGAAGAAGGAGCATGTCACATAGTCATTAAGAAGCACACTGAGATTTCAGTGTGTTTCTTCTTTTTGTTCTTTATTTAATAATGTTAAAGTTAAACCCTTGGCTTAGACATTGGTTAACGGGGTACCATCCTTCGGCTCCCTTAAACATCAAAAAAAAGAACCCATCATTTTTCAAGATGGGCTCTATAATAAATACGCGCTGGAAGAACCTGCAACTAAATCATTTTTAATCCCCGGCTTGAAATACTTTGCTAGATGCCAACTCCACCCCTTCCTTTTAGACAAGCTGGACTTAGAAAAGTCCAGATATGGCCTAAAAATAGGTCGAATAGGTCTAAAATCTGCTCTTATGAGCAAATTTCAAAAAAAGGCATCCGAATGGGCTCATTCGGATGCCTTTGCCTACACTCTGACAGGCTCTAAAATAAGAGTCTGTCTATATTTATTCTTATAATTAAGCAGCTTTTCGTACGTTAGCTGCTTGTGCTCCACGTTGACCTTGCTCAACGTCAAAAGTCACTTCTTGACCTTCTTCTAATGTTTTATACCCTTCGCCTTGGATAGCTGAGAAATGAACGAATACGTCTTCTCCACCTTCACGTTCGATGAATCCGAAGCCTTTTTCGCCGTTAAACCATTTTACTTTACCTTTTTCCATTTTTGTTGCCTCCTAGTGTGTTAACACACACAATGTTACTATCCCTGCTCTCAGTGATCTTCAAGACGAAAAGTTTTAACTAATACTATCCTTTTCACCGAACAAAAATAATTCTTCCTTATAATAGCACTTTTTGGAATTAATTGCAAGCTTAATATATATAAGACGAATTTCCAAATTTTTGTCGTGTAGACCCGTCCATTTAGAAGTTCGTCAGCTTAACCTTTTTCTTTTAGGTGTACTTGCATCCTCACCATATTCAATCAACTCAAGCACCACGAACTACACCACTCCCTCATGTAAGGTTTCGCAGCCGAACTGTTACGGTAGTTTCTCACGCCTTTTCGCCGAGCTTATAACACTATCTTTCTTACTAAATCAAATGCTATTCGACTATGAGAGAACCCTTCAGTTCCGACAGGACCTGCCCGACCTTTACCTGAGCATTGTGTGACCAATCTAAATTTAAGCCAGGAACATTTCGCACAGCTAACGCACCCTGTTTGTTTAAGTACAATTCATCACAATCTTTATTTTAACATAAATGCCAATACGCCTTGATAGTCCATTAGAATTGAAGCAGAAAATATTCTTCAGGTATCTCATAAAAATAAGAGTGACTTTATAAGCCACTATCAGTAAATTAGGATTATCCTTAATTATATGCTACACTTTGTTTACCATTTGATTTACTGTTTTCATGTTCCCTACTCATTCGTGAGTGGGGTTCTTTGTTTTTTATTGCATAAAAAAACAGACTCTATTTTTAGAGTCTGTCTATTGGTTTTAATTAATCTTTACGAACATTAGCTGCTTGTGGTCCACGGTTTCCTTGTTCAACGTCAAAAGTAACTGATTGACCTTCTTCTAATGATTTGTAGCCTTCGCCTTGGATCGCTGAGAAATGGACGAATACGTCTTCTCCACCTTCACGTTCGATGAATCCGAAGCCTTTTTCGCCATTAAACCATTTTACCTTACCTTTTTCCATTTGTTTTGCCTCCTAGTGTGTAAATACACACAGTGTAATACTATCCTTGCTCTCAGTGATCTTCAAGACGAAAGTTAAACTTATACAAATCCTTTACACCGGACAAAGATAATTCGATTAAATTTTTACACATTTGGTAAATGATTGCAAATAGGAAATTCCACAGCTCGTAAAAACTGTTATGTTCTTACGATTTCTTTAATATAATGATTGCAGTATATTTTGTATCTGGATAAACCCCATACTCAGTATGCGTGCTTATAGCAAGTGGAACAGAATTGTATTTAACATCTATAAGCTTTCCTTCGTCTAATGAGCCAAGAAAATCATTAACTACCCGAGTAAATTCTGCAAAGTCTGTACTTTCAAAACCTTTTGCCTCATACATAAATTTATCCCTCCCTTCATCTTATCTTTCTACACAAAAGGCATATTCTCCTGTAAGAACTCCAATTATATAAATTCCTTTCACCCGTCATATTTGTTTGTAATATTATGTACTTTTGTTTTTCAGCTATTCTGCCACGACCGTAAATAAAAGATAAATTATCTTTCAAGGCATATCCTCCGATAATTATCCTATTCATTTATCATTATATTTTGCATCTCCCCCGTTTTCAGAACAAACCCATGTCCTATTAATAAACAAGAAGATATTAAACAAGCTTTTAAGTATTTTAAAATGATTTGATACGTTACATATCAAAGGACAAATAAATATTTATTCGAAAAGCCCCGTTTCCGAACACGGGCTTTTCTTGATGGTTTATTGAATATATCTATTTACTCATTATCTAGTTAATTTTTTGTAATTTTTTATACATATAGTCATAGTTTTTATGGTAATAAAAAGAAAAAATAGTATAATTATTGTCTGGGAGGTGATTAAATTGAAAAAATCGTTTTTGGGATTACTTATTTTATGTGTACTTAATTTTTCAAGTGTCACTGATGCATTCGCCCACTCCGGAAGGACAGATAGACTAGGTGGCCATTTTAAGCGTGCAAATTGTACATATATGTTTCATCATCCAACTGCAGCTGTTTCAGGTAAGTCTAAAGCTACTATTGTTTCTTTAATTAAAAAGTATAATAGTAATAATAAATGTACGAGAAGCCTTACCACTAAAAAAGTTGATTGGAGTACTGTAAGGCATAAATAAAATTAATTAATAATAGAGGCTAAAACAAGTTAAAAAGAGCTGCTCAAGTTTTAGCCGCTCTTTTTAAAGCTAAATATAAATGAATTTAATTATCACTTGAAGAACATACAACGAAAATTTTTTTAGGCTTCTACTTGTTATTGCTAAACGCTTATACTCCATCTCTTCACTTTCTCAGTTGAAAGCATATCCAAGATAAGTATTCCTCCAACACTTAATTAAAATAATTACTCCTAAATTATACAGATAAAATCCCCATCAATATCCTAAAAACCCCAGTTGGATTCCTCTCTAAATCCTCAATAGGAATCTCCTTTTTTAAATGGTCCTTAGTAAATAGAATATACCGCTCCGCTTTGTTCATAATTACTTGAATATCTTTTACTTTAAATTCCATCACTCTGGAAGCTTGATCCAAGTCTCTATTATCTAATTCTAGCCTTATCCGATCCGATACCCTTCTAAGCATCCGCCAAATGACCATTTCTTCTTTTGATTTCATAAACAATTCGGGAAGCTCCTTGGCTTCTTTTAATATATTAAGTGTCGTAAGGACATAGCTCGAGATTCCATAATGGACAGGTTTGATGATAGGACTCAAGTTAATCCAATGCTTAACTTCAAAGTGAATATGGTCCATTTCATCAACTCTAACCGGTTTTAACTCATCAATTTCCCCATAAGCCAAAACCCCATTTTCATTACCTACACCACTTTTAATATACAAAGCGATGTATTTAGCTTCCTGCCAACCTTTTTTCAATTTCTCAAAAGGAATAGAATAGTAACTTTCCTTCCTAAAACGATTATAATCTTCCCCATTTGAAACGAGTCCGACCAATACCAAATCGTCCAGGCTTGATTGCCATTCCTCCAATGTCCCACGTGGCAGGATGCCTTCCCGCTGAATTTCCTCTGGACTTTTATCAATTAGCCTCTCGACAAATCGTTCCACTAAGGTCGTAGCATTCGGTAAAAATGGTAGTCCGCCAATGTTGACCTTATCAATACTTTCATAAAAATGATGTTCCTGGTAGCCTGCTTCATCAAACCATGGAAACAGTACATAGGCACCAAAGGCCGTTCGTTCATATGGGCCATTCACCACTGAAGCCACAATCGAATCTCGGTACCGATGCATGGTATTGATATCGTCCTCCATTGGGCCGGGTGTTTTGTATCGATTCTTATAATAGCTGCCTTCCTGAGCATAATCGATTCGGTATTTAGCATCGAAAATATAATTAAAGGTATAATCCTTCCCCTTCTTCTGGATGCTTAACATCGTATCTGGCTTCTGCGGAATAGTTGGCAATTTCCCTTCATACTTTTGATAGGTTAAAGTAATCTCCTCATTCGTAATCGGATGTTTAAAAACACGTTTGGCCATCCGGTTCGCTTCTAGATTCACAAATAAACCTTCACGATTTACTTGGACGATATCCTGACTTAACAATTGATATTTCCTACCTAGGATTTGCCCGAGCTTAAGGAAAGTCCAATATTCATATAAGGTGGCGACATCCTTAACAGACATTTGATAAAGCTTTCCTTGAAGGACTAAACCTTTGGAGACTGTTAAATAAATTTGAAATGCATCCCGGTAGCCTGGGGCCATTTGTAACACTAGGCTCATCACTGATCGATCCAACCCACCAATTCTCGACCAAAAAAGATTTTTTACTCGAGTTTGCAACTGGCTGATCATCTTTTTGATCCTTTCAACCAAATCAGGATCTGGCCCCTCAAACGAACGTTTATTTACATTTAAAATGGTCTCAAGTAAGTCGTTAAGCTTATGAATGAGTCTTTCCGTCATCCATTTCACATACCGATTTTCAATCGTATCGTAGGTTAACTCTTTCTTAATTGTTAATCCTTCCATTGGCATGAGGCTTTTACTACCAAATGGAATCCCTTTCTCCACCTCAACAAATATGCTTGAGCGTTTCCGTAAATAGTTTCTACCATTAGAATCTAACTTCTTTAGTTGATCTCCTCTTACCTTTTCATATCTTTTTTCAAGCTTATGATGGGGCAGCTGTTCAATTCGTGAGATCGCTTGTAAAAACTGATGAAAATGCTGGCTAATTAAACGATAAAATTCTGTTCTCGATGGACGCCCATCCAGTTTCACTCTTGCACCTAAATAGGTTTTACGAATAAAATGATACGCCAAATTGTAAATCTCATCATTTACTTCTTCCAGAAGCTTTTTATAGTCATTTTTATAATCGAGTTTGGATGGAAATATCTCTAAGGTGACCTCCAAAATGGTTTTATTGCCCTCTCGGATTTCAAAAGTCGTTAACCCTACCTCATTTTGAAATTGGAGATTCCCCATCATCATTGACTGTTGACCAATTTTCACGAATGAAACAGCATGTCTTAATAACGGATGCTCATGATAAAAGGTTATTTCTTGTCCATTCTTAGGGACAACGATGAGTTGATAAATTCCATTTTCAAAAAATATTGGCCGCTGCTCAGTTGGATCCACCAGTTGTTGTTGATTGATATCATATATCTTGATTTCTTGAATGGAATTACCCTGAACAGAAAATTCCATTACATCATGATAATCCATGCTCCGATATTGCTTCAGTCCTTCATACCGTTGATGGTAGGGTTTGCCTTTTAGAATAAGAGAAAGTTCCTCTGACTCAATTTGAACTAATTCAACATCCTCACGAGACCCAGAAGGAAGTGAAGCCATCTTCTCTTAACCTCCTCAACATCTCAACAAGCTTTGCCGCACTATGTGGATACTTGGCAGTAGCAAGTTCTAATTCAGCTAAATCTAGATCTTCATCAAATTGTTTATTGGTAAAGTGTACATACAAGTCCCTCAATAATTGATCAACCCGTTTATCACTTCCAGCAATCCGTGGCAATATTTTTTGTAAAATACAATGATCCAAAGCTTCTTCAAATTTCATTAAATTGGCCTGATGATTATAAGCCATATAAAAACAAACCTCATCCCGGACACGATAGCCCACATGCGCGTTAATTAATTGAAGGGCATTGTTCATTTTAATGATCTCACTTGTCACTTGTTCCACTAATTGGGGATTCTTTAGGTAAACATCTTTAAGGTGAAGGTAAATAGAAGTAAAGGATTCGTGACCGGCAACAACCGGCTCCATTTCTTCAAGTTCGTTTAAAAAGTCTAGATTTCCTAAATCAACACGATTGAACTCAATCGTGTTCGCACGGTCCAATACCTTCTTACTGAATGGGTGGGTGGTTTCATCCATATTGACCGTTCCAATAATATACAAATTATTCGGTAGTTTTAAGGCAACACCCGCGATTTCTTCTGATAATAAATTGGAAGAAATGATCTCGCCATTTTTCCACTTACGGCTCTCCATCACACTTAAAATATCGCTGAAATAATACTCTACCCTTGCTAAATTCATTTCATCTAGCAAAACAAAATAAGGTAATTCTGGATTTGCGGCAGCCTTCTTGATCACCTTTGTTAACGGTCCTTCTTTAAATTCCCCTTTAATATCAACATACCCAAGCAAATCAGATCCATCATTCCAATCTGGGCGAATCGGAATTAATGAAAATTGCCCATTTTCTTCTATCGCACCAACGCTTTCAGCAAACCATTGAACCATTTTGGTTTTCCCAGTACCAGAAATACCGGAAAGGATGACGAAAGGTTTGGTTTTGAGTGAAAGGAAAAGGTTAATTACCTCTTTCTTTTCGTAAAAGAATCCTTTGCTTTTTATGTAGGAATAAATATGATCAATAAGTTCTCTATTTGTGAAATAAGTCTTTGGATTGTCTCTTACCATATTTATCTCACGCTTTGATTCATATTCTCCCATTTTAGTTCTAACCTCCGTCGCAAACCTCTCATTAAAAAGTTGAAATAATTTTCTTGAAAATTCCTCAGATAATTCAAAAAAATATCCTTGTTTTAAGTTACCATTAACATCAAAAGGACCACTTTCTTTTAATCTCCACTCCTCAGGAATTTCTTCTTTACGAATTGAAGGTACTAAATCATAGTAAGTTAATTCCAATAGATATCCATCTTCTTGCCAATCATGCATTGCTATAGCAGATGGCTTTAAGGATTCAACGGCTTCCTTTTTCACAATGCCGATTGATTTAACTTCCATTGATGAATAACAAAAGACAATATCTCCAATTTTCGCATCAAGAAGTTTTATATGATGTGGTAGCGGTCTTCCTTGTTTCGATTTTTGCGGAGCCCAAAGGTATCCACCATTCTTTTCTTGTATATGTGTTTGCCCCTGGTTAACCCACCAAAATGAAAGCATAGATTGAGTAGGTTTAGTTTGAAAAACCATTTTATATACATATGGCCTTTCAGTTTGGTAGAATTCGATATATTCCGATATCTCTTCGGGAGTATGTATGACCTTTTTTGAATTTTCTTGCCGATTTTGACGCAAAAATTGATAGGATGTTTCGAAAACATCTTTAAGTAATTCCTTAAAAGATTTATTTTGATCATAACGAAGCTGTAAAGAACCTCCATCAGAATCCTTTCTTTTAATATAAATTAGATTAGCATTGTATGTATTATCATTAAAAATCAATTCAATTTGTACTTTCTCACCAACTTTTAAAAAGTGGTTAGCGTTTGCGATAGCGAAATCCTCGTGAAACTCAATTGGTATTTGTGTTCCATACTCAAAAATTGACCAATCAACTTTTTTTCTCCCAATTATGCCTGCTAGGTATGGTTTTGACCAACTACGAACTTCCTTAATCAATTTATTCACCAACTAATTTGATTTTTTATTAATTTATGTACCAAGTTTTATAACTACCTTTGGAACAATAACATCTTTAAAACAAGGTTATATGGATAAAATTGTCGGTTCTCTTCAGAAATTGATCTGTGAAAACTTTGGGAAATTTAAATAAAAAGGGATATTATTATTGGGACCATCTTACTAATCACATTTTATGACAAAAACATAATTTATAAAAACTCCCATCTTTTCCATAGTTTCTAATTCCTCCGTTTATTTAGTCCTCTCTCAAACAAAATATGTAATTAGAATTTATTAATTATCTTTAAAAAATCTCCAAGAGCAGTCCCCCTGGAGATTATTCATATCAATTGAATTAAATACACAACAGTTATTCTTCAAAATAATCCAAATCAACCTTTTTTAATATATACTGCGTCACTTTAGATACACCAATATCGTACTTAAACATATAATTCGCCAGGTCCGTACCGTTAATCAGAATTATTTTTTTCTCAATACGATTCACATACTCCTTCGCACCATCAGTAAAGTCAGAAGTGGTAATAAAAACACCTTTTCTTGCTCGCTGCCCTTCAAGACTGCCGGCAAACTTTTGTATCTCCGGCCGCCCGACAACTCCCTCCCACCGTTTCGCCTGTACATAAATCATATCTAGCCCTAGTACATCTTCTTTTATGATGCCGTCTATTCCTTCATCGCCGCTTCTACCTATGGCTTTTCCTGCATCTTGTATCGAACCGCCATAACCCATCGAAACAAGTAGGTCGACCACTAAACGCTCAAAAAACTCAGGTGTGCAGCTTTTTACTTTTTCAAGTAACTCCTCACCAATTTGCTGTTGTATAATTTTATAGCTCTGTTCTAATTGATCTTGGGGGGAAAGGTCTTCCTGGTCTTGAACAAAATTTAGTGCTTGTTCTTCTGGAACTTTTTTGTTTATAAACTCTTGGAACTCTTTGTATCTTAGTAGATATTCTTTCGTCAGTTCTGATAAACCTGAATCTGCTAAAACTTCTCTTCCTCTTTCATTTATAATAAAGGTAGCCCTTCTGACAGTATTTATTAAACCTGCCTTTTTCAAATAAGTTCTTGCCCATCCGATTCGATTGTGATATACAAGCTGATTTCCACTAGGTATCATTTCACTTCTATCATCCGCTGTTAATTGAAAGAAATCCGCCAAATACTCATATGCTTCCTTTAATGTATGTTCTCCCCCATCTTTCAATAATTGTAAAAAAGGATACATAAATGCTTGATAATCCGGGACCGCCATAAAAAAATCACACCTTTGTATACAGATTTTCTTTATAATACCTCTTCGAATCGTTCATCTCTTGCCATATAGACACACCACGTTATAGTTGATATATTTATTATAACAATCTGTGTTTACTATTTAGTCTAGCATCAATTCTTTGGCTTAATAAATATTGTGATATTTTGATTGTATCCAATTTGATAAATGATAATAATCCATTTTATGTATGGTTTTTATTGTACTCTTGTAGTTCCTTGCAAAAAACTCACGCTTTAAATTTGAAAGTCTATCTGATTCGTTTTAAAAATACTCTGCAATTTTTAGCGTATCCTCAAGAACCTTTTCTAGATCCCATCTCCCATCCTTAGCTTTAGCAGCAAAAATTGGATCACACAGATGTGTATCACATAAATTCCATTCGTAATTTAAATTGAAATTTTCTTTCACTTCATCAAAAAGAATGCTGAACCAAATGGCATTATGCTGGCCACAAAAAGCAATCATAGGTTTATTAATTCCATGCCCATGACAACTGCAAACTGTAACAATTTCCAGCTGCTCTCATTGCCTTAACCAGCAAAGCAATCCCGGTTTCTAAAGAAAATGTATTTATCTTAGGACCGTGGTTCCTCTTTTTAAAATACTTCCAAGTTCTCCATCCTCTGCCGCCACCTGCCTCGTGGTTTCTAGCTTTGTACCAAATGATTTTTCTTAATTCTTCTTCAGTTAAATGGTTTTGCAAAAGGTAAATATTTCCACTAATTAAATATACATAATATCTAATTCTCTAAACATCTTTTCTAGTAAATCTAACTAACCTTCATAAATCACTGTTGAAAAATAAATATGTTCGTCCGCTAAATTAATTAAGAATCCTCTTTGTATTAAGACAATTGCAAGGTTTGAAATCATTAGACTTTCCCTCCAATTTAATAGTAATTATACTTTTGGGAAAATATTAATTTTTAATGTAAACCAGGTAGATAATACCCATACCATAACTCCAATTGTTCTTTATAGAATTATAACCGCTGCTTTATATTTACGAATAAGAATCATAAGAAGCAAGATATTACCCCCGTAAAGAATCCTCATACATGCAATTTTACTTAATATTTTATTAGTATCTAAGTTTTTTATGGACTGTATTAATTCAATCATATTATCTTATGAAACGTTCTCGGAATGTGCAGCCATGTTTCGCAAATCTACAATTTTTTGCCATTCTCTTTGTAGCATTTTACGTTCCTGTGGGTGCCAAGTCGGTGTCAAACCACTCTTTTCTATATTTTTGGTGGCAACACAATAGGATTGCCCCTCTGCTGGGGATACTCTGACCCATTTTTACGAGATTTATTAAAATCAATGGATTGGCCATTATTCACATTCGGTTTGACAATTACTTCAACTTTCGGCTGCACCTTATAATAAAAATCGGGGGCTTAATGTTGTTTCTTTTTCAATTCCAATGAACAATAGATTTATTAATTTCTATTTCAAAAGCCTTTGAAATGACATATCACTGCAGGAGTAAAATCTAGATCATCATAATCATTTTCCACCATTTGCAAAAAGTTATTTTTGATATTTCTTAAATATCTTCTTTTTAGAATAACCAGCCTTTTGTCTTATCTTCCATAAAAAGTCTCCTTTCGCAATGATTGTTGCTTCTTCACACTCGGAAATATATTTATTGTTTGTCGTATCAAATACAATTAACTCGAACTTGAATTTTTCATCTGTTATCCCATATTCGTCTAAACCGAGTTTTAAACAGTCAGTTGAACTAAATCCTAAACATAGATGACCATTTAGTTCCCGTTTTGGAGGTATTTCTAGTGTGAAATCGGCACCAATAACCTTATTTAACCCATACATTCCGTGTTGCGAAATTACATTCCCTTCCTTTCTTACTAACAAACCTCCATCAAGGAGGGTAATTGGATTGTTTGACAAGTTACGGAAAGAAACATGTAAGGTTGCAACTCCTTCACGATCATTAGTTGCATATAGGCATTCGTCTAATATTCTTATTTCTAATCTATTACTCTCTAAATAAAATCGATCGAAATCACTTCTTTTTGCGACGGATTGTTGAGATCCTCTTCGAACCAGACAAAAGCCTTCATTAAGTGGGCCGTTTTTCTTTTTAATCATATATGGTCTATCTACAGTATTTTGAATTTCTATAACCCCGATATTTTTATCCTGATAATTTAGATAATAAACATCCAAACTGATATCGGGTTCAATATTATTAAGGACAAACTCTTGGTATGTTGATGAATCCACTTTGTCATTTTTATTAAGCCCTTCAATACCTCTACCTTCTACAAGATCATCCTTAACTCCCATTATTATAAATTTACTTCCTTCATGTTGTGCATTAGCCATGGCCATAATATCTTTAAGTAAATTAGGAGTGCCTTTAGCAGAATACTGCTTTGCTTTAAAATCTAAATATTCACATTCATATCCATTTTCAATTAGGTCGATTATGGTATTATAATTTTTCACTTCTTGATCTCCTAGTTTAATTATTAGTATAATTTTACCAACACTTAAACTCGGATGTCGAATATATTTTCGTTGATTCGATAAAATTAATTAAGAATAAAATATTTTTCATCTAAATATAAATAAAATCCGGCACCCATGAAATGGCGCCGGAAAAACAAAATACCATATTAAGATAATGCTTTTGCTTATCTATTTACTAATAATTATTTACAACTAAAGATTGATACAATATGTCATGTAAAAACTTCGATATAACTATAGTAGAGATCTCAATTGTTCGTGAACAATTGGATCGTCTTCTAACTTCATTAAAAAACCCTTATAACATGGTTGGCGGGACAACGTGTGAATCGAACCCTCTAGACTTACACGCAGGTCTCAAGCAGTTTTGAAGACTGTGGAGGACACCAGCCCTCTTCTAACCATTTTGCAATTGCTAATTCACCATGAGAATCATTACATTTTGGACACTTATACCTTGCAAAAAACTTCCAGCCGTTACGTTCCATATATGACCATATTTAACATGAAACATTTAACGATTTAGTCCATAATTTTATAAGTTTTTCCATTCAGTTCCAACAAACCAACAACTTTTCCTGTTTCAAGTACATTAACAGCATATCTTATTGCTTCCATGGCTTCTAAACGCCATTTTTGAAATATAGGTCCATCCTCCCAATGATCTTCTGAATCCAGACCAGTGCTTGCTGGAAGATCTTCAAGCAGTTCAATTACTTTATTTAAATCCATTATTAGATCGTCCTTTCAACTTCAAAATAGGAGTCATTTGGATATTTTCTCTCAATTGTAATAAAGATATCAGAGCCTCCCAAATGATTACAATTTAAGAATATATTATTTTGTAAAGGTTTACGGTATGAAATGTGAATTTTTCCGGAACATTAATATTTTTGAAAAGTAATCTAAAACTTTATACAACCAATCACTGCGGGTCTGGCACATTGGCCCCCATTATTACAATTAAATATTTCTTATCTTTTCATTTTCACCTCTCCCTTTTAAAATACCCGGCAATAGCTGGAAAACTCTCAAAATCCTTCTTCATATCCCGAAACGAAATCACCTCCTTGCCTCTAGCAAGCTGGAAATCTAGCGAATATTCATGACAATTCAATGGAGTTTGATGAAAGGTTTTGGTATAGAAATCGATTGCTTCTTGTCCGCTTCTAGCAAAGATAAAGACAAAATCCTTCTGGCTCATCTTCAATGAGTAGATGCCCATTTTATGGATCCCTAAGTAATTATGTTGAATCAATTCCGCTACTTTCTGATGATCCACTTGATTAAGGTCTATTTTTGAAATGTCATCTTTTAATGAAATTTTCTGCTCTTCTAGTAAATGGTAGATGTAATGGGCCAAAGAGGATTCATTATAATGGAAACAATCCTGATATAATTCTTCCACAATCACTGCTAACACCTCGATATTCAATCATGTCCTCGGCTCTGTGACCGAAACGGAAACACCTTATTCCTTTTGCTCTTCAATTTTTCCTGTATGCTCGTTGTAATTCACAGAGACGGTTCCAACTGGACCATTTCGATTTTTTGAGACAATGATTTCAAGGGAATGATCCTCAGATTCCTTGTCATAATAAGCTTCGCGATACAAGAACAGAATCACATCGGCATCCTGTTCCACACTTCCTGATTCCCGAATGTCAGACATCATCGGCCGCTTATTGGCTCTTGATTCCACCGATCGATTTAACTGCGCCAAACAAATGACGGGGCAATTAAAATCCTTCGCCATCGCTTTAAGAGATTTAGATATTTCCGTCACTTGTAAGTGGGAATTCCCGCCGTAAAATTGACCAGAATGGATAAGCGTTAGATAATCGATAAATAGAATCGGTTTCTTGTATGGAAATTGATGCATCATTTTTCGTGTTTTTGCTCTCATTTCGGCAATGGTTTGTCCAGACCTATCAAAAATTTGCATATGGGTTTCAGTAAGGTCCCCAATGACATCCGACCATTTATTCTTTTGACTAGGATTGAGCATTCTTTTCGGATCCCGCATTTTTGCACGGTTAAAGCCCCCGGTTGAAGCCATTAATCGGGAGGTGATCAGCCTTTCGGGCATTTCTAAGGAAAATACGAGAGGCAAATATCCAGCCCATCCCGACATTTTTGCAAAATGAAGCATCACATCGGTTTTTCCCATCGAGGGTCTTGCCGCTAGAATCGTTACTTCCCCGTCCTGAAAGCCTCCCGTCACCTCGTCTAGCTTTTTGATCCCTGTTGTGGCGGTTTTCAATGTTGGTTGATCTTCCCAGGGTGCCTCATAAATGATTGACATTGCTTGATGTAAGGACGTGTGATCGTCCATCTTCATTTGGTTAATCTTATCCAATTCGGTGATTACTTTCGCTATTTCCCAATCGTTCGTGAATGCAACCGTTAAAATGTTCCTCTTTTCTCGTTCCTTCCACTGACCAAGAAGGAGCTTCTCCGTACTGTCAAATTTCTCTAGATCCGCATACGATAACAGCTCCGAAAGGTAAGACATTCCACCTACAGATTCGAGGTCCGGTAAGGTGGTCAAGGAAATTAAATCAATATTCTTGCCAGCACGCTTATACTCTACCATCCTTCGCATTAATTCTTTATGCCGCATATTTTCTAGCTGTTCAGGCTGAATCACCGTATCCTTGAGTAAGTATTCCGCCTTCATCAAACTTCCTAAAAACGCCTTCTCTGCCATACTCATCACTCTTCACCTGCCGTAAGATCGAGTTCAAAGCCTCTTGGAATATCTCTTCCGTTAGGAAACGATTCAGTTGATTTCCTATGCTTTGGTGCAGACTTTTTCTTCTCCTGATCCATTTCAACTTCTTCTACGGTCAGTAAAGATTCATTTTCCCAGTTCTTCAGAATCGCCACAATATAGTTCAACTTCCGCTTGTTATTAGCACACGCAATATTCATTGCTTTTAAAATCATCTCTTTTGGATGTAAAAAGCTAGAATCATCTAACCACGACAACAACTGCTCTTTTGCATTCACATTTGTAAATCCAAATCCATTATCATCCCAAAACTCAATAATTTCTTTCACATCTTCTGTTTTTTGATTACTCAATAAGGGATTTTGGATGTCTGGATTGTTTTCTATATTGTGAACGATAGCTTTTTGTTTTTCTTTTTGCCCAGGTGTCGTATGCAGGAATGCACCGTCAAATTCTTCATTTTCACTTGTGTATGTATCCTTTTCATCTAAATCCATACCAAAACTATCTTCTTTATACAGGTTCTCTTTAACAGCAGGCGCGTTTATCTCCGATGCTATAAAATCTATTTCTGCTTCGACGTGTTTCCTTTCATTAAGTTCTATTTCCTTCTTTTGCATTTTTGGCGCTAATTCCAGTGCTTCTAACCGTTCATAATCAATGGTGTACCACTTGGTTTGATCCATTTTGCTTTTATTCCAGTTCCCTGAAAGCAATAATCCTTGATCCGCTAGCGAGCGAAATACCCGTTTGATCGTACTGAGTGACCAAAATGAAAATTGTTCCTGCCAATCGTTATAGGTATTGTAAATCCATTTACGCTCCTCAATGATATGGTTGCTTTTATTCACCCAGTAATGTACCTGCTGCAGGACGACTGCTTCATTTAAACCAATCCTGTTGGCTAATGATGGGCTCACGATCATTGGATTTTCGTACACTAATAAATTACTCATCTCTTTTTTCCTCCCTTTTTGAATGGCCAAATGATAAAACAATTTGCTTCCGTTCTTGTTTCATCGATTGGTTCATTGATCTTTCCCTAGCTATATAAAGAAAAATGACAAAAAAGGACAGGTAAAATAAAAACTTTTTTATAAATTTGGCAAATGGGTGAATGAATGGATAAGGAAGGATTTTGGTCTTTAAGGGGGGTTTTTAAAATTTTTTGATCGGGAAAACAACTGGAACGATCTTTGTTGTTGTCTTTGGATAATCTCTGTAGTAATCTCTGGTATTGCTTGGTTCAGACTTGTTTCTTCCATGGTGTCAATCTCAAATTTTATATTGGTTCAAGTTGACCTCTTATTCGGATCAATCTGAAATACTCTTTGATTCATTTTTAACAAATGAAGGTCCATTAAGGAAACGGTAAAAATCGTCGATTATTTACAAAATGTTTTTCCTTATTTTAGACTCTTTTCGTAAATATTGTGGCTATATGTGGAAAAATAAATTTTAATAGAAAATAGAAGATTTTAACATTCATAGTATAATGGATGGGAATTAATATAAAAATTTTTATTATAATACATTGAATAAAGCTATTCTAAAAGGAATTTTAAGTATTTTAATAGGAGTTATGGTATTCGGATTCTTATTTCTTTGGCAAAAAGATATGGACTTTATGGCAAATTTCTTCTTTTCTATAACTGCAGGAATCTTGGGTTATATGGTCATATCTCCTTTTATCATGTCGAATGAAGAAAGGAAAAACTTTGAATCTACATTTGATAAATGGTTAGACGATCGTGAAAAATAGTAAATTGAAATAACATAACCGTCTTTTTTTAAGCTGACCGTAAGGATTCTATCAAGATGTAATTTGCAAACCGACAAGAACTAATAAGTAACTCCTTCGTTCTTACTTTAATAGCAATTGCTTGTTCAGCTCAAGAAAAACTTGTATCAGTTTAAGGGAAATAATCCTCATCCGGAGTTAGGATGAGGATTATTTCATAAATACAGTCACAGCTTTTAAACACAGAAACAAACTGCACCAACAATGATTAATAAAATAAACAAAACGACTATGAGTATAAATTCACCGCATCCTTGAGTAGGAAAACAGCTTGCATAAACAGGAGCTGCATAGGAATAAGACAATGGAGGTTGGGGAAGAACATTTGCGGGTAAGGCATTCGATATTGGTAAGGCATTAGTTATTGGTAAGGCATTATCCATTTTTTCCACTTCCTTTCGAATGTATGGAGAGCTAATTTAACATTACAATATATATTACACTTCGAGAGGAAATTGGAGCCCGTCTATATTATATTTGGGCATGATCTAGAGACAATCTGGTAACCTCCCAGATACATTGTAAAATGCGTCTTCACTTTTGTAGAAACGCATCCGATCGTGTAAGTCCATCTTTTCATAAACACCTCCATCATCACACATCTAGAAAATAATGGTAAAATAAGTTGGAGGTGATTTTGTGAAAAGAATACCAAAATATAAAATTAATTTTATTGCTTCATTTATTTGTCTTGTTATAGGTATTTTCCTTATAAAAATACTTCCTAATGCAATTCCTACTCTCATTCTTTTTGGCTATTTCTTTCTTTTTTACTTAGGAACTGGTATTTATCATTTAATTAAACAAAGAAAGAATACCAACTCCCTGTGAATGAAACAGAAGACGGATAACCCGTCTTCTGTAGGGTGTATTCTCATTATCTCTTGTATGCTTTCGTTACGTGCTCAAGTTGCTCGGGTGTGCACGTGCACATCATAATGCCCAACGATTGTTTATAGGTAAAAACACATTTTTATTCGAACAAGTTAATAGGTGAATAACCAATGAATAGGATGATATGAAAATAAATTGTAAGGGAGTGCATTTTATGTACCCAAATCATATACATCTGTACTATAACATTCCAAATAGTCAAGATGCTTATCTATCTGCAACTCCTATTCAAGCAGATTACAATTCGACCCTTGATCCAAGACAATTTGGCGGCTTTCAGCCACCGACTGCTCCGCCACCTGGTCATCATGCTCCTGGAGCTGGACCATCGCCTGGTCATCCTGCCCCAGAAGAGGGACCACCCACATCGCCACCGCCATCTGTTGTTCCTCAACAGACGCACCAAGCAGGAGCATTTGCAGTAGACCCAGGCAGTATGGTCCGTTGTTTACACAGATACACATATGTATGGCTAAGAGGTTTTGAGCAATTTTGGTTTTATCCAACATTTATTGGCCGCCACTCTGTTTCAGGGTATCGCTGGACTGGTCGTAGATGGGTTAATTTCGGAATTAGCCTAAGACAAATTCAATCGTTTACTTGCGTTTAATAAGTTACGTTAATCCAGCTGCCATCATGGCAGCTGTTTGCTTTATTTGAAGGATTTCAACCCATGCTAGTTACCTTATTTTTATAAAATTATTTAAAACAATTGATCATGTATACAGCTCCCCAAACAGCTCCGTTTTTGACCAGCAAATTCCACCTTAGGTAATGGATTGCAGGTCAATCCCCTCTACAAATTCGACAAAAGCCTTTACTACGTTGAATTCTAAAGATTCTTCATGGTAGAACATCCACGTCTTTCGGATGATTTTTTCTCCCTCCTTGTTTTTAATTTCAATTTTATTGATATGAACAAGATCATCAATATTCATGCTTGGCATAATGGCGTAGCCCAAGCCATAACCGACCATCTTTTTGCATGTATCTGCTTTATCCACATTAATACTGACGAGTGGAGGCTGTGAGTAATTTTCAGCCCACCAATTATCAATTACAGCTTTTAATAATGGATCCGTTTCGTAATCAATTCTAGGTAAACTGGGCAGTCGGTTCATGTCTATCTCTTCTTTTGAAGCGATACAAATGCTTTCTTCGAAGAGAAACTTTTTTTGATCCTTCCAGCCATATTCCCCTTTTAAAAAACCGACATGAACATCATGATTGTACATTAAATGGGCAATATCATTACTGGATCCCGTTGTTACTTTAAACTCGACATCAGGGTATTGATCTTTAAAAAGTTTTAATAATCCGGGAAGTTTATAATCCGTAAAAAAGGTTGAAACACCCAGCCTTAATGTACCCGATATTTTTTTCTCCATATTTAGGACTGTTTCTTTCATCTTTTGGATTCGCAATAACATTTCATGTGCATTTTTTGCAAGATACTCACCTTGTGGAGTAAACTCAACTCCGCGCCAGTTTCGATTCACGATTTTAACTCCAAAGTAGTTTTCCATTGTTTTTAAGCGATTGGTTAAAGCCGGCTGCGAAATATGCAGTATTTTAGCTGTATTGGTTATATTTTTTTCTTGATAAAGGGTTTGCAAAACCATCCAGTCTCTTTCATCCATCGAAATCACCTTGTATCCTTTAAGAAATAACTTTTGATTATGGGCTCCAATATAAATTCCATATTTTATTTATTGCTTTGATTATACTATATTTATTACGAAATCTTCATTGGATGTTTTGAAGCAAGGAGGCTAGATTATGAATGAAAAAAACACCTTTTTTCGCAGTGTTTGTTTTATATTGATAAGTAGTTTAGGAGGATTCTTGATCTCATTGACGGATCTATCCATTGGATGGATGATCGGCACATTTTTAGCAGCTGCTTTTCTTTCCTTTTGGAAGCCATCCTTTTTAAGGGGGAATGAGAATCAAAAAGGGATGCCAAAGTACTGGTTATTTATGGGGCAGTTTATTTTAGGCATTCATTTGGGACAGAAAATAAACCTGACTTTTTTGCATGTTTTTAAGGAAAATTGGCTTGCCATCATTCTTATGCTTCTTCTTTCGATCATTTTTTCCTTACTTTCCGGTCTCGTACTCTGGAAATATAGTATTACGGATATGATGACCAGCTTTTTCGGAACGGCTCCTGGTGGATTATCCGCTATGCCTGGGATTGCAGAAGAGGCAGGGGCAAATACGGCTGTCGTCAGCATTATTCAAACCATGCGCGTTTTTTTAGTGATCCTAATGATTCCGTTGGTTGCTTCTTTTTCGGCTACACACAGTGGAAATTCGGCGAATCCTGTTCCCCTTTCGGTTCAGGCAGACCCGGAATTTAAAATCGGGATGTTACTTTGGACTTTTGCCTTTATCGCATTTGCATACGCAGGCTACCGATTGATCAAATATTTACGATTTCCTGCTCCCTGGCTGATTGGAAGCATGGTGGGTACTGCCATTGCCCAATCTCTTGGTTCGTTCATGATTGGAGGTGACATCGTTTCGTGGTGGCCTCATGAAGTCATCATTTTATCGCAGATTATGATTGCTGCCAGTATTGGTTCGTGTTTTCAAAAAAGCATGTTTATCGGGTTAAAACGGACGATCGTAGTCTCTTTCATAAGTACGGTCGGTCTCATTTTCTCTATGTTTATGTGTGCGGTTTTAGTGGCTAAAATAACAGGGATTTCACTGATTACCTCTATTCTTGCATTTGCGCCAGGCGGAATCGCTGAAATGACGACAACTTCTGTCGTCCTCCATGGTGACTCGACCTTTGTCGTAGCCGTACAAGTGCTTCGAATCCTTATTATTTGTGTAATCCTGCCGCAATTTTTTCGATTGTTAAATTATCTTGAGCAGAAAAAGCACTTTTTATCTAAAACATCCGTTTAATTTTTTCACGTTAAATGAAGAGGAGGAGTATACAAGTAAGATCGTTCATCCTTCTTGAATCAACGCTTAGCTAATATCCCTTACTGTTTTATTTCATATTATCTTCGTATTCATTTTACTTAAAACAAAAATTGAATTAATCAATTCTAAAAGTAAAAACTAATAAGTAAAGGAGGATAATTAATGAAATACAAAGCAGAGAAAACTATCGTAATTTCATCCTGGATAATTGTGTCATTACTATTAATAAAATTTACACCAAAAAATAAAATTCGTGAATCAATAGTTGTATTTTTATTTAAACAAGCATTAACATGGATTTTTGGATTACTAGTAGTAGAAAAAAACTTAATTTCCTATCCATATCGCTTATTTTTCAAAAAAGCAAATAGAGCTAGTTTTTCATTTGAATACTTTATATATCCTGGACTGTGCACTTTATTTAGTTTGTACTATCCAAAAAATAAATCTCACTTAAAAAAAACTCTGCATTTCTTTATTAGTACTTCTGTAATCGTCATCTTTGAAATAATTGCAGTGAAATATACAAAATTAATTAAATATAAAAAATGGACTTGGTATTGGAGTTTTATAACCATTTGGATAACGGATTACTTAACACAAGCTTTTCACAACTGGTTTTTTAAAACTAAATTTCATGAATAGAAAGTAGGGAAACCTCTCTCGAGGCTTCCCCCTTATCAAACCGTACGTGCCCTATTAAGGCATACGGCTTACCAAATGTTACAATGTTTATCAAGAGGATGCATTCCAGGCATTTTGCATCTTTTGTAAGCGATGAGGGGTAAAATA
>NZ_SMYO01000090.1 GCF_004358205.1 Bacillus salipaludis
ACGGGACTCGAACCCGCGACCTCCTGCGTGACAGGCAGGCATTCTAACCAACTGAACTACCAGACCAAATTGCGGAGGCAGGATTTGAACCTGCGACCTTCGGGTTATGAGCCCGACGAGCTACCAGACTGCTCCACCCCGCGATAATAATAATTGAAGCTAAAACTCTATGCTGAAGATAAAATCATATGGCGGAGGAAGAGGGATTCGAACCCCCGCGCGGTTTAACCCGCCTGTCGGTTTTCAAGACCGATCCCTTCAGCCGGACTTGGGTATTCCTCCGTAATATTTCAAATATAATGGTGGACCTTGTAGGACTCGAACCTACGACCGGACGGTTATGAGCCGTCTGCTCTAACCAGCTGAGCTAAAGGTCCCTTTTGGTAGCGGCGGAGGGGATCGAACCCCCGACCTTACGGGTATGAACCGTACGCTCTAGCCAGCTGAGCTACACCGCCAAAATATTATTTAGATAAGTGGAGTCTAGGGGGATCGAACCCCTGACCTCCTGCGTGCAAAGCAGGCGCTCTCCCAGCTGAGCTAAGACCCCATATTATAATTAAAGATAATGGTCGGGAAGACAGGATTCGAACCTGCGACCCCTTGGTCCCAAACCAAGTGCTCTACCAAGCTGAGCTACTTCCCGATAATGGCGCGCCCGAAAGGAGTCGAACCCATAACCTTTTGATCCGTAGTCAAACGCTCTATCCAATTGAGCTACGGGCGCATATTTTAAAAGCTTTGGTGCCGAGGACCGGAATCGAACCGGTACGGTAGTCACCTACCGCAGGATTTTAAGTCCTGTGCGTCTGCCAGTTCCGCCACCCCGGCAAGAGTGGAGCGGAAGACGGGATTCGAACCCGCGACCCCCACCTTGGCAAGGTGGTGTTCTACCACTGAACTACTTCCGCATATTTAATTTAATTGGTGCGGGTGAAGGGAGTCGAACCCCCACGCCTTGCGGCGCCAGATCCTAAGTCTGGTGCGTCTGCCAATTCCGCCACACCCGCATATCCAATTTAAATGGTGAGCCATGAAGGACTCGAACCTTCGACCCTCTGATTAAAAGTCAGATGCTCTACCAACTGAGCTAATGGCTCTAAACATAAAAGTGGTGCCGGCTAGAGGACTTGAACCCCCAACCTACTGATTACAAGTCAGTTGCTCTACCAATTGAGCTAAACCGGCAGGTTTATAAATATTATGGTGGAGGATGACGGGATCGAACCGCCGACCCTCTGCTTGTAAGGCAGATGCTCTCCCAGCTGAGCTAATCCTCCATTATAACAGCCTGGCAACGTCCTACTCTCACAGGGGGACAGCCCCCAACTACCATCGGCGCTGAGAAGCTTAACTTCCGTGTTCGGTATGGGAACGGGTGTGACCTTCTCGCCATTATTGCCAGACTGTTTATCAGACACTATTTTATTATAATGTCTTTTTGAAATTTTTCAAGAGGTAAATTTATTTTTTTTCATTCCCTCAAAACTAGATAATACAGAAGAAGTTTTTAGTAAAAACGAGTTCACCTTAAGACTATGGTTAAGTCCTCGATCGATTAGTATCAGTCAGCTCCACATGTCACCATGCTTCCACCTCTGACCTATCAACCTGATCATCTTTCAGGGATCTTACTAGCTTGACGCTATGGGAAATCTCATCTTGAGGGGGGCTTCATGCTTAGATGC
>NZ_SMYO01000091.1 GCF_004358205.1 Bacillus salipaludis
TCTTGCACCCGTTCGTAATATAAGGTTAGCCAGATTTTTCTGGTTGACCTTTTTTTAATTGGTTTTATTATATCGGTAGTCGGGGGAGGACGTAGCACCCGTGGGTCTTGAACCCGTCAAGTAAACTGTCCACCCCCTACTTGTATAATCATGTTTCAGGCTGGTTGGGACAAAGATCCCGTTTAACAAGCGAACCTATGACATTACAAGGAGTTTTAGGGGAAACCGACTAATATTGTATTTCTAGGAGGAGGAGATTCAAGTATGAATCCAGTCATTGGTCTGGATGTTTCAAAGGGTGAAAGTCAGGTCCAAGCATTTTTAGATAAAGGTAAACCATATCGTAAGAGCTTTAGTATTGAACATAATCTTGAAGGTTTGGGGAATTTATTGGAGTTCTTAAAAGAAGTTAAAAGAGCAGCTGGTGGTTATCAACCTTCGGTTGTTTTAGAATCAACTGGACACTACCATTTTCCTGTTATTCAATTCTTAGAGGAAGAAAAATATGTTTATATTATCTTAAATCCTCTTATCTCACATAGAGCCAAGAGCTCAAGCCTGCGAAAGGTAAAAACAGATGCAATTGATGCTTATCATCTTTGTGAACTGTTTTATAAAGAGGAATTAGAGCCATACAAGAAGCGTGGGGTTCAACTCTTAAACCTTCGTAATCTAACAAGACAACAAGAGAGTATTGCAGAAATATCAGCGAAAACAAAGATACAGCTACATTCTTTAATCGACCAGGTGTTTCCTGAGTACCGTGGGGTGTTTGGAAGCCTCTATTCTAAGGTATCTCTGCTTACTTTACTAGCCTTCCCTACTTCTAAGGCTGTGTTAAGTGTAAGTGAAAAAGAGTTAACGGATCGAATAGCTTCATTATGTATGAGTCGTTCAGAGTCTTGGGCAAAAGAAAAGGCACAGAAATTAAGAGCAGCTGCTCTTCAAAATCCTTTTCGAAATAATCTCTTCGAGAGTCATATCTTTAACCTTGAAATCTTAGTAAAGATTGTTCTTCAATATGAAGAGCACCTATCCAACATTGCGAATGAAATATATGCTCTCGCTAAAGAAATTGAAGAATACGAGATCCTTCAATCTATCCCTGGAATCGGAGAAAAAATCGCTGCCACGATTATCTCTGAAATTGGAGAGATAGATCGGTTTAATAATGCCAAGAAGTTAGTTGCATTCGCTGGAATAGATCCTAGTGTATATTCTTCTGGAAAGTTCACTGCATCAGTAAACCGAATAACCAAACGTGGTTCCTGTAGACTCCGCCACGCCTTGTATATGGCTGTGCAAAGTGGCATTCGGGATGCCCGTAAAAAGAAAACCACTGATGAGATCATTCCACGTAATAGAAGACTACGAGAGTTTTATGACAAGAAACGAGAAGAAGGAAAACCCTTCAGGGTAGCCATGATTGCGTGTGTAAATAAGCTCTTACACTGGATTTACGCCTTACTAAAAAGCAGAACCACTTTCCAAGATATAGCATAAAAACTATATCCAACTAAATACAACAAAACCTTCCAATAAGCGAAATGAGGAAGGTTATTTGGCATGGACATTTTTAGTATATCATGACGGGATCAAACATTTTATTGAAAAATGTTGACAAACTATTAGCTGGTTTACTT
>NZ_SMYO01000092.1 GCF_004358205.1 Bacillus salipaludis
AGGGAAAGTGCGCCCTTGACAAGCTAGATCCGAAAGGATATTTGGTCTATAAGTTGAACAAGGAATAACTCTATTCATACTGAATAAAACGCTAAATAAAAACATTTGGGTGTGGTGGGTTGACAGTTTCGTTCATATCAGTTCAATAAGCGAGATGAATAAGTTATAACAAAGTGACCTGCATTATTAATGCCTTATTTCCTCATCATCTAAACTTAGAGGTGAAGCACATAGATTAATAAATAATATGTAAACCGGATACAGAATGACAGATCCATAAATAAGAAGACTAAATCTCGGAAAAAGTGTTACTCCTGAATTAATAGGAATTACAACAGTGAAAAAAGAGAAAAAAAGGATAAAATATGGTACCCACAAAATGAGTGACCAATAGCTGTTTTTTCTACCTATAGTCCATTTTTTCGTTAAGCAAATGAATAAAATCGTTGAAAGTAGAACTCCAATTACATTAATAGCAGCAATTAGAATGTAAACATTATCCCATTCCCAGCCAGTTAAACTACTTATATGAGAGACATTTATTATGAGTTCGATTGCTATGAACAACGCTAAAGCGTATATGGCACTAATAGTATTTAACTTTATAAAAAACTTCATCATATACCTCCTTAATTAAGAAACAGCATTTAACACCTCTGAGTTAAGTTCTTTATTCAATTATAATCCTTCTTAATGTGACCTGCCCGTTAGCACAAAAAGAAAAGCTGCCTAAAATGGCAGCTGGATCTTCAACTCTTGCACCCTAGAGTATAAAAAGGTTGGCATTACATTTTTCCATTTGATGTTTCTTTAAATGAGGAAATACTTGACGATTTAGAATTGAAAAGTTTCCAAATTATGTACCCTAAAAATGTTCCAATTGTATTTAATATTACATCATCTATATCTGAAGAACGCCCCATAGGAATAGCAAACTGCACTGTTTCAATAAACAAAGAAAATATAAATCCCGTTAGTATTACAAATAGATTAAGCTTCCTTTGAAAAGATGATGTTTTCAAAGTTAGAAAAAATCCAAAAGGAACAAATAGTAAAATATTAAGACCTAAATTACGAATAGGTATGGTTATATCAACTGAATGAAACAGAATATTGTACATTCCAACTAACGGTACTATGTTAACAACTCTCGGCATTCCAGGACCATAAGCATTGGGATAAACAGTTACCAATAAAATTCCGATTATGCTAAAAATAAACAGAAGGTTAACAATCACTCTATCTGATTTTCTTTTTTTACTGACAAAATATGTAATAACACTAACCCCTAAAACGATTATTAAGAATAAGGGAACCAAATGTCCAAATGCTCGCCATAATTGAACCACGATAAACACTCCATTCTGGAAATTAATGTATAGTTATTTTACCGTGACATTGAATAATTTGGGAAGAGTCTTGTTAAACTGCCCCTTTACTTATATAAGAAAAGGTGATTACCGCTTGGTTAAGTAAACACCCCTGTCAATTCTATTCAATAAAATTTATTTTATTTTCCTGACACCATTCAATAGCAATTTGTTTAAAACACTCGCCCCGGTATGAATACCATTCATCTTCTATTTCAAAAT
>NZ_SMYO01000094.1 GCF_004358205.1 Bacillus salipaludis
ATAAATGATTACATTAACTGGCCAAGGTTTAACGTTAAAGGAAATGAAAGAAGTATTATATGGTGGTCAAAAGGTCCAAGCATCAGATAAAAGCATGGAAGCAGTAAAAAAGAGCAGGGAAGCAGTAGATCGAATCGTTTCAGAAGGAAGAGTGATCTACGGGATTACAACTGGATTCGGTAAATTTAGTGATGTGTTCATCGATCAGAACGATGTTCAAGACCTTCAGTTGAACTTGATCCGTTCTCATGCATGCGGTGTCGGCGAACCATTCCCTGTGGATGTAGCAAAAGCAATGGTACTTCTTCGTGCCAATGCACTTTTAAAGGGTTTTTCTGGCGTACGTCCAGTGGTAATTGAAACATTATTAAAGCTTGTGAATCATGATATTGTACCTGTTATTCCGCAGCAAGGTTCACTTGGCGCAAGTGGAGATTTAGCACCACTTTCCCACCTAGCCTTAGCACTTGTTGGTGAGGGAGAGGTATTTTACCAAGGAAATCGTATGGATTCTTTAACAGCGTTCCAAATCGAAGGAATTCAGCCGATTACATTAGAGGCAAAAGAAGGATTAGGAATTATCAATGGAACACAGGCGATGACAGCAATGGGCGTTGTCGGCTACTTAGAAGCAGAACAGCTTGCGTTTGAAAGTGAGCTTATTTCTTCAATGACGATTGAAGGTTTAACTGGAATTATCGATGCATTTGACGAAGACATTCATGTTGCCCGCGGTTACCAGCAGCAAATCGATACAGCAGCAAGAATCCGCAGCTATTTAAGTGACAGCTTGCTGACTACCCAACAAGGCGAGCTTCGAGTGCAGGATGCTTATTCACTTCGTTGTATCCCACAGGTTCATGGAGCTTCATGGCAGGCACTTGATTATGTAAAAGAAAAATTAGAAATTGAAATGAATGCAGCAACAGATAATCCATTAATTTTTGATGATGGTGATAAGGTTATCTCTGGCGGTAACTTCCATGGTCAGCCAATTGCGTTTGCCATGGACTTTATGAAAATTGCCGTTGCGGAAATGGCTAATATTTCAGAACGACGCATTGAACGGTTAATCAATCCACAATTAAATGATCTGCCGCCTTTCTTAAGCCCAGAGCCAGGTCTACAATCTGGTGCGATGATTATGCAATATGTGGCAGCAGCGCTTGTTTCTGAAAATAAAACATTGGCACACCCTGCAAGTGTCGATTCCATTCCATCTTCTGCAAACCAAGAGGATCATGTAAGTATGGGAACCATTGGCTCAAGACACGCTCATCAAATTATTCAAAATGCAAGAAGAGTTCTTGCGATTGAATTGATTTGTGCCATGCAGGCTGTAGAATACCGTGGTGTGGATAAAATGGCTACACAAACAAGAAGACTTTACGAAAAGGGAAGAGAAATTGTTCCTTCTATTA
>NZ_SMYO01000095.1 GCF_004358205.1 Bacillus salipaludis
TAGCAAAATCTGAATCTAAGAAAAGAGATTAGCTACAGTCTGTAAACGATAACTAGGAGGAGCCGTGTGCATTAATAGTGCAAGCACGGTTCTGTGAGGGGGAGGAGTACAATCTACCGGAAGGTAGAAAGGCTCCCTTCTACTCGACTGAAGAAGATAATATGCAATATATTTGCTATATTTATCTAAAGAAAACATCAAAGGGGAAAGCATATGAGCTGGTCTAATTATGAAAGAGCATTAATCTTATTAGAACAAAATAAGGAAGAATGTGATTTTGTCGGAGAGCGTTCTGAACTCTTAATAGATAAAGCAGAAAAAGAATTAGGAATTAAATTTTCAAAAATGTATCGCCACTTCCTAAACTCTTTCGGGGCAGGGAATTTCGGTTCACAAGAAATATATGGTGTTCTTCAAGATGACTTTGAAAATTCTTCTGTCCCAGACGCAATCTGGTACACTTTGACTGAAAGAAAAGAGACTGGTTTACCAGATAAATTTCTTATTATTTAGCTTACTGGCATGGATGATTTATATTGTTTGGATTTTAATAATCTTAATGATGAAAAGGAACCAGCAGTTGTATCAGTATACTTAGGAGTGGACTGGGATGAGCAACCATTTGATGTGATTGCTGATGATTTTGGTGATTTTCTTTTGGAGTTAATTAAAGATGAATTAGAATAATAAAGAAGTTGGCTGCTATTAAAATGGCAGCCTTTCTTCTTGAACCAAAGGGGAAGGTTAATTAAATAAGGCATAGACATTTATAAAAAATAATTGTCCTTACAAGGGATTCTTTCTGATAAACTAAATTGAATTCAGCCATTTAGGAGGAGAAAGAATGAAAAAGAAACATATTATTTTTTCTTTATTAATTCCTGTAATACTTGGGCTAATTGGATATGGTGTTTATTGGGCATTTTTTGATATGAGTCGTTTGCCTAAAGGAGATTTAATTACAGAAAAAAGTTCTCCAGAAGGAACCTATACGCTAAAAGCCTACGTTTCAAGTGAAGGAGCAACAACAGATTTTGCTGTTCGTGGAGAACTAAATTTTAATAAAGCGAACAAAAAACCAAAGAACATTTATTGGAACTATCACGAAGAAAAAGCAAATATTAAATGGATTGATGAAAATACCGTTGTAATTAATGGTCACGTATTAAGTGTACCAAATGAAACTTTTGACTTTAGAAGACGATAAACAATTCTTCTTCAACTAGAGGGTGCATTACTGAACAACGGTAATGCATTTTCTTATTAAAGTAACGGGGCAGGTGTGCGGCCGAGCCTAGGTCGTATCATATAACGGGTGGGATTCCCGTCGAGTAAGAACTAGCCATTCGCTCGTAGCGAGTCTTGGAGGGCTAAAGGTAACTTTAGTCTTTAAGCGTAGACAGTTAGGTGGCGGGCCG
>NZ_SMYO01000096.1 GCF_004358205.1 Bacillus salipaludis
CCACCTCACGGTGGACACCCTTGCTATTGGCTAACAGTTCCTACTGCCAAGCCTGTAGTGGACTTTCACCACCAAGTTATCGCCCATGCCGGGCGCACATAAGAAAATGGGATCGCCGCAGCCATCCCATTCTTTAACTCTTGCACCCGTTACTTTAAGTGAAGGATTCCACAATTCGTATTAGAAAGAGAAGAACGGTGACCTTTATCTCTCAAAAGACACTAACGTAGGGTGTTTTCAAGGATGTAGCCATTCTCCCATGTTCCTATAGAAATAAATCGGTCATCGTTGCTGAATTCCCCAAAACAGGCATATTGTAGTTCTTCAACTACAATGGGTTCTAAATCATCGTATCGCAGGATTAAAACTTTCTCACTATATGTAAGGATAAAATATCGACCATCGTTTGACTGGTGCATATGTTGAAAATAACCGAAGTGGTCAGGATAATCCTGTTCTGATAAGCAGACTTTCTTTAAAATTTCTTTAAACTGTCCATCGAGTATAACTATGTCATAATCTTGAACCACAATATATACGTTATGACTAGAGTTAAAGATGATGGAATCCCAATTTCGAATTTCTAAGTTATCTAATACTTCAATGGACTCTTTATTTATTGGTTCTTTAACTTTTACTATTTTTTCGACTCGGTACCCTTCATTATTTACATAACTCAAAGTAAATAAATAAGTATTTTCAGCTTTAATAAAATGATTAAAATGGATAAGAGTAATTGAATCTTCAAATTCGGATAGTACGTTGTATTCACCATTTTCAATATTGATTAATACTAGTTGACGTCCATTATATGTTTTCAATGTATCAAGGATTAGTAATGGGCTATCGGTTATCGCAAAATCCCCTTCCTCAAATTGAAATTTTTTATTCGATTTAATCGTTTTTACTAACTGAAATCTAGCCGTTTCATACACATATATAGTACCAGTCGTATTTTTTATATATAAATAATCATCATTTTGAGAGAAATAAAAATTGCCCGGATTATTAGGCTTGAGCTCCGCAATTTTTTCCCAAGAACTTGTATCATAAACAATCGTTTTACTTCCCATTGAATGGCATAAAAAACGTTGATTCTGTGAAAGTTTTATTTCATATGAGGTTTTAAATTTTTTTAATACGTTCATTTGAAGCATAGCTACCGAACTCCTTAGAAATTCTTTTTCCTACTTATTCTCCTTATTCGTATTCTAACACTTAGTTAAATAATAAAAAGATGGGGTCGTCTTTAGCAAACCCATCTTCAACATGTCGAGTAGAAGGGAGCCTTTCTACCTTGCGGTAAATTGTACTCCTCCCCCCTCACAGAACCGTGCTTGCGCTATTAACGCACACGGCTCCTCCTAGTTATCATTTACAAAATATAGCTAATTTCTTTTCTTAAGTCATATATA
>NZ_SMYO01000097.1 GCF_004358205.1 Bacillus salipaludis
GAATCTAAGAAAAGAGATTAGCTACAGTCTGTAAACGATAACTAGGAGGAGCCGTGTGCATTAATAGTGCAAGCACGGTTCTGTGAGGGGGAGGAGTACAATCTACCGGAAGGTAGAAAGGCTCCCTTCTACTCGACTAGTTGAACAAGGATTCAGTCCGAACCCAATCTTAAATTCGTCTGGACCTTAGAAAAAATGAAATGCGTTACCGTATGAGCATAAGGATTTACATCTTCAATAAATTCTTCTGCTTTGGCAAATGTATCGAATTGCATTTTAAGCATATAGCAGGCGTTTCCAGCAATTCGATAACAAAACTCTACATTTGGAAGACCTTCAATATATCTCTTAAAAGAATTGTAATCTCCATTTTTAACGGTTGCTTCTATAATGCATTGAATAGGAACTCCTAATTTAGCATAATCAACTTCTAATGTATACCTCTTTATTACTCCAAATGACTCCATTTGTCTTACCCGTTCTGTTACAGATGGTGAAGATAAATTAATTCTTCTGCCAAGTTCACTCATCGATAATCGACTATTTTTGCTTAATTCATCTATTATTTTCTTATCAATTGAATCTATTTTCATTTTTAAGGAAATCCTCCATTTTTCATTAATTTATTAAAGAATATATGCAAAATGAGTTTTATATTTAATTCAATTCTTTAAATTTATTCGATAATATAAATACTACAAGGAGGTAGTATTTATGGCAAGAATTAATGAATCTGAATTCGGGGTGACCCCTTTTCAAAGACTTTTAGGACATAATAAAGATGTATTAAATGGATGGAATCAATTAGGAGAAGTATTTGAAAAAGATATGCATCTATCGTCTCGACTAAAAGAGCAAATAAGGAGAACTTTAGCTCAAAGCAATGGTTATGAGTATTGCAAGGCAAAAGGAAAACCTGAACCCCATTTGTTCGATGAAAAAATGTCTATTGTAGTAGGCTTTGCAGAGGTTTTTTTAAAACAAAAAGGGGATATATCAGATGCTCAATTTAATGTGTTGAGAGAGTATCTTTCTGATGCAGAAATTAGTGAGCTTTGTTCGTTTATTACATTTACTACTGCTTCACAGTATTTTTGTGCAATAATGAAATTAGAAACTGTGACAACATAATATAGTCTTCCTACGCTTGTTCAACTAAAGGGTGCAAGAGTTTAATTAAGGGATCGCTACGGCGATCCCTTTTCTTATGTGCGCCCGGCATGGGCGATAACTTGGTGGTGAAAGTCCACTACAGGCTTGGCAGTAGGAACTGTTAGCCAATAGCAAGGGTGTCCACCGTGAGGTGGAATCTGAAGGAAGCTGGAGGCAAATTCTCGAACTGACG
>NZ_SMYO01000098.1 GCF_004358205.1 Bacillus salipaludis
GGCACGCCGCCAGCGTTCGTCCTGAGCCAGGATCAAACTCTCCAAGAAAGTTGATTTAGCTCGAATGTTACGTTGGCTTCATTTCAAAAGAAATGAATATTATTGTTTGTTGACGTTTTTGTTTGTTTAGTTTTCAAAGAACAAATTTCACTGTCGCTCAAAGGCGACTTAATCATCTTACCAAGTTACTAACTTAAAGTCAACAACTTTTTTATCTTTTTTGGTGGAGTCTAGGGGGATCGAACCCCTGACCTCCTGCGTGCAAAGCAGGCGCTCTCCCAGCTGAGCTAAGACCCCGTGATCATTAAATAAGAAGTACTGGTCGGGAAGACAGGATTCGAACCTGCGACCCCTTGGTCCCAAACCAAGTGCTCTACCAAGCTGAGCTACTTCCCGAAATGTGGCGCGCCCGAAAGGAGTCGAACCCATAACCTTTTGATCCGTAGTCAAACGCTCTATCCAATTGAGCTACGGGCGCATTTTGAATTATCAAAAACTCTGGTGCCGAGGACCGGAATCGAACCGGTACGGTAGTCACCTACCGCAGGATTTTAAGTCCTGTGCGTCTGCCAGTTCCGCCACCCCGGCAAGAGTGGAGCGGAAGACGGGATTCGAACCCGCGACCCCCACCTTGGCAAGGTGGTGTTCTACCACTGAACTACTTCCGCATATATTAAACTTAAATGGTGCGGGTGAAGGGAGTCGAACCCCCACGCCTTGCGGCGCCAGATCCTAAGTCTGGTGCGTCTGCCAATTCCGCCACACCCGCATATCCAATTAAATGGTGAGCCATGAAGGACTCGAACCTTCGACCCTCTGATTAAAAGTCAGATGCTCTACCAACTGAGCTAATGGCTCAAAATAATTTCCAAAAAAAGCAATTAGTTTCTTTTGCTGATATTATTCAGAAAAGCAAGAAACATGGTGCCGGCTAGAGGACTTGAACCCCCAACCTACTGATTACAAGTCAGTTGCTCTACCAATTGAGCTAAACCGGCATTTATTGAAGAATATTTTCACTTTCGTGAAAAAATCATGGTGGAGGATGACGGGATCGAACCGCCGACCCTCTGCTTGTAAGGCAGATGCTCTCCCAGCTGAGCTAATCCTCCATTATACAAAGCCTGGCAACGTCCTACTCTCACAGGGGGACAGCCCCCAACTACCATCGGCGCTGAGAAGCTTAACTTCCGTGTTCGGTATGGGAACGGGTGTGACCTTCTCGCCATTATTGCCAGACTATTAAGTTTGAGGTATCATTCCCTCAAAA
>NZ_SMYO01000099.1 GCF_004358205.1 Bacillus salipaludis
GGGTGCGTTAATCCAAGAAGGATTAACGCTTTTTTTATTAGGACTTATTAAGCTAAAGGGCTGATTAGTGGAAGGTTTGGTCAATTTAATATAAAAAATCACCGGTTGGAATACTTACCAAAAATAAACATTAACTTAATACTTAAAATATTAAATCTTAATAGGGTTAAAGTAAGATAAAAATAAAAAGGAGGAAAAGAAATGGCAATCGAGAAATACCGGCATCCAATTTTGTTCTATGGATTATCCATTTTAGTTCCGTGGATATTTTGGTTTATTGCTGCATACATCAGTCATATTGAACCCAGTAGAAATCTATATGTAATCTTAGTAAGCATTTTGGGACTTATTGGCTTATCGAGTCCATTGGTCATTGCTTGTGTTTTAATATTGCCAGATTCTTACTTACGAAAGGATTTATTGAACAGGTTTTTTAATTTCAATACCATAAGACCATTTTACATTATTGTAACGTGTTTTCTTATGATCACGAGTATTCTTCTTGCACAGGCAATTTCCTTGCTTTTCGGATATAGTACCTCTCAATTTGCACTCTCAGGAAAGTCTTCATTTTCAGCAGGTATTTTTCCAGCCTGGTTTTTGCTCTTTTTTGCTCCAATACTAGAAGAATTGGCTTGGCACTCATATGGCACAGACAGCTTACGAAAACGATTTAATCTTTTCACTGTTTCTATGATTTTTGCTATTTTCTGGGCATTTTGGCATTTCCCTCTAGGTTTTATTAAAGGTTATTATCAAAGCAATCTAGTCGAAACAGGGGTAATATATTCTATAAATTTTGTGGTTAGTCTCATACCCTTTGTTCTATTGATGAACTGGTTATATTATAAAACAGGGCGAAATATTATCGTTGCGATCGTTTTTCATATTCAGCGGGGCTTTTCAATGAATTATTTTCAACACACCCAATGAGTAAAGTCATACAAACCGTTCTTTTACTTATTTTAACTACAGTAATAGTAATAAAAAATCGGAATTTCTTTTTCAAGTTAGAATATCACGAAAAATGATCTAATTTGTGAAGGATTGTACTTAACCTAACGGGTGCTTGTGCGGCCGAGCCTAGGTCGTATCATATAGCGGGTGGGATTCCCGTCGAGTAAGAACTAGCCATTCGCTCGCAGCGAGTCTTGGAGGACTAAAGGTAACTTTAGTTTTTAAGCGTAGACAGCTAGGTAGTGGGCCG